>NZ_CP134706.1:0-5702500 GCF_038246755.1 Micromonospora sp. FIMYZ51 | reverse complement strand
GGCAAATTGCCCCCGTAACTTAGGGAGAAGGGGGGCCGGAGACGTGAAGCCCCGTGCGGGTGGAGCGTTGTATGGCCGCAGAGAGCAGGGGGAAGCGACTGTTTACTAAAAACACAGGTCCATGCGAAGAAGTAATTCGATGTATATGGACTGACGCCTGCCCGGTGCTGGAACGTTAAGGGGACCTGTTAGCTCTTCGGGGCGAAGCGGAGAACTTAAGCGCCAGTAAACGGCGGTGGTAACTATAACCATCCTAAGGTAGCGAAATTCCTTGTCGGGTAAGTTCCGACCTGCACGAATGGCGTAACGACTTCCCCACTGTCTCAACCACAGGCCCGGCGAAATTGCAGTACGAGTAAAGATGCTCGTTACGCGCGGCAGGACGGAAAGACCCCGGGACCTTTACTATAGCTTGACATTGGTATCCGAATTAGCTTGTGTAGGATAGGTGGGAGCCGGTGAAGTGCATACGCCAGTATGTGTGGAGGCAATCTTGAAATACCACTCTGGTTGATTTGGGTATCTAACTTCGGGCCGTGATCCGGTTCAGGGACAGTGTCTGGTGGGTAGTTTAACTGGGGCGGTTGCCTCCTAAAGGGTAACGGAGGCGCCCAAAGGTTCCCTCAGCCTGGTTGGCAATCAGGTGTTGAGTGTAAGTGCACAAGGGAGCTTGACTGTGAGACTGACGGGTCGAGCAGGGACGAAAGTCGGGACTAGTGATCCGGCACTTGCGTGTGGAAGCGGTGTCGCTCAACGGATAAAAGGTACCCCGGGGATAACAGGCTGATCTTCCCCAAGAGTCCATATCGACGGGATGGTTTGGCACCTCGATGTCGGCTCGTCGCATCCTGGGGCTGTAGCAGGTCCCAAGGGTTGGGCTGTTCGCCCATTAAAGCGGTACGCGAGCTGGGTTTAGAACGTCGTGAGACAGTTCGGTCCCTATCCGCCGTGCGCGTAGGATACTTGAGAAGGGCTGTCCCTAGTACGAGAGGACCGGGACGGACGAACCTCTGGTGTGCCAGTTGTCCCGCCAGGGGCACGGCTGGTTAGCTACGTTCGGAAGGGATAACCGCTGAAAGCATCTAAGCGGGAAGCTCGCTTCAAGATGAGGTATCCCATCACTCCTTTGGGGTGGGTAAGGCCCCCAGCTAGACGACTGGGTTGATAGGCCGGAAATGTAAGCCAGGTAACTGGTTCAGTTGACCGGTACTAATAGGCCGAGGACTTGCTCACGAAGATTCTGCTCGCGTCCACTGTGTAACTCACGACAAACAAACAGCCCCACCAGCGTGTTGGTGTTGTTTGATATGTTGATAGGGTTACGGCGGTTATGGCGGAGGGGAAACGCCCGGTTACATTCCGAACCCGGAAGCTAAGCCTTCCAGCGCCGATGGTACTGCACTCGGGAGGGTGTGGGAGAGTAGGACACCGCCGGACATCTTCGAATTCAGGGCCACCCCACACGGGGTGGCCCTGAATCGCGTTTACGGCCCGTATAAATTCCGTGGCTGAGCGGCTGGCTGGAAGCTAGCGTCGCGCGGATGACGGCGCGTGCGGACGAGGTCGGAGAGCGGAGCGCGCTGTGGCGGGACCGGAACTTCGCCATCTTCTGGTCGGCGCAGACGCTCTCGGTGCTTGGCGACGGATTCGCCTCGCTGGCCGTACCGCTGCTGGTTCTCCAGGTCACCGGATCGGTGGCGCTGATGGGCCTGCTCACCGCGGCAGCCGGCGTCGCCGCCGTGGCCACCGCCGTATTCGCGGGCGTCCTTGTGGACCGGGCGGACCGGCGACGCGTACTCATCGGCTGTGATCTCGTCCGCGCGGTGCTCTTCACCGCCATCCCCGTGGCCTGGTGGTGGGGACCCCAACTCTGGCTGCTCTATCTCGTGCTACCGGCAAGCGCCGCGGTCGGCATGCTCTTCCGGGTGGCGTACGTGGCGGCCGTGCCCGGGCTCGTCGACGTCCGGCGGATCACGGAGGCGAACGGCAAGCTGTCAGCGAGCTACGCGGTCGCCGCTGTTGGCGGGCCGCTGCTGGCCGGGGTGGTAGCCGCCGCCTTCGGCTACGCCACCGCCATCGCGGTGAACGCCGCGAGCTTCGCCGTCTCGGCGGCGGCCCTGATGGTCGTACGGCTGCGGCAGGAGCGCGTCGCGCGGGCCGTGACCAGCCTCGCGCAGCTTCGCGACGAGCTGCTGGACGGGGCCCGGTTCCTCTGGCGGCATCCGGTGCTGCGCAGTCTGACCTGGCTGCTCTCCGCGTTCCTGTTCCTCACCTACGGTCTCGACGACGTGCTGATCTACCACGTCCGGCACAACCTGGCCGGCTCCGAACGGACGGTCGGCCTGGTGCTCGGGATCGCGGCCGTCGGCACGGTCCTCGGCTCGCTCGTGGTGGCCCCGCTGCGGCGTCGCTTCGGCTTCGGAGCGACGTGGTCGGGCAGCATCGGGTTGGCCGGTCTGGCCGTCGCGGGGGTGGGCGCGGCCCGGAGTCTGCCCATGGTGGCCAGCCTCGCCGCGGCGTACCTCGGTGCGGTCGCCGTCGGGGCGATCTGCTCACTGTCGCTGCGCCAGGAGGTCACGCCCAACCATCTTCTCGGCCGGGTCACGTCGGTGTTCTGGGCGACCCACTACGCGTTCGGGCCGCTCGGCGCGGCGATCGTCACCTGGGGAGCCGAGGCGTACGGGGTGGCGTTGGTGTGTGCCCTCGCCGGCGGTGGGTGCCTGCTGGTCGCGCTCGCCGCGCTGGTCACCCCGGTCAATCGTGGTTGACGCCGGTGGCCCGGCCTGCGCTCAGCGGCGGGTCTGGACCTCCTCGCGGATCTCCCGCAGCAGTCCGCCCGCCTCCTCGACCGGCCGGAAGGGGAACATGGCCAGCACCACGCTGCCGTGGTCGGCCCAGCCGCAGACCGCGAAGTCGCCACCCTCGCCGCTGGTGCTGCCGCACTTCATCACGCCGCCCAACCGGCCCGGCGGCACGTCCCGCAGCCCGGTCACCGCGCCGGCCTCGTCGGACATCAGCCGGAAGAGGCTGTCCAGGTCCCGTTCCGGCTGCCACAGCAGGGTGGTGCCGCCAAAGATCAGCACCGACCGGCGCTCGTCGGCCGGGTCCTGGTAGACGGTGCCGAAGCTGCTGTCCAACTGGATGTCGGCGGACAGGCCGCTGCGCAGGTAGTCGGCGGTGCTGACGGCCCGCTCGCTGGTGTCCCGGGTGAGGCCGGCCACCTGGTCGGGCGTCGCGATGTCCGTGTCCTTCTGCTGCACGATCCGCCAGCCGAAGGCACCGAACGCGCCGAGGCCGGCCAGGGCCAGGACCGCCAGCAGCACGATCGCGACCCGCCGACGGCGGCTGCGGACGCTCTGGCGTTCGGTCGTCTCCGCCGGCTCGCGGTTGCTCAGCTGGATCGGCTCGTCGGTCAGGTCGACCGGCGGAGAGCCCTCGTCGAGCCGGCGGGCGCCGAGATGTGCGTCGGACATAGCCGACACCGTACGCGAACCACCGGTGGCGCACGTCGGGTCCGCCGAAGCGCTCCGTAGACTTTGTCGGGTGACCGAGAGACTGGATGCCCGACGCCCCGACGCACCGACCCTTGCCGGCCAGTACCAGCCCGGCGAGGTAGAGCAGCGGCGGTATGAGCAGTGGGTAGCCGACGGTCGGTTCCGGGCCGCCGGGGAGAGCGAGCGCCCCCCGTTCACCATCGTGATCCCGCCGCCGAACGTCACCGGCTCGCTGCACATGGGCCACGCGCTCGACCACACCGTGCAGGACGCGCTCGTGCGGCGTAAGCGGATGCAGGGCTTCGAGGCGCTCTGGCTACCCGGCATGGACCACGCCGGCATCGCCACCCAGAACGTGGTCGAGCGGCAGCTCGCCGGGGAGGGCCTCTCCCGACACGACCTGGGCCGGGAGAAGTTCGTCGAGCGGGTCTGGCGATGGAAGGCCGAATCCGGCGGTGCGATCCTCGGCCAGATGCGCCGCCTCGGCGACTCGGTCGACTGGGACCGCGAGCGTTTCACCATGGACGAGGGGCTGTCCCGGGCCGTCCAGACCATGTTCAAGAAGCTGTACGACGACGGCCTGATCTACCGGGCGAACCGGATCATCAACTGGTGCCCGCGCTGCCTGACCGCGCTCTCCGACATCGAGGTGGAGCACACCGACGACGAGGGCGAACTGGTCTCCATCCGGTACAGCGACGACGTGGTGGTGGCCACCACCCGGGCCGAGACCATGCTCGGTGACACGGCGGTGGCGGTGCACCCGGACGACGAGCGGTACCGGCACCTGATCGGCACCGAGGTCGAGCTGCCGCTGACCGGGCGGCGGATCCCGATCGTGGGCGACGCGCACGTGGACCCGGCCTTCGGCACCGGCATGGTCAAGGTGACCCCGGCACACGACCCGAACGACTTCGAGATCGGCCAGCGGCACAACCTGCCGGCCCTGACGGTCATGGACGAGCGGGGCGTCATCACCGCGCCCGGCCCCTTCGAAGGACTGGACCGGTTCGAGGCCCGCCCGGCGATCGTCGCCGCGCTGCGCGAGCAGGGGCGCATCGTCGCCGAGAAGCGGCCGTACGTGCACGCGGTCGGCCACTGCTCGCGGTGCCGGACCACGGTCGAGCCCCGGCTGTCGTTGCAGTGGTTCGTCAACACCTCGCCACTGGCCAAGGCGGCCGGTGACGCGGTGCGCGACGGTCGGGTGCGGATCGAGCCCGCGGAGCTGGCCAAGCGCTACTTCGCCTGGGTGGACAACATGCACGACTGGTGCATCTCCCGGCAGCTCTGGTGGGGCCACCGCATCCCGGTCTGGTACGGCCCGGAGGGCCAGGTCGTCTGCGTGGGCCCGGACGAGCAGCCGCCGACCGGCGAGGGCTGGCACCAGGACGAGGACGTGCTGGACACCTGGTTCTCCAGCGGGCTGTGGCCGTTCTCCACCCTCGGCTGGCCGGAGCAGACCACCGACCTGGCGAAGTTCTACCCGACAAGCGTGCTGGTCACCGGGTACGACATCCTCTTCTTCTGGGTCGCCCGGATGATGATGTTCGGCCTGTACGCGATGGACGGCGTGCAGCCGTTCGACGTGATCGCGCTGCACGGCATGGTCCGCGACGAGCACGGCAAGAAGATGTCCAAGTCGTTCGGGAACGTGGTCGACCCGCTGGACTGGATCGACCGCTACGGTGCCGACGCCACCCGGTTCACCCTGGCCCGGGGCGCCAACCCGGGCGGGGACGTGCCGGTCAGCGAGGACTGGTGCCAGGGTTCCCGGAACTTCTGCAACAAGCTGTGGAACGCCACCCGGTTCGCGCTGATCAACGGCGCGCACACCGAGGGAGCGTTGCCGGGCGCGGCCGAGCTGTCGACTGTCGACCGGTGGATCCTGTCCCGGTTGGCGCAGGTCACCGCCGAGGTGGACGAGCAGTTCGAGGCGTACGAGTTCGCCAAGGTCTGTGACCTGCTGTACCACTTCGCCTGGGATGACGTCTGCGACTGGTACGTCGAGCTGAGCAAGCCGGTGCTGGCCGCCGGTGGCCCCGCCGCCGACGCCAGCCGCCGCGTCCTCGGCCACGTGCTGGACCAGCTGCTGCGGTTGCTGCACCCGGTGATCCCGTTCGTCACCGAGGAGCTGTGGACCGCGCTCACCGGTGCGGACACGGTGATGACGGCCGCCTGGCCGGTCGCCGACCGGGCCCGCGTCGACGCCACCGCCGAGGCGGAGGTCGCCACGCTGCAGCGGGTGGTGACCGAGATCCGCCGGTTCCGCTCCGATCAGGGGCTGCGCCCGACCCAGCGGGTCGCCGCCCGGCTCGACGGGCTGGCCGCGGCCGGCATCGCCGGGCATGAGCCGCTGATCCGTTCCCTGGTCCGTCTCGACCCGGCCGGCGACGACTTCCAGGCCAGCGCGACGCTGGCCATGCCCGGCGAGGTAAGCGTGGCGCTGGACACCCGCGGTTCGATCGACGTGGCCGCCGAGCGGGCCCGGCTGACCAAGGATCGCGCGGCGGCCGAGAAGGAGGCCGGGCAGGCCCGGGCGAAGCTGAACAACCCGGCGTTCGTCGGCAAGGCCCCCGAGCACGTGGTGGCCAAGATCCGCGAACGGCTGGCCGTGGCCGAGGCCGATCTGGTCCGCATCGACGCCGCCCTGGAGGCACTGCCCTCGTGACCGACAGCACAGACCCCACCGACCGCGTCCGCGACACCGGCCCGGCGAACACCGACCGGGTGGGTGCCGGTCGAACCGCCGGTGGCGGCCGGTCCAGCCGCGCCGACCAGGCCGCCTTCGCCGAGGTCGAGGCCGAGCTGGCCAGGCGCGGCTTCACCCGGATGGTCTTCGAGCTGGACCGCATCTCGTCCCTGCTCGACCTGCTGGGCAGCCCACAGCGGGCGTACCCGTCGATCCACTTGACCGGGACCAACGGCAAGACCTCCACGGCCCGGATGATCGACTCGCTGCTGCGGGCGTTCGGGTTGCACACCGGCCGGTACACCAGCCCGCACCTGGAGACCGTCCGGGAACGGATCAGCCTGGACGGCGAGCCGGTGGACGAGGCGCGGTTCACCGCCGTCTACCGCGAGGTGAAGCCGCTCGCCGAGCTGGTCGACGACCGTTCGGCGGAGCCGCTCACCTACTTCGACATGACCACCGCGCTGGCCTTCGCCGCCTTCGCCGACGCTCCGGTGGACGTGGCCGTGGTCGAGGTCGGCCTGGGCGGGGCCGAGGACGCCACAAACGTGCTCCAGGCCGGGGTGTGCGTACTGACCCCGATCGGGTTGGACCACACCGAATGGCTCGGGGACACGATTCAGGACATCGCGGTCGCCAAGGCCGGCATCATCCACCCCGGTGCCACCGTCATCTGCGCCGCCCAGGAGGAGGAGGCGGCCCGGCCGATCCTGCAACGCTGTGCCGAGGTCGGCGCCACCGTCGCCCGGGAAGGCGCGGAGTTCGGCGTGCTGCGCCGCGCGGTGGCGGTCGGCGGGCAGGTGCTCACGTTGCAGGGCCTGGGCGGGGTGTACGAGGAGGTGTTCGTCCCGCTGCACGGTGCCCACCAGGCGCAGAACGCGGCGATCGCGCTCGCCGCCGTGGAGGCGTTCCTCGGTGCCGGTGCCCGGCGGCAACTCGACGTGGAGACGGTCCGGGAGGGCTTCGCCACCGCCAGTTCGCCCGGCCGGTTGGAGCGGGTCCGGACCGCGCCGACGATCCTGCTGGACGGGGCACACAACCCGCAGGGGATGGCGGCCACCGTCACGGCGCTCCAGGAGGAGTTCGCCTTCAGCAAGCTGGTAGCCGTGCTGGGCACCCTGACCGACAAGGACGCGGCCAGCATGCTGGAGCTGCTGGAGCCGGTGGTGGACCAGCTGGTGGTGACCCGGAACAGTTCGCCGCGGGCGCTGCCGGTCAAGGAGTTGGCCGCGCTCGCCGCCGAGGTGTTCGGGCCGGACCGGGTCGAGGTGGCCGAGCAGATGCCGGACGCGATCGAGGCGGCGGTGGCGCTGGCCGAGGAGGACGTGCCGGGTGAGCTGGCCGGTGTCGGCGTACTCATCACCGGCTCCGTGGTGACCGTGGCCGACGCCCGCCGGCTGTTGAAGCGATGACCGGCCAGGGCGACGCGGGCGGGAGCGGGCGGCTGCCGGGTACCTCCGGGCCGGACGAGACCGCCGGGGACGGCCGCCCGCCCGGGGCGCGCCGGTCGGGGCTGCGCGACCCGCAGCGGGCGGTACGCGGCCTCGGCGCCGGCACCCTCGCCCTGGAGGCGTTGGTGCTGCTGCTGGCGATCCAGCCGATCCGGGTGGTCGGCGGTGACCTCGGTGGTGCGGCGATCGGAGTGGTGGTGGCGCTGGCCGTGGCGGCGGTCGGGCTGGCCGGGCTGATGCGCCGGCCCTGGGCCTGGCACGCCGGCACGGTGTTGCAGGGGTTGCTGTTGCTCTCCGGGCTGCTGCACTGGGCGCTGTTCGTGCTGGGCGTGATCTTCGCCCTGGTGTGGGCGTACGCGTCGCACGTCCGCCGGGTGATCCTGGGCTGACCGCACGGGTGACCCGGGCGATCGGCCGGGTCACGCCTCGGCGCGCTCCCGCCACTGGGTCAGCGCGATCCCGTGGCCGTCCGGGTCACGGAACGCCGCCGCCCACACCTCCAGCTTGGTGCCCCGGTTGACCACCCGGGGGGCGTAGGTGAACCGGACGCCGGAGTCCCGCAGTCGCTCGTACGCACCCTGGATGTCATCGACGTCGAGGTTGACGTGTACCAGGCGGCGGTTGACCGGCTGGGCGCCGGTTACCTCCCGCAGCACCAGCCGGGTCGCCCCGGACGCCAACACCGCGTTGCCGGTGCCCCGGTCGATCTCGGTGAACCCGAGCCGGTCCCGGTAGAACTCCAGGGATCGGGGCAACTCGGTGACCAGCAGCGTGATGCCCACGCCACTGATCGGCGCGGCCGGGTCGGCGGCCTCGGGGTCAAAGCCGAAGATCGCCTCATCCAGTTCCCGGTCGCCGTCCGGCTGGTCCGGGATGCCCGCCGCCTGTGCGGTCGAGCCGGCTTCGCGCGTACCGCCGTCGATCGGGTCGGCTGCGGTCGCCGCGGTGCCGATCGGGTCGGCTGCGGTCGCCGCGTCGTCGGTCGGCGCGGTCCGGTTGACCGGCCGGGCCGGGCGTGCGCCGGCCGCCGGTTCCGGCTGCGGGTCGTCAAGCGGCAGGTCGAGCGGATCGAACTGATCCGTCGGCTCCGTCGGGGCAGGCGGTGCGTCGGCGGAGCTCTCGGCCGGTGGTGGGCCGGTGAAGCGCCCGGTGGGTACCGGCTCCGCCGGGGTCGTCGCCGCGACTCGTTCCTCGGCCGGCGTGCGGGGGGCGGGCGTGGCCCGGCGCGGAAGCGGCTGGTCGCTGGGGTGCTCCACCACCGTCCCCTCCAGCACGACGGGTCCACCCGGACGCTGGCGTACCCGCACCGTCTCCAGTTGTTCCACGGTGCCGACCGGCTCGTCGCGGCGCGGCGCGGCGAGGGGATCGCTCAGCGGCTCGTGGAAGTCGTCCTCGGGTGCCCGGCCGGCCCACGGCGGTGCCTGCTGGCCGATCAGCACCTCGTCCGGCGGGACGTGGTCGGCGTACTCGGGGGGCGGGTCGGCGTATTCCGGCGGCAGGTCGGCGGTGCCGGCCTCGGTATGGGTGGGTACCTCGTCCCAGAGCACCCGGACGTGCCGCGGGTCGTCCAGTGCCACCCGGATCGGCAGGGTCTGGCCGAGCGCCGGCCACTTGGAGACCGGCACCCGCGGTTCGATGATCTTCTTCGAGCGGGGCGGCAGCCCGGGGGCGTCGATCACCAACTGGAGCTCGCAGCGCCCGAAGGCGTACTGGGTGGGCGGCTCGGAGGCGCTGTGCACGTGCCCGGCGCCCACCACCCAGGTGCGACCGCCGGCGCGTACCGTGGCCAACGCGATGGCCAGCGCCAGGAAGGCGACGCCGAGCGCCACGATGGCCCAGCTGGTCATGCCCAGGCCGAAGAGGATCACGAAGCTGGCCACGGTGCCGACGACCGCGGCTATCAACTTGCGTACCGGTGCGATGGGTGGGTTCCCGCCGTTCGCCACAGTGGACCTCCCGGGTGGTCAGGGCCAGGCTAGGCCGGATCGGGGGCCGGGGGAAGGACCGACCAGCGCGCCGGCACCGCGATCGGGTCGCTAGGCTGACCGTACCCAGCCCGACCGGCTTCCGCTTCGAGGAGGAACCCAGCGTGTCCACCAGCAGCCCGGACGAGCGCACGCTCGTACTGATCAAGCCCGACGCGGTACGCCGTGGGTTGGTCGGCGAGATCATCTCCCGCTTCGAGCGCAAGGGGCTGCGGATCGACGCGATGGTGTCCCGCACGATGGATGCCGCGCTCGCCGACGCGCACTACTGCGAGCACGTGGAGAAGCCCTTCTACCCGCCGCTGAAGACCTTCATGACCAGCGGTCCGCTGGTCGCGCTGGTGCTCTCCGGCGACCAGGTGATCGACGTGGTACGCGGCCTGATCGGGGCGACCGACGGGCGCAAGGCCGTCGCCGGCACCATCCGGGGCGACCTTGCCCTCTCCAACCGGGAAAACCTGGTGCACGCCTCCGACTCGGCCGACAGCGCCAAGCGCGAGATCGCACTCTGGTTCCCCGACCTGGGCTGACGCCGTCGGCTGATCCGGTCTGGCGGACGCCGTCGGCCCCGAGATCAGGCCGCCCAGGTCAGTTTGTCCGGGTTGGCCACCAGGAACACGTCGGTGATCCGTCCGTCGGCGGCCCCGAGGGTGATCGCGTACCGGGCGCCGGCCGCGCTGACCACCACGGCGGCCGGCTGGCCGTTGAGTTCCGTGCGGTGCACCGTGAACGGCCAGCCCTTGTCCCGGATGCCCAGCAGGAACCGGGCGACCCGGTCCGCGCCGGTCACCGGGTTGCGGGCCGCCCGGACCCGGCCGCCGCCGTCGCTCCACGCGGTCGCGTCGGCGGCCACCAGCTTGGTCAGCGCCGTCAGGTCACCGTCGTTGGCGGCGACGATGAACGCGTCCAGCAGCCGTTCCTGCTCCGCCCGGTCGGCGGTGAACCGGCGCTTGTCGCGACCGATCCGGGCGGTTGCCCGGTGGTGCAGCTGCCGACAGTCCTCGGCGGACCGGTCCAGCAACTCGCCGATCTCGGCGTACGGCAGCTCGAACGCGGTGTGCAGGACGTAGACCGCGCGCTCCGGCGGGGTGAGCCGCTCCAGCAGGTGCAGCAACGCGGTGGAGAGCGAGTCGCGCAGCTCGACGCGTTCCAGCGGACCGAACGGCGAGGGTGTGGTCGGCACCGGCTCCGGCAGCCACGGCCCGACGTACGCCTCCCGGGCGGACTGCCGGGCGCGTAGCCGGTCCATGGCCAGGTGGGTGACCACCCGGGACAGGTACCGGCGCGGCTCGGTCACCGCGGCCCGGTCGACGCGTACCCAGCGCAGGTACGCCTCCTGGAGGACGTCCTCGGCGTCGTACCGGCTGCCGAGCAACCGGTAGGCCAGCCCGAGCAGCATGGGCCGGTGCGCGTCGAGCGCACCGGCCGCATCCGCCGCGTCGACCGGACTCAGACGTCCGCCGGCAGTTCGTTGCGGAAGGTCACCGCGATCCGGTTCCACACGTTGATTGTGGCAATCGCGAGGACCAGGTCGGCGAGGGCCTTCTCCGGCCAGACCTTCGCGGCGGCGTCCCAGACGTCGTCCGGCACGCCGTGTTCGCCGAGCCGGGTCACCGCGTCGGTGAGCGCCAGCGCGGCCCGTTCCCGCTCGTCGAAGAAGGGCGCCTCACGCCAGGCGGCCACCGCGAACAGCCGTCGGTGTGACTCTCCGGCGCCCGCTGCCTCCCGGCTGTGCATGTCGACGCAGTACGCGCAGCCGTTAAGCATCGACGCGCGCAGCTTGATCAACTCCAGCACCGTGTGGTCCACGTTGGCTCGGACGTACTTCTCCAGCCCCAGGACGCTCTGGAACGCCTCCGGTGCCACTTCGGCCACGTTCATCCGCTGCATGACGACCTCCTTGAGTAGGTGTGTCACCGACCCGACGTCTCGGCGGTGCCGCGGCGTGACGGAACCGGCCTGTGACGCCGGTCATGTGTCGTTGCGGCAGCGGTCACCGGGACTGCCGTCGATGGTCATGCCCGGCCGGTAGGCCGGAGCGGTCAATGGCCGGAGCGGTCAGTGGGCCGCGGTACCGACGACCGGAAGTGCAAGCTCGCGGGGAGCGGCGGGGCGGGGTATATCCGGAGGTGGCGGGCCCGGTCGGGTGGGTAGTATTGGCGGCAGGTAAGTGGCGACGATCCGGCTATCACCGGGGAGCTTCCGGAAGAACGGCCGGGTGACCGGCCCAGTAGAACCGGACGGGTCCGGCCCGTTACAGCCGGCCAACGAGCGGGCGGTCGATCCTGACCGTCAAGCGGGGTGGTACCGCGGGCCCGGGGCGCTGGCGACGGCGTACCGGAAGGCTCGTCCTCGCAGACCCACACGACAGTGAGCGTCAGCGAGGAGAGCGACAGGCGATGGCCTATCCGTTGCACGACCCGAGCGCCGCCGGTGTCCCGGCGAGCCCGGACCTGCCCGCGGTCGAGCGCCGGGTGCTGGAGCACTGGACCGCCGACAAGACCTTCGAGGCATCGGTGGAGGCCCGGCCGGCCTCCGGGCGGCAGTCGGAGCCGGCGGCGGGCTCCGCTGCCGGCGGCGCAGCCGCCGACAACGAATACGTCTTCTACGACGGGCCGCCGTTCGCCAACGGGCTGCCGCACTACGGCCACCTGTTCACCGGGTACGTCAAGGACGTGGTGCCGCGCTACCAGACCATGCGCGGCCGGCGGGTGGAGCGGCGCTTCGGCTGGGACTGCCACGGCCTGCCCGCCGAGGTGGTGGCCGAGAAGCAGCTCGGCATCACCAGCAAGGCCGAGATCCTCGACCTCGGCGTGGCCCGGTTCAACGAGGCGTGCCGCAGCTCGGTGCTGGAGTTCACCCATGACTGGGAGCGGTACGTCACCCGGCAGGCCCGCTGGGTCGACTTCGCCAACGACTACAAGACCCTCGACCTGGACTACATGGAAAGCGTCATGTGGGCCTTCAAGACCCTGCACGACAAGGGGCTGGTCTACGAGGGTTTCCGGGTGCTGGCGTACTGCTGGCGGTGCGAGACGCCGCTGTCGAACACCGAGACCCGGATGGACGACGTCTACCGGGACCGGCAGGACCCGACGCTGTCGGTGTGGTTCGAGCTGACGCCCGACGAGTCCGCGCCGGAGCTGGTCCGTGGGCCGGTGCGGCTGGGCGTCTGGACCACCACGCCGTGGACCCTGCCGTCGAACCTGGCGCTCGCCGTCGGCCCGGAGATCGAGTACGCGGTGCTGGAGCGCGACGGCGTACGGCACCTCGTCGGCGCGGCGCGACTGGCGGCGTACGCCCCGGAACTGGAGGGGTACGCGCAGGTCGGCGTGGTGCGCGGCGCCGACCTGGTGGGGCGTCGGTACACGCCGCTCTTCGACTTCCTGATGGAGCAGGCCGGGCCGAACGCGTACCAGGTGCTCGGCGCGGAGTTCGTGACCACCGAGGACGGCACCGGGATCGTGCACCTGGCCCCGGCCTTCGGCGAGGACGACCAGAACGTCTGCAACGCGGCCGGCATCCCGACCATCGTCACCGTGGACGACCACACCCGGTTCACCGCGCTGGTCCCGCCGTACGTCGGTGAGCAGGTCTTCGACGTCAACAAGCCGGTGATCCGGACACTGAAGGAGCGGGGGGTGGTGCTCAAGCAGGACACCTACACCCACGCGTACCCGCACTGCTGGCGCTGCGACACCCCGCTGGTCTACAAGGCGGTGTCGTCCTGGTTCGTCGCGGTGACCAAGTTCAAGGACCGGATGGTCGAGCTCAACCAGCAGATCAACTGGACCCCCGGGCACATCAAGGACGGCTCGTTCGGCAAGTGGCTGGCCAACGCCCGGGACTGGTCGATCAGCCGGAACCGGTTCTGGGGGTCGCCGATCCCGGTGTGGCGCTCCGACGACCCGAACCACCCCCGGATCGACGTGTACGGCTCGCTTGCCGAGATCGAGCGGGACTTCGGCGTACGCCTGACCGACCTGCACCGGCCGGCGGTGGACGAGCTGGTCCGCCCCAACCCGGACGACCCGACCGGCAAGTCGATGATGCGTCGGGTGCCGGAGGTGCTGGACTGCTGGTTCGAGTCCGGCTCGATGCCGTTCGCCCAGGTGCACTACCCGTTCGAGAACCGCGACTGGTTCGAGCACCACTACCCGGGCGACTTCATCGTCGAGTACATCGGGCAGACCCGCGGCTGGTTCTACACCATGCACGTGCTGGCCACCGCGCTGTTCGACCGGCCGGCGTTCCGCAACTGCCTCAGCCACGGCATCCTGCTCGGCTCCGACGGGCGCAAGATGTCCAAGAGCCTGCGCAACTACCCGGACGTCTACCACGTCTTCGACTCGTACGGCTCGGACGCGATGCGCTGGATGCTGATGTCCTCGCCGGTGCTGCGCGGCGGGGACATGCCGGTCACCGAGGCGGGCATCCGGGACGCCGTCCGGCAGGTGCTGCTGCCGCTCTGGAACGTCTGGTACTTCTTCTCGCTCTACGCCAACGCCGACGGGTACCAGGCCAGGCGGCGGGTGGATTCCACCCACCTGCTCGACCGGTACCTGCTGGCCAAGACGAACGAGCTGGTGTCGACGGTCGGCACGCAGATGGACGCGTACGACATCTCCGGTGCCTGCGCCACCGTCCGGTCCTACCTGGACGCGCTGACCAACTGGTACGTGCGTCGCTCGCGGGACCGGTTCTGGAGCGGCGACACCGACGCCTTCGACACCCTCTCGACGGTGCTGGAGACGCTCTGCCGGGTGGTGGCGCCGCTGATGCCGCTGACCGCCGAGGAGATCTGGCGCGGACTGACCGGCGAGCGGTCGGTGCACCTGACCGACTGGCCGTCGGCCGACGAGTTCCCCGCCGACCATGAGCTGGTGGCCGCGATGGACAACGTGCGCGCGGTCGCCTCGGCGGCGCTCTCCCTGCGCAAGGCCAAGGGCCTGCGGGTCCGGCTGCCGCTGTCGAAGCTGACCGTGGCCAGCCCGGCCGCCGAGCAACTGCGTCCCTTCGCCGACCTGGTCGCCGACGAGGTCAACGTCAAGGAGGTGGAGTTCACCGACGAGGTGGCGGCGTACTCCCAGCAGGTGTTGACGGTGGTGCCCCGGGCGCTCGGGCCCCGGGTCGGCAAGCAGGTGCAGCAGGTGATCAAGGCGGTCAAGGCGGGGGAGTGGGAGCTGCACGACGGTGCCCCGGTCGCCGCCGGGGTCACCCTCGCCGAGGGTGAGTACGAGCTGCGCCTGGTCGCGGCCGACGCCGAGCACTCGGCGCCGCTGCCCGGCGGGGAAGGGGTGGTGGTGCTGGACACCACGGTCACCCCCGAGCTGGCCGCCGAAGGGCTGGCCCGGGACGTCGTCCGGGTGGTGCAGCAGGCCCGTCGGGACGCCCACCTGGACATCTCCGACCGGATCGTGGTGACCGTCTCGGCCGCCGAGCAGGTGCGGGCCGCCGTGTCGGCGTACGCCGACTTCGTGGCCCGGGAGGTGCTTGCGGAAAGCATCGACTTCGCCGAGGGCATCGACGGTTTCGCCGGTGAAGCCGGCGACGGCGAGCCGGTGACCATCGCCGTCCGCCGCATATGAGGTGAAAGGAAGGGCCCCTTGTTAACGCCTCAGGTAGTAAAAGGGGCCCTTCTTAACACCCGTCTTGATCGACTCCGCGAGCCAGGGATTGGACCGGCCTACCTCGCGCGTGCCGGTGTGCGCGGGTCCGCTACGGTGTCAGCGCCCGACTGCGCACATCACCCACCGCCGGAGGACCAGTGCCGCTGCTCTACACCATCGGCAAGTTCACCGTGGCGCCCGCGCTGCGGCTGGCGTTCCGACCGACCGTGGAGGGACTGGAGCACGTCCCGCAGACCGGTGGTGCGATCTTCGCCGGCAACCACCTCTCGGTGGCGGACGAATTGTTCCTCGGCACGGTCGTCCCGCGGCATCTGGCCTTCTGGGCCAAGTCCGAGTACTTCAAGGGTGCCGGCGTCAAGGGGCGCTTCTCCAAGTTCGTGCTCACCGGCCTCGGCGCGATTCCGGTGGAGCGGGCGGGCGGTCGGGCCGCGCTCTCCGCGTTCGACGCGGCCATCCCCGCGCTCAAGGGCGGCGACCTGGTGGTCGTCTATCCCGAGGGCACCCGGTCGCCGGACGGTCGGCTGTACCGGGGCCGCACCGGCGCGGTGCGGATGGCCATCGCGGCGGGCGTGCCGATCATCCCGGTCGGCATGATCGGCACGGACAAGGTGCAGCCGATCGGCGCGCGGGTGCCGAGGCCCTTCACCGGGAAGATCACCGTGCGGTTCGGTAAGCCGCTGGACTTCAGCGGGCGTCCCAACGACCGGACGTCGCTGCGCGAGATGACCGACGAGATGATGGCCGAGATCCAGAAGCTCACGGGTCAGGAGTACGTCCCCCGGTACGCCCCGGCACGCGGCCAGTCGCCGACCGCTGGCGAGGCGACCGCCGGCTGACCAGCTCGGCCGGTGCTGATCCACTCACCGGCCGGCCTCGGCGTCGATGCCGTCCCCCGTTACCTTTTTGATCGTCCCCAGCCGGGGACTCCTCGGTCGCCCGGCCCGGTATGACTTCCTGCCCCTGTCGTAGGCATGATCCGGGGGGTGTTGTCGCCGGGTCGGGTGGCGTCGGCGGACCGCTGATAGGGACACGGCCGCCCTGTTTGGGGTTGGTCTCTTCGTAACGTGGGTGCCGGCAGTCCGACGCCTGGACCTGTGGCCGAGGCCACGGACGATGCGTGGAGGCGGGTGTGGTGCACGGCGGATACGGCGTCTACCTCGGGTTGGATGTCGGTAAGGGTGATCATCACGCGGTCGGGTTGGCGCCGGACGGCAAGCGGCTGCACGACGCACCGTTGCCGAACACCGAGGCTCGGCTGAGGCAGTTGTTCGACAAACTCGCCGGCCACGGTCGGGTGCTGGTGGTGGTCGACCAGCCCGCCTCGATCGGCGCCCTGCCGGTCGCGGTGGCTCGGGCATGCGGTCATCAGGTGGCCTACCTGCCCGGCCTGGCGATGCGCCGGATCGCCGATCTGCACCCCGGAAGCGCGAAGACCGACGCCCGCGACGCCTATGTCATCGCTGATGCCGCCCGCACCCTGCCGCACACGCTGCGGCGGGTCGACGTCGGAGATGAGGCTCTGGCCGAGTTGGAGGTCCTCGTCGGCTTCGACGACGACCTCGCTGGCGAGGCCACGCGCGTGTCGAACCGTATCCGGGGACTACTCACCCAGATTCATCCCGCCCTGGAACGGGTTCTCGGCCCGAAGGTGCACCACAAGGCCGTGCTGGAGTTGCTGTCGCGCTGCGGCGGACCGGCCGGACTCCGCAAAGCCGGTCGCCGCAAACTACTCTCGATCGCCGCCGTCCACGCACCCCGCATGGGTGAACGGCTCATCGAACAGCTCATGGCAGCCCTCGACGAACAGACCGTCACCGTCCCCGGCACCCAAGCAGCCGAGACGATCCTGCCCCGTCTCGCCGACAGCCTCCGCGACGTCCTACACCAACGCGACCAAGTCGCCGACCAGGTCGAGAGGATGCTTGATGCACACCCTCTTGCCCCGGTCCTGACATCGATGCCCGGCATCGGCGTCAGGACCGCCGCCCGGATCCTGCTCGAAGTCGGCGACGGCACCGCCTTCGCCACCCCCGGCCACCTCGCCGCCTACGCCGGCCTCGCCCCCGTCACCCGACGCTCCGGCACCAGCATCCGCGGCGAGCACCCACCCCGAGGCGGCAACAAGAACCTCAAACGCGCGTTCTTCCTCGCCGCGTTCGCATCCCTCGCAGACCCCGTCAGCCGCGCCTACTACGACCGCAAACGCGCCGAAGGTAAACGCCACAACGCCGCCCTCATCTGCCTCGCCCGACGCCGCTGCGACGTCCTATACGCCATGCTCCGCGACAAGATCCCCTACCAACCCCGCCCGACCAGCCCCGTCCCCGCTTGACGAAACCCATAGGGACACCCCCCCACGCCCAGCCGTTGGTGGTGACGAACTGCTCCGCTCAGCCGTTCGTGGTGACGATCTGCTCCCGCAGGGTGCCGAGGAGTTGGGCGCTGTCGTCCACCGACAGGTTGGTGAACACGGCGGTGGTGATGCTGCCGTGGTCGACCGAGGTGCAGACCACCACCCCTTCGCCGTCGGCGTTGCCTACCGCGCAGCGCTCGTGCCGACCCCGTACGCGGCTCTCCACCACCTGGGCCTCACCAAGGGCGTACTGCTCGGTGAGCCGTTCGATCTCGGCGTCGGCGTCCGCCGAGGGGGTGAACCGGAAGCCGGTGCCGCCGAAGACGGTCACCCGTTTGCCTCCGCTGGTGGTGTAGATGCCGGCGAAGGTGTCCTCGGCGAGCCAGTGCGCTGCCCGGGTCTGCGTCTCCAACTGCCGGGCGGCCTGCGCGTTGCGCGGGTCCTCACGCAGTCGCAGGTCGGCCACCTGCTGCGGCAGGTTGGCGTTCGCCGGATACTGGGTGGCCATCGGTACGCCGTAGTAGGCCGGGCAGCCGCAGCAGCAGGCCAGGGTGAGCAACAGCACCCAGGGCCAACGCCGCCGCTTGCGTACCTTGACCGGCACGTACCCCGGCGGCGCCTGCCAACCGGGCGGTGGAGCGACCGGCCGGGCCTTCTTCGCGCCTCGCCAGCCGCGCGGGGGCGATGCCGGCGGTGGCGGTCCGACCGGGGCGGGTGGCCGGCCGGCCGGAGAGACCGGCGGAGCGTGGTGAACCGGTGGCTGCCCGCCCGGCGGTGAATACGCCGGCGGCATGGGGGCGGCCGGCGACATCGGCGGTACCGGAGTGGCCGACATCGGTGGCAGCGGGGCGGCCGGCGGTGCGGGAGGCCCGGAATATGGCCGGGTCGGCGGCGGATTCGGGTAGGACAGCGTCGGCGGCAGGGCGGGAAAATCGGCCGAGGGCACTTCCCAGCCGCTGGTGTCCACCCCTGCCCACGGATCCACCGGAGTCTGGTGCTCCGGCTCCTGGGGCCGCCCGGACGGCGGCGCGATCGGCGGCGGCGGGGTCGGCTCGGCGGACTCACCCCATCCGCGACGGCGCGGCGCGGCCGGCGGTACGGGAGCCGAGCCGCTCCAGCGCGGTGCCGGTGGCTCCGCCGTGGCGTCGGGCATGATGCGGGTGCCCTGCGGGCCGACCTCGGCCACCGGCGCCGCTGCTGTCTCGGCTGCTGTCGGCGGTGCTGTCTCGGTTGCTGTCGGTGGTGCTGCCTCGGCTGCTGTCGGCGGTGCTGTCTCGGTTGCTGTCGGTGGTGCTGCCTCGGCCGGGGGTGCCGGTGCTGGCTCGGCCGTTGGCGCCGAGGCGCTGTCGGCCGGGGGCGCCGGCGCGGGAGGGCGGTCGCCGCCCGACTGGGCGTCGGTCTGCGGCTCGGTCTGGCCGCCACCCAGCGGCTCGGTGTCGGTCTGGCGGCTAAGCAGCGGCTCGGTGGGCAGCGGGTGGGTGCCGTCGGGGCCGGTGACCGGCCCGTCCGTCGCTGGTACGGGGGTGGGCAGCTGTTCCCGGGTGACCGCCGGCTCACCGTTCCGGTGTGAATCCGGACGGTTCCCGTCGACCGGCCGGTCTGCTCCCGGCTGCGGCTCCGGCATCGCGGCAATCTCCTCTCGCGCCGACCCGAGGTTAGTACCGGAGTGCCACCCCGACCGAATCCGGCCCGTCCGGCAGCTGAAAGGAAGGGACCCTTGTTAACGCCTGCGGTAGAGCAGGGGCCCCTTGTTAACAGCCCTGCCTCGACCGCGCCGGCCCTGTCGGGTACAGCCCTGCCTCGACCGCGCCGGCCCTGTCGGGTACAGCCTTGCCTCGACCGCGCCGGCCCTGTCGGGTACAGCCTTGCCTCGAACCGCGACGAGCCTGCCAGGTGTGGCGCGGCGGCCGGCGGGCGAGCGCGTACCCTTGGGCATCATGAGCGTCCCGTCCACCACGCCGCGCCCGGTCGCGGAAAACTCCGTCTGGCCCCGACTGGAGGCGTTGCTGCCCCAGGTGACCAAGCCCATCCAGTACGTGGGTGGCGAGTTGGGCGCGGTGGTCAAGGAGTGGGACGCGGCGACCGTGCGCTGGGCGTTGATGTATCCGGACGCGTACGAGGTGGGGCTGCCCAACCAGGGCGTGCAGATCCTCTACGAGGTGCTCAACGAGCTGCCCGACACCCTGGCCGAGCGGACGTACGCGGTCTGGCCGGATCTGGAGCAGCTGATGCGTACGCACGGCGTGCCGCAGTTCACCGTCGACGCGCACCGCCCGGTGCGGGAGTTCGACCTGTTCGGCGTGTCGTTCGCCACCGAGTTGGGCTACACCAACCTGCTGAACGCGATCGATCTGGCCGGCATCCCGCTGTTGGCGGCCGACCGTACCGATGCCGACCCGGTGATCGTGGCGGGCGGGCACGCCGCGTTCAACCCGGAGCCGATCGCCGACTTCGTGGACGCCGCCGTGCTGGGCGACGGCGAGGAGGCGGTGCTGGAGATCACCGCGATCGTCCGGGAGTGGAAGGCCGAGGGCTGCCCGGGTGGCCGCGACGAATTGCTGTTGCGGCTGGCCCGTACCGAGAGCGTCTACGTGCCGCGCTTCTACGACGTGGACTACCTGCCCGACGGCCGGATCCAGCGGGTCGTGCCGAACCGGGCAGACGTGCCGTTCCGGGTACACAAGCGCACGACGATGGACCTGGACGCCTGGCCGTACCCGCGTAAGCCGCTCGTCCCGCTCGCCGAGACGGTGCACGAGCGGTACGCGGTGGAGATCTTCCGGGGCTGCACCCGGGGCTGCCGGTTCTGCCAGGCGGGCATGATCACCCGTCCGGTGCGCGAACGGTCCATCACCACCGTGGGGCAGATGGTGCAGCAGGGGCTGGAGTTCTCCGGCTTCCACGAGGTGGGCCTGCTGTCGCTCTCGTCGGCCGACCACTCGGAGATCGGCGACATGTGCTCCGGCCTGGCCGAGCAGTACCAGGGCACAAACGTGTCACTCTCACTGCCGTCGACCCGGGTGGACGCGTTCAACATCGAGTTGGCCCAGGAACTGTCCCGCAACGGCCGGCGGACCGGTCTGACCTTCGCCCCGGAGGGCGGGTCGGAGCGGATCCGCAAGGTGATCAACAAGATGGTGTCGAAGGACGACCTGATCCGCACGGTGGTCACCGCGTACACGAACGGCTGGCGGCAGGTGAAGCTGTACTTCATGTGCGGGCTGCCCACCGAGACGGACGCCGACGTCCTCGAAATCGCCGACATGGCGCACGAGGTGATCAAGGCCGGTCGCGCCGCCACCGGGTCCAAGGACATTCGCTGCACCGTCTCCATCGGCGGATTCGTGCCGAAGCCGCACACCCCGTTCCAGTGGGCGGCGATGGAGCGACCGGAGGTCATCGACGGCCGGCTCAAGCTGCTCAAGCAGGCCATCAACGCGGACCGTTCGCTGGGTCGGGCGATCGGCTTCCGCTACCACGACGGCGAGCCGTCGCTGATCGAGGGCCTGCTGTCCCGGGGCGACCGCCGGGTCGGCGCGGTGATCCGCCGGGTCTGGGAGAACGGCGGCCGGTTCGACGGCTGGAGCGAGCATTTCTCGTACCAGCGCTGGGTGGACGCCGCCGCTGAGGTGCTGCCCGGCTTCGGGGTCGACCTCGACTGGTACACCACCCGGGAGCGCGACGAGTTGGAGGTCCTGCCCTGGGACCACCTGGACTCGGGCCTGGACAAGGACTGGCTCTGGCAGGACTGGCAGGACGCGCTCAGCGAGTACGAGCAGGACGACTGCCGGTGGACGCCGTGTTTCGACTGCGGCGTCTGCCCGACCATGGACACCGAGATCCAGATCGGCCCGACCGGCCGGAAGCTGCTCCCGTTGACCCCGGTCAACGGCCTGCGGCTGCCCACCGGCGCCCAGCAGTGACAGTGGTCGGGCCCTCCAGCGAGGAGCACGAAGATCAGTAAGAAACCACAGCCCGTAGGCGGCCAGGCACCGGTCGTCCAGCGCGTCCGGATCCGGTACGCCAAGCGGGGGCCGCTGCGGTTCACCTCACACCGGGACTTCGCCCGGGCGTTCGAGCGGGCCCTGCGCCGTGCCGGCGTCCCGGTGGCGTTCTCCCAGGGCTTCACCCCGCACCCCAAGATTTCGTACGCCAGCGCGGCGCCGACCGGGGTGGCGAGCGAGGCGGAGTACCTGGAGATCGGTCTGCGTGAGCCGGTCGAACCGACGCAACTGCGAATGGCCCTGGACGCGGCGCTCTCGCCCGGCCTCGACGTACTCGACGCGGTGGTGGCCACCGGGGGCAGCCTGGCCGACCGGATCGAGGCGTCCCGTTGGCGGATCGAGCTGCCGGAGGTGGATCCCGACGTTGCGGTGAAGGCGGTCGCCGCCTTCACCGCAGCCGAGGAGGTGCTGGTCGAGCGGATGACCAAGCAGGGGAGGCGGACCTTCGATGCGCGTGGGGCGGTGATTGTCATCGATGTAGATGGCGCACCGGCGACGCCTTCCGGGGCGCCGGCCGTACCGTGTGCGATACTCGAACTGGTCGTGCGGCAGGTCACCCCGTCCGTACGACCCGATGACGTCCTTTCCGGCCTCCGCGTGGTGGCCGGCCTGGAGCCGCCGGTGGCCCCGAAGGTGATCCGGCTGGCTCAGGGCACGCTGACCGCGCAGGGGGCGATCGTGGACCCGCTGGACGCGGACCGCGACGGGGCAACCATCGGCGGACGCTGACCGACGGTCGGCGCCCAGACAGGCAGACTTCGCCGGTCGCGCACGCCCGTGCGCCCGGGGAAACACCATTGCGGCAACCCTGCGTGGCAGCGCTCACCCGCGCCCGGGGAAGCCAGAACTGGAGAACGTCCATGCTCGAGAACGAGCCCGAGGGCGGCGAACGGACCGGCGTTGACCCGGCCGCCGAGACCGCCGAGAACAGCACCGCCGCCGCGACCGGGGCGCCACCGGCCGCGACCGACCCGGGCACCGGGTTGCCACCGGCCGCGACCGGCGTCGGGCCGGAGACCGTGGGGCCGAGGGAGACCGGGGACGCGGTGAGCGGCACCGCCGACCTGGGGGACGCGGCGGTCGTCGGTACGCCGCCGAAGCGACGTACCTCACGACGCCGGAGCAGCCCGCTCAGCCAGCCCGAGCAGACCGACGCCCCGGTGGAGGCGCCCAGCAGCTCGCCCATGGGCAGCGGAGAGGCACCCCAGGCTGAGGTCTTCGCCCCGGTCGCCGCCGACCTGGACACTGCGGCGAAGACCCCACGTCGTCGGCGCAAGGCCACGGGTACCCAGCAGGTCGCCGAGGAGCCGATGGACGCGGCCGAGGTGGCACCCGCCGACGGCGACGTCGTACCGCCACTCAAGGTCACCCGTACCCGCCGCAAGAAGGCGGCCCCCGCGGCGGCCGAACCTGCCACCGAGCAGCCCGAAGCAGCCGAGCAGCCGGCGGCGAAGCGATCTCCGGCCCGGAAGCGGTCCGCGGCGGCGGAGCGGTCCGCGGCCGGTGCGCAGCCGGCCCCGGACGAAGGGCCGGCGGCCGGCGCGGAGCCCGCGGCGGGTACCGAGTTCGGCGCGGGCGCGGTGCCGCCCAGCGCTGCCGCCACGTTGCCTGCCGGGCCGGACGCGAACGTCGAGGCCGAGCCGGCACCGGGTACGGCAGCGCCTGCCGAGCCGGTACCGTCCCCGGCGGCTGGCGAGCCGACCGCGTCCCCGGCGGCTGCGGAGCCGGCACCAGAGTCCCGGTCCCGTCGGCGGCGGGCTGCGCTCACCGCACCGACTGTGCTGTTCATGGCTCCGGAGGAAGTCACCGCGGCCCGCGCCGCCGCGGCTGCCGAGGCGCTGGCCCTGGCCGAGCAGGAAACCGCCGAGGAACCGGCCGAACCGTCGCGGCGGCGCCGCCGCAGCCGGCGGGAAGCCGAGCCGGTGCCGGAGGTCGAGACCGTCGAGGAGGAGCCCACCGGGACCGCCGAGGAGGACGCCGAGGAGGACGAGGACGACGAGGAGAGCCTGTCCGGGCGCCGCCGTCGCCGACGGGGTCGCCGGGGCCGTGGTCGCGGTAAGGGCGGTGCCGAGGACGCCGACGAGAACGAGGCCGAGGAGCCGGTCCAGGCGGTAACCAGCGAAGCCGACGAAGAGGCCGGCGACGAGGAGAACGGCGACGAGGCCGAGGGCGACGGGCTGACCCGGCGACGCCGGCGTCGCCGCCGCCGGGGAGCCGGCGACACCGAGGCCGCTGCGGACGACGACGGCGTGCCCACGGTGGTGAAGATCAGAGAGCCGCGCAAGACTGTCGACGAGGTGCAGGGCGTCTCCGGTTCGACCCGCCTGGAAGCCAAGCGGCAGCGCCGTCGGGACGGCCGCGAGCAGCGTCGGACCCGCCCGCCGATCCTCAGCGAATCCGAGTTCCTGGCCCGCCGGGAGGCGGTTGACCGGGTGATGGCGGTACGCCAACGCGGTGACCGTACGCAGATCGCCGTGCTGGAGGACGGCGTACTTGTCGAGCATTACGTGACCCGCAACTCGGCGGCCACCATGGCCGGCAACGTCTACCTCGGCAAGGTGCAGAACGTACTGCCCAGCATGGAGGCGGCGTTCGTGGACATCGGCCGGGGCCGCAACGCGGTCCTGTACGCCGGTGAGGTCAACTGGGACACCTCCGGGCTGGAGGGGCGGGCCCGCTCGATCGAGCAGGCGCTCCGGTCCGGCGACTCGGTGCTGGTGCAGGTCACCAAGGACCCGATCGGTCACAAGGGTGCCCGGCTGACCAGCCACATCGCGCTCTCCGGCCGGCACCTGGTGTATGTCCCGGGCGGCAACGCCTCGGGCATCAGCCGCAAGCTGCCGGACACCGAGCGCAAGCGACTGCGCGACGCGCTGAAGAAGCTGGTGCCGGAGGGCGCCGGGGTGATCGTCCGGACCGCGGCCGAGGGGGCCAGCGAGGACGAGCTGGCCCGGGACGTCAAGCGGCTCCAGGCGCAGTGGGAGGACATCCAGGCCAAGGCCGCCGAGGGCGGGGCACCGGTGCTGCTCTACGCGGAGCCGGACCTCGTCATCCGGGTGGTCCGGGACCTGTTCAACGAGGATTTCCGCGAGCTGGTGATCGAGGGCGACCAGTCGTACGACATGGTCGAGTCGTACCTGTCGCACGTCTCGCCGGACCTGGTCACCCGGCTGCGTCGGCACGTCGGCACCACCGACGTCTTCGCCGAGTACCGCATCGACGAGCAGATTCTCAAGGGGCTCGACCGGAAGGTCTTCCTGCCCTCCGGCGGCCACCTGGTGATCGACCGGACCGAGGCGATGACCGTGGTCGACGTCAACACCGGTAAGTACACCGGGGCTGGCGGCAACCTTGAGGAGACGGTCACCCGCAACAACCTGGAGGCGGCCGAGGAGATCGTCCGCCAGCTGCGGCTGCGCGACATCGGCGGCATCGTGGTGATCGACTTCATCGACATGGTGCTGGAGTCGAACCGGGAACTGGTGCTGCGTCGACTGACCGAGTGCCTCGGCCGGGACCGGACCAAGCACCAGGTCACCGAGATCACCTCGCTGGGTCTGGTGCAGATGACCCGCAAGCGGATCGGTGCCGGGCTGGTGGAGGCGTTCAGCGAGACCTGCGAGTGCTGCAAGGGCCGAGGGCTGATCATCCACACCGAGCCGGTGCCGGAGAAGCCACGGTCGGGCGGCGGCGACAAGGTCAAGGCGGTCGCCTCGGCCGCCGCTCCGGTCGCCACCGAGCAGGGCAGCGGATCGTCCCGCCGTCGGGCGCGCAAGAGCGCACCGGCCGAGCGAACCGTGGTCGAGGTCACCGAGACCGACACCACGAGCACCGTCGACGTCGACTTCCACGACACAATGGGCTACGACCTGTCCCGGTACGAGACGGATACGCCGGCCGCGCCGGACGTCGCCGACAGCCAGCAGGGCGAGTCGGCCCGGCTCGCCGCACCGGACGACCCGGACGCGCTCGGTGAGGCCGACGAGGAGGACGGTACGGAGAGCGGTACCGGCCGGCGGCGCTCCCGTCGAGGTGGCGCGCGTCGTCGTACCCGCCCCTGACCCGAGGTCGGACACTTCCGGGCCCCTCCTGGCGACACTGCCGGGAGGGGCCCGCTACGTGTGTCGCCAAGGCCGCGCGGCGGGGTGTTGAACGGGTGCGGCGGGTGTTGGACGGCTGCGGCGGGGTGTTGAACGGGTGCGGCGGGTGTTGGACGGCTGCGGCGGGTGTTGGACGGCTGCGGCGGGTGTTAAAAGGGGGCCCTTCCTCTACCGCAGGCGTTAAGAGGGGGCCCTTCCTTCCGGGCCGGTTTGGGGTCGGGGGTTCCGATGGCGTACGCTAACCTGCGGCGCACTTTGGTGTGCCGAGTTCCCGCGTGCCCGCGCCGCCGTGCCTCTGCTACCCGGCGAGCCGCCGTGGGGACGACCGCCAGCAGCCTCAACGACAGGGAGTCCGCCTCCGATGTACGCGATCGTCAAGACCGGCGGCAAGCAGTACAAGGTCGCCGAGGGCGACGTGATCGAGGTCGAGAAGCTCGCCGGTGCCCCCGGCGACGCGGTGAAGCTCGCCGCGGTGCTCCTCGTCGACGGTGACGACCTGGTGACCGACGCGACCAAGCTCGCTCAGGTCGAGGTGTCCGGCGAAATCGCCGCGCACACCAAGGGCCCGAAGATCCGGATCCACAAGTTCAAGAACAAGACCGGCTACCACAAGCGCCAGGGTCACCGCCAGCCGTTGACCCAGGTCAAGGTGACCGGCATCTCCAGCGGGAAGTAGGTCGTCTCAAGATGGCTCACAAAAAGGGTGCGTCCAGCTCGCGTAACGGCCGTGACTCCGCGGCCCAGCGACTCGGCGTGAAGCGCTTCGGTGGTCAGGTCGTCAGCGCGGGCGAGATCATCGTCCGGCAGCGTGGCACCAAGTTCCACCCCGGTGACCTGGTTGGCCGTGGCGGCGACGACACGCTCTTCGCGCTGGCCGCCGGTTCGGTCCAGTTCGGCACCAAGCGCGGTCGCAAGACCGTCAGCATCGTGCCGCAGCAGTAGCTCAAAAGCGACAAGCGGGCCGTGGACCTGATGTCCCGGCCCGCTTCGCCTTTTCTCGCGCGGGGGCGATCCCCGCTGGAAGGATTGCGGCGTGACTACCTTCGTTGACCGGGTCGTCCTGCACCTACAGGCCGGCGACGGCGGGCACGGTTGTGTCTCGATCCACCGGGAGAAGTTCAAGCCGTTCGGCGGCCCCGACGGGGGTAACGGCGGGCACGGCGGCAGCGTCTCCCTGGTGGTCGACCCGCAGGTGCACACGCTTCTCGACTTCCACTTCCGGCCGCACGTCAAGGCGTCGAACGGCCGCGGTGGCGCGGGTTCGAACCGGGACGGCGCCAACGGTGCCGACCTGGTGCTCACGGTGCCCGACGGCACGGTGGTGCAGACCCTGGACGGCACCGTGCTGGCCGACATGGTCGGTGCCGGGACCACCTTCGAGGTGGCCCGGGGTGGGCGCGGTGGCCGAGGCAACGCCTCGCTGGCCAACGCCCGCCGTAAGGCGCCCGGCTTCGCCGAACTGGGCGAGCCGGGTGAGCAACTGGACGTGGTGCTGGAGCTCAAGAGCGTCGCCGACGTCGGCCTGGTCGGTTTCCCGTCGGCCGGTAAGTCGTCGCTGATCTCGGTGATCTCCGCCGCCAAGCCGAAGATCGCCGACTACCCGTTCACCACGCTGGTACCGAACCTCGGTGTGGTCCGGGTCGACAACCACACCTTCACGGTCGCCGACGTGCCCGGTCTGATTCCGGGCGCGGCCACCGGCAAGGGGCTCGGGCTGGAGTTCCTGCGGCACGTCGAACGCTGCGCCGTGCTGGTGCACGTGATCGACACCGCTACCCTGGAGCCCGGCCGGGATCCGTTGGCCGACATCGACACCATCGAGGCGGAGCTGACCGCGTACGGCGGCCTGGCGGACCGGCCGCGACTTGTCGCGCTCAACAAGATCGACGTGCCCGACGGCCGTGACCTCGCCGAGATCGTCCGGCCCGACCTGGCAGCGCGTGGCCTGCGGGTCTTCGAGGTGTCGGCGGCCACCCGGGAGGGGCTCAAGGAGTTCACCTTCGCGCTTGCCGAACTGGTCGAGCAGGCGCGGGCGGCGACGCCGCCGGCCGAGCCGACCCGGATCGTGCTCCGGCCGAGGGCGGTCGACGACGCCGGGTTCACCATCGAGGCGGAGAAGGACGGTTCGTACACGGTGCTCGGGGCCCGGCCGGAGCGGTGGGTGCGCCAGACGAACTTCGACAACGACGAGGCGGTCGGCTACCTCGCCGACCGGCTGGCCCGGCTGGGTGTGGAGGAGAAGCTGGCCAAGGCGGGTGCCCAGCCCGGTGACCTGGTCCGCATCGGCGAGCGGGAGTTCGACTGGCAGCCGACGCTCTACGCCGGTGCCGAGTTCGTGCCCGGTGCGCGCGGTCGCGACGTCCGGCTGGAGGAGCGGCCGACCCGGGCCAGCGCCGCCGAGCGGCTGGCGGCCCGCAAGGCCCGCCGGCAGCGGCCCGCCGACGAGGACGAGCCGACCCCCCAACCGGACGAGGTCGAATAGCCGCGTGGGTCAGGGGCGGTCGAAGGGGGTGTCCGGCGGAGTGCCGGTGCCCACGTTGTTGGAGAGCAGCAGGCCCAGGGCCAGCATGCCGAAGCCGAGTCCCAGGTGCAGGAAATCGTCGGCGCCGTTGACCGGGATGAAGTTGGCCGCGCTCTCGTCCTCGACCGCCCACCCGTACAGCCACAGCACGAGGTAGATCGCGCCGCCGCCGACCAGGAAGAACCGCGCACCGGCCACCCGGCGGGCCAGCACCAGACCGATCAGGCCGAAGCCGAGGTGCAGCAGGTTGTGCAGGATCGAGACCTGGAACAGGCCGAGTAGCTTCGCCTTCGAGTGGTGCCCGGCGAAGGACATCTCGCCGTAGTCGGTGGTGATCCCCGGGATGAAACCGGCCACACCGAGGACCAGGAAGAGCAGCGCCACCGCGAGGGCGGCGAGTTGGACCCGGCTGCGGCCCGTCCGGCCCCGGTCTGACCGATGCGCCATCGATGTCACCTCTGTGCATCAGGGAGAGGCCGGTGGCCGCCGGGGCGGCGAGGTGCAGCACCGTACCCGGCGATCTCGATGGCCCGTTGACCCCTCATTTTTGTCGGCCGGCGGACGATCCCGCAGAGAAACGACGAATCAGGCATGGGCGGCCGGGCTCAGGGTAGGTGATCAATGGCGGCGGCAAGTCCGTCCGCCGCACCCCCCGAAATGACCGCGAGGAATCGCAGTGGAAGGGACATCATGACCTACGACCTGTCATCCACCCCCGCGACCCAGGCACCTGATTCGCCGAATGGCAGCGGCGGCGTACGCGAGCAGGCCCGGCAGGTCGGCTCGGAGGCGGCGCACGCCGGTGGCGCGGTCGCCGAAACCGCGCGGGAGCAGGGCAAGGAGGTCGGCCGGGAGGCCGCCCGCCAGGCCCGTGACCTGTACGGCGAGGCCCGTACGACGCTTGCCGGCCAGGCCGGCGAGCAGCAGCGTCGGGCCGCCGGTGGCCTGCACTCGCTGGCTGACGAGATGCGCGCGATGGCCGACAACGGTGGCCAGGATGGCCCGGTGAGCGAGGTGGCCCGCCAGGCCGCCGAGCGGGTGCACGGAGTGGCCGGCTGGCTGGAGCGGCGCGAGCCAGGTGACCTGCTCACCGAGGTACGCGACTACGCCCGCCGCAACCCCGGCACCTTTCTGGTCGGCGCCGCGCTGCTCGGTGTGGTGGCCGGCCGGCTGACCCGCAATCTCTCCGCGACCGGCGACGACGGGCCCGGGTACGACCCGGACCGCACCGCCGTCCTGCCGACGACGGCTGCGCCCCCCGCGCAGCGCGCGGTGCCGGACGCCGTACCGCCGGGCGGCTACCTCGACCCGCTGCCGCCGGTGGGCCAGACCGACCCGCTGCCGCCGGTGCGTCAGACCGACCCGCTGCCGCCGGTGCGTCAGACCGACCCGCTGCCGCCGGTGCGTCAGACCGACCCGCTGCCGCCGGTGGGCCAGACCGACCCGCTGCCCGGGATGCCGTCGAGCGGGACCGCCCGGTGACGGCCCGAGCATTCCGGAAGGAGGCGACGCGATGACCGCACCGACGCAGGATCCCGGAGTCGACTCCGACTACCGCCAGCGGGCAGCGGAGGTCAAGAGCAGCTCGATCGGTGAGCTGATGCGCCAGGTCACCAGCGACCTGTCCACCCTGATGCGGCAGGAGGTGGAACTGGCCAAGGCCGAGATCCGCCAGGAGGGGAAGAAGGCGGGCAAGGCCGCCGGCCTCTTCGGCGGGGCCGGGTTCGGCGCGTACATGGTCGCGCTCTTCCTGTCGCTGGCGCTCTGGGCCGGGCTGTCAAACGTCATGGATGCCGGCTGGGCCGGACTGATCGTGGCCATCCTGTGGGCCGCGATCGCGGCGGTCCTCTACGTACTGGGCCGTCGCAACGCCGAGCGCATCCGTGGCCTGAAGCAGACAAACGACAGCGTGCAGCGCATCCCCGACGCGCTCAAGCCGCACCCGGAGGGAGTGACCCGATGAGCACCGATCCCGACCAGATCCGCCGGGAGATCGAAGCCACCCGTAGCCACCTGAGTTCTGACGTGGACGCCCTGGCGTACAAGGTCAGCCCGGGCCGGATCGTCAACGACCGTAAGCAGCGGGTGCGTACCGCGTTGCAGAATGTGAGGGAGACGGTAATGGGAACCGCATCCGATCTCGGCCACCGCACCAGCCACGGCGCCCACTCGGTCGGCGACCGCGCCTCGTCGGCGGCCTCCGCCGTCGGCGACGCCGCGCACTCGGCGGCCTCGACCGTAAACGACGCCGCGCACCGCGCCCCGCAGGCCATTCGACGCAAGTCCGAGGGCAACCCGCTGGCCGCCGGCCTGATCGCCTTCGGCGTCGGGATGCTCGCCTCCTCGCTCATCCCGGCGAGCCGCCGCGAGCAGCAGCTGGCCACCCAGGTACGACAGAAGGCCGGCGAGCACGGCGGAATGGTCACCGAGCAGCTGAGCCGGGTGGCCAACGAGGTCACCCAGGAACTGCGCGAGCCGGCCCAGCAGGCGGCCGAGTCGGTCAAGGGCACCGCCCGGGAGGCCGCGCAGACGGTCCGGGACGACACCCGCACCGCTGCCCAGGACGTCGGCGAGCAGGCCCGGCACGCCCGCGACGAGGTGCGCTCCTGACGACATCACCTACCCGCCGGCCGCCCCGTGGCCCGTACGGCACACCGCCGTGCGGGCCACGGTCGCCCTTCGGGGGCCCCTCGACCGGCCGCTGATCGCCTGCTGGGCGCCGTTTCGGGAGCACCGTGTCGGGTAGCGCTCGTACGGGGCGTCCGCTGCCGGACGCCCTCTGGCGAAGGAGACGTGATGACGAGCAACGGAACGAGATGGGCCCTGCTCGGCACCGCCGCCGTGACCGCTGTCGGGGTGGGCGTGGGCGTGGGCCGGATGGTGGCCCGACGGCGGCACCGGCACCAGCCCGAGAAGATGGACGGCTGGTACGTGGTGCGGCGCGGGGTGACGGTCGACCGGCCGGTCGAGGCGGTGATCGGCTTCTGGACCGACCGCCAGCGACTGGACCGCGCGCTGGCCGAGTGGGCGACGCTGGAGCAGATCGACGACGAGCACTGGCGGGTGGTGGCGCATGACCCGTCCGGGGCCGGCACCGAGTGGCGGGCCGAGATCACCGTCACCGGTCCGGGCCGGCTGAGCTGGCGGGTCACCGACGGTCCGGAGCAGCAGGGCACGATCGAGTTGTCGCCCGCCCCGCAGGGCCGGGGCACCGAGATCCGCGCCGAGTTGCGGTACCGCTCCTCTCCGGTGCGCCGAGCGCTCGGCCTGGCCCGTGCCGACGAGCCGGACCTGCGGCTGCGCGACACGCTACGCCGGGCGAAGTCGCTTATCGAGTGCGGTCAGGCGATCGATACCCGACGCGATCCCGCCGGACGCAACCGAAGGCAGGAACGGGCCACCGACAAGGTGCGTGAGCGGTTGTCGACGGGAGGACGGGCATGAGGGCGCTGTGCTGGGAGGGCGTCGGCAAGCTGAAGGTACGCGATGTGCCGGAGCCGGCCGTCCGCGCCGACGGCGACATCATCGTCAAGGTCCGGGCGAGCAGCGTCTGCGGCTCGGACCTGCATCTGATCAACGGGTACCTGCCCGCCATGCGGGAGGGCGACATCCTCGGCCACGAGTTCATGGGCGAGGTGGTGGAGACCGGCCCCGGGGTGCGCCGCCTCGCCGTCGGCGACCGGGTGGTGGTCGGTTCGGTGGTGGCCTGCGGCGGCTGCTGGTACTGCCGCACCGAGCAGTACTCGCTCTGCGACAACTCCAATCCGCAGCCGGTCTTCACCGAGAAACTGTGGGGGCACTCGCCCGCCGGCATTCTCGGCTACTCGCACGCCGCCGGTGGCTACTCCGGCAGCCACGCCGAGTACGTGCGGGTGCCGTTCGGCGACGTCGGTGCGTTCAAGGTGCCCGACGGGGTGCCCGACGACGCAGTGGTCTTCGCCTCCGACGCGATGCCCACCGGCTGGATGGCCGCCGACTTCTGCAACCTCAGCGGCGGCGAGGTGGTCGCGGTGTGGGGTGCCGGTGGCGTCGGCCAGATGGCCGCCCGGGCCGCCCAGTTGCTCGGCGCGGAACGGGTCATCATGGTGGACCGGCTGCCGGAGCGGCTGGCCACCGCCGCCGACCGGCTGGGCGTGGAGACCGTCAACTACGCCGAGACCGACGTGCTTGAGGCGCTGCGCGAGTTGACCGCCGGCCGGGGACCGGACGCCTGTATCGAGGCGGTCGGCATGGAATCGCACGACGTCGGTCCGGCGTACGCGTACGACCGGGCCAAGCAGAGCGCCCGGTTGCAGACCGATCGGCCGACCTCCGTCCGGCAGGCGATCATGGCGGCCCGCAAGGGCGGCACGGTCAGCATCGTCGGCGTGTACGCTGGCCTGGTGGACAAGTTCCCGCTGGGTGCCGCGATGAACAAGGCGCTGGTGCTGCGGATGGGCCAGATGCACGCGCAGCGCTACATCCCGATGCTGCTGGACCGGCTCGCCGCCGGCGAGATCGACCCTGGCTACCTGGCCACCCATCCGATGTCGTTGGAGCAGGGCGCGCGGGGCTACGAGATCTTCGAGAAGAAGCAGGACGGCTGCCTGCGTACCGTGTTGCATCCGGCCTGACCGTGCTCCGCCGAGGGGCCGGACGGCCCTTCGGCGGAGTCAGCCGGTGCGTCGCCCGCCGGTGCCGACGCGTGGGCCGCTCCGCCGTCGCCGGGGAGTCAGTCCAGGTCGAACTCGCCGTCCTGGGCACCCGCGACGAAGGCGTCCCACTCGGCCTTGGTGAAGACCAGCACCGGGCCGTCCGGCTCGGCGGAGTTGCGCATGCCGATGAGGTCGTCGACGAAGGCGACCTCGACCGCCGCCTCGGAGGTGTCGCCCTCGGCCCGCTGCCAGACCGCGCGGGAGAGGTCGAAGTCGCCCTTGGGGTGCGTTGTCATGGTCAGGTCCTCCAGGGTCAGGGGAATTGGCGAGCCGGTTGCTCGGCCCATCGGGCAGGATAAGCGGATGCCGAGCCTGACCCGTGCAGAGTCGACCGCGCGTGGCGCGTCGATCTCTGTCACGTCCTACCAGGTGGACCTCGACCTGACCGGGGACGCAGAGCGGTTCCGCTCGCACGTCACGATCCGGTTCCGGGCCACCGCCACCGAGACCTTCGCCGAGGTCAAGCCTGCGAAACTGCTTGCGGTACGGCTCAACGGCGCCGACCTCGACCCGGCCACGTTCGTCGACAACCGGCTGCCGCTGACCGGGTTGACCGAGGAGAACACGCTTACCGTCGACGCCGAGATGGCGTACATGAACAGCGGCGAGGGGATGCACCGGTTCGTCGATCCGGCCGACGGCGAGACCTATCTCTACGCGATGTCCTTCCTGGACGATGTGCAGCGCATCTTCGCCGCCTTCGACCAGCCTGACCTGAAGGCGCCGGTCACCCTCTCGGTCACCGCACCGCCGCACTGGACGGTCGCGGCAAATGCCGAGCTGGCCGCCAATCCGAGCCCGGGACGCTGGGAGTTCGCGCCCACCCTGCCCATCGCGACGTACTTCTTCACCCTGGTCGCCGGTCCCTGGCACGTACGCCGGGACAGTCACGACGGCATCCCGCTCGCCGTCTACTGCCGACGTTCGCTCGCCGAGCACCTGGACGCCGACGCGGAGGAGATCTTCACCGTCACCAAGCAGTGCCTGGACCGTTTCCACCAGCTCTTCGACGAGCGCTACCCGTTCGGCAAGTACGACCAGGCGTTCGTGCCGGAGTTCAACGCCGGTGCCATGGAGAATCCGGGCCTGGTCACCTTCCGCGACGACTACATCTTCCGGTCGGCGGTCACCGATACCCAGCGCGAGCTGCGGGCCACCGTCATCGCCCACGAGATGGCGCACATGTGGTTCGGTGACCTGGTCACCATGCGCTGGTGGGACGACCTGTGGCTGAACGAGTCGTTCGCGGAGTACCTGGGCACCCGGGTCACCGCCGAGGCGACCCGGTTCGACGGCGCGTGGACGACCTTCGCGCTGCGCCGCAAGGCGGGAGGCTACGCCGCCGACCAGCGCCCCTCGACCCACCCGGTGGCCCCGCAAGAGGTGGCCGACTCCGCCGAGGGCCTGCTCAACTTCGACGGCATCTCGTACGCCAAGGGCGCCAGCGTGCTGCGGCAGTTGGTGGCGTGGCTCGGTGACGACGCCTTCCTGGCCGGCCTGAACGACCACTTCGCCCGGCACCGGTTCGGCAACGCCACCCTGGCGGACCTGCTGGCCAGCCTCTCCGCCGCCAGTGGTCGGGATCTCGGCGGCTGGGCGCAGAGTTGGTTGCGGACCGCTCAGGTGAACACGCTCCGGGCCGAGGTGACCGTGGACGGCCAGGGCCGGTACACCGAGGTGGTCGTCGCGCAGACCGCGCCGCCGACGCACCCGGTGCTGCGCCCGCACCGCATCGGGGTGGGCCGGTACGCCGTCGACGGTACCGCCGAGCGCGTCGAGGTCGACCTGGATCCGAAGGTCGACGAGGGGCGTACGGTCCTTGCCGAGCTGGCCGGTGCGCCGGCGGCGGCGGTTCTGCTGCCCAACGACGGTGACCTGACCTTCGCCAAGATCCGGCTCGATCCGGCCTCGGCCGATGCCGTGCCGCAGCTGTTGCCCCGTCTGGCCGACCCACTGGCCCGGGCGCTGCTCTGGGGCGAGGCGCTGGACGCGGCGACCGACGGCGAGCGACCGGTAGGCGCGGTGGTGGAGCTGATCGCGACGGCGTTGCCCACCGAGACCGAGGTGATCATCGCCGAGGACGTGCTCGCGCTGAGCCGCTCGTTGGTGGACCGCTACCTCGACCCGGCGGCCCGCCGGACCGCCCTGGGGGTGCTCGCCGACTCCTGCCGGCGGTTGCTCGACGGTGCCGCGCCGGGCGGGTCGTTGCAGTTGGCCGCGGCGCGGGGGCTGATCGCCGCGAGCACCGACGCCGACCTGCTCGGGGGCTGGCTCGCCGGCCGGGACGTACCGGCGGGGCTGGCGGTCGACGTGGAGCTGCGTTGGGCGATCCTGGCCCGGCTGGTGCTGCTGGGCGCGGCCGGCGAGGCCGAGATCGCGGCGGAGGCGGCGGCCGATCCGAGCGCCACCGGCGCGGAGCGCGCCGCCAGATGCCGGGCGGCGCTGCCCGACCCGGCGGCCAAGCGGGCCGGGTGGGAGATCATCGTGTCGAACACCGAGCTGTCCAACCGGCTGGTCGAGGCGACCGCTGCCGGTTTCTGGCAACCCGAGCAGGCGGAGTTGACCGCCGACTACGTCGCGCGGTACTTCACCGACATGCCGGCCGCCGCGCGGCTGCGTACGCCCTGGGTGGCCGACGAGGTGGCGGAGCTGGCCTTCCCCCGCTACGCCGTGGCGCAATCCACCCGGGAGGCAGCCGCGGCGTTGCTCGCCCGCGACGACCTCACCCCCGGGTTGCGCCGGGTGGTCGTCGACGCCGACGACGACCTGCGCCGCGCCCTGCTGGCCCGGACGGCGGTGGCCGCCACGACCGCCTGACACCGGTGGCCGGGGCGGTACGGACGGTGCCGGCCCGGCCCGGGGTGGGTTCTAGGATCATGGGGTGGTGGACGACATCCGGCGGATCGGGATCATGGGCGGTACCTTCGACCCGATCCATCACGGGCACCTGGTGGCGGCGAGCGAGGTGGCGGACCGGTTCGGGCTCGACGAGGTGATCTTCGTGCCGACCGGTCAACCGTGGCAGAAGGCGGACATGCCGGTCAGCTCGGCCGAGGACCGCTATCTGATGACTGTGGTCGCCACCGCCTCCAATCCGCGGTTCCAGGTCAGTCGGGTGGACATCGACCGGGGTGGCCCGACCTACACCGTCGACACCCTGCGCGACCTGCACGAGGTGTACGGGCCCAAGGCGCAGCTGTTCTTCATCACCGGCGCGGACGCCATGGAGAAGATCCTGAGCTGGAAGAACCTCACCGAGATCTTCGAGTTGGCGCACTTCATCGGGGTGACCCGGCCCGGCTTCGAACTCTCCGACGCCCACCTGCCGGCCGACACGGTCAGTCTGGTCCAGGTGCCGGCGATGGCGATCTCGTCCACCGACTGCCGGGCGCGGGTCGCTCGCGGTGCCCCGCTGTGGTATCTGGTGCCGGACGGTGTGGTGCAGTACATCGCAAAAAGGCGGCTCTATCTGGAGTGAATCGGCCTGTTCATCCCGGTATTGGGCGAAAACCGGTAGGTCGCAAATCCGGCAGGTGTGAGAGGCTGGAATCATCGCACGAATGATCGAAGGAGAACGGTGACAGTTTCCGAACGCGCTCACGAGCTGGCGATCACCGCCGCCCAGGCGGCAGCCGACAAGAAGGCTCAGGACATCGTCATCATCGACGTGGGCGACCAGCTCGCGATCACCGACGCGTTCGTGCTCGCCGCGGCCCCGAACGAGCGCCAGGTGCTGGCCATCGTCGATGCCATCGAAGAGGCCCTGCTCGACCTGCCCGAGAAGGCGAAGCCGGTCCGGCGCGAGGGCGAGCGCGGCGGGCGCTGGGTGCTGCTCGACTACGTCGACATCGTGGTGCACGTCCAGCACACCGAGGAACGCGAGTTCTACGCCCTCGACCGGCTCTGGAAGGACTGCCCGACCATCCCGTTCGTCGACCGGGACCTGGCTCGGGCCGAGGCCGCCGCCGGATCGGGCGAGTGACCCGCCTGATCATCTGGCGGCACGGCAACACCGACTGGAACGCCGCCAGCCGGGTGCAGGGCCAGTCCGACGCACCCCTGAACGACCTCGGCCGCGAGCAGGCGCGGACCGCCGCGCCGCTGCTCGCCGCGATGCGGCCGGACGCCATCGTGGCAAGTGACCTGAGCCGCGCCGCCGACACCGCCGCCGCGTTGGCCGCGCTGACCGGCCTGCCGGTGCGATCCGACGCCCGGTTGCGCGAACGCTACTTCGGCAGCTGGCAGGGCCTGCTGCTCACCGAGGTCACCGAGCGGTACCCCGACGAGTACGCCCGCTGGCGGGCCGGTGACCCGGACCCGGGGGCCGGCATCGAGCATCTCGACGAGCTGGGCAAGCGGATCGGCACCGCGTTGCAGGAGGCCGCCGACGAGGTGGCCGGCGGCACGATCGTCGTCGCCACCCACGGCGGCGCCGCCCGGCAGGGCTGTGGATACCTGCTCGGCTGGGAGCACAGCGTGCTGCGCGCGGTCGGTTCGCTGCGCAACTGCCACTGGACCGAGCTGCGCCACGATGCCGGGCGCGGCTGGCACCTGCGGGCCCACAACGTCGGGCCGATGCCTACCGACGGCACCGCGCGGGCCACTCCCGGGATGGCTGAACACGGCTGATCCAGTGCGATCGGCTACCGTGCCGAGCATGCCCGTCGCGGTCGTGACCGATTCCACCGCCTACCTTCCACCCGAGCTGGTGTCGGCGTACCGGCTGACCGTGGTGCCGCTGACCGTGGTGCTCAACGGTGTCGAGGGGCTGGAGGGGGTGGAGGTCTTCCCGGCGGACGCCACCCGTGCCCTGAGCGCCCGGCGGGTATCGGTGAGCACCTCCCGCCCGTCGCCGGAGCAGTTCGCCCGCACGTACCGCGAGTTGCTGGACGCCGGGGCCGACGGGGTGGTCTCCGTCCACCTGTCGGCCGGTCTCTCCGGCACGGTCGAGGCGGCCGAGTTGGCCGCTGCCCAGCTCGGTGACCGGGTGCGGGTGGTGGACAGTCGCTCCTGCGGCATGGGTCTCGGCTTTCCGGCCATCGCCGCGGCCCGGGCCGCCGCCGACGGTGCCGACCTGGCCGGCGTACGTGCCGCCGCCGTCGACACCGTCGGTCGAACCACAATCTTCTTCTACGTCGACACGCTTGAGTTCCTCCGCCGGGGCGGCCGGATCAACGCCGCCGAGGCGCTGCTCGGCACCGCGCTCTCGGTCAAACCGATCCTGCACATGCCCGATGGCGTCATCGTGCTGCGGGACAAGGTGCGTACCGCCAGCCGAGGCGTGGCACGACTGATCGACCTGGCCGTCGAGGCCGCCGGAGACGCACCGGTGGACCTCGCCGTGCACCACCTTGCCGCGCCACACCGGGCCGAGCAACTGCTCGACGCACTGACCATCCGGCTCGGTGACCGGCTGCACGACAGGTACGTCTCCGAGGCCGGCGCGGCCGTCGCCGCCCACGCCGGCCCGGGCCTCGCCTGCGTGGTCATCCACCGCCGCCGCTGACGGCCGGCCCGCACCTGCGCCTGCGTCGGCCGGGTCGCACCTGTGCCTGCGCCTGTGTCGGCCGGCCCGCACCTGCGCCTTGGGTGGCCGGCCCGCACCGGCGCCCGGGTGGGTGGTGCGCCGGGGCCAGGATGGGGGCGTGCAGTTCGTTGCGGCTCGCAGGAGGTACGGACCGATGTCCTTTGTGGTGACCGGGGGTGGGCGCGGAGTCGGCCGGGGAATCGTGGCGCGGCTACTCGCCGACGGCGCGACCGTCGTGGTGATCGAGCGTGATCCGGAGGCGGTCGCCTGGGTGCCGGAACATCCCGAGGCCGATCGGCTGGTGGCCCTCGTCGGCGACGCCGCCGACGAGGGTGTCGCGGCCCGCGCCGCCGACCTCGCGGAACGAGCCGGGCCACTCATCGGCTGGGTCAACAACGCCGCGGTGTTCCGGGACGCCTCCGTGCACGACGCCCCGGTCGGCGAGGTCGTCGACCTGATCACCCGCAACCTGCGCCCCGCCGTGGTCGGCGCCGCCACCGCGGTCCGCCGCTTCCTCGCCGCCGGCACCGGCGGTGCCGTGGTGAACGTCTCGTCCCACCAGGCCAGCCGCCCGGTGCCCGGTTGCCTGCCGTACGCCACCGCCAAGGCCGCCGTCGAAGGACTCACCCGGGCACTTGCGGTGCAGTACGGCCGGCACGGCATCCGGGCCAACGCGGTCGCGCTCGGCTCGGTGGCGACCGAGCGGCACGAGGCGTTCCTCGCGGGTCAGGAGCCGGACCGGGTACGGCGGATCGAGGCGGAACTGGCCCAACTGCATCCGGTGGGCCGGATCGGCCAGCCGCAGGACGTGGCCGAGGCGGTGGCGTACCTGCTCTCCCCGGCGGCGAGCTTCATCAACGGCGTCACCCTGCCGGTGGACGGCGGACGTGCCGCGCTCGGTCTCGACCCGCAAGCCCACTGAGGAGGTAGCCGGGACAACCGGCCGCGCGGTGGGCCCTAGCACATCACGAGCATGATCAGGGCGTTGTCCACAGTCCGCCGGTTGTCCACAACCTGGGCACTGTCGGCAAGCAGAAGCCGCCGTCGTCGCCCTAGCCTCGCGCCGTGTCCAACGACGAGGAGACGGTGGTCCGGGAGCGCCTGCGGCGGCTGATGCCCGGTGCCCGGATGGCTGATGGCGACGTACCGCCGCTGCCGGTGGCCGAGCCGCCGTCGCCGTCCCGGCTGGCCTGGCCGACCGTGCTCCTGCCCGTCCACGCCGACCGCCCGCGGCTGGCAGCCTCGGACCCGGCGGGTGGCGCCGGGCCGCGACCAGCGCGGCCCGAGTCGCTCCGGCCCGCCGAGTCGCGATCCGACCCGCCCGAGCCGTTTCGTGCCGATGGGTCGCCTCCGGTGCAGGTCGAGCCGGTGCCGGAGATGGCGTTGGGGTCGCGGTTGCCGGGGCCAGGTGTGTTCGATCCGGGCCGGCGGGGTGTGCGGGCGCTCGCGGTGGTCGCCGTACTGGTGGTGCTCGCCGCCGCCGGCTGGGCCTGGCGGTCGCGTCCCCAGGTCGAGCCGATCGTCGCCGCGACGGACGCTGCCGTCAGCCCGGATCCGGCCGCACCGGTCGGTGCCGGCCCGGCGGCCCCGGCCGGTGCCGAGGCGGGCAGTACGGCGTCGGGGAACTGGTCGTCGCGGTCGCCGGAAAGGTCCGCCGACCCGGCCTGGTCCGGGTACCGGCCGGGGCGCGGGTGGCCGACGCCGTCGAGGCGGCCGGCGGGGCCCTGCCCGGGGTGGACGTGGCGATGCTGAACCCGGCCCGCAAGGTCTCCGACGGCGAGCTGATCCTGGTCGGCGTGCCGCCGCCCACCCCACCACCGGGGGCGGCACAGCCCGGCGCGGCGCCGGCCGGCGACCCGGCGTCCGGAGGGCGGGTCAACCTCAACACCGCGACCCCGGCCCAACTGGAGACGCTGCCCGGGGTGGGGCCGGTGCTGGCCCAGCGCATCATCGCGCACCGCGATCAGCACGGCGGGTTCCGGTCCGTCGGTGACCTGCGCCAGGTCAGCGGCATCGGCGACGCACGGTACGAACAGCTCAAGGACCTGGTGACCGTGTGACGGCGGGCGACGAGAAACCGGCTGACCTTCGGCTGGCCGGGCTGGCCGTGGCGGCCTGGCTCACCGCGCTTGCCGGATTGCAGCTCGACGCCCGGCGTACGCTGCTGGTGGCCGCCGTCGCGGCGGGCCTCGCCCTGCTGGCGGCACTGCACCTGCTCGGGGTCGTCGGGAGTCCCGGCACCCGCACCCGTCGCTACGGCTGGATCGCGGTGGCGGTCCTGCTCGGTGTCGTCTGTGGTGGCGCGGCCACCTCGTCCCGGCTGGCCGTCCGCGACGCCGAGCCGCTGCGTGCCCTGGTCGAACAGGGCGGCCGGGTCACCGTCGAGTTGGTCGTCCGGGACGACCCCCGGGCGGTACGCGGTGGCATCGTCGGCCGTCCGCCGACTCTGCTGGTGCGCGCCAAGCTGGTGACCGTCCACGGCCCGGCCGGGCAGCGGGTCAGCGTACCGGCCCGGATCCTGGTGCTCGCCGACGATCCGGCCTGGCGCGGATTGCTGCCCGGGCAACGGCTCACGGCCGGCGGGCGGCTGGCGGAACCGCGCGGCGGCGATCTGACCGGCGCCGTGCTGATCGCCAGCGGGCCGCCCGCGCGGCTCGGCGCACCGTCGGCCCTGCAACGGGCCGCCGGTCGGCTCCGCGCCGGTCTGCAACGGGCCTGCGCGCCGCTGCCCGACGAGCCGGGTGGGCTGCTGCCCGGCCTGGTCGTCGGCGACACCAGCCAACTGCCCGACCCGGTGGAGGAGGACTTCCGGGCTACCGGAATGACGCATCTGAATGCGGTTTCCGGTTCCAACGTCGCGATCATCGTGGGTGCCGTGCTGCTGTTGGCGCGCTGGGCGTGCGCCGGTCCGTTGCTGGCCGCCGGTCTCTGTGGACTGGCCCTGGTGGGCTTCGTCATCCTGGTCCGGCCGTCACCGAGTGTGGTGCGCGCCGCCACCATGGGCGCGATCGGGCTCGCCGCGCTGGCCGCGGGCCGACCCCGGGCGGCGGTGCCGGCCTTGGCCGCTGCGGTGGCGGTGCTGGTGCTTGTCGATCCCGACCTGGCCGGCGACGCCGGCTTCGCGCTCTCCGTGTTCGCCACCGGCGGCCTGCTGCTGCTCGCGCCCAGGTGGCGGGATGGTCTGCGGCGGCGGGGCGTACCACCGGGTGCCGCCGAGGCGCTCGCGGTGCCGGCCGCCGCGCAGTTGGCCTGTTCTCCGGTGATCGCTGGCCTGTCGGGGACGGTCAGCCTGGTCGCGGTGCCGGCCAACCTGCTCGCGGTGCCGGCGATCGCCCCGGCCACCGTGCTGGGTGTGCTGGCCGCGATCGGGTCGCCGGTCTGGCCGACCGGTGCCGAGTGGGTCGCCTGGCTGGCGCACTGGCCGGCGTGGTGGCTGGTGCTGGTCGCCCGGTACGGCGCCCGGATGCCGGCCGGCAACCTGCCCTGGCCCGACGGGGTGTTCGGGGCGCTGCTGCTGGCCGTGCTGACCCTGCTCCTGCTGGTGGCGGTCCGCCGGCCGGTGCTGCGCCGGCTGGTGGTGGTGCTGGCGCTGGCGGTGGTGCTCGGCAGTCTGCCGGTCCGGGTGTTCGCGCCCGGCTGGCCGCCGACGGGCTGGGTGATCGCCGTCTGCGCCGTCGGTCAGGGCGACACGGTGGTGTTGCCGGTGGCGGCCGGTCGGGCGGTGGTGGTGGACGCCGGCCCGGACCCGGCGGCGGCGGACGCCTGCCTGCGCCGGCTCGACGTGCGTCGGGTGCCGCTGCTTGTGGTAAGCCACTTCCACGTCGACCACACCGGCGGGGTGGCCGGGATCTTCCGGGGTCGACGGGTGGACACGGTACTCGTTCCGCAGTGGCCGGAGCCGGCGACCGGGCGGGACCTGGTCCGGGCCACCGCCGCCGCGCACGGTACCCCGCTGGTGGCGGCACCGGCCGGGTGGCGCTACCGGGCCGGCGACGCCGAGTTGGTGGTCCTCGGTCCGCCGTACCCGATGCGCGGCACCAGGTCGGATCCGAACAACAACTCACTGGTGCTGCTGGCCACCGTGGGCGGGGTGCGGATTCTGCTCACCGGGGACGCCGAGACCGAGTTGCAGCGGGAGTTGCGGGAGCGGTTGCCGCCGGACGGGCTGCGTGCCGACGTGTTGAAGGTGCCCCACCACGGCTCGGCGTACCAGGATCCGGCGTTTCTGGACGCGGTCCGTCCGGCGGTGGCGCTGGTGCCGGTGGGTGCGGGCAACACCTACGGCCATCCCAGCCAGGCGGTGCTGGCCCGGCTGTCCCGCAACGGCGCGCGGGTGCTGCGTACCGATGTCGACGGGGACGTGGCGACGGTGCGCGGGCCGGGAGGGCTGGCGGTGGTGACCGGTGGCGTCGATCTGAAGTCGGGATAAACGATGAATAGATTAGCATTTGTGGCAGAAAGAGATAGATGTCTGGATTTGCGCTGTGTGCGGGGTCCGCCCGCACAGTGCGGTCGACCGGGCTGGACCAGGCCACCGAGCGTGCGAATATGGGCGGCGTGATCGCCGCCAGCGCCGCTCCTATTGTGCTCGTCCTCGGTGACGAGGAGCTGCTCGCCACGCGTGCGGTGACCGAAACCGTCGCCGCCGCCCGAGCCGCCGATCCGGACGTCGACGTCCGGGAGTACGCCGCGGGGCAGCTCAGCGTCGGCGAGATCGACGAGATGCTCAGCCCGTCGCTGTTCGGCGGACGCCGGTTGCTGGTGCTCCGGTCGGGCCAGGACGCCCGCAAGGATCTGGTCGCCGCGCTGCTGGCGTACGCCAAGAATCCCGACCCGGACGTGCAGCTCGTCGTGCAGCACCTCGGTGCGGCCAAGGGCAAGGCGTTCGCCGACGGGTTGAAGTCGGCAGGCGCGCAGGTGCTGCCCGCGGCAAAGCTCAAGGGGCACCGCGAGCGGGTGGCCTTCGTCCGCGACGAGTTCCGCCGGGCCGGCGGGCGGTGCACCGACGACGCCGCCGAGGCGCTGATCGCGGCGGTCGGCAACGACCTGCGCGAACTCGCGGCGGCCTGCTCGCAGCTGATCGCCGACACCGACGGCCGGATCGGTGCCGACACCGTGGCCCGCTACTACCGGGGCCGGGTCGAGGTGAGTGGCTTCACCGTGGCCGACGCCACAATGGTCGGTGACCTTCCGGGCGCGCTGGAGGCGCTGCGCTGGGCGCTGCACGTGGGGGTCGATCCGGTGCCGATCGCCGACGCCCTCGCCGACGGCATCCGCACCGTGGCCCGGGTCGCCTCGGCGGGTCGGGGCAGTCCCTACCAGTTGGCAAGCAGTCTCGGCCTGCCGCCGTGGAAGATCGAGCGGGCCCAACGGCAGGCGCGCGGCTGGACGCCGGACGGACTGGTCCGGGCCATGCAGGCGGCGGCCGAGTGCAACGCGGCGGTCAAGGGCGGCTCCGACGACCGGGCGTACGCGCTGGAGAAGGCGGTCTTCTCGGTGGCCGCCGCGCGACAGGGCGGCACCAGATGAGCGGAGCCCTCCGTGGCTCGTGGGCCACGATCCCGGCCGACGAGGAGCGCTACCGCCCGCTCTACGCGCGGGTGCTCGGGCTGCGCTTCGTCAACCCGGGCGGGGTGCTCTGCTTCGTGTTCTTCGAGGGGACCATCGCGCTGGCGAGCCTGCTCGTCCTCGCCGAGTTGGTGCGCTGGTGGGCGGTGTTGGTGCTGCCGGCGGCGGTGGCGGTGATGGTCAAACTCAACGATCTGGTGGCCGCGGCGGTGGTCCGCTCGGCCGCGGCCGTACCCGAACAGGAGCGGGACCGGTTCCGGCGGCAGATGGAACCGGTCGTCGGGCGGGTACGCGTCGACTGGCGCCCGCACCGGGTGGCCGGTGTGCTGGTGAGCGCGGAGCCGGTGGAGGGGATCCGGTCCGAGGTCCCCGATCCCGAGACCGGTGGCGACCCGGGCCGCAAGCCGCCGCTGGCGCTTCCCGGCACCACCGCGACGCAGCAGCGTGGGGAGCGTACCGCCGATCCGGGGTCGTGATCGCGTATCCCGGGCAAGCGTCGGGGTCGGGCTGGCCAGCGTCGAAATTGGGCAGGCCCGTTTCGCGGTCGGGTAGGCCAGTTCCGCGGTCGGGTAGGGACGGCGGTCGGGCAGGCTCGTTTCGCGGTCGGGTAGGGACGGCGGTCGGGTAGGGACGGCGGTCGGGTAGGGACGGCGGTCGGGTAGGGACGTGCGAGAGCCCCGAGGCAGCGGCCCCGGGGCTCTCGTCAGGTCTTGGCCCGCCGGATCAGACGGAATCCTGCTCGCCGGATCAGGCAGAGAACGACGCGACGCGCTTGGCGATCGCCGACTTGCGGTTCGCAGCCTGGTTGGCGTGGATGACGCCCTTGCTGGCCGCCTTGTCCAGCTTCCGCGAGGCGTCCTGCATGAGGGCGGTGGCCTTCTCGACGTCACCGGCCTCGGCGGCCTCGTGGAACTTGCGGATGGCGGTCTTCAGCGACGACTTGACCGACTTGTTACGCAGCCGGCGCTTCTCGTTCTGCCGGTTGCGCTTGATCTGGGACTTGATGTTCGCCACGCGACAGCCTCGTCTTGATAGCTCGGGTTGGTCAGCTTGTGCGCGCGACGAGCATGCGTCATCGCTGCGCGAAGAGCCAGGTTACCAGGTCGGCCCGGACGGGCCAAAACGGGTCAGGTCCAGCCCTGTCGGCGGGCCAGCCAGCCGAGCGCCTGCTCACCGGTCCACCGCTGATGGGCAGGGAGGCTGGCGGCGGCCGTCGCCGGTGCCGAGGCGGCGGCGGTCAGGTGGTAGCCGGCCAGGGCGGCCAGGGTCACGTCCAGCGCGTCGTCGGGCGCACCGGCGACGGCCGGATGGGTGGCGAACTGGGTGTCCGCGTCCAGCCCGCTGGCGTACCCGGTGATCAGCAACCCGGCCAGGTCGAACCAGGCCGGCCCGTGGCAGAGCCAGGTCCAGTCGCAGAACCAGGCGGTACCGGTGGCGTCGATGAGCACGTTGTCCACCCGCAGGTCGCCGTGGCTGAGGCCGACAGCCCCGGCCGCGTACCCGGGCAGGCGCGACTCCAGGTCGACCAGGTCGGCGAGCCGGCCGCGCAGCGGGGCGGGCAGCGGTGGCAGCGGCTCCCGACCGGCGGCCACCTCGTCCCACCAGAGGATGTCGTCGCGGGCGAGGTCGGCGAGCCGGGGCAGCCCGACGGCGACCAGTTCGGCCGGCGGGTCGGCGAGCGCGGCGGCGACGTCGGCGTAGCCGGCGAGGGTGGCGGCCAACTCGGCCGGCGCCCAGGGCAGCCGGGGGGTGTGGCCGTCGACCGGCTCCAGGCAGAGCGCGTACCAGCCCGCCTGCCAGAGCGTCCAGCGCAGCCGGGGGACCGGCAGCCCGGCGGGCAGCCGGGCCAGGATCGCCGCCTCCCGGGCGTACCAGTCGACCAGGTGCGGCTGTTCGGCGTGCGGCGCGGCCTTGACGAACGCGCTCGCCCCGTCGGCGGTGTCCAGCAGCGCGGCGAAGCCCCGGGTGAAGCCGGCGCCGGCACTGCGGGCCCCGACCACCGCCGCGCCGAGCCGCGCCGAGATCGCCGAGCGCACCGCCGCCGGCAGCGTGTGCCAGCCGGGCCGCTGGGCGGTCGCGTGGTACGAAACGGGCGGTGGGGACGGTGCGCTCACCCCGACCATGCTGCCCGACGTCTGCCAGACTGCGAGGCCATGAGGACCGACGACTTCTGGCAGCTGATCGAGCAGGCGCGCGTCGGTGGGGGAGAGCCCGGCGCCATCGCCGCGCGGGCCGTCGCGCTGCTCGCCGACCGCGATCCGGAGGAGATCGTCGGGTACGCCCGCCACCAGCAGCGGGTGCTCGCCGCCTCCTACCGGGTCGACCTCTGGGGTGCCGCGTACCTGATCAATGGGGGTGCCTCGGACGACGGCTTCGAGTACTTCCGCGGCTGGTTGATGACCCAGGGGCGGGAGGTCTTCGCCCGCGCGGTGGCCGAGCCGGATTCGCTGGCCGAGCTGCCCCAGGTCCGGGCCGCCTCGCTCAGCGGCGAGGAGTTCGAGTGCGAGGACATGCTGGCGGTGCCGTGGGACGCGTACCGCAAGGCGACCGCGACCGATCTCCCGGCGGACCGGGAGCCGCCGCCGGTGCCGGACCTGAACGACTTCTGGGACTTCGACGACTCCGACGAGGCCCGGCGCCGACTGCCCCGGCTCGCCGCCCTCTTCGTCGAGCCGCCCGAGGAGTGAGCCCGGCGGTCCCGGTACGACGGCCTTCGTCGCGCCGTCGGCAGGAGTGAACGGACGCCCGGCCGGTGCCCGGCGGGGACGTGGGAGCATAGAGCAGGCCGGCACGCGCCGGCCCGCTCAACGTCAGCCGACCAGAACGGACCGCTGTGCCACCGACGCTCGATCCCGGCGCGAACGCTCCTGGTGCCACCGACCCGGCGCGGATCAGGAACTTCTGCATCATCGCCCACATCGACCACGGGAAGTCGACCCTGGCCGACCGGATGTTGCAGCTCACCGGCGTGGTTGACCCGCGCCAGATGCGAGCGCAGTACCTCGACCGGATGGACATCGAGCGGGAACGCGGCATCACCATCAAGAGCCAGGCGGTCCGCATGCCGTGGACCATCCGCGAGGGCGAGCGGACCGGCGAGCAGGCCGTGCTCAACATGATCGACACCCCTGGCCACGTCGACTTCACCTACGAGGTGTCCCGTTCGCTGGCCGCCTGCGAGGGTGCCATCCTGCTTGTCGACGCGGCCCAGGGCATCGAGGCGCAGACGCTTGCCAACCTCTACCTCGCGCTCGAGAACGACCTGCACATCATCCCGGTGCTCAACAAGATCGACCTGCCGGCCGCGCAGCCGGAGAAGTACGCCGAGGAACTGGCCCATCTGATCGGCGGCGACCCGGCGGACTGCATCAAGGTCTCCGGCAAGACCGGTGAGGGGGTGCCGTACCTGCTCGACGAGATCGTCCGGCAGTTCACCCCGCCGGTCGGTGACGCCGACGCGCCGGCCCGGGCGATGATCTTCGACTCGGTCTACGACGTCTACCGGGGCGTCGTCACCTACGTGCGGGTGATCGACGGCCGGATCAGTGCCCGGGACCGGATCAAGATGATGTCCACCGGCGCGGTCCACGAGCTGCTGGAGATCGGGGTCATCTCGCCGGAGATGGTGAAGGCCGACGCGCTCGGCGTCGGCGAGGTCGGTTACCTGATCACCGGCGTGAAGGACGTCCGGCAGTCCCGGGTCGGTGACACGGTCACCATCAACAACCGCCCGGCGGCCGAGCCGCTCGGCGGCTACAAGGACCCCAAGCCGATGGTCTACTCGGGGCTCTACCCGATCGACGGGTCGGACTATCCGGCGCTGCGCGACGCGCTGGACAAGCTCAAGCTCAACGACGCCGCGTTGACGTACGAGCCGGAGACCTCCGGTGCGCTCGGCTTCGGCTTCCGCTGTGGCTTCCTCGGCCTGCTGCACCTGGAGATCATCCGGGAGCGGTTGGAGCGGGAGTTCAACCTGGATCTGATCTCGACCGCGCCGAACGTGGTCTACCGGGCCATCCAGGAGGACGGCCAGGAGATCGTGGTCACCAACCCGAGCGAGTACCCGACCGGCAAGATCGCCGAGGTGTACGAGCCGACGGTGCGGGCCAGCGTGCTCACCCCAAACGACTACGTGGGTGCGGTGATGGAGCTCTGCCAGGGCCGGCGGGGCAACCTGCTCGGCATGGAGTACCTCTCCGCCGACCGGGTCGAGCTGCGCTACACGCTGCCGCTAGCGGAGATCATCTTCGACTTCTTCGACCAGCTCAAGAGCCGTACCAAGGGCTACGCCTCGCTGGACTACGAGCCCACCGACGAGCAGGCCTCCGACCTGGTGAAGGTCGACATCCTGCTGCACGGTGAGCCGGTGGACGCGTTCAGCGCCATCGTGCACAAGGAGAAGGCGTACGCCTACGGCACCACGATCGCCGCGAAGCTGCGCAACCTGATCCCGCGCCAGCAGTTCGAGGTGCCGATCCAGGCGGCCATCGGCAGCCGGGTGATCGCCCGGGAGACCATCCGGGCGATCCGCAAGGACGTGCTCGCCAAGTGCTACGGCGGTGACATCAGCCGTAAGCGCAAGCTGCTGGAAAAGCAGAAGGAGGGCAAGAAGCGGATGAAGATGGTGGGCCGGGTGGAGGTCCCGCAGGAGGCCTTCATCGCCGCGCTCTCCTCCGACTCCGGCGACGGCAAGGCCCCCGGCAAGAAGTAGCGCCGGTCCGCATGCTCCGGGCGCCTCCGGTGCCCGCGTCCGGGTGGCCGCGTCCCGGGTCCGCGCCTGGTGTTCGGGTCCGCGCCTGGTGTCCGGGGTTAGCGCCTGGTGTTCGGGTCCGCGCCTGGTGTTTCGGCGTCTGGTGTTCGGGTCGGCGTCTGGTGTTCGGGTCCGCGTCTGGCGTCCGGGGTTAGCGCCTGGTGTTCGGGTCCGCGTCTGGGAAGCCACGCGCGGGCCCGTGTCCGGCAGCCGGCGTCTGAGGCCGCGTCCGGGCCGGCGTCCCGGGCCCGCGGCCGGCGTCTGGTGCCCGGGTCCGGCGGCCGGCGTCCGGTGCCCCGGGTCCGGCGGTCGGCGGCTGGGAGTCTCGTCCGACGTGCGGAAATGGCCGATGCTATCGACGGGCGACATGTTCATGTCGGGTGCGTCGGCGTGTCGTGGTGTGGGGAGCGGTTTGGGAATTCGGTGCCGAGGGAACTGGATCGGCACGACAGGAACCCCCGCAAAATGACTTCTTCCGGTTAGGAGAGCGACAATGGAGCTCACCGTCTGGGGCATCATCACCGCGCTGATCGTCGGTCTTATCGTCGGCGCGCTGGGCCGGCTGGTGGTGCCGGGTCGGCAGGACATGCCGATCTGGCTGCACATGCTCATCGGCGTCGGTGCGGCACTACTCGGTACGGTCCTCGCCCGCGCAATGGGCATCGCCACCGTGACCGCTGGCGTCGACTGGGCTGAGCTGGCCGTACAGGTGGCGCTGGCCGCGATCGCGGTCGCCCTGGTCGCTGGTGTAGGGAGTCGCCGTCGCGGCGTCACCCACAGGTAACCACATTCGCCTCGCGGGCGCCCGGCCACCTTGGCCGGGCGCCCGCTGGCGTGTCAGCCCGATCCGGACGAGTTCGTCGTCGTCGCGGCTGGGTCCTGTCGGCGCCCGTCGCGGGTCCCGGCGGCGCGTCTGCCGACGGAGTTCTCCCTGGCGAGGGAGCGAGTGGCGACAGGCGCTTCGTGGCCGGCCGCCACCCTCTGCGGCCGGTCGGATGCGCTGTGCCGGTTCTCGGGTCCGATGCGCTGTGCCGGCGGGAAAAGCCGGTTTGGGAACTTCACGGGTCGGGCATTAGGCGGTCACGACAGCAACGCCACAAATTGTGGAACTTCTTTTGTGAAGGAGAGCGACCATGGAGCTCACCGTCTGGGGCATCATCACCGCGCTGATCGTCGGTCTGATCATCGGCGCGCTGGGCCGGCTGGTGGTACCGGGCCGGCAGCCCATGCCGATCTGGCTGCACATGCTCATCGGTGTCGGCGCCGCGCTGCTCGGCACCGTGATCGCCCGCGCTTCCGGCTTCGCCGAGACCGCCGGCATCGACTGGCGGGAGCTGATGCTCCAGGTGCTGCTGGCCGCGGTCGCGGTCGCGCTGGTCTCCGGGGTGGGCCGCAGCCGTCGCGGGGTCACCCACCGGTAACCGTGCAACTCGAAAGGCGCCCGACCGTTCAGGTCGGGCGCCTTCGTGTGCCGTACGCCGCTCGCTGAGCCGGGCGGGCAGGGGCCTGCCCGGTGGCTGAGCCGGGCGGGCAGGGGTCTCTGCCCGGTGGCTGAGCCGGGCGGGCACGGGTGTTAAAAGGGGGCCCTTGCTATGCACCAGGCGTTAACAGGGGTCCCTTCCTTGCACCTCAGCGGAGCCAGGGGATGTTGCGGTTGAGCAGGCCGCGCTGCTTCAGCTCCTTGCGGAGCGGGATCTCGTCGTCGATGTAGCCGTCCCAGTTGATGCCCCAGTAGTTGGCGGTGTGGGTGCCCTCACCGCAGAGCTGGCGCTGCACCGGCGTGCGGTTGGCCCACCACTCGCCGTCGGTGTCGATGTGCAGCTCGTCCAGCGGGCGGATCCACCGGTAGGTGTAGCCGACGAAGAGCATCTTGCGGGTGATGTTCGACAGGTTCGTCGAGCGGGAGTGCCACTGGCGGCGGTCGAAGATGAAGGCGTCGCCGGGGTTGGCGGTGATCTCGACGGTGCCCTCCGGGTCCGGGTTGTGCACCGTGGTGTCGGCCGGTCGGGGCAGCGAGTTCCACAGGTGGCTGCCGGGGATGACCTTGGTCGCGCCGCGGCCGTTCTCGGACAGGTCGGAGAGCACGTAGGCGACCTTCAGCGAGAACATCGGCCGGGGCAGGTTCGGGTCCATCGTCTCCGGGTCGGAGTTCTGCCGGTACCCGTCCTGGTGCCAACCCCAGTACGGCTTCTCCGGCTCCAGCGCCGGCGGGGTGACGTCCAGGTGGTTGTGGTGGCTGTAGATGTTCCACCCGGCCAGGCCCCACATGTAGGGGAAGGCGATCGGGTGGGTGAGCAGGTCGCCGAAGAGCTCGTCGCGCTCAAGGAAGCCCAGCAGGTGCAGGGTGCCGTCCTTGGTGGTCTTGCCCTTGGCCTTCTCCTCCTCGTAGACCCGGTCGACCGCGGCCTCAAGGGCAGCCCGGTGGTCCTCGGTCAGGACGTTGCGCAGCAGGAGAAAGCCCTGCTCATGGAACTCCTTGCGGTCGACGTCGCTGATCGGTTCGTAGCCGGTCCGGTCGCCGTAGTCGAATGCCACGTCGTACCCCTCCCCAAGAGGTGAAACCAATTCTGGGCACAGGCCGCCGATCGTAACTCGCTCGGTCCACCGTCGGGGGTTGCCCTGTGGCCGTCGGACCGAGATGGCGACCGACGGCGGTGGTGCGACTACCACCCGCTACTTAACGTGCCGATGCTGAGGCTTTTGTAGGGCAATGACGGATTTTGCGGTGACTGCGGGTAATGCCATCGTGGTTGCGCCGCAGCCGTGCGTACGCCGTTCGCCGGACGGTCACGCGTCCGCGAAGACCTCGGCGATCACCTCTGCGGGACGGTCGGAATCGTCGCCGACCCGGTTCCACGACCGCCCGCGGTTGGTCCACTCCAGGTCACCGAAGCGGACCCGCTTCACCCCGTGATCGTTGGCGTGCGCGACCAGCCAGTGCGCGTACCGCCAGCCCTCCCGCTGGTCCGCCGCCGCCACCGTCAGGCCGGTCAGGCTGGCCGTGGTGGCCGAGGAGCCGAGCCCCCAGTCGAGGTTGAGCCCGCGGGTCAGCGCCGTGGCGGCGGCGGCACCGCGCATCGCCGGATCCCCACCGAAGGTGCAGACCACCGCGCCGGTGGCGTGCCCGAGCAGGGCTCGGGCGAGCACCTCCGACTCGTCGGCCCACTTCTCGTACGCCTCCGGAAAGGCGGAGCGCTGCACCTTCTGCGCGGCGTCGGTGACCCGCATCTCCTCCCAGCCACGCACCTTCTTCAGCGCCCGGTAGAACTTGTCGGCCGCGTACCGGGGGTCGCGGATCTCGGCGGGAGTGCCCCAACCCTGGCTCGGCCGCTGCTGGAACAGGCCGACCGAGTCGCGGTCACCGCCGGACAGGTTGCGCAGCCCGGACTCCTGGTACGCGGTGGCCAGCGCCACCACCACCGCCCGGTCCGGCAGCTTGTGCTGGATGCCGATGGCCGCGATCGTCGCCGCGTTGGCCATCTGGTGCGAGTTCAGGGTCACCGTGCCGTCGGCCTGCACCGTGCAGGTCCGTCCGACCACCGGCAGGCGCAACTGGTCGCCGACCTGTCGCATCCCGAGGACGACACCGATCACGGCGACCAGCACGAGAACCACGCCACCCGCCACGACTGCCCGAGTCCGCACCCACACCTCCCGTACGACGACCCGCCAAGCGTACGACCCCGTTCGGCCGATACGCCGTCGTCCGTCCGGTTCCATTCCGGGCGCGAAGCCCACGCCGGGACGGAGCTTCCCATTCCCCGTCCCGGCCGGTACTCACCTGTCGAGCCCGGAACTGGAGCTGTCGAGTTCGGCCACCCAGCGCGGCGGACGCTTCTCCCGGAACGCGCTGATCCCCTCGACCCCGTCGGCGGAGCGGAAGAACCGGGTCGAGAGGGTGGTCAGCTCCGCCAGTTCGGCGCGCAGGTCGGCGGCGGCCGGCCGGCGCAGCAACTCCTTCGCGCCGGCCAGCGCCGCCGGGGCGGCCCGGACCAGCGAATCGCAGTAGCGCCGCACCACGGCGTTCAGCTCGTCGGTCGGCACCGCGGCGGTGACCAGTCCGATCTCGGCGGCCCGCAGACCGTCGAAGGTGTCACCGGTCAGGTAGAGCTCGGCCGCCGCCCGGGAATGCAGCCGGGGCAGCACGGTCGCCGAGATCACCGCCGGGATCACCCCGATCCGTACCTCGGTGAAGGCGAACGTGGCCTCGGCGGCGCAGACCGCCAGATCGGCGGCGGCGATCAGCCCCAACCCGCCGGCCCGGGCCGGACCGGCGACCCTGGCCAGCACCGGCTTCGGGCACTCCCGCACCGCCACGAGTACGTCACCGAGCAGTGCGGCGGGCACCGTCCCGCTGGCGTACGCCGCCGCGGTCTCCTTCAGATCCGCCCCGGAACAGAAGACCGGACCGGTGTGGTCCAGCACGATCACCCGGACCGTGTCGTCGGCGATTGCGGCAGCCAGCCCGGCCAGCAGCTCGGTCATCAACGGCGTGGAGAGCGCGTTGCGGTTGTGCGGGCTGTCCAGGGTGAGGGTGGTCACCCCGCGGGCCGTGGCGACCCGCACCAGCGCGTCGGGAGAAGTCATGCCAGGGCACACTAGTGGCCATGCCCGGCGTGCTTCCAGCAGGCGAACCCGTACCCACCGACGGGTCGCTGCCCGTCTCCGCCCGTGCGGGCGTCGGCGAGCGGCGCTTCGGGGTGTACGTGCACGTGCCCTTCTGTGCCAGCCGCTGTGGCTACTGCGACTTCAACACGTACACCGCCGACGAGTTGGGTGGCGGGGCGAGCCGGGCGGGCTACGCCGACACCGTGCTGGCCGAGTTGGCGCTGGCCGCGCGGGTGTTGGGCGACGCACCGCCACGCCGGGTGGAGACGGTCTTCGTCGGTGGCGGCACCCCCACCCTGCTGCCCGCCGACGACCTGGCCCGCATCCTCGACGCGATCGACCGCACCTGGGGGCTGGCCCCCGACGCCGAGGTGACCACCGAGGCCAACCCCGAGTCGGTCACCCCCACCACGCTCAAGGAACTGCGGGCGGCCGGCTACACCCGGATCTCGCTGGGCATGCAGTCGGCGGCGCCGGGCGTGCTGGCCGTGCTCGACCGCCGGCACCACGCCGGCCGGGCCACCGCCGCCGCGCTGGAGGCGCGCGACGCGGGGTTCGACCACGTCAACCTGGATCTGATCTACGGTACGCCGGGGGAGCGGGCCGAGGACTTCGCCGCCTCGCTGGACCAGGTCGTGGCCGCAGGGGTGGACCACGTCAGCGCGTACGCCCTGATCATCGAGGACGGCACCCGGCTGGCCGCCCGGATGCGTCGCGGCGAGCTGCCGTACCCCGACGACGACGTCGCGGCGGACCGCTACCTGGCCGCGGAGGCCACCCTCGGCGCGGCCGGTTTCTCCTGGTACGAGGTTTCCAACTGGGCCCGGACACCGGCCGCCCGGTGCCGGCACAACCTGCTCTACTGGACCGGCGGCGACTGGTGGGGCCTCGGCCCGGGGGCGCACAGCCACGTCGGCGGGGTGCGCTGGTGGAACGTCAAACACCCCACCGCGTACGCCCAACGCCTGACCGCCGGTGAGTCACCCGGGCTGGCCCGCGAGGTGCTCACCGGGGCCGAGGCGCACATGGAGGAGGTCATGCTCCGGCTGCGGCTGGCCACCGGCCTGCCGCTGGACGTACTCGACGAGGCCGGCCGGACGGCGGCGGCCCGAGCGGTGGCCGACGGTCTGCTCGCGGCGCCCGCCCACGCGGCCGGCCGCGCGGTGTTGACCCTGCGCGGCCGGCTGCTCGCCGACGCCGTGGTGCGGGACCTGCTGCCGTGACCGGAGCGCCCGGGTCGGGCGGTCCGGCCGGGCAGCCGGTCACTTGATCATGTTGACCGTCATCGGGTAGCGGTACAGCTGCCCCTCGTTGGCCTTCACCCCGGCGATGATGCCGAACACGATGCCGATGATCATCGCGGCGAAGCCGATGAGAATGCCGATGCCGATGCAGCTGAGGACCCAGCCCACCAGGGCGATGATCGACCAGAGCAACTGGAAGTTCAGTGCGGTCACCGCGTGCGCGCGGACGGTCGGCGACTGGCTGCCACGGGCGATCATCGCGACCAGCGGTGCGATCCAGCCGAGCACACCACCGCCGATCAACATCCCGGCGGCCCCGCCGAAGTGGGCGATCAGCACCCAGGTCTTGTCCTCGTTGTTGGCGTAACCACCGGGCACGCCGTAGCCACCGGGCGGATAACCGCCACCGGGCACGCCGTAGCCACCGGGTGGGGGATAGCCACCGGGCGGGGGGTAGCCGCCAGGCGGCGGGTATCCGCCCGGCGGGGGATAGCCGGGCTGGCCTGACGAGCCGGAAAGTGGAGTGGTGGGATCGTCGCCGGATTCTGGGGGACGAGGCGGTTCAGTCATGGAGGTCACGGTAGGGGTCGGCGGCAACGGCGCACCAGAGCGACACCGGCGGGTTCACGCCGCCGATCGGTGCGTCCGCCCGGGGTGAGGTCTTGATCATCGCGTTGTCGGGGGCCCCGACGTAGACTGGCACTCGCTACAGTCGAGTGCCAGAGCATTCCGCTGCGGCCATGGCGCTACGGACTCCAGCTGCGACAGGAGGTGGGAAAATGGGTCTCGACGACCGCAAGCTCGCCGTGCTCCGGGCGATCGTCGAGGACTACGTCGCCACCCAGGAGCCGGTCGGCAGCAAGGCGCTCGTCGAACGGCACCAGCTGGGCGTGTCGCCGGCCACGGTCCGCAACGACATGGCCGTGCTGGAGGAGGAGGGCTTCATCCGGCAGCCGCACACCAGCGCCGGCCGGGTGCCCACCGACCGTGGCTACCGCCTCTTCGTCGATCGGCTGAGCCGGGTCAAGCCGCTCAGCCCGGCCGAGCGCCGGGCGATCGAGCGTTTCCTGGCCGGTGCGGTCGACCTCGACGACGTGGTGCACCGCACGGTCCGGCTGCTCGCCCAGCTGACCCGCCAGGTGGCCGTGGTGCAGTACCCGAGCCTGGCCCGCTCCCGCGTACGGCATCTGGAGCTGGTGCCGATCTCCACCACCCGGCTGATGCTTGTGATGATCGCCGACACCGGCCGGGTCGAGCAGCGGCTGGTCGAACTACCGGCGCCGATCCTCGCCGACGACGTGCTCGACCTGCGGCGGCTGGCCAACGAGAAGCTGGTCGGCGTCCGCCTGTCGGAAACCCCGCCGCTGGTGCAGGCCCTCATCGACGAGTCGCCGCCGGAGCTGCGGCCGGCCATGACGACCCTGTCCACCGTGCTGCTGGAGACGCTTGTCGAGCGGCACGAGGAACGGATCGCGCTGGCCGGCACCGCAAACCTGGCTCGCGGCGGCCTGTTGGACTTCCACGGCTCGCTCCGACCGATCCTCGAGGCGCTTGAGGAGGAGGTCGTCCTGCTCAAGCTCATCGGCGAGGTGGAACCGAGCACGCTACGAGTGCGCATCGGTGACGAGAACGAGATCGACAACCTGCGGGCGGCTTCGGTGGTCAGCACCGGATACGGCCCGGGCGCGACAATCGTCGGGGGGATGGGCGTGCTGGGACCAACCCGGATGGACTACCCCGGAACAATCGCCACGGTGAGGGCCGTGGCACGCTACGTGGGCGAGCTGCTGGCCCAGAACTGACCAGTCAGGGTCGGCGGCGACCGTCGACCGGCGTAATCCGAGACGAACACGAGGACACGGAACGCAGTGGCCAGGGACTACTACGGCATTCTCGGCGTGAGCCGGGGCGCCTCCGACGACGAGATCAAGCGCGCCTACCGCAAGCTGGCGCGGCAGTACCACCCGGACGTCAATCCGGATCCGGAGGCACAGGAGAAGTTCAAGGACATCAACGCCGCGTACGAGGTCCTCTCGGACGATCGGAAACGGCAGATCGTCGACCTCGGCGGCGACCCGTTGGCGCCCGGCGGCGGCGGTCCCGGTGGCCCGGGTGGGCCCGGCGGTGCGGGTCCGTTCGTCGGCTTCCAGGACATCATGGACGCCTTCTTCGGCGGTGCCACCGGCGCCGGTCGGGGCCCGCGACCGCGGACCCGGCCCGGGGCGGACGCGATCCTGCGGCTGGAACTCGACCTACAGGAGACCGCCTTCGGCGTCGAGGCACCGATCACGGTCGACACGGCGGTGCTCTGCACCACCTGCTCCGGCGCGGGCACCGCGGCCGGCACCCACCTGGCCACCTGCGAGGCGTGCGGCGGCCGGGGCGAGGTGCAGTCGGTGCAGCGCACCTTCCTCGGTCAGGTGGTCTCCGCCCGGCCGTGCACCGTCTGCCAGGGCTACGGCACGACCATCCCGACGCCCTGCCCGACCTGCGCCGGTGACGGCCGGGTCCGCACCCGCCGCTCGCTGACCGTCAAGATTCCGGCCGGCGTCGAGGACGGCATGCGCATCCGCCTCGCCCAGCAGGGGGAGGTCGGCCCGGGCGGCGGCACCGCCGGAGACCTCTACGTCGAGATCCACGAGCGGCCGCACGACGTCTTCTCCCGCAAGGGCGACGACCTGCACTGCCGGGTCACCGTCCCGATGACCGCCGCCGCGCTCGGCACCCGGCTGACCATCAAGACGCTGGACAGCGAGGAGCCGGTCGACGTCAAGGCGGGCACCCAGCCGGGCAGCACGCTGCGGCTGCGGGCCCGGGGCGTACCCCACCTGCGCGGCACCGGCCGGGGTGACCTCTACGTCCACCTGGACGTGCGTACCCCGACCAAGCTCGACGCCGAGCAGGAGCGGATGCTGCGGGAGTTCGCCAAGACCCGGGGCGAGGAGGTCGCCGAGCTGAGCAAGCAGGGTGGCTTCTTCTCCCGGATGCGCGACGCCTTCAACGGCCACGCCTGAGCCACCCGCATCGAGGCCGCTGCCCGTGTCCGCTCCGCTGTTCCTGGTCGAGTCGCTGCCCACCGCCGAGGCGATGGTGCTCGACGGCCCTGAGGGGCACCACGCCGCCACCGTGCAACGGCTGCGGGTAGGCGAGGAGTTGCTGCTCGCCGACGGCCGGGGCGGCACCGCCAGCGCGGTGGTCGCCGCCGTCGGCCGGGGCACCCTCGACCTGACCGTCACCGCTCGCGGGTACGTCGACGCGGCGAACCCCCGGCTGGTGGTGGTGCAGGGCATCGCCAAGGGCGACCGGGGTGAGCTGGCCGTGCAGGCGATGACCGAGGCGGGGGTGGACGAGATCGTCCCCTGGGCGGCCGGCCGCTCAGTGGTGCAGTGGCGCGGCGACCGGGGCGTACGGGCCCGGGGCAAGTGGGTCGCCACGGCCCGGGAGGCGGCGAAGCAGGCCCGCCGGGCGTGGCTGCCGGTGGTGGCCGGCGCCCCGGACGAGTCCACCACGTCGGTGGCCCGCCGGATCGCCGGTGCCGCCGCCGGCTACGTCCTGCACGAGGAGGCGACCGACCGGCTGACCACTGTCGAGCTGCCCGAGCGTGGGGAAATCGTGCTGGTGGTGGGTCCCGAGGGCGGCATCACCCCGGCCGAGCTGTCGGCCTTCCGGGACGCCGGTGCGCGCCCGGTCCGCCTCGGTCCGTCGGTGCTGCGTACCTCCACGGCCGGCGTGGCCGCCCTGGCGGTCCTCGCCACCCGCCTGCTCCGCTGGTAACGCACCCGCACGCTGTTGCACGCGGTTGTTGTTAATAGGGGGCCCTTCCTATACCCGAGACGTTAAGAAGGGGCCCTTCCTTACACTGCCGGGATGGATTGCTTGTTCTGTCGCATCGTCGCCGGGGAGATCCCGGCCACGGTGGTCCGTGAGACGCCCAGCACGCTCGCCTTCCGGGACATCAAGCCGAAGGCACCGGTGCACGTACTGGTCATTCCGAAGGAGCACTACGCGGACGTGGCCACCCTCGGGCAGGGCGACCCGGCACTGGCCGGCGAGGTGCTGGCCACGGCCGCCGCGGTGGCCGAGGACGAGGGGCTGCTCGGCGACGGCTTCCGGCTGCTGTTCAACACCGGCACGTACGGCGGCCAGGAGGTGTTCCACGCGCACGCGCACCTGTTGGGCGGGGCGCCGCTCGGCCCGATGCTGGCCCGGAGCGTGGCGTGAGTTCGGCCGCCGACCGTGGTGCCGCCGCCGGTCACCTGGACCGGATGGTGCGGCAGGTCCAGGCGCAGGCCCGGGTGCCGGCGATCTCGGCCGCGGTGCACCGGGCCGACCGGCCGTTGTGGACCTGCACGGTCGGCGGCACCGGCAACGACACGGCGCTCGACGAGCAGACCCGGTTCCGGATCGGCTCGGTGACCAAGACCTTCACCGCCGTACTGGTCATGCAGTGCCGCGACGACGGCCTGCTCGATCTCGACGACCCGCTGGAGCGGCACCTCGACCTGCCGGCGCACGGCGAGCTGACCGTACGCCGGCTGCTGTCGCACACCGCCGGCCTGCAACGGGAACCGCACGGCGACGTCTGGGACACCCTCCAGGCGCCGGATGCCGACCGGCTCGTCGCCGAACTGGCCCAGGCCGAGCGGGTGCTGCCGCCCGGCCGTCGCTTCCACTATTCCAACCTCGGCATGGCGCTGCTCGGCCGGCTGGTCGGGCAGTTGCGCGGCGGCACCTGGGCCGAGGTGCTGACCGAGCGGGTGCTGACGCCGCTCGGACTGACCACCACCACGGTCTCCCCGGGCCCCCGGGCGGCGACCGGGTTCCTTGTCGATGCCTACTCCGACGAGGCACGCCCGGAACCACCCACCGATTTCGGCGCGGTCGGTCCCGCCGCGCAGCTCTGGGGCACGGCCGGCGACCTGGCCCGGTGGGCGGCCTTCCTGGCCGATCCGGCGGCGCTGGACGCGGCCGGTCGGGTGCTCGCCCCGGCGACCCTGGACGAGATGCGCTGGCCGGTGACGGTCACCGACGAGACCCTCTGGGGTGGCGGCTTCGGGCTCGGGTTGATCCTGGTGCCGCAGGGAAACCGGGTGGTGCACGTGGGGCACGACGGTGCGATGCCCGGTTTTCTCGCCGGGGTGTACGGCCGCCGTGGTGGCACGGACACTCCGGCCGCGTTCGGTGCCGCCGTGCTCGGTTCCTCGGGCACCGCGGTCGAGCTGCTGGAGCTGCCGCACCGGCTGCTCGCCGCGGCGGTCGAACACGACCCGGCCGACATCGACCCGTGGCGGCCCGGCGACCCGGCCCCCGAGTCCGTACGCGGGCTGCTCGGCCGCTGGTGGGGCGAGGGCTTCGAGTACGTCTTCAGCTGGCACGACGGCGCCCTGCGGGCCCGGGGTGCCGGTGACCCGCCGGGGAAGCCGCCGGCGATCTTCGCGCCGGTGCCGGAGCGGCCGGACGTGTTCCGGACGGTCTCCGGCCGGGAGGTCGGTGAGCTGCTCCGGTTGACCCGCGACAGCGACGGGGTGGTGATCCGGATGCACTGGGCCACCTACCGGTTCACCCGGCATCAGGAGAGCTTCGACCGGTACGACTTTCGGGCCTGACCCGACCCGGGATGGCTGCGGCGTTTTGTCCGCTGCTGCACGACTGCCGCGCCAGCGGAAATGGGCAGCCTGTCCGGGCTGCCGACCCGATACGATGGAGACAACGTCCACACGCCGTGGCGACCGGCCCGGCGCCGAGATCGAGAGCAGGTGGCGCAGGGCCCCTCGGCCCGACCTATGACCAGCACCCCACCTCCCGGCCCGCCCCGGGTGCAGACCAGGATCACGGTCCCCGACTCGAAGATCATGGTGAACCTGCTCGGCGCGGGAGACGAGATCCTGCGACTGGTCGAGCGCTCGGTGAACAGCGACGTGCACGTCCGGGGCAACGAGATCACCATCACCGGCGCCCCCGCCGACAACGCCCTCGCCGAGCGGCTCTTCAGTGAGCTGCTCGAACTGATCGAGAAAGGCGAGACCCTGACCACAGACGCCGTCCGGCGTACCGTCGGCATGCTCGAGCAGGGTGGCACGGAGCGGCCCGCCGAGGTGCTCACCCTCAACATCCTCTCCCGGCGCGGGCGCACCATCCGGCCCAAGACCCTCGGGCAGAAGCGCTACGTGGACGCCATCGACGGGCACACCATCGTCTTCGGCATCGGCCCGGCCGGCACCGGCAAGACCTACCTGGCCATGGCCAAGGCGGTCCAGGCGTTGCAGGCCAAGCAGATCAACCGGATCATCCTGACCCGGCCGGCGGTGGAGGCGGGGGAGCGGCTGGGCTTCCTGCCCGGCACGCTCAACGAGAAGATCGACCCCTACCTGCGCCCGCTCTACGACGCGCTGCACGACATGCTCGACCCGGAGTCGATCCCGAAGCTGATGGCGGCGGGCACGATCGAGGTCGCCCCCCTGGCATACATGAGGGGCCGCACGCTTAATGACGCGTTCATCATTCTCGACGAGGCGCAGAACACCACGCCCGAGCAGATGAAGATGTTCCTCACCCGGCTCGGGTTCGGGTCCAAGATCGTGGTCACCGGCGACGTCACCCAGGTTGACCTGCCCGGCGGAACGACAAGCGGGCTGCGGGTGGTGCGGGAGATCCTGGAAGGGGTCGACGACGTGCACTTCGCCCAGTTGTCCAGCGCCGACGTGGTGCGGCACCGGCTGGTCGGAGAGATCGTCGACGCGTACGCCCGGTGGGACGCCGAGCGGGAGAATCAGCAGGGGCAGGGCGTGCACGCGGTGACCGGGCGCAGTGCCCAGGGCAACCGCGCCGGCCGGCGCCGCTAGACCGAGGGAAGAAAGTTGTCCATCGAGATCGCCAACGAGTCCGGCGTCGACGTCGACACCGACGCCGTGCTCGCCGTCGCCCGGCACGCGCTCGACGAGATGGGGGTCAATCCCCTCGCCGAGCTGTCCGTGCTGCTTGTCGACGTCGACTACATGACCGAGCTGAACCACCGCTGGATGGGCGGCGACGGCCCGACCGACGTGCTCGCCTTCCCCATGGACGAGGGCAGCGTCGACCACGGCCCCGGCGAGACCAGCAGCGCCGGTGGTGAGCCCGCGTTGCTCGGTGACATCGTGCTCTGCCCCGAGGTGGCGGCGAAGCAGGCGGCGACGGCCGGGCACAGCTCCGCCGACGAGCTGCACCTGCTCACCGTGCACGGGGTGTTGCACCTGCTCGGCTACGACCACGCTGAGCCGGAGGAGGAGCGGGAGATGTTCGGCTTGCAGGCCCGCTTGCTGTCCAGCTGGCGGTCGACCCGGTCCCGGTGATGGAGACTTCGCTGGCCGCGTCCGCCACCGGCCTACCCGATCTGCAACTACTCGTCTTCGCCGCCGGGCTGGTGGTGCTCGCCGGCCTGATCGCGATGACCGAGGCCGCCCTGGCGGCGGTCTCCCCGGCCCGGGCCGCCGAGCTGGCCCGCGACGGCGCCCGGGGCGCGCGTACCCTCCAGACGGTCGCCGGTGACGTGGTCCGGCACCTCAACCTGCTGTTGCTGCTCCGGTTGCTCGCCGAGCTGACCGCCACCACGCTTGTGGCGCTGGTCGCGGTGGACACCTTCGGGGCGGGCTGGCGGGCGGCGCTGGTCACCGCCGGGGCGATGACCGTGGTCAGCTTCGTCGTGGTCGGGGTCGGTCCGCGTACCCTCGGCCGGCAGCACGCGTACGCCGTGGGCCGGGTCGCCGCGCCGCTGGTGCGCTGGCTGGGTCGGGTGCTCAATCCGCTGGCTTCGCTGCTGATCCTGATCGGCAACGCGGTGACCCCGGGCCGGGGTTTCCGGGAGGGGCCGTTCGCCACCCAGGTCGAGTTGCGCGAGCTGGTCGACCTCGCCGAGCAGCGTGGTGTGGTGGAGCACGGCGAACGCCAGATGATCCATTCGGTCTTCGCGCTCGGCGACACCATCGCCCGCGAGGTGATGGTGCCGCGTACCGAGATGGTGTGGATCGAGTCGGGCAAGACGCTCAACCAGGCCCTCGCGCTGTTCCTGCGGTCCGGTTTCTCCCGGATCCCGGTGATCGGCGAGAGCGTCGACGACGTGCTCGGCGTGCTCTACCTCAAGGATCTCGTCCGGCGTACCCAGGGCGGTGCCGACGCGGACCGCCAGCTGCCGGTGGCCGAGCTGATGCGGCCGGCCACGTTCGTGCCGGACTCCAAGCCCGTCGACGACCTGCTGTCCGAGATGCAGGCGGCCCGCAACCACCTGGTGATCGTGGTCGACGAGTACGGCGGCACCGGTGGGCTGGTCACCATCGAGGACATCCTGGAGGAGATCGTCGGGGAGATCACCGACGAGTACGATGTCGAACGCCCGCCCGTCGAGCAGCTGCCCGACGGCGCGGTGCGGGTCACCGCCCGGCTGCCGGTGGAGGATCTCGGCGAGCTGTTCGACACCGAGCTGCCGCACGACGAGGTGGAGACCGTCGGCGGTCTGCTCGCCCAGTCCCTCGGGCGGGTACCGATTCCGGGCGCCGAGGTCGAGGTGGGCGGGCTCCGGCTGCTCGCCGAGGGCACCACCGGCCGACGCAACCGGATCGACACGGTGCTGGTGCGCCGGGTGGAGCCGACCGAATCGCAGCAGGACAACCAGGCCGCCTCCCGGGGCGATGACGACCGATCAGAGGAGAGGCAGCCCGCCGATGCCTGAGTCACCCGCCGTACCGACCGCCAACCCGAGCAGCGCCGAGTTGACCGCCGAGGACGGCAAGCTGGTCATCCTCGCGCGGGGAGCGCGGGGTCGGGTGGGTGCCGTGGAGGGCGCCGCGGTGCGGGATCAGGACGGGCGGACGTACGCGGCGGCCAGCGTCTCGCTGCCCTCGTTGGCGATCACCGCGCTCCAGTTGGCGGTCGCCTCGGCGGCGGCGGCGGGCGCCACCCGGTTGGAGGCGGCGGTGGTGGTGACCGAGGCGTCCACCTTGGACGGTGCCGGCTACGCCGCCGTTCGTGACCTGGCCGTCGACGCACCGATCCACCTGGCCGCGCCGGACGGCACGGTGCTCGGCACGGTGACCGAGTGAGCGCCGAGGCCGGTACGCGGCCGTACCGGGCCGGGTTCGCCTGTTTCGTCGGCCGGCCCAACGCGGGCAAGTCCACGCTCACCAACGCGATCGTCGGGCAGAAGATCGCCATCACCTCGAACAAGCCACAGACCACCCGGCACGTCATCCGGGCGGTGCTGCACCGGCCGGAGTCGCAGCTGGTGCTTGTCGACACGCCCGGCCTGCACCGTCCGCGTACGCTGCTCGGCGAACGGCTCAACGACCTGGTCCGGCAGACCTGGAGCGAGGTCGACGTGATCGGCCTCTGCATCCCCGCGGACGAGCCGATCGGCCGGGGTGACCGATTCATCACCGGGGAGTTGGCCGAGCTGAAGGCGACCGTGTTGGCGGTGGTGACCAAGACCGACCTGGTCGACCGCAAGCGGCTGGCCGAGCAGTTGCTCGCGGTGAGCGAGTTGGGTGACTTCGCCGACGTGGTGCCGGTCAGCGCGGTCTCCGGGCACCAGGTGGACACCCTGGTCGAGGTGATGACGCGCTACCTGCCCGAGTCGCCGCAGCTGTACCCGGACGACATGCTCACCGACGACCCGGAGCAGGTGCTGGTGGCCGAGCTGATCCGGGAGGCGGCACTGGAGGGGGTCCGGGACGAGTTGCCGCACTCCATCGCCGTGGTGGTGGAGGAGATGATCCCCGAGGGGCAGCTCATCAAGATCTACGCCGATGTGTACGTCGAGCGGCCCAGCCAGAAGGCGATCGTGATCGGCCATCGGGGCAGCCGGCTCAAGGGGGTCGGCACCACCGCCCGGCGGCAGATCGAGGAGCTGCTGGGCAGCCGGGTCTATCTCGATCTGCACGTCCGGGTGGCCAAGGACTGGCAGCGCGACCCGAAGCAGCTGCGCAAGCTCGGCTTCTGACCCGGTGGGGGAGTTTCGCTGCGGGACGGAAGCGGACGAGTGACCCCTTGATCGACTGATCGGTACCGGTCAGGCATATGGGAAGTTTCACTATCCGGGCGAGTGTCTGGTCGTTTCCCTGCTCTGCCCCAGAGGGTAGGAAGGTATGCCTCCGCCCCCGGATATAGATGCAGGCTGATGCGAAACAGATACCTGGACCTGCTGCGTGCGCTGGCCATCGTGCGGGTCGTCGTCTACCACGTCACCGGCTGGGCGTCGCTGACGCTTGTGTTCCCGGCGATGTCGGTGATGTTCGCCCTCGCCGGGTCGCTGATGGCAGCGTCCCTGACCCGGTCCGGCCCCACCGCGGTCGGCCGCCGGCTGCGCCGGCTGCTGCCGTCGCTGTGGGTGGTGGCCGCGATCTTCGTGCCGGCGATGCTGTTCACCGGTCTGCCGCTGACCCCGAAGGTGCTGCTCTGGCTCTTCCCGGTGGCCGACCCGCCGGCCAACTACTGGGGTGCGTTGGCGCTCAGCCCGATCTGGTATCTGCGCGACTACCTCTGGTTCGTGCTCGCCTCCCCGATCGCCCTCTGGCTGTTCCGGCGGTTCCCGCTGCCCACCCTGCTCGCCCCGTACTGCCTGCTGCTCGCCATCGAGTTGGGCATCTACCCGAACCCGCACGGCGTACTCCGGGAGTTCGGTCTCTACTTCGGCGCCTGGCTGCTGGGCTTCGCCCACCAGGCCGGGATGCTGCGCCGGCTGGCCAACCGGGTGCTGGTGCCCGTGGCGCTCGCCCTCGCGGCGGTCGGCGGCGCCTGGATCCTGGCCCATCCCGGTCCGCGCGGCTACGACCTGAACGACATCCCCCTCGGCAACGCCCTCTGGTCGGCCGCGTTCATCCTGGTGGCGCTGGGCCGGGCGCCGGCAACCGCCGCCTGGGTGGACCGCAGCGCGCTTGTCGGCCGCGCGGTGACCGTGCTCAACCGGCGGGCGCTGACCGTCTACCTGTGGCACATGGCCTTCGTGGTGGCGCTCACCCCGCTTGTGGACGTGGTCGGCTGGTCGCATCAGGATCTGCTGGGCCTGGCCATCCGGGTCGTGCTGGTCTTCCTGCTGGTGGGCGTGGTCACCGCGCTGTTCGGCTGGGTCGAGGACGTGGCGGCGCAGCGCCCGCCCGAGCTGATCCCGGGCGGAGGGCGGCCACCGGTGCCGGGCGGGCGCCGGCACGCCGAGGCCCGCTCCGGTGGGTCGCCGGTGCCGGGCTCAGGTCGGCCGGAGCCCGGCTCGGGTCGGCCGGAGCCACCGCCGGGGGCCGGCCGGTCCGCCGGTCCGCCGGACGAACCGACCGCGCCGTACCCGGAGGACGGGGTACCCGGTCAGCGGGCTCGACCCGACGAGATCACCGCGCGGCGACGGTGATGTTGCCGCTGCCGGTGCGCAGGTCGAGCACGAGCGGGGCGGCCGGATCGTGCGGCACGCCCAGCTCCACCTGGCCGGAACCGGCCCGGGACCGCACCTGGTAGGCGCCCGCCGGCACGGTCAGCTCGACGTTGCCGCTCGACGCGTGCACCCGGGCGGAGGCCGGCCGGTCCAGCTCGACGGTGACGTTTCCGGAGTTGGCCTCGGCGTTCACCTCGCCGCTGAGCCGGCTGGCGGTGATGTTTCCGGAGGAGGCGCGAAGCACGACCGGGTCGGCCACGTCGTACACCTCGATGTCGCCCGAGCCGGTCTGCGCCCGGACCGCTCCGGCGGCACCGGAGAGCCGGACGTTGCCGGAGCCCACCTTGACCTCGACCGCGCCGACCCGGCTCAGGTCGATGTCGCCGGAGCCGGTCTCGCCGTGCACGCTTACCCCCGCGCCGGTGGTCACCTCGTAGGAGACGCTGCACCGGCGACCGCAGGAGGTGTCCAGCACCAGCTCTGAGCCGTTGATCTGGTACGTCACGTCAGGCTGGCTGCCCTGGTAGCGCACCGCCCGCTTGATGCGTACGCCGTCCGTGCCGCCGTCGCCGCGGATCACCACATCGCCGGAGCCGGGCAGCAGCCGGATCGCGGTGATCCGGGCGGACTCGGTGGTGTCGTAGTCGAGCCGGCGGGACGAGAGGTTGTCGCAGCCGGCAAGGACGATCATGGTGGTGGCCATGGCAATCGCCGTGGCCTTGCGGGGCAGCGTGGTGGTCCGGTGCGAAGCCATGTCGAGCACGCTACGACCGCTGCCGGCGTACGCGCATCGGGGTTCGCCGGCACCGCGACCCGGAGCGGACCCTGAGATCCGACCCGGGGTGCGACCCGCACCGTGGTCAGGATGGAGAATGGCGCGATGGCCGGGTACCGCCGACAGCTCTACCGCGACGACGCGGTGGTGCTCCGCGTCCAGAAACTCGGCGAGTCGGACCGGATCATCACCCTGCTCACCCGGCGGCACGGCCGGCTGCGCGCGGTCGCCCGGGGGGTCCGCCGGACCAGCTCGAAGTTCGGCGCCCGGCTGGAGCCCTTCGGTCACGTGGACCTGCAACTCGCCGGTGACCCGAAGGGAGAGTTGGGCAGTTCGCTGCACACCGTCAGCCAGGTCGAGGGGATCGACCTGTACGGCAAGCGGTTCCTCGGCGACTACCCCCGCTACACCGCGGCCAGTGCGATCGCCGAGACCGCCGAGCGGCTCACCCCGGTGGAGCGGGAGCCGTCGCTGCGGCTGTTCCAGCTCACCCTGGGAGCGCTCCGGGCCCTCGCCGAGGGCAGCCACGCCACCACCCTGGTGCTCGACGCGTACCTGCTGCGGGGGATGGCCCTGGCGGGCTGGGCACCGGCGCTCACCGCCTGCGCGGTCTGCGGCACCCCCGGGCGGTACCGAGCCTTCTCCGTACCGGCCGGTGGCGCGGTCTGTCCAGACTGCCGTCCCCCCGGCGCCGCCCACCCCGCGCCGGCCACCATCGATCTGATGTCGGCGCTGACCGCCGGTGACTGGCGGGTCGCCGACGCCGCCGAATCCGGGGTACGCCGGGAGTGCAGTGGGCTGGTCGCGGCGCACCTGCAATGGCATCTGGAGCGCGCGTTACGCTCGCTGCCGCTGGTCGACCGGGCGGAGACCGATCGGCCGTCGCAGGACGTGAGCAGGGAGAGAACCGAGTGATCCGAGCCAGCAGGTCCGGCCGGCGCGAGCCGGTGCCGCCGACGCCGCACCCCTCGGGTGCCCGACCGCCGGCGCTGCCGCCGGAGGCGGTGCCCCAGCACGTCGCGGTGGTGATGGACGGCAACGGCCGATGGGCCAAGGAGCGCGGGCTGCCGCGCACCAAGGGGCACGAGGCCGGGGAGTTCTCCCTCTTCGACACCGTCGAGGGCGCCATCGAGCTGGGCATTCCCTACCTGTCGGCGTACGCCTTCTCCACCGAGAACTGGCGGCGCTCGCCGGACGAGGTCCGGTTCCTGATGGGCTTCAACCGGGACGTCATCCGCCGCCGCCGGGATCAGCTGGTCGACCTCGGGGTGCGGGTGGTCTGGTCGGGCCGGGCCGGGCGGCTGTGGAAGAGCGTGATCGGCGAGTTGCAGACCGCCGAGGAGATGTCCCGGGGCAACTCGACGCTTACCCTCCAGTTCTGCGTCAACTACGGCGGCCAGGCGGAGATCGCCGACGCCGCCGCCGCGATCGCCCGGGACGTGGCGGCCGGTCGACTCGACCCGGCCAAGGTCACCGAGAAGACGATCGGGCGTTATCTGTATCACCCCGAGGTGCCCGCCGTGGACCTGTTCCTGCGGCCCTCCGGCGAGCAGCGGACCTCGAACTTCCTGCTCTGGCAGAGCGCGTACGCCGAGCTGGTCTTCCTGGACACGCTCTGGCCCGACTTCGACCGCCGGCACCTGTGGTACGCCTGCGAGCTGTACGCCCAGCGGGACCGTCGGTTCGGCGGCGCGCTACCCAACCCGGTGGCACCGGGCACCTGACCGGTGGCACCGGGCACCTGACTGCGGAATCGGGCACCTGACTGCGGCGTGGGGCACCTGAGTGCATAGTGCGGCATCGGGTTGGGTATCACCGCTGGCAGCAGCCACTGACGGAGGTGAACCCACATGATCCGCAAGCGCGTTGCCCAGTGGGCGGTGATGGCCGTGGCGGTTCCGGTGGCAGCAGCCGGTGCCCGCCGGCTCAGCCACTCGCTGGAGTCCCGGCGCGGCCCGTCGCGGGCCAGCCGCCTGCTCACCCAGGGGGCCGACATGCTCCGCCCGCAGAAGGCGAAGCGGCGCCGGTTCTTCTGACCCGGCACCTGATACCGCCCTGCCCCCGAGATCGGGGGCAGGGCGGCCGTCGGCTCAGGCCTCGACCTCGGCCCGGTCGGGGGTGGCCCAGAGGGTGTGGAAGGAACCGTCGCGGTCGACCCGACGGTAGGTGTGCGCACCGAAGTTGTCCCGCAGACCCTGGATCAGCGCGGCGGGCAGCCGCTCTGCGCGCAGCGCGTCGAAGTAGGCCAGGGACGAGGCGAAGGCGGGTGCCGGTACGCCGGCCCGGGCCGCCTCGGCCACCACCCGCCGCCAGCTCGGCACCCCGTCGCGCACGGTGTCGGCGAACCATGGCGCCACCAGCAGGGTGGGCAGCTCCGGCTGGTCGTCGTACGCCTGCTTGATCCGGTCCAGGAAGCGCGCCCGGATGATGCAGCCGCCCCGCCAGATGGTCGCCGTGCCACCGAGGTCGATGTTCCAGTCGTACTCCGCGCTGCCGGCCCGGATCTGGTCGAAGCCCTGGGCGTACGCGACGATCTTCGAGGCCAGCAGGGCTCGGCGTACGTCCTCGATGAAGGCGTCGCGGTCGGTGACCTGCCACTTCTCCCCGGCGTCCGGGAACGCCCGCACCACGGCCTCCCGCTGGCCGACGTGCCCGGACAGCGACCGGGCGAAGGTGGCCTCGGCGATGCCGGTGATCGGGATGCCCAGGTCGAGAGCGATCTGGACGGTCCACCGGCCGGTGCCCTTCTGCTCGGCCCGGTCCTGCACCACGTCCACGAACGCCTCACCGGTGGCGGCGTCGGTGTGCGCCAGCACGTCGGCGGTGATCTCGATCAGGAAGGACTCCAGCTCACCGGTGTTCCACTCCCGGAAGATCTCCGCGAGTTCCGAGGGCGTCGCGCCGAGCCCGGCCCGCAGCAGGTCGTACGCCTCGGCGATGAGCTGCATGTCGGCGTACTCGATGCCGTTGTGGACCATCTTGACGAAGTGCCCGGCACCGTCCGGCCCGACGTGCCGGCAGCAGGGCTCGCCGTCGACCTGTGCGGCGATCTTCTCGAAGATCGGCCCGAGCTTCTGGTACGACTCGGCCGAGCCGCCCGGCATGATGCTCGGTCCCCACAGGGCGCCCTCCTCGCCGCCGGAGACTCCGGTGCCGACGAAGTGCAGGCCCTTGGCCCGCAGCGCCTCCTCCCGCCGCCGGGTGTCGGCGAAGTGCGCGTTGCCGCAGTCGATGATGATGTCGCCCGGCTCCAGCAACGGCACCAACTCGTCGATCACCGCATCGGTGGGGCCGCCCGCCTTGACCATGATGATTACCGCACGGGGACGCTCCAGCGCGGCGACGAAGTCCGCAAGGGACTCCGCCGGGACGAAGGTGCCCTCGTCGCCGTGCTCGGCCACCAGCGTCCGGGTCCGCTCCGGCGAGCGGTTGTGCACCGCCACGGTGAACCCGTTACGGGCCAGGTTGCGGGCCAGATTTCGGCCCATCACCGCCAGCCCGGTCACACCGATCTGCGCCGTCGCCCGATCCGCCATCCTCGTCGCCACCTTCCGCCATCGACCTGTAGTGCTGCGACGGTATCGCGCGGCGGCACCGAGCCGCGCCATCCCCCCACCGCTGGTCATCACGTGCTCGCACACCGCTCCCCCACCCTCACCCCGTCGATCATGGAGTTTCGGTCGCCGTTACGCGGCTAATGTCCCTTATGCCGAGGCAAAAACTGCATGATCGACGGGGCGGAGGGGTGAGGAGAGGGAAGGGGTTAGCTGAGGAGGGGGCGGAAGGTGCCCAGGGCGATGGTGATGGTCAGGATGGTGCCGGCCAGGGTGGTTGCGCTGGCGATCAGTAGCCAGTCGGCGGGGCCGAAGTGCTGACGGCGGGCGAAGGTACGCGGTGCGCCGGAGTCGAAGCCCCGGGCGTCCATCGCCACCGCCAGCCGGGTACCCCGGCGGATCGCACCGACCAGCAGCGTGAACGCGGTCGACACGAACAGCCGCAGTCGGGCCACCGGATTGCGTCCCGCCTGCACGCCACGTGCCCGGCGGGCCATGGTGATCATCTGCCATTCCTGGCTGAGCAACGGGAACAGCCGGAACGCGGCCAGCGCGCCGATCGCGAACCGGGCCGGTGCCTTCGCGTTCTGCACCAGCGCGTCGGCCAGGTCGGTCGGGTCGGTGGTGGCGAAGACGATCACCCCGGGCAACGCCACCGCGAACAACCGCAGCACCAGGCCGAGTGCGGTGAGCAGCACGCCCGAGGTCACCACCACCGGCCCGGCCTCGAACAGGACGCGGCCGGAACGGTCGGCCGCGAAGAGCAGCATGGTGACCAGGATGCCGCCCGCGCCGGCCAGCAGTGGCCAGGCGCGACGTAGCAGGGCGCGGGGGCGCAGCCCGAACAGCGGCAGCACGGCCAGTTCCACGGCGATCGCGATGGCCGGCGCGACCGGGTCCAGCGTCGTCATCAACGCGAAGGTGAACAGCAGCGCCGCCGCCAACTTGGCCACCGGGTTACGCCGGGCCAGCGGGGCGTCCGGCCGGGCGAGCGGTTCGAGGCTGATCATCGGCGTACCGCTGCCGCCGGCCCGGCTCCGCCGGCCAGCCCTTCGGCCGGGGTGGTGGGCGGCCGGTGGAGGGTGACGGTCCGGTCGGCCAGCGCCGCCACGAACTCGGCGTCATGGGTGACCGTGACCAGGCCGTGGCCGTCGTCGCGCAGGTCCGCGAAGAGGTCCACCAACTCCCGCCAGGTCCGCCGGTCCTGGCCGAAGGTGGGCTCGTCGCAGATCAGCAGGCGCGGCGCGGTGGCCAGGGCAGTCGCCACGCTCAACCGCCGTGCCTCGCCACCGGAGAGGGTGTACGGGTTGGCCCCGGCGAGCCGGTCCAGCCGCAGCCGTTGCAGCAACTGGTCGACGCGGTCGCGGACCGCCGCCTCGGTCGCCCCGGTGCGTCGTGGACCGAGCGCCAGCTCGTCGAAGACGGTGCTGGTGACGAACTGGTGCTCGGGATCCTGGAAGACCGAGCCGATCCGGCGGGCCAGTGCCGGGGCGGGCCAGCGGTGCAGGGGAGTGCCGGCATCCGGGCCGCCCAACTCGCGGCTCGCGGTGACCCGGCCGCTGGCCGGCTTGAGCAGTCCGCCGAGGAGCAGCGCGAGGGTGGACTTGCCGGCGCCGTTGCGGCCGAGCACGGCGAGTGCCTCGCCGGCGCGTACCGCGAGGTCGGTCTCGGCCAGCCGGGGCGGCAGGCCGAGCCGGTCGGCGGTGAGCAGCACGTCGCCAGCGGATGCGACGGCCCGCCGGGGCGGCACGGCGCGGCCGGGCACCCAGACGCCCTCGTCGGCGAGCGCGTCGCCGTGCGTGCCGAAGACCACCTCCGGCGTACCGTCCGCGCGGACACCGCCGCCGGGCGCCAGCACGACCACCCGGTCGACAAGCGGCAGCGCCTCGGCGACCCGGTGCTCGACCAGGATGAGCGTGGTGTCGTCGGCGAGCGCACCGGCAACCGCCGACCGGATCAGCGCGCCGCCGGCCGGGTCGAGGTTTGCCGTCGGTTCGTCGAGCAGCAGCAACCCGGGACGCAGGGCGAGCACCCCGGCCAGCGCGAGGCGCTGCTGCTCGCCGCCGGAGAGCGCCGCGGTGGGCCGGTCCCGGTGGTACGGAAAGCCGACCCGGGTCAGGGCCTGGTCCACCCGGGGCCAGATCTCCCCGGCCGCGATGCCCCGGTTCTCCAGCCCGAACGCGACGTCGTCGCCGCACCGGGCCATCACCAGTTGGGTTTCCGGATCCTGGAAGACGATGCCGACGCGATCGCGGGCCTGCTGCGGCGGCCGACCGTCGATCTCGATCGTGCCCTCCTGCTCACCGGAATCCTCCGGCAGCAGCCCGGCCAGCGCCGCCAGCAGGGTGCTCTTGCCCGCCCCGGAGGGCCCCAGGAGCAGCACCCGCTCGCCGCGCTCCACCCGCAGGTCCACGCCGCGCATCGCCCAGGCCCGCCGCCCAGCATGCCGCCACCCGAACCCCCGCAACCACACCCCACCCACCCAGATCCCCCTCCCGCCTGTTGTCGCCGTGCCGATCAAGAGGTTCGCGTCCGGATACCGCAGGTTGGCCGACGCGAACCTCTTGATCAATCGGGTTGGGGTCAGACCAGGGCGCGGTCGCGACCGGCCGGGAAGCGGTCCAGGACGCCGGTGGTGGCCAGGGCGCGGGTCAGGTAGTAGCCACCGGCACCGGCGATGACGGTGGCGCTGACGACCGTGATCAGCGCGTACGGGATGCGGTAGGCCACGAGGTCCCGCCCGGCGTTCCAGTAGACGAAGTCGAAGAGCGCGGCGCCGACGCCGGTCGCGGCACCGGCGAGCAGTGCGGTCGGCAGGCGGAACGAGCGGTACCGGAAGGCGGCGAAGGCCAGCTCCGCACCGACCCCCTGGGCCAGGCCCTGCACGATCACCAGGCTCGCCCACTGGCTGCCGAGCAGTGCCGAGACGATCGCGGCGAGCAGCTCGCAGTAGAGCGCCGCGCCCGGCTTACGGATCACCAGACCGCCGAGTACGGCGGGCACCAGCCAGACGCCGTAGATCAGCGTCTGGGCGGGCGGAAAGAAGGCGAACGCCGCGTCGGTGGCGGTCCACACCAGGCCCCAGGCCCAGAAGATGACGCCGAAGGCGACCGCGATCACCGAGGCGACCACGATGTCGAGGGTGCGCCAGCGGTTGCTGTCGGTGGTTGGCACGATGATTGCTCCCAGTCCAGTGTCGAACCAGGCAAGACGCACGCCCGGCCCGGCGGGTGCCGGGCGATGGCGGGCTGGAGGTGGACCGAACTCCCTGCGCTGGCATTACCCAGATCAGGTACGGAGGGTCTGCGGGCGGACCCGCACTCTCAGCGCTGTGCGCTCCCCTGTCGGAGGTGAAGTTGTCTCGCCGACGCTAACACCTGGCCAGATCGACGGACAATGTGATCCTCGCAGGTCAACCGGGCGGTACGCGGTCCGGCCCGCGGTGCCCGGCGGATCGGCCCACGGGCGTGGCGACCTGTCGATGGAGCGGCCCGCGCCGGTAGTCTCAGGCCACTGCTCCGCCCCCGGCGGGCGGCGCAGCCCCGAGACCCGCCCCGGCGGGCGGCGCAGCGCCAGGGCTCCGCCACTGGCGGGGCAGTAGCGCGCAGGGACCCGGCCACAGCAGTAGCGGCACCAGCCCCGAGGGACGACAGGTGAGCACAGGCACTGACCACGCCGCGCCGGCCGGCGGGCCGGAGGAGCGCCCGACCGGCGGGGTGGATCAGGCGGGTCGACCGGATCGCCCCGGCGAGCCGGGCCCCCGGCGGTGGCTCGGCGACCGGATCGGCTCGGTGGAGGTGCTGGCGGCGCTGCTGATCCTGCTTGTCATCTTCCGGGATCCGCTGGCCGCCGCGCTGGACACCCCCCGGTTGCAGACCTGGACCACGGTCTTCGTCTCGATCATGGTGCAGGCGGTGCCGTTCCTGGTCTTCGGGGTGCTGCTCTCCGCCGTGATCGCGGTCTTCGTACCCCGGTCGTTCTGGGCGCGGGCACTGCCCCGGCACCCGGCGCTGGCCGTACCGGCGGCCAGCGCGGCCGGGGTGGTGCTGCCCGGTTGCGAGTGCGGGTCGGTGCCGATCGCCGGCTCGCTGATCCGTCGGGGCGTCACCCCGGCCGCCGCGCTGGCCTTCCTGCTCGCCGCCCCGGCGGTGAACCCGATCGTGCTGACCGCCACCGCTGTCGCCTTCCCGAACAATCCCGAGATGGTCCTCGCCCGTGGCCTCGCCAGCCTGGTCGTGGCCATGGTGATGGGCTGGCTGTGGTTGCGGCTCGGGCGTACCGACTGGATCAGGATGCCGCGCCGGCCGGAGCTTGACGACACCCGTCGGGGCCGGGCCTTCTGGTCCGCCGTCCGGCACGACGTGACGCACGCCGGTGGCTTCCTGGTGCTCGGTGCGATGGCCGCCGCCTGCATCAACGTGCTGGTGCCGGAGCGGTGGTTGCAGACCCTCGCCGACAACGCCTGGCTGTCGATCCTGGCGCTGGCGCTGCTCGCCGTACTGCTTTCGCTCTGCTCGGAGGCGGACGCCTTCGTCGCGGCCTCGCTGTCGCAGTTCTCCCTCACGTCCCGACTGGTCTTCCTGGTGGTGGGGCCGATGGTCGACCTCAAGCTGATCGCGATGCAGGCCGGGGTCTTCGGCCGACGCTTCGCCCTCCGGTTCGCGCCGACCACCTTCGCGGTGGCCCTGCTGGTCGCGGTCGGCGCCGGGGCGGTGCTGCTGTGAACCGGCAGGCGCAGGCGGTGGTCCTGCTGTTGCTCGGCGGCGCGGTGCTGCGGGCCAGCGTCACCGACCTGTACCTGCGTTACGTCAAGGAAGGGCTGCGGCCCTTCCTGATCGCCGCCGGCCTGCTGCTGGTGGTCGCCGCGATCATGACGCTCTGGTACGAGCTGCGACCGGCCCGTCCTGCCGCCCAGGTCCCCGTCGCTCCCGGCGACGCCACCGCGCCGCCCAGCGTCGACCAGCCCGGACCCGGCGACGCGGACGAGCACGGCCACCACGAGCCACGGGTCGGCTGGCTGCTCATCCTGCCGGTGCTCGGCCTGCTGCTGGTCGCCCCGCCGGCCCTCGGGTCGTACGCGGCGGACCAGGCCGGCAGCACGCTTAGCGCACCAGCGCAGTCGGACTACCCGCCGCTGCCCGACGGCGATCCCGCGCAGGTAAGCGTCCTCGACTACGCCGCGCGGGCGCTCTTCGACCGGGGTGTCTCGCTCGGTGACCGGCGGGTGCAGCTCACCGGCTTCATCGCCACCGGCACCGGGGGCGAGCCGATCCTGGCCCGGATGGTGCTCTCCTGCTGCGCCGCCGACGGGCGGCCGGTCAAGCTCGGACTGACCGGCGACGTGCCGGCCGGGCTGCCGAACGACAGCTGGGTGGAGGTGATCGGCCGGTACAGCGACCGGGTCGGCCGCGACCCGGTCAACGACGCCGAGATCCCCTACCTGGAGGTCGAGTCCTGGCGGCAGGTGCCCGCCCCGAGGAACCAGTACGGGTAGGCCATCGCCCGCGCCGAGGACGGCCCGGCTCGGTACGGCCGGGACGGGCCGGCCTCGGTAGGCTGCGGTTCATGCACATCGACGCCCGAGGTCTGCGGTTCGACATCACCACCGGCGGCCCCGAGCAGGGCGAACCGGTGCTGCTGTTGCACGGCTTCCCGCAGCATTCCGGTGAGTGGGCCGACGTGACGCCCACGCTGCACGCCGCTGGGCTGCGCACCTACGCACCGGACCAGCGCGGCTACTCGCCCGGCGCCCGGCCGGCGGCCGTCGAGGCGTACCGGCTGGCGGAACTGGTCGCCGACGCGGTGGCCGTACTGGACGCGCTCGGTGTCGACGCCGCCCACGTGGTGGGGCACGACTGGGGTGCGGTCGTCGGCTGGGCGCTGGCCGCCGGCCACCCCGACCGGGTACGCACGCTGACCGCCGTCTCGGTGCCGCACCCGGCCGCCATGGCGTACGCGCTCGGCAAGGACCGGCGGCAGCAGGTGCGCTCGGCGTACATGCTGCTGTTCCGGCGGCCGGGGGTGGCCGAGAAGACGTTGCTGGCGCGCGACGCGAGCGGGCTGCGCCGGCTGCTGCGCAGTGTCGGCGACGCCGCGCGGATATCGACGTACGCCGAACCAATGCGCCAGCCGGGCGCGCTCACCGCGGCGCTCAACTGGTACCGGGCGATGTCCCGGTCGGAGTTGGCGGCGACCGCGCCGGTGACGGTGCCGACCAGCTACGTGTGGAGCGACCGCGACGTGGCGATCGGGCGCACCGCCGCCGAGGCGTGCGCCGGGTATGTGCGAGGGGATTACCGGTTCGTCGAACTGTCCGGGGTCAGCCACTGGATTCCGGACCAGGTGCCGACGCCGTTGGCCGAGGTCATCCTGGCCCGGGCCCGGGCAACCGGCTGAGCGGACCGGACGGTCGACAGGAGCGGAGCGAGCATGACGTTGACTGCCGACGGCTACCTGGCCACGGTGACCGCGACCATGCACCGGGTGGCGCAGAGCCAGCGTGACCAGGTGGCGCGGGCCGCCGATCTGATCGCCGAGGCGATCCGGGCCGACGGGGTGGTGCACGCCTTCGGGACCGGGCACTCCGAGGCCCTGGCCATGGAGATCGCCGGTCGGGCCGGCGGGCTGGTGCCGACAAACCGGATCGCCCTGCGCGACCTGGTGCTGCACGGCGGTGCGCCGGTCGACGTGCTCGGACCGAAGCTGGAACGGGACCCCTCGGTCGCCCACCGCCTCTACGATCTCGCCCCGATCGGGCCGGCCGACGTGTTCGTGCTCGCCTCCAACTCCGGGGTGAACGGGGCGATTGTGGAGTTCGCGGCGCTGGTCCGGCAGCGCGGGCACGGGCTGGTGGCGATCACCTCGGCGGAGCACTCGGCCCGGATGGAGTCCCGCCACCCGTCCGGCCGCAAACTCGCCGACTTCGCCGATGTGGTGTTGGACAACGGCGCCCCGTACGGCGATGCGACCCTGCCGTTGCCGGACGGTGGCGCGGTCGGCGCGGTCTCCTCGATCACCGCCGCCCTGCTGGCCCAGCAGATCGTGGTGGAGGTGGTGGCCCGGCTGGTGGCGGCGGGCGAGCGTCCGCCGGTCTACCGGTCCGCCAACATCGCCGGCGGCGATGCCCACAACGACGCCCTGGAGGCCCGGTACGCGGGCCGGATCCGCCGCGGCTCCTGACAACCGGGCCGGGCTTCCGCCGGCTCACTCGGTGAGTCGGTTTCACCTTGCCTGCGGATGGGCATCAGCCTGTGCCACCGACATCGAGTCGGTCCGGCGCGGTGGTTTCCCCGGGAGGTATACGTGTCGAAGGAAACCGAGAAGCAGCGGTGGCAGCGCAACTTCGCCGACCTGCTGCAAGAGTTGCGGGTCGCCCAGACCGGCGTGCAGATCCTCTTCGCCTTCCTGCTGACCCTGCCGTTCAGCGCCGGTTTCGACGACACCACCCCGTTCCAGCGTGACGTCTACATCGTGGCGTTGCTCGCGGCGGCCGGCGCCACCGCGATGATCATTTCTCCGGTGGCGTTCCACCGCGCACTCTTCCGGCAGGGGCGCAAGCCGGAACTGGTCCGCTTCGCCCACCGGATGGCCAGCGGCGGGCTCGCGTTCATGCTTGTCGCGATGGTCAGCTCGGTACTGCTGATCACCGATTTTGTGCTGGACCGGCCGATCGCCTTCCTGCTCAGCGCGGTCACCGGGCTCTGGTTCCTGACCTTCTGGCTGGTCCTGCCCTTCTCCCGACGCAGCTGGGGCGACGAGGACATCGACGACGACGAGGATCCGAGCGGCTTGGACCAGGGCTGAGGGTTGCTCGTCGGTAGCGGGCCGGATAACGATGTCTACCTCTGGGTAACAAATCCGGGTAGCCTGCTGAGCAGGCGGAACAGTCCGAGTGCCCGAACTACCCCCGGGGGTTTGCCGTGGCCCTTAGCGAGCATCACCGTCCGTCCAGTGTCGACAGTTCCGGTCCGCCGCAGAGCGCGAACCAGGTGTCCGAGAAGGAAGCACGCCAGGTCGCCGAGTCGGCCCGGCAGCGCGCCTGGGACCGGCCCAGCTTCGGCAGGGAACTCTTCCTCGGCCGGTTGCGACTCGACCTGATCAACCCCTGGCCCCGGCCTGACCCGGCCGAGGAGGAACGGGCGGCGGAGTTTCTCGGTCGGCTCCGCGACTACGTCGCCACCGAGGTCGACGGCGCGGCGATCGAACGGGACGCGCGCATTCCGGACGAGGTGTTCCAGGGACTGGCCCGGCTCGGCGCGTTCGGCATGAAGATCGATCGGGAGTACGGCGGGCTCGGGCTGAGCAACCTGCACTACTGCCGGGCGCTGATGCTTGCCGGTTCGGTGAGCCCGGCGATCGGCGCGTTGCTGTCCGCGCACCAGTCGATCGGCGTACCGCAGCCGCTGAAGATGTTCGGCACCGCTGAGCAGAAGCAGCGCTTCCTGCCCCGGCTGGCGGCCGGTGAGGTCTCCGCGTTCCTGCTCACCGAGCCGGACGTCGGTTCCGACCCGGCCCGCCTGGCGACCACCGCGGAGCCGACTCCGGACGGCACCGGCTACCGGCTCAACGGCGTCAAGCTCTGGGCCACCAACGGCACGGTGGCCACCCATCTCGTGGTGATGGCCCGGGTGCCGAAGGCCGCCGGCCGCAAGGGCGGGATCACCGCGTTCGTGGTCGACGGCGACGCCGAGGGCATCACCGTCGAACGGCGCAACGGCTTCCTCGGCCTGCGCGGCCTGGAGAACAGCCTCACCCGCTTCCACGATGTCTTCGTGCCCAGGGAGAACGTCATCGGCGGCGAGGGCCAGGGGCTCCGGATCGCGCTGAGCACGCTGAACACCGGCCGGCTGTCGCTGCCGGCGATGTGCGTGGGCGCCGGCAAGTGGGCGCTGAACGTGGCTCGGGAGTGGTCCGCCGAGCGGGTCCAGTGGGGTCGGCCGGTCGGAGAGCACGATGCGGTGGCGCAGAAGCTCGCCTTCATCGCCGCGACCACGTACGGCATGGAGACCATGCTGGAGCTGAGTTGCCTGCTCGCCGACGACGACCGCAACGACATCCGGATCGAGGCGGCGCTGGTGAAGCTCTACGCCAGTGAGATGGCGTGGCGGGTCGCCGACGAGCTGATCCAGATCCGTGGCGGCCGGGGATACGAGACGGCAGATTCGCTGGCCGCCCGGGGCGAGCGCCCGGCCGCGGTCGAGCAGATGCTGCGGGACCTGCGGATCAACCGGATCTTCGAGGGCTCCACCGAGATCATGCACCTGCTGATCGCCCGCGAGGCGGTGGACGCGCACCTCTCCGTCGCCGGGGACATCATCGACCCCGACGCCGGGCTGAGCCGAAAGGCGAAGGCGGGTGCCCGGGCGGGCGCGTTCTACGCCCGCTGGCTGCCGACCCTCGCGGTCGGCAAGGGCCAGCAACCCGGCGCGTACGCGGATTTCGGCCCGCTCGCCGGGCACCTGCGGTACGTCGAGCGCGCCGCCCGGAAGCTGGCCCGGTCGACCTTCTACGCGATGTCCCGCTGGCAGGGCAAGCTGGAGCGCAAGCAGGCGTTCCTCGGCCGGGTGGTGGACATCGGCGCCGAGTTGTTCGCGATGAGCGCGGTCTGCGTCCGGGCCTGGGCGCAGCGGCAGCAGCGGCCGGAGAACCTCGAACTGGCGGATCTGTTCTGCCGCCAGGCCCGGGTCCGGGTCGACGCGCTCTTCACCGCCCTCTGGCAGAACACCGATTCGCTCGACGTGACGGCGGCGAAGCGGATCCTCGCCGGCCGCTACGGCGCGCTTGAGGACGGCATCATCCCGCCACCCGGCGACCTGCCCTGGGTGGCCCCGGTCAGCCACGGTCCCTCGAAAGTCACGAAGGATGCCCGCCGTCATCTCCCCCCACCCGGCTGACCCCAGCCATCGCCCTTGTTGATCAAGAACTTTGCGGCACGATTCGCGTCGATGCTGACGCAAACTTCTTGATCAACGCGGTCGTTCGGGGTTGCGGAGGCCGAGGTGGCGGAGTTCCAGGGCGGCGAGGGCGTCTATCGTCTGCTCGTCGCCCTGACGCCACGCCTCGGCCACGTCAGGGGAGATGCGGGTGAGCCGGCGCAGCGGTTGACCCGCCAGGGCACGCAGGGCGAGCAGATCCTTGCCGGCGGGCGCGGCGGCCAGCGCCGCCGCCGAGCCGGCCCGGCGCATCCAGCGCACCCGCAGCGGCAGCCAACCGAAGAGCACCAGCCCGAGCGGCACGATCAGCAGCCCGACGGCCAGCGCCAGGGCCAGTTGATCGACGAGTTCCTGCTGATCACGCCCGGCGTCGGCGAGTGAGCGGGCGGCACCGGCGGCCCGCTCGAAGGGGCCGGTCAGCTCGTCGCCCACAAGTGGCACCCGACCGACCTTGCCACCGGCCTCGGCGAGATTGTCGGCCAGCCCACCGCCGGCCCCCTCCAGCTTCTGCCCGGGTACGGCCAGCTTCTGCACCAGGTCGTGCAGCCACAGCGCACCCCGGATCGTCGCGTAGACCCAGGCGACGACGAGTAGATCGGTGAGTAGCTGTCGTAGTGCGGTCGGAAAACGATCAGCGTAGATCTTCACGCCGCACAGCGTGCCACACCCCACCCCACCCCCGCCCACCCGACCACCCCACCCCCGGCCTCGCGACCTCACCCACCCCGGCCTCGCCGATCTTGCACTCTCGGTCGCTGGAATGCCCGCTTTCGCGGCCTTTGCGGCGACACAAAGTGCAAGATCGCGGGGAGTGGGGTGGGGGTGAGGGGAGGGGGAGGGGTGGGGGTGGGGGTGGGTTAGGGAGGGTGGGGCAGGTGGGGCAGGTGCCGAAGATTTCGAGGGTGTGGCTGACGTTTGTGTAGCCGTGCTGGGCGGCCACCCGGTCGGCCCAGGTCTCCACGGTGGGGCCGGCGACCTCGACCGTCCGGCCGCAGACGCGGCAGACCAGATGGTGGTGGTGCCCCTCGCTGCACCTGCGGTAGAGGTGCTCGCCGCCCGGTGGGCGCATCACATCGATCTCGCCCGCGTCGGCCAGTCCCTGCAACGTCCGGTAGACCGTGGTCAGCCCCACCCGCTCACCCCGGTCGCGCAGCATCGCGTGCAGATCCTGGGCGCTGTGGAAGCCTTCCACCTCGGCGAGCAGCGCACTCACCGCCGAGCGTTGACGGGTGTTGCGGGTGGCCGTACTCATGATCCCTCCCCGGCATGGCTTACCGCATCCGCCACGATGTGCGCGACGTGTTCGTCGACCAGGGCGTACGCGATCTCCCGGCCGCGCCGGGACCCGCGCACCACCCCGGCGCCGCGTAGCACCCGCAGATGCTGCGAGACCAGCGGCTGCGCGACGCCGAGCGTGTCCACCAACTCGTGTACGCAGCGCTCACCGCTGGCCAGTTCGCTGACGATGGCCAGCCGGATCGGCGCCGAGAGGGCGCGCAGGAGCTCGCTGGCGCCCTCGTACGCGTCGTAGCCGGATCCGTTGGTCACCCTGCAACGGTAACCAATACCAGAGTCGGTCACGTGATCAGGAGCTGTGCAGCACCACCTCGGGCGGTTCGGGCGCGGGTGCCGGCTCCGGCCGGGTCCGGCGGATCCGGCGCCAGCCGGCCGCGACCAGGGTGACCACGATGAACGAGGCGATCGCGAGCACCACCACCGAGGCACCGGGTGCGGTGTCGGCGACCGCCGCCAGCCAGATCCCGGCGCCGGCCGCGAAGAGGCCAAGTGCCATCGCCGCCGCCATGGTGGCGCGGAAGCCGCGGGTCACCTGCTGAGCGGTGGCCACCGGGACCACCATCAACGCGCTGATCAGCAGGACGCCGACCGCCCGCATCGCGATCGTCACCGTGATCGCGGTGGTGACCGCGAGCAGCAGGTTGAGCGCGCGTACCGGCAGGCCGGAGACCCGGGCGTACTCCTCGTCGTGGCAGACCGCGAAGAGCGCCGGCCGGAGCGCGACCATCGTGATCAGCACGGCCACGCCGAGCACCGCGATGGTCACCAGGTCGTCGCGGGAGGTCGTGGTGAGCGCCCCGAACAGGTACGCGTTGAGGTTGGCGTTGGTGCTGTCGGAGAGCCCGACCAGCACCACGCCGCCGGCGATGCCGCCGTAGAAGAGCAGGGCGAGTGCCAGGTCACCGGAGGTACGCCCGCGCTCGCGGATCAGCTCGATGGCGATCGCACCGATGGTGGCCGCGATCACCGCCATGATCACGGGCGAGGTCTGGAAGAGCAGGCCGGCACCGACACCGGTCAGCGCGACGTGCCCGATGCCGTCCCCGATCAGCGCCAGTCGTCGCTGCACCAGGTAGATGCCGAGCGCCGGCGCGGCCAGGCCGATGATCAGCGCGCCGATCAGGGCGCGCAGCATGAACTCGTACTGGAAGAGACTCACGGTGTGCTCCACAGCCCGGCGGGCTCCTCGGGACCGTGCGGGTGCACGTGGTCGTGGTCCGGTGCCGCGTGGTGACCGGCCGGATCCGGCACCGCGCCGTCGTGCGCAACGACCCCCTGGTGTACGACGACCGCGCGGCTGATCAGCGGCCGGAGCGGGCCGAGTTCGTGGGCGACGAGCAGTACCGTGCCTCCGGCGTCGGCGAAGCCGCGCAGCGCCCCGGCGAACGCCTCCTGGCTGACCACGTCCACCCCGGCCGTCGGCTCGTCGAGGACCAGCAACTCGGGCTGGCCGGCCAGGGCGCGGGCGATCAGGGTGCGTTGCTGCTGCCCGCCGGAGAGGGTCGCCACCGGGTCCTTCGCCCGGTCGGCCAGGCCGACGGCGTGCAGTGCCTCGGCGACGGCCGCCCGGTCGGCGCGTCCCGGTGGGCGCAGGATGCCCCGCCGGGCGAGCCGGCCGGAGGCGACCACCTCGGCCACCGTGGCCGGTACGCCGCTGCCCGCCCCGAGGCGCTGCGGGACGTACCCGACGCGGTGCCACTGCCGGAACCGGCGCACCGGGTGGCCGAAGAGGTGCACCGAGCCGGCGCTGAGCGGGACCAGCCCGAGCACGGCGCGGACCAGGGTGGACTTGCCGGAGCCGTTGGCACCGAGGATCGCGACCACCTCACCGCCGGTCACGGTCAGCGAGACGTCACGAAGCACGGGGCGGCCGTCGTAGCCGACCACCCCGTGCGTGACGGAGATGACGTCAGAGGTCACGAGCAGCTCAACGCCGTTCGTAGGGTCTGTAGGTTGGTGCGCATCACCGAAAGGTAGTCCCCGCCGTTCTCCGCGGACAGGCCCTCGATCGGATCCAGCACCGCCGTCTGCGCGCCCACCTCCCGGGCGATGGTCTCGGCGACCTTGGGGCTGACCAGCGTCTCGAAGAAGATCGTGGTGGCGTTGTGCTCCCGCGCCTCCCGGATCACCTCGGCCAGCCGCTGCGGCGACGGCTCGTCCTCCGGCGAGAGCCCGGTGATGCCGATCTGCGCCAACTGGTACTTCTGGGCCAGGTAGCCGAAGGCGGCGTGGCTGACCACGATCTCCCGGCGCTGGCAGGTCGCCAGCCCTTCGGTGAACTCGGTGTCCAGCGTCTCCAACTCGGTACGCAGCGCGCCGGCCCGCTGGGTGTACTCGCCGGCCCGGTCCGGGTCGACGGCGCCGAGCCGCTCGGCCAGCCGGTCGCCGATGGTGGCCAGCCGGGTCGGGTCGAGCCAGACGTGCGGGTCCCGGGCGTCCGCCGTCCCTTCCTCGGCGTGGTCCTGCTCGTCGGCATGGTCGTCGGCGTGGTCCTGCTCGTCGGCATGGTCGTCACCGTGCTCGTGGTCGTGGCCGCCGGCCGTGGCCGGCAGCAGCGGCTCGATCTCCGCCACGTCGAAGACCCGGTCACCGGCGTTCTGCGCCACCGCCTCGTCCACGGCGGGCTGGAAGCCGCGCAGAACGACGACCAACTCCGCCTCGCTGATCTGCCCGACCTGGCCCGGGTTGAGTTCCAGGTCGTGCGGCTCGGCACCGGGCCGGGCCAGGTTTGTCACGGCCACGGCGTCTCCGCCGATCCGCTCGGCCAGGAACTGCAACGGGTAGAAGCCGGCCACCACGTCGACCCGCTGCGGGTCGGCGCCGGCCGGACCGTCGTCGGCGGAACAGGCGGTGACGCCGGCCAGGGCGAGCAGGGCGGCCGTGCTGACGGCCAGGGCGCGCGGGGTCGGGCGGAAGCTCATGAGACCGACTCTCCGTGACAACGACAATGATTGTCAAAAACGCATGATTGCATGTCAGCGCCGGTCGAGCCCTCCGCCGGGACCTCCGGTCAGAGCAGCTTCATCAGGCCAGCGGTGATCAGCAGGGTCAGCAGCAGCAGCCGGATCGCCCGGGTCGCGGGCGTCTGCACCCGCCAGGTCGTGACCAGCAGGGCGGCCATCGCGCCAGCGAGCAGCAGGGTCAGCAGCCCGCCGAGAACGCCAGGCGTGAAGAACGCGACAAGCACCAGGAGCAGGGTGACCAGGAACACGGTCGTGGGGTTGGCCCGGGCCAACCGGCCGGCGATGCGGCTCTGCGTACGCTGCATCCCACAGACTCTACGAGGAGGAGGACCCGGTGCTGGTGACCAACCGGTTCGTGGTCGACGAAGCGGACGCCGAGGCGTTCACCGGCCGGGCCCACGCGGCGCTCGCGGCGCTCGCCGCCCGACCCGGCTACCTGCGCGGTCAGTTGGTCCGGGCGCTGGACGACCCCCGACACTGGTGCCTGGTCACCGAGTGGGAGTCGGTCGGCACCTACCGTCGGGCCCTCGGTGGCTTCGATGTCAAGGTCACCGCGGTGCCGCTGCTCGCCGAGAGCCTCGACGAGCCGTCCGCGTACGAGGCGTTGGCCACCGCCGCGCCGGACGGAGACGTGGTGGTGGTCGCCAGCGATCGGGCTGTGGGTCCTTACCGGTGAGTTGTCGGGCACTACGCTGGCTTCCATGACCGCTCCCGGACCGGCAGCCCCACCGCCCCACCCCGCCGACGGTTCCGGCCCGCCGCCCCCCGGCGCCCCCGAGACGGGTGTGCCGACCCCGCCACCCGGGCCCGGGGTGGCCCCGCCATTCGCCGCGCCGCCGACCGAGGGCGGACGGTCCCGCCTCTGGCTCGGCCTCGGCGCCGGCGCACTGGCCGTGCTGATCTGCTGCGGAGGTGGTGGCACGGCAGTGGTCGGTCTGCTGGTCAGCGGGGTGCAGGCGATCGAGGAGCAGGGCCGGACGGTCTCGGACGACTACTTCCGGGCGCTGAGCGACGGCGAGTTCGGCCGGGCGTACGACCAACTCTGCGAGGACGCCAAGCGCCGCGAGTCCCGGCAGGAGTTCGAGCGCCGGGCCGCCGCCGAGCCACAGATCTCCTCCTACAAGGTCGGCGCGGTGGACACCGTCACGCTTACCGTGCCGGTGGAGGTGACCTACTCCGGTGGCGGTCAGGAACGCCAGCAGGTGGTGCTCCAGCAGGACCAGCAGACCGGCGGCATGGAGGTCTGCGGAGTCAACTGACCGGCCGCAGGTAATGTGCTGGGTTCGGGTACCCGCGGGTCGTACCGTGGTCCCGGTACCGTGCCGTCCATCCCACCAGGTCCCCGCCGACCGCCAGTCGGCGTAGGAGGAAAAATGCCAGCCGACCGAATCGACGCCATCGTCAGCCTCGCCAAGCGCCGGGGCTTCGTCTTTCCCTCCAGCGAGATCTACGGAGGCACCCGGTCGGCGTGGGACTACGGTCCGCTCGGCGTGGAACTCAAGGAGAACGTCCGCCGGCAGTGGTGGAAGACCATGGTCCAGCAGCGCGACGACGTGGTCGGCCTGGACTCCGCGGTGATCCTGGCCCGCGACGTGTGGGCCGCCTCCGGCCACCTGGACGCCTTCGTCGACCCGCTGACCGAGTGCCAGTCCTGCCACAAGCGGTTCCGCGCCGACCACCTGGAGGAGGCGTACGAGGCCAAGCACGGCAAGTCGCCGGCCTCGCTTACCGAGCTGAACTGCCCCAACTGCGGCAACAAGGGCACCTTCACCGAGCCGAAGATGTTCAACGGCCTGATGAAGACCTACCTCGGCCCGGTGGAGAGCGACGAGGGGCTGCACTACCTGCGCCCGGAGACCGCCCAGGGCATCTTCGTCAACTACAAGAACGTCGAGACGGTGGCCCGGAAGAAGCCGCCGTTCGGCATCGCGCAGACCGGCAAGTCGTTCCGCAACGAGATCACCCCGGGCAACTTCATCTTCCGTACCCGCGAGTTCGAGCAGATGGAGATGGAGTTCTTCGTCGAGCCGGGCACCGACGAGCAGTGGCACGAGTACTGGCTCTCCGAGCGCTGGAACTGGTACATCGACCTCGGCCTGTCCGAGAGCAACCTGCGCTTCTACGAGCACCCGAAGGAGAAGCTCTCCCACTACTCCAAGCGGACGGTCGACATCGAGTACCGCTTCCAGTTCGGCGGCACCGAGTTCGCCGAGCTGGAGGGCGTCGCCAACCGCACCGACTTCGACCTCTCCACGCACAGCAAGCACTCCGGCGTCGACCTGTCCTACTTCGACCAGACCAAGGGCGAGCGCTGGGTGCCGTACGTGATCGAGCCGGCCGCCGGCCTGACCCGCGCGGTGCTGGCGTTCCTGCTGGAGGCGTACGACGAGGACGAGGCGCCGAACACCAAGGGCGGCGTGGACAAGCGGACCGTGATGCGCTTCGACCCGCGACTGGCGCCCGTCAAGGTGGCCGTGCTGCCGCTGTCCCGCAACGAGGCGCTCTCGCCCAAGGCCAAGCAGCTCGCCGCCGACCTGCGCAAGCGCTGGGTGGTCGAGTTCGACGACTCGCAGGCGATCGGTCGCCGCTACCGCCGGCAGGACGAGATCGGCACCCCGTTCTGCGTCACCGTCGACTTCGAAACCCTTGACGACAACGCGGTGACCATCCGCAACCGGGACACCATGGCCCAGGAGCGGATCACCCTGGACCAGGTCGAGCGATACCTCATCGACCACCTCCCCGGCTGCTGAGGGGTAAGGAAGGGCCCCTTTTTAACGCCTGGCGTATAGCAGGGGCCCCTTCTTAACATTCGGGGCGCCGGTGACGCTCGGGGCGCCGGCTCAGCTGTTCAGGTGCCGGTTCGGCCTGTGGTGCCGGTCTGTGGTGCCGGTTCGGGCTGTGGTGCCGGTCTGTGGTGCCGGTTCGGAAGGCCGAGTCGGCTCAGCGGGCAGGGTCTGGCCGCGGGTCGACCCGTACTCCGGTAGTGGCACCAAGACCCCGCCGGGACTCGTACGCGTCGGTCACCATGCGCCGCACCCGGCGCGGCTCGCGGCGGATCTGCGCGGGCGTGAAGTGCAGGACCAGGATGCCGTGCCGACTGAGTTCGTTGTGCCGGTCGAGGGTGCGCGCCCAGTCGGCCGGGCGGAGATGGTATTCCTGCGAGTCGACCTCCAACGCCACGGCCGCGTCCGGGAGGTAGCCGTCGGGCGTCGGCAGGGACCGGCCGCCCGGGTCGAGTAGCCGCGGATTCCAGTGGATCTCCGCCAGCGCCGGGCTCTCCGCCAGGCACTCCCGCAACTCGGCCTCGGGCGCCGAGCGCGTACCCTGCATCACTTCGGAGAACGCCTTCCTGACCAGCGCCGTCCGGCTGCGCCGTGCCCGGCGGATCTCCTCGTCCAGCGACGCGAGGTCGGCGTACCCCCGCTGGATGGCCTCGGCGACGACCGCCCGCACCGGGCGTAGCTGGCGCAGGTCCCGCGCCGCGTCGACCACCGCGCGGGCCGGCGAACAGACCGGGTAGAGCGGCGTGCTGCGGGCCCGCTCGTCCAGGGCCAGGGCCCGCGAGATCACCGCGTGCCCGGCGGACTTGCGGCGCGCGTGATGCGGCACGACCAGGTGTACGGCCTGGGTGCTGGGACACTGCCGGAAGCCGTACCAGTTGAGGGCGGCCAGCCCGGTGAGCTGCGCCTCGCCGCCGGCGTAGAGGGCCGCGGAGATCCGCCGTTGCTCGTCGGTCAGGGCGCCGGTGACCAGGGCGTACGTCGCGGGTAGGACGCGCTGCCACAGGCCGCGCCGGGCCTGTCGGTACAGGTACATGTCGTCGAAGCCAGCCGCGAGCAGTTGCACTCGGCTGACGATCTGCTGTTGCCGCTCGGCCAGGTCGGCGAACTCGGGTGGAGGGGTACGCATGGAGCGCAGCATCGGGGCGGCGGCCCGTCGGTGTCTCGCCCGCCCTGCGAACCTGTGGATGACCAGGCGGGCTGTGGACAAACGCCTGATCTTCGGCTGGGTGTGTTATGCGTCGCGTTAAGAAGGGGCCCTTCCTATGCACGAGGCGTTAAAAGGGAGCCCTTCCTTACACTTGGGCGGTGCCGACGACGAGTGTTGCTGCTGCTGCTGATCTGCGCCCGCTGACGCTGGGGCGGCATCAGGTGTGGCCGCCGGTGGTGCTGGCGCCGATGGCGGGCATCACAAATGTCGGGTTCCGTCAGCTCTGTCGGGAGCAGGGCGGTGGCATCTACGTCTGCGAGATGATCACCACGGTCGCCCTGGTCGAGCGTAATCCGAAGACGCTGCGGATGATCGCGTTCGGAACGGACGAATCGCCGCGCAGCCTCCAGCTCTACGGCACCGATCCGGAGACCACCGCCGCCGCGGTGCGGATCGTGGTGGAAAAGGATCTCGCAGACCATGTGGACCTGAACTTCGGCTGCCCGGTGCCGAAGGTCACCCGGCGCGGCGGCGGTGCCGCGTTGCCGTGGCGGCGTCGGCTCTTCGCCCGGCTGGTGCGGGCTGCGGTGGACGCGGCGGTACCCGCCGGGGTGCCGGTCACGGTGAAGATGCGCAAGGGCATCGACGACGACCATCTGACGTACGTCGAGGCGGGGCTGGCCGCGCAGGAGGCCGGGGTCGCGGCGGTGGCCCTGCATGGGCGTACGGCCGCGCAGCGGTACTCGGGCACTGCGGACTGGGACGCCATCGCCACCCTCAAGCAGGCGCTCGACGTGCCGGTGCTGGGCAACGGTGACATCTGGGAGGCCGACGACGCGCTGCGGATGGTGGCGCACACCGGCGTCGACGGGGTGGTGATCGGGCGCGGCTGTCTGGGCCGGCCGTGGCTCTTCGCCGACCTGGCCGCCGCGTTCGACGGTGCCGCCCAGCGGCGGCTGCCCAGCCTCGGCGAGGTGGCGGTGACCATGCGGCGGCACGCCGAGCTGCTGGTCGAGCAGTTCACCGCGGGAGCCCGCAACGCGGCCCGGGGGGAGCGGGACGGCTGCACCGATTTCCGTAAGCACGTCGCCTGGTACCTCAAGGGTTTCCCGGTCGGCAGCGAACTGCGCCGCGCGCTGGCGATGATCGACAGCCTGGCCCAGCTGGACGACCTGCTCGGCAAGCTGGATCCGACCGTGCCCTTCCCGGTGGAGACGCTGGGTCAGCCGCGCGGGCGGACCAACTCCCCGGGCAAGGTCTTCCTGCCCGACGGCTGGCTGGCCAGCCGCGACGACGACACGGTTCCGGTGGGTGCCGAGTTGGCCGACTCGGGCGGCTGATCCGCCGTGCCGGTGGCGCAGCGGTTCGCAGGAGCCAGCCCGGCGAGATCCCGACGGGCCGCCCCGGCAGTGGCCGGCTCGTCCAGGGATCCCGGTTCGCGACGATCGTGGTGACGACGAAGGGCCGACCCCGTCGGGGTCGGCCCTTCGCGCCTGCTCGGTCAGCTGGTGGCGCTGTAACCGCGGGTGGCGATCCAGTCGGCGAGCGCGTCCACGCTCATCTGGTAGGAGGCGGTGTTCGGGTCGGCGGAGTCGGCGATCGTGACGGTCTCGCCGCCGTCCCGGTAACCGACGACGCTGATGTAGTGCCCGCCCTCGAAGGAGTGGGTGCGGCCGTCGGTGTCGGTGGCGGTGCCGGCGATGTTGGCGACCACGGCGTGGCCGTCGTCGATGGTGCGGACGATGTCCTCGCGCAGCTTGTCGGTCTGCTTGCGGTCGGCCTTGGTGTCGCGGATCTCCACCGACTTGTAGATGTCCTTGCCGGTCTCCTTGTTCAGCACCGGGGTGATGTCGTTGATCGAGTCGGTGCCGGCCTCGGTGGTGCCCATCTCCTTGGCCATGGCGTGCACGTCGATGTTCTTGCCCTGCACGCTCAGCGCGTTACGGGCCGCGGCGGGGCCGCAGTAGTAGAAGTTCGGCTGGGCCTCGTACCGCACGTTGAGCTGGCGCTCGCCGCCGGGCTTGCGGTCGGCGTGCCGGGCCTGCGTCTGCGCCGTGGGCCGGTCGTCGGCCGCGTAGGCGGCGGTGACGGGGCCGGCGATGGCGCCGCCGGTGAAGGCGAGGCCGGCAGCGGTCAGGGCAGCCTTGCGAAAGATGTCGGTACGCATGATGATCGAAGCCTTTCGCTCGGGGGACGGGCCCGGCGTGCGCAAGCTGGCCGGACCCCGATGGGAAAGGGGTTCGTTCTTCGACTGACGGTGCCCGGCCGACCTGCGACGCGGGCGTCTCGGGTGAACAACCAGGCCGACGGCTGGTGCATTCCAACCTGCGACAGCGTTCCGGCCGCGCAGCCGGTGGTGCCGGTGCCGCCGGGGCGCTCGACTGGCGCTCCCGACCACGGCATGGTTCAACGACCGACCGACCTGCGACATTCCGCCATCGGGGTGTCGCCGGTCACGGACAAACCTCGCAACCCGTAACAGCGGCCCCAGGTCGGATGCGGCCGGACCTTTCAGCCCGGTAGCGGGCATCCGCCGGTAGCGGGCATCCGGGTCGTTGCCGCCGAGAAGCGCTCACCAGGGCCACAACTTCATGATCAATGAGCTGGTCGCGGGCGGGCAGGGGTGGGAGAGGTGGGCGTACGGGGGGTGGGGATGGGAGCGGGCCAGGGGATCTCGGGGGCACGGTGGTAGGCGATGCCGGCGGTGCTCCAGCGGGGGCCGTGGCCGGCCAGCCGGTCGCGGAACGCGGTCCAGTCGTGCGTGGCCGGCGTGGACCAGCCCAGCTCGGCGATGGCCGGCAGTCGGGGCAGCAGCATGAACTCGATCTCGGCGAGGGTGGTCACCGACTCGGTCCACAGCGGCGCCTCGACACCGAGCACCGCGTCGGCCGGCACCCCGGTCAGGTGGGTGCCCGGGTCCCAGTCGTACGCCCGGCGTACGTCGATCAGGCCGGCCCAGTCGTGCCCGATCGGGGTGTCCGGGGTGTATTTCATGTCGAGGTAGGCGTGGTTGCCGGGGGAGAGGATCAGCTTGCCGCCCCGGCGCACCGCGTCGGCGGTGACCGGGTCGTCGCCGTTGGTGCCCCACCATTGCAGGACGCGCCCGTCGGCGTGGGCGGCCGGGGCGATCTGGTGCCAACCGATCATGCGTCGGCCCAGCCCGGCGACGATCCGCTGGACCCGCTCGACGAAACGGGCGTACTCCTCGGCGGGCACCTTGAACGCCTCGTCGCCGCCGATGTGCAACCACCCGCCAGGGGTGAGCGCGGCCACCTCGCCGAGCACGTCGGCGACGAAGTCGTACGTCCGCTCGCTTGTCGGGTCGACGTAGCTGAACCCGACCTCGGTGCCGGTGTACGGCGGCGGTGCCACCCGATCCGGCGCCAGCTCCGGGTACGCGACAAGCGCGGCGTTGGTGTGGCCGGGCAGGTCGATCTCCGGCACCACGGTGATGTGCCGGGCCGCCGCGTACGCCACGATCCGCCGGTAGTCGGCCTGGGTGTAGTACCCGCCGGGACCGCCGCCGACCGCACCGGCTCCGCCGACGGTGGCCAGCCTCGGCCAGGAGTCGAGCGCGATCCGCCAGCCCTGGTCGTCGGTGAGGTGCAGGTGCAGGTGGTTGAGCTTGTACCGGGCCAGGTGGTCGATGACCCGCAGCACGTCGGGTACGCCGAAGAAGTGCCGGGCCACGTCGAGCATCGCGCCCCGGTACGGATAGCGCGGCCGGTCGACGATCGACCCGCCGGGCAGCACCCAGCGGGCGGCGACCGGGCTCGGGCTCTCGATCGCGGCCGGCAGGAGTTGCCGCAGCGTCTGCACCCCGTGCTGTAGGCCGGCGGCGGTGCCGGCGCGGATGCGTACCCCGTCGGCGGCGATGTCGAGCCGGTAGCCCTCGGCTCCGAGGTCGTCGTCGCCGGCCAGGTGCAGCGCGATTCCGCCGGTCGGGGTCGGCGTGGCGGTGTCGGTGACCGGCAGCGGGTAGCCGGTGGCCGGGCGCAGCAGCGCGGCGAGCTGCTCACCGACGGCAAGCGCGGCCGGGTCGGCGCTGACCCGGATCACCGCGTCGGCCCGCAGCAGATGGTCGGCGGTCGGATCCGGGCTGACCCGCTCGGGGGCGGGCAGCACGTCGCCGAGCCGGACCGGGGCCGGCGGGGCGAGCCGCGCCGCCGCCTCCCGCGCCGCCGCCCCGGCCAGCTCTGCGGCGGTACGCCCCCGTGCCGCCAGCGTGACGTCGGACGCCGATGCCGCGGTGGTGGCGTCGGGCGTCGGGTCGGACCCCGAGGCCGCCAGCGTGACGTCGGACCCCGAGGCCACCAGCGCGGTGTCGGACTCCTGGGTCGCCGGGTCGGCGTCGGACCGGCGGGACGGGTGACGTGGCTCCGGGACGGTGCTGGACGGCGAGGACACGGCGGCGGCTCCGAGGGTGTATTCGCGGCGGTAATGGCAAAAGCGCGGCGGTGACGCTGCGTGTCGTCAAGGATACGGGGGGCCGCCGATTGCGTATTCGTGCGCGTGGAAACGTTCCCAGGAAATGCCATGAACGTCGATTGCCGGGATGGCTGTGCCTATTGTCACCGAATGGTCCCAGGCCGAGCGATCCTCGCTTAACCTTCGCCCACCGATCTGCATCGCTCCCCGGATTGCCGGAGGCCGGCTTCGGGGTATTCGAAAACTGAACCTTCGTTAAGTGTCAATCCGGGCGCGTGGGAGGCTCTGGTGACAGCGCACAGGACGGTCGAGCACAAGTACGTCTACGACTTCGCCGAGGGCAACAAGGACCTCAAGGACCTGCTCGGCGGCAAGGGGGCCAACCTGGCCGAGATGACAAATCTCGGCCTGCCGGTTCCGCCCGGCTTCACGATCACCACCGAGGCGTGCAAGGCGTACCTGGCCACCGGCGAGGAGCCGGCGGGGCTGGCCGACCAGATCGCCGCGCACCTGGCGGCGCTGGAACGGGAGATGGGTCGACGCCTGGGTGACCCGGACGACCCGCTGCTGGTCTCCGTACGCTCCGGGGCGAAGTTCTCCATGCCCGGCATGATGGAGACCGTTCTGAACGTGGGTCTCAACGACCGCAGCGTGGCAGGACTCGCCCGACAGGCCAGCGCCGGGGCTGACTCGGGTGCCGCCGGTGGGGCCGACCGGTTCGCCTGGGACTCGTACCGGCGGCTGATCCAGATGTTCGGCAAGACCGTCTGCGACGTGCCGGGCGAGGAGTTCGAACACGCCATCGACGAGGTCAAGCGGGTCAAGGGCAGCACAAACGACCTCGACCTGGACGCGGACGACCTGCGCGGGCTGGTCGACACGTACAAGAAGATCTTCAGTGCGCACACCGGGCGGGAGTTCCCGCAGGATCCGCGCGAGCAGCTCGACCTGGCCATCCGCGCGGTCTTCGAGTCGTGGAACGCCGAGCGGGCCGTGATCTACCGCCGGCAGGAGCGGATTCCGGCCGACCTCGGCACCGCCGTGAACGTGGTGGCGATGGTCTTCGGCAACCTCGGCCCGGACTCCGGCACCGGGGTCGCCTTCACCCGCGACCCGGCCAGTGGCGCCCAGGGCATCTACGGTGACTACCTGGCCAACGCCCAGGGCGAGGACGTGGTCGCCGGCATCCGCAACACGGTGCCGTTGCAGGAGTTGGAGCGGATCGACAAGACCTCCTACGACGAGTTGCTCAGCTACATGGCCCGCCTGGAGCAGCACTACCGGGACCTCTGCGACATCGAGTTCACCATCGAGCGCGGCAAGCTGTGGATGTTGCAGACGCGGGTCGGCAAGCGGACCGCCGCCGCCGCCTTCGTCATCGCCGGCCAGCTCGTCGACGAGGGCTTGATCGACCTCGACGAGGCCCTGCACCGGGTCAACGGCGCCCAGCTCGCCCAGCTGATGTTCCCCCGGTTCGCGCTCGACCACGACTTCCAGCCGGTCGCCACCGGCATCGGCGCCTCGCCCGGCGCGGCGGTCGGCAAGGTGGTCTTCACCTCGGCCCGCGCGGTCGAGCTGGCCGGGCAGGGCGAGGACGTCATCCTGGTCCGCCGGGAAACCAACCCGGACGACCTGAACGGCATGATCGCCGCCCGGGGCATCCTCACCTCGCGCGGCGGCAAGACCAGCCACGCCGCGGTGGTGGCCCGGGGGATGGGCAAGACCTGCGTCTCCGGCGCCGACGAGCTGGACATCGCGGTGCCGCAACGCAGGTTCACCGTCGGCGGGCAGACCGTCAACGAGGGCGACGTGGTCTCGATCGACGGCACCACCGGCAAGGTCTACCTCGGCGAGGTGCCGGTCATGCCGTCGGAGGTGGTGCGCTACTTCGAGCGCGAACTCGACCCCGAGACGATCGACGACCCGCTGGTCCGGGCCGTCCACCGGATCATGACGCACGCCGACGCCACCCGGCGGCTGGCGGTCCGCACAAACGCCGACACCGGCGCGGACGCGGCGCGGGCCCGGCGCTTCGGCGCCGAGGGCATCGGGCTGTGCCGCACCGAACACATGTTCCTCGGCGACCGGCGGGAGTTGGTCGAGCGGCTGATCCTGGCCCGGGACGCGACCGAGCGGGACAAGGCCCTGGCCGCGCTGCTGCCGTTGCAGCGGGCGGACTTCGCGGAGATCTTCCGGGAGATGGACGGGCAGCCGGTCACCGTCCGGCTGATCGACCCGCCGCTGCACGAGTTCCTGCCGCCCCTGGAGCAGCTCGCGGTCGACGTCGCGGTGGCGCAGGAGCGCGGCGAGGACGTGGCCAAGGAGGAGGCGCTGCTCGCCGCGGTACGCCGGATGCACGAGGAGAACCCGATGCTGGGGCTGCGCGGCGTACGCCTCGGCCTGGTCATCCCCGGCCTGTTCGCGATGCAGGTCCGCGCGATCACGGAGGCCGCGGTGGAGTACACCCGGCAGGGCGTCCGCTCCTGCCCGGAGATCATGGTCCCGCTCGTCGGCGCAGTGCAGGAGTTGGAGACGGTACGCGCCGAAGCCGAGAAGATCATCGCCGAGGTGGTCGGCGGCAGCGACGTCGAGGTGCTGATCGGCACCATGATCGAGGTGCCCCGAGCCGCGCTGACCGCCGGCCAGATCGCCGAGGCGGCGGAGTTCTTCTCCTTCGGCACCAACGACCTGACCCAGATGGGCTGGGGCTTCTCCCGCGACGACGTGGAGGGTGCCTTCTTCTGGCGTTACCTGGAGCTGGGCATCTTCGGCATCTCACCGTTCGAGTCGATCGACGCCGACGGGATCGGCCGGTTGGTGCGCATCGCGGCGGAGGAAGGCCGGGCCGCCCGTCCCGGGCTGAAGCTCGGCGTCTGTGGTGAGCACGGTGGCGATCCGGACTCGGTGCACTTCTTCCACTCGGTCGGGCTGGACTACGTCTCCTGCTCGCCGTTCCGGGTGCCGGTGGCCCGACTGGAGGCGGGCCGGGCCGCGGTGGTGACGGCCGGCTCGGACAGTCGCTGAGCGTACGGGCCGGCGAACGGCTTGTTCGTCGGCCCGGCTCAGATCGGGGGCCGCCGCCAGGTGATGTGCGGGTCCCGACGGGGCCGCTGCACCGGCAGGGTGGCCATCGGAGTGCGCACGGCCAGCGGGGCGTGCGGATCCGGCGGGCGCAGCGCCGACGCGGGGTGGCGCCGGGCGGCGAGCATCGGGCCGGCCCGGTCGGCCACCGCCCGCGCCTCCTCCCGCAACGCGGCGAGATCGGCCCCGGGGGCGGCGATCAGGGTCAGCAGGGCGTCCTGGCCGGCCGGAAAGGTGACCACGCAGCCGGCCTCGGTGTGCACCACCGACTCGTGGAACTCGCCCTGCCGGACGGTGGCCGCCATCCGGTGGCCGAGGCCGAAGCTGGCCGCCGCCAAAGCGGCCAGGTGGGCGGCGTCCGTGGCGGGCAGGTCGGTGGAGATCAGCAGGCCGTCCGTGCCGGCGAGGAGCGTGCCGGCGACCTCGGGCCGCCGTCGGCGCAACCGCCGCAACTCGGTGCCCATAATCGTTTCCGTGTCCACGTGCGTGTCTCTCCCCGCCGGTCGTGGCTCCGTCTCAACAGGTGACTTTCCGCGATGGGAACGTTACCGGTCGGCGACAATCCGCGCGATCCCGTGACCGTCGGCAATCGGCCGACAACTCTCGTCTGATCGGAGGATGTGGACCCGCAGGGCGCAGTTCGTCGGCGCGCCGTCCGGCCCGGCCGGGCGTAACCTGATCTCGCCCGAGGACATCGTCGCGAAGGGGTGGCCGGATGAAAGCGCGTACCGAGCTGTCGAAGCAGACACCCGCCGTGGTCCGGACGGCGGTGCCGGCATGACCAGCGTCTGGCAGAGCCTGACGGTCGACGCCCGGGACCCGGCCCGGTTGGCGCGCTGGTGGGCCGAGGCGTTGGGCTACCAGGTGGTCACCGAACGACCGGACGAGGTGGAGATCCGGCAGTCCGCCGACCGGCTGCCCGGCATCGTCTTCGTGCCGGTCAACGGGGCCAAGGAGGGCAAGAACCGGCTGCACCTCGATCTGCGCCCGGCCGACCGGGAGGCCGAGGTGGAACGGCTTGTCGACATGGGTGCCCGGCACGTCGACGTGGGACAGGACGGTGACGACTGGACGGTGCTCGCCGACCCGGAGGGCAACGAGTTCTGCGTACTGCGGCAGCGTGTGGATTGACCGCTGACGCGGCGCGGCGGGTCGCCGGCGGGGAGGCGGCACGGCGGGTGGTGGAGCCGGCCAAGGACGCCGGCCACGGTCGGTCGCCGTACCAGCGGGACCGCGCCCGGGTGCTGCACTCGGCGGCCTTCCGCCGGCTCGCCGCGAAGACCCAGGTGCACACGGCGGGCACCGACGACTTCCTGCGTACCCGACTGACCCACTCGCTGGAGGTGGCCCAGATCGCCCGGGAGATGGGCGCCCGGCTGGGCTGCGACCCCGACGTGGTGGACACCGCCGGGCTGGCGCACGACCTCGGGCACCCGCCGTTCGGGCACAACGGCGAAACCGCGTTGGACACGGTGGCGGCGGCCTGCGGCGGGTTCGAGGGCAACGCGCAGACGCTGCGCGTACTGACCCGTCTGGAGGCCAAGGTGTACGGCCCGGACGGCGAATCCGCCGGGTTGAACCTCACCCGCGCCTCGCTCGACGCGGTCGCCAAGTATCCGTGGCCCCGCCGGCCGGGCCGGCGCAAGTTCGGGGTGTACGCCGACGACCTGCCCGTCTTCGCCTGGTTGCGGTCCGGCTCCCCGGCCGGCGATCGGTGCTGCCTGGAGGCGCAGGTGATGGACTGGGCCGACGACGTGGCGTACTCGGTGCACGACGTGGAGGACGCCATCCACGGCGGGTACCTGACGCTGGAGCCGCTGCTCGCCGACGCCGACGAACGGGCCGCTCTCTGCGCCGACGTCGCCGCGGTCTATTCGCTCGAATCGCCCGACTATCTCGGCGAGGCACTGCGCGAACTGCTCGCCGATCCGGTGCTCGCCCCGCTGGCCCACTACGACGGCAGCCACCGCGCCCAGGCCGCGCTCAAGGCCACCACGAGCGTGCTGACCGGGCGTTTCGTGGCGACCGCGGTGGCCGCCACCACCGCCCGGTTCGGCCCCGGCCCGCATCGACGCTACGCCGCCGACCTCGTCGTACCTCGACCGCTGCGGGCCCGGTGTGCGCTGCTCAAGGGCATCGCCCTGCGGTACGTGATGCGCCGCGCCGACGCGCAGGGACGCTACGAACGACAGCGGGAGATTCTTACCGACCTGGCCCGGGTGCTGACCGAGCGGGCCCCGGAGGCGCTCGATCCGGTCTTCGCCCCGCTGTGGCGCGCCGCCCCGGACGACGCCGCCCGGTTGCGGGTGGTGGTCGACCAGGTGGCCTCGCTCACCGATCCGGCCGCGACGGCCTGGCACGCCCGCCTGCTGCACTGATGGTTAGCCTGGCCGGATGACGCAGCGCCCGAAGACAGTCACCTCCGCCCGCGTGCTGCGCACCGAGCGGCCCACCCCGCACGTGGTCCGGTTGGTGCTCGGTGGGGCGGAACTGGCCGGCCTGCCGGTCGGCGAGTTCACCGACCACTACATCAAGATCGTGTTTCCGGTCGCCGGGGTCGACTATCCGCGCCCGATGGACCTCGCCGCGATCCGCCGCGAGCAGCCGCGCGAGCACTGGCCACGGCTGCGCGCGTACACCGTGCGGGCCTGGGATGCGGCGGCCGGCGAGTTGACGATCGACGTGGTGCACCACGGTGACGAGGGGTTGGCCGGCCCGTGGGCGGCCGGGCTGCGACCGGGCGACGAGGTTCTCTTCACCGGGCCCGGCGGGGCGTACGCGCCGAACCCGGCGGCGGACTGGCACCTGCTGGTCGGCGACGAGAGCGCGCTGCCGGCGATCGCCGCCGCCCTGGCCCGGCTGCCGGTCGACGCGCCCGCGCACGTCTTCGTCGAAGTCGACGGCCCGGCCGACGAACAGCCCCTGGCCAGTCCCGGTGCGGCCCGCCTGACCTGGCTGCACCGTGGCGAGCGGCCGGTCGGCGAGGCACTGGTGGCGGCCGTACGCGGATTCGCCTTCCCGCCCGGCACGGTGCACGCCTTCGTGCACGGCGAGGCGGGCTTCGTCCGCGACCTGCGCCGGCTGTTGCGGGTGGACCGAGGCGTGCCGCGCGAGTGGCTGTCGATCTCCGGTTACTGGCGCCGGGGCGTGGACGACGAGGGCTGGCGGGCCAGCAAGCCGGACTGGAACCGCCAGGTCGAGGCCGACGAACAGGGCAACGCCTCCATCTCGCTGCCTTGACCTGGCAGCCGATAACCGGCAACGTGGCACCCCATTACGTCCGACAGCGGCTGTTCGGGCGTGATTCGCCGGAACTTCGGATGACGCAGGCACCGGAACAGGAGGATGGTCAGGGGTGACCATGAGCGAGCAGGTCGATGACGGGCAGACCGCTGGCGCGAGCCGCACGGTCGACGGGGTGCTGCTCGGGCTGAGCGTCGGCGGGGTGCTCGCCGTGGTGGTCTGGGGGGTGCTGGCGCGTGACTCGCTGGCCAGCGTCGGTGAGTCCGGCCTGGCCTGGGTGATCAACACCTTCGGCTGGTTCTTCGTGGTGGCGGCGAACGCCTTCCTGGTGCTGGCGGTGGTGCTGGCGGTGTCCCGGTTCGGCCGGATCCGATTGGGCCGGGACGACGACGAGCCGGAGTTCACCAACCTGGCCTGGATCGCCATGATGTTCAGCGCCGGCATGGGCATCGGCCTGGTCTTCTTCGCCGTCGCCGAACCCATCCAGCACTACGCCACGCCGCCGCCGGCGATCGGCGTCGAGCCGCAGACCGGCCCGGCCGGCGCAGCCGCCATGCAGTACACGCTTTTCCACTGGACCCTGCACCCGTGGGCGATCTACGCGGTGGTGGCGCTGGCGCTTGCGTACTCGACGTTCCGCCGGGGCCGGCAGAACCGGATCTCCGCGGCGTTCCGGCCGGTGCTTGGCGACCATGCCGACGGCGCCGCCGGACGGGCGATCGACCTGTTGGCCATCTTCGCCACCGTCTTCGGCACGGCCACCAGCCTCGGTCTCGGCGCGCTCCAGGTGGCCGCCGGGTTGGACCTGGTCGCCGGCGTACCGGACAGCACCATGGTGGAGGTGGTGGTGATCGGTGCGCTCACCCTGGCCTTCGTGATCTCCGCCTTCTCCGGGCTGCACCGGGGCATCAAGTGGCTCTCCACCACAAACGTGGTGCTTGCCGTCGCGCTGATGTTCTTCGTCTTCGTGGTCGGCCCGACCATCTACACGCTCGAGGTGCTGCCCGCCTCGATCGGCGACTACCTGAGCAACCTGGTCTTCATGTCCACCCGGACCGGGGCCTTCTCGGACCACGGCTGGCTGGGCGGCTGGACGATCTTCTACTGGGCATGGTGGATCTCCTGGGCGCCCTTCGTCGGCACCTTCATCGCGCGCATCTCCCGGGGCCGTACCGTCCGGCAGTTCCTGATCGGAGTACTGCTGGTGCCCAGCGGTGCCAGCGCCGTGTGGTTCGCGATCATGGGCGGCAGCGCGCTGCGGGTGCAGTCCACCGGAGCCCGTGACCTGGTCGCGGACGCTGCGGCCGGCAGCGAGCAGGCGCTGTTCGGGCTACTCGACGCACTGCCGCTGGCGGCGCTGACAAGCGTGCTGGCCATGGTGCTCGTCGCGCTCTACTTCGTCACCAGCGCCGACTCCGCGTCGCTGGTGCTCGGCTCGCTTACCTCCCGAGGCGCGCTGCGACCGCACCGGCTACTTGTGGTCCTCTGGGGCATCCTGATCGGTGCCGTCGCCGCGGTGCTGCTGCTCGTCGGCGGACTCGACGCCCTCCAACAGGCCACCATCATGATCGCGTTGCCGTTCGTGCTGGTGATGCTCGGTCTGGCCGCCGCGCTGGTCAAGGACATGGCCGAGGATCCGCTGCTGGCCGTGCCGGCGAGGACCCGCCGGCACGGCCTGGCCGAGGCGGTGCGCACCGCCCGGTCGTACGAGGAGGAGGATCCGCCTCCGGTCCGGCGCTACCTGCGTCGCCGGCCACGAAGCTGAGGGGTAAGGAAGGGCACCTTCTTAACGCCTCGTGTATAGGAAGGGCCCCTTCTTAACAAAAGCCGGTCGACGCGATCTCAGAGGTACGCGACGCCGGTGAGCCGGGCCGCCTCCGCCCACATCCGTCGCCCGTTCTCCGGGTCGCGCGCCGACGCGCTCGCCCGTACCTCGGTGACCGGTCCACGGATCTCCTGGAACCCACGCGGGCCGAAGAACTGCCCACCCCGTACGCCGGCTGCGGTCGCGGCGCACAGCTGCGGCCGGGCACCCTCCCTGGCGGGGCTGACGAACAGCGGACTGAGCCGGTTGACCGAACGCAGCAGTGCGTTCCGGCTGGCCAGCGCGCGGGCGCTGAGGTTGGTGTTGGTCATGCCGGGGTGGGCGAGCACGCTGATCACCGGCGACCCGGTGGCGCGCAGCCGGCGGTCCAGCTCCACACCGAGGATGGTGGCGACGAGCTTGGAGCGCGCGTACGCCCTGGGCCCGCTGTAGGAACGCTCGGACATCAAATCGCCCAGGTCGAGGCGGCGCCACCGATGCACGATCGACGACACGGTGACCACCCGGGGTTGCGTACCGCCGGCCAGCCGATCGAGGAGGAGACCGGTCAGCGCGTACGGCCCGAGGGCGTTCGTACCCATTTGCAGGTCGAAGCCGTCCACGGTCGGCGGCGGTCGCCGGCCGGTCAGCGACACTCCGGCGTTGTTGACAAGCAGGTCGAGGTTGCCGTCGAGGCTCCCGGCGAAGGCGCGGATCGAGGCGAGCGAGGCCAGATCCAGCGCCCGCACCTCGACCTCCGCCCCCGGCACCTCGCGCCGGATCGCGGCAGCCGCCTCCGCTCCCGCCGCGACGTTGCGCACCGCGAGCACCACCGCGGACCCGTGTCGGGCCAGTTCCAGCGCGGTGACCCGGCCCACGCCCGAATTCGCCCCGGTCACCACCGCGCGTCGACCATGCTGGTCGGGGATCTGTTTCTCGGTCCAGTTCTGCATGTGCTGGACGCTAGGAACCGGTGCGGACGCCCGGGGAGTACCAGCCAACCTGGGACCACGGGACCTACCCTGCGCCGGGACACCACCGGCACACTGGGCGTCGTGACGAGCACGCCGTACGCCCGCGAGCTGGCTGACTTCCTGCGTAACCGCCGCTCCCGGCTGCGGCCGGAGGAGATCGGCCTGGCACCCGGCCCGCGCCGCCGGGTCGCCGGCCTGCGCCGGGAGGAGCTGGCCCTGCTCGCCGGCGTGAGCACCGACTACTACCAGCGCCTGGAACAGGGTCGGGACGTACGCCCCTCGGAGGACGTGCTGACCGGCATCGCCCGCGCCCTCGCCCTGAACGCGGAGGAGACCCGCCACCTGCACGCCCTCGCCCGTCGGGCGCAGCGACCGCCGAAGCCCCGGCGGCGCACCCGGGAGACGGTGCCGGAGAGCATCCGCCGGCTGCTGCACAGCCTGCACACCCCGGCCGTGGTGGTCAGCCGTCACCTGGATCTGCTCGCCTGGAACAGCATGGCCGCCGCGCTCTATCCGGGCATCGGGCCGAGCAACGTACTTATCGACATGTTCAGCCATCCCGAGGCGCAGGGCCGGTGCCCCGGCTGGCGCGAAACGGTGCTTGACTACCTGGGCTTTCTGCGTGCTGCGGTCGCCGCCGATCCGGAGCACCCGCGCGCACAGGAGATCGTCGGCACACTCAGCATCCGCAGCGAGGAGTTCCGGCAGCTCTGGGCCCGCCACGACGTACGCGAGGCGGTCCACGGCAGCAAGGCGTTCACCCATCCACAGGTTGGCGAGCTGCGTCTGGACTGGGACGCGTACACGCCGCCGGGACGTACCGGGCCGATCCTGATCGCGTACACCGCCGCACCGGGCAGCGCCGACGCCGAGCGAATGGCACTGCTCGCCCTCGCGCGGGGTGCACGGTGACGTCGGCGGTTTTTGTTAATAAGGGGCCCTTCCTCTACCGCAGGCATTAACAGGGGGCCCTTCCTTACTCCTCAACCTGGGCAGGGCAGGATGTATGCGAGGGGGTGGCGGCATGGCGGGGCGGATCCGGGACGAGGACATCGCGCTGGTCCGGGAGCGTACCTCCATCGCCGAGGTCATCTCCGACACGGTGACGCTCAAGTCGGCCGGTGCCGGCAACCTGAAGGGGCTCTGTCCCTTCCACGACGAGAAGAGCCCCTCGTTCAACGTCTCACCGGCCCGTAACGTCTGGTACTGCTTCGGCTGCGGGGCGGGCGGCGACGCGATCAAGTTCCTGATGGACGCCGAGCATCTCAGCTTCGTGGAGGCGGTGGAGCGGCTCGCCGACCGGGCCGGCGTGCAACTGCGCTACATCGAGGACGACCGGTCCGCCCCGCGCGGCAACCGGCCGCAGCAGGGGCAGAAGCAGCGGCTGGTCGCCGCGCACGCCGCCGCGGTGGAGTTCTACACCGCCCAGTTGACCACGGCCGGCGCGCGGGCGGCCCGGGAGTTCCTCGCCCAGCGGGGCTTCGACCGGGCCGCCGCCGAGCGGTACGGCTGCGGGTTCGCCCCCGAGGGCTGGGATCCGCTCACCCGGCACCTGCGCCAGCGCGGCTTCAGTCACGACGAACTGGTCACCGCCGGGCTGTCCCGGCCGGCCCGCTCGGGCAGCCTGATCGACCGGTTCCGGCGCCGGCTGCTCTGGCCGATCCGCGACCTGACCGGCGACGTGATCGGCTTCGGTGCCCGCAAACTCTTCGACGACGATGACGGCCCGAAGTACCTGAACACCCCCGAGACGCCGATCTACAAGAAGTCGCACGTGCTCTACGGCATCGACCAGGCCAAGCGGGAGATCGCCAAGCAGGGCCGGGTGGTGGTGGTCGAGGGCTACACCGACGTGATGGCCTGCCACCTGGCTGGCGTACCGACCGCCGTGGCGACCTGCGGCACCGCGTTCGGCAGCGACCACATCGGCGTACTGCGGCGGCTGCTGCTGGACACCGACGCGGTCGCCGGCGAGATCATCTTCACCTTCGACGGGGACGCCGCCGGACAGAAGGCCGCGCTGCGCGCCTTCGAGGACGACCAGCGCTTCGTCGGGCGTACCTTCATCGCGGTCAGCCCGGACAACATGGATCCGTGCGAGCTGCGCCTGGCAAAGGGCGACCTGGCCGTGCGCGACCTGGTCGCCCGCCGCGAGCCGCTTGTCGACTTCGCGTTGCGGCACGTGATCAGCCGGTTCGACCTGGACACCGTCGATGGTCGGGTCGAGGCGATGCGCCGGGCCGCGCCGCTGGTCGCCAAGCTCAAGGACCAGGAGAAACGCCCCGAGTACGTGCGCAAGCTCGCCGGTGACCTCGGGATGGAGATCGAGCCGGTGCAGCGGGCGGTGCTGGCCGCCGCCTCGGGACGTCCGGCGGACGGGCCGCCGCGGCCGGCCCGGACCGAACCGTCCGTGGACAGCCCGCAGTCGATGGTCGAGCGGGAGGCGCTCAAGCTGGCCCTCCAGGAACCGGTGCTGGCCGGGCCGATGTTCGACGCCGTCGAGGCGACCGACTACCGGCACCCGGTGCACGTGGTCGTCCGGGCGGCCATCGCCGAGGCCGGTGGCGCCGCCACGGCCACCGGCGGCGCGGTGTGGATCGAGGCGGTCCGCGACGCCTGCGCCGACCTCGCGGCCCAGGCCCTGGTGGGCGAGTTGGCGGTGGAGCCGCTGCGGATCGACGGCGAGCCGGACCCCCGGTACGTCTCGATCACCATGGCCCGGTTGCAGTGGGGCTCGGTGACCGCCCGGATCCGCGAGTTGAAATCGCGGATCCAGCGGATCAACCCGGTGAACAACAAGGACGAGTACTTTGCCACCTTCGGCGAGCTGCTCTCGCTGGAGCAGCACGCCCGAGCCCTGCGCGAGCAGGCAGCGGGAGGATTGTAAAAACATGGGACTGTTCCGCCGCCGGCCCAAGCTGCCCTCGGCCGCCCGCCCTCCGCTGGACCGCGACGAGCGGATGCTGACCTGGGCCGCCGCCGGCAACGGCGAGGGCGACGGGGTGGTGGTCGCCAGCAACCTGGGGCTCTGGCTGCCCGGTCGGAGCCACCGGCTCGGCTGGCACGAGATCGTCAAGGCCGTCTGGTCCGGTCGGGAGCTGACCGTCACCCCTGGCGAACAGGTGACCGAACGCGACGGCTACCTGGTGGTCGCCGACTGCCCGGCCGAGCGTTACCTGCTGCTCGATCCGGGCGAACTGCCGCACCAGGTGCGCGCCCGGGTCACCGGGTCCGTCGCGTACACCCAGCACCACGCGCTGCCCGGCGGGGCCGGCCGGATCGTCGGCCGGCGGGTGCCCGGCGTGAACGGTCTCACCTGGATGGTCCACTACGACCCCGGCACCCCGACCGACGACGAGGCCGTGCGCACCGAAACCGGCCGCCTGGTGGCGGCGGCCCGCGCCGCGACGACGCCTGCGGACCTGTGACCCACCGCTCGCCGGTCCTGTGACCCGCCGCTCGCCGGTCCCGCCAGGAGCCGGTGCGGTCCCACTCGGCGGGTAACTCGGTGGGAAAGTGTCCGCCCGGGTGTCTAGGGTCCGGGGGTGACCATGGCACAACCACTCATCCAGGCACGGGGGCTGGTGAAGCGGTTCGGCGACTTCACCGCCGTCGACGGCATCGACGTGGCGGTCAACGCCGGTGAGGCGTTCGGCTTCCTCGGGCCCAACGGCGCCGGTAAGTCGTCCACCATGCGGATGGTCGGCTGCATCTCGCCGCCCAGCTCCGGCCAGCTGCGCATCCTCGGCATGGACCCGGTGCGCGACGGCCCCGCCATCCGGGCCCGGCTCGGCGTCTGCCCCCAGCTCGACAACCTCGATCCGGAGCTGACCGTCCGGGAGAACCTCATCACCTATGCGCGCTACTTCGGCATCCCCCGCCGGGTGGCCCGGGCCCGGGCCACCGAGTTGCTCGACTTCGTGCAGCTAAGCGAGCGGGCGGAGAGCAAGGTCGAGCCCCTCTCCGGTGGCATGAAGCGCCGGCTCACCATCGCCCGCGCGCTGGTCAACGAGCCGGACATCGTGCTGCTCGACGAGCCGACCACCGGCCTCGACCCGCAGGCCCGGCACCTGGTCTGGGAACGGCTGTTCCGGCTCAAGCGTCAGGGCGTCACGCTGGTGCTCACCACGCACTACATGGACGAGGCCGAGCAGCTCTGCGACCGGCTGGTCGTGATGGACGGCGGACGGATCGTCGCCGAGGGGTCACCGCGTGCGCTCATCGAGCGGCACGCCACCCGCGAGGTGGTCGAGCTGCGGTTCGCCGGTGACTCGCAGGAGGCGTTCGCCGGCAAGCTGGACGCCCTGGGGGAGCGGGTCGAGGTGCTGCCCGACCGGATCCTGCTCTACGTCCCCGACGGTGACGCGGCGGTGGCCGAGGTCGCCGCGCTCGGCCTGCGTCCGGCCAACGTGCTGGTCCGCCGCAGCAGCCTGGAGGACGTCTTCCTGCACCTCACCGGCCGCACCCTCGTCGACTGATCAGGACTGGAAAGGGTGCTGCCATGGCACAGCTGACCCGGGACCGACGCACCCTGCCGCGGGTGCCGGCCCTGACGGTGCTCGAATACCACCTGGTGGGTTACCGGCGCACCTGGCGCTCCGGTGTCTTCTCGTCGTTCCTGCTGCCCACGCTCACCGTGCTCGGGTTCGGAGTCGGCGTCGGCGCGTACATCGACCAGGGTGTCGGTGGCGTCTCCTACCTGGAGTGGATCGTCGGTGGGCTGCTCGCGTCGACGGCGTTGCAGGTGGCGATCGCCGAGTCGACCTGGCCGGTGTTCGGCAACCTCCAGTGGCAGAAGATCTACTACGGGCAGCGCTCGTCGCCGCTGCGAGTCGGCGACATCCTCGCCGGCCACCTGTCGTTCGTGCTGTTCCGGGTGCTGACCTCGGTCATCGCGTTCCTGCTGGTGACCGGCGGGCTGGGAGCGCTGCGATCGCCGTGGGCGGTGCTGGCGCTGCCGGTGGCGGCGCTGCTCGCGCTGGCCGTCGCCGCACCCACCTTCGCGTACGCGGCGTCGGTCGACTCGGACAGTTGGCTGGCGATGCTGTTCCGCTTCGCGGTGATCCCGATGACCCTGTTCGCCGGGGTGTTCTTCCCGGTCGAGTCGCTGCCGCTGGTGCTGCGCTGGCTCGCGTACGCCACACCGCTCTGGCACGCCGTGGACCTGTGCCGGGCGGCGGTGCTCGGCGTCGCGCCACAGTGGTCGGTCGCTGGCCACCTGGGTTACCTCGCCGCCTGGGCGGTCCTGGGCTGGCTGCTCGCCCGACGCGCCTTCGCCCGCAAGCTCGTCGTCTAGGAGGGGTTCATGGTCAACCTGGTGCTGCCCCGGCTGGTCGACATCGCCGCCGCGTCGCGGCGATCCGCGTCGGTGACCGGGCGCAACGTCGCGGCCCTGCGGTCCGTCTACTGGCTGCTGCTCATCTCCGGCCTGGTCGAGCCGCTGCTCTACCTGTTGTCGATCGGTGTCGGGGTGGGTGCGCTGATCGGCGACCTGACGTTGCCCGGCGGTGCGGTCGTCACGTACGCGGCCTTCGTCGCGCCGGCCATGCTCGCCTCGTCGGCGATGAGCGGCGCGCTTGCGGAGACCACCTTCAACTTCTTCGGAAAGCTGAAGTACATGAAGCTGTACGACGGGGTGATCGCCACCCCGGTGCAGCCGTTCGAGATCGCCCTCGGCGAGTTGGCCTGGGCGATGCTGCGGGGCAGCGCGTACTCGGCCGCGTTCCTGGTGGTGATGGTCGGGATGGAGCTGACCGCGCCCGCCCGCGCGCTCGCCGCGTTCCCGGCGGCGGTGCTTGTCGGCTTCACGTTCGGCGCGCTCGGCATGGCGATCGCCACGTTCCTGCGCAGTTGGCAGGAGTTCGACCTGATCAACTCGGCCCAGTTCACGCTCTTCCTGTTCTCCGGCACCTTCGTACCCGCCGAGGCGTACCCGGCACTGCTGCGCTGGCTGATCGAGGTGACTCCGCTCTACCGGGCGGTGCACCTGATCCGTGGGCTGACCGTCGGCACGGCCGACTGGGGATTGCTGCTCGACGTGGGTTACCTGCTCGCGGTGCTGGCGGCCGGCCTGTTGATCGCGTCCCGCCGAATGAACCGCCTGCTCTACCGCTGACCAGCAGCACTGTCAGCCGGTCGGTTCGTCTGATCGGGCGCGGGCCCAGGTGAGGAAACGGGCGGCCAGCACGTGCGCCACCACCTGGCACACCTTCATCACCCACCTCCAGGCCCGCGCCTAGCGACCCACGCAGATCTTGGTACGAAACCGCCCCTATGGGGGCGCTCCCGTACCAAGATCTAACGCCGCAAGAGGTGATCAAGCGCGAAGCGGCCCTGATCGGGAGGAAGTAGGTCTACTTTCGAGTCAGCTGCCCTGGTAGTAGCGGGCGGCGCCGGGGTGCAGGGGAATCGGGTCGGTGGAGGAGGCACTCTGGCGGTCGAAGTTGCGGGCCTCGGGGTGGGCCGCCGCCAGGTCGGCCTGGTAGGTGAAGAGCAGTCGGGTCAGGTCGTACGCCAGTTGGTCGGGCATGTCCGCACTGACCAGGATCACGTTGGCCACCGTCACGGTCGGGGTGGCGGCGGCCGAGTCGTAGGTCTTGCGGGGCAGCTCGGCGGTGGTGTAGACCGAGCCGTGCGTGGCGGTGAGCGGCTCGATCAGGTTGGCGACCGGCAGCAGGGCGAACCGGTCCCGGGCGCCGTTGAGCAGGTCGGCGATGCCCGGCGTGGGTAGCCCGCCGGAGAAGAACATCGCATCCAGGGTGCCGGCGCGCATCCGGGCCACCGTCTCCGGCAGCGACAACCGGGCCCGGCGTACGTCCCGCTCCGGGTCGAGTCCGGCGGCGCTGAGCAGCCGGCCCGCGATGACGTCGGTACCGGACTTGGGTGAGCCGGTGGAGACCCGCTTGCCGCGCAGCGCCGCCAGGTCGGTGATCTCGGCGTCCACCCGGACGATCACGTGGGTGTAGTTGCTGTAGACCCGGGCCAGGGCCCGGACCGGCTGGGGCCGACCGGCGAAGGCACCACGGCCGGCGGTGGCGTCCGCCGCCGTGTCGGCCAGGCTGAAGGCGATCTCCATGTCGCCCTCGACCAGCCGGGTGATGTTCTCCCCGGAGGCACCTGTCGGTTCGGCGCGGGCCTCGTAACCGGGCAGGTGGCGGCTGATGACGTCGGCGTATCCGCCGCCGAGTTGGTAGTAGACGCCGGTGGTGTTGCCGGTGGCCAGGAAGATTCGCCCGTCGTGCCACGGGCGCGGCTGCGCCGTCTCCTCGGTGCTGCCGCAGCCGACGGTCAGCCCGACCAGCAGCCCGACCGTCAGCAGCGCAACCAGCCGCCGTTGCCCGCTCATGCCCGCACCGCCGGTTCCAGGGCCTCGGCGACCCGCTGGACCAGGGTGGCCGTCTCGTAGCCGATCTGGCCGAGGTCGCAGCCGGAGGCGGCCAGCACCCCGAGCAGGGCCCGGTCGCCGACCGCCATGACCAGCAGCACACCGCCGTCCATGTCGACGATCTGCTGCCGGACCCGGCCGGCGGACATCAGTCGGGCGGCACCGACGGTCAGGCTGGCCAGGCCGCTGATCACGGCGGCGAGCTGGTCCGCCTGGTCGGTGGAGAGGTGGGGTGAGGCAGCCAGCCGTAGTCCGTCTCCGGAGACGGCGAGGGCGTGCGACACGTCCGGGACCTGCTCGGCGAAGTTCGCCAGGAGCCAGTCGAGTCCGGGGCTGACGTTTGTCATCATTCGGGCCTCCCGGTGGGTTTCGTCTGGTTACGTCGCATCGCGGAGGCGACCCCGGCGGAGAGGGCGGACAGCCGGGCCCGCACCACCTCGGGGTCGAGCAGGTCGCTTGCGGCCTGCGGGGTCGGCAGGTCGTGCAGTTCGGCCTGCAAGCCATCGCCGCGGATCCGTCGGGGCAGGCCGGTGCTGGCCGTCCCGGGTGGCCGGGCGCCCGGTGCCCACGCCGGCTGACCACCGGCCGCACCGTTTCCCACCGCCGGCCCGTTTACCGTGGTCGGCCGATTCCCCGACCCGTTTCCCGGCCCGTTGGCCGTCGCGGTCCAGGTGCCGGGTCCGTTGGCCGTCGTCGCTGGGTTGGCCGTCCAGGCCGGCGTCCGGTCCGGCGTCGGCGTGGACCAACTGGTCGCCCCGGCGGCGCCGTTGCGTACCACCGGAAGGGTCATCGTCGGGGCCTGGTGCACGCTGAACCGCTCCGACCCGGCGGTGACCAGGTCACCTCTGGGCGGCGCCGGCACAGCCGGGACGGGCTCGCCGGCCCGGGGCCGGAACCAGGTACCGGCGGTCGCCGGAGCGGACCGGGGACCGATGGTGGGTCGCCCGTTGAGCTCCTCGGCCCGGGTGAGCAACGCCTCCGGCACGTCCACCTGGGCCACCATGCCGCCCCCGGTGCTGTGCAGTCGCACCTGGATGCCGTGCCGGGCGGCCAGGTGCGCCACCACGTGCAGGCCCATGCTGCCGGCCGCCGCGCTGGAGAGCATGGCGGGTGCCCGCAGCCGTTCGTTGATCTCGGCGAGTCGGTTGGTGCCGACACCGATGCCCTGGTCGTGCACGCGCAGGGTGAGCCCGTCGACGGTACGCCTACCGTCCACGTGCACCGGTGCCTGTGGCGGTGAGTACGCGGTCGCGTTCTCCAGCAGCTCGGCCAGGAGGTGGACCAGGTTGCCCACCGCCGACCCGTGCACCGCGACGGTCGGTACGTCGATCTCGACCCGGGCGTACTCCTCGATCTCCGAGGCGGCACCGCGTACGACATCGGCCAGCAGGTGCGGCCCCTCGTGCGACCGGCCCAGCTCACCACCGGCGAGGACCAGCAGGTTCTCCCCGTTGCGCCGCATCCGGGCGGCGAGATGGTCGAGCGCGAAGAGTCGGTCGAGCGCATCCGGATCGGTCTCCTCCCGCTCGAACTCGTCGAGCAGTCGTAGCTGCCGGGTGATCAGCGTCCGGATCCGGCGGGCCAGTGCCTCGACCATCCGGGTCACGTCCATCCGCAGCTCGGCCTGCTCACCGGCGAGTCGCAACGCCGCCCGGTTCACGGTGTCGAACGCCTCGGCCACCTGGGCGATCTCGTCCCGCCCGCGACTGATACCGGCGGTGAGCTGCGAGGCCGGTCCCTCCGCCCGGCTGCTGTCGCCGGCCGAGATCGCGGTGATCCGCTCGGGCAGTTCCCGGTGCGCCATGGCGAGCGCGGCCACCCGCAGTCGGCGCAGCCGGCGGCTGGTACGCACCGCCAGCAGGGCGGCGGCGGTCAGCGAGGCCAGCGCCAGCGTGCCGGCGGAGCCGCCGGTGACAAGTGCCCGTTGCCGGGCGTCGGCGGCAAGCGTGACGGCGCGGCGGTCGAGTTCGGCGGAGAGTTCCCGGCCCAGCAGGTTGAGCCGGCGGATCGCCCCGCTCTGCGCCACGTACCAGGCGTCGCCGTCGGTGGCCAGCGCGGCCGGTTCGGCCTCGGCGTTCAACGCGCTGTCCCGCATCCGCCGGGCGGTGGAGACATCGGTGCCGGCGAGCAGGCGGGTGAGCGCGGCGGTGGCGGGCTCACCGGCGATCCGGGAGAACTCGGCCTGCCGCTGCTCCTGCGCGCCGCGCAGCCGGCCGAGCCGGGCCAGCTCACCCTCGGCCAGGCTGCCCCGGACGAAGATGGTCCGGAGCAGGTCACGTTCAAGCGAGGCCAGATGCTCCTGGGCGGCGACCGCGGCCACCTCGCGGGCCCGGTTGGCCAGCTCGGGGTCGCGCAGCTGGGCGGGAAGCGCGTCGGCGACGACCAGCAGCGACTCCGCCAGCGCCACGTAGACGCCGTCGGCGGTGTCCACCCGCAGCGCGGCGACCCGCGCCTCGTCGAGTTGGTTGAGGTGTTCGGTCACGCCGTCCAGCGCCCGACCCAGCCCGGGTGCGGCGGTGCGGGCGTCCGAGCTGGCGGAGCGGTAGCGGTCGGCGGCGGCGTCCACCCGTCGCCGCTGGGCGTCGACCAGTTGCCGGCCGGACGTCCCGCCACGCTGCCGCAGCGCGGCCGTCTCGCCGAGTTCCCGCTCCAGCTCGTGGACCAGGGAGACGGTGGCGGTGGCGGTGCCGGCCAGGGTACGGGCGCGTTGCGCGTCGGCGGAGGCGGAGAGCGCGTCGCCGGTCTGGATCGCGCCCAGCACCACCAGACCGGCGGTGGCGACCAGGATCGGGGCGAGTAGCTGGGTACGGACCGACCAGAGCTGGTCGGTGTGTCCGGATGGACGGTTGTGCCGGCGTACGCGGGCCAGGGTGGACAGCGGCACGGGATTCTCCCGGGGTCGGGGCGACCGGGCCGGGCTGCACCACCCGACCCGGTCACCTTTGGGTCAGCTCGCGCCGAGGTCCTGTAGTGCCTTGACCGCGCCCCGGTGCAGGCCGACCGGGTCGGTCTTGCGGGCGCTGTCCAGGGCGATGCCGTTGGCCGCGGGGTTGGCCTGGGCCAGTGCGTCCTTGCGCTGGAACACGGTCCGGGTGATGGCGCAGGCCACGTTGGCGTCGAGGTCCTTGCGGACGAGCAACACGTTCGGGACCACGATGGTCGGGGTGTCCGTGGCGGTGGCGTAGATGTCCTTGCCGATCGTGCCGGCCTGGTACGCGGGGTTCAGCTCGCTCATCTTGGGCAGCAGCGGTGTGATGTCGATGAACTTCACCTTGTCGCCGGCGGTGGTGAACAGGTCCGTGAGGCCGCCGGTGGGCAGGCCGCCGGACCAGAAGAAGCCGTCCACTGTGCCGTCCTTGACGCCCTCGACGGTCTTGGTGAGGTCGAGCCGCTGGGCCTGGATGTCGGCGGCGGGGTCGAGGCCGGCGGCCTCCAGCAGCCGGTTGGCGATGACCTCGGTGCCGGACTTGGGGGAGCCGGTGGAAATCTTCTTGCCCTTCATGTCGGCCACCGAGTTGATTCCCGCATCGGCCCGGACGACCACCTGGGTGTAGTTGTCGTAGATCCGGGCCAGGGCCTCGACCGGCTGTGGCGCGGTGAAGCTGCCCTTGCCCTGCACCGCGTTGACCGCCGTGTCGAACAGGGAGAACGCCACGTCGTACTGGCCGCCGACGAGCTGTTCGATGTTCTGGACCGAGGCACCGGTCTCGGCCGCGGTGCCGGTCAGCCGGCCGCCGGTGCTGTCCGCGAGCTGACCGGCAAGTGCGTTGCCGACCACGTAGTAGACCCCGGTGGCGTTGCCGGTGGCGATGCCGACCCGGGTGTTCTCGGCCACCTCGCAGGTGACGGCGCTCGCGGTGTCGTCCGTGGCTGCGGAGCCCTGACGGCCACCGCAGCCAGCGGCTCCGGTCGCGACCAGGGCGAGTGCTCCCAGCCCCGCCGCGAACCGCACGTTGATCCGTCTCACTATTGCTCCTTCCTGAGTCATGCCGGTGATCCGGCTCGCGTCCCGCCGGTGGGCCCGGCGGATCCGCGTCGTACGAACACGCCCACCGCCATCACGCCGGCCAGCACGGCGCCGATCGCGACGGGCACGGGTTGCAGCCAGAGCAGCGTCAGTCCGGCGACCGCGCCGAGTACGCGTTCCGGCACCCCCGCCGGTCCGACGCCGGGCAGCCAGCCGCCGGCAGCGACGGCCAGCACCGCCACGCCGAGCGCGGTGACCGCGGTGGCGACCACGATCCGCTGCGGTCCGCCGATGCCGAGCAGGCCGAGTCCGGTCGGGGTGACCACGAAGGCGAGCGGGATCAGGTACGCCGGCAGCGCGTACCGCAGGGTGTGCCACATGGTCGGCACCACCCGGCCGCCGGTCACCGCGGCGGCGGCGACCGCAGCCAGCGCGGTCGGCGGCGACACCTCGGACAGGACCGCGAAGTAGAAGACGAACATCGCCGCGGCCGGTGCGCTGACGCCGAGACCGAGCAGGGCCGGTCCGATGATCACCCAGCCGATCACGAAGGAGGCGGTGACCGGTACGGCCAGGCCGAGCAGGGTGAGCGCGACGGCGGCGAGCAGGGCGGTGAGCGCGAGCACCACGGCCGGTTCGGAGCTGACCGCGCCGGCGGCGTTGACCAGCAGCGCGGCGGCCTGCGGGCCGAGGCCGGTCTTCGTGGTGGTGGCGGTGATGATCCCGGCCGCCGCGCAGACCACGGTGACCGCGAGCACGCCGCGTACGCCGCCGGAGAGCGCGGTGAGCAGCCGGCCCGGGGTGAGGCGGTGCCGCCGGTCCAGGAAGGACAGCGCCACGGCGAGCAGGGTGGCCAGCACCACCGCGCGGGTGGCCGACACGCCGACCGCGAGCAGCCCGACGATGGCGAAGAGCGAGGCGAAGTGGTATCCGGAGCGGGCCAGTAGCCGCCAGGCGGAACCGGCGGCGAGGGCCGCCGGCCGGACCCCGGAGCGCCGCGCGTCGATCTCCACCGAGAGCACGATGCCGAGGTAGTAGAGCACGGTCGGCACCATCGCCCAGCCGAGCACCCGCAGGTAGGACACGCCGAGGTACTCGGCGATGATGAAGGCCGCCGCACCGAGCGTCGGCGGGGAGAGGATCGCGCCGACGCCGGCCGCGGCGAGCATCCCACCGGCCCGTTCCGCCGGGTAGCCGGCGCGGCGCAGGATCGGCCAGGTGACCGCCCCGATGCTGACCGTCGTCGCCGCTCCCGAGCCGGAGACGGTGCCGAGCAGGAAACCGGAGGCCACCGCGGTACGACCGGCGGCGGTGCGGGAACGCCGGAACGCCGCGGCGGAGAGGTCCACGAAGAACCGACCCGCGCCGGAGAGGTCGAGCACCGCCCCGTAGATGGTGAAGAGCACGATGTACGTGGCGGCCACGTCCAGCGGGGTGCCGTAGAACCCGCTGTCGGAGTTGTAGAAGGCGTCCACGAGCTGCCCGAAGTCCAGCCCGGCGTGGGCCACCGGCAAGTGCTGCGGCAGCAGGCCGCCGTAGTAGCCGTAGCCGAGGAAGACCAGGCAGACCGCGGGCAGGATCCAGCCGGTGGTGCGGCGGCAACCCTCCAGCAGCAGGAGCAGCAGGACGGTGCCCATCGCCACGTCCATGCCGACGAGCAGTCCCTGCCGGTCGAGGAAGGCGTCGTAGCCGCCGCCCCCGCCGAACAGGCCGACCGGCAGCACCGGGTAGAGGCAGCCGGCCAGGGCGGTGGCGGCCAGGGCCCAGTCGACCCGGCTCGGTCCGGTCGGGCCCGGTGCGATCGCCTGCCTGTCGTCGGTGCGCTGCCGACGTCGGCGGGGTAGCCGCAAATCGGCCGGGTAGGCGAGGAAGACAAGCGGAAGTACGCCGGCCAGGAAGTAGATCAGGTAGTACTTGCTGCCCTGGGCGAGTGGTCGGAACACCTGCCAGAGCGCGAGCAGGGCGATGGCCAGTGTCGCGGCGGTCAGCACGACGGCGACCGGGCCGGAGAGGGTCCGACCGGGCTTGTCCTCCTCGAACCGGGCGGCCAGTTCGCGGGGATCGGCCACCGGTGCCGGCGGCCGGTCGACACCGGCGTCCCGGACCGCCGGGCGGTCGCGGCGCGGGGGCGTCGTCGCGGTGTCCCGGTCGATCTCCGCCACGCCGACGTGGGGGCGGTTCGCCTCGGGTCCGGAATCTTCGGTGAATCGGATAGCCGACACGATGGGGGACGATACGCGAATTGACTCCGCGTTGGGAACATTGTCGATCATCGTTTCCCTGAGTGAGTTTCATTTTGTTTCAGTCACTCGCCGGGGTGAATGATTGGGAATCCCTTTCGCGATTGGCGTGGACGCGCCGATCGGCCCTGCGCGGCCATCGCGGCGGGCGCGGGCCATGCCATCCGTTTTTCGGCTTTTGTGGCTATCTGGCGGTCAATTTCAGCCAGGTAAAAAGTTGTTGTCATGACTACTCTCCGTGCATGTCGCTACGCAGGGTGTCATCACGGTGGCGGTCCGGTCACCCGCCTGATGGCCCGGACGTCGCTCGCGCGGCCGGCGGGAAGGGGTGGGTCCGCGTATTTCCCGACCGGCCCGAATCGGCGAGACTCGGTCTGGATGGGAAGGTTGGACGGCGCATTTCCCGCCGAATCCGAGCCCGGCTCGCGTGCTGCGGGTTATCCGCAGCCGCTGTCCGGGCATGTGGAAGGGCGAGGGCAGCGAGCTTGAGGAGGAGCGATGGTCGCCGAGTCTTCCCGTCCGGACGGGCGCGATCCCCAGCGGCGACCCGCCGCCGACGGACCGGCGGTGGGCGAGCGGCCGGATCCTGGCCACGATGTGCCCAGCCGCCCGACGCGGCTGTCCCGACGTGAGTGGCTGGCCGCGCTGCGCCGGACGGTACGGGAGTTCGGCGACGACGGGCTGACCGACTGGGCCGCGGCGCTCACCTACTACGGCGTCCTCTCCATCTTCCCCGGCCTGCTGGTCCTGGTCTCGTTGCTCGGCCTGCTCGGTTCCGGCGCCACCCAGGGGGTCCGGGACACGGTCGACCAGGCGGTGCCGGAGCAGAACATCCGCCAGATCCTCGATGCCGCCCTCGACCAGGCCCAGCAGAACGGCGGGCTGGCCGGGGTCGCCGCGATCGTCGGTCTGCTTGCCGCGTTCTGGTCGGCCTCCGGCTACGTGGCCGCATTCATGCGCGCCGCCAACGTGATCTACGACGTGCCGGAGGGGCGGCCGATCTGGAAGACCCTGCCGACCCGGGTCGGGGTGACCGCCGTCATCGGCCTGTTGCTGCTGGTCAGTGCGGTGATCGTGGTCTTCACCGGCCGGCTCGCCGAGCACGTCGGTTCGGCGCTCGGCGTCGGCCGCACGGCGGTGACGGTCTGGGACATCGCCAAGTGGCCGGTGCTGCTGCTCCTGGTCAGCCTGATGTTCGCGATCCTCTACTGGGCGTCGCCGAACGCGCGGCAGGGCGGCTTCCGGTGGGTGAGCCCGGGCGGCGTGCTTGCGGTGCTGCTCTGGTTGCTGGTCTCCGGCGGCTTCGCGCTCTACGTGGCGAACTTCGGCTCGTACAACAAGACCTACGGCGCTCTCGCCGGTGTGATCATCTTTCTGGTCTGGCTCTGGTTGAGCAATGTGGCGATCCTGCTCGGTGCGGAACTCGACGCCGAACTGGCGCGTGGTCGGGCCCTCGCGGGCGGCCTGCGGCCGGTCGACCACGAGCCCTACGTCGAGCTGCGTGATGATCGCAAACTGCGTTCGGATGATGACCCTGGGCAGCCGGGCTGACCTGCGGATCCGGCTGCGTACGTCTCACCGGTAGCTTTTGCTAGATCCAACAAAAGTTGGGTTTGATTCACTCTAAGGTCTGGACACCGCGTATCGGCGGCTCCTACTGTGTCGGACACCACTCATCGACATTGCGTCGATGTAAACGAGTCCGGTGAGGTGAGCCGTGCACACCGCCGATGCCCTGCACGTCCGGCTGCTGCGGCTGCTGCGTGACGAGGGCGCGTTGTCCCGCGCCGAGCTCGCCGACCGGCTCCAGATGCCCCGCCCCCGGTTGCTCGCCGAGCTGGATCGGCTGGTCGCCCTCGGCTACGTGGCCGAGGCGGGCAAGGCGGCGTCCCGGGGCGGACGCCGCTCCACCCTGGTCGAGCTGCGACCGCAGCTGCGCTTCGCCGCCGTCGACCTGGGGGCCAGCTCCATCGACGTCGAAGTGGTCAACGGCCGGCTGGAGCCGATCGCCGCGTACGCGGAGGCGGCCGACATCAGGTCCGGCCCCAAGGCCATCCTCCAGCGGGTGAACGAGTTGCTGCACAAGGCCCGGACCGACGGGGTCTACGAGCGGCTCGACGCGGTCGGCATCGGGGTGCCCGGACCGGTCAGCTTCCGCGACGGCGTACCGGTCTCCCCGCCGATCATGCCGGGCTGGGACCGCTTTCCCGTCCGGGAGCTGCTCACCCGGGAGCACGGCTGCCCGGCGGTGGTCGACAACGACGTGAACATCATGGCCATCGGCGAGCGGCACGGCGGGGTGGCGCACTCGGTGGACGACTTCCTGTTCGTCAAGATCGGCACCGGCATCGGCTGCGGCATCTACCTCAGCGGCGAGGTCTACCGAGGCACCGACGGTTGCGCCGGGGACGTCGGCCACATCCAGGTCGACCCGCACGGGCCGATCTGCTCGTGCGGCAACGCCGGGTGCCTGGAGGCGCTGTTCAGCGGTGCGGCGTTGGCCAAGGACGCGACCGCCGCAGCCCGGACCGGTGCCTCTCCGGCGCTTGCCGAACGGCTGGCCATGCAGGGCACGGTCACCGCCCTCGACGTGGCCGCCGGTGCCAGCGAGGGGGACGTGACCTGCATCCAGCTCATCCGCGAGGGCGGGCGCCGGGTCGGCAGCGTCCTGGCCGGGCTGGTCAGCTTCACCAACCCGTCAATGATCGTGATCGGCGGCGGGCTCGCCCAACTCGGGCACATCCTGCTCGCCGAGATCCGCAGCGTCGTCTATCGCCGCTCGCTGCCGCTGGCCACCGGCAACCTACCGGTCGTGCTCTCCGAGCTCGGGCCCCGGGCCGGCGTGGCCGGCGCCGCCGTGCTCGCCAGCGACCTGGCCTTCGGCGAGGCGGCATGAACGAGTCGAGTGGAGGATCGTCATGAGCGAGCAGTCCGGCCCCGGTGCTCCACTGGTCGAGGCACCCGCCGACACCGTCGCGGGCGAGGTGGTCCTGCGCCTGACCGACGTGGTGAAGACCTTTCCCGGCGTACGCGCCCTGGACGGCGTGCAGCTGGAGGTACGCGCGGGCGAGGTGCACTGCCTGCTCGGGCAGAACGGCGCCGGCAAGTCCACGCTGATCAAGGTGCTCGCCGGGGTGCACCGGCCGGATTCGGGGCTGGTGCAGTGGCGCGGTGAGCCGGTCAACTTCGCCAACCCACAGGCCGCGATGCGCGCCGGGATCGCCACCATCTACCAGGAACTCGACCTGGTCGCCGATCTCTCGGTGGCGGAGAACGCCTTCCTCGGCCACGAGCCGCGCAGCTTCGGTTTCATCCGCCGGGGGCAGATGGCCCGGCACACCCGGAAGATCCTCGGCCGGCTCGGGCACGCCGAGATTCCACCCGGCCGGATGGTCCGGGCGCTGCCCGCGGCCGGCAAGCAGGTGGTCAGCATGGCCCGGGCGCTCTCCCACGAGGCTCGGCTGATCATCATGGACGAACCGAGCGCGGTGCTCGCTCACGACGAGGTGGAGAACCTCTTCCGGATCATCCGGGAGCTGACCGCGCAGGGCATCGCGGTCATCTACATCTCCCACCGGTTGGAGGAGATCCGCGAGATCGGCGACCGGGTGACAGTCCTCAAGGACGGCCGGACCACCGCCGCGAACCTGCCGGCCCGCGACACCCCGACCCGGGAGCTGGTCTCCCGGATGACCGGCCGCACCATCGAGTACGTCTTCCCGGACCGTCCGGCCGACGGCGACGTCGGCGAGGAACTGCTCCAGGTCGAGGGGCTGACCCGGGCCGGCGAGTTCGCCGACGTGTCGCTCACCGTCCGGGCCGGCGAGATCGTCGGGATCGCCGGGCTGGTCGGCTCCGGCCGGTCCGAGCTGATGGAAACCATCTACGGCGCCCGCCGGGCCGAGTCGGGCACCGTGCGGATGGCCGGCAAAACGCTTCGGTCGGGCAGCGTCGGCGCGGCGGTACGGGCGGGCCTGGGCATGGCGCCCGAGGAGCGCAAGAGCCAGGCACTGCTGCTCGGCGAGCCGATCTACCGCAACGTGACGCTGGCGACCTTCGGCCGCTACGCCCGCTTCGGGTTCATCGACGCCGGGCGGGAGCAGGCCGAGGCGGACCGGATCGCGGCCAGCCTGGAGATGCGACCGCGCGACGTCCGGCGGGCGGTGCGCACCCTCTCCGGCGGCAACCAGCAGAAGGTGGTGGTCGGCCGCTGGTTGCTCGGCGGCACCAAGCTGCTGCTGCTCGACGAGCCCACCCGGGGCGTGGACGTGGGCGCCCGGGCCGAGCTCTATCAGGTGATCCGGCAGCTCGCCGCCGAGGGCGTCGGGGTGCTGCTGGTCTCCAGCGAGGTGCCCGAGGTGCTCGGCCTGGCCGACCGGGTGCTGGTGATGCGGGAAGGGCGGGTCGTCCGGACGGCCCCGGCCGGCGAACTCGACGAAAACACCGTCCTCGACCTCGTGATGGCGGGGTCCCTGATGGAAGGCGCACCGGCATGACCGATAGTCCTCCCACCACGACCCAACTGCCGGCGCAGTCGCCGCCGGTGGACCCGGCCGAGACCGAGGCCGCCAGCGCGCACGGGACGTCGGGCCAGCCCGCACCCACCGGCCGGCTCTCCTGGTGGCACGGGGACGGCGGCGAGGGCGCACGCCGAAACCTCGCCCTGATCGGGGTGCTGCTGGCGCTCTTCATCATCGGCGCCGCCACCCGTTCCGACCTCTACTCCAATCCGGACTGGGTCTGGGCCAACATGCTCAGCATCCTCAAGCTCGCCTCGGTGGTCGGCGTGGTCACCGTCGGGATGACCTTCGTGATCATCGGCGGCGGCATCGACCTCTCGGTCGGCGCGATCGTCGCGCTGGCCGGTGTCTGGTGCACCACGGTCGCCACCCAGAGCTTCGGTGCCGGCGGCATGATCTTCACCGCGATCGTGGTCGGGGTGGCGGTCGGCCTGGTCAACGGGACCCTCATCGCGTACGGGCGGCTGGTGCCGTTCATCGCCACGCTGGCCATGCTGGTGGCCGCCCGTGGGCTGGCCGCCGAGATCTCCGACAAGCAGACCCAGATCTCGCAGAACAGCACCATCAACGGCATCGCCAGCACCAACCTGCTCGGCATCCCGCTGCTTGTCTACATCCTGGCCGCGGTCGTCATCGCCGGCTGGGTGCTGCTCAACCGCACCACCTTCGGCCGGCGTACGGTCGCCGTCGGCGGCAACCCGGAGGCCGCCCGGCTGGCCGGCATCGACGTCAAGCGGCACACCCTGCTGCTCTACGCGCTCTCCGGGCTGTGCTGCGGCATCGCCGCCATCATGCTCACCGCCCAGGCCACCTCGGCCCAGGCGGCGATGGCAAACCTCTACGAGCTGGACGCGATCGCCGCCGTGATCATCGGTGGCACGCTGCTCAGCGGCGGGCGGGGCACCATCATCGGCTCCCTGCTCGGGGTGATCATTTTCGCCACCATCACCAACCTCTTCGCCATCAACGGCCTCTCCACCGAGGCGCAGAACATGGTCAAGGGCGGCATCATCGTCGCGGCCGTCCTGATCCAGCAGGTCCAGTTCGGCACCCTCTCCCAGTTCTTCCGCCGCAACCGGCTGACCACCAGCTGAACACCGTTCCCACCAGGCCACCGAGGCACGACGGTGGCCGGGCTTCGCACACCCGAAAACCCTCTTCACCACCTGAACCCAGGAGGTCGTCATGACCCAGCACAGTCGTCGCCGGCTGCTCTTCGGCGGGGCGGCCGTCGGCGCCGGCGTACTGCTCTCGGCCTGCACCAGCAACGAGAGCAGCACACCGACCGAGGCACAGACCAAGGCGGCCGACGGCGGTGGCAACGCCGAGCCCGGCAAGCAGGTGACGATCGGCTTCTCCGCGCCGGCCGCCGACCACGGCTGGATCGCGGCGATCACCAACAACGCCAAGGCGCAGGCCGACGCGTACTCCGACGTGGAGTTCAAGACGGTCGAGGCCGGTGCGGACGCGGCGGCCCAGCGGGCGGCGCTGTCCACGCTGATCTCGCAGAAGCCGGACGTGATCGTGCTGCTGCCGCACGACGGCAAGGAACTCAACTCGTTCGGCCTGGAGGCGATGGCGGCCGGCATCCCGGTGGTCAACCTGGACCGGGCCTTCCCGGACGCCAAGGCGTACCGGTTGCAGATCAAGGGCGACAACTACGGCATGGGCGTCTCGGCGGCCAACTTCATCTTCGAGCAGCTCAAGGCCAAGGGCGTGAGCAACCCGGTGATCGCCGAGATCGCCGGCATGGACGAACTGGAGCTGACCCAGGAGCGCACGAAGGGCTTCAACGACACGCTGGCCCAGCACGGCCTGAAGGTGGCCAACCGGCGGGCGGCCCGCTTCACCGTGGACTCCGGCCAGCAGGAGGCCAGCCAGCTGCTTCAGGCCCTGCCGAAGATCGACGCGATCTGGAACCACGACGACGACCAGGGCATCGGGGTGATGGCCGCGATCAGCCAGGCCAACCGCAACGAGTTCTTCATGGTCGGCGGTGCCGGCTCGAAGAAGGCGATGGAGGACATCCAGGCCGACAACACGGTGCTCAAGGCCACCGTGACCTACAGCCCGTCGATGGCCTCCTCGGCAATCTCGCTGGCCCGGCTGATCGGCCAGGGCCGGGGCATGTCCGACCTGGTGGAACTCCAGGTACCCAAGGAGATCGTCCTCGCCTCGGAAACGATCACGAAGGAGAACGCGAGCGACTACCTGAAGCTCGGGTTCTGACACAACGGGGGGAGACCCACCTTGTCCACGAACGACAACCAACTGCGGGTCGGCATGGTCGGCTACGCGTTCATGGGCGCCGCGCACTCGCAGGCGTGGCGCACCGTGAACCGGGTGTACGACCTGCCGGCACGGGCCCGGATGGTGCTCGTCTGCGGCCGGGATCCGGGAAAGGTGGCCGAGGCCGCCGACCGGCTCGGCTGGGAGGAACACACCACGGACTGGCGGGAACTGGTGGCCCGGCCGGACATCGACGTGGTCGACATCTGCACGCCGGGCGACAGCCACGCCGAGATCGCCCTGGCCGCGTTGGCCGCCGGTAAGCACGTACTGTGCGAGAAGCCGCTTGCCAACACCGTCGCCGAGGCGCGGGAGATGGCTGCTGCGGCGGCCACCGCCCGGGCCGGTGGGGCGCGGTCGATGTGCGGATTCAACTACCGGCGGGTGCCCGCGGTGGCGCTGATGCGGCAGATGATCGCCGACGGGCGGCTCGGCGACATCCGGCACGTCCGGGCCACCTACCTTCAGGACTGGATCGTGGACCCGCAGTTCCCCCTGGTCTGGCGGCTGCGCAAGGAGGTGTCAGGCTCCGGCGCGCTCGGTGACATCGGTGCGCACATCATCGACCTGACCCAGTACGTCACCGGCCAGCGGATCACCGGCGTCAGCGCGGTGACCGAGACGTTCGTCAAGGAGCGGCCGTTGCCGACCGAGTCGAGCGGGCTGGCCGCGCAGGCCGACGGGGGCAACGCCGCCACCGGCCCGGTCACCGTCGACGACGCGGCCATCTTCGTGGCCCGGCTGGAAGGCGGGTCGCTTGCCACCTACGAGGCGACCCGGTTCGCCACCGGGCGCAAGAACGCCCTCCGTGTCGAGATCAACGGGTCGCTCGGCAGCGTCGCCTTCGACCTGGAACGGCTCAACGAGTTGGAGTTCTACGACGCCACGCGGCCCACCGCGGAGCAGGGCTTCAACCGAATCCTGGTGACCGAGGCCGAGCACCCGTACCTGTCGGCCTGGTGGCCGCCGGGGCACATCATCGGGTACGAGCACTCCTTCACCCACCAGATGCGCGACTTCATCGAGGCGGTGGCGACCGGCGCGGATCCGACGCCCTCCTTCGCCGAGGCGTTGCAGGTGCAACTGGTGCTGGACGCGGTGGTCCGCTCGGCCGAACTCGGGTCCTCCTGGACCGAGGTGGAGCCGGCGTTGGCGGGGGCCGTGGCCTGAGCCACCTGCGGTGCCGACCGGCGAGGGCCGGCCGCGGTTGCGCCCCGCGGCCGGTACGGGTCGGCACCGGAGGGTGTGCCCGCAGGCCGTGACGCCGGTGGGCACAAGCAGTGCGGTTCCTCCGGTGTGGCCGGACCGGGATTCCCCGGCCGCACCGGAGGACCGCCCCACGGCCCACGGGCCGACAGACCTCGACCGCCTCGACGGCGGTCCGCCTTCGACCAGTCGTCCGGCCGGACGCGCCATGCTCGCGACCGGCCGGATGCGGAGCAGGCAGGGGTGCGACGCCGACCGCCCCTGCCTGCCAGCCCCGTCCGTCGGGCCTGCTCCGGGTCGCCGGTGCGACGGCGTCGCCGCCGACCTCGCCGCCGGGCCGGCAAGCCTCCATCCCGGGCGGCCGGGCGGACGGGGCGCATCCGCATAAAGGGTATCTTTCTTCATCAATCTGTGATATTCATGTAATTCGATGGCCGGATTCCCCGACCGGGAAGGAGCGCCATGCGCACGGGTGTCTGGCTGGTGGGAGCGCGCGGCTCGGTCGCGACCACCAGCATCGTGGGGGCGCTCGCCCTGCGGGCCGGGTTGACCGGGTCGACCGGGTGTGTCACCGAGTTACCCGAGCTGAGTGGCCCGGCCCTGCCGGCCTTCGCCGACCTGGTCTTCGGCGGGCACGACGTGGTCGCCACCCCACTTGCCAAACGCGCCGAGGCGTTGGCCGCCGCCGGGGTGCTGCCGGCCCGCCTGGTCGCCGCGCTGCCGGAGGAACTGGCCGCCGTCGAGCGGGAGTTGCGACCGGCACCGAGCGGCGGCAGTCAGGCCGACCGGGCGGCCACGCTGGTCCGCGACCTCACCGAGTTCCGGGACCGGCACCAGTTGGTCCGGGTGGTGGTGGTGAACGTCGCGGCCACCGAGCCGGCGTGCCGCCCGCACCCCGCGCACGCCGAGCCGGACGCGCTGCACGCCGCCCTCGCCGGCCCCGACGAGGTGCTGCCACCCAGCTCGCTCTACGCGTACGCGGCGGTGACGGCGGGCTGTGCGTACGTCGACTTCACCCCCTCCACCGGCCTGCGGCTGCCGGCGCTTACCGCGCTTGCCGACAGCCATCGGGTGCCCTACGCCGGGCACGACGGCAAGACCGGGGAGACCCTGCTCAAGTCGGTGCTCGCCCCGATGTTCGCGATGCGCAACCTCACCGTGCGGTCCTGGTCCGGGCTCAACCTGCTCGGCGGGGGCGACGGCGCCACGCTTGCCGACCCGGCGGCCAACGCCGCAAAGGTCCGCAGCAAGCAGCGGGTGCTCGGCGAGACGCTCGGTTACCTGCCGCAGGGCGACACCCGGATCGACTACGTCGAGGACCTGGGCGACTTCAAGACCGCCTGGGATCTGATCACCTTCGCCGGCTTCCTCGGCACCGGGATGCGCCTGGAGTTCACCTGGCACGGCTGCGACTCGGCACTGGCCGCGCCACTCGTGCTCGACCTGGCCCGGCTGACCGCCGCCGCGCATGCCGCCGGCCAGACCGGGGCGCTGGCCGACCTCGCCTTCTTCTTCAAGGACCCGCTCGGCACCGGCACCGGATCGCTCGCCGAGCAGTGGACCAGGCTCCGCGCCTTCACCAATCGCCTGCACACCGGAGGTGCCGATGACCCGCGTGGCTGACCTCGCCGAGCTGGTCCGGGCACCGGCCGCGCTCTCGGTACCGGGCGACGTGATCGCCGGTGCCGCCGCGGCGGGCACGCTCGGCCCGCGTACACCGGCCCTGGCCGCCGCGTCGGTCCTGCTCTACTGGGCCGGCATGGCCGCCAACGACTGGGCCGACCGGCGGCTCGACGCCGTCGAACGCCCGGAGCGGCCGATCCCCAGCGGACGGGTCAGCCCCCGCGTCGCGGTCGGCCTGGCCGCCGGCCTCACCGTCGCGGGCGTCGGGCTCGCCGCCGCTGCCGGTGGACGCGGTTCCGTCGCCGTCGCGCTACCGCTGGCCGCCGCCGTCTGGGGGTACGACCTGGCGGCCAAGAACACCGCCGCCGGGCCGGCCGTGATGGCCACCTGCCGGGGCCTGGACGTGCTGCTCGGCGCCGGCTGCCGGCCGGTGCGGGCGTTACCGGCGGCCGGCACCGTGGCCGCGCACACCTGGACCGTGACCGTCCTGTCCCGCCGCGAGGTGCACGGCACCGACGCCGTGCTGCCGCTGGGCACCCTCGCCGGCACCGCCCTGGTCGCCGCCAGCGCCGCCCGCCCACCCCGCCCGCCCCGGCCCGGGGCCGGTCGGCGTGCCGTCGGCGCCGTCGCGGCGACGCTGCCCGCCGTCCTCGCCGGCTGGTACGCCGCCCGGTACGGCGGCGCGCAGGCCAGGTGGTCGCCCGACCCACCGCCGACCGGGTCCGCGCGGCGGTCGGCGCCGGCATCACCGGCCTGCCCGCCTTGCAGGGCGCGTTGACCGCGCGTGCCGGTGCCGGCCTGCTCGGGCTGGCGGTGGCGGCAGCCGCGCCGCTGGGTCGGCGACTGGCCCGGAAGGTGTCCCCGACATGACCGCCGCCAGCACCGCAGCCCCCGGCGCGGGGGCCGGCGGCCTGCGGTTCGGGTACGGCACCAACGGCTTCGCCAACCACCGCCTCGACGACGCGCTGGCGGTCATCGCCGAACTCGGCTACGCCGGTGTCGCGTTGACCCTGGACCACGACCACCTCGACCCGTTCGCGCCGGGGCTGGCCCGCCGGGTCGCCGCCGTGGGTCGCCGGCTGGCCGCGCTCGACCTGGCGGTGGTGATCGAGACCGGGGCCCGCTACCTGCTCGACCCGTGGCACAAGCACGCCCCGACGCTGCTGCACGACGATCCCGCCCGCCGGGTGGAGTTCCTGCGTCGCGCGGTGGCGATCGGCGCGGACCTCGGCGCCGAGGCGGTCTCCTACTGGGCCGGGGTACGACCCGAGGAGGTCCCGCGGGCCGTCGCCTGGGACCGCCTGCTGGCCGGCTCCGCCACCGTGGTGGCGGCGGCCGACGCCGCCGGTGTGCGGCTGGGCTTCGAGCCCGAACCGGGAATGCTCGTCGAGGACATCGCGGGCTGGCACCGGCTGTACGCGGACCTGGGGCGCCCGGCGGCGTTCGGCATCACCCTCGACATCGGGCACTGTCGTTGCCTGGAGCCTGCGCCGGTGCCCGAGTGCGTCCGCGAGGTCGGCGCCCACCTGGTAAACGTGCAGATCGACGACATGCGGCGGGGCGTGCACGAGCACCTGGAGTTCGGCACCGGCGAGATCGACTTCCCGCCGGTGCTCGCCGCGCTGCGCGAGGTCGGCTACCGGGGTCTGGTCGCCGTCGAACTGCCCCGGCACTCGCACGCCGCCCCGGCCGTGGCCGCCCACTCGCTTGATTTCCTGCGCGCCGCGTCCGCTGGTGGCGCACCACTGACGGCAGCACAGGAAGGGCGGAGACGGTGAGCACACCGAACGAGCTGCGGGCGGCCCTGCGGGACGTACCCGATCCGGACTGGCTGGCGGCGGCGCTGCGCGGCGTCGCGACGCAGCCGGCGGCGATCGCCCGGTTCTTTCCGGCCGTCGGACGCTGCTGCGGGCGGGCCGAGCTGCCCGACCTGCCGGGCTGGACCGCCGACGAGGCGGCCCGCGCGTTGCTGCTGGCCACCCTGCCGAGCGGGCACGCGGAATGGGTCGAGACGCTCTACCGCACCGGGGACGCGGCCGAGAAGCGGGCCGTGCTCAAGGCGCTGCCGCTGCTGCCGGTCGGCGCGGCCGGCTTGCCGCTGCTGCACGACGCGCTGCGTACCAACGACACCCGGCTGGTCGCCGCCGCCCTCGGCCCGTACGCGGAGCACCTGGACGCACCGGCCTGGCGGCAGGCCGTGCTCAAGTGCGTCTTCACCGGCGTACCGCTGGCCGTGGTGGCCGACCTCGACGCCCGCGCCGACGGGGAACTGGCGGCGATGCTCGCCGCGCTCGCCGCCGAGCGGCGGGCCGCTGGCCGGACCATGCCCGCCGACGCCACCGAGTTGCTGGACCGGCTGACCATCACCGATCCGCCGGGCCGGCTGGTCGCCACCGGCCAACCGCACCCCAGGGAGGCGTGATGCGCATCTTCGACCCGCACATCCACATGACGTCCCGGACCACCGACGACTACGAGCGGATGGCCGCCGCGGGGGTGCGGGCGGTGGTGGAACCCGCGTTCTGGCTCGGCCAGCCGCGTACGAACGTCGGGTCGTTCACCGATTACTTCGACTCCCTGGTCGGCTGGGAGCCGTTCCGGGCCGGCCAGTTCGGGGTACGCCACCACGCCACCGTCGCGCTCAACCCGAAGGAGGCCAACGACCCGCGCTGCCGGCCGGTGCTCGACGTGCTGCCCCGCTACCTGGACAAGGACGGCGTGGTCGCGGTCGGCGAGATCGGGTACGACTCGATGACGCCCGAGGAGGACGCCGCCTTCGCCGCCCAGCTGGCCCTGGCCGTGGCGCACGACCTGCCGGCGCTTGTGCACACCCCGCACCGGGACAAGGCCCGTGGCGTCGAGCGCAGCCTCGCCGTGGTCGCCGAGTCCGGCATCGAACCGGGCCGGGTGGTGCTCGACCACCTCAACGAGGTGACCGTCAAACTGGTCCGGGACACCGGCTGCTGGCTCGGCTTCTCCATCTACCCGGACACCAAGATGTCGCCGCCCCGGATGGTCGAGGTGCTCAAGGCGTACGGGCCCGAACGGGTCCTGGTCAACTCGGCCGCCGACTGGGGCCGCTCGGACCCGCTGCTGACCCGGGCCACCGGCGAGGCGATGCGGCTCGCCGGGTTCACCGAGGACGACGTCGACCGGGTGCTCTGGCGCAACCCGGTCGAGTTCTACGGGCAGTCCGGCCGGCTCGACCTGAGCGACATCGAGGCACCGGAGGCGACCTTCGCCGGCAACTCGATCCTGCGCGGCGGCAGCTGATGCGGCTGCGGCACCCGAGTGGGCGCACGGTGCACCTCGGCTACTGCACGAACGTGCACCCGGCCGAGGATCTCACCGGCATCCTCGGTCAGCTCGACAGGTACGCGGTGCCGGTCCGCGCGGCGCTCGGCAGCGACCTGCTCGGCCTGGGCCTGTGGCTGGCCGCCCCGGTCGCCGCCGAGCTGGCCGCCGATCCGCACGCCCGCCGCCGGTTGCGCACCGAGCTGTCGGTACGCGGCCTGGAGGTGGTCACCCTCAACGGCTTCCCGTATGCGTCCTTCCAGGCGCCGGTGGTGAAGGGCGCGGTGTACCACCCGGACTGGACCACCGACGATCGGCTCCGGTACACCCTGGACCTGGCCCGGGTGCTCGCCGACCTGCTGCCGCCCGACGCTGCCCGGGGCTCGGTCTCCACCCTGCCGCTGGCCTGGCGGACGCCCTGGGACGCGACCCGGGCCGACGCCGCCCGACGCCGCCTCGACCAGCTCGCCGCCGGGCTCGCCGACGTGCAGCGGGAGACCGGCCGGCCGGTCCGGGTCGGTTTCGAGCCGGAGCCCGGCTGCGTGGTGGAGAGCACCACGCAGGCCGCGACCCTACTGTCCGCTGTGGACACCGAGTGGCTCGGGGTCTGCCTGGACCTGGCCCATCTCGCCTGCGCCTGGGAGGAACCCACCGCGGCCCTGGCCCGGCTGGCGGCGGCCGGTCTGCCGGTGGTGAAGGTGCAGGTCTCCGCCGCGCTGGAGGCGGCCGACCCGACCGGCGACGCCGCCGCGCTGCGCCGCTGGGTCGAGCCACGGTTCCTGCACCAGACCCGCACCGCCGACTGTGCCGCCGCATCCGACCGTGCCGCCGCAACCGGCTCGCCCGTCGGGAGCACGGTGACCGGCTCGGCCGGCGGTGGTCCGGGTTCGGCCGGCGGTGGCCCCGGCTCGGCGGATCCGGCGGACCCGGCCTGGGCCGCCGACGACCTGGACGCGGCGCTCGACGCGGCGCTGCCGGGCCCGTGGCGGGTGCACTACCACGTGCCGCTGCACGCCCCACCCGAGCCGCCGCTGGGCTCGACCCTGCCGGTGCTGCGTACCGCGCTGGCCGCGTTGCTCGCCGGCCCGGACGTCGGCTGTGATCACCTCGACGTCGAGACGTACACCTGGGGGGTGCTGCCGGCCGCGCGGCGCCCGCAGACCGACGCGGAGCTGGCCGCCGGGATCGCCGCGGAGCTGGCCTTCGCCCGAGACGAGCTGGTCGCCCTCGGGCTGACCCTTCACCGAAGCGAGGTGGCGGCCTGATGGGTCGACAGCTGGTGGTGCTGGACGTGGTGGGACTGACCCCGCGCCTGCTGGCGCACATGCCCCGGCTGCGCGCGGTGGCCGACACCGGCTTCCGCGCCGAGCTGGGCACGGTGCTGCCGGCGGTGACCTGCTCGGTGCAGTCGACATTCCTCACCGGGGGCCGCCCCGCCGACCACGGGATCGTCGGCAACGGGTGGTACTTCCGCGACCTCGGCGAGGTGCTGCTCTGGCGGCAGCACAACGCGCTTGTCGGCGGGGAGAAGCTGTGGCAGGCGGCGCGCCGGGTCCGGCCGGACTACACGGTGGCGAACGTCTGCTGGTGGTACGCGATGGGCGCGGACGTGGACTGGACCGTCACCCCGCGCCCGGTGTACCACGCCGACGGGCGCAAGGACCCGGACTGCTACACCGACCCGCCGCAGTTGCACGACTCGCTCACCGCGGCGCTTGGCACCTTTCCGCTCTTCAACTACTGGGGGCCGGGGGCCGGGCTGGCCTCGTCCCGGTGGATCTGCCAGGCAGCGCAGCGGATCCTCGCCGAGCAGTCACCCGACCTGACCCTGGTCTACGTCCCGCACCTGGACTACGACCTGCAACGCTTCGGCGCGTCCGCGCCGCAGGCCGCCGCCGCGGCGGCCGAGTTGGACGGCGTGCTCGCCCCGCTGCTGGACGCCGCGCGGGAGCGGGACGCGACGGTGGTGGTGCTCTCCGAGTACGGCATCACCGACGTCTCCCGGCCGATCGACGTGAACCGGCTGCTGCGCGCCGAAGGGCTGCTGCGGGTGCACACCCAGGCCGGCATGGAGTACCTCGACCCGTGGACCTCCCGGGCGTTCGCGGTCGCCGACCACCAGATCGCCCACGTGTACGTGCGCGATCCGGCGGACGTACCGGCGGTGGCGAAGCTCTGCGCCGGGCTGCCCGGGGTGGCCGAGGTGCTCGACGCCGCCGGCAAGGCGACCTACGGGCTGGACCACCCGCGCGCCGGTGAGCTGGTGCTGGTGGCGGAGCCGGACGCCTGGTTCACGTACTACTACTGGTTGGACGACGTCCGGGCGCCCGACTTCGCCCGGCTGGTCGAGATCCACCGCAAACCTGGCTACGACCCGGCGGAGCTGCTCTTCGACCCGGCCGCTCCCGGTGCGGCGAAGCGCCGCGCCGCCGTCGCGCTGGCGCGCAAGAAGCTGGGCATGCGGTACCTGATGAGCGTGGTCGGGCTGGACGCCGGGGCACGGGCGGTGCGCGGGTCGCACGGGCGGCTGCCGGCCGACCCGGCCGACGGGCCGGTGCTGCTCTGCTCCGACGCCTCGGTGGCCCGGGACCGGATAGCGGCCACGGAGGTGAAGGGGCTGCTGCTGGAGCTGGCCGGGTTGGCGGCGTCATGACCGTCACGGCGGTGCCGACCGACGCGGGTGAACTGCGGGCCCGGTTCGACGCCGAGCTGACCGCCTTCCTCGGCCGGCAGGACCCGGACTGGCCGGACGGCGCGCCACGTGGCGTCTTCACCACACTGCACCGGTTCGTGCTGACCGGCGGCAAGCGGCTGCGTCCGCTCTTCTGCTACTGGGGCTGGCGGGGCGCGGGCGGCCCGGACGGCACCCCGATCGTGACCGCCGCCGCCGCGTTGGAGCTGTTCCACGCCTTCGCGCTGATCCACGACGACATCCTGGACGGCAGTGACCGCCGCCGAGGAGAGCCCTCGGTGCACCGGATCTTCGCCGATCTGCACGCCCGCTCGTCCTGGCGGGGCGACCCCGAGGCGTACGGGCGCAACACCGCCCTGCTCTGCGGCGATCTCTGCGCCGCGTGGGCCGACCAGATGTTCCACGAGTGCGGACTGAGCACCGAGGCGGTGCATCGCGGATACGCCGTCTTCGCGCTGATGCGCACCGAGGTGATCGCGGGGGAGTACCTCGACCTGGTCTCCGGGGTGGGGGACGGCTCGGTCGCCAGCGCGCTCACCGTGATCCGGATGAAGGGTGCGCGGTACACCGTCACCCGGCCGTTGCAGATCGGCGCCGCGCTGGCCGGGGCGCCGGCCGCGCTTACCGACGCGCTTGCCGAGTTCGGTGACCCGCTCGGGGACGCCTTCCAGCTCCGCGACGACGTTCTCGGGGTCTTCGGCGACCCGGCGGTCACCGGCAAGTCCGTCCTGGACGACCTGCGCGAGGGCAAGCCGACGGTGATGATGGCGCTGGCCCGCGATGCCGCCGACCGGAGCCAGAGCGCGCGGCTGCGGGAGTTGTTCGGCAATCCCGACCTGGACCCGGCGGGTGCCGCCGAACTGCGGAAGATCATCGAGGACACCGGGGCCCGGACGAAGATCGAGCAGATGATCCAGGTCCGGGCTGCCGCCGCCCTGGCCGTGCTGGAGCGCCTTGAGCTGGTCGAGGAGAGCCGCACGGCGCTGGCCGCGCTGGCCGCCCAGGCCACCGACCGGCAACGCTGAGTCGCTCCGGCTGCGTGTTCTGCGGCGCCTACTTTTGATCAAACCGACGAAAGTCCCCGCCTTGCCGCCGGAAGGTATGGACACATCGACATATCTAATTTAGTGTCGTCGGCAACACCGAAAATGTTTCGTCGAGGTGAACCGGCGGCGCGGGAACCCATCGACCGAACCTGCTCAACGGTACGCAGACCCGCGCCCACGCGGGCCGCGATGCGGGTTGGGCGCGTTCATCGGTGACCGCCGAGCACGTGGCCCGCCGGCCATCGGCGGTCACGGCCGACCGGGCGCTGACCCGGCGGCCCGACGGCACCCCTGGCACCCGGCGCGACGGCGCGCCCACCCTGGCAGTCATCGTCAGGAAGGGACGAGATCCCAATGTCCACATTAGACAGTTTCCCTCGCCGCGCCGCGCGGCGGTGCTCCGCCGGCTCGGCGTTACTGCTTGTCGCCACGGCCGGCACGGTAGCCCTCGCCACCGGCCCGGCCCCGCTCGGCGGCCCGGCCCCGGCGCAGGCCCATCCCATCGTCGCCAGCGACTTCCAGCAGGTCACCCTCGCCAAGGGGGTCGCCGAGGTCGGTGAGCCGATGACCCTCGCGGTGCTGCCGGACCGCTCGGTCCTGCACACCGCCCGCAACGGCACCGTGCGCCGCACCGACGCGGCCGGCAACACCTCGGTGATCGGCAACATCCCGGTCTACACCCACGACGAGGACGGCTTGCAGGGCATCGGGGTCGACCCGAACTTCGCCAGCAACCGGCACATCTTCCTCTACTACGCCCCGCCGCTGGCCACCCCCGGCGGTGACGCGCCGGCCACCGGCTCCAACTGGTCCGCCTGGCAGGGCGTCAACCGGCTGTCCCGGTTCACCCTGAACTCCGACTTCACCATCAACCAGTCCAGCAAGATCGACATCCTGGACGTGGCCGCCGACCGGGGCAACTGTTGCCACGCCGGTGGCGACATCGACTTCGACGCGGCCGGCAACCTGTACCTCTCCACCGGCGACGACACCAACCCCTTCTCCTCCAGCGGATACTCGCCGCTCGACGAGCGGACCGACCGCAACCCGGCGTACGACGCACAGCGCAGCGCGGCAAACACCAACGACCTGCGTGGCAAGATCCTCCGGATCAAGGTCAACGCCAACGGGACGTACTCGATCCCGGCCGGCAACCTGTTCGCCCCCGGCACCGCCCGGACCCGGCCGGAGATCTACGCGATGGGCCTGCGCAACCCGTTCCGGATGAGCGTCGACAAGGCCACCGGCGTCATCTACGTCGGCGACTACGGCCCGGACGCGGGCAGCACGACCAACCGTGGCCCCAGCGGCCAGGTGGAGTTCAACCGGATCACCGAGCCCGGCTTCTACGGCTGGCCGTACTGCACCGGCACCAACACCGCGAACGAGACGTACTCCGAGTGGAACTTCGCCAACAACACCGCCGGGCCGAAGTACAACTGCACCGGCGGCGCGACGAACAACTCGTTCCGCAACACCGGCCTGACCACGCTGCCGCCCGCCAAACCGGCCTGGATCCGGTACGCCGGCGACGCGGGCAGCCCGCCGGAGTTCGGCGGCGGCTCCGAGTCGCCGATGGCCGGCCCGGTCTACCGGTACAACGCCGCCCTGAACTCGGCCACCAAGTGGCCGCAGAGCTTCGACGGGCAGTTCTTCGCCACCGAGTTCGGCCGGGGCTGGATCAAGCCGATCCACGTCAACGCGAACGGCTCGATCGCCGGCATCGACGCCTCCTTCCCGTGGAACGGCAAGCAGGTGATGGACTCGGCGTTCGGCCCGGACGGGGCGCTCTACGTGCTGGACTACGGCACGGGTTACTACAACGGCGACCACAACTCGGCCCTGTACCGCTACGACTACGTCGGCGCCGGCAACCGGGCACCGACCGCGGTGGCCTCGGCCGACAGGACCTCCGGCGTCGCCCCGTTGACCGTGAACTTCTCCTCGGCCGGGTCGTCGGACCCGGAGGGTGGGGCGTTGACCTATTCCTGGGCGTTCGGCGACGGCACCACCTCGACGGCGGCGAACCCGAGCAAGACCTACACCGCGAACGGCAACTACACGGCCACGCTGACCGTACGCGACCCGCAGGGCGCCACCGGCACGGCGAGCGTCCGGATCGGGGTCGGCAACACCGCCCCGACGGTCACCATCACCAGCCCCGGCAACGGCCAACTGTTCAGCTTCGGCGACACCGTGCCGTTCAGCATCACGGTGACCGACCCGGAGGACGGCACCATCGACTGCACCAAGGTCAAGATGACCTACGTGCTGGGCCACGACAGTCACGGCCACCAGATCACCTCGCAGAACGGCTGCTCCGGCTCGATCGCCGTACCGGTCGACGGTGAGCACGACGACGCCGCCAACATCTTCGGCATCTTCGACGCCGAGTACACCGACGCCGGTGGCCTGACCACGCACACCCAGCACACCCTCCAGCCGCGCAAGCGGCAGGCGGAGCACTTCAAGAGCGCCTCCGGGGTCGACGCCTTCGACAAGCCGACCGCCGAGGGCGGCAAGACCGTCGGCAACATCAACAACGGCGACTGGATCGCGTTCGAGCCGTACCGGCTCGGCAACGTGACCTCGTTCAGCGCCCGGGTCTCCTCGGCCGGCTCCGGCGGCACCCTCCAGGTGCGGGCCGGCTCGGCCACCGGCACCGTGCTCGGCTCGGCGACCGTCCCGGTCACCGGCGCCTGGGACACCTTCACCACGGTCACCGGCAGCATCACCAACCCACCCACCGGCACCACCACGCTCTACCTGACCTTCGCCGGCTCCGGCACCGGCCACCTCTACGACCTGGACTCGTTCGCCCTCAGCACCGGGACCAATCCGCCGCCGAGTGGTGAGCGGACGGGTCGGATCACCGGGTTGGCGGGTAAGTGTCTGGATGTGCGTAATGGTTCGTCGGCGGATGGTACGCAGGTCCAGATCTGGACGTGCAACGGTGGTGCGGGGCAGACGTGGACGGTGACGCCGAACTCGACGATCCGGGCGTTGGGTAAGTGCCTGGATGTCAATGGTGCGGGGTCGGCGGATGGTACGAAGATCCAGTTGTGGACGTGCAACGGTGGTGGTGCGCAGGTGTGGTCGGCGCAGTCGAACGGCACGTTGCGTAACCCGAATTCGGGCAAGTGCCTCGACGTGTCGAACAACAGCTCGGCCGATGGTCAGGCCGTGCACCTGTGGACCTGCCACACCGACGCCAACCAGCGCTGGGTCCTTCCGTAACTCAGAAAGGAAGGGCCCCCTTTTAACGCCTGGTGTGGTAAAGGGGGCCCCTCCTAACACAACGATCGTTGGGAGAGCGACATGCGCAAACTCCTCCGACCCGGCCTCGGCGCGGCCACCGCAGTCCTCGCCGTGCTGGCCGCCACCACCACCGCAACCACCCCCGCCAGTGCCGCCGACGCCCCGTACGACGTGCTGGTCTTCTCCAAGACGGCCGGCTTCCGGCACGACTCCATCGCCGTCGGCACCCAGGCCATTCGTGACCTGGGCGCGGCGAACAACTTCACCGTCACCGCCACCGAGGACGCCACCCGCTTCACCACCGGCAACCTCGCCCAGTACGAGGCGGTGATCTTCCTCAACACCACCGGCGACGTGCTCAACGCCAGCCAGCAGACCGCCTTCGAGTCGTACATCGCCGCCGGCGGCGGCTACGTCGGCGTGCACTCCGCCGCCGACACCGAGTACGGCTGGTCCTTCTACGGCAACCTGGTCGGCGCGTACTTCCGCTCGCACCCGGCCATCCAGCAGGCCCAGGTCCGGGTGGAGAACCGGGCCCACGCGGCCACCGCCCACCTGCCGCAGACCTGGACCCGCACCGACGAGTGGTACGACTTCCAGGCCAGCGCCCGCCCCGGTGCCCGCATCCTGGCCAACCTCAACGAATCGTCGTACTCCGGCGGCGTGATGGGCGCCGACCACCCGATCGCCTGGTGCAAGACGTACGCGGGTGGGCGCTCCTTCTACACCGGCGCCGGCCACACCCAGGCCTCGTACGCGGAGTCGGCCTTCCGGGCGCACCTGCTCGGCGGCATCCGGTACGCGGCCGGCCGCACCAAGGCCGACTGCCGCCCGGAGACCGGCTACACCACCCTCTACAACGGCTCGACCACCGGTTGGTCCCAGGCCGGGCCGGGCAGCTTCAGCAACTCCGACGCCACCCTGTCCTCGGTCGGCGGCATGGGGCTGTTCTGGTACAGCGCCAAGCAGTTCACCAACTACTCGCTGAAGCTGGACTGGCGGGTGGCCGGGGACGACAACTCCGGGGTCTTCATCGGCTTCCCGCCGTCGAGCGACCCGAACTCGGCGATCAACAACGGCTACGAGGTGCAGATCGACCCCACCGACACGGTGGACAAGACCACCGGTGCGATCTACGGCTTCAAGGCCGCCGACATCGCCGCGCGAGACGCCGCGCTGAACCCGGCGGGGGAGTGGAACACCTACGAACTGCTGGTGGAGGGGGAGCGGCTCCAGGTCTTCCTGAACGGCGTGAAGATCAATGACTTCACCAACACCGACCCGGTACGCTCGCTCGCCGGCCACATCGGCATCCAGAACCACGGCACTGGCGACGACGTGTCGTTCCGCAACATCCGGATCAAGGAACTGGGCGGGACCAATCCGCCGCCGAGTGGTGAGCGGACGGGTCGGATCACCGGGTTGGCGGGTAAGTGTCTGGATGTGCGTAATGGTTCGTCGGCGGATGGTACGCAGGTCCAGATCTGGACGTGCAACGGTGGTGCGGCGCAGACGTGGACGGTGACGCCGAACTCGACGATCCGGGCGTTGGGTAAGTGCCTGGATGTCAATGGTGCGGGGTCGGCGGATGGTACGAAGATCCAGTTGTGGACGTGCAACGGTGGTGGTGCGCAGGTGTGGTCGGCGCAGTCGAACGGCACGTTGCGTAACCCGAATTCGGGCAAGTGCCTCGACGTGTCGAACAACAGCTCGGCCGACGGTCAGGCCGTGCACCTGTGGACCTGTCACAGCAACGCCAACCAGCGCTGGGTCCTTCCCTAGGGCGAAGGAGGGGGCCCTTGTTAACGCCTGGCGTTGTACCGGGGCCCCTTTTTAACCACGCGCCCGCCGCCTAGAGTGGACGTGGCGACCGCGAGGTGGCCGGTGCACCGACGGGAGGCGCAACCCGTCGGCCCCAGGCGCGAAACGCGCCCACCGGGCATCGTCGGGGTCTCCGCATCCGGTCATCCCTCGCCCCGGTCCCGCAGTTACGGAATCCCCCACCACGACAGGGGAAAAGGACACATGGCGCGACCGATCACGTTGTTCACCGGCCAGTGGGCCGATCTTCCGTTCGAAGAGGTGTGCCGGCTCGCCGCCGAGTGGGGCTACGACGGCCTGGAGATCGCCTGCTGGGGCGACCACTTCGAGGTCGACAAGGCCCTGGCCGACGACGCGTACGTCGACCGCAAGCGGGAGACGCTGGCCAAGCACAACCTCCAGGTCTTCACGATCTCCAACCACCTGGTCGGCCAGGCGGTCTGCGACCACCCCATCGACGAGCGCCACCAGGGCATCCTGCCGGCCCGGATCTGGGGCGACGGCGAGCCCGAGGGGGTACGCCAGCGGGCCGCCGAGGAGATCAAGGACACCGCCCGCGCGGCAGCGAAGCTCGGGGTGAACACCGTCGTCGGCTTCACCGGATCGTCGATCTGGCACACCCTGGCGATGTTCCCGCCGGTACCGCCCGCGATGATCGAACGCGGCTACCAGGACTTCGCCGACCGGTGGAACCCGATCCTGGACGTCTTCGACGAGGTCGGGGTGCGCTTCGCGCACGAGGTGCACCCGAGCGAGATCGCCTACGACTACTGGACCACCAAGCGGACCCTGGAGGCGATCGGGCACCGGCCCGCGTTCGGGCTGAACTGGGACCCGTCGCACTTCGTCTGGCAGGAACTCGACCCGGTCAACTTCATCTTCGACTTCGCCGACCGGATCTACCACGTTGACTGCAAGGACGCCAAGGTGCGTACCGGCGATGGTCGGCGTGGCCGACTCGCCTCCCACCTGCCCTGGGCCGACCTGCGCCGCGGCTGGGATTTCGTCTCCACCGGCCACGGCGACGTGCCCTGGGAGGACTGCTTCCGGGCGCTGAACGCGATCGGCTACGACGGCCCGATCTCGATCGAGTGGGAGGACGCCGGGATGGACCGGCTGGTCGGCGCCCCGGAGGCGCTCCAGTTCGTCCGCCGGCTCGCCTTCGACGCGCCCGCTGCCGCCTTCGACGCGGCGTTCAGCAGCAAGGACTGAACCAGCCGAGCACCGGGGGCACGGCGCACGCCGTGCCCCCGGTGCCGGTGACACCGCCGCCCCCGTGCCGGCGGTGACCCGGCCAGACCGGCCGATCCCGGCGGGCCGGCCCGTGAGCCGGCCGATCCCGGCGGGCCGGCCCGTGAGCCGGCCGATCCCGGCAGGCCGGGCTGCCAGCCGGATGGCCCGGCCGATCGGCCGCCGGGTGGTTCAGCCGGCGCTGAACACGTGTTCGCTGACCAGCCGGGCCGCGCCCACCAGCCCGGCCCGGTCCGCCAGGTCGGAGAGGACGATCGGCATGGTGCCGGTGGCCAGCGGTGCCGACCGTCGATAGACCACGCCCCGGATCTCGGCGAGCAGGACGTGCCCGAGCCCCTCGGGCGCGCCGCCGATCACGACGATGCCGGGATTGACGAAGCTGACCAAACCGACGAGCGCCTGACCGAGGCGACGGGCGGTGTCGCGGACCAGGGCCTGGGTGGCCGGGTCGCCAGCGGTCGCGGTCGCGGCGATGTCCGGCACGGTGAGCGTGCCCGTCTCGGCCAGCCGGGCCGCCAGCGGGGCGGAGCGGCCCGACCGGGCGGTTGCCAGCGCCGCCCGGACCAGGCCGGCATCGCCGCAGTACGCCTCGAGGCAGCCGACCTCGCCGCAGGCGCAGACCGGACCGTCCTCGTCGAGTGGCAGGTGCGCGATGTCGCCCGCGCTGCGGGTCGCGCCCCGGTGCAGCGAGCCACCGAGGATCAGCCCGCAGCCGATCGCCGGGCCGAGCTTCAGGAAGAGAAAATCATCGAAGGTACGACCGATCCCGACGTGCTGCTCGCCGAGGGCGAACACGTTGGCGTCGTTGTCGACAAGCGTCGGACAGCCCAGTTCGGTGGCGAAGGCGTCGCGGACGGGGAAGCGCTGCCATCGGGGCAGCACGGCCGGCGCGACCGATGCACCGCCGTCCACCGATCCGGGCAGGGCGACGCCGACGCCGGTGAACTCGGCGACGCCCAGATCGGCGCGAAGCTTCTCGACCAGCTCGACGGCGCGGGCGATCACCGGCTCGGGCCCGCCCCGGACGTCGATCGGTGCGCCCGCCTCGGCCAGCGGACGCAACTCGCCGTCGGTCACCGCCACGCCGACCCGATCCGCCGCGACGACCACGCTGGCGAAGCGCACCCCGCCCGCGAGGCGCAGCATCGACGACCGGCGCCCGCCGCGGGAGGCCGCCGGCCCGGCGGTCTCGACCAGTCCACGCGCGACGAGTCGGTCCAGCTCGGCGGTGAGCGTCGACCGGGACAGGCCCAAAGCGTCGCCCAACTCGACCCGGGACCGGGGACCGTCGTCGCGCAGCAACCGAACCAGCCGTGCCTGTTGCGGGTTCTCCGGCCGGAGCAGCGCCACCGCCACCACCTCCCGCCCGGAGTCTTCCACGCCGGTGTTTCGGGTCTGTGGCCGGCAGGGGCCGCTTCCATTGACGGACAGCGCCCCCGGGTACGCATCTCGGGTCCGTCAGCTCCGCGTCCTGTTACCGCCGAACGGGCCCGGCCACCATGCTGGCGGCCGGGCCCGTTCGGCTATGACTCAGATGCTGCTGCCGTTGGTGCCGGAGCTCGACGGCTTGTTGCGGGGAGTGGCCGACGTCGAGCTGGTGGTCGAGCTCGACGAGCTGGAGCCCGACTTGCTGCCGGCCGTGGCAGGGGTGCCGGCGAAGGTGTCGTCGGCGGGGGTCAGCCCCTGCTTGCCGTTCGGGCTCAGCTTCTCGCCCAGCTTCGAGTGGCCGAGCTTGTCCTTGCCCTCGTGGTAGAGCCGGCTCGCCTGGGCCTGCGCGACCCCGGCCGCCTCCTGGACGGTCGGGTGGTCGAGCACCTTACGGCCCTGAACCACCAGCTCCTCGTACTTCTCCCGGCCGGCACGGGCGCCCAGGACGAACCCTGCAGCCAGCCCGCCAAGGAACATAATCTTTCCGCGCATGGCGGCTCCTCTCGTACCTGACGCGCCGTCGTCCCGCCCTCGTCTCCGTGGGCGGGACCGACCCGTTCGCGCCTGCGTCCTGTCGTCGGCAGCTAACTACCCATCCTGCTCTCCGCTCATACCTCCTTGGGCTGGGATGGTGATTTGTCCCCCGGAATCCGATTCTTGGCGCCCGCCGTAGGAGGCAACCCCCTGGACCAAGACCCCCTGTGATCCTGTAGTCTTGTCCCCGTCGCTCGGCGCGGAGAGATCCCCACCGGGCGATGATGCGGTCCCCCGTAGCTCAATTGGCAGAGCAGCCGGCTGTTAACCGGCAGGTTTTTGGTTCGAGTCCAAACGGGGGAGCTTTTTCTCGTCGCGACGCCCACCGGCCACCGGTGGGCGTTTCTCGTTGTCCCACCGCCGCCCGTCGTCACCGTACGGCTCATCGTCGTCCTGCCGCGTCGCCTGCCGCGTCGCCTGCCGCCTGCGGGAGCGCATCGCGGACCTGGCCCCCGCGACCTCGCCGCGACCCCGACGGCACGCCGCCTCGGCTGCTCGTTGCTATCCTCGCGTTGCCCGTCGTGCTGCTGGTGCGCGGGTGACGCCGGCGAGCAGAGACCGTGGCGCTGGCCGTCGATCGACCGGGCGGGATAAGATCCGCCCGGTTGCCGGGGCGGTAGCTCAGCCGGTTAGAGCAGGGGACTCATAATCCCTCGGTCGCGGGTTCGAGTCCCGCCCGCCCCACCACTCGCACCATTGTCCGAAACGTGGATGGTGCTGGGACGTCCAATTCCCGCCGGTTCTGACAAGCCGGCGGGGAAGACCACTCGCTAGCCGCTCACCCCCGGGTAGTTCAACGGGTAGAGCAATGATTTCCCAACATCCCGCTCTGCCCCTTTTATGGGGCCTGATTACCTTTAGGCTGCCGCATCTTCCACGTTGCCCGGTCGGTTTCGGGGCGCTGCGGTGGGCTGGCTGCCCCGCGCCGCTGCCGGCGGTAGGTCCGGCTGATCGAGCGGGCCGGGTCCGGCCATTGCCGTCGCTGGGGCGGTTATCCGACCGACCTGGTGGCATGGCTTGCATCGGGCGACGATGCGTTAATTGACGGTGCACGTTCGGTCGATTTTGGCGTCGATCGATCTTGCTACGGTTGATGTCCATCTTGGGGGGAGCGATGTCGGAAACTGAGCTGGTCAGATTTGTTGTCCGTGATGGCACCTCGGTCATTGTGGAGGTGGAAGAGGAGCGTCGTGGCTCGACTCCCGCCGGCAAGCGGGTGAATGCCGTCCGGGAGGCACGCGAGTTCTTCGAGTCGAATCTGAGTCATATTCGCGACGCGGCCGAAGTGGTGCTCGCCGACCTGCGGAGAGCGTCGAGTCCCGACGAAATCAAGATCGGATTCGGGGTGAAGTTGACGACCGAGGTCGGTGCGGTGATCGCCCGTTCGGCCGTGGAGGGCAACATCTCGGTTGAGCTGCTCTGGCGGCGCGATGATGGCACGGATACCAGCCAGTCATGACCGGCGTCGATGAGGCGTGGCGACTGGAGGTGATCGGCGCGGCCACCGGATGCGGCTTCGCTGTCACACCGACCCGCGCACTCACCTGCGCCCACCTCATCGGGCCCGGGCAGCGGTATTGCCGGATCGCGTCACTGCCCGGCCCCCGGGCGGTGGACCTCCCCAGCGCGTTCGACAGCGACGTCAATCCGATTCCGGACATCGCCACGATCGACATTTCCGGTCACCCGGCGGACGCCGTCGCGCCGATGGGACCGGCCGGCCGCCCCGCTGTGGGAACGATCCTCGATCTCTTCGGGCTCCCGGATCGCGGTCCGGAAGGGCGTCGAAGCCGAGCGCGGGTGGCGGGCGCGAGCCGCACCGGCGAGTGGATCCAGATCGACGCCGTCCACGGCCACACGGCATGGGTCGAGCCCGGGTTCAGCGGCGGTGCCGCTACGGACGCGGCCACCGGACTCGTGGTCGGCATGGTGGTGAGCGCGGACCGGTCGCTCTCGGAGCGATCCGCTTGGGTCATTCCCAACGACACGCTCGTCGCGAGCGTGCCGTGGCTCGCCGCGGTGCTCGCCGATCCGCTCGTTGGAGACCCCGACTACGTTGCCGTGCTGCGCTACCTCAGCGCCCGGCACTACACCGCGGCTCTCGAACGGTTCCACGGTCTGCACAGCAGGCACCGCCGAAGCTCGGATCTGTACTACTACTGGGCACTCGCGCTGCTCCAAGGAATCCGCCCGGCGAACCACTCCGGTGAGGTCATCGACGGCATCGAACGGCTGCTTGGCGAAGCATGCCGCCTCGACCCCGGTTCGGCGCATGCGCGGGCGCTCCTGGCGCTGGTCCGTGAGGACTACTACGGCCTGCGCAGCCTGCCGATGCCGGGTCGCGGCGGCCACCACGACGTGGCCACGAGCCACGTGTCGACCGGCCATGCGACCGAAATCGTCGGGCACGTCCCGGCGACGGAGTGTCTGACCTGGCGCAGTCTGTATCAGCGATCCATGGGATGAGGGAATGACGCAGAACCACAGTAGGGAAGAGCTGGTACACAAATACTTCAACGTGGTGCCGCGGAAGCCCTCGTACCTGGGGCCTCTGATCGCGCTCGGCGGCGGCGGCCTGCTCCTGGTCGTCGGCATCCTGTCGTTTATCGGTTCTTCCGTCGATAGTAGTCAGCCGGGTCTGGTGTGCCTTGGCTGTCTGGGCATACTCGGCGGTGGCGCGGCAGTCGTCGCCGGTGGCATCAGCCTCGCTGGGAAATACTCGGCCTACAACTCGGCAATGGCTGCGGCCTTTCCCCGCGCCTCAGACGCCCAGATGGACACCTGGCTGGAGGAGGGCGAGAACTACGCGGCAGACGCCGGCCGTCGGCGATTGAACCGCCACCCTGGCGAAGTCACCCTCAAGTGGGGTGAGAATCTTCTGGTCTTCCACGGACTACCGCCGGATGTCCCGATCCAAATTGCCCGCGGTGCTGACGGCAACCTGCGTGCCTCGCTCTACAAGATCCTGGTCGTGTACCTGTCGAGCTATCGGCTACTGACCTACGAGTCCATCCTCGATATGCGCACCGGCATGACGGTCAGCGATGCCACAAAGGAATACCATCTGCAAAGCGTGGACGGGCTGGAGACCGCCAGCGACCGGGTGAACCTGTTCCTTCCACCAGGAGACCAGGCGCAGCCGCCTCCCGGCCATCCGATGCAGTCGCCCCCCGGCTATCCGATGCAGCCGCCTCCCGGCCATCCGATGCAGTCGCCTCCCGGCCATCCGATGCCGCCGCACCAGACGGCGATCCCGATCCCCATCGCCGGCGGGGGCATCGTGCACATGACCGGCAGGCAGACCCTACGGCTCATGGTTGCCGGCCGGCCGGCCATCGAGCTGGTGATGGGCATCGCCGCCACGGACCAGCTGCACATCGAAGGTGTCTCGGGCTCGACCACGGAGAGCATGATCCATACCCTTCGGGAATACCTACGCCGCCACAACGGTGGCATCTCGGGGCAGCCGAGCGTACCCGGCAGCATCCCGCCGCTCGGCCCGGAGTGACACGGACGATGCCTCAGCCGGCAGGGCGGCGTGGGGCCGGGCACTGGCCCGGCGTCAAGGTCCGGACCCACGCCCTCGGCCCTGGCAGTCGGTGCCGGAGCACCGGCGCACCCGGCAACGGGTGTGCCCTCGGTCCACTCTCGTTCCTCAGCCGGTCGTGGGCGCGTCCTGGCATGGCTGTGTCGCGAGTTGGCAGCGAACGGCCTGAGCGCGGAATGCCTCGACGAGTTCGGGTGGGCCGCTGGTGAGGGTGAAGTCGACGTCCACCGATGTGACCATCCAGACCAGTGTCGACGGGGTGTCGGCACCGACATGCATCAGGCAATGGTGTTCGTCGACTGCCTCGACGACCCCCATGCCGGGCCAGATCCGGTCGGCGAGCGCTTCGGCGGAGTCGTGCAGGGTCACGGTTGCCCGGTAGGGCCAGGTCCGGGAGGACAGTTGGTGGGACAGGTAGGTCGCTACGTCACCGTCGGGTGGTTGGCGCGGGGTGAACGACGGGCCGTTCGGCGTACGCGGTGTCAATCGGTCCGCTCGGAAGGTCCGCCAGTCATTACGGTCAATGTCCCAGGCGACGAGGTACCAGTGCCGGCCGAAGTGGGCCAGGGTGTGCGGTTCGACCGAGCGGAGCGTGTTACCGCTGCGCGGGCTGGCGTACTCGAAGCGTAGCCCTTCGCGTCGTCGGCACGCGTCGGCGATGGCCATCAGGATGTCCGGGCTGACCGTCGGCCCGGTGCCACCGACCCGGACGGTCGCCTTCTGCAAGGTGTCCATCCGGTGCCGGAGCCGGGGCGGTAGCACCTGTTCGAGTTTGGTGAGGGCCCGCAACGAGGTCTCCTCGATTCCGGTGACCGAGCTGCCGGCTGCGGTGCGCAATCCGATCGCCACCGCGACCGCTTCGTCGTCATCGAGTAGCAGGGGTGGCAGCGACGCGCCCGCACCGAGCCAATAGCCCGAGGCACCCTGGGTGGCGTGCACCGGGTAGCCGAGTTCGCGCAGTCGTTCGATGTCCCGGCGCACGGTACGGGTGGTGACACCGAGGCGTTCGGCGAGGTCGCTGCCCGACCAGTCACGGTGGGTCTGCAAGAGTGACAGCAGTCTGAGCAGTCGTGCCGAGGTTTCGAGCATGCGATCAAGCCTCTCGCATTCCTAGGACCGAAGCTGTCCTAAGGGATCTCTAGCGTGGCTCCCATGACGGACAGAGCACCGGAGGTCCGACCCTTCCGGATTGAGATTCCACAGGCGCAACTCGATGACCTGAAGGCACGGTTGGCGAACACTCGTTGGCCGGCGGAGCTGCCGGGTGTGGGCTGGAGCAGGGGTGTGCCGGTCGAGTACCTGAAGGATCTGGCCGAGTACTGGCGTACCGGCTATGACTGGCGGAAGCACGAGGCGGCGCTCAACGCACACCCGCAGTACCTCACCACGATCGACGGGCAGAATATCCATTTCCTGCACGTGCCTTCGCCCGAGCCGGACGCGACGCCGTTGATCTTGCTGCACGGCTGGCCGGGTGGCGTCGTGGACTTCCTCGACGTCGTCGGACCGCTGTCGGACCCCCGCAGGTACGGTGGTCACCCGGCCGACGCGTTCCACCTGGTCATACCGTCGTTGCCGGGATTCGGGTTCTCCACGCCGCTGGCCGGGCCCGGCATGGACCCGGCCAGGATGGCCGGGCTGCTGGCGCAGTTGATGTCCCTCCTCGGGTACGAACGCTATGGCGTCCAGGGTTATGACACGGGCTCATGGGTGGCTCCCGAGTTGGGCAAGCAAGATCCGGATCGGGTGGTCGGCGTACATGTCAACGCCATGATCACCTTTCCGATCGGCGCAGCCGGCGAGCTGGATGGTCTCAGCGACATCGAGCAGCGGCGCTGGCAGGCGATGCAGAACTTCAACGACGGCTACCTCCAGTGCAACTCCAAGCGGCCCCAGACGGTGACCTATGGGCTGCACGATTCACCGGTGGGCCAGCTCGCCTGGATCGTGGAGAAGTTCAAGGAGCTCACCGACCCGGAGGACGGGCTGCCCGAGGAGAGCATCAGCCGCGATCGCATCCTGACCGATGTTTCGCTGTACTGGCTGACCGGCACGGCCGGATCGGCAGCGCAGGTCTACTACGAGGCGATCTCCGCGACCGACTGGAGCGGGGCCGACGGCGGGTGGGGCGACGGTTCGGACGACAGCACCGCGAGCAGCGCCGGCTGGGACGCCGGAGGGGACTGGTCAGGCAGCCAGCGCGGGACGGTACCAACCGGTGTGCTCGTCTCCGTCCACGACGTGACGATCCGCCGTTGGGCGGAGCGGGACCACCACATCGTGCGCTGGACGGAACTCGACCGGGGCGGCCACTTTCTCTCGATGGAAGCACCGGAACTGTTGATCGACGATCTCCGCGAGTTCTTTCGGAAGCTCCGTTGACCTGACCGCCCGCTGATCGTGCCGGTGCGGCCGTTCGCGGCGCGGATCGGAGTCGGGGCTATCCGGGCTGGCCGGCCTCGCCGCGGTCGTCGTTCCGTGGACCACGGGGACGGACGGCCCGTCACCAGCACTGGAGCAACTCGGCTACGCCCTGCACCTACCCGTCATGATCTGGTACGGCGCCCTGGGCTGGCGTCTGGCTCACCTTTGAACCGACGTGCCACTCAATCGCCAGCCGTTTCGGGCTCGCCTGCTGTCGCCGCACCGGCGGCGGCGACAGCCGCGAGCAGCCGGTCGGCTGCGGCTACCAGTCCGGGGCTCTCCCCTTCGACGAAGCAGTGCCGCGCGGTTGTCAGTGCCCGCTCCGCCTCGGCGAGATCCCTCGCGCCGAAGCGGACGACACCGAGCCCCAGGTGGGCGTACCCGGCCACGAGAGGTTGATCAAGCGCTTCGGTCAGGGCCACCGCCGCCCGGCACTGCGCCTCAGCCTCCTCGGGTCGGCCGGTGCTGGTGAGCAGCATGCCCAGGTCGGTCAGCACCCTGCTGCGGACGGCGACCGCGTCGACCTGTTCGAGCGCCTCGGCTGAAGTCCGGAATGCCGCTTCGGCTTCGGCCGAGAGCTGTCGCTCGACGAGATTCCGGCCCAGGGCGTACAGAATCTCGCCCTGCTCGGCGTGGTCGCCGATGTCGGCGTAGCGCTGTGCGGCGGAACGGGCCGCCGCGTCGGCGTCGTCGAGCCGACCGGCGGCGCGCAGGACGTCGCCCAGACTGCGCAGGGTTTGTGCCTCGCCCGCCACGTCACCAACGGCACGGCAGATCGCAAGGTCCTCGGCGAGCGCGTCAACGGCGAGGTCGTGCTGCCCGAGCCGATGCCGGACCAGGCCGAGGTGGAAGTAGGATCGGCCGAGGCCGATCCGGTCGGTGCCGTGGCGACGGGCCTCGACCGCCGCCTCGTACGCCGAGGCCGCCTCCTCCGGCCGCCCCGACGCACTGAGCACGCGGCCGATCTGGTGCAGCGCCCGGCCCTTCTGCTCGATCTCGCCCGCTGCGTCGTACAGCTCGGCGGCACGGCGCTGCGCAGCCTCGGCGGCTGAGTGGTCCGGCAAGTCAGCAAGCAGTAGACCGAGGTTGTACAGCGCCTGGGCCTCCCGGCCCGGATCACCGGCCTCGGCACCCAGGCGGGCCGCCTCGCGGAAGGCCGCTACCGCCTCCTCGACGTCTCCAGCCGCCTCCAGGGCCCCACCCATGTTGTTGATTGCCAGCGACTGCCCGTACGGGTTGTGATTCGCCGCATGCAGCTCGGCGGCCCGCCGGTGCGCCTCGACCGCCTCGGCGAACCGGGACCGCCCGGCCAGCGCGAGACCGAGATTGTTGAACACCGCCGCCGCTTCCGGGTCCGTCGCGGCGGCCGGATCAGCCTCCAGAGTTTCCCGGGCCAACTCGATCGCCTGGTCGAACGATTCCTCACGCACCAGAAGCGTCACCATTTGCCCGCGCGCAAGGAGAGCGGCTCGCTCGTCGCCGATGGCCGTCAGCAGGGTCACCGCCTCGCGGTAGAGATTCAGCGCCTCGGCCGGTCGGCCGAGGGCGGCGTGAATCAATCCGAGGTGATTCAGTGCCAGTCCCGCCCCCAGACCGTCGTTTGCCGACCGGTACAGGTCCAGCGCCTTCCGCAGGGGGGCCAATGCCGCCTGCCCCCGGCCTGCCTCCCGGTGCAACTCGCCGAGCAGGGACCACCCGCGCGCCTCGTCGGCGGTCGAGCCCGACTCGGCCCAGAGGCGAATGGCTGTCTCCGCCGCCGCCACCGCCTCGTCCCACCGGCGTAGCTTGCCCAGCGCCATGGCGAGCGCCAGTTCGGCGCCCGCCCGCCGATCCTTCTGCGTCACCTCGCTGAAGACCCCGGTCGCCTGGCGATGGGCCGCGACCGCCTCGGCGAAGCGGCCCTGTTCGTAGTTGATATGTCCAACGGAGTTGATCGCGTCGGCTCCGCTGTTGGGCCGCCCGATGGCGGTGAAGACCGCAGCGGCCTCCTGGAACGCCACGACGGCCTCGTCGAGGCGGTTAGCCTTGCGTAAGGCGATCGCGAGGTTCGTCAGGCCCTGGGCTTCCCCGCCACGGTCGCCCTGTTCCCGGCATCGCCGCACGGCGGCATCGGCGACGGTTGCCGCGTCGTCGAACCGGCCGACCGCCTCCAGCCGCGTCATCTCCCGCAGCGGCGGCGACATCAACGCCCACAACGTCCGAGCCCGGACCCGCTGGTCCAGGTCGAGGTCGTCGATGCCGACCGGATCGAGGAGCGCGCCGGTGGCGAGACCGCGCGCAACCCGCCGTGCGATCTTGACGGAGCTGCGTCCCGGGTCGAGTCGTTCCGCTTGGTCCAGCGCCTCGACACTGCCGGCGAAGTCGCCGAGTGCCATGAGCGCATGGCCGAGTGTGACGTGTGGCAGCCCGATCGAGGGATCGGCGGCGATCGCCTCCCGGGCAAGAGCTGCGGCAGCGGCGGCAAGGCTCTCGTCGTCCTCGAGCAGCAACAGCTGGGCCAGGGTGGTGCAGGCCGCCGCAAACCCGAGGCTGTCGAGCCCGCGTTGCAGTTCGTCGGCCCGGTACAGGGCGAGGGCCTGCTGATAGAGCGGGATCGCCTCGTTCCATCGGTCCGCTAGAAGTGACAGCCCGTGCGCCTTGCTCGCGAGCACCGTCGCGAGGCCCGGGTAGGCGCTGTGGAGTTCCGACAGGATCGCCGATGACTCCTCGATACGGCCGACGGCACGGAACTGGCTGGCGTCCCAGAGGGCAGCCGCCACCCGATCCGCCTCCGCTGCGGATGCCGTCCCTGATCGGGTCAGGTATTGATAGGTGGGGTTCGATTCCGCCGTGGAGTCTGCAACGAGGTCGGCGCCAAGCGGCGACCAGGAGGAAAGGTCACGAAAAGCAACGCCCGGCTTTGCGGTCATGGCCTCCTGCCACGCCTGCGCCACCTCGTGGAAGGAGAGCCAGCGCTGCTCGGGCGGCACGGCGACGCACTGCCAGAGCACACTCAGCGGCCCGTCGCCGACGTCGGGTCGAGCCCTCCGAAGATCATCGAGGGTGAGACCACGGTCGGCCAGGGTCCGCCATCGGTTGGCTGCCAGGTCGGGCGCCTGCCAGCGCAGGTTGAGCAGGAGTTCAATCGTGGTGCAGCCGAACGCGTACAGGTCCTGGAGCTTGCTGATCGGTTGTCCGGCCGGGCCAGCGGCCACTGCTCCCGGCCGCAGCCATTCCGTCGGGAGGTAGTACGGGTCGCCCGAGACGCCGTCCGGTGACCCGGGATGATCGAGGACGCGAGCCAGGCCGAAGTCCGACAGTTGGACGCTCACCTCGTCGGACAGCACGCCGCCCGGAGCGTTGAGCAGCACATTGGCCGGTTTGATGTCGCCGTGCGCGAACCCCGGGACCTCGGTCTCCAGGAACACCAACGCCTGGAGCAGCTGACCGACCACCATCGTGAGCAGTCCGGTGGCGAGCCCGCCGTGCCTCGCCCCGTCCGTGAGCAGGCTCGCCAGCGACGCTCCGGATGTGGTGACGGGCGACACGTACGGCATCTCCACGTATGGCCGCAGGTCGTACCGGAAGACGCGCAGCGCGGGCAGGACGAACTGGTGCGGCGGCAGGTTGCGCCACAGTGTCGCCTCCCGGGCGAAATCGTCGAGCGTGCTCTTGTCGCGGTGGCGGTCGGCGCGGGGTGTCTTGACCGCCGACAGCACGCCGTCGGTGCCCGACCGGGTCACATACACGACGCCGAACCCGCCGCAGTGCCGGGCCAGGATCTCCACCGGCGGGCGCCCGGCAACCAGTTGGATCACGTCGCCGACGCGATGGGTGTACGCGTCGGCGCTGTCGGCTGCGGTGACCGCCTGCCGCAGGTACTCCGACGGCGCGAACGTGTAGGCGTTCTCAGCCATCCGTCGCCTGCTGGCCATTGGCCGGCTGGTGCGGCGGCGACCCCGGCGCCGAGGTCGGCGCGGGTGACACGGGCGTGGCGGCCGGAGTTGACGAGGCGGACGCGGCGCCGACGGGAATGGTGCGGTAGGTGGCCGGCACACCGAACTGCCAGCGCTGCTCGACCGCGTGCGTCCGGGCGAGACTCGACTGCAGGCTCTCCACCGTCGCGAGCTGCCCGATCAGCAGGTGCTTCAGCTCGCTCTTGGTGACGCTGTCGCGATCACTGAGCGCAGTGATCATGGTCGCCTGCTTGGCGACCGCGTTCGTCATGGACAGCAGGTCCGCCAGCCGTTGCTGGTACTCGGCCGCCTTCTGCGTCTCGATGCCCTCCTTGCGCTTGGCATCGACGAAGACGTAGACGGCGAACAGCGCGGCGAGGAGACCCACGATGCCGACGATGACGTTGAAGATTTGCACGGCCGAATACTGACACGCAGCGTCAACATGCACACACCCTGGAGTGGCTGGACCCGGCCGGGTCCGCCGGGTCCGGCGTTTGCGCGCAGAAGTTCCTCAGCTCAGCAACGACCGGGCGGTCGGGGCCAGCCGCAGCTGCTGCGGTGGGCTGTCGAGCATGGTCGACAGGGCCGGTTGCAGGTGATCACGCCAGCGGTCCGAGCGTTCCAGCCGGTGCAGGTGGCTGTCGAGTTCGGCCTGGCTGGGGAAGCGTGCGAACCAGACGAAGACGTTCTCGCCGACGCGTACCGGTAGCGCCGGGAAGGTGTTCTCGGCGTGCTCGGTCTTCAGGCAGGCGAGTGGTGCGGCTCCGGTCTCGACGAGCACCGGGCGGAGTTGACCGTCGAAGAAGTCCAGGAAGGACTGATCAAAGGGGCGGTCGCGGTGGTAGAGCGTGGCCAGGACCACCGACCGCGCAGGAGTGGTGTGACCGGCCGGGGGCCGTACGCGGCTGGGGGGTGGGAACCCCGCGCGGGCGGTGACCGGCCGCACATCGGGAAGGGTGTCAAGTTGCGCGCTGGGCCGCGTCGTACTTCTCGCGATTGGTGTGAACCTCGTCCATGTGTGCCTCGGCCCATGCCTTGATCCCGCGCATCAGGTCGTGGAGGGAGAGACCGAGGTCGGTCAGCTCGTAGCTGACGGTCACCGGCACGGTCGGGATCACGGTACGGGTGAGCAGGCCGTCGCGCTCAAGGGAACGCAGGGTCTGGGTGAGCATCTTCTGGCTGACCCCGGCCAGTCTGCGGGACAGCTCGGAGTAACGCATCGCCCGTGGCCCGCCGGTCCGCTCGTCGCCGGGGCGGTCCGGACCGTCGCGGCCGAGTGCGGCCAGGATCAGCGCGACCCACTTGTCGGAGATCCGGTCGAGCAGCTGCCGGCTGGGGCAGCCGGCCAGGAACGCGTCGTAATCCGCCCGCATCTGGGCGCGCTGCTGGGCTGCCGTCTGCGTGGGGATCGGCCGCTCCTTCCTGCCGAGGGGGTGACTTACGCACTTCGAGGTGCGTACTTCCCGTTGGGGAGTTACCCATCCATCGTGGTGCAGGACAACCGCTGCGACAAGACACCAGGAGCACACCTTGCGTACGCCCACCTTCCGCACCGCCGTCGTCCGCACCTCCGACGGACCGGGTGCTGTCGAGATCATCGACGTTCCCCTGATCGAACCCGGGCCCGGCGAGGTCCGGGTGCAGGTCGCCGCTGCACCGGTCAACCCTGTCGACCTCGGAGTTGCCGCTGGCTACTTCCACCACCTGGGGCTGATCAACCAGCCGCACCACACCGGCCTGGGCTGGGACTTCGCCGGCATCGTCGGGGCCACCGGTGCCGGCGTGCAGTTGGCCGTCGGTACCCGGGTCGCCGGTCTGGTGGTCGGCTTCGACCGCGACTTCGGCACGTACGCCGAACAGCTTGTCGTGCCCGCCGCCGACCTCGCCGTCGTACCCGATGGGCTGGACCTGGTGGCGGCGGCGACGGTACCGCTGAACGGGCTGGCCGCCGCACAGATCGTCGACCTGCTCGGCGACGCGCCCGCCGACGGAGACCGACTGCTGGTGACCGGGGCGGCCGGCGCGGTCGGGGGATACGTCGCGGTCCTCGCGCCCGAGCGGGGCTGGCGGGTGACCGGCCTGGCCCGAGCCGAGGACGAGGAGTTCGTCCGCGGCCTCGGCGCAGGCTTCACCACGCGGACCGTGCCGGGCTGGGACGCGGTCGCCGACGGTGCCGCCTTGCAGCAGCAGGCCCTCGCCCTGGTCCGCGACGGCGGAGCGTTCGTCGGGGTCCGGCCGAACGCCCAGCCGGCCGCAGAGCGCTCCATCGCGGTAGCCGTGGTGGAAACGCGGCCCGACGGTACCCGGCTGGCCGACCTGCTCGCCCGCGCCGCCTCCGGTGACCTGCCGGCCCGGGTGCACACCGTGCTGCCGCTGGACCGGGTCGCCGAGGCACACCGGGCGATGGCCAAGGGCGGGGTACGCGGTCGCTACGTGCTCCGGCCGTGAGCAGGGTGACCCCGGCAGCCGGTCAGGACATCGAGGTCTCCGGCGGCCACCACCGCTGAACTCCGCAGCGTCACCGACCGGGCCGGCGATTGCGATATCCTGTTCCGTCTATGCGAAGCCGTCGGGTGGCGAGCCGGATCCTGCCAGCCGCCGTGGTGCTGCTGTTGCTGGGCAGCTGCGTCGGTGGCGACCGTGGGGTGGGCGGTGCCGCGCGCCTGAGCCTCGCCGTGACGCCCGCGTCCGCGCTCGCCGACGAGCCGCTACGGATCCGCGTCGGTGGTCTGGCAGCAGGGGAGCGGGTGGTGGTCTCCGCCGAGGCCGACGACCGCTCCGGTCGGCTGTGGCGGTCGCGGGGCACCTTCGTCGCCGACGCCAACGGTGTGGTGGACGTGTCGCAGGACGCCCCGATCGACGGCTCGTACGCCGGCGTCGACCCGATGGGGCCGTTCTGGTCGATGGACCCGGTCGACGGCGACGCCTCGCACTTCGCACCGGAATGGCCGCACCTGCGGGGGCACTTCCCGGTCCGGCTCTCCGCCGCCGCCGGCCAGCGCGAATCGGCCGCCGCCACCGTACGTCGGGACTGGACCACCGGCGACGTCACCTTCGCCGAGCTGTCCCCGGCGACCGACGGCGTACGCGGAATGCTCGTGCTGCCGCCGCCCGACGTGCCGCGCCGGCCCGGCGTGCTGTTGCTCGGCGGCTCCGAGGGCGGGCTCGGCGGGCGGTACGAGGCACCGCTGCTCGCCTCCCGGGGGCATCCGGTGCTCTGCCTGGCCTACTTCGGTGCGGCGGACCTACTGGCGGCGCTGCACGACATCCCGTTGGAGTATTTCGCCACCGCCGCCGGGCTGCTCGGCCGGCACTCCGGCGGCGAGGTGGTGGCCTGGGGCTACTCCCGGGGCTCGGAGGCCGCCCTGCTGCTCGCCCAGTGGTATCCCGAGCTGGTCCGGGCGGTCGTGGTGTACGCGCCGAGCAACTGGGTGAACCCGGGTTACCCCGAGACCGGCGCAGCCGCCTGGACCCTTGACGGCCGCCCGGTCCCGCTCGGCCCGGTCCCGCTCGACCGGATCGACGGGCCGGTGCTGGCCGTCACCGGTGAGGACGACGAGGTCTGGCCGGCGGCCTGGTTCACCGCCGAGTTGATACACGCCCTCGGCGGGTCCCCGCACCGCGCGTTGTTCTATCCGGACTCGGGCCACCGGGTCGGCACCTTCCCGTACCTGCCGGCGACGACGGTGTACCGGACGTCCACCGGTGACCTGTCGCTCGGCGGCACCCGGCCGGGCGACGCCGCAGCCCGGCGCGACGGCTGGCCCCAGGTCCTGGAGTTCCTGGCCAACTCCTGAGTCGCGCCGGGCTTGAACACCGGGTCGGTCAGCGCGGTGACCGGGTCTTCGGCAGGTCGAACTGGTCGGCGCGGCGGCAGTCGCGCTGGTTGCCGATGGCCTCGGGCCCCAGCCGATCGAGCACCGCCCGGGCCCGGTCGCGGCCCCGGTTCCAGGCGTACCACGGGTCCGGTTCGGCCAGGTCGTCGGCGATCCAACTAAGCGTGCAGCGGCGTACCGGATCGGGCAGGGCGGCCAGGGCGGGCGTGGCGTCGGCGGAGAGCGCGCGTAGGTACCAGGCGTCGATCCGGCCGGTCTGCTCGTACCGGGCGACGTTGCGGCGGGCCGCGTAGTCCTCGGGATTGAGCACCGCCAGCCCGAGCAGCATCACCACCCCCAGCGCCGCCGCCAGTCGCGGAATCCAACCGCCGCGCCAGCGGATGCCGGCCACCAGGATCATCAGGAAGATCGCACCGAGCAGCAGCTCGAACGCCATCACGAAGATCCGCTCACCGGTGAAGCTGTACACCTTCTGGTACGTGTACATCCGGGACAGTGCCGACACCACGATGACCACGGTCAGCGCGCTGAGCAGGCCGAGCATGACCCGCAGCAGCACCCGGTCGACGCGCCGGTCCCGGCGGGCCCACCGGGTCACCGCGCCGAGCACCGCCAGGGTCAGCAGGGTGACGACGACCAGTTGCCAGAAGCCGCTGCGGGCGTACTCGGCGTAGCTGAGACCGGTGGTCTCCAGCACGTGCCGCTGCCCGCCGAAGAGCACGGTGAACTGCACCGCGACGAAGCCGCCGAACAGGGCGGTCAGGGCGGCGATCGGCGGTGCCCATTCGAGCAGGCCGACCCGGCGGCTGCTGGGTCGGTCCACCATGGACAAATCGGGCGGCGCGGCGATCGTGTAGACGGCCGCCACCGCGATCAGGCCGCCCATGGCCGCGAGGAACAGCCATCGGAACACGCCACCGATGCTGATCTCCGGAATGACGGCACCGAGCACCTGGGAGAAGGCGGCGTCGGCCGAGGAGAGCAGCGGGCCGAAGACCAGCAGCACGACCACGGTGGCGGCCACCGACCCGACGACGCGGCGCACGCTACCGGGACTGCCGGGCGCCCGGACCTGGGTACGCACCCAGGGCAGGCCGCGTACCGCTGCGATCGGTGCGGCGGCCAGGCTGAACAGGATCGATCTGAGCCGACGACCGTCGACGATCGCCAGCGCCGCGCAGCCCAGCGCCCCGAGCACGCAGAACGTCACCAGCCACCAGGCGTTGCGGAAGCCGAGCACCGCGAGCAGCGCCAGCGCCGCACCCGCCCAGCCGGCCCGGACCCAGCGCTCCGCGCGGGGCATCCGTTCGGTGTGCCGCCACACCGCCACGGTGACGCTGGCGGTGAGCACCAGCCAGCCGAGAAACCAACCGATGCCGGTACGACCGAGCGGCACGAGCGCCGCCACGCCGAGCGCGCCGGCCAGCACGGCCAGGACGCTGGACCGGTCACCGGCCGGCGCGGGCCCGGGCCACGCCCGCTGTAGGAACGACGGCGGCAGAGGTTGCCGCCGAAAGTCGTACGGTGAGCGGGCCATCTGGTAGGCGGGCAGTGCCGGCTGCGGGCCATGGTTGCCCGGCACCGGTGCGGGCCCGAGCCCGCCGACCACCGCCGGTGGCGCAGCTTCCACCCGGGGCGTGCCGGACGCCTGCACCGCGACCGGCACTGCCGGCGTGCCCTGTCCGGCCCGCGCTGCCGCCGCCGCACCCACCGCCGCTGTTGTCTCGCCCGTGGTGCCACGGGCGGCCGGTGCTGCCGGCGTCCCGTCGTGGGCTGGCGTTGCCGGCCCTGCACCGGCTGGCACTGCCGGCGTCCGGTCACCGGCCAGCTCTGCATCGGTTCGCGTTGCCTCGTGGGCTGGCGCTTCCGGCTCCGCACCGGCTGGCGCTGCCGGCTCTGCCGGTGTGCCCTGGCCAACTGGCGCCGCCTGCTTCACCGCGGCTGGCGTTGCCTGCTCTGTGCCGGCTGGCGTTGCGTGCTCTGTGCCGGCTGGCGTTGCGTGCTCTGTGCCAACTGGCGCTGCCGCCGGTTTCGTGCCGGCCGCCCCGGCAATCGGCTCCTCGGCGGTCGCCACCAGGGGGAGGAAGATGGCGTAACCCCTGGTGCCGGGCGGGACGGTCACCGGAATGGCCCAGGCGGGCTGGTCGGCCGGACCGGGCCAGACGATTGGCGACAGTCCCGCGGTGGGCGGCACGACCAGTAGCTGGGGTGCCGCCCCCGCCGGATCTACCGTCCTGGCATCGGTGGGTACAGGCACGTCGGCTTCTTCGGCGCGCGAGGAATTCCCGACGGGTGGCGGCTCGGACACCGCGCCCTCCTAGATCGAAAGTTGCCGTCACTCTAGGACTGGGCGCCCGCTTGCGTTGTCCCGTACCGACGCCAGCGACTCCGCCGGGCCCCGCGAGAAGTGTTAAAAAGGGGCCCTTCTACTACCTGAGGCGTTAATAGGGGGCCCTTCCTTACCTCCCACGGGAGTCGAGGGTGAGGGGGGCGCGGCCGGTTACGGCGTACCGGATGTGGGTGACCTGGGGGTCGGGCACGACGCGGGTGGGCGTCAGTTCGATCGCCTCGAACTCGTCCAGGCCGAGGTCGGCGTCGAGCAGGCGCATGCCGGTGCCCAGCACGACCGGCGCCACGTGCAGTTCCAACTCGTCGAGCAGGCCGGCGCGCAGCACCTGCCGGACCAGGCTGCCGCCGCCGGCCACCGCCACGTCCTTGCCGCCCGCCGCGGCCCGGGCCTGCGCCACCGCGCTCGCCACCCCGTCGGTGACGTAGGTGAAGCTGGTGCCGCCCTGGCGTACCACCCGCTCGCGGGGCCGGTGGGTCACCACGAAGACCGGGGCGCGGAACGGGGGTTCGTCGCCCCAGGGCACCTCACCGCCGTCGGCCATCCGGCGGCCCATCACGTACGCACCGGCCGCGCCGAACGACTCCGCGATGATCTCGGAGTTGACGTCGCGCCGGCCGCCGGTGATGCCCTGCCGTTCCCGCCAGGCCATCGCCTCGGTGGCCCAGCGGGTCACCCGGTAGAAGCCGTGGCTCTCCGCGGACGTTATCCAGTCGCCGTTGCCGTCGTGCCGTGGGCCGGCGTAGAAACCGTCAAGCGAAACCGACAGCTGCGCGGTCACCTTTGTCACGTTCGTTCCTCTCGGTTCGGCGGCGCCCAACTCGGGGCCTGCTCACCGATGGATCGGAGCCGTGCTCGTCACTTCTACCAGCCTTCGACGTGATCCAGATCACTGTGCTGCGGCGGCTCGGCCCAGCAGGTACCGCCGCTCGGGCTCGCTGCCGGCGAGTTCCGCCGCCTGCCGCCAGGCCACGACGGCGGCAGCCCGGTCACCGGCCAGCTCCAACAGGTGGGCGCGGACGGCGTGCCGCCGGTGGTGTCCGGCGAGCAACCCCGACTCCAGTTCGGCCAGCAGGTCCAGCCCGGCGGCGGGGCCGTGCACCATGCCGACCGCCACCGCCCGGTTCAGCGTGGCCACCGGATTGGGGGCCAGCCGCTCCAGCAGCTCGTAGAGGGCCAGCACCTGCGGCCAGTCGGTCGCCGCCGTGCTCGGTGCCTCGGCGTGCACCGCCGCGATGGCGGCCTGGACCTGGTACGGACCCGGCGGCGAGGTGGACAGGCTTCGGGTCAGCAGCGCACAGCCCTCGACGATGGCCGCCCGGTCCCACCGTCGGCGGTCCTGGTCGGCCAGCGGAACCAGCTCGCCGCCCGGGCCGACCCGGGTGGTGGCCCGCGCCTCGGTCAGCAGCATCAGCGCCAGCAGGCCCGCGGTCTCCCCGTCGTCGGGTAACCGCTCGTGCAGCCGGCGAGCCAGTCGCAACGCCTGCCGGGTCAGGTCGGGCCGGAGTAGTGCCGGGCCGCTGCTCGCGGTGTAGCCCTCGTTGAACATCAGGTACAGCACCTGGCGGACCACCGCCAGCCGTGCGCCCCGCTCCGTCGCCGGTGCCGGCGCGAACCGGGCGCCGGCCTCCCGGAGCCGCTGCTTGGCCCGGGAGATCCGCTGCCCCATGGTCTTCTCCGGCACCAGGAAGGCCGCCGCGACCTCGGCGGTGGTCAGCCCGCCCACCGCGCGCAGGGTGAGGGCCAGTTGTGCCGACGCGGGCAGCGCCGGATGGCAGCAGAGCAGGAACAGTTCCAGCAGGTCGTCGCGGGGTGCCTCGACGTCGGGCGGCGGCGCGACAAGCGCGTCCCGCGGGGTGGCGTCGTGCGCCGTACGCTCGCGGCGGATCCGGGCGGCCTCGGCGCGTACCTGGTCGATGTAGCGGCGGCTGGCCACGGTGTGCAGCCAGCTCGCCGGATGCTCCGGTACGCCCGTCCGGGGCCACTGCTCGACGGCGGCCACCAGGGCGTCCTGCACCGCGTCCTCGGCCCGGGCGAAGTCACCGTGCCGACGCACCAGGGCACCGAGCACCTGCGGGGCGAGTCGGCGCAGCAGATCGACGTCGGCCTCGTCGAGGCTCAGCGCTCGTCCCGGGTCATCAGGGGCCAGACCTCCAGACCGCCACCGGCCCCGGCGGCGAACCGCAGCCCCGGGTACGACCGGGCGATCTCCATCGCCCGCTGCTCACTTGCCACGTCGACCACGAAGTACGAGCCGACGTACTCCTTGGCCTCCAGGTACGGCCCGTCGGTGACGACCGGCGCGCCCTCGACGATGCGCACTGCCCGGGGTCGGGTCTGCAACCCCTGCGAGTCCACCAACTCACCTGAGGCGCGCAGCGCCTCGTTGAAGGCGTCCACGTTGCCGATCAAGGTGGCCAGCTCGTCTTCCGGGAGGCTGCCCCAGATCTCTTCGTTGCCGTAAATCAACATCAGGTACTTCACGCGCCGCCCTCCTGAGGGGTCATGCTCGCCAACGGTCGGCCCGAGGGCAAGCACCTGCCGTGACATCCGGCGTGGCGAGCTAGCAGACCGATATCTGTCAGAGTTCGCTAGATCGTCCTAACAGGATCCTTATCTCTGCTCTGGAGAATGTTCGTAGTTCTCGATCCTTCGATGGGGAGGTCTTGGTGAGGAGACACAAACGGGTCGGTGCGGCCGGGCTGGCCGCCGCTCTCGTCCTGGGGCTGGGGCAACCCGGCTGGGCCGCACCCGGTGGGGGCGGCGAGCCGGGGCGGGGCAGCGGGCCGGGTCGAGGCGCCGTGCCGGCGGCGGGGGCCCTCGACCAACCGGCCACGGTCACACTGATCACCGGGGACCGGGTCACGGTCGGCCGGGCCGACCGGGTGACGATCCGCCCGGCGAAGGACCGCGCGAGCATCCGGTTCACCACCCACGAGATCGGCGGTGAGCTGCACGTCATTCCCGCGGACGCGGTACCGCTGATCGGCTCCGGCGTGCTGGACCGCCGGCTGTTCAACGTCAACAAGCTGATCGAGTACGGCTACCACGACGCGGCCCGCGAGCGCCTGCCGATGATCGTGGCGTACCCGGACGGGGCAGCCGCCCGGCGGGGTGGTTCGTCGCTGCCCGGTGACGAGATCCGCGTCGACCGTGAACTTCCGGCCATCGAGGGCGCGGCGGTCAGCGCGGCAAAGGACGACCTGGCCGAGGTCTGGACGGAGCTGACCGCCGATCGGGCGGCCGACGCCGGTGAGATCGCCGGGATCGAGCGGATCTGGCTCGACGGCAAGCGTCGGCCGGCGGTGGACCGGGGCGTGCAGCAGATCGGGGCACCTGCGGCGTACGAGGCCGGGTTCACCGGCGCCGGGGTGACCGTGGCGGTCATCGACAGTGGTGTCGATCTGACCCATCCCGACCTGGCCGACGTGGTGACCGAGGCGGTCAGCTTCCTGCCGGAGACCGACGCGGTGGACCGGTTCGGGCACGGCACGCACGTGGCGTCGACGATTGCCGGCAGCGGTGCCGCCTCGGACGGGCGGTACCGGGGGGTCGCCCCGGACGCCACGTTGGTCTCCGCGAAGGTCTGCGAGTACTGGTGCGACGACTCGGCGATCATCGAGGCGATGCACTGGGCCGCCGTGGACAAGCAGGCCGACGTCATCAACATGAGCCTGGGCGGCTCGGACGGGCCGGAGGTCGACCCGTTCGAGGAGGCGGTGAACACGCTCACCGCACAGACCGGGGCGCTCTTCGTGATCTCCGCCGGCAACGAGGGGCCGACCGATCGTACGGTCGGTTCGCCGGGCAGCGCGGACGCGGCGCTTACCGTCGGGGCGGTCGACCGGGACGGTTCCCTCGCCGACTTCTCCAGCCGGGGCGCGCGTGTCGGTGACGACGCGGTGAAGCCCGACATCACCGCGCCCGGGGTCGGGATCGTCGCGGCGAAGGCGGCCGAGGGCGTGATGGGCATCCCGGTCGGCGACCACTACGTCGCCGAGTCCGGTACCTCGATGGCCGCCCCGCACGTCGCGGGGGCGGCGGCGCTGCTCGCCCAGCAGCACCCCGAGTGGGACGCGACCCGGCTCAAGGCCGCCCTGATGGGCTCGGCCAACCCGCGGCCGGGTGACACCGCGTACCAGCAGGGGGCCGGCCTGGTCGACGTGGCGCGGGCCATCGGCCAGCCGGTGACCGCCGATCCGCCGAGCGTGTCGTACGGCCGCACGCTCTGGCCGCACCAGGACGACGAGCCGATCACCCGGACCGTGACGTACCGCAACGACGGGACCGAGGCGCTCACTCTCGACCTGGCCTGGCAGGTCACCGGCCCGGACGGCAAGCCGGCGCCGGAGGGCATGTTCCGCACCGCCGCGTCCCAGGTCACCGTGCCGGCGGGCGGCACCGCCGAGGTGGCGGCCACCGTCGACACCAGCGTCGACGGGGCGGACGGCTACTACAGCGGGCACCTGGTCGCCACCGCCGGCCAGGTCCGCACGGTCGTTCCGGTCGGGGTGCACCGCGAGGTGGAGAGCTACAACCTGACCGTCAACCACCTGGACTCCACAGGTGGGCCGGCCGACGCCTTCTTCACCCTGATCAGCGGCATCGACGTACCGACCGTGGAGGTCGTCTACAGCGCGGTCGACGGCGCCGTCACCGTCCGGGTCCCCACCGGCCGGTACGCCGTGACAAGCGTCATCGACGAGTACGACGACCAGGTGCGCAGCAGTCTGCTGGCCCAACCCGAGCTCAACCTGACCCGGGACGCCACGGTCAGCCTGGACGCCCGCAAGGCCAAGCCGATCAGGGCCACCGTGCCGGACCGCGCCGCCCGGCTGGCCCTGGTCCAGATGGCGATGGTGGTCGAGTTGTCCGACGGGGCGTACGGGCTGATCGGCGTCATGGCCGAGGACTTCACCACCATCCACTCGGCCCAGCTCGGTAGCCAGAAGAACGCGGACCACCTCAGCAGCATGGTGGCGCACCAGTGGGTGCGGCCCGGCGGCGCGGGCGGCCCGCACCTCTATCACCTGGGTGAGGGATTCCCGGGTCGGCTGCCCACCGGGTACCGCAAGGACGTCCGGCGTTCGGAGCTGGCCACCGTGCGGCACGAGTTGCGCGGCGAGCGGGTCGGCAACCACGTCGATCGGGACATGTCCGCGGCGTTCGACGGCGTGTACGGGTCGACCTTCGGCATGCCGGTGCCGGTGAGCGACAGGTGGACCGAGTACCACAGCACCAAGGGAGTCGCCTGGGCCGGCAGCCTCTACTTCGAGCAGCGCGCCGAGGACGAGGAGTACGGGGAGTTCCGGAAGGTGCTCTTCGGCGAGGCCCAGCGGTACCGGGCCGGCCGGTCCTACCAGGACGTGTGGAACGGCGCACCGATCGGGCCGACCCTGCTGCGGACCGGCAGCCCGAGCGGCAGCGCCGCCCGGATCGAGGACGTGATCCTGGTGGACATCCCGATGCACGGTGACGCGGCCGGGCACGGCGGCATCTCCACTGCCGACGCCGAGCGGACCGCGCTCTACCGGGGCGACGAGCTGATCGACGAATGGACCGGCGCGCAGGAGGCCGGCTTCGGCATCTTCGAGGTGCCGGCGCAGCCGGCGGCGTACCGGCTGGAGGCCTCGGCCCGGCGCAGCATCGCTGAGCTGTCCACCGAGGTCGCGCTGACCTGGCGGTTCCGCTCCGCCCGACCCGACGGAGCAGACTGGGCGCTGCTGCCGATGATGGTGGTGCGGTACGCCCCGAAGCTCGACCGCAACTCCGCGGCACCCGCCGGCCGACGCTTCGACATCCCGCTGCGGGTCATCGGCAACGAAGGGGCGTCGGTCACGCCGAAGCGGGTCACCGTGCAGGTCTCGTACGACGACGGCAGGACCTGGCAGCCGGCCAAGGTCAAGGCCGCCGGCAAGAACTGGACCGCGACGGTCCAGCATCCCCGGGGCAACGGCTACGTGTCGCTGCGTACCTCGGTCGCCGACCGGCAGGGCAACACGATCGACCAGACGATCATCCGCGCCTACCGGCTGAAAGGAGGGGCCCCCTTCTAACGCCTGGGGTAGAGCAGGGGCCCCCTATTAACACCACAACCACAACCTGCTGACGTGCCGCCCGGTCACCGCGACCGGGCGGCACGTTCGCTTGACAGCAGAGGCACCGTGGTTGCATGGTTAGTTACATGAGTAGTGAACCGGCCAACCAGGGCGGCGAGTCACGGTGGTGGATGTGATGGAGGACGGGCGACCGATCTTTCTCCAGATCGCGGAGCTGCTGGAGAACTCGATCCTGGACGGGACGCTGGCCGAGGAGGCGCAGGTGCCGTCCACGAACGAGTTGGCGGCCTTTCACCGAATCAACCCCGCCACCGCAGCCAAGGGCGTCAACAAGCTGGTCGACGACGGAACGCTCTACAAGAAACGAGGAATCGGGATGTTCGTCTCCTCCGGCGCCCGCGCGAAGCTGCGCGGCCGGCGTCGCGACGACTTCGCTCGGCAGTACGTCCAACCGCTGCTCACCGAGGCGCGCAAGCTCGGCATCGACCCGGCGGAACTCAAACACATGATCGACACGTGGGAGGGGTCCCGATGAGCCCGGTCGTCACCGTCAGCAATCTGACCAAGCGGTACCGGGAGGTCACCGCGCTGGACGGGATCAGTTTCTCGCTCACCGAGAACCGGATCTACGGGCTGCTGGGCCGCAACGGGGCCGGCAAGACCACCCTGATGCAGATCCTCACCGCGCAGCACTTCGCCACCTCCGGCGAGGTCACGGTCTTCGGGCAGCACCCGTACGAGAACGAGGCGGTGCTGTCCCGCATCTCCTTCATCAAGGAGAGCCAGACGTACCCGTCGATGGCCGTGCACTACGTGCTGCGCGCGGCCAGCCTGGTCCACCCGGGCTGGGACGACGAGTTCGCCAAGCAGTTGGTCGACGATTTCCGGCTGCCGCTGCGGCGCGCCGTCAGCAAGCTGTCCCGGGGCATGCTCTCCTCACTCGGCATCATCATCGGGCTGGCCTCCCGGGCCCCGCTCACCTTCTTCGACGAGCCGTACCTCGGCCTGGACGCCGTCGCCCGGCAGATCTTCTACGACCGCCTGCTGGCCGACTACACCGAGCACCCCCGCACGATCGTGCTCTCCACCCACCTCATCGACGAGGTGAGCGACCTGATCGAGCACGTGCTGCTGATCGACCGGGGTCGGCTGCTGCTGGATGCGGAGACGGAGGCGCTGCGCGGTCAGGTACTCACCGTGTCCGGCCCGGTCGCCGCGGTGGACGAGTTCGCACGTACCGGTGCCGAACTACACCGGATGTTGCTCGGCGGAACGGCCCGCGCCACCGTACGCGGCGACTTCGGCCCGGCCGAGCACGACCGCGCCCGCACCCTCGGCCTCACCCTGGAAGCCTCCTCGCTCCAGGACACCGTCGTCCGCCTGACCACCGCGACCAACGGCGCCGCGCCGGCCACCGCCGGGGCGACCAGCAAGGAGGCACTCCGATGAACCGAGCCCTGACCGTCGCCCGGCTCCAGTTCGTCGCCTGGCCCCTCGTGGTCGGCTGGCCCTGGGGGATCCTCGCCCTCAGCTTCTTCATCAACCTGGCGCTCTTCACCGCCATGCGCGAACCCATCGAAGCCGAACCGACCACCGGTGGCCTGCTCAGCATCTACATCGTGATGCTCGTCGCCTGCATCACCACAATCACGCAGGACTTCCCGTTCGCGATCGGCCTGGGCGTCTCGCGCCGCAGCTTCTACCTCGGCAACGTCCTCCAGTTCGGGGCACAGGCGATCAGCTACGCCGCTGTGCTCTACCTGTTGGCCGTCACCGAGGAGGCGACCGGCGGCTGGGGCATTGGACTGCGCTTCTTCGGCCTGCCGTTCCTGCTGGTGGAGCACCCGGTACTGCGGTTCCTCGGCTTCGCGATCCCGTTCCTGCTGCTCGGCTTCCTGGGCATGGCCATCGCGTTGGTGTTCAAGCGGTGGGGTGTCAACGGCATGCTCACGCTCGGCACCCTGTCGCTCGTCGTGTTCGGCGGTGCGGCGGTGCTGGCCTCCTGGCGGGGCTGGTGGCCGGCGATCGGCGAATGGTTCGCCGACCAGTCCGGCGCGGCCCTGCTGGTGGGCTATCCCGCACTGCTCGCTATCCCGCTCGCCATCGTCAGCTGGCTCATCATCCGCCGCGCAACCCCGTGAAAGGAAGGGCCCCTTATTAACGCCTGGTGTAGAGCAGGGGCCCCCTTTTAACGCCACGACAGCTACCCGACCCGCGCAACGGGGGCGGCCCCTCCCGATCGAACTCGGGAGGGGCCGCGCGATGCTGCCGTCAGCGCCAGGGTGCCGGTCAGTGCCAGGGTGCCGGTCAGTGCCAGGGTGCCGGTCAGTGCCAGGGTGTCGGTCAGTGCCAGGGTGTCGGTCAGCGCCAGGTGTCGGTCAGGGTGAGCGGTCCGGTGGCGGTGGCCGTACGGTTTGCGCCCGACTCCCAGACCACCTGGCCGGCGTCGGTGCGCTTGACGTACTTGTAGGAGAACGCGGTGCCGGTCGGCAGGCTCAGCTCGCCGGTCCAGACCGGGTAGCCGGTGGGCGAGAGGCGTACGCCCCGGGCCGGATCCCAGCCACCGAGCGCGGGCAGGTCACCGACGACGTAGAGGTGCTGGCCCAGGGTGGTGGTGGCGGTGGCCCGGAAGGAGACAGTCGCATCGCCCGGCGGGTTGCCGGCAGGTTGGTTCCAGCTGGCGGTGATGGCCGTGCCGGCGGTGCCGGTACGGTTCGGATCGTTCTCCCACTGCACCGTGCCGTTGCCGACCTTCACCAGCTTCCATTCGAAGGCGGTGCCGGCCGGGAGGTCCACCGACCCGGTCCAGGTCGGGTAGCTGCCCGACGTGGTGGAGAGCGGCACCCCGTTCGCCGGGTTCCAGGAGCCGAGCTGCGGAAGCGAGCCGACCACGTACACCTCCTGACCGGGGGTGGTGGTCACGGTCGCGGTGAACCGGGTGGCCCCGGCCGGGTTGGACGGGCTCGGGGTCGGCGTCGGCGAGCCGGTCGGCCCGGCGGTCGGCGTGGCCGTGGGAGTGGGCGCCGGGCCGTCCAGGCGGGCCTCGACGTGCAGGGCGACGGCCTGGTCTGCGGGGATCGACGCGGTGAAGGCACCGCCGGAGACGGTCACCACGCCGCCCGGGCAGGCCCCGGTGGAGCGGTCGTACCGGCCCCGGCCGACGTTGCAGTAGCGGCCGTCCGGCAGCGAGGTGTCGAAGCTGCGGCTCCACGTGCTGCCGGTGGCGTTGAAGGCCGCGTACCCCCGGTTGCCCCGGGCGAAGGCCAGCCGGCCGTTGCCCTCGGTGACGACCGATCCGATGCCGGTGCCGGCGACCGCGTTGCGGAAGCCCGGCATGCCGGCCACGCCGGGGTTGCGGTGCTCGCAGATCCACGCGCCGTTGCCGCAGTCGGTGGCCAGGGTGCTGCCGGTTGAGGTGCTGGGCGGGCCCTGCCCGTGCACGGAGCCGAAGGCGTAACTCGACATCAGCTGGGGCCGGCCGTAGGGGTGGGCCAGCATGAACGTGTCCGCCAGGTAGTAGCGGGCGCCGTTCTTGTAGGTAAGCGTCGGGTTCTCCCGCTGGGTGTCGTGGTTGTCGATGAAGACCACGGCCTGCTGCGCGGTGAGCCCGCCGTAGTTGGGCAGGTTGCCCAACTGGGCGATGTTGCCGTCGCGGAACGCCGACGAGACGGCGCGCTGGTAGTCGAAGTTGGTCACTCCGCCGTACGGGGCGTACGCGGTGTAGGGGATCGTCCCGTCGCCGTACACCTCGTGGAAGAGGTCGGGCCGACCGCCGAAGCCGGGTACGTCACGCAGCCGGTTGATGATGTCGGCCAGGTGTGCCTCCTGCACGTGCTTGGCCGCGTCCACCCGGAACCCGGCCACGCCCAGGTCGATGACCGCGTTCATGTACTTGGCGATCTTCCGGCGTACCTCCGGGTCGGCGGTGTTGAGGTCGGCCAGGTCGAGTAGCTCGCAGTCCTGGACCTCCTGCTTGTTGCCCCAGTTGCTGATCCGTCGGTAGCAGGGCGCGAAGTCGGCGTAGCCGTAGCTGTCGCCCGAGCCGTCGTTGAACAGGTTCGGGTAGCTGTACTTGCTGTAGACGGTGCCCGCGCTGCCCGGTCCGCTGCCGGCCGAACCGGTGCCGCTCATGTGGTTGAGCACCATGTCCACATAGATTTTCACGCCCTGCGCCCGGCAGCGCTCGACCATGTTGACGAACTCGGCCCTGGTGCCTCGCCGGGTGGCGTCCAGCCGGTACGACACCGGCTGGTAGTCCTGCCACCACGGGTAGGTGGCGCCCTCGGCGCTGGGCAGCACCACATGCTCCTGCGGTGGCGAGACCTGCACGCCACCCCAGCCGTTCGGGCCGAGGTTGGTCTCGCATTCGTCGGCGATGGAGTCCCACCGCCACTGGAACAGGTGGACGATCGCATCGCCGTTGGCGCGTACGTCGGCCGCGCCGGCGGGTGTGGTGCCGAGGGTGACGGCGGTGAGACCGGCCGCGACCAGGGTCGCGGCCAGGGCCGCGGAGATCGCGGCACGGGGACGGGGGATGCGCACGGAGCCCTCCTCTGGGGACGGTCAGGTGCAGTCACGATGACAGCAAGGATTCCTGCAAGTAATGCAAGAAGTTGCGGTGGTTGCGTGACCGTAACAGTGGTGTCGATGGTTGTGAACCTCTGTTTCATCCTTCGCGGCAATGCCAGGCCGGCTATTGTGTGCATCTGAAAACCCTGCAAGAATTTCCGTCCGTGTCGCTGTCCCCGCGCCGAGGTGGCGGTAGGCGCCATCGGCAGTCCCGCCGCGATCGCTCAACGTGGACCGGTGGCTGCCGGGTTCACACCCGAGGGCGGCGGGTATCCGCGCCGAACTGCACGTACGCCAGCACGGCGGCGGCCGAAAGCCCGGCCTGCACCCCGACCCAGCCCCAGGTCGGCTGCACGTTCACCAGCAGGGCGAACAGGGTCGGCACCGCGAACACCAGCACGTCCAGCCCGTTGCCCAGCCACATCACCGGGCCGGGTGCGATGGCACCCATCGGCGTCTCGACAAGCGGCAGCGAGTTGTCGATCCGGCCGGCCTGGGCCCGCCGTACAGCGGTCATCGCGGCCAGCGGACCGAACGCCAGCCCCAACGCCCACCACGGGCCCGACGGCAGGTCGCCGAGCCAGCTCAGCACGGCCATGGCCAGCCCGGACCAGGCGGTGGCCAGCAGCGCCGGCACGATCAGCCGGATCGCCACCGCCCGCCGGCCGGTCAGCCCGAGCAGCCGCAGCAACGCCGGATGGGCCGCGTCGCGGCGCAGCGCGTCGAGCGTCACCCCACCCGCGGTGACCGCGCCCACCACCAGGGCCGCCGTCGGCAGCCACCCGGGACCGGTGGTGAGCAACGCCGGCAGCGCGGCCACCGCGAACAGCGCCGCCACCCGCCGCCCGCGTCGGCGCAACACCAGCAGATCCTGCTGCCACGGTACGAGCCAGCCGCGCCGGGGCCGCAGCGGCCGGGACCGCAACGCCCGCCGCCGCCAGTACCGCCGCTCGCGCAGGTCGGCGACGAAGGACGGCTCGACCGCGTACGCCGCGTCCAGGTAGGTGCCGACGGTCAACGACGGCTCGTACAGCCGCGCGTCGGGCAGCCGCGCCAGGCCGCGTACCGCCACGGCGGTGAGGGCGACGACGATACCGAGTACGGCGACCGTGAGGGCAAGCGGCGGCGCGGCGACCGGCGGCAGGACCGGCAGTGGCTGCACCCGGGCGAGCAGCGCGGTCGCGCCCAGCGCCAGCAGGACCGCCGGCAGTCCCGCGTCCAGCAGGCGGGCACCGGCCGGCCTTCGCTGGGCGGCCACCGCGAGCAGCGCGAGCAGCACACCAGCGGCGGCACCCACGGCCAGCCACCCGGCCAGCGCGGGCCCGGAGATCGGGCGGGCCGCCAACCGGGCCACCCCGGCGAGCGCCAGCACCGCCCCCGCGACGGCCCCGACCGTGAGCGCCCGCACCAGCGCGGGCAGCAGCAGGCCGCGCCGGGCCACCGGGGCCGGGAGCAGCCAGGTCAGTTCGTCGCGGCCGAGCACCAGCGGCCCCAGGCCGCGCAGCAGGCGCACCAGTCCGGCGGCACCCGCGCCCAGCAGCACCAGCACCACCGCCCGGTCCGGCCCGGCCACCGGCTGCTCCGGCCAGAGGGCCGGTCCGAGCCGCGGCCCGGCCAGGGCGACCGCCATCGCCACCGTCAGCACCAGCACGTACGCGGTCTCCAACGACAGCGTGCGACCCCGGCCGGCCCGCCGCCGCCGGACCCAGCGGCGCAACCGGCGCGCGGTCACCGCGGCCCGCTCCCGCTGCACCGGCGGGTCGGCGACCTGCGTCATCCGTACGGTCCCGGCGCAGCCGCCGCAGACCGGTCCGGCCCGGCAGCCAGCGGGATCCCGCCGATCACCGGTGCCGTGTCGACCAGGGCACCGGGCGCGGGCGTGGCCGGGAACGACTCGTCCGGGGCGGGTGCGCCGCTGTGCAGCCGCAGCACCGGGCAGCCGAGCGCGGTCACGAAGGCCGGATCGTGGCTGGCCAGCAGCAGGCTTCCACCGTCGGCCAGGTGCTCGCCGAGCAGCCCCGCCACCACCGGCCGGATCGCCGCGTCGAGCCGCTGCTCCGGCTCGTCGAGCACCAGCAGGTCGGCCCGGCGGGCCAGGGCAGCGGCCAGCAACAGCCGCTGCCGTTCCCCGGACGAGAGCCGGTCCGGCGTGCCGTCGCCGAGATCGCGCAAACCGAGCACGGTGAGCAACTCGTCCACCCGGCCGTCGGCCGGATCACCGCCGCCGGCCAGCCGGACCAGCTCCACGTGCTCGCGGACGGTGAGCCCGGCGTACCAGCTGGGGTGTTCGACGGTGGCCACCACCCGGCGCCAGAACGCGGCCGTGCCGTCCGGCGGCGCGCCGAAGACCCGCACCGAGCCGGCGGTCGGCTCGACCAGGCCGGTGACGCAGCGCAACACCGTGGACTTGCCGGCACCGTTCTCACCGACCAGGCAGAGCGCGCCACCGGCCGGCAGCTCGAACCCGACGTCGCGGACGACGGTCACGCTGCCGTAGGTGACCTCAAGGTCGGCTGCGGCGACGGCGATCTCGGACATCGCCTCACCCTAGATCCAGGCGACCAGGCCGGTGGCTTCCTATGCTCGACACATGGAACTGCGGATCTTCACCGAACCTCAGCAGGGTGCCAGCTACGACGACCTGCTCGCCGTGGCCCGTCGCGCCGAGGAGACCGGCTTCGGCGCCTTCTTCCGCTCCGACCACTACCTCAAGATGGGCTCGGTAAGTGGCGAACCCGGCCCCACCGACGCCTGGACCACCCTGGCCGGACTGGCCCGCGACACCCGATCGATCCGGCTCGGCACGCTGATGACCGCCGCGACGTTCCGGCTGCCCGGCCCGCTCGCCATCACCGTCGCCCAGGTCGACCAGATGAGCGGCGGCCGGGTCGAGCTGGGCATCGGCACCGGCTGGTACGACGCCGAGCACAGCGCGTACGGAATCCCGTTCCCCGGGCTGGGGGAGCGGTTCGACCGACTGGCCGAGCAGCTGGCCGTGATCACCGGTCTGTGGCGGACCCCGCCGGGCGAGACGTTCGACTTCGCCGGCAAGCACTACCAGGTAAGCGACTCGCCCGCACTGCCCAAGCCGGTGCAGCGACCGCACCCGCCGATCCTGCTCGGCGGGATGGGCGCGAAGCGTACGCCGGCGCTCGCCGCCCGGTACGCCGACGAGTTCAACCTGCCCTTCGTCTCGATCGCCGACACGGTCACCCAGTTCGGCCGGATGCGCGCCGCGTGCCAGGAGATCGGTCGGGACCCGGCTGAGCTGACCTGGTCCAACGCGCTGGTGCTCTGCTGCGGGCGGGACGACGCCGAGGTGGCCCGGCGGGCCGAAGCGATCGGCCGGGAGCCGGCCGAACTGCGCGAGAACGGGCTGGCCGGCACGCCGGCCGAGGTCGTCGACAGGATCGGTCGGTACGCGGAGACCGGCACCCAGCGCATCTACCTCCAGGTGCTCGACCTCAGCGACCTGGACCACCTGGACCTGGTCGCCACCGAGGTGATGCGGCAGCTCTGAGCCGTCGCCGGGCGCCGGGGTCGTCGCCCGCCGAGCCTCGCGGTCAGTGGGCCGGGGCGCGCAGCACGGTGTCCAGCCGGCCGTCCCGGTCACTGTCGATGTAGGTGACATCCGGCACCCCGTCACCGTCGAGGTCGAACTGCACCACGTCGGCGATGCCGTCCCCGTCGAAGTCGGTGACCACCTCCACCGAGCCGTCCAGGTGCCGACTGACGATCGACCGCGAGCCGACCTCGCTGCGGGGCGGCGGGCCGGGGGTGGGCGGCGGCGTGGGCGTCGGCCCGGGCGTCGGGGCGGGCTGTGGGCTGGGCTGGCTCCCGAAGTACGCACCGACCGGGCCGCTGGCCGGCTCGACGCCGCTGCCGGTCGGGTCGATCTCCTCTTCGGAGGGGTAGACGTCGCCGCGAGGGGCGGGATCACGGTAGCTGCTCATCGGCGTAGGGTTCCCCGACGGGACCGACGGTAACCGTCGGCGCGGAGAAGGGGGTCGCAGTGTCGACGCACCGCAACTGGGCGGGAAACGTCCGTTACGCCGCCCGGGCGTACCACCGGCCGTCCTCCGTCGATGAGCTGCGCGAGCTGGTCGCCGGCAGCGACCGGATCCGCGCGGTGGGCAGCGGACACTCCTTCAACCGGCTCGGCGACACCACAGGCGATCAGGTCACCCTCGCCGGCCTGCCGGCCACCGTACGCCTGGACGAAGCACGGCGGCAGGTCGAGGTGCCGGCCGCGATGCGTTACGGCGAGCTGGCCACCTGGCTGCACGAGCGGGGGTACGCCCTGGCCAACCTCGCCTCGCTGCCGCACATCTCGGTGGCCGGCGCGGTGGCCACCGGCACCCACGGATCCGGCGCGGTCATCGGCAACCTGGCCACTGCGGTCGCCGGCCTGGAACTGGTCACCGCGTCGGGGGAGCTGCGCACCGTGCAGCGCGGCAGCGCCGACTTCCCCGGGATGGTCGTCTCGCTCGGCGCGCTGGGCATCGTCACCCGGCTCACCCTGGACGTGCTGCCCACTTTCGACATCCGCCAGTACGTCCAGCTCGACCTGCCCCGCGCCGCCCTGGACGAGGCGCTCGACTCCGCGTACAGCGTCAGTGTCTTCACCGACTGGCGCTCGACGCGCGGCACCCAGGTCTGGCGCAAGCAGCTGGCGGACCAGCCGCCACCCCCGGCGGGCTGGCTGGGCACGACGGCGGCCGACCGGCCCTGGCACCCGGTGCCCGGCATGCCGACGGTCAACTGCACCGAGCAGCTCGGCGTCGCCGGCCCCTGGCACGAGCGGCTGCCGCACTTCCGGCTCGGCTTCACCCCGAGCAGCGGCGAGGAGTTGCAGTCCGAGTACCACCTGCCCCGGGCCGTGGCCGCCGACGCACTCGCCGCGCTGGACGAGGTGGCGCACCTGATCGCCCCGGTGTCGCAGACCAGTGAGCTGCGTACCGTCGCCGCCGACGAGCTCTGGCTCAGCCCGAACCAGGGCCGGGACAGCCTCGCCATCCACTTCACCTGGATCGCCGACGCCTCGGCGGTGCTGCCGGTGGTCGCCGCGGTCGAGGGCGCCCTCGCCCCCTTCGCGCCCCGCCCGCACTGGGGCAAGGTCTTCACGATCCCCACCGAGGAGATCGCCGCCACCTACCCCCACTGGACCGATTTCGCCGCCCTGCTATCCCGCCTGGACCCCACCGCCACCTTCCGCACCGAGGAACTCGACCACCTCTTCCCCCGCTGACCCCGCCCCCACCCACGCGCCCTCCCCGCGCGCCCTCCCCGCGCGCCCTCCCCGCGCGCCCTCCCCGCGCGCCCTCCCCGCGCGCCCTCCCCGCGCGCCCTCCCCGCGCCGATCTTGCACTTTTAGTCGCCGGTATATCACTTTCTTGGGTATTTGTCCCGACCGAGAGTGCAAGATCGGCGGTGCTGAGGGGTGGAGGCGGCGGGGCGGTCAGGGATGATCGCGTAGGTGGCCGCGCTGGACGGCGCGGCTGATGTCGCTTGGCGAGACGATGCCGATCAGGCGACCCTCGGTGACCACCAGGGCGCGGCCGTCGGCGCACTCGCTGAGCCGGGGCAGCAGGTCGGTGAGCTGTTCGTCGGGAGAGGCGAGCACCAGGTCCTCGGCCCGGCAGGCCACCGCCTCAAGGGTGGTGCTGCTCCGCTGGTCACTCGGGACGCCACGGACCCGGTCGAGGGTGACCAGGCCGACCGGCCGCCCGTCCGCAGTCAGCGGCAACGCCGTGTGCCGGTACGCGAAAAGATAGTTGTCGACGAAGTCGGCCACCGTCATCTCGCCCGAGGCGGTCTGCGGCTGCGGAGTCATCACGTCGGCGACCCGTAGCCCACGCAGCGCGCTGCCCACCCGGGCCTGCCGCTCCTCCAGGCTTGCCGCCCCGATCAGGAACCAGCCGATCAGCGCCAGCCACAGCCCGCCGACGCCGGCACCGGTGAGGAACCGCCAGAGCCCGAACCCGATCAGCACCACGCCGAACACCCAACCGGCCCGGGCCGCGACCACCGTCGCCCGAACCCGGTCCCCGGTGCCCTTCCAGACCGCCGCGCGCAGCAGCCGGCCACCATCCAGCGGCGCCGCCGGCAGAATGTTGAAGACCGCCAGCAGCAGGTTGATGCCGGCGAGCCAGGCCATCACGCCCAGCCAGAGCCCCTGCACCCCGGCGATGCCGAGCAACATCGCGATCGCCCCGAAGAAGCCGCCGATGATCAGGCTGACCAGCGGACCGATGCCGGCGATGCGCAGCTCCGCCCCCGGGGTACGGGCCTCACCACGCAACTGCGCGACCCCGCCGAAGAGCCACAGGGTGATCCCCTCGACGCCCAGCCCGTTACGCTTCGCCACCACCGCGTGCGACACCTCGTGGGCGAGCAGCCCCAGAAAGAAGACCACCGCCGCGGCCAATCCCGCGAAGAGGTACGCCACGCCGGAGCGGCCCGGGTACGACTGCGGAAACAGGTTTGCCGACAGCCCCCACCAGATCAGCCCGAAAATGACCAGGACGCTCCAGTTGACCCCCACCGGTACGCCCACGATCCGGCCGAGCCGGAAACTCGCCCTCATGACCAGGTGATACCCCTGGAAACTGATCCCATGCCAGGGCCGAACGTCCCGCTACGACCGTCCTGACCGTTTGCCTGGGCACGCCCAACGGGAGCACCGGCAGGCGGAAGGTCACCGGGAGGGGATCAGGCGGTCGGGGGTGGGGTGGGTAGCTCGTCGACGACCACCACCGGCGTGCCCGGACGCAGCTGCTCCAGCAGGAGCCGCTGGCCGCTGCTGGTCAGCCGGATACAGCCGTTCGTGGTCGACCGGCCCAGTTCGCCGTCGTGGTACCAGGTGTGGATGCCGATGTGCGCGCCCCGCAGACCTGCGGGTACCGCGTCCGGGTCATCGGGGATCGAGCCGAGGGCGAGGATGTCGACGCCGCCGTAGACCGCCTCCGGTGGTGGGGTGCGGCCCAGGACGAAGGTCCGGCCGAGTGGCGTCTCCTGGCCGGGCTGGCCCAGACTGAGCCGCCAACTGCGTTTCGCCTCGCCGTCGCGGTACCAGGTCAGCCGGTACGGCACCCGCTCCACCACGATCTGGTCGACCAGTGGGACCGTACGGAAGCCGCCGGGTGGCAGCCAGGCCAGTCTGCGGTTGGCCGAGGGGAGCAGTACGGCCGTCCAGCCAGCCTCCCGCTGCGCGACGGGTACGGTCAGCTCAACGCCACGGATGGTCGGCATCAGGAAGGCCAGCGGTCGTCCGCCGGGCGCGTCGTAGACGGCGAGCCGGCGGTCGGGGCGTACCCCCTCGGTCAACGGTGTGGTGTCCAGGGTGTCCGGGTCGGCGGGGAAGCCGGCGGGTGCCGGGTCGTAGTCGATCTCCGGTAGCCAGTCCGGCGCAGGCACCGCAGCCGGACCGCCTGGCGCCTCGTCAGCGGCGGGCGTCGTCGCCTCGCCGACGGGCCGGGAAGTCAGGTCGTCCGGCCGCGCCACCGGTGCCGCCCCGGGCAGCGAGGTCAACCTCCACCCGCCATAGGCGACACCCCCCACAACCAGGAGGGACGCACTGATGGCGACAACCGCCCACCGCCCCCACGCCAACCCCCACACCCTCACCCTACCCCCAAACCCTCCCATTCCCCCCCAAACCCCCAACCCCCAACCCTCCCGGTTGATCATGAGGTTAGCGGCGGTATTTGATCGTCAAAGTGCCGCTAACCTCATGATCAACGCGGCGGGTGGGGTGGGGGTGAGGGGAGGGAGAGGGGAGAGGGGTGGGGGAGGGGTGGGGTGGGTGGGTTAGGGGAGGCGGGCGGAGGTGTGGATGGCTATTGCGTCGTGGGCGGGGACGTTGGCGGGGAACCAGCCGTTGGCGTCGACCGTGATGATCGGGCCGGTGCAGGTGCCGTTTGAGTAGGTGCCGTGGATGATGTCGCAGTAGCGGCCGGCGGGTAGGCCGGTGTAGTACGAGCGGCCGTTGACCGCGGCGTCCTCGTCGTTGATGGTGATGAAGCCCCGGCCGGTACGGCTGAAGGCGATGTGGTTGTTGCCGTTGTCGTACCAGTTGCTGACCCCGGTGCCCTCGGTGGCGTTGCGGAAGCCGACCATGTTCGCGATCACCGGCCAGCGGTGCTCGCATTCCCAACCCGAGTAACACACCGTGTTCAACGTCTTGTTGGTGCCGTCCGAGGGCGGGCCGGCGTCCCGGCTGTTGAAGGTGTAGCTCGACATCACCGACGGCGAGCCGTACGGCCAGGCCAGCATGAAGGCGTTGGCGAGCGCGTAGATGCCCCGGTCGCGGTACGTGAGCACGCCGCCGTCGTCGCGCTGGGTGTCGTGGTTGTCGATGAAGACGGCGGAGACGCCGCTGGGCAGGTGGCCCCAGCCCGCACCGAAGTTGCGCAGGTAGGCCAGCCGCTCCGAGCGGAAGACCCGGGCCAGGTCCTTGCCGTAGCGGAATTCGTGCACGTCGCCGTTGCCGGTGTACTCGTTCGGGGTGATCGGCTCGCCCGCGCCGAAGATCACCTCCTGCACGATGTACGGCCGACGGTCGAGTCGACTGAGGATGTTTGCGATGTCGGCGGCGGGCATGTGCTTGCTGGCGTCCAGCCGGAAGCCGTCCACGCCGAGCGAGAGCAGGTCGTTGAGGTACGCGGCCAGCCGGGACCGGACGTAGTCCGAGCCGGTCTTGAGGTCGGCGAGGTTCACCAGTTCGCAGTACTGCACCTCGTACCGGTCGTGGTAGTTGGCGATGTCGTTGTTGCCGTTGCGACCGCAGTAGTTGAAGTCCTGCGCCTGGTAGATGCCCGGGTAGACGTAGTGCTGGTACGACGAGCCGGCCCAGCCGGTGCCGCCGTTCGCCTGGCCGGACATGTGGTTGATGACCGCGTCCACGATCACCTTCACGCCGGCTGCCTGGCAGGTGGCCACCATGGAACGGAACTGCTCGCGGGTGCCCTTGCGGGACTCGATCCGGTAGCTGACCGGCTGGTAGGCCACCCACCACTGGTTGCCGCGGACGTGCTCCTGCGGGGGCGAGACCTGGACGTAGCCGTAGCCCTTCGGGCCGAGGGTGCTGGTGCACTCGCTGGCCACCGAGGGCCAGTTCCACTCGAAGAGGTTGGCGATGACCTTCTTGCCGCCGGCCGGTGCGGCCATGGCCGGGGGCGTCGTCACGAGGTTGGGGGCGAGGAGGCTGGCGATCGTGGCGAGCGCGACGAGCGCTGGGCGGAGTCGACGTCGATGCATCGGGTGCTCCTGGGGGCGGGGGATGGGGGTGATGGAGCCCTTGCCCAGATCTTGCAGGCTGGGCTGAAAAATTTCGGAAAGGTTACAAGCGGATTTCATTGACTGTCAACGTATGGACATGAGTGACTGCTCGGGCCGCCTACACGCGCCGGGTGCGGGGACGGTTCGACAAGTTGCCCAGAATTTTTTCTCGCGGGCTGATCCGTCCGAGGGTCCGGAGCCGTACTGGTGTGGGGAACAGGTCGGCCGGCGGTGCGCCGCCGCGAGACGATCGAGGAGCACAGTGGCCCGGGCTACGCAGAACGAGAACCCGCCTGCCGTCCGTACCAGCGTCAGCACCAGAGGGATCCGGGTGCGGTCCCGCGCCCAGATCCTGGCGCTGACCGCGTGCGGACTCGCCGTGTTGTGGGCGCTGACCATGCTCACCGGCGCCGGTCAGCAGGCATACGCGATGGGCTTCTTCTTCACCGAGTTCTTCGCCGGTGTCGTCGCGCTCGTCGCGCTGAGCATCACCGTGATGTTGGGGCTGGTCTCGACCGACCGGCTGGTGCTGCTCATCCGGCACCGGGTCCTGCTTCAGTCCGCCCACCGGGCCACCGGCATCCTCGGCGTCGCCGGCCTCGGCTTCCACGTGATCACGAAGATCGCCACCGGTCGGGCCGGAATGACCGACGCCGCCGTGCCGTTCGTCGGTGGCCGGGGCCTCTACGTCGGGCTCGGCACCATCGCCGCGCTGCTCATGGTCGGCGTGCTCTGGACCGGCATCATCCGGGCCCGGTTCGCCGACATCGGCCCCAAGTGGGTGTGGCGGGCGCTGCATTCGATGGCGTACGTCTCCTGGCCGTTCGGCATCTTCCACGGCCTGGGCGCCGGCCGCCCGCCCGCCGGCTGGGTCAGCCTGAGCTACTTCCTCTGCGTGGTGCTGGTCGTGGTGGCGCTGCTCGTGCGCCTCTCGGTGACCCTGCAACGGCGCAGCCGCGAGCAGCACCAGGCTGCCGCGCTCAACGAGGCGATGGCCGGCAAGGGTAGCGAGGAGACCCGGCCCAAGTCGCTGCTCGGCACCCTGACCAAGCGCGGCGGCGAGAACGAGCGGGCCCGCCGCGACACCAGCTGGGCGAACACCACCTCCGGCACCTGGGCCAGCCCCACCATCCGGCGCAACGACCCGGAACGCTTCACCGTGCCGGTGGTGCCGCAGCCGGGTTCGCTCGGCGAGCCGGCCCGTCCCGGCCGGGACCGCCGCGACGAGGAGTTGGAGCCGGTGGTCCGGCGGGCCGCGCGCCGCGAGGAGGAGGAACTGGAGCGGGTCGTCCGCCGGGAGACCGAACTGCTCGAACCGGTGGCGCGTCGACGCCGCGACGAGGAACCGACCGGCCGGCGTACCAGCCGCCGGGACGAGGAACTGGAATCGGAGCGGTGGTCGGCCCGGGTCGAGGAGGACCTGGAGCCGGTCAGCCGCCGCAGCCGGCGCGACGAGGAGCCGACCCGGCGCCGGGCCGCCCGGCGGGACGCGGAGCGCGAGCCGGTGGGCCGTCGCTCCACGCGCCGCCGCGAGGAGGAGGAACTGCTGCTGGCGGACGACCGTGAGCCGGTCGGCCGGCGCCGCCGCGACGACGAGGAGGTCGGTGCCGCCCGGCGCTCCCGGCCCGCCAGCGACGCCCGCAGCCGCTACTCGGCCCCGCCGGACCTGGGCCTGGACGAGCCGGAGGAGCCCTGGGACAGCCCGCGTCGCTGGGAGTCGAGCGCACCGATCTCCGCCGGCCCGATCTCCGGCGCGCCGATCTCCGGTTCACCCATTTCCGGTACGCCGATCTCCGCCGCGCCCCGCAGCGGCGGCGGACGACACAGCGCCGAGGACGAGGTGCCGGAGGCGGAAACCGACTACTGGCGGCCCCCGGCGCGGTACACCCCGGAGGAGGACGACACCCCGACCCTCGTCGACCTCGCCTCTCGGCGGGCACGCCGGGCCTCCTCCGCCGAGAGCCGGCGTCGCCGTCGGGCCGACCCGGACAGTGTCGACGGTGCCTACTGGGCCGGTCTGCGGGGTGAAGCCAAGTGACGATGCGTACCACGGTGCCGCCGGTGGCCTGCGTCGGCGAGCCCCGGATCACCGCCGGATTCGCCGAGTTCGGCCGGCTCGACCTGCGTGCGCACGAGATGGTGCACGGCCCGATCAGCCCGATGGAACCCTCCGTGCTGCTGGGCCTGGCCGAGGGCATCCAGCTCAAGGGCAAGGGTGGTGCGGGCTTCCCGTTCGCCAGGAAACTGCGCGCGGTGCTGGAGTCCTGCGAGCGTCAGGACCTGCCGCCGGTGGTGGTGGTGAACGCCACCGAGGGTGAACCGGCCAGCTGGAAGGACAAGGTCATCCTCACCCGGGCCCCGCACCTGATCCTCGACGGTGCCGCGCTGGCCGCGTTCGCGCTCGACGCCGAGGAGATCGTGCTCTGCGTGGCCGACGACCTGATCGGCCGGGACTCCCTGATGGAGGCGCTGGAGGAGCGCCGGATGCCGGTGCCGACAAGCGTGGTGACGGTGCCGCACCGGTTCATCAGCGGCGAGGGCGGTGCGCTCGTCAACGGGATCAACGGGTTGCCGCACATCCCGCCCGGCACCAAGAAGCGGTCCAGCGACTCCGGCGTGAACAACCTGCCCACCCTGCTCTCCAACGCCGAGACGTACTCCCAGATGGCGATCGCCGCCCGGCTCGGACCGTACGAGTACGCGGCGCTCGGCACCGACGACGAGCCCGGCACCGTGCTGCTCAGCGTGACCGGCGCGGCGAAGCGGCACGCAGTGGTCGAGTGCGCCGCCGGCACGCCGCTGCGGGAGGTCCTCGAACTCTGCGAGGTGCCCGAGGGGCCGGGCATCCTGATGGGCGGCTACCACGGCAAGTGGATCACCTGGGAGGCGGCGAACAAGGCCGAGGTCTCCCGCAAGGGGCTGGCCGCGGTCGGCGGCACCCTCGGCGCCGGCATCATCGTGCCGCTGGCCAACGACACCTGCCCGCTCGGCGAGGCCGCCCAGGTGGTGCGCTACCTGGCCGGCGAGTCCGCCGGGCAGTGCGGCCCGTGCAAACGCGGCCTGCCCGACCTGGCCCGCGCCGTCGACCTGGCCGTCTCCGGCAGCGCGCCGGTGGAGGTGGTCCGGGCCGCGGCCGGCGACGTCAAGGGCCGCGGCGCGTGCAGCCACCCCGACGGTACGTCCCGCTTCGCCCTCTCGGCGATGGAGGTCTTCGCCGACGACCTGAAGCGGCACACCACCGGCGAGGGCTGCGGCCGGCGGGTCAAGGGCGTGATGGGCCTGCCCGGCGCACCCGACCCGGACCCGCAGAAGCTGGTGCTGGACTGGTCCCGGTGCGACGGGCACGGCCTCTGCGCCCACGTGGTGCCGGACTTCATCCGGCTCGACCACAACGGATACCCGGCCTTCCCGGCCACTCCCGTGCCGACCTGGTTGCGGGAGGGCGCGGCGAAGGCGGTCAAGGTCTGTCCGGAACTCGCGCTGCGGCTGACAAGGGCCTGAGCGGGTGGCCGGCGGCGGCCCGAGCGCCCGGCCCGGCTGAGCGAACCGAAGGAGACGCGGATGCGGTCGGCAGGTACCACGGGACGTTCCACCGGCGCGATCGTCGCCACACTGCTCGCCGGGGTGCTGGCCACCGCCGGCTGCGGTGCCGACCCGGTCGCCGAGGCGGCCCCGCCGGCCGGCCCAACGGCCGCCGCGACCCCGGCGGAGGGCACCACCGGGTCGCCCTCGACCGGACCGGCCAGCCCCGGGCCGGTGCCGGAGACCCTCCGGTTCACCGGTAAGCATCTGGACGGCGCGGCGTTCGACGGCGCCAGCCTGGCCGGCCGACCGGTGGTGCTCTGGTTCTGGGCGCCCTGGTGCGCGGCCTGCGCCAGCCAGGCATGGACGGTGGCCGAGATCGCGCCCGGCTTCCGGGACACCGTGCCGATCATCGGCGTGGCCGGGCTCGGCGAGCACAAGGCGATGACCGACTTCGTCACCGAGTTCGAGCTTGAGCCGGTGCCGCAGCTCGACGACCGGGCGGGGGCGATCTGGCGGCGCTTCGAGGTCGTCGAGCAGAGCACCTTCGTGATCATCGACCGGGACGGCAAGGTGGTCCACCAGGGTTGGCTGGACGGGGAGGACCTCACCCGCCGAGTCACCGCGCTGGCCGGCTGATGGAGGCGCCACTGCTGCTCGCCTTGACCGCCGGCATGCTCGGCGCGGTCAACCCGTGCGGCTTCGCGATGCTGCCGGCGTACCTGTCGTTGCTGGTCGCCGGTGCCGCCGACACGCGGGGCGCGATCCGGCGGGCGCTCACCGCCGCGGGTGCGCTCACCGGCGGGTACGTGCTGGTGTTCGGCGCCTTCGGGCTGGCGCTGGCCCCACTCGCCGGTTGGCTGCGGCCCCGGCTGCCGTGGTTCACCGTCGGGTTGGGACTGCTGCTTGTGGCGCTCGGCTGCTGGCTGCTCGCCGGCCGGCGGCTGCCCACCCCGCGCCCGCTGGCCCGGGCACCGCGACTGACCCGCACGCTGCCGTCGATGGTGCTCTTCGGCATGGCGTACGCGGTCGCCTCGCTGGGCTGCGCCATCGCGCCGTTCCTGGCCACCGTGGTGACCAGCCTCCAGGCCGGCTCGACGCTGCGCGGGCTGGCGCTGTTCGGCGCGTACGCCCTCGGCATGGGGCTGGTGGTGGCGGTCGCCGCGCTCGGCGTGGCGCTGGTGCGCGGCGAGGTGGTGGCCCGGCTGCGCGGCGTCGGCGCCTGGGCACCCCGGCTCAGCGGCCTGGTGCTGCTGCTCGCCGGCAGCTACGTCGCCTGGTACGGCTGGTACGAGGCACGGCTCTTCGCCGGCCGCCGTGATGCGCTCACCGACCCGGTGGTGACCACCGCCGCCGGCATCCAGCGCTGGCTCGCCGGCACCCTGGACACCGCCGGCCCCGCCGTGCTCGCCGTCCTCCTCGCCGCGCTGCTCCTCACCGCCTGGCTGCGAAGGAAGGGCCCCCTGTTAACGCCTGCGGTAGAGGAAGGGCCCCCTATTAACACCGAAGCGGCGCGCACCGAAGCGGCGCGCACCGAAGCGGCGCGCACCGAAGCGGCGCGCACCGAAGCGGCGCGCACCGAAGCGGCGCACGTCGCGTCGTCCGGTGGTGGGGCGGTCAGCGAGGGGTGAGGCGGTCGGTACCGAGCCGGTCCCGGAGCACCTCCGGCACCAGCACCGAGCCATCGGGCTGCTGGAACTGCTCCAGGATCGCCGGGAAGAGCCGACTGGTCGCCAGCGCCGAGCCGTTGAGGGTGTGTACGAAGCGGGTCTGCTTGCCGCCCGGCTCCTTGTAGCGGATCGCCGCCCGACGGGCCTGGTAGTCACCGCCCCAGGAAACCGAGGAGACCTCCTTGTACTTGCCGGTGCTCGGCATGAAGACCTCGATGTCGAGGGTCTTGCGCATCGACGCGCTGGAGTCACCGGCCGCGAGCAGACTGCGCTGGTAGTGCAGGCCCAAGCCCTCGACCAGGCTCTCCGCGTGCGCGACCATCTGCTCAAGCGCGGCGTCGGCCTGATCGGGGAGGGCGAACTGGAAGATTTCCACCTTGTTGAACTGGTGTCCCCGGACGGTGCCGCGCTCGTCCGAGTGCGAGCCCGCCGCCTCCCGCCGATAGCAGGGGGTGTACGCGAACACCTTGAGCGGCAGCTTCGCCGGGTCCAGGATCTCGTCCTGGTACGCGCCGAGGATCGCCGTCTCCGCGGTGGGCAGCAGGAACTGTCCACGCGGCGCGGACTGCTTGTCCAGGTGGTAGACGTCGTCGTAGAACTTGGGGAACTGGCCGGCGGCGAAGCCTGCGGTGTCCAGCAGCAGGTGCGGCGGGAGCAGGAATTCGTACCCGGCCTCGATGTTCCGCTCGATCAACCAGTTGATCAGCGCCCATTCCAGCCGGGCGCCGACGCCGGTGTACATCCAGAAACCGGAGCCGCCGAGCTTGACGCCACGCTCGTGGTCGACCAGGCCCAACATCCGGCTCAACTCGACGTGGTCGCGGACCTTCTCGATCGCCGGTGGCTCGCCGAAGGTCTTGACCACCCGGTTGGCCTCCTTGCCGCCGGGCAGCACGTCGTCGGCGGGCAGGTTGGGCAACTCGCTCATCACGGTACGCAGCCGGGACTGCACCTCGTCGAGCTCAGCCTCCAACTCGGCGACCTGCTTGCGGCCCGCCTCGCTGGTCACCTGCGGTTCGACACCGGCGCGCTTGGCTTGTGCGTACGCCCGGGCCTCGGCCTTGCGGCGCTGGCGCTCCCCGTCGATCTCACTGATCAGCCGGCGACGATCCCGGTCGAGCTGCTGGATCGCGTCCAGCGCCCGGTCGACCTCGGCGGCGTCGAGCCGCTTCGCCAGTGCGGTCGCCACCGCGTCGCGATCCTTCCGGATCAACTCCATGTCGAGCATGCTGCTCCGTACGCCTCCGTCGCTTGGGCCGACCAGAGGATGCTACCGCCGTGCCCGCAACGCCCCGCCTCCCGCACCCACCTCTCGCGTCAGCGACGGATCGGCCTCCGGCCGGCACCAGGTCCGCATTGGCGGAGCCACCAGGCTCGCGTTGGGGCCGCAGCGGCGGGTCCGGCTCAGGGCGTCACAGCCGGATGGGCATCAGGATGGAGAAGGCGACCTCGTCGTCCGGCCGGCGGATGGCCAGCGGGGCGGTCGGGCCGCCCAGCTCCAGCACCGGTCGTGGGTGGCCCGCCGCGTCGAGCGCGTCGAGCAGGTAGTCGCCGTTGACGCCGACGTGCAGCTCAGCGGGGTCGGCCCGGGTGAGATCGTCGGGGCCGAGCAGGCGTACCGTGTCCGCGCCGCGCAGGCCGAGCACCGTCACCGGCCGCGGCCGGCCAGCGTACTCCCTGGTCAGGGTCGGTTCGCCCGCCCGCAGCGCGGCGACCAGCCGCGCGGCGTCCACCGATACCCGGCGGGTCGCGCCGCCGTCGCCCGCGCGCGGCAACAACGGGTGGTAGTCCGGAAAGTCGTACGGCAGCGGGGTGATCGGCAACCGGCTACCGACGACCTCGGCGACGACCTGCGTACCGTGCATGGTCAGCCGCACCTCGGTCGGCTCCGGGTCCAGCAGTTGGCGCAGCTCGTCCACGGCGGTCACCGGCAGGAGCGCGCGTACCGCCGGACCCTGGACCACCGCGTCGGCCCAGGTCACCGCGAGCCGGTGCCGGTCGGTGGCGACCAGGCGTACGCCCTGCTCCGTCGCGTCGAACAGCACCCCGGCCAGCGCCGGCAGCTCAGGATCGGTGCCGACGGCGAACCGGACGGCATCCACGGCGGCGGCCAGGTCGGCACCGGCCAGGACCAGCCGGGTGGCGGTCGACGGCTGGTCGGCGGGAAGCAGCGACCGGATTCGGGACACCTCTTGGCGCGCGTCGGCCAGACCGTCGGCCAGCCGGCGCAGATGCGCGTCGAGCAGCCGGTGTACGTCGGCGGGTTCGGCGCGTACCGCTTGAGCGATCTCGGCCACCGGCATGCCCACCCGGCGCAGCCCGGCCACCAGCCGGGCCGGCGCCACCTGGTCGTCGGTGTACCGGCGGTATCCGGTCACCGGATCCACCCAGGCCGGCACCAACACGCCGGCGGCATCGTAGAACCGCAGGGCGCTGACCGTCAGCCCGCTGGCCCGGGCCAGTTCGCCGATGCTGCGCAGGTCGCTCTCCACGTCCGAGATCCTGCCGCCTCAACCTGGTAGAGAGTCAACCCGCCGGGCTGCTCGCCGCCGTACCCGCAGCGCCGCATTGCCGGCGGGGTGCGGCGAGTGGCGGGGTTGTTAAAAAGGGGCCCTTCCTATGCACCAGGCGTTAAGAAGGGGCCCTTCCTTCGTCCAATCCGTCGTTGGGTGCGTCGTTGAGCAGGCGGAAGGTGATGTCGGCGGCGGTGAGGCGGTGCAGGAGGGCATCGCCCATCGCGATGACCGGGGTGACCTGCCCGGAGGTGGCTGGCAGGTCGTCCAGGGCCAGGCAGAGGGCCGACTCGGCGAGCATCTTGGCGGTCTCGTCGTAGCCGGGATCGCCGCCGGCCACCTCGGTGATCACCCGCCGGCCGCCGCCGGTGCCGACGAAGCGGACCCGGAACCACGACTTTGCCCGCTGCTCGGCACTTGGTCCCTGGCCGGAGGCGAGCCGGCCGAACAGCCAGCGCCGGGTCGGCGGTAGCCGTACCAGCCCGGCCAGGGCGCCCAGGCCGGCACCGGCGGCCAGCACGGTCGGCAGCCGCTTGACTGCGGCGAAGTGCCGGTAGCGGAAGTCTGGCCCGTACTCCGGGCGGGCCGCCGCCGAGCGGCGGACCACCTGCGGGTCGATGGTGGGCAGCGGTACCGCCCAGACCGGCAGATCGCGCGAGCGGGCCAGCCGCCCCGGCACGGCGCGGGCCCGGCGGTCGGTCGGGCGAGGCTCGACGGTTCGGCGTTCGCGGGCGGCCCGGGACGCCTCGCCGGTACGCGAGAAGGCGGTGAGCGCCGAGTGGTACGTGCCTGCGGAGAACCGTCCACCCGCCCGCACGTACCCGTCGACGGTGATCGGCACGTCGTCGGGCAGCTGCTTGACGGTGAACCAGACGCCCAGGTCGTGTGGGATGGAGTCGAAGCCGCAGGCGTGCACCAGCCGCGCTCCGGTGCGTACCGCTTCGGCGTGGTGCCGCAGGTACATCAGGTCGACGAACTCCGGTTCGCCGGTGATGTCGAGGTAGTCGGTGCCAGCGGCGGCGCAGGCCGCCACCAGCGGCTCCCCATGGTGGACGTACGGCCCGACGGTGCTGGCCACGACCCGCGCGTCGGCGGCCACCGCGCGCAGCGACGCCGGATCGGTGACGTCGGCGGTGAGCAGCGGTAGGCCGGCCAGGGCCGGGTCGATGGCGGCCAGCCGGTCCCGGACGTCGGCCAGCTTGTCCGGGTTCCGTCCGGCGATCGCCCAGCGCAGCCCGGCCGGGGCGTGCCGGGCCAGGTATTCCGCGGTGAGCCGACCGGTGAACCCGGTCGCCCCGAACAACACGATGTCGTACGCCCGATCCGCAGCCATTTTGCGATCATCCCACTCCGCCGCGCCGACCGCCTCCCACACCTACCGCTCCCGCCCTGAGCAGGTCGAACAGCATGTCGTCCGGACGGCTCGGAGGGCCGCGAGCGGTGTCGTCGTCCGGTGCCCGGGTGAACCGGGTTCCCCCGGAAGGGGTGAACCGGTGCCGGTGGGGTATCCGCCGGCCGCAGGACCGGGGAGGAATCGCGTCCGTGGGGGTGGGCCGGATGCCGGATGACCGCAGCGATGTCCGGGCCGCTGGCCGCAGCGATGTCCGGGCCGCTGGCCGCAGCGATGTCCGGGCCGCGCCGGCCCCGATGTCGGCCGGCCCGCCCCTGCTGGCGTCCCGGCTGGCGCCTGCCGCGCTGCCCGAGCCGGTCGTGCTGCGCCCCCGGTTGGCCCGGCTGCTCGACGACGGGGTGGCCCGGCCGGTCACCCTGCTCCGCGCCCCGGCGGGCTGGGGCAAGACGACGCTGCTCGCCACCTGGCGGCGGGCCGTCGCCGAGGCAGACCCGGCCGCTCCCGTACCGGCCTGGGTCTGCGTCGAGGCCGGAGACGACAGTGACCGGCTCTGGGCGTACCTCGCTGCGGCGCTGCGCTCGGTCGCGGATACCGGCGGGGATCCGGCCGCCGTGGCGGCGGTACCCGACCGGGCCCCGCGACCGGACGAACTGGAGGTGCTGGCGGCGGCGCTCGCCGCCCGGGAACGGCCGGCCGTGCTGATCCTGGACGACCTGCACCGGATCACCGACCCGGCCGCGCTTACCGGCCTGGAGTTCCTGCTGCGCCACACCGAGCAGCGGTTACGCCTGGTGGCGGCCGGTCGCTCCGGGCTGCCGCTGGCCGTGCAGCGGCTGCGGCTGGCCGGGGAGCTGACCGAGATCGGTCCGGATGAACTGGCCTTCACCGGCGACGAGATCGCCGACCTGCTGACCGCGCACGGGGTGGCGATGCCGGTCGCTGCGGTACGACGGTTGCGGGAGCGTACCGAGGGGTGGGCGGCGGCGATACGGATCGCGGCGCTCGCACTGCGCGAGCAGCCGGACCCGGAGCGCTGGATCGCCCAACTCGGCGCGGACCAGCCGGAGCTGGCCGGTTACCTGCGCGAGGAGGTGCTGGCCGGACTGGAACCGGCGGACCGGGAGCTGTTGCGTCGGGCGGCGGTCGCGGACACCGTGTGCGCCGGACTCGCCGAGGCGCTGACCGGCGGCGCGGACGCGGAGACCCGGCTGAGCGGTCTCGCCGAGAACGCCGGCCTGCTGCACCACGACGGCGGCCGTCCGGCGTGGTACCGATGCCCGCCGCTCCTGGCTGACCTGCTGCGCCGCGAGTTGGGCCGGCTACCGGCCGAGGAACTGCGTGAGCTGCACCTGCGCGCGGCGGGCTGGTACGGCGGCAATGGCCGGCCGGTCGACGCGCTGCGCCACGCGTTCGCCGGTGGCGACTGGACGCGGGCCAGCGACCTGTTCGTCACCCGCTGGCCGGAACTCATGCCGTACGACCGGATTGTCCGCACCGCCGCGCCGCCCACGCTGCCTGCGCCGGAGGCGTTGGCGGCTGACCCGGAACTCGCGCTGGCGGCGGCCACCCAGCGGGCGCTCGACGGCGACATCGATGCGGCCCGGGAGCTCCTGCGACCGGCCGCCACGCACGGGCGAGCCCTGCCGGAACCGCGTCGGGCCCGGTTCGGGCGGCTCGTCGCCGTGGTCGAACTCGTCCTGGCCCAGCTGGCCGGTGACGCCGAGGCGGTACGCGTCGCCGCCACCCATCTGCTGGCCACCCGGACCGCAGTACCGACTGCTGCCCCGGCCGCCGCCGCAGCGCCGCTCGTCGACGCGGGTGATGACGCCGACGTACGCGCGGTGGCCGGCACCGCGTTGGCCCTGCTCGCGCTGGACGCGGGTGACCTGGGCGCGGCGGCGACCGGGTTCGCGGCGGCGCTGGCGGCGGCACGGCAGGCCGGGCGCACCCGTACCGAGCTGGTCTGCGCCAGCCGGTCGGCTCTGCTCAGCGCGGTCCGCGGGGAGCTGCGGGCGGCCGAGCAGACGGCCCGGGGCGCGCTGGCCCTACCGCCCTGTCAGGGCTGGTCGGCGCCGGTCGACTGCGGGTACGCCTATCTGGCGCTGGCCCTGGTGGCACTGCACCGGGACCAGCCGGCGGAGGCGGCGGCGAACCTGGGGCTCACCGCCGCTGCCACCCGGGAACCGGTGGCCGGTGCGGTGGCGGCCTGGTGCCGCGGGTACCTGCGCTGCGACGAGGGTGAGTTGAGCGCCGGCCACCGGCTGCTGGTGGCGGCCCGCGCCAAGTGGTCGGACCGCCCCGGCGAGCTGGCCGCGTGGCTGCTGGCCGCCGAGGTCGACCTGCACAGCGCCCATGATCTGCACGCCCGTGATCTGCACAGCGCCCATGATCTGCACCGCGCCCGTGATCTGCACGCCCGTGATCTGCACAGCGTCCGTGATCTGCACCGCGCCCGTGATCTGCACCGCGCTCGCGGCGAGGCGCAGAGCGCCCGCGACCTGGCGGTCGCACGCCCGGACCCGCCGCACGCCCGCGAGCTGGCCGCCGTCCAGCCGGGAGCGGAGGCCGCGTTGGCCGTCGCGGCGGCCCGGGTCGAGCTGCGGTCCGGCGATCCACGTGCCGCCGCCCGCCTGCTCCCGGACTGGGCCGCCGCGTCGGCAGCGGACTGGCCGTTACCGGTACGCCTCGACGCCGCCCTGCTGGACGCCCTGCTGGCCGGTCGGACCGGCGACGACCGTCGGGCCGGACGGATCCTGGAACAGGCGCTCGACCTGGCCGCCCCGGACGGCTACCGCCGGCCGTTCACCCGGGGCGAGCCAGGGCTGCGGGACCTGCTGGCCGCCCGGCTCGACGCCGGCACAGCACACTGGTCGCTGGTCAGCGACCTGGTTCGGGCCGTCGAGGTACCGGCCGAGCGGGCCCCCTCCGGGGCGTCCGTGACACCGCTCGACGAGCCGCTGACCGAGCGGGAGTTGACCATCCTGCGCTACCTACAGAGCATCCTGTCCAACGTGGAGATCGCGGCGGAGCTGTCCGTCTCGGTGAACACCGTCAAGACCCATGTTCGCAACATCTACCGCAAGCTCGACGCCACCCGCCGCCGCGACGCCGTCCGCCGCGCCCGCGACCTCCACCTGATCTGACTATCGCCAGGTCAACGGGTCGGGGTGGCGTCGATTGTGGTCAGCAGGGTGGGTGGGGAGAAGTCCCCGTCGTGGCGGATGTCGTTGACGAAGAGGGTGGGCGTGGCGTCCACGCCGCTGCGGATGCCACCGACGAAGTCGTGTCGGATCCGGTCACCGCCGGCCTGCCGCCCGATCTCCGCATCCACCTCCGCGACGGGCAGGCCGAGCTGTTCGATGCCGAGCGTCAGGTGCACCGGGTCCAGTTGGTCCTGGTGGCCGTAGAGCCAGTCGTGCATGTCCCAGAAGCGGCCCCGCCGGCCCGCCGCCTCGGCCGCCTCGGCTGCCCGTTCCGCGTACGGGTGCAGGTTCGCGATCGGGAAGTGCCGGTGGACCAGGCGGACGATGTCGGCCCGCTGCCGCAGCACCTCCCGCAGGTTCGCGTACGCCAGGCCGCAGAACGGGCACTGGTAGTCGCCGTACACGACGAGGGTCACCGGCGCGTCCACCGGCCCTCGGACGTGGTCGTCGCCAGTGACGGGGGTACGCAGCCGCGCGGTGACCCGCAGCGGCGTGCTCAGCCGATCGGTCATACCGCCAAGCGTCGTTCCCGCCCGGGTGAGCACGACTCACCCGACCCAGGTGGTTCACCCCGTCGACCGTCGACGGGTGGTCGGCTCAGTGCAGGACCGGGGCGACCGCGATGTGGTTCTGGACCTCCCGGATGCCGGGCGCGGACCAGGCGACCTGCTCCACCTCGGCGCGTTCGGGCATCGAGTGCACCAACCCGCTCAGCAGCACCGTGTCGCCGTGTACGCGTACCGTGACCTGCTCGGCGTCGGTGGCCCGGTGGCGGGCCAGGGCGTCGATGATCCGCTGGGCCAGCCGGTCGCCGTCCGGGCGTACGGCGGGCCGGACGCGGATGCCGTTGCTGATCCCGCGTACCCCGGTCAGTTGGCCGACCGACTGCTCCGCGGCGCGGCGCTGGTACTCCCACTCGACCTCGCCGTGCAGGGTCACCCAACCCTGGGACACGGTGATCTCCAACTGCTCGACAGGCACGAAGGCGTGCCACTGCAAGGCGTGGTCGACCGCCATCGCGATCTCCGGGTCGGCCCGTTCCGCGCCGGTGACCAGCCGTACGGTCAGATCGTTGGCAACCGCCCGAACCTGCCCGACCCGGTGCGCGGCGCGCTCGGCGACCCATTTCTTGGCGTAGCTGTCCACCCGTCCGGCCAGCGTCACCACGCCCTCGGCGACGGTCACCCCGATCTCGTGTGGTCGTACCCGGGGCTCCCAGTCGAGTTCGTCGAGCACCGCGGATCGGATGTCCTGGTCGGTGCGGTTGATCGTGCGGATGTCGACCATCGGGTCGCTCCCTCCTCGCCGCCTGGGCCCGGCGTCCCGGCACCGGGGGCGGACCAGCAGTTCAGCGCCGCCGTGACTGACGCTGGTGGCCGTTCGGGTGAGCCGGCCTCACCCGGACCGGGCGAAGCCTTGGGAGCGCTTCCATCTGCCGCTGAGGAGGGCTAAGGTAAGCCCATTCCTCGGGTGCGGGAGCCAGCGCGCCGGTGGCGGAGTCAGGGCAACTCCCGCCAGGTGTTCCGCGTGCACGTCCGTCCGTCCCCGTGCCGGGCAGGGGCGTCTCCCCCCGGAGAGGAAAGCCCAGATGCGGAGAAGTTTCGTCGGCGCGGTGGTGTCCGCGCTGGCCGTCGCCGCAGTCGTGCTGGCGGTGCCGCTCAACGCGAGTTCGGCACCGAGCGTCCAGGCCGCTGCCGAGGCGTACACCTGGCGCAACGTCCGGATCGACGGCGGCGGCTTCGTCCCCGGCATCGTTTTCAACCCCACCGAGCGGAACCTCATCTACGCCCGGACCGACATCGGCGGCGCGTACCGCTGGGAGCAGCGCAGCCAGTCCTGGATTCCGCTGCTGGACTGGGTCGACGCGGACCGGTGGGGATGGAACGGCGTGGTCAGCCTGGCCACCGACCCGGTGCAGACCAACCGGGTGTGCGCGGCCGTCGGGATGTACACAAACGACTGGGACCCGAACAACGGCGCGATCCTGCGCTCCACCGACAAGGGCAACACCTGGCCGGCGTTCGAGTTGCCGTTCAAGGTCGGCGGCAACATGCCGGGCCGGGGCATGGGGGAGCGGCTGGCCGTCGACCCGAACCGCAACAGCGTCGTCTACCACGGCGCCGAGGGCGGCAACGGGCTCTGGCGCAGCACCGACGGCGGTGCCACCTGGAGCCGGATCTGGGACTGGGGCAGCTACCCGGAGCGGGTCAAAAAGTACACCATGGACATCAGTTCGGTGCCGTGGCTGACCTTCGGCGCCAATCCGCAGCCTCCGGAGGAGACGCCGAAGCTCGGCTGGATGAACGAGTCGGTCGAGATCGACCCGCACGACTCCAACCGGTTCAGGTACGGCACCGGCGCGACCATCTACGGCAGCACCGACCTGACCCGCTGGGACACCGGCGGCACGGTCACCATCCGGCCCATGGTCAAGGGCCTGGAGGAGACCGCGGTCCTCGACCTGGTCAGTCCGCCGTCGGGAGCTCCGCTGATCAGCGGCCTCGGTGACATCGGCGGTTTCCGGCACACGAACCTCGACGCGGTACCGCCGATGATGTTCACCCAGCCGGTCTTCACCAGCACCACCAGTCTGGACTTCGCCGAGGCCAACCCGTCGGTGCTGGTCCGAGCCGGCAACTTCACCGACGCCGACCGGCCGAACGACAGCCACGTCGCGTTCTCCACCGACGGCGGGGCGAACTGGTCCCAGGGCACCGAGCCCGGCGGGATCAACAACGGCGGTACGGTCGCCGCAGCGGCCGACGGCAGCCGCTTCGTCTGGGCTCCGGGTGACGTCGGCCAGCAGGTCGTCCGCTCGGTCGGCTTCGGCAACTCGTGGACCGCGTCGACCGGCATCCCGGCCAACGCGATGGTCGAGTCCGACCGGGTCAACCCGAACAGGTGCTACGGCTTGCACGGTGGCCGGTTCTACCTGAGCACCGACGGCGGCGCCAGCTTCACCGCGTCCGCCGCGTCCGGGCTGCCGAGCACCGGCAACGTCCGGTTCAAGGCGCTGCCCGGCCGGGAGGGTGAATTATGGCAGGCCGGTCAGGGCGGGCTGTGGCGTTCCACCGACTCCGGCGCGACCTTCAGCAAATCAACCACCGTCAGCACCGCCGGCAACATCGGCTTCGGCCGGGCGGCCCCTGGACAGACGTACCCGGCGCTGTACCTGTTCGGCACCGTGGGCGGCCAGCACGGCGTGTACCGGTCGGACGACGTCGGTGCTACCTGGGTACGCATCAACGACGACACGCACCAGTACGGCAACGCCGGTGACGCGCTCACCGGCGACCCCCGGATCTACGGCCGGGTCTACCTTGGCACCAACGGCCGGGGCATCCTGGTGGCGGACCGGGTCGGTGGGAGTCCCAGCCCGACACCGACCGGCCCGTCGCCGTCGCCCACCGGGCCGTCCCCGACACCCACGCCCACCGGAGCGTCCCCGACGCCGACCACCCCGCCGCCGAGCAGCGGGGAATGCGCCGCCAGTTACCGGATCGTCGGCTCGTGGCCGGGCGGCTTCCAGGGCGAGGTGGTGGTACGCAACTCGGGCACCTCGGCGATCGGCGGGTGGACCGTCGGCTGGACGTTCGCCAACGGTCAGCAGATCACCCAGCTCTGGGGTGGCACGCACACCCAGAACGGCGCGACCGTCTCGGTGCGGGACGCGGGCTACAACGGCGCCCTCACCCCCGGTGCCACGGGCACTGTCGGCTTCCTCGCCAGCGCCACCGGCAGCAACGCCGCGCCGGCCACCGTCAGTTGCACCAGCCGCTGATCCGTACGCCGTACGGGTAGCGACCCGGGCCCCGTCCGACCGGTGAGGTCGGGCGGGGCCCGTCGCCGTGGCAGGCGGTCGTCGCGAGCCGTGACTGTTTGTTAACAGGGGACCCCTGCTATGCATGAGGCGTTAACAGGGGGCCCTTCCTTACACGTCGTTGGGGCGCTGGACGTCGATGAACTCGATGTCTTCGACGGCGCGGTCGTGGCTGCCGGCGGCCCGCGCCGCGGTACCGGCGGCCCAGCCGATCGCGGCGCCGACCAGGGCGGCGCCGATCAGCAGCGTCCAGGGCAGCGCGGGACGACGCCCGGCCAGCGCGTCGAAGGCCCGGGTGGCCCGGTGGCGGGCCTCCTCGGCGGCCGAGCCCACCAGGTCGCCGGCGTCGTCGGCGAGGCCGGCGGAGGTGTGCCGGGCCGAGCGGGCGGTGTCGCGGATGCTGTCGCCGGCGGTGTTGACGGCCGAGACGAGGTGTTGCCACGCCTGGTCCGCGATCCGCTCCGGCGTGCTGCGGCGCTCCAGCAGGTTGGTTCCGAACATGTGGGTTCCCTCCTCGACAGTGCCGAGGCCGGTACCCAAGATCAGACCTCCTCGGCGGCGTGCCCGGTGCGGTGGGCTCGCCTGGCAAGCTGTGCCCCGCCGGGTGCCGTCGCAAACCCGCTCGGGCCGTCGGCGGTCAGCGGGTCACGACGGCGACGGCAGCGGCCCGGGCGAAGTCGTCGTCATCGTCATCGTCGTCCCCGTCGCCGCCGCCGAATCCGCAGGCCAGTACGAGGGCGAGCAGGGCGCTGACACCGGCCAGCGCGGCAAGTCTGCGAAGCATTGACAGTCCTTTCGTTCGTGGAGTCCATCGGTGATGCTAGGCACACCCCGCCAACGGCGCCCGTCGGCGCAACGGTGCCCGTGGCCAGCCCAGTGCCGGTCCGGCCGGCGGGCACGCCGGCACGTCGGATCAGTGCCGGGCCGGCGTCGGCCCGCTACCCTGGTTCGGCGGCGCGGGTGACCCATCCGGCGTCGGGTAGTTTGGTCCTGGAAGGTCCGGGCGTGGGGCTTTTGGCGCACCCACGTTCGCGAATTGCTCATCCCGAGGGGTGGCGACCGAGGCCGTTGGAGGAATACTCTCGGTCGCGGCCCGCGTACTGATGAGGCGCCCGTCGGACGGGCGAGTGGAGGTGCTCGCGTGAGCCTGTCGATCCTGCAAACGGTTCGGCCTGGTGGTGTCATCGAGATCGCCCCGCGGGGCGAGATCGACGTCGACACCGCGTACGAGGTGAAAGAGGCCATCGCCGAAGTGCTGGCCAAGGGGCGCCCGGCCCGGATCGAGCTCAACATGCGGCTGGTCACCTTCATCGACTCGGTGGGCATCAGCGCGATGGTCGCCGGCTTCCAGACGGCCGAAGTCAGTGGTGTGAAACTGGTCGTCACCGAGCCGAGTCGGTTCGTGCACCGACAGCTCTGGGTAACCGGGCTGCTCGGCCTCTTCGGTGCTCCCGAGCCCTACTACGCCGGTGCCGCCGCGACACCCGAGGTGTTGCCCGGCGCCTAGTCACGTCCGTCGATTGGGCTGGTCACGTCTGTCGACCGTGCAAGCTGTCGACCGTGCAAGCTGTCGACCGTGCAAGCTGTCGACGGTGCAAGCGCCGGAGAGGGCCGTCCTGGCGTGCTCAGCCGGCGTCGAGATCCGACAGGTCGACGTCGGTCGCCTCGGTGACGGCCCGGACCGCCGTCACCGCGGCGTAGCCCTCGGTGAGCAGGGCCAGGTCGGTGCCGGGCTGCACCACCTCACCCGGCTCCTCCAGGGCGGTACGCACGAAGCCGTGGCCGGACTCGGCGACGGTCATCTGCACCTGGCCGAAGGTGGCCAGGGTGCCTCGGCGGACGCCACGCAGCCGGTCGAAGGGCAGGTCCGGCGCGTTGACGTTGAGCACGCTCTCCACCGGCCCGGCGGTCAGCCGGGGCAGCAGGTCCAACGCGACCCGGGCGGCGGTCGACCAGTGCCGGTCGGCGTCGCGTATCCGGGCGGCGGCAGCCACCGCGGCACCGCCGCTGGCTGCGGTGGCCTCACCCACCGACAACACGTCCAGCGAGACGGCCATGGCCCGGCAGCCGTTGGCGGCGGCTGTGAACGCCGCGCCCACCGTGCCGGAGTGCAGCACGGCCCGCCCCGCGTTGGCGCCCCGGTTGATTCCCGAGAGCAGCACCGCCGGTGGCGGCCCGAAAGCGCCGTGCACGGCGATGAGCGCGATGAAGCCGGGGCTGCCACCCACCCCGAACGCGGGCACTCCGTCCAGTTCCGGCAGCGGGTGGTCGCGTACCACCACCTGGCCGTCCTGTTCCAGCGCGCTCATCGCGGCGCTGGTGCCGCTCGCCTCCTCCAGCGGTGCGGCCACCACCACGTCGTGCCCACGCTCGACCGCTTCGCGGGCCAACGCCTGGATGCCGGGCGCGCTGATGCCGTCGTCGTTGGTGATCAGGATTCGCAAGGTCATCGCCCGGCCACCCGCTGGGCCAACTCGTCCGGGGTGGTGCGTTGCTGCGGCTGGACGCCGGCCGGCTCCAGCCGGACCCGGTCGACCAGGCCGGTGATCGAATCGAGCCGGCCGGTGCCCAGCCCGTGCCGGGTGACGTTCAACGCGCCGGCCGCCGCACCGGTGCGGATGGCGGTGTGCACGTCGCCGCCCCGGGCCACCACGGCCGCCACGCTTGCGGTCATCGAGTCGCCCGCGCCGCGCGGATCGGCGGCCTCCAGCCGGGGCATCAGCACCTCGAACACCTCGCCCTCGACAAGCGCCAGCGCCGGCTGGTCGGCCCGGCTGACCACCACGTTCTCGGCACCGGAGGCGTGCAGTTCGTGCATCGCGGCGATGAGCTGTTCCGCCTCGTCGCCGGCCGCCCGCCCGTCGGCGATCAGTTCCTCGTGGCTGACCTTGACGAAGAAGACCCCACTGTCCAGTACCGCGTTCAGGTGCTCACCACAGAGGTCGACCACCACCCGGCTGCCGTTGGCACCGAGGTCGGCGGCGAAACGGCGGTAGAGGTCGGCGGGTACCAGGGACGGGTCGTTCGGCCCACTGAGTACGCTCACCGCCGCCCGCAGTCCCTCGCCGAGTGCCAGGTTGTACAGCTCGTCCAGCTCGTGCCGGCTCAACGGCTGGCCGGTCACGTCGACGATCTCCCGGCGGGTGCCCTCGCGGCGGTCGTGCACGTACCCGCCGCTGCCGCCCGAGTCGCGGGTGACCACCTTGAGGTCGACCCCCTCGCTGATCAGCAGCGGTTTCAACACCTGACCGATCTCGCCGCCGAGCGCCGTGCAGAGCACCACGTCGACACCGTGCGACAGCACCATCCGGGCCTGCCAGACACCCTGACCGCCGGGATGCAGGTGCAGCTCCGGGGCGTCGTTCGGCTTGTCGATCGTGACGGTGAGCAGCGGCGTCGGTGCGAACACCATGACCCGTCCGCTCACGGTTGGCACCTGCCCATGACCGTTCCTTCCGTTCGAGCTGACGAAATGTCCGCTTACTGCAAGGACGGTAACCAAGGTGGCGGCACGGCGCACGGCGACGGGCTGAGGCGAAAACGACGTCGGGTGGGCCGCCGTGCGAGGCGACCCACCCGACGTGCCGGTCTTCGATCAGTAGACCGACAGGTGGACGTGGTTTGTGTGGTCGCTCGACGGGTCGCCGCGAGCGCCGCTGTACGACTTCCACCCACTGCTGGGCAGCCAGATCTGCTTGTACCAGATCACGTAGAGCACGGCGAGCCGGTCGGAGTTGTTCACGAAGTACGCCGCCAGGTTGTTGCCGTACGTCCGGTCGCCACCCGTGGCCGCACCGCCGAAGCCGTTCTTCTGGGCGGCGAAGTCGCAGGCTCGACCCTTCGGGTGCTCACCCGAGCCGCCGGAGCGGTAGCAGGAGACGTACCGCGTGAAGCCGGCCGCCTTGGCCTGGTTGAGCGCGTGCAGGGTGCGCGGGGTGATGCAGCCGTTGGCCGGGGTGGGGTCGTTGACGCTGCACGACTCCTTCGGCCACGAGCCGTTGGCGTTGCGCGGCGCCGGCTTGGCGGTGGGGCTGGACCCACGGCTGCTGGTCGGCGCCCGGGTGGCCCGCTCGGCGGCTGCGGCGGCGCGTTCGGCCGCCTCGGCCCGCTCGTTGGCGACGGTCAGCGCCCGCTCGGCCTGCTCCTTGCGCTTGGCCATCACGGCGACCTGCTTGCGTTCCTCCTGGATCTCAAGGTCCAGCGCCTGCTTGGTCTTGCGGATCTCGTCGCGGGTGGCCTGTAGCTCGCGGACCGCGCGGTCCTCGTTGGCGGCCACCACGTCCAGCGCCGCCGCCCGGTCCATGAAGCCGGCCGGGGTGCCGCTGTTCAGTAGCGCCGACGCGGCGCCGAGCCGGCCGGTGCGGTAGGCCTGCGAGGCGATCTCGGCCACCTTTGCGGTGCGCTCGCCGAGCTGCTGCTCGGTGGTGCTGAGCTGCTTGGCCAGTTCCTTCTGCCGCTTCACCGAGCGGTCCAGCGCGGCTTTGGCGTCGAGGTAGCCCTTGCTGGCCGCCTCCAGTTGGGCGCGCAGTGCCGGGGTGCCACCCTCGTCGTCGATGTCGTCGGGGGCTGCCGCACGCGATACCGGTGGCGCGGCGGTCGCGGGGCTGAACGGTGCGAGCGTGACGCTCAACACGAGGGCGAGCCCCGCGGCGATCAGGGCCGCCATCCGGGCGGCCGGTCTCACGGTTGCCACTGCTGGCATGCACATGTCCTTCCGTCAGCCGCCGACCGGGTTAGCTGACGGGTTCGGGACGGAAGATCCCTACCGCGTGCGCGGATGCACCCCAGGAACATGGTTCCCCGGTTCGCCCTGGCGGGCGATTAGGCGGCGACCACCGCCGGCACCGGTGGGTGCCGCCTGGCGGGGGCCGGGTCCGAGCGTACCGGGACTGCTGTGACTGGTGCAGCTGCTGTGACTCCTGGTACTTGCTCGTTCACCATTAAATCAGACATAACGGCACTAAGGCGGCAGTTTCCCGGAATTGCTCAGTCGACCGGGTCGATCGTGGTGAGCCGCTGAGTGGCTCGGGAAAGGGCGACATAGAGGGTGCGTACCCCGGCGCCCGGCTCGGCCCGGATCTCGCCCGGGGCGACCAGCACCACCCCGTCGTACTCCATGCCCTTGGCCTCCAGGCTGGTCACCACCTGGAGACGCTCCCCACCGAGGCCGTCCAGCCAGGCCGCGACCTCGTCGCGACGCGGCACCGGCGTGATCACCCCGACGGTGCCCTCGACCTCGTCGAGCAGGGTGCTCGCCGCCGTCGCGACGGTGCTCGCCAGCTTCGCCGCCGGCACCGTCAGCTGCACCGGGTCGACCCCGGTGGTGCGGACCGCCGTGGGCAGCGCGAGATCCGGGTACACCCGGCGGATCTCGGCCGCCGCCACCGCGAAGATCTCCGCCGAGTTGCGGTAGTTGGTGGTGAGCGTGAACCGGTGCCGGCGGCGCCGGCCCAGCGCCTGGTCCCGGGCCCGGGCCAGCTCCTGCGGATCGCCGGTCCAGGCGGTCTGCGCCGGGTCGCCGACGACGGTCCAGGAGGCCAGCCGCCCGCGTCGGCCGATCATCCGCCACTGCATCGGCGAGACGTCCTGCGACTCGTCGACCACCACGTGCGCATAGTCCCGGTAGTCCTCCGGGCGTTCGCGGGCCGCCTGCCGGGCGGCCCGTTGCCGGTCGGCGAAGGTGCTCAGCTCGCGTACCCCGCCGGCCAGCTGGTACGGGTCCCGCTTCGGGCGGGCCGGACGCACCGGCTTGCCGAGCAGCGCGTCCAACTCGTCGAGCAGCGCCACGTCGGCCACGCTCGGCCCCCGCTCGGCTGACTCCCGGTACGCCTGGCCGAGCAGTCGGGTCTCGGCACCGGAGAGCAGGCCGGCGGTGTAGCGGCGCAGCCGGTCCGGCTGCGCCAGCCAGCCGAGCACGTGCCGGGGATGCAGCCGGGGCCACCAGGCCTTGAGGAAGTCCCGGAAGTCCGTCCGCTCGATCAGCTCGTCCTCGAAGGCCCGCTGCTCCGGCAGACCGGAGATGCCCAGCCGGCGGGCCTGCGCCCAGAGCGCGGCGAGCACCCCGTCGAAGCCGGCCCGGCGCACCTCGTTGCGGCGGGCGCCCCGGGGCAACGCCCGGTCCCGGATGGCGTCCAACTCGGACCGCTCCAGCCGCAGCAACTGCCCCCGGTAGAGCAGCCGCAGCTCGGCCGGCGAGTCGGGCACGGCGTCCCGAGCGGCCCGTTCCAGCACCTTGCGCATGCGCAGCGACCCCTTGATCGCCGCCACCTCGGGCGGGTCGGTCCGGGTGGCGGCCACCCCGAGGAAGAGGCTGCCCAGCGAGTGCAGGGTGGCGGTCTCCTCGCCCAGCGACGGCAGCACCGAGGCAATGTAGGAGACGAAGACCGAGGAGGGGCCGACCACCAGGATGCCGCCGCCGGCGTACCGGCTGCGGTCGGCGTAGAGCAGGTACGCGGCCCGGTGCAGCGCCACCGCCGTCTTGCCGGTGCCCGGACCGCCGGAGACCAGGGTGACTCCGGAACCGGGGGAGCGGATCGCCTCGTCCTGTTCCCGTTGGATGGTCGCCACGATGTCGCGCATGCCCCGGCCGGTGGTCCGGGACAGCGTGGCCAGCAGCGCGCCGTCGCCCACCACCGGCATCTCCGGCGGCGCGGCGTCCGGGTCGAGCAGGTCGTCCTCGATCCGGGTGACCCGCTCGCCGCTGGACTGGATCGTCCGCCGCCGCACCACACCGAGCGGCTCGGCGGGGGTGGCCTGGTAGAACGCGGCGGCGGCCGGTGCCCGCCAGTCCACCACAAGCGTGCTGGCGTCCTCGTCACGGATGCCGAGCCGCCCGACGTAGAGCACCTGCCCGTCGCGCAGGTCGAGCCGGCCGAAGACAAGTCCCTCGTATTCGGCGTCGAGCAGATGACGCCGCTGGGCGGCGTGAAAGACCATCGCGTCCCGCTCGACAAGGGCGCCGAAGTTGCCCACCCGGGCCAGCCGGTAGCCGTCCCGTTCGGCCCGTACCGCGGCGCGGCGCAGCTCGGCCAGTCGCGCGTACACCCGGTCGAGATGCCGTTGCTCGACGGCGATCTCCTGATCCAGGGTGCTCTGATCCACCGCTCGCTTCTCCTCGTGACGCCGCCCGGCCAACCGCACGAGATTACGCCCCGCCGAACAGCAGCCCGGAAGGGCACCTTCGCGACGCCGGTGGCAGCGGAGCGGGTCCCGGTCAGGCGCGGCGTCGGCGGTGCGCGCCGACGCGGGCCGGTGCGGCGTCGAGGACCCGGCGCAGTACGCCGGTCAGGGCGGCGTTGACCTCCTCGGGGCGCTCCATCATCAGCATGTGGCCGGCACCGGGGCAGACGGTCAGGTCGGTGGCCGGCAGCACGGCGGCGATCGACTCCGCGCACGGCGGCGGGGTGAGCCGGTCCCGGTCGCCGACCAGGGCCGCGGCCGGCAAGTGGGCCAGCGCGGCCAGCGTCGCCAGCCGGTGCTGGGTGCCGATCGAGGCGCGGAAGCCGCCGATCGAGCGCAGCGAGGCGCGGGCGACCGCCGAGGTGACCAGGCGGATGTCGACGGGATCGCAGTGTTCGCCGAAGAGCATCCAGCGGATGCTTGGGCGCAGCGCCCGCAGCAGGGCCCGTGGCGGTCGCCAGGCGCCACAGCGGGCCAACACCCCGGCCCCGGTCGTCTCGGCCAGCCGGATCAACCGGGCGATCCGTGGCGACAGGCCGTAGACGGTGTGGGCGTGCCCCTCGGCGGTGGTGGAGACGAAGACCAGTCCGGCCACCCGCCGGGCGAAGTGTTCGGGGTGGCGGTGCGCGTACTCCATGATCGTCATGCCGCCCATGGAGTGGCCGGCCAGCACCACCCGCCCGGTGGGCGCCGCCACGTCCAGCACCGCCGCCAGGTCGTCACCGAGCTGGGCCAGGGTCGCCGTGGGCAGTGCCATGCAGCTGGACCGGCCGTGCCCACGCGCGTCGTAGGTGACCACCCGGACCGACTCGAACGTCTCCCGCAGGGCGCTGTGCTGCCGGTGCCAGCTTCGCCCGTCCAACGTCCAGCCGTGCAACAGCACCACCGTGACCTCGGCGTCGGTCGGCCCGGCGACCTGCACGTGCAGGCGTACGTCGTCGGACAGTCGTACCTCGACGGGCTCTGGCATCGCCACCTCCCCACGGCCGCGTGGATGCGTAACACCGGGGATACCCGGTGGTAACACCGGCTACCCGTCATGAGACCACGCGAACCGGCACGAGCGGAAGATTCGCCAACCGTCTCCGCATCCGGGCCGGCGGCGACCAAGCTGGAGGCATGGCGGTGTCGCGGGCGGTGCCCACTGGAACGAAGCGCCGGGCACGCGGCGGTACGCCCCGGCAAGCCCTGGCCGAACTGCTCGCCGGCAACCGGCGCTTCGTCAGCGGCCAGCCGGTGCACGGGCACGACGTGACCGCGGCGGCGGCGAGCGCCTCCGGTGACCAGCAGCCGTACGCCGTCCTGCTGGGCTGCATCGACTCGCGGGTGCCGCTGGAGGCGATCTTCGACCAGACGTTCGGCTCGATCTGCGTCATCCGCACCGGCGGTCACGTGCTGGACCGGGCGGTGCTCGGCTCGATCGAGTACGTCATCGAGGTGTTGGGCGTACCGCTGATCATGGTGCTGGGCCATGAGCGGTGCGGCGCGATCGACGCCGCGATCGGCGCGCTGCGCAGCGGCCAGCGACCGCAGGGTGCGCTGGCCCACCTGGTGGACCGGATCGCGCCCGCGGTGGCCGACGTGGGAGTGGACGAGCCGCAGGTGCAGCCGTTGGCGATCCGCCGGCACGTCCGCCGTACGGTGGCCACGCTGCGCGCCGACCCCCGGCTGGCGGAGCCGCTGCGCACCGGCCGGGTCGCCGTGAGCGGAGCCCTCTACGACCTGGCGACCGGCGAGGTCACCCTGCTGGAGCCGCCCTGATCCGAGACGACGAACGCCCGCCGGGCGTACCCGGCGGGCGTTCGCGATGCTGCCTGGAGGGACTCAGCCCTCGAAGACACCGGCCTCGACCAGGCGCTTCTCGGTGGCGTCCCAACCGTCGCCCGGGTGGGCGGCGTTGAGGCTGTTGATCTCGGCCCGGATCTTGGCGGCGTGCCCGGCGGCGGCCAGCACCCGGATCTCCTCGACGAAGGCCTCGGAGTCGGTACGCAGGTGCGCGGTCTTGCCGTTGGTCAGGTTCCGGACGTAGGCGTGCTTGCCGCCGTTGAGCGGGATGAGGTACTTGAACTCGCCCAGCACGCTGAGGGCGCCACCCTGGCCAGCCTGGCCGGCCCGGACTGACGCGCGCGCGGTCTTAGAGGTGTTGCTCGCCACGGAGGTACTCCTTGCAAGACGTACGGAGGACGGAAGGTCCGGGGGCTGTGCGGGCGGCACCGGAGGAGGTGACCCCGCGAAGGCTTACGCGGCACAGGCCGCCGATGGAACTGTACACGACGCACGATCCCGGCTGGTCATCGCGGCGTCACGAGGTGGAACCGCAGTCACCTGTCCGGGTATTCCGGGCGGCGGATTTGCCGATTCCCTGGCGCACCATCCGTCACACAGGTCATCATGTGTTGCAGCAAGAGCCCGGTCGGGTGAGGTCGTAGGGGAAGACGCACCTCGCTCTCCGGGAGGTCTCCGTGCCAACGCGTGGCGTCGTATACGTCCACTCGACCCCGCTCGCCGTGTGCTCACACGTCGAGTGGGCGATCGCGCGCGTCCTCGCCGCGCCGGTCAACCTGGAGTGGACTGCTCAGCCCGTCGATCCCGGCTCCCGCCGGGCCGAGTGCGGGTGGTCCGGCCGTCCGGGGACGGGCGCCGAACTGGCCGCTGCCCTCCGGCAGTGGCCCATGATCCGTTTCGAGGTCACCGAGGAACCCAGTCCGGGTGCCGACGGTGAGCGCTTCATGTACGTCCCGGGGCGTGGGCTGTTCCGCGCCACGGTGGGCGCCGCCGGTGACATTCAGCTCGGCGAGGACCGGCTGCGCAGCATCATGGCCGCCGCCCGGGCACCCGAGGCGCTCGCGCACGCCCTGGACAAGGCGCTCGGCACCGCGTGGGACGCCGAACTGGAGCCGTACCGCTACGCCGGGGACGGTGCTCCGGTGACCCTGCTCACCCGGGTCGGCTGAGGCGGTCACCGGTGTCGCCGGCCCAGCGGCGCGTTCCCGCCGGTCGATGGCCCGGTGCCCGGCACCGGTCGCCCGGCCCAAGGTCGAGTTGCCCCGATCCCTGACGGGCTGGTGGGATGGGCCGCGTGTCGACCACCACCCGGCGGGTCGCCGCCGCCCTCGTCACCGCCTGCGCGCTGTTCGTCTCCGGCTGCACCGGCCCCGAGCCGCGTCCGGAGCCGGCCCCGACCTCGGCTCCGCCGGATCCGGCACCGCCGTCGAGCGCCGCGCCGGACGACCCGGCCACCCGTGCCGCCGCCCTGGTCGCCGGGTTCGCCGACGAGGACCTGGTCGGTCAGGTGCTGATGCCCTACGCGTACGGCGACCGGGCGACCCGGGTCTCGGCCGGCTCGGCGGCCGGCAACCAGGCCCTGGCCGGCGTCGACACGCCGGCCGAGATGGTCGAGAAGTACCGCCTCGGTGGGCTGATCCTGGTGGGCTTCAGCGCCGACGACCCCACCCAGAGCAACCAGGAGACCACCAACGTCGACAACCCGGAGCAGGTCCGCGAGCTGACCACCGGGCTGCGGGAGGCCGCCGGGAAGCTGGCCGCCGGCCCGGCGCCCTTCCTGATCGGCACCGACCAGGAGTACGGGGTGGTCACCCGGGTCACCGACGGGGTGACCCTGCTGCCCAGCGCGCTCGGCGCCGGAGCGGCCGGTGATCCCGCGCTTACCGAGGCCGCGTGGCGGGCCGCCGGCACCGAACTCGCCGCGATGGGGATCAACGTCGACTTCGCGCCGGTGGCCGACGTGCTGGTCACCCGCAGCACGGTGATCGGTTCCCGGTCCTTCGGCGCCAACCCGAAGCGCGCCGCGGAGCAGGTCGGTGGCGCGGTACGCGGCCTACAGGCGTCGGGCGTGGCGGCCACGCTCAAACACTTCCCGGGACACGGGCACAGCGCCGTCGACTCGCACGAGGACCTGCCCGTGCTCGGCCAGTCCCGCAAGAAGCTGGCGGCCGAGGCCTGGCCGCCGTTCAGCGCAGGCATCGACGCCGGCGCGCTGGCCGTGATGTCCGCCCACCTCGACGTGCGCTCGGTCGACCCGGGGGTGGCCGCGACGTTCTCGCACAAGCTGCTCACCGAGGTGCTCCGCGGTGAACTCGGCTTTCAGGGCGTGGTGATCACCGACGGGATGAACATGGCGCCGGCCCGTCGCTGGGGGCCGGGTGAGGCCGCGGTACGCGCGCTCAAGGCCGGCAACGACCTGATCCTCATGCCGCCGAACGTGCGTCAGGCGTACGACGGGCTGCTCGCCGCGCTGCGGGACGGCTCGCTGCCCCGGACCCGCCTGGTGGAGGCGGCCACCCGCGTGCTGACCATGAAGTTCTCGCTGACCGGCCAGGACACCCCGGAACTGTCCACGCTGAACTCTCCGGCGCACCAGGCGGCGGCCCACGCCCTGGCCGCCGCCGCGGTCACCGTGCTGCGCGGCCGGTGCGACACCACCGGGGTACGCGGCCCGGTGACGGTCACCTCCTCCGGCGGCCGGGCGCACACCCGGACCGCGCTGACCGAGGCGCTTACCGAGGCGGGAGTGAAGGTGGTGCCCAGCGGCGGCGCTGTCGTGCACCTGGTCGGGTACGGCGACGGCGCCGCCGACCTGCGGGCCGACGCCGCCGTCACGGTCGCCATGGACACCCCGTACGTGCTGGCCCGGGCGACATCGCCGACGCTGCTGGCCACGTACTCGTCGAGCCGGGCCTCGATGGCCGCGCTCGCCGACGTGCTCGCCGGCAAGGCCGCCCCGCGCGGACGTTCCCCGGTCAAGGTGTCCGGGCTGCCCGCCACCACCTGCGAGAACTGACGCTGGCGGTGGCGGGTACGGGCAGCGGCGGGTGAAGCTCAGACCCGGGTGAAGACGAGCGCCACGTTGTGCCCGCCGAAGCCGAACGAGTTGTTCAGCGCGGCGGGGATGTCCAGGTGGCGGGCCTTGTTGGCGGCGACGTCGAGGTCGAGGCCGTCGTCCGGGTCGTCCAGGTTGATCGTGGGCGGCACCACGCCGTCGCGGATCGCCAGGATCGTCGCGATCGACTCCAGCGCGCCGGCCGCGCCGAGCAGGTGCCCGGACATCGACTTGGTGGCGGTCAGCACCGGGTGGTCACCGAGCGCGTTGTGCAGCGCCTTGATCTCGGCCAGGTCACCCACCGGCGTCGAGGTGGCGTGCGCGTTTACGTGCACGATGTCGGCCTTTGCCACGTCCGCGTCGGCGATCGCCTTCGCGATGGCCCGCACCGCGCCCGCCCCCTCCGGATGCGGCTGGACGATGTCGAAGCCGTCGGAGGTGATGCCGGACCCGGCCAGCCGCGCGTACACCCGGGCGCCCCGGGCGGCGGCGTGCTCGGCCCGCTCCAGCACCACGATGCCGGAGCCCTCGCCGAGGACGAACCCGTCCCGGCCCTTGTCCCACGGCCGGGAGGCCCGCTCCGGCTCGTCGTTGCGGGTCGACATGGCGCGCATCGAGGCGAAGCCGGCGATCGGCAGCGGGTGGATCACCGCTTCGGTGCCGCCGGCCACCACCACGTCGGCCCGACCGGAGCGGATCATGTCCAGGCCCAGCGCGATCGCCTCCGCGCCGGTGGCGCAGGCGCTGGCCACCGAGTGCACGCCCGCCTGCGCGCCGAGTTCCAGCCCCACCCAGGCGGCCGGGCCGTTGGGCATCAGCATCGGCACGGTGTGCGGGGAGACCCGGCGAGGGCCGGAGGCCTCCAGGATGTCGTCCTGGGCGAGCAGGGTGACCGCGCCACCGATGCCGGAGCCGACGCTGACCCCCAGCCGCTCCGGGTCCAGCCCGGAGTCGGCCAGGCCGGCGTCCGCCCAGGCCTGATGGGCGGCGATCAACGCGATCGCCTCCGAACGGTCCAGTCGACGCAGCTTGACCCGGTCGAGCACGGTGGCCGGATCCACCGCCAGTTGGGCGGCGATCCGGACCGGGAGTTGCCCGGCCCACTCCTGGGTGAGCGCACTCACCCCGGAGCGGCCGTTGAGCATGGCGTCCCAGGTCGACGCGACGTCCCCGCCCAGCGGGGTGGTCGCGCCGAGCCCGGTGACGACGACGTCGGTGCGACTCATGATCAGGACTGCGCCTCGATGTAGCTCACGGCGTCCCCGACCGTCTTGAGGTTCTGCACCTCGTTGTCCGGGATCTTGACGCCGAACTTCTCCTCGGCCGCCACCACGACCTCCACCATGGAGAGCGAGTCGACGTCCAGGTCGTCGGTGAAGGACTTCCCCTCGGCCACGTCGTCCGGGCTCACCCCGGCAACCTCTTCGAGGATCTCGGCGAGGCCGGCGGTGATCTCGTCACGGGTCATTGCGGTGGGTTCCTCTCATCGGGTTCTCTCGACGGCGGCGACGCCGCCCGTCGGTCCTCGGCACCGCAGCGCCGAGGGGGCTCAGGGACAGCGGACGACCTGACCGGCGTAGGTCAGGCCACCGCCGAAGCCGAACAGCAGCACCGGCGCGCCCGAAGGCACCTCGCGCCGCTCGACCAGCTTCGACAGGGCCAGCGGGATGCTGGCCGCAGAGGTGTTTCCGGACTCGACGATGTCCTTCGCGATGATCGCCTGAGGGATCTTGAGTCGCTTGGCGATCCCGTCGATGATCCGGGTGTTGGCCTGGTGCGGGACGAACGCGGCCAGCTCGGACGGGTCGACACCGGCCCGCTCGCACGCCTGCAACGCCAGGGGCGCCAGCGCGGTGGTGGCCCAACGGAACACCGTCTGGCCCTCCTGGGCGACGTACGGGCGCCAGCCCTCGATGCGTACCGCGTCACCGCGCTCGGGCACCGAACCCCAGACCACCGGGCCGATGCCCGGCTCCTCGTCGTCGGCGGCGGCGGTGACCACCGCGGCGCCCGCGCCGTCGCCGAAGATGATGCAGGTGGAGCGGTCGGTCCAGTCGGTGAACTCGGAGAGCTTCTCCGCGCCGATCACGATGGCGTTGCGGGACGCGCCGGCCCGGATCGCGTGATCCGCGGTGCCGAGCGCGTACGCGAAGCCGGAGCAGGCGGTGTTGAGGTCGAACGCGCCTGGTGCGCTGATGCCCAGCTTGGCGGCGACCCGGCAGGCCACGTTCGGGCTGCGGTCGACCGAGGTGCAGGTGGCGACCACGACCAGGTCGATGTCGGCGGCGGTCAAACCCGAGTTGGCCAGGGCCTTGTCGGCGGCTGCCGCGGCCATGTCGGCGACCGTCTCGTCCCCGGCGATGCGTCGGGTGACGATGCCCACCCGGTCCCGGATCCACTCGTCGCTGGTTTCCACCAGCTGGGCGATCTCGTCGTTGGTCACCACCCGGGACGGCTGGTAGTGCCCCAGGGAGAGGATCCTGCTACCGCTCATGACGAGCCTTCCCCACGGTCGGTCTCGGCGTGAGACGCGTTCGGACTGAGCATGCTGGCTCGTTCGACCTGCCGGCCCAGGCGGGCGATCAGGTCCCGCGCCTTGGGCAGATCGTCCGGGGTGTTCAGGGTGACGATCTCCGGGACGCCGGTGGCCTTGAGTTCGCGCTTGATCAGGCCGGCGAGCGTCCCGGCGGGCGGCAGCTCGATCACCCCGGTGACACCGAGGTCGGCCAGGCTGGCCATGCAGAGGTCCCAGCGGACCGGTGCGGTGACCTGGCGGACCAGGCGCCCGACCAGCTCCCGGCCGTCGTCGACCACCGTGCCGTCGAGATTGGAGAGCAGCAGGCGCTGCGGGTCGTTCGGGGTGATCTTGGCTGCCGCCGTGGCCAGCGCGGCTTCCGCAGGCGCCATGTACGGGGTGTGGAACGCGCCAGCCACCTTGAGTCGGATGACCCGGGCCTTGGCTGGCGGCTCGGCGGCGAGCTTGTCCAGTGCGGCGACGGCACCGGCGGCCACGAACTGGCCCGCGCCGTTGCGGTTCGCGGCATGCAGTCCGTGCCCGTTGATCACGTCGATGACCTCGTCCGCGTCGCCACCGAGCACGGCCGCCATGCCGGTCGGCTCCAGCGCGCAGGCGGCTGCCATCTCCTGGCCGCGTACTCCGGCGAGGGTGATCGCGGCGTCGGCCGGCAGGACGCCGGCCAGTGCCGCCGCGCCGAGTTCGCCGACGCTGTGCCCCGCGGTGAGCGGTACCTCCGCCATCGGCAGGTGCTCGGCGGCGAGCAGCGCCGCGGCGACCAGCAGCGGCTGGGTGCGGGCGGTGTCCCGGATCTCGTCGGCGTCGGCCTCGGTGCCCAGCCGCACCAGGTCGACGCCGGCCAGCGTCGACCAGCGACGCAACTGTTCCTCGGCGCCGGTAAGGTCGAGCCAGGGGGTCAGGAAGCCGGGTTTCTGCGAACCCTGGCCGGGGCAAAGTACGGCGAGCACGTCTATGACTCTCCCGGATACCCACCGGTCGCGCTGTGCCGGCTGGCACCAAACCGTACTAGAACCTTTGGTGGTTTCCTACAAAGATTGGTGCTGCTCGTCATCCTGCTGTGACCTTTTGCCGGGTGCTGGAACCAATGTCTGGGTCGGTACGACCGGGTCGAGCCGACCCACGGTCAGCGCGACCCGCAGGGCGAAGGCGTCCCGGGGCGACAGCGGGCTGAAACCGGTCACGTCGGCGATCCGCCGCAGCCGGTAGCGCACGGTGTTCGGATGCACGAAGAGCGCCCGGGCGGCGCTCTCCAGCGTGCCACCTGCGGCGAAGAAGGCGTCGAGGGTCTCCAGCAGCTCGCCGCTGGCCCGGACCAGTGTCGCGTACACGTCGTGCCGTAGCCGCCGACGGGCCTCGGCGTCGCCCGCGAGTGCCCGCTCCGGCAGCAGGTCGCCGGCGTGCACCGGGCGCGGTGCCGCCGGCCAGGCCGGGGCCGCCCGGTAGCCGGCCAGCGCCGCCCGGGCCGACTCGGTGGCCTCGTCCAGACTCGGTACCGCCGGGCCGACCACCACCGGTCCGGAACCGAAGGCGGGCAGCAGCTTGCCGGTGGCCGCGACCGGGTCGGCGGCCCCGCCGAGCACGATCACCAGCCGGTCACCGTGCACACCCCCGATGACTTCGACGTCGATCCGCCGGGCATGGCGGTACACCGTGTGCAGCACGGCGGAGACCTCGCCACCGGGCGAGGGGCCGACGGCCACCGACACCGGCGGAGCGTCCGTCCAGCCGAGCGCGGCGGCCCGACTGGCCAGCACGTCCGGGGAGTCGCCGCGCAGCAGCGCATCGACCAGCAGCGCCTGTAGCCGGGCATCCCAGGAGCCGCGCGACTCGGCGGCCCGGGCGTAGACCCGGGCGGCGGCGAAGGCGATCTCCCGGGAGTACCGCAGCACCGCCTCGCGCAGCTGCGGCTCCTCACCCGGAGCGGCGAGCTCGTCCACCTGCTCCTCGACCACGTCGATGGTGACCTTGATGAGCGCGACGGTCTGCTGGAGGGTGATCGAACGGGCGAGCGCCTGCGGCGCGGTGGCGAACACCTCGTCGGAGACCTCCTGGGTCCCCTCGGCGGCCCCGTCGGACCGCAACCACTGCACCAGCGAGCGGGCGCCGGCCTGGGCCACGAGCATCACCCAGGAACGCTGGTCGGCCGGCAGCTCACGGAACCAGGGCAGGGTCTCGTCCATCCGGCTCACGCTTGCGGTGGCCAGGGCACCGGCTGCCCGCTCGATCCGGCGCAACGTGGCCGACAGATCCGTCCCGCCCGACTCACTCACCCACCTAGCCTGACATGTCCTGACCTGGTGCTGTACGCCGGCTGCCGGTGGCTGCCCGGCCCGGCAAAGTGGGGTACGCGCTGCGCGGCCCGTCGGAACCGGCCAGTACCGTGACAGGGCACGTCGGGCGGGCATCGGCGGGTGAGGGCGAGAAGGCGAGGAGGGGCCGATGGCGTACGGGGAGGCCGAGCACGGTTGCGTCCAGGGGGAGCCGTGTCGACCGGGCCCGCACGAGCACCCGCCCGTCGCCAAGCCGGGCGTGCCGCGCTCGCGTGCCGCCGAGCCGGGTGTGCCGCGTTCGCGTGCCGCCGAGCCGCCGACGGCGGAGCCGGAGCCCGCCGCCTGCCGCAGCCAGTTGCCCGGCTGGGCCGGTGGCCATCGGCACGGCCCGGTCCGCCCGGCGCACCGCACCACCCGTCGGGAACGCCCGCCTCGCCGCTGGTGCTGACCGGCCGGTCAGCGGGTCCGGCGGCGGATCAGCAGGGCGATCCCGGCGAGCCCGAGGGTGATCACCAACATCACCGCGACGTTCAGCAGGAGCAGGCGGCGTAGCTCGCCGAATGCCTCGTTGATGTCCTGGGCCGGGTTCAGCGCGTCCTCGGGGATGATCCGTTCGCCCCCGCCGGCCCCACCGCTGATCGCCTCGAACGTGCGCTCCAACGGCACACCTGCGGTACGCAGCGTCTCGGACATGTTGATCCGGCCGAGGAACCAGGCCGCGCTGGTCTTCCGACCGTCCGGCTGCTTGGCCGGTCGGTGGATCCGCGGCCCACCCACCGCCGTCGGGTAGAGGTCGTAGGTCTGCTTCGCGACGTCACCGGCGAGCACCACGACCGTGTACTTAGGACCGAGGTCGGCCGGCTTCGGCTTGGCCGACTGGCGGACCAGCTCCCGCAGGCTCACCTGGTCGAGGAGGGCCTTGACGTGCTCGGGGTGGGAGTCTTCCTGGAGCCGCAGCGGCTCGGCCAGCCCATGCCCGGTGATCTCCACCCCGGCCGCTGGCTTCGGGGCGGCCCGCGCCGGCTCGGCGAAGGCGAGTGCCAACAACACGGCCGCCATCCCACCCAGCAGCACCGCGGCCAGTCGCCTCACTCGTCGGACCATGCCGCCTCCTCGCCCCGTTCGATGGGTGGCTGTGCTGCACGGGTCACGCGTCGGAAGGTTGACGGTGGTGACCGTGCCCACAGGACAGGTACCCCACCTCAAAGACTCCGCTGAACGTCGATCGGTTGCAGCTGGTGGAACACTAATTGGAACTATCTGCGATCGCGACTCGACCAACGAGCGGCCGTGGACCAGCTGGGGCGGATCTTACCCTGCGAAAGCAAGGCCAGGGCACAGCCGGTCAGCTCTGACCGGCGAAGAGCCGGACGCGGGCGGCCCGTAGCCGGGTGAGGGTGCGCTCGGCGCCGAGCACCTCAAGCGACTCGAACAGCGGCAGGCCGACGGTGCGGCCGGTGACCGCCACCCGCACCGGTGCCTGTGCCTTGCCGAGCTTGAGGCCGCGCTGCGCGCCGACCGCCTCCAGGGTGGCCTTCAGCGTCTCCGCGTCCCAGGAGGGCACCGCCTCGAAGGCGGCGATCGCGTCGTCCAGCAGCTCCGCCGAGCCCGCCTTCATCGCCTTGGTCCAGGCCGCCTCGTCGATCAGCGGCGAGGCGACGAAGAGGAAGTCGACGTTCGGCACGATCTCGCTGAGCACGGCGATCCGGGTCTGCGCCAGCGGGGCCACCGCGGCGAAGGCGGCCGGGTCGAACTCGGCCGGCTGCCACGGCGGCGGTGCGATCGTGCCGGTGCCGGTCAGCCACGGCTGGCAGGCCGCGACGAACTCCTCGATCGGCAGCGCCCGGATGTACTCGCCGTTGAACGCGCGCAGCTTCTTCTCGTCGAAGAACGCCGGTGACGGGTTGACCTCGGTCAGCCGGAACTCGTCCTCGATCACCGACCAGGGGACGATCTCCCGGTCGCCGGAGGGCGCCCAGCCGAGCAGCATCAGGTAGTTGCGCATCGCCTCGGCGAGGTAACCCTCGTCCCGGTACGCCTCCAGGGCGACCTTGTCGCGACGCTTGGAGAGCTTCTGCCGCTTCTCGTTCACCACCACCGGCACGTGCGCCCAGATCGGCGGCTTCACCCCGAGGGCGTCCCAGAGCAACTGCTGCTTCGGGGTGTTTGGCAGGTGCTCCTCGGCCCGGATCACGTGGCTGATCCCCATGGTCATGTCGTCCACGACGTTGGCCAGCAGGAAGACCGGAGAGCCGTCGCCCCGGGCGATGACGAAGTCCTCGATGAGCTTGTTCTCGAAGGTCGGCTCGCCCCGGATCAGGTCGGTGACCACCGTCGTACCCTCGTCCGGGGTGCGGAACCGCAGCGCCCGCCCCGCGCCGGACGGCAATCCCCGGTCGCGGCAGTAGCCGTCGTAGCCGGTGTACTGGTTACCGGTGCGGGCCTGCACCGCCTCGCGGGTGCAGTCGCAGTAGTACGCCCGGCCGGATTCGTGGAGCCGACCGGCGGCGGCACGGTGCTCAGCGGCGTACGAGGACTGGAAGTAGGGGCCCTCGTAGCTGCCCCGCTCGATGCCGATCCAGTCGAGTGCCGACAGGATGCCCTCGGTCCACTCCGGCTTGTTGCGCGCCGCGTCGGTGTCCTCGATGCGCAGCACGAACACTCCGCCCTGCTGCTTGGCGTAGATCCAGTTCTGCAATGCCGAGCGGGCACCGCCGACGTGGAACATACCGGTGGGGGAGGGGGCGAAGCGCACACGTACCGTCACGGCCTCAGCGTACCGTCACGGCACGGAGCGGATCTTCAGGACCAGTACGCTGCCGAGCAGCGTCACCGCCGCCGTGGTCGCGTACAACGCCGGGTAGCCGCCGAGATGCACCACGATCGGGGCGGAGATGGCCGGGCCGAGCACCTGGGGCGCGGAGTTGGCGATGTTGATCACGCCGAGGTCCTTGGCCCGGTCGGTGGCCCTCGGCAGCACCTGGGTGATCAGGGCGGCGTCGACCGACAGGTACACCCCGTAGCCGGCCCCGAGGATCAGCGCGGCGATCACCGCCATCGACCAGGTCGGCGCGGCGGCCAGCAGCAGCGCCGCCACCGCCATCACCCCGCCCGCGGCGATCACGAACACCTTCCGCTTGCCGGACCGGTCGGAGAGCCGGCCGGCGACCACCGTGGTGGCCATCAACCCGGCGGTGTAGAGCAGGATCAGCACCAGCAGGCCGCCCTCGGGGTCGGCCACCCGCACCTCGTCGGTGAGGAAGTAGAGCAGGTAGAGGGTGCCGAAGGCGTTGCCGAGTTGGACCAGGAACCGGGTGATCCAGGCCCAGCCGAAGTCGGGGTGCCGGCGCGGCGACACCCACATCCCGGCGAGCATGCCGCGCAGCGTCGGGCGGTGCGCACGCGGCAGCGGGTCGTCCCGCGTACGCAGGACGAACGGCAGCGCGAGCAGCACCACGGCCGCGGCGACCGCGAGGTAGCCGGCGGTGTTGCCGGCGACCACGACCGTGACCAGCACGACCCCGAGCACCAGTCCCAGCGTCTGCGGGATGCCGACCCAGCCGGAGACCGCGCCGCGCTGCACCACCGGCACCCGGTCCGGTACGGCGGCGGTCAGGCTGGCCAGCATCGCGTTGAAGCAGACCTGCGCGGCGACCCAGCCGACCACCACTGCGGGCACGGTACGCGCCTGCGCGAGCAGCACCAGGGCCAGCGCGCCGAGCACCGCGCCACCGAGGGTCCAGACGTGTCGGCGGCCGAGCTCCCACCGGCCCAGCCGCAGGCAGGTCCGGTCGGAGAGCGCACCGGCGAGCGGGTTGGCGAGCACCGCCGCCAGCGCGCCGAACCCGGTGACCACGGCCAGCATGGTCTCCTTGTTCGTCGGCGCGAGCTGCCCGATCTGCTGGGGCAGCAGCACCTGGATCGGGGTGAAGAAGGCCATCCAGACGCCGAGGTTCGCGGCGAAGAGCAGCGCGATCCAGCCGCGCCGTACCGGCACCGTCGGTTCGGCGAGCGCCGCCGGCAGCGATGCCGGGGTCGGGTCGACGGTGGTCACCGGGCCCGTTCCCGCCGGGCCGTCGCGATCACCTCGCGCAGCCAGGCGTACGACGACTTGGGCGTACGCCGCCCGGTGGGGTAGTCGACGTGCACCAGGCCGAAGCGCTTGGTGAAGCCCTCGGCCCACTCCCAGTTGTCCAGCAGGGACCAGACGAAGTAGCCGGTCACGTCGACTCCGTCGGCCATGGCGGCACGGACCGCCCGCAGGTGACCGTCCAGGTAGGCGATCCGGTCCGGATCGTGCACCCGGCCCTGCGCGTCGGGTGCGTCGGGGTAGGCACAGCCGCTCTCGGTGATCTGGATCGGCGGCAGCTTCGCGCCGTACCGCCGGTGCAGCCAGCCGAGCAGGTCACGCAGCCCGTCCGGGGCCACCGGCCAGTCGAAGGCGGTACGCGGGTAGCCCTCAAGCGGTACCAGTTCGAACGGCAGTGGCGAATCCGCCTCGGGTGCGCGTACGCCCGTGGGGTTGTAGTAGTTGACCCCCAGTACGTCGAGCGGGGCGGCGATCACGTCGAGGTCGCCGGTGCGCACCACGGCGTCGTCGAAGCCCAGTTCCGCCGGGTACCCGTGGCCGAGCAGCGGGTCGGTGAAGAGCCGGTTGTGCAGCGCCTCGTAGGCCGCCGCGGCGGCGACGTCGGCCTCGCTGCTGCCGATCGGCCGCACCGGCGAGTAGTTGTTGGCGATGGCGATCGGGCTGCCGCTGCGGGCGCGTAGCGCGTCGACCGCGAGGCCGTGGCCGAGCAATTGGTGGTGGGCGACCGGAAAGGCGTCGAAGAGCAGGGTCCGGCCCGGCGCGTGCTCGCCCGTGCCGTAACCGAGGCTCATGTGGATGAACGGCTCGTTGAGGGTGATCCAGAGCTTCACCCGGTCGCCGAGGCGGGCGGCGACCAGGTCGGCGTACTCGGCGAAGCGGTACGCGGTGTCCCGGTCGAGCCAGCCGCCGGTCTCCTCCAACCGCTGCGGCAGGTCCCAGTGGAACAGCGTGGCGACCGGGTCGATGCCGTGGCCGAGCAGTCCGTCGACCAACCGTTCGTAGAAGTCCAGCCCGTTGGCGTTCACCGCGCCGGTCCCGGTCGGCAGCACCCGGGGCCAGGAGATCGAGAAGCGGTACGCGGTGACGCCCAGCCCGGCCATCAGCGCGATGTCCTCGGCGTACCGGTGGTAGTGGTCGCAGGCCACGTCGCCGCTGCTGCCGTCGGCGATCCGCCCCGGCGAGCGGGCAAAGGTGTCCCAGATGGACGTGCCGCGTCCGTCGATGTCGGCGGCGCCCTCGATCTGGTACGCCGAAGTGGAGACGCCCCAACGGAAGCCGGCGGGGAAGTCGGGCATCGGTGCGTGCGGCATACGCCCCTCCCAGAGAAACGCGAAACGTGTTCGGAACTTTAGGGGGCGTTGCGCGTCCGGTCCATAGGCCGATCTGCGGCCGGAATCAATACCTTTCGGCGTGTCTTTGGGGAACCCGTCCCTATACGTCCGTTTTTGCGCATACAGTGCCGATATCGTGGGATGTCCTCACTGGAGGAAGACGGAAATGATCCTCGTGGAACGCAGTGCGCACGTGGCGGCGCCAGTGGAAGCGGTCTGGGATGTGGTGCAGCGGGCCGAGCAGTTGCCGGCCTGGCTGGCCGGGGTCCGTGCGGCCGAGGTCCTCTCGGGCGAGGGCTTCGGCCGACGGCAACTGGTCCAGGCCGGACGCGGCGCCGCACATGAGGCCGAGGTGATCGCCTACCAGGAGCCGACTCTGATCGGCTGGCGCGAACGCGCCAAGGGTGCCGGTGCCCGAGCGGAGGCGCGCACCGAGATTTACGTCCAGCTCACCCCGGACGAAGCGGAAGGCGGGACGGTGGTGCGGCTGATCGTCGTACGCTGGCCGGCCGGCCCGGTCAAGGCCGCCCTGCTCCGCCTCGGGCTGCGTCGGGTCGGCGCCGACCTGGAGGACTCGCTGGCCCGGCTCACCGACCTGGCCGCCGTCGGCTGACCGGTCGCGTCCTGGCGTCACCCGCGACGGTGGCGGCCCGGGTGCACCTACCAGGTGTACCCGGGCCGCCACCGCTTCCCGTGCCTTCGGTTGTTCCGCCGGTCGGCGGTTAGGAAGGGGCCCTTCCTATACCTGAGGCGTTAACAAGGGGCCCTTCCTTGCATCTCCTAGCTGTCGCCGCCGGTCTCGCCGACCGGGGCGGCGTTGACGTCGTCGATCGCGTACTTCTTGGCCGCCTCGGCCGGTACGTGTGCCGGTACCGCGCCGCGCAGCGCGAGCTGGCGCAGCGTCGCGACCGCGACCGACTCGGCGTCGACGTGGAAGTGCCGGCGCAGGGCGTGCCGGGTGTCCGAGAGGCCGAAGCCGTCGGTGCCCAGCGAGGTCCAGTCGCCGGGAACCCAGCGGGAGATCAGGTCCGGCACCGCGCGCATCCAGTCGCTTACCGCGACCTTCGGCCCGTCGGCGTCGGCCAGCTTGCGCTGGATGTACGGCACCCGCTGCTCCGCGCCGGGGTGCAGGAGGTTGTACTCCTCGCACTCCACCGCGTCGCGGCGCAGCTCGCTCCAGGAGGTCACCGACCAGACGTCGGCGGCCACCCCCCAGTCCTGCGCGAGCAGCTGCTGCGCCTTGAGCGCCCACTGCATGCCGGTGCCGGAGGCGAGCAGGTTGGCCCGGGGCGCGTCGCCCTCCACCGCCGGGGCGGGGGAGTAGCGGTAGATGCCCTTGACGATGCCCTCGGCGTCCACCCCTTCCGGCTCCGCCGGCTGGTGGATCGGCTCGTTGTAGACGGTGAGGTAGTAGAAGATGTTCTCCTGCTGCTCGCCGTACATCCGGTGCAGGCCGTTCTCGACGATGTGCGCGATCTCGAACGCGAACGCCGGGTCGTACGCGACGACGGCCGGGTTGGTGGCCGCCAGCAGCAGGGAGTGCCCGTCCTCGTGCTGGAGGCCCTCACCGTTGAGCGTGGTGCGCCCGGCGGTGGCACCGAGCACGAAGCCGCGCACCATCTGGTCCGCCGCCGCCCAGAAGCCGTCGCCGGTGCGCTGGAACCCGAACATCGAGTAGAAGATGTACATCGGGATCATCGGCTCGTCGTGGGTGGCGTACGACGAACCGGCGGCGGTGAACGAGGCGACCGAACCGGCCTCGTTGATCCCCTCGTGCAGGATCTGCCCGACGGTCGACTCCTTGTACGACAGGAACAGCTCCCGGTCGACCGAGGTGTACCGCTGTCCGTGCGGCGAGTAGATCTTCGCGGTCGGGAAGATCGAGTCCAGGCCGAAGGTACGCGCCTCGTCCGGGATGATCGGCACCCAACGCTTGCCGAACTCCTTGTCCTTCATCAGGTCCTTGAGCAGCCGGACGAAGGCCATCGTGGTGGCCACCTTCTGCTTGCCCGAACCGCGCTTGACGTCGGCGAAGCGCTCGGCGCCCGGAATGGCCAGCGACTTGGCGCTGGTACGCCGGGTCGGCAGGTAGCCGCCGAGCTGCTGGCGCCGCTCGTGCAGGTACTGCATCTCCTCGGACTTCTCGCCCGGGTGGAAGTACGGCGGCAGGTACGGGTTCTCCTCCAGCGCCGAGTCCGGGATGTCCAGGTAGAGGCGGTCGCGGAAGGTCTTCAGATCCTCAAGCGTCAGCTTCTTCATCTGGTGCGTGGCGTTGCGGCCCTCGAAGTGTGAGCCGAGCGTCCAACCCTTGATCGTCTTGGCCAGGATCACCGTCGGCTGGCCGGTGTGCTCCGTCGCCGCCTTGTAGGCCGCGTAGAGCTTGCGGTAGTCGTGTCCGCCGCGCTTGAGGTTCCAGATCTCGTCGTCGCTGAGGCCCTCGACCATCTTGCGGGTCCGCGCGTCCCGGCCGAAGAAGTGCTCCCGCACGTACGCCCCGGACTCCGCCTTGTAGGTCTGGTAGTCGCCGTCCGGGGTGGTGTTCATCAGGTTGACCAGCGCGCCGTCGGTGTCGGCGGCGAGCAGCGGGTCCCACTCCCGACCCCAGACCACCTTGATCACGTTCCAGCCGGCGCCCCGGAAGAACGCCTCCAGTTCCTGCATGACCTTGCCGTTGCCGCGCACCGGCCCGTCCAGCCGCTGGAGGTTGCAGTTGATCACGAAGGTGAGGTTGTCCAACTCCTCGCGGGCGGCCACCCCGATCGCGCCGAGGGTCTCCGGCTCGTCCATCTCGCCGTCGCCCAGGAACGCCCAGACGTGCTGGTCGGAGGTGTCCTTGATGCCCCGGTGCTGGAGGTAGCGGTTGAACCGGGCCTGGTAGATGGCGTTCAGCCCGCCCAGCCCCATGGAGACCGTGGGAAACTCCCAGAAGTCCGGCATCAGCCGCGGGTGCGGGTACGACGGGAGCCCGCCGCCCGGGTGCGACAACTCCTGCCGGAAACCGTCGAGCTGGCTCTCGCTGAGCCGGCCCTCGAGGAACGCCCGGGCGTACATGCCCGGGGAGGCGTGGCCCTGGTAGAAGATATGGTCGCCGCCGCCCGGGTGGTTCTTGCCCCGGAAGAAGTGGTTGAAGCCCACCTCGTAGAGCGATGCCGAGCTGGCGAAGGTGGAGATGTGACCACCGACACCGATCTCCGGGCGCTGCGCCCGGTGCACCAGCATCGCCGCGTTCCACCGCACGTACGCCCGGATCCGCCGCTCGACGTGCTCGTCACCGGGGAACCACGGTTCGCGCTCCGGCGGGATGGTGTTGATGTAGTCGGTGGTGGTCAGCGACGGCACCCCGACCTGGCGCTCGCGGGCGCGCTCCAGCAGACGCAGCATCACGTAACGGGCGCGCTTGGTACCGCGCTCGTCGATGACACCGTCGAGCGACTCGACCCATTCGCTGGTTTCCTCAGGGTCGATGTCCGGAAGCTGGCTCGGCAGGCCGGCCGTGATCACCGGGCGCTTGCGTTCCGTAGCCACAGGCGTTCCCTCGGTTGTGTGTGGGATAGGTCTCTAGCGCCATCCTGCCCCGTCATGGCACGTGTCGTCACCTCCACCCGACCGAAGGGCGACGCTGAACACACGTACCGACCAGTAACTATGCGCGATCTTGCTTCGGGCTGCCCATCGAGGCGCGTTCCGATACCACGATCCTGGGGAAGAATCGAGGTATGCGTAGCGAGGTGATCAACATCGGGACCGGTTCCCGGCCGACAGTTCGAGACATCACCCGAGAGGCCGAGCGGTTCGTCTCCGGGCAGGGTGACGGGCTGCTGCACGTGTTCGTGCCGCACGCCACCGCCGGGGTGGCGATCATCGAGACCGGCGCCGGCTCGGACGACGACCTGCTCACCGCGCTGGACGACCTGCTGCCCACCGACGACCGGTGGCGGCACCGGCACGGCTCGCCGGGGCACGGCCGCGATCACGTACTGCCCGCCTTCGTCGCCCCGTACGCGACGCTGCCGGTGCTCGACGGGCACCTGGCGCTGGGCACCTGGCAGTCGATCTGCCTGGTCGACCCCAACGGCGACAACACCACCCGCCAGGTGCGTTTCTCGTTCCTGTCCGGTTGACCCGGACGTGTTGACCAAGAGGTTCGCGTCGGCCCAAGCGCGGAACCAGACGCAAACCTCTTGATCGACACGGTACGGGCGGGCGAGAGGGCGGGGTGGGAGATCGGGTCAGGGGCGGCGGGTTTCCGTGTCCACGGTGTGCTGGCCGGGGTCGGTGGTTGGGGTGCTGGTCCGGGCGGCGGAAGCAGACCAGCTCGCTGCCGACGGTGCGCGAGGCGGGATCCGCGTAGTCCAGCTTCAGGTCGCTGGCCCAGTGCGCGTGCACGTCCCCGGTGAGCACCACCGGGTTGCGTACTCCGGCGGCGAGCCAGCCCCGGGTGATCCGGTCGCGGGAGGCGACGTAGCCGTCCCAGGCGTCCATGCGGGTGACCGTGAGCGGCCCGGCGTCCCGGTCGCGCTGAGCGAAGAAGACCTGCTGGGCGAGCAGGTCCCAGCGGGCCGAGGAGCGCCGGAACCCGTCGAGCAGCCAGGCCTCCTGCCGGGCACCGAGGATGGACCGGGCCGGGTCGAGAGCCGCCGGGCAGGACTGGTACCCGTCGCCACATGCCTGGTCGTCGCGGTACTGCCGGGTGTCGAGCAGGTGGACGGTGGCCAGCCGCCCCCACCGCAGCCGCCGGTAGAGCTGCATGTCGAGCCCGCGCGGCAGCGAGGTCCGCCGCAGCGGCATGTTCTCGTAGTACGCCTGGAAGGCCGCGGCCCGCCGGGCCGGGAACTGCGGGTCGGGTTCCTCGGGGGTGTAACCGGCCCAGTTGTTCTCCACCTCGTGGTCGTCGTAGTCGCCCAGGTGCAGGATCAGCTCCGGTTCGGTCTCGGCCAGGCGTCGATAGCCGGTGAAGTATCCCTGCTCGTACTGGGAGCAGGAGGCGAAGCCCACCGCGAGCGCAGCGGCAGCGGCCGGTAGCGCGGCGGCGGTGGCCGCGCCGGCCGCCAGGCCGCCGAGCAGGACGGTACGGCGAGATAGCGACAGGTTGCCTCCCAGGTCGGTACGTGATCGACCGGACGAGAATCGCCTCCGTCGATGAATGCCGGGTGAGGGTGGGTGCCCCTTCCTGCCGCCGGTTGCCGAACAACCGCCAAGTGGCCACCCGCGCCCAATGTGCTCCGGTGGGCGAGGTGTGCTCCGGTCGGTAATGCTGTCGACGTGACCACGCCGCAGGATCTCGATGACCGGTTCCGGGAGTCGCTGGCCGCGCTGCCCGAGCCGGGACACCGCGCCGACCCGACCCAGCCGATGGCCGAGGGCGCCGCACTGACCGGCGCCCAGTTGTTGGACCTCTTCGACGCTCAGGTCACCAGTCGGCAACTCGACCTCGCCGGATGCTGGCTGCGTAGCTTCGGCGAGGGCTACTACACCATCGGCTCGGCGGGCCACGAGGGCAACGCCGCGCTCGCGGCGGCCCTGCGCCCCACCGATCCCGCCCTGCTGCACTACCGCTCCGGCGCGTTCTACTGCGTCCGGGCCGCCCAGGCCGCCGGCCTGCGGTTCGGCGCCGAGGAGCAGCCCAGCGGGGCCACCGCGAGCCCGGACGGCGAGCCGGCTGTCTCCGTACCGCCGATCACCCCGGCACCCGCAGCCGCCGCACTACCGACCGTCCCCGCACCGGCGTCGGCCCCCGCGCCGGCGACCGAGACCGTGCCCGGACGCGACGACCGGACCGACGGCGACGACCACCCCGGAGCCGACGATCAAGCCGAAGGCGAAAGCGAGCCGGGGCCAGCCGACCAGGCGGGCATCGGGGTGCGGATGGCCTCGGTACGGCGGCCGGTGGCTCCGGCGTACGCCGAGGCCGCGCGGGACGTGTTGCGCGGCATGGTCGCCTCCGCGCAGGAACCGATCGCCGGTGGTCGGCACAAGGTCTTCGGCCGGTCCGATCTCGCCGTGGTGCCGACCACCTCGACGGTTGCCGCGCACCTGCCCCGGGCGGTCGGGATGGGGCTCGCGGTGGAACGGCTGCGCCGACTCGACGCCCGCGGCGTGCCGATCCGGCCCGAACCGGCCGCACCGGCACCCTGGGCACCCGACGCGATAGTGGTCTGCTCGTTCGGTGACGCCTCGATCAACCATGCCAGCGCCACCGCCGCGTTCAACACCGCAGGCTGGTACGACCACACCGGCCTGCGGATCCCGGTGCTCTTCGTCTGCGAGGACAACGGCCTGGGCGACAGCGTCCGGTCGCCGCAGGGCTGGGTGGCGACCGCGCTGCGGTCGAAGCCCGGCATCCGGTACTTCGCCGCCGACGGCGCCGACCTGGTCGAGGCGTACCGGTCGGCGGCCGAGGCCGTCGCCTGGGTACGCCGACACCGTCGACCGGCCGTGCTGCACCTGAGCACGGTCCGGCTGATGGGCCATGCCGGCGCGGACGCCGAGAGCGCGTACCGCAGTGCCGAGGAGATCACCGCCGACCTGGCCGCCGATCCGGTGGTCGCCACCGCGCGCCGGCTGGTCGAGGCGGGCCTGGCCGGCGGCGCGGAACTGCTGGACCGGTACGACGAGATCGGCTGGCAGATCCGGCGGATCGCCGAGCAGGTGCTCGACGAGCCGAAGCTGACCAGTCCGGCCGAGGTGGTCGCCCCGCTGGCACCGCGCCGGCCGGCCCGGGTGGCCCGGGCGGTGGCCGACGCCGGTATCCGGGCGGCGGGTGCGGGCGCGGCGGCCCGGGCCGAGGCGTTCGGCGGCAAGCCGCCCGAGTTGGCCGGCCCGCTCACGCTCGCGCAGAGCATCAACGCCGCGCTCACCGACGGGCTGCTCGACCAGCCGCAGATGGCGGTCTTCGGCTGCGACGTCGCTGCCAAGGGCGGGGTGCACGGGGTGACCAAGGGCCTGCGCGACAGGTTCGGCGCGGCCCGGGTCTTCGACACGCTGCGCGACGAGACCTCGATCCTCGGCCTCGGCCTCGGCGCGGGGCTGGCCGGCATGCTGCCGGTGCCGGAGATCCAGTACCTGGCGTATCTGCACGGTGGTGAGGACCAGGTGCGCGGCGAGGCGGCGAGCCTCGGGTTCTTCTCCCAGGGCGCGCTGCGCAACCCGATGGTGCTCCGGGTGGCGGGCCTGGCGTACCAGGACGGGTTCGGCGGGCACTTCCACAACGACAACTCGGTGGCCGTACTGCGGGATGTGCCCGGGCTGGTGGTCGCCGTGCCGGCCCGCCCGGACGACGCGGCGGCGATGCTGCGGACCTGTCTGGCGAGCGCGGCGGTGGACGGCAGCGTCTGCGTGTTCCTGGAACCGATCGCGCTCTACCACACCCGCGACCTCTACACCGACGGCGACGGTGAGTGGCTGGCCGGCTATCTCGAACCGGGCGCCTGGGCGAGCCGGCACGTCCCGGTCGGCCGGGCCCGGGTGTACGGCGTGGGCTCGGCTGCGGACGTCACCATCGTGACCTTCGGTAACGGCGTACGGATGTCGCTGCGGGCCGCGTCGGCGCTGGCCGACGAGGGCATCGGGTGCCGGGTGGTGGACCTGCGGTGGCTCGCGCCGCTGCCGGTGGCCGATCTCATCCGGGAGGCCACCGCGACCGGAAGGGTGCTGGTGGTGGACGAGACGCGGCGCTCCGGCGGGGTGGGCGAGGGGGTGCTGGCCGCGCTGGTCGACGCCGGATATGTCGGTGCGGCACGTCGAGTGGCGGCAGTTGACTCTTTTGTACCATTAGGTCCGGCTGCCCGGCACGTCCTGGTCTCGGAGGACGCCATCACCCAGGGTGCCCGTACGCTGCTGGCACGGTAAATTTCGTTCCACCCGGTGCGCCACTTGCGCAGGAGGCCGCGACTGTGTGGACTTTGCCTGACGGCGTCGAGTGGACGTCCGGGAACTCGCCCGAGATGAGGAGGCACGCGACAGTGAGCGCGACCGCTGGTCAGGCTGCCGACGGGGTACGCAGCCTGGCGGACCGGTTCGGCATCGAGCCGGGGATGGTCGTCATGGAGATCGGTTACGACGACGACGTCGACCAGGATCTCCGGGACGCCCTGACCGACCGTTGTGGGGAACTCGTCGACGAGGACACCGACGAGGTGGTCGACGCGGTTCTGGTGTGGTATCGGGACGGCGACGGTGACCTCTTCGAACTACTCGTCGAGACCCTCGCCCCGCTGGCGGACAACGGGGTCGTGTGGTTGCTGACGCCCAAGGCCGGCCGCGAGGGCCACGTCGAGCCGAGCGAGATCGCCGAGTCCGCTCCCACCGCCGGCCTTCAGCAGACCTCGACGGTGAACGCCGGCAAGGACTGGAGCGGCGCCCGCCTGGTGCTGCGCCGAGGTGCCAAGGGCCGGAAGTGACCTGTCTGCCGGTGTGACAGGCTGAGCCATCCCGTCTCGATACCGAGGAGTGCACATGCCGATCGAGGTTGGCGCCGAAGCGCCGGACTTCGTGCTGAAGGACCAGAACAACCAGGAGGTACGGCTCGCCGACTTCCGCGGCCGGCGTACCGTCCTGCTGGTCTTCTACCCGCTGGCCTTCACCGGCGTCTGCCAGGGCGAGCTGTGCGAGGTGCGGGACAACCTCAACGAGTACGTCAACGACGACGTCCAGGTGCTGACCGTCAGCGTCGACTCGGTCTACGCCCACAAGATCTGGGCGGACCGGGAGGGCTACCAGTTCCCGCTGCTCGCCGACTTCTGGCCGCACGGTGCCGTCGCCCAGGCGTACGGGGTCTTCAACGACGTCGCCGGCATCGCCAACCGGGGCACCTTCGTCATCGACAAGGCCGGCATCGTCCGCTTCGCCGAGATGAACATGCCGGGTGAGCCCCGCGACCAGCAGGGCTGGCGCAAGGCGCTGGCGGAGACCGGCGCCTGATCCGGTCGCGACCGGTGTGAGGTGTCCGGCCGGGCCGGTGGGCGGCAGGGTAAGCTGCCAACCGCCGGTCCGCCGTACGGCGTTTCCGGGCGCGTAGCTCAGTGGGAGAGCACTCGCCTTACAAGCGAGGGGTCGCAGGTTCGAAACCTGCCGCGCCCACCCGCAAGGAAGGGCCCCCTGTTAACGCCTTTTGTATAGCAGGGGCCCCCTCTTAACTCCCGACACTTTTTGACTCCCGACACTCCGATAACCCCCGGCCCGCAATGCTGCGGCAGCCCGGCCGAACAGGGAGGGGCAGGTGCCGTACGCGGAGGCCAACGGGGTACGCCTGGGCTACCAGGAGTACGGCTCGGGCCGCCCGTTGGTGCTGTTGCACGGCGGATTCGGCGCGGTGGAGACGTTCACCGCCATCCGGCCCGCGCTCGCCGAACGGCGGCGGGTGATCGGCGTCGACCTCCAGGGCCACGGGCGCACCGCCGACATCGACCGACCGCTGCGCTACGAGTCGATGGCCGACGACGTGGCCGCGCTGATGGTGCAGCTCGACCTGGTCCCGGCCGACGTGCTCGGCTTCTCGCTCGGTGGTGGGGTGGCGCTGCGGCTGGCGATCCAGCACCGGGAACTGCTCCGCAAGCTGGTGGTGGTCTCCGCGCCGTGCCGCCGGCAGGGCTGGTATCCCGAGGTGCTCGCCGGGATGCCCGAGCCGGACGAGGCGGCCGGCGAGCGGATGCGGGGCACCCCGCCGCATCAGCTCTACCAGAGCCTCGCGCCGCGTCCGCAGGACTGGCCGCGGCTCTGGGCCAAGACCGGCGAGTTGCTGCGCCGCGAGTACGACTGGTCGGCCGAGGTGGCCGCGATGACCACGCCCACCATGCTTGTCTACGCCGATGCCGACTCGGTGCGCGCGACGCACATGGTGGAGTGCTTCGGTCTGCTCGGCGGCGGGCACCGGGATGCCGGCTGGGACGGTCGGGACCGCCCCGGTGCCCGGCTGGCGGTGTTGCCTGGCCTGACCCACTACGACATCGTGGACTCGCCGGCCCTGCCCGCGACCGTGCTGCCGTTCCTCACCCACTCGGCCACCCCGCCGGTCTGAGCTTCGCCCCGCTTTTCGTCTCGGGCCGGCCTTCACTCACCCGGACCGGTCTCGGTGCCGATGCGGTAGTGCAGTAGCACCACGCCGGCACCGACTGCGGTGGTTTCCAGCAGGGTGAACCGCCGTGGGGCGAAGTCACGGGTGGCCAGCGGCACCCCGCTGCCGACCACTACCGGATTGACCTTGATCAGCAGCTCGTCCACCTCGGGCAGCAACTGCCCGGCGAGCTGACCGCCGCCGCAGAGCCAGATGTCGCGGCCGGGCCGGCGCTTGAGTTCGCGGACGAAGGCGACCGGGTCGCCCGAGACGATCTCCGGGTCCCGATCCTGGGACGAGGGCAGCGAGCGGGTGAAGACGTACTGCTTGAGGTGTGCGTACGGGCTGGTGACGCCGAGCCGCAGCGCCGGCTCGTAGGTGGCGCGGCCCATCAGGACCGTGTCGAAGCGGCCCTGCGGGCGGTCGATGCCGAGGTGCTCGTGGGCGAAGCTCGGCAGGGTCTGCGGCCAGTGCGTGACGAGGTGGCGCAGGGCCTCCGGGGCGGGGTCGAGAAAGTCGTAGGAGCCGTCGGGCGCGGCGATGAATCCGTCGATGCTGCTGGCGACGAAGTAGACGAGCTTGCGCAAAGCGGTACCCCAATCACTACGGATGTCGTGGTCGACAATGTACGACACCTGTTGTGGTTGGTGCTAGGGTCTTTTCTGTGGCACGTAACCCGCAACGCCGGGCGGCCCTGGCGGACGCCGGGCTGCGGGTGCTCGCCGCCGCCGGAGCGCGCGGTCTCACCCACCGCGCCGTCGATGCCGAGGCGGGGCTACCCCTCGGCACCGCCTCCAACTACTTCCGGTCCCGCGACGACCTGCTCGGCGCGCTCGCCGAGCGGATCTTCGAGCGGTTCGCCCCGGACGAGGCGGTGCTCGCCCGGCTGGCCGGCCGGGAGCCGTCCCTGGATCTCTTCACCGACTACGTCCGCTACATCGTCGAGCGGACCACCAGGCAACCCGACCTGACCCGGGCCCTGATCGAGTTGCGCCTGGAGGCCGCCCGCCGGCCCGGTCTGGCCCGAATCCTTGGCGACACGCTGCGCCGCGGCTACCGCGACGACGTCGCCTTCCATATCGCCGCCGGGCTGCCCGGCGGCGCATTCGAGGTGGCCCTGCTGCACTACGCGATCGACGGCCTGCTGCTCGACCTGCTCACCGCCTCGATCGACGCTGGCTTCGACACCGACCGGGTGGTCGAGGCCCTGGTGTCACGACTCGCCGTCGCGCACCCCACCGACTGACCGGCCGGCGAGCGCCGCGCCGGCTCGACCGGGACGTCCCACTGCTGGCCGCCATCGTCCCAGCGCGCCGAGCCCGGCTCCGGCGGCGTGTGCCGCTGCGCGCCGAGGTTCGGCTTCCTGCGGTGGGCGGCTGCGCGCCGAGGTCCGGCTTTCGGCGGTGCGGGCGGCCGCGCACCGAGGTTCGGCTTCCGACGGCGGCTGTGCGCCGAGGGCGGGCGGTCAGGTCGACAGCCGCTCGGCCAGCCAACCGAGCGCGGCCTCGGACTGGGCCCGCTGGAAGGCTCGGACGGTGGGGATGCCCGGCGGCGGTGGCCGACGGGCCCGGTCGGTGAAGAAGCCGGCCAGGCCGGCGTAGAGGCCGGTCACCGCCGCCGGATCGGCGTCGGCGAGGACCGGCAGCCGGTGTAGCAGGGCCTCGATGTCGTGGCCACCATTGAGGCGTACGTCCAGCAGCAGCATCGCGGTGTCCAGCCAGGCGGGGCCACGGCACGCCCACGGCCAGTCGACCACGGTGACCCGGCCCGCCGCATCGACAAGCAGATTGTCGGCGCGCATGTCGACGTGGCAGAGGGTGTCGCCGGCCAGCAGGGTGAGGCCGTGCTCGGTCGCCGCGACGAGGTCGTCCAGGTGCGCCCGGGCCCACGGGTCCAGATCGGGCGGCGGATCCTCGGCGACCAGGCGCCAGCCGGCGAAGTCCTCGGCCAGGTGCTCGGCGACGGTCGGTACCTCAAGCACCGGTGTCGGGGTCAGCGCCGTGGCCATCGACTCCAGTGCCGCCAGCACGGCGGCCAGTTCGTCGGACTGCCACGGGGCCGCCGGGTGCCGCCCGTCGACGTCGGTGAGCACGAGGGCCACCCAGTAGCCGTCGTCGTAACAGCCGAGCAGCCGGGGCGTCGGCGCGTACGCCGGCAGCGCGGCGGTGACCCGGGCCTCGGCGCGGTGCATCCCCGGGCTGTCCGGGTTCTGTGCCGGGCTGACCGCCTTGACGAAGGCCCGCCGGCCATCGGCGGTGCGGACCCGGTCCGCGGTGCCCGGTGAGTAGCCGCCGGGCTGCGACACGGCCGCCACCACCCGATCGCCGAGAATGTCCTCGACGGCGGAGCGGACATCCTGGGGCAGCTGCTCCCAGCGGAGTCGATTCTTCGTAGCCACCTGCACACCGCTCACCGTGCCCGGACCGGGCCGACGAGGGCAACCGGGTTCCCACCGGGTGCGGGCCGAGGAGTGTTCCCGGCCGCAGCGGGAACGTCGGAGCGGACGCACCTAAGGAGGAGCGACGGATGACGCGTGCCGCACTGACCATCGGCGTGCTCGGCTCGTACGGCGGGCGCAATCTCGGCGACGAGGCGATTCTCACCGGCCTGCTGACCGATCTGCGACAGCAGGAGCCGAATGGCCGGATCATCGTCTTCTCGCGCAATCCGGAGCACACCCGACAGGCGCACCCGGATGTGGAGGCGGTGCCCTGGGAGGGGGTCAGCCGCAGCGACTCGGCCCTCGTACTGTCCCAGTTGGACCTGCTCATCCTCGGCGGCGGCGGCATCCTCTACGACAAGGAGGCCCGGCGCTACCTGCGGGTCGTCCGGGTCGCGCAGGAACGCGGCCTGCCCCTGCTGACCTACGCGGTCGGCGTCGGACCACTGAGCGAGATGGTGGACACCGGCATGGTCCGCGAGACCCTTGCCGGGGCCACCCAGGTCACGGTACGCGACCAGGAGTCACGGATGGTGCTGGAGGAAGCGGGGCTGCTCAACCCGATCACCGTCACCGCCGATCCGGCGTTCCTGCTGCAACCGGCGGAGTTTCCGGCGAGCCTGCTGCGTGAGGAGGGTGTGCCCGACGGCAAACGGCTGGTGGGAATGAGCGTGCGGGAGCCGGGCCGGGCCGCCGAACGGCTCGACGTGGACGGCTACCACCGTCTGCTGGCCCAGATCGGCGACTTCCTGGTGCACCGGATCGACGCGCATGTGCTGTTCGTGCCGATGGAACGCGACGACATCCGGCACTCGCACGGCGTACTGTCGCACATGATCGCGGCGGAGCGGGGGCGAATCCTGCACGGCACCTACTCGCCGGAGCAGGTGCTGGGGCTGATGCGCCACTTCGACCTGGCGGTCGGCATGCGGCTGCACTTCCTGATCTTCGCCGCGATGATGGGTACGCCGTTCCTGCCCCTCCCGTACGCCGGCAAGGTCTTCGACCTGGCCCAGCGGTTGGGGGTGCCGGCGTTGCGCGGGGTGGAGCGGGAGGTGGAGGGTCCGCTGCTGGCCGAGGTCGACCAGTTGTGGGACGAGCGCGACCAGCGGGCGGAGCACACCGCGCGGCGGGTGGCGCAGGTCTGCGAGGAGGCCCGGGGCACCTCGCGGGTGACCGCAGCGGTGCTGGAGAGCCTACGCAGCCGGTCCCTCGCCGAGGTCGGTGCCTGACCGGACGCCGCTCAGACGGCCGGTCCCCGCCAGCGGTAGCACCACTGCTGGCCGCTGGCGTCGATCGACTCCAACTCGTAGATGTCGGCCTCGGCCAGGCCGGCCGGACCCAGGTGGTGGTGGGTCAGCGGGGGCCGGCCGTTCGGGTCCAACTCGACGGTGACGTGCTGCCCATCCGCCGAACCACCCACAAGTGGAATCTCAACCGTTCCTGCCATGCGCCCATCCTGCCCGCCCGTCGCCGCTTCCGCAGCGGATAGCCAGCACACCGCTGCCGCGTCGCGCAGCGACAGCTGGCGTGTCGCGCAGCGGCAGCTGGCACACCCGCTGCCGCGTCGCGCAGCGGCAGTTGGCATACCCGCTGCCGCGTCGCGTGGGGCAGCCGAGCGGATCGAACGTGCGGGGCGGCGGGGCGGATCGAACGTGCGGGGCGGCGGGGCGGATCGAACGTGCGGGGCGGCGGGGCGGATCGAACGTGCGGGGCGGCGGGGCGGATCGAACGTGCGGGGCAGCCGAGCGGATCGAACGTGACTAGCCTCTCGGCATGGCGGAGATTGCGATTGACCCGACGCTCGGGCCGGTGGTCAACCGGTCGGCCGACGAACGGGCGGTCCTCGAATCCTTCCTCGATTTTCACCGGGCGGTGCTCCTGCGCAAGCTGCGCGGCATCTCCGACGCCGACGCGACGCGCCGGCTGGTGCCGTCGGCCACCACGCTCGCCGGTCTGGTCAAACACCTCACCGAGATCGAGCGCAACTGGTTCCACATCCTGCTCGACCCGGCGCCGGGCGAGACGTTCCCCACCACCGAGGAGGCTGCGCTCGCCAGCTTCACCCTGGCCGAAGGCGACACCCTGGCGAACCTGGTCGCCGGCTACGAGCGGGCCTGCGCCCGGTCCCGGGAACTGGCCGCGCGCTTCGACCTCGACCACGTGGTGCCGCACCCGCAGCTCGGCGAGGTGTCGCTGCGCTGGATCCTGGCGCATCTGATCGAGGAGACCGCCCGGCACGTCGGGCACGCCGACATCCTGCGCGAACTCACCGACGGCTCCACCGGCGCCCTCTGACCGACACCGAGCGGCGGCACGCGGGATCGGCGAGGCCATGAGCTGGCCAGGTCCCGGGCCAGCCCGGGCACGGCTGAATGGTCGTGGTGGCCAGCCGCTCGCCGGCAGCCGGGGCGCGAGCGCCGTCAGGGCAACGGGCTGAATGGTCGTGGTGGCCAGCCGCTCGCCGGCAGCCGGGGCGCGAGCGCCGTCAGGGCAACGGGAGCAGCCCCGGCGGGTACTCCATGCCGTCGTGGGTGCAGGCCGCCGCAGCGACCCGGGCGGCGTACCCGACGGCCTCCTGCCACGTCGCGCCGCGCAACCGGGCCGCGAGGATCCCGGCGGCGAAGGCGTCCCCGGCCCCGTTGGTGTCGACCACTGGGCCGGGTGGCGTGGCCGCCGGCACCCGGCTGACCCGGCCACCCAGATGCAGGTCCGCGCCGTCGGCCCCGTGGGTCACCAGCACCGGCCGTGGCGCCAGCACGGCGGCCACCGCGCGGGCGCGGTCGCCCAGCGCGGTGCCGCTGACCAGCACCAGCTCGGCGAGATCGGCGAACGGACGATGGTACGCATTCTGGCCGTCCCAGTCGTGCAGGTCGGTGGAGGTGCCCACCCCCTCGCCCAGCACGTCGCCGATGGCGGGCAGCAGGTCCCGGACCCAGGCCATGATCGACAAATGGACATGGGTCGAGTCGTGGGCCAACGCCGCCAGTTGGGCGGCCGGGAACGGCGCGGGTCCGCCCGCCGACCGGGGGTCGTACAGCGACATTCGGCGCCCGGCCGGGTCGACCAGGTTCACCGACCGGCGGGTGCCGGCCGGATCCTCGGTCAGCACCGCGTAGACACCGGTGCGGCCCAGCGCGGCCCGGACCACGTCACCGGCCGGGTCCGCGCCGATCGTGTCGACCACCGCCACCCGCAGCCCCAGCGCGTGTGCGGCGAGCGCCACACCGGCACCGGTGTTGCCGATGCGCAGGTCGATCGGTTCGACGGTGACCGAGTCGACCACCGGTAGCGGCAAGCCGGGTACGCGCACCCGTACGTCTACCCCGAGGCCGCCGAGCACCAACACGTCGTACATGGCGCCGACGGTAGCCGGTTCGAGCCGCCTATCCTGACCCGAGTGTTAACAGGGGGCCCTTCCTCTACCGCAGGCGTTAATAAGGGGCCCTTCCTTCTGACAGGGGGTGTGTGTGCTCGTCGTGCACGGGGTGTGGTTGGCCGGGCGGGGGTTGGCCGTCTGGGCCGAGGACAGCACCCGGCCGACGGAGGTGCTGCGCCGGCCTGGCCGGGCGCCCCGGGAACGCCCGCACCCGTTCGCCGCCGAGCCGGCCACGCTGGTCGCGGTGCTGGCTGGGGCCGCCGAACCGACGGACCTGGGCAGCGCGCTGCTCAGCCTGCCCACCCGGGCCGGCGCGCCACTGGACTCGCCGGAGCTGGTCCGGACCTCCGACGTGCCGCCGGCCCGTGGCACGGTCACCCTGGCCGGCTGGCGGGTGCCCGTCCTGGCGTACGCCCCGGACGCCGCGTTGTCGCTGCTGGGCGCCCTGGACGGGCTTACCGCCGCGGCCGGTGCCAGCCTGCGGCACCTGGCCGAACTGGGTGCCTTCGCCACCGACCTGGCCAGCCGTGGCCGGGTGCTGCCCGGCCTGGGTGACCCACCCGACCCGACGCCGCACGATGCCGGAGCCGGACCGGCGCGCCGTGCCGGCACGGGGATGGCGTGCCCGCCCGCGCGGTGTGGCGACCGCTGCTCACCGGGACCGACGCCGCTTGGGCCCGGGCGCTGGCGCTGGCGCTGCCGCCGGCCACCCGGGCGGTGGTCGAGGCGGAGTTGTCCGGGATGCCGGCCGCGGTGGGCACACCGGAGTCTCCCCGCCCTCGCCGGAGCGGGCGGTCCCACCGCGCCCCGGTCGGCGGTGCGTCCCGCCGGGCCGCCGACGCGCCGGGGCTGCTGGTCGCCGACGCGCTCGACGCGCTCACCGACGCGGCGGTGCGGGCCGCCCTGCCGGCGGTCACCCTGGCCCGAGGGGTGCGCAACAACGGCGCGGTGGTGCCGTGGTTGAGCGCGTTGACCGGGCCCCGTCGTGAGTTCACCGCCGACCCGGCGGCACTGGACACCCTCCGGCACGAACTGGACGCCTGGCAGCGGGACGCCGCCGGCGGGTCGGTACGGGCCAGTTTCCGGTTGGTCGAGCCGGCGGACGAGGAGATCAGCGAGGCGCTGACCGTGGTGCCGGCCGACCCCGACGACGTGCTGGCGATCGGGGACGCCTGGCGGGTGGAGTTCGGACTCCGCGCGGCCGACGAGCCGGGCCTGCACGTCGACGCCGGCCAGGTGTGGCGCGGGGCGGGGGCGCCGTTCGCCGGGGAGAGTCCACAAGAGACACTCCTGGCCGAACTGGGCCGGGCCAGCCGGCTCTGGCCCGAGCTGGACGCGGCGCTGCGTACCGCCACGCCGGAGGCACTGGAGCTGGACACCGAGGGTGCCCACCGGTTTCTGCGCGAGGGCGCGCCGATGCTGCATGCGGCCGGCTTCACCGTGCTGCTGCCGTCCTGGTGGCAACGACCCTCGGCGCGGCTCGGCGCGCGGCTGCGAGCCAGCTCGCGCTCCGCGCCCGGCACGGTGACCGGAACCGGCGAGCGGGTCGGGCTGGACGCCCTGGTCGACTACCGCTGGGAGGTGGCGCTCGGGGACCAGGCGCTCACCGAGGACGAGCTGGCCCGGCTGGCGGAGTTGAAGACCCCGCTGGTGCGGCTGCGTGGCCGCTGGGTCGAGCTGGACCCGAAGCGGCTCGCTGCCGGGCTGCGCCTGCTGCGTTCCACCGGCGAGCTGACCGTCGCCGACCTGCTGCGGCAGGGCCTGGCCGAGGGCGATCAGCCGGACGCCCTGCCGGTGCTTGAGGTGACCGCCGACGGCGCACTGGGCGACCTGCTCGCCGGCTCCGTCGAGCGCCGCCTCGCCCCGTTGACCGAGCCGCCGTCCTTTCACGGCACGCTGCGGCCGTACCAGCGGCGAGGGCTGGCCTGGCTGGCGTTTCTCCAGTCGCTCGGACTGGGTGGGGTGCTCGCCGACGACATGGGGCTCGGCAAGACGGTGCAGCTGCTGGCCCTGCTCGCCGCCGACCCGCCGCAGGCCGGGCCGACCCTGCTGGTCTGCCCGATGTCGCTGGTCGGCAACTGGCAGCGGGAGGCCGCCCGATTCACCCCGGAGTTGCGCGTACACGTGCATCATGGCGCCCAGCGGGCGCGCGGCGAGGACTTCGCCGCCGCCGCGCACGGCGCGGATCTGGTCCTCACCACGTACAGCGTGGCCGCCCGGGATGCGGTGCAGCTGGCCGGCATCGACTGGCACCGGGTGGTGCTGGACGAGGCGCAGGCCATCAAGAACGCCGCCACCCGGCAGGCCGAGGCGGTCCGGACGCTGCCGGCCCGGCACCGGATCGCGGTTACCGGTACGCCGGTGGAGAACCGGCTGGCCGACCTCTGGTCGATCATGCAGTTCGTCAACCCGGGGCTGCTCGGCCCGGCGGCGACCTTCCGCAAGCGTTTCGCCGAGCCGATCGAGCGGCACGCCGACACCGAGGCCGCGCAACGGCTGCGGCGGATCACCGGCCCGTTCGTGCTGCGCCGGCTCAAGACCGACTCGTCGATCATCTCCGAACTGCCGGCGAAGCTGGAGATGGAGGTCGTCTGCAACCTCACCGCCGAGCAGGCGGCGCTCTACCGGGCGGTGGTCGAGGACATGCTGGCCCGGATCGAGTCCAGCGAGGGCATCGAGCGGCGCGGCCTGGTGCTGGCCACCATGACCCGACTCAAGCAGGTCTGCAACCATCCCGCGCAGCTGCTGCGCGACGACTCCCCGCTGGCCGGGCGCTCCGGCAAGCTGGCCCGGTTGGAGGAGATCCTCGACGAGGTCCTCGCGGCGGGGGAGAAGGCCCTGCTCTTCACCCAGTACGCGGAGTTCGGCGGGATGCTGCGCGGGCACCTGGCGGCCCGCTTCGGCCAGGAGGTGTTGTTCCTGCACGGCGGGGTCGGCAAGGCCGACCGCGACGAGCTGGTCACCCGGTTCCAGTCCGACGGCGGCCCGGCCCTCTTCGTGCTCTCCCTCAAGGCCGGCGGCACCGGGCTGACCCTGACCGCCGCCAACCACGTGGTGCACGTCGACCGGTGGTGGAATCCGGCGGTGGAGGACCAGGCCACCGACCGGGCGTTCCGGATCGGACAGCGCCGCCGGGTGCAGGTCCGCAAGTTCGTCTGCGCCGGCACGGTGGAGGAGAAGGTGGCCGCGATGATTGCCGAGAAGCGTGGCCTGGCCGCCTCGGTCGTCGGCACCGGTGAACAATGGGTCACCGAGCTCTCCACCGACCAGCTGCGCGAGCTGTTCACCCTGGAGACCGGGGCGGTGGCCGAGTGAGCGACTGGGGCCGGTACGCCGACTACGGCCGGCCGCGTCGGGTCGACGGCGGGCTGCGGGCCCGCAGCACCCGGGGCGCGATCGGGGTGTCCTGGTGGTCGCGCCGGTTCCTGGAGGTGCTGGAGTCGTTCGCGCTCGGCACCCGGTTGACCCGGGGCCGCTCGTACGCCCGCGCCGGCCAGGTGCTGAGCCTCGACGTCGCGCCCGGCAAGGTGAGTGCCCTGGTGCAGGGTTCGCGGGCCCAGCCGTACCGGGTCCAGATCGGACTGCGCCCGTTCCCGGCCCGGCTGTGGCACCGCCTCGAGCGGCAGCTGGCCGCCCAGGCGTTCTTCAGCGCCCGGCTGCTCGCCGGTGACCTGCCGGCCGAGTTGGAGGAGCTGTTCGCCGCAGCCGGGGCGCCGCTCTTCCCCGCCACCGTGGCGGAGCTGGAACAGAGCTGCTCGTGCCCGGATTTCGCGGTGCCCTGCAAGCACCTCGCGGCCACCTTCTACCTGCTCGCCGAGGCGTTCGACGCGGACCCGTTCGCCCTGCTGCACTGGCGTGGACGGAACCGGGCCGAACTGCTCGAACGGCTGCGCCAGCTGCGTGGCACCGGTTCATCCGCACCGCGTACCGCGGGTTCGTCGGTGGTCGGCCCGCAACGTGGCGGCGACTGCGCCGCACCAAGCGAAGCTGTCCCCGGCGAGCCCGCCGCTGACGGTTCAGCCGACGGCACCCCGGCCCGGCCACCGCTCGCGCCGGCCGGCGCGAGCCGAGCCCTCGCCGACCTGCCCGACGCGCCGATGGCCGGTACGGTCGACCGGTTCTGGCTGCCACCGGTGCCGCTGCCGGACCGGCCGCCCACGCTGGCCAGCCGGCCCGACCTGCTGCTCCGGCAGCTCGGTGCGCCGGCACCGGCGATCGGTGGGCCGGGTCTGGTGGAGCGGCTGCGGCGGGCGTACGGACAACTCGGCGAATAACCGCGCGTACGGGCAACTCGGCGAATAGCCGCCGGCTACAGCCAGCGTTGCCGGAACCGCCACATCAGCATCGCGTTGGCCAGCAGCACCACGGCGCAGGCCGCCCCGGCCGACCGGCCGAACATCACGGTGGTCGCCGGCAGCGACGCCCACAGCACGATGGTCAGCAGCAACAGCCATCGGCCGCGCCGGAACCGGGCCCGGTTGTCGAGCCGGGCGAAGAACGCCGGATCGCTTTCCCGCAGGTGGCGGGTGATCTGTTCAAATCTGCGCTGATCCTCTTTGCTGAGCATGTGCCTTCCCCTCACGCGTTCAGCAACGGTGCGGCGGAATACCCGCTGGGTCCTGGCTAACGCGCTCTTCCTGCTGGTACTTGCCGCAGCAGGGCAGCGGATCTTCGCCGGACGCGGGGCCCGGCCAGGGGAAGTGCCGTTTCACCCGATCCGTACCTGAATCATCAGTACGGCGACACCGAGTCCGCTTCGGGTGCGACGACGATCCGCCGTCCGCGGATGAGGAGCCGGCGACGCTCGCCGTCCCGGCTCAAGGGCCGGCGACGATCCACCGGCGTTGATCGGCGCAGGGTCAGCGGGCCGGGCGGTGGGTGCCGGCCGGGCGGGCACCCGGTGGCCGGGGCCGTCCGGGGCGGGCACCGGGCGGTCGGGTGGCGGCCCAGCGCCGGCTCGGCCGGTACCGCCGGGGCGGTTCGGCACCGCCCGGCTGGTGCATGGTGTCGTCCGTGGCCATCTGGCCCCCCGCTCCCGGCGCAGGCACGCCGTCGTGGTGCTCAACGAGCACCCGCCGCCGGGCGTCGCTGCCCGGGCGGTCACCTTCCCACCGCCGCGACCTCCCCGCGCCACCGGACCCGGGATGTCAACGCCGGCCCGGGGTCAGCGCCGCTCCGGGTCACCTGGCCCGGCGGGGCAGCGGCAGGTGACCCGGTACCAGCGCGGGGGCGAGCGCGATGCCGGCGTCGCGCAGCGCGTCGATAAGCGTGGTCTGCACCAGATAGGAGTCCGGCAGTTGCCAGCGGGCCTGCTCCGGCGCGACCGCCCAGCGCACCGGCCCCTCGGGCAGCCGGGTGGGAGGTGCGGGGATCCACGAACCCGGGCCGTGCCGCACCACCTGGAGGCAGTGCTCCAACTCGGGGCGGAGCGGGTCGCCGGGGCGGACCAGGAACATCCAGCGCGCCGTCGGCGTGACCAGCACCGGTCCGCGTACGCCCGGGCCGACGGGGTGGGCGCGGACCGCTTCCAGCACCCGCTGGCCCAGGTGGGCGGGGATCTCCAGCACGTCGAAGGCGCGGCCGGTGGGCAGCAGTACGCCGTGCGGGCGGGACCGCCACCAGGTGGCCACCCGGGCCGGGTCGGCGCTGGCGGCCTGCTCCCAGTCCTCAAGCGCGGGGTGGCAGCCGATGGTCGGGCAGCCGGCCCGGCCGCAGACGAACCGGCTGCGCGCCAGGCAGGCACCCGGGGTCACCTCCCAGCCGTGCATCGCGTACCGCACCGCGACCCGGCGCAACCGCACCCGTTCCAACGGCGACAGCGGTGCCACACGCGGCCCGACGTTCCCCCACATTGGCGCCATCTCCCCTCGCCGGACCGCCCGGTACGGCTCGCATGTCGAACACCGTCACTGCCTCGGTTTGCGATCGTTCAACTGAGCAAAGTGACTGATGCAACTTGCACGAAGGTATGAGGGTCGGCCGTACGGCTGACGCACAACCTGTGCGACCAGCGAAAACACGAGATACGGACGGTCGGCGCGCCCGCGGAACGGCCCAGTTGCGGCTGGCCGGAGCGCCGGCAGGGGAGGACTGACAAGATGGACGAACTGCCCATCGGGCGGCGGGTGGCCTACTGGCGGGGCCGGCGGCGGATGTCGCAGCAGGTCTTCGCCGACCGGTTGGGCAAGTCGAAGAGCTGGGTCGACAAAATCGAGCGCGGCGTTCGTCGGTTGGACAAGTTCTCCGTGCTCTACGAGATCGCCGACATCCTGCAACTGGACGTGCAGTTGCTGCTCGGCAAGGATCCGGAGCGGCGTACCGACACGCTTAACTGCATCGACCAGTTCGAGGTCGAGGAGATCCGGGCGGCCCTGGAGACGTACGACTCGGTGAGCGCCTACTTCAGCACCGCGCCGTGCCCGCCGCCGCTCGCCGACACCGGCAAGGCGGTCACCCACGCCTGGCTGACCTATCAGTACGGCCGCTACGGGATGCTCACCCGGGCGCTGCCCAAGCTGCTGCGTGACGCCCAGGCGGCCGACGCCGCCTACGGCAACGGCGACCAGGCGCGGGACGCCGCCCACCTGCTCGGTCAGGTCTACCAGATCGCCTCCTCGGTGCTCCGCAAGCTCGGCGAGTGCGAGCTGGCCTGGCTCGCCGCCGACCGCTCCATCGCGGTCGCCCAGCGCGCCCACGACCACCTGCTCGCCGGGGTCGCCACCACCCGGGTCTGCAACGCCCTGGTGGCGATGGGGCGTGCCCGTCCGGCGCTGGAGCTGAACGTCAACATCGCCAACCAGCTCGCCCCCGGTGGCGACAACGCCACCGATCCGGAGCGCCTCTCCGTCTACGGGATGCTGCTGTTGCAGGGCGCGATGGCCGCTGCCCGCATCGGCGACGCCTCCACCGTGGACGACCTGCTCGGCGAGGCCGAGGAGGCGGCCCGGGTACTCGTCACCGACCAGAACCACTACTGGACCTCCTTCGGTCCCACGAACGTCCAACTGCACCGCGCGGCAGCCGCCGTCGAACTGGGCGACGGTGGGCGGGCGATCGAGGTGCACCAGCGGATCCTGCCGGCGCAGTTCGACGCGCTGCTGCCCGAGCGGCGGGCACACCACCTGCTCGACCTGGCCCGGGGCTACGCCCAGATCGGCGACGTGGCCAACGCCGGCGAGATGCTGCTGCGTGGCGACCGGCTGGCCCCGTCCGAGATCCGCTGCCGGCCGATCGCCCATGTGGTGATGTCGGACGTGCTGCGTCGCACACGTGGTGCGCCGCCTTCCCTGATCGCAGAGTTGGCTGAGCACATGGGAGTAGGAGTATGACCACGGGGCCGGTCGGATGACCGGTTCGCACCGCCAGAACGGGCACCGCGAGGTGCTCTACATCATCGCCTGCGGCTCGCCGCTGGCCCGAGACGTGGGCCGGCTCGTCGAGCTGGCCCAGCAGGACGGCTGGGACGTCTGCGTGGTCACCACGCCCGACGGTGCCAAGTTCGTCGACCGGACCGCGGTGGCGCGGCAGACCGGCCACCCGGTGCGTACGCACTACAAGAACCCCGGCGATCCGGACGTGCTGCCGCCGGCCGACGCGATGATCGTCTGTCCGGCCACGGTCAACACGGTCAACAAGTGGGCGGCCGGCATCACCGACACCCTCGCTCTCGGGCTGCTGGTCGAGGCGCAGGGCCGGGGCGTACCCCTGGTCGCCGTGCCGTACACGAACGCGGCGATGGCCACCCACCCCGCCCTCCAGGCCGGTCTGGCCCGCCTCACCGAATGGGGTGTGCACGTGCTCTTCGGCGACGACGTCGTACCGCTGCATCCGCCCGGCACCGGCGAGCGCCACCAGCACACCTTCCCCTGGGCCCGCACCCTCGCCACCCTGCGCCCCGGGTGTAAGGAAGGGCCCCTTGTTAACGCCTCAGGTAGTAAAGGGGCCCCCTCTTAACACCTCTTAACACCTCGTCACACGTCGAACGGAGCACCTCGGCGCCGGGCTCCACCCGCGGCGTCCCGGGACCGAGGTGCTCCGGGGTCGGCCAGGTGACCGCCCGCGACGCCGCCGACGCCGGTAAGCTGGCCCGCCGTGAGCACAACCGCAGCCGCGCCGACGGTCGCCGAGGTGGTGGCCGAGCTGGAGCGGCACTACCCACCGGCCTGGGCCGAGGAGTGGGATCGGGTCGGGCTGGTGCTCGGTGAGCCGTGCGCCGCCGTACGCCGGATCCTCTGCGTCGTCGACGTGGTCCCCGAGACGGTCGCGGAGGCGCTCGCCGCCGGGGTCGACATGATCGTCGCGCATCACCCGCTGCTGCTGCGCGGCGTCTCCTCGGTGGCACCCACCACGTACAAGGGTCGGATCATCCACCAGCTGATCAAGGCGGACGTCGCGTTGTACGTCGCGCACACAAACGCCGACGTGGCAGTGCCCGGGGTCTCCGACGCGCTCGCCAACCGGCTCGGGCTGGTCGACCTGCGCCCGCTGCAACCCGCCCGGCCGGGCACGCCCGCCGCCGGTGCGGGGCGGGGCGCCGGTCGGATCGGCCGGCTGTCGCAGCCGATGACCCTGGCCGAGTTGGCCCGGCACGCCGCCGCCGTGCTGCCGGCCACCGCCGTCGGCGTACGCGCCGCCGGGGACCCGAACCGGACCGTGCGTACCCTCGCGGTCTGCGGCGGTGCGGGCGACAGCTTCCTGGCCGACGCGACCGCCGCCGGGGTGGACGCCTACCTCACCGCAGACCTGCGCCACCACCCGGCCGGCGAGCACCTCGCCACGGACGGGCCGGCGCTGCTCGACGCCACCCACTGGGCCACCGAGCGGCCCTGGCTGGACGACCTGGCCACGGTGCTGCGTACCGTGCCGGGCGTGCAGCCACTGGTGTCCGACCTGGACACCGATCCGTGGACCGTACACGCCAGCTCGACCCCACCGACCGAACCCGCAGCGGACGACAAGGAGCCCGACAGTGAAGGCTGACCCCCAGGTCCAACGTCGCCTGCTCGACCTTCAGGCGATCGACACCGCGCTCGCCCAGCTCGCCCACCGCCGGCGGACGCTGCCCGAGCGGGCCGAGCTGGAGACCCTGGCGCGGGAGTTGTCCGCCCTGGAGGACGAGCGGGTCCGCGCCCAGGTGGCGGTCGACGACCTGGATCGGGACATCGCCCGGCTGGAGAAGGACGTCGACCAGGTGCGGGCGCGCAAGGCCAAGAACGAGGCCCGGCTGGCCGCCGGCACCGGCCCGGCCCGCGAGCTGGAGGCGCTCCAGCACGAGCTGGTTTCGCTCAACCGCCGGCAGAACGACCTGGAAGACGCCGAGCTGGAGCTGATGGAGCAGCGGGAGACCGCCCAGTCGGTGCTGGACGGAGTGGAGCAGCGGCTGGCCGAGGCGCGCGACCGGCGGGCCACCACCGAGCAGCGCCGCGACGAGAGCCTCGCCGAAATCGGCCGCGAGGAGGAGTTCAAACGCTCCGCCCGGCAGCCCCTCGCCAACGACCTTCCCGCCGAGTTGGTGCAGCTCTACGACCGGATCCGCACCGACACCGGGCTCGGCGCGGCCCTGCTGACCGCCGGCCGCTGCGGCGGGTGCCGGCTGGAACTCTCCGGCGCCGACCTGGCCCGGATCCGCAAGGCCGACCCGGACGAGGTGGTCCGCTGCGAGGAGTGCCGTCGGATCATGGTCCGCACCAACGAGTCCGGACTCTAGCGGTGGCACCGCGTACGCTCCTGGTCGAGGCCGACGGCGGGTCCCGGGGCAACCCGGGCCCGGCCGGCTACGGCGCGGTGGTCCGCGACCTGGCGACCGGCGCGGTGCTCGCCGAGCGCAGCGAGGCCATCGGCACCGCCACCAACAACGTCGCCGAGTACCGGGGACTTATCGCCGGCCTGGCCGCCGCCGCCGAACTGGCCGCCGACGAGGTGGAGGTCCGGATGGACTCCAAGCTCGTGGTCGAGCAGATGTGCGGACGCTGGCAGATCAAGCACCCCGGGCTGCGCCCGTTGGCCGCCGAGGCCGCCCGGCTGGTCGGCCGGTTCACCGCCGTACGCTTCGAGTGGATCCCCCGGGACCGCAACACCCACGCCGACGCCCTCGCCAACGCCGCCATGGACGCCGCCGCCGCATCCGGCGTCGCCACACCGACCGTCGAGTCGCCCCGCATGGTCGAGCCGCCGCGCCGCCTCGGTGGCCCGGAACCCGCCGGTGGCGGTGCCGCCGAGGTTGCCGCCCGGACCGAGGCACCGGGTGCCGACCTGACCACCGCCCCGGTCTCCTGGGAGCCGCGCCCCAGCTTCACCGCCACCCGGCTGATCCTGGTCCGGCACGGCGAAACCGAGTACACCGAGCAGGGCCGCTACTCCGGGCGCGGCGACATCGCGCTCTCGGCGAAGGGCCAGGCCCAGGTGCGGGCCACCGCCGCCCGGGTCGCCGCGCTCGCCCCGGACGCCGCGGCCGTGGTCAGCTCACCGCTGTCCCGCTGCACGGCGACCGCCGCGGCGATCGCCGACGCCCTCGGCAAGGTGCCGGTACGCCGCGACGAAGACCTGATCGAATGCGACTTCGGTGCCTGGGAAGGGCGCACCTTCGCCGAGGTACGCGAGCGCTGGGCCGGCGAACTCGACGCCTGGCTCGCCTCCACCCGGGTCGCGCCGCCCGAGGGCGAGTCCTTCGCCCAGGTCGCCGAGCGCTGCGTCCGGGTGGTGGGGCGGCTCTGTGCCGCGTACCCCGGTCAGACCGTCGTGGTGGTCTCGCACGTCTCACCGATCAAGCTGCTGCTGCGCGACGCGCTCGCCGCCAGCGACGCCTTCCTGCACCGCCTCTACCTCGACGCGGCCGGCATCTCGATCTTCGACCGTTGGCCCGACGGCGGCCTCGCCGTCCGCTCGGTAAACGACACCGCCCACCTCGCTGATGTGTAAGGAAGGGCCCCCTATTAGGGCCTGTGTCGAAGTCGGTCACAGCCACTCGTTGATCGCGGCGATGTGAACGGTAGCTTCGTAGCGGACGGCGAGTTTGTCGAAACGAGTCGCTACGGCTCGATAGCGTTTGAGCTGGTTGATGCCGCATTCCACGGCGTGACGCTGCTTGTACCGCTCGGGATCGAAGGCCGGTGGCCGGCCGCCCTTGGACCCCTTCTTGCGCCGGTTGGCGTCTTGGTCGGCCTTTGACGGGATCGTCGCGGCGATGCCGCGTCGGCGCAGGTAGCGGCGGTTAGCTCGGGACGTGTACGCCTTGTCGGCCAAGACTCGGTCCGGGCGGGTTCGGGGCCGGCCGCCGCCGAGGCGGGCACCCTGATCCCGTCGAGCACCGCCACAAACTGCGGGCTGTCCCCACGCTGCCCAGCGGTCAACACGATCGACAACGGCTTGCGCCCTTGCTCGCAGGCCAGATGCAGTTTCGTGGTCAGCCCACCCCGCGACCGCCCAAGCGCGTGATCGGTCGGCTCGACCATGACCCCGCCCGGCGGCTCGGCCTGCAGATCCCCCTTTTACGCGCCCCGGCGGCGTGCTGATGAGCCCGGGCAACCGTCGAGTCCACCGACACGTCCCAGACGACGCGTCCGGACGCATCAGCCACCGCCTGCAACACCGTCAGGATCCTCGCCCAGGTCCCATCACGCTGCCAACGCCGAAACAGCCCGTACACCGCAGCCCAGGACCCATAACACTGCGGCACGTCCCGCCACGGGGCACCGACCCGAATCCGCCACCGAATCCCATCAATGAGCTGCCGTTTCGTCCATACCGACGGCCGACCTGGCCTACGCCCCACAGGCAGCAGCGGCTCCAGCGCCACCCACTGTGCGTCGGTCAAGTCGTGCCGCCTCGCCACCGCTAGGGTATCCACGAGGTCTCCGGTGTTCGGGTTCTGCTTGGTCGCTGAACCAGATACCGGAGACCTCGCTACATCTCGAACACCGACACACGAAGATCCTCAAGCCGGCAGCTCAAGCCCTGCCACCGACTTCGACACACGCCCTAACGCCTCGTGTAGAGGAAGGGCCCCTTCTTAACACGCCAACCAGCCCAGCACGCCAGGGCGCGGATCAGGCGAACGCCCGCCAGAGCAGATAGCAGCCGATCACCGTGCCGAAGACCACGATCACGGTCTTGAGCACCACCGACGGCAGCCGGCGGACCAGCCGGGCACCCGCGTACCCGCCGACCAGCGTCGCGGGCGCGACCAGGGCGACCCCCAGCCAGTTGACCGGGCCGGCGATCGCGAAGACCAGCACCGTGGTCACGCCCACCACGCCGGAGAGCAGATTCTTGATCGCGCTCACCCGGGCCAGCGTCGCGTCCAGCACCAGGGCCAGGCTGGCGACCAGCATCACCCCGAGCGCCGCACCGAAGTAGCCGCCGTACACCGCGGCCACCCCCACCACGATCTGGATGGTCACCGTACGCCGACGCGGCGCCAAACCGCGCGGGTGGCCGACCAGCCGGCGCAGCGACCCCTGGAAGGCCAGCATCGCGGTCGCCCCAAGCACCAGGAAGGGTACGACCACCTCGAACGCCTCGGCCGGCGTGACCAGCAGCAGTGCCGCCCCGGCCAGCGCGCCGGCCACCGTGATCGGCACCAGACTGAGCAGCAGCCGCCCGCGCGGCAGGTCCATCCAGCTGCCCGCCACGGCGGCGCCGTACCCTGGGGCGACCGCCATCGAGTTGGTCACGTTCGCCGGCACCGGCGGCAACCCGATCGCCAACAATGCCGGAAACGTGATCAGCGAGCCACCCCCGGCCACCGCGTTCACGGTGCCGGCGGCCAACCCGGCGGCCAGCAGCAACGCGGCGTCAGCAAGCTCCATGATCCCGAGGCTAGTACCGCCCCTCGCCCCCACCCTCCCTCCCGCCCTCACCCCTCCCGCCCCCTGCCCCCTGCCCCCGCCCTCGCGCCCCCGCCCTCGCGCCCCCGCCCTCGCGCCCCCGCCCTCACGCCCCCGCCCTCGCGCCCCCGCCCTCGCGCCCCCCGCCCTCGCGCCCGCGATCTTGCACTTTCGGTCGCCGCATTTCGGGTATAAGCCGCACAAGGGCGACCGAAACTGCAAGATCGGGGTGCGGCGGGTGCGCTACGCACAACTTCGGCGAAACTGCTGGGTCCCGAGCGCCCGAAAGCCGCAACATCGCCGAAGTTGCGCCCCGGCCGGCGGTGCGGGCCGGAAATCGTGGGCGTTCGGGCGTCGTTAGGATGAGGGCGCGACGGACGAGTCGACCGGGCGGTCGCGTCGGCGGGCCCAGGCCCGTCGCCGAGGAACGTCCGGACTCCACAGGGCAGGGTGGTTGCTAACGGCAACCCGGGGCGACCCGCGGGACAGTGCCACAGAAAACAGACCGCCGCCCCAAACTGGGACGGTAAGGGTGAAACGGTGGGGTAAGAGCCCACCAGCACCCCGGGTGACCGGGGTGGCTCGGTAAACCCCACCCGGAGCAAGGCCAAGTAGGGCCGTCACCGCAAGCTGACGACCTGCGCAGACGCTTGAGGGCGGCCCGCCCGATGTCTGCGGGTAGGCCGCAAGAGCCTGTCGGCAACGGCAGGCCGAGATGGATGACCGCCGCCGGCGCAAAACCCCTCAGGGTACGCGCCGCGCACAGAATCCGGCGTACAGGTCGACTCGTCCGTCGCGTACCAGCTCAGAGCCCCGATCAAGGCTCTGAGCTGACGCTCCTTCATCTCCGCCTCGTAGATGTGCCGCCGACCGCCGGCTACGTAGTACCGCCTCGACATCGTGGGCGTACACGGTTTGCTTGATCCTCGGTGCGAAGTTCTGCCCCACGATGCCGATGAGTTGGACGCTCGCGCCGATGGCTGCCACCGGCGGGTTCCAGGCGCCGCCGATGCTGAGCGCCGTGCCCATCCCCTGAGAGCTTTGCCACACCGGGTTGAGGTCGGTGGTGATCTCCTTGGGCTCATCGAGTGCCTTGCCGGCGTCGCTGAGGGTTTTCAGCGAGCCGGACCGCATCTCCTGGATGATCGTGCCTCGGGCGCTGTAAAGGTTGTGGATGGCCGCTGCGATCCTGACCTGGTTGTACACGGTCCAACGCCACCGTGGATGGAAGGGAGCAGTGCGGCGAGGAGCGGCACTGGCCGCTCAGGGCGGACGTCCAGGAACGGTCGCGGACTGGCCGATCGAACTCGGCTGGGTCGCTGCCCGGGTGACCGCCGAGGACAGACGACCACCCGTCGATCTGCGGACCGGGTGAGTTCGTGACGGCCATGGTGTTTGCACCTTCAAGGCCTTCGCGATGTGATCGACGGCATCCCGGACGTCCTCGATCGCGATGCTGCCGGACCACGAGCAAGCCGTCGCTGAAGGAATGACGCATCCCCCGGGCAACGCAAACAATCATCTCGGCCAACGTATGCTCGGCCGACATCCAGGCGGTGACCGGCCGCTACCGGAAACCAGATCGCAGAGCCTCCGGCGTACGCGACCCACCTCGGCCGGGGACCCGATCAGCCACCGCGTCTCCCACAACTACCGGGACGACGGGACTTCAACGCCGAGTGGCTGCTCGTGGCCGCTCGACAGTGGCACCCATATATTCTCCGCGTTCATGGGATACGCGTTTAGTTTCGACCCGCCGACCGACGAGGGCTTTGCCAGGACCCCCTGCGCGTTCAACGACGAGCAGATGAATTACGTCCGCTTGATCATGATCGAGGCGGGGGTGCTGAGCGGGGACGGCTTCACACAAGCACTGGATACACCAGGACTGGAAATCTGCGAGGAAACGCTGCCGACTCGCCGGTTCCTGTACAGCGAAGGCCACACCACGGCGGCGGAGGCGGCGTTCATCGCCCGGCGCCTGCGCGCCGCCCTGGACGCGGAGGTCGTTGCGGAACTCCTGTCGTTCTTCGACGAGCACCCCGGCACGGATCAAGTGACGCCGTGGGTTGAACAGTTCGCCGCCTTCAACGATCAGGCTTCGAGACAGGCCGGCTACTACGCTTGCTGACGGCAAAGCCCAGGTGTGCCGTCTGCGAAGCGACCGACCGGGCACCGACCGCCAACGAATCACGGTGACGCAGGGCGACGCTGTTGACCGCTGCCGGACTGCGTGCGGCACCGGACAACCCGTCCAGACTCAGCCCTCGGGCGCCGGCTCGGCGGGAACACCTGGGACGCCGCCTACCGCAACCCGGTCATCCGTAGGCGGCCGTGGACCCGGCCCAGATCGCCGAACGTCAGGCTACCCCGCCCAGCCGCGCTGCCGGGTGAGTTGGGCAGCCACGTCGACGACGACCGCAGCGGCTGGCGGCAGCGCATCGCCTCGCCACATCAGCTCCAGGTCTGACGCCGGCAGGTCGTCGGTGAGGGTGAGGACGACGCCGTCGACCGTGGGCAGCGCGGCAAGCGACCGGGGTACCAGCGAAAACCCGATGTCCTCGGCGATGCCCACGCGGCGCCAGCCGAGTTGCTGGCAATCCCGAGCGTCGAGCGGCACGCCAGCCCGGGCGCAGGCGGCGAATATGGCGGCGCGGTAGCCGGGTGTCAGGTGTTCGGGCGGCAGGTTGATCGGGCCGATCCGCAGGTCGTTCAATGCCGCGGTCGGACGCCCGGCAAACGGGTGCCGGGGACCGACGACGGCGACCAGCGGTTCCCGGCGTACCGTCTGCCGGGCGAGGTCCGACTGAGCAGAGGCGCCCCGCGACAGCACCAGATCGAAGCGGCCCGCGCGCAACCCGGCCTCGAGTTCGGTCGGCCACGCTTCGCCCGTGCGAACGGTGATGTCCGGATGCGCCGCCCGCAGCGCGTCCAGCAGTTGCGGCACCACCTCGTGCGCCGCGCTGACGACCGTACCGATGCGAACCGTACCGGCGTGGCCCCGCCCGGCCGCCCGCGTCGCCTGGACCATCGCGTCCGCGTCGCTCAGCACCTTGCGCGCAGACGCCACGAAAGCCGTCCCGGCCTCGGTGAGGCGGGTCGGGCGGCGGGTGAACAGCGGTACGCCGAGTTGCCGCTCCAAGTCGCGGATCTGCCGGCTCAGCGGTGGCTGCGCCATGTGCAAGCGATGCGCGGCCCGCTCGAAACTGCCCTCCTCGGCGACCGTGACGACGTACCGCATGAGGCGTAGATCCACCGACATACCGCGAAGGTACCCGCCCATACCTCATGGATCTTGTCGGCGGTTCCCTCCAGGGGCACGCTCGATACGACAAGCCGGAGCGGGAGGAAACTGTGCAAAACATACGACGACTACTCGCGATTCTGATCATCCCGATGCTCGGCGCGCTCGGCGCCGTACCTGCGCCGGCATCGGCGTCTGTGCCGCCCTCGGCGTCCCCTGCCGTCGGTCCGCGGCCGGACAGTTACGCCCTGGCCGGCGACGACGCCTACCCCGAGGGCATAGCCCGCGACCCCCGGAGCCCGTACTTCTACGTCAGCAGCCTGACCGACGGGCGCATCTACCGCGGTGACGTCCGCTCACCGCAAACCACGCTATGGCTGCCCGGCGACGCCGCGGACGGCCGGACCACCGCCGGTGGGATGAAGGTCGACCACCGCGGCCGGCTCATCGTCGCCGGCGGAGGAACCGGATACGTATGGGTGTACGACACCCGCACCGGTGCACTCCTGCACCGCTTCGCCACCGCCGCCCCGAATCCCATGCTGAACGACGTCGCACTGACCGACAACGGCGACGTCTACGTCACCGACTCGTTCCAGCCGACCCTCTACCGGATTCCCGAAGCGGACCTACGCGGTGGCGCCGGCACCACCAAGCCGCTACCCACCTTCCTCGACCTGCGCGGCACCAGCATCGACTGGAACGCCGGGTTCAACCTAAACGGCCTGGTGGTCACCCCCGACCAGCGCCACCTCATCGTCGCCGACTACAACGACGGCGCGTTGCACCGCATCGACCTCCGGCTGCGCACGGTCCGTGCAATCGACCTGGGCGGCGCCACGGTTCACGGCGACGGCCTGCTCGTACGCGGCCGCACGCTCTACGTGGTCAGCAACATCGACGGGAACGGCAACACCGTCAACGTGCTGCGGCTCAACCGCCGCGCTGACCGGGCAAGGCTGCTCGGGCAACTGACGGGCCCCACGCTCCACGGCCCGTCGACGGCGGCGTTCGATGGCCGCGACCTCCTCGTGGTCAACTTTCAGTACGGGGCGGAGAATCCGGTGCTGCCGTACACGGTGGTGCGCCTCGCTGCGGGACTTCCTTGGCCTCCCACATCCGGGGACCGGGCGACGCCCGGCCACCGCTTGTCCTAACCTCGGTCTTTCGCTTAAGCGTCGACCCATAGCCATCATTCGATGAATGTGATTCGGGTGTTTGTTGCTGTTTTGGTGGCATGCTAAAGGCCCGGCGCGGGGCCGGGTTCCTCTGTGTTGCTGGTCGGGGCGTGAGTCGCGGGGTCAGCCGGTGGGGCGGGGTAGTGCCGTGAGGTTGGTGAATGCGCTGTTCAGGGCATCGGCCCAAGGCCAGTCGGCGGCGATGGCGAGGCGGGTCCTGCGGGCGGTGCGGGTGATCCGGGCCGCGACGTGCAGCAGCCGGTAGCGAAGCTTCTTGGGTTCGGCTTTGGCGAGGTCGCCGTCCAGGAGAATGGTCTGGGTCCAGGCGAGCAGGTCGATGCCGGTCAGGGCGAGTTGGAGCCAGGCCTGGTTGATCGCGAAGACGCGGGACGGGAACCGGCCGAAGCCGGTGGTCTTGCCGGTGCGGATCTTGTCCTCCACCCTGGCGTGAGCCCGATGCCGGGCTTCCAGGAACTGGATGCTGCCCGTGCCGGGCGGGGTGTCGGTGGCCACGACCTGGTGCCGCCAGCCTTCGATGGTGTCGAACAACGACAGTTGGGCGCCGGGGTGCGGGCGTTCCCGGCGGACCAGGAACCGGGTGCCCTCGGGCCAGCCGGCCGCCTCGAACAGGCCGGTGATCTCGCAGACCTCGGCATGTTCGCGCAGGTCACCGCCGGTGTCGACAGCGGGGACCCAGCCGGTCGCGGCCCGGATCGCTTCCTGACCGGTTCGGTGATCGCGGCGCCGACACTGAAGCGGATGTCGAGGTGACGTTCGCGCCAGGACCGGATGTGGGCGAGGAAACCGTGACTGGATCCGGCCGAATCCGAGCGCAGCAGGATCGGGGTCCCGTGCCGGTGGATGTCGGGGATCTGGGCGAGAGCCTGGTCCAGGACGGTGATGTGGTCGGTGGTGGTGTTCGAGCCGGCCCGGCCTTCGCGCAGCAGACCGGCGAGGGCCTCGCCGGTGTTGTCCAGAAAGCACAGCAGTGGGTGGAACCCGAAGGTCTTCTTCCAGGTGCGGGTCGCGGACTCCTTCTCGGAATGGCAGATCACGATGGTCGCGTCGATGTCCAGGACCAGGCCGTCCACCCGCTGACCGGCCACCATCGGTTGCGGCAGGTCGCCGCGGACCTCGGCGTGCTGGGCCCAGGCGACCTCGCGGGCGTGTGCCCGGGCGGCCCGCAGTTCGGCCAGCATCGTTTCGTCGAGCTGCGACAACAGTCGCCACGCGGTCGGGTCGGACGCGACCGTTCCGAACAGGGATGGCTGGTTTCGCAGTACTGCCAGGTCAGCGATGGCCTCGCCGCCGTCGGCGAGCATCACGGCGAGATCGACCGCGATCCGGCCCGGGTCGTGCCCGCCCTGCCGCTGCCGCAGTCCTGCCAGTGCCTGGCTGAATGCGCTGGTCAAACCGGTCGTATCCGCGAGATCGGCGAGCAGACGGGCGCCGGCGTGACCGACCACGCCTCGCCCGTCCCCCGTGACCATGATCTTCGGACGTGTTCGGGTAGTCTTCACCCAGCAAGTGCCTTCCGTGACGGGTTAACAGGACTCTCGACAAGCCCTATTTTCCCTGATCAGAAGGCACTTCTTCGTTTCCGGTCCACTCCTTGGACAGCCCTTAACGAAGGGCCGAGGCTAACGATCTTTGGTCTCCAGAATCCAGAATCTTCATGATTGAGGCAAGTTTCAGGACGCTGAACCTTTACAACCACAGGGCGGATGGGCGTACGAAGCGTGGGCTGGACGCGTTCGCCGACCTTGAGGCTGACGCGTAGCTGAGTCAGCAAGAGCCGCCCTCGATCGGGGGCGGCTCTACCTCGTCGACCTGCTATTGGGCAGGTGTGGGCGATACTGGGATCGAACCAGTGACCTCTCCGGTGCGAACGTAGCCCGATCAAGCCGCTGACCAGCAAAAACATAGATCAGCCCGGCTCAGCCGCCATCGCCCAACGCCGCTGAACGCCGTTCGACACTGTTCGGCGCTGCTGATTTCAACCCCACCTGCTCCCCGCCCGGTCGTCGGATTGGGAGCAGCGCCGCACCGCCCATCCCGAACAGCCCTATTTCATCGTGGCGGTGCTTCCCCACTATCACTGAAGATTGCCTCTGAACAGTGCAAACACCATAGTCGGAGGGGAGCAGGTTGCTCCCCTCGCCGCCATCGCCCCGGTCGAGCCCAACGACGTAGTCGGGTCAGCGCTGTGCTCCCAACGCGCTTCCCATATTCACTGCCGCCGTCACCCGCACCATCTGTGACCCTATCCCGCGTAGTGCAGGCCGCCACTGATTGCGATTCTTGGCCAAGTGGTGCGGAAATTCGGGCATGTCGTAGCCCGTGGTTCTCAGCGCCGCACCTTCTTGCATTGAAGGACATGGCCCCTCCGAACACTGCGGTGTGGCACGCACAATACGAAATCGAACTGGATCTGACCGACGATCTCCATCTCGGTCATCCCGACCGGCCAGGCCTGCTCACCGAGGTGTACTCCCCCGGCGAGCGGGACTTCCGCGAAGGAGTCCTACAGTGCCCGAAGTGCCGCGACACCGCACCGGACTGCCCCGAATGGATGTTCATCCGGCGCAGCAAGAAGGGTTTACTGCCGCATGGGCCCGACTGAATCGGATGCCGTGGCAGGAGTACCTCTCCACCGAGCAGCTACCAGTCATCGGTGGGATCCGCGGGCTGGTGGAAGGAGCGGTGCGGCACGACCAGCCCACTCTGCCCCGACCGCAAGAACCCACCAGCTACCGGCCTTGGGCGGTGAGCGTTCGCACCTCGTCCAGGTACGACAGGGCTGCTGGTTCCTTCCGGTAACGCTCGCGTAGGAGCGTTGCCAGTTCCCGGGAGCACATCAGCAGCGAAGGCAGCGACTTTCGCTCGCCGGTCAGCGCCTGCCGTCCGTGGGTGACCGCAGCTTCGAGGTCACCCGCTCGGGCCGCCACCACGCCGAGGGTGAGCTGTGCTTCGGCGATCCGCATGGGCTTGCGTTCGGTGCCGTCGGGGTCGGTCGATGAGCGGATGACCTGTCCGGCGTACATCTGGGCGAGGCGGTCCTCGCCCGCGAGCCGGTAGCAGTCCATGGCGTAGAAGTCGAACTTTGCCGGATCCACCACGAAGTGGTGGTCGGTGTTTTCCGGGTACGGCAACGCTTCCAGCAGGGTTCGGCCCCGATCCAGCGCCGTCTCCACCTGCCGCCGGTCACCCAGCCGGGCCCATGCTTTGGCCCTCTGGCCGGCGAGTTGCACCGCCGCACTGTTGCTGGCCGCGATCGCCTCGCCGGCCTCGGCGGCCGCGACCACGCCCAGGTAGTCGCCCTGGGTGAGTGCGTACCAGGCGCGTAGCTCGTAGGCCCAGCCTGTGACGGAGGCGTTGCCGGCCTCCTCGCCGAGTGTCAGCGCAGCTTTGCGGGTGCCCTCGGCAATGCGGCGCAGCCCCAGGTCGTACTCGACGCAGCCGACGAGTAGCGCGACCCAGCCCGCGAGGCTCAGCACCTCACGATGTTGAGCGAGCGTGAGCCGGCGCTCCAGCAGAGTGGTGATTCGACGTAGCCAGGCGCGGCCCTCGACGCGGAGCTGCTCGGAGGACATGTACGGGTACTCGCAGCAGAGCCGGTCAGCCGTGATGCGGAGTGCTTGCAGGGTGGCGTCGGAAACGTCGGAGCTTCTCAGCCGAGCGAGGATCTCCACAGTTTCCATGCCCGTGGCGGCGATGACCTCGGCCTCGGCGTCACCCGGTGCCGCCGGTGGGAAGAAGGCGGTGGTGACGGTGCCGAACGTCTTGGCGATCAGCGCCTTGTGGAAGCCGTCCGGCTCGGAACTGCCAGCCTCCCACCTCTTCCAGTTACGCAGGAGTGTGTTGTCGGCGGGCAGGCGTTCGGCGGCGTGTGCCCGCATCACCTGGACCGCCTTGCTCTGAGACCACCCTCGCGCGCTGCGCTCGGCTCGCAGTCTCCGCGCCCAGACGGGGAGATCGGGCTCGGTGGCGTCCTCGGCCATGCCATCAGTATCGACCGGGAACTGGGGACATGGCGAGGGGACATTGACCTGTCACCACGGTGACACCTGGTACGGGCGCGCGGATCGAGTCGATCGTTACGGATGCCGGCCGAGGCCGGAAGCGCGTCGAGCCGTCCCGGAGGTACGCATGAGTCAACGTCACGCGCCGTTGCGCCCGATCTGGATCTGCACCGGGTGCGCGCACCCGTGGCCCTGCGGGACGGCTCGGATGGAGTTGGTCGCCGATTATGCCGGCCAACGGCGTCAACTCGCCGTGGACCTGGCGGACCTGCTTCGGGAGGCGACGGCCGACCTGACCCGGATCTGCCCGGAGCCACCCGACCCGGTGGCCGCGTACGGCAGATTCTTGGGGTGGCTGCGCCGCGTGCCGCGTGTTTAGCCATGGCCCGGCGCCGCGCGGGTGGCCCGGCGTTCAGCGGCGTTGGGTAGCTTGAGCGCGTGACCGACGAGCAGACCAAGAGCAGCAAGCGTTCGTCCTGGCGGGAGTTGCCGATCCTGGTGGCGGTGGCCATCGTCGTGACGATCCTGGTGCGGCAGTTCGTGGTGCAGAGCTTCTTCATCCCGTCCGGGTCGATGGAGCAGACTTTGCAGCTCGACGACCGGGTCATGGTCAACAAGCTGGTCTACGACTTCCGGGCACCCGCGCGGGGCGAGATCATCGTCTTCAAGAATCCGGCGAGCTGGCCGAGCCTGCCGGACGGAGACGACCTCATCAAGCGGGTGATCGGGGTGCCCGGCGACCGGGTGGTCTGCTGCGACCCGCAGGGCCGGATCGAGGTCAACAACCACCCACTCGACGAGCCGTACGTGTATCCGGGCAACCGGATGGCGCCGGAGGAGTTCGACATCACGGTCCCGCGGGGCCGGCTGTGGGTGATGGGCGACCACCGGGAGGCGTCCGGTGATTCGCTTGCCAACTACCACAGCCACGGCCAGGACATCGCGGCGGCCACGATCCCGTTGGACTCGGTGGTGGGGCGGGCCTTCGTGCTGTTCTGGCCGGCCGGCAACGCTACCTGGCTGACCGTGCCGGAGACCTTCGACGAGGTGCCGTGACCCGGTGCCGGGATCGCTGCGCCGGCCGGACCGTCAGGGTTGGCCGAGGAGTTTGGCCAGCCGGTCGGCGACCGGTGGGGCGTACATGTGCAGCCGGGCCACGTTGATGGTGTCCTGGCCGACCACGGAGAGCAGCGCTTGCGGGCCGACCGCGTACACCGCGAAGTAGCCGGCCTGGTTGCGGACGGTGGACTGGCAGAACTCACCCTGGCCGAGGCGGAGGCTGACCTGCCGGCCCAGGCCGAAGGTAGCCGCCGCCATCGCGGCCAGGTCGTCGGGGTCCAGCCCGTCCGGGACGTTGTCGGCGATCCGCAGGCCGTCCACGCCACCGAGGACACTTCCCTGCACGCCGGGGATCTGGAGGCGCAGTTCGGCCAGCTCGGTGCCGATCGCCGGGTACGGCAACGACGGGTTGCCGGCCAACGACGGTGGGAGCCCGGGCGGCGCCGGTAGGACCGGTCGCTGCGCGGTACGGCGGGGCAGGGAGTTGTCTCGGTCGCTCACAGTTCCAGCTGCTCCTCGATGCTGCGCAGCTGGTGCCGGGCGAGGGCCAGGTTGGACCGGCTCTTGCTGAGCATCAGGTAGAGGAACAGGCCCTTGCCGTTGGAGCCGGTGAGCGGCCGGATGATGTGGTACTGACCGCCGAGGGTGATCAGCATGTCCTCGATCTGGTCGTTCAACTTGAGCATCTCGATGGTGCGCATCTTGGCGCGTACCACGTCGGTGTTGCCGGCCGCGGCGACGGTGAGGTCGATCTCCGGGGTGCCGCCGGCCACGCCGAGCGTCATTCCGCTGGTGTAATCGACGAGCGCGACACCGATCGCGCCGTCGATCGTCATGGCGTCCTTGAGTGCGGTGTCGAGGTTGGCCACATTGCCTCCAGGGGTCGGCTGACGTCTGCCCGCGTACCGGGGGGAGCCTTCGATGCGGAGGTCCCGGACGAGACTTGCACACGGATCCTGCCATCTGCATCTTGCACAGGACGGAACGGGCTGAGCGGGCCACCCCCGTTGACCAGGGAGGCAATCGGGAGCGTCGCAGCGGCGGATGTCCCGGTACCGATTGCTCCTGATATCCGCTCCGGCCACCGGGGCGGGATGCGAGGGCGCGGACCGACCCGACCGCACCGGGCACAGCATGTCGGGTCGGCGGTGCCGGCGCAGCCATAGCGTGGGCGGCGCAAGGAAGGAGAGCCGGATGCTGGAGCGACTCAACCAGGCGATGGAACACCTGGAACAACACCTCGACCGGCCGGTCGAGGCCACCGAACTGGCCCGGATCGCGGTCACGTCGGAGTACCACTTCCGGCGGTTGTTCGCCGCGCTTGCCGGCATTCCCCTCTCGGAGTACGTGCGTCGCCGGCGGCTCACCGTCGCCGGAGCGGAGGTGCTTGCCGGGGAGCGGACGCTGCTCGACATCGCGGTCCGCTGGGGATACGGCTCGGCCGAGGCGTTCGCCCGGGCGTTCAAGGCCGTGCACGGCGTCGGCCCCGGCGAGGCCCGGCGTACGGGCGCGGCGTTGCGCGCCCAGCCCCGGCTCTCCTTCCGACTCACCGTCGAAGGGAGCAACAGCATGCGATACCGCATCGTACGCAAGGACGCGTTCCAGCTCGCCGGCCGCAAGGCCCGGGTGCCGCTGGTGCACGAGGGAATGAACCCGGCCATCGTGGCCTTCGTCAAGAGCATCGAGCCGGCCACCCGGGAGCGGATCGAGGCGCTTGCCGACCAGGAACCGGCGGGGGTCGTCAACGCCAGCGACGGCCTGGCCGGCAACCGGGCGGAAGGTACCGAGCTGGACTACTGGTACGGCGTGGTCACCGGTGCCGAGGTGCCCGAGGACCTGGACGTACTGCCGGTGCCGGCGGGGGCGTGGGCGGTCTTCGAGACCTCCGGACCGTTCCCCGAGGCCGTGCAGAACCTGTGGCGGGACGTCTTCACCCAGTGGTTCCCGGCCAACCCGTACCGGTCCCGTCCCGGGCCGGAGATCTCCCGCACCGAGCTCTCCGCCGATGGCACCCACGCCGACGCCCAACTCTGGATCCCGGTGGAACCCACCTCCTGATCGGGGGCGGCGATTCGAGTGGTGCTGGGATCTGAGGGTGTGGCGACCTGAGGGTGTGGCGACCTGAGGGTGTGGCGACCTGAGGGTGTGGCGACCTGAGGGGCCTGTGCCCTGAGGGCCGGTGCCAGTCCGGGGCCGGCCAGCGGTATCCGTGGTCAGGGCGGTGGCGTGCCGCTGAGGTCGGCGAGGACCCGGCGCTGGAAGGCGCGAGCCTGCGGGCCGGCCGGTGGGATGCCGCCGGTGCGCGCCGCGATCGACTGCTGCACCAGGTCGACGGTGGTGGCATCGGCAAGCGGTCCGCCGTCGGCCAGCAGCCGCCGGCCGGCGGCCACCTTGGGCAGCCACACCCCGTGGTGCAGGCGTACCCAGGAACGGCAGGCACCGAGCACGGCGTCCTCCGCGCCGGGCGCGGGCAGGTCACCGGGCGGTACCGGTCGCGCGAGCCACCAGCGCAGCGCGGTGACGATGAGCCGGCGCAGGTCGTCGGGAGCCAGGTCGGCGAAGACGTCGGCGGCGGGCGGGCCCAGCAGGGCCTGCCCGCTCTGGTGCAGGATGCTGCGGTCCAGTGCGTACCAGAACAGGCCGTCGGCGGCGGGCCGCTCCGCCGGACCGTACGAAACCCGGAAGTCCATCCTCGCGCCGGTGTTCAGCTCGACCTCGAACCCCGGTTCCGCAGAGCCGGCGGCAGCCACCTCCCGCCGGTAGACGACCAGTTCCAGGCCGCGCGCCGGGCAGGGCAGCGCCTCGTGCCGCAGCCGTGCCACCAACTCCCGCGCGACCGCTCGGTCCAGCGCATCGGTGCAGACCAACGCCACGTCCACGTCGCTGCGGCCAGGCTGGTACGCCGCCAGCCCCACCGAGCCTGCCGCGTACGCACCGCACAGTTGGGCGCCGAGCACGTCACCAGCGATCGTGACCAGCTCGGCCAGGTACCGCCGCAGCGGCTCCACCATTCCCGAACTCTCCGTTCAGCACTGACCATCGCCTGACCGACCATGGCCTCACCGGGCGACCTTAGCGGTCACCGGTCACCGGCCGCCCCGCCCGCCGACCCATGGCTGACCAGCGATTATCGACGACGGGGATTTCGCCGTTTCGGCCCGCCGGCCAACCTGCACGTCTACTGTGGAAAAGCCTGGTGACTTGCGGTGTTCCGGTGGCGGGCGGTCGGTTACCGGTGCACAGTGAATTCATGAGCGACAACGGACGTGAACGCTACTACTGGTGTACGCGCCATCACCGGGTCGAGAACGATGCCGATGTGTGCCCTGCCCGGCACGTTCTCGGACCGTACGACTCGGTCGCCGACGCGGAGAACGCCCTGCAACAGGTGCGGGAGCGCAACGAAGCGTGGGAGGCCGAGGACGCCCGTTGGACCGGGGAGGAAAAGTAGACGACGCGGGAGGCCTCTCGCGTCGAGAGCACCGCGTGCCCCGCGAAGGCGGTGGCACGTCCCCAAGGAGGGAACCGAGATGGCCGAAGCACAACAGGCCACCCGCCCGGCCGCGAAGCGTACGCCCGCGAGAAGAACCGCCGCGACGGAGCGCAGTGCGGGCGTGACCCGTACCCCGTCCAGTCGCCGGGCCACCGGCACCGCACCGGCGGCCCGGAGCACGCCCGGTGGCGCCGGTCGCGCTCCGGCGTCGAAGCGTACTGCCAGCACCGCACCCGCCCGGAAGACGGCCGCGAAGCAGACCCCCGCGAAGACGTCCCCGTCCGCGAAGAAGACCACAACAGCGGCGAAGAAGTCCACGGCTGCGGCGAAGAGGACCACGGCTGCGGCGAAGAGGTCCACGGCTGCGGCGAAGCAGGCGCCGGCGAGGAAGACGGCGGCGAAGCAGGCCACGGCGAAGCAGGCGCCGACGAAGCAGAGCGCGCCGGCGAAGAAGACCGCCGCGAAGACGGCGACGGCGAAGAAGACGGCGACGGCGAAGAAGACGGCGACGGCGAAGAAGACGGCGACGGCGAAGAAGACGACGGCGGCGAAGAAGACGGCGGCGGCGGCGAGGAAGACGGTAGCGGCGAGCGCGTCCGTCAAGAGGACGGCGGCGGCGAAGAGTGCGTCCGCCAAGAAGAGTGCGTCCGCCAAGAAGACTGCGCCCGCGAAGAAGACGGCAGCGGCCAAGGCGCCCGCTCGTACGGCGGTTGCGGCGCGCAAGACCGCTCCGGCCAGGCAGACCACGGCTGCGCAGGCTTCTCCCGCCAAGAAGGCTTCTGCCGTCAAGAGGGCTGCACCCGCGAAGAAGGCCGCGCCCGCGAGGGGGCAGACGTCCGCCCGCAAGGCCACGGGGACGGCCCGTACGGCCACGGGGATGGCCCGGAAGACCACCGCAGCCAAGGCGCCCGCGAAGCGGACTGCCGCCGCGAAGAAAGCGACGGCGACCCGGCCTGCGGCCGGCGCGCGGAAGGCGACGGCGACCCGGCCTGCGGCCGGCGCGCGGAAGGCGACGTCGGCCGCGGGGCCGGCCCGCAAGGCCACGGCCCGGGCGGGTACCACGGCGAAGACGACGGCGGCCAAGAAGTCGGCGGCCAGGAAGACGACTACCGGGAGTACGGCGACGGCCAGGAAGGCTCCCACCAAGGCGACCGCCCGCAAGAGCACCGCGTCCGCCCGCAAGAGCGCCCCGGCGAAGGCACCGGCCCGGAAGGCGACGTCGGCGGCGAGCCGGACGTAAGCCGGTACAGGACCACCGCGATAACGCCGCGAAGAAGGCCCCGGCGACGTCGGCGAAGAAGGGCTCGGCGTAAAGCCACCGGTGCGTGGCAGAACCGCGGCGCCGAGCGGGGGACACCGCAGGTACCGCCCCAGCACGGTTGACCCGATGCGTCACGCGGTGTCGTGATGGGGGAGCAGGTTCCTGCGCTTCGGTGCGGGCCCGCTGGCGCTCGATCGCCTGCCAACTCGCCGGCCGGCGCTCTCGGCCGGACCGGTACCGTCTCGCGTCCTGCCAAGCTGACCCATCCGGCACCGGCAGATCGGCAGCGGGGATTGTCACAGCGTCGGTCGCTGCTGCTCGGAGGACAGATTTGCGAGGATGGCGACCATGGCATATGACCCGAGCGACCTGCCCGACGTATCCGGGCTCACCGTCGGCATCATCGGTGGCACCGGCGATCAGGGCCGGGGGCTCGCGTACCGGTTTGCCCGTGCCGGCCAGCGGGTGTTGATCGGCTCCCGGGCCGCCGACCGCGCCGCACAGTCGGCCGAGGAGATCGCCGCACTGCCTGGTGTGCCGGCCGGTGGCGTCAGCGGAGCGGACAACGACGAGGTGGCTCGGCGTAGCGACGTGGTGATCGTCGCGGTGCCCTGGGACGGGCACGCCGCCACCGTCGGCGCGCTCGCCGAGCCGCTCGCCGGGAAGATCGTCGTCGATTGCGTGAACCCGCTCGGCTTCGACAAGCAGGGCCCGTACGCGCTGCCCGTGCCCGAGGGCAGTGCCGCCCAGCAGGCCGCGGCCTTGCTGCCCGACTCCCGCGTCTGCGCGGCGTTCAACCATGTCAGCGCGCCGCTGCTGGCCGACCCGAAGATCGACCGGATCGATCTGGACGTGCTGATCTGCACCGAGGAGCGGGAACTGGTCGGCGTGGTCGCCGCGCTGGCCGCCCGCATCCCCGGGATGCGGGGCATCTACGCCGGACGGCTGCGCAACGCCCACCAGATCGAGGCGTTCACCGCCAACCTGATCGCCATCAACCGCCGTTACAAGGCCCACGCCGGCATCCGCGTCACCGACGTCTGAGCCCGCTGGGCACCTGGACCTGCGGCCCGCTGAGTCCGCCGTTTGGCCTTGGGCCTACTGAGCCGCTGGGTCTGTTGGCGCGCTGGTTCTGCCGCTTGCACTTCCGGCCCGGTGTCGCCCCGGTCGCCTTTCAGTGGTGGCAGGGGAGCAGCGGACTTCTGTCGTACAGGTGTTCTAGTGTGACGGTGTGTTGGAGGAGCTGGCGCGGGCCGAGGAAGCGACGCGATCGTGCGTTGCCGCTTCTGTCTGGGCTATGCCGCAGGAGGTGCTCGTCGATGCCCTCGATGCGGTGCACCGGCTGGAGCAGCGGCTCGCTGCGGTGAAGCTGGCGCTCGTGCGTGAGCTGGACGGTCGAGGGACGGCAGCCGCGCAGGGTGCCTCGTCGACCGCGGTCTGGCTCCGTGACCGGCTGCGACTCGGTGTGCCGGCCGCTCGCCGACTGGTTGACCTGGCGGGTGCCCTGGATGCCGGGCCCGACCAGGTCCGGCTCGCCCTCGGCGACGGCCGACTCGACGAGGCGCAGGCGCGGGTGATCGTCGACATCGCGGCGGGGGTGGCGCGGGAGGCGAGCGCCGAGGCGGCCGAGCGGGCCACCACTCTTCTGGTCGAGTGGGCTGGGCAGTTCGACTCGGCTGTGCTGCGCCGTCTCGGTGCGCGCATCCTCGACCACGTCGCCCCGGAGATCGCCGAGGAAGCTGCCGCCAGAGCGCTGGAAGCCGAGGCTGCCCGCGCTGCCCGGGATCGGCACCTCACCCTCTCCGATCCGCGTGACGGCCGGGCACGACTGGCCGGCAGCCTCGATGCCGAGACCGCCGCCCTGCTGCGGGCCGCCATCGAGCCGCTGACCGCGCCCAGCGGGCCCGACGACTCGCGTACGCCCGGACAGCGTCGCCACGACGCGCTCGGTGACCTCTGCCGACTCGCCCTGCGCACCGGTGAGCTGCCCGAGCACGGCGCCGACGCCGCCCAGATCGTCGTCACCACCGCGTACGACCTGCTCGCTGGGCGGCTCGGGCCGGGCACGTTGGACAGTGGTCAGACCCTGACACCCGCGACGGTGCGCCGGCTGGCCTGCGACGCGGCGGTGCTGCCGGCCGTGCTCGGCGGTGCGGGCCAGGTGCTCGACGTGGGCCGGCAGCGCCGGCTCTTTTCCGGGCCGCTGCGCCGGGCACTGGTCCTGCGCGACGGCGGCTGTGCGTTCCCCGGCTGCGACCGGCCGCCCCGCTGGTGCGAGGGTCACCATCTGCAACACTGGTCCGACGGTGGCCCCACCAGCCTCGCCAACGCGGTGCTGCTCTGCCGTCACCACCATCGCCAAGTGCACCACCATGGCTGGCAGGTCTACCTGGCTGCCGACGGACATCCGGAGTTCGTTCCGCCCGGTTGGCTCGATCCCGAGCGGCATCCCCGCCGTAACCACCTGCACCGTAACCCCCTTCGCCGTGGCCCATCGGCGCACTCCCGTGGACAGGGACCAGGCAAACGTTCCCGGTCGGCACCGACCGCACATCCCCGGCGCAGCGCCACGACCGCTGCCGCGCGGGCCGCCGGAGGAGACGCCCTACGAGCACCGGCGACCGGCTCGGTGCGCGGTGCTGGCGGCGGCAGTTCGAGCCGCCCAGTGACCACTTCCGCGCCGGGCCAGGGCGGCGGAGCGCTGTTGACTACTTCTGTGCCCGGCGCGAGCGGCGAAGTGCTGCTGGCCGCCTCCGCGCCGGGCCCGGGCGGCGAGGCGTTGCCCCTTTCCCACCCTGGTCTAGCGCAGCCGGCGGGACGCCGAGCCCGCCGGTCTCCGACCGCCGCCCGAGACCGCAGAGTTGCCGCCACCGATGGTAGGCCGGCAACCCGCCCTCACCCGCCATAGCGCTGCTGTCCACCGATGGGGGTCGGGGAGTCTGCCTCGTCCGCCCTGGTGCAGCTGTCGCCGGGGCCGGGAGTCGGCATAGCGCTGCTGTCACCGATGGCGCGCCGGCAGGCCGCCCTCTCCGCCGTAGCGCTGCTGTCACCGATGGCGCGCCGGCAGGCCGCCCTCTCCGCCGTAGCGCTGCTGTCACCGATGGCGCGCCGGCAGGCCGCCCTCTCCGCCGTAGCGCTGCTGTCACCGATGGCGCGCCGGCAGGCCGCCCTCTCCGCCGTAGCGCTGCTGTCACCGATGGCGCGCCGGTACGCCGCCCTCTCCGCCGTAGCGCTGCTGTCACCGATGGCAGGTCGGCAACTGCCCTTGTCCGCCGTAGTGCTGTTGTCGCCGGTGGAGGCCGGGGAGTCGCTCTCGACTGCCCGCGTGGCGCCGTCACCGGTGGGGGCCGGTAGGCCGTCCTCGCCTGCGGTGAGAAGGGTGGGTGTGGCGGTGTGGGGCCAGGTGGTGTGTGGTAACGGGGTCGGGCAGGTGGCGTGGGGGGTCGGGCAGGTGGCGCGGTGTCGGCGGGGGAGCAGACCGCTGGTTGTGTGCTACCTGGTCACCCGGCGGGTGGATGCGGCGCAGAGGCGGCACCCGTGGGCGGGGAGCGGGGTTAGGCTCGCGTGCATGCCGCCGAAGTTGACCGTCACGGCGATCATGGTCGATTGTCCGGACCCGAGGGCGCTTGTTGAGTTCTACCGGCAGGCCACCGGATTTGAGATCGCACCTGACTTCACCGATGACTTTGTCGGGCTCAGCGGACCGAACGGGCTCTACATCGGCTTTCAGCGTGTCGATGGGTACCAGCCGCCCGACTGGCCGGACCAGCGACGCCCGCAGCAGTTGCACCTCGACTACTCCGTCGACGATGTCGACGAGGCCGAGGCCATGGTGCTGGCACTTGGCGCTACCAAGGCCGGCTTCCAGCCGGGTGGTGACCGGTGGCGGGTCTACCTCGACCCCGCCGGACACCCGTTCTGCCTGGTCAGCGGCTGACCCTCCCCGCAGGACGTCCCCGACGAAGCGGGTGCCGGCGGCGATGCAGCGCCGTGCCGGGACTGCGTGGGCTGGGCTGCGGCGGCGATGCAGCGCCGTGCCGGGGCTGCGTGGGCTGGGCTGCGGCGGCGATGCAGCGCCGTGCCGGGGCTGTGATGGGCTGGGCTGCGGCGGCGATGCAGCGCCGTGCCGGGGCTGTGATGGGCTGGGCTGCGGCGGCGATGCAGCGCCGTGCCGGGGCTGTGATGGGCTGCGGCGGCGGTCCGTGACGTGGCGTGATGGCCCCGCCCGGGCGTGCACAGACCGCCGCCGACGCCGGCTCAGAAGGTGTGTTCGGCGGCGGGGAACTGGCTGTCGCGGACCTCGTCGGCGAAGCGTCGGGTTGCCTCGCCGAGGGTGCCGGCCAGGTCGGCGTAGCGTTTCACGAAGCGTGGTGCCTTGCCGGTGCGTAGGCCGGCCATGTCCTGCCAGACCAGCACCTGGGCGTCGGTCTCCGGGCCGGCACCGATGCCCACCGTGGGAATCGCGAGTTCGGCGGTGATCCGCTTGGCCACCTCGCCGGGGACCATCTCCAGGACCACCGCGAACGCGCCCGCCTCGGCCACGGCCCGGGCGTCGGCGAGCACCTCCTCGGCGGTGTCGCCGCGGCCCTGCACCCGGTAGCCGCCGAGCGTGTGCTCGCTCTGCGGGGTGAACCCGATGTGTGCCATCACCGGGATGCCGGCGCCGACGATGGCGGCGATCTGGTCGGCGCAGCGCCGCCCGCCCTCCAGCTTCACCGCGTGGCAGCCGCCTTCCTTCATGAACCGGACGGCGGTGCGCAGCGCCTGGGTCGGCCCCTCCTCGTACGAGCCGAACGGCAGGTCACCGACGACGAGCGTGTGCTGGGTGGCCCGGACCACCGCCCGGACCAGGGGCAGCAACTCCTCGGCGGTCACCGGCAGGGTGGTCTCGTAGCCGAAGACGTTGTTCGCCGCCGAGTCGCCTACCAGCAGCACCGGGATCCCGGCGGCGTCGAAGATCGCGGCCGTGTACTGGTCGTACGAGGTGAGCATGGCCCACTTCTCGCCGCGCTCCTTGGCGGCGATCAGATCGCGGGTGCGGACCCGTCGGGTGGCCGGGCCGCCGTAGAGGGCGGTCACCTCGGCCGGGGTGGATTTCACCATGACTGTCTCCTTCCTCGAGGCCGCGTACGCGGTCCCCGGGCTCCGCCGCGATCGTCCCATCAACCAGGCGGCCGATGGCAGGGCGGAGTGGAGGAAGTCACTCCCCGGCGCTCAGCCGTCCTCCCGCCAGCGGTTGGTGATCGGCAGGCGTCGGTCCCGGCCGAACGCCTTCATGGAGATCTTCGTACCGGGAGCGGACTGGCGGCGCTTGTACTCCGCGGTATCCACCATCCGCAGCACCTTGTCCACCACCGCCGGGTCGTGGCCGGAGGCCACCAGACCCTCGCGGCCGAGATCGCCGTCGATGTAACCGATCAGGATCGGATCGAGTACGTCGTAGTCGGGCAGCGAGTCGCTGTCGAGCTGGCCGGGACTCAGCTCGGCGCTGGGCGGCTTGCCGATCGAGTTCTCCGGGATCGGCGGGGTCGCGCCCGCGCGGGCCGCCTCAACGTTGCGCCACTTGGCCAGCCGCCAGACCAGCGTCTTCCAGACGTCCTTGATCGGGTTGAAGCCACCGACCGAGTCGCCGTAGAGGGTGGAGTAGCCGACCGCCAGCTCGCTCTTGTTGCCGGTGGTGAGCACCAGCGGCCCCTCCTGGTTGGACAGGGCCATCAGGATCACGCCGCGTACCCGGGCCTGGAGGTTCTCCACCGCCACCCCGGAGAGCGACATGTTCGCCAGGAAGGTGTCCACCATCGGCTGGATCGGCTCGATTCGGAAATCCAGCCCGGTGCGCTTGGCCAGTTCCGCCGCGTCCTCCCGGCTGTGCTCCGAGGAGTGCTGACTGGGCATGGAGACCCCCACCACCCGGTCGGCGCCGAGCGCGTCCACCGCGATGGCCGCCACCACCGCCGAGTCGATGCCGCCGGAGAGGCCGAGCACCACCGACGGGAAGCGGTTCTTGTCGACGTAGTCGCGCAGCCCGAGCACCAGCGCCTGCCACACCTCCGCCTCGTCGGCGACCGGCTCGATGATCCCACCCACGGCCGCCGGGCCGGTCGGCGCCGGTGGGATGCCCTCGACCGTACGGCGTACCACCCGCAGCCCGTCGGCGAGTTCCGCGCCGGCCATGCCGGCGGCGCCGTCGCCCGCCGCCGGCAGCTCCACATCGTGTACGAGCAGGTGCTCGACGAACTGCGGCGCTCGGGTCAGCAGCGTGCCGTCCGGCGCGACGATCATCGAGTCGCCCTCGAAGACCAACTCGTCCTGGCCGCCGATCATGTTGACGTACGCGATGGTGGCCCCGGCCTCGGCGGCCCGGCGACGGACCACCGGCAGCCGTACGTCGTCCTTGTTCAGCTCGTACGGCGAGCCGTTGATGTTGACCACCAGCCCGACCCCCGCCTGCCCGGCGGCGGCGAACGGACCGCCGGCCTGCCACAGGTCCTCGCAGATGGTCAGCGCCACGTCCACGCCACCGAGGCGGACCACGGTGAGGGTGTCCCCGGGCACGAAGTAGCGGTCCTCGTCGAAGACGCCGTAGTTGGGCAGGTGGTGCTTGAAGTAGGTGGCCACGATCTCGCCCCGGTGCAGCAGCGCGGCCGCGTTGCGGGCCCCCCGACCGGGCTCGGCGTCCCCACTGACCTGCGGCGGACCGTCGGCGTCGAGATAGCCGACCACGACCGGCAGTTCGCCCAGCCCGTCCGTGGCGAGGTCGGCGGCGAGCCGGTCGAGCGCCGCCTTCGACGCGGCGACGAAGGACCGCCGGAAGACCAGGTCCTCGACCGGGTAGCCGGTCAGTACCATCTCCGGGAAGAGCACCAGCTGGGCACCGGCGTCGGCGGCCCGGCGGGTCCAGGCACGGACGAGGCCGGCGTTGCCGGTGAGGTCACCGACGGCGGGGTTGACCTGGCACAGAGCAAGACGCAGGGTGGGCATGCCCTCATCTTGCCCCAGTGGGGTCAGCTCGACACGTGGGCGCCGGCACAGCTGACCGCGGGTCCGCCGGTCGGGACTGCACGGGGCATGATGCCGGCGATTCGCGTAACGTCTGCGTAATCGGGCCGGTGAAGACTGGTCGGTCAGGTCGGGTAAAGCCCGGCCGAAGGCGGACATTGAGTCGCGGAAGGTTGGGACAGTGGACCGTCAGCAGGAGTTCGTCCTCCGTACGCTGGAAGAGCGGGACATCCGCTTCGTCCGGCTCTGGTTCACCGACGTGCTCGGCACGCTCAAGAGCGTGTCGGTCGCCCCCGCCGAGCTGGAGTCCGCCTTCGACGAGGGCATCGGGTTCGACGGCTCGGCGATCGAGGGCTTCGCCCGGGTCTTCGAGTCGGACATGGTGGCCATGCCGGACCCGACCACCTTCCAGGTCTTCCCGTTCGAGGGCGGGGTGAGCGGCGAGAGCGCCCGGATGTTCTGCGACATCCTGCTCCCCGACGGCAGCCCGGCCTGGGCCGACCCCCGGCACGTGCTGCGCCGGGCGCTGTCCCGGGCGGCGGAGAAGGGCTTCACCTTCTACACCCACCCGGAGATCGAGTTCTTCCTGTTGGAGAACGGGCCGGCGGACGGCAGCGTGCCGGTGCCGGTGGACACCGGCGGCTACTTCGAGCACACCACCCACGCGGTGGCGCGGGACTTCCGCCGCCAGGCGGTGCTCGCGTTGGAGCGGATCGGCATCTCGGTCGAGTACAGCCACCACGAGGTCGCCCCCGGGCAGCAGGAGATCGACCTGCGCTACGCGGACGCGCTCACCACCGCCGACAACATCATGACGTTCCGGCACGTGGTCAAGGAGGTGGCACTTTCCACCGGGGTGCAGGCCACCTTCATGCCGAAGCCCTTCACCGACCAGCCGGGCAGCGGGATGCACACCCACCTGTCGCTGTTCGAGGGGGAGCGCAACGCGTTCCACGACCCGAGCGACCCGATGAAGCTGTCGAAGGTCGCGCGGGCCTTCATCGCCGGGCTGCTGACCCACGCGCGGGAGTACACCGCGGTCACCAACCAGTGGGTCAACTCGTACAAGCGGCTCTTCCCGCAGGCGCTGCCGGACCGGGTCACCGAGAGCCCGGCGTACGTCTGCTGGGGTCACCTGAACCGTTCCGCGCTGGTCCGCGTCCCGGCGTACGGCAAGCCGAACTCGGCCCGGGTGGAGATCCGCTCACCCGACTCGGCCGCCAACCCGTACCTCGCCTTCGCGGTGCTGCTCGGCGCCGGGATGAAGGGCATCGAGGAGGGCTACGAGCTGCCGCCGGGCGCCGAGGACGACGTCTGGTCGCTGACCAGCGCCGAGCGACGGGCGATGGGGTACGAGCCGCTGCCGGAGAACCTCGCCGAGGCGATCGACGTGATGGCCGACTCGGAGCTGGTCGCCGAGGTGCTCGGCGAGCACGTCTTCGACTTCGTCCTGCGTAACAAGCGCTCCGAGTGGGAGCAGTACCGCCGCGAGGTGACCCCGTACGAGCGGCAGCGTTACCTGTCGCTCTAGCCCGCGCCGCGCTCTGGCCCGCGCCGGTCGATCCGGCGTTGCGCGTTCCCGCTATCGTCTCGATCACCGTGCCGGCGTCCGCCGGCACGGAAACGGTCGGCGACGGTCGGGGAGGCAGTCGGTGCTGGAGGATCTGCTCAGCGGAGCCTGGCAGAGCGTGGTGTTCGGAATCGTCGGGGTCGGCCTGATGGCCGCCGGGTTCGTGCTGGTCGACCTGCTGACGCCCGGCAAGCTGCGGGACCTGATCTGGGTACGCCGCAACGCCAACGCGGGTCTGCTGCTTGCCGCCAACCAGCTCGGTGTCGCCGGGATCGTGTTCACCGCGATCCTGACCAGCTACCACGATTTCGCCAAGGGCCTGGCCTCGACGGTGCTCTTCGGACTGATCGGCCTGGGCATCATGGCGCTTGCCTTCTTCGTGCTGGACCTGCTCACCCCGGGCAAGCTCGGCGAGGTCATCTGCGCCGACGAGCCACACCCGGTGGCCCGGGTCAGCGCGGCCAGCCACTTCGGCGCCGCGCTGATCGTCTGCGCCTGCATCGCCTGACGCCGCCTCCGGCTCGCCTCGCACGGTAGGTGAGCCCGGCGTGCTCGGGGTTGATCCACTCCGTTCCGCCGGTATGGCGGTGTCACGGTGACTCGGTCACCGCCATACCGGCGTCATGGAGTCGATCAATCGGCCTGCCGTACCGCCGGCTGACACCGGTTGGTACGACCCGGCGTCACTTGCCGGCGGACTCGCCGTGGGCACCCGGGCCACCGAAGACACCGGCCTCGACGGCTGCCGTGATCGCGTCGGCCTGCTCCTGGGTGAGCTTGCCCTCCTCGACCGCCTTCGCGAGCCGCTCGGCAAGCGCCTGCTTGCGGTCCTCGGGGGAGCCCTGCGGCCCACGGTGGCCGCCACGCTCGCGATCACCGCCACGCTCACGGTCGCCACCACGGCGCTCACCGTCGGGCTTGCCCTGCGGCTTGTACTGCTCGCGGAGCTTCTCCAGCGCCTCGGTCACCTTCTCGACGGGCACCCCCAGCTCCTCGGCGAGCGCCCCGGCGAACGCCTGGCGGTGCTCCCCGCGCTCCGGACGCTTGTCGTCCGTGCGCTGGTCCTCGGCGCTGGCGCTGGCGCTCGGCGTGGCCTTGTCGTCGGCGAGGGCCACGGTGGGAGCGGCGATTCCCACCGCGAGCACACCGGCGGCGGCCAGCCCACCCAGCAGGTGCTTCTTCGAGATCGTGCGGGACATCGATCCTCCAACTCGTCGGTGATTGCTTACGTCACCGACAGTGACCGCCTCGACTGAGGATCACCCGTGCCGATGCTGTCAGCGAGCTGGCAAAAGTGAACGATGAACCGAACAAATGACTAGCTGCGGCGCATTTCGTCCTCGCTTGCCAAGGTCAGCGGACGGCGGCGGTGACGGTCAGCGTGCCGGCGGCGGCGTCGAGGGTGGCCCGGGTGCCGACCGGGACGGTGAGCTGACCGGGCCCGTGGCCGATCGGCAGGCCGCCAAGTACCGGCACACCCAGGTCGCCGAGCCGTTCGGTGAGCACGTCGGCGACGCCGATCGGCCAACCGTCCGCGCAGTCGCTGAACTGGCCCACCGCCACCCCGGCCAGCCCGTCCAGCGCACCGGCGCGGCGCAGCTGGGTCAGCATCCGATCGACCTTGTACGGCGGCTCCTGCACGTCCTCCAGCAGCAGCACCGCCCCGGTCAGGTCCGGCATGTCCGGGGTGCCGAGCGAGGCCACCACCAGGCAGAGGTTGCCGCCCAGCAGCCGGCCGACGGCCCGCCCCGGCACCCGTACGCCGAAGGTTTCCTCGGTCGGCACGGCGCGTACGGTGACCGGCGCGGTGGTGGTCAACGCGGCGTGCAGCGACTCCGCCGAGGCCAGCGGGGTGCGCTCGTCCCGCCAGGCCGCGCCGGGCCCGTGCACCCCGGCGAGCCGGACGCCACGCCAGAGCGCCAACTGGAGGGCGGTGATGTCGGAAAACCCGGCCACCACCTTCGGATCACGGCGGACCGTGGCCATGTCGATGGCGTCCACCACCCGCTGCGCGCCGTAACCGCCACGGGTGCAGATCACGCCGCGGATCTCGGGATCGGCGAAGGCGGTGTTCAGGTCGGCGGCCCGCAACGCGTCGGTGCCGGCCAGGTAGCCGTGCCGGGCGTACACGTTCGGCGCGAGCACCGGCCGCAGCCCCCAACCGGTGAGCAGTTCGATGCCTCGGGCCACCCGTTCCGGGCGAGTCGGTCCCGAGGGCGAGACCAGCATCACCGCATCACCCGGACGCAGCGCCGGCGGGCGTACCACGTGGTCGGAGGCGGTGTGGTCGGACACAGCGCAAGAGCCTAGTCCCGCGCACCGCCCCGGTCGGCGGGACCCGATAGCCTCGACGGCGTGGCAACCGCGTTGGTGATCGAGAACGACCCGACCGACGATGTGCGGCGGCTGGGCGAGTGGCTGACCGAGGCCGGCCTCGACCTGTCGGTGACCCGCCCGTACGCGGGCGACGAACTGCCCCCCGATCTGGCCGGACACGCCGCGCTCGTGGTGCTCGGCGGCGACCAGCAGGCGTACCCGGGAAGCGACGGCTCCCCCGGGGCGCCGTGGTTCCCGGCCGTGGAGGGGCTGTTGCGCAAGGCGGTCCGACACCGGACGCCGACGCTTGGTGTCTGCCTCGGCGCGCAACTGCTCGCCACCGCGCACGCCGGCACGGTCGAGCGCAGCCCGTCCGGGCCCGAGGTCGGCCCGGCGGTGGTGGGTCGGCGCGACGCCGCCGAGACGGACCTGCTCTTCCGGTACGTGCCGCTGATTCCGGACGTGCTCCAGTGGCACGCCGACGAGATCACCGAGCTACCCGTCGGCGCCACCCTGCTGGCCGCCTCCACCCGCTACCCGAACCAGGCGTTCCGGCTCGGTGACCGGGCCTGGGGCCTCCAGTTCCACATCGAGTGCGACACCGCGATGATCGCCGAGTGGGCCAACGACTCGGCGCTCCTGGCCGAGCTGGGTTACGACCCACAGCTGGTGATCGCCGCCTGCGACGCGGTACTTGTCGACATCGAGGAGGTCTGGCAGCCCTTTGCCGCGCGGTTCGCCGCGCTGGCGCTCGGCGAGTTGGACGACAGCGGGTCGCGCCGCAGCCTGCCGCTGCTCGGGCACTGATGGGGCGGCCGACGAGCGCCACGGGCCGGCTCGCCCGCTACGGCTTCGGCAGCGCCGACGACGACGGCGGCGCCCGCGCCGCCGACCTGCTCGGCCCGAGCGGGCTCGGCCTGTGGCGACCGGAGCCGCAGGAACCCACCGACGAACGGGCCCAGGAGCTGCTCACCGCGCTGTCCCGGGCCGCCGACCCGGATCTGGCGCTGCGCCAGCTGCACCGGCTGGTCGAGTCCGAGCAACGCGCCGAGACCGGCCCGACCGGCACGGTGGCCGATCCTGCCGCCGGGATCGCCGCCGGCTCCACGCTGCTCGCCGCCCTGGCCGACGATCCGGGGCTGCGCCGCCGGCTGATCGCCGTGCTGGGCGCCTCCGCCGCGCTCGGGGACCACCTGGTCGCCAACCCCGACCAGTGGCCGGTGTTGCGCACCGAGGCGGACGGGCTGGCGCCGACCGCCGACGGGCGGCTGAACGTCGACTGGCTGCCGACGGCAGCGCCCGAAGACGCTCCAGCGCCGGGTCGCGCCGGTGCGGTCGCGTCGGGTCGCGCCGGTGCCGGCAATCCGGTGGCGGCGCTGCGGCGCGCGTACCGGCTGGCGCTGTTGCGCATCGCGGCGGCCGACCTGACCGGCGGACGCGGCCTGGAACAGACCATGGCCGCCCTCTCCACGCTTGCCGACGCCACCCTCTCGGCCGCGTACGCGATCGCCGTGGGTGAGCTGCCCGAGGGCACCCGGCAGCCGCGGCTGGCGGTGGTGGCGATGGGCAAGTGCGGTGGCGGCGAGCTGAACTACGTCTCCGACGTCGACGTGATCTTCGTGGCCGCCGAGGACGACGACCTGACCACCGCCACCACCGTGGCCACCCGGCTGATCCACATCTGCGGGCTGGTGGCCTGGCCGGTCGACGCCGCGCTGCGCCCCGAGGGCAACCGGGGGCCGCTGGTGCGTACCCTCGCCAGCCATCTGGCGTACTACCGGCGGTGGGCGCGTACCTGGGAGTTCCAGGCCCTGCTCAAGGCCCGCCCGGCCGCCGGTGACCTGGCGCTGGGCCGGGAGTGGATCGACGCCCTGTCCCCGCTGCTCTGGCAGGCCGCCGAACGCCCGGAGGCGGTCGAGGACGTCCGCGCGATGCGCCGGAAAATCATCGACAACATCCCGCCGAAGGAGCTGGAACGCGAGATCAAACGCGGCCCGGGTGGGCTGCGCGACATCGAGTTCGCGGTACAGCTGCTCCAGTTGGTGCACGGGCGCGGCGACGAGTCGCTGCGCGCCCCCGGCACCATCCCCGCGCTGCGGGCGCTGGTCACCGGCGGCTACGTCGGCCGGGCCGACGGGGAGGCGCTGCTGCGCGGCTACCGCTTCCTGCGCGGCGTCGAGCACCGCCTGCAACTACAGGGTCTGCGGCGGACCCACACCGTGCCGGCCGAGCCGGGGGCCCTGCGCTGGCTCGCCGGCGCGCTCGGCTACACCGCCACCCCCGGCCGCAGCGCCGTGGAGGAGTTCCGCGCCGAGTGGGTCACCCACGCCACCGAGGTACGCCGGCTGCACGCCAAACTGCTCTACCGGCCGCTGCTGGAGTCGGTGGCCCGGGTACCGGCCGACGGGCTGCGGCTGACCCCGCAGGCGGCCCGCCACCGCCTGGAGATCCTCGGCTTCGCCGACCCGGCCGGGGCGCTGCGTCACCTCCAGGCCCTGACCGGCGGGGTGAGCCGCACCGCCGCCATCCAGCGCACCCTGCTGCCGGTGCTGCTCAGCGAGTTCGCCGACGCCCCCGAACCGGACCGGGGCCTGCTCAACTACCGCCAGGTCTCCGACTCGCTCGGCAGCACCCCGTGGTACCTGCGACTGCTGCGCGACTCCGGGCCGGTGGCCCGACGGTTGGCCCGGGTGCTCTCCTCGTCCCGGTACGTCGCCGACCTGCTGGCCCGCGAACCCGAGGCGCTGCGCCTGCTGGCCGAGGAGAGCGAGCTGCGTCCCCGGCCCCGCGAGGTGCTCTACGACGGCTTCGCCGCCGCCGCGGCCCGGCACGCCGACGACCCGGTCGAGGCCATCCGGGCGGTACGCGCGCTGCGCCGACGGGAACTGCTCCGCCTCGCCTGCGCCGACGTGCTCAGCCGCGCCGGCTCACTCGCTCCGTCGCGTCCGGACGGTGGCCGGCCGACGCCCGCCCTTACCGACATCACGGCGGTCGGCTCCGCGCTCGCCGCCGTCACCGACGCCACCCTCGCCGCCGCGCTACGCACCGCCCGGGCCGCCCAACCGGCCCTGCCGGACCTGCGGTTCGCGGTGATCGGGATGGGCCGGCTCGGCGGCTACGAGTCAAACTACCTGTCCGACGCCGACGTGCTCTTCGTCTACGAGCCGCCGGAGGGCGTCACCGAGAGCGCGGCCAGTGCCGCCGCCCAGGCCATCGCCGAGGAGCTGCGCCGGCTGCTCGGCATGCCCGCGCCCGATCCGGCGCTCGGCGTCGACGCCGACCTGCGCCCGGAGGGGCGGCAGGGTCCACTGGTCCGCAGCCTCGCCGCCTACCAGCAGTACTACGCCCGCTGGTCGCGGGTGTGGGAGGCACAGGCCCTGCTGCGGGCCCGCTGTGTGGCCGGCGACGCCGAGCTGGGCACCCGGTTCGAGCAGCTTGTCGATCCGGTCCGGTACCCGGCCGACGGGCTGACCCGCGAACAGATAATCGAGATCCGCCGGATCAAGGCGCGGGTGGAGACCGAGCGACTGCCCCGAGGCGCTGACCCGGCCACCCACACCAAGCTGGGCCGGGGCGGCCTGGCCGACGTCGAGTGGGCGGTGCAGTTGCTCCAGTTGCGGCACGCCGGTGCGTACCCGCAGCTGCGCGGTACGCGTACCCTCGACGCGCTCGCCGCCGCCCGGGACGCCGGCCTGGTCGACCCGGCGGACGCCGAGGCGATGGCGGCCGGCTGGACCCTGGCGGCACAGGTCCGCAACGCGCTGATGCTGGTCCGTGGCCGGGCCGGCGACCAACTGCCCCGGCACGGCGTGGTGCTGGCCGGGGTGGTCCGGTTGCTCGGCGCGGACGACCCGGGCGAGTTCCTCGACGAGTACCTGCGCACCGGCCGCCGCTCCCGCGCCGCCACCCAACGCGTCCTGGAGATGTAAGGAAGGGCCCCCGGTTAACGCCTCAGGTATAGGAAGGGCCCCTGCTTAACCATCCGCGCGGTCGTACAGCCGCCACGCCGGCAGGCGTACCGCGGTGGTCTGCTCGTCGGTCAGGATCTCGACGCGGCGGTACTGCACGCGGAGATGGCGGGCGAGGTCCCGATCCGTGGTGGAGCGGTCGAGGACGACGGCGGTACGCCCGGCGTCCTGGCTGACGAGGGCGTCACAGCGATGCCCGTTCACCTCCCCGTCGAGGGTGACCGTGTCGGTGGCCCGGCGAACGGTCCTGGTCAGCCGGGAGTAGAGCCGCTGACGTACGGGATCGTCCGCCGCCTCGGCGGCCCGGGCACCCACGGCGGCGAGGTCCGCGCCGACGCCGCGGCGGGTGGCCCAGAACTGCCGGTCGCCCACCACGAGCAGGTGACCGCGGGCCCGGCTGAGCGCGACGTTCCAGAGGTTGCGCTCGCCTTCCAACCACGCCACGCTGCTGGCGGGCATCGCCGGACCCGCGACCAGGCCGAGCACGATGACGTCGCGCTCGCCGCCCTGGAAGGTGTGCGCGGTACCAATCCGGATGCGTGGCTCGTGTCGCCACCGCTCGGCCAGCCGTTCGGCCTGCGCCTTGTACGGCGTGACCACTCCCACGGTGGCCTCGGCCGGCAGGAGCTTCAACAGGTACGCGAGGCAGTCGTGGATCTTCTCGGCCTCCGCCGCGTTCACCCACGATCCGCCGTACGGCGGTCGGGCCGGCTGCCCCGCCACCGGCACCCAGACCACGGGGTCGCGGTCGATCCGGTGCTGGCGCCTGGTGTCGGTCAGGACGGTGAGCCGGCCGCCGTAGAAGAGGCGGTTCACCAGGTCCGCGATCTGCGGATGGCAGCGGTAGTGCTCGTCGAGAAGGCGGCTGCCGCCCGCCGCGCGCTCCACCGCGTGGAAGGCCGAATGCCTGCGGTACGCCAACTGTCGCGCCTCGAGCCAGTCGGCCCGCAGCCCCGCGCCGCGCCGGGCCGCCGTCTCCCGGTCCGGCGTGATGCCGGGAATGTGCGGCAACTGCATGGGGTCGCCGATCACCAGGGCCCGGCGGGCCCGGAACAGCAGCGGGATGACCTGGGGCACCGAACACTGGCTCGCCTCGTCGATGACCACCAGGTCGAACAGCCCGGCCTCGGCCGGAAACCGGCGCGCCGAGAGACTGCTCACCGCCCAGCCGCGCACCGCGTCAAGCGCGCGGCGGACCGCCGGCCAGTCGCCGGTGCGGTCCCGCTTGGCCCGCAACAGGCTCGTCAGCAGGTGGCGTCCGGTCCTCGCGGAGGTACGCACCACGCTGTCGACAAGCACGACGGACGCCCGCTGTGCGGCTTCCTCGGCCCGGGCCAGTTCGGCGGCGAGCGAGCCGTCGGCCGGTGACCGGACGGCCTGCTCCCGCAGCGGGGTCCAGCGACGCTGCACGGCGGCCAGATCGGCGAACGCCCGGCAGGTTTCGGGCATCGGCGGGCCGGCCTGCCGCAGCGAGCGCAGCAACCGCTGCCGGCGCCAGGTGCCGAACAGCCGCGCCTCGGCAGCTCGCCGCGCCCGGCGTTCCCAGCGGGCGAGCCCGCGCTCGCCGCCGAACCGGTCGGTCAACTCCTCGACCGTGCCACCCAGCTCGGTGGCGAGTCGCTCGCGGGCCTGCGCGAGGTGCAGCAGGTCCCGCTCCAGCGCCGCGATGCCGGCGAGGGTGACGCGGGCGGCGTCCACCGCGGCGAGGCTCTCCACCAGCGCCGCCCGGGCGGTCGGCGGATTGGTCGCGGCCGGCTCCAGCGCCGTCAGCTGGGTCAGCTCGGCCGTCTCGTGCTCCGCGTAGTTGATCGTGCCGGTACGACTGCCGGTGCGTACCAGTAGGCCGGGTAGCAGTTCCCGGCAGCGCCGCCACACCTCGTCGACTGCGGTGTTGTTTGTGGAGGCGACGAGCACCTTCTGACCGGCCGCGACCGCCGTCGCCACGGTGTTGGTGACGAGTTGACTCTTGCCGCTGCCGGGCGGCCCGGTGGCGACGGTGAGCCGCGCCGTCATCGCCGACGAGATCACCGCCTGTTGGGACTCGTTGCAGGGCAGCGGAGTGACCAGGGGCACCCGTGCCACCTCGGCCGGCGGCTGGTCGCCGGTGAGCAGCGCGCCGAGCGCCGTACGCCCGATCTGGCCGGTGTCCCGTCGGAGGTGGGCGAGGTCCTTCAGCAGGCCCGCGACGGCCTGGTCCCGACGCGAGACCCGATGCAGTACGGCGACGTTGCGCGCCCCGGCGGTGGGCGTGCGCTGATCGATGGTGGGGGCCAGTAGTTCGGGACGCAGCTCCTCCACCATTGGCAGCTCGAAGTCGGTCTGCAACACCGCGCGGATGTCCTTGACCATCTGGCCGTACGATCCCGCGTGCCAGGTCGCGAAGTACGAGGAGAGCAGCTGCTCGGCCGGCTCGGGACCGAGCCGCTCGCGGGCGAGCCCGGGATGGGGCTGGGCCGGGCCGACCGCCTCCAGGCGCAGCTCGTCGCCGTCGTCGACCACCTCGACCCGCCGTACGAGCAGCGGCGCGAAGCGCGGTTCCCGCCATTGTCGATCGGCCGGACCGTAGAGCAGGACGGCGGGGAAACCGGCCCAAAGTTCGTCGCCGGATGCCGTGGCCCGCCGTGCCCAGTCCGCGATGTCGCCGGTGAGTACGACCTGATCGTCGCCGTCCGCACCGCCCGACAGGACCCGCTCGCGGCCCTGGAGCACGACGAACCGGTCGCCCTCCTCGCTGAGCCGCAGCAGCGGGGTGTCCTCGGCCAGGCTCTCCAGGCACGCCCGGTAGTAGTCGAGCAGCCGGGCCCACTGCTGCCCCACGGTGAGCGGCTCGCCGGCCTCGGGCCGCTTCGGTGAGCTGGACCGGACGCCGGGAACAGCGCTCAGGTCGGCAGGTGTCGCCTCCAGCCGGACCGCTCCGCCGGAGATCACGTCCGCGATGATCACCTTCGAGTTGACGCCGACGGAGGAGTAGACCGGGGCCTGGCGAGAGCCGAGTTCGTGGGCGCGTACCCGGGGCGCCACGTAGTGGAAGAGGTCCTCGACGGAGACCTTGCCGTCGCCGTCGTGGTCGGCCGCGCCGGTTTGCAGCGCCCGGACGATCTCGGCGGTGAACACCGAGGGAGTCGGGGCTCCGGAGTCGCCGGGCGGACCGCCGTACGACGCCTCACCCACCCCGGAGGAGGAGAGCACGTAGACGCCCCGGCTCTGTAGTGGCGCGGTCCGCTCGCCGCCCTTCTCGTCCCGGGTACGCAGCCCGACCGCGAACCCGCCACTGTCGCAGGCGTCGATGATGGTGACCTTTCGGGCCGCTCGGCACCCCTCAAGCTGCTCGTTGACGAAGCCGGCGGAGACGGCCGTCTCCGCCGGCCGGTCCGGGTCGGTGTCCCGGGCGACGAAGAAGAACTCGCCGGAGCTGAACCGCAGCCGGAAGCCGTGGCAGCTGAGGTAGAGCAGGACGAGGTCCGCCGGAGCCGCCTCCTCCAGGAAACTGCTGATCTCCTGGCGCAGGTCGACGGCGGTCGGATCCGGCAGCGACCTGACGTCGTCGAACCTGCCGATCGCCGGATGGCGGAGCACCTGGTTCATCGCCCAGACGTCGGCCCGACAGGACGGTAGCTGGGTGAAGGTGGCGTTGTCGTACCGCTCCACTCCGATCAGCAGAGCCTTGCGTGCCCCGGACGACACGCCGCTACTGCCCGCCTTCGCGGAGGAACAGCTTGACCAGTCGTTCCTGGCTGGCGGTCGTGGTGGCAGGCAGTTCGATGCTCCGGTCGCCGATGGTGAGTCGGACCCGCCGGTTCCGGTCGCGTTCGAGCCACGCCTGGATCGTCGCGAGGAGGACCCGGGCGCTGGCGTGCGCGCCGGCGGTGAGGAAGACCCACATGGAGGCGTCGTTGAGCAACTCCGTGCCCTTCGCGCCCGGCGGGGCGGACGAGGACCCGGCCTCGGCCGGACGGACATCGAGGCTCGCCACCGCCGCCAGATCCCGGATCAGGGATCTGGCCAGGCGCTCTGCACGGAGCACATCGCCGTCCGCGAGAATCTGCACCTGCGCCACGGCGCCGTCGGTCACGAAACCTCCAGTCGTCAGCAACGAGGCCCTATTCGGAGCGCAAAGGTTAGCCAACCGGCCGCAGACGCATCGACCCCGATGGCCGCTCTGTCGAATATCCGACCCCGGCCGCCGTCGATCCCGCCGGCCGCCGCCCGCATCAGCTGCCGGGTTGGTCGCCCCGGCGGCCGGTTCAGCTGCCGAGGGTGTACGTCCCGGCGCGGGAAACCGTCACCGTCGTCCAGACCCCGTCGGCGGAGACCGTCGCGCCATCGGAGGCGGTCAGCCAGCGGCTGTGCCGGACGCGGACCGGCACCGGGCCGGGGCGGGCGGCGCGGAAGGTGATCGAGGCGCCATCGGTGGCGAGCAGTTGACCGGGCGGACCGACAAGTGGGGTCGGGTCGGCCACCGCGTACAGCCGCCATTGCCGCTGCGACCAGACCTCGGTCAGGTACGGCAGACCCGCCGCGATCAGTTCGGCCTCGGCCCGGCCCACCCAGGACAGTGGCGCGTCGGGCACCGCGACGTACTGCACCGCGTTCTCGTCCAGCCAGGCCCGGTAGCTCGCCGCGGTCAGCGGCACACCGGTGCCGGCGGCACCCGGCACGGTGGTGAAGAAGAGCGGGTTGCGGTCGATGTCGGCCTGCCGCAGCCAGCCCCGAGCCAGCGGCAGGTCGCCGAGCCGGGCCGCCTCCCAGTAGTTGCGGGTCGGCGGCACCTCCAGCCGGCCGGTGAGCCCGCGCCGGTCCAACTCGGCGCGCAGCGGCGCGAAGTAGCCGGGGTCGCTTGTCGGGTCGCCGATGCTGCGCAGGTCGGCGGGGACCACCGGCGGTTGCCACCAGCACACCGCCGCCAGCAGCGCGGTCAACGCCACCGCCGCCACCGGGCGTCGCGCCCGCCCCCGCGCCGCCGGTCCGGGCACGCGAGCCGACTGGGCGGGCCGGCCGGTCGGCCAGGAGAGCAGGCGGGTCGACTGGGCGGGCCGGCTGGTCGGCCAGGCGGGCAGGCGGGCGGCGGCGGCCAGGACCGGGAGCGCGAACATGGTGGCCAGCCGGGTGGCGTTCAGGCCGACCGGAGTGTGCACCAGCGCCGCCGCGACCACCCCGCCGGCCGCCAGCAGCGCACCCAGCCGTACCGGCCGATACCCGACCAGCACGGCCACCAGCAGCGCGGTCACCGTGGCCCGGATCGTGTCGGTGCGGCTGATGTTCATCCAGCCACCGTCGCCGAAGAGCAGCGCCGTCATGCCCAGCGGCAGTGCGGCGGCGATCGCGAGGGCCAGCCCGTCGGCATAGCGGCGGGAGAGCAGCAGCGCCACCCCGGCCAACCCGACGAAGAGGCCGGCCACCGGACTGGTCGCCGAGGCCAGCAGCGCACCGACCGCAGCCAGCGCCAGCCGCAGCCACCCGCCGGCCAGCCGGGAGCCGGCGGGGCGTGACCCGGCCGGTCGGGGACCGGTGGGAGACGAGTCGGCTGGTCGGGTGCCGGCGGGACGCGACCCGGCCGGTCGGGCGTCGGTGGGGGACCGGGTGAGGGCGAGCAGGGCGGCGAGGCCGAAAGCCACCCCGAGGCCGTACGTGACCCGACCGGCGACCAGGTTGCCGGCGATGGTGACCACGCCGACCAGGCTGCCGAGCAGCGGCCGGGGCACCCGGGTACGCACAAGCAGTGCGGCGAACGCGGTCGCCGCACCGACCAGGGCCAGCGCACCGGTGAGGCGTACCCCGAGCAGGGCCATCAGCGGCTGGGCGAGCAGGCTGTAGCCGAACTGCTGGACCCCGGCGTACCAGCGTAGGTCGACCGGCGACAGGCCGTGCGCGGCGAAGAAGTCCGCCCGCGCGACCTGCGCGGCCAGGTCCGAGCCCATCGCCGGGAGGATGAGGTACGCCACACCCAGCGCCCCGGCGGACGCGGCGGCCAGCGCCACCACCCGACTGCCCCGCATGCCCACCTCCGTACCGCGATCACGGTACTGGCAGCATGTCCGGCGTGCCCCATCACCTCGTGCGCTGGATCGGACTCGCCGGCTCGGTCATGCTCGCCGTGGCCGCGTTCCTCGGCGGCGCCCTGCCCGACGGAGACCTGCGGCCGACTCCGCTGAGGATCTGGCAGGGCGCTAACGGCCCGCTGATCATCGGGTTGTGGCTCTTCGGCACGGTAGCCATGTCGGTCGCCTGGTGGGTGCTGCGCGACCGGGTGCCGTCGGCCCGGTGGGCCCTGATCACCGCCGGGCTGTGGCTGCTGCCGTTCCTGGTCACGCCGCCGCTGGGCAGCCGCGACGCCTACGCGTACGCCTGCCAGGGGGCCAGCTACTCCAACGGCATCAACCCGTACGAGTACGGGGTGTCCACCCTGCCATGCCCCTGGCTGGACACCATGTCGTACATCTGGCGGGACACCCCGGCACCGTACGGACCGCTCTTCGTGGTGCTCTCGGGTGCGGTGGTGGCCGCGACCGGCTCGCTGCTCGGCAGCATCGCGCTGTTCCGGGTGCTCGCGGTGGCCGGCGTGGTGTTGACCGCGGCCTGCCTGCCGGTGCTGGCCCGGCGTTGTGGCGTGCCCGTCGAGCGGGCGCTCTGGCTGGCCCTGGCGAGCCCGATCGTGGGGGTGCACCTGATCTCCGGGGTGCACAACGATGCGCTGATGGTCGGGCTGCTGGTGGCCGGGCTGGCGGTGGTGGTCAGCCGGCCGGGCCGGCGCTGGCCGCTGCTGGCCGGCGGAGTGGTGCTCGGCCTGGCCGCCGGGATCAAGGTGACCGCGCTTGTGGTGGTCCCGTTCGCGGCGCTCGCTGCGATCGCTGGCGGCTTCTCGCTGCGCGGACTGCTGCGCGACGGTACGCCGGTGGTCGCCGGGACGGTCGCCACGCTGCTCGGGGTGACCGCCGCGGCCGGGCTGGACTTCGGTTGGATCACCGGCCTGTCGCACGGCAACGAGGTGATCGCCTGGACCTCGCCGCCGACCGCGATCGGGCAGACCATCGGTTATCTGGCGGTGCCGTTCGGCCTGCACGTCGACGCGCTGCCGGTGACCCGGGCAATCGCCGTGGTGGTGCTGGCGGCGGTGCTGGTCTGGCTCTGGTTCCGGGCCCGGCACCGCGAACCGCTCTGGCACGCCGGGCTGGCGCTTACCGCGACGGTGGCGTTGGCTCCGCTGTACCACCCGTGGTACTGGTTCTGGCCGCTGGCCGTGCTCGCCGCCACCGCCCACCGCACCTGGTGGTTCAGCGCGGTGACCGTCTTCTCCGCCTTCCACGTGCTGGCCGACGGCACCGGGCTGCCCCGGTACACCAAGACGGTGGGTGCGCCGCTGATGACGCTGTTCGTGATCGTGGTGGCCGTTCGCTTGGTACGGTCGGCTCGGGCGGCCCGTCGCCCGGTTCCCGCCGACTGAGGACCCGCCCGGTTCCCGCCGTTCGAGGAGAGGTACGCCGGTGACCGAGCCCGGCGCCGCCCGCCCCACCGGCCGCGATCGGGCCCTGCGCTACACCGGACTGGCCGGCGCGCTGCTGCTCGCGGTCGCCGGACGTCTCGGCGGCGCGCTGCCGGCCACCACCACGTCGAGCCCCGGCAACGGTCCGCTGGCCGTGGCGCTGTGGCTGCTCGGCACCGCCGCCATGGTCGGTGCCTGGTGGGCGCTGCGCGGCGGTGCCCCGTCGACCCGGTGGGCGTACGTCACCGCCGGGCTGTGGGCGTTGCCCCTGCTGGTCACCGCCCCACTCGGCAGCCGGGACGTCTACTCGTACGCCTGCCAGGGCTGGGTGTACGCCGACGGCGGCGACCCGTACGCCACCGGGGTGGGCGCGGCCAGCTGCCCCTGGCTGGCGGCGGTCGCGCCGGTGTGGCGGGACACCCCGGCACCGTACGGTCCGTTCTTCGTGCTGCTCGCCGCGTTGGCCGTGCTGATCGGTGGTGGCCTGGCCGGCACGGTGCTGCTGTTGCGGTTGCTGGCGGTGGCCGGGTTGCTGGCCGCGGCGGCCTGCCTGCCCGGCCTGGCCCGGGCGGCGGGCGTGCCGCCCCGGCGGGCGGTCTGGCTGCTGCTGGCCTGTCCACTGGTCGGCGTGCACCTGGTGGCCGGCGCGCACAACGACGCGGTGCTGCTCGGCCTGCTCCTGCCCGCCCTGCTGCTCCTGCTCCGCCGACCAGGCGGGCCGGGCGCGGTGCGGGTGGCGGGATCGGATGGGCCGGCTGCGGTGCGGGTGGCGGGCGCGATGACGGCCGTCGGGTGGTTACTGGGTGCCGGGGTGCTGCTCGGGCTGGCGGTGTCGGTGAAGGCCACCGCCGTGGTGGTGCTGCCGTTCGCGGCACTGCTCGCCGTGCCCGGTCGACCAACCCTGCCGGCGTTACTGCGCTACGGTGGCCCGCTCGTCGTCGGGGCGCTCGGCGGATTGGTGCTCTCCTCGTTGCTCGCCGGTCTCGGGCCGGGGTGGCTTGCCGGACTGGGCCACAGCGGCGACACCGTGCAGTGGACCTCGCCGCCCACCGCGGTCGGCATGGTCGTCGACTATGCCGGTGACCTGATCGGCCGGCAGCCCGACGCGGTACCCGTGGCCCGGGTCGTCGGCCTGCTGCTGCTGGCCGCGTTCCTGCTGCTCCTCTGGGGGCGTGCCTGGGCGGAACTGCGCGGTGACCCAGGCGCGACCGGCGTCCCCAGGATCGATTCGGCGAGGGTGGGGCTGGTCGGGGCGGGGTTGGCGCTGGCTGCCACGGTGGTGCTCGCGCCGGTTTTCCATCCCTGGTACGCGATCTGGCCGCTGGCGGTGCTCGCGGTGGCGGTGCACCGGACCACCTGGTTCGTGCTGCCGTGTGCGGCGGCGTCCTTCCTCGCCCTGCCGGACGGCACCAACCTGGCCCGGCTGGTGAAGGCACCCGGCGCGGTGGCGATGACGATGCTGGTGCTGGCTGCCGTGCTCTGGGCACTGCGTCGCCCGTCCCGCCTGCTCCGCTCTCTCCGCCCACCGGCCGGGGTGGCCGGGTGAGACTCCGACCGGTGATTGCTCAGCGGCGTGCGCCGCAGGTCGGGCAGGGTTCGGCGGGTGGGCTGCCCAGCCGGCGGCGCAGGGCGACGGCGACCGGCAACAGGGCCGGCCCGATCAGACCGACGGCGATCCCGGTGGCTACCAGGGTCGGGTAGGTGGGGCGCGGGGCGCCGCTGGCGAGGCCGTCCACCGCGCCGGCCAGGATGTGCGCGTTGAGCAGGCCGACCGGGGTGAGCAGGGCCAGCACGGCCCAGCCGCCCCGCGCGTCCCGGCGCATGCCCAACCCGACCGCGAGCAGCAGGGCGACCACCAGCAGCACCGTGCCGGTGGCCGGCAGGAACTCCTCGCTGCCGCCCCGGTAGGCGCCCCAGTACGAACCGAAGCCCATCACGTAGGAGACGCCGGCGCCCACCACTGCCGCAGCGATCGGCAGGGCCCGGGCCGACGGCGGCAGGTGGTCGGCGATCAGGAGCGTCAGCACGCCGAGGGCGACCTGCGGGGCCAGCACCAGCAGTGGTGGCCGGGGCACACCGGCGATCAGACTCGCCGCCGGCAGCACCGCGGTCACCAGCAGCGCCACGGCGATCGCCGCGCGGGTGGGCCGGCCCGGTGCCACGGCGGCGAGCAGCGCGGCGACCAGCCAGGCGCACCAGGCGACGATGCCGACCGAGACGAACGGGCCGAACACGTGCACACCCGCGTCGGCGGGCGGTAGGTGTCGCTCGGCGAGCAGCCAGAAGCCGGCGAGGAAAGCGGCGGTGGTCAGCGCGAGCAGGCCGGCGAGGCGTACCCCGGGAATCAGGTCGGGAGCACCGGCGGCCCGCAGCCGCTGGCGGAGGCCGCCGCGCACGAGGTCCGTGGCGTCCGCGAGGGAGGGCCGGCGGCGCCCCGGTCCGGCCAGGTCGAGGTACGTCCCGACGATCTCGTCGCCGCGCTCACGGCGGTAGTCCGCCGGGTACGCCCACAGCAGCCGCCGGTAGCCGCGCTCCAGCCCGGTCATGCCAGCCCTCCGGCGGTACCCGGGTTCACCAACCGGACCTGGCGGGCGCGTAGCCGGGCGCTGGCCGCCTCGACGTTGCGCCGCAGCCGCTCGGTCTCGGCGGTGAGGGTGGCGTCCCCGGTCGCGGAGAGGCGGTAGTAGCGGCGCAACCGCCCGTCGACGGTCTCCTCCCGGTCGAGTTCCACCAGGCCCGCGTCGGTGAGCCGGTCCAGCGCGCCGTAGAGGGTGCCAGGCCGCAGCGCGAGCCGCCCGGCGGAGAGGGCGGCGACCTCGCCGATGATCGCGTAGCCGTGCATCGGCTCGCGGGCCAGTGCGGTGAGGATGAGGAACGTGGGTTCGCGCAACGGTGTGTCCACGCCCCGAATATATCGGACGCGAAGGTATTGGGTTGCCCCCTCGGCGAACCGAATGCGATGCGTCAGACCGGAATGTGGTCGGCGACAACCTGGGCCCAGCGCCGGTAGCCGGCCGCCGAAAGATGGAATCGGTCCGTGGCGAAGAAATGCCGCGGCGGGATTTCGGTGATCGTGACCCAGGTGGTGCACGGGCGCGTCCGGCAGATGTCGCGCGAGACCGCGTCGAGTGCCTCGGCACGCGCGGTAAGCACCCGGCCGAGGGCCTGGGGGACCGACGGAAACAGTGCGAACGGCGGGATGCCGGCCACGATCACGTGGCCGGAGCGCTTGATCAGTTCGTCGACGATGGCCGCCAGGTCCGCGGCCCACTCGTTGGGGTGCCGGCCGCCCATGACGTCGTTGCCGCCGGCCAGGAGGACAGCCGCATCGGACTCCGCACCGATCTGCGACAGCAGCCGGTAGCGGATCCGACGCGCGGTGGCGCCGAACTGGCCGACCACCTGCCACTGGACGGGCCGCTGCGTGCGCGAGGCCAACTCACGGGCGAGCCACCCGGTGAAACTCTCGTCGTGGTTGTCGACCCCACACCCGGCCGCAGTGGAGTCGCCGAGGACGGCGACGCGCAAGGGCTGGCGCGCCATGGACGTTCCGACCGTGCCGGTGGTCGGCCCGGCCGCCGGCGGGGCCATCTTGATGGTGGCCTTGAGCCACAAGCCCTGGATCGTGGCGATCGGCCGGTCCAATGCCGTCATCGGCTCGACACCCCGCTGTCACCGGCGGCGTGGACGACCAGGAACCAGGAAGCAGCGTCGAGTCGGATCCATCCGTCGCCCTGCTTGCTGATCTTCCAGCCGGCTACGGTGTCCGCCGACGCGGTCCGGCTGAGCCGCAGGCCCCTCAGGTCCCGCCACAGAACTACGGTCATGGGGGCAGCTCCATTCGTTATATACGGTGCCGTATATGGCTACTGTAGCGGACATATACGGTGGTGTACACAACAGGACGAGGTGAGACGCAGTGGCTGTCACCCGCACGCCCCGCGACAGGTGGATCGAGGAGGGCCTGCTGGTCTTGGCCGAGGGCGGCCCGGAGGCGGTCCGGGTCGAGGTGCTCGCGAAGCGGCTCGGCGTCACCAAGGGCGGTTTCTATGGCTTCTTCGACGACCGTGACGCGCTGCTCCGCGCGATGCTCGACGTGTGGGAGCGCGAGAGCACGGACGAAGTGATCGCGCGCGTCCAGCGTGAGGGTGGCGACCCGCGCAGCCAGATCCAGCGGGCCGGCGTGCTCACCTTCTCGGGTAGCCGGTTGCTGCCGATCGACCTCGCGATCCGCAGCTGGGCCCGGCGCGACGAGACGGTCGCCGAGCGGCTGCGCGCGGTGGACAACCGGCGGATGGCGCTGCTGCGCCAGATGATCGGCGCCTTCTATTCGGACCCGGAGGAGATCGAGGCCCGCGCCCTGCTCGCCTTCTGCATGGCGATTGGCGTGCACTTCCTGGCCGCCGATCACGAGCAGCGCACCCGGAGTGAAGTTGCGCAGCGTGCGGTCGACCTGTTGTTCGATCGCGCGCCCCGATCCGCGGCGGCCGAAACGGCGGCACGCAAGCCCTGACGGCGCGCCCGGTCAACCAGAAACGGCGGTCATGCCCGGCTGGGAGCCGGGCATGACCGCCGTCCGTGAGGTTGTACCCAACCTGTGCCCAGGGTCAGTGGTGATCCTGTGGGTTCAGGTCAGAGCCTTGATCTTCACTCAGCAGTCGTAGTACATCGCGAACTCGTGCGGGGTCGGGCGCAGACGCACCGGGTCGACCTCGTTGGCCCGCTTCCAGTCCACCCAGGTGGAGATCAGATCGGGGGTGAAGACGCCACCGTCGAGCAGGTAGTCGTGGTCGGCCTCCAGCGCGTTGAGCACCTCGGGCAGCGAGCCCGGCACCTGCTTGACGTCGCCCCACTCCTCCGGCGGGAGGTCGTAGAGGTCCTTGTCGATCGGGGCCGGCGGCTCGATCTTGCTCTTGATGCCGTCCAGACCGGCCATCATCATCGCCGAGAAGGCGAGGTAGACGTTTGCCGACGGGTCCGGCACCCGGAACTCGACCCGCTTGGCCTTCGGGTTGCTGCCGGTGACCGGGATGCGGGTGCAGGCGGAGCGGTTGCGCTGCGAGTAGACCAGGTTGACCGGCGCCTCGAAGCCCGGCACCAGGCGACGGTACGAGTTGACCGTCGGGTTGGTGAAGGCCAGCAGCGACGGCGCGTGGTGCAGCAGGCCACCGATGTACCAGCGGGCGGTGTCCGAGAGGCCGGCGTAACCGGTCTCGTCGTAGAACAGCGGCTCGCCGCCCAGCCAGAGGCTCTGGTGGGTGTGCATGCCGGAGCCGTTGTCGCCGAAGAGCGGCTTCGGCATGAAGGTGGCGGTCTTGCCGTTGGCCCAGGCCTCGTTCTTCACGATGTACTTGAAGAGCTGGAGCTGGTCGGCGGCGTGCAGCAGGGTGGAGAACTTGTAGTTGATTTCCGCCTGGCCGGCGGTGCCGACCTCGTGGTGCGACCGTTCCACCGTGAAGCCGGTGTCGACCAGCCGGCGCACGATGCTGTCCCGCAGGTCGGCGTAGTGGTCGACCGGCGGCACCGGGAAGTAGCCGCCCTTGTACGCGGTCTTGTAACCGCGGTTGCCGCCCTCTTCCTCGCGGCCGGTGTTCCAGGCGCCCTCGATCGAGTCGATGTAGTAGAACGACTGGTGCGCCGAGGTCTCGTGGCGGATCGAGTCGAAGATGTAGAACTCCGCCTCGGCACCGAAGTAGGCGGTGTCGGCGATGCCGCTGGCCGCCAGGTACGCCTCGGCCTTCTTCGCCACGTTACGCGGGTCGCGGCTGTACGCCTCCCGGGTGAACGGGTCGTGGATGAAGAAGTTCAGCGCGAGGGTCTTCTGCGCGCGGAACGGGTCGATGAAGGCGGTCGCGACGTCCGGGAGCAGGAGCATGTCCGACTCGTGAATCGCCTGAAAGCCCCGGATCGACGAACCGTCGAAGGCGAGACCGTTGGTGAAGAGATCATCGTCGACGGACTCCACCGGCAGGTTGAAGTGCTGCATCACGCCGGGCAGGTCACAGAAACGTACGTCGACGAACTTCACGTCCTCATTCTTGAGGTAACGCAGGAGTTCCTCGGGATTGGCGAACACTCGTCCTCCTGGCACGTCCACGGGGTAGCTAGGCTCCTGGCGACGCTATGGCCGTGCGGTTGCCCGGCCATGTCTCCAGTGTTTCTGCCGTGTTACGTCCCTCGCGCAGGGTCACTTTCGCTGGCCAACCGGGACCGAGCGGGCCGAGGGACGGGTCCGACCCGGCCAGTGTAGTAACACTTGGTGCCATTGGTCCCTTTCGGCGCTGCGCGTTGGTCTGACTAGGCTTGTCCGCTGTGACCAGCCAGCCGCGCCACCCGACGCCCCCTGCCGTGGACCCCGCCTTCACCCCGGCCGACCTGGGCCGACGATTCGGCGCGCTGGTCATCGACTGGGTGCTCTGCCTGCTCGCGGCGGGCCTGTTCGCCAGCCCGGCCCGGGACGCCTGGGCGCCGGTCGTCGTGCTGATCGTGGAGTACGCCATCTTCCTCGGCCTGTTCGCGCAGACCCCCGGCATGTACCTGACCCGGATCCGCTGCGTCGACTGGACCGACGGCGGCCGGATCGGGGTGCTCCGGGGCCTGCTGCGCGGCGTGCTCCTGGCGCTCGTCGTGCCGGTCCTGCTGATGGACCAGCACCGTCGGGGCCTGCACGACCGCCTGGCCGGCTCGGTCGTCACGCCGGCCACCCGCTGACCGCCCGCCGGGATGGGTCAGCGGCCGCGCATCTGGCGGAAGGCACCGCGCGGCGGGCGCAGGTTCTTCGGGACGGCGCCCTTGGGCATCTGCGGCCGGGCCGTAAGCGCCTTGAGCCGCTTGTCGAGGGCGTTGACGTCCTTGCCGCTCAGGTTGCGCGGCAGCCGCATCAGCGTCATCCGCAGCTTGCGGATCGGCAGCTCGTCCTCGTCCTGACCGATCACGTAGTCGTAGAGCGGGGCGTTGCCGATCACCTTGGCCAGCCGGCGCTTCTCCTGGCCGAGCAGGCCACGGATCCGCTGTGGGTTTCCCTCGGCCAGCAGGATCACGCCCGGCCGGCCGATGACCAGGTGCACCATGTCCATCTGGGTGGTCGAGCTGACCGCGGGCCGGACCCGCCAGTCACCCCGCATGCTCTCGATGATCTGCGCGGCAGCACCCGGCTGGCCCTCGGCGGCGTTCATCATCGCCCGGTTGGACCGGAGGTTGAGCACGATAAGCAGGCAGAGCAGGGCGAACAGGATGCCCAGCGGCAACCACAGCCAGCCCCAGCGCAGCACCGCGACCACGGTCAGCGCGAGCGGGATCAGCACCGCACCAGCGGCCAGTGGTGCGAACCACTTGTCCTGCCGGGCGGTGAACCGGAAGACCAACCCGATCTGCTTCAGCCGCTGGCCGAACGAGACCTTCTCCTGGGGCTTTGCCATGGCATCGAGTCTAGTGGTCGACCGCCGCGACGTTGATCCGCGCCCGGTGCCCGGCCCGACTGAGTACCTTACGTCCCCGCCAGCGCGATTGATGCCGGCAGGTAAGGAGGCTGGCGGGCACAGATCAGGCGGCGCACCGATGCTCCGGTGCCACCTTCCCGAGGATCGTCAGAGTCGGGCAGTTGACCACGACCGAAGGAGCCCGACATGTTCAGCACCGACTCGGAGTTCTACCTCGCCGTCCACCGTACGCACGCCGCTGACCTGCGCGCCGAGGCGGCCCGGGAGCGGCTGGCCCGCACCCTGCCCCGGCGTTCGGCACGCGGCTGGTTGACCCGCCGTCGATGAACCCGACGGCTGGCACACCCGCCGCCGCGCACGGCGGCTGGCTCAGCCGGCTCGCCGCGCACGGCGGCTGGCTCAGCCGGCCCGCCGAGCCCGGCGAGAATGGAGCAGGCGGTCGCACCGGGGGGCGTGGCATGCTCGGTGCCGTGACCGCCCGTACCACCAGCACCGTCCTGGTCGGCCGACAGCGCGAGATGGCGCAGTTGAGCGACGCGCTCGACGGTGCCCGCGCTGGCGAGCCGGGCACCCTCCTGATCGGCGGCGAGGCCGGGGTGGGCAAGACCCGGCTGCTGGAGGAGTTCGGCGCGACGATCGGCGACCGGGCCCGCCTGCTGGTCGGCCAGTGCCTCGAACTCGGCGAGGCCGGCCTGCCCTTCGCCCCGTTCGCCGCCGCGCTGCGCAGGGTGTTGCGCACCGACGGCGCCGCCGTCTTCGCCGGGTACGAGGCCGAGTTCGCCCGCCTGCTGCCGGAGCTGGCCCGGATACCGAGCGGCGGCACCGCACCGGCGGCCGGACCGCCCTCGGACGCTCCCCGTGGCTACCTCTTCGACCTGGTCGCCGAGCTGTTCGACCGGCTCGCCGCCGAACAACCGCTGGTGCTGGTGGTCGAGGACCTGCACTGGGCCGACCGGTCGACCCGCGACCTGATCGGTTTCCTGGTGCGGGCCGCCCGCACCGGACGGCTCCTGCTGGTCTGCACCTACCGGACCGACGAGTTGCACCGGGGCCACCCGCTCCGCCCGTTCCTGGCCGAGCTGGACCGGGTCCGGGGCGTGGACCGGATCGAGCTGGGCCGGCTGGATCGGGACGGCACCGGGGCGGTACTCGCCGGGCTGCTGGGCGCCGAACCGACCGCCCGCGCCGTCGACGACATCCACGACCGCACCCAGGGCAATCCGCTGTTCATCGAGGAACTGGCTGCCGCCGGCGGCCCGATCGGCTGTGCTGTGCTGCCGGACACCCTGCGCGACCTGCTGTTGGCCCGGGTCGACCGGCTGCCCGAGTCGGCCCAGCGGGTGCTGCGGATCGCCGCGGCCGGTGGCATCCGCCTGGCCCATCAGTTGCTCGCCGAGGTGGCCGGGCTGCCCGAGCCGGAACTGGACGACGCGCTGCGGGCCGCCGTCGCCGCCCAGCTGCTGGTGGTCGACCCGGACGGCGACTACGAGTTCCGGCACGCGCTGGTCCGCGAGGCGGTGCACGACGAACTGCTGCCCGGCGAGCATGCCCGGCTGCACGCCCGGTTCGCCGCCGCCGTCGAGGCCCAGCCACACCTCGTCGCCGCCGGCCGGGCCCCGGCCGAGATCGCCCATCACTGGTACGCCGCGCACGACCATCCGCGCGCCCTGGTCGCGGCCCGTGCGGCGGCCTGCGACGCGGCCGACCGCTACGCGTACGCCGAGCAGAGCCGGCTGCTGGAACGGGTGCTGGAGCTGTGGGAGCTGGTCCCGGACGCGGCCGACCGGCTCGGCATGGACCACCTGGCCCTGCTGGAGGAGACGCTCACCGCGGCGACCACCGCAGGTGACTACCACCGGGCGTTGACCCTGACCCGGGCCGCCCTGGCCGAGGTGGACACCGAGGCACAGCCGCTGCGCGCGGCGCGGCTGCTGGACCGGCTCGGCCGGATGCTGGCGATGCTCGGCAAGAGCGACGGCGCCACCGAGCTGCGCGAGGCGTACCGGCTGGTGTCCGGGGTGCCGGACGGTCCGGAGCGGCTGCGGCTGCTCGCCGAGATCGCCGACCACCTGGCCCGGATCGACCATGCCGACGGGGCCCGGATCGCGGCCGAGGTGGTGGCGGCGACCCAGGCCGCCGGGATCGACGGCGCGCTGTTGCCGGTACGCCTCGCGGTGCTGCGCAGGCGCGAGGGCGCGTCCGACCTCGGGCTGGCCGAACTGCGCCGCTGCGCGGCGTTGGCCCGTGCCGCCGGTGAGGTGCCGACGCTGGTCAGCGCGCTTGTGCACATCTCCGACGTGCTCTTCGAGCTGGGCCGGTACGAGGAGTCCGCGCAGGCCGCCGCCGACGGGATGACCGAGGCGCGTCGGGTCGGGATCACCCGCTCCACCGGCGCGTACCTGCTCTCCAACCGGGCCGAGGCGCTGCTGGCGCTTGGCCGTTGGGCGGAGGCCGACCAGGTGTGCGCCGAGGCGGCCCGGCTCGACCCGCCCGGCGTCAGCGGGCTGCACTGGCTGCAACTACGTGCCGGGCTGCGGCTGGCGCAGGGACATCCCGGTGCCGACGAGACGGTGGGTCGGGCCCTCGCCTTCCTCAACAAGCCGTACCTGCACCCGCACAACCGGCTGCCGCTTGTGGAGTTGCGGCTCGCGGCGGCGCTCGCCGCCGACGACCGGGAAGAGGCGCTACGTGCCGTGACGGCGAGCCTGGCCGATTCGGCGATCGTCGCCTACCCCCGCTACGGCTGGCCGGTCGTCGCCGCCCAGGCCCAGGTCGTCCGGCAGTTCGCCGACGACCAGCTCACCGCGGCGGTGGCCGCGCTGGCCGGCAGCGTCCCGGTCCGGTTTCCCGCCGAACGGGCGTACGCCGCCGAGGTGACCGCCACGGTGGCTGCCGGCGACGATCCGCTCGCCGCCTGGCGGGTCGCGGTCGCGGCGTGGCGTACCGCCGGCCAGCCCGCCGGGCTCGCCCGGACGCTGCTGGTCCTCGCCGAGGTGGCGGCCGGCGCGGGAGCGCGCGACGAGGTGGCGGCGGCGGTACGCGAGGCCGCGGCGCTCGCCGACGGGCTCGGTGCGACGCTGCTTGCGGAGCAGGCCGCCACGCTGGCCCGCCGGATCGGCCTGCGCGGCGCGGGCCGGGCCGGATCGGGCCCGGACCTGCTGACCGAGCGCGAGCGGGAGGTGCTGCGGCTGGTCGCCGAGGGGCACAGCAACAGCCGGATCGCGGAGCAGCTCTTCATCTCACCGAAGACGGCAAGCGTGCACGTCTCCCGGATCATCGCCAAGCTCGACGTGACCAACCGGGTCGAGGCGGCTGCCGTGGCGCACCGCCTCAACCTGCTGTCCGACCCGGCCTGACGCAGGCCCGCCCCAGCCGGGGCGGTCCGACCCGGCCCGACGGAGGTCGGACCCCGGCGGAGTCAGGAGAGGGCGGGTTGGCGGGCGGCCAGGGCCTGCTGGTAGAGGCGACCGGCGCGGTACGAGGAACGCACAAGCGGCCCGCTCATCACCCCGGCGAAACCGATCTCCTCGGCCTCGGCGGTCAGCTCGACGAACTCCTCCGGCTTGACCCAACGCTCGACCGGGTGGTGCCGGGGGGAGGGGCGCAGGTACTGCGTGATGGTGATCAGCTCGCAGCCGGCGGAGTGCAGGTCCCGCAGGGCCTGGGCAATCTCGGCGCGCTCCTCGCCGAGGCCCAGGATCAGGTTGCTCTTGGTGACCAGGCCGGCGGTGCGGGCCTGCCGGATCACGTCCAGGGAACGCTCGTAACGGAACGCCGGCCGGATCCGCTTGAAGATCCGCGGCACCGTCTCGACGTTGTGCGCCAGCACCTCGGGCCGGGCGCCGAACACCTCGGCCAACTGCTCGGGCACGGCGTTGAAGTCGGGGATCAGCAGCTCGACGCCGCAACCGGGTTGCAGGGCGTGGATCTGCCGGACCGTCTCGGCGTACAGCCAGGCACCGCCGTCGGGCAGGTCGTCCCGGGCGACACCGGTGATTGTGGCGTACCGCAGACCCATCGACACCACCGACTCGGCCACCCGGCGCGGCTCGTCGGCGTCGAACTCGGCCGGTTTGCCGGTGTCGATCTGGCAGAAGTCGCAGCGCCGGGTGCACTGGTCACCGCCGATGAGGAAGGTGGCCTCGCGGTCCTCCCAGCACTCGTAGATGTTGGGGCAGCCGGCCTCCTGGCACACGGTGTGCAACCCTTCGCGGGCGACCAGCCCGCGCAGCTGGGTGTACTCCGGGCCCATCTTGGCCTTGACCTTGATCCACGGTGGCTTGCGCTCGATCGGCGTCTCGGCGTTGCGCGCCTCGATCCGCAGCAGCCGCCGTCCTTCGGGGGCGGGCGTCGCGGTACGCGCGGCCGGGCCGGTCGTCGGCGCGGAGTGCTCGATCGTCACAAAAACGAGCCTACGCCGCACGGCACCGGTCGATGAACTGAGGCGACCGCCGTCACCCCGAAAACCCTGTGACACCGGACACCGAGGGCGAGAAAAAGAGGTAACACGCCGACCGCCCGAGCTGTTAGCGTCTGGCACGCAAAGCGACGACGGAGCCGAGTAGCGCGTCGAACCGCCAGTTGTTGGTGCAAGGAAGGGCCCCTTGTTAACGCCTGCGGTAGAGGAAGGGCCCCCTTTTAACAACTGCGCGCCAAGTAGAGCCCGCCCGGCTGGCCCCGGTGAAAAGGCGACGAACGAGGCTCCCGCGCAGGCGGGGTGAAGGTGTGGTGGCACCGCGAGGTCCCGCTCGCCCACACCTCCCGGGGCTGGAGCGATGCTTCGCCGCCCGAGGTGGTGAGGCGTCGCGATCAACCGAGGAGCAGCCCACATGCAACGCATCCGGTCCGACCAACTCACTTCGTACCCCGGCCGTAGCGTCCGGATCGCCGGCTGGGTCCACCGCCGCCGGCTACTCAAGTCGGTGGCCTTCCTGATCGTGCGGGACGCCGCCGGCCTCGCCCAGGTCGTGGTCACCGACCCGGCGACCCGCGCCGAGGTCGAGGCGCTGCCCGAGGAGACCGTGGTGGAGGTGGTGGCGACGGTGGCCGCCAACCCGGCGGCGCCCGCCGGGGTTGAGCTGACCGACCCGACGGTACGTCCGCTCGGCCCGCCCGCCGTAGCGCCGCCGTTCGACCTCTACCGGCCGACCCTGAACGCGAGCCTGCCCACCCAGCTCGACAATGCTCCGGTGGCCCTGCGGCACCCGAGGAGGTCCGCCGCGCTGCGGATCTCGGCGGCGGCGGTGGCCGGGTTCCGGGCCGCACTGGACGCCCGGCGGTTCGTGGAGATCCACACGCCGAAGGTGGTCGCCTCGGCCACGGAGAGCGGCGCGAACGTGTTCGCGCTGGACTGGTTCGGCCGGCCGGCGTACCTGGCCCAGTCGCCGCAGTTCTACAAGCAGCTCATGGTCGGTGTCTTCGAACGGGTCTACGAGGTCGGGCCGGTGTTCCGGGCCGAACCGCACGACACCGTACGACACCTGGCGCAGTACACCTCGCTCGACGCCGAACTGGGTTTCGTCACCGACCACCGGGAGGTGATGGCGGTGCTCCGGGACACCCTCGCGGGAATGCTCGACGCGGTCGGCGAGCGGGCCGCCGCCGCCTGCGTCACCCTCGGTGTGGACCTGCCGGCGGTGCCCGCGCAGATCCCGACCGTGCACTTCACCGAGGCGCTCCGGATCGCCGGTGCGCCCGCCGACGAACCGGATCTCGCGCCGGGGCACGAACGGGCGCTGGGGGAGTGGGCCCGCCGCGAACACGGCTCGGACTTCGTTTTCGTCACCGGGTACCCGATGGCGAAACGGCCCTTCTACACCCACCCCGACCCGGTCCGACCGGGCCACTCCAATGGGTTCGACCTGCTCTTTCGTGGGCTGGAGCTGGTCACCGGTGGGCAGCGGCTGCACCGGCACGCCGACTACCTGGCGGCCCTTGCCGCACGCGGCGAGCCGGTCGAGCCGTACGCCGGCTATCTCGACGCCTTCCGCTCCGGCATGCCGCCGCACGGCGGTTTCGCCATCGGCCTGGAACGCCTCGTCGCCCGCCTGATCGGCGCACCCAACATCCGCGAGGTCACCGCCTTCCCCCGCGACCTGCACCGGCTGACCCCGTAAGTGACCCCGCAGAGTTGATCAAGAGGTTTGCGTCGCGCTCCGGCCGGACGCCGACGCAAACCTCTTGATCGACAGCGCGGGCCGGGTGAGGTGAGGTCAGGTGGTGAGGAGGGTGGGGAGGTGGCGTTCGACGACGGGGAGTACGTCGGCGACGGTGATCGGGCGGGCCAGTTCGGCGGTGAGCGAGGTGACTCCGGCGTCCCGGATGCCGCACGGCACGATCCGGTCGAAGTAGGTCAGGTCGCAGTCGCAGTTGATGGAGAAGCCGTGCAGGGTGACGCCCCGGGCGACCCGGATGCCGATGGCGGCGACCTTGCGGGCCGGCCCCCGGTCGTCGGCCGGGACCCAGACCCCGCTGCGGCCCTCGATCCGGTCGGCGGCCAGGCCGAACTCGGCGCACACGTCGATGAGCAGCTGCTCGACCCGTCGGACGTACGCGACCACGTCGACCGGGTCGGGCAGGCGCAGGATCGGGTACCCGACCAGTTGCCCCGGACCGTGCCAGGTGATCTTGCCGCCACGGTCGACGTCGACCACCGGCGTGCCGTCGACCGGCCGGTCCCATGGCTCGGTGCGCTTGCCCGCGGTGTAGACGCTCGGATGCTCCAGCAGCAGCACGGTGTCGCCCTGCTCGCCGGCGACCACCGCCTCGTGCCGGCGACGCTGCTCGTCCCAGGCGGCGGTGTAGTCGAGGATGCCGGCGGGCACGGCCGTCAGGCCGGAGGTCGTCGCGGTCACGCTCACCAGCCTAGACCCGTACTCGCCAGTCACCCTCGGTGAGCCGGCTCACGGCTGCCGGACCCGCCAGAGCCAGACGTCCTCGACCCGCTCCGGCTCGCCGAGCAACGTGGTGAGCGTCCGCCGGACCGCCTCCTCGTCGACCGGCCACTTGGCGCCGTGCACCTCGTCGACGAGCACCACCGTCTCGATCCGCCAGTGCGCCAGGTCGGCCTGGACCTCCTCGCGGGTGCCCTCGGTGACGATCGGTGGCAGGCCACTGCGGGCGGCCTGATCCAGTAGCGCACCGAACGGGCGGGGCACCGGTCCGATCCGGCCCCGGCCGTCGGGTCCGCCGGGGCCGAGGAAGAAGCCGGACGGGATGGCGAACTCGCCCTGCCGGTGCGCCAGCGCGTACGCCTGCCAACGCTGGCCGTCCGGGTAGACGTCCAGGGCCAGCGGCGCCGGGGTCAGCACCCCACCGGGGGAGACGTAGTCGCGCCAGGCACCCGAGGTGATGAAGCGCGGAATCGGCTCCCGTTTGATGGTCAGCAGCGGCGTCGGGAAGAGCGGCACCAGCGCCACCGCGAAGCCGACCGTCCAGGCCACCGCCGCCGCGCGGCGCGGCGGGCGGCGACGCAACTGGTCCACGGCGTACGCCAGCAGCAGGCCGATCACCGGCGTCACCACAAGCGCCAGCCGGGCGGGTAGCGCGGCGTTCACCACCGGCAGGTGCCCGAGCAGGTCGAACGGCATCGGCAGGTCGGTCCGGCGACCGTCGACCTTGGCCACCGGTCCGAAGGAGAGCGTGGTGAAGACCACCGCGAGCACGCCCAGCGCCCAGAGGGTGGCCCGTCGCCGGGGGTCGGCGCTGCGCCACAGCAGCACGAAACAGCCGACGGCGAGTACCAGCAGCGGTAGCCCGAAGAAGGAGTTCTCCTCGGTGGGGTTCGGCGCCAGCGAGGTGCCGAAGCCCGCCTCGCCGGCCAGCGAGCGACGCGGGTACGCCGCGTACGCCGCGATGTCCTCGGAGTGGATCACCGCGTCGAAGCCGGTGCCGTGGAACCGCTGCGGTCCGGCGAAGTGCAGCCAGAGCGGGTACGCCAGGAGCACTCCGGCGACCACCGCGGTCACCGCCAGCCCGCGCAGGAAGGACGGCAGCACGGCGCGGGCCTCGGCCCGGTTGGCGGGGTGCAGCGCCCAGACCGCGACGAAGACGCCGAGCGCCAGCGCGGTGAAGAACAACCCCTCGGCGGCGATCGAGAACGCGACCGCGACGAGCAGCCCGAGCAGCACGCCGTCGCGCCGCCAGTGCCCGGTGCGGCGTAGCGCGAAGACCCGCCACACCAGCAGCGGCACCAACCAGCCGGCGGTCCAGTTCAAATGGGCGTTGGCGTGCGAGACCATGCCGGGGGAGAAGCCGATGAACAGGCCGCCGACGGCAGCGGCCAGCCGGCTGCCGACCAGGTGCCGGGAGAGCAGCCAGTACCAGGCGACCGCGGTGGCGGCCAGGTTGAGGGTGAGGATCACCAGGAAGGTGGCCGGCGGTCCGATCAGGTACGTCAGCGGGGCGAAGACCACCGCGTACACGGTGATCGAGGTGTTGACCGCGAGGTTGACCCCGTCCGGAACGTTGATCAGGTACGTGAAGAGCGGGTTCTGCCCGTGGCTCACCGTGTGCCCGCCGAAGGCCAGCAGCCACTCGAACAACGCCTGGTCGCTGGAGTTGACCGTGATCGCCCGGCCGTTCGGATCCCGCCACAGCCCGCTTGTCACCCAGACGGCGAGTGCCAGCGCGACAAGGGTCACGATCAGATCGGCCCGGCGGTCACGGGCGACGCGCGGCGGCGAGGTGGGCGCGGACGCCACGGACGGGGAGGTGGGCACCTAGCGGACGTTACCAACCGCACCGGGACAGCCCGGTCAGACCCGGTGTAAGGAAGGGCCCCTTATTAACGCCTGGGGTAGGTAAAGGGTCCCTTCTTAACAACGCAACCCGCAAGAGTGCCGGCGAGCCGGAGCCACACCTGCGCATCGACGAATGTGTGCACGGTCGCCATGTCACAGCTGCGACACACCGACGTAACGTCACGGCAATTATCGGTGACCCAGCTCACACCCAACGGAGGTCTCCGTGCGCCGCCGTCCCCGTACTCTGACCGGTCGTCTCGCCGGCCTGCTGGCCGGCCTGGTCATGGCCGCCGCCACCGCGCTGGTGGCGGTCGCCGCCCCCGCCCAGGCCGCGTCCCTGACCCAGGTGACCAGCTTCGGCTCCAACCCCGGCAACCTCGCCATGTACGCCTACCGGCCGGACAACCTCCCGTCGGGCGCACCCGCGGTCGTGCTGCTGCACGGCTGCGCCCAGAACGCGGCCGGCTACTTCGCCAACTCCGGCTGGCAGAAGTACGCCGACCAGTGGAAGTTCGCGCTGATCCTGCCCGAGCAGCGGGCCGCCAACAACTCCAGTTCCTGCTTCAACTGGTTCGAGACCGGCGACACCAGCCGGGGCCAGGGCGAGGCCCTGTCCATCAAGCAGATGGTCGACCACGCCAGGTCCAGTTACGGTACGGCCGCCAACCGGGTGTACGTCAGCGGACTGTCGGCCGGCGGGGCGATGAGCGCGACGATGCTCGCCACCTACCCGGACGTCTTCGCCGCCGGCTCGATCATCGCCGGTGTTCCCCACCGGTGCGCCACCGGGATGGTGAACGCGTTCTCCTGCATGAGCCCGGGCGTGGACAAGACCCCGGCGCAATGGGGTGACCTGGTCCGCAGTGCCCACCCGGGCTACTCGGGACCGCGGCCGAAGGTGGCCATCTGGCACGGTACCGCCGACTACACGGTGGCGGCGGCGAACGCCACCGAGTCCCGCGACCAGTGGACAAACGTGCTCGGCGTGACGCAGACGCCGACCAGCACCACGCAACTGCCGGCGAACACCACAGTGGAGGTGTACGGCAGTGACGTGGTCCGCGTCTACCGGGTCTCCGGCATGGGCCACGGCACCCCGGTCGATCCGGGTTCCGGCGCCGACCAGTGCGGCACCGCCGCCGCGTACTTCCTGGACACCATCTGCTCGGCGTACCGGGACGCGCTCTTCTTCGGCCTGACCGGCGGCGGCCCGGTGCCGACCCCGACCGCCAGCCCGACCGCGTCGCCGAGCCCGAGCGCGACGCCGAGCCCGAGCGCGACGCCGAGCCCGAGCGCGTCGCCGACGCCGAGTCCCACCTGCGTCACCGCCAGCAACTACGCGCACGTGGTCGCCGGCCGGGCGTACCACTCGGGCGGTTACGCCTATGCCAACGGCTCCCACCAGCGGATGGGGCTGTACAACACCTTCTACACCACCGCGCTGCGCCAGACCGGCCCCAACCACTGGGTGATCGGCTGCTGATCGCCGCCCGGGCGGCGATCAGTCGTGCAGGGCGGCGTGCAGGGCGCTGGGGAGGTCGGGGTGGCGGAAGGTGAATGCGGCGCGGTTGAGCACCCCGGGCAGGACCCGCGTGCTGGTCAGCGCCTCCTGGGCGAAGCCGCCCAGGGCCACCCGCAGGGCCAGCGCGGGGATCGGGATGATCGCCGGCCGGCGCAGCTGACGGGCCAGTTCCCGGGTGAACTCGGCGTTTGTCACCGGCGCCGGCCCCACCACGTTCACCGGCCCGGCGAGGTCGGCCCGGGCCAGCAGGAACGTGCTGGCGTGCAACCAGTCGACCATCGAGATCCACGGGATCCACTGCCGTCCGCTGCCGAGCCGGCCGGCGATGCCCAGCTTGAACGGCAACAGCTGCGGCTTGAGCAACCCGCCGTCGCGGTGCAACGGCAGGCCGGTGCGCAGCCGGACCACCCGCACCCCGGCGTCCTCGGCCGGCCGGGTCGCCGCCTCCCAGACCCGGGCCACGTCGGCGAGGAAGCCCTCACCGGCCGGTGCGTCCTCCTCCACCACCCGGTCGCCGGTGTTGCCGTACCAGCCGATCGCCGAGGCGTTCAGCAGCACCTCGGGCCGGTCGGCGGCCGGCAACCCGGCGATGGTGATGGCCAGCGTGGAGGTGGTGTCCACCCGGCTGGACCGGATCAGCTGCTTGTACTGGTCGGTCCAGCGCTTGTCACCGACACCGGCCCCGGCCAGGTTGACCACCGCGTCCGCCTCGGCGATGAGCGCCGGGTCGAGCTGTGCCGTCGAGGGCTGCCACTGCCGCTCGTCCGGGCTGCGCGGCGGTCGACGTACCAGCCGGGTCACCTGGTGCCCGTCGGCGACGAGCTGGTCGACCAGTCGGGTGCCGAGGAAGCCGGACGCGCCGGCCATGAGGATCCGCATGCTCATATCTTCGGGTACGCGCGGCAGCAGAGGCGGCTCGGCCCGGTTACCCGACCACCGGGGCGGCGGGTTGGCGCAGCTCCGCCAGGAGACGTTCCACCTCGGCGTACGCGGCGTCGGGCAGCGGGCCGAGGGCGAGGGTGCGGAGGTTCTCCTCGACCTGGGCCACCGTGCGGAAACCGGGGATCGGCACCGTACGCGGGCTGCGCGCCAGCAACCAGCCGAGCGCGCCCTGGGCCAGGGTGCGGCCGTCGGCGGTGAGTGCCGCGCGGACCCGGGCGACCCGCTCGGCCCACTGCGGATCCGGCCGACCGTCGGTGAACCAGGGCAGCCACTCCGGTGCCCGGCCCCGCACGTCGTCCGCGCCGAGGGCGCGGGTCGCGGCGGTGAGCAGCCCCATCGCCAGTGGTCCCCGGTTGATGCTGGCCAGGTCGTACGCCGCGCAGACCGTCAGCATCTCGGCGTTGTCCCGCAGCACGGACTGGTCGTGTTGGATCGTCGCGCAGTGCGGGGCGGCTGCCGCGAAGGTCGCCGCCGAGGCCGGATCGTCGGTGCTCCAGCCGTACGCCCGGATCGTGCCCTTGGTGACCTCGGCCTCCAGCGTGTCGACCAGATCGAGCGCGGCGGCGGTCGGCAGGTCGTTCAGATGCAGCTGGAACAGGTCGACGTGGTCGGTGCCGAGCCGGCGCAGGGACGCCCGGAGGCTGGCCACCGCGTAGCCCGGGCTGTGGTCGGTGCCGGTGGCCCGGCGGGTCGCCTCGTCCGAGGTGTGGCCGAACTTGGTGGCGATCACCACCTGGTCACGGCGTCCCGCGAGGGCCCGGCCGAGCACCCGTTCGCTGTGCCCGGCACCGTAGTTGCTGGCCGTGTCGAAGAAGTTCGCGCCGTGGTCGAGCGCGGCGTGGATGGCCCGCACCGACTCGTCGTCGTCGACCTCGCCCCAGCCGAACGGCTGCCCGTCGTCGCCCCACAGCGGTCCACCGATGGCCCAGCATCCCAGGCCGATCGCGCTGACCTCGATTCCGCTGCGTCCCAGTACCCGTGTGATCGTCATGCCGACAAGCGTTCCGCTTAGAGCCCACTCGAAGTCAAGCGCCGCTGCCGAACAGGTCACGCCCCGTGCCGCACGCCGTCGCCCGACGATGATCCGGCCGGGTCGACAATCGATCACCGCAGCCGAGCCCAGCCGAGAAAGCGGTCGAAGAGCTGCTTCGGGTTCGGGCCGTCGTTCGGGTTGAGGCGGTACAGCTGTTCGGCGGCGTCGTGGAGTTGGCCGCCCAGGTAGACCAGCAGCGCTACCCGGTCGTGTGCGTACTCCCGGAGCAGGGTGACCCGGGCGGACCCGCAGGGCCAGGGAGCGGCGCAGGCCCGGCACAGCCACAGCGGGCGCAGCGGCATGTGCGGGGCCGTCGTCGTCACCAGCGTCCGCCCGCCGGCGCCATCCTGCACGAGGCCGACGAAGTTGGGCCGCCGGGTCTGTGCTGGGGCGAGCGGTCCGAGTCGCGCGGTGGCGCGGGCCGGCTCGTGGTGCCAGCGGGAGTTGGGCGGTGGTGGGGTCCGCGGTTCGGGGGCTGGCTGCACGTCGTACCTCCAGACGAAGCGGCACCGAGACGGGCGGGGACGGCCGGCGCGCTACCGGTCGGAGCCCGGCACCCGCCCCGGGCCTGCTGGTGAGTCCTGCCCGCGGGGAGCGGGCGGGCGTGGTGGCCCGGCCGACCCACGGGGGAGGGATCGACCGGGCAGTCCTGCGCAGGACGACCAACTCCGGGTTGCAGACCAGGGAGCCGGATGTAAGCAACTTATACAGAGTACTATGCATAGGTCAACCACCGAGTACTGCTTACTTGTCGATAGAAGCGAGGCGTGATCAAATGGCGGTGCAGACCAGGGAGTACGGATGCCCGCCAAACCGAAGTGGGCGCAGCTCGCGGACCATATCCGAGAGCAGATCGCGTCCGGAGAACTCGCACCCGGCGACAAGCTGCCGTCCACGGCTCAGCTCCGTGCGGAGCACGGCGTGTCGGCCGGAGTGGTGAATCACGCCATGATCGTGCTCAAGACCGAAGGTTTGGTTGAGGGCGTGCATGGTCTTGGGGTGTTCGTGGCCGAGCAACCCCCGGTGGGCTGACCGCGAAATCCCGCTGCGGGGTCAGGGGCGACGTACCGGCCGAACGATCATCAGGTCGGCGAGGCGGCGGCGAGTGGTGCGGCCCGTCGCCAGGACGGCGCTGGTGAGCATGCCGAAAGCTCGTGCCGCCTCGGCGTGCTTTTCGGTGGCCGCCGAACCAATGCTTACCGGTGGCGGGCGTGCCGCCGTCGCCCGGCGATCACCCCGAACCCGACAACGAGTACGGTGCCGAGAGCCAGTGCGGCCGGCAGCGACAGCGACGACGACCCGGCGGGCCCACCGGCCCGGCCGCCAGCGGCGAGAGCCACCGGGTTGTCCTTCTTCTCCTCCGGCGTCACCAGGTGACCGACGGACTTCTCCGGCGAAAGACTGAATCCCCAGTTCAACAGCGCTGCCGCCGCACCGAGGCTGCCCAACGGAGCGGTCTCCGCGCCGAGCAGGGTCACCACGAGTTGACGGCCGTCGCGTTCGGCCACCCCGACGTACGTCTGCCGGGCCAGATCGGTGAAGCCCGTCTTGCCGCCGAGCATCCCGGGGTAGCCGTCCATCATCGTGTTGTCGTTCGTGATCGCGAACGCCGACCGTCCCGGCTGCGCCGGGATCTGCGCGACCCGGGTCGCCAGGTACCGACGGAAGTCCTCGCGGGCGAAGGCGGCCCGGGTGATCAGCGCGAGGTCGTACGCGCTTGTGTACTGGTCGGGTCCGTCCAGTCCGGAGGGTGTCGCCGCGTGGGTCTGGTTGGCGCGCAACCGGCGCGCTTCGTCGTTCATCGCCTGTACGCCACCGGCCCGCCCGGCCGCACCGCCGCCGAGGCGGGCCAACACGTTGGCGGCGTCGTTGCCCGATTCGAGGAGCAGCCCGAACCACAGATCCTCGACCGTGTACCGGCCACCGGGGACCACACCCATCAACGAGCTCTCCGGATCGAGATCATGCAGATCGTCCCGCTTCACCTCGACGACCTGGCGCGGGTCGAGACGGGGCAGCAGGGTCGCGGCGAGCAGCAGCTTCTGCACACTGGCCGGGGTGCGGTGCTCGTGCGGTCCGCAGCCACCGAGAACCAGCCCACTGCGCAGGTCGGCCACGACCCAGGAGGTGGCGGTGACGGCCGGCACCTGCGGCGCGCCGGCTGGCGCGACGAGGCCGGACGTTGCCAGGGCCGGGCCGCCGACGGACTGGTCGGCGAGGTCGACCGGGGGTGGTGACGGGGTGGCGGACGGCCGGGCCGGCACCTCCAGAGTGGGACACGGTTGATGCGGTGTGCCTGCGGCCCGCGCAGGAGTCGCGACCGGTCCGGCGGCGGAGGCGAGCCCGACGCTCACCACGACGGCAAGTACCCGAGAAGAGGTCACGTCACGCACGGTAGTTGTCGTTCGACTGGCGCGCGGCGGTTGGGGAAGGCGCGGCGTATCGACACCGGCGAGCGGCCTGAGTGCCTTGGCACCCGCCTGTTCGTCCTTGGTCACCCGCGTCGGCAACCGCCGCCAATTCGACCGATGCCGCTGGGCCGTCGCCGTTGTGCCGCTTCGAAGGGCGGGACGAGACGTGTCCCGGAAGGTGCCGGCTCGTCGCCTCTGAAGGCGTTTCTCAGGACGCCGATCCGGGTGGGTTCTCGCGCCAGCGGGCACGGTAGGCGGCCTCGCCGGCCTCGTGGGCGGTGCGCTCCTCGAAGACCACGGCACGCAGCGCCTGCCGGGCCTCGGACATCAGCACCACCTCGGCGACGGCCAGGCCGACGCAGATCGCGGTCAGCAGGGCAAGCGCGCCAAGCCCCGGCAGGTGCATGGCTGGTGGGATGGCGACCGCGAGCACGGCCAGGGTGCCCAGCCGCAGCCAGGAGAGCGTGTGCAGGGTGCGCAGCTGGAAGAGCATGTTCCCGGCCAGGTAACAGAGCACCCCGCCGAACAGCAGCGGCACGTCCGGGCCATGCGCCGGCTGACCGACCGGTACGCCCGGCTCGGCGACGTCGTGCACGATGCCCTCGGCGCCGAGGGCGAACAGCATGATCCCGGCGATCATCGGCAGGTAGAGGTAGGCGTATGCGTCCCGGGCCATCCGCACCCGGGGCCGGCCCTGGCTGGCGTGCAGGGCGATCCGGGCGGCCGGACCGATCACGTCGTAGTGTGCCCACCAGAGTGCGGCGGTGAAGACGATGCCGAAGACCGCCGCGGTCATCCCCGGCCAGGTCGGCGACTGACCGATGAGGTTGCTGCCCAGCCCCACCGAGATCACCGATTCGCCAAGCGCGATGATGAGGATCAGGTCGTACCGTTCGGTCCAGTGCTCCGCCGAGGTCACCTCCCAACCCCAGGTGTTGGCGAGCAGCCCGGTGCCGTACTGGAGAAGCACCACGGTCACCCAGAGCACGTCCCGGATCAGCTCGTCCATGCTGGTTCCGGGGAGGTACAACGGCACCAGCGCGGCGGCGAGCAGCAGGATGGTGCTCAGCGTCAGCTCGGGTGCGTACCGGAGCAGTTGCCGGCGCTCCACCGGGTTGTCGCGGACCACCCGGAGGAACAGGGCCAGGTGCACGGCCCGGATGACCACGTAGCTGATCGCCACCACGACCGGCCCGCCGATGCCACCTTGCGGGTCCCCGAAGGCGCGCGGCAGAGCAAGCGCGAAGCAGAACAGCGCGGCCATCCCGACCACCATCAGCACCGGTACGTAGCCCTCGCCGATCCGGATCCGGGTGGCGACCACCGTGTGCACCACCCAGCACCACCAGAGCACGGCGAGCACGAGCAGGGCGTGCAGCAGCCCACGGCCGCTGAGATCGGCCGCGGTGGACCGGGCGATGTTGAAGAAGGAGAAGACGAAGACCAGGTCGAAGAAGACCTCGAACCGGTCGACCCGGGCACCCGGCGCCACCCCCACGGCTGGCCCCAGCCGCCCTCGCCACCCCCCGTCGCCCACAGCCCTGAGTCTGGCAACCTCCCACCGCTACCGGACCCGATTCCCCACCCCACCCGCCCCCTGACCAGGAAAAACCCACCCCTCACCCGTTACCTTTTTGATCGTCCCCAGCCGGGGACTCCTCGGTCGCCCGGCCCGGTATGACTTCCTGCCCCTGTCGTAGGCATGATCCGGGGGGTGTTGTCGCCGGGTCGGGTGGCGTCGGCGGACCGCTGATAGGGACACGGCCGCCCTGTTTGGGGTTGGTCTCTTCGTAACGTGGGTGCCGGCAGTCCGACGCCTGGACCTGTGGCCGAGGCCACGGACGATGCGTGGAGGCGGGTGTGGTGCACGGCGGATACGGCGTCTACCTCGGGTTGGATGTCGGTAAGGGTGATCATCACGCGGTCGGGTTGGCGCCGGACGGCAAGCGGCTGCACGACGCACCGTTGCCGAACACCGAGGCTCGGCTGAGGCAGTTGTTCGACAAACTCGCCGGCCACGGTCGGGTGCTGGTGGTGGTCGACCAGCCCGCCTCGATCGGCGCCCTGCCGGTCGCGGTGGCTCGGGCATGCGGTCATCAGGTGGCCTACCTGCCCGGCCTGGCGATGCGGCGGATCGCCGATCTGCACCCCGGAAGCGCGAAGACCGACGCCCGCGACGCCTATGTCATCGCTGATGCCGCCCGCACCCTGCCGCACACGCTGCGGCGGGTCGACGTCGGAGATGAGGCTCTGGCCGAGTTGGAGGTCCTCGTCGGCTTCGACGACGACCTCGCTGGCGAGGCCACGCGCGTGTCGAACCGTATCCGGGGACTACTCACCCAGATTCATCCCGCCCTGGAACGGGTTCTCGGCCCGAAGGTGCACCACAAGGCCGTGCTGGAGTTGCTGTCGCGCTGCGGCGGACCGGCCGGACTCCGCAAAGCCGGTCGCCGCAAACTACTCTCGATCGCCGCCGTCCACGCACCCCGCATGGGTGAACGGCTCATCGAACAGCTCATGGCAGCCCTCGACGAACAGACCGTCACCGTCCCCGGCACCCAAGCAGCCGAGACGATCCTGCCCCGTCTCGCCGACAGCCTCCGCGACGTCCTACACCAACGCGACCAAGTCGCCGACCAGGTCGAGAGGATGCTTGATGCACACCCTCTTGCCCCGGTCCTGACATCGATGCCCGGCATCGGCGTCAGGACCGCCGCCCGGATCCTGCTCGAAGTCGGCGACGGCACCGCCTTCGCCACCCCCGGCCACCTCGCCGCCTACGCCGGCCTCGCCCCCGTCACCCGACGCTCCGGCACCAGCATCCGCGGCGAGCACCCACCCCGAGGCGGCAACAAGAACCTCAAACGCGCGTTCTTCCTCGCCGCGTTCGCATCCCTCGCAGACCCCGTCAGCCGCGCCTACTACGACCGCAAACGCGCCGAAGGTAAACGCCACAACGCCGCCCTCATCTGCCTCGCCCGACGCCGCTGCGACGTCCTATACGCCATGCTCCGCGACAAGATCCCCTACCAACCCCGCCCGACCAGCCCCGTCCCCGCTTGACGAAACCCATAGGGACACCCCACCCCTCGCGATCTTGCACTTTCTGTCCCCGCATAAGCATCAAACAGGACAAACCGGCGACTAAAAGTGCAAGATCGCCGGGCGGGGTGGGTGGGGTGGGGTGGGGGAGGGGGATGGGGAGGGCGGGGAGATGGGGGAGGGCGCCTCGGTGGTGACCGGGGCGCCCTCCGTGGTGCTTGTGGGACTGTTACAGGCCCAGTTCGGCCTCGAAGTTGCCGGCCTCCAGGCGCTCCTTGACCGCGGTCAGGAAGCGGGCCGCGTCGGCGCCGTCGATCAGCCGGTGGTCGTACGACATGGCCAGGTAGACCATCTGGCGTACGGCGATCACCTCGCCCAGTTCCGGGTCGTTGACCACGACCGGACGCTTGACCACGGCACCCGTGCCGAGCATCGCCGACTGCGGCGACGGCACGATCGGGGTGTCGAAGAGGGCACCCCGGCTGCCGGTGTTGGTAAGCGTGAAGGTCGCACCGGCGATCTCGTCCGGGCTGATCTTGTTGGTCCGGGTCCGCTCCGCCAGGTCGGCGACCCGCTTGGCGATGCCGCCCAGGTTGAGGTCACCGGCGTTGTGGATGACCGGCACCAGCAGGCCGCGCTCGGTGTCCACCGCGATGCCGAGGTTCTCGGCGTCGGGGTAGGTGATCGTGCCGGCCTCGAGGTCCATGCTGGCGTTGACGATCGGGTACGTCTGGAGCGCCTCGATGGCCGCGAGGGCGAAGAACGGCAGGAACGACAGCTTCACGCCGTGCCGCTGGAGGAACGAGTCCTTTGCCTGCGCCCGCAGCTTGGCGACCTTTGTGACGTCCACCTCGACCACGGTGGTCAGCTGCGCCGTCTCCTGGAGCGACTGGTGCATCCGCTTGGCGATGGCCGCGCGGATGCGGGGCAGCTTCTCGGTGGTGCCGCGCTTGGCGCTCGGCTGCGGCTTGGCGGCCGGCTTGGCCGCAGCCGGCTGGGCCGGTGCCGGGGCGGCCTTGGCGGCCCGCGCCTGCTCCGCCGCGTCCAGCACGTCCTGCTTGCGGATCCGGCCACCGACCCCGGTGCCATTCACCGCCGCGAGGTCCACGCCGTGCTCGCTGGCGAGCTTGCGGACCAGCGGAGTCACGTACCCGGCCGCCTCGCCGTTGGCGCTCGGCGCGGCGGCGCGCTGCGGAGCCTGGGTGGGTGCCGGCGGCGTGGCGGCCTGCTCGGCCTTGGCCGGCTCCGGCGCGGTCTCGGCCTCCGCGGCCGGCTCGTTGTAGGACATGCCCGGCGTCGGCTCGGAGACCTGCGGCTCCGGTTCGGGCTTGGCCGCTGGCTCTGGTTCGGGCTTGGCCTCCGCCTGCGGCTCGGGCTTGGCCTCCGCCTGCGGTTCGGGCTTGGCCGCCGGCTTCGCCTCGGCTGGCGCGGCACCGGCGGCACCGATCACGGCCAGGGTTGCGCCGACGTCGGCGGTCTCGTCCTCGGCGACCTTGATCTCCAGCAGGGTGCCGGCGACCGGTGACGGGATCTCGGTGTCGACCTTGTCGGTGGAGACCTCCAGCAGCGGCTCGTCCACCTCGACGGTGTCGCCGACCTGCTTGAGCCAGCGGGTGACGGTGCCCTCGGTGACGCTCTCACCGAGCGCCGGGAGCTGCACCGGGGTGCCCTCGCCCGACGGCGCCGAGGTGGCCTGGGTGGGCTCCTGCTCGGCCGGCTCCTGGACGGCCGACTGCTCCGCCTCGGCCTGCGGCTCGGCGGCCGCCTCGGCTGCCTGCTGCGGCGGCGACTCCTGGTGCTCGGAGGGAGCCTGCTGCGCGGTGGGGCCACCGGCCGACTCACCCTCGCCGGAGATCACCGCCAACTCGCTGCCGACCTCGGCCGTCTCGTCCTCGCCCACCACGATCCGGGTCAGCACGCCGGCCGCGGGGGACGGGATCTCGGTGTCGACCTTGTCCGTGGACACCTCCAGCAGCGGCTCGTCCACCTCGACGGTGTCGCCCTCCTGCTTGAGCCAGCGCGTGACGGTGCCCTCGGTGACGCTCTCGCCGAGCCGGGGCATGGTGACCGATACCGGCATGTTCTCCAGACTCCTTCGTTTCCCTGGTGGGGGGATCATCGCCCGTCGCCGGACGCCGCGGATACGTCGTGGTCAGGCGTGCGCGTGCAGCGGCTTGCCGGCGAGGGCCAGGTGCGCCTCGCCCAGGGCTTCGTTCTGCGTCGGGTGGGCGTGCACGAGCTGTGCCACCTCGCCCGGGTACGCCTCCCAGTTGTAGATCAGCTGCGCCTCGCCGACCAACTCGCCGACCCGGGCACCGACCATGTGTACGCCGACCACCGGGCCGTCCTCTACCCGGACCAGCTTCACGAAGCCGGCCGTCTTGAGGATCTGGCTCTTGCCGTTGCCGCCGAGGTTGTAGTTGTAAGTCTTGATCTTGTCAGCACCGTACTGCTCCTTGGCCTTGGCCTCGCTGAGGCCGACCGAGGCCAGTTCCGGCTCGGAGTAGGTGACCCGGGGGATGCCCGCCTCGTCGATCACCGCCGGGTTCTGGCCGGCGATCTCCTCGGCGACGAAGATGCCCTGCTGGAAGCCGCGGTGGGCGAGCTGGAGGCCGGGCACGATGTCACCGACCGCGTAGACGTTCGGCACGCTGGTACGCAGCCGCTCGTCGGTGAGCACGTAGCCCCGGTCCATCTTGACGCCCTGCTCCTCGTACCCGAGGTCGGCGGTGTTCGGCCCCCGGCCGACCGCGACCAGCAGCAGCTCGGCCTCGACGGTGTCGCCGCCGGCGATGGTCACCTTGACGCCGGTGTCGGTCTTCTCGACCTTCTCGAACGGCTTGCCGACCTTGAAGTTGATCTTTCGCTTGCGGAAGGCCCGCTCCAACGCCTTCGAGGATTCCTCGTCCTCGGCGGCGACCAGCCGGGGCAGCGCCTCGATGATGGTCACGTCCACCCCGAAGGACTTCCACACGCTTGCGAACTCGACGCCGATCACGCCACCGCCGAGCACGATCGCCGAGGCGGGTACGCGGTCCAGGGTCAGCGCGTGGTCGCTGGTGATCACCCGCTCGCCGTCGATCTCCAGGCCGGGCAGGCTCTTGGCGTACGAGCCGGAGGCCAGCACGACGTTGCGGCCGGTGTACCGCTTGCCGTCCACCTCGACCGTGTTCGGCGCGACCAACTTGCCGGCGCCCGCCACGAAGGTGATGGCCTTGTTGCCGTTGACCAGACCCTGGAGGCCCTTGTAGAGCCGGGAGATCACACCGTCCTTGTACGAGTTGACCCCCGCCATGTCGATGCCGACCAGCTCGGCCTTGATGCCGAACTGCTCCGACTCGCGGGTCTGGTCGGCGATCTCGGCGGCGTGCAGCAGCGCCTTGGTGGGGATGCAGCCGTTGTGCAGGCAGGTGCCGCCGAGCTTCCCCTTCTCGACAAGCGCGACGGTAAGCCCCAGCTGGGCGGCGCGCAGCGCGGTCGCGTAGCCGCCGCTACCACCTCCGAGGATGACGATGTCGAAGGTTGCGTCGTTCGGCTCGCTCACGTCCAACTCCCAGGTCGCTTCGCTGCATCGGGGGTCACAGCGGGGTAACAGCGCCACCCCACCTCGGCCATCTTGTCACCACCGCGCCGCAGCCGCGTACCGAGGTGCCCAACGACACGTCGCCGCCACGTACCCTTGGCACTGCCTTCGATGACGCGACAGGTGGGGAGACGGCTCAGTGGGACTGTTCCGGCGACGCAAGCGGGCACGCGCGGCCGAACCTGACCGTACGGCCAATCGCGCTGATCTGGAGCATCTTGAGAATTTTGTCCGCACCCGCAAGGGGGTCGAGGCGTTCATCGAGCCGCGTACCACGGTCACCGAGACCACGGTGATCCTGATCGCCGACGACGGCGAGTGGACCCGGCGACGCATCGACGGGCCGGACGGCGCGCGGCGTTTCGCGTACCGGCTGAGCATCCCGGTCTACGACGTGGCGTTGATGGGTTATCCGCAGCGCATGCGCGACTACAACGAGCGCCGCAAGCGCCGCCCCGAGCTCTACTGAAGCGCCGCCCCGAGCTCTACTGAAGCGCCGCCGGCCTCGGCGTTGCGCGCCACCTTGGCCGAGGTGTTAAAAGGGGCCCCCTGCTATGCACCAGGCGTTAACAAGGGGCCCTTCCTTGCACCTCAGCCGTTGGTGGCGATGTCGTCGATCAGGTGCAGCAGGGTGCGGACCGGTACGCCGGTGCCGCCCTTGGTCCAGTAGCCGGTCGGCTCGCCCGAGTGGTACGACGGGCCGGCGATGTCGATGTGCGCCCAGGCGACCTCGTCGGTGACGAATTCGCGTAGGAAGACCCCGCCCTGGAGCATGTGACCGGCCCGGTCCATCCCGGCGTTGACCTGGGAGATGTCGGCGACCTCGGAGTCCATGCCCTTGCGCACGTCGTCCGGCAGCGGCATCGGCCAGGCCGGCTCGCCCACCGCGTCGCCGGCGGTGTGGACCCGCTCGCACAGCTCGGTGCTGCCCATCACGCCGGAGATCCGCTTGCCGAGGGCGACCACCTGACCGCCGGTGAGGGTGGAGGTCTCGAAGAGGTAGTCGCAGCCGTCCTCGCAGGCGCGGGCGATCGCGTCGGCGAGGATCATCCGGCCCTCGGCATCGGTGTTGAGCACCTCGACCTTCTTGCCGTTGTACATGGTGATCACGTCGCCCGGCCGGTACGCGGCACCCGAGGGCATGTTCTCCGCCATCGGCACGTACGCGGTCACCGCCACCGGCGGCTTCAGTTCGGCCACGGCCAGCATGGTGGCGGCCACCGCCGCCGCCCCGGCCATGTCGGACTTCATCTCCCACATGCCCTGCGCCGGCTTGATCGAGACACCGCCGGTGTCGAAGGTGATGCCCTTGCCGACCAGCGCCACCCGCTTGCCGGTGCCGCCGCCCTCGGGCGTCCAGGTCAGCTTCACCAGGCGCGGCGGGGCCTCCGACCCCTGCCCGACGGCGATGATCCCGCCGTAGCCGCCCGCGCGGAGCGCGACCTCGTCGAGCACCTCGACGCCGAGCCCGGCGGCCCGCGCCGCCTCGGCGACCGAATCGGCGAAGGCCGGCGGACGCAGGTCGTTCGGGGCGATGTTTACCCAGTCCCGGGTGCGCCGCACCGCGGCCGCCACGGTCTGAGCCCGGGACACCTCGGCCTGCACCCCCGCGTCGGTGGCGTCCGGCACGGCCACCAGCACCTCGGCCACCGGCTCGCGCCGGCTCGGCTGGGGCCGGGTCTTGTACCCGGCGAAGCGGTAGCCACCGAGCAACGCCCCCTCGGCGACCGCCCGCACGGCGGCGGTGACGTCGGCGTCGTCGGGCAGCGGCAGCGTGAGCGCGACCCGGGGCGCCCCGGCCAGAGCCCGCACGGCGGCCCCCGCGGCCCGCCGTAGGGTCTCCGGCTCCGGTGCCGCACCGCTGGGTTCCGCGCCCAGACCGACGGCGGCGATCACCGGTGCGGTCACCGTGCCCAGGGTCGCCAACTTGATCACCTCGCCCGGCCGGCCGGTCGCGCCGAGCAGCGCCAGCGTCTCGGTCAGCTTGCCGTCGAAGGCGGCGGCGATGCTCTCGGCGCCGGTGGCGAGCAGCAGGGTGCCGGCGAGGCCGCTGGTGGCGTCCTGCTCGCCGGTCGTGCTGTGCACGCCGATCACGATCGCGTCGACGGCGAGTTCGGCGGGGTCGGTGTCGACCAGGCTCAGGGTGGTGCTGGACGATGTCACGGAGGCTGCTCCCGGGCGGGCCGGGCCGGTCGCGGGTGGCGTACCGGCGGTGGATCTCTCCAGCGGGCCGTACCCGCCGGAGAGTATGGTCTCCCGCCGACGACGCCGGCGGGGTCCCGCCGATGCTAACCAGCCCTGCGGGTCCCGGTAAGTTGCCACCCATGACGGACGTGACCACCGACGCTGCCGCGACCCGGCTGCGCCGTTCTCCGCTGCGCCAGCGGCACACCGCACTCGGCGCCAAACTCGCCCCGTTCGGCGGCTGGGAGATGCCGCTTGAGTACGCCGGCGGGGGAGTGCTGCGGGAACACACCGCGGTCCGCACCGACGTCGGCGTGTTCGACGTGTCGCACCTGGGCAAGGTGCGGGTGACCGGCCCGGCGGCGGTGTCGTTCGTCAACGCCTGCCTGAGCAACGACCTGGACCGGATCGGGCCGGGGCAGGCGCAGTACACCCTCTGCTGCGACGACGCCACCGGCGGGGTGGTGGACGACCTGATCGCCTACCGCTACGCCGACGACCACGTCTTCCTCATCCCGAACGCCGCGAACACCGCCGAGGTGGTGCGTCGGCTGCGCGCCGCCGCGCCGGCCGGGGTCACGGTCACCGACGAGCACGAGGCGTACGCCGTACTCGCCGTGCAGGGGCCACGCTCGGCGGAGCTGCTGGGCGCGCTGGGCCTGCCCACCGGACACGGATACATGAGCTTCTCGCCGGCCAGCCTGGACGGCGTCGAGCTGACCGTCTGCCGCACCGGTTACACCGGGGAACTGGGCTACGAGCTGGTGGTTCCCGCCAGCGACGCGGTCCGGGTCTGGGACGCGCTGTTCGCCGCCGAGCCGGCGCCCCGGGCCTGCGGGCTGGCCGCCCGGGACACGCTGCGCACCGAGATGGGTTACCCGCTGCACGGGCAGGACCTGTCGCCCGAGATCAGCCCGGTGCAGGCCCGCGCGGGCTGGGCGGTGGGCTGGGACAAGCCGGCGTTCTGGGGCCGGGACGCGCTGCTCGCGGAGAAGGCCGCCGGCCCGGCGCGTACGCTGCGCGGCCTTGAGGTGGTCGGCCGGGGCATCCCGCGCCCTGGGATGGCCGTGTACCACGGCGACACCCAGGTCGGCCGGGTCACCAGCGGCACGTTCAGCCCGACGAGGAAACAGGGCATCGCCCTCGCGTTGATCGACACCACGCCGGCCCGGCCCGACGGCACCGAGCTGCACATCGACATCCGCGACCGCCGCACCCCCGCCCGGCTGACCCGCCCGCCCTTCGTCCACCCCTCCGTCAGGTAAGCGGGTTGCCGGCGTCGAGGACGGCCTGGGTCCAACCGCCCTCAATCACGCCGCTGGCGTCGAGAACGGCCCAGTCGACCACGTCGCTGGCCGCCACCACGACGGGTGAGCCGATCCGTACGGTGGGGTCGGTGTTGGCGTCGCTGGCGCTTACCGCGACGATCCGCTCCGGGGTGTCCCAGGAGGTCACCCCGGCCCAGACGTACTCGGGGCCGTCGTCACCGGGCAACCCGTACTTGACCACCAGCTGGGTCTCCGGCGGCAGCTGCCCGGCGCGGAACCGGGCGCGGATGTCGCCGAGCCCGGCCCGGGCGGTGGCGATGGCCCGGCTCATCGCGTCACCGGAGCGGGCGTAGCGCACGTCGGGCTGGATCCCGGCGAACAGGGTGGCGCAGGCGGCGGCGAAGTAGCGCCCGGCCGGGCCGGGATGCCCGGCCGGCGGGCGCAGGCTGAGGAACGAGTCGGCCTCCGGGTCGGTGGCCGGGTCCAACTCCAGCCGCAGCAGCACCGGCGGGGTCGCGCCGTGCTGCTCCGGATTGCCGTACGCCACCGCGATGTCGTGGCCGGTCACCGTGGCCAGCACCGGCAACTGCACGAAGGCCGGTACCTCGTCGCCGGCCAGCCCGTCGGTCCAGTCCCGCAGCAGCCGCCGGGCGGCGCCGGTCATCACCGCGCCCCAGGCCCGGGTGAGGTGGTCCGGCACGCCCTGGGTCTGCAACTCCAGCAGACCGAAGCGGCGCAGCCCCTTTGTGGTGAACCAGAGGCCGTCGGCGTCCGAGGAGTACGGCACCAGGATCCAGTCGACGAGCCGGACCCGGCCCTGCGCGTCGGGCAGCGAGCGCAGCGCCGCACCCGGGTCCAGGAACTGCAACCCGAAGACGTCGACCACGTCACCGCCGACCGCCTCGGCGATCGCGGCGGCCACCGCCCGGGCCGCCCACTCGTGCGCCGGGGGCCAGCCCGGCCGGTACTCGGCCTGCACCACCACCAGGTGGCTGGCGGCGGCCAGCCGGTCCAGCTGCGCCTCGCTGGCCCCGAACGCGGTGAGCAGGTCGGGCGGCAGCTCGGGAAACTCGCCGATCGGGCGGACGTCGACGCTCATCAGCGGACTGTCCAGCATCTGCCGGGCCAACCCGTGCACCGGCTCGGCCAGCCGGCCGGTCAGGCCGCGTACCGCCGTCCGGGCGCTGACCGCCGGCAGTCCCGCGGTCGGCACCAGGTAGGTCGCGCTGAGCGACTCCGGGACCGGGACGGGCAGGAAGTCGTCGGTGATGAGCATGTCTTCCCCTGGGTGCCGCGGGCGGTGCTGTCGTGGGAGAACGCTACCCGCCACCGGCCGCCCGGCTCAGCCGGACAGCACCAGACCCAGGTAGACGAGCGTGGTGACCACCTCGACGGTGGCACCGAGCAGGTCACCGGTGATCCCGCCGAATCGGCGTACCGCATGTCGTAGCAGGCCGGCCGCGACGGCGAGCGCGATCAGCACGGCCAGCGGTCCCTGCCACGGGCGGCCCGGCACCGCCGCGACCGCCAGCAGCAGCACGGAGATCGTGCCGGCGGCCAGCGCGACCGGCCCGACGGTGCCGGCGACAAGCGCACCGAGCCCCTCCGGTCGGGCCGGCGGTACGCCCCGCCGGCAGGCCAGCGTGACCCCGAGCCGGCCGGCCGCGGCGGCCGTCACGACCGCGGCGAGTGCCGCCGGCCGGGACCGGCCGGCCAGCTCGGCCAGCGCCGCGGCCTGCACCAGCAGCACGAGCACCAGGGCGACCACGCCGAACGGCCCGACGTCCGGCCGCTTCATGATCTCCAACGCGGCCGGGCCGCGCCGGTACGAGCCGAGCGCGTCCACGGTGTCGGCCAGCCCGTCGAGGTGCAGTCCCCGGGTGAGCAGGGCGCCCAGCGCGACGGTCACCCCGGCGGCGACGAGTGACGTGCTGAAGGTGTCGAGCAGCAGCAGCACCCCGGCCAACGGCAACCCGAGCAGCGCACCCACCACCGGGGCGAGCGCCATCGCGGTACCGGCGGTGGCCCGGTCGATCCGACCGGCCCGTACCGGGGCCACCGTGAAGGTGGTCAGGGCGAGCCGCGCCCCGGCGGCGAGGCGGGGCTCAGCCGGCACGCGAGCCGGTCGGATCCGCCGACCGGGCCGGTTGGGTGGTTGTCGGTCCCGGCCCCTCGGGCTCGGGCTCGCGGAAGTCGGGCTCGGCTTCCTCGACGGACTCGTCCGGCCCGGTGCCGTTCTCGTCCGGCCCGGCGGTGCTGTGCTCCGACCCCGTGGTGTGTTCGTCCGGGCGTTCGTGCGGGCCAGTGGTGTGTTCGGCCGAGGCGGCGGTGTGCTCGTCCGGGCCGGCGGCGGTGCGGTCCGGGCGGGCGGGCAGCGCGGCGGCCAACGCCAGCACCGAGCGCAGCAGCGGCAACACGGTGAGCGCGTTCGCCCCCTCGCCGAGGTCGAGCCGCAGCTCCGTCAGCGGAGTCAGGCCGAGCACGTCGGCGGCCAGTTGGACGGCGGGGTGGCCGCCGTGGTCGGCCAGCAGGCACCAGTGCCGGCTCTGCCCGGCCAGGTCCCGGCTGACCAGCCCGGCCGACACGCCGACCGGCCCGTCCAGCAGCACCGGCGTCCGGCGTGCGGTCGCGCCGAGCAGGATGCCGGTGGCGACGGCGATGTCCCCACCACCGAGCTGGGCCAGCACCTCCTTGGCGGCGCGGGAGGAGCGGCGGGCGCGGTGCAGCGCGTCCCGGACCGCCGCGCAGCGGGCCATCCAGGCCACGTCGTCGATCTCGCCGTGCTCGGTGACCACCCGGGCGAGCACCGCAGCCGGCTCGGCCCCGGCGGTCGCGGCCAGCACGGCCGCCGCCGCGGCGTCGGTGCCGGCGCCGCACGCGGCCAGGACCAGCAGCTGTACGCCGTCGTCCGCGGCCTCCTCGGCCAGCCGCCAGCCGTAGCGCAGGGCCGCGTCGACCTGTTCGGCGGTGAGCGCGGGACCGTCCTCGATGGCCGCGGCGGTCGGTGCGTCGATCACCTGGAGGCTGGCTCCGCTCTCGGCGGCCAACCGGGCGAGCACGCCCTGGCCCGCCCCGGCCTGGCGGGCCCGCCGGGCCGACTCGCCGGGCCGGCTGCCGGCGGCGACACCACCGGCGTGGTCGCCGTGCAGCAGCAGTACGCGTACCGACCGCCAGGCGGCCGGGGTCGAGGTGCCCTGGGTGGCGGCGGCGAACGAGACGACCTGCTCCAGTACGCCGAGCCCGGTGCCCGGTACGTCCAGGGTGGCCAGTCGCTGCACGGCCTGCGGTCCGGCGTACTCGTCCGGCATGGGTAGCTCCATGCCGGGCTGGATGACCAGCCCGGTGGCGGCTGTCGGCAGGTCGACGGCGGGCGTCGTCCGACCGGTGGCCCCGCCGTCGTGGGCGGTACCGGTCGGGGCGGGCAGCTCCGGCGTGGTCACCGGCGGCGAGGCCGGCAGGGGGCCGCCGGCGTCGGTCGGACCGCGCTGCCCGGGTTGCCGGTCGGTGGGACCGCCCTGGGCGGGCACCGTGGCGCCGGGCTGGCCGGCCGCGAGCGGAACCGGAGTGCTCGGCAGCGGAGTCGGGGCGGCGGGCGCGGGCTCGGCCGGCTTCAGCCGGCACGGCTGGCCGGCGACCACCAGGACCACCGCGTCGCAGGCGTCCGCCACGGCCCGGTTGACCGCGCCGAGCGCGTCGGTGAACGCCCGACCCAGCGGCGTGGTCGGCACCAGGGAGAGCCCGACCTCGGGGCTGACCAGCACCAACCGGGCCGCGCAGGCCCGGACGGCGGTGGCCAGCTCGTCGATCGTGGCGGTGTCGTCGGCCGGCTGGTGCGCCGGGTCGAGCAGCACGGTCACCCAGCCGCCGAGATCGTCGACGAGCAGCGTCTCGTCCGGCCGGGCGGCGGCGATCACGTCGGCGAGCTGACGCGGCTCGGCGGCGGTCTCCTCGGTGCTCCAGGCGGCGGGCCGGCGGGCGCGGTGCGCGGCGATCCGGGCCAGCCACTCCGCGTCGTCGTCGCCCGCGCCGGGCGCGGTGGCCACGTACCGGACCGAGGCCGCGTCGGCGACCAGGGACTCGGCGAACTCCGACTTGCCGGAGCGGATGCCGCCCAGCACCAGGATCCGGTTCCACCCGTCAACGGACATGCCCGTACCTTACGGCCAGCCGGGTGCCCGGGGCAGCGCAGGTACGCCGCGACGCCCCCGCCGTCCCGGCACCGCTCAACGACCGTCGGGGGGCTGGTACATGTAGTCGTTGGGGTTGACGTCCGCCGGCTTCGGGTCCTCCTGCCAGAAGCCCTCGCCGGGGCGGGCCTGGAGGGCGTCGAGCAGCGCGTCCCGGTCCATGTCCCGGGCACCCTCGATGCCGCCGCGCACCGCGATCTCGCGCAGCTCCGCCGTGTCCATCTTCGGGATCGGTGTCGTCATCCTCGCCTCCTGTGCCACATCGGGTTCCTACCGACACATACCCGGCCCGGCGGCGGTCAGTCGCCGGGTTCGCGGCGACTGCGGAAGCGGTCGGTCGCCGTACGGCCGCCGACCGGGTGGCCGACTACGCTGGCGGGGGTCGGTCCGATGGACAGCAAGGCGAGGGGAGACGCGCACATGGCGTGGAGCTGGCGGTACGAGGGCGCGAACGGCGAGCCGGCCGAGGGGCCGACCGAGTCGTTCGGCAGCCAGGCGGACGCCGAGTCCTGGATCGGCCAGACCTGGCGGGAACTCGCGGCATCCGGCGTCACCTCCGTGACGCTCGCCGAGGACGACCGGGTGGAGTACCGGATGAGCCTGCTGCCCGCGGCGGAGTGATGACCCCCCGGGACGCCGAACCCCTGGTGCTCGGGGTGCCCCGGGCGGCGTTCCGGCCCAGCCCGGTTTTTCTCGCCCTGGTCGCGTTGCTTGTCACCAGCGCCGTGCTGACCTGGCACGGGATCGGTAACGTCCGGCTCGCGGTCTTCGGGTTCGTCGTCTCCGGCTGGCTGGTCTCGCTCTGCCTGCACGAGTACGCCCACGCCGTGGTCGCGTACCGGGCCGGCGACCGGAGCGTGGCCCATCGCGGCTATCTGACGCTCAACCCGCTGAAGTACAGCCACCCGCTGCTCTCCATCGCGCTACCGGTGGCGGTGGTGCTGCTCGGCGGCATCGGCCTGCCCGGCGGCGCGGTCTGGGTGGACCGGCACGCGATCCCGGGGCGGCTGCGGCACACCCTGGTCAGCCTGGCCGGGCCGGCCACAAACGTGCTGTTCGCCCTGGTGCTGGTGGCGGTGCTGCGGCTCGGTGCGCCGGGCGGCGGGCCGGTCGAGTTCTGGGCCGCCGTGGCCCTGCTCGCCTTCCTCCAGCTCACCGCAAGCGTGCTCAACCTGCTGCCGGTGCCGGGGCTGGACGGCGGCAACATGATCCAGCCGTGGTTGAACCCGCAGTGGCGGCGGATGTACGACCTCTTCGCGCCGTACGGCTTCATCCTGCTCTTCGGGTTGCTGTGGAACCCGCGGATCGGCGGCTGGTTCTTCGACGCGGTCTTCGCGGTCGGCAACGCCCTCGGCCTGCCGCCGTGGCTCTACGCCACCGGGCTTCAGCTGATCCGGTTCTGGCAGGGCTGATCCGGTTCTGGCAGGGCTGATCCGGTTCTGGCCGGGCTGAGCCGGGGCGGGTCGCCGGGTGGCCCGGCCGGCGTCGAGCGGGACGCCGGCCGGACCGACCGGGTCAGGGACGCTCGGCGGGCGACTCGGTGCGTGCCGGGTCGCGCTCGGTCACCGGGTCGACGATCTCGTCGATCGCCTTGAGCAGCTCGGCGTCGAGCTTGACACCGGCCGCCTTGACGTTGTCCTGCACCTGCTCGGGACGGGTCGCCCCGATGATGGCCGAGGAGACGTTCGGGTTCTGCAACACCCAGGCGATGGCGAGCTGGGCCATGCTCAGCCCGGCCTGGTCGGCGAGCGGCTTGAGCTGCTGGACCCGGGTCAGCACGTCGTCGGTAAGCCACTTGGCGATGAAACCCGCACCGGACTTCTCGTCGGTGGCCCGGGACCCGGCCGGTGGCGGCTGGCCGGGCAGGTACTTGCCGGTGAGTACGCCCTGCGCCATCGGCGACCAGACGATCTGCCCGACGCCAAGCTCCTCGCTTGTGGGTACGACCTCGCTCTCGATGACCCGCCACAGCATCGAGTACTGCGGCTGGTTGGAGACCAGCGGGATGCGCAGCTCCCGGGCCAGGGCGTGGGCCTCGCGGATCTGCGACGCCTTCCACTCCGAGACGCCGATGTAGAGCGCCTTGCCGGAGCGTACGACGTCGGCGAAGGCTTCCATCGTCTCTTCCAGCGGCGTGTGGTAGTCGTACCGGTGGGCCTGGTAGAGGTCCACGTAGTCGGTGCGCAACCGGCGCAGCGAACCGTTGATCGACTCCATGATGTGCTTGCGGGACAGACCCCGGTCGTTGCGTCCCGGTCCGGTGGGCCAGAACACCTTGGTGAAGATCTCCAGGCCCTCGCGCCGCTCCTGCTCCAGTGCCCGGCCGAGGACATCCTCGGCCCGGGTGCCGGCGTAGACGTCTGCGGTGTCGAAGGTGGTGATGCCGGCGTCCAGGGCGGCTCGGACGCAGCTGACCGCCGCCTCCTCCTCGACCTGCGAGCCGTGGGTGATCCAGTTGCCGTACGAGATCTCGCTGACCATCAGGCCGGAACGGCCAAGGTGTCGGAATTCCATTCCCTGACCCTAGCCCGCCCCCGGTGCGAGCTGCTGATTGAGCCGGGCCGCCCGGTGCCGGCAGGTGGGCGTCCGGTCAGAGCACCGGGCTGGCGTCGGTGAGCAACGTCTCGATCTCCGCCACGACCGCATCCGGACGATGGAACATCGGATCGATGAGCGACCGCCCGCGCCGGTCGAGCGCGCCCCAGCGTCCGGCGCCGTTGGTGGCCAGGAAGGCCACCGGGTGGATGAGCAGCGCCGGATGCGCCGGTGCGACGATCACCTGACCGGTCCGGTCCACCACACCCTTGCGACCAGCCAGCTCCACCACGGCCAGACCTTCGTCGGTGAAGCCGTCGACGTACCGGCCATCGGCGAGGGCGGTGTGGAAACCGTGGTAGCGGGTGGGCACCACGAGCTGGCCGGTGCGGTCGACGGCACCCCAGCCCTCGCGTCGGACGACCGCCACGCCCCGGCGGAACGGCCGCACGTCGGCGAAGCCGGGTGGCACGACCACCTCTCCGGTGGTGTCCACGGCCAACCAGCCGCTCTCGTCGCGTACCACCCAGGCCAGGCCGTCGGAGAACGGTCGAGCCGCGAGATAGGTCGGCTCGAGGACGGTCTCCCCGCTCAGACCGATCAACGACCACCGGTCCGTCTGCGGGCCACGTACCCAGGCCAGGCCGTCGGCGAACGGCTGCGCCTCGGCGTACCGGGCCGGCACGACCAGGTCGCCCTCGCTGTCCGCGTAGCCCCACAGCCCCTGGCCGCCGTCGCGGGCGGGGACCGGAGCACGCTCGCGCTCCAACACCTCGTCCCAACTGCGCGGGTACGGTCCAAAACCGCTCTCGGCGGCCCGCGCGGCGACCGCGTCCAGCCCGATCCGGACCCGGGCCAGGAGTTCGGGATCACCCTCGCCACGCAGGTCGAGAGCCCGCTCGAAGTGGTGGCACGCCTCGATCAACCGGCCCTGGTCGTAGCAGCTGCGGGCGGCGTGTTCGTGCAGGGCGGCGCGCAGCCGGTCGGGCAGCTCGGCCGAGTTGGCCTCCGCGAACAGCCGGTCGGCCTCGGCGAAATCCCCGCGCCAGCGCAGCACCTGCGCCAACCGTGCCTGGGCCAGGGCGGTCCGGCGCAGTTCCCCGGTCGCCTCGGCGTAGGTAAACGCCATCCGGCCGTCGTCCAACGCCTCGTCGAAGTCACCGAGGATCCGCGAGACCACCGCCCGCAGGCTCAACAGCCGGGCACGGGACCGGTTGTCGAGCGCCGAGGCGAGCTTCTCGGTCAGCCGCTCCCGGATCGCCCGCAGTTCCTCCGGGTCGTCCACGACCTCGCGCAGCGTCGTCGGGTCGAGTTGCCAGCGGTAGCCGGCCAACACCTGCTCCGGGTCCGGCGGCGGTTCGGGTGCCGGAGCCTCGTCCTGCACCGTCTCGGCGGCCGGCTCCTCCTCCACAGTGGATGCGGTGGCGGGCGGTCCGGAGACGGGCGGGGTGGCGGCCGGCGGTGCCGAGACCGGCATCGTAGCGGCCGGCGGCCCGGAGACGGATGCTGCGCGGACGGGTGGCGCGGAAATGGGTGCTGCGGAGACGGGCGCTCCGGAAACGGGTGCTGGGCTGACGGGTGGTGCGAAGACGGGTGCTGGGCTGACGGGTGCTGCGGGGGCGGGCGGCGCGAAGGTTGGTGGGGCGGGTGGCGAGGCGGCCGACGGCGTACCGAGTGGTGGTGCGGAGACCGGTGGTGCGAGGTCGGTCGGCGGTGCCGGCGCCGGTACGTCCCCGACCGGTGCCGCCGGTGCCGGCATCGGCGCCGCCGAGGTCGTCGGTGGAACGGTGTTCGGAGGTACCAGCGGCGGAGCGGCCGGTGACGTCGGAGCTACCGGGGCAGCGCCGACCGGCGGTTCGTCCGAAACCGATGGTCCCGGTGGTGCGGAGGTCGGCGTTGTGGTGGCCGGTGGTGCGGAGACGGGCGGTGCGGAAGCGGGCCTTGCGGAGACCGGCGGTGCGGAGGTCGGCGTTGTGGTGGCCGGCGGTGCGGAGACGGGCGTTGTGGTGGCCGGCGGTGCGGAGACCGGTGTTGTGGTGGCTGGCGGTGCGGAGACCCGTGTTGTGGTGGCCGGCGTTGTGGTGGCCGGTGGTGCGGAGGTCGGCGCGCCGGACCGTGGCGATGACGATGGTGCGGAGACCGGCGCGGCGGTCGGCGGGGTCGCCGGTCCGGGCGGCGGCTGGTCCGGCTCGGGAGCGGGCGATCCGAACCAGGCCTGCGGGCCGGCGGAGGGCGGCCGGACCGGTGCGGGCGTGACCGGCTCGGGCGGCGGTGGGACGTACCGGGTCGGCTTCCGCGCGGCCGGAGCGGCCGGCGCCGGCTCGGCCGGGCGGGGCGCGGCCGGAGCGGGAGACGTGGGCGCGGAGACCGGTGGCGGGGTCGGTGGCCCCGATACCGGTGGGCGTGCGGGCGGTGCGGAGACGGGTGGGTGGCTGGGGGTGCGGAGACGGGTGGGCGTGCGGGCGGTGCGGAGACGGGTCGGTGGCTGGGGGTGCGGGGACCGGCGGGTGGTTTGGTGGTGCGGAGACGGGGCGTGCCGCGGCGGGGCCGGCGGCGGGTGGTGCGGCGGCGACCGAGGGGGCCGTCGGCGGCGGAGTGGCCACGACCGGTTGGTCGAACAGGGGTGCGGGACGGACCTGGTGCTCGTGCAGCGGCGCCGGGCGTACCTCGTGCTGGTGCAGCGGCGCCGGTCGTACCGTGTCCCCGGTCGGTCCGGGCTGTCCGGCGGAGGCGGCCGGTCGGACCGGACCGACCGGACCGACCGGACCGACGGGGCCGACGGGACCGACGGGGCCGACCGGGTCGCGCCGACCCTGGTCGGCCTGCGGGATGGGGCGGTGGGGCCGGTCCGGCCTGGGGATCCGGTCCCGGGCGGCGGGCGAGTCCGGTCGACCCCGGCGGGGCATGTCCGGCCGGTCCTGCGGCGGTGCCGGGGACACCGGCCGGCTCCGTCCGGCGGCCGGCGACACCGGTCGGTCGTAGTCCGCTGCGGGAGAGACCGGTCGGTCGTACTCCGACGCGGGAGAGACCGGTCGGTCGTACTCCGGCGAGGGGGTGACCGGAGGATCGGGGACCACCGACAGGTGCGGTCGACCAGGGCGGGGTGGCTCGCGGTCGGGCGGCGGGCCGGCGGGCCGCTGGTAATCGCGGTGGTCCCGGCCGGTGCTCGGCCGCAGTGGTCCCGGCTCGGGCCAGGGCAGGCCGCCCGGCGACCCAGCGAACGCCTGCGCGTCCGGCGCCGCCGGCTCGGGGCGACCGCGCCCGGGTGACCAGTCGGGGCGACCCCACTCGTCACGCGAACCGCGAACCGGAACATCCTCGACGTAACCGTCCGGGTACGGCGCGCTGTCCGGGTCCCCGACGCCGAACTCCTCCCGGTACCCGTCCACCCGGAGGCCGTCGTCGTACGTCGGCTCGCCGGGGTGGCTGCTCCACTGGTAACGGGGGCGCTGCTGGGAACCGTCGCTTGTGGACCGGCGGTTCGTGGTCTCGGCCGGTCGTTGCGGTGTGGCGGGCCGGCGCCGTTGCTCGTCCGGCTCGGGCATCCACCCGGACTCCGGCGGTCCGGAGGAGACCGGCGCGCCACGGCGCCGCACCTGGTCGCGGTCGGCCGGCTCGGAGCGGCGCGGCCACTGGTCGTAGCGGTCGGACTCGCGTTGTTCCCGTCGGTCGGGGTCGTGTCGCGGGTAACCCTCGTACTCACGCTGACCGCGTCGTGGGGGATAGCGGTCGGCTCCGCGCCGGTCCGCCTCCGGCGGGTAGCGGTCGGGCTCGCGTCGGTCCGGGCCACGCTGCGGGTAGCGGTCTGCCTCGCGTGGGTCGCGGCGTGACGGCGCGCCGGTCGCCGCGGCCGGGGAGCCCACATCGGACCAGGTGACCCCGTCGCGCCCACGGGAGGTGTCCGGCTGCGATGGACGCCGGCCGTCGGAACGCTCCGGCCGCCCTGTCGGGTAGGACCGATCGGGAAAACGGGCATCGTTCGGGCCGTCGTACCGCCGTGGCTCGGGCGCCTCGTGCCGGCCCGGCCAGCCGTCCGGCTCGTCGGCCCAGGAGCGGCCCACGTACGTACCGTCGGATCTGGTCGGCGCGAGCGGTGGCACCTCGGCCCGGCCGACGGCGCTTCCCCGGCCCCGTGCCGGCGGCTGCTGATGATGCTCGACGCCGATGTCGCCCGGGTAACGCTGGCCCGGAAACTGCGGCTGCCACTCGGTCGTCGGCTCGGCCATCCAGGACGGCTCGGCGGGATCGTGCCACCGGTCGGCGTAGCCGCGACTCATCCGGCGGACCTGTCGTTCACGGCCGCGCCCCGGTGGTCGGCTCGCGTCCGCTCGCTCACGGCGATGTCACCTCGTCGGAAATGGTCGCGCTGGGCGCCCCGGGAACCGGTAAAGTCGCTCGTCCCGGCACCGAATGGCTGCCTGAGGAGGGTAGCGGCGCGGGCTCGGTCACCGCCACTGCGGCACGGATACCGCAGCCAAACGTTATCCTACAGATCCGGACATTTAGGTCCGTGATGGAATCGGACTTCCGACGATACTCCACCCGGCGTCGGCCTCGGGTTGCCGGCTCCGCGTCCGTCCCCGACAATGCCGCACGCCGCCGGCATCGCGCCGCCTCGGCGTGCCGCAGCGGTCACGGATGCTCCATCACCAGTACGGCGAAGGTGTCTGGTTCGAGGGCCTGGTAACGGTGCGGTGCGTCGCCCGGGAAGGTCGCGTAGTCGCCCGGGCCGAGTTCCACCTGCTCGTACTCTGGTCCGCAGCGTAACCGGCCGGAGCCGACCACGACGTGCTCGACGCTGCGCGGGGTGTGCGGTGCGGCGTGGCGCACCCCGCCCGGCTCCAGTTCGATCAGATAGACGTCCCGACGGGCGTGCGCGGTACCGGCGGTCAGCAGGGTGCCGCTGAAATCCGCGTGCTCGGATCGGATCCGTGGCCCGTCGCCGGCCCGGATCACCCGCACGCTTGTCGTCGGCGGCTCGACCAGCCGGCTGAACGGCACGTCGAGGGCCACGCCCAGCGCCCACAGCGTCTCCACGCTCGGATTGCCGACGCCCGATTCGAGTTGGGACAGGGTCGACTTGGCGATCCCCGCCCGGCGGGCGAGTTCGGTAAGCGACAGGCCGACCCGCTGTCGCTCGTAGCGCAGGGCGGCGGCGATGGTGGCTAGTGGCGGCGTGGGCTCTGGAGGCATTGTTCGCTCCGATGTTCCGTTTGTTCGATTTGACGAACAAGAGGGGCGTGTTCATCATGCTGAACTATGCGTACGCCAGAACGAACGCCGGGGGTGGGAACGCTACGCGACGTGGCCGCCATCGCCGCGGCGATCGTGGCGGTCGGCGCCTCCTTCGGTGCCATGACGGTCGCCGCCGGGTTGCCCGGCTGGGCGGCCGTCGCCATGTCCGTGCTGGTCTACGCCGGTGGCGCGCAGTTCTTGGCGGTCGGGCTGGTGGCCGCCGGCAACCCGGTGGCCGCCGTACTCGCCGGGTTGCTGATCAACGCCCGGCACCTGCCGTTCGGCCTGACCCTCGGCGACACGATCGGGCACCGGTTGCGGCACCGGCTGCTCGGCAGCCACCTGATGACCGACGAGGCCACCGCCTTCACCCTGGCCCGGCCGGCCGGTCCCGCCCGACGGCGGGCCTTCTGGCTGGCCGGCACCCTGCTCTTCGTGGCCTGGCAAGCCGGCACCCTGCTCGGGGTGCTGGCCGGCGGGGCGGCCGGCGATCCGGCCGCCTTCGGGCTGGACGCGGCGTTCCCGGCCGGGCTGATCGCCCTGCTGCTGCCCGCCCTGCGGGACCGGGACACCCGGCGGGCGGCGCTGGGTGGTGCGCTGCTGGCGGTGTTGACCACGCCGCTGCTACCGGCCGGCCTGCCGGTGCTGCTCGCGCTGGCCGGTCCCGGGCTACTGGCCGTACACCGGCTCAGGCGACGCTCGCCGGCCACGCCGGCCACGCCGGCCACCCCGGCCGGTGCCGCCGCCGGGACGCTGGCAATCGTCGAGTCGTCCGAGCTGGGCAGCGCCGAGCTGGCGGAGGGGATCAACGCCGAGCCGCCTGAGCGGAGCAGCGCCGAGCCGGCGCAGGAGAGCCTGACCGCGGCGGCCGGGCCGGTACTGGCCGGACCGCGACCGGCGCCGGTGGGACGACGACCGGGGCGGGGCGGACCGGAGGAGGAGCCGTGTTGATCGCGGTGATCGTGGCATTGGCCGTCGGGACGTACGCCTTCCGGATCGCCGGGGTGTTGCTGCGGGATCGGCTCGACCTGCCGGAGTGGGCGCGTCAGTTGTTGCCGGTGGGTGCGGCGGCCCTGCTGGCGGCGCTTGCCGCCACCGCGGCGCTGACCGAGGTCGGCCGGTTCGCCGGCTGGGCCCGGCCGGCCGGCGTCCTGGTCGGTGTGCTGCTGGCGTGGCGGCGGGTGCCGTTCGTGCTCGTGGTCGTGGCCGCCGCCGGCACGGCAGCGCTGCTGCGCCTGCTCGGGGTGCCCTGAGCCGAACCGCCGGCACGCCGACGCCACCGGTCAGACCGTGGCGAAGACAACCACAGGTCAGACCTGGTCGCCGATCGCGCTGATCAGACCTGGTCGCCGATCGCGCTGGTCAGACCTTGTCGCCGATCGCGCTGGTCAGACCTGGTCGCCGATCGCGACGCGGGGCTCGGGGGTACGCAGCTTACGGAAGGTGATCGCCCGCATGATCGCGTAGAGGTAGAGGGAGCCCATCCGCTGGGTGGAGTTCGGGAAGCGGCTCCGGACCAGCTTCTTGATCTTCCGCGAGATGAGCACCGAGTCGATCACCACACCGATGGCGAGCGCGCCCCAGAGCAGGTTGGAGGCGAGCCGGATCACCGGCGGCATCGCCTGGTTCGACCCGATCAGCACGATGAGCGCGCCGCCGAAGAACCAGGTGCCGACGGTACGCCGGGAGTCGACCACGTTGCGGGCCAGCAGCCGTTCCGGACCCCGGTCGCGCGGTCCGCCCTCCCGCCGGAACTCCGCCGCCGCCTCGGCACGGCGTTGCCGCCGCAGCGCCTTCGCCTCCTCCTTGCTCAGCGCCTTCGTCGCGCCGGCCGGACGCCGGCCGGTGGCGGGACGCTTCGGCGTCTCCCGACCCTTGGCCGGGGTGTAGCCACGAGGACGGGCGGCATCCTCCTCCGTCGCCGGGTTCTCCGGCTCGGGGGCGGGGTCGGCGAGGTCAGCGGACTTACGGCGAAACAGCGACGGCACGCGGCAAGGGTAGCCAACGCCGCGCGTCCGGTGCACATCGCGGGTGCACCGGACGCGAACGGCGGCTCGAACTACGGCCGCTCGACGTGTGCGCCGAGGTCGGCGAGCTTGGCCTCGAAGTCCTCGTAGCCCCGGTTGATCAGGTCAACGCCGTACACCCGGGAGGTGCCCTCGGCGGCCAGCGCGGCGATCAGATGGCTGAAGCCGGCCCGCAGGTCGGGGATGACCAGGTCGGCGGCGTGCAGCTTGCTCGGTCCGGCGATCACCGCCGAGTGCTTGAAGTTGCGCCGGCCGAAGCGGCACGGGGTGCCGCCCAGGCAGTCTCGGTAGACCTGGATGTTCGCGCCCATCGAGTTGAGCGCCTCGGTGTAGCCCAGCCGCTGCTCGTAGACGGTCTCGTGGACGATCGACAGACCGCGGGCCTGGGTCAGCGCGACGACCAGCGGCTGCTGCCAGTCGGTCATGAAGCCCGGGTGTACGTCGGTCTCCAGGGCGGTGGCCTGAAGCTCGCCGCCCGGGTGCCAGAACCGGATGCCGCCCTCCTGGCCTGGCTGTCCCGGCCGGGGGGGACGGGTGTCGGTCACCTCGTACTCGCCGCCGACCGAGCGGAAGACGTTGAGGAAGGTCATCATGTCGGCCTGCTCGGCACCGAGCACCTCGACGTGACCCCGGGTGGCCAGCGCCGCCGCCGCCCAGCTCGCCGCCTCGATCCGGTCCGGGATCGGCCGGTGCGTGTAGCCGTGCAGCCTCGGCACACCCTGGACCTCGATCACCCGGTCGGTGTGCACCTTGATGATCGCGCCCATCTTCTGGAGGACGCAGATCAGGTCGATGATCTCCGGCTCCACCGCGGCGTTGCGCAGCTCGGTGACACCCTCGGCCATGACCGCGGTGAGCAGCACCTGCTCGGTCGCCCCGACGCTGGGGTAGGGCAGCGCGAACTTGGTGCCGTGCAGGCCGTTCGGCGCGGACAGGTGCAGGCCCTCGGGGGTCTTGTCGACCGTGGCGCCGAACTCCCGCAGCGCTTGCAGGTGGAAGTCGATCGGCCGCGGGCCGATGTGACAGCCGCCCAGGTCGGGGATGAAGGCGTGGCCGAGGCGGTGCAGCAGCGGACCGCAGAACAGGATCGGAATCCGGCTCGAACCCGCGTGCACGTTGATCTGGTCGGTGCTGGCGCTTTCCACGTTCGCCGGGTCGAAGACCAGCTCGCCGTCCTCGTCGCCGTCGGTGACCTTGACGCCGTGCAGCCCGAGCAGGCCCCGGACCACCTCCACGTCACGGATCTTCGGTACGTCGAACAGCCGGCTCGGGCTGTCGCCGAGCAGTGCGGCGACCATCGCCTTGGAAACCAGGTTCTTCGCGCCGCGCACGCGGATCCGCCCTTGCAGCGGGGTGCCTCCGTGTACGACCAGGACGTCGTCGGTCAACGCAACCTCCAGCGCGTGCGTGCTGCCGTTTGGATGAGGGGACACCACGGGTCGCTACCCGCGAACCGGTCGTGGGCAAACTCCGGCCCCGTGTGTTGTCGCCCGGGCAGCATAGCCCTCCGTGATGAGAATGGATCGGGTCACACCGCTGTGGCGGGCATCAATCGGTGATCCGGCACTTTTTCGTACCTTTTGCATTACCGACAGTGAACATCCGGCTGCTCAGGAACCGGGCAGCGCGAGCATCTGGTCCAGCGCCACCCGGGCGTGGTACGCGGTGTCGGCATCGACGGTGATCTGGTTGACCACCCGGCCGGCGACCAGTTCCTCAAGCGCCCACACCAGGTGCGGCAGGTCGATGCGGTTCATCGTCGAGCAGTAGCAGACCGCCCGGTCGAGGAACATGATCTGCTTGTCCGGGTGGGCCAGGGCGAGCCGACGGACCAGGTTCAGCTCGGTGCCGACCGCCCACGCGGAGCCAGCCGGGGCTGCCTCGATGGTGCGGATGATGTACTCGGTCGAGCCGACCAGGTCGGCGGCGTTGACCACCTCGTGCCGGCACTCGGGGTGCACCAGCACGTTGACCCCCGGCACCCGTTCGCGGACGTCGTTCACGCTCTCCAGCGTGAACCGCCCGTGCACCGAGCAGTGCCCGCGCCAGAGGATCATGCGTGCGTCGCGCAGTTGCTCCGGGGTGAGCCCGCCGCCGTGCTTGTGCGGGTCGTAGAGCACGCAGTCGTCCAGCGAGAAGCCCATCTCCAGCACCGCAGTGTTGCGGCCCAGGTGCTGGTCGGGCAGGAAGAGCACCTTCTCACCCTGTTGGTACGCCCACTCCAGGGCCCGCTTCGCGTTCGACGAGGTGCAGACCACACCGCCGTTCCGACCGACGAAGCCCTTGATGTCCGCCGAGGAGTTCATGTAGGTGACCGGGACCGTCCGCTCGGCGACACCGAGGTCGGTGAGCACGTCCCAGGCGTTCTCCACCTGCGGCAGTGCGGCCATGTCCGCCATCGAGCAGCCGGCCGCCAGGTCGGGCAGGACGACCCGCTGGGTGTCCGAGGTGAGGATGTCCGCGCTCTCGGCCATGAAGTGCACGCCGCAGAAGACGATGTACTCCGCGTCCGGCCGGGCGGCGGCCTCGCGGGCCAGCTTGAACGAGTCGCCGGTCACGTCGGCGAACTGGATCACCTCGTCGCGCTGGTAGTGGTGGCCGAGCACGAAGACCTTGTCGCCGAGCGCGGCCTTGGCCGCCGTCGCTCGGGCCACCAGGTCCGGGTCGCTCGGCGCCGGCAACTCGCCGGGGCACTCCACGCCACGCTCGGTGGCGGAATCGCTGCCACGACCGAGGAGCAGCAGCGCAGTGGCGGTGTTCGAGGGCTCAACCCAGGTCGACGTCACGCCCACCATGGTCCCACAGGCTGACCGGCCTGCCGCTCCCGCCGGTGTGGGCTGCCACACTGCCAGGCATGCGCGTACTGCTCTGCCCGGACAAGTTCGCCGGCACGCTGCCGGCTCCTGAGGTGGCCGCGGCCGTGGCCGACGGCTGGCGGGAGATCGCCCCCGGCGACGAGCTGCTGGTCCGGCCGCTGGCGGATGGCGGGCCCGGTTTCCTCGACGTGCTCGTCGAGGCGCTGCCCGGTCGGTTGGTGCCGGTATCCACCGTCGATCCGCTGGGCCGCCCGGCCGCCGGTGAGATCCTGCTCACCGACAACGGGGCGACCGCCTGGCTGGAGAGCGCGCAGGCGTGCGGGTTGCACCTGCTCGACGCCGCCGAGCGGGACCCGAAGACCACCACCTCGTACGGGCTGGGGCTGTTGATCGCCGCTGCGGTGGAGGCCGGCGCCCGTACCGTCGTGGTCGGGTTGGGTGGTTCGGCGACAAACGACGGCGGCGCGGGCATGCTCACCGCGCTGGGCGCCGTGCCGTTGGACGAGGCCGGCCAGGCCCTGCCGTACGGCGGTGCCGCGCTGGCCGCCGTGGCCGCGTTGGATGGCGCGCCCCGGCTGCGCGAGGCCCGCTTGATCGCCGCCACCGACGTGGACAACCCGCTGCTCGGGCTGCACGGGGCGAGCAACGTGTTCGGACCGCAAAAGGGCGCCGACCGCGCCGACGTGCTGCTGCTCGACGCCGCGCTGGCCCGCTGGGCCGAGGTGCTGGAGCGGGACCTGCCGGGCTGCCCCAGCGGGCTGGGTGCGCTGCCCGGCGGCGGTGCCGCCGGTGGTCTCGGTGCGGCGCTGCTGGCCCTCGGCGGGCGCTGCGAGTCCGGAATCGGGCTGGTCAGCCGGGCCGTCGGGCTGGACGCCGCGCTCGACGGCGTCGACCTGGTGATCACCGGGGAGGGCAAGTTCGACCACCAGTCGCTGCGCGGCAAGGTGGTTGCCGGAGTGGCCGGCGCCGCCCGCGACCGGGGCGTACCCTGCGTCGTGCTCGCCGGCCAGGTGAGCACGGGCCGGCGCGAGGCGGCGGCGGTCGGGGTCACCGATGCGTACAGCCTGGTGGAGCACTTCGGTGGGGAGGAGCGCGGCGGGCTGGCCGCGGCGCTGGAACGCCCGGGGGAGGGGCTGCGCGAGCTGGGCGCCCGACTGGCCCGGCAGTGGAGCCGCTGAACGGCTGGTCACGTCCCCGGGTGGTCGGTCCGCCCGCGGCCTACAATCGAAAGCTGGACCACTGTGGGAATCGCTGACCGGCGCCAGACGTTGGCCAGGGGAGACCACACCCGAACGCGCGCAGGGAGAATTCCACGTGACCACGCCAGCGCAGACCGAGTCGACCGAGGCCAAGGCCCCCACGTCCGTCGTCCTCACCGACGTCGCGGCGCAGAAGGTCAAGGCCCTGATCGAGCAGGAGGGCCGCGACGACCTGCGGCTCCGGGTCGCCGTGCAGCCGGGCGGCTGCTCCGGCCTGCGATACCAGCTCTTCTTCGACGAGCGTTCGCTCGACGGTGACGTCGTCACCGACTACGACGGCGTCGAGGTCGTCGTCGACCGGATGAGCGCCCCGTACCTGGCCGGCGCCACCATCGACTTCGCCGACCGGATCGACGCCCAGGGCTTCACCATCGACAACCCCAACGCGGGCAACTCCTGCGCCTGCGGTGACTCCTTCAGCTGAGTCGTCCTCGCGACGTCAACTGAAGCGTCCTCGCGGCGGTGAATCGTCTTCGCGGCGGTGAATCGTCTTCGCGGCGGCGGGGCGGCCCCAGAAGGCCGCCCCGCCGTTGTCTGCTAGGGGCAGGTTACGGGTTTCTGCCCCACCGGGGTGCCGATAGGCTGACCCGGCTCTGCTGCCGACACCGAGGGTTGCCATGAAGATCGCCGTGACCGGCTCGATCGCCACCGACCATTTGATGAGCTTCCCGGGTCGGTTCGCCGACCAGCTCATCGCCGACCAGTTGCACAAGGTGTCGCTCTCCTTCCTGGTGGACGATCTGGTGCTGCGCCGGGGCGGGGTGGCGGCGAACATCGCGTTCGGCATGGGTCAGCTCGGCCTGCGCCCGGTGCTGCTCGGTGCCGTCGGTGCCGACTTCGCCGACTACCGTTCCTGGCTCGAGCGGCACGGGGTGGACTGCGACTCGGTGCACGTCAGCGAGGTCGCACACACCGCGCGCTTCGTCTGCACCACGGATACCGAGATGTGCCAGATCGCCTCCTTCTACGCGGGGGCGATGAGCGAGGCCCGCAACATCGAGCTACAGCCGGTCGCCCAGCGTCTCGGTGGGCTGGACCTGGTGCTGGTAAGCGCCAACGACCCGGAGGCGATGCTGCGGCACTCCGCCGAGTGCCGGGAACGCGGCTACCGGTTCGCCGCCGACCCGTCCCAGCAGCTCGCCCGGATGCCGGGCGAGGACGTGGTGGCGCTGATCGAGGGCGCGGAGTACCTGATGACCAACGACTACGAGAAGTCGCTGCTCCAGCAGAAGGCCGGGCTGACCGACGACCAGTTGCTGGACCTGGTCCGAGTGCGGGTCACCACGCTGGGTAAGCACGGGGTGGAGATCGCCGGGCGGGAGATCGACCCGATCCACGTACCGATCGCCCGCCAGACCGAGGCGGTCGACCCGACCGGTGTCGGCGACGCCTTCCGGGCCGGCTTCTTCACCGCGCTCTCCTGGGGCCTGGGGTTGGAACGCGCCGCCCAGGTCGGCTCCCTGCTCGCCACCCTGGTGCTGGAGACCGTCGGCACCCAGGAGTACGAGGTGCGCCGGGACCTGTTCGTCAAGCGTCTCGCCGAGTCGTACGGCGACCAGGCCGCCGACGACATCCGCCCCCACCTCCTCCCCTAACCACCCGCAACCCCGCCGCCCCACCCGCAACCCCCGCCGCCCCTCTCGCCGATCTTGCACTTTCAGTCGCATTTTCGCGGCAAATGTCGCGTTTATGGCGACGGAAAGTGCAAGATCGCGGGGGTGTGGGGTGGGTCAGGGGCGTTTGTGGGGTGGGTCAGCGAGAGGTTGGGGTGACCGTGGCGATGAAGGTCGACCACTGGCGACGCGAGAAGGTGAGCACGGGGCCGCGACGGTCCTTGCTGTCCCGCACGACTACCAGGTCGGGCAGGATCGCGCACTCGACACAGTCGCCGTTGTTGGCGCTGCGGCTGCTGGTGAACCAGTGGGCGGCGGAGAGGCCGGGGGTGGACAACTGGCCTCCGGGGCTAGGCCGCGCCGGCCAGCTCCCTGATCAACGCGCGCGACTCGGCGGGCGAGAGGGCGACCTGGCGCAGGTTGTCGGCCACCATTTCATAGGTCCGCACGCGGTCCGGATCCTGCACGTACATCGCCCCGTCGAGGACCTCGCGGCATCGGGTGGTTGCGGCGTTGCGTTGTTAATAGGGGGCCCCGCCTATGCATGAGGCGTTAATAAGGTGCCCTTCCTTTCACTGCCGGCGGCGGATGTGGTGGGCGGTGCCGGAGGTGCCGAGGAAGTCCTGGTTGCGCATGCGGCACCAGGCGGGGATGTCGACGGCGGCGGCCGGGTCGTCGGCGAGTACCCGCAGCACCGTGCCGACCGGCAGCTCGGGCAGCCGGCGGGCCAGTGCGATCACCGGCAGCGGGCAGCGCTGACCGAGGCAGTCGAGGGTCTCGTCGGGCTCGGGGTGCGCCGGAGCGGTCACAGGTCCACCACCCCGGCCTCGGCCCGCAGGTCGGCCACGATCTGCGGTAACTCGGCGAGGAAGCGGTCGACGTCGGCGTCGGTGGTGTTGCGGTGCAGCGAGACGCGTACGTTGCCGTGCGAGAGCACCCCCATCGCCTCCAGCACGTGTGACGGGCGCAGCGTGGACGAGGTGCAGGAGGAGCCGGACGAGACCGCGAAGCCGCGCCGGTCAAGCGCGTGCAGCAGCGCCTCGCCGTCGACGTAGAGGCAGGAGAAGGTGACCAGGTGCGGCAGCCGCCGCTCGGGATCGCCGACCACCTCCACGTCCGGCACCTCGGCCGCCACCCGGGCCCGGATCCGATCCACAAGCGGCGCGAGCCGGGCCGCCTCCGTCGCCGCGTCGGCCGCCACCGCGCGCAGGCTGGCCGCCGCCGCCACCACGGCCGGCAGGTTCACCGTTCCCGGGACCCGGCCCGACTCGCGCTCGTCGGCCGGCCAGGGCGACTCCCACCGGGTGCCCTTGCGGACCACAAGCAGACCGACGCCGGGCGGGCCGCCCCACTTGCGGGCGCTCGCGCTCAGCACCGACCAGCCTGCCGGCGCCGGCGTACGGCCCACCACCTGGGCGGCGTCGACGTAGAGCGGCACCCCGGCGGGGCGCAGGCCGCTGCCGCGGCCTCGACCGGCTGGACGGTACCCACCTCGTGGCTGGCCGCGATCAACGCGGCCAGCGCCACGCCGGGCCGGGCCACCGCCGCCGACCAGGCGTCGAGGTCCAGCCGGCCGATCCGGTCGACCGGCACCGGTACGGCCGCGCCGCCGCGCGCCACGTGCTGCTCGGCGGCGTACAGCACGGCGGAGTGTTCGATCGCCGAGTGCACCAGCACCGTGCCGGTCCGCCGCCGCCCGGCCAGGCCGCCGAGGACGGCGGTGTGCGCCGCCACGGTGCCGCTGGCGGTGAAGGACAGCTCGTCAGGGCGTACGCCGAGGGTCTCCGCGGTGGCCTCGCGGGCCGCGTCGAGCAACTGGCGGGCGCGCCGGGCCTGGGCGTAGAGGCGGTCGGGGTCGGCCCAGCCGTCGTCGAGCGCGGCCTGCATCGCCTGTCGGGCGACCGGATGCAGCGGCGCGGCGGTGGCGGCGTCCAGGTAGACGGGGGAAGGGATCACGTCTTCCCACGCTATCGCCTCGGCCGATGCGGGATCCCCCGTCGGGTGCGGACAACGACCCCAACCGGGTCCAGCCCGTCATGGTCGAGTAATCTGCGACCGTCGGTGACGCCTTTGCCGCTGGTGTGGCGGCTCCGCTCGGCGGAGCCGGCCAGAACGAGGAAGACACCGCGGCGCGCTAGGGAGGCAGGACCAGGTGGTCGCAAGGAGTTCGGAGGTACGGCCGACGGCCGTACGGCGTAGCGCATCCCCAGGAGCCGGTGGGCGGGGGCGTCGCGCCGGTCGTCTCGCCGGGCTCGGATTCGGTGGAGCGTCGTTGCTGGTCCTGCTCACGGGCTGTGACGTCCACTCGGCGTTCAGCTTCGGCTGGCCGCAGGGCATCACGCCGGAGGCCCGGCGGATGTACGACCTGTGGATCGCCTCGTGCATCGCGGCGCTCGCGGTCGGTGCCTTCGTCTGGGGCCTGATCTTCTGGTGCGTCGTGCGTTACCGCAAGCGCGGCAACGAGCTGCCGGTGCAGACCCGGTACAACCTGCCGATGGAGTTCCTCTACACCATCGCGCCGGTGTTGATCGTCTCCGTGCTCTTCTACTACACCGCGGTCGTGCAGACCGACGTGGTGAAGACCACCAACAACCCGGACGTGACCGTCGAGGTGGTCGCGTTCAAGTGGAACTGGCAGTTCAACTACCGCGACGGCGAGGGCCCCGACGCCAACACCACCGCGTCGGTGCTGGGCACCAGCGAGGTCATCCCGATCCTGGTGCTGCCGACCGACCGGTCCATCCGGTTCGAGGAGACCAGCAAGGACGTCATCCACTCGTTCTGGGTGCCGGAGATGCTGTTCAAGCGGGACGTCTTCCCGGGCAACATCCGCAACGTCTTCGAGGTCTCCTCGCTGGAGTCCGAGGGTGCGTACGTGGGGCGCTGCGCCGAGCTGTGCGGCAGCTATCACGCCTTCATGAACTTCGAGCTGCGGGTGGTCTCGCCGGAGAACTTCGACCGCTTCCTCGCGGCCAAGCAGGGCGGGGCCTCGACCCAGGACGCGTTGACCTCGATCGGTGAGGAGCCGTACGCGGTGACCACGCGGCCGTTCGAGACGCGGCGTACCGAGCACAACTTCAACCAGGGCAGCGCTGCCGGCGCGGGAAGCTGAGGCGACGGGCATGAAGACCGAGTGGCGCATCTTCTTGATCATTGGTGCGTTCCTGCTGTTCGCGACCTTCCTCTACGGCGGCTGGACCTGGGCCGACTCGGGTGGTCGCGTGGAGTGGATCGGCACGGTGGCTCTGCTGCTGTCGTTCCTGCTCTGCTCGATGTGCGGCGGCTTCTTCTGGTTCGTCTCGCGCCGGATCGACCTGCGGCCCGAGGACCGGCCGGACGCCGAGATCGCCGACGGCGCCGGTGAGATCGGCTTCTTCAGCCCGGGCAGCTACTGGCCGGTCGGCCTGGCGCTGGCCGCCGCGACCGCCGGTCTGGGCCTGGTGTTCTGGCAGATGTGGCTGCTCGGTCTCGGCGCGGTGGCGGTCATCTTCGCCGCCTGCGGCCTGCTCTTCGAGTACTACTCCGGCACCCGCCGCACCGCCGAGCACTGATTCTGAACCGCCGGAAGCCCGCCTCCTGTGAGGATGCGGGCTTCCGGCGTCTCCGCGTGTTGATCACGAAGTCTGGGTCGGGTGCCGCGCCGCGGGTGACGCGAACTTCCTGATCAACGTCAGTGGGTGGGTCAGCGGGCGCGGGTGGTGTCCAGCCAGCGGGTGAGAGCCTGTGCGGCGGCCCCGGAGTCGATGGACTCGGCGGCGCGGTCCAGGTTGGCGCGCAGGGCGGCGGTCAGGTCGCCGTCCAGCGGGCCCTGGGTGGCCAGCGCCGCGGCGGCGTTGACCAGGACGGCGTCGCGGACCGGGCCACGCTCGCCGTCGAGCAGCCGCCGGGTCACCTCGGCGTTGTACGCGGCGTCACCGCCGCGCAGGTCAGCGAGGGTGGCTCGGGGTACGCCGAGGTCGGTCGCGTCCACCACGGTCTCCCGGACGGTGCCGCCCGCGGCGATCCAGAACCGGGTGGGCGCGGCGGTGGTGAACTCGTCCAGCCCGTCCTCGCCGCGCATCACCAGCACCGAGTCGCCCCGCTCGGCGAAGACGGCCGCCATCACCGGCGCCATCCCGGCGTCGAAGCAGCCGACCGCGCCGGCCCGGGGACGGGCCGGATTGGTCAGCGGGCCGAGAAAGTTGAACGCGGTGGGCACGCCCAACTCCCGGCGGATCGGGCCGGCGTGGCGGAAGCCGGGGTGGAAGCGGGCGGCGAAGCAGAAGCCGATGCCGGCCTCGGCCACACAGCGCGCCACCTGATCCGGTTCGAGCTCCAGCGGTACGCCGAGGAACTCCAGCAGGTCGGCGGTGCCGCAGGAGGAGGAGGCCGCCCGGTTGCCGTGCTTGACCACGCGCACCCCGGCACCGGCGACGACCAGGGCGGTCATCGTGGAGATGTTCACCGTGTGGGCCAGGTCTCCGCCGGTGCCGACCACGTCCAGCGCGGTCGCGCGTACCTCCTCGGGCAGCTCGACCGGGACGGCCGCGTCGAGCATCGCCTCGACCAGCCCGCTCAGCTCGGCCGGTGTCTCGCCCTTGGCGCGCAGCGCCATCGCGAAGCCGGCGATGCGGGCCGGCGTCGCGGCGCCGGACATGATCTCGCCCATCGCCCAGGCGGTGTCGGCGGTGCAGAGTTCCTCTCCGCGCAGCAGCGCGGTGAGCAGGTGCGGCCAGGTCCGTTCGCCCATGGCGGGCCTCCCGAGCAGACGAGTACGGGTGGTACGGGACCGGCGCCGGCTCGCCCGGCGCCGTGGCGGTGCCGGAGTGGGACGTCAGGCGGGTGCGTGCGCCCGCAGCAACTCGGTCACGGTGGCGGCGGCGGTCACCGGGTCGAGCGGGTGCACCAGGGTGGCGTCGACCTCGGCGTAGGCGGCGAGCCATCGGTCGGCGGCGCGGGCGATCACCACACAGGTCGGCGGAGCGTCGTCGAAGTCGTCCTTGATCTGCCGGGCGATGCCGATTCCGCCGCCGGGGGTGGCCTCACCGTCGAGCAGCAGCAGGTCGATCTCGTAGTCGTCGACCAGCCGGACGCACTCGGCGTAGGTGGCCGCCTCGACGAACTCCACCCGCAGGTCGGTTGCGGGTCGGGTGCCGACGGCGAGTCGCATCCGGTCCCGCACGTCGGCGTCGTCGCTGTAGAGCAGGACGGTGCACAGACGATCGCTCATGCCGACAACTCCGCTTCGCTTCCCTGCCGTCGGGCCGACCAGCACGGCGAGTCGGGTGATCCGCCGTGGCTGGCTTCGAGACGGCTATCACCTCGTAGCTGCGTGGCCGATCGTACCGGTCGGTGTGGGCCGGGTGACACGCCGCCCCGGGCCCGTCTCCGACCGACGTCGGCACGGCTCAGCCGGCGGACTCGGCAGCGCGCTGGCGGGCCTCCTGGCGGTCCAGGTCGCGGTCGACCCGGCGGGCCTCCCGCTCGGCGTGGCGCATCCACTGCACCACAAGCACGGCGAGCATCGTCACACTGACGAACTCGCCGCCGGCCCAGAGGATGCCGCCGGCGAGCACCTGGTCCTCCCAGGGGTCGGCCCAGCTCAGCCCGAGCGAGGGGTACCAGTCGCCGCCGAAGAGGGTGGTGCTCTGCATGATGGTGAGCCCGAGCACCGTGTGGAACGGCACCGAGAGCAGCATCAGCAGGGCCCGGCCGGGATAGGGCCAGCGGCCCGGCAGCGGGTCCAGGCCGAGCAGCGGCCAGAAGAACACGCAGCCGGTCAGGATGAAGTGGGCGTGCACCAGCTCGTGCGCCCAGACGTGCTCCAGGGTGTAGCGGTACAGGTCGGTGAAGTAGAGCGCGAACGGGTTCACCACGAAGATGGCGAACGCCACAAGCGGGAAGGTGTAGATCCGCGCGATCCGGCTGTGCACCACCGCGAGCAGTCGCTTGCGCGGGCGGGTCGGGAGCGTACGCAGGGCCAGCGTCACCGGCGCGCCGAGCGCCAGGAAGATCGGCGACACCATGGAGAGCACCATGTGCTGCACCATGTGCACCGACAGCAGCGCGGTGTCGTACGCGTGCAGCCCGCTGACCGTGACCGAGGCGATGCCACCCAGGCCGGGGCCGAGGAAGAAGACCGTCCGGGCCACCGGCCAGCGGTCGCCGCGTACCCGCAGCCGGTGCACTCCGTAGAGGTAGAGGGCGGCGGCGAGGACCAGGCCGACGGCGAGCCAGCTGTCCAACCGGGCCTCGGTGACCACGGCGGTGATGGAGAACGGCGGCGGGGTGGCCTCGGCCGCGAGCGGTACCACGCCGGCCGGCGTCCCGGTGCCGGCGGTGCTGGTCAGGCCCGCCATGACCTGCGGTGTGGCCGGGCCGGCCTGGAAGATCGGATCGACGTGCAGCACGCCAATCAGCCTAGGTCAGGCGAACCGGACGGTACCGATCGGGCCATCTGTACCCCCGGTTTGGCCCCCCGCTGATCGCCGGCCGTGGTCAAGGGCAATAATGACCGCGTGACTGCGGCCCCAGCCATTGACAAGAGCCGGATCCACTCACTGACGCGGCCGAACATGGTCAGCGTCGGGACGATCGTCTGGCTCTCCAGCGAGCTCATGTTCTTCGCGGCGCTGTTCGCGATGTACTTCTCCATCCGCGCGGCGGCACCCGAGCAGTGGGCGGAGCACACCGAGGTCCTCAACATCCCGTACGCGACCACGTTCACGACGATCCTGGTGTTGTCCTCGGTGACCTGCCAGATCGGCGTGTTCGCCGCGGAGCGGGGTGACGTGCACGCGCTGCGGCGCTGGTTCACGATCACCTTCGTGATGGGTCTGATCTTCGTGCTCGGCCAGGCCAACGAGTACCGCGAGTTGGTGCACCACGGCATCAAGATCAACGCGGACGGCTACGGCTCGATGTTCTACCTGACCACCGGCTTCCACGGCCTGCACGTGATCGGTGGTCTGATCGCCTTCCTGATCTTCATGATCCGGACCACCATGGGTCGGTTCACTCCGGCCCAGGCGACGGCGGCGATCGTGGTGTCGTACTACTGGCACTTCGTGGACGTCGTGTGGATCGCGCTCTACGCCATGATCTACTGGCTCCAGTGATCTTGGCGCGTCTCGTGCCGCTCCGCCGCACCACCCCCTGAGACAAGGTCCAACCGGTTAAGGACACAGGTCATGACTTCTGACAACGACCGCCGACGCGGTCTGCTCGCGCGGCTGCGCGGGCGGCCCGTGGCGCGCAGCAGGGGCCGCCGCCGGCTGGGTGCCGCGGTCCGGCTGGTCGCCGCGCTGATGCTGGCCGGCGGTGCCTACACCGTCCTCGCCCCCGGCGCGTCGGCGCAGGAAAACCCGCCGCTGTCCACTGCCGCCGCCGACGGCAAGGCGCTGTTCGACGTGAGCTGTGTGACCTGTCACGGTCGCAACGCGCAGGGGGTCGAGGGGCGCGGGCCGAGCCTCATCGGCGTCGGCGCGGCGTCGGTCGAGTTCCAGGTCAGCACGGGCCGGATGCCGATGGCCCGGCAGGAGGCCCAGGCGCAGCGCAAGCCCGAGGTGTTCAGCCCGGACGAGGTCGACCAGCTGGCCGCGTACGTCCAGGAGTTGGGCGGTGGCCCGGTCGTGCCGGCCGGTGACAACCTGCACGCCGACGGCAACGTCGCGCTCGGCGGCGAGCTGTACCGGATCAACTGCGCGCAGTGCCACGCGTTCAGCGGTGGCGGTGGGGCCCTCTCCTCCGGCAAGTACGCGCCGAGCCTGCGACCGGCCACGGACCGGCAGATCTACGCGGCGATGCTGAGTGGCCCGCAGAACATGCCGGTGTTCGGGGACAACCAGATCACCCCGGAGCAGAAGGCGGACATCATCGCCTACATCCAGACGCTGAACACCGACGGCGACCCGGGCGGGTTCAACCTGGGCCGGTACGGGCCCTCCACCGAGGGCGTGGCGATCTTCCTGGTCGGCATCGTCGCCCTCGTCTTCGCCAGCCTGTGGATTGCGGGCAAGTCGTGACCGGGGGGAGCATGAGCACGCACACCGGGCAGCCAACCCGCCCGGAGCCGGCACCGATTGACGTGACCGACCCGGCGGTGAGCCGGTTCGACATCGTCCGGGAGGGTGCCCGCCGCGACGACATCGAGATCGTCCACTACGAGGAGCAGGTCGCCCCGGGCAGCAAGGCCGAGCGCCGGCTGGTCCGTACGGTCGCCGCGTTCTTCCTGATCACCGGCCTGGCGGCGACCGCCTTCCTGGTGGTCTACATCTGGTGGCCGTGGGAGTACGAGCCGGGCCGGGGCGGCGACAAGCTGTTCACCCCGCTGCTCGGCGCCACCCTCGGCATCGCGCTGCTGGGCATCGGTTTCGGCATTCTGACCTGGGGCAAGAAGCTGCTGCCCAAGGAGGTGTCGATCCAGGACCGGCACGAGGGCGCGGTGGCCACCGAGGACCGGACGATCACCGGTCAGACCATGCTCTACATCGCCGACGAACTGGGCGTGAAGCGCCGGCCGCTGCTCGGCATGTCGCTGCTGGCCGGCCTGGTGCCGGTCGGTGCGGTCGCCGCGGCGCCGCTGGTGGGCGGGCTCATCTCCGACCCGCACAAGAACAACCAGATGATGACCACCGGGTTCACCCCGCAGGACGGGCAGAAGGTCCGGCTGGTCCGTGAGGACGGCCGTCCGATCCGTCCGGAGGACATCAGCGCCGGTGGCCAGATCACCGTCTTCCCCGGCATCGAGCACGGCGTGAGCAACCGGTACGCCGACTCGGTGACCCTGCTGATCCACCTGCGGGAAGCCGACGCCGAGGAATCGCGCCGCAACAACGAGCGCGAGGGCCACGGCGGTTACATGTGGGGCAACTACGCCGCCTACTCGAAGATCTGCACGCACGCCGGCTGCCCGGCGAGCCTGTACGAGCAGCAGACCAACCGGCTGCTCTGCCCGTGCCACCAGTCGCAGTTCCTGATCACCGACAACGCCAAGCCCGTCTTCGGTCCCGCCAGCCGTCGGCTGCCGCAGCTGCCGATCGAGGTGGACGCTGAGGGCTACTTCGTGGCGAAGTCCGACTACACCGAAACCGTCGGGCCCGACTTCTGGGAGCGGCCGTGAAGCGGCGCAAGTTTGACGTGGCAGCAGTGCCGGGCAACACCGCCCGGGCGGTCGACGACCGCTTCCAGGTGGCCACCCCGCTGCGCCGGCTGCTGAACAAGGTCTTCCCCGACCACTGGTCGTTCCTGCTCGGCGAGATCGCGCTCTTCTCGTTCATCGTCCTGCTGCTCACCGGGGTCTTCCTGACCTTCTTCTTCGAGCCGACGATGACCGAGGTCATCTACAACGGCAGCTACGCCCCGCTGCGGGGTACGCCGATGTCGGCCGCGTACGCCTCGACGCTGGACATCTCGTTCGACGTCCGGGGCGGCCTGATCATGCGGCAGATGCACCACTGGTCCGCGCTGCTGTTCATGGCCGCGATCGTGGTGCACATGCTGCGGGTCTTCTTCACCGGCGCGTTCCGCAAGCCGCGGGAGACCAACTGGATCATCGGCTCGCTGCTCTTCTGGGTCGGCTTCCTGGCCGGCTTCACCGGCTACTCGCTGCCGGACGACGGCCTCTCCGGCACCGGTCTGCGGATCGCCTCGGCGATCATGCTCTCCATCCCGGTGATCGGGTCCTGGGTGACCGCTGCGGTCTTCGACGGCGAGTTCCCCGGCACGATCATCATCAGCCGGTTCTTCATCGCCCACGTGCTGCTCGTCCCGGCGCTGCTTGTCGCACTGATCAGCGTCCACCTGGGGCTGGTGTTCAAGCAGAAGCACACCCAGTGGCCGGGTCCGGGCCGGACCAACGGCAACGTGGTCGGCGAGCGGATGTTCCCGCGGTACGCGATCAAGCAGGGCGGCTTCTTCATGGTCGTCTTCGGCGTGATCGCACTGTTGGGCGGTCTGTTCCAGATCAACCCGGTCTGGCTGTTCGGCCCGTACGAGGCGTGGGTGGTCTCGGCCGCCAGCCAGCCGGACTGGTACGTCATGTTCCTGGACGGTTCGACCCGACTGATGCCGGACTGGGAGATCTTCATACCCATCGGCGACGGTTACGTGATTCCACCGCTGTTCTGGCCGACCGTGGTGCTACCCGGCATCCTGGTCATGCTCTCGGTGTTCTATCCGTTCCTGGAGGCTCGCTACCTCAAGGACTACCGGAGCCACAACCTGCTCCAGCGTCCCCGCGACGTGCCGTTCCGGACCGGTCTGGGTGCCATGGCCATCACGTTCTACGTGATCCTGACCCTCTCCGGCGCGAACGACGTGATCGCCGACAAGTTCCACATCAGCCTCAACGCGATGACCTGGGCGGGCCGGATCGGTCTGCTGCTCGGGCCGCCGCTCGCGTACTACCTCACCTACCGGCTCTGCCTGGGTCTCCAGCAGCACGACCGGGAGGTGCTGGCCCACGGTGTGGAGACCGGCATCATCCGGCGCCTGCCGGACGGCCGCTTCGTCGAGGTGCACCAGCCGCTCACCGCGCCCGACGAGCACGGGCACACCGAGCTGCCGTACGCCGGCTGGGTGGTGCCGAAGAAGATGAACCGGCTCGGCGCCCTCGGCCCGGCCATCCGGGGCTTCTTCTACCCGATCGAGAAGCCGGCCGAGGCACCGGTCTCGCCGGGACACCCGCCGGTCGAGCCGCGACCGGAGCGGGAGGAGATCGGCAGCGGGGAGACCCGCCGCTGAGTAGTGCACCGCGTGACGTGGCGCCCGTCGGAGTCCTCCGGCGGGCGCCACGCCCTTTTCCGCCCTCCGGCACCTCGCCGGAGCTTTCCCACCCCTGTTTCGGATCGCAGGAATAACCCCGGCCAGCCGGGTATCCGTGCGGTCCAACGTCTCAACGGGGAGGAAGCATGTTGGGTATCAAACGGCTCGGCCTGCTGGCCGCGCTGGTGCTGGTGGGCGTCGCGCCCGCCGCGGCGGCTCAGGCAGCGGCGCAGCCTTCGGAACAGGACACCCAGTACCTACAGGCGATCCACCAGGTCAACCTGTACGAGGTCCAGGCCGGCGAGCTGGCCCAGAAGAAGGCGCAGAACCAGCAGGTCAAGGATCTGGCGCAGATGATCGTCACCGACCATCAGGAGCTGGACAAGTCGGTGCAGGATCTGGCCGGGCAGCTGAACGTCCAGCTGCCGACAGAGCCCACCCCGGATCAGCGGACGGCTCTGGATCAGCTGAAGAACGCCAACGGTGAGGAGTTCGACAGGCTCTGGGTGACCCAGGGTCTGGCCGGGCACCTCCAGGCCATCCAGGCCACCCAGACGGAGATCTCGCAGGGCACCGAGACCCAGGTGGTCCAGCTGGCGCAGACCGCGCTGCCGGTCCTCCAGGCGCACTACGACGCCCTGGTGCAGCTGGCCGAGCAGCTCGGCATCCCGGTTCCGGAGGTCAGCGCGACCGGCACGCCGAGCCCCGGTGGCACCGCCCCGGGTACCGAGCAGCCGGCTCCGGGTGGCACCACCACCGAGCAGGCCCCGGCTCCGGGCGGCACCGTGACCGAGAGCCCGTCGCCGCAGCAGAGCTGACCCGGCGGTACGAATCGAGCCGGTCCATCCCGCCGGGGACGGACCGGCTCGGCGTCGGTGGGTGGGTCAGTGCGTCGGTGGGTGGGTCAGTCGGTGTTGCCCAGCCCGATCGCGAAGGCCTCTTCCAGGTCGTGCCGGGAGTAGGCCCGGAAGGCGATGTGCGACTCGGTGTTGAGCACACCGGGCACCTTGGAGATGCTGCCCGCGATGATCTGGGCGATCTCGTCGAACTCGCGGACCCGGACCATGGCGATCAGGTCCACGTGCCCGGCCACCGAGTAGACCTCGCTCACGCCGGGCAGGTCGGCCAGGGCGGTGGCCACCTCCGGGATCGAGTCGGTGGCGCAGTCGATCAGCACGATCGCGGTGATCACGGGAAGGCTCTCCGTTCGTCGGCGTCGCCGCCCATGCTAATGCTTGTGGACCTGCTCAGCAGGCTGGGACGGTGAGTCCCTCGGCCGTGCGGACGGCGTCGTGCAGGCGTTCGTCGACGCCGACCGAGGCGCCGGGCCAGAGCACGCTGCGGGTGACCGCGCCGCGTACGACCGCGTTCGCGCCGACCACCGACTCGCGGCAGGGACCGGTCACCGTGGCGGTGGGATCCACCAGGTTGCCGCCACCGGCCGCGTGCAGGTTGGCCGCCAGGTAGTCGGCCGGGGTGCCGGTGTCGTAGAAGGTGCCCCGGTAGGGGACCACCCGCAGCCGGCCGGCGGCCTCGGCCGGGCGCCACACCGCGCGGACCAGGTCGCCGAAGGTCGCCGGCAGGTCCCGGACCAACCGCCAGGGCAGCAGCGAGAAACCGGTGAAGAGGTGCCCGTCGAAGGTGCCGGGTGCCCGCGGGTCGGGCGCGGGCTGGCCGAGCAGGCGTACGCTCTCGCCGTCCCAGCCGGCCAGCAGCGCGGCGATGTCGGGCCCGGGCGGTGCCGCCGGATCGGCGAGGTACGCGTCGGCGTTGCCGACCAGCACCCCCCGACCGGCGATCCAGTCCCGCAGCTTGCCCACGCCACCGGCGGTGCCGAGCGGGCTGCCCGGCTCCACCGAGAGGTGGGCCCGGGTACCGACCCACTCGACGACCTGATCGCCGAGATAGCTGGCGTTGACGGCGACCGTCGCCGGACCGTGCAGCCCCAGCCCGGCCAGCCGGACCAGCGCCCGGTCCAGCAGCGGCACGTTGCCCACCGGACAGAGCGCCTTGGGCAGCCGCTCGGTAAGCGGACGCAGCCGGGTGCCCTCCCCGGCGGCGAGCACCACCGCACAGATCCCGGCGGGCGGGGTCGCCGGCCGGTCGGCCGGGCCGCCGTCCGGTCCGGGCCGGGCGGGGCGGCCGTCGTCCGCTGCGGTCACGGCAGGGCGTCCGGCAGCGGGGGCGGAAACTGCCCGGCCAGCGGCCCGATGTCGTAGTAGGCGAGCAGCCGCGCGGTGGGCCAGGTCAGCTTCGGCAGGTCGTCCAGCGGGTGCCAGGCCGCCTCGAAGACCTCCGCCCCGTCGACCTTGAGTTCGGTGCTCGACGCCGGCACCTCGGCGGTGAACACCACATCCACCCACCCCTTGGCGTGCACCACCGCGTTCGGTGCCGCCGGGCGAAGGTGCGTGGGGGAGAGCCGTACGCCGGTCTCCTCGTGCAGTTCCCGGGCCGCGCCCACCGCCGGGTTCTCGCCGCGCCGCAGCAGCCCGGCCGGGAGCGTCCAGCCACGACCGGGCGGCTGGCGTAGCAGCAGCAGCCGGCCCGGCCCGTCAGCCTCGCTGTCCCGGAGCAGGGTGACGGCGCCGACGATGTACTTCGGCACGGCCAGCCGCACCAGTCGACGCCGCACCGGCAGCGGTAACCGGTAGAAGACCTGGTACGCGACGGCGCGGCCGGTGCGGCGCGGGCGGAGGATCATGGCTCAAGGCTAGTGGTCGCGCGCGTCGGACGCGGCCGGGGAGCCCGGTGGATCACTGCCGATGGTCGACCAGGTCGATGAGCTGGCGTACCACGGCGTCCGGCTCGATCACCCGGTCGAAGACCGCGACCAGCAGAGTCTCCAGGTCGGGGTAGCCGAGTTCCTCCGAGAGCCGCAGCAGCGGCAGGTCGCTGGCCAGCCCGCGGTTGTGCTGACGCAGCGCCAGCCCGATGGTGGCCCGGCCGAGCCGGACCTTGTCGCTGATCGAGATGCCCGGTTCACTGTGGTCGGCGAACCACCTGTTGATCTGCATCTGCGCGTGCGGGGACTTGACGAAGCCCAGCCATTCCCGGCGCGGACCACGCGGGGCGACCTCGGCGTCGAGGCTGCTCTCCTCATCGGTCTCGGTGAAGATCTCCACCACGTCGCCCTCGTCCAACTCGGAGGAGAGCGGCACCAGCCGACCGTTGATCCGGGCCGCGAGACATCGGTCGCCCCGGTCGGCGCCCAACTCGTAGGCCAGGTCGACCGGGGTGGCCCCGGCCGGCAGGACGATCTGCCGCCCCTCGGCGACCACCTGGATCTGTGCCTCGGACAGGTCGCAGCGCAGCGACTGGAGGAACTGCGCCGGGTCGGCGGCGTCCTGCTCCCAGTCGAGCACCCGGCGCAGCCAGTCGAGTTGCCCGGCGTGCGCCGCAGCCGCCCCGCCCGAGCGTGGGAACCGGAAGTCGGCGGCCACCCCGTACTCGGCCGAACGGTGCATCTCGACGGTGCGGATCAGCACCTCCACGGTGCGGTTGCGCGGACCGCAGACGCTCGTGTGCAGGGACCGGTAGAGGTTGTTCTTCGGCGACGCGATGAAGTCCTTGAACCGGCCGGGCACCGGACGCCAGAGGCCGTGCACCGCGCCGAGCGCCGCGTAGCAGTCGGTGGCCGGGCCGTCCACCACCACCGTGATCCGGGGCAGGTCGTACGGGACCTGGTGGCCGCCGGCCACGGTGTCCTTCCAGATCGAGTAGAGGTGCCGGGGGCGGGGCGCCACCTCGGCGTCGACCCGACTGCGGCGCAGCGCCACCCTGGTCTGGGCCACCACGTCGGCAAGGTAGGCGTCCCAGCCCGGGCGGTCGTGCACGTGCCGGGCGATGCGGGCGTGCTCCTCCGGCTCCAGGTGCAGCAGCACCACGTCGTCCAGTTCCCGCTTGAGGGTCTGGATGCCCAGCCGGTCACAGAGCGGTACCAGCACCTCCTGGGTCTTGCGGGCGATCCGCTCCCGGGAGGCCGCCGAGCGTACGCCGAGGGTGCGCATGTTGTGCAGCCGGTCGCAGAGCTTGATGATCAGCACCCGGACGTCCTTGCCGGCCGCGATGATCATCTTGCGGATGGTCTCCGCCTCGGCGGCCTGGCCGTAGAACGCCTTGTCGAACTTGGTCACTCCGTCGACCAGATGGGACACCTCGTGGCCGAAGTCCTCGGCCAGCGCTTGCAGCGTGTAGCGGGTGTCCTCCACCGTGTCGTGCAGTAGCGCCGCGACCAGGGTCGTGGTGTCCATGCCCAGCTCGGCGCAGATCTCGGCGACCGCGAGCGGGTGGGTGATGAACGGTTCCCCGCTCTTGCGGAACTGCCCCCGGTGCATGTTCTCCGCGATGGTGTACGCCCGGCGCAGCACCGCGGGATCGGCACCGGGATGGATGGCCCGGTGCACGCGGACCAGCCGACCGACCGGTTCGTTGTCGGTGGCGGGCCAGGTCAGCAGCGAGCGGAGCCGGCGGGTCAGCGGAAGCTCGCCTGGCTGTGTCGGGAGGGCGCCCCCCAGGGCGCCGCCGTGTCCGGCGTTGACGTCCACCCGGGACACCCCCTCACCCCGCTCAACGACCGCCGAATCCGGCAACCGGGAGCAGACCCTCGAAACGGGCAGGACTGCACTTCCTTAACAGACTAAGTGAGTCGACGTAGTCCGATCGGACACTTGCTCATGAGCGTTCGGACCAGAGTTGGTGGGAACCGGCCTTCTCGGCCTTGGTCAGCAGGTCACGGAAGCGTGCCGCGCCGGCCACCGGGGAGGCCCAACCGGACGACATCTCGACAAGTCTGGTCTCCGGTCGTTCCAACCAGGACAGGATCCGTTCCGACTCCTCCGCAGTGGCCGCCGGGACCGGACCGTGACCGGGCGACACCGTCTCGGCGGTGGCCCGGATGACCGCGATCGTCGGTCGAGGGTGGACCCCGGGCGGTGAGACCCCGGCCCCGGCCAGCCGGCCGTGCCGGACCAGCGCCAGCTCCCAGCCGCCAGCGGCGGCCGGTCGGGCGGCGGCCAGCTCGGCGATCCCGGTCAGGGCGGTCAGCCGCTGCATCCGGACGGTGGCCCGCAGCACCGCGGCCAGCCGGGAGCGGAGCACCGCGGCCTCCTCGTACCGCTTGTCGGTCGAGAGTGCCTCGATCCGGGCGAGCAGGGCGTCCACCACGGGCCGGGGATCGCCTGTGGTGGCGGTCGCGAACGGGGTCACCGCGCGGTCGGCGTACTCCTCGGGGGTGATCCGGTGCTCGCACGGTGCCGGGCAGCGACCCAGCTCGGCAAGCGCGCAGGCCGGCGTGACCGTGCGCAGCGACAGTCGGTGGGTGCACTGGCGCAGCGGCACCGCGTCGTGGAACCCGGCGGCGGCCAGCTCCGCGGCCCGCCGGGAGGTGAAGGGGCCGAGGTAGGCATGGTCGGCGGGGGAGATCTCCCGGACCACCGACAACCGGGGGTAGGGCCCGTCGGTCAGCTTCAGCCAGAGCACCCGCTCGGGAAACTTCGACCGCCGGTTGTACGGCGGCGCGTGCGCCCCGATCAACCGCAGCTCGCGGACCTCCGCCTCCAGCGAGTGCGCGCACTCGACCGCCTCGACCCGCTCGGCGGCGGCAAGCATCTCCGAGATCCGGGCGCGCTTCTCCGCTGCGGTGAAGTAGCTGCGCACCCGGGTGGCGATGTCCCGCGAGGTGCCGACGTAGAGCGGCCGGTCGTCGGCGGCCCGGAAGATGTAGACCCCGGGCCGGTGCGGCAGACCGTCGGCCAGGTGGCGCTTGCGGCGCTGGGTCGGGGTGACCGCCCGGGCGAACTCGATGGCCTCGCCGAGCGTGTCCACCCGGTGGCTGCCGAGCCGCCCGATCAGCCCGTGCAGCACGTCGACGGTGGCCCGGGCGTCGTCAAGTGCCCGGTGCGTCGGCGTGGTGGCGGCGCGGAAGTGCGCGGCGAGGGTGGCCAGCTTGCGGTTGGGCACCTCGTCGCGGAGCAGCACCCGCCGGGCCAGCGCCGCGGTGTCCAGCACCTTCGGGTTCGGCCAGCGGTAGCCGTGCTTGGCACAGGCCGCCTTGAGGAAACCGACATCGTACGGGGCGTTGTGCGCCACCAGCACGGCGTCGGTGAGGAACTCCAGCAAGCTCGGCAGCACCTGCTCGATCGGCGGCGCCGGCAGCAGCATCGCCTGGGTGATGCCGGTCAGCACGGTGATGAACGGCGGGATCGGCACCCCGGGGTTGACCAGGGTGGCCAGCACCCCCAGCTGCTCGCCGCCGCGCACCTTGACCGCGCCGATCTCGGTGATGCCGCCGCCGTCCGGGGCACCGCCGGTGGTCTCCAGGTCGACCACGACGAATGTCGTCGCGTGCAGCGGCAACGCCGGGTCGACACCGTCGGTGGCCGGGTCGAGCCCGGCCAGCGCCGGCTGGAGGTACTCCTGTGCTGCCATCGGCGGCACGGTAACGGTCCGGTGCGACACTCCAGTCCCAGCCGTCCCACCCGTCACCACCGGTCTAGGATGAGAGATCGGCTCACTCACCAGGCGGTGGGCCCGGTCGCGGTGGGAGACTTGCCACATGCCCCTCACCGAGCCGCACGACGACAACCTCCGCCAGGAGGAGCAGGTCGTCCCGGTGCCGGCTGCCGGTGACCGCCCTGATCACGCCGCCGCCGACGCCCCGGCGTCCGCCGCGACGCCGGACCCTGACCGGTCCGAATCCGAGCCGGAACCGAGCTCGTCGGAGTCCGAGCCGGAACCGAGCCTGCCCGAGCCGGTCCGACAGCGGATCGTCTCGCTCACCGCCGCGGTGCTGCCCGGCCTGCCCGCCGACGAGGTGCCCGTGCCGCTGCGCCGGGTGGCGAAGTTCGCGCCCAACCGGCGGGCCCGGCTCGGTGCCCCGGCGATCGCCGCCCAGCTCGCGGGTGATCCGCTGTTCCGTCAGCGGGTCACCAGCCGGGTGCTGGCCGACGCCGGCGACCTGGGCACCGCAGTGGTCGAGGGAACGGCCCCGGCCGCCGCCGATCCGGTCGAGGTGGCCGCCCTGGCCTATCTGGCCCGGCCGCGCGAATGGCGGCAGCTGATCGAGGCCAGCGGGGAGGCCGTGCGCGCCGAGGCGGACAGCGCGGTCGTCGCCGAACTGGTCCGCCAGGCCGAACAGCGGGCCACCCGGGCCGAGCACGATCGGGCGGTCGCCCGGGTGGAGGCCGACAAGCTACGGGACGAACTTGCCCGGGTACGCGAGGAACTGGGCCAGCTGCGCGAGGAGAACCGGCAGCTGACCCGTACCCTGCGGGAGACCCAGGCCCGCGAGCGCAAGACGAGCGAACTGCTGGCCACCGAGCGGGGACGGGCCACCCGGGCCGCCGCGGACGCGGACGCCGAACTGCGCCGGATCCGCGCCCGGCTGGCCGAGGCGGAGGCCGCGGCGGGCGTCGCCCGGGCCAGCGCGAAGGAGGCCCGCTCCGTCGACGACGCGCGGCTGTGGCTGCTCCTGGAGACCATCGGGCAGGCCGCCGTCGGGCTCCGCCGTGAACTGGCCCTGGACCCGGTGGACCGGCTACCCGCCGACTTCGTCGCGGAGAGCTTCGCCGACTCCTCGACGGCCACCGTGGCCGGTGCCGCCACCCGGGCCCGGGACACCGACGACCCGGCCCGGCTCGACCAGCTGCTCGCCCTGCCCCGGGCGCACCTGGTGGTGGACGGCTACAACGTGACCAAACGGGGCTTCGGCGAGATGTCGCTGGAGCAACAGCGCAAACGGTTGATCACCGGGCTCGGTGGCATCGCCGCGCAGACCGGCGACGAGGTGACAGTGGTTTTCGACGGCGCCGAGCGCATCCACGGGTTGCCGCCCGCCCCACGCGGGGTCCGGGTGCTGTTCTCCCGCAAGGGGGAGACCGCCGACGAGCTGATCCGCCGCCTGGTCCGCGCCGAGCCGCCGGGCCGCCCGGTGGTGGTGGTCTCCTCCGACCGCGAGGTCGCCGACGGCGTACGCCGGCACGGCGCGTACCCGTTGGGAGCCGACTCGCTGCTGCGCCGGCTGTCCCGCTCCTGACCGCACCGGGCGTGGGCCGGGGGCCGTCCGCCGGGCGGCGGGCGCACCGGACGGGAGAACTAGGATGGGCGCGCACGGGCGGGAGGAGTGGCGGCGTGGCGGGTAGGCGACATGGGCACGGCATGCCGGTACGGTTCGGCTACCGGCACACGGTGGCGCGGTGAGTCCGCGCGGATGGGCCCTGCTCACCCTCGCCGGCCTCGGTGTCGCCGTGGTCGTGGCGGCGCTGGTGCTGATCCCGTGGAGCCGCCCACCGGCGCCCCGGGCCGACCAGCTCGCCGCGCTGCGCGAGCTGCCCGCCGACCAGGTGGAGCGGGCCCGGCAGTTCCGTTCCGCGCTGCGTCCCGGCAGCTGGACGGCGCTCGGCGTCGGGCTGTTGGTGGCGCTGGCGCTGGGGTTGACCCCGCTGGGCAGCCGCCTGATCGAGCTGGCCGGGCGCCCCTTCGGTGACCACTGGATCGCCCAGGCGATCCTCGGCGGGCTCGCCGTGGTGCTGGTCGCCGACCTGGTGACCCTCCCCTTCGCCGCCTGGCGGCACACCGTGCTCACCCGGTACGGGCTGGCCACCAACGGCTGGGGCGGCTGGGCGACCGACCTGCTCAAGTCGTACGCGGTAAGCGCGGTCATCGGAGCGGTGGCCCTGCTCGGCTTCTACACCGTGGTCCGGCTGGCGCCGCGCTGGTGGTGGGCGTTCGGCGCGGCCGGGGCGGCGACCCTTGTGGTGCTGCTCTCCTTCGTGCTGCCGGTGCTGGTCGAGCCGGTGTTCAACCGGTTCAGCCCGATGGAACCCGGCCCGCTGCGCAGCCAGCTGATGGAGCTGGCCGAACGGGATCGGGTCCCGGTGCGCGACGTGCTGGTCGCCGACGCCTCCCGGCGTACCCGGGCGGTCAACGCGTACGTCTCCGGGTTCGGGCCGACCCGCCGCGTCGTGGTCTACGACAACCTGCTGCGCGAGGCGACGCCGGCCGAGGTGACCGCGGTCGTGGCACACGAACTCGGCCACGCCAAGGACCGGGACGTACTTGTCGGCACGCTCACCGGCGCGCTCGGCGCCGCCGCCGCGGTGGTCGCGCTCTACCTGATCGGCTCCTGGCCACCGCTGCTGCGGCTGGCCGGGGTCGACTCGGTGGCCCAGCCGCGGGCGTTCGGGCTGCTGCTGGCCGTGGTCACGGTGGCCGGGCTGATCTTCACGCCGGTGCAGGCGCTGATGTCCCGGCGGGTCGAGGCGCACGCCGACGCGCACGCGCTGGCCCTGACCGGTGACCCCGTCGCCTTCGAGGCGATGCAGCGGCGGCTCGCCGGGGTCAACCTCGCCGATCCGGATCCGCCCCGCTGGGAGTACCTCTACTCCGCCTCGCACCCGTCCACCGTCGAGCGGATCGCCGCCGCCCGCGCGTACGCAAGAAGGATCGGTTGATGGGTCGCACGCTGCTGGTCACGAACGACTTCCCGCCCCGACCGGGCGGCATCCAGTCGTTCGTGCACAACCTCGCGGTACGCCTGCCGGCCGGGTCGGTGGTGGTGTACGCGTCGAGCTGGTCCGGTGCCGACAAGTTCGACGCCGACCAGCCCTTCGAGGTGGTCCGCGACCGTACCCGGGTGTTGCTGCCCACACCGCTGGTGGCCCGCCGCGCCGCCCGGCTGGCCCGCGCGTACGACTGCGACACGGTCTGGTTCGGCGCGGCGGCGCCGCTCGGCCTGCTCGCCGCCGGGCTGCGTCGCCGGGCCGGGGTGCGGCGGGTGGTCGCACTCACCCACGGTCACGAGGTGGGATGGGCGGCGCTGCCGGTGGCCCGGGGCGTGCTGCGCCGCATCGGCCGGGGCACCGACGTGGTCACCTACCTGGGGGAGTACACCCGCACCCGGTTGGCGCGGGCGCTGGACGGGGTGACCGAGCTGCGCCGGCTCGCCCCCGGCGTGGACACCGACCTGTACCACCCGGGCGTCGACGGTGCCGCGGTGCGGCACCGGCTGGGGCTGTCCGACCGTCCGGTGGTGGTCTGCGTGTCCCGGCTGGTGCCGCGCAAGGGCCAGGACATGCTGATCCGGGCGATGCCGCTGATCCGTCGCCGGGTGCCCGACGCGGCGCTGCTGGTGGTCGGCGGTGGCCCGTACCGGGCCACGCTGGCCCGGCTGGCCCGGCAGTCCGGGGTGGAACGGGACGTGGTCTTCACCGGCTCGGTCCCGGCGGCGGACCTGCCCGCCCACTACGCAGCCGGCGACGTGTACGCGATGCCCTGCCGGACCCGCAACCGGGGCCTGGACGTCGAGGGGCTCGGCATCGTCTACCTGGAGGCGTCCGCGACCGGCCTACCGGTGGTGGCCGGCGACTCCGGCGGTGCGCCCGACGCGGTGCGGGAGGGGGAGACCGGGTACGTGGTGAACGGCCGCGACCTTGCCGAACTCGCCGACCGGGTGGCCACCCTGCTGGCCGACCGGGACCTGGCTCGGCAGTTCGGCGCGGCCGGCCGTGCCTGGGTGGAGCGGGAATGGCGCTGGGAGACCCAGGCGCGACGGCTGGCCGCCCTGCTCGCCGACTGATCCGGTTGGTGTTAGGAGGGGGCCCCTGCTATACACCAGGCGTTAACAGGGGGCCCTTCCTTTCACCCGGGCGAGGATGTTCTCGGCGGGGGCGGGACGGCCGAAGTGCCAGCCCTGGGCGGCGTCGCAGCCGATCGCCCGCAGCCGCTCGGCCTGCCGGTCGGTCTCCACCCCCTCGGCGGTCACGGTCAGGTTCAGCGCGTGGGCCAGCGAGACCAGCGAGGCGAGGATCCGTTCGTCGGCGGCCTCCGGGGCGCGCAGGCCACGAACGAACTCGCCGGCCACCTTCAGCTCGGTCACCGGCAGGTCCCGCAGGTACGCCAGGTTGCTGTAGCCGGTGCCGAAATCGTCGATGGCGATGCGCACGCCCAGGTCAGCCAGGGCCCGCAGGGCCCGCACCGGCTCCTCGGCACCGCTCATCATGGTGCTCTCGGTGATCTCCAACTGGAGCCGCTCCGGGGGCAGGCCGGTACGCCGCAGCAGCGCGCGTACCTCCTGCACCAGGCCGGGCCGACGGACCTGGCGTACCGCCAGGTTGACGCTGACGTACGGTGGCTGCGCCGTGGCGGCCGTCCAGCCGACCGCCTCCCGGCACGCCTCGGCGAGCACCCAGCCGCCAAGCGGCACGATCAGCCCGGTCTCCTCGGCCAGCCCGATGAAGGTGCCCGGCGGCAGCACCCCCAACTGCGGGTGACGCCAGCGCACCAGCGCCTCCACGCCGAGCAGCGAACCGTCGTGCAGCGACGTCAGCGGCTGGTAGTCGAGGTAGAACTCGCCGCGTTCCAGGCCGGTGGGGATGGCCGCGCTCAACGCCTGGCGGGCCTGTTCCCGGTCGTCCCGCTCGGCGTCGTACAGCGCCCACCGGGCCCCACCGGCGGTCTTGGCCCAGTGCAGCGTGCTGCCCGCGGCCCGCATCAGGTCGTCAGGTGAGCTGTCGGCGGCCCGGCGTTCCACGATGCCGACGCTCGCGGTGACCGTCACGTCGTGCCCGTCGACCGCCACCGGCTCGGCCAGGGCGGCCAGCGCCGCCTCGGCGACGGCGACCACGTCTCCGGTGCCGGTGGACCGCTCGACCAGGATCACGAACGCGTCGCCGCCGAGCCGGGCCACCAGGTGCGGCTCCACGGCCCGACTCAACCGCCGGGCCGCCGCGATAAGCGCCCGGTCGCCGATCTGGTGGCCGAACGCGTCGTTCACCCGCTTGAACCGGTCCAGGTCGAGGAAGCAGAGCCCGACCCGGCGACCACCGCCGGCCGAACGGTCCAGGGCCGCCGCGAGCCGTTCGCCGAAGAGCGTGCGGTTGGGCAGGTCGGTGAGCGGGTCGTGGGTGGCCTGGTGCCGGAACCGGGCCTCGCTGGCGCGCAGCGCCTGTTCCGCCTTGTCCCGGGCGGTCATCGCGGCCCGCCGGATCGCCTCCTGCTCGTCCAGGGTGCGGTCGCGCAGGGCCCGGGCGTACCCGGTGGCGACGGCGGCCAGCAGTCGGGCCATCCGGTCGGAGATGTCGTCCGCGGCCAGGTCGAGATCGCGGACCAGCCGGAGTTGGATCACCTCCAGGGTGCGACCGAGCGCCTCGGCGGAGGCGATGTGCGCGGCGACGAGCTCGGTGGCGACCCGGTGCCCCACCCGCAGGTCGAGCGGCTCGGTGCGCAGCGTCTCGGCCATCAGGTCGGTGAGCCGCCGCAACAGCGCCTCCAGCTGGGCCTGGGGCATCGGCAGGTAGCTGGTGCCCCAGAGCGCCTTGGCCCAGGCGCGGGCGAACGCTCCGCCCGCCGCGTCTGCCGGAGGCTCAGCCACCGAGGCGCCCGACTCCGCCGAGGAACACCGCCCGCTCGGCGTCCTCGGCACTGTCCGGGGTCTCCGGCCGCCACTGCGGCACCCACACCACCCCGGGCTCGACCAGCTCGAAACCGTCGAAGAAGGCGGTCAGTTCGGCCCGGCTGCGTACCCACAGCGGACTGTCGGTGCGCCGGTAGACCTGCTCGGCCTCGGCCCGCTCGGCCTCGCCGCGGCCGTCGTGGCTGGCCTGGGAGAGCACCAGGTGGCTACCCGGGGCCAGCGCGGCGCGCAGGGTACGCAGCACCTCGGTCGGCCGGTCGTCGTCGGCGACGAAGTGCAGCACCGCCACCACCAGGACGGCGACGGGCTGGGAGAAGTCGAGCATCGCCCGGATGTCCGGGTGGGCCAGGATCTGCTCCGGGCGGCGTAGGTCCTCCTGGACGACGATGGCGCCCTCGTTGCCGGCCAGGATCTCCCGGCTGTGTGCCACGGCGACCGGGTCGACGTCGACATAGACCACCCGGGCGTCCGGGGCGTGCCGCTGGGCGATCTCGTGCACGTTGCCGACCGTCGGGATGCCCGAACCGATGTCCAGGAACTGTCGGACGCCGACGCTTGTCAGGTACTGCACGGCACGGCGCAGGAACGCGCGGTTGGCCTGGGCCATCAGCGGCGCCTCCGGCACCGCGGCCACCATGGCCTGGGCGGCTGCCCGGTCGACCGCGAAGTTGTGTGAACCGCCGAGGTAGTAGTCGTACATGCGGGCGACGCTGGGCCGCTCGACATCGATGGTCTCGGGTGCCCAGTCCGGCCGCTGCAATGCTCTCCCACCCCTCTGCACCGTCTGGGGCGTCCGTGCCCCGGCGGGTATTCTGCCCCGCTTCGGCCCGGGAAACCATAGCGCGGGACCGGTTACGGCTATCCGTACGGGAAGATCCGTGCCCGCGTGGGAGCGGACACGGATCTTCCGTGGTCTAGGTGCGCCGGCCGCGTCAGAACTTCGGCGCGTCCGGCGCTTCCAGCAGGCCGAGTCGCAGCGCGGTCATCAGGGCCTGCGCGCGGTTGGCCGCGCCGAGCTTCTCGTAGAGCTTGGAGATGTGCGTCTTGGCAGTGGACTCGCTGACGAACAGCTGCTTGGCGATGCCGGCCACGCTCATCCCGTCGGCGAGCAGCCGCAGCACCTGGCCCTCGCGGGGGGAGAGCTGCGGACCGGACGGGGCGAGCCGGCGCTTCATCGCCTCGGCCAGGTCGGCGGCGGTGAAGGCGCTGGGGGAGGAGGCGGCGTGCCGGGCGGCGGCGACGACCTCGTCGGCCGGTGCGGTCTTCGGCACGAACGCGCTCGCCCCGGCCTCCAGGGCACCGAAGAGCTGGTCGTCACCCGCGTACATGGTGAGCACCACGATGCCCATCGACGCGCTGGACTTGCGCAGCGCCCGGGTGGCCTCCAGGCCGCTGCCGTCGGGCAGCCGGAGATCCATGATCACCACATCCGGCTGCAACGCGCCGGCCTGTCGGACGCCCTCCGCCGCCGTGGCCGCCTCGCCGACGACCTCGAACTGCCGGTCGCGCTCGAAGGCGTGCCGCAGGCCCTTGCGGATCAAGTCGTGATCATCGACAAGGAGGACCTTGGTACGGGTTGCCGGTGTCGGGCTTGTGGTCATCCTCGGGTTACTCCCCTTCTGGTGCGGCGGCGGCGCTGCCGCGAACGTTACCGCGCCGGGGCGAGGAGCCGACCACCACCGCGACGGTCGTGCCGCTCGGCTGTCGCGGTCTGATCTCCAACCGGCCCCGGATACGTTCCGCTCTCTCGGCCATGATCGCAAGACCATAGTGCCCGTCCGAGCGCTGGTCACCTATGCCGTGACCGTCATCTGACACTTCAATCTGAGCGTACGGCGGATCCACCTCACAGGTCACCCAGAGATTTGCCGCACCGGCGTGCTTACGCGCGTTGGTGACCGCCTCCTGGGCGATCCGCAGCAGTTCGGCCTCGGTGGCGGCGGGCAGCCGGGCGGTGGACTCGTCAAGCGACAGGTGCACCCGCAGCCCGCCGGAGGCACCGACGGTGCGGGCGTACTCGGCGATCGCGGCGGCCAGGCCACCGTGCCGGTCCACCTCGCTGCGCAGCTCGAACAGGCTCAGCCGCAGCTCGGTGATCACCCGAGTGACCTCCTGGCGCAGCGTACGCAGCGAATCGGCGGTCTCCTCGGCGTCGTCGTGCACGGTGGCCAGGGCGTTGTCGATGCCGTAGCCGACCATCACCAGTTCCTGGGCCACCCCGTCGTGGATCTCGCGGGCCAACCGCTGCCGCTCCTCGTTGGTGGCCAGCGACCGCACCTCGTCGAAGAGCAGGGCCGCCTCCAGGCGCAGCGCCGCCGGCCCGGTCAGCCCGGTCACCTGGGCCACCACCGGTGGCGGGTACGCCTGCGCGGCGTCCGCCTCCAGCACCACCAGACCGACCGTGCGGACCCCGGCGACCAGCGGCACGATCAGCGCGGAGACCCCAGCGCCGGAGTGCGAGCGGGACTGCGAGCGGGCCGCGGTCTGCGGCTGCTGGCTGGCCCACGCGTCGGCGATTGCCGAGTCCGCGTCGAGGGTGGTCTCCCAGTCGACCCGGTCCGCGCCGATCTGGGCGAGCACCACCAGCCGTCCGCCGCCGCTGGCGGAGAGCACCGCCCCCCGGTCGGTGCGGGCCACCGTGCGCAACTCCTCCAGCAGGTGCTCGGAGATCCCGCCCGGGTCGAGCGTCGCGCCGGGCAGCTGCCGGGCCACCGTACGCAGCTGGGTCAGCAGCCGGGTCGCCTCGGCGTACGGCTGGGGTTTGATCTCCTGCCGGACGAGCATCACCCGGTGCAGGGTGCGCGCCGCGGACAGACCGAGGGCGGCCAGGATCAGCCACTGGGCGCAGACCGCGAGGTAGCCCGGCTGGGTCAGCTGCGCCACCCCGGCGACCTGGGTGAACGCCCCGGCCACCAGCAGGGTGCCGGCGACGACCGCGATCAGCACCGCGCCCTCGCGGAAGCGACGCCGCAGCGCGGTCACGGTCACCGGCACCGCCAGGTACGGCAGCACCGCGGAGGCACCCAGCCCGCCGATGTGACCACCGACGGCGGCGACCGCGGCCACCTGGCTCGCCGCCAGGCCGAGCACGACCACCTCGGCCAATCGGCTGAGCGGGCCGATCAGCCGATGCTGGGGGGCCAGGCAGGCGGGCAGCCCGGCGATCCCCAGCAGGACGATCCACCACAACTGGACCAGGTCGCGGGTGGCGAGCAGGGTCAGGACGGCGATCAGCGACAGCACGACCACCCGGGCCGCCGCAGCGAGCGGGTGGGCGCGGGCCAGGGCCGAGGTGGAGGCGGGCACGTGACGGATCGTAGTCAGCCGCGGTAGATATCCGCGATCTCTGCCGCGTACGTCTTGTGCACGACCTGCCGTTTGACCTTCATCGACGGGGTCAGTTCGCCGGTGGCCTCGGTGAAGTCACTCGGCAGGATGCGGAACACCTTGATCGCCTCGGCCTGGGAGACCGTCGCGTTGGCCCGGTCCACGGCGCCCTGGATCTCGGCCCGCAGCCCCTCGTGCTCGCGCAACGTCTCGACATCGGTGTCGGCCGGCAGGCCGGCCGACTCCAGCCAGGCCGGCAGGGCCTCCTCGTCGAGGGTGACCAGCGCGGCGATGAACGGCTGCCGGTCGCCGACCACCACGCACTGGCTGACCAGCCGGTGCGCCCGGACCTGGTCCTCCAGCATGGCCGGGGCGACGTTCTTGCCGCCGGCCGTCACGATGATCTCCTTCTTCCGGCCGGTGATGGTCAGATAGCCGTCGTCGTCGAGCGAACCGAGGTCACCGGTGTGGAACCAGCCGTCGGCGCTGATCGCCTCGGCGGTCGCCGCGTCGTTGCGCCAGTACCCCTTGAAGATCAGGTCCCCGGCGATCAGGATCTCGCCGTCGTCGGCGATCCGGATGGTCACGCCGGGCAGCGGCCGGCCGACCGTGCCGATCCGGGTGAACCCCGGCAGGTTCGCCGAGGCGGCGGGGGAGGTCTCGGTGAGCCCGTAACCCTCGCAGACGGTCACCCCGACACCGCGGAAGAAGTGCCCCAGCCGGGCACCGAGCGGCGCGCCACCGGAGATCGCGTCGCGGCACCGCCCGCCGAGCGCGGCCCGCAGCTTGCCGTAGACCAGCCGGTCGAAGAGCGCGTGCTGGGCGCGCAGGGCCAGGCTCGGCCCGGTCGAGGTCTCCAGCGCCTCGCTGTACGCGATGGCGACCGCCTCGGCCCGGGCGAAGATCTTGCCCTTGCCGCCGGCCTCGGCCTTCTGCTTGGCGCCGTTGTAGACCTTCTCGAAGACCCGCGGCACCGAGAGCACGAAGGTGGGCTTGACCTCCTGCAACTCGGTGAGCAGCTGCTTGGGGTCGGCGCAGTGCGCCATGGTGGCCCGGGCCTGCACCACGCCGATCTGGATGAGCCGGGCGAAGGCGTGCGCCAGCGGCAGGAAGAGCAGGGTCGACGCGTTCGGCCCGAACAGGTTGGGCAGCACCGGTACCGCGTTCGCGATGTCGGCGTACATGTTGCGGTGGGTCAGCACGCAGCCCTTGGGCCGGCCGGTGGTGCCGCTGGTGTAGATGATGGTGGCGAGGTCCGACGAGCGCAACGCCGCCCGGCGGCGCTCGATCTCGGCCGGCTCCACCGCCGTGCCGGCGGCCACGATCTCGTCGACTCCGCCCAGGTCGATCTGCCACAGGTGGGCCAGGTCGGGCAGTTGGTCGCGGACGCCGGCCACCAGCGTGGCATTGGCGGTGCTCTCCACCACGACGGCCACCGCGCCGGAGTCGGCCAGGATCCAGGCCGCCTGCTCGGCGCTGGAGGTCTCGTAGATCGGCACGGTGACCGCACCGGCCGCCCAGACGGCGTAGTCGACGAGGGTCCACTCGTAGCGGGTCCGGCTCATCAGCGCGACCCGGTCACCGGGCTGCACGCCGGCGGCGACCAGGCCGCGGGCGACCGCTTCCACCTCGTCACGGAACTGGCGGCAGGTCACGTCCACCAGGCCGCCGGTCGCGTCACGCCGGATGAACTGCACCGTGTCCGGCGCGACCTCGGCGTTCTCCCAGACCGGGTCGGTGAGGTTTGCCGATTCGCCGACGGTGACGATCGGTGGGACGGAGAACTCGCGCACCTGCACTCCCTCGTGCTCACTTGGCCGGGCCGCGGCCGCCTCGGGCGGCTCCTGTCGAAACCTACCCGCCCCGCCGGCCAGGTGGCACCGCAGGTAGGCGGCGCGGCGCGCGGGCACCCACCGGACGGGTAGCCTCCCCCACATGGCGGACTCCTCCACCCAGTCGATCATCATCGACGCGGCACCGGACCGGGTCGCGGCGGTCATCTGTGACTTTCCGAGCTACCCCGAGTGGACCGACGCGGTACGCGCGGCCACGGTGATCGAGGAGTACGAGGACGGCTATGCCAGTCAGGTCCGGTTCGTCCTCGACGCCGGGGTGCTGGCCGACGAGTACGTGCTCGAGTACTCCTACGCCGAGGACCTGACCCGCATCGAGTGGCACCTGGTGGCGCCCTCGAAGATGCAGAAGGTTCAGCGTGGCTCGTACGACCTGGCGGCCAACGCCGACGGCGGCACCACCGTGACCTACACGCTTGAGGTCGAGTTGGCGGTCGGGATGCTCGGCATGTTCCGGCGCAAGGCCGAAAAAATGATCATGGATGCCGCGTTGAAGCAGCTCAAGCGCCGGGTAGAAGCACCCGGTGCGGCGCAGTGAGGCGTCCGGCCACCCGGGCGCCACGGTAGAGGAGCCCAGCATGGGTGCAACGGATCCGGGCTCCGCCCGGGAGGAAGCGGAGCGACTCGTCGCCACGCTGCTGGCCACCGCGCGACTGGCCGCCGCCGGGCCCACCGCCGGGCCGCTCGGCCCGCTCGGCGGGATCGTGACAAGTGTCCTCGGTCACAGCGGGGTCGCCGGGCCGCCGACCGGGTCGACGGCGGCCGGTATCGCCACCGGTACGGCGGAATGCTGCATCTGTCCGGTGTGCCGGGGAATCGCCGCCTTGCGTGATCCGAGTCCCGAATTCGCCGAGCGGCTGGCCACCGGCGCGGGCGATCTGGCCGCCGGACTGGCGAGCTTTCTGCGCGCCTTCGCCCCCGCCGAGTCGACCACCGAGCCCGCCACCGAGCCCGTCGCCGAGCCCTCGGGCGGCTCCACCGGCGGTCCGGACACCGACCACGTGTGGCGCGAGGCGACCCGTACCGGGCATGATTCTCAGCCGGCACCGGAGCGGGACGTCTGGTCCGTCGCGACCCGGTCGCCGGAGAGCCCCGTCCCCGCCGGGCAGCAGGGCGCGCCAGGCGATGGAGCCTGACCACGGATGACCCGCGGCACCGGCCATCGCCGGCGTGCGGGGTGGCACAGCAGAGGGGAGTGGCAGCGGTGACGCTGACCATCGGAGTCGACGTGGGTGGCACGAAGGTGGCCGGCGGTGTCGTCGACGACACCGGCAAGGTGCTCGTGCAGACCCGACGGGACACCCCCGCCGACGACGTGGGCAAGACCCGCGACGTCATCATCGAGCTGGTCACCGAGCTGGCTACCGGGCACGAGATCCAGGCGGTCGGCATCGGCGCGGCGGGCTGGATCGACGCCAGCCGCTCCACGGTGCTCTTCGCGCCGAACCTGGCCTGGCGCGACGAGCCGCTGCGGGCGTACGTCAGCACGGCCGTCGGGCTGCCGGTCATCGTCGAGAACGACGGCAACGTGGCGGCCTGGGCGGAGTTCCGCTACGGCGCCGCCCGGCACGCCGAGGACTCGATGATCATGTTCACCATCGGCACCGGCGTCGGCGGTGGCATCGTGCTCGGCGGCGAACTGGTCCGGGGCGCCAACGGCATCGCCGCCGAACTGGGCCACATGCTCACCGTGCCGGACGGTCACCAGTGCGGCTGCGGCCGGCTCGGCTGCATCGAGCAGTACGCCAGCGGCAGCGCCCTGGTCCGCTTCGCCCGTGCCGCCGCCCGCCAGGAACCGCACCGGGCCACCGCGCTGCTGGGGCTGGCCCAGGGCGACGCCGAGGCGATCACCGGGCCGATGGTGACGGCCGCGGCCAAGGGCGGCGACCCGGTCTCCGCCGAGGCGTTCGCCCAGGTCGGGCGCTGGCTCGGCACCAGCCTGGCGGACATGGCGCAGATCCTGGACCCGCAGATCCTGGTCGTCGGCGGTGGTGTCATCGACGCCGGAGAGTTGCTGATGGGGCCCACCCGCCGGTCGTTCACCGAGGCGCTCGCCCAGCGCAGCCGGCTGCCGGTGGCCGAGATCCGCCCGGCCGAGCTGGGCAACTCCGCCGGGGTGATCGGCGCGGCGGACCTGGCCCGGCGGATCTGAGGTGACCCCACCCGGCGTGCCGTTGCGGGTGCTCTCCTACAACATCCACGGCCAGCGCGACGACACCGCCGCGCTGGCCGAGGTGGTCCGCGCGGCCTCGCCGGACGTGCTTGTCGTCCAGGAGGGACCGCGCCGGTTCCGGTGGCGGGAGAAGTCCGCCACGCTGGCCGCCTCGTTCGGCCTGGTGGTTGCCGCCGGTGGGCTGCCGTCCCTGGGCAACCTGCTGCTGACCAGCCTGCGGGTGCGGGTGACCGGCACCCGGTGCCGGCGTTTCCCGCTCACCCCGGGCCGGCACCTGCGCGGCGCCGCGTACGCCGACTGCCTGGTGGCCGGCACGGCCCGGTTCACGGTGGCCGGCTCGCACCTGTCCACCGATGCGGCCGAGCGGCCCGGCCAGGCCGAACTGTTCAAACGCGACCTCGAAGCGGCGGAGCACCCGGTGATCGCCGCGGCCGACCTCAACGAGGAGCCGGGCGGGCCGGCCTGGTCCGTCGTCGCCCGTGGGCTGACCGACGCGGCGGTGGTGGCGGACCGGGCCGACCGGCTCACCTATTCCTGTGCCGATCCCCGGCGGCGGATCGACGCGTTCTTCGTCGATCCGCGGCTCACCGTCGTCGACTACGACGTGCTGGACACCCCGCTGACCCGCCGGGCCAGCGACCATTTTCCGGTCCTGGTCGACCTGCTGCTTCCCACCGACGCCTGACGAACCGCCGCCGGCCGGGCTGGACATCCCGCGCCGTTGTCGGAAGGATTTCGCCCGACCCGGCACTCGTGCCGAGACGAAGGAGATCCCCGGTGCCCACCCCCACCGAGCCCGGCCGGCCCGAGCCCGATCCGGAGCCGACCACGCTCGCCCACAGCCGTGCCGGCCGCCCGGTCTCCGACCGGGGCGACACCGTCTGTGTCATCGGCGCCGGCGCCAGTGGCCTGACCGCGGTGAAGAACCTTGCCGAGCACGGCTTCGGCGTCGACTGCTACGAGCGGGAGACCGGCATCGGCGGCGCCTGGAACTGGCGGCACGACCGCAGCCCGGTGTACGCGAGCACCCACCTGATCTCGTCGCGGCCGTTCACCCAGTTCCCCGACTTCCCGATGCCGGACGACTGGCCGGACTACCCGCACCACAGCCAGCTGCTGTCCTATTTCGAGCGGTACGCCGACCACTTCGACCTGCGCCGGCACATCTGGTTCGGCACCGAGGTGGTGCGGGTGGAGCCGGTGGCCGACGACCGCTGGGACGTGACCACCCGCAGCACCGGCGGCTACGGCCCCGAACGCACCTCCCGGTACGCCGCCGTGCTGATCGCCAACGGGCACAACTGGTCGCCGAAGCTGCCCCGCTACGAGGGGCTGGAACAGTTCCGGGGCGAGGTCATGCACGCCTCGTCCTACAAGGACCCGGCGCAGCTGCGCGGCAAGCGGGTGCTCGTGGTGGGCGCGGGCAACACCGGCTGCGACATCGCGGTGGAGGCCGCGCAGCAGGCGTCGCGCTGCTGGCACTCCACCCGCCGGGGCTACTGGTACGCCCCGAAGTACGTCTTCGGCCGCCCGGCCGACCAGGTGAACGACACCCTGCTGGCGTTGCGGGTGCCGCTGCGGGTACGGCAGTGGCTCTACCACCGGACGCTGCGGCTGACCGTCGGCGACCTGACCCGGTTCGGCCTGCCCAAGCCCGACCACCGGGTGTACGAGACCCATCCGATCGCCAACAGCCAGCTGGTCTACTACGTCGGGCACGGCGCGATCACCCCGGTGCCGGACGTCGCCAGGTTCCAGCCGCACTCGGTGGAGCTGACCGACGGCCGGCGGATCGACCCGGAGCTGGTCGTCTTCGCCACCGGCTACCTGCCGCGTTTCGAGTTCCTGGACGCCAAGATCCTCGGTGACGACGAGGGGGTGGGCCGGCCTCGGCTGTGGCTCAACGCCTTCGCGCCGGAGCATCCCACCCTCGCGGTGGCCGGCCTGCTCCAGCCGGACTCCGGCCTGTTCGCCCTGGCGCACTGGCAGACCGTGCTCTTCGCCCGGCTGCTGCGCCAGCGCGCCACCCGACCGGAGCGGGCCGCCGCCTTCGCCGCCCGGGTCCGCTCCGGCGCTGGTGAGCGCTACTCGGGGCCGGTCAAGGAGTCGACCCGGCACTGGTTCGAGGTCGGCCACGCCGACTACCTGCGTGCGCTGGAGCGTGCGCTGCACGACCTGGAGGGCGCCAAGTGAACGGTGAGCGGCTGCGGGTGGTGCGGGGCTGGGAGTGGGCCCGACCGGTCCGCCCGGTCCGGCGCGAGGTGCTCAGCGTCCTGCCCGAGCCGGACGAGGGTCAGCCGCCGCTGCTGTTCGTGCCGGGCTTCGGGCATGGGGCCTGGGCGTACGCCGAGCACTGGCTCGGGCACACGGCCGCCCGGGGCTTCCCGGCGTACGCGGTGAGCCTGCGCGGGCACGGCGGCAGCGAGCCGGCGCCGGAGGCGACGCTGCGGGCGTACGCCCACGACGTGGTCCAGGTGGCGGCGGGCCTGCCGCGCCAGGCGGTGCTGGTGGGGCACGGCGCCGGGGCCCTGGTGGTCGCGCACGCCCTGGCCCGCTACCCGGCCCGGGCGGCGGTGCTGGTGGCCCCGGTGCTCGGCGGCTGGGCGACGTTCGGTGCCGCGTTGCGTCGCAACCCGCTCGGCACCCTGCCGGCGATCTTCGGTGGTGGGCTGCGGCTGAGCCGCCGGCAGCTGTTCAGCCGCGAGACGCCGGACGCCGACGCGCGGCGGCACACCACCCGGCTCGGCCGGGCCGCCCGGCGGGCCCAGTGGCAACTGCTCACCGGCGCCGACCCGGAGCCCGCGGTGGGCCAGCCACCGGTGCTGGTGCTGGGCAGCCCGGATGACCGGGTGCTGCCGCCGGCGGCGTTGACCCGCGCGGCCCGGCGGTACGGCTCGGCGCCGCTGCTCTTCCCCGGCATGGGGCACGACCTGATGCTCGACGCGCGCTGGCAGGAGCCGATCGACGCCATCCTCGACTGGCTGGTCAAGGACCCGACCCGGGCCGAGGCGCGCTGACCCCGGCGGGCGGCGCGCCGGCCGTGACCCGCCACGGCGCGGCGTCGACCCGGCCGCCGGTGGTCAGCCGCCGGTGAGCCGGGTGCGCAGCGAGCCGCTCTGGTCCAACGCGGACAGGTAGGACCGGGCCCAGGCGCGGATGTCGTGCTCCCGCAGGTGTTCGCGCATGGCCCGCATCCGGGCCCGCACGTCGGCCGGTTCGGCCCGCAGCGCGGCGAGCAGCCCCTGCTTGAGCCCCTCCAGGTCGTGCGGGTTGACCAGGTACGCCTGCCCGAACTCGGCGGCGGCACCGGCGAACTCGCTGAGCAGCAGCGCACCGGCGTCGTCCACCCGGGCGGCGACGTACTCCTTGGCGACCAGGTTCATCCCGTCACGCAGCGGGGTGACCGCCATCACGTCGGCGACCCGGTAGAGGGCGGCCAACTCGGCCCGGTCGAAGGGCTGGGTGAGGTAGTGGATGGCCGGCTCGCCGACCCGGCCGAACTCCCCGTTGATCCGCCCGACCTCCCGCTCGACCCGGTCCCGGAGGATCTGGTACTGGCCGACCCGCTCCCGGCTGGGCACCGCCACCTGCACCAGCACCGTGTCGCGGACCTTGACGTGCCCGCCTTCGAGCAGCTCGCTGTATGCCTTGAGCCGCTGCTCGATGCCCTTGGTGTAGTCCATCCGGTCGACGCTGAGGATCACCTGGTCGGGACTGCCGAGATCGTGCCGCAGCCGGCGGGCCCGGTCGACCACCTCCGGCCGGCCGGCCAACGCGGACATCTCCGCCATGTCGATGGAGACCGGGAACGCGCCGATGCGCACCATCCGGCCGTCGACCGCGATCCGCCGGTCGGTGGCCGGCAGCCCGAGCACCTTCGTGGCCAGCTGGGCGAAGTTGTGCGCGGCCTGGGCCCGCTGGAAGCCGACCAGGTCCGCGCCGAGCATCCCGCGCAGCAGCTCGGCCCGGCGGGGCAACTGCATGAACAGCTCCGGCGGCGGAAACGGCACGTGCAGGAAGAAGCCGATGCGCAGGTCGGGGCGGAGGGCGCGGAGCAGCCCCGGGACCAGTTGCAGGTGGTAGTCCTGTACCCAGACCACCGCGCCGGTCTCGGCCACCTCCGCGGTCGCCTCGGCGAACCGCTGGTTGACCCGCTGGTAGGCGTCCCACCAGCGCCGGTGGTGCTCGGGCTGCTCGACCGCGTCGTGATAGATCGGCCAGAGCGTCGCGTTGGCGAAGCCCTCGTAGTGGTCGCGCAGGTCGTCGCGGGTCAGCGGCACGCTGTGCATCCGTACGCCGTCCACGTCGGGCAGCGCGGGTGCGGGACCGGTCCCGCCCGCCCAGCCGACCCAGGTCGCCGGGGTGTGCCGCAGCAGCGGGTGCAGTGCGCTCACCAGCCCGCCCGGGCTGCGGCGCCACTCGCAGGCGCCGTCGAGCGCCACGCTGTCGTCGATGGGCAGGCGGTTGGCCACCACCACGAGGGAACTCTGTCGCATCTCGGGCATTCCGATCAGCAGGGGTGTGACCGCCACGAGGAAGGAACAACCGGGCAGTCGGCGGGGGACGTGACGTACTGCGGTATTCCTACTGACAGTAAGTTACACCACTGTTACGCCCCACGGCGTGGGCGGGTGCCGTCCCGGTATCCGGGCGGCTACCCAGCGCGGTGGTGGCTCGGACCACCGCGTCGGCGAGTCGAGTCAGACCACCGCGCCGTCGTCGGGATCGCGTTCCTCGTCGCCGGGGCGCAGCCGCCACACAAGCGTGACGAAGCCGGCGAGGATGCCGGCGAAGCCGAGCAGCGTCACCACGCCCCGGTCCGCCGGCAGCAGGCCGGGGAAGAGGAACAACAGGAAGCCGACAAGCACGGCGAGTACGCCGGCCACCGCGTACTTGGAGACCCGGGGCAGCGGCGGGGGCGGCGGCGGGACGTACCGCTCGTCGGCGTCGGGATCGTCCGGCAGGTTGTTTCCGAAGGTGTCCAGGCCGTCCAGCAGCGACGGTCCGTCACCATCCCGGGGACCCCGTCCCAGCGAGACGCCGGAGATGTCGGCGGCGTACGGCAGGCGGCGCACGTCGGTCGCGGTCGGTCCGGCCGGCTCGTCGGGGACGGGTCGGGGCGGTGCGGCGGTCGAGCCCCGGCTGCCCGGATCGTCCACGTCCTCGGCGGCCGGCCAGGGATGGTCACCCGGGCCGGGCGAGGCGTGGAAGCCGGCGACGATCCTGTCCCACTCGGCGTCGATGTCCGGTTCCTCGCCGGACCGCCCGGCACCCGTCTCGTCGGCGAGCTGGCTGAGGTAGTCCCGCGCGGTGCTCAGGTGCGAGCGGTCCACGTAGAGCCGGTCGACCGGACGCGACGGCACGGTGGTGGTGCGGGTGACCGGGTTCAGGTCCGCCGACGGTTGCAGATAGGCGGCGATGCCGCCGGCCGCCAGCACGTCGAGCAGGTGTTCGCCGACCCGCGGGTCCACGTCGCCGGCGACGGCGTACTCGCTCGCGTCGAGCCCGTTGTCCCGCCGTCCCCGGCGGGCCCCACCCGCTGACACCGGACCATCCTCCTCATCGCGCCGCCGGCGCGCCCCGCGTCCAGCCCCTGTGGCGCACCCCCGCACGCCGTGCTCTGAATCGTGACACGTCCGAGGCGGGTTCGGGGAGTGCCTTGTGGCGCGGCGTACGGTGGCGTACCCCTTCCCACCTGGTCAGGGCCGGGCTCTTTGTCCGTTTGTGCGCAGCGTGCGCGCCGCTTTCGGCTCAGCCGGCGAGCGGGCGGGCGTCGCCGGTGGGCGGGTGGGCCAGGGCGAGCAGGCCGGGCGCGGCGTTGCGGTGCGCGAAGGCGCGCACCTCGGTCAGCAGCGCCTCGGTCTCGGTCGGCGCCGGATCACCGACCGCAGCCAGCTCCCGCACCGCGAAGACCAGCGCCAGCATCCGGTCACTGAGGGCGGGAATCCCGGCGTAGAGCTCGGCGGCGGCCAGGAACAGGTCGGCCGCGTGCCGGTGATCGCCGTCGGCGCCGGTAAGCGCGCCGGTCACGATCCGCCGCGCCGCCTCCGACCAGGGCGTACGGTGACCGACCTGGTCCAACATGCCGCGTACCCGGGCCGCCGGCTTGCGCCCGGCGAGAGTGGCCGCCCAGCTGGCCGCGGCGATCCACTCGCCACTGGCCAGCGCCGGCACCGCCGTCCACGCCTCGGCCAACTCGTCGACCAGGGCGGCGGCCTCGTCGGTACGCCCCTGTAGGGCCCGGCACAGCGCGCCCATCGCCAGCATCGTCCAGTGCACCCGGTGGAAGCCGCTGCGCCGGGCGGTGTCCAACGCGTCGGCCACGTCGTCGCGCCCCGGGTCGGCCGGCGGAACCGGCTGGCCACGCAGCACCAGCAGGACCGCCCGCAGGCCGCGTACCTGCATGTCCCAGCTGCCGGTCGGGGTGTGCACGAACGCCTCGGCGGCGGCCAGGAAGCGACCGAAGTCGCCCGCGAACCAGGACCGGACCGCCTCGGCCGAGTAGCTGGTGGTCAGCGACTGTCCGCTCGCGGTCCGGGCCGGGGAGGCGGACAACAGCGCGTCGAAGCGCCGCGAGTCGCCCTCCTCGCAGACCGCGTACGCGAGGTTCTGGATGGCCCGCGGCAACGCGAGCAACTGGCGGGCCCGGGCGAACTCGACGATGTTGTACAACTCGTCCAGACCGGACCGATCGCCGGCCTGGTAGCGGGCGGTGGCCGCGGTGATCCGGGCGTTGGTCCCGGTCTCGGTGAGCCCCAGCCGGTCGGCGATCTCGACGGCGGTGTCCGCCGCAGCCACCGCCGCGTCCCGCTCGTAGTTGAGCATGTGCAACCGGCCCAGCTCGGCATAGGCGTCCGCCTTCTGGGCGCTGTCCGGCAGCGGCTCGAACAGCTGCACGGCGCGGTCCAGGCAGGCCAGCGCGGCCTGCCGGTCGGCCCGCAGCCAGGCCGCCTGGCCGAGCAGCGTCCAGGCCCGCGCGGCACACGCCTCGTCGCCGTACGCCAGCAGCCGGTCGGCCAGGGCCGGTAACTGCTCCGGCCCGCCGCTGGACAGGAACGCGTTGCCGTCGCGGTAGAAGGAGATCTCCGTGCTGAGCAGCTCCAGTTGGAGCCGGCCCACCGGGTCCGAGTCGTCGGCCAGCCCGAGCGCCCGACCGGCGTGCCCGGCGGCGGCGTCCAGCCCGTGCAGCGCGTACGCCCGGCGGGCCGCCCGGTGCAGCGCGGCGCGGGCCGGCCCGGCGTAGCGGGAGGTCTCCATGCCCAGCGACCGGGCGATCTCGTGCGCCGCCCAGCGGTGATGGGCCAGCACCTCGGCCAGGTCGGTGTCCCGGCTCTGCGAGAGCGTGTCCAGCCAGTCGGCCGTCCGTTCGTGCCGGGCCACCCGCTCGGTGCGCGGTAGCCGCTGGTAACAGACGTCGCGCACCAGCACGTGCCGGAAGCGGTACTCCGGCTGCCCGGCCATCGTCGAAGCACTCTGCTCGTGCACGAAGTCCCGTTGCTCAAGCCGGCGCAGCGCCCGCTCGACCGACTCGACCGACTGCCCGACCGCGGCGGCCACCGCGCCGGGCCAGAACTGCACCCCGACCACCGCCGCGGCCAGCAGCACCGCCCGGTCCTTCGCGTCGAGCAGATCGACCCGATTGGCGATGACCGCGTGCACGCTCTCCGGCATCGGCAGGTCCAGGTGCTTCTCCAGCGACCAGGCCCGCCCGGACTGGCGCAACGCGCCCTGCTCGATCAGCATCCGGACGTACTCGTGGGCGTAGAGCGGGTTACCCCCGGCCACCTCGATCAACGGGGAGAGCAGATCGGCGGAGAACGCGGCCTGGCCGAACATGTGCGCGTAGAGGGCGGCGATGCCGGTGTCCCGCAGCGGCGGCAGGGTGATCGTCACCGAGCCGGTGATGGTGCCGGCCCAGCTCGGATCCCGCTCGATCAGCTCGGGGCGGGCGGTGCAGAGCAGCAGCAGCGGTACGTCCCGGGCCGCCGCGCCGAGCAACTCCACGAAACGCAGCATGGCGTCGTCGGCCCAGTGCAGATCCTCGAAGACCAGCACGGTCGGGCGGCGGGCGGCCAGCGCCAGCAGGAACCGCCGCCACGCCGACTCGGCCTCCTCGGCCGGCAGCGGCGGACCCGGCAGACCCACCAGCGGACGAAGCGCGTCGGCCACCCGGTCCCGCTCGCCGGGGCCGACCAGTTCGGCCACGGCCGTGCCGAGCCGCTGCGCGGCGCTGGTGGCCGGATCGGTGTCCAGGATGCCCGCCTCGGCCTTGACGATGTCGGCAAGCGCGGCGAACGTGACGTTCTCGCCGAACGGCGGGCACCGCCCGGTGCGCCAGGTCAGCGGTTCGTCGACCAGCCGGCCGGTGTGCCGGTGCAGCTCGCGGATCAGCCGGCTCTTGCCGATCCCGGCCCGACCGAAGACGGTGACCACCTGCGGGCGTCGGTCACGCAGGCTGCGGTGCAGGGCGTTGACAAGCATGCCCAGCTCGTGTTCGCGGTCGATGAGCGGGGTGGCGTCCGGCTCCCGGTCGGTGGGCTGCTGACGTACCGCGGCCAGCGCCAACCAGACCTCGGTCGGCGCGGACCGTCCACGCAGGGTGACCGGCGGCTGCTCGGCGTAGCGGATGGTGTCCCGGGTCAGCGCGTGCGTGGTGCCGTCGACGAGGACCCCGCCCGGCGGTGCCACCGACTGCAACCGGGACGCGGTGTTGACCACGTCGCCGGCCACGATCGCCTGCCCGCCGTCGCGGGCGGCGGCCACGTCGACAAGCGCCTCGCCGGTGGCCACCCCGACCCGGAAGCGCAGCCCGTCGGTGCCGGTGGGGGTGAACCGGGTCAGCACCCGTTGCAGCTCCAACCCGGCCCGTACGCAGCGCAGCGCGTCGGTCTCGGTGGCCACCGGCGCGCCGAACAACGCCATCACCGCGTCGCCGATGTACTTCTCCACCACCCCGCCGTACTGGCCGACCACCCGGCGGGCGGCCGAGAAGAAGCCGGTCTGCATGCCCCGGACCAGCTCCGGGTCCGCCCGCTCGACGTACGGCGTGAAGTCGATCAGGTCGACGAAGAGCACGCTTACCCGGCGGCGGTCCTCCTGGGCGATGGCGGCCGGTTGTCCGCTGCCCGGCCGGGGCGCGCCGCAGGCGGTGCAGAAGGCCACGTCCGTGGCGAGCGGTCGCAGGCAGTGTGCGCAGACCGAGCCGAGCTCCGCCCCACAGCCACCGCAGAAGCGGTCGCCGTCGGAGGCGGTGCGTCCACAGCGGTCACATCGCGCGGCGATGACACCCTCCACTGGCCGGCCCCTACGCCAACAGGCACCCGGTCGAGTATCGCGGACCAGCGCTCTGTCGGGTACCGGGCTGTTGGCTTGTGGACACTGCACCAGCCTCCATGGGTCACCCGGGAACGGCTAGATTCAGGCAGCCGATCGTCGAGTTGCTGATCAGGGGGACAGTTTTATGGTCTACGTCATGCTTCAGAAGGAGTGGACCGACGGCAACGGAGTGACCCACCTGGCTGGTGACTCCGTCGACGTCGACGCCGCGACGCTCGCCGCTCTCCAGGCCGAGGGCATCGTCAGCGAGCAGGCGGGCTCCGGCAACGGCGGTGGCACCAAGGACGGCAGCGAGTGGGTCGGGCCGGGTGGCGCCGAGTGGGTCGGTCCGGGCAGCGTCCAGCCCTGATCGAGGCGCATCACGTGGGGCCGGGCGCGCACGCGCCCCGGCCCCACGTGGTCGTTCAGCGGTCGTTCATGCCGGCGCGCCGACGCAGCGCCGGCACGTCGGTGACCACGATCCGGCGGCCCTCGGTACGCAGCCAACCCCGGTTGGCGAAGGATCCGATCGCCTGGTTGACGCTCTGCCGCGAACCGCCGGCCATCTCCGCGAGCTGGCTCTGGTTCAGCTCGATGGTGATCATCGGTGCCTGACTCTCGCCGGCGAGCCGGACCAGCGTCTTGGCCACCCGGCCGGGCAGGTCGAGAAAGACATGGTCGGCGTTCTGCTCGGTCAGCCGGCGGATCAGCCCACCGAGCGAGCGCATCACCGCGTCGAGGATGCGCGGGTTCGAGTGCACCAGCTCCATGAAGGCGCCCCGGGACAGGGCGAGGGCGGCGCAGTCCTCGATCGCCTCGGCCGAGGCGGAGCGGGTGGAGGCGTCCAGCAGGGAGACCTCACCGAGCACGTCGGGCGGGCGGATCACCGACAGCACCGCCCGTTCGCCGGTCGGCGCGGTGCGGAACACGGCCACCGCGCCACGGCGCAGCACGATGAGCGACTCGCCCGGGTCGTTCTCCACGAAGAGCAACTGACCCTTGCGGTACGTCCGGGGCACCGCTGCGGCGATCACCCGCTGGCGGACCTCGGGCTCCAGCCCGGCGAACATCTCGACACCCGTGAGCGCGTCGCCCGGCTCCGGCAGGCGCATCTCCACGGCCCCACCCCTCCCCGGTCAAGGACCCAATTCGCTCACCGGGTGAGCCTGGCGGCCCCTGACGAGGTGATCTGACACCCGTTCGGCGTCCGGCAGCGGTACACATCAGATCATGACGCTCCGGTCGCGTGCTGTACACCCCTCAAATCACTTCCGTGACCGCTTTAGCTGCGGATGCCCTCCACCGCACGTGCGGAGAGCGCTCCCGGGAGGTGCGCCCCGGTCGTGCCGGCCGCCGGGGCGTGGGCGAGGATGACGGGGATGGCCTACCGCTACTTCTACGACTGCGAGTTCATCGAGGACGGCCGGACCGTCGAGCTGGTGTCGATCGGCGTCGTCGACGAGTACGGCCGCGAGTTCTACGCGGTCTCCACCGAATTCGACGCGTCCCGGGCGGTGCCCTGGGTACGCCGCAACGTGCTGGACAAGCTACCCTCGCCGGCCGACCGCGCCTGGCGGTCCCGGGAGCGCATCCGCGACGAGCTGTACGACTTCCTGGTCGAACCGATCCGGGAACGCCCCGGCGAGGAACTGGAGCTGTGGGCCTGGTACGCCGCGTACGACCACGTGGCGCTGGCGCAGCTCTGGGGCTCGATGCCCACCCTGCCCCGGGAGATCCCCCGGTTCACCAAGGAGCTGCGGCAGCTCTGGGACGACCGGGGCCGACCGCGACTGCCCAACGCCGCCGCGGCCCGGCACGACGCACTTGTCGACGCCCGGCACAACCTGGCCCGCTGGCGAGCGATGACCGGTTCGTAGGTTTGGCTCGTCCCACCCAGGGCATCGGGTTCGGCCAAACGGGGTGATGCGAGGGAGTGCCGACGGTATGGATGACGAGGCGATGACCGTCGCGGCGGGCCGGCAGCGGGTCACCGAACTGATCCGGGCCGCCCGGGTCTGCACACTCACCACCATCGCCCTCGACGGCCGACTCTCCGGCCGGCCGATGCTCCTGCCGCAGACGGAGTACGACGGCGAGCTGTGGTTCCTGGCCCACGCGGGCTCGTCCACCGTCCGGCAGCTGCGGGTCAACCCGGAGGTCGAGATCAGCTTCGGCGTACCGGTGCAGCGGCGCTGGATGTCGCTCACCGGCACCGCGCGGGACAGCTACCAGCCGGAGCGGGCCGAGCAGCTCTGGCAGCCGGAGCTGGCCCCCTGGTTCCCGGACGGCCCGGACGCGGCCGGTCTGACCCTGATCGCCGTACACATCACCGACGCCCGCCACTGGACGTGGTGAAGTGAAAGGAAGGGCCCCTTGTTAACGCCTGCGGTATAGGAAGGGCCCCCTTTTAACAAACGGCAGCGAGCGCGTCGGACGGGCGGCGGCGGGCGCGGCTCGGCTACTGGCGGGTAGCGGGGCGCGGTGTCGGACCGGGGCCGGTGGCGACTACAGTCGCAGTGACGGCCCGCCCCGGGCCGGCAACGGCGCCGATGGTCTGACCTGACACATATCCTGGGGCTTGATCGGGCTTGACCAGATGCTCCCCAGGAGGATGAGCGAATCATGCGTATCGGCGTGCTCACCGGCGGCGGCGACTGCCCGGGTCTCAACGCGGTCATCCGGGCGGTGGTCCGCAAGGGCGTCGCCAGCTACGGCCATGAGTTCGTGGGGTTCCGGGACGGCTGGAAGGGGCCGCTGGAAGGACTCTCCCGCCCACTGGGTATCGCGGAGGTCCGCGGGATCCTGCCGCGCGGCGGCACGATCCTCGGCTCTTCCCGGACCAACCCCTTCAAGATCGAGAATGGCGTCGAGCGGATCAAGGAGAACCTGGGCACGCAGGGTGTCGACGCCCTGATCGCGATCGGCGGTGAGGACACCCTCGGCGTCGCCACCAAGCTGCACGAGCTGGGCGTCAACGTCATCGGCGTGCCGAAGACCATCGACAACGACCTGGGCGCCACCGACTACACCTTCGGCTTCGACACCGCGGTCAACATCGCCATGGAGGCGATCGACCGGCTGCACACCACCGCCGAGAGCCACCACCGCACCCTGGTGGTCGAGGTGATGGGTCGGCACGCCGGCTGGATCGCCCTGCACGCCGGCCTGGCCGGTGGCGCGAACGTGATCCTGCTGCCGGAGCGGCAGTTCGACGTCGAGCAGGTCGCCGGCTACGTCGAGAAGCGCTTCCAGCACCAGTACGCCCCGATCGTCGTGGTCGCCGAGGGCGCTCAGCCGCTGGAGGGCCAGATGGTCCTCCAGAACCAGGAGCTGGACGCCTTCGGTCACGTCCGGCTCGGCGGCATCGGCCAGTGGCTGGCCGAGCAGTTGGAGGCCAAGACCGGCAAGGAGGCTCGCACGGTCGTGCTCGGGCACATCCAGCGCGGTGGCACCCCGACCGCCTTCGACCGGGTGCTCGCCACCCGGCTCGGCCTGCAGGCGATCGACGCGGCGCACGAGGGCGACTGGGGCAAGATGGTTGCGATGCAGAGCACGGACATCGTCCGCGTTCCGCTCGCCGACGCCACCCGCGAGCTGAAGACCGTCCCGCTGGAGCGCTACGCCGAGGCAGAGGTCTTCTTCGGCAGCTGAGCCACTGCCCCGCGCCGCCCGACCGGGTCCTGTCGGTCCGGGCATCGTCGCCGCCAGCGGAGTTCCGACGATGCCCGGACCGGACCCCGGGTGGGCCGTGCGGTGGGACGGGAACGAGTAGAGGGGTCGGTGGCATGGTGGGCGGCAAGCACACGGTCGCGGTGATCGGCGCGGGCAAGATCGGTGAGCTGATGCTCTCCGGGCTGCTCCGCTCGGGCTGGCCGGTGGACCGGCTGCTGGCCACCGCCCGCCGACCGGCACGCGCGGAGGAGCTGACTACCCGGTACGGCGTACGGGTGGTGGACAATCTCGCCGCGGTCGACGAGGCCGAGGTGCTGGCCGTCGCGGTCAAACCGCAGGACGCGGCGGTGCTGCTGGACGAGGTCGGCCCCAAGGTGCCCGCCGACAAGCTGGTGATCTCGCTCTGCGCCGGCCTGCCGAGCGCCTTCTTCAGCCGCCGGCTGCCCGAGGGCACCCCGGTGGTGCGGGTGATGACCAACACGCCTGCCCTGGTGGACCAGGCGATGACCGCAATCTCCGCCGGGGCGCACGCCACCGGCGAGCACCTGGCGCTCGCCGAGGAGCTGTTCAAGCCGCTGGGCGCGACGATCCGGGTGCCGGAGAGCCAGCAGGACGCGGTGACCGCGCTTTCCGGCTCCGGCCCGGCCTACTTCTATCTCCTGGTCGAGGCGATGACCGACGCGGGCATCCTGCTCGGCCTGCCTCGTCAGGTGGCGCACGACCTGATCGTGCAGACCGCGATCGGCTCGGCGGTGATGCTGCGCGATTCCGGCGAGCATCCGGTGAAGCTGCGCGAGGCGGTCACCTCGCCCGCCGGCACCACCATCTCCGCGATCCGCGAGCTGGAAAATCATGGCGTACGCGCAGCACTGCTGGCCGCCCTGGAAGCTGCCCGCGACCGGGCCCGGGAGTTGGCCGCCCAGGCCGAGTGAGTCCTCCTCCGGTGCCATACTGGCGCGGTGTTCACTCTCGCCCAGGCCCGGCACCTGGTGGCCACCCTGCGCCCCCGCATCGACGAGCTGATCCGGGTCCGGGCCGACCTGACCGAGTTGCAGACCGACCTGGCCACCCACGGCCTCAGCGCGCTCGGTGGCCGGCCCGAGGTCAAGGGGCTGGAAGCCCGGCTGCACGCGATCCTCGACGAGTTGCGGCAGCACGGCATCGAGGTCAAGGGCGTGGCCCCGGTGCTGCTCGACTTCCCCGGCGAGCGTGCCGGCCGACCGGTGCTCTGGTGCTGGCTGGAGGGGGACACCGACGTGCGCTGGTACCACCGCGCCGACTGCGGCTTCGCCGGCCGCCGCCCGGTCTGACCCTGCCCAGGCTCCTTTCGGGAGGACGCTGATGTTTGCCGTGCCGTTGACCGCCGACGCCGAGCTGCGTCCGCTCAATCCGTGGCATGCCGAGGAGTTCCTGGCCAACCTGGACCGGGCGCGCAAGAACATGACGCCCTGGGTCGCGCCGGCCTTCATCGCCACCGACCTGGACCGGGCGCGGCACGTGTTGCAGCGCTACGCCGAGCGGTGGGCCCGCGACGATGGCGGCATCTGGGGCATCTGGTGCGACGGCACGCTTGTCGGCGGGGTGCTGCTCGTGTCGCTCGACGTCGACACCGGAGTCTGCGAGGCGGGCTGCTGGTTGGAGCCGGCCGCCGAGGGGCGCGGGCTGGTGACCCGTGCGGTCAGCCGACTCATCGACTGGGTGATCGACGAGCGCGGGCTGCACCGGGTCGAGTGGCGAGTGCTTGCCGGCAACGTACGCAGCATCGCGGTGGCCCGTCGGCTCGGCATGCGCCGCGACGGCGTACTGCGCGAGGTGTCCCCGGGGCCGGACGGCCGGCGCGATCTTGAGGTCTGGTCGCTGCTGGCTCCCGAGTGGCGGGCCCGCCGGGCTGGCGACGAAAACTAGGGTACGGCGGGCATGGCGGCTCTCGTCCGACCGGCACCGGTCCGGCAGGTCCTGCCGGTGGTCGCCGCGAGCACGGCCGGTACGGGTGTCGTCGCGCTGGCCGCCCTGGGGGCAGCCGGCCACGGCGGCTTCGCGACCGATCCGGTCGGCTCCGGTGCTCTGGCCGTGGCGGCCACGGCCGCTACCGTCGCGGCTGTCCGGCTGACCCGGTCGGGCCACCGCGCCGCCGGCCGGCTGGCGGCTGGGCTGGCCGCGTCGCTGCTCGCGTACCTCATGCTCACCGTCCTGGCGGTGGCCACGGTCGCGGCCGGGCATTCCTGGGCCGGGCCGACCGTCGCGGCGTGGAACCCGGCCTGGATCCCGCCGCTCGCGTTGCTGCAACTCACCGCCTCGGCCGCCGTCCGCACCGGTTCCGCGACCCCCTGGACGCACCGGGCCGTGGGTTTCACGCTGGGCGCGGTCACGCTCGTCAACGCGCTGCTGACCACGGCGAGCGAACCGTTCGCGGGGCTTCCGACGATCGCCGGGGAGTCGTGGCGGACAGCGCTCGCACCGGTCGGCACCGCCGCCACCCTGCTGGGGCTGGTTGCCCTGCTCCTGCTGCCGGTGACGCTCTGGCGGGCAGCCCTCGGCTCGCACGAGGCCGTCCGGGCGCGGCTCGGCATTGCCGCTGCGGCGACCACCGCGGCGCCGCTCACCGTCGCCTTCTGCCTGCTCCTGGCGGTTGTCCGCAGCCCCGGCGACGTGTCACCGTCGCTGGGTTCGGTCGCCTTCCTGGTGGCGCTGTCGGGCGCTGCTCTGTTCGCCGTCGGCTGCGCGGTCGCCGCTGCCCGGGGCGCCGCCGAGCCCCGTCAGGTCACCGTCGTGGTCCGGGTCGCCGGCTTGGCCGCCGCGAGCCTGCTGATCACTGGCATCGGCACGATCGTGGCCGCTCCCGCTTCCAGTCTCGGTCCGACCTCGGTCACCCTGCTCGTCTCGGCGTTGACGGTCCTCATCGGTGGCTCGGCCTGGGTCGGCACGGCCCGCCTGGCGCGTACGCTCACGCCCGTCCTGCCCTGGCCACGCTTCGGGCCGGTGGATCCGGCGGCGACATCGCCAGCGGGAACGGCGGTCGCGGCGGGACGGGTAGCGGCGAAGGGCGGGACCCTGGATGCCGCGCCGGAAGATGCGACGTCCCCGCTTGGAGCCCCGGGCGGGGGCCAGGCGGCGGGCACTGGCCGGGCGGTGTCGGCGGCCGGTGCGGCAGGTACGGGCGGTTCGGCGGGTACGGGCGGGGCGGTGTCGGCGGCTGGGGCGGTGGCGGTCGGGGGGTTGACGGCGCGTGAGTGTGAGGTGCTCGCCGCGCTTGCCGAGGGGGCCAGCAATGCCGGGATCGCGGCGCAGTTGGTGGTGTCCGAGCGTACGGTCGACGCCCACTTGCGCGCGATCTTCGTCAAGCTCGACCTGACGCCCGGCGGGACCACCAACCGGCGGGTGCAGGCGGCGCGGATCTGGCTTGAGCACGCCCAGCAGGGCCCCTGAGCCCGTCCAGCGCGCTGCTCAGCCCGTCCAGCGCGCTGCTCAGCCCGCCCAGCGCGCTGCTCAGCCCGCCCAGCGCGCTGCTCAACCCCGCCCAGCGCGAACTGCTCAACCCCGTCCAGTGCGCGGCTGCTCTGTCGGCCAAGCGCGACTGCTGAGCCGTCCGCCGCGACTGCTGAGCCTGCTGAGCAGTGCCGCTGAGCTGGCGTTTTCTGAAGATAGGTGTTGAGGCCGATGCCCGTGTGGGCGGTCCGGGGGCACGGTGAGCCACCATTCGATCAACGGAGGCTCACACCGTGTCCGTCCCGAACCTGCGCCGCGTCGCACTCGTCGCCCTCTTCGTCCTGCTGTTGGTGTCCCTGCTCGGCCGGACCGTGTTCATGATCTGGGAGCCGCCGTTCGACGGCTCGATTGATTACGACGAGATCCGCCAACTGGGCACTGCCTACTGGCCCATGAACAGCTACCTGGGCGGTCCGGCGTACGCCGTGTCCTGGGTCGCCGCCGCGGTCTTCATCGTCCGGCTCGGCAGGGGCCGGGCCGGGGTGCTGAACCTGGTCGGGGCCTTCCTGGTCGGTCTCGGTGGCGTGGTGTTCGCGCTGGTGATCACCGCGGAGGTGCTTCCGTTCGCGTACGCGGCCGACCCGGCGGTGTTGCCGGAGCCGCAGGGACGCGCGCTGTTCGACGTCCTCAACGACAACCTGGACTGGGTGCTCCCGGGCATCGTCGGCAGCCAGCTGACGATCGTCGTGGGCATGCTGCTGGGTCTGGTCGGGGCCCTGATCGCGCGGACCATGCCCCGCCCGCTGATCATCGCCGCCCTGGGGTACGCCGTGGTCTTCGTGGCGCTGCCGCTTGCGGAGTTCGGCCGGGCGGTCGCCATCGTGGACTACCTGCTACAGGTCTGCCTGGTGGCCGCGATCGGCTGGTACGGGCTGCGGGCCACCGTGGACGGCGCCGCGCGGGAAGCCTAGTGGCAGGTCAGCTTCGCTCGGCCTTGGCCAGCGCGGCACGCAGCTTGCCGGCGTCGCCGGGGGACTCCTGTTCCCAGTTGGCCGGGTCGGCGGAGTAGATGCTGCCGTACGCCGGGGTGTCCGGCTGGAACCGCCAGCTGTCGGCGAGGGTGCCGACGTCCACCGCGTCGTAGCCGATCCGGTCGAGGAAGGCGGTGACGACGGCCTTGGCCTCGGCGTCGTCGCCGGCGATCGGCAGCGCGCTGCGGTCCGCCGCGCCAGCGGGCCGGGCCAGGGTGCGCAGGTGCTTGAAGAAGATGTTGTTGAACGCCTTCACCACCCTGGCTTCGGGCAGGTGCTGTTGCAGCAGTTCGCTGCTGGTGGCGCTGCCCTCGTCCAGCTCGGGGAACTGACCGTCGCGCTGTGGGTAGTAATTGTTGGTGTCGATCACCACCTTGCCGGCCAGCGGCTGCGGCGGCACCGCCCGGTACGACCTGAGCGGGATGCTGACCACCACCAGGTCACCGGCGCGGGCCGCCGCCTCGGCGGTGCCCGCACTCGCTGCCGGCCCCAACTCGTCGATCAGGTCGGCCAGGGTGTCCGGCCCGCGCGAGTTGCTCAAGACCACTTCGTACCCGGCAGCCACCGCGAGCCGTGCCACGGTGCTTCCGATCTGCCCGCTTCCGATCAACCCCACGACCGACACGCGCACTCCTTTCGCCGTACGTCGACCCCCCAGGTTCCGAACCTACCCGCCCGTTCCGCCACGTGGACCTGAAGCAGCCACCCGCCGCAGGCATGCCTTGCCGAGCCGGTGGCGGTCGATCCGGATGGCTACGGGGTGGGCAGGGTCTTCTCGACGGCGGAGCGCAGCGCGGGGTCGTCGGGGGTGACCGTCGGGGCGAACCGGGCGGCCACGGTGCCGTCCGGTGCGACCAGGAACTTCTCGAAGTTCCAGCGGACGTCACCGGTGTGGCCGTCGGCGTCGGGAGTGTTCACCAGGGCCGCGTAGAGCGGATGGCGGTCGGCACCGTTCACCTCGACCTTTTCCGTGAGCGGAAAGGTGACTCCGTAGTTGACCTGGCAGAACTCGCTGATCTCTGCGGAGCTACCGGGCTCCTGGCCGGCGAACTGGTTGCACGGAACGCCGAGCACCACCAGGCCACGGTCGGCGTACTCGTCCTGTAGGGCCTGCAAGCCGGCGTACTGCGGGGTGAGGCCGCAGCGGGAGGCGACGTTCACCACAAGCAGGGCGCGCCCCCGGTACTGCGCGAGATCAGCCGGGCCGCCGGTGAGGGAGTTGATCTGGGTGTCGAAGACGGACATGGCGCGAGGCTACCCGCCGGGCGCCGGGTCGGTGGCGGGGACGCTGCCCCCGCCACCGGCGGCGGACCGCTCAGGGGCAGGTCAGGAGGTGGCGCCCAGTGCCGGGGCGAAGTCCGGGTTGGCCTTCAGCCACTCCTCGACAGCCTTCTCCTCGTTGTCGGTGTGCACGTTGAACATCAGGTCCTCGAGCGAGCCGAGCTGCTCGTCGTCCATCTTGAACTTTTTCAGCATCTCGGTGGCCTCGGGGAAGTCCGCGCTGAAGCCCTTGCGGGCCAGAGTGGTGATCTCCTCGGCCTGGCCGAGCGTGCCCTTCGGGTCCGCCAGGTCCTTCAGCGGGTACTTCGCGTAGGCCCAGTGCGGGTGCCACAGGGTCACCACGATCGGCTTCTGGTCCTTGATCGCGCCGTCCAGCGCCGCCAGCATGGCCGGGGTCGACGAGGTCCGCAGGTTCAGCTTCCCGGTCAGGTCGTACTCGGGGATGACCTTGTCCTGGGTGGCGGCGGTCAGGCCGGCGCCCGGCTCGATGCCGATGATCTGGCCATCGAAGGTGTCGGCGTTGGCGGCCAGGTCGGCCAGCGAGTCGATGCCGGTCACGTACTCCGGCACGGCGATGCTGAGGCTGGCGTTGTCGTACCAGACGCCGATCTTCTCCAGGTCGTCGCCGTAGCGCTCCCAGTAGGAGGCGTGGGTCTGCGGCAGCCAGCCGTCGAGGAACAGGTCGATGTCCCCGGTCGACAGGCCCTGGTAGACGACGCCCGCCTCGACGTTCTTCAGCTCGACGTCGAAGCCCTTCTCCTCCAGCAGGTTGCTCCAGAGGTAGGAGGCGGCGATCGCCTCGTCCCAGGCCATGTAGCCAATGGTGATCTTCTTGTCGCCGCCGGCGGAGTCGCCGGAGTCGTTGCCGCAGGCGGCGGCACCGGTCAGCGCCAGGGCGGCCGTGGCCGCCAGCGCGACCCGGCGCAGCGATCTACTACTCCACATACCAGTTCCTTTCGTTCGCCGGCGGAACTCGCGTTGACGAGGCAGGGCGCCGGCACCGTGACTTCCCTGCGTAGGCCGGGAAGAGTGGGTCAGGTCTGCTGCGCGGCGCGTTGCGCCTTCGCGGAGGCGGTGCGGGCGCCGATCGAGTCGGTCAGGCGGTCCAGTACCACCGCGAGGATGACCACGGCGATTCCGCCCTCGAATCCCGCGCCGACCTGGACCCGGGCGAGGGCCGTCATGATCACTTCGCCGAGGCCACCGGCACCGACCATTCCGGCGATGACCACCATGGACAGCGCCAGCATGATGACCTGGTTGACGCCGGTCATGATGGTCGGCAACGCCAGCGGCAGCTTGGTGCGCAGCAGGATCGTCCAGGGGGAGGCGCCGAACGCCTCGCCGGCCTCGATGACCTCCCGGTCGACCTGACGCAGGCCCAACTCCGTCAGCCGTACCCCGGGCGGCATGCTGAACACCACGGTGGCCAGCACCCCGGGCACGGCGCCGACACCGAAGTAGAAGATGGCCGGGATCAGGTAGACGAAGGCGGGCATCGTCTGCATCAGGTCCAGCACCGGACGGGCCAGCGCCGAGGCCCGGCGGTTCTCTGCGATGAAGATGCCAAGCGGTACGGCGAACAGCAGGGCCAGCCCGCTGGCCACCAGGACCAGGGCCAGGGTGTTCATTGTGTGTTCCCAGAACGGCATGCCGGCGACCAGGGTGAGACCCAGGGCCGTGCCGAGGCCGAACTTCCAGCCGCGCAGCCACCAGCCGAGACCCGCGAAGATGAGGGTGACGACGATCGCCGGCGGCGCGGTCAGCAGGTCCGCCAGTGGCCCGACGAGCGCGTCGACGAAGGTGGCGATGCCGTCGAAGACCGGGGACATGTGGTCGGTCGACCAGTCGACGGCGGCCTCGAACGCCGCGCCGATCTTGATGTACGGCACCAGGTCGGTCAGTCCGTCGGCACTGTTCATGCGGGCTCTCCCTCCAGCCGGACCGGCGGTACGGTCGCAGGCGGTGCCGCCGGTGGTGGGGCTTCGTCGCCGGCCGGCGACGGCTGGGTCGCCTCCGGCGGCACGGTCGACGTCGACGTCCGACCCCGGGCGTCGTTGACCTCGGTGCTCAGGCTGCCCAGCGCGCTGAGCAGGGTGACCCGCGGAATCACACCGGCTAGTCGCCCGGCGGTGTCGACCACGGCGACCGGATGCGGGCTCGTCGCGCAGGGCGCGAAGACGTCCGCCACCGGCGTTTCCTCGGTGACGGTCCGGACGTCCTCGGTCGACACGATCTCCCGGAGGTTCTGCCCGCCGTCACGGACGGCTGCGGTGGCGGCGTCGGCGGTGACCGTACCCAGGAACTTCTTGTCCCGCCCGGTGACGTAGACCGCCGTGGTCTGGGTCTCGCGCAGCACCCGGGCGGCCACCCGGGGGCCGGAATCCACATCGACCACGCCGAGCGGTCGCTCCATCACCGACGAGGCGGTGAGGATCCTGGTCCGGTCCACGTCGGCGACGAACTGCGCCACGTAGTCGTTGGACGGATCGGTGAGGATCTCCTCGGCGGTGCCGACCTGGACGATCCGACCGTCCCGCATGACCGCGATGCGGTCGCCGAGGCGCATCGCCTCGTTCAGGTCGTGCGTGATGAAGACGATCGTCTTGCCGAGTTGGGCCTGTAGTTCGAGCAGCTGATCCTGGACCTCGCGACGGATGAGCGGGTCGAGTGCGGAGAACGCCTCGTCCATGAGCATGATGTCGGTGCCGGCGGCGAGCGCGCGGGCCAGGCCGACCCGCTGGCGCATGCCACCGGAGAGTTCCTGCGGCAGCTTGTCGGCCCAGGTGTCCAGGCCGACCATCCGCAGTGCCTCCATGGCCCGCTCTCGGCGCTCGGCCTTCGGCAGGCCCGCCACCTCCAGCGCGTAGCCAGCGTTGTCCAGCACCGAGCGGTGCGGTAGCAGCGCAAAATGCTGGAAGACCATGCTGATCTTCTCGCGGCGCAGCTTCCGCAGCGCGGCGGGCTTGAGTTTGGTGATGTCGACTCCGTCGACCTCCACCGTGCCGTGCGTCGGGGTCAGCAGGCCGTTGAGCATCCGGATCAGGGTGGACTTGCCCGAACCGGACAGCCCCATGACCACGAAGATCTCGCCACGCCGGACCTCGAAGTTCGCGTCGATGACCGCCGCCGTCACCGGCAGCCCGGCCAGCTTCTCGTCCCGGTGTGCACCGTCGCTGAGAAGTTCGACCGCTTTTTCGGCGCGGTTCCCATAAATTTTGTATAGGGATTTCACTCTGAGTACGGACACGGTCTCCATCCAACGGACATCCGGTGTGACGACCATTCCAGACAACGGGCGTGGGGCGGGGCCCATCGAAATCCGTCATGTCGTCGCGCTTGCCGGCAGTAGCCCCAGTGGGCGGGAACTGAGCGACCCTACCTGACGCTCATCCCCGAGTGGCAAGGCGACGACCGCGTCGTAGCGCGAGGTGGTAGCCACCGAAACCGCTGCAACGAGTGATTTTGGTCAACATTTGTGCCCGATTGCACGGCGATTCAGACCGCATATCCGGATGCTGGAGGGGGTGGTCGCGCCAATCGATGGAAGCGGATTTTACGGAACGTACACAGTACCTACATGGAACCTATGTGATACCTACATGGGACCTACAAATCCGTTGCCGGGATTCCGCTCCGTAGTCAAATCGCGCCACGCCTGTCGTCATGCCGCAGTCGGGTGCCGGGTGAGGTGCCCGGTCGCGTTGCGCCGGTGCGGGCGTACGCGCCCGTCGGGCGGCGCCGGGTCCGGTCGGCCGGTCGAGGTCGGACGGTGGTGACCCGCTGGTCGAGGTCGGGTGGTCACGGTCCTGGTCGGCGTTGGGATCGATACATGCACATCTTGACGAAGTGGTGTCGTGTGAGTAGCGTCTCCTCAACCTTTTGGAAAGTTTCCTAACTGTTTGGAGACGCCAACATGAGAAGATCGCTCCGCCGGGCCCTCTGGGTCGGCGCCGTGGTCGCGGTGACCGTCGCCACGGTCCCGATGGCCTCGGCGTTCGGCGCCGGAAGCGTGACCACCTCGTTCAGCCGGGTGTCGGACTGGGGGACCGGTCACGAGACGAGGGTCACCATCACCAACGGTTCGAACGCCAGCGTCAGCACCTGGCGTATCGAGTTCGAGTTGCCCTCGGGCACCAGCATCAGCAGCTCCTGGGACGCCGACGTCACCCGCGACGGCAACCGCTACGTCGCGGTCAAGAAGAGCTGGGCCGGTGCGCTGGCCCCGGGCGCCTCCTTCAGTTGGGGCTACAACGGCACCGGTGCGTACCGGGCGCCGGTGAACTGCACCGTCAACGGCGCGGCCTGCGGCGGTGGCACGCCACCCCCGACCACGACCGCGCCACCCCCGACCACGACGGCCCCGCCGCCGCCGCCGACCAGCCCGCCGCCGACCACCCCGCCGCCGAGCGGGCAGAAGGTGGTCGGTTACTTCGCCCAGTGGGGGGTCTACGCCCGCAACTACCACGTCAAGAACATCCACACCAGCGGCTCCGCCGCCAAGCTGACCCACATCCTGTACGCCTTCGGCAACACCACCGGCGGCCGATGCACCATCGGCGACAGCTACGCCGACTACGAGAAGGCGTACACCGCCGCGGACAGCGTCGACGGCGTCGCCGACACCTGGGACCAGCCGCTGCGCGGCAGCTTCAACCAGCTGCGCAAGCTCAAGAAGATGTACCCGCACCTCAAGGTGATCTGGTCCTTCGGTGGCTGGACCTGGTCCGGCGGCTTCACCCAGGCCGCGCAGAACCCCACCGCCTTCGCGGAGAGCTGCTACAACCTGGTCGAGGACCCGCGCTGGGCGGACGTCTTCGACGGCATCGACATCGACTGGGAGTACCCGAACGCCTGCGGCCTGACCTGTGACGCCAGCGGCCCGAACGCGTTCAGGAACGTGGCCAGCGCGCTGCGTGCCCGCTTCGGCTCGTCGGCACTGGTCACCGCCGCGATCACCGCGGACGGCAGCAACGGCGGCAAGATCGACGCGACCGACTACGCCGGTGCCGCGACGCACCTCAACTGGATCATGCCGATGACGTACGACTACTTCGGCGCCTTCAACGCGCAGGGTCCCACCGCCCCGCACTCGCCGCTCTACTCGTACACCGGCATCCCGCAGCAGGGCTTCTGGTCGGACGCGGCCATCCAGAAGCTCAAGAGCAAGGGGATCCCGGCCAACAAGCTGCTGCTCGGCGTCGGCTTCTACGGCCGGGGCTGGACCGGGGTGACCCAGACCACGCCGGGCGGCACCGCGACCGGGCCGGCCCCCGGCACCTACGAGCAGGGCATCGAGGACTACAAGGTGCTCAAGAACACCTGCCCGGCAACCGGCACCATCGGCGGTACGGCGTACGCCAAGTGCGGCAGCAACTGGTGGAGCTACGACACCCCGTCGACAATCGGCGGCAAGATGACGTACGCCAAGAACCAGGGCCTCGGTGGCGCCTTCTTCTGGGAGCTCTCCGGTGACACCAGCAACGGTGAGCTGATCGGCGCCATCAAGGGCGGTCTCGGCTGAGCCGACGGCCGACGCATCACCCACCGACGGGGAGGGGCCCGCACCGGCCCCTCCCCGTCCGTGCCGGGTTGCCGGGGAAGCTGACCGGCCGGCTCGCCGGGGTGAAGTGTTAACAGGGGGCCCTTCCTATACAGAAAGCGATAACAAGGGGCCCTTCCTTGCACCTCGGCCGGGTGTGACAGACTCGTCCGCTCGGATGGGTCTCGATGTCCGTTGGTGGAGGTGACGATGCGGGTCAGGTACGGGCGCTCGGCGGCCACCGCCGTCGTGATCACGACCATGTCGCTCGCGCTCTCCGGCTGCGGGCTCGTCGGCGGCGGTGCGGACGAGGCGGAGCAGCCGGGTCGGGCGGCGGCCGAGGAGGCCCTGACGAAGTCCCGGGAGCGGGTGCAGGCGTACCTGGACGCGATGGCGGCCAAGGATGTCGCGGCCGGGCGCAGCCAGCTCTGCGCCGTGCTGCACGAGACGTTCGACGGGGCGGCCACCGGGCCGAACGGCGACTTCGCGGAGCACTTCGAGGTGCCGGCCGCGGAGATCCTCGACATCCGGTCCGGGCCGGCCGGGCAGGAGGTAAGCGTCTCGGTCACGGTTGCCGTGGGTAAACGCGAGGCGGACCGTCCGTTGCTGTTCACGGTCACCCGGGACGGGCTCGACTGGTGCATCTCGGACGAGCGGCCCGGCGGGAACAGCCCCGAGCCCGCGCCGTCGCCCTGACCTGCGTCCCCGCCACCCGCACGGTCCCCGCCACCCGCACGGTCCCCGCCACCCGCACGGTCCCCGCCACCCGCACGGTCCCCGCCACCCGCACGGTCCCCGCCACCCGCACCACCACCCGCACGGTCCCCGCCACCCGCAGGCCGCCGGGGAGCAGGATCGGACCTTGTCGTCGTCCATCTGCCGGAACCCGGCCCCTCGCCGGTCGGTCACCGCGCCGGTCGCCGTACGCTTTCTGTCATGCGCCATGAGTGGCATCAGCTGAGTCATCCGGCGGTGGGCAGCCCGGTGCTGCAAACCAGCCGTCCGACCGTCGACTCCGCCGAGGACGCGGCCCTCGGCCTGGACCGTTGGCGGGAACTGCCCCGCGCCCAGACCCCGCCCTGGCCGGACCTGGCCCAGGTCGCCGAGGTCTGCAAGGTGCTCGACAAGGTTCCGTCGGTGGTGGCCCCGTACGAGGTCGACCAGTTGCGCCAGCGCCTCGCGCTGGTCTGTGAGGGTAAGGCGTTCCTGCTCCAGGGCGGCGACTGCGCGGAGACCTTCGCCGACAACACCGAGAGTCACCTGCTGGCCAACGCCCGCACGCTGCTCCAGATGGCGATCGTGCTCACCTACGGCGCGTCGCTGCCGGTGGTCAAGGTGGCGCGGGTCGCCGGGCAGTACACCAAGCCCCGGTCGCTGCCGACCGACGCCCGGGGCCTGCCGGCCTACCGCGGCGACATGATCAACTCGCTGGAGGCGACGCCGGAGGCGCGGGTCGCCGACCCGCAGCGCATGATCCGGGCGTACGCGAACTCGGCCGCCGCGATGAACATGCTCCGCGCCTACCTCGCCGGTGGGCTGGCCGACCTGCACGCGGTGCACGACTGGAACAAGGGCTTCGTGCGCAACTCGCCGGCCGGCGAGCGGTACGAGGCGATCGCCCGGGAGATCGACCGGGCCCTGGCCTTCATCCGGGCCTGCGGGATGACCGACGACGAAGCCCTGCGTACGGTCACCCTCTACTGCTCGCACGAGGCCCTGGCGCTGGAGTACGACCGGGCGCTGACCCGGGTCTCCGGCAGCCGGGCGTACGGGCTGTCCGGGCACTTCCTGTGGATCGGCGAGCGGACCCGGCAGATCGACGGGGCGCACATCGACTTCATCTCCCGCATCGCCAACCCGATCGGGGTCAAGCTCGGCCCGACCACCACCCCGGACGAGGCGATCGAGCTGTGCGAGAAGCTGAACCCGGAGAACATCCCCGGGCGGCTCACCCTGATCAGCCGGATGGGCAACCACAAGGTACGCGACGCGTTGCCGCCGATCGTGGCAAAGGTGACCGCCGCCGGGGCGAAGGTGGTGTGGCAGTGCGACCCGATGCACGGCAACACCCACGAGTCGTCAAACGGCTACAAGACCCGCCACTTCGACCGGATCGTCGACGAGGTGCTCGGCTACTTCGAGGTGCACCGGGGCCTGGAGACCCACCCGGGTGGGCTGCACGTCGAGCTGACCGGTGAGGACGTCACCGAGTGCCTGGGTGGCGCCCAGGGCATCGCCGACCTCGACCTGCCGGACCGGTACGAGACCGCCTGTGACCCGCGACTGAACACCCAGCAGTCGCTGGAGCTGGCCTTCCTGGTGGCGGAGATGCTCCGTGGCTGACGCGCGGAGTGCGCCGACGAGCCGTACCGTCGGCGGCGGCGAGGTCGGCCATGACTGACCGGACGGAGCGGGAGATGATTGTCGACCTGCGCTCGGACACGCTGACCCGGCCCACCGCCGGGATGCGGGAGGCGATGGCCACCGCCGAGGTCGGCGACGACGTCTACGGCGAGGACCCGACGGTCAACGCCCTGGAGCGCGAGGTCGCCGCGCTGTTCGGGCACGCGGCGGCGCTGTTCTGCCCGACCGGGTCGATGGCCAACCAGATCGCCCTGCAACTGCTGGTGCCGCCCGGTGCGGAACTGCTCTGCGACGCCGACGCGCACGTGGTCACGTACGAGATGGGTGCAGCCGCCGCGTACGGTGCGATCACCTCGCGGACCTGGCCCTCGGTCGGCGCGGACATCGACCCCGATGTGGTCGCCGGCATGATCCGGCCCGACGGCTACTGGGCGGTGCCCACCCGGGCGATCGCGGTGGAGCAGACCCACAACCGGGGTGGGGGCGGGGTGATTCCCTTCGACACGCTGCGCGAGCTGCGCCGGGTCGCAGACGCCGCACAGCTGGCGCTGCACTGCGACGGTGCCCGCATCTGGCACGCGCACGTCGCCGACGGGGTGCCGCTGGCCGACTACGGCGCGCTTTTCGACACCCTCTCGGTCTGCCTCTCCAAGGGGCTCGGCGCGCCGGTCGGTTCGCTTGTCGTGGGTGCCGCCGACCAGATCGAGCGGGGACGGGTGATCCGCAAGCGGATGGGTGGCGGCATGCGCCAGGCCGGCATCCTGGCCGCCGCCGGGCGGTACGCCCTGGCCCACCACGTGGAGCGGCTCGCCGAGGACCACGCGAAGGCGGCCCGGCTGGCCGAGGCGATCGCCCCGTACGGGCTGCTGGCCGCCCCGGTCCGCACCAACCTGGTGCCGCTGGACCTGACCAAGGCACCGATGGACGCGCCTGCCCTGGCCGCCGCCGCCCGCGCCGAGGGAGTGCTCATCTCGGTGCTCGGTCCCCGTACCGCCCGCCTGGTCACCCACCTCGACGTGACCGACGCGGCAGTCGACCATGCCGCCGCCACCCTAACCACCATCCTCCGCACCTAAACCCCGCCCACAACCGCCCCACCCCCTCCCTCGCCGCCCCTCCCTCTGTGCGGCGATCTTGCACTTTCCGTCGCCGCATTTGTCGCATACCGGGCATAACGGCGACCAAAAGTGCAAGATCGCGGCAGCTGGGGGTGGGGGGTGGGTCAGGGGGTTAGGGGGTTAGGGGGTTAGGCGGCGGAGGGTGGTGATGTCGGCCGCGTGGCCCTCGTGGCGCTCGGTGGGGGTTTCCACCAGGATCGGTACGCCGGCCGTGGCGGGATGGCGCATCAGTTCGGCGAAGGCCGGCTCACCGATGGTGCCCTTGCCGATGTTCTCGTGCCGGTCGCGGGTGGAACCGCACAGGTCCTTCGAGTCGTTGGCGTGCACCAGCCGGAGCCGGTCCGCGCCGACGGTGGCCACCAGGGTGTCCAGCGTCTCGGTCATGCCGCCCTCGGCGGCCAGGTCGTGCCCGGCCGCCCAGGCGTGGCAGGTGTCGAAGCAGACGCCGAGCCAGGGGTGCCGATCCACCGCGTCGAGGTACGGCCCCAACTGCTCCACCCGGCAGGCCAGTGACCGGCCACCACCTGCGCTCGGCTCGACCAGCAGCATCGGCCCACCGGTGGCGGCGGCCGAGTCCAGCAGCGGCAGCAGGGACTCGCGTACCTGCCGCATCGCCGCCTCGGTGTGCCCGGCGTCCACCGCGCTGCCGGCGTGGAAGACCACCCCGCGGGCCCCGATCTCGGTGCCGCGGCGCAGCGCGTGGGTAAGCGTCTGCACCGACCGCTCGACCGTCGCGGCGGTCGGGGAGCCCAGGTTGACCAGCAGCGATGCGTGAATGTAGACCGCCACGCCCCGCTCGGCGCAGCCCTGGCGGAACAGCGCGTCCTGGGCCGGGTTGCCGGTTGGCGTCGCCCATCCCCGGGAGTTGCCGACGTAGACCTGGGCCACCTCGGAGCCGGCCGCGTCGAGGTACGGCAGCGCCGCCTTCGCCAGCCCGCCCGAGGTGGGCGTGTGCGAGCCGACCGGCCGGTGACCGGGATCGGTGCCGGTCATCAGAAGCACCCGACGGTGACCGCGCTGCCCGGAGCAACCTGGGCGTTCTCGGGCGGGTTCTGGAACCGGGCGACCGCGTTCGGGTTGAACTGCACCGTCACCTGGAAGCCCTGACTCTCCAGCGCCTGCTTGGCCTGCTGGCAGGGCAGGTCGACGACCCGGGGCACGGTCACCAGGGGCGGTCCCTCGCTGACCTCCAGCCGGACCTGGGCGCCCTTTTCCACTCCGCTGCCGTCGGCCGGGCTCTGCCCGAGCACCTCGTCGCGCGGCTTGTCGGACTGCTTGTAGGTCGGCTCGACCAGCACCAGACCGAGTTGCGCGATCTGGTCGCGGGCCTCGTTGAGGTTCTTGCCGACCAGGTTCGGCACGGTGATCGGAGCTCGGCCCTTGCTGAGGATGACGGTGATCTCGTCGCCCGGCTTGACCTCCTTGCCCGCCTCCGGTTTGGTGGCCACCACCACTCCCTCGGGCAGACTGTCGTCGTAGCGGGCGGTGCCCTTGACGACCGTCAGCTGGGCGCTGACCAGATCCGCCTCGGCCAGGTCGAACTCCTTGCCCACCACGTCGGGCATCGGGAACCGCTCCGGGCCGAGCGACAGGGTCAGGGTGATGGTGCCGCCCCGGACGATCCGGGCGGCGGAGGCCGGGTCCTGTGCCACCACGCCGTCGCGCGGGACCTGCTCGTCGTGGCGGGGGTCGGTGTAGCGCAGGGTGAAGCCGCCCTGCCGGGCCGCCGCTTCCGCCTGGGCCTTGGTCAGGCTGACCAGCTCCGGCGTCTCGGTGTAGCGGCCCACGCCGTACCACCAGCCGCCGAGCGCGGCCACCAGACCGAGCACCACCACGACGGCGGCGACCGCGAAGCGGTTGTTTCCTGATTCGCCAAGCAGCCGGTCCCGCAGGGCCGCCAGCCGGGCACCCAGGTTCGCCTCGCCGCCGCGGTCCGGGGCCGCCCGGCGTCGGCCCCGGGTGGGCGCGCCGCCGTCGGGCAACCGGGCCCAGGACGGCCGCTCGGGTGGGCGGACCGCGGCCACCACCATCGTCGGTTCGGCGACCGCCGGCCCGCCGGGCAGGGAGGGCAGCATGGTGGTCTGGCTGTGCGAGCCGGCCAGGTTCTCCCGGGCCAGCTGCACCTCGGCGAGCAGGGTGCCGGCGTCGGCGGGGCGGCCCGCCGGATCCCGCCGGGTGGCCCGGGCGACCAGTTCGTCGAGCACCCGGGGCAGGCCGGGTACCAGCATCGACGGCGCGGGGACGTCCCGGTCGACGTGCTGCCAGGCGATGTCGATCGGCCGGTCGCCGTCGTACGGCACCCGGCCGGTGAGCATCTCGAACAGCACGATGCCCGCCGCGTAGACGTCCGTGCGGGCGTCGGCACGGCCCTCGGTGACCAGTTCGGGGGCGACGTACGCCACCGTGGCCATCAGTTGGTTGCCGCTGTCGTGGTCGGTGCTCGCCTCGACGGCACGGGCCAGCCCGAAGTCGGTGACCTTGACCACGCCGTCGACGAGGTTGGCCGGGCCACCGCTGGGCGCCTCGGCGACGAGCACGTTCTCCGGCTTGACGTCGCGGTGCACCAGCCCGGCCCGGTGGGCGGCGGCGATTGCGGCGAGCATCTGCTCGGCGATCGCGAGCGCCTCGTCCGGGTTGAGCCGGCGTCGTTCGGTGAGCACCTCGCGCAGCGTGCGCCCGCGTACGTACTCCATCACCAGGTACGGCATTCCGGCGTGGGTACCCTGGTCGTAGACCGCCACCACGTTGGGGTGGGTGAGTCGGGCGATGGTCTTGGCCTCGTCGGCGAACCGGTCGACGAAACCCGCCGGCCCGGTGCGACCCGGCGGGTCCTGGGTGGCGTGAATGATCTTGATCGCCACGGTGCGTTCGAGCCGCTCGTCGGTGGCGGTGTACACGGTCGCCATGCCACCACGGGCCACGCGACCGCGGATGCGGTAGCGCCCGTCGATCAGCGAGCCTGGCAACGTGTCGGCGACCTGTGTGTCCATCGGCAGGGAGTCTATGTGTCGGACGGGGTGGAGGTTGCACAGGATGCTACCGCCGCGTTGGTTCCGCCCGCTCCACCCTGCCCGCGACGCGCTCGATCCGCCCTGCTCAGCACGGTCGGCGGGAGGCCGTTGACCCGGGGGAGGGGTGACGTGGCAGGGTGATCGGGTGACCGACTCCCTGCCCGCCGAGAGCGCCGCGCCCGAGCCCGGCCCCACCGACTGGTTGACCCTGCCGGACGTCGCCGAACGGCTCGACGTGACGATCAGCAAGGTGCACCAGATGATCCGGGACCGGGAACTGATCGCGGTGCGTCGCGACGGCGTTCGCCGCGTCCCGGCCGACCTGGTGGCCAACCGCACCGTGGGCAAGCACCTGCCCGGCGTGCTCACCCTGCTGACGGATGCCGGCTACGACGACGAGGCGGCGCTGCGCTGGCTCTACCAGCCGGACGACAGCCTGCCCGGCCGTACCCCCGCCGCCGCCCTCGGCAGCGACCAGGCCCGCGAGGTCAAGCGGCGCGCCCAGGCGCTCGGTTTCTGAACACCACTGATCTGGGCGGTCTTTCCGGCGAAAGGCGTCGGGGCAGCAGGGGTGCTTTTCCGGGTCAGTCGGCCCGGCGGGTGGCGGCGATGGCCAGGTCGACAAGCGCCTGCCGGGCTTCGGTGTCCAGGTCGACCGTGGTCAGCGCGGCGAGCGCGGTATCGGTAAGCGTGACGATCAGCTGCTCCGTACGGGCCAGCGCGCCGCTGGTGGTGATCAGTTCCCGTAGCCGGTCCACTCCGGCCGGGGCCAGGTCCGCGTCGCCCAGACCGGCGCGCAGCAGTGCCCGGCCGGCCTCGTCGGTCGCCTCCATCGCCGCCGCCACCAGGTAGGTCCGCTTACCCTCACGCAGGTCGTCGCCGGCCGGCTTGCCCGTCTGCGCCGGGTCACCGAAGACCCCCAGCACGTCGTCGCGCAACTGGAACGCCTCACCCAGCGGCAGGCCGTACGCGGAGTAGGCGATGCGGACGTCGGCGGGGGCGTCGGCGAGCGCCGCGCCGAGCAGCAGCGGTCGCTCGACGGTGTACTTCGCCGACTTGTACCGGGCGACCTTTCCGGCCCGCTCCACCGAGGTGTCCCCGGTGACCTGGGTCAGCACGTCGAGGTACTGCCCGACGGTGACCTCGGTACGCATCTCGTCGAAGTCCGGCCGGGCGCGGGCCACCGTCCGGGGGTCGAGCCCGGCCGAGTGCAGCAGTTCGTCGGACCAGACCAGGCACAGGTCGCCCAGCAGGATCGCCGCCGCGTCACCGAAGCCGTCCGGGTCGCCACCCCAACCGGCCGCCCGGTGCCGGGCGGCGAACCGGCGATGTATCGCCGGCTCGCCCCGGCGGGTGTCCGACCGGTCCATCAGGTCGTCGTGGATGAGCGCGCTGGCCTGGACGAACTCCAGCGCGGCAAGGGCGGTCACCACCGGGTCGGTGTCCACCCCGCCGGCACCCCGGTAGCCCCAGTAGGCGAAGGCCGGCCGCAATCGCTTCCCACCACCGAGCACGAACGCCTCGATCGCCTCGGCGACCGGCACCAGAGCCTCATCGACATCGGTCATCCAGGCGCGGCGATCGGCGAGGAAGTCGGACAGGGCCTGGTCGACCCGTCGCCGCAGGCTGGCGCGGTCGACCGGGGAGACGGGAGCAGCGTGGGTCACGTCCCGACGCTAATGGGTCAGGTCCCGGCGCGCCGAGCCACCTGGGTCCGGCGCGTCGTGGCCCACCCGGGTCGGGCGCGCCGAGCCACCCGGGTCCGGCGCGTCGTGGCCCACCCGGCTCCGATCCGGAAAGTCCGGTGATTCAACGGCGGACGTGGGAAGCTGGTGAGATAGCCGGTGTCACCCGCTAGAGTCGGGACGTGGCGCTCGGTCTTCCCTCGATTCTTCCGAATTCGCACCCGGCGATCGGGGAGCTGGTCCGCACCTGCCAGCCGACCTTCTCCTTCGAGTTCATGCCCCCCAAGACCGAGCAGGGGGAGCGGCAGCTCTGGCAGGCCATCCGTGAGCTGGAGTCGCTGCGTCCGTCGTTCGTCTCGATCACCTACGGGGCCGGCGGGTCGACCCGGGACACCACGGTGGCGGTCACCGAGCGGATCGCCACCGAGACCACCCTGTTGCCGTTGGCCCACCTGACCGCGGTCAACCACTCGGTGGCCGAGCTGCGGCACGTGATCGGTCGGCTGGCCGGTGCCGGAGTGCGCAACGTGCTCGCCGTGCGGGGCGATCCGCCCGGCGACCCCACCGGCGAGTGGGTGCCGCATCCCGAGGGCGTGCAGTACGCCGAGGACCTCGTCCGCCTGGTCCGCCGCTCCGGCGACTTCAGTGTCGGCGTGGCCGCCTTCCCGTACCGGCATCCCCGCTCGCCGGACATCGCCACCGACACCGAGCACTTCGTCCGCAAGTGCCGGGCCGGTGCGGAGTTCGCGATCACCCAGATGTTCTTCGACGCCGACGAGTACCTCCGCCTGCGCGACCGGGTCGCCGCCGCCGGCTGCGACACCCCGATCCTGGCCGGGGTGATGCCGGTGACCCGGATCGGCACGATCGAGCGCTCGGTGCAGCTCTCCGGCGCGCCCTTCCCGCCGGCGTTGGCGGCCCGGTTCGAGCGGGTGGCCGATGACCCGGAGGCGGTCCGCCGACTCGGCATCGAGCAGACCAGCGAGATGTGCCAGCGGCTGCTCGACGAGGGGGTTCCGGGCATCCACTTCATCACCTTCAACCGGTCCACCGCGACCCGGGAGATCTGGCAGAACCTCCGGGTGGGCGCCGCGACGTGACACCCGCGGCGCGATACCTCAGCGCCGTCGAGCCGGTTGAACCGTGGTGGGCAGACAGCTGAACTGGAACGAGTACGCCACGGCGTGGGCCCGGCTGCACGGCGGCTTTGACCCCCGGGCCGCCACTGCGGTGGTACGCGGATGGCTGCGCTTCTCGTACCACCTCGGTTTCCTGTTGGGGCGGCTGCGGGTCGGCCCGACCGCGGTGACTGTGGTCGGCGTACTGCTCTGCTTCTGCGTACCGCTGTTCGCGGTGCGGCCGGGCGACGGACCGTTCCTGGCGGCGGCGTTCGTGCTGCTCGCCTCGGTGGCCGACAGTGTCGACGGGGCGGTGGCGGTGATCACCGGCCGCACCACCCGACTCGGCTACGTCTACGACTCGCTCGCCGACCGGCTCGGCGAGGCCGCGTGGCTGGTGGCGTTCTGGCTGGTCGGCGCGCCGGGCGCGCTGGTCGCCGCGGCTGGCGCACTGTCCTGGCTGCACGAGTACGTCCGAGCCCGCGCGGTCGCCGCCGGCATGCGGGAGATCGGCGCGGTCACCGTGGGCGAGCGGCCCACCCGGGTCTGCGTGGCCGTGGCCGGGCTGCTGCTGGCCGGCCTGACCGGGCTGGTCCAGCTGGACCTGGCCGCCGGCACCATCACCATGGCCACCGCGGTCTGGGTGCTGCTGGCCGCGTTCGGGCTCGGGCAGTTGCTCTCCGCCGTGCGCCGGGCACTTATCGACGCGGCCTGACGATCTTCGGGTGTGTTAACAAGGGGCCCTTCCTCTACCTGAGGCGTTAATAGGGGGCCCTTCCTTGCACCAGGACCAGGAGCTACCAGGCGGGCCCGATGGCGTCGGCGACGATCTGGGCGGAGAGGGTGACCATCGGCAGGCCGCCGCCCGGGTGGCTGGAGCCGCCGACCAGCCACAGCCCGTGCGCCGGGCCCCGGTTGGCCGGGCGGAGCAGGCCACCGGCCGTGCCGTAGATGGTTCCGCCCGGCGCGCCGGTCGCGGTGGCCAGGTCGGCCGGGGTGCGGATGTCGCGGAAGAGCAGCCGGTCGCGGACGTCCACGCCACGCTCGGCCAGCACGTCGAGGATCCGGTCGGCGTACGCCTGCGCCAGCCCCGGCCGACGCCAGTCGACCGCCCCGGCGGCGGTGCCCTGGCGGGCGGCGTTCACCAGCACGAACCACGCCTCGTGGCCGGTCGGGCGGACCGCCGGGTCGTCGGCCACGGTGACGAAGACCGTCGGGTCGGCGGCGGGCCGGGCGGGCACCCCGCGACCCGGGGCGCCGAAGACCGCGTCGAACTCGGCGTCGTAGTCGCCCGGGAAGAAGACGTTGTGGTGGGCCAGCCCCGAGTCGCCGCGTACGCCGAGCAGCAGGACGAAGCCGGCCAGGCTGCGGTCGGCGAGCCCGGCCAGCCGGCGCGGGTCGGGCAGCAGGTCACGGTAGACGGTGAGCGCGTCGACGTTTGCCACCACCACGTCGGCGGGGATCGGGGCGTGCTGCCCGGCGACGCGTACCCCGTGCACCCGGCCACCGGCGGCGTCGATCCGGGTGACCGTGGCGCCGGTACGCAGCACCACCCCCAGGTCCAGACAGCGCGACAGCAGCGCGTCGGCGAGGGTGCCCAGCCCGCCGCGCAGGTACCAGCCGCCGTAGGCCAGCTCGGCGTAGGGGACCGCGACCAGCGCGGCCGGTGCGCGGCGCGGGTCGGCGCCGGTGTAGGTGGCGTACCGGTCCAGCAGCATCCGCAGCCGTGGGTCGGACAGGTGGGCGCGGCCCAGCCCGCGCAGGCTCTGCCCGGGCCGGATCGCGGCCAGGTCACCCAGCCGCCAGGCCAGCCGGGCCAGGTCCGGCGGCGAGTCGACCCGGCGGCGCAGGATGTCGTGCTCGGAGGCGCGCCACACCCGGCCGGCGCGCCGCCAGAGCCGCTGCCAGTCGGCGGCGGCCCGGTCGCCGAGGGCCGCGCCGATGCGGGCGGTGAACTCCACCGGGTCGGCGCAGGAGTCGAGCACCGGGCCGCCGCCCGGGAAGACGTGCCGCACGATCGGGTCCAGCGGCACCAGGTCGAGGTACTCGTCGAGCTTGGCTCCGGTGGCCTCGAACAGCTCCTCGAAGACCTGGGGCAGGGTGAGCAGGCTGGGGCCGGTGTCGAAGTGGAACGATCCGGCTTCGGTGGTGCGGGTGTGCCGGCCCAACTTGCCGCCGACCACCTCGGCCCGCTCCAGCACGGTCACCTGGTGCCCGATGACGGCGAGCCGGGCGGCGGTGGCGAGCCCGCCCACCCCGGCGCCGACGACCACGATCCGCGCCATGCCGCGTCCTCCTAGTCGACCGGACGGCCGCGCCAGGACAGGCGCCGCCGCTTGCGCAGATGGTACGACCGTAAGGTCAGCCAGCCGAGGATCGCGACCGACACGGGGTGGCCCAGCGCGTCGGGCCAGGCCCGCCCGCCGGTCGCCCGGGCACTGACCACCCGCCCGGCCACCCCCGTCAGGTACCCGCCGACGGCGAGCCCGGCCAGCGTCGGCGCGCCGGCCAGCAGCGCGGTCGCGGCGACCAGCGGTGGCGCGGTGTAGAACAGGAGCAGCAGGGTCACCACAAGCGCGGCGTTGCCCGGGTGCCCGAACGAGGCCCAGAGCGACTTGGTGTAGCCGTCGCGCAGCTGCGGCCAGTTGTCGTACATCCGGCAGGAGGCCAGCCGGGAACCGTCGGCGAGGGCGATCCGGCCGCCGGCGCGTTTCACCGCCCGGGCCAGCTCGATGTCCTCCAGCACCCGGTCGGCGACCGCCGCGTGCCCGCCGGCCCGCAGGTAGCCGGCCCGGTCCACGACCAGGAACTGCCCGCCGGCCGCCGCCAGCGACGGTCGCGGCGAGCGTTCCATCGCGCGCAGCGGCAGGAAGGTAAGCCACAACCACTGCAACAGCGGCTGCACCAGCCGGTCCGTCACCGTCCGCACCACGATCTTCGGGTACGGCGACAGCAGGGTCGCTCCGGCGGCGCGCAGCTCGGTGACCGCCGCCGCGACGGCGTACGGGGCGAGCACCACGTCGGCGTCCACGAAGACCAGCGCGTCGGCCGACGCCTCGACGCGGGTGGCCAACTGCCAGCAGGCGTGCGGTTTGCCCAGCCAGCCCGGCGGTGGGGCGACGCCGGTGAGCAGGGTGACCCGGGGATCACCGGCGGCCACCGCGCGGACCACCTCGGCGGTGCCGTCGGTCGAGCCGTCGTCGAGCACCACGATCCGCAGTCCGGGCACGCCGCGCTGGGCGAGCAGGGCCCGCAGGCATCCGGTGACCCGGGCGGCCTCGTCCCGCAGCGGCAGCAGCACCGCCACCCGTTCGGTGGTCTGCACCGGTCCGCCGGTCGGCCGGCGCAGCCACCGACCGGCGTTGACCACGGTGTGCCCGGTCAGCACGGCGAGGACGCCGAGCACGGCGAGCGACAACCAGATCATGCGGCGGCGTCGACCCGGTGCCGGGCCGGGCCGGCGTCGCGGTCGCGGGGCCGGCGTCCGCGCAGCAGCGTGACCGCCAGCGGCACGGCGATCACGCCCATGCCGGCCGCACCCCACACCGCCGAGGCGGGCAGGTCGAGGAAGACCGCGTGGGCCAGCACGCTGGAGCCGTACGTCCAGAGGTAGAGCGCGTACATCGGGTGGTCGCCGGTGTCGGTACCGGCCACGGCGGGCCCGGCGAGCGGACGCAGCGCGCTCATCACCAGCACCGCGAAGAGCAGCCAGCCCAGGTAGTTGCTGACCGGGATGCCGGCCAGGCCGGGCAGCGCCGGATCGGCGTCCCGCCACACCCAGTGGCCCTCGGCCACCATCTGCGGATCGAGGAAGAGATCCCAGGTGGCCAGCCCGAGCGTGGCCAGCGCGATCCGCCCCGGCCACCACTTGACGATCCGGGCCGCCACCAGCCAGGCCGGCCAGGCCATCCAGGTCCAGGCCAGCGGGATGATCAGCGGCACCCCGGCCAGCTTCGGGCCGAGTTGGCCGGAGTAGTCGTAGCTGCCGAACGGGAAGCCGGTGGCCACCCCCAGCGCCTCGATGGCGAACCCGCCGCCGGTGGCCAGCGCGACCAGCGCCAGCGCCGTACGCGTCCCCCGGGTCAGCAGCGCGTGGCCGACCGAGAGGAGGTAGCCGAGCACGACGGTGGCCACGGTCAGCCGGGCCCGGGTGGTCCCCTCGGTCAGCGGATAGCCGATCTGGGCCAGCACGAGCAGGGCCAGCAGCGCCCAGGCGTAGCCGCGCGCCAGCCTGGTCATGACCGACCGGCGGGCTCGGGTGCCGGCAGGGGCAGGTCCCGGCCGAGCACCCCGAACGGGCGTTCGTCGCCGGGGAAGCGGAAGTCGCGCAGGATGTCGACGAAGCCGAACCGGCGGTACAGCCGCCAGGCGCGGGAGGTTTTCTCGTCGGCCTCCGGGGTGGAGAGCAGCGTGGTCGTGCCCTCGGCCAGGGTGAGCAGGGCACGTAGCTGGCCGGCGCCCAGACCGTGCCCCTGGGCCGGTGGCCGGACGTGCAGCTCGACCACTTCGAAGCAGTCGGTCAGCCAGCGTTGCCGGGTGGCCGGGTCGATCGCCCGCCAGACCTGGTCGTGCCACCACTGGCCGGGTCCGCCCAGGTAGCCGTACCCGAAGCCGGCCAGGTGGCCCTCGCTGGTCAGGCTGGCGACGGCGCGGAAACCGGGCCGGCGGACGTGGGTGGCGATGTAGCCGCGACGAGCCTCCAGCAGGTCGGCCCGGTAGCCCATGGCCTCGCCGTAGACGGCCACCACGTCGTCCAGCCGGCGCAGCAGGTCGTCCGGGGTCCACCGCACCAGTCTCATGCCCGCCCATCCTTCGCCGGATCGCCGTCGGCGACCCATCCCAGTACCGTCCGGTCACCGATCACGTCACGCACCTCGAACCGGGCGAAGAGTTCCTCCGCGTACCACCGCTCGGTGTCCGTCCGGGTGATCGCGGCCCGGTGCTCCGGGTGACGGTACGCGAACGCCACCAGATCCGCCGGGTCACGCCACACGCTCACGGTGCCCTGCCAGCCCAGTGGTGCCTCGCCGACGCCGAAGCGGGCCAGCAGGCCGGGCGCGGCGTGCAGGGCGGTGGCGACCGGCGGGACCGCCCGCCAGAAGGTGACCGCCCGCGTCGGGCGCAGCCGGGCCCGGGTCAGCGCCAGCACCGGCCCGGCGGTCCGTCCGCCCGGCGGCTCGCCGAACGGTCGCCGGCCGGACCACTCACCCCGGCTGGTCAGCGGCCGTAGGTCGAGCCGGACACCCGACTGGGCGAGGCCGGACCAGGCCCGGCCCACGGGGGAGTCGGCGAACCGGGCCGCTGCGGCGGCGGACTCCCACACCGTGAGCGCCGCCCAGCGGGTCGGGTCGGCGTCGCCTGGCCCGAAGCCGGTGCCGGTCCCGGTGCCGAGCAACTTGCCGAACCGTACGCCGGGCAGGGCTCGCAACCGGCGCGGATCGAGGGCCATCCGGACCAGCACCCGGGGCAGCGCGCTGCGGGGTACCCGCCACACGTGCAGGGTGACCAGCTCCGGAACGCTCGTCGGCCCGGTCACGCCACGTCGGTCGGGGTGCCGCCGGTGACCCGCAGCAACTCGGCGTACGTGGTGGGGAAGACCGCCTGCGGCACGCCACCGGCGGCCCAGATCTCGTCGTACTTCTCCAGGGCGGTGTCCACGAGCGTGCGGAGTGGCTGCGGGTGGCCGACCGGGGCGACGCCGCCGATCACCTGCCCGGTGTGCTCCTTGACGAACTGCGGGGTGGCCCGGCGCAGCCGGGTGATGCCGAGCCGGCCGGCCAGGCCGGCGGTGTCCACCCGGTGTGCGCCCGAGGTGAGCACCAGCAACGGTGCCCCGTCGGCGTCGAAGACGAGCGAGTTGGCGATGGCGCCCACGTCGACGCCGAGCGCCTCGGCGGCGGCTGCGGCGGTGTGCACCGCGTCGGGCAACAGGCGGATCGTGGCGGGGGTGCCGGAGCCGTCCCGGGCGTTCGCGCTCTCCAGCGCGTCCTGCACCGCCCGTACGTTCGGGTGTGGCTGCATACCGCCATTCTTCCCGGTACGCCGGCCGCCGGTGCACCCGGCCACGCCGCGGCGTGGCCGGGCGGAGATCTCCGTGCCCTGCCCGGCGGCGGCGGTGCGGGCCCGCGTCGGGGTGATGTCGGCGCGTCACACGTTGCGTTTTCGTCGGCGGGAGGGTGTACTGTCAGCAGTAGTTAGAACGAGTGTTCGATTGCCTCGAACGTTCGTTCCAACCCCTCGGGAGTGGGTGTTTCGCGGCACCGGCTCCCGACAGGTGCGGTGCCGCGGACCGCACCGGGCCCCGGGCAGTCGCGAGTCCGGGCCCGCTCAGGCAGGACCGTCGTCCGCCGCCCACGACCCCGGGCGGCGGACGACGGACCCGCCGGTACTGCCGGCCGGGTGTGGTGTGGGGAAGCTCCGCACCCGGCCGGCCACCCACCTGGTGCGTCTTCCTCCGCACCGCCCGTCACGGGTGCCTCGCGCGCCGCCGGAGCCGCCTTCCGCCGCGCGCGATCCGCCCGCACCGGCCCACCTGGAGGAGACATGCCGACCAGTCCGGCCCCGGCGCCGACGGTGCCCGCGCACGTGCTGCCGCACCGCACTCCCGCCCAACTGCTCACGGTGGCCCGGCAGGGGCTGGCCGAGGCCGCCCGGACCCGTCCCGACGGCCTCCGGTACGCCGCCGCCCATCTCGCGGCGCTGCGCGCCGCCGCCGCGGTGCTCGCCGCCCGCGCCCGTCCCGCGCCCACCCGACGCAACCGGATCACAAGTGTCTGGGTCCTGCTCGCCGGTGTCGCCCCCGAACTCGACGAGTGGGCCAGTTACTTCGCCCTCGGTGCCGGCAAGCGCGCCGCCGCCGAGGCCGGCATACCCCGGGTGGTCACCGCCCGGGAAGCCGACGACCTGCTCCGCGCCGCCGAGGAGTTCGTGACGGTGGTGGAGCAGGCGCTCGGCCTGGCGCACCAGCCGGCGATCGACGGTCTCGTCGCCTGAGTCGCGGCGTCCGGCCACCACGGCGGGACCCAGGGTGGCCGGACGCCGTCCGGCACGGCATGTCCGCACTTGACTGATCCGACGAAGCACTCAACTGATCCGACGAAACGCACCAGCCACGGGCCGGCACCCGGGCGACACGACGGGGGTAGATGGCGATGGCGGGCCGCATGGTGGTCGGTTCCGCCGCGCTGGCCGGGCTGGTCCGCCCGGCCAGCGCACCCGACCCGGCGGCCGGGCACCGGGTGCTGCCCGTCCGCTCCGAGCTGACCGGGCTGTTGCCCGGCCGCGGGCTACGGCGGGGCAGCACCATCGCGGTCGGCGCCGGGCAGCTCCGGCACAGCGGCACCACGTCGCTGCTGTTCGCCCTGCTCGCCGAGGCGTCCCGGGCCGGTTCCTGGTGTGCCGTGGTCGGGATGCCGACCTTCGGGGCGGGCGCGGCGGCCGAGGCCGGGATCGCCCTGGACCGGCTCGCCCTGGTACCGCAGCCCGGCCCCGACTGGCCCACCGTGGTGGCCGCGCTCATCGACGGGGTCGACGTGGTGGTCATCGCCGTACCGGCCACCGTCTCCGCCTCGGTCGCCAGCCGGCTGGCCGCCCGGGCCCGGCAGCGCGGCTGCGTGCTCGTGCCGTACGGCCGGTGGGACGGCGCGGACGTGCTGCTCCAGGTGGTTCGCGGGGTGTGGGACGGGCTCGGTGCGGGCCGGGGCCGGCTGCGCCGTCGGGAGGTGACCATCTCGGCTCGCGGTCGGGGTGCCGCCGCCCGCCCCAAGGAGGTCCGGGTCTGGCTACCCGGCGACAACCTGACCCGCACCATCCCCACCCCCGCCACGGCCACCCCCGCCGGTGAGCGCACGCCGATCATGCACCTGCGGTCGTCGGGATGAGCATTCTGCGTCTTGTCGGGCGACCCGAAGTGCAGGATCGCGGTGGGCGGGGGAGAGCGAGGTGAGGGTGGCGACGCGGACCCTGCTGCTCTGGTGTCCGGACTGGCCGGTGCTCGCCGCCGAGATCGTCGACGGGGTGTCCGCCACCGGGCCGGTGGCGGTGCTGCACGCCAACCGGGTGGTCGCCTGCTCCGAGCAGGCCAGGGCCGAGGGGGTACGCCGAGGGCTGCGTCGGCGCGAGGCACAGGGACGCTGCCCGGGGCTGACCGTCGTCGACCACGATCCCGGGCGGGACGCACGGGCCTTCGAGCCGGTGGTGGCCGCGGTCGAGGAGGTGGCGGTCGGGGTCGAGGTGATTCGCCCCGGAGCCTGCGCGCTGGCCGCCCGCGGGCCGAGCCGGTATCTCGGCGGTGAGGAGGCGGCAGCCGAACGGATCGTCGAGCACGTCGCGCAGAGCTGCGCGGTGGAGAGCCAGGTCGGCATCGCCGACGGAACGTTCGCCGCCGGGCTGGCCGCCCGCCAGGGCCGGATCGTGCCGCCCGGCGGGACACCGGAGTTCCTGGCCGGCCAACCCGTGGCGGCGCTCGGCCGGCCCGCCCTGGCCGACCTGCTGCACCGGCTCGGAGTGCGTACGCTCGGTGACTTCGCCGCGCTGCCCGCCGGGGACGTGCTGGCCCGGTTCGGGTTCGACGGTGCGTTGGCTCACCGGCTGGCGGCCGGCCGGGACGACCGTCCGCTGGCGGTGCGGCAACCTCCCGCCGACCTGGCGGTCACCGCCGACCTCGACGAGCCGATCGACCGCGTGGATGTCGCGGCGTTCACGGCCCGGACGCTGGCCGAGCGACTGCACGAACGGCTCGCCGGGCACGGGTTGGCCTGCACCCGGCTCGGCATCGAGGCGGTCACCGCGCACGGCCAGGAACTGCACCGGGTCTGGCGGCACGACGGTCTGCTCACCGCGGCGGCGATCGCCGACCGGGTCCGCTGGCAACTGGACGGCTGGCTCACCGGTGCCCGCCGGGGCGCACCGGCCCGGCCCACCGCGGGGATCATCCGGCTTCGGCTGGTGCCGGACGGGATGATCGCCCAGGCCGGGCTACAGGCCGGGCTGTGGGGGGAGACCGGCGAGGAGCGCGAGCGGGCGCATCGGGCGCTGAGCCGGGTGCAGGGACTGCTCGGCCCCGAGGCGGTGGTCACCGCCGTGCTCGGCGGTGGGCGGTCACCGGCCGACCAGACGCGGCTGGTGCCGTGGGGCGACGAACGGCTGCCCACCCGGCCCGGTCCGGCGCCGCCCGAATCCGTCGAACACGGTGGGGCGGTCGGTGCTGGTAGGCGGCGGGTGGGCGCTGGGATGGTCGTACCGGCCTGGCCGGGGCGACTGCCGCCGCCCGCGCCGGCGGTGGTGCTGCCCACGCCGGTCGACGCGAGCGTGCTGGACGCCACCGGTACGCCGGTCGTGGTGAGCGCCCGGCTGGCGGTGAGTGCCCCGCCGGCCCGGCTGACCATCGATGCGACGGCGGAGGTCGTCGGCGGAGTCGGTGTGGGCGGGTCGGCCGAGATCGTCGGTTGGGCCGGCCCGTGGCCGGTCGACGAGCGGTGGTGGGCACCCGCCGAGGCGCGTCGCCGGGCCCGGTTCCAGGTCCGCTTGGCCGACGGCGCCGCGCTGCTGCTCGCCGTGGAGCGCGGCCGATGGCTGATCGAGGCGATCTATGACTGAGACGAATCCAGATCTTGGTACGTCCCGGCCCCCGGGAGGGCCAGATCACTCCCAGCAGGCGATCTTGGACGCTTTCTGCCCCCATAGGGGCCTTCCGGGTCCAAGATTCACTGCGATAGTGGTGACTTTTGGGATATATCGGGGCGAAGTGGGCTGGTTTACCGGTCAGGTGGGTTGGTGTGCCGGTCAGGGCTCGGGGGAGAAACGGTGAGTTTCCACAATCCGCAGCTGTCGTGGTCGGAGTTGGAGCGGGTGCTCTCCGGGCGGACGAAGGGCGGGAAGGTAAGCGGCGGCGGGAAGCGGAACGGCGGCGGATGGGGACGCGGCGGCAGGGAACGGCATCTGCATGTGGTGGATCCGCTCGCGGTCGACGCCGACGGGGGCGACTCGCCAGCGGGAAGCCGACGCCGGGAGCAGTACCGGCCGCCGGAACTGACCCGCCCCGACGGCGTGGTGCCGTACGCCGAGTTGCACGCACACACCAACTTCAGCTTCCTGGACGGTGCCAGCCACCCCGAGGAACTGGTCGAGGAGGCCGTCCGGCTGGGGCTCACCGCGCTCGCCGTCACCGACCACGACGGCTTCTACGGTGTGGTCCGCTTCGCCGAGGCGGCCCGCGCGCTGAACCTGCCGACGATCTTCGGAGCGGAACTCTCCCTCGACCCGGAAGCCCCGGCGCAACGCGGGGCGTCCGGTCGGGGCGGGCACCCGGATCCGCCCGGCAACCACCTGCTGGTGCTGGCGCACGGCCACGAGGGGTACGCCCGGCTGGCCGCGACCATCGCCCGCGCCCAGTTGCGCGGCGGAGAGAAGGGCCGCCCGCGCTACGGCGAGTTGGCGGAGATCGCCGCCGACCTGCGCGACCACGTGCTGGTGCTGACCGGCTGCCGCAAGGGGCACGTGCCGGCCGCCCTGCTCACCGAGGGGGTCGACGCGGCTGCCCGGGAACTGGACCGGCTCACCGCGCTGTTCGGCGCGGAGACGGTGGCGGTGGAGCTGACCGACCACGGGCATCCGGTCGACGGTGACCGCAACGACGCCCTGGCCGAGTTGGCCGCCGCCGCCGGGCTGCCCACGGTGGCCACGAACAATGTGCACTACGCCGCCCCGGGGCGGCACCGGCTGGCCACCACCCTCGCCGCCGTACGGGCCCGGCGCAGCCTGGACGAGATCGACGGCTGGCTGCCCGCCGCCGGCACCGCCCACCTGCGCTCCGGTGCCGAGATGGCGGCCCGGTTCGCCGGCTACCCGGGCGCGGTGGCCCGGGCCGCCGAGTTCGGTGCGGAACTCGCCTTCGACCTGCAACTGGTGGCGCCGCAGCTGCCGGCGTACCCGGTGCCGCCGGGGCACACCGAGATGAGCTGGCTGCGGCAGCTCACCGAGGCGGGCGCGCGGGAACGCTACGGCCCGCGCGCGGCACACCCGCAGGCGTACGCCCAGCTCGACCACGAACTGAACATGATCGAGGAGCTGGGTTTCCCCGGCTACTTCCTGGTGGTCTACGACATCGTCGACTTCTGCCGGCGGGCGGACATCTACTGCCAGGGCCGGGGCTCGGCGGCGAACTCGGCGGTCTGCTACGCGCTGCGGATCACAAACGTGGACGCGGTCCGGCACCGGCTGCTGTTCGAGCGGTTCCTGGCCCCCGAGCGCGACGGTCCGCCCGACATCGACGTGGACATCGAGTCGGGCCGCCGGGAGGAGGTCATCCAGCACGTCTACGCCCGGTACGGCCGGGAGCACACCGCCCAGGTGGCCAACGTGATCTCGTACCGGCCCCGCTCGGCGGTGCGGGACGTGGCCAAGGCGTTCGGCTTCTCACCCGGCCAGCAGGACGCCTGGAGCAAGCAGATCGACAGGTGGGGCGACGTGGCCACGGTGGACGTGCCGGAGATCCCCGAGCAGGTGATCGCGTACGCCAACGAGCTCCAGACTTTCCCCCGGCACCTGGGCATCCACTCCGGTGGCATGGTGATCTGCGACCGGCCGGTGATCGAGGTCTGTCCGGTGGAGTGGGGCCGGATGCCCGGCCGCAGCGTGCTCCAGTGGGACAAGGACGACTGCGCCGCCGTCGGGCTGGTCAAGTTCGACCTGCTCGGCCTCGGCATGCTGTCGGCGCTGCACCACGGCTACGACATGATCGGGATGAGCCTCGATCTCGGCGACATGACGCTTGACGACCCCGAGGTCTACGACATGCTCTGCCGGGCCGACTCGGTGGGGGTGTTCCAGGTGGAGAGCCGGGCCCAGATGGCCACCCTGCCCCGGCTCAAACCCCGCGAGTTCTACGACCTGGTGGTCGAGGTGGCGCTGATCCGGCCCGGCCCGATCCAGGGCGGCTCGGTGCACCCGTACATCCGGCGTCGCAACGGTCAGGAGCCGGTGACCTTCCCGCATCCGCTGATGCGCAACGCGCTGGAGAAGACCCTCGGCGTGCCGCTCTTCCAGGAGCAGCTGATGCAGCTCGCCATCGATCTGGCCGGCTTCGACGCGGCCGAGGCCGACCAGCTGCGCCGGGCGATGGGCGCCAAACGGTCGGTGGCGCGGATGGCGCAGATCGCCGACCGGCTCTACACCGGCATGGCGGACCGGGGCATCACCGGTGAGCTGGCCGACGACGTCTACCGCAAGCTCACCGCGTTCGCCAGCTACGGCTTCCCGGAGAGCCATGCGATGAGCTTCGCCTACCTGGTCTACGCCAGCTCCTGGCTCAAGCGCTACCACCCCGGGCCGTTCCTGGCCGCGCTGCTCAGTGCCCAGCCGATGGGCTTCTACTCGCCGCAGACCCTGGTCGACGACGCCCGCCGGCACGGAGTGGAGGTACGCCGACCGGATGTCAACGCCAGCGGCGCGAAGCCGGTGCTGGAGTCCACCCCGCAGACCCGGTGGGGCAGCCAGCCGGGGGAGCCACCGCACGCCTGGGGGCTGGGCGGGCCGGCGGTACGGCTCGGGCTCGCCGGGGTGCGTACCCTCGGCGACGAGGTGGCCGAGCGGATCGAGGCCGAGCGGGTGGCGCACGGGCCGTACCGCGACATGCCGGATCTGGCCCGGCGGACCGGGCTGACCGCCGCGCAGCTGGAGGCGCTGGCCACCGCGGACGCCTTCGCCTGTTTCGGGCTGACCCGGCGGCAGGCGCTCTGGGCGGCCGGCGCGGCGGCGCAGGACCGGCCGGGCCGGCTGCCCGGCACGGTGACCGGCGCGACGGCCCCCACCCTGCCCGGCATGGCGGCGGTGGACCGGCTGGTCGCCGACGTCTGGGCCACCGGGCTCTCCCCGGAGAGCCATCCGGCCCGGTTCGTCCGGCCGCGGCTGGACGCCCTCGGTGCGGTGCCGATCGACCGGTTGGGCCGGGTCGAGCCGGGTCGACGGATCCGGGTCGGCGGGATCGTCACCCACCGGCAGCGCCCGGGAACGGCGGGCGGGGTCACCTTCCTCAACCTGGAGGACGAGACCGGCATGCTCAACGTCACCTGTTCGCCGGGGCTGTGGCAGCGCTACCGGCGGGTGGCCCGCACCAGCGCGGCGCTTGTGGTGCGCGGGCGGTTGCAGCGGCACGAGGGAGTGGTAAACCTGGTCGCCGACCGGCTGGACGCGATCGAACCGCCGGTCAGCCCCGCTTCCCGCGACTTCCGCTGACCAGCGCTTCCACCGGCCGCCGGTAGGGTGCCCTGGCGGTGCGGGCCGGGCTGACTAGGCTCGACCAGGTGGAACAGACCCTGAACCCGTCCGGACCGCCACTGACTCCCCGTACCGCCGTGGTCTGGTCGGTGCTCCGCGCCGAACTGGACCGCCGCCCCGGCACCGAGCTGACCGTGCTCGATGTGGGCGGCGGCACGGGTGGCTTCGCCGTGCCGCTGGCCCGGGCCGGGCACCGGGTCACCGTGGTCGATGCCAGTCCCGACGCGCTCGCCGCGCTCAGCCGCCGGGCCGCCGAGGCGGGGGTGGCCGGACGGGTACGCGCCGTCCAGGGCGACGGCGACGCGCTCGCCGGGCTGGTCGAGCCGGCCAGCGTCGACCTGGTGCTCTGCCACGCGGTGCTGGAGGTCGTCGACGACCCGACGCTGGTGGCGGTCGCGCTGGCCGGCACCCTGCGGCCGGGCGGTGCGGCGAGCGTGCTGGTCGCCGGGCGGGCCGCGGCGGTGCTCGGCCGGGCGATGAACGGCCACCTCGACGTGGCCGCGACGCTGGCCGTCGACCCCGAGGGCAGCGCCGGTGCCCGGGACACGCTGCGTCGGCGTTTCGACGCCGAGAGCGCCGCCGCGCTGCTCACCACCGCCGGGCTCACGGTCGAGGAGATCCACGGCGTACGCGTCCTCGCCGACCTGCTTCCGGCGGCCGTGGCCGACGGTCAGCCGGCGGCGCTTGTCGAGTTGGAACGTACCCTCGCCGCCCAGCCGCCCTGGCGGGACCTGGCCGCCCAGCTGCACCTGTTCGCCCGCCGCCCGGCATGACCGGCCCGCCCGACGCGCACCCGCTGCCCGACGCGCACCCGCTGCCCGACGCGCACCCGCTGCCCGCCGCGCACCCGTTGCCCGCCGCCCGGCAGGCGCCCGGCGCTCGGCAGGTGTTAAAAGGGGGCCCTTCCTCTACTCCAGGCGTTAACAAGGGGCCCTTCCTTGCACCGGTGTCGCCGGAGTATGGCGGGGGGAGCCTGGCGGACGTGTTGCCGAGCGCACTCGGCGTGCTCGGGGTGCCCGGCGCTGTGGATCTGCTCGGGCTGGGCGCCGAGTTGGCCGGGGTACGCCGGATCGCGGTGCTGCTGGTCGACGGCCTCGGCTGGTACCAGATTCCGGTCGCCGCGCCGTACGCGCCGGCTCTGGCCGGGCTGACCGCCACCGTCGGTCGGCCGCTCACCTGCGGCTTTCCCTCGACCACCCCGACCAGTCTGGTGACCCTGGGCACCGGAGTGCCGGCCGGCGCGCACGGCGTGGTCGGCTTCACCCTGCGGGTGCCCGGCACCGACCGGGTGCTCAGCCACATCGAGTGGGCCGACGACCCGTCGCCGCTGCGCTGGCAGCCGGTGACCACCTGGCTGGAGCGGGCCCGGGCCGCCGGGGTGGCGGTGACCGTGGTGAGCCGACCGGAGTTCGGCGGCACCGGCCTGACCCTGGCCGCGAACCGGGGCGGCGACTACCGGGGCGCGGCGGGCGTCGACGAGCTGGCCGCCACGATGCTCACCGCCCTGGCCGCCGGGACCGGGCCCACCCTGGTCTCCGGCTACCACCCGGACGTCGACCGGCACGGCCACCTCAGCGGGGTGGACTCGATGCCGTGGCGAGCGGCCGTGACCGAGGTGGACGCGCTGCTGAGCCGGCTGGTGGACGGCCTGCCACCGGACGCGGCGCTGCTGGTCACCGCCGACCACGGGCAGCTGGACGTGCCGCCGGGGGACCGTTTCGACCTGGACACCGATCCCCGGCTGACCGCCGGGGTACGGGTCGTCGCGGGCGAGCCCCGGGTGCGCTACCTGCACGTCGAGCCGGGTGCCACCGCCGACGTGGTGGCCAGCTGGTCGGGCGTGCTGGGGTCCGCCGCCCGGGTGCTGACCCGCGACGAGGCGGTGGCCACCGGCTGGTTCGGGCCGGTGCCCGAGGAACACCTGCGCCGCATCGGCGACGTCGTGGTGGTCTGCAACGACACGTACGCGGTGCTGGCCAGCCGGTCGGAGAGCCCGGCGGTGTCCCGGCTGGTGGCGCTGCACGGCGCGGACACGGCGGCCGAGATGACCATCCCGCTGCTGGTGGTGCGGGGTTGACCGGTCGGCATGTCGGTCCCGGGGGATAACCTGCGCGGGTGGGCCGCAGCCAGTCGATACCCCGGGGCGGTGATCCCCGGTTCGGGCCGGACGCCGACGACACCGGCTGTTCGATCCTGCACGTCGACATGGACGCCTTCTACGCCTCGGTGGAGGTGCGCCACCGGCCGGAGCTGCGCGGCCGGGCCGTCGTGGTCGGCGGAGTCGGTCCGCGCGGCGTGGTCAGCTCGGCCAGCTACCAGGCCCGCCGCTACGGGGTACGCAGCGCGATGCCGACCATGCGGGCCCGCGCGCTCTGCCCGCACGCGGTCTTCCTACCGCCGGACTTCACCCGCTACTCGGCCGCCTCGCGGGCGGTCATGCAGATCTTCCGCGACGTCACGCCGCTGGTCGAGCCACTCTCGTTGGACGAGGCGTTCCTCGACGTCGCCGGTGCCCGGCGGCTCTTCGGCCCGCCTGCCGCGATCGCCCGGCACATCCGCGAGCGGGTCGCCGCCGAGCAGGGGCTGACCTGCTCGGTCGGGGTGGCGCCGACCAAGTTCGTGGCAAAGCTCGGGTCGACCCGGGCCAAGCCCGACGGCCTGCTCGTCGTCCCGGCCGCGCAGGTGCTCGACTTCCTCCATCCGCTGCCGGTCTCCGCCCTCTGGGGGGTCGGTGAGCGCTCCGAGCAGGCGCTGTTGCGGCTCGGTCTGCGCACCGTCGGTGACCTCGCGGCGGCACCGGTCGGCATGCTGCGCACCGCGCTCGGCGAGGCGGCTGCGGTGCACCTGCACGAACTGGCCGCCGGGCGGGACCCGCGCCGGGTCAGCCCGGAGCAGGTCGAGAAGTCGATCGGTGCGGAGGTCACCTTCGACGTCGACGTCGTCGACCCGGCCGAGATCCGGCGCACCCTGCTCGCGCTGGCCGAGAAGGTCGGGGCCCGGTTGCGCGCCGCCGGGCAGGTGGGGCGGACGATTTCGGTGAAGGTGCGGATATCCGACTTTCGGACGTTCACCCGCTCGCGCACCCTGGACGTGCCCACCGATGTCGCCCGGGAGATGTTCGACACGTCCTGGTCCCTCTTCACCGCCCTGCACCCGGGTGAGCCGATCCGTCTGGTCGGCGTACGGGCCGAAGGGCTCACTGCGGCGGCCGAGACGCCCCGACAGCTCGCCCTCGGTGCACCTGAGCGCGGCTGGCGCGAGGCGGAGGCCGCCGCCGACGCCGCGGCTGCCCGTTTCGGGCGGTCCGTCATAGGTCCGGCTAGTCTGCTCACCGGGCGTGATACCCACCGAAATGAAAATCCGACCCGGCCATAGGTCGTCCCGCTTTCCGACGCGCGAGGGCCCTCGTAGACTTGCGGGTAAGCAGCCGGTTGGCTGCCACGGTCTGTCGGTCCGACCGGACCGACCAACGTGACCGGGGAGGAGTGCCGTGCCGCTCTCGGAGCACGAGCAGCGGCTGTTCGAGCAGATCGAGCGGTCGCTTGCCGAGGACCCCAAGTTCGCCTCGGCCGTGCGCGCCAGCGATCCGCGCTTCCATGCGCGGCGTCGCCTGCTCGTCGCTGCCGGCGTGATCATTGCTGGCCTGGCGTTGTTGGTCTATGGCGCGGTGATCAAGACTCCGCCGCTGGCAGTGGCGGGATTCGTCGTCATGCTGGCCTCGGCCGCCTTCGCGGTGCAGTCGCACCGCCGGGCACAGTCACCCGACCTGCACGTCGTCGGAGGCACGGCGAGCCGTCGCCGGTCCCGGGGCCGGGCCGGTCGGCGATCCGGCCTGATCGACCGGCTGGAGGACCGCTGGCGGCAACGCCCGGAGGGCCACCGCTGACCCGGTCGCGCCGTTCCTGAGGCGTACCCAGGTCGGGCCGGGCTCTCCGCCGCCAGCGAACCGCTGTGCTCGCGCGCCGCTGCGTTCGCGCGCCGCTGCGTTCGCGAGCCGCTGCGTTCGCGAGCCGCTGCGTTCGCGCGCCGTTACGTTCGCGCGCCGTTACGTTCGCGAAGTGCTGCCTTCGCGCGCCGCTGCGTCTACGAGCGGGCCGGGCGTTGACGAGAGAACCGGACGTTGGCGTAGAAACGGGCCGGCGGTGGGAGACTTCCCACCGCCGGCCCGGTCGTCGTTTCGCCGCCGGCCTCAGCGCCCCGTGCGGCTGGCGATCAGCCGGCGTGGGCTGAACCGCAGCAGCCGGTACCGCAGCCGCTCACCGGAGGCCACCAACTGCGCCGAAGTGTCCGCCACGGCGGTCCGCCACCGGTGCAGCACCGACGGCGGCAGCACGGTCGCCATCAGACGGGTACGCCGATCGGCCTGACCGGCCAGCGCCTCGCGTACCGTGCGCAGGGCCGCCGGCAGGGGTTCGCCGGTCAACGGGTCCCGCGCGTAGCGGGCCCGCTCCTCGGCCCGGCCGAGCAGGCGTGCCGCAGTGCCGGCCGCGGCGTCGGCGCGCAGCGGCTCGCCGGCCAGCCGTTCCGCGGTGGCTCGTGGCGTTTCCGCCCGGTCCACCCGGACCCGGTAGTCGACAAGCGTGTCGATCAGTTCCTCCCAGGCCGCGTGCGCGTCGGCGCGGGCCCGATCCGGATCGGTACCGACCACCATGACCGGTTGGTCCGCGCCGGTGGCGTCCGCGTCCGGCGCGTCGACCGTCCGCAACACCGGGGCCGGCCGGCCCCGGCGACGGCGCAGCGCGAGCCGGCGCAGCGCGGGGACGGCGAGCAGGACGAACAGCGCCAGTACGCCGACGACCGCCAACCAGGGCCAGACCGGTGTCGACTGGGCGGACGTGCCGTCACTGCCGGCCGCCGTCGGGTCGTCGCCCTCCTCGAACTGGTCCGGTGCGCGGTCCGGGCCGGCCGAGGGTTCGCTCTCGTCCGGGGTGTCCGCCGTGCCGGTCTGCGGCGTCGAGTCCTCCGGGGCGTCGACGTCCGGCGCCCAGGCCGAGCGGGTCGAGCCGGGCACCCCGTAGCTCGGGGTGGCGTCGAACGGCACCCAGCCGACCTGGTCGAAGTAAACCTCGGTCCAGGCGTGCAGGTTCCGGTTGGTCAGGGTGAAGGTGTCACCGCTGCGCCGGTTGCCGTTGGTGAAGCCGAACGCGACCCGGGCCGGAATGCCGGCGTCCCGCACCATCCAGGCCATCGCCGCGGCGTACTGCTGGCAGAAGCCGGCCTTGTTCTCCAGGAAGTCGAGGATCTGCTCGCCGCTGGTGCCCTCCTCCGTGGTCAGCTGGTAGGTGAAGCCGTTGTCCTCGGAGAAGTAGTTGTAGATGGCCCGCACCTTGTCGTACTCGGTGCGCTTGCCCCGGACCAGCTCCGCCACCAGCTCGCGCACCTCGCCCACCTCGGGGGTGCGGGTCTGCTCCCGGCGTAGCGGCAGGTCGGCTGGGAGCGGCCGGGCCGAGCGCAGCGCCTGCGGGCTGTACGTCGAGCGCACGTAGTCGAACGAGTACGTGCGGCCCCGCGAGTTCTCCCGGTTGGAGAAGACGATTTGCAGGTTCGGGTCGTAGAACCAGCTGTTGCCGAGGTCGGCGAAGCGGACCGGCTCGGCGTACACCGGCAGCAGCCGCATGTCCAGGTCGCGGCTGACCTCCACGGTGGCCTGGTGTCGGGTCCGCTCGACCCCGGGCAGCGTCCGCCGCGCCGGGTCGGGCAGGTCACCGGTGACCCGCTGGCCGTTCGGGCCCCGCACCCGGAACCCGTCCGCCTGGAGGTCGTCGGCGACCCCGAAGCGCAGGTAGAAGGGCTCCTCCTCGGTGGTGGTGACCTTGACCAGGTCGGTCACCTGGGACTGGTTGAGCCGTCCGCTGAGCGCGGCGAAGAGGTCGACCCGCCCGGGGGAGCCGCCAAGTCCACCGCCGCCGAGACCGGAACCCGCGCCGGGGTTCAGGTTGCTCATCAGGCCGGCGGTCATCCCCGGCACGGCCAGCGGCACCAGCACGGCCAGCGCGAGGCCGACCACGGCCAACCGGCGTCCGGCGGCGGCCAGCGGCGACGCCTCCCAGACGTCGACGTCGCGGCCGTCGCCGGTGAACCGCCGGCCGAACCGGCGTACCCGGTCCACGTTGTCGGTGACCAGCAGCCAGAGGAAACCGGCGGCACCGATCGCGAACGGCAGCGGCGGGACGCTGTCCACGTAGACCGCCACCGGCACCGAGTAGATGGCCAGCATCGGCAGCCCGGCCAGGGCGGGCCGGCGCAGCCCGACGCAGAGCACGTCCACAAGCACCGCCACCGCGCCCACCCCGAGCACGGTGACGAACAGCAGCGGGTCGGTGTCCGGCACCTGCACGCTGTGGGTGCGCATGTCCTCGCCCGAGCCGGCGACCAGTTCGGCGAAGTGCCCGAAGGTGGCCGGGGTGGGCAGCACGGCCAGCAGTTCCTCACCGCTGGGGAACAGCCAGGTCAGGGCGAGCGTGAGGCCGCCGAGCATGGCCAGCACCTGAACCCAGACCGGGGTCCGGCCGAGCCGGGCCAGCGCCGCCGCGGCGGCCACCGCGGCCACCGCGATGACGGCCTGGACCAGCCACGTCCAGCGTTCGAAGATGGCCGACAGCGGCGCGGCGGCGAGCAGCGTCGCGGCGGCGGCCACCAGGCCCAGATTTCGATGGGCGATCATGAGGGGGACCTTCCGTTCATCGCGCGGTACCCGCCACCGTCTCGGCCATCGCCGCACGGAGGGCGAACCCCTGGGAACCGCGGCCCGCCTGCGGCCAGAGCGCCGCCAGCCGGTCACCGTGGCCGACGCCGATCACCCGCCAGCCGGACTGGAGCAGGGCCAGCGCAGCCGTGTCGTGCGCCTGATCGGCCTCGACCCGGGCGTGCGCCGGCAGGTTGAGCCAGGCGGAGCTGTCCAGCAGGAAGCACACGCAGGTGGCACCGTTGGCCCGCAACCCGGCGAGCAGTTCCGCCTCGGCGGTGCTCAACGACCCGAACACGCCGATGATCAGACCGCCGTCGGAGCGCTGTCGGACGTGCTGGATCAGCGTGGTGATCTCGACCCGCTGGTCCAGCCGGACCTCGGCGAGGTGATCGAGCAGCAGCCCGTCACCGGCCCCCTCGCTCGCGTCGACGTCCCCGCCGGAGCCGGTGACCAGACGCAGCTTGTAGCCGGCCTGGCGCAGGTGGACGGCGACGCTTGCGGCGGCGGACACGGCCCACTCGAAGCTGGCCGTCGGGCCGTCGCCCCGATGGCCGTACGCCCGGGTGTCCAGCAGCACGGTGGCCCGGCTCTCCCAGGGCTGTTCCTCACGCCGCACCATCAGCTCGCCGGTACGCGCGGTGGACTTCCAGTGCACCCGGCGCAGGTCGTCGCCGCGCCGGTACTCCCGGGTCGCCGCGTCGTCCTCGCCGTGCACCGCGACCGAGCGGGCCCGGCTCTCGCCGCTGCCGGCGTACTCGCCGGGCAGCCGTACCGAGGGCAGCGGCACCACCTGCGGCACGACCGTGAGCCGGTCGGTGCCGGGGAACGCGCGGGTCAGTTCGCAGAGCCCGAACGGGTCGGCCATCCGGACCACCAGCGGGCCCACCTCGTACCGGCCGCGTACGTCGGCCCGCACGGTGTACGCCACCGAGCTGGCCTGGTGCGCGCCGAGCCGTTCCAGCACCACCCGGGGCCGGCTGCCCAGCGCGTACGGGAGGCGGTCCTCCAGCAGCAGGGTGCCGGTGGGCAGCCGGGACATGTTCTGCAACCGCAGCACCACCCGGGCGCTGGCGCCGACCGGCACCCGGTGCGGGTCCAGCGACCGGTGGCAGGCCAGCTTGTAGCGGCTACGGCCGACGTAGAGCGCGGCGAGCAGCGGCAGGACGGCCAGCAGCACCGCCACCCGCAGCAGGTCCTTCTCGCCGAGGATGCCGGCGGAGATGGCCGCGGCGAGTGCGGCGGCCAGGAAGGAACGGCCGCGGGTGGTCAGCCCGCGTAGCCCGTCACGCACGTCACGGCCTCCGGGGCTCGAATGGTGCCCGGCCGTTGCCGCTCGGCGGGCGGCTGTCGTACGGCGAGCGGTTGCGGTCGTGCGGCAGCGGCAGCCGGTGCACCAGGTCGGCGATTATCGCGTCGGTGGTGCGGCGGGCGAGCTGGGCGTCGGCGGTGGGGATGAGCCGGTGCGCCAGCACCGGGACGGCGAGCACCTGGAGGTCGTCCGGGAGCACGTAGTCACGCCCGTCCAGGGCGGCCACCGCGCGGGCGGTACGCAGCAGCTGCAACGTGCATCGGGGCGAGGCACCCAGCCGCAGGTCGGGCGATTCGCGGGTGGCGGTGACCAGGTCGACGGCGTACTGCTTGACCGCGTCGGCGACGTGCACCTGCCGGACGTGGCCGATCAGCCGGCGGACGGTCTCGGCGTCGGAGACCGGCCGCAGCGCCGGCAGCGGGTCCACCGCGCCGTGGCCGTCGAGCATGGCCAACTCGGCGGTGGGGTCCGGGTAACCCATCGCGATCCGGGCGGTGAACCGGTCGCGCTGCGCCTCCGGCAGCGGATAGGTCCCCTCCATCTCGATCGGGTTCTGCGTCGCGATCACCATGAACGGGGTCTGTAGCTGGTACGTCACCCCGTCGACCGTGACCTGCCGTTCCTCCATGCACTCCAGCAGCGCGGACTGGGTCTTCGGTGAGGCCCGGTTGATCTCGTCACCGACCACCAGGTTGGCGAAGACGGCACCCGGGCGGAATTCGAAGTCGTGCGTCTCCTGGTTGTAGACGCTCACCCCGGTGACGTCGCTGGGCAGCAGGTCGGGAGTGAACTGGATCCGGCGTACCGAACAGTCGATGGACCGCGCCAGGGCCTTGGCCAGCTTGGTCTTGCCGACGCCGGGGACGTCCTCGATGAGTAGGTGACCCTCGGCGAGTAGGACGGCGAGGGCCAGCCGCACGGTGGCGGTCTTGCCCTCGATGACCTGCTCGATGTTGGCCACGATTGCGTCGCTTGCGGCGCGGAACTCGTCGTGCGGCAGCAATCCGCCAACTTCGTCCCAGGTCTGTTGTGTCACGGGCCTCCTCCTCGTCGCCGTCACGGCAGCTCTGAAAAGAGCACCTGGACCCGCCGTTGGGTTCGCGACGTGCGAGCCTCGTCTGCCGCAGCAATCTCACTGGCCTCTCAGGCTAACCATGTTTGTCGCCAACGCCGACCGCCGCAGGTGTTTGACCGGTTACACAGTGATTTGTCATTCACGCAACGCATGTCGACGACTGTGCCGGGTAATGCGGCCAGCCAGTGGCCGACGCCGGGCCGGCGCCAGTGGCCGTCGCCGGGTCGGCGCCAGTGGCCGTCGCCGGGCCGGCCCGGTCGCGCCGAGGTTCACGCCGGACCCAGACGGAAGCGAGAGGTGACATGCCCGACCACGGTTACCGCGAGATCTACCGGGACACCGGCGACGGCGGGGTGCAGCTCGGTGCCAGCGCCGACCGCTGGTACCTCTACGAGGACCACGTCCACCTGGCGCCGCAGCATTCCGCAGGCCGGCTGATGCGCTTCGACGCCGAGCTGCTGCCCTTCGTCGACAGCCTCGACCGCGGGGCGCTGGCCGTGGTCGACATGCAGAACGACTTCTGCGCCGCCGGCGGCTGGACCGACCGCTCCGGGCTCGACTACCAGGCCTGCCGGTCGGCCATCCCCGGGGTGCAGCGGGCCATCGACGCGGCGCGCAGGCACGGCATGTTCGTCATCTGGATCTACTGGCACAACCGGCCCGACCTGCGCAACCTCGGCGCCCCGACGCTGCACTCGTTCAAGCACCGGCTCGACCAGGCCGGCATCGGTGAGCAACTGGAGCGGGGACAGGTGCTCACCGCCGGTTCCTGGGGCGCGGAGATGGTCGACGAGCTGAAGGGCCACCTGACCGACGACGACATCCATGTCGAGAAGGTGCGGATGAGCGGGTTCTACGGCACCCACCTGGACCAGGTGCTGCGTACCCAGGGCATCCAGACGCTCTACGTCTGCGGCGTCAACACCGACCAGTGCGTCAGCACGACCGTGGAGGACGCCTACTTCCGGGACTACAACCCGGTGGTCATCGCCGATGCGACCGCCACCTCCAGCCCCGCCTACTGCAAGGACGCGGTGCTGTTCAACACCAAGCAGTGCTGGGGCTTCGTCACCACCACCGAGGCGTTCGCAAACCCGCAGCCGTACCGGAAGGCGAGTGGTTCCTGAGACGGACCGGCTCTCGTGATCCTCGCGGTCGTCCTCGCCTGGCAGGCCGTGCTGGCCGGCTGCACCCCGCTGCTGACCCGGCGGTTCGGGCGCGACGCCGGCTACCCGCTGGCCGCCGGCTACCTGGTCGGTGCCGGCCTGCTGCTCAGCCAACTGCCGGCGATCCTCGACAACCGGGAGATCGCCGTGGCCTGGCGGTGGCTGCCCGCGCTGGAGGTCAGCGCCGCGCTGCGGATGGACGCGCTCGGCCTGGTCTTCGCCCTGCTGGCCCTCGGCGTCGGCGCGTTGATCATGGCCTACTGCCCCCGGTACCTCAGCGCCGAGGAGGGCCGGCACGAGCGGGTGTACGCCACGCTTACCCTCTTCGCCGCCGCGATGCTGGGCCTGGTGCTCTCCGACGACCTGCTGGTGCTCTTCGTCTTCTGGGAACTGACCTCCATCCTGTCGTTCGTCCTGATCGGGCAGGGCGGCCGGCCGGCCGCCACCGGTCCGGCCGTGCAGGCCCTGCTGGTCACCGTCACCGGCGGGCTGGCCCTGCTGGCCGCGATCGTGCTGGTGGCGGTGCACGCCGGCACCACAAGCCTGAACACGATCGTCGACGAACCGGAGCGGCTCACCGGCGGGCCGGCCTGGACGATCGGCGCGCTGATCCTGATCGCCGCGTTCACCAAGTCCGCGCAGCTGCCGTTCCACTTCTGGCTGCCCGGCGCGATGGTGGCGATCACGCCGGTGAGCGCGTACCTGCACGCGGCCACGATGGTGAAGGCCGGCATCTATCTGCTGATGCGGTTCTCGGCGGTGTTCGGCGGCACGGTGGTGTGGGACACCGTGCTGATGGTCGGCGGGCTGCTGACCGCGATCCTCGGTGCGGCGCTGGCGCTGCGGCAGTACGACCTCAAGGCGCTGCTGGCGTACTCCACGGTCAGCCAACTCGGCCTGCTGGTCGGGGTGATCGGTGCGGGCACCCCGGCCGCCGACGCGGCGGCGATCCTCTACACCGTCGCCCACGCGTTGTTCAAGGCCACGCTCTTCATGCTTGTCGGCATCATCGACCACCAGGCCGGCAGCCGGGACGTGCGGGAACTCTCCGGGCTGCACCGGGTGATGCCGGTGACGGTCTGGCTCACCGCCCTGGCCGCCATGTCGATGGCCGGCCTGCCGCCGACCATCGGCTTCGTCGGCAAGGAGGCGATCTTCGAGGCGCTCGGCGAGTCACGCGGGGTGTGGTGGCTGGGCTGGTCCGCCGCCGGGCTCGCGGTGCTCGCCTCGGTGCTCACCTTCGCCTACGCGGCCCGGCTCGTGTACGGAATGATCGAGGGGCCGACCCGGCAGCGCCGGCTGCACGAGCCCTCCTGGTCGTTCCTGGCTCCCGCCGCGGTCGCCGCGGTGGTGGCCACCGCGCTCGGTCCGGCGGTGGCCGTGCTGAGCCCGCTTGTGGAACGGGCCGCCGACGACGCCCGCCCGGAAGGCACCCCGCCCTACCTGGCCTTCTGGCACGGGTTCACCCCGGCGCTGGGCCTGAGCGCGCTCACCGTACTGCTGGGTACCGCGCTCTTCCTCGGACGGGTGCGGGTGGACCGGTGGCTGCGGGCGGTGCCGACCACGCCGCCCCTGGCCGAGTTGCTGGAGCGTGGGCGGCACGGGCTGCTGCGGGTCGGCGCGCTGGTCGCCCGGCCGGCCCACGCCCCGGGACCGGCCCCCTACCTGGCCCGGCCGCTGCTGGCCGTGGTGCTCCTCGCGGCGGTCGCTGTGCTGCTGCCGGGTGTGCCGGCCATCTCCGGCGGCGATCTCGCCCGGTCCACCGACTGGCTGCTGCTGGGCCTGCTCGGCCTGACCCTCGTCGGCCTGCTGGTGGTGCGCTCGGCGCTTGCCGCGATCGCGCTCACCGGCCTGGTGGGGCTGCTGCTGACGGTCTGGTTCCTGACCGTCGGTGCGCCGGATGTGGCGTTGACGCTGATGCTTGTGGAGGTGCTCACCGCGGTGGTCGTCATGCTGGCCCTGCGGCAGCAGCCGGACCGGCTCGCCCCGATCGGCCGCCGTCGGCCGGTGGTCGGCGCGGCGTTGCTCGCGCTGGCGGCGGGGGCGCGGCGGCGGCCGGCACGGCGGCCCTGACCGGTCGTGCCGAACCGTCCGAGCCCAGCCGGTGGTATCTCGACCACGCCGAGGAGCTGACCGGCGGCACGAACGTGGTCAACACCATCCTGGTGGACTTCCGCGCCCTGGACACCCTCGGCGAGGCGGTGGTGCTCGCGGTGGTGGCGCTCGGCCTGGTCCAACTCGTCGGCCGGGCCCGGGATGCCGGTCGGGCCACGGATGCCGGCCGGGCGACGAACGCCGGCCGGGTCACGGATCGCGGCCGGGCCACGGGTGGCGAGCGGGCCGACCGCGACCCGGTGCTGCGGTTGGCCTACCGGATGCTCGCGCCGCTGATGCTCATCGCCTCGGCCGTGCTGTTCCTGCGCGGCCACGACGAGACCGGCGGCGGGTTCATCGCGGCGCTGCTCGCGGGCACCGCCGTCGGGCTCGGTCAGCTCGCCCATCCGGGTAACGCTGCGCTGGTGGGCCGGCTGCGGGCGGTGCCGCTGCTGACCGTCGGGCTGCTGACGGCCGTCGGTGCCGGGTTGGTGCCGCTCGCCGCCGGCCGGTCCTTCCTCACCCCGCTGCACGTCAGCCCACCCGGACCGGTGCCGTCGCTGAGCACCGCGCTCCTGTTCGACCTGGGCGTCTATCTGATGGTCCTGGCCCTGGTGGTGGCCGCGGTACGCCGGCTCGGCCTACCGCCGGCCGCCGCGCCGGACGCGCCCCGCAGCGCCGCGAGAGGTGCGTCATGAGCGCCGCGTTGATGGTCGGCACGCTTGTCGCGGCCGGGGTCTTCCTGCTGCTGCGTCCCGGCCAGTTGCGCCTGGTGCTCGGCTTCGTCCTGCTCGGGCACGCGGTAAACGTGGTGCTGCTCGCCGCAGGCGGGCTGCAACGCCGTACGTCGCCGCTGGCGGAAGTGGGCCCCGAGACGGCGGACCCGCTGCCGCAGGCGTTCGTGCTGACCGCGATCGTGATCACCTTCGGTATCACCGTCCACCTGCTCGGCCTGCTGCGCCGGGGCACGGCGGACCCGGATGCCGGTGGCGGCGACCTCGACGGCGACGACGACACCGGGGCGGGCGACGGCGGCCCCGCCGACGACGAGGCGCACCGACCGGCCGACGGCGGACCGGAGGTGTCCCGATGAACGGCCTGCTGCTGTTGCTGCCGATCGCCGGGCCGCTGCTGGTGGCCGGGCTGCTCCTGGCCCTGCCCGGACGCACCCGGCTGCATCGGGCTGCCGCCCTGGCCACCACGGCGGCGGTGCTGGCAGGCGCCGTGGCGCTGCTGGTCGGCACCGCCGACGGCGCGGTGGCGGTGCTGCGGGTCGGCGGGTGGCCGGCGCCGGTCGCCATCGGCCTGGCGGCCGACGCGTTCAGCGCCCTGCTGGTGACGGTGGCGACGCTTGTGGTGTTCTGCTGCCTGATCTCCGCCGCCGGTTCCGGGGACGACCGGCGGCCGTACTTCCTACCGCTGGTGCTGGTGCTCGCCGCCGGGGCGAACGGCGCCTTCCTCACCACCGACCTGTTCAACCTCTTCGTGCTGATCGAGGTCATGCTGGTGCCCTCGTACGTGCTGCTGAGTCTGACCGGCGGCGCCGGGCGGGGCGGCGCGGGCCGGGTGTACGTGGCGACCAACCTGCTCGGCTCCACCCTGCTGCTGACCGGGGTGGCCCTGCTCTACGGCACCGCCGGCACGGTGGGTCTGGGCGCGCTGGCCGGCGCGGCGCGGGACGACCCGGCGGTGGCGGTCGCCGGTGGCGTGGTACTGCTCGCGCTGGCGGTCAAGAGTGCGCTGGTGCCGGTGCACGACTGGCTGCCGCGCACCTACCCGGTGGCCTCGCCGGTGGTGGTGGCCCTCTTTTCCGGGCTGCTCACCAAGGTCGGTCTCTACGCCGTCATCCGGATCTACGCCGTGGTGTACGGCGGCGACCCGGCCTACCACTGGCTGCTCGGCGCGGTGGCGCTGCTGTCGATGGTGGTCGGCGTGCTCGGCGCGCTCGGGGAGAGCACGATGCGCCGGATCCTCACCTTCCACATGGTCAGCCAGATCGGGTACCTGCTGCTCGGCCTGGCGCTGTTCACCGCCGCGAGCCTGGCCGCGACCGTGTACTACCTGGCCCAGTACATCGTGGTGAAGGCGGCGTTGTTCCTCTGCGCCGCGGCGGTGCGCGCCGGTCGGGGCAGCGACCGGCTGGACGGCTCGGGTGGTCTCGCGAGTCAGCGGCCGGCGCTCGCCCTGGCCTTCGGCGCGGCGGCGCTGTCGCTGGCCGGCCTGCCGCCCTTCTCCGGCTTCCTGGCCAAGTTCCTGCTGCTGCGGGCCACCGCAGAGGTCGGTGCCTGGCCGGCGATGACGGTGGCGATCCTGGTCAGCCTGGCCACCCTGCTCTCCATGCTGAAGATCTGGAGCGCGTTGTTCACAAGCGACGAGCCGCCGGGCGCGGCGGTGCGGCAGCGGATCGGGCGGTCGCTGGTCGGGCCGCCGCTGGCCCTGGCCGGGCTCGCCCTGGTGGCGGGGCTGGCCGCCCAGCCGCTGTTGCTGGTGGCCGACACCGCCGCCGCCGGGCTGACCGACCCGGCCGGCTACGTACGGGCGGTGACCGGTCGATGAGCGGGCGGACCAAGCGACCCGGCCTCGGTCGGCGGGCGGTGCTGCGTACCGGACGGGTCCTGAGTTTCGCCGGCTGGTACGCGGTCCGGCTGGTGCAGACGAACCTGACCGTGGCCCGGGAGATCCTGACCCCCGGTTCCGGGCTGCACCCGGCCGTGGTACGGGTGCCGGTGCGCGCGGTCACCGACAGCGAGATCGCGGCCGTGACGTTGGCGGTGAGCCTGACCCCGGGCACGCTCGTCCTGGCCGTGCACCGCGATCCGATGGCGCTGTCGGTGCACGGCATGTACGCCGCCGACCCGGTGGCGGTCCGCCGGTACACCGTCGAGTTGGAGCGGCGGGTGCTGGCCGCACTACGCCCCGCCGACCACCCCGCCGCCGATCCGCCTGCCGCCGATCCGCCCGCCCCCGGTCCGCCTGCCGTCGGTCCGCCTGCCGCCGACCCGCCCGCCCCTGGTCCGCCTGCCCCCGACCCGCCCGCCGCCGGTCCGCCTGCCCCCGACCCGCCCGCCTCCGGTCCGGCCGCCGAGGAGCGGGATCCCGAACCGCCCGATGACGATCCGGACGTGCCGCGGAGGTGGCCATGATCCTGCTCGACGTACTGCTCGTGGTCCTCGCGGGCGCGATGGTGGCGGTGGTCTACCGGCTGGTGGCCGGCCCGACCGACGCCGACCGGGCCGCCGCCCTGGACCTCGGCTTCTTCGTCTTCCTGGCGGCCGTCGCCCTGCTCGCCGCCCGGTTGGACACGCCGGACCTGCTCGATCTGGTGCTGACCGGGACGCTTGTGAGCTTCCTGGCCACGGTGGCGATGGCCCGGCTGGTGGACCGGGGAAAGCGATGATCCGCACGGTGGCGGCGTACGCCCTGTTGCTGCTCGGTACCGCGTTGATCGCGATCGGCGCGGTCGGGCTGATCCGGCTGCCGGACGTCTACAACCGGATGAACGCCGTCGCCAAGGCGGCCGGGCTCGGGCTGAGCCTGGTCCTGCTCGGCGTCCTGCTGCTGGTGCCCAGCGTGCGTACCGCAGTGGTGGTGCTGGTGGCGATCGGCCTGCAACTCTTCACCGCGCCGGTCGGCGGGTACGCGCTGGCCCGGGCCGCCTACCGGGCCGGAGCGCCGCTGGCGCCGATCACCCGCTACGACGAACTCGGCGGCCGAGCCGGGGAGAGCGACGGTCGGGCCGGGGCGGACGACGGTCGGGGCGGGGACGACGACGGCAGAACCGGGGCGGGCGGCGGCCGGGACGGGGATGCTGCGACCGGTGACGATGCCGGTCGCAGCGGTGAGCGTCAGCGTTGACCGACGGGATGCGCGCCGCGAGCGGGATAGTGGTCGGCGGGCCTGCTGTCGGTGGCGGTACACTGCGGGCATGGCCGGAGTTTTCCTGCTTCTTACCGGGCCGTGCTGATGCGCTGAAGGCGCGACAGCACGGCGGCCCCTCCTGCGTGAGGGGCTTTTTCGTGCCCGCCGCCGGCTGCGGGGTCCGTCGTCGGCCGCAGGGCGGGCCACCGAGGCAGCCACCAGACCAGCCAGCACGGACAGACTCCGCCGAGCGACGCGAGGAGAAGGCCATGACCGAAGCAGCTACCAGCGACACCCCACCATTCCGGTACACCGCCGTGCTGGCCGACGAGATCGAGCGCCGCTGGCAGGACATCTGGGAACGGGACGGCAGCTTCCACGCGCCGAACCCGTCCGGCCCGCTGGCCGACCCGGGCCACCCGCGCTTCGACGCGGAGAAGCTGTACGTGCTGGACATGTTCCCCTACCCGTCCGGGGCCGGGCTGCACGTGGGGCACCCGCTGGGCTACATCGGCACCGACTGCTTCGCCCGCTACCAGCGGATGGCCGGGCGCAACGTGCTGCACGCGATGGGCTTCGACGCGTTCGGCCTGCCCGCCGAGCAGTACGCGGTGCAGACCGGCACCCATCCGCGCACCACCACCGAGGCCAACATCGACCGGTACCGGGCGCAGCTGCGCCGCCTGGGCCTGGCCCACGACGAGCGGCGTTCGGTGGCCACCATCGACACCGACTTCTACCGCTGGACCCAGTGGATCTTCCTGCAAATCTTCAACTCCTGGTACGACCGGGAAGCCGGCCGGGCCCGCCCGATCAGCGAGCTGACCGCCGAGTTCACCGCCGGCACCCGGCCCACCCCGGACGGCCGCCCGTGGGCGCAGCTGTCGTCCGCCGAGCGTCGCCAGATCATCGACGACCACCGGCTGGCGTACGTGTCGCAGGCACCGGTCAACTGGTGCCCGGGGCTGGGCACCGTGCTGGCCAACGAGGAGGTCACCGCCGACGGTCGCTCGGAGCGGGGCAACTTCCCGGTCTTCAAGCGCAACCTGAAGCAGTGGATGATGCGGATCACCGCGTACGGCGACCGGCTGCTGGAAGACCTGGACAAGCTGGACTGGCCGGAGCCGATCAAGCTGATGCAGCGCAACTGGATCGGCCGCTCGCAGGGCGCGCACGTGTTCTTCCCGGCCGCGACCCGTGATTCCGATTCTGCGGGCGAAGCCCGCATCACTGTTTTCACCACCCGGCCGGACACCATCTTCGGGGCCACCTACATGGTGCTGGCGCCGGAACACGAGCTGGTCGACGCGCTGGTACCGGCGGTCTGGCCGGAGGGCACCCGCGAGGCGTGGACCGGCGGGCACGCCAACCCCCGCGCCGCCGTGGAGGCGTACCGCAAGGCGGCGGCGGCCAAGACCGACGTCGAGCGGCAGGCCGAGACCAAGGAGAAGAGCGGCGTCTTCACCGGCGCGTACGCCACCAACCCGGTCACCGGTGCGCGGATTCCGATCTTCATCGCCGACTACGTGCTGGCCGGCTACGGCACCGGCGCGATCATGGCGGTGCCCGCTCAGGACGAGCGGGACTGGGACTTCGCCGAGCTGTTCGAGCTGCCGATCGTGCGTACCGTGGCACCGCCGGAGGGCTTCGACGGCAAGGCGTACACCGGGGAGGGGCCGGCGGTCAACAGCGCCGCGCCCGAGCGCGGCCTGGACCTGAACGGCCTGGGGGTGGCCGACGCCAAGGCCCGGATCATCGAGTGGCTGGAGGCGAACGGCGCCGGGCAGGGCGCGACCACCTACCGGCTGCGGGACTGGCTGTTCAGCCGGCAGCGCTACTGGGGCGAGCCGTTCCCGATCGTGTACGACGCCGACGGCACCGCCATCGCACTGCCGGAGGAGATGCTGCCGGTCGAGCTGCCCGAGGTGGACGACTTCTCCCCGCGTACCTTCGATCCGCAGGACGCCGACAGCGACCCCGAGACGCCGCTGTCGCGCCGACGCGACTGGGTGGAGGTGGAGCTGGACCTGGGTGACGGGCCCAAGCGCTACACCCGGGAGACGAACGTGATGCCGCAGTGGGCCGGCTCCTGCTGGTACGAACTGCGCTACCTGGACCCGACCAACACCGAACGGTTCGTCGACGCGGAGAACGAGCGCTACTGGATGGGGCCGCGCGCCGAGGGCGACTGCGGTGGCGTGGACCTGTACGTCGGCGGTGCCGAACACGCGGTGCTGCACCTGCTGTACGCCCGGTTCTGGCACAAGGTGCTGTACGACCTGGGCCACGTCTCCAGCTTCGAGCCGTTCCGCAAGCTGTTCAACCAGGGCTACATCCAGGCGTACGCGTACACCGACGCCCGGGGCGCGTACGTGCCGGCCGAGGAGGTCGTCGAGCGCGACGGCGGCTTCTACCTGGGCGACGTCCAGGTCAACCGCGAGTACGGCAAGATGGGCAAGTCCCTGAAGAACGTGGTCACCCCGGACGAGATGTGCGCGGCGTACGGCGCCGACACGTTCCGGGTGTACGAGATGTCGATGGGCCCGCTGGAGGTGTCCCGCCCGTGGGAGACCCGGGCGGTGGTCGGCTCGTACCGATTCCTGCAACGGGTCTGGCGGGCGATCGTCGACGAGCAGACCGGCGCGTCCCGGGTCACCGACGAGCCGGCCGACGAGGCCACCCGGCGGCTGCTGCACAAGGTGATCGACGGCGTCCGGGGCGACATGGCGGGGATCCGGTTCAACACCGCGATCGCCAAGCTGATCGAGCTGACCAACGCGGTGACCCGGCTGAACCGGACCCCGCGCGAGGTGGCCGAGCCGCTGGTGCTGATGCTGGCGCCGGTCGCCCCGCACATCGCCGAGGAACTGTGGCAGCGGCTGGGCCACGACACCTCGCTGACCTACGCCGACTTCCCGGTCGCCGACCCGGCCCTGCTGGTCGCCGAGACGGTCACCTACCCGGTGCAGGTGAACGGCAAGGTTCGCGGCCGGATCGAAGTCCCCGCCGACGCGACCGAGGACGACGTCCGTACCCAGGCACTGGCAGCGGTGGCCGCCGTACTGGCCGGCAAGGAACCCCGCAAGGTCATCGTCGTCCCCGCCCGCATGGTCTCCGTAGTGCTGTGACCCCACCCCACCCCCACCCCCACCCCATTGCCTCGTTGATCATGAGGTTGGCGGCAGTCGTTGATCTTCAAACTGCCGCCAACCTCATGATCAACAGGGTGAGGGTGGGGGTGGGTGAGGTGGGGTGGGTGGGTGGGTTAGGGGTGCGGCGGTTTAGGGCGAGGGTGGTGATCAGGGCGGTCGCCACTGCCCAGCCGGCGTACGTGGTCCAGGCCCCGGCGACGGTGGCCGGGTATATGTCGGTCATCCACGGCGGAGGCCCGGTCGGTTCGATCAGCCGCTGCCACGCCGGCACCGGCATGGCGTGCCGGAGCAGCGCGCTCCAGCGTTCGTCCTCGTCGACGGCGGTGGGCAGCAGGAGCAGCACCGTCGCGGCGGTCACGATCGCCGGCGCGGTGTGCCGGGTCAGCGCGGCCAGGGCCATGCCGACCAGCGCGCAGAGCGGTACCAGGAGCGCGGACGCGGCGATCCCGCGCAGCGCGCCAGGGTCGCCGACCGACATGTTCGCGCCGACGTCGGCGAGGATCGCCTGCGACCCGGCGAACGCCGCCGCCGCGCCAAGCATCCCGAGCAGGGTCAGCACTCCGGTCAGCACGGTCAGCTTGGCGGCGGCGACGGCACCGCGCCGGGGGACGGCCGCGAACGTGGTGCGCATCAGCCCGGAGGCGTACTCGCTGCCGATGGCCACCGCGCCCACACCACTGGCGGCGAGTACGACGAACATCTGCGCCTCGGTGGGGAAGGCGTCCCAGAGCGGGGAGCGTACCGCCCGCCGCTCGGCCGGCCAGTCCGGCCAGCCCGCGTGGGTGGCCAGCGCGGCGTGGATGGCGAGGCCGACCATGGCGAGCAGGATCAGGGCGAAGGAGGCCCAGGTCGAGCGGAGCGACCAGAGCTTGATCCATTCGGCGGCGAGCAGGTCGCGGAAGCGCGCCGGGTGTGCGGGGGCGGCGGCGGACGAGAGTAGGGCGCTCATCGCTGCTCCCCGGTGGCGTATTCGACGTCGGCGGCGGTGAGTGCCATGAATGCCTCCTCCAGTGCGGCGGTACGGGTGGTCAGCTGGTACAGCGGGATTCGCAGGCCCAGGGCCAGGTCGCCGATCCGTTCGGCGGCCAGGCCGGTCACGGCGAGGGTCTGGTCCGGAGCGGACCGCACGGTCGCGCCCTCGGCGGTCAGCGCGGTCCCGAGCGACGTCGGTTCGGGGGTACGGACCACCACCTCCGACCGGCCGGCGCGGGCGGCGAAGTCGGCCAGGGACTCCTCGGCGATCAGCCGACCTCGGCCGATGACCACGAGTTGGTCGGCGCAGTGCGCCATCTCGCCCATCAGGTGACTGGAGACGAAGACGGTTCGGCCCTCGGCGGCGAGCCGCCGGAACAGTCCCCGTACCCAGCGCACCCCCTCCGGATCCAGCCCGTTGAACGGCTCGTCGAAGAGCAGCACGGGCGGGTCACCGAGCAGCGCGGCGGCGATGCCGAGGCGCTGCCGCATGCCGAGCGAGAACCCGCCGACCCGGCGGCCGGCGGCACGGTCCAGGCCGACCTGGCCCAGTACCTCGTCGACCCGCCCGATTCCGATGCCGTTGCTGCGGGCCAGGCTGGCCAGATGGGCGCGGGCACTGCGCCCACCGTGCACGTCCCCGGCGTCGAGCAGCGCGCCGGCGTGCCGTAGCCCCCGGGGCAGGTCCCGGAACCGGACGCCGCCGACCGTGGCGGTGCCGCTGGTCGGTGTGGTCAGCCCGAGGATCATGCGCAGGGTGGTGGACTTGCCGGCGCCGTTGGGGCCGAGGAAGCCGGTGACGTGACCGGGCCGCACGGTCAGGGTCAGCTCGTCGACGGCGGTGGTGCGGCCGTACCGCCTGGTCAGGGCCTGGAGTTCGATCATGCCTTCACGCTGCCCGGCGGCGGGTCGGTCGGCGTCGTCCCGCCGGCCACACCGCAACGCCCGGTGGTGGCCGATGGGCGTACGCCCGTGGGCCGATGCCCGCGACGCATCTGGCTGGATAGCGTGTGCCCGTGGAGAATCCCGCCTCGCTCCGGCGCCGGACCGCCCTGTCGGCGGTGCGGGCGGTGTTGGTCTGGGCCGGGGTGGCCGTCCTGCCGCTGCTCTGGGCGCTGGCACCGGTCGTGTCGACAAGCGGCGGCGGGATCGGCGTGGTGGGCTGGTGGTTGCCCGAGCGGTACCTGGTGCCGCTGCTGATCGTGGCCCTGCCGGCGGCGTTGCTGCGCCGCCGGCCGCTGACCGGCCTGGGGCTGATGCTCGCCGGAGCGCTCTGGACCAGCATTACCGTGCACGGTTGGAGCCAGGACTACCACACCATCCTGTTCAACGTGCAGTTCCTCGCCGTCGACGCGGCGCTCGGCGTGGTCGCCGCGAACCGTTCCCGCCGGGTGTCCGGGCTCGCCGCCGCCGTGGTGCTGGTGGCCCAGCTCCTCGCGCCCTTCGTCAACGGTTTGGTCGACGGCGTCGACCAGGCCGCGCTCTCCGTGCTGACGGTCGCGACCGCCTGGGCGCTCGGCAACTCGGTGCGGGCGCGACGGGAGCAGGCCGCCGCACTGCGTGCGCACACCGCCGCTGAGGCGGTCACCGCCGAGCGGCTGCGCATCGCCCGCGAACTGCACGACGTGGTGGCGCACAGCATCGGCGTGATCGCCATCCAGGCGGGCGTGGGGGCCCGGGTGATCGACACCCAGCCGGCACAGGCCCGCGCCGCGTTGAGCACCATCGAGGCGACGAGCCGGGACACCCTGGCCGAGCTGCGGCGTACCCTCGGTGCACTGCGCCGTGGGGTGGGGGAGTCGGCACCGTTGGACCCGACGCCCGGCCTGGCCGACCTGGACCGCCTGGTCGCGGCGGCGGCCGACGCCGGGGTCCGGGTCGAGTTGCGCCGGTACGGCGATCGCCCGGTCCCGCCGGAGGTCGGCCTCGCCGGATTCCGCATCGTCCAGGAAGGGCTCACCAACGTGGTACGCCACGCCGGCGTCGACGCCTGCCGGGTCAGTGTCGAGTGCGACGACGACGAGGTCACCGTGGAGGTGACCGACGACGGCCGGGGTGGCTCGGTCGGCGGCGACGGGCACGGGCTGATCGGCATGCGGGAACGGGTCCTGGCCCTCGGCGGCCGATTCCAGGCCGGCCCGCGACCCGAGGGCGGCTTCCGGGTGACCGCCCGACTGCCGCTGCCCGCGCCGCCCGTCAGCGACCGCCCGCCCGTCAGCGACCGCCCGCCCGTCAGCGACCCCCCGCCCGTCAGCGACCGGCCGACCGACGGCGACCGTCCGACCGACGATGACCGGCCGGTTGGCGGGGATCAGTTGGGTGCGGGGGTGCGGCCGTGAGCGTCCGGGTGTTGCTCGTCGACGATCAGCCGTTGGTCCGGGCCGGGTTGCGGGTGCTGATCGCCGACGTGCCGGACATCGAGGTGATCGGGGAGGCCGCCACCGGCGCCGAGGCGGTCCGCCTGGCCCGCGAGATCGCGCCCGACGTGGTGTTGATGGACCTGCGGATGCCCGGCACGGACGGCATCCAGGCCACCCGGGCGATCACCGCGGCGGGCGGACCGACCCGGGTGCTGGTGCTCACCACGTTCGACGATGACGAGCACGTGCACGGCGCGCTGCGTGCCGGGGCGAGCGGCTTCCTGGTCAAGGACATGGCGCTGGAGGAGATCCTCGCCGCGATCCGGGTGGTCGCCGCCGGAGACGCGCTGCTCGCCCCGGGGGTGACCCGCCGGCTCATCGCCGAGTTCGCCCACCGACCGACCTCGGCACCCCGGTCGCGGTCCCTGACCGGGATCACCGACCGGGAGCGGGAGGTGCTCACCCTGGTCGGCCAGGGCCTGTCCAACGCCGAGATCGCCGAGCGGCTCTTCATCAGTACGGCGACCGCGAAGGCGCACGTGGCCCGGCTGTTCAGCAAGCTCGGTGCCCGGGACCGGGTACACCTGGTCATCGCCGCCTACGAGGCCGGCCTGGTCGGCAGCACCGGCCCCACGGAACGCTGAACGTGTGCCGCCGCTCGGAGACGCCTCGGTTTCCCAGCGGCGAGTGCGGGGGCAACACGCAATCCGGCCCGCAAGACGAAGATCGACCGCCGGTCCACCGCATCGCCCCTGCTGTCGAGCTGATAGCCCTCCAACCAGATCCATCCGTCGTAGGTGGGCCGGTCGAGCACCCGGATCACGCGGAACAGGATCGGTTTGGTGAACTGCACGCTGGCCTCCCGACCCACATGGAGCAGGTCGCCGGCCTTCGGCAGCGGCGCGGTAGGTTTTTCACCCGGTCCCGGGCGCTCGGCCACGCTCATGGCAGCCAGCCGAGAAACCTGCGGTGCAGCGCACCGGCGGGAGCCCAGCCCAGGTCCTGCGTCGCGGACACCAGATGCGACGCCAGGTAGATCGACAGGGAAACCGGAGCGCCGTCGTACTCGGTCAGTAGCTCCCGGCGGCGGGTGCGGCAGGGCCAGGGTGACCCACACCCCGCGCAGGTCCAGATCGGTATGACTGGCCCGTGTGCCGTCATGGTGACTCCCAGCGGCCTCGGTTCCTCGGTACCCGGAGCCGAGCCCGGCACGGCAGCTCGTTTCCGCAGCGGCAGATCGTCCTCCATCTGATCCATGACCACTCCGGCCGGTGTCGACGGCGGGCCAGGGTAAGAGCGGTGATGAGCAAGTACCTGTCATAGCTGCGCGTCATCGGAAGCTCCCTTCGCCAACCTACGTTACCGGGTACTCTTGGTATACCGGCAATACCCCGTGTCGAATTTCTTGTCCCCCTGCGTGTTCCCTTGATGCAGGGAGGGCGACCGATGGCTGTGCCGCTGTATCAACAGATTGCCGACGACATCACGCGGCAGATTGAGTCAGGCGTCTTGAAGCCCGGTGACAAGCTGCCCAGCACCCGTCAACTGTGCGACCAGTACGAGGTCAGCGAGACGGTCATTCGCTTTGTGATGATCCAACTGAAGGCGCGAGAGCTGGTGTACGGCCAGCCCGGCCGCGGCGTCTACGTCAAGTCGCGCGGTTAGCAGACGTCCGTCAATCATCGACGGGTATAGCGTCAGGTCGTGGAGCTGCTTGGGTTGGATGAGATCCGTGATCTGCTCGGCGGGATCAGCAAACAGCGCGCCACGATCATCGTGGGCCGCAAGGGATTCCCCGACCCACTCGTCACCTTGAAGATGGGCCGCGTCTGGGATGGCAGGGCCGTCCGAGCCTGGATCGCCGAGAACCGCCCCGGCCCGACTGACGAGGATTAACGGACACGGGACGAATCCTCACGTCCGGTGTTGCCCTCAGCGGGTCTGCTCTACTGCGGGGCTGTCGTGCCTGCGGCGCGGGTTCGTTCGGCGCGCCACCAGCGGGCGATCAGGACCGCGCTGGCGATGAAGCCGAGTGACGCCGGGGCGGCGGCGAACCAGTTGACGTTGCCGGGGGAGGTGACGGCGGCACCGATCGCCGCGTACCCGAACGCGGTGGGGACGGAGGCGATCACGCTGCCGGCGAGGAACGGCAGCAGCCGGGCGCCGGTGGTGCCGTAGCCGTAGCTGACCAGGCCGAAGCCGGAGATGGGTAGCAGCCGTACGGTCATCACGCCGAGCATGCTCTGCCGGGTGAACCAGCCGTCGAGGCGGGCCAGCCGGCCGCGTACCCGTTCGGCGACGAACTCCCGCCCGAGCAGCCGGCCCACGGCGAAGCCGATCGCCGCCGCCAGCAACGCGGCGCCCAGCGCGTACCCGGCGCCCGCAAGCGGACCGAAGATCGCCCCGGCGGCGAGCGTGATGAAGGTACGCGGCACCAGCGCCACCAGCAGCAGTGCCCCGCCGAGGATGGCGGCGACCGGGGCGAACGAACCCAACCGGTCGGCCAGCCGGGGCAGTGCCGCCGGGTCGGGGTGCGGTCCGACCAGCAACAGCAGCCCGAACCCGGCGAGCAGGAACAACAGCATGCCGAACCGGAGCGCCGACGGATTCCTGACCAGGCGAACCCAGCGCCGCCGGACGGCGGAGATCATGCCCGGGCGGCAGCCGCCACCGCGGTCCGGCGCTCGGCCCGCAGCCGGTCGGCCCAGGTGTCGTCGAGCGGCGGAAGCTGGTGCGCGCCGGTCGCCCAGCGCAGCAACAGGTCGGCCAGTGCCGGGTTGCGGGCCAGCGCCGGCCCGTGCGAGTACGTGCCGAGCAGCTTGCCGCGCCACGCCCCCTCGGTGACGCCGTCGTTGCCCACTCCGGCGGTGACCCGGGCCAGTGGTGCCGCGCCGGGGCCGAGCTGGGTGCGCCCGCCGTGGTTCTCGAAGCCGGTCAGCGGCGGCAGGCCCAGCCGGGCGTCGATGTCCCCGGCCAGCTCGCCGACGGCGCGGCTGGGGCCCCGGTCCGAGCTGATGTCGAGCAGTTCCAGCCCGCGGTACTGGGTGCCCTTGGCGAAGAACGAGGTGCCGAGCAACTGGTAGCCGGCGCAGACGCCGAACACCACCGAGCCCTGGGCCACCGCCCGGTGCAGCCCGCCGTCGGCGAGCAGCCGTTGCGCGCCGAGCGCCTGCGGGCCGTCCTCGCCGCCGCCGATCAGGTAGATGTCGGCGGTGTTTGGCAGCTGCTGGTCGGAGCGGACCTCCAGCACCTCGACCCGGAAACCGCGCTGGCGCGCCCGCCGGGCCAGGATCAGCACGTTGCCCCGGTCGCCGTAGGTGGAGAGCAGGTCGGGGTAGATCCAGACGATGCGCAGGCTCTCAGTTGACACGGTCCAACTCCGCTCGGATGTCCTGGAACGCGGTGTAGTTCGCGATGACCTCCAGGCGGCCCGGAGGCACCGCCCGGACGGCATCGTCGAAGGTGCGTACGTGCTGGAACGGCACGTCGTTGACGTCCAACCGGACCGCCAGGTCGTACGCCCGGTCGCCGGTGATGAGCACCTGGCGCCCGCGCAGCGGCGCGAAGTCGACGTCGAACAGCCAGGAGGTGTCCAGCCCGTCGGGGTCCCGGGCGTTTATGGAGAGCAGGGTGGGCGCCTCGTCGGCCATGTCGAACGCCTCCAGCCAGCTGGCCGGGTTCTTGGCCAGCAGTAGCCGGACGGTGCGTCCGTCCCGCACCACCTGCGCGTACCGGCCGGCGACCGAGGTGACGTCGGCGAGGCGGGGGACCGCGTCGAACGGGCGTACGCCGAACTCGGCGGCGACCGCCAGCGCGGTGGCCGCGTTGCCGACGTTGACCTTGCCGGGAAGCTGGAGCTTGACCTTGTACCAGGCGCCGGTCGGGTCGAGCACGCCCTCGTCGTCCACGGTCCACTGCGGGTCGGGCCGGCGCAGCGGGCAGCCGGTGCACCACCACTGCTCGCCGGAGCGCTGGATGGTCGAGCCGCACTCGGGGCAGACCCAGGAGTCGTCGTGCCAGCGCTGGCCGGCGGAGAACCAGGTGACGTGCGGCGGGGTGATCCGCTGGTCGTGCGCGGCCGGTGGGGTGGCCGCCCAGACCACCATCGGGTCGTCGGCGTTGGCGACGATGCGGATGTCCGGGTGGCGGACCAGCGCCGCGCGCCAGAGCTGCGCCATCATGGCGACCTCCTTGGCCCGGTCCAGCTGGTCGCGGGAGAGGTTGAGCAGCGCCACCACGTGTGGCTCGGTCGCCTCGATCACCTGCGCGAGGTAGTGCTCGTCGACCTCCAGCACGGCGTACGGGGTGCTGCCGGCCTTGGCCAGCGCGGAGGTGTGCCCGGTGGGCATGTTGGCGCCGAACGAGTTGGTGGCGACCCGGCCGAGGGCGCTGACCGCGGCGGCGGCCAGTCGGGTGGTGGTGGTCTTGCCGTTGGTGCCGGAGATCAGCGCGATGGCCCGGCCGGCGGAGAGGTGGGCAAGCAGGTCTGGATCGATCTTGAGGCCGAGCCATCCGCCGATCACCGAGCCGTCGCCACGGCCCGCGGCCCGGGACAGTGCCGCGGCGGTCCGTGACACGGAGGTGGCCACCTTCGCCCGCAGGGGCATCTTCGCGTCCGTCACGCGAGCGAGGTTACCGGACCATTCGACCGGTCAGATCGGGACCGACGCCGATCCGTTCGGTCCGGCTGTCGCGGGCCCTCGGCCCGGTGCCGCCGGGCGAGCCGAGTCGATCTATGTCGGATAGCGGACCACACCCGGGGGCGCTCCGCCCCCTCCACTCCGCTCCACCCGCGTTGACGTGCGGTTTTGTGGGCGGCGGCGGCGCGAAACGCGGTCGATTCTGGTTGCGGGTGGAGGGAAGTGGAGTAGAGTGGGGCGCATTGGTGAGGCCGGGAGGGCCCACCGGCCCGGGGGGTCAGCGGCGCGCGAACGCCGCTAGAAGGGCGAGGGGGTTGGGCCGATGTTTCTCGGCACCCACACTCCGCGCCTGGACGACAAGGGCCGGTTGATCCTGCCGGCCAAGTTCCGGGATGAGTTGGCGGGGGGTGTCGTGATCACCAAAGGGCAGGAGCGCTGCCTCTACGTCTTTCCGACGCCTGAGTTCCAGCACATCGCGGAGCAGTTGCGTGCGCAGCCGATGACGCACAAGGCCGCCCGGGCCTACAGCCGGGTGTTCTTCGCCAGCGCGCACGACGAAGTCCCCGACAAGCAGGGCCGGGTGACCATTCCGGCGCATCTGCGCTCATACGCGGGGCTCGACCGGGACCTGGTGGTCATCGGCGCGAGCACCCGGGTGGAGGTCTGGGACAAGGTCGCCTGGGAGACCTACCTCGCCGAGAGCGAAGACGACTTCGCCGACATCGAGGAAGGGGTGCTGCCAGGCGGTCTGTAGGGCGTGGCGACGCCCGACGTACTGCGAGATCTCCAGCCGCTTTCGAGTTCCTGGCATCCCTTCCCCGGTGCCAGGCGCACGATCCGACACGACGGGCCGGTGGGCCCGACGGACGGGCGGGAGCGGATGGGGATCTGGCGGTACGACGGCACGGCGTCGCCCGACGAGCAGGACGCGGGAACGAGATCGGGTCAACAGTGGGGGTCGACATGGGGGAGCTACGCGGCACGCATGTGCCGGTGCTGCTTGAGCGGTGTCTCGAGCTGTTGGCCCCCGCGCTGAGCCGGGGCGGGCGCACCGTCCACGTCGACGCGACCCTGGGGTTGGCCGGCCACGCCGAGGCGGTGTTGCAGGCCCACCCGGAGACGATCCTGGTCGGACTGGACCGGGACACCGAGGCACTCGCCCACGCGCGGGTGCGGCTGGCCCGGTTCGCCGACCGGATCCACCTGGAGCACGCCGTCTACGACGAGTTGCCCGAGGTGCTCGATCGGCTGGGTTATCCCACGGTGGACGGTGTCCTGTTCGACCTGGGGGTCTCCTCGTTGCAGCTCGACGCGCCCGACCGCGGGTTCGCGTACGCGCAGGACGCGCCGTTGGACATGCGGATGGACCAGACCCGGGGGGTGACCGCCGAGGAGGTGGTCAACACGTACGCCCACCCGGACCTGGCCCGGGTGCTGCGGGTGTACGGGGAGGAGAAGTTCGCCGGGCGGATCGCCTCGGCGATCATCCGGGATCGGGAACGTGCCCGGATCACCTCGTCGGCGCGGTTGGCCGAGTTGGTCCGGGACGCGATTCCGGCCCCAGCCCGACGAACCGGCGGACACCCGGCAAAGAGAACGTTTCAGGCTTTACGGATCGAGGTAAACAGGGAACTGGCAGCGCTGGAAACGGCGTTGCCGGCCGCTCTGGACCGGCTTTCCGTCGGCGGTCGCCTGGTGGTGCTCTCCTACCACTCGCTGGAGGATCGGCTCACCAAACAGGCGCTCGCCGACCGGGTCCGGAGCACCGGTCCGGTCGACCTCCCGGTCGAACTGCCCGGGTCAGAGCCGACGTTCCGGCTGCTCAGCCGGGGCGCGGAGCTGCCTGGGGAGGAGGAGGTCGCCGCGAACCCGCGGGCCGCTTCGGTGCGGCTGCGGGCCGCGGAGCGGATCGACCCCCAGGCTCAGCGGCAGGGGCGTACCGACCGCGAACGGTATCGCCGCCGGGTCAAGGGGATGCACCAACCGGGGAGGGGATCGGCCACCGGATCCAGCAGGGATCCGGGGCGGATGCCGGGGGACACGGACGAAGAGGGGGAGGGAACATGAACGAGAAGAAGCGCCGGGACGTCGCCGGCGCCGGGCAGCGCGTACCGCGGTCGGGGGGCCGGATCGCGGGGGAGCGGGCCCGGGGGCCGGACCGGACGTCCGGGCCGAGCGGACGAGCCGGCCGGCGGAGACTCGCGCCCGGGGGCGCGCGAGTTTCCGACCCAGGGCAGTGCCGCGTTGCGGCCGGTCGAGCGGGCCGCTGCCGCCGATTCGTCGCGGGCCGAGTCGCCGCGGCTGCGGGTCGCTCCGCCGCCGCCGGTGCGGGTGCCCCGGGCGCCCTTCGCGGCGCTCGTGGTGCTGCTTGTCGTCGGCGGAGTGCTTGGCATTCTGGCGGTCAACACGAAGATCAACGAGAACGCCTTCCGGCTGTTGGAGTTGCAGGAGCAGCAGACCAAGCTCGATCTGGAGCAGCAGCAGCTGAAGAAGCAGATCGCCGACGCGGAGGCGCCGGGCAACCTGGCCGCCCAGGCCCGCAAGCAGGGGCTTGTCGACGGCGGTGAGCTGGCGTACATCCGGCTGCCGGACGGCAAGCTGATCGGCGTGCCGCAGCCGGCCGGCGGGCAGCCGTCCCTGGCGAGCCAGTCGGGCGCGGAGGGGTAGACCGTGTCACCGAGGTCGGAGGAACCGCGCCGGGACGCCACAGGCTCCCGGCGCGGTTCGTCCCGTGGGACGCCTGAGCGGGGTGGGACGCCGCGTGCCGCCGGTGAGCGGGACGACCGGCCGGGTCTCGGCGGCATCTCCGACGCCCGCGCCTACACCCCGCGTGGCCGCACCCTGCGCGAGGAACCCGGCCCGGCCGCCGCCGGCCGGGCCGAACAGCGACGCACCCCCGCAGCAGCCGGTCGCAGGATCCGTTCCGGCCGGCGCTCCAGGTCCTCGACGGCGGTCGGGCCGGTGGCAACCGCCAGGCCGGCACGACCCGTCGCAACGGCGGTGCCGGGCGCACCACGGTGGTCCGTACCGTCTCCGATCGCTCGCGTCGCGACGAGCCGGCGACCACCGAGCGGCGCGCCGGTGCCCGCGAGCCACGGCGCGGTGCCGGTGGTCGGGAGCCCCGGCGCGGCGCTGCTGCCCGGGAACCCCGGCCGGCCGCGCGCCGCCCGTCGCGCAAGCGCCCCGCGCCGCCCAAGCTCGCCGATCCGGGCCGCCGGTTGCGGCTGGGCACCGCGCTGGCGATGGCGCTGTTCGTCGCGATCGGCATCCGACTTGTCGTGCTCCAGACGGTCGACACCCCGGCGTACGCCGACGGCGGCGTGGCGGAGCGGCTGCGGACCGTGCAGCTGCCCGCGCCGCGTGGCGCGATCTACGACCGGGACGGTGCGGCCCTGGCGCACAGCGTGGAGGCGCGCTACGTCTACGCCGACCCCACCCAGGTGGAGGACATCGAGGCCACCGCTCTGCGGCTCTCCCCGCTGCTCGGCGTCCCGGCCTCCAAGCTGGCCGAGAAGATGCAACCCCGCAAGCGCAACGGCGTCGACTCGCAGTTCGCGTACCTGGCCCGGGGGGTGGACATCGACCGGGCCCGCGAGATCGCCGCGCTTGATCTGCCCGGCATCCGCACCCAGCGGGACGAGCGGCGCGAGGTGCCCGGCGGCGACCTGGCGGCCAACCTGCTCGGCTTCACAAGCGTCGACATGGTCGGCCTGGAAGGGCTGGAGGCACGCTTCGACGACCTGCTGCACGGTGAGGACGGGGAACGGACGTTCGAGATGGGCCTCGGCGCACCCATCCCCGGCGGTTACAGCCGCACCACCCAGGCCAAGCCGGGCAGCTCAATCGTGCTCACCATCGACCGTGACCTACAGTTCATGACCCAGCGGATCCTCGCCGAGCAGGCCCGGCAGGCGCAGGCCAGCACCGCTGCGGCGATAGTGCTTGACGTGCGTACCGGCGAGGTGCTGGCGCAGGCCAGCCACCCCACCTACAACGCGGCGAAGCCGCAGGCCAGCGAGCCCACCGACCGGGAGGACGCGGCCACCAGCTTCGTGGTCGACCCGGGCTCGGTGCACAAGGCGATCACGTTCGGCGCCGCCCTCCAGGAGGGGGTGATCACTGAGGACACCTCGTTCCCGGTGGCCAACTCCGTGGTCAAGGGCGACACCCCGTTCACCGACACCCACTTCGCCAACGGCCGGCGGATGAGCGTGGCCGGGATGATGGCGTACTCCTCGAACGTCGGCACCATCGAAATCGCCGACAAGCTCGGCCAGGAACGCCTGATCGACTACCAGCGGCGGTTCGGGCTGGGTGAGCCGACCGGGGTCGGTATCCCCGGCGAGGCGAGCGGGCGGCTGCTGCCGCCGGAAGAGTGGAGCGACTCGTCGTACGGGTCGGTGCCGATCGGCCACAGCGTGGACGCCACCCCGTTGCAGATGGCCGCCGCGTACGCTGCCATCGCCAACGATGGCACGTACATCCAGCCGCATCTGGTCAAGGAGACGATCGACCCGAAGGGCAAGCGGACCGCAGCGGAGCCGCCGGCGACCCGTCCGGTGCTCAGCCCGGAGAACGCCAGGTCGCTGCGGACGCTGATGGAGGCGGTCACCACCGTGGATCGCGCCACCGGGCTGGCCGCCGCCGTTGCCGGCTACCGGGTAGCCGGGAAGACCGGCACCGGCTGGCGGTTGGTGGACGGCAAGAAGCAGCCCGGCAATGTCGCCTCGTTCATCGGCATGGCACCGGCGGAGAATCCGCGGTACGTGATCGCGGTCTTCGTACACAGCCCCGGCGGTGGCGGCGGCGAGGTGGCGGCACCGGCCTTCCGGGACATGATGACCTTCACCCTGCGCCACTTCAAGGTGCCGCCGTCGACGGAACCGGCACCGAAGTTCACCGTCTTCCCCTAGCTGGTCGTACCCTTCGCGAAGATGCCTGCGGCCTGCGCCCGGAATCCCGGAGACGGAGATTCAGGCGCGCCGTGTGGCCGGCCGCGAGCGACCGGGTAGGGTCTGACGCCGTGCGCGGCAATCCTCGTCCCCGTACCGTGACCGGAATCCGGCTCGGTGACCTGGCCGCCCGGCTCGCCGTGGCGCCTCCTACCAGCGATGACCCGGTGGTGACCGGGGTGACCCACGCCAGCGGCGAGGTCCGGCCCGGCGATCTGTACGCCGGTCTGCCCGGTGCCCGTCGGCACGGCGCGGAATTCGCCGCCGACGCGGCGGCGGCCGGTGCGGTCGCCCTGCTCACCGATCCGGCCGGCGCGGAACTGGCCGCCGGAACGGGGCTGCCCGTCCTGGTGGTGGCCGATCCGCGCGCGGCGCTCGGCCCGCTCGCCTCGGCCGTCTACGGCGACCCGACCGCGGAACTGGTCGTGATCGGGGTGACCGGCACCGCCGGCAAGACCTCCACCGCGTACCTGGTCGAGTCGGGGCTGCGGGCCGCCGGGCACGTCACCGGCCTGATCGGCACCGTGGAGACCCGCCTCGGTGACCTGGTGGTGCAAAGCGTCCGGACCACGCCCGAGGCCACCGACCTGCACGCGATGCTGGCCGCCGCCCGCGAGCGCGGAGTCACCGCCGTGGTCATGGAGGTCTCCAGCCACGCGCTGGCGATGGGCCGGGTCGGTGGGGTGCGGTTCGACGTGGGCGGCTGGACCAACTTCGGCTCCGACCACCTCGACTTCCACGCCGACGCCGCGGACTACTTCGCCGCCAAGGCCCGGTTGTTCGACGGCCGGTGCGCCGTCGAGGTGCTCAACCAGGACGACCCGGCGCTCAAGGCGCTGTTCAAGCCGGAGACGATCAGCTTCTCGGCGGCCGGCGACCCGGCGGCCACCTGGTGGGCCGGGGAGGTCAGCGGCGAGGGGTACGCCCAGCGGTTCACCGCACACGGTCCGGACGGGCTGACGCTGCCCGCTGCGGTAGCGCTGCCCGGCCGGCACAACGTGTCGAACGCGCTGCTCGCCATCGCCCTCCTGGTCGCCGTCGGGATCGATCCGGCGGTCGCGGCCGACGGGGTGGCCACCTGCGGCGGGGTGCCCGGCCGGCTGGAGTCGGTGGGCGTGGCCGGCGGGGTGCGCGGGGTGGTCGACTACGCGCACAAGACCGACGCTGTCGTGGCCGTGCTGGCCGCGCTGCGGGAACTCAGCGCCGGCCGGCTGATCTGTGTGATCGGCGCGGGCGGCGACCGCGACCGGGGCAAGCGGCCGTTGATGGGTGCCGCAGCCGCGAAGGGAGCCGACGTGGTGGTGGTGACCGACGACAACCCGCGCACCGAGGAGCCTGCGGCGATCCGCGCCGAGGTGCTCGCCGGGGCGCACGGAGCCGGTGCGCCGGCCCGGATCGTCGAGGTGGCCGGGCGCCGGGCGGCGATCGACGAGGCGGTCCGGCTGGCCGCGCCGGGCGACGTGGTGGCGCTGCTCGGCAAGGGGCACGAGCGCGGCCAGGAGATCGGTGGCGAGGTGCATCCCTTCGACGACGTGACCGAACTCGCGCACGCGCTGCGGGTCCGCTTCGGACACCTCAGCCAGCGCGACGAACCCGACGACGACCCGCGCGAGGCGACCGGGTTGAGCCCGCACGAGGCGGCCGAGTTCATTAAGCGCGAGGCGGCCGAGGGCAGCCCGGGCGGCGAGGCCGACGGCGGTCTGGCGGGTCGGCGATGATCCCGCTGAGCCTGGCCGAGATCGCGGCGGCCGTGGACGGTCGGCTGGTGGCCGCCGATGCCGAGGTGCGCGTCACCGGCAGCGTCGAGTTCGACTCCCGCAAGGTCACTCCCGGCGGGCTCTTCGTCGCCTTCGACGGGGAGAAGGCGGACGGGCACGACTTCGCCGCCGGGGCGGTCGAGGCCGGGGCGGTGGCGGTGCTCGGCACCCGCGAGGTGCCCGGGGTGCCGATGGTCCTGGTCGCCGACGCGCTGACCGCGATGGCCCGGCTGGCCCGCGCCGTGGTGGACCGGCTGCCCGAGCTGACCGTGATCGGGCTGACCGGTTCCTCCGGCAAGACCACCACCAAGGACCTGATCGCCCAGCTCGCCGCGCGGCTCGGCGAGACGGTGGCGCCGCCCGGGTCGTTCAACAACGAGCTGGGCCACCCGTACACCGCGTTGCAGGCCGGGCCGACGACCCGCTATCTGGTGCTGGAGAAGGGTGCCCGGGGCATCGGGCACGTGCGGTACCTGTGCGAGGTGGCCCCGCCGCGCATCTCCGTGGTGCTCAACGTCGGGGTGTCGCACATCGGCGAGTTCGGCTCGCAGGAGAACATCGCGCTGGCCAAGGGCGAGCTGGTGGAGGCGTTGCCGGCGGACGGTCTGGCGGTGCTCAACGCCGACGACCCCCGGGTGGACGCCATGGCCGCCCGCACGAGCGCCCGGGTGGTCCGCTACGGCGAGGCGGCGCATGCCGACGTACGGGCCGAGGACGTGACGTTGGACGAGCGGGGGCGGCCCGCGTACACCCTGGTGACGCCGGAGGGGCGGGCGCCGGTGCGCCTCGGGCTGACCGGACGGCACCAGGTCTGGAACACCCTCGCCGCCGCGGCGGTGGCCCGGGAGCTGGGCATGCCCCTGACCGAGCTGGCCATCGCGCTTGGCGCGCTCGGGCTGGTCTCCACCCGTCGGATGGACGTCTTCGAGCGCGCCGACGGGGTGACCGTGATCGACGACTCGTACAACGCCAACCCGGCATCGATGGCGGTGGCGCTGCGGGCGCTGGCCGGCGTCGGCGCTGGACGGCGTACCGTCGCGGTGCTCGGCTACATGGCCGAGCTGGGCGAGTTCGAGGCGCAGGGGCACGCCGAGGTGGGCCGGCTGGCGGCCGAGCTGGGCGTCGGCCGGCTGCTCGTGGTCGGCGAGGCGGCGGCGTCGATTCACCACGGGGCGACATCGGTAGGGAACTGGGGAGGAGAATCGGTGCTGCTCACCGATCAGGCGGCGGCCGTCGAGGTGCTGCGCAGCGAGCTACGGCCGGGCGATGTCGTCCTGGTGAAGGGCTCCCGGTACCGGACCTGGGAGGTGGCCGACGCGCTGCGTGCCGACGCGGTCGCCGATGGCCCGGCTGAGCCGTCGGCCGGAGGTGGCGCGGCATGAGGGCCGTCATCGTGGCCATCGGGGTGGCCTTCCTCGTCTCGCTGTTCTGCACCCCGATCGCGATCCGGGTCTTCACCCGGCTGAAGGCGGGCCAGCCGATCCGGGCCGAGGGCCCGCAGATGCACCAGGGCAAGAAGGGCACCCCGACCATGGGCGGCGTGGTGTTCATCCTCGCCACCGTGATCGCGTACGTCGCCGGTCACCTGGCGCTGACCACGCTGCCGGACGCGCAGATCGCCCAGGTCGAGCCGACAATCACCGCGCTGGTGCTGCTCGGGCTGATGGTCTTCTGCGGCGCGGTCGGCTTCATCGACGACTTCCTGAAGGTACGCAAGCGGCACAGCGGCGGCCTGAGTGCGCGCGGCAAGCTGCTCGGCCAGATCCTGGTCGGTGCGGTGTTCGGCGTGGTCGCGCTCTGGTTCCCGTCCACCATGACCGACGCCAGCGGCGAGGTGACGAACACCGAGACGGTCGGCAGCACGACGTTGAGCTTCATCCGGGACATTCCGGCGCTGGACGTCACCAAGATCGGTGCGGTGATCATCTTCATCTTCGTGGTGATGGCGGCGACGAACGGGGTGAACCTCACCGACGGGCTCGACGGTCTGGCCACCGGAGCGTCGGTGATGGTGCTCGGGGCGTACGCGGTGATCGCGTTCTGGCAGTACCGGCACTGGTGCGCCGACCCGTCGTACACCGCCAACCCGAACAACTACTGCTACGCCGTCCGGGACCCGCTGGAGATCGCGCTGATCGCCGGGGCCGCGGCCGGGGCCTGTGTGGGCTTCCTGTGGTGGAACACCTCACCGGCCCGGATCTTCATGGGCGACACCGGCGCGCTCGGCCTCGGCGGGCTGATCGCCGGCATGGCGATGTCGACCCGTACGATCCTGCTGCTGCCGATCATCGGTGGCCTCTTCGTGATCATCACGATGTCGGTGGTCATCCAGATCATCTCCTTCAAGACCACCGGCAAGCGGGTGTTCCGGATGTCGCCGCTCCAGCACCACTTCGAGCTTGCCGGCTGGAGCGAGGTGAACATCGTGGTCCGCTTCTGGATCATCGCCGGCATCGGCGTGGCGATCGCCCTCGGCCTCTTCTACAGCGACTTCCTCGCCAACATGGGCTGACCCTCGCCCGGGTGAGGGAGTTTCGACACGCCGAGAAGGGCGTACCGGGGGTGTCGGGTAGCGGTAGCGGCGATGATGGCGGTGTGGGGGAGGGACGAGCGGGGCCCGGCGCGGCGGGCAGCGGCGGAAAGTCGGTGTCGGCTGCCGGCTCGGGCGGCGGCGAGTCGGGGAAACCGACCGGGCCGGGCGGCGCGGTGCGGACCGAGGAGGCGGCGCCGGCCGGGGCGGCAGCCCGCGCTCGACCGGATCCGGTGCGGGCGGCAGCCGGTCGGCGGAGCCGGGCCCGGGCGGCGCGGTGCCCGATGGCGGCCCGTGGCGCGGGCTGGACGCGGTGGGCGGGCTGGCCGCCCTGCGTGGCCTGTTGGCCCGGCCGCTGGCCTCCTACCATCTGCTGCTGGCCAGCAGCGGGCTGCTGCTGCTGATCGGCCTGACCATGGTCTTCTCGGCCACCAGCGTGCGCGACTACGCCGAGGGCGGCAACGCCTCGGCGTCCCTGATCAGGCAGGGCATCTTCGCCTTCATCGGCATCGTGGCGTTCTGGGCCTGTCAGCGGCTGCCGGCCCGCACGTACCGGGCGCTGGGCCGGCCCGCGCTGGCCGTCGCGGTCGGGTTGCTGCTGCTGTTGAACCTGCTGGTGGCCTACGGCCGACCGACCGGCGCTCCGGCGAGGATCGGGCCGCTGGAGGCCGAACTGCTCGGGCTGTACGTCGGTGGTGTCGGGCTGCAACCCTCGGAGGTGGCGAAGTTCGCGCTGGTGCTCTGGGGGGCGTACGTGCTGGCCCGCAAGGGCGCGGCGCTGGGCTGGTGGCGGGAGTTGGCCACCCCGCTGTTCCCGGTGGTGGGTTTGCTGTTCGTGCTTGTCGGCTACAACGACCTGGGCAGCATGCTGTGCCTGGTGGCCCTGGTGGTCGGCCTGCTCTGGGCGGCGGGGGTGCGGCTGCGGGTCTTCGCCGCGCTCACCGCGATCGGGCTGGTCGGCATCGGTCTGCTGGTGGCGGTGGCCTCGCTCGGCGCCGGCTCCGGTGTCCGGGGCGAGGAGAACTACCGGCTGGCCCGGCTGACCGTCTTCGTCAATCCGCCGCCGCTGGAGGCGTGCAAGGAGACGCTCTGCTACCAGATGGTGCAGGCCCGGTACGCCATCGCCAACGGCGGGTGGTTCGGCACCGGCCTGGGCCAGGGGCGGACCAAGTGGGCCTGGCTGCCCGAGGCGGACAACGACTTCATCTTCGCGGTGATCGCCGAGGAGTTGGGTGTGGTGGGCTGCGGGGTGGTGGTCACGCTCTTCGCGGTGCTTGCCTACACCGGGCTGCGGATCGCCCGGCGGATCGACGACCCTTTTCGCCGGCTCGCTGCCGCCGGTGCCACCGCGTGGCTCGTCGGGCAGGCGTTCATCAACATCGGTGGCGTGATCGGGCTGCTGCCGCTTACCGGCGTACCGCTGCCGTTCATCTCGGTGGGCGGGAGCGCCCTGGTCGTCACCCTGGCGGCGGTCGGAATGCTTGCCTCGTTCGCCCGTGCGGAACCCGATGCGGCCCGAGCGCTGCATGCCCGTCCGCCGGCCCGGTGGGTCCGACTAGTGTGGGCACCGTTGCCGCCGCTTCCCGGCCGGCGCCGCCGTGCGGTGCCGCCGTCGGCTGCCCGGGGAACCGTGCCCCAGGCACGCAAGCGGCGCAGGGACGACCAGGCCGTACCGCGTGGCGCCCGGGATAACCGGGGCCGGGGCGGGTCGGCGGACGAGAGGAGACGGTGATGGGTCCGCTGCGTTCGGTGGTGCTCGCGGGAGGCGGCACCGGGGGGCACATCTACCCGTTGCTCGCCTTCGCCGACTGCCTGCGCCGACACGACCCCGGCGTCCGGATCACCTGTCTCGGCACACCGAAGGGCCTGGAGAACGAGCTGATCCCGCCGGCCGGCTACGACCTGCGCAACATCCCCGCCTACCAGCTGCCCCGTTCGCTGAACATGAACCTGGTCCGCACCCCGGGTCGGATGTGGACCGCGGCCCGCGCCGCCGGCAAGATCATTGAGGAGGTACGCGCCGACGTGGTGGTCGGCTTCGGCGGGTACGTCTCGGTGCCGGCGTACCTGGCCGCCTGGCGACGCGAACTGCCGATCGTGATCCACGAGGTGAACGTGCCGCCGGGGGTGGCCAACCGGTTGGGCATGCGGTTCACCAAGCACGTGGCGGTCGGCTTCCCGCACCAGCCGTCCCAGGCCGAGTCGCTGCGCGACGCGCGGGTGGTCGGTGTGCCGCTGCGACGCGCCATCGCCGGGCTGGACCGGGCCGCCATGCGCGGCGCGGCCCGCGCCCACTTCGGGCTCCGTCCCGACCTGCCGGTGCTCTTCGTCGCCGGTGGCTCGCAGGGTGCCCGGTCGATCAACCTCGCCGTCGCCGGTGCGGCCAAGGAGTTGGCGCGCAACGGCATCCAGGTGCTGCACGTGATCGGGGCCCGCAACGAGCCGGTGCCGGTCCCCACCGACCTGCCGGTGCCGTACATCACCCTGCCGTACCTGTCCGACATGGACGCCGGGTACGCCGCCGCGGACCTGATGCTCGGCCGGGGCGGGGCGATGACCTGCGCCGAGGTGGCCGCCATCGGCCTGCCGACGATCTACGTGCCGTACCCGCACAGCAACCAGGAGCAGAAGCGCAACGCGTTGCCGGTGGTCGAGGCCGGCGGCGGGTTGCTTGTCGACGACGCCGAGCTGACCCCGGACTGGCTGGAGCGTACGGTGATCCCGCTGATCCGCGACCCGCAGCGACTGCACGCGATGGGCACCGCGGCGGCGGCCTACGGCCGGCGCGACGGCGACGAGGCGCTGCTCAACTTCGTCTACGAGGCGGTGGCCAAGTGAGCGCGAGGAGTGAGCCGGTTTTGCGAGCCCCGCAGTCGCGAACGAAAGGTTTGCCCCGATGAGCGCGTTCAGTCCGGCCGGCACGCTGACCGCCGAGGACCTGGGCCACATTCACCTGATCGGGGTGGGCGGGGTCGGGATGAGCGGGCTGGCCCGGCTCTTCCTCACCCGGGGTCTGCCGGTCTCCGGCAGCGAGCTGCGGGAGTGGCCGTCCCTGGCCGGCCTGCGGGCGCTCGGCGGGACCATCCACATGACGCACGAGCCGACGAATCTCGACGGCGTGGACACGGTGGTCTACTCCTCGGCCATCCCCGCCGAGCATCTGGAGATGGTCGAGGCGCGTCGGCGCGGCCTGCGGGTGCTGCACCGCTCGGAGGCCCTGGCCGCCGCGATGACCGGTCGCCGCACGCTTGCCGTGGCCGGTACGCACGGCAAGACCACCACCACCTCCATGGTCACCATGGTGCTTCAGCAGGCCGGGACGGATCCGTCCTTCGTGATCGGTGGGGAGATCTCCGAGGTCGGCTCGGGGGCGCACCACGGCACCGGCGAGTACTTCGTGGTCGAGGCGGACGAGAGCGACCGCTCCTTCCTCATCTACCGCCCGTTCGTCTCGATCATCACGAACATCGAGGCCGATCACCTGAACACCTACGGTGACCTGGCCAACCTGGAGGCCACCTTCGCCGAGTTCGCCCGGCTCACCGACCCGGCGGGCTTCATCATCACCTGTGCCGACGACGCGGGCGGTCGGCGGTTGGCGGCCACGCTGCGGGCCGAGGGTCGCCGCGTCTACACCTACGGCGAGGCCGACGACGCCGACCTGCGGCTCAGCGAGATGGCCTCGTCGGCGCGCGGGGTGCGCTACCTCGCCCACATCGACGGCCGGTCGCTCGGCGAGTTCCGGCTGCCGGTGCCGGGGCGGCACATGGGACTCAACAGCGCCTCGGCGGTGCTGGCCGCGTACCTGCTGGAGCTGCCGCGCGAGGCGGCCGAGGCGGCGTTGGCGGCCTTCCCCGGCGTGCGCCGCCGGTTCGAGCGCAAGGGGGTCGCCGACGGGGTGCTGGTGTACGACGAGTACGCCTACCACCCGACCTCGATGACCCTGGCCCTGCGGACGTTGCGCGAGGTGGCCGGCGACGGCCGGCTGATCGTGGTCTTCCAGCCCTACCGGCTCTACCGCACCCGGGACCTTCAGGCCGAACTCGCCGAGGCGCTCGGCCTCGCCGACGAGCTGGTGCTGCTGGAGGTCTTCGGGCCGGGCGAGCAACGCGCGCCGGGGGAGGGGTCGGCGGCGCTGGTCGAGGCGGTGGCGCTGCCGGCGGAGCGGAAGGTCTTCGTCGACTCGTGGGCGGACGTGCCGGTCGAGGTGGCCCGCCGGGCCCGACCCGGCGACGTCGTGGTGACCATGGGCGCCCCGCCGATCTCGCTCATGGGTGACGAGTTGCTGACCGCGCTGGCCGCGCGTACCGCCGACCCGCAGGCCCCGGTCGGCACCGTGGCCGGCGGTCTGGCCGGCGGGTCGACAAGCATCGGCGGTACGGTCCCCGGCGCCGTCGGGGTCGACGGCGCGGCGCCTGTGGCGGAATGAGTCCCGGTCCGGCCCGTGGGCGTGGCAGCGGCGCCGACGGCGGCGTGGGGCGGCGCTCCACCCGCAGGTGGCAGCTGGTCCGCGCCGATCGGGACGCGGTGCCCGCCTCCACCCGACGGTTCATGGCGCGGGCCCGGCGGCGCCGGATGCGCGCGGCGCTGCCCTGGGCGGTGGCCGGCGGGGTGCTGGCCCTGGCCGGGCTGGTGGCCTGGACGCTGCTCGGCACCGGCCTGTTCGGGGTACGCGAGGTCCGGGTGGAGGGCGCCGAGCTGGTCTCCGCGGTGCAGGTGCGTACCGCGGCGGGGGTGCCCGACGGCGCGCCGCTGGCCCGGGTCGACCTGGCCGAGCTGGCCGACCGGATCGGCACCCTGCCCGAGGTGGAACGGGCGACGGTGACCCGGGACTGGCCGGATGCCCTGGTGGTCCGGCTCACCGAGCGGACCGGCGTGGCGACCGTGCCGCGGGCCGAACAGTTCGTCGTGCTTGACGCCACCGGGGTGGCGTTCCGGACGTTGCCGCAGCGGCCGGAGGGGCTGCCGCTGATCCGGTTGGCCGAGCCCGGTCCGGACGACCCGGCCACCCGGGCCGGGCTGGAGGTGCTCGCCGCGCTCACCCCCCAGCTGCGGGGTGAGCTGGTGGAGGTTACCGTCGAGAGCCTGGCCCGGATCAGTGTCCAGCTGCGCGGCGACCGTACGGTGTTCTGGGGTGACGCGACCCGGGGCGCGGACAAGGCCCGGGTGGCCACCTCGCTGCTCGACCAGGACGCGGCCCGGATCGACGTCAGCGCGCCGGACGTGGTCACCTTCCGGTGAGTGGCGGGTCAGTGGGGGTGCCGGCTGTGAGGCGTGGCGCTCCCCCGGCGACACGCCGAGCAGGTCCTTGGCTCAGCGCTTTGGTGCGCTTACGTTGCCCGGAAGAGGATCAGTGGTTGACATAACTCTAACCCTCTAGTAGAGGGTGAGGGTTTGCCTCTGGACCCTGCTGGTGACAGCTGCGTCGACCGCCGGTCCGGCCACGCCGGAACCGGGCGGGGAGTAGCCAATCTCGAAGGGAAAGGACCGGAGATGACACCTCCGCACAACTACCTGGCGGTCATCAAGGTCGTCGGCATCGGGGGCGGCGGCGTCAACGCCGTCAACCGGATGATCGAGGTTGGGCTCAAGGGCGTCGAGTTCATCGCGATCAACACGGACGCGCAGGCGTTGCTGATGAGCGACGCCGACGTCAAGCTGGACGTCGGCCGGGAGCTGACCCGGGGGCTCGGCGCCGGCGCCAACCCGGACGTCGGCAAGAACGCCGCCGAGGACCACCGCGACGAGATCGAGGAGGTGCTCAAGGGCGCCGACATGGTCTTCGTGACCTGCGGCGAGGGTGGCGGCACCGGCACCGGCGGGGCACCCGTGGTGGCGAACATCGCCCGCAAGCTGGGTGCGTTGACCATCGGCGTGGTGACCCGGCCGTTCTCCTTCGAGGGCAAGCGCCGCCAGGTGCAGGCCGAGGCCGGCATCGACGAGCTGCGCAACCAGTGCGACACGCTGATCGTCATTCCCAACGACCGGCTGCTGGCGCTCGGCGATCGCAACATCAGCATGATGGACGCGTTCCGCACCGCCGACCAGGTGCTGCTCTCCGGTGTGCAGGGCATCACCGACCTGATCACCACGCCGGGTCTGATCAACCTGGACTTCGCCGACGTCAAGAGCGTGATGAGCGGCGCGGGCAGTGCGTTGATGGGCATCGGCAGCGCGCGGGGGGAGAACCGTGCGGTGGAGGCGGCGGAGGCTGCCATCTCCAGCCCGCTGCTGGAGCAGAGCATGGACGGTGCCCGGGGCGTGCTGCTCTCCATCGCGGGCGGCTCCGACCTGGGTCTGTTCGAGATCAACGACGCCGCCCAGCTGGTCACCGACGCGGCTCACCCGGACGCGAACATCATCTTCGGTGCGGTCATCGACGACGCCCTCGGCGACGAGGTGCGGGTCACCGTGATCGCGGCTGGCTTCGACGGCGGTACGCCGGCGTACAAGGCCGCCGAGCCGGCCCGCAAGACCAACCAGAACCAGCCCGCACAGCCGAACCCGCCGGTCGTGCCGTCGCCCACCCCGCCGGTCACGCCGCAGTCGCCGCGTCGGGTGCTCTTCGACGACGTCGACGTGCCCGACTTCCTCAAGAACGGGTCCTGAACACCACCCATGACCGACAGCTCTGCTCTGGTGCGCCCCGACCGGCGAGCCGAACTCGCCGCCGGACTGGCGCGCGTACGCACCCGGATCGCCGACGCCTGTGCCGCCGCCGGTCGGGACCGCACCGAGGTGACCATGATCGCGGTGACCAAGACCTATCCGGCCGCCGACGTGGTCGCGCTGGCCGGGCTGGGCGTGACCGACGTGGGGGAGAACCGCGACCAGGAGGCGGCCCCGAAGGCCGAGCAGGTCGCCGCGGCCGGGGTCACCCCGCGCTGGCACTTCGTCGGCCGGCTGCAACGCAACAAGGTGAAGTCGGTGGTCCGGTACGCCGACGTGGTCCAGTCCGTCGACCGGGTCCGGCTGGTGTCCGCCCTGGACGCGGTCGCGACGGCCGCCCGGGAGCGACCGTTGGAGGTGCTGGTCCAGGTGAGCATCGACGCCGACCCGGCCCGGGGCGGGTCGGTGCCGGACTCCGCCGACCCGGACGTCGGCCTCGGTCCGGTCATCGACGCGGTGGCCGCCGCACCGGGGCTACGGCTGGCCGGGCTGATGGCCGTGGCGCCGCTGGGTTGGGAGCCGGCCCGGGCGTTCGCCCGGCTGGCCGCCCTCGCCGAGGCGCTGCGGGCGGACCATCCGCAGGCCAGCACCGTATCGGCGGGCATGAGCGGCGACCTCGAGGTGGCGATCGCGCACGGCGCGACACATGTCCGCGTCGGCAGCGCGTTGCTCGGAATGCGTCCCACGCTGCGGTAGCCTGGCCGCCAGAGAAGCAAATTACATCAGTGTTGTTTGTAGGAACGGTCTTCCTGACGACCAGGGGGGCGTGACGTGCAACGCGAATTGCGCGTCGGGGGATTGCCGTTCCGGTCCGGTGGGCAACAGATGGTCCACTCGCGACAGGCGGCACGGTGGGGGTGTGTCGCCGCATGGCGGACGGGAAGGGCGCGGGGATGGGTGCACTGCGCAAGGCGGGGGTCTGGCTCGGGCTTGTCGAAGAGGACGACGAGCGGGCCTACGACGACGGTGGCTACGACAAGGGTGGCTACCGCGAGTCGCGCTACCGGCAGAGCCGGTACGCCGAGGAGTTCACCGACGACGAGGAGGAGGCGGAGGAGCCGCCCGCACCACGTTCCCGGTTGGCCGACCGGGGCCGGCTCAGCGAGCGGTCCGGTGGCCGCCTGGGCGAGTCCGAGCGGCTGGAGTCCGAGCGCCCGGAGCGGGTGGAGCGCTCGGAACGGGCCGAGCGCGCCAGCGTCCGGTCGATCACCCGGTCGAGCGGGGACTCGGCCGGCGGGTTGACCTACCACACCCGGGACAACCTCGCCCTGGCTCCGCAGGCGCAGCCGCGCGAGCGTACGGTGGTGCACGAGGAGGAGCAGCGCTACCAGATCACCACGCTGCACCCGACCACGTACCGGGAGGCCCGCACCATCGGCGAGCACTTCCGGGACGGGGTGCCCGTGATCATCAACCTCACCGAGATGGACGAGGCCGATGCCCGCCGACTGGTGGACTTCGCCGCCGGGCTGGCGTTCGGACTGCGCGGTACGATCGAGCGCGTGACCAACCGGGTTTTCCTGCTCTCGCCGGCCAATGTCCAGGTCACCGCGGAGGACAAGGCCAAGATCGCTGAGGGCGGGTTCTTCAGCCTGAGTTGACCCGCCCGACCCGAGGGACGTCGCCTGCCGTGTTGTCGATCTTGCTTCAGGTCCTCTACCTGATCACTTACGTCTTCCTGATCGTTCTGCTGGCCCGGTTCGTGCTCAGCGCGGTCCTCCAGTACGGGCGGCGCTGGCAGCCCGGTCGCGGGGCATCGGCGGGACTGGAATCCGTGTGGAGCGTCACTGATCCCCCGCTCTGGGCGTTGAGGCGTGTGATCCCTCCGCTGCGAATTGGTACCGTGAGCATCGACCTGGCCTCCCTTGTGCTCCTGGTTATCCTGTTCGTGCTGATGAGGTTTGTGTTAGAGCCGGCGATCATCAGGACCGCCTGATGACCGACGCGCTATCGCGGCCGCAACTGACCCGAGGAGTTTCGATGCCGCTGACCCCGGCCGACGTCCACAACGTCGCCTTCAAGAAGCCGCCGATCGGCAAACGGGGCTACGACGAGGAGGAGGTCGACGCCTTCCTGGACGAGGTCGAGCGCGAACTCGCCCGTCTGATCGAGGAGAACAACGAACTGCGCGCTCAGGTGGAGCGCGGCGGTCGGGGTGCTGCCCCTGCCGGCCCCGGCGGCGACGCCCGACTGGCGGCCGAGCTGAACGACCTCAAGGCGCAGCTCGACCGGACCCAGCGCGACAAGGCCGCCGCCGAGCAGGCCGCCCGCGCCATGCAGGCCGAGCTGGAGCAGGTGCGGACCGCCGGCGGTGCCGTGGTGCCGGGTGGTGACGGCGAGCAGCAGGCGCTGCGGGTGCTGATGATGGCCCAGCGGACGGCGGACGACCACGTCTCCGACGCCCGTCGCGAGGCCGACCAGCTCCTCTCCGAGGCCCGGTCCAAGGCCGAGGAGGTCACCCGCGAGGCCCGGGCCAAGGCCGACGCGCTCGAGCGGGACGCTCGGCAGCGGCACCAGGAGGCCATGGGTGGCCTGGACGCCAAGCGCACGGCGCTGTCGAAGCACATCGAGGAGCTCAAGCAGTTCGAGCGGGAGTACCGCACCCGGCTGAAGGCCTACCTGGAGAGCCAGCTGCGCGACCTCGACGGTCGTGGCCAGGGCCTGGAGGCCGAGATGACCCGGGGTGAGGGTGGCCGTTCCGGCGGCAACGGGCTCGCCGCTGCCGGCCTTGCCGGGTCGTTCGGCGGGGGCCGTTCCGGTGCGCTGGAGTCCGGTCGCTGAACCACCGGGTCGGTGACCGTCGCCGATGCGGCGACCACCCACCCTGCTTCATCGGTACGACCCGGCGGGGGTGAGTCGTGATAGTCGTCAGTCTCGCGCTCATCCTCGTCGCGGTGGTGCTGCTGGTGTTCGGCCTGGCCGGCGGGTCCAGCCCGCTGCTTGTCGTCTCGATCGGGGCCAGCCTGCTGGCCGCCGTCGCACTGGTCGCCGGTGCCCGCCAGGCAGCCGCCGGCCGGGCCTCGGCCGTCCGGGAGACGACCGATCGCGAGCCGGGTATCCCGACGCAGCACCTTCCGCCGACAGTGCACACCGGCGATCCCGGGTGGCGGCAACCACCCGGGCCGCCGGTGCCGGACCTGCCGGAGTCGGCCGCCGACGCCGCCGGTTACGAGGACGAACCGGCCGCCCAGGAGATCACTGCGGCCGAGGTCGCCCAGTTGGCGCTCCGCTCCGACGAGGTACGGGTGGTGGACGGTCGGCCGCGCTACCACCTCGCCGAGTGCCCGCACCTGATCGGGCGGGAGCACGAGCCGTTGCCGGTCGCCGAGGCGGTGGAACTCGGCTTCACCCCGTGCGCGCACTGCGCGCCGGGCACCACGCTGCTCTCCGGTTCCGGCCGGCGCTGATCGGGCGCTCGTGGACGAGCCGTTCACCGTTGCCGTCCGGGTGAAACCCGGGGTGTCGCGGGCCCGGGTGGGCGGCCGGTACGACGGCCCGCACGGGGCCGCGCTGGTGATCGCGGTAAACGCACCTGCGGTTGACGGCCGGGCCACCGAGGCGGCCCGGCGGGCGCTGGCCGGCGCGCTCGGTGTGCGCCGGGCGGCGGTGTCGCTGCGCTCCGGCGCGGCCAGTCGCGACAAGCTCTTTCAGGTCGACGCCGGACCAGAGGTGGCCGGACGGCTGAGCCGGCTGCTCGACGGCACCGATCCGATCGGTTGACGGCGGGCCACCGGCGAAGTTCCAGCCCCGTCGGCCGGCGCGTCCGTCGGCCGGTTCCAGCCCCGTCGGCCGGCGCGTCCGTCGGTCGGGTTCCACCCGGCGAGCTTGCGAAGTACGTCCGGATCAGTCGGTTCGATCTGCTAGCGTCCACTTTGCCCCGCTGCGGCAGTAGTTGGGGCGGATCCGGTGCGGCACGTTGTCGGACGCGTGTACGTTCCGTATCCTTGCCAACCTCCGGAGTGCGCGGCCAGTTCGCCGCGCGCCCGTTTTGTACCTGGGGCGGCCGATGCTGGCGGCCCCTGTCCAGGCGCCGCGGGACACCGCGGCTCCGTGGCCGAGGGAGCGACGATGGCCAAGCCAGCCGAGACCAGGACCGCAGGCCGCAAGGCGGCGGCGAAGTCCACCCGCAGCGCCGCGGAGACCGAGAAGATCCGAGCCGCCCTGGCGGCCCGGCATGACGAGTTGCGTGCCGAGTACGATCAGACGCTGAGCGAGATCACCGAGCTACAGCGCGACCGGCTGACCGACTCGGCCGGGGACGACCAGGCCGACACCGGCACCAAGACGTTCGAGCGGGAGCAGGAGATCTCCCTCGCCAACAGCATCCTGGAACGGATCACGCAGGTCGAGCGCGCGTTGGAGCGCCTCGACGAGGGTGGTTACGGCTGGTGCGAGCGGTGCGGCAACCCCATCCCGGTGGAGCGGCTGGCCGCTTTCCCGTCGGCCACCCTCTGCGTGACCTGCAAGCAGCTGGAGGAGCGGCGCTGACGGCGTGCTCCCCGGCACCCGTGCGCGGCGGTACGACCGTACCGGCGCGATCGTCGATGGGGAGCGAATGAGCGCAGCACCGCCCGCCGGATCCGGCACCGCCGAGTCGGGCACCGACCCGAGGGCTCGGCGCAAGCCGGTCACGATCCTGCTCAGCCTCGCGGTGTTCGCGCTGGCGGTCGACCTGCTCACCAAGCACCTGGCGCTGGCCGAGCTGAGCGACCGCGAGCCGGTGCGGTTGCTCGGCGGTGCGGTCTACCTCTCGCTTACCCGCAACAGTGGTGCCGCGTGGAGCCTGGGCTCGGACTACACCTTCGTGTTCCCGGTGATCGCGTTCGGCGTGCTGGGCTGGATCGCCTGGATGGCGCGGACGCTGCGGTCGGTGCCGTGGGCGATCTCGCTGGGGTTGGTGGTCGGCGGCGTGACCGGCAACCTGCTCGACCGGATCTTCCGGGCCCCGGGCTGGTTCGTCGGGCACGTGGTCGACATGATCAGCGTCTTCGACCCGTACGGTCGGGTCTTTCCGATCTTCAACGTCGCGGACAGCGCCCTGGTCTGCGGCGTCGTGCTGGCGGTCGTGCTGGAGTTCACCGGCCGCCAGCGCGACGGCAGCCGGCTCGTCTCCGACAAGAAGCTCGTCGCCGACGAGAAGGAGACGGGCGCCGACGCCGGCCCGGCTACGGACGGCGGGGCCGAGGAGAACGTCGACGGCGGCCGGCGGGAGCGGGCATGACCGCGACCTTCGCCGCCGGTGGCGACCACCGCAGTTTGCCGGTGCCCGACGGCCTCGACGGAATGCGACTCGATCAGGCCGTGGCCCGGCTGTTCGGCCTCTCCCGCACGGCCGCCGCCGCCCTGGTCGACGCCGGTGAGGCGCTTGTCGACGGGGCGGTACGACCCAACTCGCACAAGGTCCGGGCGGGTGCCTGGCTGGAGGTGACCCTGCCCCCGCCGGCTGCGGCGCCGGTGGTGGTGCCGCAGGCGGTGCCCGGCCTGCGGGTGGTCTACGCCGATGACGACATCGTGGTGGTCGACAAGCCGGTAGGTGTCGCCGCCCATCCCAGTCCCGGCTGGACCGGCCCGACCGTGATCGGCGGGCTGGCCGCGATCGGGCACACAATCGCCACCAGCGGTGCCGCCGAGCGGCAGGGGGTGGTGCACCGGCTCGACGTGGGCACCACCGGGGTCATGGTGGTGGCCAAGAGCGAGCAGGCGTACAGCGTGCTCAAGCGGGCCTTCAAGTACCGCGAGGTGGAGAAGCGGTACCACGCGGTGGTGCAGGGGCACCTGGATCCGCTGCGCGGCACCATCGACGCCCCGATCGACCGGCACCCGCACCACGACTACCGCTGGGCGGTGGTCTCCGGCGGCAAGCCGAGCATCACGCACTACGACACCATCGAGGCGTTCCCGTCCGCGAGCCTTGTCGACGTGCAACTGGAGACCGGCCGTACGCACCAGATCAGGGTGCATTTCTCCACCCTGCGGCACCCCTGCGTGGGTGACCTGACGTACGGTGCCGACCCCACGCTCGCCGCCCGGCTCAAACTGGATCGGCAATGGTTGCACGCCAGAGAGTTGAGTTTTCAGCACCCCCGTACGGGGGACGAGGTCCGCTTCGTCAGCGACTACCCTGACGATCTGGGGCGTGCGCTGAACCTCCTGCGCGACTGACGCGCCCCGATCCGATCCGGAGGAGGGGCTGCCGTGCGCGCCGGTGATCTGCTTCGGCAGTTGGACCAGCTGCTGTTGCCCCGCCTCGCCGCCGCGCTGACTCGGCTCGGCCAGTCTCCGGTGCGTGGCACGCTGCTCGGCTGGGTGGCGGTCTTCTCCTGCGGCTCGGTGCTCTTCACCGCCGTCTTCGCCACCGGCCGCCCGCCGGTGCCGGACCGGACGGTCGGTGACGTGACCCGGGTGGGGGTCGCCGACGGCGACTCGATCTCCAGTTACGAGCGCGCGGCAGCGCGTGACCTGGCGGCCCTGGACAGCGCGGCGGGTCCGGGCGACGGCACCTACGCCCTGGTCTCGCTTACCGAGTACCGCACCCCGCAGTCGCTCGCCGCGGTGGTCGGCGACCTGCCGGTGGCGGCCGTCGTCGGGCGGGTGCCGCTGCCGGAACGGCAGACCGAGATCGTCCGCATCCCCGCCCAGCGGCTGCCCGAGGACGTGCTGGTCGGGATGGCGGAACTGGCCGAGCGCAAGGACCAGGAGGCCGCCGACTACCGGTCCCGGGCCACCGCGGTGGGTGGCGGCGGTCCGCGGGAGCGCGAGCTGCGTCAGCTGTACGAGAGCGGGGCGCGGATCGCGGTACAGGAGGCCGCCGCCTACCGCGCCGGGTGTGCCTGCGTCTACGCGCTTGTGGTGCGGGGCACCACGACGAAGCTGCGCGGGGTGGCGACCCGGCCCGGCGTACGGGTGGTCGACCCGGCGCCGGAGGTGCGGCGGTGGGATCGCGCGGTGTTCACCCCGCCGCTGCCCGAGCAGCGGGACGTGGTCCGGCCGCCGATCGATCGTGATCTCATACCGATTCCGTCACCGAGCGTCAGCCCGGACGTGCCGTCGCCGGATCCGGTGCCGCAGGAGCGTACGCCGAGCGCACCCGGGGAGCGCAGCTCGGCCGAGCCCGAAGTGACGGATTCGTCACCATCACCGGCCGCATCTGCACCCGCACCCTCGCCAGCAGCGCGGGAGGTGCCGTCCACCTCGGCAGACACCGTCGTGGCGAGCGAGCCGAACCCGACACCGTGACAGATCCGGGCAGATCCGTGTCCGTCCCGGTGTGGCCTGAATAGGGTTTCGTTCGTAGCCTGTCAGACGAAAACCGTAGCGCTGGGGAGGCGAGCCGTGGAGGGCAGCGAGACCGGTTGGGGACGCCCCGCCGAACCGGCACCGCGCTGGCGGGCGCTGCTCGACCGAGCCCGCTTCGGCGGACGCGGCCCGGAGCAGGCAACGACCGAACGGCACGCCGAGGAGACCGGACCGTCGGCACCGCCGCCGGTCGAGCCGCTGCCCCGACGCGGGGCGGGGACCGGTTACTCGGGACGGGTGGCGCCGGTGGGCCCGCCCGCCGACCGGCCGTACGGCCGGGAGCCCGGCTATCGGCCCGAGCCGAGCTACCGGGTCGAGCCGGTCCGTCCGGCCCAGACGTACGGCGGACCGCCGCCAACCTATCCGGTTGAACCGACCTATCCGGCGGAACCCGCCTACCCGGCAGAGCCGACCTATCCGGCCGAACCGGCGTACCCGAGCAAACCGTCCTACCCGGCCGAGCCGGCCTATCCGGTGCTGCCGGAGCAGCGCAGACCGGAGCCGGTGGAGTCCCGGTACACCCTGCTGGACAACGGCTACCGGCACGCGGCGCCGCCGGTGGAGTCCCGGTACGCCCTGCTGGACAATGGCGGGTACCAGCCACCGGCACCGCCGACGCCACCCGCATCGCCGACGCCACCCGCATCGCCTGCGCCACCGGCACCGGCGACCGTGGCGGGCCGCCCGGGGCGTATCGAGTGGCGGGCGCAGAGCGTCGAGAGTGACCTCGAACGGGCCGCCGCCGTACTCCGCCGGGAACTGGGCACTCCACGGGTGCTCGCCTTCGCCAACCCCAAGGGCGGCGTGCACAAGACCACGGCCACCGTGCTGGCCGCGGCCACCGTCGGCAGCGTACGCGGTCGTGGTGTGCTGGCCTGGGACGACAACGAGTTGCGCGGCACCCTCGGGCTGCGTGCCGGCAGCGCCCGGCACGCCCGTACGATCCGGCACCTGGTCGCCGATCTCGTCCAGATCGAGATCCGGGAGGGTCCCGAGCTGCTGGAGATTCTCGACGACTACCTGCGGCACGCCTCCGACGGCTCGTACGACGTGCTGGCCGGCGAGGAAAGTCCCCGGTTCGCCCAGCGGCTGGACCAGTTCACCGTCAAGCGGGTGCTGGAACTGCTCCGGCGGACCCACGACGTGATCTGTGTGGACACCGGCAACAACGTGGAGAGCCCGAACTGGCGCACCGTCATGCAGGCCGCCGACCAGTTGGTGGTCACCACCGTGCCACGCGAGGACGCCGCGTTCAGCGCGGACTGGATGCTCGACCTGCTGCACGAGGAGGGGATGGGCGAGCTGGCCGACAACGCGGTCACCCTGATCTCCTGCCCGACCCCGGGTCGCCTGCCGATCCAGGCCGACCTGGAGCGGCACTTCGCCACCCGGACCCGGGCGGTGACCGTGGTGCCGTACGACCCGGCGTTGGAGACCGGCTCCTCGATCGAATACCACCAGCTCCAGGCCGAGACCCGGCAGGCGTGGTTGCGGGCGGCGTCGGCCATGCTGGAGCCGTTCGCGAGCTGAGCCGGCGACCCCGGGCCGAACGAGGTGGCGACGCTGGGCCGAACGAGGTGGCGACACCGTGCACGGCGCACGCCGACAACTGCGAGGATCATCGGGTGAGCCCGGACACCCCCGCCGCCGAACCACCCGTGCCGGCCCCGCCGGCCGACCCGCCACCGACCGCCGCGCCCGGCCGGTCCGCCCGCACAGTGGCGGTGACGCTGCTGGTCCTGGGCCTGTTGGGGGCCCCGCTCGGGCTGCTCTGGGCGGCGCTCGCCCCGGCCACTCCGGTCGTCAAGACCCCCAACGGCGCGGTGTACGGCCAGCCGCAGCCGGAGCAGCCGGTGGCCGCCGACGGCTGGTTCAGCTTGCTCGGCCTGGGTTTCGGGGTGCTCGCCGCGCTCGCCGTGTGGTTCGTGCTGAGCCGGCGTCGAGGGCCGGTCGGGCTGGTCACGGTGGTGGCCGGCAGCTTCGCCGCCGCGCTGCTGGCCTGGCAGGTCGGCCGCCGGATCGGGCTGGGCAGCTACCAGCGGATGCTGGAGACCGCGCCGGACGGCACCGCCTTCACCAAGCCGGCCGACCTGCGTGCCGGCGGGATCGAGTTGGTGCTCGGGGTGCTGCCGGTGCCGTACGGCAACCTGCTGCTGCCGGCGTTCGGCGCCGCGGCGATGTACACGCTGCTCGCCGGCTGGTCGCGGTGGCCCTCGCTGCGGCCGGAGCCGGAGCCCGGCGAACCCTGGCTCGGTGTCGAGGCGCCGGTCAGTTCGGGGCCGGCGGCGCCGTGGCCAGCTCCGCCAGCGGCACCGGAACCGCCCGCACCTGGCGCAGCAGAGCCGCCTCGCGGTTGAGCAGGTTCAACTCGGCGCGCAGCCGGGTCGTGGTGTCGTCGATGGCGAGCAGCCGCTGCCGGTCGGCCACGGTCAGCGCCGCCGTCGCCGCCACCAGGTGGGAGAGCACGGTCGGGTCCTCCGGCAGCTGCTCGGTCAACTGGCCGGACTCGTCGCGGATCAGGCCGAGGTACTGCCGGAAGACCGAGATCACCCGGGCGGCCAGCTGGCTGGCCGCCTCGTCCGGGCCGCTCGACTCGGGCAGCCACTGCACCTGCGCCGTCAGGTACGGCGCGGAGTGATGGTCGAGCTCCGCCACCCGGAACCGGCGCCGCCCCACCGTGACGATCTCGAAGCCACCGTCGGTCAACTCGGTGACCTTCCGCAGCTCCGCGGTGCAGCCCACCTCGTGCAGCGTCACCTCGGCACTGCCGGGGATGATCCGGCCGGAACCGGGCGCCACCTCCCAGCCGCTGCGGATCGCCACCACGCCGAACTCACGGGGCGTGCCCTCGGGCAGTTCGACCAGGTGCCGGACCAGGGCCCGGTAGCGCTCCTCGAAGATGTGCAGCGGCAGCACCAGGCCGGGAAAGAGCACTGTGGCGAGCGGGAACACCGGCAGCCGTGCGGTCACGTGATCGAGGGTAGCCGCACTCGCCGCGCCCGGCGTGTCCCGCCTCACCGTCCCGGTCAGCGGGCGCCGTGGGCCGACCCGGCGGGCAGCCGCCTAGACTCGCAGGGGTGTTGAACCGCATCGACCTGCGCGGTGGCGCCTCCGACCCGCGCCACCTGCTGCCTCGCGCCCGGCTCGACGTCTCGGCGGCCGTCGAGCAGATCCGACCCATCGTGACGGCGGTCCGCGAGCATGGCTACCCGGCGGTCCGCGAGGCCAGCGAGCGGTTCGACGGGGTGGCCCCGGAGACGCTGCGGGTGCCCGCCGAGGCGATCGCGGCGGCGGAGGGCACGCTGGATCCGCAGGTCCGCGCCGCGCTGCTGGAGTCGATCTCCCGGGCCCGTAAGGTGCACGCCGACCAGCGGCGGATCGACCACACCACCCAGGTGGTGCCGGGCGGCACGGTCACCGAGCGCTGGGTCCCGGTCGACCGGGTCGGCCTCTACGTGCCCGGTGGCCTGGCGATGTACCCGTCGACCGTGGTGATGAACGTGGTTCCGGCCCAGGCGGCCGGGGTTCGGTCGCTGGTGGTGGCGAGCCCGCCGCAACCGGACAACGGCGGGCTGCCCGACGCACGGGTGCTGGCCGCCTGCGCGCTGCTCGGCGTCGACGAGGTGTACGCCGTCGGCGGTGCCCAGGCCGTGGCGATGCTTGCCTACGGCTGCGCGACCGATGCGGCCGGCAGCGGCCACTGCGACCCGGTTGACATGATCACCGGTCCGGGCAACGTCTGGGTGACCGCCGCCAAGCGGCTGCTGCGCGGGGTGGTGGGCATCGACGCCGAGGCTGGCCCGACCGAGATCGCCATCCTCGCCGACGACACCGCCGACCCGGTGCACGTCGCGGCCGACCTGATCAGCCAGGCCGAGCACGACCCGCTGGCGGCAAGCGTGCTGGTCACCCCGTCGGTGCGGTTGGCCGACGCGGTGGACCGCGAGCTGGCCCGGCAGGTGCCGGCGACCAAGCACGCCGACCGGGTCGGCACCGCGCTGCGCGGCGAGCAGAGCGGCGTCGTGCTTGTCGACGACCTGGCGGCCGGGCTGCGGGTGGTCGACGCGTACGCGGCGGAGCACCTGGAGATCCAGACGGTCGACGCCAGGGAATGGGCGCTGCGGGTACGCAACGCCGGGGCGATCTTCGTGGGTGCGTACTCGCCGGTGTCGTTGGGGGACTACTGCGCCGGCTCCAACCACGTGCTGCCCACCGGCGGCTGTGCCCGGCACTCGTCGGGGCTGTCGGTGCAGTCCTTCCTGCGCGGCATCCACCTGGTGGAGTACACCGAGGCGGCGTTGCGGGAGGTCGCGTCGCACGTGGTCACCCTGGCCGAGGTGGAGGATCTGCCGGCGCACGGCCAGGCGGTCAGCGCCCGGTTCTCCGGGAAGCCGGCATGACCGGCCTGGACGACCTGCCGATCCGCGACGACCTGCGGGGGCGCTCGCCGTACGGTGCGCCGCAGCTGGACGTGCCGGTACGGCTGAACACCAACGAGAACTCCTACCCGGTGCCGGAGCCGGTGGTCGAGGCGATCGGCAAGGCCGTCGTGGCCGAGCTGCGGGACCTCAACCGCTATCCGGACCGGGACGCCCGGGCGCTCCGCGCCGACCTGGCCGGCTACCTCGGCCACGGGCTCACCGGCGACGGGGTTTGGGCGGCCAACGGCTCCAACGAGATCCAGCAGCAGCTGCTTCAGGCGTTCGGTGGTCCCGGGCGTACCGTGCTCGGCTTCACCCCGGCGTACTCGATGTATCCGCTGCTGGCGCTCGGCACCGGCACCCGGTGGGTGCCGGCCCGGCGCGGCGTCGACTTCGGCCTGACCGCCGACGAGGCGGTGGCCCAGGTCCGTGAGCACCGCCCGGACGTGATCTTTCTCTGCTCGCCGAACAACCCCACCGGAACGGCACTCGATCCGGCGGTGATCGCCGCCGTGCTGGACGTGGCGCCCGGGATGGTGGTGGTCGACGAGGCGTACGCCGAGTTCGCCCGGCCGGGCACGGTCAGCGCCCTGGCGGTGCTGCCCGGCCACCCGAGGCTGGTGGTGACCCGCACGATGAGCAAGGCGTTCGGGTTCGCCGGTGGGCGGCTGGGCTACCTGGCGGCCGACCCGGCCGTGGTGGATGCCGTGCAGCTGGTCCGCCTGCCGTACCATCTCTCCGCGCTCACCCAGGCCGCCGCCCGGGCGGCGCTGGCACACCGCGACACCCTGCTCGGTACGGTCTCCGCGATCATGGAGCAGCGCGACCGGATCGTCACCGAGCTGCGCCGCCGTGGCCTGCGGGTGGCCGACAGCGATGCCAACTTCGTCCTGTACGAGGTCGGCGGCGACCAGTCCGTCGCCTGGCGGGCGCTGCTGGAGCAGGGCGTGCTGGTCCGCGACGTCGGCCTGCCCGGCTGGCTGCGGGTGACCGCGGGCAACCCCGCCGAGACCGACGCTTTCCTCGATGCCATGCAGACGATTCAGAGCGCGGGCGCTCTCGCCCCGCAGCCGCGACCGAAAGGCACACGATGAGCCGGACCGCCCGGGTGGAGCGGATCACCAAGGAGACCAAGGTCCTGGTCGAGATCGACCTGGACGGCACCGGTGCGGCCGAGATCAGCACCGGGGTCGGCTTCTACGACCACATGCTGCACCAGATCGCCCGGCACGGCGGCTTCGACCTGACCGTGCAGACGGTGGGTGACCTGGAGATCGACGCCCACCACACGATGGAGGACACCGCGCTGGCCCTCGGCGCCGCCTTCGACCAGGCGCTCGGCGACAAGGCCGGCATCCGCCGGTACGGCTCGGCCACCGTCCCGATGGACGAGGTGCTGGTCCGGGCCGCGGTCGATCTCTCCGGCCGGCCGTACGTGGTGCACGACGAGCCGGTGCTGGCCCCGTACATCGGGCCGGTCTATCCGACAAGCATGACCCGGCACATCTGGGAGTCCTTCGGTCAGGCGGCCCGGATCACCCTGCACGTGGACGTGCTGCGGGCGGCCCGGCCGGGCGGCCACCCGGACGCGCACCACGTGGTGGAGGCGCAGTTCAAGGCGGTGTCGCGGGCCCTGCGGGAGGCCACCGCCGTGGATCCGCGGGCGGCCGGCACGATCCCCAGCACCAAGGGCGCGCTCTGATGGGTGCGGTGCTGCCGACGCTGTTGCTGATCTTCGCCGGGGTCCTGGTGGGCGGCACGGTCTCCCTGCACCGTCAGGGTGCGCCGCGCGGCGCGGTGGTGGTCACCGGGCTGCTGGCCGTGCTGGCCACCGTCGCCGGGGTGCTGTGGCTGCTGCCGGGAGACGGATCGTGACCGGTCGCGCCGGCAACCGTCGCCGCGTCGTGGTGCTCGACTACGGCTCGGGCAACCTGCGCTCGGCGGAGCGGGCCCTCGCCGCCGCCGGCGCCGACGTGCTGGTCACCGACGACCTGGCCGCCGCGGCCGACGCCGATGGTCTGGTGGTGCCCGGGGTCGGTGCCTTCGCCGCCTGCATGGCCGGCATCGAGGCGCTCGGCGCCGGGCCGGTGATCGCCGGCCGGGTCGCCGCCGGCCGCCCGGTGCTGGGCATCTGTGTGGGCATGCAGATCCTCTTCGAGTCCGGCGACGAGCACGGAGTCGTCACCAAGGGGCTCGGGCTGCTGCCGGGCAGCGTCACCCGGCTGGCCGCCGCGCGGCTGCCGCACATGGGGTGGAACACCGTGCACCCGCCGGTGGGTTCGGCGCTGTTCGCCTCGTTGCCTGCGGACAGCCGGTTCTACTTCGTCCACTCGTACGCCGTCGGCGACACCGCCGCGCTCACCGCGGCCGGTGCCCGGGTGACCACCGCCCACCACGAGGTCGACTTCGTCGCCGCGGTGGAACGGGGTCCGCTGTCGGCCGCCCAGTTCCACCCGGAGAAGTCCGCCGAGACCGGTGCCGCGTTGCTGCGCAACTGGCTGGCCACCGTGCCAGCAGGTGACTGAGCCGGTGGGCGGATCCGGCCGGAGGCCACGGTGAGCAAGGAACGAGCCCAGCGTCGGGCTGTCCGCGAGGCGGAGGCGGCGCGGCGTCAGGCGGTCCGCGAACGCGCGCTGGCCCGGCGGGCGCGGCGCAGGGCACTGGCCCGTCGGCTGGTGCCCACGGTGCGCCGTGGCCGGACCGGCCGGCTGCCGAGATACTCCCGGGGCGAGCGGGCCACCATCGTGTCGCTGAGCCTGGTGGCGCTCGTGCTGATCTGGTTGCTCGTGCCCGACCTGGCGCTGCGCCTGATGCTGATCCTGCTGCTGCTGCTCGTACTGCCGGTGATCGTGGTGATCGCCCTGGACCGCCGTTCCTGACGTGGAAGGACAAGACCCGTGAGCCTCACCCTGTTGCCTGCCGTGGACGTCGCCGACGGCCAGGCCGTCCGGCTCGTACAGGGCGCCGCCGGCAGCGAGACCAGCTACGGCGACCCGCTGGAGGCCGCCCTGGCGTGGCAGCGCGACGGCGCCGAGTGGATCCACCTGGTCGACCTGGACGCCGCGTTCGGCCGAGGCTCCAACGCCGAACTGCTCGCCGAGGTGGTGCGCCGCCTCGACGTGCGGGTGGAACTCTCCGGCGGCATCCGCGACGACGACTCGCTGCGTGCCGCGCTGGGCACCGGCGCCGCCCGGGTGAACATCGGCACCGCCGCGCTGGAGGACCCGGCGTGGTGCGACCGGATCTGCGGCGAGTACGGCGACCGGGTGGCGATCGGGCTGGACGTGCGGGGCCGGACCCTGGCGGCCCGGGGCTGGACCCAGGACGGTGGTGACCTGTACGAGGTGCTGGAGCGGCTGGACAAGGCCGGCGCCTCCCGGTACGTGGTCACCGACATCACCAAGGACGGCACCATGCGCGGGCCGAACCTCGACCTGCTGCGCGAGGTCTGCGCCCGGACCGACGCCCCGGTGATCGCCTCGGGCGGCGTGTCGACGCTTGACGACCTGCGTGCGCTGGCCACCCTGGCACCGATCGGGGTGGAGGGCGTGATCTCCGGCAAGGCCCTCTACGCCGGTGCCTTCACCGTCGCCGAGGCTCTGGCCGTGCTGGCCGAGGCGGGCCCGGCGGACGCGGCGATAGGCTCCTGACATGACGGTGGCGGTGCGGGTGATTCCCTGTCTCGACGTGGACGCGGGGCGCGTGGTGAAGGGCGTCAACTTCCTCGACCTGCGGGATGCCGGCGACCCGGTCGAACTGGCGGCGGCGTACGACCGGGCGGGCGCGGACGAGTTGACCTTCCTGGACGTCACCGCCTCGTCGAGCGACCGGGGCACGATGCTCGACGTGGTCCGGCGTACCGCGGAGTCGGTCTTCATCCCGCTGACCGTGGGCGGGGGCGTCCGGGCGGTGGGCGACGTGGACACCCTGCTGCGGGCGGGTGCCGACAAGGTCGGGGTGAACACCGCGGCGATCGCCCGGCCCGAGCTGATCGCGGAGATCGCGGACCGATTCGGCCGGCAGGTGCTGGTGCTCTCGCTTGACGTGCGACGCGCGCCGGCCGGCACCACCCCCAGCGGCTTCGAGGTCACCACCCACGGCGGCCGGCGCGGCACCGGGCTGGACGCGGTGTGGTGGGCGCGGCGCGGGGCGGAACTGGGCGCCGGGGAGATCCTGCTCAACTCGATGGACGCCGACGGCACCAAGGCCGGTTTCGACCTGGAACTGATCGCCGCGGTGCGCCGGGTGGTCGACGTGCCGGTGGTGGCCAGCGGCGGCGCGGGCGAGGTGGCGCACTTTCCGCCGGCGATCGGCGCGGGCGCCGATGCGGTGCTGGCGGCAAGCGTCTTCCACTTCGGTGAGCTGACCGTCGGCCAGGTCAAGGACGCGCTGCGCGGGGCGGGTCACCCGGTCCGGTGACGACGGGCCCGGTCAGCCCCGGCCGGAGTGGCCCTCGGGCGAGCGCCGGGGCATCGGGATGGACCGGACCAGATATTCCTGCACGGCGGCGGCATGCTCGGCCTCGTCGAGGTGCCACTCCGCGCTGCCCGGTGCGTACCTGCGGGTCAGCACCCCCTGCACGGTGTCGACGGTGGTGGCCAGCCCGGCGCTGGGGCGGGAGCGCCAGAGCCGCTCACCGTCGGGGGTGATCCGGAACCAGCCGTCGGTGACGTCGACCAGCCCGGCACCGAGCAGTCGCCGGATCGCCTCCTCGATGTCCTCCCGTTCGGGAATGCTCCGGTCGAGGTGGTCGGCGGTGGAGAGCACGTCGGCGAGACGTACGCCCTCGGGGCGGCGAGTGGTCGGGGACCGGCGGTGCCGGCCGGCGCCACTGGCGATCACCAACGAGACGAAGATCCATGCGTCGGTCCGACGCCAAGTTCTCTCCCCCATGTGGAGATTCTGCCGGGCGAGGTGGCTTCAGGAAAATACCGGCTACCCCATCACGACGGCTCGTGACCGGATGGTTGCGTACGGCTGATCGGCGACGGCCGGTGCTGACCCGATCGGCCGGCGTTCGTGGCGCTGGGTTGCCGGCTTCGGCGCGCCCGCTCATCCGGCTGGTGTCGGCTCGATCCGCCCCGGTTCCGGGCGGGCCGGCGCGGGCACGTCGAACCAGGGCAGGAACAGCTGGGCCAGCGGCCCGATGGCCAGGGCGTAGGCGATGGTGCCGGCGCCGACCGTCCCGCCCAGCAGCGCGCCCACGGCCAGTACGCCGACCTCCAGCACGGTGCGGACCAGGCGCAGCGACCAGCCGGGCCGGCGGGCGACGAGGCCGGTCATCAGGCCGTCCCGGGGGCCGGGACCGAGCCGGGCACCGAGGTAGAGCGCGGTGGCCGCGCCGTTGCCCACGATGCCGGCGACCAGCAGGGCGCCTCGTACGGCGAGCGACTCCACGGGCGGCATCAGGGCGAGGGTGGCGTCGACGGCCAGACCGACCACCACGACGTTGGCCAGGGTGCCGAGGCCGGGGCGTTGGCGCAGCGGAATCCAGGCCAGCAGCACCAGGAAGCCCACCGCGATGACCACGGTGCCCATGCTCAGTCCGGTCAGCTGGGACAGCCCCTGGTGGAACACGTCCCAGGGATTCAGGCCGAGTTCGGAGCGGATCATCAGCGCCATGCTGAAGCCGTAGAGGAGAAGCCCCAGGAAGAGTTGGGTCAGGCGTCGGGTGGGGCGGTGTCGAAGGTTGCCAATCAATGCCACACGTGCCACTCTAGGTGCCAATTGGCGTCTCGATAGAGAGCCAATATCGGGGGAGTGGCTATGACAAGTCAGGTGCGCGGGGTCCAATTGGCTCGACTGCTCGGGCAGTGGCACGCGCTGCCCGGCCGCCGGCGCAGCCCGGACTACGCGGCGTTGGCCGGCGCCGTCCGCGGCCTGCTCGCCGACGGCCGGCTGCCGTTGGGCGTACGCCTGCCGGCCGAGCGGGACCTGGCCGAGGCGTTGCGGATCAGCCGGACCACCGTCACCGCCGCCTACCGCGAGCTGCGCGACAGCGGGCACCTGGCCAGCCGGCGGGGGGCGGGCAGCTGGACGATGCTGCCGGGCACGCACCGGGTGGCACCCAACGGGCTCTGGACCCCGATCGACGACCGGGAGATGCTCGACCTCGGCGTGGCCGCCCTGGCCGCCCCGCCCGAACTGCTGCCGGCCGCCCGGGCAGCCGCCGAGGACCTGCCCCGCCACCTCGGCGGCGCGGGATACCACCCGATCGGCATCATCGAGTTGCGGGAGGCGGTCGCCCAGGCGTACACCGCCCGTGGCCTGCCCACCTCCCCGGACCAGATCATGGTCACCAACGGCACCCAGCACGCACTGGACCTGGTGCTGCGGTTGGGGCTCGCGCCGGGCGGCAGCGTCCTGGTCGAGTCGCCCAGCTACCCCAACGCGCTCGCCGCGCTGGCCGCCCGGCGGGCCCGGATCACCACCCACGGCCTGGCCGCCGACCCCAGCGGGTGGGATGCCGACCTGCTGCTCGGTTCCCTCCGACAGGTACGCCCACGGCTGGCGTACCTGATCCCCGACTTTCAGAACCCGACAGGTCACCTGATGCCGGCGGCGCTGCGGGAACGGCTGGTGGCCACCGCGCACGCGGTCGGCACCGACCTGGTGATCGACGAATCGTTCGTGGACCTGCCGTTGGACGGCACCGAGCTGCCGCCGCCGACGGCGAGCTTCGACCGGCACTGCCGGGTGGTAAGCATCGGCGGGATGAGCAAGCCGTACTGGGGTGGGCTGCGGATCGGCTGGATCCGTGCCTCCGCGCCGCAGGTGCAGCGGCTGGCGGCGGCGCGGGTCGGGGTGGACATGGCCAGCCCGGTGCTGGACCAGTTGGTCGCGGTGCACCTGCTGGCCGCCGCGCCGGCCATCGTGGCGGCCCGCCGGGCACAGCTCGCGATGCAGCGCGACGCGCTGCTCGGCGCGCTGGCCGAGCGGCTGCCGGAGTGGCGGGTCACCGTGCCGCGCGGTGGGGTGACGCTCTGGGCCGAGCTGGACGGGCCGATCTCCAGCGCGCTGGCGCGGGCGGCCGAGGAGGTCGGCGTACGGCTGGCGCCGGGTCCCCGGTTCGGCCTGGACGGCACCCTGGAACGCTTCCTGCGACTGCCCTTCACCCTGCCCGCCGGCGACCTGGTCGAGGCGGTCGGGCGGATCGCCGCAGTCCGCTACGACCTGGACCGCGCCGGGGTGCCCCGGTGGCGGGAGCCAAGCGTCATCGCCTGACCGGGCCCGGTTCGGCTGATCCACCGCGACCGTCGCCGGTGGCGGGCAGACTGCCGGGGTGGGCGACGTCAGGGGAATACGCTTGTCGCGCGGCGTGCAACCCAGCGCCCCCGGGTCCCGCGCGACCCGCCTGGAACTCTTCTACGACCTGGTATTCGTCTTCGCCTTCATCCAGGTCACCACGCTCACCGCCGGTAACGCCACGCCGCGCGGGCTGGTCCAGTGCCTGGTCGTGCTGGGCCTGCTCTGGTGGGCCTGGAGCGGCTTCGTGGTGATCGGCAACCTGGTCCGCACCGACCAGGGCGTCCTGCCCTTCGTCGCGTTCGCCACCGTGGCCGGGGCGTTCGTGTTCACCCTGGCCATGCCGCAGGCGTTCCGCAGCCAACCCGGCGGGCTGTCCGGGCCGCTGGTCTTCGCGATGTGCTACTTCCTGGTCCGCGCCCTCCAGGTGGCGGTCCTCGGCTGGCTGGCCAGCGGCGACCGCGAGCGGCGTCGCCGCTTCGTGGTCGTGCTCGTGTCCAGTCGGGGGTTGCTGGTCGGCGGGTTGGTCCTCGCCGCCGCGCTGCTGCCGCAGCGACTGGCCGGCGAGACGTGGGAGATCGGGCTGCGGCTGACGCTGTGGATCGTCGCGCTCGTCGTCGAGTACGGGACAGCCCTGTTCCTGAGCGGTACCGGCGGAACGCTGCTCTCGGCCGGGCACTGGGCGGAGCGGCACGCCCAGATCGTGCTGGTGGCGCTCGGCGAGACGATCATCGCGCTCGGGCTGGGCGCCGGCTTCGTCGTCGAGTTGCCGCTGAACTGGCTGGTGATCATCTCGGGGTTGCTCGGCGTGGCGGTGGTCGCCGCGCTGTGGTGGGCGTACTTCGACACCCTGGCGCTGGCCCTGGAACAGGCGCTGCACCGCACCCGGGAGCCGAAGGCCCGGTCCGCGCTGGCCCGCGACGCCTACACCTACCTGCACCTGCCGCTGGTGGCCGGCCCGATCCTGTTTGCCCTGGGGCTGAAACGGCTGCTCACCGGTACCGCCGAGCCGGTGAACCCGGCCGGTGACCTGCTGCCCGGGTTCGAGTTGCTGGTGCTGCACGGCGGGGCCGCGCTCTACCTGCTGACCCTGGTGGCGCTCGGCTGGCGGGCGCTGCGGGTGTGGCGCTGGCCGACGATCGCCGGAGTGGCCGTGCTGGTGCTGCTGCTGCCGGTGGCCGCCCGGGTGCCGGAACTAGCGGCCTTGGGGCTGCTCACGGCCGTCGTGCTGACGACGATCGTGGCGCAGACGGTGGTGGACGCGCCGTTGCGCCGGCAGGTCCGCGAGGTGGCGATGGCCGAGCAACTCGCCGCCGAGGCGGAGCAGACCACCTGGCGGGGACAGCACCTGTGACGGCACGCCCCGGCCCCGCCCCCGAGGTCGGGAGCGGGGCCGGGAACGTGGCGGCGGGGCGTCAGATCTCGGCGACCGTGCCGGCGTACATCTTGTCGATCTCGGCGGAGAAGTTGCTCTCCACCCCACGGCGCTTGATCTTCAGCGACGGGGTGATCTCGCCGTCCTCGATGGTCAGGTCGCGGGGCAGGATGGTGACCTTCTTGATGGTCTCCCAGCGGTTGAGCTTGCTGTTCAGCTGGGCGACGTACTCCTCGACCATGGCCTGCGCCTCCGGCGAGGCGACGATCTCGGCGTACGGACGGCCCTCCAGCGGGGTGCCGGCGGCCCAGCCGGTGATGGCGTCCGGGTCCAGGGTGACGAGCATGGTGCAGTAGTTGCGGGCCTGGCCGATGACCACCGCCTGGGAGGTGTACGGGCAGGTCGCCTTGAACATCCCCTCGATGTGCGAGGGCGCGACGTACTTGCCGCCGGAGGTCTTGACCAGGTCCTTCTTCCGGTCGGTGATCCGCAGGTAGCCGTCGTCGTCGAGGCTGCCGATGTCACCGGTACGGAAGAAGCCGTCCTCGGTGAACGCGGCGGCGGTCTCCTCCGGCAGGTTGTGGTAGCCGCGCATCACCGGCCGACCCTTGATCAGGACCTCCCCGTCGGTGTCGATGCGGCACTCCAGGTCGCCCATTGCCCGGCCGACGGTGCCGATCCGAATCGCCTCCGGCGGGTTGACGAAGTTGCCGGCGCTGGATTCGGTGAGCCCGTAACCCTCGGAGATCGGCAGGTTCGCCGCGGAGAAGAAGGTGGCGATCTCGGGGCTGAGCGGGGCGGCGCCGGAAACCAGCACCCGCATCCGCCCGCCGAGGCGGGCCTGAAGCTTGCTGAAGACCAGCTTCTCGGCCACCGCGTACTTGAGCTTCAGCCCGCCCGGTACCGGCTTGCCGGCCTGCTCCAGGGCGACCTTCTCCTTGCCCACCCCGACGGCCCAGGCGAAGATCTTGGCCTTGGCGCCACCGGCGTCGCGCGCGGTGGTCACCGACTTGTTGTAGACCTTCTCGAAGACCCGGGGCGCTCCGCACATGAGCGTCGGCCGGACCACCGAGAGGAGTTCGACGAGCTTGTCCACCCGGCCGTCGACGTAGGTGGGCATGCCGACGTGGGTGGTGCCGCAGAGCAGGGTCTTGCCGAACGAGTGGGACAGCGGCAACCAGAGGTACTGGAGGTCGTCCTCGCGCAGCAGCCCCATCGCCTCCTGCGCCACGCCCTCCCAGCACCAGCCGCCGTGCAGCAGCTCGACGCCCTTGGGACGCCCGGTGGTGCCGGAGGTGTAGATCAGGGTGGCCAGGTGCTCCGGGCCGATGCCGGCCACCAGCCGGTCGATCAGTTCCGGGTCCTCGGCGAGCCGGCGGGCGCCCTGCTCCTCCAACTCGGCCAGGGTCAGCTGGGGGACCGCGGCGGCCGGATCGGCGGCGCCGTCGAAGAGGACCACGTGGGTCAGCGCGGGCAGTGCCGCCCCGGCGATCTTCGCCGCCTGGCCCGGGTCCTCCGCGAACAGCACCTTCGAGCCGGAGTCGGCGAGGATGTATATGGCGTCCTGCGGCTCGGTGGTCGGGTACACGGTGGTGGTGGAGCCGCTGGCGCACATGATGCCGAAATCGGCGAGCACCCACTCCAGCCGGGTGCTGGCCAGGATCGCCACCGGATCCTCCTGACCGACGCCCAGGCCGTGCAGGCCGGCGGCGATCGCCTTGGCCCGTTGGGCGACCTGCGCCCAGGTCAGCCAGACCGGCGAGTCATCAGGCCCGGGGTGGGCAAAGGCGCGGCGGTCGGGGGTCGCCGCCACGCGCTTGAGGAACATGTCAGGAATGGAACGGTACGGTACATCGAGAGCCATCGCTGTAGCCGCCTTCGGGGGTGGAGGCGTGACGGTCGTCACGTAGGTATGCGTTACCGAAGAGTATTGCCTGCGTCGGGGGCATCGGCCACCCCCAGCGATCATCAACGGCCGTTCCGGCCAGGCAAACGCTTCCCTCAGGCGTACCGTTCCGCCGCCCGAGACCAGTCGTAGGTGGCCCGAATCCAGTTCCGCCGGGCCGCCAACGCCGGCCGTACCGCGTCACCGTGGGTGACCAACAGCCGCTGCTCGGTGCTCAGGTACGCGCCGAGCCGCTCGTTGAACCGGTCGGCGGCGGCCCGTAGCGCCAGCGACTCGTCGCCGAGTTCCCGGGTCAGCACGGTGATCAGATTATGCGCGTCGGGCCGGACCCGGTGCTCCTTGCGATAGGAGAAGACGTCGTTGCACCAGCAGACCAGGTCCACGACGAGCGACTCCAGCGTGGCCCAACCCGGTTCGGCCCGACGGGCGGCCGGCGGAAAACCGTTCGAAGCCAGGTCCGTGAGGGTGAGGCTGGGGTAGACGGCACCGGTGTGCCGGCGCAACTGGACGTATTCGGCTACCGGCGGGATCCGGTCGTGCTCCCGGTTGGCCGCCTCCCACAGGAGCGCGAGCAGGTACTCGCGCATGCCGGCGGTGAAGCGCAGCAACACGGCCGGTCGGCGGTGGGCGCGGATGCGCCGACACAGATCGGCCAGGGCGGGAGCCAACGGGCCGGCGGCCCGGGCCGGCACCGGAACCCGCCCGCGTTGGTTGTCGAGCACGTCCAGCAGGTCCGCCACGGCGGGTGCCAGCCGGGTCGGATCGCTGCCCAGGCCGTCCTCGTCGCAGGCGTCGTCCATCACGAACAGCCAGGAGATCAGGTCGGTAAGTAGTCGTAGCCCGTCCAGCGGCGCCTGCGGGCAGGCCCGTCCGGCGAGCCCAGCGGCATCGGCCCGACGCAGGCGGTGACCGTTACTGATCAGGCCAAGACTCTGCGCCCAGTCCGCACTCTCCCCAGCGACGCGCTCCGTATCGTCGTGTCGGAGGCTGGAGAAGGGGGGTTCCCGCAGTGCCGCGATCGCAAAGCTTCGCATCGCGCTCCCTGTCGCACCGCCCCACGCGGAGCAGCGCGGCAAGCGTACGGGAGCGGCGATCGTCGCGGGCGGTCGACCGGATAACGTTTCGGAAATATGCCCCGACCGTTTCCTGCCGGGCAGGATCAGCCGCTCAGCCTGCCAGGGCAGGATCAGCCGCTCAGCCTGCCGGGGCGGGATCGGCAGCTCAGCCTGCCGGGGTGGGGTCAGCCGCTCAGCCTGCCGGGGTCAGAAGCCCAGTCGGGCGTCGCGGAGCCGGTCCGTGAGCCCCGACTCGCCGGTGAGCTGCACGCGGGTGACCCGTTGCCGACCGGACAGGAAGAGGGCCAGTTCGCCCGGCGCGCCCTCCAGCAGCAGCGACGCGCCGCCCCGACCGGCGGTGATCTCGCCCTGCCCCGGTGCCCGCACCAGCACCCGGGCCGGGAAACGGCGCAACGCCAGCCGGGCCAGCGTCGAGGAGCGGCGCCACAGCGTCCGGTCCAGCCCGGCGGGCAGCTCCCGGGGTTGCCACCCCGGCTGGGCCCGGCGCACGTCCTCGTGGTGGATGAAGAACTCCAGCGTGTTTGCCAACTCGTCGGCGAGCGGGTTGCTCACCGGGCTCCACACTGGAGGGTGCCGCAGCTGGTCGAGCAACCCGGCCCAGTCGCCCGCCGCGACCTCGCGCCGGACCCGCTCGCCGTGGTCGCGCAGCGGCGGCAGCGCGATGCCCGCTGCGGCGTCCGGTCGGCGTTCCCGCACCACCAGGTGCGCGGCGAGATCACGGACGGACCACCCCTCGTTGACGGTCGGGGCGTCCGGGCCCAGCGTCGACATCAACTCGACGAGCGCCCGGCGCTCGGAACGGGCGTAGCGCGGCATGGCACCGATCGTATGCGCCACAACGCTGACCCGCAGTGTCGGCCGGTACGGCGGTGGTCCGGCCGGTCGGCCGGGGTGACGTCGGACATATTGCTACGGGTCGGCAGGACCGGCGCGCAGCGGTAAGGATGAGGGAGGATGAGGGCAGCTTACGGCGGGGGAGAATGTGGCGAGCGGTACTAGTCGGGAGGTGCTCGGTCGCGGGTTGGCCGTGCTGTGGCGGGCCATCCGGGAACAGCCGCGGATCTTCGCGGTCGCGGTCGCCGGCAGCGTGCTCTTCGGCCTGATGGTGGTGGCCAGCGCGTTCGTGGTCGGCCGGGTGGTCGGTGACGTCGTCGTGCCGGCGGTCGCGAGCGGGTCGGTCGGCACCGGCGCGCTCGCTCTGGCGGCCACCGCGTTGTTCGGGATCAGCCTGCTGCGGGTGGTCGGCATCTTCGGCCGGCGGCTCGGCGCGGGCTACATGCAGTACCGCCTCCAGGCCGCCTACCGGCGCCGGGTGACCCGCCGCTATCTCGAACTGCCGCTGTCCTGGCACCAGCGCAACGCCACCGGCACGCTGCTCTCCAACGCGAACTCCGACGTGGAGGCGGCCTGGAATCCGATCGCGCCGCTGCCGTTCGCCGTCGGCACGCTGGTGATGCTTCTCGGCGCGGTGGCGGCGCTGTTCGTCACCGACTGGGCGCTCGCCCTGGTCGGCCTGGCGGTGTTCCCGGCGCTGTTCGCGCTCAACGTGGCCTACTCCCGCCGGATGGCGCCGCGGCAGGCCCGCGCCCAGCGGTTGCGGGCCGAGGTCAGCGGCATCGCCCACGAGAGCTTCGACGGCGCGTTGGTGGTCAAGACGATGGGCCGGGAGGCCCAGGAGACCGGCCGGTTCGCTGGCCGCGCCGGTGAGTTGCGCGACGCGCTGATCTCCGTCGGCCGGCTGCGCGGCATCTTCGATCCGATGCTGGAGACCCTGCCCAGCCTCGGCACCCTCGCCGTGCTGGTGGTCGGCGCGTACCGGCTGCGGCAGGGCGCCATCGACGTGGCCGAGCTGGTGAGCGTCGCCTTCCTCTTCACCGTGCTGGCCTTCCCGGTACGGGCGATCGGCTGGGTGCTGGCCGAGCTGCCGCGCAGCGTCGCCGGCTGGGATCGGATCCGCCGGGTGCTCGACGCCACCGGCGAGATGCCGTACGGCGACACCCGGCTGGACCGCGCCGAAGCCGGGCCGGCCACGCTCACCTTCACCGACGTCGGCTTCGCCTACGAGCCCGCCGAGGCGCACCTGCCCGGCGCGCAGGTGCTCGGCGAGGTCTCCTTCACGGTCCCGGCCGGCAAGACGGTCGCCCTGGTCGGGCCGACCGGATCCGGCAAGTCCACAATCGCGGCGCTGGCGGTCCGGCTGGTGGACCCGCGCTCCGGCACGGTCCGCATCGACGGGGTGGACGTACGCGAGTTGACCGCCGACTCGCTGGCCGCCACCGCCGCGCTTGTGGCCCAGGTGCCGTTCGTCTTCGACGACACCGTCCGGGCCAACGTCTCGCTGGACCGGCCGGGCATCGACGACGAGGCGGTGTGGGCCGCGCTGCGGCTGGCCGAGGCGGACGGTTTCGTCGCCGCCCTGCCCGACGGGTTGGACACCATGGTCGGTGAGCGGGGCACCTCGCTCTCCGGCGGCCAGCGGCAGCGGCTCACCCTGGCCCGGGCCCTGGCCGGGCGGCCCCGGCTGCTGGTGCTCGACGACGCCACAAGTGCGGTCGATCCGCGGGTGGAGGCCGCCATCCTGGCCGCGCTGCGCTCGGCCGAGGCCGGCGGACCGGGCGCGTCGATCATGGTGGTGGCCTACCGCCGGGCCACCATCGCGCTCGCCGACGAGGTCATCTACCTGGAGCAGGGCCGGGTGGTGGCGCGAGGCCCGCACGCCACCCTGCTGGCCACGGTGCCCGGCTACGCCGACCTGGTCACCGCCTACGAGCAGGCCGAGGTCGACCACGACCGGCAGCGAACGTACGACGAGGTCGCCCCGCTGACCTCCGGCCTGGAGGTGGACCGGTGAGCGCGAGGAATGTAGCGCAGCGGAGTCCCGCAGTCGCGAACGAAAGGCGGGCCCGGTGAGCGCGAGGAATGTAGCGCAGCGGAGTCCCGCAGTCGCGAACGAAAGGCGGGACCGGTGAGCGTCGTGGTGGACGAGACGAAAGCGGGGTCGGAGCGGGCCGAGTCGACCTGGCGGACGCTGCGTCGTGGCCTGGCGCTCTCCCCGGAGCTGCGGGTCGGCCTGGCCGGCACGCTCGGCCTGGCGCTTGTCTACATGGTCGGCCGGGTGGCCGTGCCGGTGGCGGTGCAGCAGGGCATCGACCGGGGCATCGCCGACGGGCTGAACTTCGACGCGCTCTTCGCCGTCGTGGCGATCACCGCTGGCGTGCTGGTGGTGACCACCGCCTGCGGTTACCTGATGATGCGCCGGCTCTTCACGGTCAGCGAGACCGCGCTGGCGGGGGTGCGGATCCGGGCCTTCCGGCACGTGCACGACCTGTCCATGCTGCACCAGCAGTCCGAGCGGCGCGGCTCGCTGGTCTCCCGGGTCACCAGCGACGTCGACCAGATCACCCAGTTCCTCCAGTGGGGCGGGGTGATCCTGCTGGTCAACCTCGGCCAGCTGGCGGTCACCACCGCGGTGATGCTTGCCTATTCCTGGCAGCTGACGCTTGTGGTCTACGCGGCCTTCGTACCGGCGGTCTTCGTGATCCGGCTGCTCCAGCGTCGACTCGCCGCCGCGTACGGGGTGGTCCGGCAGCGCACCGGCGCGTTGCTGGCGGCGGTCGGGGAGAGCGTGGTCGGCGCGCCGGTGATCCGGGCGTACGGCATCGCCGGGCGCACCGCCCGGCGGCTCGACGAGGCGATCGACAGCCAGCGGCAGGCCCAGCAGAAGGCGATCCGGATCAGCATTCTGGGCAGTTCGGTAGGCGAGGTGGCCGCCGGGCTGGCGTTGGCCGGTGTGGTGGTGCTCGGGGTGATCCTCGGCGCCGACCGGACGCTCACCATCGGCGAGGTCACCGCGTTTCTGTTCCTGGTGACGCTCTTCATCCAGCCGGTGCAGATCGCCACCGAGGTGCTCAACGAGGCGCAGAACGCCATCGCCGGCTGGCGCCGGGTGCTGGACGTGCTGGACGTGTCGCCGGACGTGGCCGATCCCGGTGAGCAGGGACGTGACCTGCCCACCGGCCCGCTGGACGTCCGGTTCGCGCAGGTGAACTACCACTATCCGGGCGGCCCGACGGTGCTGCACGACGTCAGCCTGGAGATCGCGGCGAAGAGCCGGGTGGCGGTGGTCGGCGAGACCGGCAGCGGCAAGACCACCTTCGCCAAGCTGCTCACCCGGCTGATGGATCCGACCTCGGGCGCGGTGCTGCTCTCCGGGGTGCCGCTGACCGAGGTCCGCTTCGACTCGTTGCGTTCGCGGGTGGTGATGGTGCCGCAGGACGGCTTCCTGTTCGACGCCACCGTCGCCGACAACGTCCGCTTCGCCCGGCCGGAGTTGACCGACGAGCAGCTCACCGCCGCCTTCACCGAGTTGGGGCTGGCCGACTGGCTGGACGGGTTGCCGGCCGGGCTGGCCACCGGGGTGGGTGAACGCGGCGAGGCGTTGAGCGTGGGGGAGCGGCAGCTGGTCGCGTTGGCCCGCGCGTACGTGGCCGATCCGGACCTGCTGGTGCTGGACGAGGCGACAAGCGCGGTCGACCCCGCTACCGAGGTACGGCTGCAACGGACCCTGGACGCGGTGACCCGGGGGCGGACCACCCTCGCCATCGCGCACCGGCTGAGCACCGCGCAGAGCGCCGACGAGGTGATCGTGGTGGACCGGGGTCGGGTGGTGCAGCGCGGCCCGCACGAGGAGTTGATCCGCGATCCCGGATCGGTCTACGCGCTGCTCTACGCATCCTGGCTCGAACAGACCCGCTGAGGTGCAAGGAAGGGCCCCTTGTTAACGCCTCAAGTGGTAAAGGGGCCCCCTTTTAACACGTCGGCGACCCCGGTGCCGATCAACCGTGGCGGGCGGACCGGTCGGGCAGCGGCGCGGTGAGGTAGCGCTGGATGGTCGGGGCGATCGCGGCGACCAGGGTTTCGGGATCGGTGGTGGCCGCCGCCTCCAGGCGGATGATGTGCCGCATCATCGCCAACCCGATCAGCTGGCTGGCCACCAGCGACCCGCGCAGCGGCAGTTCCGCCGGATCGACGTCCAGGTGGTCGAGGATCCGGCGGAGCACCTGGGTGGTCAGGAAGTCGCGCAGCAGCCGGGCGGTCCACTCGTTGCTGACCGCGGAGCGCAGCAGGGCCGCCCCGGCGGTGCCGACCGGTGAGTCCCAGACCGTGAGGAACATGCGTACCAGCCGTTCGCCGATGCCGTCGCGGTCGCCGTCGAGCACCTTCGGCAGCAGTTCCCGGGGGTCGATCGGCGCCTGCATGGCGGCCAGGAAGAGCTGGTCCTTGCTGCCGAAGTAGTGGTGTACCAGGGCCGGGTCCACCCCGGCGGTGCCGGCGATGCCCCGGATGGTGCTGCCGTCGAAGCCCCGCTGGGCGAAGCTGGTCCGGGCCGCGTCGAGGATCGCCTCACGGGTGCCCGGATTGCCGGGCCGCCGTCCGGTCCGCCGTGCCAATCGCCCTCCTTGCTCGGTGGTCCGTACCCCGATCGGCAGCCGGGGCACGGACCAGGTCCCTCAGCCGCTGCGCCGCCGCAGCGTGGCCGCGGCGAGGACCAGCGCCAGCACCGCCGCGCCAGCGACGATCGCGAGGTCGCGCCACATCGTCTGGGTCGGGTCGACGTGCGCGCCGACCTCCTGTAGCGCCTCCACGGCGTACGTCAGCGGCAACACGTCGCTGACCGCCTGCAACCAGCCGGCCATCTGGTCGCGGGGCACGAAGAGCCCGCAGAGCAGCAGCTGCGGCAGCACCACGACCGGCATGAACTGTACGGCCTGGAACTCGGTGCGGGCGAAGGCGCTACACAGCAGCCCGAGCGCGACGGCGAGCACCGCGTTCAGCGCCGCGATCACGATCACCAGGCCGCTGCTGCCCGCGGTCTGAAGGCCGAACACCAAGTACGCCACGGCCGCGGCGACGGTGGCCTGTAGGGCACCGGCCAGCCCGAAGGCGATACCGTAGCCGAACAGCAGGTCGGTCTTTGCCAGCGGGGTGGTGAGCAGCCGTTCCAGCGTGCCGCTGGTCCGTTCGCGGAGCATGGCGATGCTTGTCACCAGGAACATGATGATGAACGGGAAGAAGCCGAGCATCACCAGCGCCACCTGGTCGAAGGTGGACGGCTGGCCGGGCGGGGTGGGCTGGTCGGCGTACATGTAGTAGACCAGGGTGAGCAGCACGGTGGGCACGACCAGCAGCAGGGCCACCGTACGCCGGTCGTGACGCAGCTGGCGCAGGATGCGACCGACGGTGACGGCGAGGATCCGGGGGTTCATGCCGCCTCCCCGGGTGCCGTCTCGCTCGCCTTGATCAGCCGGAGGAACGCCTCGTCGAGGTCGTCGACGCCGGCGGTGGCGCGTACCGCGGCCGGGGTGTCGTCGGCGATCAGCCGACCCGCGCGGATGAGCAGCAGCCGGTCGCAGCGGGCCGCCTCGTCCATCACGTGGCTGGACACCAGCAGGGTGGTGCCGGCCGCGGCCAGCGCGTGGAACCGGGCCCACAGGTCGGCCCGCAGCACCGGGTCCTGGCCGACGGTGGGCTCGTCGAGCACGATCAGTTCCGGCTCGCCGACCAGGGCGCAGGCAAGTGACGCGCGGCTGCGCTGCCCGCCGGAGAGGGTGCCGACCAGTTGCCCGGCCGCCGACGCCAGCCCGACGTCGGCCACCGCCTGGTCCGCCTCGACCCGGCCCCGGCCGTGCAGTGCGGCGAAGTAGCGGGCGTTCTCCCGCACGGTCAGGTCGGCGTAGACGCTCGGCGCCTGGGTCAGATAACCCACCCGGTGACGCAGCTGCGCCGAGCCGGCCGGCGCGCCCAGCACGGTGACCGTGCCGGCGCTGATCACCTGGACCCCGACGATCGCCCGCATCAGCGTCGTCTTGCCGCTTCCGCTGGGCCCCAGCAGGCCGGTCACCGAGCCGCGTGGCACCGCGGCGTCGATGCCGTGCAGCACCCGCCGGCCGCCCCGGTCCACGACCAGGTTGCGGACGGCGATCGCGTTCTCCATCGGCATCCCTCCAAGATTTCATCTACCGTTGAAATCAACGGTAGATGAAATCTCGCCGGAAAAGGAAGACCCCCGACCGATCGGCGCGGGGTTGACGGCGGCTGGGACGCTTGATGGATGGACATCCGTACGCGGGAGCGGACCTTCAGTGTCAGCGAGGTGGCCGACCGGGTCGGTCTGACCACGTACACCCTGCGCTGGTACGAGCAGGAGGGGCTGGTCGCCCCGGTCGGTCGCGACTCGGCCGGCCGGCGCCGCTACACCCAGCAGGACATGGACTGGCTGCACCTGCTCACCCGACTGCGCCGCACCGGGATGCCGGTACGCGACATGCGCCGCTACGTCGAACTGGCCCGGCAGGGCGACGAGACCCTGGGCGCCCGACGAAAGTTGTTCGAGGAGCACCGGGACCGGGTGCTGCGGCAGATGGCCGAGTTGACGGAGGACCTCAAGATCCTCGATTTCAAGATCGACGCCTATCGCCGAATGGAAAACGGTCACTGAGGGTGAGCCACGTATACCACGGGCGGCGGCCCTTCAGGCCGGACACCGGGTCCGTCACCGGTCATTGCACGCTGATCGGACGTACGGCACGATGGCGCGGTGGATCACGCTCGGTCACCGGACAGCGGGTTTATCGATGACTGGGCCGCGCGGCTGCGGGCGACCACCGAGCGGCCCGTGGTGGGCATCCTGTTGCGTGGTAGCCACGCCCGCCGGGCCGCTACCGCACACAGCGACGTCGACGTCGACGTGCTGGTCGGCGGCGCACCGTACGCGGCCCGCCGGGCGTACCTCGCGGAGCACTGCGGCCGGCTGACCCACGTCTCGGTGGCCGCCCGGGACGTCCGCTCCTGGGTGACCCGGCTGAGCGAGCCGGCCGACTGGGCGTTCGGCCTGCCCGTGACGGCTCCCGCCCGGCTGCTCTGGGCGGATCCGTACTGGCGTGACCGGATCGACCTGCCGGTGCTCTGCCAGCCGGCCGACGAGCCACGGCTGGAGGAGTTGATCGCCACCCTCGGCAAGGTCGCCTCGGCCCGCGACGCCGACGACTCGCTCGGCATCCGGTTGGCCGCCGCCGACCTGGCCCGGCTCTGTCCGTCGGTGCTGCGACCGGCGAACCCCACCGTGCGGGTGGTGTCCCGCCGGTCGGCGTTCGCCGCCGCGCTCGACCTGCCGGTCGCGCCGGCCGGTTACCCGGAGGACATGCTGCGCTGCCTCGGGCTGCACCCCGGCTCGAACGGCGAACTGTGGGCGGCTGCCGTCCGGCTGGTGGCCGGCACCCTGCCGCTGATCCGCCCGTACGCCGCCGAGGTGGCCGAGGCCGCCGGTCCGGACCTCGCCGCCGCGCTGCTCGACGGCCGTCTTGAGCGGTACGTCACCCAGTTGGGTCGGTCCGCCGACGCGCGGCCGTCCGCCAGCCGGGAGCCCGCTGGGGTGCCCGCCCCGCGTGCGGGACAATGGCTCACTGTGCCCGTACCTGACGCGCCGGTGACCGGCGCCCACCTGGAAACCCCGGGGCCGACCGGTGGCGGCGACCGGCCGTCCCGGCTTGATCCGGCGATCGCCGCCCGGCTGCGGCGCACCCCCGATGGCCTGGTGGCCGCGGTGGTCCGCCAGCACGACAGCGGCGAGGTGCTGATGGTCGCCTGGATGGACGACGAGGCCCTGCACCGCACCCTGACCACCGGTCGGGCCACCTACTGGTCGCGTAGCCGGCGCGAGTACTGGGTCAAGGGCGCCACCTCCGGTCACCACCAGTACGTCCGCTCGGTGGCGCTCGACTGTGACGGCGACGCCGTGCTGGTGAGCGTGGACCAGGTGGGTGCCGCCTGCCACACCGGACACCGCAGCTGCTTCTTCACCGAACTCCCGGTCACCGGTGAGGTGACGTCGTGAGCGATGGTGCGGTGAGCCCGGATCCGGCCACCTTCGCCGAGTTGGCCGACCGCTGGCGGGTGGTGCCGGTGACCCGGCGGCTGCTTGCCGACGCGGAGACTCCGGTCGGGGTCTACCGCAAGCTGGCCGGTGGCCCCGGGACCTTCCTGTTGGAGTCGGCCGAGCAGGGCGTGGGCTCGGCGGGCCTGTCCTGGTCCCGCTACTCCTTCGTCGGCGTACGCAGCAGCGCCACCCTGGTCGAGCGGGACGGCGTCGCCGCCTGGCTCGGTACGCCACCGGCCGGCCTGCCGACCACAGGTGACCCGGTCGAGGCGCTGCGCGCGACGGTGGCGGCGCTGGCCGGCCCGCCCGGCGACCCGGACGGCGGGATGCCCCCGCTGACCGGTGGCATGGTCGGCTACCTCGGCTACGACCTGATCCGCCGCTTCGAGCGGCTGCCCACGCTCACCGAGGACGACCTGCGCCTGCCCGAGCTGGGCATGATGCTCGCCACCGATCTGGTGGTGCTGGACCACTTCGACGGCTCGGCGATCCTGGTCGCCAACGCCGTGCTGCCGCCGCACGACGAGCCGGGCCGGGCGGCGATGGTCACCGCCGCCTACCACCACGCGGTGGGCCGGCTGGACGCGATGACCACTGCGTTGTCGCGGCCCATCCCGCCGATGGTCGCCACGGTCCGCCGGCCGCCCGCCGGTGAGGTGCGCAGCCGTACGCCCGACGGCGGCTATCCGAAGGCGGTCGAGGCGGCCAAGGAGGCGATCCGGGCCGGCGAGTGCTTCCAGATCGTGCTCGCCCAGCGCTTCGAGCGCGACACCGAGGCCGACCCGCTTGACGTGTACCGGGTGTTGCGCACCACAAACCCCAGCCCGTACATGTACCTGCTGCGCTTCGACGACTTCGACATCGTCGGTTCGTCGCCGGAGGCGCACCTCAAGGTGACCGGCGAGGCCGACGGCGAGCGGCGGGCCCTGCTGCACCCGATCGCCGGCACCCGTCCGCGCGGCGCGACACCCGAGGCCGACGCCCGGCTCGCCGCCGAACTGCTCGCCGACCCCAAGGAACGCGCCGAGCACGTGATGCTTGTCGACCTGGGCCGCAACGACCTGGGCCGGGTCTGCCGACCGGGCACCGTCGAGGTGCCGGAGTTCGCCACCATCGAGCGCTACAGCCACGTCATGCACATCGTCTCGACCGTGGTCGGCACGCTCCGTGCGGACCGTACCGCCTTCGACGCGCTCGCCGCCACGTTCCCGGCGGGCACCCTCTCCGGTGCGCCGAAGGTACGCGCCATGGAGATCATCGAAGAGTTGGAGCCGGTCCGTCGCGGTCTCTACGGCGGCACCGTCGGCTACTTCGGCTTCGGCGGCGACCTGGACATGGCCATCGCCATCCGCACCGCGCTGATCCGCTCCGGGCGGGCGTACGTGCAGGCCGGCGCCGGTGTGGTGGCCGACTCCGACCCGGCCGCGGAGGACCAGGAGACCCGGAACAAGGCCGCCGCGGTGCTGGCGGCCATCGCCGCCGCCGAGACCCTGCGGCCGGCCCGATGAGCGGGACGGCCGACCAGACGACCCCGCCCGGTCCGCCGGTGGCGGGCGGCCGGCGGCGGGCCGGCGCGAGTTGGCGTACGCCGTGCTGCTCTGCCTGGCCGGCGCGGGCCTGGCGGCCTGGACGGCGACGCAAGCCTGGGAATCGGGCGAGATCGTCCGCCGGGACCCGATGCTCGGGGTGACCGAGGGACGCACCGGGACGCAGGTGCTGCCCTGGCTGTCGGCGCTGGCGCTGGTCGGGCTGGCCGGCGGGGGCGCGGTGCTGGCCACCCGGGGCGGGCTGCGTCGGGTGCTTGGCGGTCTGCTGGCGCTGCTCGGCCTGACGCTGGCGGCGGGCGGAGGCTACGGGCTCTTCGCCGACCTCGACGGCCGGACCGTCTGGCAGTGGCCGGCGCTCTGCCTGCTCGGCGGGTTGCTGGCGGCGGCCGGTGGGCTGCTGACCGCGCTGCGCGGCCACCGGTGGCCGGCGATGGGCGCCCGGTACGAGCGGCGCTCCGCCCGAGCGACGACAGCGGGTGGCCCGGTCGGCGAGCGCAGCACCGTGGACGCGTGGGACGCGCTGGACCGGGGCGAGGATCCGACGGTCAGCTGACCGACTGGCGGTTGCGGGCCCGGGCGGCGGCGAGTTCGGCGACCAACTGGTCGAGGGCGGCCCGCTGGTCGGCGCGGGCCCGGTCGGCGCAGATGGCCTCCCACGCGTTGCCGCTCGCGGTCCGCATCCGGTCCGGCCCGACCATGGCGCGCTCCAGCGTGTGCACGACGCCGACCGCGAGCGATGCGACGGTACGCGAGATCGTGGTGAGTCCGATGGTCTGGTGCGGCGCGGAGGAGCTCATGGGTCACCCCGGAGAAGATCGGCGGGTGGTGGGGCAGGCGCGTCGTTGAGTCTGCCCGAGGAAGATGCTGCTCGACTCGCGTTTCGTAGTGATGACTGCCTCGTCAACTCTCCGGCAGCCCACCTGAGCAGGGAAAGGGCCGTTCGTCCTTGAGCAAGCTCACAGCATCGATGCCGGTCGTACTGGCCGTCGGCGGTACGCCCGGACGACCTCGACATAAGTGGCTGTCGATGGGGCGGTGACGTAGAGTCACAGCGTGTTTGCGCAAGTTGGCCATTATGCCGCAGTCCATTTCGTGAGGAGCGCCATACCCCCGCCGCTCGGGGCCAGGTAGAGCCCCCTAGCATCGGCCCATGACACCCGGAGAGGGGAGTCCGTTGGTGACTGCTGAGCATGCGCACGCGGAGGGGGACGAGGCCGGTACGGCGGCGTCCACGAGCGTGTTGGACGAGATCCTGGCCGGCGTCCGGGCGGACGTGGCCCGACGGCAGGAGCAGGTTCCGCTGGAGCGGATCCGCGAACTGGCCGCCGCCGCCCCGCCGCCGCTGGACGCGTACGCGGCCCTGCGGCGGCCGGGCGTTGCCGTCATCGCCGAGGTGAAGCGCTCCTCGCCGTCCAAGGGCAAGTTGGCCGAGATCGCCGACCCGGCCGAGTTGGCCGGTGAGTACGCCGCCGGCGGGGCCCGCGCGATCAGTGTGCTCACCGAGGGCCGCTGGTTCGGCGGATCGCTCGACGACCTGGCGACCGTCAAAGCGGCGGTGAACGTCCCGGTGCTGCGTAAGGACTTCGTGGTCTCCAGCTACCAGGTGCACGAGGCCCGGGCGCACGGTGCCGACCTGGTGCTGCTGATCGTCGCCGCGCTGGAGCAGAACGTGCTGGTCGGCCTGCTGGAGCGGATCGAGTCGCTGGGCATGACCGCGCTTGTCGAGGTGCACGACGAGGAGGAGGCCGACCGGGCGCTGGAGGCCGGTGCGCAGGTGATCGGGGTCAACGCCCGCGATCTGCGTACCCTGGAGGTCGACCGGTCGGTCTTCGAACGGATCGCGCCCGGCCTGCCGAGCAGCGTTGTCAAGATCGCCGAGTCCGGCGTACGCGGCCCGCACGACCTCATCCGGTACGCCTCGGCCGGCGCCGACGCGGTACTTGTCGGCGAGGGCCTGATCACCCAGAAGAGTCCCCGCGAGGCGGTGGCCGAACTGGTAAACGCGGGCAATCACCCCGCGACGCCCCGCCCGGTGCGCTGACCGCGCCGGTACCCGTCGTACCGAGAGGAGTCGGCATGAGCGCCGACGCGCTGGCCGCCCCGGCGGCGCAGTTTCCCGACGCGGCCGGTCACTTCGGCCGCTTCGGTGGCCGTTTCGTGCCGGAGGCGCTGGTCGCCGCCCTGAACGAGCTGGACGCCGCGCACCGGGCGGCAATGGCCGACGAGGAGTTCCAGGCCGAGTTCGCCGCCCTGCTGCGCGACTACGCCGGCACCCCGTCGCTGCTGTACGAGGCCCGTCGCTTCTCCGCGCAGGCCGGTGCCCGGGTGCTGCTCAAGCGGGAGGACCTCAACCACACCGGCGCGCACAAGGTGCGCAACGTGCTCGGTCAGGCGCTGCTCACCCGGCGGATGGGTAAGCGGCGGGTGATCGCCGAGACCGGCGCCGGTCAGCACGGCGTCGCCACCGCCACCGCCGCCGCCCTGTTCGACCTGGACTGCGTGGTCTACATGGGCGAGGTGGACACCGAGCGGCAGGCGTTGAACGTGGCCCGGATGCGGATGCTCGGTGCCACGGTGGTCCCGGTCACCACCGGCTCGCGCACGCTCAAGGACGCGATGAACGAGGCGATGCGGGACTGGGTGGCCAACGTCGACGACACCCACTACCTGATCGGCACGGCCGCCGGCCCGCACCCGTTCCCGCAGCTGGTGCGCGACTTCGTCCGGGGCATCGGCGACGAGGCGCGTGCGCAGTGCCTGGACCTGACCGGCGCGCTGCCGGACGCGGTCACCGCCTGCGTCGGCGGCGGCTCCAACGCGCTCGGCATCTTCCACGCCTTCACCGACGACCCGCAGGTGCGGCTCTACGGCTTCGAGGCCGGCGGCGAGGGCATGTCCACCGGCCGGCACGCGGCCAGCATCACCGGCGGCTCGGCCGGCGTGCTGCACGGCACTCGGACGTACGTGCTCCAGGACGACGACGGCCAGACCCGGGAGTCGCACTCGATCTCCGCCGGGCTGGACTACCCGGGGGTGGGGCCGGAGCACGCCTGGCTGCACGACACCGGCCGGGCCAGCTACCGGCCGGTGACCGACGCCGAGGCGATGGCGGCGTTCGAGCTGCTGTGCCGCACCGAGGGGATCATCCCCGCGATCGAGAGCGCGCACGCCCTCGCCGGCACCCTTGCCGTGGCCGGAGAACTCGCCGCCGAGCTGGGCCGGCAGCCCACCATCGTGGTCAACCTCTCCGGTCGGGGTGACAAGGACGTACACACCGCCGGCGAGTACTTCGGCATCCTCGACAAGGAGTGAGGGCCATGAACCAGCGGGTCGCACGGCGCGGCGAGGTACCGGCATGAGCCGGATCGGGGTCGCCTTCGACAAGGCCAGGGCGGATGGGCGCGCGGTGTTGATCGGCTGCATGCCGGCCGGCTTCCCCACCGTCGAGCAGAGCATCGCGGCGATGAAGACGATGGTCTCCGCCGGGGTCGACGTGATCGAGGTGGAGATCCCCTACTCCGATCCGGTGATGGACGGCCCGGTGATCCAGCGGGCCAGCGACATCGCCCTGGCCGGCGGCGTACGCACCCGGGACGCGCTGCGGATCATCGAGGAGGTCGCGGCCACCGGCGCACAGGTGGTCACGATGACCTACTGGAACCCGATCGAGCGCTACGGCGTGCAGGCGTTCGCCCGGGACCTGGCCGCCGCCGGGGGGACCGGGCTGATCACTCCGGATCTGATTCCGGAGGAGGCCGACGAGTGGCTGGCCGCCTCGGATGCGTACGGGTTGGACCGGACCTTCCTGGTCGCGCCCTCCTCCACGGATGACCGGCTGGCGATGACCGTGCGGCACTGCCGTGGCTTCGTCTACGCCACCGCCCTGATGGGGGTGACCGGCGCACGTACCCAGACCTCGCAGGCCGCGCCCGTGCTGGTGTCCCGGGTCCGGGAGGTCACCGACCTGCCGGTCGGCGTCGGCCTGGGCGTCGGCACGGGTGCGCAGGCCGCCGCCGTCGCCGGGTACGCCGACGGGGTGATCGTCGGCAGCGCCCTGATCCGTTGCCTGCTCGACGCCCCCGACCCCGCCGCCGCCCGCACCGCCCTCGCCACCCTGTCCACCGAACTAGCCCAGGGCGTCCGCACCCCCACCCCTAACCCCACACCCCTTTCTCGCCGATCATGCACTTTTGGTCGACGAAACGTCTGTTATGTCCTGGTTTGGGGCGACGAAAAGTGCAAGATCGCGGGGGCTGGGTGGGGCGGGTGGGGTGTGGGGTGGGGTGTGGGTGGGGGCGGGGTGGTGGGTGGGGTGGTGGGCGGGGTGACGGTGGAGGGGGTGACAGCGGTACCGTGTGCATCCGTGAGTCTCGCCTCGCCGACGTACCTGGCCGCCATCCCCAGCCCGAGTACCGCCGTGTGGCACCTCGGGCCGATCCCCCTGCGGGCGTACGCCCTGTGCATCATCGCCGGCATCGTACTGGCCTGCTGGATCACCGAACGACGACTGCGTCAGCGTGGCGTCGCCCCCGGTGCGGTGCTGGACATCGCCCTCTGGGCGGTGCCGGCCGGCATCATCGGTGCCCGGATCTACCACGTGATCTCCTCTCCGGCGGCGTACTTCGGCACCGGCGGTGACCCGATCAAGGTGTTCTTCATCCACGAGGGTGGGCTGGGCATCTGGGGCGCGGTCGCCGGTGGCGCGGTCGGTGCCTGGTTCGCCGCCCGGCAGCTCGGCATCCCGTTCGCGGTGGTCGCCGACGCGCTGGCGCCGGGCCTGCCACTGGCCCAGGCGGTCGGGCGGCTCGGCAACTGGTTCAACAACGAGCTCTACGGCGGCCGGACCGACCTGCCCTGGGGGCTGGAGATCCACCGGATGGACGGCGGGCAGGCGCTGCGCGACGAGGCGGGCCGGCCGATCCTGGAGGAGGGGCTCTACCACCCGACCTTCGCCTACGAGGCGCTGTGGAACGTCGGCGTCGCCGCGCTTGTCTTCTTCCTCGACCGCAAGCTGCGCCTCGGCCGGGGCCGGGCGTTCGCGCTCTACGTGATGGGCTACACCGCCGGCCGGTTCTGGATCGAGATGATGCGCACCGACGAGGCGAACACCGTCCTCGGCGTACGCCTCAACGTCTGGACCGCGGCGCTTGTCTTCCTCGGCGCGTTGATCTACTTCCTGCGGGTCCGTGGGCCGCGCGAGTACCTGATCCCGATCGGCCTGCCGGCGGCCCCCGCGCCGCAGACCAGCTCCGACGTCTCCCAGCTGGATCTGTCGGCGCAGCGGGCCAGCAGCGAGTCGGCCGTGCCGGAGGGCTACCGGGTGGTCAGCGAGGAGCAGTTCCGGCACTGGCAGGCCACCGGCGAGGCGCCGCCCGAGGTGGTCGCCGGTGACTCCGCTGGCGACTCCGGGACCACCACCGGCGCCGGGAACTCCGCGACCGCGGACTCCGGCTCGTCGGGCCCGGCCGCCGCGAGCGGTGGCGCCGAGCCGGCCGGTGGGTCCGCCGACGGCGAGGCGGTGGAGTCCGCGCCCGGCCGACCCGCCGATCGCGACAGCTAACGAGGGGGCGGTATGCGTACCGCGGTGGTGGTCGGCGGCGGCCCCGGCGGCCTGGCGGTCTCCGGCGCGCTGGCCCGATCCGGCTGGCAGGTCACCCTCCTGGAGCGGGCCGACCGGATCCGCCCCGAGCCGACGGCCGTGGTGCTCTGGCCCAACGGGGTCCGCGCCCTGCGTGCCCTGGACCTCGCCGCCGGCCTGGACGCGATCGCCACGCCGTTGCCCGACGGCGGAATCCGACGCCCGGACGGGCACTGGCTGGTGCAGCCGAGACAGACCCCGGTCGAGCGGCTGCCGGTGGTGGTGCACCGGGAGGACCTGCACGACGCGCTGATCGCGGGCCTGGGGGAACGGGTCGAGCTGCGCACCGGGGTGACCGTGCGGACGGTACGCGCGACGCCGGGCGAGCGTCCGGCGGTCGGCGACGGCCGGCATACCTTCGAGGCGGACCTCATCGTCGCGGCGGACGGCGCCGAGAGCGTGATCCGCCGTCAGCTAGCCCCCGAGGCGAGCCTGGTCAGCTCCGGCTGCGCCGCCTGGCGGGCGGTGATCCCCTGGTATCGGGCCTCGGGCCTGCCCGAGGCCGTCGGCGGCGAGATCCTCGGCGCCGGCTACCGGTTCGTGGCCGCCTCGCTGGGCGACCGGGGCTCCTCCGGCGGGTCCAGCCGGGGCGGCATCCACTGGATGGCGACCGCGGCCGGTGCGCCCCGACCGGAGCCGCCCGAGACGCAACTTGCGCTGTTGCGCCGCTGGTACGCCGGCTGGCCCGCACCCGTGGCCGAGTTGCTTGCCGCCACCGATCCGGCCGACCTGGTGCAGCAGGAGATCCGGGAACTGCGTCCGCTGCCCCGGGCGTACGGCTTTCCGGTCGGACCGGGTGGGGTGGTGCTGCTCGGCGACGCCGCGCACGCCATGCCGCCGCACCTCGGGCAGGGCACCTGCCTCGCCTTCGAGGACGCCGCGACGCTCGCCGCGCTGCTGCGCGAGTCGACGCTGCCCGACGCGGTGCTGGCGTACGACCGGGTGCGTCGGCCCCGCGCGGCGGTCGTGGTCCGGCAGACCCGCCGGATGTCGGCGGTGCTACAGACCCGGGGCCGGCTGGCGTTGCGCGCCCGCGACGCCGCGCTCGGCACCATCACTCCCCGCCTGCTCGGCAGCGCCACCACCATCGCCACCCAGTGGCGCCCGCCGGCCAACTGACCGGAGCGGGTCAGTTGGCGGTGCAGGCGGTCGCCACCCGCCGGAAGCCGACCCGTAGGTAGACCCGGGCGATCTCCTCGTCACCGGCGGCGAGGAAGACCAGGTCGACGCCGGCGGCCAGCAGGGCCCGGGCCAGGGCGGCCGTGACGGCGGTGGCCAGGCCGCGACGGCGGGCGGCCGGCAGGGTGGCCACCCCGGCGATCTCGGCGGCGTCGTCGAGGCGCATCGCCATGGCGCCCGCCAGCACCCCCTCCTCGGCCGTTCTGACCAGCGCGGACAGCCGTCGTCCGGCGACGATACCGGCCCGCTCCTCGGCCAGCGCCGCCACGTCCAGTTCGGCGAGCGCGGCGTCCCGCTCGGTGGGGCCGGCCGGCCCCGGCCGGTGCCGGGCACCGAGAAGCCGACCGCGGCGACCGCGCGGCGGGCCGCCACCGCCGCCGACAGATCGGGGTCGGTCGGGCTCAGCACCCGGGTCGGTACGCCGGCACAGGTGGCCGGATCGGGCAGCCCGGCCGGGTCGAGCACCATGAGCGGTGCCTGGTGCACCGACAGGCCCGCCGAGCGGGCCACGGCGAGCAGACCGGGTGTGCTCTCATGCACCCATTCGAGGGCCTCGGGCAGGCCGAGGGCCCGCTGGCGGGCCCGTACCGCCGACAGGTCGGCGAGGGTGGGCGGTCGGGACGCGCCCCGCCGGGGACGGGCGTAGAACGGCCATCCGGGGCCGTTCCGGATGAAGAGCACCAAACCGCCGTGATCTTCCGCACGGGCCGCTTCCCGGGGCAGTCCGTCGTAGAAGCGTTCCAACCGGTCGAGCAGGCCGGCGTGCATGCTATCCACCGCGCGAGACTACCGGTCCCAGACTCTGGACGGTGTGATCAATCTGCACTGGCCTTGCGTACCGCGCCCTAACGTAGACTCAATAGACCGAGTAAGGGCCGACGTCGTCCCGACCGTGATCCAACCTGAGTGACGACAGGAGGCCCGGTGGCCTTTGCGTACCCACACCGCCCCCATCCGGCGCCGGGAACCGGCCAGGTGACATCCCCGGCCGGTCTCTATGACGGCGCCCACGAGCACGATGCGTGTGGCGTGGCCTTCGTGGCGGACCTGCACGGTCGACGCTCTCACACGGTGGTCGCCAACGGCCTCGGCGCGCTGTGTCGGCTGGACCACCGGGGTGCCCGGGGTGCCGAACCGAACACCGGTGACGGCGCGGGCATCATGATCCAGGTACCGGACGCGTTTCTGCGCGCCGTGGTGCAGTTCCCGCTGCCCCCGGCCGGCGAGTACGCCACCGGCCTGGTCTTCCTTCCCGACGACGACGCCGCCGAGGCCCGCGCCCGGCAGGTGGTCGAGAAGTACGCCCTGGTCGAGGGCGCCGAGCTGCTCGGCTGGCGGGACGTACCGGTCGACCCCTCGGACCTCGGCGAGACCGCCCTGGCGGCGATGCCCCGGGTCCGGCAGCTCTTCCTCGCCGCGCAGCGGCTCACCGACACCCCCGCCGGCCCGGCCGGCTCCCCGCTGAGCGGCATCGAGCTGGAGCGGGTCGCGTTCTGCGTACGCAAGCAGGCCGAACGGGAGTCCGCCGAGCGCGGCGTGCCGGCGTACTTTCCGTCGCTCTCCGGTCGCACGATGGTCTACAAGGGCATGCTCACCCCGGACCAGCTGCCCGCGTTCTACCCGGACCTGACCGACGAGCGGGTGGTCAGCGCCATCGCCCTGGTGCACTCCCGGTTCTCCACGAACACCTTTCCGTCCTGGCCGCTGGCGCACCCGTACCGCTTCATCGCGCACAACGGTGAGATCAACACCATCCGCGGCAACCGGAACTGGATGCAGGCCCGCGAGGCGCTGCTGCGTACGCCGCAGCTGCCCGGCAACATCCGCCGGGTCTTCCCGGTCTGCACCCCGGCCGCCTCCGACTCGGCCAACTTCGACGAGGTCCTGGAGCTGCTGCACCTGGCCGGGCGCAGCCTGCCGCACGCGGTGCTGATGATGATCCCGGAAGCCTGGGAGAACGACCCCGACATGCGCGCGGACAAGCGCGCCTTCTACCGGTTCCACGCCAGCCTGATGGAACCGTGGGACGGGCCGGCCTCGGTCGCGTTCACCGACGGCGAGATCGTCGGCGCGGTGCTCGACCGCAACGGCCTGCGGCCGGGCCGCTGGTGGCAGACCGCCGACGGCCTCGTCGTGCTGGGCAGCGAGGCGGGCGTGCTCGACCTCGACCCGGCCACCGTGGTCGCCAAGGGCCGGCTCCAGCCCGGCAAGATGTTCCTGGTCGACACCACCACCGGCCGGATCGTGCACGACGACGAGATCAAGACCGAGCTGGCCGCCGCCGAGCCGTACGCCGACTGGCTGCACGCCGGCCTGATCGAGCTGGACGACCTGCCGCCGCGCGAGCACGTGGTCTACACCCACGACTCGGTCCGCCGCCGGCAGCAGACCTTCGGTTACACCGAGGAAGAGCTGAAGATCCTGCTCGCCCCGATGGCCCGCACCGGCGTGGAGCCGATCGGCTCGATGGGCACCGACACCCCGATCGCCCCGCTCTCCACCCGGCCGCGCCTGCTCTACGACTACTTCCACCAGCTCTTCGCCCAGGTCACCAATCCGCCGCTGGACGCCATCCGCGAGGAGTTGGTGACCAGCCTGGCCACGACCATCGGCCCGGAGGGCAACCTGCTCGATCCCGGTCCGGCGAGCTGCCGGCAGATCGTGCTGCCCTACCCGGTGATCGACAACGACGAGCTGGCCAAGCTCCTCGACATCGACGAGGACGGCGACCTGCCCGGTTTCAAGGCGGTCCGGGTCTCCGGGCTGTACCGGGTCCGCGAGGGCGGCGCCGGGATCAAGGCCCGGCTCACCGAGATCTGCCGGCACGTCTCCGAGGCGATCGAGGACGGCGTACGGATCCTGGTGCTCTCCGACCGCGACTCCAACGCCGACCTGGCGCCGATCCCGTCGCTGCTGCTCACCGCGGCGGTGCACCAGCACCTGGTCCGCGAGCAGACCCGCACCCAGGTCGCGTTGATCGTCGAGTCCGGCGACTGCCGCGAGGTGCACCACGCGGCGGTGCTGATCGGCTACGGCGCGGCGGCGGTCAACCCGTACCTGGCCTTCGAGTCGGTGGAGGACATGATCTCCACCGGCGCGCTGACCGGTGTCGAGCCACGGGCCGCGATCCGCAACTACGTCAAGGCGCTCGGCAAGGGCGTCCTCAAGATCATGTCCAAGATGGGCATCTCGACCGTGTCGTCGTACTGCGGCGCGCAGGTCTTCGAGGCGGTCGGGCTGCACACCCGCCTGGTCGAGCGGTACTTCCGGGGCACGCCGAGCACGATCAGCGGGGTCGGCCTCGACGGCATCCACGCCGAGGTGGCCGCCCGGCACGCGCTGGCCTGGCCGGCACCGGGCGCCGACGCCGTGGACCGGCTGCCCGTCGGCGGCGAGTACCAGTGGCGCCGCGAGGGCGAGCTGCACCTGTTCAACCCGGAGACGGTCTTCCTGCTCCAGCACGCCACCCGCAGCCGCCAGTACGACGTGTTCCGCTCCTACACCGCGAAGGTCGACGAACTGGCCGCCCGGGCCGGCTCACTGCGCGGGCTGTTCCGGCTGCGTACCGGCGTCCGGCCGGCGGTGCCGATCGAGGAGGTCGAGCCGGCCAGCGAGATCGTCAAGCGGTTCGCCACCGGCGCCATGTCGTACGGGTCGATCTCGGCGGAGTCGCACGAGACCCTCGCCATCGCGATGAACCGCCTCGGCGGCAAGTCCAACACCGGCGAGGGCGGTGAGGACGTCGAGCGCCTGCACGACCCGGCGCGCCGCTCGGCGGTCAAGCAGATCGCCAGCGGTCGCTTCGGGGTGACCAGCGAATACCTGGTCAACGCCGACGACCTTCAGATCAAGATGGCCCAGGGGGCCAAGCCCGGCGAGGGCGGGCAGCTGCCCGGCAACAAGGTTTGGCCGTGGATCGCCCGGACCCGGCACGCCACCCCCGGGGTCGGCCTGATCTCCCCGCCGCCGCACCACGACATCTACTCGATCGAGGACCTCGCCCAGCTGGTGCACGACCTCAAGTGCGTCAACCCGGCCGCCCGGGTGCACGTCAAGCTGGTCAGCGAGGTCGGTGTCGGCACCGTCGCCGCCGGGGTGGCCAAGCTCAAGGCCGACGTCATCCTGATCTCCGGCCACGACGGCGGCACCGGCGCCTCCCCGCTGAACTCGCTCAAGCACGCCGGCACCCCGTGGGAGCTGGGGCTGGCCGAGGCGCAGCAGACGCTGCTGCTGAACAAGCTGCGCGACCGGGTCACCGTGCAGGTCGACGGCCAGCTCAAGACCGGCCGGGACGTGATCGTCGCGGCGCTGCTCGGTGCCGAGGAGTTCGGCTTCGCCACCGCCCCGCTGATCGTCTCCGGCTGCGTGATGATGCGCGTCTGCCACCTGGACACCTGCCCGGTCGGCATCGCCACCCAGAACCCGGTGCTGCGCGAGCGGTTCACCGGCAAGCCGGAGTTCGTGGAGAACTTCTTCCTCTTCCTCGCCGAGGAGATCCGCGGCTACCTGGCCGAGCTGGGCCTGCGCAGCATCGACGAGGCGATCGGCCGCACCGAGCTGCTCGACGTGGCACCGGCGATCGAGCACTGGAAGGCCGGCGGGCTCGACCTGCACCGGGTGCTGCACCTGCCCGAGCTGCCCGAGGGCGCAGCCCGCCGAGGTGTCCGGGCCCAGGACCACGGCCTGGAACTGGCCCTGGACAACGAGCTGATCGCGTTGGCCGAGCCGGCCCTGCGCGGCACCGAAGCGGCCGACGGCGAGCAGCGGATTCCGCCGGTGCGGGCCGAGGTGGTGATCCGCAACGAGCACCGCAGCGTGGGCGCCATGCTCGGCGGCGCGGTGACCCGCCGGCACGGCGGCGCCGGACTGCCCGCCGACACCATCGAGTTCACCCTGCGCGGCACCGCCGGGCAGTCCTTCGGCGCGTTCCTGCCACGCGGGGTCACCCTGCGCCTGCACGGCGACGCCAACGACTACGTCGGCAAAGGGCTCTCCGGCGGGCGGCTGGTGGTCCGGCCGGACGCGGCGGCGCCCTTCGTGGCCACCGAAGCCGCCCCCGGCCGCCGGGCCGAGGACCAGATCATCGCCGGCAACACCATCCTGTACGGCGCCACCGCCGGCGAGGTCTTCCTGCGCGGCCGGGTGGGGGAGCGGTTCGCGGTACGCAACTCCGGCGCGGTGGCCGTCGTCGAGGGCGTCGGCGACCACGGTTGCGAATACATGACCGGCGGCACGGTGGTGGTGCTCGGCCCGACCGGGCGCAACTTCGCCGCCGGCATGTCCGGCGGCACCGCCTTCGTCTGGAACCTCAACCGGCGGCTGGTCAACACCGAGCTGGTCGACCTCTCCGCGCCGAGCGAGGCGGAGCGGGCCCGCCTGCACGAACTGGTGCAGCGGCACTTCGCGGAGACCGACTCGGCGGTCGCCGAGGCGCTGCTCAAGCGCTGGCCCGAGGCGGTGGAGGAGTTCACCGCCGTGGTACCCCGGGACTACCGCCGGGTGATGGAGATCATGCAGGCCGCCGAAGCTGCCGGCCAGGACGTCGACGACGCGGTGATGAGCGCACTGGCGGCACCGGCCGCCCCGGCGGCGCGGCCCGCGCCCGCCGACACGTCCGCGCCGGTTCCGCCCGCCCCGCGGGCCCTCGCCCAGGAGGTGGCTCGTGCCTGACCCGAACGGTTTCCTGCGCTACGGCCGGCAGCTGCCGGCCCGCCGGCCGGTGCCGGTGCGCATCAGCGACTGGCGGGAGGTCTACCCGCCCGCCGGTGAGGAACTGATCCGCGAGCAGGCCACCCGCTGCATGGACTGCGGCATCCCGTTCTGCCACGACGGCTGCCCGCTGGGCAACCGCATACCGGACTGGAACGACCTGGTCCGCACCGGCAACTGGGACGCGGCGGTGGAGTCGCTGCACGCCACAAACAACTTCCCCGAGTTCACCGGGCGGCTCTGCCCGGCGCCCTGCGAGGCGGCCTGCGTACTCGGCATCGCCGGGGGCGACCCGGTGACCATCAAGCAGGTCGAGGTGGAGATCGCCGACGCGGCCGCGGCCCGGGGCCTGACGCCGCGTCCGGCAGCGGTGCCCACCGGGCGCTCGGTCGCCGTGGTCGGCTCCGGCCCGGCCGGGCTCGCCGCCGCCCAGCAGCTGGCCCGCGCCGGCCACGCCGTGACGGTGTACGAGCGCGACGACGCCATCGGCGGCCTGCTGCGCTACGGCATCCCCGACTTCAAGCTGGAGAAGCGGCACATCGACGCCCGGGTGGCCCAGCTGGCGGCCGAGGGCGTGCAGTTCCGCACCGGCGTGCACATCGGCGTCGACGTCACCGCCGAGCAGTTGCGCGCCGGGCACGACGCGGTGCTGCTGGCCTGCGGCGCGTTGCAGGGCCGGGACACCGACACCCCCGGCCGGCAGCTGCGCGGCGTGCACCAGGCGATGGCGCACCTGGTGGCGGCCAACCGGGTGGTCGCGGCGGCCGGCGAGGATCGGCCCGCCCTGGCCACCCTGCCCGACGGTACGCCTATCGACGCGGCCGGCAAGCACGTGGTCATCATCGGTGGCGGCGACACCGCGGCCGACTGCCTCGGCGTGGCGCACCGGCAGGGCGCGGCCGGCGTACATCAGCTGGACCTGTACCCGCAGCCGCCGAGGCAGCGCGACGAGGCCCGTGACCCGTGGCCGACCTGGCCGTGGATCCTGCGCGAGTACGCCGCGCACGAGGAGGGCGGCGAGCGGGTCTTCGCCGTGGCGGTGCAGGAGTTCGTCGACGACGGCAGCGGCGCGGTCCGGGCGGTACGCATCGCCGAGGTGACCGTCGAGAAGCGGGACGGCCGGCGCATCGTCACCCCGGTGCCGGGCACCGAGCGGGAACTCCCCGCCGACCTGGTGCTGCTGGCGATCGGTTTCGAGGGCACCGAGGAACAGCCGCTGCTGACCCAGTTCGGCCTGACCCGCAACGCCCGGGGCGCGATCGACTCCCGGGCCGACTGGCAGACCGACGCCGACGGCGTCTTCGTCGCCGGGGACATGCACCGGGGCGCCTCGCTTATCGTCTGGGCGATCGCCGAGGGCCGGGCCGCCGCTGCCGCGATCCACGCGTACCTCGGTGGCACCAACTCCCTGCCCGCCCCCGTCCACCCCGCCACCCACCCGCTCGCGGTGTAAGGAAGGGCCCCCTTTTAACGCCTCGTGCATAGCAGGGGCCCCTTCTTAACAGGACTGTTAAGAAGGGGCCCCTGCTAACAGCTGCCGGTGGGCGGCGGCGAACGGTTCCATCGATGGGAATGTTTCGCTAGGATTACCGATCAGTAACTACCCGTTCCCTGGCCACGCGCGCGGTCATCGGGCTCCACCACCACCCTCTGTGGAGGTCCGCCATGCCACACCGTCCGCTGGCCCGCGCCCTGGCCGCGCTGGTCGCCTTCTGCGCCGCCACCGTCGGCGCGCTCGCCCTGCCCGGCACCGCCCAGGCCGCCGCCCCCATCCACTACGTCGCCCTCGGCGACTCGTACTCCTCCGGCGTCGGTGCCGGACCGTACGACCTCTCCACATGCCTGCGCAGCCAGAAGTCGTACGCCCCACTGTGGGCCGCCGCCAACAACGTGGCCAGCTTCCGCTTTCCCGCCTGCGGTGGCGCGGTCACCGCCGACGTGCTCAACAACCAGCTCAGCTCGTTGAGCACCAGCACCACCATGGTCACCATCACCATCGGCGGCAACGACGCCGGATTCGCCGACGTGATGACCAGCTGCCGCTTCGGCAGCACGTCCGCCTGCACCAGCGCGGTGAACGCGGCGAAGGCGTTCGCGACCGGCACCCTGCCGGCCCGGCTGGACCGCACCTACGCCGCGATCCGAGAACGCGCGCCACACGCCCGGTTGATCGTGCTCGGCTACCCGCGACTGTTCGAGACCGGCAGCTGCGGCCTGCTGGCGATGAGCAGCACCAAGCGGATCATGCTCAACGAGGCCGCCGACGTCCTCGCCGCCGTGACCGCCGACCGGGCCGCCGCGGCCGGCGCCACCTTTGCCGACACCCGACCCACCTTCGCCGGCCACGGCGTCTGCGGCGCACAGCCGTGGATCCGGGACGTCACCGGCGTCATCGAGGCGTACCACCCGAACGCCGACGGCTACCGGTACGGCTACCTGCCGGCGCTCAACGCGGTCACCGGCTGATCGACCGGGCGGCGGGCCGGGTTCCGATCCGCCCCCGCCGCCCGCGACCGCGAGCCCACCCGCCATCCGAGCGAGCGCGAGCACGGTCCGCGAGCGCTGGTCTACCGATTGTTGTCGCCATTCGACACACTGGGCAGACCATCGTGCGCTGTCCGTGATCGTGTGGGGGTGGGGATGAGGGGTACGACCGGCCAGCCGCCCGCTCCACCGGTACGCGACCGCATCCCGGCCGGCGGGTTGGAGCTGCTCGCCCTGCTCACCCGCCTGCTGCGCCGGCCGCGCCGGGGTGACCACCGGCTGCCGGTGATCTGGCTGGTCCGGACGGCCGCAACGGGTGACCCGATGCCGCTGCTGCGCCGGTTCCTCGGCCAGGGGCCACGGCGGCGGGTACCGCACGGGGTGCTCGACCTCGCCGCGGCTGGTGCCGGGGCGGACGTACCGACGCTGCTGCGGGACCTGCACCGCCAACTCTCCCTGGAGGCGTTCGGCACGGCCCGGCTGCGCTTCCGGCACTACCGGCTGGCCGACTGGCTGATGCACCAGAGTTTCGACCTTGACGCCGACGACGGCCGCGCCACGCTGGTCCGCCGGCTGCGTGACCGGCAGGCGGGCGCGGCCCGGGGCGAGGCGGCCCCGGCCGGTTCGGACGCGGTCAGCCTGGCCACGCAGGTGCTGCTCTGGTTGGCCCGTCGAGTGGTGCCGGGGGTGGTCTTCCGGGTCGCCGTCTCCGGTCGGGTACCGCTGATCGGTCCGCAGTACCGGTGGTTCATGCGCCAGCAGTATCTCGCCCCCCGGCAGTCGGTCACCTTTCTCGGCTTCGCCGAGCGGCTCACCGCCGGCTGGCGCGACGGGGAGCAGCCCGACCAGGTCAACAAGCTGCTGCTGCACGCCTTCCTGGAGGACCTGCGGCAGGCGTACCGGCGCCGATTCTGGCGGCCGGCGGACTGGCGGCGCACCGCGTACCCGGTGCTGCTGCTCGACCACGTCGCTCCCGGCAACGTCGGCCACGTCCTGGTCCGGCTGCTCAACGACGTACGCAACGAGACCGGCCGCAACGACCCGTTGCTCGTCGTCGCGGCGGCCGAGCACCCCCCGCCGGAACTGCCCGAACCGCATGCGTTCGGCGACGCCGACGAGGCCTGCGACGAGTGGTCCGAGGCCCTGCCCGAGATGCGCCGGCTGCGTCGGGCGGCGGCCTGGCTTGTGGTGTTCCGGCCGGACGACGCCGACGCCGGGCCGCCGCCGCGCGGCGGGGTGCGCGCCTTCGCCGCGCCTGACCCGCCCTGGTGGTCGCGGCGCTTCCTGCCGGCGGCACTGTGTCTGGTCCTGGTCGCCGCCGCTGGTCTGTGGGCCGACGCGCGGTGGGCGCCGGGCTGCCACCCGTCGCCTACCGGCCGGGTGGCGGTGCGGATGGTGGAGGGGGAGTGCGTCGGGTACAGCGACAGTGCCGCGCACGTGTTCAACACCGACCGGGGCCAGGACCGGCTGCGTGCCGTCCAGGAGCGGATCTTCGCCCAGAACCGGGAAGCCGAGGCGGTGTGGCAGCGCAGCGACCGGCGAAAGCCGTACCTCACCCTGGTCTACTTCGGCACGCTTACCGGCAACCGGACCCGCGACGACGAGGAGTCGTACGTCTCCGAACGCGAGGAACTGGAGGGCATGGCCGTCGCCCAGCAGGCCCTGCTCCAGGAGTCGGCGAGCGCCGACGGTGCCGCGCTGCTGCGCATCGTGGTGGCCAACGGCGGCCGGCAGATGCGCCACGCCGGTAAGGCCGTGGCCATGCTCGCCGAACTGGCCCGTACCGACCCGACGGTGCTCGGCGTGGTGGGCATGGTGGACAGTCGCGTCAAGACCGCCGAGGCGCTGCGTGAACTCAACCGGGTCGGGCTGCCGGTGCTGGCACCGACCCTGTCCGCCGACCGGCTGGACGCCAACTCCCGGCTCTACCTCCAGATCTCCGCGCCCAACGCCGACCAGGTGCGGATGGTCGAGGCGTACGCCCGACAGGTGCTCAAGGTCGACGAGGCGCACGTCTACTACACCACCGGCGAGAACAGCTCGCTCGACGACGACCTCTACGTCAACACGCTGGTGGCCGGGCTGCGGCAACGCTTCGGCGAGCGGATCACCCGGCTGGCCGAGTGGCGTACCGGAATGCGGCTCACCACCGAGTGCGGCTACTCCGGCATGCTCTTCTACGCCGGTCGGTGGTCGGAGTTCGACGGCTTCCTGCGCGCCCTGCGGGCGTGCGGCAGTGACCCGCCGAAACACCTGGTCACCGACGACTCGGTCAACCGGTACATGGCCAACCCGAGCCTGCGTACCGCAGCCCCGGGCAACATCCCGGTCACCTACGTCTCCAAGGCGGCGCTGGCGACCTGTGCCGCGCTGCGCGACGCCGAACAGCGCCGCGACGACGGACGGGCCAGCTTCTTGGCGTTGGTGCAGGCACCCGACCTGCTCGACCCGCCGCGCTGCCGTCCGGAGCAGCCACAGCCGGTCGGCGAGCGGGTAAGCCTCGCCTATGACGCGGCGATGATGATGGTCCGGGCGGTGGAGAGCCTCGCCGCGCGGTTGCACCCGCCCACCAGCCCGCGCGGCAGGTGGGCACCCACCTCGATAAACCCGATCGGGGTGCACGCCGAGGTGCTGCGGCAGAACACCAGCACCGGGCATCCCGGCGTGGCCGGGCTGATCCGCTACCAGCCCGACTCCGGCGAGCCGCTCGACAAACGCATCTCGTTGCTGCGGGTGGCCCGGGTGCCCGATCTGACGGCCGAGGCGGTGGAGGTGTTCCACTGTGGCAACGCCGACCAGGTCGCCCCGGCCACCTGCGCAGCCGTCGGCTGAGTCGCCGATCAGGACACCGGACACGTCGGGCGCGGGACTGTGCCGTGATGGCGGGCGTCCGTTAGGGTTTCTGCGGACCAGGCGGCGCTCGGCGGTGAGGGGCAGAGGTTGGGCAGGCTCGCGTCGGCGTACGGGCATGCGGTCGCCGCTCACCAAGCGGCCCGGAGACACCTCGACGCGGCCCGGGACGCGATGCGCGCGGCCGGCACCCCGCAGGCCCCGGGCACCGACCCCGAACTGGTCGCGCGGTTGGCCCGGGTGGGTGACGCGCTGGCCACCCCCGTGCCGGGCACCCCGTTGACCCGCCAGCCGGTGCCGGTACGTGTCGGTGCCGCCGACACCACCGGCGGCGGTTTCCCCGTCCTGCTGCCGCTCGGCGGCGGGTACCACCTGGCGATCGAGGCCGACGGTCGCGACCCGGTGGTGGCGGGACTGCTGCGGGCCCTGGTGCTGCGGCTGCTGGCCACCGCGCCGCCCGGCGGAGTCCGGATCGTCGGGCTGGACACCGCCGCGCTCGGTGCCACCTTCGGACCGCTGCGCCCGCTGCTCGACGCCGGTGTGATCGAGCCGCCGGCCACCACCGAGGCGGAGGTCACCGCGGCGCTCGACGCGGCGGAACGGCACGCCCGCGCCGCCCGCCAGGCCGACCGCCCGGACCAGGATCTTCTGGTACTTGTCGCCACCGCCATCCCGTCGCCCCGGGACGCGGCCCGCCTCGCCACCCTCACCCACGCCGGCCCGGCGGCGGCGGTCTGCGTCCTGCTCGCCGGGTGGTCGCCGGGCACCTCCACCGAGCCGGCACCCCGGCTGGGCGCCACCACCGTGCTGCGGATGACCGGCACTTGCGCCCACGTCGGCGACCCACCCGGCACGCCGTTCAGCACCGACGGCAGTGGCCTGGCCGTGCCGGTGCGGCTCGACGGGGACCCGCCACCGGCCTCGGTCGCGGCCCTCGCGGCGCATCTCGGGGAGGCCGCACGACGCGGCGGTACGGTCGACTTCGCCGACCTGCTGCCGGGGCAGCGCTGGGCCGATTCGGCCCGCGCCGGGCTGCGTACCGTGGTGGGCCGGGCCGGGCGGGACACCTTCGCCATGGCCTTCGACGACACCACCCCACACTGGTTGGTCGGTGGGCGTACCGGCGCCGGCAAGACGGTCTTCCTGCTCGACGTCCTCTACGGGCTGGCCACCCGCTACGCCCCGGCACAGTTGCAGCTCTACCTGCTCGACTTCAAGGAGGGGGTGAGCTTCACCGAGTTCGTCCCCACCGGCCGGGATCCGTCCTGGCTGCCGCACGCCCGCGCGGTCGGCATCGAGAGCGACCGCGAGTACGGCGTGGCCGTGCTCCGCGAACTGCGACGCGAGCTGAACCGGCGGGCCACCGCGCTCAAGCGACACGGCGTCACCAAGCTCGCCGACCTGCCCGCCGACACCGCCGTGCCGCGCATCGTCGCGGTGATCGACGAATTCCAGGTGCTGCTCGCCGGCAACGACCCGATCGCCCGCGAGTCGGTGAATCTGCTTGAGGAGTTGGCCCGCAAGGGCCGCTCGTACGGCGTGCACCTGGTGCTGGCGAGCCAGAGCACGACGGGCATCGAGGCGCTCTACGGCCGGGCCGAGGCGGTCTTCGGGCAGTTCGCGCTCCGGGTCGCGCTGCCGGGCGGTGGGGGAGTGCTCGACCAGCTCAACGACGCGGCGGCGACCCTGCCGGTCGGCTCGGCCGTGATCAACACCGCCGCCGGTGCGCCCGGCGCGAACACCGTGGTCCGTTTTCCGGACGCCGCCTCCGCCACCGCCGAGCTGACCCGGCTGCGGCATGAGCTGTGGCAGGCCCGCCCGGCCGGGTCCCGGCCGCCGTCGGTGTTCCGGGGGTACGACTCGGCCCGCGTCGAGGACGACAGCACCTTCACCGGGCTGCGTCCCGGCGGCCGGCGTCCCCTCGCGTTGGTCGGCCGGACGGTCGACGTGGACGGCACCAGCGCACTGTTCATCATGGACACCGCGCCCGGCCGGCACCTGGCCGTGGTGGGCACCTCCGCCGTCGGCGCCGAGGTGCTGCGGGCCGCCACGCTGAGCCTGGCCCGGCAGCACGCCCCGGGCGAGGCGGCCTTCCTGCTCGCCCCGCTGGTGGCCGCCGCCGACTCGGCCGCCGACGACACCGCCGCCGCGCTGGCCGCCGCCGGTCACCTGGTGGAGCGCCTCGACACCGTCGCCCTGCGCGCAAACATCGGCCTGCTCGCCGCCACCTCGGCGGGACGAGCCGCAAGCTCCGGTGCGGCGTCGGGGCGTACCTATCTGGTGGTCTTCGGGATGGACGCCGCCGCCGGGCTGCTCGCCGAGACCGACCCCGCGACCTTCCGCTCCGGCCACGACGACCTGCGTACCCTGCTGCGTCAGGGGCCCGGCCACGGGGTGCACCTGCTCGGCTGGTGGCGTGGACTGCGCCGGCTCGCCGACGACCTCGGCGGTACGCAGAACCGTGACGACGTCGCCTGCCTGGTCGCGTTGAACGTGCCCGGCGCCGACCTGGGCCTGCACCTGGGCGTACACGACCTGGCGTACACGCCCCGCGCCGACCGGGCGCTGCTTGTCGACCGGCACGACCAACGGGTCAGACTGATCGTGCCGTTCGCCCGGGACGGGCACACCTCCGACGGGCAGGAGTGAGCGTGTCCACCTTCGACGAGTACGCCGCGCTGGCCCGTCACCTGGCCACTCAGCAGCGCGCCGGCGAGCAGGGCGCCGCCGCCGCGGCGGAACGCCGGCGTGACCTGGACGCCACCGTCGAGTACCTGGACCGGCGGCTCGACGCCCAGGGCCAGCGCCTCGACCAACTCGGCCGGACGATCGGCATCCAGCCCGGCACCCCCGCCCCGCCGCCCGCAGGCTCCCCACCGATCTCCGGCCCGCCGATCTCCGGTCCACCGGTGTCGGCTCCGCCGAACTCTGGGCCGCCGGTGTCTGGGCCGCCGGTGTCGGGTCCGCCGGTGTCCGGTCCGCCCGGGTCTGGGGCACCGGTTTCCGGGCCGCCGCTGGCTGGGCGGCCGGGCGCTGGGGTCGGCTCGGGACCGGGTACGGGGTCGACCGGCGGCGCAGCCGCCGCGCCGGGGCGGCCGGATGTCGAGGCGTACGCCCAGCCGGGTGGCGGGGAGGCGGACCGGTCGTTGCCGGTGGTGGTGAGTGCGACGGCGGCCGGTGTGCCGGCCCAGCGCGCCGGGCAGGTCGACCCGGCGACGGAGCTGGAGTTGGCGCGGCGCTGGGCCGACGAGGCCGACCGGCACGCGCAGCAGGCGGAGCTGCTCGCCCAGCAGCCGGCGCTGCTTCCCACCTGGTCGCCGATGGCCCGCGCGGTCGCCGTCTACCTCGCTTTCGCCGCCGCCTCGGTGGTGCTGATGCTGGTCATGGTCCTCGCCTCCGGAGTGGGTGTGGTCGGCACCGGCACCCTGTACGCCTGGATGTGCGCGGGCCTGCCCGCCGTCTCGCTGATCGGCGGCTGGCTGGTGCTCGGTCGCTGGGGCCGGCCCGCCGTCGGTGCCGCCACCCCGCCCCGCTACCCGGTGCTCGGCTTCCTGCTCTGCTTCCTCGCCGTCCCGCTTGCCTACTGCGGCTACCTGCTGCTGTTCCGGGCCATGCGTTGAGCGGCTGCGGCGTCGTGTCGCCCGCCCTGCCGAATGCGGGGCAAGGCGAGACCTTTGACGATCCTTGCCCCGCTGGGGGCGTTCGCTGACCAAGAGCTACGGCGTGAGGGCGGTCGCGGGGACGGCGGGACGTCAGTACGCTCCGGTGTGGTCGCTGCTCGTGCGACAGGTGGCACGTGGGCGGGTGGATGAGCTGGGGGAGGGCGTGTGAGTGCAGCGGAGATGATCGCCAGGTTGGCGGCAGCCGGGCAGAAGCTGGACGAGGCGAAGGCGAAGACGGCCGCCGCCGCCCAGGACGCGGCCGAGGCGCGGCAACTCGTCGCGGGCGCGTTGCAGGGCGTTGCCGCCGGCCCGCTGATCAACATGATCGACTCGTACCGGCAGGCGCTCGCGCAGGCCGCCCAGGGCGGTGAGCCGGCCAAGCAGCACGTGCAGGAAACCATCGCCAAGGTACGTGCGCTGGGAAACTGACCACCCGAGATGGCATCGGCTGACCGAGATGGCGGGGTGAGCGACGTGACGCGCGACGGCGGGACGCTTGACGGATTCCACATCGGGCAGGTCCCCGACGGGTTGGGCGAGGAGGTGTCCGACTTCGCCAGCGAGTGGGGGGACGTGCAGATCACCAGTCGGGTCTGGGAGCGGCAGACGGCCGACGGGTACCGGGTGGACCTGCGGGTGCATGTGCTGCGTGGCAACCGACTCGGCGACCTCGACGGGCTGCGTACCTTCCTCGTCGACTATCACGAACGTGACCTCGACGGTTGGCAGCTGACCGAGTTCCACCACGACGACGGGCCCGGCCTGGCGGGTGCGGCTCAGGTGTTCTGGCTGACCGAGCCGGGTGTCGCGGTGAACGTGCTTGTCGACCCGGAGCGGATCGACAAGCAGACCATGCTCGCCGTCGCGCACGCCATCGAACCGAGGTGAGCGGCGGACTACGTCGTTGACGGCTCGTACCGGTCCTCGGCGAGACCCAGCAGATGACACCGCACGATCGCCCGGCACGAGGTGGCGAGCAGCAGCCCGACACCGGCCGCCATGACCGGCAACCCGATGCCGAACGGTCGCTCCACCACCGCGTTCAGCGAGCTGGCTTCGCCGAGCATGGCGAAGCTGGCCGCCACCACCGCAAGGGCGGTGACCAGGGTGCCCACTGCGGCGACCATCCCGGTCATCGCCGCCACCATGCTCCGGCGTGCGCACAGTGCGGCCCCGGCGGCCAGCACCAGCCAACCGAAGGTGAGCAGGGTCCAGCCGCCTCCGTCGCTCAGCGACGCGTACTCCCAGCCGGAGAACGACCAGAGGGCGCGCTCGCTCCGGCTGAACCAGGGCATCAGATATCCGAAGAGGGTGGTCAGGGTGGCCACCAGCATGCCCACATCGACGGCGAACAGCCGGAGCGTTGAGGTCTGCGGTGTCTCGGACATGATCCTCCTCGTTGGCCTGAAGATCAGCATCGTACGGCCCGGCCGAGCCGGGGCGACGCTGCTGTCACGGAGCTCAGCTACGCGGCACGTTGATCCGCTCGGGGATGAGCTCGTACCGCTCGGGGTCGATGGTGTCGAACGTCCCGTCGGTGATCGAGTCGATGATTCCGAAGAGCCCGTCCTCGATCTGCTTGGGGCATTATCCGGTCCGGTTCTCGCTGGCCCGATTCCCGCTGTGGCCGGTCGCCCGCTGCGCCGGCTACCCGGCGTCGCCTTCGTCGGCCGTCCTCCAGTCGGGTCGCCTCGGGGCACGGTCAGCGGAGGCGGGTGAGGGCTTCGACCTCGGCGAAGCTCGTTACCCGGTCGCACTCCTCGGGCGTCAACTTGTTGATCAGCGCCTTGGCCGCCTGGGCCTGTCTCGTGCTGGGTAGCTGGCCGGCGACGAGGTCGGGCAGGATCAGTTCGTAGCCGACCCGCGCCCGGGGATGGTACCGGGTGCGGTTGCGGGCGACGGCGAAGGAGACGCGGATGGCGTGCTCGTTGCCGGGCGGCACGTTCGGCCGGTCGGTCTCCCGGGCAGCGAAGCGCAACTCGTGGTGGTAGGCGCAGCGCTGGCAGGTGACCGGCCCGCTGGTCAGGGTGCAGCCGCAGGCCGTACAGGTGAGGCGGTCGAGAGCGGCGTCGACGACGCGCCAGTCATGCTCGTCGGGGCTGTCGATCACGAGCCAGCCCAGCGCCGTCTCGTCCGCGCTGCCCTCGGCGATGCTGAACTCGCTGCGCAGGCGGGCCCAGGCCAGGTCGAGTTCCGCCTCGATCCGACCGATGGTCCGGGCCAGGGCGGCGCTGCGCCAGCTGTCGGTCACGCCGTAGAGCATGAGGCCAGCAGCCGAGGACGCGGTACCGATTTGGTGCCGATCCCCTATCCGGCCGCGGTGGGGTTGCGGGCGGGCGTCCGGGACGGTACGCCATGCGTACGCAGACCGACCGATGGCTCCGGGTGCCCCACTCGGCGGCGGTCTGGAAGTCGAGGATGGCATGGAGTTCTTGACCAGTCCCGAGCTGTGGATCGCGTTCGCGACCCTGCTCCTGCTGGAGATCGTCTTGGGCATCGACAATGTCGTGTTCATCTCGATCCTGTCCGGTCGGCTGCCCGAGCATCAGCAGGCTCGGGCTCGCACGATCGGCATTTCGCTCGCCCTGATCACCCGCCTGCTGCTGCTGGCCTCGCTGTCCTGGATCATCGGCCTGACCGCGCCGTTGTTCACCGTGCTCGGTCAGGAGATCTCCGGACGGGATCTGATCCTGCTGCTCGGCGGGTTGTTCCTGGTCGGCAAGGCGACGTACGAGATCCACGAGCACCTGGAGGGGGCCGACCACGGCCGATCGACCAAGAAGACCGTCTCGTTCGGTGTGGTCATCGCGCAGATCCTGGTGCTGGACGTGGTCTTCTCGCTCGACTCGGTGATCACCGCGGTCGGCATGGTCGACGAACTCGCCATCATGGTGGCCGCCGTGGTCATCGCGATGATCATTATGTTGGTCTCGGCCGGCGCGGTCAGCAACTTCGTCAACCAGCATCCGACGGTCAAGATGCTGGCCCTGTCCTTCCTGCTGCTGATCGGCGCGAGCCTGATCGCGGAAAGCTTCGACCAGCACATCCCGAAGGGCTACGTGTACGGGCCGATCGCCTTCTCGATCTTCGTGGAGTTCCTCAACCTGCGGGTCCGGGCCCGCCAGCGCCGTCAGGAGGCGAAGCCGGTGCAGCTGCACCCGACGTACGTGAAGAACGCTCCGGCGCGGCCGGCGCCCGAGCCGGAGGCGACCCCGACGGCCTGATCCACGCGCAGCCCGGTCACCGGCCCGCAGCGCGCCCTGGTCGGGCCGCCGGGTCACGCGCGGTCCCCGCCGACGCCGCACGCATCCACCCGGGTGCGTGCGGCGTCGCTGGTCTGCGGCGGCCCAGCTCGCGGTGGCGGGCGGTCCGGTTCCAGCGCGTGGCGCGCCCCGGTGGGCGGCCCCAGCGCGTGGCGCGCGGCGCGCCCCGGTGGGCGGCCCCAGCGCGGTGGCGGGCCGGGCCGCTGGCGGGACCACGGCTACCCGCGCGTAACTTTTCATTGACGTTTCCAGATTGTTGCCGGCATCATCAACTCACGGTCGATCGGACACATCCACCTCCACCCCGGCAATCCCGGGTTCCCTCATGGGAGGTGCAGCGATGCTGCTCCGAAAGGCTGTCCCCGTCCTCGCGCTCACCCTCGCCGCCGCCCTGTTCACCCCGGCCGCCGCCACCGCGGCCCCGGCGCGGACCGCGCCGGCGCCGAAGCCACCCCCGCCACCGGAAAGGCCGCCCCCGCCACCGGGCAGTCCGCCCCCGGTAAAGCCGCTACCGGGCCGGCCGGCGCCGGGCAGGCCGCCGCCGACGACGGGCTGCGGGCGCTCGCCAGCGCCAACCCGGTAATCGTCGTCGGCGGACTCAGCGGCATCGCCGCCGTCTACGAGCCGCTCGCCGCCCGGCTGCGCGCCGACGGCTACCGGGTCTGGATCTACCAACTGCCCAACCTCGGGCTCGGCGACATCGCCGCCTCCGCCAACAGCCTGCGCAGCTTCGTCGGGCAGGTCCGGGCCAACACCGGCGCGAGCCGGATCGACCTGGTCGCGCACTCCGAGGGCGGCCTGGCCAGCCGCTACTACATCAAGAACCTCGGCGGCGGCGAGGTGATCGGTCGCTACGTCAGCCTGGGTACGCCGCAGTACGGCACGTACGTCGCGAACATCGTGGCGTTCCTCGGACTGGGCAGCTGCGCCGGTGTCGTCGCCTGCCAGCAGATGACGATCGGCTCGTCGTTCCTGACCGCGCTCAACGCCGGTGACGACACCCCGGGCGCGGTGCGCTGGACCACCGTACGCACCTGGCAGGACGAGTTGGTCCGGCCGGTCGACAACGCGATGCTTGCCGACGGCGCCACAAACGTGCTGATCCAGGCCAGGTGTCCGCTCCGGGTGGTCGGCCACCTGGCCCTGGTGGTCGACGGCACCACCTACTCCGTGATCCGCCAGGCTCTCCGGGACCAACCCATCAACCCCAACTGCCTGGCCCTCTGACATCCCACCGCCCTCCGTCGCCACCGCCACCCCGCCAGCTACGCGGATCTTGCACTTTCCGTCGGGGTCAACTGCCCATACCGGGGCGTAACACCGACCAAAAGTGCGAGATCGGCGAGGTTGAGGGGGTGGCGGTGGGTTTTTGGGGGATCACAGATGGTTATCGAGGAGGAGCGGTTCGGCGCGGACTGGCGCGAGGGGCGTACCATTCCGGCGCGCGGTCGCTGTCGCCCGCGATCGACCGTCCGGCGCGGTTCCGCTCGCCGGACTGCGCGCGTACGCCGTGCGCCGTTGGACAATTGTTCCGCTTTGCGCAAGGGGTCGGGCCGTTGTCCGACCCGGAGGAGAGACTAGCCTGATGGGCGTGACACGCCGCGCGAAGATCGTCTGCACTCTTGGCCCCGCCACCTCGTCGCCCGAGCGCATCCGTGGGCTCGTCGAGGCCGGCATGAATGTGGCGAGGCTCAACTTCAGCCACGGCAGCCACGCCGACCACGAGGCGGTGTACCACCTCGTGCGGGAGGCCGCCGAGGCGGCCGGCCAGCCGGTGGCGATCCTGGCCGACCTCCAGGGGCCGAAGATCCGGCTGGGCCGGTTCGCCGACGGCCCGCACGAGTGGCGCACCGGTGACTCCGTGGTGATCACCGGCGACGACATCCTGGGCAGCAAGGACCGGGTCTCGTGCACCTACCGGAAGCTGCCGCAGGAGGTCAAGCCGGGTGACCGGCTGCTGATCGACGACGGCCGGGTGGCCGTCGAGGTCACCGATGTCACCGGCAACGACATCCGGGTGCTGGTCACCGAGGGCGGGCCGGTCAGCAACAACAAGGGCGTCTCGCTGCCCAACGTGGCGGTAAGCGTGCCCGCGCTGTCGGAGAAGGACGCCGCGGACCTGCGCTTCGCGCTCAACCTCGGTGTCGACCTGATCGCGCTCTCCTTCGTCCGCTCCGCCGAGGACATCAAGCTGGCCCACGCCATCATGAGCGAGGTCGGCGTGCACCGGCCGGTGCTGGCCAAGGTCGAGAAGCCGGAGGCGGTGGACCACCTCGAGGCGATCGTGCTCGCCTTCGACGGGGTCATGGTCGCCCGTGGCGACCTGGGCGTGGAACTGCCGCTGGACGAGGTGCCGCTGGTGCAGAAGCGCGCCGTGCAGCTGTGCCGGGAGAACGCCAAGCCGGTCATCGTGGCCACCCAGATGCTCGACTCGATGATCGAGAACTCCCGGCCGACCCGCGCCGAGGCGTCCGACGTCGCCAACGCCGTGCTCGACGGCGCCGACGCGGTGATGCTCTCCGGCGAGACCAGCGTGGGCAAGTACCCGGTGCTCACGGTCAGCACCATGGCCAAGATCGTCAAGACCACCGAGGCCGGTTCGATCGCGGTGCCCCGACTTCAGCACGATCCGCGTACGCACGGCGGCGCGCTCACCGTCGCGGCGTCCTCGATCGCCCGGGCCATCGGCGCCAAGGCCCTGGTGGCGTTCTCGCAGACCGGTGACACCGTGCGGCGGCTGAGCCGGCTGCACTGCGACCTGCCGCTGCTGGCCTTCACCCCGGTGCCCGAGGTGCACGCCCAGCTCGCCCTCTGCTGGGGCGTGGAAACCTTCCTGATGCCGTTCGTGCAGCACACCGACGACATGTTCCGCCAGGTCGACCAGGCGCTGCTCGGGCTGAACCGGGCCACCCCCGGCGACTACGTGGTGATCGTCGCCGGCAGCCCGCCCGGCACCCCCGGCTCGACCAACACCCTGCGGGTGCACCAGCTCGGTTCGCTTGTCGACGCGGCGTCTGCGCGGGCGTTGCAGTGACGACCGAGCCGATCGTCGGTCAGGCCGCCGTCGACCAGCTGCTGGAGGTGCTCGACCTCGCGTCGACCGGCACCATGTCGTTCCGGGGGATGAGCCCGCCGGTCGGCCCGCAGCGGGTGTACGGCGGCCAGGTCGCCGGTCAGGCTCTGGTCGCCGCCGGCCGGACCGTCGATCCCGAGCGGGTGGTTCACTCGCTGCACGGCTACTTCGTGCGCGGCGGGGACCCGGTCGAGCCGATCGAGTACGAGGTGGAGAACATCCGCGACGGCCGCTCCTTCTCGGTCCGCCGCTCGGTCGCGCTCCAGCACGGTAAGCCGATCTTCTTCATGTCCGCCTCGTTCCAGCGGCCGGAGGAGGGGCTTGACCATCAGGCTCCGGTCCCGCCGGACGTGCCCGGGCCGGAGGCGGTCCCCACCATGTCCGACCGGCTCGCCCGCTATCCGGAGCGGCTGGGCATCTGGGGGCAGATCCCGCGCCCCATCGACGTACGTTATATCGGGGAGCCCGGCTGGGTGCGTCCCGGCGACCGGCCGGCCGACCCGCACCAGCGGGTCTGGATGCGCATCGACGGCAAGCTGCCCGACGACCCGCTGCTGCACGCCTGCGCGCTCACCTACGCCTCCGACCTGACCCTGCTCGACTCGGTGCTCTCCACGCACGGCGAGGTGTGGGGGCCGGGCGGGGTGGTCGGCGCCAGCCTGGACCACGCGCTCTGGTTCCACCGGACGTTCCGCGCCGACGAGTGGTTCCTCTACGACTGCTGGAGCCCGTCCGCCTCGGGCGCCCGGGGCCTGGCCGCCGGCCGGCTGTTCACCGTCGAGGGGCGGCACATCGCCAGCGCCGTGCAGGAAGGGCTGCTGCGCCGGGTCGGTGAGTGATCCCGTGCCGGAAGGGCTGCTGCGCCGGGTCGGTGAGTGATCCCGTGCAGGAAGGGCTGCTGCGCCGGGTCGGTGAGTGACCCGAAGGCCCGCATAACCGAGCGGGTCGATTGGTGAAGGGGTGATCGTCCGGCCGGATCGCCCGGCCGTTAACCTGTCCGCCATGCGCCTCTCCGCCCGGGTCGACTATGCCCTCCGAGCGGTCACCGAGTTGGCCTCGGTGGCCGGTGTGGGCCGGGGTCGTCCGGTCACCGCCGAACAGATCGCCCGCGCTCAGGAGATCCCGCCGAAGTTCCTGGAGAGCATCCTGCTGCAACTGCGCCGCGGTGGCGTCGTGCAGGCCCAGCGTGGCCCGGAGGGCGGCTACTGGCTGGCCCGCCCGGCCGAGGAGATCTCCCTGGCCGAGGTGATCCGGGTGATCGACGGGCCGCTGGCCCACATCCGGGGACAGCGCCCCGAACAACTCGGCTACACCGGGGCGGCCCGCGCGCTCCAGGACGTCTGGATCGCGCTGCGGGCCAGCGAGCGGCAGATCCTCGAACTGGTCACGGTGGCCGACGTGGCGCAGGGCAGCCTGCCCGAGCCGGTCACCAAGCTGGCGGCCGACCCGGACGCCTGGACCTGACCCAGCACCCCACGGCGCATTCGTCCCACTGACCGGTCAGGGGTTGACCGGAGGCCCTCCCGTGCCGCATTGTCGACCAAGTCGATAGGAGATGCCGAAAAGATGGGAGGCGTCCGTGCGCAAGCTGCTGGTGATCGCACTTGTCGGGCTCGCCGCGCAACTGGTCGACGGCGCGCTCGGCATGGCATACGGGCTGACCTCCACAACGCTGCTGCTGCTGGCCGGTGTCGCACCGGCGGCGGCGTCCGCGTCGGTGCACCTGGCCGAGATCGGCACCACCCTCGCCTCCGGGGCGGCACACTGGCGGTTCGGTAACGTCGACTGGCAGGTGGTGCGCCGCATCGCGCTACCCGGCGCGATCGGTGCCTTCGCCGGTGCCACCTTCCTCAGTGCACTCTCCACCGAGGCGGCGGCCCCCTGGATGGCCGCGATCCTGTTCACGCTCGGCGCGTACCTGCTCGTCCGCTTCTCCCGACCGTTGCGTCGCAGTCCGGCCGCCGGCCGCCTGCGCGGGCGCTTCCTCGCCCCCCTCGGGCTGGTCGCCGGCTTCGTCGACGCCACCGGCGGCGGCGGTTGGGGACCGGTCGCCACGCCGGCCCTGCTGGTCAGCGGGCGGCTGGCGCCGCGCAAGGTGATCGGCTCGGTGGACACCTCCGAGTTCGTGGTCGCCAGCGCGGCAAGCCTCGGTTTCGTGATCGGCCTCGGCACCGAGGGTTTCCTGCTGCCGATCGTGCTCGCTCTGCTCGCCGGTGGCCTGATCGCCGCCCCGATCGCGGCGTGGCTGGTCCGGATCATCCCGGCCCAGTTGCTCGGCGCGGCGGTCGGCGGCGTGATCGTGCTTACCAACGCCCGGGTCCTGATGCGCGCCGTCGATCTGGACGGCACCCTGCCGGTGCTGGTCTACCTGCTGCTGGCCGCCGGCTGGGCCACCGCGCTGGTGCTGGCGGTCCGGCTGTTGCGGCGTACCCGCCGCGAGCGCGCCCTCGCCGAGGCGGCGTCCGGCGGACCGGACGGCGCCGACGTCGCGCCCGACCCGGCTCGGGCGGGCGCCCTCTCCGGCGTCGACCGCTGACCCCGGTCCATCCGGGCGGCCGGCACCGACCGCTTACCGGTCCATCCGGGCGGCAGCTGCGGCGCTGACCCCGGCTCAGCCGGGCGGTGCGAGTGCCGTCGCGGCCTCGGCGAGCAGCTGCCAGGCCTCGTCCACGTGGGCCTCGGTGCTCTGCGGCGCGCCGACGGCGAGGCGCAGCGTGTACCGACCGGCCACCCGGGTGTGCGTCAGGAACACCCGGCCGGTCGCGTTCACCGCCGCGAGCAGCTGCTCGTTCGCCCCGTCGGGGGCGCGCAGCCGGAAAACGACAAGCGCGTACGGGTGCGGGCCGACCAACTCGAAGCGGTCGTCGGCGCGTACCCGGTCGGCGAAGCGGGCGGCCAGGGCCACCGTCCGGCGGATGTGCGTACGCAGACCCTCGACGCCGTACCAGCGCAGCACGAACCACAGCTTGAGGGCACGGAACCGCCGGCCCAGCGGCACCTGCCAGTCCCGGTAGTCGATCACCGCGCCGGACTCGGTGGCCGCGTTGCGCAGGTACTCCGGCAGGACGGTCAACGCTTCGACCAGCTCGTCGGCGTCGGCGACCCAGAACGCGTCGCAGTCGAAGCCGGTGAGCAGCCACTTGTGCGGGTCGAAGCAGTAGGAGTCGGCGTACTCCAGGCCGGCGTGGCCGAACCGCAGCTCCGGGCAGACCGCCGCGGCACCCGCGTACGCGGCGTCGACGTGCAGGAACACCCCGTACTCGGCGCAGACGGGTCCGATCAACGGCAACGGGTCCACCGCCGTGCTGGAGGTGGTGCCGACGGTCGCCACGACCAGCGCGGGCACCACCCCGGCCGCCCGGTCCGCCTCGATCGCGGCGCGCAGCGCCGTCACCGACATGGCCTGGCTCTCCGGGTCCACCTCGATCAGCCGTACCCCGTCGCTGCCGAGGCCGGCGATCCGGGCGGCCTTCTCGATTGACGAGTGCGCCTCGGTGGAGGCGTACACCCGGTAGCGGCGGTCGACGCCCACCTCGCGCCACCGCCCGCCGGCGGCCCGGTGCAGGGCGACCAGGGTGGCCACCAGCGTGGCGGACGAGGCCGAGTCCTGGATGACGCCACCGCCGGGGCCGGTGGAGCGGAACCGCGCCGGCAGGTCCAGCGCCTCCGCCAGCCAGTCGAGCATCACCGTCTCCAGCTCGGTGCAGGCCGGACCGGTGGCCCAGAGCATGCCCTGTACGCCCAGGCCGGCGCTGACCAGGTCGCCAAGCACGCTGGGGCCGGACGTGTTGGCCGGAAAGTAACCGAAGAAGCCGGGGTGTTGCCAGTGCGTGAGCCCCGGCGCGACCAGCTTGTCCAGGTCGGCGAGGACCGCCTCGACCGGCTCGCCCCGCTCCGGCGGTCCGGCCGGTAGGCCGGCGGCCACCGTGCCGGGCGGGTCCTGGGAGGTGACCGGGCGCTCGGGCAGCGTGGCCCAGTAGTCCGCGATCCAGTCGACCACCGCGTGCCCGGCCTGGCGAAACTCCTCTGGAGTCATGTGTGCAGCCACCCCGTGAGTTGATCAAAGAGACCCGGCTTCAGGCAAGCTGAGCAGGCCGATTGTCTCAAGAAAGCGCTTGCCCTAGCATCGCAGATGCGCGGGAGCGTACTCATGGGCATCGATCAATCGAGATCTTTCCAGCAGCGCGGCACCTCGTCGGCTCCGGGCACGGCCGGCGACCAACGACCCGGTCGGCTTCGGGCACGGCCGGCGGACCACCGGCTGCCGCGCGTCCGACCTCCACCGGAGGAACCATGCATCGCACCGCCCCCCGGGCGGCCCTGCTCGCCGCGGCTACCGCCACCGCTGTCGCTGCCGCCGGCGCGCTGACCACCCTGACCGCCTCGGCCGCCGCCGTTGGATGTCGCGTCGACTACCGCGTCACCAACCAGTGGACCGGCGGCTTCGGCGCCGACGTCACCGTCACCAACCTCGGCGACCCGGTCAACGGCTGGACGCTTACCTGGTCCTACGCCAGTGGGCAGCAGATCACCCAGGTCTGGAACGCCACCGTCACCCAGTCCGGCGCCCAGGTGAGCGCCCGCAACGTCGACTACAACGCCACCATCGGCACCAACGCCAGCGTCAACTTCGGCTTCAACGGCTCCTGGAGCGGCAGCAACCCGGCCCCGACCAGCTTCGCCCTGAACGGCACCAGCTGCACCGGCGGCACCACCCCGACCACGCCGCCGGCCCCCACCACGCCGGCCCCCACCACGCCGGCACCCACCACGCCGGCACCCACCACGCCGGCACCCACCACGCCGGCACCCACCACGCCACCGCCGACCACCCCGCCGCCGACCACCCCGCCGGCCGGCGCGATGCAGGCGGAGAACCTGGACCGGGGCCTGATCAGCGTCCGCTCCGGCTCGGCCAACCTGGTCTCCTGGCGGCTGCTCGGCACCGAGACCACCGGCGTGGCGTTCAACCTCTACCGGGGTACGACCAGGGTGAACGCCAGCCCGATCACCGGCGCCACCAACTACCTCGACAGCGGCGCTCCGGCCGGGGCGGCGTACACCGTGCGGGCCGTGGTGGACGGCGCCGAACAGGCCGCCTCCGCACCGGCGCTCCAGTTCCCGGCCGGCTACCTCGACGTGCCGTTGCAGATCCCGCCGGGTGGCACCACGCCCAGCGGCGAGGCGTACACCTACAGCGCCAACGACGCAAGCGTCGGCGACCTGGACGGCGACGGCCGGTACGAGTTCGTGCTCAAGTGGGACCCGTCCAACGCCAAGGACAACTCCCAGTCCGGCTACACCGGCAACGTCTACGTCGACGCGTACACCCTGACCGGCACCCGGCTGTGGCGCATCGACCTCGGCCGCAACATCCGGGCCGGCGCCCATTACACCCAGTTCCAGGTGTACGACTACGACGGCGACGGGCGCGCCGAGGTGGCCATGAAGACCGCCGACGGCACCCGCACCGGCACCGGCCAGGTGATCGGCAACGCCAGTGCCGACCACCGCAACTCCAGCGGATACGTGCTCGCCGGGCCGGAGTACCTGACCATGTTCGACGGTCGTACCGGTGCCGCCCTCTCCACCGTCAACTACGACCCGCCGCGCGGCACCGTCTCCTCCTGGGGCGACTCGTACGGCAACCGGGTCGACCGCTTCCTCGCCGGCACCGCGTACCTGGACGGCCAACGGCCCTCACTGATCATGGCGCGCGGCTACTACACCCGCGCGGTCGTCGCCGCCTGGGACTTCCGCAACGGCACCCTCACCAAGCGGTGGACCTTCGACTCCAACACCAGCGGCAACGGAGCCGCCGCCGGGCAGGGCAACCACAGCCTCTCGGTGGCCGATGTCGACGGCGACGGCCGGCAGGAGATCGTCTACGGCGCGGCCACCATCGACGACAACGGCCGACTGCTGTGGTCCACCGGACTCGGCCACGGCGACGCCGGGCACGTCGGCGACCTCGACCCGTCCCGCCCGGGCCTGGAGTACTTCAAGGTCAGCGAAGAAGCCAGCCGGCCCAGCTCCTGGTTCGCCGACGCCCGCACCGGCCAGATCCTCTGGTCCACCGCGGCCGGCGGGGACAACGGCCGGGGCGTCTCCGCCGACATCTGGGCCGGCAGCCCCGGCGCCGAATCCTGGTCGGCCGCGGTGAGCGGCCTGGCCAACACCCGAGGCCAGAACGTCGGCCGCAAGCCCTCCTCGACGAACTTCCTCATCTGGTGGGACGGCGACCCGGTTCGCGAACTGCTCGACGCCACCCGGATCGACAAGTACGGCACCAGCAGCGACACCCGGTTGCTCACCGCCAGCGGGGTCTCGTCAAACAACGGCACCAAGGCCACCCCGAACCTCTCCGCCGACCTGTTCGGCGACTGGCGGGAAGAGGTGGTCTGGCGCACCACCGACAGCCGGGCGCTGCGCATCTACAGCACTCCGACGGCGACCAACCTCCGGCTGCACACCCTGCTGCACGACCTGCAATATCGGGTCGCGATCGCCTGGCAGAACACCGCCTACAACCAGCCCCCGCACCCGAGCTTCTTCCTCGGTGACGGGATGGCCAGCCCGCCCGCACCCCGCATCTACCTGCGTTGACCCGCCGGTAGGAAAACGGAACAGGCACCGGGCCGCAATCGCGGAATCCGCTCAATCGCGGCCCGGTGCCCCACACCGCGGCACCCCCGACCCGTCCCGACCGGGGAGTGCCGTACCACCACCGGAACCAACATTAGGCAGCGTCCGCGTCGCGAGGGTGACGCTGTCATGAAGCTCATGTTTCATGGTCCGGAACCGCTGTGACCTGGGCCACCAAGCCGCCGAGCGGAAAGCCCGCGCCGTCGCCCGGACCGGCTGGCTACGTCAGCCGCCCAACCCGGCCGCCCGGCCGCGCAGACCCCCGGCGACCTCCTCGGCGATCAGCTCGAACGAACGCACCCGGTCGGCAACGTCGTACACCATCGTGGTGAGCATCAACTCGTCCGCACCGGTGCGCGCCAACAACTCACCCAACTGGCCGCGGACCGTCTCCGGCGAGCCGGTCGCCTGCCCCTGCCGCCGCTGCGCCAGGAACTCCCGCTCCAGATCCTGGTACGGATACGCGGCAGCCTCCTCCGGCGTGGCGAGCGGCTCGGGCCGCCCCGCGCGCAGCCGCAGAAACGACAACCCGGCCGGCCCGGCCAGCCACTCCGCTCGCTCGTCGGTCTCCGCACAGACCGCGTTCACCGCCACCATCGCGTACGGCTCGCGCAGCCATTGCGACGGCCGGAAACTCTGCCGGTACAGCGCCAGCGCGGGCAGCGTGTTCTCGGCGCTGAAATGGTGCGCGAACGAGAACGGCAGCCCCAACGCGCCGGCCAACTGGGCGCTGAACCCGCTGGAACCCAGCAGCCAGACCGCCGGCCGCTGGCCGCGCCCCGGGGTGGCCGTGATCGGCCCACCCGCGTCGTCGGCGAAGTAGTTCATCAGATCGGCCAGCTCGCGCGGGAAACCCTCGGCCGACAACCCCTCCATCGTCCGGCGCAACGCCAGCGCGGTCATCCGGTCGGTGCCCGGCGCCCGGCCGATGCCCAGGTCGATGCGGCCCGGATGCAGCGCCTCAAGCGTCCCGAACTGCTCGGCGACCACCAACGGCGCATGGTTGGGCAGCATCACCCCACCCGAGCCGAGCCGGATCCGTTCGGTCTGCGCGGCCAGGTGCGCGATCAGCACCGCCGGCGCCGACGACGCGATGGCCGGCATGTTGTGGTGCTCGGCCACCCAGAACCGGTGGTAGCCCAGCTCGTCGGTGCGCCGGGCCAGCTCGGTGGTGTGCCGCAGCGCCTCGCCGGCGGAGGCGCCGGCCGCGACGGGGGCGAGGTCGAGAACAGAAAGCGGTACGTCGATCACACGCCTGGCCAACCCGGCAGATGCCGGATTTGTTCCCGCCGCGGCACCGGTGTGATCAGCCCATCCCACGCGCCTGCTCGAAGATCAGGCTGGTCTGGGTGTGCTGCACCGCAGGATCCACGGCCAGATGATCCAGGACGAAGTCCCGCAGCGCCTCCGCCGAGGCGGCCCGCACGTGCAGCACGTAGTCATCCGCCCCCGCCACGTGGAACACCGACACCACCCCGGGCAGCCGCACCGAACGGGCCCGGAACGCGTCCACCGCCCCCCGGGCATGCTCGGTCAGCCGTACCGACACCAGCGCCTGCAACGGCAGACCCACCGCCGCCGGGTCCACCTCGGCGTGGAACCCGCGGATCGCGCCACTTTCCCGCAGCGCCCGGGTCCGCGCCAGACAGGTGGACGGGGCCACCCCCACCCGCTCGGCGAGGGCGTTGTTCGGCAGCCGCCCGTCCGCGGACAACTCGGCCAGGATCGCGCGGTCGGTGTCGTCGAGGGCCGCGAACGGCCGTACATCATTCGATGCGAGGGGCATGCGGCCATCCTTCACCGAACCAGCCCAACACGGAAGGCGTTTTCCGCGAATGATGTTCGGAGGTATTGCCCCTGGTCAGCTGCATGTTCGATCCTGTCCAGCATGGTGACCGTGGACACCCGAGCCGTGCACGCCGGCCGCGACGACCTCGCGGCCCTCGGCGTCCACGTGCCACCGATCGACCTGTCGACCACCAACCCTCTACCGTCGGTCGAGGCCGGCGGAGACGCATACGAGACCCTGGCCACCGGTAACCCGGCACCGGCCGGCACCAGCGCCGTCTACCAGCGGCTGTGGAACCCCACCGTGGCCCGCTTCGAAACCGCCCTCGCCGAGCTGGAGGGCACCGCCGAAGCGGTAGCCTTCGCCAGCGGCATGGCCGCCCTCACCGCCGCCCTGCTCGCCGCCACCCACACCGGCAAACGACATTTGGTTGCCGTCCGCCCCCTCTACGGCGGCACCGACCACGTACTCGCCACCGGCCTGCTCGGCACCGAGGTCAGCTGGGCCCGCCCCGAGGAGGTCGCCGCCGCCATCCGCCCCGACACCGCCCTGGTGATCGCCGAGACCCCGGCCAACCCCACCCTCGACCTGCTCGACATCGCCGCCCTTGCCGACGCCGCCGGCGAGGTGCCGCTGCTCATCGACAACACGGTCGCCACCCCGGTGCTCCAACAACCCACCCGGCACGGCGCCCGGCTCGTCCTGCACAGCGCCACCAAGAGCATCGGCGGCCACGGCGACGTCCTCGCCGGAGTGCTCGCCTGCGACACCGAATGGGCCGTCCGGCTGCGCCAGGTCCGCGCCCTCACCGGCGCGATCCTGCACCCGCTCGGCGGGTACCTGCTGCACCGCGGCCTACAGACGCTGCCACTGCGGGTACGCGCCCAGCAGGCCGGCGCGGAGAAGCTCGCCGCCTGGCTCAGCGACCATCCGGCGGTGACCCGGGTACACCACCCCGGCGTCAACGACCCGGCCGGGCTCGTCGGCCGGCAGATGTCCGGCCCCGGCAGCCTGCTCGCCTTCGAGGTACGCGGCGGCGCGCCCGCCGCAGCGGCGGTGGCCGGCGCCTGCCGGCTGATCACCCACGCCGTCTCCCTCGGCGGCGTCGACACCCTCATCCAGCACCCGGCATCGCTTACCCACCGCCCGGTCGAGCGGGACGCGAAGCCCGTGCCCGGACTGTTGCGGGTCTCGGTCGGCCTGGAGGACCCGGAGGACCTCCGCGCCGACCTGGCCCAGGCGCTCGCCGCGAGCTGACCGCGAGGCAGCCGAGCTGGTCGGGCCGGATGGCGGGTGGCCGGGATGACGGGTGGCCGGGGCGCCGGAGCCGGCCGACCGGCCCCCGTCGGCCCATGGTCAGCCGGCGGCCGGTAGGTCACGACTTCGGGCCGACGTGCCGGTCCAGCGCGGCGACCGCCTCCCGGCGGGCCACGAAGAGGCTGTTGCGGCGGTTCATCCGCCAGGCGATGCCGAGCAGGTCCAGCGCCCACTGGCACAATCCCATGATGTCGGCCGACTCGTTGACGAGCATGTAGCGCGGGTAGACGTACGCCTTGCCGCGCACGGTGACCCGGTTGGCGATCCGGCAGCCGTCGAGGCGGCAACGATTGTCGGGTTGTCGACGTCGGTGCGACACCGGAAGCAACGTAAGGCGGTGACGCGCATCCTCGCGACTGGCTGGTCCCGGCACCAGTGGCGCACGGTGGCATAGGGCAGGCCGATGCTCCTGGCAACCTCGGCGACGGTCGCACCAGTCAGGTATAAGCTTCGTGCGCGTGCACGCACCTCGGGTGGATGCATGGCGTCATTGTCGAACGGCTGTACGACACTTGTGGTGTCCCCGGTGGGATTCGAACCCACACTGTCGGAGGTTTGAGCTCCGTTTCTCTACCGGTTGGAATACGGGGACTTTCTCGCTTAACGCCTGTCGCGTCGCCCCATAGGTTACCTACTACGCTAGGGAGGGCGACACCCGGTACCGCGGGTGTCGGGGCTCAGACTGGTGGGAGTGGCTCGTGGCCGAGACGCAGACGGATGCCGCGCGCAGGCGGGTGTTGATCGCCGAGGACGAGGCGCTGATCCGGCTGGACCTGGCCGAGATGCTGGCCGAAGAGGGCTACGAGGTGGTCGGGGAGGCCGGTGACGGCGAGACCGCCGTCCGGCTGGCCGAGGAGTTGAAGCCCGATCTGGTCATCCTCGACATCAAGATGCCGATCATGGATGGGCTGGCCGCCGCCGAGCGGATCGCCGGCGCCCGGATCGCCCCGGTGATCATCTTGACCGCGTTCAGCCAACGTGACCTGGTGGAGCGGGCTCGGGCGGCGGGTGCGATGGCGTACCTGGTCAAGCCCTTCCAGAAGAGCGACCTGGTGCCGGCGGTGGAGATCGCGCTGTCCCGCTACTCGGAGATCGCGGCGCTGGAGGCCGAGGTCGCCGGGTTGACCGACCGGCTGGAGGTCCGCAAGACCGTCGAGCGGGCCAAGGGCGCGCTGATGACCACGTACAACATGACCGAACCGCAGGCGTTCAAGTGGATCCAGCGGACGGCGATGGACCACCGGATGACCATGAAGGAGGTCTCCGAGCGGATCCTGGCCGAGACCGCCGGTGGCGAGGTGACCCAGCCGGCGTCCTGAGCGACGCCGGCCCACCGGAAGTGGCCGGCGTCGATAATATCGACGCCGTGTCGATCCGGCGGCTGATCCCGGTCGTTGCGGGCCTGGCGGTGGTGCTTGCCGGCTGCACCGGACCGGGTGCGCCGAAGGCGGTGCCGCTGCTGCGTCCGGCCTGGCAGTCCACGGTGCTGCCCGCCCCGCCCGGCGATGCTGACCGGACCATGGTGCGCGACGCGGTGACCTGCGCCGGGCGCTGGTACGCCGTTGGTGGGGTCGCCGACGCGGCCGGGCGGAGCGGCCCGGCGGCCTGGGCCAGTCCGGACGGTCGGGAGTGGACGGTGCTGGCTACCGTGCCGTCGAGTTTCCACGGTCGCCGGCACGTGCTCTACGCGGTGGCCTGCCGGGACGGGCGGCTGGTGGCGCTGGGCGCGGCGAGTGGGGGCGCGCACGGAAATCCCCGTACGGCCACCTGGTCGCAGGGGTCGGACGGGGTGCTCCGCGAGGTGGCCGCACCTGTCGGTTTGTATGGCGGCGAGCGGGCGGTGAGTGTTTCCCGGCTGGCGGCCGGGCCGGGTGGGTGGCTGCTGGTGGGCAACCGGGTGGCCGGGGCGGCGGTCTGGACCGCCCCGGATGGGGAGCACTTCACGCTGCACGAGGGTCTGCCGGAGTTGGCGAGCGACGGCCGGGGCCGCACGCTCGCGTACGACGCGGTGGCGGTGCCGTCGGGGTGGTTGGCGGTGGGTGTGGTGCTGGCGGCCGGTGTGTCGCCGGTGGCCTGGACCTCGCCGGATGCCCGGGTGTGGCGGCGGCTGGCGTTGCCGGGGGCGGATGGGCGTGGTCAGGCGCAGCGGGTGACCAGGACGTCGGGTGGCGCGGTGCTGGTGGTCGGTCCGGTGTCGGGCGGTTTCGGGGTGTGGCGGTGGGCCGGCGCCGAGGGGCGTTGGGTGGGTTCCTTCGGCGGGGGTGGTGCGGTCGCGCCGTCGGTGCGGTCGCTGGCGGCCAGCGGCGATCGGGTGGTGGCGGCGACCGCCGACGCTGGGGGTCACCGGCTGTGGTTCTCTCCGGACGCTGGAGATTCGTGGCGTTTCGTCATGCTGCCGGTGGAGGTGCCGTCCGGCGGCGACGGGGGGCTCGCGGTGGCCGTCCAAGAAGATCAATTGGTCATGTTGACCGACCCTGGAAACGGGTCCCGTGCCTGGTGGGGGGCCTTGCCGGCGGGGTCGTGACGGATTCTGCCCGCAGCCTGGACCGGTGGCGACGAAACGAAAGCGAAAAATCCTCGTAACCGACGCTTCGACGGCGGCTTCTTACAGCGATCACCCCCTATCCGCCACCGCGTGTAACGGTTCGGTCAACGGCCCCTCCCGGGGCTTACGCCATTGCTGCACGGTGGGATAACGTCCGGCCCCAGACCGCGACGACGGTCTGGTTCGTCCGCCCTCGCAAGGGCCAATAGGCAGCGGGTGGTTCGGGCCATGGGATGGAGGAGGGTTCGGGCCGTGAGGCAGAAGCTCGTACGTTTGGTCGGTGGGGTGGCGATCGCCGCTCTCGCTCTGGGTGGCGCGACCGCCTGCAAGTCTGACAGTGGATCCGACGAGGCCAGCGGTGACGGCTGCGGCAGCAAGATTGCATTCTTCGGCGCGCTCACCGGCCCGGCCGCGGCGCTGGGCATCAACGAGAACAACGGCGTCAAGCTGGCCCTCGATAAGTACAACAAGGAGAACGCCGACTGCCAGGTGACCCTGGTGCCGCTGGACTCCCAGGGCAACCCGGAGCAGGCCCCGGCGCTGGCGCAGCAGGCGATCGACGACGCCCAGGTGCTCGGCATCGTCGGCCCGGCGTTCTCCGGCGAGTCGGAGGCGGCCAACCCGCTCTTCTCCGAGGCCGGTCTGGTGCACGTCACCCCGTCCGCGACCCGGCCGAACCTGGCCGACCAGGGCTGGAAGACCTTCTTCCGGGTGGTCGGTAACGACCTGAGCCAGGGCCCGGCCGCTGCCTGGTACATCGAGAACGAGCTGAAGGCCGAGAAGGTCTACGTCATCGACGACCAGTCCGCGTACGGCGCCGGCCTGGCCGACGAGGTCAAGAAGACCCTGGGCGCCAAGGTCGTCGGCAGCGACAAGGTGCAGGGCGACGGCAAGCAGAACGACTTCTCGGCGACCGTCACCAAGGTCAAGTCCTCCGGCGCGACCGCGGTCTACTACGGCGGCTACTACCAGGAGGCCGGCCTGATCCGTAAGCAGCTCACCGCTGCCGGGGTCACCGCGACCCTGGTCGCCGGCGACGGCTCCAACGACGCCGCCTACATCGAGGGCGCCGGCGCGGCGGCCGCCGAGGGCAGCATCCTGACCTGCCCCTGCCTGCCGGCCTCGGAGACCGGTGGCACCTTCGAAGAGGACTACAAGGCGCTGCACGGCGTCGACCCGGGCACCTACAGCGACACCGCGTTCGACGCGGCGAACATCCTGCTGCAGGGCATCAAGGCGGGCAACACCACCCGGGAGAAGCTGCTGGAGTTCGTGAAGGGCTACACCGGCCAGGGCGTGGCGGCCAACTACAAGTTCACCGAGAACGGTGACCTGGCGCCGGAGTCGGTGCGGGTGTTCGCGTACAAGGTCGAGGGCGGCAAGATCGTGCCGGCTCGGGAGATCCCGAAGTCCTGACGCCGGTCGCTGCTAGATCGGTCGAGTGGTGATCGTGGGTGCGGCCGGGAGCTGACTCCCGGCCGCACCCCCATGTTTCTTCATCCTGTACGGAGTGCCTTCCTTGGACTTCAACGCCCTGTTCTCCGATTTCGGGGGATACACGATAACCGGGCTGACAGTGGGCGCCATCTATGCCCTTGTCGCACTGGGTTACACGCTGGTCTACGGCGTGCTGAGACTCATCAACTTCGCTCACTCCGAGGTCTTCATCGCGGGTGCTTTCGCCGCCATCTGGGGCTGGGCCGCTCTCGGCCTGGGCCGTGACTCGGTGGTCAGCGGCTTCGGCTCGATCATGCTCTACCTGCTTGTCGGTGCACTGATCGCGGCGGTGGCCTCGGCCGGCACCGCGACGGTGATCGAGCGGGTGGCGTACCGGCCGCTGCGCAAGCGCAACGCTCCGCCGCTGGCCTTTTTGATTACCGCGATCGGTGCGTCGATCGCGATCGCCGAGGCGTTCGGCATCTACACCCGCCGACTCCCGGTCGGTGCTCCCACAGTGGTCAAGAACGACGTCCTGTTCACCATCGCCGGTGCGGAAGTCACAGTGGTGCAGTTGCTGATCATCGGATCGGCGCTGGCGATGATGATCGCGTTGGACCTGTTCATCAACCGCAGCCGGACCGGCCGGGGTATCCGCGCGGTCGCCCAGGACGCCAACACGGCAGCGCTGATGGGCATCAACAAGGACCGGATCATCCTCGTCGTCTTCATCATCGGCGGTGTGATGGCCGGGGTCGCCGGAATGCTCTACGACATCCGGATCGGCACGCTTACCTACAGCGTCGGCTTCCTGCTCGGGTTGAAGGCGTTCACCGCGGCGGTCCTCGGCGGCATCGGCAACCTGCGCGGTGCGCTGCTCGGCGGGTTGCTGCTCGGCCTGGTCGAGAACTACGCCTCCGCCCTGTTCGGGGCGAACTGGAAGGACCTGGTCGCCTTCGTGGTGCTGGTCGTGCTGCTGATGTTCCGGCCGACCGGTCTGCTGGGCGAGTCGTTGGGGAGGGCCCGCGCATGACAAGCGTGAGGGAATGGATCGATTCGGGCCGCCACGCGGTCTCCGAGCGGTGGCACAACGCGCCACGTTGGATGCGCTGGGCCGTCATCGCGGCGGTCATCGTCTTCTTCTACGCGCTGCCGAACCGGGAGTTCTACCAGTGGCTCGGGCCGATCCCGACCACCGGGTCGAACTTCGGGCAGGTGCTCTTCACCATCTCCATCTACGTGCTGCTGGCGGTCGGCCTGAACATCGTGGTCGGCTTCGCCGGCCTGCTGGACCTGGGCTACTTCGGCTTCTTCGCGGTCGGTGCGTACACGGTGGCGGTGCTGACCTCGCCGAGCAGTGACCTCAAGACGCTCTGGCCGTGGCTGCTGGCGCTGCCGGTGGCACTGGTGCTCACCATGATCTCCGGCGTGATGCTGGGTACGCCGACGCTGCGGTTGCGCGGTGACTACCTGGCCATCGTGACGCTCGGCTTCGCCGAGATGATCCGGGTCGCGGCGACCAGCTCCGACTTCCTGAAGGGACAGCGGGGCTTCAACCAGATCCCGCACCCGCCGGGCAACTACTCCGACGGCAAGCCGATCTTCGGTGTGCTGGACCCGCGGCCGTACTACTGGCTGGTCCTCACGCTGATCATCCTGGTGGTCATCGGCGTGCGTAACCTGAACCGCAGCCGGGTCGGCCGGGCCTGGATCTCGATCCGGGAGGACGAGGACGCGGCGCAGCTGATGGGTGTGCCGACGTTCAAGTTCAAGCTCTGGGCGTTCGCCTCGGGTGCGTTCATCGGTGGTCTGGCCGGGGCACTCTTCGCCGGCAAGCAGAACTTCGTCAGCTCGCAGAACCTGGAGCTGCTCAACTCGATCATCATTCTGGCCGCGGTCATTCTCGGCGGCTCGGGCAACATCGTCGGCGCGATCGTCGGTGGTGGCCTGGTGGCGTACATGATCGAGCGGTTCCGCGGCATCGAGTTCTTCGGCGTCGAGCTGTACGAGTACCGGTTCATGTTCTTCGGCCTGGTGTTGGTGATCATGATGATCTTCCGGCCGCAGGGTCTGATACCGAACCGACGACGAGCGGCGGAGTTCAAGGATCGTCGCAAGGAGGTGATCGTCGGTGGGTGAGACCGTGCAGAAGCCGACCGTTCCTGAGCAGGCCGGCGCGCCGGCGGTGGAGTCCACCGCCGCCGCCCGGGAGCCGCTGCTTGAGGTCGACCACGTGACGCTGCGCTTCGGCGGCGTGGTGGCCCTCAACGACGTGGACTTCACCCTCTACAAGGGTGAGATCCTGGGGCTGATCGGCCCCAACGGCGCCGGCAAGACCACCTGCTTCAACGCGATGACCGGGATCTACCAGCCCTCCGAGGGCGAGATCCGGTTCCGCGGCCAGCGGATCACCGGCAAGAAGAAGCACCACATCACCAAGATGGGCATGGCGCGGACGTTCCAGAACATCCGCCTGTTCCCGGAGATGACGGCGCTGGAGAACATCCAGGTGGGCGCCGACGCGCACCACAAGACCAGCGTGCTGTCCGCGCTGTTCCGGCTGCCCCGGCACCACCGGGAGGAGCGCGACGGGCTGGAGAAGGCCCAGCGGTTGCTGGACTTCGTCGGCATCGCCAACCGGATGCACGACGCCGCGCGCAACCTGTCGTACGGCGAGCAGCGCCGGTTGGAGATCGCCCGGGCGCTGGCCACCGACCCGGTGCTGCTCTGCCTGGACGAGCCGGCTGCCGGCTTCAACCCGGCGGAGAAGGAGGAACTGCTCCAGCTCATCCGCAAGATCCGGGACCAGGGCATCACCGTGCTGCTCATCGAGCACGACATGCGTCTGGTCATGGGGGTCACCGACCGGATCGTGGTGCTGGAGTTCGGAAAGAAGATCGCTGAAGGGCTCCCCGCCGAGGTGCGCGAGGACCACCGGGTGATCGCTGCCTACCTGGGGGTGCCGGATGACGACGTTGCTTGAGATCGAAGACGTCAGCCTGCTCTACGGGCGGATCAAGGCGCTGCACGGCATCAGCCTGACCGTGAACGAGGGCGAGATCGTGGCCCTGATCGGGGCCAACGGTGCCGGCAAGTCGACCACCATGCGGGCCATCTCCGGCATCCGTCCGGTGGCCTCGGGCAGCATCCGGTTCGCCGGTGAGGACATCACCAAGCTCCGGGCCGACCTGCGGGTACGCCGTGGGCTCTGCCAGGCGCCCGAGGGTCGGGGCATCTTCCCCGGCATGACGGTGCTGGAGAACCTGGACATGGGTGCCTACACCCGGCGGGACCGCTCCGAGGTGGCCAAGGACCTGGCCCGGGTGCTGGAGCTGTTCCCCCGGCTGGCGGAGCGGCGCAAGCAGGTCGGTGGCACGCTCTCCGGCGGTGAACAGCAGATGCTTGCCGTCGGTCGGGCGATGATGAGCCGGCCGAAGCTGCTGCTGCTCGACGAGCCGTCGATGGGGCTGGCGCCGATGCTGATCCAGCAGATCTTCAGCATCATCACGGAGATCAACGCGCAGGGCACCACGATCCTGCTGGTGGAGCAGAACGCGCAGCAGGCTCTCGCCCGGGCGCACCGCGCGTATGTGCTGGAGACGGGCCGGATCGTCAAAGAGGGCACCGGCGCGGAGTTGCTGCACGACCCGGCCGTCAAGGAGGCCTACCTCGGCGTGGCCTGACCAGCCGTCATCCCTCTCAGCAAGGAGTACCACATGTTGTTCAACTTCAACGGTCGCCGCCGGGCGGTGCTCGGCGTGACCGGTGCGGCGCTGCTCACCCTCTCCATGGCGGCCTGCGGTGAGCAGGACAGCGCCGACGAGCCCGGTGCGGGAGCCACCGTCACCGCCGCTGCCGACGCGGACCTGGCCGCCAAGGTGCCCGACACGATCAAGGCCGACGGCGTGATCAAGGTCGGCACCGACGCGACGTACGCCCCGGCGGAGTTCCTCGACACCGACGGCAGCACGGTGATCGGCTTCGACATCGAGCTGTTCAATGCGGTGGCGCAGAAGCTCGGCCTGAAGGCGGAGTACGAGTCGGCGCCGTTCGACGCGATCCTGCCGGGTGTGGACTCCGGCAAGTACGAGGTCGGTGTCTCCTCGTTCACGATCAACGCCGAGCGGTTGCAGACCGTCAACATGGTGAGCTACTTCTCCGCCGGCACCCAGTGGGCCACCAAGACCGGTAACCCGGCCCAGGTGGACCCGGACAACGCCTGCGGCAAGAAGATCGCCGTGCAGGTCGGCACCGTCCAGCTCGACGACATCCAGGCCCGGTCGAAGAAGTGCACCGACGCCGGCCAGCCGGAGATCAGCATCGACCAGTACCAGGCGCAGAGCGACGCGACGGCCGCCGTGGTCAGCGGCAAGAACGACGCCATGCTTGCCGACTCGCCGGTCGGCGCGTACGCCGTGCAGCAGAGCAACGGCCAGCTGGAGGTGCTCGGCGACATCTACGAGTCGGCGCCGTACGGCTACGCGGTGAAGAAGGACCAGACCGCGTTCGCCGAGGTGCTTCAGGAGGCCGTGCAGGCGGTCATCGCCGACGGCAGCTACGAGGCGGCGCTGAAGAAGTGGGGTGTCGAGGGTGGGGCCATCACCTCCTCGGCACTGAACCCGACCAGCTGACATGTCGATCGACACCGATACACCCGAACGGGCACGGCCGGAACCCATCCAGGCCGTGCCCGTGCGGCATCCCGGGCGGTGGGTCGCGGTCGCCGTGATCGGGGTGCTGGTCGCCATGTTCGTGCACCTGCTGGTGACGAACGAGGCGTTCAACTGGTCGTTCATGGTGAACGAGATGTTCCGCCCGCCGATCATGGCCGGCGTGCGTGGCAGCATCGCGCTGCTCGTGACCGCCATGCTTATCGGTATCGTGCTTGGCGTCATCATCGCGATCATGCGGCTGTCGGGGAACCCGATTTTGCGTGGCGTCGCCTGGGCGTACACCTGGTTCTTCCGGGCGGTGCCCCGGCTGGTGCTGGCGATCCTCTTCGGCAACCTGGGCATCCTCTGGGCCCGGATCGAGTTCGGGCTGCCCTTCGACCGGCAGCTCGGCGCGCTGTTCGGGGTGCAGGACTTCGAGGCGCGGCTGTTCGGCTTCTCGGCGGTGGACATCCTCACCGGCTTCGTCGCCGGCATGCTGGCGCTGGGGCTCTCCGAGGCCGCGTACATGGCGGAGATCGTCCGGGCCGGCATCCAGTCGGTGGACGAGGGACAGACGGAGGCCGCCCAGGCACTGGGCATGACCCGTACCCAGATCCTGCGCCGCATCGTGTTGCCGCAGGCCATGCGGGTGGTCGTCCCGCCGACCGGCAACGAGACGATCGCGATGCTCAAGGACACCTCGTTGGTGGCCTTCGTGCCGGTCTCCGCCGAGCTGTTCTTCCAGCTCCGGGCGGTCGGTAGCCGGACCTTCCAGGTCTTCCCGATGCTGGTCGCGGCGACCCTGTGGTACCTGCTGTTGAGCAGCGTGCTGCTGGTCGGGCAGTACTACCTGGAGCGGCACTTCGCCAAGGGCACCGGTCGGACCGGGCAGGCGAAGGCCCGACTGCGCGGCATGGCGGTCGGTGGCGGCGGCGCCACCGGAGGGGCAGGGGGCGTATGACGCAGGTGAGCGTGCCGACCCAGGCCGGCGTGCCGGCCACGGAGTCGGATCCCATGGTCCGCGCCGAGCAGGTGCACAAGTCGTTCGGCTCGATCGAGGTGCTCAAGGGCATCGACCTTGCGGTGCGGACCGGTGAGGTGTGCTGCCTGCTCGGGCCCTCCGGCTCGGGCAAGTCGACCTTCCTGCGCTGCATCAACCACCTGGAGAAGATCAACGCCGGGCGGATCTGGGTGGACGGTGACCTGATCGGCTACCGCGAGCGCGGCGGCAAGCTGCACGAGATGCGGGAGAAGGAGGTCGCCGCGCAGCGCCGCTCGATCGGCATGGTGTTCCAGCGGTTCAACCTCTTTCCGCACAAGACCGCGCTGGAGAACGTCACCGAGGCGCCGTTGCTGGTGCGCCGGGAGAAGCGGACCGAGGTGCGCGACCGGGCGGTGGCGCTGCTGGAGCGGGTCGGGCTCGGTGACAAGCTGGGTAACTACCCGAGCCAGCTGTCCGGCGGGCAGCAGCAGCGGGTGGCGATCGCCCGGGCGCTGGCCATGCAGCCGAAGCTGATGCTCTTCGACGAACCGACCAGCGCACTCGACCCCGAACTGGTCGGCGAGGTCCTGGACGTGATGAAGGACCTGGCCCGCGACGGGATGACGATGATCGTGGTGACCCATGAGATCGGCTTCGCCCGGGAGGTCGGCGACTCGCTTGTCTTCATGGACGACGGTGTGGTGGTCGAGCAGGGCAACCCGCGTGAGGTGATCGCCGACCCCAAGCACGAGCGCACCAAGGCGTTCCTGGCCAAGGTGCTCTGACCGGCGCGGACCCGGTGCGGCCGTGACCGGCGCACCGGGTCCGGTCGGTTCAGCAATCGCCGTCGCCGGCGAGTCCCGCCACGTACCGCGCCAGCGCGTCGGTGGCGCGGTGCCCCTTCGAGCGGTACGTCCGCAGCGCGTCGCGCAGCTCGCCCAGCCCGGTCGGCAGGTCACCGAGATCGATCCGCGCCCGCCCGGACTGCTCCCGCGCCTCCGCCTCGATCAGCAGGTCACCGGCGGTCTGCGCCTGCGTGACGGCGCGTTCGGCGTACGACAGGGCGGCGCGCGGCGTCCCCGCCTCCCGGTGGGTACGGGCCAGCCCGACCAGGATCTCCGCCACGTCGCGGGCCCCGCACCCGGCCTCCGCCAGCTCCAGCGCGGCGGTGTAGTGCTCGACGGCCTGCGCGTACCGGCCGGTCAGCAGGTGCGCCTCGCCGAGGTTGCTGCGGACCAGGGCGCGCAGGTGGGTGGCCTCGGTGAGCGTCCGGCTCTGCCGCTCGGCCTCGGTGAGCCGGCGGATCGCCGCCTCGGGCCGGCCGGCGTTGTTCTCGATCGCGGCCAGGTTGAGCAGCGCGGTGGCGGCACCGAGCCGATCGCCGGACGCCTGCCGCAGCTGGTACGCCCGACCAGTGCTGCGGGCCGCCTCGTCGTGCCGGTTGAGCAGGCTGAGCGGGATGGCCAGCCGGCCGGCGATCATCGCCTCCCCGTCGATGTCGCCGGCCCGCCGGGCCGCCTCGGCGGCAAGCGTGTACAGCTGCACCCACCGGTCCCGGTGCTGCCGGCGGAACAGCCAGCCGTACATCGCGGCGGCGATCTGCCAGGCCAGCCGGGGGTGCCGGGCAGCGGCCGACTCGACCGCGGCGACCAGGTTGTCGGCCTCGGCGTCCAGCCAGGCCAGGGCGGCTGCCGCAGTGGTGAGGGCGAGGCCCGGGTCGGACGAGTCGAAGTTGGGTCGCTCCGCCGGGCGTAGCGTGCGGTCCGCCTCGTTCGCGGCGTCCCGGTACCAGCCGAGGGCGCGCAGCAGGGCGGCATCGGCCTCCTCGGGCCGGGTGGCCGCCTGTTCGGCGGCGAAGAGCCGGACCAGATCGTGCAGCTGGTGGCGCTCCTCGGCGACCGGCTGCACCAGGTGCGCTGCCGTCAGCTGGTCCAGCAGCGTCCGGGCACCCTCGACAGGCACGCCGGCCAGCGCGGCGGCGGCGCGGGTGGAGGGCCGCGGGCCGGGGTGCACGCCGAGGTGCTGGAACATCGCCCGGGCCGGGGCCGGCAGCGCCCGGGCGGAGACGCCGAGCGCCGCCCGGACCGACACGTCCTCGGTGGTGAGCAGGCCCAGCCGGGAGCCCTCACCGGCCAGCCGGTCGGCCAGCGCCGCCGCGCCGCCCTCGTCGAGTCGGGCGGCGGCGATCCGCAGGGCCAGCGGCAGCCGGTCGCAGAGCGCGGCGACGCGGCGCAGCGGGTCGCTCTGCGCCGGCCCGGCCGAACGGACGAGCAGCTCGGCCGCCTCCTGCTCGGTCATCGGCGGCACCGACAGCCGGCCGATGCCGTGCGAGGCGACCAGCCCGTCGAGCCGGTATCGACTGGTGACGAGCAGCAGGTGTTCGCCGCTGCCGGGCAGCAGCGGTCGGACCTGGGCGGAGCTGGCGGCGTTGTCCAGCAGCACCACCATGCCGGCCCGGTGCGCCAACTCGGTCCGGTAGCGGGCCGCCCGTTCCTCCGGGTCGGCCGGCACGGCCTCACCGGGTACGCCGAGCGCACGCAGGAACCGCTCCAGTACCGCCTCCGGTGGCAGCGGCGGGGCGTCGTCGTTGCCACGCAGGTCGGCGTAGAGCGCTCCGGTGACCTCAGGCCGACGGGAGTGGGCGTGGGCCCAGCGCAGCGCCAGCGCGGTCTTGCCGACCCCGGGCGGTCCGACCAGGGCGACGGTACGCGTGCCGCGTTCCACCCACTCGTCGAGCTGATCCAGTTCCCGCCGCCGGCCCACGAACCCGCTCGGCACGGCCGGCAGCTGGGCGGGACCGGGCGGTGCGGTGGCCGTCCCGGCCGCCGGTGGCAGCGACCGCAACAGCTCCAGGTGCAGGCGTCGCAGCTCGGGATCCGGGTCGCTACCCAGCTCCGCGGCGAGCCAGCGACGGTGCCGCTCGTACGCCCGCAGCGCCTCCCCGGCGCGTCCCGCGGCGGCGTACGCCCGCATCAGCAGCGCGGTGAACCGCTCCCGACTCGGATGCTGGGCGGCCAACGGCGCCACCGCGTCCACCACCGACGAGCCGTCGGTGCCGGCGTTGAGTTCCGCCTCGTAGCACTGTTCCAGGGCGGTGAGCCGGGCCTCCTCGAGCGCCTGCACCTCGGGTGGTGCCGGGCGGTGCGGCAACCAGCCGCCGAACGCCGGCCCGCGCCACAGGCCGACCGCCTCGCGCAGCAGGTCGCGCCGCTGCGGCCAGGTGAGTCCCGCCGGTTCGGCGCGGGCCCGGGCGAGCAGTCGGCGGAACCGGTGGGCGTCGACGGCCTCCGGGTCGAGCACCAGGCGGTAACCGTCCCCGGCGGTCAGGATCGCGATCCGGTCCGCGCCGAGTCCCGCGTCGGCCAGGGCGGCCCGCAGTTCGGAGATCCGCGAGTGGATCATCGAGCGGGCGGTCCGGGGGGCGCGACCCTGCCAGAGCGCCTCGACCAGGTCGTCGCTCGGCAGCACGGCGTTGGGCTGGAGCGCCAGCAGGCCGAGCAACAGGCGGTGCATTCGGCGGCCGGGAACGATCGACGTGTCACCGTGGCCGATCTCGACGGGACCGAGCAGGCGGAGCTCCAACGGCGTCCCCGATTGGCTAGGCAGGTGGCGGAGCCGACAGCCTAGTACGCGGTACCGCTCGGCGGATTCCGCCCGGTGGCGCGGGCGCGGACCGGTTCGGGGCCCGTGCTGGCCCGTCGACGAACTGGTGGGGGCCGGCCCGAGCCCGGGCGCCAGAGCGCCCGGCGGAGCCTGACGGGCGGCCCACGGGTCGGTGGTCCGCCCGCCCCCGAATTGGATCCGCCGTGCCCACGCCCGGCACGCCGGGCGTCGGTGCCGGCAGTCCAGCCTTCACCCCCGTACCTTCTCGTTTCCTTCCCGTCCGGCCGCCACCAGGTACGGCGGATCGCAGTTCGGGTGGGAGCGCCCGTATCGCGGAGTTGTCGGCGGTACGGACTAGAGTCGCCACCGTGACAGCTACGACGCCGCGCCTGCTCCTCGTCGACGGACATTCCCTGGCATACCGGGCCTTCTTCGCCCTGCCGGTGGAAAACTTCTCCACCACGACGGGCCAGCCGACCAACGCGGTGTACGGCTTCACCTCGATGCTGATCAACGTGCTGCGCGACGAGCGGCCGACCCACATCGTCGTCGCCTTCGACGTGTCCCGCCGCTCCTTCCGCACCGACAAGTACGCCGAGTACAAGGCCGGCCGCAGCGAGACCCCGACCGACTTCAAGGGCCAGGTCAGCCTGGTCAAGGAGGTTCTCGCCGCGCTGCGCGTGCCGGTGGTGGAGAAGGAGGGCTACGAGGCCGACGACATCATCGCCACCCTGGCCTGCCAGGCCCGCGACGCGGGCATACCGGTGTTGATCTGCACCGGTGACCGGGACGCCTTCCAACTCGTCGACGAGCAGATCACCGTGCTCTACCCCCGCAAGGGCGTCTCCGACCTGGCCCGGATGGACCCGGCCGCGGTCGAGGCCAAGTACGGTGTGCCCCCCGAGCGCTACCGCGACCTGGCCGCGCTGGTCGGCGAGACAAGCGACAACCTGCCCGGCGTCCCCGGTGTCGGGCCGAAGACCGCAGCCAAGTGGATCAACGCGTACGGCGGGGTGGAGGGCGTGGTGGCCCGCGCCGACGAGATCAAGGGCAAGGCCGGCGACAGCCTGCGCGAGCGGCTCGCCGACGTGATCCGCAACTACGAGATCAACTGCCTGGTCGCCGACCTGGAGCTGCCGGTGCGCCCCGAGGACGCCCGCTGGCCGGGGTGGGACCGCGAGGCCGTGCACCAGGTCTTCGACACCCTCCAGTTCCGCATCCTGCGCGACCGTCTCTACCAGTACCTGGACGCCGTCGAGCCGGAGGCGGAGGCGGGCTTCGAGCTGGCTGGCGAGCTGCTCACCGCGCCGGGCGCGGTGACCGGCTGGCTGAGCACGTACGCACCGGTGGGCACCCCGGTCGGCGTGGCGGTCAAGCTCGACACCGGCCCCAACCGGCGACACACCGCCACCGTCACCGGCATGGCGCTGGCCACCGCCGCCGGCGCGGCGGCCTGGTTCGATCCGAGTGCTCTCGACGCGAGCGACGAGGCGGCCCTGGCCGGCTGGCTGGCCGACGAGACCCGGCCCAAGGTGCTGCACGACAGCAAGCCGGCCGTGCTCGCCTTCGCCGCGCACGGTTGGTCCCTGGCCGGCATCGCCCGGGACACCCAGATCGCGGCCTACCTGGCCCGCCCCGACCAGCGCTCCTACGACCTGACCGACCTGGCGCTGCGGTACCTGCACCGCGAGCTGCGGGTCGACGCGCCGGACAACGGCCAGCTGACGCTCGACGGGCTGGGCGGTGACGGCGAGGCCGAGCAGAACCTCATGCTGCACGCCCGGGCCACCCTGGACCTGGCGGAGGCGATCGACGCGGAGCTGTCCCGCGACGGCGAGCAGTCCGCCCGGCTGATGGCCGGGGTGGAGCTGCCGCTGATGCGGGTCCTCGCTGACCTGGAGCGCACCGGCATCGCCGCCGACACCGACTATCTCTCCGAGTTGGAGGCGCACTTCGCCGCCGAGGTGAAGGCCGCGGCGCAGGGGGCGTACGAGGTGATCGGCCGGGAGTTCAACCTCGGTTCGCCCAAGCAGTTGCAGGAGATCCTCTTCGGTGAGCTGAACCTGCCCAAGACGAAGCGGATCAAGACCGGCTACACCACCGACGCGGACGCGTTGCAGTGGCTCTACGCGCAGACCGAGCACCCGCTCCTGCACCACCTGCTGCGGCACCGGGACGTGGCCCGGCTCAAGTCGACTGTCGACGGGCTGCTCAAGTCGGTCTCCGACGACGGGCGCATCCACACCACCTTCAACCAGACGGTGGCCGCCACCGGACGGCTCTCCTCCACCGAGCCGAACCTGCAAAACATTCCCATCCGCACCGAGGAGGGCCGGCGGATCCGGCGGGCCTTCGTGGTGGGGGAGGGCTACGAGTGCCTGCTCACCGCCGACTACAGCCAGATCGAGATGCGGATCATGGCGCACCTGTCGGCCGACGACGCGCTGATCGAGGCGTTCAACTCCGGGCACGACTTCCACGCCGCCACCGCCTCGTCGGTCTTCGGGGTGCCGGTGGCCGAGGTCACCCCGGACCAGCGGCGCAAGATCAAGGCGATGAACTACGGCCTGGCGTACGGGCTCAGCGCGTTCGGCCTGTCCCAGCAGCTCGGCATCAGCGCCGAGGAGGCGCGCGGGCTGATGGAGGTCTACTTCGCCGGCTTCGGCGGGGTCCGCGACTACCTCCAGGAGGTGGTCGCCCGGGCCCGCCAGGACGGCTACACCTCCACCATCCTGGGTCGCCGTCGCTACCTGCCCGACCTGGTCAGCGACAACCGGCAGCGTCGGGAGATGGCCGAGCGGATGGCGCTCAACGCCCCGATCCAGGGCTCCGCGGCGGACATCATCAAGGTCGCCATGCTGCACGTCGACACCGCGCTGCGCGACGCCGGGCTGCGTTCCCGGATGCTGCTCCAGGTGCACGACGAGTTGGTCTTCGAGGTGGCGCCGGGGGAGCGGGTGGTGCTGGAGGAACTGGTCCGGCGGGAGATGGGTGGGGCCTACCCGCTCTCCGTGCCGTTGGAGGTGTCGGTCGGCGACGGTCCCGACTGGAACAGCGCCGACCACTGACCGCACCCTGCCGGAGATCCTGGTCCAGAACTGCCCTCCGGCGGGCGCTGTCGTACCAGGATCTATCCGACGCTGTCCAGGGCGGCGGCGAGGCGGTCGCGGATGCCGTGCTGCTGGGCTAGCCGGGCGTCGATGGCGGCGAGCCTGGCCTGGGCCACCCGAAGGCCGGCGGGTGACGGCGGAGCCGTGGTCACGTCGCCGTCCAGGCAGGGCCGGAAGAAGTCGACATCCTGGAGGGTCAGCCCGGCGGCGAGCAGGTGCCGGATGTTGCGGACCCGGTTCACGGCGCTCGGGTGGTAGCACCGGTAGCCGTTTGCGGAGCGGTGCGACTCGATCAGACCGTGCTGCTCGTAGTGGCGCAGCGCACGCGGTGTGCTGCCGGTGACCCTGGCCAGTGTGCCGATCCGCATTCGCCCGCCCTTCGTTCCCGGTCTGCCATCACCCCGGCCCCGTCGAGCTCTCGACGGTGGGGGCCGGTGTCAGCCGATGACGGCTCCACCGTCGACCGGCAGCACCACGCCGGTGACGAAGCCCGCCGCCGGGTCGCAGAGTTGCCGGATCGCCCAGGCTACGTCCTCCGGGTGCCCGATGCGGCCCAGCGGCGTGTGATCGACCTGCCAGCGGCGCAGCGCCGCGCGTTGCTCGGGGGTCAGGCCCTGGTGGTCGCCGATCGGCGTGTCGATCGCGCCGGGGGCGACCGCGACCACCCGGACGCCGCGCGGTGCCAGTTCCACCGCCCAGCTGCGGGTCAGCGAGTCGAGGGCGGACTTGCCGGCCGCGTACATCGAGGAGCCCGGCCAGCCCCGCTGACCGATCGCCGTGGTGACGTTGACGATCACGCCACGGCTCGCGGTGAGCGCGTCGAGAGCGGCGTGGGCGAGGCGGGCCGGGGCGAGCAGGTTCGTGGCGAGCTGGGCGTGGGCGTGCGTCTCGTCGAAGTCGGCGAGCGGGCCGGCACCGGCGATCCCCGCGTTGTTGACAAGCACGTCCAACCGGCCGTACTGATCCAGAGCGGCGTCGACCACCCGGCGGGGCGCGTCGGCGGCGGTCACGTCGACGGCCAACGGGGTGATCAGCGGGTGACCGGTCGCGGTCTCGGTCAGCGGCCCGCTGCGGCGGCCGACCGCCAGCACCTGGGCGCCGCCGACGCTGAAGCCTCGGGCGGTGGCGCGGCCGATGCCGGTTCCGGCACCGGTGACGACGACGGCTCTGCGCTGCACATCATTCATGCCGCCGATCCTGCGACCCTGCCGTCAGCGGCAAGGTCAAGCCGGCCGGGTCCGTCGGGCCTTCGGCGGAGCCCCGTGCCGTTCGAGCGCCTTGCGGGACGGGCCGCCAGGTGGCGGCAGCTTGGCTTTGACCGGGTCGTGGCCCCAGTTCATCAGGGAGTACCGCCACCGGGTGGCGCGGACGTCGCCGCTGGGCCGCTGCGCCATGTGCCGCCGGACGTACCCGACGACCTTGCGCATGTGTTTGTAGTCGGCCTCGGTGAGCTTGTCGCGTTTGCGCCGCAACAGGTCGATGATCTTCCGGCCGGACTCGTGGCCGACGGACTCGCCGCCCTTGCCGCCCTTGCGCCAGCCGACCTGCTGGGACTCCTCCGTCTCCAACCAGGTGGAGAGTTCACCGGGCTTCATGTTCACCGCCTCGGTGAACTCCCGGTAGGTCTGGTCGGGATCCTCACGACTGCTCACGACGCAACACCTCCGGGCGGTGGGCGACGTCCCGACCCGAGTCGTCGTTGGTGATCCGGTACTGCGGCTGCTCCGGCGAGGCGTTCACCGGGTGTCCGCGTACGTGGGTGCGTTCGGTGAGTTTCTCCTTGACGACTCCGTACGCCCGGCCGCTGTGGCTGGCCCAGGAGACGTGGTCGCCGGTGCGGAACTCCTTGTCGGCCATGCGCCGGGTTACCCCGGGTCCCCGGGCGGAAACGACCGGAGTGGGCCGGGTGCTACGGGGCGAGGTCGGATTTCTCGGTGACGAAGATGGCGGTGCCGGGGAAGAGCCGCCCGCGCAACGGGCTCCACTGCCCCCAGATTCCCTCGTGCCCCTCGGGCCACTCCGGTTCCACCAGGTCCAGCAGCCGGAAGCCGGCGCCGACCAGCTCGCGGACCCGGTCGCCGAGGGTGCGGTGCTGCTCCACGTAGCTGGCCACACCGCGCTCGTCCTGCTCCACGTAGGGGCGGGTGTCGAAGTACGAGTGCACGGCGGTCAGCCCGCCCTCGCCCGGGTCGTCGAGGAAGATCCAGCGCATCGGGTGGGTCACCGAGAAAACCCAACGACCGCCGGGACGCAGCACCCGGTGCACCTCGCGCATCAGCGCCGCCGAGTCGTCGACGAACGGCACCGCTCCGAACGCCGTGCAGGCGATGTCGAAGCTGGCGTCGCAAAACGGCAGCGCCAGCGCGTCGGCCTGGGCCAGCGGTACGCGTACCCCGCTGCGCTCGGCGGCCCGGGTGGCGTGCCGCAACATGCCGGCGGAGAGGTCCACGGCGACCGGCCGGGCACCCTCGGTGGCCAGCCAGCGGGCGCACGACGCGGCACCGCAGCCGACCTCCAGCACCCGGCGTCCGGCCAGCTCGCCGAGCAGCCGGGCGTCGGCCTCGCGCAGCCCTTCGGGGCACCAGACGAAGTCCACGTCGCCCAGGAAGTGCCCGTGTTCGGCCTGGTACGCGTCGGCGTCCGCATCCCACCAGCGGCGGTTGGCGTGGCGCGCCTCGGCGTGGTCGACCCGCCGTCGGGTCACCCGGTTGTCGTCGTCCATCAGCTCACGCTAGGCCCCGCCGGGACCGGGGCCGGCGGCAGCCCGGGCCCGGGTGGTACCGGCTGGGGCGAAATCTCCGCTTTCGCGGGTGGTGCGGCGATCAGCAGCCGGGAGGGCTTGCACGCTGTGGTAATGCAGCGGGTAGGGTAGACGATGCGCTCGCGGATCGTGTGCCTCGGCAGGGAGCAGGTGCGCGGTCGACGGAGTCACATCAAGATCTCGTTCAGCGATTTCCAGGTGGGCCCGCCGACGGATCCGTTGGCGCGCACAGGTCACCGCGACACCAGCCTGCTGTGACACACATCCGACCGGAGCAACCGCCCACATGACGAGCAGCATCGAGGCCCCCTCGAGCGCCACCAAGGTCACCCACGACGACCTCGGCTCTGAGGAAGCTTTCCTCGCCGCGATCGACGAGACCATCAAGTACTTCAACGACGGCGACATTGTCGAAGGCACCGTCGTCAAGGTCGACCGGGACGAGGTCCTGCTCGACATCGGCTACAAGACCGAGGGTGTCATTCCCTCTCGGGAGTTGTCGATCAAGCACGACGTGGACCCGGCAGAGGTCGTCTCGGTGGGTGACCACATCGAGGCCCTGGTCCTCCAGAAGGAGGACAAGGAGGGGCGGCTGATCCTCTCCAAGAAGCGGGCGCAGTACGAGCGGGCCTGGGGCACGATCGAGAAGATCAAGGACGAGGACGGTGTCGTCCGCGGCTCGGTCATCGAGGTGGTCAAGGGTGGCCTCATCCTCGACATCGGGCTGCGCGGCTTCCTGCCCGCCTCCCTGGTCGAGATGCGGCGGGTGCGCGACCTTCAGCCGTACGTGGGCCGCGAGCTCGAAGCCAAGATCATCGAGCTGGACAAGAACCGCAACAACGTGGTGCTGTCCCGCCGGGCCTGGCTGGAGCAGACGCAGTCCGAGGTGCGCACCGAGTTCCTCAACAAGCTCCAGAAGGGGCAGGTCCGCAAGGGCGTCGTCTCCTCGATCGTCAACTTCGGCGCGTTCGTCGACCTTGGCGGCGTGGACGGCCTGGTGCACGTCTCCGAGCTGTCCTGGAAGCACATCGACCACCCGTCCGAGGTCGTCGAGGTGGGCCAGGAGGTCGAGGTCGAGGTTCTGGACGTCGACCTGGACCGCGAGCGGGTCTCGCTGTCGCTGAAGGCGACCCAGGAGGACCCGTGGCGTCAGTTCGCCCGCACCCACGCGATCCAGCAGATCGTGCCGGGTAAGGTCACCAAGCTGGTGCCGTTCGGCGCGTTCGTCCGGGTGGACGACGGCATCGAGGGCCTGGTCCACATCTCCGAGCTGGCCGAGCGCCACGTGGAGATCCCGGAGCAGGTCGTGCAGGTCGGCTCCGAGGTCATGGTCAAGGTCATCGACATCGACCTGGAGCGCCGCCGGATCTCGCTCTCGCTCAAGCAGGCCAACGAGGGCTTCGTCGAGGGCGAGGAGCACTTCGACCCGACCCTCTACGGCATGGCTGCGACCTACGACAACGAGGGCAACTACATCTACCCGGAGGGCTTCGACCCGGAGACGGGCGAGTGGCTCGAGGGGTACGAGAAGCAGCGCGAGACGTGGGAGACGCAGTACGCCGAGGCGCGGCAGCGTTGGGAGGCGCACCAGAAGCAGGTGCAGACCTCTCGGGCCGCCGAGGCCGAGGCCGCTGCCAACCCGCAGCCCGCCGCGACCGGCACCACCACCTCGACCAGCGCGGCCCCGAGCCGCCAGGCCGAGGAGCCCGCGGGCACGCTGGCCACCGACGAGGCGCTCGCCGCACTGCGGGAGAAGCTCGCCGGCGGCAAGTGACCCCGGTCCGGCGCGCTGACCCCGCGCCGCGACCTGGACCCGTCGCCTGACGACAAGGGCCCCGCCTCGACCCCGGACCCCGGGATCAAGGCGGGCCCTCCCCATCCCCCACCCCCACCCCCACCCCCACCCGCCCTCTCGCGTTGATCATGAGGTTAGCGGCATTAGTTGATCTTCAAAGTGCCGCTAACCTCATGATCAACAGGTGGGGTGGGGTTTGGTGAGAGCGGGATGATCAGGTTGACTGGTGCCGTGCTGAGGGTGGGATTGACCGGCGGGATCGGGTCAGGGAAAAGCGTCGTGGCGCGGCGGTTGGTCGAGCGCGGCGCGGTGCTCGTCGACGCCGACCAGGTCGCGCGGGAAGTGGTGGCCCCCGGTACCGAGGGATTGGCCGAGGTGGTGGCCGCTTTCTCCGACCGGATCCTGGACGCCGACGGTGCCCTGGACCGGGCCGCCCTGGCTGAACTGGTCTTCGCCGACGATGCGGCCCGCCGCCGGCTGGAGGCCATCGTGCACACCCGGGTCCGGGCCCGGACGGCGGAACTGATCGCCGCGGCACCGCCGGACGCGGTGGTGGTCAACGACGTGCCGCTGCTGGTCGAGGTGGGGCTGGCGCCCGCGTACCACCTGGTTGTGGTGGTGCAGACGACGGTGGCCACCCGGCTGGAGCGGCTGATCCGCGACCGGGGGATGAGTCGCGAGCAGGCCGAGCAGCGGATCGCCGCCCAGGCCGACGACGCCCGCCGTGCCGCAGCGGCGGACGTGCTGCTCACCAACGACGGCACGCTCGCGCAACTGCACGCGGCGGTCGACGCGCTCTGGTCCGACCGGCTGCTCCCCTACGAGGAGAACGTGCGGCACCGGCGGGCAGTGCGGACCCACCGGGTGACGCTGGCCGAGCCGGACCCGACCTGGCCGCAGCAGTACGCCCGGCTCGCCGCCCGGATCCGGCACGCGATCGCCCCGGCCGACCTGCGGATCGACCACATCGGTTCGACCGCGATGACCGGGCTGCCCGCCAAGGACGTGATCGACATCCAGCTCAGCGTGCCGTCGTTGGCCGACGCCGACGGGCCGCTGGCCGAGCGACTCGCCGACGCCGGCTTTCCCCGGCTGCCCGGCGACTGGTGGGACAGCCCGCGACCGGCCGGCAGCGGTCGGTGGGAGAAGCGGTTGCACGGCAGCGCCGACCCGGCCCGCCCGGTCCATCTGCACCTGCGGGTGACCGGCTCACCGGGCTGGCGGTACGCGTTGCTGATGCGCGATCACCTGCGGGCGGATCCGGATCGGCGGGCCGCGTACCTGATGCTGAAGCGGGAGCTGGCGGCCGCCGCACCGGACAGCGGGGCGTACGCCACGGCGAAGGACCCGTGGTTCGACGAGGAGCAGCTGCGGGCCGAGGAGTGGGCGGCCGGTACGGGTTGGCGGCCCTGAGTCGGACGGCTCAGCGCCGGCTGGCCGGCGCGGTCAGCCGGGGCACCCGGCCGGGGGTCAGGTCGAGTTGCGCCCAGGCGCCGCCCCGGGTCGGCAGCTCCAGCCGGCGCAGCAGCCCGGTGCGCTCGACCCAGTAGCGCACCCGAACCCGGCCCGTCTCGACCTCCAGCACGTCGACCACGCTGCCGGCGAGGTTGTCCCCGCGGATCCGCCGTACGCTGCCCGACGGCCCGCTGCCACGGGCGGCCCGTAGCGCCGTGTCCAGCAGCGGAGCCAGGGCCTCGGTGCGGTGCGGGCCGGTGCGCCACCCGGTGGGCGGGGGCGGCAGTGGTGGGGGTTCGGCGCTGCCGCCGGCCGAGGGCTGCTCGATCCGGGCCAGGCCACTCCGGTCCCGCCGCAGCAGGGTCCGCCGGTCCGCGTCGAGGTCGGTGACGCCGAGGTACGCCGTTGCCGACGTCCAGCTCAGCCATCCCGTACCGTGCAGGTTCGTGCCTGCGGCGGCGGGAGCGGTCACGGTGACGGTGGCACCACCGGCGGCCCGCAACCGGGTGGACAGAGCGCGCCAGCGGTTCCGCTCGACAGCGGTGAGGGCGCGGGGCAGGCCGACCCGGCCGCCCAGCGCGTCGACCGGCCGTAGCGTGGGCCGGTCCGCGCGATTCAACTGCACGTGTACCGGCCCGACCTCGGGAAGTCGGGCTTCCAGCCGGTGCAGCCGCCCGTCTGCGGCCAGCCAGTAGCGCGTCGCCTCGTCGCCGACTGGCCGCGCCGTGCCCGACAGGATGTCGACCGCCTCTCCGTTGATCCGGTCCCGGCCCAGCCAACGACCAGACAGCCCGTCGACCGGGTCCGGACGGTCGCTGGCGAGGGCGAAGACGAGGTTCAGCACCGGGTTGAGCCGCCGGTCGGCGGGGAGCCGCCAGCCGTCGGCCGGTGGGACCAGCGGTGGCATGGCCGGCGACGGCATCGCCGCCGGGTCGGGGCGGAGCATCAGCACGGTGGGGGTGGCCTGGGCCAGGCCGCGTAGCTCGCCGGCACCGGGCCCGGTCACGTCCAGGTAGACCAGCTGCCGGGCCCAGTCGACCCAGCCGAGCAGGTCGATCCGGGCGGTCCCGTTGCCGACCGTGACACGCAGCCCGGCACGCAGATCCCGGTGGTTGGTGACCCGCATGGCGGCCAGCCGATCCCGCTCGGCCGTGGTCATCTCGCGGGTGGCCGGCGGCGCCCAGTTGATCAGCGTGACCACCAGCATGATCGCGGCGAGCATTGCGGTCAGGCCGAGTCCGGCCAGGGTGAGACGGTGCCGCCGGACGGCTCGCCGGCGTGTCTCGTCGGCCTCGTCGCGGGTACCGGCGAGTTCCTCGTCGTCGGTCGGATCGGCCATGGCCGGGTCGAGCAGGCCGGGCGACACCCGGGCGCGGCGCAGCCCGGGTCGGCTGCCGGGCTGGCCCGGCGCCGGGCCGGCGAGTCCGAGGATCACCGGCGGCACGATGCCGGCCCGGTGTCGCCGTGCGCCGGCCCGGTGCCGACGTCCGGAGCGGTCGGCGGGCGCGCCGGACGGGCGGCCGGCCCCGGTGGGGCGGCTGGTCGGCTCGCCCCACGGCTCGGTGGGCACCTCCGCCGGGCGGCCGGTGGGGACCTCTGCCGGGCGGCCGGTGGGGACCTCAAACGGGCGGCCGTCCCGGGTGGGGCGAGCGTCGGGCGGACGGCCGGTGGGAGCCTCTGACGGGCGGCCGGTGGGGGCGGCGGACGGGGGCCGGTGGGAGCCTCTGACGGGCGGCCGGTGGGGGCGGCGGACGGGGGCCGGTGGGAGCCTCTGACGGGCGGCCGGTGGGGGCGGCGGACGGGCGGCCGGTCCGGGTGGGGCGGGCTGCCGGGTCCTGCGGCGGGTCGGTGCGGTTGCTGCCGGGCGCCGGTCGTGAGCTGTTCTCCACGGGAGGATGAACGGGCCGGGCCCGGGTGGGGTGACGATCTGCTGGCGCCCGCGCAGACCTGGTGGCGCTTGCCGGAGGCATGGCGGCGCTCAACGGAGGCTGGGGGCGCTTGCGCAGACCTGGGGCAACCTGTCGGAGGCTGGGGGCGTTTGCGGAGACCTAGCGGGCGCTTGCCGGAGACCTAGCGGGCGCTTGCCGGAGGCATGGCGGCGCTCGCGGCGGCCGGTCTGCGCGTTCGGCGCGACCACGCCAGGTGCGCACGCCGGGCGTGCCCGGGTGCTGCGACCCTCGGTGCCGGCACCGGTGTGGCCTGTGCGGCTCGCCACCGGACCGGTCGGCCGCCGCGAGCGGCCTACGGGAAAAGCGTAGCCGGGTGAACAGGCCCACACAATGCGAATATCGAAGCCGATCAGGTGCCGGGCGTAGTCGGCCCGGACTGTCGGACCTGCGGCGTACCGTTGAGGTCATGGCGCTCGACATTCCCCGGCTCGACGGACGTTTCCAGGTCGTCAGCGAGTTCCAGCCGGCCGGCGACCAGCCGGCGGCGATCGACGATCTGGAGCGGCGGGTGCGCCGCGGCGACCGGCACACGGTGCTGCTCGGCGCGACCGGCACCGGCAAGAGCGCCACCACCGCCTGGTTGGTCGAGCGGCTGCAACGACCCACGCTGGTGCTGGCGCCCAACAAGACGCTCTGTGCGCAGCTCGCGAAGGAGTTCAGCGAGCTGCTGCCGGACAACGCGGTGGAATACTTCGTCTCCTACTACGACTACTACCAGCCCGAGGCGTACATCCCGCAGACCGACACCTACATCGAGAAGGATTCCTCGATCAACGAGGAGGTCGAGCGGCTGCGGCACTCGGCGACCATGTCGCTGCTCACCCGCCGCGACGTGGTGGTGGTCGCCACGGTCAGCGCGATCTACGGGCTGGGCACCCCGGAGGAGTACCTCGACCGTGCGGTGCGGGTCGCGGTCGGTCAGGAGCTGGACCGCGACCAGTTGCTGCGCCGGCTGGTGGACATCCAGTACACCCGCAACGACATGGCCTTCCAGCGGGGCACGTTCCGGGTCCGCGGCGACACGCTGGAGATCATTCCGGCGTACGAGGAGCTGGCGGTCCGGATCGAGCTCTTCGGTGACGAGGTGGAGAAGCTCTACTATCTCAACCCGCTCACCGGTGACGTGGTCCGCGAGGTGGACCATCTGCTGATCTTCCCGGCGACGCACTACGCGGCCGGGCCGGAGCGGATGGAGCGGGCGATCCGCGACATCGAGACCGAGCTGGCCGAGCGGCTGGCCGAGTTGGAGCGGCAGGGCAAGCTGCTGGAGGCGCAGCGGCTGCGGATGCGCACCACGTACGACATCGAGATGATGCGGCAGGTCGGCTTCTGTTCCGGCATCGAGAACTACTCGATGCACATCGACGGCCGGCTGCCCGGCAGCCCGCCGCACTGCCTGCTCGACTACTTCCCCGACGACTTCCTCACCGTGGTCGACGAGTCGCACGTGACCATTCCGCAGATCGGCGGCATGTACGAGGGCGACGCCTCCCGCAAGCGGATGCTTATCGACCACGGGTTCCGGCTGCCCAGCGCCGCCGACAACCGGCCGCTGCGGTTCGACGAGTTCCTGGAGCGGGTCGGCCAGATGGTGTTCCTGTCGGCCACGCCCGGCCCGTGGGAGCTGGAGCACGCGCAGGGCGAGTTCGTCGAGCAGGTGATCCGCCCGACCGGCCTGGTCGATCCGGAGGTCGTGGTCAAGCCCACCAAGGGCCAGATCGACGACCTGATGCACGAGATCAAACTGCGCACCGAGCGCGACGAGCGGGTGCTTGTCACCACGCTTACCAAGAAGATGGCCGAGGACCTGTCGGACTACCTCCTGGAGAACGGCATCCGGGTGCGCTACCTGCACTCCGAGGTGGACACCCTGCGCCGGGTGGAGCTGCTGCGTGAGCTGCGCCGGGGCGACTACGACGTGCTTGTCGGCATCAACCTGCTCCGGGAGGGCCTCGACCTGCCCGAGGTGTCCCTGGTGGCGATCCTGGACGCGGACAAGGAGGGCTTCCTGCGCAGCGGCCGGTCGTTGATCCAGACCATCGGCCGGGCGGCCCGTAACGTCTCCGGCCAGGTGCACATGTACGCCGACAAGATCACGCCGTCGATGGCGGACGCGATCGACGAGACCAACCGGCGGCGGGCCAAGCAGATCGCGCACAACGAGGCGCACGGCATCAGTCCCGAGCCGCTGCGCAAGAAGATCCACGACATTCTTGACGACATCTACCGCGAGGCGGAGGACACCGAGGCGACCCGGGTCGGTGGTGCCGTGCGGCAGCTGTCCCGGGGCAAGGCGCCGGTCAAGGAGACCCGCAGCCGGGTCCGGTCCGCCGCCGGCACCCCGGCCCGGGAGGGCATGGCGCGGGCCGAGTTGGCGCAGCTCATCCAGGAACTCAACGACCAGATGCTGGCCGCCGCGCGGGAGTTGCAGTTCGAGTTGGCGGCCCGGATCCGGGACGAGGTCGCCGAGCTGAAGAAGGAACTGCGCGGGATGGACGCCGCCGGGGTGAAGTGAGCGCTGGGCCGGTCATCGCGTCCACTTCGCACACTGAGGGAATAGCGCTATGCGAGCGTACTATTGCGCTGGGTGATGGCCCTGCGTACTCTCCCTCGTTGGGGAGGCGGGGATGCCGTTACCAACGAGTCCGGTCATTCGACGTGCACGACTCGGTGCCGAGCTGCGCCAGCTCCGGCGGCGGGAGGCACTGACGCTGGAGCAGGTGTGCGATCGGCTCGGCTGGGCGTCGACCTCCAAGCTGTCCCGCATCGAGCTGGGGCAGAGCCGGCCTGACCTGGCCGACGTGCTCGATCTGCTGGACGTCTACCAGGTGCCGCCGCCGCAGCGGGACGCGCTTATCGTCATCGCCCGGGACGCCGCGATCAGCAGAGGCTGGTGGAAGTCGCTTGGGGAGATGGGCGAGCGGCAGCGCACGTACGCCGAACTGGAGGCCGGTGCGGCGGGCATCGTCGAGTACCAGCCGGCCCTGGTGCCCGGCCTGTTGCAGACCCCGGCGTACGCCCGCCTGCGCATTGCCGCCGGCCAGCTCGTCGATCCCGGGGTGGACATCGAGGCCGATCTGCGGGCCCGCGCGGCGCGGCACGCGGTGCTGCGCCGGGTCGAACCACCCGACTACACGGCGCTGATCTCGCAGCTGGCCTGCGAGCCGGGCGACGATCCGGTGGAGGTCTGGCGCGAGCAGTTGCGGCATCTGCTGGACCTGGCCGAGTTGCCGCACGTGACGATCCGGCTGCTGCCGGCCGCCGGTGCCGGGCCGCAGCCGGTGCCGTTGACGCCGTTCTCCTGCTACTCGTTTCCGGACCCGGCGGATCCCCGGACGGTGATGGTCGAGGCGCTGACCACGGACGTGCGGCTGACCACCGCGACCGATGTCGAGCGGTACCAGCGGATGACCGAGTGCCTGTTGGCGGCGGCGTTACCGGAGGAGGAGACGGCGCGGGTGTTGACCCGCCGACTCGACGAGTGACGGCCCGCCCGCCGGTCGGGAAGCAGCTCGCGCCCCGAGTGGGGGCTGGCGAGTCGGCCTCGGGCCCGCCGCCCCCGTAGCCGTCGGGACCGAGGTCGACACGAGGCGCAGGATAGGCCGAGGGTGTGACAAAAACTCAGGCCGGTACGTCGATGAAATGCTCGACCCGGGGCGGGGCGGCGAAGTGCGGACCGATCAGCTCCCGCCACCGTACGAATCGGTCGGTGGCCCGGAAGTTCTGCTCGTGGGCCTCGACCGAGTCCCACTCGACCAGCAGTACGAAGCGGGAAGGCGATTCGATGCCCCGGGTCATCCGCACCGACCGGCAGCCGGGGGTGCCGGCGAGCACCGTGTGCCCCTCGGCGTACGCGGCGGCGAAGGCGTCCTCGCTGCCGGGAACAATGTCGATGAGCGCGACCTCGAGCACCATGCCGGTCAGCCTGCCACGGCGGGCAGCGTCCCGCCGGCATCGGGCCGTGCTTCCCACCCACCGGACCGGGGCGCGTGGTCGGTGGGCCGGGCGCGTTCGGCGGGCGGGTGTCGAGATCGGACGGGCCCACCAGGTGCCCGGCAATGCACCTAGCCTCCTAGGAAGCCGAAGCGAGGGTGAGCACCCGGGAGCCGGGCGTGAGCGCCCCGGGCATCGAGGCGTACCGTGTGCCGGTTGCCGGGAGCCCGACGGAGGAATGAGACTGTGAACGTGTCCGGACTGGTGTGGGCAGCCACCCTCGTCGCGCTGACCGCGGTGCTCCTGGTCGATCTGTTCATCATCGGGCGCCGGCCGCACGAGCCGAGTGTGCGGGAGTCGAGCCTCTGGGTCGCCTTCTACGTGGGGCTGGCGCTGCTCTTCGGTGTCGGGCTCTGGCTGACCGCGGGCGGGAGCGTCGCCGGGCAGTTCTACACCGGCTGGCTGACCGAGTACAGCCTCTCGGTGGACAATCTCTTCGTCTTCATGATCATTATGGCTCGCTTCGCGGTGCCCCGGCCGTATCAGCAGAAGGTGCTGCTCATCGGCATCGTGCTCGCACTGGTCATGCGGGGTGGCTTCATCGCCGCCGGCGCGGCACTGATCAACCAGTTCACCTGGGTCTTCTACATCTTCGGCGCCTTCCTGATCTACACCGCGATCAACCTGGCCCGGCAGGGCGAATCGGCGGAGGAGGATGAGTTCCGGGAGAACGTGCTCATCCGGTGGAGCCGCCGGGCGCTGCCGATCTCCCGTGGATACGACGGCGCCCGGTTGACCGCGCGGCAGAACGGCCGACGGATGTTCACCCCGATGCTGATCGTGATGATCGCTATCGGGACCACCGACCTGATTTTCGCCCTCGACTCGATCCCGGCGATCTTCGGCATCACCCACGAGCCGTACCTGGTCTTCACCGCCAACGTCTTCGCGTTGATGGGGTTGCGGCAGCTGTACTTCCTGCTCGGCGGGCTGCTGGACCGGCTGATCTTCCTGAGCTACGGCCTGGCGGTGGTGCTCGGCTTCATCGGGGTCAAGCTGATCCTGGAGGCGCTTGCGGAGAACAATCTGTCCTTCCTCAACGGTGGCGAGCCGATCAGCTGGGCGCCGCACATCCCGATCTGGTTGTCCCTGCTGGTCATCGTGGCCACCCTGGGCATCGCCACCGCGGCCAGCCTGGCCAAGTCGTCCCGGGACCGGCGCCGCGAACTCGCCGAGGTACGCCACTGAGTCGGGCCGTCCGAGGCGTACCGGCGGCCCGGGGTCACCGCCCCGGCGGTGCGGGGGTGAGGTCGTGGCGGGCGCGCCAGACCCGGGCGGAGATGCCGGCCAACAACCGGCGGGCCGCCCGGTCGGCCCGGTCGCTGCGCTGGCCGTCGCGGAGCGGCCGGCTGGTGCAGACGACGAGCAGGTAGGCGGGGGCGTCGTCGGGAAAGACCACGGCCGCACCGTGCCGTACGCCGCGTACCCAGCCGTTCTTGTGTGCCAGCCGGGTGCCGCCGGGGAGCCCTTCGGCCAGATCCTGGCGGATCTGTTGGGCGCAGAGCAGATCGAGCATCGCGGCGCAGCCCGTGGGGGAGGCGACCGGTCCCGGGATGGTGCTGCCGCTGGCGATGGCGTCGAGCAGGGCGGCCAGGTCGGCGGCGGTGACCAGGTTGGTGATGCCCGCCTCGCGGGCGGCGAAGTCCTCGATGCCGCGACCGGTGACGCTGTGCCGGGCACCGGCCCGGGCCCAGACCTCGGCCACGGCGGCCAGCCCGACGTGTTCGATGACCAGGTTGGCGGCGAGGTTGCTGGACATCACGATCATCCGTTCGGCGAGCCAGCGCAGCGGAACCCGGTCGCCGAGCCGATCCCAGACCGCGCCGTCGTTGTCGTGCTGCCGGGCGCAGGAGTACGCGGGCGCGTCCGGCCGGGCCGAGGTGAACCGGTTGCGTACCTCGACCGGCGCGGCCAGGTCGAGACGACCGGCTTCGGCGGCCCGGTACAGGGCCGCGAGCACGGCCACCTTCATCGTGCTGGCCGCGTAGTGGGTGGCCTCGGCGTGCCGGGTCCAGGTGGGCGGGGCGGCAAGTCGACCCGCGTACACCGAGACCGTGCCCGACACCATCCCTTGAGTATGGAAGGAAGGGCCCCTTATTAACGCCTAGTGAAGAGGAAGGGCCCCCTTTTAACAGGGGCAGCCGTAGGCCGTACTGACAGGGGCCCTTCCTAACCGACCAGCGGCAAGCAGGTCAGCCGGCGTGCTTGCGGCGGGCGGCGGCGCGGGCCCGCTGGGTCTGGTCGAGGGTCACCTTTCGGATGCGTACGGCGGCGGGGGTGACCTCGACGCACTCGTCCTCGCGGCAGAACTCCAGGGCCTGCTCCAGGGAGAGCTTCCGCGGCGGGATCAGCTTCTCGGTCTCCTCGGCCGTGGAGGAGCGCATGTTGGTGAGCTTCTTCTCCTTGGTGATGTTGACGTCCATGTCGTCGGAGCGGGAGTTCTCCCCGACGATCATGCCCTCGTACACCTCGGTGCCGGGCTCGACGAAGAGCGTGCCGCGTTCCTGGAGGTTCATCATGGCGAACGCGGTCGCGGCGCCGGACCGGTCGGCGACCAGCGAGCCGTTGTTACGGGTACGCAGCTCGCCGAACCACGGCTCGTACGACTCGAAGACGTGGTGCAGGATGCCGGTGCCCCGGGTCTCGGTGAGGAACTCGGTGCGGAAACCGATCAGGCCGCGCGCCGGCACCAGCCACTCCATCCGGATCCAACCGGTGCCGTGGTTGACCAGCTGCTCCATCCGGCCCTTACGGGTCGCCAGCAGTTGGGTGATCGCACCGAGGTACTCGTCCGGCGCGTCGATGGTGAGCCGCTCGACCGGCTCGCAGATCTTGCCGTCGACCTCCCGGGTCACCACCTGCGGCTTGCCGACGGTGAGTTCGTACTGTTCCCGGCGCATCTGCTCGACCAGGATGGCCAGCGCCAGCTCGCCGCGGCCCTGCACCTCCCAGGCGTCCGGCCGCTCGGTGGGCAGCACCCGCAGCGAGACGTTGCCGACCAGTTCCTTGTCCAGCCGGTCCTTGACCATCCGGGCGGTGACCTTGGCGCCTTTGACCCGGCCGACGAGCGGCGAGTTGTTGGTGCCGATGGTCATCGAGATGGCTGGCTCGTCAACGGTGATCAGCGGCAGCGGCTCGGGGTTCTCCGCGTCGGCGAGCGTCTCACCGATCATGATCTCGGGGATGCCGGCCACCGCGATGATGTCGCCCGGCCCGGCCGAGTCGGCGGGCTTGCGCTCCAGCCCTTCGGTCATCAGCAACTCGGAGATGCGGACCCGTTGGGTGCTGCCATCGGTGCGGCACCAGGCCACGGTCTGTCCCTTGGCGATGGTGCCCTGCCGTACCCGGCACAGCGCGAGCCGGCCGAGGAAGGGGGAGGCGTCGAGGTTGGTGACGTGCGCCTGGAGCGGTGCCTGCTCGTCGTACGCGGGCGGCGGGATGGTGTCCAGCAGGGTGCGGAACAGCGGCTCCAGGCTGTGGCTGTCGTCCGGCACCGACCCGTCGGCGGGCTGGGTCAGCGAGGCGATGCCGTCGCGGGCGCAGGCGTAGATGATCGGGAAGTCGATCTGCTCCTCGTCGGCGTCCAGGTCGAGGAAGAGTTCGTACGCCTCGTCGACCACCTCTTTGATCCGGGCGTCGGGACGGTCCACCTTGTTGATCACCAGGATGATCGGCAGGCGAGCCTTGAGGGCCTTGCGGAGCACGAACCGGGTCTGCGGCAGCGGGCCCTCGCTGGCGTCCACCAGCAGCACCACCCCGTCGACCATGGTCAGTCCGCGCTCGACCTCGCCGCCGAAGTCGGCGTGGCCCGGCGTGTCGATGATGTTGATGGTGACCGGGTCGGAGCCGTCCGCCGGTAGGTAGCGCACGCCGGTGTTCTTGGCCAGGATGGTGATGCCTTTTTCCCGTTCGAGGTCCATCGAGTCCATCACCCGCTCGGTCACCTCGCCCCGGGCGCCGTAGGCGCCGGCCTGCCGCAACATGGCGTCGACCAGGGTGGTCTTGCCGTGGTCGACGTGAGCGATGATGGCGACGTTGCGAAGGTCGGTGCGCAGCTGCATGACTCCATCCTCCCGCCTACGCGGTTGCCGCGCCGCGTCGGGGGTCACCCTCGGTACCGGGCGTGGCCGGATCGCGTGGGACACCGGGTGACGGTGCTGGCTGTTAGGGTGCGGCGGGTTCGTCACTGCCGAAGGGGGTCGACATGGGGCGAAACATCACCCGGCTGGGCGTCGTGTTCGTCGCGGGGATGCTGCTGCTCAGCGGCGGTGCGTGCGCCCGCACGGAGACCCCGGCGGGGGAGGTGCCGGCCCCGGTCGCGCTGCCGGAGGATCTGCCCACGGCGGTGACGCCGAGCGGGTCGCCGCTGCCGGATGACGTCACGGCCACGCCAAAGGCGGTGGAGTCGATGGGTGCCGCGCCCAAGGCCAGCACCAGCGCGTCGCCGTCGGCATCGGCGAAGCCGAAGGCGAAGCCCAAGCGCAGCGCGCCCGCGCCGCGCAAGGTGCCGAAGCCGCCGACGGAGACGGAGCTGCCGCCGCAGCCGCCGAAGCCACCGGCGGGCGACTGCAAGCCCAGCTACCAGGGCGACCAAGCCAGCCGGGCACAGGTCAAGGCCGCGTTGACCAAGGCGGCCGGGCGGACGTACTGGCCGACCTCGGCCCCGGACATCAGCATCCCGCTGCCCCTGATCAAGGCGACCGCCTGGCAGGAGAGCGGCTGGCAGTCAAACATCGTCGCCTGCGACAAGGGCATCGGCCTGATGCAGGTGATGCCGGACACGGCGACCTGGATGAACCAGCGGTTCGGCCAGAATTACGACGTCTGGGATCACCAGGACAACGCGTATCTCGGCGCCACCTATCTGGCCTGGCTCACCAAGTACATCGGCGACATGTACTTCGACGCCGACTACCGGCTCGACGCCGACCTGTGCACCCCGGGCGTGCTGGACTCCTGCCTGCTCAACGCGGTCATCGCCGCGTACAACTTCGGGCACGGGGCGGTGGCCGCGCCGGAGCAACCGCTGAAGATCCCGAACCCGAACTACGTACGCAACGTGCGGGCGCTGATGACCGAGTGCGTCTGCCTGGGCTACTGACCAGCCGGCTGCTCCACCTGACTGGCCGGCTTGATCCGGCCCGGCCACCAGAACCGCTCGCCGAGCAGGAACGTCAGGGCGGGAACGACCACGGTACGTACCAGCAGGGTGTCCAGCAGCACACCGAGGCAGACGATGATCCCGATCTGGGTCAGCGTGATCAGCGGAAGTACGCCGAGGAGGGCGAAGACCGCGGCGAGCAGGATGCCGGCGCTGGTGATCACCCCGCCGGTGACCCGCAGTGCGGAGAGCATGCCTTCCCGGGTGCCGACCCGGCGGGCGTCCTCGCGGGCCCGGGTGACCAGGAAGATGTTGTAGTCGACGCCGAGCGCGACGAGGAAGACGAAGGCGAGCAACGGCACGCTGCTGTCCAGCGCCGGGAAGTCGAGCACGTGCTCGAAGAGCAGCCAGGCGCCGCCGAGGCTGGCGAAGTACGACGCCACGACGGTGCCGACGAGCAGCACCGGGGCGACCAGGCCGCGCAGCAGCAGGACCAGGACGGTGGCGACGAGCAGCAGGATGAGCGGCAGGATGAGGCGCAGGTCCTGGGCGTCGGCCTCGGCCGAGTCGTAGGCACCTGCGGCGGTGCCCCCGACGACGGCACCGGTCAGGTCGTCGACGCCGGCCGGGGCGGGTGGGGCGGAGTCGGGGACGGCGGCGACGGCGGCCCGCAGTTCGTTGAGCGTACGGTCGGAGGCGGCCGTGCCCGGCTCGGCTTCGAGGACGACGTCCACCTGGGCGACGGTCGGCCCGGCGGTGCCGGGGCGGGCGGAGGCGACCCCGGGCACGGCGGTGACGGCCTCGGTGACCTCGGGTACGGCCCCGGGGTTGGTCATCACCGCGACCGACTGGGTGCTGCCGGCGGGGAAGGCGCGGGCGAGGGTCTGCGCGCCGGCGACCGCCTCCGGCTGGACCCGGAACTGCTCGGTCTCGGACAGCCCGGTGCGGCTGCCCAGCCCACCCAGGGCGAGGCCGCCCAGCAGCAGGGTGGCAAGCACCGCGACGGGTACCGGGCGACGTACCACGGCGGCGCCGAGCCGGCCCCAGATCCGGCCTTCCCGACCGGTGCTGCCGACGTGCGGCACGAACGGCCAGAACAGGCGGCGCCCGAGCAGCACCAGCGCGGCGGGCAGCACGAGCAGGGCCGAGGCCATCGCCAGCAGGATGCCGGTGGCGCAGGCGACGGCGAGCGCACGGTTGAGTTCCCGCTCGCTGAGCAGCAGCGTGAGCACCCCGAGCATGACGGTGCCACCGCTGGCCAGGATCGGTTCGGCGGTACGCCGCAGGGCGGCGCGCATGGCGACGAAACGGTCCTCCTCGCGGCGTAGTTCCTCCCGGTAGCGGGCGATCAGCAGCAGCGCGTAGTTGGTGGCGGCACCGAAGACGAGCACGCTGGCGATGCCGGTGACGGCACCGCCGGCGAAGTTGATGCCGAACGCCGGAATGACCGTGTCGAGGGCACGCAGGGTGAGCTGTTCGGTGGCGGCCACGATGGCCAGCGGCACCATCCAGAGCAGCGGGCTGCGGTAGGTGACGAGCAGCAGCACCGCCACCACGGCGGCGGTGAAGGCGAGCAGGGTGATGTCGGCGCCCTCGAAGACCTTGGTCAGGTCGGCGGTGAAGGCGGGCGCTCCGGTCACCTCGGCGGTGAACTCGGCGGGCAGGTCGGTCAGCTCCGCGCGCAGCTCGGCCACCCGGTCGGTGACCTCCTGCTGCCCGCCGTCGGTCGCCAGCGGCACGGCGACCAGGGCCACCGTGCCGTCGGGGGAGAACTGCGGTGGGGCGACCTGACCGTCGGCGGCGAGCGGAGCCAGGGTACGGGTGCCGCCGGTGACGGCCTCCCGGTCGGCGTCGGTGAGTGGTGCGCCGTCGTCGCGGCTGACCACCACCAGGGCGGGCTGGACGTCGCTGCCGGGCAGTTCGTCCTGGAGCCGCTCGACCTGTGTCGACTGCCACTGCTCGGACAGACCGGTGGCGGAGACCGGAGCCGGATTGTCGGGTACCGGCAGCCAGAAGACGGCCGCACCGAACGCGATCGCCGCGACGAGAGTGAGCAACGCGGCCAGGCGGCTGCCGACGACGCGGGTGAGCGCGGACATCCGGGCACCATCCGATCTTGTCCAAGGGATATCTAGACCTTCGAGAGTTTTGCTTATCAAGAGAGATCCCGCAACAGCTCTCCCGGAGTGAGAATCTCGACAGTCGAGATATTCGGCTGGCTCGGTTATGCTGCCCTCGGGCGGGGAAGGAACGGCGGGACGTGGCAGCTCATCGCATGTATCGGCGACGTGACACGCGGCGGGATTGGTTGATCGCGGAGATCGCCGCCGAGTTACGGCGCTACGGCGCGGATGCCCAGCACGTCGGGCATGCCTTCGCCGGGCGGCACGGCCTGAACGCCACCGACCTCCAGGCGTTGATCGCCGTGATGGACGCCGAACTCGTCGGCGCGCCGATGACCCCGGGCCGGCTCGGTGAACAGCTGAATCTCTCTTCCGGTTCGGTCACCGCGCTGATCGACCGCCTGGAGCGGGGCGGGCACATCCGCCGCGATCGGGACACCATCGACCGGCGCAAGGTGTTGCTGCACTATGCCGACCGGGGGGCCGCCCTGGCCATGGATTTCTTCCGGCCGCTTGGCGAGCGTACCGACCGGGTGATGGCCGGCTTCCGGAACGAGGAACTCGAAGTGGTGCACCGGTTCATGACGGCGATGAGCGCCTCGCTGCGGGAACACCGCGACGGGCTGCGGGAGCACCGCGACGGGCTGCGGGAGCACCGCGACCGCTCGCGGGACGTCCGGGACCGGCCGCCGGCCGCCGGGGACGAACCGGCCCGACGTCCGACCGACTGAGGGGCGCCATGCTGGAGCGACTCGCGTCCCACCTGGCCACCGCCGCGCTGCGACTGCCGCCGGCCCGCACCCGCGGGATCACCGTCCACCGGAACATGGCGCTCCGGGCCCGCGACGGGGTGATCCTGCGCACCGACCACTACGCCCCCGACCTGGCGGGCGCGCCCACCGTGCTGATCCGCACCCCGTACGGCCGGGGTGGACCGATGCGGCTGCTCGGCCGGCTCGCCGCCGAACAGGGCTTTCACGTGGTGATCCAGTCCTGTCGAGGCACCGGCGGCTCGGGCGGTTCGTTCGACCCGTTCGTGCACGAGCGCGACGACGGGCTGGACACCCTCGACTGGCTGCGCCGGCAGCGCTGGTGGTGCGGCGCGTTCGGCATGTTCGGTGCCAGTTACCAGGGTTTCGTCCAGTGGGCCCTGGCGGCCGAGGCGGGCGAGGAACTGCGGGCCATGGTGGCGGTGATCACCGCCTCGGCGATGCGCGACTCCACCTACGACGGCGAGTCGTTCGCCCTGGACACGGTGCTGACCTGGACGGAGCTGCTCCAGGCGCAGACCGTGCCGTGGCTGGCCCGGCAGTGGGAACTCAAGCGGGGGCAGCCGCGGCTGGTCGCCGCGCTGTCCCACCTGCCACTTGTCGAGGCGGACCGGGTGGCCACCGGGGTCACCGTGCCCTTCTTCCAACAGTGGCTGCGCGAGCACACCCCGCAGTCCGACTACTGGCGCCGCCGGGTCTTCGACGACCGGATGCACCTGGTGCGGGCACCGGTGGCGATGGTCAGTGGCTGGCACGACCTCTTCCTGCCGGCACAGCTGCGCGACTACGCCGCGCTGCGCGCCAGCGGCGCCCGGCCCCGGCTGACCATCGGGCCGTGGACCCACGGCAGCCCCGGGTTGTTGGTGGCCGCCCTGCGGGAGGGGCTGCGCTGGCTCGACGCCCACCTGCGCCCGGACGACACCGGCGCGCCGCTGGGTACGGCACCGGTACGGGTGCACGTCGGCGGTGCCGGCGGGGGCTGGCGCGACCTGCCGGACTGGCCGCCCCCGGCCCGGGACGTCCGGTGGCACCTGCACCCCGGTCGGGCGCTGCGAACCTCGGCAGCCGGGCCGTCCTCGCCGGACGGGTTCTGGTACGACCCCGCCGACCCGACGCCCTCGCTGGGCGGTCCGCTGCTGGTGGCCCAGCGGGCCGGGCCGGTCGACAACCGTCCGGTGGAGGCCCGTCCGGACGTGCTGAGCTGGACCAGTGACCCGCTCGACCGGGCGGTCGAGGTGGTCGGGCCGGTCCGTGCCGAGATTCACCTCCGCAGCGAGCTGCCGTACCTCGATGTTTTCGTGCGGCTCTGCGACGTGGACCGCCGAGGCCGTTCCTGGAACGTCTGCGACGGCCTGATCCGGCTCGACCCGGTGCGCTTTCCGGCCGACGCGTCGGGTGTCGTGGTGGCACCGGTGCAACTCTGGCCCACCGCGCACCGGTTCGCGCCCGGGCACCGGATGCGGGTGCAGGTCTCCGGCGGCGCCCACCCGAGGTATGCGCGCAACCCCGGCACCGGCGAACCCCTCGGTGCGGCGGTCACCCTGCGGGCCGGCTATCGCGAGATCCTGCACGATCCGGAGCACCCGTCTGCGGTGGTCTTGCCGGTGGTGCGCCCGGCCGAGTGGCCGGGCGCACACTGAGCGAGGCCGGCCGCCGCTATGGACGGCCGGCTGCGATGTCGTGGGGCCGGCGCCGATGGTGCCGGCGGCGGCAATGGTGCGGGTTGGCTGCGGACGACCGGTGACCGCCCGCAGCCGTGGTGGCACCGGTCACAGCGAGCGAACGTTGTCCGCCTGCGGTCCCTTCTGCCCCTGAGTCACCTCGAACTCGACCTTCTGGCCCTCGGCCAGCTCGCGGTAGCCGCTCGACGCGATTGCCGAGTAATGGACGAAGACGTCGGGGCCTCCGCCGTCCTGCTCGATGAACCCGAAGCCCTTTTCCGAGTTGAACCACTTCACGGTGCCGGTTGCCATACGTTCTCTCTCCTTGTTTCGCGGACGGTCACCGGATCTCTGACGGTGATCGCCCAATACCTTCCCGACAGTAACCGGTGGAAAGGCAATTTGCCGGGCGAAGCGCCTCAGGAATGACGGCGCGGTGACGTCGCCGCCCGGCCAGCCCGCACGTCGTGGACCAGGCCGACCCGGAGAAACCTCAGGTGGAATCCCGGTGTCGGACGTCCGGGGGCAGGCCCTAGCGTACGAGGTATGGCAGAACATCTGGCCCAGATCGGAGAGCTACCTGTGGCACTGCTGATGACGGTGCTCGGGGTGGTCATGCTCTTCGACGCGGTGCCGTTGTTCGGTGTGCTCGTCCCGGGCGACGTGGCGGTGCTCGCGGCGGTGGCGGTCGGCAGCCCCGGCACCGGGCTGGCGGCCTTCGTCTCGGTGGTCACCGGTTGCCTCGCCGGCTGGTCCCTGAGCTTCCTCGTCGGCCGCAGGTGGGGCGACCGGCTACGGCACAGCCGGTTCGGCGGCTGGGTCGGCGAGGCTCGGTGGGTGGCCGCGGAGGGCATCCTGCGCCGCGACGGCGGGCGGCTGGTGTTCGTCGCACCCTTCCTGCCGGTGTTCAACGCGCTGCTGCCCCTGGCGGCGGGCGGGCTGCACATGTCGTACCGGCGTTTCCTCGGCTTCGCCGCGCTCGGTGCGGGCGCGTGGGCCGGTCTCTACCTGGCGGTGGGCACCGCGTCGCGGTTGCTGGCCGGGCTGTTCCCGGCCGGCGCGAGCCCGCTGCTGGTCACCATGGTCGGTGGCCTGCTGCTGGCCACCCTGGTGCTGCTCGCCACCCGGCGTCGGCTGCGTACCGTCACCGGCTGACGACCCGGCCGGCCCGGCCGGGTCGACCGTGCGGATCACGGTGTGGCCTGGCCCCACCAGTTGACGCGGCGCAGTGCCTGTCTGTCCAGAATGGATTCGCAGCGGTCAGACTGCCGAAGAGGGACTGGGGCTGCACTGGGCCACCTCCCGAAGGGGTAAGAGATGGCATCCGAGTTTATCGATGCATGACCAGGCTGAGCCGTGGCTGCGCCCAGCATGCGGACCCCGTCAGGTACCGGACAGCAGCCGGCCCGACCGCCGCGCGGGGCAGGGTCGGGCCGGGAGCCGAGGCAACGCCGTGGCTACCAGCCGCGCGCCCGCCACTCGGGCAGCTGCGGACGCTCTGCGCCGAGCGTCGAGTCTCGACCGTGCCCCGGGTAGAACCAGGTCTCGTCCGGCAGCCGGTCGAAGAGCTTCTGCTCGACGTCGTCGATGAGCGTGGCGAAGCGCTCCGGGTCCTGATCGGTGTTGCCCACCCCACCCGGGAAGAGGCTGTCGCCGGTGAAGAGGTGCGGGGTGCCCTCGGGGTCGCGGTAGAGCAGGGCCACCGAGCCCGGCGTGTGCCCCTTGATGTGGATTACCTCCAGGGTGCAGTCGCCGACCGGCACGGTGTCGCCGTCGACCAGGGTCTGCGTCTCGATCGGCAGGCCGGCCGCGTCGTCGGCGTGCACCAGCGCGCGAGCGCCGGTCCTGGCCACCACCTCGGCCAGCCCCACCCAGTGGTCCATGTGTTGGTGGGTGGTGACCACCGTACGCAGCCCGTCCTCGCCGATCAGCTCCAGCAGGCGGGGCGCCTCGTTTGCCGCGTCGATGAGCAGCTGCTCGCCGGTGGAGCGGCAGCGCAGCAGGTACGCGTTGTTGTCCATCGGTCCGACCGAGAGCTTGGTGATGATCAGTCGGTCGAGTTCGCGTACCGCCGGGGGGCCGCCGGAAGTGACGTCTCCGCTGTAGGGCATAGCTCCTAGATCCATTCGGGTGGGCGGGGCAGCTGGCCGTCGGGGGTGACGGTCAGGTTGGTGCCGGGGCTGCGGCCGGTCAGCCAGCCGGCCAACTCGGCTGCCGTACCGGCGACGACGGGGGCCTGCTCGCGGTCGCCGATCACCAGTTCGTGGCGGCTGCCGTCGAAGCGCAACACCATCGGCGGGGCGTCGTCGCGGCCGGCGAACGCGGTGGCCACCTCGTGCAGCAGCCGGTGACCGAACTCGGCCGCCCAGTCGGCCGGCTGGTAACCGGCGGCCAGGTCGACGTGGTGCACCTCCAGCTCCCGCAACCGGCCCCAGACCAGCAGGGCGGCCGGCCAGGACCCGCGTCGGGTCTCGACCGTTGCCGACCATGCCTGTGGCGGCATCGCGGCGACCGCCTCGGTGAACCGGTCCGCGCTGCGGCGCAGATCGTCGAGCTGCTCCTCGGGCGGGCGGGGCGCGCCAGCGGCGATGTCGGCGTCCCGGGACTGCGCACTGGCGTACATCGGGATCCGCGCACCGGAGCGGGCCGAGGTGAGCAGGTTGACGAAGGCGTCGGCGTTGCGGGCCAGGTGGGCAAGGACGTGACCGCGGGTCCAGCCGGGCAGCAGCGACGGCGCCGCCAGGTCGGCGGTGTCGAAGCGAGCCGCCGTACGCAGCAGCCGAGCGGTGGCGTCGTCCACGTCACCGGTCAACAGGAGGGGGTCGCTGGTCACGTTTCGACCCTATCCTCCCGGTCGGGTCGCGTCGCCGGGGAATTCGCTTCCGGCCGGGCACCGGCGCGGCCTACCGTCGGGTTGGTTCGCGGCGCCGGAGCGGGGGAGGTGGTGGTCATGCCGGTCACCGCACGCATGTCATACCCGCACCGACCCTGAACGAGGAGCAATGGCAATCAACCTGACCGCCCTGGGTTGGGACACCGACCGGGCGGCGTACCTGCGTCGTACCCGTACCGACCACCGTCCGGGCCGGGTTGCCCGGGTCGACCGTGGCGTCTGCACCGTGCTCACCGAGCACGGGCCGGTCCGCGCCTCCTCGGGCGGGGCGGTGCTGGTCGCCGCGGCCGGCGATGCCAGCCGGCTGCCCGGCGTCGGCGACTGGGTGCTGCTCGGCACCTGGCCCGACGCGCGGGTGACGGTGGAGGCGGTGCTGCCCCGGCGTACCGCCCTGATCCGGCGGACCGCCGGCAAGGACGCCAGCGGCCAACTGCTGGCCGCCAACCTGGACGCCGCCGCGGTGGTGGAGCCGGTGCACCCCGCGCCGGACGTGGGCCGCATCGAGCGGCTGCTCTCGCTGGTCCACGAGTCGGGTGCCCGGCCGCTGGTCGTGCTGACCAAGACCGACCTGGCGGCCGACCCGGCGGCGGTGGCCCGCCAGCTCGGGAGCGTCGCGCCGGGGGTGCCGGTGCTGCCGGTCAGTGCCGAACGCGGCACCGGGCTGGATCCGCTGCGCGCCGAGGTGGGCCCGGGCCGAACCCTCGGTCTGCTCGGACCGTCCGGCGCGGGCAAGTCGAGCCTGGTCAACGCGCTCGCCGGGATGCCGGTGATGCCCACCCAGTCGATCCGCCGGGTCGACGGCAAGGGCCGGCACACCACCACCTGGCGGGCGCTGGTGCCGCTGCCGGGTGGCGGTGCGGTACTCGACACGCCTGGCGTACGGGCGGTCGGTCTGCTCGACGGCGCGGCGGGCCTGGACCGGGCCTTCGTGGACATCGCCGATCTCGCCGCCGACTGCCGGTACGGCGACTGCGGCCACGAGGCCGAGCCGGGCTGCGCCGTACGGGCGGCGCTCGAATCCGGCACCCTTGCGGCGCGCCGCTGGGAGAGCTGGCGTCGGCTGCACCGCGAGATAGCCCACGAAACCGGCCGCCGCCGCACCCCCCACCCCCGCCGCTAACCCCACCCACCCCTCTCACCCCACCCCACCTCACCCCACCTCACCTCACCTCACCCCACCCCTCTCGCCGCGCCGATCTCACGGTTTCCGTCCCCGCCCGCTCGCTGCGCCGATCTTGCGGTTTCTGTCCCCGCATAAGCCGCGAAGCGGGTGTATCGGCGACGGAAAGTGCAAGATCGGCGCGGTGGGGGTGGGGGTGGGGGTGGGGGTGGGGGTGGGGGTGGGGGTGGGGGTGGGAGGGTGGGAGGAGGGAGGGGGTGGGGGTTGTGGGAGGGGAAGTTGTCGGGGGGCGGGTTTACAGTTGCCGGGGCGCACTCTCCGCGCTGGCACAACCGCTGGGACGGCCGCTCAGGTCATCCGAAAAGCGGACAGATCTTCCTTCTCACCTCACCCGGGAGTACACGGACCGTGGCCGACCGTCTGATCATCCGTGGCGCACGCGAGCACAACCTGCGTGACGTCAGCCTCGACCTGCCCCGGGACGCCCTGATCGTGTTCACCGGGCTGTCCGGGTCGGGCAAGTCGAGCCTGGCCTTCGACACGATCTTCGCCGAGGGGCAGCGTCGCTACGTGGAGTCGCTGTCGTCGTACGCCCGGCAGTTCCTCGGCCAGATGGACAAGCCGGACGTCGACTTCATCGAGGGCCTGAGCCCGGCGGTGTCGATCGACCAGAAGTCGACCTCGCGCAACCCGCGCTCCACCGTCGGCACCATCACCGAGGTCTACGACTACCTGCGGCTGCTCTTCGCCCGGGTGGGTGAGCCGCATTGCCCGGTCTGTGGCGAGCGGATCTCCAAGCAGAGCCCGCAGCAGATCGTCGACCGGGTGCTGGCGATGGCCGAGGGGACCCGGTTCATGGTGCTGGCCCCGGTGGTGCGGGGTCGCAAGGGCGAGTATGTCGACCTCTTCGCCGAACTCCAGGCCAAGGGGTACGCGCGGGCCCGGGTGGACGGCGTGGTGCACCAGCTCACCGACCCGCCGAAGCTCAAGAAGCAGGAGAAGCACACAATCGAGGTGGTGATCGACCGGCTGAGCGTCAAGCCGAGCGCCAAGCAGCGGCTCACCGACTCGGTGGAGGCGGCGCTCGGGCTCTCCGGCGGCCTGGTCCTGCTCGACTTCGTCGACCTGCCCGAGGACGATCCGGCCCGGGAGCGCCGCTACTCCGAGCACCTGGCCTGCCCCAACGACCACCCGCTGGCGATCGAGGATCTGGAACCGCGGGTCTTCTCCTTCAACGCGCCCTACGGCGCCTGCCCGGAGTGCACCGGTCTGGGCACCAAGAAGGAGGTCGACCCGGAGCTGGTGATCCCCGACCCGGAGCGCACCCTGCGCGAGGGCGCGATCCAGCCCTGGTCGACGGGGCACAACCTGGAATACTTCCTGCGCCTGCTGGAGGCCCTCGGCGAGGCGGAGCACTTCGACATCGACACGCCCTGGCGGGCGCTGCCGTCCCGGGCGCAGAAGACCATCCTGCACGGTTCCGGCGACCAGGTGCACGTGCGCTACCGCAACAAGTACGGCCGGGAGCGCTCGTACTACACCGGCTTCGAGGGCGTGATGCAGTGGATCGAGCGCCGGCACTCCGACACCGAGAGTGAGTGGTCCCGGGAGAAGTACGAGGGCTACATGCGCGACGTGCCCTGCGCAGCGTGTGGCGGTGCCCGGCTCAAGCCCGAGGTGCTCGCGGTCACGCTGGCCGGGCGCAGCATCGCCGAGGTCTGCAACCTGTCGGTCGGGGAGTGCGCGGACCTGCTGGCCGGCATCGAGCTGACCGACCGGCAGAAGCTGATCGCCGAGCGGGTGCTCAAGGAGATCAACGCGCGGCTGCGGTTCCTGCTCGACGTCGGCCTGGACTACCTCTCCCTGGACCGGCCGGCCGGCACCCTCTCCGGCGGTGAGGCGCAGCGCATCCGGCTGGCCACCCAGATCGGCTCCGGCCTGGTCGGTGTGCTCTACGTGCTGGACGAGCCCTCCATCGGCCTGCACCAGCGCGACAACCACCGGTTGATCGAGACGCTGGTCCGGCTGCGTGGGCTGGGCAACACGCTGATCGTGGTGGAGCACGACGAGGACACCATCCGCACCGCCGACTGGATCGTCGACATCGGCCCGGGCGCCGGTGAGCACGGTGGCCGGATCGTGCACAGCGGTTCGGTGCCGGCGCTGCTGTCGAACCCGGAGTCGCTGACCGGGGCGTACCTGGCCGGTCGCCGGGAGATCCCGACGCCGCCGGGCCGCCGGCCGCAGACGCCGGGGCGGGAGTTGGTGGTACACGGGGCGCGCGAGCACAACCTGCGCAACCTGACCGTGAGCTTCCCGCTGGGCCAGTTGATCGCGGTCACCGGGGTCAGCGGCTCGGGCAAGTCGACCCTGGTCAACGACATCCTCTACGCGGTGCTGGCCAACCAGATCAACGGTGCCCGGCTGGTACCCGGCCGGCACACCCGGGTCTCCGGGCTGGAGCACGTCGACAAGGTCGTCGGCGTCGACCAGTCGCCGATCGGCCGTACGCCGCGCTCCAACCCGGCCACCTACACCGGCGTCTGGGACCACGTCCGCAAGCTGTTCGCCGAGACCACCGAGGCCAAGGTCCGGGGGTACGGCCCGGGCCGGTTCTCGTTCAACGTCAAGGGCGGTCGCTGCGAGGCGTGTTCCGGCGACGGCACCATCAAGATCGAGATGAACTTCCTGCCCGACGTGTACGTCCCGTGCGAGGTCTGCAAGGGCGCCCGGTACAACCGGGAGACCCTGGAGGTGCACTACAAGGGCAAGACCGTCGCCGACGTGCTGGACATGCCGATCGACGAGGCGGCCGAGTTCTTCTCCGCCATCCCGGCCATCCACCGGCACCTCAAGACGCTTGTCGACGTGGGTCTCGGCTACGTACGCCTGGGCCAGCCCGCGCCCACCCTCTCCGGCGGGGAGGCGCAGCGGGTCAAGCTCGCCTCCGAGTTGCAGAAGCGGTCCACCGGGCGAACGGTCTATGTGCTCGACGAGCCCACCACCGGCCTGCACTTCGAGGACATCCGCAAGCTGCTGCTGGTGCTGGAGGGGCTGGTCGACAAGGGCAACACGGTGATCACGATCGAGCACAACCTCGACGTGATCAAGAGCGCCGACTGGCTGATCGACATGGGCCCCGAGGGCGGGCACCGGGGCGGCACGGTGCTCGCCGCCGGCACCCCCGAGGAGGTTGCCGAGGTCACCGAGAGTCACACCGGGCAGTTCCTGCGTACCGTGCTCAAGCTCGACGGCGCGGCGAAGGGCGCGGCGGCGGCGACCGCCCGGGCGACCAAGGCGAACGGCACCAAGGCCAACGGCGACAAGGCCAGCGGCGGTAGGGCGAACGGCACCGGGGCCAACGGCAGCAAGGCGCGCGGTGGCCGCAAGGCCGCCGCCGCCCGCTGAGGGCACGTCGGCGGCACCGGCCTGGGGTGGTCGATCGGGTGACCGCCGGGCAGAGTGGTCCGTTGAGAACAGTAACCACGGGGGCGGGCACGGGTGGTAGTCGAGGAGGGTGGGCGGATGACTGACGACCAGGTGGTGATCGAAGGCGAGGGCCGCAGCCGGCGTGCGCTGCTGGCCGGCGCGGGTGCGGTCGGCGCGGCGGCGGTGCTGGCCGCCTGTGGCGGCGGGGACGACGACGGTGCGGCACCGGCCAGCCCGGGCCCGGCCGTGACGGCTACCGGCGACGCGGGCGGCGGCGACCGGCAGGGCAGCCAGTCCCTGGCCCGGACCACCGACATCCCGGTCGGTGGGGGTGCGGTGCTCGCCGCCCAGGGGATCGTGGTCACCCAGCCCTCGGCGGGGGAGTTCCGGGGCTTCGACCCGAAGTGCCCACACCAGGGATGCAACGTGTCGAACGTCGAGGGCGGCACGATCAACTGTGTCTGCCACAACAGCAGGTTCTCGATCACGGACGGCTCGGTCCAGTCGGGACCGTCACCCGCGCCGCTCGCGGCAAAAGAGGTAAAGGTCGAAGGCGACCAGATATCGCTCGCCTGAGCTGCCTGCCGATGGTGGCCGGGGCCAACGGCGCCCGGCCACCACCGGTCGCCGTCAGTGGGCGTAGACGGACAGCTCCCAGAGCGAGAAGCCGTATGAGGTGGCCCGGGTCAGTCCGGTCATCCGGACGTAGCGGGCCTGCTGCGTCGGGAAGGCGAGCACATCGGTGCCGCCGTCACCCGCCGTGGTCGACCAGACCTGCCGCCAGGTCGTCCCGTCGGTGGAGACCTCGATCCGGTACGACCGGGCGTACGCCGCCTCCCAGGCCAGGACCACCCGGCCGACCGGCCGTACGCTGCCCAGATCCACCCTGATCCACTGGTTGTCGGACCAGGAACTGGCCCACCGGGTGCCCAGGTCACCGTCGACGGCCCGGGCGGCCGGGTAGAGCAGCTGGTTGCTGGAGGCCGTCACCGGCCGCCCGGCGGCCAGGTTCGTCAGGTCGGCACCGCGCCGGGCCGGGAACGAGACCACCTGCTGGTAGGTGGGGCGGTTCTGCCAGGCGATGGTGGCGTGCTTGATGCCGCCCAGCGGGGACTGGATGATCGCGTCGGCGCACCACTGGTCACCGGCGGCGCAGCTGTCGTCGCCCGGGTAGGTGGTGGCGGCCGGCGTGGTCGCCGCCGTGCGCAGGGTGTCGAGCAGGATCTGCCGGCAGGAGCCCAGGTTGCCGCCGCCGCAGAAGGTGCGGCCGAGACCACCGGCGACCGGGTCACCCAGCACCGACCGCAGATCCTTGTCGACGTAGCCCCACCAGCCGTACTGGAACGCCGAACCCTTGTGGGTCTGCGCGCCGTTCGCCGAGGAGGGCAGGTTCGACACGTCGCCCTGCTGGAGCCCGGAGGGCGACTCGTTGACCTGGAGGGTGTTGATCAGGGACTGGTAGAGGTCCGGACCGAGCGGGTCGCGGAACATGCCCCGGACCAGCAGCGGCCACCAGGCGTCGAAGGTACGGATCGCCTCGGCGTGCTGGTACACCTTGCTGCCCTTGCTGGTTTCCACCCGCAGCGCGCCGGCCTGCCGCCAGGCCTTCAGCCGGTTGATCTCGGCGGTCAGCGCGGTGTCGGTGACCGGCTGGCTCTCCAGCACCCGGATCAGCTCGCCGAGCACCTCCGCACCGCGCAGGTCGGTCAGTCCGGCCCGCTGCACCAACTCGGTGAGCGAGCCTCGGTCGAGTTTGCGGCCCGCCGCGATGGCCGCCTTCACCGGCTTGTCCAGCAGGTCACCCCGGTGCACCGCGCCGAAGCTGAAGTTGCCGTCGGCCGCACCGAAGTCCTTGGCCTGCTTGTTGTTCCAGCTGATGTAGTAGTCCTGGTCGATCGACTGGGGGTGGGCGGAAGGTGGGGCGTACCGGGCGGTGCGGGCGTCCGGGTCGAAGTCCTGCCACTCGTAGGCCCGCTCGGCCTTCATCGGCAGGTTCGGGTTGCTGCCGGCGGCGCGCACCGGGTTGAGCCCGGAGTTGAAGTACGCCGACTGGGTGGAGTTGACGTAGAACCAGTTGAAGGCGTACTCCACCTGGTGGGCCGAGGTGAGGAACGCCTCGGCGGTGCCCATCTGGGTCGGGTCGTTGAACATCTGGAAGCCGATCGCCGAGTCGGCCTCCCGCCCGTAGGTGGAGCGCAGCTGGGTGAAGGCGTGCGGTCGGCCGTCGATGGTGCCGCGCCAGGCCACCAGGCCCAGCTTGGTCCGCCAGGCGACCAGCTTGTACGACCCGGCCGGGGTGCTGTCGGCGACGGTCGGTGACCACCGGTTGACCCGGGACAGCTCCTCCATCGCCAGACACTGACCGCGGAACAGGTAGTGGTTGCTGGCCAGCGTCGGCGTCCCGCCACCGGGTACGCAGAGCGGCACCGCGTACGTGTCGGTGATGTCGTGGATGGACGAGGTGGCGCTCCACGCGTAGTCCTGGCCCCGGCCGAGCAGGACGTACAGGTTGAGCCCGGCGAACGCGGCGCCCCGGGCGCTGATCCCGGGACCCTGCAACTCCTGCACCATCAGCAGCTGCGGGGAGAAGTAGCCGGTCTGCGGCCCGAACACCGCGATCGGGTGGCCGGTCGCCGAATGCTCGGCGGAGATCACCGCCGCGTTGGACATGCCCCGGTGCGCGGGGTCGATGGTCAGCCCGGAGAGCGCGGCGGCCAACTCCGAGGCGTGGTTCGAGGTCGAGGTGGCGGTGGCGGAGCCGGTCGCGTCGGTGACGATCGGCTCGACCCGGGCCGACCCGGCGTCCGGCAGCACCACGCTTGGGGCGTCCGGGGCGGCGTCACCGTAGGGGAAGCTCTGCCCGTCGTGCAGGGTCAGCACGGTCTCCGGGTCGTTCTGACCCCGGAAGCCGTTCCACACCCGGTCGCCCTCGACCGGACCGTACTTGGCCCGGGCGGCGATGCGGACCAGCGCGGACTGCATCTCGTTGCCGCCTCCGCCGCCGAACAGGCCGCCGACCACACCGGCGATCGCGATCAGGTCGGTCATGGTGAACGGCTTCGGGCCGCCGGCGTTGGTGATCGCGTCGAGGTGACCGGTCAGCACGTACTCGCCGGGGCAGTTGCGGTTGGCCATGCAGGTGCGGATGTAGGCGTTGATTCCGGCGATGTACTCCTGCACGTCGGCGTAGAGCTGCTCGCCGCGTGCCCCACCCTTGCGCCGCAGCGCCTCGACCTGGGCCGCCAGGTCCGCCTCGGTGTACGGCGAGGTACGCCAGACGCTCTGCTCCAGGGCGCGGTTGCCGGGCGCGCCACCGGCGAAGGAGGTAAGCGTGCCCCGGCCCACGTGACGCAGCAGGTCCATGGTGAAGAGGCGGTCCTCGGCCCCGGCGTAGCCGGCACCGTACATGGTGCCGCCCCGGGTGGTGCCGGTGATGTGCGGGATGCCGGCGACCCGGTCCCGCACGATCCGCACGTCGGAGCGCGGGGAGTAGTCGCGTTCGACCTGGTTGGGGGCGACGCCGAAGGAGGCGTCGAGGAAGAAGGTGTCGATCTGCTCCGCGCGCAGGCCGGCGTAGCCGTAGACGAGGTTTGCGTACTTGTCGAGCTGGTCGGCGGAGTGCCGGGGCAGCGTGCCGAGTGCCTGGTTGCCCAGGACCTCGACCAGGGTGGCGTTGCCGTTCTGGCCGGGCGGCAGGATCTCCGCGCATTCCCCGAGGCAGTAGTCGTTGCCGGCGAAGGCGTTTGCGACGTTGCTGGCGAGGGTGCGGTTGGTCGGGGTGGCGGCGGTCGGGGTGGCGGTGGCGGTGGTGGGGACAGCGACGAGCAGGGCGGCGACGGCGATGGCACCGGTCGCCCCGGCGAGCAGCCGGCGGGCGGTATGACCAGGCATGGCGATCCTCTGTGGACGGGGGATCAACGGGCGGATCGTTACATGAAGAACATTCAGTTACTGGATGGTAAGCTGCCCCGCCCGGTATTGGAAGACGTCAATTGGCCTGCCCCGTCGGTGCGCCGGCCGCCGGCAGCCCGACCTCGGTGGGGGTGACCTCCACCGCGCCGCCCGGCGGGGACCTCGCCGGCTTCTTCGGCCGCAGCGGCGCCGAGATCGACCAACTCGGGCGCAGCGGTGCCGAGATCGACCAACTCGGGCGCAGCGGTGCCGAGATCGACCAACTCGGCCGCAGCGGTGCCGAGATCGACCAGCTCGGGGGTGATCTGGGCTGTCGGGGGCGGCGACTAGTCTCGGAGTGTGGCTGATCCGTCGACCTACCGGCCTGCCGCCGGCACCATCCCCGAGTCACCGGGGGTCTACCGTTTCTACGACGGCACCGGTCGGGTGATCTACGTCGGCAAGGCCCGCAACCTGCGCAGCCGGCTCAACTCGTACTTCGCCGATCTGCTGGGTCTGCACGAGCGGACCCGGCAGATGGTCACCACGGCCGAGGCGGTCGACTGGGTCACCGTGGGCACCGAAGTCGAGGCGCTCCAGCTCGAATACACCTGGATCAAGCAGTACGACCCGAGGTTCAACGTCCGTTACCGCGACGACAAGTCCTACCCCTACCTCGCGGTAACGCTGGACGAGGAATACCCGCGATTGCAGGTGATGCGGGGGGCCAAGCGCAAGGGGGTGCGCTACTTCGGGCCGTACTCGCACGCCTGGGCGATCCGCGAGACGCTCGACCTGCTGCTGCGGGTCTTCCCCGCGCGGACCTGCTCCGCCGGGGTGTTCAAGCGCGCCGGCCAGGTCGGCCGGCCCTGCCTGCTCGGCTACATCGGCAAGTGCTCGGCACCCTGCGTCGGCAGCGTCACCGCGCAGCGGCACCGCGAGATCGTCGACGGTTTCTGCGACTTCATGGCCGGACGCACCGACAGCATGGTGCGCAAGCTGGAACGCGAGATGGCCGAGGCCAGCGCGGCGTTGGAGTTCGAGCGGGCGGCCCGGTTGCGCGACGACGTCGCGGCGCTGCGGCGGGCGATGGAGAAGCAGACGGTGGTGCTCGGCGACGGCACCGACGCCGACGTGGTCGCCTTCGCCGACGACCCGCTCGAAGCCGCGGTGCAGGTCTTCCACGTCCGGGGCGGCCGGGTGCGCGGCCAGCGCGGCTGGGTGGTGGAGAAGACCGAGGACCTCACCCTTGGCGACCTGGTGCACCACTTCTGCACCCAGGTCTACGGCGGCGAGCAGGGCGAGACCGACGTGCCGCGCGAGTTGCTGGTGCCGGAGCTACCCGCCGACGCCGACGCGCTGGCCGACTGGCTCTCCGCCCACCGGGGCAGCCGGGTGAGCCTGCGGGTGCCGCAGCGCGGCGACAAGCGCGCCCTGCTGGAGACCGTCGAGCGCAACGCGAAGGACGCCCTGGCCCGGCACAAGCTCAAGCGGGCCGGCGACCTGACCACCCGCAGCAAGGCCCTCGACGAGATCAGCGAGGCGCTCGGCATGCGTACGGCGCCGCTGCGCATCGAGTGTTTCGACGTCTCGCAGATCCAGGGCACCGACGTGGTGGCGAGCATGGTCGTCTTCGAGGACGGGCTGCCCCGCAAGAGCGAATACCGCCGGTTCATCGTCCGGGGGGCCACCGACGACCTCTCCGCGATGTCCGAGGTGCTGCGCCGCCGCTTCGCCCGCTATCTCGACGCCCGCGCCGAGACCGGTGAGATCGGCGAGGAGACCGCGTCGGATCCGGACCGGCCCGGGGTGGACCCGACCACCGGGCGCCCGCGCAAGTTCGCGTACCCCCCGCAGCTGGTGGTGGTCGACGGCGGCGCGCCGCAGGTGGCCGCCGCCGCGCAGGCCCTCGCCGAGCTGGGCATCGACGACGTCGCGCTGTGCGGGCTGGCCAAGCGGCTGGAGGAGGTCTGGCTGCCCGACGACGACTTCCCGGTCATCCTGCCGCGCACCTCGGAGGGGCTCTACCTGCTGCAACGGGTACGCGACGAGGCGCACCGCTTCGCCATCACCTTCCACCGCCAGCGCCGCTCGAAGCGGATGACCGCCTCGGCGTTGGACAACGTCCCCGGCCTGGGCGACACCCGCCGCAAGGCCCTGCTGCGCCACTTCGGCTCCCTCAAGCGCCTGGCCTCCGCCACCGTCGACGAGATCACCGAAGTCCCCGGCATCGGCCCCCGCACCGCCCAAACCATCCTGACCGCCCTAAACCCCCACCCACCCCTCCCACCCCTCCCACCCTCCCACCCCTCCCACCCCACCCCCACACCGCCCGGTTGATCATGAGGTTAGCGGCACTTTGAAGATCAACTATTGCCGCCAACCTCATGATCAACCTCGTTGAGGGGGGTGAGGGTGGTGAGGAGTTGGGTGCCGTATTTGGCGAGCTTGGTTTCGCCGACGCCGTTGATCTGGGACAGCTCGGCCAGGGTGGTGGGGGAGGTGGCGGCGATCTGGCGCAGCGTGGCGTCGTGGAAGATGACGTACGCCGGCACGCCCTGTTCCTTGGCGGTCGCCGCGCGCCAGGCGCGCAGCCGCTCGAACGTGCCGGCCGCCTCCGCCGGCAGCTCGGCGACCACCGTGGCCGCGCCCCGGGCTTGGCGGTACGCGCGGCGGCGCGCGGCAGGCGGGCCGGCTCGCGGCGCAGCATCACGGTACGCCGCTTGCCGAGCACCTCGGCGCTGGCGTCGGTGAGCGCCAACGTGCCGTAGTCGCCCTCGACCGCGAGTAGCCCCTCGGCGAGCAGTTGCCGCACCACGCCCCGCCACTCCGCCTCGCTCAGCTCGTCGCCGATGCCGAAGACGGTAAGCCCGTCGTGCCGATGCTGGACGATCTTGTCGGTGCTGCGGCCGAGCAGGATGTCGATGCAGTGTCCGGCACCGAAGCGCTGGTGGCGTTCCCGGTCCAGCCGGTAGACCGTGGAGAGCAGCTTCTGGGCCGCCACCGTGCCGTCCCACGACTCGGGCGGCTCCAGGCAGGTGTCGCAGTTGCCGCAGCCGCCGGTGGCCGGTTCGCCGAAGTATTCCAGCAACTGCGCCCGGCGGCAGCGGACCGTCTCGCAGAGCGCCAGCATCGCGTCGAGGTGGGCGGCGAGGTTACGTCGGTGGGCCAGGTCGCCCTCGGACGTGTCGATCATTTTGCGCTGCTGCACCACGTCCTGGAGCCCGTACGCCAGCCAGGCGGTCGACGGCAACCCGTCCCGGCCGGCGCGGCCGGTCTCCTGGTAGTAGCCCTCGACTGATTTCGGCAGGTCAAGATGGGCGACGAAGCGTACGTCGGGCTTGTCGATGCCCATCCCGAAGGCGATCGTCGCCACCATCACCACGCCGTCGGCGCGCAGGAACCGCTGCTGGTTCGCCGCCCTGGTCGCCGCGTCCAGACCGGCGTGGTACGGCAGCGCGTCGATGCCGTTGGCGAGCAGGAACTCCGCCGTCTTCTCCACCGACGCCCGGGACAGGCAGTAGACGATGCCGGCGTCGCCGGGATGCTCGTCGCGCAGCAGGGCGAGCAGCTGCTTGCGCGGCTCCCGCTTGGGCACGATCCGGTACTGGATGTTGGGCCGGTCGAAGCTGGCCACGAACTGCCGGGCCTCGGTCAGGTTGAGCCGGGCGGCGATCTCGGACCGGGTGGCGCTGGTCGCGGTGGCGGTCAGCGCGATCCGTGGTACGCCCGGCCAGCGCTCGTGCAGCATCGACAGGTTCAGGTAGTCCGGGCGGAAGTCGTGCCCCCACTGCGACACGCAGTGCGCCTCGTCGATCGCGAACAGGCTGATCCGGCCCCGGTCCAGCAGGCTCAGCGTGGCCCGGCTGGCCAGTGCCTCCGGCGCGAGGTACAGCAGGTCGATCTCGCCGGCCACGAATTCCGCCTCGACCAGCCGGCGGGTGTCCAGGTCGAGCGTCGAGTTGAGGAAGCCGGCCTTGACCCCGACCGCGGTCAGCGCGTCCACCTGGTCCTGCATCAGCGCGATCAGCGGCGAGATGACCACCGCGACGCCGTCGCGCACCAGCGCCGGGATCTGGTAGCACAGCGACTTGCCGCCGCCGGTCGGCATCAACACAAGCGCGTCGCCGCCGGCCACCACGTGGTCGATCACCTCCCGCTGGAAGCCACGGAAGGCGTCGTACCCGAAGACCCGTCGCAGTACGTCGAGCGCCGCCGTCACCTTCTCCCCGGTGGGCGCGTCGGCGGCGACCAGGTCGGTGACGCTCACGTCGGTGCTGCTCACGGCGGTGCTGCTCGGACCGGCGCTGCTCGGGTCGGCGGGGGAGACCATCCGAGGATTCTATGAGCGCCGCGTCCTACGGCTCGCGTGCCGCCCGCAATCTGCGGCGGAACTGTCGAGGTGCGAACCCGCTGTTTCACCTGGCGGTCTGCGGGTCGTCGCCGTCGCCCCAGCTCAGGCCGGTGGCGCCGGTCGCGCTGTGGAAGCCGGGATGCCCGGTGACGTCCATGCAGATCTCGTTGTCCGGGCCGATCCGACCGCAGAACAGCGGCTCGACATGGTTCCAGGCGTCGGCCCGGGACAGCAGCGCCGCACCGGCCGGCAACTCGGGCCGGAGAATGGTGAGCCCCTCCGTGTAGAGGACCGCCTGATCCCGGGCCTCCTGGATGTCGGCGGCGAGATAGGTCAGGTGCAGCGTCCAGCGGCGGGGAAACCGGCCCGCGTTGGTGGGCGGCTGGCCGCCCGAGTGCCGCTCGCGCTCCGTCGTGTAGCGGTCCACAAGCGCATCGACGTACGCCGTGAGGGCGCTCGGCCTGGTCAGCGCGTGAGCGATCGCGGCCCGCTGCCGCTCGGACACGTCAGCCCCATCCAGTACGGCGGACAACTCCTCCGCGAACCCAGCGACCCGCTCGAACCGCCCCCACCGCGACGACCGGTTGTCCGTCATGGCCACCCCTATCGCTGAGTAGTGAAGTGGTTACCGATCCTGGACCATTGCGACTAGAAATGCAACGTCATACTTCTTTCGGCGATGACTTGATTTGATCTCACTTCCCGTAGAAGATCGGTCGCTGTACGTGGAGGTGGTGAGGATGACGCACGTGCCGAGCCCGACGATCAGAGCCCGTCGGCTGCGACGGGAACTGCGCCGGCTGCGTGACCGGACGGGTCGCACCGCCGAGGAGGTGGCCAAGGAGCTTGGCTGGCACCGGACGAAGGTCATTCGATTCGAGGTCGGGCACTCCCGGGTCATGGCCAAGGACGTGCAGACCTTGCTCGACCTGTACGGCGCCACCGAGGAGGAGCGAGAGGCGCTGACCGCGTTGCACCGGCAAGCCCGACAGAAGGGCTGGTGGAGTGCGTACGGCGACGTGCTGCCGGACGACTATGTCGGCTTCGAGGCCGAGGCAACATCCATCAGCACGTTTCAGAGCCTCTATGTGCCGGGCCTGTTGCAGACCGAGGAGTACGTCCGCGCCATTGTCCGGGCCGGCCGCAGCACTGCCGATCAGGATGAGATCGATAGGCGCGTGGCAGCGCGCCTGGGCCGTAAGGCGTTGCTCTCCAGAGATCACCCGCCACGAGTGTGGATCATCATCGACGAGGCTGTGGTCCGTCGGATGGTCGGCGGGCCGAAGGTGATGCGGGTGCAGGTCGCGCGGCTGATCGAGGCGTGTGAACTGCCGAGCGTCGAGGTGCAGATCCTGCCCTTCGCTGCCGGTGCCCATGCGGCGATGGGCGGCCCCTTCACCCTGCTCGACTACGCCGATCCGTCGGTGGACCCGACGGTCGTCTACCTCGACAACGACGCCAGCACGCTGTTGCTCGAAGAGGAAGGACACGTAGCCCGATATAGACTCGTGTTCGACCACCTCATGGCCAAGGCGCTCGACCCCGACGAGTCAGTCGCCTTCCTGCGTCGGGTGGCTGACGACTATCCGGATTGACCTCCTATCCATAAGGGGCCGACCGATGACCGCTTACCAGTTGACGTGGCGCAAGAGCAGCCGAAGCAGCGCGAGTGGCTCGGACTGTGTCGAGGTCGCCGAGGTGACTGACGGGTTGGCGGTGCGGGACTCCAAGGATCCGGCGGGGCCGGTGCTGCGCTTCGAGCGGGCTGCCTGGTCGGCGTTCGTGGCCAGGTTGCCCGGCTGATCTCGGCGGTGCCGCGTTGGTCCGGCCAGTACGCCGGCACGCCGCCGTCAGCGACCGGGGGTGGTGATGCGGGCCAGGGCGCCGTTCTCCAATGCCGTCCACAGAGCGCCGTCGGGCCCGAGGGTGATGCCGTGTGGCTCGGAGCGCGGCGTGGGCAGGTCATGGACTTCGATTGTGCCGTCCGTGGTGATGGAGCCGACGCGGTTGCCGGCCCACTCGGTGAACCAGAGGGCTCCGTTGTCGTCGCTGGTGATGGCGTGCGGCCGGCCGGTTCGGTCCGGTAGCGGAAACTCGTGGATCGTGCCGTCGGGGGTGATCCGCCCGATCTGACCGGCGGCGATCTCGACGAACCAGATGGCGTCGTCGGGGCCGGCGGCGATCCCTACGGGGGCGGCGGCTTCGGTCGGCAGCGGGTGCGTGGTGATGGTGCCGTCCGGGTCGATCCGGCCGATCGCGTTCGCCTGGTTCATCGTGAACCACATGCCGCCGTCGGCACCGGCGGTGATGGCCGACGGGAAGGCGCCGGTGACCGGGAGCGGGAAGTCGATGGTCTCGCCGCCGGTGGTGATCCGGCCGATGCGATCGGCGTTCATCTCGGTGAACCACAGCGCGCCGTCGGGCCCGGTGGCGATGCCGTAGGGCCCACCGTCGCGGCTGGGTACGGGGAATCGGGTGGTCTCGCCGTCGGTGGTGATTCTGCCGATGTGGTGGGCCCGAGACTCGCTGAACCACAGCGCGCCGTCTGGGCCGGTGACGATGATCGTGGGCTGCCCGGCCGGGTCCAGTTGGTACGTGGTGGGCTCCTGGCCCGGGACCATGCGTCCGATCTGGCCGCAGTGGGCGAGCGTGAACCACAGCGCGCCGTCGGGACCGGTGGTGACGGCGTACAGACCGTGGCTGGCGTCGGTCACCGGGTGTTCCTGGATGAGCGCCGATGTCACGAGATTCGCTCCAGTCCGTTCTCGATGGCGATGCGTTCGATGAGGTCCTCGCTCATTAAAGCTACGCATGTAGCGATAACATCGTGGCATGGCGTCGCCCCGATCGACAAGCGATCTTTCCGACGAGTCCGTGACCGGCCGGATGCGCCGGCCCGGCGGGCGCAGCGCAGCCGTCCGGCGCCGCGTGCTCGACGCCGCGCTCGCCCAGCTGGTGCAGCACGGCTACGACTCACTGAGCATCGACGTGGTGGCCGAGCGTTCGGGCGTACACCGCACGACGGTGTACCGGCGCTGGCGGGATGTCGGTGGCCTGCTGGCCGACGTCCTGGCCGAGGCGAGCGTCGATGCGTGGCGCCCGCCCGACACGGGTTCGCTTGAGGGTGACCTGATCGCGATCAACCACGAGGTGCATGCCGCACTGACCGCCGACCCGGTGACCGTCGCGCTGATCGCCGCGTCGTTCCGGTCCGCGCAGGCCGCCGACGCCCTGCGCTCGTTCTGGGCCGGCCGGTACGACCGCTGCGCCGAGATCGTGCGACGCGCCGTCGAACGCCGCGAGATACCGGCCGGCACCGACGCCCGCCGGCTGCTGATCGCCGCAACCGCCCCGCTGTATCACGAGCTGGTACTCATGCGGGAGGCGGGCGACGCGCGCGGTGCCGAACGCGTCGCCCGCAGCGCGGCCACCGCCGCCCGCGCCGGCGCCTTCACCGACCGATAGAACTTCCGTACGGCTGAAGCTCCTGCGGCTGCCGATCGGGCACACGGGCCGGTGACAATGAGCCCGCTCATCTGCTCAGGGCCGCGTCGAGGTCGGCGAGGTGGCGTGCGACGGGGCCGGCGGTGAGCATGCCGCTGCCGGCCCCGGCCAGTTCGTCGGCGGCCGGCGTGAGTTCGAGCCGGGCGCGCTTCATCGCTGTCCGGTCGTCCAGGGCGATTGCCGCTTGTGCCCGAAGGCACCAGATGGCCTCGAAGAGCAGGTCGCGCGGCGGATCCGGGGCCTGACGCAGCGCTGCGGCGGCCTCGGCCGGGCGGTCCCGGCCCAGTAGGACCAGTGGGCGCACCCAGGGCAGGTAGGGGCCGAAATCGGGTTCGTCGTCGAGGCGTACCGGTTCGCCAGCAGACACCCGCAGGCACAGCAGGGCAAGCGGCAGCAGGCCCCGGTCGACGCCGGGCATGCCGGCGGTGGCGAGCCGGTTCGCCGCGTCGCGGTAGGCCGCTTCGGCGGCTTGCGGCGACGGCTCGGTCGCGGCCAGTCGCAGCGCGCGGTACCACGTGGTGAACACGCCGACCAGCGGGCGGTCGTGCCGTTCGGCGAGCCGGTCCGCCGCGCTGGCGTGTTGGTCGGCGGTGGCGAAGTCGGCGAGCGCGCTGCGGGCCTGCAACCGGACGAGATGGCCGAGGATCTCGAACGTTCCCAGGCCGTGCTGGGCGGAGAGGGTGACCAGTTCGGCGCCGATGCGGTCCCGCTCGGGTGCCAGGCCCGCGCGGTGAAAGGTCTGCATGAACACGCCGTTCAGTGCGAAGGCAAGCAGGGCCGGGTCACCCAGACGACGCGCGATCCGCTCCGCCTCCCGGGCCGCCTCGGCTCCGCGCGCCGCGCGCGTACCGCGTGACTCCACCGCGATGGTGGCCAGCAGTCGGGCTCGGGTGGCCTCGGACGAGCCGGGATGTGCGGCGGCCAGGGCCCGCTCGGCCGCCGCCACGATCTGCGCTGCCTGGGCCGGATCATCCGAGCGAGTCCAGATCGCGGGTACGTCGTAGCCGCCGATCACCCGGGCGGTGAGCTCGGGATCACCAAGCTGCTCGGCGGCGGTGATGGCCGCGATCCGCTGCTGCCGCGCCGCCTCAAGTCCGCTCGGCCCGGTCACGGCGAGACTTCGCAGCAGGCCGACCGTCGACTCCAGCCGGGACCCGGAGCCGGCGGCGACCGTGCGGTCGTACGCCGCTGCGGTCTCCGCCCAGACCCGTTCCGGTCCCCTCACCGCGTCAGTGTCGTCGACCCGATCGGCTTGCCGCAGGATGTCGGTCTCCAGGCCACGCAGCCGCGGGCCCGGATCGATGCCCAGCTGTTCCCGCAGCAGACTGCGGGCCCGGCGCAACACCGCGAGCGCATCACCCTGGCGGCCCGCGCGGTACAGGGCCAGCGCCAGCAGCCGCCACGCCTCCTCCCGCCACGGATGTTCGGCCACGTGGGCGTCGAGATCCGGTACCACGTCCGAGGCGCGCCCGACGGTCAGTCGCGCCTCGGCACGCTGCTCGATCGCGTTCAGCCGGAGCTGTTCGAGGCGGGAACGCTCGACCAGCGCCCACGGCTCGTCGTCGAGGCCGGCGTACGCGGGCCCGCGCCACCAGCCCAGGGCGCGGTCGAGTCGTTCGACCGCCGCGTGCGGCGGCGCGGTGGACGCGGCGCTTACCTCGTCCGCGAACCGCCAGGCGTCGACCGCGTCGGACGCCGCCCGGAGCGCATAGCCCGGGCCCTCGGTGACCAGTAACCGAGCCGCCTCGCGCGGTGGGCGCTGTGGTTCCAGGGCGCGCCGCAACGCCGCCACGAACGTGCGGACGCTTGCCACCGCGCCCGGTGCGGGCTCCTGCCACAGGTCGTCGACGAGGCGGTCGACAGGTACGACCCGACCGCGTGCGACGAGCAGTCGCGCCAGTACCGCCCGGTGCTTCGGCCCCTTCAGGTCGAGCGGCGCGCCGGCGCTGTCCCAGGCGACGACCGGCCCGAGCACACCGAAGCTGACCTGCACTGATCGAACCGCCCTTCCGTCTGGGCACAACGTATCGCGCTCATCGTCTGCTCATCCGCGCTCGGCAAGCTGGGATCGTCCACCCGACGAGAAAAGGACAACAATGACTATTGGCATTCCCGGTTTCGACTACCAGCGCGTCGCCGTCGACGGGGACGTGACCCTGAACGTGGCGGTGGGGGGTACGGGCAGCCCGATCGTGCTGTTGCACGGCTTCCCGCAGACCAACGTCATGTGGCGGCACGTCGCCACCGACCTGGCCACCGACCACACCGTGCTCTGTCCCGACCTGCGCGGCTACGGTGCCAGCGACAAGCCCGTCGCCCGCGACGCCGACACCTACGCCAAGCGGACCATGGCCGCCGATGTCGTCACCCTCGCCAGCAAGCTCGGCCACGAGCGCTTCGCCCTGGCCGGACATGACCGCGGCGCCCTCGTCGCCATCCGGGCCGGCCTCGACCATCCGGAGGCGATCACCCACCTCGCCATCCTCGACGTGCTGCCGACGTTGGACATGTGGGACATTCTGCACGGGTCCTCCGCCGCGGTCGCCTTCCACCTGTACCTGATGGCCCAGCCGCCCGGCCTGCCCGAGCAGATGATCAGCGCCAGCGCGGACGCCTTCTTCGGCTACTTCCTCGACGTCTGGGCCCAGCATCCGCAGGCCATTCCGGCGCAGGTGCGGGCGGAGTACCTGCGCGCCTCCCGCGCGGCGGTCCCCTCGATCGTCGCCGACTACCGCGCCTCGGCCGGCATCGACATCGACCACGATCGGGCCGACCGGGCCGCCGGACGCCAGCTGTCGATGCCGGTCACCGTCGTCCAGCAGGACTGGGGTGCCGCGCTTGGCTACGACGCGACCGCGCTGTGGCACAACTGGGCCGCGGATCTGGAGCACCGCACCACGTCGGCCGGGCACTTCATGGCCGAGGAAGCGCCGGACGAGATCAGCACGGTGCTGCGCACCCTGATGGTGCGGTAGCTGCACCATCCGGGCCGCCGCGATGCTGCTGGCGGGGGGTTGGCCGCTAGGCTGCCTGCGTGGCTGACGCCGAGCTGGTGACAAACGAGGAGCGGTTGCGCCGATTCGAGGCGATCACCGACCCGATCTTGTCCAACCTGAACGTCGCCGACCTGTTCGAGGAGCTGCTTGACCGGGTTCGGGACCTGCTCAAGGTCGATACCGCCACCATCCTGCTGCTGGACGGCCACACCGGTGAACTCGTCGCGACGGCCGCCAAGGGCCTGGAGGAGGAGGTGCGGCGCGGATTCCGGATTCGGGTCGGAGTGGGCTTCGCCGGCCGCGTGGCGGCCACCGCCGCGCCCGTGGTGATCTACGACGTCACCCCTGCCGACGTGGTGAATCCGATCCTGCTCGACGCGGGGGTACGTGCCCTGCTGGGTGTGCCCATGCTGGCCAACGGCAATCTGGTCGGCGTGCTGCACGTCGGCTCCCTGAGCCTGCGGCACTTCGGTGCCGACGATGTGCAGCTGTTGCAGCTCGTCGCCGATCGCGCCAGCTCCGCAGGCCAGGTCCGGGCGCAGGTCCTCGCCCGGCAGGCGGCGCTGGCCCTGCAACGCAGCCTGCTGCCCAGCCGGCTACCCGACATCCTCGGACTGGAACTGGCCGCCCGGTACGTGCCCGGTCACGACCTGGGCATCGGCGGTGACTGGTACGACGTGTTCACCCTGCCGTCGGGCTGGCTGGGTGCCGTCATCGGCGACGTCTCCGGTCACGGTTTGCCCTCCGCCGTCGTCATGGGGCGCATCCGCAGTGCGCTACGCGCCTACGCACTCGACTGTCACGATCCGGCGGAGGTGCTCACCTCCCTCGATCGCAAGATCCATCATTTCGAGGCCGGCACCCTCACCACCGCTCTCTACGCCCTCATCGCTCCCGACCGTACGACTGTGCACCTCTCCTGCGCGGGCCACCTACGGCCGCTGCTGGCCGTTCCCGGCCAACCCGCCCGTCTGGTGGATCTCGTCGTGGACCGGCCGTTCGGCGTGGGCCGGCCCCCCGCCGACCGCCACACCACGGTGCTGGACCTGCCGCCGGGCGCGACGCTCGTGTTCTACACCGACGGACTTGTCGAACGCCGTGGCGAACTGATCGACACCGGCATCGAGCGGCTCGCCAACGCCATCCAGTCGGGGCCGACCGAGGCGTTGTGCGACCACATCATGGCCGCCGCGGCCGACGAGCGGCCGACCGACGACGTCGCCCTGCTGGCCATCCGCCGCGCCGATTGAGCCGCTGCGCGCGACCGCCCCGCGCCTGGCGTACCGAGTGCGCTGCCTAGGTTTCCGATCATGGAGATCCTCCGATACGCCGCGTTCACTGCCGATCCAGCCGGCGGCAACCCGGCCGGTGTCGTGCTGGACGCTGGCGGCGTGACGACCTCGACGCGACGCTGCCGCCGCGGGTCGCGTACGCCGGGGCATGGCATCCCATCGTGGCCGCCGCGAGCCGCCAGCGCCTGGCCGACCTGGACTACGACGTGCCGGCGCTGCGCAGCCTGATGGCCGCCCGTGGCTGGACCACAATCGACCTGGTCTACCGCGAGTCGGCGCTGGTGTTCCACGCGCGTAACCCGTTCCCGCCCGGCGGGGTCGTCGAGGACGCCGCGACCGGCGCGGCAGCCGCCGCCTTCGGTGGCTATCTGCGCGAGATGCGTCTGGTGACGCCGCCCGCAACGGTCACCGTGCAGCAGGGCGAGGACATGGGCCGACCGAGCCTGCTCACTGTGGACATCCCCGCCCAACCCGGAACCGGGATCGCGGTGACCGGCACCGCCGTCGCCCTCGCGGAACTGCCCGGGGCCTGACCGCGCGGACCGCTGGCACCGACACCGACCAGGGGCGGCGGCGAGCGGTCAGGAGGGTGCCGGCACGGGGACCGGTTTGGCCCAGCGGGGGGTGCCGGAGAAGTCGACGTGGCAGAAGGCGACAAGCAGGTCCGACGGGTCGGTGAGCGGGGCGGCGCCGGGGCCCATCCGGAACAGCGCCACCAGGCTGCCGCCGGCCGTCGCCGAGGTGCCCACCGCGCCGAGGTTGTCCGGGGTACGCAGCGAGTCGCTCGACTCCGGGCGGGTGACGAGGCCGGCCAGCCAGTCGTACCGCTCGGCGAGTTTCTCGTAGGAGTCGGCCCAGTTGGCCCCGACGCTGCCGTCGGTGTCCCGGCCACCGACCGGCGGCAGCACCCGGGCCGGGGTCAGCCGGTTGTCCAGCAGGATCACCTGGTAGGTGCCCGGCTGGCTCGGCCCGGTCCAGTTCAGCCGCAGCAGCACCGACTGGTTGTCGGGGTCGCCGGTGATCGCGGAGCCGTTTCGCCAGCCGTACGCGGCGGTCAGGTCGGCCACCTGGTCGGCTGCCGGCAGCATGGCCTCGACGGTGACCGTGACCGCGTCGGGGCTGGCGGCGTGCTCGCGTTCACGCTGCCGGGCGTGGTCGATGGTGGCGAGCACAGCGACGGTGGCCGAGACGAGGGCCACCACCCAGCGCAGTCGCGCCCCGTGTCTGCCCATTGCCGGAGAATAGCGCCTGGCGGCACCGCCCGCCGTCAACCAGACGACAGGCGGATGTCCAGGCACGACAGGGCTGGCCGGGCCGCTCGTGGCGGCACTGGCAACGGTCCTGCACACCGCACTAGAGTCGCTGTTTGACCATGCCCGGTCGGTCCCGACCGCGGCGCCACGGCTTGGGGGTTGATGGGGTGGGCGAGGCGCACACGACCGGTCACCACGCAGGTGTTTCCGGCACGGCGGCCGAGACGGACACCACGCTTGTCGTGGTCACCGGCCTGTCGGGCGGTGGCCGCAGCACCGTGGCCCGGGCCCTGGAGAACGTCGGCTTCTACGTGGTGGACAACCTGCCGCAGGCTCTGCTGCTGGACATGGCCGAGCTGGCGGTGAAGGCCGGTGGGGCGGCCCGGCGTACCGCGATGGTGCTTGACGTCCGCTCCCGGGCCTTCTCCACCGACCTGGCGGAGGCGATCCGGGAGCTGAAGGAGCGCGGCTACGCGCCCCGGGTGGTCTTCGTCGACGCCGACGACGAGGTGCTGATCCGCCGCTTCGAGAGCGTCCGACGCTCGCATCCGTTGCAGGGCGACGGACGGCTCGCCGACGGCATCGCGGTCGAACGCGGCCTGCTGGAGGAGGCCCGCGACCAGGCGGACGTGATCATCGACACCAGCCACCTCAACGTCAACCAGTTGCGTCGGCGTATCGAGGAGCTGTTCGGCGCGGAGGACACCCGCCGGCTGCGGCTGACCGTGATCTCCTTCGGCTTCAAGTACGGCCTGCCGCCGGACGCCGACTTCGTGCTCGACGCCCGGTTCCTGCCCAACCCGTACTGGGTGCCGGAGTTGCGCGAGCACACCGGGCGGGAAGAGGCGGTAAGCGCGTACGTGCTGGGCCAGGAGGGTGCGGACGCCTTCCTGGAGTCGTACGCGGACCTGGTCAACGCCACCACCGCCGGCTTCGAGCGGGAGGGCAAGCGGTACCTGACGGTGGCGGTCGGCTGCACCGGCGGCAAGCACCGCAGCGTGGCGATCGCCGAGGAACTGGCCGCCCGACTGCGGCGGACCGGCCTGGCCGCCAACGCCCAGCACCGCGACCTGGGGCGGGAATGACGATCCGGGTGGTGGCCTTCGGTGGCGGCCACGGCCTTTCCGCCTCGCTGCGGGCGCTGCGGCGCTGCGCACCCGAGCTGGACCTGGACATCACCGCGGTGGTGACGGTCGGCGACGACGGTGGTTCCAGCGGGCGGCTGCGCGCCGAGCGCGGCGGACTGCCGCCCGGCGACCTGCGCCAGGCGTTGGTCGCGCTCGCCGGGGATCATCCCGCCACCCGGCGCAGCGCCGGGCTGTTCCAGCACCGCTTCGCCGAGGCGACGAACGCCACCGGCACCCGGGGCGACGGGCTGGCCGGGCACGCGGTCGGCAACCTGGTGCTCTGCGGGCTGATGGAGCTGCTCGGCGACCCGGTGGCCGCCCTGGAACACGCCGGGGCGATGCTCGGCGCGGTCGGGCGGGTGCTGCCGATGTCGCGCCAGCCGGTCGGCATCGAGGCCCGGGTACGCGGGGCGGACCCGGGCCGCCCCGACGAGGTCTGCACCGTACGCGGCCAGCACCAGGTGGCGGTCACCACCGGCCGGGTCGAGTCGCTGCGGCTGACCCCGCAGGCACCGGCGGCCTGCGCGGAGGCGGTCACCGCGATCGGCGCGGCCGACTGGCTGATCTTCGGACCGGGCAGCTGGTACACAAGCGTGCTGCCGCACCTGCTGGTGCCGCAGCTGGCCGCGGCGATCCTGGCCAGCCCGGCCCGCCGGCTGGTCACCCTCAACCTGGCCGCCGAGAAGGAGACCCTCGGTCTCTCCGTCGCCGACCACCTGGCGGCGCTGCGCTGGTACCTGCCGGAGCTGGCGGTCGACTTCGTGCTTGCCGACGCCAAGGCGGTCGGTGACCCCGAACCGGTGGGCCGTGCGGCAGAATCGCTTGGAGCGCGACTGGTACTCGCTCCCGTAGCGGTCCACGACGGCACTCCCCGTCATGATCCGGCTGCCCTGGGCGCCGCCCTGGTGCCCGTCCTGGGTGCCGATCGTTAGACACGTACGTAATCTCCGGCGACACGCCGGAACCGGTCCGTGAGGGGACGCACAATGGCGATGACGGCTGCGGTCAAGGACGAGCTGAGTCGGGTCGACGTGCCCAAGCCCTGCTGTCGGCGGGCGGAGATGGCGGCGCTGCTGCGGTTCGCCGGTGGGCTGCACATCGTCTCCGGCCGGGTGGTGGTCGAGGCGGAGCTGGACACCGGCGCGGTGGCCCGCCGGCTACGCCGGGAGATCGCCGAGGTGTACGGCTACCCGAGCGAGATCCACGTGCTCGCCTCCGGCGGACTGCGCAAGGGCAGCCACTTCATCGTCCGGGTGGTCAAGGACGGTGAGGCCCTGGCCCGGCAGACCGGGCTGCTGGACGTGCGGGGCCGACCGGTGCGTGGCCTGCCACCGCACGTGGTCGCCGCAAACGTCTGCTGCGCGGTCTCCGCCTGGCGGGGCGCGTTCATGGCGCACGGTTCGCTCACCGAACCGGGCCGGTCCAGCGCCCTGGAGATCACCTGCCCCGGCCCGGAGTCGGCCCTCGCGCTTGTCGGCGCGGCGCGCCGGATCGGCATCACCGCGAAGAACCGGGAGGTGCGCGGGGTGGACCGGGTGGTGGTCAAGGACGGCGACGCCATCGCCGCGCTGCTCACCCGGATCGGCGCGCACGCCAGCGTGCTGGCCTGGGAGGAGCGTCGGGTACGCCGCGAGGTGCGGGCCACGGCCAACCGGCTGGCGAACTTCGACGACGCGAACCTGCGCCGGTCGGCGCGGGCCGCGGTGGCCGCCGCCGCCCGGGTCACCCGGGCGCTGGAGATCCTCGCCGACGACGCGCCGCAGCACCTGACCTCGGCCGGCCGGCTGCGCCTGGAGCACCGGCAGGCGTCCCTGGAGGAGTTGGGCGCGCTTGCCGACCCGCCGCTGACCAAGGACGCCATCGCGGGGCGGATCCGCCGGCTGCTGGCGCTTGCCGACAAGCGGGCGAGGGACCTGGGCATCCCGGATACGGAAGCGGCCGTCACGCCCGACATGCTCGTGGTCTGATAGGACGGTGGGTCGTCAGCACGCAGCGGGGAACCACCCGGCGCAGCGCGGTTCGGCGCGCTCGGATATGGTCGCTGCGTACGGCAAGGGGGCCGGCAGCGGCATCTCCGCCGTACCCACCGCCTCACGGCGGTCTGGTCCCACGGACCGTCGGCGGGGTGGCCGAGATGAACCGTCAACGGCCGGCTCAAACGGTCGGCGCACACCACTTCGCCGGCCGAGGGTCTCCACGCCGGCGGACCAGAACGCGAGGAGATGGGACCTGTGACCATCCGGGTTGGCATCAACGGCTTCGGCCGAATCGGCCGTAACTTCTTCCGGGCAGTGCTGGCGTCCGGCGCTGACGTCGAGGTCGTGGCGGTCAACGATCTCACCGACAACGGCACGCTCGCCCACCTTGTCAAGTACGACAGCATCCTGGGCCGCCTCGGTCAGGAGGTCAAGGCCACCGCTGACGAGATCACCGTGGGCGGCAAGAGCATCAAGGCGTTCGCCGAGAAGGACCCGGCGGCGCTGCCCTGGGGCGACGTCGGCGCGGACGTGGTCATCGAGTCGACCGGTTTCTTCACCGACGGCACCAAGGCCAAGGCGCACCTCGACGGCGGGGCCAAGAAGGTCATCATCTCGGCGCCGGCCAAGAACGAGGACGTCACCGTCGTGATGGGCGTCAACGAGGGCAGCTACGACCCGGCCAAGCACAACATCATCTCGAACGCCTCCTGCACCACCAACTGCCTGGCGCCGATGGCGAAGGTGCTGCACGACACGTTCGGCATCGAGCGTGGCCTGATGACCACCATCCACGCGTACACCCAGGACCAGAACCTCCAGGACGCGCCGCACAAGGACCTGCGCCGGGCCCGCGCCGCCGCGCTGAACATCGTGCCGACCTCGACCGGTGCCGCGAAGGCCATCGGCCTGGTGCTGCCGGAGCTCAAGGGCAAGCTCGACGGGTACGCGCTGCGGGTGCCGATCCCCACCGGCTCGGCCACCGACCTCACCGTCACCGTCGGTCGGGAGACCACGGTGGACGAGGTCAACGCGGCGCTGAAGGCCGCTGCGGACGGCCCGCTGCGCGGCATCCTCACCTACAACGAGGACCCGATCGTCTCCGCCGACATCGTCACCGACCCGGCGTCGTGCATCTTCGACGCGCCGCTGACCAAGGTGATCGGCAACCAGGTCAAGGTGGTCGGTTGGTACGACAACGAGTGGGGTTACTCCAACCGCCTCGTCGACCTCGTCAAGCTGGTGGGTAGCTCGCTGTGAGCATCCGTACCCTCGACGACCTGCTCGCCGAGGGGGTGTCGGGTCGGCGCGTGCTGGTGCGCGCCGACCTGAACGTCCCGCTCGACAAGCAGACCGGAGACATCGACGATCATAACTCAGCCTCCGCGCCGCAAGGCGGCGCTCCGGACGGAGTGAGGATCGCGGATGACGGCCGGATCCGGGCGGTGCTGCCGACCCTGGGTGCGCTGACCGAGGCCGGCGCCAAGGTGGTCGTCTGCTCGCACCTGGGCCGGCCGAAGGGTGCGCCGGATCCGCAGTTCAGCCTCGCCCCGGTCGCCGGACGGCTCGGTGAACTGCTCGGCGCGCCGGTGCACTTCGCCACCGACACCGTCGGCGAGTCGGCCCGGTCCACCGTGGCGGGGCTCGCCGACGGCGAGGTCGCGCTGCTGGAGAACCTCCGCTTCAACAAGGGGGAGACCAGCAAGGACGACGCCGAGCGGGGTGCCTTCGCCGACCAGCTCGCGGCGTTCGGCGACGCGTACGTCGACGACGCGTTCGGCGCCGTGCATCGCAAGCACGCAAGCGTGTACGACGTGCCGGCGCGGCTGCCGCACGTGGCCGGTCGCCTGGTGCTGCGCGAGGTGGAGGTGCTCTCCACGCTCACCGGCAACCCCGAGCGGCCGTACGTGGTGGTGCTCGGCGGTTCCAAGGTCTCCGACAAGCTCGCCGTGATCGAGGCGCTGCTGCCGACCGTCGACCGGCTGCTCATCGGCGGCGGCATGTGCTTCACCTTCCTCAAGGCGCAGGGCCACGAGGTGGGCACCTCGCTGCTCGAGAAGGACATGGTCGAGACCTGCCGCAACCTGTTGGAGCGGTCCGAGGGCAAGATCATGCTCCCGGTCGACGTGGTGGCCGCGGACGCCTTCGCGCCGGACGCCGCGCACGACGTGGTGCCCGCCGACGGCATCCCCAGTCACCGGGTCGGGCTCGACATCGGGCCGGAGACGGTGGCCGGTTTCGCCGCCGCGCTGCGGACCGGTACCCGGACCATCTTCTGGAACGGCCCGATGGGCGTGTTCGAGATGGCGGCGTTCGCCAACGGCACCCGGGGCGTCGCCGAGGCGATCGCCGGGTCCGAGGCGTTCAGCGTCGTCGGTGGTGGCGACTCGGCCGCCGCGGTGCGGGCGTTGGGGCTGGACGAGAAGTCGTTCGGCCACATCTCCACCGGCGGTGGCGCCTCCCTGGAATATCTGGAGGGCAAGACCCTCCCCGGCATCGCGGCCCTGGAGAACTGATGGCGAGCGCTCCCCGCCGGCCGCTGATGGCCGGCAACTGGAAGATGAACCTCAACCACCTCGAGGCGAACCTGCTGGTGCAGAAGCTGGCGGCCAGCCTCACCGAGCAGCAGCTGACCGCGGTGGAGACGGTGGTCCTGCCGCCCTTCACCGACCTGCGTACGGTGCAGACCGTGGTCGAGGGCGACAAGCTGCTGATCGGCTACGGCGGGCAGGACCTCTCGCCGCACGCGTCGGGCGCGTACACCGGGGAGATCTCCGGGGCGATGCTGGCGAAGCTGGGCTGCACGTATGTGGTGGTCGGGCACTCCGAGCGGCGGGAGTACCACCGCGAGGACGACGCGCTTGTGGGTGCCAAGGTGCAGGCCGCGCTGGCGAACGGGCTGACCCCGATCCTCTGCGTGGGCGAGGGGCTGGACGTCCGGGAGCAGGGCGGGCACGTGGCGCACTGCGCCAACCAGCTCGACGCGGCGCTCAAGGGGCTGACCGCCGAGCAGGTCACCAAGGTCGTCGTCGCGTACGAGCCGGTCTGGGCGATCGGCACCGGCAAGACGGCCACCCCGGACGACGCCCAGGAGGTCTGCGGCGCGCTGCGCAACCGGCTGGTCGAGACCTTCGACCAGGCCACGGCCGACCAGGTCCGGATCCTCTACGGCGGCTCGGTGAAGTCGTCGAACGTTGCCGCGATCATGAGTCAGCCGGACGTGGACGGCGCCCTGGTGGGCGGCGCCAGCCTGGACGCCGAGGAGTTCGCGAAGATCTGCCGGTTCCCGGAGCACATCTCCGGCTGATCGCTCGCTATCCTTGACTCCGCCCGTCCGTCGGTCGGTGCCGCCGTGCCCGAACTGACCGGGCGAGGATCGTAACGAGAGGACTGACCCCCGCCATGCCGATCTGGTTCGCCTACACGTTGATCGTGTTGCTGGTCACCACGAGCGTCCTGCTCACCCTGCTGATCCTGCTGCACCGCGGCAAGGGTGGTGGGATGTCCAGCATGTTCGGCGGTGGCGTGAGTTCCAGCCTGGCTGGCTCGTCGGTCGCCGAGAAGAACCTGGACCGCTACACCGTTCTGGTGGGCATTGTCTGGTTCGCCTGTATTATCGGGCTCGGCCTCTGGCTCCGCCTCGAAGTGGGCACGGGAGTCTGAGCAGCCCCTCTGGTCGTACAATCTGCGCGCGGTTCGTCACTCGACGGGCCGCGCGCAGTTCGTTTCAGCCGCTGCACCGCGTCGCCCGCCGTCCATCCCCTCGACGGCGGCCCCCTCCCACGACAGGAGTCAGCGCCGTGTCGAACGGTCATGTCATCCGGGGCGCCCGCGTCGGGTCCGCGCCCCCACGCCACCCCGAACGTCACCAGCCGGTCCCGTGCCGGTCGGTCAGCTACTGGTGCCGCAACGGGCACCGCACCGACATCCGGCTGCTCGCCGACGTGGTGGCCCCGTCGGTCTGGGACTGCCCCCGCTGCGGCCAACCGGCCGGGCCGGACGCGCAGGATCCGCCGGGCCGGACCCGGGCCGAGCCGTACAAGACGCATCTCGCGTACGTGAAGGAGCGGCGTACCGACGCCGAGGGGGAGGCGATCCTCGCGGAGGCTCTGGCCGCCCTGCGGCACCGGCGCGGCACCTGCTGAGCCGGCCGCCGCGGCACGCCTATCGATCGGTAGCCGAGGGGGTGCCGGTGACGAACTGCCGGCACCCCCTCGGTCAGCGCAGGTTCAGCAGGTCGGCGCAGTGCCGCAGCGCCTCCACCGCGTGGTCGGGGGCGATGCCGTCCACGACGCAGGCGAGCAGGAGCACCCGGCGGGTGTCCGACCGGACGGCCTGGTGCACGCCGTCGCGGTGGGCGAAGAGCGAGAGCACCCGGGCGTCGTCAGCCAGGATCAATCGCTCCGGCTCCAGTTCCAGTTCCTCTTGGGCGCCGATCGGCTGCAAGCGCTCGCCACCCTGGCTCAGGGCCAGCTTGACCGGACCGCTGAGCCGATCCGCGTCGAACACCCCGAGCGCGACCATCGTCGCCACCGCGGTCACGTTCACCGCGTCCACGGTCGGGTTGATCTTCGGCCAGTTGCCGAGTGGTTTCGTCCGCAGCCCGCGCTCGATGAGTGCCTGGATCGACGGCGGTTGCCGGTCCGGATCCACGCCGATCTGCCGGGAGAAGCGGCGATAGGCGTCGATCGCGGGATGCGACCGGATCTCCGCCTTGCCCACCCCGTGCCACCTGCCGTGCTGCTGCGCCCAGTGCTCCTGGACCACCTCTGCGATGGCCGCACCGCCGCCCACGTCGGCCTCGACACAGAGCACCCGGACATCGGGAAAAGCCGCCGCGACCGGCGGGGTGACCGAGACCTCGGCCACGGGCAGATGTGCTTGCGCGGTCATGGCACCACCTCCAACAGTTGGAGCGAATCGCCGACCTGCAAGCTTAGGTCCTCGGCGGTCACGATGCGCTCGGTGTCGATGAGGATGTTGTAGTGGTTGGGCCAGTGACATTCGTCGAAACCGGCGACCGTGCCGATCCGCTGGCCGTTGCAGACCACCACGTCGCCCCGCTGCACCACGGTGGCCACGGCGAACTCGGCGAACCCGAGGAAGCCGACGGCGTCCACCCGGTCACCGGGCCGGGTCGGCTGGTCCGTGGTGGTCACCAGTTCGTGGATCTCACCCTGCCGGACGCACCGGGACAGCCACGGTGACATGGTCATGCCGCGTTCGTCGCGGCGGTGGAACATCAGCTTCACGAACCGGGCCACGGTCGGCTGTTTCGACTGCATGCGCAGCCGGGGTTCCTTGCGCCGGGCGACCGCGTACGCCTGCTCGACGAGCGCCACGATCTCCGGGCCGGCATCGGTGTACGCCTGCCCGAGCGATACCGCGTGCCGGAAGTCGGCCATGATCGCGGCGTACTCGTGGTCGAGCGAGCTCTTGAACCCCGGAAATCCGGCAAGCATGTCGGCCGAGCGGACCGAACCGTCCTTTCCGTACACGGTGATGTCCTTGACCTCGCCCGAGGGCAGGGCCCAGTCCAGTTCGATGGTGACCCGCACCCCGTCCACGGAACGCAACTGGAGTTCGGCGCAGAACTCCACGCCACGCCGGACATCCCCGATGGTGGCGTCGAGCAGTTCCAGATCGCCGACTATCGTCCGCACCGCGTCGAGCGCGTTCGGGCCGTTGTCGATGATGCAGCCACCGCCGCCCAGATCCTGGTCGAGATACCACGCCTCCGAACCGGTGTGCTCCTCGATGCGTTCGGAGTAGCGGCACACCAGACGCTCGATGGTCGCCGGATCGCCCACGCTGTCCCGCAACGCGGCCACGTTGCGGTTGTAGCGCCGATGAAAGGCGGTGAACAGCGTACGGCCGGATGTGCGCGCCAACGCCACCAGCTTGCGGGCGTCGGCCAGGTGCACCGTCATCGGCTTCTCGCAGCACACGTGCACGCCGGCCCGGAGCGCGTCGGCGGCCACCTGCGCGTGCACCGCGTTCGGCAGGGTGAGCACGACCGCGTCGACCAGGCCCGAGGCGAGCAGTTCCCGATGGTCGGTGTAGGTCGCCACGCCACGGGCCGGGTCGGTCCAGTCCGCGAGCTTCGCCGGGTTGCGGTCGGCGACGGCGGTCAGGGTGAGCTGTTCGTCGTCCTCGATCGCCCGGAGGAAGTACGGGGCGATCACGCCGAGGCCGACGACGCCGATCCTCATGACTGTCCCGTCCCGACGAGCGCGGTGAGCGCGGCCGGGACCGGCACGTCGAGCTCGGCACCCAGCTTCACCAACTGGCCGGCGACGTGGTCCGGCAGCCGGATCCCCTCGGCGTGGGACACCTCGGCGCGCTCGGCCTCGGGGGCACCCGGATACGTGACCCGCGCTCCGGCCGCGGCGGGCGAGGCCGACACCGTGTCCAACAGCGCCCGGGTCTCGATCGGGAAGCTTTCCGCGACGCCGAACGCGGCGGGATCGATCACCAGGGCCAACTGGCCGATGTTCACGTCCTCGGCCGGTTCGGTCTCGGTCAACGCCTGCGGCCGGGGTCCGTACGCCGCGCCGGCGAGCGGCCCGCACAACAGGTCGACGAGCAACGCCAGACCGTATCCCTTTGCGCCGCCGGTCTGCGCCGCCCCGCCCAGCCAGGCCACGTCGGCCTGCCCGGCGAAGTAGGCGTCGGGGTCGGTAGTGGTCGAACCGTCGGGGCAGACCAGCCAGCCCTCGGGAACCGGCCGTCCTTCCCGCTGGGCCGCCCGGATCTTGCCGGTGGCCACGGCGGTGGCGCTCATGTCCAGCACGAACGGTGCACCGTGCGACACCGGCACCGCCGCGCTCAGCGGGTTGGTGCCGAGCAGCCGCTTGACGCCGCCCAACGGTGGCACGACACCCTGTGCGCCACAGTTGGACATGACGATCCCGACCAGACCGTTGGCGGCGACCCGGCTGGCGTAGTAGCCGGCGCTGCCGAAGTGGCTGCTGTTGCGTACCGTCACCATGCCGATGCCCAGCTCGCGCGCCTTGACCGCGGCCAGGTCGACGGCGGCCACCATGGTGACGGCGCCCAGGCCGTTGTCACCGTCGATGACGGCGGTGGTCGCGGTCTCGACCACGACCTTGGGTTGCGCGTTCGGCCGGATGCTCCCGGCGCGCAGCCGAGGAGCGTAGATCCCGGCCAGCGCGTTGGTGCCGTGGGTGGTGAAACCGTGTATGTCGGCGTAGCAGATCACCTCGGTCGCTGTCGTCGCCGCCGGCTCGTCGAGCCCGCACCGCAGCAACACCGTCCGGACGAAGGCGGCGAGCTGGCTGTGCTCGACCGTCACGCTGTTTACCATGTCTCTCCCGTTACTGTCGGCACGTGGGCGCCGAAACGCACCACGAGGTCGCGGATCTTTCTCGCGTAGGTCGCCAGCTCGCTGACCCGTACCCACTCGGCTGCGGTGTGCGCGCCGTTCTCGTCGAGCCGGCCCGGTCCGCACACCGCGACGTACCGGCCGGGCCCGCCGGCCCAGATGGCGTCACAGGTGAAGGCGCTGCCGTCGGCCAGACCGTCGTGCCGGGGAAATCCCGCCGCGGCGAGCACCTCCTCCAGCTCCGGGTCGCGGTTGTCGAGCACCGGCAGCCCGCGCTTGAGCCAGTCCAACCGCACCACCCGGTCCCAGTCGTCGACCAGCCGGGCGGTGAACGGGTTGCCGAGGTGCGCCTTGGCGAAGACGTCGCGGGCCTCGTCCACCGCCCGCTGCACCTCGTGGGCAAGCCTCTCGGCACTGGCCTGGTCCCGATAGGCGATGTTGAGCAGCAACTCGCCCTCGCCGTACACCCGGTTGTGGGCGGTCCCGGTGTGCAGGCCGGCGACGCAGAGCTTGGCGCCGAGGGCGGCGGCCCGGGGGCCGACGGCGCGGACCAGATGGTCCGCGAGGAAACCCAGCGCCACGGTGGCGTTGTGCCCGTCGCCGGGATGGTCGTCAGTGCTGCCCTCGCCGGCCACCCGGAGTCGGGGGGTCATCGCCGCCGTGCAGGCGTCCAGCACCCGGCCGCCGGTGGGCTCGGCGAAGATCATCAGTCGGCCGGTGTAGCCCTGCCGCACCAGCCAGCGGGTGCCGAACACGCCCATCGCGCCGCCTTCCTCACCCGGCACGCTGGTCAGCAGGACCTCGATGCGTCGGGCCAGCCAGGGGTGCTCCGCGAAAGCGGCGGCGACGCCGACCGCGGCGGCCACCCCGGGTCCCTTGTCATCGACGGCGCCCCGGCCGTGCAGGATGTCGCCGTCGAGATGCGGTTCGAGGTGCGGGCCGACGGTGTCGACGTGAAAGTTGATGACCAGTCGCCGCTGGGCTGGCGCGTGCTCGCCCATGGCCACCACCAGCGAGGGCTGGGCGTCCAGGAAGGCGTGCGGGTCGGCCGCAAGCGCCCGTCGTACCTGCATCGGGACGTCCTCGGCCGTCATCTCGGCCGCCGTCGGGCCGGCGTAACAGCGCAGCTGGAAGCCGCGCTCCCGGGCACCCGCGAGGAACACCTCCTGCGCCGCCCGGGTGGCGGCGATCCGGCCGCCCTCCAACGGCGACACGGAGTCCACCGCCATGAACTCCAGCAACCAGTCCAGGTCGGCCCGGCTCCAGCCGGGGGTCACGGCCGTACCGCCGCTTCGACGATCGGGCGGAACCGCGTCGCGTAGCTGCGGTAGCTCTGTGCCAACTGCCCCGCATCACCCGACACCTGAAGGTGCGGGATGTGCGCCACGTGCGGCTCCAGGCTGTACCAGCCCCGGTAACCCGCCGCCTCCAACCGGCGGATGCAGGCGGCCAGGTCCAGTTCGCCGGAGTCGGGCAGGGTGAACCGGGCCTGCCCGTCCGGGTCGCGGTGGCCGTTCTTGATGTGTACGTGCTCGACGAAGGGCAGTACCTCGGCGAGGAACTCCTCGGCCTGGTAGCCGTAGGCCAGGCCGTTGCCCACGTCGAAGATCAGCCTGAGGTGCGGGCTGTCGACATGGTCGAGCAGGCGCAGCGTGTTGGCGGCGGAGGCCCCCGCCCAGCCCTGGCAGTTCTCGTGCAGCAGCACGACGTCGAGCCGGCGTGCCTCGTCGGTAAGCAGCCGCATGCGCCGCAGCGACTCGGCGGCCCACGCCTCGTCCGGCCGGCCGTCGGTGGGGTACGACATCACCCGCAACCACCGGCAGTTCAATGCGTGCGCGACGGCTGCGGTGCGGTCGAGCACCGACAGTTCGGTGTCGAGATCGGTGCCGACGCTTGTGGACCAGTTGCCGATCGGCGTGTCCAGCACCGGTACCCGCAGCCCGGAGGCCGCGACCTGCCGGCACAGGTCGTCGACCTCGCCGGTACGCAGTTCGTGCAGCCCGCGACCGTCGATGGTGCGCAACTCCACACCGGACAGGCCCAGGTCGCGGTGTAGCTCAAGCTGCCCGACGAGATCCGGAGCGGCCTCGTCACCGATCCCGCAGACCCGGCTGGCCCAGACTCCCACCGCCGTCATGCGCCCTGCCGGTAGAAGCGGGCGATCTCCTCGACGACCCGCTCGACGGTACCGTCGGGCAGCTCCGGGTGAAGCGGGAGCGCCAGGCACTCGCGGGACAGCCGTTCGGCGACCGGAAAATCGCCCGGCCCGTGGCCGAGCTGGCGGAACGCGGGTTGCAGATGCAGCGGCCGGGGATAGTAGACCTTCGTCTCGATACCCCGCCCGGCCAGGTAGGCGCGCAGGTCGTCCCGAAGTGGTGCGCGTACGACGTAGGTGTAGACCGCCTGCTCGGCGAGGTCCCCGGGCGGCGTCAGCACGGCCGGGGCCGCCTCGCGCAGCAACTCGCCGTACTGCCGGGCCAGCCGGCGGCGGTCGGCGAGGAACTGGTCGAGGTGCGGCAGCCGGCGGAGCAGGAACCCCGCCGTGACCTCGTCCATCCGGCTGTTGAAGCCGACCAGGTGGTGCAGGAAGCGGACCTTCAGATCCTGGCCGTGGTTGCGCAGCATCCGGCAGGTGACGGCCAGCTCCGGATCATCCGTGACGATCATGCCGGCATCCCCGATCCCGCCCAGCGGCTTGCCGGGGAAGAACGAGTACACCCCGGCATCGCCGTAGCGGCCGGCGGGCCGGCCCGCGACCCGACCACCGAGCGCGACGGCGCTGTCCTCGATCAGGCGCATCGAATGGCGGTCGGCCAGCGCCCGCAGCGCCGGCATGTCGGGACTGCTCGCGAAGAGGTACGCCGGCACGATCGCTCGGCTCGCGGCGGTCCGGACGGCCTCGACCGCCGCCACGGTAAGCATCGCCGTGTCGTAGTCGACGTCGGCGAAGACCGGGCGGGCACCGCGCAGGGCTATCGTGCTGGCCGAGGAGATGAACGAGAAGGCGGGGGTCACCACGTCGTCGCCGGGCCCGATCTCCAGCGCCGACAGGATCACCGTCAACGCGCCGGTGCCGCTGGCCACGGCGATGGCCTCGGCGGCACCGGTCCGCTGCGCCACCGCCGCCTCGAAGGCGGCGACCCGGGACTTGAGGATGAACTCGTCCGACTCGGCGACATCCTGGACCGCTGCCAGGATGTCCTCCGTCCAGCCGGCGTAGCGGTTGGCGAAGTCGAAGTAGGGGACTGCCATGGTCACGGTCGCTCCTGATAGAACTCGTGGATCAGGTCGCAGACCCGATCGACCTGCTCGTCGGTCAGGTCGGGGAACATCGGCAGTCCGACCGCCCGCTGGCTGGCCGCCTTCGCGACCGGTACCGGCTGGTCGACCCCGGCCCGGGCGGCCAGGCAGGGCTGCTCGGTGAGCGGCCGGGGGTAGTAGACCTCGGTGCCCACCCCGTGCGCGGTCAGGTACGCGACCAGCTCGTCACGCCGCTCGCACTCGATCAGATAGACGTAGTAGACGAGGTTGCTCTGCCGGCGGGCCGGGGCCAGCCACGGCGTACGGACCTGCGGCGCGAGGTCGCCCAGCCGCTGGTCGTAGCGTGCCGCCAGGTCGGCCCGGCGGGCGATCTCCGCGTCCAGCCTCTCCAGCCGCCAGAGCAGGAAGGCGGACTGCACCTCGTCACAGCGGCTGTTGTAGCCGAGTTCGAGGTACTCGTAGGATCCGTCGCTCGGCTGGCCGTGGCAGCGCAGCCGGCGTGCCGTCCGGGCGAGTTCGTCGTCATCGGTGAGCAGCATCCCGGCGTCGCCGAGCGCGCCGAGCGTCTTGGTGGGGAAGAACGAGAGCACGCCGGCCCGGCCCCAGCGGCCGGCGTGCCGGCCGTCGATGTGCATCCCGATGCCCTCGGCGCTGTCCTCCAGCAGTTGCAGCTTGTGCTCGTCCGCGATCTCGCCGAGCGCCACCATGTCCGCCATCTGGGTGAACAGGTGCACCGGCAGGATGGCCCGGGTGCGGTCCGTGACGGCGGCGCGGACCCGCTCGGGGTCCAGCGCGTAGGAGCCGGGTTGGATGTCCACAAGCACCGGCTTGGCGCCGACGTGCAGCACCGAGGAGGCGCTGGCGAAGAAGGTGTACGCGGGGACGATCACCTCGTCACCCGGCCCGATGCCGGCCGCCCGCAGCATGATGATCAGTGCGTCCGTACCGTTGTTCACCGCGACCGCGTGCGCAGCGCCGGTACGTGCCGAGATGGCCCGTTCCAGTTCGCTGCCCACCGGCCCGAAGGTGAACCGTCCGGTGGCGGTGACCGTACGCAGCCGGGCGGCGAGGCCGGCCCAGTCCCGCCGGACCGATGCCGCGCCGCTGTAGAACGGCACTCCGGTCGTGGCCGTCGTCGCCGGAGCACTCATCGGCACGCCTCCTTCAACTCACTGATCAGGGCCGTCGCCGCGGCGATCCGCTGCGGTGGGGTGTCGGCCGCCGCGATCCGCTGGAGCAGCGCACTGCCGACGATGACGCCGTCGACCTTGCCCCGGAGCGCGGCGACGTGCTCCGGTCGGGAGATGCCGAAGCCCACCGCGACGGGCGTGGTCGCCACGGCTCGCACGCGGGCGAGGTAGGCGTCGAGTCCGTCGGCGAGCCGGTCCCGGACACCGGTCACCCCGTTGTCGGCCAGGCAGTACAGGAATCCGCGGGACGCCTCGGCGGTGCGGCGCAGCCGCTCGGGACTGCTGCCCGGGGCGGCGAAGAAGACCTGGCCCAGGTGCTGCCGTTCCGCCTCGACAAGCCAGTCGCTGCTCTCGGCGGCGGGCAGGTCCGGCACGATGAAGCCGTCGGCACCGGCCGACGCGGCGTCGGCGAAGAGCTTCGGCAGGCCGTACCGGAGGAAGGGGTTGCAGTAACCCATCAGCATGATCGGCACGTCGTTGCCGGTGGCCCGCACCTTGGCGACGAGATCGAGGGTGGCCGCCACCGTCGCACCGCCGCGTAGCGCGTGCTGGGTGGTGGCCTGGATGACCGGACCGTCGCCGAGCGGGTCGGAGAACGGTGCGCCCAACTCGATGATGTCCGCGCCGGCCGCGCAGACTGCTTCGACGAGGTCGACGGTCTCGTCCAGGCTCGGGTAGCCGGCGGTCAGGTAGGCCACCAGCGCGGTCTCGTGCTGGCTGTCGGCGAACGCGCGGGCGAGTCGCTTCATCGGTCCGCCTTCTGTTCGCGTAGCGCGGCCAGCGCGCTGACCAGGTCCTTGTCGCCGCGTCCGGAGAGGTTCACCAGGATGTTGCTGCCCGGCGGCAACTCCTCGGCCAGTTCGAGCGCGCCCGCCACCGCATGTGCGGACTCCAGCGCCGGGATGATCCCCTCCGCGCGGCTGAGCAGCTCGAAGGCGGCGAGTGCCTGCACGTCGCTTGCGGTTCGGTACTCGACCCGCCCGGTGTCGCGCAAGTGGCTGTGCTCCGGCCCGACGCCGGGATAGTCCAGGCCCGGCGCCACGCTGTGGGTGAGCAGGATCTGCCCGTCGTCGTCCTGGAGGAGGTAGGTGCGGGTACCTTGCAGGACGCCGGGTTCGCCGTAGAGCAGCGGCGCGGCGTGCCGACCGTGTGGGCCCAACCCCTCGCCGGCCGCCTGTACGCCGACCAGGCGTACCGGGTCGTCGAGGAACGCGCTGAACATGCCTACCGAGTTGCTGCCGCCGCCGACGCAGGCCACCACCGCGTCGGGCAGGGCGCCCACGGCGTCCTGGAACTGCTGCCGCGCTTCCCGACCGATCACGGACTGGAAGCCGCGGACGATCGTGGGGAAGGGGTGCGGCCCGACCACCGAGCCGAGCAGGTAGTGGGTGGAGTCGGGGTGGGCGATCCAGTCGCGGATCGCCTCGTTGATGGCGTCCTTGAGCGTGGCCGTGCCGTTGTCGACCAGACGTACCTCGGCCCCGAGCAGCTCCATCCGCTGCACGTTCGGTGCCTGCCGCTCGGCGTCCACCCGTCCCATGTAGATGGTCGCGTCGAGCTGGAGATGCGCGCAGGCCGCCGCGACGGCGACCCCGTGCTGTCCCGCACCGGTCTCGGCGATGATGCGTTGCTTGCCGATGCGCCGGGCCAGCAGGGCCTGCCCGACCGCATTGTTGATCTTGTGTGCGCCGGTGTGGGTCAGGTCCTCCCGCTTGAGCCAGAGCGCGCGGCCGTTCACCTGGCCGCCCAGCCGGCGAAGTCTGGTCAGCGGCGTGGGTCGGCCGACGAACCTGGCCAACAGGTCGTCCAGCTCACCGAGGAACTCCTCACTGGCCTGTGCCTTCTGGTACGCCGCCTCCAGTTCCTCAAGCGGAGCCACCAACGTCTCCGCGACGAACTGGCCGCCGTACCCGCCGAACCATCCGCTCATCGCACGGCCTGCGCAATCGGCACACCGCGCAGCGAACGGAGCTTCTCCGCCGGGTCGTTGCTGGTCAGCAGGCTCTCGCCGATCAAGGCGGCGGAGAAACCCTGCGCGGCGATGCGGGCGATGTCGGCTGCCGTGTTCAGCCCGCTCTCGCTCACCGTCAGCACGGCGGGCGGGATCAGCCGGTGCAGCCGCACCGAGTTGTCCAGGTCAACCTCGAACGTGCGCAGGTCGCGGTTGTTCACGCCGATGATCTGGGCGCCGGCCCGGACGGCCCGCTCCACCTCTTCCTCGGTGAACGTCTCGACAAGCGCGTCGAGCCCGAGATCGCCGGCCGCCGCGAGGAGATCCGCGAGCCGGGCGTCGTCGACCGCACGGACGATGACCAGCACGGCGTCCGCACCGCAGTCGTACGCGAGTTGCACCTGGCGTACGTCGACCAGGAAGTCCTTGAACAGCACCGGGACGGTGACCTCGGGGTCGTTGGCGACCTCGGCGACCAGGTCGGGCGAGCCGCCGAAGTAGGGGGTGTCGGCCAGGACCGACACCGCGGCAGCTCCGGCCGCGGCGTACGTGCGCGCCAGCGGCACCGCCTCGGTACGCGGCAGCAGGTCTCCCTTGGACGGCGACTTCGGCTTGACCTCGGCGATGATGCCCACCTCGCTGCCGCCCAGGGCGGCGGCGAACGCGCCCGGACGGGCTGGCGTGGCGCGCCCACCGGCCCGCGATCCGGCCGGCGGGCGGGTGCCCGACCAGGCCGATCGCTTCGCCGCGACTATCTCGTCGAGATGCATCCGGAACTCCTTGCTGGGTAGTGGTGACCGCGCCGTCGCGGATCGCGGGATCTCGGCGTCACAGCGGTTCGATGTTGTCTGCCGGCGGCAGCACGTTGCGGGTGTCAAGCACCAGCGGTGCGGCGCTCCAGTGCGGGTCCGCCGCGATGCGGTTGTGCGGGGTCACCAGCACGACGCAGTCCGACGCCGCGAGCTCGGTCGGCGTCCAGGGCGCCACGGGCACCGCCTGACCGTCGACGGTCATCGACGGCACCAGCGGGTCGTAGTAGCTGACCTCCACGCCGGCCCGGCGCAGCCCGCGGATGATGTCCAGGGCCGGCGCGTTGCGCAGGTCGGCGACGCCCTCCTTGTAGCTGACGCCGACGATCAGCACCCGGGCCCGCTGGGGCATCCGGCCCCGGGCCCGGAGCAGCTCCGCGACCCGGTCGACGACCTGGCCGGGGCGCTCGGTGATCCGCCGGTGCGCGGCTTGGACCAGGCTGAGGTCGGTACCCGCGAGCTGCGCCAACGGCTGGAGGAACAGCGGGTCCACCGGAATGCACTCGCCGCCGACGCCGGGACCTGGATAGTGCGCCAGGAAGCCGTACGGCTTGGTCGCCGCCGCGTCGATGACCTCCCGGACCGGAATCCGCAGTTGTCGGCAGAGGTCGGACAGTTCGAGGGTCAGGGCGATGTTGACGAGCCGGAAGGTGTTCTCGAAGATCTTCGCCAGCTCGGCGACCTCCGGGCTGGAGACCGGGTGGACCCGCTCGCAGACCTGCTCGAACAACACCGTCGCCCGGCGGGTGCACTCGGCGGTGAAGCCACCGACCAGTTTCGGCGTGTTCGTCATCCGCCAGCCGTCGGCGTTCGCCGGATTGATCCGCTCCGGCGCCATCGCCAGGTAGAGGTCGGCACCGATGCGCAGGCCGCCCTCGCTGGCCAGCCGACGAGCCGCGGCGGAGGTGGTGCCGGGCGGGATGGTGGACTGCAACACCAGCAACGTTCCCGGTCGCAGGTGCGGCACCACGGCGGCGAGGGCGTCGTCGACATGGGAGAGGTCGGCGACGCCGGCCCTGGTCGGCGTTGGGACACAGACCACCACCGCGTCCGCCACGGCCATCGCCTCCGGCGAGGTGCCTACCGACAGCCGCAATTGCAGTTCTTCCAATTCCAGGTCGGAGACGTCCGGCAGGTAGGACTCGCCGCGGTTGATGGCCCCGATTTTTTCGGTGTCCGTATCGAGGCCGACCACTGAGAAGCCCGCCGCGGCGAAGCCGGTAGCCAGCGGCAAGCCGGTGTAGCCGAGTCCGACGATGCCGACGACTGCCTTCCGGCTCACGATGAGGTGGTCGAAATCGGGCAGCGCGACAACGGCGCCGGCCTGCGGGTCCTGCGCCCTGGTTTCGGTGGGCGAGCTGACCATGCTAACCATTCGTACAGCTCCAAGCGGTGGGCGTGAATGCTCGGCCACTGAAGGCCGGGCAGATTCAATCAGCCGTCCGTCCGCCCGGCCCAGACCACTGAACCGGGGCGATGGCAGACCAGGGCTCAGGTGCGCCTCGAATCGTCTAGGTGAGCTGGGTGTCGTCCTCGTATTGGCCAGTCTTCGCTCGCCGGAGTGGCATTCTCAGGCCACCATCTGGTCTGCGGCGAGGGGCGGTCCGGTCCCGGCAGTTTTGACTGATAAGTGCCCTACGGGGGGCTCGGGAGGTCCACAAACTCGGACCATTTCCGCGAGACCGGCACCGGTCCTGTTCGATTAGGAGTCACCCAAGGAGCGAGGTTAGAATCCACGTTGCGTGCCGTTGTGATGGGGCAGTGATCATCGGATCCGGTCATTGGCGACCGAACTGAGGTTTCCGCACGTGGCCTCCGATGAGCAAACGCCAAGGGCGACGCTGTCCCGTGGAGGGGGCAATTTCGGAATGCCGTGGCATCTGACAATTAGCGTTCGCAGGAACGTCGATGAGCCGCTTAGCAGACAAATCCAGAACGCCATCAAGGAGAAAATCCGAAATGGCGTCCTGCTGCCCGGTGTGCCGTTGCCGTCGAGCCGCCTGCTGGCCCGCGACATCGGGGTGTCGCGCAGCGTGGTGGTCGAGGCGTACGAGCAGATGACCGCCGAGGGATATCTGGAATCCGTCCAGGGCTCGGGTACCCGCGTCGCCACCCGCTCCATCGCCGCCGTGGCGGCAAGCGCCAGCCTCCACCAACCGCCCGCGCCGACCGTACGCTGGGACCTGCGGGTCGGCGCGACGGACGTCACGAACTTCCCGTTGCAGGAATGGCTGTCCTGCTACCAGCGAGCGACGCAGAGCCTGGGCCTCGACGGCTTGAACTACCCGCCGATATCCGGCATCGCGGCCCTGCGCACCGAACTGGCAAGCTACCTCGGCAGAGTACGGGGGGTGCGGGTGGAACCCGCCCACACCATGGTCACCTTGGGCTTCGCCCACGGCCTGGGGCTGATCTGCCGGACCCTGCCGACGCTTGGCATCGAACGGCTCGGTGTCGAGGATCCGGGCAGCAGGAAGCAGTTCCAGTTCATCCGCGACGGCGGCATGTGCCCGGTGCCCCTGCCGCTGGACGCCGAGGGCATCGACATCAACGCCCTGCGGCGCAGTGGTGTCCGCGCCGTCCTGGTCACTGCGGCGCACCAGTTTCCCACCGGCGGGACCATGTCGCTCGAACGCCGGCACGCGCTGCTGCGCTGGGCCAGCGACGTCAACGGGATCATCGTCGAGGACGACTACGACACCGAGTTCTGGTTCGACCAGCGGGAGCGACCCCCGGCGATCCAGGGCAGCGACCCCGGGCGGGTCATCTACGGCGGCAGCCTGAGCAAGGTGCTCGCTCCCGGCCTGCGGGTCGGTTGGCTCGCCCTGCCGGACTGGCTCTTCGACCCGGTGGAACGCATCCGGTCCATCTCGGACCAGGGCTCCGACACCATCACGCAACTGGCGGTGTCGGAGTTCCTGCGCGCGGGACTGCTGGACCGGCACCTACGCCGACTGCGTCCGAGGTACCGGTCCCGGCTGGAGACCGTGGTCCAAGCGGTGCGGCGACACCTGCCCGGGGCGAGCGTCGCCGGCTCGTCCGCCGGCCGCCACGTCTACGTGGAACTGCCCTACCACGTGGACGAGGCAGCGATCATCGACGGGGCCCTGCGTCGGTCGGTCCTGCTCCGCGGCGGCGCGCACTTCCGGCTCGCCGACACCGCCGGTGCCGCCACCCGCCCAGCGCTTGTCATCGGCTACTCGGCGGTGCGGCCCAGCGACATCAACGAGGCGCTCGCCCGGGTCGGTGCGGCCTACGCCCAGTCCGGCGGCCGGCGGCGGGCTACTCGAACCGGGTCGAGCCTGGCCCGTTCGATCGGGCAGCCGCTACGAATTCCGCGATCAGCTGCGGCTCCTTGATGCCCCGGCGGGCCTCCACACCGCTTGACACGTCGACCCCCCAGGGTGCCAGCGCCGTGATCGCGGCCGCGACGTTGCCCGGGTGGAGGCCACCGGCCAGCAGCCAACGGCCGGTCACCGGCTTCGCCTGTAGCGCGGACCAGTTCCACCCCTGCCCCGAACCGGGCTGCGGGGAGTCGATGATGAGCAGCTCCTCGCCGTACGCGCCGGGACGAAGGTCGGCTCCACTGGCCACCGAGGTCGCCCGGATCAGGGTGACGTCGAGGTCGCGCAGCGCCTCGTAGTGACCTGGCGGCTCGCCGCCGTGAAGTTGCACCGCGCGCAGACCGGCCGTGGTCACACAGTCGCGGATGACGTCGACCGGCTCACCCCGGAACACCCCGACGGTAAGCACCTGGGGCGGCACCTCGGCCGCCAGCCGGCCGGCTTCGGTAGGCGTAACCCGACGAACGCTCTCGGTGAGCATGAATCCCACCGCGTCCACGCCGGCTCGCACGGCGGCGGCGACATCGGTCGAGGTCCGCAGGCCGCAGACTTTGATGAACAAGCAGCTACTCCTTCGTGATCGGCCCGGTGGGCGTCGGGATCTCGGGACCCTCCGGTGCCACGGCGATCCGGCCGGCCGGGCTGAAGGCGAAAACCACCGCCCCGACGAGCAGGCCGACGCCGGCGATCAGCAGAGCGCCTCGGGCGGTCAGGATATTCGCCAGCACACCGGCGAGCAGGCCGCCCACCGGGATGACCGCCCAGGCGACGAACCGGTAGGTGCCGCTGACCCGCCCGAGGAGGTGGTTGGGAATGATCGCCTGGCGCAACGCCACCGAGTGGATGTTGAAGATCGTGATGCCCACCCCGCTGATCACGTAACCCGCGCCCAGCAGCAGCTGCTGCACCATCGGTGGGCCGGCGGCCAGCGGCAGCACCAGCAGGCCGAGCGCCGAGGTCGCCACGCCCGCGACCATGGCCGGGCCGATGCCGAGGCGACGCGCCAGCCCGCCGGCGATCAGCGCGCCGCCGAAGGCGCCGACGCTGGCCGCGGCGATGATGAACCCGAGCAGGGCCGGCGTCAGCTCCAGGTCCTTGAGGCCGTACAGCGGAAACAGGACGAGAACGACATCGTGGAACAGGTTGAACCACGCGGCCTGGAGGAGAACCGCGCGCAGAATGCGATGGCCGAGGGTCGCCTTCAACCCCTCGCCGATCTCACCCCACATGCCCCGGAGTCCTCGGGAGCTGACCGTACGACGCGGCTCCCGGGTCTTGATGGCGAGCAGGGAAACGGCGGAGACCAGATACGTCAGGCAGTCGACGATGATGGCGCCGGGCGCGGTGAACACCTGGATGAGCACACCGCTGAAGCCCTTCCCGCCGGTCTCGGCGATGGACCTGGTGGACTGGAGCTTCGAGTTGGCCTCGATGAGCTGGCTCCGGCTCACCAGCACCGGCACGTACGCCTGGTACGCGACGTCGAACTGCGCGGTAAGCACACCGATGAGGAAGGCCACCAGGTAGAGCGCCGGCATGGACAACTGGTCGGTCAGCGCGAGCAGCGGCACCACCGCCAGGATCACCGCGCGACCGATGTTGGCACCGACGAGCAGTCCCCGCCGCCGGTAGCGGTCGGCGAGCACCCCGGCGAACAACGTGACCAGGGTGAAGGGCAGGTACTCGGCGACGTTGAGCAGGCCCAGGCTGGTCGGCCCGGCGTCCAGCAGCAGGATCGCGGTAAGCGGCAGCGCCAACTCGGTCACCCGGGACCCGAGCATCGCGATGGTCTGCGCACCCCAGAGCCGAAGGAAGTCGGGGTGGCGCCACAGCGACGGCGCCACTTCCGGGGATCGGTCGGCCGGCGGGGGATCGGAGAGCAGCGAATCGGCTCCGCGGTCCCGGCTCACCCGCGCGTTCCGGTGGCGTCGGTCGCGGCCTCCGCCGCTGACCAGGAAAGTTCGTACAGTTCGGTGGCGCGGGAGATGGCCTGCTTCACCCGCTGGGCGGTGGGAGCGCGGAACCGGAACGTGCCGGCCGTGTGGCGAGCACCGCCCGTGCCGTTCAGGATCGCGCCCGGCGGCGGCAGCGTCTCGTCGTACAGGTCGGGCACCCGGTCCCGCAGCGAGCTGACCCCGTGCACGACCGCCGGCCGCACCGGTGGCTCCGGCATCATCAGATAACCGGCCACGGTGCCGAGGTCCATCGGGGGCAGCTCCAGCTTCGCCCCGATCTGCAACTTGACCGATGCGTCGATCAGGTCGACGCCGTACACGTCCCGCCAGACGAACCGCACCTGGCCACCACCGGCACGCGCACCGATCTCAAGGAAGACCAGGTCGCCGTGCCCGTCGTCGCCGGCTGGCCCGCCGGTGCGGAAGAACTCCAGGTGGAAGACGTCGTCCGTCAGCCCCAACGCGGCCAGCACCCGCTCGGTGTACGAGACGACCCGCCGCTCGAACTCGGCGTCGTCGTTGGCCACCGAGCCGAACGGCGTACCCCGGGCGAAGTCGAGGCATCCGGCCAGGCACTGCCAGCTGCGGACGACAAGCAGCCGCCCGCCCTGGACCACCCCGTCCACCTGGTAGAGGCCGCCCTCGATGAACTGTTCGGCTTCGTAGTCGACGAGCGCCTCGTCGGCAAGCAGCCCGGCCACCTCGGCATCGGTGCGGCAGATGAAGATGCCCTGACTGTCGGCGCCGGCCCGGGGCTTGAGCACGATCGGCAAGCCCACCCGCCGGACGAGGTCACGCACCTGCTCGGCCGAGTCCGCCGGACCGTACGCCGGCACCCGCAGCCCGGCCTGCTCGATGTGCCGCTTCATGACGACCTTGTCGCGGACCTTGCGTACCTCCGTGGAGTTCTTGCCCGGTACGTCGAGCGTGGCCCGCAACTCCGCCGCCGTTTCCAGGTCGAACTCGGAGAGCGCGATGATGTGGTCGAACCGCCCGTACCGGTTCGCCAACTCCTTGGCGTGGGCGGCGACCGCCGCGGTGTCGCCGAGATCCGGCACCGTGACGATCGCCTCGGCGAGCTGCTCGTCCAGCGGCTCGCGGCCGGCCGGCGTGACCAGGTACGCCACCCGGTTGGCCCGATGGTCGACGTACCGGTGGTACTCGCCGAACTCGTTACTCCATCGGTTCAGAATGAGAATGTGACTGGCCACGGTCAACTCCTGAGCAGTGGTGGTGGGAAGATCATGTGAAGCTGACCGCCGCGTCCACCGCGTCGAGCAGGGCGGTCGTCTCCCGATAGGTCGCGCCGGTCGCCACGACGTAACCGAGCCGGCCCGACGAACTCCCTGGATCCGGCAGATCGGCACCGGGGCGGTGCAGTGCGGAAACCTCCCTGACCCGAGGATCGTCGGCCACCCCGGCGCCCACCGTCATCGTGGTGAAGCGGCGGATCCGGGGCCGCTGGAAGTAACGGATGCCGGCGGTCTGCCGACGGGTGCCGTGCGCCAGCGGACCGATCGGCTCACCCAGGTGGGCCCGCAGCGTGATCGCGTACAGGTCGACGTCTCGGGCCAGCGACAGCAGGTACGGGATGCGGTCGCCCGGCAGCCGCGCCGCGACCTCCATCAACAGCGGTCCCCGCTCGGCCAGTCGGACCTCGGCGTGGAACGGGCCGAGCCCGACACCGAGCGCGGCGACCACCCGCCGGACGTACCCGGTCACCTCGGCTTCCCGGTCTGCCGGCAGATCCGCCGGGAGGATGTGTCCGGCCTCCACGAACCAGGGTTCCGGCCCGAGCACCTTCTCCGTGACGCACAGGACGTGCGCCACGCCGTCCTCGACGTAGCCCTCGACGCTGAACTCGGGCCCCCGTACGTACTCCTCGACCAGGGCGACGGGCAGCGTCTGCCGGTCGAGATAGGTGGCCGCCGGGTTGCGGATGCGGTCGATCGCGGCCACTGCCTCGTCAAGCGTGTCCGCCCGGCGGACGAACAGGCTGCCGGACTGGTTCACCGGCTTCACGACGCAGGGCAGCCCCACCTTGGTGACCGCTGCCTCGACCTCGCCCGGCTCGCTCACCAGTACGGCGGCGGGCTGATCCATGGCCGCGTCGGTGACCGCCTGCCGCATCAGGTGTTTGTAGTGCAGCTTCAGCGCCGAGTCGGGATCGATTCCGGGCAGGCCCAGGTGGGCCGCCGCCCGGGCGGCGACCGGGACGTAGTGCTCGAATCCGGGTAGCACGGCGGACAGCGGCGCGGCGTCGTGCAGCTGCTGGAGGACCTCCAGCACGGCTGCGTCGTCATTCGTGTCGACGATCCTGACCTCGGCCGCGGCGGCCAACCGCTCGCGGGGAACGCTCCGCTCGCCACGGTCGGCGGTCAACACCACCGGATCGTGGCCGAGATCCCGCGCGCGGTCGATGAGCAGGCAGCCGGACGATCGTGGCTCGATGATGGTCAGCCTTGCCATGATGCGATCTCCGTTAGCTGAGGAAGAGTCACCTGAGGCGGAATGGTCACCGCGGTACGTCGGGCCTGGTCCAGCAGTTCGATGCTGCGTACGTGCAGGTCGAGGTCGCCGCGGGGCGGGCGGCGGAGACCGCGCCGCGAGTCGTACACGGCCTTGAGGAACTGCGACAGCGGCAGGTCTCGGACGATCTGGCGATCACCACGGCCACGGATGCGCACCTGCCCGTAGTCGTCGTCGGAGCTGAGCGGATAGTCGGCCACGATCTGGCCACCGGTACCGCTGACGATCAGCCGTCGGCGGCGGATCGGAGCGGTGAGGTCGGACAGCAGGGTGCTGGTCACCGCCGAGCCATGGGTCAGCGTGACCGCGGCACCGCCCATCACGTGCCCGTACCGGTCGCAGGAGGACATCTGCCACCGGACGGCGGACTCGACAGTGGCGTCCACCCCGGCCAGGTGCAGCACGAGCAGCATCTGATGCGGGAACTCGACGTCGAAGGCGGTGGTGTGCGCGTCGTCCGCCGCCAGGTTCCGGCGGAACCGGGGCTTGCTCTGCTCCATGTGCAGCGTGCTGACCCGGCCGATCTCACCGGCGGCGATGGCCTGCTCCACCACGCTGGTGGTGGTGCTCTCCAGCCAGACGCTCACCGGCATGATGTCGATCTCCGCCGACAGTTCGGCGATCCGGCGGGCCTGCGCCACGCTTGTGGCGATCGGCTTCTCGACGATCACCTGCCGGGCGCCGAGCGCGACGAGCTGCTCCACCCCGGACAGGTGCTCGGCCGGGGGAGTGGTCAGGTGGAAAACCGCCCGCCGCATCGGTACGGCCAGCGTGTGCAGCACGTCGGCCGCTTCGGCGAGCGTCGCCACCCAGCGGATTCCCGGCTGCGGCGGCACCGGTCGCGGGTCGACCACGAGCACCGTGTCACCCGGGTCGAGCAGTGGACGCAACGCGCGATGGTGCAGGTCGCGGCCGGCTCGTCCGTAGCCGACGATGACCGGCTGAAGAGCGCCTTGCATGGTTGTCTCCCTAGGCCTCACCGAAAGGGGCACGCCACGGGGTGGGAATCCCCGCGTCGGCGCGCACCGGCCCTATGCCGAGTGCGTCTCGACGGCCGGTGCGATCGGCCGCGCTTCGCCGACCAGATCCACGGTGAGCGTGCGGCGGGCCAGCTCCATGGCCGAGGTCAGCTCCGTGAGGTCGGGAGCCTGGAACAGCACATGTCCCATCCGCTGGGCCGACGACGAGTAGGGCGCGATCGTCTCGCCGGCCCGCAACTTCAGCTTCACATCGGCCACCCAGGGCTGGGCCCGCAGGGCGTCCACGCCGTTGACCCGGGCGACCCGACCAGCCGGGAACTGCGGGAACCAACTGGCACCGTGCGCACCCGGCGTCGCCGCCGAAGGCAGGCCGATCGGCAGGTCCAGGGCCATCGCGACAAGCGCGGCGTACGGGTCGAACCCGTGGGTGAGCGCGATGACGTCCATGATGTAGTCGCCAGGCGTACGCACCGCGACCTCGACGATCGCCGGACCCGCTGCGGTCATCCGGAACTCCAGGTGCACGATCCCGGTCTGCACCCGCATCGCCGCCACCACACCGTGGCCCAGGCTGCCGATCGTGAACATGTCCGCGCCGGACAGCCGTACGCCGCCGACGTGCGCCAGCTCGACGAAGTCCGGTGGGCCGGTGGTCTCCTTCGCGGTGACGTTCGCGAAGATCACCTCACCGTCCCGGACCAACGCTTCCCAGCTGTACTCCGCGCCGACGAGGAACTCCTCCAGCAGCACCGCTTCCTGGGGCAGCCGGGTGCGCAGCAGATCGACGAGCGTGGGCTCGTCCACCACCTGCACCACGCCGGCGCTCCCGCTGCTGTGCAGCGGCTTGGCGATGACCGGATAGCGGTTGCGCGCCCAGCGCACGCCCGTGTCGACGTCCGGCACGATCAGGTACTTCGGTTGGCACAGGCCCGCGGTCGCGAAACAACCACGTTGCAGCGCCTTGTTCCGGGAGATGACGGCGGCGTGCAGCGACGGGCCGGGCACGTCGAGCGCGTCCTGCACCAGGGCGGCGGCGATGACCTGCGGTTCGGCGAACCCCAGCACCCCGTCGGGTTCGCACGAGTAGGCGGCGGCGTTGGCCGCTGCCGCCCAGTCCTCCTCGGCGGTGCCCTCGGTGAGGATGAAGCGGTCCGCCTGCGCGGCGAGCCGGTCGCGATGCAGCGCCGACTCGACCACGGTGACCCGTACCCCGAGGCGGCGGGCGGCCGCAAGGTAGGGGGTGCCCATGTAGCCGGCGCCGATCAGCAACAGTTCCTTCACCGTAGCCCCTCCCGAGCCTGCTCCGCCGCGGCTGATCCCGATGGCATGGATCCCGGCGAGCGTGGAGGAGCGAGGCCCTCCGTCAGCCGGTGAGCACAGTCTTCGGCCAGGATGGGGCGAGAACCAGACCAGCTAGGTGACAGTCGCTGGTACCAGTTCGCCGAATGTCTCGTTGACCAGCCAGTTGAGCGGGTGGCCGGGCAAGCGGCGGCGACGAATCCGGTGGGACCGGGACAACCTCAGCCGCTGCCGCTGCCGCGTCGACGGCAGGGCGGCAGGCTCAGCGCAGGCTGCGCAGCCGGGCCGGAACGGTGGCTGCGGCGGCGCGGTCGAGCAGCCAGCGGGTACGGCTGGTGCCCTGCACCCCGGCCGCCGGGATCTGCACCGGCCCGGCGCCGGCCAGGGCCATGCCGACCGCGTGGGCCTTGTCCGCCCCGCCGGCCACCAGCCACACCTCCTCGGCCGTGTTGATCGCCGGCAGGGTCAGGGTGATCCGTACCGGTGGCGGCTTCGGGCTGCCCCGGACCGCGCTCACCGGCCGGCTCTCGTAGTGCACCGGATGCTCCGGGAAGACCGAGGCGACGTGCCCGTCCTCGCCGACCCCGAGCATCAGCACGTCGAAGTGGGGGAGTACGGCCGTGCCGGGCCGGGCCGCCCGGGCGAGGTCGGCCGCGTACCGGGCGGCGGCCTCCTCCGGCTCGGCACCGGCGTCGGCGGGCGGCATCGGATGGATCCGGGCCGGGTCGAGCGGCAGCTTGTCCAGCAGGGCCGCCCGGGCCTGGGTCTCGTTGCGGTCCGGGTCACCGGCGGGCAGGAACCGTTCGTCACCCCACCACACGTCCACCCGGGACCAGTCGACGGCATCGGCGGCCGGCAGCGCGGTCACCGCCCGGTACACCGCCGCGGCGATCCGGCCGCCGGTGAGCACCACCGACGCCTCGCCGCGCTCGGCCTGCGCGTCGAGCAGCCGCACCACCAACCGGGCCGCGACGGCCTGCGCCAGCAGATCGGCGTCGGCGTGTACGGCGACACTCGTCTCACTCATAGGTGGTCCTTCCGCGACCGCTCGGCGGTCGTGCCGTCGTTCGAGGGATCAGGAACCGTTACTGTGCGCGGCGACGCCGGCCTCGGCCCGCTGGGCGGTGGCCGGATCCTTCCAGACGTGCACCCGCCGGCCGTCGCGCCGGTCCAGGTTGTTCAGCCCGGCGAAGGCACCAAGCGCCTCCGCGTACACCTGGTCGGAGCCGAGCCGGCGCAGCTCCTCAGCCAGTTCGTCGCCGAGCGGCCGGCGGACCAGCGGCAGGGTCCGGTCCTCCTGACCGGTCCGCCGGAAGACCGCCATGCTGTCGTCCCGGGTCAGGGTCAGCTCGTCGCCGTTGTCGCAGCGCAGCTGCACCTCGCGCATGCGCGGGAACTCCTTGGTCCGCTCCCACCGCGGCTTGATGCCCAGCCGGCTGCGCAGCCACCCGCGCATCAGCGCGGCGGTCGGGTCGGTCGGCGGCGCGACCACCGCGGCCTCGGTGAGCTGCGCCTCGGTGGTGTCGAACGCCCCGGCGACCAGGGTGCGCCACGGGGTGATCCGGGTCCAGGCGAGATCGGTGTCGCCCGGGGCGTAGTCGCGGGCCCGCTGCCGCAGCGCCTCGATCGGGTCGGCGGCCTGGGCGCTGTCGGTGATCCGCCGGTCGGCGACCACGCCGAGGAAGTCGGTGGCGATCTCCTCCGGCGGCTCACCGTGCCACCAGGTGACCACGGGCACGTCCGGCACCAGCAGCGGCATCACCACCGACTCGGCGTGCAGGGCCAGCCGCCCGTACATCCGCATCACCACCGCCTCGCAGGGGCCGAGCCGCCCGCCGACGACGATCTCCGCATCCAGTCGGCTACGGTCCCGCTCCACGTCGGAGCGGACGACCACCAGCAGCCGACACGGGTGTGCGGCGGCGGCGATGGTGGCCGCGGCCTCCGCGTCGCGGACCCGCTTCTCGTCGACCACCACGATCAGGGTCAGCGCCATGCCGCTGGCCACCCCACCGGCGCTGCGCCGCTCGGCGGCGAGCGCCTTGACCACCTCGTTGCCGGTGGTGTCCCACAATCCGATCAACGGAGCCTCCTGGTCTGCTCGTGCTGCCCGGTCACGCCCGCCGCCAGGCCCGGCCCTCGCGGGCCAGCATCTCGTCGGCGGCCCGGGGCCCCCACTCGCCGGCGCGGTACGCCTCCGGCTTACTGCCTTCCCAGGCGTGTTCCAGCGGATCCACCACGGCCCAGCTCTGTTCGACCTCGGCGGCGTCCGGGAAGAGCGTCCGGTCGCCGATCAGGACATCCAGCACCAGCCGCTCGTACGCCTCCGGGCTGGACTCGGTGAACGCCTCGCCGTACTGGAAGTCCATCGCGATGTCGCGGACCTCCATTGTGGTGCCCGGCACCTTGGAGCCGAACTTGAGCACCACACCCTCGTCCGGCTGCACCCGGATGACCAGTTGGTTGTTGCCGAGCATCTCCATGTCGGCCGAGGTGAACGGCAGGTGCGGCGCCTTCTTGAAGATCACCGCGACCTCGGTGACCCGCCGGGGCAGCCGCTTGCCGGCCCGGATGTAGAACGGCACCTCGGCCCAGCGGCGGTTCTGGATGCCGAGCCGGACCGCCACGTACGTCTCGGTGGTCGAGGTCGACGGCACGCCGTCCTCCTCCAGGTAGCCCTTGGCCCGCTGGCCACCGACCCAGCCGGGCAGGTACTGGCCGCGTACGGTGCCCTCCGCGACGTCCTGCGGCAGGGTGATGGCCTTGAGCACCTTGAGCTTCTCGGCCCGGATCTCGTCGGCGTCGAAGCTGGTCGGCTCCTCCATCGCCACCAGGGCGAGCAGTTGCAGCAGGTGGTTCTGCAACACGTCGCGGGCGGTGCCGACCGAGTCGTAGAAGCCGGCCCGGCTGCCGATCCCGACGTCCTCGGCCATGGTGATCTGCACCGAGTCGACGTACTGCGAGTTCCACAGTGGCTCGAAGAGGCTGTTGGCGAAGCGCAGGGCGAGGATGTTCTGGACGGTCTCCTTGCCCAGGTAGTGGTCGATGCGGAACACGTCCTGCCGGGTGAACACGTCGTCGACCAGGTCGTTGAGCGCCTTGGCCGAGGGCAGGTCGTGCCCGAACGGCTTCTCCACCACCACCCGACGCCAGCCGCCGCACTTGTCGTTGTCGGCCATGCCGGTGCGGGCCAGTTGCTTGAGCACCACCGGGAAGGCGGCCGGCGGGATGGAGAAGTAGAAGGCGGCGTTGCCGTGGATGCCGTGGCTGTCCCGCAGGTTGTCCAGGCACTGGGCGAGCCGGTCGAAGGCACCGTCGTCGTCGAACGAGCCGCCGACGAACTTGATGTTGTGTTCCAGCCGGGACCAGACCTCGTCCCGCCACGGTGTCCGGCAGTGCGCCTTGGCCGCCTCGCGGGCCAGCGAGGCGAAGTCCCCGTCGCCCCAGTCCCGCCGGGCGAACCCGACGACCACGAAACCGGGCGGCAGCAGCCCCCGGTTGGCCAGGTCGTACAGGGCCGGCAGCAGTTTCTTCTGGGCCAGGTCACCGGTCACTCCGAAGATCACCAGAGCACAGGGCTCCGGGATCCGCGGCAGCCGCCGGTCCTGCGGGTCGCGCAGCGGGTTCACGCCGCCTCCTCGCTCCGCTCGTCCACGTCGTCAATCCTCATGCCCGCAGGGACCCGACCGTGTCGAGCAGCTGGGCCAGGCCCGCCGTCCGGTCGGTCAGGTGCAGGTGCAGTAGCGGGCGTCCGCGACCGGCCAGGGCCCGGCGGTCGCTGGCGGCCTGCGCCGCCTGTAGTTCCCCGAAGGAGTACGGCCTTCCGGGCACCGGCAGATCAACGTCGACCGTACCGGTCAGGTGAACAAAACTACCCACCTGCGGGCCATGGATGTGGTACTGACCGATGGCGTGCGGGTGGCGTGGCGCCCAACCGAAGGTGACCGGCCGCCCGGTGACCTCGGCCAGCAACGGCCGCAGCCGGGCCGCGTCGGCGTCGGCGTACGCGTCCAGGTACGCGACCACGGCCAGGTAGCCGTCCGGATCCATCCCGTGCACCAGGTGGCGCAGGGCGTCGGCCAGCCCGGCCGGAGCGCCCGGCGGGGCGTACACCTCGATCGCGGCCGCCACGGTCGACGGTGCCAGCGGCTGGGCCAGCATCGCCGGAATGTCCTCGTCGGTCAGGACCGCCGGGACGTGTTCGCCGGAGCCGGCGTCCGGCCGGTCGAACGGGTCGACGCCGAGCACGGTGGCGGCGACCGCGGTGGCGTACTGCCAGGCCAGCAGGTGGGCGCCGAGCGGGCCGTTGACCGCGAGGTCGGCTGCCCGGCCGGCGGCGGGCACGGCACCGGCGGTGAGCGCACCGCCGTAGCTGACGGTGAGCACGTCGGTGCCGGTCACCCCGGCCGCCGTCGGCGACTCGACCACCACCGGCAGGATGCCGAGCCCGTCCCGGGCGGTGCCGGCGAGCAACTGCGCCACCCACTCGCCGAGCCCTTCGATCCCGCTGCCGTCGGCGACCAGCGCGACCTTGTCCCGCCCGGTCGTCGCGGCGGCGGCCAGCGCGGCACCGAGCGCCAGCGCCGGGTTCTCCGCCGACCGGCCCAGCGACGCCGCGAACTCCTCGGCCTGGTCGAGCAGGTCGGCCACGGCGGCGCCGGCCAGCGCGCAGGGCACCAGCCCGTACGCGGTAAGCGCGCGGTAGCCGTCGGTCACCTGCTCCTCGGCCGGCACGGTGATCGCGTCCAGTTCGGCGGCGACCGCCGCCAGCGGCGAACCCGGCTCGGTGACCACGACGAAGTGCCGGCCCGCCTCGGCCTCGGTCAGCCCCGCGTCCAGGAACGCCTGCCAGTAGGCGCGCCGGAAACTGTCGATCTCCACGCCGGCGTCGCCGGCCAGCACCACCACGGTGCGGGTCAGCCGGTCGGCGAGCGTGGCGCGGACCCGACCGGGGTCGGTCGTGTCGAGCACGGTCAACGGCCGGCCGGTGGTCCGCGCGACGGCCTCGGCCGCGAGCGACGCACCGGCCGTGCCGGCCAGTACCACGTGGTCCAGATCGGCCAGCTCGGCGGTCAGCTCGGCGAGCTGGGGGAGCAGTTCGCGACCGTGGCGGTGCGCGGCCAGCCAGCCGAGGCCGGCCGTCGCCGACCGACCCCAGCACGCCGGGTCCCCGGCGGCCAACCGGCCCGGCACACCGCCGTCGACAAGCGCCTGCCGGGTGGAGGCCGGCGCGGCGGCGTCGACCGCCCCCGCGCCGTACACCGCGAGGCCACCAGCGGCCTCGGCGGGTGCGTCCAGCAGCTCACCCACGCCGCCGCCCGGAAGCGGCGGCGTGGGCGAGGCCGGGGCGCACCGTCACGCATTGCCTCCGGCCCGCGCGGCGGCGTCGGCGTTGCTACGGGCGGCGTCGCTCGGACTGTCGGTGCCCTGCCCGGCGGCGGCCAGTGACTTGCGGACCCCGTCGAGCAACTCGTTCCAGCTCGCCTCGAACTTCTCCACGCCCTCACGTTCCAGCGTGTCGATCACGTCGGCCAGGTCCACGCCCACCGATTCGAGATCGGCGAAGACCTGCCGGGCGTCGTCGTACGCGCCGGTGACGGTGTCCGGGTGGGTCTCACCGTGCTCGGCGTACGCGTGGATCACCGACTCCGGCATGGTGTTGACGGTGCCGGGGGCGATCAGCTCCTCGACGTAGATGACGTCCCGGTAGTCCGGGTTCTTGGTCGAGGTGGACGCCCAGAGCGGCCGTTGCGGGTGCGCCCCGGCGTCGGCAAGCGCCCGCCACCGCGCCGAGGAGAAGACCTCGCTGTAGCGCTCGAACGCCAGCCGCGCGTTGGCCACCGCGGCCTTGCCACGCAGCGCCTTTGCCTGCTCCGAGCCGATCTTCTCCAGCCGCTTGTCGACCTCGCTGTCGACCCGGGAGACGAAGAACGAGGCCACCGAGCCGATGGTGGACAGGTCGTGGCCGTTGGCCTTGGCCTGCTCCAGACCGGCGAGGAACGCCTCCATCACCTGCGAGTAGCGGTCCAGGCCGAAGATCAGGGTCACGTTGACGCTGATCCCCTCGGCCAGCGCGGCGGTGATCGCCGGCAGGCCGGCCTCGGTCGCCGGAATCTTGATGAACAGGTTCGGTCGGTCGACAAGCCACCAGAGCGCCTTGGCCTCCGCCACGGTGCGCGGTGCCTCGTGGGCCAGCCGCGGGTCCACCTCGATGGAGACCCGGCCGTCGATGCCACCGCTGGCGTCGTACGCCGGCCGCATCACGTCACAGGCCCACCGCACGTCGTACGTGGTGAGCATGCGGACGGCCTCTTCGACCTCGATGCCCCGGGTGGCCAGGTCCCGCAGCTGCCAGTCGTACTCGTCGGCGTCGCTCAACGCCTTCGCGAAGATCGTCGGGTTGGTGGTCACGCCGACCACGTGCTGCTCCCGGCGCAGCTGGTCCAGCCCGCCGGAGCTGAGTCGTACCCGGGACAGATCGTCGAGCCAGACCGCCACTCCCGCAGCGGTCAGCTCGCCCAGCCGGTCAGTCATGTGCGCCGCTCCCCTCAGTTGCCGGTCGTGAAACCGGTGATGTCCCCGACCCGGGTCAGTGCCGCGTGCGCGGCGGCGACGATCCGGTCGGGGGTGAAGCCGAACTGCTCGAAGAGCACGGAGTGCGGGGCACTCGCGCCGTAGTGCTCGATGCTGACGCTCTCGCCGCAGTCGCCGACGATCGCGCGCCAGGACATCGCGATGCCCGCCTCCACGCTCACCCGGGCCTTTACCCCGCGCGGCAGCACCGACTCCCGGTACGCCTCGTCCTGCTCGAAGAACCACTCCTGGCACGGCATCGAGACCACCCGGGTGGGCGTGCCCTCGGCCTCCAACCGCTCCCGGGCGGTCAGGCAGAGCTGCACCTCGGAGCCGGTGCCGACGATGATCACCTGGGGCTTGCCGTTTGACGCCTCGGCGAGCACGTAGCCGCCCTTGGCGACCCCGTCGGCCCCGGCCAGCTGGGACCGGTCCAGGGTGGGCAGCGCCTGCCGGCTCAGCGCCAGCGCGGTCGGCCGGTCGGTGTGCTCCAGCGCCTGCCGCCAGGCCCAGGCCGTCTCGTTGGCGTCGGCGGGGCGGACCACGTCCAGGCCGGGGATGGCCCGCAGCGCGGTGAGCTGCTCCACCGGCTGGTGGGTCGGGCCGTCCTCGCCGAGCCCGATGGAGTCGTGCGTCCAGACGTAGACCACCGGCAGCTTCATCAGCGCGGCCAGCCGCACCGAGGGCCGCATGTAGTCGCTGAAGACCAGGAAGGTGCCGCCGTAGGGGCGGGTGCCGCCGTGCAGCGCGATGCCGTTGAGGATCGCGCCCATGGCGTGTTCCCGGATGCCGAAGTGCAGCGTGCGGCCGTACTCGTGACCGGGGAACTCCTTGGTGGCGTACTGGCTGGGCACGAAGGAGGGCTCGCCCTTCATCGTGGTGTTGTTGCTCTCGGCCAGGTCCGCCGAGCCGCCCCAGAGCTCGGGCAGCACCGGGGCGAGCGCGGCCAGCACCTTGCCGGAGGCGGCCCGGGTGGCCACGCCCTTGGCGTCGGCCGGGAACTCCGGCAGCGCCTCGGTCCAGCCGTCGGGCAGCACCCGGTTGGCCAGCCGGTCGTAGAGCGCGCGGCGCTGCGGGTTCGCCTCGGACCAGGCGTCGAAGGCGGTCTGCCACTCCTGCCGGGCGGCCTCACCCCGGCGCAGCGCCTCCCGGGTGTGGCCGAGCACCTCCTCGGTGACCTGGAAGGACTCGGCCGTGTCGAAGCCGAGAACCTGCTTGGTGGCGGCCACCTCGTCGGCACCGAGCGCCGACCCGTGGATCTTGCCGGTGTTCTGCTTGTTCGGTGCCGGCCAGCCGATGATGGTGCGCAGGGCGATGAACGACGGGCGGCCGGTCTCCGCCTTGGCGGCCAGCAGCGCCTGGTACAGCTCGTCGACGTTCTCGTGGTAGTCGCCCTGGTCGGCGTCGCCGCGCCGCCAGTCGACCGTCTGCACGTGCCAGCCGTACGCCGCGTAGCGGGCCGCCACGTCCTCGCTCATCGCGATGCGGGTGTCGTCCTCGATCGAGATCTCGTTGTCGTCGTAGATCACGCAGAGGTTGCCCAGCTGCTGGTGCCCGGCCAGGGCGCTGGCCTCGTGGCTGATGCCCTCCTGGATGTCACCATCCGAGGCGATGCACCAGATGTGGTGGTCGAAGACCGACTCGCCGCCCTCGGCCTCCGGGTCGAAGAGGCCGCGCTCGCGGCGCGCCGCCATGGCCATCCCGACGGCGTTGCCCAGCCCCTGCCCGAGCGGCCCGGTGGTGGTCTCCACGCCCGGGGTGTGCCCGTGCTCCGGGTGCCCCGGGGTGAGCGAGCCCCACTGACGCAGCGACTTCAGGTCGTCCAGGCTCAGCGGGTAACCGGCGAGGAAGAGCTGGATGTAGAGGGTCAGGCTGGAGTGACCGGCGGAGAGCACGAAGCGGTCCCGGCCAGGCCAGAGCGGATCGGCGGGATCGTGTCGCATGACCCGGTTGAACAGCAGGTACGCCGCGGGGGCGAGACTCATCGCGGTGCCCGGGTGGCCGTTACCGGATTTCTGCACGGCGTCCATGGCCAGGACGCGGACGGTGTCCACGGCACGGCGGTCGAGGTCGGTCCAGTCGAGTGCGGGGTGCGCGGATCGGTTGGCTGCCACGGTGGTTGATGCTCCTCGGCGAGATGGGCGGAACCCTCACTGCTGACCCTATCGAGCGACGCTAAACGTGTGCCCGAGGATCTCAGCATGCTGGTCTGTACGTTTTTCCTCGGCGCAGCGGTTCAGCCGTCGGTGTGACCGCCCGCACCGTTGCCGGGTCGCCCGGGCAGCCAAAACGACAGCGCGTAGTGTGTGGGGCGGTGTGCCGGCCCGAGCCGGGTTCGGCCGCCGGAAGACTCCCCTGCCGACGCCGGAAGGTGGCAATCCGTGAGCATGATCACCGAGCGCCCGGTCAGTAACCCTGCCGGACAGTCGCCGGTGCGCTCGGCGGAGGAGACCCCGGTCCGCTCGCGGGACCTGCGGGTGGTGGTCGCGGCGTACGTGACGCTTACCAAGCCGCGGATCGTCGAGCTGCTGCTGGTGACCACGGTGCCGGCGATGATGCTGGCGCACGGCGGGATGCCGTCGCTGTGGCTGATGGCCGTGGTGCTCGTCGGCGGCTCGCTCGCGGCCGGCGCGGCAAGCGTGCTCAACTGCTACATCGACCGGGACATCGACCAGGTGATGCGGCGGACCAAGCGCCGACCGCTGCCGGCGCACACGGTGACCCCCCGCAACGCGCTGATCTTCGGCCTGGTGCTGGCGACGGTCTCGCTGGCCCTGATGGCGGCCTTCACCAACCTGCTCGCCGCCGGGCTCACCCTGGCCGCGATCGTCTACTACGACGTGGTCTACACGCTCTGGCTCAAGCGCACCACGGCGGCGAACACCTTCTGGGGCGGGGCCTGCGGGGCGGCTCCGGTGCTGATCGGCTGGGCGGCGGTGACCGGATCGCTGTCGCCGGTGGCCTGGGCGCTCTTCGCGGTGGTCTTCTTCTGGCAGATGCCGCACTTCTACCCGCTGGCGATGAAGTACAAGGACGACTACGCCCGCGCCGGCATCCCGATGCTGCCGGTGGTGGCCTCGGTCCGGCGGGTGAACGCCGAGATCATCCTGTTCGCCTGGCTGACCGTGCTCACCTCGCTGGCCGTCTGGGCGTTGGGGCTGAGCCCGATCTACGGCGTACCGACCCTGGTGGTCGGGGCGATCTTCCTCGTCGAGGCGCACAAGCTCGCCGGCCGGGCCAGCCGGGGCGAGGCGGTCAAGCCGATGCGGCTGTTCCACTGGTCGACGACGTACCTGACCATCGTCTTCGCCGCCGCCGCCCTCGACGCCCTGCTGTAGAGCAGTAAGGAAGGGCCCCTTCTTAACGCCTGGTGTATAGGAAGGGCCCCTTACTAACAGCCAGCAGATGCCCTGCGATGCGGCTTTCTCGGCACAACCGACCCGGTGGGGGATTGGTCCGCTGATCAGGCTGATCGGGCACGATGATCCGATTACTGGCATTCAGGGCGTTATTTCGACCGGTTGTGCCCGGAAAAATACGGGCGAAACACCTTGCTGCCTGCTTAAACCACGGCGTAATCGGTATCACAAAAGGTTCATGGTTCCCCCCCGTACGGGTGCTGCTCTGCTTAGGCTTCGGGTTATGGCAGATGGTTCCGATACGACGCTGACGGCTGATCAGACCGCCTCCGGTCAGGCCCCCAGCGGCGTGGTGGCGGGTATCAAGTCGTTCGCCGCCGAGCACGGCGGGGCGAAGGCGGTCATCGAGTACGTCGGCAAGCGCGGCGCGCGGATCGTCCTGGTGGGCTCCGACGGCGCGTGGGGTGACCAGTTCGCGGAGGACACGGTCGTGGCCCGGGAGGCCTGCGCGCAGGCCGGAGTCGCCGTGGAGAACGCCTGGGAACGGGAACTGATGGACCAGATGCGTCCGAGCAACGACCTCTGGCGTTCGATGGCCCGCCGCACGATGGCCCGCTGACATAGCCCGACAGTTCGTCGAGATAGCGATAGCTGACCCGTATCCGATCGGTCGCAGTGGCCCGCCTGGCCGCTGCGACCGCCCTAGTTGGTGGCCACGTTCCACCGAGATAGCGACGCCATGAGCGCACAACCGCCCGCCACGTCCGCAGCACCGCAGCACCTGCCGGCCCGGGAGACCCCCCGGGTCGCTCTCGTGACCTGCGCCGACTTCGCCGACCTGGAGGCGGACGACCGGCTGGTGTGCGCGCCGCTGGCCGCCCGCGGCATCCCGGTGACCCCGGCCGTCTGGGACGACCCGACGGTCGACTGGGCCGGGTACGACCTGGTGGTGCTCCGTTCCGCGTGGGACTACGCGCCCCGCCGGGACGAGTTCCTCGCCTGGGCCGAGCGGGTGCCCCGGCTGGTCAACCCGGCCGACGTGGTCCGCTGGAACACCGACAAGCGCTACCTCGACGAACTCTCGGCCGCCGGGGTGCCGACCGTGCCGACCGAGTGGGTCACCCCCGGCCGGTCCTGGCGGCCCGGCGGTGGGCACGGCGAGTACGTCATCAAGCCGACCGTAAGCGCGGGCGCCGCCGACACCGGCCGCTACGACCTGGCCGACCCGGAGCACCGTACGCTGGCCGAGGCGCACGTGCGCCGGCTCACCGAGGCGGGCCGGACCGCCATGATCCAGCCGTACCTCCGGGCGGTGGACACCGTCGGTGAGACGGCCCTGCTCTTTCTGGCCGGCCCGGGCGGGCTCAGGTTCAGCCACGCGATCCGTAAGGACGCCCTGCTGACCGGCCCCGATCTCGGCCTGGGCGGGTTGTACCGGCCGGAGACGATCAGCTCGCGCACCGCCACCGAGGAGCAGTTGGCGGTGGCCGAGAAGGCGCTGGCGGCGGTGCCCGGCGCGGCGGAGCGGCTGCTCTACGCCCGGGTGGACCTGTTGCCCGGCGACAACGGTGCGCCCGTGCTCGTCGAGTTGGAGCTGACCGAGCCGTCGCTGTTCCTCGGCCACGCCGACGGCGCCCCCGACCGGCTGGCCGACGCGATCGCCACCCACCTGCACCGACCCGGCTGAGAACGTCTTCGCCGGGGCCGGCTGGGCGCGGGCTCAGGCGGGGACCGGGACCTCGGCGGGACTGGGGCGGGACGACTCGGTGACGGCGGTCGGGCGGCGTTCCCGGGTCGACCAGAGCATGCCCAGGGAGGCCAGCAGCACCAGGCAGGAGCCGACCATGTGCGCGCCGACCAGCAAGGCGGGCAGGTCGGTGAAGTACTGCACGAAGCCGATCACGCCCTGGCCCAGCTCCACCGCGACAAGCACGGTGGCGGCCCGGGCGGCCCGGGTGGCACCGACCGCGCGGAAGGCGAAGACCAGCGCCACGGAGAGGCCGAGCAGCAGGAAGACCCCGTCGGCGTGCACCTGGGAGATGGTTTCCGGGTCGAGTCCGTTGCGGGCCGCGCCGTGGTCGCCGGCGTGCGGTCCGCTGCCGGTCACCCAGGTCCCGACGACCAGGACGGAGGCGCTCACCGCGACGGTGAGCCGGGCCAGGGTGCGCAGCGGTGCGGGCACGGTCGGCACCACCGGTCCGTCCGGGTCCTTGATCCGCCGCCAGAGGGCGTACGCCACGGCGATGACCACCATCGAGGCGAGGAAGTGCAGCCCGACCACCCACGGGTTGAGGTTGGTCAGCACGGTGATCCCGCCGATCACGGCCTGGGCCGGGATGCCGAACAGCACGCCGATGGCCAGCGGCAGCAGTCCCGGCCGCCGGGGCCGGTGCAGCAGCACCGCCACCAGCACCGCGAGCGCGATGGCCCCGACCGCGAAGGTGAGCAGCCGGTTGCCGAACTCGATGGCCCCGTGCAGGCCCATCTCCGGCGTGGAGACGTACGACTCGTCGGTGCACCGGGGCCAGGTGGGGCAGCCCAGGCCGGAGGCGGTCAGTCGGACCAGCCCGCCGGTGCCGACGATTGCGACATTCGCGACGATTGACGCGAACGCGAGTCGACGCAGCAGAGTGGTGGAGACGGGAGACCGGGCAGAGGTCGTCACGGCGCAAATCCTACGCATCGTAGTGATCGAGCCGTGTGCGGATCCGCCACGCCGGTGGTTCGGATCACCCCTACCCCGAGTTTGCGAGGCCCCCGCGAATTACGTAACGTTGGCGTTGTGAAAAACGCGGCGGCGCTGCCTGGGCACCGACCGACGGCCGGTCCGGCCGCCGGTGCGGCCCAGTCCGCCCGGGTTGCGGGGGAGAACCGTGCCGCGTCGGCGGACGTCTCGACCCGGGACCGGGTGACCCAGTTGCTGCTGGAGCGCCGGGCCGCCACCGCCGCCCAGTTGGGTGCCGCGCTGGGGCTCAGCCCGGCGGCGATCCGCCGGCACCTCGACGCGATGCTCGCCGACGGCGACGTGATTGCCAACGAACAGGTCGTCCGCGGTCACCGGGGGCGGGGCCGGCCGGCCAAGGTGTTCCTGCTGACCGACGCCGCCCGCAGTCGCTGTGGCACCCACCACTACGACAACATGGCCACCGCCGCGCTGCGCTGGATCGCCCGCACGGGCGGCACGCAGGCGGTGGCAGAGTTCGCCGCCGAGCAGGTGGCCGCCCTGGAGGCCCGCTGCCAGGCCGCTCTGGCCGACGCCGGAGACGATCCGATGGCCCGGGCGGAGGCACTCGCCGCGGCGCTGACCGCAGAGGGATACGCTGCCAGTGCGTCCACGATCGCTTCCGGCGGCCAGCTCTGCCAGCACCACTGCCCGGTGGCGCACGTGGCCGCCGAGTTCCCTCAGCTGTGCGAGGCCGAGACCACGGTGATTTCCCGCCTGGTCGGCACGCACGTGCAGCGCCTGGCCACCATCGCGCACGGCGACGGGGTGTGCACCACGCACATTCCCGGCCCGCCGCCTGCCCAGTCCGGTAAGACCGTCACCACTGTGAGGACAGATAGATGACCGAGCAGATCGTCCAGCCCCTGACCCAGGAGGAGCAGCTCGCCGCCCTGGGCAACTACGAGTACGGCTGGGCCGACCCGGACGTCGCCGGTGCCTCCGCCCAGCGTGGCCTCAACGAGGCGGTGGTGCGGGACATCTCGGCCAAGAAGAACGAGCCGGCCTGGATGCTCGACCTGCGCCTGAAGGGCCTGCGGCTGTTCGACCGCAAGCCGATGCCGGCCTGGGGTGCGGACCTCACCGGGATCAACTTCGACAACATCAAGTACTTCGTGCGCTCCACCGAGAAGCAGGCCACCAGCTGGGAGGACCTGCCCGAGGACATCAAGAACACCTACGACAAGCTGGGCATCCCGGAGGCGGAGAAGCAGCGGCTGGTCGCCGGGGTCGCGGCGCAGTACGAGTCCGAGGTGGTCTACCACAAGATCCGTGAGGACCTGGAGGAGCAGGGTGTCGTCTTTCTCGACACCGACACCGCCCTCAAGGAGCACGAGGACCTGTTCAAGGAGTACTTCGGCACGGTGATCCCGGTCGGCGACAACAAGTTCGCCGCGCTGAACACCTCCGTGTGGTCCGGTGGCTCGTTCATCTACGTGCCGAAGGGCGTGCAGGTGGAGATCCCGCTACAGGCCTACTTCCGGATCAACACCGAGAACATGGGCCAGTTCGAGCGGACGCTGATCATCGTCGACGAGGGTGCGTACGTGCACTACGTCGAGGGCTGCACCGCGCCCATCTACTCCTCCGACTCGCTGCACAGCGCGGTGGTGGAGATCATCGTCAAGAAGAACGCCCGGTGCCGCTACACGACCATCCAGAACTGGTCCAACAACGTCTACAACCTGGTCACCAAGCGCGCCGTGTGCCACGAGGGCGCGACCATGGAGTGGATCGACGGCAACATCGGCTCCAAGGTCACCATGAAGTACCCGGCGGTCTACATGACCGGCGAGCACGCCAAGGGCGAGGTGCTCTCGGTGGCCATGGCCGGTGAGGGGCAGCACCAGGACGCCGGCGCCAAGATGGTGCACGCGGCACCGCACACCAGCAGCACCATCGTGTCGAAGTCGATCGCTCGTGGTGGCGGCCGGACCTCGTACCGGGGCCTGGTGCAGGTGCTGGAGGGCTCGCACAGCAGCGCCAGCACGGTCAAGTGCGACGCCCTGCTTGTCGACACGATCTCCCGCTCCGACACCTACCCGTACGTCGACATCCGCGAGGACGACGTGTCGATGGGGCACGAGGCGACCGTCTCCAAGGTCAGCGAGGACCAGCTCTTCTACCTGATGAGCCGGGGTCTGAGCGAGGACGAGGCGATGGCGATGATCGTGCGCGGGTTCATCGAGCCGATCGCCAAGGAACTGCCGATGGAGTACGCCCTGGAGCTCAACCGCCTGATCGAGCTCCAGATGGAGGGCGCGGTCGGCTGACCCGCCTCGACCGGCGGGTCGGCCCGGGCCGGCCCGCCACCGAAGCACCAAACCGTCGTCGCAAGAACAGACCAAGGACGAGATGACTACCCAGGCTTCCGCGCCGCCCAGCACCAAGTCGCAGGCGCTGCGCTCGTACGACGTCGCCGACTTCCCGGCCCTGACCGGCCTGGAGGAGGAGTGGCGCTTCACCCCGCTCAAGCGGCTGCGCGGGCTGGTCGGCGACGACCGCACCGCCACCGGCACGATCCGGCACGAGCACGACGAGCTGCCCGAGGGCGTCTCCGTCCAGCGGGTCGGCACCGACGACCCGCGGGTGGGCAGCGTGCTCACCCCCGTCGACCGGGTCAGCGCGCTGGCCTACGGCGGTGCCACGGAGGCGCTGCTGGTACGGGTGGCGCAGGACGCCGTGGTGAGTGGCCCGACCATCCTGCGGGCGGTCGGCGAGGGTAGCGAGGGGGTGGCCTTCGGGCACACCTTCGTCGAGGTGGGCCGGTTCGCCGAGGCGATCCTGGTGCTGGAGCACGTCGGTTCGACGACGCTTGCCGACAACGTCGAGGTGACGGTGGCCGATGGGGCGAAGCTGACCCTGGTCACCGTGGCCGACTGGGCCGACGACGCGGTGCAGGCCCAGCACCTGAAGGTGCGGCTGGGCCGGGACGCGCGGGTGCTGCACGTCCAGGTCACCCTCGGCGGCGACCTGGTCCGTCAGTACACCACCGTGGAATACACCGACCGGGGCGGCGAGGCCGAGCTGTACGGCGTCTACTTCGCCGACTCCGGCCAGCACCTGGAGCACCGCCAGCTGGTCGACCACACCGTGCCGGACTGCCGCAGCTACGTCGGTTACCGGGGCGCGTTGCAGGGCGAGAGCGCCCGCACGGTCTGGGTCGGCGACGTGCTGATCCGGGCCGAGGCGACCGGCACCGACACGTACGAGATCAACCGGAACCTGCTGCTCACCGACGGCGCGCGGGCCGACTCCGTACCGAATCTGGAGATCGAGACCGGCGAGATCGCCGGTGCCGGTCACGCGAGCGCCACCGGCCGTTTCGACGATGAGCAGCTGTTCTACCTGATGGCCCGGGGCATCCCGGAGGCCGAAGCGCGCCGGCTGGTGGTACGCGGCTTCTTCGCCGAGCTGTTGAACAAGATCCCGGTCGAGGGGCTGCGCGAGCGACTCGGCGAGACGATCGAGGCCCGGCTGACGAAGGCCGGCGCGTGATGATCCGCATCTGCGCCGTCGAGGACGTGCCGAAGGGCACCGTGATCAGCGCCGACGTCAACGGCACCCAGGTCGCCGTCGTGCACGGCGAGGACGACCGGTTCTACGCCGTGCACGACGAGTGCTCGCACGCCGCCGTGGCCCTCTCCGAGGGCGAGGTGGAGGGCTGCACGCTTGAGTGCTGGCTGCACGGCTCCCGCTTCGACCTGCGTACCGGTGAGCCGACCGGGCTGCCCGCCACCGAACCCGTACCCGTCTATCCCGTCGACGTCCGCGACGGCGACATCTACCTTTCCGTGGACGGCGACGGCCGTCCGCTGCCGAGTAATGGAGTGACCCGATAATGAGCACCCTGGAGATCCGTGACCTGCAGGTGTCGGTCAAGCTGCCCGAGGGTGAGCTCAAGCCGATCCTGCACGGTGTCGACCTGACCGTGCGCTCCGGCGAGACGCACGCCATCATGGGCCCGAACGGCTCCGGCAAGTCGACTCTGGCGTACTCGATCGCCGGCCACCCGAAGTACGAGATCACCGGCGGTTCGGTCACCCTCGACGGGGTGGACGTGCTGGAGCTCTCCGTCGACGAGCGGGCCCGCGCCGGCCTCTTCCTGGCCATGCAGTACCCGGTCGAGGTGCCGGGGGTGTCGGTGGCGAACTTCCTGCGTACCGCCAAGACCGCGATCGACGGCGCGGCGCCGAAGCTGCGTACCTGGGGCGGCGAGCTGCGCGGGGCGATGGAGCGTCTGCACATGGACCCGGCCTTCGCCCAGCGCAACGTCAACGAGGGCTTCTCCGGCGGCGAGAAGAAGCGGCACGAGATCGTGCAGCTGGAGCTGCTCAAGCCGAAGATGGCCATCCTCGACGAGACCGACTCCGGTCTCGACGTGGACGCGCTGCGCGTGGTCAGCGAGGGCGTCAACCGGGTCCGCGACACCGGCAACACCGGGCTGCTGCTGATCACCCACTACACCCGGATCCTGCGCTACATCAAGCCGGACTTCGTGCACGTCTTCGTCGCCGGCCGGATCGTCGAGCAGGGCGGCCCGGAGCTGGCCGACAAGCTCGAGGAAGAGGGTTACGAGCGGTACGTGGCCGGGGCCGGTTCGGCGCGGGCCTGAATTCCGAGGAAGGGCCGGTCACGACGATGACCACCATCGCGATCCCGCCGGGGATGCCGCAGTACGACGACGTGCCGCGTTACGACGTGGCGGCGGTACGCGCCGACTTCCCGATCCTGGACCGGGAGATCAACGGCCATCCGCTTGTCTACCTCGACAGCGCCAACACCTCGCACAAGCCGCGCCAGGTGCTCGACGTGCTGCGCGAGCACTACGAGCGGCACAACGCCAACGTGTCCCGGTCGGTGCACACGCTGGGCACCGAGGCCACCGAGGCGTACGAGGCGGCCCGGGGCAAGATCGCGGCCTTCGTCAACGCGCCAAGCGTGGACGAGGTGGTGTTCACCAAGAACTCCACCGAGGCGATCAACCTGGTGGCGTACGCCTTCTCGAACGCCTCGCTGGGCACCGGGGCCGACCCCCGGTTCCGGCTCGGCCCCGGTGACGAGATCGTCATCTCCGAGATGGAGCACCACTCGAACATCGTCCCGTGGCAGCTGCTGGCCGAGCGCACCGGCGCGACGCTGCGCTGGTTTCCGGTCACCGAGGCCGGCCGGCTGGACGAGTCGGGGCTGACGGATCTGGTCAACGAGCGGACGAAGATCGTCTCGCTGGTGCACATGTCCAACATCCTCGGCACGGTAAACGCCACCTCGCGGATCACCGCCCGGGTCCGTGAGGTGGGCGCGTTGCTGCTGTGGGACTGCTCGCAGTCGGTGCCGCACATGCCCATCGACGTGGTCGACCTGGACGCGGACTTCATCGTCTTCACCGGGCACAAGATGTGCGGCCCGACCGGCATCGGGGTGCTCTGGGGGCGGGCCGAGCTGCTCGCCGCGATGCCCCCGGTGCTCGGTGGCGGCTCGATGATCGAGACCGTGACGTTGGGCGGCTCCACGTTCGCCGCGCCGCCGGCCCGCTTCGAGGCCGGCACCCCGCCGATCGCCGAGGCGGTCGCGCTCGGCGCGGCGGTGGACTACCTCACCGGCCTCGGCATGCCGGCGATCCAGTGGCACGAGAAGCAGTTGACCGCGTACGCCCTGGATGCCCTGGGCAGCGTGCCCGGCCTGCGGATCTTCGGGCCGGAGGTACCGGTCGGCCGGGGCGGCACGATCTCGTTCGCCCTCGGTGACGTGCATCCGCACGACGTGGGGCAGGTGCTGGACGCCCTCGGCGTGCAGGTCCGGGTGGGTCACCACTGCGCCCGGCCGGTCTGCACCCGGTTCGGGGTGCCGGCGATGACCCGGGCCTCGTTCTACCTCTACACCACCACCGAGGAGATCGACGCCCTGGTGGCGGGCCTGGCGCAGGTGCGGAAGGTGTTCGGCTGATGCAGCTTGAGTCGCTCTACCAGGAGATCATCCTGGACCACTACAAGCACCCGCACGGTCGCGGGTTGCGCGACGCCGCCGACCCGGCCGACCAGGTGGGCGAGGCGCACCACGTCAACCCGACCTGCGGCGACGAGGTGACCGTCCGGGTCGCCACCGACGGCGACGTCCTGCACGACGTGTCGTACGACGGGATGGGCTGTTCGATCAGCCAGGCGTCCGCGAGCGTGCTGCACGAGTTGCTGACCGGGCGGGGTGCCGCCGAGGCGCTTGCGGTGCACGCGGCGTTTGTGACGTTGATGTCCGGCCGTGGCCAGGTCACGCCGGACGAGGAAGTGCTCGGCGACGGGGTGGCGTTCGAGGGAGTTGCCCGCTATCCCGCCCGGGTCAAGTGCGCGCTGTTGCCGTGGATGGCGTTCAAGGACGCTGCGGCACGCGCCGGGGTGGGCGTGAGCCCGACGGAGGTGAAGGCATGACCGAGGAAACTGCCACCACGCCGGAGACCGGGGCCGTGGCCACCGGTGGCGGCAAGGCCGCTGTGGCCGATGTCGAAGAGGCGATGAAGGACGTCGTCGACCCGGAGCTGGGCATCAACGTGGTCGACCTCGGCCTGGTCTACGGCGTGCACGTCGACGACGAGAACGTGGCCACCCTGGACATGACGCTCACCTCGGCGGCCTGCCCGCTCACCGATGTGATCGAGGACCAGGCCCGCCAGGCGCTGACCACCGGTCCCGGCGGCGGACTGGTCAACGACATCCGGATCAACTGGGTCTGGTTGCCGCCATGGGGTCCCGACAAGATCACTGACGAGGGCCGCGATCAGCTCCGCTCCCTCGGCTTCAACGTCTGACCTGTCGCGCCGCGGCCGGCCAGACCGCCCATCCAGAAACGAGCTCCCCGTCGGGCGCGGCACCCACCAGGTGCCGCGCCCGATGTCTACCTGTCCTGCGCTCTGCCGCGGTCGTCCCTTCGCGCTGGCCACCGTCGGTGACCCGAATAGTCGTCTTCGGCTTTCGCCGTACACCAAGCTCGGCCAGCCATAACCAGTGGCGGCTGGCGGCAGGGGGCGGGCAGGATGTCGGCGTGAGTGAGACGTACCCGATGATCCAGCCGTCTCCTGTCGCCGTGGCCACCGCCGCGCGTCGACAGTGCCGGGCTGCGGGTCCGCTCTCACCGCGTCGCGTACGTTCGTGACCGCCGCGTTCCTGGCCGGCCTGGTCGCCGGCTACGGTGTCGCGATTCCGGTGGGCGCGATCGCCGTACTCATTCTCGGGCTCGCCGCGCGCACCTCGTTCCGGGTCGGCGCGTCCGCCGCGCTCGGGGTGGCCACCGCGGACGGGGTCTACGCCGGCGTGGCGGCGTTCGGCGGGGCCGTCGTCGCCGGTTGGTTGGCGCCGCTCGCCACGCCGTTGCGGCTGGTCGCGGCGGCGGTGCTTTCGGCCTCGCCGGGCACGGGGCGTGGCGGGCCCTGCGGCCCCGCAGCCCCGCCCGGCCGACCGCACACGCCGAGGGCCAGGCGGATATCGAGCGTCAGCCGGGCGCCGAGGGCCAGCCGAGCGCCGAAGGCCAGGCGGACGTCGAGCGTCAGCCGAGCGCAGGAGGGCGGGCGGACGGCGCGGGGCGGTCGGGTGGCCGGGCCGGGCGGCGAGGTCTGGAGACGCCGGTGCGGGCGTTCGTCGGGGTCCTCGCGCTGACCCTGCTCAACCCCGCCACCGTCGTCTACTTCACGGCGCTGGTGCTCGGCCGGGCGGACCTGGGCGGCTCCGGGACCGCCATCGCGACGCTGTTCACCCTCGGGGTGTTCCTCGCCTCGGCCAGTTGGCAACTGCTGATCGCCGCTGGCGGCACGGTGGTCGGCCGGGTGCTCACCAGCGACCGCGGTCGCCTGGTCACCGCCCTGCTGTCGAGCACCATCATCGCGGCACTCGCCGTCGCCACCCTCCTCAGTCACTGACGGGTCACTCGGTCCACTGTCGGTGCTCCACATGTGAAGAACCCGCGACCGTCGTGTTGCGACTCGCCTGCCCGGCCGTCGTGCCAGAGCTTCTTCCGCTGTTCGGTGGATGTTCGGCATCCGCCGTCCGCCTAGGGTGCTGTCAGGTCCGTAGATCATCCGCGTCCGTTCCGCCGACCCGGACGGTGCGGTTCGGTCTCACCCTTCACGATCAGGGAGCTGACTTGAGGATCCCCCGCACCCACCAATCAGGTGGCCGGTCCCGGCGTGGCCGACTGGCCGGCGTCCTGGTTGCCGCGCTCACCGCGGCGATGCTGCCGGTCCTGGCGGCACCGGCGCCGGCCGGCGCCGCACCCTCGGCCGACGGGCCATGGCGCAAAGTGGACGGTAAGCCCGCCGCAACCAAGTCCGGCCGGTCGGCCGCCATCAAGGCGAAGCGACTGAGCGCCTACACCCTGGACCGGGCCGGCATCAAGGGCGTGCTGGACAAGGCGCCGACGGAGAACCGCCGGGCGTTGCGCCAGGCGAGCCAGATCGTCTCGTTGCCTGCGCCCGACGGCACCTTCCAGCGCTTCGAGCTGGTGAAATCACAGGTGATGGAGCCGGGCCTGGCGGCGCAGCATCCGGAGATCAACACGTACGCGGGCCGGGGCCTGGACGATCCGACCGCGACGATCCGGGCCGACCTGACCCCGCTGGGCTTCCACGCCTCGGTCCGCTCGGCGGACGGCGTCTGGTACATCGACCCCTATTACCAGCGCGACCAGAGCCTGTACGCCAGCTACTTCGCCCGCGACCTGGAGAACCGCAGCGGTGACTTCGTCGAGCGCGAGGACGTCGAATCGGCCGCCCACGCGCTGCACGACGAGATCCACGAGGCGCACGACGAGCCGGTGGTGGGGCCGCTGGTCACCCTGCGCACCTACCGCCTCGCGTTCGTCACCGACCCGTCGTACGCCAACTACTTCGGCGCGGAGAACGTGACCGCGGCGAAGGTGACGCTTATCAACCGGGTGAACCAGATCTACGAGGACGAGACCGCGATCCGGCTCGTGCTGGTCAACGACACCGACAAGACGAACCTGAACACCCCGGCGCTGGCCACCGAGCCGAACGGCCCGTGCGGTGGCGCCGCCTGCTACACCCCGGCCCAGCTCAGCGGCTGCACCAGCGGCCTGCTGAACCGTAACCGGATCGTGCTCGGCCAGCTCATCGGTGCCGGCAACTACGACGTCGGCCACATCGGCCTGGGGCTCAGCGGTGGCGGCGTCGCCGGCCTCGGCGTGGTCGGTGGCGACGGCAAGGCGCGTGGCTGCACCGGCCTGCCGAACCCGGTCGGCGACTACTTCGCCGTGGACTACGTGGCGCACGAGATCGGCCACCAGTTTGCCGGCAACCACACCTTCAACGGCAACCAGTGGAACTGCTCGGGCGGCAACCGCAGCGCGGCCAACTCGTACGAGCCGGGCAGCGGTTCGTCGATCATGGCGTACGCCGGCATCTGCCAGCAGGACAACCTCCAGCCGCACACCGACCCGTACTGGTCGCACCGCACCTACACCGAGATCACGAACTTCGTGACCTCGACCCGGCCGGCGATCAACGAGGTACAGACGGTGTCGCTGCGCGACTTCGACACCGACGGTGACTCGTTCACCGTCAACTACGGCGGCGCGGACTCCGCGCCGATCGTGCGCGGGGTCAACTACACCACCGCCGGGATCAAGGCGGCGATCGAGGCGATCCCCGGTTGGCCGGCGGGCGCCACGGTGACCGTGGCCGCCTTCGGCGGCAGCGGCGCCCTGAACGACACCGGCTTCCAGGTCACCTTCGGTGGCACCCTGGCCGCCACGAACGTCGCCGCGCTCACCCTCAGCAACCTCACCGGCGTCACCGGCTTCGTCGGTGAGACCGCCAAGGGCGGTGCCGTCGACAACGGCGGCCACCTGGTTGAGCAGACCACCAACCACGCTCCCGTGGTCACCGTGCCGGAGAACGTCACCATTCCGGTGCGTACCCCGTTCGCGCTCACCGGTAGCGCCACCGACGCCGACCGGGACACGCTCACCTACCTGTGGGAGCAGAACGACCGGGGTGCCGCCGCCGGTACCGCGCTGATGAACAACACCAAGACCAACGGCCCGCTGTTCCGGGTCTTCGGCGAGCCGGCGTGGGTGTCACCGGAGGACGCCCTGAAGTACCACTCGCCGGGCCAGAACGCGGTGACCACCAACTCGACCCGGGTCTTCCCCGACCTGAAGCAGATCCTGGCCGGCAACACAAACGCGGCGACCGGCACCTGCCCGGCCGCCCCGGCTCCGCCGGCCAGCGGTAGCGCCTCGAACGTCCCGCCGGAGATCCTGGACTGCTACTCGGAGTTCCTGCCCACCCGCGACTGGGTCGGCGTCAACAACGACCGGACCCTCAACTTCAAGCTCACCGCCCGGGACGGGCGGCTGGGCGGCGGTGGCGTCGGCAGCGCCGACGTCGCGGTGACCCTGGCACCGGACGCCGGGCCGTTCCTGGTCACCTCGCACGGCAGCGCCGCCGTCGTCGACGGCGGCGCTGCCCAGACCGTGACCTGGGACGTGGCCGGCACCGACCTGGCGCCGGTGAACGTCGGCGACGTGAAGATCACGCTTTCCGTCAACGGCGGCGAGACCTTCCCGTACGTGCTGGCCGAGCGCACCCCGAACACCGGTAGCGCGACGGTGCACCTGCCGAACGTGGCGACCGGACAGGCCCGCCTCAAGATCGAGGCGGTCGGGAACATCTTCTTCGATGTCAACGATGCCGAGTTCACCATCCGCTCCGCCCCCGAGGTCTCCGACGACGCCCCGGCGGGCGGGGTCGGCGTCCAGTACAGCGACGCGCTCTCGCCGACGGTGACGATCACGGCAACCGATGCCGACGGTGCCGGGGCGGCGCTCACCGCGTCCGCCACCGGTCTGCCGGCCGGCCTGGCACTGACCGTGGCGAGCACCACCGGCACCGACACCCGGCCCGGCAACCGGAGCTGGACGGTCACCGGCAGCACCACGGCGGCCCCCGGCGACTACCCGGTCACCGTCACCGTCTCCGACGGCACCGGCCTGACCGGCAGCACCTCGTTCACCATCCGGGTCACCCCAGAGGACGCGGCGGCGACCTGGGCCGGCGACACGCTGGTGAGCACCGCGAACCGTGGGGACGCCAGCCGGACCCTGCTGCGGGCGGTGCTACGGGACAGCTCCGTGCTGCCCTCGGCGGCCGACACCACCGGCGGTGACCTGCGCAACGCCACGGTGACCTTCACTGCGGGCGGCGCGACGCTCTGCACCGCACCGGTGGAGTTGCTCGCCACCGCCACCACCACCGGTTCGGCGGCCTGCGAGGCCACCCTGCCGGCGGGCACCCACCAGGTCACCGCGACGGTCGGTGGCTACTACACCGGCAGCACCACCGCCACGGTGCGGGTGGCCGGCTCCGACGGCGGGTTCCTCACCGGTGGCGGTCACCTCAGCGTCGACCGGTCCGCCGGGGCGTACCCGGCCGACCGGAACTCGAAGGTCACCGTGGAGCTGAACGCCAAGCCGGCCACCGGTAAGAAGGCCGCCTCGGGCAAGGCCGAGATCGAGTTCCGCTCCGGCGGCAAGACCTATCAGGTCAAGGCCACCAGCATCGACGGCCTCGGCGTGACCTCCGCCGGCAAGACGGCTCAGGTGCGCTACCGGGCCAGCCTGCACGACAGCAAGGGCAAGCTGGTGGCGAACGGTCTGACGCTGACGGTCACGGTGACCGACCGGGGTGCGCCGGGCCGCAACGACAGCGTCGGGCTCACCCTCTGGCAGGGTGGTCGGCTGCTCCTCTCGTCCGACTGGACGGGTGCGGGTACCGGCGAGGTGAAGCTGACCGGCGGCAACCTCACCGTGCACTGACCGGCGGCAACCGCACCGTGTACTGACCGGCGAGGACCGCACGCGGCAGGACATCCACCCGGGTGTCCTGCCGCGTCACTCGTTTCCCGCCGGGCGGCGTCGTCGGCCCGTGTCGTACGGTCGTGGCATGAGCAGCAGGCCGGCGGCCGGGGGTGGCCGATGGGTGGAGGTCGAACCGGCCCGCGTCGCGCGCTGGGTGGCCGGCTTCACCGACCGGCACGGCCCGCCCGCCACCACCGTCGAGGGGTACGGGCTGCGGCTGACCGCCCCGGACGGTGCCACCGCCGAGCTGCACACCCCACCGGGCGCGCCGCCCACCTCGGATCTGGCCACCTTCGTGGCCGCCGCGACGGCACCGCACCGGATCGGCCTGCTGCTGGCCCGCAAGGGTGCGGTGGCGGTGGGGGTGGCCGAGGGGGAGCGGCTGCCGGTGCACAAGGTGGACACCCGCTACGTGCAGGGGCGTACCGCCGCCGGTGGCTGGTCGCAGCAGCGTTTCGCCCGGCGGCGGGACAACCAGGCCAAGGCGGCGTTTGCCGACGCGGTGGAGCTGGCGGCCCGGCTGCTGCTGCCGCAGGTCGACCGGCTGGACGCGGTGGTGGCCGGCGGGGACCGGCGGGCCGTGGACACCGTCCTGGCCGACCGCCGGCTCGCGCCGCTGGCCGCGCTGCGCGCCGATCGGCTGCTGGACGTGCCGGAGCCCCGGCACGCGGTGCTGCTGGCCGCCGTCGCCGCCGCCCGCGCGGTCCGCATCCTGGTACGCGAACCGCAGCCGGACGGTTGACGAAACCGCGACCGGCCTCGTTCAGGAGGGGCGCAGCGAGCCGTCGGTGATCTCGGACGGCCGGGCGTTGCTCACGGCGGGCGTGGCGACCGCGAGCGGGCCGGAGGTGTTGCTCCTGATCGAGGCGGCCCGCGAGGTGGCGATGGTGTCGCAGATGTTGGTGAAGGCGTCGCGGACCTTGCGTTCCTCCTCGAACACGTCGCCGCTGAGCTTGCTCAGCGCGTCGCTGATGTTCACCGCCACCTCCTGGGCGGTCGGCGCGCTCAGCTCGTTGGTCTTCGGCGGGTCCGGCACCAGCCCCTGCGCCATGGTGCTGCTGATGATCAGGACGGCACCGGCGACGGCCACCCCACCGGTGGCGAGCGTGAGCCCGGTGCCGACGGCGATGCCGACGAGCGTTCCCCAGGTGAAGCTCTTCGGGTCCTTGCTGTTGTTCAACTCCTTGACCGCGGCGATGGACTGGTCGAGCAGCTGCACGACCGCCTTGCGGTAGCGGATGTACATGACCTTGCTGCATTCGAGCTGTTCCCGGACCACCTTGGCCACCGCCGCCTGGTTTACCGAGACGTTCTGCAACGGCGTGAGGAAGTTGTCGATGAAGTTGACCTGGAGGTCGCCCTCCCAGTGGTTCATGTCCGACCGGACGTCGTTGATCCGGGAGAGGGCGGCGCTGGCCGGCACGAAGTTGCCCGCGTTGTCCTGGCTGCCCTGGAACGAACTCTCGATGGTGCGCAGGCCGTCGATCATCGGGTTGATGGCGTCCGGGTCCGGCATCAGGTGCCGCTCGAACGCGGGCACCACCCACTGGTAGTACTCGTCGCGGACGGTCTGGCGATACCCCTCGATCTCCTCCGGCGGGATCGGCGACAGCGGGACCGCGTCGGGGCCGTGCTGTTGCTGCCACTGCACGTCGACGGCCTTGCGCCACGACTCGATGTCGTCGAGCGTCTGCCGGATCAGTTCCTGCTTCAACTGCTCGGCCTTGGTCCGTACGGTGCTCTCGTAGCTGCCGCCACGCAGCTCGGCCGGGGTGGTCACGGTGTCGGTCATCGCAGGGGTGTCCTTCTGGCTGCCGGTTCGGGGTCGGTGACGCTGCCGGTCAGGGCAGCGGCGGCGCGGTGCCGGGGTGGTCGTCGTCGCCCACGGCCGGCGGGTTGGACGCCGGATCGTCCAGGTTGTGGTTGCGGGGGTCGTTCAGGTAGAGCCGCAGCGCGTCGGCGTTCACCTGGTCGGTGTCGAGGTACGCCTGAGTCGCGTCCCGGATGCCGTCCCCGGCGAGCTGGACGGTGTCGCCGATCTGGGTGTACATGTGCTGCAACTCGTTGCGCAGCTGGGCCCAGGCAGCTCCTACCGGGCTGGACAGCACACTCGACCCCGGGTAGACAGGCGTGCTGTCCCGAAACGCGTCGGCGTCGCTTGACGAGCCGGAACCGCGCGCCCCGGCGACCGTACGGGCCGCGTCGTAGTAGACGTCGGCGATCCGGGGGAGGTGCACCTCCGAGACCCGCCACAGGCGGTAGAGGTCACCACCAACAACTTCAGCCATCATCCCGTCCCTGTGTCGGTAGGTGTCGGTTCCGCGCCGGCCGGGGCCGACGGGGCGGTCGTACGGGCAGCCGCCCGGGTTCAGGATCGGCGGCGCCGGGTCAGCGCCCAGCCGGCCACCAGTACGGCCAGCACGCCAGCCCCGGCGGCCAGCAGCCACCAGCGGGTTGCGCCGCCGGCCTCGTCGTCGTCCGGTGGCGACGCTGCGCCGCCGCCGTCGTCGTGCACCGCGTACACCCGGTGTTCGCTGGTGGCCAGCAGGTAGACCGTGTCCGAGCCGTTCGCGGCGAGTTGGGGCACCACGGTGCCGACGGTCTGCGCGTCGAGCGTGGCGACGGTGCGTACCACCCCGTCCGGGCCCAGCCGGCGGATCTTCCGCTCGCCCTGGTCGTAGAGGTGGACGCCCCGAGCACTGGCGGCGATCGCGGCGACGTTGTTCAGCGGCGGCTCGGCCGGCGGCCAGGTCGCCGAGGTGGACAGCGTCCACGGCCCGTCGTCGGTCACCGCGTCACCGGGTCTGCTCACGGTGGCGATCTCGCCGTCGCGGAGGCGGTGCAGCACCAGCGCGTCCGCGAGCCACACGTCGCCGTCGGGCGCGACCGAGATGCTGTTCACGGCCGGCAGCGGCAGTTCGGTCGCCGGGCCACCCGCCGCGGTGAGCTGGCTCGCCCCGTTGCCGGCGATGGTGTCGATGGTGCCGGACGGCGTGATGGCGCGTACCCGTCGGTTGGCCAGATCCCCAAGGTAGAGCGTGCCGTCGGCGGCCACGGCCAGGCCACCGGGCTGGTTGATCGCGGCGGCCGTGGCCGGGCCGCCATCGCCGGCCGAGCCGGGTCGCCCGGTGCCGGCCACCACCGAGATCGCGCCGTCCGGGGCGAGCGCGAAGATCCGGAACAGCGCGCCGTCGACCAGGTAGAGCGTCCCGTCCGGACCGAGCGCCAGGTTGCCGGGGCTGCCCAGGTCCACCTCGGTGCCGCGGGCATCGGCCGGAAGACGGTCGTCCGGGCTGCCCGCCCGGCCGCTGCCGGCGACCGTGCTGATCGTGCCGTCGGGTGAGACCGCCCGGACGGTACGGTTGCCGGTGTCGCTGATGTACACCGTGCCGTCCGGGGCCACCGCGATCCCGGTGGGCGTGTTCAGCTCGGCGGCTCCGGCCGGTCCGCCGTCACCGGAGTTGCCGGCGGTGCCGCTGCCGGCGATCAGCACCGGCGATCCGGCATCCGGCCCGGCTCCCGCAGGGGAGATCAGGGTCGCGGTGCCCGCGACGAGGGCGGTGAGCGTCGTGGCGATTCCCCGGATCGTCAGCACCGGGCATGTCTACCACACGATATTGCCCAGGTCTGGCCGCGGTTCGGATACCGGCGACCGGGGTTGGGCGGTGCGGTGCACCGAGTGGAAAGCCTTTCCGGACAATGCACCGGAAGCCTTCGAGGAGGAGAGCCATGCCCTTCGACAGTCAGCAGCGGACGGCACGGGCCGTCTCACCCGACCACAACATCGAGGCCCGGGTGTCGCCCGACGGTCAGGTGGAGGTGCGATTCCAGCCCGGCACCTTCGAGACCTACAACGAGAACCAACTCAGCTATCAGCTGTCCCGGTTGGGCATGCTGGCCTGGGTGGCCGCCCAGCGGGCCCGGACCGAGGCGTACCGCGTCGCGCAGGGCCTGACCCAGCAGGAGGTCGTCCAGTTGGCCCAGGAGAAGCCGCGCGATCCCCGGCGCGAGCGGTACGCCGAGGATCTGGCCACGGTGGAGGGTACCGGGGTGTCCGCCTCGGGGGCCGTCCGGATTCGCACCACCGGCATGGCGGGCTGGTCCGTCCAACTGGAGAGCGGGTGTCTGCGCCGGCTCGGTGAGCACGGCTTCCTGGCCGACCTGCACTCGGCGGTACGGGCCCTGTTCGCCGATCGGGAACAGAAGATCATCCTGATCAAGGCCAGATACTTCGACCTCGGTATCCCGCGCCGGTGGCGGGAACTGACCGACCAGTTGGCGCGGTAGCGGGCGCCTGCGGTGGCGGGCGCCCGCCGTCGGGTCAGAGCGCGCCGCTGAAGGTGTCGCAGGAGGCCGGATCCCCGGTGGAGTAGCCCCGGTCGAACCACTGCTTGCGCTGCTCGGATGTGCCGTGGGTGAACTCGTCCGGGTTCACCGGTCGGTTGGCGCGCTTGGAGATCGCGTCGTCACCGATCGCCTCGGCGGTGTCGATCGCCTCGGCGATGTCCCGCTCGGTGATGCTGGTGAAGATCTTCTGGCCGCTGTCGTCGGCGGTGCCTGTGGCGTTCTTCGCCCAGGCGCCCGCGTAGCAGTCGGCCTGCAACTCCAGGCGTACCGACAGCTCGTTGGCGGCGCCCGGGTCGCGCTGCTGCTGGCGGCGGACCTGCTCGTTGGTGCCGAGCAGGTTCTGCACGTGGTGGCCGTACTCGTGGGCCAGCACGTACGGCTGGGCGAACTCGCCGCTGGCGCCGAGCTGCTCGGCCAGCACCTGGTAGAACGACAGGTCGATGTAGACAAGCGAGTCGGCCGGGCAGTAGAACGGGCCGACACCCGAGTCGGCCTGTCCGCAGGCGGTGTTGACGCCCTGGCTGAAGAACACGGTCCGGGTCGGCCGGTACTGCTCGCCGAGGGCCTGGGGCAGGGCGGTACGCCAGTATGCCTGGATCGAGTTGACGTAGAGGGTGTTGCGGCAGTCCAGCTGCTCCAGCGCGTCCGGGGCCGCGCAGCGCTGCTCCAGGGCGGCGTTGTCGCCCTGCTCCTCGCCGCCGGTCATGGCATTCAGGCCGAATCCGCCGCCGACCAGGGCCACCAGCACGGCGATGACGATGCCGACGATCCCGCCCCGCCCGCCGCCGCCGATCGGGATCGGGATGCCCAGTCCACCGCCCCCACCTCCGCCCCGTCGATCCTGCACCTGGCTGGTGTCGATGCGGGCGTTCTCGTTCAGCTCCATGATGACCCCGATCAGTACGTGGCGCTCGGGCCGCAACCGCTCCGGATGGCGAGTCCGGTACCCGTCGATCTTGATCGGTAATCCCCGGTGGCTGTCGGCCGGGCCCCGGTACAATTGCCGCGTGCTGCGCTGCGAAGGCTGAACGCCCCGCGCCGACGGGTCGACCGGGACCCGCCGGCGCTTTCGTGTGCCCTGAGTCAGCCCTTCGGACCCCGAGAGCGAGTACCCGACATGATCACTGCCACCGGCCTGGAGCTGCGCGCCGGCTCCCGGATCCTGCTCTCCGACACCACGCTGCGGGTGCAGCCGGGTGATCGGATCGGCCTGGTCGGCCGCAACGGTGCCGGCAAGACCACCACCCTGAAGGTGCTCGCCGGCGAGGGGCAGCCGTACGCCGGGCAGATCGACCGGCGCAGTGCCGTCGGCTACCTGCCGCAGGACCCGCGTACCGGCGACCTGGACGTCACCGGCCGGGACCGGGTGCTCTCCGCTCGCGGCCTGGACGTGCTGATGGCGCAGATGAAGGAGCTGGAACAGCGGCTCGCCGACGACGGAGACGAGAAGCTGGTCCGCCGCTACGGCGCGCTGGAGGACCAGTTCGCTGCCCTGGGCGGATACGCGGCCGAGGCCGAGGCGGCCCGGATCTGCGCCAACCTGGGGCTGCCCGACCGGGCCCTGGCCCAGACCATCGGCACCCTCTCCGGCGGCCAGCGTCGACGCATCGAGCTAGCCCGGATCCTGTTCCGCGACGCGGGCGAGAACGGCGGCGGCATCCTGCTGCTCGACGAGCCCACCAACCACCTCGACGCCGACTCGATCACCTGGCTGCGCGGCTTCCTCGCCAACCACAAGGGCGGGCTGGTGGTGATCTCCCACGACGGCGACCTGTTGCAGTCGGTGGTCAACAAGGTCTGGTTCCTCGACGCCACCCGGTCCGTGGTCGACATGTACAACCTGGGGTGGAAGGCGTACCTGGAGGCGCGGGAGACCGACGAGCGGCGGCGTCGCCGAGAGCGGGCCAACGCCGAGAAGAAGGCCGGCGCGTTGCTGGCCCAGGCCGACAAGATGCGAGCCAAGGCCACCAAGACGGTCGCCGCGCAGAACATGGCCCGCCGCGCCGAGCGGCTGATGTCCGGCCTGGAGGAGGTACGCGTCGCCGACAAGGTGGCCAAGGTGCGCTTCCCCGCACCGGCACCGTGCGGCAAGACCCCGCTCACCGCGACCGGCCTGTCGAAGTCGTACGGCTCGTTGGAGATCTTCACCGACGTCAGCGTGGCGGTGGACCGGGGCTCCCGGGTGGCCATCCTCGGCCTCAACGGCGCCGGCAAGACCACCCTGCTGCGGATGCTCGGCGGCCTGCTGGAACCGGACACCGGCGAGGTGCACCCCGGTCACGGGCTGCGGTTGGGCTACTACGCCCAGGAGCACGAGACGCTGGACGTGGAGCGGACCGTGCTGGAGAACATGCGGGCCGCCGCGATCGAGCAGACCGACACCGAGCTGCGCAAGATCCTCGGTGCCTTCCTCTTCTCCGGCGAGGACGTCGACAAGCCCGCCGGGGTGCTCTCCGGTGGGGAGAAGACCCGGCTGGCCCTGGCCACCCTGGTCTGCTCCGGCGCCAACGTGCTGCTGCTCGACGAGCCGACGAACAACCTCGACCCGGTCAGCCGGGAACAGGTGCTCGACGCCATCGCCCGTTACCCCGGCGCGATCGTGCTGGTCACCCACGACCCCGGCGCGGTGCTCGCGCTCAAGCCCGACCGCGCCATCCTCCTTCCCGACGGCGACGAGGACGCCTGGAGCGACGACCTCCTCGAACTCGTCGAACTCGCCTGACGTGCAAGGAAGGGCCCCCTATTAACGCCTGCGGTAGAGGAAGGGCCCCCTTTTAACAGTTGGTGGATCAGCGCGTCAGGTCGAGCAGGGCGCCGACGACGCCGGAGGTGGCCAGGATGACCATGCCGATGGCGATGAAGACCGTCGGCACCAGCCAGCGGCCGGCCCGTTCGACCAGCCGGGTCACCCTCGGGTGCCCGCCGAGCCAGCGGCCGGCCGCGCACCACACCGCGATGAGCACCACGAACACCAGCACGAAGACGGCGGTGTCGGCCGCGCCGAGCGTACGGAACACCGGCACGTAGACGGCCACGTTGTCGGCCCCGTTGGCCACCGTCACGCTGGCCACACCGAGCGTGCCGGCCACCACCGGGGGTGCCTCCTCGTCGTCGTGTCGCCGCAGCGCGCGTACGCCGAGGGTGATCGGTAGCAGCCCGAGCAGGCCGGTCCACTCGTCGGGCACCACCAGCAGCCCGGCCGCGACCACGGCGCTCAGCAACACCAGGGCGCCGATGCCGAGGTACTGGCCGGCGACGATCTGCCAGCTGCCGGGTCGACCGGTGGTGCGGGCGGTGATGAAGAGCAGCGTCAGGATGACGATGTCGTCGATGTCGGTGGCGATGAAGACGGCGGCAGCCGCGGCAACGGTGCCGATCAGGTCGAGCACCGCAGCAGGTTACCGGGCGTACGCCGGTCGATGCGCCGCGCTGTCGGCCGCTGCCAGGGGCGGAGCGCGCTGTCGCGCACCGTGGTTGGCGGGAGCGCTGCCCAGCCCGACCAAACCGGGGCGGACCGGGTCGGCGGCATCACCTATCGGGAACCTGACATTGCATAGCGTGTCGGTTGGCGAATAGTTGATATCTGGCGCATGATCGTTCGAGGCGGTCTAATAGGTGGGACCGTATCCGAACCGCACAGTCTGGGACGTGAGGACACAGTATGGCAGCCACGGGCACAGCCACCAGCACTGAGAAGGGTCGCCGGATCGTCGGAGCCGAGCGTCAGACGCTCGCCAAGGACCTGGTCAAGCGGTACACCGGGGGAGAGAGCATCCGTGCGCTCGCGGCGTCGACCGGCCGCTCCTACGGTTTTATCCACCGGGTGCTCACCGAGTCCGGAGTCCAACTACGGCAGCGCGGCGGCGCCCGGCGTCGCAAGAAGGCGTGACGCGCCCGCCAGCGTTGCCCACCACACCCGTGACCCGGGCCGCCCGGTGACCGCCGAGGCGACCGGGGTCCGGCTGGAATACGACGGGCCGGTAGCCACAGTCACCCTGTGCCGGCCCGACGTGCTCAACGCCCAGACCCCGGCGATGTGGCGGGCTATGAGCGACTTCTCCCGCAGCCTGCCCGGGGACGTGCGCGTCGTGATCGTCCGGGGCGAGGGGCGGGCCTTCTCCGCTGGCCTCGATCTGGCGGTCGCGGGTGCCACCGGCCCGGGCTCCTTCGCCGAGCTCGCCGCCCTGCCGGAAGCGGACAGCGCCGACCTGATCGCCGAGCTCCAGGGCGGGTTCACCTGGCTGCACCGGCCGGACATCATCTCGATCGCCGCCGTGCGAGGGCACGCCATCGGTGCCGGTTTTCAGCTGGCGCTCGCCTGTGACCTGCGGGTGCTGGCTCAGGACGCGAAGCTGTCCATGGCCGAGGTGACCCTGGGTCTGGTGCCGGATCTGGCCGGCACCAAGCGCCTGGTGGAGCTGGTCGGCTACGCCCGGGCGCTGGAGATCTGCGCTACCGGCCGGCGGATGGACGCCGCCGAGGCGGACCGTATCGGTCTGGCCACGCTTGTCGTACCGGAAAGTGACCTGGACGATGCGGTGCGTGACCTTGTCGCGGGGCTGCTCGCCAACAACCGGGACGCCGTCGTGGAGATCAAGGCGCTGCTTGCCGGCGCGGCCGGGCGTACCCATGCCGAGCAGCAACGGGCCGAGCGCGAGGCGCAGACGCGCCGCCTGCGCGATCTCGCCGGGCGCGGGGAGTAGCCGCGGCGGCGACCGGAGGCCGGTCCGCTGCGGGACCGGACCGGCGCCGGAGTCGAGCGTGCGGGCCGGCGCGGCGCGGAACGAATTTGTAAGGACCGTTCGGGAAGATTCCGGTTACTCGCGAGGTTGTCGTAGCCATCGGGAGAATTGACCCGAGGGCCGGTCCATGGCCTCGCGACCGGGAGGTGACGGTGTCCAACCACATGACCGCCGGCGGCATGGGCGGTTGGAGCATGCTCCGGTCGATGCGCAGCAGCGACGAGGTCTCCAGTCACCGATTGCAGCGCGGTGTCGGTCGCCGCATCGTGGCCTTCGCCCGACCCTACCGCCGCGACATCGTCGTCTTCCTGATCACGGTGGTCGTCGCCGCGGTGATCGGCGTGGCCACCCCGCTGCTCGCCGGTGACGTCATCGACGCGATCACCCGTGGCGGCCCGGAGGCCAGCGCGCTGGTGATCCGGCTGGCCCTGTTCATCGCCGCGCTCGCGGTCGCCGACGCACTGCTCTCGCTCGCCCAACGGTGGTATTCGGCGCGCATCGGCGAGGGCATCATCCTCGATCTGCGCACCCGGGTCTACGACCACGTGCAGCGGATGCCGCTCCAGTTCTTCACCCGCACCCAGACCGGCGCGCTGGTCAGCCGGCTCAACAACGACGTGCTGGGCGCCCAGCGGGCGTTCACCTCGACGCTGTCCGGCGTGGTCAGCAACGTGATCCAACTGGTGCTCACCGCCGCCGTGATGCTCACCCTCTCCTGGCAGATCACCGCGCTGTCGCTGGTGCTGCTGCCGGTGTTCATCATCCCGGCCCGGCGGGTGGGCCGGCGGCTGGCCGAGATCACCCGTGAGTCGTACAACCTCGACGCCAAGATGAACGCGACAATGACCGAGCGGTTCGGGGTCGCCGGTGCGTTGCTGGTGAAGCTCTTCGGCCAACCGGACGCGGAGGCCGCCCGGTTCGCCGCCCGCGCCGAGCGGGTACGCGACATCGGCATCACCTCGGCGATGTACTCGCGGACGTTCTTCGTGGCGATGCTGCTGGTGGCCTCGCTGGCGCAGGCGCTCACCTACGGGCTCGGCGGTTGGCTCGCGGTGACCGGCGACGTCAGCGCCGGCACGGTGGTCACCCTGGCCCTGCTGCTCACCCGGCTCTACGGCCCGCTCACCGCGCTGAGCAACGTACGGGTCGACGTGATGAGCGCGTTGGTCTCGTTCGACCGGGTCTTCGAGGTGCTCGACCTGGAGCCGGCGATCAAGGAGCGGCCCGACGCGGTGCCGGTGCCCCGGGACGTTGGCACGGTGGAGTTCCGCGACGTCCGCTTCCGTTACCCCAGCGCCGCCGAGATCTCGCTGGCGTCGCTGGAGGAGGTCGCCGCGCTGGACCGTACGGTGAACGAACCGGTGCTCAAGGGCGTCTCGTTCCGGGTCGAGTCGGGGCAGATGGTGGCCCTGGTCGGCCCCTCCGGCGCCGGCAAGTCGACGCTGTCCATGCTGATCTCGCGCATCTACGACGTGACCGACGGCCAGGTGCTTGTCGGCGGGGTGGACGTGCGGGACGCCACCCTGGCGTCGCTGCGCGACGAGATCGGTGTGGTCACCCAGGACTCCCACCTGTTCCACGAGAGCATCGCGGAGAACCTGCGGTACGCCAAACCGGACGCCACCGACGACGAGCTGTGGGCGGCGCTCGCCGGTGCGCAGGTCGCCGACCTGGTCCGGTCGCTGCCCGACGGGCTGGACACCACAGTCGGCGAGCGCGGCTACCGCTTCTCCGGCGGCGAGAAGCAGCGCATCGCCATCGCCCGGCTGCTGCTCAAGGCACCGTCGATCGTCATCCTGGACGAGGCGACCGCGCATCTCGACTCGGAGAGCGAGGCCGCGGTGCAGCGGGCGCTCGCGGTGGCGCTGACCGGGCGTACCGCGCTGGTGATCGCGCACCGGCTGTCCACCGTCCGCGACGCCGACCAGATCCTCGTCCTCGACGAGGGGCGGATCGTCGAGCGGGGCCGCCACGAGGAACTGGTCGCCGTCGGCGGTCTCTACGCCGAGCTGTACCGCACCCAGTTCGCGGTGGCCGACTCGCCGTCGCCGTACGCCGACGCGACCGTGCCGGAGCCGGTGATCATCCCGACCCGCGAGTACGTCGCCGACGAGGCGCTGCCGCCCGCCGCCGCCAACTAGCTATATACTCGTTCGCGAGTAATCGCGGGCGAGGATGGGATCGGATGGCCAGGCGGCGCAAGGTCAACAATCTGATGGCGCTTGCCGTGCTCTCCGTCCTGGCGCACCGACCGATGCACCCCTACGAGATCGCCACGGCGTTGCGCGGTTGGGGCAAGGACCAGGACATGCCGATCAAGTGGGGCTCGCTCTACACGGTCGTCGGCAACCTGGACCGGCACGGCTTCATCGCGGCGGTGCAGAGCGTGCGCGCTGGCCGTCGCCCGGAGCGCACCGTGTACCGGATCACCGACGCCGGTCGGGCCGAGTTGGTCGACTGGGCCCGTGAGCTGCTCGCCACCCCGATGGCCGAGTACCCGCGGTTCCGCGCCGGGCTGTCGGTCCTGGCCGCGCTGCATCCCGACGAGGCAGTCGAGTTGCTGCGCCAGCGGCTGGACCAGGTGGCCGGGAACGTCGCCGCGGCCCGGGCCGCGCTTGCCGAGCACGCCCGCGACGTGCCCCGGCTGTTCCTGGTCGAGTCCGAGTACGACCTGGCGCTGCGGGAGGCCGAGGCGACCTGGATCCGTGCCGTCCTCGCCGAGTTGGACGCGGGTACCTTCCCCGGTCTCGACCAGTGGCGGGCATTCCACGACACCGGCGAACTCCCGGCCGAACTGGCCGCCCTCGCGGATCGCACGAGCGCCCCGCAACCGGCCAGCCCGCCGTCGACCAGCACCTCGGGCCCGACGGCCAGCCCGCCGTCGACCAGCACCTCGGGCAAGACGGCCAGCCCGCCGTCGACCAGCACCTTGGGACCGACGGGCGGCTCGCCGCCGGTCGGCGCAGCGGAAAGGAGCAGCGGCACCGGCGACCCACCCGAATGACGACCCGGCCCCGGCGCGGTGGGCCAACACCGCGCCGGGGCCACTTCCTCACACCGCACCTGGGCAGGCGCTCGGCACGAGGCGGCAACCAACGAGCATAGCCGGGTTCCCTCCCAGGGCGGTTCGCCATGCACGCACCGAACCCTGGGAGGGGACAAATGACCGACGTACGCACAGCGATCATCATCGGCGGCGGCATCGCCGGCCCGGTCGCGGCGCTCGCGCTGCACCGGGCGGGCATCGCGGCCACCGTGTACGAGGGGTATCCGAGCACCGCCGACGGCATCGGCGGCACGCTGGCGCTGGCGCCCAACGGCGTGGCGGCCCTGCGGATCGTGGGCGCCGACCAACCGGTGACCGAGATCGCCACCCCGATCGACCGGACCGTGCTGGCGATCGGCACCAACCGCATCGAGTTACCGGCGCTTGGCGATGTCGGGCCGCTGCGGGTGGTGCACCGCAACGCCCTGCACCGGGTCCTGCACCAGCGGGCGGTCACCGAGGGCGTCCGCGTCGCGTACGGCAAGCGGCTGGCCACCGCGCGACAGACCGACGGCGGGGTCACCGCCGAGTTCACCGACGGCAGCACCGCCCACGCCGACATCCTGATCGGTGCCGACGGGGTGCACTCCACCGTGCGCACACTTATCGACCCGGCCGCGCCGGGGCCGCGCTACACCGGCGTACTCGGGATCGAGTCGGTGGCGGAGCACCCGGTCGCGGCGGCCCCGGGCACGATGACCTTCACCTTCGGCCGGCGCGGCTACTACCTCTACTGGCCCGAGCCGGGTGGCGGCACCCGGTGGGGCGCCAACCTGCCACAGGACCGGCCGATGAGCCTGGCCGAGGCGAGGACGGTACGCCCCGACGAATGGCGGCACCGGCTGCGGGCCGTCTACGGCGACGACGACCCGGGTGCCGCGCTGATCCGGACCAGTGATCCGGACCAGTTGCAGGTCTCCGGATCACTGCACATCATGCCCCCGGTGCCGCGCTGGCACCGGGGCCGGATGGTGCTGATCGGTGACGCGGTGCACGCACCGTCCAACAGTTCCGGGCAGGGCGCGTCGCTGGCGGTGGAGAGCGCCGTGCAACTCGCCCGTTGTCTGCGCGACCTGCCGGACGTACCGGCGGCGTTCGCCGCGTACGAACGGCTGCGCCGGTCCCGGGTGGAGGGTGTCGCCGCCCGTGCGGCCCGGATCAACCACGCCAAGGCGCCCGGGCCGGTCGCCCGGGTGGTCATGCCGGTGATGATGCGGATGCTGATGAAGGTCGCGATGCGGCCGGAGAAGACGCTCGGCCCGGAACAGCGCTACACGATCGACTGGGCGGCGTCGGCCGCGACGGAGCGACCACCCGCCTGACGCGGAGGAGACACCGTCACTCCCGCAGGGTCGCCTCGCGCAGCTCGGCGAAGGCTGCGCCGAGGCTCTGCGGCGTGTAGTGCGCGTTCAGGCCGCTGGGGTTGGGCAACACCCAGAGCCGGGCGTCGGCCAACGGCTCCGGCTGTGGGCCGAAGGCCGCCTTCGGCCGGGCACACCCGATCCGGTACGCGGTCACCCCGACCACCGCCACCCAGCGGGGCCGGTACCGGGCCACCTTGGCGGTCAACGTCTGCGCACCGGTGACCAACTCGGCGGCGGTCAGTTCGTCGGCCCGGGCGCTGGCCCGGGCGGCCAGGTTGGTGATGCCGAGCCCCAGTGCGGGCAGTTCGTCCTGCTCGCTGGGGTGCAGCACGCGCGGTGTGAACCCACCCCGGTGCAGGGCCGGCCAGAACCGGTTGCCGGGGCGGGCGAAGTGCCAGCCGGTGGCGGCCGACCACAGCCCCGGGTTGATCCCGACGAAGAGTACGTCCAGCCCGGGGGCGATGACGTCCGGCAGGGTCCGGTCGGCAGCCGCGGCCAACTCCTCCCGGCTGGGCCGGGGGTTGGGCCGGCGGGGCGTGGCCGGGTTGCCGGGTCGGGGGTTGGGCCGGTGGGGCGTACCCGGGCGGCGGGCTCGCCGGTCGCCGCCGCCCGGTCCGGTCGTCACAGGCCGCGCAGCGCGCCGCCGTCGACCGGGATGGTGATCCCGGTGAGGTAGCTCGCCGCGGGGGAGAGGACGAAGGCGGCGACCCGTCCGAACTCGGCCGGGTCGCCGATGCGACGCAGCGGGATGCCGGCCTCCGCCTCGGCCCGCGCCCGTGTGGGGTCGCCGGAGGCCGCGAAGAGCTCCCGGTTGCGGTCGGTCATGATCCGCCCCGGTAGCAGCCCGACCACCCGTACGCCACGGGGGCCGTACTCGTCGGCGACGTCCTTCGCGACGCCGGCCAGGCCGGGACGCAGCCCGTTGGAGATGCCCAGCCCGGGCACCGGGCTACGCGCCGAGGTGGAGAGCACCAGCGCGATCGCGCCGCCGTCGGGCAACGCGGTGGCCACCGTGCGGACCGCGCGTACGCTGCCCAGGAAGACCGTCTCGAAGGACTGCCGCCACTGTTCGTCGTCGACCGAGGCGGCGCTGCCCGGCGGTGGCCCGCCCACCGACACCAGGGCGCCGTCGAGCCGGCCGAAGTGGCGTTTGGCGGCGACGACCAGCCGCTCGGGGGTGGCCGGGTCGGCCAGGTCGGCGGTGATGCCGATCGCCCGCTGCGGCCCGCCGAGACCGGCCACGGCAGCGGCCACCGCGTCATCCCGGCGGGCGGAGAGGACCACCCGGGCCCCGTCGGCCACCAGGCACTGCGCGGTGGCGTACCCGAGGCCGCGGGAGGCGCCGGTGAGTACGTACACCCGGTCGGTCAGTCCGAGATCCATGCCATCGATCCTGCCGCACCGGTTCCGTCGCGGCATCCTCGCACCTCGGCGGCGGGCCGGCGGTGTTGTTAAAAAGGGGCCCTTGCTCTACCGCAGGCGTTAAAAGGGGGCCCTTCCTTGCCACCAGCGGCGGTGGCGTGGGGGGTTTGTGCCGTCGTAGCGGAAGTGTGCCTCCCGGGTGGCCAGTTCCCGGGCACCCAGGGCCGGGAGGGTGCCGCGGTCACGCAGCGTGCGGGCCAGGTCCCAGCCGTCGCGCAGTCCGCCCCGGGTGGGCCGGTCCGCCGCCCATTCGGCGAAGGTCGCGGACCACCGTGGGCCGAGGCCGGCGGCGAGCAGCGGCCAGTGCCGGGCGACCTCGCCGGCACGTTTGCGCAGCAGGGCGGCGCGGGCGGCGGCCAGCGGGGCGGGTGCGAAGCCCGCTGGCAGCGGGCCGCCGGCCACCAGCGCCGCCACCAGCTGGGCCTGCCGCTCGGCCAGTCCGTCGGGCCGGTCGGCGGCGGTCATGTCACCACCGGGAAGCCGGCGGCCCGGGCCACGGCGTCCAGTTCGGCGCGCAGGTCGGCGGCGGGCGGGTAGTGCCCGTCGCGTTCCAGCAGCACCGCCGGTGGGTGGTGTCGGGAGCACAGCTCGGCGAGCAGATCCAGCACCTGGGGCGGGACCGGGTCGGTGTGCGTGTCGTGGTAGAGCCCGTCGCGTTCCGCGCCACCGGCGACGTGCAGGTACGCGATCCGTTCCAACGGCAGGGCGGCCAGCAGCGCGAGCGGGTCGGTACCCCGGTTGCGCGCGTTTGCGTGGACGTTTGCGACGTCGAGCAGCAGCAGCGCACCGGTGCGGTCCAGGATCTCGCCGAGGAACGCCGCTTCGTCGAGTTCGTCGTCCGGCCAGTCGAACAGCGCCGCGATCGGCTCCAGTGCGATCGGCACCGGCAGCTCCGCCTGCGCCCGCGCGACGTTTGCGCAGACCACGTCGACGGCCTCCCGGGTGCGTGGCAGCGGCAGCAGGTGTCCCGCCTCCAGACCACCGGCGCGTACGAAGGCGATGTGCTCGCTGACCAGCGGCGCCCCGACCAGTTCGGCGACGGCCGCCAGGTGGGCCACCCGGGCCGGCTCGACCGGCTCCGCGCCACCGAGGGAGAGCCGTACGCCGTGCGGCACCACGGCCACGCCGCGCTCCCGCAGCTCGGTCAGCCCGTGTGGCGGTGGACCGGTCGCCGCAACCGCTTCGGCGATCACCTCGACGAAGCGCAGCCCGGGCAGTTCGGCGATGAAACCGGCGATCTCCGGCCGCCAGCCGATGCCCACCCCGGCCGGGCCGGTCAGCCGCCGCATCCGCCACCGCCGCAGCCGCCGCCACCTCCGCCGCCGTCACCTCCGCTACCGCAGCCTCCGCCGCCACAGCCACCGGTCGTACCCGAGGCACCGGCGCCGTAGTAGCCACCGGCCTCCTTCGCCCCGAGCTGGATCTCAGCCTGCTCGGCGAAGGCGGGATCCATCGCCCAGAACGACGCGGTGCCGTAGAGCGCCATCGCCGTGGCCACCCCGGCGGCACCGTAGACGGCGTACGCCGGGTTCGATCCCGGAGCCAGGTGCCGGTGGCGGGCGCGGAGCGTACCGAGTGCGGTGTTGGCGGCCCGGGTCCGCCAGGGCACCCGGACGAACAGCAGCCCGGTGAGTACCGCGAGCCCGCTCACGACGAGTACCAGGTACCCGACCGGGCGAGCGTTGGCCAGGCCCGCCCCGATCCGGGCGATGCCGAGCAGCAGCAACGCGCCCAGCAGCAGCGGGCCGAGTCGCAGGGCCGCCCGCCGGGTCGGGCCGACCAGGAGGCCGTGCCGGTCCAGCCCGTCGCGCAGCTCGGTGAGGGCGCGCTCGACCCACTCGGTACGCCGCAGGTCGCGGCCGTGGACGCGCTGGGTGGCCGCGTAGTGGATGGCCCGGTCGAGCTGGCTGGCCGCGGGCGGGAGCGGACCGTCGACGGTGAGCCGACGGTCCGCGCTCACCCCGATCACGCCCTGGCTGCGCAGGGTGCCGAGCGAGGTCCAGACCGCGAGGTCCTCCCGGCCGTTGAGGTAGGCGACCTGCTGTGGATTGAGCTGGTCGGGCGGGGGTGCCGCACGGCCCGCCAGCAGCGTCCGGCGGTGGATCAGTACGCCGACGGTGAGCACCACGGCCACCGTCAGGTAGAACGCGAGGAAGGTGCTGCTGGGGATGCCCCAGGTGTCGAAATCTGCCGCGAGCCCCGTCATGGCCTGCTCCTGTCGCGCGGAGGGAAACGCGGCTTCATTGTGAAGTGACGATGCCAACGGATGCTCGTCCGGGCGGCCCAGTTATCCGGCCGTTACCTTCGCCGCACGGCCTCCTCGACCAGATCGAGCACCGGGCCCAGGTCACCGGCCGGACGTCCCATGGCCAGGTGCAGCACCAGGCCGTCGTAGGCCAGTTCGAGGAAGCGGGCCAGCACGTCGATCGGTACGTCCGCGCGGAGCACACCGGCTTCGCGTTGGCGCGCCAGCCGGTCCCGGGTCGCCTCGGCGATGGCCGCCGAGCGTTCGGCCCAGCGCTTGGCGAAGGCCGGGTCGGTACGCAACCGCCGGGACACCTCCAGCTGGCTGCCCAGCCAGCCGGTGGTGTCCGGGGAGACCGCCCGGGCGAGCAGGTCCCGCATCACCTGGACCAGACCGTTGCGGGCGACGGTCTCCACCATCACCGCCGCGTCGTCCTCGGCCACCGCCAGGAAGAGGGAGTCCTTGTCCCGGAAGTGGTGGAAGATCGCCCCCCGGGACAGTCCGGTCGCTTCCTCCAGGCGCCGTACGGTGGCGCCCTCGTAGCCGTGCCGGGCGAAGCAGCCCCGGGCGGCAGCGAGAATTTCCTGCCGGCGGGCGTCAAGCTGGTCCTGACTTACTCTGGGCACGTCACGATCGTGTCAGCTCACCTGGCGTGACGCAAACCGTACGTACGGCTTGGAAATGTGGTCGGGCCGGGACTCCTCGGCCGCGTGGTGACGGATCGAACCGAACGCGTAACACCCGGACCTGTCGGGCGAGTACCCAATTCCCGTAAGGTGCCCAAGTGCCGCTGCTCCTGCTGGATCTGGACAACACCCTGCTCGATCGGGCCGGGCCGTTCCGTACCTGGGCAGTGCGCTTCCTGGACAGCATCGGCGCGCCGCCGGACGACATCGACTGGCTGCTCTCCATCGACGCCGACGGGCTGACCGACCGCTGGGACGTCGCGGACGCCATCCGGGACCGCTACCGGCTCCGGATCCCCTCCATCGACCTGGTCGAGGAGCTGCACGACGGGGTGGTCGAGTACACCCGGCTGGACCCGTTGGTCGCCTGCGCGTTGCGGATCGCCGATGACGCCGGCTGGATGCCGGTGGTGGTGACCAACGGCGCGGTGCGCCAGCAGGACACCAAGATTCGCCGTACCGGACTGGACCGGTACGTCGCCGACTGGGTGATCTCCGAGGAGGTCGGGGTCAGCAAGCCCAATCCGCGGATCTTCGCCCTGGCGGCCCAGCGGGCCCGGATGCCGTTGCGCGGCGCCTGGGTGATCGGCGACGGGCCGGAGGCCGACATCGGCGGTGCCACCGCGGTCGGCCTGCCCAGCGTCTGGCTGCACCGGGGCCGGCCGTGGACGGACGCCCGGTTCGCACCCACCGCGACGGTGGACACGGTGATCGCCGCCATCGCCACGATCATGGGCGCCTGACGCTGCCGCAAAACCGGTTGACCAGCATTCCGGAGTACGACGAGCATGGTCGGCGCGCACCGTGCGTGCCGGGCGTGCGCCCGGTCGAGGAGAGGGGGTCGGTCATGGCCGTCTTCGCAGGCCGATTCCTGCCGCCACGCACCTTCTCGACAAAGGGACGACAAGCGCGATGCGCGATCAAGATTCCTCGGCGTGGGAACGCCGGGGCCGCGGCCGACGCCGCTTCGATGACGACGAACCACACTTCCTGAAGCGGGGGCGGCCGGCCGAGGCTGCCGCACCCCCCGCCGACGAACCCGACCCTGATCCGGGCCCGGCCTGGTCCTCCTGGGACGACGCCGTGCACGGACCGCAACCGTATCCGGCCTGGCTGGTCACCGAACTGGCCGCGCGGGACACCGAACTCGGGGTGCTCAAGACCGGCAAGGAAGCGGACGTGCACCTGGTCCGCCGAGCCGTTCCCGACACCGACCGGTCCTGCCTGCTGGCGGCCAAGCGCTACCGCGACCCCCGGCATCGGCTCTTCCACCGGGACGCCGGCTACCTGGAGGGGCGGCGGGTCCGCCGGTCCCGGGAGATGCGGGCGATGACCGGCCGGACCGCGTTCGGCCGGCAGATGATCGCCGGCCAGTGGGCGGCGGCGGAGTTCGGCGCGTTGGCCCGGCTCTGGGAGATCGGTACGCGGTACGGCACGATCAGCGTCCCGTATCCGGTGCAGTTGCGGGGCACCGAGCTGATGCTTGAGTTCGTCGGTGATCCCGACGAGGGACGCGCCGCGCCCCGACTGGCCGAGTTGCGCCCGGACCCGGCCGAGTTGCGCGGGCTGTGGGAGCAGTTGGTCGACGCCCTGATCGTGCTGGCCCGGGCGGGCTACGCGCACGGCGACCTGTCGCCGTACAACCTGTTGGTGCCTGCCGGTCGACTGGTGCTGATCGACCTGCCGCAGGTGGTCGACGTGGTGGCGAACCCGCAGGGGCGCGACTTCCTGGCCCGGGACGTGGGGATCGTGACCCGCTGGTTCACGGCTCGCGGACTGCCGCCGGATCTCGCGGATCCGACCGCGCTGACCGAGCTGCTCTGCCGCGAGGCGGGCCTGCGCTGAAGGGCCTGGCCGGCCCGGCGGTGAGCCCCGCCCGGGTCGGCCCGACCCGGTGACTCGCGGTGACTCCCGGTGGCGGGCGGACCCGCGCTACGGGCGGGCGGGGCCTGATCGGCTTCGGGTAGGGCGGGCGGGCCTGATGGTGGGCTCCGGGCGGGGGTGAGCACCCGGCCCGGAGCCCGCCCGTGCTCGTGCGCCGCCGGCACCGGTCACCGCTGCTGGGCGTACCTACTGGAGGTAGCGCTCGACCTCCGGCACCGGGCGAGCGCCCTGCGCGTCGGGGTCGCCGTGGGCCTGGCGGGCAGCGCGGCGGCGACGCAGCAGGTCCCAGCACTGGTCCAGGGATTCCTCCAGCTCGCGCAACCGGGTACGGGCCTCGTCGTCGGTGCCGGACTCGGTGGCCTGGGCCGCCGCCCGCAGCCGGTGTTCCTCGTCGACCAGATCGGAGATCCGGCTCAGGATGGTCTTGTCGTCCATGCCTCTGAGCCTGGCACAGCGAGGCGGGGCGCGCCCGGAATCCTGGCGGCGCGCCTGGCCCAGCGAGGCGGGGCGGGCCCGGAATCCGCGTGGCGCGCCTGGCCCAGCGAGGCGGGGCGGGCCCGGAACCCTGGCGGCGCGCCTGGTCGGGTGCCGCCTGGTGTGGTCGTCCGGCGCTTCGCCGGGCGCGGCCAGCAGCCGAATGGCGAAGATCACCAAGGCGGCGGTGCTGGCCGCGTCGCATGCTGAGGGCGTGTCCCGGTCGGCTGGTCCAGCACCCTCCGCCGACTCCGGCACCCCGCATTTGAGCAGGGGAAACGTGGCAACGCTCGGCTATTGCGGCCAAGCGTGGCGGGCCTGGCGCGGTGCGGCCGAGCCGGCTGAGCAGCCTCGCTCTGTTGTGGACAGTGGGAATGTCGACCATGAAGATTTCTCGTTATGCGACTAGTTTGGACCGCCACCGCAATGTCATGCTCTTTGCGACCATAGCAATTCGAAGAGTAAGGTCCCCTACCCCCGGGGCCTCTCTAGGTGGGAGTCGACCACGACATGTCCGTCCAAACCAGACGAGTGGGATCGATACCTCTGCGGCATGTGGTGCCGAGCCTGATCCGCGAACCGGCACGGGCCCTGGTCGGATTCGGCGAGCGATCCGGCGGGGAGGTGGTCCGGCTGAACCTCGGCTCGTTCCGCCCCTACCTCATCACCCATCCCGAGCATCTTCAGCGCGTGCTCCGCGAAAAGGCCGACAACTATGTCCGGGCCGGCGACGGTCTACAGTGGCGACCCCTGAAGCGGCTCTTCGGTGAGGGCATCCTCAGCGACGGCGAGCACTGGACGAACAGCCGACACATCCTCCAGCCGCTGTTCACGGCCCGACGCATCGACGGCCTGGTCGACCGCCTCGCCGTGGCGATCGAGGAGGCCATCGACGAGTTGGAGGAGCCGGCGCGGACCGGCCAGCCGGTGGACATGGGCACGGTGCAGGCCCAGATCGTCTGTTCGGCGATCATGCGGGTCTTCTTCGCCGACAAGATCACCGTGCCGGACGCGATGCGGATCATGGAGGCGCAGGACGCCATCGCCTGGTCGGTGATGCCCCGGATCATCGTGCCGTGGGCGCCGACGGCCGCCCCGATGCCCGGCGACCGGGCGTTCCGGCGCGCCGTGCAGCTCATCGACGACCTGCTGTTGCCGACGATCCGGGCGGCCCGCGACACCGCTCGCGACGGCGACGACGACATCATCTCCACGCTGTGGCGCGGGCGCACCGAGGACGGCGGCCAGCTGGACGAGCGCCAGGTCCGCAACGACACGGTGGCGATGGTCGCCACCACCACCGAAACCACGATCAGCGTGCTCACCTGGCTCTGGCCGCACCTCGACCGCGACCCGGCGATCGCCACCCGGCTGTTCGAAGAACTCGACCGGGTGGTCGGCGACCAGCCCGTACGCCACCAGCACCTGCGCGAGCTGCGCTACACCCGGCAGGTGCTCGACGAACTGCTGCGGCTCTACCCGATCGGCTGGCTCTTCCCCCGGATGGCGGTCGAAGAGGACGTCATCGGCGGAGTGCGCGTCCCGGCCGGCGCCACCCTGGTGGTCAGCCCGCTGATCACCCAGCGCATGTCGATGTTCTGGGACCGGCCCGAGGTTTTCGACCCCGACCGGTTCAGCCCGGAGCTGGTCCGCAGCCGCCCCCGGTACGCGCACTTCCCGTTCGGCGGTGGCCCGCACCAGTGCCTCGGGATGCACCTGTTCTACCTGGAAGCGACGCTGATCGTGGCCACCCTGCTGAGCCGGTTCCGGTTCCGGCTGCAACGACCGAGCCTGCCCGGCATCAAGGTGGCGGCGGCGTTGCGCCCACTCGAGCGGGTCGAGGCGACCCTGCACCGGCTGCCGGGTGCCGCCGCGTGACCGCCCGCACCGAGACGCCAGCCACCGGCGACGTAGCCGGCGCGGCGCCCCCGAAGGGCCAGCCCACGGTCGATCAGATGATGGTGGCCGCCGAGCAGGGGCGGATCTGCGCCCTGGTCGCCCAGGGGCAGCGTGACCTGGCAAAAGTCGCCGCGTCCCATCCGGACCTGTTCCCCGACAAGCCGTTCGACGCGGCGCTCTTCGGCAACGTGGCGATGGCCATCGCCTTCGGTGCCCCCTGGTGTGATCCGGCTCAGCTACGGATCACCAACCGCGCGGTGCTCTGGGGGTTCGCCGTCGACTGGCTGATCGACCACGAGGCGCGATCGCGCGACGAGATCGACCGCCTGACCACACGCTGCCTCGCCGTGGCCGACGGCGCGCCGCCGGAGAGCGACGACGCCCTCGGTATCTTCCTCGCCGAGTTGCGTGACGAACTCGCGACCGTGCCGGCCTTCGCCGCGTACCGGGACCGGTTGCGGGAAGAGATCCGCAAGGTACTCGCCGCGATGGCCCGGGAATGGGACTGGAAACAGAACGCCGGCACGTTACCCGACTTCGCGCAGTACCTGGACAACGCCGCAAACCTGGCCTGCACCGTGGTGAACGTCGTGCACTGGATCCACACCGACGACCCCGCGACACTGGCGCAGCTGGACGCGCTGCTGGCCGCGAGTGATCAGGTGCAACGGATCCTTCGACTCGTCAACGACCTCGGCACGTACGAACGCGACAGGCGCTGGGGAGACCTCAACGCGCTGATGCTGGTGTCCCGGGCCGAGGTCGAGCAGCGGATCGCCGAGCTGGTCACCGAGGCCGGCACGATGCTTGAGCCGCTGCGGGACAGCTGTCCGGTGCAGGCGGACTACCTGGCCCGACAGATCGGGTTCAGCAGTGGTTTCTACCGGTCCACCGATTTCTGGGGCGTGTCGTGACCGCCGCGGCGGTCAGCAGGCAGACGGGGGAGGGATCGGCACCGGCCGGCGCGGACGAACTGCTCGCGTTCCTGGACCGGGAACCGGCCGGACAGGTGAGCAACTCGGTCTACGAGACCGGGCGACTCGTCTCCGACGCCCCGTGGCTCGGCGGACACGGCAAGCGGCTGGCGTACCTGCTCGCGCGGCAGGGCTCCGACGGCAGCTGGGGCCCGCCCGGCGGGTACGCGTTGGTGCCGACGGCGAGCGCGGTGGAGGCCCTGCTCGCCGAACTGGTCCGGGGCGGTCCGACCGGTCCGGCGGCAACCAGCGGTCCCGAGTTGCCGGCCGCCGCCGTTCGCGGCCTGGCCGCGCTGGCCCAGCGGCTCGCCGCCGGTACGGCCATGCCGGACACCCCGGCCGCCGACCTGATCGTGCCGGCGCTGGCCGACCGGATCGGCGCACATCTGCGGCAACTGGACGGCGGATACGGTCCGGCGCTGCCGACGGTGGACCGGTGGCGGATCGACACGGTGAACGCCCTGCTCGCCACGGACCGCCCGATGCCCAGCAAGCTCTGGCACGCCTACGAGGTGCTCGGGCCGGCCGCCGCCCGCCGCGCCGACGTCGCCCCGATCGACGGTGCGGTGGGTGCCTCCCCGGCCGCCACCGCGGCCTGGCTCGGTCACCGGCGGACCGCGGACCCTGCGGCGCGGGCGTATCTCGACGCCGTGGTGGCCCGGCACGGAGGTCCCGTGCCGTGCTGCACCCCGATCACGACCTTCGAGCGGTCCTGGGCCGTCGCCACGCTGGTCCGGGTTGGGCTGCCGATCACTCCGCCGCCGGGTCTGGTGGCGCAGTTGACCGCCGCGCTCGGGCCGACCGGTGCGGCGACCGGCCCTGGGCTGCCGACCGACGCCGACACCACCTCGGCCACCCTGTACGCGCTCGCCGGGCTGGGCCGCCCGGTGGATCCGGTCAGCCTGCTCCACTACGACCTCGGCAGCCACTTCTGCACCTGGCAGGGGGAGGACGGCCAGTCGGTCACCACGAACGCGCACGTGCTCGAGGCGCTGGGCTGGCACGTTCGGCACACCCGGGACGGTGCCGAGCGGTACGGCACCCGGGTGACCGGGCTCGCCGGTTGGCTGCGCGACAGCCAACAGTCCGACGGGCGGTGGACGGACCGGTGGCACGCCTCGCCGTACTACGCCACCTGTTGCGCAGCGCTGGCGCTTGCCGGTCACGCGCCGGCCGACGTGGCCGACCCGGCCGTCGACCGCGCGACGGACTGGGTGCTGGCCACCCAACGCGACGACGGCGGTTGGGGTCGCTGGTCGACCACCGTGGAGGAGACGGCGTACGCCGTGCAGGTGCTGCTCGGCCCGGGTCGTCCGCTCCGGCCGCAGGTGCGGGCGGCGGTCGCTCGGGCGCTGGAGCCGCTGCACACCGAGCCGGCCGAACACCCTCCACTGTGGCACGACAAGGATCTCTACGCACCGTTGCTGATCGTCCGGGCGGCGGTGCTCGCGGCGCGGTATCTGGCGCTCGCGATCACCGATTCGACCCACGGCAGCGGACCGATCCCACGCCAACAGGGGGCCGACCAGGGCATGATCACGACCGCTTGAGTTGCTGCGGTGACGCTGTTAGCGTGCGCCGGGGTCGGTGCGCGTAACGCACCGCTGACTGACAGATCAACTCGTTCAGGGCCAGGGACGGTGTAATGGGTTCCCGCAGTTCGAATCTGCGTACCAAGGTCGTGGCTCTGCTGGCATCGCTGGTGGCGCTCTGGAGCTTCACCGCATGGGTCACCGTCCGAGAGGGAGTCAACCTGATCGGCGTGCAGGCGCTCGACGTGCGGGTGTTCGACCCCACCGAGCCACTGCTGCTTCAGCTCCAGTTGGAACGGCGCAGCTCGCTTGTCTACCTTGGTCGACCGGACGAGGCCCTGCGTGGCGAGCTGGCGCAGCTGCGTCAGCGTACCGACCAGCTGGCCGCGGAGTTCGCCGAGTCGGTCGACAACTGGCAGGTGAGCCTGCTCGGCAGCAAGGATCTACACGAGAGCATCACGCTGCTCCAGCGCGGGCTGGACGAGCTGGCGGAAACGCGGACCGCAGTGGACGAACGCAACATCGGCCGCAGCGAGGCCGGGGTGGCGTTCACCGAACTCATCGAGGCGATCTACCAGGTCTACGACGAGCTCGGCAACCTCGACGACGACGAGGTCGCCGAGAACACCGCCCAGCTGATCCGGCTCAACCGGGCCCGGGAGCTGCTGTCCCAGGGCGACGCCATGCTCGCCGGTGTGCTGGCCGCCGGCCGGATCACCGCCGCCGAGCGGGCGGAGTTCACCCGGGTCGTGGGCGCTCGTCAGTTCGTCGCCGAGCAGGCGGTCGTCCGGCTGCCCGATGCCGACCAGCAGCGCTACGCACAGATGATCGCGGGTCCGAACTTCCAGCGCCTGGCCGCGCTGGAAAACGAGATCATGGTGGAGTCGGACTCCTCCCGGCCGCCCTTCACCAGCCAGGACTGGGCCGAGGCCACGGGTCCGGCGCTTATCGAGATCGGCGATGTGGTGCTGGCCGGTGGCGACGAGATCGTCAAGAGCGCCACCCCGGTCGCGATCGGGGTCATCGTCCGACTGGTGCTCGCCGCCGGTCTCGGCCTGCTCGCGGTCATCGCCTCGGTGGTCGTCTCGATCACCACCGCGCGGGCCCTGGTCCAGCAGTTGCAGCGGCTGCGTGACGCCGCCTTCCAACTCGCCAACGAGCGACTGCCGGACGTGGTGGACCGGCTCGGGCGCGGCGAACAGGTGGACGTCGCCAAGGAAGCGCCGCCGCTCCAGTTCGGTGACGACGAGATCGGCCAGGTGGGTAAGGCCTTCAACGTCGTGCAGGAAACCGCCGTACGGACCGCGGTGGAGCAGGCCGAGCTGCGTCGCGCCGTCCGGGACGTGTTCCTCAGCCTGGCCCGGCGTACCCAGGCCCTGGTGCATCGCCAACTGACCCTGCTGGACGCGATGGAGCGGCGGGAACACGACGCGGAGGAGCTGGAGGATCTGTTCCGCGTCGACCACCTGGCCACCCGGATGCGGCGCAACGCCGAGAACCTGATCGTGCTCTCCGGCTCGACCCCGGGCCGGGCCTGGCGGCGCAGCGTGCCGATGGTGGACGTGATCCGTGGCGCGGTCGGCGAGGTCGAGGACTACACCCGCGTCCAGGTGCTCCCGATCAGCGGCGTGTCGCTGGCCGGGCGAGCGGTCGGCGACGTGATCCACCTGCTCGCCGAGCTGATCGAGAACGGGCTGTCCTTCTCCCCGCCGCACACCACGGTGGAGGTGCGCGGGCAACTGGTCGCCAACGGTTTCGCCATCGAGATCGAGGACCGCGGCCTGGGGATGACCGAGGACGATCTCGCCGCGGCCAACCACCGCATCGTGGACCGCAGCGAGCTGAACCTCGCCGACGCGTCCCGGTTGGGCCTGTACGTGGTGAGCCGGCTTACCGACCGGCACGGGGTGCGGGTACGGCTCAAGGAGTCCGCGTACGGCGGCACCACCGCCGTCGTTCTGATCCCGAGTGACCTGATCATCACGGAGGGTGCCGAGCCGGGTGCTCCGGCCGGTGCCCGGACCGAGAACGTGGCAAGCGGCCCGGCCCCGGCCGGTCGCGTCGAACGATCGGGTGCCCCGGTCGCCCTCGCCGCACCGGCGGGTCCGCCCGCACCCCGCCCAGCCGAGGCCGACTCCGGCACGGGAGCCGGGGCCGAGCGCGGTACCGACGCACCGACCGAGGTTCACCTCGCCGACGACTCCGGCGCTGGGCTGCCGACCCGGTCCCGGCGTCGACCCGGTCACTCCGCTCTGGACGGACCGACCATCCCGATCGCGCTGCCGGTCACCTCGACGCCGCGCGGCGAGGGCGTACCGCGCCCGCCGCACCGACCGGGCGCGACCGGCGAGCCGGCCGACGCGGTGCCTGCGCCGGGCGCTGCGCTGCCGAACCCCGGGGCGACCGCGACCGGTACGCCACCGGCGAACAGTACGGCGAGTGGTGTTCCGCTGCCGGGTACCGAGGCGGCGACCGAGCCGGGCGGTGCCGCCGGTGCGGCGGCGGAGTCGGACCGCACCGAGTCGGGCCTACCGGTCCGGATCCGCCAGGCCAGCCTGGCACCGGCGCTGCGCGCCGAGCCGGACAGCCCGGAGGAGAGCGAGGACGTGATCCGCGAACCCGAGCAGGTGCGGCGCATGATGAGTTCGTACCAGACGGGCACCCGGCGCGGACGCTCCGACGCCGCCCGGTTGCTCGACGGTGGCGGTGGGTCGGCTGACGAGGGCGAGTCCGACGGCGCTGGCCAACAGGCGACCTGACCGGTCCTGTGCGGCGATCCGCATGACCGCTGGTCAGGCCCAGATGAGCACGGCGATGAGCCGGGGGAGAAGAGGACGACGAAGTGGCGCAGAAGACGGCTTCGAGTGCCGACCTGACGTGGTTGCTGGACGATCTGGTCGGCCGGGTCAAGCAGGCCGAGCACGCGGTCGCGCTGTCCGCCGACGGCCTGCTGATGGCCTCCTCGCAGGGGCTCAGCCGCGACGACGGCGAGCACCTGGCGGCGATGGCGGCCGGCATCCAGAGCCTGGCCCGGGGCGCGGGCAAGCGGTTCGGTGGCGGGCAGGTGCAGCAGACAATCATCGAGATGCAGTCGTCCTTCTTGTTCGTCACAGCCGCCGGTCGCAACGCCTGTCTCGCGGTGCTGGCGAGCGAGGACGCCGACGTGGGGCTGATCGCTTACGAAATGGCCATGCTGGTGACCCGGGTCGGCAAGTACGTTGCCTCGCCGTCTCGGTCAGCCGAGCAAACAAACGGGGAGAAGTAGTACGTATGACGGTGCAGGGAGAATCTGCCGAACATCAGTGGGTTGACGACCATGCTGGTCCGGTGGTCCGTCCGTACGCGGTGACCGGCGGCCGGGCCCGCCCGGTCACCGGCACGTTCGACCTGATCTCCCTGGTGACGGCGACCCGTAAGGACGTGTCTCCGGAGATCGGTCTCGGCCCGGAGCATCTGGCGATCGTCGGACTGTGCCAGCGGATGCAGTCCGTCGCCGAGATCGCGGCACATCTGGACCTGCCGGTAGGCACCGTGCGGGTCCTGCTCGGTGACCTGGTGGCACGCAACCTGGTACGGATCCGGGAGCCGCAGAGCACCGTCGGCGTTCCCGACCACAGCATCTTCGAGGCGGTTATCAATGGACTACGGGCACTCTGAGCGGCCGGCCGTCGCACTGCCCACGGCGATCAAGATTCTGGTCGCGGGCGGCTTCGGGGTGGGCAAGACCACAATGGTCGGTGCGGTGAGCGAGACCCGTCCGTTGCGCACCGAGGAGGTGCTCACCGAATCGGGCGTCGGCATCGACGACCTCTCCGGCGTCGAGGCGAAGCAGACCACCACCGTGGCGATGGACTTCGGTCGGATCACCATAAGTGACGATCTGGTGCTGTACCTGTTCGGTACCCCCGGGCAGGACCGGTTCTGGTTCGTCTGGGACGAGCTGGCGCTCGGCGCGATCGGTGCCGTGGTGCTGGCGGACACCCGCCGGCTGGCCGACTGTTTCCCCTCCATCGACTACTTCGAGGGACGGGGCACACCGTTCCTGGTCGCGGTCAACTGCTTCGAAGGCGCCCGCACGTACCGGCTCGACGAGGTGCAGGCCGCGCTGAATCTCGATCCCGAGGTGCCGGTGCTGCTCTGCGACGCCCGGAACCGGGAGTCGGCCAAGGAGGTGCTGATCACCCTGGTGGAGCACGCCATGAAGATCCGGGACGCCCGCCGCCGGGCCGACTGACGCCGGGCCGCCGGCCGACCGACGCCGGGCCGCCGACCCGACTGACGCCGGGCCGCCGGCCGACCGACGCCGGGCCGCCGACCCGACTGACGCCGGGCCGCCGACCCGCCGGGCCGCCGAGCCGCCGGGCCGACCCGCCGGGCCGCCGGGCCGCCGACGCCGACCGGATCGGCGGTCGGCGACGATCCGCCCGCCACGTCGGCCGTAGCGGCCCGCAGACGACAAAGGGCTCCTTCCCGCACTGGCGCGGGAAGGAGCCCTTCAGTTCGGGTACGTCAGCTGGCGATCATGCGCCGCAGCACGTACTGCAGGATGCCGCCGTGCCGGTAGTAGTCCGCCTCACCGGGGGTGTCGATGCGGACCACCGCGTCGAACTCCACCCCGCCGTCGGTGGTGACCTTCACCGTACGCGGGGTCGAGCCGTCGTTGAGCTCGGTGACCCCGGTGATGGTGAACGTCTCGGTGCCGGTCAGCCCCAGCGAGTCGGCGGTCTCGCCGGCCGGGAACTGCAACGGCAGCACGCCCATGCCGATCAGGTTGGAGCGGTGGATCCGCTCGTACGACTCGGCGATCACCGCCTTGACCCCGAGCAGCATGGTGCCCTTGGCCGCCCAGTCCCGCGACGAGCCGGAGCCGTACTCCTTGCCGGCCAGGATGACCAGCGGGATGTCGGCGTCCTGGTAGGCCATGGCGGCGTCGTAGATCGAGGTCTGCTCGCCGGTGAGGTGGTTGACGGTGAAGCCGCCCTCCACGCCCGGGACCAGCTGGTTGCGCAGCCGGATGTTGGCGAACGTGCCGCGGATCATGACCTCGTGGTTGCCCCGGCGCGACCCGTACGAGTTGAACTCGTGCCGCGGCACGCCGTGCCCGGCGAGGTACTCGCCGGCCGGGGAGTCGGCCTTGATGGAACCGGCCGGGGAGATGTGGTCGGTGGTCACCGAGTCGCCCAGCTTGGCGAGCACCCGGGCACCGGCGATGTCGGCCACCGGTGCCGGCTGCTGCGCCATGCCCTCGAAGTACGGGGGCTTACGGACGTAGGTGGACTCGCCGTCCCAGGCGAAGGTGTCGCCGGTCGGCGTCGGCAGCGACTGCCAGCGCTCGTCACCGGCGAAGACGTCCGAGTACGCGGCGCTGAAACCGGTGGCGCCGATCGCCGAGGCGATGACGTCCTGGATCTCGGCGGTGCTCGGCCAGATGTCGCGCAGGAAGACCGGCTGGCCCTCGCTGTCCTCGCCGATCGGCTCGTTGGCCAGGTCGATGTCCATCGTGCCGGCGAGGGCGTACGCGACCACCAGCGGCGGCGACGCCAGGTAGTTCATCTTCACGTCCGGGTTGATCCGGCCCTCGAAGTTGCGGTTGCCGGAGAGCACCGACACGACGGCGAGGTCGGCCTCGTTCACCGCGGCCGAGACCTCCTCGGGCAGCGGGCCGGAGTTGCCGATGCAGGTGGTGCAGCCGTAGCCGACCAGGTGGAAGCCGAGCTTCTCCAGGTACGGCGTCAGGCCGGCGCGCTCGTAGTAGTCCATGACGACCTTGGAACCCGGCGCGAGGGTGGTCTTCACCCACGGCTTGCGGTTCAGGCCCTTGTCCACCGCGTTGCGGGCGAGCAGCGCCGCACCGATCATCACCTGCGGGTTTGAGGTGTTGGTGCAGGAGGTGATGGCGGCGATCACCACCGCGCCGTGGTCCAGTTCGTACTCGACCCCGTCGGTGCCGGTGACCCGGATCGGGTTGGTGGCCCGCCCACCGGCACCGACCGCCGCGGTCACCAGGTCACGCGGGGCGTCGGCCGGGTCGCTCACGTCGTTTGCCGGCGGGTCGCTGGCCGGGAACGACTCCGCGCTGGCCTCGTCGGCCGGTCCGGCCGCGCCGAACGGCTTCTCCTGCTGCGGTACGCCGGGCTTGCGGCCCGGGTCGCCACCGGTCTCGTCGGCGGCGACGTAGTCGGTGAGCGCGGCCCGGAACAGGGTCTTGGCGTTGCCCAGCGGCACCCGGTCCTGCGGGCGCTTCGGCCCGGCGAGGGAGGGCTCGATGGTGCCCAGGTCGAGCTCCAGGTGCTCGGAGTACTCCGGCTCGGCGTCCGGGTCGTGCCAGAGCCCCTGCTCCTTGGCGTACGCCTCGACCAGCGCGACCTGCTGCGGGTCGCGGCCGGTCAGCTCCAGGTAGCGGACGGTCTCCGCGTCGATCGGGAAGATCGCCACGGTGGAGCCGTACTCCGGGGACATGTTGCCGATGGTGGCCCGGTTGGCCAGCGGCACCGCGCTCACGCCGGGGCCGTAGAACTCCACGAACTTGCCGACCACACCGTGCTTGCGCAGCATCTCGGTGATGGTGAGCACCAGGTCGGTGGCGGTGGTGCCGGCCGGCATCTCACCGGCGAGCTTGAAGCCCACCACCCGCGGGATCAGCATGCTCACCGGCTGGCCCAGCATCGCCGCCTCGGCCTCGATGCCACCGACGCCCCAACCCAGCACGCCCAGGCCGTTGACCATGGTGGTGTGCGAGTCGGTGCCGACGACGGTGTCCGGGTACGCCTGGCCACCGCGCTCCATCACGGTGCGGGCCAGGTACTCGATGTTGACCTGGTGCACGATGCCGGTGCCGGGCGGGACGACCTTGAACTCGTTGAAGGCGCTCTGGCCCCAGCGCAGGAACTGGTAGCGCTCCTTGTTGCGCGCGTACTCCAGCTCGACGTTGCGCTCGAAGGCGTCCTCGCGGCCGAACAGGTCGGCGATCACGGAGTGGTCGATGACCAGCTCGGCGGGGGCGAGCGGGTTCACCTTGGTCGGGTCGCCGCCGAGCTCCCGGACGGCCTCCCGCATGGTGGCCAGGTCGACCACGCACGGTACGCCGGTGAAGTCCTGCATCAGCACCCGCGCCGGGGTGAACTGGATCTCGACGTTCGGGTCCGCGTTCGGGTCCCAGGCGCCGAGCTGGCGGATGTGCTCGGCGGTGATGTTCGCGCCGTCCTCGGTCCGTAGCAGGTTTTCCAGCAGAATCTTCAGGCTGTAGGGGAGCCGTTCGTGGCCCTCCACCTTGCTGATCTTGAAAATCTCGTAGCTCGCGTCTCCGACGCGCAGCTGGGTCTTCGCACCGAAGGTGTCGAGGCTCGCCACGTCGTACTCCTTCACACCAGCGACCGTGAGTAGTCCTGAGCAGTCTGTCGCACCGGCCGGAGCGCCGCCGAGCTTAGGCAACACTTACCGCCGATTCTCGCTGTCAACAAAACCGTACGTCCGTCTTGCTATCAGGTCAACCCAACCGCCGAGCAACCCACCCCACCCCCACCCCCCGCCCTATCCGTTGATCATGAGGTTAGCGGCAGTTTGAAGATCAACGACTGCCGCCAACCTCATGATCAACGGGGTGGGGGCGGGGGTGGGGAGGGGTTGGGGGTGGGGGTGGGGGTGGGGGTGGGGGTGGGGGTGGGTGAAGGGCCGACCCCTGGGTGGGGGTCGGCCCTGCGGGTGTTCGGGGTGTCAGCTGGTGGCGCTGTAGCCGCGGGTGGCGATCCAGTCGGCGAGGTTGTCGGTGGTGATCCAGTATTCGGCCTGGTTGGGGTCGGCGGAGTCGGCGATCTTGACCTGGTCGCCGCCGTCGCGGTAGCCGGTGACGCTGACGTAGTGGCCGCCTTCGAAGCTGTGGGTGGTGCCGTTGGTGTCGGTGGTGGTGCCGGCGATGTTGGCGACCACGGCGCGGCCGTCGTCGATGGTGCGGACGATGTCTTCGCGCAGCTTGTCGGTCTGCTTGTGGTCAGCCTTGGGGTCGCGGATCTCGACGGACTTGTAGACGTTCTTGCCGGTTTCCTTGTTCAGGATGGGGGTGATGTCGTTGATGGAGTTGGTGCCGGCTTCGGTGGTGCCCATGCGCTTGGCCATGTCGTGCTGGTCGATGTTCTTGCCCTGGACGCTGAGGGCGTTGCGGGCGGCGGCGGGGCCGCAGTAGTAGAAGGTGTCCTGGGCCTGGTAGCGCACGTCGAGTTGGCGCTCGCCGTTGGGCTTGCGGTCGGCCTGCACGGCGGCGGCCGGCACGGCGGCGGGGGTGGCCTGGGCGGCGATGGCGGGTGCGGCGATGCCTCCGGCGGTGGCGGCGGCAGCGGCGATGGTCAGGGCGGTCTTACGCAGCATGGTGGTACGCATGATGGGGTTCCGCCTTCCGTTCGGGGGTGTGGCGGCAGGTGATCGACCCGTCCGGTGGGGGATGGGGATCTGCGCTGCCGTGCGGGGAAAGATCAGGGGGTACGCCTGGCGGGGGGTGCTCGGGCGTCCAGGGGGATGTAACGATCCCGGGGGGTCCCGCATTCCAGCGGGTTCCGGGAGGTGGCGCGGCGGGGCCGGGGGAGCCCTCGCGGTATGCCATGTACAACGCCCCGGGCTGGGGCATCATTCCACCGCCGGGGTGCACCGGCTCACAGGCAGCGGCTCCGAACCGGTCAATCGCCCTGAACATCGCACAGGCAGCGGCTCCGCACCGGTGAATCGCCCCGAACATCGCACGACAGCGGCTCCGCACCGGTGAATCGCCCCGAACATCGCACGACAGCGGCTCCGCACCGGTCAATCGCCTTGAACATCGCACAGGCAGCGGCTCCGCACCGGTCAATCGCCCGCCGTCGCACAGGCAGCTGTCCCGCGCTGGCCGTCGCCCCGAACGGCGCAGCCGCGCGGTACCGATCGCGTGGGTCTTGGTGCGGAAGTGTCCCATGCCTGGGTGTTTCGTCCCGGGATGCGTGCGGATGAGGGCTGTTTTCGTGTGGGAGGAGGGGGAAAGCGGGCCGGGTCGGGGCGGTTGACGCGGGGGAGGACGTGGGATGTGGCAGCACGCCAAGCTCGCCGCCAGCCGTGAGCGCCCGGCCCCGGTCGCCGGTGCGCCGCTGTGGTGCAACGCGCGCGATTACGGCCTTCAGGGCGACGGGGTGGCCAACGACCAGCCCGCGTTGTCGGCCCTGGTGGAGCGCCTGGGGGAGGGGTACGCCGCCGACGGGCGGGCGCGCGTGATCTACTGCCCGCCGGGGATCTACTCGATCCGGGACGCGGGCACCGTCTGGCGCAGCGGGGTATCCCTGCTCGGCGCGGGAGCGGGAGCAACCCGGTTCATGCTGAGCAACGAGGGCAACCGGGCCGACCCGACGCCGCTGGCCTTCTGGACCACCGTGCAGCACGGCGCCGACCGCGACCGGCACATCGCCGACTGCACCTTCGCCGACTTCGAGATCGACGGCTCCGGCGTGGCCATGGCGGAGTACAACTATCTCGCCAAGGGGCTGGGCCTTCAGTACGTGGTCCGGGGAGTCTTCCGCAACCTCTACATCCACCACACCGGTGCCACCGGCCTGGGTTGTGACTTCCTCCAGGACTGCCTGATCGACGGGGTGGTCGTGGTCGGCTGCGGTCGGCTGGACAACGGTGAGCAGATGGGCGGCGCGGGTATCGGCATCGGCATCGGTGGCTGGGGAGCGGTGGAGCGGTGCACCATCACCAACTGCACCACGCTTGGCAACGGCACCAACGGGATCTTCCTTGAGTTGCAGAAGCCGTACTGGGAGCCACCGCGTGGTTACCGCATCATCGGCTGCCACAGCCAGGCCAACCGGTTCGGCATCTCCGACTGGGGCGCCGACGGCCTGATCGTCTCGGCCTGTACGGTCACCGGCAACCTGGAGGCTGGCTTCGACATCTCCGGTAACGGCACTGCGGGCGTCGCCGGCCGGGGCGGCATCCTCACCGACTGCGTGATCGACCGCAACGTACGCGACGGGGTCAGCGTGGGCAACACGCCCGGCTCGTACACCATCCGGGGCAACCGGATCAGCGGCAACGGCGGGCACGGCTATCACCAGCACAACCTGGGCGACGGCTATCAGTTCCCGGCCTCGGAGATAGTCATCGACGGCAACGACTTCTGGGACAACGGACTGGACGCGATCCGGATCGACCGGCCGATGATCGACGCGGTGGTGGTCGACAACCGGATCCGCAACAACGGCCGGCAGTGCGACCCGGCCGCGACCGGGGCCGGCGACTCGGTCTGGTACGCCCGCCGCGGCATGACGGACCGCACCGCCTCGTGGCGGACCGACGGGCACCGGGGCAAGACGTTGCGGGTGGGTTCCCGGGTCGCGGTGGTGGTCAGCAACACCGACACCGACCTGGCCCTGGCTGACCTGCGGCCGGACGCGAACAACGCGTGGAACGAGGACATCCCGCCGCCCGGTGCAACGTACGAGCTACCCGCCGCAGCGCCGATCCGGGCCGGCATCACCGTCAACGCGCACCTGGAGTCGGCAACGATCCGCGGCAACCGGATCTGGGACAACCGTCCGGAACCGACCCAGAGCTACGGCATCTGGGTCACCGAGCGGGGCAGCTGTGTCTCCTGCCGGGTCGAGGACAACGACCTCGCCGGCAACGCCGACGGAGCGCTGCGGCTGGACCAGCGGCCGGAGGGCGGTCGCTGGCACCGCAATCACACCGAAGTGGACTGAGCGCCTCAGTCGGCGTCGTCGGCCGGGGCGGTCGAGGTCACCTCGGCGTGCCGGTCGCGCAGCCGGGCCCGGATCTCCTCCGGGGTGTACGCGCGCCGCCGCCGCTCGGCCCGCGCGATCACCACGCCGGACGCCGCGACACCGGCCAGTCCGGCCAGACCGAGGACCTTCCACCACCGCATCCGTTGCCGCATGCGCATAGGGTAGTCCCTCATGAGCATCAGCCTGGACGAGGCGGTGGAGCTGACCCGTACCGGCGACGTGTGGGTCTTCCGGGGGCGCAGCGTGCCCGATCGGGCCATCCAGCTGACCACCAACAGCCCGGTCAACCACGTGGGCATGGCGGTCGTGCTTGACGACATGCCGCCGCTGATGTGGCACGCCGAGCTGGGCAGGTCGCTGCCGGATCTGTGGACCGGCACCCACCAGCGCGGTGTGCAGCTGCACGACCTGCGGGACGCGGTCTGCGTCTGGGCCAACCGGTACGGTCAGCGGGCCTGGCTGCGTCAGCTCGACCCGCCTGCCGACCCGGAGATGGAAGGCTCGGTGTTGCGGACCATCGCCCGGCTGGACGGCATGCCCTTCCCGTCCACCGCGCAGCTGGCCTGGCGGTGGCTGCGCGGACGGGTGCCGAGCCCACGGTTGCCGAGCCCACGGTTGCCGCGACCGTTGCGGCGGCCGGACCGCGCCGGGGCCGGTCCCCGGCAGCACGCTGAGCCGGTGGCCGACCGGGCCCTGGAGACCGCGTACTGCGCCGAGGTCGTCGCGGTCACCTACGAGGCGATGGGACTGCTGCCCGCCGGCCGCCGGCCGAACTGGTACGACCCGGGACGCTTCTGGAGCGGTGACGACCTCGGTCTGGCCGGCGGTGCCCGGCTGGGCAGCGAGATCGAGGTGCGGATTCCGCCCCGCTGAGGTTTGACCGTCGCGGCGGCCGGCAATTGCTTGCCGCGTGACTGCCTCCACCGACCTCGACACGTTGACCGACTTCTTCGACCGGTACGGCGTGGCCCTGACCGCTGGCGACCTTCCCGCGATCGCCGGCTGCTATGCCCTGCCGGGGCTGGTGGTCGCCGACACCTACAGCTTCTCGTTCACCTCACCGGCAGCGGTGGCACTGTCCTTCGTGGGCGCTGCACCGGAGTACGCCGAGCGGGAACTGGTCGCCGCGCACGCCGACATCGAGCAGGTGGACCAGGTTTCCGCCCTGCTCACCATGGTCGCCGTGCGGTGGGAGTTCCTGGACAGCCAGGGCCGGTCGGTGCCCGGTGAGCGCTACCGCTACCTGCTGCGGAGCACCGATGACGGACCGCTCATCTGCACCGTGCTCCGGACGGGCTGAGCCGGCGTGCCGGTGCTGCGGCCGGTGCTCGCAAGTTGTCCCGGAGATCGGCCCGTCCACTAGGCTGCGCGTCGGTGACGACAGGGGGACCTATGTCCGAGCGGCCGGCCGACGACCAGACCGGTGAAGTGACCGACGAAACGACCCACCGGTGGGCGTTGCCCAGGATGATCGCCTCGGCGCCCTGGGTGGTGCTCCTGGTGGGTGTCGCGGTGTTGGCGGTGCTGCTGGTGGTGGCGATGCTGTCGTTCCGGGGACCGGAGCGGCCTACGGCGTGGGCACCCGGGCCGCCGATGGTTCTCCCGGCCCCGCCGGACGCCACGGGCTCCGTCGACCCGTCGGACGCGGCGGCGCCGACGGGGACGGTCGTCCCGACGGGCAGCCCTTCGGCGGTACCGACCGCGTCGACCACCTCGGCAACGGCGTCGCCGTCGGCCCGGGCGTCGGCCGGCACCGGGTCGCCGACGCCGGCCGCTGGTCGGCCGCCGGCCGCCACCGCTCCCGCAGCTGCGCCGTCGGCCACCGGCTCGGGCGTACTGACCGCCAGCTATCGACTACAAAGTGTCGACGGTGACTCGTTCCAGGCCGAGCTGGTGGTACGCAACGGCACCGGCCGGTCGGTCGACTGGTGGGTCGATCTGGCCTTCACCGCCGAGGTGGCCGGGCTGCGTGCCTCCAGCGGTCCCGGCGTCTCGGTGAGCATCAAGGGTGGCGGAAGATACCTGCTCAGCGGCAGCAGGTCGCTGGCTGCCGGAACGCAGCAGACGGTGCAGCTGCGGGTCACTCGCACCGGGGGCGGGGAGTACCCGACACAATGCACGGTCAACGGGGCTGCCTGCGGGGCGGGCTGAGCGTACTGTTAGGAATCCTGGGTTTTCGTCCGGTACTTCCGGGTGCTGCTCTTGATCGTTACGCTGGCCGGGCCGCCTGCTGAGGAGAGACATGTCCGGTATGCGCCGCGCTCCGCGAGATTTCCCGCACGGCTCGACCGTTGCCTTCTCACCCTGGATCCTGGTGTCGGTCGGAGTCGTCGCGATGATGGTGCTGCTCGTCATCGCGGCCACCGTGTACCGGGCTCCCGGACCGGAGTTCGATCCCGGTCCGCCGGAACCGCCGCGGGCGGCCCCGCCGCTGCCGGCGGAGCGGGCGTCCTCCACCGGGCAGGAGCAGGCGGAGGCGGCGGCACCGGCCGTGCCCGGCCTGTCGCCGCGCCGGACGGATCTGCCGAACCCGTCGGCGACGCTGTCGGCACTGCCCGAGCCGTCGGTCGTGCCCGAGCCTCCGAGCGGCGTTGCGCCGCCACCGCAGCAGCCTTCGACGCGGGCCCCCGCCGCCCCGCCGCCGGCTGCCCCGCCGCCCGCCGCTCCGCCGCTGGAAGCGCGGTACCAGGTGATCCAGACGTTCCCGGGGGGCTTCATCGGGGAGCTGTCGATTCGTAACGTCTCCCGTGCCGACCTGGATTGGGAGGCGCGGGTGGCGTACCCGGGTGGCCGGGTGGTCACGGCGTGGTTGGAAGGTGTTCCACAAGGGACTTTCAGGGACCGGCGTGGCACCCTGACCTACCGCAGCGGCCCGAACCTGGCCGCCGGTTCCTCGGTGCTGCTGCGCTTCCACATCGAATCCGCCGGTTCGCGCCCGGCGAGCTGCGCGGTCTCCGGGCGTAGCTGCATCCTCCGCTGACCGGCGCGCACGCCAAGGGAGCGGGCCCGAGCCGGTCGTCTTGCGCAAGGAACCTGCGTTGTTGCGGCCGTGTTTGCAAGGTATTGCAGAATGTTTCGGCAAGAGCTAGCGTGCGGGCCAATCAGCGACCAGAGGAAGGCCGTCGATGAAACCCCCGCCGATACCCCGCAAGGCCGTGCTCGCCCTCGTCTTCCTACTCACCCTCACCCTGGTCGGTACGCCGGTGGCGGTGCATCCGACCGGTCCCGCCCAGGCCGCGCCCGCTGCCACCGGAGCCGTCACCTGGTCCACTCAGCCCTCCGCTGCCGCGCTGCTGGCGGCCGGCGCCAACCGGGCACGGGCCGAGCAGTTCTACTTCGTCCTGCCGGACCGGTTCGCCAACGGTGACCCGCGCAACGACCGGGGCGGCCTGACCGGAGACCGGCTGCGTACCGGCTACGACCCCACGGACAAGGGCTTCTACCAGGGCGGCGACCTCAAGGGGCTGATCGACCGGCTGGACTACATCGAGGGGCTCGGCACCACCGCCATCTGGCTCGCCCCGGTGTTCAAGAACCGACCCGTACAGGGCAAGGGCGACGACGTCTCGGCCGGCTACCACGGTTACTGGATCACCGACTTCACCCAGGTCGACCCCCACTTCGGCAGCGCCGCCGAGCTGAAGAAGCTGGTCCGGCTCGCGCACCGGCGCGGGATCAAGGTCTACCTCGACGTCATCGTCAACCACACCGCCGACGTCATCACCTACGCGCAGGACCGGTACAGCTACGTCGACAAGGCGACCGCGCCGTACCGCGACGCTTCGGGCCGGCCCTTCGAGGACCGCAACCACGCCGACGGCAGCAGGGCATTTCCGCAGGTGAACCGGGACTCGTTCCCGTACACCCCGACGTTCGCGACCCCGGCCGACGCGAAGGTCAAGGTGCCCGGCTGGCTCAACGACCCGACCATGTACCACAACCGTGGTGACTCCACGTTCGTCGGCGAGAACAGCGAGTACGGCGACTTCTTCGGCCTGGACGACCTGTGGACCGAGCGTCCCGAGGTGGTCCGGGGGATGACGAAGATCTACGCCGACTGGGTACGCGACACCGGGGTGGACGGCTTCCGGCTGGACACCGTCAAACACGTGAACATGGACTTCTGGCCGCAGTTCAGCCAGGGGATCAACCAGGCCGCGACGCGCGCCGGCAAGCCGGACTTCTTCATGTTCGGCGAGGTCTACAGCGCCGACCCGGAGATCAGCTCCGACTACGTCCGCCAGGGTGGGCTGGACGCCACCCTGGACTTCGGCTTCCAGGAGGCGGCGCGCGGCTACACGGCGAACAACGGCTCCGCCAAGGCGCTTGCCGACCTGTACGCCCGCGACGACCTGTACGCCGCCCGGGACACCCACGCCGGCCGGCTGACCACCTTCCTCGGCAACCACGACATGGGCCGGATCGGCTCGTTCATCGCCAGCGGCCCCACGGACCCGGCCACCCACCTGCGCCGCGACCAACTCGCCCACGAGCTGATGTTCCTCACCCGTGGCCAGCCGGTGATCTACTCCGGCGACGAGCAGGGTTTCACCGGCGCCGGTGGGGACAAGGACGCCCGGCAGCCGATGTTCGCCGCGCGGACCCCGGACTACCTCGACGACGACCTGCTCGGCACCGACCGCACCCACGCGCAGGACCAGTTCGACCGCACCCACCCGATCTACCGGACCATCGCCGAGCTGGGCCGGCTGCGCCAGGCACACCCGGCGCTGCGTGACGGCGTGCAGGTCACCCGGTACGCGGCCGACGGCCCCGGCGTCTTCGCCTTCTCCCGGTTCGATCCGGGTAACCGCACCGAGTACCTGGTGGCGGTCAACAACGCCGCGACCGCGCAGACTGTCACGGTGGACACCTGGTCGCCCGGCGCCACCTTCACCGGCATTCACGGCGCCACCGCTCGGTCGGCCGCTGCCGGCGACGGAAAGCTGACGCTGACCGTGCCGCCGCTGTCGGCGGTGGTGCACCGGGCCGGCAAGCCGGTGGCGCTGCCCGGCGCCAAGCCGGCCGTCACCATCACCGCCCCGGACGCGCCGCCGGCCACCCGGGCCGAGGTGACCGCCCAGGTCACCGGAGATCCGCTGGCCACCGTCACGATGGCGGCCCGGGTCGCGGGCGGAAAGTGGACCCTGCTCGGTTCGGCGCACCGCGCGCCGTACACCGTGCACCACGACCTGACCGGCCTGGCCGCCGGCACCAGGATCGAGTACCTGGCGGCGGTCCGCGACGGCCGGGGCCGCACCGCGACCGCCCGGTCCACCACCACAGTCGGTACGCCCGAGCAGGTCGGCTCGTCCCGGGACTGGCTGGTGGTGCACCACCAGCGGCCGGACGGCGACTACGCCGAGTGGGGGCTGTACGCCTGGGGCGACATCGACCCGGCGTACGCCACCGAGTGGCCGCAGGGCCAGCCGTTCGCCGGCACCGACGCGTACGGGCGGTTCGCCTGGGTCAAGCTGAAGCCGGGCGCCAAGTCCGTCGGTTTCCTGGTGGTCGACGCCGACGGCAACAAGGATGTCGAGAACGACCGGACGGTGGACGTCACGCAGACCGGCGAGGTCTGGGTCAAGCAGGGCGACCCGGCCACCTACCAGAGCCGGGAGGAGGCCGCCGGTGAGCCGGCTCCGCCGGTCGAGGAGGGCGTGGCGGTGCTCCACTACCACCGGCCGGACGGCGACTACGACGGCTGGGGCCTGCACGTCTGGGACGGCGCGGCCAGCCCCACCGACTGGTCCCGGCCGCTGCCGCCGACCCGGATCGACTCGTTCGGCGCCGAGTTCCGGGTGCCGCTGGCCGAGGGCGCGACCGGGCTCAGCTACATCATCCATTCCGGCGACGAGAAGGACCTGCCGCAGGACCAGCGGCTCGACTTCACCGACGCCGGCCGCGAGGTCTGGCTGCTCGCCGCGACGCCGGGCCGGCTGCTGCCGTCCACGGCCACCGGCGCCGGCCCGGACACCGACATCGACAAGCAGCGGGCGCACTGGATCGACCGGTCCACCGTCGCCTGGCGCACCGGCCCCACTGACGGCAAGGCGTACGCGCTGGTGAGCGCGCCGGCCGGCGGGGTGCGGGTGGTCGACGGCGAGCTGGTCGGCACGTACACCTCGCTGCCGTTGACCGCGCAGCGCAACGGGCTCACCGAGGCCCAGCGCGCGGCCTTCCCGCACCTGTGGGACCACCGCACCTTCACCCTGGACCGGCGGGACCTGGCCAAGGTGCCGGCCGCCCTGCGCGGACAGCTGCTGGTGACCGAGCGGGCTGCCGACGGCACCCTGCTCGCCGCCACCGGCGTGCAGCTTCCCGGCGTGCTCGACGACGTGTACGCCCCGGCCACCACCGCCCAGCTCGGCGCCACCTTCACCGGTGGCGTACCGACCCTTGCGGTCTGGGGGCCGACGGCCCGGACCGTGTCGCTTGAGCTGTTCGACTCGCCGACCGCCACGCCGCGGACGGTGCCGATGCGCCGCGACGACCGCACCGGCGTCTGGTCGGTACGCGGGGCGCGCGACTGGACCGGGAAGTACTACCGCTACCGGGTGCAGGCGTGGCAGCCGGCGGCACAGCAGCTGGTGACCGCCTCGGTGACCGACCCGTACTCGGTGGCGTTGGCGGCGGACTCCACGCACAGCCAGATCGTCGACCTCACCGACCCGAAGCTGGCCCCGGCGGGTTGGGCGACGTTGCGCAAGCCGGCCGCCGTGCCGGACGCCAGGGTGCAGATCTCCGAGCTGTCGGTACGCGACTTCTCCATCGCCGACCACACCGTGCCGGCGCAGCGGCGGGGCACCTACCTCGCCTTCACCGACCCGGGCACGGCCGGCATGCGACACCTCAAGGCGATAAGCGACGCCGGAGTGACCCACCTGCACCTGCTGCCCGCGTTCGACTTCGCCACTATCCCCGAGCGGCGGGCCGACCAGCGGCAGCCGGACTGCGACCTGGCCGCCCTGCCGCCCGACTCGCCGCGGCAGCAGGAGTGCATCGCGGCGGTGCGGGAGACCGACGGCTACAACTGGGGGTACGACCCGCTGCACTACACCGTCCCGGAGGGCGGGTACGCGGTCGACCCGGAGGGGGCCCGGCGTACCACCGAGTTCCGGCAGATGGTGGCCGGAGTGAACAAGGCGGGTCTGCGGGTGGTGCTGGACGTGGTCTACAACCACACCTCGGCGGCCGGCACCGACCCCAAGTCGGTGCTCGACCAGATCGTGCCCGGCTACTATCACCGGCTGCTCGACGACGGCACGGTGGCCACCTCCACCTGCTGCGCGAACACCGCGCCGGAACACGCCATGATGGGCAAGCTGGTGGTCGACTCGATGGTCACCTGGGCCAGGGCGTACAAGGTGGACGGTTTCCGGTTCGACCTGATGGGCCACCACCCGAAGGCGAACATCCTGGCTGTCCGAAAGGCGCTGGACAAGCTGACCGTGGCCCGCGACGGTGTGGACGGCAAGCGGATCCTGCTCTACGGCGAGGGCTGGAACTTCGGCGAGGTGGCCGACGACGCCCGGTTCGTGCAGGCCACCCAGGCCAACATGGCCGGCACCGGAATCGGCACCTTCAACGACCGGCTGCGCGACGCGGTACGCGGCGGCGGCCCGTTCGACGAGAACCCGCGCCAACAGGGCTTCGCCTCGGGGCTGTTCACCGACCCGAACGGCGACCCGGTGAACGGTTCGGCCGCCGAGCAGCGGGCCCGGCTGCTGCACCAGCACGACCTGATCAAGGTCGGGTTGGCCGGCAACCTGCGCGGCTACCGGTTCACCGACTCGGCGGGCCGGACGGTCACCGGCGAACAGGTCGACTACAACGGCTCGCCCGCCGGTTACACCGACGCGCCGGGGGAGGCGATCACCTACGTCGACGCGCACGACAACGAGATCCTGTACGACGCGCTGGCGTACAAACTGCCGCAGGGCACCTCGGCCACGGACCGGGCCCGGATGCAGGTGCTGGCGTTGAGCACGGTGGTGCTGGGCCAGGGCGCCGGTTTCGTCACCACCGGCACCGAGCGGCTGCGGTCGAAGTCGCTGGACCGTAACTCGTACAACTCGGGGGACTGGTTCAACCAGATCCGTTGGGACTGCGCCCAGGGCAACGGGTTCGGCATCGGCCTGCCGCCGGCCGAGGACAACCGGGACAAGTGGCCGTACGCCCGGCCGCTGCTGGCCGACCGGAAGCTGGTGCCGGACTGCGCGGCGATCGAGCTGACCGATGCCCGGTACGCCGAGCTGCTGCGGATCCGGGCTACCACGCCGGTGTTCGGCCTGCCCAGCGCGAGTGAGGTGCAGCGGCGGGTGGCCTTCCCGCTCGCCGGCCCGACCGAGATGCCGGGCGTGCTCACCATGACCCTCGACGCCCGAGGGCTCGGCGGGGCGTGGAAGTCGGTAACGGTGGTCTTCAACGGCACCCCGCAGGCCGCGACGCAGCGGGTCGCCGGACTGCGCGGTGCGGACGTGGCACTGCACCCGGTGCTGCGTGCCTCGGCCGACCCGGTGTTGCGTAGCGCGGCGTTCGATGCGTCGAGCGGCACGTTCACCGTGCCGGGCCGCAGCGTGGCCGTCTTCGTGCAGCGCTAACGAGGTGAACCGGCCCCCTCCCGCTGGTGCGGGAGGGGGCCGGTGGCCCCGCAGGTGTGGCCGGTGGCCACGCCTGCGGCGATCAGCCGAAGCAGCGCGGGACCGGCGTCAGCGTGCCCTCGCAGTTGGTCGGCTTGTTGGCCGTGATGGCCGACTTGTCGTCCACCTCGACGCGACCCAGGAAGTTGAACACGCCGCCCGGGCGGAGAGTCGCGAAGTTGTGCGCGACCCGCGTCTGGTCGAGGTCGATCTCGGCGAGGACGTTGAACACGCCACCGCCGACACCCAGCGGACCGACTGCCCGGTTGCCGCTGATCTCGCTCTTGCGGAAGGTGGCCTCGCTGAGGACGGCGAACACACCGCCGCCGAAGAAGCCTGCCTTGTTTGCGACGATCTTGCTCTCCTCGACATTTGCGATCGAGCCGAGCGCCAGGGCGATGCCGCCGCCCACGCCGACCGTGGCGTTGTCGACGATCTCGACGTGCGACAGTTCGAAGTTGCTGTCACCCGCCGCGGTGATCCCGCCGCCGGCCAGGCCCGCCGTGTTGTTGGCGACCTTGGTGTGCTTGACCGCGGTGGTGCCCTCGATGTCGAGCAGGCCACCACCGAAGCCGAGCGTCTCGTTGTCCTTGATCTCGCTCCGCTCGATCAAGGCGGTGCCGCCGTCGATGTCCGGGCCGAAGATGAACGCCGCGCCGTTGGCGACGCCACCGCCGCCGATGGCGGCGTCGTTGTTGCTGACCCGCGACTCGCGGACCTCCAGGACGCCGGCATTGAAGATGCCGCCACCGTAGAAGAAGGCGGTGTTGTCGGCGACCGTGGTGTGGTGCAGGCTGGTCCGGCCGAAGTTGGCGAGGCCGCCGCCGAGGCTGCCGGCCTGGTTACCCACGATGTGGGTCTCCTCGAACTTCGCGGTGCCGCCCGCGTGCACCAGGACGCCGCCACCGGCGTGCGATCCCCCGTCGAGCAGCGTCGTCGCCTCGTTCTTGGCGTGCGCGGCCTTGAGCGCCTCGCCCTTCGGCTTGGCCTGCAACAACGGCAGGTAGTCCTGGCCGGCCTGGGCGGCCTTGGTCGCCTCGACCGAGTTGGAGAACCGGGACCACGCTGCTTCAGCGGTCTCGCCGAGCAGGCGGGACCGCACGGTCTGGCCATTCTTGATGGTCAGACCCTTCGCGGTCAGGTGCCCGCCCCGGCCCACGGTGAGGATCCGGAACTGATGGGCGGTGGCATCCCGGACGATCTTGGTGTCGTGCCCCTTGAGCACGATGTTCTCCTTGATCACCGGCAGGCCGTTGCCGTGCTCGTCGGACCGGGTCAAGGTGTAGGTGCAGTCCTTGGCCAGTTCCAGCACGCCGCCGTGGTTCTCGTTGGCGAAGATGATCGCCTGGATCAGCTTGTCGGAGTTGCAGGGCACCTCCTTTCCGCGACCCTCACGTTCGTCCTTGCCGTGGCGTCCCTCGCGTTCGCCCTTGCCGTGGCCTGCGTCGCGTTCGTCCTTGCCCTGGCCTCCTTCGCGTTCGTCCCGCTTGCCCTCGTGCTCGCCCGCGCCCGGGCCGCCGTCCCTGCTGACCTGCTGCGTGGTGGACCAGCGGAGACCCTCGGAACCGACCGCGCCGGCGCCGGTGGCGACACCGACGGCGGCGATGCTGACCACGCCGGTGAGACCGGCGACGCCGCTGGCGAGCCAGAGCTTGCGGCGCCGCTTGGACGCCGCCGCCGGCTCGGCGGCGTTGTTCTTAGCTAGGTAGTTGGACATCGGAGCTCTCTGCCCTCTCGTCGTGCCAGACAGGGTCGTCACGCCAGGTGAGCGTCCCCTGCTACAAATCGGTTGTAGCTCCCAGATGCACCGTATGAGAAGGATCCTCGCCTCGGGCTCATATACGAAATAACCCCGCATTCGGGGTGTGGGAGGCCGGCGATGTCCAACCAGCACCAGATCGACCCAGCCCGTGAGCTGCGGGATCCCGGTGACGAGGGGGTGGTCCGGGAACGGTTGGGGCTCCTCCCTGCCGTCACCGGTGCGGAGGAGCCCCTGCTATGTGGTGGTGCTGTCCGTGTTGCTCGCTGCTCGGCGTCAGGTCAGCCGAAGCAACGGTCCGGAATGATCGTGCTGCCGATGCAGTTGGTCGGTCGGTTGCCGGTGACGGCGGAAGCCCGGTCGATGGTGACCCCATCGTTGTTTGTGGATATTCCTCCCGGAGCCGACACTGAAACGTTCTGCGCCACCTTCGACCGTTCCAGTCGTACCCGGCCGAGGTTGTTGACGATGCCGCCGCCCGCCGAGTCCTGGCCGACCGCCTGGTTGGCCACCACCTCGGTGTCCCGCAGCAGCACGTCGCCAAGCCAGACGTAGAGACCGGCCCCCACACCGCCGGCGACGTTCTCCGTGATCACGCTCTGCTCGATCACGGCACTGCTCTCCAGGCTGACGGCCACCCCGCCGGCGTCTGCGTCGGTGGAGTTGCGGGCCACCAGGACGCGCTGAAGTGCAAGCCTGGTGCCGTGGTAGGCGACGATCCCGCCGCCACCCTCGCTCGCGGTGTTGTCGACGACCTCGCTCTGGCCGACCGTGGTGGTGCCCAGCACGTCGAGGATGCCGCCACCGACCCCGGCGGTGCGGTTGTGGCTGATGGCGCTCCGCCACAGCCAGACGGTGCCGCCCGACCGGCGAGTGCCGTCCGGGGGTGCGCCGTTGCCGATGCCGCCGCCACCGATCTGGGCGCTGTTCCCCGCGATCCGGGTGTCCTCCACCCGCAGTACCCCGGCGTTGAAGACACCGCCGCCGGACCCGGCGGCACTGTTCCGCTCGACAAGCGTGTGGGTGAGCCGGGTGGTGCCGAAGTTGGCCACCGCCCCGCCGTTGCCGCCGGAGTGGTTGATCGAGAACTCGCTGCGCTCGATGTCGGCCCGGCCGCCCCGCTGCACGAGCAGGCCCGCGCCGTCGCTCGGACCCGCCACGGCCGCCGCAGCTGCCGCTTTCGGGGCTGCGGATTTCGGGGTTGCCGGCTTGGCCGCCGCCGGCGCTTGTGGTGTGGCTGCCGGCTTCTTTGTCGTCGGAGTCGGGCCGCCGAACGGGCCGATCAGGTTCTTCGGCCTGGCCGGGAGGGCGATCAGATCGGCCGGGGTCTGGCCACCCTTGATCGTCACCTGCCGAAGGGTCAGGTGACCGCCACGGCCGACGTGCAGGATCCGGAACGGATCGACGTTCGCCGCCCGCGTGATCCGGGTGTCCCGGCCGGTGAGGGTGATCGCCTGCCTGATCACCGGTAGGCCGTCGCCGCGCTCGGCGCGGGTCAGTTCGTAGGTGCACCCGTGTGCCAACTCCAGCACCCCGCCCTGATTGGCGTTGGCGTACGTGATGGCCTCGATGAGCTTGTCGCTGTCGCAGGGCACCCGCTTCGCCGCTTTGCCGGCGTCCCGGTGCGCCGGTGGGCCGTCGCGACCGCTCCAGCCCGCACCGCGTTCACCCTTCGCCGCGCCCTTGTCGATGGGGCCGGCGGCGGCCTCCGGTTGCGGCGCGACCGCCGGTTGCGCGTCCGAGGTGCGGTCCTGGTCGCCGGACTTCTGCTCGCGGGCGGCCAGGCCGCCAAGCGCGGCGAGGCCGACGACGCCGGTCAGGCCGGCCACGCCTGCGGCCACCCAGAGTTTGCGTCGGCCTGGTCTCGATGGTTCCGGTGGCACCGGAGGCGGCCCACCGTAGTACGCCGTTACATCACTGGACATCAGAGCCTTCCGCCCTTTCCTGCTACCAGACTGGTTCGCACCGCCCAAAGGAGTGCGAGCAGCTACAAATGGGTTGCAGCTCTGATTGCCACCGTATGAGAAGGATCCTCACTAGGAAGACTTATAAGAAAAAACCCCACATTCAACCCGAACCGGGCAGAGCTACCCGCTCGGTCGGTCCGATGACCAAGAGGTTTGCGTCCGCCAGCCGGGCGTTTTCCGACGCAAACCTCTTGATCAACCGGTGAATGTGGGGAGAGGAGGGGGAGGGCGGGTCAGGCGGGTAGGCGGGGGCCGGCTTCGCGCTGCTCGGCCAGCCAGGTCTCCACCTCGTCGGCCTGCCGGGGCAGGCCCGCCGACAGGTTCACCGCGCCGTCGGTGGTGACCAGGACGTCGTCCTCGATCCGGATGCCGATGCCGCGCAACTCCTCGGGCACCAACTCGTCCTCCGGCTGGAAGTACAGGCCCGGTTCGACGGTGAGCACGTACCCCTCACCCAGCGCACCGTCCCGATACGCCTCCTTGCGGGCGTTCGAGCAGTCGTGCACGTCGATGCCGAGCATGTGCCCGAAGCCGTGCAGACTCCAGCGCCGGTAGACGGTCGACGACTCGTCCATCGCCTCGTCCACGCTCACCGGCAGCAGCCCCAGGTCGGCCAGCCCTTCGGCGAGCACCCGCATGCAGGTCCGGTTGACGTCCTTGAACGTCACACCGGGCTTGATGAACTCGATGCCGGCCTGCTGCGCGGCGTACACGATGTCGTAGACCTGGCGCTGAAGGGCGGTGAACCGGCCGTTCACCGGCAGCACCCGGGTCACGTCCGCGGTGTAGAGGTTGCGTCCCTCCACACCCATGTCCATCAGCAGCAGCTCGCCCGGTCGGGTGACCCCGTGGTTGTGCACCCAGTGCAGGATCGTGGCGTGCTCACCGGCACCGACGATCGAGCCGTAGCCGACGTCGTTGCCGTCGTGCCGGGCGCGCAGCGCGAAGATCCCCTCCAACAGCCGTTCCGAGACACCCCGGTCGGCCGGCAGCACGCGGGCCACGTCCTCGAAGCCGCGCACCGTGGCGTCGATCGCGTCCTGGAGCTGGCCGATCTCCCACTCGTCCTTGACCAGCTTCAGCTCGGAAATGGTGATCGCCAACTCGCGGTCGCGGGCCGGCTGGCCTTCCTCCCGCACGCCGTCGTACGGGCGTACGGCGGCGTCCACGCCCGCGTCGAAGCCGCGCAGCACCCGGGTCCGGGCCGGTGCGAGCCCGGCCAGCGCCGCTTCCAGCTCGGTCAGGTCGGCGGTGGGCAGGCCCAGCTCGGTCGACTTCTCCGCCAGGGTGTGCCGGCGGCCCACCCACAGCTCGCCGTGCCGGCTGCGGAAGAACTCGTCGCTCTCCCGGGAGGAGCGGGGCCGCATGAACAGGGTGGCGTCGTGGCCGGAGCCGTTGGGCCGCAACACCAGGACGCTGTCCGGATCGTGGTCACCGGTCAGGTACGCGAAGTCGCTGCCCGGCCGGAACCGGTACTCGGTGTCGTTGGCGCGTACCTTCTCGGGGCCGGTGGGGATGACAAGCGTCTCGCCCGGAAAGGCCGCCGAGAGCGCGGCCCGGCGCTTGGCGTAGTTCGGCACCTCCGGTCGTGGGCCCACCGGCAGGGTGCTGTCCTGCCAGCCCTGCCGCATGAACGACAGGAACGCCGGTGGGAAATCCGGGTCGTGTGACTCCGTGCCATCGGCCGGCTTGCCGTCGGTGCGTTCCTCGGTCATGCCCCGCTCCCTTCGCGTCACTGCTGCTCCGACGGTACCGCGTGACGGACGCGGAGCCCGAGCCCGCCAGCGGGTCACCGGCGAGGGCAGCGGTGCCGCTTCGCCCGATCGCCACCCGTGGAAAGATGACGACCATGTGCGGACTCCTGGCCTTTTTCAGTGCGCGCGGCAACGCCGCCGCCCACCGCGACAACATCGCCGGAGCGTTGGAATGCCTGCACCATCGAGGACCGGACGAGACCGGTGTCGAGGTGGTCGGGGACGCCTCCGGTCAGTACGCGGACGGGGTGTTCGCCCACAAGCGGTTGGCCATCATCGACGTCGCGCTCAGTCACGAGCCGCTGCCGTACGCCGACGGTCGCTACCTGCTGACCTTCAACGGTGAGATCTACAACTACATCGAGCTGCGCGAGGAGCTGATCCGCGAGCACGGCGCCCGGTTCGCCACCAACGGCGACGGCGAGGTGATCGTCGCCGGCTTCCACTACTGGGGCGAGCGGGTGCTCACCCGGTTGCGGGGCATGTTCGCCTTCGTCATCTGGGACCGGCAGCAACGCCGCGCGTTCGGCGCCCGCGACTACTACGGCATCAAGCCGCTGCACTACCTGGAGACCGTCGACGGGCTCTACCTGGCCTCGGAGAAAAAGGCGCTGCTGCCCTTCGCGCAGTCCGCGTACGCCGGGGACGCCGGGGTCGACACGGCGAACCTCAGCCACTACCTGACCCTCCAGTACGTTCCCGAGCCGGGCACCCTGCACAAGGGGATCAGCCGGATCGGCTCGGGGGAGTACCTCACCTGGACCCCGGGCGGTCGGATCGACGTGCGCCGCTGGTACCGGCCGGTGTTCCGGCCCGCCGCGGTCTCCGACGAGCAGAAGCTCTACCACGAGATCCGGGAGACGCTGCGCGAGAGCGTACGCATGCACATGCGTTCGGACGTGCCGGTCGGCTCGTTCCTGTCCAGCGGCATCGACTCCACCGCCGTGGTCGCCCTGGCTCGGGAGTTCAACCCGAACATCCTCACCTTCACCGTCGGCTACGACGTGCCGGGCTACTCGGAGATCGACGTCGCCCAGGAGTCGGCCCGCCACCTCGACGTGACCACCATCCCGACCAAGATCGGGCCACAGGACATGATCGAGGCGCTGCCGAAGATCGTCTGGCATCTGGACGACCCGGTGGCCGACCCGGCGCTGGTGCCGCTCTACTTCGTGGCCAAGAAGGCCGCCGAGCACGTCACGGTGGTGCTCTCCGGTGAGGGCGCCGACGAGTTCTTCGGCGGTTACACGATCTACCGTGAGCCGCTCTCGCTCAGCGGCGTCAACGGGCTGCCCGGCGGGGTGCAGAAGGGCCTGCGGGCGGTTTCCAAGGCGATCCCGCAGGGCGTCAAGGGCAAGAGCTTCCTGGAGCGCGGCACCACCCCGATCGAGGAGCGCTACTACGGCAACGCCCGGATGTTCACCGAGGAGGAGAAGCAGCACCTGCTGCGCCGCTACGACCCCTCGGTGCGCTACACCGACGTCACCGCGCCGATCTACGCCGAGTGCACCGAGCTGGACGACGTCACCAAGATGCAGTACGTCGACCTCTACACCTGGCTGCGCGGGGACATCCTGGTCAAGGCCGACCGGATCTCCATGGCGCACTCGCTTGAAGTGCGGGTGCCCTTCCTCGACCGCGAGGTGTTCGAGGTGGCCTCGAAGATCCCGGTCGAGCTGAAGCTGCCGCCGCGCTCGGACACCACCAAGTACGCGATGCGGCAGGCGTTGCAGGGTGTGGTGCCGCCGGCCATCGTCAACCGCAAGAAGCTGGGCTTCCCGACTCCGACCCGGGTCTGGCTGCGCGGCGAGATGTACGAGTGGGCCCGGCACGTGCTTACCACCTCGGGCGCCGGTGACCTGCTCGACCTGTCGTACGCGCTGCGCCTGCTGGAGGAGCACAAGCGGGAGGAGTTCGACCACTCCCGCAAGGTCTGGACCGTGCTGATCTTCTGCGTCTGGCACGCGATCTTCGTGGCCAAGACTCTGGACCCGGGCATCCAGCGCAACCAGTCGGCCCTGCTCACCAAGCCCGTCGTCGGCTCGATGGTGCGCTGAGAAGTAAGGAAGGGCCCCCTGCTAACGCCTCGCGTATAGCAGGGGGCCCCTCTTAACAGCTGCTCGCGTCAGCTACGGGAGCAGGTCGCCGTCGGCGTTGCACTGCTGCCGTTGGCGAGGAAGCCGAACGTCGTACTGCCGTTGGCCGCGAGAGCGCCGTTGTACGCCACGTTGCTTACCGTCACCGACGATCCGGACGTGGTGTGGGTCGCGTTCCAGACCTGGTTGATCTGCTGACCACTGGGCCAGGTCCAGTTCGCGGTCCAGCCGTTCAACGCCGAGCTGCCGGTGTTCCTGATCTCCACCTCACCCTGGAACCCACCGGACCAGCTGTTGGTCACCTTGATGGTGGCCGAGCAGCCACCGGTGCCCGGCGGCGGGGTGGTGGGGTTCGGCGGGGGCGTGGTCGGGTTCGGCGGCGGGGTGGTGGGGTTCGGCGGCGGGGTGGTCGGGTTCGGCGGCGGCGTCGTGCCACCGGTGCCGATGCCGGTCACCTCACCGTTGCCACCGTCGAAGACCACGTCGGAGCAGCCGAAGAAGTTCTCCTGGCTGTCCGAGCGGACCCAGCGCGAGTAGATGATGTGCCGGCCGCTCTTGTTCGACGGCAGGTTGCCGGTGAAGTAGTAGTGGCCGTCGTTGGTGCCGACCGCGCCGCGCTGCGGCGGGTTGGTCACCGTCAGGAACGGCTGGGCCTCCAGGTCACTCCAGGCCAGCGCGCGGGTCGGGCTCCAGCTGTCCCTGGTCACGTAGAAGTAGAACGTGCCCGGGTGGTGGGCCCAGTTGCTGTACCGGAACTCCATCGACCGACCCGCCGTCAGGTGGGTCAGCGGCCAGTCGTTGCGGGCCAGGTCGTAGCCGCGGAAACCGGTGGCGCCGCCGCTGCACAGCTGGCCGTCGGGGATGAAGCCGGTGGTCCGGCCGCCGGCGTCCGAGCGCAGCACGCTGAACCAGTTGTAGAGCGAGTTCGTGCCGCTCTGCGCGACCGCGGCGGCACAGGCCGGGTTCTGCGGGCGGATCTCCCCGGTCTGGGTGAGGCCGTCGCGCCAACAGAGGTAGGTACGGGCGCCCGGCGTCATCGCCGCGCCGTGCGCGGCGGCCGGGTCGGGGCTCGCGGTCACGGCAACGACCGCGCTCGCGGCGAGGGTGACGGCCGCGAAGAATATCGCGGCCAGACGAGGACGGTGCACGGGTTTCTCCTGACTCGCGGGGCACCCTTGGACAAGTGGCCCCGCCGGAACGAGCGGGTGGCGAGAGAGACCGCCCCCCGCTGGTGGGACGGATGCGACGATGCGGCGACCTGCGCCCAGGCAGTGTCGCCGGTGATTTGTCGACGCGTTGTGGATGCCCTCGCGTGCTGTGAACCCGGCGCCGATGGCGCGCAGCCCCCGCGCCATCCGACATTGCTATCCCAGCACGCCTGACGCATCGGCGCAATAGTCATCACTCGATATGTGCGATCGGCCCGGCTCGCGTCGACCGGTCCGCGCCAATAGCGTGGCTTCACGCGCCGCAGCGGCGTCGGCTGTGCCAGCCTGGAGCGTCACGTACCGGCCAACGGAGAGGACCCCAGATGGGATACGCGGTGGTGCTCGGCGAGGCGCTCGTCGACCTGCTCGACACCGAGTGCGACGGGACACCGGTCTACCGGCAGGCCATCGGCGGTGCCCCACTGAACGTCGCGGTCGGGATCGCCCGGCTCGGCGGCGCGGTGCAGTTCGTCGGGTCCCTCGGTGACGACGTACCCGCCGACCGGATCCGTGCCTTCCTCGCCGCCCACGACGTCGGGCTGGCCGGGGCGGTCACCGCGCCCGTGTCGACCACGCTGGCCGTGGCCACCTTCTCGGGCGCCGAGCCGGACTTCCGCTTCTACGGCGATCCGCCGTCCTACGCCCTGCTCACCCCCGAGGATCTCGACGTCGCCCTGGTCGAGGGCGCGGACGTGCTCTACTGCGGCTCGATCGTGCTGCTCGCCCCGGCGACGCTGGCCGCCGCCCGCCGCGCCTGGTCGCTGAGCCCGGGGCTGCGGGTCTTCGACCCCAACGTCCGGCCCCGACTGCTGGACGGTCCCTCGGCGCTGGCCGGGCTGCGGGCGGTGGTCGCCGAGTTCGCCGCCGGGGCGCACCTGGTCAAGCTGAGCGCGGCCGACGCCGAGCTGCTCTATCCCGGCGAACCGGTCGAGGGCGTGGCGGCGTACCTGCGGGAGCTGGGCACCGGCACCGTCGTGGTCACCCTCGGTGCCGACGGCGCGGTGGTTGCCGCCGCCGATGCCGATCCGGTACGCGTACCCGCGCCGAAGGTGACCGCGGTCGACGCCACCGGGGCGGGCGACTCGGTGATGGCCGCGCTCGTCGCCGAACTGCTCGCCGAGGGTGCGCCAACCGACCCGGACGGCTGGCACGCGCGGGTCGCCTTCGCCTTGCGGGTCGCCGGGCTGGTCTGTGAACGGGCCGGCGGCGCCGTCGCCATGCCCACCCGGGCCGAGGTGACCGAGCGGTTCCCCACCTGACCCGGATCGCTGCTGGCACCCGCGCCGCGACCGTGGCGGCGGCCGAAGCGACGGCGCTGAGCGGGTCAGCCGGCGGTGCCGTCCAGTTCGGCGTAGCCGCGTCGAACGGCGATCAGGGCCGGCCGGGCCGGGAACGGTGCGTCGGCGACGATCCGCTCCGGCGGCGCGCCACCGGTGTGTCCGGCCCGGATCAACCAGGCCAGCTCGACGAGTTGGGCGTGCTGGGCCCGGACGAAATCCGCGTCCACCGGATCACCGTGGCCGGGCACCACCACCGTGTCGGCGGTGGTCCAGCGCAGCAGCTCGGCCAGCGTGTCGGGCCACTGCAACGGGTACGAGTCCTCGAACGCCGGCGGCCCGCCCTGCTCGACCAGGTCACCGGCGACCAGCAGGTCGGCGTCGGGCACCTGCACCACGAGGTCGGCGTCGGTGTGCCCGTGACCGGGGTGACGCAGCAGCACCTGACGACCGCCGATGTCGAGCGTCGCCTCGGTGTGCACGGTGTGGGTGGGGGCCAGCAGCATGGTGTCCGGAAGTTCGGCGGCCAGCTCGGGCCGGCCGTCGCGCAGTTCCGCGTACGCCTCCTGGCGAAGCCGGTCCGGCTCGTCGCGCAACGCCGCCGCGGCCAGCTCGTGGGCCCAGATCGGGCGGGGCGGATCGGCGGCTAGCGTCGCGTTGCCGAAACAGTGGTCGAAGTGGTGGTGGGTGTTGACCAGGGTCAGCGGGTCGCCGGTGACCGCGCGGACCGCGGTGGCCAGCTCGGCGGCCTGCCGCGCGGTGGAGAGCGTGTCGACAAGCAGTGCCTCGCCGTCGCCGAGCACAAGCGTCACGTTGACCGCGAGCAGCGGTTCCCGTAGCACCAGCACCCGGTCGGCGACCTCGACGAAGCGGCTCATGACGCTTGTCCGGCGCGTTCGACGAACCGGTGCCGGTCGACAAGTACCCGTTCCACCTCGCCCGTGGCCACGGTCTGTTCACCTTCGGTGACGGTGATCTCGAACACCAGCCGGCGGCGGTCGACGGTGACCAGCCGGGCCTGGGCCGCTACCGTACGACCCACCGGCGTCGGGGCCAGGTGGTGCAGCTCGACCCGGGTGCCGACGGTGGTGGACCCCGAGGGCAACTCCCGCGCGGTCGCCGCCACGGTCGCCGCCTCGGCCAGTGCGAGCACCCGGGGGGTGCCGAGCACCGGGACGTCGCCGGAGCCGACCGCCTGCGCGGTGTCGGCGTCGGTCACGGTCAACTCGACCCGGGCGGTCAACCCCGGGGTCAGGGTCTGGTCCTGCTCCTGCATGGCCACAGCGTAGGTGCTCACCGGGCGCCGGGGAGGTCAGGAGGTGACCCTTTGGCGTGCCCGAGGCGTTGCGCGGGGACCCTTCCTGCACACCCGTTAACCTTGTCCGCGATGTCTGCCGTGACCGACCCCCAGCCCGCCGCTCCGACCGAGCCGCCCGTCTCACCCGACGGCGGTCGCCGTCGGGTCATCGCGATGTCGGTGTGGAGCGTCGCCTTCGTGGTGGGCTGGCTCGTCATCGGGCTGCCTACCGATCCGCTCTACGCCTTCTTCTGGATCTGGGCGGGGACCATTGCCTGGAACTCGGCCCGCCCCTGGCGCAGTCACCTGCGCTTCGCCCGGGACTGGGTGCCGGTGGTCCTGTTGCTTGTCGCCTACAACCTCTCCCGCGGTTTCGCGTACCACGACGGCACGGTCCCGCACGCGTACGAGTTGATCCTGGCGGACCGGCTGATGTTCGGCTGGGCCATGGACGGCCAGGTGCCGACGGTCTGGTTGCAGCAGCACCTGTACCGCCCCGAGGTGCGATGGTGGGACGTCCTGGTCAGCTGGGTGTACTTCTCGCACTTCGTGGCCGCGCTGGCCGCCGCCACGGTGCTCTGGATGCGCGAGCGCAGCCGCTGGGCGGCCTTCATGCGCCGCTGGTTCTTCCTCTGCGCGACCGGCCTGATCACCTATTTCCTCTACCCGGCCGCGCCGCCCTGGTGGGCGGCGCAGAACGGCCTGCTGGAGGAGGTCGCCCGGATCTCCACCCGGGGGTGGAAGGCGTTCGGCATGCACGGCGCCGGCAACCTGCTCAACGCCGGACAGCTGGCCTCGAACCCGGTGGCGGCGATGCCGTCGCTGCACACCGCGTTCGCACTCTTCGTGGTGGTGTTCTTCCTGCGCAACGTCCGGCGTCGCTGGTGGCCGCTGCTGCTGTCGTATCCGCTGGCGATGACCTTCACGCTTGTCTACAGCGGTGAGCACTACGTGATCGACGTGCTTGTCGGTTGGGCCTACGTCGGGATGACCTTCCTGGCGGTCGGCCTGGCCGAGCGCTGGTGGGCCCGCCGCAAGTCCCGCCGCCCCCAACCCACCCCCACCCCACCCCCACTGCGCCGCGATCTTGCAGTTTCGGTCGCCGATATGCGTATTTCGCGACCTTCGCCCAGGCAAAAAGTGCAAGATCGCTGAAGTGTGTGGCGTGGCGTGGGGCGGGGGGTGTCCCTATGGGTTTCGTCAAGCGGGGACGGGGCTGGTCGGGCGGGGTTGGTAGGGGATCTTGTCGCGGAGCATGGCGTATAGGACGTCGCAGCGGCGTCGGGCGAGGCAGATGAGGGCGGCGTTGTGGCGTTTACCTTCGGCGCGTTTGCGGTCGTAGTAGGCGCGGCTGACGGGGTCTGCGAGGGATGCGAACGCGGCGAGGAAGAACGCGCGTTTGAGGTTCTTGTTGCCGCCTCGGGGTGGGTGCTCGCCGCGGATGCTGGTGCCGGAGCGTCGGGTGACGGGGGCGAGGCCGGCGTAGGCGGCGAGGTGGCCGGGGGTGGCGAAGGCGGTGCCGTCGCCGACTTCGAGCAGGATCTGGCGGCGGTCCTGACGCCGATGCCGGGCATCGATGTCAGGACCGGGGCAAGAGGGTGTGCATCAAGCATCCTCTCGACCTGGTCGGCGACTTGGTCGCGTTGGTGTAGGACGTCGCGGAGGCTGTCGGCGAGACGGGGCAGGATCGTCTCGGCTGCTTGGGTGCCGGGGACGGTGACGGTCTGTTCGTCGAGGGCTGCCATGAGCTGTTCGATGAGCCGTTCACCCATGCGGGGTGCGTGGACGGCGGCGATCGAGAGTAGTTTGCGGCGACCGGCTTTGCGGAGTCCGGCCGGTCCGCCGCAGCGCGACAGCAACTCCAGCACGGCCTTGTGGTGCACCTTCGGGCCGAGAACCCGTTCCAGGGCGGGATGAATCTGGGTGAGTAGTCCCCGGATACGGTTCGACACGCGCGTGGCCTCGCCAGCGAGGTCGTCGTCGAAGCCGACGAGGACCTCCAACTCGGCCAGAGCCTCATCTCCGACGTCGACCCGCCGCAGCGTGTGCGGCAGGGTGCGGGCGGCATCAGCGATGACATAGGCGTCGCGGGCGTCGGTCTTCGCGCTTCCGGGGTGCAGATCGGCGATCCGCCGCATCGCCAGGCCGGGCAGGTAGGCCACCTGATGACCGCATGCCCGAGCCACCGCGACCGGCAGGGCGCCGATCGAGGCGGGCTGGTCGACCACCACCAGCACCCGACCGTGGCCGGCGAGTTTGTCGAACAACTGCCTCAGCCGAGCCTCGGTGTTCGGCAACGGTGCGTCGTGCAGCCGCTTGCCGTCCGGCGCCAACCCGACCGCGTGATGATCACCCTTACCGACATCCAACCCGAGGTAGACGCCGTATCCGCCGTGCACCACACCCGCCTCCACGCATCGTCCGTGGCCTCGGCCACAGGTCCAGGCGTCGGACTGCCGGCACCCACGTTACGAAGAGACCAACCCCAAACAGGGCGGCCGTGTCCCTATCAGCGGTCCGCCGACGCCACCCGACCCGGCGACAACACCCCCCGGATCATGCCTACGACAGGGGCAGGAAGTCATACCGGGCCGGGCGACCGAGGAGTCCCCGGCTGGGGACGATCAAAAAGGTAACGAGGGGTGGGGTGGCTGTTAGGTGGGGCGGCGGGCGGTGTGGCCGCGGGTGGTGAGTTCGGCCGCCAGGGCCCAGGCTTCGGCGAGATCCCGGTCCACCGCTGCGGCACCGGCTCCACCAGCGGTGTCGGCGTGCACGGTGGCCATCCCCAGCAGGCGCTGCACCGGTCCCTGCACCACCCGGACGCTCTGCAACCGGGCGTACGGCACGATGGTCAGCTGGCGGGTGAGCAGGCCCGAGCGGACCACGAAGACCTGCTCGGTCAGGCCGGCGCCGAGCACCTGGCGGCTCAGCGGGTTGACCCACCGGGCGCGGGACGGCGGCGGGCTCAGCGGCAACGCGGAGAGGTCGACGCCGGGCAGCACCTCGGCGACGATCCGCTCGCCGGTGGCCAGGTCACCGACGGGAAGCAGGCGATCCGGCCGGTTGCGCTGGTCGGACTCGCCAGCGGCGTAGCCGGCCACCTCCAGGCGCAGCCGCAGCCAGCCCTTCATCCGCCAGAGCAGCGGCCAGGTCACGCCCACGGTCTGCACCCGGTGCAGCGGCACGGTCTGCACCCGGGTCTCCAGCAGACCGTTGCGGATCCGCAGCCGGTCCTCGTCGCGGGCGAGTTGGAACCGCCAGTCATCGAGCACCCGGCGGACAGGTTGCAGCAGGATGCCGGCCATCGCGGTAAGCGTGCTCGCGACCGCGATGAACGACCACGACCCCTCGGACAGGAACTGCGCGGCCACGAACATCGCGCCGAAGGGCAGCAGGAACGCCTGTGGGGTGAGGAGTTGGCTGATCAACAGGTCCCGGTTCTGCACCGCGTGCAGCGGCCGGCCGGGTGGCACGGGCGGCTCCCCGGCCGGTGCCGTCGCCGGTGCCGGCTCGGTGCCCGGCACGGGGACGGTCCGGGCACCCGCCAGGGTGAGCAGGCGTCGCCGCAGGGCTGACGCCTCGGCGACCCCGAGGAACGCCAGCGGCGCCTCGGTCTTGCCGCCGCCGACCACCTCCAACCGCAGCTCGGCCAGGCCGGTGAGCTGGGCGAGCAGCGGGCGTACCACTTCGACCGCCTGAAGCCGTTCCAGCGGGATGGCCCGGGTCCGGCGCCAGAGCAGCCCCTCGTAGATCCGCAGCTCCCGGCCGACCACCTGGAAGCCGGTGTTGTACCAACTGACCACCGCCAGCACGGTGGCGCCGAGAGCGATCACGATCACCATCGTCACGAACCAGCCGAACCCGACCCGGGACAGCGTCGACCAGGAGAGCCCGGCGATCACCACGACCAGGGACTTGGCGCCGTGCAGCGCAGGGCTCAACGGATGCAGTCGCTGCCGGGTGTGCAACGGATCCGGTGGCGAGCCCGTCGGATGCGGATGGGTCGCGTACGGCGGAGGCGGCCCACCGGGCGGGAAGCCCGGCGACCCGGGTGGAAACCCCGGCGGCGGCCCGGGCGGCAGCGCCCCGGGCGGATAGCCGGGTGGCGGCCCGCCGTGGGGGTAGGGCGTGCCGTGGGGTAGCCGGGCGGCGGCGTGCCGTGGGGTAGCCGGGCGGCGGCGTGCCGTGGGGTAGCCGGGTGGGGGCGTGCCGTGGGGGTAGCCGGGTGGGGGCGCCCCGGCGGATAGCCGGGTGGGGAGCGCCGTGGGGGTAGCCGGGTGGTGGGGCGCTCTGGGGTGGGGTGTCGTGGGCGTGGCCGGCGGGTGGAGCGTGCGGTTCGGGAGGTGGTGCGTCGGCGGGGGGCGGTGCGGGCTGCTCCGGACCCCAACCGGTCGGGCCGCTCACAGCCCTTCCGCCCGGTCCTCGCCGAGCGCGGTGAGCCGGTCGCGCAGCCGGGACGCCTCCGCCGGCCGCAACCCGGGCACCCGGGCGTCGCTGGCTGCGGCGGCCGTGTGCAACTGCACGGTGGCCAAATCGAACGCCCGCTCCAGCGGACCGGCGCTGACGTCGACGAACTGCATCCGGGAGTACGGCACGATGGACAGCCGGCGCACCAGCAGACCGTGCCGCACCAGCAGGTCGTTCTCGCGTTCCGCGTAGCCCCAGGCGTGTACCGCCCGGACGATTGTCACCGCGCGCCACACCGCGAACAGCACGAGGACACCCAGCCCCAGGCCGAAGGGCCAGGAACCGGTCACCGCCCAGCTGACCCCGAGTACCGCCGAGACGACGGCCACCAGGGCGGCGAGTCGCAGCAACTCCACCCAGATCAGGTCGGTCGAGATCGACTGCCAGCGGACCGTGTCCGGCCAGGGTTCGAGTGGGCCGGGCTGTGCCACCGGGGGCGCCGGCTGCGGGCCGGCCGGTCCGTCACCGTTCACCGAGCTGGCCTTTCGTTCGCGACTGCGGGGCTCGCAAGCTCACTCCTCGCGCTCACCGAGCTGGGCCTTTCGTTCGCGACTGCGGGGCTCGCAAGCTCACTCCTCGCGCTCACCGAGCTGGGCCTTTCGTTCGCGACTGCGGGGCTCGCAAGCTCACTCCTCGCGCTCACCGAGCTGGGGTTCCGTTGTCCGCGTCCACCCTTCGAGCGTAGGCGATCCGGCCAGCGGGGCGACCTCGCGCAGGAAGCCCCGCGCGGTGAGGAAGTCGCCGAGCTGTGGACGGTGCAGGTCGCAGGCGAGCCACGTCTTGCGCCGCTCGGGCTTGTGGATTCGAGGATTGTTCCAGCGCAGTGACCACGCGGCCGGGGCGCGACACCCGCGGGCCGAACAGATCAGCGGCTGGCTTGGGGTGTCGAGATCACTCATCCCGGCCAGTCTAGGGCGACGGGAGAGATAGAGCGCCGGGCGGCCACGGGGGAAGCCGCCCGGCGACGAATGCATGGTACACACGCCGGGGCCGCTTCTGTCCACTCACGTTTGGCGATTTCGCCTGGCGCGGGACGGCGTGGCGAAAATCGGTCGCTCCCCACGTCCGTACTCAGCCGGGCATGCGAGGCTTGGTAACGCACACGCCACGACGACCAAATCATGCTGTGGAGGACCGGTGGCCCAGCCGACCATGCCCGACGCTCCGACGCCGAACGGGACGCAGCCGCAGCCGCCCTCGGCACCGACCACCACCCCGGCACAGGACGCCGGGCTGCTGGAGCGGGCGCTCTTCGAGATCAAGCGGGTGATCGTCGGGCAGGACCGGATGGTGGAGCGGATGTTCGTGGCGCTGCTCGCCCGGGGGCACTGCCTGCTGGAAGGCGTACCGGGGGTGGCCAAGACCCTGGCGGTGGAGACCCTGGCCAGGGTCGTCGGCGGGTCGTTCGCCCGGGTGCAGTTCACCCCCGACCTGGTGCCGGCCGACATCATGGGTACCCGTATCTACCGGCAGTCAAGCGAGAAGTTCGACGTGGAGCTGGGGCCGGTCTTCGTCAACTTTCTGCTCGCCGACGAGATCAACCGCGCACCGGCGAAGGTGCAGTCGGCCCTGCTCGAGGTGATGAGTGAGCGGCAGGTCTCGATCGGCGGGGAGAGCCACCGGGTGCCGGACCCGTTCCTGGTGATGGCGACGCAGAACCCGATCGAGCAGGAGGGGGTCTACCCGCTGCCGGAGGCGCAGCGGGACCGGTTCCTCATGAAGATCATCGTGGGTTATCCGACCGACGCCGAGGAACGGGAGATCGTCTACCGGATGGGGGTGGCCGCACCCGAGCCCACCCCGGTGTTCGGCACCGACGACCTGATCGCCCTTCAACAGAAGGCCGACCAGGTGTTCGTACACAATGCCCTGATCGACTACGCGGTCCGGCTGGTGCTGGCCACGCGCGCCCCCGCCGAGCACGGCATGCCCGACGTCGCGCAACTTATCCAGTACGGCGCCAGCCCGCGCGCCTCGCTCGGTCTGGTCCGGGCGACCCGGGCGCTGGCGCTGCTGCGCGGGCGTGACTACGCCCTGCCGCAGGACGTACAGGACATCGCCCCGGACATCCTGCGACACCGCCTGGTGCTCAGCTACGACGCGCTCGCCGACGACGTGCCGGCCGACCACGTGGTGCACCGGGTGATGGCGACCATCCCGCTGCCCTCGGTGGCGCCCCGGCAGCAGGCGACACCGCCTGGCGCGGTGGCGCCGACCTCGGGGTGGCCCGGGCAGCGGCCGTGACCTCGACCACCCCTCGACCCGGCGGTCGGGACGGCCAGCCGGACGCGGTCACCGACCGCTCCGGCGCGGTGCTGTCCCGGCTGCAACTGCTGGTCACCCGCAAACTCGACGGGCTGTTGCAGGGCGACTACGCCGGTCTGCTGCCGGGGCCGGGCAGCGAGGCGGGCGAGTCCCGGGAGTACCGCCCCGGCGACGACGTACGCCGGATGGACTGGCCGGTGACCGCCCGCACCACGACGCCGCACGTACGGCGTACGGTGGCCGACCGTGAGCTGGAGACCTGGCTGGCGGTGGACCTCTCGGCGAGCCTCGACTTCGGCACCGGCCGGTGGCTCAAGCGGGACGTGGTGATCGCGGCGGCGACGGCCATCACCCACCTGACCGTGCGGGGCGGTAACCGGATCGGCGCGGTCGTGGGCAGCGGCGGCGACCTACCCCCGCGCCCGCGTCGGTGGGGCCGCCGGGCGGTGCCCGCGTCGGACCCGGGCCGGCTGGTCCGGCTGCCCGCCCGGTCGGGGCGCCGCGAGGCGCAGGGCATGCTGCGTGCCATCGCCGCCACCGAGATCCGGCCGGGTCGGGGCGACCTCGGCGCGCTTGTCGAGATGCTCAACCGGCCGCCCCGCCGACGCGGCGTCGCGGTGATCATCTCCGACTTCCTCGCCCCGCCGGCCCAGTGGTCCCGGCCGCTGCGCAAGCTGCGGGTCCGGCACGACGTGCTGGCGATCGAGGTGGTGGACCCGCGGGAACTGGAACTGCCCGACGTCGGAGTGCTTCCGGTCATCGACCCGGAGACCGGCGAACTGCACGAGGTGCAGACCGCCGACCCGAGCCTGCGGCATCGGTACGCGGCGGCGGCTGCCAGCCAGCGGGCGGAGATCTCCGCCGCGTTGCGCTCCGCCGGTGCCGGGCACCTGAGACTGCGTACGGACCGAGACTGGCTGCTGGACATGGTGCGCTTCGTGGCCGCGCAACGGCACGCCCGCACCCGAGGGACGATGAGATGATTCGACTGCTGCAACCGTGGTGGTTGCTGGCCGTGCTGCCGGTGCTCGCCCTGGCCGCGCTCTACGTCTGGCGGCAACTGCGCCGGCGGGAGTACGCGCTGCGGTTCACCAATGTGGACCTACTGCGTACCGTGGCGCCGAAGGGGCTGGGCTGGCGCCGGCACATACCGGCGGCTGCCTTCCTGCTCGCCCTGCTGGTGCTGGCCGGCGCGCTGGCCCGACCGGCGATCGACACCCGGGAGCCGCTGGAGCGGGCCACCATCATGCTGGCCATCGACGTGTCGCTCTCCATGCAGGCCGACGACGTGCCGCCGAACCGGCTGGAGGCGGCCCAGGAGGCGGCCAAGCAGTTCGTGGCGGAGCTGCCGGAGACCTACAACGTGGGGCTGGTCTCGTTCGCCAAGTCGGCAAACGTGCTGGTGCCGCCGACCAAGGACCGGGCGGCGGTGACCAGCGCCATCGACGGGCTGGTGCTGGCCGAGGCGACGGCGACCGGTGAGGCGGTCTTCACCTGCCTGGAGGCGATCCGGTCGGTGCCGGCCGACGGCGCGGCCGGCATTCCGCCGGCCCGCATCGTGCTGCTCTCCGACGGGTACCGCACGGCCGGCAGGTCGGTCGAGGAGGCGGCGGCAGCAGCGCAGGCGGCGAACGTGCCGGTCTCCACCATCGCCTTCGGCACCGACACCGGCCACGTCGACATCGGCGGCCAGTTGCAGCGGGTGCCGGTGGACCGGCTCGCCCTCGCCGACCTGGCCGAGAACACCGAGGGCTACTTCTACGAGGCGGCCACGGTCAGCGAGCTGAAGCAGGTCTACCAGGACATGGGCAGCTCGATCGGCTTCCGGACCGAGCCAAGGGAGATCACCCAGTGGTACGCCGGGCTCGGGTTGCTGCTCGCGCTCTGTGCCGGTGGCCTCAGCCTGCTCTGGACCTCCCGCCTGCTCTGATCCGACGGTTCTCGGCCGTGGTCCAGCGGTCCCGGCCCAGCAGCTATGCGGCGCGAGCTGGCTCGGGCTAGGGAGTTGTCAGGGCTGGGACGTAGGGTCCCTGCGTGGCGGGAGCTTACTGCGCATGGTGCGGGCGATACGCGCACATGGCTTATGTTGACGGTACACGTGCGGCAGCGTGGTTTATCGATCCAGAGACGGTGGAAACGACAACCATGGCCTGCTTTAAGTGCGACGGCTGTGCTGGCCTGATGATTGCCTCGGTAGTCACCGACGGCTATGAGGATCACGAAAGCATTACGGCGCTTTTGTCCTTCTTGGGCGATCATCGAGACCTGTTGCAGTGGTCTCCAAGCACCTCCGGGATCAGGGGATTCCCGGATGTGCCTGAGCACATCGGGGCAGCGGCATCCGAGGCATACCGGTGTGCCGACAGTAAGAACCTAAGGGCAGCCGTCCTTTTGGCGCGGTCAGTGATTGAGGCGACTGCCAAGGCTAAGAATGTCCTGAACGGCGGCTTGAGGCAAAAAGTTGATGAGATGCACGAGCGGGGTCTGATCCGGGAGCACATCAAGGAAGGCGCGCACGAAGTCCGTCACCTAGGAAACGACATGGCTCACGGTGATTTCGTTGATCCGGTAGACAAGGAGGACGCCGACTTGGTCCTGGCGTTGATGAGTGAGGTTCTGGCCGAGGTGTTTCAGTCTCCGGCCAAGGTCGCCCGAGCGAGGGCGGCCCGAGACGCCAAGAAGCAGGCCAGCACATCCTGATTCACGTGGCCGAGAACTACTTCTTGCGAAGGATCCCAGTCGACAGCCACTGCACCAGCAACACCGCTAGCGGGCCGCCCTCCGCCTCCTTTCTCACCTTCAGTTCCTCCCCACCTCGGAGCCGTGAGCGGCCGGCGTAACTCCGTTCGGCCAACTCGCCCGGCCCGGCCGTCGACCGGTTCGCGGTTCCCGTCGTGAGGCTGGTTGAAGGGGTGAGGAAAGACGTTCAACCACGCTGATGGCCTCGTCAGAGATTCTGTCCGGCTCCAGGTTGAGGCCGTATGCGGCGGCCCAGGCAGCGCGCAAGTGGTCGGCGGGAGCCTTCGTCGTTGCCTCGGCGATCGCCTGGTCCACAGCCGCCTGGGAGGCTTTGTCAACTCGTGGATGAGGTGGCGACCGCAAGGGTTGTGCCGGTATGTGCGATGCACGGTCCGTCGGGATCGAGCCAAGATCCGCAAGATGCGCGCCGAGGCCGGCATGGGTCGTCGTGTCGTGGCGGTCGACGGCTGGCCATTGACTGTAAAGCTGCAACGTCGCGTCGACGACTGTCAGGGGCGACAAGCTCGAACAGACATCGACAGCGCTGTCCACGCCTCGCCTGTCGGAGTGCTGGTGTGAACGGTTCTGCTTGTCCCAACCCCTACTCGCGTTCGAGTACGAAGGTGCCCTTGCCCTGCCGGCCCTCGATCAGACCTTCGGCACGCAGTAGGAACAGCGCTGCCTCGACCGGCTGCGCGCTGGTGCCATAAATGTCGCGCAACTCGCGCTTGCTGGGCAGTTTGTCACCGGGACTCAGTCGTCCATCGGTGATCTGTTCCCGCAGGTCATCGGCGATCCGCTGGTAATCCGGCTTGTAGGTAGACATCTGGCGCTCCCAAGTTTGGCGCGTCCAGTAGATCACCGGCTGCGTGTCTCCTGCAACGGTGACCAGGCTTACCGTGGTAACCATGGCAAGCTGCGAGGTGGACAGCGCTCCCAGGTTTGGCAACCGGACGTGCAGTCCCACGGACGTGGAACCGACGCTTCGCGCCCGTGGTCGGGGCGGTGCGCGGCACCGAGGCGCGGCGTGCGCCGCCCCGGCGCACTTTGCGAGTTGGCAAGCCCTGTGGTTGAAATGCCACAGCCTGATCTCCGGCCCGAACCTCGATCTACTGCGAAGGGGTGGACCCATGACCAACCGTATGTTGCACCCACGATGGTGTGCACCAGGGTGCCAGGTCACTCCTGATCACCCAACGCGATCGCACCTGTCACGTCCGATCACGATCTCCGCCTGTGGTCATGAGGTCATAGACCTCCGGTTGGTGCTGAGCATGGCGCATACTCCGATGGATGCGCCGCTGCTGGTCATGGTGGAGACCTACGACACCAATCCGGAGGTGAGGCAGCCGGCCGATACCTTTCCACTGTCGATCCGGCAGGCGGGCGACCTGTCTCGCGGGATAACGGGATTGCTGCGTCTCGCCCAGCACACCACCTGGTACGACCAACTACCGGGAGAAGGCTCGACCCCCGTCACTCAACTGGCAGAGGCGCAGCGAGGGCTGTCCGACAAGGAGTTCGCAAAGTTCCTGTCGATGGATCGGGAGTCGCAACTGTCCGAGTCGCCGGAGGATGGGGAGTGAATGTGCCGACCTACCCGCTTCCGTTTCACGAGAGCGACCAGCGGCTGTCGATCGCGCTGCTGGTGGACGTGCGAACCACGCTCCTGCGGCATGGGTTTCCCGAGTTGACGCGGGTGGACATGGAGACGCTGCACGTCGCCCTGCGGCTGTTTCTGTACGGCCAGCAGAGCCGACTGCCGGTGGACCGACCGAGGACGCAGGTGCCCATCTACGACAGCTGCCTTCGCCGCCACGGCCGAGGTGTCGAACCGTAGAGATCAGCGGAAAATGCTCTGTTCCCGGTAGGGGGTCAGTTGGTGCCGCTGGCGAGGACGAAGAGGACGGCCACCCAGACGGCGGCGAGGGTGAAGCCCAGCGGGGCGACGTAGCGGCTCATGACAGCTCCGGAGTGGCGACGGCGGCCCGGGGCAGGGCGGACCGCGTGGGGTGGATCGGGACGCGCACACACGAAGTCGTGACCGGACGGCTTCCGGTGGCACCCGTGGACCGGGGCGGCGTCGTTGCGCCGGGCGGTGAGACGGGTGCGGGGAGCGGTGCCAGCTCAGGCGGAGCGGGATGGCTCAGCGTGGCTGGCGATCGGCCCGGCCACGACTGGGAGGATCACTGTCTGGCACAGCGATCACCTCCTGCGGTCGGGTTCCGGGGCGAAACGGACCGTCGAGCGGCCCGCAAACGCGGATCATCGTACACCCGGCGCGGGTGTCCGGCGCACCCGGCCGAACGGCCGGACAGTCCGCTCCGGGAGGTGGTCGACGGACGGGCCACTCCCGCAGCTCCATCCACCGTTTCGTACCCCGGTACGACGTGCGGCGGGTTAGGGATTACCGTGCGGTAACGCCTAGTCTCCAACCCGCAGCGATCTTTGGAGGGACGCACCGTGTCGCGAACTGTGCTGGTTACCGGCGGCAACCGCGGGATCGGTCTGGCCATCGCCCAGGCCTTCGCCAAGCAGGGCGATCGGGTGGCGATCACCCACCGGGGCAGCGGGGCGCCCGAGGGGCTCTTCGGCGTGCAGTGCGACATCACCGACGCCGCGTCGGTGGACGCGGCCTTCGCGGCGGTGGAGGCGGAGTTCGGCCCGGTCGAGGTGCTTGTCGCCAACGCCGGCATCACCGACGACACGCTGCTGCTGCGGATGTCCGAGGAGCAGTTCACCCGGGTGCTGGACACCAACCTGACCGGCGCGTACCGCTGCGCCAAGCGGGCCTCGGGCAAGATGCTGCGGGCCAAGTGGGGACGGATGATCTTCATCTCCTCGGTGGTCGGCCTCTCCGGCGGTGCCGGCCAGGTCAACTACGCGGCGAGCAAGGCCGGCCTGGTCGGGGTGGCCCGCTCGATCACCCGGGAGCTGGGCAGCCGCAACATCACCGCGAACGTGGTCGCGCCCGGCTTCATCGAGACCGACATGACAGCGGTGCTGCCCGAGGAGCGCAAGGCGGAGATCATCAGGTCGATCCCGGCCGGCCGGATGGCCAGCCCGGAGGAGGTTGCCGCGGTGGTCACCTGGTTGGCCACCGACAGCGCCGGCTACGTCTCCGGCGCGGTCATCCCGGTCGACGGCGGCCTCGGCATGGGCCACTGACCCGCTGGGCCGACGAACCCTTGGGCCGACCGACCTGACGGCCGCGCAAGCCCTCGGCCACTGAACCTGAGCATGGAGGAATGAGTTCAATGTCCGGACTGCTGGCCGGTAAGCGGCTGCTCGTCACCGGCGTCATCACCGACGCCTCCATCGCCTTCTCGGTGGCGAAGCTCGCCCAGGAGAACGGCGCCCAGGTCGTGCTCACCGGGTACGGACGGCTCTCGCTGGTCGAGCGGATCGCCAAGCGGCTGCCCGAGCCGGCCCCGGTGATCGAGCTGGACGTGACCAACCCCGAACAGCTGGCCGGGCTGGCCGACAAGGTTCGCGAGCACGTCGACGGCCTGGACGGGGTGGTCCACTCGATCGGCTTCGCCCCGCAGAGCTGCCTCGGCGGCGGCTTCCTCGACGCCTCCTGGGAGGACGTGGCGACCGCGCTGCACGTCTCGACGTACTCCTACAAGTCCCTCGCGGTCGCGGCGCTGCCGCTGATGTCGCCGGGCGGCGCGGTGGTCGGGCTGACCTTCGACGCCACCAAGGCGTGGCCGGTCTACGACTGGATGGGCGTGGCCAAGGCGGGGCTGGAGTCCGCCTCCCGCTACCTCGCCCTGCACCTGGGCAAGCAGGGCATCCGCAGCAACCTGGTCTCGGCCGGGCCGCTGCGGACGATGGCCGCCAAGTCGATCCCCGGCTTCGAGCAGTTCGAGGACGCCTGGTCCGATCGTGCCCCGCTGGGCTGGGACCTCACCGACCAGGAACCGGCCGCCCGCGCCTGCCTGGCGCTGCTCTCCGACTGGTTCCCGGCCACCACCGGCGAGATCGTCCACGTCGACGGCGGCTACCACGCCCTCGGCGCCTGAGGGTGAAAGGAAGGGCCCCTTCTTAACGCCTCGTGTATAGGAAGGGCCCCTTATTAACGCCCGAGACCCGGGGGCGTTGCCGGACCGCCGCCGGCCACCGGCAAGAATGGGACCATGTCGTACGACGCGGTGGTGCTGGTCTCCTTCGGTGGCCCGGAGGGGCCGGACGACGTGCTGCCCTTCCTCCAGAACGTGACCCGGGGGCGGGGCATCCCGCCGCAGCGGCTGGCCGAGGTCGCCGAGCACTACCAGCACTTCGGTGGCGTCTCGCCGATCAACCAGCAGTGCCGGGAACTGCTCGCGGCGATCCGGACGGACTTCGCCGAGCACGGCCTCGACCTGCCGGTGTACTGGGGCAACCGGAACTGGAAGCCGATGCTCGCCGACACCGTGGCGCAGCTGCGCGACGACGGCGTACGGCGGGCGTTGGCCTTCGTCACCAGCGCCTACGGCGGATACTCCTCCTGCCGCCAGTACCAGGAGGACATCATCGCCGCCCGAGCGGCGGTCGGCCCGGACGCGCCGGTGATCGAGAAGCTGCGCCAGTTCTGGGATCATCCCGGCTTCATCGAGCCGCACGCCGACGCGGTACGCGCGGCCCTGGCCCGGCTCGATCCGGCGCGGCGGGACAGCACCCGGCTCGTCTTCACCGCACACTCGGTACCCGTCTCGATGGCTGACACCGCAGGCCCGCACGGCGGCCGGTACACCGCCCAACTCGCCGAGACGGCCCGGCTGGTGCACGCGGCGGCGGCCCCGGACCTGCCGTACGACCTGGTCTGGCAGAGCCGCTCCGGCCCGCCGCACGTACCGTGGCTGGAGCCGGACATCAACGACCACCTGGCCAGCCTCGCCGGCCAGGGCGTCACCGGGGTCGTGGTCAGCCCGATCGGCTTCGTCTCCGACCACCTGGAGGTGGTCTGGGACCTGGACACCGAGGCGCTGGACACGGCCAAGCAGCTCGGCCTGGACTTCGTGCGTGCCGGCACGCCGGGCGTCGATCCGCGCTTCGTGACCATGGTGCGGGAGCTGGTCCAGGAGCGGATCGATCCGGACGGCGCGAACCTGCGCCGCCGCCTCGGCGAACTGCCGATGTGGGACTCCTGTCCCACGGTCTGCTGCGTACCGCCCCGCCGCCCGTCCTGACCGCTCCGGCGCACCCGACACCCCCAGGGAATGACGATCATGCAGGACCGTAAGCCCGTCGAGAGTTGGCTCACCGACATGGACGGCGTGCTTGTGCACGAGGGCCAGCCGGTGCCGGGCGCCCCGGAGTTCGTGAAGCGACTGGGCGCCTCCGGCAAGCCGTTCCTGGTGCTGACGAACAACTCGATCTACACGCCGCGTGATCTCCAGGCCCGCCTCGCCCGGATGGGCCTGGAGGTGCCGGAGCAGGCGATCTGGTCGTCCGCGCTGGCCACCGCCCAGTTCCTGGCCGACCAGCGGCCGGGCGGCACGGCGTACGTGATCGGGGAGGCCGGGCTGACCACGGCCCTGCACGCGGTGGGCTACGTGCTCAGCGACTTCGCGCCCGACTACGTGGTGTTGGGGGAGACCCGGACCTACAGCTTCGAGGCGATCACCAAGGCGATCCGGTTGATCAACGACGGGGCCCGCTTCATCTGCACCAACCCCGATGCCACCGGCCCGTCCGTGGAGGGTGCGCTGCCGGCCGCCGGCTCGGTCGCCGCGATGATCTCGAAGGCGACCGGCGTCGAGCCGTACTTCGTCGGCAAGCCCAACCCGATGATGATGCGCTCGGCGCTGAACACCATCGACGCGCACTCGGAGAGCACCGCGATGATCGGTGACCGGATGGACACCGACATCCTCTGCGGTCTGGAGGCCGGTCTGGAGACCATCCTGGTGCTCACCGGCATCAGCACCCGGGCGGAGGCCGAGCGCTACCCGTACCGCCCGTCGCGCATCGTCAACTCCATCGCCGACCTGATCGACGAGATCTGACCCCGCCGGCCGACCGGTTGTCCCGCGCCGCGCCGGTCGCGCGCCGAATCGCTCCCGCGCCGCCCGAGGTCCGCGCCGCCCGAGGTCCGCGCCGGTCGAGGTCCGTGCCGGTCGAGGTCCGTCCCGGTGGTCGAGGTCCGTGCCGGTGGTCGAGGTCCGTGCCGGTCAGGCGTGCGCCGCGTCGCGGCGGAGGAAGTCGGCGAGCACCGGGGCCAGGGTCGCTGCCGGTACGCCGTGCCACTCGCCGGGCAGGCTGCGCTGTTCGGCGGCGGGCAGCAGGGCGGCCGTGGTGGCGGCCATTGCGGTCAGGTCACCGGTGCTGCCGGCGCTGTGCAGGACCAGCGTCGGGGTGGTCACCCGGCCGAGCAATGTCGCCCCGGTCGCCTCGCTGAGCAGGCTGTCGTACGCCAGGGTGTGCGCGATCGAGACCATTGCGGCCCAGTGCGGGGTGTCCCGCATCCCGGCCAGCAGCTGATCCGGTACGCCGATGCTGGTCAGGAAGAACGTCACCGCCTGCGCGCCGGTCAGCTCGCGCAGCTTCGCGGTGAAGGCGCGTTGCTCGGCGGAGTCGTCGTCGGGGGTGAGCGGTGGCTCCAGCAGGGCCAACCGGTGCACGTCCAGACCGGCTGCGGCTGCGTGCAGCGCGAGCAGACAGCCCGAGGAGTAGCCGTACAGCGCTGCGGCGGAGCCGGCCTCGGCGATCAGCGCGGCGAGATCCTCGACCTCGCGCTGCGGGGCGTACGGTCCCAGGTCGCCGCTTTCCCCGCGTCCGCGCCGGTCGTACCGGTAGATGGTGAAGTCGGCCGCCAACAGGTCGGCCAGTTCGGCAAGCGGGCTGTTGGCGCGGAAGTGCCCGGCAGCGTCGATGAGGATCAGCGGCGGTCCGGCACCGTCGCGCTGGTAGGCGATCCGCGTCCCGTCGCGGGAGGTGACGTAGGGCATCTCTCGTCCGTTACGGCCGCAGCGGGGCGTTGCAGGCCGCGACGAGGGCCTGGCGGCAGGCGGCGGTCAGCGGGCGCAGGGCGGCGTCCCGCTGCTGGGCTTCGTAGTTGTTCACCGCGCCGCCGGGCGCGGCGTGCCCGGCCAGGGCGAGTACCCGGTCGAGCACGGCGGCGCGGGCGAACAGCCGGCGGGCTCGTGGATCGAAGCCGGGTGGCAGGTCGGTGGTGCCGTCCGGGCGGCGCAGCGCCTCCAGGGCGCCCGCCAGTTCGGGACGCCACTGGGCCACGTCGAGGCGGGTGAGCGCGGCGGTGGTGTCGGCCAGCGCGGCGGCGAGTTCCGCCTCCGCCTCGGCGGCGCCGGGCAGGGTGAGCGACGCGGCGGGCGCGTCGGCCGGCAGCGGGTAGACCCGCCAGAGCACCGTTTCGAAGGTGTCCCCGGAGCCCGAGGTGTGCACCCGTACCTCGGGGATCAGGCCCATCGTGCCGGCGATCACCGCCTCGCCGGCGAGCAGCGCGGTGCCGGCGAAGTCTCCGGGGCCGGGCAGGCCGCGCGGATCGCCGGGTGCGGGAAGCACCAGCCGGATCTCGTCGGGCGAGAGCTTGGCCAGGGTGGGCAGCGCCGCCGGGAGCGGCACGTCCGTCCAGGTGCCGGGCGCGTCCGCGACCAGGTGCTCCTCGTCGCCGGCGACCGCGTCGGCGACCTCGTCGAACGGCACCAGCCCGGCGCGCCACGCGCGCACCCAGGCAACGAACCGGCTCGACCGGCGCGGCGCGAGGATGGCCGCACCCGCAGCGGGGGTGGACATGCCGAAAGAGTACGTGCTGACGCCCGCCTGTGTCTCGGCTGCCGCGCCCTGCGCCCTCCGGCCCGTTCGATCATGCAGCCTGAGTCCCAATTTCATCCGCTTTTGCGGCTTATGTGCCGGCGGCGACTGCATGATCGACGGGTCCGGAACGCACCGCGCGGCGGGTCGGCGAGGGCTGGGGGAGAACTGGATTTAGCGTGGTGGCATGGGGCGGCGGTATGGCGAGGACGTGTTGGCGGGGGACTGGCGGCGACGGAAGGTGACCCCGGAGGTGGACGCCGAACCGGATCTGGTGGTCGAGGACGTCGACTCGGGCTTCTGTGGTGCGGTGGTCGGGTTCGAGTCCGGCGCGGTGGTGCTGGAGGACCGGCACGGCAAGCGGCGCAACTTCCCGCTGCTCCCGGCCGCGTTCCTGCTCGACGGCCAGCCGGTCACCCTGCGCCGGCCGGCCCGCGCACCGGTGCCGGCGGCGCGTCGGCGTACCGCGTCCGGGTCGATCGCGGTGGACGGGGTGTCCGCCCGGGTCGCCCGAGCCAGCCGGATCTGGGTGGAGGGCGTGCACGACGCCGCCCTGGTCGAGCGGATCTGGGGCGACGACCTGCGCATCGAGGGCGTGGTGGTGGAACCGCTGGCGGGCATCGACGAACTCGACGCCGCAATACGCGAGTTCGGCCCCGCCCCGCATCGGCGGCTCGGCGTACTCGTCGACCATCTCGTGCCCGGCTCGAAGGAGAGCCGGATCGTGGCCCGGGTGACCTCGCCGCACGTGCTCGTCACCGGGCACCCGTACGTCGATGTGTGGCAGGCGGTGAAACCGGCGGCGCTGGGCATCCGGGCGTGGCCGGTGGTGCCGCCGGGACGGCCCTGGAAGGAGGGCGTCTGCGCGGCGCTCGGGGTGGCCGAGCCGGCCGCCATGTGGCGGCACATCCTGTCCCGGGTGAACACCTACGCCGAGGTGGAGACGCCGTTGATCAACGCGATGGAGCGGTTGATCGACTTCGTCACCGAGCCGGGCTGATCCGGCCGGGCCCGTGCCCCCGATCGGCCGGCGGGCCTGGGCGCTAGCGTGGACGGCCTGATCCCTACCACCCCGGGGGGTGCTGCTTGAGTCGGTTCCAGCGGTCGCGGCAGCGGCTGCGTCAGGCGTACGAGACGGGCCGCGCGGCGGTTCGCACGGCCCGTGAGCGTCAGCGCGCACGGTCGGTGAGCCGCGCCGCCGAAGCGGCGGATTCCGGGTTTGCCGAACCGGTGCACCGGCCCGGTCCGCCGATCGACGGTAGCGCCTCGACGGCGAGCCGCGACGACTCCGACGTGCCCAGGGCGCTGCGGATCGCCGCCGCCTGGTCCTGGCGACTCATCGTCATCGGGGTGGTCGGCTGGGCGCTGCTGCGCCTGCTGGGCACCATCCGCATCGTCATCGTGCCGTTGCTGGTGGCCCTGCTGCTCGCCGCCCTGCTGGCACCGGCCGTGGGGTGGCTGCTGCGGGTCGGCGTCCCGCGCACGCTGGCCACCGCCGTGGTGCTGATCAGCGGGCTGGCCGCGGTGGTCGGCACGTTGACCATGGTGGTCAACCAGTTCATCGTCGGCCTGCCCGACCTGAGTACCCGGGCCGCGGCCGGCATCGGGCAGATCCAGGACTGGCTCCGCGACGGGCCGGTCGGCCTCTCCGACGGGCAGCTCAACCGGTACGTCGAGGCCGGGCAGAACTGGATCAACGAGAACAGCCAGTCGTTGACCAGCGGCGCGATCAACACCGCCGGCACGGTGTTCGAGGTGTTCACCGGCACCCTGCTGGTGCTGTTCGCCACGTTCTTCTTCCTGCGCGACGGGGACCGGATCTGGCGGTTCCTGGTCGGGATGTTCCCGGCCGCGGCGCGCTGGCGGGCCGACGACGCCGGCCGTGCCTCGTGGCTGACCCTGGTGGCCTACGTCCGGGCCACCGTGCTGGTGGCGTTCATCGACGCGGTGGGCATCGGGGTCGCGCTGGTACTGCTCGACGTGCCGTTCGCCTTCCCGCTGGCCGCGCTGGTGTTCCTCGGCGCGTTCATCCCGATCGTCGGTGCGACGCTCTCCGGAGCGGTGGCGGTCCTGGTCGCCCTGGTCGACAGCGGCTGGGTCACCGCGTTGGCCGTCCTCGGTGCGGTGATCGTGGTCCAGCAGGTGGAGGGCAACGTCCTCCAGCCGTGGATCATGGGCCGGGCGGTGGCGCTGCACCCGTTGCCCGTGGTGCTGGCGGTGACCGCCGGCGTGGTACTCGACGGCATCTTCGGCGCGCTCATCGCGGTACCGGTGATCGCCGTGCTCAACACCGCGGTCCGCCGCCTGGCCCGGGAGCGACCCGGACCACCGCCACCGGTCCCCGAAGCGGTAGTCGTCCGCGCCACCCCTCCGTGAGCAGTCAGGGGAGGTCGTCGGGGGTGCGGGTGAACACGAAGGTGGCGATGTCCAGGGCGACCGGGGTGCCGGCGGCATCGTGGAGCACCGCAAGCACCTCGCCGTGTTCCTCGCCGCCGACGCCCCGCCAGCGGTTGGGGCCGTGCGCCGCGTAGCGGCTGACCTTGCCGCCCGAGGTGACCCCGATCAGCTCGTCGGTGGCCGCGTCCCAGCTGAGGTCGAGCGAGCTGCCCATCCACCACCACCGGCCGGTGAGCGCCGCGACGTCGGCAGGTGGTGGTGCGTCGGCCGGGCGCCACGGCCGGGGCGGCACGGGTTCGGCGTCCAGGACGTAACCGAGCAGCTGCCGGGTGAGCGGGCGGAGCCCGCCGGAGCGGAAGGTGTACGAGTTGGCGAAGCCGACCACGCCGGTACGACTGGGCCGGTGCACGATCAGCATCGCGCCGTAGCCGGGCATCGAGCCGCCGTGTCCGGCGTACACCCGGTCACCCTCGCGGATCAACTCGATGCCGAGGCCGTACCCGCCCCGCCAGGTGTCCGGGTCGGTGAGGATCACCGGGGCGCACATCTCGGTCAGGGTCCCCGGGGCGAGCACCGCCGGGTCGGGGTCGGCCAGGAAGGCCGCCCAGCGGCCCAGGTCCGCCACGGTGGACCAGAGCTGCCCGGCCGGCGCCATCGCCCCGGTGTCGGTACGCGGCTCCTCCCGCAGCGTGTCGTGCCAGGGGTGCACCACGTAGCCGGGGGCGTACGGCTCGGTGGCCGCGTACGTGGTGCGGTCCAGGCCGAGCGGGTCGAGGATCCGCTCGCGCAGCAGCTGTGGCCACGGCGTCTTCGTGATCCGCTCCAGCGCCCCGCCGAGCAGACCGTACGCCAGGTTGGAGTAGTGGAACGCGTGGTGCGGCGGGTACGCGACCTTCGCGGCGGAGAAGCCCTGCAACAGGGTGGTCAGGTCGACGCCCGGGCTGCGTTCCCACCACGGCCCGTCGGGCTCGCGTTGCAGGCCACCGGCATGCCCGAGGAGCTGGCGCAGGGTGACCGGGCCGGCTGCGGCGGCCTCGGGCAGGTGCCGCCGTAACGGATCGTCCAGGGCCAGCCGGCCGGCGTCCCGTTCCTGCATGATCAGCACCGCGGTCATCGTCTTGGTGATCGAGCCGAGCCGGTATTGCAGGTCGGCATCGGGTTGCGGGCGGGTGCCGGCGCCGGTCAGGTGGGCCAGCGTGCCGTCGCGCACCACCCCGACGACAAGCGACGGAACGCGGCCGGCGGACTGCGCGTCGGCCACCAGCGCGTCGATCCGGCGGGTAGTTTCCGGACGCAGGGGCACGAACCCTCCCTCGGTGGTGGTGGTCGCCAGGGCTCGATCATGACAGTTCGATGACACGTGCATTGCCGTGTCACGATCGTTACATGGAAGCCGTGTTGTGGATCGTGCTGGGCGTGGTGTTGGCGGTCGCCGAGATCTTCACGGCGACGCTGTTCCTGATCATGTTCTCGGTCGGCGCTTTCGCCGCTGCCGGTGCCGCCGCTCTCGGTGCCTCGGTGCCGGTGCAGGCGGTGGTTTTCGCTGCCGTGTCGGCGCTGACCGTGCTCGCCGCGCGGCCGGTCATCCAGCGGCACAAGCAGACCTCCTCGGAGGATCGGGGCACCGTCTTCGGTGTCGAGGCGATCGAGGGGTCGACCGCCCTGGTGCTGGAACAGGTCGACGCGGACCAGGGCGTGGTGAAGATTGATGGCGAGACGTGGAGCGCCCGCGCCTACGACGCCACCCAGGTTTTGGCACCCGGCGAACGGGTGCAGGTTATCCAGGTCAAGGGAGCGGTAGCCCTGGTCTGGCGGGACGTTGCGACGCCCGGTGAGCTACCCGAAGCGGAAAGGTGAACGGATGGAATTCGTGTTCCCCGTCCTGTTGATAGCCGTGGCCCTGCTGGCAGTGGTCACCCTGGCCAAGGCCGTGCGGATCGTGCCGCAGCAGCGTCAGGACGTGGTCGAGCGGCTCGGCCGGTACAAGCGCACCCTGAATCCGGGCCTCAACGTCCTGGTGCCCTTCGTCGACGCGGTACGCACCAAGGTCGACATGCGCGAGCAGGTGGTCAGCTTCCCGCCGCAGCCGGTGATCACCTCGGACAACCTGGTCGTGTCGATCGACACCGTCCTCTACTTCAAGGTGGTGGACTCGGTCCGGGCCACCTACGAGATCTCCAACTTCCTCCAGGCCATCGAGCAGCTCACCGTCACCACGCTACGGAACGTGATCGGTTCGCTCGACCTGGAGCGTGCGCTGACCAGCCGTGAGGAGATCAACCGGCACCTCTCCGGTGTGCTTGACGAGACCACCGGCCGGTGGGGCATCAAGGTGACCCGGGTCGAGATCAAGGCGATCGAGCCGCCGCCGAGCATCCGCGACTCCATGGAGAAGCAGATGCGCGCCGAGCGGGACCGCCGGGCCGCGATCCTGAACGCCGAGGGGCACAAGCAGTCGCAGATTCTCTCCGCCGAGGGTGAGAAGCAGGCGGCGGTGCTGCGCGCCGACGGTGACCGGCAGGCCCGGATCCTCCAGGCCGAGGGCCAGGCGAAGGCGATCCGGACCGTGTTCGACGCGATCCACACCGCCAACCCGAGCCAGAAGGTGCTCGCCTACCAGTACCTCCAGGCGCTGCCGCAGATCGCCAACGGCACGGCCAACAAGGTGTGGATCGTGCCGGCCGAGCTGACCAAGGCCCTGGAGGGGATGGGCGGTGCGCTCGGTGGGCTGAGCCAGATGGTCGGCGACGCGCCGAGCCCGCAGGCCTCCGACGACGCCAGCGCGGTCGAGCGGGAGGCCGCGGAGGCGGCGCAGGCCGCCGCCGCAGCGGCGGAGGAGATCCACAACGAGGTACGCGTGGCGGAGGCGCAGGCCACCGGTGGCAAGAAGCCGCAGGGGCTGCCCGCTCCGGAGCCGATCTCCGCGGAGAGCCTGGTCAACGACCCGGCCGACCAGCGCGAGCGAGGCTGATCCCGGGCTGACCCGGACCGGTCACACCGGTCCGGGTCAGCCGGAGCAAATGCGAGAAATGCTCATGAGGCGCTCCGGTGCCTGCCACCATCGGTCGTAGTGCGGGTGGTGACCAGGCATCGGGGCGCCTCGGCGCGTCCTGAGCACCGCTCGTGGACGAGCGAGGTGACGCATGGAACCGCTGAAGCGCCTGTGGTCTGCGCCGGAGGTGCCGGGGGCACACGATCCCGCCGGACCGCTCGGCACCCGGCGTACCGGTGGGGGCTTCGGCGTACTGCCCTTCGTCGACGACCCGGCCCCGCCGGGACCGGCGACCAATGCGAGCTGGGCGTGGTCACTGCGCCGGCTCGCCCGGGCCGCCGTCTGGCTGCTGCCGGCGTACGCGATTCTCTACTGCGCGGTGGCGATGGCCAGCGACGGCGGGGTCGGCAACGACCCGTACCCGGCCGACGGCCGACCGCTGTACCTGGTCGGCTGGGTGCTCGCGGTCTGGCTCGGCCTGTTGGCCCTGCTCGGCCTGGCGGGCCTGCTCGCCGCCACCCGTAGCCGGCACGCCGCGGTGGCGGGGCTGCTGGTCAGCATCGCCGGCACGGTGCTCATGCTGCCCTTCGCGGGGCTCGCCGAGCAGACCCCGGTGTTCGGCACCACCGCCCGGTCGCTGGTGCTTGTCGGTGCGACCTGTTACAGCGTGGGTTGGCTGCTCACCGGGTGGGCGGTGGCCCGCTCGGGAATGTTCAGCATCGGGGACGGCACGATGCTGATGATCGCGAGCCCGCTGCTCGGCCTCGGTGGTGCCCTGATCGGCTCGTTGCAGACCTTCGGGGCGATCTTCGTGCTGATCGCCGGCATCGGCATCTGCTACCGGTCGGGTCGCCTGATGCCCCGGGAGATCCTCCGCGACGCGACAAGCGCCAGCGTCGCCACCGCCGGCCCGGCCGAACCGAGTGGCCCCGGACCGTTGGGCACGGCCTGACTACCGCCAATGGCGTGGCGAATAGCGGAGTGAAATCGACGCGAGCGCCGCGCGGGAACTGTCGGATTCCGGACCCGCAGCCTTTCGTCGCTTCGGCAGTCGCGGTGAATCTCCGAGGGCCGGAAACAGAAACGGTTGATCAGACAGAGAAGTGGCCCGATAGGTGTAGGGCCGTTCGGCTGTTGTCGGCGGACATCTCGCCGAGGTGTTCTCATTCATCACCGTGGCATCATGGGTGCTCATTTCCCACCGGCGAGATATTCATGGAGCCCGTGCTGTGCCTACGCTGTCCCGACTGACCGTGCTCCTGTGTGACTCCGTTCCCGCCGTCCGACGGCTCTATCAGGAGTTGACCGACAGCCCCTTGGTCGAGCGGGTGGTGGTGGAGGAGAGCCTTGACGAGGCCGAGCGCGCCGTCGCCAACGACGCCTTCGACGTGGTGATTATCGATCCGCTGGTGACCGGGCTGGGCCGTGCCGGCGATCTGGCGCTCGGCTGGTCGGCGGCCGGCATGGCCGTCGTGCTGCACGTCGACCTGGCAACGGTGGAAGACCACGCGTCGATGTTCTACCGCGGCACCCGGACCGGGCTGAAGGAGATGTACACCCTCGACAAGCGGACCCCGCCGGAGATGTTGGCCGCGGAGACCGAGGCGATGCTTGTCAAATGCCGGGATTTCCGGCTGCGGGCCACCGGCGCCTCGCGCACCGACCGGTTGCTCGACCGGGTCCGGGACATCGCCGCCGACACCGGCGATGACAAGTTGGAGCAGCTGGTCGAGGACGTCGAGGAGACCCAGAGCCTGGCGGCGGCGCGCCCGGGATCGGCGCGGTCGACCGGTACGCCCGCGAGCGTCTTCCTGTCGTACCGGTTCGCCGAGGAGGACGGCTACGTGCGCGGGCTGTCCGGGCTGCTGACGGATCGGGGATTCACAGTGGTCACGGGCCGTCGGGCCGACGGGTACGTCGGCGCGGCGGTGCTCAACCGGATCCGCGACTGCGAGTTCTTCGTGTCGCTGATGACCAGAGCCCGGCGGTTCGCCGGAGACGAGGAGAGGTACGCCACGAGCGCGTGGTTGATCGAAGAGAAGGGTGCTGCGCTCGCGTACCGCAAGTACATGGTGCTGCTCGTGGAAGAGGGTGTCGACGACATCGGTGGGCTGCACGGGGACTGGCAGCGGCACGTGTTCACGCCGACCACCTTCACCTCTGCGGCTCGCGACGCGGTCGCCCAACTGCTGGAACGCAGCGGGCGCGCAGACGGGTCGGACGGTGCAAGCGAATCCCGGTGAATCCAACCATCCTCCGTTCGGCCGAAAATTGGTCGACTGATCGATGGAGCTGATTGTTGCTCACCCGTGTTAGATAGTTCCATGCGGGTGCGCTGATTGCAGATTGCGAAATGGGGAGCCGGAGGCGATGCGCGGGTTGCGGCTTACGTTTATCGTCAGGTAATCGGCCGTGGGCTCTGACCTCGTCGGAGGGGCGTTGTGGCAGAGGTGAGATGCGGGAATGGTGCGACGGCTGGCACCGGGACGCTTCGTTCATCCTCGTCGTGCGCGGGCCGCCGACCGTTCTCGACTCACCTGGATTCCCCCTATTTCGAGCGCGAGCCGCATCGGGCGGCGGTGCTGAAGGCCATCCGGGTCGGCCAGGTGCCGCTGAAGTTCGCGTACGCCGGCAGCGCCGCTCGCACCCACGACGCGTACGCCCGCTCCGCCGACTACCTGAGCATGCTGACCTCGGCCCAACAGGAGGCAGATGCCCTGGTGGCAGCCGATGTGCTGGCCGCGGGGGCGCTCGCGTTGGTCGAGATCGGGCCGGGCAACGGCGGTCGCAGCCGAGCCTTCCTCGACCGGTTGGCCAACCGGGGACGACCCTGTCAGCGATATCTGGCACTCGACTTCAGCGAGACCCTGCTCGGCATCGCCTGTGCCCGGCTCGCCCGCTTCGCCGGCGACCGGATGAGCGTTGACTCACAGGTGTGGGACATTGAGCACGGCACCTGCCGGGACGTGGAGCGGTGGCGCGTGGGCCCGGACCCCGTGGTGGGATGCCTGCTCGGGCACACCCTCGGCAACGTCGAGCGGCCCGTCGAGGTGCTGGCGAACATCTACGACGCGCTGCGTACCGGTGACGTGCTGCTGCTCAGCGTCGCTCTCGGTACGGCGGACTGCCCGGCCCCGGAGGCGGTTCTGGCCCCCTACCGGTCTGCGGAGTTCCGTGCCGCCGCCCTGCAACCGCTGCTGGCCGCCGGTGTCGCCGAGACCGATCTGGATTTCGTGCTGAGCTGGCGCGACGAAGCGGTGGTGGGCGAGGCGGTGCTGCGCCGACCGGTGCCTCTGGACGGCTGTCGGCTGCCCGCAGGGCATCGCATCCGCTGCTTCCAGTCCCGCAGATTCCGTCCCCGTGACGTCATCGTCGCCGTCGGGGAGGCGGGTTGGCAGGTCCGCGACGCGGTTCAACCGCCAGGTGGCACCCACCTGGTCGTGACCGCGTCGCGGCGGTGAGGAGGGGGCCGGGATGACCGAGCCGGTTAGTGCCACGAGACCAGCGTCGCCTGCCGATCTGATCGAGCGGGCCCGTCGAGCGAACGTCTTCTTCCGGGCGTCGTACGAGGGCACCGACCCGCAGAGCGTACGACTGCCCGGCGCGGCGGTCGACGAACTGGTCCAGGGCTTGGCCTCGGGCGTGCACCAGGAACTGTGCCAGATCGTGCCGTACTCCGCAGTCGGCCGGCCGGCGGACCTGTTCTCCCGCGCGGTGTTCCGGCAGTTGGCGCGGCGCGCCACGGTCCGCCGGATGTATCTCGTGCCCGGCGAGGATGTGGGTAGCGCTGAGATCGACCGTCAGGTGGACGAGGACCGCCAGCATGACCTGCACCCGGTGAAGGTGGCGGTACGCATCGGCGGTGAGGCCACCCAGGTTCCGATGACTGGCATGTGGCTGATCGACCGCCAGGTGGTGGTCCGCCAGGAGCTGGGCCGCGACGGGATGACCTCCTGGGTGGTCAGCCAGCACGCCGAGGACGTACAACGGGCTGCGCTGCTCTGGGATGCCCTGATGCGGCGGGCTCCGGCCAACCAGGAGCAGTCCGCACCCGGACCGGAACTGACCAGCGTGTTGCTCCAGTCGGCCAAGATGCTCTACGCGATGGCGCCGATGTCGTGCGGACCGTCGCATCAGGACAGCACAAACTGCTCCTGGTACCACTCGGCCTGGCAGTATCTGCGCCTGTTCAACATGGTGAGCAGTCCGCAGTGGCACGCGGAGTTCTACAGTAGACGCCTGGTCGAGGCCGTCCGTGGCGGCGCCCGGCGGGTACTGATCAGCGGCACCGCCGACTACACGACGCTCGCCTTCGTGCTCGACGCGATCCGTACGGCGACCGGCGAGCTGCCGGGCACGTTGGACGTGCACGTGGTGGACAGGTGTCAGACTCCACTACTGGCTTGTCAGTGGTACGCCAGACAGGTGGGTACCGAGATCCAGGGACATCAGGCCGATATCACCTGCCCGGACGCGGTCCGGCAGCTGACCACGGCCGGAAAGTTCGACCTGGTGGTCGCCGACGCCTTCCTGACCCGCTTCGACCGGGCCATGGCGTCCACCGTGCTGGACAGCTGGTCGGCGTTGCTGCGCCCCGGCGGCCGGGTCGTCACCACCGTGCGGCTGCACCCCGGCAACGAGTGGCCAAGCGTCGACGAGCAGGATGACCGGCATCAGGTCACCGACCTGGTCGACGACTTCGAGTTGCGGTTCCGGGAGCGTGCCGCCGGCTGGCGTGGGCTGCTCCAGGTGCAGTTGGAGGAGTTGTCCGCGGCGGTGCGCCGGTACGCCACCCGGATGATGAGCCACGATCTGGGCGACGCCGACGAGGTTCGGACCGCGTTCGGCCGGCGGGGCTTCTCGCTCGCCGAGAGCAACGTCGGCGAGGTCGACGGCGAACTGGTCCGCACCAAGTACCTCAGGCTCTGCGCTGCGCTGTCTCATGACGACAGTGCCCGGCTCGGCGGTTAGCATCGACAGTGTCCCGGTGATCGCCGGTTGACCCAGGGTGAGCCGCCGCAGAAGGGGGTACGCCGGTGACGACGGTCGAACCACCAGCCGGCTGGAAAGCGGTGAGCGCCCTCGCCTCGGATGCCAGCATCCTTGAGTTGCTCGATGCCGCGCGGCTGGATCTGCTCGCGCAGACCGCGTTGCCGAATGGCCGGCGTGCGGCGCTGCACGTCTCCAACGAGGTGACCCGGCAGTTCGTCAACGGTGTGCATGGCCTGATGGTGCGGGTCGAGACGCCGGGCGAGCCGTTGCAGGTGTGGCTTCCCGAGGCGGCGGTCCGGATCGCTGCCGCGTCGGTCGGTGTCTCCCCGCTGGTGCTGCTGAGCTACGCCCTGATCGCCTGGGGCGAGACGCTTGGCGACTGGTGGCAGCCCAAGCGGGTCGGGCACGCACAGCTGCCGAACCAGACCACGTTGGAGTACTACGCTCGCCTGCACCGGATCACCTCCAGTTCGATCAAGACCGACGAGATGCTGGAGGCCAAGCACGACGTGGTCGTGGTCGGTGACCACGGGTGCGGCAAGTCGGCTCTGGTGGCCAACGTCGTCGAACAGCGGTTGGCCCAGGGCGACGGAGTGGTGTGGCTGAACCTCAGCGATCCGGCGGACGGGCCGGCGTCCATCGTGCTGGCGCTGCTGGAGCAGGAGCGCAGTCGGACCGGCGGGTACCTGGTGGTGCTGGAGAACCTGCACGCGAACCTGCCGGTGCGCAACGAGTTGTTCGACTGCCTGGAGCGGCTGCGTACCGATTTCGGCCTGAGCCTTCAGGTGTTGGCCACCAGCTGGAAGTCGGCGGCGGAGATCCTGCGTCGGGGCGAGCCGGCCCGTGCGCTGACCCCGGTGCTGGCGGAGGGCCGGCAGCTGGTCAATCAGCTGCTGGTGGACAGTGACATCGACGAGGCGCTCTGGCCGAGGATCCGGTCGCTGGCGCGCGACGACGCGCACATCGCGCTCACCGCGATCGAGTTGTCCGACACCCTGGCCCGGGTGCCGACCGAGGCGGATCTGGAGGAGTACTACACCCGGGAGGTGACCGGGGCGGGCCAGCAGGAGGCGCTGTACCGGTTGGCCTGCCTGGGCATGCTGGAGTTGCAGATGGCGGTCCGGGAGGCAGGGCATCTGCGGGAGCCGTTGCAGCAACTGCGCGACGCCGGGCTGGTGTTCCAGATCGACGGCGCGTACCAGATCGGGTCGCGCCGACGTGCGCAGCTGGTGATGAACCGGGCCCGCAACCAGTGGGACGCCGACCGGCGGTGGCGTCGCCCGGAGCGGATCGTCTGGCTGCACCTGCAACGCGGCGGCGACCGGCTGATGAAGGCCACGCTGAGCCGGCTGGACAGCCTCATCTCCCCGGACGAGGCCCGTCGGGACAGCCTCTACCTGGTGACCACCTGGGAAACGCTCAGCCGGCTCGGCCGGTCCCTGCGGCAGCGCAGCGCCGACGATCCGACCTGGGAGGACAACCTGGGGGCCGCGATCTTCGCCGCCAGTGCCCTGCACCAGCTCAGTCATGACGAGGCGTGGCGGGCGATCGCCAGTCGGGTCCGGGCCCGGTGGCGCTACCACGACCCGGGCTGCGTTCTTCCGGAGCCGGTGGAGGAGGTGACCGCCGACTTCGCCGACTTCGAGGAGATTCAGCGGTCGATGGCCAAGGAGGACGAGCTGCTGGGCGGGGCGCCGCACCTGGCGGGCATGACCGCCGAGGAGTTGGACCCCGATCGGATGTACCGCAACTGGGTACTGGGTCTGCTGCTCGGCTTCGAGGGCTCCGCGCCGGCCCTGTCTCGCAAACAGAACCGCATCGACCAGCTGGTGGAGGTGGCCGCCAGGGCGCAGGAGGCCGACGGCAACTTCTATCCGGCGCGGGTGCCCTGGGTGACGGCCCGGATCGTGCTCGGGCTGTGCCAGGCAAACCTGCGGATCGATCATCCGGTGGTACGCGACGCCTGCAACTGGCTGCTGCGCCGGGTGGCCGACGGCGGGCCGTTCGACAACTGGTGGCGCAGCGGCACCGGCACCTGGAACCGCGAGGAGGCCACCACCGCGATGTGCCTCAGCGCGCTGGTCCGCGCGGGGATGCCGATGCACCAGGCGATGGAGACCGCGCACACCTGGCTGATGGCGCGGGAGCAGGAGTGGACCGTGACCGGTCGCGAGATCGACCTGTCGCAGGTGCTGGAGGCGAATCTGCTCTGCACCGAGGCCGCCACCGGCACCCGGGAACACCTACAGACGTTGTTCGAGCGGGTGCTGCGGGCGATGCGGAGCCCGACCCTGCTGCCCACCGCCCCCGAGGAGCGACTGCGGGTGCCGTTCGTGGCCGCGCAGCTGGCCGACATCGTCTGGCGAATCGTGCAGATGGAGAGTCTCAAGCTCATCGGAGAGGTGCTCAACCACGGGCGGCCTGATCCGGCCGAACCCCGCACCCAACCCGTGCTGCCCGAGACTGCCCCCACCTGGACCGGTGTACCGCTGACCTCCCGTCAACTGCGCGCCTGGCGGCGCGGCGTCGACCAGATCGAGGGCACCATCCGGGACCAGATCGCCAAGCGGGATGCGACGGTGCAGACGCCGGCGGTGCTGGAGAAGGTCCAGGAACTGGTGACCTACCGGACAGAGCTCACCGCGCTTGCCGCCGAACTCGACGGTAGCGTCAGCCTGGACCTCTTGGAGCGCATCGACTCCCTGGGCAAGCGGATCTGCGGTACGGCCTGGCCCGACCTGCCCTGGCCGGAGTCGGACCGGTGAGCGTCGGGATCCCGGCGCCGTCGACGCTGAACTTCCTTGCCGGCCTCTTCGCCGGAGCCGGGATCAACATGCTGACGTCGGTGTCGACGGGGCCGCCCGACCCGCAGGTTTCCACCGCGAAGGTGGCGCTGGACTCGGCGCTCTGGGTGGTCGCCGCAGCCTTCACCACCTGGGCGGCGCACCTGTTCCAGACCGCGGAGCGGGAGGCGGATCTCTACATCGACCGTGACTTCAGTGAGGCAGAGAAACAGGAGATCCGGCAGGAGTATCTGAGTCGCGCGTTGCGTCGTGCCCGGTTACCGCTGGTACTGACCGTGCTGTCCCTGGTGGGCGCGGTGCTCCTGCTGCCGGGTTTGCTCAGCTGGCATCAGCTCTTCGGGGGCTGACCAGCACAAAGGCTGCTGCCAACTGACCGTGAATTGGCTGACAACCGGCCGCCCGAGGTGGCCGGAAGGTGGCTTTCGCGGCAATCCTGGTGACCATGGCCACTCCGACGCCGCTATCGCGGCTGTTCACCGTCCTGCTCGCCGGCGTGCTCGCCGGGCTGGTGCTGGCGGTAGCCGCGCTGCCGGGCAACCTGTTGCTCGGCCTCACCGCCCAGGCGGCCCTGCGCGAGTACGCCGCGTTGCCGGATGCGTTGCGCACCCCGACCACCCCGCAGCGCTCCTACCTCTACGCCAACGACGGCAAGACGTTGATCACCACGTTCTTCGACGTCAACCGCACCGACGTGGCGCTGGCGGAGATCGCACCGGTGATGCGGCAGGCGATCGTGGCCGCCGAGGACCGGCGCTTCTACGACCACGGCGGGGTCGACCTGCGCGGCATGCTGCGGGCGGTGGTCACAAACGTCACCTCCGGCACCGAGCAGGGCGGCTCGACGCTGACCATGCAGTACGTACGCAACGTGCTCAAGACCGACCCGAACCGCACCGCCGAGCAGCGGGCCGCAGCCACCGAGCAGACCATCGGGCGCAAGCTCCAGGAGATCCGGTACGCCAACGCGCTGGAACAGCGGCTCGGCAAGGACGAGATCCTCAACCGCTACCTGAACATCGCGTACTTCGGCTCCGGGGCGTACGGCATCGCCGCCGCGAGTCAGCGCTACTTCTCCAAGGCACCGGCCGAGCTGACCCTCGCCGAGGCGGCGCTGCTCGCCGGCCTGGTGCAGGCGCCGGAGGCGTACAGCCCGATCGACGGCGACGCCGACGCGGCGCTGGCCCGGCGGGCGTACGTGCTGGATTCCATGGTCGCCACCGGGGCGATCACCGTCGACCAGGCGGCCCGGGCCAAGGCCGAGGAGTTGACGCTGGAGCCCAGCGCGCAGCCCAACGGGTGCGCCGCCACCGCAAGCGCCCGGGACGGCTGGGGATTCTTCTGCGACTACCTGCGCCGCTGGTGGCTGGCCCAGCCGGAATTCGGCGACACCGCCGAGGAGCGCGAGCAGGCGCTGCGCCGGGGTGGCTACACCGTGGTCACCACGCTCGACCCGCAGGTGCAGAAAACCGCCCAGCAGCAGGCCACAAGCGTCTACGGGTACGACAACCCGCGGGCCCTGCCGATCGCCGCGGTCGAGCCCGGCACCGGCCGGGTCCTGGCCATGGCGGTCAACCGGCACTACAGCGTCGATGCCAACCCCGACGGACAGGTCAACTACCCGAACACCGTGAACCCGCTGATCTCCGGCGGCGGTGGGGTCGCCGGCTACCAGGCCGGTTCGACGTTCAAACTGTTCACCATGCTCGCCGCGCTGGAGTCCGGCCGGCCGCTCGCGACCGGCTTCGACGCGCCCAGCCGGCTGCCCACCCGCTATGCCGCCGGCCAGGACGACAGCAGCTGCGCCGGCCGGTGGTGCCCGGCGAATGCCAACCCGCAGTGGATGGACGGTTACCGGATGATGTGGGACGGCTTCGGCCGCTCGGTCAACACGTACTTCGTCTGGCTGGCCGAGCAGGTCGGTCAGGACAAGGTGGTCGAGATGGCACAGCGGCTGGGCATCACCTTCCGCGCCGAGGCGGACGCCCGGTTCGCGCAGGACAACGCGGCAAACTGGGGGGCGTTCACCCTCGGCGTGGCCGCCACCACCCCGCTCGACCTGGCCAACGCGTACGCGACCGTGGCGGCGGAGGGGACGTACTGCTCGCCGGTGCCGGTGCTGTCGGTGACCGCGCCGGACGGTAAGCGGCTGCCGGTCGGCGACCCGTCCTGCCGGCAGGTGCTCGACCCCGACGTGGCCCGGGCGGCCACCGACGCGGCCCGCTGTCCGGTGGGCCAGCAGTCCGCGTTCGGGCAGTGCAACGGTGGCACCGCCACGGCCGTGAACCGCATCCTCGACGGCCGACCGGTGGCCGGCAAGACCGGCAGCTCCGACCAGGCCGCCACGGAGAGCTTCGTCGGCTTCACCCCGCAGGTCGCGGTGGCCGGCATCGCCGCCAACCCGGACGATCCGACCGACTCGGTCGGCGCGGCAGTGCAGGCCCGGGTGATCGAGGCGGTGGCGCGCATCATCGCCACCGCCGTCGACGGCGACCCGGCCGAGGCGTTCACCCCACCCACCCGTGCCCTGGTCGGCGATCCGCGCCGCCCTGTGGAGCGCGCCCCGTCAGCCGACCCCGGTTCGCCTCTCGCCGAGTTCCGCCGCTGGCTCGGTGGTCGAGGCTGACCCACCCCACCCCACCCCACCCCACGCCCCACCTTCCGCGATCTTGCACTTTCGGTCGTCACATATCAGGGCTTATAGCTCATATCGGCGACCGAAAGTGCAAGATCGACGGGGAAGGGGTGGGGTGTTAGCGGGGTGGGGGCGGGGGCGGTAGGTGGTTAGGGCGGTGGGGAGGCCGCGGCGGATGATGCCGGCCCAGTCGGTGTCGCCGCGCAGCATCGCGGCGGCGGTGTTGCGGGCCTGTTCCGCGGTGAAGTGTGGCGGCATCATCAGCTCGGCGGGGTCGACCAGGGCGTTGATCACCGTGGGGCGGTCGGCACTCAGGGCCCGGTCCCAGGCGTCGGGCACCTGCGCCGGGTCGTCGACCAGTTCGCCGCGTAGCCCGAGCACCTCGGCCCAGCGGTGGTAGCCGATGTCGGGTAGCTGCTGACTGTCCGCGAACATCGGGGTGCCCTCGCTGGAGCGCTGCTCCCAGCTGACGAACGCCAGGTCCCGGTTGTTGAGCACCAGCACCACGAAGCGTGGATCGCGCCAGCCCTGCCAGTACTTCGCCACCGTGATCAGCTCGTTCACCCCGTTCATCTGCATTGCCCCGTCGCCGATCAGGGCCACCAGCGGACGGTCCGGGTGGGCGAACTTCGCGGCCAGGGCGTACGGCATGGCGCCGCCCATGGAGAGCAGGGTGCCCGAGAGGCTGGCCAGCATCCCCGGGCGGACCTTGAGGTGCCGGGCGTACCAGGCGGTGGTGGTGCCGCAGTCCACGGCGAGCATGACGTCGTCGGGCAGCCGGTCGCTGAGGCTGGCGAAGAGCAACTGCGGGTTGACCGGGTCGGCGTCCTGCTCGGCCAGTTCCCGCTGCGACTGCCGCCAGGCGGCGGTGGTCCCGGCGACGCTCTGCCGCCAGCGGGTCGGTCCCGGCCCGGGACCGAGCGCGGCCAGCAGGGCCCGCAGGGTGGGCGCGGCGTCGCCGGTCAGGTTCACCTCGGTCGGGTAGCGCAGGCCCAGTTGGGTGCCGTCGTGGTCGATCTGCACCGCCCGCGCCTGGCCGGGCGGCGGATAGAACTCCGAGTACGGCATGTTGCTGCCCACGATGAGCAGCCGGTCGCACTGCTTCATCAGTTGCCAGCTGGGCCGGGTGCCGAGCAGGCCGATGGCACCGGTGACCCAGGGCTCCCGGTGGTCCACGACGGTGAAGCCGAGCAGCGCGGTGGCCACTCCGGCACCGAGCCGGTGGGCGATCTCGCGTACCTCAATCTCGGCACCGAGCGCGCCCTGGCCGACAAGCATGGCCACCCGCTCGCCGCCGCGCAGCACCTCGGCGGCGTGCCGGACGTCGGCCTCCGGCGGCACGGCCGGTCCGCTGCTCGGCACGCTGCTGGTGTGGTAGAAGCCGTGTGCGTGTGGCGGGTTGGGCATCGCGTCGAGGTCCTGCACGTCCAGCGGGAGGACCAGTGCGGTGACGGTACGCCGGGCCAGCGCGGTCCGGCAGGCCCGGTCGACCAGGTGCCGGACCTGGGAGGGGTGGTCGAGCTGGGCCAGGAACGCCGCCGCGACGTCCTTGTAGAGGGCGAGCAGGTCCACCTCCTGGTAGTAGCCGCCGCCCTCGGCGGTGAGTGCGGTGTGCCCGACCAACGCCACCACCGGCTGGTGGTCCAACTTTGCGTCGTAGAGCCCGTTGAGCGCGTGGATCGCACCCGGCCCGCTGGTCACCAGGACGCAGCCGATCGGCCCGCCGCCGTACTTCACGTGCGCCGACGCGGCGAAGCCTGCGGTCTCCTCGTGGCGTACCTGGATGAACTGCGTCCGCTCGGGGGTGCGTTGCAGCGCGGAGGTCATGCCGTTGATGCCGTCGCCCGGGTAGCCGAAGTATCGGCGGACGCCCCAGCAGGCCAGCCGTTGCACGATGTGGTCCGCGACGGTGGCGTTGCGGGGCAGGGGCCACGGGTCGGCCGGCACCGAACTGCCGGCGGGATCTGTGCTCACCTGATTTGCCTTCCGGGCTACCAACGAAGTGGCCCGGCATTCCCGCCCGGTACCCGGCAAAACCCCGGCCGCTGCTGATCGACGCCCGGCGGGCGCGGCTCAGCGGGCCCAGCTGTCCGCCCTCGATGCCGGCACCGACCGGGCCGGGTCGTAGTCGGGTGGTGTGTGCAGCCGGAAGCTGCGGCTCACCCCCATGCTCCCGGGTCAACACGTGCTGCCCCGGGCCAGGCGGGACGGCGGGAGTTGCCCCCGATGACGTGGGTGACGGCTCAACCTCGCCACCACCACACGCCGCAGCCCCCGCCAGCAGGCCAGCCGTCACACACCACCCGATCACCCGACGCACCCGGTTTTCTTCCGGCCGTTGGTGCGTCCACCCTCGCCGCCGGTCCCGCTCGGAGACAACCCTTTCGGCGTACGCCGGAAGGCTGGCAACCTTGCAGCTGTGATTACCTTGCGGCTCGGCCCGGCGGATCTGGCCCGGATCCGGTTCGGTAGTCGCCCCCACCCGGTCGGCACCGCGATCCTGGCCAGCCAGACGTTGCGGGATCCCGCGCTGGCTGCGCGCATGCCCGACCTGGCCGCACGGGCGCAGGCGGCGTCGGCGAGCACCGCCGCACTGCGGCACCTGCTGCCGGCGCGGGGTCTGCTGCCCGACTTCCTCACGCCGTACAGCGGGATCGATTCGGTGGCCGCCGGCATCGAGTCGATCCGGGCCACCCCGCGCCGCCGGATCACCGCTGAACTCACCGAGACGTACGCCAACCTGCCGCCCAGCCTCTGGCGGAGGCGGTTGGTGGCCGCTGACCCGGAGGTGCTGGATCTGCTGATGGCTGCGGTGCACCGCTACTTCGACGAGGTGCTCGCCCCGGTCTGGTCCCAACTGACGTTGACCCACCGCAGCCACGTCGAGCACCGCGCCCGCACGTACGCCCGCTGCGGGGTGGACGGGTTGCTCAGCGAGTTGCATCCGGCGATTCGGTGGCGACCGCCGATTCTCGAAATCGACAGCTGGTGGAGTGCGGAGCTGTCCGGCAATGGCGAGGGGTTGCTGCTCATTCCCGGGCCCTTTGCCGGTCTGCGTCCGCGCGTGCTGGTGCCGGCAGGTGGCCCGGTGCTGCTGGTGTATCCGGTGCAGATACTTACCAAACGGGCCTCGACCAGCATCGACCCGCTGGCGCAACTCCTCGGCGGCACCCGTGCCGCGGTGCTGCGTCAGCTCGCCGAACCGGGCCGGCACACCACCACCGAGTTGAGCCGGCGGGTCGGGGTCAGCATCTCCTCCGCCTCCGAGCACGCCGCCGCGCTACGCGCCGCCGGGCTGATCGACAGCGAGCGGTCCGGCGGGGCAAAGGTGCATTGGCTCACCCCGCTCGGTGTGCACCTGCTCGCCGGTGACGTCCGGCCGCCGACCGGGTTGCTCGGCTAGGCCGAGGACCGGACGCCCGGCGTCGAGTCCGCGACAAGGGTGGTGGTGACCAGGCGTTCGACGTCCGCCCAGGTGGGTGCCGGTCGCCCGTAGTCGGGCACCGGACGGCGTTGGGGACCGAAGAAGTACTGGTGCGCGACGGTGCCGCGGATCGCGGCGTGCACCTCGGGATGGTCGTCGACGAAGTGGGTGAGGGCGAGGTCGAGGCAGTGCGTCCGCTTGTCGACCCGGGCCCGGCAGAAGCGGACGTGGTCGCGGGCGACGCCGCTGCGCCGGTAGAAGTCGTGGGCGTCCAGCCAGCGCAGGGTACGGGCCTGGATGCGCGGGCCGCACTTGGAGACCAGCCAGACCCGGCCGTCGAAGCGGGGCACCAGCCGGGCGATGGTCTCGACGGAGCCGGGCACCTCGGGGGTGGCCAGCATGGTCGCCTCGTCGCCGCTGAAGAAGGCGGTGTCGCCGCCGCCCGGGTGGGCGGGGCCGCCGATGATGACTCGGCCGATGTCGATGCCGAGCCGGGGAAGGTCGTGGTTCATGCGGTGTAGCATGCGCACCGAGGCAGCGGGCGCGGAACTATCGTTTGATCGGCGTTCTATAGTTCTGCACTATGACTGGGCGGGAGCTGCTGGAGGCCGACGCGCTGCGCGCCTTCGCGGTCTTCGCCGAGCATCGCAACTTCACCGCCGCCGCGGCAGCGCTGCACATCAGCCAACCGGCCCTGCACGTGAAGATCCGGAAGCTGGCGGCGGCGCTCGGGATCGAACTGTACGAACGGGACGGCCGCCGGTTGGCGTTGACCGCCGCCGGTGAGCGTCTCGCCGCGTACGCGCTCGACTCGCGCCGGCGGGCCGACGAGTTCCTGCGGGAGTTGCACCACGAATCGGCGCCCACGCTCACCGTCGCGGCCGGCCGGGGCGCGCTGCGTTGGGTGATCGGCGAGCCGATCCGACGCATCGGCCGGCAGGGGCGCCGGGTGCAGGTGATCACCGCCGACCGGGACGCGGCGCTCACCGCGCTCACCACCGGTCGGGCGGACCTGGCCGTGATCGCGCACGACCCGCCCACCCGGGCGGTCGAGGCGCTCCAGATCGCCGCGTACGGTCAGGTGCTCGTGATCGACGACGAGCACCCGCTCGCCACCCGCCAGCAGGTCCGGCTCCGTGATCTTGACGGGCTGGACCTGGTGGTACCGCCGGCCGGTCGCCCGCACCGCCGGGCGCTTGACCGCGCGCTGCTCGACGCGGGCGTACGCTGGCAGGTCGCTGCCGAGGTGGACGGCTGGGACCTGCTGGTGCACCTGGCCGCGCTGGGCGTCGGCGCCACCGTGGTCAACGGCTGCGTCGGGCTGCCCGACGGGCTGTGCGCCGTGCCGATTCTCGGCCTGCCCCGGATCCGCTACTGGGCCGCCTGGCGAGCACCCCGGGCGCACCTGGTGCGGGACCTGCTCGACGAGTTCGGGCCGGGCGCGTGACGCGCCGGCTCACCTCGACCAGCAAGTTCCTCGCGTACGTGCTGCGGCATCATCCGGAGGCCGTCGGCATCACCCTCGACCACGGCGGCTGGGTCGAGGTGGAGGTGCTCTGCGCCGCGCTGGTCCGGCACGGCAGGCCGGTCGACCCGGAACTGCTCGACCGGCTGGTGGCCGGCACCGACCGGCAACGCTTCGAGCTTCGCGACGGCCGGATCCGGGCGGCGCAGGGGCACTCCATCCACGTCGACCTGCAACTCGAACCGGTCACGCCGCCGCCGCTGCTCTATCACGGCACCGTGGCCCGGTTCCTGCCCGGCATCCGGGTCGACGGGCTGCGGCCTCGTGGTCGTACCCACGTCCACCTGTCGGTCGACGTGGCGACCGCGACTGCGGTCGGTGCCCGGCGCGGCGATCCGATCGTGCTCAGCATCGACGCCGCCGGCATGCATGCGGGCGGTTGCACCTTCTATCGGGCCGCCAACGGCGTCTGGCTGACCAGCCGGGTGCCGCCGCACTGGATCGCCCTGCCGGAGTGACGACGGGCCGGTCGCTCGGGCGTGGTGGTGGCGGGTCGGATCGGCCGCTGGATATCCACATGTCTTGATATGTGGTGGCCCACGGGATACGTTGCAAAGTGGAGCCAGGGGCGCGCTCGTTTGTCGTGGTTTGGTTTTTCGGGCTCATCACGACACCACCACCACGGTGCATCGCACCACCCTGCGCGTCGTCCCCGACGCGGAATGGAGTAACACGATGGTGAGAAACAGATCGCTCTTCGCTCCCGCCGCACTCGCGGCACTGCTCGTCCTGGGCATAGGCGCCGTGGGGCTGACCAGCACCACCGGCGCCACCGCCTCGGCACCGAAGGCCGCCACCCTCGCGGCCGGGGAGGTCGGCACGCTCGCGGCGACGGCCGGGTGCGGTCGAGCGCCCGGCCTGAACAGCGGTACGCACACGATCCAGAGCAACGGTAAGAACCGCAGCTTCATCCTGCGGCTGCCGAACAACTACAACCAGAACAACCCGTACCGGTTGGTGTTCGGCTTCCACTGGCTGAACGGCACCGCAGTGGACGTGGACACCGGGCAGACCGTGCAGCGGGACGTCTGGTCGTACTACGGGCTGCGGCAGTTGGCCAACAACACCACGATCTTCGTGGCGCCGCAGGGGCTGAACAACGGCTGGGCGAACTCCGGTGGCGAGGATGTGACGTTCGTCGACGACATGCTGCGGCTGCTCGAAGCGAACCTGTGCATCGAGACGACCCTGCGGTTCGCGCTCGGGTTCAGCTACGGCGGTGGGATGAGTTTCGCCCTGGCCTGTGCCCGGCCGAACGTGTTCCGGGCGGTCGCCGTGTACGCGGGCGGGCAGATCAGCGGATGCAGCGGCGGCACCGGCCGGATCGCGTACCTGGGCGCCCATGGCCTCAGCGACAACGTGCTCAGCATTTCCGGCGGCCGGACGCTGCGGGACCGCTTCGTCACCAACAATGGATGTACGCGGCAGAACCCGCCGGAGCCGGCGGTGAACAGCCGCACCCACATCACCACCGACTACTCCGGTTGCGCGGCCGGCTACCCGGTGCGATGGATCGCCTTCGACGGCGGCCACACCCCCTCGCCGCAGGACGGTGGCAGCAGTTACACCTTCCTGCCGGCCGAGACCTGGCAGTTCTTCACCCAGTTCACCAGCGGCACCACCCCGCCGCCGAACCCGACCACCCCGCCGCCGAACCCCACCACGCCGCCGCCGAACCCGACCACGCCGCCGCCGAACCCGACCACGCCGCCGCCGGGCGGCAGCGCCTGCCGGGTCGCCGTCAACGTCAACGCCTGGAACAACGGCCTGACCGAGGACATCACCATCACCAACACCGGTAACAGCACGATCAACGGCTGGTCGCTGGTGTTCACCCTGCCCGGTGGGCAGACCATCACCGGCGGCTGGAACGCCAGCTACTCGCCCAGCTCCGGCCAGGTGACCGCGCGCAACATGTCGTACAACGGCACGATCGCACCCGGCGCGTCGGTCGGCATCGGCTTCCAGGCCACCCACACCGGCAACACCGCCAGACCGAGTTCGTTCACCCTCAACGGATCCACCTGCACCACTGCCTGACCGGTAGCGGGCGCACCATCGCCGGATCTCCGCGATGGCGTACGCCACCGGATGCCGTCGAGACGTCCCCGGGCGGGAGCCGCCCGGGGACGTCTTGCGTGAAGTGTTAAGAAGGGGCCCCTTTACTACCGCAGACGTTAAGAAGGGGCCCTTCCTTACACTCGGCGGGTGGGTTTTGAGCTGATCACCGAGCCGGACGATGAGCGGATCGGCGACTATCGCGCGCTTACCGACGTGGAACTGAGAACCCGGTGGGAGCCGCCACACGGGCTGTTCATCGCCGAAGGTGAGCTGGTGCTGCGGCGGGCGCTGCGGGCCGGCTACCCGGCCCGGTCGTACCTGGTCGACGCCAAGCGGGTCGACCAGCTCGCCGACCTGGACACCGGCGACGCCCCGGTCTACGCCGCCACCCAGGAGGTGCTGCGGGCGGCCACCGGGTTCCACGTGCACCGGGGGGTGCTCGCGTCGTTCCGGCGCAAGGCGTTGCCGACCGCCGCCGAGGTGCTCGCCAGCGCCCGCCGGGTGGTGATCCTGGAGGACGTCAACAACCACACCAACCTGGGGGCGATCTTCCGGGCGGTCGCCGCGCTCGGGGTGGACGTGGTGCTGCTCTCGCCGTCCTGCGCCGACCCCCTCTACCGGCGTAGCGTACGGGTCAGCATGGGCGAGGTCTTCGCCGTGCCGTACGCGAAACTGGAGCCCTGGCCGGCGGCGCTGGCGCAGGTGCGGGCGGCCGGCTTCACCGTGCTGGCGATGACCCCGGCGCCGGACGCGGTGCCGATCCAGCGGCTCACCGCGGACCAGCGGGCCCGGGCGGCGCTACTGCTCGGTGCCGAGGGTGCCGGGCTGACCGCCGCCGCGATGGCGGCCAGTGACGTACGGGTGGTCATCCCGATGCGTCGCGGGGTCGACTCGCTGAACGTCGCTGCCGCGAGCGCGGTGGCCTGCTGGGAGTTGGGCCGCGACGACCCCGCCTGAGCAGTACGGCCACTGGCCTGCGGCTACCGGGATCAGCGTCACGGACGGTAGCGTGTCGCGCGTGTTCCCTACCGTCCGTGAGGTCCTGGCGTTGCCTCCGGTCCGCCACGGCGCTCCGCGCCTGGTCGCCGGCGAGGCCGGACTGGACCGGCCGGTGCGCTGGGTGCACGTGGCCGAGGTGCCGGACATCGCCACCCTGCTCGGCGGTGGTGAGCTGGTGCTCACCACCGGCATCGGGCTGCCGGGCGACGACGCCGGGCTGCGGGCCTTCATCGGTGACCTGGCGGGCGTCGCCGTCTCCGGGCTGGTGGTCGAGCTTGGCCGCCGCTACCTGTCCGGGGTACCGAGGGTGATGGTCGCCGCCGCACAGCGGCACGGCCTGCCGCTTGTGGAGCTGCGCCGGGTCACCCCGTTCGTCCGGATCACCGAGGCGGTGCACGCGCTGATCGTCGACGCGCAGCTCACCGAGCTGCGCGCCACCGAGGAGATCCACCAGCGGTTCACCGAACTGTCGGTGGAGGGCGCCGACCCGCCGGAGGTGATCCGGCAGGCCGCCGAGCTGTCCGGCTGTCCGGTGGTGCTGGAGAACCTGTCCCGCCAGGTGCTCGGCTACGACCCGGCGGGGGAACCGGCGGAGTTGCTGCTGGACGGGTGGGAACAGCACTCGCGACGGATCCGGCCGGCCGGACGTACGGCGTACGACCCGGACAGCGGCTGGCTGGTGACCATGGTCGGTGCCCGGGGCGAGGACTGGGGTCGGCTGCTGCTGCGCTGGCCCGGTGGTGGTGACCTGGGCGGGCCGGGTGGCGCGATGCGCGCTGCGGGCGCGCCACCCACCCGGCTGACCATCCTGGTGGAGCGGGCCGCCTCGGCGCTGGCGTTGGGGCGGCTGATCCGGCGCGACGCCGAAGGGCTGGTCCGCCAGGTCCACCGCACCCTGCTCACCGCGCTGCTGGACCGTTCCCGGCCGGTGGACGAGGTGGCCCTGCGCGCCCGAGGGCTGGGGCTGGTGCTGGAACGCCGGCACCTGGTCGGCGTGGTGGTCCGGCACCGGAGCGACGAGCCGGCGGGCGACGGTGGCCCGATCGCAGACTCCGGTGGCGACGCCGACTGGGCGCCGACGGGTGGCGATCCCGGGCCGGCCCGGCTGCGGGATCTCGCCGAGGCGGTGGGGCAGGCGCTGATCGAGGCGAACCTGACCGGGTTGACAAGCGCGGTGGACGATCAGGCGGTCGGTGCGCTGCTGGCCCTGCCCGACCCGGCGGCGGAGGAACGGGCGCTGGCCGCGTTCGCCGCCGCGCTGCGCCGCAACCGCCCACGGGTCGCCGGGGACCTGATCATCGCGGCCGGTTCCGGGGTGGGCAGCCTGCGCGAGGCGGGACGGTCGCTGACCGAGGCCCGGCAGGTGGCCGAGGCGGCTCGGCGGGACCGGCGGGACCTGCCGATCTTCCGGCTGCCGCACGTCGGGCTCGCCGGGCTGCTGCACCTGCTGCGCGACGAACCGCGGCTACAGACGTTCGTCGAGCGCGAGCTGGGCGCCCTGCTGGCGTACGACGCCCGGCATCCGCGTGAGCAACTGCTCGGCACCCTGCGGGCGTACCTGCAACAGGGGCGGAACAAGTCGGCGGCGGCCAGCGCCGCACACCTGTCCCGGCCGGCGTTCTACGAGCGGCTGGCCCGCATCGGCCGGATTCTCGACGTCGACCTCGACTCCGTCGACGCCTGCCTCTCCCTGCACGTGGCCCTGCTCGCCCTGGACGCCATCCGCACCCCCTGACCCGAAGCCCTCCCCAACGTCCCGAACCCCCATCCAAGCCCCGCCGATCTTGCACTTTCGGTCGCCCCTTTGCGCCTTTTGCGGGCTTTTGTGGCGACGGAAAGTGCAAGATCGAGGGAGGGAAGGGGGCGGCGAGGGAGGAGGGGGTTAGGGGTTAGGGCGTTGAGGGCTTTGAGGTAGGTGGGGGGATGTGGGTGGGGGCGGTGGGGGTGAAGGTGTCGGAGGTGGCGGCGGTGGACCAGGCGGCGTCCGGCAGGGCAGCCACCAGGGCGCGTACCACCGGGGCCTCTCGCCAGTCGGACTGCTGGGCCAGCAGGCTGAGCGCCACCACTGACTCCTCCACCTCGCCGACGCACTCGAACGGCTTGTGCCCGTCCACACCGAGCAGTTCCCGGTAGCCCGGCAGCTGGGTCTCGTCGGCGAGCAGGTCCCCGCCGAAGATGTGGGTGATCCGCTCGCGGGACATGAAGGGCGCCAGGGCGAGGAAGACGAACCGGCACTTGGGACAGTCGCGGCACCACCGCTCGCTGGCGTTGCGCAGCTTGAACGCCGCGTTGCAACTGGTCACCACGTCGTCGTAGCGGTCGATGGTGGCGAACAGCCGGGCGATGTGCAGCTCCGACAGGGGCCGCAGCAGCGAGAAGTACGGTTCGACAAGCCCGGCGTGCTCGGCCAGCGCCGCCCGCAGCAGCCCTTCGGCCGCCACCCCTTTGGACCACTGGTGGTTGATCTCGTGACCGTTCCAGATCAGGTTCGGGTCCGACGCCGAGCGCTCGTTGGACATCACCACCGGGCCGAGCCCGTGCAGCACCGCGGTGGCGACCGCGATCAGCGAGTTGATCGCGGTGACCGGGATGTGTCCGTTGCGGGCACCGGCCGCGTTCAGCTCGAACAGCACCGGATCGATGCGCCGCCGGGCGGCGAGGGGAGTGAGCCCGGACGCCGCGTTCACGGCGTCGATCACGTGGTTCGGGTTGACCGAGAAGGGCACCGGGTCGAGGCCGGCGCGGCGCAGCGCCTCCAGGCTGACGATCGAGTCCTTGCCGCCGCCGACCGCCGAGAGCGGGCGCCGGTCGGAGTTGTCGTACTCGGCGGCGGGCGGCACCCGGCCGGCCGGGATCCGGGGGGCCAACTCCAGCACGTACGGCAGTTGGTTGCGGTACGCGTACTCGGCGAGGCCCTTGGTGTAGAGGGCGGTGACGAACTCGGCGGCGGCCGGGCCGAGCGGTGCCGGCAGCAGCAGCTGCCCCGGCGCGGCGGCCTTGTAGTAGCTGACCCCGGCCACCACGTGCAACAGCTCCAGCACCCGGCCGAGTGCGGCCACGGCGGCGGCCGACGGCGGCTCCTCGGGCACCGGAAGCGTGATCACTTCGGTGAATCGCTGCTCGCCGTCGGGGCCGGTCAGGGCGTAGTCGAACAACGCCTCCCCGGTGGAGAGGTCGATCGAGTAGGACGGGAAGGTGAAGGCGTCCATCCGCGCCAGCTGCGTATTGGGCACACGCCATACTAGGCCCTGGTTCGTCCGGCCGTGCCCGGCTCCGCCGTGCACCGACGCGAGTGCGGGGCTGGCGACGCCGGACCGCGCCAGTGTCATGCCGTCGATTCCGAGGAGAGCTAGTGCGCCTGTCTGAGCTGCGCGGACGTACCGTCGCCGTCTGGGGGGCCGGTCGGGAGGGGCGGGCTGCGGTGACCGCGATCGCCGCCCACGGCCCGGCGGACCTGGTCGCCGTGGACGACAGCGCCAACTTCCTCTCGCTGCCCTGGGAAGGGCCGCTGGCGGAGGCCGCCCCGTTGATCACCGGCGAGGAGGGCTTCGACCGGCTGGCCGCCGCCGACGTGGTGGTCCGCTCACCGGGCGTGCCGCAGACCCACCCGTGGCTGGTGGAGCTGCGCCGCCGGGGCGTGACCGTCACCCAGGGCACCGCGCTCTGGATGGCCGATCACGGCGAACGCACCGTCGGGGTGACCGGCAGCAAGGGCAAGAGCACCACGTCGAGCCTGATCAGCCACCTGCTGATCGCCGTGGACCGGCCGAACGTCTTCGGTGGCAACATCGGCGTACCGACGCTGGACCTGCCGGAGGCGGAGCTGTACGTGCTGGAGCTGTCCAGCTACCAGTGCAGCGACCTGACCGACTCACCCCGGGTGGCGGTGGTCACCGCGCTCTTCCCCGAGCACCTCGACGCGCACGGCGGCGAGCGGGAGTACTACCGGGACAAGCTGAACCTGCTGGCGTACGGGCCGCGCACGGTGGTGGTCAACGGCACCGATCCCCGGCTGCTCGTCGAGTTGGGCGACCGGGCGGCGGTACGTGCCGCCACGGCGGACTCGGTGAACGTCGCAACCGGGCCGGACGGGCGTCCCTGGTTCCACCTGGTCGACCGGCCGCTCTTTCCCCGGGCGGTGTTGCCGCTGGTCGGGCGGCACAACGAGGGCAACCTCTGCGTGGCCCTGGCGGTGCTCGACGCGCTCGGTGTGGACCTGGTCGACCGCAAGGACACCCTGGCCGTGGCGGTGGCCGAGTTCCAGGGGCTGGCCCACCGGCTCACCGAGATCGCCGACCCGTCCGGCCTGACCTTCGTCGACGACACCCTGGCCACCAGCCCGTACGCGGCCATGCACGCGATCGACGCGTACGACGGGCGACCGCTGACCGTGATCGTCGGCGGCAACGACCGAGGGGTCGACTACACGCCGTTGCGCGACCACCTGGCCGAGCGGGAACTCACCGTGATCGGCATACCGGACAGCGGCCCGCGTATCGTCGAGGCGCTCGACGGGCTGCCGAAGGTGCGTACCGAACTGGTCGAGGACCTGGCCGAGGCGGTGCGGGTCGCCCGGCAGGTCACCCCGGCCGGCGGGGTCGTGCTGCTGTCGCCGGCCGCCCCCAGCTATGGCCGGTTCCGCAACTTCGAACACCGCTCCGAGGTGTTCGCCGAGGCCGTCCGCACCACCGCCCCGGTCTGACCCGCTCCTTCGTTGATCATGAGGTTGGCGGCAGTCCGACGGCCGACCACTGCCGTCAACCTCATGGTCGACGCGGGAGTGCAGGGGGCCGGCAGTCAGGCCAGGGCGGTGTGCAGGGTGCGCATCGAGCGGATGGCCGAGCGGGTCTCCTGGAGGTAGCGCCCCGGCGTCAAGGTCGGCTCCGGCAGCCGGGCGACATCCGGGCGGGTGGGATCGACGCCGACGGTGTCGACCCCGCAGCCATGCGGCACGGCCAGCGTACGCAGTGCGTCGCAGTGCTGGAACGGCACGTAGATCGGCGCGGTCACCAACAACACCTGGTCGCCGCCGGCCAGGTCGACGTGTCCGGCCCAGAACCGCTGGGTGTCGGCGGTGTGCGCCCGGCGCCGCTCGGGCTCGCTCGACGGCGCGGCGAGCACCCGCACCGGCGGCCGGCCGGAGATCCGGTAGGTCCGCGACGACCAGGAGTGGTGCGGGTGACCGGCGTCCAGGCCGTCCTCGGCGTCCGGGCCGGCAACGTCGAATGTCCACCGGACCGCCGCGTCCAGCGCGTCCACCTCGGTGTCGCAACCGGTCACGCCGGCCTCGGCGAGGGTACGCCGCTCCACGTCGGACAGCGGCCGGTAACTGCCCAGCACGGCCAGTTCGCCAGTCACCCGCAGGCCACGGCGCAGCAGGTCCGCCGCGTACGCGACCCGGCGCAGGCAGGCGTGCGCCAACCCGCCGAGCACCACCAGGTGGGCGTACCGGGGGCGGGCCGGGGGCAGCGGCCGGACCATGCCGAGCGCGATGGCGGCGGCCCGGGCCCGACCGGCGGTGACCGGATCCAGGTCGGGCTCCCGGGCGTCGGGCCGCTCCCGACCGGCCCGGAAATCCCAGTGTCGGGCGGAGAACTCGTCAAGCCCGGCGAGCACCGCACCGAGGTCGCCGGTGGGCCACCGGCCGCCGAAGCAGGCCACCAGATCCCGCAGCGGTGCGCTGTCGACCCAGTCGCCGATCCCCGCCACGGTCGTCCCGGCGTCGGCCGTGCGCACCGCCCGGGGCAGGGCCACCATCGGGTAGCTCGGGGCGACCGGAACCCCGCTCGACCGCGATGCATACCGGCCCGTACCGGGCGTGGGCGCAGGAGGCTTGGTCGACCCGGTGGTGCCGGGCGATGGGGCGGGACGCTCGGGCGCGCCCGGATCCTAACGGCCGTCGCGCCGCCCCGGTCGGACCTCGTCGTGTTCGGCCCGGCCGGTGGGCGTCGGCCCGGTTGCGGGGGTGCTGCCGTCAGCTCAGCCAGCCGACAAGCGACGCGAGCAGCCTCGGGCGCGAAAAACGCGGGTCGCCGCGCGTTCCCATCACCGAAAGCGTGACCAAAGAACGGGCCGGCGACGAAAAGCGTTGACGTGTTGTCAACGGTCGCGGGCCATCGCCCGACACTTTGGCACTTGTCCGGGCAGCGACGGTGATGGAAGCGTGCGCCTTACGCGAACCGAAGGGTGCGACATGACCTCCGACGATCTGTTGGCCCGGCACCGGGCCGTGCTCCCGTCCTGGATGCCGCTCTACTACGCCGAGCCGATCGAGCTGGTCTCCGGCGAAGGTCGTCGGGTCACCGACGCTCAGGGCCGCACCTACCTGGACTTCTTCGGCGGCGTGCTGACCAACATGATCGGCTATGACATCCCGGAGATCCGGGAGGCCGTGCAGCGGCAGCTGGACACCGGCATCGTGCACAGTTCCACGCTGTACCTGATCCGGCAGCAGGTGGAGCTGGCCGAGAAGATCGCCCGGGTCTCCGGCATCCCGGACGCGCGGGTCTTCTTCACCAACTCCGGCACCGAGGCGAACGAGGCGGCGCTGCTTGTCGCCACCAATCACCGCCGCTCGCACCAGATCCTGGCCGTCCGCAACAGCTACCACGGCCGGTCGTACGCGGCGATGGGCGTGACCGGGAACCGGGGCTGGTCGGCAAGCGCGCTCAACCCGCTCCAGGTGGCCTGGCTGCACTCCGGTGAGCGGCTGCGCGGTCTGCTGGCCCGCCTGGACCCGGCCGATCGGCTGGACGCGGCGGTGGAGGACCTGCGCGAGGTGCTCGCCACCCAGACCGCAGGCGACGTGGCCTGCCTGATCGCCGAACCGATCCAGGGCGTCGGCGGCTTCGTGCACGGCCCGGACGGGCTCTTCGCGGCCTGGAAGAAGGTTCTCGACGAGCACGGCATCCTGCTGATCTCCGACGAGGTGCAGACCGGCTGGGGGCGTACCGGCGAGCACTTCTGGGGTTACCAGGCGCACGGCGTCACCCCGGACCTGCTCACCTTCGCCAAGGGCATCGGCAACGGCTTCGCCCTGGCCGGCGTGGTGGGCCGGGCCGAGGTGTTGGAGGCGGTGCCGGCGATCAGCTTCTCCACCTTCGGCGGCAACCCGGTCTCCACCGCCGCCGGCAACGCGGTCCTGGACTACCTGCTCGACCACGACCTTCAGGCCAACGCCGAGCGGGTCGGCGCGATCCTCGGCGACGGGCTGCGCGCCGCGGTGGGCGAGCTGGCCCAGGTCGCCGAGGTACGCGGGAAGGGGCTGATGCTCGCGGTCGAGTTCGTCCGGCCGGGCTGCGCCGAACCGGACCCGGCGCTGGCCACCCGGGTCTTCGAGTCCTGCCGGGAGGGCGGCCTGCTGGTCGGCAAGGGCGGCCTGTACGGCAACGTGATCCGGATGGGTCCGCCGCTGACGCTCACCGAGGAGGAGGCCCGGGAGGGCCTGGCCATCCTCGTCGACGCGATCCGCGCCGGCATCGAGGTCGAGCAGGTGAGCGCGTGAACCGCATCGGGCACTTCATCGACGGCAAGCGGGTCAGCGGCGACTCGTCGCGGCGCGGCGACGTCTTCGACCCGGCCACCGGGCGGCGTACCGGCCAGGTGGAGTTGGCCTCTGCCGCGGACGTCGCGGTCGCGGTCGACGCCGCCGAGCGGGCGGCGCGGACCTGGCGGGACACGTCGCTGGCGAAGCGGACGGCGGTGCTGTTCGCCTTCCGTGAGCTGGTGCACGCCCGCCGCGACCAACTCGCCGAGGTGATCACCGCCGAGCACGGCAAGGTGCTCGCCGACGCCGCCGGCGAGGTGCAGCGCGGGCTGGAGGTCATCGAGTACGCCTGCGGCATCCCCGCCGCGCTGCGCGGCGGCTTCAGCGCGAACGTCTCCACCGAGGTCGACTCGTACAGTCTGCGGCAGCCGCTCGGGGTGGTCGCGGTGATCAGCCCGTTCAACTTCCCGGTGATGGTGCCGCTCTGGTTCGTCCCGGTGGCGGTGGCGGCCGGCAACGCGGTGGTGCTCAAGCCGAGCGAGAAGGACCCGAGTGCGGCGCTGCTGCTGGCCGAGTGGTTCGCCGAGGCCGGCCTGCCCGACGGGGTGCTGAACGTGGTCAACGGCGACGCCGAGGCGGTCGACGCGCTGCTTGCGCACCCGACGGTGAAGGCGGTCTCGTTCGTCGGCTCCACCCCGGTCGCCCGGTACGTCTACCAGCACGGCACCGCCGCCGGTAAGCGGGTGCAGGCGCTCGGCGGGGCGAAGAACCACATGGTGGTGCTCCCCGACGCCGATCTGGACCTGGCCGCCGACGCGGCGGTCAACGCCGGGTTCGGCTCGGCGGGGGAGCGCTGCATGGCGATCTCCGCACTAGTCGCCGTGGAGCCGGTCGCCGACGAACTGGTGGCCCGGATCGCGCGGCGGATCAGCGGGCTGCGGACCGGCGACGGGCGGCGCGGCTGCGACATGGGGCCGCTGGTCACCGCCGCGCACGCGGCCCGGGTGCGGTCGTACGTCGAGGCGGGGGTACGCGCTGGCGCGCTGCTTGTGGTGGACGGGCGGGAGGTGACACCCGACGGCGACCCGGCCGGTTTCTGGCTCGGCCCGACCCTGTTCGACCACGTCACCCCGGAGATGTCGATCTACACGGACGAGATCTTCGGTCCGGTCCTGTCGGTGCTGCGGGTCGGCTCGTACGACGAGGCGGTGGGGCTGGTGAACGCCAGCCCGTACGGCAACGGCACGGCGATCTTCACCAACGACGGCGGTGCCGCCCGGCGCTACCAGCACGAGGTGGAGGTCGGCATGGTCGGCGTCAACGTGCCGATCCCGGTGCCGATGGCGTACTACTCCTTCGGCGGCTGGAAGTCCTCGCTCTTCGGCGACCTGCACGCGCACGGCGCCGACGGGGTCGCCTTCTTCACCCGCGGCAAGGTGGTCACCAGCCGCTGGCTGGACCCCCGCCACGGCGGAGTCAACCTCGGCTTCCCCACCCAGACCTGAGCAGGCGTAGGGTGCCCGCCCCGGCCAGGTAGGCCAGCAGCGCGGCGACGGGCAGCCCGAGCGGCTCGGCCGCCGCCTTGGCGGTCACGCTGTTGGTCACCAGCGCGTAGCCGACGGCGGCGAACCCGGCGACGGTGAGCACGTTCCGGGCGCGCCGGCCGGCCGGCCGTTCGTCTCCCCGCGAGCGGCCGGCCCCGCCTGCCCGGTCGGTGTCGGTGCCGCCTGCCCGGTCGGTGTCGGTGGCCGGCGGGCGGCTCGCGGTGGTCCGGCCGGTGCGGGCCTCGATCGGCCCGAAGACGGCGACCAGCGCGGCGAGCACCCCGGCCAGCATCAGCACCCACGGCAGCCGCCAGGCGAACCAGGCCGCCGAACCGGCCTGCGGGGTGGGCAGCAGGCCGAGCCCGTGCAGCGCACCCACAAGCAGCACCACCGCGCTCAGGTGCCAGAGGAAGACGGTGAGCACGACCGCGTTGACGGCGATGACCGCCTGCCACGGGCGGCTGCGGTGCAGCAAGCGTTCGGCCCGCTCGCGCAGCAGCAGGATCAGCCCGAGCTGGGCGGTGGCCACCGCCAGCAGGGCGACGCTCGGCGGTGCGGCGTTGGCCATCCGTTGCCCCGGCTCGTTGATCATGCTCACCGGGTACGGTCCGACGGCGGTGAGCAGCACCGCGACGGCCAGCCCACCCGCGAGCATCACCAGAGCGGCCCGCGCCGACATGGGCAGGCACCGGCTGCGGAGCCCGACCGGCCCGTTGCCGGCCGGCCGGCAGTTGCCCCGGCGGGCGTCGTACCAGGCGAATCCGAGCTGGTGGATGGCGAGCCAGCCGAGCAGGTAGTTGGCCAGCGCCAGGTCGGCCGGGCCGAGCGCCCGCCCCAGATCGCCGACGGCCACCAGCAGCACCAGCACCGCCGGTACGACCAGCCCGAAGCGGCGGTGCAGCGCGTACATCAGCGGGGTCAACGGCACCACCGCCAGGTAGGCGGCGAGGAACCAGAGCGGGATGGTGGCGAACCAGACGACGGTACGGACCATGCTCGGCTCGGCCCCGGCCAACCGCGCGACAAGCGAAGCACCGGCGAGCATCAGCACCAGCGCGGTGGTCGGGCGCAGCAGCCGGGCGCTGCGGCCCAGCAGCCAGCCGCCCCAGTCACCGTCCCGGCTCCGGTGCGCCGCCAGCGAGGCGGCGTTGGCGTACCCGCCGACCAGGAAGAACACCGGCATGACCTGGACCGCCCAGGTCAGCGGGTATGCCCAGGGGATCGCCGGCAGGGCCGAGTGGCCGTCGGGCTGGCCGTGCCGGTCGTAGTAGATGCTGGCGATCGTCCAGTGACCGAGGACGACCAGCAGGATCGCCAGCGCCCGGAGCAGGTCGAGGTAGCGCTCACGGTCGGCCGGGGTCCGGGCGGCGAGGCGGGCCAGACGGCGCATGACCTGAGGCTATGTCAGCCGGGAGGGTGCCGCCGCCGGAGTCGGGAGCGGCCTGCACCGGCACTGCGGGCTGGCGCGAGCTGGGCGCGGGTGCCTCGGGCGGCGCCGGCTCCGTGCTCTGGCGCAGGTACGCGAGCAGTGCCGCCACGTTTTCGCGCGCCTTCTCCCGCAGGGGTAGCTGCCGCTCGGTGGGGCGCCATCGGGGAATCCAGGCGTGCAGTCGGGACAGCAGACCGACCGCGCCCTGGTGGGACAGGCGGCCGGCGCGTACCAGTGCGCAGGCGCGGCTCACCGTCTCCTTGAACTGGATGCCTTCCGGGCACCTCGGATTCAGCGCGGCCGGGTGGGTCAGCCAGCGGAGAACGATGTCGTCGACGCGGGCCCCGGCGAGCCCGCAGCACAGGGTCCGTGGCCGGCAGACGGACTGGATGAGACTGTCGACCTCACCGTGCTGGTTCGGCTTCGTCGGCTCCTGCTCGATCCCGTCCAGGTAGTTCTCGATGGACCGCAACAGTCGGCCGGCCAGCGCCGGGAAGCGGTCGATGGCGGTGGCGACGCCGACCACCCGCCAGGGGACGTCGGCGTCGTACGGATGGTCGGCGGCCCATTGCAGAAGTACGTCGGCGGTGGTCTCGGTCAGGGCGTTCTGGCGCGCGAGATGCTTGCTGACGAAGACGATCTCCGTCCCCGACCGATGCCGGTCCGCCCAACGGTCGACAAGCGCCGGCAGCCACTCCGGCAGCTCGGCCAGTCTGCGTACGGCCAGCAGGCGCGGCAGAACGTAACCCGCGTCGTCGGTGTCGCCGTATGTTTGCAGCCAGTCCAGGGCGGCCTCGATGCCCCGATTCAGCGACTCCGCCGACAGATCAGCCCGCGCCAACAACGAGGGCAGCACGAAGCCGGCGTCGAGTAGTCCGCCGTGGCGTCCGAGCCAGTGGTGGGCGGCGGTGATCGCGGTTTGGGCGGTCTCGGCTGGCAGGTCGGTTCGCCCGAGCAGTGCTTTCACGACGAACTGGGCTTCGACCAGGTCGCCGTGGTGTCCGAGCCAGTGTTGGGCGGCGGTGATCGTGGTTCGGGCGGTCTCGGCTGGCAGGTCGGTTCGCCCGAGCAGTGCTTTCAGCATGAACTGTGCCGCGGCGAGGTCGCCGTGGTGTCCGAGCCAGTGTTGGGCGGCGGTGGCCGTGGTCAGGGCGGCTTCGGCTGGCAGGTCGGTCCGCCCGAGCAGTGCTTTCAGCACGAACTGGGCATCGACCAGGTCGTGGTACTGCCCGAGCCAGTGTTGGCCGGCGGTGATCGCGGTCAGGGCGGCCTCGGCTGGCAGGTCGGTGCGGCTCAGCAACGGGTGCAGCACGAAGCCGGCGTCGAGCAGTCCGCCGTGGTGTCCGAGCCAGTGGTGGGCGGCGGTGATCGCGGTTTGGGCGGTCTCGGCTGGCAGGTCGGTTCGTCCGAGCAGTGCTTTCAGCACGAACTGGGCTTCGACCAGGTCGCCGTGGTGTCCGAGCCAGTGTTGGGCGGCGGTGATCGCGGTTCGGGCGGCCTCGGCTGGCAGGTCGGTGCGGGTCAGCAACGAGTACAGCACGAACTGTGCCGTGGCGAGGTCGTTGTGGTGCTGGAGCCAGCGCAGGGTGGGCGGGAGCACCTGGTGGAGGTGTTCGGGGGTGAGGTCGTTTCGGCCCAGCAGGGGCGGCAGTACGAAGCCAGCTCTGGCGAGGTCGCCGTGCCGGTCGAGCCAGCGCAGGGCGGGGAGGATCGCCTGGTGGAGGTGTTCGGGGGTGAGGTCGTTTCGGCCCAGCAGGGGCGGCAGTACGAAGCCTGCTTCGGTGAGGTCGCCGTGCCGGTCGAGCCAGCGCAGGGCGGCGGGGACCGCCTGGTGGAGGTGTTCGGGGGTGAGGTCGTTGCGGCCCAGCAACTGATACAGCACGAAGCTGGCTTCGGTGAGGTCGCCGTGCCGGTCGAGCCAGCGCAGGCTGGCGTCGATCCCACGGGTGGCGTCTTCCGGTTTCAGGTCAGCCCGGCCCAACAACGGCGCGATGACGAAGCTGGCCTCCAGCGCCGTCTGGTGCAGGCCCAGCCACGCGGTTGCCACGTCGATCAGTTGACTCGCCTGCGCGGTGGCGACGGTGCGCAGTCCCTTGTAGAGAATGTGTCGCGCGGGCAGGGACGCGCCGTGCGTGCTCAGCCAGGGAGCGCCGAGCTGCGGCCAGTGCTGGAAGAGCGCCTGTGCCCAGGGCGGATTGTCCAGCACCGCACCGAGGGCGTAGGCGCCCTCGTCCTGCTGACTGGAGAGCAACCCGCCAGCGGCCGTCGCGTTGCCGCGCAACCAGGCCGTGTTGTGCGCGGCGAGCGGACCGTCCCGCTGTTGGAGCGCCAGGTCGCGCAGCAGCCGGGCGAAGTTCATGGCGTACCGGCCGATGGTGCGGGCACTGGTCAGGCTGGCATCGAGGATCCGGTTGGCGGCCGTGGTGCGGACCGTGTTGAGCCCGGCCCGGACGGCGCAGTGCTCCAGGAGTTGGTCGACCACGATGTCGTGCACCGGCGCCAACCCGTCCGCCGTCGTGATCATCCAACCCATCGCGAGCAGGACGTCGAGCAGGTGCTCGGCCCGTGCGTCGTCGTTGCCCGCCACACGCCCACCACAGGCGATCAGGGCGGGGCGGGGTTGGGGGGTGGCGGCGGCCATCGCGGCATAGATCTGTAGCCGCAGGTCGGGATCCCGCTCGTCGTCCAGCCGCGCGGCCTGGTGCAGCAGATCGTCCTCGTTGAGCCGGCGGACCAGCCAGTCGAGCAGGTACTCCGGTCGCAGGTCGCCGGTTGCCGCGGACAGCCGCCCCCGTACCGCCTGGGCCTCGGCCTCGGCGGCGATCAGGGTGGCGATGACCGGACGCCGACCACACAGGTGTGCCAGCCGTCCCTCACCCAGGATGGTGCGCGCGGTGGGTGCCAGGGCGGTGACGATCTGGTGTCGGATCCGGTCCAGGTGCTCGTCCTCGGGCCGCAGCTCGACGGGCTTGAAGACCTCGGTGAGGGGGGTGTTGTCCTTCTGGTGGAACCAGCCCGGCCGGGCGGAGCCGAGCAGCGCCAGCCGGATGCCGCGGGCCCGTGCGGCGGGCAGCAGCCGGTGCCGGATCGCCGGGTAGTCCAGGCCGCTCAGGTTCAGGTAGTCGACGATGATCAGCAGTCGTTCGTCGGTGGCTCCGGTCACCACGTCGAGGAGCTGCTCGGTGGTGACCAGCGGTTCACCGGGACGTACGTGCAGCACCCGCCAGCCGGCGTCGACCGCACAGTTGGCGACCTCGAAGCAGGTGCGGGTCTTGCCGATCCCCGCCTGGCCGACCAGCAGCAGGCCACAGGTGCCGGCCAGCTCGTCGAGGCGCTCCAGCAGGCGCCCGGGGTGGGTCGCCGCGCCGGCATCGGCGGGCGGGACGTAGGGCAGCAGATCGCCGCGCAGATGGTCGGCCAGCCCGGTGAGGGCCTCGTCGTGCTCGACGACCCCGGTCGGCAGCAGCTGCGCGGGCACCCGTTCGAGCTGGTCGAGCGAGGTGCCGAGCAGGCCCGCGAAGGTGGGGTCGGTAAGCAACTGGCTGATCCGTACCGCGTCGAGCCGGCCGGGACCGTACCGGGACGGCACCGCCAGCACGACTCCGACCAGCAGCTGGCGCTCGCCGGCGGTAAGCAGTGGCGCACCCGAGTAGCCGCTGTGCGGGTGCGGGTCCCACACCGGCGCGCCGGCTTCGTCGAGCACCACCGCACCGGTCGCGTCCCGTCGGGGTTGCGGTGGGTTCGGCGCGATCCGGGTCGAGTCCAGCGCGTACCGGTGATCCTCGAAGCCGAGACTGGGCATGACGTGGCCGGGTAGCTCGTCGAGGCGGCGGCGACCGTCCCGGCTGACCTGGACCCACGGATAGCCGACGGTCAGGCAGGGCACCGGCTGGTGTCCCCGGAGCTCACCGTAGCGGGTGTGGGTCTCCTCGACCGTCCAGAGTGGCACATCCAGCCGGAGCAGGGCCGCGTCGGCTCCGATGCCGTCGCCCCGCCAGATCACCGTCGCCCGCTGCTCCGCTGTGGTGGGACTGTCGCTGCGGGAGAGCCAGGCGGCCTCGCCACGGGCACCGACGACGTGACCGGCGGTCAGGACCAGGTCCACTCCGACGGCGTACCCGGAGCCGAGCAGCGTGCCGCGCACCTTCACCACCCGCTGGACGTGCGGCTCCAGCCCGGTCACGACAGGTGACCGGCGCAGGTGTGGCGGTTGTCGTCGCTGTTGGTGCCGTCCGGGCAGATGGTGTTCCGCCAGACGACTCCGTTGATCGACGCGCCGGTCAGGTCCGCGCCGGTCAGGTCGGCGTTGCTGAAGTCGGCGTGGTCCAGCCTGGCATTGCGCAGGTCGGCGTCGCGCAGGTACGCGTCGACGAGGCGCGCGTTGCGCAGGTCCGCAGCGGGTTGGTCGGCCGGGGGGTTGGCCGCCCAGGCGAAGGCCACGATGCCGACCGCGCCCACGGCGGTGGCCAGCATCAGCTTGTGCAGGGCCCGCTTGAACTGGTCCTTCAGCGCCTCGTGGGTGGCGGTGTCCTCGATCGCGGTGATCCGTTCGTCAAGATCAGCGATCCGGGTCGTCAGCTGCTCCCGCACGTCGTCCCCGGTCGACGGGTCGCGTTGCGCGGCGATGAGTTCCTCGCGTGCGTTGATCACATCGGCCGGCGTGGCGAATCCCTGTAGGTACTTCGGATTGCGGCGGAAATGATCGGCCACCCGGGCCAGCTCGGACCGTCGCTGCGGCCACGCCTCGTCGAGATCGCTTATCAGCACCAGCTTCGGCAGCAGGATCTGCACCGCGGTCCAGATGGCGTACACCACGGTGGAGAGTCCGGCGACCGCGCCGAGCACCGCCACCCACAACCGGGCGTGCGCCACCGAATCGGGTACGCCGAGGGGGAGTTCGCCGATGCTCGACAGTTGGCTGCCGGCCAGCATCGCGGCCCCGACCGCTGCGGCGCTGGCCACAAGCCATTTCGCCGCGTCGCGGATCCGGTCGTTGCCGAGCTGGAGGGGATCGGTGTCGTTGCCGGACTCGTCAGTCAGCATCGCGCTCGACGTCCACGCCGGGCTTGGGTCGGACGATCGGCGGCAGGTTCGCGCTGCCGACGTGCTTCGGGTCGAGGCCGACCTGGGTCTCGTCGAGGTCCGGGTAGCGAGTCCGGGCCGGCGGTTCCGGCCGCGGCGGTTCCGGCCACGGCTGCTGCCGCCACGGCTGCACCGTCAGCCGGATCCGTTGCGTCCCGGTGTCCCCGGGCCTCGCGACCTGCCATCGGACCCGGCCGCGATCCTCGTGTACCACCAGGCTCAGTTCCACCTCCACGCCGCCGACGGTGTGGCCGGACGGCAATCGGCGAAGATCCTCGATCAGCGCGGCCAGTGCATCGGTCAGGGGGATATCCGGCACCACATCTCCAACATGGACTACGGCCAGCAAGCACGTCGAGTCTGAACGTTAACCGACCCGCCATCCGGCCGAATCCTCCGCCAGGGTGGGCTTCATCCGGGTGGGCGGACGAGGCGGGCGTGCAGGGCGCTCGGGTCGGTCACCTCGGGCAGGTCGCGGGCGGCCAGCCAGGCCGCTGCGGCGGCGCCGTCGCCGGCCCGGCACACCGGCGCGTCCGGCCAGTGCCGTCGGGCCATGGCCCCGACGGCGGCGGTCAGGGAGTGTCGCCGACCAACAGCCCACCGCCGAGCACCATCGCGGTGGCCTCGCCGGCCGGCCGGATGCGGCGGACCGTGGCGGTCAGCCGGGCGCAGGCCGCGTCGACGAGCGCCACGCCGGTCGGGTCGCCGACGCTGGCGGCGTGCAGCACGAGCGGGGCGAGCCGGGCCAGTTCCACCGGAGGCCGCCGGGTGATGGTCTGGATCAGCCCGTCGACGGTTCGCCGGGACGGGTCGGTCACCTCGGCCGAGCCGGTCACCTCGGCGAGGACCCGTCGGCCGAGATCACCCGGGTCCTCGTCGGCGTCGAGGGCGGCGAGCAGCCGGCGTACCGCCTGGTGGCCGAGCCAGAAGCCGGATCCGGCGTCGCCGAGCAGCCACCCGTGCCCGTCGGCGACGCGGTCCAGCCGCAGGTCGCGTACGTGTGCGGCGATCGCGCCGGTGCCGGCGACGAGGACGGTGCCGGTCGGGCTGGCGGTGCCGGAGGCGTAACCGACAAGCGCGTCGGCGTGCACCGCGTACGGGCAGCGCAGCCCGGCCGCGCGCCAGGCGTCGTCGAAGGCCGCCCGGCCGGCCGGATCGGCGTGCAGCCGGCCCGCTCCGGCCAGCCCGATCACGCCGGCCCGTACCCGGTCGGGTGCGACATCGGCGAGCGCCTGTCGCAGGGCGGCCAGGAGTTCGCGGGCGGCCCGCTCGGGTCCGTGGCTTGTCGGGTTGCCACCACCGGCCCGTCCGGTGCCGAGGCGCTCACCGTCGATGGTCACCGCGAGCGCGCGGGTGGACGTACCGCCGGCGTCGAGCCCGACCACGACGGCGCCAGCCATCGACCACCTCCTTATTGATCAATGTTCATGCTGGTCGCGGCGGCCTTCGAAGGCAAGCGATGGGTCGTCTCCAGGAGTATGCGCCAGGTAACAGTTTGAAAACTTCGCCCACGGTCTTGACATGGAGGTGGCTTTAGTAAGAACTTTTACCACTAACAGTAAACAGTCTTTTCCGAAAGGGCTGCCCATGGTTGATCACGAGGCGGACACCCCCGCGGGCACCGCGGTGGCCGACGCCGACGGGGTCGACCGGCGGGGCGCCCCGGGCGTCGCCTCCGACGGGATACTGGCCCGGGTGCGTACCGGCGCCGCCGAGCTGACCGGTGCGCTGCGCCGGGTCGCCGAGCACGTGCTCAGCGATCCCGAGGCCGCAGCCCGGGCCACCATCGTGGAGCTGGCCGAACGCAGCGGCACCTCGCCGGCCACGGTCACCCGGTTCTGCCGGGCGATGGGCTTCGACGGCTACGCCGACCTGCGACTGGGCATCGCCGCCGAGACCGGCCGGGCCCGCTCGGCCGGCTGGACCGTCGACATCGGACGGGAGATCCAGCCGGGTGACCCGCTGGAACGGGTGCTGGAGCAGATCATCGCCGCCGACACCCGGGCCATGCACGACACCGCCGCGCTGCTCGACCTCGCCGAGGTGGAACGGGCCGCGGTCGCCATCGCCGGAGCCAGTCGGGTGAACATCTTCGGTGCCAGCGGCAGCGCCCTGGTGGGCGAGGAGATGCAGTTCAGCCTGCACCGCATCGGAGTGGCCGCGTGGGCGTGGAACGACGTGCACTCCGGACTGGCCGCCGCCGCGCTGCTGCGCCCGGGCGACGTGGCGCTTGGCATCTCGCACAGCGGCCAGACCCGGGAGGCCATCGAGATGCTCGCCGAGGGCGGCAGCCGGGGCGCGACCACCATCGCGCTCACCGGTTTCCGCCGCTCGCCACTGGCCGAGCTGGCCGACATCGTGCTGCTCACCGCCAGCCAGGCCACCACGTTCCGGCCGGATGCGCTGTCCGCCCGGCATCCGCAGCTGGTGGTGCTCGACCTGCTCTACATCGCGGTCGCCCAACGCACCCACGACCGCGCCCACGCGGCCTTCCGGCGTACCGCCCAGGCCGTCGACGGGCACAAGGCCGCGAGAGGAGCCACCGCATGATCAGCGCCCGGGGGTACGCCGAGGCGGTCCGGCCGGTGCTCGACCGCGTCGTCGAGCGGGGCACCGAGTCGATCGGTCGGGCCGCCGACCTGATCGCCGGCAGCCTGCGCGACGGCGGGGTGCTCCAGGCCTTCGGTGCCGGGCACTCCGAGGCGTTCGCCGCCGAGCTGGTCGCCCGGGCCGGCGGGCTGGTCCCCGCCAACCGACTCTCCCTGCACGACCTGGTGCTGCACGGCGACGCCCCGCGTGGCCTGCTCACCGACCCGAAGCTGGAACGCGACCCGGCCATCGCGCACCAGCTCTACGAGATCGCCGCACCCCAGCCGCGGGACGTGTTCGTGGTGGCGTCCCAGTCCGGCATCAACGGCTCGGTGGTCGAACTGGCCCTGCTGGCCACCGGGCGCGGTCACCCGTTGATCGCGGTCACCTCGGTCGAGCACACCGGACGGGTCGCTCCGCGCCACCCGTCCGGTCAGCGGCTCGTCGATCTCGCCGACGTCGTGCTGGACAACGGCGCGCCGTACGGCGACGCACTGCTGCCGCTCGAGGGCGGCGGCGCGGTCTGTGCGGTCTCCTCAGTCACCTCGGCGCTGCTGGCGCAGTTGCTGACCGCGGAGGTCGTACGACGGTTCCACCAGGCCGGAGAGGTACCCCCTATCTATCTCTCCGCAAACGTCCCCGGTGGGGACGAGCACAACCTCGCCCTCGAGTCGCGGTACGCCGGGCGTCTCCGGCGCACCGCCTGACCGACACCACAAGGAGAGTTCCAGATGTCTGTTATGCCCGAGAACCCGGCCGATCTGACCCGGCGGACGGTGCTGCGCCGGGCCGCTGCGGTGGGCCTGCTGGCCACCCCGGCCGCGGGTCTGCTCAGCGGTTGCGTGACCGGTGGCAGCGACGAGCCGACCGACCAGGCCGAGGGCGACAAGTCGGCGGAGAACCCGCTTGGCGTCAAGGCGGACGCCCCGCTGGAGGTGGTCATCTTCAACGGCGGCCTCGGCACCAAGTACGCCACCGACGTGCACATCCCCTCGTACAACCAGAAGTTCCCGGACTCCAAGGTGGAGTTCTCCTCGACCGAGGAGATCGGCACCGTCCTGCAACCCCGGTTCGCCAGCAACACCCCGCCGGACATGATCAACAACGCCGGCTCGAAGTTCCTCGACCAGGGCGCGCTGGTGCAGGCCGGCCAGGTGCAGGACCTCACCGAGCTGTTCGACGCGCCGTCGCTCGACGACCCGTCGAAGAAGGTGCGTGACCTGCTCATCCCGGGCACCGTCGAGCAGGGCACCTACAACGGCAAGCCGTACGTGCTCAACTACGCCTTCACCGTCTTCGGGCTCTGGTACGACAGCGCGCTGTTCGAGAAGAACGGGTGGGCCGCCCCGACCACCTGGGCCGACTTCACCGCCCTCTGCGACAAGATCAAGGCGGCCGGCATCACGCCGTACTCGTACGCGGGAGCGAACGCCGCGTACTACCAGTACCTGGTGCTGCTGACCAGCGCCGCCAAGATCGGCGGCCCGGACGTGCTGAAGAACATCGACAACCTTGAGGACGGTGCCTGGCAGGCCGAGCCGGTGCGCAAGGCCGCCGAGGCGTGGGCCGAGATCGGTGCCAAGTACGGCAACAAGGCGCACCTGGGCCTGAAGCACACCGAGATCCAACTCCAGCAGAACCAGGGCAAGGTGGCGTTCTACCCCAGCGGTTCCTGGCTGGAGAACGAGCAGGCCAAGGACACCCCGCCCACCTTCAAGTACGCCGTCATGCCGGTGCCGAGCGTGACCACCTCGGACGCGCTGCCGGCCTCCGCGATCTACGCCGCGGCCGGTGAGATGTACTTCGTCGCGTCGAAGGGCAAGAACCCGCGCGGCGGCATGGAGTACCTGCGGCACATGCTCTCCAAGGCCGGTGCCAAGGGCTTCACCGAGCTGACCAAGGTGCTCACCGTGGTCCAGGGCGCGGTCGACGGTGTGGAGATCTCGCCCGGCCTGACCAGCGGCAACAAGATGCTGGCCGCGGCCGGCAGTGACTACTTCAGCTACCGCTTCGACACCTGGTACAAGAAGCTCGACGACGAGGCCCGCGCCGCGACCAACGAGCTGATGTTCTCCGGCGGCACCGCCCAGAAGTTCTGTGACCGGATGCAGAAGGTCGCCGACGCGGTGAAGAGCGACTCCTCCATCGAGAAGTTCAGCCGCTGAGTCGAGCGTAGGACGAGCGGAGAGATCACCATGCGGCACGGCAGGTACCCGTTCATCGTCGGCTTTCTGGCCGTACCGGTCGCGATCTACGTGACCTTCGTCATCGGGCCGTACGCCCAGGCCTTCTACCTCGCCACCACCAACTGGCGAGGGGTGAGCGCCAACCCGACGTTCATCGGCCTGGAGAACTTCGAGCGGCTGCTGACCGACGACGTGTTCTGGAAGGCGGTCCGGCACCACGGGCTCCTGCTGCTCGCCCTGCCGCTGCTCACCATCGCGATCGCCCTCTTCTTCGCCTTCATGCTCAACGTCGGCGGTGGCGGCCGGGGCGGCGTGATGACCGGGGTCTGGGGGTCGAAGTTCTACCGCCTGGTGTTCTTCTTCCCCCAGGTCCTGGCGGTGGTCATCGTTGGCGTGATCTTCAGTCGGGTGTACGCCCCGGACGACAGCGGCCTGATCAACGGCGCACTCGGCGCCGTCGGCATCGAGCCGGTGCTGTTCATGGCCGACCCGAAGATCGCCCTCTGGTCGATCATCGCGGTGCTGGTCTGGCAGTCCGTCGGCTTCTACGTGGTGCTCTTCTCCGCCGGGATGGCCTCGGTGCCGAAGGACATCTACGAGGCGGCCACCATCGACGGGGCGGGTCGGGTGGCGATGTTCTTCCGGGTCACCCTGCCGCTGTTGTGGAACACCCTCCAGGTGGCCTGGGTCTACCTCGGCATCGCCGCGTTCGACGCCTTCGCCATCGTCCAGGTGCTCTCCGTCGACCAGGGCGGCCCGGACGGCGCCACCACGGTGCTGGGCATGGAGATCTACCGCAACGCGTTCAGCTACTCCCAGTTCGGCTACGCCTCGGCCATGGGCGTGGCGCTGTTCTTCCTGACGATCACGTTCGCGGCGCTCACCCTGCGCGTCAGCCGGCGTGAAACGATCGAGCTGTAAGGCGGGACCCGCAATGACGACCGACATCGCACCCAGCGCCCCCGCCGCCCCGGCCGCCAATCCTCCCGGTCCGGGGCGGGGCCGGCTGGGCCGTCGGGGCCGCGACTCCGAGGTGGGCGTGCTCAGCGGCCTCGGTCACCTGGCCCTGCTGGTCTGGGCGATCCTGGTGATCGCTCCGCTGCTGTGGACCATCCTCGCCTCGTTCAAGACCAACACCGAGATCTTCCTCGGCAACCCGTTCGCCCTGCCCGGCACGTTCAACTTCGACAGCTACGCCCGGGCGTGGAGCGAGGCGAACGTCGGCCGGTACTTCCTGAACAGCGTCTTCGTGGTGACGCTCAGCACCGCCGGCACCATGCTGTTCGGTGCGATGGCCGCGTACGTGTTGGCGCGCTATCCGTTCCCGGGCAACCGGGTGGTCTACTACCTGTTCGTCTCCGGGCTGGCCTTCCCGGTCTTCCTCGCCCTGGTACCGCTCTTCCTGGTGGTCAACAACCTGGGCCTGCTCAACACCTACACCGGCCTGATCCTGGTCTACATCGCGTACTCGCTGCCGTTCACCGTCTTCTTCCTGGCCGCGTTCTTCAAGACGCTGCCGCATTCGGTGGCCGAGGCCGCGATGATCGACGGCGCCTCACACACCCGGCTGTTCTTCTCGATCATGATGCCGATGGCGCGACCGGCCCTGGTCAGCATCGCGATCTTCAACGTCATCGGGCAGTGGAACCAGTACCTGCTGCCGGTGGCGCTCATGCAGGGCCGGGGCGCCGAGCAGAAGTGGGTGCTCACCCAGGGCATCGCCAGCATCTCCACCTCGGCCGGTTACGAGGCGGACTGGGCGGCCCTGTTCGCCGCGCTCACCCTCTCCATCCTGCCGATGATCGTGGTGTACGCCTTCTTCCAGCGCCAGATCCAGTCCGGCCTCACCGCCGGCGCGGTCAAGTAGCGCGACGCCCCGCCAGCTCATCCTTGGCTGATCAATCGAGGACGAGAGCCAGGTGATGCCGTAGTGCGGCCCGTCCGGCGGGGGTGGGTCGCCATGGCGCCGAAACGGTTTCGCAGCCCCGTCGTCGCGCTTCATCCGTGGTGAGTGAACCGACATCAGGTGCTTGACTCGTCAATATCTTAACGAGTAAGTTCGATGGACGTCGATACTTGTCTCACGGAAAGCAGGTGAAGCGTGCTGAAGTCCATCGCTGTCGCCGCGACCATCGCTGTCGCCGCGACCGTCGCTGGCGTGCTGGTCGCCGCCCCTCCCGCCTCGGCAGCCCCCGCTCAGGCGTCAAACGGAATCTGGCCGTCCGGGAACTGCCCGCAGGGCGTGTTCTGCCTCTGGCCCGAATGGGACCCATGGGTGACGCCGGCCCTGGCGACCAGCACCGACTGGTCCGGCGAGGTCCCGGGAGGGCTGTTCTACAACAACACCTCCCGCAACGTCGACATCACCTTCCGCTGGAGGCATGACTCGCCGTGGGGCCCCTTCACCATCTGCCTCACCCCCGGCAACGGGCAGGACACGTACTGGCCCGGGATCGTGACGAAGGTGAAGGTCCACACGCAGCCCTGCGTGTGGTGATCCCGTAGCCCCGCCCGGGCGAACCGAGGCGCGGGAGCGTGTCGGTGGCTACGGGCAGGATGGGGGTGTGCTGGTCGCGGTGGTGGCGGGGAGGGCGGTGCGGGCGTGCTCTGCCCGCTGCGCTCGGACGGGCGGTGCGCGGGTCCGGCCGAGCCCGTCACCGACCTCGCCGCCGCCGTCGCCGCGCGGGAGGTCGCGGACCGGCCCCGCTGGGTCTGGGCCTCCGGCACGACCCTCTACCCCGGCCTGCTGCGCGCCGGAGTCCGGGTCGAGCGCTGTCACGACGTCGAGCTGACCGAGTCCCTGCTGCTCGGCCACGCCGGCCGCTGGGGTGAGCCGCGTTCCCTGGCGGCGGCCTGGGCCCGGCTGACCGGCGCCCCGGTGCCGCCCGATCCGCCGCCGCGGGCCGCCGCCCCACCCGGGGCCGGGCAGGCCGCGCTCTTCGAGGCCGTGCCCGGGCCGCCGGGCCCCGACATCACCGCCTTGACCCGGGTGTACGCCGACCAACTCGACCGCATCGCGGCGACCGGGCATCCCGGCCGGTTCCGCCTGCTGGTGGCCGCCGAGTCGGCCGGGGCACTGATCGCCGCCGAGATGGGGGCGGCCGGGCTGCCCTGGCGGGTCGACGTGCACGACACGATCCTCACCGAGCTGCTCGGCGAGCCGTCCCCGGTGGGCGGGCCACCGCGCCGACTCGCCGACCTGGCCGCCCGGATCGCCGAGGCGTTCGGCGTACGCCAGCTGCATGCCGACTCCCCGGCCGAGCTGCTGCGCGCCTTCTCCCGGGCCGGTATCGACCTGCCCAACACCCGGTCCTGGGTGCTGCGCGGGGTCGACCATCCGGCGGTCCCGCTGATCCTGGCGTACAAGGAGCTGTACCGGATCTGGACGGCGCACGGCTGGACCTGGCGGGACGCCTGGGTCCGCGACGGCCGGTTCCGCCCCGAGTACGTCCCCGGTGGGGTGGTCTCCGGCCGGTGGGCGACCCGGGGCGGTGGCGCGTTGCAGATCCCGAAGGTGATCCGGCGGGCTGCGGTGGCCGACCCGGGTTGGCGGTTCGTGGTGGCCGACGCCGGGCAGTTGGAGCCGCGGGTGTTGGCGGCGGTCTCCAACGACGTCGGGCTGGCTCGGGCGGGCGCGACCGGTGACCTCTACGCCGCGCTGGCGCGGGACGCGTTCGGCGGCGACCGGGGCCGGGCCAAGGTGGCCCTGCTCGGGGCGATGTACGGGCAGACCGGTGGGGCGGCGGTGCCGGCCCTGGCGGTGTTGCGGCGCAACTATCCGACCGCGTTCGGCTACGTGGAGGCGGCGGCGCGGACCGGCGAGGCCGGTGGGTTGGTGCGCTCGTGGCTCGGCCGTACCTGCCCACCTGGGACGGTGGGCTTCGCCGCGGACGAGGGTGCCGAACCGGAGCCGCTGCATGATCCCCGCTCACCGCGGGCCCGGGCGGCCCGTTCCCGGGGCCGGTTCACCCGCAACTTCGTCATCCAGGCCACCGCCGCCGAATGGGCCTCGACGCTGCTGGCGGTGCTCCGGGGTGAGCTGGCCGGCACCGACGCCGAGCTGGTCTTCTTCCAGCACGACGAGGTGCTGGTGCACTGTCCGGCCGAGCAGACCGAGCGGGTCACCGAAGCGGTCGAGCGGGCCGGGCAGCGAGCCACCACGCTGCTCTTCGGCGCCACCGCGGTGCGCTTCCCGCTGGATCTGTCGGTCGTGCGCTGCTACGCCGACGCGACCTGAGCCGGGTCGCCGCGCATTGTCCGGCGAGCCGGACACCGGGCCAGATCTCGATCGGAGCGGGTAACCCGGCGGCCGTACTGCATTTCCTGCGGCTGCTGACCCGGGCCCGGGACCGGACCGCGGCGGTGACGGGCGAACTGCCGCGCTGGTACCGGCCCCCGTACGGGGTGCTGACGCCGGGCGCGGTGCGCGCTGGTGGCGGCGTGGCGGTCACCACCGTCGGACTGGCCGCCATGGTGCCCAACCCGGTCAGCCTCGCCGCGGCCGGCACGCTCGTCGCGGCGCTCCAACTTCAGGTCCGCGCGGTCGAGGAGCCCTACCTGGCCCGGGTGCACGGCGAGGCGTGGAGCGCGTACGCCGCCCGGGTCGGCCGGTTCCTCCCCGGGCTCGGACGGCAGCTGCATCGATCGAATCCGTAGCGGTCGACACGGTTCCCGTTGCGTCAAGTCGCTCACCCTCGACGAGTTCGACCAGTTCCTGAGTGAGCACGGTGACTACCCCGGGGTGCGGTGGGAACGGCTGCTGACCCGAGTCGTCCGCTGTGCCCAATTTTATGTTATTTGCCCCGCCACTCTCCCGCAGCCGCGATCGTTGCTCACGGTGTGCGTCGGACGGGACGGACAGCGCCACGGTGCCTGCCGGTCCCCACGCTGGAGGGAGCGCGGGCTCTGAACCGGATCGCAGGAATGATCATCGCCGCGGGGGGTGGCCGCCGGATCGGCGGCCCGGAGGCCCTGCTGCACCAGGGCGGCAAGCCGCTGGTCGACCAGATGATCGACACACTGACGGAGGCGGGCTGTGGGCAGATCGTGGTCGTCCTCGGTGCCGCGGCCGACCAGGTCCGCGCCACCGCCGACCTGGACCGCGCCACGGTGGTGGTGAACCGGGCGTGGGGTACCGGGGTCGGCTCGTCCATCCGCGCCGGTCTGGCCGGCGTCGACGACGAGGAGGTCGAGGCGGTGGTGGTGGTACCGGTCGACATGCCGGGGCTGACCGCTGCGGCGGTCCGCCGGGTGACCGCGCTGCCCTTCCCCGACGTGCTGGTCTGCGCCACCTACCACGGACTGCGCGGCTACCCGATGCTGTTCGGTCGCCGGCACTGGCCGGGGATCGCCACCCTGGCCAGCGCCGACGTCGGTGCCCGCCCCTACCTGCTGGCGCACAAGGACCAGATCGTCGACATCGCCTGCGACTCGGTGGCCGACGGCAACCGGGTCGACAGCCCCGAACTGATGGCCCTCTACGGCCTCTCCGTACCCGAACAGCGCGTCGGCGCCTGACCCCACCCCGCCCTGCTCTCGCCGATCATGGAGTTCTGGTCGCCGAAATGCACCCTGCTGTCCCTTGTGCCGGGACGGAAACTCCATGATCGACGAGGCTGGGCGGGCGGGCTAGGGGAGGCGGTTGGTGGTGGTCAGCCGGCGGTACCAGTGGGCGGAGTCTTTCCAGGTGCGGGCCTGGGTGTCGTAGTCGACGCGGATGATGCCGAAGCGGCGGTCGTAGCCGTACGCCCACTCGAAGTTGTCCAGCAGCGACCAGACGAAGTAGCCCCGCACGTCGGCACCGGCGGCCATCGCCGCGGCCGTGGCGGCGATGTGCCGGCGCAGGTAGTCGACCCGCCGGTCGTCGTGGATCGCGCCGTCGGGGGAGACCTCGTCCGGGAAGGCGGCGCCGTTCTCGGTGATCATCAGCGGCAGGTCGGGGTACTCCCGGTGCAGCCGCAGCAGCAACTCGGTCAGGCCGGCCGGCTCGATGTTCCAGCCCATCGCCGTGTACGGGCCGGGCTGGGGCAGGAACTCGACCTGCTCCGAGCCGACCCAGGCCGAGTGCGCCGAGCGACCGTGCCCGTCCGAGTCCGACTTGGGCGACGCGCCGTCCCAGGTGCGGACCAACGTGGTCGAGTAGTAGTTGACGCCGAGCATGTCCAGCGGCACGGCCGCGGTCCGCTCGTCGCCGTCGCGGACGAACGACCAGTCGGTGACCCCGGCGGTGTCGGCGAGCAGGTCCGCCGGGTAAGCCCCGTCCAGCATCGGCCCGAGGAACGCCCGGTTGGCCAGCGCGTCGATCCGGCGTACCGCGTCGGCGTCGGCCACCGAATCCGACGCCGGACGGATCACGTGCAGGTTCAACGTGACCGACAGCTGCGCGGCGGGTGCCAGGTCGCGGACCACCCGCCCGGCCAGGCCGTGCGCCAGGTTCAGATGGTGTACGGCGGCGAGTGCCGCCGCCGGTTCGGTGCGGCCCGGCGCGTGCACCCCGGAGGCGTAACCGAGGTACGCCGAGCACCACGGTTCGTTGAACGTCGTCCAGGTGTGCACCCGGTCGCCGAGCGCCCCGACGATCTTCGTCGCGTAGTCGGCGAAGCGTGATGCGGTGTCCCGCGCCGGCCAACCCCCGGCGTCCTCCAACTCCTGCGGCAGGTCCCAGTGGTAGAGCGTGGCCACCGGCCGGATGCCCAGTTCGAGCAGCCGGTCCACCAGCCGGGAGTAGAAGTCCACCCCGGCCTGGTTGACCGGCCCCGACCCGCCGGGCTGCACCCGTGGCCAGGCGATGGAGAACCGGTACGCGCCGAGCCCGAGCGCGGCCACCTGGTCGAGGTCGTCGGCCCAGCGGTGGTAGTGGTCGGCCGCCACGTCGCCGGTGTCCCCGTTCAGGGTGCGGCCCGGCGTGTGACTGTAGGTGTCCCAGATCGACGGTCCTCGGCCGTCCTCCTTGGCCGCGCCCTCGATCTGGTACGCCGCCGTCGCCGAACCCCAGACAAATCCCGGCGGAAATACGACGTCGTTCATTTCGTCACCTCCGTGACCTCGCAGCGGTATCCCGACGACTCGCCGGCCACCACCTCGGCGGTGGCCGTCCCGTCCTGGTAGTGCACGTCGAACTCGGTGCCCGGGCCGCCATCGGGCGACGGTATCCGGACCCGGGTCCGCTGGCCCGGCGCCGGAGCGAAGAGCCGCAACCGGACCCCGTCGGCCCACGGATAGTCGGGCCGGTCGGTGACCGAGCCGAACGGGATGACCGAGCCGGGCCGAGCCAACACCGGCAGGCTGTCGAAGCCGTGCTTCTCGGTCACCCAACCCGGCCCGGTGACCTGCCCGCCGGTCGTCAGATGCGTCCAGGCACCGGCCGGCACGTAGTAGGTCACCTGCCCGTCGGCGCTCATCACCGGCGCGACGAGCAGGTCCGGCCCGAGCATGTACTGCCGGTCGAGGTAGGCCGTGGTCGGGTCGTCCGGGAACTCCAGCACCATCGGTCGCATCACCGGTACGCCCTCGCGGTGCGCCTCCTCGGCCGCCGCCGCCAGGTACGGCATCAGGCTCAGCTTGAGCCGGGTGAACCGGCGCAGCACGTCGACCGCCTCGTCGTCGTACGCCCACGGCACCCGGTAGGAGCCGGAGCCGTGCAGCCGCGAGTGCGAGGAGAGCAGCCCGAAGGCGATCCACCGCTTGAACACCGCCGGGTCCGGGGTGCCCTCGAAGCCGCCGATGTCGTGGCTCCAGTAGCCGAACCCCGAGGCGGCCAGCGACAGCCCGCCGCGCAGCGACTCGGCCATCGCCACGAAGGTGGACTCGCAGTCGCCGCCCCAGTGCACCGGGAACTGCTGCCCACCGGCGGTCGCCGAGCGGGCGAAGACCACCGCCTCGCCCTCGCCGCGCTCCGCCGCCAGCAACTCGAACACGGTCTTGTTGTAGAGGTACGAGTAGTAGTTGTGCATCCGCTGCGGGTCGGAGCCGTCGTGCCAGACCACGTCGGTCGGGATGCGCTCGCCGAAGTCGGTCTTGAAGCAGTCGACCCCCATGTCGAGCAGGGTCTTGAGCTTGCCGGCGTACCAGGCGGCGGCTTCCGGGTTGGTGAAGTCGACAAGCGCCATGCCGGCCTGCCACTTGTCCCACTGCCAGATCGACCCGTCCGGGTTGCGGACCAGGTAACCGGCCTGCCGTCCCTCCTCGAACAGGTACGACCGCTGGGCGATGTACGGGTTGATCCAGACACACACCTTCAGGCCGCGCTCGTGCAGCCGGCGCAGCATCCCCTCCGGGTCGGGGAAGGTGGCCGGGTCCCAGATGAAGTCGACCCAGTGGAACTGGCGCATCCAGAAGCAGTCGAAGTGGAACACCGACAGCGGCAGGTCCCGCTCGGCCATCCCGTCGATGAACTCGGTCACCGTCTTCTCGTCGTACGAGGTGGTGAACGAGGTGGAGAGCCAGAGCCCGTACGACCAGGCGGGCACCCGGGCCGGGCGGCCGGTCAGCGCGGTGTACCGGCGCAGCACGTCCTTGAGGGTGGGGCCGTCGATCAGGTAGTAGGTGAGCGACTGCCCCGGCACGCTGAACTGGGTCTGTGAGACCACCTCGGAGCCCACCTCGAAGGAGACGTGCTCCGGGTGGTCGACGAAGACGCCGTACCCGGCGCTGCTCAGGTAGAACGGCACGTTCTTGTACGCCTGCTCGCTGGCCGTGCCGCCGTCGGCGTTCCAGATGTCGACGGTCTGGCCGTTCTTGACGTACGCCCCGAAGCGCTCGCCGAGCCCGTAGATCGTCTCACCGACGCCGAGGGCCAGCCGGTCGTGCACGTACTTGCCGCCCTCGGCGTCGGTGACCACGCCGATGCTGCGCTCGGTGGACGAGGTGACCAGCCGGTCGCCGCGCAGGAAGTCGACCCGCCAGGGGCCGGTCAGCGCGACCCGGACGGTCAACTCGCCGGTGGCCAACCGGGCGCTGAGCCCGGTCACCTCCACCTGCACCGGATGGTCGGTGCGCTCGGCGAGCCTGAAACGCGGCTGTTTGGGCAGCCCACCACTGTGGTGCCCGACGGTCACCCCGACCACGCCGGGGGCGGGGGAGAAGAAGCGTACGGTGACGACCGGCCGGTTGAGGGTGTCGCCGCGTCCGGTGATCTTTCCGATCGGCGCGAACACGGTGACCGCCCGCTCGTCCGGCTCGACCGACTCGACCGTGCCGGGACGCAGCACGGTGACGCCGGGACGCAGTTGCCAGTACCCGTCGGTGAACTTCACTTGTCGGCTCCTGCCGTGATGCCGCGCGCGAGGGTGCGCTGGAAGACGAGGAAGAACAGGATCGCCGGGAGCAGGCTGAGCAGTGACCCGGCGTTTGTGGTGGGGGCGTCCATCAGCCGGTCGCCCTGCAACGACGCGAGCGCGACCGGCACGGTCTGGGTCTGGTTGTCGATAAGCATGACCAGGGGGATGAGGAACTCGTTCCAGGTCCAGATGAAGAAGAACACCAGCAGCACCGAGATGGTGGGCCGGATGTTGGGCAGCACCACCCGCCACAGGATCCGCCACCTGCCGGCGCCGTCGAGCGCGGCGGCCTCCAGCAACGTTCTGGGGAACGTGCCGAGCACCGAGGCGAGCAGGTAGGTGCCGAAGGCGGCCTGGATGACGGTGAAGATGATGATCACCGCCAGCCGGGTGTTGTAGAGCCCGACCTCCTTGGCGAAGTGGTAGAGCGGATAGATCAACGCCTCCTGCGGCAGCATGTTGGCAAGCAGGAAGAGGCCGATGATCCAGAGCCGGCCGCGGACCCGGCCGATGCCGAGGGCGTACGCGCTGAGCAGCGACACCAGCACGGCGAGCACCGCGACCGAGCCGGAGATGACCATCGAGTTCCAGAGTTTGACCGGAAAGTCGACCTGTTCCCAGTACGTCCGCAGGCCCGTGGTGTAGAACTCGGTCGGCCAGCTCAGCGGGCCGTTTGTCGAGTAGTCACCGGGCGACTTGAAGGCGTTGAGCAGCATGAACGCGAACGGCACAAGCATGACCAGTGCGGCGGCGCCGACCAGGGCGAGCACGATCCACCGGCCGACCCCGCGCCGGTGCCGGTCGGCCGGTCGTCGGGTGACCCGGGGCGGGGTGGCGAGGGTGACGGCCATCAGAGTGCTCCGTCCCGTCGTTCGGCCCGGTTCTGCGCCCGGATGAACAGCACCGCCACCACCACGATGATCAAGGTCAGCACCATCGAGATGGCCGAGCCGTAGCCGACGTTCAGCCGCTTGAAGAAGGTGAAGTACGCGAAGTACGACGGCACGTTCGTGGCGTTCTCCGGCCCGCCCCGGGTCAGCGCGTAGATCGGGCCGAACACCTTCATCGCCGCGATCGTGCAGGTCAGGCCGACCACGAAGGTCTCCGGCCGGATCTGCGCCAGGGTGATCGCCCGGAACCGCCGCCACCAGCCGGCACCGTCGATCTCCGCCGCCTCGTACAGTTCCGGATTCACCCGTTCCAGGGCGGCCATGAAGACGACCACGGGATAGCCGATCTGCACCCAGATCATCACCGCCATCACCACCGGCAGCGCGGTGCCCGGATCGCCGAGCCAGTCGTGGCTGAGCGCGCCGAGCCCGATCGCGTCGAGCAACCCGTTGAGCGCGCCGTCCGGTCGCAGGATCCAGCCCCAGACGATGCCGGCCACCACGACCGGGAGCACCTGCGGCAGGTAGAACGCGGCCCGCAGCGCGGCGGCGGTGCGCGGGCGGAACCGGCGACCGATGGTGTCGAAGAGAACCGCGGCGAGCACCAACCCGACAAGGGTGGGCACCACCACCATCGCGACGATCATCGCGACGGTGTTGCGGAACGAGGTCCAGAAGACGTCGTCGGTGAGCAGGGTGCGGTAGTTCTCCAGGCCGATGAAGCTGGGCTCGCCCACGCCGGACCACCTGGTCAGCGAGAGGTAGCCGGTGTAGACCAGCGGGCCGCCGATGACGAGCAGGAAGAGCAGCGCGCCGGGCAGCAGATAGAGCCAGTAGGCGGCGTCGGGACGGCGGCGGTTCGTGGTGGCCGCCGGGGTCTTGGGTGACGTGGTCGTCGGCCGGCTGGCGGCGACGCTGTCAGGGACTGCCATCGTGGTCCTTCCACGCCTGGGGCGGGCGTACCGGCGCGCCGGTGGCGTCCGGTGGACGCCCACCCCAGGCCGCCGCTCAGTCGCGCTTGATCTCCGCGACGCCGTCCTGGTAGGGCTTGGCGATCGCGTCGAGGACCTGATCGGGCGTCTTGGACTGGTTGATCAGGCTCTGGAAACCGGAGACCAGTACGTCGTAGTAGCCGGGCACCGGCCAGTCCGGATAGAACGCCAGACCGTCCTGGGAACTGATGGCGTTGAAGTTCTCGATCAGCCGGCGGTCCTTGGCGTCGCTGATCGTGGCCGGGTCACCGGAGACCGGTACGCCGCCGTTGTTGCCGATCAACGCCTGGATCTCCGGACGCAGCGTGATGTCGATGAAGTCGTACGCCAGGTTCTTGGCCTTGCTGGTCTCCGGAACCACCCAGAGGTTGCCCGACGAGCCGGCGTGCAGGGTGTTGCCGGGGAAGAGGAAACTGTCCCAGTCGAATGTGATCTCGCTCTTGAACCGGCCGTACCACCAGCTGCCCGAGACGATCATCGGCGTCTTGCCGGAGATGAAGGCGGTACCCATGTCCTCGGCCTTCAGGCTGGCCGAGTCCTTGGCGAGGTAGCCCTTGCCGACCCACTCGGCGAAGGTCTCCGCGCCGTACCTGACCGGGTCGGCCTTGAAGTCCACCGGGTTGGCGTACAGCTGGTAGTCGTTGACGAAGCTGCGGTCGGCGCGGGAGAGCGCGAGCTGGTAGAAGAGCTGGCCGGCCGGATATTCGGCGCCGGCCATGCCCAGCGGCGTGACGCCCTTGGCGACGAAGGTGTCCATTGCCGAGGTGAACTCGGCGAGCGTGGTCGGGACGCGCACCCCGTGCTCGGCGAAGAGTTCCTTGTTGTAGTAGACCATCACGTACTCGCCGTAGTTGGGCACGCCGTACCAGTTGCCCGAGCCCATCACGCCGTTGTCGTACCGGGCGGTGGTCTGGAGGCTGGGGCTCAGCGCCGTGTCCCAACCCCGCTTGGTGGCCTCCTCGGTGAGGTCGGTGAGCAGGCCCTGCGAGGAGAGCAGGCCGGAGGTGGCGTTGCCCTTGTTGTACTCCATGATGTCCGGGCCCTCGGACGAGTTGATGATCATGCCGGCGTTCTGCTGGATCTGCTCGAACGCCTTGCGCTCGAAGCGCACCTCGACGCCCTCGTGTTCTTCCTTGAAGATCTCGATGGCCCGGTCCCAGGCGATCCCCATCGCGCTGTTCGCGCTCTCGTAGTGCCAGAGTTTGAGGACGTTGGCGTCACCACTGTCGTCGCCGTCGCCACAGGCGGCCAGGCCGGTCGCCGTGAGCGCGGCCACCATCGCCACCACGGCTACTCTGCGAAATCGTCGCATTGCTAGTCTCCCTGATGAGTATCGAGCCGGTACTCCGTGAGCCCGTCGTCGCGTGGCAGCGCGGCGACGGGCTGCTTTCAATGTCGGGGGCCGTCCGCCCCCGGATAACCAGCTGCCCCGCCCCCCGTACGTGGTGCTCCGCTGGATCCACGGACCTCCAAGGTGCAGGGCAGCAGCTGTTCGTGGATCTCGCCGTTGCCGGCGTCGACGTGCCGCAGCAGCGTCTCGATGGCGATCCGGCCCAGCGCCGAGCCGGGCGAGTTCATCGCGGTAAGCGCCGGGGTGGCCAACTCGGCGACCTGCGGCGAGGTGACCATCGAGACGACCGAGACGTCACCCGGCACGCGGCGACCCCGGGCGGTCAACTCCCCGAGCAGGCCGAAGACGGCGCTCTCGTTCATCGCCAGGATCGCGGTCAGGTCGGGTGCCTGGCGCAGGGCGGTGGCCAACGCCGCCCGGCCGCCGGCCGCGCTGTCCTCCGCCGGGATCATCAGCGGTTCCAGCCCGCGCTCGGCCATCGCGGCGGTGAACGCGTCGCGGGTACGCAGCGCCGGGCCGTAACCCTCGGCGATGGTGCCGGCCGAGTGGTTGACGTAGACGATCCGGCGGTGGCCGAGGCCCACCAGGTGACCGACCGCCGCCCGGACGGTCTGGTCGAAGTCGATGTCCACGTACGACAGGCCGGTGGTGTCGGCGGTGCGGCCGATCAACACGAACGGCACGCCCACCTCGCGCAGCACGTCGACCCGGGGGTCGTGCAGCTGCACCTCCATCAGCAGCGCGCCGTCGAACATGCGTTGGCTGGCCAACCGGCGCAACTCGTTGAGATCGCCGACCCCGATCGGGGAGAGCACCAGGTGGTAACCGGCAGTGCTGGCGGCCGCCGCCGCGCCGGTGACGAAGGCGGTCTCGGTGGCACCGAGCCCCCGCTCGTCCATCGGTAGCAGCAGCCCGAGGATCCGGCTGCGCCGGCTGGCCAGCCCGCGGGCCATGGCGTTGGGCTGGTAGTCCAGCTCGGCCATGGCGGCGAGGACCTTGTCCCGGGTGGCCTGGGAAATCGGGCGGGCACCGGTCAACACGTACGACACCGTGCTGACCGAGACTCGGGCGAGCCGCGCGACGTCGTGCATGGTGGCCATCGGCACCTCCCCCTCGCCGTCGTCCCGGGGTGCCAGTCGAAGCGCTTAGTCGAAACGCTTCGACTGGAAAACTAGGCCACCTGTTACAACCACGTCAATAGCCCATAACAAAACCACCCCACCCCCGCTCCCCGCCCCGCTCCCCGCCCCACCCCGCCCCGTTGATCTTGCACTTTCGGTCGCCGTAATGCCGGCTTGGGAGGCTTTTGTCCCGACGAAAAGTGCAAGATCGACGAAGCGTGGGGTGGGGTGGGGGTGAGGGTGGGGTGGGGGTGGGGTTAGAGGTCTTGGGTTAGTTTTTGGAGTACGGAGGGGGCGACCAGGCCCAGGGCGGACAGGACCGAGACGATGGTCAGGCCGGTGCGGACGAAGACGATCTCCACCCGGCCACCGGCGCGCAGCGCGATCTTGTCGGGCAAACTGATCGGCGTCCACATCCGGCGCTTGATCGGAATCGGCCAGAGGATCGGCACCCCGGCCCGGGTGATCATGTCGCCGATGATGTGCACGAAGGCGCCCACCCCGACCGCGAGGCCGATCATCGGATAGCCTCGATCGCCGGGCAGGTTGGCGGCGGTGAAGACGGCCGCGCCGGCCGAGACCAGGGTGACGATGAGCCAGCCGGCGCGCTCGGCCCACTTGTCGAACAGGCCGCGCAGGGCCAGGCCGATCATGAAGAAGAGGATGCCGATCACCGCCCACTTGCCGTAGTTGGCGCAAAGGGTGGTGGTGCCCCACCCGAGCAGCACGGTGAACGGGATGGTGTGGGTCAGTGTGCGGTGGCCGTTGTTGCGCTTCGGGTCGCGGCTCAGCTTGGTGGCGTAGTAGACGCCAAGCGAGATCTTCTCCACCACCTCGGCGATGAAGAGCGAGAAGACCCCGAACGTACGGGCCACCGTGGCGCCGCCCTTGTTGCGGGTCACCTTGCCGGACAGGTCGAGGTCGGGCAGCAGCGCGCCACCGGCGCAGACGGCCGTACCGACGGCCAGTGCCAGCGGCGACTGCTCGTAGTCGTAGAAGTGCTGTAGCGCCCAGGACCCGCTCAGCCATACCGCCGCGCCGGACAGCGCGTGCGACGGTCCCATCATCTCGGCTCGCCCTCCCCAGGGATCTTGAGCGCCAAAACTACGTCACTGTAGTTTGCGGCGGAGCGCAGGGGATGCCCGGGATCGTCCACAACGGACGGCACCGGGTTGTGGTCGGCGGAGCGCGGAGTTCGGGCCGGCTGTGCGTGGCCACCTGTACAAGCGTCGGGACGCCACGCTCACGGTGCCGGAGCGTCGGCCGACTGGTGACGCAGCACGGCGAGATAGGAATGGTGCTGACGGAGCAGGCCGCTGTCGTCCGGCTGGTGTGCTGGACGAAATGTGTGTTCCCCCGCCGTGATCGCAGAAAGTGCCAACGTGGTGCCGGCAAGCAGGAGCGCGAGGTCTGCGGGCGTGTAGCAGCGAAGCCGCTGGCTGATTTTCTCATCCGGGTGGGCGGCGTCCCACCAGGTGCCGGTCGCGGTGCACGTCACGGGGTCGAAGCTGACGCGGTGGAACAGCTCGTACTCGTACCCCAGGTCGCGGTTCGGCAGCTTGTGCTCCTCGTCGCCGTCCCACCGAGCCCAGACGAAGGGGTTGTAGACGTCGATCAGAGCGGTACCGCCCGGCCTCAGCCACCGGCTGGCGATCCTGTGGAGGAGCCTGCGCTGGTCGGCGTCGGACCCGACTCCGAAGCCGTCCCAGTAGCAGACGACATCGAACTGGCCCGACAACTCCACCGAGTAGAAATCGTCCTTGATGATGGTCAGGGACCCCGGGGCAACGTCAGCCCGCAGCGTGGCGGCGAAGTCCACCCGATCGCTGATGTCGACCGCCGTGACCGCATGACCAGCCCGCGCGGTCAGGGCAGCCGTGGTTCCGTAACCACTGCCCAGTTCCAACACCCGAGCCGGGCCGGCACCGGCGTGCTGATGGAGCAGCGACACGCGATTGTGATCGCCTTCGCCGATCCGCGCCTCGGCCGGACCCCACCACATTCCGGTCCGCGAATAGAAATCCCGTACCCACTGCACGGCCTTCACTCAACGCGAATGCGGCAAAGTCGGCAATGGGATTACCGATGTCGATGCGTCCGGGGTGCTGGTACGGGTGGGACACGTCGAGGTCGATGCCGGCGTCACCACCAGCGCTTGCGCGGCGGGCGGACGGTGATGTCGCCGAAGATGGCGCGGCAGCGCACCTCGATGACCGGGCCACCGGGGATGACCGGGCCGTTCAGCTTGGATTTCTTGCTGCCGAAGACAGCGCTGCCGGTGAGCCGGACGTCCGTACCCTCCGGCACCACGATCGTGACGTTGCCGAAGATCGCCTCCGCGTCGACGGTGATCGACTGCCGGGGCATCCGGGTCTCGTGCAGCTCGATGCGGCAGTCGCCGAAGATCGCGCGGGCGTCGATGTGCTCCGGCACCGGCCAGGCGCCCTTGCGTACCTCGTCGCCGAAGACGGCCAGCAGCTTCTCCGACGCCGGGGCGAGCGCACCGCCCGCAGATGCGGGTGAGCGGCCGGGCGCGCCCGGCAGGTCGGTGGTCAGCCGGGCCAGCTCGCCACGGGTCTGCGCGGCGTGGGCGGCACCGGCCCGCTCGGTGTACTCGTCGAGGGTGAGCCGGCCCTCGGCCGTGGCCTTGCCGAGCAGCTCCACGACCTCCTCCCGCTCCCGGTCGGAGACGCGCAGCCGGTCATCGTCGTTGTGCCGTTCCAACTCCACCTGCCCGAGCCTACTGGCGCTGCGCACCACGCCGGGAGCCAGCCAGCTGGGGCCGGCGGCGACGGCGACCACCCGGGGCCGGCAGTTCCACTGCCGGCCCCCGGGTCCACGCCCGTACGTGTGGTCGGCTGGTCAACAGGCGGCGCTGCTCAGTGCGAGGAGGTTGCCGTCCGGGATGGCGATCGGCCGGCGGGGCGCCGGTACGAAGTCGGTGGCGTGCAGCGTGCGCGTCGGCGCGTAGTCGCGGCGGGCGGTGGCGTACGTCTCGGCGGTGCGGGCGGCGATGGTGGCCCAGCCGTACCGCCGGCCGACCATGCTGCGGGCCTGACGGGCGACCCGGCGGGCGAAGACCTCGTCGCCGAGCAACTGGTCGACCGCGCCGGCCAGAGCCGGCGGGTCGCTGTGCGGGAAGGTGACCCCGGTGACGCCCGGCTCGACGATCTCGGCCAGGCCGCCGGTACGCGCCACGGCCAGCGGTGCGCCGGCCGCCGCCGCCTCCAGGGCCACCATGCCGAAGGGCTCGTAGAGGCTCGGTACGACTGTCGCGTCGGTGGCGCCGAGCACCGCCGGGAGCTGGGTGTTGTCGAGAAACCCGGTGAAGCGTACGGTGCCGCCGAGCCCGAGCTGGTGAATCCGCTCCTCCAACTCGCCCCGGTAGGGCCCGTCGCCGGCGATCAGCACCCGCAGCCCGGGGTGCCGGTCGCGCAGCTGCGGGACCGCGTCCACCAGGTGCTGCACACCCTTCTCGTAGACCAGCCGGCCGGCGTACCCGATCAGTGGACCGTCCCCGGCGAAGCGGGCGCGGGCCGAGGCGACCGCGCGCGGGCGGGCCCGCCAGGCCCGGTCGTCGACGCCGTTGGGTACCACGTCGACCCGGCCGCCGGGCACGTCGAAGAGCATGTTCACCTGCTCGCGCATGTAGCCGGAGCAGGCGATCAGCCGGGTCGAGGCGTTGCTCAGCCAGTGTTCGACACCGTGGATGGTGCGGTTCATCTCCTCGGGCAGCCAACCCTGGTGCCGGCCCGCTTCGGTGGCGTGCATGGTGGTCACCAGCGGCAGGTGCAGGTGCTCGGCGAGCGTGATCGCGGTGTGCGCGACCAGCCAGTCGTGCGCGTGGATGACGTCGTAGTCGCCGGTGTCGGCGGCGCGCAGGGCCGCCCGGGTCAGGGTGTGGTTGAACGCCATCGTCCAGGCCAGCAGCGAGCTGGTGGCCAGCGGGAAGGTGACCGGGTCCTCGGCGGCGCGGATGATCCGTACCCCGTCGCGGTGTTCCTCCAACGGCACGCCGTCGGCGTGCCGGGTGACGACGGTGACCTGGTGACCGGCGGCGGCCAGGGCGACGGAGAGGGCGTGCACGTGTCGGCCGAGACCGCCGACGAGGACGGGTGGGTACTCCCAGGACAGCAGCAGCACCCGCTGCGACCGTGCGGGGTTGATGTCGATCACGTCGGCGTTCGGTGACATACGCGCCCCCTTTGACTTGTCTCCGCGCAGCCGCCAGCCGGCCCGTGGCGGGCGGCGTTGGTATCGCGGGTGGATCGGGACCAATCCTTGTCGCACCTGGATAACCTGCGGAGACGTACCCGTTGCGGGGGTGTAAAGCGCTACCGGCGAGCGCGCAGCAGTTCCGCCACCGACCAGGCCTGGAAGGGGCAGCCGGTGGCGGTGTGCGGGGCGAGACCGTCGGCGGTCTCGCTCACCGAGCCGAGACCGTACTCGCCCAGATGCGCCTCCAGACCGACGAACAGCTCGTCGACAGGCAACCCGGCCCGGCGGCTGGCGTCGGCGTACGGGCCGATCAGCCAGGGCCAGACGGTGCCCTGGTGGTACGCGCTGTCCCGCTCGGCCGGACCGCCGCCGTGCCGGCCGATGAAGCCGGGGCAGTCGGGGGAGAGGCTGCGCGGGCCGAGCGGGGTGAGCAGCCCGGCACCGACCCGGCCCAGCGTCACCGGGTCCGGCTCCAGCGGTGCGAACGGCAGCGACCAGGCCAACAGCTGGTTGGGGCGGAGCAGGTCGTCGTCGTGGTAGGCCGCGCCGCCAAGCGGGTACGCCGGCGCGGGGGCGTCCACCACGTCGTGCAACCAGCCGCCCGGGGTGGGGAAGCGGTCCCGGAACGCCTTGGTCGCCCGCTCGTGCAGCCGGTGCAGCGCGTCGGCGTCCCGCCCGGCCAACTCGGCCAGCTCGGCGATCCCGGCCAGGCCGTTGATCCACAGCGCGTTCACCTCGACCGGCTTGCCGTGCCGGGGAGTGACCGGTACCCCGTAGACCCGGGCGTCCATCCAGGTCAGCGCGGCACCGGCGGCACCGGCGGTGAGCAGGCCGTCGGCCGGGTCGACGCCGATGCCGTACCGGGTGCCGGCCAGGTGGGCGTCGATCACCGCGTGCAGTGCCGGCAGCAGCTCGTCACCGAGGTCGGTGTCGCCGGTGACCGTGACGTGCCGGCTCACCGCGTGCAGGAACCACAGCGTGCCGTCCACGGTGTTGTACTCGACCCGGCCGGTGTCGGCGGTGTTGGCAAGCATTCCCTCCGACAGCGTCGCCGCGTACGAGCGCAGCAGCTCCCGGCCGAGGTCGGCCCGGCCGGTGCAGAGGAACAGCCCCTCGTAGGAGATCATCGTGTCCCGCGACCAGGCACCGAACCACGGGTAGCCGGCCACCACGTCCGGCCCGGTGGCGGTCTGCACCACGAACGCGTCGGCGGCCAACGCCAGGGTCGCCTGGACCGGATCGGTCGGCTTGGCCGCCGCCACCACCGCCCGGTTGCGCTGCCGGGCCGCCGCCACCACCTGCGCCGCCGGCGGCGGCTCCTGCGCCAGGTCGTCGGCCCAGGCCAGCACCGACACCGTGTCGCCGGGGCGGCGCAGGGTGTCCCGGAACTGGCCCGCGTACCACAGGTCCTCCTCCGGGTGCAGGCCGCGCGCCGCCTCCTCGCGGTAGTAGGCGCCCCGCCACCAGTGGCCGTGCGGCGTCCAGCCCGGCCCGGCCAGCCGGTACGCCCCCTCGATGATCGCGCCGCCGTCGACCGGGTCCATCCGCAGCGGCGGCCCGTCGGCCCGGCGCTCGCCGTGCGCGTCGCGCCAGGTGCCGGCGGCAGCCAGTTCCAGCTCCACCGGACCGCCGCTGACCAGCCGGTGCAACACCGCCACGCAGGAGCGGCCGGGCAGCATCGCCAGCTCCCGCTCGATCACCACGTCGCCGATGCGCCACCGCCAGCGGGGCAGCCCGTCGGTCAGGTCGAAGCGCTCCAGCAGCTCGAAGCCGCGCGGGTCGACATCGCCGGAGACCCACTCGTGCGCGCCGAGGCGTACCCGGGCCCCGGAGGGCAGCAGCACCGCCGGGTCGAGGCTGGCGAGTGCCACCTTGCGGGCGGCCGGGGTTTCGCCCGGCACCACCAGCAGCCCGTGGTAGCGGCGGGTGCGCAACCCGCCGACGGTGCCCATGGCGTAGCCGCCGCGGCCGTCGGGCACCAGCCATTCCCGACCGGCGGCGCTGGTCAGCTCGCCACAGACCTGGGAACCGAAGCGAATCTCACTCAACTTTCCTCCACCGGCGGCGAGGTGTAACAGGACACGACGACAATGGCCGCTGTGGTGAAGTACCCCGGCGGCGTCGAAAATGGTCAGGTGATCACCGACGGTACGCCCTCCGCCCCGGCTCCCGACGCCGAGCGCATTCGGCTGGCCCAGGCCGACGCCGGCGAGCAGGACTGGCGCGCATGGGGCCCCTATCTGTCCGAGCGGGCGTGGGGGACGGTACGGGAGGACTACAGCGAACACGGCACGGCGTGGGACTACTTTCCCCACGATCACGCGCGCTCCCGAGCGTACCGGTGGTCCGAGGACGGCATGGCGGGCGTCTGTGACGACCGGCAGACGTTCTGTTTCGCCCTCGCTCTCTGGAACGGCCGTGATCCGATCATCAAGGAGCGGATGTTCGGCCTCGGCGGCGACAGCGGCAACCACGGCGAGGACGTCAAGGAATACTGGTGGTACGAGGACTCCACGCCCACCCACTCGTGGATGCGGTGGCGCTACCACTACCCGCAGACCGCCTTCCCGTACGACGAACTGGTCGCGGTGAACGCGCTGCGCGGCCGGGACGACACCGAGTACGAGCTTGTCGACACCGGCATCTTCGACGATGACCGGTACTGGGCGGTGACCGTCGACTACGCGAAGGCCAGCCCGACGGACCTCTGCGTCGTGGTGACCGTGGCCAACCGGGCCGACCGGCCAGAAACCCTGCACGTGCTGCCGCACCTGTGGTTCCGCAACACCTGGGCGTGGGGGCTGCCCGGCACGGACGACCGGGTGCCGCGGATCGTCGGCGAGGGGGGCCGGCTGGTCGGCGAGCACTGGGTGCTGGGACAGCTCGTGCTCGAAGGCGACGGCGCGCCGACGCCCCTGCTCTGCGACAACGACACCAACGCCGAGCGGCTGTGGGGGCTGCCCAGCCGCACGCCGTACCCGAAGGACGGCATCAACGACCACGTGGTCACCGGCGCGGCGACGGTGAACCCGGAACTGACCGGCACCAAGGCAGCGCTGCACTACGTGCTGGAGGTGCCGGCCGGCGAGCAGCGGCAGATCCGGCTGCGGTTGACCCGTACCGCGCCGCCGCCCGGCGACGGCGACCCGCCACCGGCCGACCTGGGCGCCGGCTTCGACGCCGTGGTCTGGGCCCGGCGGGCCGAGGCGAACCGGTTCTTCGCCGGGGTGATCCCGGCCGAGGCGAGCGCCGACGAGACGCTGATCGCCCGGCAGGCCATCGCCGGGCTGATGTGGGGCAAGCAGTTCTACCACTTCGACGTCAAGCGGTGGCTGGAGGGCGATCCGGGGTCGACGCCGCCGGCCGGGCGCCGGCACGGGCGCAACAGCGCCTGGTGGCACATGACCAGCTTCGACGTGATCTCCATGCCGGACCCGTGGGAATATCCCTGGTACGCCGCCTGGGACCTGGCCTTCCACTGCGTGAGCATCGCCCGGGTCGACCCCGGTTTCGCCAAGGAGCAACTGCTGCTTCTGCTCCGTGAGTGGTACCTGCATCCCAATGGCCAGATCCCGGCGTACGAGTGGGCGTTCGGTGACGTCAACCCGCCGGTGCACGCCTGGGCGGCGTTGAAGGTCTTCGAGATCGACGGCAGCCGGGACCACGACTTCCTGGCCCGGATGATGCACAAGCTGCTGATGAACTTCACCTGGTGGGTCAATCGCAAGGACACCGGCGGCAACAACGTCTTCGAGGGCGGTTTCCTCGGACTGGACAACGTCGGCCCGTTCGACCGGTCGGCGGCACTGCCGGTGGCCGGGGTGCTGGAGCAGTCCGACGGCACCGGCTGGATGGCGATGTACGCGCTCAACCTGCTCGACATCGCCATCGTGCTGGCCGAGCACGACCGCACCTGGGTGGACACCGCGACGAAGTTCTTCGAGCACTTCGCGTACATCGCGGCAGCCGCGTACGACCAGGGGTTGTGGGATGACGAGGACGCGTTCTTCTACGACGTGCTGCGGCTCGCCGACGGCACGAAGGTGCCGTTGAAGGTACGTTCGGTGGTCGGGCTGCTGCCGCTGGCCGCGGTGACCCGGCTGACCGCACGTACCCTGCACCGGCTGCCCGAGCTGGGTGCCCGGCTGCGCTGGTTCCTGACCAACCGTCCCGAGTACGCCTCGGTGGTCGGCGCCCGGCGGCTCGGCCCGGACGGTCGCCAGCAGCGCCTGCTCTCCATGTGCGGGCCGGAGCAGGTGGTGCGGCTGCTGGCCCGGATGCTGGACACCGAGGAGTTCCTCTCCGAGTACGGCCTGCGCACGCTGTCCCGGGCCCACCTGGACAAGCCGTTCGCGGTGACCCTCGGCGGACAGGAGTTCTGCGTCGGCTACGAGCCGGCCGAGTCGACGAGCGGCCTCTTCGGCGGCAACTCCAACTGGCGCGGTCCGATCTGGATGCCGACGAACTTCCTGCTGATCAGCGCGTTGCGTGACTACGCGGCGTTCTTCGGCGACGACCTTCAGGTGGAGTACCCGACCCGGTCCGGGGTGAAGAAGACCCTCGACGAGATCGCCGACGACCTCTCCGCCCGGCTGATCGCGCTGTTCACCCGGGACGACTGGGGCCGCCGGCCGATCTACGGGGCGGCTCAGCTGTTCCAGACCCACCCGGACTGGCGCGACCTGATCGCCTTCCCGGAGTACTTCCACGGCGACAACGGCGCCGGCCTCGGTGCCTGGCACCAGACCGGCTGGAGCGCCCTGGTCGCCGACCTCATCCTCACCCTCCGCCGCTAGCCGCCGTCCACGCGAAACCGCTAGCCGCCGTCCACGCGAAACCGTTCGTGGCTGTCACGCGAAGCTGCTCGCGGCTGTCCAACGCGAGGAGTCGCTCGCGGCTGTCCAACGCGAGGAGTCGTCAATCCGTCGCCGCGTGGTCACGCTGAGTTGCCTGCCGCTAGCATCGGCGGCGTGGTGGGCGCAGACGACCCGGACACCGAGCAGGGCGAGGGCGAACCGGGCACCGAGCGGCATGGGGACAGTCCCGGCAGTGAGCAGGGCAGGGGTGACCCGCGCATCGACCGGGACGGGGACGGGCCGGGCGTCGGCGGGGACGGGGACGGGCCGGGCATCGGCGGGGACGGGGGCGGTCCTGGCATCGGCGGGGACGGGCCGGGCATCGACCGGGACGGGGACGGTCCTGGCATCGGCGGGGACGCCATCGTCGCCACCGCCTGGCGGCTGGCCGAGGCCGAGGGCTGGCCTGCGGTGACCGCTCGCCGGCTGGCCGAGCGGGCCGACGTCGATCTCGGCGAGCTCTATCAGCGTTTCGCCGACCGGGACGCGGTGCTCGCCGCAGTCGCGGTACGCGGCTTCGCCGACCTGGCCGCCGCCCTGACCGCCGCCCGTACGGCGGTCGACCGGCCGCCGGAGATGTGGCCGGCGGTGATGACGGCCTACCTGGACTTCGCGTACGCCAACCCGGAGATCTACGACGCCATGTTCGCGTACACCCCGGATCTGACCCTTGGTGCCGAGCAGGTCCCCGAGACGGTCGCGGCGACCTTCGACGAGCTGCGTGCGGCGCTGGCCCCGTTGGCTGCCGGTCGGGACCCGGACACCCTGACCGAGCTGGGCTGGAGCCTGCTGCACGGCCTGGTCATGCTCACCCGAGGCGGTCGCCTCCGCCCCGAGGCACAAGACCAACGCGAACACCTGTTAACCACAAACCTCTTCCCCCCTCCCTAACCCACCCGCGTCGCGCCCCACCCCACCCCACCCCACCGCGCCGATCTTGCAGTTTCGGTCGCCGGGGTACCCCTTTTGCTGCTATTTGCGGGGGCGGAAAGTGCAAGATCGGCGAGTTGATTGGGCGTGACGGGGGTGTGGTGGTGGGGGTAGGGTCGCGGCACGCCGTCGAGTGGGAAGGAGGTCAGGACGATGTCAAACGTTCTGCGCCCCCTCCGCGGCCCGGCGTCCACGCGGATCTGACCGGGGCGCCGCGTACCCGGAGGATCCGCTCATGACCGATCTGGTCATCCGTCCGCTCGTCGCGGGCGAGGAAGCACTGTTCGACTCGATGCCCGACCCGTTGCCGCAACTGCGGCAGGTGAGCTACGCCGACGGGCTCGCCGGTGGCGGCTACCGCCCCGAGCACACCTGGATCGCGCTGCGCGCCGGCCGGGTGGTCGGCCGGGCCGCCTGGCTGTTGCCGCCCGGATCGGTGGGGGAGCCGTGGCTGGAACGTTTCGACCTGGCCGCCGAGCCGGCGGTGGGTGGCGCGCTGCTGCGCACCGCCCATGCGGCGCTCGGCGGGCCGAAGACGTACTACGCCTCGGCGCCGGCGTACTGGCGACGGCAGCCGCAGGTGCGGGCCACGGTCGAGGCCACGATGGCGGCGGCCCGGTTGGCGGGCCTGGTCGAGGGCGGCGAGCGGCTCCGGTGCTCGTGGACGGGCGGTCCACTGCCGACCTCCGCAGACCGGTCGTCGTCTGGCGCCGCCCCCGCCGCCCGGCCCTCGTCCGATGCGGCCTCCGCCGTCCGGTCGTCGTTGCTGCCGGTCGTCGCCGGTCGGTTCTCGATCCGGCCGGCCGCCGACGCGGCGGAGATCAGATCGTTGGCCGCCCGGATCGCTGAGCCGGAGTTGCTTACCGGTGCGGAGACGGCACGGATGGTCGGTGGGGTGGACCTGGCCCGTGATCCGCTGGCCCGGCTGACCGGGCCGGCGTCGGGTTGGCGGGTGGCGCTCGACGGCAGCGAACCCGTCGGGCTGGCCGCACCGGTCGGTGACGCCTGCTATCCGATGATCGCCTACCTTGGCTTGCTCGACGCGGCGGCCCGCAGTGAACTGCTTGTCGACGCGGTCGCGATTCTGGCCGACGCCGGGGCGTACGAGGTGATCGCCGACGTGGACGCGCACCGGGTGGCCGTGGTGGCGGAACTGGAGCGGACCGGCTTCCGGCGGTTGCGCTCCCGGGTGGTCTTCACGCCGGCCTGAGCCCGCCGACCGGGAGCCCTGCCCTCGATCTTGATCGGCGCTGCTGGTCGGTGCGGTGTTACACCAGGCTGCCGTTTTTGCGCCCTGCCGGTAATCGCCCGGCCCGACCTTCGTCAGCTGACAGGACGGGACCTAGCCTCGTCCTCGGCGCCGCAGCCCGCCGGGGTGGGCCGCGGCGCCGAAGTTCGGTGTGTGGGGCACCGTGGAGCTGAGTGCGAGGCGGGCTGGCACCGTGCTGGGGCTGGTCGACACGCCGCGCCAGCGCTTGGCCTGGCCCGCTGCTCACGCCGGACCGGCGTCAGGGTCGGGCGCACATCCGGCCCTGACCCGAGATCCTGGTATGGGAGCACCCTTCCATACCAGGATCTCGGCTTGGCGAGACCGGTACGCCAGTCGTGCGCCGCAGCTCGCCAGTTCGGTTGCCGGTTTCGCTCAGGTGGTCTCGCCGCGCACGATGGCGACGGCGACCCGGCAGAACTCGTCCATGTCGGGTTCGAAGCCGGCGGCGATGTCGGGGTGCAGGCCGACCCGCGTCTCGTCGAGCAGCCGCTGGCACACCTGCTCCACCGGCTCACCGGCGTAGCTGTCCCGGACCCGGTCGGCGGCTGCCTGGAGGGCGGAGGTCAACTGTTCCTCCAGGGGGCCACGCAGTTTTTCCTGAACCGGATCGCGCGGCTCCAGCGTGACATGTGGCTCCGACATCGGCGCTCCCTTCGTCGGCGGCTGCCGTACCCCACGACGGCCGGCGGTCAAACCGCCTGTGCGACGGCGGTGACACGTACCTGATACGAGAATTCCTCCGCTGGCTCTTCGACGTACGACAGCCGGCGGATCTGCTTGTCGTCGTCGTAGACGGCGACGTCGACCAGAACGCCGAGATGGGCCAGGCCGATGTTGGCGATCCGCTTCTTGTCCTGCAACACCGCGCAGACCCCGCCGAGCAGGGTGCTGGCGTCGGCGGTCCGGTGCCCGGGTGGGCAGCGCAGCGTCACGTCCACCTCGATCGGCCCGGACAGCGGGGTCCAGCCGGTTTGTTGCGCCGCCTCGCAGGCGGCCCGGAGCAGGCCGCGTACTCTCGTCGCCTGCCGGTGCCCGGCGGCGAAGATGGACAATGCCTCGGTCTTGACCGGCGGCAGGCCAGTTACCTCGAACGTCAGGGTGAGAGCGCGGGTGTCCTGCACCACGACGACACCTCCTCATTGGGGACGATCCTGCCCAACCGGTAAGCCGGTGAGGGGCTGTTCCCGCGAGAACCAACCGATCGGGCGGGTCGGGGTCGGCCGGTGGCGTATCGACGGCGACGGCGTACGCGCTGGCGGCGATGCTCCGGTAAACGCTAGTGCACCCTGCGATCACTCGGTAGCACCGGCGCAGACATCTGATGATGCTCAGATGGTGACGACCACCTTCGCCCGGGCGTGTTCACCTTCCAGGTACCGGATGGCCTCGGGCACCTCGGGCAGCGGATAGCTCCGGTCGATGACCGGGGTGAGTCGGCCGGCCTCGACGTGAGCACGGAGCGTGTCGAGGTGTTGCCGGGTGGGTGCCGCGGCGGTGGTGCGGATGCGCTGCCGGACGAAGGGTGCCAGCAGTCGGCCACGGGTGAGCAGCCAGGCCGGTCCGAGCAGGCTGCCACCGCGATACACGCCGCCGCCGGAGAGCACCAGCCTCCCGGTCGGGGCCAGCGCCCGCCGCAGTGCGCTTAGTGAACGGTTGCCGACCAGGTCGAACACGACGTGGTGGCGGTGGCCGGTGCGGGTGAAGTCGGTGCGGGTGTAGTCGACGACGTGGTCGGCGCCGAGGGAGTGCACCAGGTCGACGTTGCGGGTGCTGCACACTGCGGTCACGGTCGCGCCGAGCACCTTGGCCAACTGGACGGCGAGGGTGCCGACGCCGCCGGAGGCACCGTTGATGAGGACGCGTTGGCCCGGCTCGACCTGCCCGGCGTCGCAGAGTCCCATGAGTGCGGTGATGCCGGCCAGCGGCAGGGCGGCGGCCTGCTGAGGCGTCAGGTTCGCCGGCATCGGCGCGACCAGTGCCGAAGCCGGCGACACGCACACGTACTCGGCGAAGGCGCCGTTGGCGTCGCCGAGGTCGCCGAAGACGGCGTCGCCGGGGCGGAACTCCTGGACCTGGGCGCCAACGGCGGTGACCCGGCCGGCGAAGTCGCGGCCGCGGATGCGCGCCCGGGGCGCCGAGCGGCCGAAGGTCAGCCGCGCCATCCGTGGGTCGCCGCGCATGACATGCCAGTCGTACGCGTTGAGCGAGGCCGCCTCGACCTGGACGAGCACCTCGTCGGCGGCGGGCACGGGGGTCTCGACCTCCGCGAGCCGGAGCGTCTCCGCAGGGCCGTACCGGTCCTGGACGATCGCTTTCATTGTTCCTCCCCTCCAGGTGTACGGCGTACACCTGATAGGAAAGAAACTAGGTGTACGCCGTACACCTGTCAAGGCGGTTATGGTTCAACCGCCGCCGACGATCGAGGATGGGAATGTGGCCGAGCAGGCTGGGACGCTGCGCCGGGCGCCGCTGAGCAGGGATCGCGTCCTGCGTGCCGCCGTCGCGCTCGCGGATCAGGCCGGGATCGAGTCACTGAGCATGCGCAACCTCGCCCAGGATCTGGGCGTCGTGCCGATGGCCCTCTACAAGCACGTGGCCAACAAGGACGAACTGCTCGACGGCATGATCGACGTGGTGGTCGGCGAGATCGACCCGCCGATGCCGGAGGTCGACTGGCAGATCGCCGTGCGGGCGCGCATCCTCTCGGCGCGAAAGGTGCTGCTGCGCCACCCCTGGGCGCCGCTGGCGATCGAGTCACGGAACATGGCCACCCCGGCCGTGCTCGCCTACCTCGACTCGACGATCGGGATCCTGCTGGCCGGCGGGTTCACCGTCGACCTCGCCCACCACGTCATGCACGCGCTGGGCAGCCGGGTGCTGGGCTTCAGTCAGGAACTGTTCGACGACGCCCGGCGCGCTGGGCGGACCGGCGCGAGCGAACCGCAGCCGCCGGCACCCCTGCCACCGGAGGTCGCGGCCCGCTTCCCGCACGTCGCGGCGATCGCCCTGGCCGCCTCGCACGACGACGAGTCGGTGGTGGGGCAGGGTTGCGACGACCAGTTCGAGTTCGAGTTCGCGCTGGACCTGCTGCTGGACGGCATCGAACGGCTGCGGCAGCAGGGCTGGACGTCCGCAGCCGGGCACCGGTGACCCGACCACGTCCCTGCTGGACGTCCTCAGCCGGGCACCGGCGACCCGACCACGTCCCTGCTGGACGTCCTCAGCCGGGCACCGGCGACCCGACCACGTCCTTGGCGAGGGAGACCACGCCGTCCGACCCGGCGGGTGACCCAAGCGTGTAGCCCTCGCGCTGGTAGAGGCTGATGTTGTGCAGGCTCTTGGCGCCGGTGAACAGCACGATGCGCCGGCACTGCGGCCCCACGGCGGCCTCAGCGGTACGCAGCAGCCACCGCCCCAGCCCTCGGCCGCGCAGGTCCGGCACCACGGCGAGTCGGCCCAGGTGCAGGTCCGTCCCGACGCGGCGGGTCCGCACCATGCCCAGCAGCCGGCCGTCGAGCCAGAGACCCGTGGCCTGCCAGCTCGCGAGCCACTCGCTCACCTCCTGCGGCGATTCGTGCAGCGCCGGTATCCGGAGGGTGTCGTTGGTCAGGGCCTCCTCGACCCAGCAGCAGCGTTGCAGCACGGTGACCTCTGGCGCGTCGCGTGGGGTCAGTCGCGCCGCCCAGGAGCCGGGCAGCGGGCCGCAGCGGGTCTCGGCCCGCTGGCGTACGCGCATCGGGCGCAGGCAGTGCGCGACCCGGGTCAACTCGTCCAGCAGTGCGACACCGGCCGCGTCCCGGGTGCCGTCCGGCCGGAGCCGACCCTGCTGCACCGACTCGCCGATGCGGATCGCGACCGTGGCGCCCAGCGGGACCATCCGTAGCGTGGTCACCACCTGCTTGGCGTGCTGGACCGCCCGGGTGCCGGCCGACGTGTTGCCGTAGCTGACGAAGCCGACCGGCTTCCAGGCCCACTCGGCACTGAGGTAGTCAAGCGCGTTCTTCAGCGTCGCCGGCATCCCGAAGTTGTATTCCGGGGTGACCACGATGAACCCGTCCGCCGCGTCGACAAGCCCGCTCCACCGCCGGGTGTGCTCATGCCGGTAGACGCCCGACGACGGATGCTCCTCCTCGTCGAGGAAGGGCAGGTCCAACTCGCCGAGGGGCACCGGTACGACCTCGACACCGAGTTTCTCGGCCCGAGGTCCGACCGCCTCGATCAACCACTCGCCGACGGCGGGACCGAGGGCGCCGGGGCGGGTGCTGGCGATCAGGACGAGGACGCGGAGCGGTTTCGTTGACATGGAAACGAAGCCTAGATGGTAGATTGATTACATGTCAACGAAGTCGACGGGCGGCGTACGCTGGCTCACGCCCGACGAGGAACGGGCCTGGCGGGCCTTCCGGCGGGTGATGGTCGCGGTCCAGACCGGCACCGCACGCGACCTGGCCGCGATCGGGCTCTCCGAAGCGGACTACGAGGTGCTGAGCACCCTGTCGGAGCGCCCCGCGCACACCAGCACCCTCGGCGAACAGGCCGACAAGATGGGCTGGTCGCGCAGCCGGCTGTCCCGGCACGCAGCCCGGATGGAAACCCGTGGTCTGCTGCGCCGGGAGCCCGACCCGTCCGACGGCCGAGGCTGCCTGCTCGTGCTGACCAGCGAAGGTCTGGACGCGCTCGCGAACGCCGCACCGGCCCACGTCGAGTCCGTCCGGCGGCACTTCATCGACCGACTCGCCCCGCGAGATCTCGCCGCCGTCGAACAGCTCGCCCGCAGGCTGGCCGAACCCTAGCCGGCCCCGCTCAGTCCTCGGCGGCAGCCACGGCCGGCGCGAACGCGCAGAACTCGTTGCCCTCGGGGTCGGCCAGCACCCACCACCGTGCGGTGTCGGTAGGCTCCCGCAGCAGGGTGGCACCGGCCCTGATCAGCGCGCTCGGCTCGGAACCGGTCAGGTCGACGTCCCAGTGCAGCCGGTTCTTGACGGTCTTGCGCTCCGGCACCGGGTCGAAGACCCAGTAGTCCCACGGGAAGCCGGCCGCGCCGACCACCGAGGCGTACCCCTTCTCGCTGGTGTCGACCTCGCCCCCGAGGACGCCGGCCCACCAGCGGGCCTGGGCCACCGGGTCGGCCGAGTCCACCACCAGCTCGAACGGACCCGGCCGGGTCTCCTCGCCGGGGGCGAAGGCGCAGAACAGGTTGCCCTCCGGGTCGGCCAGCACCCACCAGCTGATCTCCGAGTCCGGCTCCCGGATCAGCCGGGCGCCGGCCGCCAGCAGCACCGCCGGGCTCGCCTCGGCCAGCCGCAGGTCCAGGTGTACGCGGGTCTTGACGGTACGCGGCTCGGGCACCCGGTTGACCCAGATCGACTCGGCACCGGAGCGGCCCGCCGCCGGCTGCACCCGAGTGTCCCCGTCGCCGGTGTCGACAAGCTTCCCGTCCAGGATGCCGGCCCAGAACCCGCCGAGGGCGTGGGCGTCGGCGGCGTCCAGGCAGATGTCCTTGAAGCGCGCGATCATGCGCCGATCATGCCCGCCGCCCCCGACATCCGCATCCGGTCCGCCACCGCGAAGGACCGTGAGTCGCCTCGTCGCGGAGGCGGCTCACGGTCCCGTCGTTCAGGGTCGGCTCACGGTCAGCTGGGCAGGGTTACGGTGTGCCGTCCTTGATCCTGACGAAGAAGGCGTTGGCGGGCAGGTTCGACAATCCTCCTTCGGGGGTGCCACTGGTGAACACGCGATAGCGGGCGTAGAAGGCGCCCAGGTCACGTCCGGCGGCCTGGTTGTGCGCCGTACTCACCATGTGCAGTGAGGCGTTGAGGGACGGGACCCAGACGTCGTTGTCGAGCTTGCCGTCGACGCCGATCGCCTGGAAGGTGGACCGGAACGGATACTCGTCGCACTGCTTGTTCGGATCGTCGCGTCCGGGCAGGTCCTTGCAGTACTTGTCGCGAAGGTTTCTGTTCTTGGAGTTGAACAACACGCCGTCGGGGGCGCGCTCACTGTTGACCCTTCTGGTCAGGGGAGCTTTTTTGCATCGCGAGCCGGGGGGCGCTCCCACACACGCGTCGTAGTTTCCGGGGAAATTCTTGGCGATCGGTCTGCCCTGCTTGTCCACCTTCGGGTCCGTGTCCTGCGGGTTTCGGAAGGCGGACTGGATGTGCCGGGCCACTTCTCCGCGGTGCGGGTCGCCGGTGTACATCGTGTAGACCCGGTCGGCGCCGAGGAACCGGCATCCTCCCGTGTTGCCGGCCCAGCCGAACGTCCCGTTGCTCCTGACGATGGGATAGCTGATGCGCCGACTGTCGCACCTGGCGACGAAGGGCAGATCGCCCGCCCTGGTCGGAGCCCCTTGTTCCGTGGTCAGGTACTGCCACAGGCGGAACGGCGTGGGATCCAGGAAAAGGAAGCTCTTACCGGGGTACAGCTTGGGGCGCAGCGTGCAGTTTCCCCACACCGTTCCCTCGGATCGGAAGACGAAGGCGTCCTCGCCGTTGCGCTTGAAGTCCCCGATGGTCGCGGTCCGGTCCCTTCCCTCGCTCTTTGTGCAGTTGGAGTTGTCGGACCCCTGGGCGCCGACCCGGAGTTGGATCGTGTCGCCGTCGAAGGCGTTCGTGGGTGTGCAGTTGGGACCCACTGTCTGGATCTCGGTGATGCTGGTCCAGAGGCTGATGTCCCGGGCCGTCAGCTTCGGAGTGCTCTCGCCGCCGACCACTGGTGAGCCGTTCTTCGTGCCCAGGTTGGTGTACACGATCACGTTGGCCGTCATCATCACGCCCTGGGACTTCGGGCATCGGCTGGTCGGCAGGCCGGTGATGAGGTCCACCTCCCAGTCACCCCAGCCCAGGATCCTGCTGTAGCAGGCCGAGTAGGGGTGCAGGACGGTCCAGCCGAACCCGTGGTACGGCCGGGGTGAACTCCGACGCGCGTTGTTGCAGTCGGTGCGGCTCATCCGCTGGTAGTCGAAGGGCGTGCCGGTGTTCGGGTCCGACGCGGCGACCGTCGTCGGCGCGGGTAGCTTCCCGACCGACTGCTCGTCGCCGACCCGGAACGTCTGCCAGCCGGACCATTCGCCGGTTGCGCCGGCCACCGTCGGACGTGCCCGCCACCGCATCCACTGGCCCTGCTTGAGCTTGCCGGACGGCATCCGCAGCGCGTGCAGCCCGTCGCGCTTTCCGGTCACCGTCCCCGACCAGGTCAGTTCCTTGCCCGCCGCCCACTTCGCCTTCGGTGACTTGGTCGGCTGCGGAGCCACCTGCACCTGCACCGTCGCCGGACGTTCCTGCGGATCCGTCACCCAGGTGGTGAACGTCGGAGTGGTGCCCTTGCCGGTGGCTGTCGCCAGCTTCGCGATCTCCGGCCCGGTGCTGGTGGCCGCGGTCTGTGGTGCGACCTGGGCGGTGCCGGCCGGGGCGGCGCCGATCGGGGTGTTCATGTCGCTCTGGATCTGAGCGGCGGTCAGCGCACGGTTGTAGATGCGCACCTCGTCGATCAGGCCGCTGAAGTACTCGCCCCAGATCTCGTTGCCGCCGATGGTGACCGCTCCACCGTCGTCGTAGATGCTGCCGGTGGCGGCCACCTCACCGGCCTTGGCACCGTTGACATAGAGGGTGGCCCGGCTCCCGTCGTAGGTGAGCGCCACATTGCTCCACGTGCCCGTCGGCAGCGGTGACGACCCCGAGGGCCCGAAGGGATCCCCGGTGGTGGTGAGCCAGCCCGCGGGCACGCTGCCCTCGGAGGCGTACAGGCCGTACGAGGCGCCGTATCCGGACGCCATGTTCTTCAGCACCACCGTGCGCCAGCCGTCCAGGTCATCGGGTTTGACCCAGGCCGAGAGGGTAAGCGCTCCGGTGAGTCGGAGCGAGGACGTGTGGCTGACGTCGACAAGACTGCTGCTGCCGTTGAACGACAGCGCCTTACCGTACTTGCCATTCGTGGCCCAGGTCGTGTCCGCGGCGGCGCCGGCGTTGTTCCGCCCGGAGGAGTCCGACACCGTGGTGCCGGCACCCTCGTTCATGCCGTACGCCGCGACCAGTCCGGGCACCTGCGTCGGCGGGCCTGTGGGCGTCGGTGACGGAGTCGGGGTGGGGGTGGGAGTCGGGGTGGGGTCGGAAGCGCCGACGGGAGTGTTCATGTCGGCTTGGATCGAAGCCGCGTCGAGGGCGCGGTTGTAGATGCGTACCTCGTCGATCAGGCCGCTGAAGTACTCGCCCCAGACCTCGTTGCCGCCGATGGTGACCGCCCCACCATCGACGTCGAGCGCCCCGGTGAGCGACGTCTGAGCGACCCGGGTCCCGTTGACGTAGAGCCGAGCGGTGCTGCCGTCGTAGGTGACCGCCAGGTGACTCCAGGCATTGGTGGGCAGTGGCGTCGAGCCGTTCACCTGATATGACTGGCCGCCGCTTTCCAGCCAGCCCGAGGGCGCGGTTCCGTTGGCGGCGTACAGCATGTAGGACGCCCCCTGCCCTTGGGTGAGTCCCTTGCCGACGACGGTCCGCCAACTCGTGACGGTGCTGGGTCGCACCCATGCGGACATGGTCAGCGTGCGGCTGAGCCGCAGGGAAGGAGCGTCGGCGACGGTGACCCGGCTGCTGGTGCCGTTGAACGACAATGCCTTGCCGTACCTGCCGTTGGTGGCCCAGGTCGTGCCGGCGGCCGTTCCGGTGTTGTGCTGGCCGGAGGAGTCGGCCACGCCTGTCCCGGCGCCCTCGTTCATGCCGTAGGCGGCCACCAGCCCGGTGGGTGGTCGTACGCCGGTGGTGAACGACCAGGTGTGCGCCGCGACCATGGTGTTGTCCGCCGCATCCTTGGCCCCGGACACCTCGGCGGTGTACGCGGTGGTGTCGGCCAGCGGCACGGCGGGGGTGAACGTGAGCACCCGCTGGGTGGCGTCCATGGCCGACGTTCCGGCAACCACCGCATCGGCAGGGCCCTTGAGCGTGAACCGGGCGTCGGTGACCGGCTCGCTGAACGTCACCGTTACCGGGGTGGTGACGGGCACGTTCGTCGCCTGGGCCGCCGGGGTGTTCGCGGAGACGACCGGTGGCGTGGTGTCGTTCTCGGTGGTGAAGCGCCAGGAATGCGGGACCATCTCGTTGCCGTCCGCGTCGTAGGCCTCGCTCACCTCCGCGCTCTGGACGGTCCCGGACTTCAGGGGCTGGGTAGGGGCGAAGGTGGCCACCGTGTTTGTGGCGTCCATGGCCGTCGTTCCCGGGACCGCGGCCCCGGCGATGTCCTTGATGGTGACCTGTGGTTCCCAGACGGGTTCGCTGAAGGTCACGGTGACGGTGGCGCCTACCGGGACGTCGACGCTGTCGGCAGCGGGCCGCACCTCGACGACCGTTGGTGGCGTCTCGTCGCTGGGCAGGCTACCGGCCGGCGCTTCGTCGGGATCCATGGTGGCCGGGTCGACCTCGACGTCGCTCGGTGATGGTTGTAGCTGGTCGGAGGTGATCTCGTTGGCTACACCCTGGCCCAATTGCTCGATCGCGTCGGCTTCCTGGGTCGTCAGCGACCAGTTGGCGGCGTCGTCCAGGGGCTCGGCTGCCAGCGCCTTGGCCTGCTGGTAGGTGGGAAACTCGGTCAGCTCGTCCGCCTCGAATTTCACCCATTGGGTCTCGGTGGGCGGCGGGGTGTACTCGACCATGAGGGTGGGTGGGTGGCGGTAGCCCGGGTACGGGTTGCCGCTGTATTCGCTGGCGTAGTACTGACGCCAGTTGATCGCTGCGGTCTCGCTCGCGGCTCGCAGCACCAGCCCGTGGTTGGGCACGTCCTGTTCGATCCAGGCGCGGGCCATGCCGGTGACCCGATGCCAGAGCTGTTCGTCCTTGGCGCACCAGGTGCCGGTGGCGTCGTAGTTGTAGCCGGCCCGGTTCAGCCCCTCGGTGCTGCCGGCGGTGGAGGGCTGGTTGTACCAGCTCAGGCCGGAGGAACTCCACGAGGAGGAGACACGGGCGGCGACAATGCCCGCGCCCAGCGGATCCCCGCACAGGGCACCGTTGGGGCCGCCGGACTTGTAGTTCCACATGATCAGGTCGGCCTTGACGACCGTCGCCCCCTTCAGTTCCGGGGCCGCGGTGTTGAACTTGAGGTACACCCGCGCGATGTCCGCGCTGGTCTGGGTGGTGCCCGCCCGTAGCCAGCCGTCGGCCGCGTGGTTGTTGTAGGGGTCGTTCTTGCTGACCCAGGCGTCGTCCGGAACTCCGCCGCCGAACCATTCCGAGGCGGCGGCGATCGTCACCGGATAGGTCACCGCCGGGTCGGCCAGGAACTTCGGATCCGGCGTGAAGACCAGCTCCGACTTTGCTCCGGAGGTTTCCACCCGCGTGGTGACCGGGGCGCTCCTGCCTGCCTCGGCGGAGGCTTCCGCCTTGGCGTCCACCGCGGTCAGTACGACCGGCGCGGCCTTCGCCCTACCCTTGGCGTCCTTGAGCTGCGGCAGCCCGCCGGACGTCTTGCCGAAGGTGGCGCCCTTGGGCAGCGTGAGCGGCAGCCGCACCGTCACCGGGCCGGTCGGCTTGCGCCGGATGACGACCCGGGAGACGAAGCCGTCGGCCTGGGACTGCACCACCAGGTCCGCACCGGCCGCCACGGCGTCGGGGTAGGTGATCGTGCTGCCGGAGATCTTCGGCTCCGGCAGCGCCCGCCGGACCTTGAGCCCAGCGGTGCCCTGCGGCCCGGCCGCCGAGACCAGCTGCTTGCTGCCGCGACCGCCGAAGGTCAGCGGCGTCTTCGTGCGTACCGTCCGCAGCTCGCCGTCGCGGGCGACGATGCTGGTGTCGATGGGTTCCCAGACTCCGCTGTCCGGGTTTCTGAGCTGGATGGGCCGGGTGTGCAACTGGGCCCGCAGGTGCTTGCCGTCGGGTTCGGCCCAGACCTTCATGGTCTCGGTGAAGCGGTCGGGAACCTCGACGGGCGCACCCGCCTTGGCCGCCTTGGCCCAGGCGGCGCCGAGTCCGGAGTTGGTTCTCTGGTCAGCTGACGTGGGGTCGGGCGGCGCGGCACCCGCGGGTACTGTCGCCAGCGTGACGGCCAGTGTCACCGTCAGCGCCATCGCGCACCCGAACATGGGAATTTTCAGCATGCGTCCAGCGTCGATTCAGCCGCTGGAACATACCTTGTGTGAATCTCGAATCCACTGGTCAGCCAGGTTCGACGGCAGCAATGCGGGTCGAGATCGGGCGCTCAGCGGCGCCCGCGCTTGATCTCGTGGAAGGCGGACAGGCGCATCAGCGGCACGATGCTGTCCCAGATCGTCAGCGCGTCGCCGATCTCGGGTACCTCGGTCAGGATCGGCCCGTGCAGGCCCCGCTCGGCGTCGGGAACCATCAGCACCGGGGAGCCGATGTCCGGCCCGGCCGAGCCGAAGGCCAGCGCGTGTGAGGCGTGCACGGCGGCATCCCAACCCTCGTCGTCCAGGGCGGTCGCCATGGTGTCGAGCCCGGCCGCCTCGACGGCTGCGGACACCAGCTTGTCGCTCGGCGGATTGCCGGCGTCGTGCGTACGGGCACCCAACTCGGCGTAGAACCGCCCGGCGTCGGCGTGGCGGCCCTCGGCGCGCAACGCCTCGACCAGGCGCAGCGTCCGCCCCGAGGCGGTCATCGCCTCGGCGTACTCCGGTGGCACGTCACCGCCGTTGAGGATGGCCAGGCTGAACGCCCGCCACTCGATGCGCAGGTCGCGCGGATCGGCGACGGCCACCAGCCAGCGGGAGGTCCGCCAGGTCCAGGGGCAGATCGGGTCGAAGAAGAAGGTGACGTCCACCGCCCGAGGTTAACGCCGACGGCGACGCTCGGCAGCGCGGAGCGTGACGCGAATTGCATGTTTAAGTCGTCTCATTCTGGTGAGGTTTCGCGACTTCGCAGCTCGGGCAGTGTTGCAGCCACGAAACGTGACGGGCGGGAAACCAGCAGGTGGCCGCCTTGACCGTCGCGCCGTGCGCCGGGGCACGGAGACCTTCCCCGGGTGGTTGCCGAAGTGCGAGGGGAGGGGTCATGAGCGAGCGTGGCGAGCGACACATCCGGCTCAGCGTGCGGGTGCCTCATGGCGGTGCGGAGCGCAGCGGGGGGTCGACATGAGTGGGCGTGACCAGGGCCGGCCCCGGCGGCGAGCCCGGGTACGGGTGGCCGCGACCGCCGCGGCACTGACATTTGTGGCGCCGATGGCCGCCTGTTCCACCGGCGGCGGCGACGGCGGCGTACCCACGATCAACCTGTACTACCCGCCGGAGCAGAACCTCCAGCAGGTGGTCGACAGGTGCAACACCGAGGCCGACGGGCGGTACCGCATCGTCAACCGGGTGCTGCCGCGCGAGGCCGACGAGCAGCGGGTGCAGCTGGTGCGGCGGCTCGCGGCCGAGGACGACGGCATGGACGTGCTCGGTCTGGACGTGACCTGGACCCAGGAGTTCGCCGGTGCGAACTGGATTCTGGAGTGGACCGGCGAGCACCGGTCCGACGTGGAGCAGGGCACCCTCGAAGGCCCGCTGGACACCGCCCGGTACGAGGACAAGCTCTACGGGGCGCCCAAGCACACAAACGTCCAGCTGCTCTGGTACCGCACCGACCTGGTCCCCGAGCCGCCGGCCACCTGGGACGAGATGATCTCGATCGCCCAGGACCTCAAGGGGCAGGGCCAGCCGTACCAGGTACTCGCCACGGGCGCCCAGTACGAGGGCCTGGTGGTGCTCTACAACAGCCTGGTCGCCAGCGCCGGCGGCAACATCCTCAGCCCGGACGGCACCGAGTCGGTGCTGGACGAGGGGGCGGTGCGGGCGCTTGAGGTGCTGGCGAACTTTGCCACGTCGGGCGTGACGTCGCCGTCGTTCAGCAACGCCACCGAGGACCCGATGCGGCTGGAGTTCCAGGCCGGAAACGGCGCCTTCCAGATCAACTGGCCCTTCGTCTATCCGGCGATGCAGGAGGCCAACCCGGACCTGGCGGAGCGGGTCCGGTGGGCGCGGGTGCCGGGCGTCGACGCGGACACCCCCAGCCGGATGACCATCGGCGGGATCAACCTCGCGGTCAGCCGGTTCTCCCCGCACCCCGAGGAGTCGTTCGCGGCGGCCAAGTGCCTGCGCAGCGCGGAGAACCAGAAGTTCTCCGCGATCAACGACGGAGTTCCGCCGACCATCGAGAGCGTCTTCGACGACCCGGAGATGGACGAGGCGTACCCGATGAAGGAGACCATCCTGGAGCAGCTGCGGGAGCCGGCGGTGCGGCCGTTGACCCCGGCGTACCAGAGCATCTCCACAGTCATGTCGGCGATCCTGTCGCCGCCGTCGGCGATCGACCCGCAGGCCACCGCCGACGAGCTGCGCGACGCCATCGCCGACGCCCTGGAGTCGAGGGGGGTCCTGCCGTGAGCGAGCCGATCCACCGGGAGGTGAGGGCATGAGCATCAACGCCACCCCGGCCGGTGCCGACGTGGCCGCCGACGAGGCCGACCCCCGTACCGGGGGGCAGCACGCCGCCGTGCCCGCCCAGCGGGCCAACCGACGCCGCCGGGCCCCGTTGAGCGAGAACAAGCGGGCCGAGCGCAAACTGGGCTGGCTGCTCTGCGCACCGGCCGCGCTGGTCATGGTCGCGGTGACCGGCTATCCGATCCTGTACTCGGTGTGGCTGTCGTTGCAGCGCTTCGACCTGCGCTTTCCGGACGAACGCGAGTTCGTCGGCCTGGACAACTACGTCACCGTGCTGACCAACGACTTCTGGTGGACGGCGTTCGGCGTCACCATGCTGATCACGGTGGTCACCGTCGCCGTCGAGCTGGTGCTCGGCATGGGGCTGGCGCTGATCATGCACCGTACGCTTGTCGGCCGGGGGATCGTCCGCACCGCGGCGCTGATCCCGTACGGCATCGTCACGGTCGTCGCCGCGTTCTCCTGGCGGTACGCGTGGACACCGGGCACCGGATACCTGGCCAACCTCTTCTCCGACGGCGCGCCGCTGACCGAGCGGGCCAGTTCCCTGGCGATCATCATGCTCGCGGAGATCTGGAAGACCACCCCGTTCATGGCGCTGCTGTTGATGGCGGGCCTGGCGCTGGTGCCGGAGGACCTGCTCAAGGCGGCCTCCACCGACGGGGCCACCGCGTGGCAGCGGTTCACCAAGGTGATGTTGCCGGTGATGAAGCCGGCGATCCTGGTCGCCCTGCTGTTCCGCACCCTGGACGCGTTCCGGGTCTTCGACAACATCTACGTGCTGACCAACGGGGCCAACGAGACCTCGTCGGTGTCGATGATCGCCTACAACAACCTGATCCGCGGGCTGAACCTCGGCATCGGCTCCACCATGTCGGTGCTGATCTTCATCACCGTGGCGATCATCGCGTTCATCTTCGTGAAGCTGTTCGGTACCGCTGCCCCCGGCAGCGACGACGGGGAGAGGCGCTGAGATGGCCGACACCACCCGAGCCAAGCTCCAGTGGGGCGTAATGAACACCATCGTGGTCGTCTTCGCGCTGATCCCGGTGTTGTGGATCATGTCGCTGTCGTTCAAGACACCGGCCACCCTCACCGACGGCAACTTCATCCCACGCGAGTGGACGCTGGAGAACTACCGAAACATCTTCAACACCGACCAGTTCGTCCGGGCGCTGATCAACTCCATCGGCATCGCGCTGATCGCCACCACGATCGCCGTCGTGCTCGGCACCATGGCCGCGTACGCGATCGCCCGGCTGGACTTCCCCGGCAAGCGGCTGCTCGTCGGCGTCGCCCTGCTGATCGCGATGTTCCCGCAGGTCTCGCTGGTCTCGCCGCTGTTCGAGATCGAGCGGCAGTTGGGACTCTTCGACACCTGGCCGGGGTTGATCCTGCCGTACATCACCTTCGCGCTGCCGCTGGCGATCTACACGCTGTCGGCGTTCTTCAAGCAGGTCCCCTGGGACCTGGAGAAGGCCGCGAAGATGGACGGTGCCACCCAGGGGCAGGCGTTCCGCCGGGTGATCGCCCCGTTGGCCGCACCTGGCGTGTTCACCACGGCGATCCTGGTCTTCATCTTCTGCTGGAACGACTTCCTCTTCGCCATCTCGCTGACCTCCACCGAGCGGTCCCGCACGGTGCCGGTGGCGCTGTCGTTCTTCACCGGCGAATCGCAGTTCGAGGACCCCACCGGGGCGATCTGTGCCGCCGCCGTGGTGATCACGGTACCGATCATCCTGTTCGTCCTCTTCTTCCAGCGCCGCATCGTCTCCGGCCTGACCTCCGGCGCCGTCAAGGGATAGGTGAGTACTCGTGGCTGACATCGTGCTCGACAAGGTGAGCAAGAAGTTCCCGGACGGCACCACTGCGGTGCGGGACGTCGACCTGGAAATCGCCGACGGCGAGTTCGTGATCCTGGTCGGCCCCTCCGGCTGCGGCAAGTCCACCACGCTCAACATGATCGCCGGGCTGGAGGACATCAGCTCCGGTGAGCTGCGCATCGACGGGGAACGGGTAAACGACAAGGCGCCACGCGAGCGGGACATCGCGATGGTCTTCCAGTCGTACGCGCTGTACCCGAACATGACCGTGCGGGAGAACATGGCCTTCCCGCTCCGGCTGGCCAAGCTGGACAAGGAGACCATCAACCAGAAGGTCGAGGAGGCGGCCAAGGTCCTGGAGCTGACGCCGCTGCTGGACCGCAGGCCGGCCAACCTCTCCGGCGGCCAGCGGCAGCGGGTGGCGATGGGCCGGGCGATCGTCCGCAAGCCCAAGGCGTTCCTGATGGACGAGCCGCTGTCCAACCTGGACGCCAAGCTGCGGGTGCAGATGCGTACCGTGGTCTCCCGGTTGCAGAAGCAGCTCGGCACCACCACCGTCTACGTCACCCACGACCAGACCGAGGCGATGACCCTCGGCGACCGCGTGGTGATCATGCGGGGCGGGGCGGTGCAGCAGGTCGGCCCGCCGCAGGAGCTGTACGACCACCCGCGCAACCTCTTCGTCGCCGGGTTCATCGGCTCGCCGTCGATGAACTTCCTGACCGCCACCGTCGAAGAGGGCAAACTGCGTACCGCCCTCGGCGACGTGCCGATCGGCGACCGGATCCGCCGCGAGTTGGACAGTGCGGATGCGCCCCGCGAGCTGATCCTCGGCGTCCGCCCCGAGCACTTCGAGGACGCCGAACTGATCGACGACGAGACCCGCCGCCGGGGCATGGAGTTCGAGGCACCGGTGGACATCGTGGAGTCGATGGGCTCGGACAAGTACGTCTACTTCACCGTCGAGGGGGAGCGGGCCACCGCCGCCGAGTTGGAGGAGCTGGCCGCCGACGCCGGGGCCGCCGACTTCACCGGCGCCGGTACCAACCTGGTCACCCGCCTGTCCGCGGAGTCGACCGTCAGCGAGGGCCAGAACCACCGGGTCTGGTTCAACCTGGAGAAAATCCACCTGTTCAACCCCTCCGACGGCCGCAACCTCACCCTCCACGAAGGCCGCGCCGCCGGCGCCTTGATGTAAGGAAGGGCACCTTATTAACGCCTGGTGTAGAGGAAGGGCCCCCTTTTAACAGTTCAATCGTCTCGTGCCCGCGACACAGGAGCGTCGCGGGCACGAGACGGTCGGCTACCGGTCCGGGACCCAGGCCATGAAGCGCCGGTGCAGGTCGGTCGGCGGCTCGCCGTCGTGCACATCGGCGAGCTGCGCGGCAGCCTCCTCCCAGAGCGCCGCGAGGTAGACCAGCAGGCCGGGCCTGTTGCCCCGATACTCCGCGAGCAGGCGCAGCTTCGCCGACGAGCACGGCCAGGCACTCCCACACGCCGCGCAGCGCCAGCTGGGCCGGGAAGCCACATGCCCGTCCGGCCCAGGGCTCATCCGCCCACGGGTACGCCGCCGGAGCGGCGCGGGGAGCGCCGTGCGGCGTACCGGAGCGGCGGTACGTTCACCGGGCGCAGACCCTCCGGCATCACGCACAACTGCCGCCTCCTGCCCCTGCCCCTCAGGCGTGCGGTCACCGGACATGGCTGTGGTTGAACCGGCCGGACCAGCGGGACTGTGGCGCGGCGTTCGCGGGCTTTTGCCGGGGCACCGGAGCCTCCTCGAGTCGACACAGGCTGTGGGAGGGGGCCGCCCCGGAGGTGCTCGCCTTTCTGGGGCGGCCCCCGACAGCAGGACCGGCGGGCCTCGGCTGCCTCCACCGGCACTGCCGTCTGACAAATACCTTGCCGAGGGTTGCCAATCAAACACACCCCGTAACAGGATGGGTGGCGAGTATCTGGGACGTCCTGAAGGGGCAGAGGATGAACCACCTGGTAATCGAGGCCATGACCGAGGCTGGTTTGACCGCCGACGCGCTCGCCGCCGAAACGGGCGTCGATCCGAAGACCGCCGCCCGTTGGGCAAACCCGGGACGCATCCCCCAGACGCGGCACCGTGCCCAGGTCGCCCGACTGCTCGGGCGCGAGATCACCGAGTTGTGGCCGGACGTCCTGAAACGACGTGAGCCGGTCTGGTTTCGGCCCTGGGCCGCCCATGAACGTGAGGCGGTCTCGCTGCGCTGGTTCGAGCTGGCCTGGGTGCCGGGCCTACTTCAGACCGAGGCCTACGCACGGGCCACCCTCGCCGGTGAAGATCTCACCCCGGGCGAGGTCGACGACCTGGTGGCCGGTCGCCTTGCCCGACAGGCCATTCTGCACCGCGACCGCCCACCGCTGCTGGTCGCGATAGTGGATGAGCTGGCGCTCCGCCGGACGGCCGGGAGCGACCGGGCGATGATGCGCGAACAGTGCGAGCACCTGGTGGCTTGCGCCGCGATGCCGTCCGTGCAACTGCACATCGTGCCGGCCAGTGCCGGCATGCATCCCGGCTACGGCGGAGCGTTCATTCTGGCGGGCCTGCCGGACGGCAGCCGGATCGCGCACATCGACGGTCAGGGGCAGGCGCAGATCGTGGAGCAGCGCGCCGAACTCGCTACCCTGGAACGCAGATGGGCGCGGATATCCGGGGAAGCCCTACCGCGAGCCCAGTCCCTGGCACTCCTCACAGAGGCGGCAGCAGCATGGACATGACCGGCGCGCAGTGGCGCAAGAGCAGTAAGAGCGGCAACAACGGCGGTGCCTGCGTCGAGGTCGCCGACAATCTTTCGGGTGTTGTCCTGGTTCGGGACACGAAGGACCGCGATGGTGGGACCCTTGCCTTCGCTCCGGCGGCGTGGCGTAGCTTCGTCGAGCTGACCAAGGCCGGCGGCGCGACCACCTGACCGAACGCTCGTCCGCGCGATCACTTGACCGAACGTCCGTCCGCAGAAGCTCTCGGCAACCTGGCCGAGGGCTTCTCGCTGTTGTGGGGCGAGAGTCAGGCACCCGAGCAGCCGTGCCTCGGGCTGAGCCGGACATCGCTCTGCGGCGTGGTGCCCTACGCTTCGTATGGTGATCCCGATGACGGAGCGTCCGACGACCATTGTGGAGCTATCCGCAGGCCAGGTGGAATATCGGCTGGAGCGTCGGGGCGGCCCCGTCGTGGTGATGTTGCACGGCGGGCACATGCGGGCCGGCCTGACGTTGGACGAGCGGGTGTACGCCGAAGCGGACGTCAGCGTGCTGGCACCCTCACGTCCCGGGTACGGTCGCACCCCGCTCAGCACCGGGACGAGCGTGTCCGGTTTCGCCGACGTGATCGCCGAACTCTGCCGGCACCTGGGCATCGAGCGGGTCGCGGCGTCGGTCGGCATCTCGGCCGGTGGGCCGACGGCGGTGGCCCTGGCCGCCCGTCATCCGGCTCTGGTCGAGCGGCTGATCACACAGGCTGCGGTGGGGCCGCTGCCCTACCCGGACCCCCGCACCCGCCTCCTGGCGGGCCTGATGTTCTCGCCGTGGACGGAGGGAGTGACCTGGGGCGGGATGCGGGCGCTGCTGCGCCGCTCGCCGGAGCGGGGCCTGCGGCAGTTGCTCGCCGGCCTCTCCGCCCTGCCGCCGGATCGGGCGCTTGCGGAACTGAGCCCGCAGCAGCGTACGCAACTGGTCTGGCTCTTCTCCCGGATGCGCTCCGGCTCAGGATTCCGTAACGACATGCGGCCGAGCGAGGATCTCACCAGTCAGGTCAGCCAGCCGACCCTGGTGATCGCCAGCCGCCGCGATGGTGCCGTGCCGTTCGCGCACGCCGAGGCCCTGGTCGCCGGGATCTCCCGAGTGCAGCTGGTCGAGAGCCAGGCGAACCACCATTTCTACGAGTTCGCCGCCGACTGGCCCGCCATCACCGAAGCCATCCGCGCCTTTCTGGCCACCGACCCGGCCTCCTGACCGACCTGCAACGCGACATCCCGGATCAGCTTGCCGGTGCACTTGCGACTGCGGTCGCTTCGACCTCGACCAGATGTTCCGGGGTGTGCAGGGCGGCGACGCCGATCAACGTCGCCGGTGCCGTCGGAGTGCTGCCGAGCCGGGCTGCGGCGCGGGCCACGCCGTCCAGGAAGGCAGGCATCTTGTCCGGCGTCCAGTCCACCACGTAGACGGTCAGTCGCACGACATCGTCGATCCCGGCACCGACCCCGGCCAGGGCGGTGGCGACGTTTGCGTAGCTCTGCTCGACCTGGGCCGCGAGATCGCCGACGCCGACCGTGACGCCGTCGGCGTCCCAGGCGACCTGACCGGCGACGAAGATCTGCCGGCCACCGGTGGCGACCGCGACATGGTGGTACACGGGGCTCGTGGGGAGTCCCTGGGGATTGGTGAGTGTGACGGCCATGATGTGTCGCTCCCTCTTTCGCCACGTGATCGTCGGTGCCGACCCCGTGGTCACTTGCGGTTACTTAGAAACCGTAGGAGAGTGCGAGCGAACATGGAAGAAGGCACTTTTCGGTGACGGAGGAACCTGATGGTGACCACCACCCGGTCCGGCGATCCCGCCCAGGACGACATCATGCGGGCCGGCACCCTGGCGCGGGAGATCTTCTCGGACGTCGCCAACAAGTGGGCCCTGCTGATCATCGAGACCCTGGGTGACGGCACGCTGCGCTTCAGCGAACTGCGCGACGCGCTCGAAGGCATCAGCCACAAGATGCTGACCCAGAACCTGCGCATGATGGAACGCAACGGCCTGGTCGAGCGCACCGTGCATCCGACGGTCCCGCCACGGGTCGAGTACACGCTCACCAACCCCGGCCGCGAACTGCGCGCCACTGTCGATCTGATGTGCGAGTGGACCCGTCGCAACATCGGGCACATCGAGAGCGCACGCCACAGCTTCGGCTCCTGAGCGGGCGAGGCCCGGTAGGCGCGGGAGCGTGCCGTGCCCGGTGCCTCAGGCCGTACCGGCTGACCGGGGCATGGTGGCGAGCAACTCCGCCTCGCGGGCGGCGCTCAGCCCGGCGGGCCGTGGGCGGTGCAGCCCGGCCGCACGTTCCCAGGCCAGGGTCTCCGCCAGCAGGTCGGCGCGCGGTCGGTGCCGCAGCCCGGCGGCGCTGGCCGCCGCGCCGCTGCGCGCCGAGAAGCCCCGCCAGTCGGGCTCGACAAGCCACATCGGCAGCGACCCCGGGCCCATGTACTGCGCCACCCCCTGAGCCAGCAGCCAGTCCGGATCGGCATCCACCACCGGGCCGGTGTGCCCACCGACGGCACGGCACCGGGCGATCCACTCGCCGAACGGCACCACCGGGCCGACCGCGTTGAACGTGCCGACCGTGCCGGCCTGGGCGCTGTCGAGCAGCCAGGCCGCCAGGTCGCGTACGTCGATGACCTGGGTCGGCAGGTCGGGAGTGCGCGGGACCAGCATCGGTGCGTCGGGGTCGCGGGCGGCGCGGGCCACCCAGTAGCCGGAACGACCGGTGTGGTCACCGGGACCGCCGATCAGCCCGGCGCGGGCCACCAGCAACCGGTCACCCACCTCGGCCGCGCAGAGCTGTTCGCAGGCGACCTTGGCCTCGCCGTACGCCTCGCGGCCGACCACCTCCCGGGTCGTCGCCGGCAGGGTGGCGGCGGACTCGTCGGCGCCGGGCGTGTCGTGTTTGGCGTAGGCGCTGGCCGAGGAGACGTAGCTCCAGTGCCGGGCCCGGTCGCCAAGCACCCGCAGGGCGTCCCGGACGAAGCCCGGCTGCCATGACACCTCGATGACGGCGTCCCAGTCCCGGCCGCGCAGCGCGTCGTACGCGGTGGGCTCGGTCCGGTCGGCGGCGACGAGGACCGCGCCGGGCGGCACCTCGCCGCTCTCGCCCCGGGCCAGGCAGGTGACCGCGTGCCCCCGATCGACTGCCTGCCGGGAAACCTCCCGACCCAACCACGCGGTCCCACCCAGCACCAGCATTTCCATGCCCACCAGCCAAGCAGCGGTGACCCGACACCACCAAGGATCTTCGCCGTGGGCAGAACCACGACCGGGCTCACCTGCTCCAGGTGACCCGGGGTGGCAGGGCGAGGAAGTCGGCGTACCGGCCGAGGGCCTGCTCGACCTGCTTGCGGCGTACGGCGTCGAGGTCGACCAGGGGCGCAACGGCAAGGGTGACCCGGGTCTTGGCGAGGCTGCGTTTCCAGGTGCCGACCACCCGGCCGCCGAGCACGACGGTGGCCTGGAAGACGCCGTTGCCGCCAGGAATGATCGCCTGCTTGTGTGCCGGGTCGACCATCAGCGCGCGGTCCTTGTAGCCGAGCAGGTACTCGTCGAAGCCGGGCAGGGTCAGCACGTCGTCGACGGTTGCGCGGGGCGCGTCGAGCAGCGGCGCGGGCAGCACCGCCTCGACCCCGTCGAGGCGTACCGTGGCCAGCTCGTCCCCGGCGGCGGCGATGGCGCGCTTCGCGTCGGTCGCGGTCAGGCCGGTCCAACCGGCGAAGTCCTGCCGGCTGGTGGGGCCGTGGCTGCGGAAGTAGCGCAGCGCCAGGGTGGCCAGCGCCTCGTCCCGGTCGAGCTGGCGCTGGCCGGGTGCCCACTCGTCGAGCAGCGCGAAGGTCTGCTCGGTGCCGACGTTGGGGGCGATGCAGGTGACGCCGCGCTGGCTGGCGTACCAGAGCAGGTGGTAGCCGCGTTGGCCGGCGCCGTCGATGCCGGCCGAGGTCAATGCGGCCACGCACTCGGTGCGGGTCAGCCGGCCGCCACCGGCCAGCGCCTGACCAAGCACGTCGACCGCGCGATCCGCGTCGGCCTCGGACAGGCCGAGGAACTCGCGCCGTCGCGCCGCGCCGGCCAGGGCGCGTACGCCGGTCAGCTCCAGCATCCAGCGGGCCTCGCGGGCCGGTACGAGGTGGATGGTGCCGCGCATCGGCCAGGTCCGCAGGGCCTCCCGGCGCTCAAGCGCGGCGTGCACGTCCGCGTGAGTGGACCCGGGCAGCCGTACGCCAAGCGACCACATGCCGCTGGCCAGGTCCTGCGCCTGCATGGCGCCGAACCACTCCACCACCTCGGCCACGGTGCTCAGCGGTGCGGCGGCGGGGTGTGGACGCAGCCGGAGGCTGCACATCCGCAGTGCGAGCGCCTCGGCGCCGGTGAGCGCCGTCGAACCGGTGGGTGCCGTCGAACCGGTGAGTGTCACGAGATCGGCCGCCTTCCTGCAACAGGTCGACGGCAGCATAAGCGTGGGCACCGACATCGGTACGCCGACCGCGCCCGACTCCGCCCCTGATCGCGCTACGCCAACGCCGTTGGTGGCGGAGCGCGATCCCCCGTTCAGGTTCGCCGGTGCGCCGGCGGCGATCGGGTCGCCGGCACCGGTGTCACCAGGATGGCGCTTTCCAGCCCGGCCGAGAACTGTGCTCGGGGCAACTTGCGGATAACTTGAGCAAGTACGCAGTGACGGGCAGCTGGCCGGGTCAGCCCTGGCGGGGCTGCGGCACCCGTACCGCGGCCATGCCGGCTGCGGCGGCGGCGGCGATGCCCAGGTCGGCGTCCTCGAAGACCAGGCAGGAGCGCGGCGGTACGCCGAGCAGTTCGGCGGCGCGCAGGAACGGTTCCGGGTCGGGCTTGGGCCGAGTGTAGTCCTCGGCGCAGACCAGCACGTCGAAGCGGTCCAGGATGCCCAGCGCGTCGAGTGAGGCGGTGACCGCCGCCCGGGTACTGCCGGAGACCACGGCGAACGGGATGCGTCCGTGCGCGTCGTCGATGTGGTGCAGCACCCCGGGGATGCCGGTCGCGGTGGGCAGCAGCTGCTCGTAGCGGGCCTCCCGGCGGGCGACGACCGCCGCCAGCGGCATGTCCAGCCCGTGCCGATCGTTGAGGTCGGCCACGATGTCGGCGGTCGGCCGCCCGGCCCAGGCGTAGAAGAGGTGCTCGGGGAAGGGGCAGTCCCACTCGTCGAGGGTCTGCCGCCAGGCCGTGTAGTGCAGCGGCATCGAGTCGACGATGGTGCCGTCACAGTCGAACAGGTACGCCTGGAACTCGCCGGTGGGCAGGGGCAGCATCACGCCGCCCAGGCTATCGGCCGGCGCCGATCAGCGATGATCCGCCGCCCGCTTCAGAGGGCGCCGGGGACCGGTGGACGGAACGCCGCTGTCCGTCGACCGGTGGACAGACAGCACGCTGATCTGGCCGGTGAGCAGGGCAGATGGCAGCAAAGGGGGGAATTGTCGATGTTTGCCGTCGCAAACACCGGGTAGTCGCCGAAGCTGACCCAAATCAGAAAGGACGTGCGATGGCGGCACAGGTCAAGGTAGCGGTGATCTACTACAGCGCGACCGGCATCACCTACCAGATGGCGCAGGCAGCCTGCGAGGCCGCCGGTGAGGCAGGCGCGGAGGTGCGGCTGCGCAAGGTGCGGGAGTTGGCGCCGGACGAGGCGATCCGCGCCAACTCCGGGTGGGAGGCGCACCGGCTGGAAACGCAGGACGTCGAGGAGGCCGAGCCGGACGATCTCAGCTGGGCCGACGTGGTGATCTTCGGTTCGCCGACCCGGTACGGAATGGTCGCCGCCCAGCTCAAGCAGTTCATCGACACCACCGGCCCCCTCTGGGCGCAGGGAATGCTTGCCGACAAGGTGTACTCGGGCTTCACCTCCACGGCGACCGAGCACGGCGGGCAGGAGGCCACCCTGCTGTCGCTGTTCAACGTCTTCTACCACTGGGGCGGGATCGTGGTCACCCCCGGCTACACCGACCCGAGCCAGTTCGTCGCCGGAAACCCGTACGGCGCGTCGCACACCAGCAACAACGGCGAGATCGCCCCGGACCACGTCGCCCTGTCGGCGACCGCCCTGACCGCCAAGCGGGCGGTGCGCATCGGTGCCGCGCTCAAGCAGGGCATGGCCGGCTGAAGCCGGTGCGCGGCGGTCCGGGATCCGGCGGCCGACCGAGCGGACCGGCGGTCCGGGATCCGGCGGCCGACCGAGCGGACCGGCGGTCCGGGATCCGGCGGCCGACCAAGCGGGCCGGCGGTCCGGGCGAGGGCTCTCAAACCCGCCCGGACCGCCGGCTGTCACAGCGCTACCCCGGATCGGTCCGACTATGCCGGCGCGTTGCCCGACAACTTCCCGGCGGGCGCCGGCAGCAGGGCCCGCAGCAGGTCGGCCAGGACCGCCACGCCGTCCGGGCTGAGCACCGACTCCGGGTGGAACTGCACCCCGGCGAAGCCCCGACCGCGCAGCGCGTGCACCGCACCGTCGACCTCGTCGCGGGCCAGCTCGACCGGACCGTACGGGCCGTCCAGCCGGTCGGCGGCGGCGCGGGCGGTGAAGGTGGCGTAGAAGCCGACCCGCCGGGGCGTACCGAACAGCGGCACCGTGCGTTGCAGCCCCTGGTACGGCGCGGCACGGCGGTGCACGGCCAGCCCGAGCAGCCCGGCGAGGAGCTGGTGACCCAGGCAGACGGCGAGGGTCGGCTGCCCGCTGTCCAGCAGCGTGGCCAGCAGTGCGCGCAGCGCGGTCATCTTCGCAGTGTGCTCGGTCGGGTCACCCGGCCCCGGCCCCACCACCACCAGGTCGTACCCGGACACCGGGGCGGCGTCGTGCCACGGCCGGAGGGTCACCGCCAGTCCGAGCGCGCCGAGCTGGTGGGCCAGCATCCCGGTGAAGGTGTCCTCGCCGTCGACGATCAGCACCCGACGACCGGCCAACCCGGGCACCGTGTGGGCACCCGGGGGCCGCTGGTCCAGCCAGAACCGGGCCAGCGGCGCGTTGCGGGCGGCCAGCGCGGCGCGTACGTCGGGATCGTCGGCGAGCCGTACCGCCGGATCCGGGCCGGTCGCCGCCGCCTGCGGTCCCAGGCCGAGCGCGGCCAGCACCCCGGCGGCCTTGGCGTGGGTCTCGGCGACCTCGGCCGCCGCAGTGGAGTGGCGTACCAGCGTCGCTCCGACCGGCACCCGCAGCTCACCGGCGGGAGAGATCTCGGCGGTGCGGATGAGGATCGGCGCGTCCAGGGTCTGCCGGCCGGCCTCGTCGTGACCGAGCAGCGCCAGCACCGCGCCGTAGTAGCGACGCCCGGCCGGCTCGTGCCGGGCGATCACCCGGCAGGCGTTCTCCATCGGACTGCCCGTCACGGTCGGCGCGAACATCGTTTCCCGCAACACCTCCCGCACGTCCTTCGAGCCGCGCCCGGCGAGCAGGTACTCGGTGTGCGCCAGGTGCGACATCTCCTTCAGGTACGGCCCCACCACCTGCCCGCCCTGCTCGGCCACGGTGGCCATCATCTTCAGCTCCTCGTCGAGGACCATGTACAGCTCCTCGGTCTCCTTGGTGTCGGCGAGGAAGCGCAGCAGCGCGGCCCGGTCGACGCTGGCCCCGGTGTGCCGGAAGGTGCCGCTGATCGGGTTCATCATGACCAGCCCGTCATCGACGCTCACGTGCCGCTCGGGGCTGGCGCCGACAAGCGTGCGGGTACCGGTGTGCAGCACGAACGTCCAGTACGCGCCGCGTTCACGCAGCAGCAACGCGCGCAGCGCGGCCAGCGCGGCGGTCACCGGCGCGCCCTGCACCCGGGCGTGCAGGGCGCGGTGGATGACGAAGTTGGCGCCCTCGCCCCGGCCGATCTCCTCGGCGAGCACCCGGGCGACGGTGGCGGCGTACTCGTCGTCGGTGACGTCGAACGCCGCGCCGGTGGTGCGTACCGGGGTGGCGGGCAGGGCGTCCAGCACGGCGGCCAGCGGCAGCCGGTGCTGACCGGCGATGCGCAGGCACTCCAGCGGCACGCCGTCGTCAACGCAGGCGAAGCCCCGCTCGGCGACCTGCCGGTACGGCACCAGCGCCAGCGTGGCGGGGCCGGGTGCACCGGTGGGCAGCGGGATGTCGGCGAGCCGGTCGACGACGTGCACCGAACCGGTGAACAGCTCCAGGTGGTCGGCGCCCTCTCGGCGCACCAGCGCGAACGGGCCCGGATCGGCACCGGTGGCGAGGGTGGCGAGCAGGTCGGTAAGCGGGGTCATCGGTCTCCTCTGGGCCGGGTGCCGCCGTCGTCGGCGGCCCACGGGCCGGGAAGTGACCGGCGGCCGCCTCGTCGGGCGGCCGCGTGGGGAAGCTACGCGCGGGGATGGGCCGCCGGGTCGGCGGGCCACCAGCAGGTCAGTCGCGCAAGCATGCGGTCACTGTACGCGCCCGACCTTCGGCGCGGAAGCCGATCGGCGTACCTGGTGCGCGCTGCGGTTGTGTCGCCGGAGCCAGCGGGTACGTTGACCCGCGATGAAGATTCTCGCGCTCGACCTGGGCACCTCCTCGGTACGCGGGCTCGTGTTGGACGGCGACGCCCGGCCGATGCCGGGCGTACTGGCCCGCCGCCGGGTGATGCTTACCGCGCAGGACGACGGCACCGGCACCGTGGACGCCCGCAACTACCTGGCCTGCCTCGCCGAGTGCCTGGACGAGCTGAGCCAGCGGGGTCGGCTGCGCGGGGTGGAGTTGGTGGCGATCAGCGCCCAGTGGCACTCGGTGCTGCCGCTCGGCTCGTCCGGCGAGCCACTCGGCCCGGTGCTCACCTGGCTGGACACCCGGTCCGAGTCGCCCGTGACGCAGCCTGGCCCGGTCGACCCGGACGCCTTCCACCAGCGCACCGGCACCTGGTGGCACCGCTGCTACTGGACGGTGCGGCTGCCCTGGCTGCGCACCCACCTCGGCACGCCGCCGGCCCGCTTCGTCGGCCTGGTCGAGTACGTGCTGGGCGAGCTGCTCACCGACGCGCCGATGTCGGTGTCCCAGGCGTCCGGCACCGGCCTGCTGGACCTGTGCACCCTGGACTGGGACGCCGAAGCCTGCGCGCTGGCCGGCGTACGCGGCACGGACCTGCCCGAGTTGACGCCGCCCGGCTGGTACGGCCGACTGCGTACCGAGGCGGCTCGGCGCTGGCCGGACCTGGCGGGGGCGCGGTGGGCCCCTCCGATCGGGGACGGCGCCGCCTCGAACGTCGGCTCCGGCTGCGTCGACCAGACCCGGGCGGCGGTGACCGTCGGCACCTCGTCGGCGGTACGCCTGGTCCAGCGGATGCCCGCGGGAGCGCCGCTGCCGCCGCTGCCGGATCAGCTGTGGCGCTACCGGGTGGACCACGACCATGTGGTGACCGGGGCGGCGTACTCCTCCGGGGGGAACCTGTTCACCTGGGCCGAGCGGACCCTGCGGTTGCCCGGCGGCACGGCGCTGGACGCAGCGCTGGCGGCGCTGCCGCCGGACACGGTGCAGCCGGCGGGCGTCGGCTTCGGCGGCGACCGACCGCCCGGGCTGCGGCCCGCCGGCTCGGGCGAGCTGCGCGGGTTGGGCTTCGCCACCAGCGCGGTGGAGCTGCTGGCCGGGCTGATGCGCGGGGTGTGCGTGCAGGTGGTGGACGATCTGGCGGCGCTGGAATCCACCGTGGGTCAGTCGGTGGAGGTGGTGCTGGGCGGTGGCGCGATGGCCGCCTCGCCCTGGTGGCGCCACGCGTTCCAGGATGTGCTGGCTCCCCGGCGGGTGTGCTTCGGGCGGTACCCGGAGATCGGCGCGACAGGTGCGGCGCTGGTCGCCTGCGGCCGGATCGCCGACGCCGCGATGATGGCCGACATCGGCCGGACGGATGATCAAGCCTCGCCGACCACAGCATAGGGTGGCGGCCGGCGGTACCCTTCCTGAACCTTTCATAAGGGCGAGCCGTTGACACTGCTCCGGGGGCTGGTTGGATGGACGGCGCTCCCCGGATCGCGGAGGACGCGAGGGGGAGGAGGAACGCGTGGGTGTAGGACCGGACCGGACGCACGCGGTGCCGCACCACCGTCGGCGTCGGTTCGACGTCCGGGTGGTGCCGCACCGGCGTCGCTCCCCGTTGCGCCTTCAGGACTGGCGGATGCGCACCAAGCTCGCCACGGTGCTGATCATCCCGTCGGTCGCCTTCCTGGTCCTGGCCGGCGTGCAGACCCAGAGCCTGGTCGGGCAGGCCAGCACGCTCGGTAACTTCACCGCGCAGGTCCGGATCGGGCAGGAGATCACCGAGCTGGTGCACCGGTTGCAGGCGGAACGCGACCGCACGGCCGGTGAGCTGTTCGCGCTGCGCGTCGTCGGCCAGGAGGGGATCGACCAGACGCTGGCCGCCCTGCGACCGTTCCGCGACGCCTCGGACCAGGCGGCGCAGGCCCTGCAACAGGCGGCCGAGCCGGTGGCGGACGACGACACCGCCTGGCGCGGCAGCTACGCGGTGGCCTCGCAGGCATACCAGCAGGTCAACTACATCCGGGAAACCCTGGCCACCGTGGTGCTCAGCGACGAGACGATCCTGGGCAACTACCACCGGGCGATCGACTCGCTGCTGACCCTGCTGGCCCAGCCGTCACCCGGTGCCGACCGGCCGGAGCTGTCCGACGCGACCCTGCGCTACGTGCAGTTCGCCCGGGCCAAGGAACTCTCCTCGCGGCTGCGCGCGGAGCTGTACGCGGCCTCCCGCGCCCGCGAGTACGACACCGGCGCGGCAGCCGCGCTCACCGACCTGCGGTCGCGCCAGTTCACCGCCCTGGGCGCGTTCCGGATCGCCGCCACAAACAACCAGGTGGCCCGCTACGACCAGGTGAGCCAGGATCCGGCCTTCGTCAAAGCGGCCCAGCTGGAGGAGCGGGCCCTCAGCCAGGGCGCGGCCACGCCGAGGCTGCTGCCGCCCGAGGAATGGTGGACGGCCAGCGAGGCGCGGCACGAGCTGCTGCGCAACTTCGAAACCGAGGTGCTGCGGACGTCGGCGGACCAGGCCGACACGGTCAGCAGCGCGCAGCTGCGCGAGACGCTGCTGGTGGTCGGTGTGATCATCACGGTGCTGCTGGGGGCGGTGCTGATCTCCGTGCTGATCGGTCGGTCGATGGCCCGGTCGATCCGGTTGCTGCGGTCGCAGGCACTGCGCATCGCGCAGATCGAGCTGCCCGAGGCACTGGCCCGACTGCGGTCGGTGTCCGGAGGGGTGCCGAACATCGAGGTCTCCCCGGCGGTGGTCCGCTCACTTGACGAGATCGGTGAACTGGCCGAGGCGTTCGTCGCGGTGCACCGCAGCGCGGTCGGTGTGGCGGTCGAGCAGGCGACCATGCGGCGCAACGTCAACGCGATGTTCGTCAACCTCGCCCGGCGCAGCCAGGTGCTGGTGGAGCGGCAGCTGGAGCTGCTCGACGACCTGGAACGTGAGGAGAGCGACCCCGACCAGCTGGAGAACCTGTTCAAGCTGGACCACCTCGCCGCGCGGATGCGCCGTAACGACGAGAGCCTGCTGGTGCTGGCCGGCACCGAGTCGACCCGTCGGTGGAACCGGCCGATCGGGCTGAGCGCGGTGCTGCTGGCGGCCAGCGCCGAGATCGAGCAGTACCAGCGGATCCGACACGAGGCGGTGGCCGAACTGCATGTCGTCGGGCACGCCGTCGGTGAGCTGGTGCACCTGCTCGCCGAGCTGCTGGAGAACGCCACCGCGTTTTCCCGGCCGGACACCTTCGTACAGGTGATGGCGCGGGCCGACGGCACCGGGGCGGTGATCGAAGTCGCCGACCAGGGCCTGGGCATGAGTCCGGCGGCGCTGGCCGAGGCGAACGAGGTGCTGGCCACCCCGCCGGCCGCGGACGTGGCCACGGTCGAGCGGATGGGCCTGTTCGTGGTCAGCCACCTGGCCGCCCGGCACGGCATCGAGGTACGGCTGCACGGCGGTGTCGGCGGCCTGGTGGCCCGGGTACGGCTGCCCGGCGCGCTGTTGGCGGCGGCCCCGCCACCGAGTCTGGACCCGCCGCCGTCGCCCCGGGGACTGCCGGCCGGGCGGACCCGGGCGGAGATACCGAGCAACCCGGATCCGGCGGACCTGCCGGTCGCCGGCCGGCGACCGGTCACGGTTCCCCGCCAGGCCCATCCGGTGCCGGTACGCGCGGAGGACGTGCTCGCCCCGGCGGCACCAGCGGCCGGCGGCGGTTGGTGGTCCCGGGAGGGCCCGTCGTCGGCGGTGCCGGCGATGGGCGCCGGTAGCCCGGCCCCACCAGCGGTACCGGTGACCGCCGGCACCAACGAGCGGGGCCTGCCGGTACGGGTACCGATGGCGCAGCTGAGCGCCGTCACCGAGCCGGCCAACCCACAACGGCAGCAGTCGGCCCGGCACGAACCGAACCCGGAGGCGGTCGGCGGGATGTTGTCGAGGTTGTACAGCGGTGTGCGACGGGCAGAGGCTGAGGAGACCACCGAGATCCCCGTGCCACCGCCCAGGATGTCGAACAGAGGAGGACAGCAGTGACCACGTTGTCGCAGGAGGCTCGGGACCTGAGCTGGCTGGTCAGCGCGTTCGCCGAGCGGGTGCCGGGAGTGGCGCACGCGGTAGTGGTCTCCTCCGACGGATTACTGGTGGCGATCTCCGACCACCTGCCGCGAGACCATGCCGACAAGCTCGCCGCGGTCACCTCGGGCCTGATGAGCATCACGGCCGGTGCCGCCCAGATGTTCGACGGTGACGTGGTCAAGCAGACCGTGGTCGAGATGGGGCGCGGCTACTTCCTGGTGATGCAGGTACGCGACGGCTCGATCCTGGCCACCCTGGCGGCGGCGGACGCCGACATCGGTGTGGTCGGCTACGAGATGGCCCGGCTGGCCAAGCAGGCGGGGGAGATGCTGACCCCCGCCCTACGCGCCGAACTCCAACAAGCCCTCCCCCGCTGAGGTGTAAGGAAGGGCCCCTTATTAACGCCTGCGGTAGTAGCGGGGCCCCTTCTTAACACTTCCGGTCCAGTGCAGCCTTGACGCTTCCGGTCAGCGCAGCCCGAGCGCGTCGGGGGCCGCCGGCCGGGAGGCGAGCCACCAGGCGACCGTCGCGGCGACGGCGACCACGCCGCTGAACACGAACGGCGCCTCGATGCCGGCGCGGGCGGCCAGAGCGCCGCCGGCAAGCGCACCCAACGCCGTACTGCTGTAGGTGATCATGCGGGCGGCGGCGATGACCCGGCCGAGCAACCCGGTCGGCACGAGCCGCTGGCGTACGGAAAGGGCGGCGACATTGAGCACGGCGAACGCCGCGCTCGTGGTGACCACCACGACCACTGCGGCGGCCCGGTTCGGCACGACCGCCAGCAGGACCGGTACGCCGGCGGTGATCGCCATCGACCAGGTCAGCACGATGCGGTGCCGGAACCGGGCGATCAGTCGGTCGGCGGTGAACGAGCCGAGCAGGCCGCCACCCGCGCCGGTGGCCAGGAGCAGGCCGAAGCCGAACGCGCCGAGGCCGAGAGCGTCCCGGGCGTAGAGCACGAAGATCGCGAACCAGGCGGTGTCGGCGGCGGCCACGGCGGCGCTGACCAGGACCAGGGTACGCAGCATGGGCTGGCGGACGAGCCAGCGCAGGCCGGCCAGGATGCCGTCGCGCTGCGGGGCCGGGCTGTCGCCGCTGGTGGCGGTGGCGCGGTGGGCCAGGGTCAACGGCAGCGAGAGTACGAGCATCACGGCCAGGGCCAGGGTCGCACCGTTGACCGCGAACGGGATGGCGGCACCGAGGACGAACAGCAGGGCACCGACCGGTGGCCCGACGAACTCGTTACCGACGATCTCGCCGGCGACCAGCCGACCGTTGGCCTTCTCCAGTTGGGCGTCGGTGACCAACCTGGGTACGGCGGTCTGGGCGGCGGTGTCGCGGACGGTCTCGCCGACGCCGAGCAGGAACGCGGCGGCCACGACCAGGGCGATGGTGGCCCAACCGAGGGCGACCGCGGTGGCCAGGGTGGCCAGCACGACCACCCGGCCGGTGTCGGCGGCGGCCAGCAGCGTACGGGCACCACGGCGGTCGGCGAGAGCACCGGCGAACAGGCCGGAGACGAGCCACGGCAGGAACTGGGCGGCGGCGACGGCGGCCACGGCCAGCGGATCATCGGTGAGCGCGGCGGCCAGCAGCGGGAATGCCGCGACCCGGATGCCGTCGCCGAGGTTGGCCAACGCGGCGGCGCTCCAGAACGTCCAGAACGGTCGTCCGAGCGAGTGAGCCTGGTTCTCCACGTGGCGACTCTAATAGATCAGACACCGTGGGTACGCCCACCCGTTGCCGCCTCGCGCCCGCACCGGGGAGTGCAGATCGGCGTTGCGGAACGCGGCGTCGAGCTGGATGCCGAATGCCGCCTCGCGCACCCGTGCTCTCACCCGGTTGGCGCCGTGCCCTCTCATCCGGTTGGCGCACGCGCCCCGCTCGCCGGCGATCGGAGGCTGCCGGCGAGCGGGCGCGGCGGGCCGCTCGGCGCAAGTGTTAAGAAGGGGCCCTTCCTCTACCTGAGGCGTTAATAGGGGGCCCTTCCTTACACCTCAGAGGGCGTTGTCGGCGATTACCTGGCGGTACCAGTGGGCGCTGCGCTTGAGCACCCGGCGTTGGGTGGGGTAGTCGACGTAGATCAGGCCCCAGCGCTGGTCGTAGCCCTCGGCCCACTCGAAGTTGTCCAGCAGGGACCAGACGTGGAAGCTCTCCAGCGGTACTCCGTCGGTGACGGCTCGGTGGGCGGCGGCGAGGTGGTCGCGCAGGAAGGCCACTCGCCCGGTGTCCTCGACGGTGCCGTCGGCGGCGAGTACGTCGGGGGTGGGCAGGCCGTTCTCGGTGACGGTGAGCGGAACGGGGCCGTAGTCGCGGGTGACCCGGGTCAGGATGTCGTACATCCCTTCCGGGTAGATCTGCTGCCAGCTGGCCTCGGAGGTGGGCCAGCGGCGGACGGTGCCGCCGTCGGCGGTGACGTAGATCGGCGTGTAGTACTGCACCGCGAGCAGGTCGACGGGCGAGGAGATGATCTTCAGGTCGCCGTCCTGGATGCCGCGGACCATCCGGCTGCTCGGCCCGAGGTCGGCCAGCACGTCCTCGGGGTAGCTGCCCTTGAAGGCCGAGTCGAGGTAGAGCCGGTTCTCGTAGCCGTCGTACAGGCGGGCCGCCTCCGCCGCGGCGGGGGAGTCGTCGGCGGGGTAGCAGGGGTGCAGGTTGAAGGCCGGGCCGATCCGGCCGTCGCCGGTGGCGCGCAGCGCCCGGACGGCGAGGCCGTGGGCGAGTTGCAGGTGGTGCGCGACGAGGTACGCGGCGTCCGGGTCCTGCCGGCCGGGGGCGTGGTGGCCCTGTAGGTAGCCGTTCTGCACGACCGTCTTGGGCTCGTTGATGGTGAGCCAGACCGGCACCCGGTCGCCGAGTGCGGCGAAGACGATGGCGGCGTAGTCGGCGAAGCGGTGCGCCACGTCGCGGGACTCCCAGCCGCCGACGTCTTGCAGGGATTGCGGCAGGTCCCAGTGGAACAGGGTGGCCATCGGGGCGATGCCGCGCTCGTGCAGCCCGTCGACCAGGCGGCGGTAGAAGTCGAGCCCCCGTTGGTTGGCGGCGCCGGTGCCGTCGGGCTGGATGCGCGGCCAGGAGATGGAGAACCGGTAGCTGCGCAGCCCCAGGTCGCGCATCAGATCGAGGTCTTCGGCGTAGCGGTGGTAGTGGTCGGCGGCGACGTCGCCGGTGTCGCCGTTGCGGATGCGGCCGGGCGTGTGGCTGAAGGTGTCCCAGACTGATTCGCCGCGGCCGTCTTCCTTCGTGGCGCCTTCGATCTGGTACGCGGAGGTGGCCGCGCCCCAGCCGAAGTTCGGCGGGAAGGGCAACCGGGCGGCGGGAGTTGCGGCCGGGTCGGTGCGGTCGGACTGGCAGCCGGTGAGGGCGGCGGCGCCGACGGCGGTGGCCGTGGCGGCGACCGCGGTGGCACCGGCCGTGCTGGCGGTGCCGCCGAGTGCCGGACCGGCCTGGGTTGCGGCGGCCGAGAGCGCCGCACGGCGCAGCAGGTGACGCCGGGTGAGCATCGACATGGGTTCTCCTTGTGGATGGGGTTGACCGCCGGAGCCCGGGAGCGCTCCCAATAAAGGGTAAGGCGTGGGCGGTAGCCGCCAGGGCATGATCGTCGCAGAGGGCCGAACAGCCCGCGGTGGCGGGGGATGGCAGGTGAGAGGGGGTGGGCGTGTGCCGGTCGGGCGTCGGGTGCGGCGGGACCGGGTACGCCGAGGGCCGCGGGCGGACCGTGGCGCACGCCCGGGCGGTCGGCGGGGCGGCGCGGATGGCGGTCGGCGGGCGGGTCGACTGCCGTGCGGTGCGCGCGGGTGATGCGCGTCTGACCCGTCGGCCTCTTTTCCCATCGTGAACGGGGGTTTAGTGTGGGGACGGGGGAGGGCAACCCCCGTCCCCACCATGTTGCGGTACACGCACGTGCGGATTGGCGTCCCAGTCGTGCGTGTCGCGCGGGAGCCGGGCCACGCGAGTGGCTGAGGATCCACCTCCCTCCACTGTGTGGGGCGGCGGCTGACGGCGGTGTCCGGGCTGGCCCGCCGTCGGCCTGTGGGTTTGGTCCCCGGTGCCGTGGGCACGACATCGGGCGATCTTCTGGTTGGAACTCTGTCGATGGAAGCGCTCCCATCGACGTTGCAGCGACTGTAACGCCCGTCACGGCTTTGTGAAAGCCCCAAAACGAGATCGAAACAACTGAGTGTTTCCGGAAGTGCTGTCTCTGGTGTTGGGAGCGCTTCCATGTCAGACTGTCGATCGACCGCGTGGAGCCATGTTTGTCGCGCGAGCGCGGGTCGCCGAGGGCATCCGGTGCGTCCGGTACGGCGTCCCTGCAAGCAGTGGGCGTTGCCGCCGTTCCTGCCCGGCCCCCACCGCCACCGGCCATCCGGCCGGAGAGACCACCATCCACTGGCGCCACGCGACCTTCCGGCCGGCGTGCGCGTCACGCCGGGGCGGCACCGCCCCCGGCCTGGTCCGAGGAGACACCGCGCAGATGAGAAATCTGGCAAGACGTCGCCGGCTGGCGTGGCTCGCCGCCGCGGCACTGGCGCTCGGCGGGGTGACCGTACCCGCCGCCGCCGCGCAGGCCGCGCCGGCCTGCGACGTGGTCTATACGACCAACGACTGGAGCAACGGCTTCACCGCCAACGTGACCCTCAAGAACCTCGGTGACCCGATCAACGGCTGGACGTTGCGGTTCGCCTTCCCCGGCAACCAGCGGGTCACCCAGGGCTGGTCGGCCCGGTGGAGCCAGTCCGGCAACCAGGTCACCGCCACCAACGAGTCCTACAACGGCAACCTGGCCACCGGCTCCTCCGTGAACATCGGCTTCAACGGCTCCTACACCGGCAGCAACCCGAAGCCGACGTCGTTCTCGGTAAACGGGGTCACCTGTGGTGGAGTCGCGCAGCAGCCGCCGACGGTGAGCCTGTCGGTGCCTGCCGGCCCGTTCACCGCCCCGGCGACGGTGCCGCTGACCGCCACCGCCAGCGACCCGGACGGCACGATCGCCCGGGTCGAGTTCTACCGCAACGGGCTGCTCGTCAACACCGACACCACCGCCCCGTACGCGTACACCCTGGAGAACCTGCCGGCCGGTGACTACACCGTGCAGGCCCGGGCGTACGACAACAGCGGTCTCTCCGCGATCGCCGAGCGGTCGTTCACGGTCGCCGGATCGACCGCGCCGGCCGTGGTGGCCACCCCCACCGCGCTGACCGTGCCGGAGGGCGGCAGCTCGCCGCTCAACATCAAGTTGAGTAGGGCACCCACCGCAAACGTCGCGGTGACCCTGGCGCGTACGGGCGACACGGACATCACCGTCTCGCCGACCACGGCGACGCTCACCCCGAGCAACTGGAGCACCGGGGTCAACGTGAGCGTGAACGCGGCCGAGGACGCCGACACCGTCGGCGGCACCGCCACCATCACCGCCTCGGCCAGCGGCCACACCCCGGCGACGGTCACCGTCACCGAGATCGACAACGACGTGCCCGGTGGCGACGGCGAGTACGTGCAGCGCTTCCTCACCCAGTACAACAAGATCAAGAACTCGGGTTACTTCAGCCCCGAGGGCGTGCCCTACCACTCGATCGAGACGCTTATCGTCGAGGCGCCGGACCACGGGCACGAGACCACGTCGGAGGCGTTCAGCTTCTGGCTGTGGCTGGAGGCGTACTACGGGCGGGTGACCCAGAACTGGGCACCGTTCAACAACGCCTGGACGGTGATGGAGAAGTACATCATCCCGTCCGCGGCCGACCAGCCGACCGCCGGTTCGGCCGGCGACGCCACCTACGCCGCCGAGCACGACCTGCCCAGCCAGTACCCGTCCCAGCTGGACTCGAACGTGCCCGTCGGCAAGGACCCGCTGCGCGCGGAGTTGCAGCAGACCTACGGCACCGGCTCGATCTACGGCATGCACTGGCTGCTGGACGTGGACAACGTCTACGGCTACGGCCGCTGCGGCGACGGCACCACCCGGCCGGCGTACATCAACACCTTCCAGCGGGGCACCCAGGAGTCGGTGTGGGAGACCATCCCGCAGCCCTCCTGCGACACCTTCGCCCACGGCGGTCAGTACGGCTACCTGGACCTGTTCATCAAGGAGTCCGGCACCCCGGCCAAGCAGTGGAAGTACACGAACGCCCCGGACGCCGACGCCCGTGCGGTGCAGGCCGCGTACTGGGCCCTGACCTGGGCCAAGGAGCAGAACAAGCAGGCCGACGTGGCCGCCACCGTGGCCAAGGCCGCAAAGATGGGCGACTACCTGCGGTACGCGCTGTTCGACAAGTACTTCAAGCGGATCGGCAACTGCGTCGGGGCCAGCGCCTGCCCGGCCGGTAACAACCGCGAATCCGCACACTACCTGCTCTCCTGGTACTACGCCTGGGGTGGCGCGTACGAGACCAGCCAGAACTGGTCGTGGCGGATCGGTTCCAGCCACAGCCACTTCGGCTACCAGAACCCGTTCGCGGCCTGGGCGATGAGCAACGTCGCCGAGCTCAAGCCCCAGTCGCCGACCGCGGTCTCGGACTGGGAGAAGAGCTTCGAGCGGCAGATGGAGCTCTACACCTGGCTCCAGTCCGCCGAGGGCGGCATCGCCGGTGGCGCGACCAACAGCTGGGGCGGCCACTACGGCACGCCGCCGGCCGGCACGGCCACCTTCTACGGCATGTTCTACGACGTGGACCCGGTCTACAACGACCCGCCGTCGAACCAGTGGTTCGGCATGCAGGTCTGGTCGATGCAGCGCATCGCCGAGCTGTACATGGTCACCGGCAACGCCCGGGCCAAGGCGCTGCTGGACAAGTGGGTGCCGTGGGCGATCGCCAACACCACGTTGGGCGAGGACTGGTCCATCCCGTCGGACCTGAAGTGGACCGGCCAGCCCGCCAACTGGAACCCGACCAGCCCGCAGCCAAACACCAACCTGCACGTCGAGGTGACGGCGCAGGGGCAGGACGTCGGTGTCGCCTCCGCCTACGCCCGCACGCTCATCGCGTACGCGGCGAAGTCGGGTAACACGGCGGCGAAGACCACCGCCAAGGGTCTGCTGGACGCGCTGCACGCGAACAGCGACGCGCAGGGCGTGTCGACGGTGGAGAAGCGTGGCGACTACCGGCGCTTCGACGACGTCTACGACGCCTCCACCGGGCAGGGCCTCTACGTCCCGCCGGGCTGGACCGGCCGGATGCCCAACGGCGACCAGATCGCCCCGGGCAAGAGCTTCGTCGACATCCGGTCGTTCTACAAGAACGACCCGGCGTGGCCCAAGGTCCAGGCGTACCTCGACGGTGGACCCGAGCCGGAGTTCCGCTACCACCGGTTCTGGGCCCAGGCGGACATCGCCATGGCGTACGCCGACTACGGAAAGCTGTTCCCCAACGGCTGAGCGAACTCCTCCGGGTGGGAGCTGACCCACCCGGAGGCTTCGGCCGGACCTCGGGGGTAACAGGCAGGTCCGGCCGGCGGCCTGACGCCCACGGTCAGGCCGGGGTGGGTCGGCCCCTCTGGCCGACGCAGCGGAGCGGTCGGCCCACCCCACCGCGCCCGAACCGTCGGGCTTACCACGCAGATCGCGAAAAAAAGTAGCCGCCCCGGGATCACAACCCGGCCGGGGACGGAGTAACGTACATCACCGGAGAGGCCGCTCCCCCCGTGGCGGCCTCTCCCTTTTTGTGCCCGTCGCCGCAACCCTTCGCCGCCGGGCGCTCGACGGTCCGGCCGAGCCGGCGCGGACGGGTCGAGGGTCAGTCGGGTTCGTGACGCCCGCTCCGAGGTACCGGTCACCATCGCCTCCCGCACCTGCGCCCGAGGCATCCCGAGGCCACCGGCGGGCCCCCGGTTGTCCGGTTCGCCCGGACCGCTAAGTTGTCCGGGTGCGGATGACGCCGAGGGGTGGAACTGCGGTCTGGCTGGTCGTGCTGGCCCTCGTCCAGGCGGCGGCCTTCATCGTCGTCTGGCGATACGCACTGCACACCGGCACCGGGCAGTGGATCGACACGGTCGCCCTCACCGGCAACCGGATCGGTCGCGACCGCATCGAGGAACCGGTCAACCGCATCCTCAACGCGATGTCCGTGGTGTCGTTGCTGGCGGCCACCGTGATGATCGGGTTCATCGCGCTGATCCGGGGCCGGGTCGCGCTTGCCGTCGCGGCCACCCTGCTGATCGCCGGGTCCAACGTCACCACCCAGGCACTCAAGTACGTGCTGACCCGACCGGACTACGGCATCGACCCGGAGCGGGCGTTCGTGGGAAACAGCCTGCCCAGCGGCCACACCACGGTCGCCGCCTCGGTGGCGGTGGCGCTGGTGCTCGTGCTGCCGCCCAAGGTGCGGGGCTTCGCCGCCGTGCTCGGCGCCGGCTACGCCGCGATCGCCGGGGTGGCCACCCTCTCCGCGAGCTGGCACCGGCCCAGCGACGCGGTGGCCGCGTACCTCGTGGTGGGGGTCTGGGCGGCCCTGGCCGGGCTGCTGCTGCTGACCACCCAGCGGGAGCGGGCACAGGTCGCCTCGGCCGACGCGCACCGGCTCACCCCGCTACTGCTCGGCCTCGGTGGCCTGCTCGCGATCGCCGGCTGCGCGCTGGCGCTGTGGTGGCTGCTGGGCCAGCGCGACACCCCGGCGGCCGAGCTGGGCCGCCGGCCACTGTTCCTCGGCTACGCCGGCAGCGCCGCCGGCATCGCCGGGTCGATGGGCGTGGTGATGGCGCTGGTGCTCGCCGCCGTGCACCGCATCGTCCCCCGCGAGCAGGGCTGACCGGGAAAGCGGGGGCAGCACAGATGACCGAGGCGCGAGAGTTGCTGACTCCGCCGCGCAACGCCTTCCGCGACGAGTGCGCACGGCTGGGGCAGGTGCTGCGAACCATCCACCAGCGGGATCTGGACCGACCCACCGACTGTCCGCCCTGGACGGTCGCCGAGCTGCTGGCCCACGTCCGCACCGGCGTCGCCCGACTGGCCGACATGCTGGCCGCCCCGGCACCCGGCCGGGCCCAGGTCGACGCCGCCGGCTACTTCGGCGCGGCCAAGTTCACCCCGCAGGTCGACACCGACCGCATCGACGCCGCGCGGGCCCAGGCCGGCGGCGGCACCGACCCGTCGACCCTCGCCGTGGAGTTCGACCGGGCCTGGCAGGCCACCCTCGACGCGGTCGACGCCCAGCCGGCGGACCGGGTCGTACGCACCCGGCACGGCGACGCGATGACGGTGCCGGAGTTCCTGCGTACCCGGGTGGTGGAGGTCGGGGTGCACGGCCTGGACCTGGCCGCGGCGCTGGACCGCGAGCCGTGGTTGACCCCGGCGGCCGGCCAGGTGATCGCCGACCTGCTCACCGGCGGGCGTCCGGTGCCACCGCAACTGGGTTGGGACCGGCTGACGCTGATCCAGAAGGCCACCGGCCGCCGCCCACGCAGCACTGCCGAGCAGGCCGTCCTGGACGCCGCCGGGATCCGGCTGCTCGCCTTCGCCGGCTGAACCGGGAAGCCGACAGGATCTTGCTCGCCGGACCGTACGGCGGGCACCATCGACCGATGACGACGAGATGGGCGATGACGGTCCCGCTGGCTGGTGTCCCGCTCGCCGACCACGCCGCGGTGTACGCGGCCCTCGCCGACGCCGGCTACACCGACGTGTGGTCCGCCGAGGTCAACGGTGCCGATGCGTTCACTCCGCTGGCGCTGGCTGCGGCCTGGCAGCCCCGGCTGCGGCTGGGCACCGCGATCACCCCCGTGTTCACCCGGGGGCCCGGCCTGCTGGCGATGAGCGCCGCCGCGCTCGCCGACGTCGCCCCCGGCCGGTTCGCCCTCGGCATCGGCGCCTCATCGCCGACGGTGGTCGCCGACTGGAACGCGACGCAGTTCACCGAGCCGTACCGGCGCACCCGGGACGTACTGCGGTTCCTGCGGGCGGCGCTGCGCGGGGAGACCGTAGACGGTGCCTTCGACACCTTCGCGGTACGCCGGTTCACCCTGGAACGGCCGCCGGTGGTGCCGCCGCCACTGCTGCTGGCCGCGCTGCGCCCCGGCATGCTGCGCCTGGCCGCCGCCGAGGCCGACGGAGTCATCCTCAACTGGCTCGCCGCCGCCGACGTACCCCGCGCACTGGCCGAGCTGGGACAGCGGCGCCCCCAGTTCGAGGTGGTCGCCCGAATCTTCGTCTGCCCCACCGAGGACGCCGGCTACGCCCGCACCCTCGGCCGGCGGCTGATCGCCAGCTACCTGACCGTGCCCGCGTACGCGCAGTTCCACCGCTGGCTCGGCCGCGAGCCGGCACTGGCCGGCATGTGGCAGGCGTGGGCGGCCGGCGACCGGCGGGCGGCGCTGGCGGCGGTGCCCGACGAGGTGGTCGACGCGCTGATCCTGCACGGCTCGCCGGAGCGATGCCGCGCCCAGGTGGGCAAGTACGTCACGGCCGGCGTGGACGTGCCGGTGCTGGCCCTGCTGCCCACCCCGGAGGTGACCACCGGCGACCCGGCGGCCCTGGTCACGCTGGTCGCCCGGCTCGGACTCGGCGTCGAGCAGCCGCCGAACGCCGCGCCGACGGCGGCCCTGCCGGACGCCGCATCGACGCCCGACCCGCCGAATGCCGCATCGACGCTCGGCGGCGGCGCACCGACCCGGCCCGCGTCAACGCTCGGCTGACCGCCGGCGGCGGGGACGCCAGCGCAACGGACCCGGATGCACCGACCAGAGCAGCCGCCGCCAGCGGGGACGGGCCTGCCGTAGCGCACCGGTGTAGACGGTGGCGGCCTCGGCGGCGGTACCGGCCTGCTCGGCAGTGGCCGTGCCCGGCGCGAAGGCAACCTGGTTGAGCAGGCGGGCCAGGTCGTCGACGGCGCGGTACGCGGGCGTCCGGGAATCTGAGGTGCCCGGTCGGGCCGCCTCGGTGAGGGTGTGCCGGGCCCGCTCGGCGACCTCGGTGGCGGACAGGTCGACGGCCACCGGCTGCCCGGCCAGCCGCAGCGCGTCGGTCACCTCCCGCCAGGCGCCGGCGATCCGCTGACCGGGGTCGCCCCGATGCAGCCGGTTGCGGGTAAGCGCGCGACGCATCCCGAGCAGGGTGGCCAGCACCACCACGACCAGCAGCAGGACGCCGCCGGTGGTGCCGGCGACAAGCACCGGCGTCGACGGGCCGCCCGAGTCGGCGGGACCACCGGGTGCCGCCTGCGCCTGCGCCGAGGCGGTCGGCTCCAGGGTGGGCTCCGGCTGCTCCGACGGCGGCGGATCGTCAGGCTTCGGGCGGAAGTCCTCCTCGACCGGTCGCGGCTCCTCGTCGGGGCGGGGCAGCGGATCGAACGGCACCCAACCCAGCCCGTCGAAGAGCACCTCCGGCCAGGCGTACGCGTCGGCGGCCCGTACCGGCCCGGACGATCCGGCGGCGAAACCGACCACCACCCGGGTCGGCAGCCCGGCCATCCGGCCCAGCACCGCGAAGGCGGCGGCGAACTGCTCGGACGTGCCGCGCTGCCCGCCGCCGTTCACCGGTCCGAACAGGAAGAACGCCAGATTCGGGTACGCGTGACCACTCGGCGCGTCGGCGACCAGCCGGTAATGCTCGGAGAGCCACTGCTCGATCGCCGCCGCGCGGGCGTACGGGGCGCCGTTCTCCTCGGCCAGTTGGGCGGCGAGCCGACGCAACTGCTCGGGTGCCCCGTCGGCCACGTGCAGTACCCGGGCCACCTCGTCGCCGGCCGGGGTGTTCGCGGTGGCGAGCAGATTCGGGTCGGGGCGTTCCTGCGCGGAAGTGACCGTGTACCGCAGTCCCGGGCTGAGCCCGTCCGGCCGGATCAGCGTGCCGGTGTCCGGGTCGTAGGCCACCCGCGCCCCGCTGACCTCGCGCGGGGTGGCCACCGCCGGTAGCAGCCGGCCGGTGAGGTCGCCCATCGTGATCTCCTGCCGGACCGTCCGCACGGTGGCGTGCGGCGGCGGGTCCACGACGGGCAGGATCCGGCCGGCGTTGCGGTAGGTGGCGCCGACCCGCCAGGTGACCCCGTCGTAGTCGCTGAGCACGGCAAGCCGGATCCGCACCCCGCCCGCAGCGGCCGTCGGCTGCTCGTCGGTAACCGGATCGCTGTCGCCGGTGTCACTGTCGTCGGTGTCGGTGTCGGTGTCGGTGTCGGTGTCGGCGTCGGCCGGGGCGCTGCCCTGCGTGCTCACCTGGAACAGCTGCTGGTCCGGGTTCAGCGCCCAGCCCGAGATCCGGATCAGCGGATTCTCGTCGAGCGTCTCCACCTGGGGCGGCTCCACATAGCGGCGCGGATCCACCGGTCGGGTGTCCACAAACGCGGCCAGAGCCGGGCCGAGCAGCGCGGCCAGCCCCACCACCACCGCCGTGCCGGCGGCCGAGGCCGCCGCCAACCGGACCCGCATCCCCGCCCGCGCCGCCGGGGCCAGCCCCTCCACCGGATCACCGCCGCCCGCCCGCCCCGACGCCGCCAGACCCAGCGCCGCCACCGCCACCAGCGCCACCGTCGCACCGATGGCCGGCTCGGCGTTCGGGCCGACCACGTACACCGCGCCGGCGAAGAGCAGGGCCGGCGGCAGGTAGCCCAACAACACCCGCCCGGCCCGCAGCGCCACCTCCGCGCCGGCCAGCCCGGCCAGCCAGGCCCCCACCAGCGGCACCAGCACGGTGTCCGGGGTCGGCTCCACCGGAATCATCGCGGTCAACAGCCGGGGGATGCCGTTGCGGGCGGCATCGACGGCCACCTCGGCGAACCCGCCCGGCAGCGCGGCCCGGTCGGCAGCCAGCCGCAGCCCCCACGCCGTCCAGCCGGCCATCGCCAGCACCGAGACCGGCGCGACCAGCCAGGACGGCAGCCGCCGGGCCACCACACTCACCAGCACCGAACCGAGAGCCGCGCCGGCCACCAGCCCGGTCAGCAGCGAGCCCGCGTACACCCGGTCGAGCGCCAGCCCGGCCAGCGTGACCATGGTGACCAGCACCGCCGGCACGACCAGGCCGGCCAGCGCCGCCGGCACGGCCCGCAGCGATTTCACCACCGGCGTACCCCGTCCCACTCGGCGGCGAAGGCCGCCCCGTCGGGGGCGTCGACGACCACCAGGCCGGCGGCGTCCGGTGGCGTCGGCTCCGCCGAGCCGAACACCCCGACCACCACCGACGGGTACGCGCCCCGCAACGCGCCGACGTAACCCAGGTCGGCGCGGCCACCCGGGCCGGTGAGGACGACCAGGGTGTCACCGAGCCGGTCGCGGCGCAGCCGCCCCGTCGCGGCCTCCAAGGTGCCCTCGTCGGTGAGCGTCACCGCAGCCAACCGGTCCAGCGGCCCGACCCCCGGCCCGTCGAGATCCACGCTGCCGCATGCGGGTGCGGCGGCTGCCGCCGGTTCGGCGGCGGCCACGAAAAGCAGCGCCACCGGCAGATCCTCCCGCACCGCCGCGGCGACCACCGAGGCCGCCGCCTCACACGCCGCCTCGAACGACTCGGCCACCCCGTCGGCCCGGTCCGGATGCGCGGCGGCCCGATTGTCCAGCAGCACCACGATCCGTGGCAGGCTGGTGTCCACGTTCTCCCGCACCATCAGCTCGCCGACCCGCGCGCTGGTCCGCCAGTGCACCCGCCGCAACTCGTCGCCGACCACGTACTCCCGCAGCGAGTCGAAGGTGATCGAGCCGTGCGGTACGGCGTCGACCCGGCCGTCGAGGCTGCGACCGGCACCGGTGGGCACCGCACTGAGCGGATGGATCCGCGGATGCACCCAGACCGGCACGCTGCCGCCGTAGGAGCGGGCCAGCACCACCAGGCCCAGCGGATCGCGGCGGGTCACCCGCAGCGGGCCGACCGGCACCACCCCCCGGCGGGTCGTCGGCACGTCGTAGCGGACCGTGGTGTCCGCACCCGGGCGCAACCGCAGCACCGGCACCGGCACCACCCGGTCGCCGCACCGGTCGGTGGCCAGCAGGCTCGCCGCCCGCAGCCGCCCCGCGTTGCGCAGCGTCAACGTCATCGCCGCCGGCTCACCCCGGGCCACCCGGTCCGGATCCGCCTGCCGGTGCACCGCCAGCCGGGGACGGCGGGCCGCGATGACCACGGCCACCGCGACAGCGATGCCGGCCGCCGCACCCAGCAGCGTCAGCTCCGGATAGCCGAACCGGAAACCGGCACCGAGCAGCGCGACGGCGACGACGAGCAGACCGATGCCCCGAGCGGTGATTCCCACGCCAGCCCGCCGCAGCTACGGATGCGCCGGGGCCGGCTGGCCCGACGGCAACGGCACCGGCACCGAGGCGACGGCCTGACGGAGCACGTCCGCGGCGGTCACCCCGCGCACCTGGGCGTCGGGCGTGAGCAGCAGCCGATGCGCGAACACCGGCTCGGTGAGGGCCTTCAGATCCTCGGGCATGATCCAGCCCCGGCCGTCGATGAGCGCGTACGCGCACGCCGCCCGGGTCAACGCGATCACCCCACGCGGGCTGACCCCGACCCGCACCTGCGGATGGGTACGGGTCGCCGCGGCCAGCCGCACCGCGTACGCGTACAGCGGCTCGGCGATGTGCACCCGCAGCGCCATCCGGACCATCTCACCGACGGTGGCCGTGTCGGTGACCGCACTGAGCGCCTCGGGGGAGCGCACCGTCGCCCCGCGCAGCACCTCCACCTCCACCGACTCGTCCGGGTACCCGACCGAGAGCTTCACCAGGAACCGGTCCAGCTGCGCCTCCGGCAGCCGGTACGTGCCGTCCATCTCCACCGGGTTCTGCGTCGCCACCACCAGGAACGGCTGCGGCACCGGATGCCGCACCCCGTCCACGGTGACCGTCCGCTCCTCCATCACCTCCAGCAGCGCCGACTGCGTCTTCGGCGACGCCCGGTTGATCTCGTCGGCGATGACGATGTTGGCGAACACCGGACCGGGATGGAACTCGAAACCCCGGGTGGCCTGGTTGAAGATGGTCACCCCGGAGACGTCCGACGGCAGCAGGTCCGGGGTGAACTGGATCCGCCGCCACTGGCCCTGCACCGTCGCCGCGATCGCCCGCGCCAGGGTCGTCTTGCCCACCCCCGGCACGTCCTCCAGCAGCACATGCCCCTGGGCGAACAACGCGGTCAACGCCAACCGGACCACCTGTGGCTTGCCGAGCACCACCGCGTTGACGTTCTCGGCCAGCCGGGCGGCGAGGGCGGCGAAGCCCTGCACCTCCTGCTGGGTGAGCGGCTCGTGGCTTGTCACGGTGGTGCTCCTTGCCTGAGGTGGATCAGCAGGTGGGCAGGACGTTGATGTTGTCGCCGCCCTCCAGGTTCAGCCAGGCCCAGGGGATGTAGTTGCGCCCGCTGTAGTCGACCCGCACCCACCAGGTGCTCTTCTTGTGGTCGTTGTAGACGTACGCGTACACCTCCTCGCCCCGGATCTTGCAGTGCGTCTGCAACCGGGTACCCGGCTTGGCCCAGCCGACCTGCCGGTCGTTGTCCTGCCGGGGCACCGAGAAGATCTCGTTGCCGTTACGACCGTCGACGTCCTTGTTGCAGTAGGTACGCTGCTCCGGCTCGCTGCCGTTGACGCAGGTGGCGATGCCGTACAGGGCCTGCGTCGTCTGCGCCTGGGTGTCCTTGCCGCTGCCGGCGGCATTCGTCGCCGTCACCGTGAACGTGTAGCTGGTGCCGGGCGTCAACCCGGTCATCGTGATGCTCGAACACGGACCGCTCTTGGCCGGCTCACCCGACCGGCTCAACGTGCAGGTGGCCTTGCCGCCCCCGGCGTCCACGGTGAACGACACAGTCGCCTCCGTCGCGGTCGCCGACGAGCCGGTGACCGCCACCCGCGGCGGCGCCACGGTCCGCGCCGTCGCCGTCGCCTCCGCACCCTCACCGGCCTCGTTGACCGCCCGGACCCGCACGGTCACGTTCTGCCCGTCACCCAGGCCGGTCACCGTCGTGCCGGTGTCGGTGACCTCGCTGCGCCGGTCACCCACCAGCACCACGTACCCGCTCACCGGCCGGCCGTTGGCCTCCGCCGGTGACCACTGCACCGCCACCGTCCCCGGCTGGTCGGCAACCGTGCTCGCACGCAGCTCCACCGGCGCACCGGGCACCGTGAACGGCACCACCGTGTTGCTCACCGGCGACGCCTCCGAGGCGGCACCCTTGTCGTTGACCGCCACCACCGTGAAGGCGTACTGCGTGCCGTACTCCAGCTCACCCGCCTTGATGGTCAACTCGGTGCCGGTCGCCTCGCCGGCCGGGGCGTTCGTGCCGGCCGAGGTGGCGGTCACCGCGTACCGGGCGATCGCGTTGCCCTGCCCGTTCGCCTCCGGCCAGCTCACCACCACCGTGCCGTCCGGCCGCGCCTCGGCGGTGACGCTGGCCGGCGCGTCCGGCACATCCGCCGTCGGCGTCACCGGGTTGCTGTTCCGTGCCGGCCCGGCACCCTTGGCGTTCACCGCGTGCACCGAGAACCGGTACGTCTCGCCGTTGGTCAGCTCCTTGACCTCGACCGACCGCTGGTTCGCGCCGACCTCCAACCGCTGCCCGGCACCCTCCACCACGTACCGGATGATCTCGGCGCCGTTGCTGGCGGCCGGCCGCCAACTCACCCGCGCCTGCGCGTCACCGGCGGCGGCCGTCACGTTGCGCGGCGCACCCGGCTTGCGGACCTCCGGCTTCTTCGGCGGCGGAGGCGGCGGCGGAGGCTCGGCCGGCGGGTCGCCACCGAGCACGTCGTTTGCGTACTTGTCGACCTCCCGCACCTCGTGCCGGTCGTTGACCACCCGGGCGGTGGACGCTTCCGGAGCGTTGATGAACAGGTAGTTCTCCCGCACCTCCAACTCCAGTGGACCGCGCCAGCGGCCCCGGATGGTGTCCACCAACTGCCCGGCCGAGTCGAACGCATACACCACGCCCGCCGCCTCGTCCGCGCAGTAGAACCGGCCCGACCAGGCCACCGCCGGGCTGAGCCGGTCACCCTCGCCGGGCACCACGAACGAGCGCACCGCACCGTCGTCGGTGATGGCGTGCACCTGCCGCTGCCCGACCACCGTCACCGGCACCACCGGACCGCTGGTCCGCGCCGGCAACGTCCCCGGCCCGGTCAACGTCTGCGCCAACGCGGTACGCCGCACCGCGCCGGCCACCACCGTCACCAGCGTGCCGGCCGTACGGTCCAGCACCGCCACCCCGTCGTCAAGCGCGGAAACCACCAGCTCGTGGCTGGGCTCCGCCACGTCGTGCGTCTCCACCTGCTTCGGGCTCACCTGCGTACGCTCGGCCGACTCCGACGGCAACACCGCCGCAGTGATCGCCGAAACGGTGCCCTCGGCCGGCACCGCGATCCACAGCCGACCCGCGCCGTCGAACGTGCCGCCGGTGATCCCCGGTGGATACTGCACCGGGTCACCCACCGGCGCCAGCGTCCGGGGATCCAACTGCCGGACCACGCCCTGCACCGCGTCCACCACAAACGCCGCGTCCTCGTGCAACGCCACGCTCACCCCAAGCCCCGGGGTCGTCGGCGTGGTCGCGGTGATCTGCAACGTGGCCAGGTCCAGGGCGCTGATCTGGCCGGTGTGCAGATCCCGCAGCACCAGCATCCGGTCGGTCTGCACCACCTGCATCGGATGCCGCCGCGCGCCGCCCACCTCCATCCGGGTGTCCACCCGGGCGGTCACCCCGTTGACCCGGGCCAACTCGCTGCGCGCCGCGCTCCACAGCCACGAACTCGCGTCGTAGCTGGCCACCGCGTTGTCCGCCGCCCCGAGACCGAGCACGGTCAAACCCATCGCCGCCAGCAGCGCCAACACCGTGCCCACGGTGACCAGCCCACCGCGCAGCCGCGACCGGGGGCGGGTGGTGCGGATCGGACCGGCCTCGTCGATGCTCGCCACAGCTGGCTGCCTCCCGTGTCGTCCTGGCAGGTGGCGCCCCCGTGACGGCAACCCCTCCCCTGAGCCGGGAGCCATCATATGGTCACGCTGCGGACGCCCGGAACCCGCACTGTCCGGCTGTGGACACCCAGCGTGGCGTGTCGTCGGCGTGTCCGACCACGATGGCCGGCTCCTTCCCCGACCGGGTAGATCATCCGGCGGCGCGCTTTCCGGTTGGATTGACGCGCCGCCGTCGCTCTCGGGTCGACCCCTGTGACGGTTTCTGCTCTCGGATCAGCCTGGCGTGCCGTCGTCCTCTCGGGACGTGCAGGCCTGGCCGGAGGTGGCCAGCTGGTTGGTGTCGTAGACGGCCAGCACGGTGAAGCAGTAGTCCACTCGGGAACTCAACCCGTTCACCGTGTACGTGGTCTGTCCCGCGTCGACCGTGGCCATCATCCGCAGCGTCGATCCGGCCCGCCCGCCGGCCACCACGAACGGCACCAACCCGCCGGAAGGATCGACCCAGGTCAACGTGATCGTGGTCGCGTCGTCGCGCAGCGCCAGGTCCGTGGGAGGTGCCTGCGACTCCGTCGCCGTGCCGGGCGTCGCATCCCCGGGCGCAGCGGACCGGCGGTCCAGGAGCAGCAGCCCCACCCCGATCACCGCGGCGACGGCGACCACCACCGAGACCAGCGCCACCACGATCGCCGTACGGCTGCGGCCCGGCTCCGGCTCCGGCGGCGGCAGCACCAGCGGACTCTGATAGGGCGCGGCGACCGGCGGATGCCCCGCCGGCTGTCCCCAACCCGGCGAAGCGGACGACGCGGCACCGCTGGATGGCGGCGGTGGGTACGCCGGCGGTGCGGGCACGCTCGGCTGGCCCGACCCGTGCGGGTGCCCGCCGAGGAACTGCTGCGGCGCATCGTGCTGTTGCGGGCCGCCGTACTGCCCGCCGCCGATCCCATCCTGGTACGAGGGCGGCCCACTGATCGGCCCATGGTGCGAGGGCGGCGCGCTGATCGGCCCATGGTGCGAGGGCGGCGCGCTCGCCGGGCCGGGCTGCGGCAGCCGGGCGGTCACGGGGTCGGCCCCAGCCGGCGGCATCGCGGGCGGGGCCGGAATCCCCGGTACGCCCGACACCGGTGGCTGGTACGACAGCCCGGCGACCGCAGGTGGCGAACTGACCGGCGGTCCACTCACCGGCGGCGAACTGACCGGCTGCCCGAGGGCTGGCGGCACACTGACCGGTGCTCCACTCACCGGGAGGCCGCTGACTGGTGGTCCGCTGACCGGCGCTCCGCTCACGGGTGATCCACTCACCGGGAGGCCGCTGACTGGCGCTGCACTGACCGGTGGTCCGCTCACCGGTGGTCCGCTGACTGGTGGTCCGCTGACTGGTGGTCCGCTCACCGGTGGTCCGCTGACTGGTGGTCCGCTCAGCGGTGGTCCGCTCACCGGGAATGCTTGGGTGCCAGCTGCGGGCGTACCGGGGGACCGATGCCCGGACCTGGCCGCCTCCTCGGCCAGCAACGGGCCGATCTGCTGGACCCGGATCGTCGGCCGGGCCCACCCCGGATCGGACGGCGACCCACTGCCACCACCGCCCGGCGAGGACCCGCCTTCGGCATCGGGTGATACCGCCACCACCCCGGTCACCTCCTCGGTGCCGCGCTGACCCGGCACCGCTACGGGCGGTACGGAAGGCGCGGGCGGAGCAGACGGCGGCGCGGACGGCGTACCGGAAATCTCCTGGGCGGGCCGGGCCGCCGGCGTTGCTGGCAGCGCCGGAGCTGGCGGCACCGCCACGCTCGACTCGCTCGGCGGCAGGGCCGGGGCGGCCTGGTCGTGGAACGCCACCCGGGCTTGAGGTACCACCGGGGGCGGCGGGACCCTCGGCGGTGCCGGAACGACAGCAGGCGCGGGCGGAGCGGGCGGTACAGCCGGCGTGGTCGGCACGGCCGGCGAGGCCGGTGCGGGCGGCATTCCGGGCGGTCCGGAGACCGGGGGAGCGGCCGGAGGCCCGGACGCGGGGGTGACCGCCGGGCGGGTGGGCGCTGCCGCTGCCGCATCGTGCGGCTGCCAAGCGGTCGACAACACGGCCAGCGACACCGTCGGCTCGACCAGCGCAGCGTGCGGCGACTGACTAGCCGGCGCCGGTACCGGCGGGGCGACCGGGGGAACGGGCGGCGGCTGAGGCGCGGGAGCGGCGTCACCGAGGTACTCGCGTGCCGCGCGTACCGCCGGATGATCGGCACCGAGCACGGCGGGGCCGGCGGCGGCCACCCGGGTGTAGTTGCGGCGGGCCTCGTGCCGGTTGCCCAGCTCATCGGCGACCGATCCCAACTCGTAGGACAACGCCAACATCAACGGGTCCGCGTGCGGCCACCGCCGCTCCCCGTCCGCGAACGCCTCCTCCAACACCCGGCGGGCCGCACTCGGATCGTCCGCCTCCCGGTGCAGCCGAGCCAGCAGATGCGCGGTGCTGAGTACGTCGGGATGATCCTTGCCGAACGGCGGGCGAGCGGACTCGACCGCCTCGGTCAGCAGGTCACGGGCGGCGGCGAGGTTACCCGCCCCACGCAGCGCGAGGGCCCGCTGCTGGATGACGGCCAAGGGAGAAGCTTGGGGCACGGTGGCCATGCTGCCGGGTACGGACGCTCGCCGCTACCCGCCGCAGTTCCCGGTCCCCGTCCAGCCGCCCGTCCGGCTCCCGGACGCCGGTGTGCATGATCCACCAGCGGCGTGTACAGTAACTCCCCGTGCGGCCCGCCGGGCGGCCTACAGGTGGTGGAACACCGAGGCCGGCGCGGTAGGCTGGGCGAGCAAGTCCGGGTGGCGGAATGGCAGACGCGCTAGCTTGAGGTGCTAGTGCCCGTATAGGGCGTGGGGGTTCAAGTCCCCCCTCGGACACAATTTAGTACATGATCCATTTGGGGCCGCCTGGGCGGACACCATCCGGGCCGTTGGCTGATAGGTGAGCCTGAGCCCCAGTTCGCGGTAGATCAGTGCCTTGTCTGCGGGGTCGGCTTCGCGGAGCACGGTGGTGATGTTTCCCAGGGTTTCCACGATGTGGCGGATCTCGTCCGGGGTCATGGTCTGTCGTCCGGTGAGTCGGCGCAGGGTGGCTTCGGCGGTGACCTGTTCGGCTTGGACGTCGGTGATCCAGCGGCTGACGATGGCCGGGTCGGTGCCGCTGTCGAGAGCGGCGCGGTAGCGGTCCAGGCGGGTGGCGCAGGTGGCGAGGGTTTCCCGGGCTGCCTTGATGGCTTGGTGGTCGGCGTCGTGGTGTTGTGCGTCGGCCATGGCCTGGACGGTGTCGGTGAGTCGGGCGGGGGAGAAGGCTCGGGCGAGCCACGGGTCGAGTTGTTCGAGGATGTGGTCCTCGCGGACGTAGATGCTGCGGGGGTGGGGGACGCGGTTGGTGTCGGCGTACTCGGCGGGGTAGGTGCAGCGGTAGTTGTTGCGTTCGTTGTTGAAGCTACCGATCATGCGTCGTTGGCAGATGCCGCAGTGCAGCAGGCCGGACAGTTGGTAGTGGCGTTTGCTGGCGCGTGGCTTCCTGATCCCGTCGGGTCGTCTTCCGGCGGTGGCGATGAGGGCTTGCGCGCGGGTGAAGGTCTCGTCGTCGACGAGGGGTTCGTGTGCCCGGGCGCCGGAGTAGATCCAGTCCTCGGTGGGGTTCCAGCGCATCTTTGTCTCGTGTCCGAGGGCGACGTCATCGACGTCGATGAGGATTTCGGTCTTGCGTTGTTTGTTCCAGACCTGGCGGCCGGTGTAGCGGGGGTTGGTCAGGATGACCCGGATGGCGCTCTTGCTCCATGCGTCGGTGCTGCGGTGCGGGTTGCGTCGTCGGTCGTAGGCGGAGGGGGAGAGGATGCCGTCGCGGGTGAGGCCTTCGGCGATGGCGAAGAAGCCGTTTCCGGCGAGGTACTCGGCGTAGATGCGTCGGACGACGGGTGCGGTCAGCGGATCGGGTTCCAGGCGGTGCAGTCGCCGGCCGTCGGCTGCCTTGCTCGGGTTTGGATGGGGGCCGGCGTCGACGAGGCGGTAGCCGTAGGGCGGCCGTCCACCGAGGAACCGTCCCTCGGTGGCGGCTTGGGCGGCCATCGCGCTGCGCACCCGTACCTTGATGCGGTTGCGCTCGCCCTTGCTCATGCCGCCGTAGAGGGCCATGACGAGGTCGTGTGCGTCGCTGCCTGGGTCGACGGCTCCGCCGACCTCCGGTACCCACAACGAGACGCCGTAGTGCTCGAACAGAGGGAACGTGAGTCCGAACTGGTTGCCGTAGAAGGCACGCTGTGGCTCGCCGATGACCACGGCGTCGAAGCCGCGTCGTGGGTCGCGCAGCGCGGCGAGTAAGCGAGCCGCCTCGGGGCGACGTTTCCACGGCACTGAGCGGGACAGGCCGACATCGAAGAACTCGGTGACGACCTGCCCGCCGGCGGGCTCGATCAGCCCTCGTGACCGGGACAGTTGCCAGGACCGGGATGCTTCCGGGTCCTGCTGGTCCTCGGTCGAGACCCGCCCGTAGAAGGCGAAACGAGTCGGCTTAGGGTTAGGGGGACGCTTGGCGGAGCTATGGTTCTTGTTTGCCCATTCCATTGTCATGCTTCCTCGTTCTTGGGGTAGTGACGTCGTTGATGTGCGGCGAGCAGTATCCGTAGAAGTGCGCGTGCAGCGGCCTGATTTAGGCCAGGCGGATCAGCTGGCCCGATCACCGTCGGCCGCTGGTGGTCCTGTTTATGTACTGCCTGTTCGTTGGGTTGATTGTATTCGAATTCGCGGGAAGTTGGGATATCTGGTTCGTGTGATGGCATAGGCGCTCCGAGGGGTGGTGGCCACCGTTCGAGTGGCTTGATGCGAGAGCTTCATCGGGTGTCTTCCCTTCGTGGAGTTGAGTGTTCAGAGATGGAGGAGCCCATGGAGCATTAGCTCGGCGGGGTGTGTCCCTGGGCAGGGGGCATGGACAAATAGCGAAGGCTCCACCGAGTGCCAGTACTCGGTGGAGCCTTCGCTGAGAATTGTTAGCTGACTATTTCGACGTCTGGTTTGGGTACCCGGTCAGACGCTGGAGGTTCGCTTTCAACCCCGGCTGTCGGGGTACGGCTTGGGGTGCAGAGCCAGGTACACGATGAGTTACAAAGATCCACAATTCGATGGATACGACGTCGGGCGCCACGAGGGACGCTGTCATACGCCAGGACGGCTGCCTGATCTAACTACGTTGACTCACCGAACGGGGCGAAGGGACGAACGCGACTCGCGGCAGATGTGCGCAGGCGATCAGCCGACTTCGTGTCGATGGTTCAGCCATCGACGCACCGCCGCGAGGTCGATGTGAGTCAGTCCGATGTGCGGGTCGACGCGGTGTAGGAGTGCAGGTTGTGGGGTCGCGACCCCGCTCGTCGTCACGCCCGTCCGCCGAGGGCTCGTCGCCGGGCCGGTAGACGAAGCCGAGCAACTGCCGGTAGAACTCCGCCAGCGCCCTCGCGTCGGTGCTGTCCAGCACCGCCGAGCACAGCTTGGGCACGCGCTGTTGGTCGGCCGTCCCCGATCACCTCCGAACGCCATTCCGGCCGCACCACGGCACCGTCGTATCCGCGGCGACGCCCCGGGTCGAGTGGTTCGCACTCTTGACACCCACCCGCCTCCGGAGTGGACGATGCGGCATGCGGATTCTCGTGATCGGTGGCAGCGGCCTGATCGGCGCCAGCGTGGTGGCGGTGCTGCGCGAACACGGCCATGACGCGACCACAGTCGCCCGCACCGCCCGGGACGGTGTCGACCACCGCCTCGACGTGGAGTCCGCCTCGGTCGACGACCTGCGGCGGTTGCTCGCCGGGCACGACGGCATGGTGTACGCCACCCGCACCGACGAGCAACGGCCGCTGCCCAAACCGATCTATCCGACGTTTCGTCGGGACAACGTCGACCCGGTGGTACGCCTGTGCACCGCGGCCCGCCGCGAAGGTCTCACCCGGGGCGTCGTGATGGGCTCGTACTACACCTACTTCGACCGGCTCCACCCGCAGTGGCGCCTCGCCGAGCGGCACACGTACATCCGCTGCCGCCTGGAGCAGGCCCGCGAGGGGCGGGCGGCGGCCGGCCCGGACCTGCCGGTCGCCGTCCTCGAACTGCCCTTCGTCTTCGGTCGGGCCGGTGACCGGCTGCCCAACTGGGCCGGGCCGCTGGACCGGTGGGCGCGCTCGCGTACCCCGCTGGTAGCCCCGACCGGCGGGACCGCCGCGACCTCGGCGCGCAGCGTGGCCGAGATCGCGGTGGACGCCCTGGAGCGGGCCAGCGGGGCGGACATCCCGGTCGCCGACGTCAACCTCACCTGGACCGACATGCTCACCCGCGTCGCCGAGGCGGTCGGTCGCCGCCGCCGGGTCACCCGGCTGCCGGCCGCCGCGGCGCGAGCGGCCCTGCGCCTGGGCGGCGCGGCACAGGCTCTCGGTGGCAAGGAGTCCGGAATCAACCCCACCTACCTGGCCGACCTGCTCCTCGCCGACCTGTTCATTGAACCGACGACCGGCCGCCCGCTGGACCCCGCGCTGCGCGAGACCTTCCCCGCCCCGTAGCCAGGACGGCCGTCGCCGGGATGCCCCGACGCCCTCGACTGCGCCACTTCGGAGCCCTGTCGGCGATCAACGCTGGCTCCCGGCCCGGCTACGCGGCGGCACGAGCGCTCTCAACAGGCCCGATTCCACGTCGTACTCCAGGCCACAGCCCCGCAGCAACGTCAGTCCGGAGCGGCACACCCGGGCGGGCCTCATCCGTACGGCGCAGGCCATGCAGCGCCGAGGCAAGCAGCTGGCCGGCGCCCTCGTCGTACGGCTCCTCCTCGACCAGCCTGCCTGGTCAGGTCTCCGACGGCTTCCGGGTACCGGCCCAGCGCGATCAGGGCCCCGGCGTGGCCATCCCGTGCCGAGTGGCGCAGCGCCTCCAGCCGGGCCACCGAAAGCTCGTCAGGGGTCACCGCAACATCGAACTACCCAGACCGTCCCGTGGCCGAGCAGAGAGCCGTAGGTGTAGGAACGGCATTCGTACCAGCCGAACCGCCCGCAACATCGGCCACGAGTGGACGCTGACCTGGCGCGCGGTCTGCGGCAGATGAGGATGCTGCAGGCCGTGCGCCATGATTGGCGGCCATGGGCAGCGGCGATCCGTACACCACCATCACCGAGCCGACGTTCGTGGCACGGTTCCTACTCGATCCGGCCACGGACACCGTGGACACGGTGGCCAACGTTGACGCGTTCGTCGACCTTCCCGATGGCTCCACGTGGGCGCTGACAATCTTTACCATCGATGAGGTCAGCCGACTGTTGGCGCGCTGGAAGGAGACAGGTGAGGTTGCGAAGGGCAGCTACTTCTGGACCGTTGATCAGCTGATCGTGCTGGACCCGGGTCTACCAGCGATGATTGCGGCGATCCGAGAGCTGGTGAGCAACGGAGACATCAGAAGCGCCGGCTTCCGATGAGAAGACAGGCCTGAGGCAGCCCGGCGGCCACCCGGGGAGTGACGCCTTGGCCAATGCATCGAGCCCGATCCGCGGCATGAGCGGATGACTAGTCACGTGCGGCGGAGTTCGGTTGCGTCGGCATGGTCGACATCGGCTGATGGGCGGCTGACACTGGGCTGATGGAAGCAGATACCGATGCCGCCGGGCAGCGCGAGTCGCAGCCTGCGGGTTCGGTGGTGCAGGGTTGGACATACGGCCGAGCCGGGCGTCTCATCTTCAGTGGGAGTCGGGCCTCCCTGACCCGCCGCTTTCCAGGGCGTTGCGCAGTACCGCGTGCGACTCGTTGCTGGGCGTCATCGTCGGCTTGGTGATCTGCCTGGTGGCGGTCGGCTCGGGTGGGCGAACACGCGGGCATAGCCGGCCTGGCCGCCACTGGGACACCCCACGTCCGCCGGGGATACCGACTGCGAGTGGCGTTCTTCTTCGTGGGCGCGGCTGTAGCGTGCCTGGTGATCGGCATCGTTGTCGCAGGCGGGCTGCGTTGCTGCCACGGACGACTTCCTCCCCACGGCCATCAGACCATGATCAAGAAGCTCCATAAAAGCGGGGGTGGCTCAAGCCGCCATCCACCGGAAAGACGTCTGAACCGGTGCCGTGCCCTGCGCTGGTATCGCACATCTGCCGGCGCAACCTCCGGGGTACAGGGCGATGCCCAGTGAGGACATTCAAGGAGATGAGTGGGCCGCCTACGTTCCGCTCGACACGTACACCAGGGACGAACGCGGGATCGCCTACGGGACGCGAGTCCTACGGCGACGGAGGCCTCGTAGTAGTCGCAGGAGTCACGACCTGCCAAGGGGTCCGGGAGAGCCGGACGCAGGGCGAAGGGGGCCAGGTGACCGGACACCACGGCGACCGGGAGGTACGCGTAATGCGGAACGCCGAAACGGTCGTTGGTGTCCATCGTGAGCGCCACGGCGCCCATGGGACGGTCACTGGAGAGCCCGTTGCTCGGAAAGCGGGCACGGCGGGTTCGGGCCGGGGGCCGCTGGAAAAGGACCTGGGACGAACCAGGCACCTCGCCAGCGGCCTACCGGCGCCGCACGTGAATCCGGCCAATGGCTGGCGGAGCGCCGCACGGCGAGCGTTGTCGCTTGAGATGGGCGTCGACAGGTCACCGGGGTTGTGGGATTCACCGTGGCTCGACAAGATCGGTCGGGTTTGGTATCTACATCTAAGATGTCGAGGCATATATACGTCATATTCGGCGATATCTCGCGAACGGTCCGGCAGCTGGTAGCTGTCAGTCAGAATAGGGTGTCTTCGACAGGCGGGAGTAGATCATGTCGGCGGTTGAGTTGATTGCGGCGGCGTTGGCTGCTGGTGCGGGCGCGGGGCTGAAGGACACTACGTCGACCGCGGTGCACGACGCGTATGCCGGATTGAAGCGGCTGCTCCGGCCGTGGATGCGCGATGAGGCGCGACTAGCGTTGGACGCCGATGAAACCGAATCCGAAGTGTGGCAGCTGCGGCTTCGTGTCGATCTGACCAAATCGGGTGCTGTCGACGACGACGCCGTGCTGGCTGCGGCACGCCGACTGCTTGCCCTGGCCGACTTGGAGCGCGCGAGGACCTTCAACATCAACGTCGACGCAAACCACGGAGCGATCGGCGAGTTCCACGCCCCGGTGACCTTCAACCAAAGCTTGCAAGAGGCACCGGTCCCCCCAACACCGCCGGCAGTCCTGTAGGGCCACGGACTTCCGGCGATCCGCCCGGCCCAGAGTCTGTCCCGGTCGGCACCGCGTACGGGCCTGCCGGTGTATTCAACGCCCCCGTTACGGTGCTTAACAACTACTTATCTGGTCGGATGCGGGTGTCTTGGCCGCGCCTGATCGGAGTATTACCGATGTTGGCAGATTGCCGCCAACATCGACCCGCTGACGATGCCCTGCGAGCCGCAATAGCAGCTGGCGAATCGATAGTGATTTGCCAAGTTATTACCGGTTTGGGCGGGGTAGGAAAGACGCAGGTGGCCGCTGGCCTGGCGCACCGATTGTGGAGCGCCAATGAATTGGATCTTTTGGTGTGGATTAGCGCGACGTCGCGAGCACGAGTGGTGAACGGGTATGCGCAAGCGGCGGCTGCGGTAACCGGTATAGATTTGGCGGATACCGAGGATGCGGCACGTCGGTTTCTCGAGTGGCTTTCCGAGCCGCACGGTAGGCGATGGCTGTTGGTGCTGGACAACCTAAATGATCCAAATGACCTAAACGGCCTGTGGCCACCGCTTGCAAACGCTGGCCATACCGTCGTGACCACGCGGCGTCGAGACGCAGCGTTGCTTGACGGCCGACAGGTCGTCAACGTTGGTCCATTCACACCAGACGAGGCGCGCCGATACCTCCGCGACAAGCTAGCACCACACCCGGAACGGCTAGACGCGGTGGATGAACTTGCTGTCGATTTGGACTTTCTTCCATTGGCATTGGCGCAAGCTGCAACATATCTAGCGGATCAAGGTTTAACCTGCGCCGAATATCGTCGGCGGTCGGCGCATCGTCGTTTGGCCCGACTTGCCCCACAGGTGCTGCCGGACGACTATCAGGCTCCTGTTGCCAGGACCTGGTTACTGTCCATTGACTTGGCCAACGGATTAGAACCGGCTGGTGTAGCGAGGCCTACGATGGAGATCGCAGCCTTGCTTGACGCGAACAGTATTCCGATCACTATTTTCACGAGCGCAGCCGCCCTCGGCCACTTCGCGACCCGTCTCGACCGAGTCGTGGACAGCACTGATGCGCGAGACGCCGTTCAACTACTGCACCGCTTTAGTTTAGCCACCGTCGACGATGCGACTGCTACCATGCGAGTGCACGGCTTAGTCCAGCGGGCGGTCCGCGAGGCCACCATTGCGGAGGACAGGTTTGGCGGAGCAGGCGCCGCGACGCACGCACTTGCCGAACTCCTATCCGGATCTGGGTGCGATCCGGAGGATCCGGAAAGCTGGCTAGCCTATCGGACACTGTTGCCGCATATAATGGCCGTGGTGGGCAACATATCAAGCGACACTCTCACGGGATGCGATTCTCCGACCTTCCGTCACCTTTTGCTTAAAGTATGCCGCTTTCTCTACGCATCCGGTCAATACGAAACGGGACGCGACCTCGCCGTCCTGCTACCGCATAGGTGGATTGGCGCACTTGGGCCTGAAGACGAGGACGTCCTTACGGCGCGAAACAGACTCGGAGCCCTGCTGACCGGCCTAGGCGAACATGAGTCGGCGCGTCTCATATTCTCTAGCGTTCTCAAGGTGCAACGGCACGCACTCGGCCATGATCATCAGGAAACGCTAAAGACTGCGAATAACCTTGGTGTGGCGCTGGGTGGGCTCGGCAAGTACCGAGAGGCCGCCGAGTTGCTCGAAGACACCCTAACCCGGCGACGGAAAAGTGCACGGGGGGACAGTCCTCAAACGCTGCGGACCGCCAACAATTTGGGCGAGATGCTCAATTGCCTGCTGGCGTTCGTGCAAGCATCAGAAATTCTAGAAGCCACACATAATGGCCGACGCGAGGTGCTGGGCGAGAACCATCCAGACACGCTATGGACGGCGAAAAATCTAGCCACATCCTTAAGGGGGCTAAACGACAACGAATCGGCGCACAGGCTCCTACGAGATGCTTTCGATCGATATCAAGAGACGCTCGGGTGGGATCATCCCGATACGCTGCAAACAGCGGTGGATCTTGCTGATAGCTTCGAGACTCTTGGAGAGCTATATGCCTCACGGCGCTTGCTGGAAAGCGCACTCGACAAGCAGGTAGAAGTCCTTGGGGCAGAACATGCGGACACCAAGGCGACCGCTAATCGACTTAGACGCCGATTGCCGGAGACGGGAGCCCATGCGGGTTAATAGTTACGCCGCTCGGAGAACTGCAGGTCCGTCAATAGGGCGTCTTTAGCCATGCCAGGAACGCATTCCAGGCTAGCGGTTCGATCTTTAGAACGCAATCTGGCTCTTTCGAGTTTCTAACGTACACGGCCCCGTCTTGAGCAGCATGTCCCACTTCAACACAGTTGCAATGGTCACACTTCGAAGAACGTATGAAGGAAACCAACGCCATCATTCCTCCCTACCTTCCAACGTACCTACGAGGCAGACTACACGTCGTCGAGTATGCCTGTAAAGGCGACCAGTCCGGCCGGATGGAAATGGTTGGCGGCCCCTCCAAGCAAGATCCGTATTAATCGGTCACCACTATCAGGTGCGCGCACATCGGCAAAGCCGCGAGCGCTTGCTTAGTCCCGGAGGCCATGTACGCGGCCAGGATATAGTTGGGGTGTCGGTCGAGGTTCTTGCGGGCGCGGTCGTAGCGCATCGTGGTTCTCGGGTCGGCGTGGCGGGCGGCGATCTGCACGTCGCGGAGGCTGACGCCGGCGTCGAGCATGGTGGTGACGAAGGTGTGGCGCAGCATGTGTGGGTGCATCCTCGGCATCCGGATCCCCGCAGCGTGGGCGAGGTGTTTGAGTCGGCGGGTGGCGGCGTGTCGGTCCATCCGCCGAGCGTGGGTGTTGCGCAGGATCGGCCCGCTGATGCGCTCGTTGATGGCCCGGTCGATGGCTCGGGCCACCGCAGGTGGTAGCGGGACGAGGACAGCCTTGCCGCCTTTACCACGTACGCGTAGCACCCGGTGGCCGTGTTCCTCGCCCAGATCGGCGATATTCGACCCACACGCTTCGAAGATCCTCAGCCCGAGCAGACCCAAGAGCGCGACCAGGGCGAAGTCGTTCGGGTTCGAGGACTTGCGGGCGGTGGTGATCAGGGCTTCGAACTGTAGGTGCCCGAGTCCGAGGGTCGGTGACTCGGCCGGCACGGTGGGTCGGCGGACGTAGTCGGCCGGCGAGTGCTCCAGGATCGCGTCGATGACGCAGACCCGATAGAACCCGACCACGACCGACAGCCGGCGGGAGACTGTCGAGGGTTGGTACCGGCGGACGTCTTGCAGCCAGCGCACGTACCGCTCGATATCCACCCGCACCGCAGCCAGCGGGTCCAGGTCGTGATCGGCGCACCAGCGCAGGAAGACGCGTAGGTCGGACTCGGTGTGCACGCGAGTCTGGCCACGGTAACGGCCCAGGAAGGCCGACACCGCGGCGCGCACAACGAGTTGATCGGCCGGTACAACAGGGGCAGTCGAAGCAGGAGAGGTAGCCATACATCACCGTGCGTCACCACCGGTGACGAACACCAGTCCACCCGGAGCGGCAGATGAGTACGCCGCAGGGCCGGCAGCTGAAGCAGCCCCTGCCTCCAATGGCGCACCCAAAGTCGAGCCGCAAGGGCACTTTATTGGCGCGCATTTTCGAATGCCTTCGCTAGCCATTCGAAATTGTGCATGAAGCGTGGGTTACTCGAGCGCGCTCGATAATTTTCAATATAATTCGCGGATCGCTCATAGCAAGCCGCGATAGAGATCGGAAAAAGGTCGAAGACTAGATCCTTATCGGCAAGGTTGCGGCGAGTTACGGCACCCAGAAGCTCGTAGATCCCCAGCAGTCTGTGCAGGGCTTCGTGTTCTCGTCCGTACTCCGCCTCATGCAGATCGTCATACCTGCTTGTGTAGATTAGGTCTCCCCGCACCTGCATCATGTCCTCGGACATATGGCGCGTGTGCAGGTCGAGGATCGCCTGAAGGTTGCGGGATTGCCGGGATTCCTTGTTGGCGCGGCGGGAGTACATAAGCGCTGTGATCGATATTGCTATCGATGCTACCGACACTCCGGCCAAAGTTGCTGCTGCGACAATCTCAAGCTCGCTCATTTAAACCGCCAAAAGGTCGCCAAGTATCTTTTTGACCAAGAATTAGGTTGCTGCGATCTGATTTGCTCTTGTTTGCAGCCAGCGAAAAGCTGCCCTATTGACCCCTAATTCGTCGTTCTAAATCAGCGACGCCCCGCCTGCGGGTTCTTCTTAACCAAAGTGTCTGCACGGCGAGGGATAGCGCGAGAATTGGAAGCGAGAATACAATAGTCAAGAATAAGTCGCCTTCCGGCATTTGCGCTATGGCTGCGACCGCGACCGCAGCCGCAAGCGAGTTCATGATTGAAGTTGTGGTCGCAAGATTTTTGTACGCAGACTGGACCTTCCAATCCCGAATGGGAGCACCGGGCATCTGCACTGGCAGCAATGTGTACGGCCTCAACTCCGGCGCCTTTGTCAATAGGAATTCTCGGTAAAGATCAATCATTACCAGGTACTCGAGGCGAGTTACATCAGACTTGGCGAGTCGCTCAAAGGTTAAGAGGCCGACAGCAAGCAGGGCGGCCGAGACGCTGACCAGGATCGTCAAGTTCAAGTGCCGATCGGCGGATGGAGAGCCAATCAGCGCCCCTGCACCAGCGTACCCGGCCGAAAACAGCAGTAAATAGTAATTGAAACGCGATCCCGCCTGAGTGTTGCCGAGCACAAGAAAGTCTCTTGTGCTGTTAATCTCTGACATTGCGATCATGATCGCAGCGTCGCCCTGCGCAGTCTGATCGGGTTTAAGTTGGCGGATCCGCACTTTTCGCTTTAACAACGATGCAGACGCGCCGCCGCCAGGAATGCCCATTGCGCTCCCTCCGCAGTCGGTGGTTTCAGGCTAGGGCACGGCCTCAACACCGGGTAGCTCTGCACTGCGATGTTGAAGGCCGAGTAGAAAACCTACTGGTGTAGAGACAAGGTTGCGGGCAAGTCATCGGCTGGGGAATGATGCGCACTCGTCAGTTAGAGCAACCGAGCGTGTCGGCACTTATTTGCCGGTAACGGTACGTAGCGTTCGGTTGGCGGCAGAAGCGGACGCCGTCTTTCCGCAGGTTGTTCGGCAGCATGTCATCGTGAGGTAGCTGCACCATGAACGCGCGTTGCGGGGTGAAAATCGGTTGTCACCGCTGGTGCGTTTTGTGAGGTTGGGGGTGTGAGCGCCGATCCAGATACCGTTCCGGTACCGGTTCGCCGCCTCGTTGACGCAGCGGTGGTGCGCCGGCTGGTGGCGAGTCAGTTTCCGCAGTGGGCCGATCTGCCCGTGCGGCCTGTGCCGTGCGATGGTTGGGACAATCAGACGTTCCGGTTGGGTGAGCGCTTGTCGGTACGGCTGCCCACCGCGCAGGAGTACGCCCTGGCAGTTGAGAAGGAACATCGTTGGCTGCCGGTACTCGCGCCGCGGCTGCCGCTGCCGGTACCCGTGCCGGTGGCGCGTGGTGTGCCCGCCGACGGGTACGGCTTCGGCTGGTCGGTCTACGAGTGGATCGACGGGGAACCCGCTCGTCTCGATGGCATCGGTGACCTGACCGGGTTCGCGGAGGTTCTGGCCGCGTTTCTCGTCGCGTTGCGCCGCGTCGATCCGACCGAGGGTCCGCAGCCGGGTCTGCACAACTGGTTTCGTGGTGGGCCGCTGCGCGTCTACGACCCTCAGGTCCGCTGGGCGGTCGAGGTCCTGGGCGGCCGGATACCCCGCGAGATCGTCACCGAGATCTGGCGGTCGGCGCTGGGGGCGGTGTGGGACGGTCGCCCGGTGTGGTTCCACGGCGACGTGGCCCCAGGCAATCTGCTGATCCGCAACGGCGCGCTCGCCGCCGTCATCGACTTCGGCACCTGCGGTGTTGGCGACCCGGCGTGCGATGTGGCGATCGCGTGGACGCTGCTGTCCGGCCCGAGCCGTGAGGCCTTCCGCGCCCGGCTCGATGTCGACCCGGCGACCTGGGCCCGCGGACGGGCCTGGGCGCTGTGGAAAGCTCTGATCGTCTACGCAGGCGCAGTACACGACGACCGGGCTGTGGCTGCAGAGGCCCACCGCGTCATCGATGACATCGTCTCCGAGTACGCGACGCCACCGGGGCGGTGACCCCAGCGCCCGGTGCAGGTTCTCCCACCGCCCCACACCGAAGCGGAGTTGTTCAGCCGTCACCTAACGCCGATTGCTTCAAGCTCAGGGTGAGAGTCTTGGTCATGGTGCACCAGCGGAGGAAGACTTGCAGGTCGGACTCGGTATGACGCGTGTCTGCCCCCGGTAGTGGCCCAGGAAGGCCGACACCGCAGCTCGCACAACGAGTTGGATACCAGGTACGACACCGGAAGCTGAAGCAGGGGAGATGGTCATGCATCACCATGCGTCACCACCGGCGATGAACGCCGGCCCCCGGAGCGGCAGATCCGGACGCCGGTGACACCATGGGGCCGCGATAGCTGGGGAGGACGTCGATCGAGGTGGACAGGATGACAGACCACGCGTGGCACGGTTTGAGTGATCCGCTCCTGGTCTGCTCACGCGGCTTCGTGGTGGAGTTGGCGGCGGTGTTACCGACGTCCGGCAGGTTCGTCGTCGCCCGCCTTGACGGCACGAGGATGGCGGATGCCGGCCATGTCTTCTACGACTTCTCGGACGCGTTGTTCTTCCCCAGCTACTTCGGCTGGAACTGGAACGCACTGTCCGACTGCCTCCGAGATCTGCACTGGCTGCCGGCGGACGGCTACCTGGTGATCGTCGACAACGCGCCCCAGCTGTTGTCGGACAGCATCCAGGACCGGCACACGCTCCTCCGTGTCCTCGCCCGGGCAGTTCGCCACTGGGCCAGCCCGCTCGGCCGACCGGAAGGGCAGGTGACCCCGTTCACGGTGTTGCTGCTGGTCGACGGCGACGACGAAGCGGTGCAGCTACGGCAGGACATCACGCAGGCACTGTCCGGTGGGCACTGAAGTCCGAACCGTACCCGGTGTCCGGCGTCCGCTGCTTGCGGCGAAGGGTATTCCTGAAGGGGTTCAGCCGCGGCTGGCGTACAGGTAGACGGTGACTGCATCGGGTGCGTCGAGGTCGACCAGGAGCGCTCGGCGGGTGCCGTCCGCGAGTGGCTGCTCCTCGTCGAGGCCGGCAATGATCGTGGCGGTTTCGGGATCCCACGTGTTGCCGCCACCGATGTTGTGCGTGGCGTCGACTGCCCGAAGCCCTGGTGCGAGAGCCGCCGTGAAATTCGCCGTGGCGACGAAGGCGTCGAGTTCGGTGCGGGGTATGCGGAACTTGGCCGAGAGTTGGGTTTCCAGCCCGTTGCGGTACACCGCGACCAGCAGCACGCTGCCGGGCGGCAGGGTCACCTGAGCGATGGCTTCCACCTGAGCCGCGCTGGCGACCTCCGGCCCGGACTGCACTGGCAGCAGATCTATTCCGTCGCTACCGACGGACAGCCCCACCACGCCGCACGCGATCAGCGACAGAAGCAGACTCACGCACGCCAACACGAGGGCGATCGTGCCTCTGCGATTACGCGTCCTCGGCGCAACGGCCTCGATCATGGCCAACACGATACGACGCACGCCCATCGGCCACGTCCGGACCGGAACCAGGACCGGCCCGGCGGGACGCTGCACAGCGGGCGGCTCGCGGGCATGAGCCGACGAGCCGATCTCACGATGGACAGCGCAGCGGATCACGCTGCCTTGTCACGGTGGTCGAGCCACTGCCGCACTGCCGTCAGGTCGGTGTCGGTCAGTCCCAGGTGCGGGTCGATGCGGTGCAGCAGCGACGGGTGTGGATGGCGGGCGGCGACCCATCGCCGGTCGGCGTCGGTGATCTCGTCGTCGAGCCAGACGAACGGACGCCCCGCCGCCCACCGCGCCAACGAGGCGGTCTTCCAGTGCACGCCGTACGGTGGTTGTTCGTCGTCGTCGATCCAGTCGACCACGGGCAGGGCGGGTAGGCCGAGCCGAGGTGCCACCACCTCGTTCGCCTCGACCATCCACGTACTCGCCCACACCAAGTCACCCGGCAGGGCCAGTAGCCGGCGACCGTCGTCGGGTTCGAGGCGATCCAGCAGAGGATTGCCGTAACAGTCGCGACCGTCGCCCACGCTGCCGCTGCGCTGACGGCCGGCACCGATAGGTCGGGCCCGCAGCGGAATGAGCACACCGTCGATGTCAATGAAGATCAACGGTTGCCTGTCGGTGGCAGACACCGCCGAACCGTACCGCTCATTGGCGGTCAGCGGTCCTCGGCGTCAGCCGCCCCGTACGTGACGCAGCGCACCGGGCGCGGCAGAAGGGGACACTTCAAAGCATCCGGATGGCCATATGTCTGGCGGATCAGCTGAACCGTCACAGGTCAGACTTGCTCTACCGTGGCCGGATGGCTGAGACGTTCGAGGTCGACCGAGTTGACAGCATCGCGGACATCCTTTTCGGCGTCGCTACAGCGAAGGGACTGATCGGCTATGGCCCCCTCGCAAAGCGGGTGGAAACCAGGCCGGACTTCCTGAGCCAGCCGCTCGATAGAGTCTCCCGTCGAGCGTTCGACAAAGGTGAGCCGCTGTGGAGCGCGCTGGTCGTCTCCCGCAGCACCGACCGACCGAGTTCGGGCTTCTACGGCCTCGCTCGAAAGATGCGACCCGAGTATGTTTCGCTGAGCGATGACGAGTTGTGGCAGCAGGAACGCGAGCGCTGCTACGAAGCGGCCTCCTAAAGAGCGAAGGCCGGCATGCCCAGCTGGCAGGACCAGATAGGTGTGTCGGACCTGCTCGGATCGCCACGCCTCCTTTGTGGCAGATCAGTACGCCGTCACGACTCGCGTGAGTTTTAACTCGGTAGCGATTGACGCTGTAGGCGGATAGTCTGCCCGACCTGGAGGGTAACGAACCTGCGGAGGTCATTCATGACATTGACCCGAAAAAGGTCTAGGGGCGTTGTTGTCGATGGTCTTATAATTAGCAGGCTGTTCAGCCGTAGGTCTACCTATTGCCAAGCGGCAGCCGCGCAGAGCAGGCCCGGCATCCATTCTGGCGCTCGACAGAGCGCAGCGGCGATCTCTGCTCGCCGAGCACTATAGGCGTCACCTCAATCCACGGACCGCCAGGAACACTAGTCGGAGCCTGCCGGTCTGAAGGTGGGCACATGCCACGAGCCGCCAAATTTAGGAGTCGCGATGACCGAATTACACCCGGCTCAGGGGACGACCTTTCCGCTCCATGTCCCGATCCGTCCAGGGCCAGGAATAGACATGGATGAGCTTCGCGGCTGGGCGGCGCGAAAGCTGATGTACGAGGACGGGAGATGGGTAGCCGACCTCGCCCGATCGACAGCATTAGATAATCTTGTCACAGGCTACGCAGGATTATTCTTAAGCCACCACTTCGTACGCATCGCACACGAGGGCGCGACGGCTATCCGTTCCACCTCCAGGTACGTGGGTATCCCGGAGTTCGCCGCCCAACTGTCTGATAAATACGCGGCGATAACTGCGCGCAGCCGGCATACTACTAAGATCCCGGACGATAATAAGAAGACTCTGCCCGATGTGCTGGCGGAGTTCCGCGACGCACTGGCCATGCATCGAGATGCCTTCACCGGTAAGGCTCGGTGGTGGGTTCGCTGGGCAGAGACGGACCTGGGCCTGTACTTCCTTGGCGACTCACTCATAGGCGCTACAGTGCCAGCCTCGTATCGGCTGGGGATAAATCCAAGCGAGCAGGATCTCAACAAGATCGGCCAGGCGCTAGCTGAAGTCTCAAGTGAATGGGGTGGTGCAGTCGCCGTGATGTGCGGTGCCACATTCGTCATTGACGAGCCCGAGGCCACCATCGACTTCTCCAGCCTGACGATCCGCACACGTGACTGCCGAGCGCATCGATACCTTGCCGGCCGGTTCGAGACCATTTTTCCACTGGAATTGAAGATGTTGTTGCTTCTAATCGAAGCAGATCTCAATACATCTAGACTTGTTCTTCCACTTACTGCCCACGGGCACCAGGGGGCAGTCTTTCGAGCGCAGACGATAACCGCGTACCACTGCCTGACCGCACTTCGCCGAATTGCTGGCTTGTATCCAGACTTAGTGTCACCAGCGATCACGCAGCTGCAGACAATACTTGACGGCGATCCAGCCAAACGAATAGTTTCGACCGCGGGCCTGAAGATCCGAAACCGATGTGTTCACTATGAAATGAACGATCCAAGGCTTCAACCTGACTTGACGATGCCAATGTGTGGCCTAGTTGAAGCCCTGCTGCCGGGGCATACCTGGGAATCATTCGCGTCGGATGTGGGTGAGGTTACGGCGGTGGTCGCAGAGTTCTTGGCGAGGTGGCGTCCGTAGTCGCTGGTGTGGGGCGACAACTTCTCGGACGCCTTGGCGATTACGGCACTCGCGTTTCGGTAAACGGCACGGATCACGTGTAGCGCAGAATATAATCACCGCAAACTGTCGCTGTCTGGTGGCATGGGAGGGACGCACGCTCATCGGCAGATCCGGAAGCGACCGACTTTCGACACTCGGAGAGGTTCGTTACGCAGGGTTATCGTCGGGGAGGCCGCGCGAGATTCGATGGTCGGCAAAGATAGTCGATCACCGGGGGTGGGCTGACGTGCCCAGGGTCTGCGCTTCAAGTCGTATCTGGCTTGGTATTTGTGCCGGTACCCCGACACCAGCCCGCCATGCGTGACAGCCACTCCGGTGCCTCGGAGAGGGACGTCCGGTGCGTCGGTTTGTGCTTACGTGGCGGGTCGGCCATTGATGATTGCCTGGATGGTTGCCCTGAGACCGGGGAAGGCGAGTCGGAGGGTGTGGCCGGTGAGGTGGATGGCCCACCAGGTGAGGTTCCCCCGGTAGCTCGGAGGCTTTCGATCATGCTCTGATGGAGCTGAAGGGAGTCATCCGTGGCAGCACCGAAGAAGTACCCCGATGAGCTGCGTGAACGTGCGGTGCGCTTGTATCGGGAGTCGGACCCGAAGCCCGTGATCCGCCAGCTGGCCCGCCAGCTTGGGGTGCATCACGAGGCGTTGCGGAACTGGATCCGCCAGGACGAAGCCGACCGTGGGCAGCGTGACGACCGGCCCACGACCTCCGACTTGGAGGAGCTGCGCCGCCTGCGGCGGGAGAACGCCGAGCTGAAGCGCGCCAACGAGATACTGAAGGCCGCGTCGGCTTTTTTCGCCTCGGAACTCGACCCAACCCGGCGACGGTCGTGACGCTCGTCGGCGAGCTGCGCGATCGCTTCGGGGTCGAGCCCGTCCTCCGGGTCCTGGGCGTAGCCGTCTCCACCTACTACGGCTGGCTCGCCCAAGCCGCGAATCCGTCCGCTCGGCGCCGCGAGGACGCGGAACTGGCGGTCGAGATCGCCGAGATCCACGAGGTCTCCGGCGCCACCTACGGCAGTCCGCGGGTGCACGCCATGCTGCGCCGCCAAGGCCGCCAGGTGGGCCGCAAGCGGGTCGAGCGGTTGATGCGTACCGCCGGACTGCAAGGGGCGTTCCTGCGCAAGAAGTGGCGCATCCCTCGACCCGGTCGAACCCAAAGGCGACACCGGCACCGGATTTGGTCAACCGGCAGTTCACCGCTGCGGCACCGAACCGGCTGTGGGTCGCCGACGCCACCCGCATCCCCTGCGGCGAGGGCGTGTTCTGGCTCGCCGCCGTGCGGGATGTCTTCTCCAACCGCATCGTGGGCTGGCGGTGTTCCGACCGCTGCGACACCGACCTGATCCTCGGCGCCCTCGAATACGGCATCTGGTCGCGTGACGTCCGCGACGGGCAACTGATCCACCACTCGGACAGGGGCTCGAACTACACGTCGTTCCGCTTCGCGCAACGCCTGGCTGACAACGGAATCTTGCCCTCGATGGGGTCGGTCGGCGACAGCTTCGACAACGCCCTGATGGAGAACTTCTGGTCGACGTTGAAGATCGAGTTGGTCTACCGCAACTCGTGGCGGACCCGCGACGAGGCGGAGAACGCGATCTTCAGCTACATCGACGGGTGGTACAACACCCGGCGCATCCAGAAAGACCTCGGCTGGCGATCCCCAGACGAGTACGAAGCCGCCTGGCACACCCGCCCGCAAGGCCCCGACGGTCACCAGGCCCAGCAGGACGAGGCAACTATCGTTCAGCCTGAGCCCACCGGCGCCAGGTAACCAACCCTCCGGCCAACCGGGGGAACCTCAGCTCGATGTGCCGGCTGGCGTCGTAGTGCTCGTGGCGGCTGTCGATTTCTGCGGCGTATGCCCAGTCGAAGGTGCCGTGGGTCATGGCGGGGACGTGCCAGAGGTCGCCGCCGGAGTCGAGGAAGAGGGCGCAGCCCCAGGGGTCGGCCAGGAGGGTGAGGGGTTGGGTGGTGCAGGTGATGGTGCAGGCGCAGTCGGGGTCGTTGTAGGTGGTGCGGGGCCGGTGGTGGTGGACCAGGCAGCGGCAGTCGCAGAGCCGCTGCCACGGCTGGATGTAGGCCATCGGGTTCCTCCGAACGTCTACGCGCACGCCTTGGTCGCCGCCGGCGGTGGGCAGCTTCCGAGGTGTACGCGGTGGTGGGGTGGTCCGTCGCTCAGGTCGGCGGCGGGGTGATGGCGGTGCGGCCGGGTCCCAGGAGGACGTTGTCCTGGACCTGGCGGGTTTCCTCGACGGTGAGCAGATAGGCCGGCAGTCGTGGCACGTGCTCGCGCCAGGCGCGGTAGAGGCGATGGGTTCCGTCGATGAGCAGTGGGGCGGGTGGGTGCCCGGTGATGTCGAGTTGGGCGACGATCAGGGGTTTGGTCAGGTCGGTGGTCATAGCGTGGGCCCGGTCGAGTGCGGTGCTGGTCGGGCCGATGAGGCTGACCGCCCGCTGGTGCGGGTCGTCGAGCCGGGTCAGGCCGTACGCGGTCGCCTAGGTCGTGACATCGAGGGGTTGGGTATCGCGGGGCGTCGCCGCGATCAGCGCCTCGGCTGAGTCGATGGAGAACACCCATGGCCCGAAGTGGAACCACTGCGGCTGCCGTGGGCGGGTCACGTGTCGCCTCCGTTTCTGGTGAGGCGGGTGTAGATCGCGACGCAGCGCAGGATCAGCTCGTGTGACGGCACGGTCAGCAGCCGCTGTCGTTTGTCGTCACGAAGCCGGTCCCAGATCAGGACGGTGACGGCGGCGGACCACACGTCCACGATGACGCCGTCGATCTTGGCGCACTGGCGCTCGGCGACGATGCGCCGCAGCGTGTCGATGAGCGTGGCGTCGCCGGGAGGGTGGTGGGCGTCATCGGGTCGCTGGGCCTCGGGAAGCAGGGTGTAGCAGTCCTCGCAGGTGTAGTCGATGCGCGGCGGGTTCTCGGTCTCCCACCGCTGCACGTCGGCGGCAAAGAGTCCGCACACCGACTGCCGTCGGTCGCGGGGGTGGCGGATGTGGCCGCTCATCGGCTGCCCGCCCGGTCTGAACCCCACTTCGTTGTGCTCGGTGGTGCCATGGGGCGTGTCCCTTTCTTCGCTGACCGGGGCGGCGGCACGGTGGCCGCCGCCCCGGCGGTGTGGACGAGGTGTGGTCAGACCTTGAGCAGGTCGAAGGCGGCCACCTTCAGGTCGCCGACGTTGCCGGTGAGCACCCGGTTGGCGCGGGCGATCTCGTTCTTGGCGGGCTGGTAGTGGTCGAGGTACTCGGTGATGGCCTGGAATCCGGCCCACCGGCTGCCGGTGATGGCTTTCTGGGTGTCGGCCTCGCGGATCAGGTACTTCAGCGTGCCGAGCCGCTGCTTGGCGTTGTTCTTCGTCTGCTCGGACGCGTTGTCCTTGACCGGCCACACCTGACCGACGACCTGCTCGAACTCGCGCATGGTCATCTCGGTCTGGAGCATCCGCTCGGCGGCCTTCTCGAAGGTCTCCATGTACTTCCACATCAGTCCGAGGGCTTCGCGGGCCTGGCTGATCTGGGAGTTGACGTTGGAGGTGTGCCGGAACGTGTAGTGCCCGACCGCGTTGGCGAACGCGGCCCGCTGGGTGTTCGCGCACACGACCCGGATGGGGCTGGCGTCCACGCGCAGCGCGGCGGTGCCGTCGTGGGAGGTGGTACCGATCAGGTACAGGTCCAGGCGGTCGACGCCGGCGATCTGCATCGCATCCGGGAGCTTCATCGTCACGAACACGCTCTTGCCGCGACGCAGGCTCCCGGCGGTCTCGAAGTGCGCGCCACCCACCTGGTCGACAAGACGGTCCAGCATTTCGGCGCACTGCTCGTTCTGGACCACCGTGTAGTCGGTGCCCACGATCCCCAGATACTCGGTGGCGCCGGTTACCGGGTTGCGGCGGACGGTCATCCGCTTGTCGTCGGCGGGGATCTGCACCTCGACCCCATCCACGATGTCGATGCCGACGGTGCGGATGGTGCGTACCCCCCAGTCGCCGAGCCGGGCGGCGGCCATGATCTCTTCGGCGCGCATGGTGTCTTGGGTGACGGTGCCGAGTTGGTGCCAGGCCGACAGGCGGGCGCTGGCGAAGGCGGTGGTTCCGTCCGCGAACGTTTCCAGTTCGTGCGGCACGGGTTGCTCCTCTCGATGCGGCTGCGGGGGCCGAGCGCGCGGCTCGGCCCCCGCAGCGGGGATGGGTGTGGGTCAGGACTGCTCGGTGCTGCCCGCGTCGGCCTCGGCGGCGGCGCCGCTGTCGGTCGGTGCCGGGTGGACGAAGGTCAGCGGGTTGTCGGAGACCAGGAGGATGCGCCCGCCGGCGGCGGCCTTCGTGAGGTTGTTGCGCACCGCCCCGTTGCTGACCGCCCGGCCCAGCTGCGCGGCGAGCGCGGTGGCGATCTCCTGCGGGGTCATCTGACGGTCGGGGCTGGCGGCCAGATAGTCGAGGGTGAGTTTCTCCAACTCGCCCCGACCGAACGGCTGGTTGCCGTCGGCGTTGACGGTCCCGTCGCCGCTGCGGGCCACGGTGCGGGCGGTGCTCGCCGCGCGAGGGGTGGTGCGGGTGGGCAGGGTGACGACGTGGGTCTCACCGTCCGGGCCGACGACGTGCAGGGTGCCGTCCGGGCGGATCAGCGGTTGCACGGCCGCCGTGGCGCTCGGCGTGGTCGCCAGGCCGCGGATGACCTGCAGGCAGAGCGGGCAGCGGGGCGGTTCCGGGTTCGGGTCGACCTCGCTGGCTTTGGTCGGGCCCGGGATCCACCGCTGCGGCTGGCCGGGCAGGCGGCGGGCGGCGTCGGCCTGCTCCATCGCGGTCAGCAGCCGGGTAGCGGTGACGTGTCCGATGCCGCTTTCGGCGACGATCAGGTCAAGGGTCGCGCCGTCGTCGCCGTAGTCGGCCAGGACTCCCTTGATGGCCATGACCTTGCGGTCACCGGGGCGCGTCGGCTGTACCACGGCGACCGTCCGACCCGCGTCGTCCGCGCCGCTGTCCTCGTCGTCCGGGCCCTCGTTGCTGGCGTCGTCCCGGTCGGTCTCGTCCGCCGTGTCGTCGGGCTCCTCGTCTGCGTCCTCGTCGCCGTTGACCTCGTTGCCGGTCTGGTCGGCCGGCTCGGTGTCGCCGGTGTCCGGCTCGTCGGCCGCGTTGTCGGGGTCGGTGCCGTTGAGTTGCGCGGTCTCGTCCGGGTTGGTCGTGTGCTCGTCGCCGAGGTCGGTGGTGTCGTTCGGCGCGGCGTCGGTGGCCTCCGTCGGGGTGGCCAGGGTCCACCGGGTGGGCGTGCCTTCGGCCGGGTCGGCGTCGGTGTCCTTTGCGGCGATCAGTCCGGCGTCGGCGAGGGTCTTGATCGCCTTGTCGGTGGTCGAGCGGGCCTTGCCGGCCTTGTCGGCCAGTTCGTGGACGCTGCCCTGACCGAGTTCGGTCAGGGCGTCGAGGACGGCCTGCGTGGCAGGCGTCAGGGACAGGTTTTCCATCGGTGCCTCCTTGGGACTAGTGGTTGGGGATGCCCGGCACGGGGTGGTGGCCGGGCGGTGGTGCGCCGGGTCGCGGGCAGCGGCCAGCGCGGCAGGCACGTGGATGCGGTGCGCAGCCGTGTGGGGCGCTGCGGGGACTGCGGCCCGGTGGCCTCGGGCTGCGTGATGCGGCGAGGGGGCTAGTGGCCGGCGCCGGTGGTCTCGTCGGCGCCGGTGTGGAGGATGTAGAGGCGGTCTTCGGTCGGGTCGCGGTAGATGCCGGCGTCGGCGTGGGACAGCCGCAGCGGGTTGACGCTGCCGGGTGGGCGGAGTGTGGCGTCGGACGTGCCGACCCGGATGCGGGTGGTGTGTCCGGCGAGGTTCTGCCTGCGGCAGGAGTCGGTGTGTGGCAGGACGACCAGGACGGTGTCGCCGGGGTTGACGTAGCGCCGTCGTACCGTCTGGCCTGGATGCGTCTGCGCGTACGCGGCCCGTGCCTCGTCGCCGATGAGGGTGTCGATCCAGTTGCGGGCGTACCGGTACTCGCGGGCCAGCTCCTGGATCGTCTCCAGCGGGCCGGTGACCGTGCTGACGGAACCGGTCAGGTCGTCCTCGTTGATCAGGAGGGTGCGCAGCCGGTCTACCGCGAGCAGCAACTCGGTCCGCAGGTGCCGCAGTGTGGCGGCGGCCTCTGGCAGGTGCGCGGCGGCGGGGATCGGGTCGGCGGCGTGCTGGTCAAGGGTGCGGCCGGTGGCCTGAGCGACCCATCGCCCGATCATGTCGAGGTGCAGCATCAGCATCCCCGATCTAGCTGGCGAGGTGGGCGAGTTCGGCTGGCGTGAGCTGCGCGGGGGTGCGGCTGCGCCAGGCGTCGGAGTGGCGCAGGTGCCACCAACGCAGCAGCGACCGGCAGGCCGAGGCGAGGTCGTCGCACACCGGAAGCGGATACGCCATGCCGGACTGGATCTGGCGATGCTGCGGGTCGGTGTACGCGGTCGGCGCCCACCCCTGCTCGGTCTCGGCGACCTCGCCGACGACACGATCGGGGTAAGGGATGGTGAAGGCGCTGGCAGCCTCGGCGTCGGGCACCACCAGCCAGGTGCCCGGGTCTTTGAGCCGTAGTGTCGCCACGCCGCGCGACGGGTCGCCGCGTCGCAGGAGCAGGTGCCGCTCGTCGCGGTCGCCGATCGACCGGTGGTTGCGCCACGCGCGGTACGCGGTGACGAGCGCGACCCCGAGGACGATGTGCCGCTCGCGGGCGACGAGCGCGCCGGTGAGGGCCTGCCCGTAGCCGGCCATGTGCAGGCCGGCGCGGGCAGCCAATCCCTGCCGGGCCCTTTCGGCAAGGTCACGCACCCGGACGAGGGACTGGTCGAGGGTGGCAGCGCTGTCGGTGAAGTCGCGGGCGGTCTTGTGCAGGACGCGGGCGAGGTCACCGAGAGCGTCGAGGGCGGCCGTGTCGTGGCGCCACAGCTGCTCGGCCAGGACGTCGTTGGTGTCGGCGGCGATACGCCGCAACACCGGATCGGTCAGGAACATCGAGGAACTCCTTCTCTGGTCGGGTTGTGGGCATGACGAAGGCCGGTCGCAGCGGGGGCTGCGACCGGCCTTCGGAGGTTTCAGGCGATACGGGGTTTAGGCGATGGCGACGGCGCACAGGCGTGCGTCGGAGCGCAGGCCGCGCAGGTAGGCGCACGCCTCGTTGAGGAACCGGAACCGGTCCGCGACAGAGTCACTGGCCGGGGCGAGGAGCCGGCCCTCGGTGGTGATCAGCGCGTCGCCGATGAGCGCGATGCGCCAGTGGAGCCCGACGTAGGTGGCTTCGCCGGCCTGGTAGACGGACAGCTCGTAGGGGTCGAACGAGGCGGCGAGCATCGCCAGGACGCGGGGCTGCTGCTCGAAGCGGCGGCGGGCCTCGTTCAGGGTGACCTTGCCAGGGTCGGCGTGGTGCTGGGCGAGGTAGTCCTCCCACGGGCGGGCGGGCCGGGTGGTGGCGTTGATGTGGGTGTTCCACGCACGCCAGCGAAGGGCAGCGGCGTGGGCGGCCTGGGTGGTGGTGCCCGTCAGGTCGAGGCGGCTCTTGCGGCCTCCAGCGGCGAGGGTGACCGCGCCGAAGCGGCGGGCGGCGTCGAGCAGGTAGTAGCCGAGGAACCGGGTCAGCCAGCCGATGAAGCGGCGGTGCCGGACGCGGTAGCGGCGGGCCGGGGTGCCGTTGGCGTGCAGAAGGTCGTTGACCTTCTCCGAGGCGGCGAACCAGTCGGCGTCTTCGCCGGGGGCGAAGCAGACGGTGACGACCTTGTCGGTGAGCGGCGTGGGCTTGGGCATGGCGGAGTGCTCCCTTCGCGACAGGGCGGGGCATGGATGGTTGGGTGTGCAGGGGTGGTGCCACCGGATCGCGGCGTCTGGACCAGGAGAGCTGCCGTGTTGGGCGCGAGGTGTGGATCACGAGCCGACCGGAGGGTGGGCTGTGGGTGATCCCGCTGGCGCGGGCAGATCCGAAAGGGAAAACAGACGGGCGGCGGTGCGAGCAAAGACAAGAAGCTGCACCGTAGCGTCGTGACCTGACAGCACCAGCCCTATCAGGACCACGACTATGCCTCTGACCTGCGGTGACAGAACCCGCCGTGTGCCTGTCAGGGTCTGTCAGCAGACGAAGTCCCCGTCGTCTTGGTAGTTCGGGTTGTCCGCTACCGGCTTGCCGTGGTCGCTGGGCAGCTCGATGAGCCGGACCCGACCGGTGGCGCCGGTCGGGAGCCAGACCGCTTCGGCGGGCTCGCTGGTGTGGGTGGCGGTCGCGACCGGAACATCGTCGTGATCGCCGCGTAGGAGCTGGTGGAGGTGTTCTTCGCGGTGTTCGCTGCCGAGCCAGAACAGCACCGGGTAGCGGGGTCCGCCACGCCGGGTCAGGCGTGCGTACCGGTCGAGCTTGGTCACCACCCGGCTGCGCAGGGGTTCGGTGCCGGTGTCGACTTCCAGGAAGAACCCCACCGTGGCATCGCCGACGCTCCACAGGCCGTGTCCGTCGGCGGTGATGGTCCGGAACTGCTTGGTGGTCAGCGACTCGGACCACCACCGGTCCAACCGCGCCTCTGGGTGCTGGCGGGCGTAGGCGGTGAGGCGGACGAAGAACTCGTTCGCGGTGAGCAGGTGCGTCAGGTGTGGGTTCGCCGAGAGTCGCTGCGCGGTCTGCCGGCTGGTGCGAAGGGTGGGTTCGGGCCGTTGGTGGGCGGCGGCCTGGAAGCGGTGCCCGTGGTGGCCGAGCGTCCAGTGCCACGGGTGGCTGCCGCCGCCGTCGCGGGCGAACCGGAACCGGTCTAGCAGGCCCAGGGCGGCCAGCTCACCGAGCCGGATCTGACACGTCCGGCGGGCGTGGAACAGCATGCGGTGAATCTGGTCGGTGGTGAGGACCTGGTGGTCGTCGAGGAGCTGGAGCAGGAGACGGTCCCGGTTGGTGATGTGGGGATAGATGGCCAGCAGACTGGTCGAGCGTGATTGCGGCATAGATGGGTCACCCCGTGCAGAGAGAGTCCCGTAGGGAGTCTGGATAGGTTGATCTTGCGTATGGACCCGTCGTGAGGCCGGTTTGGGCAGGCCAGACACCTGACAGGCCGGGTGCCGGGGCTCGTCTGGGGCCTCGTGTCGTGGACACCCCCAAACGAGCCCCCGATGCCGCACCCAGCCGAGGCACCGAACGAGCGGCGTCGGTGGTCAGCGCTCGCGGGAGTTCATGCGCCGCTTCATCGCGGTGCGGGCGAGTTGCTGCATCGGCGGCTCGTCGTCCGCGCGGGCGTGGGCGGCGGCGCATTCCTGCCGGATCGCGGTCGCCTCACCCACGACCGGCGCCGGTGGGTTCGTCACGAAGGTGAACCCGGGTAGCTCCCGGTTGCCGACCAGCAGCCGGGCGGCGGCGGTGTAGACGTCGAGGTGGGCGAGGTCGTGCTCGTCCAGCTCGGGTTTGGTGTGCCGGGACAGCTCCCGCGCGTCGGCCGGGTCGACGTTGAAGAACACCTTGCTGCGCGCGTTCGCCGACACCGCCGCCGCCACATCGTGGGGCAACTGTGCCAAGTCCTGATGCGCCAGCACGAGTCCGAGCCGGAAGCCGCGCGCTTCGGCCAGCATGTCTCCAACGCTGCCCGGCAACGTCAAAAAGTTTTGACATTCGTCAATGTATAGATTGGCGTCTTTTCGCTGGTCCTCGGGGATGGCGGCGCGGGCGATGGCGGCCTGCCACACGCGGGCGACGATCATCGACCCGAGGATGCGGCTGGTCTCCTCTCCGAGGATGCCCTTCGGCAGTCGGCACAACAGAACACCGCCGTCGAGGATCTTGCCCATGTCGAACGAGCTGTGCGCGTTGCCGATGACGCTCTTGACGAAGTCGCGCAGCAGGAACGCCCTGAGCCTGGCGAGGACGGGGGCGATGACCTGGCCGCGGAACTGCTCGTTGATGCCGTCGTACCAGATCCAGAACCCGGCGAGCCCGTCCGGGTCGTCCAGGCCGTGGGTGAACCGGCCTCGGAACTCTCGTTCCTGCAACAGCGACGGGACCAGACTCAGCGTCGGCTTGGCGTGGCGCATCAGCGTCAGGCATGCCACCCGCATGGTGTCGTCCATCCGGGGACCCCACTGCCCTTGGAAGATTTTCGCGAAGATGCCCACCAGGTTGTCCACGGCCAGGTGCCGATCGCCCCCGTCATCGAGGGGGTTGAAGCAGGCCGGGTTGTCCTGGTCCGGGTCGATGATCACAATTTTGCTCGCGTGGGAGGCGGGGAGCCGGTCGAGGATGTCGGTGATCAGGTCCCCGCGCGGGTCGATGACCACCGTCCCGCGTCCGGCTTTGATGTCGCCGAGGATCATGTTCAGCAGCAGCGTGGACTTGCCGACGCCGGTCTTGCCGACCACGTGCACGTGCTGGCGGGCGTCGGTCACCGTCAGGCCGACGCTGTGGTGGCCGATCTGCGACCGGCCCAACACCTTCACCCCCCGCCCGCCGGAGGGCACCTGCACCGGCGCCGGTACGGCCTTCGCCCGCGCCCGGTCCAGGCCCGGCACCGCCAGGTCCAGTGGCAGCGCGGCCATGGCGGCGAGTTCCGGCACGGTGGCCAAAAACCCCCGCCGCAACCTGCGCCCGGCGATCGTGGCGACCGGTTGCGGCATCTTCATCCGCCGCAGCCGGTTCGGGCCCGTGTACGCCGCGGCGGCCGAGGCGATCGTGTGCCCGAGCCCGACCAGGCGTTCGCGGATCTGCTTCGCCCGCTGCGCGTCCGGTGGGGTCTTGTCCGGGTCGGTGGCGACGGCGAACCGGACCGCGATCTCGAAGTGTGGCACCCGCACCGCCTTGTCCACGACCGTGCGGGCGTCCGCGCCGGCAACCGGGTCCCGCTCGGCTATCCGCCGCGCCGTGGCCGGTGCGCGGGTCCGGGCCGGGCCGGGCGTGAACGCGTCGTGCAGCCACAGCAGAGGCTCGATCGCCAACCGGGCCGCGCCGGAGACGGCGCGGGCGGCCACGTCGGGCTGCCCGTGCGGATGGGTGCTGGTGCTCGCCGCCGCCCGCCGGGCCACCCGTACGCGCCGGGCGGGTGCCGGGCGGGCGAGGATCTGCACGCACGCGTGCTCCCGATGGCGGACCTCGGCCCCGGCGGCGAGCAGCGCCCGCAGCGGATCGGTGTCGTGCTCGGCGCGCAGCGGCAGCACGTCGGTGTGTTGCGGCCAGTGCGCCCCGCCCACCTCTTCGCCCATCTGGGCGGGGATCGGCGCGGCGGCGTCGGCGGTGGTGAGGGTGGCGGCGGGCCAGGCCGCGCGGACGGCGGCTTCGACCGCGCCGGGCGGCACCGTCCCGGGCACCCAGACTCGGATGGTCAGGGCGCGGCCGGTCCAGGTGTACTCCCACCCGACGTGGGGGTAGCCGAACACCCTGCGCCGCCACACCGAGGGTGTGAGCACACCCATGAGGGTGGTCCAGAACGCGGCGGCGGCTTCGGCGGTGACCTGCGGCGGTGCGGCGATTGTCAGCCACCGCGCGCCGGCGGTGAATCGGCGGTGCCGCCAGGCGAGCACCTGATCGTGGGCGAACACCGTGCCGACGATCGCGGCGGCGGCGAGGACGCCGAGCCACGGCCGGGCGATGACCCACTGCCAGGCTTCGGCAGGCCAGGTCGGGGCGGTCATCATTCGTCCTCCCCGACACCGGTTACCGGACTTGTCTGAAGTTCCTTGGGTCGCGCGGTGTGGTGTTGGGGCCTTTGGTGAGCTCGTGGGTGGGGGTTTGGTTGCCGGGGTCTTGTTGACTTGGCGTCGGGATTCATGAACGATCTCCGATGTTCGTGGTGGTTGGTCGAGTTCTCGGATCCGAGGTGCTCATGGGGCTCGCGGCAGTGCGGTCGTTGCATGGGCCGCGGCGCCTTGCGACGGAGCAGGACGCGGAAGACTTCGAGCAGGAGTTGGTGGATCAGTTCCTGCTGTGCGGCGTCGCTGCCGGTTCGTGCGACAGCACGGTGTCGGCGGACCGGTATGCGTTGTTCGAGTTCATCCGTTTCCTGGGTCGTCCGGTGTGGACGGCGCAGGCGAGTGATGCCGACAGGTTCCTGGCGCAGCAGCGGTCGCTGGGGCGGGCCCGGCTGACGGTGGAGCACAAGGCCAGCTCGATCGGCAGGTTCTTCGACTTCGTCATCGAGCGGTATCAGGGCGACATCGTGGCGTTGACCGGCGTGGTCGTGGCGCAGGTGATCGATGAGTTCAACAGGCCGGGCCGCTCGGACTACGGCGCTGCCCGGGTGCCGCCCAGCGAAGACGAAATCGATGAGCTTTTCGGTGCGTGGCGCGATTGGTTGCCGAGCGCCCGCAAGTATTTGCCGGCGGCGCGGTGTTATCTGGCGGCGTCGTTGTGGCGGCGGGTGGGTTTACGGATCCAGGAAACGCGGATGCTCGACCTTCGGGACTGGCGTAGAGATCTGGGTGAGTTCGGGTCTGTGCATGTGCGGTTCGGTAAGGGCAGCCGTGGTCGGGGCCCGAAGACGCGGTTGATACCGGCGATCAACTCAGCCGGGGCGCTGCTGGATTGGTGGGTAGCCGATGTCCGGCATCAATTTGGTGATGACTACCAGCGCCTTGATGCGCCGCTGCTGCCGACCGAGCGTCAGCCGGACCCTGTGACCGGGCTGTGCCGCCGGGCTGGGGATCAGGTGTTGCGTGACGGGCTTGCCGAGGCGGTGGCGCGATGGCTGCCGCAATGGAAGGGCCGGCTGACACCGCACGTGTTACGGCATTTCTGCGCGTCGTCGTTGTATCGCCAGGGCGTCGATCTGAAAGCGATCCAGGAACTGTTGGGCCATTCCTGGCTGTCGACGACGACGCATTATGTGCATGTGCCCGCGCAACACGTGGAACGGGCGTGGGTCGCGGCGAACGAGCGGACCGCAGCGCGGCTCGCGGGGTTGGGAGGCTGAAACGATGCGGTGGAATCTGCGGCTGCGCGCCGCCGAAAAGGGCATTTGGAAGTCCACCGAGATGCGTCGGCTCCTGGCCGAAGCCGGTCTGGAGATCAGCTCGGGAAAGATGTCCGGGCTCTGGACCGGAACGCCGACAACCATCCGGCTCGATGACCTTGACGTGATTTGCGCGGTCCTCGACTGCAGCCCGGCCGAGTTGCTGATCCGCGAGCCGGATAAGGTCGCGGCGCGACGGCCGCGCCGCGAGCAGGCGGTCGGTGACCAGGCACCCGCCCCGGTGGTGCGGCTGGGCCGGCAACGCAGCACACCGCCGGCATGACGCGACGTCCGAAGCCGTGCACGGTCTGCCGGGTCCGGCCGCCGGCGATGCGAGAGGTGCCGTTCTGCTTCCAGTGCTGGCCCGGCGGCCCGGTCTGTCCGCCGCCCTGCCGCAGATGTGGCTCGGCCGAGGACTACTACACCAGCGGGTTGTGCGCCCGCTGCCATCGGCACGCCCCCGGCCAGCGGTCGCCAGTCTGGCGAGAAGCCGGCCCGCTGGCCAGCACTCCGGTGATCATTGACTCCTGCCCATACTGCTTCGGGTGGGGTGTCACTCGAACCTACGGCTGGCAGTGCGCGGCCTGCCGCAGTTGGGCGGAGAAGTTCCCGCAACTCGGGGACTGCCCGACCTGCCGGCGGCGCGCCCACCTGGGCGAAGCCGGACACTGCCGGCTCTGCTTCCGGCAACGCAGCATGATCGCCCGTCTGCACGGCGAGCGTCCCGACCGGGTGAGCATGGCCGACGCCAACCGCCACGGCCAGCAACTGTTCTTCGCCGGCATGTGGACCGGTTCCGGGCCCCGCAAGCCCTACGTCAAGACGACCGTCGCGGCCGACATGAGCCTGCTGCGTCCGGTCGGGCATCGCCAGCTGGTCTTCTTCGACGCCCACCGTGATCTCGCCGCCCATCCCGGCCTGCAGCTGCTACCACCGCCGCTCCCTGGTTTGGAAGCGGCCCTGATGCAGTTCGTCGGTGATCACGCCCACCGCCACGGCTGGCCCCGCACCAAGGCCGACCGCACCCGCCGCGCCGTGCGGATCATGCTCGCGATCCAGGACACCCCCGGCGCGCCGATCCTTCGCAGCGACGTCGCACTGCTGAGCCGGATCAAACACTCCGCCCAGGTCGTCGCGGACGTCCTGCACGAGGCAGGCATGCTCGAGGAAGACCGCACCCCCGCGATCGAGCGATGGTTCCTGGCCGCCACCGGCGACCTGCCTGCACCCATGCGCGATGAACTCGGCATCTGGTTCGACGTCATGCGGCACGGCTCGGTCACCGCCCCGCGACGGCGCCCTCGGCACGACGGCACCACCGGCACCCAGCTGCGGTGGGCGTTGCCCGCCATCCGCCACTGGGCCACCGACCACCAGTCCCTGCGCGAGATTGACGCCAAGCACGTCCACGCGGTCCTGCCCACCGGCGGCACACCACGCGCCACCATGCTGCAAGGCCTCCGGTCGATCTTCCGGATCCTCAAGGCCCGCAAGGCCGTCTTCGTCAACCCCACCGCCCGGATCCGGAACCCGTCCAACATCAGGACCGCGCCGATCGCCATCGACCTCGCCCAGGTCCGCGCGAACCTCGTCGACGGGCGTCCCGCGACCGAAGCCCTCACCGCCTTGCTCGCCTTCCATGCCGTTCGCATCTACCAGCTCGCCGAGCTGAAACTCACCGACCTGCACGACGGCCGGCTGCACATCAACGACCGCGTCATCCTGCTCGCCGAACCCGCCCGAGAACGCCTCAACACCTACCTCGAGCACCGACACAACACCTGGCCGACCAGCGTCAACCCGCACATGTTCATCCACGCCCGCAACTGGACCAACGCCCGGCCCTGCACCAACTGGTGGATCCGCAAACAACTCGGCACCTCCGGTGACCGCATCCGCCAAGACCGCATCCTCGACGAAGCCCACGCCAACGGCGGCGACATGCGCGCCCTCTGCGACCTATTCGGCCTGTCGATCGCCAGCGCTGCCCGCTACGCCAGCACCGTCAACCAGGTCACCGATCACGACGCACCCTTGACTTCCTCGAACTGACCCTCCACGACCCAACCACCACTCGAACATCCCGGAGTTCCCTCACAAATTTCCTTGAGAATCGGCGAACTCCAGGCCAGTGACCGCGATCCGATGCTCTGAGGCCGACCCGACGCTGCGGAAGGGGATCCGCGATCGGCCCGCGACGAGCAGCCCCTCGCCCCTGGGTGCCGACAGCAGGAGCCGCGACTCTCCGGCGGTCAGGTTGAACGCCTCGCTCACCGAGTCGATGGATTGCGTGCTCTGGCGCATCAGGACCTGGGTCGCGGCGTTGGAGACGACAGCGAGGCCGAGGTCGGTGGAGAGCACGTCGGCGGCGTCCTGGGTGATGACGCACAGGCCGGCGGACCGTTTCCGGGCGGCCTTGGCCATGCGGAACAGGAACCGGGCGCCTTCGCCGTCGCGCATCAGCAGCCACGCCTCATCCACCACCACGAGCTTGCGCCGCTGGCGTGAACTCGTCGTCGGGGTGTCGATGGCCGACCAGATCGAGTCCAAGGCCAGGAGCGTGCCGACGGTGCGTAGTTCGTCGGGCAGGTGCCGCAGGGACCACACCACCAGATGTCCGGTCGGGGTGGTGGTGGTCGGCCCGTCGAACAGGCTGGCGAAGTTACCGACCGTCCAGGGGGCGAGCCGGGCGGCGAGCTGTCCGGCCGCGGGGTCGTCGTCCGCGTCGAGGGTGGCGGCCAGGTCGCGTAGCAACGGGGCGGGTTTGGTCCAGGTGGCCGGGTCGCCGGTGATCCCCGCCGTGGCGTAGGTGGTGGTGATGGCCCGGTCGAGTGCGGCGCGTTCGGCCGGTGGCGGTGCCACGCCGAGCATGACCGAGATCAGCGTGTGCAGGTACAGGCCGCGTCGGGTCAGGGTGTCGGGCCGGTTGTCGGTGGGTAGATCGAGGGGGTTGATGCGGACGCCGGGCTGGCCGAGCTGCACGACGGTGCCGCCGACGTGTGCGGCGAGGGGCGCGTACTCGTCCTCCGGGTCGATCACGCTGACGGTCGTGCCCTGGTACAGGTTGCGCAGCACTTCGAGCTTGACGAAGTAGCTCTTGCCCGCACCGGAGCGGGCGAGCACGACGCTGTTGTGGTTGTCCTGCGCCCACCGGTTCCAGATCAGCACCCCGTTGCTGGTCGTGTTGACCCCGTAGAGCACGCCCTCGGGTGGGGCGACGGTACCCGGGGCCGGGGCGGCGAGGTCCGCCGAGGCGAGGGGGAACGCCGCTGCCAAGGCGGTGGTGTCGAGGATGCGGCGCATCCGCAGCGGGTCCACCCCGACCGGCAACGTCGTCACCCAGCCTTGCTGGTGGCGGAACGTCGCCGGCTGCAGGTCCAGCAGCACGCTGGCGGCGGCGGACTTCACACCCGCGGTGACGGTGCGCAACTCGTCCAGGGTCCGGGCGTGGACGGTGATGTAGATGCCGGTGTCGAACAGCTTCGCCGCGCCCCTGGCGACCCGTTCGGCGAGGTCGGCGGCGTCGGCGGCTGCCGCCTCGACCATCGGGTCACCGAGGCGTCCCTGGTCGGCATCCAGGCGGCGCGACGATTCGAGGCGGGCGCGTTGGCGTTTGAGCATCGGCGCGGCCAGCTGCGGCGCGACGGGATCCACGTGCACCGCCACATCGACCCGTCCGGGGTAGGACAGCAGCGGATCGAGCCAGGCGGGGCCGACCTCGGCCGGGTAGCCGCACACCGCGTAGGTGGCGGCGTACCCGTCGCCGACCTGCACATGCCAGGGGGTGACCGACAACGCGGCCGGGCAGGGCATGCCCTCCCCGGCCGCGACACTCTTCTTGGGTTTCCACAGGTTCATGAGGTGCTCCGTGAGGTGATCGGGGCGCCGGGCACCGCGCGGGGGCCAGGCACCGGTGGGGAGAACGGATCGACCGCGCTCGCGAGGGCCGAGGCGACGGCCGGCCCGTCCAAGGCAGCGGCTTCGACACCGAGCCCGGACAGGGCACGTACGGCGCTGTCGGCGGCGTGAACGCCGGTGACGACGGCGAGGACCTGGCGGCGCAACGGATCCCGCTCGCTGTCGAGGTCGAGGAGGAACTCGGCGTAGTCGCCGGCGGCGGCCTGCAACGCCGCGTGTGGCAGGCGCGGCGTGTGATCGACGGTCGCCTGCGCATAGACGGTCAGGTCGTGCCGCTGCGCGGCAACGACGATCTGCGCCGGCCCGGTCAGGCTGTTGAGAAAACGGCCGAACCCGTCCACCAGCGCGCCCTGCTCACCGCCGGTGCGCAGGTGGATGTTCGTGGTGCCGCAGGCGATCAACACCTTGTCGCTGCCCTCGCTGGTCAGAATGCCGGTCGAGCTGACCGCCGTGACCGGCGAGCGCAGCGGCGCCGGGACGCTCGGCTTACCGGCGACGGCCGCGACCGAGCTGGCCCGCGCGGTACCCGCAGCGAGGGTGCGCCGGCTGTGGGACAGCGCGAGGCCGTGGCGCAGCCACACGTCCAGGGGCAGGCCGTCGCGGCGGCCGAGCGCTACCACGACCGCGACAGCGAACACGAGGACCCCGGCCACGATCCACGCCACCGGCGGGAGCAGGTGCCCGTACGTGCGGTAGATCCCGAGCCCGGCCAGGCCGACGCCACCGATGATGCCGAGTTGCCGGAACGTCAGGCCGAACGCGATGCGATCCGGCTCGTTGACATTGGCCGGCACGACGGCGCGCGGAAGGTTGTCATCGAGGTTGGTCATGTGTCACTCCGGTTGAGGTAGACGTTGCGCATCCGGCGGTAGTGGTGGTGGGTGTGCGAACTCATATCGACCCGGTTGGCCGTACTGGCGTTGGCGTCCGCCGACCCATGCCGCGAGTCATTCCCTGAAAGGCGACGGTGCGCAGGATGAGTCCGGTGATGTTCGGGGCCCGGCCCTGCTGGGTGACGAACCGGCTCATCAGGCTCGGGATCCTGACCGTGGTCCACAGGACCACGATCACCATCAGCAGGTTCAGCGCGTCCGAGCCGGGTATGCCGAGCAGGATCGGCAGGTTCGACGTCGGGTCGACCAGCAGGTTGATGCCCGCCGAGAACGCGACCGCCTGCAACGCGGGTGTGGCCAGGCACCCCAGCAGAGTCCGCCACCACAGCGTGGCGGCCCCCTGCGTCCACGGGGTGGCGTAGCAGGCCAACGCCACCGGCGCGATCCCCGCCAGGACGACCAGCATCCCTATCCGTGCGAGCCAGGTGCCGATGAGCATGAACATCAGCACCACGATGAGCAGCCCGATAACGGCAATCAGGAGGGCGTTGCTCGGATCGGCCATCGCCGACGCGACGCGCGCGCGGACGAAGGCGATCGCCTCGGTGGTCGGTGCGGACTCACCGGCCATCGCCACTGTCAACGCGTTGGCAATGCTGATGAGCACGCCGGTCAGCGGGACTGCGAACGCGGACAGCACGAACCCGACCACGAGCCGGGGTACCAGCTGCTTGACCTGGAACTGGGTTTCGACGGAATCACCGAGCATCACGGCGATACCGGCGGCGATGACCGCGAGGACGAAGCAGGCGCTGACGACCAGCGCACTGTTGCCGGCGATCGATCGCACCTGCGGCAGGACCGTGACGTCCGGCGAGACGAAGATCGACGACGTGAGGAAGGCCAGCAGCCCGCCGAGAAGGCCGTTGACCATCTCGGCGAGCCAGCCGACCAGGCCGTTCATCAGCCAGTTGACCATGACTCGGGGCCGCCTCAGCCGCCGAGGATGCCCTGCAACACCTGCAGGACCACCGGGGCCAGCACCGCCAGGGCGTACCCGATCAGCGCGGACTTGAAGTTGCCCTTGGCCTGCTCGACCTGAGCCGGGTCACCTCCGGCCGCCATGTAACGCAGACCACCGATAACCAGGAACATCGTCGCGACCAACGCGATGATGCCCATGATCCAGCCAGTGATGTTGGAGATGACCTGGTTGATGCTGTTGACCGCCAACGGCTGCGGCATGGCGGCGAGGTCAGACAGAACGGTGAGAGTCGCGTGCATTGCGGGGCTCCACAGGATCTGCGGGGCCGCCACGGTGGGGACCAGAAGGAGAGGCCGGTGAGGTCCGGTTGGGGGCGCTCCTCCCTTACCAGCGGTGAAGGGATCGCAGTGTCAGTACGCCGCGCCAGCCATGCCGAACCATCGGTCTCGCCGGAGGAGCGGTCCCCACCGGGCGGGCATGCCGTGGATGACATGCACCGCCCAGATCCCGGCTGTCAGGCCGATCGAACCCACCACACGCCTGTCACGCCCTGACAAGATCGGACAGCGGCTCACGTCGCTGCCACCGCTTCACGATGCGCTGCCCAGTGTCATCGAGACGCAGTTCGCCAATCGCAGCTGCAAGCTCAATGGACGAGCGCATCTGCTCCTCATCTAGACCACTCATATCGTCATAATCCCACCGCATGCCGGCGCGGCTCGGTCGACTGCTGAAGCCGCTTTACGCTCCGTAGGCATCCTCCGGCACTCGATGCTCGGCAAGTGAGAGAGCCCCGCGCGGCGTGCACTCAGCGGCAGACGAGCGGTGCCATCTGCCGCATGCAAGCCTGAGGGCTCTTCGATTTGATGCGGCTCACAAGGTGAGAGGATCCGCAGATGGACGACAGCGGAGCCCTGGGCGAGTACATGTCAAGCGTGCTGAGCGAGAAAGCGCGCGCACACCTGACTCTAAGGGAAAGTGATCCTTTCCAAGGCCAAGTCCGCCGCCTGGACCGATTGACTTCGGGGCTCCTTAGCCTGATTTGGCAATCGTGGGCTCAAAGCAGTAGGCATCGGCCGATCGTGGATAACTTCCTGATGTATGCAGGAACCGACTATGCGATAGAATCGCTCGTCTCAATCCAGGCGCTGGTGCCGCACGGTTCGCAGAACGTCGCCAGACGTGAGTGTCGATTTATGCTGGAGCAGGCAGTCAAGCATCTCTACGTTGACCAGCAACTCCCGAGCGCCTCTGAGCACGACCGATCCGCCCGCTTGTCTTATCTGAGGAACCAAGTCGACAGGTCGTCCATAGAGCCTATATGGAGTACGAGCGTATACCTGCCCGCAGACCGGCTCCAGGAATTCCGCCGTGATGCAAAAAACGCATGGTCTCAGATGGCAAAGTTTATTCACCCATCTGTAGATCAGATTCAGATCATCATCCAGCGCACACGGCGGGACGCGCCAATCGGATTCGAGGCAGTAAGTGATCTGACCAAGCTCGTCGACGAGCTAGCGCGAATATATGACATCCTGGGGGTACTTTGGCTAACTGCTTGCGGCCCCAGTGCGGCGGGCGACATCCTCGTGGGTGAGGATGTCGATGGATGGCCATTCGTTCGAACTAAGTGGCTTCCAGAAATGTCGACCACCTTTGACTATAAGCACGAGCGGAAGGAGTTTCCTCGCGCGAGCCGGTGACAAGGATGCCACCGGCTACCCACGCTGCATACGCTCAACTCGGCAGAAGTGCGCGTCCTGCGATGGGCAAAGCCAGCTACGGCGCGTGACGGCGGCTTGCGCTGGGCCGCGCGCGGACGACGGCAGATTACTGCGTCCGTGTCGGGCATGCGGTCCCTCGAGGTGCCGGTAAGAATTCTCCGCTCGCATGGCGATGACAGGGCCAGCCGGCGCGGCCAACTGGGTCGCTGGTGCCACACGGTCAGCTCGTGGGCCAGCGCCTCTGCGCTCGCTCGAGGCGCTGATGGAACACCTCGTCTCTCGCGATCCGGTTAAAAGCCTCTCCACCGTCCCGGTGGGTGGTGAACGCGAATCCGAAGTCGCGGAGCTGCTGCACCTCGAGGGCCGCACCTTTTCGCAGCTTGTTGCGCCAGGCGTCAACGGGAACCGGTTGGTCGGCGGGCGGAATGGAGCCCCACAGCCGGAGTCGCTTCGGCCAAGTTGATGCGAAGTAATCAGCCCAATCCTCCTTCCCATCTGCAGGCAGTGCATCCGGATCAAATTTCGCCGTTCCGGCAATATGTGGAGCTGCGACATAGGCAAGCAGCTTGGTCGAATGGTCCATGATGGACATGATGGAGTCGCGCAAGTGCGCGGGTTCCTGGTTGGCAGGGTTGACGATAGCTGCAAAGGTTTCGGCATTAGTTACGCCAAGGTGCTCATCGATGCTGTCGACCGTCGCCGAGGGGGCGGGAGGGTATCCCAGCTCGGCCAGCATGAGTTCGATGCGGAACTCGATTATTGCCAGCCCCGCCACGCATTTTAGCATCCATTCCCAGTCCGATTCGGCGTTTTTCCGGTGGCCTCCCAGTTCCTCGTTGCCCCGCCGATTGAGCAGTACATGTCCTCCTTCGTGCGCCAGCAGTCGCTCGACGAGGGCAGTCGATTCGCCGGCGACCGCGGTGTAGTTGACGACGATTGTCGGTCCGTTCGGACCATGAAGCGTCTTTGCGGCTACGACCCCGCCGCCGCGGTCGGCGTGGTACGAGTCGCTGCCGAGGAGGTCGGAAACCGTACGGACGAAGTCATCGGTGGCGATCACCGGCGTGTCGAGCGCCCTAACGGCAGAAAGGCCTTGCGCCATAGCGTCGCGCCAGTCGGGCGACACGGTGCAGCCAGCCTCGGTCAGGTTCAATCCGCGGCTGACGCCTGTGGGCAAGTTCGCTGTCACGACGGAAGCATGCCACGGAGGTCCGACAGTTCTTCGTAATGAGCTCGCCGCGAACCGCTCCTCAACCGCGGCCGTCGACCAACCACCAGAACGGCGTCGAGGGCGGCCACCCGCGCACTCGCCTCGGCAAATCCGCGCGCCGAGGAGACGGCTGGGCTCAGCATCAGCATCACCCAACGTCACCGACTCGGTTCGCCGTGAGGTCAGGCGACGGGTCGCCGGACGTAGATCGAACTCGGTGCCGCTGTGCACTTGCAGCCGCTACCTCTGCACTCGGAGCTGTACGCCGAGAGAGGCCGCCCCGGGCGAAAGCCGGGGCGGCCTCGTGGCGGAAGTGGGGCGTTGTCAGGCCGCCATGCCTTCTCGGCTGCTGGACGAGTGGATCGGGCTGGAGAGGTCGCCTCGCGTGATGGCGGTGGCCACGATGTGCTCGGCTCGTCTTCTGCGCATGCGCAGGGCCGATGCGGTCACGCCTTGCTCGGCTGCTAGGTGCTCGATCAGGGCGTCGCCGAATCGGGTCGCGCTGATCAGTTCGGCGGCGTCGGTGGTGATCAGGCCGGTGGCGGCTGCTCGGCCGAGCAGCAGGTCCGGGTGTCCGTAGGGCATCCGTGGTGAGCGCGATCCGCTGGACAGGTCGGGTGGCAGCTCCTCGGCGTCGTCTGCCTTGATGACCGCGACGCCTGCACGGTAGGCCGCCCAGCACAGCCGCAGCCAGAGCCGGGGCGGGGCGAGGTCCGCCGTGCGCAGTGCCTGGAGGAACCCGGCGAGGACTTCGGAGTCCACGTCGTCGGCGTGCCGGGCGTAGCCGCGGCTGATCTTCGCTGCGAGGTGCGTCAACGCGGGCACCGCTACGCCGATTGCGCCGACGACCCAGGCGGGTCCCCATTCGCGGGCGTGGTGGGCGAGTTGCCGCCACAGCTCGTCTGTGGTGGTGCTGTCGTAGCGCTCGAACATGAGCAGTTGGCGTAGCTTGTCCAGCGGCATCGTGGTGTCCGGCAGGCCCGGCACCGGCCGTGCGTCGAACACCAGCGGCGCGGGTTCGCACGTCAGCAGCTCGAATGCCTTCTCGGCGGTGGCTAGTGCGGTGTCGGCAGTCCTCGTGTGGCTGATGGTTGCCATGGTGATGTCCCCTCGACGCGGAGCACTCCGCCTTGTGTGAAGGCTCCGAGAGCACCGATTGGGGCAGCTCGACCTGACACCAGAGGCGATTGTCGGACCGGGACAGGTGGTGTCCGGTCCTGTCAGGTTCCGTCCTATCAGGATGGCCCGCATGCCCGGTCACGTGGCTGTCAGGCGGCCGGGGTGACGGGTTCTGTCAGGGGCGGGGTGGGTTCGATCGGCCTGTCAGCGGCGCACTGGGGATCGTCAGTACGCCCGCCGGTCCGGGGGCCACCGTGCCTATGACCGATAGAAACCCGCGCCGCGCGCCGGCCCCTGTGGGGGATGTGGTGCCCGGCGACCCGCCCGTGCCGATCACCGTCTGGCCGGTCCCCGCTCCGAACCGGGGTGAGACCATGTCCAACGCGATGGGTGTGCGGCTGGTCCACAACCTCACCCACCCGTCCGATCTGATCATCGACCTGGCTGGCGGGCCGCAGCTGGCCCGCGCGGTCATCGCGGCCCGCCGCCGCAGCCACCTGCACGTGTCTCGGCAGGTCGGCTGGGGCCGGGAGGCGGCGACGCTGATCGTCACCGGCTGGCCGCTCGCAGACACCACCTCGCCGCTGGAGTTCTTCGTCCGCTGCCGCGAAAGCCTTGTGTTTGGCGGCTGCGTGGCGGTGCTGCTGCCGCACGGCGACGTCGTCCTGCCGGTCGACGTGGTCATCGCCGCGAAGCGGGCCGGGCTGGCGTACCTGCAGCACGTCGTGGCGGCCGACCGACCGCCCCGACGTGGCCAGCAGACGCAGCTCGACATTCATACCGACGTGCTGATCCTGACTCGCGCACAGACGGACACCGGCGGCGCCGATGCCTGAATCCCTACCGATTACCTCAATGTGGCTGACCTGCCAGCAACCGGCCCGCGACCAACGGCGAGGCCGGTACGTGCCGGCCACGTCCAGCCATCCCGGCAAGATGCTGCCGCACCTGGCCGCGCACGCGATCAGCTCCTACACCGCGCCGGGGGATCTGGTCTTCGATCCGATGTGCGGATCCGGGACCACGCTGGTCGAGGCCATGCATCTGGGCCGGCACAGCATCGGGATCGACATCGAGCCCCGGTTCACCGCGTTGGCCGCCGCGAACATCGCCCTCGCCGCGTCGCAGGGCGCGGCCGGCATCGCGCAGGTGTTCACCGGCGACGCCACCAGGTTGCTGGACCTGGTGCCGACGTCCGCGGTGGGACAGGTGGCGCTCGTGCTCACCTCACCGCCGTACGGGCGTGGCACGCACGGCTTGGTGCGGGTGACGGACAGCGGCGTCCGCAAACGCCACCATCTGTACGGGGATCGGGAGTCCGGCAATCTCGCCTACGGCGGATGGTGGCGTCTGCTCGACGGGTTCGCCGCGATCCTGGCCGCCAGCAACCGGCTGCTGCGTCTCGGCGGCACCGTGGTCATCACCTGCCGGCCGGTGCGCCGCCACCGCGACGACCTGATCGACCTCCCTGGCGAGTTGCTGGCGGTGGCTCGGTCGGTGGGGTTGATTCCGGTCCAGCGGTGCGCGGCGATGCTTGCCGCCGTCCGTGACGGGCAGATCGTGCACCGCGCGTCGATGTTCGGGCTCATGGCCGTACGCAAGTCCCGCGCCGAGGGCCTACCGGTGCACCTCATCGCCCACGAGGACGTGCTGGTGTTCCGACGAGGCCCGCGCGCCGGTTGAGGGCTGACGACAAGGGAGAGCGGCGGGGTTGTCAGGGTCTGCCAGACGGCGGAACCTGACAACCCCGCTTGAGCAGCAGCAACGCGCTTAGCCTGAAGGCTCTTCTCTTTTTGCTCGTGCTGATCTGACGCGTTCGCGACGGCATCGCGCCCACCCTTCCCGGTCGGCCGCCGTCGACCCGCCTCAGAGCTTCAGCACTCTCAGCTGCCCATGTTGCCGCCGCTCCGGCGGCCGGGGCACCAACCCCTATCCGTCAGGCGGTCCCCACCCGGTGGCCGCCGTTTCGTCGTGTCCTCAGGAGGACGACATGCTTTACCCCTACCGACATCTGACCGAGGGCGGTCTCCTCGCCATCGGTCGCACCGCGACCCCACCCGAGCGGCGTGGCGGTGTCACCACCCCCTTCAGCTGCGGCAGCGCGTCTCTTGGTGCCGGCCTACGGCTGGCGCCGTCCGAGGCGACTGCGACTGGTCTGCACGTCGTCGCCGGCTGGCGGGCGGTGGCGCGATGAACGACGCGAGTTTGGCGGAGCAGCTTCGGGTGCTGCGCCTGGAAGCGACAGCCGCGATCGCGCAGCGGCAGGCTCTGGCCGTCGAGGCGCGGGCCGCGCTGATCGCCGCGATGGAGAGCAGGCTGATCTGCCGGCCTGGGTGCGAGGACGCCCTCGCCGTGTGGGGTCTGGAGCCGTTGCCGGAGCAGTGGACGGTCTGCGCGGACGCGCTGCTGTCGTACACGCGGGCGCATGCCGATGACCGGGAGGCCGGCGAGCAGGCACCGTTCGGCGTACCGGATGAGGTGCGGGCGTTGGATCCCGTGGTGGCGCTCTACCCGCGACAGGTCGTGGACGTGACGCGCCTACCTGACCGCGACGATCAGCCGGCGGTGCGGCGCTACCGCGTCACCGTGCAGGTCAGGGTCCAGACGTGGGCCACGGCGACCCGAGAGGCGGCCGCGCACGCCGCCGCCCGCGCGGCGATGCAACAGCACCTGTCGACGCTCGCCGCCGCCGACATCACGCTGACCGACCTGACCTGGCATCCCCTTGACAGCCCCGACGACGCTCCGGCGGACGACACCGGCATCGACACGCGTTCCACGGACGGCACAGCACCGCCGGGCGATGACCTCGCTGCGGCGACGGCGGCGCGGGACGCGGCACTCGACGCGCTGGCGAGCCTGGTGCGCCGCATCCGGGCCCGCGCGATCCAGGCCCTGGTCTACGACGAGTTTGGTGGCAGCCAGCAGCGCATCGCGCAGCGGGTCGACGGCTTCCTGACCGGTCTCGGGCTCGACGCCCTGCCTCGGGTGCACCACGTCCTGGTGGTCGTGCAACTGATGCTGACGGTCGACGCGGGCACCGCCGGGCAGGCATGCGAAACGGTGCGCAAGACGATGCGGGCGGTCATCACCGACGGGCCGGACGAGCATCGGCCGTGGACCGGGTACGGGTGGACCAGCGCCGAGCAGGCCAGCTTCGACCAGGGCCGTTGGCAGGTGCCGTGGCGGCACGAGTACGAGATGCGGCTACGTGACCAGGCCACGTCAGCCGATGCCGCCGCTACGGCCGAAGCCCTCGTGCACGCCAGCTTGGACGGGCCGCTGGCCGGCGTCAGCCATCAGCTGATCGCGGTGTCCGCCACCGTCGAGACCGTCGTCATCGACCCGTACCTCGATCCCGACCGCGACTGAACATCCGCAGCCGCGCACCAACGCGGTCGGGCAGTGCTGGGCGCGCTGACCGATGTACCGCGCCCAGCCTCGCCCGGCCCTCTCTTCCGCCCATCGATGTTCCGCACCGACAAACTCAAGGAGTCTCTCGTGTCGTTTCCCGACAAGCTGACCCTGCGCTCGCCGGCCGATGTGGTGGCCGCCGTGCCGTACCTGCTCGGCTTCCGCCCCGACGACGACAGCATCGTCATCATCGCCACCAGCGGCCACCGGGTCGTCTTCGCCGCCCGCTCCGACCTGCCCGCCCCCGACGCTCCCGCGCACCAGATCGTCGATCTTGCCGGCCACATGGTTCCCGTCGTGCGGCGGCAACAGGCGATCACCGACGTCATCATCGTCGGCTACGGTGCCGCCGACCGCATCGACCCGGCCCTGCACACCATCGACGAGACGTTCACCACCGACGGCATGACCGTGCGGGAACTGATCCGGGTGACCGGCACCCGGTTCTTCACCCTCATCTGCGACAACCCGGCCTGCTGCCCACCGGACGGGACCCCGTTCGACCCGACCGCCTCACTGATCGCTGCCCAAGCCACCGCTGTCGGGCTGGTCGCCTTCCCGGACCGGACCGCCGTCGCCGCCCGGTTCGCACCCGTAGACGGTGCCGCCCGCGACAGCATGCGACGCGCCACCGACGCCGCCGCCACGCGCATGGAGAGGCTGCTCGCAGCCGGTATGGCCGCCGTCGACGAGGCCGGCGCGCAGGCGCTCCGAGACGCCCTGCGGCAGCACGACAAGCCACTGACCGATGACGAGACCGCCTGGCTGAGCATGCTGCTGGCGCGGCCGTCCGTACGGGATCTTGCCGTGGACCTCACTGAACCAACCGACCAGCACGTCACCTTCTGGGCTGATGTCACCCGCCGCGCCGACGAACTACTCGTGCCGGCACCGGCGACCCTGCTCGCCCTCACCGCGTGGCGCTGCGGTAACGGCGCTCTGGCCGCCATGGCAGCCGAACACGCTCTCCAGATCGACCCCACGTATCGGCTTGCCGGCCTGCTGCGACAGGCGCTGCACGCCGGACTTGCACCCACCTTCTTGGAGCAGGCCATCGCCGAGGCCCGTACCGACCGCTCTGACCCGTGACCCGCACCACACCGGCGCACACCCGCGACCACCCGCAGGCACGGCGCGCCGGCCGTGACGTCACCCGCGTGACACCTCCGCACACCTTCAGAGAGGAAGCCATGAGCCTCTACACCCTCACACCCAAAGCCGGATACGAGCGCTACACCATCCAGGTCGGCTGGAACCCGCACCGCACCTACTTCGCCACCCTCGTCGACCACGCCACCGACCCGCCCGCCGACCCCGACAACCAGCCGAAGACGCTGCAACTCGGCCTGATCGAGACGATCCTCGACCCGGCCGAGGTGCTTCGGGCCGTCGAACCCTACGCCGTCATCCCCGACGACCTGGCCACCACACTCCACACCGACCAGGCCACCCACCCGACCCGACGCGCCCGATCCCTCGGCCTCGCTGACATACCGACGCCACGACAGGCCGGCCGCGCCGCACCCACCACGACCCTCCACCCGCCGGCCACGCAGCACGAAAACCACACCGTACGAAGGTCACCCAGCACCTCCGGACACAGGTGCACGGCCGTCGCCATCACCGGCAGCCGGCTGCTGCGCGCCGAACTGCACGCCGTCGAACAAGACGCCGGCTGCGAATTCGACTACGCCGACTCCGTCCCTGACGGCCGCCGCTACGCCACCCGCCGACCACTGATCATCATCGGCGCCGACCTCCTCACCCGGATCCGCCGCCCACTGACCTGCCGGGGCCTCGTCATCGTCGCCACCGTCAACCCACCAACCGACCGCTTGTGGGAACCCGCCCAGCGCGCCGGCGCGACCTACGTGATCGTCCTGCCCACCGCACGCGGCTGGCTGGCCCACCACCTCCTGCGCGACCTACCGACCTGACCACACCTCACTGGGCCCTGTCGCCCGAACCGCGCACCCCACCACCGGGCATGGCCGGACCGATCCGGCCGGCACCCCACGCACACCCCACCTCAGGCCACCCGGCCTGACTCGAAACGGCCCGCCATCGGCGGGCCGTCGTCGTATCTGGACCCGGGACGCCAGCGCCTAGACAACGTGCGCGTCCCGGGTTCTCCACCAGAAATGGAGGAACCCAGTGTTCACCACCCTGGCCGTGATCGCCACCATCGCCGTGGCGCTCGCCTTCGGCGCCTGGGCCCGTCACATGATCGCGGAGACGCGGCGTCTGAGTGCCGCGCTCACCGACGCCGCCTGGCAACTCGCCCACGACCCCCTCACCGGACTCCTCAACCGCGCCGGCCTCTCCGCCGCCCACACCCACCTCGCCACCACCCCACAACCGATCATCGTCATCCTCATCGACCTCGACGGCTTCAAAGCCGTCAACGACACCCACGGCCACGACACCGGCGACGACCTCCTCGTAGAGATTGCCGACCGCATCGAAGAACTCGCCGACCTGCACGGCGGTGTGGCTGCCCGACTCGCCGGCGACGAGTACGCCGTCCTGCTCCCCGCTCACGGCCACGAGCCCGCCCGTACCGCCGAAGGGTTCGTCGCCGGCATCGCCGCACCCACCCGCCTCTTCGTCGACGGCGACCTGACCGTCATCAACGTCACCGCCAGCATCGGCGTCGCCCTGGTCGACAGCACCGACGGCTTCACCGACACCGCCCTACACCGAGCCGACATCGCCATGTACCACGCCAAACAGCAGCGAGGCACTCACCGCATCTACCGCCCCGAGATGCGCATGCCCCGCAATACCGAACGATACGGACTACGCCGCCGGGACCAACGTCCCGCCGACAACGACGGGCAGCCCGGCGCAGAGGCGGCCCAATGAGCATCGATCCGGCCCAGCAGATCGCCTGCCGCACCTGCGGCAGACTGCTCAACCGCTACCTCGACCTCGACACCGGCCAAGCGCACTACACCCACCCCACCTCCGAACGGGCCGACCACGATCCAGACCCGGTACCCGCCGACCAGATCGACACCCACCACGTGTGCGACTTCTGCTCGGACGACAAGATCGTGTACACGTTCCGGGTCAACCCGGTCGAGATGGTCGTCATCGCCGACACCGAACAACTCATCCAGCGCTACGGCTCCAACTGGTCGGCCTGCATCGAATGCGCCGACCTCGTCCAAGCCCGCGACGTACCCCGCCTCTCCGCCCGGATCATGCGCGCCGGAGTGCCATTCGACCCACAGGTGATCGACAACCTCCACACGATGCAACAGGCCGTCGTCGACAGCGTCCTACCCGGCCGCGCCCTCGCCACGATCGGACACTGGCAACCGACACCACTACCGGCACCGATCCTGCCGAAGATCCGAGACCGACTCGCCCAACTCATCCGCAGCCACGACGAACTACCACTCGGCCTCAACAACACCGACCTTCGCGACCAACTCGCCGCCAGCCTCGACGCCGCCCGGCTCTACTGGATCGACCGCGAATTCACCGAACTCACCACCCACGCGGCAGCATCGCTACCCACCACCACGGTCACCGCCGCCGACGCACCCGCCCCACACGGCCTGATCGCCTGGGCACAACCCGTCGGACACCGCGCCGACCTCACCGCCGCAACCTGGACCACCAACCCCGACGGCATCCGCATCATCTGCTACCGCAGCATCGGCACCGGCCTGTCAGCCGGCCCACTCCAACGACTCCGCGAACAAGTCGGCTGGCTCTTACCCCACTACACCACGCACCTACGACCCGACGACGTCATCGACACCACCAGCCCGGCCAGCGCCGTCATCGCCACCTGGCTGCTCATCGGCCAGAAACTCACCGAAACCACCACCGTCACCGCGGACAAGGCCATCCGCAAGGCATACCAACGCACCGGCAGACCCGCCCCCGAGGTACGCCTCGTCCGCATCCGCGGCACCGCCACAACCGCCAACACCCACACCGACCGACAACCCACCAACCAACCCGGCCGCGAACACCAGTACCGCTGGTGGGTACGCGGCCACTGGCGCAACCAGCCCTACGGCCCCGGCCGCACCCAACGCCGACTGATCTACCTCGACCCCCAGATCCGCGGCCCCGAAGACAAACCCATCAAAGCCAGCACGACCGTACGAATCCTCGGAACCACCCGCCGAAACGGCACTGAGCACAGCTGACACCTGAACAGAACCCGGAGGCGTAGACGCAACTGCCTATGCCTCCGGGGCTCAACCCCGCAAGGAACTGATCTTTCTGCATTTCAGAGGGCCGAAGATTCTCCGCACGGACGAGCCGCACCAAGGACGACCTTACTGCTGTACCGGTGTACACCGGCCAGAATCGGCACCCCCCTCGCCAGGCCGATCAGGGTGTCGCGGGCGGCCGCCTGCAACTGGCGAACGTGCCCGTGGGTGAGAGTGCGCAGGAACGACCCGAGCGTCGACGGCGCCTACACACCGCCGAACAGCGAGCGCTTGCCACCCCGCGATGTCAAGGTCGTCGATGCTGTCCGCGCCCGCGAGCACCGCCACGATGGTGGCGACCTACCCGGCCGCGTTCGCGCCCTTGTCCGCCGGCCGGCTCACCCGCTGCGCGACCGCGTCATACAGGCCGGCCTGCTGGGCCAGGCGCATCACCGGAACGAGGCCGGCACGACACCAGATCCGCATCGTCGAACGTCGCGCGTGCCACAACGTGCTACCTCCCCGCGCCCCTGTTTACATGCTGTCGCGATTCCGAGCTGGAATGGGGGTCGAGTAAGAGACGTTCTGCGGCGGTGTTGTGGGTGTTCCTATAGTTTGGCGGCTGCGTTGTTCGCCGCGAGCCAGCCGGTAAGGTTGCCACAGTCGTAGTAGCTGCCGGTGGTGGGTGAAACGAGGATGTCATGTTCGGCGGCGTACGCCTCGATGACATCGGTGGTCTGATATTCGCCGGTGACGGGGTTCGGCGTGAGTTGGTCGAAGTAGCTGGTGATTTCGCCGGGCAGAAGATAACGGCTGATGTTGATGTAGCAGATGGGCTTCGGCCAGTCCTGGGGTTTCTCAATCATGCCGATGAGGATGTGCGTCTCGGCGTCGTGGTTGCGGGTGGACAGGACACCGTATCGGTGGGCTTGACTGCCGTCGACGGTGGCTGCGGCGAGCGCGGCCGGTGTGCCGGCTTGTTGGCGGCGGGCAACGAGATCGGCGAGGTCGCTGCCGCCGTCGTGGCGCAGAAGAAGGTCGTCGCCGGTCAGGAGCAGGAAATCGTCGTCACCGATGAAGTCTCGGGCGATCATCGCGGGCACGGCAGTGCCGTACCGGTCATCGCGGGGTTGCTCGATGAAGGTGAACTCGGCGAGATCCTGGAGGTGGGCCGCGGGGGCCCACTTGTCGTCCCAGCCGCGTTCGTGGAAGTACGCCTCGGTGTCGGGGTCGGCGGTGAAGTAGTGGCGTACCTGCGATCCGGCTTGGCCGGGCGCGGTGACGATGGCGATTTGGTTGATGTTGGCGCGCACGCAGTCCTCGACGGCATATTGCACGACGGGTTTGTTGAGGATGGGCAGCATGCATTTGTTGATGGTTTTCGCGACGGGAAGCATTCTGCTGCCGAATCCAGCAACGGCGATGATGGCTTTCGTTACCACGGGTTGGTCGTCCCCTTCGCGATTTCTGGCTGCGTAGATCGCCAGTGTACGCAAGGGGCGGGTAGCGGGTGCACATGTATGACGGATCGGGGTTGATTTCTGTCGGGGCGCCTTTGGACCCTTCATGGCACAACATCGCCCTGGCGCGGTGAGCACCAACCCGGCCACGGGCAACGCCTTCACCGAGTTACGAGACGTCCCTTAGGTGTAATTGACGCTGGTCTGCTTCTTCTCATTCTCCCTGGTTGGCTAAGGTCCAAGCGCTTGGCCTCGCTGGACCAGCTTTGCAGTTCCGGACTGGTCACCCGAACTGATACCCCAACCAGGCGGCCAGGCATCGTTACGGCCGTCGCCGGTTTTTACCTTCGCGCCGACGAATGACGTGTGGCGAGAAAACGACGTTTCGAGGAAGCGTGCGCTCCCAGCGAACGAAGCTCCGTCAAAGATTGCGTTCGCGACGAAGGCGGCACCCTGGAAGCGGGCGTATCCCTCGAATTTGGCACCGCGAAAATCCGCGTCCCCGTTGAAGGTCGCCCCTTGAAAGCCTGCATCGCCCCGGAAACTCGCCGATCGGAACCCGGTTTCTTGGGAGAAGGTGGCACCGTTAAATCGGGCCTCACCACCGAACGCAACACCATCAAAATCGGCACTTTCGACGAATAGTGCGCCGTCGAATACAACGCCAGTTAAGAAGGAAGCACCTGACAAGCGGGCCGGGCCCAGGAACGTCGCTTCAGCGAATGTTGCCCGCCGCAAATCACAGAACTCAAGGTTCCAGTCTTGAAGGACGGCCCCGGTAAGGTCGAGCTCTATGTCGGGCCAGAAATCGTGTGGCGTAACGCTCCCAACCTCGCCGGCCGATTCGGTGCCAGGCATTCGGAGATGGGTCGTGATGATCCGTTGTGCTGAAGTTCTGACTGCAAGTTCTTCAGTTTCACTACCGCCCCGAGGGCTCGATGGATCGAAATCGAAGGGCATTCGAAGATATGCGCAGAGGACTGACACAATCGTCTGCCGCTCGTCGGGATATTTAATTGCCAGTGCTTCAAGGGCGTGCAATCCCCCGAGCCGGGCGGCCGCCATGTTAGATCCTAGTTGTTCTATCGACTTCGCATACTGGCCGACAAACTCTTGGTGAGCGTCCGCTCCGAGCGCCCGTCTGAAGATCGCAGCGAAGTCCCGCCGACTGAGCTCCGCCTGCTTTATCGCACTGCGACTGAGGACGAGGGAGACGATCGCCGCGAGAAGTCCTACGAGGCCGGCGACGAAGGCGGCGATGCTTCCTTTGTCCATGACTTCACCTCCTCGTACGCGTCGCGGGTGACGCCGATGACTATGTCGGCGCCGACAACGGTCGCGGTCAACGCGCTTGCGACCATGACGGACCGCCACTCGGAGGCAAGGCCGGTGCCAGAGGCGTTGCTAGATGCCTTCACCCATACCACCATCAATGAAATCAACAAGCACATACTGCACAAAAGGAGGACGTGCATCCGCCTATGCAACTCGGCACTCTTCGTCAAGAGCTCACCGACACCGGCGAGGACGACACCCATGTTAAACGTGTATACGGCTGCTGGCTTGATCGCTTCGATGCCTCCGAGTGAACCAGCGACAATGGCGGCGAGCGGAGCCAGCCAGGTCCAGCAGAGATATATGATCAACTTATCACCGAGCTTCTCGGTGATGATCTGACGACGAAGCGTCTCGATTCGCGTGGATGACAAATCGATCTTGTCTTTCGCTGGCAGTTTATGCCGGGGCATAGCCGAACACCCTATATCTGGCCAGCGCCGGGGGCCGCCCGGGTGGCTTAATCCCCAGTGCGATCGTCCGCTTCGACAGCTCGGCCACAGCCTTGATGATGCCGGGCCGGTCCTTCGGATCGGCGCCACGAAGAGCCAAGGCGGTGATGATGATCTTTTCTGCGACCGCACGGCGACAGCAACAGCCATGACCTACGGGCTAGCGCTTGCGATCGGCTCAACAACGGCGGTGAGCGCAGTCGGGTACATGACAATCGCTCCTCTGTGCCCACCGCGATGTGGGTAACCTCTGTCCACAGCGTACCAGGCCACCGCGACGGCACTCCGTGAGACCGCTGAGGTCGCCGCAGAGCCGCACAACCGTGCGGGCCGGGGTGCAGGCCGAACCCTGTCGCTGCTCTGGGCTGCAGGTTCGCTCTTCGAGCTTCTCGCGATGGCGCTAGCGATCTCCTCTTTGCCTGACGTGGCCTCTGAGAGGATGTTGTTCTGCAGTAGGCCGAAGGTGATGGTCAGGTGCTCGTCGGCAGGTCGGCTTGACCTGGGGCATTCGGGTTGGATTTCGGTGGGAGGTCTGGATTGCCGTCCATCGTGGATTTGCTTGAGCGGCTTGCCCGGTTAGAGGCGCGGATCACCGAGTTGGAGCGGGACAACGCCGGGTTGCGGCGGGAGAACGCGGTGTTGCGGGCGGAGGACGCGCCTGGACACCATCTCGGCGATCGCCGACGAGGTCCTCGATGAGGTCAAGACGTGGCAGCACCGTCCGCTCGACGAGGTCTACCCGATCGTCTACGTCAACGCGCTGATATGCCCGGCCGGGGGCCCTACCGGGTGGGCAAGGACCGTGAGTTCTTCGACCTTGACTTCCGCGACGCTTTCAACCTGATCCGGGACTGCGTCTACGAAAGCTGGCCAGCTTGCCTGCTGCACGATGCCGAAGGGCTGCCGAGGATGGCGTCCGTGGCTGCTTGTGCGAGTGTGGCTTGGGTGGCGGCGGGTATTCCGATTCGGTTCCAATGGAAGATCACGTGTTCGGTGATGACGGTGCGGATTCCGCGGGTTAGTTTGCCCGTTTCACGTAGGTGTTGAAGGGCCGCTCCGGCGTCCTCGAATGCTTTGTGCCAGTCGTTGATGTTGCGGGGTGTGCCGACTAGCAGGTGGTGAACTCTGCTGGTGAAGGCTTCCCAGGCATCAGTGCGGGGGGCAGGAGGCCGGTTGGGGTGTTCGCTGCGGCGGGTGGCGATGCGTGCCCACACGTCGCCTTGTTCGTTGAGGTCCAGTCCTGCGGCGCGCATGAGGGTGGTGCAGAGGATGAGTGAGTGTTCCCGCCGGTCGGTCGGGTGGTGGTGGAGGTAGTCGAGGATGTGGCGGCTGTCGTGGTGGAACAGGGTGTGTGCGGTGTCCATTGCGTTGGGTCCGCCGAAGGCGTGGGTTTCGGGTTCGTAGATGTCGCTTGTCCAGGGGATTCCCTTGGCTATCAGGTCAGGGGCGGGGCTGTGGTCGTTGCTCGGGGTGGGTAGGTAGCGAATGCGCCATGATCCTTTGCGGATGAACCACCATGAGGTGATGAGGCCGGCGGTTTCGGCGTCGGGTAGCACCTGGCTGAGGTGGGGGATCGCCTGGTGTTCGCGTTCTTGTCGACTGTGTCCCGGGTAGTGGATGTTGATCTGTTTCCAGTTCGTCTGTTCCATCACCGGGCCTTTCGGTCAGTTGAGGAGGAGGCAGGCATCCCACGACGTGGAGGTGGTGGAGGCGGTGACGAGGTCGCAGCCGGCGGCGCCGTCGAGGAGTCCAGCTGGTTCGTCGGCGGCGGGGGTGGTGTGCTGGTGCAGGCGCGTCAGCTGGTCGAGGGGTGTGGGGGTGAGGGCGTCGGTGGTGATGCGGCGGCCGGTGGCGAGGAGTCCGGCGGTGCCGTGGCAGAGGCTGCGGTCGGTGAGGCGGCGGATTTGTGCGGGGTCGTTGACGCAGCGGGTGAACGCGGTCTCGGCGAGGTGTTGGCGGGTGGTGTCGTCGAGGGCGATGGCGGCGAGTTGTTGGGCGCGGGTGATGCCGGGGGTGCCGTAGCACCAGGAGGGACGTAGTGGTTGTTGTTGTGCCGGTGCGCGGTGGTGAAGGTCGTCGAGGGTGAGGGTCTGCGGCCACCAGGTGCCGTTCACGGTGTCCTGTTGCCAGGTGTCCAGCCATCGGCAGATTCGTTTGATCGCTGCGGCGTGTCCGTCGACGGTGACGTTTTCGCGGAGGGTGAGGGCGAGGAGCGCGAGGGGGCCGGTGATGCCGTGGGCGATGCCGTGGTTGGCGTGGCCTCCGGCGGGTGGTGGCTGGTTGCGGTCGGGCCCGTTGACGCACCACCAGCCGGGGAGGTCGTTGAGGGGTTCGGTGAGCCGGACCAGGTATTCCAGGACGTGGCGGAGCAGGTGGTGTTCGTTGAGCCGGCGCAGGGTGACGCCGAGGCCGGTGAGGCCGCGGATGAGGTCGTACTCGGCGTAGTGCGGCTGCTGGCGGGAGTCGATGCGGCGGTGTGCCGCGTCCAGCCGCCGGCGGGTCACTGTGTCGGTTCCGGCTGCGGCGATGGTTCGTGCCCGGTCGACGCCGGGGTGGTGGGTTCCGGCGAGGACGAAGGCGAGGGCGGGGGCGCCGTAGAAGAGGCTCGCGCCGGCGGCGATGCTGACACCGCCGGCGGTGGCGGCCCGCAGGGCGGCGTACGCGGCGGCCCGGTTGCCGGTTTCCAGGTGGAGGAGGGCGACGCCGGCGGCACCGTCGGCGAGGGATTGTGCTGCGGTCATGGTGTTGCCTGGTGGGTGCGGGCGACGGCGCGGGCCAGGCGCAGGCAATGTCGTTCGGAGTCGCTGTCGACGCCGATCATGCGGGCGTGGTGTAGGTGCAGCAGGTCAGCCAGGACGTGGTCGGGGTCGAGATCGTCGGCGTGTGCCAGGTGCCGGTATGTGGTCAGCGCCGTGTGCAGGCCGTCGTCGCGGTAGGGGATGCGGGCGAGGGCAAGCTGGGTGGGGTCGAGTCGCGGGCCGCGGTGGTGGGGGATGTGTGCGGTGAGCCAGCGCCATCCGTCGTTGGTGAAGGCGTCGACGATGGCGATCATCGTGGCGGCGGTGGTGGCCTGACGGTCGCCTGCCAGCCGCCGCAGGACGGCGCGGGAGTCAGCGGCGAACACCGCCTCGGCGGCGCCGAGAGTGGGTCCGGTTCCGTGGCGGGTTTCGGGTCGGTAGGTGTGCAGGTGGTAGTCGTGCAGCGCGGCGTCGTGTTCCAGGTCGTGGGCCCACTGGGCGAGGCTTGTGGCGGTGACAGCGAATTGGTCGGCGTGTCGCAGTGGGATGCGTAGCCGCAGGTGGGGTTCGGGGTCGGGGTACCGCAGGAACCACCAGCCTGCAGGCAGAAGATGATCGGCCTGTGGGGCGAGGCTGGTGAGGATGTCGTCGCATCGGCCGTACAGTCTGGCCTCCAGCCACGGTGACGGCCCGGGCCGATGCCGCACAGTGGTCGCGGCCCGCACCGGCCGGCGCGGCCCTATGGCCGGTGTGCTGTCGGTGAGGGTGAGTAGGAGTTCGGCGGGTCGGCCGCCGATCCAGCCGGCCGGGCCGGGGGCCTCGGTGACGACGGTACGGGCATGCCGGTCCAGGTGCCTGCGCAGCACCACGAGGTGGGCGCTGTCGTCGAGGTTCAGGCGCAGCTGCGTGTCGTCGTCGCCGACCAGGATCTCGGTGGGGAGCCGGTGGTGTTCGCGGTATCGCTGCCAGGCGTCGCGCCACCGCGGCCAGGGCACCGCACGCGAGGCAAGAGCGGACTGGTCGATGATGCATCGGGCGGAATGCAGGACGCTGCGTCCGTGTCGGACGCGGGGCAGGAACGGCAAACTGCTGGCGTGTCCCCAGTCGAATCTGCTGCACGGCGCCGTCCCTGCCGCCCAGATCTCGGTCAGGAACCGCATCAGCGGTTGCTGGAGACCGGGCAGCAGCACGCTGTTGAGCAGCAGCGGCTCGACCGGTCGGCCGGTGGTGCGCGACACCAGCCACAGGCGTTGGCCGTCGCCGGTCACCGCGAGATCGTCCAGCGTCCACTGCGGGTTGGGATGAAAATCGCCGATGGGTAGGACGGGCAGCACGTCGGGTGTCCGGGCGACCGAGGTCAGGCGGGCGTCCAGCGGCGGGCCGGACAGCTGCACCGTGTCCGCCCCGGGTAGGGCCGTCGGCAGGTTGCGGTAGACGTGCCGGAACGACGCCCGTTCGGCGTCGGTGAGCAGGTGCAGGAACCGGCCGGCGGACACTCCGGCGTGGCGGGCTCCGCTGAGCACCGTCAACGTGAACGCACCCCGATCCAGGTCCTGCGGCGTCGCCGCGGCGAGAGCGAACCGCAATTCGGTGTGCGGGATCGGTGGCCGCTCGTCGCCGGCTCGTAGGCGGCCGATCAGTTCGTCGTCGAGGACCACCTCCGCGCCGCCGTGCAACGCCGACTGCTGGGCCAGTTGCGCGAGCAGCCTATCGCGGGCGGAGAACACCGGCGGTACGCGCCGGATGGAACCTCGGTATCCGGCGGGGAGACCCAGCACGTGCAGCACATCGCGCAGCGGCACGGCGGCACCCGGACCCCACCGTTCGATGAACGCCCGGTGATACTCCACCCAGGCGGCCATCGGTGGCGCCAACGCCGCCAGCGTCGACGCGGCACGGCCGGCTTCTCGCAGCACCGCCGGCGGCAGGGTCACCGAGGTGTCGACCCTCAGGTCAACCGCGACCCGATCGCCATCGCCGGGTATTGGGACATGGCGGGCCAGATGAGCGGCCGGGTCGGTGACCGTCATCGCCGGCCGCAGCGCCGACAGCAGCACACCCGCGCGGACCAGCGACGCCAGCAGCCGCTCGACCGCCTCCACTGCACCCGACGGTCCGGCGAGACGCGCGGCGAGCACACCGAACGGGATGGGAGACATCGCCGCCTGGATCGCGGCCCGCATTGCCCTGGTCAGGCGGATCTCGACATCCCACCGGCGATCGTCGTCGGCGTGGGCGCAGGGCAGCACCCACACCTCGCCGCGCCGGTATCCCACCGAGTTCGTCACCACCGCGACGCGGCGAAGCACCGCCAGGTCCTCCTCGGCACGCGCGACGTGTTCGGCGATGACCTGCCCATCGGGGCGGACGACCACCCGGTGGGCCTCGCCCCACCGGACGCTCGCGCGGGCACCGAACTCGACCGGCGCGACTCCGGCGAAGGTGCCGAATGGTGTCGCCCGGGTGGTCCACCTCAGCAGGTACCGCACTGCTGACTCGACCACACGCCGTGATCGGTGCTGCGGGACCGGCTCACCGGTCACCGCCCGCGTGATCCGTGTGGCCAGTTGCGGGGTGGCGTAGGCCACCGCTGCTGCGAAGCCCGGCAGCGCCCACACCGTGGTCAGCCACTGCTGCCACTGCTCCGGTTGATCGCATGTCAGGTCGGGCCAGGCGGGCAGGATCAGATTGTCCGGGTAGGCGGCGACTCTGATCAGCGCCGCACCAGCTGCGGGAACCACGATGCACCACCCAGGGGGAAGGGGAGGGCCCGGCGTCGGGGGACGCCGGGCCCTCGGGAGGGGTGAAGGTCGGTTACTTGCCGCCGCCGGAGCAGGCGTTCGAGCCCGTGTTACCCGAGCCGCAGCCGTCGTCGGTGCTGGTGGCGTACCCGCTGGCGGCGGGACCGGCATCCACCAGCGTGATGTCCAGGTCGAACTCGTCGAGTTCCGTGTTCTGCACTCGCGTTTTTCCTTCCTATGCGGGGGTGAAGGTGAGGACCAAGCGGCTGTGCCGCTTGTCCAGCACCGTCCCGGCCGGCAGGTCGCCGTCGGGAGTACCTGAAGGGACGACGTGCAGCACCGGTGCCGGCTCGTCGCCGTCCACCCATGCGCGCATCTGCGCCACCATCCGCCTGGCCGCCGCACTAGCCTGCGGCCCGTGAGCGCACGCGCCCACATCGAACGTGTCGCCGGTCCAGCGCAGTGCCGACCGGTAGACAAAGGTGCCCTGGTGCAGGGCGGCGGGCGTCCCGAACCGCCAGGCGGGGGCCACGAGATCGGCATCCACGGCCTCCTGCTGCGCCGAGAGCACCACGAAGTGGTCCACCTCCCCGGCGAGACGAGCCGCCAGCCAGAGGTCCAGGTCGGCCAGGACGGTACGAGGCGGCAGGCTCAACCCAGCCCATGCCTGCTCGCGCGGCTGGGACAGCAGCCCGCCGACCGAGCCCGGGTCGACCTGCTGGCCCTCGTCAAGCCGCAGGTGAACACCCTCAGCGACGTCGACGTACCGCAGCTCGTGCGCCCCGGCGCCCTGCATCGCTACGAACCCACACAGGCGATGGCTGTCGCTGACCAGCCGGTCGCCCACGCGGCGTAGCGCCCACGACCGGGTCATCCCGAACGTCCGCACCGGCACGACCAGCACGCCGCCGTCGACGAGCTGCGCCATCCAGGCTGGAGGAATGTCCCACGCCCCGGCGGTGACGATGATCAGGTCGAAGCGTCGGCTCGGGGTGATCGGCTGTTCCGCGTCAGCGCACACCACCGTGACGTCGCCGTATCCTGCCGCCGCCAGGCATGCCACCGCCCGCTCTGTGACCTCGGGATCGATGTCCACCGTCGTGACCGAACCCGACGGGCTCACCAACTCGCGCAGCAACGACGCGTTGTAGCCACCCGACCCGATCTCCAGCACATGCCGGCCCCGCAAGCCGCCGTCGAGGGCGTCGACCGCCTGCCCGAGCATCTCCGCGATCAACCACGGCGCCGACACCGAGCTGACGGACTCGTCACCACGCCGCTTGGTGACCACCGCGATGTCGCTGCGGTACGCCTCCTCGGCCGAGACACCCGGCGTGTACAACTCGCGGGGCACTGCCCGCAACGCCGCCTCCACCTCGGGCCGCATCGTCAACCCTTTGGCCTCATGATCAGCGACCAGTTGGTCGACCATCGCACCACGCAGGCTCTCGCTGCTCACCGTGTCGACACCCATGGACGCGCCACTCTCCCTATTCATTACAGCCGCTCCACCCGACCGGACCGCCAACCGGCAGAGTCGCCCGAGGGGTGCACACGACTTCGGCAACACAGCCACCAGCCCGCAAGTGATCCAGGCTGACGAGCCCAGACGGTAGAGCGGCCACCTGCCGCCCGACCTCACTGACTACGCTTTACACAATCACCCATCGTGACCTAGCCGAGGAATACCGACCTGCGGTCCGACCTTCCGGTCAGCCCGTCCCGGCTCCCGCGCCACGGCGTCGGACGTAGATGATCTGGATGGTCGGTGGCGTAGTCGGCAGGGCCGGCACGCTGGGGCTGAGGGGAGAGACCCGTGCCTCGTCACCCGGAGACCACGATCAGGCCGAGCAGCGTCCTCATCGCTGCCCGGCAGCGTCTGCCTTCGCCGGTACGACCTGGCCAAAGCATGTCCCGCACCGAACTGACCGATGCCGTCAACGCCGCGCTCGACACGATCCACCCAGGCAGCGACGCGAGGCGAGCCTGGTCTGACGTGCTGCCGGCGCGGCGCGGTGTAGGGGAGCGGTGCGGGTCGTAGGCTGCGACGCCGTGACGGGCATCGAGGTACCACGGGCGCAGATGACGGCGGTGGTCGCTTGCGAGGTGGAGGTCAAGTACCGGGTCGCGGATCTTGGTGCCCTGGAGACTGCGCTGGCAGCGCGGGACATCGTCTTGTCGACTCCAGTCACACAGGATGATCAGGCGTACGCGCGGATCGGCTGGGAGTACGGCAGCCCAAGGTTGGGGTGCCGTTCGCGCGTCTGCGGACCGAGCGCGGCCGGCATCTGCTGACCGTGAAAACGCCGGTGGCCAACGAGCTGTTCGGTGTAGAGCACGAGACCGAGGTAGCCGACCGGACACAGATGCACGCCGCCGTCCAGCAGATGGGCTTCTACCCGACGGTCCGGATCCGCAAGACACGCCGCACAGCGACATATGGGCAGATGTCGTTGTGTGTGGACGAGGTCGACGGAATCGGCATCTTCCTGGAGATCGAGCGTTTGGTGGACGGCGGCGAGTGCAATGAGCAAGTTCAGGAAGAGATGCACCGGTTCGCCACGATGCTGGAGGTGCCACTGACACCACCGACACCTACGACTCGCTGATCCGGGCGGCGCAGACCCTGTCCTAAGAGACGTCTCGTAAATCCGAGCGAGGTTCGCAGCCGGATGCGATCCTCGGGGCATGACGGGCCCAGCGCAGGATGACGCCGAGGTGGCATACATGCGGGAGGTCACCGCGCTGGCCGAGAGTCTCATCGCCGCGGAGGATCCCTACGAGGTAGCGCTGGACATCCACGGGGTGTCTGCGCATGCGTCGATCGAGGTGGATCCGGCCGGCTACGTGTACCTCATCTGGGGCGAACTTACCGACTGGGTGGAGCTCAAGCCTGACGAGCATGAGCAGGCCGCAGCTGAGATGGTCCGGGCGGCGCGGGAGTGGCTATCGCTGGACCTTGCCGATCGCGAGGACGTGGCCAGGTATCTGGACTACTGGGTGCACGACGTATGCGGCTATGCAAGGCGGGCCGGCGCAGGCGCTGACTGACTGACTGACGAAAACTCTGCAAAGCGACACCTCGTAGCCCCGGAGTCTGTCTGTTGAGGATGGTGGCGCAGGATGCCTGGGTGCAGGTGATCACGGCAGCCCGCCCGGAGTGGATCTTTCCGTTCACCGGGCTGCAGCCCGCCCAGTTCCGCACGCTAGTCCGGCTGGTCGCCGAGCGTGGCGGCGACAGCATCGCTGATGGCCGGCCGGGCCGACAGTGGGCTCTCGACCTGCCGGATCGGCTGTTGCTGGTCGCAGCGTACTGGCGGACGAACCTGACGATGCGCCAGATCGGCCCGCTGTTCGGGGTGTCGCACTCCGCGGCACACCGGGTCATCGACACCCTCGCGCCGCTGCTGGCCCTGGCGCCAGTGCGTAAACGGCCGGTCGCGCAGATAGCGATCGTCGACGGGACTCTGGTCCCGACCCGCGACCACCGCTTGGCCGCCCGGAGCAAGAACTACCGGTACTCGACGAACCTGCAGGTCGCCATTGACGCCTCCACCCGCCTGGTCATCGCCGTCGGCGAACCGCAGCCCGGCAACCGCAACGACACCATCGTCTACCGCAGCTCGGGCATCGCCGAGAAGCTGGACGGACGGCCGGTGATGGCCGACGGCGGCTACCGTGGCAATCCCGAAGTGATCATGCCGTACCGCAAGCCCTCCGACGGCAGCGACCTTCCGGACTGGAAGCAAGCCCTGAACGTCGAGCATCGCACTGTTCGGGCTGGGGTCGAACACGCTCTGGCCAGGATGAAGTGCTTCAAGATCCTGCGCGACTACCGCCGCGCCGCCCACACATTGGCCGACGCCGCTTCCGGCATCGCGAACCTGCACAACATCATCCTCACCGGCTGACCGCTGAACCGGTGCCGGGCAACGCCTGCACCTAGTTACGAGACGTCCCTTAGAACCAACGCCGTTCAGTTAGGGCGATGGCTGGTTGGTCAAGGGTCGTTGGTGATGACGTCGATGCTGGTGGTGGCTTTGTAGGTGCGGCGGTCGACGTGCGGCCCGCGGGCCTGGTACTTGGAGTTCGAGCGTTTGATCATGCGGGTTTTCGTGCGGATACGGCGGTCAGGCAGCAGGTTGGCCAGGACGCGTTTGCCGATGACGCCGACCAGGTCGATGACGGTGTCGGCGATGACACCGGCGGCGTTCACGACCTGGTCGCGGGCGGCGTTGAGGGCGGTGGTGAAGCTGGCGCGGTCGGGGTCGAGGCCGGGTCGGCTGTCGGTGGCGTCGACCATGGCGGTGCGTAGTAGTTGGTAGACGATCAGCAGGGCGTGGATCTCCTGGTCGATGCCGTCGGGGGTGCGGGCGCGTAGGACCTTGCCGCCGAGGACGGTGGATTTGAGTTCGAGGTAGGCGGTTTCGATCTCCCACCGCTGGTGGTAGAGGCCGACGAGGTCGGCGGCCGGGTAGCGGTGCGGGTCGAGCAGGGTGGTGATCAGCCGGTAGTCGCCGGTGTGGGTGCCGTTGGTGGTGGTGATGCTGATCCGGGCCTCGATCACGCGGACGTGCTGGCCGCCGATGACTGACAGCCAGGAGCCGTCGCGGTAGCGGCGCAGCGACGGGAGCCTGCGGCCGGTCTTGCAGCGGATCAGCAGGTCCGCTCCGGTCGTGGTGAACGTGGTGATCAGGTCGGCGGCGCAGTAGTTGCGGTCGGCCAGCAGCAGCATCCCGGCGCGTAGGCTGCGGGCAAGCTGCCGTGCCTGGACGGTCTCGCCGGTGGCGATCGGGTCGAACACGGCGTCGATGACCGAGCGAGTGCCGCAGGCCAGCAGCGCGCTCAGCCGCAGTCGCGGGTAGCCGGAGCCGCCGTTGTTGCACCGGTGTTTGACGTAGCGACGCAGGTTTGCTGTCGAGTCCGCGACGGTGAGCACGGTGCCATCGATGACGACCGGCAGCAGACCCCGCCACCACACTCCAGCGACAGCACCGGTAGCCGCAGGGCCGCGCAGCAAGTCGAACAACGCCCGTAACGGGGCAGTTCCGAGTCGCTGCCGGGCCTGTCGCAACGCGCTGCCACTGGGATCGGGCATCGGCAGCCCGCGCAAACCGGCGACGAGTTTCGCCCACACCTGCCGGTAGCGGCAATCGGCGAGCAAACAACCGGCCAGCAGCAGGTACACCACCACCCGGGCCGGCAACAGACGGACCCGTTGCTGTGTACGCCGAGTCGCGGCCAGCACGTCATCGACCATCTCGAACGGCAGCAGACGGGTCAGTTCACCGAGATGACCTGCGGCGAACGGCCCGGCAGCTACCGTGACCGTACGTGCTCCCCGCGCACGCGGGGGCGATCCATTCTGCGGCACGTCGTGGTACTCGTCAACGACCTGTTACCCGCGTTACAGTTCGGGGCCCGATCCAGCCCAGGTAGCCGATGCGCTGGTGTCGCACCTCAATCAACCGGGTGGCCTGAATCGACAGTCGATCAAGTGTGGAGGGCGCCGGCGTGGAGGGCCGAGGCAAGGCGGGGGGCCAGTTCCCGAACCGCCGCCTTGTGGTGTGCCCGCGCAAGTTCTTGGGCGAGCCGACGGAGGTCCACGCGGATTGTGGCGGAGTCCGCGCGGGCGAGGGCTTCTAGGACGGGCTTCACCTCGTGGCATGCCCGCTCTGTCTCTCCGGCGGCGGCCAACGCAAGCGCCCACCGAGCCGTGTAGCGGGCTCTCGCTCGGTGAGCGTGTACGGGGATACGGCGGATTGCGGCATCGAAGAGTTCGACCGCCATTTCCGGACGTCCAAGATCATGAAGGCACCAAGCGGTCGCGAGGGTGACCGGATCGTCGACGGTTGACGTGCCGATGATGGGTTCGTCGTCTTCACCGGGCACGTTCAGCAGATCGCGGGCGCGGTCGAGAGCCCTCAGACAGGCGTCGTAATCACCGGCGATGGCATGTCCCTGGGCTTCACGCTGCGCGGCCAGCCCACAGATCCTGGGGTTCTCAGTCTGCTCCTGAGCTAGTTGCGCAAGTTCGACGGTGCCGGGAGCATTGTGTCGGTACATCGTGATCAGCGCCTGTCGGACCAGTGCGTACGCCGCTAGATCGTGGTACCCCGCTGCCTCGGCGAGGTCGCAAGCGTGATCGGTCCACCACATCGCCGCCCCGTCGTCGCCGGCCTCCTGGGCCATCCAGCCCGTGTACTCGGCGAAGCGCGCGGCGAGGGTGAGTATGCGAGCCCGATCGTCGGACCTCGCCTGCGGCGCCATGACGCGGAGGGCGTTGGTCTGCGCGATCAGCATCGGGATCAGTGCCGCTGGTGCGATGGTCTGTCCGAGACGGCGTGACTCCTGGAATATCGTCAGGAAGGCGGGCAAGGTTTCGCCTTCGGTGTGTCGCGGGCCGGAGGTCGGCTGCAGCCTCCACGTGTAAACGGTGGCTACCCCGGTTGTGTGAGGGCCTTGTCGGTGCCGGCCACTGAACTCGCTGTGTCCGTCAGGGCTGAGACCCATCGTCCAGACATCCGCCGTGCCTGCCGGAGGCGGCGAGGGGCTCGGTCGCGTCTCCGGCGCGAGCGCGGCTAGGGCTCCACGTGCACCCAACTGCGCGTCGCACCTGCGCGCCAGATCCAGGCTCGGAACTTTCAACCCAGTCTCGATCTTGCTGAGGTAGCTCTTACTGTAATGAACCAGCTGACTTAGCTCCGTGAGCGACAGCCCGGCGGCGTTACGACGCTCCCGCAACGCAGTTCCGAATGACTGTGTTTTCTTTTCGGCGTTTCGAGGCATTTCGTCTCCCGTTGCCTGGGAAGTGACTGGCTGGGCAACAACTGTCCGCTGACCCCGTGGCGGTGCATGCTGCTATTGGCGACCTGCTGAGGCGAGGCTACACGAGGCATTCAACTCGATGGAAGAGCCGAAAGCGGTGACCGATACCAACGATTGGACGACGATGGCGACGAAGCTCATTGGCCTTAGTTTGATACGACGTTGTGGTGCTGTTGCTCTCGGCGTCACTGCCACCTCGGCGGCCCTGCAGTGGCCTGAACTGGCATCTGCGGTCGCGTTCGGCTGGATGGTTGCAGCGGGCATGGTCGTCGGGGTGCGATCGAGGACCAGAGGTTTAGGGATGTCGGACGAGGTATCCCGTTTTTCTCTTGGCGGGCAACGGGCATCGTCTGGACTTCCCCCCTCTGCGAGCCGATCATCCATACGTGTGCGTTCGACAGGGCAGGCCGAGCGTTGGCGCATACCCAAGTGGGCGCCCGAGGAGTACTCTGCCGAATGTCAATCCGGGGCCCCTGGCGTAGATGCAAATCCACCTCTGGAGTAGAGCGCAATGGCAAAGGTTTTTATCAGCTATCGGAACAGTGATGATCCATCGGCTGCCGTGCTGCTGGCGCAGAGCATCGATGAGCGACTGGGGGAGGGTGCGTCCTTCCTCGACAGCAGGTCCATTCCACTCGGAGTCGACTTCCGGCCTATACTGTGGGGTCAGCTTGCCAAATGTTTGGCGATGGTTGTCGTCGTCGGCCCCAAATGGCTGGCTCCCGATGCGGAGGGCAAACGTCGTGTAGATCTCATGGATGACTTCGTGCGACAGGAAATTGAACTTGCCCTCCAGATCGAAATTCCGATCATTCCTGTTCTCGTGGGCGGTGCCGCAAAGCCGTCCGGCGGCGTCCTGCCGGATTCGCTCGCCGCGCTTGAGCACAAGCAGTACCTCACCCTGCGTCATCGTAGCGCGGATCGGGACCTCGGATGCCTGCTCGACCGACTCGACGAGCTTGTGTTGGCCAGCAGCGGTCCCGACACCCGCGCAAAGCGGTCGGACAACCCAGCTGGGACCGGCGGCATTACCTTCAACGGACGCGTACGAGTGGGCGGAGACATCGTCAACGGCTCCAAGTACGTGACCTGAGATGAGTGAGAAGCCGGATACCACTGCGGACGATCCTGGACCGGACGCGGGGGGCCCGCACCGGGAGACAGCCACCCCCGCCGGCACCGAGACCGCTGCCTCAGGGGCGGGCCGTAAGACCGGCGGCGCGGATAAGGCGAATGGTCGTGTGGGACCGGCCGGTACAGAAACTGCGCCGGCCGACGCGACAGAGACTGACCCTGGAGACGCGACTCGGCGCCAACAGTGGTTGGAAGAAGCGGAGCAGGTGCTGATCCAAGGCGACCTGGTTGGCGGCGACAAATACATGATTACCTTCGGCCGGAGCGAGACACCCGCGCGAATGCACCGTCTGTCTCCCCTGCTGCTGGAGCCGGCCCGCGCCGCGTTCGTACCGCCCCGAGTCATGGGAAAGTTGCAGGCAGACTTCGAGACTCGAAACACCTCCCTCATGCAGGCCTCGGCTGGCCACGGCAGAACCACACTAGCGATCAGACTGCTGCTGGATGCGGCCCATGACACGATCTACCTCTTGGATCCCGCCGTGGATATCGTGCAACTTGCCGATGCAATCGAGGCGGAGCGGCGGCAGCCGGACGGCCGAATCAGGGGCGCCGGTCTCGTAGTCGAACCGGAGGTAGCGATGGTTGTCTCCGGGCGCCAACTGCGGAACCTGGACCACCTTCTCATGGAGGCCAAGGCGCGGCTCGTCATCATCGTCGGTCCCGATACCCGGCTCGCGGACGAGGAGGCGCTCGACCACCGCCTTCCAGGATTCGATCCTCCGACGCATCGGGCCATAGTCGAGAGCCACCTGCGCTGGCGCCTCGGCAACCAGGCGGAGCAGGTGCTCGAGCAGGATGAAGTGGGTCGGGCCATCGACGACCTAGTGCCACGGTTGCCGCGCAGACGGGCAGCCACTTTCGCCGAACTCGTCCAGCGCGCTACCCAGGAGGGCAAGACCAACATAACGCTCGTGCGGGACAGAATGGCGCGACGAAACGCCGACGACTTCACCATTTGGCTCGACGGGTTCACGGACCCCGAGGACATTTGCTTTGCCGTCGCCCTTGCGGTACTCGACGGAATGCCCCATGAAAAGGTTACGGAAATGGGGAGCGTGCTGCTGTCAAAACTAGACATCACGAGAAGCAAATCAATAGACGTCGGTCGGGCTGGTGACCGAAATCGACTAGAAGAATTCCGCGCGTGCCTGCGGGAAGTGTATACCCGGGGCTCCTTCGGCCGCACCGTCGTCCAAGCCGTCGAGTACTCTGAACGGACATATCCCCGGCGCGTCATCCAGCACTTCTGGCGTCGGGTCGGGTTTACCGAGGCGATCACCGACTGGTTGCTCGAGTTGGCATCGACCAAGGAGCAGCCGGAGCGCGTCCGGATTCGTGCAGCGACAGCCCTCGGACTGCTATCCGTTCGAAACTTCGACCATCTGCATCACCGAATGTTCGCCCCCTGGGCGCGAGACGAGGACTACCTGCGCCGGGAGGCGGTCGCGAACGCCCTCCGGGTCCCCGCGGCGACCACCTCCACGGCAGCAAACGTCGTGCGTCTCGTCGAGGAATGGCACGGCGGAATCCGGAGCAATACATGGACGCGGGCCACGGCGGCCCGGGCCTACGGCGTAAGTCTTGCTTCGACGGACCCGACGTGGTTGATCGATCGGCTCGGCAGACTTGCCGTCGTCGACAGGCGCGAGGTCCGATTCTCTGTCGCACGCAGCCTCTCCGATCTCGCTGGGCGGGCTGACTGTCGACTCGTGAGCCCGATCCTGTCGGCGCTCTGCGAGTGGTTGCCCAACTACCGGCGCGAGCCGGCGGCGCAGTGGGCGTTCCTCGATGCAGCAAGGTCGCTGATCGCCGAGACGGATGACGACCACCGCGGAGTACCGGAGTTGTGGCCGGTCCTGCTCGTCCTCGCCGATGGCGACCGGCGGCTGCGGGGCACGCTGTGCCTCCTGTGGGCAAATTCCTTACAGTCCTGGACCTTCCGTGACCAAGCCATCACAACCCTCACCGACTGGGCTGCCATGGCCGAGAAGAACCAGACGATGCGGCGGGCGTTCACATATCTGATTGGCGCCGTATATCAGCAAGACGAGCGGATGCGGCATACCGTACGCCACTTGGTTGATCAATGGCGCAGCCCTGATCACTTACAACCATTGACAAGAACCGCGAGCGCCGTCAAAGGATACCTCGGCCAACTCGAGACAGAGACCACGAACCTGGAGTAGAAGAAATGGCACGTGGCTTCCAGCCAATCATTCGCTCTGCACCTATCGCCTGGCCTGGGTGGCAGCGTACTCCTGCCTCCCGGCCGGGGGTGACCGTCGTGTACTCGAACGCCGCAGGCGAGGTGAGCTATCCGGATAGCGTCCGGTTCAAGTGGAGTCGTCAGGCCCCAGTTTTCGGCTGGACGCGATACGAGATAGACGTGGCCGATCATCGGCGAATCGCGAAATTGGGAGGGATGGACCTGCCAACCGCAAGGCGCGCTCATTATCTGGAGGCGACACTGAACATTGGATTCCGTGTGACGGATCCGGCCGAAGTGGTGCGCCGCAATATCACCTACGGCGACTCCGCGATCCTCAACTACGTCGGGGACGCGCTGAGGGCCACGGTCCGTGAATTTGAAATCGATGAGACTCACCTCGCCGAAGAGCGGTTTAACCGCGAATGCGCCGAAGGCTTCACTCTTCCTGAAGGAATCAAGATCTATTATGTATGCGCACAACTCACTCCCGATTTCGCCGCGCGTGAGTATCTGGCCGACCGCAGAGATTCGCATCGCCGTAGGGAACTTGAAGTCGAGCGGCACGAGCAGGCCAAGTTGGCCGCCATGCGTGCAAACGAGATCAAGAGGATCGAACACTCCGGCGAGCTGGAAAGACACAAGGAAGCCCTGACAACCCTTCGTGGACTGGACTTGGACCCCTACCAGCTACTACTCGCGCACCTAGCCGAGAATCCGCAGGACAAAGAGGGAACCTTCGACCTCATCATGCAGGTTTGGAAGACTGGAGTTGATCGCGACGAAGCACGCGACGTGCGCTCGTCGGAGCTGCTGACATATCTCATCGATAAAGGCGTGCTGCAGGCTGTCGACATCGAGCGGTTCCGGGACGATCTCACCGATCGCATCCGTGAGGCGGTGTCACGCAAAAGCCCTACCCCTGCTGCTTGGACGGAACCTCCCGTTCTCTCGCCGGTGAAACTGGGACGCGCGAGTACGGTGCCGCCGCCCCGGCCCGGTGCCGACGGGTCGTCGGTCAATGGAGCCCGACGTCTGTGAGCGTCTCCGACATGCCCGATGCAGGTACTGTCCGCAGTTACCATCTGCGCTATCTCCGGTGCCCGACGTGAACAAGCAGGTTTGCTGCACGCGCTGGCGACGGTAACGGACCCTCACAAACGCGTGGTTTCGTCACCCGCTGGCCGGGTTGCCCGCAGTGTAGGCGGTGATGGCGGGGCACGCTCGATGGTCGCGATCGGGGGTGTCTGCCGGCACGACCTGGACAATATCGCCCAGGCACGGCTCGGCTTCCTACGCGGGGGTACCGGCCACGACCATGATGTGACGGCTGCTGATCCGTCTGGGCGCCCCCTGCTGTCCACGGTTCTCGCGAGCTGGCTGCGTTCGCACCTCGCTGCAGGATCAGCCCCAGCGACGGCGGTACCGGCAGGTCGTCGCCATCGACGGCAAGCCGTGCGAGACGCTCCCGGGCAGACGGCAGCCCAGTACACCTGCTGGCCGCGCTGGGCACCAGCAGCGGCATCGTCATCGAGCGGGTCATCGTCGGCACCATGAGCAACGAATCAACCTCTGCCGAGCACGCCGCTATAGATTTGGGTAGCAGTAGCCGGACGCCGCGACCGTGTCCTGCGCGGCGCGAACGTTGCCTGCGGACAGTGAGGCGGATGAGTCAGGCCCACCAAACCCCTTCGAGTCCTGTCCGTTGGCAGTGATCCAGTGCTCCTCGCCTTCGCCCGAGTAGCAGTACGACTCCGAGGCGGCGGTACCCCATTGTCGGTCCTGAGGGTTTCGGTCTTGAAGCCGTCGGGGCTGATGCTGTCACGGCAGAAGCTGAAGTTGCGGCCCACAGCGGCTCAGCCGTCCGCTCGCGGCCGCAACCGCCGAGCGCGAACGATGCCGCTGTCGCCGTGACCAAGACCCAGGGGTGCGCCGGGCAACGACCAAGGCGTCTCTACCAGTGGACATGGTTGGATTCGACTCCGTTCGCTCTTACCCAGTGGTCTGGGTAATCGCCGGAGTAGCAGTAGCTCTGGGTGAACGCGTGACCATTGCCGTCGGTTCGCAGGCTAAATGCGTAGAAACCGTCCGGGTCGACTGAGTCGTGGCAGGTCAATGTCACGCTCGTGTGCGGTGTGAAGGCGTCTAACGTAATTGCGTAGCGGTAACCAGCCCGCGCCGCCGGTCCTTGTGCCAGGTAGACGGCAGGGCTGGGTGGCGGAGGTGGGGGCGGGGCAGGAGAAGGCAATGGTACTGAAACCTTCGATTCACCGGACCAAGTCACGTGATTCGACTCGACGCCGTTCGCCGCGACCCAGTGATCCGGCCCGTCGCCCGAGTAGCATTGGCTCGTCGTGCTGGCACCTCCTTCGCTGTCGGTACGCAGGGAAAACCTGTGGAAGCCGGCAGACGAGACGCTGTCGTAGCAGGTGATGTTAATCATGCTTATGGCGGGAAAGCCGCGTAGAGTTATCGCGTACCGGTATCCCTTTGGCGCTGCGGGGCCCTTCGCGAGCCGAACCACCGGGCTGTCCTCCCCGCCTAACCCTGGTGTACGGGGTGCCACGGTAGGCGCCCTGGGAGCATTGGTGAGGGCCGGGTCCTTACTTGGCGAGGCGCCCCACAGCACGCTGTTTGAGTACCAGTCGTCGACCGATACGGTGTGCTTGCCGTTCACGGCGGAGTAGCAGCCCCTCTCGCTGTAGGCGTTGCCGTTCGCATCGGTTCGGATCGGATAGCGGCGGAATCCGCGCTTGTCAGGTAGGAAGTCGGTGGGGGTGTTGTCCTCCGAGTCGAAGCACCGCACCTCGAACGTCGTGTGCGGACGCAGCCCGCGGACCGTGATTGCGTACCAGTAGCCCTCTGGCGCAGCGGGTCCGCGAGCGAGTGTGACCGCGTGACCGGCCTCGGGGATGAGCGGGTAGCGGGTGCCAATCTCGGTCATGCCTTCCCGCTTGTGGCACCCCGGCAGCCCTTCGGGTGGTGTGTTGAGCAGTGCGGCGTAGACGTAGCCTGAGGATCCGACGTAGCGTCCGTCGATTTTCGTGACCAGGTACCACCGGTCGAGTCCCGGATGACCGTCGGGGTCGGCGATCTGCCCCCTTATCCAGCACCGAACGGTGACGACGGTGCCGTTGTCTGGCTGGTCGAGCACGACGCAGGTGGCCTTGGTGCACTGGCGGAGGTTGATCCAGCCGAGATCTGAGTTGAGAACCGCACGGTGTTCGGCCGGAGCGGCTCCCTGGCGTGCCCGCACCAGATCCGTACCGAGCAGCAGTACGGCAAGGATCGCGACCAGGACGACGACCGGAACCGTGCGGGCGGTGGTAATCTTCACATCCGCTCCTTAGTGGGATCAGCAGTCCGGCACATTGGCATCCACTCTCGTGCTGCCGCCCGTACCGGGAACATCGCCGTTGGCGAAGGTGTCGGAAGGCGCGTACAGTCCCCGCCACTCGCTCTCTAGGCGGTACCAATACAGAACGCTGGTCATCCCACCGACGGTGTTTCGAACCTTGCATGAGACGTGAACCGATGTGCCGAAGGGGATGCGTGCGGCGTCCGCGGGAGTGCCGTTCACGTCGCTGAAAACGGGGGTGCCTGCTCGGTTGTCCGTGAGTTGGACCGTCGTTCCTCCCGGTGAGCGCGGGTCGGCGCGACCATCGAACAGTACGAAGGCGAGCGGAACGATGAGGCCGAGGCACACACCGAGCCCGGTGGTCAACCGCCATGGCCAACGCTGCCGCTGCGCCGGCTTCATGGCAGACGCGTTCCGCACCCACGCCTTGGTGGTCGGGTGGCCCGCCGTCTTGATGTCGACAGCGGCAAAACTGTCCGGATCCACATCGCGGTATCCGGGCCTTACCACAGCCTCGTAGAGGCCTTCAGAGACGATCAGCGCGACCCGGTCTCGTGGCCGGGCTGTCAGTACGTCGGCGAGAACGGCGGCCGTTACCATCCGGTCGGCGACGGCAAGAGCTGCACCGGCCCAGCCATGCGGATCCCGGCTCGCGATTCCAAGGTGGACGGCGACCCGCAGACGTAGGCGGTTTCGCCCTGCTGCGGGCAGGTGTGCCAGCCGCTTTTCGAGTGAGTCCAGGTAGTCCACCACGATGGCCGCGGGCGAGGTAAATCCGGGTACGAAGAGGTGGACTCCGCCGAGGTAGTCCTGGACCGCGAAGTCGCTCCACGGGAGGCTTGCATCGGCGGCTGCGAGGAGCAACTGCTCGTACATCGTCGCGCGTAGGGCGCCCTGTTCCGGATCGGGCCGGTCGATGTACTTGTCAATGCGGATGGCGACCACAGTGTATTGACTCTCGCCGCTCATGTGCTGCGGGATCGCTGGGGGCGGGGGTGTCCCGCCGTTCTGATCACTGATGATCCTCGCGATCTGGTCAGCGAGCATGTCCAGGCTTTGATGGGCGGTCCGGACGTCGATGCGGATGTACTGGCGGTATGCCAGCTCCCGCAGATCGCGCGGCAGATCGCCCTCAGACGGCAGGGGCGTATCGCCGACTAGCACGGGAACGACGTTCAAGCCGAACCGCAGAGCGTAGGCGATCTCCAGCCGTACATAGTCGTCCGGCATATCCAGCCGACGCACGCCATCCTGCTCGGCGGACAACCACTGCTCACCGATCACGGTGAGCAGGACGTCGGACTCGCTCAGCGCCTGCCAGAGCCGCGATCGAAAATCCGCGCCGAGCGGGATGCTGCGGCTGTCTCGGAAGACTGCCTCGTTTCCGAAACGTGCTCGCATTGATTCGTCAAGCAGTATTGCAGCCGCAAACTGATCAGACTTGCGGTAACTGATAAATATTCGGAATGACATGGACTCCGATTCCCCTTTCAGGCAAGTCGTAGGGTGGCATCGCTGCCGGCCGTTCGCAAGGCTCTAGCCCTTCCGGCGCCAAAGAGGAAACAGGAAACGCTGGATGGCCAATCATCGAGGAACGACAGGGCGTTTCAACCCTGAACCGTCGTTAGCTCAGGGCTCAGGCAAGGTAGCGATATGCCCGTCGTGGGTGTTTTGGGGCGGACGCTCCTGATCATGGTGGTAGGCCGGGCGCGGTCTTTCGGTGAACATCCAGGTGTCGAAGCCGAAAGATCATCCGAGGACCACGCCCGTTGGGAACATCAACGCTGATCGGTGTGCTCGCCGTGCACGCGGATCATGTTGGAGTGTCGCTGCCTGCCTTATCCCGGCCGAGTCTGGTCGAGGCGTTGACGGTCGTGCCGGTGGGGGTGATGACGGTGTCGGGGTGCCGCGGCATCCTGGGCTCCCAGCACAGGCGGGTCTGATTGAACGTGTTCGCGTTAATGCTTTCGTAGCAGAATGGCGAGGTGATCGTCGAACGACTGCGCGAGGCTCATAAGTAAATCATGGCCTTTGGTTGCTGTGCCTGCTGAGGGCCGGCCGATGACGCCCGTTTTTGTGTACGCGCTCATGCCGTGGACGAGCAGCATTGGACGGTTGTCTGCGGCGTGGTCGCCGTCGGTGAAGTCGTCGCTGACGGCGTGTGGCTGGACGTGCAGCAGGATGGATACCTCCAGTTCACCGGCGTGCATGTCGTGGTGCGCATCGCTGTCCAGGCGTGCGTCCTGTCGGGCTTTGTGCCAGTCCTCTCGGGTGGGGAACAGGGTCATCGAGCCCGGGGTGACGGCGTTGGCGGTCTGCACGATGTTGGAGAGCACGTAGTTGCCGCCGTGGCCGTTGACGATGGCCAGGCGGGTGATTCCGCTCGCGGCGAGTGAGGCCCGGGTGTCCTCGATGATTGCGGTGAGGGTCTGGTGGGTGATGCTGACGGTGCCGGGCCAGGCGGCGTGTTCGTGTGAGCACGACAGCGTGATCGGCGGTAGGAGCAGGACATTGTGCCGTCGCGCGATGGCTGCGGAGATGGCCGTGGCGACGATCGTGTCGGTGGTCAGCGGCAGGAATGAACCGTGCTGCTCGAAGCTGCCGACGGGGAGAACCGCTACCTCCGGTGTGCGGGAGGCGACGTCGGTGCTTGTGGTGGTCGGAAGCAGGTCCATTCGGTCATCTTGTCACTGGGCTGTCACTGCGGTGCGGTACCTGTCGATGAAGATCCGTACCGCGGGCAGGGCTTTGTGGCGGCGTAGCGCTACCGCGACTGGTTGGGTGGCGCGGATGACGCGGTAGGACGCGGTTTCGTCCGCGAGTCGCAGCGCGGCCGTGGCGTGGTCTGCCGCGCGTTCAGGGTCTTGGTGCAGGTAGCACTCGGCAAGGTGGGCGTGCCAGAGTCCGGTGTCGATCAAGGTGATGAGGGCTTGGTCGTTGAGGAGTTCGGTGAGGATCGTGGCGGCGGAGGACGGGTCGCCGAGCAGGAGCCGGCAGCGAGCGTCGACTGCGGCAACGTAGTGCGGGTCGCAGTGCCGGGCGAACTGGTCGTCGTCGGCGTCGATGGTGGTGGTGTTGAGTAGTTCGCGGCGGGCGGTCGTGATCGCGGTGAAGGTGTCTTCGTCGTTGCCGCTGGCCGCCAAAGCCTCGGCCACGCGGGTGAGGCATAGCGTGCGGGTGCGGGCGGGCACCGGGCCGGATGACAAGGACCGGCGTGACAGGACGATCGCGGTGCGGATGTCGCCGTTGTCGAGGGCGCGCTGGCTTTGTCGCATGAAGGCGTAGGCGGTCAGTGGCTGGTCGTTAGCTTCTGTTGCTCGTTGGTGCGATCGGTCGAGCCACCTGGCACCGTCGGTTGAGGTGGTGGTGTTGTCAGCGATCCAGCTCATGAATTCTGACAGTTGGGCGTCGATACGTGCGAGGTGCGGGCGGGTGCCGTCGCGCTGAAGACGGTCGAGGATGTCGAGATGTTGCTGTACGCGAACGCCGAGCTGGGGCCAGGTTCGGGTGGGCTGGGCGGTCAGGTGATCGAGTGCTCGTTGCCAGGCCTGTGGATCGCCGTGGAGGAGTGCGTCGTCGACGTGTCTGCCTATCGCTCGGACGGTAGCAATCTGATCCGGTAGCTGGGGGAGTGGAGGGGCGTAAGGCGTACGTCGTGGGTTATAGAGGCCGAGGTCGGCATCTGTGGCGGCGCCGAGGACTTGGCGTAAGGCGTTGCGGCGTTCGCGGCTGGGCCAGCGGTGCTCGCCGCGTTCGAGTTTGCCGACCCAGCGGTGGTCGACGTAGTGGGCGGTGAGGCTTCGTGCGGGGTAGAGGCGGTCGAGGGCGGCGTTGACGGCGTCGGCCAACTCTGCTCGGGACAGGTGTTGACCGGGACGTCGCGGCGAGTGCCGCCGATGCCGTGCTGCGGCCAGCAGCGCGTTGGGAGTGACGACGGTGTCGGGGTGGCGCGGCATCGAGACCTCCCTCCGAGTTCCATCCCGAGTGGTAGCCGAGGTGTAGCTGCGGTAGACGGGGAAGGTCCTGTTCGGATTCCCGCCGTGGGTCGCTCATGTTCGGTCGGCGGTGTTCCGCCGGTCGGATGCGTTCAATGTAACCCCACCAACCGGGCTGACGGTTCTGACGAATCCGAATAGCTGTCGTGTTGGCTGGTTACGTGCTGGTCGGACCGTAAGTCGGTACGTGAGGTCGGTCCGTAGGTCGGCATTCCCGATTCTCGCGGGTTGCGTGATTGTTGATTCGCGAGGAGCTATTCGTCACTGGCGGGTGTCAGGTGAGGGGAGGGTGCGCCGGCGTGAAGTGGTTCGTGCCGGCCGATGATCGGCCGTTCAATCCTTTCGGTTGCGCTTCCTCCGGCAGCAGGACCACCCGGGTCGAGGATCAACAGGGCCCGGCGGCGACGCTGATCGCGGATCCTGTCGAGGTGCACGGTGAGGGTACTGCCGTTACGCCCTCGGACGCGACGCCGTCCGGGTGTGTGGGTCCCGGTGCGGGACGGCGGTCGTGGGCGCTGCCGGGTGGAAGTCGTCGTCCCCGCAGGAGTCGAGGCGATGGCTGACCAGGTCGGTGCGGTCGCGTGTGCCGCCGTCGGCCGCCCGGCCGGCTACCGCGTCGCAGGGTGGGGGAGGGCGGGGTCATGAACCGTAGTCCCGTACCCGTGCCTGACCTGGCGGTGGGCACGGTGCTGCGGTTGGCGGCGAACGACTGGTCCTACGGCCGTGACCTGACCCCCGGCACGGCGGTAGCGGTGGCCGTCGCTGCTCTGCGTGATCTGCCGAACCGGAGCGAGGAGTGGATCTGGGTGCTCGGCCACCGGCCGGAGTGTGACTACCCGCATGTCGAGCGGCATCCGCCGTGTATGGAGGTACGGGCCAGACTCTCCGCGTTGCACCGGCACTGCCGTATGCCGTGACCGGTAGCGAGGAAAGCGACCGGCCCGTCGACCGGTTCGTTTCGGCGCGGGCCACGGTGCTTGCGCATCGCGGCGACCGTAGCTGTTTCCACTGTCGGGACGACGGGTGTGGGCAGTACGCGTGGGCGTTCGAGGAACTGGCCCGTCACCGCGGTGGTCGTGACCTTCTGCGGCAGCTCGGCCTGCCGCTGTCTGTTGACCGATCGATTGAGGAAGGCCCGCTGCGGTGAACTTCCCACATCCTGGCGCCGCCGACGACGACACCCGGCCGGTTCCCGTCTACCCGCCGCAGGTGCGGTCGAGTCGGCCGGTGCGCGGGGTCGCGCAGACCATGCGGTTGGCCGACGAGTTCTTCTTCCTGGCCCACGACGACCAGTCCGGTCGGCCTCGACTGTTCGATCCGGCGATGGCGCACGGTCTGGCGGCGGCGTTGCTGGCCGAGTTGTGCTGGGACGGGCGGGTCACGTTCGTCGGTCAGCACCTTCGCGTGACCGCTCAGTCGACGCCGCGGGACTGGTTGCAGCATCTCGTGCTGGACCGGCTGGCCGCCGAGTCCCGGCATACCGCCACCCGCACCTGGTTGATGTTTCTGGCCAACACCGCCTACGAGCAGGTCGCGACACGCATGTGGCAGGGCGGGCTGATCGCGCCGCAGCACGAGGGCCGGTGGTGGTGGCAGCGCACCGTGTGGGTGCCGGCGGACACGAACACCGCCGCCTGGTCGTGGGCGCGGCTGTCACACGCGCTGCGTACCGGGCAGCAGCTCAACGACTTCGACGTGACGCTGGCCGGTCTGGCGGTCCACACCCACCTGGATTCGCTGCTGCTCGACGGCGCGTCGTCGACGACCCGCGTGTTCCTGCGCCGGCAGGTCGAGCGTGCTCATCCGCAGCTGCGCGCCCTGTTCGCTGATCTTGGCAGCGTCGTCGACGCCAGCGTCCTGGCCCACCGTACCTGACCCGCCCGGGCCACCCCATCCACCATCCCCACCGCTTGCGAGAGGTACCGCTATGCCCCGTACCCGACCCGACACCGTGTCCGCTGTGCTGGCCCGAGGACGGCTCGGCACCGTGTCGGTGCTGTTCTTCGTGATCGCCGCCGCCGCACCGTTCACCGTCATCGCCGGTGGCGCCACCACCGGCTACGCGGTCACCGGCGTCACCGGCATCCCCGTGGCGTACCTGCTCGTCGCCGCCGTGCTCGCGCTGTTCTCGGTCGGCTACGTCGCCATGTCGCGGCGGATCGTCAACGCCGGCGCCTTCTACACCTACGTCACCCACGGCCTGGGTCGTCCGGCCGGCGTCGGCGCGGCGATGGTCGCGCTGGTGGCGTACAGCGCGATGCATGTCGGCCTCTACGGCGGAGCCGGCGCCGTCACTGCCCAGTTCCTCAACGACCGCTACGGCTGGCCCCTGCCTTGGTGGGTGTGCGCCCTCGCCATCTGGACCGTGGTCGCAGGTCTCGGGGTGGCGCGCATCGACATCAACGGACGCGTCCTGGCCGTCGTGCTCGTCACCGAATGCGCCGTCGCGCTGCTGTTCGACACGGTCATGCTGACCCATCCCGCCGACGGGCAGGTCCGCCTCGACACCCTCGCCCCGTCACACATCCTCGCCGCCGGTATCGGCGCCGCGCTGGTCACCGCGATCACCGGCTTCGTCGGCTTCGAAGCCACCGTCGTGTTCAGCGAAGAAACCAAGGATCCACGGCGGACCGTGGCCCGCGCCACCTACATCGCGGTCGCGGTCACCGGCATCCTGTACGGGCTGTCGGCGTGGGCGATGTCCGTCGCCACCGGCCCGCACAACATCGTGGCCGCAGCACGTACGGACGGCACCGACCTGATCTTCCACCTGGTGTCGCCGCACCTGGCCGACAGCATCATCACCATCGCCCGCATCCTGTTCATCACCTCACTGTTCGCCGCGATCCTGTCGTTTCACCACACGGTGGCCCGCTACCTGTTCGCCCTCGGCCGCGAAGGCGTGCTACCGGCGGTGTTCGGTAACACCAGCCGCCGCACCGGCGCCCCGAAAATCGGCTCCCTCACCCAGAGCGGCCTCGCCCTCGCCGTCATCACCGGCTACGCCGCCGCTGGCGCCGACCCGATCGTGTACCTGTTCTTCTGGGTCACCGTCACCGGCGGCCTCGGCGTCCTCATCCTCATGACCGTCACCTCCGCCGCCGTCGTCGCCTATTACCGGCGCAGCACCCGCACCGACAGCCTGTGGCACACCCTCATCGCGCCCGGCATCGCCACGCTCGCGCTCGGCGGAATCCTCACCGCCACTCTGCGCGAGTTCGCCACCCTCCTCGGCGTCACCCCCGACTCACCACTGCGCTGGGCATTGCCCGCCGCCTACGCCGCCGCCGCACTCGCCGGCATCGCCTGGGCGCTGATTCTGCGCACCACCCACCCACTCGCCTACGCCTCGATTGGCCTCGGCGCCGACAGCGCCACCCGACGCGCCCGCACTCCCGACCCCACCCGCCAACCCGCCTGAGCAAGGAGCCGCAGCCTTGACCACCGTCACCGTCCGACCCGCGACCGCCACCGACGCCGGCCCCCTGATCGCCGTCCTCGCCGAAGCCTTCCACCACGGACCCGTCGCCGACTGGCTCGTACCCGACCCCGACGGCCGACGCAGCGTCTACTACCGCTACTTCGCCGACGCATTCGACCACGCCCTCACCCACGGCAAGGTCTACACCACTAGCGACCAGTCCGCCGCCGCCATCTGGTACCCCCGCCTGCACCCCACCCCCGCCCGCCCGCGCACCCGCGACAAACAACTCGAAGCCATCGCCGGCATCCACGCCGAACGGTTCATGCTGCTCGAACAGATACTCGCCGCCTACCACCCCGCCGAAGCCCACCACTACCTCGCCTACATCGCCGTCGACCCCGCCCGCCAAAACCACGGCATCGGCGCCGCCCTACTCACCGACCACCACCGCCACCTCGACCACCTCGCCCTACCCGCCTACCTGGAAGCCACCAACCCGCGCAACCGGCAGCTGTACCTGCGCCGCGGCTACACCACCGGCCCCACCCTCACCCTGCCCGCAGGCGGACCCACCATCTGGCGCATGTGGCGCGGCACCACCACCCCCACCGGCAGCCGCACAGCGTTCCCGCCCGCCCGCACCGGCCGCACCAGCCGGCGGTCACTGTGAACGCCCCCACCACAGCTGCGCCGATGATCCGCCCCGCGCAGCCCAGCGACGTGGCCGCCATCGCCGCCCTGCTCACCGACGCCACCACCACCGACCCGGTCGCCGCATGGCTCCTGCCCGACCCCGCCGAACGCCACGCCACCTTCCACACACTGCTCGCCATGGACATCGACCACGCCGTCGAATCCGGCACCGTCGACGTCACCCTCGATATGAGCGCCGTCGCCGTATGGCACCACCACCCCACACCACACACACCCCCACTGTTCCGCCACCACCTCAACACCACCCCCGACCGCGCCCTCCTGCGCTTCCAACGACTGCACGCCCTGCTCGGCCGGTACCGCTCCGCCGCCGCACACCACTGGCTCGCCTGGCTGCACGTCACCCCCACCGCCCGCGGCCACGGCATCGGCCAGGCGCTGCTCGAACACCACCACCGATTCGCCGACCGCCAGGGTCTCCCGATCGACACCGTCGTCACCACCACCAGGACACGCGACTTCCTGACCAGACACGGCTACCACCCAGGACTGCCCCTCCACACCCCCGGCAGCCCACGGCTGTGGCCGCTACGCCGCGCCGGCCGACCCGTCCCACTCACCACGGCCGACTGAACCAACCACCGGCCCGCCCGCGAGCAGGGCTGCCTCCACCACGCCGACCCTCCTGCGGCGTCCTACCACCAGAGCAAGGGAACCCCGTGCCCACATCGACCGCGCCGGCCCGCGTGGCCGCCGCCGCCCTCGGCGGCGTCCTGCTCGCCGGCTGCCACAGCACACCCCCCAACCCCACACTCACACCTGCGGCGAACCCGCCCGCACCCCAACCCGACAGCCCCACGCCCGGCACGGTGGACACCACACCGCAGCCCACCGCACGGCAACGCCTGCACACCCTCGCCGACAGCATCAGCACACTGCGCACAGACCAGCCCAACGACCTGCCCTACACCTACCTCCACACCCAGACCTGGGCCCGCGCCACCACCACCATCACCCGCACCGACCTACGCCGCTGGCGCCACCACACCAACGGCTCCGGCCACGACATCACCCGCCGAACCCCCGACCTGCCCCACCTGCACCACCAACCCACCCCCGCCGAACACACACAGCTCACCCAGGCCCGACCCACCACCACCCGACACCCCGCCGGCACCCTGCGCCCCTACCTACCCGAACCACTGCCCACCGACCCGAACACCCTGACCGCCCTGCTCGCCCCACCCGAACTCGCCGGAGAAGCCGCCTACCCGCGACTGGTCGCCACCGGCATCGCCGCACTCGCCACCAACCAATACCTCCACCACCAGGACCGCGCCACCACCCTGCGCGTCCTCGCCACGATCCCCGGCATCACCTACCGCGGAGACAGCACAGACCCCGCCGGACGCACCGGACACACCTTCCAAGTGACCGCCGACGACTCCACCACCACGCTGCTCATCAACCCCACCACCGGCGAACTACTGGCCGCCCACGAACACCTCACCGGACCCCGACCCGGCCTGTTCTCCTACGTCCTGATCCTCCACCGAGAACACACCGCCACCGTCACACCGGCCACGCCAGACCAGACCCGAGTCCGATAGACGCCGCCACCCTCCGGCCGGCCGCCGCCCGCAGCGCTGAGCCCGCCGACGGTCACCACTGTCCGAAAGGCCATCCCGTTCGTGTTCCACGCCTTGGCGGTCATCGCGGCGATCGCCCTACACCTGCACCTCGCCGACGAGCCCACCCCGCCGCACCCGACCAGCATCGGACGTCACATCGCCGACACCCGACGGGACACGGCACTGCCCTGCGTGCGCTGCGCCGTACGACACCTCGTCATGACCACCCCACCCGCCGCCGACAACACCGGCTTCCCACCAGGCGGCGCCGACCCATGATCGGCCCACTCCTGCTCGTCACCACCCGGACATCACCGGACCGAGATCACGCCCATCAGCACCATGGAGAACCGTCAGCTATGCGCTCGTTCGTGCCGCCGGCCGGCACCCCCTACCACCGGCTCACCCACCACATCTCCCGACGCCGGTCACTGCTGACCGCGCTGGCCGTGCTGGTCGCCACCCAGATCGTCCCGCTCACCTTCATCCTGACCATGGAGCGTGTTGCCCCGGACGGGCTGCCCGTCCTGGGGCACTACACCGAACTGGTCCTGTCCTTCGCCGCGATCGCCTGCATCCTGCCCGTGACCCTGCTGATCATCCGCTGCGGCGAGGGACGTCGTATCGGCACCCTGAGCAGCGTCACCGGACGGCTACGCTGGCCCTGGCTAGCTCTCTGCCTGGCTATCGCCGCCACCTGCATCGTCCTCGCGGCCTGCCTCGGAAGCCTCACCGCCGTCATCGTCGGCATCGAAGCCGCACCGGCGCAGGAGCAACCCTCGACCTGGACCGGCCCCGGCCCCTACCTCACCATCCTCACGATCCTGCTCGTACTCATCGTCGCCCAGGTCGCCGCCGAGGAGTACGTCGCCCGAGGCGTCATCCTCCAAGCGATCGGCCGCCTGACCCACTCGCCCTGGCCCGCCATCAGCGTGCAAGCCGTCATCTTCACCGCGCTACACGGCACCAACGGTGGACCATGGGGCACCCTCGCCGTACTGACCATCGGCATCGCCCTCGGCTGGCTCACCACCCGCACCGGCGGACTCGAAGCCGCCCTCGCCTTGAGGTTCCCCCGGTTGGCCGGAGGGTTGGTTACCTGGCGCCGGTGGGCTCAGGCTGAACGATAGTTGCCTCGTCCTGCTGGGCCTGGTGACCGTCGGGGCCTTGCGGGCGGGTGTGCCAGGCGGCTTCGTACTCGTCTGGGGATCGCCAGCCGAGGTCTTTCTGGATGCGCCGGGTGTTGTACCACCCGTCGATGTAGCTGAAGATCGCGTTCTCCGCCTCGTCGCGGGTCCGCCACGAGTTGCGGTAGACCAACTCGATCTTCAACGTCGACCAGAAGTTCTCCATCAGGGCGTTGTCGAAGCTGTCGCCGACCGACCCCATCGAGGGCAAGATTCCGTTGTCAGCCAGGCGTTGCGCGAAGCGGAACGACGTGTAGTTCGAGCCCCTGTCCGAGTGGTGGATCAGTTGCCCGTCGCGGACGTCACGCGACCAGATGCCGTATTCGAGGGCGCCGAGGATCAGGTCGGTGTCGCAGCGGTCGGAACACCGCCAGCCCACGATGCGGTTGGAGAAGACATCCCGCACGGCGGCGAGCCAGAACACGCCCTCGCCGCAGGGGATGCGGGTGGCGTCGGCGACCCACAGCCGGTTCGGTGCCGCAGCGGTGAACTGCCGGTTGACCAAATCCGGTGCCGGTGTCGCCTTTGGGTTCGACCGGGTCGAGGGGATGCGCCACTTCTTGCGCAGGAACGCCCCTTGCAGTCCGGCGGTACGCATCAACCGCTCGACCCGCTTGCGGCCCACCTGGCGGCCTTGGCGGCGCAGCATGGCGTGCACCCGCGGACTGCCGTAGGTGGCGCCGGAGACCTCGTGGATCTCGGCGATCTCGACCGCCAGTTCCGCGTCCTCGCGGCGCCGAGCGGACGGATTCGCGGCTTGGGCGAGCCAGCCGTAGTAGGTGGAGACGGCTACGCCCAGGACCCGGAGGACGGGCTCGACCCCGAAGCGATCGCGCAGCTCGTCGACGAGCGTCACGACCGTCGCCGGGTTGGGTCGAGTTCCGAGGCGAAAAAAGCCGACGCGGCCTTCAGTATCTCGTTGGCGCGCTTCAGCTCGGCGTTCTCCCGCCGCAGGCGGCGCAGCTCCTCCAAGTCGGAGGTCGTGGGCCGGTCGTCACGCTGCCCACGGTCGGCTTCGTCCTGGCGGATCCAGTTCCGCAACGCCTCGTGATGCACCCCAAGCTGGCGGGCCAGCTGGCGGATCACGGGCTTCGGGTCCGACTCCCGATACAAGCGCACCGCACGTTCACGCAGCTCATCGGGGTACTTCTTCGGTGCTGCCACGGATGACTCCCTTCAGCTCCATCAGAGCATGATCGAAAGCCTCCGAGCTACCGGGGGAACCTCACCTACCACCTCACCCAAAACGCCCTCACCGCCGTCCTCGCCCTCGCCACCGGAACTGCCGCAGCCACTGACCCCACCATCAACGCCACCGCAGCGCCCTGGCCCATAGCCGCCGGCATCGCCGCCACCGTCGCCATCTACACACTCACCACCAATCTGATAGCCCGCGCCATAGGCATCACCCACCACACAGGACAAATGCCGTACCCGCTCGCCGGACGCCCTCACCTTCAGCACGACACTGACGACGGCAACGAGCAGGTGGAGCCGACCCGCCCAACCAGCCCTCGCGGCTGATGCGTGCCGAAGCCAGACGACACGATCGCCGTGGAGCGGTGGACCTGGCTGATCAACCAACTCGGCTCCCCCTCAACGTCGTCGTCACCACCACACACGCGACCTTCCACCTGGTAGCCACTGGGTCGAGGGCCGGCAGGCCCAAGCAGCTCATCTTCGCGTGCGCGAGAAAGCCGGATCTGCGGCTCATCGACGTCATCGACAGCGATGTCGAGGTGGTGGATCCCACCGGGGATGTCCTCGTCTACGACCGACCTGTCGGGTCCGGGGGCCTGCGTTGGTGTGATCTGCAGAGTTGGTGGTCGGACACCCGCCAGGTCAAGGACGATCACCAGGCCAAGCGGGAGCTGTATCAACGGCTCGGCAGCAGCGTGCCGCCAGGCTCGAGGCATCAGCTGCTTTTGTTCAAGCTGTACCACGAGATCTACCGTTCCACCCTGCAGGAAACTTCCGGCTCTCCTGCCCGAGGTGCGGCGCCACTGGGACCCGAAGACCGTGAAGACCCGCGGGAAGGACGCGCTGGCGCAGTTCCGCATGGACTTTCTTACTACTTGCCCCGGCAGGTGCCCGCATCGTGCTGGAGGTCGACGGGCAAACGCACTACGCAAGCGAGCGTGAGGCCGCAGACGGCCAGCGGCGCTGGCTCCCGGACGGCAACGAGTACGCCCGCACGATGGCAGCCAGCCGTGACCTCACCCTCGCCGGCTACGAGGTGTACCGATTCGGCACGAACGAACTCCACGACGAGGGCCAGGCGCGCCCGCTGGTCACGGCCTTCTTCGACAGTCTTTTCCGCAGACACCGCATTGCCTTGACGAGGTGAACGAGGAAGCAGGCTAGGCACTTCCAGCACTCGGCACCCTCGTGAGGCGAGCTGCTGGTTGTGAGGGGATGTCGTTGTCGTCAGACACCCGGGTTCGCGACTCGTACGGAACGAGAAGTGCGCCTGGGTCACAAGTCGGCGGCCTCAGCTTCTTGATACTGCGCCCCGGCAATATCACTTTCTCCAGTCAGATATCCGACATCATCTCGCGGTGACGCTGCGCGGCGCGACCTGAGAGCGGTCCGTTGTCGTTATGCGAGCTCTGGGGCGGCGGCTTCCTCGCCAGACGCGGCCCTCCTGTCCTGCCGAATCGACCCAGAAGGAGGTTCGTCCCGGGTGGCAGCGAGAGCCGCATCTGTGCGTTGAGTCCGCGCGAATAGAAGTCACGGATGTCCAGGACCGACAGCAGAATCTTTCGTCAGGCTAGGAGGCCAATCAATGCGAGTGCGCATCAGCCGTGGCTGCCTTGTGACCACCTTGCCTAGCGCCTAGGGTTACGAGCCAAACCGCCTGGTCCGGGCCAAACGTGGCGGGAGGCTCCCGGGCACCGGAAGCTATCGAGAACGTTGTGCTCGGCGCCGGGCGCCTCGGAGGACATGGGAGGTGGCGTCAGTGAATCTGCCGGCGGAGCATCTCGCCTGCTCGGATGGCCCGGACGAAGCCACTCCAGGAAGAGGCGCTGAAGCGGAGAGTTGCGGTGTCATCGGGGCCGTTGTCGACCTCCACGTGAGTGTCGTACCCCGTCACGTAGACGCATGTCTCCTGCTGGCATCGGGAGCTGCGCCGCCTCCAACGCGGGCTGTTGTCCTTCACGAAACCCTCCTCCGGGTTAACCCTGACCGTCGAGCCGCCGGTTCCGCTAGACAATGGAAGTTCCACGACTCCGGGACTCTGCACTTACGGTTCATGAGTTCAGTCCGCCAGGCAGTCTTCTTGGATATTCCCCGCAGCGGCGCCCTTGTTTCGAGCATATCAGCGGATAAAGATTTTTGGATTTAACGTCTATCGTTTACGGCCACCAGCCTAAAGGCCGTCGACCATGCTCTGATAGATTAAAGCAACAAGAACATACGCAGTTTGCTACCTACACGACCTCAAGTGCAGAACGTATTTCCGTACTGCAACTTGCATAAAGCCTGAGCAAGGGGTGTGCGCATGGCGACAGAAAATCTTGGGGCGACAATCGCACGCCGACGCCTTAGGCTAAGGCTGCGCAAACTCCGCGAAGAGAACCAATACACCCTCGAACAGGTCCGACGAGGGATGGAATGGTCGATTTCCAAACTTGTCCGGATCGAAAGCGGATTCGTTAGTATTGCCGCCAATGACCTCCGGTATCTTCTTGACTACTACGGGGTGACGGACGCCGACGAGGTACGCGAGATGCTGGAACTCGCCCGCCAGGCGCGACAACACCACTGGGCTGGTGAACATCGGGACCTCCTGACGCCGGCCTACATGGAGTTCCTCGGGTACGAGGACGCCGCCGTGAGAGCGAGCCACTTCCACCCCCTGTACGTGCCGGGACTCCTGCAGACGCCCGCGTACGCGCACGCGATCATCGAAGCCACTGCCACAACGGAGCTGCACCCTGACGAGATCGCCTCGCGAGTGAAGATTAGGCAGCAGAGGCAAGCCCGGGTCCTCGGCAGACTCGATGCTTCGCAGCTGCGGGTGGCGATTGACGAGTCGGCGCTGCGCCGCACGCTGGGAAATATTGAGATCATGCGCGAGCAGCTACAACATCTCATCCAAATCCTGGAGCGGGACCTCGCCACAATCGTTGTCGTTCCGGACACAAGTGACGGCCACATCGGCATGAACGGGCCTTTCTCGATACTCGAATTTAGTTCGCCGGAAGACGCGAGTATCGTCTACCTGGACAACGCCAGAAACGACACGGCCTTCGTCGATGAGAAATCTGCGGTCAGTAAATACAAGGCGACCTTTGAGAACCTACGACGGACGGCAGATCGTTACGGGGACGCCGGCCAATCGTTAACCGAGATGCTGGAAAGCATTTCGGGACAGACGACTTCTCTCACCATGAGGCCAGTCGCGAGACCGGGGCTATGAGTCGAGGTTGGTCGTCGCCTTCTCAAGAAAATCCGACTCGCTCTCGGACGTAGGCAGCGTCGGGTCGTCGGCCACTGCGATGATCCGAATGTTTAGCCGCCCGACGAAAACGGGGAGGGTGATCGCCAAGGCGCCGAGTGCGCCGACCCAAGGCTTCGTGGTCATCTGCGCAATGAGGACTACGCAGATGGCCCGGTGGGTGAGCGCCGGCGCGGCACCCGTCCTCCAGCCTCCACCACGGCTTGGCCTTGAGAGCCGCCTGTGGCGCGGGAGAGCCCTCCTCCAGCGCAACGTCACCACCAGCAACTCGTCTCCGAGCCCATCACGGCCTGCGCCGTTACGACTCTCACCTCGGCGAACGTCCATTCGACTATGCGCCATCTTCTGAGTCACCTTCACATTCCGTTCCGGACCGCGTGCGATGCGTTACGAAGCTTGAAGATAAGCATCACCTTTGGCAAGTCCACCAGGCGTAAGCCACCTGCGCATGCGCAAGATCGTCTGTCGTCATATGGCGGTTGATCAGGGGAAATAGTGGAGGTTACGGCCTCCCGCTATCGGGCTCCCGACAGTATTGAGATCACGAGGTGAATTCACAGGTCGTGATCGTTCCTCAGTCGAGACCCATCTAGGGCGATCTGTAGCGCTCGCATCGACCGTTGGGCCTACACACCTGTCTTGAGCGGGTGGTTCAGCCAAATCTCAAGAGGGAATGATCACGACCGGCAGCGCCGCGGCCGTCGACATGCGTGTTCGTGTAGGCAGCCCGGTTTACCGCCGGCTGGGTGCAGTTGTTCCGGTGCCCTGTCACCGCCCGTCAGCGGCCTCATGAACGCTGCCCCCGAGTCGACCGAAGGTGGTTCGGCACACAGCAGGCGCAGCGCTGGGATTTCGCGCTGTCTCGCCGCCTGCGATCGCGGCGCTCGGACCACCACCGCACGGATTGAGCACCGCAAGAAACAGCTGGAGCCGGTCGCTGGACTCCTGAGGAACACGCTGACCACGCCGGCCAGCACCGCTCCGGAGGCTAGGAGGGGCTATGGAGCACCGGCGACGCCCGCCACGCCGCTGCCAATCAGAGCGCCCATGGCCACCGCTCCGCCGGCGAACCGGCTGCCGGACGGGCTGCGCCGGGCCGGAGGTTGGCCCCCTGGACCAGCGGACTACGACCGGCGAAAGCGAGGCGGGTCGAGTGGATGAAGTTGACACCAATAACTCCCTGCAAGGATGGCAGGGAGTGCGGTGGACGCTTGACAACCGCCCGGCAAGGACGCCAAGAAGAAAGTGGAAGATGTCGATGCCCCTGGCGACCAAATCGGGCTCGCTGGTAGTAGCATCCTCGTACTGGCTGGTATGGGGGTTCCATCGGGCGCTGGACTTGAATTCCGTTGTCTGGGATTCGCCTGCGGCGATGAGGCTGGGGACCGGCTCCTCGGCACGGTGCGCCGTCGAACCGCCGTAGCGGCGGTGGTCGACCAGCAGGCTCGCGGCCAAGCACAGCAGCGTCTCCACCGGGGTGAAGGCGACCTGCCGACGGCCCTCGGCCGCCCATGGGCGTACGACGATCGAGTGCCATTGGGCACGGGCTGCGGACGGGGTGATCGCGAGATAGTCCGCCGCCGTAGGCATTCACCCTCCCGCAAGCCCGAGTCATCAGCCCTCAGCGTAGATCGCCGGCGTGCGATTCGGATGTCCACTTTGGCTGCGTCCTCGGGGAGACGGACCCGTGTGTGGTGCTCCGATGGCGCGAGCTGACCGGCCCCGGTGAGCTGGTTCAACATGTAGCCCTAAGCCCGACCTTCGCTGTCGGCATCCCGGTGCTGGAAGTTCCTACTGGCTCGGCCAGTCTGAAGCGGGAGGAGGCGGCATGGCTGCGGTCAGTTGTTCGATGGCGGTGTATCGCCGGGAGGTGATGTGGCCGGGTAGGTTGCTGGGTTCGGAGTCGGTTCTCGGTTGGGGTGGTTGATTCGTGTCGAGCGTGGAGGAGGTCTCTGGCGAGGTGCGGGCGGTGACTGCGGGTCTGGAGCGGGCGCAGAGTCTCACCGCGGCGGCTGATCATCAGGTTCAGCAGGTCGCTGCCCGGGCGGTGGGTGCGGGGTTCGCGGCGGTCGCGGCGGGGATGACGCGGGTTCGTGTCTCGATTTCCGCTGTTCAGGCGGGGCTGGGTGGGGCCGCCGGGACGGTGGGTGAGGCGGCTACCGCTGCCGCGAGTGTGCCTCGGGAGGCTGCCACTCCGCAGGAGACCATCTCCAGGTTGGCGCAGGTGCAGCAGGCGATTGCCGGTGCCCGTGAAGCCACAACTGCGACGATCGGTCATGTCGATCAGGCCCGGCAACTCGTCGGTACGGTGCTGCGGGGCGGGCAGCCGGGCCCGCTTCTGCAGTCTCTCGACGGCGTGAAGCAGGTCCTGGTGCTGGTGGTGCAGCGTTGTGGCGCGGTGCAGCAGGCTGCGGAAGCGGCGATCGGGCAGGCGCGGGGGCTGGGTTCGTCGGGAAACTGATCGGGGCTGGTCCTCCCACGCCAGCCAGCCCTGCGCCCATGACCCGCGGCGACACGCCTCGCGTCGTGTCCGAGCAGCAACAGGACGACCTTCCTGCGTGGGGGAGAAGAGCCACGGGGGTCGAGAACGGCACGCCGACGGGTCCGCGTACCCGAGTCGGCGCCAAGATCGACGACAGCACCCGGCGTGCTTTGGAGTTGGAGAACGAGTGCGCCGACACCGTCGCCGGCAAGGGTTATCGGGTGCATCAGAATCCCACGGGAGAGCAGGTCGGCGACGCCCGTGACCGTACCGGTGACCGTGGTAACCCGGACAAGGACCCGGACTATCTGATCGAAGGGCACGTCTTCGACTGCTACTCGCCCCAGGCCCGAACATCGGTGCGCAACGTGTGGAGCCAGGTCCGGGAGAAGATCGACGATGAGCAGACCCAGCGGGTGGTGCTCAACTTGAAAGATTGGGAAGGTGACGTGGTGGCGTTACGGCGGCAGTTCGACAAGTGGCCGATCGATGGGCTGAAGGAACTGGCGGTGGTAACCCGCGACGGTACGATCCGTCAGATCGTCCGGCGAGACTGAGAGGGCACACTGATGGCCGTGGAGTTCCGCCTGGTCCTGGCCGGTGACCCGCCCGTCGCCGAGGTAGCTGCCCTGACCGCTGCCGACCCCCGCGAAGTCCCACGCCCCACATCGAACCCTGCCCTGCTCTCCGCCCGCCTGTACGACCAACGCGGCTACGCCATCACCGTCCGCGCCGGCAAAGACGGCTACTGGGAGGCCGAAACCGACGACGAGGAACGGTGGGAATGGAAACCCGCAACGTACGTGTCCGTCACCTTCTCCATGCGCGCCGACGACATCGCCGGGAAGGGGATCCCCAACATGATGGCGGCGGTCGGAAGGGTTCTCGCTGGCCGTGACGAGGACGCGGCGTTGGTGCAGGACGGCAACTACCTTCTCCTGACCCGCACCGACGGTGTCATCCGCACCTACCGCCCGGACTGGTGGCACCACTACCACCTCGACCGGTCCGTCATCGGCTGACCTTCACCGCGTCGGGGACGCGGACGTCCGCAGGTGGGTGTCGTCTCAGCGCGGCCCGGCCTGGCGGTCAGTGCTGCTGTTGGTCTTAAGTCATACCGGGCTGGGCGACCGAGGGTCTCAGGCTGGGGACGATCAAAAAGGTAACGGGGGTGTTCCTGGAGCGGGTTGCGGAGGGTGGTGGCGATGACAGTGAGAGCGACGCGCGTTGCCTCAAGTCGGGAGAGGCTCAGGACGCCTCTGTGTGTCGTCCCGTGGGCGGGGGCGCGAAGGGGGATCAGGGGCGTTCGATGCGCACGGGATCGCCGCGGACCAGCTCGTCGTGGACGCGCCATCGGGCGGCAACGACCGCCCGCCCGGCCGCCTCGTCACCGGCCGCGAGCCGTTGCCGCAGTAGCCGCAGCGCGATGCTCCGGTTGAGGCTGAACTGCCGCTCGGTGTCGACCACCACGACGGTGCCGGTCGGGCGGTGGGTGGCCCGCACTGCGGTGCTGGCCTTGTTGCGGTGCTGGCCGCCGGGCCCGCCGGTGCGTATGGCCACCACTTTCACGTCGGCCTCGGTGAACGGGTTGACCGTGGCGTCGACCTCGCAGCGCCGGGAGGCGACGTACCAGTTTTTCCGGCCGTGGCCGGCACGGTAGGGGCTGGGCGCCTGCCAGCACAACGTCCCGGTCCAGGCGGCGGCGAACGTCTCCGCACCCGCACCGGTGAGCCGGATCAGAACTGACCGGTAGGTGCCGGGCCGGTCGCCGGCGACGCTTTCCAGCCGTACTACGCCCACATCGTGCCGGGTGGCGTCGGCGTCCAGTCGGCGCAGCAGCCGAGCCAGCGCCCATGCGCACTCCTGCGGGCCCCGGCCCGCCGACAGCAGCAGGTGCGGGCTCACCGCCGCCCCCGCCGCCGGTGCTCGGCCTGCCGGCGCTCGGGTCGCCGGTCGCTGCGGGCCGCGGCCCCCACGTCCGGCGTCTTGTAGGTGACCAGTGGGACCGTGGTCGCCACCGGGGTTGCCAGCCCGTGGCCGACCAGGTCGGCGATCACCTGCTCGATTCGCTTGTACGCGGTCGGGGCCTCCTCGAACAGCAGCTGCCGATCGCCGCAGACCACCAGCGAACCCACCGGAGTGCGGCGCAGCTCGTCGACCGTGTGCTTGGCCCGGCCCCGGCGCAGCGCGTCGGCCCGGGACATCTTGCGGCCCGCCCCGTGTGCCACCGAGTGGTTGGCCTGCGCGCCCGCGTGCGCGGCCACCAGGTACGACGGGGTGCCGCGGGTGCCGGCGACGAGCACGTCTCGGCCGTTGCCCGGGGCCGCGCCCTTGCGGTGCAGGTAGTGGCCGTCGCGTATCTCGACCAGGTTGTGGCACTGGTCGACGATCGGTGCTGTCGGCTTGGCGCCCAGCGCGATCGCGGTCCGGGCGGCCAGCAGCCGCCGGTTGAGCGAACCCCAGCGCACAGCGTCGTCGTGTCGGGCCAGGTACCCGGCCGGGTCGTCGGCGGGACCGGCGCCTCGCAGCTCAGTGTGCTCACGCAGGATCCGCTCGCCGAGGCCGCGCGACCCGCTGTGCACGACGAGAACTGTGTCGCCGGTGGCGAGTTGGAGCCGCGCGGCGTGGCCCGGGTCGAGGATCTCGCCGACGCGGGCCAGCTCGACGAAGTGGTTGCCCCGCCCGACGGTACCGAGACCGTCGAGGTGGCCGGCGGGGACGTCACCGTCCAGCACGGACCAGGCCGGGTCGTCGGCGTCCCGATCCGGGTCGAGCGGGCGGTCCAGGTCGGGGAAGCGGGCGGCGAGCCGCTCCGGCACGACCCGCTTCAGCGCGATCGGGAAGACGGCGATGCCGCAGCCGATGTCCGAGCCGATCAGGTGCGGGTAGAGCACCGTCGAGGTCATGGCGGCGCCGATAGGGGCACCCTTGCCGGGGTGCAGGTCCGGCATGCCGGCGACATGGACCATGCCGTCGAGGGTGGCCACCTGGTGGCACTGGTCGACGGCGTCGGACTTGACCCAGCTGGCCGGGGAGGCGAAGACGGTAACGGTGGCAGGAGTAGGTGCCGGCAGCGACTTCTGCCGGAAAGGCTTAACGGACAAGGACGCTCGCTTTTCGCCAAAGGGGGGATGGACGGCCGCCGAGCGCGATGGCGTGGCGGCGACGAAGGTGCTCCCTCAGAACGTCATGCCACCAGCGTCCCGGAACTCATAGTCGCCGGCAACAGACTTTCGGGTCCGTCCAAGCGAACCACCCCGCCGCCCGAGAACGTCCCCGCCCGGCCCAGCTAGTTAAGCTGACTCTCGGACGAGCGCAATGGCGCCGAAAATGCGCAGACCGGGTCGCTGCCGCGTCGATCCTCGAAGACGAGTCGGGACAGGGGCGCCACCAATCGGCTGACCCGCTGATCTAGACCTGAGTTGCAGTTCGCCACGAACGGCGATCATGGATTCGTGGACGACTCGGACACGTTAACCCCCACCAAAGCCGTTCATGTTTTCGAGCGGTTCGGGTGGGAGTCGTTGCTTTTGGCGCGGGATTCCTGCTGGCGACGGCTGGCGGCCGAGGGTGATGGTGTCGGCATCGCAGGTGAGGGTGATCTGGTTCGCCCGCAGATAGGCGGCGATGGCTCGTGGGCCGTCGTCGGCTTCTGTCGTTCGGTCGTGGAGTTGCCGTGCGATGCGGGCGAGGAGCAGGTCTTCGCGTAGGTACAGCGGTTTGGGCCGGCCAGGTTGTGGTGGGCTGGCGCTGGTGTGGCCGTGTCGGCACCGGTAGCCGGATCGTCCGTGTATCCAGTGTGCGTCGGCCCGTCGGCCGCAGGTTCGGCAGATGACCAGTCCGGTGAGTAGGTACCGGCGTGGTTGGCCGTCCTCGGGTGTGGCGACGGCGTTGACGGTTTGGGCTTGGACGAAGTCCGTCTCGCTGACCAGCGGCGGGTGCACCAACCGGGTGGACAGTATCCACTGGTCTCGTGGATTCCATCGCCGTACCGATCCTCGGCTGGTGCGCCGGTCTCCGGGCTCTGTTTCCTGGTGGTCGGTGTGCTGCCGGTTCCACACCTGCCGTCCGGTGTAGCGGGGGTTGGCGAGGATTTCGGCGACGGTCCGTACTGTCCAGCCTTCTGCTGTCCGGTGCGGGTTGCGGGTGCGGTCGTACTGCGATGGGGATGGCACACCCTGGTGGTTGAGGGTGCGGGCGATGCCGGCGGCGCTGGTTCCGGCGATCCGCTGGGCGAAGATCGATTGTACGTGTGGTGCGGTGATCGGGTCGGGTTCGAGTCGGTGTAGTCGGCGTCCCCAGCGGGCGTGTGCGGTGTTGGGGTGGGGTCCGGCGTCGGCGAGGCGGTAGCCGTAGGGTGGCCGTCCGCCGAGGTGGCGGCCCTGGTCGCGGGCTTGGGCGCGCATGGCCATCGTGGTGCGGAACCGGGCGCGCAGGACCTCCCGTTTCGACTGATGTCCGAGCAGCATGGCCAGGGCTTGGTGGGTGGGGTCGTTCAGGTCGATGGGTCCGCGGGTCTCGGGGAGCCACAGTTGGATCTCGTGAGCGGCCAGCATGGCGGCGACGTGGGTGAGTTGGTCACCGTGGAAAGCGCGTTCGTACTCGCCGATGATCACCGCGTCGAACATCCGGCACTGCCCGGTGGCGGCGGTCAATAGTGCGGCGGCTTGCGGGCGGGCGTGCCACGGCACCCGCCGGGAGCAGCCGATGTCGAAGTACTCGGCGACGATCTTCCCCTGGTAGGCGATGGTCCGATGTGCCGAGTCGAGTTGCCAAGCCCGTGACGAGGCGGCGTCCTGGTAGTCGGCGGTGGAGATCCGCCCGTAGAACGCGAACCGCAAACCGCCGACAGTAGGTGGTGGCCGGTGCCCTCGGACTCGGGGTTGCGTGTTGTGCAGCCATCCGGCCAGGAGGTCGGGCTGGTTGACTCTCGCCGTAGCGCCCATGGAGATCACCTCGATGCGACACCTCATCCTGTTCAACGAACCACGCACGTACCGATGACCTGTCTGGACCAGTCAGACCGGGAAACACATCAACCGCTCTACGACAGCAGGGACACCTCAGCAACCTCGCTGTTGACCACCCCCGTGCTAACGGAGTCGCTCACTGCCGTGAACAGCGGACTCAAAGATCAAATTCGACCCATCGCGCGCCCGACGTTTGGCTCCGGGATGTGCCAGTGGCCGTTGGCTTAAACGTCTCGCGGGGCCGAGGCCGACTCAATCGGCTTTCGTGGTGAACGAAAGTCCTTGGGCTCGCGACGTCTCGACTGCCCGCCAGAGCAAGGACGGGGAGTTGTCAATCGGTCACCTAACGTTGACCATAGATAGAGGTGACTGACTGGGGGCAAGGCCGGCAGGAACGGACTCATGGTCACGTACATGCCCATCCTCAAAGGCCGGGAAGGCGAGTTCAGGGCGTTCGCGCACCTGCCCGCTGCTCTGGTGCGGAATGTATTGCCGATCTTTGAGGTGGTCCCGACTGTCAACGGCCCGACCAAGGATGCCTACCGATTCGGCAAACAGGTATGCGAGTCGGTGCCTGCCGATTTGACGATCGCGGTTGATGTTCGGCGTCTCGCCGATCCAACCGAGAGCGTGCGCCGGCCCATGCGCGACCTCGCCGACGACCTCGCGGCCTGGGGAATCCCGATGCTGCCAGTCCTACACCTGCACGACACTGAGGCGCGGGTGGCCGATGTGCGGCACGCGGCCGACCTCCATAGCGGCCACACCCTTCTCCGGCTGGGCAGCGACACCCGCGACCCAGACGACGGGGAAGCCGAGGAGGCGTTGCATTGCCTTCGTAATGAGATGGGCCTGACCATCGAGCATTGCCACCTGGTCCTTGACGTGTTCGAGGTGCGATCCGAACGCGATCTGACCAGAGTCGAGCCGATCGTCCGCAAATGCGTGTCCTGGGCTCTGCGCTACCCTTGGCGTTCGATTACGGTCGCCGCCGGTGCCATGCCGCAGAGCATCTCGCACCTCCCGGTCTACACGCCCACACCGCTGCGGCGCTGGGACCTGCAACTGTGGCAGCGCGTGTGGGACCTCGGCATCCACTACGCGGACTACGGTATCGCCCATCCAGGAGCGGCCGGAGCTGCCTGGCGACCTATGCCGAGTCTGCGCTACACCCACGATGAGGTGTGGTGGATCTACCGTTGGCCACAAGGCAAGACCGACAGACCTGCGATGTACGACCTGTGCAACGCGCTGGTGGCCTCCGACCACTGGCATCCAGAAGGACGAGACTTTTCCTGAGGCGACCATCAGATTGCGGCGCGGGCGGAGGGCGTCGGCGGGCCCGGCAACGCCTCAAACTGGCACGCATGGGCTACCTCGCACCACCTCGCACAGGTCATAGATCAAATCCAAAGATCCGGTCATGCCGACCTGCGCTCCAACTTGTGACCGGCCGCAGTTCGACGGGCTCTACGAGTACCACCGCCGCGCGCTGCTCTTAGGACGCACGCCCGCATAGCCCCGCTCACGCCGCTTCCACGCGATGCCGACCGAGGGTGCTATACCTTGCTCGCCTCTCCGCTGCCCTGCCGGCCATCCCGATGGAGATGGAGGATCCACGGTGACGACCACCGAACCACCGGCAACCCGTGACGTCGTACCCTTCGGCCAGGCCGTGAAGGCGTGGTTCACCATCTCCTTGCAGACCTTTGGCGGCCCGGCCGGGCAGATCGCCGTCATGCAGCGCCACCTGGTCGATGAACGCCGCTGGATCGGGCAGCGCCGGTTTCTGCACGCGCTGAACTACTGCATGCTCCTGCCCGGTCCCGAGGCCCAACAACTCGCGATCTACGTCGGATGGCTACTCAACGGCATCCGGGGTGGATTGGTCGCCGGGACCCTGTTTGTGCTTCCCGGGCTGGTCGCGCTGCTGGCCCTGTCGGCGGTCTACGTCGGCTACGGCGACACCCACGCCGTCACCGCCGTGTTCGCCGGCCTCGCCCCGGCCGTGGTCGTAATCGTCGCTCAGGCGGTGTGGCGGGTCGGCAGCCGAGCCCTCACCAACAAGGTTCTGGTGGGCTTCGCCGTCGTCGCGTTCGTCGCCCTCGCCGCGTTCGGCGTGCCGTTCCCGGTCGTCATCGCGTTCGCCGCGCTCGCCGGTTGGGCCGTGCACCGATGGCGACCGCACCTCGTCACCGCGGGTGGGCACGGCGGCAACGGCACCGACGGCCCGGCGCCGTTGATCCGGGACGACGCCCTGCACCACGACAGCCCGTCCGCCCGGCGGGCCGCCACGATCCTCGCCGTCGGGCTCGTCGCCTGGTTCGCCCCGGTCACGCTGGTCGCCGCCACCACCGGCATCGGCAGCGTCTACACCCAGCAGGGCCTGTTCTTTTCCGGCACGGCGGTGGTCACCTTCGGCGGTGCCTACGCCGTCCTGGCCTACGTAGCCCAACGGGCAGTCGAGGACTACGGCTGGCTCTCCGCCGGAGACATGGTTCGTGGTCTGGCGCTGGCCGAGAGTACCCCCGGACCGCTGATCATGGTGGTGCAGTTCGTCGCGTTCCTTGGCGCCTACCATCACCCGGGAAGCCTCGACCCGTGGGTCGCGGGAGTCGTGGGTTCGCTGCTGACCACCTGGGTCACGTTCGTGCCCTGCTTCCTGTTCATTCTGCTCGGCGCCCCCTACGTCGAACGCCTGCGTACCAACCACAGCCTCTCCGCCGCGCTGACCGGCATCACCGCCGCCGTCGTGGGCGTGATCGCCAACCTCGGCCTGTACTTCACGGTGCATACCCTGTTCGTCGACAGCCGCACGGTCACCGGTGGGCCGCTGCGCCTGGAACTGCCGGAGATGGCCACGGTGCGGTGGATACCTCTGGGCATCGCTGTTATCGCCGGTGTGCTGATCTTCCGGTTCAAGTGGTCCGTGCTGCGCGTACTCGGAGTCAGCGCCCTTCTCGGCCTCGCCGCCGGACTGGCCGGCCTACCTATCACCTGACCAGCCACAGAACTGGCCGACCAGGACACCAGCGCGACCGTCGGTGCACACCACCTGGCCAGACCCTGGTCCACGAGCCGCGTCATTCGCGCGGATCGCCGAATGGATAGATCAACTGGAGCGCCAGCCTCGGCGAGGTTGTCCCACAGCTCCAGTGGTCCGCGACCTGCGGTCGTGGCGGCAACCCTGGGTCTTGTCGGTCAGGGCGCGGACCGTAGGTGTCGGTTCGCCCATTCCTCGAAGGTCGTGAGCGGGATGCCGAGTGCGCGAGCGTACTCGGGACGGGCCGGCTGTCCCACAGCCTCCGTGAGTTCGTGCCCGATGATTGCCCAGTCCGGCATGCCCGCGGCGACAGCCTCCTCGGCCGTCATGTCGGGCGCGGTCAGTTCGATGCCCAGGGCGCGGGAGAGGATCTCGGCGATCTCGCTCATCGCCAGGTAGTCGCTGGCCAGTTCCAACTCGACCCGGTCGAACCGCTTTGGTTCGGCGATCGTCGCGGCGGCGGCCCGGCCGATGTCCTCGACCGCGACGAGGGAGAGTCGGGTCTGCGGCTTCAGCACGGTCACCAGGCCGCCCTCGACGCCGCGCGGGAACAGGTACGCCGCCGCGGGCAGCAGGTTCTCCATGAAGAAGCCCGGCTTGAGGAGCGTCCAGTGTGTGAAACCGGCCTCGCGTACCCGGTCCTGGATTCCCGCCTTGGCGGTGTAGTAGGGCTCCATGGGTGCCCAGCGGCCTTCCGCCCAGCCGGGGAACTCGGTGTGCTGCCCGGCGGCGGAGACCGTGGTCTGCACGAACTGCGGTACGCCCGCGGCGATTGCGGCCTCGATCAGGTTCACGCCCTGGCGGTGCTCGCCGGGGAAGTCGAGTCCGCCGTCCTTCATCGGGGGCCTCTGGACCGAGAAGACCGCTCGGGCGCCCTGGGCCGCACTGGTCAGGGAGTCGCAGTCGTCCAGGTCACCGGTACGCAGTTCGGCGCCGAGCGCCTCAATGGTCTTGGCCCGTTCGGTGGCGGGGTCGCGGACCAGCGCCCGGACGGGTACGCCCGCGGCGAGCAGGGTGCGGGCTGTGGCTCCACCCTGCTGTCCGGTGGCACCGACGACCAGGACCGGTGCGGAATCGATGGACACATGGTCTCCTCGTGGCAGGTCAAGCTAAACGGCGGGGAACGCCGTTTACTCCTGGTGCGATACGGCGGGCCCCGCCACTTAGCAATCGTGAGGTGCCTCATGCCCTGTCAGCGAGCGGACGCTCGGCGCAACTACGCGCTCCTACTCGCCGTTGCCGAAGAGGAGATTGCCCGGTACGGCGCTGAAGCGTCCATGGAGCAGATCGGCCGCAGGGCAGGGGTGGGATCTGGCACCGTACGTCGGCACTTCCCCAACCGGCATGCGCTGCTGGAGGCGGTCTTCCGCGCCCGGATCGAGACCCTCCGCGACCGCGCCCGCGATCTCGCCGACTCGTCCGACGCCCGAACGGCGCTGCTCACCTGGCTGGGCACCGTCGCAGCTTCCGCCGCGACCATCCGGGGACTGGCGGTCGCGCTGGCCCGCAGCTGCGCGACCGAACCCGGCGCGGCGCACGCGCACTGCGCCTCCGCGCAACTCACCGAGGCCGGTGACCCACTGGTACGGCGCGCCGCCCAGGACGGCGCGGTGGCGGCCGGCGTGACCATCACGGACCTGCTCACACTGGTCACCGGTCTCGCGCTGGCGACCGAACACCACCCGGACCCGGCCGCCGAGACGGACCGGCTGCTGAACCTGGCGATAGAAGGGATCAGCCCAACGCCCCAGACCCGTTGACAGGGTCGCTCGGGTCGATCCGACCATTGGCCCCTGCGACCGACCGGCCATTCGGGCACTCAGCCTTGATCCACCGACGCCTCCTCACCCGGTCATGCTTTCCAGTCAGACCGCGTCGACGCACTCATCAACGAAGCCACGGCAGCGGTCAGCTGAGCCGTCCCGGGAGGTTGAGGCGGGGCTTGATCGCGCAGCGGACCTGCATGAGGGACTGTTGGTCGGTGGCAGCGGCCGGTAACACCGCGCGCCGAAGCGTGGGGTGACGGCGGTCATGGGAAGCGGAGTGCGCCTTCCTGGTCGTCGACGCCGAGAATGTCGTCCGGGTTGGGAGTAGGGCAGGACCTCAGCGAGCGCGGCCTCCACCGTCAGCGCGGCCGACAACCTCCGACTGTTTGGACTCGGGCCGAGCCGGATCCGGCTGACCGGCGCTGAACTGGTGAAACGCTGCGAGGCGAACGCACCTCCCATTTTTCCCATAGGTTCAGTAGACTTTGCGCCATGCACAGGTCCCTATGGCGCCGCCGCGCGCTCGCCACGTTCGGAGCAATCTTGGTCGCTGCCGGGGCGCTCACTGCCTGCGGAGATGCGGAGGACAGCGGGGGCGGTGATGGGCAGCTGCGAGTGGGTTACCAGCGCTACGGCAGTCTGAGCCTGCTCAAGGCCCGCAACGAGGCGCCTGGCGTGACCTGGTCGTTGTTCGAGAGCGGACCGGCCCTCACTGAGGCGCTCAAAGCTGGGTCGATCGACATCGGTGAGACCGGGGAGGCTCCGCCGATCTTCGCGGCCGCCGGAAAGATTCCCTTCAAGATCGTGGCGACGTCGGACGAGGTGCCGCAGGGCGAGGCCGTGCTGGTCAAGGAGAGCAGCGGGTTCCGGACGTTCGCCGATCTCAAGGGTAGGACGGTCGCGCTGAACAAGGGTTCCAACGTGCACTGGCTGCTCGTCAAGCTGCTCGAAGCCAACAACATGACCTTGCAGGACATCACGGTCCAGTACCTCAAACCCGCCGAAGGGCGACCCGCCTTCGACGCCGGGCAGGTCGACGCCTGGATCATCTGGGATCCCTACTTCGCCCTCGCCGAGCAGCCCGGCGTCAAGGTGCTGGCCGACGCGACCGGGCTGGCGAGCAACCGGCAGTACATTCTGGCCGCGCCAGACGCCGTCGAGAAGAAGACAGACCAGGTACGCGACCTACTGGCCAGGCTCAACACCACCACCGAGTGGGGCATCGACAACCCCGAGGAGCGGGCTCGGGTGCTCGCGCCCGAGCTCAAGATCCCCGAAGACGTGGCAAAACGTTCGCTGGACCGCAGCGCCAAGTCGCTGGCCCCAGTATCGCCGGCGATCGGCGACGAGTTGCAGGCGATCGCCGACGGCTTCGCCGAACTGAAGCTGATCCCCGAGCCGATCGACATCAAGGCCCGCGTCGACACCGAGTTCACCGGGGTCTTCACATGACGGAATTGGCCACCCGACCGCCGGTCACCGTGCCGAAGACCGCGCGACCGGCCGCACGGCCCCACCGTAGGCGATGGCGGCGCCTGACCACCCCCGTCGTGCTCGTCGTGCTCTGGGAGACGTCGTCGCGGGTGGGCGTGCTACCGGAGGAGAAACTCCCCCCGATCAGTGAGGTGGTACGCGCCGGATGGCAGCTTGCCGAGGATGGCACGCTCGCCACCCATCTGCTCGACTCGCTGACCCGGGCCGGTGCCGGCCTGGCGATCGGCGTTGGCCTCGCGCTGGTGCTCGGATCGATCGCGGGTCTGCTGCGGCTCGGCGATGATCTGGTCGACCCGCCGGTGCAGATGGCCCGGATGCTGCCACACCTCGCGCTGGTGCCACTGCTGATCATCTGGGTCGGTATCGGCGAGTCGCTGAAGGTCACCTTGGTGGCCCTGGGCGTGTTCTATCCGATGTACTTCAACCTCTACGCCGGCATCCGTGACATCGACGAGCGGCTGGTCGAGGCGGCACGCACCTGTGGCCTCGGTGCCGTGGCCCGCATTCGTCACGTCGTGCTTCCCGGCACACTGCCGTCACTGTTCCTCGGACTGCGCCTGGCGACCGGGGCCGCATGGCTGAGCCTGGTGGTGGGCGAGACGGTCGCCACCCAGAGCGGCATCGGTTTCCTGATGATGGAGGCCCGCGAGTTCAGCCAGACCAACGTCGTCCTCGTCGGCCTGTTCATCTACGCCCTGCTCGGGCTGCTGTCGGATCTGATCTTGCGGACGGTCGAGAGGAGGACACTGACGTGGCGACGCGGCCTACAGGCGACGTAGTCACCGCCACCGGCGTACGACGTGTCTTCGGGGACACGGTGGTCCTCGACGGCATCGACCTGACGATCGGTTCCGGCGAGGTGGTCGCACTGCTCGGCGGCAGCGGGTCGGGCAAGACCACCCTGCTGCGGATACTCGCCGGCCTCGACCAGGACGCGATAGGCGACTGGCAGGTGCGCGGCAACCTGGCGGTGGTCTTCCAGGAGCACCGGCTGCTGCCCTGGAAGCGGGTTGCCGACAACGTGGCGCTCGGTGTGCCCGGCCCCGATGTTCAGCGCCGCACGGCTGCGGCGTTGACCGAGGTCGGCCTGGCCGGCCGGGAGCGGGCCTGGCCGGCCGAACTGTCGGGCGGCCAGTCCCAGCGTGTCGCGGTGGCCCGGGCCCTGGTCCGCGAGCCGGACCTGTTGCTGCTCGACGAACCGTTCGGTGCGCTGGACGCGCTGACCCGGCTGCGGATGCAGGCACTGTTCGGCCGGTTGCGCGCCGAGCACGGTTTCGCCGCGCTGCTGGTCACCCACGACGTCGAGGAAGCGCTGCTGCTCGCGGACCGCACGCTGGTCCTGGCCGGGGGCCGGGTCGTTGACGACACACCGGTGCCGATGACTCATCCGCGTGCGCCGGATGACCCTGGTTTCGGCACGCTGCGCCGGCACCTGCTCGACTGCCTCGGTGTACCGGCCGCAGCCTGACGGCCGGCATCGGGTGGTCACTCCGTGAAGGGCCGGCAGCGGTGGTGCACGCACGTTCGCCCGCAACTGCCGTGCAGGGCATGCGCCACCCCCATCTCAGACGACCAAGGAGTGATCCATCACCATGGGCGACCGCATCACGGTCACGAAGGACTGCCGGATCGTCGAGCACGGCACCAGCGAGGACGTCATCGCAGCCCCTCGGCATCAGTACCCGCAGTGGTTCTGCACCGCGGTGCCATGGGAGTCGGCATGACGAATGTTCCCGTCCTGTCCTCGGCGCAGGCGATCGCGCTCGCCGCCGAGTTCGCCGCCGACTTCTCCCGGGACGCGGCCGACCGCGACGCGCGACGCGTCCTGCCGCTGGCGGAGGTCGACAGACTCAGCGGGTCCGGGCTGCTGGCCATCACCGTCCCCGCCCGGCACGGCGGGGCCGACCTGCCGGTGGAGACGGTCGTGGAGGTGTTCCGGCTGCTGTCGGCCGGCGACCCCAACATCGGCCAGATCCCGCAGAGCCACTTCGTCTACGTCAATCAGTTGCGACTGCGGGGCACCGACGGCCAGCAGAAGCTCCTCTTCGGCGAGGTGTTGACCGGCGGCCGGTTCGGCAACGCGCAGTCGGAGGCCAACACCCGACACGTCCGCGACATCACCACCACGTTGACGGCTGAGGCCCCCGGGCGGTGGCGGCTCAACGGCCGCAAGTTCTACGCCACCGGCGCTCTGCTGGCGCACCGGATTCCCGTCCTCGCTCACCTCGGGCCGGACGGTCCGCTGCACGTCGCGTGGGTGAGCCGCCACGACGAGGGCGTCGAGGTGATCGACGACTGGAACGCGTTGGGCCAGCGCACCACCGCCAGCGGGTCGGTGGTGCTGCGCGACGTGGCAGTACCCGACGACCTCGTCACGCCGCTCGCGCTCACCTTCGACAAGCCGCAGACCTACGGCGCGTTCGCGCAGGTGCTGCACGCGGCGATCGACGCCGGAATCGCCCGGGCGGCACTGCACGACGCGGCGTCGTTCGTGCGGGAGAAGAGCCGACCCTACCCGGACGCGCACGTCGACCGGGCGGCCGACGACCCCCTGGTGGTACGCGCCTTCGGGGAGGTGGAGCTGGCCGTGCGCGGCAGCGAGGCGCTGCTGGCCGAGGCGGCCCGGGCCATCGACCGGGCCAATGCCGACCTGACCGCGCAGTCCGCGACGGCCGCGTCTCTGGCTGTCGCTGCGGCCCGTGCGGCCACCACCCACGCGGCCCTGGAGGCGAGCAGCCGCCTGTTCGAGGTGGCCGGCACCCGGTCCGCAAGCGCCAGCCACAACCTTGACCGGCACTGGCGCAACGCGCGTACCCACACCTTGCACGATCCTGCGGCGTGGAAGCTCCAACACCTCGGTCGCTGGGCCGTCGACGGCACCCCACCCCCCAACCACGGACAGGTGTGAGCTCATGACCGATCTGAAGTTCCATTGGTTCCTACCGACGAACGGCGGCGACGGCCGGCAGATTGTCGGCGGCGGACACGGCACCCCGGCCGACGTGGGCGCCCGGGCAGCCTCTGTCGCCTACCTCGGGCAGATTGCCCGCTCGGCGGAGCAGTTGGGCTTCGAGGCCGCGCTGACCCCCACCGGCGCCTGGTGCGAGGACGCCTGGATCACCACCGCGATGCTGAGCAGCGTGTCGGCGCGGTTGAAGTTTCTCGTCGCGTTCCGGCCCGGCCTCACGTCGCCGTACCTCGCCGCGCAGATGGCCGGCACTTTCCAGAACCTCTCCGGCGGCCGACTGTTGCTCAACGTGGTCACTGGGGGCGAGAGCCACGAGCAGCGGATGTACGGCGACTTCCTCGACAAGGACGCCCGCTACCAGCGCACCGGAGAATTCCTGGAGATCGTCCGCGCGCTGTGGTCGGGCAAGCCCGTTGACGTCGAGGGCACCCACTTCCAGCTCGCCGACGCGGTCCTGACCCAGATCCCCGACCCGGTGCCACGCGTCTACTTCGGCGGCTCGTCACCGGCGGCTCTGGACGTGGCGGCCCGGCACGTCGATGTCTACCTGACCTGGGGTGAACCTCCGGCCGACGTGGCCAAGAAGGTGCGCCGGGTCCGCGAGCTCGCCGAGCGGCAGGGCCGGACCCTCGCCTTCGGTCTGCGGGTGCACACCATCGCCCGCGACACCGCCGAGGAGGCCTGGGCGGAGGCCGACCGGCTGCTGTCCGGCATCTCCGACGATCAGATCCGCCAGGTCCAGGCAGGCCTGCGCCGTAGCGAGTCCGAGGGCCAGCGCCGGATGCTCGCCCTCAACGGCGGCACCAAGGACGGGCTGGAGATCCATCCGAATCTGTGGGCCGGTGTCGGGCTGGTACGCGGCGGCGCCGGCACCGCGCTCGTCGGCGACCATCAGCAGGTCGCCGACCTCATCGAGCAGTACGTCGAGGCGGGGATCAGCGAGTTCGTGCTCTCCGGCTACCCGCATCTGGAGGAGGCGTACCAGTTCGGCGAGGGCGTGCTGCCCGAGCTGTCCCGCCGCGGTCACTGGCAGCACCCGGCGCCCGTCCGGCAGGCGGCACCCGCAGTACCCTTCGGCGCGGCACCGGTCGCGGAGAAGTCGGTGACGCGGTGAACGCCCGGATCGCGGTCGTGGTCGGTAACCCTCGATCGGCCAGCCGAACCCTCGCCGCGGCGAGGTACGTCGCCCGGCAGCTCGCCGGCCGCGAGCCGGATCTGACCGTCGATCTCGCCACCCTGGGTCCGGCCCTGCTGGACTGGGACGATTCCGGCGTGGCCGCCCTGGTGGCCGAGGTTGGTGCGGCCGATCTCGTGGTGGTGGCGAGCCCGACGTACAAGGGCACCTACACGGGTCTGCTCAAGCTCTTCCTCGACCGGTTCGCTGGCGGGACCGGGCTGCGCGGGCTCGCCGTCCCGCTGCTGGTCGGCGCTGCCCCGCAGCATCACCTGGCCGCGGAGCTCACCCTGCGGCCGGTGCTCACCGAGATCGGCGCGACCGTCCCCGGGCGTGGACTGTTCGTCATCGACCGTGAGCACGACGAGCCTGCGGCCTACGCTGACTGGCTGACGGCCACGCGCCCGGTCGTCGCGGCTTTCCTCAGGGCCCGCCACGAGGCAACCACATGACAGCGTGACGCGACGATGCTCGCCGGCGACCCCGCCAGGTGCTGCTGCGGCTGCATGCCGTCCGTGGCGGGCTGGTCGACACCTCGCCGCTGGTCTGTCAGCGCAGCCGTCCGACCGGCTCCCGGCGATCAGACTACTCAATCTATCGGAATAGGAGATATTGTCTCGCCTGTGACCAGCGCGTTCTTCAGTTTCCCCAACCCCGTGAACGAGGTGTCCGCCCGGCTCGTCGCCGGTGGGGTGGTCATCCTGTCCACGGTGACGATCGTGCTGGATCAGCCCTGGCTGACCGTGCTGATCGCGTACGGGTTCGTCGCGAGGGTGCTCGCCGGTCCCAGGCTCAGTCCTCTCGGCCTGCTCGTCACACGGGTGATCACGCCGCGGCTACCGGTGCGGGCCAAGCTCGTCGCCGGACCGCCCAAGCGGTTCGCCCAAGGGATCGGCGCTGTGCTGACCCTGACCGCCGCTGTGCTGGCGCTCGGGTTCGGACAGCACCTCGCGGCATATCTCGTCCTCGGTGCGGTGATCGTGGCGGCGACACTCGAGTCCGTGTTCGCGTTCTGCGTGGGCTGCGCGATCTTCGCGGGGCTCATGCGGACCGGATGGATCCCCGAGGCGGTCTGCGCCGAGTGCAACGACATCTGGAGCCGCGTGCCGGCGGACGGAGCGACTGACGGAACGGAGCGCTCCACGACCACCTCAGCGGGCTGAGGGTCATGGGTCGGCCGCCTGTCCGGCCGGCGGCGCGCCGGGAATCCGTACCGCCCGGAAGCTCGTCGTCCGGCGGAGGGTGAAGCCGATGTGTTCGTAGAGTCGGATAGCGGCGAAGTTGTCGGCGGTGGTGTGTAGGAACGGGGTCTCGCCGCGGGCCCGGATGCCGGCGGCGACCGCGCGGACAAGCCGGGTGGCCAGGCCCTGGCCACGGTGGTTCGGGTCGGTGCAGACGGCGCTGATCTCCGTCCAGCCGGGCGGGTGGAGGCGTTCGCCCGCCATCGCCACCAGCTGCCCGTCGCGGTGGATGCCGAGGTAGGTGCCGAATTCGATGGTGCGCTTGCGGAACGGGCCGGGCGCCGTGCGGGCGACCAGGTCGAGCATCTCCGGTACGTCGGCCGGTCCGAGCGGCACCGCCTCGACGTCGCGCTCGGCGCGCAGCCCGGTGTCGACGAGTTGGACGCCGGGAATCGTGAAGATGACCTGCCAACCCGACGGCGGCGCCGAGGTGACGCCCGGCAGCGCCACCTCGGCGCCAGGGCCGGCCAGTTCGCCCAAGTCGGCCCAGGCGCGTCGGTCCGGCTCAGCACGCAGGGTGGCGAATCCGGCGATGTCCGGGTGGAACCGGGCGGCCCGTCCGCGCACTTCGCCCAGGTGTGCCTGTGGGCCGTTCAGCGCGGCCCACACCGGGTTGTCCAGCACGTGCGTCGTCGCCTTCGGGCCGTACCGTGTCGTCATCACTTGGTTCCTCACGTGCGGGGGAGACCGGGCGGGTTCACCTCGGACGTGGGAATCGCCTCGCTGGACAAGTTCCAGCGCCTGAGCACCTCGGCATACCGGCCATCCCGGATCACGGTGTTCAGTGCCTCGCTGAGGGCGGTCGCGAAGCCGTTGCCCTTCTTGGTCATCGCGGCGATCTGCGCGGGCACCTGTCCACCACCGGGAACGACACCGACCACCTTGGTCTCGCCGCTGACCGCCGCGTGGTAGACCACCGAGGGGTTCGGGCCGAAGTAGGCATCGATCTGGCCGGAGCGGAGCGCGAGCTGGTATTCGGTGGGACGCTGGTAGTACACGATCTTGGCGGCCGGGAGGCCGGCAGCCTTGTTCTGCGCGTCCCAGCGCAGCAGCACCTGCTCCTGGTTGGTGCCGGAACCGACGGAGACGGTCAGCCCGGCGATGTCCGCCGGCTTGTCGATCTTTTCGATAGCGCCGTCCTTCTTCACCTCCCAGCCCAGCGAGTCGACCCGGTAGGAGGCGAAGTCGTAGATGTCTTTGCGCTCCTCCGTGACGGTGATGTTGGAGAAGCCCACCTCGTCCTGACCGGACCGGATCACCAGGAAGAGGTTCTCCCACGAGGTGGGGCGCAGGTCGAGCTCCAGGCCCAGCACGTCGGCGACGAGTTGGGCGATGTCCGGCTCGACGCCGATAAGCGTGCGGTCGTCGTCGGCCCGGAAGGCCAGCGGCGGTGAACCTTCCCCGCTCACACCCACCGCGAGCCTGCCGTCGGCGCGGATCGCCTCGGGCACCTGGACGGCGATGGCGTCGACCTTCGCCGCCCGTATCCGCTTCTGGTCGGGACTTGTGTTGATCTTCTGGGTGGTGCCGTCGGGGGCGTCGACGGCCACCGCGTCGATGTCATCCGGTGTACCGCAGGCGGTCAGCGCGAGCAGGGCGACGAGTGCGGTGGCGGCGAGGCGTCTGGACATGACGGACTCCTTTGCGGGTCAGAGGACCTTGGCGAGGAAGGCCTTGGTGCGTTCGTGACGCGGATGGTCGAGTACCTGTGCTGGCGGGCCCTGCTCGACGATCAGCCCGTCGTCGACGAACACGACGGTGTCGGCCACTTCGCGGGCGAAACCGATCTCGTGGGTAACCACGATCATGGTGGTGCCGCGGAGGGCGAGATCGCGCATGACGTCGAGGACCTCGCCGACGAGTTCGGGATCGAGCGCCGAGGTGGGTTCGTCAAAGAGGACGACCTTCGGCTCCAGCGCCAGCGCCCGGGCGATCGCGACCCGCTGCTGCTGGCCGCCGGAGAGGCGGCGCGGATAGGCGTTGGCCTTATCGGACAGGCCGACCCGCTCCAGCAGCAGCAGCGCCTTTTCGGTCGCCTCCCGGCGTGGTTTTCGCTGGGCGGCGACGGGCGCCTCCACGACGTTCTCCAGCGCGGTCAGGTGCGGGAAGAGGTTGAAGTTCTGGAAGACGAAGCCGATGTGGGTGCGCTGGCGCAGCACCTCACGCTCCTTGAGCTCACGTAGCCGCCCGCCGGAGCGCCGGTAACCGATCAACTCGCCGTCGATGCGTACGTAACCCCTGTTGAGCCTCTCCAGGTGGTTGATGCTGCGCAGCAGCGTCGACTTGCCCGAGCCTGACGGCCCGAGGATGACGACAACCTCACCGGCGCGGACCCGTAGGTCGACCCCGCGCAGCACGTCGACGGGCCCGAAGCTCTTGTGGATGCCCTTGATCTCCACCATCGCCGTCGTGGTCACGGTGCCTCTTTTCCGGTCAACTCGGCGTCGAGCCGCTGGCGGTCGGAGCGGCGCCGGCGGCGCTCCGCGTCGAGCTGGGCAGCGGCGGCGCGTACCCGCTGCCACGGCGTGGGCGGCAGCATCCGCACGGCGCCTCGGGCGTAGTAGCGCTCGACGTAGAACTGGGCGATGGAGAGCACGGTGGTGAGCAGCAGGTACCAGATCGCCGCCACGAGCAGCAGCGCGATCACCCGGCCGTTTCGCGCGTAGATGACCTGTACCTGGTAGAAGAGCTCGGGGATGGCCATGATGTAGACCACCGAGGTGCCCTTGACCAGCCCGATGATCTCGTTGCCGGCGGTCGGGATGATAGTTCGCATCGCCTGTGGCAGCAGGATCCGGCGAATCTGCCGGCGGCGAGGGATTCCGAGTGCCGCGGCCGCCTCCAGTTGGCCCTGGTCGACGGAGAGGAAGCCGGCGCGGACGATCTCCGCGCAGTAGGCCGCCTGATGCAACGCCAGGCCCAGCGTGGCAGCGGTCAGTGGCCCGACCAGGTCCTGCGTCCGGAACTCCCAGAACGAGGGCCCGAAGGGGATGCCGAGGGAAATGCGGTCGTACAGCAGGGCGAGGTTGAACCAGAAGAGCAACTGCAGGATCAGGGGTACGGAACGGAACAGCCACACGTACCCCCACGCGAACGCCTGCAGTAGCGGGCTGGGGGACAGCCGCATCAGCGCCAGCACGGTGCCGAGCGCGAATCCGATCAGGATGCCGAGCGCGGTCAGCTGCAGGGTGACGCCGACCGCGCGGAGGATGGTCTCGTAGAACAGGTACTGGCTGACGACATGCCACTCCCACGCCGGATTGGTGACCAACGCGTGCAGCGCCATCGCCAGCAGCACAGCCGTGACGCCGCTGGCCACCCACCGCCAGGGATGACGGGCCGGCACCACCCGCAGGCTCGCGACCTCGGAGCCGGGCTCCGCGTCGGCTGTCCCGATCGGGGAGAACCCGCGGGTCGCCGGCTTGCCATCCACCGTCATGTACCTAGTGTTTCTACCGGATAACTAGGAAATCAAGACCCCTGGCCGGATCTGGAGCATGATTCGGGGCTCTGGCCGACGGCGCTCGTCTCCCAGCTGCGGCGGAGTGGCCGCTGGATGGGCTGCGCCCGATCACCTCACGTGCGGCGAGCGGGCTACGTGCCGGCGGTGTGCCGTCCCAGTGACTGAAATCCCTATTTAGTCCGTAGGTTTTAGGGGTTATCGTGAACGGCATGGTCAGCCAGCGCACCCCGCTCGACGGCACCGCGGTCGCGGTGTCGCGGGGATGCTGTCGTGGCTGGACCGGCGCGCGCGGCTGCTGCCGTTGAACGCGCAATCCTGATCCGCTCCAGCGCTGCACTGCCGGTTCGACGACGTCCGGCCACCTCTGCGCACACCTGCTCGCCCCCGCATCGCGTCGCGCTCACACCTGCCCGGCGCGGGCTCGTCGTACCTCAACAGGAGGACGCCATGACTGTCACTGTCGAACGGGACGTTCCGGTCGATCCCGAAACCTTCCGTGGCCTGCTGCGGCGACAGGCCGCATCGGTCACCGTCATCACCGTTGCGGGCAACCCGCCGGTGGGGTTCACCGCCACCTCGTTCACGTCGGTATCGCTGCGCCCACCGCTCGTGTCGTTCTGCCTGGCCCGATCGTCGTCGAGCTGGCCGACCGTCGCCACAGCGGAGCACGTGGCGGTGCACCTGCTCGGTCAGCACCAGCAGGATGTCGCGCGGACGTTCGCCACCAGCGGCATCGACCGGTTCGCCGCCCATTCCCAGTGGCAGTACGGCCCGCACGGGGTGCCGCTGCTGCACGAGCCGATCGCCTGGTTGTTGTGCCGGGTGCACCAGCGGGTGGTCGCCGGTGACCACGCGATCGTGTTGGCCCAGCCGGTGGCCGGAAGCCACGGCGAGGGCACCCCCCTGCTGTACCACGAGGGGCGGTACGCCGCCCTGAACCCCTCCACGAAGGAGTCGTAGGTGAAGCCGCCAATCATCCTGGACCGTCGGGCGTTGCTGTCCGCCGCCCTCGGCGCGGTCGCACTGGGCGTCACCGCTTGCGCCGGCGATGACACGCCCCAGGCGGCGCTCGCCCTGGGCGCACCGCTGCCCGATTCGGTGCCGAAGGGCACCAAGCTCGTCGTCGGCGACAAGGAACATCAGAAGGCGATCGAGTTCTCCGGCGAGGCGGAGAAGTTCTCGTTCGAGGTGGAGTGGGCCAACATCAGCGGCGGCCCGCAAACCCTGGAGGCGTTCCGGGCCAAGGCCCTCGACATCGGCTCGGTCGCCGACATCCCGCCGATCCACTCCCACTGGACGAACATCCCGACCAAGATCGTCGCTTCGAAGTTTCGGCAGGACCCACTGAACCACCCCATCTACCGTCTCGGCGTCGCACCCGGTGTCACGGTCACCACCCTCGCTGACATCCGTGGCAAGAAGGTCGCGTACAGCCCGGGACAGGCACAGGGCGCGCTGGTGCTGCGGGTCCTGCACAAGGCCGGACTGGCCAAGGAGGATGTGAAACTGGTGGAACTGCCGAGCACCGGTGACGTCTACGCCACCGCCCTCGCCAGTCATCAGGTCGACGTCGCCCCGATCGGGGGCGTGCAGGTCAAACGCTACGAGACCAAGTACGGCCGGGACGGCGCCACCACCATCGCCCACGGTCTGCGGGACGATCCAGGTCACCTGTACGTGCCGGCCACCGTCCTCACCGATCCGGGGAAGGCGGCCGCGATCCGCGAGTACGTGCAGGCGTGGGCGCGGGCCTGGCGGTGGCGGGAGGCCAACCCGGACGAGTGGATCGAGCGCTACTACGTCAAGGACCAGGGACTGAGCGCCGAGGACGGCAAGTGGCTGGTCGAGAACGCCGGTGTGGCCGACATCCCGCCGAGCTGGACCGAGGCCATCGCCCGACACCAGGAAACCATCGACCTGCTAGCCAGAGAGACCGGGAACAAGAGGCTCGACGCCGCGGACCTGTACGACAGGCGGTATGAGTCGGTGGCCGCCGAGGCGCTCGCCACGGAGAACCTCAGGTGACGGCCTCGGTTCTCGCCCGCCCCCAGGGCACGACGACCCCGTCCGTCCGCAAACCGGGTCGCCGCCTGAAGCCGGGCCGTCCTATCCCGCTCGGAGCCGCGATCGGCCCGTTCCTGCTCCTGTCGGTGTGGGCGGCCGGCTCGGCGGCCGGCTGGATCGACCCCCGCACCCTGTCGGCACCCTGGACCGTGGTGACGACCACCGGCGACCTGATCGCCGACGGCCGGCTACAGGACAACCTGGCCATCTCGGCCCAGCGGGCCGGCCTGGGGCTCGTCATCGGCACCGTCATCGGCACCGTGCTCGCGGTGGTCGCCGGCCTCAGCCGGTGGGGTGAGGCATTGCTCGACGGCCCCATCCAGATCAAGCGGGCCATCCCGTCACTCGCGCTGCTGCCGCTGCTCGTCCTCTGGTTCGGCATCGGCGAGCAGATGAAGGTCATCACCATCACGCTCGGCGTGTTCGTGCCGGTCTACATCCACACCCACAACGGGTTGCGCAGCATCGACAGCCGCTACGTCGAACTGGGCGAGTCGCTGCGGCTGCCGCGGGCGGTCTTCCTCCGCCGGATCGTGCTGCCCGGCGCGCTGCCCGGCTTCCTGCTCGGCATGCGGTTCGCGGTGGTGAACGCGTGGCTCGCCCTGGTGGTCGTCGAACAGATCAACTCGACAAGCGGGATCGGCTACATGATGCAACTGGCCCGTGAGTACGGCCAGACCGATGTGATCATCGTTGGGCTCGTGCTGTACGGCCTTCTCGGGCTGCTGTCCGACGGCGCCGTCCGGCTCGCGCAGAGGAGGGCGTTGTCGTGGCGACGAACCTTGGCGGACTGACCGCCACCGGGACGGTACGGGTCCACCGGCTGGTGCGCGGCTTCGGAAGCCGGGCTGTCCTGGACGGGTTCGACCTGGAGATCGGCTCAGGCGAGTTCGTCGCCCTGCTGGGCCGCAGCGGTTCGGGAAAGAGCACCCTGCTGCGTGCACTCGCCGGCCTGGACAGCGACGTCGACGGCTCAGGCGTGATCGAGGTGCCGGAGAAGTCCTCGGTCGTGTTCCAGGATGCCCGGCTGCTGCCCTGGCAGCGCGTGCTGGACAACGTCGTTCTCGGCCTACGCGGATCCAATGCCCACGAGCGCGGCCGGGCGGCCCTCGCCGAGGTCGGCCTCGCCGGGCGGGAGAATGCCTGGCCGAACGAGTTGTCCGGTGGCGAACAGCAGCGGGTGGCACTGGCCCGGGCCCTGGTGTCCGAGCCGGAACTGCTGCTGGCCGACGAGCCCTTCGGCGCGCTTGACGCGTTGACCCGGCTGCGCATGCACGATCTGCTGCGCGAACTGTACGCCCGGCACCGGCCCACGGTGCTGCTCGTCACGCACGACGTCGACGAGGCCGTCACGCTTGCCGACCGAGTGCTGCTGCTCGACAGCGGACGGATAGCCGTCGACCTCACCATCGATCTCCCGGCGCAGCGCTCGCACCGGCAGCCGCAGTTCCTCGCGTACCGCGAAACGCTGCTGCGAGCCCTCGGCGTCAACCACTCGGAAGGATGACCCATGCTGCACCTCAACGCCTTCCTGATGGGCGTCGGCCATCACGAGGCGGCCTGGCGGCTGCCGGAGAGCAACCCGTTCGCGCAGACCGAGGTCGAGCACTTCAAGCGTCTCGCCCGGATCGCCGAACGCGGCAAGCTCGACTCGCTCTTTCTTGCCGACAGCCCGGTGCTGTGGAACAGCATCGGCCGGCGGCCGGGCGGCACGCTCGAGCCGACAGTGCTCCTCGCCGCGCTCGCTGGCGTGACCAACCACATCGGCCTGATCGCCACCGCCTCGACGACGTACAACGAGCCGTTCAACCTGGCCCGTCGGTTCGCGTCGCTGGACCACATCAGCGGTGGCCGCGCCGGCTGGAACATCGTCACCACGGCGGGCGAGAAGGCGGCCCGCAATTTCAACCTGGACGAGTTGCCCGCCCACCGGGACCGGTATGAGCGGGCTGCGGAGTTCGTCGAGGTGTCGCTCAAGCTCTGGGACAGCTGGGACGATGCCGCGCCGCTCGGTGACAAGGACGCCGGCCGGTGGGGCGACGACGACCTGCTCTACCCACCGGAGCATGTCGGGCGACACTTCCGGGTGGCCGGTCCGCTCAACGTTCCCCGCTCGCCGCAGGGCTACCCGCTGCTGGTGCAGGCCGGGTCGTCGGAGGACGGCAAGGAACTGGCCGCTCGCTACGCCGAGGCCGTCTTCACCGCCCAGCAGACCCTGGGCGAGGCCCAGGAGTTCTACCGCGACCTGAAGCGGCGTACCGAGCAGGCCGGTCGCGACCCGGACACCCTCAAGATCCTGCCGGGCATTGTCCCGGCGATCGGCGCCACCGAGGCCGAGGCCCGCGCGCTGGAGGACGAACTCGACCGGCTGATCAAACCGGAGTACGCCCGCCAGCAACTCGCCACCACGCTGCGGGTCGACCCGGAAGACCTCGACCTGGACAAGGAACTCCCCGCCGACCTGCCCGGCGAGGACCAGATCGAGGGTGCCAAGAGCCGCTACACCCTCATCGTCACACTGGCCCGACGGGAACGGCTGACGGTACGCCAATTGATCGGTCGGCTCGGCGGCGGGCGCGGGCACCGCACCTTCGCCGGCACCCCTGAGCAGGTCGCCGATGCCATCGAGCAGTGGTACCGCAGCGGCGCTGCCGACGGCTTCAACATCATGCCACCGGTGCTGCCGTCCGGGCTGGAGGCCTTCGTCGACCACGTCGTGCCGATCCTGCAACGCCGCGGGCTGTTCCGCACCGAGTACACCGCAACGACCCTGCGCGAGCACTACGGGCTGCCCCGACCGGCCAACCAGTACAGCAAACAGCTCGCCGCCGTCTCGCGTTGAGCCGCAGAAAGGACAAGCTCATGGTTGACTATCGACCCTTCGGACGCACCGGCGTGCGGATCAGCACGCTGACGCTGGGCGCGATGAACTTCGGTCAACGGGGCAACCCGGACCACTCCGACGGCATCCGCATCATCCACCGGGCGCTCGACGAAGGCATCAACTCCATCGATACCGCTGACGTCTACTCGCACGGCGAATCCGAGGAGATCGTCGGCAAGGCCCTCGCCGGCGGACGTCGGGACGACGTTTTTCTCGCCACCAAGTTCCACGGCCAGGTCGGCGACAACCCGCACCACCGGGGCAACTCGCGCCGCTGGATCACCCGCGCCGTGGAGAACAGCCTGCGCAGGCTGAACACCGACTGGATCGACCTGTACCAGGTGCACCGACCGGAGCCCGACACCGACTTCGACGACACCCTCGGCGCGCTCAGCGACCTGGTGCGCCAGGGCAAGGTCCGCTACATCGGCACCTCCACCTTCGAGCCGTCGGCCATCGTGGAAGGCCAGTGGATCGCGCAGCGACGCAACCGCGAGCGGGTGGTCAGCGAGCAGCCGCCGTACTCGATCCTGGCGCGTGGGATCGAACGCGAGGTGCTGCCCGTGGCCCAGCGGTACGGGCTGGCGGTGATTCCGTGGAGTCCACTCGCCGGCGGTTGGCTGTCCGGGCGCTACCACGGTGGGCTGGACGCCCCGATCTCCCGTCGCGCCGACCGGTTCCCGGCCCGGTTCGACCCGACCCTGCCGGCAAACGCCGCCAAGCTGGCCGCCGTCGACCAGCTTGCGGCCCTCGCGGACGAGGCCGGGCTCTCACTCATCCACCTGGCCATCGCGTTCGTCCTGGAACATCCCGCGGTCACCTCGGCGATCATCGGACCGCGCACCCTGGCCCACCTGGAATCGCAGCTCGACGCCGCCAAGGTCACGCTGTCCCGCGACGTGCTGGACCGCATCGACGTCATCGTTCCTCCCGGCACCACCCTGAACCCCGCCGACGCCGGCTATCAGCCGCCGTCGCTGACCGATCCGGGGGTGCGCCGTCGCGGTCCCGGGTCGGCGGCCCTCGTTGGAGGAGCCCAGTGACCAGCCTTTCCCCCACTTCCCGAAGCAGTGAAAGAGTCATGACATTTCTGGCGGGAGGCGCCTGGCGCCGTGCTGTGGCCGGTATCGCAGCCGCCGTGCTTGTCACCGGTCTACCCGCCGCCGCACCGGCTGCCTCCGCCACCAAGAAGGTCGACACCGTTCTGGAGTGGTACGACGTCACTGCGGTCGCCGTCGCAACCGGTACCCGTCCGCAGGTCACGAACAGCCGGGCGTGGGCGATCGGCTGGCTCGCCGCCGCCCGCGCCGTACGCACCGTGCCCATCGGCACCGCACACCACTACCAGGACGCCGCGCTCGCGTCCGCGATCCACACCGCGCTGAGCAGTCTGATACCTGAGGCCGCCCCAACCCTCGACGCGGCCCTACAGGCCACGTTGAGCCGGATCCCCGACGGACGCGCCGAGGAGCGAGGCATCGCCGCCGGCCAGGCGCAAGCGCGGTCATTGCTCACCCAGCGGGCCGGTGACGGTCTCGACCCCGCCTCGGTCAACCCGGCGTACCCAGCGCCCGAACCGGCACCCGGAATCTGGCAACCCACCCCACCGAGCTTCGGAGCCGCCCAGCAGGCCGGAAACCGCTTCGCCACGCCGTTCCTGCTCGACCGGGTCGACCGCTACCGGCCTGCTCCACCGCCCGCGCTGGACTCGGAGCGTTACCGCACGGATCTTGCCGAGGTCCGCGCGTACGGTGCCGCCGACAGCGTGGTACGTACACCGCAACAGACCGACACGGCCACCTTCTGGCTCGGGTCGTCCCTGACTCTCTACACGGGGATCCTCCGCGCCGCACTCGCGCAGTCCACCCGGCCCGTCGCCTGGCGGGCAAGCCTCGTAGCCGTCTTCCACGTGGCGCTCGTCGACACCCAGCTCGCGACCTCCGATGCCAAGTACGCCTATCTACGCTGGCGACCTGTCACCGCCATCCGGGCCGGCGCCGACCCGGACTGGACGCCACTGCACACGACGCCCGCGCACCCGGACTACCCGAGCGGACACAACACCTACTCCGGTGCCGCCGAGCAGGTGCTCACCGCCCTGATCGGGCCGCGAGCGCGGGAGCCGTACACGATCGGCAGCCCCAGCCAACCCGGCGCCACCCGGACCTACCGCGACTGGCGGCGTCCCACGTTGGAGAACGTCGACGCCCGCGTCTGGTCGGGGATTCACACCCGAACCGCGGACGAGGCCGGCGTCGAACTCGGCCGTGACGTCGCCGCGCACGCCGTCCGCAACGCATCACTGCTGTTCCGCTAGGGCGGTGTCGACGCCCGGGCGGGCGGCCAGCACCACGGGGATTGGTCCGGCGCGCTGTCGCAGCCGGACCAATCCCCGAACCGCCGGTCGTCGTCCGCGCGCGCAGGCCGGTGACGGCCTTCGACACAAGCCCCACAGCGACCGTCGACAGGGCAAGGAGATCCGCTGATGAGCGTCGAGTTCCTCTGGTACATCCCGAACCAGGTCGAGCCGGGGCACCGCGGCGACGACATCGTCGACAACCACAACAGCCTCGACACCCTCACCAAGCAGGCGCAGGCGGTTGAAGACCACGGGTGGGGCGGCGCGCTCATCGGGACCGGCTGGGGGCGGCCCGATACCCTCACGGTCGCCACCGCTTTGGCCGCCCGGACCACGACCTTTCAACCACTGATCGCGATCCGTCCCGGCTACTGGCGCCCGGCGAACTTCGCTTCCGCTGCAGCGACGCTCGACCAGCTCAGCGGTGGACGAGTGCTGATCAACATCGTGTCGGGCAAGGACAACCTGGCAGCATACGGCGACAGCGACGGCGACCAGGCCGACCGTTACGCCCGTACCAAGGAGTTCATCCAGCTCGTGCGCAAGCTGTGGAACCAGGAGAACGTCACCTACCAGGGCCGGCACTTCAGCGTCGCCGACTCCACCGTGTTGCCCCGACCGGTCGTCCACGGAAACCGAAAGCACCCGCGGATCTACTTCGGCGGCGCCTCGCCCGCCGCCGAGAAGGTCGCCGCCACTGAGGCCGACGTCCAGCTGTTCTGGGGTGAGCCGCTCGACGGAGTCGCCGAGCGGATCGAGCGGCTCACGCAACTCAGTGACAGCCTCGGGCGCGAGCACGCCCCGCTGGAATTCGGGCTACGGATCACCACGCTGGTGCGGGACACCACCGAACAAGCATGGGCCGACGCTGAGGCGAAGGTCGCGCAGCTCGCCGACCGGGTGGGGAACATCCACGGCTCTCCGCGCTGGCGGGCTGCCGTGGGCCAGCAGCGGCTGCTCGCCCTCGCCGCCCGGGGCGAGGTGCTCGACGGCAACCTCTACACCACGCCCGGCAGGTTCGGCGGCGGCGGTGCGGGCAGCACCTGGCTGGTGGGCTCGGCCGAGGACGTGGCGGCGTCGCTGCGCAAGTACCGAGGGCTGGGCATCTCCCACTTCGTGCTCTCCGACACGCCCTACCTGCCGGAAATCAAACGCCAGGGTGACCAGCTTCTGCCGCTGTTGCGCGGATGACGAACCGCACGCCGCTTGTGGTTTCCGGCCACCGGCGGCGGCCTGCCCGCGAGTCCGGATCTCAGCCGGGTGCGACTGGTGCCGGTGCGGTCAGGGCTCGGCGTGCGTAGGCGCGGACGTCGGCGTCGGTGTCCCCGTCGGCGGCGGCCCGGAGCAGCGCGGCGACCTCGGGTCGGGCCGTCCAGTTACCGAGGACCCGCACCGCGGCCCGCCGGACGTCGAGGTTGCCGTCATGCGCCGCGTCGAGCAGCGGCGGCACGGCGACCGAGGCGGGTGCCCCGGCGAGGCCGAGTACCGCACCCTCGCGCACCTGCCACGTCGGGTCCGTGAGGCCGGCGACCGCCATGGCGGTCAGCGGCTCGGGGCAGCGCAGCGTGGCCGCCGCGCGTAGCGCCGCCGCCCGTACGAGCACCTCCGGGTCGGCGGCCAGCCGCGACACGGCGGGGATCGCGGCCGAATCTGCGAGGTCGCCAAGGGCGTGTGCGACGGCGATGCGTACCTCCCGGGACGGATCCGTGACGGCGGATGCGAGGCTCGCGGTGTCGCGGTGGCGGACCAGGCCACGAACGGCCTGAGTGCGTACGCCAGCGGCCTGGTCGACAAGTGCGGCGGTGAAGTCGGCGCGCTGGCCAGCGCCGGTGACCCGCAGCAGTTCCACGACGAGAGTGCGGACGGTGACGTCCGGGCTGGCGGTGTACGCGCGCAGCGACTGCCCGATGTCGGCGGGCAGGATGTCGGCGAGTTCCCGCAGGCCGGCAACGGCGGCGGCGCGTACCGCGGGATCGTCGTCGGCGAGCGCGGCAACGAGTGCCGGCGCGGTGCCCTCGGGTGCGGACTCGGTGAGGGTCAGCAACGCGGTGCGCCGTACGTCGGCGTCCGGGTCGCGTAGGTACGGCTCCAGCACTTCAAGGCTCGGCTGCTGCTCGGCGAGGCGGAGCACGGCCAGCACCGCGCCGTCGGAGGTGGGTACGGGAGCCGGCTCGCCGTGGGCAACGGTGTGCTGGTCGGAGCGTCCTGGCCGGTCCGGCTGAACCGCGATGACCTCCTCGATGCCGGCGGCCGGTGGGGTGAACCCTTCAACCGGCACCAGGTACGGCGCGACCTGCCGCTTGCGGAATCGCATGGTGCCCTGCGCGTCCCGGCTGAGGTTGAGGTGGCAGAACCAGTCGTCGTCGTTGCAGTGTGGCAGGTCGGCCCGGTCGTGGTAGAGACCCCATCTGCTCTCCGTCCGGACGAGCGAGGCACGGGCCGCCATCTCGGCGCAGTCCCGGATGAAGGTCACCTCGACGCAGCGCATCAGCTCGTGTGGCGTCCGCGCACCCAACGCGGCGATCTCGGCGCGCATCCGGTCGAAGGTCTCGACGGCGATGTCGAGCTTGGCTGCGGTCTTCGGCGGGGCCAGGTAGTCGTTGACCATCCGGCGCAACTTGTACTCGACCTGCGGCTGCGGTAGCCCGTCTGGGTTGGCGAGGGGACGGTAGACAAGCGCGTGGGCCTCGGCGACCTGATCGGCCGGGAGGGTGGCCGGCGTGACGAACGAGCCGGCGGCGTGGGTTCCGGCCAGATCACCGAAGACGAATGCGCCGATCATGTAATTGTGTGGGACGCAGGCGAGATCGCCGGCGGCGTAGAGACCCGGGACGGTGGTGGCGCCGTGCTCGTCCACCCATACGCCGGAGGCAGAATGCCCGCCGCAGAGTCCGATCTCGGAAATGTGCATCTCGACGTCGTGGCTGCGGTAGTCGTGGCCGCGGCCGGCGTGGAAGGTGCCCCGGGTGGGACGTTCGGTGCTGTGCAGGATGCCTTCGAGCGCGGAGATGGTCTCCTCGGGCAGGTGGGTGAGCTTCAGGTAGATGGGGCCACGTGCGGAGGCGATCTCGCGGGCGACCTCGGCCATCATCTGCCCGGACCAGTAGTCACAGTCGACGAACCGTTCGCCACGGTTGTTGACCTGGTAGCCGCCGAAGGGGTTCGCCACGTATGCGCAGGCGGGGCCGTTGTAGTCCTTGATCAGAGGGTTGATCTGGAAGCATTCGATGCCGGACAGCTCGGCGCCGGCGTGGTAGGCCATGGAGTAGCCGTCGCCGGCGTTTGTCGGGTTCTCGTAGGTGCCGTAGAGGTAGCCGCTCGCCGGCAGTCCCAGGCGGCCACACGCTCCGGTGGCCAGGACCACCGCGCCGGCGGTCACGGTGACGAATTCGCCGGTGCGGGTGTGCAGACCGGCTACTCCGACAGCGCGGCCCGCGTCGGTGAGCACGCGCACCGGCATGACCCGGTTCTCGATGCGCACCCGCTGCCGCATGGAGCGTTCCCGCAGCACCCGGTAGAGGACCTTCTTGATGTCCCGGCCCTCGGGCATGGGCAGTACGTAGCTGCCGGAACGGTGCACCTGGCGGACCGCGTACTGGCCGTGGGCATCCTTCTCGAACTTCACGCCGTAGCGTTCCAGCCGGCGGATCATGTCGTGGCCGCGACTGGCGGTCTGGTAGATGGTGCGCTGGTTGACGATGCCGTCGTTGGCGCGGGTGATCTCGGCGACGTACTCCTCGGGTGTGGCTCTGCCTGGGATCACCGCGTTGTTGACCCCGTCCATGCCCATGGCGAGCGCCCCGGAGTGGCGTACGTGAGCCTTCTCCAGGACCAGGACCCGTGCGCCGGCTTCGGCAGCGGAGATCGCCGCCATCGTGCCGGCCGTGCCGCCGCCCACGACGAGCACGTCACAGCTCAGTTCCAGGCGGTCGGTAACTGACGGAACCTGCATGGTTCTACCTCCCGGGCGGTGATTACGGCGATGGGTCCGTCACCTGAGCAGGTACGGCATGTTGACGGTCACCGCGGAGGTGGGACAGCGTGCGGCACACGGTCCGCAGTACCAGCACTCGTCGACGTGCATGTACGCCTTGTTGGTGGCGGGATCGATGGCCAGTGAGTCCAGCGGGCAGATGTCGACGCACAATGTGCAGCCGTCGATGCACCGGCTGGCGTCGATCGTTACCGGAACATCGAGGCGTTGCGGGACCAGCGGCATGGCCTACTCCTCGGGTGGAATGGTTGGGGCGCGACGGATCGGGCCGTGCATGGTGATGCGGTCGCCGCGGAACCGGATCCACTCCAGGTCGACCGGACGACCGTCGGCGAGGTGGGTCAGGCGTTCGACCATCAGCAGCGCAGCCCGGTCGGCGACGTCGAGCAGGGCGGCTGTGTGCGGGTCGGCGTTCACCGCTTCGAACGAGAGGTCGGCGGTGCCCAGCGGTCCTCCGGTGAGCTGCTCGATGAGGCCGAAGATGTCGCGGTGGTTCAGGTCGGCGACCAGCAGCGGCTCGCCGATGTCCCGGGGCAGGTAGGTCAGATCCAGCGACAGGGGAGCGCCGGCGAGATGCCGGACACGCTCGATGTAGACGACCTGGTCTCCCTCGGGCAGCCGGAGCCGATGGGCGACCGCGGACGGTGCCTGGATGACGGCGACCGCACGTACCTCGTTGCGGATCTCGCCATGCTCGTGCAGGGTCTCGGCCAGACCCATGAGCCGGTGCAGCCCGTGGGGATACTTGCCGGTCACCACTGTGGTGCCGATGCCCGGGACCCGCTCCACAAGCCCTTCGGCGACCAGCAGGGCGAGCGCCTCGCGGACGGTGTTCCGAGAGACGGCGAACTCCCGGCAGAGTTGTTCCTCCCGGGGCAGCGCGGTGGTGCCGAATGAGCCGGTGAGTGCCTGGTGACGTAGGACATCGGCGACCTGCCTGGCCTGATCCGCCCGGCGTCGACGCACGTCGAGCAGGGTGGGGCCCGGCGGTGACTGGGCGGCGTTCAAGCGCCCCTCCTCGGCCGTGCGGTAACTGGCTCTCAGAACCTACTAAGAAGATAGGAATAGGCGGAAGGTGTGACGGGTTCCGCCACCGGGGGGCTTCCGGCTGTGGTGGATGAGCTGCGCCGACGGCCGCCCCGGGCAGGTGCTGCGCCACCACGGGGGTCCGCATGTCGAGACACGGGTGCCGGGCATGTACCACCCCCGAGGGTTCCTCGCAGGATTCGGGAGGGCCAAAGTGCTCCTGACCGATGGGAAATATATGTGATGCGGGCCACGGTGGTGCTGACCGGATGCCGCCCTGGCCTCTACTGTCGCCACATGAACCGGAGCACGCGCCTCATCCGGCGTCGCTTCGTCGACTTCCTCCGGGTGTGCACCTGCGCCTGTTGAGGTCGACGATGCCGTCCCCCGTCGCGGCACCTCACCCGACAGCAGGCTTACTTTGTGATCGTGTCGCCCGCTCGACTGGCCGTGGGTCGGCCATCGGCGGCAGAGTGCGCCGCGCCGAAGAAGTCGCCATTACGCGCCGATGTGTCGCCTGACCGGCGATGTGTCGTGCCCGTGGGTGCCCGGCGTCGGCACCCCGACGCCGGGCACTCATGACCCTCAATGAAGCCTTGATCTCCTATCGAGTAGATAGGAAAATCGATGGTAGTCGGCTCGGTCATGAGCAGTGAACCGTCGCGTACCTGGCCACACTCACGGCGGTGTGCCCAGCTGACGGTGCCCGTACCGGTCCACCTCGCCAGCTAGCCCAAGGAGCGCCCGATGACCGTCGACACCGATTCGTTCGTGCGGGAGTGGCATGACTGGCACCGCCGCCACGAGGCGACTCTTGCGGATCCGCACGGCTTCCTTGCGGTGACCGGACTGCATTGGCTCGGCCCGGCACCTCAGCGATTCCCGGATGCCCCCGGAGCGTGGCATGTTGACGACGACGGTGGTGTGGTCGTCGTGCTCGTCCCGGGCGAGGAGATCATCGTCGACGGTCAGCGGGTGACCGGCCGGCACACCTTCGAACCGATCGCGGAGCGGGCCTCTGTCGTCGTCGGCGTCGTCGGCGGCGGCGGCGTGGTGGAGATTGCTCGCCGTGGCGGGCGTGACATCCTCCGGCCCCGCTGGCCCGACCACTCGCTCCGTACCGCGTACCGGGGCACTCCGGCGTACCCGCCCACCCTCAGGTGGGTCCTCGCCGGCCGGTACGTGCCTTTCGACGTGCCCCGAGCCACCACGGTGGCCGCCGCCGTCGAAGGTCTTGAGCACATCTACGACGCGACAGGCCGGATTGACTTCGAGGTCGACGGGCTTCCGCTGAGCCTGACCGCGTTCACCGGCGCGACGCCGGGCGGGCTGTCGGTCCTGTTCACCGACACCACCGCAGGAGTGACCACCTACCCGGCGGTCCGCTCCCTCGCCGTGGACGCGCCCGGCGACCGAGGTGAGGTGACGCTCGACTTCAACCGGGCCAGCAATCTGCCCTGCGCCTACACCGACTTCGCGACCTGTCCGCTACCGCCTGCCGAGAACCGTCTGCCGGTGGCTGTCGAGGCCGGCGAGAAGATCCCGTACGAGCGGCTCGCGACCTCCCGGTCGTAGCCTGCGCTCAGCTGACCCCGCGGAGGAACGCCATGAACCAACCCGCCGACAGCCCGGAACCGGTCGACGCCGACGTGGCGGCTCTGCGGACGTTGCTGCGCCATCAGGCCAGCACCGTCACCGTGGTCACCGCGCCCGGCGCTCCGGCGGTCGGTTTCACCGCCACGTCGTTCACCTCGGTGTCGCTGGAGCCACCGATCGTCTCGTTCTGCCTGAACCTGCGGTCGTCGAGCTGGCCCACCGTCTCCCGCAGCCGGTACGTGGGGGTGCACCTGCTCGGCCGCCACCAGCAGGAGGTGGCCCGGACGTTCGCGACAAGCGGGGTCGACCGCTTCGCCGCGCCGACCCGCTGGCGGGTCGGCCCCGAGGGGGTGCCACTGATCGAGGGCACTCTCGCCTGGCTGCTGTGCCGCGTTGTCGACCGGGTGGCCGTCGGAGACCATGCCATCGTCCTCGCCGAGCCGGAATTGCTGCGGCACGGTGCCGGCTCACCGCTGCTCTACCACCGAGGCCGGTACGCGGGCCTGGCCGAACACGTCGAGCCTTCTGCCTGCCGGGCGGCCTGATCCGTTGCCGCACCGGGCCACGAAACTGGCCGAGGCGCACTATCGTTGCAGATGGCCTGGAGGAGTTCATGCGCGCGATCATCGCCACCCCTGACGCCGACCCGGGATATCGGCCGGACGAGGTGCCCGAGCCTGTCGCCGGCCCCGATCAGGTCCTGATCGACGTCGAGCATGTGTCGGTCAATCACGGCGAGGTTCGTTACGCCAGAGCGTTTCCGTCGGGCGCAGTGCTCGGCCATGACGCCGTCGGGCGGGTGCTACGCGCCGCCGAGACGGGCGCTGGTCCGCGCGTCGGCGCGTGGGTGGTCGCCCTGGGCGCCGGGGCCTGGGCCAACCGGGTGGCCGTCGATGTCGACGCCGTTGCCGAGATCCCATCCGGTATGGACGTCGCCGAGTTGGCTGTGTTGCCGACCGTCGGGGTGACCGCCCTGCGCGCGCTGCGCTCCACCGGCCCACTTCAGGGGCGGCGAGTGCTGGTGACCGGAGCGTCCGGGGGAGTGGGTCGTATTGCCGTGCAGTTGGCCCGCGGTGTGGGTGCTGAGGTGATCGCGGTGGTCGGGTCCGCCAGTCGGGCTGCCGGTCTGGCGTCGCTCGGCGCGAACGAGGTCGTGGTCGGCATCGACGCCATCGACGATGAGGTCGACGTGGTCGTTGAGACGGTGGGTGGAGTCGTCCTGCCGGCCGCCTGGCGGCTGTTGTCTCCGGGCGGCGTGTTGCACAGCATCGGGTGGGCCTCCGGTGAGCCCGCCACCTTTCCGGTGAACTCCACCTTCGCCTTCGGGGCTGCGCGGTCCCTGCGGTCCTTCGGCGATGTCACCTCGCCGGGCGAGGATCTGGCTCACCTGATGGACCTCGTGCGTAAGGGTGCGCTCCGGGCGCCGGTGGGCTGGCGTGGCTCCTGGCGGCGCCTCGACGAGGCCGCAGCGGCGCTGCTCGGTCGCCGGGTGGCCGGCAAGGTACTGCTCGACGTGGACTGACTGCGGTTCGAAAGTGTGAAAGGCGGGGCGGCTCAAGCGTGGGGATCATGAGCCGCCCGCCTGCCACAAGCCCATAAAGCCTATAGGTCTAATAGGTATTTGGTCAACGGATCGGCGGCCCGGGGTGCGAAAGACGACATCCACCGGCGCTTCCGTTGACATCCCCGTCGCCGAGCAGTGAACTCGACTCATGTCCAGTGAGCTGCGGTTGACCTCCCGCGGCCACATCGACTTCGGTCGAGTGTGGTCCAGCTCCTGTCTGCGCTGACCGGCACCCACACCCGCTGCGCCGCACCGGCCCACCGAGGTGGGGCTCACCGTCGAGCCGACCGCCCGCACCGCACCGTGACCCGCGCCACCGACGCGTGGGGCCTCGTCGTACCCGCTTCTGCCTGCCTGGACAGGAGACTTCCGCATGCCCGCGCCCCACCTTCGTACCCTGACCGCCGTCGCCCTCGTCGCTTTGCTCGCCGGGGTCACCGGCTGCTCGACGGACGCCGCCCCGGCTTCCGACGCCGCCAGCCAACCCCGCTCCGGCGGCACCCTCACCTGGGCCATCGAAACCGAGCCGATCACCCTCAACCCGCATCTGTACGCCCAGGCCAAGGCCCGCCTGCTGGTCTGGAACACTTTCGAGTCGCTGCTCAGCTACGACCAACAGGGCAAGCTGGTGCCCTGGTTGGCCACCGGCTGGCAAACGACGCCGGACGGTCGCTCCTACACCGTCACCCTCCGGGACAAGGTCACGTTCTCCGACGGCACCCCGTTCGACGCCACGGCCGTCAAGGCCAACATCGACAAGCTCCGGGAACCCGGGTACGCGCCGGCCGTCGCCGCCGTGCAGCTACGCAACCTCGACACCGTCGAGGTGGTGGACGCGCGCACGGTACGGCTCACCCTCACCAACCCGGACGTGCTCATCCTCGACTTCCTCGCCTCTCCGCAGGGCGCGCAGGTGTCCCCGAAATCGCTGCGCGAGGCGAAGAACCTCAAGGCCGGCGGCGTCGACCTCGCCGGCACCGGCCCGTTCGTCCTGGACCGTTACGTGCCCGGCCAGGAACTGCACTACAAGCGCAACCCCGGCTACGACTGGGCGCCGCCCAGCGCCACCCACACCGGCCCCGCGTACCTGGACGGCATCACCTACCGGTTCCTCAAGGAGTCCGCCGTCCGGATCGGCGCCCTCACCTCCGGCCAGGTCCAGCTCATCGAAGGTGTGCCTGCCACCGACCAACAGCTGATCACGGCCAACCCGAGGCTGCGCCTGATCCGGCAGCTCAACTCCGGATCTGCCTACTCGTACTACTTCAACACCTCCCGGACACCCTTCGACGACCTGCGGGTACGACGGGCATTCCGGGAAGCCGTCGACGTCGACACCGTGCTCAAGGCGGTCTACCGCGACACCGCCGTCCGCGCGTGGAGCGTCATCAGCCCATCCAGTCCGCTGTACGACAAGCGCCTCGACGGCAGCTACGGCGGCAACGCGATCACCGCCAACGCCCTGCTGGACCAGGCCGGCTGGACCCGGCGCGACGCGGACGGTTACCGGGTCAAGGACGGCAGGCGGCTGACGGTTCGGCTGGTACAGGCCGCCCCGTTCGTCAGAGACCGCCGCGACGTGCTGGCCCAGGCCATCCAGGCGGCCGTCAAGCAGAGCGCCGGCATCGACCTCAAGATCTCCCTCGTCGACCAGGGCACCGCCCAGGAGGCCTTCGACACCAACCAGTACGAGGTGTTCGACAACTCCCGCGCCGACACGGACGCGGGGGCCGCGCTGAACCTACTCCTACACAGCCAGGGCGGCATCAACCGGACCAGGGTCAACGATCCCCGCATCGATCAGCTTCTCGACACCGGCCAGGCCACCGCCGACCCCGCCGGGCGCGCCTCGATCTACGCCGACCTGCAACAACGCGTCGTCGTCGACCAGGCCCTGCTGCTGCCCCTCTACGCGCCGGCCGACCAGATCGCCGCCAGCACCACAGTCGGCGGCGTCCGGTTCGAACCCACCGCCGGCGTACCCGCAAGCGCCTACGACCTGTGGATCGGCAACTGACATGCGCCAGCCCCGCCTGCGCGCCGTGACCCGTCGGCTCGGCACCGGACTCGTCGTCCTCTGGGCCGCGACCAGCGCCGCCTACCTGGCGCTGCTGGCCGCGCCCGGCGACACCGTTGACGCCATCGTCGGCGACGGCGCCGACACCCCGCAGATCCGGGCAGAGATCATCACCGAGTGGGCCCTGGACCGGCCGGCGGCCGTCCAGTACCTCGACTACCTGCGCCGCCTCGCCGAAGGCGACCTGGGCCGCTCCTACCTGCTGCAACGTCCCGTGGCGGAGGTGATCGGCGAGCAGCTCACCGCCACCCTCACCCTCGCGGTGACCGCTGCCGGGCTCGGCGTGCTGCTCGCCATCGCCCTCGCCACCGCGACCGCCGGCCATCGTCGGCCCTGGTTGCGGCGCGCCAGCTCCGGGCTCGAGCTGGTGCTGGTCTCCACCCCGACGTTCCTCATCGGCATCGTGCTGCTCACCGTCTTCTCGTTCCGGCTGGGCCTCTTCCCGGTGGCCGGCGATCAGGGCGTCGCCGCCCTGGTGCTCCCCGCCGTCACCCTCGCCCTGCCCATCGCGGGCCTGCTCGCCCAGATCCTGCGTGACGCGCTCGACCGGGCGCTGGACGAACCGTTCGTCCTGACCGCCCGCTCCCGGGGAACGCGGGAGAGCGCGGTGTTGCTGCGTCACGCCCTGCGCCACGCGCTGCTGCCGACGATCACACTCGCCGGCTGGCTGTTCGGGACCCTGCTCGGCGGGGCCGTCATCGTCGAGCAGGTCTTCGGCCGTCCCGGACTCGGCCAGGTCACCCTCGCCGCGGTGACCGGCAAGGACATGCCCGTCGTCCTTGCCGTGGTGACCCTCTCCGCCGCGGTCTACGTGGTGGTCAACACCGCCGCCGACCTCGCATACCTGCTCGTCGACCCGCGCCTACGAAGGAGCTGACGATGACCGTGACGCTGGCCGGCGTGCCCGCCGAGTCCACCACAGCCCTGGACGGTGAATCTCTCCATCCGGTCGTGCGTCGGCGGCGGCCGCGCCCAGGCCCGCTGGTCGCCGGTGGGTTTCTGCTTCTGCTGCTCGTGGCCGTGGTCCGCCCGAGCCTGCTCGCCCCCGGCGACCCCCTCGCCGCCGATCCGCTCACGGTGCTCGCCCCACCCGGTGCGGCGCACTGGCTCGGCACGGACCACCTCGGCCGCGACGTGTGGACCCGGGTGGTGCACGGCGCCGGGCACTCGCTCACCATCGGCGTCGCCGCCACCGCCATGGCGGTCACCGCAGGAGTGCTGCTCGGCCTGCTCGCCGGACTCGCGCACCGGATCGCCGACGAAGGACTCAGCCGCTCCTTCGACGCGTTGTCCGCGTTCCCGATGCTGCTGCTGGCGTTGCTGCTCATCGCCGTCGTCGGTCCGGGCACCACAAGCCTCATCGTCGCCATCGGCATCGCGACCCTGCCCCACCACGCTCGGGTGGTCCGGGCGCAGACGCTGCTCGTGCGCCGCGCCGGATATGTCGAGCAGGCCGTGACCTTCGGCCTGTCCCCGACCCGGCTCGTCGCCCGCCATGTCCTACCCAACGTCCTCGGCCCGATCCCGGTGCTGGCCGTGATCGGACTCGGCGAGGCGGTTCTCGCCGCCTCCGGTCTGAGCTTTCTCGGCATGGGTCCGCAACCACCCTCTCCCGAGTGGGGCGCGATGCTCTCCGAGGGCCGTAACTACCTACAGGTGGGCTGGTGGATCACCATCCCACCGGGTGTCGCGATCACCCTCACCGTGGTGGCGCTGACAGTCCTCGGTCGGCATTGGCAGGCCCGCTTCGACGGACGGCAGAGCCGATGAGCCAACTGGTCGCCGTCAAGAACCTGCACGTCACCTTCGCCACGAAGGGCGGCGAGGTCCGGGCCGTACGGGGTGTGGACCTCACTGTCGAACGTGGTGAATTCGTCGCGATCGTCGGTGAGTCCGGCTCGGGCAAGAGCGTCACCGTCCGTACCCTCGTGGGGCTCCCCGGCCCAGGCGCCCGCGTCAAGGCCACCCGCCTCGAACTGGCCGGCCAGGACGTACGAGGTCACCGCCCCCGCGACTGGCGGCGCATCAGGGGCCGTCTCGCCGGCCTCGTACTCCAGGACGCGTTGGTTTCCCTGGACCCGCTGCGCACGGTGGGCGCGGAGATCGCCGAGGTGCTCGCCACCCATGACATCGTCAACCGTTGGGAACGGGCCGGCCGCACCATCCACCTGCTGGACCAGGTCCATGTGCCGGAACCGGAACGTCGGTCCCGCCAGTACCCCCACCAGCTCTCCGGCGGCCTGCGCCAGCGCGCCCTGATCGCCTCGGCCATCGCCGGGGAACCGGCCCTGCTGATCGCCGACGAGCCCACCACCGCTCTGGACGTCACCGTGCAGGCACAGATCCTGAGCCTGCTCGCCGAACGCCGGGCCGCTGGGCAGAGCCTCCTGCTGGTCAGCCACGACCTTGCCGTCGTCGGCCAGATCGCCGACCGGATCCTGGTCATGCGCGACGGTCAGGTCGTCGAACAGGGACCGGCTGACCGGCTGCTGCGCGCCCCGAACCACCCGTACACCCGGCAGCTCCTCGACGCGGTGCCGTCGGCCTCCTCACGCGGACGCCGGCTGAGCACACCCGCCCGTCGCGGTCCCGGCCGCACCGTTGTGGTGCGGGTCCAAGCGACACTGCCGGCCCGCCAACCGGTCCGTGCCGGAGAGCCGGTGCTCAGCGTGGCCGGCCTGACCAAGCGGTACGGGGAACACACAGTCGTACGGAACGTCTCGTTCACCATCGCCCGCGGCGAGACGCTCGGCCTGGTGGGGGAGTCCGGCTCCGGCAAGAGCACCCTCGCCCGGATCGTCGCCGGTCTCCTGCCCCCCGACGCCGGCGACGTCACATTCGAACGCACCCCATGGTCCGCCGCGGTGGAACGACGCCGCCGTCCACTACGACGCCGGCTCCAGGTGATCTCGCAGGATCCGATGAGCTCCTTCGACCCCCGCTACACCGTCGGGCAGCTGATCGCCGAGAACCTGGACCCTGGACTCACCCGCGCCGCACGCGTCGACGACGTTACGGCACTGCTGCGCCGCGTCGGCCTCGAACCGCACCTGCGCGACCGGCACCCCCGGTCGCTCTCCGGCGGCCAGCGCCAACGCGTCGCCATCGCCCGCGCTGTCGCCCCCCGACCCACCTTGATCGTCTGCGACGAACCGGTCTCCGCCCTCGACGTCTCCGTCCAGGCGCAGGTCCTCGACCTGCTGGCTGACCTGCGCGCCGCCGACGGCACCGCGCTGCTGTTCATCTCCCACGACCTGGGCGTCGTGCACCACCTCGCCGACCGGGTCCTCGTCATGAAGGACGGCGAGATTGTCGAAGACGGCCCGGTCGGAGACGTCTTCACCTACCCGCGCCACGACTACACCCGATCGCTGCTCGACGCGCTGCCAGACCTCGTCACCGACGGCCGACCGTAGGAGGAAGCACCGATGTCCGACTCCACTCTCCACCTGGCCGTGGCCCTCGACGGCCTCGGCTGGCACCCGGCTGCCTGGCGTATCTCACCCGCCGAGCCTGCCGCGCCGCTGTCCCCCCGTTGGTGGGCCACCCTGGCTGGCGAAGCCGAACGCGCCGCGCTCGACATGGTCACCCTCGAAGACAGTCTCGACCTGCAATCAGGCGCGGCCGACGGGCCAGACGGCCACACCGACCAGATGCGCGGACGGTTGGACGCACTGCTCGTCGCCGCCCGGATCGCCCCCCTGACCCGGCACATCGGGCTGGTACCGACCACAAGCGTCACGCACACCGAACCGTTCCACGTCTCCACCGCGGTGGCCACCCTCGACCATGTCAGCGGCGGGAGGGCCGGCTGGCGACCCCGCGTCTCCGCGCGCCGGTCCGAGGCGCGCCACTTCGGCCGCCGCGACCTGCCCATCCTGGATCCGACCCAGCTGGACGACCCGGAAACGGTACGTCTGATCGGCGACCTGTTCGCCGAAGCGGGCGACGCGGTGGAGGTCGTCCGGCGGCTCTGGGACAGCTGGCAGGACGACGCCGAGATTCGGGATGTCGCCACCGGTCGCTTCGTCGACCGGGACCGGCTGCACTACATCAACTTCACCGGCAGGTGGTTCTCCGTGAAGGGGCCGTCCATCGTGCCCCGTCCACCGCAGGGCCAGCCGGTGGTGGCCGCCCTCGCTCATTCATCGGTGCCGTACGCCTTCGCCGCCCGGCACGCCGACGTCGTCTTCGTCACCCCCGCCGACGCCGGCCACGCCGCCGCCATCGTTGCCGAGATCCGTGCCGCCGAGGAGATCGTCGGCCGCACCGGGCCGCCGCTGCGCATCCTCGCCGACCTGCTGGTCCTGCTCGACGAGACACCGGCCCTGGCGCGCGGGCGTCGGGCCCGCCTCAACGACCTGGCCAGCACTGACCTGCACTCCGACGCGACCACGTTCACCGGCACCCCCGGACAGCTCGCCGACCTCATCCAGGAGTGGCAGCGCAGCGGCCTGGCCGGGTTCCGGCTGCGTCCCGCCGTGCTCCCCGACGATCTCACGGCGATCACCCGGGCGTTGGTCCCGGCCCTGCGCGAGCGGAATCTGTTCCGCGCCGGTTACCCCGGTGGGACGCTGCGTGACCTGCTCGGCCTGCCTCGGCCGGCCAGCCGCTACGCCGCCGTGGCCACCGCCTGACCACTGGAGATCCCCGTGCCCAAACAGATCATCCTCGCCGCCCACTTTCCCGGCGTGAACAACACGACCGTGTGGAGCGATCCCGACTCCGGCAGCCAGATCGACTTCGCCTCCTTCGTCCACCTTGCCCGTACCGCCGAGCGCGGTCTGTTCGACTTCTTCTTCCTCGCCGAAGGACTGAGGCTGCGCGAGCAGCGTGGCCGCATCCACGACCTGGACGTGGTGGGCCGCCCTGACACGCTGACCGTGCTGGCCGCCCTGGCCGCCGTCACCACACACCTCGGCCTCGCCGGCACCCTCAATGCGACCTTCCGGGAGCCGTACGAGTTGGCCCGCCAACTCGCCACCCTGGACCACCTCTCCGGCGGGCGGGCCGCCTGGAACGTGGTCACCACCTCCGACGCCTTCACCGGGGAGAACTTCCGCCGTGGTGGCTTCCTGGACCGATCCCTGCGCTACGAGCGTGCGGCGGAGTTCGTCAGCGCCACCCGCCAGCTGTGGGAGTCCTGGCCGGCCGATGCCGTGGTCGGTGATCGCGCCAGTGGTCGTTACCTCAGCACGGCCGACCCGGGGACCTTCAGTCACCACGGCGACCAGTTCGACATCGCGGGCCATTTCACGGTGCCGAGAAGCCCGCAGCTACACCCGGTGATCCTGCAGGCGGGCGACTCGCCCGACGGGCGGGAGTTCGCCGCCGCCAGCGCCGACGCGATCTTCTCCCGCCACGGTACGCTGGAGGCCGGGCAGGAGTTCTACCGCGACGTCAAGTCCCGGCTGGACCGCCACGGCCGCCAACCGGATGACCTGAAGATCATTCCCGGGGTGACTGTCGTCCTCGGCGACACCGACGCCGAAGCCCAGGAGAAGGCCCACCACATCCGCCGTCAACAGTTCAGCCCGCATACGGCCCTGCTGCTGCTTGAGCAACTGTGGAACCGCGACCTGTCCGGACACGACCCGGAGGGGCCGTTGCCGACAATCGATCCGGACGTCTCCGGCGAAGCGATCAGTCGTGGCCGCGCTGGGATACACGCCGACCCGGTCGCCACCGCGCGCCAGTGGCGTACCCTCGCCGAGGAGAAGGGCCTCGGCATCCGTGATCTGATCATCGAGGTCGCTGGCCGGCAGTCCTTCGTCGGCACCCCGCAGCAGGTCGCCGAGCGCATGAACCACTTCGTGCAGTCCGATGCCGCAGACGGGTTCATCCTGGTGCCCCACCTGACCCCGGGCGGTCTTGACGAGTTCGTCGACCAGGTAGTGCCGCTGCTGCAGGAAAAGCGTGTCTTCCGCACCCGCTACACCGGCACCACCCTGCGCGAGCACCTCGGTCTGGGTGCTGCTCGTCCGGTCTCACCCACGGTGGCGTCGGCATGAAGGTCCTCCTCATCACCCTCATCACCCACCTGCCCGACCCGGTCACCGGGCGGCGCAGAAGCACCACCGAACGGTTCCGCCAGGTCGTCGACAACGCGGTACTCGCCGAGGAGTTGGGCTTCGACGGGTACGGCGTCGGTGAGCGCCACGAACGGCCCTTCATCTCCTCGTCGCCGCCGGTGGTGCTCAGCCACATCGCCGCGCGCACGTCCACCATCCGGCTGTTCACCGCGGTCACCACGCTCAGCCTGCTGGACCCGGTGCGGGCCTACGAGGACTACGCCACCCTGGACCACCTGTCCGGTGGCCGACTGGACCTGATCATCGGTAAGGGCAACGGTGCCGCCCAGGCTCAGTTGTTCCACGTCACCCCGGAAGACCAGTGGGCGCGCAATCGGGAAGGCTACGAGCTGTTCCGGCGGCTGTGGCGGGAGGAGAAAGTCACCTGGTCCGGCCGGTTCCGGCCGCCGCTGGTGGACGCCGAGACCTGGCCCCGGCCCCTGCAACAGCCCATCCGCGTCTGGCACGGTAGTGCCACCAGTCGCGAGTCCGTGGACCTGGCAGCACGCTACGGCGACCCGATCTTCTCCGCCAACGTCACAAACCCCATCGAGCCGTACGCGGAGCTGATCCGTTACTACCGTGAGCGGTGGGTGCACTACGGTCACGACCCGGCCGATGCCCTGGTGGGCGCCGGCACCGCCGGCTTCTACGCGGCGGGAACCTCACAGGAGGCGGTCGAGACCTATCGGCCGATCTTCGACGCGCGGGTCGCGGCGTTCCGGAAGGCCGGCGTACGGCCGGTCTTCGAGAGCCTTGAGGACGCCATCGAACGCAGCTCGATCCTGGTCGGCAGCCCGCCTCAGATCATCGAGAAGGTGCTGCGCTACCACGAACGGTTCGGCCACGAGGTGATCCATCTGCAGGCCGATTCCGACGGCCTCACCGACAAGCAGCACCGGCAGACCCTCGAACTGTTCCAGACCGAGATCGCTCCCGCGCTGCGTCGAGCGATCCCCAGCCGCCCCCTGCACCGCGTCGTCCGCCACCAGCGCCTGAGCTGAATCGGGGAACACCATGCCATCGACTCCACTGTCCGTGCTCGACCTGTCCCCGGTGCCCGCAGGCGGCACCGTGGGCGAGGCCCTGCGCAACACCATCGACCTCGCCCGCCGCGCCGAGCAGTTCGGCTACCGTCGGTACTGGCTCGCCGAACACCACTTCGCCCCGGGAGTGGCCAGCGCCGCCCCGGCGGTGCTGATCGGGCAGGTCGCCGCCGCCACCCACCACATCCGGGTCGGCTCGGGAGCCGTACAACTCGGCCATCAGACCGCGCTGGCCTTGGTGGAGCAGTTCGGCACCCTCGACGCCCTGTACCCGGGCCGGATCGATCTCGGTCTCGGCCGTTCCGGTCAGCGGCGGGCCGAGGCGGTCCGGGAGCTCGCCGCCGACGCCCCGCCCACCGCTGCCGAGTCGCGGGTGGTCGACGGACTACTCATCCCGCCCCCGTTCTCGTTCGCGAAGATCCTGACCTCACCGCGTGCCGCGCTGCACTCGGCGCTGCTGCAGCAACCGGGTGCCCAGCCGCCGGCCTTCGCCGAGCAGGTCGGAGACCTGCTCGCCCTGCTGCGCGGCGACTACCGCGACGCTGACGGCCTCGACGCGCACGCAACACCCGGTGAGGGTGCCGACGTACAGGTGTGGTTGCTGGGCAGCAGCGGGGGTGAGAGCGCCCAACTCGCCGGAACGCTCGGGCTGCCGTTCGCCGCCAACTACCACGTCAGCCCGGCCACCGTGCTCGACGCGGTGCAGGCGTACCGGGCGGCGTTCCGGCCCTCGGCGACGCTGACCGAGCCGTATGTCATCGTCTCCGCCGACGTTGTCGTCGCACCCGATGACGCCACCGCCCGCCACCTCGCCACGCCCTACGGCCTGTGGGTACGCAGCATCCGCCGAGGACGTGGGGCGATCCCGTTCCCCAGCCCCGAGCAGGCCGCAGCGCACACCTGGACCCAGGAGGATGCGGACCTCGTGGCGGATCGGGTTGACACCCAGTTCGCCGGCTCGCCCAGCACCGTCGCGCGCCACCTGCGGACGCTGCGCGACGTCACCTCTGCCGACGAACTGCTCATCACCACCATCACCCACTCACACGCTGACCGGGTCAACTCCTACGAGCTGCTGGCCAAGGAATGGCACGGGTGACGTTCCTGGTCCTCCGGGCCGTAGGGAATGTCGCCGCGCAGGGTGATGCGGTGCATGACCCGCCGGGCGGATCCGTAGTCGCGGTTGGCGTAGTGGGCGGTGCTGCGGTTGTCCCAGAGCGCTACGTCCCCTGCACACCAGCGGTGTCGCACGATGTGCTCCGGCTTGGTGAGGTGGGCGTAGAGCAGGTCCAGGATGGCCCGGCTCTCGACCTCGGACACGCCGACAATGTGCGAGGTGAAGCCCGGGTTCACGAAGACTCCTCGACGACCGGTCTCGGGATGGACCCGGACGACCGGGTGCTCGACCGGGTCCAGCCGGGACACCTGTTGGCCCTCCCACACGTTGCCCCCGCGCTGGGCCAGGTAGTAACCGAACTCGCGGGTGCCGTCGTGTACCGCCGTGAGTTGATCTACAAGCTGCCGTACCGGTGCGCTGAGCGACTCGTACGCCAGTTGCGCGTCGGCCCAGTTGGTGTCTCCGCCGGTCGGCGGAAGGATGACGGCGCGCAGGATCGAGCCGAGTGGTGGTCGCTTCATGAAGGTGACGTCGGTGTGCCAGACGTCGGCGAAGCCGTTGTCCGTGCTGTCGAGGGCGTAGATCTCGGGGTGTGCGTCATCGACGCCGCCGACCACGGGGTGGGATGCGGTCAGTTCTCCGATCCGGCGTCCCAGACGCACCTGACCATCGTCGTCGAGGCGCTGACCGCGCAGGAAGAGCACCTTGCGGTCGACGAGCGCTGCGCGCAGCGCCACGACCTCCTCGTCGGTGGCGATGGCCAGATCCAGACCGTGGACCAGAGCACCAAAGTGTGGTCCCAGCGGTTCGAGGTCGAGCTGGGTATGGACCATGGTCACGCGGATGCTCCTTCGCTTCGGACGGCGTGTCCGATCTCGGCACGCAGGGCGGCGTAATCGGGCAGGCCTCGCAGATCGTTCGGGGTGATGCCGGTGCGAGGTAGGTGGACGGGCAGGTCCAGGACGATCCGGCCGGGACGAGGGCTGAGCACCACGACCCGGCTGCCGAGAAAGACTGCCTCGTCCACACTGTGTGTAACGAAGATCGAGGTGCGCCCGGTCGCGGTGCTGACCGAGCGAAGGTCTTCCTGGAGGCGCTCGCGGGTGAGCGCGTCGAGCGCCGCGAACGGTTCATCGAGCAGCAGCAGTGGGCGGTCGGCGGCGAGGGCCCGAGCGATGGAGACTCGCTGCTGCTGGCCGCCGGAGATCTGCCAGGTGCGGCGCTTTGCCACGTCGTGCAGCCCGACCCGGTTGAGGAGCGCGTCGATGCCGTCGGTGGGCTGCCCGGCGTACCGCAGGGCCAACTCGATGTTGCCGCCGACGGTTCTCCACGGAAAGAGCCGGGGCTGCTGAAAAACCAGGCCGGCGCCGCGCCCCGGGATCGGTGGTACGCCGCCGGTCAGGACCGTGCCGGTGGTGGGCCGCTCGAAGCCGGCGATCAGCCGCAGCAGTGTGCTCTTGCCGCACCCGGACGCGCCGACCAGGACGAGGAACTCGCCCGGCGGCACCGTCAAATCGATGGGGCCGAGGGCGACGACATCGCCGTACCTGTGCTCGACGTCGGTGACGGTGATCGCCGCGGTGTCACCGGATTCAGCCGAGGGCATCGGGTAGTCCTTCGGTGTAGATCGCTGCCTGCACGGTCGCCAGGTCCGGCACAGCGTCGATCTTCTGCTGATCTTTGAGGAACTGCGCCGCGCTGACGAGATTGTCAGCGAGCCTGCCCTTGGCTGCGGAGGTGCCGAGCCAGTCGGGGCTGGCCAGATCCTCGGGCTTGAGAAAGACACCCTGCGAAAGTTGCCGCTGCGCTTCCTCCGGGCTGAGGTTGAGTTCGGCGCCGACCGACTTCGCTGCCGCGGCGGGATCGTCGTGGATCAGGTTCAGGGCCTGGGACTGAGCCTTGCGCCAGGCGTCGACCGCAGCAGGGTGCGCCTGAACAAAGTCCGTGGCGACGACGCCGAGGTCCAGCGTGGGCTTGCCGGCGGTGGCGAGTTCGCGACTGGTGACCAGCACCGTACCGGTCTTCCGGAGCTCATCCAGCGATGGCAACCAGGAGTAGGCCGCGTCCAGGTCGCCCCGGGTCCAGGCGGCCAGGATGTCCTGGGGCTCCAGGTCGACGATGGTGAGCTCTGATTCCTTGATGCCGGCCCGATCCAGGGCGGCCAGCAGGCTGTAGTGGGCGGTGGAGGCGAAGGGGGTCCCCACCTTCTTGCCACGCAAGCCAGCGACGTCGGTGACGCCGGAGCCGTTGCGGGCCACCAAGGCCTCGTTGTCGCCGGCCACGTCGAGGACGAAGGCGACCTGATACGGAATGTTCAGCGGCGCGGAGAGACCGCGCGCCACCGGACTCGACCCGATCGCCGCGATGTCGACGCTGCCAGCGACGAAGGCGGTGTTGATGCTCGCGCCGGAGTCGAACTTGGTCCAGGTGATCTGGTAGTCGGGTAGCGCATCCTCAAGAAGTCCCTGGTTCTTCACGATGAGGTCGCCGCTGGGAAAGGCCTGGTAGGCGATTCGGATGGTCTTGCGGCCCGGATCGCCACCGCTGGCGGCGCCGTCGCCGCAGGCAACCAACAGTAGGGACACGGCTGCCAGCAGGCCGACTATCTTGCGCATCTGTTGTCTCCTAGATCTGGCCCCGCCACGGAATGAGCCGGTTTTCGGCGGTCCGTAGCAGGGCGTCGATGATGAGGCCGGACAGGCCAATGGCGAAGAGGCCGAGAATGACGACGTCGGTCTGGGAGTAGCGCTGGGCGTCGCGGACCATGCCACCGATGCCCGGCACGCCGTTGATCGTCTCGGCGGCGACCACCGAGGAGTACGCGACCCCGACCGCGATCCGGATGCCGGTGAATATCTCCGGTAGCGCGTGGGGTAGCACCACGTCGCGGATCACCTGAGCACGACCGGCGCCCAGCGCCCGGGCGGCCTCCACCAGCCCGGTCGGTGCGGAGTAGACGGCTGCCGCGGTCGCGACCGCCACCGGCGGCAATGCGGCGATGGAGAGCAACCAGAGCTTCGGAGTCTCGTCGATGCCGAACCAGATGATGAAAAGGCTGAAGTAGGCAAGCGGCGGAAGGGCCCGAACGAAGGTCACGACCGGTTCGACCACCACCCGGATCCAACCGACAGTTCCCATCACGACACCGAGGAGCACCCCACCGGCCACGCCGATCACGGACCCGATCAGGATGCGCCGCAGGCTGACGCCGAGATGCTCGATGAGCAGGTACCCGCTGTAGCCGCGAATGCCATCGTGGGTAGTCGACGTCTGGACCAACTGGTGCCACACCGCACCGGGGGAGGGGATGAAGGTCGGATTGCTCGTGGCCCGGGCGGCGACTACCCAGAGGCCGTAGAGCACGACAAGGGCGAATAGCCGCAGGAGGACCCGGCGTCGTCGTCCGCCACGAGGTGCCAGTGACCCCCGGGCGGCCGTCGACGCACCGATCGAGGTTTCCGCAGCGGGTGGCGCGGGGACTGTGGCAGTCACCTAGTTTTCCTATAGTACAAGTAGGAGATAGGCAAGCGGAGATCGAAGGGCGGGACGGCGGCGGGGTGCGGCCACCCGTGGGGTCCAGCCGGCCTGGCTGGTCTCCACGCCCGCGGCAGGATCAGAGGCGATGAAAAGGCACATCGACAGCGGACGAATGTTCGTCACGTATCACACTCTCGGGATTGTGGATGGAGATGGCTGGCCCCTGGACGATCACGGCCAGGGCAACGGATTGGTCCATCCGTGCGGGCACGGGGCCTCGGCCTACGCGGGCATTCACACCGGGCTTGTTGAGGTGCAGGCGGTCAGCCGCGAGCAGGCACCTGACGCGATCGACGACTCCCGGCTCTGGCAGGACATCGCCGAGGTAAGCGTCACCGCACCGACCGGACACCTGCGAGGAAACACGCATCCATTCAGGGCCTAGCAGGCGGTGCCCCACCAACTGCTTCTACCGCAAGTTGTCGACGTGGAACACCGCCGATGATCACCGTTAGGCCAACGGGATCAACGCCGACAGCGTCGGACCCGGTTGGGTTTTGGCTTGTGTTGCCCCTCGGACACAGATTTTCCGCATCGGTGCGCACTTTGAGTGCGCATGCGCTGATACTACAGGCTGCTGCTTAGAGCAGCGCGTGCACTAGTGATTGCTATTTCTGTATCGATTCTTGCCCATTGCCGGCGCAAGCCGGCTGACGCGCTGTCGAGGGCGGCGCGGTAGCGGTCGAGCTGGGGGCGACGAGGGTGCGAGGGCCGCTCGTCACCGGGTCACAGTCGCTTTCCCTGGCTGCCCTTGATCGCGACGGGGTTGACCGGGCGCAGGCGGCTGCCTTCCTTCGCCGGCTTTCGCCCAGCACGAGCTTCCTTTCGGCAGTCTTTTCGGGTCAGACGTAGAGCCGGTGCTTCGGGCCGCCGGTGCGGGCACGCGGCCATCCTGCTGATGGTGGCCTTAGCCCTTGAGTTTCCCGCGGTAGCTCGGAGACTTTCGATCAGGAACTCGTGCCAGGGCTGTCAACAGGCCACACACCTCACGGGCGGCAGCCGTGGTGTCGGTCGGGGCGGGGGCGTGCTGACGGATCACGTTGATCGGCGATGATGACATGCTCGGGTGTGGTCCTTATCGGTGTCATGTTGTCTCAGCAACCTGATGCTCACCGACGGACCACACCCGTCCCACATCACCCTCCACACGGGCGGGTGACACCACATACGTCCAGGTCAGAGCACCCTCAGGCGACTGCGCAAAGCCCCTGGTTGAACTGCTGCTGTACGCCGTTCAGGCCGCCGCCATCGCCTCAGCTGACGCTGCCGTGGGATCACCCCCGCGTGCGCGGGGAGCAGGGCTTGCAACTGGCCGGCATGGTGCTCGACAGCTTCCGATCGTGGCCGGCACCAGCGCACCACCACTGCCGGAAGAGCCGCACACTGCCGATCTGGCTGCCGATATCGGTCATCTGCTCGACTTCGCTCGCCAGCGCCAGGCGGCGACACCCACCACCGCCATCGACCGCACTGATCGCGCTCGCCGTAGCTTGGCGGTGCTCTCCAGTGCTGTCCGTCAAACCATTCTCGCCCTCGACGCCCAGGCATTGCTCCGCTTGCCCAACGTCGTGGCCACCCTCGACCAGCACTGGCCCGGCACTGAGGCTGCGCTGCTCCTCGACGACTACGACGCCGATCGCCGCACGGGTGCGGCCGACCTCATCCGAGCCGAGCAGCTCGCCAGTCAGGTGCCTCCAGCGCTGGAGGAACTGCACCATCTCGTAGTCGCCCACCACGGTCGCAGCGCCACGATCCAGGCCACCTGAGCAGCGACGATGATCGTCTTCATCGACGCCCCGACGGCAGCGGCAAGTCCACCCTCATCGCGCACCTCGACCCGGCCCTGGTCGCAGACGGGCGTACCGTCACGCACGCGCCACCGCTGTGGACCTATCTGGACGAGCTGTCCGCACCGGAAGAATTCGGGCCCTGGGTGCAGACAACACCAGGCATCCAGATCGCCCATGCACTACTCGAAGCCAAGACACGCCGCATCGAGTGGTTGATCACGACGGCCGAAACCCGACAGGCCCAGGACGTTGTGCTCATCGACCGTGGCCCGAAGACGGTGACCTGCTCTGCGCTGGCCCACCACAAGACCGGAAGTCCCGCGCCCGACAACCCGCAGCTACCCAGTCCGTCCATCGACCAGCACCGTACGCAGCTCGAACAGCACGTACGCCACCTCATCGGTGTCCAAGCCTGCATATCGATAGAGCTTCGGCCACCGGGGCAGCCAAAAGGGCTAGACATGATCCTCACCCGACTGACGAAGCGTGAAGAGCTACCGCCTCCATACGTCCGCTACCTAACCGTGCTGTGTACCGAATTCGCGGCTCTCTCATCGAGCGTCCTGGTCTTACCGCTCGATGCCAGAACGAGTGTCGCGGCCAACACCGAGGTGGCCCTTACGGAGCAACAACCCGGAGAAGACCGAGCAGTTGAGCCGGCATGTACTGAAACAGCCCAGCCTTGTCGCCACACACCCAGGCGAGGCACTCGGGTCACCCACCGACGTCGGGAAAGGTGGTCGCTGATCGGTCTACTCCTTCCGGCAGACCCTGGCAGCATCAACGCCGTTGTCCAACTTGCTACCAGGATGCCGGCGGTCCTCAGAATGATGTTGATCGAAAAGGGTGACTCTCGGGGCCGCAGCGCCAACGCCCACACCAGCCACCTACTCGCCGCGACCGTACCGAGATGGTGATCGTGGAGATCGCCGAGCCCGCGCTGCGGCGGGTCTGCCAACCGAACCTCTACGACGTGCGCTACATACCCCGGCACGAGCGGGCCGCCGCGATGCACGGTGCCGTCCCCGAGCCGCAGGTTCGCGCTGCGTTGCTTGTCGCGATCGCCAGCGCCGGCCCGACCACGCCCCCCTGCCTGTTTCCTGGGTGTCAGTTGAGATTCTCGCCGACGGCGAACCGCCAGCGCCGGGCCGACGTCCTCATGCCCGACCACGTCCGCGACGAGTGGTTGAGATCCTCGCCGGCGGCGAACCGCCAGGCTGCGCCCGGCCACCGTGCCGGACGAGGATCGCAACGAGCCGAGGGCCATGGTCCGGCCGCCGGCGGCGTCCTGGCTGCGCCCGGCCACCGTGCCAGGGGAGGATCACAACTGTACGGAGAAGGTGTATCGACGTATGGGGCCGGCCGGCTGGGCCCGTGTCCCCTGTGCCGGTCCGCAGCGCCTGGATACGTACGCGTGCATCGGCGCATGCGAGCGCGTCGCTGTGCCCACCGTGCCCGGCGAGGATCGTAACTCGGCGGCACCGAAGGACCCGGAGTCGGTACGACCTGGTGAAAGGCGTTGATTTCTGCTGTGAGTACTCTGTGGGCCCACAGTCCCGCTCCTGGCGGCGACCGATGGCATTTTCTTGCTGATCATCTTCGTGGCACCGGCGAGCTGGCACGCCGGTTTGCCGGTCCGTTCGGTGGTGGCGAGGTGGCGTATTGGCTGGGCGCGCTGCATGATGTGGGTAAGGCGGCCTGCGCCTGGCAGGGCAGGCTCGCCGTTGTTGCATCGACTGGTAGTTCAGTTGGCATTGACCACAAGTCGCTCGGCACTCGAATCGCTTATGAGCGTGGACTCGGCGCTTTCGCCGGTGCGATTTTCGGGCATCATGGTGGGCTGATCGATTCGCCAACGCTGTGGCACCAGGTCCAGCGCAGGCTGAATGATGCGCCGGGAACGTGACTTCCGCCGAGCGTGAGCTGTCTGGTCTGCTGCCGGATCTGCCAGGCCGGTTGGACCAGATGGTGCCGGCGGCTTGGCGAGCGGATCCGTTGGTGGGTGAAATGGCGTTGCGTTTGTGCTACAGCGCGCTGGTTGACGCCGACAGCCTGGACACCAGCGCACACTTTCAGAGGCTGGCCCAGCCGCGGATACGTCCGGACGCCGACTTCGGCCACTTGTTCAAGGTGTTCGAGCAGCGGCGGCGTGACGAGTTCGTTGGGCGTGGTGGTACGCCGATCGGCAGCCTGCGGGAGCAGGTCTACGCAGACTGTCTCGCGGCGGCTGAGGGGGAGCGTGGGGTGTTCCGTCTAGCTGCGCCGACCGGTGCTGGGAAGACGTTGGCTAGTACGGCAGCCGCCGTTCGGGATCTTGCTGGTGAACCGGGGTGAACGCGAGACGGCCACCGCGTGATCGTCTGTGCGTTGTGGACACAACATCAGATCTGGCGGTGGCCGCGTGCCACAGCGTAGCGGTTGGTCGGTGGGAGCGGGTGCTGGCCGAGGTGCTGGGCTGCTTCGCGGGCCGGTTCGGGCGGGTGGAACCGCGCCGGGCGGCGGGACAGTTCGTGACCGGGCTGCTGGCCGACATCGAGATCAAGACGTGCTGGCAGTTGGCCGAGCAGGCCGGGCATGCCCGGCCGGACGCGATGCAAAGGTTGCTGTACCGGGCGGTGTGGGACGCCGACGCCGTCCGCGACGACCTGCGGCAGCTGATCACCGCCCGGTTCGGTGCCCCCGATGCGGTCTTGGTCGTTGACGACACGGGTGACCTGAAGAAGGGCATACACACGGTCGGAGTGCAACGCCAGTACACCGGCACCGCGGGGCGGATCGAGAACAGCCAGGTCGGGGTGTTCCTCGGCTACGCCGGCGCCGATGGGCACACCCTGATCGACCGGCGGGTGTATCTGCCGGCGTCGTGGACCGACGACCGGGACCGCTGCCAGGCCGCCGGCGTGCCCGACGAGGTCGAGTTCGCGACCAAGCCGGAGCTGGCCGCTCAGATGATCACCTCCGCCCTGGACGCTGGAGTGCCGGCCGGCTGGGCCGCCGCGGACGAGGCTTACGGCAACAACACCGACTTCCGCGCTGGGCTGCGCGAGCACGAGGTCGGCTACGTCCTGGCCGTGTCCCGCAGCCACCTGGTCCCGATCGACGGCGGCAAGACTCGGGTCCGTGCCGACCGAATCGCCGCTGACCTGCCCGCCACGGCGTGGCAACGCCGATCGGCCGGCGCCGGATCCAAGGGCCCACGCTTCTACGACTGGGCCTGGCTCGACGACGTCTGCACCGACGCCGACCCCGACGACGGCGGCCGAACCGACCGGCCGGCCCTGGCCGAGCTGCTCGCCGCGGGCGCTGGGCTACGTGGCGACCCTGGACTCGCAGACAGCATCTTGATCAGGAAGAACACCGCCACCGGTGAGCTGGCCTTCTATCGCTGCTGGGCACCCAGGCCAGCAACCCTCGCCCAGTTCGTCCGGGTCGCCGGCATCCGCTGGACCGTCGAGGAAGCCTTCCAGGCCGCCAAGAGCCAAGTCGGCCTGGACCAGCACCAGGTCCGCCGCTGGGACTCCTGGCACCGCTTCACCACCCTGGCCCTGGCCGCCCTCGCCGTCCTCGCGATCAGCGCCGCCGACACGACCGACGAGCCCAGCGACACCAAGTTGATCCCGCTGACCGTCAACGAGATCCGCCGCCTGATCAACGCCTGCCTCATCCGTCCGATCACCGACCTCGCCCACCGTTTGCACTGGTCAGGCTGGCGGCGGCGGCATCAAGCCCGAGCCCGCCAAGCCCACTACACACGCCGACTCAACCTCGAACTTCAGCCATGATCCCGAACGGCGGCTGCCGTACTAAGCCGTGGACCTCCTTGTCACCTACGACGTCGAAACCGCCACCCCGAAGGGACAACGCCGACTCCGCAAGGTCGCCAAGATATGCGAAGCGTACGGCCACCGCGTACAGAAGTCGGTCTTCGAAGTCGTCTGCCGCGAAACCGACAAGGTGCGCTTCATCGCCGCGCTTCAGGAGGCCATCGACCCCACCCAAGACAGCATCCGCATCTACCGGCTACCGGCCTATGCGCTCGACGATGTCGAACATCTCGGCAAGCCCCGGCCGATAGACCCGCGAGGAGCCTTGGTGATCTAGGAACCTCCAGTGACCACGGAACCCCCGGGAGGTTCCGAACCTAGAAATGCGGATCAAATGCTTAAAACGGACCGTGAGTTGATGCGGCGAACAACGTCGAATCACTATCTTTCCTGCTCACGAGCCGCTGCGCCCGGTCACCGCGCCGGGCGAGGATCGCAACCGGGGCGTCGGCGTCGTCGTTCCGCCACCGGAGAGGCTGCGCCCGGTCACCGCGCCGGGCGAGGATCGCAACCACGCGATGCCGCGCCGCTGGGCGTTGGGCATGTCGCTGCGCCCGGTCACCGCGCCGGGCGAGGATCGCAACATCGGTGGCGGCGCGCATCACTCGCCGGAGGTGGCGCGGGCTGCGCCCGGTCACCGCGCCGGGCGAGGATCGCAACCGGCCGTCGTGGGTTGACGTGTCAGGGTCCGGTATGTGCTGCGCCCGGTCACCGCGCCGGGCGAGGATCGCAACGCCGGTACGTACGGGGCTCCCCCGCTACAGGCTGCCGAGCTGCGCCCGGTCACCGCGCCGGGCGAGGATCGCAACTCCCACTCGGGGTGCATCATCTCGACCAGCGTCTGTGTGCTGCGCCCGGTCACCGCGCCGGGCGAGGATCGCAACGGGGCTGTGAGGGCGCGGGTAGTGCGGCATTGCTGGTGCTGCGCCCGGTCACCGCGCCGGGCGAGGATCGCAACCTCGGCGGGGCGTACCTCTACGTGACCGGGACGACGGCGCTGCCCGGTCACCGCGCCGGGCGAGGATCGCAACCGCCTCGGGCGGCGGCGGCCCCCCGGCGGCGGGGGCGCTGCGCCCGGTCACCGCGCCGGGCGAGGATCGCAACGGGCCGGTGTCGGTGACCGCCACCAGACCGTACTGGCGCTGCGCCCGGTCACCGCGCCGGGCGAGGATCGCAACGGGCCGGTGTCGGTGACCGCCACCAGACCGTACTGGCGCTGCGCCCGGTCACCGCGCCGGGCGAGGATCGCAACACCTTGAGCAGTGGTCACAGTGCCGCGTACCTGACGGAGCTGCGCCCGGTCACCGCGCCGGGCGAGGATCGCAACGCGATCGACGGCCGCATGAGGGTGACCGACTCCGACGCTGCGCCAGGTCACCGCGCCGGGCGAGGATCGCAACCTGCCGGCGCGGGCCCGCCGGGCCCGACGGGCGTCAATGCTGCGCCCGGTCACCGCGCCGGGCGAGGATCGCAACCAGGCCCGGGAAATGAAGTTGAACGCCGCCCGGAAGCTGCGCTCGGTCACCGCGCCGGGCGAGGATCGCAACTCCTGGCCGGAGCATCTGCGGTTGGCGCTGCTGATGCGCTGCGCCCGGTCACCGCGCCGGGCGAGGATCGCAACGCCGAGGACGCGAGCAAGGGCGATGGGCTGAAGGTCACGCTGCGCCCGGTCACCGCGCCGGGCGAGGATCGCAACTTCAGCGACGTTGCCTACTGGGAAACCGACGTCGACCGCTGCGCCCGGTCACCGCGCCGGGCGAGGATCGCAACACCGCGGAGTGCCGCGACCGGGCGACCGGTGAAGGCTGCTGCGCCCGGTCACCGCGCCGGGCGAGGATCGCAACCACCGCACCCTCGTCGGCCGGTAGGCCGCCCGCCACCGCGCTGCGCCCGGCCACCGCGCGGGGCGAGGATCGCAACGAGCTGACGTGCGCGCCGGGCCCGGACAGGCCGGTGGTGGCTGCGCCCGGCCACCGCGCCGGGCGAGGATCGCAACAACCGGAGCAGGTCTACTACCACGCTGCGTCCGGCCACCGCGTCGGGCGAGGATCGCAACGAGTGACCCGGACGCAGGCGGCGCCACCCGTGGCCCAAACGTTGCGCCCGGCCACCGCGGCCGTGACGGGCCGGGTGCACGGATATCACCAGCGGACCCTGGCGGACGTGTCGGTCGATGCTCGGTCGATGGTGGTGCGGGTACGCGTACGCCGTCTGGTATTTCCGACGCGGGGATGCCGTCAGACGTTCGGGGAGCAGGTCCCGGGAGTTCTGGAGCGTTACCAGCGTCGGACATCCCGGTTGATCGCCCAGGTGGCTGCGGTGGTCCATCTGGCCGGCGGGGGTTGCTTTGTTGCTCTTCGCCATACCGCCGTCCCTCACAGGATCCGGCTTCCAGCACGGCGATGGGTAGCTGTCGGATTCCGTCCTGATCGGCCCTGGTCGAGATGATCAGGGGTGCTCCGTGGGTGCTCGGACGTCGGGGACCTGGCCCGGACGGACTGGAGTGAGCCGGATTTCCGACCCTACTTTTAAGTGGATTATATATCGATTAGAGCCGCCCTGGCCCCGTACCTGCTATAACGTATTCAGATCGCGTTGTATTGAGCTGCACTGGGCTGGACGAGATGATTTATACATTGAAGCATGTGACTACGGATCAGGAGGTTAGGGGTTCGAGTCCCTTCGGGCGCGCAAGATCAAAGGCGTCTGACCTGCGGAAGTGTAGGTCAGACGCCTTTATGTTTCTGTCCCTTGTGGTCGGTTGGGTGCTCGGTGGGTGCTCGTGCGACGAGCATCCCCTCCGTCCCGTCGGGTCCCGGGCGGTGCCGGTCAGTCCGCGTGCGTTTGGCGGCGATTCGAGTCGTTGTCCTCCTGTTCTCGGTTGCTGGGATACCGGGTGGCCCGAGCGCGCCACGGCCGTTGCGATCCGCCTCGACCCTGACAACCTTGCGGTCTGCGCGCCGCATGTCTTGATGATCTCCTCGAAGGCGTGTGGCAGGCGTTACCTGCCGCAGACGCAGACCCCAAGAGAACCGCGAGTGCGAAGCGCAGTAGCCGCACGCACCCGGCCCGCCCCGCCAGAGCCGACCGTTTCACCGTCGGCCTCGACCGAGCGCATTCCACCGGCGTGAAGTCGACCACCCACGTCGTGTCCGACCACATGTCGGTGTCTGCGGCGACCGCCCGGATAGCGCTCTTGAGCAGTGGCAACGCCGCCCGTGGCGCTTGTTGTAGCCGGACTGTCCGGGCAGGTACGGAAATGCCCCGGGCAGATGCCCGGAAACGAACCGCAGCCACCCGGCCTCGGAATGCACGCCGAGCAGCACCTGCGCGACAGTCAGAGTGAGCAACTCGGCATCGGAAAGCTTCGGTGGCCTACCGGTCCTTCGAGGCGGCCCGAGCCAGTGATCGATCTTCACGTACAGTGCGGTCAGAAGGTTCCTGGCGGCGAGTGCCCGGTTCTGGGGAAGATGTGGCTCAGGTCGACGCCCATCGCCGCCTCCCGTCCCTGTCGACTGGTCCCTGGCCCCCGGTAGGCGCCAACTCATTCATCGGCGCCCGGGACGACCACGCCCGACCTGCCGGTCAGGGCTGGTACTGGCTGCGGGTGCGGGGTAGCCACTGGGGGTGCTGGTCGCGCAGGTAGCGGATCAGTCCCTCGCGTAGGTCGCAGCGCAGGTCCCAGGCGCTGGCGCCGTCCGCGGCCGAGGCCTGCACCTGGATGACCACGGTCTGCGGGGTGGCGTCGACCATCTGAAGCACCCACCGGTTTCGATCCCACAGCGGTGAGGACTCGACCAGTCGGCGTGCCTCCCGGCGCAGGTCGTCCAGGTCGGCGGTGTGGTCGACATGTAGCTGGATCTTGCCGATGACCCGCGACTCGTTCCGGGTCCAGTTCTGGAACGGCCGCTCGGTGAAGTACGTGGTCGGCAGGATGAGCATCCGTTCGTCCCAGAGTCGGATCACCACGTTGGTCAGCTTCACCTCCTCGACCCGGCCCCATTCGCCGTCCACCACCAGCACGTCGCCGACGTGCAGCCCGTCGGCGAAGGCGACCTGGATGCCGGCGAACGCGTTGCCGAGCGCAGTTCGGGCGGAGAGGCCGATCACCGCGCCGACCACCCCGGCCGAGGTCAGAATGGAGATGCCGACGAGGCGTACCGGCCGGAAGGTGATCAGGATCAGGCCGACTGCGAGGACCGTGACAACGGCCACCGTGAGCCGCCGCATCGGGCGAATCTGGGTCCGGGCCCGCCGGACCCGCCGGCTCGTGGCCAAATCGCTCGGCAGCAGGCTGAACGCGACCGCCTCGGAAACGTTCAATGCCCTGATCACCAGCCACGCACTGACGCCTATCAGGATCAGCAGGATGGCGTGCCGCAGATAACGCTGCCACTCGGCCGGTCCGGGCGGCAGCGCGTAGTACAGCGCCCCGACCAGCAGGACCGCGGCCGCCGGGCGGCGGCAGGCCTGCCGCAGCGGCTCCAGCAGCCACTTGTAGCGGCCAAGGGCACCCCAACGGATCAGCACGGCGGAGACCAGGTCCACGACCACGGCCGCCGCCAGCGCGGCCAACACGATCAGCGCGGTACGCATCAGAAGCCGTTCACCGTGATCTTGATGCCGCCTCTCCTGGCTCGCGACCGCACTCCCTGTGTACCCCGCAGGCGTGCCCGCGTTCAGGGTGTCATCAGATTCGGCGGCAAAGCGGCGGATATCGGGAATGCCGGACGGCCGTCACCGACGTCCGGCGGCTGCCGAATGTTCGGCCTGCCCGCAGGCTTCCTACGAGCCGGCGCAGGATGCGTGATTCGGCACCCTATGGCCGGTCGCCGACCTGCCGTGGCGCCTCATGCCAGCGCTATCAGCTGCTCTTGGGCGTGCCGGACCATGCGGTGCCCTCCCCCAGGGGCTGCGCGCGGCCGAGCGCTGGCTGTCCGGGGCAGGGGACGCGGCGCTGGCGGCGTACTTCGCGGGCGAGCCCGCGCCCGCCGAGGCACCGCACGACGAGCGTTGGCTAATCGCCGACTCGCATTACTGCGGCCGGGTGCTGTCGGGCCGGGCGCAGGACGCGGGCAAGGTGAACGCGGCCCACACGCAAGATATAGACGGGCACGGTTGTGTTCGGTCCGCCGAGCGGTCTCTGCGGCCTCATCCCTGGCCGTGACAGACGCACCGATCTGCCGCCGACCGCGTGCCGCGGACGGTGACTGCTCCCGAGGCCACCCAGCGTCCGGACGTGCCGAATAGCGGATGTCCGATCTTGGCAAGTTCCTCGGACCCCAATCCTGTGCCTTGGCGGGCACCGGTGACGGTGACGACAGTTCCATGGTGGCGGTACGGCGTCCTCCCAGTAGGGCGACCTCACGGGGTGCAGTGCGGCCGCAGCCCCGCTCGGCTGGCTATGACGGACGAACAGGGCTCCACGAGGACGGCCATACTGGCCCTACCTGTGCTGATCTTGCCCGTGTTGAGTAACGGTGTGTGAAACGTTGAGGTCGTCGGTGCTGCCACTGGGAACTGCACGCCGAGATGAGGGAGGCGTTCGTGTGGTGAGTCACCGCAGTGCTGCTGCGAGTTCGGCGGCGTTGTCGAACGCGGGTGCCGCTCTTTCGGATTCGTCTTCCGTGAGCGTGACGGACTGGACGCGGGTCGGCATCTCGGTCGCAGAGCCGGGTGGCAGCAGCTGGTGGCGGTGGGGTCTGGGCGGATCTCCGGCCCGAGCGGCCTGGCAAAGGATGAAGAAGATTGTCCAGCAGCCCGCCGCTGAGGCAGGTCACGGCGCGGCTGGTAGGGCCACAGGGGCAACATCAGCAGAGCTGATCGAAATCTGTCGTGGTGCGTAATAGCACTTTGTTAGGTTTTTTTCGCTGTGTCGCTTTCAGGGCGGTTCACCCCTATTCTGGACCAGGGAGGGCTTGCCCAAGTGTGGGTGGGGTCAGGGTTTATCGACTCCGGCGGCGGTGCCCGCAGGCCCGATAGCGGTGCAGATGATGGAAGGCCCGCCGTCCGTGTCCGTCTTGAGGAGCTCGGCGAACCGAGCAAGTTCGGCATCCTTCGTCGGAGCCGTCCGCTCGAAAGCATGGGCGGCCCAGGTGCCGGGTACCCACCGGGCATGGGTAGCCACAAGCGCAACCAGCATGACAGCGGCGGCGTGTCGGCGCGGGGCCGCCGGCACCCGGGCAGCGGAGCGCGGGGCCGGCAAGGGGCCACCGTGGAGCACTCGCCGGACCAGCGGCACGAACGCACCGCAACCGGATCGGCCGGCACCGAGCGCGACCATGGTCGGTCGAAGGCGGCCGGGGAGGGGCGGGTTAACCGCCAGGGTACGGCCTGACCCGCGGTTACCTCTCTTCCGCGCGCTCGTCGGTCAGTTCCCGGGACTCCCTCTCGCGGAACAGTCCCCAGCGCACAATCCCGGGGCGTTGCCGGTAGCTGCGGACCAGCTCCATCGCTTTCATGAACTCCGGCTGCCGCTCGGGAGGAGGCACGCCGAGGCCACTGTCACCAGCACCGCGGCGTCGGCCACCAGCCCCAGACGAAGGCGCCGGCGGCCTGCTGACGGCGAAAGTCACGTGGTAGATCGCCAGGCTCGGCTGCCGGGGTTGGTGTAAGCCCGGCGGAAGGTGCGGGCATGGCGGGCGCGATACCTCGCTGGTGGGTCGAGGCACTGGGGGCGGGCGTGCGGCGATGTGAGTCGCCGCCCTCAGGCGGCGCCCGTACCGGTGAAGGTTGCGATCGCGAGAAGGCCGGAGTAGGCGGCCAGGCCGGCGGTGAACCAGGTGAGGCTGGAGTGACGCTCGGGTGTTAGTTCGTCGACGAAGACGTTGAGCAGGATCCCGCCGCCCAGGAACGCGGTGAGCAGGTTCATCAGCAGGCCGGTCGGCTGGGCGACGACAGCGGTCAGCCAGCCGGTGCCGGCACCGGCGACGAGGACGAGGCGCCACCGGGTGGTGAGGCTGACCGGAAAGTGCTGGGCCAGCACGCCGTCGGTGGCCAGCACGTGCAGCCCCATGGCGACGGCGAACAGCACCGCCGGCCCGAGCCCGGCGTGCAGCTTGGTCGCCAGGGTGTACGTGATCAGCCCGCTGTAGAGGGCGAAGAAGCCGAGTTGGAACGCGAAGACCACCCGGGTTGGCTCCTGCTTGTGGCCGCTTGAGCGATGGGTGGCGCGTTCCAGCACGTAGAACGTGAAAAAGCCGACCAGCGCCACGAAGAACAGGATGAATCCGCGCGCCGGGGTGACGTCGACCTTTTCCTCTAGCACGTGGGCCACGGCCTGGTTGCCCTCGGCGAGGCGCGGCAGCAGGTATAGGAAGACGTACGCTGCGGCGATGCCGCCACCGAGCGAGGCCGCCGCGTGGGTGGGCACCGGCAGCCTCCGGCGGATGTACGGTGCGAGCAGGTGAAGTGCCCCCAGAACGAACGCCATCACCAGCGTCGCCCACAGGCTGCCCGCCGGGGTCAGTGTCACCGGAGCGTGCGAGGGTCAATGCCGCCGGCACTTCGTCGGCGACTGGCGCTCACCCATCGACTACTAACGTTAAGCCACCCGCGCCCTGGAGGCTGCGCGGGCGGGTAAAGATGTTGCTCGGCCAGGTTATCCAGGAAGGTCTGGCAGTATCCGACGATCCGGGCGAACTCGTCGAGATCCGTCTCGTCCTCCCCAGGGCGGTCCACGCCCCAGTTGCCGGCTGCGTCAGTCAAGCTCTGCCAGCGGCGACGCGCGTCGTCGGCGTCCAGCGGCCGGCGCAGGCACCGGGGGTCGCGCATCAGGAAGCCGATGGCGTAATGGTCGATGGAGTGCTGAAGACGAAGCTGCAGTTCGCGCCCCTGCACACGGGCGTATGGGCGGCGTCCGTGGAGATGCACCACCGTGCCTGCAGACATACCATGGCGGTGCCACGGATGAACGTGTGGAGTGTGGCCGACGGTTCCCTCGCCCGGAAGTAGTAAAGGAACGGGAAGCGCTGGTTCGTCGGCTTGGGTCTGCACCTTACGGGCCGCGTTACTGAGCTGTGAGTGAGTGGGTAGATCGACAGAACGTAGGTGATGGCTGCGGGCATCAGTCCGAAGCCTGCGGCGGCCTCAATGACCGTGATCAGGCGTAGTGTGTCAACGCCGGCGGCGACAGCCCACATCCGTGACTCCCAATCCGCACCGGAGCCTGCGGCCCGACGATGCGACGTGTCCATGCTGTTGGAACCGTTCCGATTGGCAGCGACGGCCGTGCCGGCGCACTGAAACACGCCGTTGAGCTGGCAGGTCGTCCTCGTACCGCACTGCCGCTCTTCCGCCTCTGGCGCTGCGGTCGCGCGGCGCCTTCGTTTCGTCCGGGCGTACCAAGTGGAGTCCTTCGTGCTGTCCTGGCCTGTCACCGGCAGTCGTGCCGCTGAACACCCATTTTCATCCGGCTCGCGGGTCGCGGATCATCGGATCTTCGCCACGCAGCGCCGCCGTCACCGACGCTACGTCGACTCCCTGCATTTGATCCGGGCCTACTCGTTCGCCAGCACATTCTCCGCGAAACCGGACTGGTCCGATGGCCATTCCGGGATTCGCCGCAGGCTCCACTGCCCTGACGCAGGCTGTTACTGGCCGGCCAGCCTCCTGCTCGGCACTTCTCCCGTGAGCGCAACTGCCGGATGACTTTGTCCGGCTGCCGGCCGTCTCATCGGCGCCCGGACGGCGACAGTCTGGCTCATCGAGCATCGTATGCGGGACCAGCCGCGAGCCGCTTTTGAGCGTGGATCGCCGTCGACTCGCCACCTTCGCGCAGCCCGATCCGGTGATGGCTCCGGGTTTCCGCTGCTCGACCCGGTTGATCCGGAACGCTGAATGGGTGGAGCAGCGATCGGGACGACCGGCGCTGGGACGCCTGCTGTCGGTCAGGCGTGCGCTGTGGTCGTTGGCCGTCGGTGTCGTCGCCGGGGCGGCCGCCGCGCTGGTCGGGGCGCCGGAGTTGACGCCGCTGGTGATCTGGACGATCGCGGCGGGCACGATCCTCATCTGGGTGTGGCGGGCCTGCTGGTCGGCGAGCCCGAAGCGTACCGAGCAGCTTGCCGAGGCGGAGCGGCACTCCCGTTCCACTGACTCGGCGATCCTGATCGCGTCCGTTGTCAGTCTCGCCGTCGTGGGCGAGGCGCTCGTGCGCGCCTCGAACCAGCAGGACATGGTGGCTGTGGCGCTGGTAATCCTTAGCGTCGTCGGGGTGGTCTTGGCGTGGGTGCTGGTGAACACGGTCTTCGCGTTGAAGTACGCCCGGCTGTATTACCGCGACAACGGCGGTGGCATCGACTTCAAGCGGGAGGATCCACCGGCGTACGCCGACTTCGCGTACGTCGCTTTCACGGTCGGCATGTCCTACGCCCCGGGCGAGAACGAACCGACGAGTCACTGTATGCGCCGGATCGCGCTCGGGCACGCGCTGCTCTCGTATACCTTCGGAACCGGCATCCTGGCCGTCGCCGTCAACCTGGTCACCAACCTGGGCCAGTCGTGATCCACGTGGCATGGCATGCGCCCGCTGCTGGAACGGATCCGCGCGTACCCCGGCGCGGGACCCACGGGCAGTGGGGCGCGCCGAGGAGATAAAGCTGACCAACGTTGTGATCCGGCCCTGGGACGACCGGATGCTCAACCTGCTCACCACCTGGTTCACCGAGCACCCCTTCCAGAACTGGATCCGGCACGAGACGCGGGTGATCGGCGAGACCTGGCTCCACGTCGATCAGACCGCCGACCCGGACGACCTCCGCGCCGAGGCGAGGCGGCTCGTCGAAGCGTCACCGCTGTGGGATCGGCATTAGAGGGTGCTGCAGATGGTGGACGCGACGCCCGAAGGAGCAGGTCATTCGTGAGCTGATCCTCAGGCTTTCGATGACGATGGTGGGACGGGCATCATGTGCCGGCCGGCGCGGCGGCGGGCCGGACCGAGAGGTCGAGTTCGCCGCCGACGACATTGACCTCGATGGTGTCGCCGGGATTCGCCCCGTCCTCGAGCAGCAGGATCGACAGCCGGTCTTCCAGCTCACGCTGGATGCTGCGCCGCAGTGGCCGCGCCCCGTACTCGGGCTGGTAGCCCCGGTTGGCCAGCCACTGCGTGGCGTCCGGGCTGACCTCAAGGTTGATGTCCTGTGCGTGCAACCGGCGGCGGGTGCGGTCCAGCAGCAGGCCGGTGATCTCGAGGAGCTGGTCCCGGTCCAGGCCGGTAAAGATTATGATCTCGTCGATCCGGTTGAGGAATTCCGGCCGGAACCGCTGCCCCAGCAGCCCCATCAGCTCCTCGCGCTGGTCGCTGACCGGACGCCCTGCCGTCTGCGCGGCCAGAATGCGGTCCGCGCCGATGTTGCTTGTCATGATCAGAATGGTGTTGCTGAAATCGACCGTGCGACCCTGCGCGTCGGTGAGGCGACCGTCGTCGAGCACCTGCAGCAGCGCGTTGAACACATCCGCATGCGCCTTCTCCACCTCGTCGAAGAGCAGCACCGAGTATGGCCGGCGCCGGACCGCCTCGGTGAGTTGGCCGGCCTCCTCGTACCCGACGTAGCCCGGGGGCGCTCCGACCAGTCGGCTGACTGTGTGCTGCTCCTGGAACTCGCTCATGTCGAAGCGGATCATGCTGGACTCGTCGCCGAAGAGCGCCGCGGCGAGGGCTCGGGCCAGCTCGGTCTTGCCGACGCCGGTGGGTCCAAGGAAGAGGAACGACCCGTCGGGTCGCTGGGGGTCACTCAGCCCGGAGCGCGATCGGCGTACGGCGGCCGCCACAGCCCGTACGGCCTCGTGCTGGCCGACCACGCGCTCGTGCAGTTGCTCCTCGATGCGCCTCAACCTCTGCTTCTCTACCTCCGTGAGCTGGGTGACGGGAACACCGGTACGGCGGCTGACCACTTCGGCGATGTCGCTCATGTGCACCTCGGGCACCGGAGGCGTGCCCTCCTGCGCCGCCGCCAGGTCCCGCTCGGCCGCACCGATCTCGGCTTTCAGCGCACCCGCGCGCTGGTAGTCCTCGTTCGCCACCGCGCTGTCCTTCTCCCGGCGCAGCTGGGACAGCCGCTTTTCGATCTCCTTTTTGTCCGGAGCCGGGGTGCGGGAACGCAGCCGGACCCGTGCCCCCGCCTGGTCGAGCAGGTCGATGGCCTTGTCCGGCAGGAACCGGTCGGTGATGTAGCGGTGGGACAGTTCAGCCGCGGCGTCCAGCGCTTCGTCCGTGTAGCGCACCTGATGGTGCGCCTCGTACCGGTCGCGTACGCCCTTGAGGATCGCGACACTGTCCTCCACGCTCGGCTCCGACACCAGGATCGGCTGGAACCGGCGCTCCAGCGCCGGGTCCTTCTCGATGTAGCGACGGTACTCGTTCAGTGTCGTCGCGCCGACCACGTGCAGTTCGCCGCGGGCCAGGGCGGGCTTGAGCATGTTGCCGGCATCCATCGCCCCCTCGCCACCGCCGCCCGCGCCGACAACGGTGTGCAGTTCGTCGATGAAGAGGATCAGCTCGTCCTCGGCGGCCGTCACCTCCTGGATCACGTTCTTCAGTCGCTCTTCGAACTCACCGCGGTACTTGGTGCCCGCCACCATCCCGGACAGGTCGAGTGCGACCACACGCCGGTTGGCCAGGGTTTCGGGCACCTCGTCGTTGATGATGCGCTGCGCGATGCCCTCGACGATCGCCGTCTTGCCGACGCCCGGCTCGCCGGTGAGCACCGGATTGTTCTTCGTACGCCGGGAGAGCACCTCGATCGTGTCGGCGATCTCGTCGTCACGCCCGACGACCGGATCGAGCCGCCCGGCCCGGGCGTCCTCGGTGAGGTCCCGCCCGTACTGGTCAAGGGTGGGGGTGGTGCTGGCCCCGCGCCCACCGGCGCCGCCAGCCGGCGGCGTGGGCCCGGTGACGGCCCCACCGAGGGCCCGCAACGCCCGGCCCGCAGTCGTCTCCGGGTTCGCGGCGATGCCGAGTAGGAGGTGTTCGGGGCCGATGTACGTCGCGCCGGACCGTCGCGACTCGCGGTGCGCGTCGAGCAGGGCGCGCTTCGCCGCCGGCGCGAGCGGAGGCGTGTCCTCGCGTGGCCTGCCCCTGGGGACGGCCGACTCTATCTGGCGAGCCAGGTCGTCGGAGTCGGCGCCGCTCGCGTCGAGGATCCGGCGGGTGGGGTCGGACTGGGCAGCGGCCCACAGCAGGTGCTCGACGTTGAGGTACGGGCTGCCCCACTCCGTAGCCTGCTCGGCTGCCCGTTGCAGGAGTTGCCGCGATTCGGTGGAGAGCAGCCGGGACAGGTCGACCCGCTCCACCGGACGTCCCGCGAACGGATCCCCTCCGAAGAACCGACTCATCAGGTCATCCAAGGAGCCGCCAGGGATGCGGAACGCGTCGAGCGACATCTCATGCCTTCCTGTCGGCGGGGTGGGTCCTCGGCACAGGCCCACCTGAACGCTACGCACCTTTCGTTAGCCAAGGCGGCTTTTTTGGTTTGTTGGTTTGCGAGGGAGGTCAGGGTTTGTACTCGCTGCGGAGGCGGGTGGACATGGTCGCCGTCGTCACCCACCGCCGTAAAACCTTCGGCATTCTCGTGCCCGAGCACGTCGCTCACCTTGCCCTCTTACTCGTACGTGCCCGTCGTATGGCTCAACCTCAAGGCGGCGATCGACTGCACCCAGCAATCGATCGCGGCCTGTAATGGACCGACCTGTTCGTGCTGTTCACCACGGCGCTGCTGCCGCTTCAGACCATCGTCGGGCCCGACGCCCTGCAGAAGCACGCCAACATGGGACCAGCGTTTGGCCGTTGCCTTCTACCGGCTGATCGGCGCGTTGCTGTGCGCGTCTTGTTTGTTGTACCACTACCCAGCCCGCCAGCCCTGACCTGCTGAAGGAGCAGGTCAGGGATGGGTCATTCCCCCTCGAGCGGCTCGGAGCCCTCGTCGGGATCGCGCCCCGCCACCACCCGGCTGCGGGCGGGCGAGCCGCCGTTTCACCCCGACGGGCGCGGGTACCCGCCGTAATCCGTTCGAAAGGGGGATCCGAGGTGAACTACACCGAGTTCATCCAGTCGGTGGCAGCCCGACCGAAGGTGCCACCGGGACAGGCGGAACCGATCACCCGCGCCACGCTCGAGACGTTGGCAGAAAGGATCACAGGCGGCCAGGCGAGGGACCTCGCCTCCCAACTCCCTCAGGAACTACGAGGGCTGGTGGCTAGGCCCACCGAAGATCCGGAACGGTTCGGACTGGCCGAATTCTTCGAACGGGTGCAGTCACGGGCCGGGGTGGATCGCCAGGTGGCCACCGACGGAGCACGGGCCGTGCTGGACACCCTTCGTGAGTCGGTCAGAGCGAAGGAGTACGGGGACGTTGTCGACCAGTTGCCGCAGGAGTTCTGGCAGTTGACCGGGCCGAGGGCTGAACGGCTCCAGACCCGCAGGGTTGGCACCTAGCTAAGCTAGGGTGTCCGCGAACCCCGCCAGAAAGCTTGGGCGGTAGCGGGCGCCGATGCGCCGTTACCGGTCGCTGGAATCGGCGGCGAGGGACGCCACCTGCGGCCAGAATGGGCTCGGCGCGAAGTCGGAGACCCAGACGTCGCCGGTACGCCCAGGCCTCGGTGCTCGCGCAGCCAAACGGTGTCACGGCGGTGAGGCCGCTGGCGTGCAAGGCGAGGGAGCCTACGACAGGGGCCGGGGTGTCCTGAATGTGTGAGACGCGGCGTATGCCGATTCGCCCAGCATGCGGCGGGTCATGAAGGGGACTGGTCTCGGTGGCTCCAGTCGATGTTGGTGGGTCGTTGGCATGTGGTGGCGTATTCGATGAGGGCTGCTCGGGCTGTTGCGGGGGTGACTCGGGCGAGTTCGGGGGAGATGTCTATCAGGCCGGTGTCGGGTGATTCGTAGACGGTGATTGGTGTGTCGGGTTCGTGTTCGGTGGCGTAGCTGCCGTCGGGTAGCCACTGCACTGCTGCGCGGTCGGCGTCGATGTCGATGTCGATGCGGAGGACCGGCTTGTCGTCTGTGCTGATCGTGAGGGTTTGTCCGCATCCTCCATGGGGCATGATCGTCTGGGTCTGTTCGTCGAACCAGTGTCCGGCGTCGTCGGGGCTGGTCGCGTCGTAGGTGTGACCGTGGTAGTCGCGTAGCAGCAGTGTCACGGGGTGGTCCTTTCTCCGGTGCCGGTGTAAACACGGTGCCACCATGTGGTTCCGCCGTCGCGGGTGACCCACACGCGGAGGCGGCTACCCGCCGGAAGGATGGCGGGAAGCATCTTGTCGCAGGTCCAGGGGTAGGTCTGGTCGCGGTCGTTGCTGCCGCAGACGGTGTTGTCGATCGCGAGGTCGGCTTCCCGGGCGTTGGTGTGGCGCATTCGCGCGGCGGCTTTGGACTCTGCGTGGTCGTAGAAGGTGACTGGTGGTCCGCGTAGCGGATCGTGGTCCAGGTCGGCGGCCAGGGACCGGTCGCCGCCTCCTGAGTAGATCTCCTCGCCGTTGAAGACGCCGAGGGTGGGCCGGGTGGCGCCGGCGGGGCGAGTCTGGAAATGGTCGACGGCGTGGCGTACGCGTTCGGGCAGGGTCGCCGGATCGGCTGGCACCCAGTCGGGGCCGACCGGCCGTGGAACATCCGCCGTCGGTTGCCCGCTCGGCCCACCCGCGTCACCACGGGGATCTTGCTGGGGTCGTGTCGCATCGTCGGCTGCTGGGGACGTGGCGGGCGGTCGGTTGGTGTCGCTTCCGCCGCCCAGCCCTAGTTTCCCAGGTCACCGACCTGTCTGGCCTGTGCCAGTGCCGCGTCGACGTGTTGCCGGGCCGTAGCTCCTCGGGGCGGACGGCGGCCGGGATCTGCAGTATCTGTTGCAGGCGCGCCAGCGTCGGGCCGGGCTGCCCGCCCTGTAGCGCCGTCGTGGCCAGCCGCCGCGCATCGTCGACCGCGGACGCCGCCGCCGTCACGCTGCCCTCGGCTGTCGTCAACGCCGCGATCGCCGGTGTGAGGGCGGCGATGGTCTCCTGCGGTGAGGGCTGCCGCCCCACCGAGCTCACCGCCCGGGACGCTTCACCCAGAACGTCCGTGGCCTCTGCCAGCCGGGATCGGGCCTGCCCGATCATCTGCCGCACCCGAGCCAGCCCCGCCGTGATGCCGACGAAACCGGAGGCCACTGCCCGAGCGGCGATCTGCTCGACACCATGGTCGGCCGCTGCCGCCTCCTGCTGTGCCCGAGCCACGCCCGCCGTCATCGACTGCACGTCGACACCGATGCTGTCGGTCAGCGACATTCCACTACCCCGCTCAACGCCTCGCATTCACAGCGGACCGTGGCAGCGTAGAGACGCACACCGACGGGACACAACCACCTCGAACACAAGGTGCCTGGGGCTCGGCGCCACGTCGCTGTTCTAACCAGGTGCCGCCGCGCTCCGCAGCAACGAGTCGTACGTGTCCGTTGTGCGCGCCGCCGGCACCCCGAGCGAGCGAATCAGGCCGTCCAGACGCTCCTGCGTGGCGCGGCCGGACTCGTCGGTACCGATGAACGCCTCTGCCTCCACGAACGTGCCCAGCCCCTCGACGGCGTCCAGGCACAACGACACTTCACCCCATCGGCCGGTGCGGCGCCTCTTGACGATTCGTACCGTCGGCGTGAAGCCCATCGTCACCAGTGCGGCGTGCATCTGCCCCCGGTCGGCCACCAGGGTCTCGTGCTCCAGACAGGCCATCTCGTTGTCCACCGGCCGCTTGACGGTGAACAGGTGCCGGCCATCCTGGGTGCGCAGCCGTGCGAACGGTACCCCGATCTTGCTCATGCCGTACCGCCACGCCGAAGGCGCGTATGCCTGATCGTCCTGGCTTACCGCGTCGGACAGCACAACCCCGTGAGCTGCCAGAGCCGCCAGCAGCGCTGCCTCGTCACCTACGCGATACTTGACCTCGACCTCATGCACTGCTTCTGGGATAGCGGTCACGTCGCAGCAGCCTAGTCGCCAGCAACCCGCCGCATGGGCATGCGCACCGCAGCACGGCGGCGAAGTACACCGGCCGGGCCCGGCGGGTGGCAGGGCTGCCGATCACTACAGGATTCGGCTAGAAGACGGTTTTGAGTTTGCGTAGTCGTGCTCGACGCGCCAGCGGCTCTTAATCAGGCGGACCAGGGCGGTCAGTGACGTGTCGGCGGGTAGGTCGGACAGCCAGTAGTCGGTGGGCTCGTCCTGGCTGGGAGGCCACTGCACGAGCAGCCAGCATTGGGGCAGGACACCGTCGTCGCCGCGGTGCGGGCCGCGTCGGATGGCCCGGCCGGCGGGGCGCACCCGCAGGGCGCAGAAGTGCCCGGAGAGCTCAGCGACAGGCCGGCCCGGGGCGCGGTCGGCTGTGGGTAGCCGGGCACGCCAGCGCACCAAGCTTGTTGCGTGGGCGCCGTGGGCGAGGGCGAGGTCCTTCAAGGTGGGCGTCGGTGTTGATCAGCGGCGGGGCAGGTCAGCAAAGGGGGTCCATCGGGTCTGGTCGTCGCCGGTAGTGATTGTGTGAAGGCGTAGGGCAAATTCGTCGGCGATGCCGGGGCTGCTGTTAAGGAGTGGTACGGCTGCGACGATCATTTTGAGTTCGCGTGCTTCGCGGAGCAGTGACCAGCGCGGGTCGGTGGTGATGTCGTAGCCGTAGGCGGTGGCGAGGCGTCGGTGTTGTCCGGCGCGGTGGAAGCGGGCTTCGCCGACGGGTACGGCGACGAGGTCGACCTGCCAGGGGCCGAGGCTGCTGGCGTCGAAGTCGCACAGCACGGTGTTGCCGGTGGCGTCGCGTATGAGGTTGCTGGGGTGGGCGTCGCCGACAAGGACTGGTCGGGGCGGTCAGCGGTAGGGCGTTGCGGGGCTCGCCAGCGGGGGAGGCGATAGGCTGCAACCGGTAATGCCCTGGGGTTCGGAGGTGAGGTGCGCGCTATGGGTACCGGCTACGAACCGATGAGCCTGGCGGTGTTGGCGACCCATCTCGCGTCCGCGGACAGCGATCGGATCCGTTGGAAGCTGGTGTGGGAGTTCCTGGAGGAGTACCGATGGGAGCCAGCCGACACCAGGGTAGGTCTGTTGCAGGATGAGCCTGGGCCCACCGGGGACGTACGGTGGGATGCGCTGTTGGCGGCGCTCGCAGAGCATCTGCTCGCGCAGGCGGATCTTGCTCCGCCGGCGTGGGTCGAGACCCGGGTGCTGCACCGGGCCTGGTTCCCGGCCGAGCTGGCCATCCACCGCGCCGATGCCCTGGCGTGGGCGCCGGCGGCGTTCCGAAAACATGGCGTGTACGTGTCGGTACACGATTTGGCGGCGGCGTGAGCGGGTCGGACGGCGTCCTGATGGGGCGCGCGGAACTGGAACGCGCGTTCGCCCGCCTGGGCGAGCGGCTCGTCCGCCGTGGCGTCGTCGCTGACATCTTCGTGGTGGGTGGTGCCGCGATGGCGCTGGCCTATGATGCGAAGCGGGTGACCCGAGACGTCGATGCGATGTTCGTCCCACACGGCGTCGTTCTCGACGAGGCCCGTGCGGTGGCCGACGATCTGGGACTGCCCCCGTGGTGGCTCAATGAGCAAGCCAGCGTCTACGTCTCCGGCAAGACCGACCCGGGCCGACGGCGGGTCTTCGACCATCCCGGGCTGCGCGTCATGGCGGCTTCGCCGGAGCACATCTTCGCGATGAAAGCACTCGCGGCCCGGGCCCGCGACGTGGACGATCTCCGTACCTTGGCGGCGCTGGCCGGCGTCGCGACGGTGGACGACGCCGTACGCCTGTGCAGTGACTTCTACCCAGACGAGGTGATTTCACCACGGGCCATGGGAGTCATCCGCGAACTCTTCGAATGAGCCTGCGCAGCGGTCCCAGCACTCGCCGCGCGCCTCGGACACCAGTTCTGGTGGAGTTGCACCAGGCGTGAGCCGGACTCTTCGGCGCTGCCCGATCACTGCCGCTACTCGGCCTGACCTACCCCATCACTGACTTCAGTCACGCCTGGCGAACCGTCCAGATCCACGTCACCCAGGCACTGGACACCATCCGGCAGGAACTCCAGATGGCGATGCCGCCATCGGTACACCGCCGACCGCCATCGCCTAGAGGTGCCCGACGTCGCCAGCCAAGAGCACATCGATCAGCTCAAGCATCCGCGGCGCCGGACACAGCCCGATAGCCTCTGATTGACCGCCTGGGCGTTGGACTCTACTGTGCAACGCATGAACACCTGTTTCCGGCAGGTGTGCTGGATGTCTGTGGCCGAATCCCCCCTCGGACACAATTTAGTACATGATCCATTTGGGATCGCCTGGGCGGACACCATCCGGGCCGTTGGCTGATAGGTGAGCCTGAGCCCCAATTCGCGATAGATCACCGCCTTGTCTGCGGGGTCGGCTTCGCGGAGCACGGTAATGAGGTTTCCCAGTGCTTCCACGAGTCGGCGGATCTCGTCCGGGGTCATGGTCTGGCGTCCGGTGAGGCGACGCAGGGTGGCTTCGGCGGTGACCTGTTCGGCTTGGACTTCGCTGATCCAGCGGCTGACGATGGCCGGGTCGGTGCCGCTGTCGAGAGCGGCGCGGTAGCGGTCCAGGCGGGTGGCGCAGGTGGCGAGGGTTTCCCGGGCGGGTGAGCCTCGGCGACAAGTGCGTCAAGCTTAGCGGCTCGCTAAAAGCCGATATCGTCCCAGCCATCAGCCGGACGCACTACAGCAGCACTGACCCGATTGCCGCCTCCTCGTAGCCGCCCTTGAACGCATGGAACGCGAGGGGAAGTACGGCGCCGCCCAGGTCCCACAGGTCCTTCCACCATAGCGAGAGCACGACATCGACATGGACGTCGGTCAGGCCGTCCCGGTGGCTCACGAGCGGCAGTTCGACCGAGTGTGACCGCGATACCCGCCTGAATCGCTGCCTCGGTGATCGCGATGTCGAGGTCGTTGGCTTCGAAGACCTCGTCGACGATGAGGGCACGCACGGTAGGCGCGAGCCGCTGTCGGACGTGCGCGGCTGCACGTGGGGTGGCCTGCTCCTGGCCGTCGACGCCGTACGCCTCCGGCGGATCAGCCGCGACGCAGCCTCCGCCGGGCAGCGTACATGCGGCAGCGGCGGTAGCAGGCAGGGCCGGCGCCGACGACGCAGCCGCGGCGCAGCCGCCGGCGTTGCCAGCCAGTTTGGGTGAGGACGGCGCGGCGTGGCAGGCGATTCGCCAGGATGTTGGCGGCGGTGTGCAGCTGCCGGGTGGGTAATTGTCGCCGCCGGTCGGCGCGACGGCCACGACGTTGCTCGGCTCGGACGCCGCACCGGTAGCTTCGACCGACCCGGCACGGGCGGAGGTTGCCACGGACCTGGAGCTGCTGGCGCACCGGGACCCAGAGGGCGCAGGCACCCTACGACGCGCCCGGCTCGTCGGGGCAGTTCGTCGTGGCGCTCGCTGCCGAGATGTCGTCGATGGCGCTTCCGCGAGCGCACGGGGGCGGTGCTGACCGCGCTCGGCGTGCTTGCGTGTGCTAGATTTCCGAACATGTTCGAAAATGGGTACGCCGTCCAGCGGAGCGGGCACGTCCAGACCGTTCATGGAGGGCGGACATCGTGGAAAATCTTGCCGGCAGCATGGGCGAGCGTCGCCGTGCTGGGCATCGGCGCAGGCGCGACGGTTCCCGTATCTGCGGCGGAGGCCGCGACGGGCGACGGCGCGAAGGCGTCGACGCGCTTCGACCGCAGGGACCTGAAGTCCGCGATCAACGGCATCCACCGTGCGGGGATGCCGGGTGTGTACGCGGAGGTGCGCGATGACCGCCGGGTTTGGCGTGACGCCGCCGGCGTCGCCGACGTCAAGACGGGCCGTCCTGTCACGCCCAACATGCGGCACCGCGTCGGCAGTATCACCAAAACGTTCACCGCCGTCGCCGTAATGCAGCAGGTCGAGCAGGGAAGCATCGAACTTGACGCGCCGATCGGCCGGTACCTGCCCCAGTTGGTTCCCGGGGAACGCGGTCGCAGGATCACCGTCCGGATGCTGCTCAACCACACCAGCGGCCTGCCCGACTACCTCCCCTACGCATTCCCCTCGTTGCAGAACTTTCCTGCCGAAGGCTCGACCAAGAGCCTGGACGACAACCGGTTCAGGCAATGGCACCCGGTCGAGCTGATCAGGATGGGCTTGGCGGCGCCTCCCGCCGACGAGCCCGGTGTCGCCCCCGGGACCTACTCCAACACCAATTACCTGCTCCTCGGCCAACTCTTGGAAAAGGTGAGCGGCGTCGAGGCCGAGCAGTACATCACCCGCAACGTCATCGAACCCGCCGGTCTGCGAAACACCGGCTTCCCGACCGGGACGAACATCAAGGGACCGCACGCAGAGATCTACGAGGCGTTCTTCGGCCTGATCAACCCACCGCGCGACTACACCGTCTACAACATGTCGTGGGTGTCGACCGGGGCTGGCCTGGTGTCGACCGTCGATGACATGAACCGCTTCTACGGGATGCTGCTCGCCGGCAGGATCGTCAAGCGGTCGTCGTTGGAGCAGATGCAGCGCACGGTCCCGGTCATCAGCCAGACCGGCGAGATCGTCGACTACGGCCTGGGGCTGCACAGGTACACGATTGCGGGCTGCGGCACCTTCTGGGGCCACGACGGCACCGTCTGGGGAGCCCAGACGCTGTCCATGACCAGCGTCGACGGCAAGCGGCAGATGTCCATCGCGATGAACCTCGTGCGGTGGAACAAGCTGGACGCCTCGGGGCGGCCGCAGCACCACCCCATCGACGACGCGCTGTCGGCCTTCCAGAAGGAAGCGGTCTGCGACTGACGCAACGCCCGGGGCATGCTGGTGGACGAGGAGACGGCGACGTCTCCGGCAGCCCCGCGGCGGCTCATGGTTGCCCCGGGCGACGTGCCGCGCTTCGACGCCGGGCGACAGTCACCTTGGCGAGCAGCCCATCGACGTCGGGCTACGTGGCCTGCGCGAGCAGCCCATCGACGAACGCGCGGAGTGCCTGCGGGTAGGTGTCCTGCGCGGCGAGTGCCGGCCACCGGTCGCCGACGCCCGCCAGGAGCGGCAATCGCGATGTATCAATTTCCGTGAAGAAAGTGTCGTTTTGGGCGGGCGGGCCGTCGCCGTGCCGACGGCCCTCGGAATGGGCGCGAACGAGGATCTCGCCGACGGTGTAGTACCAGAGACTTCGAAAGACGTGGACCGCCTGCTCGGGCGTGCACCCGTGGTCGATGGCTCCGCCTACGACGGCTTCGACCATCCGCAGGGCCGGTTGGCCGAGGCGGCGGAGGAAGCCGTCGGTCGTGAGAACCTCCGCCGCCCACGGCCATGCGGCAAGTGAGTCGTGGATCGCGGTGATCGCCGCGATGATGCGGTCGCGGGGCGTGTCGGGCAGGTCACCGCGCAAGGTCTGCTCGGCGTGTTCGTTGAGCAGTTCGACCAGCAGATCCTCTCTGTCGCGCACATGGTGGTACAGCGTCGCCAGCCCGATGCCCAGCTCGCCCGCCAGCCGGCGGATGGTCAGCTTCTCCCAGCCGTCCCGATCGATGATCTTCCGGGCGGCCCCCAGGATCTGCGCGCGGGAGGTCAATGGGGGCCGACCGGCGCGGCCCTGCGGTGAAATGGATCGCGGCACGACCCCATCATGCTGCACTGCCGCTGACCTCCGCGAAGACGGCGCCCCGACGGCGTCGTCCCGGAAGGGCCAGCGCGTGGCCGTAGGCCCGCCACGCCCACAAGGCATCCGTGTGGCAAGTCGGATGGCGGGCAGTGTCACCTCCACGATCGGTGCGATGACTCGGGCCGAGTACGGTGTCGAACCGACTGTAGGGAGGGTCATGTTCGAGGGGCCTGATCGGGGGATTTTTCCGGATCGTGACCCGGACACCTTCTGGGATGACAACGAGTACGCGCTCGGCGCATACGTCGATGTGCCCCCGTCGCCCGCGTTGATCGATTCGGTGGAGGCGGATCTGGGTTACCGGCTGCCGGCGTCGTACGTGGCGTTGATGCGGTCGCATAACGGGGGGATGCCGCACGACAGGTGTTGTCCTGCGCCGAGCCGGACCACGTGGGCTGAAACTCACGTCGCGGTGGACGGCATCATGGGGATCGGACGAAAGAGGCGTTACTCGCTGGCAGGCGAGGCAGGTAGCCGCTTCTGGATCGAGGAATGGGGCTACCCGGCGATCGGCGTCTACTTCGCCACCTGCCCGTCCGCCGGACACGACATGATCGCGTTCGACTACCGGGACAGCGGGCCCGACGGCGAACCGCGAGTAGTCCACGTCGACCACGAGTGGGACTACCAGGTGACAGTGCTGGCACCAAACTTCGTGTCCTTTGTGCAAGCCCTGCGGCCTGAGAGCCAGTACGAAGAAGAGATCATCGCCAGACGGCTGGCCTTTTGTCGACAAGGCTTTCCGTCATGAACAACGCACTTGACGGCAAGGTAGCTCTCGTTACAGGTGGTGGTCGTGGCATTGGCGCCGCGGTGGCTCTGCGCCTGGCAAGGCACTCGGACGCGAACTTGGCGGCAGGGCGATCACCGTGAATCTGGTGAATCCAGGAGCCACGGACACCGAACTGAACCCGGCCGACGGCCCCAACGCCGACACGATCAACGGGTTCACCGCCGTCGGCCACTACGCGAAGCCAGCCGACGTGGCCGCTGTGGTGGCGTTCCTCGCCAGCCCGGACGGGCTCCCTTCGGGCGCGCAAAAGATCAAGGTCGTGACCTGCGGACACGCCGCACGGTGCGAGATCAGGTCGCGTCGTGCAGCCAGGTTCGGCAAAGCCACCAGGCGGTCATGGCATCGAAGGTGCCCGCCGGGTTGATGCCGGTGACGGCGGCGAAGCGCCGGACCCGATTGCGAACCGTGTTGGGGTGCACGAAAAGTCTCGCCCCGGCGAGGTCGACATCGCGGTCGCTCTCCAGCCAGGCGAGCACGGCGTGCGCCACCGATTGGGCAGTCGGTCCGAGTGTCGCCCAAGCGGGCGCGTACCGGTCGAGCAGCACCGTTGCCAGGTCTGCCCGCTCGGCCAACGCCGCCAGCCAGGCCACGTCGGCAATGTGGATCAGTCCGGTGCGGCCGGTGGACTCGGCGGCGGTCAGGGCTGCGGTGGCGAGCCGCTGCACCGGCGCGAGTTTCTCCGGTTCGGCCGGACCGGCGAGCCCTGCCACGGTCCCGGTCCCCTTCAGGCGGGCGGACGGAGCCCGGGACAGAACTCCGACCATCAGGTCGTCCACGGTTGCGCACAGCACCGGCGGGTGCTCGCGCACGGCTCGTTCGATGCCGGCGGCGGTGTCCCCGGGCCGGGCGACGAGCACCCACAGCCCGTCGGTGACCGGAAGGCCAGCCTCGGCGGCTGCCAGCGTGGCCGCCGAACCACCCTGGAGCAGCCGCCGCAGCAGTGCCGTGTCCCGGCGCCCGGGAAGCGGATCGGTGCTGGCTCCGGTAGCCCGATGCGCGCTGATCAGCCGGGCCCGGACGGCCTCGGCCCAGTCGTCGTAAAGGTCCCGGACGTCCAGCAGCTGCTCGGCGCTGACGCCTTGGTCCCGGGCGAGTTCCCGGGCCCGGGCCCAGATCGCGCGCTCGGCGAAGTGGATCGCGCCCAGCACCGATTCGATCGGCACGCCCTGCCGGGCACGGGTGACACCGAGGTCCGCGACGAACGACAGCTCAGCTTCGGTGGGGCCGCGCCGTGCGACCAATGCGCGGGTTGCGGCCACCAGCAGAGCGCGGGTGTGCCCGGCGATGTCGGAGGTGGGCAGTGCGGAGACCTCCCGCACGGTGGTACGGACTCCGGCGACCACCGACGGCAGCAGTTCGTCATCGCCCACGACGCGTTCGATCAGGTCCACCACCGTCGTCCAGCCGTCCGGATGCGTCATCCTGTCATGCTCCCCGCCGTTGTGGCGCGCTACAACAAGAACCCGAAACTGCGTGGTCCACGCCATGTATTCGCCCCCGTGCCAGGCCCTACGGTTTGGCGGAAGCTACAACCGTCGAGGAGCACCATGGCCGTTTCTTCGAGTCGGGTGGCGGTGATCGGTGCAGGAGCAGCCGGTCTCGCCACGGTGAAGGCGCTGCTCGACGCCGGTTGTGCGGTGGTGGCGTACGAAAAGGGTGACCGGCCCGGTGGCCTGTGGGTCAGGGACAACAGCAGCGGCCTGTCTCCGGCGTACGCCTCCCTGCACTTGAACACCAGCAAACGCCGCACCGAGTTCGCGGATTTTCCGATGCCCGCGGACTGGCCCGACTATCCGTCGGCCAGTCGCGTCGCCAGTTACCTGGCCGACTATGCGCAGTCGTTCGGGCTCCTTCCGCACATCCGGTTCGGGAGCACGGTCACCCGCGTCGAGCGTGACCGGCTCTGGGCGGTGACGACCGAGTCCGGTGACACCGAGCGGTACGACGCCGTGGTGGTCGCGAACGGCCACAACTGGCATCCGCGCTATCCGGATCCGGCTTATCCGGGGACGTTCCACGGCACCCAGATGCACGCCCACGACTACCGCACTCCGGACGTCTTCCTGGATCGGCGGGTGCTGATCGTCGGCATGGGCAACTCGGCCATGGACATCGCGGTGGACGCCTCGCACGTCGCTCGGGGGCCGGTCCTGCTCTCCGCCCGGCGCGGCGTCCACATCGTCCCCAAGTACCTGTTCGGCCGCCCGGCCGACGCGACCGGCGGCGCCCTCGCCGCCCTGCCGTGGCGGCTGCGGCAGCGCATCGCCGAGACCCTGTTGCGGCTCGCCGTCGGGACCCCGCAGAGGTACGGCTTACCCGCCCCGGCCGGTGGCCTGTTCCAGAACCATCCGACGATCAGCGACACGATCCTGCACCGGCTCACCCACGGCGAGGTGACCTCACGTCCCGGCATCGAACGGCTGGACGGGGAACGGGTGATGTTCACCGACGGCAGCGCCGACCCGGTCGACGTGATCGTCTGGGCCACCGGGTACCGGGTGAGTATCCCGTTCCTGTCCCCGCAATGGCTGGGCCCCGACCCCCAGCAACTGCCGCTGTACCAGCGAGTCTTCCATCTCGACGACCCCAGCCTGGCATTCGTCGGTCTGATGCAGTCCACCGGTGCCGCGCTGCCGGTCGTGGAGGTCCAGGCCAAACTGGTCGCCGCGTATCTCTCCGGCGGCTATGCCCTGCCCGGCATCGACGAACAGCAGCACGCCGTGCAGCGAGCCCTGCGCGCCGCCATCGAGCGGTGGGGCACGAACGCCCGGCCGCACATGCGTATCGATTTCGACCGGTACGTCGCCGACCTGCCCCGGGAGATCGCGGCTGGCCGGAAGCGCCTCGCCCGGGGCGGACGCACCTTCACCGCCGAGGAGAGAGTGGTTTGAGCGCCCGAGACCCCCGCGGATTGCGTGTCCTCGTCACCGGTGCCTCCGGCACGTTCGGCCGGGCCATCTGTGCCCGGCTGGACGAGCTGGGGGCCCAGGTCGTCGGGTTGGACCTGGCCCCCCGTGCCGACGACCCGGTCCGGGTCCTGGCCTGCGACATCACCGACGACGACGCGGTGCCGGCGGTGGTACGCGAAGCAATCGACCAGCTCGGTGGGCTCGACCTGCTGATCAACAACGCCGGGATCGGTGGGCCCGCCCCGGCCGAACTGGCGCCGGGCGCGGAAGTACGCCGCCAGCTCGACATCAACCTGCTGGGCACCTGGCGGGTCACCGCCGCATGTGTGGACGCGCTGGTCGCCTCTGGTGGCCGGATAGTCATGCTCAGCTCGCGGATGGCCGTCATGCAGTTGCCGCTGGCCGCTGCGTACGGTGCCTCCAAGCGCGCTCTGGTCGCGTACGCGGACGCGCTGCGTCTGGAGCTCGGCACCCATGTCGGCGTCACCTGCGTGTACCCGTCGGCGGTACGAAGCCCGATCCACGACTCGACGGCCGCGGCCGGGCTCTCGCTGGAGGGCATGAGCCAGTACGAGCCGCTGGACGGGGTGGTCCGGACCGTGCTGCGCGCCGCGCTCAGTCGTCGTCCTCGCCGTGATCTACCCACCACCCGGCGGGGCGCGGTCGAGTTCTTCCTGGCCCGTCACCTGCCCGCGCTTACCGATCGGATCGTGGCGCGCATCCTCGCCGGCCGGGTCCGCTCCGGCGCGTTCCAGGGCGCCGAGCTGGCCGCGGGTGTGGTCGCACGGCATGAGGCGACCCGATGACGGCGCTGCGCGGGGCGGCGGGCGAGGTGCGGACCAGGGCAGGTGACCTGATCGCGTACGCCACCGGTTCGGTCGGGATGGGCGTCTGGGTGACCGTTCCCGGCCTGCTGTTGCTCTATTTCCTCACCAATACGCTCGGTGTCTCGCCGTTCCTGGCCGGCCTCACCCTGCTGCTGCCGAAGATCATCGACATCATCGTGCATCCGATGCTGGGCAGCCGATCCGACCGGGAAGCGCGCAGCAGCGGACACCGGCTCGGCATGCTGCGGGTCGGTCTGCTGCTTCCGGTGGCCATGGTGGCGATGTTCTCGGTGCCCGCCGGTTTCTCCGGCGCATCGGCGGCGCTCTGGGTGGGCGGCTGGTTCATCGCCGGCAACCTGCTTTTCGCGTGTTTCCAGGTGCCCTACCTGACCACCCCGTCCGATCTTCGAGTCGGGTACCACGAGCGCACCCGGGTGTTCATGTTCCGGATGCTTTTCCTCACCTTCGGGTTGCTTGGTGCCGGTGTGGCCGCACCGGCGCTGGTGGAGTCGGGACAGCGCGGCGACTACGGCTGGATGGCCCTGCTGCTCTCCGGCGTCATGGTGATCTCCGGGCTGGTCGCACTGACCGGGGTACGGCGTCTCACTGCCCACGCCGGTTTCCGGATGCCCGACCAGCAGGCGGCCCACTCGACCATCGGTGACATCGCGGTCGCCTGGCGGGACCCCGACTTCCGTGCGCTGGTGCTGTCCTACCTGTTCACCGGCACCACTACTCACCTGTTCCTCGCAGCGCTGCCGTTCTACACCAAGTACGTCTTCGACAACTCTGGGCTGACCGCCGTGTTCATGGGGGCGTTCCTCGGTCCAGCGGTCGTCGCCGGTCCGGTGTGGATGCAGGTGTCCCGGCGCATCGGCAAGCAGCCTGGCCTGCTGATCTGTCAGGCGGTCTTCGTGGCCGGTTCGCTGGCGCCGCTGCTCGGCTACGGCACCGGGCCGGCTGTCGCGGTGGTCGGCGTCCTGGGCGTCGCGTTCGCCGGGCTACAGCTGTTCGCGTTCTCGATGGTCCCGGATGCGGTCGCGGCCGCCGAGCAGCGTGGTACCGTCCGGGCTGGCGCCTACACCGGTGTCTGGACTGCCACCGAAGCCACCGGCACCGCAATCGGCCCCTACGTGTACTCGGCCGTGCTCGCCCTAGGCGGCTTCATCTCCACCACCGAGGGGCAGACCGTGACGCAGCCGGAGTCCGCCCACACCGCCCTGTTGATCGGCTTCACCGTGGTTCCGGCGGTGCTGATGGCCGCGGCGCTGACATTCCAAGTGCGCTGGAAGCTGGACCGGACACGCCACACCGGTTGAGCGTTGCGTGCTCAGGCCGGCACCGGTCGCCGAGCGAACGCTCGCATGGCCAGCGTCCCGAGCATCGAGCCGGGAGCCAGCAGCCAGAATGCCCAACGCTTTGGTCGCCGCACAATCACCTGCCGGTGCGCCCGTACGATCCGACTACGGTCCGTCCACGCCCATGCCCCAGTTTCCGGGGTTTCTCGACCAACTGGCGATCGAAGCCCTCGATCCCCTGGTCACCCCGCCGTCCTGGCTCGCCGACGCCTGGAGCGATGACCCGGCATGGCGTCGAACCATCGACGATGCGCGGCACGACGTTCGGTAGCGGCCGGACTCGGACCTGTCGCAGGTTCGAGAGGTGAGGGGCACACACCTTGTGTGCGCAGCGGAACCAGCGCGGAGAAGTGACATAAGGTGTTTGTTCGGTTGCGGATTGACAGCGGCCGTATGGCGAACGAGACTGGCGCGACAACTGAACAGCCGCGTGTACGTGCGGGGGAAGTCCGGTCCAAGTCCGGCGCTGGCCCGCAACGGTAGGCCACCGGGGCGCATTCCCGGTGGCGAGCCCGAATACCTGCCGTACCCGTGAGTCCTGCTCCTCACCCGTCGTGGCCCACGGGTCGGAGGCCGGTCAACCGTGTCCTCACGGGCGGCCGGGTTCTGACGACCGCCGGGCCGGAAAGGCGCTTCCGATGGTCGTTCGCCTGAGCCGGCACCGCCTGCTCGCCCTACTCTGCGGTGTCGTCGCCGCCCTCACCCTCGCCACACCGGCGCTTGCCACCCCCATCCCGGTGGGTGCCGTCCGCTCGGATGCGGCCGCAGGTTGGTTGGCCCGCCAACTGGTCGATGGGGAACGCTTCGAGGCCGTTTTTGACGGCGTCGCGTATCCCGACCAAGGGCTGACTCTCGACGCGGTGTTCGCGTTTGCCGCTGCCGGTGTCGCCGACGACTTCGGCGCACCGGCACTCGCCTGGATTAGCCAGCCTAGTGTCCGGGACGGGTACATCGGCGACGGCACCACGGAGGCATACGCGGGCGCGACCGCCAAACTCGCGCTGGCCGTCGCGGTACGCGGCGGCGACCCGACCGACGTCGGGGGTGTGGACCTCATCGCCCGGTTGCGATCGCTTCAGACACCCGGTGGCCGGTTCACCGACCAGTCAGCGTGGGGCGACTTCAGCAACGCCTTCAGCCAGTCCTTCGCGATTCTTGCGCTGAAGCGGACCGCGCAGGGTGTGCCGGCGGTCGCCGCCGGCTGGCTGGCCGGCACCCGGTGCCCGGACGGCGGCTACCCCCTGCTGCCCGCGCAACCGGTATGCACCTCCGATGTGGATGCCACCGCCCTGGTGGTGCAGGCGTTGCGGGCCGCCGGCCGATGGGCCGACGCTGCGGCTGGCTTGCGCTGGCTGGTCTCCGTGCAACGTGCCGACGGCGGGTTCACCAACATCGACGGAGTAGCCAACGCCAACAGCACCGGGCTGGCGGCGCAGGCGCTGCGCGACGGTGGCCGGCCGCTGGCCTGGCTGCGGGCTCGCGTGTTCCTGGCCGGATTGCAGGTCGGCTGCACCGCGCCCCCGGCCAATCGGGGAGCGGTCGACTTCGACGGCGGCGCCTTCGACCCCGGCACTGCCATCCGCGCCACCGCTCAAGCCGTCCTGGGGCTGACCGGTACCGGATACGCCCGGCTCTCCACCACCACCGCGACCACCGGCGCACCCACTCTTGTCTGCCGCTGACCCCTCCGACACAACCCGTACCACCGAAGGAGTGTCCATGTTCCGTGTCCACAATCCCGTCCGTCGGTGGCTCGCGAGCCTTGTGGCGGCCGGTGTCGTCGCCGTCGGGCTGGTCGCTGTCGAGCCGTCTCCGCAGGTTGCCCAGGCCGCCGCGTGCACCGGGACGTCCGGAGTCACCGTGGTGGTCGACTACGGCTCACTCGGCGGCGGCGTCCAGGTGGCGTGTGCGCTCGGCGACCCGGCCACTGGGCTGGCCGCCCTACAGGGTGCTGGTTTCACGGTGACCGGTACGCAACGGTGGGGGTTGGCCTTCGTCTGCCGGATCAACGGCCAGCCGACCGCCGCGACGGAACCCTGCGTCAATACCCCGCCGGTCAGCGCGTACTGGTCGTACTGGCACGCCTCCGGCAGCGGTGCCGCGTGGACGTACAGCACGTCGGGAGCGACCAGCTACAACCCGGCGCCGGGCACGGTGGAGGGCTGGTCCTTCGGCTCCGGCGCGGCACCCAGCATCACCGCCCCCTGACGTGGCTATGTCCGCCATGAACCGTTGACGTGCCGGGTGTCGACCGCCACGCTGGCGCCGAGAGGCGACCAGGCGGTACGGTGGCGACACCCGGTGCGCCGGGTACACAACTGAATACGTCCTGTTCGGGGGGAAGCCGGTAGAAGCCGGCGCTGACCCGCAACCGTGAGCGAGACCTGTCTCGCGAGCCGGAATGCCCCGCACAGGACGAGCGGCTTCCACTGTCGAGGTCTACAGGGTGGAGTCCGGGCAACCGAGGTACGGCAATCCGTCGTGGATTGTCCTCCGCCGGTGCCTTCCGGAGCTTTCACCGACCGCTCTGCGAAAGGCACCCCGCATGCCCACGTTCCCGCTCCGGCGCCTCGGCGCCGGTCTCGGCAGCGCCACCGCCATGGCGCTCGCCATCGTCGCGGCCACCCCCATCGGCGTGACTGCCGCGCCGTCGCCGATCCACACCGCCGCCGCGCGCGACGCCGCGACCTGGCTCGCTGGTGAGTACGCCGACGGAGTTCTGCCAGGCCCTTTCGGCGGCGAGGACTGGGGGCTGAGCATCGACGGAGTGATCGCCCTCGCCGCCACCGGTGTAGCTAGCTCGACTCGGCAGGCGGCGACGGCGCAGATCGCTATGCACGTGCGGTCCTACAACAGCTACGACGACTGGGGCATCGAGAGCTTCACCGACGGCGGCGCCACCGCGAAACTGCTCTACGCCGCCTCCGCCGCCGGTGCCGACCCCACCGACTTCGGCGGCTGGGACCTACGCGCCGAGACCCTGGCCCTGATCTCCGGGGCGGGCACCGGCCACCAGCACGGCCGGATCACCAGCCGGACCACCGAGGCGACCGGCCCGGACCCGAGCAATACCTTCGACCAGTCCTTTGCCGTGCTGGGCCTGGCCCGCAGCGGTGGCGTGCCGCAGCAGACCGTCGACTTCCTCATCCGGCAGCAGTGCACGGCCGGCGGTTTCCGGCTCTATCCCGACGCGGACGGCGCGCCGTCGCCGTCCTGCGACGCTCAGGCCAACGCCACCCTCGACGTCGACTCGACCGCCATGGCCGTTCAAGCCTTGCTCGCGACCGACGTCACCGGCGCGGACGAGGCCGCACAGCGCGGCGCGGACTGGCTGGTGACGCAGCAACGCACCGACGGATCGTTCGGCGGGTCGGGGCCGACCAGTGGCGCGAACTCCAATAGCACCGGCCTCGCTGGGCAGGCGCTGGCCGCAGCGGGACGCGACGCCGAGGCGGCGCGGGCCGCGCAGGCCCTGGCGACGCTGCAGCTCACCACCGCCAACGGCGGCGCCGCGGCGGCCGATGCCGGTGCCGTCGCCTACGCCAGCGACGCGCTGACCGAGGCGGTACGCGAGGGAATCGCCGCGAACTTCCGGGATCAGTGGCGCCGCGCCACCGCCCAGGCGCTCCTCGGGCTGGCCCAGATACCGCTGGGCCGGATCGGCCTCGATCTGCCGCCCTCCGGCGAACCCACCTCGTCGCCAACCGTGCCACCGAGGCCGACGGGGTCGCCCACGCCCACCGCCGCACCAACGCCCTCTGGCTCACCGACCCTGACCGCGTCACCCACGCCGACCACCTCGCCCACCGGCGGTCCGACGCCGAGCGTCGTACCGTCGACACCCACGCCGACCGTGACAGCGTCGACTCCCACCTCCCCTGTCAGCAGTCCCGCCGCAGGCGGGCCGGGTCGCCTGCCGACCACCGGTGCGGCGATCGGCGGGTACGTGCTCATCGCGCTGCTGCTGCTCGGTGGGGGAGCGGTGCTGCTGGTGCTCGGCCGCCGGCGGGCCACATGAGCACCCGGGCGACCCGGACCGCGTTCGTTCTCGCCCTGGCCGCCACCACCGTCCTGGTCGGGCCAAGGCCGGCTGTGGCTGCCGGCAGCGCCGGCTACTGCCCGGACACCGGCGGCGTCACCGTCGTGGTGGACTTCAAGGAACTCGGTGGCGGCACGGTCGTCCGGTGTGCCCTCGGCGACCAAACCACCGGATTGGCAGCGTTGAAGAACGCTGGCTTTCAAATCACGGGCACGCTGCGCTGGGGCGAGGGGTTCGTCTGCCGGATCGGGGGCAAACCCTCGGCCAGCGAGGAAAAATGCGTCGATACGCCCCCGGCCAGCGCCTACTGGTCGTATTGGCACGCACCCAATGGCGGCAGCTGGACGTACAGCGACAAGGGTGTGCTCAACCGCAAGCCACCGGCAGGCAGCTTCGAAGGCTGGTCGTTCTCCCTGAACCGCAATTCCGACAACGCCCCCCGACCGGCGGTGGCACCCACCCGGCCAGCACCTCCGCCGCGCACCACGCCACCGGCACCACCTTCCCGCACCACACCACCGGCCCTGCCTGGGCGTACCACGGCACCGGCGTCTCCAGCCCGTTCCTCCTCGCCGCCGAACGTCCCACCACCGGTCGCCGGTGCCCCTGTCGGGTCGGCCGGGCCAGGCGGCAGCGCGCCGACCGGAGCGGTGGGCACGTCAGCCACCGCCGCCGCTGGTGCGACGTTCTCCGGAAGCCCGCCTGTCCCAGCGACGGAGGCATCGCCGACAGAGGCGGGCGGCCCGCCACTCGGGGCCGCGCCCGCAGCATCATCGGCCGAGTCGACGAACTCGCTCCCGCCGACCGAGACAACCGCCGCCCGCGACACCGACGGGCTACCGTTTGGCACCCTGGCTGGGCTGCTCCTACTGGTCGCGCTCGCTGGTGGCGGGGTCGTCGCGGCTCGCCGCCGGCGGGCCGCCGAACCGGATGACTGAGCAGGTCGCCGCTGGCAGCGGCGCAGTCCAGCGGATGTCGGTGGCACGGTTGGCGACCCGACCCGATACGGCGGGGCCCGGACGGCTGCCGCGGCTGCTGCATCCGGGCGCCTGGTGGCTGTGGGCGCTCGGCCTGGCGACCGCCGCCAGTCACACCACCAACCCGCTGCCTCTGGCGCTGCTCATCGCCGCCGCCGCGCTGGTGGTCGTCCGCCGCCGCGGCGACGCTCCCTGGGCGCTGGCGTTCCGGCTGTACCTGGTGCTCGGCGCGGTGATCGTGGCCATGCGGGTGGTGTTCCGCCTTGTCTTCGGCGGCGGACAAGGTGAGTTCATTCTGTTTCACCTGCCGGCGATCCCGCTGCCGGAATGGGCGGCCGGCATCCGACTGTTCGGGCCGGTCGCCGCCGAACAACTTCTCGGCGGCTTCTACGACGGACTGCGCCTGGCGGCGATGCTCGTATGCCTCGGTGCCGCCAACGCCCTGGCCAACCCGAAGCGCCTCCTCAAGGCGGTTCCCGGCGCCCTTTATGCGGTCAGCACAGCCGTGGTGGTCGCGCTGTCGGTGGCTCCGCAACTGGTCGAGAGCGTGCTGCGGGTACGCCGGGCCCGCCGGCTGCGTGGTGCTGCCGGACAGGGTCTGCGCGCCCTGCGGGGCATCGCCCTGCCGGTGCTGGCCGACGCCCTGGACCGATCCCTTGTCCTGGCGGCGGCTATGGACTCCCGCGGCTACGGCCGCACCGCCGCGATACCGGCCGGCCAGCGAGCTCTCACCGGTGGGCTGGTGCTCGTCGGGCTGGTCGGTGTCTGCGTTGGCACGTACGGGCTGCTCGATGCCACCGTGCCCGGCTACCTCGGCTTGCCGATGTTGCTCGCCGGGCTGGCGGCGGCCGTCATCGGGATGCTGCTGGCCGGCCGTCGGGTCCGCCGTAGCCGCTACCGGCCGGATCGCTGGCGGATCACGGAACTCGCCGTCGCGGGCTGCGGGGTGGCCGGCGCCGCGGTGATGATGGGCGCCGGATCCGTGGACCCGTCCCGGCTTTACCCGCCGGTCAGCCCGCTGACCTGGCCTGAACTGACCTCGCTGATGCTGCTGGCCGTGGTGGTCGCGGTGGCGCCGGCCTGGCTGGCACCGCCGCCGACGCTGGCGGCAAGCCCTGCTTCGCGACTGCCGTCCACCCCACCACTGAACCGTACGGCCCGTAGCGCACCGAGCCGCGACACCACGCAGCCGGAGGCGCGCCGATGATCGAGTTTGACCGTGTCACCGTCCACTACGCCGAGACCCGCGAACCGATGCTGCGCGAGGTGAACCTGCACATCCCTGAGGGAGAGCTGTGCCTGGTCGCCGGCCGCACCGGTGCCGGCAAGTCGACCCTGCTGCGGGCCATCAACGGGCTGATGCCGCACTTCACCGGCGGCACCCTGTACGGCACCGTCACCGTGCAGGGCCGCGACACCCGCAGCTACCCTCCACGCGACCTGGCCGACGTCGTCGGAGTCGTCGGCCAGGACCCGCTCGCCGGCTTCGTCACCGACACCGTCGAAGAGGAACTGGCCTACGGCATGGAACAACTCGCCCTGCCCGCGTCGGTCATGCGTAAGCGCGTCGAGGAGACCCTCGACCTGCTCGGCATCGCGGAGCTGCGAGACCGCCCACTGCGGACGCTCTCCGGTGGGCAGCAGCAGCGGGTTGCCATCGGCGCGGTGCTCACCAGCCACCCGCAGGTGCTCGTTCTCGATGAGCCGACCTCCGCCCTGGACCCCACCGCAGCGGAGGACGTGCTGGCCACCGTCACCCGCCTGGTCCACGACCTCGGCGTCACCGTCGTGGTGGCCGAACACCGCCTCGAACGTGTCGTGCAGTACGCCGACCGGCTGCTCTACCTGCCCGGCGACGGCACCGTCGTCGACGGCGAACCGGCTGCCGTCCTCGCCGACATCGACCTCGCCCCACCACTTGTCGAACTGGGCCGTGCCGCGGGCTGGGCACCCTTGCCGCTGTCCGTACGCGACGCCCGCCGCCGCGCATCGGACCTGCGGCAGCGGCTCGCCGACGCCACTCCACCGCCGGTGGCGTCGGCACCTGATGGCCTCTTGGCGCTGACCGCCCGCCAGATCGTGGTGCGCTACCCCGGCACCGTCGCGGTTGCCGGCGTCGACCTCGATTTGCACTGTGGCCAGGTCGTCGCGCTGATGGGCCGCAACGGCTCCGGTAAGTCCAGCCTGCTCTGGGCGTTACAGGGCAGCGGGCCCCGACAGGGCGGCACGGTCACCGTCACCGGCCCCGACGGCATCACCGACCCGAAGACACTTGCCGCCGGCCGGGCCCGACGACAGGTCGGACTGGTCCCGCAAACCCCGGGAGACCTGCTCTATCTGGAGACGGTGGACGCCGAATGCGTCCAGGCCGAACGCGAGTCCGACGCTCCGGCGGGCACGTGCCGTGGCCTGCTCGACCAGCTCACCCCGGGGCTGCCCGGCGACCAGCACCCACGCGACCTGTCGGAAGGGCAGCGGCTGGCCCTCGCCCTAGCCGTCCAGCTCACCGCCACACCACCGGTCGTGCTGCTCGACGAGCCCACCCGAGGACTCGATTACCTCGCCAAACGGCAGTTCACCGCCATTGTCCGGCGGCTGGCCGCCGAAGGCCGAGCGGTCGTGGTCGCCACCCACGACGTCGAACTCGTCGCCACGCTCGCCGACCGGGTCGTCGTGATGGCACAGGGGGAGATCGTGGCCGACGGCACCGCCGCCGAGGTCATGCTCGCCTCACCCGCGTTCGCCCCGCAGGTCGCCAAGGTTCTGGCACCTCAGGCCTGGCTGACCGTGGAGCAGGTCACCGCCGTGCTGGCCGACGCCGGAGCACGGGGATGACGACCGCCCTGCGGGTCGCCCCGCGTACGGCCGTCGTCCTGGCTCTGGCCTCCGTCGCCGCGCTGGCCACCTTCAGCTGGCCGTTCTTCGTGCCAGCCCAACCCGAAAGCATGGCCCGCACCACTGAGGCGCCGCTGGTCTTCGTCGCCGTACTACCCGTACTCCTGGCCATCGTCCTGGCCGAACTCAGCTCCGGCGGCATCGACAGCAAGGCCCTGGCGATGCTCGGCGTGCTCGCCGCCGTCAACGCCGCCTTACGCCCCCTCGGCGCCGGCACCGCCGGCATCGAGACGGTGTTCTTCCTACTCGTCCTCGCCGGCCGGGTGTTCGGGCCCGGCTTCGGGTTCCTGCTCGGCGCCACCTCGCTGTTCGCCTCCGCCCTGCTCACCGCCGGCGTAGGCCCGTGGCTGCCGTTCCAGATGCTGGCCGCCGCCTGGATTGGCCTCGGTGCTGGACTGCTACCGGCCCGGCTACGGGGCCGGGCCGAGATTGCTGTGCTGGCCGGTTACGGTGCGATCGCCGCCTACGGCTACGGACTGCTGATGAACCTGTGGTTCTGGCCCTTCAGCACCGGCGCGGACACCCAACTCTCCTACGTCGCTGGGGCACCGGTCCTGGAGAACCTGCACCGCTTCGCCGTGTTCACCGCCGTCACCTCCACCTTCGGCTGGGACACCGGCCGCGCCGTTACCACCACTGTGGCAATCGTCCTGGTCGGACCCGCCGTCCTGGCCGCCCTCCGCCGCGCCGCCCGCCGCGCAGCCTTCGACGCACCGGTCACCTTCGCCACGAGACCAATGCCTGCACGGAGCGCCTCCGCGCCGGATGTCGGCTGTGGCATGCGGCGGCGGGGGGCTGGACAGCAATCTTGCGTCGAGGGTGGTGCATCACCAGCCGGGCGGTAGCCGACAGTCTCGGCGTGGTCGCCTTGGCGACCGCCATCAGACGGCTGCCAGGCGGATCTGCTGCTCATGCTCGGCGAGGCCGGTGCGCTCCTGGTCGTGAACTATCCCGACCGCACGGGGCGTCGAGGTCGTCGATCGCGCACAGGTCGCAGGAGTAGTTGCCAGGCCAGGCTGCGAACCACCGCGACGTGCCCGCGACGCCCGCTCGCAGGCATGCACGTCCATGCCTGGCGACCCGCTGCCTTCGTTGCCGACCTACGTCCAGCGAATGCGCGCGGAGGTCGCGCACGCGGTGGCAGGAGCGGTTGGGCCTGGACGTGCTCGTGCACGGCGAACCGGAACGCAACGACATGGTCCAGTACTTCGGGGATCAACTCGACGAGTTCGCCGCCACCGACCATGGCGGGGTGCAGTCCTACGGCTTCCGCTGCGTACGCCCGCCGATCGGCGTCCCTGATGCGCGTTCGCGTCATCACGGCCCGGTGGCCTGGCGGTTGGCCGCCGGGTGGGAGATCACGGTGGCGATGGCGGCGGCTGCGATGGCGCAGCAGGTCGCGACGGCGGCCAGGACCGGGGTGTAGCTGTCGGTGGTGGCATGCAGGGCCGCCGCCGCGAGGGGACCTGCGGCTTTGGCGAGGGTCATGGGGACGACGAGGACGCCGGCCAGGGTGGCGTATCGGCGGGTGTCGTAGCGTTCGGCGAGGATCACCGGCTTGGCGATGGTGGCGACGCCGAAGCCGATGCCGAAGCCGATGACGGCACCGATCGCGCCGCCGGTACTGGCGCCGATGACGGGCAGGGCCAGCGCGGCGGCTGCTTGGACGGCGAACACTGTCGCGGTGACGATGGTGGTGGGATAGCGGCGTTGCAGCCCGGTGGTGACCAGCCGGCCGGCCACGGACAGCACCCCGAGTAGTCCGGCGATCCCGGCGGCGAACGCGGGCGGATGGCCGAAGGAGACGAGCGCGGCGACCAGGTGCACGGTCAGCGCGCTGATCGCGGCGGTGTGCGCGGTGAATCCGGCGGCCAGCAGCCAAAATGCGCGGTCGGCCAGTGCCGCCCGTACAGCGAACGTCCCTGCGCGAGTGCCGTCGGCCTGGTGCGGGCTCGCGGTCGGGCTGTTAGGGATGCGGGGTGGCCGGCGCACGGTCAGGACGTGTAGTGGCACGGTGGCTGCCTGCACGGCGGCGAGGACGAGCAGGGTGGTGCGCCAGTCGTGGGTGGCCACCAGCCAGCCGGTCAGGGGCAGGAAGATGGTGCTGGAGAAGCCGGCCACCACGGTCAGTGCGAGCAGTGCGGTGGCGCGCTGCTGGGGGGTGAACCAGGCGATGACGACGGCGAACGCGGCTTCGTAAAGGCTGGCGGCGCAGGCGATGCCGATGCCGATCTGTATCGCGTAGAGCTGCCATACCGTGTCGATGCGGCTGAACAGCAGTAGCAGGACGACGCCGGCTGCGGAGCCGGTGGTCATCAGGGCACGGCCACCGTGGCGGTCAAGCCACCGGCCGACCGGCACGGCCAATATGGCGCCGGTCAGGACGCTGGCGGTGAATGCTCCGGTGACCGTCGTGGTGCTGGTGTGCAGGTCGGTTGCCAGAGGGATGAGCAGGACGGCGAAGGCGTAGTAGAGGGTGCCGTAGCCGATGGTCTGGGTGATGGCGAGCGCGGCGACCATGGTCCGTCCGCGGCTGTCCCCGCCGGCGTCGATGTGGCCGGCGGGGACGTCGGTGGCAGGGCTGGTGGTCACCCGCAGCAGCCGCCACCGGAGGAGACGGCGACCAGGCCGACCTCGGCGCGCGGCAGAGCGGCCTCTGTGGTGTCCTGGCTGGTGTCGAACTGGTTCCCGGCGAGGGCGGCGAGTTGCAGTGCGACGTCGGGGTCGACTCTGAGTTCGTCGGCGGCGGCGCGGGTGGCGGCGGCGACCGTGCCGGCGGTGGGCAGGTGGCGCAGGGCCGCGGAGATGAGCCGGTTCGGGATGTCCGGGTCGAGGCCGTATCGGGCGGCGGCGTCGTCGAGCATTGCCTGGTAGCCCTGGGTGGCGGAGCAGACGCCAGTTTCGGGTAGGTCGAGCTGCACGTCGCGGGCGGCGGTCCAGTCCCCGGCGAGGGCGGCGGTGATGGAGCGGACCTGCTCGTAGCCGGTGGCCATGAGGAAGGTCGGGGCGCGGCCGTAGGACTTCATACCGACGGCGAAGTAGCCGGGCTCCGGCTGGGTGAGCTCGTCGACGCCGTGCGGGCGGACGGTGCCGCAGGAATGCTCGTTCGGGTCGATCAGCGGCGCGAGGGTCCGGGTGCAGCCCAGCGCGGGGTCCAGGTCGAGACGCAGCTCGGCGGCGATGGTGTGGTCGGGCCGGAAGCCGGTGGCGGCGATGATCCGGTCGGCGGCCAGGGTACGCCCGTCGGCGGCGGTCAGCTCGGCGTGCCCGTCGACGGCGGTGACGGCGTGCACGGCGAAGCCGGTGACCAACCGGACGCGGCCGGAGTCGACGAGCAGCTTGATCCCGGTGCCCAGCGCGCCACGGCCGGGCAGCGCGTCGGCGTCGCCGCCACCGAGCGCCCGATCGACCGAGCCGCCGCGGGTGGCCCAGGTGATGGTCGTGCCCGGCTCCTGCTCGGCCAACTCGGCGAGCGCGAGCAGCGTGTTCGCGGCGGAGTGTCCCGCGCCGACGACGACGCTGTGCCGGCCGGAGAACCGATCGCGGTCGGCGCCGAGCACGTCGGGCAGCGCGCCGTCGATCAGCGTCGCGGTCTGCGGGTCGGTCTCACCGTGCGCGGGCAGGCCGTTGGCGCCGAGCACGTTCGGGGTGCGCCAGGTGCCGGAGGCGTCGATCACCGCCGAGGCGAGCACGTCCTGGCCGGTGGCGAGCCGCACGACGAACGGCGCATACTCGCGGCCGGCGGTCTTGACCCGGTCCACGCCGACGCGGCCGATCGCCGCGACCGGCGCGTCGTAGCGGACGTGCGGGCCGATCTGCGGCAGCGTGGCCAGGGGTTGCAGGTACGCCTCGACCAGGTCCGCGCCGGTGGGCAGCGTCTCGGGGTCGGGGGCGGCCCAGCCCGCGGCCTCGAGCAGTCGGCGGGCGGCATGGTCGACGTTGTAGCGCCATGGCGAGAACAGCCGCACGTGCCCCCACTCGGCCACGGCCGCCCCGGCCGAGGGCCCGGCCTCCAGCACGGTGAACGGCAGTCTCCGCTCGTGCAGGTGCGCCGCCGCCGCCAGCCCCACCGGGCCGGCGCCGATGACCACGACCGAGTGCGGCCCGTCGACCCGCCCGGTCTGACCGGTCACCCCGGTCGTCCGCGCCGCCACGGTGTCATCAGCGACGGATGATGCGTCGCTGGTGCCGCAGCAGCCCGCGCCCGCGGCGACCGCCTCGGTCTTCGCGCCCGGGTCGCAGCAGGCATCGGCCTGCTCGGCGGCCTGCGCGGTGCCGCAGCACGGCCCGGCGCTCTGATCCTCGCTCATGATGGCGACTCTCCCTGCTTCCTGACGTGGGCAAACCGTTCCGCCGGACACCGCGCCCAGGCGATCACGCAAGCCGGCCGACAGCCGGGACCCGCTTCAGGGCAGGCATCAGCCCTCACTGATCGGTGTCTCGAACCTTGTCGAACCGACGTCCCTACCTTGCATCGCTGTTAGACACCTGTCAAGCTAGACGCATGTCGGTTCTTCCCGTGTTGGACACCACGGCGGCGCAGGGCTGCTGCCCGCCCCTGTCAGTGCGGCCTCTCGCGCCACAGGTCGCCGGTGAGCTGGCGCCGCTGTTCAAGGCCCTGGGCGACCCGGTCAGGCTGAGGCTGCTGTCGCTCATCGCCTCCACCACGGAGATTTGTGTCTGTGACCTGACCGATGCCTTCGACGTGACCGGGGCGACGATCTCGCATCACCTTCGGGTGCTGCGCGAGACCGGCATGGTCGACTGCGAGCGCCGGGGCACCTGGGTCTACTACTGGGTGCGCCAGGAGGCGTTGAACCTGCTCGGCAACCTGCTGACCAGCGACACCGGCATGCCGGCCGTCACCGCGTCCGAAGCCCCGGGCACTCATCTCGACTTGCATCAGGGCGCGCTGATATCAGCTAATCCTGATGTGGTGCGGTTGTTGGCGGACCCGCTGCGGGCGCAAATCGTGCAGATCCTCGCTGCGGGGCCAGCGACGACGTCGCACTTGGTCGCGGACACTGGCGCGAAGCAGCCGAACGTGTCCGGACATCTCAAGCTGCTGCGCGAGGCCGGCGTCGTGACCGCCGAGCCCCGCGGGCGCTTCACCTACTACCGGCTCATCCCAGACGCTTTGCAGGGTGCGGCACTGCACCTGGCCGACCTCGCCGCGCGGGCCCTGGCCCACTCCGAGAACTTCAGGACCTGCTGACATGACGAGCACCGCCACCTCCACCGCCGGTGACGCGCCGCCGGCGGTCGTCGCGCGACTGTCGCGCCTCGACCAGTTCCTTCCGCTGTGGATCGGTCTGGCCATGGCCGCCGGCCTGCTGCTCGGCCGGCTCATCCCCGGCCTGAACACCGTCCTGGAAGCGGTCAAGATCGGCGGGATCTCCCTGCCGATCGCCCTCGGCCTGCTGATCATGATGTATCCGGTGCTGGCCAAGGTCCGCTACGACCGGCTTGACACCGTCACTGGCGACCGGCGGCTGTTGGTGTCCTCGCTGCTGCTCAACTGGATCCTCGGCCCGGCCCTGATGTTCGCCCTCGCCTGGATCTTCCTCGCCGACCACGCCGAGTACCGCACCGGCCTGATCATCGTCGGTCTGGCCCGCTGCATCGCGATGGTCATCATCTGGAACGACCTGGCCTGCGGCGACCGCGAAGCCGCGGCCGTCCTCGTCGCCCTCAACTCGGTGTTCCAGGTCCTCGCGTTCGGCCTGCTCGGCTGGTTCTACCTGTCCCTGCTGCCGGAGTGGCTGAACCTGTCCGGGGCGCGGCTGGAGGTGTCCGGGTGGGACATCGCCGCCAACGTGCTGATCTTCCTCGGCATCCCCCTGCTCGCCGGCTACCTCACCCGCCGCCTCGGTGAGCGCGCGAAGGGCCGGACCTGGTACGAGAGCCGTTTCCTGCCGAAGATCGGACCGGTCGCCCTCTACGGACTGCTGTTCACCATCGTCATCCTGTTCGCCCTCCAGGGCGACGCCATCACCTCGCAGCCGTGGGACGTCGTGCTGATCGCCGTGCCGCTGCTGGTGTACTTCGCGGTAATGTGGGCCGGCTCCTACGCCCTCGGCCGGGCAATCGGCCTGAACTATGAGCGCACCACCACCCTCGCGTTCACCGCCGCCGGCAACAATTTCGAGCTCGCCATCGCCGTCGCCATCGGCACGTTCGGCGTCACCAGCGGACAGGCCCTCGCCGGTGTCGTCGGCCCGCTCATCGAGGTGCCCGTGCTCGTCGCCCTGGTCTACGTCAGCCTCGCCCTGCGCCGACGCCTGTTCCCGGCCGAAGCCACGGTCCGGCCCGCCACCAGCTCCGGGAGCCGATCATGAACCAGATGCCGTCGCTGCTCACCGTTGACGCCGTGTTGGAAAGGGTGGCCACCACGTTGGCCGACAAGTTCTCCGGCATCTTCAACCCCGAGACCATCAGCCGCTACGTCAACGAGTCCTACGTCGCGCTGTACCGCACAGCACGTCTCAACCAGCACCTGCCCGCGCTTACCGAACGCTTCGCCACCGACCGGCTCACCGCACTCGCACAGGCCAAGGGCGCCATCGACAAGCCCATACCCGAAGTGCTGTTCCTCTGCGTGCACAATGCCGGCCGTTCCCAGATGGCCGCCGCGCTCATGACCCACCACGCCCAGGGCCGGGTCAACGTCCGCTCCGCCGGGTCCGCGCCCGGCGCCACGGTGTCCGCCGCCGCGGCCGTGCTCGCCGAGATCGGCATCAACCTCGACGAGGCGTTCCCCAAACCGCTTACCGACGACGTGCTGCGCGCCGCCGACGTCGTGGTCACCATGGGCTGCGGCGACGCCTGTCCCGTCATCAGCGGCAAACGCTACCTCGACTGGAACCTCGCAGACCCCACCGGCGACGACCTCGACCTCGCACGCGCCGTCCGCGACGACATCGACATCCGCGTACGAGCCCTGCTCGCCGACCTCACCGACCAATAAGGGAAACCCGTGTCTGACAAGCCCAGCGTGCTGTTCGTCTGCGTGCACAACGCCGGCCGCTCCCAGATGGCCGCCGGCTGGCTACGCCACCTCGCTGGCGACGCCGTCGAGGTCCGCTCCGCCGGCTCCGCCCCCGCCGAAACGATCAACCCCGCCGCCGTCGAGGCCATGCGCGAGGTTGGCATCGACATCACCGACCAGATCCCCAAACTCCTCGAATACGACACCGTCGAAGCCTCCGACGTCGTCATCACCATGGGCTGCGGCGACGTCTGCCCCGTCTTCCCCGGCAAACGCTACGAGGACTGGAAGCTCGACGACCCCGCCGGCAAGGGCGTCGACGCTGTCCGCCCGATTCGCGACGAGATCAAGGCCCGCATCGAGCACCTGCTCGCCGACCTGCTGAGCCGCTACCGGTAGACGGGATGTCAACCACCCCGGCGTACCCGGGGCGGGCAGCCTGCTCGTACGCCGTGCTTGTTGACGAGCAGGTCAGGATCGACGCCAGGGGTCGTCGGTTCGAATCCGGCCGTCGCGACCATGAGCCGTTCGCGATTCCACCGACTCGCACGGATCCTGTCTTCGCAGGTCAGAACTCGACGGCTCCCGGTACTTGTGGGAGACCTTCAGAGGTCAGGTAACGGGAAGACATCCTCCTCCTCTGCTGCGGCGGGCCGTTCGGGATTCACCAGGTAACTGGGGCGGATCGACGAGTGATCCTTCATGCACACCGCAGGAGTAGGGTTCCAGGCGGTGTAGTCGCCGGCCGTCGACTGCCACGCTCGGGTTTGAATGGGGGCCGGCGTCGACGAGGCGGTAGCCGTAGGGCGGCCGTCCACCGAGGAACCGTCCCTCGGTGGCGGCTTGGGCGGCCATCGCGCCCGCCGGGTACGCTCCGGCGATCGGAGGCGCCGCTCCGCCGACCGCACCCGATGTGGACCCCGACGAGGTGATGCGGCACGCGGTGGACTCCGCTGGACCGCACGCCATCAAGCGAGCCCTGGCCGCCGGCTGACAGCCTTGCCACCCCGGGCCGGCCTTCAAACTGCTCCCTCAAGCGGCTCGCCCATAACTCTGTCGGTATGCCGGCCGTGGCGGTGCTGCGTCCGGTGCGGTGAGCGCGGTACGGGTATCAGACGATGTACTGCACTTCGGGAAGGCCGGGTTCGGACCTTCGAGCAGGCGCTGCCGCTGGTGGCGTAGGTGCAGGTTGAAGAAGGCAAGCGGGTACGCCTGTTGGATCCGCACCGCCCGGGCCGGGTCGAGGGTGCCGATCCAGCCGGCGAGGTCCTCGTCGCTCATCCCGATGAGCCTCGCTAGTTGCGGGATCAGCCACTGGTTGTCGCAGTACGACGAGTGCGCCGCGCCGTCGGCCTGTACGTTGAGCCGCCATCCGGACAGGTTCGACCAGAACTGCTCGATGCTCGGCTCTGTGGCCCGGGTGAACTCCGCGGTCATCAGCATGAACGGCCGGTCGATCCCGGCGACCGGTGGCACCGACTGCATCGGGCCGTCGAAGCCGAGCCCGGCCCACACCGCCAGATATCCGAGGGTGAACACCAGCAGCGCGACGTGGCGCTCCAGCCAGGCCAGCACCAGCAGCGCGACGTGGCGCTCCAGCCAGGCCAGCACCAGCAGCGCGACCCCGATCGCGCCCGCCGGTGCGACCAGACGGTCCAGCAGCATCACCCAGGACGGGAACGGATGGGTGGGCACCGGGTCGGCCAAGTACAGGCGTGCCAGCAGCCCCAAAACGGTGAACAGGACGGTCAGCGCGACGCCGGTGAGCACGTACGGCAGCACCCGGGCGCCCAGCCCCCGGGACCGGGCGGCCCGCACGGCGTACCCGGCGCATCGCGGGTACGCGCCTCGACGCCTGGCGAGCGCGGGCGACGCACCGCTAAGTTGCGGGCGATGATCAGCTGAATGATCTCGCTGGTCTCCTCACCACGGCATGGCGGGCGCGGCGGTGAGCGCGGTGCGCCGGAGCCGGGCCGCGTCCTGGCTCGGTGGGACGCCGAAGTGGCGGCGGTACTCGCGGCTGAACTGTGACGCGCTGTCGTACCCCACCGCGTGACCGACACCGGTGACGTCGTCCGGGTGGGTGGCCAGTAGCAGCCGGGCCTGCTGGAGGCGGATCTGCTTCTGGAACTGGATGGGGCTCATCGCGGTGACCGCCTGGAAGTTGCGGTAGAACGCGGACAGGCTCATGCCCGACAGCTGGGCGACCTCCTCCACCCGGAACGCTTCCCGGTAGTTGTCGCGGATCCAGCGCACCGCGCGGCTGACATGCGCGACGTTGCTGTCGGCCAGGCCGATCTGGCGGACGGTCTCACCCTGTTCCCCGGTGACGAGACGCCACAGGATCTCCCGCTTGATCATGGGAGCGAGCACCGGAATGTCGCGCGGCTTGTCGAGCAGCCGCAGCATCCGTACCGCCGCGTCGAGCAACTCGACCGGGGCGTCGCTGACGGCGAGCGCGGACGGCGCGCCGTGGGCGCGGGGAAGGGTTCCCGGTGGTGTGTCGAACAGCAGTTCGGCGATCGGCGCCGGCTCCAGCGTGAGGCCGAACCCGAGGGCGGGCCGCTCGCGGCTGGCCTCGGTGTAGTGGCCGGTGACCGGCAGGTCGACCGAGGCGATCAGGTACTGGCCGGCACGGTACTCGTACACCCGGTCGCCGAGGGCGAGGGTCTTCGCGCCCTGGGCGATGAGTGCCAGCACCGTGCCGGACATCGACGCCGAGGAAAGGTGCGCCTGCTCGGCCTTGCCGATCAGGACACCGTCGATGGCGGTGGTGGCGTCAGGGCGGGCGTGACGGGCCAGCAACGACCTCAGTTCGTCAAGCGACACCCGACGATTCAAGCACAGCCACGGCCTCCCAAGAAGTAGAGGATCAGGCAAGAGGCCAGGAGTATCCGTCTAGCAGATTGCCTGGTGGTGACGGTCAAATGGACTTATCTAAATCGCTGAGGGCTGACAGAGGCTCCACGAATGAACAGGTGGATAGCATGCAGGTCGCAATCGTCATCGGTGCCAGTTCCGGTATCGGCCAGAGCACGGCAATCGAACTCGCCAGGCGCGGCACGGGCGTCATCCTGACCTACAGCGGCAACCAGGCCGGCGCGCAGGACACCGTGGCGGCCGTGGAGAAGGAGGGCGGCACCGCCGTCGCGCTCCGGCTGGACGTCGGCCGCAGCGAGACCTTCCCCGCCTTCCGCGACCAGATCGTCATCGCACTGCGCGACACCTGGCAGCGAGACACCTTCGACTACCTGGTCAACAACGCCGGTTTCGGTGGGATGGCGATGTTCGAGGACACCACCGAGGAACTCTTCGACCGGTTCATGCGGGTTCTGCTCAAGGGGCCATACTTTCTCACCCAGGCACTGCTGCCACTGCTCGCCGACGGTGGCGCCATCGTCAACGTCAGCAGCAACTCGGCGTTGCCCACCGGCCTCGTGGACGCCGGCTACTCCGCGTACGCCACGATGAAAGGCGGCCTGAACGTACTGACCCGCTACATGGCCAAGGAGTTCGCCGTTCGTGGCATCCGGGTCAACGCCGTCTCGCCGGGGCCGACGCGTACCCGGCTCTCCGACGCATCAGGTGTCGTGGGCTTCGAGGCGTACCCGGAGGTGATCCCGGTGCTCGCCGCGAAGACCGCTCTCGGCCGCATCGGCGAACCCGACGACATCGGCAGAGTCGTCGCCGCCCTGCTCGGTGAGACGGGTGGCTGGATCACCGCGCAGAACATCGAGGTTTCCGGCGGCTACGACCTTTAATCCTCCAGCCGGACTTGCCTGATCCGGGGCCCCCGGGGCCGAGCTTGATGGGGACGATGGGTCTGCGGGGGTTCGTTCATGCGGCGTCCTTTTGCAGTGCGGGGCCGAGGAGCAGTCCGCCGTCTACGACGTACTCGGCGCCGGTGATGAAGGTCGCGTGCGGCGAGACGAGGAACAACAGCAGCGCAGTGATGTCGGCGGGCTGTCCGAGTCGCGGAATGGCGAACGGCGCGGGCGAGTAGAAGTCGGCGATCGGGGCGTCGCTGCCGGCCGCTGGCTCGGTGATGAACGGGGTGGCGACAACGCCGGGGTGGATGGCATTGACCCGGATGTTGTCGCGGCCCAACTCAAGGGCAGCGGTCTGCGTGAGCCCTCGAACCGCCCACTTGCTGGCGACATAGGGAGCGTAGAAGGCAGTACCGCCGATGCCCATGGTGGAGGCGATGTTGACGATCGCTCCTCCCCCCGCGCGCCGCAACGCCGGGGCGGCGGCTTTGATGCCGAGGAAAGTGCCGGTGAGGTTGATGTCGAGGATGCGGGCCCACGTGGCCCGGTCGGTGGACTCGATGAGGGCCGGTGGGTTCTGCACCCCGGCGTTGTTGACCAGGATCGTGAGCGCACCGAATGCCTTCTCGGTCGCCGCGACGGCGGCGGCCCACGACTCCTCCTGGGACACGTCGAGGTGGACGAAACGAGCCCTGTCTCCCAACTCGGCGGCGAGGCCAGCCCCGCGCTCGACATCGATGCCACCGATGACGACGTTGGCGCCTTCGGCATGCAGGGCGCGAACGTGGCTGGCCCCCATCCCACCGGCACCGCCGGTCACGAGAACGGTCTGATCAGCGAAGCGGGACATCAGATCCTCCGAGAGGACTAGCACGACAACCCGAGACCGGGTGGTGAGTCGCTCGACTCACCTTTCCGAAGCTACGCCCCTGGGAGTGGTGAGTCAACCCACTCACCTCGCTATGATGGGCGCATGACTCCAGCGCCGTCGGCCTATCACCAGCGCGTGGCGGCAGCGAAGCGGGCGCTCATCGTGCAGGCCGCCACCAAGCTTTTCCTCGAGTTGGGCTACGACCGGGCGTCACTGGCGCGTGTTGCCGACAGTGCTGGCGTGTCGAAAGCGACGCTGTTCAAGCAGTTCCCGACAAAGGCGGCGTTGTTCGATGCCATCATCATCGACTCGTGGGCCGAGAACGACGTCGCCGCCGACGTGCCGTCCGCCGGTGACCTGACGGCCGGCCTGACGACTCTGGGACGGCGCTACGCGACGCTGTTGAGCCAACCGGAGATGGTCGACCTGTTTCGCATCGTCATCGCCGAGCTGCCACGCTTTCCCGAGCTGGCCAGGGCGCACTTCGCGCAGGGCAAAATGCCGTACTTCGAGTCCGTCCGGAGCTACCTCCTGGCCGAGCGCGACGCGGGAGCCGCAGACATCGCCGACCCGGAGATGGCCGCTACACAGTTCCTCGGGATGATCTCCAATTACCTGTTCTGGCCGAGCCTTCTGCTCCCGGACTGGACGGTGGCCCCGGCCCGCACGGCAGCGGTTGTGGAAGAAGCCGTCCGAACCATGGTCGCCCGGTACGGCACCGATGCTCACCACCCGAACCGCGAGGTTATTACCGCACCTGCTGTAGAGAACGCGCCGGACTGCTGAGAAGTCTCGGCAGGTCGTGACGCTCAGCCAGGCCGGCCCTCAACGGATGGCGGCATCCGGTTTCGACGTAGGTCCCAACCGGGGCAGACCCCGAGGAAGAAACTGACGTGAGTCAATGTAGGGTTTCATCGATGTGAAGTTTTGGGGTCGCTGGTGACCCATCGGGGCAACGCCGCTCCCACGGACCCAACCGACGATGTGTAGGGAGACAGCTCATGAACGAACATCGGGAGGGGCGGCTACGGATGCGATGGCGGCGGGCGGCCCGGACCGCCGTCGCGGCAGCGGCCGCTGCCGGGATCACCGTGCTAGTCGCCGGGATGACCGCCGGTGCGGCAACGGCGGGCGTCAGCTTTGCCGACCGGGGTACGCCGAACGCCTCAGTTGCCGCCGCCGCGCCGGTGTCCCGGGTCGCCGCAGGCGATCTGCACACCTGCGCGATCCGCACCGACGGAACGCTCTGGTGCTGGGGCAACAACTTCTACGGCCAGCTCGGCGACGGCACCAACACGCAGCGGACCGCCCCCGTCCGCATCGGCGACGCCACTACCTGGGCGAGCATCGACGCCAGCATCAACACCACCTGCGCGGTACGCACAGAGGGCACGCTGTGGTGCTGGGGCAGCAACCACAACGGGCAACTCGGCGACGGAACGACCACGAAACGGAGCAGCCCCGTCCGGGTCGGCGACGGCACCACCTGGGCCGCAGTCAGCGCCGCCACCAATCACACCTGTGCCGTCCAGACCACCGGCACCCTGTGGTGCTGGGGCGAGAACCGCCACGGGCAGCTCGGCACCGGCCTGACCCCCTATCTGGCGACCACCCCGGTGCAGGTCGGCACGGCGACCACCTGGGCAAGCGTCACGACCGGGTACGCCCACACCTGTGCCACCCGCACCGATCGGACCCTGTGGTGCTGGGGCAGCAGTTCGGACGGGCAGCTCGGACTCGGCATCCGGGAATACCGGGCGACACCGACGCAGGTGGGCACCGCGACCACCTGGACCAGCGTGACGGCCGGGTACGTGCACACCTGCGCCGTCCGCACCGACGGGACGCTGTGGTGCTGGGGCGAGAACGGGTACGGCCAGGTGGGCGGCGGCGTCGGCTCCCAGGCCACCCCACTCCAGGTCGGCGCCACCACCACCTGGGCACGGGTCGAGACGAGCATCGACTCGTCGTGCGCCACCCGCACCGACGGCAGCCTGTGGTGCTGGGGCAAGAACTCGTACGGGCAACTCGGCGACGGCACCACCACCCACCGGTCGACCCCGACCCGGGTCGGTAGCGCCACCACCTGGACGGACAACCTCGCCGCGTCCTACCACGCCTGCGCGATGCGCACCGACGACAGCCTGTGGTGCTGGGGCGACAACTCGTTCGGGCAACTCGGCGACGGCACCACCACCCACCGATCAACCCCGGTACAGGTGGGCTGACCGCCAACGGTGATCCAGCGGTGCTGTCGGTCTCCGCCGCTGCCGCATCGGCGGCAGCACGAAAGCAAGCGTTGATTCGGTGGACCAGAGCCGATGCCGGCGTCACCGCCGAGGTGACGTCGGCATCGGCCGCGCTCGTTACGGGGTGACCACGCGGCCTCCGAAGGTCACGACCAGCCGACCGTCGGAAGCAAAGGACCAGCCCAGAGCGCCGGTGTACGAGGAGCACCGGGATCCGTTGGTGCCGGACCAGAACTGGTTCGAGCTGTCGGAGTTGCCGATGACCCGGTCGTTCGAGCCGCCGTTGCACGAGGTGTTGTTCCGGAACACCGAGGAGCCACCGTCGAAGTTGAAGTTGCGCTCGGCGTTGCCGATGTTGGCGTTGTTCGACACCGTCATCGTGCCGGGGTTGCGGTTGTAGGTGAACCCGTGCTTGCCGTTGGCGTAGGCGATGTTGCCGCGGATGGTGTGGTTCACCGCGATGTCCTCGCCGCCGAGCTTGAAGCCGTTGCGGTCACCGTTGCCGGCCTGACCACCGTTGCTCAGGGTGCCGTTGTGGTAGGCGAGGGAGGACTCGATGGTCACCGCGCCGATGGCCCCGGTGTCGCTCTTGGTGTAGAGGTCGTAGCCGTCGTCGATGTTGTTGTGGGCCACCGTGTAACGGAAGACGTTGCCGGGGCCGACGGTGAGCTTCGGGGCGAAACCGTCCGCGTCCTCGCCGTCGGAGTCGACGTTGTCGTGCGACACCGTGCTCAACACCAGGTTGTTGGCGGGCCACTGGTCCCGGGGTGCGTCGGCGATCAACCGGGAGAGTTGCAGGCCGGAGTCCCGGTTGTGGCGGGTCACCACCCGCTCGATGATGTTGTTGTTGCCGGCCAGCAGGATTCCGTTGTCGCCGGCCCGCTCGACGATGATGCCGCGGATGTGCCAGTACGATCCGCCCACCGCCAGGCCCCGGTTGGCCGGGTCCTCGCTCTGCGCTGAGAAGTTCAGGATCGGGGTCTCACCCGCGTACGCGAAGATGTTCTTGCGTGCGCTCGACGTGCCGTTGTTGCCCTGAGCGATGGTGACGGTCTGGACGTAGCGGTAGGTGCCGCCGCGCAGGAAGATCGTCCCGCCGGCGGGAATCCGGGTGATCGCGGACGTGAGCGTCGTCGGGTTCGCAAGCGTGCCGGCCGCGCCGTCGGTGCCGGTCGGCGCCACGTACAGCGTGCCGCTCGACGGCGGGGGCGGGCTTGTGGGTGGGGGCGTGCTCGGTGGCGGGGTGGTCGGTCCGGTCGTCGGCGGCGGGGTCGTCGGCCCGGGCGTCGCACCTGAGGCGTACGTCTCGAACTCGGCGATCCTCGGCGTGCCGCTCGCGCCGGTGATCTCAAAGTTGATCTTCTTCAGCGAGGTGGCGGGAAAGTTGATGACCCCGGCCCCGGTACCGCTGGCCAGGGTGGCGCCGGTGTCGTTGTTGACGAGTCGCCAGGAGCCGACGACCCCTACCGCGCCGGCCGCCTCCCGGATGTTCACCGACGCCACAGTGGTTGGGGCGCCCCACTTGACGGAGATGCGACCGGTCGTGCCGGTCGGCGACCAGTAGCTACCCATGTCGCCGTCGATCACATTGCCGTAGCTGGTGCCGCTGGCCTTGCTGGAGCCGTCGGAGCCGGCCCCGAGACTGAGGTTTGTCGCGTTGGCGCTTACCGGCGCGGCGGCGAAACCGTCAGCCGCGCCGGATGCCTGGGACACCGGCAGCGCCGCGGCAACGGCGGCTGCGGCGGCCACGGCGGTGCCGCCGGCGAGCAGCCTCTGTCGCACTGTAGTTCTCACTGTTCGTCTCCTCGGGGGAGTGAGCACGGTGCGAGGCGTCTCGTGCACGGCCCGACACCGCAGAGTGGCTACATGTTCGTGTCATCAGCCCGGCTATAGAGCGAAACATCGATGTAATATCAGGCTAGGAAAGCGCTTGCCAACAAGGCAAGCGTAGCGATGTGCAGGTTTGTTGCAGGATTCCGGGCAGCCGCTCGTCGAGCCGAGGAGACACGGGCAGCCCGGCAGTGCGAAGGACTCGGGATCGTGCCCCACGCCTCACGGCGACTGCGGCGGCTTCGCCTTCTGCGGGTGGATCGTCTCGTGCCGGACCAGCATGGCGACGAATTCGCCGATCTTCCGCTCCCGGGTCTCCGCCCGTTTCACCGCGTTGAGTCGATGGATGAGGGCGAACCGGTTGGTCTTGGTGAGCACGTCGAACATGGCCTGGGCGGCGGGATCGGCGGAGATGGCGGCGAGCAGGTCGGCCGGCACCTCGGCTTCCGAGGGCGGAGCATAGGCAGCCGCCCACCGCCCGTCCGCCTTCGCCGCCTCCACCGCGACGCGGCCCGCCGGCAGCATCCGCCCCTGCGCCTCCAGTCGGGCCACGTGCGCGACATTCCGTTGCGACCAGGCACTGCGCGGCCGGCGCGGGGTGAACCGGATCCAGGAGGACTCCTGATCTCGTTTCCGGGCCTGCCCGTCGATCCAGCCGACGCACAGCGCCTCGTCGACCGCCTGTTGCCAGGTCAGCGTGGTGACCGTGCCGCCCTTCCTGGTCAGGGCGAGCCAGACACCCGGCGATGTGGCGTGGTGGTCCGACAACCACGCGCGCAGTGCCTCGGCGTCCGCGACGATCAATTCATCCAGTTCGGCGCTGCCCATGACGGCAGGCTACCCACCACCTGTGACCGATTACCGGTGCCGTGCCCCGAGCCTGGCCAGTTCGGTCAGTGGATCGTCCGGCGACCGGCGGTGGAGATCCGTCCGTGGAACGCGAACCGCAGGAAGCCGAGAGCCCGCAGTAGCTGATGCCCTCGGGCCCGGGGGCGCACGCTGTGCAGCCATCCGGCCAGGAGGTCGGGCTGGCTGCGCCGTGGTCGGCGCAGGCTCTCCGGCGGGCTGCGGCGGTAACGGCCTCGGTCTTCCGATGGGACCGACCTAGCCATCGCAAATGACAACCGTTATCGTTTACTGGTCCGGGATCCATCGAACGTCGGGAGTGCGTGGTGGGGCATGTGTTGTTGGTCGAGAGCTGGGTCGGTGCGATGAGCACCCTGCTGCCTCGGGCGATCCGGGAGGCAGGGCATGGGTTCACGTTCTTGACCAGGAACCTGCATCACTACCTGCGCCAGGGCGTCGGCGAAGGGGTGCACCCGTTGCTCACCGCGGATAACGTGATCACTTGCGAGACCAACGACCTGGATATCCTGCTGCCCCAGGTCCAGCGGCTGCACGAGGTTCTGCGGTTCGACGGGGTCATCACGTCGTGTGACTACTACCTCGGCACGGCAGCTCAGTTGGCCGCACATCTGGGTCTGCCGGGTGCGCGGCCGGAAGCCGTGGAGTGTGCCTACCGCAAGGACTCGGCGCGGCAGCGGATGCAGGCGGCCGGCCTGCCCGGTCCGGCGTTCGCGATCACCGAGGACTGGCCGGGTACCGAGGCCGCCGCGCGCAGGCTGGGCTTCCCACTGGTCATCAAGCCGGTCGACCTCTGCGCGGGGATGTTCGTCCGGCTGGTGGCCGACAGGACACAACTGCGCGAGGCGTTCGATGCCCTCGACGAGTACCCGGTCAATGCCCGTGGCCAGCGGCGCTCGCCGCTGGTGCTGCTGGAAGAGGTTCTGGTCGGGCCGGAGGTCAGCGTCGAGACCGTCACCGTCGATGGGGCGACGACAGTGCTCGGCGTGACGGACAAGAGCTTGGCCGGTGAGCCGTGGTTCGTGGAGACAGGGCACATGTTCCCCGCCGCGCTCGATGCCGCGACGGTCACCGCGGTGTGTGACATGGCGGTCGCAGCCCTCGCCGCGGTCGGGTTCGACCGAGGGGTGGCGCACACCGAGCTGCGGCTGACGGCAGCCGGGCCGCGGGTGGTGGAGATCAACCCGCGCCCGGCGGGTAACCAGATCACCGAGTTGGTGCGGCGGACGACCGGGGTGGACTTGCCCATGGTGTACGCCCAACTCGCCCTGGGGGAGCAGCCGGACATCGCGCTGGCCGACACGGGCGTACGCAGCGCGGCCATCTCGTTCCTGCTTCCGCCCCGCGCCGGAACCGTTGCCGGGATCGACGGTTCGGCCGCGCTCACCGCGGCTCCCGACGTGGTGGACTGGGCGGTGAAGCCCGCCGGGCACCGCACCGGCGACGCGGTGAGCAACAACAACTACCTCGGCCATGTCATGACGGTGGACACCGCAGGGCTGGGCGCCCGGGCCCGGGCCGAGGAACTGGTTGCCGGGTTGAGCGTCCGGTACGCCGACGACATGGCGGGGGCCCTCGCGTGACGACGCCGACGCCGGTCAAGACCGGTGAGCCGTTCACGTCGGTGACAGATCTGATCGAGGCCGTCCGCGCTGCCCGTTTCGGGCCCGACCCGGCCGATGAAAAGATCAGCGTCGCGTTCACCACCCGGCAAGGTGCCCGGCACGCCGGGCGTGTCCGCGGCTACCGCAACCACGTGCTGAGCCTTCGGATGGGCGCCACCGTCGGTTCGTGCGCGGTCGAGCCCGATGAGCTGACCGACGATGTCGCCTACGACTGTGTGGGGCGCAGCGTCGCAGAACTACTCACCCACCCGGTGCCGGCGGCCCGCGTCGCGGCTCTCGACGCCTACCTCGCGGCGATCCGCCCACACGTGCACGGCGCCCACGACACGGTGACGATCCCCGCAGGCACCTCGCTTGCCAAGTCGACCGTCCGGGCCGCGGCGGTGGTGGAGCTGATACCGGTCGTCCCGGGGCAGAGCGTCCTGGTCGTCGGTGTGGTGAACTCCCTGCTCGAACAGCTGCGCCGCCGTGGCGTCAGCTACCTGCCCTGCGATCTGGCGGGCGGCAGCACCGAGTGGGGCGAGCCGTGCCTACCCGACGCCACTGCCCTGCTGGAGCGCTGCGACGCCCTGCTGGTGTCCGGCATGACCCTGAGCAACGGCACGTTCGAGCCGCTGCTGCGGCACGCCCGCGCGACCGGCAAGCCGATGGTGGCCTTCGCGCAGACCGGCAGCGCCGTCCTACCGTGCTTCCTCGGTTCAGGACTGAGCGCCGTGTCCGCCGAGCCGTACCCATTCTTCTGGCTCGACGGCGGACCGACGACGCTCTACCGCTACCGTGCCGCCGCCGGAGCGCCGTGCTGACCGCCTCCGCGCCGGCCACGTGCGCACCGCACCTGCTGGGGTTGCTGGGGCGCTCCCCGGTGGCGCTCATCGACACCCCGCTGCCGCACCCGCACCGCGGCTTCCACGCCAAGGTGGAATACCTGAGCCCAGGCGGCATGAAAGCACGGGCCGCCGTGGCCATGCTGCGGGCCGCCCGGCTGCGCGGCGAGCTTCGGCCGGGAGCCACCGTGGTGGAGTCCACCAGCGGCACGCTCGGGATCGGGCTGGCGTTCGCCGGGCAGGCCCTGGGCCACCCGGTCGTCCTCGTGGTGGACCGCGAGATCGAACGACCGATGCGGGCGCTGCTGACCGCCTACGGGGCGGCGGTCGAGGAGGTCGATCAGCCGCATCCGGTCGGCGGATGGCAGCAGGCCCGCCTGGACCGGCTGCACGAGGTACTGGCGCGCATCCCCGGCGCCTACTGGCCCGACCAGTACCACAACCCGGACAACGCCACCGGCTACCGCACCCTCGCCGAGGAACTGACCGGACAGGTCGAGGCTGTGGACGTGCTGGTGTGCAGCGTCGGCACCGGTGGGCACAGTGCCGGCCTGGCCCGGGCACTCAGGCGGCACTGGCCCGGGATGCGGCTCGTCGGCGTCGACACCGTCGGCTCGACCATCTTCGGCCAGCCCGCGAGGCCGCGGCTCATGCGCGGGTTGGGCAGCAGCATCTTCCCCCGCAACGTCGACTACGCCGCCTTCGACGAGGTGCACTGGGTCGGTGCGGTGGAGGCGGTGGACACCTGCCGCCGGCTCGCGCGTTCGGCGTTCGTCACCGGCGGCTGGAGCACCGGCGCCGTCGCCCGGGTCGCCGCGTGGATCAGCCGCATGCAGCCCGATGCTCGGGTGGTCACGATCTTCCCGGACGGTCCGTACCGCTACCTCGACTCGATCTTCGACGACGCGTTCTGCGCCACCCACGGGCTGTTCTCCCCGGCTCCGGGCCATCCGATCGAGATTCCGTACCCGAACGCCGTCGAGGTGACCCGGTGGAGTCGCTGCCGAACCGTCCTCGACCCGCTGCGCCGCCTGGCGGTGCCGGCATGAGGCTCGGCTGGCGCACCTATCCGCTGCGGCTACGCGAGCCGCTGCGTATCTCCCGCTCGGTGATGCCAGGCCGCGACGCCGTCCAGGTCGACCTGTCCCATGACGGTGTCACCGGTCACGGCGAGGTCGTCACGAGCGTCTACTTCGGCCTCGACCTGGCCGCCATCGTCGATTCCCTGACCAGGCTCAGATACCGAGTGCGCGGCTATGCCGAACCCGAGGCGCTGCTCGCGGACCTGCCTGCGCTCGCTGCTGAGCTGCCCACCGGTGTGCTGGCGGCACTGGACGCCGCCGTCCACGACCTGCTAGGCCGTCGAGCCGGGATGCCCGTGCATCAGTGGCTCGGCCGGCCCGCCTGCTCACCGACGCCCACCGCCTACACCATCGGCCTCGTCGCGCCTGACCACGCTGCCACCACCGCTCGGGCACTGGCCCGGCGCGGCTTCCGGCTAATCAAAGTCAAGTGCGGGGACGCCGCGGATCCGGCCAGAATCGCAGCCGTACGTGCCGCCATGCCGCATGCCCGGCTCGTACTCGACCCCAACGGAGCCTGGACACCCGAACAGACCGTACGGCTGCTCGACGCGGTGCGCCCGCACGGCATCGACGCCGTCGAACAACCCATCCCGCCCGGAACACCGCAGCTGCTTGCCTGGATCAGCGCACGCACCGACGTGCCGGTCATCGCCGACGAGGATGCCGCCACGGTGGCGCACCTCGACGCCCTCGCGGGCACGGTCGCCGGCATCAACATCAAGATCGCGAAGTGCGGGGGTATCCACGCCGCGCAGCAGATCGCCGCCGCGGCCAGCGCCTACGGCATGGATCTCATGCTGGGTTGCCTGGTGGCAAGCTCGCTGGGGATCGCGCCAGCGGTGCACCTCACCGGCGACGCCCGCTGGATCGACCTGGACGGACACCTGCTGCTCGCCGACGATCCGTGGACCGGCATCGGCGGCCACGACGGCATCCTGCGGCTGACCGACGAACCCGGACTCGGCGTGCGGGCGGCCCGATGAACACCTGGGTCACCCTGCGCGGCTTCCCGCTGTCCATCCGGCTGCTGGTGGTCAACCAACTCGGCGTCAACATCGGCTTCTACCTGCTGGTGCCCTATCTCGCCGGCTACCTGGCCGACGACGTGGGTCTGTCGGTCGCCGTGATCGGCGTCGTGCTCGGCGTACGCAACCTCAGCCAGCAGGGCCTGTTCCTCCTGGGCGGCTCGGCCGCCGACCGGCTCGGCGCCCGCAGCGTCATCATCGCCGGCTGCGCCCTGCGCGCCGTCGGCTTCGGACTGTTCGCCCTCAGCACGTCATTGCCGATACTGCTTGCCGCGTCGATCCTGTCCGGGCTGGCCGGGGCGCTGTTCAACCCGGCCGTGCGCACCTACGTGGCGCAGGCCGCTGCCGACCGGCGGGCCGAGGCGTTCGCGTTGTTCAACGTGTTCGCCAGCGCCGGCGCGCTGCTCGGGCCACTGCTCGGCTCCGCCCTGCTGCTGGTCGACTTCCGGGTGGCCGCGCTGGCCGCCGCTGCCGTGTTCGCCGCGCTCACCGTGGCGCAGGCGATCTGGTTGCCCGCCCAACCGGTCACCTCCACCGAGGCAACCGTCTGGCAGGACTGGCGTACCGGCATCACCGACCGTCGCTTCCTGGCCTTCAGCGTGGCGCTGGCCGGCATGTTCGCGTTGCAGACCCAGCTGTACCTGATCCTGCCGATGCAGGCGGAACACGTCACCGGACAGCCCGTGGCGGTCGCCGTGTTGTTCATCGTCTCCACCGTCGTGACGCTCGCCCTGCAAATGCCCCTGACCGGCTGGCTGAAGGGGCGCTTGAGCCGCGGCGCGAGCATCGCCGTAGGTATGGCTGTCATGGGAGCCGGTTTCCTGGTGCCGCTGCTGCGCGTGGAATCGGCGCCACCGGTGCTGCGCCTGGTGCCCGTGCTGGCCGCTGCGGTCCTGCTCACTCTCGGGGTGATGATCGCCCAACCCTTCGTGCTGGAGCTGATCCCCGCCTTCGCCGGGCACGGGCTGACCGGCACCTACTTCGGCCTGTTCTACCTGGTGTCCGGGATTCTCGCCGCCGGCTGCACCGCCGCCGTCGGCGCGGCGGTGGGCGCCTCCGCAGGCGCGGGCGTGCCCGCGGCGGCATGGCTGCTCACTGCCGGCGTCGGGGTGGCGTCGGCTGGTGCGGTGTGGCTGCTGCGCCGCGGTGGCCTGCTCACCCCCGCCCCGGCCCCGGTGTCGGCGGGTGTGTCATGAATGGAGAGAACCTCCTCACCGACAACCCGGAGCTGTACGAACAGCAGTTCCCCGATCCGGGTCGCGTCGCTGCTCGGTTCGTCGACGACGTCGTACGCCGATTTGCCGACCGGACCGTCGCCGGGCCCCGGCTGCTCGACGTCGGTTGTGGCACCGGCCGCGACGCCGGGCACCTCGCCACCCTCGGCTACACCGCCACCGGGCTGGACACGTCGGTGCCGATGCTGACCTACGCGCGGCGCCGCCACCCTGGGGTCCGGTTCTTTCGCGCCGACATGCGCACCTTCGAGCTGACCGACCGCTTCGACGTTGTCACCTGCCTGGACAGCGCGCTGCTGTACTGCCACCGCAACGCCGACCTGACCGCGTTCCTCCAGCGCTGCTACCGGCACCTACGTCCCGGTGGACTACTGCTTGCGGAAATGCGCAACGGTGCGTTCTTCCTCGGCAACACCGAACTACTTGACGGCACTCGCACCCGCACCGTGACCTGGCGCGACGTCACGTACACCTCAATCACCAGGCTCTGGATCGACCACCGCGAGCAGCTGCTGCGCCGCGAGCGCGTCTGGACCTGGCCGGCCTGCCCGCAACCGCTGGTGCAGACCTCGGCTTGGCGGCTGCTGTTCCCCGCCGAGCTGCGGCACCTGCTCGACACCGCCGGGTTCGACGTCGTGGCCCTGTTCGACAGCCCCGGCCCACGTACCGACCCGCCCTGGCATCCCGCAGCCGTGCTGTCGAGCGTCCTGTCCGGTGACCGCCTGCACCTGGTCGCCCGCCGCCGCAACGACGCGGCGTAACCCTCACCTTCACCGAAGGGACATTCATCATGGTCTACCCGTCCGTCACCGCGTCGAGAGTGTCTCGCCGCGGCCTGCTCGGCGGCGCCGCCGCGATCTCCACCGCCCTGCTGACCGGCTGCGGCCCGGGCGACGACCCGGCCGCCATCTCGGCGGGACAGCCCCGGCGCGGCGGCCGGCTGCGGGCGGCGTTCGCCGGCGGCGGTGTCAACGAGACGCTGGACCCGCACCAGGCGAACCTGTTCAACGAGGCGTCGCGCGCCAAGGCGATGTTCGACAAGCTCGCCGACTACGGCCCGGACGTCTCCATCCAACCCCGCCTCGCCGAACGCTGGGAGCCCAGCAGCGACCTGACCCGCTGGCGCATCACCCTGCGCCCGGCCACATTCCACGACGGCAAGCCCGTCCGCGCCACCGACGTGCTCTACAGCTACACCCGGATCACCGACCCGAAGCGGGCGTTCCGCGCCAAGGCCAGCCTCGAACTACTCGACCTGCCCAACAGCCACGCCGTCGACGACCGCACCCTGGAACTGGCCCTCAAACGGCCCTTCGCCGAATTTCCCAACGCCCTGGCCGCGTTCGGCGCGTACATCGTCCCCGAAGGCGCCGACAGCTTCGAACGGCCCGTCGGATCCGGGCCGTTCACCTTCCACTCCTGGCAGCCCGGTCGGTCGCTGCTACTCAAGCGGTACGACGGTTACTGGGAGGGCGCCGCGCACCTCGACGAGCTGGAGTATCTGATCAGCAACGAGGAATCGGCCCGGGTCAACGCCCTGCTCGCCGGACAGGTGGACTACGCGCACGACATCACGCCCACCACCGCGCGTACCCACGCCGACAGCGGCCGAATGGCCGTCACCCGGATGCCGAACAGCACCATGCAGTCGTTCGCCATGAAGGTCGACCGGCCACCGTTCGACAACCGCGACCTGCGCGAAGCCATGTTCCTGCTCACCGACCGCCAACAGTTGGTCGACACCGTCCTCGCCGGTTCCGGTCAGGTCGGCAACGACCTGTTCGGCAAGGGCTACCAGTACTACGCCGACGACATCGCCCAGCGCACCCGCGACCTCGACCGCGCCCGGTTCCTCATCGACAAGGCCGGCGCCAAGGGCCTGCGCATCACGCTCGACACGGCGGCTGTCGCCAGCGGTTTCGTCGAGGCCGCCAGCGTCTTCGCCGAACAGGCCAAGCAGGCCGGCCTCGTCATCGAGACCGCGATGGGCAACAAGGACACCTACTGGAAGGACATCCTCAACTCCGGCGTGCTGGCCTCGTACCGCTCCGGGGCCATGCCCATCGAAACGCACATCGCACAGCGGCTGCTGACCAACTCCACCACCAACGCCACCCGGTGGGCCCGCCCCGAGTTCGACGCCCGCTACGCCAAGGCCATCTCCAGCGCCGACGAAGCAACCCGCCGACAGGCGTACGGCGACATGCAGCGCACCCTGCACGCTGAGGGTGGATTCCTGATCTGGGGCTTCGCGGACTTCCTCGTCGCCACCGCGCCCGGCGTCGGCGGGGTGTCCGCCAACGCCCCCGCCAACACCCTCGACTGGGCCCGCTTCGACAAGGTCTGGCTGGGGTGAGTCTGCCCCGCTATGCCGCCGGGCGGTTGTTGCTCGGCCTCGGGCAGGTCGCCGGGATCACCACCATCGTGTTCGTGCTCACCGAGGCGCTGCCCGGTGACGCCGCGGTGGTGATCGCCGGCGACCACCCCGATCCGGCCCGCATCGCCGCGATCCGAGCGCAACTGAACCTCGACCGACCGGCCTGGCAGCGCTACCTCGACTGGCTGACCGACCTGATACGCGGCGACCTCGGCGTCTCGCTGATCTCGCAGCGGCCGATCGTCGACCGGCTCGCCGACAGCGCGGGCACCACCCTCCTGTTGGCGGCGGTGACTCTCCTCGTTCTGATACCGCTCGCCATCGCACTGGGCATGCTGGCGGCCCGCCGAGAAGGGGGGCGACTAGATCGGGCGGTGTCCGCGGTGTCGGTCGCGCTCTACGCGGTGCCCGAGTTCGCCCTGGCGATTCTGCTCATCGCCGTCTTCGGCGTCCGACTCGGCTGGCTACCTCCCACCGCGTTCGGCGTCGACCTGCTCACCAGGCCGTCCGTGCTCGTGCTGCCGATGCTCGTGCTACTCGCCCGGCCGATCTGCACCATCAGCCGACTCACCCGCGCTGGCATGCTCGACGCCCTGCACGGCGAGTACGTGCGCCACGCCCGACGGCTCGGCATCGCCGGCAGCCGGCTCTGGCTTCGCCATGCCCTGCCCGGCGCTCTGGCGCCGGTCGTGCAGCAACTCGCCCGAACCACCGACTGGCTGCTCGGCGGCGTCATCGTCGTCGAGGCGGTGTTCGTCATCCCCGGGCTCGGCACCGCCCTCGTCGATGCCGTGTCCACCCGCGACATCCCCACCGTCCAGGCTTTGTGCGTCCTCGTCGCCGTCACCACAGTGGCGGTGAACCTGGCCGCCGACCTGGTCGCGTTCCGCCTCGCACCACGGATCGAGGCCGTGCGATGAGGCGGCTGCGTATCCTGACCGGGGCGGTGCTGCTCGCGGTGCCGCTCGCGCTGGCCGTGTTCGGCCCGCTGCTGGCAGGCGAGCCGGGCGACCGCACGTTCCCCTTCTCCGGCGACGGTGTGCTGGGCACCGACTTCGTCGGCCGCGACGTCGGACAACAGGTCCTCCTCGGCGGCCGGTCCGTCGTCGTGGTCGCCGTATGCGCGACGCTGCTGGCGTACCTCGTCGGTGTGCCGGTCGGCCTGGTGGCCGCCGCCACCCGCCGCCGATGGGTCGATGAACTGCTCATGCGCCCGCTCGACCTGACTCTGGCCGTGCCGTCGCTGTTGCTGCTGATCCTGCTGGCCGCCACCGCGCCGCCCGGGCAGCTCACCCTCGTCGGGATCGTCGCGCTGATCGGACTGCCGGAGATCGCCCGGATCACCCGCGCCGCCGCGCTGCCGCTGGCCCACGGGCCAGCCATGGAGGCGATGCGCCTGTACCGCGAGACCTGGTGGCGGCGCGGCCCCGGCTACGTCGGCACCGGCATCCGCCGGATCCTGCTCGCCGATGCCGGAGTCCGGTTCATCGGCGCCATGTATCTGGTGGCCACCGCGAGCTTCCTGGGCATCGGCGTCGCACCCGATGCTGCGGACTGGGCCGTCATGGTGGACCGCAATCGCGCTGGCCTGTTCCTACAGCCCTGGGCCGTCGCCGTGCCGGCCGCGCTCATCATCTCCCTGGCCGTCGGTCTCAACCTGGCCACCGACCGGATGCTGATCACCTATAGCAACCCCAGCCCATCACCACCGCCCGAGCCAGCCACGACCGGAGATCGCCCGCAAGCGACCGAGCCTCTCCTCCAGGTGCAGGACCTCGCCGCCACGACCGCCGACCGGGTGTTGGTCGACGGCGTCTCCTTCAGCCTGCCCGCCGGCAGAATCCTCGCCGTCATCGGCGCCTCGGGCAGCGGCAAGACCACCACCGCCCGGGCGCTGCTCGGCGAGGTCACACCTGGCGTCAGCCTCACCGGCGCCATCACCCTGGCCGGCCGGCCCGTCACCAGCGCCACCCCGCCCAAGCCCGGCACCGTCGGTTACGTGCCCCAGCAACCCGTCGCTGCGCTCAACCCCGTACGCCGCATCGGTGCCATGCTCCACGAGATCGCCCGGCACCAGGCACCCGGCGACAGCCGCAGCACCCACAAGCGCACCGTGGCGGCCGTGCTCGAACGCGTCAGCCTGCCCGCCGACCGCCGGTTCCTGCGCCGCTTCCCCCACCAGCTCTCCGGCGGCCAGCAACAACGCCTCGTCATTGCCCACGCCCTGCTGGCCCAGGCCGTCCTGCTCATCGCCGACGAACCCACCACCGGACAGGACGCGCTCACCCGCAACGACGTCGCCCGAGAACTGACGAAACTCGCCCGCGAGGGCATCGCCGTCATCCTGCTCAGCCACGACCTGCACCTCGTACGAGCCGTCGCCGACCAGATCCTCGTGCTGCACCGGGGTGCCGCCATCGAATACGGCCCGGCGGCCGAGGTGCTAGCCATGCCACGACACCGGGACACTCGGGAGCTGCTCGCCGCGCCACCGACCCGGCCGATGGCGGCGGTCCGCGAGGACAGGCCGCTGCTAGAGGTCACCGGCCTGAGCGCGACCCACCGCGACGGCGGTCGGCAGCGCGACGTGCTCCGCGACGTCAGCCTGGCCGTCCCCGCCGGCCAGTGCCTGGCCGTGGTCGGACGATCCGGAAGCGGCAAGACAACCCTCGCCCGCTGCATCGCCGGCCTGCACCCCGCCCGCACCGGCCACGTGACCCTCGGTGGGCACCACCTCGCCGCTCACCTTGACCGGCGCCAGCGGCACGAACTCGGCGCCATCCAGTACGTGTTCCAAGACGCACGCGCCAGCTTCGACCCGTACCGGCCAGTCCTCGACCAGACCGCCAGCCCCGCGCACCGCCTGCGGAACGCCACATCGGAGCAGGCCCGCCGCACCGCCCTACGCCTGCTCGAACGGGTAGGCCTCGCCGAACACACCGTGACCCAGCGTCCCGACCGGCTCTCTGGCGGCGAACTGCACCGCGCAGCGCTCGCCCGCGCTCTCGCCAGCGAACCCCGCGTCCTCATCTGCGACGAGACGACCGCCGGGCTCGACAGCGTCACCAAGCACGGCATCCTTACGCTCCTCGACGAGCTGCGGCGCAGCCTCCAACTGGCCGTCGTCGTGATCAGCCACGACCGCGACGTGGTGGCTCACCTCGCCGACCACATCGTCGTTCTCGACCACGGAGCCGCCGTCGACCGCGGCCCCGCCGACGCCCTGCTCACCCACGCACACCACCCGCTGACCCGCGCGCTTCTCCACACCGACCCGGCAACCGCCGTAGCACCGTCAGACCGATGACCGCCGCGCTGAACCCCCACCCGGTGCGCCACCGCCGACCTTACCGGCCGCGGACGCCACCACCTCCCTCGCGGGCGTCCTCGTCGAGATCTGGCAGGCTGAGCACTCGACCCCGGCCCGTCCTAGGTATCCGGGCTCGTGCTACCGCGGTGACGTGCGGGTTAGTGTCAGCGTCCGCACATGGGAGGAATCGCTGTGGTTTTCACGCCTGCACAACCGTCGGCACCTGCCGGACCGGTCACGTCCCGTTCCGGTGGCTTTCTTCGGCCGCACCTGTTCTGGGAGGCGGTGCTGCTGGCGCTGACCGTGGTCGCCGCGGTGGTGTGGTACTCCCAGGAGGAGTCGCGGCTGTCGCCGCTGGTGTTCAACATCGCCTCCGCCGGCCTGCTGGCGACCGCTTTCGCGCTGTCGCTGCGCACTGCCACGCCAAACCTCGCGGTCGTCGCTGTCGCGGCCCTCGCTGGCCTGACGTACGCGGAGGTGCTCGACGCTGGCGTACCGGTCCTCGTCGCGGCGGTCGCCGCGATCGCCGCCGCGGGGTTCATCGGTCTCGGGATGGGCCTCGTCGCCGGGCTGCTGCAGGCGCCCGGGTGGGCGGTGTCGCTGGGCGGGCTGGCGCTGACGCAGGGCATCCTGCTCGCCGCCACCGGCAGCGGCGGTCCGCAGCGGCTCGCGAGGGAAGGTTGGATCCGGTCCGACGGTGCGGCGGCGGGGTGGCTGGTGCTGTTTCTCCTGCTGTCGATCGGCGGCGCGGTGGTGTGGTCGATCCCGGCGGTGCGGCGGGCGCTGAACGGCAACCGGGTCGTCGCCGGGGAGCCGCCGTCGCCGTTCGGCGCACGGCTGCTGGGCGCGGTCATCGGCCTGGGCGGCTCCAGCCTGATCGCGGGCGCAGCCGGAATCCTGCTCGCTGGCCGGATCGGCGCCACAACCCTATCGGTCGACATCGGCCAGCTGGCGTTCGTGGCCGGCGCCGTCCTGCTCGGCGGCGTGAGCGTGGCCGGCGGGCGGGGCGGCTTCGCGGGCACCGTGCTGGGGGTCGTCCTGCTGAGCCTGGTGCAGATGACCATCCTCGTCGCGGATGGCCCCCGGTGGCTGTCGGCGGTCGTCTTCGCGCTGGCGGTCCTCGTCGGCCTGGGCGTCAGCCGGGCGCTGGAGGCCCGGCAACCGGCGCTGCCCGCGAGCGTGCCGGGCGCCGGGCCGGCGGAGCCGTCGCGGAAGTATTGACCGCTGCCAGTCGGCGGCCGTTCTTCCCGGCGGTACGTGGCCAAGGGGTGGCGGCATGAGCGGGCACGGCGTCCGGTCCCGGTCGCTGCTCGGTGTCAGGACCGTCGCGACCGCTCCCCGCTCCAGGCCGCTTCGAGGATCGCGGTCAGGCTGGCGGTGTCGGTCGGGCCTGGATGGTTCTGGATCAAGCGCGTGACGCCACTGGCCAACTCCGCGAAGCGCGGAAGGTCGGCGCGTGCCACCCCGATGTCTGCCAAGGTGGCAGGGATGCCGATGTCGGCAAGGAGCCCGTCGAGCCAGGTGAGGAAGGTATCTGTGGCCTCGGCATCCGAGGCGTCGGTCACGTCGAGCCCGCACACCCCGGCGAGGGTGGCCAACCGGTCGCCGATGGCATCCCTGGCCGCGTCCAGCGCGTAGGGCAGTAGCAGCCCGACGCCCAGGCCGTGCGGCGTGTGGGTGGCTGCGCCGATGGGGTACTGGAGAGCGTGCGGGGCCGCGTTGCCCGCGTGGGAGAAGGCGAGCCCGGCCAGCACGGACCCGTAGGACATGTCCGCGCGTGCCGCCGTGTCGCCGCCGTCCATGACCGCACGACGCAAGCTGCGGGCGATCCGCTCGGCGGCCCGCAGCGCGTAGTGGTCGGTGATCGGGTTGCGGCCGAGGAACACCTGCTCCACCGGGTCGCGCGGTCCGTGGGCCCGGGGTCGCGCGGTGTAGCTCTCCACCGCGTGACAGAACGCGTCGATGCCGGAGTGGGCGGTGACGGTCGCCGGGCAGGTGTAGGTGAGTTCGGGATCGACGATGGCGAAGTCGGGCACGATGTGGACGCTGGAAACCCCCACCTTCAGCTCTCGGTCCGGGTCGGTCAACACCGAGACGGGGGTGAGTTCGGAGCCGGTGCCAGAGGTCGTCGGGACCGCGACGAGAGGAAGCGTCGGCCCTGGCACCTTCGACTCGCCGTAGAAGTCGCGCGGAGTCCCGCCGTGGCGCCGGATGACGCCGACGATTTTGGCGAGGTCGATCACCGTGCCACCCCCGATGGCGAGGATCACGTCGGCGTCCACCTCGGCGGCGACCGAGACGGCCAGGGTGACATCGGTGAGTGGCACGTCGGCAGTCGCGTCGGAGAACACCGCGACGACCTCGACCTTCTCGCGTACGGCGGCCACGATCTCGGCCACGCCCGGCTGCCTCAGCAGCAGTTGGTCGGTCACGATGAGCACTCGCGAGCCGCTCTCGGCCACCACTCGTGGGATGTTCTGCGCGACCCCTTCGCCCACTATCAGCTGGCGTGGTCCGCGGACGGTCTCAAGCATGTCAGGGCCTCTCCGGAACGTCGGCGGCGATTTGCGTGGCGGACGTCCAGGTCACCTGCGAGACCGGGACGGCGTCGGCGAGGTTGGCCGCCCGGGTGGCGCAGGCGTGCGCCGGGCCCCGAGCAGCAGGCCGGTCACGATAGGTCGATCGCTGCGTAGGTGAGGTCGAGGTACTCAAGGATGCCCTCGTGCGACCCCTCCCTGCCGATCCCGGACTGCTTCACGCCTCCGAACGGAGCTGACGGGTCCGATATCAGCCCACGGTTGATGCCGACCATTCCCGCATCCAGCCCCTCGGTGAACCGCAGCGCCCGCTGCAAATCACGGGTGAAGACGTAGCCGACCAGGCCGTACTCGGTGTCGTTTGCCTTCGCCAGCACCTCGTCGTCGGAGGTGAACGAGATGATCGGCGCCACCGGGCCGAAGATTTCAGCCGCCAGCATCCGCGCATCGTCGGGCACGTCGACGAGGACGGTAGGCGGGTAGAAGTGGCCCGGCCCATCCGGACGCGCGCCGCCGACCAGGACCCGGGCGCCGCGATCGACCGCGTCGGCAACCAGCTCGTCGAGCTTGGTGACCGAGACCTCGTCGATCAACGCCCCGACGTCCACGCCGTCGTCGAGACCAGGGCCCACCGAAAGCGCGCCCATCCGCTCGGCGAAGCGGGCGGTGAACTCCTCGCGTACCGGTTCCTCGACGTAGATCCGGTTTGCCGCGACGCAGGACTGCCCGATGTTGCGCATCTTGGCCACCATGGCACCGTCGACCGCGACGTCCAGGTCAGCGTCGGCACACACGATCAAGGCAGCGTTGCCGCCCAGTTCCATGGAGGTGCGCAGCACGTTGTCCGCAGCCTGTCGGAGCAGCACGCGGCCGACCTCGGTCGACCCGGTGAACGAAAGCTTGCGGGTTCGACCGTCGGCCAGCAGTGCCGAGACCACCTTGCCCGCCCGTTTGGTGGTCACCACGTTGACGACCCCCGGCGGTACGCCCACCTCCTCCATGATGCGGGCCAGGAACAGCATGGTGAGTGGCGTCTGAGCGGCTGGCTTGGTGATCGTCGGGCAGCCCGCAGCCAGCGCAGGAGCGATCTTGCGGGCACCCATGGCCAACGGAAAGTTCCAGGGCGTCACGAGGACGCACGGGCCGACCGGCTTCGGCACGGTGAGGATGCGATACCCACCTGCGGGAGCGGTGCTGTAGCGCCCCTCGACGCGTACCGCCTCCTCGGCGAACCAACGGAAGAACTCGGCGCCGTAGGCCACCTCTGCCCGCGCCTCGGGGAGCGGCTTGCCCATCTCGAGTGTGATCAGCCGGGCGACCTCCTCGGATCGGGCGGTAAGTGCCCGGTACGTCGCGGTCAGCAACTCTGACCGTTTCCGCGGCGGGGTCGCCGCCCACTCCGCCGCTGCCGTGCTCGCCACGTCCAGAGCGGCGAGCCCGTCAACGACGTCGGCGTCCGCCACCTCGGCGATGGTCTTGCCGGTGGCCGGGTCCTCGACGGCAAAGGTGGCTCCGCTTGCGGCGTCGCGCCAGGCGTCGCCGATCCGGAGTCGCCGGTGCTCGGGGGCCAGGACGTTCATCGGGTCACTCATCGCGTCGCCTCCTGTGATCTTCTACCGCCCAGCCTCAGACAGCGACAGCCCGGTGCCCGCATCGAACAGGTGCGCACGGTCCAGGTCGACCGTCACACGCAGCCGCTGGCCCGGCGTACCGGTGACGGTGGGTCGTGCCTTGACCTTGAGGATCGTCGTCCCCACCCGGACGTCGACCACAGTTCGGTCACCGAGCGGTTCGATCCCGTAGAGCTCGCCCGACAACGACGCGTCCCCCCGTTGCTCGACGGAGAGGTCCTCCGCCCGTAGGCCCAGCAGCAGCGCACGACCGTCCTCAGCCGTGGTCCAGCGAGGCCGTGGCAGCGTCCAGCCTTCGGCACCGACCAGACGATCTCCCTCGGCGTGGCAGGCGAGCAGGCTGATCGGAGGGCTCCCGACGAATCCTGCGACCCACTTGTTGGCGGGACGCTCGTACACCTCGGTCGGCGTTCCGACCTGTTGCACAGTCCCCTCCTTGAGGACCGCGACCTGGTCGGCCATGGACAGGGCCTCGACCTGGTCGTTTGTCACGTAGATGAAGGTCGCGCCGAGGCTGCGGTGGATGCGGGTGAGCTCGGTGCGCATCTCGACGCGGAGTTTGAGGTCGAGGTTCGTCAGCGGCTCGTCCATCAGGAACGCGCGTGGGCGACGGACCAGCGCCCGGGCCAGGGCGACACGCTGCATCTCACCGCCCGACAACTGCGCGGGACGACGTTGCAGCAGCCGTTCGATGTGCAGCAGGCTCGACATCTGTGCGACGGCAGCGGCGATCTCGCTCGGAGAACAGCGGCGTGCCCGCAGCGGCGAAGCGATGTTCTCGTACGCCGTGTGTCGCGGGTAGAGAGCGTAGTTCTGGAAGACCATGGCCAGGTCGCGTGCGGCCGGAGCGTCACCGGTCGCGTCCCTGCCGTCCAGATGCACCGACCCGGCGTCGAGCTTCTCCAGGCCGGCGATCGCTCGCAGGGTCGTCGTCTTGCCTGCCCCGGAGGGTCCGAGCACGACGAAGAACGAGCCGTCCGGTACGTCAAGCGTCACCCCGTCCAGGGCCTGGACCTTGCCGAAGGACTTGCACAGCCCGTGCACTGCCACGGTTCCCATCAGGCCACCAGCTCTTCCGTGCGCACGTCGTAGACCGCCGGGGTCCCGCCGGTGTGTCGTAGCCCGACCGGTGCGTCAGCGGCGAAACGGACCGTCGGTGGCATCCGAACTCGGACGTCGCACTGGCCGCCGTGGTCCACCACGTAGATGATCTCGTCGCCCAGCCACTCCGCCGAGACCACCCGGGCCGGGACCGAACCCTGCGTCCCTGGCGCGGTGACTTCCAGCGCCTCCGGCCGGACACCTGCGACCAGGCAACGGTCGCGCGGCAGGCCGGGCGGTGGCGTGAGGACCAGGCCGCCCCGACTGCGCAGCTTCCCGTCGGCCACCTCCACCTCGATCAGGTTCATCGGCGGGGAGCCGATGAATGCGGCGCAGAAGAGACTCGCCGGACGGTCGTAGACCTCCAGCGGCGTGCCGATCTGCTCGACGCGGCCCTTGTTGAGGATGGCGATTCGGTGACCGAGCGACATCGCCTCGACCTGGTCGTGGGTGACGTAGACCATCGTCGTCCCCAGCTCTCCCTGGAGGTGCTTGATCTCCGTGCGCATGTCCGCCCTCAGCTCCGCGTCCAGATTGGTGAGCGGCTCGTCCATGAGGAATGCGCGCGGTCGTCGCACCAGGGCGCGAGCAAGCGCGACGCGCTGCTGCTCTCCGCCGGACAGTTGGCGCGGTCGCCGGTCCAGCAGCGGACCGAGCCGCATCAGCCGGGCGGCCTGGTCGACCCGCTCGCGTACCTCTGCCTTGGGCAGTCCCTCGGCCCGCAGTGGGAACGCCAGGTTGTCGCGGGTCCGCAGATGCGGGTAGAGAGCGTAGAACTGGAACACCATGGCGATGTCGCGCTCGGCCGGCGGTAGGTCGTTCACCAGCGTGTCGCCGATGCGGATGTCGCCTGTCGTCTGCCGCTCCAGACCGGCGATGGCTCGTAGCGTGGTCGTCTTGCCACAACCCGAAGGGCCGAGCATCACGAACAGCTCGCCGTCTTTGATGGACAGGTCCACGTGCTCGACAGCGACCGTCCCGTCCGGGTAGCGCTTGTGCAGCGCGCTCACGTCGATGCCCGCCATCAGCGTCGCACCGCCCCGAGCGTCACACCGGCGACGAGGTGCTTGCGCACCAGGTAGGCGAAGACGAGCACCGGTAGGGCGAACACCACGGAGGCGGCGCCCACCAGGCCCCAGTCCGTCGTGGTGCCCCCGATGAGCCCGGCGATGGCGGGTGGGGCCGTCCGCACGCTGTCGCTGGAGGTGAGGAAGATGGCGAACACGAACTCGTTCCACGAGAAGATGAGTGCGAAGACCGCCGTCGCGGCGATGCCGGGCACGAGCAGGGGAAGGGTGAATCGTCGGAACGCCTGCAAACGGGTGTAGCCGTCGAGCATGGCGGCATCCTCGTACTCCGCAGGCACCTCGTCGACGAAACCCTTCATCATCCAGATCGTGAACGGGAGGTTGTACGCGGTGTAGATGAGGATCAGGCCGAGTTTGCTGTCGATGAGTCCGATCTGGCGGTACATGAGGAAGATCGGAATCACGACCACCACGGGCGGCATGAAACGGGTGGACAGGATGAAGAACAGTTGGTCCTTCTTGGCCTTCACCGCGAAGCGTGAGTAGGCCCAGGCCGCCGGGACCCCCAGCAGGGTGGCCAGCACGGTGGAGAGCCCGGCGACCAGAGCGGAGTTGAGGAACGCGACGGACAAGGCCGAGCGACCACCGTCGGGACCGACGAACACGTCCTTGAAGTGCTCCATGGTGACCGTGAAGCCGATGAACTCGGCGGGGATCGCGTAGACGTCCCGGTTTTCCTTGATGGATGTCTCGATCATCCACAGCACCGGGAAGAGCATCACGACGGCCAGCACGGTCAGCAGCGCGATCTCCAGCATGGCGCGGCCCCGGCCGCCCCGGCGGCGCACGGTGGGCCTGCGATCCCCGGCCGGACCTGCGGACACGGCCTCGTCGACGGAGACGGCCATCAGCCCTCCTTGAGCTTGTTCAGGTAGCGCAGGTAGAGCTGCGTGAGGACGATGACGACGACGACCATGAGGATCCCGTACGCCGAGGCGGTTCCGGTGTTGAAGCCCAGGAACGCGACCTTGTAGACGTGGAACGACAACGTCTCGGTGGAGACGCCCGGACCTCCGTTGGTGAGGATGTAGACGAGGTCGAACAGCCGAAAGGCCTCGATGGCCCGGAACAACACGGCAATGAGGAGCAGCGGCCACACCAGCGGAAGGGTGATGGTGCGGAACCGGAACCACTCGGACGCCCGGTCGATCGAGGCGGCCTCGTACAGGTACTTGGGCACCGCGGTGAGCCCGGCAAGTGCGATGAGCATGATGAACGGCGTCCATTGCCAGGTGTCGACCACGATCAGGGAGATCAGGGCCGTTCGCTGCCGGGTGAGCCACTCCACCTGCCCCAGACCGAGCGAGCCGAGCATGCTGTTGATCACGCCGAACTGCGCGTCGAGCATGAACCGCCAGAACAACCCGACCACGACCGGCGACAACATCATCGGGACCAGGAACAGAGTGGTCAGCAGTCCTCGCCCGTGCGTACGCCGTGAGATCAGGTAGGCGATGCCGAAACCGAGCACGGTTTGCAGGGCGACCGCGCCGACCACGTAGATCAACGTCGTCAAGGCCCGCTGGTGCACCTGCGCCGACGTCAGGATGGCGGTGTAGTTCGCGAACCCGACGAATTCGGCGGGCCCGCCGCGGGTGGCCGAGTAGTTGGTGAAGGACAGGTACAGCGCCCACAGCAACGGGAACACCGACATCGCGAGCAACAGCAGCAGCGCGGGGGAGATGAAGGCGGCGGCGAGTCCGCGGTCGCTCAGCCGGCGGGACCGCCCCGGTGCAGGTGGCATCGCAGCCGCCACCTGCCCGGGGCGATCGGTCGTCAGCGGTACGGGGTCACTCACAGTCCGCCGCCACCCTTGCGGCTGCTGGAGTCGAGCACGCTCTGCTGCTCCCGGGCGATGTCGTCGAGCGCCTGCTTCGGATTCTTCGCGCCGTTGAGGGCGGCGTTCACGTTGGTGTTCTCGATGTCGACGAGGCGTGCGTACTCGGGCACGTTCCACATGTCCCGCATCCGCGGCACCGAGTCGGTGTACACCTGGTTGAACGGCCCGGCATTGAGGAACTCGGGCGACTCCAGGGCGTCGGTACGCGATGGCACACCACCAGCCGCGGCCCACTTCTTCTGGATGTCAGCCCGCTCGAACCACTTCATGAAGTTCAGGGCCTCCGCCTGGTTCTCCTTGGCGGAGTAGGCCGACACGTGCATTCCCATGCCGCCGAGCGGGACCAGGTTTGTCTTCTGGGTCGGCAGGGTGGCGAAACCCAGCTTGTCGAGAATCTGCTCCCGCGTGGTGCCGAGCGTCGACTGCTTCGGATCGAGCAGGCCGCCGCTCGCGGCGATCCAGTTGAACGCGATGCATGCCTTGCCCTGGGCGACCGCCGCGTTCACCTCGTCGATGAACCAGTTGCCGGAGCCCTTGGCGGTGAGTGGCTTCATCTTGTTGACCAGGACGTCCATCGCCTCCTGGCCGGCAGCGTCGTTGAGAACGCCGTCGATCTTGCGCGTCTTGGGGTCCCAGAGGTTGCCGCCGTAGACGCCGTTTACCGTGTTGTAGGTTACGGCCGCGGCGTCGGAGCCGTTGGCCTGGTGGAAAGCCAGCCCGCTGACGCCAGGATGGTCCGCCTGGCATTTCTCGGCGACTGAGATCATTTCGTCCCAGGTCTGCGGCGGCTGGTCGCCGATCAGGTCCTTGCGGTAGATCATCGTCCAGGTGTCGCCGAGCAGCGGCAGTCCGTACAGGCTGGCGTTTTCGTCGCGCTTGCCGGTCTCCGCCTGCGGGAACTGGCCGTAGGCCGCCAGCAGGTACGGGTTGTAGGCCGCGACGTCGATGTTGTTCTTGACGAAGTCGGTGATGTCGAGGATGTTGCCGTTGGTCACGGCCTCGCCGATGTGTTGCGAGTCCAGGATCGCGATGTCGAAGTCGGTCTTGCGCGCGGCGAACTGGGTGAACATGGCGTCGTGCCAGTTCGCGTTCGGCACGGTGTTGACCTTGATGGTCGCGTTCGGCCGCTCTTTCTTGTACTCCGCGTTCGCAAAGTCCTCAAGTGCCTGGGCGGGGGGCCAGTCGAACCAGATGAAGCTGAGGGTCAGCGGGTCCGTGGTGAGCTCCGGGACGGTCGCCGGTGCCTTGGGGGCGCTCGCCTGCGCGCCGTCGTCCTGGCCATCGCCGCACGCCGCTGCGGTCGTGGCCACCAGCAGCATGGCCGCCGTCGCCAGCTGTGCCTTTCGCCCGGGAGCGGACGATCGTCCCATTCGCTTTGAATGCCGCATGTTCCTGCCTGCCTTCTGGGTTCGGACTTCTAGGGCCTCGCTATGTGCCTCGCCGGTTGGTTGCTTGGTTGTCCAGGCGTGTTGCCGGGCTGTCGCGGAGGCCGACCCGCGGACCGGGCGCGCTGCGATCTGGCGCAGGAGGGCGATCATCCGCCGCATTTCCTATACGATCCAGTGGGGCGTCAGCATGTCGCAGTGCAGCGACTGATGTCAATAGGCGTCCCGAGGCGCAAGGAAGGACCTCAGGTCACGATGGACGACGAAGCGATGAGCGCGCGGGGCCGCAGGGTCGTGACGGGCGGAACGTCGTCGGGAAGAGCTGGCGGCCGGCTTGCCGACGAGGTGTACGACACGCTGCTCGGACAGCTGATGTCGCTACGGATCGAGCCTGGCTCCCGGGTCACGATCGACGTCCTGGCGCGAGAGTTGGGGGTCTCGCAGACGCCGATCCGGGACGCGCTCAACCGCATGGAGGCCGAGGGTCTGGTCGTGCGGGTGCCCCATGCCGGCTACCGCATTCCTCCTCAAATCACCCGTCATCGGTTCGAAGACATGCTTGAGGTCCGCCTGCTCCTCGAACCGGCGGCGGCGCGCAGATCCGCCGAACGCGCCTCCCTGGCGCAGGTGGCCGGTCTGCGACGAATGCTGGGGGAGATGGCGGAGTTGGAAGGGGGCAACGGGCCCGCGGCCTATGGCGCCTTCGGTCTACGCGACGCCGCTTTTCACGATCTCGTCGCCCAGAGTGCGGAGAACCAGGTCATCCGGGAAGCGCTCGCTCGCCTGCACAGTCACGTGCACCTCTTCCGGCTGCACCACGACGCCCAGGTCACCCACCTGGCCATGGCCGAGCACGAGGAAGTGGTGGCCGCGATCGCCGCGCGCGACCCCGACGCCGCCGCGTACGCGATGCGTCGGCACATCCTGCGGTCCGGCGAGCGTTTCCGGCGATTGTTCGACGAGCTCAAGGACGCGGACGCAGTGGCAGTAGAGGCTTGACGGGCGGACCGGGTCGAGGAATGCTGAACCGATCGGATCGGATCGTATTGGATCTATCTCGCCCGTCCCCAGATGCGAGGAGAAGCAGGTGCCCAGAGCGCTGCTCCTGACCGGCGACGCCGCCGAGGAACTCGACACCATGTACCCCTACTATCGCGTGCAGGAGGGCGGCTGGGACGTCGACGTCTCGTCCCGGACGACGCGCGACGTGCAGCTGGTCATCCACGAGTTCGACCCCAACTCCGACGCCTACGTGGAGAAGAACGGCCGGAAGCTGCCGGTCGACGTGCCCTGGGCCGAGGTCGACGTCGAGCGCTATGACGCCCTCATCATCCCCGGCGGACGGGCCCCCGAGTGGATCCGGGTCGACGCCGACGTCCGGCGCATCACCGAGCACTTCTTCGCCCGCAACCTCCCCGTCGCGCTGGTGTGCCACGGCGCGCAGGTGCCAGCGGTGTACGGGCTGCTGAAGGGTCGAAAGACGGCCTGCTTCCCGCCCATCACCGGTGACATGGAGAACGCGGGCGCGACTGTCATCGACGCCCCCGACGTGGTGGACGGCAACCTCGTCTCCTGCCGGGGGTGGCCCGACATGCCGCAGTTCGGCAGGGCGATGATGGAGCTGTTCTCGAAGTCCGTCGGCCCCGCGTCGGCCTGAGTACACCTGACGTGCCCCGGTGACCGCACTTCGGACCGTCACAGTCGACGGCTCCCCCGTCCACGTCCTGGAAAGCGGCACCGGGCCCACGGTGCTGATGCTGCACGGCTCCGGACCCGGCACGACCGGGTCCGGAGCCTGGGCAACCACAGTGCAGGCGCTTGGCGCGTCCTGGCACCTGGTGGCTCCTGACCAGGCGGGGTTCGGCCGTACGCCTGTCCCGGCGGGCTCCACCGGTGGGCTCCGGCTGTGGACGGAGCAGGCCGCCGGCCTGATGGCTGCTCTCGGTATCGAGCACTACGCCGTGGTGGGCCACTCCATGGGCGGTGCCGTGGCGCTGTCGTTGGCGGCCACGCGCCCCCAGCAGGTCACCCGTGTTGTGGCGGTCTCGACGATGGGTGCCCCCGGAGCGCCGCTCTCCGCCGACCTCGACGCGATCTGGGCCGCCCCCGCCGGCCCGCTCGGCGCACGGGACATGCTGAATCGCCTCGTCTTCGACCAGACACTCGTGACCGATTCAGCCGTTGATGCCCGTGCCGCTGCGATGCGAGCGGGGGCGGTCGCGTTCGCGTCGTTGTTCCCGCCACCGAGGGCGCGGTGGGCCGACGGGCTCACCCTCTCGGCGCAGACGCTTGCAGCGATCCGCGCGCCCGTGCTGCTCGTGCACGGCGCCGAGGACCGAGTCACTCCGCTCGGGACGGCGGCCGTGCCCCTGCTCGAACACCTGGCCGATGTCCGTCTGCACGTGTTCGGCCGATGCGGGCACGTGCCGGCGATCGAGCACCCGCACGAGTTCAGGCAACTGCTGTCGTCCTTCCTCCGTCGGGACCGAGGTCACTGATTGCTGTGGCAGGCATCGGCGGCGGTTCGCTAGCGCGACAGGGGTCAAAGCCACCCAGCGGGATTCTCGACCGGACCGACGAGGGCGCCAGCCTGCCCGATGGCCGTAGGTGAGCCCGAGCGCGAGCGCGAGCGCGAGCGCGAGCCCGAGCCGGTCACTCACCGGCGCGGAGTACCTCGCTCAGCCGGTCGCGGCGGCGCAACGCCGACTCGACAGGTACGACCGTCGCAGCCGCCCCCAGCAGCGCCACGCTCACCAGGGCGAGCAGCCACCACGGCAGAACCACCGCCGGCTCGGCGGCTTGACCGGTGAGCAGCCGTAGCTCGAGCGGGCCGAGCGTCAGGCGGGCGAGCAGGGCCCCGAGCAGCGGGCCGCACATCGCGGCGACCACGACCGGCGGCAGCAGCTCGCCGGCAGCGACCCAGCGGACGTCGCGGCGCCGCAGGCCGAGGGTCCGCAGCCGGGTCAGGGTCTGCCACCGCTCCGACGCACCGGCGGCGGCGGCGAGCGTGAGGCCGAGCAGCCCCAGCGCCAGCAACACCACGGCGGCCGTCCACGCCAGCCGTAGTATCCCTGCGGTCAGCGGAGCCACTCGCTGTGCCCGCAGGACGTCCGCGCGCAGCACGACGTCGGCGGCGACGCCGCTGTTCGACACGGCCCGCGCCGCGCCGGGGCCGGTCACCCAGACGGTATTGGGAACGGCGGGCAGCCCTGCGTCGGCGAGGGCCGCGGCGTCCACGATGACGACATCGCTGGCGCCACCAACGGCGGGAGCGGTACCGACCACGGTGAGACGGATCGCCGGGGCGCCGTCCCGGGTCAGCTGTAGCCGCGTGCCGGTCCGCAGGTCGCCGTCGCTCGATCGGACCAGCGCGGGAACGGCCACGGGACCAGGACCGGGTGCCGTGAGCCGGGCCAGCGCCGGCGCGTCGGGCAGCGGGGTGGTGGCCAGCAGGCGCTGGAACGCGGCGGCGTCCACGACGACCAGGCGCGGAGTGAGCAGTGTCGATTCGGTGAAGACGCGCGCCGAGTCGGTCACCTGCCCGACGACGACCTGTCCTACCCCGGGCGCGGCGGCGATGCGCTCGGCGAGCGCGGGCGTCGCGGCCTCGGCGTCGGTGCTGACGTCGAGGCGGGCGTCGGCGCCGACGCTGTTCCACGCGCCGTCGGCCAGACCCCGGGCGATGGTGGTGCCGACGACAAGCGCGAACGACACGAGCGCCGTGGCGCTGACCAGAACCAGCAGCGGCAGCACGCGTCCGGCCGTTGCGACGGCCCGGGCGGCGCCGAACACGGCAAGCGAGCGGCGTGAGCGCAGGGCCTGTCGGAGCGCGATCCGCACCCCGACGGGCAGCAGCCGCAGCAGGACGAGCGCGCCGGCGAGCACGCCCAGTGCGACGGCGCTGATCGGTAGGAGCAGGTCGCCGGTCAGCTCACCGGTGTCGCCGTCGGCGGGCAGCAGCCCGCGCTGGTGCAGGGTGGCGAAGGCAGCCACCGCGGCGATCAGAACAGCGGCCTCCACGGCGGCGCGGCGCAGCTGGCCGGTGGCCAGGATCCAGCGCCGCGCGGCCGGGTTGGCGGGTTGGCGCCGGTCGCGGCTGGCGCGGGCCGCGGCGAGGGTGCCGAACGCCGGCCCGGCGACGGCACCGGCCAGGACCACGGGAACGGTCCAGGCCCAGCAGACGCCCGGAGCTACCGCGCGGGCGAGCGCGAGCCCGACGGCAGCGGCCGACAGCGACACCACGATGGACTCGATGAGCAGTTCCGCACCGAGGTCGGGTAGCGCCGCACCACGCTGCCGGGCGGCGCTCAGCGCCGGAGTTCGGCGACGGACCAGCAGGTCGGCGGCGAGCAGCAGGACCAGTACCGTGGCCGTCAGGACCCCGGCGAGCAGGACGGCGGCCTGTGCGGACGCGGCGCTGATCTGGGTACGGGCGGCGCGCAGGACGGTGTCGAGCTGCGATTCCCACTTCAGGGACTGGTCGCGGACGCCTGATGAGCCGGAGGTTGCCTTGAGCTTGACCACCTGGCTGGCGAGCGTCGCGGTGGCGTCCCAGGTGAGCGCGTCGGGTTCGGGAGCGAAGTGGACGGTGCGCCGCAGTTGGTCCTCGTCGAAGGCGAGCCGGGCGTCCGGCAGCGACTCGCCCGACAGCAGGCCGGCGAACCGGGTGGTGCCCACGCCGTCGGCGCCGGGCACGGGGCGCAGTAGCGCCGGGGCGAGTCGCCAGGCGGGGTCGGCGCTGTCCGCGGGTCGGTAGATCCCGCTGATCCGGACGTCTTTGTCGCGGCCCTGGCCGTCCTGGACCGGGATCCGATCGCCGGGGCCGAGGTCGAGTGCGGCGGCGTCCGCCTCGGAGAGGCCGACCTGCACCGGCCAGGGCGGTCCGTCGGCGGGGATCTCGATGGACGGTTCGGGGATCGTGGGGCCGGGCGCGCTGCCGGCGATCCAGGTCAACTCCGGGCCGCCAAGGTCACCGGCCAGGTAGGTGAGCTGGAAGGTACGCGGCACGCTGCCGTCGGTGATGCTGAGGATCGGGCCGTTGACCACGGCGATGGGCGGGAGCAGCGCGGCGTCCAGGTCGGGCCCGAGTGCGTGCACCGCCCGGGCGCGGAAGTCTTCGACGTCCTCGGCGAGGCGGGATATCCGGATCCGCCCGCCGGTCGGGCCGTCGTCGCGTTCCCAGTTGGCGTGGACGAGGACGTTCGAGCCGTGGCCGGCGCGGCGGATCGTGTCCTGGACGGCGTTGTCGGCGGCGGCACGTAGCAGCGCCGGCACGGCCCCGGCGAGCAGCGCGACGGCGGCGATGACGGCGGCGGTGAGCAGCAACGGTCCGGCGTCGGTACGGCCACGGCCGCGGACGCTGGGCCAGTGCGGTGCCGGCCACCGGCGGGTCAGCCACCGGTTCACGGCGTCACCCGCAGGTGCGCGGCGTCGGCCCGGCGGACCTGGACGGTGACCACAACGGCGACCGCCAGCAGGCATCCGACCAGCAGTACGGCGAGCAGCGCGGCCTCGGCTGGCCACGGCCAGTGTGGCTGGGCGGCCGGGACGGGCGCGGCGCCGGTGTCGGAGCGTACGAGCAGGGGAGCGACGATGCGGGTGGCGAGCGCGCCGACGGCCGTGCCCGCCGCGAGCAGGGGCAGCAGAACGCCGACGTGCTGGCCGAGCAGCACGGCCCGGATGCCGCGCCGGGACATCCCCAGGCCGCGCAGCCGTGCTACCTCGACGGCGCGGACCTGTAGATCGCAGGTCACGTGCAGGACGACGCCGGCGAGCAGCAGCAGGGCCGCAGCCGGGACGATGAGCCGGAGCGCGGCCGGCAGCCCGGCGTGCAGCGGGCCGCCGATGAGACGGGCGGTCTCCGCCTCGCGGGTCGTGACGGTGCCCAGGTGCAGGGCGGTGGCCCGCTCGGCGACACCGGGACCGGTTGGGTGGCCGACCCACCAGGCGTCGACCGGGAACGTCAGGTCGCCGGCGACGGCGCGGGCGCGAGACAGCGTGTCCAGGTCGGCCAGGATGGCGACGGCGCCGGGGGCGGACGGTACGGTCGGCACGACCTCGGTGACGACGATCGGGACGGGCGTGGTACCGACCGTGACGCTGAGCTGGCTGCCGCCCTCGGCACCGACCTCGCTGGCGAAGCGGGCGGAGACGGCGACGGGCACCGGGCCGGGGTCCGGGAAGGCGGTGGCGACGAGGGTGTGGGCGGCGTCCGGGGCGCCGCCGAGGTCGACGGTTGCCGCCATCCGCAGCGCCGCCCCCGTCGGCGTCGCGGAGACCACGACGCTCGGGTCGCTCACCTTGCTCGGGACCGGCGGCGCGGACGTGGCGGTCCAGTCCGATCCGTCCGCGGATCCGTCCGCGGATCCGGCGGGCGGCACGGTGAGGGTGACGGCGATGGCGGTGCGTCCGCCGACCGAGGACCCGGCATCCGGCCCGGCCGCGACCGGCAAAGACACTGCGACGAGGCGCAGTCCGTGCCCGGTCGCGCACTCGGGCATGCGGTGCTCCCGGCCGTCGAGCGGCACGGGCGGACCGGTACAGGGTATGCGCAGGCCGGTGGCGTCCTGCAGCAGCAGCTGGGGCGTCACGGCGAGCGAGGTGTCACCGGTCGTGGTTCCGCTCAGCACGAGCGGGGCGCCAGCGGCAACGGTGAGGCCGGTGACGCGGGTCGGTGGGGCGAGCCTCGCTCCCACGTCCGTCCAGGTGCGGTCGCGGTCGAGTCGCCCGCGTAGCAGCGCCTCGGCGCGGGTGGTGTCGACGGCGATCAGGCGCGGCGCATCACCGGCGGTGCCGAGCCACTGACCGACGGCGGTACCACGGTCGAGGGCTGGACTCACGGTCCCCGCGGTGGCCGCGCCGACGACCGCGCCGTCTCCGGCGACCGGCGCCGTGCTGAGGGTGAGTGTCAGGTCGGTGCCGACGGAAAGCGCCGCCTGGTCGCGCTGCGACTGGTGCCACGTGGTGTCGAAGGCGAGGCCGAAGGTTGCGGCTGCGCAGGCCAGCCCGACGAGCAGCCCGGCGGCGACCGCCTGGTGCCGGCGGGCGGCCTCGGCGACCACCAGTGGTAGCGCCAGCCCACGGGCGCGGTACGCCAGCCGGTCGGCGCCGCGCAGGGCAGGCACCACCACCCGCAGCGCCAGGGCGGCACCTGCGGTGAGCAGCAGCGCCGGCGCGAGCACCCGGACCGCGTCGGCGCGTGGGCTGGCGGCGGTGGGCTGCGCGTACAACTGCCACCATGCGGCGGCGGCGAATACCGCGAGCAGCAGGTCGGTGCCGGATCGGGCGAGCAGTTCGCGGCGCGTGCGCCGGTCGCCGGCTGCCGGGCCGGGCCGGGCCGCCAGGATGGTGAGGACAGCGGCGAGTACCAGCGCGCCGCCAGCGACCGCGAGGACCTGGGCACCGGTGATGGCCGGTCGGGCGGTCAGGCCGGCGCCGTCCAGCGGCGGCAGGTGGGTCAGACCGGCGTGCAGGGCCGACGAGGCCGGTATCGCGAGCGCGGCGGCGACGGCGGCGACGAGCCCGGCCTCGAGTGTGGCGGTGGCGGCGAGTTGGCGGCGGCTGGTGCCGAGGGCGGACCGCAGGGCGGTCTCGTCGGCGCGTATGCCTGCGGTCAGCCGGCCGGCGAGGACGAGTGCCGTCGCGGTCAGGACACCGCCGAGGACGGCGATGGCGAGCACCACGGCGGCGGTGACGTGCCGTTGGTCGTCGGCGGACCGCAGGGTCAGCGGCAGGTCGGAGGCGACACGTGCGAGCCGGACGCGGTCGCCGAGGGTGCCGGCCAGCCGTCGGTCGGCACTGCGGACGGCCCCGGCCACGGTCTCCAGGTCGCGGCGGTTGGTGTGGGACAGGTCCGGAGTAGCGGTGACCTCCATCCGGTTGATGGTGGCGCCGGTGCTGAGCAGGTCGGCGAGGTCGACGAGGAACGGGCCGTAGGCGTTGACCGGTTGCCGGAAGTGGCCGTCCTGGTAGTCGGTCGCGGAGCCGGCCGCAGCCAGCCGGTCGCGGTCCCAGCCGCGCCCCGGCAACGGGCGTACCACACCGACGACGGTCACGTCGATGGCCGGGACGGGCGGGTGGGCCAGTTCGGCGCCGAGGCGTACCCGGCGACCGGGGGTGAGGCCGAGCAGCTGGGCGGTGGACTCCAGCACCACAGCGTCACCACGGTCGTGCGGCCAGCGTCCGGTGACCAGCTCGGCCCGGGCCGGCAGATCGTCCAGCCCGGACAGGTACGCCTGGGCTCCGACGGTGGTGCCCGGGGCGAGCGCGGGCGGCAGCGCCCGCAGCACCGTCGACGCCCGCGCGGTCGTGGTCACCGGGAACGGTGCGAGCGCGGCGGCCACCACGGTGTGGGTGTCGGCGGCGACGGACAGCGCGTCGGGGCCCTCGACGGTGCCGGTGTAGACGGTCACGTCGACGGCGGCGGGGGCGGCGCGGGCCATGGCGACCTCCAGCGCCCGCTCGGCGGTGCGGGTGCTCAGCAGGGTGCAGGTGCCCAGCAGGGTCGCGCCGACCGTGACGACCCCGATGAGGGCCGCCAGCAACGGCCACTGCGCGCGGGCGCGCCGGCCGACCAGCCTCAGCATCGGCGTGTCACCTGGCGTCCGGCACGGACTCGTCGGGTTGCCCGGCTGCCTCTTCGTCGAGGTGCCCGTCGTGGATGCGGATCACCCGGTCGGCCAGTGCCATCATCACCGGGTCGTGGGTGGACACGAGTGCGGTGACGCCTTCGGATTCGACCACCCCGCGCAGCAGGGCCATCACCGACAGGCCGGTCTCCGCGTCGAGCTGGCCGGTGGGCTCGTCGGCGATCAGTAGCCGGGGCGAGGCGGCCAGCGCGCGGGCGATCGCCACCCGCTGCTGCTGGCCGCCGGACAGCTCAGCCGGCCGCTGCCGGGCGTGGTCGGCCAGGCCGACCAGCTCCAGCAGCAACTCGACGCGCCGCTCGCGTTCGGCCGGGGCGACACGGGCCAGCCGCAGCGGGGCGGCGACGTTCTCCGCGGCCGACAACACCGGGATCAACCCGAAGCTCTGGAAGACGTACGACACCTTCTCGCGCCGCAGCCGGGCCAGGCCGTCCTCGTCGAGCGCGGTGACGGCGGTGCCGTCGACGTGCACCGTGCCGGCGTCCGGGCGATCCAGGCCGCCGATGGTGTTGAGCAGGGTCGTCTTGCCCGAGCCGGACCGGCCGACGAGCGCCACCATGGAACCGGCGGCCACGTCGAACGACACGCCGCGCAGGGCGTGTACGACGGTCGGCCCGGTGCGGAAGCGCCGGTGCACGTCGCGCACGCGCAGCAGCGGTTCGCTGCTCATCAGCCGCTTCCCGAGTCGGAGCGGATCGTGATGTGGTCGGGTTCCAGGGCCAGCCGGACCCGTCGGGTCAGCGCCAGCGCCTGGCGGAAGTCGCGGGGCACCTGCACCCGCCCGGCCCGGTCCATCACGGCGTACTCCTCGGCGATCAGCTGCGTGTCGCCCTCCGCGTCGGTGGTGGTGCGGCGCAGCACCTCGCTGCTGGTGCGTCCATCCCGGATCGCGACGGTCCGTTCGACCTGGCCGCTCACCTCCGGGTCGTGGGTCACCACGACAACGGTGACGCCGTACCGCCGGTTGACGTCCCGCAGCACGCCGAAGACCTCCGCGGACGTGGCGGCGTCCAGCTCGCCGGTCGGCTCGTCGGCGAGCAGGACCCGCGGCTGGTTGGCCAGCGCCACCGCGATCGCGACCCGCATCTGCTGCCCTCCGGAGAGTTGCCCGGGGCGTCGATCGGCGCAGTCGGCGACACCGAGGCTGTCCAGCAACTCGGCCGCGCGCTCCCGGCGCTCCCGCTTCGCGATACGGGCCGCCGTCATCGGCAGGTCCACCATCTCCCGGGCGCTCAGGTAAGGGATCAGGTTGCTCGCGGTCTGCTGCCGTACGAACCCGACGGTGTGCCGCCGGTAGTCCACCCGGTCCGCGCGGGACATCGCCAGCAGATTCCACCGGTCGACCCGGACCCGCCCGGCGGTGGGGGCGTCGATGCCGGCCAAGATGGCGAGCAGCGTCGACTTGCCCGATCCGGAGGCACCGACGACGGCGACCAGCTCACCGCTCTCCACGGCTAGGTCCAGTCCCTGCAGTGCCTGCACCTCGATCGAGCCGGTCTGGTAGATCCGCACCAGGTTCTCGCAGACGATGAGCGCGTCCCGGCCGAACTCGGGTGCCCGCGCGGATGGCTGCGGCAGGGACAGCGGGGCGCTGGACATTCCTTCCTCCGTCCGGGTCGTGCCGATGGCGGGCCTGCGTGGGGTAGCGGTCAGGCCCCACCGATCGGGTACGCGGTGTCGCCTGGCCGGCATGCATGGTGGCCCAATGCGTCAAGAGTCTCGATTGCCGGTGCTGACGCAGCTTGAAGCAGTTTCGCAACCGGCGGCTCCGTTGACCATGGCCCGGGGCGGCTTTCCTGCGTTCCTGGACGAGGGTCTGCTCCTGAACGTTGCGGCGGGCCGGCGGCGCAGGGGATGGCGCTGCCCGCGCGCCGAACGTCGGCCGTCTCCGGGGTATGAGTTTGGGTCGCGGATCATGCCGAGTCGCGGAGCACCAACTTCGTGGGCAGGATGATGGACGAGGGTTCGTGCCCCGCGATGAGTCCGACGAGCATCCGGGTCATTTCCTTGCCCAGGGCTTGGACCGACTGGTGGACGGTGGTCAACGGCGGATCGGTTCGTTCGGCGGTGCCGAGGTCGTCGAAGCCCACCACTGCCACGTCGGCTGGCACGGACCGACCGGAGTCGATGAGGACGCGCAGGGCGCCCGCCGCCGTGTCGTCGCTGGCGGCGAAGACGGCGTCGAGATCGGGATGGCTGTCAAGCAATGATTTCATCGCTGCGGCACCGCCGGTCTCGGTGAAGTCGCCTTCTGCCGTCGCGTACGGGGTCAGCCCAGCCATGATCATTGCTTCCTGGTAGCCGCGGTGGCGAGCGCGGCCGACGTCGGTCGACATCGGGCCGGTGATGGTGACGATCCGGGTTCGGCCGAGGCCGATGAGATGTTCGGTGGCAAGTCGCGCGCCGCCGAGGTTGTCGGAGTCGACGTACCACTGTGGCTCGAAATTCAATGGCCGGCCGCCGTACACCGCGGGCAGGCCGGCCCGACGCACGATGTGGGTCAGCGGATCGTCGCCGTGCAGCGCCATCAGCATGATGCCGTCGACGCCGCGCGTGTGCAGCAGGTTGGTCAACCGGGACCGGCCCCGGCCGGAGCTGGCAAGGCACAGCAGCAGGTGCAGGTCGGTCTCCTCGAGCACTGCGGACACGCCGACGATGACCTGGGCAAAGAACGGGTCGGCGAACAACTCGGGATCGTCATGGGAGACCGCGAGCGCGACGATCCCCGTCTGTTGGGTGGCCAGCGCACGGGCGGTGCGGTTGGGCAGATAGCCCAGCTCCTTGATGGCGCGCTCCACGGCATCGCGCGTGGCGCGGCTGACATGCGGCGCCTTGTTGATGACCCGGGACGCGGCGGAACGTGACACGCCGGCGCGTTCGGCCACCTCGTCGAGGGTCGGTTGCCGCCGAGGCTTCTGCGCTGCCATCGCGATGCCGAGTCCTTCCCGTCCGACGTCGGGCAGCCGCTACCACCGGCCGTTTGTCGCTTACCGATCGTATCGGCCGGCCTCGACGGCGTCGAGGTGGCCCACAGTCGCCCGGGCAGGCTGGAAGCGGTCCCAGAAAGCTGGAAGATCAGCCCTGCCGCAAGGTCGGCCCCACTTGACATCTGCCCGACACTTTCCGATTATCGGACCGAAACCCATGGACGAATATCGCTGGAAGCGCTTCCAGTTTTTCCCGGAGGAGACTGTTCATGAGACGACGGACCCGCCCCTGGGGACTTGCCGCCGCGCTGGCGTTGGCGGTTCCCGCGATCCTGCTCGGGGCACCAGCTGCGCACGCGAATCCGATCAGCCAGACCAGCGGCTTCTACGTCGACCCCAACTCGAGTCCGGCGGCGTGGGCGGCGGCAAACCCGGGCGACGGACGCGCCGCCGCCATCCGCACCGAGATCGCGCAGAAGCCGATGGCCAGATGGTTCGGCAACTGGAGTGGCGACATCGCAGGCGCGGTCCGGGGCTATGTGGGAGCCGCAGACGCGGTTGACAAGCTGCCGCTGCTGGTGGCCTACAACCTTCCCGGCCGGGACGCGTGCGGCGGCCACTCCGGTGGTGGCGCCGGCAGCGTCGGCGCGTACGACTCATGGATCGCCTCTTTCGCCGCCGCCATCGGCAGCCGTCCCGCCGTGGTGGTCCTCGAACCGGACTCCCTCGGCGACTTCAACTGCATGAGCCAGGCGCAGATCAACGAGCGGGTGGGCATGCTCTCCCGCGCCGTCGGCCAGTTCCGGTCCAAGGCGCCCAACACCTGGACCTACATCGACGCCGGCAATCCCCGCTGGGTCGACGCCCAGACGATGGCGCAGCGGCTCAACATGGCCGGCGTGGCAAACGCGCGCGGCTTCGCGCTGAACGTCTCGAACTACTTCACCACCGGTGAGAACACCAACTACGGCAACCAGGTCGCCGCCGCGCTACAGAGGTTCGGTTACAGCAAGCCGTACGTGATCGACACCAGTCGCAACGGCAACGGCTCCAACGGCCAATGGTGCAACCCCGGCGGTCGCAGGATCGGCACCCCCAGCCGGACGGGCGGCGGCGCGGAAATGCTGCTGTGGCTCAAGACGCCGGGTGAGTCCGACGGCAACTGCGGAGTCGGCGGCGGGACCAGCGCCGGGCAGTTCCTCCCCGAGGTGGCCTACAAGATGATCTACGGTTACTAGCGCCGCGCACGGCGGGCATCGGCACCGCGCGGGTCCGATGCCACCGGCCCTACCGAACCAACGGCGCCTCTCTGTGTCCGGGCATCCGGACCAGAGAGGCGCCGAGCATCTGGCGACGACGAAACGGGGCACCGGAATTCGATGGCGCGAATGTCGCGTCGGGAACGCGGACCCGGCCATCGCTGCCTAGCCAGTTGACGCATCTGGTCCAGCTAGGAGTGTGCGGGCCTGCATGAGCGCGGAGCTGCGCGCCAGGGCGCGCTTGTCCGGCTTGCCGCTCGGCCCCACCGGGACCCGGTCGATCACCTGGATCGTCTGCGGCACCGACGGTTCCCCCAGCGCCTGCGCCACCAGGGTACGCAGCCGTCCGGCATCCGGTGCGCGACCGGCGGCCGGCACCAGGTAGGCGTGCACCGCCTCCCCGGTGACGTCATCGGGACGGCCGACGACGTACGCCTCGGCAACCATGGGGTCAGCGGCGAGAACTCGCTCGATCGGGCCGGCGTACACCAGGTTTGCGTGCACGATGATGACGTCCCGGATCCGGCCGAGCAGGTGCAGGTAGCCGTCGTTGTCCAGCCGGGCCAGGTCGCGGGTGCGGACCCAGCCGTCGACGAACACATCGGCGGTTTCGGCCGGATCCGCCCAGTACGCGGCGGCCTGCGCCGGTGTCCGCACGAAGAGTTCTCCCTCCGTGGCGGGCTGGCCGTCGGCGTCCCGGATGGACAGCTCGGTCACCGGGGGTGGTCGGCCGACCGAGGCGAGCGTGGCCGGGACCGCAAGCATCTCGGCCGGCGTCAGCATCGTGATCATGCCGGTTTCGGTCTGGCCGTAGCCGTGGAAGATCACGGGGCCGAGCACGTCGAGCGCCTCGGCGAGCCGGCCCGGTGCGAGCGGGGAGCCGGAGACCAGAAGCGCCCGTAGGCTGCTCAGGTCGGTCGGATCGGTGCGCTGGTCCTGGACGAGTTGGTGCAGTTTGCCAACGGTGATCACACTCGCGGTCGCCCGGTTCCGGCTGATCATTGCAGGAAACCCGGGGGAGTGGTCCGCGATCAGGGTGCCCCCTGCGGTCAGGGCGAGGATGGCGTACTCCAGCATCACCTGGCTGCTCAGCGAGCCGAAGACGAGAAAGCGCTGAAGCCGGGTGGCGAGATCGGCGACCGCCGGGGGCCAGCGGTCCGGGTACGGGGCCCAGGCCGCACTCATCGCCGCGTACGTCTGTGCGCAGCCCTTCGGGTTGCCGGTGCTGCCGCTGGTCCAGGTGATCCGGGCGACATCGCTCGGCCGCCCGGCGGCGACAAGCGTGGTCGTGTGGTCGATTGTCGCCGCCAGTTCGGCGACTCGGGTGTCGTCGACGAGCAGTGCGTTGTCGCCGAGTTGGTGGGCGAGTTGCGTCCGGGGCAGGTCGGGGCGGATCCCGGAGACCCGGGCGCCGACCGCGAAGGCCGCGATGATCGTGGCGAATGCCTCGGCGGTGACACCGAGCCGCAGGGCCACCCCGACGCCGGGTCCGGCCCCGGCGGCGCGCAGCCCGGCGGCGATCCGGCAGACCAGCCCGGACATCTGCGCCGCGGTGACCGTCCGGTCGCCGTCGCAGAAGACCGGCCGGTCGCCGCCGGTGGCGAGCAGGTCCAGGACGGGCTGTGGCCAGATCTCAGCCGGCATCGGACAGGACGCCCTTGATGAAGAGTACGAGCGGCTGCTGGTGTACGACGGGAAGATCCCAGTGGTTCTCGAGGTTTTCCGCGAGATGGTGTACCGCGACGACCCGGCCGCCACGGTGGACCCGCACGACCGGATGCAGGTAGCTGGCATCGTGCGCGTGTTCGGCGTCGTTCTCGGCGATCCGGGGGACCGTGATGTCGAAGGGGTCGACCTGGTCGTGGTCCGGTCCGTACTCCAGGGTGGCCACGAAGGCGAACGGCTCGGGCCCGAGGCCGCCGTCGCGCAGGTAGTCGACCGGCACCTCCTCGTGGTAGAGCGCGGTGTCACCGGAGATGGTGACGACGTCGCCGAGGACCGCGAACTGCTGCCACAGCGCCGAGGTCCGGTTGAGCCGGGCGATGATCGCGTCGGCGATCGCCTCCGGAGTGCTGTCCAGCGGCGTGCACGGCCACGGCGAGTCGTGGTGGCGGGCGTTGAGAATCCGGTGCAGGGCGCGCACACCGTACCGGAAGCCGTGGATGAACCCACTTGTCGAGCGCTTGAAGTCGCGCTGCTGGGTGAGGGTGCCGGCGAAGTGCAGGCCCGGGACGTTCACCGACTCGTACGCCGAGGTCTGTTCCGGAAAGCGGTCGTTGAACACCAGTCGCGGCCTGGCTGACGCATCGAAGATGCTCGCGTCGAACCGGAACCCGGTGCAGAGGATGATCCGGTCGTAGTCGAGGTGCCGGATCGACTCGACGGTGCGGGCGTATCGGAAGTCGATCCGGTAGCCGCCGTCGCCGCGCCGGGTGATCCGTTCGACGGTGCCGTCGAGCACCGCGTTCTGCGACTTGAGCTGGTACGTGTCGAGGAAGTTGTTGTTCACCGCGCGCAGGTGCCCGACGTAGTGGGACTGCCAGGCCAGCTTGATCGAGTGTGGGCCGGCGACATGGATGACCGCAGCGGTCTCGACCAGAGCGTCGGCGGTCTCGAACGCCGAGTTGCCCTTGCCGATGATCAGCACGCGCTGGTTGACGAAGTCGTCCGGGTCGACGCTTACGGTGTCGTACCGTTCGGCGAGTTCGGCGCCCTCGATCGGCGGAACGTACAGCTGGGAGACGCCGGTGGCGACCACGACCCGGTGGGCGGTAAGGGTGTCGTCGGCGGTGGCGACGGTGAACAGTTCCCCGTCGCGGGCTACCCGGGTGACCCGGGTGTGGTACCTGACCCGCAGGCCGCGGGCGAAGTCGGCGAGGTATCGCACCAGGTCGGCCGCGTCGGGGAAGTAGCGCCGACTGTAGTTCTTGAACAGCAGCGCCGGGTCGTCGGTGAGCAACGAGTTCCAGTCGGCGCGGAGGTTGAACTCCGGATCCTCGGAACCGGTCCAGATCTTGTTGATCGAGATGAGCTGCCGGTGCCGGGGATAGGTGGCGAAGAAGGTGCCCGGTGCCGCTCCGGCCTCCAGCACCAGATAGTCACGACCGTCGCGCTCCAGCAGGGCGGCGAGCTGGAGCCCAGCCGGTCCGGCTCCGATGATCAGGTAATCGAGCGTCATGTGGCGCAACGTAACGGCCCGATCTCAAAGCGTTCTGAGATTCCGTCTCTAGGGTGCGGTCGCATGACGAGAGAGGTAGATCTCGCGGTCCCGCTGCGGATCGCCGACCTGACTGCCGCTCGCGACCCGGTCAAGGTCGTGGTCGGGCCGGAGGTCCGGGACCGGGTCGCTGCCGCCCGCACGTTCCTGTCCGAGGTGCTCGGCGACGACCGCGCGGTGTACGGCGCCACCACCGGCTTCGGCGCTCTGGTGGGGTATCCGGGACGGGCCGAGCTGCGCGATCAGGCCGACAACACGCTCGCTCACCTCGGTGCGGGGCAGGGCCCGGACCTCAAACCGGAGGTCGTCCGCGCGACCATGCTGATCCGGGCCCGGTCGCTGGCCCGGGGCGCCTCGGGGGCGTCTCCGCACGTCATCGACGCCCTCACGGCGATGCTCGCGACCACGTTCGTTCCCGCCGTGCCCCGGCTCGGTTCGGTCGGGGCCAGCGGCGACCTGATCCCGCTCGGCGCGGCCACCCAGGCCCTACGTGGCCGCGGGTACGCCTATCTCGACGGGGTACGGCTGCCCGCGGCCCAGGCGTTGGCGTGGGCGGGTCTGGAACCGCTGCCCCTGGACGGCCGGGATGCCCTGGCGCTTGTCAACGGCACGTCGCTTACCACTGCGGCGGCGGCGCTCGCGTTGGACTCGGCACGCGCCTCGCACCGGGCGGTCCAGCTGCTCACCTGCCTGCTCGCCGATCTGCTCGGCAGTGACCCGCAGTTTCTCGATGCCCGGCTGCTGCGGGCGTACGGCCATCCGGGCGCGATCGACGTGGGCGCGCAGATGCGCCGGGTCAGCGCTGGACTCGTGGCCTCCGGCAAGCGTCCGCTTCAGGAGCCGTACAGCATCCGCTGCGCACCGCAGCTGCTCGGCGCGGCCGAGGACGCGCTGCGCTACGTCGACTCCGTCGTCACGGCCGACCTCGACAGCGTCAGCGACAATCCGTTGTTCTTCCCCGACGAGGATCTCGTCGTGCACGGCGGCAACTTCTTCGGGCAGCCGGCCGCGTTCGCCGCCGACCTGCTGTCGATGGTCGTGGCGCAGGTGGGCAACCTCGCCGAACGGCAACTCGACCTGCTCGTCGACCCGAACCGCAACGGCGGTCTGCCGCCGATGCTGGCCGCCGGACCGGGACAGCAGCACGGTCTCCAGGGCGTGCAACTGGCGTCGACCGCGCTTGTCGCCGAGATCCGCCGCGACGCCGTACCGGCGAGCATGCAGAGCCTGCCGACCAACCTGCACAACCAGGATGTCATCCCGCTCGGCACCCAGGCCGCGCTGCGGGCGCTGGACCAGGCCCGGCTGCTGCACCTGCTGGTCGGGTCGCTCGCGGTGGGGCTGCGCCAGGCCGCGTACGTGGGTGCGCGTCCGCCGACCGCGCCCGGCTGCGCCGAGGTGCTGGCCGCGGTGGCTGCGGGCGTACCACCGGTCGACCCGGACCGGCCGTTGGACGGTGACGTACGGCGCGCCGCCGATGTCATCGCGAATTTCGATGTCTCTTCGATCTCTGCCGTGGGGTGGCCGCTGTGACGCTTGACTACCTGATCATCGGAGCCGGGCCGGCCGGGCTGCAACTCGCCGCCCTGCTGGAGGCCGACGGTAAGCGCGACTACCTGGTGCTGGAGCGCGCGGGCATTCCGGGGGCCTTCTTCGCCCGCTACCCCCGGCACCGCCAACTGATCTCCATCAACAAGCCGCACACCGGCTCGGACGACCCCGAGGTGAACCTGCGGTTGGACTGGAACTCGCTGCTCAGCGACGATCCGGCGTTGCGGTTCACCGGGTACACGGAACGGTATTTCCCGCACGCCGACGTGATGGTCCGCTACCTGGCGGACTTCGCCGCGAAGACAGGGGTGAAGGTTCGGTACAACTCGCCGGTGACGTCGGTGGCCAAGGTGGACGGGCTGTTCGAGGTGCGGGCCGGGCAGACCTTCCGGGCGCGGCGGCTGATCGTCGCCACCGGTGTCTCCAGGCCGTACCTTCCGGAGATTGCGGGCCTGGAACTCGCGGAACAGTACGCGGACATGTCCGTCGACCCGCGCGACTACCTCGACCAGAAGGTGCTGATCATCGGCAAGGGAAACTCCGCGTTCGAAACCGCGGAGAACCTGATGGAGACCACCACACTTATCCACCTCGCCGGCCCGAGTTCGATCCGGATGGCCTGGCGGACCCATTACGTGGGGCATCTGCGCGCGGTCAACAACAACTTCCTGGACACCTACCAGCTGAAGTCGGCGAACGCGATCCTGGACGGCACCATCAGCCGGATCGAGCGCGACGGCACCGGCTTCAAGGTGACGTTCGCGTTCTCCCGGGCGGACGAGGTGATCAAGGAACTCTGGTACGACCGGGTGCTCGCCTGCACCGGATTCGCCTTCGACCCGTCGATTTTCGACGACAGCTGCCGTCCGGAACTCGCGATCAAGGACCGCTTTCCGGCCCAGACCCCGCAGTGGGAGTCGGTGAACGTGACAGACCTGTACTTTGCCGGCACCATCTCTCAGGAACGCGACTTCAAACGCTCGACAAGTGGCTTCATCCACGGCTTTCGGTACGGCGTACGGGCCCTGCACAAAATCCTCGAACGACGGTACTACGAGACGCCGTGGCCGTCGGAGAAGCTGGACGCCACCGCGGAGTCGATCGCCGAGGCCATCGTCGCCCGGGTCAACCGCACCTCCGCCCTGTGGCAGCAGTTCAGCTTCCTCGGCGACGTGGTCACCGTGGCCGGGCCGGACGCGCGCTACCACGACGAGGTACCGGTCGAATACTTCGCCCAGACCGGCCTGCGCACCGCCGACCACGACTACCGGCACGCCTTCGTCGTGACCCTGGAGTACGGCCCCGACCACGACCAGGTGGATCCGTTCGACATCACGGTCGCCCGGGTGGCCCAGAACGTCGTCGGTCAGGCCCACGCCGCCGCCTACCTGCACCCGGTCGTCCGTCACCACCGGGCCGGGCAGGTCGTCGCCACCCACCACCTAGCGGAGAACCTGGAGAACCAATGGGACCGGCCGGATGTCCACGTCGCGCCGCTCACCGCGTTCCTCGGCCGCTGCCTGAGCAGTGTCGAGCACTGAGATGCTCGGGCTGGACGACGCGGCACTGAACCTGGCCGACGTGGCCGACGGCGCGCGGCGTCGCCTGGACCCGGTGCACTGGGACTTCTTCGCTGGCGGGGCCGGCGACGAGCGTACGCTCCGCGCCAACGAGGAGGCCTTCGGCAGGTGCTGGGTGCTGCCCCGGATCCTGCGCGGGGTGCCGGTACGCGACCTGCGGATCTCGCTTCTCGGCAGTCGACTGTCGATGCCGGTGCTGATCGCGCCGACCGCCTTCCACCGGCTGGCCCACTGCGAGGGAGAGGTGGCCACCGCGCGGGCCGCCGCCGAGGCCGGCACGATCATGGTGGTCAGCATGGCGGCCACCCGGTCGGTCGAGGAGATCGCCGCAGCCGGCGGGCCGCTCTGGTTCCAGCTCTATCCACAGTCGGATCTCGGGTTCACCTCGGCCCTGGTACGGCGGGCCGAGGCCGCCGGCTGCCGTGCCCTGGTCGTCACGGTCGACTCGCCGGTGTTCGGTCGGCGGGAACGCGATCTGCGGCACCGCTTCGTCGACCTGCCGCCCGGACTGGCCTGCGAGAACATGCGCGACCCGAGCGGCCGGCTCCGCGACATCGAGATGGACGCCGGGCTGGACTGGGAGCGAATCGCCTGGCTGCGTGAGCTGACGACGCTGCCGATCCTGCTCAAGGGAGTGTTGCATCCGGCCGACGCCCGGCTGGCCGTCGCGCACGGTGTCGACGGTGTGGTGGTCTCCAACCACGGGGGCCGGCAGCTCGACGGAGTGGTCGCCACCCTGGATGCGTTGCCCGGGATCGTGGCGGCCGTCGAGGGCCGGCTGCCGGTGCTGCTCGACGGTGGCATCCGCCGAGGAACGGACGTACTTGTGGCGCTGGCGCTTGGCGCGAGCGCGGTGCTGGTCGGGCGTCCGGTGCTCTGGGGGCTCGCGGTGGGCGGCGTCGCCGGGGTACGGCACGTGCTCGACCTGCTGCGGGCCGACCTGGACCGGGCGCTGGCGTTGGCCGGCGCCGCCGGGCCGGGTGACCTGAGCGGCGACCTCGTCGCCACGGCGGCATCCGGATGAGCACGTTTACCGTGCTGACCGTCCTGGCGGTGGGCGGCGCGGCCTGGACCGTCCCGTACTGGCTGCCGTCGGCCGTCGTCCGGCTCCGGGAGTGGGTCTTCGCCAGAGTCAACGGCGTCGAGGGCATTCCGGTGCCGGGTCCCACCGTCGGCATGGAACATTTCGAGCGGGTGTACGCCGATCCGGCGGCCGACGGACGCAGCCGGGGGGCCGGCTTGTCGGACCTGTTCTGGTACTGGCTGGCACCCGGGCCGCACATGCACCAGGAACATCTGGAGCCTGGGGAGCGCTACCGGATGGTGGCCGCCACCACCAGGCGGGTACTCGCCATCCGGCGAGAACGCGCGGACGCGCTCGCGACCGCCGCCACCCGGCGGGTGCTTGACCAGTTGCCGACCGACCGGATCAGCCACGTCCGGCTGCGCGACCTGATGATGCCGGTGTGGGCCGAGGTCTACCACGAGTTGGTTTTCGACGAGGTGGGTACGCCCACCGCCCGGGCGTTGATCGTCGCCAACGCGGACGACGTGGTCACCGCCCTGAAGTGCACCGGGCTGCGGCACATGGATCGGCGCGAGCGGTTGACCGGATATCTGCGCGAGCGGGTCGAGGCGGGAACGTGTCCGGTGACGTTGCCGCCGCCGTTCTCCGCTCAGGAAACGGCCTGGTACCTCCAGGGCGCGTTCTTCAACACGGCGGTCGTGCAGATGTCCGAGGCGATGGCGCACGTGTTGTTGGCCCTCGCCACGCATCCCGAACTACAGCGTGGTCTCGACGATGACGCCGCGCTGGACCGGGTCATCGACGAGACGCTGCGGGTGTATCCGCTCTTCGGTGTCGCGCACCGGATCACGTCGGCGCCGATCACGCTGCCCACGGGGGTGTCCCTCCCGGCCGGATCGGTGCTGCTCTTCAACTATCTGGCGTTCCACCGAGGGGGAGCCGCCGGCGACGACCGGTTCGACCCGGACCGGTGGCTGACGCTCAAGCGCGGCGACGCGCACTTCATCCCGTACGGGATCGCCGCGAACCGGGCCTGTCCGGCGCGTGGGATCGCGCCGGTGATGATGCGCGCCGCGACCCGTGAGGTGCTGCGCCGTTCCGTCCTGACCTCTTCGGCCGCACATACCCGGTCGCTGCCCAGCCGGGGCCCGGCCTATCTGACACCGGCCGGGTGCACCGGTCCGGGGCGGCTACGGCTGGCCGCGATGCGGCTGCGGGACCGGTGGGCCGACGTGGGCCGCAGTCTCCGGCAACTGGTGTTCGGCACCTGGATGGTGGTCGACGCCCGACGGAAGAGGTTGTGCACCAACTACTTCGAGGAGTCTGTCCGATGACCCCCACCGAGTTGGCACCACGGTTCTTCATCGCGGTCACGGTGATCCTGATCTTCTGCAAAGGGGTCGCCTGGCTACTCGGCAAGGCGGGCCAGCCGGCCGTGGTCAGCGAGATGCTCGCCGGCGTACTGCTCGGCCCGTCGCTGCTCGGGCTGCTCCTGCCGGACGTACAGAATGCCCTGTTCCCGGCCCCTCTGCTGCCAGTCCTCTATGTCGTCGGTCAGGTCGGCCTGGTGCTGTTCATGTTCCAGGCCGGGTACGCGTTCAGCGCCCATCGGGTCGCCGGGCTCGTCGGTACCGCCGGAGTGATCTCCCTGGCCGGGGTCGCCGCGCCGCTGTTGCTGGGGGTGCTGCTGGTCCTGGTGACGGCCGACGCCGTGCCGATCCAGGCCGACGGGACGTCACTCGGGGTCTCGGCCGCGTTCGTCGGCGTCGCCCTGGCGATCACCGCGTTCCCGATGCTGGCCCGGATCATCACCGAGAAGGGGCACGCCGGCACCCGGCACGGCACCCTCTCGCTGGCCAGTGGCGCGATCGACGACATGGCCGCCTGGATCATGCTGGCGGTCGTGCTGGCCTTCGCCTCCGGCCGGGCCGGTCCCGCGATCGTCACCGCGGGTGGGGCGGTGATCTTCGGACTGGTGCTCTGGCTCGGCGGGCGTGGGATCACCACCGCGCTGATGACCCACCGCGGCCTCAATGACCGCGCCCGGCTGCTCGGCACGGTCGCCCTGCTCTTCCTGGTCGCCTGGTACACCGACGAGATCGGGCTGTACGCGGTCTTCGGCGCGTTCGCCGTCGGCGTGGTGATGCCCCGTACCGACAACACCGACAAGGTGGTGGATACCCTCACCCCGGTCGCTGCGACGCTCTTCCTGCCGTTGTTCTTCACCTACTCGGGGCTGCGTACGGAATTCGGACTGCTCGGTTCCCTGCCGGTGCTGCTCTTCGCGCTGGCCTGCGTGACGGCGGCGATTGTCGGCAAGTTCGGTGCCTGCTGGGCGGCGGCCCGGCTTCGCGGGGAGCCGTCGGGCGTCGCACTGCGGGTCGGGGCGCTGATGAACGCCCGTGGCCTGATGCAGCTCATCGCGTTGAACGTCGGGTTGGAGGCGGGCATCGTGAACCGCTCCCTGTTCACCGTGCTGGTCCTGGTCGCGCTGGTCACCACGCTGATGACGACGCCGACGCTGAGCTGGATCGAGCGCCGGGAGGCGCGACGGACCGGTGCCGCCCGCCCGCCCGCGCTGGTGATTTCAAATAGTTGAAGAGACAACTACTGCTGCTATCATCGGCACTCATCTATGCGATTGTGGACCCATGCGGGGCGGAAAATCGAACCGGCTGCTGCTGGTCGAGGACGACGCGGACCTGGCGGAGTTACTCACCGAGACGCTGGGACACGAAGGTTACCTCGTCGACCGGGCCGCCGACGGCCAGCGTGGACTGCATCTCGGGCTGACCCGTTCCTACGACGTGATGGTCATCGACCGGATGCTGCCGGCCCTCGACGGTCTCGACCTGGTCACCCGGCTCCGCGCCCGGGCGATCCCGGCCCGGACCCTGATGCTCACCGCGCTCGGCACTGTCGACGACCGGATCGCCGGGCTGGACGCGGGCGCCGACGACTATCTGGTCAAGCCCTTCGACCTCGACGAACTGAGCGCTCGGGTCCGGGCGCTGTGCCGACGCACATCCGAGTCGACAGACGTGCTACGCATCGGCGCCGGGCTACTCGACCTGGCGCCCCGCGACGCGGTACTGGCCGACGGCACCCGGGTGGCGCTGTCCGCCCGCGAGTTCGAGTTGCTGCGGGTGCTGGCGGCCCGGCCGAACACCGTACATCCACGGGCCGTGCTACGCCGCCGGGTCTTCGAGGAGGCCGCCGCGGCGTCGATTGTGGATACCTACGTCTACTACCTGCGACGCAAACTCGGTCGGGCGGTGGTACGCACCGTGCACGGGCTCGGCTACCGCCTCGGAACACTCTGATGGAGGCGGCCGAACAGGCGATCGTCCGACGGGCCCGGTTACGGATCGGGCTGCTCGTCGGCCTGACCATCGGTGCCCTGCTGCTGCTGGCCGGCGCCATCTCGTACGCGGTCCTGGTCCGCAGCCAGGAGGCGCAGATCCAGCGCGAGCTGAAATGGGGCACCGAACACGGCACGATCGCCGGCCCGCCCGCCTGTAGCTGGATCTTCCAGTACGACGGCACCACCGTGCACACCGGCACCAACCCGCCGCCACCGGGCTTCCCGTTGCGGGATGCGCTGAATACCGTGGCGGCCACCCGGACCACCGAGATCACCACGGTCGCGCGTAACGGCACGACCTACCACGTGCGCACCGAGGCCCGTGGTGACGGTGTGGTCCAGGCGGTGTTCGACGCCCGTTTCCAGCTGTCCGACCGCCAGCACCTACTGCTCGCGTTCAGCCTCGCGGCGGCGGTCGGGCTGCTGGCTGCCATGCTTACCGGTGTGCTCGTCGGCCGTCGAGCCGTCGCACCGCTCGCGGAGGCACTGACCCGACAGCGCCGCTTCGTCGCGGACGCCAGCCACGAACTGCGCACGCCGATCGCCCAGGTGCACACCCGAGCCCAGTTGATCGCCCGGCGGGCACACCACGACGGCACCGCCACGAACCTGGACGACCTCGAACGACTGGTCGCCACCACCCGCCGACTCGGCGAGATCGTCGACGACCTGCTGCTCTCGGCCCGGCTCGCCGCCGCACCCGCCGACCGGACACCAGATCCGCCTGTCGACCTCACCTCGCTGATCGGGACGACGGCCGCCGCCGAGACCGAACGCGCCGCCGAGCGCCAGGTCACCCTCACCCTGGACATCCCCGGCGACCCACTGCCGGTGCCGGGTGTCGAGTCGGCCCTGCGCCGGGTCGTTTGCGAACTACTCGCGAACGCGCTGGCGCACACCCCCGCAGGAGGCCGAATCAACGTGACGCTCCGGGCCGTCGACAAGTTCGCGGAACTCGTGATCGCCGACACCGGGGAAGGTTTCGACCAGGCGGACGCCCGGCGGATCTTCGACCGGTTCCACCGCGGCGCGGGCTCCGGAGACCGCCGCTTCGGCCTGGGCCTCGCCCTGCTCCAGGAGGTCGTCACGAGCCACCACGGCACGATCGAGGCCGAGGGCCATCCGTCCTGGGGCGCCCGCTTCACGGTGCGCCTTCCCACCACGCGATCGCCGATCACCACGGGTCGGGCCTCGCGGCTGAGGAACCTACGGATCCGGCAGCTCGGAGCCGGTACGTGAGCACCGGTCCGGATTCGTGATTTCTCCAGGTGCTCGCCCAGTTTGGTGCCGACCGGTGAACCTGGTACGGATCAGCGCGGTGTTCTTCCCGCCGACAGCCACGGAGGCCGGCCCGCTCGCGCTCACCCCACCGTCCGTAGCCGGCTCCGCAGCTGGGCTGGCGCCCGTGGCCTCGGCGATCACCGGGCCGGTGTTCGTCCCGCCGATCGCCACCGCGCCAGCCCCGCTGGCGCGTACATCGGGGGCATCGTCAATGCGACCGGCAGGGATGAGATACGGCGCGAGCAGCGCCAGCAGTGCCACCACCGCGCCAATGCCACTCGCGACCTTGTCGGCCTTGTCCAGGCCCGCCGACATCAGATACGTGGCCAGCCCGCCCACCAGCAGGAGGCAGACGAGCCGTCCGGCCCACAACCAGCGACGACCCCTGTGCGCCATGGCGACCTTCCTCCGACGGCTGTAATCAGTATAGGAACGCGGTTCAGTCGGTTGAGCTGGCGCGGTGGCGGTGTCCCTGGTGGACGGCATCACATAGGCTCGAAGACCCGCTGCCGCACGCTTGACCCTCGTGGAGCCAGCAGTCGTGATTCTGGGCAGACGCCGACCGGCCGCGCCGCAAGCAGTGGGCGATGGCGCCGTCTCGGTGGGTGGGGACAACTCCGCGCCGATCACGACAAATGTTTTCCAGTTCACTCGGCTGGACGCCCGGCGGGCGGCGCAACCGGTCTACCTGGAACAGGTGCGACGCATCGTGCCTCCGGAGTTACTTGACCGCGACGCTGAGCTGGCCGAGCTGACAGCCTTCTGCACCGAGCCCGACCGGGGACCGTACGCCTGGTGGCGCGCTGGAGCGTGGGCCGGCAAATCCGCGCTGCTGTCGACGTTCGTGTTGCACCCACCGGCCGCGCTGACCGCCGCTGGTGTGCAGCTCGTGTCGTTCTTCATCACCGCCTGGCAGGCCGGGCAGGACACCCGTGAGTCGTTCACCAAGGCCGTACTCGGCCAGCTGTGCTCGCTGACCGGCAAGGATCTTCCGGCGGTGACGGACGACGGCACACGGGAAATTCTGATGCTCACGCTGCTTCGCGAGGCGGCAGCGGAGCGGCAGGCGGCCGGTGGGAGGCTTGTCCTTATCGTCGATGGCCTGGATGAGGAGCGCGACACCTCCCTCAGCCCGTACGCCAACAGCATCGCCGGGCTGCTGCCGGCTGACCCGCCGCACGGCATGCGGGTCATCGTCGCGGGCCGACCGAATCCGCCCCTTCCCGCCGACGTGCCGGGCTCACATCCGTTGCGCGATCCGACGATCATCTGCCGGCTTGACGCGTCACGGCACGCCGACGACAAGGGGCGGCTCAGCCGGGCCGAACTTCGCCGCATCTTGAAGGGGTCGGACGTCGAGCGGGATCTGCTCGGTCTACTGACCGCCTCGCGCGGCGGTCTTTCCCAGGCCGATCTGCGTGAACTCGCCGGTGCGGAGCTGCTGACCGTCGAGGACGTCCTCCATACCGTGGCCGGTCGGACCTTCACCCGCCGAGGCGGCGTGTGGTCGGCCGAAGCCGACGAGGTCTACCTGCTTGGTCACGAGGAACTCCAGCGGACCGCCGTCGATTATCTCGGCGCGCACCGCCTTGCCGCGTACCGCGAGCGGCTGCATGCGTGGGCTGACACCTATCGCGGTCGCGACGGCGGCACACCGTGGCCGCCACACACCCCCGAATACCTGCTGCGGGACTACCCACGAATGCTTGCCGAGATCGGCGAGATCGATCGGCTGGTCGCACTGGCGACCGATCCCGCCAGGCAGGACCGGATGCTCGATCTCAGTGGCGGAGACGCCGCTGTGCTGAACGAGATTCTCGAGGCACAGAGTCTCATCATGGCCCGGCCGGAGCCGGATCTGGCAGCGCTGGCGCGACTTTCCCGCCACCGGGCTGCCCTCCAGGCGCGTAACGCCGCTATTCCGCCCAACCTGCCAGCGCTGTGGGCGAGGCTCGGTCAACCGGTCCGCGCCGAATCACTCGCGCACAGCATCCCGAACAAGAACAAGCAGGTGCAGGCCCTGGCGGAGACAGCCCGGGCCTGCGCGGTCGCTGGCGACCGGGACAGTGCCGCCCGATGGGCCACCGATGCCGCCCAGGTGGCGCTCACGGTCACCGATCCCGCTGGGCAAGCGAGGGCGTTCGCCGAGGTCACCGGTGCGATGATGGCCGCAGATGATCGGGCGGAGGCGGACAGGTGGGCCCAGGCCGCGCGGCGGGCGGCCATCGAGGTACCCAGATATACCCGCCGTGACGACACACTGGCGGAGATCGCGCGCACGATCGCCATCGCGGGCGCCATCGACCAGGCGGAATTGATCGCCGCCGCCGTGACGGTCCGTAGCCTCCGGTCACAGACGATCGAGGTTGTTTCCCGCATCCGTACGGCCCTCGTTGGCTCTGGCGGGGCGGGCGTAGCGCCGCTGGAATCGGCGGCGGTAACTGCTGGCGACCCGGGCGGAGCTGAAGAGGTGGCCCTTGGCCTGAGCCAGCCAGGTGAGCAAGCGCAGGCGTTTGCGGCGATTGCCCTGGCCGCTGCGGCCGAGGACCACGAGCGCGCCCGGAACCTGGCCATGCAGGCCGAGCGGATCGCTCGCGGCATCTCGAGTTCCACCCGGGATGCCGCGACGCTGGCGGCCCTCGCCCGGGCAGTGGCCATCGCGGGTGACCCCGACCGGGCGGAACGGATCGCCAGCGCAGTGGCCACTCCGGATGGGCGGATCCAGGCACTGTCGGAGGTCGCCACAGCCGCCGCCGGTGACCCCGACCGGGCGGCGCGCATCGCAGGGACGATCCCCGCGGTTCACCGGCGAGCGCTGACCCTCGCGGCGATTGCCGAGACCGTGGCGGGAACAGGTGAACGTACGCGCGCCGCGACGTTGGCCCGGGCAGCTGAGCGGGCCGCACTGACCATCCCGGCGGCGTCCCAGCAGGCGCAGGCGTTGACCGCTGCCGCCCGAGCGGCTGCGCTGGCCGGCGACTGCGAGTACGCGCAGACGATCGTCGGCCGCATACCCGATCCGGCCGATCGGGTGAGCGCATTCGTTGCGGTCGTCCCGGTAGCGCGCCCGGACCGTGCCCTCAGCATGGCGCGCATGGCCGAGGAAGCAGCCCGGACCGTCATCGCCCGTCACCGACGGACCCGAGCCATGGCCCTGGCGGCCAAGGCGCTGGCGTTGGCGGGCGATCAGTCGCGTGGCCGGGAGTTGGCCGCAAGAGCCGCCGGGGAAATTGCTTCCTCTCCGCACGGGCGTCATAAGACATCGGCTTTGATGGATGTTGCAGGTGCTCTCGTCGCTGCCAATGATGTCGACTTCGCCCTTCGGATCGCGGTCACAATGACTCACTCGGGAAATGCGCGGGACATCTTGGCTGAGATAGCCCGCGAATTGGCTGCGGCCGGCTACTGCGACCGTGCCGAGAACGTCATCAACTCCCACCATTTGAACCTTGGCTCAGCAGAGCTGACCGAAATCGCGCGACTGGCTGCGGCCCGGGGCGACAGCGTACGGGCAGAACGGCTCGCGCGCCGCGTTGAGCCGGATTTCGGTGGTCAGGACCGTGCCTTGGCGGCGATTGCCGTGGCCATCGCCTCCCACGACCCACAACGAGCGGAAGCCGTGGCCGCCACGATCGCTGAACCGGACCGGCGTGCCGAGACGCTTGCGGAGATCGCTCATGTCGTGGGATTACCGGCGGGCCGACACCTCTACGCGCAGGCATTCATCCTTGGGTCGTGGCTGACTCCGCTTCCGACGCTAGCCGAACTGGAACCCGGCCTGGTCCTGCGAATTACCCAGGATTTCGGCGACAGTCCACCGCCTACCCCGTGACATCGAGCCGGCGATTCCCGCGCCGCACATACCCGTCACCGGCGGTGCCGCGTCGATCCGTATCTCGGAAGGACTGACGCCGATATGGCAGCCGTCGCCCGCCCGACGGGGCGGAGCTGACTGACTGGAGTCCGTCCGGGGTGGTCCCCGCCCCCGCGATGGTCGGCGGTGGCTGCGGGTGTCGGCCATGTGCGTAGGGTGTTCGCGTCGATCCGCTGCGTGTCGACCGTCGATCGGCGCTGGCCTGGTCCGTCGCCCGGATCCGTTCGTCGATCTTCGCCACCCCTTGCGCTCGCATCGAAGTTTGCTACTTTGGTAGGCGGGATCAATGGACGAAATCGGACTCCGGTTTCGCCCGATGCCCAACACGGGGTGTGTATGAAACGGGGATCTAATGGATTATTGTGCTCGCCTGCATCCGACTCTTTGTTGTGTCGATGAGGCTGTATTCATTTCAGCTGTCCGCTAGCTGATCTTTTCGTCTTCCCTCACATTCTGAGGGAGTCGTCTGCCGCGCGCCTGCCTGCGGTGTGTCCTGCCTTGGCGCGGTTCCTGCTTGGTGAAGCGATTTTGCGCGCCCATGCAATCGGAGGATTCTTGTGGCAATACTTGTTTGTCAACGTCAGGGTTGTGCCCGCGACGACCGGGGTGACACACTCGGCGGTCGTATGGCGGAGGACGGACTGCGCGTCTGCGCCGAGTGTCGACGTGGCTTCGAACGGGACCTGACGGCGCTTCCCGAGCTTTACGGCTTGTGCGAGAAAGTGCTCGCCACGCCGGTGTCGAAGGGCGAACGGGTCACCCGATCCCCGGGTTACGGGATATCGCTGAATCTCATCGCAGTCGACGCTCGTGACCTCGTTCGCGCCCGCCTGTCGTCCTGGGCCGACCTGGTGGTCGACGAGCGCGAGTGCACGCCGCCAGAGCGTACTATCCCGGCTTTGTCGGGGTTCCTGCTGCGGCACACCCGGTGGCTCTGCGCGCACAGTGCGGCCTCCGACGCGGTCTGCGAGATCGCGGAGACCGCCGCGGAGGCGCGCAGCGCGGCCTACCCGCGCTGGAGCCGGAAGTTCCGCGTCGGAGGGTGTGTCGAGCCCGGGTGCGGCGGTCACCTGTTCGCGGTGATCCGGTCGAACGACCGGCTGCTCCCCAGTGAGGTCCGCTGCGAGGCCAACCCTGAGCACGTCTGGCCCGCCCACCAGTGGCGCGAGTTGGACCGTCGGGTGAACAGCATCGGCGCGGCCCGGTGGCTGACCGTCGCGGAGGTCGCGCAGCTGTGGAAACTCTCCACGAGCAATGTGTACCGCCTCGCCTCGGTGCACAACTGGCGCCGGCGGGTGAGCGGCCGGCGGGTGTTCTACTACGAGCACGACGTCGTCGAGTCCGTAGGATGACCGCCCGCGAGCTGGCGGGCCTCGGTTCGGTGCTGCCGCCGACGCCCGATTCGGATCCGTACCGGTTCGGCGAGCGGATCGAACGAATCATCGAGTTCCACGCCCACCGGGATCCGGATGCCGAAGCGCTCACGCAGTCCGGCGTGACCCTGACCTACGGGGAACTGGTTGAGCGGGCACAGGCGGTCGCCCGCGGCCTGCGCGACGCCGGGGTGCGTCCGGAGCATTGTGTCCCGGTCATCATCGAACGATCCCCGGACTGCGTGGTCGCGCTGCTGGGCGTACTCACCGCGGGCGCCGCGTACGCCGCGCTGGATCCCGGGTGGCCGGCGGCGCGGCTGCGGGATGTCATCAGCGGTACTCGTTCACCTGTGGTGATCACGCCTGACACGGTGCCCGACCTGCTGATGTCGCAGGGCGGTACCGACCTGCCGCCGCTTACCGACGGCACGGCGGCGGCGTCGGTGTTCTACACCTCGGGGTCCACTGGACGGCCCAAGGGGGTGCTGTCACCGCATCGCGGGACGATCCGCACGACCGTGGACTGCCCGGCAATCCCGCTTGGCGGTGACACGGTGTTCCTCCAGTCCGTGGCGCTGCCCTGGGACGTCCATTCCTTCGAGTTGTGGGGACCGTTGCTCAACGGTGGTCGATGCGTACTGCTCGATCGCGGCCGGCAGTTCCTGGACGCCGACCTGCTGCGGGCAGCGATCGACGGCGGGGTGAACACACTCTGGCTGACCAGTTCGCTGTTCAACGTGTTCGCCGAGGAGTGTCCCGAACTCTTCCGGCGGATCCGGCTGCTCGTGGTGGGCGGGGAACGGGTATCTCCTGGCCACGTGCGCGCGGTGTTCACCGAGGCGCCGGGGCTACGCGTGGTCAACGGCTACGGGCCCGCGGAAAACACGATCTTCACCACGACCCACGTCATCCGGCCCGACGAGGTGGCCGACGGCGTGACGGACATCCCGATCGGGCGGCCCGTACCCCGTACGCTGGTCAAGATCCTCGAAAGCGGTGAACTCGCGGTCGGCGGCGACGGCCTCGCGCTCGGCTATCTCGGTGACGAGGAGGAGACGGCGCGGCGGTTCTTCGAGGCCGACGGCGTGCGTTTCTACCGGACGGGTGATCTCGTCGAGCTGGACGAACACGGACAGCTGCGCTACCGCGGCCGGGCGGATCGCCAGTTCAAGATCCGTGGCGTCCGGATCGAGCCGGGTGAGGTCGAGACGGTGCTGGAGGGCCATCCCGGCGTCGCCTCCGCATTCGTGTCGCCGCTGCCTGCTGGCGACGGTGCTCCGCCGGTGCTGGGATGCCTCTACACCACCGTCGACGGTGGACCGCCGGACGAGCCGGCCCTGCGCGACTACGCCGAGCGAATGCTGATCTCCGCCATGGTGCCCACCCGGCTGCGCCGGATCGACCGGCTGCCGCTCAACGCCAACGGGAAGGTGGATCCGGCAGCCGCCGTCTCGTCGCTTGTCGAACCGCGCGCGGAGGGCCGAGACGAGCCGGCCGCGGTGCCTTCCGCCACCACGCAGGGCGGTGCGGATGACCGGGAGGATCTTGTCGGCGTCGCCCGGCGACTGCTCCGGGACGACCGACTCACCTACACCGACGATCTGCTCGCGGCGGGTGCCACCTCACTGGACGCCGTTCGGCTGGCGGCCAGGATCGCGGCACACACCGGCGCCCGGGTGACGGCCGCGGATGTCTACCGGCGGCGGTCGTTGGAGCGGATCCTGGCCGACTGCGCCGGGTCGCCCGGGATACCGGAGATCGTCGACGCTGCCGCCGCGAACGCTGCCGCCGCGAACGCCGCCACTGCGGATGCCGGTCCGAAAGACGGTCCGCTCTCGCACGCGCAGCAGCGGTTCTGGCTGGCGGAGACCATGACTCCCGGCAATCCCGACAATCTGGTCGTACTCTGCTACGAACTGGTCGGTCCGCTGGACCTGACGGCCCTGGCCGAGGCTTTCGTGGACGTCGTCCGACATCATCCGGTCCTGCGCACGACCTATCCGGAGCTGGACGCGCATCTGCCGGTACAGCGGGTGATTCCGGTGGAGGAGGTGGCGCCGATCGTGCGAGTACCTGCACCGCCCGGGAATCGTGGCGCGGAGTCCGTGGCGCAGCAGCTCACCGCAGACTGGTGGCTCGCCGACCTCGACCTGGCCACGGAGCTGTCCGTGCGGGCCAGGGTCTGCCGGATCGCGGAGGATCGACACCTGCTGGCGTTGCGGGTGCACCATATCGCGTTCGACGGATGGTCGGAGACGATCTTCGTGCGGGATCTCGGCCGGGCGTACCGGGCGCGAGCGGTGGGTGCGGCTGCGCAGTTGGGGGTCCAGCACAGCTACATCGGCTACGCCAACTGGGAACGGCGGCAGCTCGACCGGTGGCGTGAAGTGGACCTGCCGTACTGGCAGGTCCGGTTGGGTGAAGAGATCGCACCGTTCCTACCCCGGCCGACCGGCACCGTCACGGCGCAGCGGCGGGAACTGACGCACGTGGTGGATCCCGGCACGGTGGCGAGCCTGCTGTCGGTGGCCGGTCGATGCGGCGTGCCGCCCTCCACCACGCTGCTGAGCGCCGCGGCGTCGGCACTGGCCCGGACGTTCGATGTGCAGCGGCTCTGTCTGGGCACGGTCAGCGGCGGGCGAGTGGACCCGGCCAGCGAGGCGTTGGTCGGCTATCTGGTCAATCCGCTGGCGATCCCGCTGCGCGGGATCCAGCGCGCCGACCCGATCGAGCGGTTGCGCATCGCGGGCGGTGAGCTGGTCGGTGCGCTGGAGCACGCGGGCCTGCCCTTCGACGAACTGGTCAGCCGGCTCGGGCCGGAGCGTGGGCGGCATCCCTGGTTCCAGGCATGGGTGGTGCTCCAGGCAGCGCCACCGGCCGGTTGGTTCGGAGACGAGGTGCGGCTGCGGCCGATCCGGATCCGGCCGCCGCGTACCTCCCGGGAGCTGACCATCGAGGCGATCCCGGACCACGCCGGACGGTGGACAGTAGTCATCGCCTGGCGCGACGACGGTCTCGACGCGGAGACCGCCTCGACACTGCGCGAACAGTTGATCTCGGAGCTGTCCGCGCTGGCCGCGGCGGGTCATGCCGGTGCCGGGCGACCGTGAGATCCAGCGAACGAGAACGTCTTGACTCAGCGACGGATTGCTAAGAGGATGAAATCCACGTTGCGCGATTCTGCGTTGAGCCGAGCCGATCAGGCCGAGGTCCGCGATCGCGATTCTCCTTCCCCGCGCCGTTCAGTGCGGTCTTCCCGGGACGTCGCTAGCCGACAACACCAGGAGCCCGCTACCGCAACCTGGCGCGCCCGTCGTCCGAACGACAGGTGGTGCGAATGATCGTCGAACTGAGCCCGGAGCAGCGCTCGGCCTGGGACCGCTTCAGGGCCTTCGCCGACAAGGAGGTCGCGCCGTACGCGGCGGAGTTCGACCAGGAGGAGGCGATCTCCGACCGGGTCGTGCGTTCGCTCGCAGAGGCCGGTCACCTTGCCGCGCCGGTGGCCGCGCGACACGGCGGTGGTGGTCTGGACTGGGTGGCGTACGGCCTGCTCACCGAGGAGTTGGGTCGCGCATGCCAGAACATCCGCAACTTCGTCGCGGTCGAGGACATGGTGGCGCACTCGATCGAGCGGTGGGGCGAGCCGACCCAGCGGGAACGCTGGATCGGCCCGATCCGGCGTGGCGAGAAGGTGGCCGCGTTCGCCCTCACCGAACCGGGCGTCGGCAGTGACGCCGGAGCCATCGAGGCGCTCGCCGAAAAAACCACCGTGGCGGGGGCGACCGGGTTCACGCTGCGCGGCGTGAAGAAGTGGATAAGTTACGCGCAGCTCGCCGACCTGTTCCTCGTCTTCGCCAAGCTCGACGGGCAGCACACCGCGTTCCTCGTCGAGCGGGACAACCCCGGCCTGACCGTGACGCCGATCCGCGGCCTGCTCGGCCTGCGCGGCTCGATGCTCGGCGAGGTGGTGTTGGACGACTGCCGGGTGCCGGCCGACGCCATGATCGGCCGGCCCGGGATGGGACTGACCTTCGTCGCCTCCGCCGCGTTGGATCTCGGCCGCTACAGCACCGCCTGGGGCTCGGTGGGTCTGGCATACGCGTGCCTGGACGCATCGGTGCGCTACGCCGACGAGCGAGAGCAGTACGGCGTACCGATCAGTGACCATCAGCTGGTCCGCCGGATGCTCGCCGACATGGTCACCGACATCACCGCCACTCGGCTGCTCTGCCACGAGGCCGGTGTGGCGAAGGAGCACGGCTCCTCGGACGCGGTGAACCTCACGCTGATGGCGAAGTACCGCGCATCGGTGCTGGCCAACCGCTCGGCCGACGACGCGGTGCAGATCCACGGCGCCGCCGGGGTGGGCGCGCAGGCGCAGGTTCAGCGCCACTACCGGGACGCAAAGGTGATGGAGATCATCGAAGGCACCACGCAGATCCAGCAGTCCCTGCTGGGCAGGTACGCCGGCCAGGTGATCCGGCGCCGGTGAACCGGCGCGACCGGCACGGGTTGCCAAGCTGACCTTCGGACACGAGAGGGCGCGTGTGATGCACGCTCAACCGACCCTGCCCGCACACACCGAATCGCTTGTGGACCTGCTGCGGTGGCGCACCACCGAGCAGCCGGACCACACCGCGTACACCTTTGTCGCCGGCGACGACGAGCGAAGCTGGACCTACGCGGACCTCGACGCCCGGGCCCGACAGGTCGCCGCCGCGCTGCGCCGACGCTGCGCGCCCGGCGACCGGGTGGTGCTGATCCTCCCCCCAGGACTCGACTACGTCGCGGCCTTCTTCGGCTGTCTGTACACCGGCACGATCGCCGTGCCGGTGTACCCGCCGCAGGGCTCGGGTCTGGTACGCAGCCTGGGCCGGCTGGCGGGGATCGTCGCCGACGCGCGGCCGACCGTGGCGCTGACCGTCGACGCGGTCGCGACGCAGCGTGCCGATTTCGCCCGGACGAACGAACTTCTCGGCATGCTGGACTGGATCTCGGTGGATCTCCTGCCACCGGCTGGTCCGGACGACGAGCCGATGCCGGCCACCCGCGATGACCTTGCCTTCCTCCAGTACACCAGCGGCTCGACCGGCGCTCCGAAGGGAGTGATGGTCAGCCACGGGAACCTGCTGCACAACGGCGCCGACATCGAACGGTTCTTCGGACTCACCCCGACCAGCAAGAGCGTGATCTGGCTGCCGCCGTACCACGACATGGGGCTGATCGGTGGCATCCTTCAGCCGCTCTACACCGGCTACCAGACGGTGTTGATGTCGCCGACGGAGTTCGCGCGGCGACCGCTGCGGTGGCTGCGCGCCATCGCGGACCATCGGGCATCGGTAAGCGGCGGGCCCAATTTCGCGTACGAACTGTGTGTCCGCAAGATCACGCCGGATCAGCTGGTGGGGCTGGACCTGAGTTGCTGGACGGTGGCGTTCAACGGCGCAGAGCCAGTGCGCGCCGACGTGATGACGGCGTTTGCGGAGTTGGTGGCGGACACCGGGTTCCGCCCGGAGGCGTTCCACCCGTGCTATGGACTGGCCGAGGCGACCCTCATCGTGACGGGCGGAAGCCCGAAGAGCGGACCGGTCCTGCGTCAGCCGGACGATCCGGCGCGCGAACCGATTGTCGGTTGCGGCCGTCCGGCGCCCGGCCAGCGCCTGGCCATTGTCGACCCGGACACCCGGCTGCGCCGGCCCGACGGCGAGGTGGGCGAGATCTGGGTGGCCGGGCCGAGCGTGGCGCGCGGTTACTGGCAGCAGCCGGCAGCCACGGCTGAGACGTTCCACGGGCGGATCGCCGACACCGACGACGGCCCGTACCTGCGCACCGGAGACCTGGGTCGGGTGCTCGACGGCGATCTGTACGTCACTGGCCGGATCAAGGATCTGATCATCCAGAACGGCGTGAACCACTACCCGCAGGATCTGGAATACAGCGCCTTCCGGGCGCATCCGGCGCTGCGGCCCAACGGCGGCGCCTGCTTCTCTGTCGTGGTTGACGGCCGCGAGCGCCTCGTGGTGACCCATGAGGCGGACCGCCCGAACCGGGCAGCCGACGTGGACGAGATCGCCGCTGCCGTCCGCGCCGCGCTCGGCACGGAACACCTGGTCCAGCCGTACGCCTTCGTGCTTGTCAAACCGGGCCGGCTACCGAGAACCTCCAGCGGCAAGATCCAGCGGCACGCGGCCCGGGCGCAGTACGCCGAGGGCACGCTACCCGCGCTCGCCGCCCGGACCTTCGCCGGCCCGGATCCGGTCGGGTCGGCGTCGTCGGCCACCCTGGGCGAGCCCGCCACCGGCGTCGCCGGTCCGCCCGGCTCGGTCGAAGAGTTCCTGCGCGAGCGAATCGCTTCCCGGACCGGCGTCGCGCCAGCCGCGCTGGACCTCGGGCTGCCCGGCCCGGCGCTCGGCCTGGACTCTCTCGGCATGCTGGAGCTTCAGCACGAGGTGGAGCAGGCATTCGGGGTCCCGGTGGAGCTGGAGGCGTGGCACGACACGCCGGTCGCCGAGCTGTCCGCCGCCGTGACCGCACGCCGTTCGGCCGTCCGGGAGTCCACGACCGGTTCCTCCGTCGAGCCGGACGCGCTCACGCCCGGCGAGCGGGGGCTGTGGTATCTGGACCGGATCACCGGCTGCGGTGCCGCGTACAACATGGCAGGTGCCGTACGCCTGCCGGTCGACGTGGATCATGACGCATTGCGTCGCGCCGTCGAGGCGCTGGCCCGCCGCCATCCGGCGCTGCGGACCTCGCTGCCGCTGCGCGACGGGCAACCGGTGCGCCACGTCGCCGCAGAGCCCGAGTTGCAGCTGACGGTCGAACCGCCGGTCGACCGGTCGCCCCAGGCCCTGACGGAGCACCTGGCTGAGCTGGTCGCCGAGCCGTTCGACCTGACCACCGGCCCGCTGATCCGGGTGCGGCTGGTCACGGGGCAGCTGAGCGGCCCCGTGCTGCTGGTGGTCATGCACCATGTGATCGGCGACTTCTGGTCCATGTCCCTGCTGGTCGACGAACTTGCCCGGTGCTATGCCGCCGACCGGCGCGGCATCGACCCCGCGCTGCCCCCGGCCGGTGGCTACTCGGATTTCGTCGCGAGGCAGCGCGAATACCTGGACGGGCCGACCGGCACGGCCAGCGCGGAGTTCTGGCGGCAGCAGCTCGGCGGGCGGCTGCCCGTGCTGGACTTGCCCACCGACCGTCCCCGGCCGCCGGTGCAGACGTACCGTGGCGACTGCCACGACTTCGTCCTCGCCCCTGAGCTACTCGACCGGCTGGTGGCGTTGGCGCGCAGCCAGGGCACCACCCTCTACACGACGCTGCTGTGCGCGTTTCAGGTGTTGCTGTACCGCTACAGCGGACAGACCGACATCCTGGTCGCCACGCCCACCTTCGGCCGCAGCAGCCCGTCGCTTGTCAACACCGTGGGCTACCTGGTCAACCCGGTGGTCATGCGCGGTGATCTCGGCGGCGCGCCGACGTTCCGCGACCTGCTCGGCCGGCTCTCGAACACCGTCGCGGCAGCGCTGCGGCACCAGGACTACCCGTTCGGTCTGGTGGCCGAGCAGGTGCAGGCGGTGCGGGATCCGGCCCGGTCGCCGGTCTTCCAGGTGATGTTCATCCACCACCAGACGCCGTCGCGGCTGCCGGACGGTTTCGGCTCGGTGGCCGTTGGTCATGCCACTCGCCCGTTCACGATCGACGGGTTGCGGCTGGAACCCGTCGCGGTGCCGCAGCGGACGGCCCAGTTCGACCTCACCATGATCGTCGCCGAGGATCCGGACGGGTTGGTCGCGCGGATCCAGTTCAACGCCGACCTGTTCGACCGGAGCAGCATCGCCGACCTGGCGGACAACTTCGGCACGCTGGTGCGGGAGATCACGGGGGATCCGGACCGCGCCATCGAGGAACTGCCGCTGCTCGATGTGGCCAAGCGGGAGCGGATGGTGCGCGGCTGGAACGATACCGCCGTGGTCGGCCCTCCCGAGAGGTGCATCCACGAGGTGATCGCCACTGCGGGCGCACCGGACGCGGTGGCGGTCGCCTTCCGGTCCACCCGGCTCAGCTATGCGGAGTTGACCGAGCGCTCCGACCGGCTGGCGCGCGAACTGGCCGACCACGGCGTCGGTCCGGAGACCCGGGTGGCCCTCTGCCTGGACCGCTCGCCGGAATTGATCATCGCGATGCTCGGCATCCTCAAGGCGGGCGGCGCCTACGTGCCCCTCGACCCCACGCACCCGCGAGCTCGGATCGACATGGTGATCGCCGACGCCCGGCCCGCGCTGGTGATCACCCGCCGGCCGGTGAGCGACGTGGTGGCAGAGGCCGGCGTGCCGCTGCTCGACATCGACGAGGTCCTCGCCACGCCGGACCGGCGCGTCGGTGGCGTGAGCAGCGGAGTTCGTCCGGACAATGCCGCCTACCTGCTGTACACATCCGGTTCCACAGGCGTGCCCAAGGGCGTGGTGGTCAGCCACCGCAATGTCGGCAACTTCTTCCTGGCGATGGACGAGCGGGTGGGCTGCGGGCCCGATGACACGATGCTCGCGGTGACGAATGTCGGGTTCGACATTTCCGTCCTCGAGTTGCTGTGGACGCTGGCCCGGGGCGCGCGGGTGGTGCTGGCCGAGGAGACGTTCCGGCAGCGCGCGGTGGCCGCGCGGAGCCGGCCGGTCGACTTCAGCCTGTTCTACTTCGCCAGCACCGACACCGCGGCGGAGCCGACCACCGACCGGTACGGCCTGGTCTTCGAGGGTGCCCGGTTTGCCGACGCGCACGGATTCGCCGCCATCTGGACGCCCGAGCGGCACTTCCACGAGTTCGGCGGGTTGTACCCGAACCCGTCGGTGCTTTCGGCGGCCGTCGCCGCGCTCACCGGCAACATCGCGGTACGCGCCGGCAGCGTGGTGCTGCCGCTGCACTCACCGGTCCGGGTCGCCGAGGAGTGGGCACTTGTGGACAACATCTCCGGCGGCCGGGTCGGCGTGGCATTCGCCTCCGGCTGGCACGCCGACGACTTCGTCTTCTTCCCCGAGCGGTACCCCGACCGCAAGGAGCGGATGTTCCAGGACATCGAGACGGTGCACCGGCTCTGGCGGGGCGAGGCGGTATCGCTGCCCGGTGGCTCCGGCACGCCGGTGCAGGTCCGAATCCATCCCGCGCCGATTCAGCCGGCGCTGCCCACCTGGATCACCGCGGCCGGTAGCCCGGAGACCTTCAGCCGGGCCGGGGCACTTGGTGCCAATGTGCTCACGCACCTGCTCGGTCAGAGCGTCGAGCAGGTCGCCGGCAACATCCGCCGATACCGGGAGGCGCGGGCGGCGCACGGGCACGACCCGGCGGGCGGGACGGTGACCCTGATGCTGCACACGTTCCTCGGCGAGGACAGCGCCGCGGTGCGGGACGCGGTCCGCGAGCCGTTCACTCGCTACCTGCGCTCCTCGGTGGGACTCATCGAGAACCTGGTGCGTAGCTTGCAGTTGCCGGTCGACCTGGCGGGCATGAGCGAAACCGATCTGGACGACCTGCTGAACTTCGCGTTCAACCGGTACTACGACACGAGCGCGCTGTTCGGCACCCCCGACGCCGTCCGGCCACTTGTCGATCGCTGCGTCGAGGCCGGGGTCGACGAGATCGCCTGTCTGGTGGACTTCGGCCTGCCACGGGACCAGGTGCTGGCCGGGCTGCCGCTGCTCGCCCGGGTACGTGAGCAGACCAACCTCGCGCTGGCCGAACCGACCGCCGCCACGCTGGCCGAGCAGGTAGCCCAGTGGCAGCCGACGCTGTTGCAGGCCACGCCGTCCGCGATGCAGATGATCACCCTGGACGACGCGGCCATGGCTCAGCTGACCTGCCTGCGTGCCCTGCTGGTCGGGGGCGAGGCGTTGCCTCCCGCCCTGGCCGCCAGACTCCGTCGGGACCTGCCCGCCCGGCTGTTCAACATGTACGGCCCCACGGAGACCACCGTGTGGTCGGCGGTCCACGAGGTGACCGAGGTGGCCGGCGCGGTTCCGCTCGGGCGGCCGGTCGCCAACACGCAGATCTACCTGGTGGACGAGATGATGCGCCTGGTGCCCCGGGGCGTGCCGGGCGAACTGGTGATCGGTGGGGCCGGCGTGTCGCGCGGCTACTGGGGTCGGCCGGCGGTCACCGCCGAGCGGTTCGTGCCGGACCCCTTCGGCACGGTCCCCGGCGGCCGCCTGTATCGCACCGGTGACCTGGCCCGCTACGGCTCCGATGGCCGACTGGAGTTCCTTGGCCGGCTCGACCGCCAGGTCAAGGTACGCGGACACCGCATCGAACTCGGGGACATCGAGGCCGCGCTCACGGCCCGACCGGACATCCGGGAGGCGGCGGTCGTGGCCCGTCCGGACGCGGGCGGGGGTGTCGGCCTGTTGGCGTACGTCGTGGCCGCAGACGATGCCCGGCCCACCGACCGGGAGGTACGGCGCGACCTGCGCGACCGGCTCCCTCAACCGCTGATCCCGATGGGGGTCGTGGTGCTGCCCGACCTGCCCCGAACGGTGAACGGCAAGGTCGACACGGCTGCTCTGGCCGCCCGGGAGTGGTCCGCCGCCGGTGGCGGCGGACAGGCGGCACCCGTCACCGACCTGGAACGGGACATCGCCGCAGTCTGGAGCGAGGTGTTGCAGGTCGACTCGGTGGGGCTGCACGACAACTTCTTCGATCTGGGCGGACACTCGATCCTGATGGTGCAGGTGCACGATCGGTTGCAACGCACGGTCGGCGGTGACCTGCCGCTGATCAAGCTGCTGGAGCATCCGACGGTCAGCTCGCTCGCCGCGTACCTCAGCGACACCGGCACGTCCCGTCGCGTGGCGGCGTTCTCGGCCAGCGCCGAACGGGCTCACCGGCAGCGCGACAGCCGGCGGCGCCCGCGCCGAGCCGGCGGAAGGGACCGGGCATGACAAGCGTGCCCCCGGTGCCAGAGGACAACGCCGCGGACATCGCCGTCGTGGGACTCGCGTGCCGGTTCCCCGGCGCCGACGACGTCGAGACGTTCTGGACCAACCTGTGTGCCGGCGTGGAGTCGATCCGCAACTTCGATCCGGCGGAACTGGCCGCGCTGGGGGTGCCGCCGGAGATCGTCGGCGCGCCGAACTTCGTACCTGCCGGGGCGCCCATCGAGGGCGTGGACAGCTTCGACCACCGCTTCTGGGGTTACTCCCCGCGCGAGGCGGCGCTGCTCGACCCGCAGCAACGCCACTTCCTGGAAACGGCATGGGCGGCGATCGAACATGCCGGGTACCACCCGGCCGACCATCCCGGGATGATCGGCGTGTACGCCGGCATGGGGCTGAGCACCTACCTGCTCTACACGTTGCTCAACCATCCCGAGGTCGGCGAGAGTGATGCGCAGTTGGCGATGCTCGGCAACGACAAGGATTTCCTCAGCAGCCGGGTCTCGTACCATCTCGACCTGCGCGGTCCGAGCATGGCCGTGCAGACCGGCTGCTCGACCTCGCTGGTCGCCACCCACCTGGCCTGCGAGGCGCTGCTGAGCTACCAGTGCGACCTCGCGCTGGCCGGTGGTAGCAGCATGGTGATGCCCGAGCGCACCGGCTACCTGCACGTTCCGGGCGGCACCGCGTCGTCTGACGGCCGGTGTCGGGCCTTCGACGCGGCTGGCGACGGCACCGTTTTCGGCTCCGGGGCCGGGGTGGTCGTCCTCAAGCGACTCGCCGACGCCCTCGACGACGGTGACACCGTCTACGCGGTCATCAAGGGCTCCGCGGTGAACAGTGACGGCGCGAACCGCGTCGGCTTCACCGCGCCCAGCCTGGAGGGCCAGGCCGAGGTGGTGCTGCGGGCTCAGGCAGTGGCCGGAGTGGACCCTGCGACGGTCTCCTACATCGAGGCCCATGGCACCGGGACCAAGCTCGGTGACCCGGTGGAGGTGGCGGCGCTGACCGAGGTCTTCCGGCGTGACACTGAACGGATCGGCTTCTGCGCACTGGGCTCGGTCAAGACCAACATCGGTCACCTGGACGCTGCCGCCGGTGTTGCCGGTCTGATCAAGACCGTGCTGGCGCTGCACCATCGCCGGATCCCACCCTCACTGAACTTCTCCACCCCGAACCCGCAGATCGACTTCGCCTCCAGCCCGTTCTACGTGAACACCTCGTTGGTCGACTGGCCCGCCGACGGCACCCCGCGCCGGGCCGGGGTCAGCGCGTTCGGGTTCGGCGGCACCAACGCCCACGTGGTGCTGGAGGAGGCGCCGGGGCAGCCGTCGTCCGGTCCGTCCGACGCGCCGGACCGGCCGCAGGTGCTGGTGCTGTCCGCCAAATCGGCGGCGGCCCTGGACGCGATGAGCAATCGGCTCGCCGACCACCTCGGCCGGCATCCCGAACTTCAGCTGGCGGATGTCGCGCACACCCTGCAAAGCGGGCGCGGGCGATTCGACCACCGGCGCGCACTGGTGTGCCGGGAGCCCGCCGCGGCGGTCGCCGCGCTGGCCGGCTCCGCCGAGGGCGGCGCGCACGACAGGGTGGACTCGCGGCAGGAGACGCCGGTCGCCTTCCTCTTCGCCGGGCTGGGCGACCAGTACCCGGGCATGGGGCGTGAGTTGTACCGGACCGAACCGGTGTTCCGGGCCGCGGTCGACGAGTGCTGTGCCGTGCTCGACCCGCTGCTGGGTCCGGACTTCCGGCGCGAACTGGCGGTGCATCCCGACGTCGCGCCGCCCGCCCGGCGAACGGGTCTGGACCTGCGTGCCATGGTGCGCGGCACCGGGTCCCACGGCGGACTGCACGGCACCGCGCTGGCTCACTCGGCGCTTTTCGTCGTCGAGTACGCCTTGGCCCAGCTGTGGCGGTCGCTCGGGGTACGGCCTACCGCGGTGCTCGGGCACAGCCTCGGCGAGTACGTCGCCGCTACGGTGGCCGGCGTATTCGGGCTGGTGGAGGCGCTTACCGTCGTGGTGGCACGGGCACGGCTGTTCGAGCGGACGCCGCCCGGCGCGATGCTGGCCGTGCCGCTGAGCCGGGAGCGCACGGCCCTGCACCTCGATGGCTCGCTCTCCGTTGCGCTGGTCAACGGACCGACGCTGACCGTGGTCTCCGGCCTGCCCGAGGAGATCGACCGGTTGGCTGGGCGCCTGACCGAGCAGCGGATCTCGGTCCGTCGGCTGGCCGCCGAGCGGGCCTTCCACTCTCCGCTGGTCGCGGGCGTCGCCGGGCCGTTGGCGGAGATCGTGGCCGGGGTGTCGCTCGCCGCACCGCAGATTCCTCTGGTATCGAACGTGACAGGTACCTGGATGACCGCCGAGCAGGCGACCGACCCGGCGTACTGGGCTCGGCACAGCGTCAGCACCGTCCGCTTCGCGGATGGGCTCGCCACGCTGTGCGCCGATCCCGATCGCGCGCTTGTGGAGGTGGGACCGGGGCAGTCGTTGAGCGCGCTGGCCGCCGAACATCTGGCGGCGGCCGGCCCCGACGGGCAGCCGGTGATCGTGCCCTCCCTGCCGGCCGCGTACGACCGGCGCCATCCGGACGAGCCGGCCCACCTGCTCGATGGCGCGGCAAAACTGTGGAGCGCCGGCGTGCCGGTGAACTTCGCCGGTACGAGCGAGCGCGGTGCACGCCGTCGGGTGGGCCTGCCCACGTACCCCTTCGAGCGGCAGCGGTGCCGCTTTGAGCCGGCTGCCGCCAGTCCCGTCCGGGCGTCGGTGCCCGGTCGGGTGAACGACCCCGACGCCTGGCTGCTGGCGCCATCGTGGCGGTCGGTTCCGATGCCGCCGCCGGCCGGGCCCTGGTGCGATGCGGAGCATTGGCTGATCTTCGCGCCGAGCGGTCCGGGGCACGGACTGACTGCCGACCTGGTCGAGCGAGCGGTGGCCGCCGGGCATCGGGTCAGCCTGGTGGAGCCGGCGCCGGCCGGGGCCAGGTCCGGCGTCGAGCGGCTGCCCGAGGGTGGCTACCGGATCGATCCGGAGGACCTCGCGGCGTATCCCGCGCTGCTGGCCGAGGTCGCCGGCGACGGTAGGCCCACGCGGGTGCTGCACATGTGGAGCCTGCGTGACCCGGACGCCGCTGCGCATCCCAGGTCGTACGGCATGCACAGCCTGCTGTGGCTGGCCCGGGCGCTGGCTCAGCCGGGCGACCGACCGGCGGTGGACCTGTGGGTGATCACCTCCGGTCTGGCCCGGATCGAGCGGGCGGACGTGCCGCGCGCAATGGCGTCGACGCTGCTCGGCGCGGCCAAGTGCGTGCCGCAGGAGTACGAAGGCATCGGCGTGCACTGCGTCGACGTCACGCCCGAGGAGACGGCCGGGCCTGCTGCCGGAGTCCTCGCCGGACGGCTGCTCGACGTCATCGCCGAGCCAACTGCGGAGCGGCTGCTCGCGTACCGTGGCTCGCGGCGGTGGGTGCCGACCTTCGAGCCGCTCACCCTGGGATCGGCGCGCGACCCACTGCGCCCGGACGCGGCGTACGTGATCACCGGTGGGCTGGGTGGCATCGGCCTCGACCTGGCTGACCACCTGACTGGGCAATCGGTCGCGGTCGCGCTCGTCGGCCGGTCCGGGTTGCCGGCCGAGGGGGAGTGGGATGAGCTGCTGCGCCGGCACGGCGACGCCGACCCCACTGGGCGTCGGATCGCGCGGGTGCGGGCGATGCGGGCTCGCGGCGCCCGGGTCGAGGTGATCCAGGCCGACGTGGCCGACCCTGAGCAGATCGAGGCCGCGTTCGCGGCGGTCGAACAGCGCTTGGGACCGATCGCCGGGGTGTTTCACGCCGCTGGCGTCGTCGGCGGGCCGGCCTTCGCCCCGATCGACTCGGTCGACGCTCCCTGGCTCGACGGCGTGCTGCGGGCCAAGGTGGAGGGCACCCGTGCTCTCGCCCGGGCGCTGGCTGACCGGGCACCGGATTTCGTGCTGCTGTTCTCCTCGAACGCCGCCGTGCTCGGTGGCCTCGGCACCTCCGCGTACACGGCGGGCAGCGTGTACCTGGACACGTTCGCGCAGGCGATGGCCGATCGACCCGGGCCACGCTGGATCAGCGTGGACCTGGAGGACTGGATCCCGGAGGGCGGCATGGCACGCCCCACCACCAGCGTCACCCGCTACGGGATAGGCGTCGCCGACGGGGTCCGGCTGCTCTGCCGGATCGCCGAGAGCGCGGATCCCGGCGTGGTCACGATCGTCACCGGCGATCTGGAGGAACGGCTGGACCGCTGGATCCGCCATCCGGAGGGGGCCCGGCGCGCCCCGAGCGCGGCCGGCGGCCCACGGCAACCCCGCCCGGTCCTGGGCACGGAGTATGTCGAGCCGAGCGATGACGTCGAGCGGGCGATCGCGACCATCTGGGCGGACATGCTCGGCCTGGACCGTGTGGGACGCGACGACGACTTCTACGAGTTGGGCGGCCACTCGCTGCTGGCCACGCAGATCGTTTCCCGCGCCCGTGCGGCGCTGGGGGGTGAGCTGTCCCTGCTGAACCTGCTCCAGTCGCCGACCGTGGCAGGGCTGGCCGAGCGGGTACGGGAGGGTGCCGACGGGCCGAGCAGCAGTGCGGCTGGCCCTGATCCCGTCCCGCTTGTGGACCGGGACGGGCCAATTCCACTCTCGTACGGCCAGCAACGTTTCTGGATCATCGACCAGTTGGCACCGGGCAATCCCGCGTACAACATCCCTGACGTGGTGCGGATCAAGGGGCCACTGGAGCCCGGTCCGCTGCGCCGGTCGGTCGACGCGGTGGTGGCCCGGCACGAGGCACTGCGTACCTCCTTCGGTGTGGACGACGAGGGCCGGCCGGTGCAGCGGGTCGCCCCGTCGGTCTCCGTTGCGATGCCGGTCACCGACCTGCGGCACCTGCCGGCCGCAGAGCGCCGGCGGCGCTCGGAGGAACTGGCGCTGGCCGAGGCCACCCGGCCGTTCGACCTGAGCCGGCCACCGTTGTTGCGCACCGCGCTGCTGCGCGTCGACGAGCAGGAGCACCTGCTGCTCCTGACCATGCACCACAGCGTCTCGGACGCCTGGTCCACAGGTGTTCTGGTCGCCGAACTCGGCACTCACTACGCCCGCGAGCTGGGCGTGTCCACCGAGCCGCCCCCGGCGCTGCCGGTGCAGTATGCCGACTACTCGGCATGGCAACGCGCCCAACTGCGCGGCGACAAGCTGGACCGGCTGGTGGCGTACTGGCGCGCTGCGTTGGCCGGTGCGCCGCCGCTTGTGGAGTTCCCACCGGACCGTCCCCGGCCGACGGCCCAGAGCTTCGCTGGGTCGGCCATCCCGCTGACCCTGCCCAGGTCGCTGCTTGACGAGTTGCGGCAGCTGGGCGCGGAGGCGGGTGCCACCCTGTTCATGACGCTGCTGACCGGCTTCACGTACCTGCTGCACCGCTACTCGGGCGAGTCGGACGTCGTGGTCGGCTCGCCGATCGCCGGGCGGACGCATCCCGATGTCGAAAACCTGATCGGGGTCTTCGTCAACATGCTGGCGTTGCGGACGCAGGTCGAGCCCGACCTGTCGTTCCGCGCGTTGCTGGGCCGGGTGCGGCAGACGACCCTGGCTGCGTACGCCCACCAGGAGCTGCCGTTCGAGCTGGTGGTGGAGGCGGTCGCACCGGAACGCAGCCTCGGCCACAGCCAGATCTTCCAGAACGTGCTCGTGTTGCAGAACGCGCCACTGCCGCCGCTTGAACTGGCGGGATTGCGCCTGGAGCAGGTGCCGATGCCGGTGGTCAACGCCAAGTTCGATCTGATGGTCATGCTCCGCGAGACGGCCGACGGTGCCGTCGGCATGATCGAGTACTCCAGCGACCTGTTCACTGCGGAGACGGTGGGCCGCATCGGCGCGCATTTCACCGAGTTGCTGAACCGGGCCGTGACAGAACCGGACCGGCCGCTCGGCGAGTTGGACGTGTTGTCCGCGGGCGAACGCGCCCTGGTGACCGGCGCCTGGGCACACGGTCCGGCCGGCTGCACCGGTCCGGCCACGTTGCCGGAGCTGTTCCGCGAGCGGGCACTGGCCGGATGGGACCGCACGGCGCTGCGCTGCGCGGGCGATCCGTCGGCCACGCTGACGTTCGGCCAGGTCGAGCAGCGATCCAATCAGCTCGCCCGGGAGTTGTGTCGCCGCGGCATCGGCACCGAGTCGCGGGTGGCGGTGTGCGTCGAGCGGTCCCCGGACACCGTGGTGCTGCTACTCGGCATCCTCAAGGCCGGGGCGGCATATGTGCCCCTGGACCCGGGCTATCCCCGGCAGCGGCTGCGGTTCGTCGTCACCGACGCCGCTGTCGACCTGGCGGTGGTGGCCACGGAGCACCGGGAACGGCTGGGTCCGGTGCCCGCGCCCGTGGTCAGCCTCGACGAACTCTGGCGCTCCTGCGCGGAGCGGGATCCGTCTCCTCTGGGCCTGCGGATCGACCCGACGTGGCCGGCGTATCTGCTCTACACCTCCGGGTCCACCGGCACCCCGAAGGGCGTGGTGGGCCTGCACGGCGGGATGGTCAACCGGCTGACGTGGATGTGGCGCGAGTTCCCGTTCCGCGGCCCCGAAGTGCTCTGCCACAAGACCTCGCTGAGTTTCCTCGACTCCTTCTGGGAGATCTTCGGACCGCTGTGCCACGGCGTGCCGCTCGTGGTGTTGCCCCAGCGTTTGGTGGCCGACGTGCCGGCGCTGGTCAGCACGCTCGGCGAACACCGAGTGACCCGGCTCGTGCTGGTGCCGTCGCTACTGCGGGTCATCCTCGACACCGTGCCGGACCTCGCCGACGTCGTACCGGAGCTGGACCTCTGGGTCAGCAGCGGCGAGCCACTCACGGCCGACCTCGTCGCGGCGTTCCATGCGGCGCTGCCCGGCCGCCGACTTGTCAATCTGTACGGCGCGTCGGAGATCTCCGCCGACGTGACCTGGCACCTGGCGACACCGGCCGACGCCGATGCCGGGCGGGTGCCACTCGGCCGTCCGATCGCGGGCACCTGCGTCTACCTGCTCGACGGACTGCTGCGACCGGTGCCGCCCGGTGTGCCCGGCGAACTCCATGTCGGCGGGCTGCCGCTCGGCCGTGGCTATGTGGGTCGTCCTGACTTGACGGCGGAGCGTTTCGTGCCCGACCCCTTCTCCGACCGGCCGGGCGATCGCCTGTACCGCACGGGCGACCTGGGCAGGTTCCGGGCCGACGGAGTGCTGGAGTACCTGGGCCGGGCCGACCACCAGGTCAAGATCCGTGGTTTCCGGGTGGAGCCCGCTGAGGTGGAACGCGCGTTGTGCGCGCATCCAGCCGTCAGCGACGCCGTGGTCGTCGCCGACGGCGAGATCCTGGTGGCCCACCACGTGACGGATCCGGACCGGGCGGTGGACCCGGAGGAGTTACGCGAACACCTGAGCCACCGGCTGCCGCCGTACATGGTCCCGACCGTGTTCGTCGGGTGCCAGCGGTTGCCGTTGACACCAAGCGGAAAGGTCGACCGGCTCGCCCTGGCCCGGGCGGAGCGCCAGCCACAGGCGCGGACCATCCCACTCGTGGCGCCGCGCGACGACGCGGAACGCGCGCTTGCCGACCTGTGGCGGGAAACGCTTGGCATCGACGGTCCGGTCGGGGTGCACGACAACTTCTGGGCCGTGGGCGGCTACTCGCTGCTCGCGACGAGGTTCGTGGTGCTGGTCCGGGAGACCTTCGGTGCCGCGTTGCCGCTGGAGCGGTTCTTCACCGCGCCCACCATCGCCGGTGTGGCGGCGGCGCTGCGCGCCGATCCGGAGGCCGGACCGGAGCTGGACGAACGTGCGGCGCTTGTGTTGCAGGTGGCCGCACTGTCCGAGGAGGAGCTCGATCGGCTCCTCGCCGAGCCAGGGGGGCGACAATGAACGATGCCGGGTTGGCCGGCCGGCGACGCGACGCGCTGCGCCGTCTGCTGGCCGAGCGTGGGCTTCGCGATGGGGCCGAGGCACCGATCGAGCCGCATCCGGACCGGCGCGCCGCGCCCCTGTCGTACCCGCAACACCAGCTGTGGTTGTTCGAGCAGATGTTTCCGGGCACCGGCGCCTACAACGTACCGGCCGCGGTCCGTCTCACCGGTCCGCTGGATGTGGCGGCGCTCCAGGCGGCCCTGGACGCCGCGGTGGCCCGGCACGGCGTGCTGCGGGCGACCTTCGCGCTCGTCGACGGTCAACCGGAGCAGCGCTTCGGGGACCAGCGGGGGCAGGGGTGCCCGATCCGCCGGCACGACCTGACGGGCGAGCCGGCGACGGACCGGGAGGAGCGGGCTCGCGCCCTGGCCACCACGCTGGCCTCCCGGCGCTTCGATCTCGTGGCCGGCCCGCTCGTCGAGGCGCACCTCATCGCGATGGCGCCGGCGGACCACGTGCTGCTGCTGACCATGCACCACCTGGTCGGGGACGCCTGGAGCTGGGGCGTGCTGCTGCACGAGACGGCGGCCGGCTACGAAAAGATACGCGGCGGTGACCGCCCCAGCGGCGATCATCCTGCCGCGCACTACGGGGACGTGGCGCGCTGGCAGCGGAATCGGGTCGAGACACCGGAGCTGCGTGACCAGCTGTCGTACTGGCGGGAGCGACTGGCTGGCTCGCCGCCGCCGCTGCAACTGCCCACCGACCGTCCGCGCCCGGCCGTACCCGCCTTCAACGGCGGGGTCGTGGATCTCGACTTTGGCGAGGACGTGGTGCGCGGCCTACGGCGGCTGGCCAGCGGGCAGGGCACCTCGCTGTTCGTCGCTCTGCTGGCCGCCCTGGACGTGCTGCTGTACCGCTATACCGGGGCCTCGGACATCACGGTGGCCACGTCGGTGGCCAACCGAGGACATCCGCAGACCGAACGGATGGTCGGCCTGTTCGTCAACACGGTGCTGCTACGCGCCCGGGTCACCGGTCGGCTCACCTACCGGGAGTTGCTCCGACAGGTCGGCGCCGGTACGGCCGAGGCGTTGGCCCACCAAGAGGTGCCGTTCGAGAAGGTCGTGGAGACGCTGCGCGCACACCGGGCCGCCGGTGGTGCCGCGGCACACTTCCTCGTCATGTGCACCATGCGCGCCGCTCCGACACTTCCGAGCATGGGGGACCTGCGGCTGACCGACTTCCCGGTCCACAACGGCACCAGCAAGCGGGATCTCACGCTCAACCTGGTGGAGCAGGGCGACCGGGTGAGCGGCCAGTTGGAGTACGACACGGCGCTGTTCGACCGGGACACCATCGTGCGCCTGGCGGATCACCTGCGCCGGCTGTGCGCGGCGGCGGTGGCCGCACCGGACACGCCGGTCGCGAGGTTGCCGATGCTGGGCGACGCTGACCGGCGGGCGATCGCCGACCTGGCTGGTCCCTCGGCGAGCTGGCCGGACGGTGGGACGTGCGTGCACGAGCTGTTCGCCGCGCAGGCGGCCCGGACGCCGGACGCGATCGCGGTACGCGCCGAGGATGCCCGACTGACCTTCGCCGAGCTGGACCGGCTGGCGAATCGGCTCGCTCACCTGCTTCAGCAGCGTGGGGTCGGGCCCGAACACCCGGTCGGCGTTTGTGTGGACCGGTCTCCGGCGCTGGCGGTCGCCGTGCTGGGAACGCTGAAGGCTGGCGGCGCGTACGTGCCGATCGACCCGGCGGAGCCCGCCGCCCGTCGGACCGCGATCCTGCGCGAGGCCGGCGCGACCGTCCTCGTCCACACTCCCGCGATCGAACCACCTGCCGGGGTGGACGCGATCGAGTTGAACCGTTCGTGGCTGGCCGCGACGGCACCGCCGGCCGCCCCGCCCACCGGCCGGGCGGCCGAGCCGACCAACGCCGCCTACATCCTGTTCACCTCCGGCTCCACCGGCGCGCCGAAGGGGGTGGTCGTCGAGCACCGACAGTTGGTCAACTACACCCTCGGGATACTGGACCGGCTGGGTGTCACCGAGCCACTCAGCTACGCGATGGTGCAGCCGCTGACGGTCGACTCGTGCCTCACCATGCTGGTGCCACCGTTGATCACCGGCGGCGTGCTGCACCTGATCAGCCGGGAGCGGGCCCTCGACGCGGACGCCCTGGCCGACTACCTGGTCGAGCACCGGGTCGACTGCCTGAAGATCGCGCCTTCGCATCTCAAAGCCCTGCTCGGCGCGGGCCGGAAGGCGGACCTGCTGCCCCGGCGGCACCTGGTCGTCGGCGGCGAGGCGTCGAACTGGGCCTGGCTGCGTGAGGTGGCCGCGATGGGGACGTGCCAGGTGGAGAACCACTACGGCCCCACCGAGACAACCGTCGGCGTGTTCACGTACCGGGTCACGGACCGGCAGCCGGACACGGCCGGCACACCACTGGGACGACCACTGGCCAACACTGGTGGGCAGGTGCTCGACCACGACGGACAGCCGGTGCCGATCGGTGTTCCCGGCGAGCTGTACGTCAGCGGCGCCAACGTCGCGCGCGGCTATCTGCGGCGCCCCGACCTGACGGCGGCGGCGTTCGTGCCTGACCCGCACGCCGGGGCCGGCGGTGATCGGCTGTCCGGCGGTCGGCTGTACCGGACCGGTGACGTGGTGCGGATCCGGCCCGACGGCGGGCTGGAGTTTCTCGGCCGGCGCGACGACCAGGTGAAGATTCGCGGCTTCCGGATCGAGTTGGGCGAGATCGAGAGTGTGCTGACCAGCTCGTCACTGGTACGCGAGGCGGCGGTCGTGGTGCGCAGGGACCGGCGTGCCGAGCCGCGGATCATCGCGTACGTCGTCGGTGCCGAGGAGAACATGGCCGACGGCGCGCTCCTGGAGTTCCTGCGCGAGCGGTTGCCGCCGCACATGGTGCCGGCTGCGGTGGTGCCCCTGGCCGCACTGCCGCTCTCCGCGCACGGCAAGGTGGAGCGGGACGCCCTGCCACCACCGCCGGACCACGCGGGGCCGATCACCGATCCCCGGGACGAGACCGAGCGGGCGGTCGCCGCTATCTGGTGCGATCTGCTGGACGCCGAACGGGTCGGCATCGACCAGAACTTCTTCGACCTCGGGGGTGACTCGCTGTTGCTGATCACGCTGCATCAGCGGCTCTGGTCCGAGGTCGGCCTCCAGGTGGAGCTGATCGAGTTGTTCCGGTCCACCACAGTGCGTGCGCAGGCTGCGCTGAAGGGGGCCGCCGCTCGGACCGACGGCGTCGACCGGGCGATCGAGCGAGGCCGGTTGCAGCATCGGCAGCTGCGCCGCCGACAGGGCGCCCAATCGGAACGCCGACCGTGACGACCCTCTTGACAACTACGCGATCGAGCTAAGAGGATTCTTTTCACGGTGCCGTATTGTCCGCTGCTGCGGTGCGCACCATGTCAAGTCGAGGCCCTGGTCGTCTGGCCACGTTGGATGGCCCACCTCTGTTGCGCCCTCGTGTTTCGTCGGCCCAGCTGTGCCTCGTCCCTTTCCCGCCCGTCGGCGTGTCACGCCGACGTGATGCGGCGTGCCGGATCCCGTAACGAATTGGGGTGACCACGTGGACGACTCCGAAGTGCACGAGTCCGGGTGCGACATCGCAATCGTCGGGATGGCGGGCCGCTTTCCCGGCGCAGAGAACCTCGACGAGTTCTGGCGAAATCTGCACGACGGGGTGGCGAGCGTCAGCTTCTTCACCGACGATGAGCTGCTGGCCGCCGGGGTGCCGCGGGAGCGCTTCTCCCGGCCCGACTATGTGCGGGCCGGCGCCCGGATGGCCGGGTTCGACCTCTTCGACGCCGAGTTCTTCGGCTACACCCCCCGTGAGGCCACGGTGATGGACCCGCAGCAGCGGGTGTTCCTGGAGACGGCCTGGGCGGCCATCGAGCACGCTGGCTACGCCGCCGACCGGATCCCGGGAGCGGTCGGCGTTTTCGGAGGCGCCAGCACCAGCGCATACCTGGCCAACGTCTTCGCCAACCTGGAGGGCGGTGCGGCGATCGGCGACGCCAACGTCGGCGTGGGCAACGAGTTGGCGTTCCTCACTACTCGGGTGTCGTACAAGCTGAATCTGCGTGGCCCGAGTATTCCCGTACACACCGCCTGTTCGAGTTCGCTTGTTGCCGTGCACCTCGCCTGCCAGAGCCTGCTCAACCGCGAGTGCGACACGGCGGTCGCTGGCGGGGTGTCCTTCAAAGTGCCGCCGGGCACGGGCTACACCTTCCAGGAGGGCGGCATCCTGTCGCCGGACGGGCACTGCCGGCCCTTCGACGCGCACAGCCAGGGCACCGTGTTCAACAACGGCGCGGGCGCGATCGTGCTGAAGCGACTCTCCGACGCGGTGGCCGACAACGACACGGTGTATGCGGTGATCAAGGGGACCGCGGTCAACAACGACGGCGCGGACAAGGCCAGCTTCACCGCGCCCGGGGTGGCCGGGCAGGCGGCGGTCGTGCTGGAGGCCCTGGAGTTGGCCGGCCTGTCGGCCGACAGCATCGGGTACGTCGAGGCACATGGCAGCGGCACCAAGATCGGTGATGCCATCGAGGTCGAAGCCCTGACCCGAGCTTTCCGGCAGAGCAGTGACCGCACGGACTCATGTGTGATCGGCTCGGTGAAGGGCAATCTGGGGCATCTGGACGCGGCTGCCGGCATCGCCGGGCTACTCAAGACCGTGCTGGCCCTGCGACACGGCATGCTGCCGCCGACCCCGCACTTCACCGGCGCCAACTCCGACATCGACTTCGAGCGGACCCCGTTCCGGGTGCAGGGGGAGCTGACCGCCTGGGAGCGCACGGAGTTCCCCCGCCGGGCGGGCGTCAGCGCATTCGGGTTCGGCGGCACCAACGCGCACGTGGTGCTGGAGGAGGCACCGCCGGCCGCCGCACCGGTGTCGGCCCGTGAATCCCAGCTGCTGGTGATTTCGGCGCGTACGCCGGACGCCCTGGACGAGGCCACCAGCCGGCTCGCCGCCCGCCTTGATCGGCAGGACCAGTCTCTGGTCGACGTGGCGTTCACGCTGGCTGCGGGGCGCCAGGCGTTCCCGCACCGACGGATCGCGGTCGCCGCGACCGCAGGCGAGGCGGCGCGAGCGCTGTCCGCCGGGGACCCGTCCACCGTGTGCACCGGTCGGGCCGGCACGGGCCAACCGCCGGTCGCGTTCCTGTTTCCCGGCCAGGGTGCGCAGCATCCGGGGATGGTCGCCGACCTGTACCGGCAGGAGCCGGTCTTCCGCGCGGCGGTCGACAACTGCGCTGACCTGCTCCGGTCGGAGCTCGACATCGATCTCCGGGCGCTGCTGATCGGCGGGGCAGACGACCCGGCGGCGGCCGGCGAGCTGACCCGTACGCGATTCGCCCAGCCCGCGTTGTTCACCGTGTCGCACGCGCTCGCCGAGCTCTGGGCGTCCTGGGGGATCACCCCACGAGCGATGCTCGGGCACAGCGTCGGCGAGTATGTTGCCGCCTGCCGGGCCGGTGTGTTCGCTCTGGCCGACGCGCTGCATCTGGTGGCGCTGCGCGGTCGGCTGATGCAGGAGCTGCCGCCCGGCGCGATGCTCAGCGTCTCCGCCGACCGGGCGCAGATCGAGCGGCTGCTGCCGGAGGGACTGGCGCTCGCGGCACACAACGGGCCGGCCGACTGTGTGGTGTCCGGCGGGGTGGAAGCGGTGGCGGCGTTCGCGGCCGAGGCGGCCCGGCGTGGGCTGACGGCCCGCCGCGTAGCCACCTCGCATGCCTTCCACTCGGCACTTGTCGAACCGATGGTCGAGCCGTTGGTGGCCGCGGTTGCGCGGGTGCCACGGCACGAGCCGCAGGTGCCTTTCGTCTCCAACGTCACCGGCGACTGGATCACCGGTGCACAAGCCACCGATCCGGCCTACTGGGGTCGGCACGCGCGGGCGACCGTCGAGTTCGCCGCCGGGCTCGCGACAATTGCGACCGAGGCGGATGTCGTGCTGCTTGAGGTCGGGCCGGGACAGACCTTGACGAACTTGGCCCGCCGGGTGATCCCGGACGACGCGCGGACGGTGGCCAGCCTGCCGCACCGCGCTGACCGACGGGGACAGCTGGTCACGACGCAGCGAGCACTCGGCCGCCTCTGGCTGGCCGGCGTACGCCCGGACTGGACCGGCTATCACGGGCACGAACGCCCACGGCGGGTGGCGCTGCCCAGCTATCCGTTCCAGCGGTCGCGGTACTGGCTGGAGCCGGCCCCGGCCCCCGATCCCGCCGCCCGGGTGCCGGCCGAGCCCATCCATCCGTTGCTTGACGAGCTGCTGGTGCACGGCATCGACGAAGTGGTCTTCCGCACGGAATTCGATCTGGAGCGGCACTGGATGCTCAGCGAGCACCGGATGCTGGCCGAGGCGATCGTGCCCGGCACGACGTACCTGGAGATGGCCCGGGCCGCCGGAGCCGTCCTGGTGGACACGCCGGTCACGGAGCTGTCGGCGGTCGAGTTCCAGGTGCCGCTGCTGGTGCGGGCCGGGCATCCGCGCGTGGTGCACACGACCGTGCGGCGGACCCACGCCAGTGAACTGGAGTTCACTGTGGTCAGCCGGGATCCGGCCGCCGCCGGCCAGCGGTGGTCGGTGCACGCGCGTGGCCGGCTCAGCGATCGACCGCTGGCCGCACCACCGCGGACCGATGTGACCGATCTCGCCGCCCGCTGCACGTCGGCAAGCGTCGACGTCGGCCGGGCGCAGGACGAGCACGACGTCATGGAGTTCGGCGGACGCTGGCGGGAGAGCCTGCGGGTGGTCGACGTCGGCGCGTACGCGGCACTGGGCCGGTTGCGCCTGCCCGACCGCTACCGCGACGAGATCGGCGCGTACGCACTTCACCCGGCGCTGCTGGACCTGGCCACCGGCTTCCACCGCTGGGCAATGCTGAACGAGCAGTCTGACGCCAACGCTTCGGACGGCGACTTCTATCTGCCGATCGGGTACGACCGGCTGAGCATCCACCGGCCGATGCCCGCCCGGTGCGTCAGCTTCATCCGGCCCACCGAGGGCTTCAGCCAACGTGACGAGATCCGCAAGGTCGACGTTCTGGTGCTCGACGAAGACGGCGACCTCGTGCTGGACGTCGCCGGTTTCACCGCGAAGCGGGTCAACAACCCCCGCCGCACGATCCAGCAGGCACGTCCGGCCGCGCCGCACCACACCCTGCGCTGGGTCCGGACCCGGCGGGCGCCGGACGGGGTCCGGCGGATCGACCGGGCGCTCGTGGTCGGGGAGCCCTCGGCGCTGCGCGAGACGGTCGCCTCGGCACTGCGCGATGCCGACATCGCCGTGACCGTCGCCGCACTGGACGACGCCGTCGACACGAACGCCGATCTGCCACCGGAGATCATCTTCGTGGCACCCGACGGTGACCCGGACCGGTACGACCTGGCCACCCAGGATCGCCTGCTGGAGGCGGGGGTCCTGAGTCTGGCCCGATTCGCCCGATCGCTGAGCACGCGAGCGGTGCAGGCCCGGCGGATCACGGTGGTCGCCCGGCACGTCAACGATGTGACCGGCGAGGAGCCCGCCCCGGTGCCGGCGCATTCGGCGCTGTTCGGGCTGGCCAAGGTCATCGGGCAGGAGGACATCGAGACCGTCTGCCGATGTGTGGACGTCGATGGTCGGGTGTCCGCCACTGCCGTCGCCGCAGAGATCATCGGGCGCGATCCGGTCGGGCAGGTGGTTCTGCGGGGTGACGACCGCTACGTCGCCGAGTTGGTGGAGGTGGATCTCGACCAGGCCGGGACGGTCGCCGAGCCCTCGGTCGGAGCCGGCGGAGCCGAGCCCCCGGAGCCCGGTCCGGAGCGGGTGTACCTCATCACCGGCGGCCTCGGCGGCCTCGGCCTACAGGTGGCGCTGTCGATCAGCGAGACGGCACCAGGGTCGCGGTTCGTGTTGGTCGGCCGGCGGCCGGCACCACCGCGGGAACGGTGGGACGACATCCTGGAACAGGGTGACGACCGGCAGGCCGGGCAGGTCCGGGTGCTCCAGGAGATCGAGCGGCGCGGCTGCGAGGTGCGCTGCTACCAGGCGGATGTCGCGGACCTGGCGTCGATGTCGGGGGTGGTCGCGGCAGTGCGCCGAGGATTCGGCCGGATCACTGACGTGGTCCACGCCGCCGGCACCGCAGGGGACGGATTCCTCGTCCGGAAGCCACCGGAGGTGTTCCGGGCCACCCTGGCCCCGAAGGTGACAGGTGCGATGGTGCTGGAGGCGGTGACCGATGACGATCCGCCCGACACCATGATCCTGTTCAGCTCCACCACGGCCCTGCTCGGCAGCGCCGGCCAGAGTGACTACACCGCCGCCAACCTGTACCTCGACGGATTCGCCGCGTGGCGGAGTCGGCGCGGACGGCGCACCATCACGGTGAACTGGACGGACTGGCTGGGCACGGGGATGGCCGCCGACTTCGACGTCCAGCGTGACCAGGGATTCTTCCGATCCATCGAGATCGACGACGCGATCGAGAGCTTCCGCGCCGTGGTGCGGTCGTCGGCTCGGCAGGTGATCGTCGGTGAGGTCAACTACCCGGCGTTGGCCGCGCTGGACCCGGCCGTCCGGGACACCCAGATGGCCGCAGCGCCGATTCGGCTCGGCGCGGCGATCCGGGAACGGATCGTCACCCGACCGCGATCTGCCGCCGAGTCCAGGAAGTCGGCACCGATGCCGGTCACCCTGGTGGGACGCGCCGACGGGCGGTACCGCGACCTGGAACGTTCGCTGGGCGGGCTCTGGGCGGCCGAGTTCGGGGTGCCCGAGATCAACGTGTCGGCGACCCTGTTCGACCTCGGCGGTGACTCGTTGCTCGCGCTGCGGCTGGCGAACAGCATTCAGCAGACGCTCGGGGTGCGGCTGACCATCGCGGACCTGTTCGCGTACCCGACGGTCGCCGACCTGGCGACACACCTGGAAGACCCGGCGGCGCAGGACCAGCCGACGGGGACGGTGGAGGACCAGCCGACGGTGGTGGCGCAGGACCAGCCCGCCGAGCCCGACTGGTTCGAGTTGTGGAACGTGCAGATCGGCCTCTGGCTCCAGCATCAGCTGGCGGAGGGCCGGGCCGAGCTGAACCTGCCGGCCTGGCAGGACGTGCACCAGGCGGTGGACGTGCCGGCCTTCCGTCGTGCGGTCGCCTATCTGGTGCAGCGGCACGACGCGCTCCGGCTCGTGTTCCGGGACACCCCACAGGGCCCCCGGCAGGCGGTGTTGCCGGTGTACGACCTGGACGTGCCGCTTGTCGATCTCACCGGCACCGCCGACCCCGACGCTGAGGTGCGACGCCTCATCGAAGCCGAGAACCGGACGGCCTTCGACGACCTGGGGAGGCCGCCGGTCACCGTGCGGCTGTTCCGGCTCGGCGCGGAGCACCACACCGTGTACGTCAAGATGCACCACATCATGTCCGACGGCACCAGCATCGGCCTGTTCCTGCGTGAGCTGGCGGCTGCGTACGAGTCAACGCTTGCCGACGGGGAACCGCGGCTTGACCCGCTGCCCATGACGTTCGAGGAATACCTCCGCGACCGCCTGCGCTGGTTGTCCAGCGGCGAATGCGAGGCGATGCGCTCCTACTGGCTGCGCGAACTGGCACCGCCGCTGCCTCGGCTACGGGTAGGCGACTACGAGGCGCCGGTGCAGGACGTGGTCAACGAGTCGGTGGACTTCACCGTACCGGCCTCGCTCGCGACCGGGCTTGCCGGGCTGGCCAGGCGTCTCGACGTGACGAGACACGTCGTGCTGCTCAGCGCCTATCTGGTGACACTTCGCGGGATCAGCGGCGACGACGACATCGTGATGTGCGTGCCGTTCTCCGGGCGCGACACGAAGGAACTGGAAGGGCTTGTCGGGATCTTCGTCAACCCGTTGTCGCTACGGCTGCGCATGGCCGATGCCGACCCGTTCGAGGCGGTCGTGCACCGAGCCCAGCGAGCCAGCCTGGCCGCGTACGCGCACAGCCGCTACCCATTCAGCCGTCTGGTCGACGAGGTGCCGGTGCCGTTCCGGGCCGGACACAACCCGATCTTCTCGGCCGCGTTCCAGTTCACCGAGTTCCTGCCGCCCGCGTACCAGACGTCGCAACTGGATATCTGCCTGTACGGCCGGCCCGGTTCGGACGGGCTCGCCATGCGGTTCAGCTACAACTCGCAGCGCCTGTCCGCGACCGAGGTCGCCGAGATTCAGGCCGGGTTCCTGGCCGTGCTGGCACGGGTGGTGGACGAACCCGCCGGCACGTTGCTGACGTTGGCCGAGCCGATCCGGCAGGCCCAGCGAGCCAGCGCCGCACCCGCGCCTCGGGCGAGCAGGCTGCGGTCGTTGGTGTCGCGGGCACCGGGCGGGCCGGCCTGACCCCCGCACCGCCTGCCATGCCGTCGGGGCATGGTGCCTATTCAGGGAGGAGTTCCGCACGTGGAGGAGACCGATGAACAGCGGTACGCGGTCGTGCTGAACGACGAGGAGCAGTACTCGATCTGGCCGGAGGGGCGGGAACTGCCGCCGGGCTGGCGGGAAGACGGCACCCGAGGTTCGAAAGAGGAGTGTCTGTCACACATCAAGGAGGTGTGGACCGACATGCGCCCGCTGAGCCTGCGCCGCGCCATGGCGGACGCGGGCGGGCGATGAACGGGTCGCTCCGCCGGCTCGCCGCCCGACCGGACGCGACGATCCGGCTGTTCTGCTTCCCCTACGCCGGGGGCGGGGTGGCTGCGTTCCGTGGCTGGGCTGCCGAGTTTCCACCGGATGTGGAGCCGTGGGCCATCCGACTGCCGGGCCGCGAGGACGACCTCCTGAGCCCCCCGTTCCACCGGATGACCGACATCCTCAACGCGCTCGTGCCGGCCTTCGTGCCGCTGCTGGACCGGCCGTTCGGGTTCTTCGGCCACAGCCTGGGCGCGTTGGTGGCGTGGGAACTGGCCCGGTCGCTGGAACAGGCGGAGGTCGGCGCGCCGACCCACCTGTTCGTCTCGGCGAGCACCCCCCCGCAGGTACGCGAAGTGCCGGAACCTCCGGTCCACACGCTGTCGGACGAGGACCTGGTCGAGCGGATCCGGTCCTGGCGTGCCACCTCCGAGGCGGTGCTGCGCGACCCCGAGCTGATGGCCCTGCTGTTGCCGGGAATGCGGGCCGACTTCACGGTGCTCGAAACGCACGAGTTCCGTGGTTCGCCGCTGCCGAGCTGCCCGGTCACCGCCTTCGGCGGTACCGAGGACGACGGGGTCGACCGGGCCGTGCTGGCGCGCTGGGCCGAGCTGACCACCGGCGAGTTCGACCTGCGGATGTTTCCCGGAGACCACTTCTATCTCCACCCCGAGCGCCAACCCCTGGTCGCGGAGATCGTCGCCCGGCTGACCGGCGCGACCGCCAGCACGCCGCGCTGACCACGGAAGTGATGGAGCGACATGACACAGCAGGCCCAGACCATGCCCCAGCACGCCCGCCCGCTCTCACCCGACGAGGAGGTGGTGTCGGCCGTCTGGGCCGAGACCCTCGGTACGCCGGTGCCCGGGCCGGAGGCGAATTTCTTCGCCCTCGGCGGCAACTCGCTACAGGGCGCCCGGGTCATCGGCCGGCTGCGCGAGGAGTTTGCCGTACGCATCCCGCTCAGCCTGCTGTTCGAGAACCAGACGGTCGACTCGCTGGCCGCTGCCATTGCCACGCTGCGTGGTGGGTCCGTCGCGCCGCGGTCGACCATTCCACGGCTGCCGCGGCAGGCCGACGGCGGCCTGACCGCGCCCGCGTCGTTCGGACAGCGGCGAATGTGGGTCGAGGAACATCTGCATGGCCCCAGCTCCCGCTACAACGTGCCGGCGGCGGTGGACATCGAGGGGGCGCTGGATGTGCCGGCGCTGCGGGCGGCGCTCCAGGCGCTTGTCGACCGGCACGAGGTGTTCCGCACCACCATCGACGTCGTGGACGGCGTACCGCATCAGCTGGTCGCCGGCCAACTGACGGTGGCTCTACCGGTCGTCGACCTGACCGACGTGCCGCTGGACCAGCGCGGCGAGGTGCTGCTGGACCGCCTGTTCACATCGGCGCGCCGACCGTTCGACATCGCCCGTGGCCCGCTGCTGCGGGTGGAGCTGTTCCGGATGGACGAGCACTGGCATGTGCTGCTGTTCAACCTGCACCATCTGATCACGGACATCCGCTCCTTCGAGCTGGCGGTGGCCGAGCTGTTGCGGCTCTACGCGGCTGCCGTGACCGGGCCGCCGCCGCAGGCGGAGGGGCCTGCGGTCCAGTACGCCGACTTCGCGGCCTGGCAGCAGCAGACCGTCGATGAGGCGGCGTTCGGACGGCAGCTCGACTACTGGGCGGACGTTCTGCGTGGGCCGCTGCCGGTGCTCGACCTGCCCACCGATCACCACGAGCCGGAACAGCCGACGGGACGTGCTGCCACGGTCTCGATCGAGCTGCCTCGGGCCCTCTCTCGGCAACTGCGGGAACTCGCAAGCGCCAGCGACGCGACCCCGTTCATGGCCATGCTGGTTGCGGTGAACGTGCTGTTGCACCGGTACACCGGTCAGTCCGACATCGTGCTGGGCATGCCCAGCGCCAGCCGTGACCTGCCCGAGCTGGAGGAGATGCTCGGCTGCTTCCTGAACACCCTGGCGGTGCGCTGCGACCTCAGCGGCGATCCGTCCGCCCGCGAGCTGCTCGGTCGGGTGCGGGAGCGGGCGCTGGGCGCGTACGCCCACCAGGACGTGCCCTTCGAGCGTGTGGTGAAGGCGGTCATGACGGACCGCTCGGTGCAGCAGGGACCGTTCCGGGTGATGGTGGTGTCGCAGCCGGAGCTGCCGGAGCCGGAGCTGCCCGGGCTGCGGATATCCAACGTGGAGCTGGACGCCGAGCAGGCCAAGTTCGATCTCTTGTTCGCCGTCACCGAGGCGGAATCGTTGCGGATCGCGTTGCAGTACAACACCGACCTGTTCGCGGCGGACCGGGCGACGCGGATGCTTGAGCACCTGCGCATTCTGCTGGAGGGTGCGGTCGCCCGACCGGACACGCCGGTGTCCGAGCTGAACATGCTTTCCGACGACGAGCGTCGCCAGATCGCGCGCTGGTCGGCAGCCGAGTGCGGCCCGTACCGGACCGACGAGTTCCTGCACCGGATGGTGGAGGAGCAGGTGCGCCGGACGCCGGACGCGGAGGCGGTCCGGTGCGGCGAGGTCCGGCTGAGCTACCGGGAGCTGGACGCCCGCGCCGATGTGCTGGCGGCCCAGCTGACGGCGGCCGGCGTGGCCGTTGACGACTTCGTCGGGCTCTGTGTCGAGCCATCGGTGGAGCTGCTGGTGAGCATCCTCGGCACGCTCAAGGCGGGAGCCGCCTATGTACCCATGGACCCGGTGATGCCGACCGAGCGGATGACGTTCACCGTCACCGACAGTGGCATGAAGGTTCTGGTCACGACCACGGATCTGCATCCCCAACTGCCGCAGGCAGCGGTCGGCGGGCTGGTCGTCCGGTACGCCGACGACGTGGACCCGGACACCGGCGGTACCGACCGGCAGGCGCCGGAGTCGGCGGTGGATGCGGCACAGCTCGTCTACATGATGTACACCTCCGGCACCACTGGGCAGCCGAAGGGCGTGGTGCTGCCGCACAGCGCGGTGACGCCGTGGATCCGATGGGCGCAGGATGTTCGGCCGATCGGCCCCGGTACGCGGATCCTGCACAATCTCTCCTACCACTTCGACTGGTCGGTGGAGCAGATGTTCCACGCCCTGACCAGTGGGGCTTGCGTGGTGATGCCCTCCCGGCAGGCGCGGATCGATCCGCGCCACACCGCACGCTTCATCAACGACCACGAGATCCATATGCTGTACCTGACCCCCACCCAGATGCGCGGGCTGGCCGCGGCCGGGATCGCCATGCCGTCGCTGCGTGACGTCTCGATGGGCGGCGAGAACCTCGACGGCGACCTGGTCGTCCGGACCCGGCAGGTGGTCTCGCCGGCCTGTCGGATCTGGAACGAGTACGGTCCGACCGAGACCGCGGGTGTGGCGCTGGCCGGGCCGATGGGCGAGGCGTCGGTCGACCGGGCGGCCATGCCGCTCGGCCGGCTGATCGCCAACGCCACCTGCGCCGTGCTGGACCAGTGGGGAAACCCGCAGTCGATCGGCATCCCGGGCGAGTTGTGGATCGGCGGCGACGGGGTGGCCCGTGGTTACCACAACCGACCCGATGCCACCGCCGACCGGTTCGCCCCCGATCCGGCGGAGCCCGGGCGGCGTCGTTATCGCACCGGTGACCTGGTGCGCTGGCTCGCGAACGGCGACATGGAGTTCCTTGGTCGCACCGATCACCAGGTCAAGATCCGTGGTGTCCGGGTCGAGCTGCGCGAGATCGAGTCGGTGCTCCGGGCCCATCCGGAGGTGGCCAACGCCGTCGTGACGCTGACTCCGGAGCAGGCCGTCGTGGCGTACCTGGTGCCCGTCCCGGGCGCGACCCGGGACGAGGCGGCCCTGCGCGCGTACCTGGCACCGAAGCTGCCGAGCGTGATGCACCCCTCGGCGATCGTCTGGCTGGATTCGATTCCCACCTCGCCGACCGGAAAGGTCGACCGCCGCAGGCTGCCCCCGCCGGACGCCGTTGCGACGGCCGCGGTGGCGGTCGAGGCGGTCGTCGCGCCGAGCACGGAGATGGAGCGGATCGTGGCGGAGGTGTGGAGCGGGCTGCTCAAGCTCGACGTGGTGCACGTGCACGCCAACTTCTTCGAGGTGGGCGGGGATTCGCTGCTGCTGCTCTCCGTCGTCGAGCAGCTGCGGCAGCGGCTGCGGCTGGATATTCCGGTGCGCGCGGTGCTCAACACGCCGACGATCGCCGGCCTGGCGGCGCAGCTCGATCAGCTCCGTTGGGTGCTGCGGTCGCAGGAGGCACCGGTACCGGGTGACGGTCCGCGCGAGCGGGGTGAGCTGTGAGCCGAGCGGTTGCCGACCCGCCACCTCTCGGGGACGGCGTGGTGGATCTGCTGCTGTGGCTGCGCGAGGCTGGCGTGGTGCTCTGGACGGAGCAGGGCCGGTTGCGCTTCGAGGCACCGGCGGGGGTGATGACCGACGAGATCAGGGAGCGGGTGGCGCAGCGTCGCGCCGAGGTGATCGCCTTTCTGGCGGAGGCGGACGTCGCCGAGCGCACGAGCGTGTGGATCGGGATGCCGGACGGGGTCCGGCTGGCCGCCGACGTGTTCCGGCCCAAGCGGCACGGGGTGACGATCAGCGAGCCGTTGCCGGTGATCTGGTGCCACGAGCGCTACCGCCGCGCCGAGGCCGTGGCCGGCGGGATCATGACCAAGCTGGACGCCCAGCCGTGGTTGAAGGAGCTGTTACGGCACGAGTACGTCGTCGTGGTGGTGGATGTTCGGGGCAGCGGCGCATCGGAGGGCGTGCGTCCGGTGGAATTCGCCGTGGAGGAGACCCAGGACGCGTACGCCGTCACCGAGTGGCTCGCCGCGCAGCAGTGGTGCACCGGCCGGGTGGGGATGTTCGGGATGTCGTACAGCGGGGTTGCTCAACTGCTGGCCGCGGGCGCCGCACCGCCGCACCTGGCCGCGATCGTCCCGCAGATGGCGTTGTTCGATCTGTTCGCGTTCCTGCGACCCGGCGGGGTCTTTCGTGACAACTTCGCGCGGGCCTGGAGCGAACTGGTTCACCGGCTGGACACCCAGCCGGGTGCGGCTCGCGCCGATGCGCGCACGGACGTCGCCGCCACCGTCGCGGCGCACCAGCACAACGTCGACGTGTTCGCCCAGGCCGCCCGGCTGAAGTGCCGAGACAGTCGGGACGAGGCGACCGGCCGGACGCTCTACGAGGAGCTGAATCCGGCCGGCGCGATCGCCCGGATCAGCGCTTCCGGCGTGCCGATCTGCCACCTCTCCGGGTGGTACGACATCTGGGTCCGGGACACGACCCTGTGGTTCCGCAACCTGACCAACCCGCAACGGATGATCATCGGTCCGTGGAGCCATAACAGTTGCGGCAACGATTTTCTGGCCACCGAGCATCTGCGCTGGTACGACCGTTGGCTCAAGGACATCGACAACGGGGTGACGGACGAACCGCCGGTCCGGTACTTCACGATGAGTGCCCCGCCCGGAACGCAGTGGCGCAGTTCGGCCCAGTGGCCGCCGGCGCAGGTGCGGCCCACGGAGTTCTTCTTTCGCGCCGGCCCGGCCGCAACGATCAGCTCGGTCAACGACGGGCTGCTGACCGCGGTCGCGCCGACCGACCCGGACGGCGTCGACGTTTACCGGGTCGACTACACCACCACGACGGGCCGGACCACCCGCTGGGCGGACGGATACGGTGGCGGATTCCGCTATCACCTGACCCCGAACGACCGCAAGGCGCTGACCTACACCACGCCGGTGCTGTCCCGCGATGTCGAGGTGACCGGGCACCCGGTGGTGCACCTGTGGGTTTCCGCCGACCAGCCGGACGCCGACTTCTTCGTCTACCTTGAGGAGGTCGACGAGCGGGGCGAGTCGCACTATGTCAGCGAGGCCGTCATCCGTGCCTCGTACCGCGCCTGCGGGCCCGCCCCGTACGACACGATGGGACTGCCGTTTCTGCCGGGCGTGACGGAATCGGTGCAGCCGTTGCCCGCCGAGCCGGTCGAGCTGGTGGCCGACCTGCATCCCACCTCGAACGTCTTCGTGGCCGGCCGGCGGTTGCGGGTAAGCGTGACCGGCTGCGACCGGGACAACGCCGACACCCCCCGCCGGGTTCCGCCCCCGGTCGTGCGGATTCACCGCAGCGCGCGGTACCTGTCCCGGGTGGTCCTGCCGATCATGCCGTCGCCATGAGGTCGGGGCCGGTGGTGACGGTGGAGAATGGCTGCCCGTACGGGCGGGCCGGCGGCTTGCTGACGGTGGATCCGTGCCAGGACTACCTGGCGCTGGCGAGCGCGGAACCGGTAAGCCGCAATGACGACCTGGGGGTCTGGATCGTCACCGGGTTCGCCGAGGTGACCCGCTTGCTCGGCCATCCCGCGCTCTCCTCGGCCTGGCCCGAACAGGGCCGCACCCAGTTGCACGACGGCGACACCGAGGGTGCCCGCACCGCCGACCCCGTCCGGCGGTGGTTCATGTTCGCCGACGAGCCGCGGCACCGGGCGCTGCGCAACATCATCGGTCCGCTGTTCACCGCCCGGCGGGTGGCCGAGTTCCAGCCGTACGTCGAGGCAGTCGTCGACGAACTCCTCGACGGCGTGACGGATCGGCTCGACGTGGTGACCGACCTCGCCGTACCGCTGTCCAGCCGAGTGATCTGCCGGTTACTGGGTCTGCCGCCGCAGACCGCGCCCCGATTGCCAGGATGGGCGCTGGACATCGCCGCTCTCCTGGTAGCGGACTATCTCCCCGACGTGGTGCGCAGGGGAACCACTGCGCTGGCCGAGATCACCGCAGTGGTCCGCGCGGCACTGGCCGGAGCCGGGCCGGCCGACGGCACCGCGCTCGCGGTCCTGCGCCGGGCGCAGACCGCCGGCCAGATCGACGAGCTGGACGTGGCCGCCACGGCAAGCCTGCTGGTGTTCGCCGGGTTCGAGACCACCGCAACATTTCTCTGCAAGGCGGTCCGGACGCTGCTGCACACCGGCCAGTGGGCCGCCCTGACTCCGGCGGCGGTTCCGGCTGCGGTCGAGGAGTTGCTGCGGTTCGACACCTCGGTGCAGCAGGTGGCCCGGCTGACGGTGGCCCCGGTCGAGGTGGCCGGACACCGCATCCCAAAGGGCGAGTTGGTGCTGCTGATGCTGGGCGTGGCGAACCGCGATCCCGAGGCGTTCGCTCGGCCGAATCTACTTGATTTGTCCCGTCCGCCCGCCCGGCACCTTGGCTTCGGGCACAGCGCTCACTACTGCCTCGGCGCCGGTCTCGCCCGGCTGGAGGTCGGCACCGCGCTGCGACAACTGAAAGTCCGGTGGGGCGAGGTCGAACTGGCCGCAGCGCCGGTGTTGCGGCCACACCACGGCGTCACCTCGTTCGAACATCTCGAGTTGCGGCTGCACGCCGGGGTCGCGAGCGGCACCGGGGCGGCGCGACGCACGAACGGGAGCGAATCGACATGAGCACAACGCAGGCGGCTCTCCGGTCGGTGGAAACGGTCTGGGATCTGGTCCGGGAACAGGCAGCCCAAGCGCCGAGTGCGCCAGCGGCGGTGGGGGAGGAGGGGGTCTACTCCTACCGCGATCTGGCCCGGCGCGTGACGGACCTGGCCGCCGTCCTCACCGAACGCTGTCCGCCGGGTTCCATGTTCGCCCTGGAGACGCCGAGCCCGGTCAGCGGGGCGATCGCCATCCTGGCCGCGGCGCGAACGGGCTGCGCGGTGCTGCCGATGAACCTGGAGGCCCCGCCGGCACACCGGTCGCGGATCCTGCTGGACGCCCGACCGGCGGCGGTGCTGCGCTCGCCCCGGGAGGGAGCGTTCGAACTGTCCGACCCGCCGGCTGCGGCGGCCGGACCGCCGTCGGGGCTGCCGGCCGACCTGGCGTACGTGATGTACACCTCGGGCTCCACCGGGCTGCCCAAAGGCGTACTCGTGCCGCATTCCGCGCTCACCTCACGGATCCGGGCGATGGCTCGGATCCCAGGGCTGCGGCGGGGCGAGAGCATCCTCGCGATGACCGCCCTGTCCTTCGACATCTCGCTGGCCGAGATGCTGGTGCCGCTGGTCGTGGGCGGCAGCTTTGTCGCCGTACCGGTCGAGGCACGTACCGATCCTGATGCCTTCGTCGAGGTGGTGCAGCGATACGCGCCCGACGTCGTCCAAGCCACCCCGAGCTTCTGGCGGTTGTTGCTGGCGGCGGGCGAAGACAGCGTGCCCCGGCTGGGTCGGATCTGGTGCGGCGGCGAGCCGCTCACCCCGGCGCTGGCGGGCGCCCTGCTCGACCGTTGCGACGAGCTTTGGAACCTGTACGGACCGACCGAGGCGACGATCTGGGCGACCGCGGCGCGCGTCGAGTCACCCGAGCCCATCACACTCGGGCATCCGCTGCCCGGGGCCGAGGTGCTCCTCGCGGACGGGGAGATCCTGCTCTACGGTGCCGGGCTGGCGGCGGGATACCTGGGGCGGCCGGACCTGACCGCCGAGCGGTTCGTGCTCCGGGACACCCCGCACGGTCCGCGTCGTACGTATCGGACCGGGGATCGGGGTCGGCTGGCGTCCGACGGCTCGCTGCGCTATCTGGGGCGTACCGATGGGCAGATCAAGCTGCGCGGTCACCGGATCGAGCTGGGTGAGATCGAGGCGGTGTTGGAGGAGCATCCCGGGATCTTTGAGGCGGTGGCCCTGCTGCGGGAACCGGACCGGCCCGAGCGCTGCTATCTGGCCGCGTACGTGGTGGCAGGTGAGGATCTGCGACCGGATGCGGTGCGGGCCTGGCTGTTGTCCCGCCTGCCGGCAAGTCACTGCCCGCACCATGTGGAGGTGGTGTCGGCCCTGCCACGCACCACCTCCGGCAAGGTGGACCGGGTCCGGTTAGCCGCGATCGAGCTGGGAGAGACCTGAGTGGACGCGGGCGACCAGGCCCGGCGGGCCGCCGTTCGGCAGGCATGGCGGGAGACGCTGGAGCGGGATCCCGCCTCGGACGGCGAGAACTTCTTCGCCGCGGGCGGTAACTCGATCCTGGTCGTGGCGCTGCAACGCCGGTTGACCACCGCGTTGGGCTACCGCCTGCCGTTGCGCCGGATCCACGACCAGCCGACCGTGGACGGGATACTCGGGCTTGCCGCCCGGCACTCGGTCGAGCAGGTGCCGACGTCGGCACCTGCGTCCGGCCTGGATCTCTACTGCCTGCCGTACGCGGGAGCTTCCGCGCGCGTCTACGACGGCTGGTCCGACCGGCTACCGGCGGGCGTGACCGTCCGGCCGCTGGAGTTCCCGGGCCGCGGGTCGCGCTGGTCCGAGCCGCCCGTCGCGCGGCTGCCGGACCTGCTCGTTGACCTGTCCGCCGCGATGGACACGGCACGACCGTACGTCGTGTTCGGTCACTCCTTCGGTGGGATCGTCGCCTTCGAGCTGGTGCGGCACCTGCGGGCGGCAGGTCTGCCGAGCCCGCGCCGGCTGCTGGTCTCCGGCTGCCCGGCGCCACACCTGGCCACCCCGGCGGAGACAACGCACGACCTGTCGGACGCGGAGTTCACCCGCCGGCTGCGACGCCTGCGCGGTACGCCTGAGGAACTGTTGGCCAACGACGAGCTGATGGAGCTGTACATCCCCGTCATCCGGGCCGACTACACGATCCTTGACCACTATCGGGCGCCCGCCCCGACGTCGCTGGGTTGCCCGATATCGGCGTTCTACGGTCGCGACGACGCCGAGGTGACCGTTGGCGCCATCGGTGAGTGGAGCCGCTACGGCGACCGGCCGGTCACCGTGGAGGAGGTCAACGGTGATCACTTCTTCCTGCACGGTGCCGAGGCGGAACTCGTCGCGAAAGTGGCGGCACACCTTGACAGCGACCTCAATCGCTAAGAAGATTCTTAGCACGCTGGCATTTCATGTCAGCATTTTGTTTGCCCGCGTTTGTCCGGCGCGCTCGCCCGGGTTGACGCCGCTGGCGTATCCCTCACGCTTCCTGCTCAGACGATCGTCGCTGGTTGACCGTGCCCGCGTACCGATCGTCGAGCCATGCTGATCCGTCAAACCGCTGGAGGCTGCATGGTAGTCCAGACCCGGGTGGCTCTGCGTTCGCCGATCGGCAGTGAGTACCGCGCGGAGATCGAACGTCGACTGTTCTTCGTGTCGCCGGACATCGTGGACTTCACAATCGTGGAGCACGGCGACCGTCTGCACGAGATCGTGCTGATGTCGGCCGGGCCGATCGGCGACAGCGACGCCCTGCGCCGCAAGGTCGCCGACCTCGTGGAGACCGACGTGGCCGGCCGGGGGCTCACGCCGCAGCGGGTGATCTGGCGTTCGGCCGGTGAACGACCGGCGAACCTGCCCGACGTCTACGACCAACTGCTGGCACAGGGGCGGGTCAGCGAGGCGGGTGAGGGTCAGGTGGTCCTCGACCGAACGATGATGGCGCTGATGGACGCCCTGGACGCGGCGATCACCGATCTGGTCGACGCGCGGTTCGGCGCCGTCGAGTACCGCTATCCGACGCTGCTGCCCACCAGCGTGTTGGAGAAGGTGGGCTATTTCAACTCGTTCCCGCAGTTCCTGATGTTCGTCACCCGGCTGCACAGCGACACCGATGTCTATCGTGCGGTGGTCGCCCGCGCCAAGCGCGGCGAGCGGATGGCTGACGCCCTGCTCGGTCACTGCACGGACGTTGACTACTGCCTGCCACCGACCATGTGCTTCCACACTTTCCACCAGCTCGCCGGCCGTTCGCTCGACGCGGAAGGGCAGCGGGTGATCACCGCGAAGGGCAAGTCGTTCCGATTCGAGTCCCGGTACGCGCGTTCGCTGGAACGGCTGTGGGACTTCACGATCCGGGAGGTCGTCTTCCTCGGCGACCGGCAGTTCGTCCTGCGCGCCAGGGAAGAGCTGATGGCCGACGTGTTCCAGTTCGTTACGGAGATCGGCCTGACCGGCTGGTGCGAGGTGGGCAACGACCCGTTCTTCTGCGATGACGACACGCCAGACAAGGTCATGTCGCAGCGCCTGCTTCAGCTCAAGTACGAGCTGCGGGCCGACGTGGCGCAAGGTCGATCGAGCGCAATAGCGTCGTTCAACTACCACGATCGATTCTTCAGCGAAAGCATGGAGATCAGCGGGGCGGACGGCGAGCCGGTCAGCACCGCGTGCGCGGGGTTCGGCCTGGAGCGGCTGACGTACGCGTTCTGCTGCCAGCACGGCACGGACCCCGCCGGGTGGCCGGCGGCGGTACGTGACCGGTTGCCGGTGGCCCGCGCCTGACCTACCCCACCACCTGTCGCCCTTCGAGGGGAGCAGCCCGCTGTGTCCGAACTGCCTTATGCGACGTACCCGGTGCGTATCGGTGTGCAGATCCAACCGCAGTACTGCAGCTACGCCGAGATTCGGCGAGCCGCGGCGATGTACGAGGAACTCGGTGTGGACGTGCTGATGAACTGGGACCACTTCTTTCCAGTCTATGGTCCCGCCGACGGCGCGCACTACGAGTGCTGGACCATGCTCGGTGCCTGGGCGGAGGCCACCTCCAAGGTGACGATCGGGCCGTTGGTGACGTGCAACTCGTACCGCAACCCGGACCTGCTTGCCGACATGGCGCGCACCGTGGACCACATCAGCGGCGGCCGACTGTTCCTGGGTATCGGTGCCGGCTGGAACGAACGGGACTATCACGAGTACGGGTACGAGTTCGGCACTGCGGCCAGCCGACTGGCGTCGTTGGGCGAAGGACTGCGCCGCATCGAGCGCCGCTGGCAGCGCCTCGACCCGCCGCCCACCAGAAAGATCCCGATCCTGGTGGGCGGTAACGGCGAGCAGAAGACGTTGCGGCTGGCCGCGATGCACGCGGACATCTGGCACGGTTTCGGTGACGCGGCCGTCCTCGCCCACAAGCACCGCGTCCTGGACGAGTGGTGCGCCAAGGTGGGCCGGGACCCGGGCGCGATCGAGCGCTCGACCCGGGTGTTCCGACGCGGTCCGGACGAGGTCGGCGAGGGGCTGCTGGAGGCCGGCACCCGGTTCTTCACGCTGGTGGCGCAGTCACCCCGGTTCGACCCGGCACCCGTGCGCGACTGGCTCGACTTTCGGGACGACATGAACAAGGCGCGACTGGTCGACACGGCCTCGTCACGGTGACGAGTCGCCGACCGGTGGGACAGCAGGCAGTCACGAGCCATGAGGCGAGGCGGATGGACAGCAAGAAGGTAGGCGTGGTCGGGGCCGGCACCATCGGTCGCGGGGTGGCCCAGGCGGTCGCCGAAAAGGGCATGGATGTCGTGCTTGTCGATACGAGCGCCGAGCAGCTCCACGGCGCGATCAGCCAGATAGCAGCGGACCTGCGGACCCAGCCACTGTTGACCGGCGTACGCCGAGTCGGGCCGGATGCCGACGTGCTCGGACGGATCACGTGTGAGACCGACGTCGCGAAGCTGGCGGACGTCGACTTCGTGGTCGAGAACGTCACCGAGAACTGGGACATCAAGAGCGGGCTCTACCAGGAGTTGGACCGGATCTGCGCCCCGGAGGTGGTGTTCGCGGTGAACACCTCGGCGATCCCGATCACCCGACTGGCGGCGGTCACCGGCCGGCCGGACCGGCTCGTCGGGATGCACTTCATGAATCCGGTACCGCTCATGCGCATGGTGGAGGTGATCCGCGGCCACCACACATCCGACGAGACCATGGCGGTGGCCACCGGGCTGCTGACGCGGCTGGCCAAGGAGCCGGTCGTGGTCGACGACCTACCGGGCTTCGTCACCAACCGGGTGCTGATGTTGACGATCAACGAGGCGGTCTTCTGCGTCCAGGACAGTGTCGCCTCGGCGCTGAACGTCGACCGCATCTTCAAGGGCTGTTTCGGGCACAAGATGGGGCCGCTGGAAACCGCCGATCTCATTGGGCTGGACACGATCCTGAACTCGATCACCGTGATGTACGACAGCTTCAACGACTCCAAGTACCGTCCGGCGCCCCTGCTGCGCCGGATGGTCGACGCGGGGCTGCTCGGCCGCAAGACCGGGCAGGGCTTCTACGACTATCGGATCGACGGAAACGGAGACAAGAGCTGATGACGCGGGACGATGCGCGGGCGCGGGTGCGCCAATTCCTGGAGCCGCACTTCGGCACCCACGAGCTGCGGAACGACGACAACCTGTTCCAGCTTGGCTACGTCAACTCGCTGTTCGCCATGCAGCTCGTCGCGTTCGTGGAGAAGGAGTTCCGGATCGAGGTCCAGTCAAGTGACCTGGAGATCGAGAACTTCCAGTCGATCGAGGCGATCGCCCGGCTGGTGGAGGCGAAGTCGGCGGCGGCGGCCTGACGACGACACGGGAGTCGCTCGCGGTGGACGGTGCTGCGCACGTGTTTCATCCCTGGCTGGCGCAGGGCGACGTCAGCCAGTTGACGGTGACCCGGGGCACCGGGTCGTACTTCTGGGACGACCAGGGGCGGCGGTATCTCGACTTCTCCTCGCAACTGGTGAACCTCAACATCGGCCACCAGCACCCCCGGGTGGTGGCCGCGATCCGGGCGCAGGCCGAGCGGCTCTGCACCGTCGCGCCCGTCTTCGAGAACGACAAGCGGTCGGAGGCGGCCCGGTTGATCGCCGGCCTGCTGCCGGGACAGCTCAACAAGGTCTTCTTCACCGGCGGCGGCGCAGAGGCCAACGAGCACGCGGTGCGGATGGCGCGCCTGGTGACCGGGAGACCGAAGGTGTTGACGGCCTACCGCTCGTACCACGGCGGCACCCAGACCGCCCTGCATCTCTCCGGTGACCAGCGCCGCTGGCCGGTGGATACCGGCGCCGCCGGGGTGGCCCGGTTCTTTGGCCCTTACCCGTACCGGTCGCCGTTCGACGCCAGCAGTGCCGAGCAGGAGTGTCGCCGGGCGTTGCGGCATCTGGCCGAGGTCATCCACGCCGAAGGCCCGCAGACGCTGGCCGCGGTGCTGGTGGAGCCGGTGCCGGGAACGGCCGGGATCCTCGTCCCGCCCGACGGCTACCTGGCCGGGGTGCGGCGACTCTGCGACGAGCACGGCATCCTGCTGATCGCGGACGAGGTGATGTGTGGCTTCGGCCGGACCGGGCGCTGGTTGGCCGTCGACCACTGGGCGGTGCGTCCCGATCTGCTCACCTTCGCCAAGGGAGTCAACTCCGGCTACGTGCCACTCGGGGGCGTGCTGATCACCGAGGAGGTGGCCGTCCGGTTCGACGACCGGCCGTATCCGGGCGGTCTGACCTATGCCGGGCATCCGCTCGCCTGCGCCGCGGCCGTCGCTGCGATCGAGGCGATGCGTGCGGAGGGTGTGGTGGAGAACGCGGCCCGGGTCGGCCGCGACGTGCTCGGCCCCGGCCTGGCCGAACTCGCCAGGCGACATCCGTGCGTCGGCGACGTGCGCGGCCTGGGTGCCTTCTGGGCAATCGAGCTGGTGTGCGACCAGGGCACCCGGCGACCGCTCGGCGACCGCTCGGCGGGCCATACCGGAGCGGACCCGATGCACGCCATCGTGGCCGCCTGTCGTAGCAAGGGGTTGTGGCCGATGGTTGTCGCCAATCGGCTCCACGTCGCGCCGCCGTGCAACATCCTCGACGAGGAAATCGGAGAAGGTTTGTCGATCCTCGACGAAGTATTGTCAATCGGCGATGCGCACCTGTCGTGAGGTAGCGGATTCCGTACGTCACGGATACCGCGGCTGGCGCCATTCACATCCTGGAGGACGTGCGTAGTGACCGAGGAAACCGCCGAGACTTTCACCCGCCGGGTGCCTTACTCCGATCCCGGCTCGCCCGACCATCGGGCTCCCTGGCGCTTTCTGTGGTGGCTGGTCCGGATGCAGCCCGGGCGGGTGCTGTGCGGTGCCCTCTGGGGCAGCCTCTGGATGTGTGCGCTCATGCTGCCCCCATATGTGCTGGCCCGCGCCATCGACGAGGGGCTGCGGGCCCGGGACACGTCGCGGCTGGTGTTCTGGGTAGTGGTGCTCGTCGTGCTCGGCGCCGCCATCGCGCTCCTCGGGCTGCTGCGGCACCGGACGATGACGATGGTCCGGGTGGACGCCGCGTACCGGACGGTCCAGGTGGTGATGCGGCACATGACCGCGCTGGGGGCCACATTGTCCCGGCGGGTGTCGGTCGGCGAGCTGACCTATCTCCAGGCCGGCGACATCAGCGTGATCGCCCAGACCTTGACCATCACCGGTCCGGGAGTCGGCGCGGTGGTCGCGTACGTGGCGATCGCGGTGCTGCTGTTCACGATCTCGCCGGTGCTGGCGGGCCTGGTGGTGCTCGGCGTTCCGGTGCTGGCCGTGGTCGTCGGGCCGTTGTTGAACAGACTGCGCGGCGTCGAATCCACCTACCGGCAGCAGCAGGGAGCGCTCACCGCGCGCGCCGGGGACATCGTCTCCGGGCTGCGAGTGCTCTCCGGTATCGGCGGGCGGGCGACGTTCGCCGGTCGGTACCACGCGATGTCCACCGACGTGCGGGACACCGGCTACCGGGTCGGCGCGCTTACCAGTTGGGTGCAGGCTGCCGGCAGCGGGCTGCCGGTGCTGTTCCTGGCTTCGGTCACCTGGGTGGCGGCGCGAATGGTGACCAGCGGGTCGATCACCGTCGGCGAGATGGTGGCGGTGTACGGCTACGTCGCGGCGCTGCTGGTGCCGGTGACGTTCCTGATGGAGGGTGCCGATGACCTGCCTCGCGGTCTGGTGGCCGCCCGTCGGGTGGTGAACATCCTGACGTTGACCCCGGAGGTGCGTGACGCCGCGGTGGCCGTGCCGGCGCCGAGCGGACCAGCCGAGCTGTTCGATCCCGAGTCGGGTCTGCGGCTACCCGCAGGCCGGATGACGGCCCTGGTCGGCGCGCGTTCGGACGAGGTCCGGGCGGTGGTGGACCGAATGGGTCGCTATGTGGACTCGGCGGTCACCTGGGGCGGGGTGCCGCTCACCGAGTTGTCGCTGACCGAGGTGCGCCGGCGGATTCTGGTCGCCGACAACAACGCGCATCTGTTCGCCGGCCCGATCCGCGAGGCCGTCTCGGCCCGCGCCGTGGCAACGACCGAGGAGATCGAACGGGCGGTGTGGACGGCTGCGGCGAACGACATCATCGAGGCTCTGCCGGAGGGCCTCGACGCGCACCTGGCGGGTCAGGGACGCAACCTATCCGGCGGCCAGCGACAGCGGTTGCGACTGGTCCGCGCGTTGCTCGCCGACCCGGAGGTGCTGATGCTGGTCGAGCCGACATCCGCGGTGGACGCGCACACCGAGGCCACCATCGCCGACCGGGTCCGTGCTGCCCGGCAAGGCCGCACCACGTTGCTGGTCGGCACGTCACCGCTGCTGCTCGACCGGACGGACCAGGTCTGCTACCTGGTCGCCGGCAAGGTCGTCGCGGTCGGCACACACGCCGAACTGATCTCCGAGCAGCCGGGCTACCGGGCCCTGGTGTACCGAGGGGCCGACGCTGATCCGGTCGACCAGTCGGTGTCGGTCCCGAACGGGGCGCACGCATGAGCGGGACGGCCAGGGGATCGCGGCTGCCGATCGCGGACCGGGCGCAGGTACGCCGGGCAACGTGGGAGTTGCTCCGTGGCGACCGGCGGGCGTTGGTGTCCGTCGTGCTCCTCACCGGCCTGGCCTCCACGGCTGGCCTGGCCGGTCCATGGGTGCTCGGCCAGATCGTCAACCGGATCGAGGACGGCACCGCCACCGTCGCGGCGGTGGACCGGCTGGCCCTGATCGTGGTCGGCTGCGCCGTGGCCCAACTGGTGCTTACCCGGTACGCCCGGTACTTCTCGCACCGGTTCGGCGAGCGGGCCCTGGCCCGGCTCCGCAGCGAGGTGGTGGATCGGGCGCTCGGGCTGCCGATCCGGGTGGTGGAGGAAGCCGGTACGGGCGATCTCCTGATCCGGTCGACCTCCGACGTGGCCACGGTCGGCACCACGCTGCGCAACGCGGCGCCGGACGTGTTCCTCGCCGCCGTGCAGGCGCTCTTCATCTACGTCGCGGTCTTCGTACTGCACCCACTCATCGGGTTGTGTGCGCTGGTCGGTGCTCCGCTCATCTGGTGGGTGACCCGCTGGTACCTGGCTCGAGCGCGGGCGGCGTACCTGGTCGAGGGCGAGACCTCGTCCGACGTGGCGGAGATCGTGGCCACCACGGCCGAGGGCGCCCGCACCGTGGAAACGTTCGACCTGCGCGAGCGCCGGATCCGTGATGCGGACAACGCCGTGGACCAGTCCTACCGGGCGCGGCGACGCACCCTGTTCCTGCGTTCCATCCTCTTCCCGGTCACGGAATTCGCGCACTTCCTGCCGATGGCCCTGGTGCTGCTTGCCGGTGGGCTCGGGTACCTCAACGGCACGATCAGCCTGGGCGCGGTGATCGCCGGCAGCCTCTACATGTGGCAGTTGGTCGACCCGTTGGACCGCATCCTGTCGTGGATGGAGCAGTTGCAGAGCAGCGGCGCGTCGTTCGCCCGGATCAAGGGGGTCGGGCTGGTCCAGTCGGCGGCGCCAGCCCGGGTCGACGTTCCCGCCGACGACCGGATCGAGGTGCGTGACCTGCGCTACGCCTACGTCGACGACCACGATGTGCTGCACGGCGTCGACCTGGCGGTGGGGCAGGGCGAGCGGCTGGCGCTTGTCGGTCCCTCCGGTGCTGGCAAGTCCACGCTGGGTCGGTTGATCGCTGGCCTTGACACGCCGCGGTCCGGATCGGTGCGGGTCGGCGGGGTGCCGGTGGCAGATCTTGCCGCGGCGGGCGAGTTGGGCAGTCGCATCGTGTTGGTCACCCAGGAACACCACGTCTTCATCGGTACGCTGCGGGACAACCTGATCATGGCCGCGCCCGACGCCGACGACGAGGCCATCCTGGCCGCGCTCGCGCGGGTGGAGGCGGACTGGGTGCGTGAGCTGCCCGATGGACTGGACACGCTGGTGGCGGCGGGTGGCGTCGAGTTGGACCCGGCCCAGGCGCAGCAACTGGCGTTGGCCCGGGTGGAGCTCGCCGACCCGCACACGGTGATCCTGGACGAGGCCACCGCGCTGCTGGACCCGACGACGGCCCGGCACGCCGAGCGGGCAATGGCCGTGGTCCGCGAGGACCGCACCGTCATCGCCATCGCGCACCGGCTACAGACCGCTCGGGACGCGGACCGGGTGGCCGTCGTGGAGTCCGGCCGGATCACCGAGTTGGGGACGCACGACGAACTCGTCGCGGCCAACGGCGCGTACGCGGCGCTGTGGCGGTCCTGGAACGGGACCGACTAGACCGGAACGCCCGTCCGGGATCGGGCGTCACCGCAACGCCCACCCAGGGTCGGGCGTTGCGTGGGCCGGTGCCAGCCCTTTCGGCACCGCACAAGGAGTTCCTTCGACAAAGGAGGGTGCCCGTGTATGCGGTTGACCGAACCACCGTGGCCGTACGCGCCAAGTACCGGCTCGCGTGTATGTGGTGCGACGCCGTGCTCGACGCCGCATTGGTGTACCGGTGCCCAGAGTGTTCGGGGGCGCTCGAACCGCGTTACTCGCTTGCCGACGCTACCCGGCACCGGTCGCGGTTTCCGGAACGGGTCTACTTCGACTTTCTGCCACTGGGCGACCCGGAGCTGTTGGACGACGGGCTCACCCGGCGTACGGCATGCCGGCCGGCGCCCAAGCTCGGGGCCGCGATCGGCGTGCCCGACCTGTGGGTCAAGCAGGAGTGCGATCAGTTCACCGGAACGACCAAGGATCGCCTCGCCGCCACGGTGTTGGCCGTGCTCCGCCAGTTCCAGGTCCGCGAGTTCGTCGCCTCCAGCACCGGCAACAGCGCCACCGCCCTGGCCCGCGCCGTGCAGCGCGACCCCGCCATGCGCGTGCACTTCTTCTGTGGCCAGGAATTCGTGTCCAGCCACGCGTTGGGCCAGGACGACCGGATCACGTTGACGGTCGTGCCGGGCAGTTACGCCGACGCCGGGGCCGCGGCGCGCCGGTTCGCCACCGAGAACGATCTGCACCTGGACGCCGGATTCTTCAACTGGGCCCGGCGCGAGGGACTGAAGCTGGCCTATCTGGAGGCGTTCGACCAGATGGACCGTCGGCCCGACGTCGTGGTCCAGGCGATCAGCAGCGGCATGGGTGTGGTGGCGGCGCACAAGGGGCTCCGCGAGTATCTGGAACTCGGCGAGCTGGGCGAGATGCCGCGCTTCCTGATGGTCGAGGAGGACACCTGCGCGCCGGCCGCGACCGCCTGGCAGGAGGGTCGCGCGTCGCTCACCGCGGCTGACCGGATCGACCGGCCCACCGGCCTGGCCACCGCGATCCTGCTCGGCGACGCCGCGCCCTACTACCCGTACCTGCACAGCATCGCCACCGAGACGGCCGGCGCGATCGTCTCGGCCTCGGCGGCGGAGTTGGTGGAGAGCCGGCGCATGCTGGCGGCGCTGGAAGGAGTGGACGTCTGCTACGCCTCGGCGGCGGCGGTGGCGGGAGTACGCCGGGAGGCGGCCGCAGGTCGGATCGGCCGGGACGAGACGGTGCTGGTCAACCTGACCGGGCGCGGCCGGGCCCCGGCGGCGTGACCGACCCACCGGGCACGAGGGAGACCACGATGAGCGGGGTGCGGCGGTGAGCAGTGTGGAACAACAACGGCCGGAGGAGTACGCGGACAGCCTGGATATCGCCGTGGTCGGCATGGCCGGCCGGTTTCCGCAGGCACCGGACGTGGACGCCTACTGGCGCAACGTCCGGGACGGCCGGTGCGCCGTGAGCTTCGTTGCGGCGGAGGAACTGCTGGCCCGTGGGGTGGATCCGAAGCTGGTCCGTGACCCGGCTTTCGTGCCTGCGGTCAACGAGCTGGCCGATGTGGACAAGTTCGACGCCGGGTTCTTCGGCTACTCGCCACGCGAGGCGGAGCTGATGGATCCGCAGCACCGGGTGCTGCTGGAGTGCGCCTGGGCCGCTCTGGAATCGGCCGGCTACCACCCGTCGGGCTACGACGGCCTCGTCGGGGTGTACGCGGGCGCGGGTTCGAACACGTACCTGATGCACAACATCGCCGCGAACCGCCGAGTGGTGGACACCGTCGGCACTGGCCAGGTCATGATCGGCAACAGCGGTGACTTCCTGACCAGTCGGGTGTCGTACAAGCTCGGGCTGGAGGGACCCAGCGTCAACGTGCAGTCGGCCTGCTCCACCTCGCTGGTGGCGGTGGTCCTGGCCAGTCAGGGCCTGCTCTCCTTTCAGTGCGACATGGCACTGGCCGGCGGCGTGGCGATCGACGCCAGCAGGCGCGACGGCTACCTGTACACCGCGGACGGAATTTTCTCACCCGACGGCTACTGCCGGTCGTTCGACGCGGAGGCCCGTGGCACGATCGGCGGCAACGGCGTGGGCCTGGTGGTCCTCAAGCGCCTCGGTGACGCGATCGCCGACGGCGACCACATCCACGCCGTGATCAAGGGTTCCGCGCTTAACAACGACGGTGCCCGCCGGGTCGGGTTCACCGCGCCCAGTGTCGATTCCCAGGCGTCGGTCATCGCCACGGCGCTGGCCGGCGCGGATGTCGACCCGGACAGCATCGGATATGTCGAGGCACACGGCACGGCCACCATCCTCGGCGACCCGATCGAGTTCGCCGCGCTGCGATCGGCCTTCGGCGCCGGCTCCGACCGGCAGGGGCCGTGCCTGCTCGGGGCCGTGAAGACGAACATCGGTCACCTGGACGCGGCCTCCGGTGTCGCCGGCCTGATCAAGGCCGTCTGCGCGGTCGAGCACGGACAGATTCCCCCGACGCTGCACTTCACCCGGCCCAATCCGCGCATCGACCTGACCGCGAGCCCGTTTGTCATAAACACCGAGCTGAGCGGCTGGCCCGCCATCGAGGGGCCGCGCCGCGCGGGTGTCAGCTCCTTCGGGCTCGGCGGCACCAACGCACACGTGGTGCTGGAACAGGCACCGCCGCGCCCTGCGCCCGCCGAGACGGCAGGCGAGCAGCTGATCGTGCTGTCGGCAAACGACGAGACCGCTCTGGAGGCCATGAGCGACCGGCTCGCTGACCACCTGCGGCGGCACCCCGACACGCCGCTGCCGGACCTCGCGTACACCTTGCAGGTCGGACGCCGTACGTTCGGTCATCGGCGGGCGCTGGTCGCGGCGCGTACCGCGGACGTGACGGAGGCGCTCGACGTCCGCGACGACGGTCGGCTGCTCACTGCCGTCCGCACCGGGGACGGACATCGTCGCGTGGCGTTCGCGTTCACCGGCTTCGGCGAGCAGTACCCGGGGATGGCCCGGCAGCTGTACGAGCAGGAGCCGGAGTTCCGGGCGGCCCTCGACGAGTGCGCCGAGCTGGTGACGCCGCTGCTCGGCTCGGACATCCGCGAGGCGCTGCTGGAATCGCCCCCCGCTGGGTCGGGTGAGCCGGGCGCCGCGAGCGACCCGTCGGCCGGGGCGGACGGACGCCAGGGGAGCGGGCGACCGGACCTGCGTCGGATGCTTGCCGCTGCCCAGCCCAGTGACCACCCGCTGGACCAGCCGCTGGTCGGATATCCGGCCGTCTTCGCCACCGAGTACGCCCTCACCCGACTCTGGCAGTCCTGGGGCATCCGGCCGGAGGCCATGATCGGCCACAGCCTCGGCGAGTACGTGGCTGCCTGCGTCGCGGGCGTGTTCGATGTGGCCGACGCGCTGCGCCTGGTGGTCGAGCGGGCCCGCCTGATCAGCGCGGTGGGGCACGGCGCGATGCTCGCCGTGCCCATGGCAGAGGACGACGTGCGTGCGTACCTGACCGACGACGTGTCGGTGGCGGCGGTCAACGACCCGGGCACGTGCGTGCTGTCCGGCCCGGAGGCCGCCATCGAAGGACTGGTCGCCCGGCTGCGGGATTCGGGAGTGGTCAGCCGTCGGCTCAACACCCGGTTCGCCTTCCACTCCCCGGCCATGGACACGATCGTCGACGCCTACGCCGACATCGTCCGGACGGTGCGGCTCAACCCGCCGCGGATACCGTTCGTGTCCAACATCAGCGGCACGTGGATCACCGACGCGGAAGCCACCGACCCCGGGTACTGGGCGCGGCACCTGCGACAGCCGGTCCGGTTCGCCGACGGCATGGCGACGGTATGGAAGCTGCCGGAGGTGGTGCTGGTGGAGGTGGGACCCGGCGGGGCGCTGGGCTCCGCCGCGTTGCACCACGCCGGGGCCGCACCGACGGACCGGGTGGTGGTGCGGTCGCTGCCGGACGCGTTCACCGCCGGGTCCGCGCGCGGCACGCTGTTGCGGTCGCTGGCCCGGCTATGGCTGGCGGGAGTCACGCCGTCGTGGGATCGGCTGCATCCGGTCGGCGCGCGACGCCGGTTGCCGCTGCCGACGTACCCGTTCAGCCGGGTCCGTTACTGGCTCGAACCCGGTGCCGTTCCGGCGCTGACGGAGCAGGGGCGGGCCGCGCTCGACGACTGGTTCTACGACGTGTCCTGGCGGCGGTTGGAGCCGGTGGAGCGCAGCGACGACCTTGCTGGCCGGGTCTGGCTGGTCTTCCTCGACGAGGGCGGCGTCGGTGCGCGGGTGGCCTCGCGGCTGGCCGGTCGGGGCGTGTCCGTGGTGACCGTGGCCGTCGGCACGCGCTGGGAAGCCGTGCGACCGGACCACTACGTGCTGGATCCGGCCGTAGCGGAGCACTACCGCTGGCTCGCGGAGACACTCCGCGCGGCAGGCTCCGTCCCCGACCGGGTGGTGCACTGCTGGACGGCGGATCCGGGACCGGTGAGCGACGAGCCTACCGTCGCGCACGGCGAGCTGAACCGGGGATTCTTCAGTCTCGTGCGGTGGGCCCAGGCCGTCGGGCCCGAACTCATGGTGACGCCGCAACGGTGGGACGTGGTGTCCAGCGAGGTGTTCGCGGTGCTCGGCGACGAGCCGGTCAACCCGGTCAAGGCCACCATCCAGGGCGTGTGCCGGGTGGCGTCGCAGGAGTATCCGTCACTACGCTGCCGGCAGCTCGACCTGCCGCCGCCGGGCTCCGGACCGGTCGACCTCGACGCGCTGGCCGACCGGGTGTTGCTGGAACTGGCCAGCCCGGCCGACGGCGGCGCGGTGGCGTTGCGAGGCGCCGGGCGATGGGCGCAGCAGCCGGTGCCGGCGCCGCTGACCGCCGTTCAGACGCCGACGATACGGCCCGACGGCGTCTACCTGATCACCGGAGGACTGGGCCGGGTGGGTCTGGTCCTGGCTCGGGCGATCGCGGAGGCGGCACCCGGCGCGCGGCTGGTGCTGGTCGGCCGCACGGGGCTGCCCGAGCAGGAAAACGCGGAGCATGAGTGCGACTCGGTCGCCCGCGCCAGGCGGGCCGTCCGGCAACTTGAGGCGGCCGGTGCACGGGTCCTGGTCGGTGCGGCGGACGTCGCCGATCCGGTGGCGATGGCCGACCTCCTGGACCGGGTGAAGAGCGAGTTCGGACCGGTGAACGGGGTCATCCACGCGGCCGGCAGCACCGGGCCGGCGGCACACCGGGTGCTGGCGGAGCTGACCGACGAGGAGTGTTTCCGGCACTTCGACTCGAAGCTGCACGGCGTGCACGTCCTGGACCGTCTCCTCGCCGGGCAACCGCTGGACTTCGCCGTGTTCTGCTCCTCGGTGGCCGCGTTGCTCGGTGGGCTGGGGTTCACCGCGTACGCTGCCGCGAATGCCTTCCTGGACGCCCACGCCCGGCGCGTCGTGCCGCCCGATGGCGTCCGCTGGACCTCGCTGAACTGGGAGGCGTGGCATTTTGCGGACGACGCCGACCCGGGCGTGGGCATCGGCGCGGCCGTGCACAAGGTGGCGATGAGCCCGGATGAGGGCCGGGCCGTGTTCGAACGGGTCCTCGCCTCGGTGGCACGCCCGCAGGTCATCGTCTCCACCACGGATCTGCCACTGCGGGTCAGCCAGTGGACCGCGCCGGTGCGCGACGCTGAACCACCGGGCCGTCGGCATGCCCGACCGACCCTGGTGAATCCGTACGTCGAGCCGGCGACCGACCTGGAACGTCAGCTCGCCGGAATCTGGTCGGAGGTGCTCGGGGTGGCGCAGGTCGGGGTGCACGACAACTTCTTCGAGCTGGGCGGCAGCTCGCTGCTCGGCTTGCAGGTGGTGCACCGGCTACGCAGCGAGCTTCGACGGGCGGTTCCGTTGACCGTCGTGTACGAGGGTCCGACGGTCCGGTCACTGGCCAGGTTGCTGGAGGAAATCGAGTGAGGCCGGATCGGGACGTGGCAATCGTCGGCATGGCCGGCCGGTTCCCGGGCGCGCCAACGGTCGACCGGCTGTGGGCAAACGTCCGGGACGCAGTGGAGTCGGTCGCGATCCTCACCGACGAGCAACTGCTGGCCGCAGGCACCTCGGCGGAGGAGCTGGCGCAGCCGTCGTTCGTCCGGGCCGGTGCCTGCCTCGCCGACCTGTGGGCGTTCGACGCGGAGTTCTTCGGTTACACCGCCCGCGAGGCCGAGGTGATGGACCCACAGCACCGGATCTTTCTGGAGACGGCGTGGGAAGCGATGGAGCATTCCGGGTACGACCCGGCGCGGGTCCCGGGCGAGGTCGGAGTGTTCGCCGGCGCCGGCAGCAACGGCTACCTGGCCCACGTGTACTCCCATCCGGACATCGTGGAGTCCACCGGCCGCACTCAGATCCTGCTCGGCAACGAGCTCGGGTTCCTGTCCACCCGGGTGTCGTACAAGCTCGACCTGCGGGGGCCGAGCGTCTCGCTGCGCACGGCGTGCTCCACCTCGTTGGTGGCCGTGCATCTCGCCTGCCGGGCGCTGCGCGACCGGGAGTGTGACCTGGCGCTTGCCGGCGGGGTCTTTCTCAACCTGGAGCAGGATCAGGGTTATCTGCATCAGGAGGGCTCGTTCCTGTCGCCCGACGGGCACTGTCGGCCGTTCTCCGCGGACGCTGCGGGCACCCTGTTCGGCAGCGGGGCGGGCGTGCTGGTGCTCCGGCGGCTCGGGGACGCCGTGGCGGCCGGCGACACCATCCACGCGGTGGTCAAGGGTTCCGCGGTCAACAACGACGGCGCGGTCAAGGTCGGTTTCACCGCGCCGGCCGTGGCCGGCCAGGCGCGGGTGATCAGTGACGCGCTCGCCGACGCCGGGATGTCGGCCAGCGAGATCGGGTACGTCGAGGCGCACGGCACCGGCACCCCGCTCGGCGATCCGATCGAGGTGCGGGCGCTGACCAGGGCGTACGCCGACGTCCGGCCGGGGACGGTGGCACTGGGCTCGCTCAAGTCGAACATCGGGCACCTGGACGCGGCGGCCGGCGTCGCCGGGATCGTCAAGACGGTGTTCGCGCTGCGGCACGCGACGCTGCCGCAGACACTGCACTGCGCCGTGCCGAACCCCGACATCGACTTCGCCGCTGGCCCGTTCGTGCCGCAGCGGGAAACCGCGCCGTGGCCCCGAACGGAGGCACCGCGATCCGCCGGAGTGAGCGCATTCGGCTTCGGCGGTACCAACGCGCACGTGATTCTCCAGGAGGCGCCAGCGACCGAAGCGGCCACCGGCTCGGCACGCGGCGCCCAGCTGGTGCTGCTGTCCGCGCGCAGTGCCGAGGCGCTGGAGGAGCTGACCCACCGGATGGCGACGCGGCTGACCGATGACGAGTTGGCGTTTGCCGACGCCGCCTACACCACGGCGGTGGGCCGACATCATTTTCCGTTCCGGCGCGCGGTGACCGGTCCGGACGCCGCCTCGGTCGCGGCGGCCCTGAAGTCGGGCGAGCCGGCGCGGGTCACCACCGGCCAGGCCGCACCTGCCCCGCCGTCCGTCGTGTTCCTGCTCGCCGGGCAGGGGGCCCAGTACCCCGGCATGGCCGGCGAGCTGTACGCGCAGGAGCCGGCCTTCCGCGACGCGGTCGACTCCTGCGTGAGTCTGCTGGCTGCTCGCGCGGTCGAGGTCGACGTGCTGGGCCACCTGCTCGGCGACGCGGAGTCGGCCGACGCGGTGCAGGCGTTGCACCAGACCTCCGTGGCGCAGCCGGTGTTGTTCGTGTTGGAGTACGCGCTGGCCCAGATGTGGGCGTCGTGGGGAGTACGGCCGGCGGCAATGCTCGGTCACAGCCTCGGTGAGCTGGTCGCGGCCTGCCTGGCCGGCGTGTTTTCGCTCCAGGACGCGCTGGACCTGGTCGCGTTGCGCGGTCGGCTGATGGGGGAGCAGCCGACGGGCACGATGGTCGGCGTCGTCGCCGACCGCGCCGCCGTGCTGTCGTTGCTACCCGAGGACGTGTCGCTGGCGGCACACAACGGCCCGGAGGACTGCGTGCTGTCCGGACCTGAGCAGTCCGTGGCACGCCTCGTGGAGCAGTTGACCGCCCGGGGGATCACCACCCAACCGGTGCACACCTCGCACGCGTTCCACTCCGCGTTGATGCGGCCAATGGTCGACCGGTTCGTGGACGCGGTCGCCGCAGTGCCGCGCCAACCGCCGCACACCCCGTTCATCTCGAACGTCACCGGCACCTGGATCAGCGACGAGCAGGCTCAGGACCCGGCCTACTGGGGACGACAGGTGCTGGCCCCCGTGGAGTACGCCGAGGGGATTCGGGAGCTGGCCGCCGACCCGGGCCGGGTGTTTGTCGAGCTGGGGCCCGGTCAGACATTGACCAGCCTGGCCCGGCGGACCCTCGCGGGCGGGCCGGCGCGCCTGGTCGCCGCGACGCTGCCGCACCGGCGGGACCGGCGATCGTCGGCGGAGGCGGTCCAGCGCACGCTGGGCCAGCTGTGGCTGGCCGGCGTGGCACCGGACTGGGCCGGCTTCTACCAGCATGAGCGTCGTCGCCGAGTGCCGCTGCCGACGTATCCGTTCGAGCGACGCGAGTACCGGCTACCTCAGCGCTCGGAGCCGGTGGTCGGCGGCCGGTCGGCCCGGCGGCGGGGCGATGTTGGCAGCTGGTTCCAGTTGCCGACCTGGCAGCGTACGGCACCACCGCCGGCCCCCGTGCCGGCTGGGAACCAGCACTGGCTGGTCTTCACCGATCGGCTCGGTCTCGGTGACGCCCTGGCCGGCCGGCTCCGCCGGGACGGTGTCCGGGTGACCACGGTTGCGGCGGGCGAGCGCTGGATTGCCGACGGCGACGGTGTGACGATCGACCCCGGCGACGCCGACCACTACCGGATGCTGCTGCGGTCCGTGGGGGCGGAGCAGCCGGTGACCCGGGTGGCTCACTGCTGGAACGTCACCGGCGAGACCGACCGATCGGCCGAACACGGCACCGACGCGGCCGGGGTGTCGGCGGCCCTCCGGTTGGCGTTCGACAGCCTGTTGCTGTTGGCTCAGGCACTCAACGGAAACCCGGGGCAGCCGGACTGCCGGATCTGGGTGGTCACCGACGGCCTGTACGACGTGACCGGGATGGAGCGGCTGACCCCGCTCAAGGCCACCGTGCTGGGTCCGTGCCGGGTCATCCCACGCGAGCATCCCGGGCTGGCCTGCCGCAGCGTCGACGTGACCCTCGCCGGTACGCCGGTCGAGCGGACCGTTGACCACCTGCTGGGGGAGTTCGCTGTCTCACCCGGTCACGCGGCGGTGGCGTACCGGGGGCCGCATCGCTGGACGCAGGCGTACGTCCCGGCACCGCTCCCGCCGCCCGACGATGTGCCGGTCCTGCGTCCCGACGGGGTCTACCTGATCACCGGTGGTACCGGCGGGTTGGGGTTGACCCTGGCGAAGCATTTCTCCCGACCCGGACGTCGGTTCGCGTTGTTGTCCCGGCGGCCCGTACCGCCGGAGTCGGAGTGGCATCGCTGGCGCGATGGTGATGCCACGGACCCGACGGCCGCGCTCGTGACGCGCCTGTGCGAGGTGCGCGACGGCGGAGCCGAGGTGTTTGTGGTCCAGGCCGACGTCTGCGACGAGGACCGGTTGCGCTCCGCCGTCGACGAGGTCGTGGCCCGGTGGGGACGGATCGACGGCGTGTTCCACGCCGCGGGACTCTCCGGTGGCGGCCTGATCCAGCTGCGCACGGTCGTGGCGGCGGCCGAGGTCATGGGCCCCAAGGTGCTCGGCACGCTGAACCTGGAGCGGGTACTGGCCGGACAGCGCCCCGACTTCGTCTGTTGTTTCGGGTCCAACGCGGCAAACGTGGGCGACTTCGGCCTGGTGGACTATGTGGCGGCAAACGCCTTCCTCGACGCGTACGCGCATGCTCGCGCCGCGCACCAGCGGGTGCTCACCCTCGACTGGGGGCCCTGGCAGGAGGTCGGCATGGCGGTGAACGCCGACCTGCCGGAGCAACTGGCCCGGGTACGCCGGGCGGACGTGGCGGCCCGGGGAATGGCTCCCGCCGACGCACTCCAGGCCCTGGAGCGTGCGCTGGGCACGACCGGACCACCCCAGCTGATCGTGTCGCCGACCGATGTCAACGAGCTGATCGACAGCGCCTTCAGCATGACCGCCGATACGGGCGGCGGGCAGGAACAACTGTCGAAACTCGGCACGCCACGGACCCTGCACGCCCGACCCGAGTTGGCCGCCGCGTACGCCCCGCCGCGCGGGGAGACGCAGCGGCGGCTGTGCGAGATCTGGCAGGAACTCCTCGGCGTTGACCGGGTCGGCGCCGAGGACAGCTTCTTCGACCTGGGCGGCAGCTCGCTTATCGCGATCCAGCTGATTTCGACGGTCAACCGGACGGTCGGCGCGACGCTTACCGTGGCTCAGCTGTACGAGGCGTTGACCGTGGCCCGGCTGGCAGCCCTGATCGATGGCCCGGAAGCTGAGCCTGCCGCGCCGTCGGGCCGTTCGCTCGACGAGGTGAAGAGTCGTGCCCGCTCACGTCGGCAGCACCAGGCCGACCGGGTGGCGCGGGCGAGGGCACGCCGTCCGGGCTGACCGGATCGGCGTGCCCTCGACCGTGGGCACGCCGGACCACGGCGGCTCGGCCGCCGCCGACGAATTTCGTACCGCTGATGCGAGGCACGGCACCGGACGACGAGGTAGGGCGGACGACGGATGGGTGCAGAGCGACAGATGGACCGCAACGGCGTGGTGCTGGTGCTCGACTACCCCGGTCGGCGGGCTGAGGCGCCGGTATCGTCGCTGGACCTTCAGGCCAGCGGCTACACCGTTCGGCATCTGCTGGAGCCGCCGCATGTGCGGGAGTTGACGGCACGGGCGTACGCCGAGCGGTTGCTGGACCGGTACGGTCCGTTCCCCAGGGTGCGGGCGGTGTTGGCGTACTGCATGGCCGGGCCGATCGCGCAGGAGGTGGCGGCCCTGCTCGGTGCCGCAAACGGTGTCGGGCCGCCGCTGGTGCTGTTCGACGGCGAGCCAGCCACGGTGGAGGACATTGCCGGCCAGTACCGGGCGGCCGGCGCGAATCTCGGCGCACTGCTGAACCTGGACGAGGCGGACTGGACGCCGCCGCCCGCTTTCGACGATTCGCTGCTGCGTGACGACCCGGCCGAGGCGGTGCGGCGGATCCGCCGTGGCCTGCTGGATCTGGGTGGGCGGGCGGTGACGCGTGGTTCGGACGACCCGGATGCCGCCCGCGCCGACGCGGAGGCGGTGACGGAGTTCTACCTGGACTGGCTATGCCATCTGGTGGCCGCGCACAACTCGTCCTGGCCGGCGTGGGGTGGGCCGGCGGTACAGATCGTCTCGCGTGATCAGCCCTGTCCGCCGCAGTGGCCGGGTGCCGCGCAGACACGCACCATTCGGGTCCAAGCCTCCCGGGTGGAGCTGCTGAGCCATCCCGAGGTGGCGGACGTCGTCCGTTCGATCCTCAAGGAGGCGCACGATGGTCCAGCCTGACGTCGTGGGGTGGGAGACCGGCGGTCAGCGGTGCGCGGTGGTCCGCTCGGGCGAGGGCCACCTCAGCGTGTGGCCGGCGGAGCGTGACCTGCCGGACGGCTGGACGGCGGTCGGCGTCGAAGACGATTACCGGGGCTGCCTGGCCGCTGTCGAAGACCTCGCGCAGTCGCCGGCTGGGGCGTTCGCCGCCTGCGATCCGGCGCGCTGCCCGCACCGACCGAGCATCCTCGACCTCGTCGCGGAGGCCGTCCGGCAACACGCGGACCGGTTCGCTGTCATCGAGGCGGAGTGCCGGCTGACATACCGTGAGCTGGCGCGGAAGTCCGACGCCCTCGCCGCCGCCCTGCGTGGCCGAGGTGTCGGTGACGGGGACCGGGTGGCGGTCTACCTGCCGCGCGGCGTGGACGTCTTCGTGGCGATCCTGGCGATCCTGAAGGCGGGGGCCGCGTACGTGCCGGTCGACACCCGGTATCCGGATGCCCGCCGAGACCTCATGATCCACAACAGCGGCGCCCGTCTGGTGATCAGCGCGCCCGAGTTGCGGGCGGGACTGGTCGGCGTCGGGTCGGCGGTGGTGACCGTCGCCGAACTCACCTCGATCACATCATCGGAGGGCACGACGGAGGGCCGGCCGGTTCACGCCGGTTGCCAGGCGGCGTGCGTGCTCTTCACCTCCGGGTCCTCCGGTGTGCCGAAGGCGATCGTCCTGGAGCACCGTAACCTCGCATACTTCGCGGCCAATCCGGCGCTGCCCGCGATCGGGCCCGATGACCGGGTGGCCCACGTGTCGAGTCTGTCGTTCGACGCGTTCAACTACGAGGCGTGGTGTGCGCTGGCCAGTGGCGCGGCGATCGTGGTGCTACCGACCCTGCCCGATCTGATCGCTCGGGATCCCCGGGGCGAGCTGCGGCGGCACGGCATCACGGCGATGCTGGCCCCGACCATGGCGGTCAACCACATCGCTCAGGAGGACCCGGACGCCTTCACGGGCATCCGGATCCTGCACACCGGCGGCGACGTGGTCTCGCCCGCCGCCTGCCGGCAACTGCTCGCCAGTTCCTTCGCCGGCAGCTTCTTCAACCTCTACGGTCCCACCGAGGGCACCACGGCCTGTACCGCGTACGGGATCTCCGCCGTCGGTCCGGACGAGACGAGCGTGCCCATCGGTACTCCGCTGACCGGTGCCCACGTCTACCTCCTCGACCCTGACCGGCGGCCGGTCGCCGACGGCGAAGTCGGCGAGCTGTTCATCGGCGGGGCCGGGGTGGCCCGTGGCTACCTGGGTCAGCCCGCGCTCACCGCGGCCCGATTCCTGCCCGACCCGTTCGCGATGGCCGGCCAACGCATGTACGCCACCGGCGACCTGGCCCGTCGCCGGGCCGACGGAGTGTTGGAGTTCGTCGGTCGCTCCGACGACCAGGTCAAGATTCGCGGCTACCGGGTGGAACCCCGGGAAGTGGAGCGGGTGCTGGGACGGTTCGAGGGCGTACGGGACATTGCCGTGGTGGTGAGCGGTGAGGGAGACGGCAAGCACCTCGTCGCCCTGGTCGCCGTCGACCCGGGCGTGTCCCTGCGGGAGTTGCGCGGCCATGCCGCCGAGCTGCTGCCGGACTACCTGGTGCCGACGGCGTTCGCTGCCGTGGCGGCCATCCCGGCCAATGACCACGGCAAGCGGGATACTGCCCGGCTGCTCGCCATGGCGCGCGAGGAACTGCGCCGCCGGCGCGACATCGTCGCTCCGCGCGACGACGTCGAGCGGTACCTGGCGCGGGTGTGGGAGGAACTGCTGGGTGTGGAGGAGGTGGGCGTCAACGACGACTTCTCGGCGCTCGGCGGCAACTCACTGCTTGCATTCCGCCTGCGTCGCCGAATAACGACCGATCTCGGTCTCGCGATCGAGGTGCGGGACGCCGTGGCCGTGACCGTCCTCGGCCAGCTGGCTGACCTGCTTCGGGCCCAGCGGAGCACGCCCGTTCCGTGAGACGGCCATAGTGCATCGACCGATTGGGGCCTGTTGAGGTGTATGCCGAACAACTTCCGCTCGCCGGACCGGTGATCGCGCGCCGGGTCACCGGATTGAACCATTCGCCGGTACGCCAACTGCTCGCCCTGTCGGCCCGGCCGGACGTCATCTCGTTCGCCGGTGGCTTTCCGGCGCCGGAGCTGTTCGATGTGGACGGACTCCGGGCCGGCTTCGCCGAGGCGTTGGCCGATCCGTCGGTGCGCCGCAACCTCCAGTACAGCGCGACCGAGGGCAACGCCGAGCTACGCGAACTGCTCGCCGAGCGGCTCACCCGCCGGGGCCTGTCCACCGGCGCGAGCGACCTATTGACGACGAACGGCTCCCAGCAGGCCCTGACGATGCTCACCACCGCGCTCGTCGATCCGGGCGATGTCGTGCTGGTCGCCGCGCCGACCTATCTGGCGGCACTGCAATGCTTCCACCTGGCGGGGGCGCGGGTGGTGCCGGTCGCCGGGGACGCGCACGGGATCGCGCCAGACGCCCTGACCGAGGCGTGCCGGCGGTACCGTCCCAGCCTGCTCTATCTGATCCCGACGTTCGCCAACCCTACCGGGCACACCATGCCGCTCGACCGGCGCCGAGAGTTGGCCGAGGTGGCTCGCCGCCATTCGGTCTGGATTGTCGAGGACGACCCGTACGGCGAACTGCGCTACCGCGGTGAGCACCTGCCACCGGTGGCGGCGCTGCCCGAGGCCGGCGAGGCCACGGTCTACGTCGGCAGCTTCTCCAAGACCTCCGCACCCGGGCTCCGGCTCGGCTGGGTCCGGGCACCGGGATCGCTGCGGCGGACGCTGATGCTGGTCAAGGAGGCAGCTGACCTACACAGCTCCACCGTCGATCAGGCGGCTGCCGCGGTCTATCTGCGCACTGCTGATCTCGACGGGCACCTGCGAGCGGTCGTGGCACAGTACCGGGACCGCTGTTCGGCCATGCTCGACAAACTACCCTCGGTGCTGCCGCCGGGCAGTCGGTGGACCAGCCCCGAGGGTGGGATGTTCGTCTGGGTGCGGCTGCCCGACGGCGCGGACGCCAGCCACGTCCTGACCCGGGCGGTCGACCTGGGCGTCGCCTTCGTTCCCGGCTCGGCGTTCTATCCGGTCGATCCCGATCACGCGACGCTCAGACTGTCCTTCACCACGAACACCCCGGACCAGATCAGCACGGGCTTGAGTCGGCTCCGCGAGGCGTTGCGCCAGTAGGCCACCTGAGGATCGGAGACGTCGATGGGCGCTGTTCAGCGTGGCACCGACCCGGCATCCGGCAGCGCCGAGGGCCTGGCGGTGAGCCGGCCGACATCGGTCGGTGCCGCCGGCTTCCGGGCAGTGATGGCCGAGTTCCCGACGTTCGTGACGGTCATCACCGTGGCGACGGTGGCCGGCCCCGCCGGATGCACCGCAAACGCGGTGATGGCGCTGTCGCTGGATCCGGTAAGCGTGCTGGTGTCGCTGGCCAGCGGCGGCCGTACCGAACGGCACATCGACCATTGCGGGCGCTTCGCGGTGAACCTGCTGAACTGGTCGCAGCGGACGTTGGCGTACCAGTTCGCCGAATCCGACCCGAGACGAAGGTTCGACCGCGTCCCGTACGCGGAGCACGCCGGTGTGCCGATTCTCGGTGGCACTGCCGCGACGCTGGTCTGCCGGCTGGAGCGCTCGGTGCCGGCGTGGGACCACACCCTGCTGATCGGGCTGGTGGAGTGGACCCGTCTCGCCCCGCCGACCACGGCCCTGGTGCATCACCGGCGGCGGCAGCATCCGCTCCACTCGGAAACGGAGTCGCAGTCCTGATGATCCAGTCGGTCCATTGGGTGATCTTCGTCCTGCTTGTGGTGCGCATGGTGCGGGCCGGCTTCTTCGGGCCGCCTCGGCTGTTCACCTGGCCGATGTTCTCCCGGGTGAGCCACTGCCTGATGCGGCTACGCGACCAGCACGACCGGCCGATCAACCCGTGGCAGGACATCGTGCACCAGGATCCCGGCATGAACGCCCGCGAGTTGGCCTGCTACCTGGCCTACCTGCGAGAGGTGCGGGGAGTACGGGCCGAGGGCACGGTGACGCTCGTCGACCATGTCGGCCGGCACACCCTCACCGTACGGGACGGCCATGTGGTGGCTTGACGCCGTCGCCGACGGGTTCCGCTACCCGTACGCCTCCATCCAGATCTGTGCGTTCCGGGTGGTGCTGGCGACCGCGATGCTTGTCAAGTTCGCCTACGAGCACCACCGTGGTGCCTGGCGGTACTTCGCCCCCGACTCGTACGTGTACTTTCGCTTCCGTCGTGAGCACCCGGGCTTGCCGATCGACCAGCGGTGGTACCGGGTTCTCTACGGGGCGAAACTCGTGGCGGCCGGCTGCCTGCTCGTCGGCGTCCTGCCACGGGTGGCGGCGGTCGTGGCGGCGCTCTGGTTCTTCTTCGAGCTCTGCTACGACCGCAAGTTCCACACCGCCTATCTCGGCTTGTGCGCGCTGTTTCTCGCGGCCAGCCCGGTGCTCGGCGACGCGCTGACCTACCACACCGTGGTGGCCGTGCTTCGTGACCCGCCGCGAGAGGTGCTGTGGGAGGAGGCGGGTCGCACCGGTGAGGACGCCTTCGCGCAGGTGCTCCTGGTGTTGCTGACCGTCCAGATGTATCTCAGCTCGGCCTATCGGAAGTTGCGTAGCGCACACTTCATGACCGGCGGCGCCCTGCACGACTTCACCGCGAGTCTGCACGCGGACCGGCACGCCCAGCGGTACCGCGACACCTGGTACCCGCCGGTCATGGTGCGCACCCTCATCGACGTGCCGGTCACCGTGGCACGTAAGCGGTGGCGGTGGGCCGCTGTCGCGACGGTGGTTGTCGAACTGCTGCTCCCGGTCACGCTGCTGGTTCCCGGCACGTACCTGGCCTCGGTGGTGGTCGGCGCGCTGATGCACGCGGCGTTCACCGCCGTGCTGCCGGTCCGCCTGATCCCGTTCAGCGTCGCCACGGTGGGCAGCTACCTATTGTTCGCCGATCCGGCGAACGTACTGGCGTCGCTCGCGGCGCGGTGACGCGGGCGGCAGTGGACGGAGCATCGGCCGCACCGTTCCGGATGACATCACCGCAACGTGTCGATCAACCATGGAGAGGTGAGACATGTCAACGCACAAACCGTCAGTCCGTGCCGAGTCGCCGGAGGAACCAGGGGCCATCTACGAGCCGCCCGTCCTCGTCGAGGTCGGTTCGTTCGCTGAGGTCACCAGGGGAGCCGAAGACGGACCCAGCGACTTCCCGTACTTCTCGCGCGGCTATTGGCTGATCTGAGCCGCGTGACCGGCGGGACCACCTGGTTCGCCGCGATTCCGGACTGTGCTGCCGCGACCGCGGCAGCACAGTCCCTCGCCGTCGGCGCCGAGCACGTCATCCCGCACGCTTCCGGCCGACCCTGGCTGGTTGGTCGCTGGCGGACCGACGAGCTGGCCGTGGTTCGCGTCGGAGCAAACCTGGCCGCAGTCATCGGCCCGTGCCCGTCGCCCGAGCCTGCGCTGCGGGCACTGGTCGCGACGGCGACCGGCACCGCGTTGCCCGAGCTGTGCCGCGCTGCCGGTCAACTGCCGGGGTCGCACTCGTTCGTCGCGTCGGTTGACGGCACCGTCATCGCCCGGGGCACGGCCTCGGGACTGCGGCGGGTGTTCCACACCACCGTGCACGGCGTCGCGGTGGCGGCCGACCGTGCCCGGCTGCTCGCCGAGTCGGCCGGCGGTGGCCCTGATCCGGGCGCCGTCGCGGCGGCACTGCTGATGCCCGCGGTGCCGTATCCCCTCGATCCTGCCGCTCTGTGGACGGCCGTCCACGCGGTGCAGCCGGATCATTTCGTCTCCATCGACAGCTCCGGAGCGGCCCGGGTCCGCCGCTGGTGGCGTGCACCAGAACCGGTGGTGCCGTTGGCCGAGGGCGCGACGCGGGTGCGGGCGGCATTGCGAACCGCAGTGGAGCTGCGCACGCGGGCCGGCATGCCGATCAGTGCGGACCTGTCCGGCGGCGTCGACTCGACGGCCCTGTGTTTCTTCCTCGCCGAGCGGCAGCCGGAGCTGATCACGATGCGGGTCGGTGCGCTCGACGCCGCAAACGATGACCCGGAGTGGGCCGTACGCGCCGCCGGTCGGCTGGCCGGTGCCGAGCACATGATCGTCGATCCGGCTCAGGCGATGTCCGCGCCGTTCGATATGCACGTGGGCGCCGCGGCCTTCGGTGGCGGCGAGCATCCGGTCGGCGGGGTGACGAGCATTGCCGTGCTACGGCACGTCACTGGGCTGCTGTCCGGCCGCGGTAGCCGTATCCACCTCGGCGGCTACGGCGGTGACGAGGTGTTCGGCGTTTCTCGGGCGTATCTACGCGACCTGCTCGGCAGCCAGCCCCGGCTGGTGGCGGCGCATCTGCCCGTACACCGTGCGCTGCGGCGCTGGTCGTGGGCGGCGGTGCTGCGGGCATTGTCCGACCGGCGCTCACTCGCCGAGTGGATCGTCGATGTCGCCGACGGGCTGACCGACGCGCGGCGGCCGGATTCGGGCCCGCAACTCGGCTGGGGCGCCGCGGTGCGTCTCCCGCCCTGGGCTACCGTGCTGGCGACGAGCATGGTCCGGCAGCGGCTGCTGGCTCTGGCGGATGCCACCGAGCCGTTGGCCGCGACGCGCGCTCAGCACCGGGCCATCATGTCGGTGTGGGCGGCTGCCCAAGCCGCCCGCCAGGTGAGCACCGTGCTCGACCAGGGCGGGCTGACGCTGGCTGCGCCATACCTCGACGACGCCGTGCTGGAGGCGGCGCTCGCGGTGGCGCTGGCCGAACGGGGCACCCCGAAGCGATACAAGGCGGTCCTGGCGGAAGCGGCTCGGCCGGTGCTGCCGGCCGAGCTGTGTGGCCGGTCGACAAAGGGGTTCTTCGTAGCCGAAGGGCTGAACGGCCTGCGTCGGCATCTCCGGTTTCTGGTCGAGCTCTGCGACGATCTCGCGCTGGCCCGGCTGGGTCTGGTGGACGCGGACGGTCTGCGTGCCGCGTGTCTGGGCCTCGACCCGGGTGGGCGGGTGTCAATGGCGGTGGAACGGACGGTTGCGGTCGAGCTGTGGCTGCGTGCCGTCAGCTCCGCGCCAGGATGATCGAGGAGGATCGGAATGACTGTCCGCCTGCACGACCACGTCCTGCTCACCGAGACTGAGGACGGTGCCGTGCTGCTTGATGAGCGTCGTGGCCGGTACTGGCAGCTCAACGGCAGCGGCGCGCTGCTGCTCACGATGTTGTTGTCGGGCGCCGTGGTGGAACAGGCCGCGACCGCGCTGATGGATCGTTATCCGGTGGACGGCGAGCGGGCGCTGGCGGACGTTCGCGCGCTGGTGTCCGGGCTACGTGCGGCCGGGCTGGTGCGGTGATGAGTTCGTCAATGGCGCTCCCCGAGGGCGGATCCCTGCCGCTGCGCGAGCGGCTGGCCGCGCTGGTCGCGGTGGCAGCGGCTCGGTTGCTCGCCCGCCGGTCACCGCGGTGGATCCGGTCGGTCCTGCTGCTGGTACGCCGCGGCGCACGACCGGCGACCGTCGCGGAGGCCAGCGCGGCACGCCGCGCGGTCACCGCCGTCAGCGCGCTGTGCGCGGGTGAGGGCTGCCTACCGCGTTCCCTCGCCACGGTCCTGCTGTGCAGAATGCGCGGTACGTGGCCGACCTGGTGCACCGGCGTGCGCACCGCGCCATTCGCGGCGCACGCGTGGGTCGTGGCCGACGGCGTTCCAGTTGACGAACCGCACCCACCGGGACACTACCGGCCGGTCATCGTGGTGCCGTCCTACGGATCACCAGGCTGGACCGGCCGCCGCTGATCACGGTCGTGGTCTGCGTTGTTGCCGCGCACGGTGCACACACTCCGCCGCCGCAGGTTGATCGGGTGGTGCGGGTGGGTGAGGTGTGCCGAATCCCGACCTTCGAGGGGACTTCGTGAAGAGACTGGCGAGCTACGACGGACCGGAACTGGATATCCCGGCGGACTACCCCCGGTGTCCGTCCCAGGCTCTGTGTCGGGCGGCCGAAAGGTTCCCCGATTCGGGGACGGTTGCCGTCGCTGCACCGGGGAACGCCGAGTTCGTCTCCTACCCGACACTCCTCGACAGGTCCCGCCGTCTGCTCGCCGGGTTGCGCCAACGCGGTCTGACCGCAGGTGACCACGTCGTGGTGTACAGCTCTGAGCCACTGCACTTCTTCACCATGTTCTGGGCATGTGCGCTCGGCGGGTTCCGTCCGCTCCTGGTGGCCCGCCCCACCGATCCGGCGGCACGTGCCGCCGTCAGCGACCGGATGGACCACGCCGTGCGGCTGCTCGACAGCCCGGTCATCCTGTGTGACGACGCAGCACCGGCGGAACTCTCGGACGACCTCGTTGTCCTCGACACCACCCGGTACGGCGAACTCCCGCCCGCCATGGACGCACATCAGCCGGATCCGCAGGATGTGGCTCTGCTGATGATGTCCTCCGGCAGCACCGGACCGCCGAAACTCATCCAGCTGACGGTGCGAGGTCTGGTGGAGTTCGCTGCTGGGACCCCTGCACTGCTGCCGATCCGGCCGGGCGACACCACACTCAACTGGCTCCCACTGGACCACAGTGGAGCATTTCTGCTCTACCACCTGCTCGGCGTCTTCGTCGGCGGCACGAACGTGCACGCACCCACCGAACTGATCCTCGCTGATCCGTTGTGCTGGCTTGACCTCATTTCCGAGTACCAGGTCAACCACACCTGGTCACCCAACTTCGGCTATCAGCTGGTCAACGAGGCACTGTCGGCACAACCGGACCGGCACTGGGACCTGTCGTCGGTTGCCTCGATGGTGAACGGGGGAGAGCAGATCACGGTTCCGGTCATGGCGGAGTTCCTGCGCGTGACCGCGCCCTTCGGCATCCGGCCGGAGGTGCTGGTGCCGGCGTGGGGCATGACCGAGACCGTGACCGCCATCAGCTTCGCGCGCCCCGGTTTGACCCCGAACGTGTACCGGGTCGGGCGCTCCGAGTCGGACGGCGGGCTGGATTGGGCGGACGAGAAGGCCGACTCGGGCGACTGCCTCACGTTCGTGGGGGTCGGGGCACCCGCACCTGGTGCGTCGCTGCGCGTGGTCGATGACGACAACGTGGTACTGCCAGAAGGGCGGATCGGACGGCTTCAGGTGTGTTCGGCCCGAGTCACGCCGGGATACTTCGGCAACCCGGCCGCGGACCGGGCCGCGTTCGTTCCCGACGATGACGGCCTGCGTACCTGGCTGGACACTCGTGATCTGGCGTTCGGCAAGGACGGCCAGATCGTCATCGCCGGTCGGCAGGGCGATCGGATCATTCTCAACGGGCACAACCACTACGCGCACGACATCGAGACGCTCGTCGCGACGGTGCCCGGTGTGGTGCCCGGCGCGGTGGCGGCGTGCGGCGTACCGAATGAACGAACCGGCACCGAGAACCTGGTGGTGTTCCTCGGCACCGACGACGCCGCTCCCGGCGAGACCCTCCGAGAGGTCCAGCGGGTGCTGTTCGCCCGATCGCGGCTGTCCGCCCGCGCGGTCGCGGTGCCGCTCGCGGCGTTCCCGCGGACGCCGAGTGGCAAGATCCAGCGCTCGCTGCTCCGCCAGCGCTTCATCGACGGCGAGTTCACCCCGGCACCGACCGCACCGGCCACCGCCGAGGTGCCCGTCGGACTGCTCAACCGGGTCCGGGCGGTGTTCCGCGCGGTGCTCGACGCCGACATCGACGAACGCGCACCCTTCCACGAGTTGGGCATCGACTCCGTGGCGCTGGTCCGACTGCACACCCGACTGCAACGGGAACTCGGTCTCGAATTCAGCAAGCTGGCGCTCTTCGAACACCCGTCGGTAGCTGCGCTCACCAGTCATCTGCGCTCGCTCGACGCGGCACCGACGCGGCTGCCGGGCACCCCGGCCGGCACCGTCGCCGAGCAACGGATCGCCATCATCGGCATGGCGGCCCGGCTGCCCGGAGCGGAAACCCTGGACGCCTACTGGGCCAACCTGGCCGCGGGTGTGGTGAGCGTCCGGCACTTCGACCCGGAGGAACTGGTGGCGGCCGGATTGTCAGTCGACGACGGCTTCGTTCCGGTCACCGGTGCACTCGCCGACGTCGACGCCTTCGACGCTGAATTCTTCGGAATCAGCGCGGCGGAAGCTGAGGTGACGGATCCCGCTCACCGGCTCTTCCTGGAGTGTTGTTATCACGCGCTGGAGCACGGCGGATATGCCGGCAGCGCCGCAGGCGCCCGGATCGGGGTGTTCGCCGGCAGCGGTATGAATCTCTACACGCACCAGAACTACCTGCTCAACAATCTGCTCGGCGCTCGCGACGATGCGGTGGGAGCCATCCAGACCGCGATCGGTACGCAGCCGGACTTCCTTGCCACCCGGGTCGCCTACCGGTTGGGGTTGACCGGTCCTGCGGTCGGAGTGCAGACCGCATGCTCGACCTCGCTGGTCGCCGTTCACCTGGCCTGCCAGGCGCTGCGTACCGGCGATGCTGACCTCGCGTTGGCCGGCGCCGCGGCGGTCCACGTCCCGCAGGTCACCGGCTATCGCCCGTACCCCGGCTCGATCCTGTCGCCGACCGGGCAGTGCCGGGCGTTCGACGCCGACGCCGACGGCACCGTGGGTGGTAACGGTGTCGCGGCGGTGCTGCTCAAGCGTCTCGACCGAGCGCTTGCGGACGGCGACACCATCCACGCGGTCATCCTCGGGTCGGCGATAAACAACGACGGCCGGGGAAAGGTCGGGTTCACCGCGCCGAGCGTGGCCGGGCAGGTCGACGTCATCGAGCGGGCGCTCGACCAGGCGGGCGTGCCGGCCGAGACCATCTCGTACCTCGAGGCCCACGGCACCGGTACACCGCTCGGCGACCCGGTGGAACTGCGCGCGGCGTCCCAGGCGCTGCGGAACCGGACCGACCGGGTCGGGTTCTGCACCGTCGGCTCCGTCAAGCCCAACATCGGTCACCTGGACAGCTGCGCTGGCCTGGCCGGGCTGATCAAGACCGTCCTCATGCTGTCCCATCGCACCCTGGTGCCGCAGGTGAATCTGCGTCGGCCGAACCCGGAACTCGAACTCGACGGCAGCCCGTTCGTGCTGAGCGACACGCTGCGGCAGTGGCGCACCGACGGCGGGCCACTGCGGGCCGGGGTCAGCGCCCTGGGTGTCGGCGGTACCAACGCGCACGTCGTTCTCGAAGAGGCGCCGGCTTCGCCGCAGCGCGAGCCCGCCGGGCCGATGCTGCACGTCCTGCCGCTGTCCGCGGCACACCCGCAGGCACTCGTCGAGCTGACCGGCCGGATGCGTGAGCACCTGCGTGCGCATCCTGACTTACCGGTCGCGGACCTGATCTCCACCGCAGCCGTCGGTAGACCGCATCTGCGACACCGCATCGCCGTCGTCGCCGACTCCACGGCCGAATTCGCGACTGCGCTCGGTGCGGCAACCGCAGGTGAGGCACCGGCCACCGGGTCCCCGTCCGTCGCACTTGCCTTCACGGGGCAGGGCGCCGCCCGTCTCGGCATGGCCAGCGACCTCTACGCCGCCTTCCCCGCGTTCCGTCGGGTACTCGACGACTGCGAGCGGATGTACGCCGGCCACCAGGGCGGGAGCCTGCTCGCGCTGCTGTGCGGACAGCACGACGAGCAGGACTGGCCGACGGAGACCGCACAGCCTGCGCTCTTCGCGTACCAGGTTGCCCTCGCCGAGCTCTGGCGAACGCTCGGTATCGAACCGCACGTCGTCCTGGGGCACAGCATCGGCGAGTACGCGGCGCTCTGTGTCGCTGGTGCACTCTCCGTCGCCGACGGCATGCGTCTCACCATCCTGCGCGGGGAGCTGATGCAGCACCTCGTGCCTCCGGGTGCCATGATCGGGCTACTGGCCGATCGTGCCGCCGTCGACGAGCTGTGCGCGGCGACCGGCGTCGGCCTGGCCGCCATCAACGGTGCCGAGGAGTACGTCCTCGCCGGATCGGAGGCCGATGTCGGGCAGGCGGCCGGGTGGCTCGATCGGCGGGGCATCGGGTGGCGCCGGCTGACGGTCGACCGCGCTTTCCACAGCGCCGGGCTGACACCGGTCGCCGACGCCTTTGCCGACCAGGCCGCGATGGTGTCGATGTCACCGTTGACCATTCCCATGGCGAGCACGGTGACCGGTCGTCTGCTGGCACCCGGAACCGTGCTGGACGTCGGCTACCTCACCAGTCAGATCAGTCAACCGGTCCGGTTCGCCGACGCGCTGGGCACGGTGGTGACCGAACAGTGCCGACTCTTCCTGGAGATCGGTCCGGACGCCGTGCTCAGCGGGGTGGGACGGCGCTCCGCCGCCGGCACCTTGTGGGTGCCCGCGCAGCGCCGCGGTGTCTCCTCGGTACGCGCGACCGAGCATGCCTTCGCGGAGCTGTATCGCCATGGTTGCGCCCTGGACTGGGCGGCCGTCGCCGGCGGCGGAGGACGGGTCGCCCTGCCGAGCTACCCGTTCCGACGCAGGCGGTACTGGATCGATGCCGGCGCGGCGAATACGGCGACCGTCGGCGGCGGTGCGGCCCAGCTGCACCGTCGCGCCGCCGCCGGGGTGGGTGATCCCGCCGAGGGTGGTCTCCCGGAGCAGGCGGATTCCCCGGCTGCCGAGCCGGCACATCGGCCACCCGACGTCCTGGCCAGGATCCGTGAGTTGACGGCCCGGCAACTGGGTGCCCCGCCGGCCGACGTGCACCCGGACCGGACGTTCCTGGAACTCGGCGCGGACTCCCTGACCATGCTGCGGGTGGTGCAGGAGGTGCGGCAGTCGTTCGGGGTCACGCTCACGGCCCGGGAGCTGTTCACGGACTCGGACACGCCGCGACGGTTGTCCGCGATGATCGCCGACCAGCTGCCGGCCGCAGCGCGGCAGGGGGTGCGCCCGCAGCCCGCCACCGTGGCGGCTCCGGTGGCGCCGGTCTGCGCCGAGCCGGCCCTGGAGGCACCCTCGACGGTTCCCACTGCGGCCTCGGCCCCGGTGCTCGACGTCATCGACCGGCAGCTCCGTCTCGCCGGCCAGCTCGTCGGCGAGGTCACCGGCATCATCCGCGAACAACTGAGCATGCTGACGGTGCAGGTTGACGCACCGGCACGGGGGCCCTCGCACCCCACACCACTTACCACGACGCCTCTCCCGCCGACGGCTGAGCCAGCCCGGCCGGCGTCGCCATCGGTTGCCGACCGGGCGAAGGCTGGTACCTGCGACTTCAGCCTGTACTTCTTCGGCAGCTATCCGGATCAGAGCCAGCAGGACAAGTACGGCGCGATCCTCGAAGCCGCCCGGTTCGGCGACAAGCACGGCTTCCACGGCGTGTGGTTCCCGGAGCGGCACTTCCACGCGTTCGGCGGGCTGTTTCCGAACCCGGTCGTGCTGGCGGCTGCGGTCGCCCGGGAGACCTCCCGGATCCGGATCAACGCCGGTTCGGTGGTGTTGCCGCTGCATGACCCGATCCGGGTGGCCGAGGAATGGTCCGTGGTCGACAACCTGTCGGGGGGCCGGGTCGGACTCTGCGTCGCGAGCGGCTGGCACGCGAACGACTTCGCCCTCCGGCCGGATGCGTTCGGCCGGCATCGGGACCTGATGTATGAGCACCTGGACACCGTGCAGGCCCTGTGGACCGGAGCGTCGGTGCCCGCCCGGTCCGGCAGCGGTGAACAGATCGACGTGCAGGTCTTTCCACGGCCGCTACAGGCTCTGCCGCCGATGTTCGTCGCCGCCGTCGCCAACCCGGACACCTACCGATCCGCCGCCGCCCGAGGGCTGGGGGTGGTCACCAACCTCATGATGCAGTCGATCGAACAACTGGCCGAGAACATCTCGCTCTACCGCCGAACCCGGCAGGCGCACGGGCTGGACCCGGATGGTGGGCGGGTGGCGGTCCTGGTGCACACCTACCTGGGTACCGACCTGGAGCGTGCCCGTGCCGAGGCGTTCGAGCCCTTCTGCGATTACCTGCGCTCGTCGCTGTCGCTGTTGGGTGGCGTCACCAACAGCCTCGGCCTTCAGATCGACCGCGACACCCCGGAGGAGGACGTCGAGTTCCTGCTCGAACGGGCCTACATCCGCTACTGCGAGGAACGCGCGCTGATCGGAACGGCGGACAGCGCCGCTCCCATCATCAACCAGCTGGTGGCGGCGGGCGCCGACGAGATCGCCTGCTTCGTCGACTTCGGAGTGACGGCCGAGCAGATGCTCCGCAGTCTGCACCTGGTCAACCAGGCGCGCGAGCGTCACCAGCGCCCCGCTGGTGACGAGCAACCTGATCGCCGTGCGCCTCTCTCCGCCGCCCAACGTGGTATGTGGTTCCTGGAGCAGCTGCACCCGGGGCGGGCGAGTTACCACGAGCCGAAGGCGATCCGGCTTACCGGTCCGCTCGACGTCACCGCCCTGGAGTGGGCACTGGCGAAGGTGATCGAGCGCCAGGCGGCACTGCGTACGGTGATCCACGACAGCGACGGCGAACCGTATCAACTGATCCGGCCGTCGGTGCAGGTGGACTGCCCGCTGTTGGACGAGACGGGTATCCCGGCGGAGGAGGCGATCCGGCGGACGGTGGCCGGTCTCACCGCCGAACCGATCGACCTGGCCACCGGACCACTGCTGCGGGCCGGACTCATCCACCTCGGGCCGGACGATCACGTGCTGGTGTTCGTCGCCCACCACATCGTCTTCGACTCGTTCTCCACCGCAGTCCTGGTCCAGGACCTTGCCGCCTTCTACCGGTCCTGGCCGGCGTACCCGTCGGCGCTCGCCCCGCTGTCGCTCAGCTATTCGGACCACGTGCGCGAGCGGCTCGCGACCCCCGAGCAGCGACGGCGGCATCTCGACTACTGGTCGTCGAACCTCCGCGACGCACCGGTGCTCCGGCTGCCCACCGACCGGCCGCGGCCGGCGGTCACGACTGGGCGTGGTGCCGCGCTCGTGCACCACCTTGACACCGATCTGACGAGGTCTGTCGAACGATTCGGCAAGCGGCACCGGGTCACGCCCTTCATGACTCTGCTCGGCGGAATCGCCGTAGCGCTGGGCACGTTCAGCGGTCAGGACGACGTGGTGCTGGGAACGGTGCTGACCAACCGCCCGCCCGGCACAGAGCACCTGATCGGTCTGTTCATCGATACCGTGCCCCTGCGCATCGACCTATCCGGGATGCCCTCCTTCGACCGGGTCGTACAACGGATCCGGGACACCAGCGTCGAGGCGTTCGACCACGCGGGCGTCGGCTTCGACGAGTTGGTCGCCGCGGTCAATCCAGAGCGCGACCCGAGTCACAACCCGCTGTTCCAGATCCTGGTCGAGTATGAGTCGGCTGCCACCGTCGACTTCGATCCGCCAGCGGTGCACGCCACGCTGCTCGACGTGCCGAGCGACCGGGCACCCCTCGACCTGACCCTCTACCTGACGCATCATGTCGATCACATCGAGTGCTTTGTCGAATACAGCACCGACCTGTTCGACGAGGCATTCGTACGCCGCCTGCTCGAATACGTCGAGACGGTCCTGCGTCGCGCGTGTGGCACACCCGACCTGGACCTGCCCGCCTTGACCGCGCCGACCGACGTGGACCGGGACGCGATCAGTCGATGGTCCGGAGAGTACCGCGACGCCCCGACGAGTTGCCTGCACGAACTGGTGGAACAGCAGGTGGCGCGGACGCCCGACGGGATCGCGCTGCTCGACGGGGACGTCCAGGTCACCTACCGCGAACTGGACCGGCGGGCGAACGCGCTGGCCTGGCACCTGCACGACCGCGGGGTACGGCAGGACCAGTTCGTGGGCGTGTGCCTGTCCCGTGGGGTGGACCTCATCGTGGTGCTGCTCGGGGTACACAAGGCGGGAGCGGCCTACCTGCCGCTGGACCACAGCCTGCCCGACTCCCGGCTTTCCTTCATGGTGAGCGACAGCGGGGCGGTCCTGCTCGTCACCGACGACGAGAAGCTCGCCTCCCGCCTTGGCGTGCCAGCGCTCACCGTGCCGCATGCCGATCCGCGGGCGCACCGGGCACCGCCGACGCAGAGCGGGCCGGACAGCCTCGCGTACTGCATCTACACCTCCGGCTCGACCGGCCGGCCCAAGGGGGTCGCGGTGCCGCATCGCGGTCCGGCGAACCTGGTCGGCTTCTACCTGCGGCACCGGCCCGCGCTACGTACCCTCCAGTGGACTTCCGTGAGCTTCGACGTGAGCGTGCAGGAGATCTTCACCACGCTCGCGTCCGGTGCCGCGCTGGTCCTGATCCCCGACTCGGCCCGCTACGAACCCGCAGTGGTGGCGCAGACCATTCGGCGGCACCAGGTCGAGCGGCTCTTCATGCCGTTCACCCCCCTGAAGTACCTGATGGCATCCGTGTCGGCGATGCCGTCGCTGCGCGAACTGGTCTCGGCCGGCGAGGAACTGACGGTGACCCCGCCGCTGCGTCGGTTCCTCGCGGCCCACCCGGACTGTCTGCTCTACAACGAGTACGGCCCGACCGAGGCATCCATCATCGCGACCGTCCAGCACGTCGATCCGGCGGCGGGTGACCGGCCGCCAATCGGTCGTCCGGTCGACAACGTCGTGGTCCGGCTCCTCGACGGCCAGGGGCGCCCGGTGCCGGTCGGCGCCACCGGTGAGATCTACCTGGGCGGTGCCTGCCTGGCCCGAGAGTACGTGGGCCGCTCCGACGAGACAGCGAAGGCGTTCGTACCCGATCCGGTCGTGCCCGCAGCCCGGCTCTATCGGACCCGCGATCTGGGGCGGTGGCTGCCTGACGGCAGCCTCCAGTACCTCGGCCGGGTCGATGAGCAGGTCAAGATCCGGGGCTATCGGGTGGAGCCCGAAGAGGCGGAGCGAGCCCTGCTCGCGTTGGAGGGGGTGCGTGATGCCGCCGTGGTGGCGATTCGAGACCCGCGCGGGGACACCTGCCTGGTCGGGTACGTGGTACTCGTCGCCGACGTACCCGCCGATGTCGTCGCGGGTTTCGAGGCTCAGCTGAGGGGCACCCTGCCGGGCTACCTGATTCCCTCGCGGTTCGTCGAGATGGACGAACTGCCGGTGAATGTCAGCGGCAAACTTGACCGAGCGCGCCTGCCCGAGCCGCAGTGGCGTACCCAACCCGGGGCCCGTCCCACCACAGATCTGGAGCGTGCCCTGCACGAGATGTGGTCCGCCCAGTTGGGGGTGGCGCACGTACCGGTGGACGCGTCGTTCTTCTCGCTCGGCGGGCACTCGCTCACCGCTGTCGAACTCGTCAACCGGATACGTGCCGGACTCACCGTCGAACTTCAGGTCAGCGACCTGTTCGCCGCTCCGAGCATCCGGAGCCTGGCGCAACGCATCACGGCCGCAAGGGTGTCGGACACCGCTGCCGTGACGAGCGTGCAGCAGCGGGCGTGGCGACTGCACCACAGCAACCCGAAGCCAGCGGTCTACAACGTGGGGCACCGGATCTGGCTGGACGGCGATCTCGACATCGCCGTTCTGGAGGACACCCTCGGTGCGCTTGTCGGCCGACATGCCGCACTGCGGACGCGGTTCGTCGCCGAGGCCGGCGAACTGCGCCAGGAGGTCCGGACCGACGTGCCCGTCGAGTTACCCGTGCACGATCTGTCCGGCAGCCCGGACCGGGTGGACCGTTGGTGTCAGGACCTGGTGGAGCGGGCCTTCGCGTTGGACGAGGCCCCACTGTGGCGGGCACAGTTGGGCCGCCTTGGTGAACGGCGCTCGGTGCTCGTACTGGTGTTGCACCACTCGATCTGCGACGGGTGGTCGATGGGGGTCATCTGGCGGGAGCTTTCCTCGATCTATACGGACCTGGTGCGGGGCGAGACCGTCGAGCTGCCGCCTGCGGTCGGGTATCCCGATTACGCGCGCTGGCGGGCGGCGCAACTTGAGGGGGAGCGCCGCAACGCCCTTGTCGCGTTCTGGCGCACCGCACTTGCGGACGTACCGCTTCGCGTCAACCTGCCGGTCGACCGGCCCCACCCGGGCAAGCTTTCCGGCAACGGCGCGCTGCACCGGTTCGAGATTCCGACGCGGGTGGCCCAGCTCGTCGAGACGACGGCCCGAGCAATTGACAGTACGCCGGCTGCGGTCCTCACCGGCGCCTTCGCGGTATGGATGGCGGGCCTGTGTGGGCAGCGTGATCTGGTCATCGCGCTGTCCAGTGCAAACCGTCTCCACTCGGAGCACGTCGGGGTCGTCGGTCCGGTCGGCGAGGCGCTGCCGGTCAGAGTGACGCTCTCCACCGGTCTGCGATTCGACGAAGTCGTGCGCGCCGTGACGGAACGGACCCTCGTCGCACTCGACCACCATGCCCTCCCACTCGGCCAGGTCGCGGAGGCACTCGGAGTAAGCCTGCCGACCCCACAGGTGCTGTTCAGCGTGGTGACCACCCCGCCACCGGTAATTGACCTGCCGAGGGTCACGACCGAGATAGAGAGCCTGCCGGTGACCGGTACGGCTCGGACGGAACTCTATGTCGTGCTCGTGCCCACTGGGGATCGCATCGAGGCCGTCTTCGAGTATTCGACGGACCTGTTCACCGAACACACGGTTGCCGGCTGGGCCAGCGACTTCGTCGCCGTTCTCGGCAGGGTCGTCGGCGCACCGTACGACGAGATCGGCGAAATGCCCCGTTGAGGCGGTCGTTGTTCGCCGTCCTCGTCGCCGGCTACTCGGTGTCGACTTTCGGCAACTATCTCAATCTGTTGGCACTCAACCTGTACGTCTACCAGCTGACCGGCAGCGCTTTGCAGATGGGCCTGCTGATGGCGGTCCGGCTGGCCGCGGGTTTCCTCGCCGGACCGATCGCCGGCGGGATGGCCAGCCGCCACGACCGGCGGGCTCTCATGATCGCGACGGACACCGCGCAGGCTGCGGCGATGGTGTTACTGCTGGTGGCGCCCTCGGTCTGGCGCGTGCCGGTGCTGTATGTGGTCGCGGTGGTGCTCGGTGGCGGCAACACGTTCTTCACGGTGGCGCTCAGGTCGAGTATTCCGGACCTGGTCGGCACCGCGGAACGTGTTCGGGGCAACGGTTATCTGATCACTGGCAAGTCGGTGGCGATGGTGCTCGGTTTCGCCTCGGCGGGCCCGATGATCGGTGCGTTTGGATTCCAGTCCGCGTTCGTCGTCAACGCCGGAAGCTTTGTGGTGTCCGCTGTCGCTCTTGCCTGCCTGCCGCTGTCGTTCCGTAGCGTCGGGGCCGCTGCGGACCCGGCCGGGAGCGTTCGTGCCCTGCGACGCACCTTCCGGACAGTGCTCGTCAGCGTGCCGGTCCTCGGCGGCATGGTGGCATTACGCAGCGTGGACGCGTGGGCGTCCGCGTCGCACAACGTGGCGTTGCCGATCCTGGCAAGCGCCACGAACCCGGGCAACCCCGCGGCGCTGCTCAGCCAGTTCTGGACGGCGTGGGCCGTGGGGATGCTGCTGACCCACTGGCTGGTCACGTTCTGGCTCCGGCGAGCCGGTCGGTCGCTCGACGAGCGGGTGTTCGCCGTAGCGGCCTGCGTGATGTCCCTGGCGTTCGTGGCGACGTTCACCGGGCCACCCGCACCCCTGGTCATCGTCATTCCGTTGGTGGCCGGACTGGCGGATGGCATTACCGAGTTGGCCTACACCTCACGGTTGCAGGCTGCCCCCGAAGAGGTACGCGCAAGACTGTTCGGACTGTCCGCCACCGCCGAGACGTTCGGATTCGGGGTCGGCATGCTTACCTGCGCGCTCGCTTTGGAGCAGGCATCGCCACTGCCGGTAGTGGCCGCCTTCCACACCATGGTCATTGTCGCCGCTGGCACGTTTCTGCTGTGGGTTCGCCACTCTTGCGCCCGGGCCGGTGCGGACGTCGGCCGGACCCCGACGAGTTGATCAGCAGCCGCCAGCCGCAGTTCGAGATCACCAGTCAGGTAGCCGACATGCCAACGGTGTATCCCGTGGCGACCTCCGTCGTCTTGCTTGTGGCGCGGTTCGCGCGCCCTCGTCGAAACGGGAGGCCCCATGTCACATCCACGTTCTCGCAGCCGGTGGTGGCGGCTCGGCGTCGGCTTGACCGTCGCCGGCACGACCGGAGCCGCAACCCTCGTTGCGTCCGGCGTCCCGGTCGCCGCCGCCGCGACCGCTGAACTGCCGACCTACCAGATCCGCGCCACGGGCATCAGCGAAGCCCAGGCCGCCGCGCTGGGCAAGGCGTTCGGCATCGACCGTCTGTCCCGCTCGCAGGATGGCAGCGTACGGTTCGCCGACGAGCAGGGCTTCCTCAACATCCCGTCGATCACGGTCGGCGAGACGGGTAAGGACGAGGACGGCAACCCGACGGTCGGCAGCGTCCTGGACGAGGCGGCGCTGGCTCGCCTGCGTCCGATCGACGCCGACAAGGCGCTGAGCCTGACCCGCGAGGCGTTGACCCGCGCCGGCCTCTACCCCGAGCAGGCCCGGCCCACCGTCGGTCACACCACCCTGGAGATGGTCGACGCCAAGGGAGAGCAGACGGTCTCGGCGGCGCTGGACACCACCGTGTCGTTCTCGTTCCACCTCGATGGGCTCCCGTACGAGGGCCCGGGCGCAAAGATCAGGGTCGGCTTCGGCCCCGACGGCGCGGTCACCCAACTGTCCTACAGCACGCGCGTCCTGGCGCAGGGCGACCCAGTGCGGGTCCTCGACCCCGAAGCCGGTCGGGAACGGTGCGCCAAGGCGCTGCACGGCGTCGTACGGGTCGAAGAGGCCGACTACACCTACGCGGCGCCCGCCCTCGACGCGAAGCTGGACCGCATCGAGCCGAGCTTCCGCTGCTCGGGGGTGAACGCCGACGGCTCAGCGGCTCAGATCACCTTCGTCCCGGCGGCCGTGGACGCCGAGTTGCCCGAGGTCACGCCGTCACCGGTGCCGCCGCGGCGGCCGACGACGGCGCTCGCGGCACCGCGGGTGCAGGCCTACGGTGTCGTCGATGTGGGCAGCGAGGGCACCGGCCCGTGCTCCGGTCTGCCGTGGACCGGCAACAATCTCGCCTCGTTCAACGGTCAGTTCACCTCCCGTGGCATCCCGGTCGAGTTCAGCTGGTTGAACGCCAGCGCCTGGGAGCGGGACTTCAAGGACCCGAAGTACGGTGGCACCGACAGCACCTGGACCGACCACGTCGACATGACCTACTGGCAGGGGCACGGATCGCCCACCGGGTTCAGCTTCGCCGGGTGCAGCAGCAAGGACGACACGTTCCTGGCGAACACCGAGGCCCGCTGGGGCAACGGCGATGTCGAGTGGATGAGCCTGTTCACCTGCCTGGTGCTCGCCAACGAGTCCGGCGGAAAGCGGTGGTGGCAGCGCTGGGGTGGCGCCTTCGACGGCCTGCACCAGATCAACAGCTTCCACACCGTGTCGTACCACAGCGCCAGCCACGGTGGAACGTTCGCCAACTACATGCTGCGTTCGCCGTTCCTCTGGTGGAACAAGCCGATGTCGGTGCGTAAGGCATGGGCGCAGGCATCCATCGACGACCAGCCCGCGTCGGTGGTGTGGGCCACCATGGGCCCGGTCGGGCCGGGCGGTCTGGTGAACTTCGACGACTACTTCTGGGGCAAGGGCAGTGTCGGCCCGGACGTGCCCGCGTCGTCGTTGACCGGCTGGTGGTACATCACCGGCACCTCCTGAGTCGCTGACCGCACCGGGGGCCGTGGGCGATGCCCCGGCCCCCGGCGCGCTCGATCAGGCCGCCCCGTAGGCGGTCAGGCCGCACCAGGTGACGAAATCGGCCGGGGCGGCCGGCGGCTCGTCGGCCCGCACGGCCCACAGCGCGTCGGCAAGCGATTCGCCGCGCACGATCCGGTCGTGCAGCCGTGGCATCAGGGCCAGCGACGTGCCGTCGGGCAGCGGTACGCCGGACGCGATCACGCCGGCCGCACCGCCCGCCATCAGCGCGCTGACAAAGCCCAGCACCTCGTCGCCCTCGTAGTCGCGCTCGACTCCGGAGTCACAGGCGGCCAACACCACCCGGTGCGGGGCGACGGCGCGGCTGTGCAGCTCGTACACGGTGAGCGCACCGTCGCTGAGTTCGAGTGCCGAGAAGAGCGGACTGTCCGAGCGCAGGTGGCCGTGGCAGGCCAGGTGCGCGAGGTCGGCGTGTCGCAGTGCGGCGACGACGGCCTCGACCGTGCTGGTCGGTGGCAGCAGCGTCGCCGCCTGGGGGTGCCGGGCTTCGAGGGCCTGAACCTCGGCCACGGCGTCGGTCAGATTGGGCCCGGCCACCAGCGCGACCTGCGGTGCCGGCCGCCGGGACCGGGCCGCCCGCCGGCTGCGCGCCCACATGGTGGCCGACGGCGCGCCGGACACCGGCCCCCGGTGCAGCGGAGACCAGGCAACCCGCAGCAGCTTCGCGGGCGGGACCACGACCAGCGGTGCCCCCGGCGGCACCCCGAGTGGGGCAATGAGCAGTTCGGCGAGGATGTCCAGGGAGGTCCGGGCAGCCGACCGGGCCTGGTCGGTGTAGCGACCACCGCGCAGCAGCCGCCGCAGCGCGAAGTGCAGCGCGGCGGTTTCCCGCTGCACAACGGACAGTGCGCCGAGCCGGATCCGGCGGGTCCGGCGCGGCCCGACCACGACCGCGACGACCGCGTCGTCCACCGTCGCGAACTCGGCGAGCCATCCGCCGTCGAGCAGATCACGCAGCTCGCCTGCGGTCACGATCTCGGCCGACCGGGTCGTCTTTCCTTCGCGGCCCCAGGATCGTCGCCTGATCTGCGTCTCCAGCGCGGCCTGGCGGGCCAGCAGCTGATGCGGTTGCGGGCCACCTTCGCGCTGCGCCGCCCGCAGTTCCTGCTCGACCGTGCGCAGCGCGATCACGAGATCGTCGATGTCATCGTGGGCGGCGGGTTCCACGGTCAACAGGGCAGCCGCTCGGGTGCGTTCCAGCCAGTGCAGAATCCGGCTCGGGGGTGCCGTGCGCAGCAGGTGGCGCAGACCGAGGTCGCCGAGTTCCACGCCGTGCCCAGCGGCCAGCACGCGCAGTTCCACCGACGGCAGCGCTGCCCGGTGGCGGGCGAGGTCGGCCAGTGCGGCTCCGCAGTGCCGCAACGCTGCACCTGCGCCGGGCGCCGCCCGGCGAGCCGCTACCCGCTGGCCGTACCGGACGGTCGACGCCGCGCGGCGTCGAGCGCTCGCGGCGGCGCCTGCGCGCTGGGCGGCCTGCTCCGCGGCGTCCGCCAGCAGCGCCAGCGCCAACCGTCCACGCAACCGCACCAGCAGCGGCTGCCCGCACGCCAGTGCGCCGGCCGCGGTCAGGTGGCGCTTCGCCCGCCGGTGGTCGTCCGTGGCCAACGCCGCCCGCCCGGCCATCAGGTGCGCCTCCACCGCGTTGGCCCGCAGACCGAGACGGTGCAGCGTAGCCGCCGCGTGACCGAGTCGGCGTACGGCAAGGGTGGTGAAACCGTCCGCGACAGCGTCCGCCGCGGCGACGGTGACCACGGCGGACGCCGCCCAGGCGGCCCGGCGCTGCCGCCGGAAGTCCCGCACGGCGCTGTTCGCGTCGGCCCGGGCCGTGTCGATATCGCCAAGCGCAAGCGCCAGCCGGGCACAGCGCAGCCGCGCCTCCGCGGCCATCAGCCGGGCACCGTGTCGATCGAGGTCGGTCGCCGCCAGCCGGGCGACCACGGCGGCCTCGTCAAGCAGTCGCAGTTCGGCAAGTGCGTCGGCGTAGTCCAGGTAGTGTTCGCCAAGCGGCAGTCCGGCTGCGGTGTAGAGCCGGCCAGCCTCCTCGAACCGGCGCAGGCTCTCGGTGAACCTGCCGGCATGGAAGCTGGACCAGGCTCGGCTGTTCTCGATGACTGCCGACAGCATCGGTCCCAGCTCGCTCGCGAGCGCGGCGGCCCGGTCCAGGTGAGCCAGCGCCGCCTGCGGACGACCGAGCTGAGTTTGCGCGTACGAGAGGTTGTTTGCCGCCTTCACCCAGATTGCCGGCGGGCAGGCCGGTTCGGCGAGCACCAGCCGGTACTGACGCTCGGCCGCGAGCACCCGACCGGCGTTGTGGTCCAGGATGGCGAGCTGCATGAGCAGTTCGGGACGCTGGTGCGAGGACACCAGGTTCGCTGCTCGCCGCAGGTCGCGCGTTGCTGCGGCGTACCGGCCGAGTTCCTGTAGCGCCACCGAGCGGGTCAGCAGCACCTCGCCGAGCCGGCGGCCCAGGCCGTTGCGGGTGGCCAGCCGGGCTGCCTGATCCAGCAGGCGCTTGGCCGCCTCGTTGTCAAGTACCGCGTGGCGGGTCCAGGCCACCGCACGCAGACCGGCGACAAGTGCCTCGTCGTTTCCTGTCCGGCGGGCCAGTTCGACGATTTCCGTCGCCGCGGCGGTGTATCTCGCGGGGTCGAGGACGACTCTGGAGTACGCGGCATCCGCCTCTGCCACGAGGTCAGTGCCAAGCTCAGCCGTCATCGTGGGACCGCTCGCTGCCGTACGTCGATGTTTGCAGTCTATCCACACCGAACGTCAGGTTGTTGCTGGCGGTACCGATGAGCGTGGTCGACGCTGACTGCCGTCACGGCAGCGGACATCACCACGATCCTCGATCGGAGCATCACTGTGAACATGAAGACCAGGTCCTCTTCGGCGCCGGCCCCGGACGAGTTCCCGGAGCACCGGTCCAGAAAGCAGTTGAAGATCGATGGCGCCCACGTACGCCGCCAACTGGAGGTGTTGACCGCCGACGCGGGACAGGGGCGAACCAGCGAGATCATCGACCAGATGCAGGCCCGGCAGGACCGGGCGCCGGGGCGCTTCGCCCTGCCGTTCGACCGGTACCCGGTGACCGACCTGGCCGGCCGACCGACCTACGTCCTCGTCGCGCGGGGTCAGTTGGTGGTCGAGCTCGATTCGGCCGGACCGGAAACCGATCCGCAGCAGGTGCTGCGCACATTGGGCTACCGGCCGTTGAAGCGGGCGGTGCCGTCGGCGCAGCAGCGTATCGCGGTCTATGAAGAGCGTATCGCGGTCTATGAAGGCCGCAAGCGTCCGCAGGAGTTGGCCGGTGACGTCCGGAAGCTGGCCGAACTGGGCATCACCGCCGCGCCGCACCTGGTCGTACCGCTCGGCCACATCATCAAGGGCGACGACTACCCGTTCGCCACCGCCACCCTCGGCGACTTTCCGCCGGACGCCGCCGGGGGCAAGCCGGGCGTCCCGGCGGTACGCGTGGCGGTCATCGACACGGGCATCACCCCGGAGGACCGGACCGACAGCTGGCTGGACACCATCGTCCGGCGGGCGGACAACACCGAATTCCTCGACGTGCTGCCGGTCACCGATGGTCGCGCGGGGGACGGCCGGCTCGACTGGTCGGCCGGGCACGGGAGCTTTGCCGCCGGCATCGTGCAGCGGGTGGTGCCCCGGTGCGAGGTGACGGCCTACCGGTTCACCCGCAGCGACGGGCTGGGCACCGACCAGGAGGCCGCCGAGGCGATGCTGCGCGCCGCGGACGAGGCAGCCGCCGACGGCGTACGGCTGATCATCAACGCCTCGATCGGCACGCCCGCCATCGACGGTGTGCCACCGCTGGCCCTGAAGAGCGCGGTGCGGATGATCGCGGATCGGTTCCCGGAGGTCCTGATCGTGGCGAGCGCCGGAAACAACGCCAGCAAGGATCCGATGTATCCGGCGGCCTTCGACGGCGTGGTCGCGGTCGGAGCGCTGACCGAGGACCTGCTACCGGCCCCGTTCTCCAACCACGGCGACTGGGTCGACTGCTCCTGCGTCGGCCTCGGGGTGGTCGCCACGTTCGTGTCCGGCACGCTGCCGCCGGTGCCGGATCCGGCGGTAACCGACTACTCGTTTCCGGCGAACTCCTGGGCGGTCTGGAGCGGCACGTCGTTCTCCGCCCCGCAGATCAGCGGCATGGTCGCCAGGGCCTGCCTGGATGATCCCGGCCTGACCCCACGCGACGCACTTGACGCGTTGCTGGCCGGGCGGCGCACAATCCCCGGTTACGGGCGGGTGCTGCGGATACTTCCTGGTACTGCGGTCTGAGAACCACAGCTGCCGGCCGGCGTGACGCCGGCCGGCACCGTCAGTCCAGCCTGACCCAGGCCGTGGTGATCGCGTTGCGTCCCGGGCGATGCCAGGTCAGCCGCATCAGCCCGACACCGACCGCCGCCACGACGAATCGCCCCTGGTCGTCGGCGTCCACCTGACGGGCGGCGTCGCCTTCGGGCTGCCGTACCTCGATCCTGGCCGCGCCTGGCGGATGCAGCTGACCGAGCAGCCGACGGTACCGGCCGGAACCGCTTACCTCCACCTCGACCGCCTGCGGCGCACCGGTCCCGCTCGGGCCCTCGAACTCGAAGGTGAGCAGCCGTGGCAGGGTTTCCCCCGCACCGGCGCGTACCGCGGTCCCGACCGCGTCCACCGCCGAGTCGGCCACCAGCGCCGCCAACTCGGTGTCCACCTGGCGCAGACCGAAGCTCTGCTTGGCCAGTTCCACCGCCGCGGCCGGCGGCGCGTCTTCCGCCCGGATCAGCTCGCCGAGAGGGACCAGCAGCCGATCGTCCGCGCCCGGAGCTGGCGTCTGCGGCCCCGCGTGCTCGTCGTCCACGATTCCTCCCTCAGTCCTCGGGTTGCCGTCAACCGCTTCTTCTCCTACGAGTCGCGCAGCGCGTCACTGATACCCCCGGCGTCAAGTAGGCCGCGTAGCCTTGCCAGGCACCGCCCCCGGATCGGGCCGAGACTACCCACCGGCATGTCGAGTGCCGCAGCAACCAGCTCGTAGGAGACCCGGTCGCCGTCCGGCTCGACAAGCAGCAGTCGCAGGATCTTCTGGCAGCGGACGTCGAGCCGGCCAAACTCGCGCCAGAGCCGTGCGTTCCGGTCCGCGATCAGCGCCGGCTGGTCGGCCGACGTAGACGCTCCGGTGAAGCGGTCCAGCAACCGGTGGTCATCCGTGGGCTGGACCCGCTTGTTGCGTCGGAGCAGACCTAGGCACTCCCGGCGACAGGTGGTGCCGAGCCAGCCGGGCAGGCGAGCGGGATCGTGGATGCTGTCGAGGTGCTCCAGTAGTCGAAGCCAGGTGAGTTGGAACGCGTCAGCGGCGTCGGCTGCACTCAGATCGAAGTGCCGGCAGATGGACCAGAGCAGTGGGCTGAACCGCTCCACGAGGTTGTTCCAGGCGACCTGGTCGCCGGCGGCGGCGAGCCGCAGCTGGTGCGCGATGTCATCCCGCACAGCGGGCACCGGGTGCGGCGAACCCGTCTCTCTCATGCGAAGCCTTCCGACGTGCCGGCCGCGCAGCCTGTTTGTGGGCGGGCCGGCCTCCGGCCGCGCACACATCGACGTGAGAGCTGAGCAGACCAGCGGATCCTATCGGATGTGGTGGTCGCCAGCGGACTACGAGCGGATCCGGTCACCGGATTCTCGGCGGCCCCGGCGCCACCGGATTCTCGGCGGCCCCGGCGCGGGCACCGAACCCAGCGCGAGACGCCGGTGAATCTGCTCCGGTCCCGTCAGGACTAGCGCTGCCGGTGCCACCCGGCTGCATTCCGGCGGATGGCAGCTAGGAAACCTGTCACCGGTCGATCGATTCGCGGTCCCTCGATGGTTCGTGACATGTCGAATTCCCCTCACGATCCGGTCGGGCTTTGTCAACGGCATGTCGAGGGCCGCGTTTCGGCCGTGTCGGCGAAGCGGTGATTGCTATTCTCGCGCCGGGTGACCCGTGGAGAAGCCGCTAGTCGCGATGAGGATGAAGGCGAATGCATTTCACGCGAAACGGGCAGAAGCTCGCGCCGTCGCTCGAAAGCGAGCCGCGATACTGGTGGACCCCGGCCGGCAGGAACTCGCGGACCAGCAGGATCGAGGGTTGCGGCGCAACCTCAATTACCGTCGACCCAACACTGGAATCCCGAGCCGACGTAGACGTCCCAATCGAGAGCGGGAAAGCATGAGCGAAACGCCAACTCAGACCATGGCCCGCGCCCGGGTCGTACGTCGGATCGACGCGCTCTTCCGGGCGATGCAGACCGACGCTCTGTTGCGGGAGCAGTTCATCACCGGCCCCTCCGAGATCCTGGCGGAGTACCTGAAAGGTGGGCGCATCACGGCGGAGAAATCCGCAGTCACCAACCGACTGATCTATTCGGTGTTCGCGAACAAGAAGCTGCTGAAGTGGTTCCAGGATTACGCCCACGATCACATCGACGACGTGCCATCCCCGGCGCGGTTTCTCGCAGACTTCTGCGCGGCGGTGGTCGACCACGAGGGTCGGACCGTAGTCAGCGCTCTGATGGCGGCCTGTGTGGCCGGCACTGGGGTGCATGGTCTGAGCGGCGATCTCCTGCACTACCTGATCAACCTGCACGCCGCGCAGGTACTCAGTGGCGACGACATGCTCGACCAGGGGGCGGCGGTCGACGAGGCAGAGCACGACAGCATCGCGGTACCGCAGGAGAACGAGGCGCGCGGCACCCTGACCGCCGTGACATGGACCACCTACACCACCGGGACCGGCACCGGCACCGGTACGGGGGTGGCGACCCGTAGTCCGATCACCAGAGTGTCCATGCGAAAAGCGGACGGGAACGTCGTCGCCGGCCCGTTCATTCCTCTCTATGCCGCAGTTACCCTGAACGCTCTTGCCAGCTACGCCGCTGAGCTACATGAGCGCGGCGACTTCGGCCTCTGCTGACCAGACGATGAGCACACGTCTCGACTCCCCAGCCGTGCTTGCTTCCGCCAGGGCACTGTTGCGTGACGGCCGTCGGGAGGAAGCGGAAGATCTGCTCAAGACGGCCTTGCTCGCCGATTCCTCACTGACCGATGTCCGGCGGGAACTGGCCGTACTACTTGTCGCGTCAGGACGCCGGGACGAGGCGTTGCCGCTGTGGTGCGCCGAGCTTCGCAGCGGCCAAAGTGGCCTGTCCTGGATGCAGGATCTGCTTCAGGCGGCCCTGGAACGCCCTGATCTGACCCTTGCCGGTGACTTCGCCGTGCTCACCGCTCAGGCCCGGTGGGGTGATTCCTCCATATCCGCCGAGCGGGCTGAGATACCGCTGAGCGTCCCGAAACTCTGGCATGACATCGAACAGTTCCGCTATCTTCGGCGCCTCGGGTTGCTGGGCAGGGATTACGAGACGCTGATCGAGGCGTACCAGACTGTGCATGATCGGTTGGCGCGCCGGGGGCCCGACGCTCGGGAGCCCTTGGACCCCCATGGCGATCCAGGTTTTGCCGACGCCTACAACCGGCTTCATCATGTTCGGCATGTGCCACGGGTGGCGCGAGCCCTCTCCGAATGCTGGGACCCGTCCGCCGTCGAGGAGCAGTACCTGACGAATCCGCCCGGGGTCGTGTACGTCGACAACTTCCTCGCCGATGAAGCCTTGGAAGGCTTGTACCACTTCTGTCTGGAATCGACGATCTGGTCAGGCAACCGCTACGCCCACGGCCGGCTGGGTGCGTTCCTCCAGGACGGCTTCAGCTGCCCGCTGCTCATGCAGATCGCCGAGGAACTTCGCGCGGCGCTGCCCCGGCTCATCGGTGTCCGCTATCCGCTGCGGCAGATGTGGGGTTTCAAATGCGGCCCGGAACTGCCCGCCGACGCCACCACACACGCCGACTTTGCGGCCGTCAACGTGAACTTCTGGATCACGCCGGACCACGCCAATCTGCACGGGACCTCAGGCGGCCTCGTGGTACACGACATCGACGCGCCACTGTCGTGGGACTTTGACACCTACAACGGCCGGGCCGACCTGATCCGGCCCTTCCTGCAACAGCGGCAGGCGCGCCGCATGGTGATTCCGTACCGGCAGAACCGCGCGGTCATCTTCAACTCGGACCTGTTCCACGCCTCGGACATGGTGCACTTCCGCCCCGGTTACGAAAACCTCCGGGTCAACGTCACCATGCTGTATGGCGACCGCGAAGAGGAGACACACCACCGTCAACTATCCGGCCCGGAAACGGCTCCGTTGCGCCCGCCCTGGCGCTCTGCGGTATTCGATCGCACACGACTCAGAGGATGAGCGATGAACGGACTCGACGCTGTCTCGCCAACGGCGCGGTCGTCGAGAACGCGGTTCGGCAGGACGGCCACGGTTGTCAGGCATACATGTAGGCGTGCGTCCAGTAGGAGCCGGCAAGGAACTCACGTCCACAGTTGTGGCAGGGCGCCGCACGTCCCTCGTCGGCGAACTCGAAGATGTTGTGCACGCCAAGGACGGTGTCGCGGAGGAGGCGCTCGTCGTGCACCCGATGCTCGACGGCGTAGGCGACGATGTCCATCGCGGTCGGCGTGCGACCGCAAACACATGACGACCGGCCTGACGCGGGGATGACCGAGAACTCGGTGATAGTGCCGAGCGGGAGCCGCAGCAGACCCTCGATATATCGGAGTTCCTCGGCCGGTGTCTTCACGACCGGTCCCTGCTGCGGAAGGAACGACATCGCCCTGCGCATCTCCTCATCGCTGAGCCGGATCCCCGTCCGAGCGCCGCTTCTCCGGTACTCGTCCTTCAGCGCCTGAATAGACGTTGTGCCCATCGGCTTCCTCCTGTCGGTCTCGCAGGTGCCGATGTGATCGTTCAGCGGCACGGGCGGTGCCAAGCCAGACCTCTCCATGAGCGGACGGTCTTTGACGCAGACCCGCCGCCTCGGCCGAGGGTAGCAACCGACGCTTTACTGTGCGCCGATACTGCAAAACAGGACATGCTGGTCCGTGATTCAGGGAACGCGCCCGAGTCATCGTGAAAACAATTCAAACAGTTGATTTCTTGCCTGTCCTGGACGGGCGCAGGCCGCCCGTCCAGGACAGTGGGGCTCAGGTGGCGGTGCACACCGGGGTCAGGCCGTTTGCCGTCCCAACGCCCTGGAAACCGAACTCGGTGGTCTGGCCCGCGTTCACCGAGCCGTTGTAGCTGACGTTGCTGAACTGCACGGTGCCGCTGGTGCCGCTTGGGTTGGCGTTCCAGGTGTTGGTCACGGAGGCCCCCGACGGCAGGGTGAGTCGGACGCTCCATCCCCTGATCGGCGCGGAGCCGGCGGTGACCCGCACGGTGGCGACGAAGCCGCCGGTCCAGGAGTTCAACGAGACCGTCGCCGAGCATCCCGCGGTCGGCGGTGGCGTGGTCGGGTCGACCGGCGGTGTGGTCGGCGGCGGGGTGGTCGGGTCCACCGGTGGGGTGGTCGGCGGTGGCGTGGTCGGGTCGACCGGCGGGGTGGTCGGCGGTGGGGTGGAGTTCCGACCCTTGTTCAGCTCGTCGAGCACCGCGTGGTAGGCGGCCTTCTTCTGGTAGCTTCCGTTGCCGCCGGTGAACAGCAGGCCCCGCTCCGAGGAGCGCCACGACTCGCTGTCGGAGATGCCCCAGACGGTGATGCCTGTGCACTTCTCGACGTTCAGGCAGGCCCGAACGACCTTGCGGTAGTTCTCCGCCTGGCCCGTGCCGATGTCGTTGTTGCTCAGGTCGTCGTCGATGTCCAACTCGCTGATGTGCACCTCGACACCGAGGTCGGCGAAGCGCTGGATGTTTGCCTGCAAATCGTTTGTGATGATGCTGTTCGGGTTGTCGTTGAAGTGCGCCTGGAACCCGACACAGTCGATGTACTGCCGGTAGTTACGGACGATGTCGTACAGCGCGTTGGCCTTACGGTTCGGGGCGCCACCCTGGACCGTCAGGCCCTCGACGTCGTAGTCGTTGATGCAGAGCTTGGTGGTCAGTCCGCCGGCCTGCACGACCTGCTTGGCCCGGATGAACGAGTCCCGGATGACGTCGGTGTCGCCGGCATCGAAGAAGTCACCGTCGCCGTTGGCGTCCCGGTTCATGGTGTGCGGCCACTGGTTGCGACGCCGGCCGGTGTTGTTGTCCTCCAGCGCCTCGTTGACGACGTCCCAGTAGGCGATCCGGCTGCCCCAGCGGTTGATCGCGTTACCGATGAAGTTGTTAAGCGTCGCCTGGCTGGCACCCTGCAACGCGCCGGCCTGCGAGTGCCACACCAACGTGTGGCCACGGACCAGCATGTTGTTGCTCTGGGCGTGGTTGACCAGGGTGTCCGCGCCGCTGGTGTTCTGTAGCCCACCGCTGGAGGTGGCGATCCTGTCCGGCTTCATGTCGTTCTCGGGCGTCAGTTGGTTGAACTCCTGACCGACGATCGAGTAGAGCCGGTTGGGTGAGGCTGCGACCCCGAAGAACAGCCCGGCCTTGGCGGCTGCGGCCCGCAGCGTGGTCTCGGCCGCGGCGGCCGGACCGATGGACTGGACCGTCACAGCGCTGCCCAGCAGCATCAACACCGCCGTCGGCAAGGCTATTCGAGCAACTTTCCTGCGCCGTCTCAGGCCGCTGTTCACGGGACCTCCTCGATGCCTGACGCCACAAATCGACGTACCTGCATGTCTTAGGGGGTCAGTATCAATACCAGTTCGCCGCACGGTCAACAACTTCCGGAAATGTTCCGGAAACTATCATGGGGTTGGGAAACCGACGAATGCATGTTTATGCAGTTAGGAGAAGGGCGCGACCGTGCCGTCTCACTCAGGCAGGAGAACGACACCCGATCGCGCCCATCATCGAGGTCACCGGTACCGAAACATTCCAGAGTGCGGCTTCTGTGGAGCGCCGGGTCGATGGTGAGGTCCCCGTGGCGGTCGAGTCACAGCCGACTGTCGTAGCCCTGTGCCAGGCTTCGGGGCATGGCGACCTTCGTTCTGATCCATGGCGGTGGCGGCAGCGCCTGGGACTGGCATCTGCTGGCCCCTGAGCTGGCCGGCCGGGGCCATGAGGTGGTGGTACCGGAGTTGCCGATCGGGGACGACACGGCGGGTTTCGCCGAGTTCCGCGAGACGGTGGTCAAGGCGATCGGCGACCGGAGCGACCTTGTGGTCGTCGGCCAGTCATACGGGGCGTTCACCGCGCCGCTGATTGCCGACCGCCTGCCGGTGCGGCTGATCGTCCTGCTCACTCCGATGGTCCCGAAGCCCGGCGAGCGGCCCTCGGAGTGGTGGGACAACACCGGTTACCGAGGCACGGAGGGGCTCACCGAGCAGGAGCAGTTCTTCGACGGCGTCCCGGCCGAGGTCGTCGCCGAGGCTGCGGCGCACGTCCGGCAGCAGGTAAGTGCGGAGTGGAACGAGCCATGGCCGCTTGCGGCGTGGCCGGCGGTGCCGACGAAGGTGCTCATCGCCCGGGACGACCGGTTCTTCCCGGCGGAGTTCCAGCGCCGGGTGGCCGCCGACCGGCTCGGCGTCGTTCCGGACGAGATCGACGGCTGCCATGCGGTGACCCTCAGCCACCCGAGGCAACTCGCCGAGCAGCTGACCGCTTACCTGCGGCACTGACCGCACCAACGGTCTGATCCGCAGGGCGGCACCAGCGGTCGGATCCGCAGGGGGCGGGCGACGACCGCTGGGCCGGCGGGCGCGTCCCGCCCGTCACCGACCAGGGTCACCGGCGGCTGCCGGACGCTGCCCGACGTCCGCGCCGCACCGCAGCAGCGGCAGCAGTTGGTCGCCCTGACGCCTGATCTCCCGCAGGTCGGGCGTGTCGGAGAGCACGAAGTGGGTGATGCCCATTCAGTCCGTGGGACGGACCGCACGCCCGGCCGATCTGGGTGTGGTCCGAAGGTGTCACCTCACCGGGTCGTCACAGCCGGGCGCACGCTCCACGCAGGCCGGTGGCGCCCGATGGGCCCAGATCGAAACACCCCTCAGGCGACAACGCGAAGCATCGGGCGCGGCAGGCTAACATTGCCGCGTCCTGAGGGTGGCTGCGGAGACGAGGCGGTATGGGGTGGCTCCAGCGTGTGCTGGGTGGGCGACGGGTCGAGCACGATCCGGGCCGACAGGAGGCGCTGCTACAGGAGGTCCGGCACCGCTTCGGCATCCGTGTGCAGGTCCGCCCCCGCGATCAGATCGAGGCGATCACGCGACTGCTGGACGATGAGGATGGTCTCCTCGTAGCGACCTGGATCGTGCGCGAGGTCGCCGACGGAGCCCACACAGATCTTCAGTCCCAGGCTGCCGACGTGTACCGGCGTACCGGTTACCGGCTTGCGGTCGATCGTCGCAACTATCGCTCGTTGTGGCGGGAAGCCGGGGCGGCGCTGCGCTGGCCGCTGTTCGACCCGCCGGGCGGCCTGCATCCGTACGTGCAGGTGGCTGCGGCGGTCACGGTCATCGGCGACCGTGCGTCCCGGGTCGTGAAGACCACTGACCCCACCCCGGTCCTGGCCGCCGTCTTCGAGCTGTTCGACCTCACCACCGCCGGTTGGGAGTACGGCCGGGTGCGGCCGGACACCGATGGCGCCGAGTTGGCCCTGCGGCTGATCTCGGCGGCCCGGCAGATCAACGCGGCGCTGTCGGATCCGCCGCCGCTGCCACAGCCGGTGCGGGAACTGATGCGCCGCAACAACACAATGGACGTGTTCGACCCGGCCGGTGACCGGGTGGTCGGCGGGCTCAATCTCGGTGCGGAGCTGAGGCCGGCCCTGCTGTCCTGAGCGACGACCGCCCGCCGGATCCCGGTCGTGCTACTAAACCTGTGCGGTAGGCCGAACGGTCCTGGAGCGCCTGGCTGGTCTTGCCGGCGCCCCGGGCCGGCCCGGGAGGCACGCTTGCTCGGATGCAGGTGCCTACCGGCGCCGGTTACGGGGATGCTGCTTGGCCGCGCGGGCGGATCCGTCCGCGAGCGATTTACGCTGCCCGGCCGGGCTCGGTCTGCTGTCCCGTGCTGAACGCCAGCGTCAGCTGACCGGCCGCTGGCCGAGGAAGTCCAGCATCAGGTCGGCGACGTCGTCCAGGTGGCTTTCCAGCAGGAAGTGTCCGCCGTCGAGGAGATGGACCTCGGCGTGCGGCAGGTCTTCGCCGAAGGCGGTCGCTCCGGCCGGTGCGAAGATCTGGTCGTTGCGGCCCCATACGGCCAGCACGGGTACCCGGTTGGTTTGCAGGTGCTTCTGGAGTTGGGGGTAGAGCGCCCGGTTCGTCGGGTAGTCGCGGAACAGACGTAGCTGCACCTCGTCGTTGCCGGGTCGGTGGAGCAGTGCGTGATCCAGGGTCCAGGTGTCGGGACTGATCACGTCGGGGTCCGGTACGCCGTGGGTGTACTGCCAGACGATCGCATCGAGTCCGAGGGCGGTGCGCATGGCCGCCTCGTGCTGGGCGTTCGGGTTTTCCGCGTACGCCCAGACCGGCGCCCAGAAGTCGGGGACGAAGCCGGCCTCGTAGCCGTTGCCGTTCTGGGTGATGACGGCGGTGACGGGGGAGTGCGGTTGGAGGGCGAGTCGCCAGCCGATCGGCGCGCCGTAGTCCTGGACGTAGATGGCGTACCGGTTCAGGCCGAGTTGGTCGAGCAGCCCGGCGGTGAGTCGGGCGAGCGAGTCGAAGCTGTAGGCGAACTCGTCGACCGTGGGGTGGTCGGACTGGCCGAAGCCGAGATGGTCGGGCGCGATCACGTGGTAGCGGTCGGCCAGGCGCGGGATGAGGTCGCGGAACATGAACGAGCTGGTGGGGTAGCCGTGCAGCAGGACGACGGCGGGGGCGTCGGATGGTCCTGCCTCCCGGTAGAAGAGCCGTTGCCTCTCGACGGTGGCGTACCGGTGGAACACACGCATGCCTAACCTCCATGACTTTCTTAGATGGTTAGGAAGCTACTGGTAGACTTCTAACCTGTCAAACTGCTTTTGATGGTTAGGGGGCGTGGTGGCGGTCTCGACCGACGAAGATCTCCTGCTGTTCATCCTCAACAGCACCCCGGTGGTCGACGGTGAGCCGCGCGACCTGCTTGCCGATCCCACCTCGGCCTGCTCGACCCTGCGAGAGTTCGGCGGCACCGGCACCCGCGAGGAGTGGGAAGCGGTGCGCTCCGCTCGACCCCTCTTGCAGGGCGTCGCCCGCGCTGAGCTGACGGCCGACTCACTCGCGCCGCTCCTGGCGGACGCGGTGCAGATCCCCCACCTGACGGCCACGCGACTCGACTGGTCGTTGACGGCTCCGCCAGATCAGCAGTGCGTGGTGCGGGCGGTCATCGCCTGGGCCGGCCTGCGCGAGACCGCCCCCGACCGGCTGCGGCCCTGCGCGAACGACGAGTGTCGCCGCTTCCTGGTCGACCGCAGCCGGGCGAACACCGCCCGCTGGTGCTCGATGGCGACCTGCGGCAACCGCCTCAAAGCCCGTCGGCACTACCGCAGGGCCCGCACGCAACCCTGACCGGGGTGGTAGCCGGCGCCCGAGACGGTAAGGCCCTCGACGGCCGGACGCACGAGCGGCAGCCACGTTGCGGCCAGGGTGCCAGCACAGTCGTCACGTCTCGGAAGCCCCGTCGGCTGCGGGAAGCTGCCGGATGGTGTCGCCCACCTCGATTGTCGCGCCGACCAGCACTCGGGCGTTGAGGCCGCGCAGCCGTAGTCGCTGGCCTTCCTCGGTCCAGACGATCTTGTGGGCGTCGCGTCCGAACCGGGCGGCGAACTTGGCACAACCATTGTGTGGCTGTTCGGTCACCTCGATGACGGCCCGCTCGCCGATCGCCAGGCGGGTACCGGCCGGCAAGGCGTCGACGCTCAGGTCGAGGTCGACGTAGAGCTGATCGCCGGCAAGCGCCCAGGCGTCCCGATCGGGACCGGCGATCAGCTCGATGAACCGGGAGTTGATGACGTTCAGCTGCATGTCGGGGTGTGGTGACCGGTCGCTCGTACGGTTGCTGGGTCGTTGACTCCAGCTGTCGCCGAGCAGCCCGGTGGCAGGGTCCAGTTCGGCTCGGGACAACACCTCGCGGGCGTCGACGGCCGGCCGGCGTACGGCCAGCTCCAGGGTGCCGATCCCGGGCGGGGACCGCCGTACGAGAGGCAGCCCTTCCATGATCTCGTCCATCGAGCGATGCCGTACCGTGCTGGAATTCTCCATGGTCCGACTGTGCGCCATGCACGTACGTGGCGTCCAAACAGTTCTCGCAGCACGAGATCAGGATGAGGCGTTTTCGGTTTGCCGGGCTGCGTCGCAGGTATCAGGATGCGGTGGGTGCTCGCTTCGGCCGCCTGCGCTCGATCTTCCGCTGCTGACCGACCGAGAGGAATCGCTGATGCCCGTCCGGCCCGAACTGCTCCGTGGTGCCGCCGAGGTCGAGGTCACCCAGCGCGGCATCCGGCCGCACCGGCTGCCTGCCTGGGTACGGGAGCAGTTCCCGGACGGACAGCTGCTTGCGATGGAGAGTCAGTCCTCCGGCGTACGCCTCGTGTTCCAGACGGCGGCGAGCGAGGTCGAACTGGTGACCCACCCGACCCGGATCGCCTACCTGGGCGCCGAGCGACCACGCGGGCGCCTCGACGTGTACGCAGCCGGCCAGCTCATCGTCCGCGATGAACTCGACGGCGGCGACCGGTTCGAGGTGGACCTGGCCAGCGGCCAGACCGCCTTCCATCCCGGGGCGGCGCACACGACCAGGGTCGCTGGTCTACCCGCCGGCCGTCACCGGATCGAGGTCTGGTTGCCGCACAACGAGACCGTCGACCTGATCGAGCTGCGTGCCGACGCCCCGATCGAGCCGGACGACGCCAGGCTGCCGTTGTGGGTGCATCACGGCAGCTCGATCAGTCAGGGCTCGAACGCGCTGGCGCCCAGCGAGATCTGGCCGGCCGTCGCCGCCCGTCGTGCCGGCGTCGAGCTGCGCAATCTCGGGCTGGGCGGCAGCTCGTTCGTCGATCCGTTCCTGGCCCGCGTGATCCGCGACGCGCCAGCCGATTACATAAGCGTCAAGCTCGGTATCAACGTCGTGAACCTCGACGGGATGCGGCTGCGTACCTTCGTCCCCGCCGTCCACGGCTTCCTCGACACGATCCGCGACGGTCATCCGGAAGTCCCACTGGTGTTGATCTCGCCGCTGTTCTGCGGAATCCACGAGGACACCCCCGGCCCGGGTGCGATCGACCCGGTCTCGATCGGCTCCGACCAGGTGCGTTTCGTGGCGACCGGAACGCCCGGGGACGTCGCGCTGGGCCGCCTGACCCTCCAGGTCGTCCGGCGCGAGTTGCGCTCCCTGGCCGAGCGTCGGACGGCCGACAAGAACCTGCACTATCTGGACGGCACCTCGTTGTACGGCTCAGCCGACGCCGCCGAACTCCCGCTACCCGATGGCCTGCATCCGAGCCCCGAGGCACACCAGCGGATCGGTACCCGATTCGCCGAGTACGCCTTCGCCGGCACCGGCCCGTTCGCCCGATGACGCGGTCCCGGCACTGGCCGGTGGCGGCCGATGACGCGGTCCCGTCGCCGGCCGGTGGCGGCTACGCGCCCTGGCCCTGGTTCTGCATCAGCCCGCCGTCCATGAAGTACGTCGAGCCGGTGACGTAGTCGGCGTCGTCGCTGGCCAGGAAGACGGCGAGCTTGGCGATCTCTGCCGGCTGCGCGGCCCGCTTCCACGGGATGGACTGCACCTGCTCTTCGAGGTACTTCGGGTCGTCGATCGCTCGCTGGTTGAACGGGGTGAGCACCATGCCGGGGCCGATGTTGTTGACGTTCATGTGCATCGGGGCGACCTCCAGGGCGATGCTCTTGGCCAACTCCAGCATGCCCCCCTTGCTGGCGTCGTAGTCGGAGCCGCCGGCCCGGGCCACCTCCTGATGTACCGAGGTGATGTTGATGATCTTTCCATGTCCGCCCTGGTCGCGGCGGTGCTGGATGAACCGTCGGCAGCAGAAGAACATCCCGTACAGGTTGGTGCGGATGGCCCGGTCCCAGGTGGCGGTGTCCAGGTCGGCCACCGGAATGCCGGAGGCGTCCACGCCCGCGTCGTTCATCAGGATGTCCAGCCGGTCGAACTCCGCGAGGGCCTCGTCGAACATCGCCTCCACCTGGTGCTCGACGCTGATGTCGCCCTGCACCACGACAGCCCGCCGGCCAGCGGCCTCGATCTCGGCCTTCGTGTGGTTGGCACCCGCGTGGTCGTGCAGGTAGTGCACCACCACGTCGGCGCCCTCCCGACCGAACTCGATCGCGGTGGCCTGCCCGATGCCCGAGTCGGAGCCGGTGATCAGGGCAGTCCTTCCTGCCAGTCGTCCGGTCATCAGCATGCTCCCTCCGTCGCTCTCGCCACCGGCCGCGCGTACCCGATCGCCGCCGCCCTAACCGAACGGGTCCGACCGGGGGGCCCGCGCGTTCAGGGGAGTTGATCTGCTCAGGTGGGCCACGATGGGACGTTCACTGCGCCGGACGGCCCCGCCGGGCGGAAGCGGACACCGGCGTGCGCTGCGGGCGCAGCCGGCGGAGGTTTCCGCGGCAGACGGCGCACGCTCTGTCGAGAACGCCCCGCCAGCTCCGTCCCAGCAGTGCAGCGGCCACCCACCGTGGCTGCCCGAGCCCAGGGAGATCCGGCATGACGATCCATCGGATGGACAACGTCCTCATCGTCGTTGACGATCTTGACGCGATGATCGCGTTCTTCGTCGAACTCGGCATGGAGTTGGAGGGTCGGACGCCAATCGAGGGACGCTGGGTTGAACGGGTCATCGGGATCGACGGCGTGCGACAGGACATTGCGATGCTGCGGACCCCGGACGGCCACGGCCGCATCGAGCTGGCGATGTTCCACACGCCGAAGGCGATCAGCACCGAACCGAACGAGGCACCGGCCAACACGCTGGGCATTCGGCGCATCATGTTCGCCGTCGACGACCTCGATGCCGTCGTGGCCCGCCTGCGTACCCACGGTGCCGAACTCGTCGGTGAGCTGGCGCAGTACGAGGACCTCTATCGGCTCTGCTACGTCCGGGGCCCGGAGGGCATCATCGTCGGACTTGCCGAACAGCTCAGCTGACGTCTGCGGGGGCCGCTGGGAGCCGGGCCGAGCACTCGCGGTGCTGACCGGGTCACCCGTGCGCGGGCATGATGGTTGCCGTGAGCCAGGTGCACTCCGTACCGGTGCGGATCCGTTCCGAGCCCTGCGAGACGATCGCCGGCCTCCCGCATCCGCGACTGCGGCCGTACGTCGCCGGTTACGGGGGATTCCGTTCGGGCTCGGGAGCGGCCGTGCGGCACCGGGTCCTGCCGATGAACCTGGTGACGATGATCGTCGACTTCGCCGGGCCGAGCAGGGTGGTGACCGGGCCCCGGAGCAGCCCTCTCGTCTGCGAGCAGACCGCCTGGGGAGACGGCGTCTGCGTCGGCTTGACACCGGCCGGAGCGATCGCGCTGCTCGGCGTACCGATGGCGGAGTTGACCGGCAGCACCCTGCGGCTGGCGGACCTCCTCGGCCACCGGGAGGTGGAGTTGGTCGAGCGGCTTCGGGAGGCACCGGACCGGCAGGCGTGGTTCGGGGTGCTGGATGCGTACCTGACCGCTCGGCTCGCCGTCGACAGGCGGCCGGACGGGCTGACGATGCGGGCCTGGTGGCGCCTTCAGCGATCCGCGAGTCGGCTGCCGATCAGCACGGTGGCCGGCGAACTCGGCATCGGCCGCCGCAGCCTCGAACTTCGCTTCCAGCGACAGATCGGTCTGTCGCCCGGAACTGTCGTGCGGATCGCCCGCTTTCAGCGCGCCGTGCACATGCTCACCCGATCCGCTGGCCTGCTGCGGACGGCGGTCGACTGCGGGTACGCCGACCAGCCGCACTTCACCCGGGAGATCCGCGCCATGTCCGGCCTGACGCCCACCGAGCTGCGCGCATTCTTTCCACAGGGCAACCCGCTGGCGGGCACGTCCGGTGCGGTGTCCGGTCCTGACGGCACTCGACGGTGACGACGACGGGTGCCGGTGTCGGCACCGACGGTCGGATCAGTCACCTTGACGCTCGGCTGGGGCGGGATCGGACGTCAGGGTGCCCTCGGGCCGGCGGTGACCGCCCGGACCGGGTCGTCTCGACCCGTCCGCGCGTTGGCGCGGCAGCCGCCTTGGCGTGGCATCCGGCGGTTCCGCCAGCAGCACGACGAGCGCCGCGACGGCCAGCAGACCGCCGGCCAGCGCCGTGCTGCGTACCCCGAACTCGGGCAGCAGGGCGGCACCGAGCAGGGCACCTCCGGCGATGCCGACGTTGAAGGCGGCGGCGTTGCCGGCCGCCGCCAGGTCGGAACGTCCCGGAGCCACCTCGAGGACCCGGTTCTGCATAGCCGGTGTGAGCGAGCCCATGGCGAACCCCGACAGGGCCAGTAGCACCCCCACCGCAAGCGTCGACTCGGCCAGGAGGAACATCCCGACCAGCGCGAGCACGAGCAGCAGAACCGAGACCACCATCGTCACGCGCTGGTTGCGGTCGCTCGCGATTCCGCCGACGGTGATGCCGGCGAGGTCCGTGAGCCCGCGGACCAGCAGGAGAAGGCCGACCGCCGCCGGGGGAAACCCGGTGACGTCGGTCAGGAACACGGCCGTGTAGGTGAACGCCGTGAACAGCCCGCCCACCGACAGCGCGGTGGCGATCACGACCGTCGCGTAGCGGCGGGCGTTCGGGTTGGTGCCGGTGAACGAGTGGGTGCTGGTATCCGAGATCGCAGGCAGCAACGTCACGATGGCCCCGAACGCGGCGAGCGCCAGCGCGGCTAGCGCCAGGAACGCCGCCCGCCAACCAAGGTGCTGTCCGAGCCAGGTGCCGGCCGGCACGCCGAGCATCGGGCCGAGGGAGCCTCCGGCGAAGACGACCGCGGTGACCTTTGCGCGTACCCGGAGCGGAAACATGCCCGCCGCGACGGGCGCCACGATGGCCCAGAACAACGCCTGGGTGAGCGCGACGACCACGCGTGCCGAGAAGAGCAGCTGGTAGTCGCGGGCAGCGGCCGAGACCACCGTGGCGACGACAAGCACACCCAGCAGGACGGTCAGCAGGCGGCGACGCGGTATCCGCTGGGTGAGGTAGGTAAGCGGGACCGAGACGATCGCGACGGTGGCCGCGTAGCCGGTGACGAGCAGGCCGGTGTGCGACAGCGACACGTTCAGGTCGGTGGCGATGAGCGGGAGGATGCCGATCGGCAGCGTCTCTATCGCGACGTAGCAGAACGCCGAGACGGAGAGCGCGATCAACGCCCCGATCGCCCGTGGTGCAGCTACGGTCACCGGCTCCGGCGGTTGCGCAGGGCCGCGCATCGGTTGCCCTCCGTGTCGCTGTCAGGCTCCGTCAGGTGCCGGTCAGCGACCACCTCGGCGGCTGCCTGGCCGGGCCCGGGTGGAGAAGGCCGCTGCACCGGATCGCGCCGGTGCGGATCGGGTGGCGGTGCTCGACGCCGGCTTGCTGCCGCGTCGGCTCCGCCCGCCGGAGGCGGGCTGCGCCTCGTGCCGTACGGCGGCGGACCGGGGGGCCGGCTGGGGGATGGGTTGGGGGACCAGCGTCCGTTCCCCGGGAGCGAGTTCGCGCAGCAGCGCGTCTCCCGGGCGCAGCCGGGTCGTGGTCGCCGTGATGCCCGCCTTGCGGGTCAGTTCCCGTACCTCGGGCACCTGACCGTCGGTCATCAGCGTGACGACGGTCCCGGCCGCGCCGGCCCGGGCGGTACGGCCCGAACGGTGCAGGTAGGCCTTGTGTTCCACAGGCGGGTCGGCGTGCACGACCAGGGCCACGTCGTCGACGTGGATGCCGCGCGCGGCGATGTCGGTGGCGACAAGCGTGTGCGCCTCCCCGTCGGAGAAGGCCCGCAGGTTCCTGGTGCGTGCGCCCTGAGCCAGGTTGCCGTGCAGCTCGACGGCGGTCACCCCGGCGGCGACCAACCGGCGGGCGAGGGTTTTCGCGCCCCGCTTGGTGCGCGTGAACACCACGGTCCGGCCCGGTGCGGCGGTCAGCTCGACAAGTACGGCGAATCGGTCGTCGGCGTTGACGTGCAGCACGTGGTGTGCCATCGCGGAGACCGGCGACAGCGTCGAGTCGACGCTGTGCACGACCGGGTCGGTGAGGAACCGCCGCACCAGGACATCGACGCCCGCGTCCAGGGTGGCGGAGAAGAGCAGCCGCTGCCCATCGCGCGGGGTCTGCGCCAACAGCCGCCGTACGGTGGGCAGGAAGCCGAGGTCGGCCATGTGGTCGGCCTCGTCGAGCACGGTGATCTCGACGGCGTCCAGCATCGCGTGGCCGGAGTCGACATGATCGGCGAGCCGGCCCGGGCAGGCCACCAGCACGTCGACCCCGGCGCGCAGCCCGGTGACCTGGGGCCGGGCGGCGACGCCACCGAAGATGGTCATCGTGCGCAGCGACAGCGCCTGCGCCAGCGGCGCCATCACGCTGTCGATCTGGGTGGCAAGTTCACGGGTGGGTGCGAGGATCAGCGCCCGGGGGCGTCCGGCCCGCCGTGGCGTGGCGGTGGCGGCCAGGCGGGTGAGCACCGCCAGTACGAAGGCATAGGTCTTGCCCGAACCGGTGCGGCCCCGGCCGAGCACGTCCCGCCCGGCGAGCGCGTCGGGCAGGGTCGCGGCCTGGATCGGGAACGGCCGGTGTACCCCGGTCGCGGCCAGCACGCCGGTCAGCGCGTCGGGCACGCCGAGGTCGGCGAAGGTGAGGGTGTTTGGCGAGGTGATCTGGCGTGGGCGGCGTGCCGCCATGAAGGCTCCGAACGTCGAAGGGACGTCCCGCCCGGCGCTGACCGTGCTGGCCGCGGCGCGTGGCGTGGGACATCGAACCCGGCCGCCGTGTCGGGCGGGCCGTGCCGTCAGTCTACTCGAAGCGCTGCCGGATCTCGCTGCCAGCCGAAATGGCGGGGGACGCGAATCGGTGTCGGCCGATCAGGGCGTCTCGATCTGCCACCGGCTCTGCCCGCCCATCCAGGCCTGGGCCAGGATCTCTGCCGACTGGCGGCCGGGGCACGAGTGGATCTTCGAGCGGCCGGTGTCGCCGCCGGCTCGCGCCTCCACCTCCCACGACTCTCCGTCAGTGCGGATGTACACGTCGCGACGCCCTCGTGCGGTGCGGTTGCCATTCCACCAGTGGCGCTCAGTCTTCACCCCCCGACCGTATAACACGAGGTCCGCGAGGGAAACCTTGGCGATCTTGTGAACCGTCGATGCGCACGCAGAGACATTTAACTTCTGCTATATATGGGAACGCTTCCACGCCGTGGGGGTCTTATCCATCGAAGGAGAACCATGCGCAACGTCCTCGCCGCCGTGACCGCCGCACTGATCCTCGGCGGCACGGCCGGCAGCGTCCCGTCCGACGCGGCAAGTGCCGCCCAGCGTGGCTCCTGCACCCGCCACATGCTCTTCTGCGAAGACTTCGAGCGACTGCCGCGCGGCGGCCCGAGCAGCCTGAACTGGGGCGTCGACACGCGCAACGGCACGCTCACCGTGGAACGGGCCCACCGGGGCAACCAGGTGTTGCACATTCACACCGTCGACAACGGGCGCGCCTTCTTACGGGTCGACGACTTCGCCGCACCGGGCAACCGGTTCTACGGCCGGATGCGGCTGCGCGTGGACGCCTTCCCGACCGCCCCCGACTGGGCGCACTTCACCCTCGTGGAGGCGACCGGCAGCGGCAGTTCGGAGATCGTCCGCCCGATCGGCGGCCAGTACGCGCCCACGGTCCCCGGCATCTTCTGGGGCGTGGGCGCGGACGGCGGGCCCACCGGCGACTGGACCAACTGGCGGGAGTCCGCCCCGGTCGTCGAGGACACCTGGCAGTGCTTCGAGTGGAAACTCGACCCGACGGACAACCGCGTCACGGTCTGGATCGACGGGGTGGCGAACCCGGAGCTGACCGCCTCCACCCACCAGCACGGCGGCAACGACGTGCCCTTCATCCTGCCGACGGTGAACACCGTGAAGATCGGCTGGCAGCTCTACCAGGGCGGCACCACGCCTGGGGCGTTCGACCTCTGGATCGACGACATCGCGCTCTCCAGCACGCGCCTCGGCTGCTGACCGGCGGTAGCACCGAGAGCCTGAGCACCGGACGGGGCCGCCGTCATTTCAGCTCCTTGTCGAGGAACTTCTCCACTCGACCCTGGGTAACGAAGGCGTCGGCCTCGATCGGCAGGTTGCGATATTTCTCGTAGGCCTGCGCATGTTCTTTCTCGGTGGCGTCCAGGCGTCGGGCGAGCAGATCCCCGTAGCTCCTCAGGTAGTTGTCGTTGGCCTCTTTGATTGTGGCGTGCAGAGGGCCTCCGGGGGTTCCCGACGGGCTTGCTTCCAGCGCCTTGGCCAGGAGCTGCCAGAGGTCATCTACGGCCTGCTCTGCCGACGCGGGCCAGTGGTTGGTGTCCAACGGTTCGGCGGGCACCTCGCCGCGCGACCTGACCTCGCCCAGCCGTTCCTTCTGGCGCAACAGCTCCGTGTACACCTGCGCCAGGTGTACGGGTGCCTGCTCGGCGGCTTTCAGGGCGAGCCTGGGATGACCTTTGAAGGCCGTGTTCGCCGTCTCGATGGTCGCGTCGAAGAGGTCCCCGGCCCACCTCAGCTCCGCCTTGCGGATGGGCTTGGCGGTGCCGGTGGAACGCATCCAGTTGCTGTCGCTCAGACTGTCGATGGCTCTGCTGATGATCGGAAGCGGTGCGGCGATCTCCTTCTGCACCGATGCCGGGTCGTCGCCCTGGAACCCCTTCTCGTCGCGCAACCTGAGGACCACGTGACGGATCATGTTGAACCACTGCTCGGCGTGGCGCGCCTCGTGGTAGACGGTGGCCGCCAGTTTCTTGACCTTCGTCGCATCGATGGGTTCCGGAAAGGCGTCCTGGTTCACCTCGATCCGCCAATCCTTACGCACGAAGCCCGCTCGTACGCCGTTTGCGCCCTGTTGTACGGCGACGAGGGTGGTGGGGGGAATCTGATGCTTCTGTAGGGCTTCGTCGAGCGCCAGCTGCTGGGCCTTGAGCACGTCGTCGAACGACTTCGGGCTCACCCCGGGGTGGCGGAACGCCTTCGCCGTCGACGTCGCGTACGCCTTGGCGGTCTTCTTCTTCGCGAGACCCACGTGACGCTGCACGAGGGGCGGATCGGCGGCGATCACCTCCGGGCCGGAGGTCGTGACTGGCCTGTCCTCGACCCGCAGCGCGGTCGTGACCTCGGCGCCCACGGCGGTGGTGGGCAGGCGCCACACCGGTGGTGTGCGGGTGCGGCTGCCGCTCAGCAATGCCGTGACCGCCCGGTTTCCGACCTGCCGTTGCAGGTTCACGAGTGCCGCCGGCACGGGGCGGTAGGCAGCCGCCTGACGTGGCGCCTCTCCACTGAGTCCCGACCCAGCTTTCCCGCCTCTGGTCGGTCTGCGCATCGATGGTTGCGCAACGTCCTCAGCCCGCACGGCTGACCTCCAGGGTGAGGCGGCCCAGCACCGAATCAACGCACTATGACGCGAGGGTCGGCACCCGTCAACGGCGGATCGTCCGGCGTGCCGGGCGAACCGTCCCGACACGCCGGGACGACGTCTCCTCGTAGGGCTGGTCGCCTGGACCTCAACCAGGGCCGTGCTCGCGGCCCGTCGGGGCGGCAGCACGGCGCCCCGTCCGCCGCGAGCCGACCCGCGCGGAGATCGCCGCGGCGAGTCGGCGGGGCACCGCTCGGTTGAGCCCGACGATGACCTTGTACCTGGTGGTCGGAATGCTCACCCGGACGCCCCGGGAGAAGTCGCGCAGCGCGGCGTCGACCACGGCCTCCGGCTCCAACCAGAGGTAGCGCGGTACGTCGTTGACATCGAGGTCGGCGCGGCGGTGGAACTCGGTCCGGACCCAGCCGGGGCAGACGGCGGTGACCTGCACGCCGCTGCCCACGATCTCCGCCGCGACGCTCTCGCTGAAGCTGACCACCCACGCCTTCGACGCCCCGTACGTGCCCCGCGCCACGAACGCCGCGATGGAGGCCACGTTTATCACGCCGCCGGTGCCGTGGCGCAGCATGTGGGGCAGCGCGGCGTAGGTCAGCCGCAGCACCGCCTCGCAGTGCACCCGCATGGTGGTCAACTCGACGTCGAGTGGCGCGTCGAGGAACCAGCCCTGATGGCCGAAGCCGGCGTTGTTGACGAGCAGGTCGATGCCCTCGGCCGCGCGTTGCTCCGCCACCGACAGCCCCGCCTCGGTGGACAGGTCGGCGACGACGGTCTCGACCTTGACGCCATGGGCCTGCCGCAGCTCGTCGGCGGCCGACGCCAGCCGGTCGCGGTCGCGGGCCAGCAGGACCAGATCCGTGCCGTCGCGGGCCAGGCGGCGGGCGAAGGCGGCGCCGATGCCCGCGGTAGCTCCGGTCACCAGTGCCACCGACATGAGCGACACGCTACCAACCGGCGTACGGCGCGGACTGCCCGGATCTCAGTCTCCGGCGGGGCCGACGCCACCGTCGGGCCGGCGCTGGGCACCCGGCGCCATCCGGCGCACCAGTTCGGCGCTGGGCCGGGGGCGACGCTCCCGGTCGAAGAGGCCGAACGGCACGCCGTCGCCGGCAAGCCACTCGTAGTTGTCGATGCCGGTCCAGAAGAAGACGCCGTCGACGTCGACACCACGGGCCCGAGCCTCGTCGACGTGCCGCAGTGCGCGGCTCAGGTAGTCGACGCGTGCCGCGTCGTCGTCGCCGCCGTAGCCGAGTTCGGCCACCACGAACGACCGCCCGGGAAGCTCGCGCGCCAACCGCGACAGCACCTCGGCGAGACCATCGGCCCAGGGCACGTAGCCCAGCGGCCCGGGGGACGCCTCGAACGGGTACGGCCGGGACTGGCCGCTGCCGTCGACGGCGGTCGCCGCGTAGTAGGAGAAGCCGTAGTGGTCGAAGGCGTCGGCGTACTCGTCGCTGCGGGCCAGGGTCAACCAGGAGTCCCAGACCACCGCGTCCCACTGCGCGACGGCGGCCGCCGCCTCCGGGGTGTCGTCGGCGGGCAGCAGGTGGGTAAGCGATGCGTTGGAGCAGACCGGACGACCCGACCCGCGCAGGTACGACGCCGCTTCGAAGTCGGCGTGGTGCACGGCCATGAGCGCCTGGAGGAACTCCGGCAGCGAGCGCATCCCGGGTGGGAAGGTGCCGGTGAGGTACGCCTTCTGCGCGAAGCTCGTGGGATTGTTCACCGGCATCCAGCCGTCGACCAGGTCACCGAACTCGTCGGCCGCCCGATGCACCCACCGTCGCCAGTGTTCGCCGGCCTCGGGACCGAGGAACCCGCCCTGCTCGGCCATCCACTGGGGGAGCACGGTGTGCAGCAGGGTGACCCACATCCGCAGGCCGGCGGCCCGCCCGGCGGAGAGCACCTCCCGGTAGTGGTCGACGGCGGCCCGGTCGACCCGGTCCGGCTCGGGCAGCACCCGCGCCCAGTTGATCGACAACCGGTGGTCGGTGAAGCCCCAGCCGGCGAGCAGTTCCAGGTCGTCGCGGTAGCGCTCGGCGAAGCCGTTGCCGTTCGCCGACTTCGGGGCGTGTCCCGCCTGCTCCCAGGCGTACCAGTTGTCTGCGGCGTACGCGCCCTCGGCCTGCACCGCCGAACTGGCGGTGCCCCACCATCGGATCGGCCGGTCGACCCGGGATGGTGCTGGCACGTGGTCGGCCATTGTGGTTCCTCCGTGGTGTGGTCAGCGGGTGTGTCCGGATTGTCGCGGGCCGCGCTGCTGCGGCGCGCGGCGTGCCGCGACGCGGGAGAAGGCGGCAGCGACCTGTTCGAGGTACCGACTTTCCGTGGTCAGGCTGGCGTCACCGACGTTGCGCTGCGGCAGCACCACCGGTGCCGCGCCGGTGCCGTCGGAGCGCCACCGCTGCAACCCGGTCACCAGCGCGACGGCGTCGACGTGTGCCTGGGCCTGTTCGCCGTGTAGGCCGCTGCGCCGGGCGTCCTCCTGGGCGGCGTCGACGGCCTGCGGGTCGCTGTACGGCTGGAGCAGCAGTTGGGCGTCGCGGATCTCGATCACGCGCCGGTAGAGGCGGAGGTCCATCGTCCAGGATGAGGAGTCGGTGGCGGCGTCCGGCTGCGTCAGCCTGACCTCGGGCACCGCTGCGGACAGCGCCCGCCACAGTGGGGTGAGCCGCCGGTAGGACCGGTACTGCCGCAGCAGCCGCCACGGCACCAGCGCGCGTGGCCCCCAGATCGGAAGCGTGGTTCCGAGGGCGATCAGGATGCCGCCGAACGCCGCCAGGAACGTGGAGATGGCCGACTCGTCACCGGGCAGCTCCCGATCCGACCAGGCCGACACGATAAGTGCCATCTTGTAGCCGGTGTGCAGGGCGTAGACGACCCCGCCGGTGGCGACCATCCGCAGGCCGGTACGCAGCATCGGCGCCACGTGTCGTGAGTACCGGATGGACAGGTGGATCAGGTCGACCACCGCCGCCGCCAGGCAGCTGAGGTAGAGCAGCTGATAGATCGCGATCGGGGTGGAGGTCGCGTACCGCTCGACGAAGTTGGTGACGTTCTCCGTGCGTGCGGTGGTCAGCAGCACCGTCATGGTGACCGCGACCAGGCTGAGCAGGATCAGTCGCCGCCGGACCCGCTGCCGGGCCACCGGTGGCGGGTGCACCAGGTGCAGCATCATGACCTGGATGGCGCCGGCGGAGGTGAGGGTGAGCAGGTTGCCCAGGAGACGCCCGCTGTTGGGTACGCGCAGGAACTCGCTGATGAGCACGGTGTGCGGCGGTGCGAGGACCAGGAAGGCCGTGCCGAAGGCCAGCAGCCCGAGACACATGGCCTTCGGAGCGGGCGCGTCCGGCTGCCGGCGTACCGTCCGGAGCTTCAGCAGGGCGGCCACCAGCGAGATCAACCCGGCGGTGACCATGATGGCTCGTTGCACGTCTCAGCTCACCCCTCGAAGGTGGACAGCAGCCGGTCCAGTTCGGCGCCGAGTTGCTGGCTGGCCGGTGCGGCGGGGCGGGGTCGCTTGTCCGCCACCTTCCTCATGATCAGTGTCGCGATCAGCTCGGCCTCCTGCTCGTCCCGGTCGGAGTACGAGCCGCGACCCAGAAACCGGGTCACCAGCGCCGGGTCGAGATTCGGTGCGAGCAGCGCGGCGAGGTCGGCACCGAGGCTGCCGCCGCCCCGGTGATCGCAGAGCATGTGTCCCAACTCGTGCAGCACCGTGTGTTCCTCGAGCAACGGGGTGGTGCGCGCGTAACCGATCACGTCCGCGTCGGGCAGGGCCAGCCACAGGCCGCACATCGCGCCGGCCACGTGATCGTAGGGCAGCAGGTGGATGGGGCGACCGCGCCACGTCGAGATGCGCTGGAGGAGCGTGCTGAGGATGAACGGGTCCGGTATGCCTACTTCGCGCTCGAGGCGCCGCACCTGTTCGCCACAGAAACTGTGCAGATCTCGGCCGTGCACGCTCCCCGTCTCCTCCCCGTTCGACCGCGCGCTCGGGCTGCTCCGCGTCGCATCGACCGAGTCACACTCGGACGGTGGTCCTCGACGTGCCGCAGCTGCCGTTGTCGTCGTGGTGCCGCGCGATCCTAACGACCGTGAGCAGTGGTGTCGAGGCGGAACGTGAAGGGTGGCTGGGTCGTCGTTGCCCGCAGGCGCCGGACGACGGGTCTTGCGTGGCTGAGGCGATCAGGACGGTGGTTGTTCCCGGCCCCGCTCGACCTCCTGAAGCCGGGCGACCATCTGCTCGACCACCAGGGCGCTCGCCGGGGAGAGCCCGGTGTCGGCGAGAACGGTACGCAGCGCCACCTGTTGCACCTTCATCTCCCGCAGCTGGGTGAGCATCGTGATCTGTTCCTGGACCCGTTGGGTCACCTTGTCGTCGACGAAGAAGGCCGGGTCCACCTGGAAGGCGGCAGCGAGAGCGCGGACGTGTGAGGTCCGTGGGTCGTCGGCGACGCCGCGCCGCAGCTCTCCCACATAGGCGGCGCTGATCGTGACGCCGGAAGCCGCGGACCTGCGGTTGATCTTGTCGGCGATCTCCTTGTTCGTGTAGGCGCGGCCGAACTCGTCGGCGCCCACCTCGTCCCGCGTCGGCCGGATCTTGTCGAACAGGTAGTTCAACTTGTCGGCGAGCGTGTCGAGGGACGGCGGCCCGCCCTCCCCTCGGACATCCTCGACCATCACCCACTCCTCAGCCTCGTGTCGGCGCGAGACAGCCGTGCGTGCGCGCCGCGTCCTGCGCCTGCGCGTAGGCCACCCTACCGTCGCCCCGCGCTGGGCCCGTGACCGGCCGCGCAACAGTCGTAGCGCGTCCAGCAGGCAGGATAAACGTTTGTTTGATTGAGCGGGAGTGGTGGCGCGCCGCCCGAACCGGGAATCTGCCGTTGACTGCACGTTCACGGGCGTGTGCGGGGTGCCGGATCGGGGCGTAGGGCATAAACGTTCGTGTAGCGACTTCTGATCTCCTTAAACGGACGTTGACAGGCTGTCCGGGCTGGGCCCTATGATGAGGTCGGCCCGCAGCTGGTTCTGCGGTGTCCAAGGACGACGGTGCAGGCAGGGGGCGTCCGGGCCCGTCCCGGACGCGAGCACCAGGTCGTTCAGTAACGGGGGTTCGCTGCCGCTCCGGCCGTGGGATTTGCCGGAGCGGCAGCGAGAAAAGCCGACTCGGATGCCAACCCGGACAAGAGAGCGGCGTGCCCCTGGTGAAATGCCGGTACGTCGTGCCGCAGTCTGTCTGGTGTGAGGGATAGCCGGTTGCCGCGTCGCTGGCAATGTGATCGCAGGTCTGTCCTTCGACGATGACCTCCTCGCCGCTTCGCGACAGGGGAGGGAAGAAATGACGTCACTGGAATGGTTGTCCACCCCGGTTGGCATCGATGCCGAGAACTGGGTCACCCGCGCGGGATGCCGAACGGTGCTCGCCGTGGCACACACGATCGCCAGCTGCCACCGGCTGCTCGACGTGATCGATTACGTCGAGGGGGATTCCCGGGTGCAGGTGGTCTTCACCGTGGCGCCGGACGTGTTCAACCAGCAGGTGCACCGCCACCTGGAACGGCTCGGTGCGCTGCTGGTGCCCTGGCAGCAGGCGGTCCGGGAGCGATTCGACCTCGGCGTCGCCGCCTCCTGGGGAGGGTTGCCCCAGGTGCACGCCCCCCTGTTGGTGATGGCGCACGGCGCCGGCCGCAGCAAGCGGGTGCGACCGGGACCGTACGGCGGCCCGGCACTTGCCGAGCCTGCGGTCTACGGCCTCGACCCGCAGCGGTTGATCCATGGCGGCCGGGTGCTGCCGACCGCCCTCGCGCTCTCTCATGGCCACGAACTGGAGGTGCTGCGTACCCAGTGCCCGGAGGCCCTCGAAGTCGCGACCGTCGTCGGCGATCCCTGCCTGGACCGCCTCGTCGCCAGCCTCCCGCTGCGCCGCGACTACCGACACGGCCTGGCCGTCGAGGACCATCAGGAGCTTGTCCTGGTCAGCTCCACCTGGGGCCCGGACAGTTTGTTCGGACACCGGCCCGACCTGCTGCCCATGCTGATGACCCAGCTTCCGGCCGACCGCTACCGGATAGCCGCACTGTTGCACCCGGCCGTCTGGGCCGCGCACGGACACCGCCAAATCAGAGCGTGGCTGCGGCACTGCTGCGAGGCGGGGCTACTGCTGCCCGACCCCACCCAGGACTGGCGCGCCCTGGTCGTCGCCGCCGACCACGTCATCGGTGACCACGGCTCGGTCACCGCCTACGCGGCAGCCGTCGGTCGGTCGATCCTGGTGCTGCCCGGCCGGCGGTCGGCGCCCGCCGCCGGGTCGCCCCAACACCTGGTCACCGCCACCGCCTCCCGCCTGGATCCGGACCAGGTGCTGGTACCTCAACTCGGCGCAGCCCGCGCACTCGACAAGCAGGCGGTGCTTGCCGCACTGACCGACCACCCGGGACAGGCCGGCACGCTGCTACGTCGCAGCATGTACCGCCTCCTCGGACTCACCGAGCCGGGTCGGCACCGGCGAATCGACCCCGTGCCCGTGCCGCGCCTGACCGAGGCCGTGCCGTGACACCTGCCACCGATCACCCGGCCAGCTGCGGCAGCGCCTCGGCCGGCCGAGGCGCGCGGTGATTGTTGTTGACACAGGCGCTAGCTGTCGCGGTGCTCGGCCAGCCGGGCGAAGGCCGCGGCCTCCTGATCGAGGAACCGTCGGGTCCGTCGGCCGAACAGCAGTCGCACCAGTGCGGCGCCCGGACCGGCCCAGGAGATGCCGAGCTGCAACGACACGGCGGAGCCGGCCGGGCGCAACCGGTGCGTGGCCGTGGTCCGGACCCCGGGGCTTCGGGCCACCCAGGTGAAGTCCGCCTCGGGATGCCACTCGGTGATCCGGTAGGTGGCCGCCATGAGACCCGGCTGGCGAATCCGGAAACTGCTGCCGACCGTGATCGGCCCGGGACCGTCGAGTCGCTCGATCTCGTCCACCGTGGGAAGGAACTCCGCCCAGCGGTCGAGGTCGCTGATCACCCGCCACAGCGCGGCGCGATCCGCCTCGATGAGGCGGTCGACGGTTATCGCCATGTCCCGGATGGTACGCAGATCCGCTCCTGGCCGCGCCGCTGGCCCACTCGACGGCCGGCGTCCGGACCGCCAACTCGGTAAGCAGGTGGCACCGCTGTGGTCAGCGGCGTGGCAGCGTTGTGGTCAGCGGCGTGGCAGCGTTGTCGGAGGCGGGCGCTAGCATCGCGGCGATCCGTCGACGGGAGGGGGCATCAGTGGCGTCGGGCGAGGTCATCGCGTTCGTCGACCGAGACCTGCGCGGGGCGCGGTTCAGCAACTCCACGTTGACCGGGGCGGTGATGCGCGGCGTCGATGTGGTCGGGCTGGACATCGACACCCCGTGGCTGACCGACGGCCCGCTTCTGGTCAACGGCGTCGACGTCGCGCCGCTGGTGGAGGCTGAGCTCAACCGCCGGTTCGCCGGGCGCGAGCTGCGACAGGCACCGGATCCGGCGGGCCTGCGGTCGGCGTGGGCGGCCCTGGAACGGGCCTGGGCGGCGGCAATCGACCAGGCCACAGCCATGCACCCGGAGGCCGTCGATGTCTCGGTCGACGGCGAGTGGTCGTTCGCGCAGACCCTGCGCCACCTCGCGTGCGCCACCGACGTGTGGCTCGGCAAGGCGATCCTGCGCCGGCCGCAGCCCTTCCATCCGCTCGGCCTGCCGTACGCCGAGTACGAGACGGATGGCTTCGACATGTCGATCTTCGCGACGCGGCAGCCGAGTCTGACTGAGGTGCTCGACCTGCGCGCCGACCGGCAGGCCATGGTGCGCGACTTTCTGGCAAGCGTGACGCCGGAGCAACTCGCTGAGCCCCGTGTCCACCCCTGGTCACCTGAGCAGGAGGTGTCGGTCGTGCGCTGCCTCCACGTGGTCCTGCACGAGGAGTGGGAGCACCTCCGCTTCGCGCTGCGCGACCTCAACGCGCAGGGCTCGGCGCCGACCTGACCTGAAACGCACCGAGCCAACGCAGCGGCGCGGCGCGCAGCCCGTCGAGCGTCTCATGCAGGGGCGGGATCCGGTCGTCGCCGATGATCGACGCCTCCACCGCGTACGCCGCATGCTGTATCGAGAGCAGCGCTTGCGCCAGCCGCTCGTCGTCGCCGGGCTCGATTTCCCTGATCTTCACCAGCCGATTGTGGTGGACGGATCGCCGTTTCGGCCGGACGGCTGTCAGCGGCGGGTCGCGAGGACCACGCCGGTCAGGCAGAGCGCGCCGCCGAGCAGGGCGAGTAGTGCCGGCACCTCGCCCAGCAACGTCCAGGACAGCAGGACGGTCACCGGCGGCACCAGGTAGGTCGCGGCGGTGGTCCGGCCGGCGGTCCAGCGGGACAGCACGTAACCCCAGGTGAGGAAACCGATCGCGGTCGGGAACACACCCAGGTAGAGCATGCCCAGGGTGGCCGCCGTCGGTGCGGTGGCCAGTTCGTCGAGGAGCGCCGGGGCGAAGGGCAGCAGGGCCACGGTGCCGGCCAGCGCGCCGAGCCAGGTCATGGTCGCCGCGTCCACGCGGGCCAGCAGGCGCTTCTGAAGGAGTACGCCGAAGGCGTACAGCACGGCGGAGAGCACCGCCAGCGCGACGCCCATCTCGTCGGCCTGCCCGGTGAAGCCGCTGGCGGCGATCAAAGCCACGCCCGCGAAGGCGACCGTCACCCCGACGCCGAGTCGGCGGGTGAGCCGCTCGCCGAGGACGAGCACCGCGGCCACCGCGACCAGGATCGGCGCGACCGAGACCAGCAACGCGGCAGTTCCGGCGTCGATCAGCCGCTCGGCGGCGTTGAGCGCCACGTTGTACCCGCCGAACCAGGCCACGCCCCAGAGCGCGATCAACCCCAGCGTGCGGCCCCGGGGTGCGCCCGGCCGCCGGGCCGGCGCGTCCGCCTCCGGCGTGCCGGCCCGCGATCGCCCGCCGCGACGCCGGAGGGCGGCGGTGACCGCCACGAACGCACTCAGCCCGATGGACGCCGCCAGCATGCGGCCCAGCGCCATGGTGCCGGGGGAGTAGTCGTGCCCGGCGAATCTGATGCCGACGAAGGCCGACGCCCACAGCAGCACCGTGGTGCCGGCGGCAGCCACGATCGGCCAGGATCGGGGCGGCCCGGCGGGTGGGGCAGGCGCGCGGGTCCGGGCCTCCTTGGCGGTGCCCCGGGTGGGGGCGGGGCCCCCGGCAACGGTCTCCAGGTAGGTCATGGGGTGATTCTCATCCGGGGCGACTGTTCAGTGCCAGCGACTATTTCTTTACGACAGTTAAGTGCAGCTTTATAGTTGTCGGATGCTCGACGTGCACCGCCTCCGGGTCTTCCGTTCCGTCGTGGCGTCCGGCTCTGTCCAGGCAGCTGCCGCCAACCTGGGCTACACCCCCTCGGCGGTCAGCCAGCACCTGGCGGCATTACAGCGCGAAACCGGTCTCGCCCTGCTCTCCCGGGCGGGTCGGGGCCTGCGGCCCACCGCCGCCGGACATGCCCTCGCCGCCGAGGCGGACCGGGTGCTCGCCCGCCTCGGCGAGGCCGAGGCACTGGTCGCGGACCTGCGTTCCGGTCGCACCGGCGCGCTGTCCATCGCGTACTTCGCCTCGGTCGGTGCGGCCTGGATGCCGCTCGTGGTGCGACGGATCCTCACCGATCTGCCCGGTGTGCGACTCGACCTGGAACTGCGGGAACACATCCCGGACAGCCGCGAGGAGCGTGCCGACGTCCAGGTGATGGTCGGACCCACCGGTTTCGACGCCGGCTCGGGCTTCACCGCCCACCATCTGCTCGACGACCCCTACGTCGCCGTGCTGCCCGCCGGGCACCGCTTCGCCGATCAGCAGGAGGTGGACCTTGCCGACCTCGCCGACGAACGCTGGATCGACAACGATTTTGCTCGCGGCTGGTGCCGTACCAACCTCATCGAAGCCTGCACCGCTGCGGGTTTCAGCCCGGTCTTCCAGGTCGAGGCACACGACTACCCGACCGCGCTGGCTTTCGTCGCAGCCGGCATCGGGCTCACGGTGCTGCCCGCCCTCGGCGCGGCCCGGCTGCCCGACGGCGTGACCTGCGTCCGGCTGCTCCGCCCCACGCCGATCCGGTCGATCTACATGGTGGTGCACGATGCGGTCGAGCACACCCCGGCGGTGCAGACCGCGCTCGCCGCCCTCCGTGAGGCGGCGAACACGAACCCGCAGTAGCAGCCGAGTCGGGCGGGTCAGGGCTGTCGGGTCAGGCCGACGATGGTGGCCAGTCGCGTCACGTCGGCCGCTGCCGGTCCGCGTTGGGTGATCTCGGCGAGGAGGGTACGGACGGCGGGTCGGTGGCGGATCTCGGCGGGGGCGATGCGGTCGGCGTGCAGGAGTGCTTGTCCGGCTGTGGTGGGTTCGCCGGTGTCGAGGTAAGCCCGGGCGGCGTCGATGAGGTGGGCGGCGCGGTGTTCGGGTGGTAGGCGTCGCCAGCCGTGGTGTCGGATGGCTTGTTCGTGCCGGTGGATGGCCTCGGCGATGTCGCCGAGGCGGTGGGCGGCGAGGATACGGGCCACCTGGACGGCGCTGGGCCCGAATCCGGTGTGGTGCGGGTCGGTGTGGTGGGTGGGTCGGTCGGCGAGATCTGCGGCGTAATCGAGCAGGTCGTGGGTGTTGCGGCGGTCTCCGGTGCCGGCGGCGGCGAGTCCGGCTTGCAGGAAGAGGGTGCCGCGTACGGCGTGGTCGTCTACCGCGTCCGCCACCGCGAGGGCGGCGGTGAGCGCGAGATGGTGGTGGCCGAGGGCGCGCAGGGCTTGGGCGACGGCGATGGTGGCGGTGGCGGTGAGGGTGGGGCTGTTGGCGGCGGTGGTGATGGCGCGGTCGGCGGCGAGCCGGGCGAGGTGGGGTTCGTCGAGTTTGATCAGGACGTGGGCGGTGATCCGGTAGCTGGCCACGAGCAGGCTTCGGGTGCCGTGGGTGGCGTCGAGCAGGCCGGGTAGGGCGTTGAGTAGTTGTGGGTAGCGGGCGTGTTGGTAGCTCATCCAGGCGTGGGCGACCTGTCGGCGGGCCTGGTCCGCCGTGACGGTCCGGTTCGCTTGGTGGTGGTAGCGGGCCAGGGCGGCCCGGATGGCGTCGACGCCGTCGAGTCTGGGTGCTGTTGGGGGTGGCTGGCGGGGGCCGAGGAGGATTTCGGGGTCGAGGCGCAGCACGTCGGCTATTTCCCGGATGACGGAGTAGCGGTCGAGTCGGCGTACGCCGCGTTCGATTTTGTCGACCCAGCTTTTGGATTTGCCGAGCCGGTCGGCGAAGGCTTGTTGGCTCATGCCCCGGCGGGCGCGTAGTTGGGCGACCCGCCGGCCGAGGGGCACGGAGTTGTGATCGCGCCGGTGGTTCATCGTTCCCCCTGCGCCGGCGGCATGGTGTGGGTGGCCTCTCCGCAGCGCGGACACCACCGCGACTTCACCTTGAACGCGAACAACCCGGCCAGGAACCCCAGCAGCACTCCACTGAGCATCATCACCACCACCTCAGATCCCTTCGGGAGTTGGCTTCCACACCGGGCCTCTTTGGTCCGACTACCGATGTGGGCTGTCCCTACAGGACTAAGCGTGGCGGATTGTCAGCAGACAATCAAGTGTCCATCGGACAATTTTTCCCCGGGTCACCCCTCGGCTGGAAATGCGTACACCAGCTCGTACGCCTCGGCGTCGAGCACCATCAGCGAAACCTCGACGCAGCGGTCACCTGCGTAGGCGTACCTGGTGATCTCGAAGACCAGGCTCCCCTCGCGACGCAGACCCAGCCCCTCGCGGCCGTCCACCCCATCGATCTCCTCCGGAGTGGGTGCACGGCTGATAACCCGTTCCACGAACCTCGTTGGCCCAAATCCCTGCTCGGCAAGTCGGGCGAACGTCCCGCCCGGTCCGGTGTCCGTGTGTTCGATGCGAGTTCCACGGGTCAAACCCGTAGGAAGGTAGGCGGTGGCGAGCTGGACGGAGCGTCGATCTCGCACAAACCGGCGATACCTTGACAGCACCGCCTCGCCGGGTGGTACCCCGAGCGCCTCGGCAACATGCGGTGGTGGCACGACATCACCCACCGCGACATCTACCGCCTTCGGCGGGTTTGCCGCGTCGTGCGACTGAATGGACAGCCCGCGTCCCCACTGCTTCAGCGACAATCGGCCTGGCGAGGAGCGAGGGATCCGGCCTGCCCGAACGTAGCTTCCGGAACCTCGGCGTGATTCGACCAGTCCTTCAGCGCGCAGGCGATCGATAGCCTTCTCCGCAACGCCACGTGCCACACCCTCTTCGGTTGTAGCAAGCTCACGTAGCGTAGGGAGCTTCGCGCCAGCCTCGTAGCCCTTGACACCCTCTCTGATCCTGCGCCTGAGTTCGGCGGCGAAGGTTTCGGCGCTGTGCTTCTTCGTCGGGTCGCTCGCGTTGTCCACTGGATCTCCAACTGTCGTCTGACAGAAGGCTACTTGTGGCTCGGTTGCGACGTGGGTCAGGTCTTAGGGTCAAGCAAATCCCTACATATTATCCCATGTCACCCCGATTGTCTACAGACAATTTGTCTACGGGGGCGATGGTCGTCGGGACGCTGATTTCAGGCTGAAATCACGCCAGTTCAGGATGTGCTGCTGGCCGGGCAACCCCGGCGTGCGGCCGATGCCGGACCCTCCGTAGCGATGGCGGGAAAATAGTCCGGCAAGTTCTTGCCGGCGATGTCGAAGACCGGTGGTTGGCTCCGTCCCAGGGGTGCGAGTGACCAGAATGGGTCGCACCAGCACCGAGGAGAAAACGATGGCCAAGTACCTGCTGCTCAAGCACTACCGGGGCGCTCCGGCTGCGGCGAACGACGTGCCGATGGAGAAGTGGACGCCGGAGGAGATCTCGGCGCACGTGCAGTACATGCACGACTTCGCGACCCGGCTGGAGGAGAGCGGGGAGTTCGTCGACGCTCAGGCGCTCGCCCCCGAAGGGACGTTCGTCCGGTACGACGGCGCGGGACAACCGCCGGTCACCGACGGCCCGTTCGCCGAGACCAAGGATCTCATCGCCGGCTGGATGGTGATCGACGTGGACAGCTACGAGCGCGCCGTCGAACTGGCCGGGGAACTGTCGGCCGCGCCCGGGGCGGGCGGGAAGCCGATCCACGAGTGGATCGAGCTGCGTCCCTTCCTGGCCGCGCCGCCCACCATCACCGAGTGACCGACCCGATGAACGAGGCCCTGCTCCGCAGCCTCACCCCGAGCGTGCTCGGTGTCCTCGTCCGCCGCGGCGCCGACTTCGCGGCGGCCGAGGACGCCGTACAGGACGCCCTGGTCGAGGCGGTCCGGTCCTGGCCGGCCGACCCGCCACGGGACCCGAAGGGCTGGCTCATCGCGGTGGCCTGGCGCAGGTTCCTCGACGCGGCCCGGGCGGACGCGGCCCGTCGTCGGCGGGAGGATCTCGTCGACGAACAGCCGCCAGCCGGGCCCGTGCCCGAGGTGGACGACACGCTCCAGCTCTACTTCCGCTGCGCCCACCCGTCGCTCACCCCGTCCTCCGCGGTCGCGCTCACGTTGCGTGCCGTCGGCGGGCTGACCACCCGGCAGATCGCCCAGGCATACCTGGTGCCCGAGGCCACCATGGCGCAGCGCATCAGCCGGGCCAAGCGCACCGTCACCGGCGTACGGTTCGACCAGCCCGGCGACGTCGCCACCGTGCTGCGGATTCTCTACCTGGTCTTCAACGAGGGCTACTCCGGTGACGTCGACCTCGCCGCCGAGGCCATCCGGCTCACCCGGCAACTCGCCGCCGCGATCGACCACCCGGAGGTGGCGGGATTGCTCGCCCTCATGCTGCTGCACCACGCCCGGCGGGCCAGCCGGACCGCGCCCGACGGCAGCCTGGTGCCGCTCGCCGCGCAGGACCGTGGCCGCTGGGACACCAGGTTGATCGCCGAGGGGGTGCAGATTCTCCAGGCGGCCCTCGCCCGCGACCGGCTGGGCGAGTTCCAGGCCCAGGCCGCGATCGCGGCACTGCACGCCGACGCGCAGCGGGCCGAGGAGACCGACTGGGTGCAGATCGTCGAGTGGTACGACGAACTCGTCAGCCGTACCGACAGCCCGGTCGTCCGGCTCAACCGCGCGGTGGCCGTCGGCGAGGCCGACGGGACGCGCGCCGGGCTGGCGGCGCTCGCGGCGCTTGACGACACGTTGCCGCGCTACGCGGCGGTGGCGGCGTACCTGCACGAGCGTGATGGTGACCTGACGACGGCGGCGCAACTGTACGCCGAGGCGGCCGGCAAGGCAGCCAACCTCGCCGAACGCGACCACCTGACGCGCCAGGCCGCCCGGGTCAACGCCCGCCGGGCCCGCTGACGGGTCGGGCCTGCGGCGTCGACAGTCGCGGGTCAGTCCTTCTCGATCTCGGCGGCGACGTCGCTCAACGCGATCCGGTTCGGCAGACCGGTCTTGACGATGAGGCTGGAGACGTGCCGCTCCACGGTACGCGGCGACAGGTGCAGCCGTTCGGCGATCTCGCGGTTGCTCAACCGGCCGGTGAGCAGCCGCAGCACCTCCAACTCGCGTACGGTGACGCCGACCGCCCGCAGCGTGGACGGAATCTCCCCGGCGCCCTGCCGCCGCTGGGCCACCCGCGCGCCCGCCTGGCGCAGCAGCGTACGGCAGGCGTGGGCGACAGGTGCGACGTTCGCCTGGTGGAAGTAGTCCTCGGCGGCCCGCAGCCACTCCACCGGGCTGCCCCAGCCGTCGGCGAGCGCCGATTCGGCGACCAGTCGTAGGGCGAGATGCCGCCCCATCGCGTAGAGGGAGGCGACCTGGATCGCCTCGACCATGGTGGCGGTGGCGGCCTCGTGCCGGCCGGCGCGGCCGAGCAGCACCGCCCGCGCGAAGAGGGCGAACTGCCGATCCCAGCGCAGTTGGCTCGCGGGAGTGGCGGTGATCTCCTCGTACTCCGCCCAACTGACCTCGTCGGCCATGGCCCGCAGCAGCAGATCGAGGCCGAGACGCCCGCTCAGGTGGAACACGGTCGGGCTGGTCTCCTCCGCCCGGACCGCCAGCGACAACTCGGCAAGCGCCTGCGGGCGGTCCTCCTCCAGCAGTGCACAGAACGCACCGGCGAGGCCGTGCACCCGCTGAACGTGCAGGCTCTCGTCGCCGCCCCAGCGCTGGAACTCGGTGAACGCGTCCCGCATCTGCGTCCGCTGACCCCGGTGCGCGGCGAGCACCGCCCGCAGCAGCAGCGTGTACTGGGTGGTCTCCATCAGCTTCAGGCGGGTCGTCGCGGTGAGCACCTGGTCGATCAGGTCCTGCGCCTGGTCGTACGCCCCCCGCATGATCAGGTGCAGCGCGATGCTCGCCTCGGCCTGCTGACGGGCGGTCACCGCGCCGGCCTGTCGGGCCCGTTCCCGGGCCTGTTCGAGCCGGTCCAGCGCGCCGTGCAGCAACGCGTCGTCGTTGCCGAGCCGGATCAGCGAGTGGACCTCCCAGATCGGTAGGTCGTGTTCGGCCGCGATCGACCGGGCCCGCTCCAGGCAGCGGGTCGCTTCGGCCGGGTCGCGGTGTCGGACCAGCGCACCGAGCAGCTGCCACGCCTGGCAGGCCACCACCGGCAGGGGCACCGCCGCGCCGACCGTGGCGGCCCGCCGGGTCAGCGTCTCGGCGACCTCCAACTGGTCCTTGCCGGGGGTGTCCAGGGCCAGGTGCGCGGCAACGATGTCGATCGGCGCCTCGTCCTCTGGGGCTGGCGTCGGACCGAGCAGCTCGCGGGCGATCCGCACCTGGCCCAGCGCGTCGGTCAACTGCCCGGCCACCATCGCGGTCCAGGCGAGTCGGGTGTGCAGCCGGGCCCGCCGTCGGGCGGGCAGGACGCCGACCTGTTCCGGGCTGTTGACCAGGTCCAGGGCCCGCCCGACCAGCCCGGCCTCGGCGAGCGCCTGGAACAGCGTGTCCAGGGTGTCCGCCCGGGCCTCGGCCGACGACCCGGCCTGCAACTCCCACGCCTGGTCGAGCAGGGCGACAGCCGAGGTGGCGGCACCCTGGGCCAGCGCCCGCCGGCCGGCCTCGGCGAAAAGTTGACCAGCCGACAACGTGTCACCGGCGTCCAGGCGCAGCGCGGCCGAGATCTGGCACCACTCGCCGGGCAGCTCGGGATGGACCTTCGCCACCGCGTCGGCCACGCTGCGGGCCAACTCCTGCCGCTCGACCGAGCCGATCAGGGCCAGCAGCGACTCCTGGGTGACCCGGTGCCGGAAGGCGTACCAGTCGGTCAACTGGTCGTCCGGCGTCACCAGCTGGGCGACGAGCTCACCGTTGAGATGATTGAGCAGGTCACGGTCGGTGAGGCCGGTGGCCGCCTGCACCACGGTCACCGGAAAACGCTGCCCGATCAGGGCGCCGCAGGAGAGCAGCTGACGGGCCGGTGGGGCCAGCTTCTCGATCCGGTGAGCCATGCTGCGGGTGAACGCCGCCGGCAGTGCGGCGGGCGGCTGCGAGGCCAGCTGCCATCCCTGCGCACCCCGCCTGAGCAGACCGTCCTCCACCATGGAGGCGAGGATCTCCTCGATGAGGAACGGGTTGCCGCCACTGCCGCCCCAGAGCAGCTCGGTCGCGGCTGACGGCAGCTCCTCGGCCGGCACGTTCAGGCAGGCCCCGGCCAGTTCACGCAGGTCGTCCGGGTCGAGCCGGTCCAGCGTCAGCAGGGTGCACCGACCCCGACGGGCCGCCGCGCGGGCGACCTCCAGCGCCGGGGAGTCGTCCGCCCGGATGGTGCCGAGCAACAGCGTGGACTGTTGGTCGAGGTTGTCGATGAGGTATTCGACAACCATCAGCGTCTCGGCATCGGCATCCTGGAGATCGTCCAGGACCATCAGGCTGCCGCGGTCCTGGCCGGCGTGTGCGGTGAGCCGGAGTACGGCCTCGGCGAGGATCACCACCGACCCGTTCTCCTGGTCGGGCAGGGTCACGGTGCCCCAGTCGGGCACCAGCCGCCCGAGTACCGGACCGTACGGGCCGAGCGCGGCGACGTCCACGGTGGCGGACCGCAGCAGGGAGAGCACCGCCTCGGTGAGTGGTCGCAGCGGTACCCCGGTGCAGAGCGTGCTGCCCCGCCCCCGTAACAGGCTCATCTCGGCGGAGTAGGCCAGCTCGACCGCCGCCGCGGCCAGCCGCGACTTGCCGATGCCGGCCTCTCCGACGACGAAGACCGCTCCGCCGCGGCCAGCGCGGGCAGAATCGAGCAGGCCGTGCAACACGCCGAGTTCCGCATCGCGACCTACCATGATGCGGGATCGGCACTGCACGGCGGTAACGATAGCGAGGCGGCCCGTGTGTTGGCCATGGTCGACAGTGGACCCGATCAGGCGGATTTCCACCGCGATCGGACGGACCGCCGCGCTGAGTGGACGGTTTTCGCCGTTACATCTCGAACGTGGGGCAGCAGGTGATCACCGGTGCGGCGGACACGTCGGCGCCACCTCCGGCGTCCCCGGCGATCAGCTGCCCCACCAGCAGACCCACCGGAACGGCGAGACCGGCCAGCGCCGCCGTACGTAGCCCGAAGGCGACCAGCGGGCTGGTCCGCGGCTCCCCGACCGGGTGCGCGTCGGGGGTGCCGTCAATACGGGTGAGGTCGGCGGCGAGCTCGTCAGACATGTTCGTTCTCCTCAATCGGGTGGGTTGGTGCACGGTCAGCGGATTCGGCTGACCGCGGGTCGGGTTCCAACAGCAGCGCGGACGGTATCCGCGCGGGCAGGCCGAAGCGCAGCAGCCCGTAGCCGATGCCGGAGAGCCCGGTCAGCAAGCCTGGGGTGAGCACCCCGTCGGGCGTACCGCAGTAGCGGGTCTGCCATTGCAGCACGTCCAGGATCAGGGTCGCCCGGCGACGTAGCGCGGCGGCTGCCGCCGGCCCGGCCGGCCCGGCGGCCAGCGCGGTGAGCGCCTCGCCGATGCCCGCCTCGCCGTGGCAGAGGCTGAGGTCGCGCGACGGTGGCCGGTCGGCCAGCCGGCGGACCAGTTCCGCCGGCGCGGGCGGGTCCAGGGGGGAGGTTTCGCCGCGATCCCGGGCTGCGTCGTACCGGCCGGCGAGCGCGAGGGCCAGGCCCGAACTGCCGGCGCACCACCCGGCAGAGTCAGCCGGGGGCCGTACGGCGTGCCGCAGCGCCACCCGCGCGGCGTCGGCGTGCCGGGTGGTACCTGCGCCGGTGTCGGCGTACCGATGCAGGGCGTACGCGATGCCGGCCGTGCCGGCCGCGAAGCCGGTCGGGCGCTGCGGAGTGTCGAAACCGTCCACCGCCTCGGCCAACCGGTCGGCACAGCTGTCGGCCAACGCCGCCGCCCGGTCATGGCCCAGCCCGGCGTGGATCGAGGACATCGCGGCCAGGCAGCCGGCCCGGCCGGTGGCCCAGTCGTCGGCGGCGGTGTCGGCGGCGGCCACCTCGGCCAACTCCACCGCCTGGTCGACCCACCGCCCGATCGCGGGGTCGTCGAGCAGGACGCCGAGCCGGGCCAGGCCGTAGGCCACCCCGGCCAGGCCGTGCAGGCCGCCGCAGCCGATCGCGGTGACCAGCTCCGGCCGTGCCGAGAGCAGGTCGAGCAGCCGGGGCGTGGCGGTGATCGCCCGGCGGGCCACCTCGCCGTACCGGTTCACGCCGGTGACCTGGGCGAGTTGGCCGAGGAAGAGGGCGACGCCGAGGTACCCGTTGGCCAGGCTGGCGCCCATCGGCAGCAGCAGCCACTGCCGGTCGTCGACCAGCTCCAGGCCGAGCCAGTTCACTCGATGCCGGCCCGGCGCACCCCGGGCCACGAGCTGGTCGGCGATCGCGCACGCCGCCGCGACCAGTCGTTCGGTGGGAGCCGCCGTGCCGTGCCACGGTCCGGGCAGCGCAGCGGCGTCCCGGTGCCCGCCGACCGGCCGGCGGGTGGCCAGGCTGGCCAAGATGATCCACTCCTGGTCCTGCCGGTCGGCCTCGCCGAACCGGGCAATCTGCTCCAGCGCGGCCTGCACACCGCTGCGGTGCAGCGGCATCGTGGTCGGCTCGCCGTCGGCCCACATGGTCAGGTCCCCGGCTCGGGCGTGGAAGTAGGGCACGTCGCCGCGCCACAGCGCGGCAAGCTCATGACCCGCGAGGGCCGAAGCGTCGGCGAGCTGTCCCTGGCCGAAAAGCTGCGTGAGGAAGCGGTCCCGGTCCAGGCCGTCGTGCAGCAGATCCGGGTGGGTGGACTCGTCGAGCAGCATCCGGTACGTCCAGGTGGGCCGGACGACCAGCCGCACCGTCATCGCCGAGGACCCCTCGACCAGCCGACCGAACTCGGCGCGGTGTGCCTCGATGGCGTCGTAGCCGAGCCGGAAACCGGCAAGCATCGACTCCGCGTGGTCCTCCGGATCGACCACCCGGTCACCGAGCCGGGGCCGGTTCGACGCCCCGTCGAAGGTGCCCGCGCGGCGTACCAGACGCATCCGGTCGGTGCCCGGGTCGGCCCAGTCGACCTGGCTGGCCGGGCTCTGCCGGCCCTGGTCGCCGCCGGAACCGGAGAGGTCCATGATGCCCTGCTCGCCGACGACGATCATCGGCAGCAGCGAGGTTCGCTGCACCGAGGCGGCGAGCAGGTCACTGGCCGGGTCGCCACTGTCGGTCGGGGTCTCCCAGCGCGGCCGGAACAGTGTCTCGACGTCGATGACCACCGGGTCCTCGCCGCTGGCGATCAGGTTGTCGTAGTGCAGGTCCGTGGTGTTCAGCGCGTGCGCGAGGGCGAGCAGCGCGCCCTGTCGCCGGTAGAAGCGGTCCGCGCCGTCCGGGCCGGTCAGTGGCGCGACCGTGACGAACTCGGTCCACCCGTACTCGGGGCGGACCAGGCAGGCGGCCGTACGCAGACCCACCTCGGGAACCGTCCGGTTCAGCCAGTCGACGAAGGCGCTCAGCCGGGTGTCGTGGGTCAGGTCGCGGGGCTTGTAGACAAGTCGCCGACCGTCGGCGAACCGGAGGATGGCGGTGCTCCGACCGGCGCGATGCGGGTCACCCTGGTTGTCCTCGACCGCCACCAGCGGGCCGGGGTCGGTGCCGTCCAGCAGGGTCCGCACCAACTCGGCCCGGTCGGCGGCGTACCGGCCGACCAGCTCCAGCCGAGCCTCGGTGGCGTACACCGTGGCCTGGCCGAGCATCCGGGCCAGCACCGGGCGGTCGGCGAAGAGCGCGGCCAGCCCCGCCGGGTCGGCCAGCCGGCGGACGAAGTCGGCGAACCGGGCGCGGCTGTCGACGCCGGTGAGCTGCCCGGCCGCCCGCTGGCGGTGCAGCTCCGCGACGAAGGTGCGAACGGCGAGCGTGGTCAGCTGCCGTTGCAGGGTGCCGCCCAGCTCGGTCTCCAACGCGGCCAGGTCGACCTGTGCGGCGGCGGGCAGCAGCCGGGTGTCGCGGCGGAAGCAGGTCGTCGCGTGGTCGATCAGCGGGCGCAACGGCAGGGCGAACGCGGCCCGCCAGTCCGTCGGCACCGGCACCGATGTGGGCAGCGGCCCGGCGGTGCGGACCGCCCACTCGACCGGCTCCACCCAGCACGGCGGGTCGAGCCGTGCGCCGTCGACCGGGTCGGTGCCGGCGGCCACCCGCTCGTGCCGTGCCAGGCCGCGCGCCCACCAGCCCCGGGGGAGCCGCGGTGGCTGCCCTGGAACTCGGCTGTGTGGGCCGTCGGCCCTCGTGCTGTTCACCGCTTAGAGGTTGCCAAGCGACACCGACGAATTCATGCGTGGGATCCACCCAAATTCTCGCCATCCCGGCTGGTCGGGCGGTCAGTCACGGCCTGACCTGCGGGTTCGTCACGGCGGGTGCCGGCTTGCCGGTGTCGGTACCCGGGAAGGCGCCCCGGCGTCGGATGTCGGTGCCCCGGTGCCAACCCGCGTGCTCGGGCGGGGCAACTTGGGTGTCGCGTACACATGCGCCGGTGTGCGCTGGTGGCCGAATCTCCGACCAGTTCGATGCGACGGATCGGAGCGACTGTGGACTTCTGCGTACTGGGGCCGGTGCGCGCCTGGCGCAACGGTGCCGAGATCCCGCTGGACGGTGCCAAGCAGCGCACGGTCCTGGCCGCGCTGCTGCTCGCCCGGGGGCGCACCGTCGCCGACACCCAACTCTGTCAGCTGCTCTGGGACGAGCACCCGCCCGCGACTTTCGCCGCCCAGCTCTACAACTACGTCTCCCGGCTGCGCAAGTACCTCGGCGCCGAGGTGGAGATCCTGCGGCAATGGTCCGGGTACGTGCTGCGGTTGGGGGAGAGCAAACTCGACATCGAGGAGTTCGAGCGACTGGCCGCGCTGGGCCGGGACGCGCTGCGTGCTGGCCAACCCGAGCAGGCCGCCCGCTGCCTGCATGAGGCTTTGGGGCTGTGGCGCGGCACGACGCTTGCGAACGTCACCGACCACCTGGTCGAGGCGGAGGCGCACCGGATGGCCGAGGCGCGGATGGCGGCCCTGGAGGACCGCATCAAGGCCGACCTGATGCTGGGGCGGCAGGCCGGGCTGGTGCCCGAACTGACCGACCTGGTCGCCGCGCAGCCATTGCACGAGCAGCTACGTGGCCTGCTGATGACCGCCCTGCTGCGCTGCGACCGGCAGGCCGACGCGCTGGCCGTCTATCACGAGGGCCGGCGTGCGCTCGCCGACGAACTGGGTGTCGACCCGGGGCCGGCGCTTACCGAGGCGTACCGGACGGTGCTGGCCCGGCCCGGCCCGCCCGTCGCCGAGGTGGCGGCCCGGGGCGAGTCGGGCTGGCGGGACGTACGCCCGGCGATGCTTCCCCCCGGCGCGCAGGACTTCTGCGGCCGACAGGCGGAGCTGCGGGAGGTGGCCGCGTTGCTCGCCGGGCCGGCACCCTCCGCGCCACCGCGAACACTGCTCACCGGGATGGCCGGGGTGGGCAAGACGGCGCTGGCGCTGCGGGCCGCGCACCTGTCCCGGGACGAGTTCCCGGACGGGCAGCTCTACGTCGACCTGGGCGGCACCCGGGGCAACGCCATCGACCCGGGCGACGTGCTGGGCTGGTTCCTGCGCAGCCTGGGCAACGCCGAGCAGGCCATTCCGCGACGGCTCGACGAACGCGAGTGCCTCTACCGCAGCCAGCTGGCCGGTCGCCGGGTGCTCGTGGTGCTCGACAACGCCGCCAGCTACCCGCAGGTCCGGCCGCTGTTGCCCGGCGACCCGTCGTGCCGGGTGATCCTGACCTGCCGGGGCCGCCTCTCCGAGCTGCCCGGCGCCACCCGGGTCGAGGTGGACATCCTTGAGCCGGCGCAGGCGTTGGAGCTGTTCGCCACGATCGTCGGTGCGCGTCGGGTGACCGCCGAACTCGCCGCCGCGCACCGGATCGTGCAGTTGTGCGGACGGTTGTCGATCGGCCTGCGGGTGGCCGCCGCCCGGCTCATCGCCCGCCCGCACTGGTCCCTGCACTACCTCGCGCAGCGGCTGGCCGACGAGCGGTTCCGCCTGAACGAGCTGCGGCTGGGAACGTTGGACGTCCGGGCCCGCCTCGACGGCAGCTACCAGGAACTGGCGGCCGAGAGCCAGGTGGCGTTGCGCCGGCTGGCCCTGCTGGAGACGGCCGAGTTCCCGATCGGCGCCGCCGCCCGGGTGCTCGGCGTGCCGCACCGGGTGGGGGAAGAGGTGGCCGAGAGCCTGGTCGACGCCCGGCTGCTGGAGATCGCCGGTTCGGACGGCGCACGGCGGCAGCGGCACCGCTTCCACGACCTGGTACGGGTCTTCGCCCGGGAGAAGGCCGACCCGGTGGATCGCCGGACGATAGCCGGCCGCTTCCCGCTCTCGGCGCTGTCCCGCGTGCCGGCCTGAGGGTGCTGTCGCGTGGTGCCCGCTTGAGGGGGTGCTGTCGCGTGGTGCCCGCCTGAGGGGGTGCTGTCGCGTGGTGCCAGCTGAGGGGTGCTGCCGCGTGCCCGCCTGCGGGTCGCGGGTGTGGTCGGCGGTATGGAGAAGATATAGCCGGCACCGGCACGGTCAGCTGGTGAGCAGCCTGATCCCGCCCGAGTGCGCGACCACCGCGCGGATCGACCTGACCGAGGGCACCGGCGACGAGATCGTCGCGCGGGTGCGCCCCGGCCGCAACGATCCGGTCTTCGCCGGGCACTATCCCGGCTTCCCCCTGCTGCCGGGCGTGTACATCGTGGAGTACGTGCACCGCACCGTGCTCGCGGGCATGCCGGCAGCGGTCCTCACCGAACTGGTGTCCTGCCGGTTTCTCCAGACGGTCGACCTCGACGACGAGCTGGTCATCACCGTTCGCCGCGACGGCGGGTTGCGCCGGGGCACGGTCACCGTGGCCGGCGGTCCGGCCGCCGAGGTGGTGCTGCGCTATCAGAACGGAGGCGAGTGATGCTCGACGGCGACGATATCCGGCGGCTCATCCCGCACCGGCCGCCGATGCTGCTTGTCGACCGGGTCAGCGAGCTGGTGCCCCGGCGTCGGCTGGTGGGCAGCTACACGGTCACCGGGACCCGGCCGCTGCCCGCCGTGCTGTTGCTGGAGTCGTGGGGGCAGGCCGCGTTGGTGCTGATCCGGCACGACCGGCCGATGCCCGACGTGCTGACCGGAGGGGTGCCGGTCGCCGGCGCCTTCGAGGAGATCAGCTTCGGCCGGCCGGTGCGCCCCGGCGAGACGGTCGAGCACCGGGTGGAGCTGATCCGGCTGATCGCCGACACCGGCTTCGTACGGGGCGAGAGCGTGGTCGGGTCCGAGGTGGTCATGCGGGTCGGTCGCCTGGTCGGCGCGGTACGTCCGGCCGCCGCGCTGCGCCCGGCCGCCCGGCCGGGGCAACCGAGGTGAAGGAGTCGACAGATGAGTGAGAGCCGACGACCGGTCGCGCTGGTCAGCGGAGGATCCCGGGGCATCGGTCGGGCCGTGGTCCGGCAACTTGCCGCAGACGGGTACGACGTGGCCTTCTGCTACCAGAGCAGTAAGCAGGCCGCCGAGAAGGTGGCCGCGGAGGCGGCCGAGGTCGGTGCCCGGGTGCTGGCCCGCCAGGTGGACGTCGCCGACCCGGCCCGGGTACGCGACTTCGTCACCGGCGTGGAGCAGGACCTGGGCGAGGTGGCCGCCGTGGTGACGGTTGCCGGGATCATCCGGGACCGGCCGGTGGCGATGATGGCCGACGAGGACTGGCGATCGGTGATCGACGTCAACCTCGGCGGCGTCTACCACGTGTGCCGGGCGGCGATCCGCCGGATGATGCGGCGGCGCGGCGGGGCCATCGTGACGGTCTCCTCGGTGGCCGGCATCACCGGTAGCCCCGGCCAGACCAACTACTCGGCGTCCAAGGCCGGCATCATCGGCTTCACCAAGGCCCTGGCGAAGGAGGTTGGCCCGTACGGGATCCGGGTCAACGCGGTGGCGCCCGGGTTCATCGAGACCGACATGCTCAGTGACCTGCCGGCCGGGCTGACCGAGGGCGTCGGGCAGCGGACCGCCCTCGGCCGGCTCGGCCAGCCGGAGGAGATCGCCCCGGTGGTGACGTTCCTGCTGTCGGGGCGGGCCTCCTACCTGACCGGTCAGGTGGTCACGGTTGACGGTGGTCTGACGTTCTGAGCCGCTGCGCGGCGAGCCGGTTCCGCATGATCTCCAGGCGGAGCCGGCTCGCCCGCGTCCGGGCCCGGTGCGCGGTGATCCGCGGATAGAGCGTGCCGAGCAGCCGGGAGAACAGGTCGACCCGCCGGGCGTCCGCCCCGATGATGATCTTCATCCGATTGCGCCGGATCCCGTGCAGGATGAGCCGGGCGGCCCGCTCCGCCGAGGTCGCCGCCTCCTGGGCGAATCGCTCCCGGACCCCCTCGTAGCCCAGCCCTCGACCGGTGCGTGCGCTGCTGAAGATGTCGGTGCGCACGTTGCCCGGGTAGACGCAGCTGACCGTCACCGGCACCGCGCCGACCCGCATCTCCTGCCACACCGCCTCGGTGAAGCCGCGGACGGCGAACTTGGCCGCGTTGTACGCGGACTGCGCCGGCGCGGTGGTCAGCCCGTACATGCTGGAGATGTTCACCAGGTGCCCCCGGGACGTGACGAGCAGCGGCAGAAACGCCCGGGTGCCGTGCACCACGCCCCAGAAGTCGACGTCGAGCACCCAGCGCATGTCCTCGTACCTGGCTTCGATGACCGAGGCCAGCAGGTTGACCCCGGCGTTGTTGATCACCAGGTCGGCACCGCCGAAGTCGGCGCGAACCGATTGGGCGTGGGCCTGCACCGCGGCCTGGTCGGTCACGTCCAGCCGGTAGGTGCGCACCTCGGCACCCCGTTGCGCGCAACTCGCCGCGGTCTTGGCCAGGCCGTCCGCTGCCGCGTCGGAGAGGGCCAGCCGGGCACCCTGGGCGGCCAGCTCGACCGCCAGCGCCCGACCGATCCCCGAACCGGCTCCCGTGACGACGGCAACCTTGCCCCGGAAATCCTTCATTCACGCACCCCTTCGATCGGGCGGGCCGTCCCATGCCGACACGGCTCCCGCCGAACCATCGCGAAACGGGCTATCTCTTTTCCATACCGGAGGCGATGTAGAGAAGTTATGAGGACGCCGTCGAACACTCCCTCCAGACGGTGTCACCAGGACGCCGACCGGCGTGGGGCGGAGGGAGCGATGGCACAGATGACTGGCGCGGCAATCACCGGGCTCGGCGCGTACCGGCCGAGCAGGCTGATCACCAACGAGGAGATCGCCAAGGAGACCGGGGTGACTCCGGAGTGGATCGAGGAGCGGACCGGCATCCGGTCGCGCTACCGGTCCGGGCCGGAGGAGACCGTGACGATGATGGCCGCCGAGGCCGGCGGAAAGGCGCTGGCCATGGCCAACGTCGATCCGGCCGAGGTGGACCTGGTCATCCTCGCCTCGGCGACCAAGAAGGACCGCATCCCGGGCGGGGCGCCCGAGGTGGCCAGCCGGATCGGCATCACCGCCACCGGTGCGTTCGACCTGAACGCCGCCTGTGCCGGCTTCGCGTACTCGATCGGGATCGCGGCAAACGAGATCCGGGTGGGCGGCGCCCGCAACGTACTCGTCGTCGGGGCGGAGCAACTGAGCCGGTTCATCGACCCGGAGGACCCCGCCACGTACGTCATCTTCGGTGACGGTGCGGGCGCGGCAGTGGTCTCCCCGGCGCAGACCGACGGCATCAGCCCGGTGGTGTGGGGAAGTGACGGCCGGCGTGCCGACATCCTCGGCACCAAATGGGACGCCAACGGCCGCGAGTTCGCCAAGATGGACGGTCCGCTGGTCTACCGGTGGTCCACCAAGAACGTGCCGAGGGTGGCCCGCAAGGTGTGCGCAAACGCCGGTGTCGAGCTGGCGGACATCGACTGGTTCGTGCCGCACCAGGCGAACCTGCGGATCATCGACCAACTGGCCGAAATCCTTGAGATCCCGGCCGAAAAGGTCGCCAAGGACGTCGTCGACACCGGCAACACGTCGGCCGCGTCGGTGCCGCTGGCGCTCAGCCGGCTGTACGAGAGCGGCCGTACCGCCCCCGGCGACCGGGTACTGCTGCTCGGCTTCGGCGCCGGACTGGCCTATGCCGGCCAGCTCATCCGGATGCCCTGACCACACCCACCTCTCGGAAGGAAACAGCACCATGACGATGACCGTGAACCAGGTCTCCCTCGACGTCGTCCGGCTCACCCGCAAGCTGATGACCGAGGACGTCGACCGGACGATCAACCCCGAGGACACCTTCGTCGACCTCGGCCTGGACAGCCTCAAGCTCGTCGACCTGCTCGCGGCCGTGGAGAACCACTTCGACCTGGAGGTGCCGGACGAGGAGGTCGGCAACTTCGCGAAGGTCCAGGACCTCACCGACTTCGTCCTGGCCGCCAGGTCCTCGGTGTGACCGAGGACGTCCGGCAGTTGTCGGTCGGGCAGCGGGCGCTGTGGCTGATCCACCGGCTGGCGCCGGAGAGCCCGGCCAGCAACGTGGTGCACGGCCTGCACGTCGAGCCGGCACTCGATCCTGACCTGGTGCGCCGGGCGCTGACGGCGGTGCGGTCACGACACGACCTGCTCCGGTCCCGGTTCGTGCAGACGGACCAGGGACCGGTGCGGGTCGTGGACCCCGACCTGCCCGGCGAGGTCGACGTCCTCGACGTGCCCGACCTGGACGACGACCAACTGCTGCGCCGCTGCAAGGAGTACGGCGACCGGCCGCTGCGGCTGGGCCAGGACGGTCCGATGCGGGTGGCGCTGCTGCGGCGGCGCACCGACTGCGTACTGGTGTTGGTCGTCCACCACATCGCCACCGACTTCCACTCCCAGCGGATCGTCTGGCAGGAGTTGGCCGAGGCGTACGCGGCGTTGCAGGCCGGCCGGCCGGTGGCGCTGCCGCCGGTCACCGGCAACTACGACGATTTCCTGGCCCGGGAGCAGGCGGCGGTCTCCGGCGAGCGGGGCGAACGGCTCAGCGCCTACTGGAACCGGGTCTGCGACGGCGCCACCGCGGTCACCCTGCCGAGCGACCGGCCCCGCCCGCCGGTGCGCTCGTTCCGTGGCGGGGCGTTCAGCCAGGCGTTACCGGACGATCTCGCCGGCCGGCTGCGGCAGGCCGCCGCCGCGGCCGGCGTGACCCCGTACAGCGTGGTGCTCGCCGCGTTCCAGGCCACCATGTACCGCTACACCGGACTCGGCGAGTTCACCGTGGGTTGTCCCGCCACGCTGCGTCGGGGGCGGGCGCTGCGCGGGGTGGTGGGACTGCTTGTCAACACGATCGCGCTGCGCGCGTCGTTCGCCGCGGACACCACGTTCGCCGCGGCGATCACCGCCGCGAGCCGGCAACTGGCCGACAGCGTGGCCCACGCCGCCTACCCGTTCCCGCTGGTCCAGGCGGGCCAGCGCCACCAGCCGGTGGTGCGGGCGACCGTCAGCCTGCTGGTCCACCAGCATGACGACGAATTCGCCAGCGCGCGGCACCCCTTCGTCGGGCACCGGATCCGGCTGCTGGACATCCCCTACGACGAGGGCCAGTTCGACCTCTCGGCGACCCTCACCGAGTACCACGACGGCCGGCTTGAGGCGGAGTTCGGCTACGACGCCGACCTGTTCGACGAGCCGACCGTGCGGCGGCTGGCCGGGCACTTCATCCAACTGCTGCGGGTGGCCTGCACGGCACCGCAGACGGTGGTGTCCCGGGCGGCGATGGTCGACGAGACGGAACTGCGCGACCTGCTGGCGCTCGGCACCAGCTAGCCGTCGCGGCGGCGTCCCGCGCGGCACCGATATAGCGGCGGTATAGCGCCGCTTGACAACTTCGTGGCACTGAAAGATCACTTGTGGAGGGAGGAACGGTGCGCGAGGGCATCCTCTCGACGGTCGGGAACACCCCGCTGGTACAGCTGGTCCGGTTGTTCCCGGAGCTTCCCTCCCGGATCTTCGTCAAGCTCGAACGCTTCAATCCCGGCGGCAGCATCAAGGACCGCACCGCGCTGAGCATGCTGCGCGACAAGATCGAATCCGGGGAGCTGGTACCCGGCCGGTCGGTGGTCATCGAGTCCAGCTCCGGCAACCTGGCGATCGGCCTCGCGCAGGTCTGCGCGTACTACGCGATCCGGTTCATCTGCGTGGTCGACCCGAAGACCACCCGGCAGAACCTGGCGATCCTGACCGCGTACCGCGCCGAGATCGAGATGGTCGAGCACCCCGACCCGGTCACCGGCGAGTACCTGCCGGTGCGCCAGCGCCGGGTCCGCGAGCTGTGCGAGCGGATCCCGTACGCCTACCGCCCGGACCAGTACGCCAACCCGCTGAACGCCGCCGCCCAGCGGCGGACCATGGCCGAGATCGTGACCGCGCTCGACGGGCAGGTCGACTACCTGTTCTGCTCCACCGGGACCTGCGGGACGCTTGTCGGCTGCGTCGGGTACCTGCGCGACGAGGGACTCGCCACCCGGGTGGTGGCGGTGGACGCGGTGGGCAGCGCCATCTTCGGTGGTCAGCCGGAGTCCCGGCTGATCCCCGGGCACGGCGCGTCGATCGTGCCGCCGCTTGCGGCCCACGCGACACCGGACGAGATCGTGCACGTCTCCGACCTGGACTGCGTGGTCGGGTGCCGGTTGCTGCTCAACCGGGAAGCCATCCTCGCCGGCGGGTCCTCCGGCGCCACCGTCGCCGCGCTGCGTCGGCGGATCGGGCAGATCCCGGCGGGCGCCACCGCCGTGCTGATCCTGCCGGACAACGGCGACCGCTACCTCGACACGATCTATTCCGATCAATGGGTCGTCCGGCACTTCGGCGAGATCACCCACCTGTGGAAGGACGAGTCATGTTGATCATCGGCCAGCGGGTGGTGCGGGACATCCTCGACGGCGACGACGCCCGGGTCGTGGCGCTCGTGCGGGACGCGTACCTGCTGCACGAGCAGGGCCGCAGCAGCCTGCCGCACTCGGTCTTCCTGCGCTTCCCCGAGCGGCCCCGCGACCGGGTCATCGGCCTGCCCGCCTACCTCGGCGCCGACCCGCCCGTGGCCGGGATCAAGTGGATCTCCTCCTTTCCCGGCAACCTGGACCTGGGCCTGGCCCGGGCCAGCGCCGCCATCGTGCTCAACTCGATGCGTACCGGCCATCCGGTGGCCCTGATCGAGGGATCGGTCGTCTCGGCCCGCCGCACCGCGGCCAGCGCGGCGCTCGCGGCCGGCCTGCTCACCGCGCAGCGCCGCCCGGACGGCCTGGCCCTGATCGGCTGCGGTCTGATCAACCGGCAGGTGCTGCGGTTCGTGGCCGCCACGGTCGCCCCGCCGCCGGCCCTGACGCTCTTCGACACCGACCGGCCCCGGGCCGTGGCCTTCGCCGAAGCCGCCCGCGCGCTGCTACCCGGAGTGCCGACCACGGTGGTCGGCAGCGCCGAGGAGGCGATGGCCGCGCACCGGCTGGTCTCCATCGCCACCACGGCCACCGAACCCCACCTCGGCCTGGACGCCTGCGGACCGGGCACGGTGCTGTTGCACCTGTCCCTGCGCGACCTGCGTGCCGAGGCACTGCTGACAGCCCGCAACGTGGTCGACGACGCCGACCACGTCTGCCGCGAGCGCACCTCGCTGCACCTGGCCGAGCAGCTCACCGGCGGCCGGGACTTCATCGCCGCCACCATCGCGCAACTCGCCGACGGCCGGGTCCGGCTGCCCGCCGACGACGTACCGGTGGTGGTGTCCCCGTTCGGCCTCGGGGTGCTGGACCTCGTGCTGGCCGAACACGTCCGCGCCACCGCAGAGCGGCGGGGCCTGGGCGTCCGCGTCGACGACTTCCTACCCGTGCCGGACGCCACCGTGGCGTACGCCGGATCACCGAAGGAGTGGCTATGACCGACGACCGCAGCTACCGCGTGGTGCTCAACGACGAGGAGCAGTACTCGGTCTGGTGGACCGACCGGGAGTTGCCCGCCGGCTGGCGGGCCGAGGGCACCGAAGGCACCCGCGAGGAGTGCCTGGCCCGGATCGGCGAGATCTGGACCGACATGCGACCGCTGAGCCTGCGCCAGCGGATGGCCGCCCAGGCGGCCAGCGCCTGACCCACGACCCGACGCCCGCGCCCGGCCGCTGAAAGAGGAGCACCGATGACAATCGTCCCGCTGGCGGCGCCAGCAACCGCAGCCGCCCCGGGGGCGGGCACCCTCACCGAACTGATCGCCCGCCAGACCGCGCTGACCCCCACGGCCACGGCGGTCTGCGGCGACGCCGAGCGGCTGGACTACGCCGGGCTGGACCGGCGGGCCAATCAGCTCGGGCACCACCTGGCCGGGCTGGGCGTCGGCCCGGAGTCGCTGGTGGCGGTCAACCTGGACCGCGGCGTCGACCTGGTGGTCGCGCTGCTGGGGATCTGGCGGGCCGGCGCCGCGTACCTGCCGCTGGACCCGGCCCACCCGGCGCACCGGCGGCAGGCGATCCTCGCCGACAGCGATGCCGACCTGCTGCTCACCGTGAGCGCGCTGCGCGACGAGGCGGCACCCGCCCGGGTGGTCTGCCTGGACACCGAGCGGGCGCGGATCGCCGCCGCGCCACCCATCGCACCGGTAGCCGCACCGGATCCGGATTCCGTCGCCTACGCCATCTACACCTCCGGCTCCACCGGCCGCCCGAAGGGAGTGCTGATCACGCATCGCGGCATCGGCAACCGGGTGACCTGGACGATCCGGGAACACCACCTCGGCCCCGCCGACCGGGTGCTCCAGAAGACCTCGGTCAGTTTCGACGCCGCGGGCTGGGAGTTCTTCGCCCCGCTCGCCAGCGGCGGCAGCGTGGTGCTGGCCCCGGCGGGCGCGCACCGCGACCCGGCGGCGCTCGTCGCCGCCGTCGCCCGGCACCGGATCACCGTGCTACAGGCAGTGCCGTCGGTCTACGGGCGGCTGGTCGACGAACCCGGCTGGACCGACTGCACCAGCCTGCGGCTGGTCTTCTCGGCCGGCGAACCGCTGCACGCCGAACTGTGCCGACGGTTGGCGGTCACGCCCGACGTGCGAATCTGGAACACCTACGGCCCGACCGAGTGCGCCATCGACGTGACGGCGCACCCGGTCGACCCGGAGCAGCGCAGCGGACCGGTGCCGATCGGGCGTCCGTTGCCAAACGTCCGGCTCCAGGTGCTCGACACCGACCGGCGACCGGTGCCGGTGGGCGTGGTCGGCGAGCTCTACGTCGGCGGGGCCAACCTGGGGCGGGGCTACCTCAACCGGCCGGACCTCACCGCCGAACGGTTCGTCCCCGACGAGTACGGGCCCCCCGGCGCCCGCCTCTACTACACCGGGGACCAGGTCCGCTGGCGCGCCGACCGGAGCCTGGAGTTCGTCGGGCGGGTCGACCACCAGCTCAAGGTCAACGGCGTACGGATCGAGCCGGCCGAGGTGGAGGCGGTGCTGGTCGCCCATCCGGATGTCCGCGCGGCGGTGGTGGTCGGGCACACCGACCCGGCCGGTCGCCGCCAGCTCGCCGCGTACGTCGCCGGCCGGCCCGCGCCCACCCCGGCGCAGTTGCGCGCCTTCTGCGTCGGCCGGCTGCCCGAGGCACTGGTGCCCGCCGTGTTCCAACCGGTGGCGGAATTCCCGCTCACCGCCAGCGGCAAGATCGACCGGTCCGCGCTGCCGGCCATCGAACCGGTCGACCGGTCGACGTTCCGGGCCCCGGCCAGCAGCGCGGAACGCGCCGTCGCCGCCATCTGGGGCGACCTGCTCGGCGTCGACCGAGTCGGCGTCGACGACGACTTCTACCAGCTCGGTGGCACCTCCCTGGAGACGCTGCTGCTGGAGAGCCGGCTCAGCGCGGCGGCGGGTGGCACGGTGGCGCTGCGCGACCTGCTCACCGCGACCACCGTGGCCGCTCAGGCCCGGCTGGTGGCAGCGGCCACCCCGGCCGCGCCCGTGCTACCGGTGGGCCGGGACCGGCCGCTGCCGCTCTCCGCCGCCCAGCATCGGCTCTGGATGCTCGATCAGCTCGACCCGGGCAGCAAGGAATGGGTCGTCCCGCTCTACGTGCGGCTGCCCGCCACCGTCCACCCCGATCACGTCCGGGCGGCCCTGCACGCCCTCCAGACGCGGCACGAACCGCTGCGCACCCGCTACCTGGTCGTCGACGGCCTGCCCCGGCAGCAGGTCGCGCCACCCGGACCGGCCGCGCTCCTGGTGCGCGACGTCAGCGACGGTGGACTGGCCGAGCTGGTCTCGGCCCAGCTCGGCCAGGGCTTCGACCTGCGCACCGGAGCACTGTGGCGGGCCGGGTTGGCCACCGCGGCCGGCCGCGACCACCTGCTGGTGCTTGCCGTGCACCACATCGCCTCCGACGCCGGCACCGCCCTCGTCCTCGAACGGGACCTGCGGGAACTCTGCCTCGCCGAAGCGGCCGGACGCCCGGCCGACCTGCCCCCGCTGCCGGTCCAGTACGCCGACTACGCGGTCTGGCAGCACCGGCAGCTCACCGACGAGGTGGTCGAGCGGGAGCTGGCGTACTGGCGGCAGGCGCTGGCCGGGTTGCCGGAGCTGGCGTTGCCGGTGGACCGCCCGCGCCCCGCCGTGCGGAACGCGCACGGCGCGATGCTCGGCTTCACCGTGCCGGCGGAGGTCGCCACTGCCCTGGCCGAGCTGGCCCGGCGCTGCGCGGCGACCCCGTTCGTGCCGCTGCTCACCGCCTTCGCCACCCTGCTCGCCCGCTACACCGGGCAGTGGGACGTGCCGATCGGCACACCCACCTCCGGGCACCGGCCGCCCGAGGTCGACCAGATCGCCGGGATCTTCCTCAACCCGGTGGTGCTGCGCTGCACGCTGGATCCGGCCACCGACTTCGACCGCGCGGTCCGTACGGTCCGCGCCGGGGTGGTCACCGCCCTGGCCCACCAGGACCTGCCCTTCGACCGGGTGGTGGATGACCTGCTCGGCGAGCGGGACCTCGCCCGCACCCCGCTCTACCAGGCGATGCTCAACTACCAGGAGGGCGGAATCACCGGCCGGACGGCCGACGACCCGGAGGCGGTCGACGCGCTGCGGCAGGCCGCCACCGTGGCCAAGACGGACCTGACCGTGCACCTCTGGCCGCAACCGGACGGCTCCCTCGCCGGTGCCGTGGAGTACGCCACCGCCCTCTTCGACGAACCCACCGCGCAGCGGCTGGCCGACCACTTCGTCCGGCTGCTCACCGCCGCCGCCGACCGGCCCGACGCCCGCCTCGACGAACTCGACCCGTTCTCGGCGCAGGAGCGGCGCCGGCTGCTGCACGAGTGGAACGGGCCGACGGTGCCCCGGCCGGCCAGCACCGTGGTCGACCTGTTCGAGGCACGCCGGGCGGCGGCACCGCAGGCCGTCGCGCTGCGCCCGACCAGCCCGCGCACGCCCACCAGCCAGACGGACGTGGCCACCGGCCAGGTCGGCGTGACCACCAGCTACGCCGAGCTGGACGGCCGGGCCAACCAGTTCGCCCACCACCTGCGCCGCGCAGGCATCGCGCCGGGCGCGGCGGTCGCCGTCCTGCTGGACCGGGGACCCGACCTGGTCGCCGCGATCCTGGGGTGCTGGAAGGCGGGCGCGGCCTGCGTACCGCTGGATCCCGCGTACCCTGCCGAGCGGATCGGCTACATGCTCGACACGGCCGGCGCCGGTCTCGCCATCACCGACTCGCGGTACGCCGACCGGTTCCGGGTGCCCACCCTCCAGGTGGACACCCACCGGCTGATGGTCAGTGCCGAACCGACCGACACGCCGCCCCGTGACCTCGATCCGGCGCAGCCGGCGTACGTGCTGTTCACCTCCGGATCGACCGGCCGGCCCAAGGGGGTGCTGCTCTCCCACGCGGCGGTGACGAACTTCCTGGCCTGCGCGACGGAAACCGAGGCGCTCGGCGACCGGGGCGGGCGCCCGGCCGGCGGCGGCGCGCCGCTCTTCTCCACCATCGCCTTCGACCTGTCGATCTCCAACCTCTGGGGACCGCTTGTGGCCGGGCAGCCGGTCACCCTGCTGCCGCCCGAGTTCGACCTCACCGAACTCGGCGCGTTGCTGCTGGCCGCCGGGCCGTACGACCGGTTCATCATGACTCCGCCGCACCTGGAGTTGCTTGCCGAACAGGTCGACCGGGCACAGGCACAGCGGCTGGCCGGCCAACTCTGGGTGGCCGGCGGGGTGCTGCGCGGGTCGGTGGCGAACCGGTGGCGGGAACTGCTCGGTCCCGGCGGGCTGATCAACTCGTACGGTCCCACCGAGACCACCGTGATCATGTCGGCGTACCCGGTGGTGGCCCCGCAGGACAGCGAGATCGTGCCGATCGGAGCGCCGATGGCGAACACCGTGGTGCGGATCCTGGACGACGCGATGCGGCTGCTGCCGGTCGGCGCGGTCGGCGAGCTGTACATCGGCGGTACCTGCCTGGCCACCGGCTACGCCGGCCGGCCGGAGCTGACCGCGGACCGGTTCGTACCCGACCCCCACGGCCCGCCGGGTGCCCGGCTCTACCGCAGCGGCGACCTGGGCCGCTGGCTGCCCGACGGCACGATGGCCTTCGTCGGCCGGGTGGACGACCAGGTGAAGGTCCGCGGCTACCGGATCGAGCCCGGCGAGGTCGCCGCCGTGGTGGCCCAACATCCCGACGTACGCGACTGCGTGGTCCTCGCCCACCAGGACCGGCTGGTCGCCTTCTATCGTGGCGAGGCCGCCGACCTGGCCGCGCACTGTGCCCGGCAGCTGCCCGACTTCATGGTGCCGGGCCTGTTCGTGCCGGTGGAGCGGATCCCGCTCAACACCAACGGCAAGGTCGACCGGGCGGCGCTGCGCCGCCGGCTCGACGCGGCACTCACCGACGGCACCGCCGACGCCACCGAGTTCGTCGCACCCCAGACCGTGGTCGAGAAACGCATCGCCGCCTGCTGGGCGGAGCTGCTCGACGCCCGGATCGGTGCCACCCACAACTTCTTCCTCCTCGGCGGGCACTCGGTGCTCGCCGCCCGGCTGATCGCCAGCCTGCAAGAGGAGTTCGATCTCGACCTGCCGATCCGCCTGGTGTTCGAGCACCCCACGGTGCGCACCCAGGCGGTCGCCATCGAAGACCTGATCCGGGCCGAAATCGACGCGCTTACCGCCGCCGATCTCGCCCACGACCTGTCGCGATCCGAGGAGTACCCGGCATGACCAGCATCGCCAACGAGCCGAACCTGCGTGAAGAACTCGTCCAGCGCCGGCTGGCCGGCCGCCGTACGGGTCGCCGTAACCGGATCCCGACCGCCGACCGGTCGGCGCCGCTGCCGCTCTCGCACGGCCAGCAGCAGATGTGGTTCCACAACCGGATGGACCCCACCAGCGCGGAGTTCCTGGTCGCCAGCGCCCTGCGGCTGCGCGGCCGGCTCGACGTCAGCGCGCTGGGTCGCGCCCTCGACGTCCTCGTCGCCCGGCACGAGATCCTGCGTACCCGCTACGCGCTCGCCGGTACCGCCCCGGTGCAGGTGATCGACCCGCCGGCGCACCGGGAGCTGCCGGTGACGGACCTGATCGACCGGCCGGCGGCCGAGCGCGCGGCAGCCCTGGACACGGTGCTCGACGAGACCACGGCGACCGGCTTCGACCTGGCCCAGGAGTGGCCGATCCGGGCCGGGCTGGTCCGGCTGGCCGCCGACGAGCACGTATTGACCCTGGTGTTGCACCACATCGCCTGCGACGCACCCTCGGTGGCGGTGCTCATCGGCGAGTTGGCCGAGCTGTACGCGGCCCAGCGCGCGGGCACCGACGCCGGACTGCCGGAACCGACCGTGCAGTTCGCCGACTTCGCCGCCTGGCAGCGCGACCAGCCGGTGGCCCGCTCGCTCGACTACTGGCACCACCAGCTCGCCGGGCTGACCCCGGTGGAGCTGCCGGCCGACCGGGTCCGACCGAAGAGTCGGGACTGGCGCGGCTCGTCGGTGCCGTTCACGCTGACCACCGACGTCTCCGACGCGCTGCGCCGCGTGGCCCGCGCCGCCGGCAGCACCGTCTTCGTCACCCTGCTCAGCGCCTTCCAGGTGCTGCTGTCGCGCTACACCGGCCGCACCGACCTTGCGGTCGGCACGGTGTCGTCCGCGCGCAGCCGCGCGGAACTGCGCAACCTGGTCGGGTACGGCATCGACAACCTGGTGCTGCGCAGCCGGTGGCACGGCGACCCTGAGTTCACCGACCTGCTGGAGTTGACCCGGCGTACCGTGCTTGACGCCTTCGACCACGCCGATGCCCCGTTCGCCCTGCTTGTCGACGAGTTGGAGCCCGAGCGGGACCTGTCCCGTACCCCGCTCTACCAGGTCGGGTTCACCCTCCAGTCCGACCCGCCGGTAAGCAACTGGACCGGGCAGCTGACCGTGGAACCGGTCGAGCTGCCCCTGCGCTCGGCCAAGGTGGACCTCACCCTGCACGTCGTGGAAGGCGCCGACGGCCGGCTGCGCGGCCGGTTCGAGTACGCCACCGCCCTCTTCGACGCCGCCACCGTCGAGCGCGTCGCCGAGCACCTGGTGCGGCTGCTCGACCAGGTGGCGGCCGACCCGACGGCTCGGCTCTCCACGCTGGAACTCCTCGGCGACACCGAAGCGGCCCTGGTGACCCGGGGGCCGCGCACCGCCGCTGCGGTCACCGGCACCGTGCACGGCCGGTTCGAGGCGGTCGCCGCCGCGCAACCCGAAGCGGCGGCACTCACCGTCGGCGACACCACCCGCAGCTACGCCGAGCTGAACGCCGACGCCAACCGGCTCGCGCACTGGCTGCGCGGCCACGGCGCCGGCCCGGAGCGACTGGTCGGCGTCCACCTCGACCACGGCCCCGAACTGCTGCCGGCCCTGCTCGGCGTGCTCAAGTCCGGTGCGGCGTACCTGCCGCTCGACCCGGCCTCGCCGGCCGAGCGGCTGGACTTCATGGTCGAGGACGCCGGCGCGCAGATCGTGCTGACCACCACCGCCACGCAGGACCGGTTCGCCACCTTCGGCGGGACCGTGGTGCTGCTGGACGACCCGGCCTTCGCCGCCGAACTGGCCGCCCAGCCGGTAAGCGACCCGGCCGTGCCGGTGGCGGTGGACAACCTCTGCTACGTCATCTACACCTCCGGCTCCACCGGCCGCCCGAAGGGGGTCGCGGTGGCGCACCGGCAGGTGCTGCGGCTGCTCACCGTCACCGCCGACGACTACCGGTACGGCCCGGACGACGTCTTCGCGCTGCTGCACTCGTACGCCTTCGACTTCTCGGTCTGGGAGATCTGGGGCTGCCTGCTGCACGGCGGCCGGCTGCTGGTGCTGCCCCGCGCGGTGATCCGTGCGCCGCAGGAACTGCTCGACCAGCTGATCGCACACCGGGTCACGGTGCTCAGCCAGACGCCCTCGGCGTTCCGCGCCCTGGTCGGCCTGGCTGCCGACGGCGACCCGCGAGTGGACCGGCTCGACCTGCGGGTGGTGACCTTCGGCGGCGAGAAGTTGGACTTCGCCGAGCTGGCGCCCTGGGTCGCCCGCCGGGGCCTGGACGCACCGCAACTGATCAACATGTACGGGATCACCGAGACCACCGTGCACACCACGCACCACCGGGTCACCGCCGCCGAGGTGGGCGGCACGGCCAGCCCGATCGGCGAACCCCTGGCCGACCTCGGCGTCTACCTGCTCGACGCCGACGGTCGACCGGTGCCGCTCGGCGTGCCCGGCGAGATCCACGTCGGCGGTCCCGGTGTGGCCCGGGGTTACCTCGGCCGCCCCGAACTGACCGCGCAGCGGTTCGTCCCGGACCCGTGGGGCCCGCCCGGGTCCCGGCTGTACCGCAGCGGCGACCTGGCCCGGCGGCACGCCGACGGGCGACTGGAGTTCCTCGGCCGCGCCGACCAGCAGGTCAAGATCCGTGGCTACCGGGTCGAACTGGGCGAGATCGAGGCGGCGCTTACCGCCCTGCCCGGCGTCCGGGAGGCCGTCGTGGTGCTGCACGAGCCCAGCCCGGGTGACCAGCGCCTGGTCGCCTACCTGGTGACCGGCGACGACGCGGTGTTGCTGCGCCCGTCGCAGCTGCGCGCGGCGCTGAGCCGGACGCTGCCCGACTACATGGTCCCGGCGGCGTTCGTGCCGCTGGTCCGGATCCCGCTGACAAACAACGGCAAGCTCGACCGGGCCGCGCTGCCCACCCCGGACCGCTCGGTGGCCGCCGTGGACCGCCCGTACGCGGCCCCGCGCACCACTGTGGAGCAGCAGCTCGCCGAGGTCTGGACGAGCACCCTCGGGCTGGACCGGGTCGGCGTGCACGACGGCTTCTTCGACCTCGGTGGCGACTCCATCCGCGCGGTGGCGCTGGCCGGCGCGCTGCGCGAGGCGCACTTCGACGTGGAGGTCCGCGACCTCTTCGAGCGGCGGTCCATCGCCGAACTGGCCGAGTTGCTCACCGCCCGGCCCGCCGCCGAGCCGGAGCCGACGGTCGCCCCGTTCGAGCTGGTGGAGCAGGCGGACCGGGCCGCGCTGCCCGCCGGCCTGGTGGACGCCTACCCGTGCACCCAGGGCCAACTCGGCATGCTCGTCGAGCTGCTGGCCGACACCGAGCAGAACCACTACCACAACGTGACCAGCTACCGGGTGCGCGGCGAGGGGGAGTTCTCCCTGGACGCGCTGCGCGCCGCCGCGACGCTGCTGGTGCAGCGGCACGAGGTGCTGCGTACCTCGTTCGACCTGACCAGCTACTCGGTGCCGATGCAGCTGGTGCACGCCACCGCCGAGCTGACCGTCGGCCACGACCACACCGCCGCCACCAGGCCGGCCGAGCTGGACCGGGAACTGCGCGACTTCATCGCCGTCGAGCGGACCCGGCTGTTCGACCTGGACCGGCCGTCGCTGCTGCGGCTGCACGCCCGGACCTGCCCGGACGGCAGCTGGTGGCTCACCCTGACCGAGTGCCACCCGATCCTCGACGGGTGGAGCTACCACTCCCTGATCATGGAACTGCTCCGCGAGTACCACCGGATCCGCGCCGGGGCGCCGATTGCGCCGCAGCAGACCCCGTCGGTGCGGTTCGCCGACGCGGTCGCCGCCGAGCGTCGGTCGATCGCCGCCGAGGTGGACCGCGAGTTCTGGCGGCGTGCGCTTGTCGGCCGGACCCGGCATGAGCTACCGACCGGCTGGGGCGACGCCGACGCGCCGGACGGGACCAAGCACGAGCACTGGGTGCCGCTCCAGGACCTGGAGGCTCCGCTGCGGGATCTGGCCCGCCGGCTCGGCGTACCGTTCAAGTCGGTCATGCTGGCCGCGCACCTGAAGGTGATGAGCCAGCTCACCGACGCGGGACGGTTCTACACGGGTCTGGTCTGCAACATCCGGCCCGAGGTGGCCGGCGCGGACCGGGTGTACGGCATGCACCTGAACGCCGTGCCGATCGGCTACGACGGCTCGCCCGCGACCTGGGCGGAGCTGATCCGGCGGACCTTCGAGACCGAGTTGGAGTTGTGGTCGCACCGCCGCTACCCGCTCTCCACCCTGCAACGCGAGGTCGGCCAGGACACCCGACTGCTCGACGTGCGGTTCAGCTACCACGACTTCCACCAGATCGACGCCGACTACATCGACTACTCCGAATCGATCGACGACAGCCCGACCGAGTTCCCGCTCGGCGTGTTCAGCCGGCTCGGCTTCCTCACGCTCCAGGCCAGCCAGCGCCACATCGGTCCGGACGCCCTGCGCCGTCTGGGTGGGATGTATCGGGCGGTGTTGGAGGCGATGGTGGCGGATTCGGGTGGGGATGCGCGGGTGGTGTGTTTGCCGTCGGGTGAGGTGTCGGTGGTGTTGGGTGATGGCGCGGGTGTGGTGGAGCCGGTGTCGTGGTCGGTGTTGGACGGTTTTGAGCGTCAGGTGGGTGTGGTGCCGTCGGGTGAGGCGGTAAATGGGGAGTCGTTCGTGGAGTTGGATGCGCGAGCGGCCGGTTTGGCGGGTTGGTTGGTGTCGCGGGGTGTGGGTCGTGGTGGTGTGGTGGGGGTGTTGTTGGATCGGGGTGTTGATTTGGTGGCGGCGTTGTTGGGTGTGTGGAAGGCGGGGGCGGCGTTTGTGCCGTTGGATCCGTCGTATCCGGCGGGTCGGATTGGTTCGATGTTGGCGGATGCGGGTGTGTCCCGGGTGGTGACGTCGGCTCGTTATGCGGATCGTTTCCCGGCCGGTGTCGAGGTCTTGGCCGTGGAGGACGTGGTTTCGCGTGAGTCGGTGGTGTTGCCGGGTGTGGTGGATTTGGATGATGTGGCGTATGTGATTTTCACGTCGGGTTCGACGGGTCGGCCGAAGGGTGTGCAGGTTACGCATCGGGGTTTGGCGAATCATATTCGGTGGGCGGCGGAGGAGTTGGCGGGTCGTGGTTCGGCTGGTTGTGCGGTGTTCTCGTCGGTGGCTTTTGATTTGCAGGTGCCGAACCTGTGGGCGCCGTTGGTGGCGGGTCAGCGGGTGTTCATGGTGGATCAGGATGTGGACCTGGCGGAGTTGGGTGTGGTTCTGGATGTGGCGGGTCCGTTCAGTTTCTTGAAGTTGACGCCGGGTCATTTGGAGATTTTGGGTCGGCAGCTTGCGGATGAGCGGTTGGCGGGGTTGGCGTCGGTGGTGGTGGTTGCTGGTGAGGGTTTGCCGGCGGCGGTGGCGAACCGGTGGCTGGGCCTGCTGGGTCCGGGGAATTTTGTCAATGAGTATGGGCCGACGGAGGCGTCGGTGGGTACGTGTGTGTTCCCGGTGCGGGTGGAGCAGACGTTGCCGGTGGTGCCGATCGGTCGGGCGTTGCCGGGCATGCGGATGTATGTGTTGGACGGCTGGATGCAGCCGGTGCCCGTCGGGGTCACGGGCGAGTTGTATGTCGGCGGAATCGGTGTCGCTCGCGGTTATGTGGGTCAGCCGGGGTTGACCGCGGATCGGTTCGTGCCGGACCCGTTCGGGCCGGCGGGGTCGCGGTTGTATCGGACCGGGGATCTGACCCGTCGGTTGCCTGATGGTGTGGTGGAGTTTCTGGGTCGGGTGGACCATCAGGTGAAGGTGCGTGGCTACCGGATCGAGCTCGGCGAGATCGAGTCCGTGCTCACCGCCGTGGCCGGGGTGCGGGAGGCGGTCGCGGTCGTGCAGGGTGAAGAGGCCCGACTGCTGGCCTTCTACGTGCCCGAGGCACCCGATGTGGAGTTGGCGCAGCGGGTACGGCAGGAGTGTGCCGATCGGCTGCCGGAGTACATGATCCCGGCCGACCTGATCGCGGTGGAGGCGATCCCGCTCAACGCCAACGGCAAGGTGGATCGGGCGGCGCTGCTGGAGTCGGTGACGGTGACCGAGCGGGTGCACGTGGCACCGCGTACGGACCTGGAGGCCCAACTCGCCGAGATCTGGGCGCGGGTGCTCAAGCTCGACACCGTGAGCGTCGTCGACAACTTCTTCGACCTCGGCGGACACTCCATCAGCGCGATCGCCCTCGTCGGGGCGCTGCGCGCGGCCGGGTTCCCCGCATCCGTGCGGGACATCTTCGTGCACCGCTCCGTGGCCGCGCTCGCCGCACACATCCAGGCGGCCCAGACCGAGGCTGTCGCGCCGCAGTTCCAGCCGGTCGCCCGCTTCGCGCAGCTCGACGCCGCCGACCGGGCCGCCCTGCCCAGCGGCCTCGACGACGCGTACCCGATCGGTCAGGTGCAGCTCGGCATGCTTGTGCAGATGCTTGCCGACACCGACCGGCACACCTACCACAACGTCTCGGCCTTCCCGATCCACGACGAGCAGCCCTTGGCCCCCGACGCGCTGCGCCGCGCGGTGCAGACCGTCGTGGACCGGCACGAGATCCTGCGTACGTCGTTCGCCCTGGACGGCTACTCGGTGCCGCTGCAACTCGTGCACAGCGAGGTGCCGATCGAGGTGACCGTGCTCGACCTGCGCGGCACCGACGCCGAGGAGGGGCTGCGCGCGTACATGGCCGCCGAGCGGGCCACCCCGTTCGCGCCGCACGAGTATCCCCAGATCCGCGTCGCCGGCGCGATCGGTGCGGGCAACGCCTGGTGGTTCGTGCTGACCATGTCGCACGGCATCCTCGAAGGCTGGAGCCACCACTCGCTGCTGATGGAGATTCTGGACAACTACCGGCGACTGCGGGACACCGACGCGCCCGTACCCTTCGACGCGCTGCCGGTCCGCTACGCCGACTTCGTCGCCGCCGAACTCGCCGCCCTGCGCTCGGCCGAGGACGAGGCGTACTGGCGGGGCGTTGTCGACTACCCGCGCTTCGCCCTGCCCGCCGGCTGGGGTGCGCCGGAGAGCGACCCCGAGTTCCAGTGCGGCACCCGGGTGCCGCTGCACGACCTGCTCGACGGGCTCAAGAGCCTGGCCAGCCGTACCGGCACGTCGCTGAAGAGCGTGCTGCTGGCCGCGCACCTGAAGGTGATGAGCCAGCTCACCGACCAGGAAACCTTCACCAGCGGCCTGGTCTGCCACGGCCGGCCCGAGGTGGCCGGCGCGGACCGGGTGTACGGCATGCACCTCAACACGCTGCCGTTCGTGCACAAGGGATCCGCCGCCACCTGGGCGGAGTTGATCCGGCAGACCTTCGCCGCCGAACTGGAGCTGTGGCCGCACCGGCACTACCCGCTGCCCGCGGTGCAACGCTTCACCGGCGGCGAGCGGCCCATCGAGATCCTCTTCAACTTCCTCGACTTCGCCCAGGTCGACACCGACCGGGTCGGCTTCGGCGAGGCCATCTACGAAGCGTCCAGCGAGTTCGACCTGCACGTCTCCACCCTCGACGGAACGCTGAGCATCCTCAGCCGTCCACACGTCGTCAGCTACCCCAACGTCCTCCGCCTGGGTGGGATGTATCGGGCGGTGTTGGAGGCGATGGTGGCGGATTCGGGTGGGGATGCGCGGGTGGTGTGTTTGCCGTCGGGTGAGGTGTCGGTGGTGTTGGGTGATGGCGCGGGTGTGGTGGAGCCGGTGTCGTGGTCGGTGTTGGACGGTTTTGAGCGTCAGGTGGGTGTGGTGCCGTCGGGTGAGGCGGTAAATGGGGAGTCGTTCGTGGAGTTGGATGCGCGAGCGGCCGGTTTGGCGGGTTGGTTGGTGTCGCGGGGTGTGGGTCGTGGTGGTGTGGTGGGGGTGTTGTTGGATCGGGGTGTTGATTTGGTGGCGGCGTTGTTGGGTGTGTGGAAGGCGGGGGCGGCGTTTGTGCCGTTGGATCCGTCGTATCCGGCGGGTCGGATTGGTTCGATGTTGGCGGATGCGGGTGTGTCCCGGGTGGTGACGTCGGCTCGTTATGCGGATCGTTTCCCGGCCGGTGTCGAGGTCTTGGCCGTGGAGGACGTGGTTTCGCGTGAGTCGGTGGTGTTGCCGGGTGTGGTGGATTTGGATGATGTGGCGTATGTGATTTTCACGTCGGGTTCGACGGGTCGGCCGAAGGGTGTGCAGGTTACGCATCGGGGTTTGGCGAATCATATTCGGTGGGCGGCGGAGGAGTTGGCGGGTCGTGGTTCGGCTGGTTGTGCGGTGTTCTCGTCGGTGGCTTTTGATTTGCAGGTGCCGAACCTGTGGGCGCCGTTGGTGGCGGGTCAGCGGGTGTTCATGGTGGATCAGGATGTGGACCTGGCGGAGTTGGGTGTGGTTCTGGATGTGGCGGGTCCGTTCAGTTTCTTGAAGTTGACGCCGGGTCATTTGGAGATTTTGGGTCGGCAGCTTGCGGATGAGCGGTTGGCGGGGTTGGCGTCGGTGGTGGTGGTTGCTGGTGAGGGTTTGCCGGCGGCGGTGGCGAACCGGTGGCTGGGCCTGCTGGGTCCGGGGAATTTTGTCAATGAGTATGGGCCGACGGAGGCGTCGGTGGGTACGTGTGTGTTCCCGGTGCGGGTGGAGCAGACGTTGCCGGTGGTGCCGATCGGTCGGGCGTTGCCGGGCATGCGGATGTATGTGTTGGACGGCTGGATGCAGCCGGTGCCCGTCGGGGTCACGGGCGAGTTGTATGTCGGCGGAATCGGTGTCGCTCGCGGTTATGTGGGTCAGCCGGGGTTGACCGCGGATCGGTTCGTGCCGGACCCGTTCGGGCCGGCGGGGTCGCGGTTGTATCGGACCGGGGATCTGACCCGTCGGTTGCCTGATGGTGTGGTGGAGTTTCTGGGTCGGGTGGACCATCAGGTGAAGGTGCGTGGCTACCGCATCGAGCTCGGCGAGATCGAGTCCGTGCTCAGCGCCGTGGCCGGGGTGCGGGACGCGGTGGCCCTCGTGCAGACCGACGAGGCCCGACTGCTGGCCTTCTACGTGCCCGAGGCCCCGGATGCGGGCCTGGTGCAGCGGGTACGGCAGGAGTGTGCCGATCGGCTGCCGGAGTACATGATCCCGGCCGACCTGATCGCCGTCGAAACCATCCCACTCAACGCCAACGGCAAGGTGGATCGGGCGGCGCTGCTGGAGTCGGTGACGGTGACCGAGCGGGTGCACGTGGCACCGCGTACGGACCTGGAGGCCCAACTCGCCGAGATCTGGGCGTGGGTGCTCAAGCTCGACACCGTGAGCGTCGTCGACAACTTCTTCGACCTCGGTGGCGACTCGCTCCGAGCGGTGGCACTTGTCGGCGCGCTACGGGTGGCCAAGTTCCCGGTCGGCGTACGCGACGTGTTCGTGCACCGCACGGTCGCCGCGCTCGCCGCACACCTCGCCGCCAAGCAGAGCGAGGCCGCCGAACCGCAGTTCCAGCCGGTCGCCCGCTTCGCGCAGCTCAACGCCGCCGACCGGGCCGCCCTGCCCACCGGCCTCGACGACGCGTACCCGATCGCCCAGGCGCAGCTCGGCATGCTTGTCGAGATGCAGAAGGCCCCGGAGCGGTCGCTGTACCACATCGTCCGCTGCTTCCGGGTGCACAGCCGTCAGCGGTTCTCCGCCGAGGCGCTGACCGCTGCGGTGCGTGACGTCGTCGCCCGGCACGAGACCCTGCGCACGTCGTTCGACCTGGACGGCTACTCGGTGCCGCTGCAACTCGTGCACACCGAGGCGCCCGTCGACGTCCGGATCCTGCCGCTCGACCAGGAACGGGCCGAGGCGCAGCTGCGCGAGCACGTCGATGGCGAGCGGGCCCGGCCGTTCCACCCGGAGCACCCCGCGCCGCTGCTGCGGGTCAGCGCCCACGCCGCCGCCGATGGCGGCTGGTGGCTCACCGTGGCGATCAGCCACCTGGTCACCGGCGGCTGGGACCTCAACGCCCTCCTGGCCGAGCTGCTCAGCTGCTACGAGCGGCGCTGTGTCGGCATGGCACCGGAGGCGGCCGAGCCGATCGCGGTCCGCTACGCCGACTTCGTCGCCGGGGAACGAGCGGCGCTGGACTCGCGGGAGGACCAGGCATACTGGCACAAGATCATTTCCGGGTACGCCAAGTTCACCCCGCCCACCGGCTGGGGCGAACCGGCCGCGACGACCAGTACGGTCCGGCACCGGCTCAGCTACCAGGATCTCGACCCGCGCATCCGTGCCCTGGCCTCGGCGTACGAGGTGTCTCCGAAGGCGGTCCTGCACGCGGCGCACCTGAAGGTGATGAGCCAGCTCACCGACGAGCGGCGGTTCCACACCGGCCTGGTCTGCGACGCGCGCCCGGAGGTGCGGGGCGCGGAGCGGGTGCACGGCATGTACATCAACATCCTGCCGTTCGGCTACGAGCGGGGTGCCCGCACCTGGCGGGAACTGGTCCGGGCGGTCTTCGACCGCGAGGCGGAACTGTGGCCGCACCGGCGTTACCCGCTGCCGGCGGTACGCCGACTGACCGGTGCGGACGCGCACCCGGTCGACGTTGTCTTCGACTACACCGAGTTCCGCCGCGCCAACACCGACAGCGAGGAACAGGTCGGCTTCGAGGCCGTCGCCGGTGAGGGCGGCACGGAGTTCACCCTCCAGGTCACCGCGGCCAGCGGCTTCCTCGACCTGGTCGGGGATGTGCGGGTGTTCGGTGGTGGTGGGTTGTCGCGGTTGGCGGGGATGTTCCGGTTGGTGTTGGAGGCGATGGTTGCGGATCCGGATGGGGATGCGCGGAGGGCGTGTGTGCCGTCGGGTGAGGCGCAGTGGTTGTCGGAGGTGGGTGCCGGTGTGGTGGTGCCGGTGTCGGGGGTGGCGTTCTCGGCGTTCGAGGAGCAGGTGGCCGCGCGGCCGGATGCGGTGGCGGTCTCCGGTGGTGGGGTGTCGTTGTCGTATGGGGAGTTGAGTGCGGCGGCGAATCGGTTGGCCCGTCATCTGTGCTCGATGGGGGTGGGCCCTGAGGTGTTGGTGGGGGTGTGTCTGGATCGGTCGGTGGAGCAGGTGGTGGCGATGTTGGCCGTGCACAAGGCGGGTGGTGTGTATGTGCCGTTGGATCCGTCGTATCCGCCGGAGCGGTTGGGTGTGATGGTGGCCGATGCGGGGGCGTCGGTGGTGGTGACGTCGTCGGCGCTGGTGGCGGTGTTGCCGGAGTCGTCGGCGCGGGCGGTGTTGGTGGATCGTCCGCAGGTGTGGGCGGGTGAGTCGGCGGCCGATCTGCCGGTGGTGGTCGGGTCGGAGAACGCCTGTTATGTGATCTTCACGTCGGGTTCGACGGGTCGGCCGAAGGGTGCGGTGGTCACCCACGCCGGCCTGGTCAACCGGACCGCGCACGTCGCACCCACAATCAACTGTCTCGGCCCGGACGGCGTCATCCTCCAGAAGACCGAGATCGGCTTCGACGTCTCCCCGGCCGAGATCTACGCGGGCCTCTCCACCGGAGCGCGGCTCGTCATCGCCCGGCCCGGTGGGCACCGCGACCCCGGGTACCTGCGGGAGCTGATCATCGCCGAGTCGGTGACCGCGATCGAGCTGGTGCCCAGCATGCTTGCCGCCCTGCTCGCGGAGGACATCACCGGCTGCGTCTCGTTGCGCTCGGTGGCGGTCGGTGGCGAGGAACTGCCCGTGGACCTGGCGCGGGCGTTCCTGGCCGCGCTGCCCGACTGCGAGCTGCACAACACGTACGGGCCGGCGGAGACCACAATCGACGTCACCAATTGGCGCTGCACCGCCGACGACCTGACCGGCCTCGCCCGGGTGCCGCTGGGCCGCCCCTTCCCGAACCTCACCCTCCACGTGCTCGACGAGCGGTTGGAGTTGGTGCCGGTGGGGGTGCCGGGTGAGTTGTGTGTGGCGGGGGTTGGGGTTGGTCGGGGTTATCTGAATGCTGCGGAGCTGACGGCGGATCGGTTTGTGCCGGATCCGTTTGGGTCGGCGGGGTCGCGGTTGTATCGGACTGGGGATCTGGTGGCGTGGCGGTCGGACGGGAGCTTGGAGTTTTTGGGTCGGTTGGATGCGCAGGTGAAGTTGCACGGGGTGCGCATCGAGCTGGGCGAGGTGGAGTCGGCGCTGCGGTCCTGTGCGGGGGTACGGGATGCGGTGGCGGCGGTGACGGAGGTCGAGGGTCGGCGGGTGTTGGCCGGCTTTGTGGTGCCCGAGCCTGGTGTCGAGCTGGATGCGGTCGGGTTGCGGGAGTTGGTGCGGGGGAGTCTGCCGGAGGCGATGGTGCCGGCGGCGTTCGTGGTGATCGATGCGGTGCCGGTGGATGCGAACGGGAAGGTGGATCGGCGGCGGTTGCCGGTGCCGGGGGTCGCTGATCTGCCGGTGGGTGTGTTCGTGGCGGCGGTGTCGGTGGTGGAGCGGGCGGTAGCCGAGGTGTGGGCTCGGGTGTTGGGTCGGGAGTCGGTGAGTGTCGAGGAGAGTTTCTTCGACCTCGGTGGGGACTCGATGTTGGCGGTGACATTGGTCGGGTCGTTGCGGGCGGCGGGTTATCCGACAAGCGTGCGGGACGTGTTCGCGTACCGGACGGTGCGTGGGCTCGCCGCCTCGCTGAGCGGCGGCACCGGGCAGGAGTGGACGCCGGTCGAGCCGTTCGCGCTCATCGGTGCGGCGGACCGGGCGTTGCTGCCGGACGGGCTCACCGACGCCTACCCGGCCACCCAGGCCCAGGTGGGCATGGCCGTCGAGATCGCCAGGGACGAGGCCGGCACGCCGTACCACATCGTGCACAGCATGCGCGTACCCGACGAACTGCCCTTCGACGTCGAGCCGCTGCACGCCACGCTCGCCGAGTTGGTCGCCCGGCACGAAACGCTGCGTACCTCGTTCGACCTCGACGGCTACTCGGTGCCCATGCAACTGGTGCACGCCGAGGCCCGAGTGCCGGTCGCCGTGCACCCCGAGGCGGCCAGCCTCGCGGCGTACGTCGCCGCCGAACGGGAGCGCCCCTTCGACCCGGCGCAACCACCGCCGCTGCTGCGGGTGGCCGTGCACCGCGAAGACGCCGACTCCTGGTGGCTCACCATCGCCGTCAGCCACCTGGTCACCGGCGGCTGGGACCTGAACCTCCTGCTGGCCGACCTGCTCGACGGCTACCACCGGCGGCGGCGCGGCGAGCAGCCCACCCCCGCCCAACCGACGACCGTCCGGTACGCCGACTTCGTCGCCGCCGAACTGGCGGCGCTCGACTCGGCCGAGGACACCGACTACTGGCGGCAGGTGGTGACCGGGCGGCCGAAGCTCACCCTGCCGGGCACCCCGACCAGCGACTCCGGCCCCCGACAGGTGTGCCGCACCGAGCTGGACCTCGCCGACCTGGACGGCGCACTGCGCCGGCTCGCAAGCAGTCTCGGCGTACCCGTCAAGGCGGTCCTGCACGCCGCGCACCTGAAGGTGATGAGCCAGCTCACCAACGAGCCGGCCTTCCACAGCGGCCTGGTCTGCGACGCGCGCCCGGAGGTGCGGGGCGCGGAGCGGGTGCACGGCATGTACATAAACACGCTGCCGTTCGGTCACGACCGCACCGCCCGCACCTGGCGTGAGCTGGTCACCGCCGTCTTCGACCGGGAGGTCGGACTCTGGCCGCACCGGCGTTACCCGCTGCCGGCGGTACGCCGACTGACCGGCGTGGACGCACACCCGATCGACGTCGTCTTCAACTACACCGAACCCAGCACCGGCCAGTCCGACACCGCCGGGACGACCGCGCCGGCCAGTGGCCCTGCGGCGGCCTGGACCGAGGATGCCGCCGAGGCATCGGTGACCCGGGACGCGACCGCCAGCAGCAGCCAGGCGCTGACCACCGAGGGCCCGACCGCCAGCGGCACCCGGTCGCTTGTGGCCGCGGACGGAGCCGCCACCGAGTTCGTCCTCTCCGTCGGTGCCAGCGGATCGGCGATCCGCCTGGTCGGGGATGTGCGGGTGTTTGGTGGTGGTGGGTTGTCGCGGTTGGCGGGGATGTTCCGGTTGGTGTTGGAGGCGATGGTTGCGGATCCGGACGGCGATGCGCGGAGGGCGCTCGTGCCGTCGGGTGAGGCGGCGTGGTTGTCGGAGGTGGGTGCCGGTGTGGTGGTGCCGGTGTCGGGGGTGGCGTTCTCGGCGTTCGAGGAGCAGGTGGCCGCGCGGCCGGATGCGGTGGCGGTCTCCGGTGGTGGGGTGTCGTTGTCGTATGGGGAGTTGAGTGCGGCGGCGAATCGGTTGGCCCGTCATCTGTGCTCGATGGGGGTGGGCCCTGAGGTGTTGGTGGGGGTGTGTCTGGATCGGTCGGTGGAGCAGGTGGTGGCGATGTTGGCCGTGCACAAGGCGGGTGGTGTGTATGTGCCGTTGGATCCGTCGTATCCGCCGGAGCGGTTGGGTGTGATGGTGGCCGATGCGGGGGCGTCGGTGGTGGTGACGTCGTCGGCGCTGGTGGCGGTGTTGCCGGAGTCGTCGGCGCGGGCGGTGTTGGTGGATCGTCCGCAGGTGTGGGCGGGTGAGTCGGCGGCCGATCTGCCGGTGGTGGTCGGGTCGGAGAACGCCTGTTATGTGATCTTCACGTCGGGTTCGACGGGTCGGCCGAAGGGTGCGGTGGTCACCCACGCCGGCCTGGTCAACCGCACCCACCATGTCCTACCGGAGGTCTACCGCCTGGGCGCGGACGGTGTGGTGCTCCAGAAGACCGAGATCGGCTTCGACGTGTCGCCGGCCGAGATCTACGCCGCGCTGTCGGCCGGCGCGCGGCTCGTCGTGGCCCGACCGGGCGGGCACCGGGACCCCGCGTACCTCCGCGAGCTGATCATCTCCGAGCAGGTGACTACCGTCCACTTCGTACCGACCATGCTTGCCGCGATGCTTGCCGAGGGGCTCGGCGACTGCACCTCGCTGCGCTCCGTCGGAGTCGGCGGCGAGGAGCTGCCGGTCGACGTGGCGCGGGCGTTCCTGGCCGCGCTGCCCGGCTGCGAGCTGCACAACACGTACGGGCCCGCCGAGGCGGCGGTCGACGTCACCGCGTGGCGCTGCGACCCGCAGGCCCTGGCCGAGCTGAACCGGGTACCGCTCGGCGGACCCCACCCCAACCTGCGGCTGCACGTGCTCGACGAGCGGTTGGAGTTGGTGCCGGTGGGGGTGCCGGGTGAGTTGTGTGTGGCGGGGGTTGGGGTTGGTCGGGGTTATCTGAATGCTGCGGAGCTGACGGCGGATCGGTTTGTGCCGGATCCGTTTGGGTCGGCGGGGTCGCGGTTGTATCGGACTGGGGATCTGGTGGCGTGGCGGTCGGACGGGAGCTTGGAGTTTTTGGGTCGGTTGGATGCGCAGGTGAAGTTGCACGGGGTGCGCATCGAGCTGGGCGAGGTGGAGTCGGCGCTGCGGTCGTGTGCGGGGGTACGGGATGCGGTGGCGGCGGTGACGGAGGTCGAGGGTCGGCGGGTGTTGGCCGGCTTTGTGGTGCCCGAGCCTGGTGTCGAGCTGGATGCGGTCGGGTTGCGGGAGTTGGTGCGGGGGAGTCTGCCGGAGGCGATGGTGCCGGCGGCGTTCGTGGTGATCGATGCGGTGCCGGTGGATGCGAACGGGAAGGTGGATCGGCGGCGGTTGCCGGTGCCGGGGGCCGGTGACGTGCCGGTGGGTGTGTTCGTGGCGGCGGTGTCGGTGGTGGAGCGGGCGGTAGCCGAGGTGTGGGCTCGGGTGTTGGGTCGGGAGTCGGTGAGTGTCGAGGAGAGTTTCTTCGACCTCGGTGGGGACTCGATGTTGGCGGTGACATTGGTCGGGTCGTTGCGGGCGGCGGGTTATCCGACAAGCGTGCGGGACGTGTTCGCGTACCGGACGGTGCGTGGGCTCGCCGCCTCGCTGAGCGGCGGCACCGGGCAGGAGTGGACGCCGGTCGAGCCGTTCGCGCTCATCGGTGCGGCCGATCGGGTGCTGCTGCCGGCCGGGCTCACCGACGCCTATCCGGCGTCGCAGACCCAGCTCGGCATGCTCGTCGAGCTGGCCACCAGCGGCGACCGGGCGGCGTACCACAGCGTCATCGCCCACCAGGTCCGCGACGGGCGGCCCTTCTCCGCCGACGCGCTGCGGACCGCCGTCGCCACGGTTGTCGCCCGGCACGAGATCCTGCGTACCTCGTTCGACCTGACCGGCTACTCGGTGCCCATGCAGCTGGTGCACGCCCAGGTGACCCCGCAGGTGACCGTGGTGGACGGCCGGGACGTGCCGCCCGACGAGCAGCAGCGCCTCTTCGAGGAGTTCGTCGCCGCCGAGCGGGCCGACCGCTTCGACCTGGCCGCCGCGCCGCTGCTGCGGGTCGCCGCGCACCGGGACAGCGCCGAAAGCTGGTGGCTCACCTTCACCATCTGCCACGCGGTCACCGAGGGCTGGAGCAGCGCCCAACTGCTCGCCGAACTGCTCACCGCGTACGCGGAACTGGTTGACGGCCGGCAGCCGACCGAGACCGAACGGCCGCCGGTCCGCTACGCCGACTTCATCGCCGCCGAACTCGCCTCGCTCGCCGCTGACGAGGACCGCGACTACTGGCGTACGGCGATCGACGGGCGTAGCCCGTTCGCCCTGCCCACCGGCTGGGGCGAGGCCGGCGACCCGATGCCGGTCTCGACCGGCGTCGACATCGCCGACCTGGCCGAGGCCGTCGCGCGACTCGCCGCCGAATCCGGCGTCTCGGTCAAGGCGGTGCTGCACGCCGCGCACCTGAAGGTGCTCAGCCAGCTCACCACCGAGGACAGCTTCCACGCCGGTCTGGTCTGCGACGCCCGGCCCGAACTGCTCGGCGCCGAGCGGGTGCACGGCATGTACCTCAACACCCTGCCGTTCGGCTACGACCGCACCGCCCGCACCTGGCGGGACCTGGTCACCGCCGTCTTCGACCGGGAGGTCGAACTCTGGCCGCACCGGCGGTTCCCGCTGGCCGAGATCCAACGCGACAGCGGCCAGCGGCTACTCCGGGTGATGTTCAACTACCAGGACTTCTCCCGGGCCGCAGCCGGTGCGACCGCGACCGGCACCGAACCGGTCGTGGTCGGCAGCGCCGGTGACGGCGCCACCGAGTTCGAGCTGTCGGTCTTCGCGCACCGCGGCAACTACCAGCTCTCCAGCCGCAGCGACGTGCTCTCCCGGGCCAACCTGGGCCGGCTGGCCGGCATGTACCGGGCGGTGCTGGCGACGATGGTCGCCGACCCGGCCGGCGACGCGCAAGCGGTCTGCCTGCCCGGCGGCGAGCGGGAGCGGCTGCTCGGCGTGGTCGACAGCGGGGTCGAGGAGTCGGTCACCGGCAGCCTGGCCGAGGCGTTCCAGGCCCGGGTGGCCGCCGCGCCCGACGCGGTGGCGGTGGTGGCCGGCCCGACCCGGCTGACGTACGCACAGGTAAACGCGCACGCCAACCAGCTGGCCGGGCACCTGCGGACGCTCGGTGCCGGCCGGGGCACGGTGGTAGGGGTCTGCCTGGACCGGGGCGCGGAACTGGTTCCCGCACTGCTCGGCGTACTCAAGGCCGGTGCGGCGTACCTGCCGCTGGACCCGGCGCAGCCGGCCGAGCGGATCGCCTACCTGCTCGCCGACGCCGGGGCCCGCACGGTGGTCACCACCAGCGACCAGGCCGACGCGCTGGGCGGGTACGACGGGGAGGTGGTGCTGCTCGACCGCACCGACCTCAGCCGTCACCCGCAGACCGACCCGGTTGCGGTGAACGACGCCGACGACCCGCTCTACGTCATCTACACCTCCGGCTCGACCGGCCGCCCGAAGGGCGTCTGCGTCAGCCACGCAAACGTGCTGCGGCTGCTCGCCAGCACCCAGGAGCACTTCGCCACCGACGAGACCGACGTCGTCGCGCTCTTCCACTCGTACGCCTTCGACGTCTCGGTCTGGGAGCTGTGGGGTGCGCTGCTGCACGGCAGTCGGCTGGTGATGGTCCCCCGGGTGGTGGCCCGCTCCCCGGAGGACCTGCTCGACCTGCTGGTCGAGCAGGAGGTGACCCTGCTGGCGCAGACGCCGACGGCGTTCCGTGGCCTGGTCGGGCTGGCCGCCGACGGCGACTCGCGGCTGCGCGGGCTCGCGCTGCGCGCGGTGGTGCTGGCCGGCGAGCGCCTCGACTTCGCCGACCTCGCCGGCTGGGTCGACCGGCTCGGGCTGGCCCGCATCGCCCTGATCAACATGTACGGCATCACGGAAACCTCGGTCTACTCCACCTACCACCGGGTCACCCGGGCCGACCTGGCGCCCGGCGTGGGCAGCCGGATCGGCCGTCCCCTGCCCGGCCTGCGGCTCTACGTGCTCGACCAACACGGCCATCCGGCGCCGCTCGGCGTGCCCGGCGAGATCCACCTGGCCGGCCACGGCGTGGCCCGGGGCTACCTGCACCAGCCGGCGCTTACCGCCAAACGATTCCTGCCCGACCCGTACGGTCCCGCCGGTGCCCGGATGTACCGCACCGGTGACCAGGGGATCCGGCTGCCCGACGGCAGCGTGGAGTTCGTCGGTCGCCTCGACGACCAGGTGAAACTGCGCGGCTACCGGATCGAGTTGGGCGAGGTGGAGGCGGCGCTGAGCGCGTTGCCGGAGGTCACCGAGGCCGCGGTCGTGTTGCGCGAGGACGTTCCGGGCGACCCACGGCTGGTCGGCTACCTGGTCGGTGCGCCCGGCATCCGGCCGGCGGTCACGCAGCTGCGCGCCGGGCTGGCCCGGACCCTGCCGGAGTACATGATCCCGTCGACCTTCGTGACCCTGGAGCAGCTGCCCCGCAACAACAGCGGCAAGCTGGACCGGCGGGCGCTGCCCGCGCCGACGGCCGGCGATCCCGGCGACGGGCGTGCCGCAGTCGCGCCGCGTACCGAGCTGGAGACCCGGGTCGCCGGGATCTGGGCCCGGGTGCTGGGCCTGCCGGCGGTCGGCGTCGAGGACGGCTTCTTCGAGCTGGGCGGGCACTCCATCAAGGCGCTGGTGTTGGCCAGCGCACTGCGCGAGGAGGGCCTGGACGTCACCGTCGCGGACGTCATCGACCTACAGACCGTGGCCCGGCTCTGCGCCGCGCTGGCCGAACGCACCACACCGGTACGCGTGGACCGCCCGGTACGACCGTTCGAGCTGGTCACCCCCGCAGATCAGGCCCTGCTGCCGGCGGGCCTCACCGACGCGTACCCGCTGTCCCAGGTGCAGCTCGGCATGCTGCTGGAGATGGTGGCCGACAACGGCTGGCACCACTACCACAACGTCGCCTCCTTCCTCGTCGACGCCGACGACCCGGTGGACCTGTCGGCGTTGCGCGCGGCCGTGCAGCTGGTGACGAACCGGCACGAGGTGCTGCGCTCCTCGGTGGACCCGACCGGCTATTCGGTGCCGATGCAGCTGGTGCACGCGCAGGTGCAGGTGCCGGTCGTCCTGCGGGACCTGCGCGAACTGACCGAGTCCGACCGCGCGGCGCAGCTGCGCCGGCTGGTCGCGGTGGAGTACACCTCGCCGTTCGACGTCGGCCGGGCGCCGCTGCTGCGCTTCACCGCCTGCCAGGAAACCGACCGCAGCTGGCGGCTGATGCTGACCATCTGCCACGTGATCATCGAGGGCTGGAGCCTGCACGCGCTGGTGGCCGAGATCCTCGACCACTACCGGACGCTGCGCGCCGGCAACCGACCCGAGCCGGTACCCCTGCCGCAGGTGCGCTTCGCCGACTTCGTCGCCGCGGAACGCCGGGCCCTGGAGTCCCCGGCGGACCAGCGGTACTGGCAGGACCTGGTGGACCGGTACGCGAAGTTCACCCTGCCCACCGGGTGGCGGCCGGCGGTGCAGCCGTCGGCGCGTACCGCCCACACCGTGCGGGTGCCCTTCCACGACCTGGCGCCGGGCCTGCGCGAGCTGGCCACCGCCGCGCGGGTCTCGCTCAAGGCGGTGCTGCACGCGGCGCACCTGACCGTGCTCGGCCAGCTCACCGACGAGCCGCGCTTCTACAGCGGCCTGGTCTGCCACACCCGGCCGGACCTGGTGGGCAGCGAGCGGGTCTACGCCATGTCGCTGAACACCCTGCCGTTCCCGCACGACCGCGCCGCCGGCAGCTGGACCGACCTGGTACGCCAGGTGCACGCCAGGGAGGTGGAGATGTGGCCGCACCGGCGGTACCCGGCACCGGCGATCCGCCCGGCGGTGGCCGGTACCCGCCTGGTCGACGTCTACTTCAGCTACCTCGACTTCGACGAGGTGATCGGCGAGCGGGCCGCCACCGGCACCGGCTACGCCGCCGCCAGCTCGGAGTTCGCCCTGGCGGTCTCCGCCGTCGCCGGACACCTGCACCTGAGCAGCGACAGCGACCACCTGGACCGGGCCGAGGTGCAACGGTTGGCCGCGATGTACCGGCTCGTGCTGGCCGCCATGGTGGCCGACCCGGGCGGCGATCCCCGTGCGGTCCGGCTGCCCGAGGCCGAACGGCACGACGTGCTTGTGGGTTGGGCCGAGGCGACCGACCAGGGGGTGCGGCCCGGCGGAGCGGCTTCGGCGGCGGTCGGAGGGCAGTCGCCCGGCCTGGTGCCGGACCTGGTGCAGGCGCGGGCCGCCGCCGCAGGCGACACCGAGGCGGTCGGCGGGCGCAGTTACGCCGACCTCGTCGCGGCGGCCAACCGGCTCGGCTGGCACCTGCGGCGGCGGGGCGTCGGACCGGATCAGGTGGTCGGGGTGCTGCTCGACCGGGGCGTGGACCTCGTCACGACGCTGCTCGGCATCTGGCAGGCCGGCGGGGCGTACCTGCCGATCGACCCGTCGTACCCGGCCGCCCGGATAACGTCAATGCTTGCCGACGCCGGGGTCACCGTGGTGGTCACCAGCAGTGGCTACGCCGAGCGGTGCAGCGGCGTCGAGCGGGTGCTGCTGGACGTCGAGGCGGCGGAGATCGCCGCCCGTCCGGATGAGCGCCCGCCCGGCCGGACCGACCCGGACCAGCTCGCGTACGTGATCTTCACGTCCGGGTCGACCGGGCGGCCCAACGGCGTACAGGTGAGCCACCGCAGCCTCGCCGGCTACCTGGACTGGGCGGTACGCGAACTCGTCGCCGATCGGTCGGGCGGGGCGCCGCTCTTCTCCTCGGTCGCCTTCGACATGGTGGTGACCACCATCTGGGCGCCGCTGGTCGCCGGCCAGCGGCTCTGGCTGCTGCCGGCCGACGCCGGACTGGACGAGCTGGGTGCCCGGCTGGCCGAGGCGGGACCGTTCAGCTTCGTCAAGCTGACCCCGAGCCACCTGGACCTGCTCGCCGGGCAGCTGACGGGGGAGCAGGCGGCGGCGCTGAGCCCGATGCTGGTGCTCGGCGGCGAAGCGCTCACCCGGCGCAGCTGTGCGCGCTGGCAACAGCTCGCGCCGGAAACCGTGCTGCTCAACGAGTACGGGCCGACCGAGGCGACGGTGGCGGTCAACCGCTACCCGGTCACCGGCGCGGTGACCGGCGACGTGGCGCCGGTCGGTCGCCCGCTCGGCGGGATGCGCAGCTACGTGCTGGACGCGCGGCTGCACCCGGTGCCGGTGGGCGCGGTCGGCGAGGTCTACCTCGGCGGACCGGGACTGGCCCGGGGGTACGCCGGCCGACCGGAACTGACCGCCGACCGGTTCGTGCCCGACCCGTACGGGCCGGCGGGCGGGCGGCTGTACCGCACCGGTGACCGGGGCCGCTGGCTGCCGGACGGGCAACTCGACCTGCTCGGCCGGGTCGACGACCAGGTGAAGATCCGGGGACACCGGGTGGAGCCGGGCGAGATCCGCGCCGTGCTCCTCGACCATCCCGCGGTACGCGACGCGGCGGTGGTCGCCCGACCCGCGCCCGGCGGGGGCAACCAGCTCGTCGCGTACCACGTGGGCGACGCCGACGACTTGGCCGGACACTGCGCCCGGCGGCTGCCCGCCGCGCTGGTCCCGGCGGCCTTCGTGCCGGTCGACACCATCCCGCTGAACCCGAACGGCAAGGTGGACGTGCGGGCGTTGCCGGCCGGGCCGCTGCGGGCCGGGACGGCGGCCGTCCCGCCGCAGGGCCCGACCGAAACCCTGCTCGCCGGAATCTGGGCCGAGGTGCTGGGGGTGGCGGCGATCGGTCGGCAGGACCGGTTCTTCGCGCTCGGCGGACACTCCCTGCTGGTGGTGCCCGTGGTCACCGCGGCCCGGCAGGCCGGCCTGCCGCTGACCCTGCAACAGGCCATGCTGGATCGGCCGCTGGCCGACCTGGCCGGCGCGCTCACCCCGACCGCTGCGGCCGGCCCGGTGCAGGTCACGTCCCCGGCTGGGGCGCTACCGCAGCTCGAACCGCTGCTCGCGCAGCAGCGGGTGCCCGGTGCCTCGCTGGCGCGGCTCGCCGACGGCGAACTGGTCGAGGTCCGCGCCGTCGGGCGGCGTACGGCCGGCGGTGCCGACCCGGTGACCCCGGCGACCATCTTCCAGGTCGGCTCGGTGAGCAAGCTGGTCGCCGCGGTGGGTGCGCTGATCCTGGTCGGCCGGGGGACGCTACAGCTCGACGCGGACGTCAACGGCTACCTCAAGAGCTGGCAGCTGCCCACCGACCGGCCGGTGAGCCTGCGGCAACTGCTCGGTCACGTCGCCGGGTTGACCGCCACGGGCAGCACCGGAGCGCCCCGAGGCGGCCCGGTGCCGACCCTGTCGGACCTGCTGCACGGCCGTGGCCTGCCCACCGCTGCGGTACGGGCGCTCGCCGCGCCCGACCCGGTGGCAGTGGAACGCAACAGCCACTTCGTGGTGGTGCAGCAGCTGATGGAGGACGTCACCGCGACGCCCTTCGCCGAGTTGATGGCCGAGTTGGTCTTCGTACCCCTGGGCATGACCGGCAGCAGCTTCGACCAGAGCTTCCCGGAGACATCCGGCCGGCCGGTGGCCGGTGGACATGACGAGCGGGGCGAGCCACTGCCGGGAGGCTGGCAGCTGCGGGCCGACCTGGCGGCGGCCGGCCTCTGGACCACCGCAACCGACCTGGCCCAACTGACCCGGGACCTGCACCTCGCCTACCGGGGTGCGCCGGGCCTGCTCAGTCAGGAACTGGTGCAGGCGCAACTGACCGCCGGGCCGGGCGGGGTCTTCGGGCTCGGCTGCCTGGTGGACCGCATCGACGCGCCCACCGGCGCCCGGGTGGAGTTCAGCCACCGGGGCCGCACCGCCGGGTACCGGGCGCTCACCGCCGGTCGGTTCCCGCAGGGTTCCGGACTGGTGCTGTTGACCAACGGCGACGCGGGCGACGAGGTCCTCTCGCTGCTGCTCTCCGACACCGCAATCACGGAGGAGAACCGATGACGGCCGCACCGAGCAACCTCGCACCGAACAGCCTCGCACCGAGCAGCCATGCACCGAGCAGCCATGCACCGAGCAGCCATGCACCGAGCAGCATCGCACCGAGCAGCCTTGCATCGAACAGCCTCGCACCGAGCAGCATCGCACCGAGCAGCCTTGCACCGAGCAGCCTTGCACCGAGCAGCCTTGCACCGAGCAGCCATGCCCCGAACAGCCTCGCATCGCGCACCGACCCGTCCGCCCGGCCGGTGCGACACCTGGTGTCCATCCGCGACCTGACCGACGGGGACCTGTACTCGATCGTCGCCCGCGGCGCCGCGTACGCGGCGGGGGAGCGCGGCAACCCGCTGGCCGGGCGGGTGGTCGGCGCGTACTTCCTCAAGACCTCGACGCGGACCCGGACCGCCTTCACCAGCGCCGCGCTGCGGCTCGGCGCGGGCGTCATCCAGTACGGGCCGCAGGACCTCCAGACGAACACCGGGGAGACCAGCGAGGACACCGGCCGGGTACTCGCCGGCATGCTCGACGTGCTTGTCGCGCGTACCGCCGGTGACCCGGCCGAGCTGCGGGCCTGGGCGGTCCAGGACCGGATGTCGGTGCTCAACGCGATGAGCGCCGAGGAGCACCCCACCCAGGCGCTGACGGACCTGACCACGCTGCTGCGACAGTTCGGCCGGATCGAGGGGCTGCGCCTGCTCTACGTGGGGGAGGCGAACAACACCGCCACCGCGCTCGCCCTGGCGCTCACCCGGTTTCCGGGGGTGGAGCTGGAACTGCGCACCCCGCCCGGCTACGGCCTGCCCGAGCAGATCCTGGCCGACGCCACCCGACAGGCCGAGGTCAGCGGAGCGAGCGTCGTCGAGCGGCACCACATGTCCGACCTGCCGGGTGACCTCGACGCCATCTACACCACCCGGTGGCAGACCACCGGCACCAGCAAGCCGGACCCGGACTGGCGTCGGATCTTCGCTCCGTTCCGGGTCGAACAGGCGCTCTGGCAGCGCAGCCCGCACGCGGTCTTCCTGCACGACCTGCCGGCACACCGCGGTGAGGAGGTCACCGCGGAGGTGCTCGACGGGCCGGCGAGCATCGCCTTCGCCCAGGCGGAGAACAAGTGCTACAGCGCCATGGCGGTGCTCGACTGGTGCCAGGCCACCGCGGCGGGTACGACAAGATGACCGTCTCCGACGCGCCGGCCCGCCCCGCTCGTCGACGTACGGGTCTGGCCGGCAACCGGGACTTCCTGCTGCTCTGGATCGGCTCCGGGTTCTCCGCGCTCGGTGCCCGGGCCACCTCCATCGGCTACACCCTATTGGTTTTCTGGTCGACCGGGTCGGCCACCGCGGCCAGCCTGGTCACCTTCGCCGCGCTGTTGCCGAACCTGGTCGCCCAGTTGCCGGCTGGTGCGCTTGTCGACAGGTGGAACCGGCGTACCACGATGCTGGCCTGCACCGTCGTCCGGGTCGCCGGGGTGGGCAGCGTCGCGGTGGTGGTGCTGCTCGACGCGGTGTGGCTGCCGCACCTGATGTTTGTCGCGTTCGTCGAGGCCACCCTCGGTATCTGCTACACGCTTGCGGAACGGGCGGCGGTGGGCAGCGTGGTGCCGCGTGACCAGCTGGGTGCCGCGACGGCGGCCAACGAGTCGCGGGCCAACGCCGCAAGCATCCTCGGCCAACCGGCCGGCACCGTGCTGTACTCCGTGGCCCGCTTCGCGCCCTTCCTCTTCGCCACCGTGGCGCACCTGATCTCGCTGGTCACCCTGCTGTTCATGCGGCGGGACCTGCGGGCACCCCGGGCGGCCGGTGCCGCACCCGGCCGGCTGCTCGCCGAGATCAAAGAGGGTTTCGACTTCGTCTGGGGCCAGCTCTACCTGCGGCGGGCGCTCTGCCTCTTCGCGGCCAGCAACATCCTCTTCCAGATCCTCGGGCTCGGCCTGGTGGTGCTGGTCAAGGAGCGTGGCGGCGAGCCCGCCACGGTGGGTCTGCTGCTGGTGGTCAACAGCGTCTTCGGCATGCTCGGCGCGATGACCAGCAACGTCTACCTGCGTCGCTGGGGCATTCGCCGGATGATGATCGGCATCAACGTCGGCTGGGCGGTACTGATGCCGCTGCTGGTGGTGGCGCCCGGCCTGATCGTGGTCAGCGCGATCCTCGCTCTGATCAACTACGGTGCCGGGATCGGCAACGTGGCCGGCATGCTCTACCTGCTCAAGACGGCTCCGGACGAGCTGCGCGGTCGAGCCGGCTCGATCTTCACGCTGCTCGCCTCGGGCGCCAACGCCGCCGGGGCACTGCTCGCCGGCTTCCTGCTCGACCACCTGGGCATCGAGGTGGCCCTGGTGATCGTGGGCGCGACGATGGTGGTGATCGCGATCTTCGCGGTGCTCGCCTTCGGCACCCGCGCCGCCGCCGAAGCCGAACGCGCCGAAGCCGCCGCCGAAGCCGCCGCCGAAGCCGAACGCCTCCCCACCCCCACCCCCGCTGACCCCCACCCCCACCCCCGCGCCCCCGCGCCCCAGCGCCCGCGCCCCCGCCCCCGCGCCCCGCGCGCCCCGCGCCCGCGCGCCCCGCGCCCCGCGCCCCCGCGTTGATCATGAGGTTGGCGGCAGTTTGAAGATCGACTACTGCCGCCAACCTCATGATCAACGCGGCGGAAAGGGGGTTGGGGTGGGTGGGTGGGTGGGTGGGGGTGGGGTGGGGTGGGGGTGGGGATATCGAGGAAATATGGGGGCGGGCGGGAGGGTGGCTGCCAGTAGTGGCGAGCCTGAGGAGGCTTTGATGAGCGAGCAGGGTGACTGGCAGCCGTACGAGATCACACCCGGCGACGTCGGGTCTGCGGCCAGCGTGGACGGGCTGGTCGGGCACCTGCGGGAGCTGGATCTGGCGAAGCTGCTCACCGCCGAAGGGGCGCTGGTGTTCCGGGGCTTCAACGTCGAGCCGGCGGCACTGGACCAGGTGATGGACCTGCTGCTGCCCAACCGGCTCGCCTACGTGCACGGCAACTCGCCGCGTACCAAGGTCGGCCGCAACGTCTACACCTCGACGGAATACCCGGCGCAGTACACCATCTCCATGCACAACGAGCTGTCGTACGCCGCCCACTGGCCGGCCCGGTTGCTCTTCTACTGCCAGATCGCCGCGCAGACCGGCGGCGCCACTCCGGTGGTCGACGCCCGGCTCTGGTTGGAGTCGCTGGACCCGGAGGTACGCGCCGCCTTCGCCGACGGCGTGTGCTACCAGCAGAACCTGCACGACGGCATGGGGCTGGGCAAGAGCTGGCAGCAGACCTTCGAGACCGAGGACCGCGCGGAGGTGGAGGCGTTTCTCGCCGGGACCGGGGCGACCTGGCAGTGGACCGCCGACGGCCTGCGGGTCAGTCAGCTGCGCCCGGCCACCGTCCGGCACCCGGTGACCGATGTGGAGGTCTGGTTCAACCAGACCGACCAGTGGCACCCGGCCGGCCTGGACGACGAGGTCGCCAAGGTGATGACCCAGGTGATGACGCAGGATGAACTGCCCCAGTCGGTCACCTTCGCCGACGGCAGCCCGATCCCCGAGGAGTACGTGTTCCAGATCCGTGACCGTGGGCTGGACGCCGCGATCGACGTGGACTGGCGGGTCGGTGATCTGCTCCTGATCGACAACGTGCTGGTGGCGCACGGCCGGCGCCCGTACACCGGTGACCGCCGGATCCTGGTGGCGATGTCGGACTGACCGCGGTGGCACCGCCGGTCGAGCGGGCGCCGGTGGCGGCCGAGGAAGGAAGTGACATGGACGGGGTGGAGGCGCGCGGCCGGTGGCTGCGGACCTACCGCCGGGCCGAGCGGTCCGACCTGCGGCTGGTCTGCTTTCCGCATGCCGGCGGAAACGCCAACGTCTACCTGCCGTGGGCGCCCCTGCTGCCCGACGCCACCGACCTGCTTGCGGTCTGCTACCCCGGCCGGCAGGACCGGCTGGCGGAGCCGTGCGTGGCGCAGATGGACGTGCTCGCCGACCGGATCAGCGACGTGCTCGTGCCGTACCTGGACCGGCCGCTGGCGTTCTTCGGCCACAGCATGGGCGCCTCGGTGGCGTACGAGGTCACCCTGCGGCTGGAGTCCCGGTACGGCTTCACGCCGAGCGTGCTCTTCGTCTCCGGGCACGGCGCGCCGCACATCTCGCAGGTGGAACTCGACCCGGACCTGGCCGACGACGAGTACCTGCTCGGCCGGATCGGCGCCCTCGGCGAGGTCGACCCGGTGCTGCTGCGCTCACCGAAGCTGCGCGAGCTGATCATGCCCGCGCTCCGGGCGGACCTGCGGATGCTCTACCGCTACCTGCCGAGCGAGCCGGCCAAGGTGCACGCCCCGATCGCCGCCTTCCTCGGCACCGACGACCCGACCTGCACCGTCGACACGGTGCGGGCCTGGGCCGAGTTGACAATCGGCGGCTTCGAGTCGACCAGCTTCCCCGGCGACCACTTCTATCTGGTGCCGGAATACGAGCAGGTGGTGGCCGCGCTTACCGCCCGGCTGAGCTGACCAGTGAACCGGGCGCTGCCCGGCTGAGCTGACCAGTGAACCGGGCGCTGCCCGGCTGAGCTGACCAGTGAACCGGGCGCTGCCCGGCTGAGCTGACCAGTGAACCGGGCGCTGCCCTGCCGCGCGTACTGCACTCTGGTGCGGTGGACGACGTGGCGCAACTGCTGGACCGGATCTGGCGGACGGAGTCGGCAGGCATGCTCGGCGCGCTCAGCCGGCGGCTCGGCGATTTCGACCGGGCCGAGGAGGCGTTGTCGGACGCGCTGACCGAGGCGCTCAAGCACTGGCCGGCGGAGGGGGTGCCGGCCAGCCCCACCGGATGGCTGGTCACCACCGGCTGGCGTAAGGCGCTGGACCGGCTGCGCCGTGACGCGGTCGGCCGGGGCAAGCTGGCCCGGTTGGCCGCCGAACCGCCGCCGGAACCGGGGGTGGACGACCGGCTGGCCATGATCTTCGCGTGCTGCCATCCGGACCTTGCCGAGCCGGCCCGGGTCGCGCTGACGCTCTATGCTGCCAGCGGCCTGAGCACCGCCGAGATCGCCGCCGCGTTCCTGGTGCCGCTGCCGACGATGGCGCAGCGGCTCGCCCGGGCCAAGCGCCAGCTGCGGGAGCGCGGCATCCGCGTCGAGGTGCCCCAACCGGACGAGTACGTCGACCGGCTACCGGCGGTGCTCGCGGTGATCTATCTGGTGTTCAACGAGGGGTACCTGTCCAGTGGCCGGTCCGCCCAGCGGCGTGAGCTGGCCCGCGAGGGCGTGGAGCTGGCGCGGCAGGTCGCCGAGCTGCTGCCCGGTGAGCCGGAGGCCGCCGGGCTGGCCGCGTTGCTGGAGTTGCACCACGCCCGCGCCGACGCCCGGTTCGACTCGTGGGGCCGCATCGTGCTGCTCGACCAGCAGGACCGGCGGCTCTGGCACCGGGCGGCGATCCAACGTGCGGCGCTGCGCCTGCGGGCGGCGGTGCGCCAGGGCCGTCCCGGGCCGTACCAGTTGCAGGCCGGCATCGCCGCGCTGCACGCCCTGGCACCCTCGTACGCGGCCACCAACTGGGCCGACGTGCGGGCCCTCTACGACCGGCTGTACGCGCTGGACCCGTCGCCGGTGGTGCTGTTGAACCGGGCCGTGGCCACCCGCTTCGCGGTGGGCCCGGCTCCGGCGTTGGACGAGGTCGATGCGCTCGGTGACCGGCTCGCCGGTTACCACCTGTGGCACGCCGCTCGGGCCGACCTGCTGGCCAGCCTCAACCGTCCGGCCGAGGCGCTGACGGCCGCGCAGCGGGCCCTGGAACTGGCGACGAACCCGGCCGAGCGGGAGCTGATGTCGCGCCGGGTGGCTGAGCTGAGGCGCCGGCGGTGAGACCGGCGCCCCCGCGTCGCCGTTATTCGCGGCTCATCACCGGGCGCACCTCAAGCGCGCTCATGCCGGTGCCGAGCGGCCAGGTGGCCGCGATCCGGGCGGCCTCGTCGAGGTCGTCGCACTCCAGCATGACGACCCCGCCGATGACCTCCTTCAGTTCCAGGTACGGCCCATCGGTGATCACCGGCTGGCCGTTTCCGCCGGCCCGTACGGTCTTCGCCGTCTCCCGGGGCTGCAACTCGGCACCACCTTCGGCGATCTTGCCGGTCGGCTGCCACCGCTCGTACCACCCGTAGATCTGTGCCATCACGTCCTCCTCCTCGGCCGGGGAGAGTGCGGTCCACTCGTGGTCGTCGCCGAAGATCAGCATCGCGTACTTCATCGTGCTCCTCATGGTGGGAACTGCTGTGTCGTCCGGGTAACGAACGGCGCGCACCGGCTCTCGACAGGTTCCGGAGAAAAACCCCGCTGCGGTCAGCTGCCCGGACGGACGAAGGCTGGGCTGGCCCGGAGGACTGTTGCCTTCATCACGGCCCGGCGGTATGGTCCGACCGTCCCGTCGAATGTCGAACATTAGGAAGCCGGTATGACAAACACCGCCGCTGCCACCGCCGACACCGCTTCTCCTCCCGCCAGCAAGGACTCCGTCCGCAAGGTCACTGTCGCCTCAATGGTGGGCACCGTGATCGAATGGTTCGACTTCAACCTCTTCGGCGCCATGGCGGCACTCGTCCTCGGGCCGCTCTTCTTCCCCTCGTCAAACCCGCTGACCAGCACGCTTCTCTCGCTTGCGACGTTCGGCGTCGCGTTCATCGCGCGCCCCTTCGGCGGCGTCGTGTTCGGCCACTTCGGCGACCGCTACGGCCGGAAGAAGGCGCTGGTCCTCGCGCTGCTGATGATGGGTATCGGCACGTTCGCCATCGGCCTGCTCCCGACCTACGCCTCGATCGGCATCGCGGCGCCGATCCTCCTCGTCGTCCTGCGGCTGATCCAGGGCCTGGCCCTCGGCGGCGAGTACGGCGGTGCGGTGCTGATGGTGGTCGAGCACGAGGGTGCGGCCCGCCGCCGTGGTCTGCTCGGCGCCTGGATGGGCAGCGCCTCGCCGATCGGGTACATCCTCGCCGCCGGTCTGATCGCCCTGACCTCGGCGTTCATGCCCGAGGACGCGTTCAACTCGTGGGGTTGGCGGGTGCCGTTCCTGCTGAGCGCCGTCATGGTCATCGTCGGCCTCTACATCCGCATGTCGCTGGAAGAGTCGCAGGCCTTCAAGGAGGTCGTCGAGCAGTCGAAGACTCCCGAGGTCGTCAAGATCCCGTTCATCGAGATGTTCAAGCGTTACCCGCGCAGCGTGTTCTCCTCGATCGGCGCCGCGCTCGGCATCCACGCCGGCTACTACCTGTCGATCATCTTCGCCCTGGCGTACGCCCGTAACGATGTGGGCTTCACCGCCACGTCCAGCCTGGTGATGGTCCTTATCGCGTCCGTCTTCTACTTCTTCGCGATCCTGCTCTCCGGGCACATCTCCGACAAGGTCGGCCGCCGCCCCCCGATGCTCGTCGGGGTCGTCGGTTTCGCGATCTGGGTCTTCGCGCTGTTCCCGCTGATCGCCACCCAGAACCACCTGTTGGCGGGCATGGCCTTCTCGGTCGGCCTGATCTTCCTGGGGTCGCTCTTCGGCCCGATGAGCACCTGGCTCGCCGAGCTGTTCGGCACGCAGGTCCGCTACACCGGCGTCTCGTTCGGGTACACCATCGCCGCGGTCATCGGTGGTGGCATCACCCCGGCGCTTGCGGTCGCGCTGATGGACCACTACGGCAGCACCCTGCCGATCTCGATCTTCGCCGCCTGCATCTCGGTGATCGCGTTCTTCACCATCCTGTTCACCCGGCACGGGGTGTCCCACAAGGACGAGGACCTGAACAATGTCTGAGGCCACCACCGGCCCGGGAGTGTTCCTGGTCCGGGCCGAGGTTCGGGACGATCTGCGGGACAGCTTCGACCACTGGTACGAGACCGACCATCTCCCGCTGGTCATCAAGACGCTCGGGGCCAGGTCGGGCCGGCGTTGCTGGAGCGTCACCAGCCCCGGCGTGCACTTTGCCGAGTACGAGTTCGACGACCTCGACGCGCTTGTGCAGTCGGTGGGGTCGCCGAGGCTGCAACCGCTGCTCGATGACTTCGACGCCCGGTGGCCGGAGGGAGTCGTACGCACCCGGGAGATCCTTCGACCGGCGGGCCTGACCCAGCGTGGTGAGCCACTCCGGACGGAGACCGGCGACTGAGCTTCAGACGCTTACGCAGGACCGACGCGGTGGCCCGGGGCGGTGTTCGTCGCCCCGGGCCACCGTTGGTCGTGGCCCCGTCGACCCGGGAACCCGGCCGGTCAGCGGGCCTGTACGTGCGTCAGCGGGGCGGCCAGGAAACCGCCGTCGACCAACAGTTCCTGGCCGTTGACGAACGCGGCGTCGTCGCTCGCCAGAAAGGCCACCACGCTTGCGATGTCGGCCGGGACGCCGATGCGGCCCACCGGAGTGAGCTTGGTGCGCATCGCCAGGAGATCCGGGTCGGCGTAGTGCGCGGCCGACATCTCCGTGCGTACGAAGCCGGGACTGACGGCGTTCGCCCGCACGCCGAGCGGCCCCCACTCCACCGCGGTGTGCCGCGTCAGCGCGATCAGGCCCGCCTTCGAGACACCGTAGGTGGGGGAGGTGTTCGGTGAGTGGGCGCCCACCGAGGCGATGTTCACGACGGCGCCGCGGCCCTGGTCGAGCATGAGCCGGCCCAACTCGCGGGTGCAGAGCATGGCGGCGGTCAGATTCACCGCGATGGTCTGGTTCCACGCCGCGGTGGACAGCGTCGCCAGCGGCTCGGGGGTGCCCAGGATGCCCGCGTTGTTCACCAGTACGTCACAGGTGCCGAACCTGTTGGCGGTCGCCTCCGCCAGACCGGTCACGGCCTCCTCGTCGGTCAGGTCGGCGGCATGGACCAGGACCCGTTCAGCGGCACCGAGCTGCTCGGAAACCTTGCGCAGCCGGTCGGCCTGCACGTCCACGAGCACGACGTTCGCGCCGGCGTCGACGAACCGGCCCGCGATCGAGCCGCCCAGTCCGCCTGCCGCGCCGGTCACCACCGCTACCCGTCCTTGGAAAGTGCCCATCGCTTGCTCCCTGCGTCGACTGTTCGAGAACTGCCTGATTATTGTCGGACAGTTGTCGCGACGACAAGGATGCGCCCCGGGCCGGGGCCCCCGGCCCGGCCCCGGAGTCAGGCGCGGTCGACCGGCCCGGCGCGGTGGGCCTGTAGGTACCGAAGGTGGGTCACCATCGCCTCCTGGGCCGCGTCCGCGTCACCCGCCTCGATCGCCTTCACGATCTGGAGGTGCTGAAGCACGGTCTCGGCACCGACCTCTTCGGAGAGATCGAGAAAGCGTACCGGCATCGTCTGTTCGTGCAGGGCCTGGACGAACGACCCCAGGACCCGGTTGCCGGACGCGCGAGCGATCGCCGAATGAAAGTCGACGTCGAGCTGGGGCACCGACGGATGCGTCACCCGAACCGACTTCTGCCGCTCGATGATCTCGTGCAGCAGGGCCAGGTCATCCGGACCGCGGTGCCCGGCCGCCAGGCGGACCGCCGGCACCTCAAGGTACTCGCGCACGGACTGCACCTCGTCGGCGGCGATGCTGCCGAGGCTGAGCAGGTTCTTCATGGATTCGGAGAGGATCTCGCCGAGCGCCTCGTGGTCCACCGCCCGAACGAAGCTGCCGCCACCGGCGCCCGGCACCTTCTCGATGAGGTTCTGCGTGGACAGCGAGCGCAGCGCTTCCCGTACCGTCGTCCTGCTCACCTTGAACTGGCGCGCGAGTTCGGCCTCCGAGGGAAGGCGTTCGCCGCGTTTGAGTTCGCCGTCGAGGATCGCCCGACGGATGCGGTCCTCCACCTGCTCACGCGGACGAGCGACCGCATGCCCGAGAGCGCGGGCCTTACCAGTGGTTTCCAAGACGGGCCTCACGTCCTTGTCGAAGAAGGCAGCGCCAGGCTGTCCGACAGTCAGCCATCGGTCCGGAAGTCTACCGGTTCCCGCGTGCTGCATGCGGGGCGGCAAGCCGTGTCGTCACTACTTGCCCAGTCGGCGAATGTTCGACATTATGGCGTGCGTACTGGTCTCCGCGTCTCGCGGGCGCGGTCGACCCGTTCGAAGGCAGGGCCCCGGGCGCGGCCCTGCGCGAGGAGGAGCAGATGTCAGGTTTCCCGGATCTGGCCGGCCGCAGGGCCATCGTCACCGGTGCCAGCAGGGGGATCGGCGCAGCGATCGCCCAGACGTTGGCGGCAGCCGGAGCGAGGGTCGCGGTCGGCGGTCGGGACGCCACCGCGCTCAGCGCGGTGGCTGACGGCATCGCCGCTGGTGGCGGCGATGCCTACCCCCACGTCGTGGACGTTACGGAGCACGCCTCCATCCAGCGCTTCGTCGCTGCGGCGGTGGCGGACCTCGGCGGGCTGGACCTGCTTGTCAATTGCGCGGGTGTGCTGACTCCGGGCGCGCTGCTCGCCGCCGGTGACGATCCGTGGAATCTGGCATGGCAGACAAACGTCCTCGGCACGGTACGGGTCACCCGCGCGGCGGGTGCCATCCTGACCGCCCAGGGCCACGGCCGGGTCGTGAACGTCGCCTCGAACTACGCGTTCAAGGGCGTCAGCGAGCACGCCGCCTACTGCGCGTCGAAGGCGGCCGTCGTCTCGTTCACCCGCAGCATGGCGGTCGAGTGGGCGCGCTACGGCGTCCAGGTCAACGCCATCGCCCCCGGGTTCATCGCGACCGATCTGAACGCGGCCATCCGCGCGGACCCGGACCGCAGCGCCCGGGTGGTCAAGGCGGTGCCCGCGCGGCGGTTCGGAGCGGTCGATGACGTCGTGGCGGCGATGGGACCCCTCTGTGACCCCAGCAGCACGTTTCTGACCGGAGCGGTGCTGACCGTCGACGGGGGAGAGACCGCGCGTTGAGCGGCCGAGCAACACAAACCAACGAGGAGGGCATCGTGACGTTGCCGGAAACAGCCGCGGTGAGCGGGCACCCGGGCATCCGCCCCGACAGCAGGTTGACGCCCGAACTGGCGCAAGCCTACGAGACCAGTGGCCAGTGGACCGCTCAGACCCTGGCCTCCCTGCTCACCGATGCGGCTGCCGCCCGGCCCGACGTGCTCGCGGTGGTGGACTCCGCTGGGCCGGATGGCAGCCGTCGCGCCCTGACCTACGCGCAGTTCGACGCCTACGTCACCGACCTGGCCGTGGGCCTGCGGGCGCGGGGAGTCGCCGCAGGTGACTCGGTAGTGGTGATGCTGCCGAACTGCATCGAGTTCGCCGCGCTCATCTTCGCCATCAACCGAGCCGGCGCCGTCTACACCGGCATCCCGGTCGCCTACGGCACCAAGGAGGTCGGGCACATCCTGGCTTCGACCGGGGCGAAGGTGGTCGTGACGCAGGAGCAGGTCGCCAGCGCCACCCCGCTGGCGGTGGTACGGGCCTCGTGCCCGGCGGCGAAGCCGCTGATCGCGGTGCGTGGCGCGGCGGACCTGGCCGAGGGCGAGTTCGCCTTCGCCGACCTGGCGGTCCCGACCGCCGACGCCGACCTGCCCACCGTCGACCCGCGCGGGCTCTGCCACATCGGCTTCACCTCCGGCACCACGGGCGCACCCAAGGGTGTCATGAACACCAACCAGACCCTGATCGCGGTGCTGCGGAACTGGGTGGCCTACTTCGGGGCGGACAACCTCGGTGCCCCGCTGGTGAACGCGGTGGTCTCACCGGTCGGTCACCACAGCGGCTTCCTGTGGGGGGTGCTGCTGACCACGTACCTCCAGGGCACGGCCGCCTACCTGGAGAAGTGGCACCCACCGGCGGCGGCGGCCTTCCTGCGCGCGGAGCGGGCCACGGTGTTCTTCGGTGCCCCGACATTCCTCCAGGACCTGCTCACCACCGACCTCGTCGGTGACCCGCGCGGCGCGCTGCGGGCCGTCATCACCACGGGTTCGCCGGTCCCGCGGTCGCTGCCGGCTGCCGGTCGCGAAGCCTTCAACTGCTGGGTGGGCTCTGCCTGGGGGATGACCGAGATCGGCATCGGGGTCTCCTGCCGACCCGGCATGTCCGAGTCCGAACTCGCCAGCGACGGCCGGGCGGTGCCCGGCGTCGAGGTCCGGGTCGTCGGCTCCGACGGCGAGCCGCTGGCCACCAACACGCCGGGTCGGATGCAGGTCCGCAGCGCGGGACTCTTCCTCGGGTACGAGAGCCTGACCGAGCGGACCCGTGCGGAGATCGACGCGCAGAGCTGGTTCGACACCGGCGACACCGCCCGCATCGACGAGAACCAGTTGGTCTACCTCGAGGGGCGCAGCAAGGACATCATCATCCGGGGCGGGGAGAACATCCCCGTGGTCGCGGTGGAGAGCGTCCTCTACACCCATCCTGACGTGATCGACGTGGCCGTCGTCGGTGTGCCCGACGAGCGGCTCGGGGAGCGGGCCTGCGCGGTGGTGCATGCTCGCACCGACGAGCTGGTCCTCGCCGACCTCGTCCGGCATCTTCTCGACAACGGCGTCTCCAAGCACTTCCTGCCGGAGCGCCTGGTGCTGGTGCCGAGCCTGCCCAAGACGCCCAGCGGGAAGATCCGCAAGGTGGAACTCCGCGAGCAGTTGGCGTCGGTGCAGACGGCAGCGTCGTGACCGGGACCTGGGATCCCGCCCCGGTGCTCGACCGACTCGTGCGACTGCGGGGACGGCGGGGGCTGTGGCGGACCTACGAGACGATCGATCCGGCCGGCGTGCTCGGCCACGCCGATCTCGACGGCACCCCGGTCGACCGGCTAGAGGGGAGCGGGGACGTGTCACCCGCGCTGGCCGCCGCCCTCACCATGCGCGCCGTCCTGACGGTCCTGCACGACCGCCGACTCGACCTGCCCTTCGACCACAACGTGCACGCATCGCAAGCCCTGGCGTGGCACGCGCCCGTCACCCTCGGTGCCTCGATCGAGACCCGGGCCTGGATCGGCCGGGTCAAGTCGACCACCCGCGCGGTCTTCTTCGACGTGGAGACCGAGTCCCGCACCCGGGACGGTCAGCTGTGGTTGAGCGGCACCAGCACGCATGCGCTGCGTCATGAGTGAGATCCCGGTGCCCGCGCCGGTGGTCTGGGCACCCTCGACCAACGTGCCGCAGGACTACGCACAGGTTTCCGGGGACCACAGCGCGGTGCACCTCGACCCGGCAGTGGCCCGGCGGGTCGGCCTGCCCGGCGTGATCCTGCACGGCATGTACGTCTACGGATACGTGGCCAGCTGTCTCGGACGTCACGCGGTTGCGCACGGCGGACGCCTCAGCTCGTTCGAATGCCGGTTCCAGGCGCCGATGCTGCCGGCGGTGCCGATCAGCGTACGGTTCGCCCGGGGCGACACTCGGGGGTCCGTACGGGTCGACGCCCACCAGGCGGATCGCCTGGTGCTGTCCGGGGTGGCCGTGCTGACGCCCGAGCGGTCGTAGCAGCGGAAAGCCGAACGAAAGCCGGTGAGTGTTGACCAATCTACAAATGTCCAACATTATTATGGGGTGACTCTCTTGGACACTGGCAATGGATCTGCGGCCGGGTCGGCGGGACCCCTCGCGGGCGTACGTGTGGTCGACATGACCACCTCCTACGCCGGTCCGACCGCCGCGATGTACCTGGCCGACCTGGGAGCCACAGTGATCAAGGTGGAGCGTCCCGGTGGAGGTGACGACGCTCGGTCCTGGGGCCCGCCGTTCGTGGAGGGCGCCTCGGCCTGGTTCGCCTCCGCCAACCGCAACAAGCAGTCGATCGTGCTCAACCTCGGGGCCGCCGCGGGTCGCGAGGCGCTGCTGCGGCTGCTCGACACCGCGGACGTCTTCCTCCAGAACATGAACCCCGCGAAGCTCAGCCGCATCGGCATCGACGGCGAGACCCTGCGCCGCCGCAACCCGCGACTTGTCTACTGCGCCATGTCCGGGTTCGGCCTCACCGGTCCCGATCGGGAACTACCCGGATACGACCTGGTGGCCCAGGCGCGCTCCGGGCTGATGTCCGTCACCGGCGAGCGCGGCGGAGCGCCGCAGCGGGTCTCCACCGCGCTCTCCGACGTGGCGTCCGGCATGGCCGCGGCGATCGCCGTCAACGCCGCGCTGGTCCGGCAGTGCCGCACCGGGCAGGGTGAACTCATCGACGTGTCCCTGCTGGACACCGACCTCGCCCTGATGGCACCCCGGGTCGCCGCCTACTGCGCCGGCGAGCCGGAGCCGGCGCCAAGCGGCGGCACCGACTCGGTGCTGGCCGTGTACCAGCCGTTCGAGGCCGAGGACCGGACCATCGTGATCGCGATCGGCAACGACGCCATGTGGCAGCGGTTCTGCGCCGTCGTTCAGCTGCCCGAGTTGAGCGCGGACCCGGCGCTTGCGGACAACGCCGGCCGCCGGGCCGACCGCGCCCGGATCACCGAACTGGTGGCAGCACGCATCGCCACCCGACCCGCGGCCGAGTGGCTGCGGCTGTTCGCCGAGGTCGACGTGCCCGCTGCGCTGGTGCAGACCCTCGCCGAGGTCGTCAAGGATCCCCAGGTCGTGGCGCGCGGGGCGATCCTTCCGGTTCAGGGCTTCCCGGACAGCCTGGTCAGCATCCGTAGCCCCTTCCGCCTGGCCTCGCAGCAGACACCCCGCAACGAACGCTTCCCCGTCCTGGGGGCGGACACCCGTACGACCCTGCTGGACCTGGGATACACCGAGGAGCAGATCGGCGAGCTGGCGGCAGCGGGTGCCGTGGGCCTGGCCGCATCGGAGGTCGCCGTATGAGCGCAACCGAGTCCGTCGTCGTCGAGCGGGCCGGCTCGATCATGACCGTGACCATCAATCGGCCCGAGGCGTACAACGCGCTGAACGCCGAGGTGCTGCGCCGGCTGCACGCCGCGGTCCGCGACGCCGACGGCGACCCCGCGATCCGCGCCGTCGTCATCACCGGCAGCGGCGAGAAGGCGTTCTGTGCCGGCGCCGACCTCAAGGAACTGGCCGGCATGGGCGCGGACCGCGCGCACCGCACGCTCCACGCCGGACAGCGGGTGCTGCGGGACGTCGAGCGGGCGAAGATCCCGGTCATCGCCGCGGTCAACGGCGTCGCGCTCGGCGGCGGCTTCGAACTCGTCCTCGCCTCGACCTTCGCCGTGATGTCGACCCGGGCGTCGCTCGGCCTGCCCGAGTCCGGTCTCGGCCTGATGCCCGGTTACGGCGGCACCCAGCGCCTGCCCCGCGTGATCGGTGCCCCCGCCGCCGCGCACCTCATGCTCACCGGCGCGCGACTGGACGCCCAGCGCGCCTACCAGTTGGGGCTCAGCCCGGTGCCCCCGGTCGACCCCGCCGACCTCATGGCCACCGTGTCGGCCCTTGCGGAGAAGATCGCCGCCCAGGGACCGGCCGCCGTACGCGCGATCCTCACCGCCCTGGACACCGGCCGGGACGCCCCGCTCGACGCCGGCCTCGAACTGGAAACCGGCCTGGCGGCCCTCGCCGTCGCCGGGGTCGAGTCCGCCGAGGGGATCGCCGCGTTCCTCGAACGGCGACCACCCCGGTTCACCGACCCGGCACCCGCGTCCGAGAAGGCCGAATGAGCGTGCAGCCACTCGACATCGACAGCGACCCGGCGGCGTACCTGGCCCTGCACGAGCGGCTCGACGAACCCGTCGTCGACGCCGCGCTCAGCGCCCGGGAACGCGAGGTACGCGCCCACACGCGCGAGGTGGTCTCCCGCGAGGTGGCACCACGGGCGCACCACATCGACCGTACGCACACCTTTGCGCACGACAGCGTCCAGGCGCTCGCCCGGGCGGGCCTGATGGGTCTGATCTTCCCGCCGAGCCTGGGCGGCAGCGGGGACGGCAACGTCGCCTACGCCGTCGCCATGGAGGAGATCACCGCCGGTTGCGCCGCCACCTCGCTGATCTTCATGACGCAGACGCACGCGGCGTACCCCATCATGATCGCCGGCAGCGACGACCTGGCCGCGCGGTACATTCCCGGCCTGCTCGACGGCTCGGTGTACGGATCGCTGGCGATCACCGAACCGGACGCCGGCAGCGACGTGTCCAGCCTCAGCACCACCGCCCGCCCGACACCGGACGGTTACCTGCTCAACGGGGCCAAGACCTTCATCACCACCGGGGACCGGGCCGGCGTCATCGTCTGCTTCGCCACCACCGACCGGACTCGTGGCCGCGGCGGCGTCAGCGCCTTCGTCGTCGAGGGCGGCTGGGACGGCGTGCGAGCGGGTCAGCCGTTCCAGAAGCTGGGCATGCACGGCTCCAGCACCGCCGAACTCTTCTTCGACCACGTACGCGTGCCGACCGGCCACCGGCTGGGTGCCGAAGGCGAGGGCTGGCGCGTGGTGATGAGTTCGGTGGTGAAGTCCCGGATCAGCGCCGCCGCGCAGGGCGTCGGGCTGGCCCGAGCGGCCTACGCGCGGACGCTTGCGACGCTGACCCGGATGCACGGCACGCGGCTGCCCGACGAACACCTCTGCGCCCTGGCCGACCTGCGTGGCCGGATCCTTCAGGGCCGGCTGCTCCTGCACGCGGTGGCGCGTCAGGCGGACCACGCCGATGACATCTCGACCGGGCAGATCGGGATGATGAAGCAGTCCTGCACCGACCTGGGCTTCGCCGCAGCGGTCGAGGCCACCCGGATCCTCGGCCCGTACGGCGACCTCGCCGCGCTGGGGGTCGAACGCTGCCTGCGTGACGCCAAGGTGACCCAGATCTACGACGGCACCAACGAGATCCAGCGGATCCTGATCGGCCGCGAGATCACCCGCGCGTTGGAGTGCTGGAGCGACCGCAAGGAGAGCGTGTGAAGAACAAGAACAAGACCGTCGCCGTGCTCGGCGCCGGCACGATGGGCTCCGGCATAGCCACAGTCATGGCCCGGGCCGGTCACCGGACCATCCTGTTCGACATCGACGAGCACAACCTCAAGCGCGGCATCGAGACCGTGCACGGCTTCTTCGACAAGAGCGTCCAACTCGGCAAGCTGGACGCCGCTGCCGGGCAGGCGGCCAAGGACAACCTCGTGGGCACCACCGACCTTGTCGACCTGGCGCCCTGCGACGTGGTGGTCGAGGCGGTCTTCGAGGACCTCAAACTGAAGAAGGACATGTTCGGCCGCCTCGACGAGATCGTGTCGGACACGACGCTGTTCCACACGAACACCTCGACGCTGTCGGTCACCGCCATCGCGTCCGGTTCCCGTCGTCCGGAGCGGGTCGTCGGCACCCACTACTGCAACCCGGCGCCGCTGATGAAACTCGTCGAGGTGGCCGACGGCCGGCACACCGGCGGGTGGGCGCACCAGGCGACCGAGGAGTTCCTCGGCTCCCTCGGCAAGGTCTCGGTGGTCACCAAGGACCGACCGGGGTTCATCGTCAACCGGTTCCTGATCCCGTGGGAGAACTCCTGCATCCGGGCGCTCGAAGCCGGCGTGGCCACCAAGGAGGACATCGACGCTGCGGTGCGCGGCGCCCTCGGTCACCCGATGGGGCCCTTCCGACTGCTGGACATCGTCGGCCTCGACATCCACCAGCAGGTCGCGACGCGGCTGTACGAGCAACTGCGCGATCCGCGCTTCTTCCCGCCGCCGATGGTCGACCGGATGGTCGCCGCCGGTGACCTCGGCCGCAAGACCGGCCGCGGCTTCTACGAGTACGACAACACCCGGCTCTTCGGATCCTGAGGGAGGCAGACGATGAATCAGTTCCGCCGGATCGCCGTACTCGGTCTGGGCACCATGGGCAGCGGCATCGCCCAGGTGTTCGCCGCGTCCGGTCGCGACGTCGTCGCCGTGGAGACCGACAAGTCCCGCGCCGAAGCGGGCCGCAGCGCCATCGCCGCCTTCCTCGACGCGGGCGTGGCCCGCGGCAAGGTGAGCGTGGCCGCGCAGCAGGACACCCTCGCCCGCATCACCACCAGCACGTCGCTGAGCGACCTGGCCGACGTCGACCTCGTCGTCGAGTCGGTGACCGAGAACCTGGCGGCCAAGCGGGAACTCCTCGCCGTGGTCGCCGACGTCGTCGGCGCGGCCACCCCGATCGTCACCAACACCTCGGCGCTATCGGTGACCGCACTCGCCGCCGCGGTGCCCAACCCCGGCCGCGTCGCCGGGCTGCACTTCTTCAATCCCGCACCGGTGATGCGTACCGTCGAGGTGGTCCGCGCCATGCACACGGACCAGGATCTCGTCGACCGGCTGGTCGCGCTGGTGAACGACCTGGACGGCAAACAACCCGTCGTGGTGAAGGACCGTCCCGGATTCTTGATCAACGCCCTGCTGCTGCCGTACCTGAACGACGTCATCCAGGAGTACGACGACGGGCTCGCCACCGCCGAGGACATCGACCTGGCGCTCAAGCTGGGCCTGGGTTACAAGTCCGGCCCGCTCGAACTGCTCGACATGGTCGGCCTCGACGTGCACCTGCACGCCACCGAGAACGCGTACGCCGCCACGTCGGACGACCGGTACGCCCCGCCGCCGCTGCTGCGGCAGATGGTGGCCGCCGGTCAGCTCGGCACCAAGAACGGCAAGGGCTTCCGCACCGGAGAAAAGGACATCACGTGACCGCACCGAACTACGACGACATTCTCGTCGACCGCGACGGCCCGGTTCTCACGCTGACCATCAACCGCCCGCAGGCGGGGAACAAACTCCGTCAGCAGACGTGTCTGGAACTGTGCGACGCGCTGCAACGGTTCCGGCTCGATCCCGGCCTGCGCGCTGCGGTCCTCACCGGGGCCGGGGACAAGTTCTTCTGCATCGGTGGTGAGCACGACCCGGTCACGTCGTTGGACCAGTCGCAGGTTCTCCCGATCGTCGACGTCTACCAGGCGATCGACACCATCGCCAAGCCGGTGGTGGCCGCCGTGAACGGGTTCGCGGTCGGCGGCGGCAACGTGCTGCACACCGTCTGCGATCTCACGATCGCCGCGGAGAACGCGGTGTTCCGGCAGGTCGGGCCGATGGTCGGCAGCTTCGACGCCGGCTACGGGTCCTGGTATCTGGAGGACACCATCGGCCGTAAGCGGGCCAAGGAGATGTGGTACCTCAACCGCAAGTACTCCGCCGCCGAGGCGTTGACGATGGGCCTGGTCAACGAGGTGGTGCCGGTCGACGAGTTCCGGGACCGGGTCGGCGCGGTGCTGCGTGAGCTCACCTCCCGTAGCCCGATGGCCATCGCCGGTCTGAAGGCCGCCTTCTCGGCCCGCCACAACGGCGTCTCCGGACAGGCCCGGATGGCCCATGACCAGCAGTTGAGCCTCTACCTCCAAACCCGCGAGGCGCACGAGCTGAGCGACTCGTTCCGGGAGCGGCGCGATCCGAATCCCGAAAGCTTCTGGTCGTGAGCTGGCTCGGCCCCGCCCTCGACGACGAGCAACGCGACCTGGCGGCCATGTTGGACGCTTTCGCCGCCGACCGTGACGTGCTGCTCTCCGACGACGCCGACGTCGTCATCGGCCTCGCCACCGAGCTCGCCGAGCTGGGCATCTGGACCGTCGGCACGGACGAGCGGCACGGTGGCGGGGGAGCGGACCCGGTCACCACCGCCGTGGCGATGCAGCGCCTGGGCCGGGCCTGGCCCGCCCTCGGCTGGGCGGCCACCCAGGCGCACGCGGCGGTCGACGTGCTCGGCGGTGACCACCGCTTCGCCGACCTGGTCGACGCGGTGCACTCGGCTGCCGCAGCGGTCGCTGTCGTCGACGCGACGTCGCGGCAGGCGCGACTGCTCTGGTCGGGCGAGACGCTCGACGGTTCGGTGGACCGGATCGACCCGGCCGCCGAGGCGCCGTACCTGCTGCTGCTCGGTGCGCACCGCGCGGTGCTGGTGCGACCGGAGGTGACGAGCAGCCGACCACTGGAGCGGACCGGGCTGGCCGGTGCCCTGACCCGATCGGTGCGGTTCACCGGTTCCGTACCGGCGGGCACCGTGCACCGGCTCGACGGTGTCGACGTCGACGCGGCGCGGATCCGGTTGCGCCGAGGCGCTGCGGCGGTCGCCGCCGGAATCGCCGCAGCCGCCGCCGACGCCGCAGCGGCCTACGCCGCGCAGCGGCACCAGTTCGGCGGCCCCTCACCGCCCTGCCGGCCGTCCGCAAGTCGCTGTCGGACCAGGCCACCCGGACCTCGGTGGCGCTGACGGCGGCGCTGGCCGCGACCGGGGGCCCGGTGCAGACGCTGGCCGCGATGCGGCACGCCGGTGACGCCGCGATCGAGGTGGCCGCCGCGGCGCTCCAGTCACACGGCGGCTACGGCTACCTGACCGAGTATCCGGTGGAACGGTACCTGCGGGACGCGGTCTCGCTGCGTGCCGCAGCAGACACCCACGCGGTGGCGTCGACCCTCCCGGACGAGGCGTCATGACCAGCGCACAGCGGCAGCTTCCCCTGCACGGTGTGCGGGTGCTGGACCTCTCCACTCTGCTGCCCGGTCCGCTGGCGACCCTGCTGCTGGCCGAGGCGGGCGCCGATGTCGTCAAGCTCGAACGGCCGGGCCGTGGCGACGAGATGCGTACCTACCAGCCGCGTTTCGGCGAGGCGAGCGCCAACTATGCGGTGCTCAACCGGGGCAAGCGGGCGTACGCCGTCGACTTCAAGGACCCGGCCCAGCGGGACCGGACGCTCGGCCTGGCCGCCGAGGCCGACGTGGTGATCGAGCAGTTCCGACCGGGCGTCGCCGACCGGCTCGGCCTGGGGTACGAGCACGTGCGCGCGGTCAACCCCGACGTCATCTACTGCTCCATCAGCGGGTACGGGCCGACCGGCCCCCGCGCCACCCGGGCCGGTCACGATCTCAACTATCTCGCCGAGTCCGGGCTGCTGGGCGTGGTCACCGACCGCACGGGGGCACCCGGGCTGCCGGTGTCCGTGCTCGCCGACATCGCCGGCGGCACCTATCCCGCGGTGGTGAACATCCTGCTGGCGCTGCGGCAGCGGGACCTCACCGGTGAGCCGGTCCACCTGGAGATCTCGATGACGCACAACCTTCAGGTGCTGGCGTACGGCTATTTCGCCACCCGGCAGGCCGGCGGTGGTTGGCCCCGCCCCGGTGCCGAACTCCTCACCGGCGGCAGCCCGCGTTACCAGGTCTACCGCACCGCGGACGGGCGTCATGTCGCCTGCGCGGCGCTGGAGCAGAAGTTCTGGGACCGCCTGGTCGAGTTGGTGGGGCTCGATCCGGAGTTCCACGACGACCACGGCCGGGAACAGGTCGTGATCGCTGCGCTGGCCGAGCGGTTCGCCGCCAGGTCGGCCGACCACTGGCGGTCCGTGCTCGACGGTGCAGACGTGTGCACCGTCGTCGTCGCCACCTGGGACGAGGCGGTCCAGGCGAACCTGGTCGACATCGCCGCGCCGGAGCGGGTGTCCGCACCCGGGACGCAGGACTCGTTCGCCACCCTGCCCAGCCCCATCGCACCGGCGTTACGTCACGGCCCCGGCACGGTGCCGTACCCCGCACTCGTCGATCTGGGCGACGACTCGCCCTGGTCCTGAGGCCCGCCAAACCGAAGGAGAAAGATCCCCATGCGTGCTGTGCTCGTCACGGAGTTCGGCCCCCCGTCCACCCTCGTCGTCGCGGACCTGCCCGACCTGGTGCCCGGCCCGGGTGAGGTCGTGATCGAGGTCGGCGCGGTAAGCGTCAACTTCCCCGACCTGCTCGTCGTCGAGGGCACCTACCAGAACCTCCCGGAGCGGCCGTTCAGCCCCGGCAAGGAGGCCGCCGGGCGGGTGGTGGCGGTCGGGGAGGGGGTTCAGCGGCTCCGGGTCGGTCAGCGGGTTCTGGCGCTTGTCGAGTTCGGCGGCTACGCCGAGCAGCTGCGGGTTCCCGAGGAACTGGTGATGGAGTTGCCGGACGGCATCTCCTACGAGTCGGCAGCCGCCGCCGGGCTGGTCTACTCCACGGCCTACTTCGGGCTGTTCCGGCGCGGTCAGCTCAAGGCCGGGGAGACCGTCCTGGTCACCGGCGCGGGCGGTGGCGTCGGCTCCGCCGGTGTGCAGCTCGCCAAGGCGTACGGCGCGCGGGTGATCGCGCTGGCCCAGGACGCCGCCAAAGCGGAGCTGGCCCGCCGGCAGGGTGCGGACGTGGTGCTCACCTCCACCCCGGACACGCTCCGCGACGACCTGCTGGCGGCCACCGAGGGCCGGGGGGTGGACGTGGTCCTCGAGATGCTCGGCGGCGATTTCCTCACCCAGGTCATCCGGGCGACCGCCTGGGAGGGCCGCGTCGTCATCGTCGGTTTCGCCTCGGGTGGCCAGAACCCCATCAAGCCGGGACACATCCTGGTCAAGAGCATCAGCATCGTGGGGCTGCAAAGCAGTGACTACCGCGATCGGATGCCGGAGGTGATGCGCTCGATCATGGCCGAGGTGTTCCAACTGTTCGTGGACGGGAAGGTCGATGCGGCGGTGGACGCCAGGTACCCACTCGACCAGGCCGGCGATGCCCTCCAGTACGTCAAGGACGGCCGGGTCAAGGGCAAGGTCGTGTTGACGACCGGTCGGGGTTGAGGAGGGTGGGCATGAGTCAGTCCGACCGGGTTCCGGCCACCGTGGGGGTGTACGGCGGCGGGCGCATGGGCGCCGGCATCGCGTACGCCTTCCTGCTGGCCGGCGCGACAGTACGGATCATCGAATCCTCCGCCGAGACCGTCGAGGCCGCCCGTGGCCGGGTGGCCGGCAGTGCGGCAAAGGCCGAGCAGCGCGGGACGTTGCCGGCGTCGGCAACCGAGATCCTCTCCAGGCTGGTCGTCACCACGGACGCCGCCCAGTTGCGGGCGTGTGCCCTGGTGATCGAGGCCGTGCCGGAGGACCTCGACCTCAAGCGGCGAGTGCTGCGCGAGGTGGAGCAGGTGGCCACCGACGCCGTGCTCGCCACCAACACCTCCAGCCTGTCGGTCGACGATCTCGCGCGACACCTGGCCCGCCCGGAGCGCTTCGTCGGCTTGCACTTCTTCAACCCGGTGCCGGCGAGCGAGCTGGTGGAGGTGGTGGTCGGCGCCAGGACCGCGCCGGACCTCGTCGAGCAGGCGCAGGTCTGGGTGGCGGCGCTCGGTAAGACCGCGATCACGGTGACCAATTCGCCGGGGTTCGCCAGCAGCCGGCTGGGGGTGGCCCTGGCCGTGGAGGCGATGCGGATGGTGGAGCAGGGCGTGGCGTCGGTGCAGGACATCGACACCGCCATGACGCTCGGTTACAAGCATCCGTTGGGACCCTTGAAGACGACCGACGTCGTCGGGCTCGACGTACGGCTCGCCATCGCCGAGCAGCTGGCTCGCGAGCTGGGCGACCGCTTCGAGCCACCCGCCATCCTGCGCGAGTTGGTCGCGGCGGGGCACCTCGGGCGCAAGACCGGCAAGGGCTTCTACGACTGGTGAGAAGGACGACGGTCCGGGAGACGATCGGATCGGTCCGCACCGCTCCCGGTAACCGTCGAAACCTATGCCGGAACCGGCTGGGGATCCCCGGCGGCGTCGTGGCTCGCCATCGCCTCCTGCCGGTCGGACTCCTCGCGCAGGATGGCGCAGTGCAGCCAGGCGTCGGGGATGGCGAAGCCGTCCACAAGCGTACGCAGCTGCGGGCGCAGCTCCTTGAGCAGGCCGTTCACCACGACGGTGATCGCCTTGGACCGGGCCGGGGTGAGTCGCCCGTGCTCCAGGAACCAGGCCTTGTTGGCCTCGATGACGCTTAGCGCGTACAGGTCACAGACGCGGGAGAGCAGGGCCTGGACCGCCGGGTCCGTGGTGCGCTCGATGCCCGCGACGAACGCCTCCAGGGTGACCCGGTCGATGTGCGCGGCGGCGGCGGTGAGGACGTGGTCCTGTACGTCGTTGAAGATGTCGAAGGGCCGGTCCTTCTTGGTGGCCGCGCCGCCCCGCAGGCGGCGGATTGCGGTTTCCAGCAGGTGCTTCTCGCGGTCCTCGAACATCGCGAGGTGCCAGCCGCGGTCGGTGACGGCGACCTCCTCGTCGCGGCCGGGCACCGCGCTGATCAGCCGCTGGATGAGGGAGCGGGCGGCGGTGCGTTCGAGCACCATCTCCCGGACCTGTTCGGCGACGAAGGAGGCGCGGCCCCAGCCGTCCAGCGAGCCGAACTCGTCCCGGTAGCCGGTCAGCAGCCCCTTGGCCACCAGTTGGAGCAGCACGGTGTTGTCGCCCTCGAACGTGGTGAAGACGTCGGTGTCCGCCTTGAGGCCGGGTAGCCGGTTCTCGGCCAGGTAGCCGGCCCCGCCGCACGCCTCGCGGCAGGTCTGGATGGTGCGGGTGGCATGCCAGGTCTGCGCGGCCTTGAGCCCGGCGGCCCGGGACTCCAGCTCGCGTTGCCGGTGCTCGTCGACCGGCTGGTCGGTGCCCTGCACCTCGTGCAGCGCGGCCACCAGCTCGGCCTGGGCGAAGTGCAGCGCGTACGTGGTGGCCAGCGCGGGCAGCAGCTTGCGCTGGTGGGCCAGGTAGTCGTTGAGCAGCACCTCGCGCTCCGCGTCGGGTGTGCGGAACTGGCGGCGGGTGTCGCCGTAACGGACCGCGATGGTCAACGCCGACTTGGTGGCTGCCGCTGCGGCACCGCCCACGCTGACCCGGCCCCGGACCAGGGTGCCGAGCATGGTGAAGAAGCGCCGTGAGTCGTCCTCGATCGGGCTGGTGTACGTGCCGTCCTCCGCGACCTGACCGTACCGGTCCAGCAGCATGTCCCGGGGCACCCGGACGTGGTCGAAGCTGAGCCGCCCGTTGTCCACACCGAGCAGGCCGGCCTTCGGGCCGGCGTCGCCGATGGTCACCCCGGGCAGCGGGTTGCCCTGCGCGTCGCGGATGGGGACCAGCCAGGCGTGTACGCCGTGCCGTTGGCCTTCCGTGATCAGCTGCGCGAAGACCACCGCCATCCGGCCGTCGCGGGCTGCGTTGCCGATGTAGTCCTTGCGGGCCGCCTCGTGCGGGGTGTGCAGGTCGAAGGTCTGCGTCTGCGGGTCGTACGTGCAGGTGGTGCGCAGCTGCTGGACGTCGGAGCCGTGGCCGGTCTCGGTCATCGCGAAGCAGCCGAGCAGCGCACCGGAGATGATGTCCCGTAGGTAGGCGTCGTGGTGCCGCTTGGTGCCCAGGGCCGCCACGGCGCCGCCGAACAGGCCCCACTGGACGCCGGCCTTGACCATCAGCGACAGGTCGACCTGGGCGAGCATCTCGGTGGCGACGATCGAGGCGCCGACGTCGGCTCGGCCGCCGTATTCGGTGGGAAAGCCCGATGCGATACCCAGCTCGACGGGGAGCGCGGTGAGCAGCCCGCTGATCCGCTCCCGTGCCTGGTCGCCGCTTTCGCCGTAAACCGGGAGGAATCGCTCGTCGAGCTGTTCCCGGTGCGCGTTGCGGACCTCGGCCCACGGCCCGTCGAGGACTTCCTGGAGGCGGGCGAGGTCGATGGACTCGGGCGCGGAACTGGTCATGGCTACCTCGCACGGTCGTGGGTACAGCCTGTACCCAAGCAAGACTACCGGCCCGCTAGAGTGGCCGCGTGGGCGACGCCGCAGTGAAACGGGACACCATCGCCGCGCGCCGGGCCGCCGGGATCCCGCAGGAGCGCGCCCGGCGGCGTCAGTTGATCGTGGAAGCCGCGATCCGGGTCGTCGAGGAGCACGGCACCATCGCCGGCCTGGGCGCGGTGGCCGACCGGGCCGGGCTGCCCAGGCCGCACGTCTACCGCCACTTCGCCAGCAAGGACGATCTCGACCAGGCCGTCGCCCGGCACGCGGCACGCCTGCTCAGTGCGTGGATCCGCCCGTCGCTGTCCGCCCCGGGCGCGCCGCCGCAGGTGGTGCACGGCGTCATCGACCGGGTGCTGAGCTGGGCGGTGGAGCACCCGAACCTCTACCGGTTCCGGGCGCGCCTGCGCACCGCGCAGGCCGTTCCCGAGCTCACCGAGGCCGCCATCGCCACCCTGCGCGCCGCCGGCTACCAGGCGCGGCTGCCCGCGTACGTGGTGGCAAGCATCGTCGGCCTGGTCGACGCCGGCATCATCTGGTGGTTCGACCACCAGGACGAGGTCGGGCGGAGCCGGCTCACCGACTGGCTCGCCGCCCAGGTCTGGCGGGTCGTGGCGGAGATGGCGGAGTAATCGCCGGTCGGCGGCGTCATCTTGACCGGAAAGACTCAGCCGCATCGATGCGTAGAGTACGATCGCGGTTGGGAGCCGCCACACCACCGCAGGCCGGGCCTCTGCCCCTGCGGACCTGAGTCGTCCACAACCGACCGGCGCGGGTTCCTCGCCGGGGTTGGGCATCCCGGTGAGCGACCTCGGCGTCGGCGGAACAAACCGGAGCATCGATGAGACTCTCACGAACAGCACGCCGTCTCGGACTTGGCGCGGTCACCGTACTCGCCGCCGCGTTCACGATGGTCGTCGTCAGCCAGGCCGGCCCGGTCTCGGCACACGGATCCGTCACCAACCCGCCGTCGCGCAACTACGGCTGCTGGGAGCGCTGGGGATCCGACCACCTCAACCCCGCCATGGCCCAGAGCGATCCAATGTGCTGGCAGGCCTGGCAGGCCAACCCGAACACGATGTGGAACTGGAACGGCCTGTACCGCGAGAACGTCGGCGGCAACCACCAGGCCGCCGTCCCGGACGGTCAGCTGTGCAGCGGCGGTCGCACCCAGGGCGGCCTGTACGCCTCGCTCGACGCGGTCGGGGCGTGGACCGCGAAGCCGATGCCCAACAACTTCCGGCTGACGCTCACCGACGGTGCCCGACACGGCGCGGACTACATGCTCATCTACATCACCAAGCAGGGCTTCGACCCGACCACCCAACCGCTCACCTGGAACAGCCTGGAACTGGTGCTGCGTACCGGCAGCTACCCGACCACCGGGCTCTACGAGGCCGACGTGAACGCGGGTAACCGGACCGGCCGGCACGTCGTCTACACGATCTGGCAGGCGTCCCACCTCGACCAGCCGTACTACCTGTGCAGCGACGTGATCTTCGGTGGTGGCGGTAACCCGCCGCCCACCACCGCACCGCCGACCACCCCGCCGCCCTCGGACCCGCCGCCCACCACCGCGCCGCCGACCACCCCGCCGCCGGCGGGCAACGGTGGCTGCACCGCCACCTACCGCAAGACCAACGAGTGGTCCGGTGGCTTCGGCGCCGAGGTCACCGTCCGGGCCGGCAACGCCGCCATCTCCGGCTGGACGGTGAGCTGGACCTGGCCCAACGGCCAGAGCATCACCAGTTCCTGGAACGCCTCGATAACGTCGAGCGGGTCGTCGGTGACCGCCGCCAACGCCGGCTACAACGGCGCTCTGGGCGCCAACGGCAGCACCAGCTTCGGCTTCAACGGCTCCTGGAACGGCACCAACTCCACACCCACCCTCACCTGCACGGCCCGGTAACCAGCGGCGCCGACGGGGGTGGCTCGACCGCCACCTCCGTCGGCGCTCGCCGCCTCGGACCCGGCAGATCGGCGTAGCGGTCGACGCCTGCCCTGGTCACGAGGGGTTGCGCTGGGAGCGGTACCACCGGCGGCGCTGGGATCGATACACTCCCCGCAGCGCCGGGACCGTCCGCAGGTTCCGGCGGGCGCCGACCGACCTGAATGGAGACGCCCTGTGACCCGTGACAAGGCGGCACCGCCCGGCATCGACACGAGTGTTCCCAGCATCGCCCGGGTCTACGACTTCTTCCTGGGCGGCAAGGACAACTTCGAAATCGACCGCAAGGTCGCCGAGCACGCCCTGCGGATCACCCCGGACGGGCCGGCAGCCGGCCAGGCCAACCGGGCCTTCCTCCGCCGGGTGATCCGGTTCCTGGTCACCGAGGCGGGCATCGACCAGTTCCTCGACATCGGGTCGGGGCTGCCCACCCAGGGCAACGTGCACGAGGTCGCCACCGAGCACAACCCGAAGGCCCGGGTGGTGTATGTGGACAACGATCCGATCGTGCTGGCGCACGGGCGGGCCCTGCTCGCCGAGGAGGGCACGGCGACGGTGATCCAGGCGGACATCCGGTCGCCGCAGGAGATCCTGAACAACCCGGAGGTCCGTCGGTTCCTCGACTTCGATCGCCCGGTCGGCCTGCTGCTCTTCGCGATCCTGCACCACATCGGTGACGACGAGGACCCGCGCGGGCTGGCCGCGACCCTGATCGACGCCCTGCCGTCAGGCAGCTACGTGGCGGTTTCCCACTTCCGCGACCCGGGTGAGCGTGACCCGGAGGGTTCCCGCAAGGCGCGCGAGGTCGAGCGGATCTTCAACGAGTCGCTCGGCACCGGCCGCTGGCGTACCGACGAGGAGATCCTCACCTTCGTCGACGGCCTGACGCCGCTGGAGCCGGGGCTGGTGCCGCTGGCCGAGTGGCGTCCGGAGCCGGGCTCGGCCGCGCCGGAGCAGACCGACACCTACCACACCTTCGTCGGGATCCTCGCCCGCAAGCCCTGAGTTCGGGTGCCACTGCCGCACCCGAGTGGCGCCGCCGCCGCTCCGGCCGGTGCGGCAGCGGCCCGCCTCAGGGCGACGGCTGCCAGGCGTACGTCAGGTCCGGCTCGTTCTCCTCGTTGCGGCTGCCGTCGTTCTCGTCGACCGGCCGGAAGCCGTGCCGCTCGTAGAAAGACCGGGCTTCGGTGTTGCGGGTGAACACCCGCAGCCGAAGCCCGCCGGGGCTGGCCCGCCGGGCCTGTTCGAGCAGGGCCGTGCCGATGCCCTGCCGGCGGGCCTCGGGTCGCAGGTAGAGGTGTTCCAGCAGGTCGCTGTCGAGTGCGGCGAAGCCGAGTAGCCGGCCGGTCTTCGGGTGCTCGGCCACCCAGGTCGTGCAGCCGGGTAGCACCACGTGGGTGATCCAGGCCCTGGTCTGCTCGTCGTCGTACCGGCGCGGCAGGTATGGCATCGCTGCCGCTCTGGACGCCAGGAACACCTCGGTGATGGCGTCGGCGTCGGTCTGCTCGGCCGGGCGGATCACGGCGCTCCCTCCGTTCAGCCGGCCGTCGGGCCGGTGCTGCCGGCGGCTCGGATGGCGTACCGGTGCAGCGTGACGCCCGCGTCGTACGAGGCGTGCTCAAGCAGGTCGAGTTCGACCGGTACGTGGTCCGAATCGAACAGTGGCCGGCCGGTGCCGAGGATGACGGGGTGCGTGAAGAGCAGGAGTTCGTCGAGTAGACCGGCGCGCAGCAGCTGCGTGGCGAGGGTGGCGCCGCCGACCCCGATGTCGCCGTCGACCTCGGCCCGGAGTGTGGCGAGCTGCTCGATCGCGTCGTCACCGCCGATGATCCGGGTGCGGTGGCCGGCGCTGTCCCGGGTCCGGGACACGAGCACCTTTGGCGTCGACGTCCAGATCTCGCCGTACTCGCGCAGGAAGTCGGGCAGCGACTCGTCGTCCCGGGCAGCCGGCCAGAACGACTCCATCGTCTCGTAGATCGTGCGTCCCTCGACGAACAGCGACATCGCCCGCGCCCGCCTGTTGAACTCCCGATGCAGCGACTCGCCGATGCGCAGCCAGCTGCCGCCGCCCTCCTCACCCGGGGCGTGCTCGATCCGCAGGTCGACGGAGACGTTCATCCAGTACACGAACCGACCCATGCGGTCTCCCCGGTGATAGCGATCTGCAACTGCCTGTCGAACACGCTAGGTAAAGTGATGGCAGTTTGCAACCACCTGGCTCAGTCCGTCGCCGGGCGGTACGCCTGCCCGGCACGCCCCATCCGGGTCACCGCCTCGGTGAGGATCGCGGGCGAGGTGGCGAAGTTGAGGCGGACGAAGCCGGCCCCGCCCGTACCGAAGACCTCCCCGGCACTGACGGCGACCCGGGCCCGGTCGAGGAACATCTTCGCCGGCCCGACCAGCTGGCTGGCCACGCCGGGCTCGGCGACCGGCTCGGTCGGTACGCCCAGCCGGGTGCAGTCCAGCCAGGCCAGGTAGGTGCCCTCGGGGCGGTGGTAGGTGACGGCCGGAAGCTGTTCGGCCAGCAGCTGCCCCAGCAGGGTGCGGTTGGCGTCGAGACCGTCGAGGAGCAGGTCGAGCCACGGCTCACCGGCGTCGAACGCGGCGGTGTGCGCGAGCACGCCCAGGTGGCTGGGCCCGTGGCCGACCTCCTCCGGCATCCGATCCAGATCGGCCGCGGCCTGCGGCCCGGCGATGGCGAGCGCCGCCTTGAGGCCGGCGAGGTTCCACGCCTTCGAGGCGGAGGTGACGGCGAACGCGTTCTCGGCACCGGCCACGGTGAGGTACGGGGTGAGGTGGGCGCCGCGGAGCACGACGGGGGCGTGGATCTCGTCGGAGATCACTCGCAGGCCGTGCCGGTCGGCCAACTCGGCGACGGTCTCGAGTTCGTCGCGGCGGTGCACGACGCCTGTCGGGTTGTGCGGATTGCACAGCAGGAAGGCCGGTTTGCGGCCGGCGGCTCGGGCGCGACGGAAGGCGTCGTCGAGGGCGGCCGGGTCCATCCGCAGGTCGGGCCCGAGGGGCGCCTCGATCACCTGCCGGTCGGCGTGGCTGATGAAGGAGTAGAAGGGCGGGTAGACGGGGGAGCAGATCACCACCGCGTCGCCCGGATCGGTCACCAGCCGCAGGAGCTCGACGATCCCCATCATCACGTCCGGCACCACTGTGGTGTGCGCGACCCGGAAGTCGTGCCAGCCCCAGCGCCGGGCGGCGAAGTCGCCGAGCGCCTCGGCGTACGCGGTCCCGTGCGGATAGCCGGTGTCGCCGAGGTCGATCGCCCGGCGCAGCGCGTCGGCCACCGGTGCGGCCAGCGGTACGTCCTGCTCAGCAACCCAGAGTGGGAGCACGTCCGGCGGGTGCATCCGCCATTTCGTGCTGGTGCGCTGCCGCAGCTCGTCCACAGTGAGCAGCGTCAGCGGGTTCCGGGTCGCCGAACCGCCGGTGCCGAGAAGATCGTTGGCCATGCCGCCCACCCTAGGCGCGTACGCTGGGCCGCGTGTCGGAGGAACCGCGCTGGCTGAACGAATGTGAGACCGAGGCCTGGCTCGCTCTGGCCAGCCTCATGTTCAAGCTGCCCGGCGCGCTCGATGGGCAGTTGCTGCGCGACAACGACCTCACGCTCTTCGACTACTTCGTGCTCAGCACCCTGTCCATGGTCCCCGGGCGCGCCCTGCGCCTCAGTGACCTGGCCGCCCACGTCAGCAGTTCGCTGTCCCGGTTGTCGAACGTCGTCAAGCGGCTGGAGCGGCGAGGTCTGCTCTACCGGGCGCCCGACCCGGAGAGTCCGCGTTACACCAGGGCGGTGTTGACCGATGCCGGGTGGGACGTGGTGGTCGCCGCGGCGCCGGGGCATGTCGCCGCGGTACGCCGCTACGTCATCGACGGATTGACCGAGGAGCAGGTGACCGCGCTGCGCGAGGTGGCCTGCCGGGTGATGGAGCGGATCAACGAGGCGTCGGCGGAGGAGTCGCGGCGCGGTTGACCCGCCGGCCCGACCGCCTGCGGGGCGTCGGGGCGGGCTGCCGGTCGGTGCGAGAAAGGCATCGGTTTCGCAGTACTGGGTGACCGATCTGCGGTGAAATGTGTGGGTTGGGCCTGGCGCAAAACTTGAATAATTCCAAAAGACTGGGCTAAGGTCGTCGCGTGACGTCCGACTTCGAGACCCAGCTGCGGACGGTCTCGTTGCGCGTGACCCGGCCCCGGTTGGCGGTGCTCGCCGCGCTGCGGGACCACCCGCACGTCGACACCGACACGGTGATCGCGTTGGTACGGGCGGATCATCCCACAATCTCCCACCAAGCGGTCTATGACGTGCTGCGTGCGCTCACCGACGCTGGCCTGGTGCGGCGCATCCAGCCGGCTCGGGCCACCGCCCGCTACGAGGTGCGGGTGGGGGACAACCACCACCATCTCGTGTGCCGCTCCTGCGGTGCGATCGCCGACGTCGACTGCGCCGTCGGTCAGGCTCCCTGTCTTACCGCCTCCGACGACCACGGCTTCGTGGTGGACGAGGCGGAGGTCGTCTACTGGGGCACCTGCCCCGAGTGCGCGACCGCACGCACCTCCCAGTGATCCGCCAGTTCGGAAGGAAACAGATGAGCGACATCGAGGACAACGCGCCCGTCAGCGCACAGGGCGTGGACAAGAAGGCGGCAGCCGGTTGCCCGGTCGCCCACGACTCCGTGACCGCGCACGGCAGCGAGAGCGAGAACCCGGCGATCGACTCGCCGACCCCGAAGACCGGCGGTCGTCCGCGTACCAACCGGGACTGGTGGCCCAACCAGCTCGACCTGTCGGTGCTGCACGCCCAGTCGCCCAAGGGCAACCCGCTGGGGGCGGACTTCAGCTACGCCAAGGAGTTCGCCAAGCTCGACGTCGAGGCCCTCAAGCGGGACATCGCCGAGGTCCTCACCACCTCGCAGGACTGGTGGCCGGCAGACTTCGGCCACTACGGCGGCCTGATGATCCGGATGAGCTGGCACGCCGCGGGCACCTACCGCATCCACGACGGTCGCGGCGGTGCCGGCGACGGTGGTCAGCGCTTCGCCCCGCTCAACAGCTGGCCGGACAACGCCAACCTGGACAAGGCCCGCCGCCTGCTCTGGCCGGTCAAGCAGAAGTACGGCCAGCAGATCTCCTGGGCCGACCTGCTCGTGCTCGCCGGCAACGTCGCCCTGGAGTCGATGGGCTTCAAGACCTTCGGCTTCGGCTTCGGCCGCGAGGACGTCTGGGAGCCGGAGGAGATCTTCTGGGGTCCGGAGGACACCTGGCTCGGCGACGAGCGCTACGTCTCCGAGAAGGAGATGACGGCCGGCGTCGGCGCCACCGAGATGGGTCTGATCTACGTCAACCCGGAGGGTCCGAACGGCAACGCGGACCCGCTGGCGGCGGCGCACTTCATCCGCGAGACCTTCGCCCGGATGGCGATGAACGACGAGGAGACCGTCGCCCTCATCGCCGGCGGCCACACCTTCGGCAAGACCCACGGTGCCGGGCCGGCCGACGGGCACGTGGGCCCCGAGCCGGAGGCCGCCCCGCTGGAGGCGCAGGGCCTGGGCTGGCTGAGCAGCTACGGCAGCGGCAAGGGCGGGGACACGATCACCAGCGGTCTGGAAGTGACCTGGACCGACCGGCCGACGCAGTGGAGCAACCGCTTCTTCGAGATCCTCTTCGGCTACGAGTGGGAGCTGACCACCAGCCCCGGCGGGGCGAAGCAGTGGGTCGCCAAGGACGCCGAGGCGATCATCCCGGACGCCCACGACCCGTCGAAGAAGCACAAGCCGACGATGCTGACCACCGACCTGTCGCTGCGGGTCGACCCGGCGTACGAGAAGATCTCCCGGCGCTTCCTGGAGAACCCGGACGAGTTCGCGCTGGCCTTCGCCAAGGCCTGGTACAAGCTCCTGCACCGCGACATGGGCCCGGTCAGCCGCTTCCTCGGGCCGTGGGTGCCGGAGGCCCAGCTGTGGCAGGACCCGGTGCCGGCCGTCGACCACGAGCTGGTGGGTGACGCCGACATCGCCGCCCTCAAGGCGAAGGTCCTGGAGTCCGGCCTGACCACCGCCCAGCTGATCGCCACCGCCTGGGCCTCGGCCGCCAGCTTCCGCTCCACCGACAAGCGCGGTGGTGCCAACGGCGCCCGGATCCGGCTCGAACCGCAGCGCAGCTGGGAGGTCAACCAGCCCGAGCAGCTCGCCACGGTGCTGGCCACCCTGGAGGGCATCCAGCAGGAATTCAACGCCGCTGGTGGTGCGCAGATCTCGCTCGCGGACCTGATCGTGCTGGCCGGTTCGGCCGCCGTCGAGCAGGCGGCGCGCGAGGCCGGTGTCGAGGTGACCGTGCCGTTCCGTCCGGGCCGCACCGACGCCAGCCTGGAGGAGACCGACGTCGAGTCCTTCCGGGTGCTGGAGCCGCGTGCCGACGGGTTCCGCAACTACCTGCGGGCCGGCGAGAAGACCCAGCCGGAGGTGCTGCTCATCGACCGCGCCTACATGCTCAACCTGACCGCGCCCGAGATGACCGTGCTCATCGGCGGTCTGCGTTCGCTCGGCGCAAACGTCGGTGGCAGCCAGCACGGTGTCCTCACCGACCGGCCCGGCGTGCTGACCAACGACTTCTACCGCAACCTGCTCTCCCCGGGCACCCGGTGGAAGGCGTCGGAGTCCGAGGAGCACGTCTACGAGATCCGCGATCTGGCCACCGACGAGGTGAAGTGGACCGCCACCGCGGTCGACCTCATCTTCGGCTCCAACTCGCAGCTGCGCGCCCTCGCCGAGGTCTACGCCAGCGACGACGCGCGCGACAAGTTCGTCACCGACTTCGTCGCCGCCTGGACCAAGGTCATGGAGCTCGACCGGTTCGACCTGTCCTGACCTGACCTGACCTGACCGACGAGCCCCGGCCGATCTCCGATCGGCCGGGGCTCGTCCGGCATGTTGGGGGGCAGCGGGCAGGATGGTGGCGTGACCACCGCAGTGTCCCCTCGGCCGTCCGCCACGCTGGAAGCCGTGTTGGAACGGCTGACCTACGTCAACGAGGAGACCGGCTACACGGTCGCCCGGGTCGCCACCGACCGCAGCAGCGACCTGGTCACCGTGGTCGGGGCGCTGCTCGGGGCGCAGCCGGGGGAGAGCCTGCGATTGCAGGGCCGCTGGTCGTCGCATCCGCAGTACGGCCGGCAGTTCGAGGTCGACTCGTACCGCACCGTGCTGCCGGCGACCATCCAGGGCATCCGGCGCTACCTCGGCTCCGGCCTGGTGAAGGGGATCGGGCCGGTGTTCGCCGAGCGGATCGTGGCCCACTTCGGCCTGGACACCCTGCGGATCATCGAGGAGGAACCGGCCCGGCTGGTCGAGGTGCCCGGCCTGGGTCCCAAACGTACGGCGAAGATCACCGCGGCGTGGGCGGAGCAGAAGGCCATCAAGGAGGTGATGGTCTTCCTCCAGGGCGTCGGGGTGTCGACCTCGCTTGCGGTACGGATCTACAAGCAGTACGGCGACGCCGCCACCGACGTGGTGACGAAGGAGCCGTACCGGCTGGCCGCGGACGTGTGGGGGATCGGGTTCAAGACCGCCGACACGATCGCCCGTTCGGTGGGCATCCCGCACGACAGCCCGCAGCGGGTGATGGCGGGCTTGCAGTACACCCTGTCGGAGGCGACCGACGCGGGGCACTGCTACCTGCCCGAACCGAACCTGGTCGCGGACGCGACGAAGATCCTCGACGTGCCCGCCGACCTGGTCGCCCGCTGTCTCGGCGATCTGGTCGCCGAGGAGGGTGTCGTCCGGGAGACGCTACCCGCCGGCGACGGACGAGAACTGCCGGCGGTGTACCTGGTGCCCTTCCACCGCGCGGAGCAGTCCCTGGCGAACTCCCTGCTACGGCTGCTCGGCGACCGCGCCGACCGGCTACCGCACTTCCACCAGGTCGACTGGACCCGGGCGTTGACCTGGCTCAAGGCCCGCACCGGTCACGATCTCGCCGCCGAGCAGCAGGAGGCGGTCCGTCTCGCGCTCACCTCGAAGGTCGCGGTGCTGACCGGCGGGCCGGGCTGCGGCAAGAGCTTCACGGTCCGCTCCATCGTCGAACTGGCCACCGCGAAGAAGGCGAAGGTCACCCTCGTCGCGCCCACCGGCCGCGCCGCCAAGCGGCTCGCCGAACTCACCGGCCACCCCGCCGCCACCGTGCACCGACTGCTGCAACTGCGTCCCGGCGGCGACGCCTCCTACGACCGGGACAACCCACTCGACGTCGACCTGCTGGTGGTGGACGAGGCCTCAATGCTCGACCTCATCCTGGCCAACAAGCTGGTCAAGGCCGTCCCGCCGGGCGCGCACCTGCTGCTGGTCGGCGACGTCGACCAACTGCCCTCGGTCGGTGCCGGGGAGGTGCTGCGCGACCTGCTCGCCGCACCGAGCATCCCGCGGGTCCGACTGACCCAGATCTTCCGGCAGGCCGCCCAGTCCGGCGTCGTGACGAACGCGCACCGGATCAACGCCGGCCGCCCGCCGCTGCTCCAGGGTCTACCGGACTTCTTCATGTTCGCCAGCGACGACACCGACGCCACCGCCGCGCTCACCGTCGACGTCACCTGCACCCGCATCCCGGCCCGCTTCGGGCTCGACCCCCGCCGGGACGTGCAGGTGCTCACCCCCATGCACCGCGGCCCGGCCGGCGCGGGCGCGCTGAACACCCTGCTCCAGCAGCAGCTCACCCCGCACCGCGAGGGCCAGCCGGAACGGCGTGCGGGCGGCCGGGTCTTCCGCGTCGGCGACAAGGTCACCCAGATCCGCAACAACTACGACAAGGGCCAGGCCGGCGTCTTCAACGGCACCCTCGGCATCGTCACCCAGCTCTCCGCCGAGGAGCAGACCCTCACCGTCCGCACCGACGAGGACGAGAGCATCGAGTACGACTTCGACGAGCTGGACGAACTTGCGCACGCCTACGCCATGACCATCCACCGCTCCCAGGGCTCCGAATATCCCGCGGTCGTCATTCCCTTGACCACAAGCGCCTGGATGATGCTGCAACGCAACCTGCTCTACACCGCCGTCACCCGTGCCAAACGACTCGTCGTGCTGGTCGGCTCCCGCCGGGCGCTCGCCGCCGCCGTGCGCACCGTCGGCGCGGGCCGGCGGCACACCGCCCTTGACCACCGCCTCGTACCGTCCTGATCCGGCGGCGCGGAGATAGACCTCTGTCGTTTGACGTATGACGTTGTTAGCGCTAACTTCCCAGCAGCGGGTCGCGCGGCTGCCGGGAGCCTGACCCGAGCGCCGCCGCAGGGCACGGCGGCCGATCTCCGCAGGACACACCCCCAGACGTGCTGGACGCCACCACCAGACGCCGGCACACACGCAGGGCACGCGCGTGCCCCGATCGAAGGAGTGGACCATGAAGGCGATGGGTGAGGCTCGTCCCGCCTCTCCGCGCAGACGACGGTGGCGCTCGGGGCTGGCTGCGGCGGCTGCCGCGGTCCTGGCCGCGGGCACGCTCGTCGTGGCGAACGCGGTGCCCGCGGCAGCGGCGACTGTGGACACCAACGCGTGGTACGTGCTGGTGAACCGCAACAGCGGCAAGGCGTTGGACGTGTACGGCCTGGCCACCAACGACGGCGCGCGGATCAGCCAGTGGACGCGCAACAACGGCGCCAACCAGCAGTGGCAGTTCGTGGATTCCGGCGGCGGCTACTACCGGCTGAAGTCCCGGCACTCGGGCAAGGTGCTCGACGTCTACAACTTCTCGACCGCCGACGGTGGCTCGATCGTGCAGTGGTCCGACACCAACGGCACGAACCAGCAGTTCCGGCTCGCCGACTCCGACGGCGGTCACGTCCGGCTGGTCAGCCGGCACAGTGGCAAGGTCGTCGAGGTGCAGGGCGCCTCGACGGCGGACGGCGCGAACATCGTGCAGTACGCCGACTGGAACGGCGCCAACCAGCAGTGGCAACTGGTCCGCGTCGACGGGGGCGGCAACCCGACGCCGCCGCCGACGGGCGGCAACGGGTGCGGCAAGGCGCCGACGCTGTCCAGCGGTACCCACACGATCCAGAGCAACGGCAAGAGCCGCCAGTTCATCCTGCGGGTACCCGCCAACTACAACAGCAACAACCCGTACCGGCTGATCTTCGCCTTCCACTGGCGTGGCGGCACCATGCAGGAGATCTCCAACGGTGGCACCAGCGGGGCCGCCTGGTCCTACTACGGCCAGCAGGAGCAGTCAAACAACAGTGCGATCCTCGTCGCGCCGCAGGGGCTCGGCAACGGTTGGGGCAATGCCGGCGGCGAGGACGTCACCTTCGTCGACGACATGATCCGGCGGATCGAGAGTGACCTGTGTGTCAACCCGAGGCAGCGCTTCGCTCTCGGTTTCAGCTGGGGCGGCGGGATGAGCTACGCCCTGGCCTGTGCCCGGGCCGACGTCTTCCGGGCCGTCGCGGTGATCGCCGGTGCGCAGATCAGCGGGTGCAGCGGCGGCAACCAGCCGATCGCGTACTTCGGGCTGCACGGCATCTCGGACAACGTGCTGAGCATCGGTCAGGGACGTGGACTGCGGGACACCTTCGTGCGCAACAACGGTTGCACCGCGCAGAGCCCGCGCGAGCCGGCGGCGGGTAGCCGTACGCACATCACCACGACCTACTCGGGCTGCCGGGCCGGGTACCCGGTGCAGTGGGCGGCGTTCGACAACGGGCACATGCCCGGTCCGGTGGACGGGACGTACGCCGAGAGTGGCGTCACGACCTGGACCAAGGGTGAGATCTGGCGCTTCTTCGCGCAGTTCTCCTGAGTTCGGTGACTGCGGCTGAGGTCGCAGCCGGCGGCAGCCGCCACTTGCGAACCTGGCAGTGGCGGCTGTCCGGCTGTTCTCCGGGCGGGTCAGCGTTGCAGGCGGGTCGGCTCGTCCGGGCCGCCGCGCCGGACGAGCCAGGCCTCGGTGATGTGGTGGAACATCGCCTCGGCGGCACCGTCCGGGTCGTGGGCGGCGATCCGCTCGTAGATGCGCCGGTGTCCCCGGTTGGACGCCACGCACAGGGCCCGCTCGGTGCGGCCCATGTATCGAGCGGTGTTGACCACCTGGCTCTCCAGCGCGCGTACCACGGCGCGGGCGATGCGGTTTCCGGAGGTCTGCATGATGGTGTCGTGGAAGGCCCGGTCGTGCTCGTGGTACGTGACGTGGTCATCGACGAGTTCGTCCATCCGGTCCACCTGGGCGCGCAGCCGGTCGATGGTCTGCGGATCGGCGCGGCGGGCGGCGACGTTTGCCATGTCGGACTCCAGCAGTCGCCGGGTCACCACGAGGTCGTCGAGGATGGCCAGGTCTTCGTCCTTGGCGATGGTGGCCGCGAGGACCAGTTCGTCGAGCATGTCCCACATCGACGCCGGGGTGACCATGGTCCCCGCACCCTGGCGGACCTGCACCAGGCCCTTCTCCTGGAGGATCTTCACCGCCTCCCGGACGACGGTCCGGCTCACGGAGAAGGTCTCGCAGAGGATCGGTTCCGGGGGCAACGCCGTTCCGGACGGGTGCACACCGCGCACGATGCGCTCCACCAACTCGGCGGTGACGGCGCGAGCGAGGTTGGTCGGCCGTCGCGCCCAGGCCGGTGTGGCCACCGCTTCCGGCGCGGTCTCCTGCGATGACGTCATGTCCCCTCCGATTGGCTCGCCGTGCTACCCGGCGTCCAAGGTCAGTGTACGGGCGGCCTGTTGACGTCAAACGTCATACGAGTTACGTTTTTGATCACTATTGGCCTGGCGGCTGGTCCGTCAGCCATTCCCGGGCAGAGGTGAAACGATGAAACAGCGAGCCTTATGGTCAGCCGTCCTCGTTGTGGGACTGGCGTTGACGGGCTGTGGAAGTGCCACCGGCGACAACCCCTCGGCCGGCGGCTCCGCCGGCAAACTGGTCGTCTGGGACTGGAAGTCCGGCGAGGCGTCCGCCGCGAGCTACCTGGAAAAGGCCAAGGCCGACTTCGCCAAGACACACCCGGACGTGACTGTCGAGTTCGTCGCGCAACCGTTCGACCAGTACTACACGCTGCTCGGCGCGGCGATTCAGTCCGGTAAGGGGCCGGACGTCATGCTGTTCAACGGCGGCGGCCAGCTCCGCGACCGGGTGGACGCGCTGGTGCCGCTGGACGAGTACCTGGCCCCGGACCGGGAGCGGCTGGCCGGCTGGGACGCCTTCACCAAGGACGGCAAGATCTATGCCGGCCCGGTGACGCTACAGGGGCACCCCATCTACTACAACAAGACGCTCTACGAGAATGCCGGTCTCGACCCGGCCAGCCCGGCCACCACCTGGACCGAGTTCCTGGCCGACTGCGCCGCCATCGCCAAGGCCGGCGCCAAGTGCTTCGCCCTCGGCAACAAGGAGGGCGCCGGCATCCAGTTCTGGCTCTCCGGCCTGGGGTCGGGCATCTTCACCGGCCAGGAGTACGACGACTGGATCGCCGGGAAGCGCGACTGGAACTCGCCGAACGTCAAGCGGGTCTTCCAGCTCTGGAAGGAGGCCGGCGACGCGGGCCTGAACAACGACGGGGCCAACTCGACCGCGATGTTCAACGACTCCTTCGCCCTCTTCCAGTCCGGCAAGGCCGCCCACGTCATCGGCCTGATGTCGGACGTCGGGCACTGGAAGGACTTCAGCGAGTTCCTGACCGCCGACAAGCTCGGGGTCATGAACGCGCCGGTGGTCACCCCCGGCACCACCCCGAGCCTGGCCTACGACGGTGGCATCGGTTACGGCGTGGCGAAGTGGACCAAGGACCCCAAGGTCGCCGCCGACCTGGTCCGCTCCCTGACCTCGACCGACGCGCTCAAGGCGTTCTACGCCGACGCGGGCGCGATCGCCGCCGACACCACCGTCGACGTGTCGGCGGGGGGTCCCAGCGTCGCCACGATCGTCTCCGGGCTCAAGGACGGCAAGCCGGCCCTGCACGTGGCGCTCTCCTCGAAGACCCTGGACCTGATGGGGCGGCTCTCCCAGCAGCTGCTCAGCGGGTCGACAAGCGTCGATGAGGTGGTGAAGCAGTTGGCCGCTTCCGACCAGGCGGGCTGACCTCGTGCCGATCGGAAAGGTGCAACCGTCGGTCCGTCCAGCGCCAACCGGACGGACCGGCGGGGGGCCCGCCAGCGTGCCCGAGCGCCGCGGTGGCCGGCCCCGCCGGGGCGGCGGCGCGCGGACCGAACGCTTCGCCCCCTACCTGCTTGTCGCCCCGGCCGTCCTGGTCATCGTGCTGCTGCGGCTCTACCCGTTGCTGCTCGGGGTCAACTTCTCCTTCACCGGCGACGGTGAGCGCAACGGGATGCCCGTCGGTCTCGACAACTACCTCGAACTCTTCGACGACCCGCTGTTCCGGATCGCGCTGAGCAACGTCGGACTGCTGGTGCTGCTGCTTCCGGTGGCGGTGGCGATTCCCGGCCTGCTTGCGACGTTCATCTACCTGCGGGTGCCCGGTCACCGGTTCTACCGCAGCGTCTACTTCTTCCCCGCGGTGCTCTCCCCGGTGATCGTCGGCGCGATCTACAACCTGCTGCTCGCCTTCGACGGCCCACTCAACGCCGCCCTCGGGTCGGTAGGCATTCCCCCGGTGGACTGGCTCGGCGACCCCGACATCGCCATGTTCATGGTGGTCGGCGTGCATGTCTGGGCGACCTTCGGGATGGCCCTGGTGGTGTTCCTCGCCGGGTTCGCCACCCTCGACGCCGCGCTGCTGGACGCCGCCCGGGTGGACGGTGCGTCGCTACCCCAGGTCATCCGCCATGTGATCGTTCCCGGTCTCGCCCGCACCATCCAGTTCGTCTTCGTGACCACGATGATCGGGATGCTGACCTCCATGTTCGGCCTGCTCTACGTGATGACCAGCGGCGGTCCGGAGGGATCGACGTACCTGCCGGAGTACTACATCTGGATCCAGCAGGGGCAGATGAACCGTCCGGCGCTGGCGTCGGCCGCGTCGACGGTGCTCTTCACGATCATGCTCGTGGTGGGGCTGCTCCAGATCAAACTGCTCCGGCGGGCGGGGAGAGAGGACTGATGACCCGGGTCCGTGGCCGCTGGCTGATCGCCATCCCGATGTCGCTGCTCGCGCTGGCGACGATCTATCCTCTGCTGTTCACCGCAAATGTCGCGATGAAGACGCGGCGGGACTACATCCTCGACCGGTTCTCGCTTACCGACGCGCTGCGCTGGGAGAACATCAGCACGGCGTGGACAAGCGTCGGTATGGGCCGCTACTTCGTCAACTCGCTGCTCGTGGTGACCTGCTCGGTGGCGCTGTTGCTGCTGCTCGGGTCGATGGCCGGCTTCGCCCTGAGCCAGCTGCGGTTCCGTGGCTCGTCGGCGTTGTTCCTGGGCTGTCTGGCGGGACTCTTCGTGCCGTTTCAGGTGATCATGGTGCCGCTCGCCCGGATCATGGCCGACACCGCGCTCATCGACACGTACCCTGGGTTGATCCTCGTCTACGTGGCCCAGTTCCTACCCTTCACCGTCTTCCTGATGACGAGCTACTACAAGACCATCCCGCCGGAGATCATCGACGCGGCCCGGATCGACGGCAACAGCGTGTACGGCGTGTACCGCCGGATCATGCTGCCGCTGGGCACCCCGGCGCTGCTCTCGGTCGGCATCCTCAACGCCCTGTTCTGCTGGAACGACGTCCTCATGTCGCTGGTGATGATGCCCTCGGCCGACCACCGGACGCTCATGGTCGGCGTGACCTCACTGCGCGGGCAGTACTCCGACGACATTCCCACCTTCGCCTCCGGGGTGCTGATCGCCGCGATCCCGGTCCTGGTGGTCTACCTCTTTCTCCAGCGCCAGATCGCCGACGGCGTCGCCGCCGGTTCCACGAAGGGCTGACATGCGGATCACCGGATATCGGACACTCACCACGGTCCAGGAGTGGGGGCGACCGGTCGGCGACGCCAATGGCGTCTTCGCCGACGGGGTGGTCCCGGTGTCGATCGTCATCGTCGAGACCGACGAGGGAATTTCCGGAGTCGGCCTCGGCCCGTACGTCGAGATCGAGCGGATCTTCGCGGCCATCGAGGGCGAAGACCCCCGTGCCGTGACCACCCTCTACGACCGCATGCTGCGGCACACGTTCAAGGCGGGCCATGCCGGCCCGGTCTTCGGCACCATCGGCGCGCTCGACACCGCCCTGTGGGACATCAAGGCGCAGGCGGCCGGCGAGCCGCTGTGGCGGCTGCTCGGTGGGCGCGACCGGGTGGTGCCCGCGTACGCCTCCGGCCTCGACATCGGGCTGACCGACGACGAACTCGTCTCGGCCTACCAGGCGTACGCCCGGCACGGCCTGCGGGCCGCCAAGCTCAAGGGTGGCCTCGACATCGAGCACGACCGGCGTCGTCTCTGCCTGGTCCGGGACCTGCTCACCGAGGCGGGGCACGGCCTACGGCCGGGCCTCATGCTCGACGTGAACGAGGCCTGGACCCGTAAGCAGGCCGTGCGGCACGTCGCCGAACTGGAACGGGTCCTGGACCTGATCTGGATCGAGGAGCCGGTGCGGCGCTGGGACGCCGAGGGCCTCGCCGCGGTCGGTCGGGGGATCCGCGCCTCCGTCGCCACCGGGGAGAACCTCACCGGGCTGGAACAGTACCGTCCGCTGATCACCGCCGGGGCGGTCGACATCGTGCAGATGGCCGCCGTCTGGGGGATCACCCACTTCCTGCGGGTATCGGCCCTGGCGCACGCGTACGACCTGCCGGTCAGTCCGATCGGCAACAGCCCGGTCGGGCTGCTGCACGCCGCGACCTCGGTGCCGAACCATCTGACCAGCGAACTCCAGGATCTGCACCCACCGGTCGGCGTCGCCATCGACCTGTACGTCGAGGACGGTGCCTTCGTCCTCGGCGACTCGCCGGGGCTCGGCATCCGAGTCGACGAGCAGCGGACCCGGGCCGCCGACCGGCAGCCCGTCCCGGCGTCCGACAGCCCGAACGTCCGGCCGGAGACGGCCGGACGGCGCCTGCTGGCGGAGTCCGACGGCGCCTTTCCCGCCCGACGGTTGCCCGTCGCCGCCGCCCGGCACGTCACCAGCCTGGGGATGTCATGAGCGCCCGCCCACTGCCACGCCGTCCCGCGGTACGCCTCACCGACCTGGGCCTCGGTGCCGCTCAGGGCGGCAACCTGTACCGGGCGACCACGGACGAGGAGTTCCGCACGGCCATCGACACCGCCTGGGCGGCGGGCGTACGGTACTTCGACACCGCGCCGCACTACGGGCTCGGGCTGTCCGAGCGACGGCTCGGCGCGGCCCTGCGGCACCGACCGCGCGACGAGTACGTGGTGTCGACAAAGGTCGGACGACTCCTGGAGCCGTCGCCGCAGGACGCGCATCGGCGTGACCCCGAGGGGTTCGATGTCCCCGCCAGCCACCGCCGGGTCTGGGACTTCAGCCGCGACGGGGTGCGCCGTTCGATCGAGTCCAGCCTCGACCGGCTGGGCCTGGACCGGATCGACATCGCCTACCTGCACGACCCCGACGACCACTGGGAGCAGGCCACCGGCCAGGCGGTGCCCGCCCTGGTCGAGCTGCGGGACCAGGGCGTGGTGGGTGCCATCGGGGCCGGCATGAACCAGTCGGCGATGCTTGCCCGGTTCGTCGAAGAGACCGACATCGACGTGGTGATGTGCGCCGGCCGCTACACCCTGCTCGAACAGGGCGCGGCGGACGACCTGTTGCCCGCCGCGCAGCGGCGTGGGGTGGGCGTGGTGATCGCGGGCGTCTACAACTCGGGGCTGCTGTCCCGGGACCACCCCCCGGCCGACGCCTCGTACAACTACGAGCAGGCACCGCCGGAGCTGATCGCCCGAGCCCGGCGCATCGCCGAGGTCTGCCAGACGTACGGCGTCACCCTGCCGCAGGCGGCGCTGGCCTTCGTCCGCCGGCACCCGGCCGTGGTGTCGACGGTGGTCGGTGTGCGCAACGGGCCCCAGATGGTGGAGACCGTACGGCGCTCGGCGGTCGACGTACCGGACGAACTCTGGGCCGCGCTGGCCTCGGCCGGGCTGCTCGCGGCACCGTCTCCCAAAATATAGGATTCTCCTACCGAATTGCGGGACGGGTTGGCTACGGTCGCTGCACCCGGTCGAGGAGATTCGCGCATGCCAGCCGCACCGAACGTCTATACCCACGGGCACCACGAGTCGGTGTTGCGCTCGCACCGGTGGCGTACCGCCGAGAACTCGGCGGCGTACCTGCTGCCGCACCTCACGCCAGGCATGTCGGTGCTCGACGTCGGATGCGGACCGGGCACCATCACCGTCGACCTGGCCGCCCGTGTCGCACCCGGACGCGTCACCGCCGTGGAGATCACCGGCGACGCGCTCCAACTCGCCCGCACGGAGGCCGACGCACGTGGCCAGGGCAACATCGACTTCGCGGTCGCTGACGTCCACGCGCTGGATTTCCCCGACGGTACGTTCGACGTCGTCCACGCCCACCAGGTGCTTCAGCATGTCGCCGATCCGGTGCAGGCGCTGCGCGAGATGCGCCGGGTCTGCCGCCTCGGCGGAATCGTCGCTGCGCGGGACAGCGACTATGCCGCGTTCACCTGGTTTCCTCGCGTGCCGGCGCTGGACGATTGGCTCGCCCTGTACCAGCAGGCCGCCCGCGCCAACGCAGGCGAGCCGGACGCCGGCCGGCGGCTGCTCTCCTGGGCGCAGGCCGCCGGGTTCACCGACGTCAGGGCGACGGCGAGCACCTGGTGCTTCGCCACGCCGGAGGACAGGCGGTGGTGGGGCGGGATGTGGGCCGAGCGGATCCTGAATTCGGACCTGGCCCGACAGGTGCTGACCTCAGGCGCCGCCACGGCGCAGGACCTACGCGGCATCTCGGACGGCTGGCGGGAATGGGCCGAAGCGGCGGATGCCTGGTTCGTCGTGCTGCACGGCGAGATCGTCTGCCGGGCCTAAGGAGCGACGCTCGCTCGGCCAGGACATGCGTCGTCGACCCCAACCGCCGGCGGTGACTGACGCGGCCACCGACGACGTGAACCCTCCGCTCCGAGCGACGAGCAATCAGCGGCCCGACCAGAGCCTAGGGCTGACGCTTGATTTCAGCTGCTTCACGTGCCCAGAACTGGCGGCGTCTACGAACCATGAGCGGCACGGTAGCGCCGCCGATCCCCACAGCCACGAGCGCCAAGATCCATATCGGAGCTTGGGGTAGCAGGAGCAACATGGCAAAGAACAAGAACGGTATGAAAAGCATTGCATCCAGGTATGCGTGATTCTTCGACCATTCCTGAATATGTTGCGGGGAAATCGCGTAGCCAACGAACAAAATGCCGTAGAAAAGCCCGGCTGCCATTCCGATGGTCCACCCACGGCGACTACCCAAGCTGAAAGCCATTAAGGCAACTAGCGGCGTGTACATCGTCAGACGCAACCATCGCGGCACTCGCTCGAACCATCGGGACCAGGCAAGAAAGAACGAGGAAACGGGGCCGTGAACTCGGGCATTGTTGGACACTGCGGTAGTGTGGCAGCCCCCCGCGCGACGTAGCAACCGGGTGTTGCTGCATAGGAATGGTCGGTGGCCCTGCTGCGCTCCTGTCGGCGACAGGTGGCGATGGTTAGGCGCACGCATCTGCCGCGAGCGGCGCGCGGCGGCAGCCCAGGTCCGGCCGCTGCCTTCGACACAGGCCCTAGCTCCGAGGCAGGCGTGGCCGCACGCGGGCGAAGCCGACGTCCGCCTGCTGCCGTCGCCGGCCCGCATGCTCCGGAAGGGACGTGGGACCGGCGCCGTGGTGCGACGCCGGTCCCGATCGGAGGTGTTCACCGGTCAGCTGTGGCCGGGTCAGGCCGGGCTGAACCGCCACTGCTGGTTGGTGCCGCCGTGGCAGGTCCACTGCAACAGCCGGGCACCGTCGCTTGTGGCGCCGCCGTTGACGTCCAGGCAGAGCCCACTGGGTACGCTCTTCACCGTGTAGACCCCGGAGGTAGCGGTCGCCGTGGCGGTGAACTTCTGCTGGTTGCCGTTGTTGCAGGTGGCCTGCTGGAGGAAGGCACCCGCGCTGGTGGAGCCGCCGATGACCTCCGCGCACTTGCCGCTGTGCACCGCCTTCAGGTAGACGGCGCCACCACCGGCGTCGACGGCCTGCCACTTCTGGTTGTTGCCGCCGGTCGCCGCCCACTGGTGGATCTGGGCGCCGTCGGCGGTGGAGACGCCGCTGACGTCCATCAGCTTGTTGCTGTGTTGCGCGGCGAGTGTCCAGGTCCGGCCGGCGATCCCGTCACCCGGCGGAGGGGTGACCGGGCCGCCGGTGCCGACGCCGGGACCGCCGAAGGTGTGCGAGTCGAGGTCGAACCAGTTGTTCCCACTGCCCTTGAAGACCAGGTACAGGGTGTGGGTGCCGGCCAGGGCGGTGACGTTCACCGGCGGCGTGGACTGGTAGTTGTCCCAGCCACCGGTGCTCGGCACCGGGGTGGTGGCCAGCAGCGTGCCGGTCGGCGAGCCGGCGCGCAGCTCGATCGAACCGCCGCCGGAGGGCGACGACAGCCGGTAGCTGACGGTGTTGATGCCGGTCAGGCTCATCGGGGTGAACGCGATCCAGTCGTTGTTGGAGATGTCCCCGATCCGCTTGCCGCTCTGCGCGCCGGCTTGGTCGATGACCCGGGTGCCGGACTGGCTGCTGTAGTACTCGGCCTGCTTGTGCTTGGGTTGCAGGATCACCTGCGCGTGGCCGGTGAGCGGGTTCGCGCCGCCCGCCCCGCCGTTGTCGGTGTAGCGGGCGTTGAGCACGTAGAACAGGTTCGCCCCGTCCGGGTGCCCGCCGAGCAGGTCGGTCGGGATGGTGCCGGAGCAACCGGGATAGTCAGTGGTCTCGTGCGCGTGGTCGTCGTGCCCGAGCGCCGGGTTGAGGAAGACCTTGGTGCAGTCGATCGGTGCGCCGCCCGGGTCGGAGACGGTGATCTGGTAGGACACCCGGTCACCGAAGGTGAGCATGCCGCCGTTGGCCGGGGTGGTGATGGTGACCACCGGCGCGGTGTTGCCGACGGTGATCTGGACGTTTGCGAAGCCGGTCTTGCCTGAGCTGTCGGTCACCCTCAACTGCGCCGTGTAGTTGCCGTTGCTGGTGTAGACCTTCGACGGGTTGGCCGCCGTCGAGGTGGTGCCGTCGCCGAAGGTCCAGTGGTAGCTGATCGTGTCGCCGGGGTCGGGGTCCATCGAGCCGGCGCTGGAGAACTGCACGGTCAGCGGGGCGTTGCCGCTGGTGGGCGTACCGGTGGCCGTGGCGATCGGGGACCGGCCGCCCTGGACGTAGTCGATCCGGTAGAGGCCGGAGTCGCTGTTGCCGCCACCGAAGTTGGTGCCCCACTCCAGCAGGTAGAGCGAACCGTCCGGCCCGAACTCCAGGTCCATCGGTTTGTTGAACCGGCTGGTGGGCAGGAACGCGTTGGTGCGGGTGACCGCGGTGGCCGAGTCGAAGTGCACCTCCTTGAGGTAGCTGCGCGACCACTCGTAGAAGAAGTGGACCCCGTCGTAGTACGGCGGGAACTTCGTCGCCGACGGGTTCGCCGGGTTGTACCGGTAGACCGGCCCGCCCATCGGTCCGGAGCCGCCGGAACCCAGCTCGGGGAAGTTCGGCGAGTTGCCGTAGCCGTACCACAGGTTGGGCGCGACGACCGGCCGGAGGCTGGTCAGGCCGGTGTTGTTTGGCGAGTTGTTCACCGGTGCGGCGCAGTTGAACTTGGCGCCGACCGCCCCGGTGTCCGGGTTGTACGGCGCGTACGGCTGGTTGTCGCCGTGACAGAACGGCCAGCCGTAGTTGCCCGGAGCCTTGATCACGTTGAGTTCGACGAGCCCCTCGGGGCCTCGGTTGGTGGTCGGGGGGTTCCGGTCGGGCCCGTAGTCGGCCAGGTAGACCCAGCCGTTGGCCGGGTCGATGGAGAAGCGGAACGGGTTGCGGAAGCCCATCGCGTAGATTTCCGGACGGGTCTGCGCCGTGCCCTGGGCGTACATGTTGCCCGCCGGGATGGTGTAGCCGCCGCTGGCCGAGGGCCGGATGCGCAGCAGCTTGCCGCGCAGGTCGTTGGTGTTGCCGGCGGTACGCGCCGCGTCGAGCATGTGCTTGCCGGGCCGCCAGTCCAGCGGGGCGTAGCCCTGCCAGTTGGGGTCGAGGTTCGGCGCGACGTCGTCACCGGTGCCGATGTAGAGGTTGCCGTCCGGCCCGAAGTCGAGGTACCCGCCGGTGTGGCCGGGCTCGGGGTAGGTCCGGTCCCGGTACGCCGGAATGTCGATGATGGTGACCCCGCTTGACATGTTCAGCGTGTCGCCGCTGAGCGTGTAGCGGGAGACCCGGTTGACGTCGGTGGAGCTGCTGGCCGGTGAGTGGTACAGGTACACGTACCCGTTTGTCGCGAAGTTCGGGTCCAGCGCCAGTCCGGTCAGGCCGTCCTCGCCGCCGGTGTAGACGCTTAGCGTGCCGGCGGTCACCGTGCTGTTGGTGCTCGGCTTGAAGATCTTGACCTGGCCACCGCGTTGGACGTACAGCACCCGACCGTCGGGTGCCACGGCGAGCGCCATCGGGTCGACGGTGTTGCTGTCGAGGGTGCGTTTCTCGAAGTTGCCCCAGACGGTGCCGCCGCAGTCACCTGGTTCGTTGCCGGCGGCCCACTTGACCCCGCCGAGCACGTGGTTGCGGAAGTGGGTCTCGCTGTAGGACTCGGCGGCGTGGCCCATCGCGGTGGTCCAGACCCGGCCGCCAGCGGTGTTGCGGCACCAGGAGATCGGGTGGTCCGGGCCCATCGCCCGGGAACCCGGGTTGTACGTCCGCTCGTCGGCGGTCACCAGGACGTGCACGTCGCCGCGCGGGTTCTTGTCGAAGTTGTACCACTCCTCGCTGCGGTTCCAGCGGTCCGGCAGGCTGGCTGTCGACGGGTGCTTCTTGTCGGCGACGATTGCGGTGCCGGGCAGTACGCCGGGGGAGTGCTCGGGCATGTGCGCCCCGGCGTTCACGGTCTGGTCCCACCACGGGTACTCGGCTTCGATGCCCATGTCGGTGGCGTTGTGGATGGCGACGATGCCCTTGCCGCTGGCCAGGAATCCCTCGACGGCCTGGCGTTGGGCGGCGGAGGTCCAGACCATGCCGGAGGTCTGGAACATGATGAGGACGTCGAAGGTGGCGAGGTTGGCCGGGGTGAAGACGTTCGAGTCCTCGCTGTGCACCAGCTCGAAGTTGTTGGCCGCCGCCTGCTGCTGGAACATCGAGACCCCGGCGGGAATCGAGTCGTGCCGGTAGCCGGCGGTCTTGGTGAACAGCAGGGCCCGGAAGGCCGGGGCGGCCGATGCCGGTTGGACGAGCGCGAGCGAGAGCAACAGGCCCGCGATCAGCCCGATGATCGATGTGTTGCGACGCATGCCGTCTCCTAGGTCAGGCTTGGCACTCAATCGACGATCATCAATGTCATGATCAACATCCGATGTCTCTCCTGAGGTGGGTGGGGGTGTGTGGTTCCGTCGGCCGCAAGCCGCTGTCGATCGCGGCCGGATGAGTGGCCGCTCAGGCGGAGGATTGCGTAGCCGCATCGAAACATCTATCTTCATACGTGTGATGTTTCGGTCATGTCAAGAGAATGTTTGCCACATAAGAACGTAAGTCGCGCTACGTCCTGCGAATGTCCGCCGTGCCCGCGCCGCTGGATCAGCCCGGCGGCGCGGGCACGAACCTCATCGGTGACCACTACCTGTAAGGGCTGTCCGCGATGTCAGATCTCCGGCCGGTGCCGCTGCTCGCCCTGCGCGGCATCGGCAAGTCTTTCCTCGGCGTACGCGTTCTCGACGGCGTCGACCTCGACGTCGCGCCCGGCGAGGTGCATGCCGTGGTCGGGGAGAACGGGGCCGGCAAATCCACCCTCATGAAGATCGTCTCGGGCGGTCACGTGCCGGACGAGGGCACCGTCGAGTTCCTGGGCGAGTCGCGCGCGTTCCGTGGCCCGCGCGACGCCCAGCGGGCCGGAATCGGCATCATCCACCAGGAGTTCACCCTGCTGCCGGAGCGCACCGTCGCGGAGAACGTGCACCTGGGCCACGAACCGGTACGCCGTGGTCTGGTCGACCGTCGGCAGATGCTGCACCGCACCCGGGAGTTGCTCGCCTCGATCGGCGAAACCACCCTGCCCGCCGACGCCAAGGTGGGGCGGCTCGGCGTCGCCCAGCAGCAGGTCGTCGAGATCACCAAGGCGCTCGCCCTGGACGCGCGGCTGCTCATCATGGACGAGCCGACCGCAGCGCTTGCCGACCACGAGGTCGAACTGCTCTACCGGCTGGTGCGCCGGCTTCAGCAGCGCGGCATCGGGCTGTTGTACGTCTCGCACCGGCTCACCGAGGTGTTCGACCTCTCCGACCGGATCACCGTACTCAAGGACGGTCGCCGGGTGAGCACCCTGCGCACCGCCGAGACGACCGCCGACGAACTGGTCCGGCACATGGTCGGCCGGGAACTGTCCAGCTACTACCCCGACCGGGCCGCCCCGGAAGATCTCGGCGCGGTCCGGCTCACGGTGCGCGGCGGCGGCAACCGGCGACTGCGCGACATCGATCTGGACCTGCGCGCCGGTGAGGTGCTCGGCATCGGCGGGCTCCAGGGCTCCGGACGCTCGGCGCTGGCCCGGGCGATCTTCGGGGTGGCGCCCTTCACCACAGGTACGGTCACCCTCGACGGCGTACCGGTCCGGCTGCGCTCGCCACGTGCCGCGATGCGGGCCGGGGTCGCCTACGTCAGCGAGGACCGCAAGGGCGAGGGCATCGTCGCCCGGCAGTCGGTGCTGGACAACGCGCTGCTCGCCGGCCGGGCCGCCGTCGCGGCGCGGTCCGGTCGCGCCGCCCGGACCGTACGCATCCGGGAACTGCTCGCCGCCGTCCAGGTCCGCGCGGCCGGCGACGACCAGGAAATCCGCTTTCTCTCCGGCGGCAACCAGCAGAAGGTGGTGCTGGCGCGCTGGCTCCTGCTCAACCCGCGGATCCTGCTCTTCGACGAGCCGACCCGGGGCATCGACGTCGGCGCGAAGTCCGCCATCCACGATCTGGTCCGCCGCCTCGCCAGCGAGGGTGCCGCGGTGCTGATGATCTCCTCCGATCTGCCGGAGCTGCTGGGCATGAGTGACCGGATCGTGGTGCTGCGCGACGGCCGGATCGCGGGCGAGTTGCCCGCCGCTGCGACGGAGGAAGAGGTAATGGCGCTGGCGGTCGGCACGGTGGGGGCGGTCGCGTGAGTGTGCTCTCGCTGCGCCCGGCGCGCTGGAACGTGCCGGGCGTGTTCGTGGCCCTGGCCCTCACCCTCGCGATCGGCTGGCTGATCGTGCTGATCGACGGTGGGCAGCTGTTCAACCAGTCGACGACGGTGAGCTTGCTGCACGTGGCCGCCGGGCTCGGGCTCGTCGCGGTCGGCCAGACCCTGGTCATCCTCGGCGGCTCGCTCGACCTCTCCGTGGCCTACGTGATCAGCCTGAGCACCCTCATCGCGGCCGAGACGATGAACGGCCGCGACGGCGCGGTGCTGCCGGCGATCGGCCTGGCCCTCACGGTAAGCGCCGCCATCGGGCTGTTCAACGGGCTGCTCGTCACCCGGCTACGGATCAACGCGTTCATCGCCACCCTCGGCGTCGGGCTGCTGCTCAAGGGCTACCTCGACAACGGGTACGACGGGCCGGCCGGGACCACCTCGCCGGCACTCGTGCAGAGCCTCGGCTATCAGCGCATCGGCCCGGTGCCGCTGTCGTTCGTGCTGCTGGTGGTCGTCACGGCGCTGGCCTGGTTCGCGCTCTCCCGGACCCGCTTCGGCCACCACCTCGTCGCCGTCGGTGGCGATCCGGAGGTGGCCCGCCTCTCCGGCGTACGCAACGGTCGGGTCCTGGTCACCGCGCACGTGCTCTGTTCGCTCTGCGCCGGGCTGGCCGGGATCTACCTGGCCAGCCGGCTCGGCGCGGGCGCACCCCGGGTGGGCACCGAGGGCCTCTACGACCTGGAGTCGATCGCCGCCGTGGTGCTCGGCGGCACCGCTCTGGCCGGTGGGCGCGGCGGGGTCGTCGGCACCGTCGGCGGGGTGCTGCTGCTCGCCAGCATCGACGCCATCTTCAACCAACTTGAGGTCGACGCCTTCTTCAAGCAGGTGATCCGGGGCGCCGTCATCATCGCCGCCGTCGCCGTCTACGCCCGCCGGGCCCTGCGAAAGGCGGATTCCTGATCATGCAGATCGTTACGCGTCCGCTGCGGTCGATGGGCCCGGTGCGGGTACGTCCCGGCGGCCTCCTGCCGATCCTGGTGATTCTCGCGGTGCTGCTGCTCCTCGTCGGCATCCGGCAGCCCGACTTCCTCGCCCCGCCGTCGCTGATGTCCTTCCTCGGCCGTTCGGCACCGATCATCCTGCTCGCCGCCGGTCAGTACTTCGTGATCGTCTCCGGCGAGTTCGACCTGTCGGTCGGCTCCCTGGTCACCGCGCAGGTGGTCGTCGCCGCCCGGCTCATCGACAGCGACCCGTCGCGTACCTGGCCGGTGGTGGGGCTGCTGCTCCTCTTCGGTGCATTCGTCGGGCTGGTCAACGGCCTGATCACCACCCGCCTGCGGGTGCCGTCGTTCATCACCACGCTTGGCATGTTCCTGATCCTCCTCGGTGCGGTGTACCTCTGGTCCGACGGCGCGCCAAAGGGTGGGCTCTCCGAGGAGTTCCGCCGACTCGGCCGGCGCGCCATCGAGGACCTGCCGCTGCTCGGCCGCGTCCCGTACGCGCTGATCGTGCTGCTGGTCTTCGCCGCCCTGGCGGTGCTGCTGACCCGCTCGGACTTCGGGCGGACGCTTGTCGCCGTCGGCGACAATCCGCGTACCGCCGAGCTGAGCGGGGTGCGGGTCTGGCGCAGCCGGACCATCGCCTTCGTCCTCAGTGGAGTGGCGGCGGCCGTCGCGGCGATCCTGATCGGCGGCTACAGCGGGGTGTCGTTCCAGGCCGGTGCCGGCCTGGAGTTCGGCGCGATCACCGCGGTCGTGCTCGGCGGGGTCGCGCTGGGCGGCGGCCGTGGCTCGGTCGTCGGCGCGATGCTCGGTGCGCTGACCCTCGAACTGCTCTTCGCCCTCATGAATTTCTACGGCGTCTCCGGCGCCCTCAGATCGACCGTCCAGGGCGCGATCATCCTGCTCGCCGTGGCGGTTTCCGCACCGCGATCTTCGTCGAGATAAGGGGAAAAATACCGTGCGACGTTCCATGGCGGCGCTGGCCGCCGTCACCCTGCTCACCCTCGCCGGCTGTGCCACCGACCAGCCGAACGCGAGCCCGTCCGGGAGCGCCTCGGCCGAGGGGTCCGGCACCGGCGAACAGTCGAAGTTCTTCGTGCAGGCCGACTACGACGCCGAGCTGGCGTTGCTCGGTGCCACCCCGACCGGTCCGGCCGACAAGCCGTGGGAGCAGGTGCTCAACCCGACGCCGGTGGACACCACGAAGTTCAAGAAGGCCGGCCCGCACAAGATCTGCTTCTCCAACGCCGCGCTGAACAACCCGTGGCGGCAGGTCGGGTTCAAGACCATGCAGGCCGAGGTCGAGGCGCAGGGCAGCCGGATCAAGGAGTTCGTGCACGTCGACGCCGAAGGCAAGGACCAGAAACAGATCGCGGACATCAACGACCTGCTGGGCAAGGACTGCGACGCGCTCATCGTCTCACCGAACACCACCGCCACGCTCACCCCGGCCGTCGAGGCGGCCTGCAAGACCGGCCTGCCGGTCGTCGTCTTCGACCGTGGCGTGGACACCGACTGCCCGGTGACGTTCATCAACCCCATCGGAGGGTACGGCTTCGGCCACGTCGGCGCCGAGTTCGTCAGCCAGCGGATGAAGCCCGGCGGCAAGGTGCTCGCCCTGCGCATCCTGCCCGGGGTGGACGTGCTGGAGACCCGCTGGTCCGCCGCGAAGGTCGTCTTCGACAAGGCGCAGGTCGACGTCGTCGGCGTCGAGTTCACCGACGGCGACCCGGCGAAGACCAAGAAGATCGTGGACGACTACATCCAGCGGCACGGCACCATCGACGGCGTCTGGATGGATGCCGGTGCGGTCGCGGTCGCGGCGGTCGAGGCGTTCCAGGACGCCGGCAAGCCGGTGCCGCCGATCAACGGCGAGGACCAGCTCGACTTCCTCAAGATGTGGAAGGACGACGGGCTCACCGCGATCGCCCCGACCTATCCGACCTACCAGTGGCGTACGCCGATCATCGCCGCGTTGCGGATCCTCGACGGGGAGCAGGTGTCCAATCCGTGGAAGCTGCCGCAGCCGACGATCACCCAGGAGAACCTGGACAGCTACCTCGACCCGGACATGCCGCCGCTGCACTACGCGATGTGCGGCTGCACCGACCTGCCGGGTTACCCGCAGCGCTGGAAGTAGGCCGCCGTGTACGCCATCGGTGTCAACCCGTGGGTGTGGGCGTCCCCGGTCGACGACCGGGCCCTGGCCGAGCTGATTCCCCGGATCGCCGGGTTCGGCTTCGACGCGGTCGAGTTGCCGATCGAGCAACCCGGAGACTGGGATCCGATCCGTACCCGTGACCTGCTGGCCCGGCACGGGCTCGCGGCGGCCGGCGTCTGTGCGGTCACCCCGCCCGGCCGGGACCTGGTCGACGCCGCGCCGGACGTGGTCGCGGCGACCGTGGCGTACCTGAAGGGCTGTGTGGACAGCGCGGCGGCCCTCGGCGCGCCGTGCGTCGGCGGTCCGGTCTACGCCTCGGTGGGCCGGAGCTGGCGGATGAGCCCGGCGCAGCGCGCCGCCTGCTACGCCGACTTCCGGCGGGCGCTGGCCCCGGTCGCCGACCATGCCGGCGAGCGGGGCGTGACCATCGGCGTGGAGGCGCTCAACCGGTACGAGACGAGCGTCGTCAACACCGTCGAGCAGACGGTGGAGCTGATCGAGGGGCTGCCGTCGAACGTCGGCATCATGCTCGACACCTATCACCTGAACATCGAGGAGTCCGACCCGTACGCGGCCCTCGCCGTCGCCGGGCCGCACCTCAAGCACGTCCAGGTCAGCGGCACCGATCGGGGAGCGCCCGGCCGGGACCACTTCGACTGGCCCCGCTTCTTCGCCGCGCTGGCCGCCACCGGTTACCGGGGCGCGGTCTGCATCGAGTCGTTCACCGCCGAGAACGAGACGATCGCCACCGCCGCGTCGATCTGGCGGCCACTGGCCCCGTCGCAGGACCGGCTGGCCCTCGACGGACTGGCCTACCTCCGTGCGCTCCTCGCGTCGGCCGGCGCGGCGCAGCCGTGACCGGAGCAACTGCTACCCCACCCCACCCCACACCACCCCAGCTCAGGTAAGGAGACCCCCGTGTCCGTACCTTCAGCTCCCGCACCCAGCCGGGCGTTCGCCACGGTCGTGGCGGCGGCGCTTACCGTCGTGGCCAGCGCCGCCGTGGTGGCCACGGCCGCCACCCCGGCACTCGCCGCCACCACCACCCTGTACGCCTCCCCGAACGGCAGCGGCAGCAGCTGCACCGCGGCCCAACCCTGCTCGTTGACCGGCGCACAGACGGCGGTACGCGGGCTGAACAGCTCCATGTCCGGTGACATCGTCGTGCAGCTCGCCGACGGGGTGTACCGGCTGGCGTCGCCGCTGCGGCTGACCGCCGCCGACTCCGGCACGAACGGCTACCGGGTGATCTGGCAGGCGGCGCCCTCGGCCCGACCGGTGATCAGCGGTGCCCGGGCGGTCACCGGCTGGTCCCTGGTCGACGCCGGCCGCAACATCTGGCGGGCCAACGTCGGTGCCGGGACCGACACCCGGCAGCTCTACGTCAACGGTGCCGTGGCCACCCGGGCGCGTACCCAGGTCAACCGGGCCGACTTCACCGCCGACAGCACCGGCATGCGGTTCACCAGCGGTGCCCTGAACTACCTGAACAACCTGGCCAACCAGAGCCGGATCCAGCTGGAGAGCATCAACTCCTTCACCGACCGGTACGTCTCGGTGCAGAGCATCAGCGGAAACCTGATCCGGATGCAGCAGCCCGGCTGGAGCAACAACAACTTCGGGTACGACACCTTCACCAGCCCGCACCGGCCCGGACCGCTCTACCTGACAAACGCCTACGAGTTCCTGGACGCGCCGGGGGAGTGGTACCTCGACCCGGGCACCGGTGCGCTCTCCTACATTCCGCTCGCCGGGCAGAACATGAGCAACGTCAGCGTGGAACTGCCGACCCTCCAGTCCCTGGTCCAGATCGGCGGGACGTACGCCGCACCGGCGCACCACGTCACCTTCAGCGGGATCACCTTCACCGGCACCAGCTGGCTGGGGGCCAGCAGCAACCAGGGGTACGTGGACCAGCAGACCGGCGCGTACATCTACGGCAACTGGAACTGGCCCAGCTTCACCTCCTGCCACAACGGCTGCCCGCAGTTCGAGGCGACCCGGCCGAACTGGCAGCAGATGCCGGCCGCCGTGCAGATCTCCGCCGCCAACAACGTCACCCTTACCGACTCGCAGTTCGTCAACCTGGGCCAGACGGCCATCGGCATCGGCAACGACGCCAACGCCCACGGCAGTGGGGTCGGCCTCGGTGCCAGCAACATCACCGTCACCCGCTCCGAGATCGCCCGTAACTCGGCCGGCGGCATTGTGGTCGGTGGCGTCCGGGCCGACGCCCATCACCCGAGCGACCAGCGGATGGTCAACCGGGACATCACCATCAGCCACAACCGCCTGCACGACCTGGGCATCGAGTACCGGGGCATCGTCTCGGTGCTCACCACCTACGTCACAAACGCCACGGTCTCGTACAACGAGGTCTACAACATGCCGTACACCGGCATGTCCCTCGGCTACGGCTGGGGTTCCAACGACGCCGGTGGCAGCGAGCACTACGCCGGCCGGGGCCTCTACAACTACCAGCCCCGCTACAGCACCGCCACCACCGCGTCGAACAACCGGCTGATCGGCAACTACATCCACGACGTGATGCAGCAGATGAACGACGGCGGCTGCATCTACACCCTGTCGGCGAACCCGGGCGCGCTGATCAGCGACAACTACTGCCTACGGGCCAACGGCCACTTCGGGCTCTACTTCGACGAGGGCTCCCGCCACTACACCGCCCGCAACAACGTCTTCTCCGCCACCGGCACCTGGGCCACCGCCAACTACTGGTACGCCGAGAACATGGGCAACTTCACCGTCACCAACAACTGGTCGACGAACGGCAGCACCAACGTGACAAACGGCGACCGGGGCAACGTCGTCTCCGGCAACGTGACGGTGACCAACGGCAACTGGCCGGCGGGTGCCCAGGCGGTGATGTCCGCCGCCGGTCCGCAGGGCGGCACCGCACCACCGCCACCGCCTGCCGGGCAGATCGTCGGCGGCCAGTCCGGCCGGTGCCTGGAGATCGGCGGGTCGAGCACCACGAACGGCACCCAGGCGCAGCTCTGGGACTGCCACGGCGGCACGAACCAACGCTGGACCTACACCGCGAGCAAGCAACTGATGGTGTACGGCAACAAGTGCCTCGACGCCTCCGGCCAGGGCACCGCCAACGGCACCCTGGCGATCATCTGGGACTGCAACGGTCAGTCCAACCAGCAGTGGAACGTGAACGCCAACGGCACCATCACCGGCGTACAGTCCGGGCTCTGCCTCGACGCCAGCGGCTACGGCACCGCCAACGGGACAAAGGTGCACCTCTGGGCCTGCCACGGCGGCACCAACCAGCAGTGGAACCTGACCGGCTGACACTGTCGCCCGACCCGACCCGGGGCCGCTCTGCCGGCACGGCTCACTGGTGAGCCGTGCGCGGGGTGGCCCCGGTCGAGCCCAGCCCCGCTCACCACCGCCCGCTCAGCGCGCCCGCTTCGCTGCCCGTTCAGCGCGCCCCCCTCGTGGCCCGTTCAGCGGTGTCGCCGGCACCGGGTCGGCGAACGCCGCGGTGCCACCGGAGCGCCTCGTGGCCCCTTCAGCGCGCCCGCCTCGTGGCCCGTTTGCGGGGCGGCGTCAACAGCTCGGCGATCGCCGAGATCGTGGACGGCACCAGGCGGTAGTACGCCCAGACCCCGCGTTTGTCGCGTTCGAGCAGGCCGGCCTCGGTGAGAATCCGCAGGTGATGACTCACCGTCGGTTGGGAGAGGCCAAGCGGGGCGGTGAGGTCACTGACGGATGCCTCACCGTTGGGAGCGGCTTGGATCAGGCTGAGCAGCCGGAGTCGAGCCGGGTCGGCGAAGGCCTTGAGCACTCCCGCGAGTCGCTCCGCGTCGGCACGCTTCATCGGCTCGCCAGCGAGTGGCGAGACAGCAGGCGCAGCAGAATTCACAGCTTTCACGCCCGCTATCTTTCCAAGAAATCGGTCGATTAGTGGCAAAAACAGAACAAGTGCCGGATCGATCTCAGAACCACCTTTCACCTGGCCCGTGACCAGGCGGGATGCGAATAGTGTTAATGATCGACAGCCGCTATGGGCTCTGCGGGCGGGATTGGCGACCAGCATCTCCGGCGGCCCTGTGGCAGGGTGGCCCCTATCGAGCTGAGCGCGTGCACGGATCGCGCGGCGAGGAGGGCGCCGATGACACGAACCGTGGATTTCTGGTTCGACCCGAGTTGCCCGTACACCTGGATCACCTCGCGCTGGTTGATTGAGGTCGCCACGGTCCGACCGCTCGCCCTGCGCTGGCAGGTGATGAGTCTCTCCGTGCTCAACGAGGGCCGGGAGGTGGACCCGGAGGGTGACACCGAGGGCTGGCTGTGGCGTCCGGTGCGGGTCTGCGCCGCCGTGCGGCAGCGGTACGGCCAGGACGGGCTGGCGCGCTTCTTCACCGCGTACGGCCTGCGGGTCCACGAAGGGGGCCAGTGGTGCGACCTCGGTGACGCGCTGGCCGACGCGGACCTGCCCCGGGACCTGGCCGACGCGGCCGAGACGTCGGACTTCGACGCGGCGGTACGCGCCTCGCACGCCGAGGCCATCGCACTCGTCGGCGACCACGTCGGCACCCCGATCATCGCCACCACCGACGACACCGGCGCCAAAGTGGCCTTCTTCGGCCCGGTCATCTCCCGCATCCCCCACGGCGAGGCCGCCGCTCGCCTCTGGGACGGCACCCTCCTGGTCGCCGCCACCCCCGGCTTCCACGAACTGTCCACCCCACCCACCCGTTACCTTTTTGATCGTCCCCAGCCGGGGACTCCTCGGTCGCCCGGCCCGGTATGACTTCCTGCCCCTGTCGTAGGCATGATCCGGGGGGTGTTGTCGCCGGGTCGGGTGGCGTCGGCGGACCGCTGATAGGGACACGGCCGCCCTGTTTGGGGTTGGTCTCTTCGTAACGTGGGTGCCGGCAGTCCGACGCCTGGACCTGTGGCCGAGGCCACGGACGATGCGTGGAGGCGGGTGTGGTGCACGGCGGATACGGCGTCTACCTCGGGTTGGATGTCGGTAAGGGTGATCATCACGCGGTCGGGTTGGCGCCGGACGGCAAGCGGCTGCACGACGCACCGTTGCCGAACACCGAGGCTCGGCTGAGGCAGTTGTTCGACAAACTCGCCGGCCACGGTCGGGTGCTGGTGGTGGTCGACCAGCCCGCCTCGATCGGCGCCCTGCCGGTCGCGGTGGCTCGGGCATGCGGTCATCAGGTGGCCTACCTGCCCGGCCTGGCGATGCGCCGGATCGCCGATCTGCACCCCGGAAGCGCGAAGACCGACGCCCGCGACGCCTATGTCATCGCTGATGCCGCCCGCACCCTGCCGCACACGCTGCGGCGGGTCGACGTCGGAGATGAGGCTCTGGCCGAGTTGGAGGTCCTCGTCGGCTTCGACGACGACCTCGCTGGCGAGGCCACGCGCGTGTCGAACCGTATCCGGGGACTACTCACCCAGATTCATCCCGCCCTGGAACGGGTTCTCGGCCCGAAGGTGCACCACAAGGCCGTGCTGGAGTTGCTGTCGCGCTGCGGCGGACCGGCCGGACTCCGCAAAGCCGGTCGCCGCAAACTACTCTCGATCGCCGCCGTCCACGCACCCCGCATGGGTGAACGGCTCATCGAACAGCTCATGGCAGCCCTCGACGAACAGACCGTCACCGTCCCCGGCACCCAAGCAGCCGAGACGATCCTGCCCCGTCTCGCCGACAGCCTCCGCGACGTCCTACACCAACGCGACCAAGTCGCCGACCAGGTCGAGAGGATGCTTGATGCACACCCTCTTGCCCCGGTCCTGACATCGATGCCCGGCATCGGCGTCAGGACCGCCGCCCGGATCCTGCTCGAAGTCGGCGACGGCACCGCCTTCGCCACCCCCGGCCACCTCGCCGCCTACGCCGGCCTCGCCCCCGTCACCCGACGCTCCGGCACCAGCATCCGCGGCGAGCACCCACCCCGAGGCGGCAACAAGAACCTCAAACGCGCGTTCTTCCTCGCCGCGTTCGCATCCCTCGCAGACCCCGTCAGCCGCGCCTACTACGACCGCAAACGCGCCGAAGGTAAACGCCACAACGCCGCCCTCATCTGCCTCGCCCGACGCCGCTGCGACGTCCTATACGCCATGCTCCGCGACAAGATCCCCTACCAACCCCGCCCGACCAGCCCCGTCCCCGCTTGACGAAACCCATAGGGACACCCCCCACCCTGGTTGATCATGAGGTTGGCGGCAGTTGTTGATCTTCAAACTGCCGCCAACCTCATGATCAACAACCTGGGGGGTGGTCGTTGACGTGGAAGATCGTCGAAGTTAGCGTTAACAAACTCGTCCACTTTAGAGGACACCCGCCACCACCAAGGGAGGGACCAATTGGGATGGGAACAGCGAAGAGCACGGCGCAGGCCGAGTCGGAAGGGTAGCGCCGTCGTGGCCCTGGGACTGAGTGCGCTCCTCGCGGCCACGATCGCACCGACGCCCTCGCACGCTGTCGACAACCAGCTCACCGAGGGGTTGGTGCACCGATTCGCCCTCGACGAGACCAGCGGGACGACACTGATCAACTCGGGGAGTGCGGGCTCGGCGGCAAACGCCACCCTCGTCAATCCGGAGAAGGCGACGCTTACCGGCGACGGCGTCAGGTTCAATCCCGACTCGTACGAGAGCGCCCTTGACGGCGCGTACGTGAAGCTGCCGAACAACCTCACCGCCGGCATGTCGAACCTCACCGTCGACTACGACGTGTGGATCGACCCGGCGAACGTCGGCGAGCACCAGATGTGGAGCTTCGGCGCGAAGTCCGGCTCGTGCGACGTCGACACCGGTGCCCAGGGCGCCATCTTCGCGTCGAACACCCAGCGGTTCCGGGTCGCAGTGGGTTCGGTGAACCTGCAACAGAACCGGGTACGGATGACCGAGGGGGCGTGGACGCACGTCACGTACACCCAGGCACTGAACTCGGACGGCACAAGCTGGACCGGCCGGCTCTACCTCGACGGCGTGCTGCACGCGACGGCGACGAACCTGACCACGCCGCCGTCGGTGAACGCCGCCGGCACCAACTGCAACTTCCTCGCTCGCTCGCAGACCTCGGGCCACTACTCGTTCCGTGGCACCATCCGGGACTTCCGGGTCTACGACCGGGCAGTGAGCCCCGACGAGACGCTCACCCTGGCGCAGCGGACCGTCGCCACCGGCGTCCGGGCCGACGCCGCCGCCATCGACCTCGGCCTGACCAGCGCGATCGTCCGCGACATCGGGCTGCCCAAGGTGGGCTCCGTGGCCGGCTCGGCGATCACCTGGACGAGTTCGGATCCATCGGTGGTCGAGGTCTACACCCCGCCGGCCATCCCCAGCGCACGCAAGGTGCCGGTGACCGGCCGGATCACCCGGCCCGCGCAGGGGCAGCCCGATGCCACCGCCACGCTCACGGCCACCGTCCGCAAGGGTGCCGACGAGGTCGTCACCAGGGACATCCCCATCGTGGTCAAGGCCGAGTTCGACGACGCGCAGGCGGTCGACCGGGACACCTCCGACCTGACCCTGTACGCCACCGACGACGTACGCGGGAACATCAACCTCCCCGCCACCGGTGCATTCGGGTCCACGATCACCTGGAAGTCGACCACCGACCTGGTCACCGCCACGGGTGAGGTGACCCGCCCGGCCTTCGGCCGCCCGGATGTCGCCGCCACCCTGACGGCCACCATCGCCAAGGGTTCGGCCTCGAAGACCAAGTCGTTCCCGGTGACCATCACCGCCATGCCCCGGTCCGAGGAGTACGAGCGGTACTTCATGGGCTACTTCAAGGGCGAGGGAATCGCCGACGGTGAGCAGATCATGTTCGCCACGTCCAACGGAAACACCGCGCTGGACTGGACCGGGCTGACCGGGGGCCGGCCGTCGCTCATCTCTCAGCTGGGCGACCAGGGCCTTCGTGACCCGCACATCGTCCGCTCGCCCGACGGCGACACGTTCTACATGATCGCCACCGACCTGAACTGGTACGACCAGGGCGGGTACGCCATCAACGACACCCAGTACATTGAGGTCTTCGAGTCGCACGACCTGGTCAACTGGACTCCGCAGCGGCACGTGAAGGTCGCGCCCGACGACGCGGGCAACGCCTTCGCCCCCGAGTCGCTGTGGGTCGACGAGATCGGCGCCTACGTCGTGTTCTGGGCGCAGTCGCTCTGGGACGACCCGGTGAACCGCACCGGGCAGGGCAACGCGCAGATGTGGTACGCCACGACGCGCGACTTCCAGACCTTCTCCCCGCCCCAGGTCTGGCAGGACCCGGCCCCGCTGTCGCGGATCGACACCACCGCGATCAAGGTCGGTGACCACTACTACCGGGTGACCAAGAACGAGGCCGGCAACCAGGGCTCGGACATCTTCTCGGAGAAGCACACCGACTTCATGGACAGCAACGTCGAGAACTGGACGATGCTCGCGCCGGCGCTGGGCCGCACCACCTGGGATCCGAACCAGGGCTACGAGGGGCCGGTCATCTTCAAGGCCAACCCTGGCGACACCGCCTGCCCCGGTCAGTTCTACCTCTGGGGTGACCGGTACACAAACGGCGGTGGCTACCAGGCGGCATGCCACGAGAACATCGAGGCGCCGACCTGGAACGCCAAGGCGATCACGATGACCAACGCGGGTGTCGTCCGTCCGCGTCACGGCACGGTGATCCCGCTGACGCTGCGCGAATGGAACGACATTCGCGGCATCCCGAACGGCGACGTCGCCACCACCACCGAGGTGGCTGTCGAGCCGTACGCGAGCGGGGCCCAGACGACGACGGCCAGCACCACCGTCGCGGCGGCCGACGGGTTCGAGACCGGCGGCCAGGTGCGGTTCAGCGTCGGCTCGTGGTCGAAGCTGGCCTACCTGACCGACGGCGTGGCCACCGTTACGCTGCCGGCGGGTCTGCCTGCGGGCACCCGGACGATCAAGGCCGAATACCTCGGCTTCGACTACCTCACGGCGTCGCAGGGCAGCGCGTCGGTAAAGGTGCCCGCCGGCCCGAACGCGGTAAAGGTCCACGCGAAGGCCGCGCCGGCATCGGTCGTCCGTGGGAAACCGTTCAAGCTGAACGTGACCGTCGAGCCGAAGGGCGGGCCGAAGAAGAACCCGCCGACCCCGACCGGCGAGGTCACCGTCACCTTCGCCGGCACCGCGCAGGTCGTGCCCCTGGCGGACGGCAAGGCCGTCGTCGAACTGCCGACGGCCGACCTGCCACGCGGGACGTACCGGGTCCACGTTGCCTACTCCGGCAACCCGACCTACCAGGGTCACGCCGCCAACTATCAGAACCTGACAGTGCGGTAGCCAGCCGAAACACAGCGAGCGGGCGAGATCAATCGATCTCGCCCGCTCCATACTCGAGGTCCACTCCACGCCCAGTAGAACCCGCTGCGCCGTTAGCACCTCGAAGACTTCGCCGCCTGCTACCTGCCAGGCGAGCCCCGATCCGAGCGCGTCGAGACCAAGCGATCCCGGCCCTCGCGGCCATCGCCTAGAAGACCGTCGAGGACCTCAGCGCAGCCTTCGCGGGTGCTCGGAGGCGGCGTGTCCTATGGGTTCGTCGAGCAGTCCACCCCGCCCCGCTACCAACCCAGGCACCGCATCACCCGGCCCTGACCTCAGTCGCCACCACCTATTTTACGCATTGATGGAGGTAGTATGCTGCGCAGGTATGCCTAATGCGCAGGAGCCAATACAGTCGGAATTTGCAGGCCCAGGACTCGATCCTCTCGCTCTTGCTCTTGATCTTCTGCATCGGATCGAGCGTGGCAATGACTACGTCAGGCTGCGGAAGGAGGCTTTCAGGCGAGGGGCGGTAATTATGCGGATTGCTGCCGTAGCACTTTCCGTCGCATCGACCATCATTCTCGGATTGCAGGATCTCGACTTCTGGGCAGGGCTCGGCTTTGCGCTGGTAGCTGTGGCAACCGTGGTGAACACGGTCGAGCCGTTCTTCGCATGGCGAGCGCGGTGGGTGCTGATGGAGGAGAGTCAGTACAGATTCTACCGACTGAGGGATGACGTTATGTACTACATCGCATCGACTCAGCCAGGTCAGATCGAAGTAGAAAAAGTGCGGGAGTTGTTCGATCAATACCAAAAAATTTGGGACGACCTAAGCTCTCGCTGGCAGGAGTACAGGCGCTCAGGATCAGCTACCCATTGAGACCTTTCCCAACGCGCGTCGGGCCATTTCGGGCCTGCGACCGGCACTGGTGCAACTTCTTGGTCCAGCCGGTGCTCTGGGCCGGTCGTCACCGTCGCGCCGGGGCGCATCGGGGTGGGCGATGCGCGTACCGTCGACTGTGGCGGTCTGCTGGTCGTAGCGTCCAGCGGTCCGCCGCCCAGACCGCTACCTGGGAGGCGATGGTGACCGATCCGGCAACCTTTGGTGCGCGTCTTCGTGCGTATCGCGAGCGTGCGGGAAAGACTCGGCCGGTCCTTGGCGGGCTTGTCGGACGCAGCGCGGAGTGGGTCAAGGCTCTGGAGAATGGCCGCCTTCTTCCGCCTCGTCTACCGATGCTGCTGCGGTTGGCGGAGGTGCTCGACATTTCCGATCTTGCCGAGTTGACCGGTGATCAGTCGTTGCCGGTGGCGTCGGTGACCAGCGCCGGGCATTCCGATGTCGGCAAGGTGGGAGCCGCCATGCGGCGTGCTTCCGTGCCGGTCGGCGCGGTGACGCCGGTCGAGGTGCTGCGAGCGCTGGTTGACCAGGCGTGGGCTCTGTGGCATCGGTCGACAACCGAGCGTACGGCGGTGGCGGCGGTGCTTCCCGGATTGTTGGGGGATGCGCAACGTAGCGCCCGACGGTTGGACGGTGCGGCCCGTCGGCAGGCGCTTGTCGAGTTGGCGCGGGTCTACCACCTGGTGCAGTTGTACCTGGCCCACCAGCCGTACCCGGAGCTGGTGTGGCTTGCCGCCGACCGAGGAATGCTTGCGGCTCAGGAGGCTGACGACCCCGCCGCGATGGCGGTTGCCGCCTGGTACTACGCCCACGTCTACCGGGGGGCCAACCAGACCGACGCCGCCGAGCAGGTGCTGGTCGATGTCGCTGGGCTGGTCGACCCGGCGGCTGGTGACGAGCAGTTGGCGCGGTGGGGCCAGACGCAACTCGGCATCGCGTTGGCCCACAGCAAGGCTGGTCGGGCGGGGCGGGCCTGGCGTGCGTGGGATGCCGCAGATTCGGCTGCGGGTCGCCTCGGCAGCAGCTACGCCCATCCGTGGTTGATGTTCGGGCCGGCGGCCTGCGCGGCGTACGCGGTCACCATCGAGACGGACCTGTGTCGGCCGGGCGAAGCCGTGCGGCGAGCCGACACCACTGACTACCGCGCACTGCCCTCACACACCCGGCGGGCTGGCGCGCTGATCGAAGCGGCTCGGGCACACATGCTGGCGCGGGGAGAGGTCGCGGCGGTGCATCTGCTCGGGCGGGCACTGCGGGAGAGCGTCGACACCGTGCGGCACCACCCGTACGCCCGCTCTGCCGCACTTGAACTGTCGAACCGACCGGGAACGATCGGTGAGGACGCACGGGAGTTGGCTCTCGCCATTGGAATGACGGGGTAGCCCTCTCACGCTAGCGCTGTCGGCGGGCGCAACCGGCCCCGGCCGATTCGGGACCAGCCGCTACCTGGGAGGCTGCCATGCTCCCTTACGTGGGGCGGAGTAGCAGGCATCGGTCACAGCGCGTACCGTGCGCATTACTGTGCCGGACCGAGTCGATGTCGGGCATCCCTCGTGTGGGAGGGCACTATGGCGGACTACATCGGACTCCGAATCGCCCGGTGGCGAGCTACTGCCGGGATGACCCAGCAACAGCTTGCCGATCGGGTCGGCGTTTCCGCTGCTTACATCACGATGATCGAAGGCGGCAAGCGCGCCGTCACGAAGCGGAGCCTCATCATCGCCCTGGCCACTGCGTTGGGTGTACGGGTCGAAGACCTCACCGCTCAGCCAGTCCAGCCTCGGGACGCCTCCGAGTTGGCGATCTACAGTGCCGCGCCTGGGATCCGGCGGGCACTCGACGATGATCCGGACGGGCCGCCGCCGGACCTCGACGACGTCGCCCGTCGTGCCGAAGAGGTGATGCGGACGCGGATGGCCTGCGATTACGTGGCGTATGCCGCGCTGCTGCCTGGCCTGATCGCGGCCACCCGGCATCTCGCCGCCGAGCCTCGCACCGAGCGGCAGGGGTTGGCGCTGTTCGTGAAGGCGGCGTTCGCGGGCGCGACCGGCATGAAGAGCCTCGGTCACGTGGACCTGTCGATGCGCCTTGCCGAACGCGCCCAGCTCGCGGCCGGGCTGCTCGGTGAACCCGACGAGATCGCGGCGGCCGACTTTGCCACCGCACAGGTCGCCCTGACCGGCGGGTCGCAGCGCCGCTCCCTGACCCTGGCTGCGGCTGCTGCCGAGCAGGTCGGCGACACGGCAACCGGGAGCATGGCCTCCTGGTACGGGCTGTTGCACCTGCACGCGGCAATCTCCGCCGCGTCGCTGGGGCGTGGTGATGATGCTGCCGCTCATTACGCCGAGGCCGAGGGTGCGCTGCGTCGGGCGGACGGCCCGGATCGGTGGCGGATGGAGTTTGGGCCGGCGAACGTAGCGACGTGGCGGGTGGCCATCGCGTTGGAAAATGGTGAGCCGGAACGAGCGCCAGAGTATGCCCGGAAGGTCGACCGGGCTGCTCTGCGCAACGCTCAGCGTCGGACCCGGCTGCACATCGATGCTGGTCGGGGCCACTTCATGGCTGGCGATCCCGACAAGGCGGTGCGGCAGTTCCTGGCAGCAGACGACATCTCCGCCCATGAACTGCGATCCAGGGCGATGGTCAAGGAGATCACCGGCCAAATGGTGCGTGACGCTCGACGCCGTGGATCCGCAGAACTGCGCGACCTGGCGGCGCGGCTCGGCATCGACCCGCTCGACCCCGATGCCAGCACAACCTAACAACCTGTTATGAAACAGGCACCAACTGTCGCTGACGATTCAAGTGCGGCGGCGGTGCCTTCCTCCATCGGTCCCACGAGCATCGCCGCCGCCTCACATCAAGGAGGCGACACCGATGATGCTCGTCTGCTGGGCGTCCCGACCGATGCGACGCCGAAAGCACCGCCAGCCCATGACTCAGGCTCCGGGCCGCGCCGCGCAACACACCCTGAGTCATGAGCTGGCGTTTGTCAGGGCTCGGCTGACACCTCGCGCCAGCGGTCTGCGCGAGAAGGGACCAGCGCGGTGAGCAAGCGTGACCGTGACGCCGATCGACCGAAGCGTGGGCCTGCCATTCAGGCTGCCGAGCACGAAGCCGCCAAGCAGCGGATCCTGGACCAGGCGGAGGCGGAGCGTACGCCCCTTGACGACACGACCCAGGCCATCCCTGATCGGCAGCGGCGTCGTGAGCGGTGACCGGGTGCGGGTGCTGCTGGCCCCGCGTACCGGGTTGGGCTGCCGGATCTTGACCACCGGTCGGCCAGGTCGTTACCGGGGTGCTCCGGGGAGTGGGTCCGCGATGTATACGCCCTTGCCCTGTCGGCCGTCGATGAGTCCTTCGGCTTTGAGGATGAGCATGGCGGCGCGGATGACGGTGTTGCTCACGTCGTACTGCTCGCAGAGGGCGGCGAAGGACGGCAGTTGGTCGCCCGGCTTCAGCTGGCCGGAGCTGACCTGCTCGCGGATGTCGCGGGCGACCTTCAGATATGCGGCTTCTGACATAGGTGGTGCTCCCAGCTTGGCGGCTGGGATAAGCAGATCACGCCGCCGCCGAAACTTGCAACGCTATGTGCTGTCAGTGTTGACCCTGCGCACATTGCGTCTTAAGTTGCTTCTGGGGGTGCCCAGCTTGGCGGCCGGGTCTCCCTGCCGTGGGTGCCCCGTCGTTGCACGTGGCTGGCCGGGTGCCCACGGCGTCTCGGAGCGTCGGCGGGAGGCATGGTGACCAGACCATCGTGGTGGTCAGCGCCTGCGATGACACCTACCGGGCATCGGCCGGTGTGGTCGTGGCGGAGGCGGCGGCGGGTCTGTCGATGTGGGGCGGATCTGCCGTGTCGGGATCGGCTTCGGGTTCCGGTGAACCGTGGTCACTGGGGGGTGCCGGATGGGCGGTGACCGGGTGCCGATCGGCCGGCGGGTGGCGTACCTGCGGGTGCGGCGGGGGCTGTCGCAGCAGTCGTTCGCCGACCGTCTCGGCAAGTCGAAGAGTTGGGTCGACAAAGTCGAGCGTGGCGTCCGCAGCCTGGAGCGGGTGTCGACGATCCGCGACATCGCCGCCGTGCTGCGGGTCGATGCCGCGACGCTGCTCGGTCGCGACGCGCAGCCCGTCGACGCGGGCGAGCAGAGCGAGGACCTCGTGCGGGTCCGGGCAGCGTTGTCGGCGTACGAGATGGTGCGTGATCGGCCCGCGCCGGTGGTGCCGGTGGAACGTCTCACCCGACAGGTCGGGTACGTCTGGACCGCCTACCAGTATGCCCGGTATCCGCAGGTGGTCGAGCTGTTGCCGAGGCTGCTCAGCGATGTGCAGCGCGCCTACGTCCGCGATCCGGTGGCGGGTCGGGTGGCGGTGGTGGAGGCGTACCGGGTGACGGCGGCGCTGCTGGTGAAGCTGGACGATTCGGATCTGGCCTGGTTGGCGGCGGATCGGGCGGTGGCTGCCGCAGCCGGTGATCCGGTGTTGGTGGCGGCTGCGGCGGTGCAACTCGGTCAGGTGCTACGCGCGTCGGCGTGGACCCGGTCGGTGTTGCTGGCGGCGGCGTACCGGATCGCACCGGCCGATCTCGACAGCGGTTCTCCACCGGAGTTGTCGTTGTGTGGGGCGTTGCTGGTGCAGGCGGGGCTGGTGGCGGCCCGGTGCGGTGACGAACGTGCCTCCGGTGACCTGCTGGACGAGGCCGCTGAGCTGGCGGCCCGGGTCGGGGACGGGCACGACCTGCACCGGACGGCGTTCGGGCCGACCGCTGTCGCGCTGGCCCGCTGTGCTGCCGCCGTCGAGTCGGGTGACGGGTCGGCGGCGGTCGCGTGGCACGAGAAGGCGGTCCGGCGGGACGGGTGGCGGTTGTTGCCGGTGGAGCATCGGGCGGCGCATCTGATCGACGCGGCGCGTGCGTACCTGCACACCGATGATCCGGGCAACGCGGCGCGGGTGTTGCTTGCGGCGGAGGTCGTCGCGCCGTACGAGGTGCGTCGTCGGCCGGCGGGCCGGGACCTGGTTGCCCAGGTGGCCCGGGATCCGCACGCCCCGGCGACGATCGCCGAACTGGCCCTGGGTCTCGGGTTGGTGTGAGTGGTGACCGCGCCGTTCCTGTCGCTGGCTCAGATCCGCAACCGGCTGACCCTCGCCGCCCGACGCTCCGAGCGTGACCACAGCGGGCAGCAGGAGCGTTGCCCGCTCTGCGGGGCGGCGTTCAGTCGAGCAGGGCGCGAGCCTCGGCGAGAAGTTCGCACTGTCGCCGCCAGTCGCCGCCGGAGAAGCCGATGACGAGATGGTCTGCCCCGGCGCGGTGGTAGGCGGCCAGTCGCCGGGCCGCGTCGTGCGGCGTACCCGTGATCGGGATGGTGGCGGCGCAGTTGGACCGGTTTGCCGGCCAGCAGGTCCGGCAGCAACTCCAGCGCGGTGTCGGTGCGCCGTCCACGTTGCGCGTACGGCACACCGGCCGCCGCGGCAGGATCACGCCGACGCCCAAGCGGTCGGACTGCACACCAGATCGGCGGAATGGCGGCATCCGGGACGGCGGGACACCGCCATTCCGGCGGAACCGAGGCCGACCCCGAGGCCGACCCCGAGGCCGACCACCGAGGCCGACCACCGAGGCCGACCCCGAGGCTGGGTGCCGGGGCGGAGGCCGCAGGTTTTCGCGGGGGCCGGTGGGGAAGCCAGCGGCATGGCCGAGACATTTCGGGACCAGGATCTGTTGACGCTGCAATCCATCGCTCGGGGTGCCGGGATACCGGACCCGGAGGGTATGCCGCACGACGAACTTGTCGACATGTTGCGTCGCGCCGGACTGGCGGAACCGGACGGAGGCCCCGCGCGGGCCGAATCCGGCGGACGCTACCAGGGGCGGGGAGTCGGCCGGCGCGAGTCGGCGGGCGGGCCGGCGGCGCAGACCGGGGCCGAGTACGTCGACCAGCCCACCCGGGATCCCGCCCAACTGGCCGGTCTGCCCCGCAGTGACCTGTCGCTGGGCGACGAGAGCACCGGCGGCTGGGCCGCCGAAGAGGCGGTCGGTGGGCGACGCGGCGAGTCGACCATCCCCGACCTGGCCCAGGACGCCCGCTCCGTGCAGGGCGAGGACGCGGACCCGGCCCACCTCGCCGGCCTGCCGCGCAGCGGCCTCAACCTGGGTGACGAGACCACCGGCGGGCAGGCCGCCGAGGAGGCGATCGGCGCGCGTCCCGGCGAGTCCGACACCGAGATCGACGACCGTACGCAGGGCTGATCCGGCCCCGCGTACGGTCAAGGCTCAGCGCAGCGGGTCGAACGGGCGGAGTTCCGCCGGCTGCCGGCCGGTGGTGATCTGCTCGGCGAGCAGCTTGCCGGTGAGCGGGCCCAGGGTGATGCCCCACATGCCGTGGCCACCGGCCGCGTGCACCCGTGGGGACCTGGTGCGGCCGATCAGTGGCAGCCCGTCCGGGGTGCAGGGGCGGGATCCGACCCACTCGTCGACCCGGGCGTCCAGGTCGGCGTTGCGCAGCAGCGGCCGGGCGGCCTCGGCGATGGCGGAGATGCGGCGGCGGTCCAGCGGTGCGTCGGCGCTGCGGAACTCCATCATGCCGGCGACGCGCAGCCGGTCGCCCAGCGGCGTGCAGGCGACCCGCTGGGCGGGGAAGTACACCGGACCGGTCGGCACGTGCTCGATCGGGACGCTGAAGCTGTACCCCCGGCCGGCCTGTACGACGGTCCGCACCCCGAATCGTCGGGCCAGCTCACCGAGCCAGGTGCCGGTCGCCAGCACCACCGCGTCGTACCGCTCGTCGGCACCGTCGGCGGTCACCACCCGGACCCCGGCGGCCTCGTCCTGCACCCGCACCACGTCCGCCCCGGTGACCAGGGTCGCGCCGCGAGCGCGTACCGCGTCGGCGAGCGCCTCGACGTACTGCCCGGGGTTGAGGTAACGCTGATCGTGCAGGCGGATGGCCGCGCCGATCGCGTCCGACAGCGAGGGCTCCACCTCACGGGCCTCGGCTCCGGTCAACACGTCGAACTCGATCCCCTGGCCGGCGGCGTGGATGTGCGCCAGCTCGTCAAGCAGGACCGAGCGTTCGGCCTCGGTCCGGTACGCCGCGATGAACGACTTCGCCTCGTTCGTCACCGCCGCGACCCCACCGGCGGTCAGGTCGTCGAACGCCTCGAAGGCCCGCCGGTTCATCGGGATGAAGGCCCGCATCGCGATCTTCCACTTGGCCGCGGTGCTGTGCCGGGCGAAGCCCGCCAGGAACTTCAGCAGCCGAGGGTCGGCGCGCGGCGGCACGTACACCGGCGACGACGGGCTCAGCACGGCGCGCAGCCCGTAACGGAGCACCGCCGGCTCCGGCAAAGGAGTGGTGATGCCGGGGGTGAGCCAGCCGGCGTTGCCCCACGACGCGCCCGCCGCGACGCCGGTACGGTCGAGCACGGTGACCTGCACCCCGCGCTCCTGGAGGAACCAGGCGGTCGCCAGCCCGACCATCCCCGCGCCGATGACGGCGACGTGCCGGGGGGCGGGTACGGACTCGACGGCAGGCATGGTTCTCTCCTTCGACGCAACCGAGGTTGCGGCAATCCTGGCCCGGTTGCGTCGGGCCGTCATTGTCCTGAGCAGCCAATACTCGTATCGGCTGTTGGTCGAAACGAACAACGCCGAGGGATAATCCGATCATGATCACCGTTGCTGGGGTGGTGGACGCGGTCGGTGCCGCGCTACTCAAGATCGTCGTACCGGCCGAGGCGGTGGAGGTCCGCGATGTGACCCTCACCGAGTTCGACGAAGCGTCGTCCGGCCAGAGCGGCGACCTGGTTCTCGGCGCCGGCATCGCCACCTGCGACCAGGCGCTCGCCGTGATCCGGCGCTGCGCGCAGACCGGAGCGGCCGGCCTCGTGCTCAAGCCTCCGCTGGCCACGCATCCCGACGTGACGTCGGCCGCCGCAGAGCGCCAGCTGACCCTGGTCGAGCTGGGCAGCCACGGATCGTGGACGCAGCTGGTCTGGCTGCTGCGGGGAGTGATCGACACGGCCGCCGTGCCCGGCTCACCCGAGACCGGCGAAGCCGGGGTGTACGACCAACTGTTCGCCCTCGCCGACGCGGCGGCTGCCATCGTCGACGCGCCGGTGACGATCGAGGACGCCCAGTCCCGGGTGCTTGCCTACTCGTCCCGGCAGGACCGCACCGACCCCGCCCGGGTCTCCACGATCGTCGGACGACGGGTACCGGGTGACGTGATCGCGTACTTCCGGTCCCGTGGCGTCTTCCGCAAGCTTGCCGTGGGCAGTGTGCCCATCTTCGTGCCGCAGGGGCCGGACGGGACGTTGCCCCGGCTGGTGATCCCGATCCGGGCCGGAGGTGAGCTGCTCGGCTCGATCTGGGCCGTGGTCGAAGCCCGGGTGCCGGCGGAGCGTCTGCGTGACCTCCAGGGCGCGGCAAGCGTACTCGCGTTGCACCTGCTCCGGCTGCGGGTGCAGGCCGACGTCGCCCGCCGGGCGTCCGCCGACCGCCTGCGGATGGCGCTGCGCGGTCCGGTCCCGACCGGCCAGGACCTGGGCCTACCCACCGGGCCGTGGCGGGTCGTCGCGCTCGGGGCGCACGGCGGGACGGGGGAGCTGGTGCACAACCTGGCGCTGTGGGAGTCGATCACCCGCCGCCACGGCTGGCGTCAGCCGCTCATCGCCGATGTCGGCGACGTCCTCTTCGCCGTCGTGGTCGACCCGGGTGAGGCGCCCGGCTCCCGGGCCTGGCTGGAGAAACTGATCAACGACATCGCCCTGCACGATCCCGGGGTACGCGCCGCGTCCGGCAGCGTCGCCACGACGCTGACGGACCTGCCGCGATCCCGCGCCGAGGCGGCCGAGCTGCTGACGCTGCACCGCTCGACCCGGACGCGAGATCCACTGCTGCGCTTCGAGGACGTCTGGGCCGAGGTGGTCGTACACCGGGTGATCAGCGCGGTGCCCGAGGGTGACCTGCTGGTCGGTGGTCCGCTGCCCGACCTCGTCGCACACGACCGCAAGCACGGCACCGAGTACGTCGCCACGGTCGCCGCCTGGCTCGACCAGCGGGGCGACCCGACGAAGGCCGCCCGTCAGCTGCACGTGCACCCCAACACGCTCCGGCACCGGATGCGCCGCCTCGCCGAGGTCGTCCCGGTCGAACTCGACTCGCCGCGTACCCGGCTGGCGTTGCAGATCCAGCTGGCCGCGCTGCGCCCGGGAACCTGACGCCACACAGCCGGGTACGGCTCAGACCGTGCCGGTGATCAGGTACTGCATCTGGTGCTCGTGGTGGGGTGCGACGCCGTACCGCTGGTCCAGCTCGTAGATCGAGGTCAGCGGGGTGACGGTGACCTTCGTCAGGCCGGCCTCCGCCAGCACCGCGACGGTCTTGTCGATGCTTGTCGCGGTGGCCAGCGGCAGGGCCGCCTGCACCTGTGGGTCGTAGTGCTCGGCGAAGTTCTCCGAGGCGTTGTCCAGACCGTTCGGGAACCAGGTGCTGTCCACCACGGCGATGGTGCCGCCGGGCCGCAGCAGGCGCGCCCAGTTCGCCACGGCGGTCTGCGGCTCGCGCAGCGTCCACATCAGGTAGCGGCTGGTCACCGCGTCGAAGCTGGCGGCCGGGAAGTCCGGGGCCACGGCGTCGCCGTACGTGATGACCGGGCCGTTGTCGATGGTGGCGGCGTGCCGGCGGGCCTGGTCGAGCATGCCCTCGGCGAGGTCGATGCCGGTGACCCGGTGCCCGAGTCCGGCCAGGACCATGGCGACCTGCCCGGTGCCGGTGCCCACGTCGAGCACGTCCAGCGGTGCCGCCGGCAGGGCCTGCGCCCAGATCCGCGACCAGGCCGCCTGGTCGTCGGCGAACCGGTCGGGGCGCTGCTGGTACGCGTCGTAGTCCGGCGCACGCCCGGTCCAGTAGTCGTTGATCCGTTCCTGCACGCTCACGCCAAGCTCCCTTGTGCGATGGTCTGGTCGATCGGGTGGTAGAGCAGGTGGATCCCGTTGTCGAGATCCAGGCGCTGGATGCCGATGCCGTAGACGGGCTCCAGCACGGCGGGATCGAGCACCTCGTCGGTGGTGCCGGCGGCGGCCACCCCACCCGCGCCGAGCAGCACCAGATCGTCGCAGTAGCGGGCGGCCAGGTTGAGATCGTGCAGCACCACCACGGCGCAGGTGCCCAGGGCGCGTACCAGGTGCAGGATCTCGTGCTGGTAGCGGATGTCCAGATGGTTTGTGGGCTCGTCGAGCAGCAGGTGGGTGGCCTGCTGGGCCAGCGCGCGGGCGATCAGCACCCGCTGCCGTTCCCCGCCGGAGAGCTGGACGAACGCCCGCCCGCCGAGGTGCGCGGCACCGACCCGGGCCAGGCAGCGGGCGGCGATCTCGTGGTCGGTGCGCCCGGTGCGCTGGAACGTCGACAGGTGCGGCCCCCGGCCGAGCAGCACCAACTCCGCCACGGTCAGCGCGGTCTCGCCGCCGGTCTCCTGCACCACCACGGCCAGCCGGCGGGCGGCTTCCCGCGCCGGCAGGGCGGCCAACCCGTCGCCGTCGACCGTGACCTCGCCGGTGGGACTGCGCAGCGCACCGTAGAGCAGCCGCAGCAGGGTGGTCTTGCCGCTGCCGTTCGGGCCGATCAGGCCGAGCACCCGGCCCGGCCGGGCGGTCACGCTTACCCCGTCGATCACCGGGTTCGCGCCGTAGCGCCAGGAGACCCCGGTCGCGGTGATCACGTGTCGTCCCCGAAACGCTGCACGATCCGCTCCAGGCCGTCGATCGACAGCGGCGTCGGCGGCTCGGTGAAGTTGAACAGCTGGGTCATCACCTGACCGTCGCGGACCGCGGCGAGCTTCTCGGCGCCGGGCAGCCCGGTGAGCGCCTGCTCGACCGCCTTCGGGTCGCCGTCGCCGTAGAGCAGGATCAGCACGTCGGGGTTGCGGCCGAGCAGTTCCTCCACGGTGACCTCGAAGACCCGGTCCGTCACGTCACCGAAGACGTTGCGGAAACCGGCGGCCTCCAGTTGCGGGTGGGCCATGCTGGCGGTGCCGTAGGCGTACGTGGTGCCGCCGCCGATCGTCGGGTACAGCACCGCCGCGCTGCGCCCGGACGCCGTACCCGTCGCGGTCTGGATCTTGGCCATCCGGTCCCGGAGCGCGGTGACCGCCGTCGTGGCCTCGGCCTCGCGCCCGAACACCCGGCCGTACGTCTCCATCTGCCGGTAGATGTCGTCGAAGCTCGGCACGGCGGTGCTGTCCGGGCACATCGCCGGCTCCTCAAGCAGCGGGATCTGCACCGCGGAGAGGGCGTCGCGGGAGAGGTTGTCCACCTCGCCGAGGACCAGGTCCGGCTGCTGGCTGATCACCACTTCCTTGGAGATCTGAAGGTGGCCGCTGGTGTCGGTCTTGTCGGTCAGCAGCGGGATCCGGTCCAACTCGGCGAGGGTCGCCGCGTCGTAGTACTCCGTCGGATACTGGCCGGCGCGGGCGGTGACCCGGTCCAGTACGCCGAGCGCGTGCAGGTACGGCACGGCGGCGCTCTTGAGCAGGACGACCCGCTCGGGAGCGGCCTCGAAGGTCACCTCCACGCCGCAGTTGGTGACGGTGACCGGGAAGCCTGGTCCGCTGGCGGCCGGCGCACCGGTGGTGCCGCCGCCACACCCGGCGACCACCAGCAGGAGGGCGGACGCGGCGGCGAGACGGGCTGCCTTCATTGGTACTCCTCGACTCCGGTGGGCGCTCATGCGCCGGTGGCGTGCAGACGACGGATCAGGATCAGCAGGAAGGGCGCGCCGAGCAGGGCGGTGATGATGCCGATCGGGATCTCCTGCGGGGCCAGCAGCACCCGGGCGAGCACGTCGGCCCAGACCAGGAGGATGGCGCCGAGCAGTGCGGCCACCGGCACCACGCGGACGTGCGGTGCGCCGACGATGCGGCGGGCCAGGTGCGGGACGACCAGGCCGACGAACCCGATGCTGCCGGCGGCGGAGACCAGCACGCCGACGCTCAGCGAGACCAGGACGAGCAGGCGCAGCCGGAACCGGTCCGGCGACACGCCGAGGGTCTGCGCGGTCTCGTCCCCGATGGCCAGCACGTCGAGCCGCCGCCCGGCGACGGTCAGGGAGGTGATCATGCCGATCAGCACGACCGCGGCCACCGCCAGCAGGGCGTCCCAGCGGGCCAGCCCCAGGGAGCCGAGGAGCCAGAACATCACCGACCGGGCACCCTCGGCGGAGCCGGAGGCGAAGATCAGGAAACTGGTGGTGGCGTAGAGGGCGTAGCCGACGGCGACGCCGGAGAGCAGCAGCCGGATCGAGGTCACCCGTCCGCCGCTGCGGGCGAGCAGGAAGACCAGCAGCGACGCCGCGAGCGCGCCGAGGAACGCACTTGTGGAGAGGGCGTACTGGCCGAAACCGGCACCGGCGCCGAAGAGGATCGCCGCAGCCGCGCCGCTGGAGGCCCCGGAGTTGATCCCGAGCAGGTACGGGTCGGCCAGCACGTTACGCACCATCGCCTGCAACGCCACACCGCAGACCGCCAGCCCGGCGCCGACAAGCATGCCGAGCAGGACCCGTGGCAGTCGTACCTGCCAGACGATGGCCTCCTGCGGTGGCGTCCAGGTCGCCTCGCCCGGCAGGCCGACGAGGTGGTGGCCGATGATCCGGGCCACCGTCAGCGGAGGGATCCCGATTGCGCCGGTACCGACCGCGACGATCCCGGTCACCACAAGCCCGGCGGTCAGCGCGAGCAGCCAGAGCGCCGTGCGGCGTCGCTGCGCGGCGACCCCGAGCAGGTCCGGCTGACTCTGCTGGTCCTCCGGCTGCTTCCCTCGGGGCGGGGCGATGGCGGTCACCGAAGCCAATCTGCATTCCCCTTGCTCTTGCAAACTCTTGGCGACAAGCTACCAGCAAGATCAGGGGACCGGAAGGACGGTGAGGTGCTACTCACCCGGCCGGGACTCGGACGCCCCGTCCCGGCCGGGTCCGCGATGCCCCGTCCGGCCGGGTCCGCGATGCCCCGTCCGGCCGGGTCCGCGATGCGTCGTCCGGCCGGGTCCGCGGTGCCTCGTCGTTTGTCACAGGAGTAGCACCAGCGCGGTGCCGACCACCACTGCGGGGATCGTGGTGATGACGGTCGCCACGACCGCGGAGCGCTGGCGCAACGCGGCAAGCGGGATGAGCGCGTCGCCGTCCTGGCTGATGGCGTTGGCGACGAGGGTGGGTAGCGGCAGCCCGCCGCTGACGTAGAGGCCGGTGAAGACGATCTGCACGGCGCAGCCGGGAATGAGGCCGATCCCCGCGCCGACAAGTACGCCGACGATGCCGGCGACGGCGAGTTGGGACCCGTCGAAGCCGGTGGTGGTGGTCAGCACCTGCCAGGCGAGATAGGCCACGGCGACCCAGACGGTGACGAAGGACGCTTCGTGCGCGCTGTGCCGGAACGTCGCGGCCATCGACCGGGCGTGTGCGGTTTCCAGCGTGTCGTCGGCCAGTCGTCCCCGGCCGGCGGCGAAGATGAGCGCCGCGACAAGCGTGCCGACGACGCCGAGCGTGAGATACGGGTCCACCCCGCCGAGCAGGCGGGTCAGCGCGTTCGGATCGACGAGCTGGAACAGCACCGGCACGGAGACGGCAAAGGCGGGCGTGGTGAGCCCCCAGAACGCGGTGCAGGCGGAGATCCGGGGCAGCGGACCTCGGGGCGAGGTGAGATCGGAGCCGCCGCCGGGCCGCCCGGTTGAGCCGCCGCCGGGCCGCCCGGTTGAGCCGCCGCCGGGCCCACTCGTCAAGGTGCTGCCGGGCCGGCTCGCTGATCCGCCGCCGGGTCCGCTCGTCAACACGCCGCCGGGTCCGCTCGCCGCCTCGCCGCCGCCTCGGCGAGCGGAGGTACTGCCCGGTCCGCTCGCCGAGGTGCCGCTGGGGCCGGCCGTGGAGGTGCTGCCGGCGAGGCTGGTCGAGGCGACCCCGGCGAGGCTCGGCGGGGCGCTGGCGAGCACCGGCGTCCGGCGCAGGGCACACGCGGGGTCGATACCGAGAGCGTCGATGACGTACCCGGTGGCCAGGCCGACGGCGAACAGCAGCGCGTGCAGTTTGAGCGCGAAGACCGGGTTCCAGGCGAGCACCACCCAGGACGAGTCACCCATGGTGGCGACCAGCGCGGCCACCACCGTGCCGAAGCTGACCTTGCCGCGTGCGTACAGCGGCATGAGGATGATCGCGCCGCCGCAGCCGGGACTGACACCGAGCAACGCCCCGACCAGCGGCCCCAGCCGGCGGTGTCGGGTGAGGCCATCGCTGACCCGGTCACCGTAGCGCCAGCGCAACCACCCGAACAATGCCACCATGACGGCGACGTAGACGCCCACCTGCATGAACGCGTCCGCGAGCGGGCGGAGCACGAGCTCGGTCATCTGTCAGACACCTCCTTCACGGCTCCACCCGCTCAGCTGATCTTGCTCTTGACCGTGTTGACCATGCCCTTCGCCAGGCCCGGGTTGGTCCCGTACAGGCGCGGGTCGCCCGGCGGCAGAACCGGTTCGGGGGCGTGCGCGCGTGGGCTGTTGTCGTAGCGGAACTCGCCCCTGCCGTCCGGTGCCGGACCGGCGGCCCAGCGGCCCTGTGCGGCGTCGCCGTCCGGGGAGAAGTCGAGATACGTGTAGCTGAACTGCTCGGTGAAGTCAGCGGAGTCGGGGAAGGCGTCCGGCACCGGCATCTCCTCCAGGCCGTCCTCCTTGAGCTGCTCGATGGCCGCCATCCACATGTTCTGGTGCATGGTGTCGCGGGCCAGCAGGAACCGCAGCATCTGCTTGACACCGGGATCGTCGGTCATGTTGAACAACCGGGACACCTGGAGCCGGCCCTGCGCCTCGGCGGTGACGTTCAGCTGGAAGTCGGCCATCAGGTTGCCGCTGGCGGTGATGAAATTGCCGTTCCACGGCACACCGGCGCTGTCCACCGGCAGCGCACCGCCGCCGCTGTGGATGAAGTGCGCCGGGTTCGACCCGCCGTAGATCGCAGCCACCATCGGGTTGTCCTCGGCCGCCTCCTGGAGCGACAGCGGCGCGTTCTCCAACAGCCGCGTGATCATCGTGGCGATCATCTCGACGTGGCCCATCTCCTCGGTGCCGACGTCGAGCAGCAGATCCTTGTACTTGCCGGGCAGCCGGCAACTCCAGCCCTGGAAGAGGTACTGGTTGGCGACGGTCATCTCGCCCCACTTGCCGCCCAGGATCTCCTGGAGGCGGCGGGCGAAGGCGGCGTCGGGTCCGTCCGGCTTGGCTTCGAACTGCAAGTCCTTCATGTGGGTGAACACGTGCCCTCCTCGGTGTTGGGTACCTGACACCGAGGGCCTTCCCACCATGACGACCCGGGCGGGCCAACCAGTGGCCCGGCCGGGTCACCTGATCGGGTGTACGCCGGGCAGCAGCACCTCCAGCGCGATCCCGTACGGCCGCAGCCGGTGCAGCCGCAGCTGACCGCCGTCGGCGGCGGCGAGTTCGCGTACGATCCACAGCCCGAGACCGGACATGCCGACGGCCGGTAGGGGCCGGCGGAGCGCCTCGACGAGTGCGTCCGCCGCCCGCCCCTCGTCGGTGACACTGAGGCTCAGCCCACCCCGGCGGTGTACCGCGCGGATGCCGATCCGGCCGGCGGGCGGGCCGTGCCGGAGGGCGTTCTCGATCAGGTTGCCCAGCACCTGCCGGGTGCGGCGGGCCGGCGCGGGACACCTCGCGGCCTGCGGGGTGACCAGGATGCGTCGCCGTTCCGCCGGCACGAGGGCCGCGACGGTGGGCAGGATCTCCACAAGCGGTGCCCTCGGCTCGTCCCGGCGGGCGGCGAGCGTCAGCCCGCTGACGCTCGTCGCGGCCTCGTCGAGCAGCGCCGCCAGGTGCGTCGCCTGGTCGCGGGCGAGCGCGACAACGGCCCGGCGGTCATCCTCGGTCAGTGCTGCGGTCTCGTCGGCGAGCGCCCGGGTCAGCGCGGTCAGGCTGCTGACGGGCGTACGGAGTTCGTGGCAGAGCACCCGCAGCAGGAGATCGGCGGGAGCGGCCGGGCCCGGCGGATCATCGTCCCCGATCCGCCCGCCGGTGTGGCCCAGCCCTCCCGGCCCGATCCGCCCGCCGGTACGGCCCAGTGTCCGCAACAGCCGTGCGAGCCCGTACCGTCCCCGCATCTGCCCGGCTCCCCCCGATCGCCGTGTACCGCATGATCGGTACCCGCTTGGGAAGGGAACAGGCATGGTGCAGTCCCCGGCTCTCCGGGTGGCTGTCGTCGACGACCATCCGCTGTTCGTCCGCGGACTCGAACTGCTGCTGCCGGCGGCCACCGGTGCCCGGGCGCAGGTGGTCGGTTCCACCGGTGACGCGGCGGCGGCGGCCTCGCTGATGAGCCGGTGTCTGCCGGATCTGGCCCTGGTCGACCTGCACATGCCGCCGCCCGGAGGCATCCGGGCGGTGGCGGCCATCCGGCGGACGACGCCCCGGGTGCGGGTGGTCGCCATGTCCGGCGACGACGATCCGGCACCCGCGATGGAGGCGCTGCGGGCCGGTGCGGAGGCGTTTCTGCCGAAGAGCGCCGAGCCGGAGGCGTTGCTGCCGCCACTGATGGCCGTCCTCGACGGTTGGGCCGTGCTGCCCGCGCAGCTGCTGCGTGGCCTGCTCCGCTCCGGTCCGGGCATCCGGGTCGACCTGGACCCGGAGGAGCGCGCCCTGCTCCGGTCGATCGCCGCCGGCCGGGGCACCCTGGAGATCGCCGATCAGCTGCACGTCTCCGAGCGCACCGTGAAACGGATGACCGCCGCGCTGCTGCGCAAGATGCGGGTGTCCTGCCGCGCGGAAGCGGCGGCCCTCGCCGGCCGACTGGGCCTGCTGAGCGATTGAGAAACAACCGACCCCGCCGCCGGCAGAAGCTGCGCCGGATGGCCGGCGCGGACCACCGACAGCTCCCGCTGCCTGCGCGACGCGGTACGCGACTGGCGCCAGCCACACAACGACTGACTTGCGTCGGTCGGACGAACGACCCGGTACGAGCCGAGCGGCCCGGAGGCTGCCCGGCTCGGCTGTTGCCACCTGGTTACCGGAGCGGGCCGATGGCTGCGGATGTTAAGAGGGGGCCCCTTTACTACCGGAGGCGTTAACAAGGGGCCCTTCCTTGTTTCGAAGGCGGTGGAGTGGGCAGCACCAACACATGCTGTTTGATCTGCTGGGACGGGTAGACGACACCCTCACCGTCGCGATTCAGGGATACGGCTGGCTGCCCAACCGGATGCGCCGCCAGCCGGGGGACGTGTACCGTACCCGGCTGCTCGGGCAGACCGCGGTGGCGTTGCACGGCCCGGAGGCGGTGCGGTTCTTCTACGACGAACGCCACGTCCGGCGCTCGGGCGCCATTCCGGAACCGCTCCAGGGGACGCTGTTCGGCAAGGACGCGGTGCACACCCTCGACGGCGAACCGCACCGGGTCCGCAAGGCGATGTTCACCGCGCTGCTGATGAACGGCGGGTTCGAGGGCCTGGTGGAGCGGACCGAGGCGGCGTGGGACGCCGCCGTGGACTCCTGGGCGGGTCGCCGGGTCGTGCTCTTCGACGAGGTCCCTGCGGTGTTGACCCGCGCGGTCTGTGACTGGACCGGGATCGCGGTGGACGAGGCGGACCTGCCCGCGCTCGCCGAGGACCTGATCGCGATGGTGGACGGCTTCGCCACGGCGGGACCCCGCCACTGGAAGGCACGCCTGGCTCGGGGCCGTCGGGAGCGCTGGCTGGCCGACCTGGTCCGCCAGATCAGGGCGGGCGACGTCCGGGCGCCGCAGGGGTCGGTGCTGGCGGCGGTGGCGGAACACCGCGACAGCGACGGCCGGCTGCTGGACGCGGAGACCGCCGCCGTCGAGATCCTCAACGTCATCCGACCGACCGTCGCGGTGACCTGGTTCGTGGCGTTCGCCGGGCACGCGCTGCATCGCTGGCCGGAGTACCGCGACCGGCTCCGCGCCGACGATCCCGCTTTCAGCGAGGCGTTCGCGCACGAGGTGCGGCGCTTCTACCCGTTCGCCCCCTTCGTCGGCGGTCGGGCCGCGACCGACCTGACCTGGCAGGGCACCCGCATTCCGGCCGGGGCCATCGTCCTGCTCGACCTGTACGGGCAGAATCACGACCCGCGAGTCTGGCCCGACCCGTACCGGTTCGACCCGCAGCGTTTCATCGGCCGACCCATCGGCCCCTTCGACCTCGTACCGCAGGGCGGTGGCGACCCGCGTACCGGCCACCGTTGCCCGGGGGAGCAGATCACCGTCGCCCTGCTGCGGGCGCTCTCCGTGCGGCTCGCCCGGCTCGACTACCACGTGCCGGAGCAGGATCTGGACATCCCGCTGCACCGCATTCCGACCCGACCCGCAAGCGGTGTCGTGCTCGCCGTACCGGCGACGGTCGCCGTTCCCTGAGCCGCGTCGCGGTCAGCCGCCGGGGTGGGCGATGACGTCGGTAAGCGCCACCATGCCCGGCAGGCGGGTGTCCTGCCGCTGGAACTGCACCACCACCGGTACCGAGGAGGTGAGGACGATCCCGTACGGGCGGGCCAGCCGGATCGCCTCCGGATCGACGAGGTCGTTGAGGCGTACGTGGCGGATGCGTCGCTCCGGCACCCGCAGCGGATACGGGCCGACCGGCTCCTGCTGCTCGTAGTAGATGGTCAGTTCGAGCTCGGCGGGGCGGTCGCCGGTGTTGAGCACGCAGAGCTGGTCGAAGCCGGTGAACTCCGGCTCCTCGCCGTGGCTGGGAAAGGGGATGCGTCCGCCGGGTACCACCCACGTCGTCGCGCCGATCGGTGTCATCGATCCTCCTCGAGTAGCCGGGCGAGGTCCGGGGTGAGCAGTACGCCGTCCGGGTCGAGCCGGCGGCGGATGTCGGCGAAGGTGTCCCAGTCCGGGTAGAGCCCGCGCAGCTCCTTGGCGGTCAGCGAGTGCTTCTTGCCCCAGTGCGGGCGGCCCCCGAAGTCCCGGAAGATCGACTCCATGTCGGCGAAGTACTCGTCGTGCGGCAGGCCGACGTTGTGCAGGCAGGCGATGGTGGTGGTGGCCCGGTCGTTGGCGTTGCTCAGGTAGATGTCGTCGGCGGCGATGGTGCGTACCAGCAGTCGCCAGGCCACCGCCACCCGGTGCCGGTCGAGGACGCGGCGGCGTACCTCGGCGAAGCACTCCTCGAACGCCTCGCTGGGCAGCATGTACTCGATCTCCTCGAACCGCAGGTCACGGTCCTGGGGCAGCTTGTGGTGCAGCGGCCCGCTCTCCAACTCCCGGATCGGTCCGGTCCAGCTCGGCTCGGGCGGGTCGCGGCGATCGTCCAGGGCGCGTACCTGGGTCAGGTTGCTGCGCGGGTACCAGTAGAAGTCGAGGTTGCGGTGCCGCTGCTGGAGTTCCTCCCGGTGCTCAAGCGTCCACTCCACCGGCGCGCACCAGGTGCGGCGGACCACCTCGAAGTGCGGCTGGACGTCCAGGGTGAGGCGGGTGACGATGCCCAGCGCGCCGAGCGAGAGCCGGGCCGCCGGCAGCAGTTCGGGGTGCTGTTGCGCCGAGATGTCCAGCACCTCACCCGTGCCGGTGACCAGGCGTACCTCGGCGATCTGGGTGGAGAGGTTGCCGAACCGGGGACCGGTGCCGTGGGTGCCGGTCGCGGTGGCGCCGGCGATGGTCTGGTAGTCGACGTCGCCGAGGTTCTCCATCGCCAACCCGGCGTCGAACAGGCCCTCGCCCAGGTCCTCAAGTCGGGTGCCGGCCCCGACCGTGGCGCGTCGCCGCTCGGCGTCGTGGGCGAGCACACCGGCGAGCCGGTCGACGCTGACCAGCCACCCGTCGGTACGCACCAGCGGGCTGGACGAGTGTCCGGAGCCGACCGGCCGCAGCGTCGTACCGCTGTCGCGGGCCCGCCGTACCAGCTCGACCACTTCGGATTCGTCGGCCGGGGTGAGCACGTCGCGGGGAGTGCACCGGATACTGCCGGACCAGTTGCGCCATTCCCGGGGCACGCGGTCACCTCCTAACGACGGCCCGGCGTCACGGACGCCGGGCTCGGTGCTGCTGGTGAACCGGGGTGCTACCCGGCGACCTGCGCGGATAAACAAGATCGCTCACCGGCCGGGTGAGGTGGGGCCCGGCACGGTTCACCGGCTGGGTGGTGCGGGACCGTCCAGGGCCTCCAGCAGCCGGCGTCGCCGCAGCCACACCACCAGCAGGCCCAGTGCCAGCCCGGTCAGCGCCACCGCCCACCGCACCCCGATCAGGTCCGCCAGCCAACTCTGCACCAGGGCACCGGCCGGATAGCCACCGGCGAAGGCCATCCAGTACAGCGAGGCGACCCGGCCGCGCAACGCCTCGGGCGTCAGCACCTGCATTGTCACGTTGGCGTTGGAGAGCACCGCGAGGTAGCTCACCCCGAGCAGCAGCACCGCGGCGAACCCGGACCAGAGCGTCGGGGCCGCGGCCAGGGCGAGGGTGGCGAGCCCGTGCACGGTAAGCGCCAGCCCGGCGACCCGGGCCCGCCGGTGGCCGGTGCCGTAGACGCTGAGCAGCACCGCGCCGATGACGGCACCGGTGCCCAGTCCGGAGGCGAGCAGGCCGGCGCCGGTGGTACCGGCGTGGTAGACGTCGGTGGCGAAGACCGCCGCGAGCTGCACGATCGGCGTACTGACGAAGGACACGCTGCCGGCGAGCAGCACCGCGATCAGCAGACCGGGCACCCGGCGGGTGTACCGCACGCCGTCGCGCAGCCGGGCGAGCATCGACCTGCGCGACGTCGGGCCCTGGATCGGGCGGGGCCGTACCGCCGCGAGGGCGAGCAGCATCAGGACGTTGGCTGCGGCGGCCACCAGGAAGGCGGCGGTGCTACCGGCCCGGACCAGCACCGCCGTGGCCAGCACCGGACCCAGCGCCCGGGCCAGGTTGGCCTGCATCGCGTTGAGTGAGATCGCGTTGAGCAGGTGACGGGCGGGCACCAACTGGGGGATGAGGCTCTGCCAGGCGGGGGTCTGCACCCCGTTCGCCGCGCCAGCGAGGGCGATCAGGGTCAGCAACGCCGCCGGTGGCGCCGCGTCCGCCCGGCTGAGCAGCGCCAGCACCAGGGCGACGAGCAACGTGACGGCCTGCGAGACGGCCAGCACGGCCCGACGTGGGTAGCGGTCGGCCAGCAGCCCGCCGACCGGCGAGCCGAGCATCGCCGGTACGAACTGGGCGAAGGCGCCGAGCCCGGCCCACAGGGCCCGACCGGTGGCCTGGTACAGCAGCAGCGGCACGGTCAGGTTGAGCATCCAGGTGGCCGTGCTGGCGCAGACCGAGCCCGCCCAGAAGGTCCGGAACGGCGGACAGCGCAACGCCGCCACCGCGCCGGCCCAGCGGACCCGCTGGGGTGGCGTGGGCACCCCACCGGCGGGCGGCACGAGCACCGCGTCCGAGCCCGGCGGCACACCGCCGGGCTCGGACGCGTCCGCACGGGGGGATCGGTCCTCGGCCATCGTCACATCGGTACCCCGACTGGGCCGGACAAACGCGCACGTCGGTCCTCGGCCGGGCCGGTCCGCCGGGAAACCTCGGTTGAGCAGGGACGCCAGCAGCGTCTCGGTACGGGCGCGGACGACCTGAAGGGCAAGGTGATCGATGTCAATCGACTTAAATCCGACGGTCTGGGTCGGATTACCGAAAGCTACGATGCGATTTCCCTGACTACCATGAGCGGTGGTGCGGTCACGGCAACGTGTCCTCATGGGCGGCCTTGGGGGAGGTGTACGTGATGTCGACGGAGTCTGCCCGCATCCCGTCGCGGGGCCTCATGCGATCGAGGCTGATCACCTCGCTGGGCGTACGACCGCGGTCGCTCGGCCTGGTCGTGGCGCCCGCCGGATGCGGCAAGACCACCCTGCTCGCCCAGTACGCCGACCAGGTCGACGGGCCGGTGCGCTGGTTACGGATCGTGCCGGCGGACGCGGATCCGGCGCTGGTACTGGCCCGCGTCGACGCGGCCCGGCCGAACGGCGACGACGGGCTGCTGATCGTCGACGACCTGCACCTGATCGAGGGCTCGCCGGGGGAGTCGGTGCTGTTGGAACGGGCTCTCGCCCTGACCGGCGAGGGCCTGAGCGTCCTGATCGGCACCCGTCGGGTCTCGCCGCTGATCCTGACCCGGCACGAGTTCTCCGACAGCGTCGTCGTCGACGCCGAGCAGTTGCGCTTCCGCACCTGGGAGGTCGAGCGGCTGCTGCGGGACGTCTACCGGGAACCACTGCCCGCCGACGACGTGGCGGCACTGGCCCGTCGACTCGGCGGATGGGCGGCCGGGCTGAAGCTCTACCACCTCTCCACCCAGGGCCAGCCGCTGTCCGACCGGCGCCGCGCCGTGGCCACGTTGAAGGTCCGCTCGGCGCTGTCCCGCGACTACCTCACCCGTACCGTACTTGCGGAACTGGCCCCCGAGCTGCACCGGTTCCTCGTCCTCACCTCGGTCTTCGAGATCGTTACCGCCGAGCGGTGCGACCGGCTGCTGGACAGCGGCGGCGCGCAGGTGGCGCTGGAAGAACTGGAACGGCGCCAGGCGTTCACGGTGTCCCACGACGGCGGCCGGTCCTTCACCTACCACGAGGTGCTCCGGGGCCACCTCACCGCCGTGCTGACCGAGGAGAAGGGGGAGGTCGGGGCCCGGGACTGGCATGCCCGCGCCGGTCGACTGCTCGCCGAGGAGGGCGCGACGCTGGAGGCGGCGCGCTGCTTCGCCCGCGCCCAGCGGTGGCCCGAGGTGCACCGGCTGCTCGACGCCGCCGGCAGCGCCGTCGCCGTGCACGGTCTCGACCCGTGGTCCGACGTGCTGCCGGCCTGGTTCATCGCGGAGGATCCGTGGCTGGTGCTGGCCGACGCCCAGCACCGGATCAACGAGGGACAACTGGCGGCGGCGGCACCACTGCTGCGTCGGGCCGAGGAACTCTTCGGCGCCGGTCCGGGTGCGGCCCGCTGCCGATCCCTGCGCGCGGACGTGACGGCCTGGCTGCCGGACACGCCGCACTGGCGCGGGCACTGGTCGGGCTGGCTGCGTACCGCCACCCGCCGGCACCCGGCAGTCGTGGTCGGGGAGGCGGAGCGGCTGGCCGGCGCCGAGGACGTGCTGGTCCGAGCCGCCGCCTCGCTGCTGGCCGGGCACGTCACCGAGGCGTTGCGCGTACTGGAGCAGGAGACCTGGGCCGACACCGGCCTGGTGGGGCTCGCCGGCCGGCTGCTACGGGCCGCCGTCGCGGTGGCCCGCGCCGAGCCACGGGCGGTCACCATGGTCGCCGCCGTGGGCCTGGCCGCCGACCGCGCGGGACTGCCCTGGCTGGTCCGGCTGGCCCGGGCGGTACCGGCGCTGAGCGGGGCGGAGCCTGACCTGAAGGAGGCCGCCGCGGTCGTGGAGGAGTGCGACCGGCTTGGTGACCCGTGGGGCGCACTGCTCGCGGCGGGATGCGTGACACTGGCCCGGTCGCTGCACGGCGGGCTCGCACCGGAGGAGGCGACCCGGCTGCTCGACCGGGCCCGCGCGCTGGACGCCGGAGTGCTGGCCGCCTGGGCGCAGTCCCTGCTCGCGCTGGCCGCCGTGCGTACCCGGGTGCCGGACGCCGAGGTCGAGGTCCGGCGGGCGGAGAGTACCGCGCGGGCCGCCGGAGTGCCGGGGGCACGGGTGCTCGCCCTCGCGGCCGGGGTGCCGGCCGGGCCCGGCCGCAGCAACGCGCTGACCGCCCTGCACGCCGCCACCGAGCACGCCGGGCTGCCCCAGGCGGCGGTGTCCGCCTGGCTCACCCCCGAGGCCCCGCCGTCGGCGGCCGTGCCCCGCACCGCCCCGCTGACCGTACGCTGCTTCGGCGGGTTCCAGATCTGCCTGCGCGGCGAGCCGCTGAACTGGACTCCGTTGCGTCCCCGGGCCCGGGCGCTGGCCCGGATGCTCGCCATGCGGGCCGCACCGGTGCATCGCGACCGGCTGCTCGACGCGCTCTGGCCGGACACCGACCCGGCGACGGCCACCCGGAGCCTGCACGTCGCCCTCTCCAGCCTGCGTCGCTTCCTCGACACCCAACTGCCGCACGGCGACCGGGAGACGCTGCTGCACCGCGACGGCGACGCGTACCTGTTGGCGCTGCCACCGGACGCGTGGTGTGACGTCAGCGAGTTCCGGCGCGCGGTGCAGCGGGTCGCCCGGCGCGCTCCCACCGACCCCCGGGCCCTGGACGACCTGCGGGCGGCAATGGCCGCGTACGCCGGTGAGTTGCTGCCCGAGGACGGCCCGGCGGAGTGGGTGGTGGCCGAGCGGGAGACCCTGCGCCGCCAGGCGGCCGACGCGGCGGCCCGGCTCGCCGAGGCCGCCCTGCGCGGCGACGAGGTGGAGTCGGCGATGGCGATGGCGGCCCGCTGCGTCGAGATCGACTCCTGCCACGATGCCGGCTGGCGGGCGCTGATCGCCGCGCACGACCGGGCCGGCAACGCCGCTGCGGCGGCACACGCCCGCCGCCGGTACGCCGACGTGCTCGTCTCGCTCGGGCTGGACCCGGCCGTGGTGGCGGGTGCCCCGTCGCCGGTCACGATCACCGCCGACCGAAGAATTCCGCTTCCCCGATCGCCACGGCCGGGATCAGCCCGGGACCGTACGTCGAGCGGACAACCAGCCTGATCCGCACCAGGTCCGGCCTGGGCACCTCGAAGTGCTGCTCGCCGGGCTCGTCGACCAGCTCGATGTCGGTGCTCTGCTCCTCGCCCTCGGCGTCCACGGTGATCACGGTCAGCTCCCGGGGGCGTCCCGCGGCGAGGTAGGCCTGCCGTCGTGGACTGACGCCCGGGGTGATCACCACCGTGAGCAGCCGTACCGGCTCGTTGAAGCGTCCCTCCACCCACGAGTCGACGGCCTTGCCGGTCGGTGCCCAGTACCGGTTGCTCGCCCCGTCGGTGAGCCGGTTGGCGCCCGAGCCGGGCGCCTCCGACGAGGCGACCACCGAGGTGGGTACGAGCGAGGTCGGATTCTGGGTGCGGTCGCGGATCGCCTCCAGTCCGCGCCGGGCCAGGGGCGGCCCGACCACGGCCAGCACCGCCACGAGGCAGACGGCCAGCATGATCAGCAGGATCCGGCGGGCGGCGGCGCCGACCCGGCGTTCCTCGTCGCGCAGGCTTCGGCGACGGCGGGACCCCCGCCCACGCAACCAGTCCCAGAACCGTTGCCACCAGGTGCGTTTGCGTTCGGTGGTGGCCGCCGCGACGACCAACGACGTACCGCAGCGCAGACAGAACCGCCGGCCCGGGTCGTTCAGCGCGCCGCAGGCCGAATTCGGGCAGGTCACCCGGGCGTCCGGCGGCCGTGTCGTGCTCTGCGCCGAATCCGGCGCGGGCTCCGACGGCCCGGGCTGCACGGGTCTCGGCGCCCCGGGCTGGACTGGTTTCGGCGCGTCAGGCTGGACTGGTTTCGGCGCGTCGGGCTGCCCGGGTTTCGGTGCGTCGAGTGGCACTGGTTTCGGTGCCGCGGACTGCCCGGGTTTCGGTGCGTCCGGTGGTGCCGGTTCCGGCGCGGCGGGCGGCCCGGCGGGCTGTCCCTGCCGGGGTGCGTCGGGCGGGGTTGCCGCGGGCCGCCGCTCGTGCCCGGCCTGATCCTGCTGGCCGGGCGGGGTCTTCGTCCGTACCCGCTCGGTCGGCTGCTCGGCCCGCGACGAACTGTCCCACAGGAACTCGCCGCACGTCCCGCAGAACTGGGCGCCGGCCTCGTTTGTCGCGCCGCACTCGGCACAAGTGATCATGGCAGGATCTCCAGGGTCGCCCGGACGTGGGCCGGCACGGCGGAGGTCAGCACCTGGCGCACCAATGCCTCGTCGACGTCACCGTGGACCCGTACCCGGACCTGTGGAGCCTCCTCGGCCGGCGGCTCGCCGGTCGGCGTCGCCGACCAGCTCACGCCACCGTTGTCGGTGACCTCCACGCGGGCTCCGGTGGCGACCCGCAGCGCCAGTTCGACGCCCCGCGCGGTGCCGCGCCAACGGTGCAGCTCCACCGCATGCCGGACCAGTTCGCGGCGGGCCTGCGCCGGCCGGTTGCCGTCCGACGGCGCGGCGACCCAGCCGGCCAGCCAGTCCAGGAAGTCCGGCGGCGTCAACTCCAGGTCGAAGTAGGCGTCGAGGCAGTCCAACGTCAGCAGGATCGGTGCCAGCACCTCGTCGAGGCCGGCGGTGAACCGCTGCGCGAAGTCGTCCTCCAGGTAGACCGCGGGCAACTGCTGCCCGATCGGGTGCGGGCTGACCAGCCCCGGTACCGAACCCCGCATCATCCCCTCCTGACCTCCACGCCGCAGCCCGTCACCCGGTCACCCGCACCTGGTGGCCGTAGGAGAAGGCGAGCGCGTTGACGTCGAGTTCGAGGCGTTGCACGGCCTCGCCGCGTTCTCCGCTTGTCGGATCGGCGCCGAAGAGGCGTACCTCCTCGACCAGGTCGACCCCGGCGACACGTTGCAGCACCGCATGCAGTTCACCGGACTGCACCGGCCGCCCGAAGGGCCAGCCGGTGCCCTCCGGGCCGCCCCGCACCGGATCCAGGTAGTCGTAGAGCGCCCGCACCGCCCGGCGACGCAGGTCAGCGCCGGAACCGCTGGCCCGGGACCGGGCGCGGACCTGGGCGACCACCGTGACCCCCTGGTAGAACGGCGGCTCCACCAGCACCCGGGCACCCACACAGCGGCGGGAGTCGAGAAAACTCCGAATCCGCTCCAGGATCTCGTCGCGGGGGCGCAACGCGGCGAACCGGGCCGCGTCGTCGTCGGCGTCGCGGTGCTCACCCAACGCGGGCACCACCAGCACCCGCACCGCCGCGGAGTTCTCGCCCGCCGGTACGCACCGCACCCGCTGCACCTCCGGCGCAGCCTGCCGGGACAGTTGCTCGTAATCCTCGGCGGTGACCGCCCGCTCCCGGGTCCGCAGGGTCAGCGGCCCCCGTACCGACGTCTCGGCCAGCGACTCGCCGTCCACCCCGCCGGTCGCGGCGGCCCGGTTGGTCACCGTCGACACGAACGGCACCGGGTCGCGCAGCACGCTGAGCGTGCGGGCCGCCACGTTGCCCGACCGGCCGCCGCCGGTGCGGTAGGCCGGGATCCGGACCACCGCGCCCTTCGGGGGCACCGCCCCGTACTGGCTGATGGTGCCGTCGGGCTGCCGGACGGCCGGCCCGAAGCGGATCTCCCCGGTGGCCCGGTCCACGCAGACGTGCCGATCCTCCGGCCGCGAGTCGGCGAAGGTCGGCACCTCCTGCCAGATCTGCCAGCCGTCGGTGCTGCTCACCTCGATCTCGATCGCGCCGTCGGCGGCCACGATCGGTGCCCGCTGGACCGAGAACCGCTGACCGGGTACCCCCTCGGAGGCGCCCAGGTTCTCCCCGGCGATCAGTTCCGCGTGGCAGGCCTCCACCGTGCCGCCGACGGTGGCCGCCTCGGCCCGGCCCAACCGGGGCGGGGCGTTGAAGAACGGCTGACCCGGTGTGGGCTGGCGCAGCCGGCAGCGCAACCAGCCGGCGCGGTGCCGCGCGACCACCGAAGCGCTGTGTCCGGTCGGCACGTGCAGCACCACCTCGCCGGCCCGGTTGAGCGCGCCCGTGCTGTCCCGCTCCACCGGGCACTCCACCCAGCCTTCGTCGGTCAACGCCTCCCACACCAGCGGCGGGTTCGTCGGGTCCACGCCGCGCCCGGCGACCTCCCAGTCCATGGTGAGCAGCACCGCACAGCCCGGCACCGGCTCGTCGAGCCCGAACAGCACCGCGTCGCCGGCCACCGGCGGGTCGGCGAAAGCCGGTAGCCGGTCCGGGCCGTGCAGCTCACCGGTGCGGTCCGTCGGCTGGCCCCCAGCCGGCACCGTCACCACCCGCAGCAGCCGGCACGGTGGCACGGCCAGTTCGCGCAGCGTCTCGAAGGTGACCGGCTCGACGTTCTCCGCCCGGACGGTCGCCACGTGCGTGCCGGCCGGCACCACGACCGGCGCGTCCCGGGGCGCGGAGAGCCAGAACGTGACGTCCGTGGAGGCCACCGCCGGTGGAAACGGGGTGATGCCGAGCAGGTCGAGGAACTTCACGTAGTGCCGGTCCGGCACCCGGTTGAGCCGGTAGAGCATCTGGTCGACCATGTACGCGAACGTCTCGATCAGGGTCACCCCCGGATCGGAGACGTTGTGGTCGGTCCACTCCGGGCAGCGCCGCTGCACCAGGCGCTTCGCGTCGTCCACCAGATCCTGGAACCGGCGGTCGTCGAGGTTCGGTGCGGGCAGGGCCATCACTCGGCTCCGGGATCGTGCGTGGGGATCACATAGAACGGGAAGACCAGGTTGCGCGGGTCGTTGTCCTGGCGCAGCCGGTAGCGGATGTCGATGTGCAGGGTGCCCCGGGCGGCGTCGGCGAAGTCGACAAGCACGTCGTCCAGTTCGATGCGCGGCTCCCACCGCTCCAGCGCCAGCCGTACCTGGTAGGCCACCTGACCGGCGGTGGACGGGTCGGCCGGCGCGAACACCAACTCGTGGATGGCGCAGCCGAACTCGGGCCGGCCGGGCCGTTCACCGGGTGCGGTGCCGAGGATCAGCCGGATGCTCTCCACCACCTCCCGGTCCCCCCGGACCAGCGCGATCCCGCCGGTCGGGTCGGTACGCAGTGGGAACGCCCAACCGGCGCCGACGAAATCCGTGGCCATCCGCCTCACCCGCCGATCAGCACGGTCGGGCAGCCGACGATGATCGGGGCGCCGCAGCCGCTCAGGTCACCGACCCGGGCGGCCGGCCGCCCACCGATCAGCACCGTGGGACAGCCGGGTGGCACGAGCGGCGACGGCGGATGCGGTGGGACGCCCGGGAAGGCGCAGGTGTGGATGGTGCCGACGGTCGCCGCGGGCTGCCCGCCGATCAACACGGTGGGCACACCGGGGCCGCCGATCGTCCCCGGGTGAGCGGTCGGATCGCCGACGCGTGCGGCTGGTGGCACGGCCCTCTCCCTTCGGTGCGGCCGACCCGTCGGCCGGGTTGTTCAGTTGATCCGGACCACGGCGCCACGAACGGTGACCGGGCCCTGTCCCTCGACGCTCAGGTCACCCTTTGCCGAGACCGTCACCCGCTGCCCCGCCAGCTCCAGCGACCCGGTGCCGGCGTCCAGGCTGATCCCGTTTCGAGCCTGGACGCTCACCTTGCCGTCGCTGACGATCTCGATCTGCTTGCCGGTGCGGTCCAACCGCACGGTGAACTTCCGGTCGCCGGTGGCGATCAGTACCCCGTCCGGACCGCTGCCGGCCTCCAGCAACTCCAACCGGTGGCCGGTGCGGGAGACCAGCGCCCGCGCGGCGATCCGGCCGCTGCCACCGTCCACCGCGTCGGTGTCCAGCTTCGGCGGCGCATCCTTGCCGTTGTGCAGCCCGCCGAGGACGTACGCGGCGTCCAGGTTGCCGCCGGTGAACCCGACAAGCACCTCGTCGCCCACCTCCGGCAGCAGCACCGCCCCCCGGTCCGCGCCCGCACCGGGCTGCACCACCCGGGCCCAACCGGTGGTGTACTTCTCGTCCAGCCACGGCAGGGTGAGCCGGACCCGGCCCAGCTTCTTCGGATCCTTCACGTCGCTGACCACCGCCGGAACGAGGCCCTGAGCAGGCCGGTCCGGCACCGCCCCGCCCGCGGTCAGCCCGTACAGCGAGCGGTCGGAGCGGCCGGAGACGGTGAACGCCGTGGTGTAGCCGGCCTGCTCGCTGAAGACGTGCCGGGTGCTGGTCAGCACGTACCTGCCCTGGAACGGTTCGCCGATGTTGGCAAGCGCCACCGCCGTGCCCGCGCGTAGCCGGGCGTTCCCCTTCGCCACCCCCTCGATCTCGGCACAGCCGGCACCAAGCTCACCGGCGAGCGCGTCGGAAACCGTCCGGACCGCGGCGTCCGTGCCGAGGGTCGGATCGGCGACCAGGTACGGCGGGCTGCCGACCTTCTTTCCCAGCTCGGCCGGGTTGACCCCGATCCCCTCGGCACCGGGCACCTTCGGCGTCGCCGTCGAACTGACCGCCCGCTTCGTGGCCGGATCCCAGCCGCGTGCGCCCACCTCGGGCACCTGCGCGGTAGCGGTGACCCCGGCGCGCAGCGCGATCAAATTCTGGTTGACCTCCAGCACCAGCGGGTCCTGGGTGGCCCGCGCGGACGGGTCGGGCGCGCCGGCCGGTGGTTCGGGCATCCGCAGGTGCAACTCGCCGTCGAGCACCATCACCTGCGCGCCGACCAGTTCCGCCAGCCGGTGCAGGAAGGCCCAGTCGCTGACGTTGTCCTGGCTGAGCTGTGTCTCCGGCTCGCCGCCGATGCCCGCCACCGGGTCGATCCGGCCCGCCTTCAGCCCGGCCCGCTGCGCCACCTTCCGCACGATGTCGGGCACGCTCATCCCCGGGTACGCGGCAACCCGCCGACCGCGCAGCAGCCGGTGCGCCAGGTCGAGGCCGCGTACCTCGCTGAACGTGCCGGTCGTGTCCAGTTCGCACTCCAGGGCGGTCACCTCGCCGCTGAGCAGGAGCGCCGGACCACCCGGGTCGGAGGTCTGCACGCTCAGCCGCACCGGCGCGCCGATGGTGAAGCCGCCCTTGGCCAGCACGCTGCGGTCCGGGTCGCGGTAGCGCAGCACGAACCGGTCGGGCAGGTTGCGGCTGTCGTCCACCGCCGCGTACGTCAGCAGCGCCGCGATCTCAGCGGGCAACGGGCTGCCGGCCACCTCGACCAGGAGGGCGTTTGCGAACTGCTCATTGGCCACGGGCACCGTCCGTCAGTTCCTCGGGTGCGGGCACCAGCAGGGCGGTGCCGGGACGCAGCCGCATCGGGTCGTCGATCTCGTTCGCCTCGGCGATCTGCCGCCACAGCCCCGCCCGCCCGTACGCCTGATAGGCCACCGAGTGCAGGGTGTCCCCGGCGACGACCACGTGGATGTCCCGGGCGGCCAGCGCGCCGGAGGTGGGGTTCTGCCCCGGCTGCTCGCCGGAGATCTCCTCAAGCGTCACCGTGCACAGCGCCCGCACCGGCGTCCCACCCGGGGTGAACAGGGTGTACTTGGCGTTGACACTGGCCACGAAGGACGGGAAGCCGACCATACCGCCCCAGTGGAACACCACCCACGGCGGCGACCCCTTCTTCTGCTGCCGGCTGGCGTCGGTCGGTACGCAGCAGGCGAAGAGTTCCTCGACCCGCTTCACCACCGAGCTGTCCATGGTGTCGGTGGCGTCGAAGAACATCTCCAGGCTCAGCTTGCACGGATCCGACCCGGTGAACTCCGGCACGCCGCTCTTCTTCGCGTTGCGCTGGGCGTCCCGCTTCCACTTGGCGGTCTTGGTCAGCGCCAGTTCCTTGGGGTTGAACTGGAACGGGATCTGGCTCAGCTTCGGCCCGGGTGAGGCGGTGCCGCCGTTGCGGGGCGGCTCGTGCAACTGGAGGTAGGCGTGGGTCAACTGCGGCGGTGCCCCGCCGCCCCGGCCGGCGGGGCTGCCGGCGGCGGTGAACGTGACAGGTGAGGCGCTCACGGTCTCACCCCCCGGCCCCGGGGCCGAAGAAGCCGTGGTGGGCCAGCTCCAGGGTCTCCACGGCGACCTTCGGGCTGTCCGGGCTGAGCTGCGGCCCGGACCACTTCACCGGGATGACGTCGAGCAGTCCCCAGCGGGCGATCACGGTGCCCTCCAACGTGCGGGCCTCGATCGTGGCGGTCTTGCGGGTGATCCCGTTGGCCATGCCGGAGAACCAGCGCATCAACTTGGTGCTGTCCGCCGTGATCGGCCGGGAGAGCTTGACGTTTGAGAACTTCATCCGGGTCGGCAACTGCCAGACGTGGCCGTTGTTGCCGCCCTCCTCACGCTGCTCCACCACCACCTCGCAGCCCAGCCCGTCACAGGTGTTGAACGCGCCGAGATCCTGATCGTCGATCTTGACGACGAAGGCGATCGCGACGGCGACCTCGTCCTTGGTCATCCATTCCTCCTGGTCGTTCGGCGCTGGTTCGCGACGCGGTGGGGCGGTCAGCCGGGTCCGCCGAGCACCCCGTGCCGCTCCCGGTCGAGGCGCAACTCGGTCTTCAACCGGCGCAGCAGCGGGTCGTACAGCTTCTTCAGCAGCTCCTCGGGCTCCAGTCCGGCGCCGGGCGCGCCCGGCGTGGCCGACTGTCCGGCCGCCGGGACGTCACCGGGCGGCGGTGCCGCCGTGGTCGCCGGCACGGCCGGCGGGTCGGGCGGGGGCGGGCTGGAGAAATCCGCCGGGGCGGGTCGCCGGTTGGCGCCGCCGTCGAGTCGGCCCGCTGCACGGGCAACGAGCCGCCCGGGCCCTCGGAGTACGCCGCCGCAACGCCGCCCGCCCCGGAGCTGACGAGGTACGTCATCGGGGCGCCGTCGCTGCCGGGGCCGGTGAAGAACGTCATCGGGGTGCCACCACCGCCGGAACTGGTGAGGCTGGTGACCGGGGTGGTGCCGCCGCTGACCGGGGTGTTGCCGACGCCCGAACCGGACCGGCCGGACGGGGGCGGTGAGCCGGGCAGCGCACCCACCCAGCGCTGGACCGGCGTGCCGCCGCCGCCCGCCCCGCCGGGAGCCGAGCCGCCCACGGCGGCCGGCAGTTGTGCCTCGGTGCGCGGCTGGGAGTGGTCCGGCGCGGCGGCGGTGAGCGGGACGGCATCCGCCCGCGCCTCGTGGTGCTGCCAGCTCACCCGTTGCACGCTCGGACCGGCGGGAGCCGCCGGCTCGGGTAGCTCGCCGGTAAGCGACCGGATCGGGCGGTCGCCGACCAACCGGGCCACCACCAGGGGCAGTGCCGCCGGTGCGGCGTCGGGCTGCCCACTCGAACCGTCCGGCTGATCCGGCGGTTCGCCGTAGCCACCAACCAGGCCGACGGTGTCGGACCCGGCACCGGACTGCGCGATGCCGTCGGTGGGCGCGTCCGTGCCGACGGTGGCGGCCGTGCCGCCGTCGAAGCTGGCAGGTGCCTGCCACGTGGCGCTGCCGGTCGTTGCCGCACTGCCGGTCGGGGTGACGCTGCCGGTCGGGATGGCGCTGCCGGTCGGGGTGGCGCTGCCGGTCGGGGTGGCGCTCGCGCCACCACCGGTCGGCCGGACCGGGGAATCGGCTGCGGAAACGGGCGTGGCCAGCCGGGACACCACCGGCAGTTCGGCACTCCCGGCGGTGCTGCCGACGTCGGAGTCCGGTGCCCGGTCGGATGTGCCGGCCGGGCCCGGTGGGGCGACCCGGGGCGGTGCCGGCTCGCCGCCGCTGGCCGGCGTCGCCGTGGAGGGTTGGCCGAGCAGGGGCGCCAGCTGCGCCTCGGCGGGCCGCTCGCCCTCCGGCGGCACGAACGTCTGCACACTTGCCGACGCGCCAGCCCCGCCGCCCGGCGCGCTCCGGGCCGCTGGTGCGCCGACGACCGGTAGCTCGTCGCCGCCGTCGGTACGGGGGCCGGCGTCGGCGTCGAAGCCGACGTCGGCTGGGGAAGAGCCGGGGGAGGAACTGCCGGAACCGCCGGGGTCGGCATCGGCGGCGAGGCGCGCGACGACCGTCTCTCCGACCAGTCCCGCCTGGTCGCCGGGGCCCGCACCGCTCTCGGTCGTCCCCCGGTCGATGCCGTCCGGCTGACCGGCGTCGGTGCTCGGGCCGGTGGCCGGTTGGTCGGTGGCGGCCGGCCGGTGGACCAGCGGGGGCGGGGATGGGCTGTCGGCCGGCACGCGCTGCACCGGTGCGGCCGGCGACGTGGCCTCGCGCGGTGGGAACAGCGGCGAGACGATGGGTTCGCCGAGACCGAGCCGGCGGGGCGGTCGCGAAACGTCCGGCGAACTCCGCTGCACGGCCAGGTCGAGCGGCGGCCCGCCGGAGGCTCCCGATGGTTCGGCCTGGTCCGCCGACGCGCTGCGGCCCGGATCCTCGACGGCGGGTGGGTCACCGGCGGACCACACCGGATCAACGGGTTCACGGCCCAGCGTGGGCACGTCGGCTGAGTCGGCTGATCCGCCGCCTGGCTGCGCGACCTCGACCGGCTCGGCGGTGGACGGTGCGCCGCTGTGCTGCGCCTCGGCGGCCGGCGAACTGACCGTGGGCAGGTGCCGCTCCACGGGTGGTGGTGGCGCGGTCACCAGCCGGCTGACCAACACCGGCTCCAGCGGTACCGGCCGCGTCGGCGTCGCCAGCGGCAGTTCCGGCGCCGGCCCCGGCAGCTCGGCCGGCGGCAAGCGAAGCGCGGGCGACGTGCCCGGCCCCGGATCGGACGCGCTGACCGCGCCCGGCTCGTGGCTCGTCACCGGGCCGGCGCCGTGGCTCGTCACCGGGCCGGCGCCGTGGCTCGTCACCGGGCTGGCCGGGCCGGGTGGGGTGGTGGAGCCGGAACTGTGTGGGCTGGCCGGGCCGGAGGGCGCGCGGCGGCCGGCATGGGCGCGGACGCTGCGGTGCCGAGCACCGAGCGTTGCAGCGAAGCCGTGCGCTGCGGTGTCGGCGCGGCCGGCGTGGCGAGCGGCATCGGTGCCGTTTCGTGTGCGGCGCTCTGCCCGACCGGGTCCGGTTGCGCTGGCGTGGCCACCGGCTCGGCGGTGCCGTGCAGCACACCGGCCGGTTCGGCACCGGAGACGAGATGACCGAGGGGGGCGAGGTACGACGGATCGCGCCAGGACGCCAGCGTGCCGGTGAACGTGTCGGGCAGGTTCAACCGTGGCTCGTCGGGGGTGATCCGCTGGATCGGCGGCAGGGCCTGCCAGGCGGGCGGCTCGCTACGCCGGTGCGGCGCGACATCACTCGCCGTCTCGGCCGAGCGGTCGCCGGTCGCGGTCTCGGCCACCCGGTCGTCGGCGGTGTCGGCCGCGTGCTCGCCGGTCGAGGCGGTGTCGGGCGTGCCGTCCTGCGCGGTGGACCGCTGCACGGTCCGCTGCGAGCGCCACGGCCACCGCCACATCGGGTCACCGTCCCTGACTGATGCGATTGTTGATGTTCGCGATCTCGGCCACGTAGCGCAGCCGTTCGCCGTGTTCGAGGTCGAGGATCTCGTCCAGTGACCAGTGGAAGTGGTAGGCGACGTACGCGACCTCGGAGTAGATGCGGTCGGCCGCGTACGTCACGATTCCCCCAGGCGGCCACCGGCGATCTCGACTGCGAAGCGGTGTTGACACTCCGGGCACACCACACTGGCGCGGGTGTGCCCCTCGCTGTTGATCCGCCGGTACATGTCCTGAAGGAACGCCAGGTCGGAGGCGAACAGGTCCTCCACCACACCGGGATGGATGTCCACCACCGTGCCGATTCGGGTGACCACCCGGCTGAGCAGCACCACGGTCAGATAGGCCGGGTTCTCGCGTACCCGGTCGTCGCGCAGGGGCACCAACTCGTCCCGGGCGGTCGCCAGCCGCATCACGCCGTCCCGGTGCACCGTGCCGGAGCCGTCGACATAGCCGCGGGGCAGCTCGAACGGGAACTCCGTGCGCAGCGTCTCGCGGCGCGGCGCGACGGCGGGCGGTTCGGCCGCCTCGGTGCCGGGCGGCGGAACGAGGGACGACGTACGGCGCATGGGGTTACTCGACCTCCATCGCCTCGTACGTCACCACGAGCTTCTCGGTGAGGACGCTTGTGTCGCCGGCCTTGAGCGAGCTGATCTCCAGGCTCTTCGGCCAGGCGTTGGTCAGCTTGTATCGCTTGATCGGGATGCCTTCGTAGTCGAAGACGATGATGGCCCCACCCTTGCGGGCCTGGCCCATCTTGCCGAACCGGCAATCCTTGATCCACGATTCGAAGCTGTTGTCCGCGGTCAGCCCTCGGGTCAACGTCACCTCGCCGGCCTTCGGCGCGCCGGGCGCCTTGCGGACGGCGAACTTGCCATCGGCGGTGTTCGACTTGTACTCGATGACGTCCTGCTCCATCTTGAGGCCGGTGACCTCGGTGATCTGACGGATGACGATGCTGTCCACCTCCAGCCCGAACGAGTGGCCGACGGCGGAGTCGAAATCGGGGAGCGGCACGACTGCCTCCTGACGCTACGGGGACTACTCGTTGACCAGGCTGGTGCCACCGGACATCTGCGCCAGCTGGAAGATCACGAACTCGGCGGGCTTGACCGGTGCGACGCCGATCTGGCACACCACCTGGCCGGCGTCGATGCTCTCGGCCGGGTTGGTCTCCCGGTCGCACTTGACGAAGAACGCCTCGTCAGGGGTGAGGCCGAAGAGTGCGCCGCGCCGCCACTCGTTGACCAGGAACGCGCTCACCGTGCGCCGGATCCTGGCCCAGAGCATGTCGTCGTTGGGCTCGAAGACGACCCACTGGGTGCCGTTGAGGATCGACTCCTCCAGGTAGTTGAAGAGCCGCCGCACGTTCAGGTAGCGCCACGCCGGGTCGGAGGAGAGCGTCCGGGCGCCCCAGACGAGGATGCCCCGGCCGGGGAAGGCCCGGATGCAGTTGACGCCAAGCGGGTTGAGCAGTTCCTGCTCCGTGCGGGTCAACTGGGTCTCCAGCGCGACCGCACCCCGGATCACCTCGTTGGCGGGTGCCTTGTGTACCCCGCGCGACCCGTCGTTGCGCGCCCACACCCCGGCCAGGTGGCCCGAGGGCGGCATGAACCGGTTGGTGCCGCTGACCGGGTCGAACACCTTGATCCAGGGGTAGTAGAGCGCGGCGTACTTCGAGTCGTAGCCGGCCTGGTCGGTGCGCCACTCCTTGACCTGCTGCGGGCTGAGCGCGGGCGGCGGGTCCAGGATGGCCATCCGGTCACCCATCAGCTCACAGTGGGCGATCATCGCCGACTGGACCGTCTTCACCGACTCCAGGTCGATCGCGCCGCGCTGGTAGGCCCCCATCAGGTCGGGCACCGCGACCATGGTCACCTCGTCGACCGCCTCCAGGCCGCCGAAGCCGGTACGCTCCGCCGCGTCACCCACGTACTCGTCGGCCGAGACGTTGCCCGGCGCGGGAGCCGGCTCCGGGCCGGTCAGCGCCACCTCGCCGCCGCTGGGCCGGGCCAGTTGCCCGGTCGGCGCCGCCTCCTCGATGGTGATCAGCTTGGAGCGCTCGCGGACCACGTGCACCACGTTGTCCTTGCCGCGCTTGGTGGTCACCGACTCGAAGGTCTCGACCACCTGGCCGCCGCGCTTGACCACCAGGTTGAACCGGTCCTCGCCGGCACCCTCCGGCGGATCGGCGACCTCGACGCTGACGTCCTCCGGGGTGCCCTCGGGCAGGGCCCGGGCGACCACCTTGTACGTGCCGAGCACGGCGGCCGGCGCGGACGCGGCGGGCAATGCCTCCTCGGCCCGGTCACCGCCGACCCGCACGATGTACGCGGCCCCGCCGCCTTGCATGAAGTACCCGTAGACGGCGTGGCCCAGGTAGCAGTCCGGGGCGAACTCACCGAAAATCTGCGAGTACTGGCTCCAGTTGGTCACCAGCGTCGGGGTGTTGAACGGCCCCTGCGCGGCGAAGCCGACGAACGCGGCGACCGCCGTGCCGACGCCTTCGATCGGGCGGGAGCCGGACTCCACCTCCTCGACGTACACACCCGGCGCCAGGTAGTTGGGCATCACGCCTCCTCGTCCCTCGGGATCGAGTCGAGCGTCCCGCCTGCGCAGCGAGCTTCAAACGTCCACCCGGCCGCATGATCGGGAACCCTTCGCTGCCCTTAAGCGCACCGAGTGCAAGGAAGGGCCCCCTATTAACGCCTTGTGTATAGGAAGGGCCCCTTATTAACAGTCGTCGGCAGCGTCGATCCCGGACCGCCCGGCACGGTCCTCACCGTTGGGGCAACGGCTGTGCGTATCCCCATTTGTGGACGCGGCCCGGCCTGATCGACGCTTCGGCGGTGGCGATGCGTACGGCGTCGATGCCGCCTTGCTTGAAGATCGACGGTACGTCGATGCCGGTGACTATTTGTAGCTCCTCGGCGACTCTCTCGCGGAGTTGCTCCTCCTCGGTGAACTCTTCCACGAGGTTCTCCAGGGTGATCGCCTCGCCGAAGCGATAGCACACATCCTGATCGAGCTCTGACCGCGTCGTTGCCCACTCGTCCTGCGCGAACGAGAGGTCGTCCAACCCGCCGAGTGCCAGTCCCAGTATGTCGCCGAATCGGAGGAGCGAGTTGTGCCGCACGGTGTCGTCCGAATCGTCTTCGGCGCGGCGTAGCAGCAATTCGGCGGCTGCGGGTGAGCCGATCAGAAAAACGGGATCGACCGCAGCGCCTCGCACCTCGGCACTCGGATCGGCCAGAGCGGTCGCCAGTTGTCGTAGGGCATCCTGGTCGATCACGATACGGAGCGCGGTGGTGGCCAGTGACCGAGCAGTTTCGTGATCGCTCTCCATCAGCCGGTAGAGGGCGGGGGCGCCGCTGTGGTCGTTCGTGGTGGCCAGGGCGGTGGCCGTGTTGACCAGTAGTAACGGCAATTCCGGATTGTCCGGGTCGGTCTGCTGTTCCGCGAGAGTGGCATGCAGAGCCTGGGTGGCGGCTGGCTGTTTGACGCCGTAGAGCGCACTGGCCGCCGCCGCTCGGGTCGTGAACAGTGCCCCAGGATCAGTGAGGTGTTGGAGCGCGATGTCCAACGCACTCGCCTCGTCGTTATGCGCGAGAGCCCAGAGAACACTGCTGACTGTCGCGTAATTGCCGATGTCGACATTCCGCTGCAACACGGGGACGGCTGCCGGGTAGGTGCTGCGCCGCACCACCTCGTACAGGCTCGGAAGATAGCGATTTGCCTTCGTGTGCGCGGCGGCGAGGACCTGTTGAAGAGCGTCGGGCCCGCTGGTGACCAGTTCGTTGATCAACCGCTCCGGATTGTCTGCGACCAGGGATTCATGGATGAGTCGCTGTGTCTCGCCGTTGGCGTCCGTCACTTTATGTCCTTCATGATCTCCGGTTTCAGCCAGTACTCGAAGAAATTCGTGATTGGCGTATGCTGCCCCGTGCGGATGAAGATCAGATTGTTGAGTGAGTTGTCTCCGCCCCAGTTGACCGGCTTGACGTGGTGTTCTTCCCACCTCCCCTTGTGCAGGTTCAGGTCGAGCCAACCCATGCCGTGTTGCTGTTCGATGACGCGCTTGGCCCCATTCTCCGCCAAGTGCTGAAGGCCCGGTTTCGTCCACTCCGGATTCTGGATTTGGAGCTTACGCTTCTCGAGATCTTTCTGTCGGGTCAGCTCGGCTCGCCAGGTGTTCGTGTAGACGGCTCCCATGGTCCCGCCGCTCGGTACGGCATAGTTGCCGGCCGGTCGCGGCACCTTTCCGTCGGCCCGCACCAGGAACACATTTCCGGGATGCTTGTCGACTGTGGTGAGTGAGTCGTACCGCTGCCAGGCGGCCGAGACCAGGTTGGCGAAACTGCCGGTGAAGGCGTTGGGTCCTGTCTTGGTGGCCTTGTAGAGCCCTGGCCCGCCGCCAGTAATCTTGTCGGGCGGACTCTTCTTTCTCGGATTGACCGTCGCCTCGAAATGTACCGTCTTCTCGGTCTCGTTCTGGTTTTCCACCACGAGAGTGAGCGAGGTGAGGCGGTGTCGGCGCTGAATGGCGGGAAGACGACTCTGAATTTCCGGGATCGTGGCGCCGGGGCGAACGAGCAGTCGGGCGTCGCGCAGGCCGGCGTCCAGAGCCCTTTCATGCTCCTGCGGGCTGCGCTTGTCCTTCTTGCCGAACTTGCTCTTGAGCTTGGCCCAGAGCTTCTTGCCGAGGCCGGCGACCTTGTCGACGATCCAGAGGACCGCCTTCTTCACCGGCTTGCCGAGAGCGGCGAAGAAGCTCTTGACCTTGCTCGCGATGCCGCCGATGCCCATCACCGCCGCGAGCACCCCGATCAGCACGGGCACCGACCGGGCCAGGGCCTTCTCGATAAGTGCCGGCACGCCGCCGGCCCCGCCGCCGGCGATGGCGATGATGGCGTCGAGGACCGAGTTGACGAACTCGATGATCTGGGCGCCCTGGTTGATGATGAACGAGACGAAGTCGATGATCATCTTGACCGCGCGGATGAACGCCGACGCGGGGTTGAGCAGGCTGAGGATCCAGGTGATGCCGGCCATCAGGACGGTCGGGATCAGGTACTCGCTGATCTTGGAGAAGAGGTTGGCCTTGAGGTCGCCGACCTTCTCCTTGATCTCCTCCCAGATGCCGCCGAGGCCCTGCGACTGCACCTTCTGCACGATCGGCACGGACTTCTCCACCGCACCCATGGCCTGCTCGGGCACGCCGCGCTTGATGATCAGACCACGGATGGACGCCCAGGTCAGCCCCAACAGCGAGCCGATCATCATGACGATGCCGCGCAGGTCGAACTTGGCCGGCAACTCCAGCCCGGCGCCGGCCATCGCGCCGGTGAGCCAGCCGACCAGGCCCTTCTTCAGGTGCTCGCCGATGTTGGCGATGAACGCCTTCAGGCCCGCGCCGACCGCGCTGACCAAATTGCCGAGGAAGCCGATCGGGTCCTTGATGATCGCCGCGACCGCGCTCGCGGCCTTGGCCAGGACGCCGAGCAGCATGTCCTTGAGTTCCAGGATGGTCTTGATGGCACCACCGACGGCGTCGACGGCCTTGGCGACCAGACCCTTGTTCTTCTCCTTCTCGGCGGCGATCTCCTCGTCCACCGAGGCGAGCGCCTCGTTGTACTTCGTCGCCAGGGTGTTGACGAGTTCGGTGCCCTTGTTGTTGACCGACTCGGTCAGCTCGTCGAACTTGCCGGCGAAATCGGCGGCGGCCTCGCGGCCCAGCGCCTGGAGGTCGGCGGGGAGCTTGCGCACCTCGGCCTGTAGCTCGTTGCGGCCGGTGGCGATGCGCTGCTTGGCCCGGGTCAACTCGGCGCCGATGGTGTCGGCCACCGACGAGATGACCTGCTGCATCCGGTCGACGTAGCCCTTGCGGGCCGTCACGAAGATCTGGTTGGCCTCCTCGGGCAGCCCGGCGAACTTGTCCCTGATCCACCGGCCCGCGCCGGTGATGCCCGAGTAGCGCTTGTCCTTGTACTCGTCCATCCGCCGCTTGTGCTCGGCGGTGAACGCGTCCCGTGCCGCCTTCTCCCCGGCCGTGAACTGGGCGTCGACCTTCTTGTCCAGCCCGGAGAGGATGTCCTCGACGTCCTTCTTCGTCGCGTCGAAGACCTTTTGCAGGATCGCGGTGACCTTCGCCCGCTTCACCTCGTCGGCGGACTTGGCCTGCTCCTTGCCCGCCCCGACCTGCGCACCGGCCTGCTTACGGTCACCGGCGAGGGTGGTCATCGCCGCCGCACCGGCCTGCCCGGCCGCCGCCTTGGCCCCGGCCAGGGTCTTCGCCTCCGCCGCCCGCACCTGCCCGGGCGCGGTGGCGGCGTGCTGCTCGACGGCGTTCTTCTCCTTCAACGCCCCGGTGAACTCCGGCTCGTTGGACTTCGCCAGCTGCTCCTCGGTCACCTGCGCGTCGGCCATCTGCTGGTCGACCTGCTTCGGCCCGGCTGAGAAATCGGTCGCCGCAGGCGGTGCCTTGTCCGGTATCGCCTTGGCCGCATCCGGAGCACCCGGCGTGCCTGGCGACTTCTCCGCCACCAGCGGGGTTACCGGCTTCTCCTTCGCCGCCGCCGTGTCCGGTGGCGCCTTGGTGGTGGTCTCGATCGCGTTCGCCGACGCCTTCTTGCCGTCGGTCACCTGGCCCTGCACCTGGCCCTTGACCGCGTCGGCCTTACCCGAGTCGCCGAACTTGTCGGCCTCGTCGAGGTTCTTCGGCGCCTGCGCGGCGATCGCCTCGTTGACCGCCCGCACGAACGCCGCCTTGTCGAACTCACCCGGCTTTGCGGCGTTCATCTTCTCCGCGTTCGCCGCCTTGCCCTGTGCCTCCTTGTCGTCCTGCGGTGGCTTCGCCGCGCCCTGCGCCTTTGCCGCCTCCGCCTTCGCCGGTGGGTGTGCGGCCAGCAGCTTCTGCTTGCCGCGCACGTCCGCCTTCAGCGCCGTGAACTTCGGGTCCGCGTTGGGCCCGGGCCGCTGCCCGGTCGCGGCGTCCGCGCCAGGAGCCAGGCGTTGCACCGGTACGGGAACCGACGGCTCGACAACGGCGCCGTCGGTGCTGGGTGCCGGGGCCAGCTGAGCCGTAGCCGACGACGGGGTGGAACCGGTCTGCGTGGGTGTGCCGCCGGACGCCGGTCGGGCGGTGGCGGTCGGTCGGCGTGCGGCCGGTGCGGCTGCCTTGCGTCGCGCCACCAGCGCGGACACCGCGCGATTGCCGGCCGCCGCCTGTAACCGCTGGGCGGCGGCGGGGCTCAACGGGCGACTGTCGGTCCGGCGGTCCGCAGCGGTCGCCGCGTCCAAATCGTCGGCGGGCCGGGTCGGTGGCGGCGTGGCCGGGCGCACCGCAGGGCGTTGCGCCCCTCGTTCCTCGGCCGGCGCCTTCACCTGCACCTCCCGGGCCGGGCAACGCCACTCAATTCACCGTGAAAACGAGACTCCGGCACCGGGAGTCACTGGTCACTGACCGGGCAGCCTCTCGGAAGTGCCACGAAAGTTGCCCGATCGGGCACTGCCCATCCGTCGGAGCTCAGGCGGCCGGAGCTTCCTCTTCCTCCTCGCCGGCCTCCTGGCGCTGCACGTACGTCTGTGCCGACTCGTCCTCCTCGGCCATCTCCTCCTCGCGCTGCGCCACCGGGTGGTCGTGCCCGGCATGCTCGACGGCCCGCTGCATCGCAGCCGCCGGGGCGGGCGCCGCCGGGGTGGACATCAGCCGGTCGGCGTTGGCGACGGCCTCCCGCTCGAAGCGGTCCGACGGGTCGCTCACCTTCACCCCACCGCCGTGGTCCGTGCCGTCGACCGGCCCGCTGCGCTGCTGCACCACGTGGGTCAGCTCGTGGGCGAGCATGTGCTGACCACCGGCCGAGGACGGGTCGTAGCTGTCGCGCTGGAAGACGATGTTCGACCCGACGGTGTACGCCTGCGCGTTCACCGACTTCGCCGACTCGTGCGCGGCACCGTCGGTGTGCACCCGGACGTCGGAGAAGTCCTGCCCGCCGAAGCGGGACTCCATGTCCGCCCGCACCTCCGGGGCCAGTGGGCTCCCGCCACCTGAGTTGACCACGTTGTGCACGGGCGAGGAATCCGGCTCGACCAGCTCACCGACCGCCCGGTTACCCACCGCCCGTTGCAGGCCGAGCAGCCCGGACGCGCCGAGCACGTCGGGGCGACCGGCGCTCGCCGCGGCATACGTCAGGGACTCGGTGTCCCGGTCGGCGCCGGTCGGGCGGTCACCGGCCGGGCGTACGGCCGAATCGGAATCGAACTCGCGGTGTCCGCGCATGGTTACCCCCTGCCGCCAGGTTCACCTCGACCGTGCACCGTGACCGAGGTTTCCCACCGGGTCGGTCGGCGCCGCAGGAAGGGCAACAAGCGCTGCCCGAAGGGGCAGCGGCTGCCGGTCAACCGGCGAGGCCGAGGTAGGGACCGAACTCGCTCTCCAGGGTCAGCCGGCCGAGCTTGCGGTACTCGCGGCCGACCGCGCCGATCAGCTCCGCCATGCCGACCGGGCGGCCCGCCCCGGCGGCGAGGTAGCCGGCGGTCACCGCGGCGGAGCGGATGTGGCCGCCGGCCAGCTCGAACGCGTGGGCCAGGAAGTCCAGGTCCACATCGGCCGCGCGGGGCACCCGGTCGCCGAGGCAGCGGTCCCACAAGGCCCGCCGGGCCGCCTCGTCGGGTACCGGGAAGTCCACCACCACGTCCAGCCGTCGGGTGAACGCCTCGTCCAGGTTGGCCCGCAGGTTCGTGGCCAGCACCGCCAGCCCGTCGAAGGTTTCCATCCGTTGCAGCAGGTACGCGCTCTCGATGTTGGCGTACCGGTCGTGGGCGTCGCGGACCTCGGAGCGCTTGCCGAAGATCGCGTCCGCCTCGTCGAAGAGCAGCACCCCGTTCACGCCGGCCGCCTCGCCGAAGATCCGTTCCAGGTTCTTCTCGGTCTCCCCGACGTACTTGTCCACCACCGTGGCGAGGTTGACCGTGTACAGATCCAATCCCAGGCTGCCGGCGACCACCTCGGCGGACATCGTCTTGCCGGTGCCCGAGTCACCGGCGAAGAGCGCGGTCACCCCGACCCCGCGCCCGCCACCGGGGCGCATCCGCCACTCGCGCAGCACCCGGTCCCGGTGCCGGGCCCGGCCGGCCAGCTCGTGCAGCAGCGACAGCGTCGGGGGTGGCAGCACCAGATCCGTCCAGCCGACCTCCGGGGTGATCCGCCGGGCCAACCGCTCCAGGCCGGCCGCGTTCTGGGTACGCGCACCCGCCCGCAAGTGTGCCTCATCGACCGGTTGGCCAGCGGCTGTGGCGAGTTGCACGGCCACCGAGGCGGCCCGATGGATCGCCGGCGCGCCGAGCACGAACTGGGCGGTGGCGGCGGCCGGATCGAGCCCGTCGGCGAGCCCGTCGGGCAGGGCGGACCGCCATACCTCGGCCCGTTGCTCGACGGTCAGCGGCGCGACCTCCACCTGCAACGGTGGCCGGGCCGTCCAGGCCGGATCCCACGGCTGCGTGCCGTACCCGAGCACCGGCACCTCACCAGCGGTCAGCCGGGCCCAGACCGCCCACGGCTCGTCGCCCTGCACCGGCCCGACGACCAGCCCCGCCCCGGTGAGCAACGCCTCCCGGACCAGCGCGGTGGCCAGCTCCGCCGGCTGCGGATCGGCCGTCAGCCGGGGCAGATCGACCGCGAGGGCAGCCCGCCCGGCGCCGTCGAGCGCGGCCACCGCAAGCGCCGTCGCGCTGCCGCCGGAACGCTCCCGCAGGTACGCCAGGCGTGCGCCGGCCCGGTCCAACGCCCGCCCCAGCGATGCCGCCTCGACCGGCGGCGGACCGCACGGGGCGACCGGTGCGGCCAGCCCCACCAGCAGCGGCTCGGGGGCGTCGGCGCCGAGCAGCCACCCGCTGACCCGGTCCGGTACCCAGAGCCCGCGACTGAGCACCGGCCGGTCGGGGGAGTCCACCCGCAGCAGCGCCAGGTCGATAAGCGGCGCACCGGCGGCCAGCCGCAGTCGGGCCGACGCGGCGGCCTCGGGCAGCCCGCAGAGCCGCAACGCCAGGCCGATCGAGGGGCGACGGCGGGTCACGTCGTCGTTGAGGTAGCCGTAGAACTGCTCGAACCGGCTGTCCACGTCGGGGGCGAGCGCCACCAGCAGCAGCGCCTCGTCCAGCGGGGTCAGCCCGGCCGCGCCGGCCAGCGCCGCCAACCGGTCGCCGGCCGGTGTCGCCGACCGCTCGCCGGCCGATGCCCGGACACCTTCCGGTCCGCTGGCCGCCCGGCTGGTGCCTGCCGATTCGTCGGCCTCTGGTCCGTTGCTTTCCGGGCCGGCGGGCCACGGCTCGAAGGGCTCGCGGGCGGTGGCCAGGGCCGCGTCGACCGCCTCGTCGGAAAGGTAGAGCCCGCGGAACGGGTCGTCCGGCTGCGGGTCGCTCTCCCGCCGACGTGCCACGGCCGCGCGTACCGCCAGTTCCAGGCGTTGCAGGCGATGCAGCAACGATCGGATCTCGCCGGCCACGCGGGTCAACCTCCCGACCGGGCCGGGCGGTGCCCGACCCGGTCGGCCCGGTCGTCGGTGGTGGTGTCGGCGACCTCGGCGACCATGCCCTCGTAGGCGGGCGGCCCGACCGGCACCTCGCGACCGCTCTCCACCGGCGTGCTGACCACGAGATCGAGCGAGGGCTTCAACTCGCCGCCGAGCGCGGTCCAGACATCCGCGAACGCCCGGTCCTCCGGCGGCGGCAGCGCGACCGTCATCGGCACCGGCATGCCGATCGCGGCCACCGAGCCGGTCAACACCGCCGCCGGTACGGCGTCGAAGCGCAGGAAGCACAGGAGCAACGAGGAGAGCAGGCGGTGTTCGTCCTCCGGCCGCTGGGTCCAGGCGGTGACCAGATAGGACAGCTTGATGTAGCGGGGCGGCATGACCCGGCGGCTCACCTGGCCCCGCTCGTCGTACTCGTTGATCAGGCCACGGGAGCGGCGGCGCAGGTCCTCGCGGATGTCGTAGAGGTAGAGGTTCACGGTGGGCGCGTTACGGCGGGCCGCCCACTCCTTTGTCGGCGCCTCCAGCACGATCTCCACGCCGGACCCGGGCAGCGCCTCGTCGCGTACCAGCCGACGCAGCGCGTCGTCGATCTCGTGGATCACCGTCTCACCCCCGCCCGTTGAACAGCGGCGGGCCGAGCCCGCGCGGTACCACCAGGAACGGCTCGGGTGCGCGTACCGGCGCGAAGGCGCGACCGGTGACCCGCTCGGCGGTCAGGTCGCGGGGACCCAGGGTGTCCTTGCGCAGCACCAGGAGTTGGGTGCGGAAGCTGCCGTCCGCGCCGACGACCACCGTGTCCGGAGTGGTGGTGATCCCCGGCGACCAGGTCAACCGCACCCGTGCCCCGGGCGGGAAGTCGGTGCCGATCGCCGCGGTGACGAAGCCGGGCGGACCGATGGCCGGGTCGACGCGTACCTTCGGAGCCAGTACCCGCACCGGGGCCTGCGCGGTCCGCGTCGCCGGCACCTGCCGGACGGTCGCGGTGAGCCGGCCCACGACCGGGGCCGCGACCGCCGCGCGTGGCACCAGCACCACCCTGATCACCTGTTGGGCGCCGGGGCCGAGGGTGCCGAGCCGGCAGAGTCGACGGCCGACGTCGCAGCGTGCGTCGGTGCTGACCAGCGGCAGCAGTGGTGCGGGCGGGGTGATGTCCAACCAGACGTTGTCGGCCGGTAGTGCGGTGGCGTTGCGCACGGTGAAGGTGACCGTGCTCGGGTCGCCGCCGAGGTAGCCGGGCTGGGCGTTCACCGAGACGGTCAGGCTCAGGTCGGGCACCGGCAGGCGCTGGAACGCCGGCTCGCGGCCCACCACCGGGATCACCGTGCTGGCCGGGCCGCCGCCGCTGGGCAGCACCACGATGTCCGAGGCGTCGGCCGCCGATGGCTCGTCCGCCGGGGCAGGGCTCAACGCCACCGCGATCCGTCGGCCGTCCGGGGACCAGGCCGGGTCCGTCACGGTACGGCCGGCGCGGTCGGCCGGGGCGAGCGGGTGCCGGGCACCGGTGCCGTCCGGTCGCACCACGCAGAGGTCATCGGAGCTGTCCGCGTACGCGATGCTGCCGCCGTCGGGTGACCAGGCCGGCGCGCGGTCGGCGGAGCGGCTCGGGCACGGCGGCCCGACCCGGGCGCTGAGGTCCCACTGGTCGGTGACGGTCACCGTGCCGGCCAGGTCGCCGTCGAGGCGGGCCAGCCAGATCCGGCTGCCCTGGACCGCCGGGTCGGTCACGATGATCAGCCCGGGGTCGGACCAGGTCCGGCCGTCGCGGTCGGTGGCCGTGCAGGTCACCACGGTCTGCCCGATCGGGAAGAGCGAACCGGGCGGCGGTTGGCAGCGTACGGGTAGCGGCCGGCCGACCCCGTCCACCGCCGACGCCTGGTAGTTCACCCGCGCGCCGTCCGGCCCGGTGGGCGGCACCCGTACGTCGTCGATGCGGACGAAGGGCGCGCCGGGCTGGGCGACGCGGACGATCAGTTCCTGTACGGCGTCCCGGTTGGGCTGCGCCGGATCGAGGTCGAAATTGATCGTGCAGCGCAGCACCGATCCGGGGACCGCGTCCGGCGCGACGGTGATGATCTCCCGGATCCGGGCCCGGGTGCCGGCCTCCACTTGGGCGGGGTCGGGGTCGAAGGTGACCGAGAGACCGTCGTCGCAGTAGGTGGCTTCGGGGTCGACGGTGACGGTGAGACTGCGGATGGCGCGCTGCACCGCTTCGATCATTCCGGCGGGGGAGCTGTCGGCGGTGAGCCGGCCTCCGGTGGCGGTGGCGATCCGCCCGGCCGCCCCGTCGAAGTTGAGCCCGCGCTCGAAGTCGGCACCGACGATGGGTACGCCGATCAACGCGATCCCGGCGGCCCGCAGCTCGCTGATCAGGCTGGCCTCGCCGATCTCGCCCTCCTCGGGCGGCGGAGCGGTCTTGTCGACGCTGTCGGTGTCACTGATCAGCACCACCACCCGGCTGCTGTCCGGGCGGAAGCCGATCCGGTCGTTGCGGGCGAGTTGCCGCAGCGCGTAGAACCAGTTCTCGGTGCCGAATCCGCTCTGCGCGGTCAGGCCCGCGACGGCCCGGTTGATGAGGTCGTTGTTGTCGGTCACCTCCTGGCGGGGGTAGTACATGAGCGGGTCGTACTGGCCGTTGCCACCGCGTCCGCTGAAGGTCGCCAGGCCGAAGCGGGCGTCCGGTTCGCTGGTCCGGACATCGGCGATCACCTCGGGCAGCCGGGTCCGCAGCTGTTGGATGACGCTGGCGCCGCCCTCACCCGGCTCGGCCATCGAGCCGGTGTCGTCGACCAGGAAGACGATGTCCGGCCGGGGCGGGATCGGCGGGGTACGCACCGACTGGGTGAAGTCGATCGTGGTGCCGGGCAGCGCGGGCCGGTCCACCACGGGCCATTCGAGTTCGCTGTCGCGGGCCCAGGAGTTCCGGGTGAAGGCCAGCTGCCGCCCGTCGGGTGACCAGGAGGGCTGCGTGTCGGCGCCGCGCAGGAACCACGGCATCGGTACCTCGGTGACCAGCCGCCCGTCGGTGACCGAGACGGCGAGGATCCGCGACGGCCGGCGCTGGTCCGACGAGTGGCGGGTGAAGGCGATGGCCGTGCCGTCCGGTGCCCAGGTCGGGTCCGTGTCGTGGTCCGTGCCGGTGGTGCCCGGCGGCGCCAGCACCTGCGGGTTGGCGCCGGTGGCGTCGGCGACGACGATGCGGGCGCCGCCGTCCGGCTGCTCGGCGCTGTAGGCCAGCCGGGTGCCGTCCGGGCTGAACGCCGGAGCGCTCTCGGTACGCCCCGGCCGGGCGGTGAGATCCCGTCGGTCACCGCCGGTGGCGTCGGCACTCCACACGTCGCTGGTGCGCTCGGTGTCGGTCGCCGTCCAGATCAGGTCGTCGCCCCGCCACACCGGCTGGTGCTGGGGCAACGGGCCGGTGGCCACCGCGGTGACCCGCCCGTCGCGCAGCACGTGGATGTCGCCGGCCGGGTCGGTGCGGGTGGTGGTGAAGGCGAGCCGGGTGCCGTCCGGTGACCAGGCCGGTTCGGCGGCGTCCCCCGGGCCGGGCACCGCCCGGGTCACCGCGCCGCCGGTCGCGGCCACGGTGGCCACCGTACGCAGGCCGGGAGTGCTGGCCGGCGCGAAGCGGGTGGTGGTGAAGGCCAGCCGGCGTCCGTCGGGCGACCAGGCGGGCTGCCCGTCGGCGGCGGGGCCGTCGGTCAGCCGGGTCTGCCCGCCGCCGGTCGCCGACATGACCCAGAGGTCACCGGCGAGGTCGGCCCGGGTGCTGGCGAACGCGACCCGGGTGCCGTCGGGCGACCAGGTCGGCCAGCTGTCCTCGGCCGGATGGTCGGTGAGTCGGCGTAGCCCGGAGCCGTCGGTGCCGATCACCCAGATGTCGGCGTTGCCGGCGCGGTCGCTGGTGAAGGCGACCCGCCGCCCGTCGGGGGAGAGCGCCGGATGCGCGACCGTGCCGGGGCCGCCGACCAGCCGCACCGGTGCCGCCCCGGGCCGGCGGAGCCAGAGGCTACCGGCCAGGTCGGCGCCACCGGCGGTGGCCCGGCGTCCCACCCAGACCACCCGACCGGCGCGCAGGTCGGCGTCCTGCTCGGCGTCGCCGCGTTCGGCCTCGGTCAGCAGCGGTCGCGGGGCCCGGCTGCTCTCCTGGCCGATCAGCAGCGTCGGCCGTTCGGTGCTGGTGTAGCCGAGCCGGTAGTCGGCCTCGGCCGCAGGTGCCGCAGGTGCGGCGGGCGGCGGTGCCGGTGCGACCGGCTCGGGCGCGACCACGGCCGGCCCGGCCAGCAGCCCGAGCACCATGACTCCCCAGCGGCGGCTGCCCCAGCGCACGACACCTCCCGTGGACACACGTGCCATCACCCTGGCCGTCGCGGCCCGGCGGGGTGGTGCCGGTGCGGGCCGGTCTGCGGGCAGCGCGGCCTGCCCAAACGGGCAACGGGGGTCGGGGGACCCTGCGAACGCTGTCCAGCCGGGCAACGGAGGTCGGGGGATCCCGCCGACGCTGTCCAGCCGGGCCCGACTGCGGGCCGGTCGCCGCTCAGATCAGGCCGTTGCGCAACGCGTACGCCACCGCGTGGCAGCGGTTGCGCAGATGCAGCCGGTTCGTCACGTCGTGCAGGATGTTCTTGATCGTCCGCTGCGAGTAGGACAGCTTGGTGGCGATCTCGGCGGTGTCGAAGCCGTCGGCGACCAGCCGCAGCACCTCCACCTCCCGCTCGGCCAACCCGGCGAAGGTCAACCCGCGTGGCCCGAGCACCTCCCGCTGCAACGCCCCGACCTGCTGCAACAGTCGGCCCAGCAGGTCCGGTGGCACGGCGCCCTCACCGGCCGCGGCGGACTGGATCACCGCGACCAGTCGGTCCGCGCTCGCCTCGGAGCGGCGCACGATCCCCGCCACCCCGTGCTCCACGGCGGCCACCAGGCCAGCGTCGTCGGCCTGGGTCACCACCAGCACCAGGGCGGCCCGGCTCCGGCTGCGTAGCGCACGCAGCGTACGCAGGGCCGGCTCGTCGATGCTGTCGCTGACGATCACCGCGACGGCCGCCTGATCCGCCTCGGACTCGTCGAGCAGCAACACCTCCGGGCGGGGCCGGAGTTGGCTGACCACGCCGGCACGTGAGATCACGTCAGTGGAGTAGAGATGGACGGGCAGACGTCGCATTGGCTCCCCCAAGCAGCGCACAGTCGAACGACACGTCGCGCCGAGTATCGCTGCGCGCACCAATCGTGCAGTCAACGTGGGCTCAACAGCCCTCACGGGTTGCCCTAAGGTCTTCCTCAATGCCTGATTGAATCGGCCGGACCGCTCCTAGAGTCGCGCCATGACCACCGAGGCCTACCTGGACGCCGACCTGGTCGAGGTCAGCCCGGGCAGCGAGTCGACCTGCCGGCTCGATATCCGCAACACCGGATCGATAGTCGAGTCGTACGCGATCGAGGTGCTCGGCGAGCCGGCCGGCTGGGCCAGCGCGGACCCGCCCCTCGTCACGGTCTACCCCGGCGACACCGGGTCGGCCGTCGTGCGCTTCCAGCCACCCCGCTCCGCGCAGGTGGTGGCCGGGGACCGGCCGTTCGCGGTGCGGGTCACCCCGGCCGAGAGCCCGGACGCGCAGGTGGTGCCGGAGGGCACCGTGCGGGTGCTGCCGTTCGCGGCGATCACGCCGGAGATCCTGCCGCGCACCTCGCGGGGCCGGCGTACCGGCCGGCACGAGGTGTCGGTGGCAAACGTCGGCAACATCCCACTCGGCGTGGCGTTGGCCGGCAGCGACCCGAACAATCGGCTCGCCGTCGCGATCCGCCCGGCGGAACTCGTCATCGCCCCGGGCGAGGCGGCGTTCGTCCAGGTCCGCGCCCGGTCCCGCAAGCTGCTGTGGCAGGGGCAACCGGTCACGCTGCCGTTCCAGGTCGATGTGGTCACCGACGACGTGCCGCCAGCTCGGCTCGACGCGGCCACGGTGCAGGAGCCGATCCTGCCCCAGGGCATCGGCCGGGTGATTGCGGCGCTGGTGGTGCTGGCGCTGCTCGGTGCGGGCCTGTGGTACGCGCTGCTACGCCCGTCGGTGAAGTCGCTGGCCGAGGAGGCCGCCCAGGAACAGGTCGCGCCGGTGGCCCAGCAGGCCCAGGCCGCCGACACCCGGGCGCAGGAGGCACAGAGCAAGGCCGACCAGGCGGTGGCGGCGGCGGCCGGCGCCACCTCGGCCCCACCGCGGCCCAACCCCACGCCCAGTCGCACCCCGGAGGTGGGCGTGCCGGTGCTGCCGCCCGGCGCCGATTCGTTCAGCCGGCGGCTCGCCGTCACCGCGCCGGCCCGGGCCACTCGCACCGACCAGTACACGGTGCCGTCCCGGCGGGTCTTCGTGCTTACCGACATCTTCCTGCAAAACCCGCAGGGCGACGAGGGGCGGCTCGACCTGATCATCGATGGCCGGACGGTGCAGACCGTCGCGTTGCAGAACTTCCGCGATCTGGATTACCACATGGTCTCCCCGATCGAGATTCCGGCCGGGGCGGTGGTGAGCCTGCGGGTCAACTGCCGGCAGGCGGGCACCGCACTTGACGGTGCCGGTGGCGGTGGCGGCCAGTGCCGCGACTTCGCCCTGCTCAACGGCTACATTCGCCGGGTCGCCCCGAGTCCGACCGCGACCCCGGCGCCCTGACGCCGCCGCCCTTTCAACCGCCGTTCACGGCACCGTGCCACGTGATTTGATTCAATGATCACGATGTCTGCGACAATCCGTGTTGTCGCCTGCCATGCGTCAGTCGGGCTCCCCCACCCGCCGTGGCCGGCGACAGCAAGGAGTCGTCACGTGGCTCGCGTACCCAAGGCCGCCCTCGCCACGGTGGCCGCCGTCGTCCTCTCCGTCCTGGTGGTCCCGACCCCGGTCCAGGCCACCCCGCCCAACATCCCGTCGCACAGCACGGCGGTGAGCCGACTCAACTCGCTGAGCGTCGCCGCCGAGTCGCACCAGTCCAGCTACAACCGCGACCTGTTCCCACACTGGATCACGATCACCGGCACCTGCAACACCCGGGAGCAGGTCCTCAAGCGCGACGGCAGCAACGTCGTGGTGAACGCCAGTTGCTACCCGACCTCCGGGTCCTGGTACAGCCCGTACGACGGGGTGACCCGTACCAACCCCGCCGACATCTCCATCGACCACGTGGTGCCGCTCGCCGAGGCCTGGCGCTCCGGCGCCTGGTCCTGGACCACGGCCCGGCGCCAGAGCTACGCCAACGACCTCGGTGGCCCGGAACTGTGGGCGGTCACCGGCAGCATCAACTCGGCCAAGGGCGACAAGGACCCGGCCGCGTGGAAGCCGCCGCGTACCGCCTTCCACTGCACCTACGCCCGGGCCTGGATCCAGGTGAAGTGGTACTACGGCCTCTCCGTGGACAGTGCGGAGAAGTCGGCGCTCAACAGCATGCTGAACACCTGCTGACGCCCGTGGGGCGGTGGACCGGACCGGCCACCGCCCCACCCACCGCCGCACCGGCCGTCAGCAGCGCTGCGCCGCCTGGTGCCGCTCCCGCAGCAGCGCGCCGTGCGCGAGGTCGTCGCGCGCCGCCGAGTCGCGCACCTGCCGCAGTGCTGGACCGTCGAGCACGGCCCGCAGGTCGCCGTAGCGGGGTGCGCGACCGGTGAGGCTCGCCGCCAACTGCACAAGCAACTGCTCCACCGACCGGCTCAGCTGCTCGCGCCGGACGAGACGCCGCACCCCGCTGCCCAGGGCCGCCGGGGTCGGCGCCTCGGCCTGCGGCAGGATGCCGACGGTCGCCGCGAGCCGCGATCCGGAGCCGCGCGGCACCAGCCGGTAAAGGTAGGCGCTGCCGGCGACGGCGGTCCGGTCGACGAAGCGGGTACCGGTCGAGACGCCGACGGCCTCGAACGACTCCGGGATCGTGAACGACGGCCCGGACAGGGTCGGCACCACGCGGGGTGCCGCCGCCGGCCGGAAGCCGGTGGGCAACCGGGGCGGGGGCGTGACGCCGACGCCGGTGACCCGGTGCAGGACGGCACGCTCGACCGTGTAGCTCGCACCGGCGGCGGCCCGCTCCCAGCTCAGCACGGTGCCGCAGCGGGTGGGCGAGGCGGTCAGCCCGGTCGGCGGCCGGGCCGCCGACTCGGCGGACGCCGTGGCGGAGTTCGGCGTGGTGGCGCACGGTGTGACCGCCGAGTCACGCCAGACCCCGGCGCCGGCCAGGTCGTTGGTGCTGCCCAGAAAGGCACCGGCCGGAGTGGACGCCATCGTCCGTACGCCATAGTCGTACGGGCCGTTACCGAAGGCGTTCGTGGTCGCCGTCCACCAGTAGCGCCCGTCGCAACTGCCGTAGACGTCGAAGCCGAACTGTCCGGCCAGGCGTCGGGCCAGCACCGGCAACCACCGCAGGGTGTGGCTCCAGTCGTTGGTGCCGAGATAGAGCGCACCACCGTGTGGTTGCATCCGCCAGAAATGGGCGTTGAAGATGTTGCCGAACCCGTCGGGCAGCCCGCTGAGCGGGTACCGGAACGCACCGTCGCCGGTGGTCCGGGTGTTACCCACGATCAGCGACCAACTGTCGTCCTTGTTGATCCGGATCAGCTCGGAGGCCGGGAAGAACGAGGAGTACCAGCCACTGGCGCCGACGTAGAGCCGCTGCTGGAACACCTGCATGGACACCACCGAGGTGATCGCCGCACCCCGTCCCGCGCCGGCGGTCACCACCGGGGTGAAGGTGGGGGAGCGGCCGGCCGCGTCCGTGCGCCACACCGAGTAGCCGGCATCCGCGTCGCCCGCCCCGACGTAGATCTTCCCGTTGAACGTCTTCATGTCGAAAATGCTCAGCGTGGCCGGGCTGATCTGTTGGTACTGGGGCTTCCTGCTCCACGGCTTCTTGATCTCGACGACGACGCCGTCGCCGGTGAGGCCGCCGGTGGCGGTCACGAACAGTCGCCCCTGGTGCACCGCCGGGGCGCGGAACCCCATGGCCCGCTGCCGGCCGAACGGGGTGGCGAGGAGACCCGGACCGCCGGCCAACGGGGTGAAGCTGGTGCCGTCCGTGGTCCGCAGGATGCGTGGTGGACTCACCGTCGCCAATTCGGGGATGTACTCGTTCGCGGTGACGCCGAAGACGTACAGCGCCTGCTTGCCGCTGGGTTCGGTGTGCACCTGCATGCCGCGGAAGCCGATGTCACGGGCCACGAACCTGCCCGGCGCACGCGGATTGGGCAGGTCCGCCGGTGACCGCAGGGCCAGCCGCCACCGTCGGGTCTCGGGCGTGTACTCCCAGATCTCGGCGCGCAGGTCGAGGTCGTACCGGTCGGCCGGGCAGGTCACCCCCCGAACCGGCTCGGGCTGGTAGTAGCCGCGGCCGGGATAGTAGAAGTCCAGGGTGGCCTTCTCCACGCAGACCTGACTGCGGCCGGTGCCGACGTAGAGCCGTCCCTTGAACCACGCCATGGACCACGCGAAGCTGTTGCGGAAATCGCCGAAGCCATGGTCGGCGATCTTCTCGGAGCCAGCGGGCGCGGCCCGGCCGGGGGTGACCGGTGCCAGCCCGAGGGCCATGGCGACGACGAGCAGCACCGACAGCAGTTCTCGGCTCGCCTTCATGTTTCTCTCCTGGCGTGTGGGGCCCTCCGGCGCTGCGGCTCGGGTGCCGTCCTGCGGTGGGTGGTGAGGTTTTCGAGGAGGTGGGCGGCGTGGGTGGGGCCGTTGGTGGTGGCGAGTTGTTGGGCGATGGTGTGGGCGTTGTGGTGGTAGGTGGGGTTGGTGAGGAGTTCTTGGACGGCGGTGCGCAGGGTGTGGGGGGTGCAGTGTTTGGGGTTGAGGTGGATGCCGAGGCCGGCGTTGGTGATGCGGCGGGCGTTGTCGGGTTTGTCCCAGGTGGTGGGGGTGATGATGAGGGGTTTGCCGTGTTGGAGGGCGGCCATGATGGTCGCGGCTCCGCCGGTGGTGATGACGGCGGCGCAGCGGGGGAGGAGGTGGGTGTGGCTGAGCCAGCGGGTGAGGTGGATGTTGGGTGCGGTGGGGCCGAGGTCGAGGGTGTCGGGGTCGCGGTGGGTGCCGGTGGTGGCGATGACCTGGACCGGTTCGCCGGCGAGACCCTGGATCGCCGCCCGTAACAGGAACGGGTCCCCGTGCCGCAACGTGCTCTCCGTGACGTGGATCCAGGGTGTGTCGGTGGGGATGGTGTCGAGCCAGGTGGTGTCGGTGTGGGTGGTGGGTGGGTGCCAGATGCAGGGGCCGACGTAGTGGACGGTGGGGGGTAGGTCGGTGCGGTTGTGGTCGAGTTGGGGGATGTTGCCGACGAGGTAGAGGGGTAGTTGGGCGGTGAAGGCGTTCACTGATTGGCCGAGTGGGGGTAGGTCGTGTTCGGCGCGGATGGTGTCGATGCGGCGGCGTACGCCGGTGGCGGCGAGGTCGGTGAGTCGGTGCAGGATGTGGTTGCGTAGTCGGGTCCAGCCGTGGTGTGCGGGGGCGAGCCCGAATCCCCACGGCGGCGCGTCCGGCCCGGGGATGAGCGGGCCCATGAAGGTGCAGGAGAGGGCGACCGGGATGTGGTCGCGTTGCCAGAGCACCAGGATCGGTGCCCACATCGACAGGTCGGTGACCAGCACGTCCGGCTGCCAGCGGTGCAACAACGGTTCGAGGTCGGCCAACTGGTCGGGGATGGTCTCCACCAACCAGCGCCGCAGGGTGTCCCGGAGCAGCCCCGGCTTTGGGCGGCTGTCGGGCCAACCCTGCTCCAACATCCCGACAAGCGAGTAGGCCAGTCGCTCGTCGACGGCGGAGAACCCGAAGACCGGGAAGCCGGCCGACTCGATCGTGTCCCGGGCGGTCTCGCCGGTGTAGAAGGCCACCTCGTGACCCCGCTCGCGCAGCGCCGTGGCGATACTCAGCTGCGGCAACACGTGCCCGGTGAACGGCCAGCAGGTGACCAGGAAGCGGCCCATCAGCCCGCACCCCCGCCGACCGCGCACGCCCGCACCGTCAGGTAGTAGCTGGCCCGGCCGAGCGGCAGCAGATCGTCCAGCACGTACGCGGCCAGGTGGCCCAGCAGCAGCACCTGGTACACCCGGGGCCAGCGGAGCAGGCCCTTGAAGACCACCAGAATGGCCAGGTGGTACACCTCGGCCAGCCCCAGGCCGGTACGCGCCACCCGGTCCACCGCGAACCGCGGGCCCAGGATCCGCCGCACCTCGTCGAGGGTGAAGTGCTGGTGGTGGCCGGCGTCCGAGCCTTCGGCAGACTCCAGCGGCAGCCACGACGGTCTGCGCCGGCGAAGCGCCGGGTACACGTTCATCGAGTCCAGCGGTGCCAGCAGGCCACGGTGCGGCACGCTGACCACCAGCCAGCCGCCGGCACGAAGCACCCGGTACGCCTCGGCGAGCACGGCCGGCGGGTCCGCGACGTGTTCGATGACGTCCAGCAGGACGACGGCGTCGACGGAGCCGTCGGGAAAGGGCAGCGCTGCGGCGTCCGCGCAGATGATCTCGATGTGCGGCAGACGGCGGGCCGCCTCCGCCACGTGCGTCGGGTCCCGCTCGACCCCGACGACCCGCCGATGGCGGCTGCGGCCCTGCACCGCGGCCGTGCCGTAACCGAACGCGGCTCCCACGTCCAGCACCAGTCGCGCCTCGGGCGGCAGCCAGCGCCGGGTCCGGCCCCACCGGGCGACGTACGAGAGCAGGCGGGGCCGGCCACGCTCCGGCGCGGTCGGCGCGGAGCCGCCACCCGCGCCGGCCGATCCGCCGGTGCGTACGCCCACCGGGGTCTGCTGGCGCGGCTGCGGTGCGGTCGTGCGGGTCGGGTCCTGTGTGGTCATGGCCGGGACGCCTCCGTCCTGCGGTGGGTGGTGAGGTTTTCGAGGAGGTGGGCGGCGTGGGTGGGGCCGTTGGTGGTGGCGAGTTGTTGGGCGATGGTGTGGGCGTTGTGGTGGTAGGTGGGGTTGGTGAGGAGTTCTTGGACGGCGGTGCGCAGGGTGTGGGGGGTGCAGTGTTTGGGGTTGAGGTGGATGCCGAGGCCGGCGTTGGTGATGCGGCGGGCGTTGTCGGGTTTGTCCCAGGTGGTGGGGGTGATGATGAGGGGTTTGCCGTGTTGGAGGGCGGCCATGATGGTCGCGGGCCCGCCGGTGGTGATGACGGCGGCGCAGCGGGGGAGGAGGTGGGTGTGGCTGAGCCAGCGGGTGAGGTGGATGTTGGGTGCGGTGGGGCCGAGGTCGAGGGTGTCGGGGTCGCGGTGGGCGCCGGTGGTGGCGATGACTTCGACGGGCTCTCCGGCGAGTCCGCGTACCGCCGCCCGGAGCAGGAAGGGCTCCGGTTGATGGTGGGAGGTCCCCTCCGTCACGTGGATCCAGGGTGTGTCGGTGGGGATGGTGTCGAGCCAGGTGGTGTCGGTGTGGGTGGTGGGTGGGTGCCAGATGCAGGGGCCGACGTAGTGGACGGTGGGGGGTAGGTCGGTGCGGTTGTGGTCGAGTTGGGGGATGTTGCCGACGAGGTAGAGGGGTAGTTGGGCGGTGAAGGCGTTCACTGATTGGCCGAGTGGGGGTAGGTCGTGTTCGGCGCGGATGGTGTCGATGCGGCGGCGTACGCCGGTGGCGGCGAGGTCGGTGAGTCGGTTGAGGGTGTGGTTGCGTAGTCGGGTCCAGGTGTTGTGGGCGGGGGTGAGTCCGAATCCCCAGGGTGGTGCGTCGGGTCCGGGGATCATCGGGCCCATCATCGTGCTGGAGAGGGCGACGGGGATGTGGTCGCGTTGCCAGAGGATCACGATTGGTGCCCACATGGACAGGTCGGTGACCAGCACGTCGGGTTGCCAGCGGTGCAGCAGCGGTTCGAGGTCGGCCACCTGGTCGGGGATCGACTCCACCAACCAGTGCCGGAACGCCTGGTACGCCACCCGGCGCGACTGGCGACGGGTGTCGCGTTCCCGTTCCATCTCCTGTACGGCGTGCCAGTGATCCGCCGCGAGCCGGTCGAAGGGAAAGACCGGGAAGCCGGCCTGCTCGATCGTGGACCGGGCGGTCTGACCGGTGTAGAAGGCCACCTCGTGGCCCCGCTCGCGCAGCGCCACGGCGATGCTCAACTGCGGGAACACGTGCCCCTCGAACGGCCAGCAGGTGACCAGGAACCGGCCCATCACACACCTCCTCGCGCGCCGGCCCGGCGCTCCCCGGCCGGTGGCGGCGCGCCGTTGGTCCGCGCCCGTTCCAGCCGCCGCAGGAACGGGCCGAAGTAGACGCGTTCGAAAAGCGGCTCCGGCAGGAACCGGCGCATCCGGATCACCACGGACGCCGGCCGGCCGACGACGTAGCGCATCCTCGGGCGCTCGGCGGTGATCGCGCGCTGCACGGCCTTTGCCACGTCGACCGGGCGGGTTCGGCTTCGACCGACGATCCGGTCCGCCAACTCCTCGGCGGCGAGAAACATCTCCCGGTACGGGCTGCGCGGATCCAGCGCACCGGCCGAGGTCGCCCGGTTCGTGGTCCACCGGGTCGTCTTGATCATCCCCGGTTCGATGAGCACCGACCGGATCCCGAACGGGGCCAACTCCAGGGCCAGCGCTTCGCCGAGGCCCTCCTGGGCGAACTTGGTGGCGCAGTACGCGCCGACCCCGAAGGACGAGATCCGTCCGCCCACCGACGAGATGGTCACCACCCGGCCCCGGCCCGCGGCGCGCATGTGCGGCAACACCGCCCGGGTCACGGCCAGGGTGCCGAGCACGTTCGTCTCGAACAGGTGCCGGATCTCGTCGTCCGACAGGTCCTCCAGACAGCCGCGCAGCCCGACGCCGCCGTTGTTGACCAGGGCGTAGATCTCGCCCGCCTCGTCGAGCACGGTGCGTACGGCCTGGTCGATGCTTGCCGGATCGGTCAGGTCCAGCCGCAGTACGCGCAGCGCGACGTTGCGGTCGGCCGCCGCCCGCAGGACGTCGGAGCGGGCGGCGTCGTCACGTACCGTCGCGTACACCGGCAGGTCCTGCTCCGCCAGGTACAGTGCCGTTTCCAGGCCCAGTCCGGCGGACGCGCCGGTCACCAGGACCGGGCCGGTCCTGCGCTGCTGAGATCGTCCGCGCATGGCTCAGCCCTGCGCGGTCGCGGTCGACGGTTCGGCGCGATCGAGGGCGCCGAGGATGTGTCGGGCCACCTCGTCCGGCTGCTCAAGCGGCCCGAAATGTCCCCAGTCGGTGCGCGGCAGCAGCACGGGATGCACGTCCGGCAGCCGCTCGCGCAGATAGTCGAAGGTCCCCAGCAGGGCGGAGCCCTCGCAGTAGACGAGGGTGACGCTGCTGCGGATCTCCGGGATGGCCTCCGCCGGCAGCCCGCCGACCTGCGCGACCTCGGTCGCCATGCTGGTGCCGTCGAGCAGCCGCAAAAACGGCGCGGGATTGCGCGGCAGGCCCTGCAACGGCCCCCACCGTTTCGGCACCTTGAGACTCAGCCGCAGCAGATAACCCAGGTCGGTACGACGCTCCGGCGGAACCGGATGACCGGAGCGTTCCAGCACGTCCGCCCAGTCCGCCCAGCCCTGCCAGTCGTCCCCGGCCCGCAGGTACATCATGGCCGGCAGGACGGCTTCGATGGCGACCACGGCGCGGACCCGTTCGGGATGGTGGTGGGCGAAGTAGAGGGCGATGTCCGCACCGAAGCTGTGCCCGACGACGTACGGCCGCTCGATGTTGAGCGCGTCCAGCAGGTCGAGCAGGTCGGTGGCCATCTGGTCGAGGCTGTAACCGGCGGGCGGCATGTCGCTGTAGCCGTGCCCGCGCAGGTCGTAGGTGAGCAGCCGGAAGCGGTCGACAAGCAGGGACGCGATGCGCAGGTGCCAGACCGCGAGGTTGCCGGTGAGGCCGTGCACCATGACCACGTCGGGCCCGGAGCCGATCCGCTGATAGTGCAGCCTGATTCCGCTCGGAAGGGATACCTTCGGCATGTCAGCCCTCCGTCAGTCCAGATATCCGAGCGCCCGTAGGCGCGAGACGATCACGAGTTCCGAGTCGCTGTCGTAGGCTGGCTCGGCCGCCGCCGACTCCGCTGCCGCCGGCTGCGCCGGGGGCGGGACGAGCGGTGGTGCAGCGGTGGGCGGCGCGGGTTGCGCGGTGGCCGCGCCCGGCACGAGCACCGCCGCCGGCAGCCGGCCGTCCAGGTCGTCGGGGACCGGCACGCCCAGGCTGTGCAGCACGAGAGGTGCGACGTCCACGATCGACAGCTCCGGTGCGGTCAGCCCGGAGCGGATCGACGGGCCGCAGGCCAGGAAGATGCCTTCCCACCGGTGGTTGCCCTTGGGCTGGGGATGCGGCCGGATCACCGTGTCGGACCGCAGGATCGAGATCGCGGCACCGTCGTACAGCTCGATGGAGACGTCCGGTGCGAGCTCCTGGAACGGTCCGGCGAACGCCTCCTCGGCGGCCCAGACGCGCGCGATGAGCGGGTCGCCGGTGACCGGATGCCGGGCGGCGCGCAGATCGGCGATCAGGTCGTCCCGGATCTGTCGGCGCCGCCGCGCCGGCAGCGGCCGGTCGGTGCCGGGTTCCCGGGCGACGATGTGGATGCCCTGGCTGCTCGGTGTCGCCGCGTAGGCGAGCGTCCGGTTCCAGTCGAGCAGTTGGACGTGCCGGGTCATGTCGTGGAAACCGACGCGCGGGGCGGTGCCGTCCGGGCGCGTGGCGTGGTCGGCCCAGCCGAGGTAGCCGGCCTTGGCGAGCCAGGCGTTCAGGTAGAACATCTCGGTGGTCGGGCCGAAGCCGTGGTCCGAGGCCAGCACGACGGTGGCTTGCGGACCGGCCAGGTCCAGCAGGGCGGCGATGTGCCCGTCCAACTCCCGGAAGTACCGCAGGCAGCGCGCCGCGATGTCCGCCTCCCACCCGGCCTGCGGCGTCGCCTGTGCGGTCGGGTCGAGGAACCGCCAGCACAGGTGCTGGAGCTTGTCCACCCCGTCGAAGACCACGCCCACCAGGTCGGCCGGCTCGCGGGTCAGCAGATGCCGGGCCACCTCGAACCACCGCTGCTCACGCCGGACGTGCAGGTCCACCCAGTCCGCGTACTCGTCGTCCGGGCAGCCCTCCACCGTCTTGGCCTCCAGCGCCATGTCCAGCGCCAGCTCCCGGGGGTTGAAGCTGGGTAGCTCGCGCAGCTGGTCGAAGAGGTCCGGTGGGTGACAGCCCAGGCGCAACTGCCGCCACGGCATCCAGCCGCCGGGCACCACGTAGCCGTGCACCGCCGGTGGCGGAAACATCACCGGGAAGTTCAGCGCCACCACCTTCTTGCCGTACGCGCTGGCCAGCGACCAGATCGTGGGCGTGGCGATGTCCTGGGCGGTGGTGAGCCGGAAGTACTCGCTGTCGGCCGACTCCTTGCGGAAGAAGTCGAAGACGCCGTGGCGGCCCGGACGCTGCCCGGTCACCAGCGACGTCCAGCCGGGTGGGGTCAGCGGCGGCAGTACGCTGCGCAGCGGGGCGCGGACCCCGCGCTGGGCCAGGTCCCGCAGGGTCGGCATGACCCCGGTACGCATCAGCGGATCCAGCACGGTGAAGGTGGCCCCGTCCAGGCCGATCAGCAGCGTCTGCACCATCAGAGCGCACCCCCCGGCACCGGCTGGTGCGCGCTGAGGAAGTCCACGAGTTCTGCGACGGTGACGTCCCGGCTGTCGACCGGCCGCTCGCCCAGCTCAGCGAGGAACTCGGCGAACGGTAGGGGCCCATGCCGGTGCTGGAGCGCGGTGCCCAGCACCACCAGATCCAGCGATTCGAGGCCCAGGTCGGCGAGGAACCGGGTGTCGGGGGTGATCGGGTCGTCGTACTCCCAGTCGCCCGCCAGCTCCGCCACGAGGGCGATGACATCGGCGAGGATGCGTGGGTCAGCGGACATCGGACTCCCTTTCGGCGTGGTGCACGGCAACGGAGGAGCCGGTGGCGGTCTCCGGCAGGGTGGCCACCGCCACCGCGCCCTCCGGGGTGTGGGTGATCGACACGACCGGCACCGCCGGCACGTCCTGCTGCCAGCCGCCCCGCACCAGCGGGCGGCCCTCGGGATCCGTCACCACTTCGATGTCGGCCGGCAGCAGCCGGATGCCGAACCGGTCGGCCAGCAGCTGCGCGACGGCCTCCTTGGCCGCGGTCCGGCCGGCGAGCCACTCGCTGCGGCGGCCCGCCGGCAGGTGCAGCGCCGCGAAGCGGCGGCGCTCCGTGGGCGCGAGTACCCGGGTCGCCCAGACCCGCAGCCAGAAGTCCCGGTCGCCGCCGGGCATCGCCGACACGCGCCGGCAGGTCGCGGTGTCGCCCAGCCCGGGCTGCGGCCACGGGTGGGACAGGCCGGCCCGGTCCGGTGGCAGGAGCAGGGGACGTAGCTCGGACGGCAGCTCGAAGCGGCGGTCCGCCCACCCGGTCAGGCGCAACCAGACCTCGCCCCGCTCGGTGCTCACGTCGATGTCGGAGCGGACCACCCGGTCGCCGACCAGCTCCGTGCGGGCGGTGCAGCGCAGCTGGGTCCCGACCGGCGGGCGCGGTCCGCACACGTCCAGCCCGGCGACCTCGTAGGGGAAGACCACCGCCGCGCAGTCGAGCTGTTCCGCGGCCCAGAAGCCGATCACCTGACCGGCGGCGTCCAGCACCACCGGATCGAGCAGGAACGGATGCTCCGGGGCGTCGGGCAGCAGCCGGCCCAGGGGCAGCACCCGCAGCCGGCCGACCGAGCCGCGCCGGGCGGTCAGCTCCATCGCCGCGACCCCCTGCCAGCAGGCACCGTGGAACATGCCGTCGGTGTAGAGCTGGTCGGTCCGCCACCGGGACGCGGTGGCGTCCGGCGGCGGGCCGAGCGCCGGTGGCGGCTGCGGATGGCGTACGCCGAACAGCACCGTGCCCTCGACGGCGGGGCGGTGCTCCGGGCCGCTGCCGTCCAGGGCACGCAGCCGTACCTCGACCCGCTCGTGGCCGTGCTGCGGTGCCAGCCGCCGCGCGCTCACCTCAAGCGTCTGCGGCCGGTCGTCCCAGGCCAGCCAGGTGCGGGCGCGTACGTCGCGCAGCCCGACCAGGGTCTGGCCGGGCACCAGGCGGGCGGCTGCCTCGGCCAGGATCTCCAGGCTCATCGTCAGCGGCATGGCGGCCAGCCCGCGCAGGCCGGGATCGAGCGCGGAGACCGCCCCGCCCAGGGCGTGGTCGCGCAGGTACTCGTCGCGCGCCGGGTCCACCGCACGCCGGGCGACGAGTTCCCGACCGGTCGACCAGCGCACCGGCGTGCCGAGCAGCCGCCACTGCCGCCCGCCGCCGGCCGGCTTCGGGTCACCGAGGTAGGTCCGCACCACCTGCTCGCTTACCGACAGGAACCGCCGCATGGTGGTCAGGTGCTCGGCCAGCACCGCATCCGCCCGCCGGCCGGCCGGCACCGGCCCCATCGGTGCTGCCGCTGCCGCTGCCGGTGCCGGTGTCGGTCCGGGCGGCGGCGTGGATCTCGCCGGTCCGGGCCGGGGCGGCGGTGCCACCCGTGCCGGGGCAGCGGGCCGCGACGCGACTGTCGACACCGGCGTCGCCGGGCCGCCGGGCACGTCGGCGAGCGCGGCGAGGGCCTCGGCGGGCAGCCGGAGCATCGGCCAGCCCGTCGCCAGCGGCACCACCGCGTGTGCCGTAAGCGGCGCCTCGGGCGCGGTGAGGTCGACAAGCCGCGCTCCGCGCCGGGCGTAGAGGATCGACGGATCCACCGCCACCCCCTCCGCGGCCAGGATCCCGACGAGGTGGTTGAGCTGGGTGGTGCCGGTGCGTCGCGGCAGGTCCGCCGGCACCGCGCAGAACGGTCGGCCGCGCAGGATGTCCTCCACGAACGAGGTGAGGTTGCCGCGCGGTCCGACCTCGACGAAGATGCGCGCCCCGTCGGCGTGCAGCCGGTGCACCGTGCGCCGGAACTCGACCGGCCGGACCCACTGCTCCACCAGCAGCCGGCGTACCTCCTCCGGGTCGGTCGGATAGGGCGCCGCCGTCGCGCCCGAGTAGAGCGGTGCGTGCGCCGCGGCGATCTCCAGGTCGGCGACGACGTCGCGCAGCCCGGCGGCGTACGGGGCGAAGCGGGGAGTGTGCACCGCCCGGTCGTACGGCAACTCGTCGCAGAGCACCCCCGCCCTGGTGGCGAGTTCCCGGGCCCGGTCGGTGGCCGCCCGGTCGCCGACCAGCACCACCTGGTGTGGACAGTTGTCCATGGCCAGATGCAGGCCGCCCGCCTCGGCGGCGAGTCGCACCGCCCGGTCCCGGTCGGTGGCGACCACGAGCAACACCGCGTGCGGCAGCTCATCGCGGGCCCGCGCCTGCGCGGAGAGGGCCCGCAGTCGTGCGGCGAACCGCCCCAGCCGTGCCTCGTCGCGTACCGCGAGGACGCCGGTGGCGATCGCCGCCGAGTACTCGCCCGAGCTGTGGCCCAGGCATCCGCCGTCGGGCCGCAGACCCAGCTGGCCAGCGAGTACCAGCAGCGCCGCGTTTGCGGCGAGGACCGCGTCCACTGCGGTGTCCAGCTCGTTCAGGCGGGCGTCGGCGGCGGCCCGTTCGGCGGCCGAGAACGCGGGACGCGGGAAGATGTGGTCGCTCGGCCGCTCGCCGTCCGGGGCACCGCCGTGCCGGCGGTCGACCCGGTCGAAGACCTCCCGCACCTGCGGGAAGTTCAGGCACAGGTCGGCGAGCATGCCGGCGTACTGGGCGCCCTCGCCGGGGAAGAGGAAGGCGAGCGTACCGGTGCGGGCCAGCGGATCCGCCGCGAAGTAGCTGCCGGTCACGGTCCGGATCCGCAGGCAGTCCGGCTCGGCCAGCCGCCGGGCCGCCTTGGTCAGCTTGCCGGCGAGGTCGGCCAGCGAGGTCGCGACCACGGCCAGCCGCACCGGCCGCTCGATGCGGCCCAGCCGGGTGCTCAACGAGTAGGCGACATCGGTGAGGGTGTACGGTGCCGGCGCACGGGTGAGGGTGCCGGCCAGCTGAGCGGCCAGCTCGGCCAGCCCGCGCGGTGAGTCGCTCTCCAGGACGCACACCTCGCTGTCCCAGGCCGGCAGCCGCACCGGATCGGCCTCGCCCGGCGCCTCCTCCAGCACGGCGTGGGCGTTGATGCCGCCGAAGCCGAAGGCGTTGACCCCGGCCCGGCGCGGCTGCGGTCCGCCGTGCACCCAGGGGCGGGTCTCGGTGTTGAGGTAGAACGGGCTGTCGTCGAGGCCGAGCTTCGGGTTGGGCTTGCGGCACAGGGTGGGCGGCAGCACCTTCTGGTGCAGCGCCAACGCGACCTTGATCAGGCTGGCCACCCCGGCCGCCGGAATGGTGTGGCTGATCATGGACTTGACCGAGCCGAGGGCGCACCAGGGCCGCCCGGCCGTCCGGTGCCCGAAGACCCGACGCAGCGCCTGCACCTCCACCACGTCGCCGAGCGGCGTCGCGGTGCCGTGCGCCTCGATCAGGCCCACCGTGCGGGGATCGACGCCGGCCTGCTGGTACGCCCGACGCAGGGCCAACTCCTCGCCGTCGGCCCGGGGCGCCATCACGCTCACCGCGTGCCCGTCGCTCGCCACCCCCACGCCCCGGATCACGGCGTAGATCCGGTCGCCGTCGCGGACCGCGTCGGCGACCCGCTTGAGGACAAGCATGCCGATGCCCTCACCGAGCAGCGTGCCGTCGGCGTCCTCGTCGAAGGGCAGGATCCGTTCGGTGGGGGAGAGCGCGCCGAGGCGGCAGAACACGTTGAGCGCGGGAACCGGCATCCACACCTGCGAGCCGCCGGCCAGCGCCAGGTCGCACTCGCCGGCCAGCAGGTCCCGCATCGCCAGCTGCACCGCCACCAGGGAGGAGGCGCAGGCGGCGTCCACCGTGTAGGTGGGACCCATGAAGTCCAGCTGGTTGGCGATCCGACCGACGATGATGTTCGGGATCAGCCCCGGTACGACGTCCGGTCCCAGCGGCGGCAGGACCCGTTGCAGTTCCTGGCGCAGCCGCTGCAACCACTCGACGGAACACCCCGGGTGCAGCTGGCGCAGCAGCTCGATGGTCTGCCCGACGATCAGGCCACGCTGGATGGCGGTGGCGTTACCACCGTTGAGATAGGTGCCCTTGCCGAGCACGACCGCGGTGCGGTGCCGTACCTCCGCCGGCAGCTCGGTGCAACCGGCGTCGGTAAGCGCGTCCCGCGCCAGCCGCAGTGCCAGCCACTGGTCCGGCTCGCCGCCCACCGCCACCGGCGGTACGCCGTACGCCAGCGGGTCGAACGAGGCGAGCGGCCCCAGGTAGCCGCCGCGCCGGCAGTACACCTTGTCCTCGTCGGCGAAGTCGGGGTCGTAGTAGATGCCGCTGTCCCAGGCCTGTGGCGGTGGGTCGGTCACCGCGTCGACCTTGCGCAGGATGTTGCTCCAGTAGGTCGCCAGGTCCGGGGCGGCCGGAAAGGTGCAGGACATGCCGATGATGGCGACACCGGGCGGCCCGTCGGCGTCCACCTGCTCGGCGTCCACCTGCTCGGCGTCCACCTGCTCGGCGTTTACCTCGGTCACCTGCGTCCGCTTGTCGTCGCGACGGTCCATCGGGCTCAGCCGACCGTCGTCGCGGCGGGTGCGTCGTGCGGGGTGTCCGCGAGCCGGTGCAACGCCCGACTGCCGACGCCCACCATGTCGGTGACGACGGCGAGCAGCCGGCCGTCGGCGTCGCGGAAGTAGTGGTCGGCGTGGCAGAGCGGGGGTTGGCTCGCGGGTCGGATGCGCAGTTCGTGCCGGACCGGTGCGGCGGTCTCCGGGTCGCCGTCCGGTGTCAGGTCGGCGTAGCGCCGCAGCTGGCCCAGTTCGGTGGGGAGCAGGGTCAGGTCCCACTGGGTCCGCGCCCAGAGCACCTGCACCTGAAGGGCGGCGTCGACCAGGATCGGGTCGAGCAGCCAGCGGGCGCTCTGCGCAGCGCGCATGCAGCGGGCCGGGGTCGAGGGGCGCAGGCTGGCGCGGGCACCGCGCCGGTCCATGCCGTGGATCTCGGCGATGCCGTGGAAGGTGGGGCCGTGGAACAGCATCGTCGCGTACGCCTCGGCGACCTCGACCGGAAACGCGGGCAACGTACCCAGCTGCGGTAATGGGGGTTCGACGGGCGGTGGTGGCACCCCGGTGGCGAGCTCCACCGTCGCGCGGTAGTACACCTGCGTCGGCTGGGCCGCCGCCGCGACGGTCACCTCGGCGGTGAGCACACCGGCGCTCGGTAGGCTCGGCTGCCCGGCGCAGCGCTGGGGCGGTTCGGCCGCCGCACTCAGCCCGGCGGTGACAAGTACCTCGACCGGAGTGGGCTCGGGTCCGGCGGGTAGCCGGATGCCCTGCCGCAGCCGCATCTCCCGCACGCCGACCACGGTCCGGGTCGGCCAGTTCGCCTCCACCGCCTCGGCCACCAGTTCGAGGGCCATCGCGAAGGGCACGACCGGCCGGCCGTCGAGTCGATGGTCGGCGAGGTAGGTGTCGTGGGTCAGGTCGAACGCGTACCGCAGGCCGGTGCCGTCGACGGTCGACCGGGCGAGCAGCGGCCGGGGAGGCGTCCGGCGGGCGTCGGTCCCGGTGACCGGGGTCGGGTGCCAGCCGACGCCACCGATAAGCACCTCGGTTTCGCCCTTGCGCCCGTAGCTCAACTCCTCGACGAACCGCAGGCGTCCCACCTCGGCGGGGATCAGCGCGATACCGCGTTCGGCGAACCGTCGACGCAGCTGGGCAGTGACCATCCCGGACTCCCACGGGCCCCAGTTGACCGCGCACACGCGGGCCGGCCAGCGCGCGTCCAGGTCGGTGGCGAGCTTGTTGAGCACCTCGTTCGCGGCGGCGTAGTCGGCTTGGCCGGCGTTGCCGTAGCGGGCGGCGGCGGAGCTGAAGAACACCACGAAGCGGAGCGTGTCGGGGCGCAGCCGGGCGGCGAGCACCTCGGCCGGGACGAGCTTGGTGGCCAGCACCTGCCGCAGCGCGTCCGGCTGCTTGTCCCGTACCAACCGGTCGGCGATGACGCCCGCGCCGTGGATGACGCCGTCGATGCGCCCGTGTCGGGCGTACACGTCGTCGATGAGTGCGCCGAACGCGGCCGGATCGCGTACGTCGCAAGCGATGTACTCCACCCGGGCACCCGCCGCGCGCAGCCGCCGCACGGTGGCGGCGGCCTCGCGCTGCCCGAGCAGGTTCCGGTACGCCGCCTCGACCGCAGCCGGCGGATGCGGCTCACCTGCGGCGCGCAGCCGGCTCAGCAGGACCCGCCGCAGCTCGCGCGGGTCGGTCAGCCCCGCCGTGGCCGGCTCCTCGGCGGCGGCCGGTGACCGCCCGACCAGCACCACGGTGCCGCCGGCAGCGTGCTCGACAAGCGCCGACACCGTCTCGGCGGTGATCCCGCGGGCTCCGCCGATGGCCAGCAGCACGCCGTCGGGACCGAGCGGTTCGGTGCGCTCCCGGTCGACCAACTCGGCCGGTGCCACGGCGACCATCGTGCGTACGCCGTCGCGGTAGCCGACCTCGACCAGGCCGTCGTCCGCCGTCAACTCGGCGAGCAGGTGGCCGGCGGCCTGCTCCGCCGGCCCCGGCGCCAGGTCCACGGCCTTCACCCGCACCGCGGGCCATTCGTGGGCCAGGCTCTTGACGAAGCCGAGCAGGGCCGCGTCGGCGGCGCCGCCCGTACCGGTGCCGTCCAGGCCCAGGTGGCCGCCGAGCGCGGTGGCGGCCAGCACCACGCTGCCGCCGGCCTGCGCCGCCGTGTCCAGCTCGGCGGCCAGCTCGCGGACCAGCAGGAACAGCCCGCAGACCCGGTCCACCGGCAGGTCCTGCGCGGCACCGGCCGGCTCGCGCGGCGCGAGCGCGACGAGGTGGACCAGCCCGGTGATGCGCTCCGCGTGCTGCCGGAGGTCGTGCCGCAGCCGCGTCACGGCGGCCGGGTCGGCGGGTTCGTCGAGGGCGAGGTCGGCCCCGGGCGTACCGGACGCTCCGACGACCACCCGGACCACCTGCCGCCCCTCGGTTCGCAGCCGGTCGACAGTCGCGGCGCCGATCGGGCAACCGCCGTCGACCACGACGAGCGCTCCGTCCGCCAGCCCGCCCGGCGTACCCGGGTCCGGTGCGGTGACCGCCCGGGGCAGGTGCCGACCGATCCGCCGGTCCTCGGTCGGCACTTGTTCAAAAGGGCGCTGCTCCCTGCTCCCGGTCAGCTCCTCGATCGCCGCGACGATCTCCCGCAGGGTCCGGCCGGTCCGCATGCTCTCCAGGTCGGGGTTGGTGCCCTCCGGCAGCGCCAGGGACTGGAGCATCAGGCCGGCGATCTCCACCCGCTTGATCGAGTCGATGCCCAGGTCGGCTTCGAGGTCGACGTCCAGGGAGAGCATCTCCTCCGGGTAGCCGGTGCGGTCACTGACCACCTGGAGCAGCCGCCGGGTCAGCTCCTCCCGGCCCAACTCGGCCCGGCCGGGTTCGTCCGCCGGTGCCCCATCGGCGGCGGGCCGCGCGGCCGGCACCGCCGGTACGACCGCCGCTGGCACGGTCGCGACCGGCGCGGGCACTGCCGGTACGGGCGCGGCCCCGGTCTGGCCCGGCTCGGCCGGGTCGGTCCCGGCCGCTCCGGTGATCGCCGGCCATTCGTCGCTGGTCGGCGGCCGGTGAGTGGCGCTGGGCAGCACCACCGGTTCGGTCGGGCCGGGCAGGTCGGTTCCCGCCCCGAGGTACGCCAGCATGACGTTGCGCTGGGTTTCCAGGAACTGCTGCATCACCTGGTGGTACGAGTCCATCACCTGCTCCGCCCGGCCGGTGGCCGGCGTACCGGCCGGCTCGGCGGGAGCCGCCGGTCGGGCTGCCGGGCCGGGGACCGGCGGGCCGAGAAGACGGGACGGGACTGCGTTGTCGGTCCGGTTGCCGTTCGACGACGGCGTCACGATCTGGGTCACCTGCTGCCCTCCGGGATCAAGCTGATCGAGACGGTCGGCGCTGCCGGCCGCCGGTTGCCGTGGCGTCGGTGTGGACGCCGGTCGGGCCCGTCCGCCGTCCACCAGCCATCGGCCGGGACGGGCTGCCGGGCGGTTGGCGAGCGCGGCGAGGTCCAGGTCGCCCGGTGAACGCCCGGCGAACCACGGGCGTACGTCGACGGGCGCGCCCTCCGCCGCGAGCGCCGCCAGGCAGCCGAGCATGGTGGCCACTGCCGGGCGGCCCGGCACGTCCACCGGTACGGCCAGGTGCGGCCGGTCGCCGAGAATGCCGGCCACCAGACCGGAGAGGACCTTCCTGGGCCCCACCTCGACGAACACCCGCGCGTCAGCGGCGAACATCGCCTCCACCTGCTCGACGAAGCGCACCGGGCGCACCAGGTGATCCGCGAGCAGGTCGACAAGCGTCGCCGGGTCCTGCGGGTAGGCCGCGGCCGTGCTGTTGGCGTAGACCGGGATCCGAGGCGCGGCAAAGGCGGTGGTACGCAGCAGTTCGGCGAGGCGTTGCCGGGCCGGTGCCACAAGCGGCGAGTGGAAGGCACAGGACACCGGCAGCATGTGCACGGCGAGGCCGGCCGCCTGGCATCGCGCCACGAACGCCTCGACGCTTGCCCGCCGGCCGGAGACGACGGTCTGCGTCGGCGCGTTCAGGTTCGCCACCACCAGGTCCGATCCGTCCAGCTGGGGCCGCAGGTCGTCAGGTGTGGCCCGGGCTGCCGCCATCGCGCCGTCCACGGCGGTGGATTCCTCGCGGATGAACCGTCCCCGGGCCTCGGAGAGCCGCAGCAGGTCGTCCGCCGGCAGGCTGCCCGCCGCCGTCAGCGCGACGAACTCGCCGTAGCTGTGCCCGGCGACCAGGTCCGGCTCGACACCGGCCTGACCCAGCAACGCCAGGTACGCCAACTCCAGCGCGCCCAGCGCGGCCTGGGCGACGTCGGTACGCGCGAGGGCGGCCTGCTGTGCCCCCGCCTGCTCGCCGGTGAAGGCCGGTACCGGAAAGACGGTACGGCTCAACGGCCCGTCCCAGCACTGCGCCAACAGGCGGTCGGCGTGTTCGAAGCTCTCCCGTGCCGTCGGGAAGAGCAGCGCGATGTCGCGTCCCATGTCCACGTACTGCGAGCCCTGCCCGGGAAAGAGGAAGGCGAGCCGACCGTCGCCCAGCAGCCCGCCGTCGGCCGCGAAGTGCAGCCCATCGGCGGTGTGTACGCGTACTGCCGGCGCGGCCAGGACCTCGCGGGCCCGGCGCAGCTTGGCGATCAGGTCGGCCGGCGAGGTGGCGACGAGCGCGAGGTTCACCGGCGCGCCCGGGGTCCGGTGGTGGCGGGCGTGCGCGGCGGCCAGGTCGACGAGCCGGGGCAGTTCGGCCGGTGGCAGCGAGTCGAGCCGGCCGAGCAGGGCACCGACCGCCTCGGTCAGTTCGGCCCGGTGCTGACCGCGCCAGACGAACAGCTCGGCGGGCCAGCGCTCGCGTACCGGCGGCGGGGGCAGGAAACCGGCGGTGTACTCCTCCAGCACCAGGTGGAAGTTGGTGCCGCCGAAGCCGAACGAGCTGACCCCGGCCCGTCGCGGGGTGCCGTCCGGCGCGGCCAGCCAGGGCCGGTTCTCGCTGTTGACGTAGAGCGGGCCGGTGGTGAGGTCGGCCTTGGCGTTCGGTGCCGTCACGCCGAGCGTGGCCGGCAGCACCTTGTGGTGCAGCGCGAGCGCGGCCTTGATGAGCCCGACCACCCCGGCCGTGGCCTTGGTGTGCCCGATCATCGACTTGACCGAGCCGACGGCGCAGGACTGCGCGTCGGCGCCGGCCTCGCGCCACACCGTCGTCAGCGCCTGGGATTCCGCCAGGTCACCGGCGACCGTGCCGGTACCGTGCGCCTCGACCAGCCCGACGGTGGCCGGCGCGACGTCGGCCTGCGCGTACGCCCGGCGCAGCGCCCGGATCTGCCCCTCCGGTCGCGGCGCGGTGAGGCTGCGGTCCCGGCCGTCGCTCGACGAGCCGACCCCCCGGATGACGGCGTAGATCCGGTCACCGTCGCGCTCGGCGTCGGCCAACCGCTTGAGCACGACCGCGGCGAAACCCTCGCTGATGGCGATGCCGTCGGCCGAGGCGTCGAAGGGGCGGCAGCGACCACTTGGCGACAGCGCCTGGGTCTTGCTGAAACACAGGTACGTGAAGGGGTTCTGGAGCGCGTCCACCCCACCGACGACGGCCAGGTCGCTGCGGTGGTCGGCCAACTCCAGGACGCCGAGATGGAGCGCGGCGAGCGACGAGGCACAGGCCGCGTCGACCGTGTAGTTGCTGCCGCCGAGGTCGAGCCGGTTGGCGATGCGGCCGGCCGCGACGTTTACCAGCAGCCCCGGGAAGCTGTCCTCGGTCCACTCGGGCAGCGCGGTCCCGAGCGCGGCGGTGATCCGGGCGGCGTCGTCGCCGAAGAGCGCGGGCAGCGCCGAGCGCACCAGGTAGCCGCCCGCGAGGTCGGCGCCACCACCGCCGGCACCGAGCACCACTGCGGTACGGTCCCGGGCGAACGGCCGGTCGAGGTAGCCGGCGTCGCCAAGCGCCGCCTGTGCCACCACGAGCCCGAGCAACTGGAACGGCTCGATCGAGGGCAGCGAGTGCGGTGGCATACCGAAGGCCACCGGGTCGAACGGCACCTCGTCGATGAAGCCACCCCACCGGGAGTACACCCGGTCCCGGGCGGCCCGGTCGGGGTGGTAGTACCGGCGCCAGTCCCAGCGCCGCGACGGTACCTCGGTGATCGCGTCGACCTTGTCGAGGATGTTGGCCCAGAACGACGGCAGGTCGGCGGCGCCGGGCAGGATGCAGCCCATCCCGATGACCGCCACCTCCACCGGCGCCGGTACGGGTTCGGTGCGGGCCGGCGCGGCCGGCAGCGACCCGAGTTGTGCCGCGCTGCCCTCGGCGACCTCGCGGTGCAGCTCCTCGACCGTGCCGACCTCGGTACGCAGCGCCGCGACCTGCCCGATCATGTAAAGGCCCCGGCTCCATCGCTCGGCGGCGTCCACCGTGCTCAGCTCGGTGCCCACCCCGTCGGCGGTGGGCCGGCGATCCAGCCCCTTGGTGGCGATGCGCAGCCGGCCCACGTTCAGCCGCTCCAGTTCGTCCCGTAACGCCGACGGACTGGCCCCCTCCCGCCGCAACTGCTGCTTGCGGGCGGCGAAGTCGTCGACGTACGGCGACGGCGCGCACCGGGTGGCGTGGCCGGGGCCGGTCTCCAACAGGGTCGTGCCGCGGCAGGAGAGCGCCGCCTGCTGGAAGTCCGCGGTCACCGCACCGGAGTCGACCGCCTCTCCGGTGAACAGGTACGCCGTGCCCATCAGGGCGCCGACCCGGATGCCGCGTGCCACAAGCGGGGCCGCGATCGCCGCCGCCATCGCCCCCGACCTGCCGTCGTGGATACCACCGGCCAGCAGGACGTGGTACTCCCCGGCGTCGGCTGCGGCGGGCAGTTCCGCCAGCAGTGTGCGCACCGCGAGGTCCCACAGCACGAAGCTGCTGCGTGGGCCGACGTGGCCACCGCACTCGCGGCCCTCGAAGACGAAGCGTCGGGCCCCGTCGCGCAGGTACATCGAGAGCAGCGTCGGGGAGGGCACGTGCAGGTAGGTGGCGATGCCGTGGGCTTCCAGCTCGCGGGCCTGGTCCGGTCGGCCGCCAGCGATCAGGGCGAACGGCGGTGGGTCGGCGATGATCGCCGCCAACTGTTCCGCGCGTAGTTCCGGAGGAACGAAACCCAGGATGCCCACGCCCCACGGACGGTCGGGCAGCCGGGCGCGGGTCTGCGCCAGCAGCGCGGCGACGTCCGGTCCACGCATCAGGCTCAGCGCGAGGAACGGCAGGCCACCGGCCTCGGCCACCTCTGCGGCGAAGGCGGTCCGGTCGCTGACCCGGGTCATCGGTCCCTGCACCAACGGGAACCGGGTGCCGTGGGATCGCGCCAGCGGGCTCTGGGCCCGCAGCGGGTTGTCGGCGCGTGCGGTGCGGCACTGGGCCGTGGCGGCGTCGCGCAGGGCACCGACGATCCCGCCCACCGTCGTGAACCGTCGGGCCAGGTCGGCCGCGAAGGCGACCTCCTGACCGACGGCGAGGACCCCGTCGCGCGCCATCGGCCGCCCGGCGCACGCCGCGACGTCGCGGAGCAGGTCCGCCGGTGGGGGCCCCTGGCCCAGGACGCGGAACCGCTTGCCGAGCGCGGCGTCCAGGCACACCGTCTCCGCGCCGTCGGCCGACCGCAGCCGGGCGCGCCAGGCCGTTGGCAGCGACGATTCCCGGGCCAGCAGGACCTGGCCGTCGAGCACCACGCCGGCCGCGCCGGCCGCCTGGCAGGCGGCCACGGTGTGCCGGCCGATCCCGCCCTGCACCCAGACCGGCAGTCGCAGCGCCGCCAGGCAGCGCTGCACCAGCACGAACGAGGTTTCCTCGCCCACCCAACCGCCGGCCTCGTTGCCCTTGGCGATCACGGCGTCGGCCTCGGCGCCCGCCGCCTGCTCGGCCGCCGCCAGGTCGGTCGCCACCACGAAGGCCGCCGAGCCGGCCGCGCGGACCGCCGCCACCACGGCCGCCAGCTCCGGTACGCCGGCCGGCAGCACCACGACGTCCGGCCGCTGGTCAGGCGGGCCGAGCAGCGGTTCGACCAGGGTTGCCGGGTCGTCGACGAGCACACCCCAGCGGCCCCGTGCCTGGCCGGCGAGCAGCCGCGCACCGGCCCGAGCCGCGTCGAGGTCGGCGGTGAACTGGAGGTCAAGGACCCCGATGGCACCGGCGCGACTAGCGGCGATGGCGAGTGCCGGATCCGAGAATCCGGGCGGCGAGAAGACGAGGAAATCGAGGGCTGTTCGGTACGTCTCGGCTGGCACGCCACCACCCCATGCCTGGCAGGACAACGTGATCGCAGGTCGGTGCCCAGCAAACTCACGGCCCGTCACCGCGTCGTCGCGGCGGGCCGGGGCGCGGTGACGGGCGGATCACGTTCCGGACGTCAGGGTGAGCGGCGGCGACCCGCGCCGTCGAGGCGGGGCGGGAGATGCGGAGGCAGTGATGGGCAGGACCGGTCGACTCGCCGTGATCGGGCTCGACGGCGTGGCGCCCCAGCTGATCTTCGACCGGTACGCGGACGACATGCCCACCCTGACGGCGTTGCGGTCGCGGTCGCTGTGGGGCCCACTCACCAGCGTCGTCCCACCGATCACGGTGCCCGCCTGGTCCTGCATGATGTCGGGCCGCTCGCCCGGGGAGATCGGCATCTACGGCTTCCGGAACCGGGCGGATCACAGTTACGAGCGCCTCAGCATCGCCACGTCCCGGTCCGTACGGGTACCCCGGATCTGGGACATGGTGGGGGCGGCGGGCGGCGACAGCGTGGTCCTCGGGGTGCCCGGGACGTACCCGCCGAGCGCCGTCAAGGGCTGCCTCGTCTCGTGCTTCCTCGCGCCGTCCACCGAAACCGACTACACCTGGCCGACGGAACTGGGTGCCGAGATCCACCGGCTGACCAACGGCTACCTGCTGGACGTGACGGATTTCCGGACGGACGACAAGGCCCGGATCAGCCAGCAGATCTTCGACCTCTCCGAACAGCGGTTCACCGTGGCCCGATACCTGGCCAGGACCCGCCCCTGGACGTTCTTCTCCTTCGTCGACATGGGTCCCGACCGGCTGCACCACGGGTTCTGGCGGTACTGCGACCCGGAACATCCCGCCTACCGGCCGGGCAACCCGTTCGAAACGATCTTCCGCGACTACTACCGGGCGCTGGACCGCCACCTCGCGGCCTTCCTGACCGATCTGGACGACGACACCACCGTCGTGATCGCCAGCGACCACGGCGCCCAGCCGATGGTGGGCGGCTTCCACGTCAACGAGTGGCTGCGGCGCCGGGGCCTGCTCGTCCTCGCCGAGCAGCCCCCCACGGCCGTGCCGATCTCGCAGTGCCGGGTGGACTGGCGGCGGACGACGGCCTGGGCCGAGGGTGGCTACTACGGTCGCATCTTCCTGAACGTGGCGGGACGCGAGCCGCAGGGCACCGTCCCGCCGAGCGAGTACGAACACGTCCGCGACCTGCTCAGCACCGAGTTGGCGGCGCTAGCCGATCACCGGGGGCGGCCGATGGGCACCCGGGTGATCCGGCCGGAGGACGTGTACCCCCAGGTGGAAGGCGTCCCGCCGGACCTGATCGTGTACTTCGGTGACCTGCGTTGGCGGGCCGCCGGCACGATCGGGCCGACGACCGACCTCTACAGCTTCGAGAACGACACCGGCCCCGACGACGCCAACCACGCCGAACAGGGCGTCCTCGTCCTGGCCGGAGACCGGATCGATGCCGGTTACCGTGCCGGAATGTCACTTCTCGACGTGGCCCCGACGATCCAGTCGTTGCTGGGCCTTCCCGCAGTTCCAGAGCAACGCGGACGGGCGCTGGCCTGAGCACGGCAGGCGGCGCACCACCGCGGGGCGGCACCAAAAGAGGTAGGTGCATCATGTCAGGACAAAGTGGCCCGCTGCGTCGCCTGCTCGGGGCGGCCGGAGCCGTGCTGCTCGGGCTCGGTCTAGCGCTGACCGTCCCGCAGGCGGCACAGGCCCAGGCACCCTGCGCGGATCTCAGCGTGACCGGGTTCACCGTCACACCGAGCCAACCCGTCCAGGGCCAACCCGCCACCTTCACCGTCACCGTACGCAACACCGGCACCTGCACGGCGACCGGGTTCGTCGTGCAGTGGCGACAGAATCCCTTCGCACCGAGCGGACCGTCCACCCCGGTGGCGAGCCTGGCGGCCAACACCTCGGTAGACCTGACCTTCGCCTTCACCTTCCCGACCGCCGGCAACTTCGAGACGGTCGCGGTCGTGGACACGGCGAACAGCGTGGCGGAGACCAACGAGGCGAACAACCTGGCGTTGCTGCCGGTGACCGTGGTGGCCGCCACCGTCGACCTGGTGGTCAGCGCCCTGGACACCGTTGCGGCCCGGCCGGTCACCGGGCGGGTAGCCACCGGCCGGATCACCATCACCAACAACGGCAACAGCGCGGCCGGCGCGTTCCTGGTGTCCTGGCGACCGTGGCCGCTGGCCGCCACGCTTACCCGGCAGGTGGGCGGCCTGGCCGCCGGAGCGTCGACAGTGGTGTCGATCGACTTCACCTTCCCGGTCGCCGGTGCCTGGGCGAGCACGGTCACCGTGGACAGCAGCAACGCCGTACGCGAGAGCAACGAGGGCAACAACACCCTCACCCGTACGGTGAACGTCGATCCGCCCCGCGCGGACCTGGTCGTCTCGGCGGTCGTCCTGTCGCCCACCGCCCCGGTCGTCGGTCAGAGCACCACCGCGTCGATCACGGTCACCAACACCGGCAACACCGCGGCGACCGAGTTCCGGGTGCTGTGGCGACCCCGGCTGCTCGCCCCGCCGGTGTCCATCCGGGTGGCCGACCTCGCCGCCGGTGCCAGCACCACCGTGCAGTTGGCGTACACCTTCCCCTTCGCCGGCACGTTCCCCGGCACGGTGACGGTGGACCCGGACGGCCAGGTCGCCGAGTTGAACGAGGCAAACAACACCTTCCAGCTCCAGGTCGTGGTGGCGCCGAACACCGTCGACCTGCTGATCGAGGACGTAACGATCGCCCCGTCGTCGCCCACCCAGGCGGCACCGGCGACCGTGTCGATCCGGGTCCGCAACACCGGGAACACCGCCGCCGGTCCGTTCCTCGTCGAGTGGAACCCGGATGCCTTCTACGTCAGCACCCCGAGCCTGTCCACCGTCTCGCGGCAGGTGAACGGCCTCGCCGCCGGTGCGACGACCACGATCACCTTCACCTTCGCCTACCCGAGGGCCGGCAACTTCAGCACGGTGGCGCTGGTGGACGCCTTCAACAACGTCGCCGAGACCAACGAGGCAAACAACCGCTTCGTCCGCGCGGTGACGGTGCAGCCGGCCCCCATCGACCTGGTGATCACCAGCTTCACCCTCGATCCGGTCGAGCCGGTACGCGGCGTGCCCACCACCGCCCGCATCACGGTACGCAACAACGGGCCCATCGCGGCCGGGCCGTTCTCGGTGCAGTGGCGGTTGCGGCAGAGCGACGCGTTCGGCCCGACGGCCCGGGTCAACGGCCTCAACGCCGGTGAGTCGCAGACGGTGACCCTCCAGGGCACCTATTTCCAGGCCGGTGCGGTCACCACCTCGGCCATCGTGGATGTCTTCAACGAGGTGGTGGAGCCAGGCGGCGCAGAGAACAACAACACGGTGACCCGGGCGGCAAACGTGGTGCCGCAGCGGACGACGCTGCGGGTCACTCTGGCCAGCATGCGCTCCTTCGCCGACGGCGACCAGGGCCTCGCCGGCACGGGGGAGTGGGACCCGATCATCGTCGGTGTCCTCGACCCCACCGCCAGCTGCAACGTGCTCGGCCAGACCGTCCGCAACGTGCGGTGCTTCACCTTCGCCGACAACGACGTCGACGACAACTCCGCGGTCAACCTGCCCGCGAACCGTTCGATAGTGGTCACCCTGGAGGAGTTGGCTCCGCTGGCCGCCGTGGTGACCGTGCTTGAGGACGACAGCCCGCTGGCGCCGCAGTTCCTCGGCTTCGCGAGCCTGGTGTCGTTCCCGCCCGCGTACCGGACCCTGGGCAGCCAGACGATCGACGGCCAGCAGGGTGACTGCGCCACCGCACCGCGCTGCTTCCAGGCCACCCTCCAGGTGACTGTGGTGAGCAGCAACGTGCCGGCCTCGACCCTGGCGCAGCGGCTGCCCGCGACGGCGGGCACCACGGCCGGTTCCCTGGACAAGGCCGGTTCCCTGGACCGGGCCGACAAGCAGACGCTTGCCGAGTTCCAGCGCGTACTCGACAAGCGGTCCCGGCCCGCCGGCACCGGCGGCGAGTGACCGACCGATCAAAGGGGGCGGCGGCTGGTGGCCGCCGCCCCCTGCCGACGCGGACCTTCCGGTCCGGCGATCAGCTCCCGTCGCCTCGGGTGAGCCGTCCGGCCAGTCTGGTGAGCGTGTTCCTCGCCTGCTCCCGGATGGAACGGTGGGCCGCAGCCGGACCGGCGGTGCTCGGGCCCGCGGCACCCGCAGCCGGCGCGGGCGTCGGGGCCGGGATCGCCAGCCGCGCGTTCATGGCCCGAGTTCGCTCCTCGTCGAGGCTGTCGGCGGCGGCGGTCGGGTTGATCGCGCCGGCCTGCCGCCATCCGGTGGCCTCGGCCACGAACGCGGTCAGCCGCTGGTAGAACTGCGTGGTGCGGGACACCCCGTCGCGGTCGGCCCACACCAGCAGGTGGCTGAGGACGGCGTCGTACTCGTGCAACGGTTTCTGGGCGGTGTGGCCGCTGAGCTTGTTTGCCACCTCCTGCATCCTGGTCGGCCGGAATCCCGCAGTCGGCAGCAGCTCCAACAGGTCGGCCGCGTTGCGCACCGCGTGCGCCTGGAATGCGTTTAGCTGGCTCTGGTCGGTGGCCCGGATCCGCTCGTTCTGCCGGGCCTCCTCGCCGGTCGCGGTCGAGCCCGCCGGTAGCGGCGCGACCGGATAGTTGAGCATGTCCGAGTCGTAGGACTCGTTGACGGCCACATGGGTCAGCTCGTGCACCAGCACCCCGATCCGCTCCGAGGCCGTGCCGCCGCCGGCATAGCTGATCTCGTACTGGGCACCGCCGGCCGGGTTCGGGCCGAGGTTGCGGGTGTGGCCGCCGCCGCTGCCCGGTCCCGGGGTCCAGGTCGCGACCCGCCCAAGGTGCCCGATCAGCTCGCCGAGCAGCGCCCGGATCTGCGGATTCGTGGTCGTCTGGTGATAGGCCCGGAGCTGTTCGACCTCGGTGGGGGTGACCGCCGGAGCCGGTCCCGACCCGGCGGCCTGGCCCTGGCTCTGGCCCTGGTCCATCCGCTGAGCGGTGAGCAACTCGCCGACGCCACGGTTGCCCACCGCGCGTTGCAGGGCCAACAGGTGCGCGGCGGCGTCGAAGCGGTGCTCGGCGAAAAGGTGGCGTCGCTCGATGGCGTGATGACCGTCGACGGTCCGCGTTGGGGTGGTCGCCGAATCGCGTGGCTCGCGGGTCTCCGCTGCCGAACGACCGGCCCGGCCGTGCTTGTGCACATCATGCCGCATACGGTCAGTATGCCCGCCGCAGCGGAGGGTGTCCGAGCGCGGATCGCGACGAAAACCAGAACAGCGCGAACCGCGCCCTCCCGGCGGTCACCCGGCCGGCCGGGTCACCGCCAGTGCGCGGAACCCCGCGACTCACCCAGCTCGGCGAGGTGGTGCAGCGCGGTGTCCACCAGATCCGCCGGGCCGACCTGGCGGGCGATGCGGATCGCCCGGCGCAGTTCGGTGCGGGCTTCGTCCGGGCGGCCCATCCGGGCGAGCGCGTCGCCCAGACCGCAGCGGCAGCGCGCCTCGCTCTGCCGTACGCCCGACCGTTGCAGCCGGGGCAGGGCGGTCCGGAAGCTCGCCGCGGCGGCCGGCCAGCGTCGCAGCGCCAGCAGGCTCAGGCCGATGTTGAGGTGCGCGTGACCGGCGGTCACCTCGACGACCAGTGGGGACGGTGCCCGGTCCGGGTCGGTCAGCAGGGCGTCCAGCCGCCGGTACCGGACGATGGCCGCCCGGTGCCGGCCGGCGGCGGCGAGGCTGCCGGCCAGCAGGGCCAGCCCCTGCGCGTACCCGTCCCAGTCCGCGCCGGCCTCGAAGAGCGGCAGCGACTTCTTGGCTGCCGCCTCGGCCCCGGCGTAGTCGCCCTGTCGCCGGGCCGCGAGTCCGAGGTAGGTCCAGGCCCAACCCTGCTGACCCGGATCGCCCGCGACGGCGGCCAGGCGCAGTGCCTCGCGGGCCGGCGGCTCGGCCAGATCGGGACGATGCGCGCAGGTGGTGTACGCCCAGGACAGGTAGTTCAGGTGGATCGCCCGCTCGCGCGGGTCGCCGAGTGCCTCGGCCGAGTCGGCCGACATTTGGTAGACCGCCAGCCAGTGTTCCCAGTGCACCCACCGATCGGAGAACCAGTGCATGGCATCCGCGACGGCCAGCACCTCGGCGTGCCGGCCGGCGGCGACGGCGAACCGCAGGGCGCCGAACCAGTTCTCGCTCTCCTGCTCGATCCAGCGCCCGGCATCCTGGGCGGTGCGCCAACCCCGGCCGGGGGCCGGTACCGCTGCGGGATCGGGCGCGGCGGCGTACGCCGGTTCGAACCACCGACCGGCGGCGACCGCGGTCTCCAGCAACCAGGTCATCACCCGCGCCTCGACCTGCTGCCGGGCCGCCGCGGTCTCCTCGGCGGCCAGCCGGGCCCGGGCGAAGAGGCGCATCAGGTCGTGGAACCGGTAGCGGCCATCGGTGGCCGGTTGGAGCAGCCCGAGTTCGGCCAGTTCCTCAAGCGCGGTCTCGGTTTCCCGCAGCTCCAGCCCGGCGGCCTGCGCGGCCAGGTCCCCTCCGGCGTCGGGGCCGGGTAGCACCGCCAGCCGCCGGAAGGTCTGCGCGGCGGCGGGGGAGAGCTGCCGGTAGGAGAGCATGAACGGTGCCGCGATCTGGAGGTCCCCGGCAACCAGCAGGTCGAGCCGGTTGTCCTGGTCGGCGAGTCGGGACAGCAGGTACTCGATGCTCCAGTCCGGCCGGCTGAGCAGCCGGTTACCGGCGATCCGCAACGCCAACGGCAGGTGCCCGCAGGCGCGTGCGAGGCCGAGCAGCATGGCCTCCGGCTCGTCGGCGCGGGCCGGCCCGATGATCCGTTGCAGCAGGGTGACCGCCTCACCCGCGGTGAGGGCGGGCAGGGTGAGCCGGTCGACCGCCTCCAGACCGGCAAGCGCCCGCCGGCTGGTGATGATCGTCATGGTGTTGCCGGCGCCCGGCAGCAGCGGACGGACCTGTGCCTCGTCGGCGGCGTTGTCGAGCAGCAGCAGGCTGCGCCGCTCGCGGAGCAGGGCTCGGTACTGGGCGCCCCGGGCATGCTGGTCGGCTGGCACCCGGCTCTCCGGAACCCCGAGCGCGATCAGCAGCCGCAGCAGCAGATCGTCCGGGCGGGGCGGGTCGGCGTCCAGTCCGCGCAGGTCGACGAAGAGCACCCCGTCGGGAAACGATTCGGCGTACCGGGTCGCGGCCTGCACCAGGAGCGCGGTCTTGCCGAGGCCAGGTGGCCCGGAGACGACCGCGACCACAGGCGCGTCGGGCCGGTCGGCCGGTTCGGCACCACGGGCGACGAGGTCGCCCACCCAGGCCAGCTCGCCGTGCCGACCGGTGAAGTCGGCGACGGTGCGCGGCGGCGCCAGCGCCGGTGCCGGTCGCCCGTCGCGTCGCCCGGCGCGGGCGCTGTCCCGCAGGGCGGTGGCCGCGCCGGTCGGTAGGTTCAGCGCCCGGACCAGTGCCTCGACCGTACGCCGTTGCGGCACCCGGCTACGGCCGCGCTCCATGTCGCTGATCGCCCGGACGCTTACCCCCGAGGCGGCGGCCAACTCGTCGATGGTCAGGCCGGAGTCGGTGCGGTGCCGGCGCAGCAGCAGACCGAAGCGGTTCGGCTCGGTGCGCGCGAGGTCGGGCCGGTGGCCCGTCGGCGCGGTGCGTGACGAGTCGATCACATGCGGCATGGGGCCGATGATGCCATGGCCATGTTGCGGCACCTGGCACCGGTGGGCGCACCGTCCACCAACGACCGAAGAATCAGTGCCGGTGGATCGGGGTGTCGAGCTCGGTGAGCGGTCGGCCGGAGCCGTCGCCGGCCCGAGCGATGATCTCGGCCGCGATCGCCACGGCCGTCTCCTCGGGGGTACGGGCACCGAGGTCCAGCCCGATCGGCGAACAGAGCCGGGCCAGCGCCGCCTCGGCCACCCCCGCCTCGCGGAGCCGGCGCAGCCGGTCGGTGTGGGTACGCCGGCTGCCCATCGCGCCGATGTAGCGCGCGGGGGTCCGCAGGGCGACCTCGAGCAGCGGTACGTCGAACTTCGGGTCGTGGGTGAGCACGCAGAGCACCGTCCGGGAGTCGACGACCGTCGAGGCGAGGTAACGGTGCGGCCACTGCACGACGATCTCGTCCGCGTCCGGGAACCGCTTGCGGGTGGCGAAGACCGGGCGGGCGTCGCAGACCGTGACGTGGTAGCCGAGGAACCGGCCGATCCGGGCCACTGCGGCGGCGTAGTCGATCGCGCCGAAGACGATCATGCGGGGCGGGGGCAGGTAGGACTGCACGAAGACGGCCACCTCGTCGCGGCGCTGTTCGCCGTGCGTACCGAGGTGGACCAGGCCGGTGGCGCCGAGGGCGCGCATCCCGGCCGCCTGCTGCGCCACCGCGCGGTCCAGTCCCGGGTCGCCCAGGCTGCCGGCGGTCCGGTCCGGCCAGAGCACCAGTTGGCCGTCGCCGGTCGACGCGGTGGCCACCGGCCGACCCTGCCGGATCGCGGCGAGCACCTCGTCCGCCTCGGTCAGCGCCACGTCCGGTTGCACCAGAACTTCGAGGGTTCCGCCGCAGGTCAGGCCTACACCCACGGCATCGTCGTCGCTGACGCCGTAGGTTTCGGTCCGGGTCTTGCCGGTCTCGATCGACTCCCGGCACAGCTCGTAGACCGCGCCCTCGACGCAGCCACCCGAGACGCTGCCCAGGACCTCGCCGTCGGCGGAGACCGCCATGGTGGCGCCCGGCTGCCGGGGCGCCGACCGCCAGGTCCGCACGACGGTCGCCACGGCGTACCCGACGCCGCTGGCGCGCCAGGCCACCAGCCCGTCGGCGATCTCCCGCATCCCAGCACGATCCGTGCGGGGCGGCGGCTCGTCAAGTCGACCTAAGCGATCCCTTAACTCGACGTTGACTTGAGTGGACCTTGATACCAGGGTCTGCCGGGACCGCGGAGGTGCGAGATGCAGGTTCCGGCGCCGTTCGAGTACGAACGAGCCACGACTGTGGACGAGGCCATCGGCCTGTTGGAGCGGCTGGGCAGTTCGGCGAGACTGATCGCCGGCGGGCACAGCCTGTTGCCGATGATGAAGCTTCGCCTGGCCAACTTCGACTATCTGGTCGACATCAACGATCTGCACGGCGAGTTGGGCTACATCCGACCCGGGCCCGACGAGCTGCGGATCGGTGCGCTCACCCGGCACCGCGAGCTGCTTGAGTCGGCCGACCTGGCGGCGACCTTCCCGATCTTCGCCGACGCCGAGCGGGTGATCGCCGACCCGGTGGTACGCAACCGGGGCACGCTTGGCGGCTCGCTGTGCCAGGCGGACCCGTCCGAGGACCTCTCCGCCGTGTGCACCACGTTGGACGCGAGCTGCGTGATCCGCGGGCCGGGTGGGGCCGAGCGGATCGTGTCGATGGAGGAGTTCCACGTCGGGCCGTACGAGACGGCGGTCGGCGACGCGGAGATGCTTGTCGAGATCCGGCTGCCGGTGCGGCCGGGCGGCGGCAGCGCGTACGAGAAGGTGGAGCGGCGGGCCGGCGACTGGGCCGTGGTCTCGGCCGGCGCGGCCGTCTGGCTCGACGGCGGCGTGATCGCCGACGCCCGGGTGGGGCTCGCCGCGGTCGGCCCGAACACCACAGGTATCCCGGCGGTCTCGGCGGCGCTGCGTGGCCAGGAGCCCACCGAGAGCCTCTTCGAGCGGGCCGGTGAGATCGCGGCCCGAAGCTGCGACCCGGTCACCGACCAGCGGGGCAGCGCCGACTACAAGCGGCATCTGGCCGCCGAGCTGACCAAGCGGGCCCTGCGCCGGGCCACCGCGCGGGCGAGGAGTTGAAGATGCAGGTCACGATGACCGTCAACGACGTCGAGGTCACCCGGGAGATCGAGGGCCGGTTGCTGCTTGTGCACTTCCTGCGGGACGTGCTCGGCCTGACCGGCACCCACTGGGGCTGCGACACCAGCAACTGCGGCACCTGCGTGGTCTGGCTGGACGGCGAGCCGGTGAAGTCCTGCACCGTGCTGGCCGCGATGGCCGGCGGCCACGAGGTGCGTACGGTCGAGGGGCTGGCCAAGGGGGCGGAGCTCGACCCGATCCAGCAGGGTTTCATGCAGTGCCACGGCCTCCAGTGCGGCTTCTGCACGCCGGGGATGATGATGACCTGCCGGGCGTTGCTGGACCGCAACCCGGATCCCAGCGAGGCGGAGATCCGGGAGGCCATCTCCGGCCAGATCTGCCGCTGCACCGGCTACGCCACGATCGTGCGCTCGGTGCGCTGGGCGGCCGTGCACGAGCAGCAGGCCGCGGCCCGGGTCACCGAGACCACCGAAGCACCCGATGCCGGCGCGATCGACAACGCCGGCCAACCCGCCGGGAGCCCCGCATGACGACAGTGCACGAGCGCGTGGACACCTTCCACGACAACGACCAGAAGCCCGTCGGGTACGGCCGGATGCTGCGCAAGGAGGACCCGCGCTTCGTCCGGGGCCGGGGCCGGTACGTCGACGACGTCCAACTGCCCGGCATGCTGCACCTGGCGATCCTGCGCGCACCGGTCGCCCACGCCCGGATCGTCAGCATCGACACCAGCGCCGCCGAGGCGTCGCCCGGGGTGCAGGCGGTGGTGACCGGGGCGATGCTCGCCGAGCAGAACCTGGCCTGGATGCCCACCCTCTCCAACGACGTGCAGGCGGTGCTCGCCACCGACAAGGTGCGTTTCCAGGGGCAGGAGGTGGCGTTCGTGGTCGCGGCGGACCGCTACGCCGCCCGCGACGCCCTGGAACTGATCGACGTCGAGTACGACGTCCTCGACCCGGTGATCGACGTGCGCCGGGCCCTGGCCCCGGACGCGCCGGTCATCCGCGACGACCTCGAAGGCAAGTCGAACAACCACTGCTTCGACTGGGAGACCGGCGACGAGGCGGCCACCGAGGCGGTCTTCGCCCGCGCCGACGTGGTGGTGCGCGAGGACATCGTCTACCCACGGGTGCATCCGGCGCCGATGGAGACCTGCGGCGCGGTCGCCGACTTCGACCCGGTCGAGGGCAAGCTGCGGCTCTGGTCCACCACCCAGGCGCCGCACGCGCACCGGACCCTGTACGCGATCGTCGCCGGCATCCCCGAGCACAAGATCCAGGTGATCTCGCCGGACATCGGCGGCGGCTTCGGCAACAAGGTGCCGATCTATCCCGGGTACGTCTGCGCCATCGTCGCCTCCATCGTCACCGGCAAGCCGGTGAAGTGGATGGAGGACCGGTCGGAGAACCTGATCAGCACCGGGTTCGCCCGTGACTACATCATGCGCGGCGAGATCGCGGCCACCCGGGACGGCCGGATCCTGGCCATCCGCACAAACGTGCTTGCCGACCACGGCGCCTTCAACGGCACCGCCGCGCCGGTCAAGTACCCGGCCGGTTTCTTCGGCGTCTTCACCGGTAGCTACGACATCGAGGCCGCGTACTGCAAGATGACCGCGGTCTACACAAACAAGGCGCCCGGCGGCGTCGCGTACGCCTGCTCGTTCCGGATCACCGAGGCCGTCTACCTGGTCGAGCGGATCGTCGACTGCCTCGCCGACGAGTTGGGCATGGACCCGGCCGAGTTGCGGCTGAAGAACTTCATCCGGCCCGAGCAGTTCCCCTACACCACGAAGACCGGCTGGGTCTACGACTCGGGCGACTACGAGCCCACCATGCGGCTGGCGATGGAGCTGGCCGGTTACGCCGAACTGCGGCGCGAGCAGGCGGAGAAGCGGGCCCGGGGCGAGCTGATGGGCATCGGGATCGCGTTCTTCACCGAGGCGGTCGGTGCCGGCCCCCGCAAGAACATGGACATCCTCGGGCTGGGCATGGCCGACGGCTGCGAGCTGCGCGTACACCCGACCGGCAAGGCCGTGGTGCGGCTCAGTGTGCAGTCACAGGGGCAGGGGCACGAAACCACCTTCGCGCAGATCGTGGCCGAGGAGATCGGCATCCCGCCGGACGACATCGACGTGGTGCACGGCGACACCGACAACACCCCCTTCGGCCTCGGCACGTACGGCAGCCGATCGACGCCGGTCTCCGGCGCGGCGGCGGCCCTGGTGGCCCGCAAGGTCCGCGACAAGGCCCGGATCATCGCCTCCGGGATGCTTGAGGTCTCCGTCGCCGACCTGGAGTGGGAGAAGGGCGCGTTCCACGTCAAGGGCGACCCGGGCAAGTCCGTCACGATCCAGGACATCGCGCTGCGCGCACACGGCGCCGGTGACCTGCCCGAGGGCGTGGAGGGCGGGCTGGAGGCGCAGATCTGCTACAACCCGTCGAACCTGACCTACCCGCACGGCGCGTACATCTGCGTGGTGGACGTCGACCCCGGCACCGCGCAGGTCACCGTGCGGCGGTTCATCGCGGTGGACGACTGCGGCACCCGGATCAACCCGATGATCATCGAGGGTCAGGTGCACGGCGGGCTCACCGACGGGGTCGGCATGGCGCTGATGGAGATGATCGCGTTCGACGAGGACGGCAACTGCCTCGGCGCGTCGCTGATGGACTACCTGATCCCGACCGCGCTTGAGGTACCCGACTGGGAGACCGGCTTCACCGTCACCCCCTCGCCGCACCACCCGATCGGCGCGAAGGGCGTGGGGGAGTCGGCCACCGTCGGCTCGCCCCCGGCGATCGTCAACGCGGTCGTGGACGCCCTGAAGCCCTTCGGCGTACGGCACGCGGACATGCCGCTGACGCCGTCGCGGGTCTGGGACGCGATGCGCGGCCAGGCCCGACCGCCGATCTGAGGAGGCCGGGATGTCGCCGACAATCGCCGAGCGGGTACGCGAGTTGACCGCCGCCCGCGAGCCGTACGTGCACGCCACAGTGGTCCGCGCCCAGGAGCCGACCTCGGCGCTGCCGGGCGACGCCGCGCTGATCCTGGCCGACGGGACGATCGAGGGTTTCGTGGGCGGGGCGTGCGCGGAGAGTTCGGTCCGCGCCGCCGCGCTGGACCTGCTGCGCGACGGTGACCCGCTGCTGCTGCGGGTGCTGCCCGACGGGGCGGCCACGTTCCCCGAGACGCCGGGGGCGCGGGTGGTGGTCAACCCGTGCCACTCCGGTGGCGCGATCGAGATCTTCCTGCGGCCGGTGCTGCCGGCGCCGGTGCTGGGGTTGGCCGGCGACACCCCGATCAGCGCCGCGGTGGCGACGCTGGCGCGGTTCCTCGACTTCGAGGTCTGCACTTCCGGTGACTTCGCGGGCGCCACCGCGGTCGTGGTGGCCGGGCTCGGCAAGGGCGAACCGGAGGCGATCCGGGCCGCGCTCGACGCGGGGGTGGATTTCGTCGCGCTGGTCGCCAGCGGCCGGCGCGCCGCCGCCCTGCTCGACGAGATGGACCTCACCGACGCCGAGCGGGCCCGCGTGCACTCGCCGGCCGGGCTGGACATCGGCGCGCGTACGCCGCCGGAGATCGCCCTGTCCATCCTGGCCGAGGTGGTCCGGGCGGTGCGGCGCGACGGCCTGGCGCCGCCCGCCACCTCGCCCACGGCACGACCGAGGCAGGCGGTGGACCCGGTGTGCGGGATGACCGTGATGATCGCGGCGGAGACGCCACACGTCTCGCGGGACGGGCAGGAGCACTGGTTCTGCTGTCCCGGCTGCCGCGCGGCCTTCACGGCGGCATGACGGTGTTCCTGACCGGCCTGGTGCTCGCCGCCGGCGCGTCCGTGCGCCTCGGCGAGGCCAAACAGCTGTTGCCGTACCGGGGACGCACGCTGCTCGACGCGACCCTGGACCTGGCCCGCTCGTGCGGCTTCGACCAGCTGCTGGTGACGCTTGGCGGCGCGGCGGAGCAGGTCCGCGCCCGGGTCGACCTGACCGGGGTCCAGGTGGTGCAGAACACCGAGTTCAGCACCGGTTGCGGGTCGTCGATCCGCAGCGCGGTGCGGCAGGTCGACCCGCGCGCCGACGGGCTGGTGCTGCTCCTCGGCGACCAGCCCGGCGTACGGGCCGCCGACGTGCGGCGGGTCGCCGGGGCACCGACCGCGCTAGCCGTCTGCCGGTACGCCGACGGCCTGGGCCATCCGTTCCGGTTCTCCCGCGAGGTTTTTCCGCAGCTGGCCGAGCTGCACGGCGACAAGGCCGTGTGGAAGCTGTTGCACTCCGGCCGGCACCCGGTCACCGAGGTGCCCGTCGACGGGCCGGTGCCGATCGACGTGGACACCCGCGCCGACTACCAGCGGCTGCTGACCGGCGAGGTGTCATGAACGACTCCGCGCCCGGGCGGGTCACCCTGCCCGATCCGGCCGCCGTCGCCCGCCGCCTCGACGCGGTGGACTACCTGGTCGACGAGGGCATGGCGATGGCGCTCTTCCTGGCGCTGCGGCTGGGCAAGCCGCTGCTGCTGGAGGGCGAGCCCGGGGTCGGCAAGACGGCGGCGGCCAAGGCCCTGGCCCGGGCGCTGGACACCACGCTGATCCGGTTGCAGTGCTACGAGGGGCTGACCGCGGGTGAGGCGCTCTACGAGTGGAACTACCAGCGGCAGCTGCTCGCCATCCGGCTCGCCGAGGCACAGCAGGAGCGGCTCACCGACGCCGACCTGTTCAGCGCCGAGTTCCTCCAGCAACGGCCGATCCTGCGGGCGGTACGCCATTGCGGGCCGGTACCGCCGGTGCTGCTGATCGACGAGATCGACCGCGCCGACGACGAGTTCGAGGCGCTGCTCTTCGAGTTCCTCGGCGAGTCCGGCATCACCATCCCCGAACTCGGCACCTTCACCGCGCGTACGCCGCCGATCGTCGTACTCACCTCCAACCGCAGCCGGGAACTGCACGACGCGCTGCGCCGCCGCTGCCTCTACCACTGGATCGAGTTCCCGGAGCCGGCCCGGGCGGCCGAGATCGTCCGCCGGGCGGTGCCCGGTGCGGTCGAGCCGTTGATCCGTACCGCTACCGCGTTCGTCGGCGGCGTGCGTGAGCTGGAACTGGAGAAGACGCCCGGGATGGCCGAGGTGATCGACTGGGTCGCCGCGCTGTCCGTGCTGGGCGTCGTCGACCTTGCCGCCGCCGAGGTGCCGCGCACCATCGGCGCCATCGCCAAGACCCCCGACGACCGGGCCGCCGTCGCCGCCGCCCTCGGCACCCATCAGGAGAGTCAACCATGAAGATCATCAACGAGTTCGCGGTGAACATCCCGGTCGAGCGGGCCTGGACGGTGCTCACCGACCTGGAAGGCATCGCGCCCTGCCTGCCCGGCGCCCAGCTCACCGGGGTCGACGGCGACGTCCACAAGGGCAAGGTGAAGGTCAAGGTCGGTCCGGTCGTCTCCGAGTTCGCGGGCACCGCCCGGTTCGTCGAGAAGGACGACGTGCGGCGGCGCGCGGTGATCGACGCGAAGGGCCGCGACGCCCGGTCGGCCGCCAACGCCGCCGCGGTGATCACCGCCGAGCTGCGGCCGGAGGGCGATCGGACGCTTGTGAGCGTCGACACCGACCTGAAGATCTCCGGCAAGCTGGCCCAGTTCGGCAGCGGAATGATCAAGGAGGTGTCCGGCAAACTGCTCGCCCAGTTCGTCGCCAACCTGGAGGCCAAGCTCGCCACCGAAGGCGCGCCGGTCGAGCCGTTGCCCACCGCAGCCGCGCCGGTCGAGCCCGTGGCCACCTCGGCCACCGCTACCGCCTCGGGCACCTCCGCCGCGTCGGCCATCGCCGGCACCTCCGCCTCCGCTGGCAGCTCCGGCACGTCGGCCAGCGCCGCCGGCGAAAAGTCGCCGGGCGGGCCGTCCGCCGCAGCCGTCGCGGGCCGCCCGGAGGCACCCGCCGCCGCGCCGGCCGGGCGTACGGCGGCCAGGCCCGAACCGGCCGCCGAGCCGGAGGCGCTCGACCTGCTCGACGTCGCGGGCGGCTCGGTGGCCAAGCGGCTCGTGCCGGTACTGGTCGGCGTCGTCGCGGTCGGCGCGGTGATCGCCTGGCTGGTCGCCCGACGGTGAGCCGGCTGGGCGGCATCGACCTGGCGGCCTTCGCGGTGGCGCTCGCCGAGCGGCTGCGGCGGGCCGGCGTCCCGGCCGGGCTCACCCAGGTCGAGGACTTCGTCCGGGCGCTCGCCGCCGATCCACCGGTACGCCGGTCCACCCTCTACTGGACCGCCCGGATCAGCCTGGTCCGCCGGCACGAGCACATCGAGGTATTCGACCGGGTCTTCGCGGCGGTCTTCGCCGAGACGCCCGCGCCGCCACCGGCGCGGCCCGCGGCACCGCCCGGCCGCCGCGACGACGTGCACGTCCCGGTGCCGGCGGCCAACGCCGAGGCGGGACCCGGCGGCGGGTTGCCCTGGGCGACACTGCCACCGGCCGTGGCCGAGGCGGCTGAGGGTGACAGCGCCCTGCGGCTTCCCGAGCGGCGTCCCGCCGCGCTCGCCGGGCTGGCCGACCGGCCGTTCGAGGAACTCGACGAGGCACAGGTGGCGCTGCTCGGCGACGCCCTGCGCGCGGCGGTCACCGGTTGGCCGACCCGGCGTACCCGGCGACACGCGGTGCGCCCCTCCGGCCGGCGCCTCGCCCTGCGGCCGACGATCGCCCGCGCCCGCCGCACCGCCTGGGAACCCGTCGAGGTGGTACGCGAACGACAGGTGCGGCGACCCCGTCGGGTCGTCCTGCTCTGCGACGTCAGCGAGTCGATGCGGGCGCAGGCGACGGCGTACCTGCACCTGATGCGGGCGTTCGCGGCGGTCGCCGACGCCGAGGTGTTCGCGTTCGGTACGACGCTCAGCCGACTCACGGTGGCGCTGCGGCACACCTCACCCGTCGCGGCGGTCACCCAGGCCGGTGCGGTGGTGACCGACCGGTTCGGCGGCACCCGGATCGCCACGAACCTGCGTACGCTCCTCGGCTCCCGGCACGGCGACGCGCTGCGGGGCGCGGTGGTGGTGATCGGCTCGGACGGCTGGGACAGCGATCCGCCCGCCGAACTCGCCGCCGCGATGGCGCGGCTGCGCCGCCGGGCGCACCTCGTCGTCTGGTTGAACCCCCGGGCCGGGGTGCCGGGCTTCGCGCCCCGGGTGGCGGGCATGGCCGCGGCCCTGCCCTACTGCGACCGGCTCCTGCCGGCCGGCACGTTCCAGGAACTGCTGGCCGCCGCCGGTCAGCTCCAGAGCGTCACGTGCACCGCCGGCCGGAAGTGACCCAGGCTGACTCCCGTGCCGCGCATCATCGCCTGGATCGCCCGCGACGTGCACGCGAACCGGGACAGCTCGGCGGCGGCCGAGAGCGCGCCCGGGCCGGTGAGCACCAGCGAGTGCCAGACCGCCTCGACCGTCGTGTGCGGGCCGTCCAGCAGCACGAGGTGGCCGGTACGCACCTCCGGCGCGACGGTGAACGACAGGGCCGGCGCCACCCCCTTGCCACGTTTCGCCTCACCGAGCGCGGCCGCGTGGCTCTGGAAGATCTGCTGCCGGTCGTCGGGTACGGCGAGCCGGCGCAACATCGCCTGGACCGCGCCCTGTTCGGTGGCGGCCGACGGCCCGAGCAGCCAGGTCTGCTCGCGCAACTGGGCGGCCGAGGCCCGCTGGCCGGCCAGCGGATGGTCCGGCCCGACGACGATCACCAACCGGTAGTTCATCACCGGCCGGGACACGATCGCCTGGTCGACGACCGGTGCCTGCGGTCCGATCGCCAGGTCGGCGGCGCGGGTGAGTAGCAGCGTCTCGAACGAACGCGGGCTGCGTACGCTCAACTCGACGTCGAGGTCGGCGGCGCGCTTGGTGAACAGCTCGATCAGCCCCGGTGCGGCCAGTTCGGCGAACATGCTTGAGGCGGCGACCCGCAACAGCCGACGCCCCCGGGCCGCGGCGTTCACCTCCGCCACCGTACGGTCCTGTAGGCCGAGCAGTTCGGCGGCGCGGCTGGCCAGCCGCAGGCCACCCGGGGTGAACGCGAGCCCGACCGAGGTGCGGGAGAACAACCGGTCGCCGAACTCCTTGCGCAACTGGGCGATGTGTAGCGAGATGGCCGATTCGGAGACCTCGAGCTGCGCGGCGGCTTGCTTGACGGAGCCCGTCCGGACCACCGCGACGTACGCACGCAGCTGTGCCGGGGTCATCGACGTCGGACCTCTTCCCACCCCGATCGAAACGACTATTCGCGAACGACGTTCGATCATGCCCGCTCCGCCGCCCCACCGCTACCCCGTCGATGCGGACGGTCACGAGTGGCGCAGGCCGCAGCAGGGTACCGGGTGGAGCAGCCTCGCGCGGTTGGTCTCGGTGCCCGCGGCTATCGTGCTGATGCGGCCCGCCGAGGTGCTCGGTGGGGACCAGGTGCGGGCCAGGGCGCTGGCCAGGATGCCGGAACGCATCTGACGACGTATTTTGCAGGCGGGGCAGCGGGCGGGTGGCGGCGGAACGTCGCAGGTTCAGGCTGAGGGAGACGTCGACGCGATGAGCAGTGGTGAACGGCAGCCGCGCGGCAATGCCGACGTGTTCGCCGTCGACGAGGAGATCGGTCGCGATCTGGCCCGGGTGGACTGGGCCCAGACGCCGCTGGGGCTGCCGGCCGACTGGCCGCAGAGCCTCCAGACGGCGGTCCGCATCCTGTTGTCGTCCCGGTTCCCGATGTGGATGGCCTGGGGGCCGCAGCTGACCTTCTTCTGCAACGCCGCCTACCGGCGCGACACGCTGGGCCGTAAGTATCCGTGGGCGTTGGGTCGCCCGGCGCGGCAGGTGTGGGCGGAGATCTGGGACGACATCGGTCCCCGGATCGACACCGTGCTGACCACCGGGCAGGCGACCTGGGACGAGGCGCTGCTGCTGTTCCTGGAGCGGTCCGGCTACCGGGAGGAGACGTATCACACGTTTTCCTACAGCCCGCTGCGCAACGACGCCGGTGCGCTGGTCGGCATGCTCTGTGTGGTTCGGGAGGACACCGACCGGGTGATCGGCGAGCGCCGGATGGCGACGTTGCGGGACCTCGGGTCGGACCCCAGCGTGGTCCGTACCGAGCAGGAGATGCTCGCCTTCGCGGGGCGGCAGTTGGCGCGCAACCAGCGGGACCTGCCGTTCACCCTGACCTACCTGTTCGAGGAGGACGGGCCGGCCCGGCTGGCCGCCGCCACCGGGATCGCGGCCGGGCACCCCGCCGCTCCGCAGACCCTGTCCAGCACCGATCCGGATGCCCGGTGGCCGGCGGGGACGCTGCTGGCGGGCGAGTCGGCGCGGGTGGCGCTGGACGAGGCGACGTTCGCCGAGCTGCCGACGGGGGACTGGCCGAAGCCGCCCGCCGAGGCGTTGCTGGTGCCGCTGCTGCGCCAGGGCGGCGCGCCGTACGGCTTCCTGGTGGCCGGGACGAACCGCTACCGAGAGCTTGGCGACGGCTACCGAGGGTTCATCGAGTTGGCGGCCGGGCATGTGGCGGCGGGCATCGCCAGCGCCCGCAGCTACGAGGCCCAGCAGCGGCGGGCGGAGGAACTGGCTGAGCTGGACCGGGCCAAGACCGCTTTCTTCTCCAACATCAGCCACGAGTTCCGCACCCCTCTCGCGTTGATCATGGGTCCGCTTGAGGAGTTGCGCCACCGGTTGCACGACGCCGAGCAGCCGGTGCAGGAGGAACTGGAGGCCATCCGCCGCAACGGGCTGCGGCTGGGCAAGCTGGTGAACAGCCTGCTGGACTTCTCCCGCATCGAGGCCGGCCGGATGCAGGCGCGCTACGAGCCGGTCGACCTGGCCGCAGCCACCGTCGACCTGGCCAGCGTCTTCCGCTCCGCGATCGAACGCGCCGGCCTGGCCTTCGAGGTGGACTGCCCGCCACTGCCCGAGCCGGTGCACATCGATCGGGGCATGTGGGAGAAGGTCCTGCTCAACCTGCTCAGCAACGCGCTCAAGTTCACCTTCCACGGCTCGGTGCGGGTGGCCCTGCGCGCCGAGGACGGGCAGGCGGTGGTGCGGATCGCGGACACCGGCATCGGCGTACCCGAGGAGGAGATGCCGCGGCTGTTCGAGCGGTTCCACCGGATCGAGAACGCCCAGTCGCGGTCGAACGAGGGCAGCGGCATCGGTCTGGCGCTGGTCAAGGAACTCGTCGCGCTGCACGGCGGCACGATCACCGCCGACAGCGCCCTCGGCGAGGGCACGGTGTTCACGATCCGGCTGCCCTTCGGCACCGGACACCTGCCCGCCAACTCCCTGGTGCCCGCCGTCACCAGCACGGTGGGGGTGTCCGCCTCCGCCGAACCGTTCGTCGAGGAGGCCATGCGCTGGCTGCCCGGCGTGGCGCAGCCCGGGACCGAGGTGGCACCCGACCACCCGCCCGCGGTCGAGCATCTGCGTACCGCCACGCCGGCCCGGGTGCTGGTCGCCGACGACAACGCCGACATGCGGGAGTACCTCACCCGGCTGCTGCGCAGCGCCGGCCACCGGGTGGACGCGGTGGCCGACGGGCTGGACGCGCTCGAGGCCGCTCGCGCCGAGACCCCGGACCTGGTGGTCAGCGACGTGATGATGCCCCGCCTGGACGGCCTGCGGCTGGTCGCCGCCCTACGCGCCGACCCCCGAACGGCAGGTACGCCGGTGCTGCTGCTGTCGGCCCGCGCCGGGCAGGAGGCTTCGATCGAGGGGTTGGAGGCCGGTGCCGACGACTACCTGGTGAAGCCGTTCTCGGCGGCCGAACTGCTGGCCCGGGTACGCGCGAACGTGGAACTGGCGCGGTTGCGCAACCACCACGCCCGCTGGCGTACGGCGCTTGTCGACTCGTTGCAGGAGGCGTTCTTCGTCTGTGCGCAGGACGGCACGGTCATCGAGATCAACGCGGCGTTCACCGACATCCTCGGTTACGGGCCGGAGGATCTGCGCAGCGGTCCGGCGCAGCCGTGGTGGCCGGACCAGGAGGCGGAACCGGAGGCGTACCGCCAGGTGATCGAGGCGTCCGAGGTGCTGGTCGGGCAGACCCAGGGCAGCTACACCGTGCCCGTCACGCACCGCGACGGGCACCGGTTGTGGGTCGCCGCCACGTTCAACCAGGTCGACGACCCGGACACCGGCCGACGCATGATCGTCGGTACCTTCCGGGACGTGACCGCCGAGCACTACGCCGTGCAGCGCGAGAGCGCCCTGGCGGCGCTGAGCATGCGCCTGTCGCAGGCGGAGGACCTGACCGACGCCCTGCACGGCGTCCTGGACGAGCTGCGCAAGCTCTGGCGGGCCGCAAGCGTCCTCGCGGCCGTGTTCGACGGCTCCCACGCTCCCGTGATCACCGCCACCGACCCGCAGCTGCGCTGGGACGGGCTCACCGAGCAGCGGCGTCGCGGCCTCACCGAGCTACCGGACCGGCCGCTGCTCACCCCGGTCGCCGACCCGGCGGGTGGCGCGGGCATCGCGGTGGAGCACCCGCACGGCACCATGGCCATCTGGATCGACCTGGGGGAGAAACGGCCCTTCACCGACCAGGACCAGACCCTGCTGGCCCTGCTGGCGGGGCACCTCGGTCAGGGGCTGCACCGGGTCCACCAGATCGACCAGCAGCGGGAGACGGCCCTGGCGCTGCAACGGGCCATCCTCGGGCCGGCGCAGCTGCCCGCCGGCTTCGCGGTGCGGTACGCGCCGGCCACCCGCCCGCTGAAGGTCGGCGGCGACTGGTACGACACCGTCGAACTGCCCGACGGTCGGATCGGCATCGTGGTCGGCGACTGTGTGGGCCACGGCCTACAGGCCGCCACCGTCATGGGCCAGCTGCGCAGTGCCTGCCGGGCACTGCTGCTCCAGGACGCCAGCCCCGCCCAGACGTTGATGGCGCTCGACCGCTTCGCCGCGCTGCTGCCCGGCGCCGCCTGCGCCACCGTGTTCTGCGGCGTGCTCGACCTCCTCACCGGCGAGCTGCGCTACTCCAGCGCCGGTCATCCACCGGCGGTGATCGCTCACTCCGACGGCACCACCAACCTGCTCGACCAGGGACGTTCCCGTCCGCTCGCCGTCCGCCCGGGTCTCGACCGGCCCGAGGCCGCCTGCGTGGTGCCCGCGCGGGCCACCCTGCTGCTGTATACCGACGGCCTGGTGGAACGGCGCCGCCAACCGCTGAGCGTCGGCATCGCGAACGCCGCCGCCGCTGTCCAGACCGGCCGCACCGCACCTATCGAGAACCTGGCCACGGAGGTGATGGAGCAGATGGCACCGGACGGTGGCTACGACGACGACGTCGCGCTGCTGCTCTACCGCCATCCCGGGCCGTTGGAACTGGAGTTTCCCGCCGAGTCGACCCATCTGGCCCCGGTGCGCAGCGCGCTGCGTAACTGGCTCGACCGTTGCGGGCTGGCCCCGGCGAGCGCATACAACGTCCTGGTGGCTGCCGGCGAGGCCTGCGCCAACGCCATCGAGCACGGCAACCGCGACTCGCCCGGCGGGCGGATCCTGCTGCGCGCCGCCGCCACCGCGGACGACCTGCGCCTGAGCATCACCGACACCGGCCGGTGGCGGACGCCGCAGCCGGCGGCCAACACCCACCGTGGCCGTGGACTGGTCCTCATGCGGGCCCTGATGGACAAGATCACCGTCACCGCCGGCACGTCCGGCACCACTGTCGACATGCAGGCAAGGATTACCCGATGACCACCGCGCTCTCCCTCGCCACCAGTCGGCGCTCCGACGGTACGCGGATCCTGACCGTCACCGGCGAGATCGACATGAGCAACGCCGCCACCTTCGCCGCCGGGCTGGCCGACGCCGTGGACGCCGACGGCACCCCGCTCGTCGTCGACCTCACCGAGGTGGAGTACCTGGACAGTGCCGGCCTGGCCGCCCTGTTTCCGCACGCCGAACGCATTCAGCTGGTCGTCACCCCGTTGCTGGAGCCGCTGCTCACCATCTCCGGCCTGGCCGACCTCACCACCGTGCACCGACCGTGAGTCGGGCCGGCACCGCTGGTCGGTGCCGCCGGAGGGCGGTCAGGTCGCCGGCAGCGGCGGGTGGGCGTTCGCCATGAGTTCGGTGAAGTGTGCGGGGAACCAGGCACCGACCGGCGGCGCGCCGCGCAGCGCGTCGGTGGGCGGCCATCCGGAGCCCGTCGGCGGCCGGTAGTCCGGATCGCACTTGGGGTCGAAACCGCTGCGCGGGTCGGCGGCCTGCGCGGGGTCGCTGGCGCCGTCGGAGACGCCGGGCGGCTTCATCCAGACGTACGCGTCGACGCCGGGCTGCGGCGCCACGGCCGGCCGCTCACCGAGGCCGGCACCGGACTGGTTGCACCAGTTCACCGCCGAGGTACGCCGGTCGACACGGGACTGGTCGACGAACGTGTCCACGCTGGACGCGACACCCGGGCCGGTCGGCCGGCGCGGGCCGCCCCACCCGTTGCGGGACGTGTCGATCAGCACGCCGATCTGCTCCGGGAACCCGGCGGCGACCAGATCCTGCCGCAGCCGCTGGGCGTACGGCAGCTCGTCGACGAAGTTGTTCCAGTCCACCCAGCGGGTCTGCCGCACCGACACCCCGTTGACCGTCGTGTTGACGGTGAAGTACGGCTCGACCAGCGCGCCGTACCCGGCGGTGTTGACGATGACGCCGTCGAGGCCGCGTACGCCGGCCCGGCTGCCGGCGGCGATCTCGGTGATCAGGCGCACCCCGGTCGACCGGTTCTCGTCCCAGCCCAGCTCCGCGTGGTGCCCGGAGCCCAGGTAGGTGTAGATGTTGGCGTAGGGGCGCAACCGGTCAAGCGCGTACCGGATGCCCTCGACGTAGTCGCCGCTGCGGGCCACGTCCGCGCATCGCGCGCTCAGGCCGATGGTGGTGGCCAGGGCGGGCACCGCGTTGGGTTCGACCACGTTGATGATCCGTAGCCGGCGGTATTTCGGGTCACGTTCGATCGCCACGATCGGGTCGACGAACTCCCGCTGGTAGCGGCGCACCTCGCCGACCGCGAACTCGCCGTGCGGGGCCAGCCGGGCGCAGTCGCGGGCGGGCAGGTTGTTCAGCACCACTTGCACGTACCCGGCGCGCTGGGCCAGCGCGGCGTCCAGGTGGGCGCGCAGTCCCAACTCGCCCGGCTCGCCGGCGATCTGGCTCACCCGGTTCAGCCAGATGCCGGTCGGGTGGCCCGACACGCGGTGTCCACCCGGCACGCTCTCCGCGCGGGCCCGCCACTGCGGATCGACGTACCCCGACACTCCGGCGTACGGGTTGTCGACGTGCGGGGCCCGGGCGCCGGCCCGGGCCGGTCCGGCGACGACCGCGGCGCCGATGAGGGTCGCGACCGTGGCGGCGGCGAGCAGGCGGCGGGTCTTCCCCGTGGCAGGCATGTGAACTCCCCGTGTCCGATCCACTCCATCCATTGACTGCTATCGCTGAAATGAGCGCAAGTGGGTCCGGACCGAGAGCGTACTGTCGCCTTTCCGACAGTGCCACCCGCGCGTGCCGATAGCCGCCCATCGTTGTCCGTATGGTCGTACGCGCCCCCGGCGGCGGCTACGGGGACATGTTCCGGTACCCCGCGATGCCCACCCCGCTCCGGGTCACCGTGCTCGTCTTCGCGCTGCTCTCGCTGCTGTTCCTCCTGGCGACGGTGCACCGCCTGGTGGCCGAGGGCGGCTCGTTCGGTGCCGTCGTCTTCTTCGCCGTGCTGGCGGTGGCCTGCGCGCTTGTGGCACTCAGCCTGGCCGCCGGCCGCCGCTGGGCGCCCTATCCCGCGTACGCCCTGGCGGGGCTGTTGGCCGCGGCCTCGCTCGGTCTGTTCGGCACGATCACCTGTGTCGGCCTGGCCCTGCTGGCCTGGGTGCTCTGGGCGCTCAACACCCGCGCCTCCCGCGACTGGCTCGGCGGCGGTCGCCGGCTGCGCTGACCGTGCCGCAGGTTCCGCCCGGGGCGGGCCCGTCGGCCGCCCCGAGCGGTTCGGGCGCCGCTACGCGGCGGGGGAGGAGGTGATCGCTGCCGGCTCCTCGTCCGCGTCCGTCTCCGCCGACTCGGCCTCGTCGGCCTGCTCCGCCTCCTGGGCGGCCTCGGCCGGCGCGGCGGCCTTCGGGTTGACCCAGGAGAACTCGATCTCGATCGAGAACTCGTCCTTGCCCTCCTGCTCGATCTCCAACTCGCAGTGCACCTGATCGGCGACGGCGATGCTGCCGGCGGCGCCGTAGAAGACCTTGCCGGTCTCCAACTGGCTCGCCACCTGCCGCAACCACGCGGCCAGGTCCGCCCGCGACACGGTCCGCTCGTCCTCGTAGATATCCATGCCGCAATGCTGACATCCCGCCTGACGGCTCGGCCGGTAGGGTCGGCCGTCGCCCCACCCGGAGAGTGGACGGCGCGGCGCGCCGGCGCTGCCCGCCGACGTCCGGGTGCCGGCCGTTTGCCTGATTGCGTAGCGTGGCGCGGGCCCCGCATCATCCGAGCACGATGATCCAGGGGCGGGGGCGCAATTGGACGTACGACTCATGCTGGGCCTGGTCGGCGGGCTGTGCTGCCTGCTGACGGTGGTTGCGGTGGGTTGGGCGCTGGTCGCCTACAACCGGCTGGTCCGGCAGCGCAACCAGGTGCAGGCGTCCTGGGCGCAGATCGACGTGCAACTCAAGCGGCGCCATGACCTGATCCCGAACCTGGTGGAGACGGTCAAGGGCTACGCGGGGCACGAACGCGGCACGTTGGAGGCGGTGATGGCCGCCCGCAGCGGCGCGATCGCCGCCGCCGGCGCCCCCGGGGTGGCTGGTCGGGAGGCGGCCGAGAACGTCCTCACCCAGGCGTTGGGGCGGCTGTTCGTGCTGGCCGAGGTGTACCCGGAGCTCAAGGCCAACCAGAACTTCGCCGCCTTGCAGGGCGAGTTGACCCGGACCGAGGACAAGATCGCGTACGCCCGGCAGTTCTACAACAGCGCCGTGCAGACCTTCAACACAAGCGTGCAGACCATCCCGACAAACCTGATCGCCGGGCTCGGCGGGTTTCGGGCGACCGACTTCTTCCAGGCTCTGGACGGCGAACGCGCAACCGTCCGGGTGCGTTACTGATGGCGCCGGCCGATGATTGACTCGCGCCTGCTGTTCGACCTGGCGGTGGGCGCGCTGGCGCTCGCCGGCTGGTTCGCCGCCTACGGCGTCGTCCGGCTGGTCACCCGGCCGGTCACCGCGACGCCTGCACCGGCCACCATGGAACTCGGGCCCGAACCGCCCGCCGTGGTCAGCCTGCTGGTCAACCGCTGGTCGGTCACCGAGGACGCGGCCGAGTCGACGCTGCTCGACCTCGCCGCGCGGGGCTTCGTCGAGCTGCGCCAGCCGGGCGACGACCCGATGGAGACCACCCTGCACCTGCCGTCGACGCCGCCGGACGACAGCGGGCTGCGGCCGTACGAGCGCCAGGTGCTCGACCGGATACGCGGCCTCGCGGTGCACGGCGTGCTGCCGATCACCGCGCTGACCTTCCGAGACCCGGCGCGGGCCAAGGAGTGGAACAAGCGGCTGAGTGCGCAGGTGATCGCGGACGCCCGGGCGGCGGGGCTGTCCCGGCGTCGCTTCGGACCGCGGGTGGGCAGCCTGCTGGCCGCCGCCGCGCTGGTCGCCGGGGTGATCGTCGGTCTGGCCGCCGGACACCACGGCAGTTGGCGTCAGGCTGCGGACAATCGCGGTCTCGCGGTCGGCTTCATCACCTTCGCCGTGCTGTCAAGCATCGCCGGGCTCTCGCCGGGAGAGCGCGACACGCCCCTCGGCCGCCAGGTGGCGGCCCGTTGGCTCGGGGTGCGGGACTGGCTGCGCGGGCACGAGCAGTTCGAACAGCTGCCGCCGGCCTCGGTGGCGGTCTGGGATCGCTACCTCGGGTACGGCGCGGCCGTCGGTGCGACCCGCCTGACCAGCGCCGTGCTCGACCTGGGTCTGGGTGACCGGACGCGGGTGTGGTCGTCGTACGGCGGCGTCTGGCGCCGGGTACGGGTGCGCTACCCGTGGTTCTGGCCGCGCTACGGCCAGAGCATGCCGAGGCTGCTGCTCAGCGCGGTGATCAGGCTGGTGGTGGGTGGCTTCCTGCTGAAGGTCTTCGGCCCGTCGTTCGACCTCAGCCCCTCGGCCAGCTACCCGTTCGTGCGGGCCTTCACCCTGGTCGTCGACGGCATCGTGGTCGTGGCGGTGTGGGTGCTGCTCTCCGGGGCCTGGACGCTGCTGCGTGGCCTCGGTGATCTCGTCACCGAGCGCACGATCACCGGTGAGCTGCTCTGGGTTCAGGTGTGGAAGTCGAAAGCCCAGGGGGAGGGGCAGCCGTCCCGGCCCTGGCTGCACTACGTGGCGGTGGACGACGGCAGCGGCGACCGGACGACCGCCTGGGGACTGCCGAGCCAGTGGGCCGGTGACTGCCACGACGGTGACACGGTGACGATCCGGGTCCGCCCGTGGAGCCGGCGGGTGGTGAGCCTGTCGGTGGTAGGCCACCGCCGAACGCGCCGCCTGAGCGGGTCGGATACCAGGTGAGCCTGCGGGCCGATCAGCCGGCCCTCGGTTCGCCAAGCGGCTCATTCCCGCCGGACGGCAGGTGGAACCGCAGGTGGCGAGGGGTTGCTATCGTCGCCGCCACACAGTTGATCTCGGAATTGGGGGACGCGATGGGGTTGATGGACCGCCTGCGGAGCGAGTTCGTTGACATCGTCGAATGGCTCGATGACAGCCGGGACACGATCGTCTGGCGTTTCCCCCGCTTCCAGAACGAGATCAAGATGGGCGCCAAGTTGGTCGTCCGCGAGTCCCAGACGGCGGTGTTCGTCAACGAGGGGCAGGTCGCCGACGTCTACCCGCCCGGCACGTACACGCTCGAGACCCGCAACATGCCGATCCTGGCCACCCTCAAGGGCTGGAAGTACGGCTTCAACTCGCCGTTCAAGGCCGAGGTGTACTTCGTCAACACCCGCCAGTTCACCGAGATGAAGTGGGGCACCCAGAACCCGGTGATCCTGCGCGACCCCGAGTTCGGGGTGGTCCGGGTGCGGGCGTTCGGCGCGTACGCGGCCCGGGTGGTGGACGCCCAACGGCTGCTGCGTGAGCTGGTCGGCACCGACCCGCAGTTCCGCACCGAGGAGGTGCAGGAGTACCTGCGTCAGCTCATCGTCGGTCGACTCGGCGGCGCGCTGGCCAGGGCCGGGGTGCCGCTGCTGGACCTGGCGGCCCACCAGGACGCGATCGGCCGGCAACTGGCCGGCGTGCTGACCGAGGAACTCGCCGAGGTCGGCATCGCGATTCCGAAGTTCGTCATCGAGAACGTCTCCGTGCCGCCGGAGGTGGAGCGGGCGCTCGACAAGCGGACCGAGATGGGCGCGGTCGGTGACCTGGACCGGTTCACCCGCTACCAGGCGGCCACCGCGCTTGAGGCGGCGGCGAACAACCCGGGCGGCGAGGCGGGCGCCGGCATCGGCATGGGCATGGGCATGGCGCTGGGCCAGCAGATGGCCAGGTCGATGTCGGGCGAGCCACAGCCGGCCGCCGCACCACCTGCCGCACCACCGGCCGCCGCACCACCTGCCGAGCCGCCGCCGCTACCGAACCAGACGCAGTGGTTCATCGGCGTGGGCGGGCAGCGACAGGGCCCGTTCGACCTCGGTGGGCTGGCCGCGCAGGTGGGCGCCGGCAACCTCGGCCCGGAGACGCTGATCTGGCGGGCCGGCATGGCCCAGTGGCAGCCGGCCGGGCAGGTTCCGGAACTTGCCTCGGTGCTGGCAAGCGTTCCGCCGCCGCTGCCGCCGCAGTGACCATCCGGTACGGGATCGAAGGGTACGCCGATGAGTGACGCCGCTGTCGCCCTGCCGTCGTACGGCTGCGGGGGGTGCGGTGCCCGGGTGGAACACGCACCCGGCACCACCGTGTTGCAGTGCCCCTACTGCGGGCACCAGCACCAGATCGCCGCTGCCGCGCGTGAGGTGCGCGAGCACTCGTACGACCAACTGGCCACCCTGCCCCGCAAACCGGCCGCCACCGTCGGCGCGTACGTCTTCGGTTGTCCGGGTTGCGGCGCGCAGACCGAGAGCGAGGCGCTCGCCCAGCGGTGCCAGTTCTGCGCCACCCCGCTGGTGCCGCAGCAGGCGGCGGAAGAGCTGATCGCGCCGGAGGCGGTGCTGCCGTTCACCGTCGACCGGGCCGGCGTGCGTACCGCGTTGAGCACGTGGTGCCGCAGCCGCTGGTTCGCCCCGGGCAGCCTGAAGAAGGTGAGCGAGGCGGAAACGCTCAAGGGCACCTACCTGCCGCACTGGACGTTCGACGCGCGGACCGTCTCGGACTACCGGGGCCAGCGGGGCGAGCACTACTACGTCACCGAGACGTACACGGTGACGGTGGACGGCAAGGCGGAGACCCGCACCCGCCAGGTACGGCACACCCGGTGGCATCCGGCCAGCGGCACCGTGCGCCGGGACTTCGACGACGTCCTCGTGCCCGCCACGACGCACCTGCCGACCAAGCAACTCGACGAGTTGGCCCCGTGGCCGCTGGGCGAGGCGGTCGCCTTCGACCGGGACTACCTGGCCGGCTACCACGCGTTGCGCTACGACACCGAGCCGGAGGCCGGGCTGACGGAGGCGAAGGCCCGCATGGCACCGGTCATCGAGCGGGACTGCCGCTCGGACATCGGCGGCGACGAACAGCAGGTCAACTCCGTGGACACCAGCTACTCGGCGGTGACGTACAAGTTGCTCCTGCTGCCGGTGTGGATCGCCGCCTACCTGCACGCCGGCCGGTCGTACCAGGTCCTGGTCAACGCCCGCACCGGCGAGGTGATCGGCGAGCGCCCGTACAGCAAGGCCAAGATCGCCGCGGCGGTGCTGGCCGCGCTGGCGGTGATCGCGGCGATCGTGGTGGCCTTCGCGATGGCCGGATAGCGCTCAGCCGGCGTTCGCTCTACCTCAATCTCTGGCTGCCAACGGTCTGGTGGTGGGCTGCGAGGCGCTGTTCCTGCCGTACGCCGGGGACCGGGCCGGCTTCCTCTTCGCCGCCGGTGCCCTCGGCATGCTCACCGGAGACGTGCTGGTCGGGCGGTTCCTGTGGCCGATCTCCTGCCGACCCAGGTGGCGGTGTTGGCCGGGATGTCGTTGGTCAGCACCCTGTTGCTCACCCCGGGACTGCGCCGCAGCCGGCCGACGGTGGTGGCGCCGGCCGCCACTGCGGTGGGAAGCTGACCGCCGAACAAATAGAGGGTTTCGCATCTATGGTGCTGCGATTGAGTCATGTAGCACCATGACTTTTGCCATCCGGGCGGAAAGATGACCGCCTCTTGCCCGAAGCCGCATTGTCGGGAGGATTGATCCGATGCGCCATCTCGCTCCGCGCCCCGGGCGCGTCGTGTCGGGTCTGCTCGCGCTGATCGTGGTGGCCGCGGTCGGCCTGTTCGGGTCCGCCTCGCCCGCGTCGGCGCACGGTGGCCTGGCGATGTCCACTCCGGCGGCGGACGCCACGGTCTCCGAGCCGCTTACCACCGTGCAGCTCTACTTCACCGAGCAGGTGGTGCCAAACGCCTACTTCACGGTAAGCGCACCGGGTGGCGGCCGGGTCGACAATGGCTGGACGCCCGGACAGCCCCGCCCCCTGGACCGGCCGGTACGGGAGTATTTCCTGGTCGACGGCAAGTTCGAGCCGCGCGAGTACACGACCGGCTTCCCGGCGGTGGTGACCGTGGCGCACCTGCCAGCGGTGGGGAAGTACACGGTGAGCTACCTGTCGGTGGCCTCGGACGGCGAGCCGGTGCGGGGCACGATGAGCTTCCAGTACGCCGGCCCGGTGACCGCCGCGCCGCAGGGTTGGCGTCCGCCGACCGACCAGCCGGACCCGGCGCTGGTGGCGGCGGTTGAGCAGCATGGGCACGACGCGGGATCCACCCAGGAATCCGCCGCGCCGTCCGGGGCCGCGCCGCCGCCGGTGGCCGCGGTGCCGATGCCCGTCGAGGAGGACGGGCTGCCCGGATGGGTCTGGGCCGCCGGTGCGGTGCTGCTCGGGCTCGCTTTGGTCGCCCTGGTCGCCTGGCGGCGGCAGCCGGCCGCCGTGGCCACGATCCTCGGCCGGGTCGGCCTGTCGAGCAGGCCAGCCCGCCGACCCAACGCCCGGGTTCGGACCGGCGCCCGCCCCGGTGCCGGGGCGCGGAAAAGCCGCTCGGGACGGGCCGCCGTGTCGAAGGCCCGCTCCGGCCGGCCGGCCACGTCGAAGGCCGGCTCCGGGCGGCCGGCCGGGGCGAAGGCCAAGCCCACGGCACCGGCCACGTCGGCTGCTGGGGGATCGGTTGTCACGTCACCGGTCACGGCCTCCTCGGCCGCCGCATCGTCGGCTGGTGCGACGCCGGCTGGTGCGACGGCGGCTGGTGCGACGCCGGCTGGTGCGACGCCGGCTGGTGCGACGCCGGCTGATGCGACGCCGGCTGGTGCGACGGCGGCTGGTGCGACGGCGGCTGATGCGACGCCGGCTGGTGCGACGGCGGCTGATGCGACGGCGGCGTCCGGGGCGGAGGCCGGGGCTCCGGCACCCGCCGCCCGGCTGGGCAACGCCCGGCTCGGGCTGCTCGTCGGCGGGCTTGTGGTCGCGCTGCTGGCCGGGTTCGGGCTGGGTCGGCTCGGCACCGACGATCCGGCGGGCGGCAGCACCGGCGCGCGACCGAGCACGGTGGCCGGCGCCGGTGCGCCGGTCTCGGCCGGGGACGGGCACCAGCACGCGCCGGGGACCGGGGCGCACACCCACCCCGGCGACGGCGCGGACCAGACGCAGGCGACCGGGGCATGGACCAGCGCCGCCGGCTACACCCTGCAACCGGTGCGGCGGTCCCAGCGCGTCGGCGTACCCGCGGACTACCGGTTTCAGATCGTCGGCCCGGACCGGCAACCGGCTACCACCTTCGCCACCGTCCACGAGCGACCGCTGCACCTGATCGTGGTCGGTCGCGACCTGGGTGGATACCAGCACCTGCACCCGAGCATGGCCGCCGACGGCACCTGGAGCGTGCCGCTGAACCTGGCCCGGCCCGGCGGTTACCGCGTCTACGCCGACTTCTCCGTGATCACCGCCGACGGCACCGCACTGCCCCTGGTGCTCGGCATCGACCATCACGTACCGGGCGGGTACGCCCCGGCCGCGCTCCCGCCGCCGCAGCCGCAGGCCACCGGCGGGCCGTTCCAGGTGACAATGGACGGTACGCCCACCGTCGCGGTGAGCGCGCCGATCACCTTCCGGATCGGTCGGGCCGGCACCTTCGCCCCGGTGCAGCCGGAGCCCTACCTGGGCGCGTACGGGCACCTGGTCGTGGTACGCGAGGGCGACCTCGGGTACGTGCACGTCCATCCGGAGCCGGAACTCGTCGACGGCGCGGTGACCTTCTGGCTGACCGCGCCGAGCCCCGGCCGGTACCGGGCCTTCTTCGACTTCCAGGTGGACGGCACCGTGCACACCGCCACGTACACGATCGACCTGACCTGACCTGATTCGGCGAGCGCCGGGGGAGGGCTCGGCTGCGCGGCTGGGCCGGGTGTTTCAGGGATATTTCGGACGAGTCTCGGCGAAGGTCTTGACGGTCAATGTTAACGCTCACAAATATGGAGGACCCCAACACTCGCATCTGGAGACTTCCATGCAGGTGTCCACCGCTGCTGCCTCCGACCCACGCTCCCGAACCGGACCGGCCCGCGCGGCAACCGTGCGGCCGGCGCTCACCACCACGCTGAGAAGGCTGGCCGCCGCGCTGAACCCGCGTCGGCGGCGCCGCACCATCGCGCTCACCACGATCAGCACGCTGCTCTGCGCGGGCGTGGCCGCCACCGGCGGCGCGGCGCACGCCACCACCGAGGGTGCGGGCCACGCCACCACCGAGGGTGCGGCGCACGCCGCCACCGAGGGTGCGGCATCCGCCGCCGACGAGTGGTCGCCCCGTTCGGCGTACACCTCGACGGACCTGGGAGACGGCCGGTACTCCGTGCCGCTGCTGCGCGCCGACGTGCCGGACATCGGGGTGGAACGGGTGCCGGCCGCCGAGAACGCCGAGGGCCGGGACATCTACTACATGATCAGCACGACCATGCACCTGAGCCCCGGTGCGCCGATCATGAAGTCCTACGACCTGGTGAACTGGGAGATCGTCAACTACGTCTTCGACCGGGCGAGCATCGGTGACTCGTTCTCGCTGCGCAACGGCCAGAACTCGTACGGCCAGGGCCAGTGGGCGTCCTCGCTGCGCTACCACGAGGGCACGTTCTACGTCGCCTTCAACACCAACAACCTCGGCGGCGCGTACATCTACCGCACCGACGACATCGAGAACGGCGCCTGGCAGCGGACCGCCCTCGGGCGCGGGCTGCACGACCCGTCGCTCTTCTTCGACCACGACGGTACGCCGTACATCTTCTACGGCAACGGCACCATCAGCGCGGTACGCCTCAACGCCGGGTTGACCGCGATCGTGCAGGACTACCCGAACGTGTTCAGCGCCAACGACTACGCCGGCCAGCCCTTCATCGGCGGCCTCTTCGAGGGCGCCCAGTTCTACTACATCGACGGGCACTACTACGTCGTCGTGATCACCTGGCCGTCCGGTCAGGGTCGGCAGGTGGTCATGCTCCGCTCGCCCGAACTGCTCGGGCGGCACACCTCGGGCGGTGTGAACACCTACGAGGCCCGGGGCGTGCTCAACTCCAACGGCTTCGCCCAGGGCAGCCTGGTGCCGATCGAGCGCTCCGGTGGCGACCTCGACTGGTACGGCATGTTCTTCCGGGACACCTTCCCGATCGGGCGGATCCCGGCGCTCATCCCCGCCACCTGGCGCGACGGCTGGCCGACCTTCGGCAACAACGGCTCGGTGCCGGTGGAGGGGCTGTTCGACAAGCCGATCCGGCTCAGCCCGGCCGAGGAACTCCTCGAACGCCAGAAGAGCATCGTCGCCTCGGACGACTTCGCCAACGACGCCCCGCACAAGGCGTACCTGGACGAGGAATGGACCACGACGGACCCGGCGGTCGCGGCCGAGATCGCGCCCAACGGGTCGCGGCTGGACATGGCCTGGGAGTGGAACCACGCCCCGGACAACCGGTACTGGTCGCTCACCGACCGCGACGGCTGGCTGCGGCTGACCAACGGCAAGGTGGTCACCGGCAACTACGTCTACACGAAGCTGTCCAACCGGGCCGAGCTGGCCTGGTTCGAGGAAGCGCGCAACACGCTCTCGCAGCGTACGTTCGGGCCCCGGCAGTCGGTGGAGACGAAGCTCGACATCTCCGGCATGCGCGACGGCGACGTGGCCGGTCTGGCCGCCTACAACCGGGGCTTCTCCTACGTCGCGGTCAAGCGCTCGGGCGGAACGAACACCCTCGGCGTGGTCAACCGGGGACAGCCCTTCGCGGTCGACCTCGACCAGGCGACGCTGGAGAACTTCCTGCCCGGCACGACGGTGTCGCTGGGCGACGCGCGCGAGGTGCACCTGAAGGCGGACCTGGACTTCGCCGCACCGGTCGGCCAACTCTGGACGACCTTCTACTACAGCCTCGACGGGCTGACCTGGACCCAGTTGGGCAACCGGGTCGGCCCGCAGACCCTCGACGGCAGCCTCGCGCACTTCATGGGGCACCGGGTCGGCCTGTTCAACTACGCCACCCAGGGCACGGGCGGGCACGTCGACTTCGACCACTACCTGCTCAGCGACACGCTCACCGCGCAGAACCGGCCGCTCGACACCGGCGAACTCGAAGCGGCCATCGCGTACGCGGGCACGCTCACCGAGTCCGACTACCCGGCGGACGCCTGGGCGGCGATGCGGGCCGCGCTCGCCGACGCGACGGCGGCGCGGGCCGGCGAGTTCGGTACCCAGAACCAGATCGACGCCCCGGAGCGGGCGCTGAGCTACCAACTGGCCCGGCTCGGCGTGCTCCGGTCCGCCACGCCCGACGTGCCGGTCACGGTCAGCGCGCAGGCGCGGTGCATCGGCGGTACGGCGTACGTGGCGGTGCAGGCCCGCAACGACCATGACGCGCCGGTGGACATCACGCTGGAGACGCCGTACGGCCAGCGGTCGGTGACCCGGGTCGCGCCGGGGGCCAACGCCTTCCAGCAGTTCACCACCAGGACCGCGTCGGCGCCGGCCGGTACGGCCACCGTCCGGGTCACCGCAACGGTCGACGGCAAAGCCGTGACGACCGTCCGCACGGCCGAATACCCCGCCGCGACCTGCGGCGGCTGACAACCCATCCGATCTGTCCCGGGGCCGGATCACATGCCGGCCCCGGGGTCCGATGATCCCATCCCGTCATTGACCAAGGAGGACATTGGTGACAAGGACATTACGGAGGCCGACCCGACGACGCATCGCCGCGATCGCGACGGCCGGCCTGCTGTTGGCCGGATTCGTCGCGGCACCGGCCAACGCCGCCGAGACCGATCTCATCGTCAACGGCGGCTTCGAGAACGGCCTCGCCAACTGGTTCGTGAACAACGGCAACGCGACCGACGGCGCCACCCTCTCGCCGACCACGGACGCCTACTCCGGATCCAGCGCCGTGCTGGTGACCAACCGGCAGACCACCGGTTCCGGCCCGATGCAGGACCTCTCCGGCAAGGTGCAGGCCGGGCAGACGTACGCCCTGACCGCCCGAATAAAGTACGAGAACCCCGACAGCCCTGCGACGAAGCAGTTCTTCGCCACCATGCACTACGGCGGCAGCACCTACACCAACCTGGTCAGCGTGACCGCCACCAAGGGGCAGTGGGCGCAGTTCAACGGTCAGTTCACCATCCCGGCGGGGCAGAACGTGACGACGGCGCGGCTCTTCTTCGAGACGCCCTGGACGAGCACGCCGTCGACTGACCCGGGGGTTCACCTGATGGACTTCAAGCTCGACGACGTCTCCGTCGTCGGTGCCGCACCACCCGCGCCGCCGTCGAAGACCATCGAGGTCGTCGGCAAGCTGCCCGGCGAGCACAACCCGTTGATCGGGCACAAGTTCGGTGCCGACGGGTTCGGCTTCGTGCACGACGGCCGGGTCTACATGTACATGACCAACGACACGCAGGGCTACGCGCCCGACCCGGTCACCGGCGTCTCGCCGGGCATCAACTACGGCCACATCAACCAGATCACCGTGATCTCCTCGACGGATCTGGTGAACTGGACGGACCACGGTGAGATCCAGGTCGCCGGCCCGAACGGCGTGGCGCCCTTCACCACCAACTCGTGGGCGCCCGGCATGGCCAAGAAGGTGGTCAACGGCGAGGAGAAGTTCTTCCTCTACTACGCCAACAACGGCAGTTCGAGCAACGTGATCACGGGCGCCTCGCCGGTCGGCCCGTGGACCAGCGAGCGCACCAGCACGCTGATCGACGGCCGCACCCCCGGTGCCGAGGCCGTCGCCTGGAAGTTCGACCCGGCGCCGCTGGTGACCTCGGACGGCGAGGCGTACCTCTACTTCGGTGGCGGACCGGCGTCGACCAGCATGCCGCCGGCCGAGCGGTTCAACAACCCGAAGAACCTGCGGGCGATCAAGCTCGGCGACGACATGGTGTCGACCGAGGGCACGGCGGCGGTCGTGGACGCCCCGGTGGCCTTCGAGGCGGCCCAGGTGTTCGAGCGTGACGGCAAGTACTACCTGTCGTACTCGTCGCACTTCGGCGGCAACGACTTCGGCGGCAACCAGACGCCGCTGCCCGGCTACCCCGGCGGTGGCCAGATCGGCTACATGATCTCCGACGACCCGATGTCGTGGCCGAAGGAGACCTACGCCGGTGTGCTCTTCCCGAACCAGTCGCAGTTCTTCGGCGCCGGCACCGGTGGCAACAACCACCAGTCCGCCTTCGAGTACGAGGGCAAGTACTACTTCACGTACCACGCCCCGACGCTGAACAAGCGGATCAACGGCAACACCACCCAGGGCTACCGCAGCCCGCACATCCAGGAGCTGGCGTTCAACGCCGACGGCACCATCCAGCAGGTGGTCGGCACCTACGCCGGTGCCTCGCAGGTCCGCGACTTCGACCCGTACCGGGTGTTCGAGGCGGAGACGTTCGGCTGGAGCAAGGGCGTCGCGACCGCGAAGATCGACGGCCCGTCCGCCGAATTCGGCACGACGGCACCGAACCTGGTGGTCCGTGACATCGACAACGGCGACTGGACGGCCCTGTCGTCGGTGGACTTCGGTGACGGTGCCCGCAGCGTGACGGCGAAGGTCCGCCCGCTGGCGGCCGGCGGGAAGATCGAGATCCGGCTGGACGAGGTCACCGGACCGGTGGTCGGGACCATCCCGGTCGACGCGCCGATCGGCGAGTGGACGGAGCTGACCGCTTCGCTCGACGGCGTGGCTGGCGTGCACGACGTCTACTTCACCTACTCGGGCCCGCAGGGCAGCGATCTCTTCGAGATCGACACCTGGGCCTTCGAGGCGGCCTCCGCCGCCGAACTGCCGGTCGAGGTCAGCGCGCAGGCGCGCTGCGTCGCCGGTAAGGCGTACGTCGCGGTGCAGGCCCGCAACACCCATGACGCGCCGGTGGACATCGCCGTGGAGACCGCGTACGGCGAGCGGTCCTTCGCGGACGTGGCGCCGGGCGGCAACGCCTACCAGCAGTTCGCAACCCGCACGGCCGAGGTCGCGGCCGGCTCGGTGACCGTACGCGCCAGCGGGTCGGTCGATGGCCGGGACGTGACGAGGATCGTCACCGCCAATTACTCCGGCGTCAACTGCGCCGGCTGACCGGCACCCTGTCCAGCAACCAGGAAACTGACAACGGAGCGTGGGGATGAAAAGAAGCAAGCTGTTCGCGTCGGTGGCCGCCGGGGCGATGGTGGTCGGCTCGGTGGCGATGGCCGCACCGGCGTCGGCCGAGCCGGGTGACAACGCCGATGTCGAGGTGACCGTCGACATCGAGGAGGTCGAGGAGCCGGGGGTGCTGGCGATGTCGGTGGCGGCCGACTCGGTGGCGCTGTCGGAGGACGGGTCGACGCTGCTGGTCCGCCAGTTCGTCGGCACGTTGCCGACCGTCACGGTGACCGACACCCGTACCGCCGACGAGGTGCCGGCGGGTTCGGCGTGGGCGGTGCTGGGTTCGGCGTCGGACTTCGTCGGTGCCGATGGTCAGGAGCCGATCGGGGCCGGGCATCTGGGTTGGCGGCCGAAGCTGCTCGACGGTGGGGACACCGGTCTGGTCAGCGAGGGCGAGGAGGTCGTGACGGTGGTCGACGAGCCGACGCAGCCCGGTAACAACGTGGGTCTGGTCGACCAGGAGTTGCTGGTCTCGACCTTCGACTCGGGTGCCGTGGCCGGTGGCGAGTTCACCGTCAACGCCGAGCTGTTCCTGCGTACGCCGGCTGATGTCGCGGCCGGTGAGTACGCCTCGACGTTGACCCTCTCCCTGTTCGAGTGAGTCGCACAGGTGGGGGCCGCCCGAGCGGGTGGCCCCCACCTGTCGCGTTCAACGGGCCGGCGTCACCAGGCCCATACCGTCGGCTCACCGAGCTGGCCGAAGTCGGCGCGAAGGTTCGCGGTCTCCAGAAGCTGGCCGCCCTTGTCGAAGACCTGCACCTCAGCCACCTGGTCAGGGTCGATGTGGATCACGCCCACCCCGCTGTCGAGTCGGCCGCTGGCAATCGTTTTCTTCTTTCCGTCGAGGAACTTGACGTCGGTTGCCGACTCCGGCCCGAAGACCAGCACACCGCCGCTGCCTCCCGGCACCGGAACGACGGTCAGGTCAGGGCCCCCCTTGGTCGTCCAGTAGTCGGACGGAGCCCCTAAGCCCGGCTGCTGCGGTGACCGTCCGGGCTCGACCTCGACCCTGAGCATTGCGGCGCAGCCGGCGTCGGTCGAGCAGGAACGTACCAGCACGGCAGCCGGTGCGCCGGGCACCCAGTCGGGCAACTGCCCGCCCCAGATCACCTGTGGCACCGGTCCGAGGAGTCCTTGGCCCTTCATTTCGCGGTCCAACTCGCGCGCTGCGGTGGCGGCGAGCGTGGCGTCCACCGAGCCGCGTGCACCATCGGTGGGAACCGGCGGAGCCGCTTCCTCCGGGTAGACGATCATGCTCCCACCGCCTGCCGGACCGTCGTATCGCACTACGCCCTGGCAGGTGAACCGCCACCGTTCGGCACCCTCTCCCGGGCCCCGGACCACGTAGCCCTCGGTGCTCACCACCTGCCAGCTCCGGGCGACCGATCCGTCCGGCTGGAGCCGGCCGTCGGTGGAAGCCTCGACGAGGCACCCGGCAGGTGCGAGCCCGGCCGTGAGGTCGGTGACGCGGCCGCCGTTCACCGGCGAGTGTCGACTGAGGAAGACGTACGGTTCCAAGGGTTGCGGCTCGACCGGGGTGCCGGTCTTGCGTAGCAGTTCCGGCACGGACGCCCCGGCCTGCCCGTCTCCTCTGCGGATCAACGCGTGTGAGGCGTCCAGGAAGGCCACCACCACGGTCCGGGAGTCCGGCATGTCGTGAGCCAGCAGCACTTTCACCTCGTCGAGCGTGGGGTCGACCAGCAGTTCGGCGCGGGACGCCCGGTACTGCCGCTCGATCTCCGCGATCAGCGTCCGGTCGTCGGCCAGGTTGCCCCGGGTCGGCGAGTCCAGCAACTGCCGCGCCATCGGCTTGTCGATCGGGCTCGCCGGCTGGTAGGTCCCGGCCGCTGGCGGTGGCGAGGAGGCCACGCCGGTGACCGTCAGCCGGCCGGCTGCGCCGAAGACCGGCAGGGCCATCGCCGCCGCCACCACGCCGGCCACCCCCAGCACGGCCACCCGCCGTTGCCGGCGCCGACGCACCCGGGCCAGCAGCCGCTGGTACGGGTCGGGACCGGGAACCACCGGCTCGGCGAGCCTCGTCAATGCCTGCCTGATGTCATCAGCCATCGTTCACACCTCTCCATTCGTGGTGACCGGCTCGGCAGAGGAGGCCGGCAGCACCGCGCGTAACCGGGTGAGCCCCCGCGACGTCTGGCTCTTCACCGTGCCGATCGAGCAACCGAGCGTGTCGGCGATCTGCGCCTCGGAGAGGTCCTCCCAGTAGCGCAGCACCAGCACGGCCCGCATCCGGGGCGGCAGGCTGTGCAACGCGGTGAGTACCTCGTCGCGCACCACGACGCCGTCCGCCACGTCGGCACCGCGGCCCCGGTCGGCGTGCAGCCGCCAGGCGCCGGTCACCCCGGCCAGGAACTCCCGGGAACCGAACCGGTGCCACAGGCTGACCCGCTCGTTGACCATGATTCGGCGGACGTACGCCATCGGGTCGTTGACCTGCCGCCAGCGGCGCATCGCCCGCATCAGCGCGCTCTGCACCAGATCCTCGGCCGAGTGCCGCGAACCGGTCAGCAGGTACGCCGTCCGGACCAGATCCGCGTACCGGATCTCGACGAATTCACGGAAACTGTCATCCGTCACCTGCACTCTCCAGTCCTCGGAGGTCACCGACGAAAGGAAGAGCCGGGGACGACGGAAAAGGTTGCCTCGCCGGGCTCGTGGCTTCTCCCGATCAACGTCTCCCGGCCAGGGAGCGGCCACCGATCCGGTCGCCGAGGAGCTACCGACCGCCGATCAGCGCGCCGCCGCCACCAGACCGTTCTCATAAGCGGCGATGACCAGCTGCGCCCGGTCGCGGGCACCGAGCTTGGTGAGCAGATTGCCGATGTGGGTCTTGACGGTCTTGACCGAGATGGTGAGCGATCGCGCAATCTCGTCGTTGGACAGGCCGCGCGCCACCAGCGACAGCACCTCGGTCTCGCGCACGGTGAGCACCCCGATCCGTCCACCCGTGGGTGGGCCGGGACGGTCGAGATAGTGCGTGACGAAGCGGGTGAGGATGCTCGGGGCGAAGAGAGATTCACCCGCATGCGTCCGACGGATCGCGTCGATGAGCCGGTCCGGGTGCGCATCCTTGAGCAGGAAGCCACGGGCTCCCGCCCGCAGCGCGGCGGACACGTACTCGTCGAGGGCGAACATGCTGAGTACGACGACACTGCTGTGACGCAGCTCGGCGTGCCCGGTGATGCGGCGGGTCGTCTCGATGCCGTCGCCGTCGGGCATCCGGATGTCCATGAGGATGACGTCCGGCCGGCGTTCCAGGGCGAGCGTCACGGTCTCGTCGCCGGTGGCGGCCTGGCCCACCACGGCGAGGCCGGGGGTGCTGTCGATGAGGATCGCGAGACTGTGCCGCAACAGTTGCTGGTCATCCGCGACGAGCACCCGGATGTCGCTGTGCTGCCGCCCCGACGGCTCGACGCTCATCCGGGCTCCCGATCAGGCAGGCGCGCCGTGAGATGCCAACCTGGCCCGGCTGGCCGAGCGGAAACCTTCCCACCGAAAGTGGACACCCGTTCGCGTAGCCCGTCCAGCCCTCGACCCGCCCCCGGACTGGACCGCCAGCCGTCGCGCGGGCCGTCGTCGCGGACACCGACCACGACCGCGTCGCCGTCGCGGGCCACACTCACCCACACCCTGGTCGGGCCCGCGTGCCGGGCGGCATTGTTCAGCCCTTCCCGGACGACCGCGCAGACGGCCAGCTGAACGCCGGGCGATACCGCCCCCACCTCGCGTACGTCGAGCGTGCCCGCCAGGCCGGCGTCGTTCGCTTCACGCAGGATCGTGGGCAGGGCGTCGAGCGTGTCGATCGGCCGCAGGGGAGCGGGCTCACCGGTGGGCGAGCGCAGCACGTCGAGCATGCGCCGCAACTCGGCGGTGGTCTCCCGGCTGACCCGCGCGATGTCGGCCAACGCGGTCAGCCGCTCGGTCTCGCCGGCCGGACCGGTGAGCCGCGCCGCAGTGGCGGCCCGCACCGTGACCAATCCGAGTCCATGCGAGACGAGGTCATGCAGCTCACGTGCGATGCGCAGACGTTCCGCGGTGGCCGCCCGCTCGGCCGCCCAGGCGGTCAGTCGGTCCTCGTACCGCCGGTGCTGACGCCGGGCACGAACCAGCGCCCACACCGACGCCGCGACGGCGAGGACGGTGATCACTGCCAGCAGGAGCACCCCGACCGGCCCTTCGGCACCCGTCGTCACCAGGCACAGGACCAGGCCCGCCGGCACCGTGGCGGCGACGACGGACAGCCAGGGTCGCCGTGCCGGACGCTCGCCAGGTGCCACGTCACGAGTCTAGGAAACAACCCCTCGCATGCCATCGGACCTAGGTCGGAGCGCCCCCGGTCGGGGTGGCGGCGGCGGAGTCCGGGCCACGGCCCGATGACGCCGACCCCGGCCATGGACTGACATGGTGGTCATGTTGTCAGTCGAACGCCTGGCCAAGCGGCGCGGCTCCCGCCAGATCCTCACCGACGTCACCTTCCGGGCCGTACCGGGCCGGGTGACCGGCCTGCTCGGACCCAACGGCGCGGGAAAGTCCTCCACCCTGCGTATCCTGCTGGGCCTGGACCGGGCCGACGCCGGTACGGCGCTGGTCAACGGTCGGCCCTACCGGTCGCTGCGTGACCCGCTGCGCACCGTCGGGTCGATGTTGGAGGGTTCCGGCGCGCACCGCTCCCGTACCGCCCGCAACCACCTCACCTGGGTGGCGCGCAGCAACGGCATCCCGAGGCGACGGGTGGCCGATCTGCTCGAACAGGTCGGTCTCGGCGCCGCCGGCCGTACCCGCGTCGGCCGGTTCTCCCTGGGCATGGGACAGCGCCTCGGGCTGGCCACCGCACTGCTCGGTGAACCCGAGGCGCTGGTGCTCGACGAGCCGGTCAACGGGCTGGACCCAGAGGGCATCCGCTGGCTGCGGGAACTGTTACGTGGACACGCCGACGCCGGCGGCACCGTGCTGCTCTCCAGTCACCTGATGGGCGAGGTCGCCGAGATCGCCGACGATCTCGTCGTCATCGCCCGTGGCCGGGTGGTCGCCGCCGGCCCGATCGACCAGGTCACGGCGGGACATCCGACGTTGGAAGCGGCCTTCTTCGCACTCACCGACACCGAGCCGACGGCGGGTGCCCGATGAGGTTCCCGTACGTCGTCGCGGCCGAGCTACGCAAGACCCTGACCCTGCCCGCGGCCCTCGTGGCGTTGGCCGTCGCGGTGCTCGGTCCGGCCGGGGTAACGCTGCTCAACGCTCTGTCCATCCGCAGCGTGCTGCGGGCCGGACGGCCCGAGCTGACCGCCTACAGCACGGCCGCGGAGGCGGTTCTCTCCGCCGTCCCGCTCGGTGCGGTCGGCGCCGTGGTGCTCGGCGTCGTCGCCATGGGCAGCGAGTACACCGCGAACAGCACCAGGACGGGAGGTGGACGACAGATCACCACCACTCTCACCGCCACTACCGGCCGGGTCACCGTGCTGGCTGCGAAGGCCACCGCAGTCGTGCTGCTCGTCGCGGCAGCGGCCGTCGTGGCCATTCCCGCCTCCCTGGCCCTGGCCGGCGGGATCCTCGGCACCGACGGCACACCCGGTCCGGCCGACGCCCCAGCCCGTCTGGTCGGCGCCGGTGTCTACTGGGCGCTCACGGCGCTGATCGCGCTGGCGGTGACGGTCTTCACCCGCAGCGGGATCATCCCGGTCATCGTGCTCGTGGCCAACAGCTCCCTCGTCTCCGTCTCGTACCTGCTGTCCCACCTCACCCCGCTGGCGAGGTACCTGCCGGACCTCGCGGGCGCCAGCCTGTTCGCCGGTGACCTGCTGGCCTTGGACAACGCGCTCGCCCCGCTCGCCGGTGGTCTCGTCATGGCGGCTTGGACGGCAGGGTTGCTCGTCCTCGCCGGTGTCGTGTTCGCTCGGCGGGACGCATGAGCCGGGTGCTTCGGCAGGCGGTCACGGCGGAACTTGTCAAGCTGGGTGGCCTGCCGGCCGTCGTCGCCGCCGTGCTCGGCACGGTCGGTGCCGCGATCGTGATGACCGCGGCGCTGGCCGGGGCACAGGTCGGGGCGGAGCGGGCCACCGCGATCGTGCTCCAGGCGGTGCCGTACCTACAGGCCGGCACGATCCTGCTCGGCGTGCTGGCCGTCGGGACGGAGTACACCGGGGACCAGATCAGGACGAGCCTGGCCTGCGTACCGGACCGCTGGGTCATGCTGAGCGGCAAAACCCTCGCCTACCTGGCCTGGGCCAGCAGCACCGCCATCGCGGCGGTGCTCGCCGGGTGGCTGACCGCCCACGTCGTACTGGCCGCTCGGGGCGTTCCGGCCACCGGCACCTCGTGGCCGGTCGTCGGCGCGATCGCCTACCTCGTGCTGATCGGGCTGCTCGCCCAGTTCCTCGCCGTGCTCACCCGAGGACTCCTACCCGCCCTGATCGGCATGCTCTGCCTGGTTCTGATCCTGACGCCGCTGCTGCGTGGGGTCACCCGGCACGCCCGCTATCTGCCGGGCGCGGGTGAGTTGCTCTACCGGCCCGGGTCGGACGACGTGCTCACCCCGGCCACCGGCCTGCTCGTGCTGCTCGGGTGGATACTGGCCGTCGGCACCGTGGCGGTGGTGGCCTTCCTGCACCGGGACGCCTGAGCGTACCCACGGCACCGCACCCCGCCGACGACCCGTACGCGGACGCAACCAAGTCGGGTCCGCGTACGTCCAAGCGGCATGAGAACTTCCCGAAGTGGGTGGCTGGCTCTGCTGCCCCTGCTGATGCTCACCTCATCGGCCTGTGGCCAGCAGAGCGATTCCGCAGGTGCCGGTGACACCGGCTCTGCCGAGCGGTTCTACTCGGCCGACACCGTGGTCTTTCGCATGGATCATGTCGGCGGGTTCGTGACGCCGACCATGCGGGCCGCCCGCCTGCCCGCGATAAGCGTCTACGGCGACGGGCGGGTGATCACCGAAGGGCCGATGACCCTGGCCTATCCCGGTCCGGCGTTGCCCAACCTCCAGCTCGGCACGATCAGCGCCGAGGAGGTGGAGAAGCTTGTCGAGTCGGCGCACGCCGCCGGGGTCGGCACGGTGAGCGACCTGGGCACGCCACCGGTCGCCGACGTCCCGTCCACCCGGTTCGCCGTCTTCGACACCGGTGGGATGCAGGAGTTGGAGGTGCAGGCCCTTACCATGGGCGGTGCCGACGACCCGGCTGCCGAGGCGGGTCTGACCGCCGACCAGCGGACGGCCCGCGACAAGCTACGCGAATTCGCCGAGTCGTTGACCAGCGAGTCAGGTCCGCTCGGCACGGCACACACCACCACCGAGGCGTACGCACCGACCGCCGTGGCGGCCGTCGCCGAGCCGTGGGTCGCCAACGACGAACTCGGCGAGCAGCCCGAGCTGGCCTGGCCCGGCCCGGCCCTGCCCGGCGCGGAACTCGGCAAGGACCTGGGGATCGGCTGTGTGACGGTCACCGGTGACCAGGCGCGGAAGATGCTTACCGCCGCCGCGAGCGCCAACGCGCTCACCCCGTGGGTGTCCGAGGGCAAGCGGTGGACGGTCACCCTGCGCCCGCTGCTGCCCGACGAGACCGACTGCGGCGACCTGGCGAACAAGAGCTGACCGGTGTACCGGGCGGCCGACCTGCCCACCGGCCGCCCGGCGGATCCCGGACCGGAGCGTCTAGGCTGCCGCCCGATGAACGCGCCGTCTCGCATCCTCGTCTACGGGGTGCATGGTTCCGGTAAGTCCACCCTCGCGGAGCAGTTGGCGCAGCGGCTCGGCGTGCCCTGGTACCCGGTCGACGACCTGCTCTGGGAGCCCGGCTGGGTCGAGGTGCCGGTCGCCGTGCAGCGCAGCCGGATCGAGGCGATCTGCCGCCGGGACCGCTGGATCCTCGACGGCGCCTACCACGGCTGGCGCGACGTCCCGCTGGCCCGCGCCGACCTGGTCATCGGCCTGGACTACCCGCGCGGGCTCTCCTTCGGTCGACTGTGGCGGCGCACCATGCGCCGGCTGCGCACCGGGGAGGAGATCTGCAACGGCAACCGTGAGTCGCTGGGCAGCGTGCTCTCCTGGGACTCCGTGCTGCGCTGGCACCTCACCGGGTACGCCCGGGAACGGCGGCGGATGCGGGCCTGGCACGCCGACCCGTCCGGGCCACCGGTGCTGCTCGTCGACACCCCCGAGGCGCTGGAGCGCTGGCTGGCCGGGCTACCCCGCTGACACCGTGCTGGCCGGTGGCAGCTGGCGCAACCTTCGGGCGGCGAGTACGGCGACGGGCACGCCGACGGCCACCACGGCGACCGCCTCGATCGAGCCGAGCGTGGCCAGGGCGACGTGCTGCACCTGGTTGCGGTAGTCGAGCAGGGTCGCGACCCGGACGATGAGCGTTGCCGTGGCGAGCAGGCTGAACGCCAGCGACCAGGGCGCGGCGCCGGGCGATCGACCGACCCCGCGCACCGCCAGGTGGACCGCGATGGCGGCGGTCACCACCAGGCAGGCCAGGCCCGGCCAGTCCAGCAGGTGGAGCGCCGGTGTGCTGGTCTGGACGACGAACAGTGGCACCGGGACCAGCAGGATGCCGACCGGCACGGCGAGCAGCCAGGGACGGCGTGGCACCGCAGGGGAGTCGTGGCGGAAGGTCGACATGGCCAGCAGCAGCACGATGTCGGTGATCCGCATGGCCCAGGTCGTCACGGACAATGGCGAGGCGCCGACGGCCTCGATCACGGCGGTGATGACCGGGGGGACGACGGCGATCAGGGCGACCGCCTGGGCCACCCGTCGGTGCCCCAGGACGAGCGCGAGGTAGGCCGGCAGCCAGGCGTAACTCGCGAGTTGCCAGGTGGTGTGCCAGCTCTGCGCCGGCACCGTGAGGGTCGCCTCCGGTGCTGGCAACCCGGGGATCCGCCCGGCAAGCCACAGCATGATGCTGATCCCGGCGGTGGCCATGACGGCATTGGCCAGCACCCCCATCAGCGTCGCCAGTCGCACGGCCTGGCCCCAGGCGTACGCCCGCGGTGGTGCACCGACGCCGCCGAGCCGCAGCCGAGCGGCCAGCGACAGCACGCTGGCGACCTCCGGCAGGCTCGGCCGGCCGTAGTCCGCGAGATACTCGTCGGTCTCCGGATCGCCGGTGGTCATGCTCTCCAGGAAGGCGGCGACCATCTCGTCTTCCCATTCCTGCCGGTACGCGGCGGGCAGCAGGCGCAGCACCCGGCGGTAGCGCTCCTCCAGGCGGCTCACGACGACTCTCCCGTGACCGGTCTGCCAGAGTTGGCCAGTCGGGCCGAGGCGAGGTGCGCGTTGGCGGCCAGCCGGCGGGCCTCCGCATCGAGCGCATGGCGACCACGCTCGGTCAGCCGGTAGTACCGACGTAACCGCCCCTGCCATGCCTCCTCACGGTCCACTTCGACCAGGCCGTCACCGACGAGCCGGTCCAGGGCCCCGTAGAGGGAGCCGATCTTCAGCCGTACCCGGCCCTGGGAGAGTTCGGTCGTCTCCGCGACGATGCCGTACCCGTGCCGGGGGGCGTCGACAAGTGCGGTGAGGATGAAGAACGCGGGTTCGCTCATTGCCCGGGAGCTCATGCGATCACTATATCTTGCCGCGCAAGATATAGTGACGACGCGACCAGGTGTCGTCCCGGGTCACTCCCAGGCGAGCCGTAGCTCGTTCATCCCCGGACGAGCCCTAGCTCGCTCATCGCCGGACGAGCCCTAGCTCGCTCATCGCCGGCAGCGGTTCCAGCCAGGCCAGGTGACCGTCGGCGACCGCGATGGTCCGGCTGCCTGTCGAATCGGTCGCGGTCAGCCCGACGCCCGGCCGTCCGGAGGGTGCGGTGCGCTGGTCGTCCTCCAGCGCGAGGTGCAGCATCGGCCCGCCCGCCGCGAAGCCGGCGATGGCCGCGTCGAAGGCCGGGCGTTGCTCGACCGGCACGTGGATCCGGGTCGCGGTGTGCACGACCAGCCGTGGCACTCCCGGCGGCAGGCTCGCCGCGACGTCGGCACCGATGTCGATCACGTTGCCCCGCAGCACCCGGGGCGGATCAGCGGCCACCGCCGCCATCGCCGCCCGCAGCAACGCTGCCTGGTGCGCGTTCTCCGGCCAGACGAGCGCACGCAGCCACGCCCGGTCGGCCGCATCGGTGAGATCGGGCGGATCCAGATCCACGCCGACGGCGTCGACGATGCGCGGCACCCCGTCCAGCGCCGGCAACAGGTGGGCGTCCGGCACGTCGACCGGAATCCGCACCGGCGCGGTGGGCGCGCCGATTGTCGTGCCGCCCACGGTGAAGGCGTAGCGGTCGGCGCGCAGGTTCAGGCCCGCGCTGCACCCCACCTCGACCACGCAGACCGGCCCCGGGTGCGCGCGGCGCAGCAGCGCCAACCCGAGCCGCGTCACCAGGGCGCGCTGCACCTGGTTTGTCTGCACCAGCCGGGTGGCGAGCAGCGCCGCGATCTCGGCAGCGTACGCCGCACAGAACCGGGCGAAGGCCGGGCCGGTCTCCCCGTCGACCGCCCTGGCCCGGTCACCGACGACGGAGGGGTAGTACTCGGCCAGCGGGTCGGTGGTGCCGCCCAACAGCAGATGATGGACGGCACCGAAGAGCGCGAACGTCGGCTGCTGTCCTGCCCGGGTACGCGCCGCCAGTTCGAGCAGCCCCGGATCGTCCGCGACCACCGCAAGCAGATGACTGTAGAGCGCCGAGCTGCCGAATCCCCGCGCCGTCCGAAACGCCTCCGCCACCCCGTCGAGGTCCTGCACCCCCCGACCCTAACCGAGCCGTCCGCTCCATCCGCTGCCGAATGGATCTTGGTCCAGAACCGCCCTCGGAAGGGCGTATTCCGTCCAAGATTTATAAGGGCCGGTCGTGGAGGACAGTGCCGAGTCGGGCGACGTCGGCTGGTACCGGTCCGCGTTGGGTGATTTCGGCGAGAAGCGTACGGGCGGTGGGACGGCAGCGGACTTCGGCGGGAGCAACGCCGTCTGCCTCGACCAGCTTCTGTCCCGCCTTGCCGACGTCGCCGGTATCAAGGTAGGCACGGGCAGCCTCGATGAGGTGGGCGGCTCGATGTTCGGGTGGTAGGTGTCGCCAGCCGTGCTGGCGGATGGCGTGTTCATGCCGATGGATGGCGTCGCCGAGGTCGCCGAGGTGAAGTGCGGCGAGGCAGCGGGCCAACTGGACGGCGCTGCGGCCGAAACCGGTGTGCTGCGGATCCGGATGACTGGGACGCCGGTCTGCGAGATCTGCGGCGTGATCGAGCAGGTCATGGGTGTTGCGGCGGTCGCCGGTGCCGGCGGCGGCGAGTCCGGCCTGGACGAAAAGACTGCCGCGTACGGCGTCGTCGTCTACGGCGTCCGCCACCGCGAGGGCGGCGGTGAGGGCGAGGCGGTGTTGCCCGAGGGCGCGGAGTGCTGCGCTGACGGCGATGCTGGCGGTGCCGATGAGGGTTGGGCCGCCGGCAGCGTTCGTCACGGCGCGGTCGGCGGCGAGCCAGGCGAGGTGGGGTTCGCCGAGTTTGACAAGCACGGCGGCGGTGATCCGATAGGTGGCCACGAGCAGACTTCGGGTGCCGTGGGTGGCGTCGAGCAGGGCGGGCAGGGCGTTCAGGAGTTGCGGGTAGCGAGCGTGCTGGTAGCTCAGCCAGGCGTGCGCCACCTGCCGGCGGGCCTGGTCCGCCGTGCCGGTTCGCTCCGATCGGTGGTGGTAGCTGGCCAGCGCAGCGCGGACGGCGTCGACCCCGTCGAGGCCAGCCGTCGTGGGCGGTGGAGGATGGCGGGGGCCGAGCAGGATCTCCGGGTCGAGGCGCAGCACGACGGCGATCTCCCTGATCACCGAGTAGCGGTCGAGCCTGCGTACGCCGCGTTCGACCTTGTCGACCCAGCTCTTCGACTTGCCGAGTCGGTCGGCGAAGGCTTGTTGGCTCATGCCCCGGCGGGCGCGTAGCTCGGCCACCCGCCGCCCGAGTGGAACCGCGTTGTGATCGCGCCGGTGGGGGCGGTTCATCGTTTCCACTCCACCGGTGTCATGGCCGCAGTGGACTCCCCACAGCGTGGACACCAGCGGGACTTGATCCGAAACGCGAACAGCCCGAGTAAGAAGCCCGGCAGCAGCCCACCGAGCACCACCAACACGGCCCTGGCAGCCACGAGCACCCTCACCTCCTGTGTCGTAATGTCTACATAAAGTGAAGTGGCTCGTTGGGTTCCTCGGTAGCCCGAGGGGCCAGCGGGCATGTTGAACGTGTTGAACGCCAGATTCAAGAGGGAAGGCCAGCGGATGGCGCGGGCACCCAGGCAGCGCAACGAGAAGTTGCTGGCAGCCATCAGAGACTGTCGGTGGTCGTACGAGGCTTGTGCCGCAGCCCTTCGAGTGGTCGCTCGTGAGAATGGGGACGATCTTTCGTCCTGCGACCGGTCCCACATCGGACACTGGGTCGCCGGAGTGAAGCCCCATGGCAGGACCTGCCGATTCCTGGCCGAAGCGATCTCTCGCAGACTCGGCCGGGTGATGAATCCGATCGATCTCGGCCTACTCGAAGGCGGTAATCTGGAGCCCGACCTTGGCGGCCTGGATTGGTGGGAGCATGCACCTGTCACCGATCTCCTGACAGTCGGGAGGGCCGACTTGGAGCGACGAGAGTTCGGGCTTAGCGCCCTGTACTCGTTGGCAGCGCTGGCCGTACCGCTTGACCAATGGCAGGAGATCGCGGACCGGGGGCGGCAGGCTCGGGGCGGGGGGATCGCCGTGGGCCATCGCGAGATCGACGCCGTACGGGACATGCTGGCGGTGTTCAGCAAGGCGGACGAGCGGTTCGGCGGTGGTCATGCTCGCCTCGCTGTTGTTCAGTACCTAACCTCCGACGTGGCGGGCTTTCTTCAGGGGCGCTTCTCCTCCGACCAGGACCGCAGGGCCATGTTCAGTGTCGCGGCCGAGATGACCTACCTTGCCGGCTGGAAAGCCTTCGATTCGTCGCTACACGGGCTGGCCCAGCGGTACTACGTCCAAGCGCTGCGTTTGGCGAACGAGGCGGACGACCGGCCGCTCGCCGGCTTCACGCTGCGGGCGATGGCACACCAGGCCGTTGACCTCGGCCATGGACAGGAAGCGCTGCGACTCGCAACCTCATCGCTCGAATGGTCGAGGGGCAGGGCGACCCCGGCGGCGACTGCGCTCTTCACCGTCCTGACTGCGCGGGGTCACGCAGCGACGGACGACAAGGCGCGTACCTCGGCGGCGATAACGGCGGCCGAGGCTCACCTCGCAAACGCCGAGCCCGACGACGAGCCGATCTGGATCCGGACCAGCGGGTTCACTGAGACCTCCCTGGCCAGCCAAGCCGGCCAGGCCCTTCGCGATCTCGGTGACCTGCCTGCGGCCGAAGCCCAATTCCGGCGGTCGATCGCCACCCGGAATTCTGAGGCGTATCGGCGCATCCACAGCCTGACCCTGGCCAACCTCGCTGATGTGCAATGCGCCCAAGGACGACTCCACGAGGCGACCGAGAACTGGAACCATGCCATCGATGCGATGGCGGGAGTCAGATCCGGCCGAGCGGCGGTCGCCGTGAGGAACATCCGAACCCGTCTCGGCAGCTTCGGCTCCCGCCTGCCTGTATTCGCGAAGCAGCTCGATCGGCGGGCTGCGGTCTTTCTGAATGACGCGGCAGGCCGGCGAGGTGGTGAACGAACCTGAGGGAATGCCACCGAGCCGTCACCACGATCCCCGGCTCAGGTATTAGGCAGGCGACAGTGTCGGAGGTATTTCGCTCGCGGTTCGGCAGGGATGTCGGGCAGGCTGTCGCGTCGTGAGTAGCCGATTGCGCGCCATCGCCGAGGACACGGTCGCCATCGCCGAGCGTGGCGCCTACCGTACGACCGACGGCGAGGTTTCCATCGCCGCCGAGGTCGTGCGGGCGGTGGCCGGTACCCGGTTGTACCTGCCGACGGACGCCCTGGCGGCGCCCGCGCCGGCCGACACCGTGCCGGCGGTCGAGGTGACCAACGAGTCGACCCTCTCGGCGACCAGCCGGCTCGGCGGCGACCTCGCCTGCCTCGTCTTCGCCTCGGCGCGCAACCCCGGTGGCGGCTTCCTCAATGGTGCCCAGGCCCAGGAGGAGAGCGTGGCCCGCTCGTCGGCGCTCTACCCCTGCCTGCGGGCGGCCGAGGACTTCTACACCCATCACCGCAGCCACCCGGAGCTGACCTACAGCGACCGGGTGATCTACTCGCCGGCCGTGCCGGTCTTCCGCGACGACAGCGGAAGTTTGCTGCCGGCGCCGTATCCGGTGTCGTTCCTGACCGCCGCCGCGCCCAACCGGTCCGCGATCGTCCGCAACCAGCCGCAGCATCTTCCCGACCTGCCGGCGGTGCTGGCCCGCCGCGCCGCCCGGATCCTTCAGGTCGCCGCCGCCCACGGCCATCGTCGGCTCGTCCTGGGTGCCTGGGGCTGCGGGGTGTTCGGTAACGAGCCGGGCACGGTCGCCGCCGCGTTCGCCACCGCCCTGCGCGACATGCCCTGGTTCGACGAGGTGGTGTTCGCCGTCCTGGACCGCCAATCCGGCACCCCGACGTACGCCGCGTTCGCCGATGCGCTGCGCTGATTCGGGCCGTGCGGCCCGGCCCGCGAGGAGGGGTGAGCCTGCTCGCGGGCCGGGTCTCGGGTGATTACCTGGCTGCTTCGCCGAGCGGACGCCAGGCGAGGGCGGCGACGACCGCCACCGTCGCGGCGGCGATCCAGAACGGCGTGGTGACCGTCCCGGCGCTGGCGAGCAGGCCACCGAGCAGGGAACCGAGTGCGGCGCCGCCCAGGTCCAGCAGCGCGTACGTGCTGCCCACCCGGCCGCGCAGTGCATCGGGCACCAGTCGCTGCCGGATCGACGCGACGGTGATGCCCCAGACCATGCCGTGCAGGCTGAACAGGACGATGGCGGTCGCCGCCACCCAGGGCGTCGTCGTGACCGCCAGAACCAGATGGGTGGCCACCTCGATCAGCAGGCCGGTCCGCAGCACCATCGGATTGCCGAACGTCCGCCCGAGCCGGGCCGCGACCGTGGTGCCGGCCAGGCCGCCGACCGCGAAGGTGGTCAGCAGGAAGCCGTACCCGAGATCGGACAGACCGAGTCGCTGCCGGCAGTAGAGCACGAACACGGCGAACGCCGCGCAGAAGGCGACGTTGGCCAGGCCCATGCTCACGGCCAGGGTCCGCAGCAGGCGGTGTCGCCAGAGCCACCGCATGCCCTCGGCGATGTCGCCGCGCAGCGACCCCACCGGCGGGACGTGCGCGGGCCTGATCGGCTCAGCCTGCGCCGGCCGCAGGGTTGCGATAAACGCCGCCGAGACGGCGAAGGTCAGCGCGTTGAGGCCGAACGGCACGGCGGCGGAGATGACGAACAGCCAGGCCCCGAGCGGTTTGGCGGCGAACTGGTTGCCGATGGTGAAGGTGGCGGCCAGGCGCGCGTTGGCGGCGGGTAGCCGGTCGGCGGTGACCACTGACGGCAGCAGGGCGCCCAGCGCGGTGTCGGCGAGGGTCTCCCCGGTGCCGAGCAGGAAGACCACCGCGTAGATCACCGCCACGGTGACGGTGCCGGTGGCGACGGTCAGGGCCAGCGCAGCGAGGGCGGCGGCCCGCAGCAGGTTGACCGCCACGACCAGCCGACGCCGGTCGAGCCGGTCCACGTAGACGCCACTGACCAGGGCGAACAGCAGCCAGGGCAGTTGCTGGGCGAAGACCGCACCGGCGATCAGGGCCGGGTCGTCGCTGACGGCGGCCACCAGCAGCGGACCGGCCGCCATGGTGACTCCGTCGCCGATGTTGGAGACCGCCGAAGCGGCCCACAGTCTGGTGAAGTCCGCGCCGAGACGCGCGGATGACAGGGCAGGCAAGAATGCTCCTCGAGCCAGGAAGGGAAACGGTCGACACCGGACCGCTTCGCGGCGAGGAGCAGCGCACCGCCGGTAGGCCCGGCGGCGGACCGGTCAGCGCCCGGCGTGCTCTCGCGGCGAAGCGGGGACCGTCACCATGTCGAGGCGCATCGTGGCTCCCATCTGTGGCTCGATGACGTCGGCAGCATATGGCGTTGCCTAGCTTCCGTCACTGCGGTGCGGCGTGGACGACCGGCTGCGAGCGACGCGGCGGCACGGGCGTCCGGCGAGCGGTGCTGCGGTGGATGATCCATTCGGCGACCGCGATGTTGATCAGCCAGCCGGCGGCGTGCAACAGCGCCCGGGTCAGCTCGCTCGGCGGGCCGATCACCAGCAGCCACGGTAGGTGGGTCAGGAACTGGGTGCCGGCGCCCTGGCCGATGGCGTACCCCCGGATCATCCAGGCGCGGTGCCGGACGAGGTCACGCCGCAGGATCGCGACGAAGCCGAGCACGATGCTCACCGCCATCGCGGCGCCGAAGCTCACCCGCAGCCCGATGAGCAGCGCACCGTCGATCGGCAGCAGCGGGTAGAACAGGGCCATCCACACCCCGGCAAGGGCGGCGGCGATGCCGGCCGGGACCAGCAGCCGCCCGGCGACCCGGTGCCAGCGTGGATGCCGACGGCGCAGGCTGGGGACGAACTGGAACGCGCCGAGCAGGCAGTACAGGGTCGCGGCGACGATGTGCACGACGACCGGTGCCGGGTCACCGACGAACCGGGCGTTCTCCGGCGTCACCGCGACGCCGACCGAGAGTTGGACGACGCGGACGGCACCGGCGACCACCGGTACGAGACTGAGCAGGATCAGGCCGGCGGGGATCAGCCACTCCCGGCGACCGAGACGCTTCGCGGACATACCCCGATCGTGCGATCCCGGCGGCCTGAACTCATCGGCGCGCAGGCTCCGGCCGTCCCGGCCGATGGTGCGAGGACGTCGTCGTACCAAAGTCCGACGTCAGCGCCGGCCACCGCCAGACACCCGGCGCGTCTCGTACGCCCAGATCGCGATCTCGACCCGGTTCCGGGCCCCGAGTTTGGCCATCAGGCTGGCGAGGTGGCTTTTCACGGTGCTGAGGCTGATGTGGAACTCGTCGGCGATCTCGCTGTTGGTTCGTCCCCGGGCCACGGCGGTGAGCACCTGCTCCTCGCGGTCGGTGAGCGGATCGACCGGCTGCGGCGGCGGTGTGGTCGGTCCACTGTCGGCGAAGGCAGTCAACAGCCGGGTGGTCACGCTGGGGGCGATCAGCGCATCGCCGTTGGCGGCGGCATGCACCGCCTGGGCCAGCAGGGCCGAGCCGGCGTCCTTGAGGAGGAAACCACGGGCACCGGCGCGCAGCGCCGCGTAGACGTACTCGTCGAGGTCGAAGGTGGTGATGACGACGACCGCGAGCGGTTCGGCCACCGCCGGTCCGGCGAGCTGGCGGGTGGCCTCGATGCCGTCGACGCCGGGCATCCTGATGTCGAACAGGCACACGTCCGGGCGCAACCGCCGGGCCAGCTCGACCGCCTGCCTACCGTCGGCTGCCTGGCCGACGACCTCGATGCCGGGCTGGGCGTCGAGAATCATCGCCAGCCCGGTCCGGACGATCTCCTGGTCGTCCGCGACGACCACCCGGATCGGCCGCTCACCGGCGGGCACCGGTGCGCCGGGCGGCGGGCCGGTCACGCCGCCGTCCGGGGCAGTACCGCGACGACCAGCCAGCCCCGCTCCGGGCCGGGACCGGCCTCGCAGGTGCCGCCGAGCAGGCCGGCCCGTTCGGTCATGCCGACCAGCCCGTACCCCGAGGAGCCGCCGGATCGGCCGGCGGCTTCGCCGTCGTCGGTCACCTGGAGCCGTACCGTGCGCTCGTCGACCTGCACGCGGACCTGGATGCGGGTCGCGTGCCGGGCGTGCCGGCGGGCGTTTGTCACCGACTCCTGGGCCAGCCGGTAGACCGTGCTGCCGACCGCCGGATCAAGGGCTGCGGAGTCACCGACGATCTCCACGTGCACGGCAGGCTCGGCCGGTGCACCTTCGGCGAGGCGGGCCAGATCCGACACCTGCGGAGTCGGCGTCAGCTCCGGTGGCGTGCCGTCGCGCAGCACCCGGACCAGGCCACGCATCTCGGCGAGCGCCCGGGACGCCTCGACCTCGATCAGCCGCAGTGCCTCGGTGGCCGCCTGCGGGCGGGTCGCCGCGACCGCGAGCCCGGCCTGGGCGCGGACCGCCACGGCCGAGATGTGGTGGGCGACGGTGTCGTGCAGGTCGCGGGCCAGCCGTTCCCGTTCGAGCAGCTTGGCCGCGTCGAGTTCGCGCTGCCGGGCACCGGTCCGGTAGCGCAGCGCGGCCCCTGCGGCCAGTACCGCGAAGAGGACGACGAAGCCGCCGACCAGGTCGGCGAGCCCGAGTTGCCCGATCGCGGCGCCGAGGCACACCTTGCCCACGATGATCGCCGTACCGAGCAGCGCCTCACGCCCGGATCCCCAGCGGAACAGCGCGTACGCCAGCAGCAGGACGAACGCCCCGGCGGCCAGGTCGGTAACCTCCGGGCCGGTCAGCAGCGGCAACAGCCCGAGCAGCCCGAAGGCGAGCGCCACCATCAGCAGCGGGTGGGTCCGTCGCCACAGCAGCGTCGGGATCAGCGCCACCGTCACGATCACCGTGCCGCTCCGCCAGGCAAGCTCCGGCCGGAGCAGCCCTTCGAGCAGCGCGGCCGGCACGAGCAGGCCGAGCAGCAGCCAGTCCCGCCAACCGCGGCGGGGCGCGCCGGCCGGGCGCGGCTCGTCCCACACGGAGCGCAGCAGAGCGGGCACGCACCAATGGTAGGAATCCTCACCGCAGCCCGGATCGGCCCAAAGTACGAGCCAGGGTGCTCAGGACTCGCCGGCCAGCCGGGCCGCCCGCTGGCTGATCGCGTCGACTTGGCGGCGGAGCTGGCGTACCGCGGTCTCGTCGTCGCCGTCGACCGCCGTGACATCGTCGAGCAGTCGGGTGTAGTCGCTGGCCAGCCGCAGGAACGCCGGGCGGGCGTCGCCGCCTGGGCGGTTGGCGTACCGCTGGTCGAGGTCGATGATCTGCTGGGCGAGGGCGGCGGTGGCGGCGGTGAGCGCGGCCCGGTCGTCGGCCCGCGCGGTGCGGCGGGCCCGCTGGGCGTCGGCGAGCCGGCCGGCCCGGCGTCCGATGAGCCAGAGCATCGTCGCACCGGCCACCACGCCACCGACCGCCGCGCCGGCCAGCACGTACCGGGGCAACGACGGGCTGATCGTCCGGGCGCCGTCGGGGACGATGCCGGCCCGGACCAACCGGTCGTAGTTGAGCACGATCATCTTCACCGCCTCCACCGGCTGGTCGACGAAGGCGTCGGTACCCTGGCCGATCGTCGTTTCCACCACGATCGCCCGGCCCAGGTCCCGGTCGTCGTGCTGGGCAATGCGGGAGCAGCCGTACGTGTCCCAGTCGTCCCCGGCGCGGCTCATGACCAGCACGACGGTGCCCGCTGCGGCGCGCTCGGTCTGCCGGCAGGCGGCCCGCAGGTCGTCCCCCGGTGCCATCAGCAGCACCACCAGCCGGCGGTTTCCGATGGCCCGCTCGGCGGCGGCCCGGTCCAGGTCGACCCCGGGCGCGACGTACACCGACGAGGAGCGGACCTCGCGGGCGATCGGGCCGTCGAAGATCCCGCCGGTCCACAACGCCCATCCGGCCAGCGCCAGGCAGGCCAGCACGGCACGGCCGAACCGGGTACCGACGAGGTTGCCGAGCCAGCGGCGCAGCGTGGCGGTCACGAGAGCCTGCCCTGGAGGTAGTGGTCGGGCCGATAGCTGGAGATGCCCACCAGCCGGGCGGTCTCGTCCAGTTCGGCGGTCGCGTCGTCCAGCAGCCGGCTCACGTGCGGTGCGGGCAGGCCCTGCTCCAGCGCCGCGCGGGCGGCCTGGAGCTTGCCGATGCCCCGGGTCAGCGCCGGGTTGCTGCGGGCGTCGGTAAGCAGCGACACCTCCACCGCGAGCGCGGTGAGGCCGGCCAGTCGGGCCGGGCTGGCCGCCTGTCGCCGGCCACCGCCCAGCACGCCGGAGCGGTGCAGCGAGCGGACCGACAGCACCACGAAACCCGCCACGCAGGCCGCGAAGATCCAGGGCAGCGCCGGCAGCGCCACCCGCAGCGGGTCGAGCGGCCGGTACGGCAGTGGGCGGTCGAACAGGCCCGCGTACCTGATGTCGGTGACCCGACCCAGGTACGCGCCGAGCACGTTCTGCTGTGGATAGTCGTACCGGCTGAGCCGGTCGCCGAACTGGGCGTAGAAGCTCGCCCCGGCCAGCTCCGCGAACTCCGCGGCGGCCGGGCCGTGGTACTCGATCCACTCGCCGTACATCACCAGGATCGGGCGGTCCGGCGCGAGCCGGGTCAACGCCGGCCCGTACCCGGGCAGCGGCTCGCCGTACGGCTGGGCGGGCAGGACGACGTACCACGCCCCGTCGGGAAAGGCGGACCGGCTGGCCTCCTCGGGCAGCTGGGTGAGGCTGGCACCGGGGCCGATGTGCAGCCCGTCGGCGCGCAGGTCGGCCAGCACGGTGGCCAGCTCCGCGTCGGACGGGTCACGCCACTGCGGCTCGTCCCGGTCGGCGTCGGCCGGTACGTCCCGCAGCTTGGCGATCATGGTGACCAGTTGGCCGGTCACGTCGCGGTTGGCGAACTGGGCCCGCCAACCGTCGAGGCTGTCCGGGGTCGCCAGGTACGCGCCGCCGCCGACCTGGGTGCCGACCACCCGTACGGTGGCGTTCTCGACCTCCCGCACGCGCTTGCGTTCGGCCTCGTCGAGACCGGGCGGGGCGACCAGGATCCGGATGTCGTCGTCGCCTATCGCGTCCCGGACCCGCTGCTCGTCCCACCGGGCCACGGCACCGGGCAGCCGGACCACCGGGTCGGCGGCCACCAGCGCGGTCATCTCCTGAGTCGAGGGCACCGTGGCGTCGCTCAACTCCCCGGCCGAGCCCTCCTCGATGCGGGCCGACGGTGCCGGGGACCGGCCGTAGCTGACGTCGACGCTCTGCCGCTGGGCCAGCAGGAAGACCACCAGGACGACCGCGGCCACGCCGAGCAGCGCCCACCGCAGCAGGTCAAGGCGGCGTACCGGAAATCGGGCCGTCATGACCGCGCCTGCCACAACTCGTCGGCGCGGCGGGCGTGCTCGGCCGCCGCGCTGGCCGCCGCCGCGCCGCCCCGCTCGGCGGCGAGCAGTTCGGCGCGGGCCAGCAGGCGTTCGGCCTCGGGTATCCGGGCCGGGCTGGCGTCGCGACTGACCGTGGCACTGTCGATCGCGGCCCGCGCGGTCGACCAGGCCAACCGGGCCCGCTCGGCGCGGGCCCGGCGGCGGGGCAGCAGGGTGGTGACGAGGCCGGCGGCCAGCAGCAGCACACCGCCGGCCAGCCAGCTGAGCAGGGATGGTGACATGCGCTCCCGCCGTCCGAGGAAGATCAGGTACGGCTACCTGTCTAGTCGAACGGTGCCAGTGCCCGCACCTCACCCCCTGGGTAGCGCTCGGTCGGTCAGCCCTTCACGGCGCCGGTCAGGCCGCCGACGATCCGTCGCTGGAACAGGCTGAAGAACAGCAGCGCCGGGATCATCGACAGCGAGGTGAACGCCAGCACCTTTGCCGTGTCGACCGAGTACTGCGACGCGAAGGCCTGTACGCCGAGCGGCAGCGTGAAGGTCTCCTCCCGGTTCAGGATGAACAGCGGCAGCAGGTAGCCGTTCCAGCTCTGGATGAACGTCAGGATGCCCACGGTGATGACTCCCGGCATGGCCAGCGGGAGCACCATCCGCCAGAAGAAGCCCAGTCGGCCGCACCCGTCGATCGAGGCGGCCTCCTGGATCTCGTCGGGGATGGCCCGTACGAACGGCACCAGGATGATGATCGTCATCGGGATGCCGAAGCCGATCTGCGGGAGGATCACCCCCGGCAGCGTGTTCATCAGCCCGAGGCTCTTGACCAGGATGTAGAGCGGGGTGATCGCCACGGTCAGCGGGAACATCAGGCCGGCGGCGAAGAGCGAGTACATCGCCCCCCGCCCTCGGAACTTGTACCGCGCGATGATGAAGCTGGTCATCAGGCCGAGGATGACCACGCCCGCCGTGGTGAACAGGGCGACGAGGGTGGAGTTGAACACCTGACGCCAGAACGTGGTGCCGGTCAGCACGTCGAGGTAGTTGTCGACCCGCCACGGGCTGGGCCAGCCGGCGGGGTCGGTGGTGATCTGCGCGTTGGTGCGGAAGCCACCGAGGATGATGTAGATGACCGGGGCCAGCATCGTCCCGATGAGCAGCAGCGCGACGAAGTAGACCGACGGGTTGCCCCACGCCAGTCGCTGGCGGGGTCGCCTCGCCCGGCGCCCGAACACGGCAGTCGCGGCCATCAGTTCCTCCCTCCGGTGATCGCGCCCTCGGTGTCCCGGCGCAGGATGAATCGCTGGTAGAACAGGGCGGCGACGAGCGAGACGAAGAACAGCACCACGGCGACCGCGTTGCCGTACCCGTACTCTCCGGCGGTTCGGCCGTTGGCGACCATGTAGGTGGCCATCGTCGACGTGCCGGCGGTGTCCGCGATGTACTGGCCCCAGATGATGTAGACCAGGTCGAACAGCTGGAGCGCGCCGATCATCGACAGGAACGCCCAGATCCGGAGCGTCGGGCCGAGCAGTGGCAGGGTGATCCGACGCTGGATCTGCCAGTACGACGCCCCGTCGATCGCCGCCGCCTCCGTCAGCTCCTCGGGGATGCCCTGCAACCCGGCGAGGAAGAGGATGACGGCGAAGCCGATGTACTTCCAGGTGAGGATGCCCATCAGCGTCCAGATCGCGATGTTCGGATCGGAGAGCCACTCGGCTTGCAGGAAGCCCAGCCCGATCTTTCCGAGGGCGGCGTTGACGACGCCGTCCCAGTGCAGCATCAGGCTGAAGCCGGTGCCGACGACCACCTCGGAGATCACGTACGGGATGAAGACGAGCACCCGGATGAGGGTCTGCCCCCGGATCTGCCGGTTCAGCAGCAGGGCGAGCAGGACGGCTGCCGGGCCCTGGAGCAGCAGCGACAGCACCACGATCACGCCGTTGTGGCGCAGGGCGGCGAGGAAGGTGCCGTCCTCGAAGATGAACACGTAGTTGCGGAAGCCGACGAATTCGGTGGGTGGGCCGAACCCCTGCCAGCTGTAGAAGCCGTAGTACGCGGCCATCGCCACGGGGAGGATCACGAAGGACAGGAACACGACAAGTGTCGGCCCTGTCATCAGCGCGATTTCCAGCCGGGCCGGCCAGCCGATGCCCTTGCGTTTGCGGCGCCCGGCCGGGGGCGACACGACCGGCGTGTCACCCCCGACCTTCGTCAGACCCGGCGCCGGGTCCGGCGCGAGTCGCACGCTCTCGTGTTGCGTGTCAGACATGGCGGTTGAACTACTGCGCCTTCTTGGCGGCGGTCTTGACCGCGTCGACGATGCTCTGCGGGTCGCCCTTGCCGGCCAGCATGTTCACCACTGCGGTGTTCAGGGCGTTGCCGACGTTCTGGCCGTAGACGGTGTCGAGCCACTGCGAGACGAACGGCGCCTGGTTGTAGGCGGCGAGGATGGACTTCAGGTGCGGCTCTTCGACCGCGGCCTGCGCCTCGCTGTTCACCGGCGGCGCGTTGAACGCCTCGTAGTAGGCCTTCTGCACGTCCGTCCTTGCCATGTAGTTCAGGAAGGCGGTGCACTCTGCCTTGGGGGCCTGCGCCGAGCAGGAGTACCCGTCGACCCCGCCGAGGATCGCGCCGGGCTCACCGGCACCGCCCTCGACGCTGGGGAAGGGGAACCAGTCCAGGTCGGGCAGCGGCTTCTCGTCCGGGGTCAGGGAGGCGATGACGCCGGGGTTCCAGGCGCCCATCAGCTCCATCGCCGCCTTGTGGTTGGCGAGCAGACCGGCGGAGCTGCCGGCACCCTGCTGCGCCGACGTGGTCAGGAAGCCGTTGTTGAACGGCTGGGTGGCGGCGAAGTCCTGCACGCTCTGACCGGCCTTCAACCAGCACGGGTCGTCGAAGTTCATCGTCTGGCCGGCCTTGGTGATGGTGTCCGAGCTGCACTCGCGCAGCGCGAAGAAGTAGTAGTAGAAGGCGGCCGGCCAGGCGTCCTTGGCACCGAGGGCGATCGGCTGGACGTCCGCCGCCTTCAGCTTCTGCACGGCGGCCTGGAGGTCGGCGAGCGTGGTCGGCGTCTCGGTGATGCCGGCCTTGGCGAACAGGTCCTTGCTGTAGAAGAAGCCGCCGGGCAGTACCGCCACCGGCATCGCGTAGACCTTGCCCTCGATCGTCTGCGCCGTGAACGAGCCCTCCGAGATCACCTTCTTGGTGTCTTCGGTGATCGAGTCGGTGATGTCCAGCAGCTGGCCGGCCTTGACCATCGCCGCCATCTTGCCGCCGCCGCGCTGCATGAAGACGTCGGGGGCATCGCCGGAGTTCAGCGCGGTCTGGAGCTTGCCGTCCAGGTCCTCGTTCTGAATCGCCTGGATCTGGATCTTCACGCCCCCGTTGGCCGCCTCGAAGTCGGCGACGGTCTTCTCCCAGAAGGCCTTGCCGGGCCCGGTGGAGGCGTTGTGCCAGAAGCTCATGGTGACGTTGCCGTCACTGTCGCGGTTCTCCGAATCGCCGGCCCCGCAAGCGGCCGTGGCCAGCACGCCCGTTGCCAGAGCTACCGATACGGCCAGTAGTTTTCTCGCCCTCATCAGACTTCCTCTCCTGCCGAGACTGTCCAGCTGTCGCTCGCTCCAGCGAACGGAGCTACCGACCAGGGCATTCATCGACGGAGGACGGAGGGCGTCCCACTGCCGACAGGCGCTGGTCCGGGCTTGGCTCGCGGTCGCTCGCATCGCGGTCGACCGGAAAGACCGGGCCACCGACGGCCAAAACAGTCGCAGACCGAACCGAAAAAAACAAGACACGTTTCCGAAACTTCCACCCGCGATTGTCGAGCATGTTGGCAGCGGGTGAGAGTGTGGCGCGGTGGGGCTGGGGTCCAGTTTGCGTCTCTGTGTCAGGAAATCGGAATGATTCCCTATCGGAAAAATCCCGGTAAGCGTTACTCGGCGTCGATCCGTAGCCCGCTCAGCGCAACGAGGTGCCGATCGCGACCGCTTCGGCCCTGGTCAGCTCGCCCTCCAGCCGGTAGGTAACACCCAGGTCTGCCCAGATCAGGGTGGCGGCGGAGAGCCGGGCGTCCGCCTGCCGTACCGTGCCGGCACGATCAACGTACGACACCGGATGCGGTGCGGAAATCCAGATCGCCGACGCCGCACCGACCTGCGTCCACTCCGGACCCGACCCGGCGACCTGCTTGAAGAAGACCGGGTCGAGCCCACCGTCGAAGGCGTCCAGGCGTACGGTGCCGCCGCGGTAGAGCAGGCTCGCCACCCGGTGACCGCCGGTGCCGTCGGGATCGGCCACCAGCACCCGCTCGGGTGGGCCCAGCGCCGCCGGCACCCGGATCGGGAACCGGACCGCGCGCTGCGCCTCGTCCAGCCCGGCCGGCCGCTGTCCGGGCAACGGCGCGGGGGAGCCGGTCGGCAGCACCGGTGCCGAAGAGGTGGTGATGGTGACCCCGGCGAAGCGCAGCAGCCCGGTGACCGCGTCGGCGACGGCCGCCCGGCCGGGCGGCAGCAGCGCGACGAGCAGCACGGCCAGCGCCGCGCCCACCGCGTACCGCCATCGGCGTCGCCGGTTGTCGACGGCCGGGCGGGGTGGGGCGATGATCCGGGCGCGTACCTGGGCCGTGACGTCGGGCGGCTCGGGCGTGGCCAGCCACCCGGACAGTTCGCGCAGCTCCCGCTCCAGGTCATCCATGCCGGACCGCTTCGACGTCGAGCAGGGCGCGCAGTTTCACCAGAGCGCGCGAGGTCCGGGACTTGACCGTCCCCCGGGGCCAGCCGAGCATCGCGACGGTCTCGTCCTCGCTCAGGTCGAGGAAGTACCGGCAGACGATCACCTCCCGGTCCCGGTCCGGAAGCTGCCGCAGGGCTCGCACCAGCGTCGCCCGCCGCTCCCCGGCGAGGACGCTGCCGACCGCCGAGTCCTCGCCGACCTCGGCACCCGGTGCCACCCGCGCCGCCCGCAACACCAGGCCGTGCCGCCGGTCCCGGGACCGGTGCAGGTTGCGGGTCTCGTTCGCCACGATCGCCAGCAGCCAGGAGCGAAACGACGAGTCGCCCCGATAACGGGACAGCTTCCGGTAGCCCTTCACGAACGCCTCCTGGATGACGTCCTCGGCGTCCGAACCCGCGCCGAGCAGCACCGCGGTCCGGTACGCGGACGCGGTGTGCCGGGCGACAAGCGACTCGTACGCCGCCAGGTCGCCGGCCTGAGCTCGGCTGACGAACTCCTCGTCGTCCAGGGGAACCTCCGGTGCGATCACTGTCTTGACACCGCCGACGTCCCGCCGGTTCCACTTTTCGCGGCACCGAACCTCGGCTTTCGCGGCACGGAACCTCGGCGCGTCCGGTGGTGTCACCGGGGCATGATGCCGAAGAGCACGTTCTCCCGCCGTACCCTGCTGACCGCCCTGGCCGGCGCGGGGGCCGCGGCGCTGGCCGGCTGCGATCCGGTTCGCCGCCCGGCGGCCCCCACCGCTGCCGTTCCGCTCCCGGACCCGCTGCTGATCGAGGTCGACGGCGCACTCGGCGTGCTGCGCGGTACCGGCCGACAGACCATCCGGTCGGCGGTGGCCACCGCCGACGGCCGGCTGATCCACGCCAGCGAACCCGCCGGTGCCGACACCGCGCTGTGGCGCGTCGAGGCCGTCAGCGGCACTGCCACCGACCGGGTGCGGCTGCCCGGCCGATGGGTGCCGCAGACCGTCTCTGCCGACGGGACGATTGTGGCGCTGACCACCGAGAAGGTAAGCGTCACGAAGGAACGCCCGCCGGGGCGGGAGAGCACTCCGGTGCTGATCGTCAACGGCGACGGCGTCGGGCGGCGGCTGGCACTGCCGGGCAACGTCGTGCCGGAGGCGTTCACCAGCGACCACAACGGGCTTTTCGTGCTGGAGTGGCTGCCGCCGAACGCGCCGGACCGCTACCGGGTCCGGGAGGTCGATCTCGCCACCGGGACCGCCGGCCCGCTCGGCACCCGACTCAAGCAGCCGATCCCGCCCGGTGCCGAGGAGGAGATGCGCGGCGACGGGCGACAGGCGGTGCTCGACCAGGACCGCGCCGTGCTCTACACGCTCTACACCCACCAGCCCGACCACCGGCACACCCGGGACCGGATCAGTGGGCGGCCCGGCAGCGACGTGCACGCCTTCGTACACACCCTGCACCTTGAGCAGCGTTGGGCGTACTGCGTCGACCTGCCGCACCCGTTCGGCGAGGGCCCGGCCGAGGGGCACGCGATGGCGATCACCCCGGACGGCAGCCGGCTCCACGTCGTCGACGTCACCTCGGGTCGCGTCGCCGAGATCTCCACCGAGGAGTTGACGGTACGCCGCACCGCCAGCTTCGTCGCCAGCACCGGCCCCGCGTACGCGGTGGCCGGCGCCGACCGGCTGTTCGTCGCCGCCGGACCGGCCGTGTGGACCGCTGACCTCGAAAAACTGGGCAGCGTCGCCGAATGGTCGGTGGCCGACCCGGTCTGTGGCCTCGCGCTGAGCCCCGCCGCCGACCGGCTCTACGTCGGCCAGCGGGCGGCGGTGAGCTGGCACGACCCGGCGGCCACCGGCGGCGAACTCGGCCGGGTGACGGTGCCGGGTCTGGTGGGGCTGCGCGGCCCGGCCCGATCGCTCTGACGGCACGCCACGCATCGACCGGACCGCGCTACCCACCGTGAACGTGCTCGTGCTACCGACCGTGAGCACGCCGACGCGCGGGAACGAGCAAAAGGTCCGACCCGTCCGATCGGGGTGAGCAGGGACGTCGTACGTTGGGCGGAGCGAGGAGCGGAATTGGCGGTGGTTGGGGCTCCTGATGCCGGAGTGACTCTGGTACGAAAGTGGGAGCATCCGGCGAACCGGCCGAGCGCCGTGACCGTTGGCTCCGGCCGCACCGGACGCCCGAGAACGCGTGTCACCGATCCCGAACGAGAGGACAGCCCATGACCCCTGCTGTGGCCACCGCCGACAACCTCGGTCGCGCGCTCGACGACATCGTCGACCGGGTACCGGGTGCCCAGTTCGCGGTGGTGCTCTCGCCGGACGGGATCCTGCTGGGAGCGTCCCGCGACATCGACGACGAACTCGCCACGCAGCTGTCCAGCATGGTCTGTGGCCTCCAGTCGCTCGGCCTGGCCGCCGCCCGGGTCTGCGGTGACGGCGAGTTGCACCAGGTCGTGGTGCAGATGTCGCGGGCGTTTCTGTTCCACGCGACGACCGGCAACGGCGCGATCCTCGCCGTCGGCATCGACGGTGACGCCGAGGTCGGCGACATGGCCTACGAGGTGGCCATGTTCGTTGCCAAAGCCGGACACCATCTGCCGGTGTACCTGGAACCGGCGTTTCCGTAGGCCCCGTCCCGAGGTGCTACCCGTCGTACGGCGGGTTCGGGTCGGCCACCTGCCACAGCTCGGCGGGCAACTGCGCGATGACGTCGTCGTAGTCGCCCGCCCCGATGGTGTCGCGGATGGTGTCGAAGACCGCCCGGATGCCGGCCTCGGCCAGGTCGGGCTCGACGTCCGCCCGGCCGCCGACGCGCTGCACGAACACGTCGAGTCCGAACGGTTCGGCGGTCTCGCCGGAGGCGAAGGCGTACGCCCGCAGCGCCTCGGGCAGCCGGTCGGCGAGGTCCCGTGCCTCGCCGCCGTCGATCCGTTCGGCCAGGGTGGTCAGCGTGGCCCGCGCGATCGCGGTGGCCTGCTCGGCTGACGCACCCGTGCGGTCCGCCACGGAGTCGATGAACTGGTTGTCGTCCACCTCGCCGGCCCCCTTCTCGCCACGGATGGTGCGTCTACCCGTGCCGGGCCCCGCCAAACGGCCTAGGGCCGGTCGTGCGGGGGGAGGGGGCGGGACGGGACTTCCGGAAGCACCTTGACGCATTCGCGGGAATCGTTACGATCTGCGCAATGCGACGGTATCGCCGGGAGTGCCCGTGACCGCCCCTGTCCCCGCCTCCGACGCGCATCCGGCCTGGCTGCCGCCATCGGCCTTTCGAGCCGTCGGTGCCCGGCACACCCTCGTGCTCGGTGCCGGGACGCTCGTCGACACGGTGTTCCGGGAGGTCGAGCGGGCCTGCGCCGAACACGGCGGCACGGTGCGGCGAGCGCCCGACAACCCCGACGGCCAGCCGACCGACCTGGTGCTCGCGCTGACCTCACACGACGATCTCGACGTCGTGCGGGTGGCGCACGCCGAACTCGTCGCCGCCGATGCCGGGCCGCTCGGTGCCGAGGGCTTCGCGCTGACCCGTACCGGCGAGGTCACCGTGGTGCTGGCCGAGGCGCCCGCCGGGCTTGTCTACGGGCTGTTCCAGGTGGTCCGGATCGGTGCGGCGGCGTTCGGTGCGCCGCAGCCGGTGCGCGTGCACCGTCCGGCGTTGCGGCGGCGGATGCTGGACCACTGGGACAACGTCGACGTGCATCCGGTGATGGGGCAGGTCGAGCGCGGGTACGCCGGGGGGTCGATCTTCTGGCGGGACGGACGGCCCCGACGCGACCGGGCCCGGCTGCGGGCGTACGCGCGACTGCTGGCGGCGTGCGGGATCAACGCGGTGGCGGTGAACAACGTGAACGTGCACGCCACCGAGGCGCGGCTGCTGACCGAGCGGCTCGACGAGGTCGCCGAGATCGCCGACGAACTGCGGCCGTACGGCATCCGGCTGCACCTCTCGGTCACCTTCGCCGCGCCCGTCGTCCTCGCCGGCCTGCCCACCGCCGACCCGCTCGACGAGGCGGTCCGCGCCTGGTGGGCGCAGACCACCCGGCGGGTGTACGCCCGCATCCCGGATTTCGGCGGCTACCTGGTCAAGGCCGACTCGGAGGGCCAACCGGGGCCGTTCAGCTACGGCCGGGACCACGCCGACGGGGCGAACGTGCTGGCCGAGGCGCTGGCGCCGCACGGTGGCGTGGTGCACTGGCGGGCCTTCGTCTACAACCACCGGCAGGACTGGCGGGATCGGTCGACCGACCGGGCCCGGGCCGCCTTCGACCACTTCGCCCCGCTCGACGGCCAGTTCCGGGACAACGTGATCGTGCAGGTCAAGTACGGTCCGATCGACTTCCAGCCGCGGGAGCCGGTCTCGCCGGTGATCGCCGCGATGCCCGGCACCCGGCTGGCGGTGGAGTTCCAGGTGACCCAGGAGTACACCGGCCAGCAGCGGCACGTCTGTTACCTGGCCCCCTGGTGGAGCGAGGTGCTGCGGTTCACCCCCTGGGGCGAGGGTGACCGGTCGGTCGCCGACGTGGCCGCCGACCTGGTCGCGGTCTCGAACGTGGGCGACGACCGGTTCTGGACCGGGCACCCGCTGGCCCAGGCCAACCTGTACGCCTTCGGCCGGCTCGCCTGGGACCCCCGGCTGGATCCCGAGACGGTGCTCGACGAGTGGATCGACCTGACCTTCGATCCGACGGCGTCGGCCGATCCCGTGCGGCTGCGTACCACGCTGCACCAGATCATGGACGATTCGTGGCTTACCTACGAGCGGTACACCGCCCCGCTGGGCGTGGGCTTCATGGTCCGCCCCGGCCACCACTACGGCCCCGACGTGGACGGGTACGAGTACACCCCGTGGGGCACCTACCATTTCGCCGACCGTGACGGGGTGGGCGTGGACCGTACCCGGGCCACCGGCACCGGCTTCACCGGCCAGTACCCGTCGCCCTGGTCCGAGGTCTACGAGTCGCTCGACCGGTGCCCCGACGAGCTGCTGCTCTTCTTCCACCACGTGCCGTACGACCACGTGCTGCACAGCGGCAGCACGGTCATCCAGCACATCTACGACACGCACTTCGCCGGCGTACGGGAGGTCGAGGAGATGGCCGCCCGCTGGCAGCGTCTCGCCGGCCTGGTCGATGCCGACCTGCACGCCCAGGTCACCGAACGCCTGACCGAGCAGCTGCGCTGCGCCCGGGAGTGGCGCGACCAGGTGAACGCCTACTTCCACCGCAAGTCCGGCACCCCCGACGCCCGTGGCCGTCCGCTGTATTGAGCAGCTGCCCGAGCGGCGCTGTCGGTCCCACTCGTTAGCGTGACGTCATGGTCGATGTCGATGCGGAGAAGGCGGCACTGCACGAATTCCTTACCTGCCAACGCGACAGCGTCCGGGCGATCCTGTCCGGTCTCGACGAGCGTGCGCTGCGGATGCGGGTGCTTCCCTCCGGCTGGACGCCGCTCGGGCTCGTCGAGCACCTGGCGCACGCGGAGCGGCACTGGTTCCAGGAGGTGCTCACCGGCTCGGTCGCGCCGCTGCCCTGGCCCGACACCGGCGACGCGCCGCTGACCACGTCCCGCTCGCCAGCAGTGGTCTTCGACTTCTACCGCGACCAGTGCGAGCTCTCCGACCGGATCATCGCGGTCACCGCGTTGACGGCGTCACCGGCCGGGCGGCATCCGGGTGAGCCGCTGGCCGCACAGACCACCGACCTGCGCCGGATCATCCTGCACATGATCGAGGAGACCGCCCGGCACGCGGGTCACCTCGACGTGGCACGCGAACTCATCGACGGACGGACCGGGCTCGGGCCGCGGTGAGACGGGCCGGGCTCGACGCGAGCGCCTCAGCGGCCGACACAGAGGCCGGGTACGGCAACCGGCAGGTGGGCTCAGCGAGCTCGGGGCCCGGCACCCACCGCGCTTGACGGCCTGACATAGCGTGCTGCTCGAATCGCCTGCGCAGAGCCACACTGATTTGGGAAGAGGCTGTACATGTCAGTTTGGAAGAGGCCCGCCCTGCTGGCGGTCTCCGTCGTCACGGCCGCCGCGTTGACCGCTTGTGGCGGCGCTGAGTCCGACGCGGATGCCGACGCACCGGCGCAGTCCAGCGTGCTGGAACTGCTTGCCACCGATCTCAAGGGCTCGTTGCAGAAAACGGTCGAGAGCACCGAGAAGAGCGACTCGGTGACCCTGGCCATGCAGGGCAACGTGGGCGGCGAGAAGGTCTCGATACAGGGCGCGGTGGACCTGCGCGATCCGATCAAGGCCGAGTTGATTACCACCAGTGCGGAGAACGAGACGATCACCGTCCGGATCATCGACACGGTGGTCTTCGTCGAGATCCCGGCGGATCAGCGCGCGAGCATGAACGGCAAGAGCTGGATGAAGATGGACCCTACCGCGAGCGGTGAGCAGCAGGGCCTGGAGTTCAGCAAGCAGTTGGATGACGTCGACCCGGCCAAGCAGGTCAAGGCGCTGCTCGCCAGCGAGGGCGTGAAGGTCGTCGGCGAGGAGACGCTGGACGGCACGCCCACCGTCCACTACACCGTCACCACCCCGTTGGGGAAGTACCTCGAGCAGGTCGATCCCAAGCTGCGCGGGCCCGTCGAAGGGCAGCTGACCGAGCAGGGCGTCAAGGAAATCAAGATCGATCTCTGGGTCGACGAGCAGTACCGGCCACGGCGGGCGGCCCTGGTCATGGGCACGGTGACCGACATGACGATCGACTACAGCGACTACGGTAAGGCGGTTACCATCGAGACGCCGCCGGACGCGGAGACTCTCGATCTGGCCAAGATGATCGAGGAAATGCAGAACCCCGGCAACGACTGAGGTTGGTGGGGCAGGCATGAGGCAGGGCCGACAGGAAGACCCGACCGCCCGGCAGCGGCGTGTCTGGAACCGGATGGCCGACAGCTACGACCGGCAGATCGGCTTCGCCGAACGGCACCTGTTCGCCGGTGCGCGGGAGTGGCTCGGCACCCGTGCCCACGGCCGGGTCCTCGAAGTGGCCATCGGCACCGGCCGCAGCCTGCCCCACTACCCGGCGGATGTGGAGATCACCGGCATCGAGTTGAGCCCGGAAATGCTCGCCATCGCCCGGCAGCGGGCCGCCGACCTCGGCCGCCGCGTCGACCTGCGGGAGGGGGACGCGGAACGGCTGCCGTTCCCCGACGCCTCCTTCGACACCGCCGTCTGCGCGCTGTCGCTGTGCACCATCCCGGAACCGGCCGCGGCGCTCGCCGAGATGCACCGGGTCCTCGTCCCGGGCGGCCGGCTGCTCCTGCTCGACCATGTCGGCAGCACCTGGCCGCCGGTGTACGCGCTGCAATGGCTGGTCGAACGGTTCACCATCCGTACCGCCGGAGAACACTTCACCCGCCGCCAACTGCCGCTGGTACGGGCCGCCGGCTTCCGGATCGAGGAGACCGATCGATCGAAGGCCGGCCTGATCGAGCGCGTCCACGCCACAAAGCCCGCACCGGCGTACGTCTCAGATCCTGACCAGGCGTGACGCCGTCGCCGGCAGCGTCATCGGGTGAACTCCTGCCGGATCGCGGTGGTCATCGGCGCACTGCCCCGGACCAGCGCCAACGCCAGCACCGAAGCCAACGCGGCAAGTGCGGCCTCGGAGGCGACCAGGGTGAGCACCGTCGCCGCCACCAGCAGCAACGCGGTGCCGACCGCGACCTGAGGGGTACGCAGGACGAAGTATCGGGCCAGCCGGATCACGTCGCGCAACCGGAAGGTGAAGAGCGAGGTGATCACCAGGGCGTTGACCCCGACCACCGCCACCATCGCGCCGACCAGCACCAGCGGCACCGCCCACCACCCGGACAGCCCGGCCGACCGCAGGTTGACCAGGTTGACCGCGAGAATGGTCAACCACAGCAGCATCGGCACCCAGACCAGCAGCGACCCGGCCAGGTTGGCCCGGTAGCCGCGCCAGAACAGCCGCGCCGGGCGCAGCTCGGTCAGGTCGAGACGCTGGTGGTGCAGCGCGTACAGCGCGGCGGCGAGCGCCGGACCGAGCGGCACCGCACAGACGGCGACAAGCGGCAGGTTGCTCACGTGGCGTTCCAACGCGAAGAGCGCGACCAGACCGGGGGCCGCGCAGAGCAACAGCAGCAGCTCGACCACGAGCAGCGTGTAGACCAGCGCGGCGACGCGGGACAGCGGCCCGGCGCCGAACTCCCGACGGGTGGCGGTGCTCATGACGGCCCCGCGCCGGTGCGGACGGTGAACCGCCACGCTTCGCAGAGCCGGCCGTCGGGTTGCTCGGCAACGGTGATGCGCATCGGTGTCCTCATCGCTTGCGGCGGGTGAGCGGGGGTGCGGAGAGGGTGGCCGGTCCGGTCACGCCGATTCGACCGGACCGGCCCGACCTCAGCTGTGCTCCTCGCGGTAGCGCTCGTACGCCTTGTTGACCGTCTCCAGGTAGGCGTCCATGTTCTTGCTCTTCAGCTCCGCCACGTAGGTGTCCCACTGGGCGAGGTCACGCTGACCCAGGACGAACTGGAGCGTCGCCTGGTACACGTGGTCCTTCAGCGGGGTCTCCCAGAGCGACACCTGCTCGCGCTCCTCGTCGCTGAGCGGGTACGGCGGCGGTGGCGACTTCGGCGTACGGGCGTTCATCACCTGCTGGAACTCCTGCTCCTCGGCGGAGAAGAAGGCCTGCACCAGCTCGGGCTTGCCGCCGTAGGCGAAGACGCCGTTGGCGAAGCCGAAGTCCTTCTGGAGGTGCTTGGGCGCGCCCGGGTTGAGACCGATCATGTCGACGTCCGGAGCGAGGCTCGACTTGCCGGCGGCGTCCTTGACGTAGGTGGTGCCCTCCACGCCCCACCTGGCGAACTGCTGGCCCTCGTCGGAGTACCAGAGCCAGTCGACGAACTGCATCATCGCCACGAAGTTCTTGCTGTCGCGGGCCTTCGAGGAGATCATCATGCCGTTCTCCAGCCGGCTGGCCGGGTTGATCTCCCCGGCCGGACCGACCGGCAGCGGAATCTTGGTGACCTTCGCCTTCGGGTTGGTCGCGGCCAGGTCCGGCCGGTAGTCGTTCACCAGTGCCTGGGCGTTGCCGCTGATCACGAAGGACTTGCTGTTGGCGAGCTTCTGCCGGGCGAGGTCGTCGGTCTGGGTGAAGCTCTCCGGGTCCAGCAACTTCTCGGCGACCAGCTTGTTGAGGTACTCCAACATGTGCCGGTAGTGCTCGGTCGCCCCGGTGTACTCGAACTTCTGCGCTTGCGCGTTCCAGCTCACGTGCTGGAAGTTCCAGCCCGCGCCCTCCAGGCCATGCGACACGGCCAGCAGGTTGAGCAGGTTGCCGGCCGGGTGGGGCTGGCTGTACCGGTCGGAGAACGGGTAGACGTCCGGGTACTTCGCCTTCATCGCCTTGAGCATGGCGTAGACGTCGTCCCAGGTCTTCGGGATCTCCAGGTTCAGCTCGTCGAGGATGTCGGTGCGGACCACAAGCGAGTACTCGTGCCAGGGCTTCTCGTGCACGCCGGGCAACAGATAGAACTTGCCGTCCGCCTGGCGCAGCGTGTCCAGCTCAGGCTGGAGGTTCCACTTCTCGATCTTGTCCTTGAGGTTCGGCATCAGGTCGAGGTAGTCGCTTACCGGCAGGATCGCCCCCGAGGAGACGTACGCGTGCACGTCCGGCGGGTACGTCTTCGGGATGAGCATCGGCGCGTCACCGGCACCGATGAGCAGGCTGCGCTTCTGGTTGTAGTCGCTCAGCGGCACCGCGACCGGTTCGAGCGTGACGTTGGTCCGGGACTTCAACTCCGACCAGAACAGCCAGTCGTTTTTCAGCGGGTAGTTCGGGTGGTTGTTGTAGAGGACCGAGAAGGAGACCGGCTCGGTGGCCTTGAACTGCGTACCGGTGGCGTAGTTGTCCATCGCGCCAGCCCGGTTCTCGGACAGGTTCTCGGACGGATCGTCGCCACAGGCGGTGACGCTGGAGAGGGCGAGCAGCGCGGCGGTGGCTGCCGCCGCGTGACGCCACGATCTGCGGAACATGGCGGGTCCTTTCGAATTTCGATGGTGGGAGGGGGGTGGGTGCCCGTCTCAGCCCTTCACCGCGCCGAGCATGATGCCGCGGACGAAATACCGTTGGACGAAGGGATAGACCAGCAGGATGGGCAGGGTGGTGAGCACGATGGTCACGGCCTTGAGGGTCGCCTCGGCCTGCACCTCGTTGGCCTCGGAGATGGTCCCGACGTTCTCCGCGCCGGTGGCACCGGCGATCAGGTTGCGCAGGTAGACGGTGACCGGCCACAGCTCCTGCCGGTCCATGTAGAGGAAGGCCGCGAACCAGGAGTTCCAGAAGGACACCGCGTAGAACAGCACCATCGTGGCGACGATCGCCTTCGACAGCGGCAGCACGATGCGCAGCAGGATGCCGTACGTGTTGAGGCCGTCCACCGCCGCGGCCTCCTCCAGGTCGTTCGGCAGGCTTTCGAAGAACGCCTTCATCACCAGCAGGTTGAACACGCTTATCGCGTTGGGCAGCGCGATGGCCCACACGCTGTTCTTCAGTCCCAGGCTGGTGACCAGCACGTAGTTGGGGATCAGCCCGCCGGTGAAGAACATGGTGAACACCGCGATGCCGACAAGCGCGCTGCGTCCCTTGAGCTGCTTCTTGGAGAGCACATAGGCGTAGCAGGTGGTGAGCGTGATCGAGATGATCGTGGCGGTCACCGTGTAGAACACCGTGTTGCGGTAGTTCGTCCAGAACAGCGGATCGGACATCAGCAACTGGTACGTGTCAAGCGTGAACCCGCGCGGCACGAGGTTCACCTCGCCGGCGATGATGTACGCCTCGTGACTCATCGAGCGGGCCACGATGTTGACGAACGGGTAGAGCGTCACCACCACCACGACGGTCAGGATGATCCCGTTCACCACCTGGAACGCTCGGTAGCCGCGGGTCTCCCGGATGCCGCGCCGCCGACGCGGACGGGGAACGGTCTCGGTGGGGTGCTCGGCGGCGTCGATGGTCACCACAGGCTCGTCCCCACCGTGCGTCGGGCGATCAGGTTCGCCGACAGGACCAGGATCAACCCGATCACCGCCTCGAACAGCCCGATCGCGGCGGCGTAACTGAAGTTGCTGGACGCGAAGCCCACCCGGAACAGGTACGTGGAGATGACGTCCGCCGTCGGGTACGTAAGCGGGTTGTACAGCAGCAGGATCTTCTCGAACCCGACCGCCATGAAGGTGCCGATGTTGAGGATCAGCAGGGTCACCATTGTCGGCCGGATGCCCGGCAACGTGACGTGCCAGGTCTGCCGCCACCGGTTGGCGCCGTCGATCCGGGCCGCCTCGTAGAGGTCGTCGTCGATGGTGGTGAGCGCGGCGAGGTAGAGGATGGTGCCCCAGCCCACCGTCTGCCAGACCTCCGAGGAGACGTAGATGGTGCGGAACCACTCCGGCCGTTGCAGGAACGGGATGGCGTCCCCGCCGGCCGCGCCGACCAGCTGGTTGACCGTGCCGTCCACGGCGAGCAACTGCATGACCATGGCGGCCACGATCACGATGGACAGGAAGTGCGGCAGGTACGACACGGACTGCACGAAGCGCCTGAGCCGGCCGGTGCGTACCTCGTTGAGCAGCAGCGCCAGCACGATGGGCAGCGGGAAACAGAAGAGCAGCGTCAACCCGCCAAGCACCAGCGTGTTGGTGAAGACGTTCCAGAACGTCGGGTCGGTCAGGAACATCTTGAAGTACCGCAGACCCACCCAGTACTCGCCGAAGATGTTGCCGCCGGGCTGGAACCGGCGGAAGGCGATCACGTTGCCGAGCATCGGCAGGTACCGGAAGATCAGGAAGAACAGCAGCGGCAGGATCGCCAGCGAGTAGAGCTGCCAGTCCCGCCGCAGCGCCCGGCGCCAGGTGTTGCGGGCGGCCCGTGGGGGAGCGGGCGGTGCGGTCGGCGGGCCCGCCACCGGCGCGGACGTCAGCGTTGTCGGGCTGCTCATCGCAGGTGCTCCGGGATCGGCTCGACGCTCACCCGGCAGACGAGTTGCCGGTGGTGACCGGTTTCGCGTTCGTCGCCCACCAGCCGCAGCGCCAGGCTTTCCACGGTCTCGCCGCTGGACCGGCCGAGCCGTAACCACACCGCACCGGGCTCGACCACGCGCCGGCCACGTACGCCGGTGAACGAGGTGAGGTCGGCGGGGACCACGAAGGTGACCCGCGCCGCCGCGCCCGGTGCCACCGGCACCCGCGCGTAACCGATCAGGCGGACCACCGGTCGGGTGGTCTGCGCCACCGGGTCGTGCAGGTAGAGCTGCACCACTTCGGTGCCGGACCGGGCACCTGTGTTGCGGACCGTGACGCCGACCGTCACCTCCCCGTCCACCGGCCAGTCGACCGGTCTGTCGGTGGCGCCGGTTCCCCCGGTCACCTGGGCGTCGGACCACTCGAAGGTGGTGTAGCTCAGGCCGTGGCCGAACGGGAACGCGGGTGTCGGATCCACCGACGACACCCGGGTACGGCGGCCCAGCGGCGGGGCGAGATAGGTGCCGGGCAGGCCCCCGGCGTGCCGGGGCACGCTGACCGGCAGCCGCCCGGACGGATTGACCTCGCCGGTGAGCACCTCGGCCAGCGCCTGACCGCCGAGCTGGCCGGGGAAGAACGCCTGGACGATGGCGCCCGCGTCGTCCACCGCCGCGCCGAGCGCGTACGGGCGGCCGGAGAGCACCAGCAGCACCACCGGTGTCCCGGTGGCGAGCACCGCGCGTACCAACTCGGCCTGGACCCCGGGCAGCTGAAGGTCGGCCGCGTCGCAGCCCTCGCCGGAGGTGCCCCGGCCGAACATGCCGGCCCGGTCGCCCACCGCGAGCACGCAGACGTCGGCCTCGGCCGCGGCCTCGACGGCGGCGGCGATGCCGGAGGTGTCGTCACCGGTGATGTCGGTGCCCGGCACATGGGTGAGCCGGGGGTGCCGCCGCTGCAACGCCGCGCGCAGCGAGGGGATCTCCACCCCGACGCCGTGTTCCGGGTGATGCACCCCGACGTGCAGCGGGAACGAGTAGCAGCCGAGCATGGCCATCGGATCGTCCGCGACCGGACCGACGAGCGCGACGTGCCGGTCGGCGGCGAGCGGCAGCAACCCGTCGCGGTTGCGCAGCAGCACCACGGACTGGCGGGCCAGCCGCAGCGCCGTCTCCCGGCTGCCCTCGTCGTCCAGGCGCACCTCGTCAAGGTCGGCGGGCCGCCCCGGCCACTCCTCGTCGAGCAGCCCCAGCTCGACCTTCTGGATCAACACCCGGCGCAGGGCCCGGTCGACGAGCGCCTCGTCGACCGCACCGGCGCGTACGGCGGCGACAAGCGGCGCACCGTAGGCGTCCGTTGTGGGCAGCTCCACGTCGATGCCGGCGCGCAACGCCAGGCCGGCCGCCTCGCCGGCATCGGCGGCGACGCCGTGCAGGGTCTCCAGGAAACGCACCGCGAAGTAGTCGGCCACCAGCGTGCCGCCGAATCCCCACTGCTCGCGCAGCACCCGGGTCAGCAGCTGCTCATCGGCAGCCACCGGCACGCCGTCGATCTCGGCGTAGGAATGCATCACCGACCGTGCGCCGCCCAGCCGCAGCGCCATCTCGAACGGGGGCAGGATCACGTCGGCGAGTTCCCGGGGGCCCATCGGCACCGGGGCCAGGTTCCGTCCGCCCCGGGAGGCCGAGTATCCGGCGAAGTGCTTGAGCGTGGCCACCACGCCGGCCTGTTCCAGCCCGCGCACGTACGCCGCGCCGATCGTGCCCACCAGGTACGGGTCTTCGCCGATCGTCTCCTCGGTGCGTCCCCAGCGGTAGTCGCGGGTCACGTCCAGCACCGGCGCCAGTCCCTGGTGGACGCCGACGGCCCGCATGGACCGGCCGATCCAGCCGGCCATCTCCTCGACCAGGGTGGGATCGAAGGCCGCGCCCCAGCTCAGCGGCGCGGGATGGACGGTGGCCCGCCAGGCGGCGAAGCCGGTCAGACACTCCTCGTGGACCTGGGCCGGAATCCCGAACCGGCTGGCCGCCACGATCTGGGCCTGGGAGGCGGCCAGGGAGCGGGCACCGAGGGCCGGGTCGACCGGTGCGGTCCCAAAGGGCCGGGTCAGCTGGCCCAGTCCGTGCCGGATCGCCTCCGGCCAGGGTGGGGTGTGTTCGACCATGTCGTTCTGGTGGGGCGCGACGCCCTCACCGGAGGCGTCGGCGCCGACCCAGAGGCCGACCAGCTGGGCCACCTTCTCCTCAAGCGACATCAGCGGGATGAGCGCATCGGCCCGTTCGTCGGGTCGCAGCGTCGGGTCACGCCATCGATCGGCATCCGGTGGGGCCAATCGATCATCGACGGGTAGCTGACTTGTCATGCGCACCCCTCCGGCCGCGCCCGCGAGGTCGCCCCGCGGCCGTACCAGTCGCCGTCACGACGACGTGGGAACGACCACCGTGCGGCACGGCGGTTATCGAAAATTTCGGAAACCAGATCGACACCTGTGTCCGGAACCTAAAGGCGTTGATGAATCCGTGTCAAGAGCCGGAAAGACACTGACCACGCGGGTGATGCGGAGCTGGCAAGCGATTTCCTGTCGCCTGGCCGTGGCCGCCTCGCCATCGACCGGTGTCATCGGCAAAGGTTGCCAGCGTGCTACAGTTCCCCGAAATTTTCGCCGACCGGTTCCAGGGATTCCGATGACCGCAGACCGCCCGCCGACGGCGTTCGGCTCCGCGACGATCGCGACGATCGCGCGGGAGGTCGGCGTCTCGTCGGCGACGGTCTCGAAGGTCCTCAACGGCCGGGCGGACGTCGCGGCCGGCACCCGGGCGCGCGTCGAGGCCAGCCTGGAACGGCACCGCTACCGCCGCCGCGCTCGACGTACGACCGCCGACGGCCAGATCGACCTGGTGTTCCACGAGTTCGGCTCCGACTGGGCGCTGGAGATCATCCGCGGGGTCGAGGCCGTGGCCGCCGCCGAGCGGCTCAACGTGGTGCTGTCGCAACTGGGCGGTGCCCGCCGGCCGCCGCAGTCCTGGCTCGACGCGGTGATCGGCCGGCGTCCGCTCGGGGTCGTGCTGGTCATGTGCAACCTGACCGGCCAGCAGCGACAGCAGTTGCGGCGCCAGGCGATCCCGGTTGTCGTGGTCGACACCGACAGCGCCAGTGCGGCCTCGGTACCCACGGTGGGCTCGAACAACTGGAACGGTGGCCTGCTCGCCACCCGCCACCTGCTGGAACTCGGGCACCGCCGGATCGCGATCATCTCCGGCCCCCGGGACGTGCTCTGCGCGCGGGCGCGCACCGCGGGCTTCCGCTGCGCCCACGAGGAGTTCGCCGTACCCGTCGATCCCCGGCTGGTCCGCTCCGGCAACTTCCACACCGACGCCGGCTACCGCCAGGGCATGGAGCTGTTGACCGGGCCGGACCGGCCGACGGCGATCTTCGCCGGCTCCGACCTACAGGCGGTGGGGGTGCTGCGGGCCGCCCGGCAGCTCGGCATCAACGTCCCCGCCGACGTCTCCGTGGTCGGGTACGACAACCTGCCGCTGTCCCGCTGGATCGGGCCGGCGTTGACCACGGTCAACCAGCCGCTGCGCGACATGGCCGGCACCGCCGCCAAGATGCTGCTCGATCTCGCGCGGGAGGTGACCCTGCCCAGCAGCCGGATCGACCTGGTCGCCGAGCTGGTGGTACGCGAGAGCACCGCGCCGCCCCGGCGTACCTGACCGCCCTACCACCTGCGAGGAGCCATGCCCCTTTTCGACCTGCCCCTCGACCAACTGCGCGACTACGCCCCCACGGTGGCGGAGCCGGCGGACTTCGACAGGTTCTGGCGGAGCACCCTGGATTCGGCGGCGAAGCTGCCGGTGCTTGTCGACGTCCGTCCCGAGCCGACCGACCTGCGCCTGGTCGACACCTGGGACGTCACCTTCGCCGGCTTCGCCGGTGACCCGGTCCGGGCCTGGTACCACCGGCCGGCCGGCGTCGACGGCCGCTTGCCGGTGATCGTGGAGTACGTCGGCTACGGGCGTGGCCGGGGGTTGCCGCACGAGCGGTTGACCTGGCCGGTCGCCGGATACGCGCACCTGCTGATGGACGCCCGGGGGCAGTCCGGGCAGTTCGGCGCGGGTGACACGGCCGATCCGCACGGCAGCGCGCCGGGCGGGCCCAGCCCGGTGACCCGGGGCATCCTGTCGCCGCAGGGCTACTACTACCGCCGGTTGATCACCGACGCGGTGCGGGCGGTCCAGGCGGCCCGTGCCCTGCCGGGCGTCGACCCGCAGCGGGTGGTCGTCGCGGGCAACAGTCAGGGCGGCGGGCTGGCGCTCGCGGTCGCCGGGTTGGTGCCGGATCTCGCCGCCGTGCTTGCCACCGCGCCGTTCCTCTGTCACCTGCAACGGGCCATCGAGATCACCGAGGTCGGCGTGTACGGCGAGATCGTCAACTACCTCGCGGTCAACCGGGACGTCGAAGCGGCGGTGCGCCACACCCTGTCCTACATGGACGGGGTCTGCTTCGCGCGTCGCGCCACCGCGCCGGCACACTTCGGGATCGGGCTGCGCGACATGGTCTGCCCGCCGAGCACCGGCTTCGCCGCGTACAACCAGTACGGCGCGGCCAGTGGCGGCCCGGCACCGGCGCGGAGCATGCACGTGTACCCGTTCAACGGTCACGAGCACGGCGACGCCACCCACGTCCGACGTCAGCTGAGCTGGTTGGCCGCGCTGCTCACCGAGTCGGCGGACGGTCCGAAACTTCCGGCCGTTCCGATAACGGCCGGCTGAGGAGTCGGCTGTGGTTTACTGCGGATCGAGCCGGCGCGGTGGCGTGCGCCGGTCGCGCAGAAGACGGTCGGGGCACGTTGAGCTTACGGACGTGTTTCGATACTGTTTTCGATAGAACAGCCTCGATCTACTCATGGTGGCCGGCTGAGTGCACCGGCTTGCGCGGCATCCGGGCGACCGCGCGAGTGACGGAAGGCCACCGTGCTGGGCGGTAGTCGGGGCCGGCTTCCCATCAGCACGGCTTCGTCGAAAGGCTCATGCCATGAACAACGCGTTCGCCCGCGCCAGCGGGCGTCCGGCGACCCGACTGCGATCACGCTCCGCGCTGATCTCGGCCGTGGTCGGTGTCTCTCTCGCCGCCGCCAGCGTGGTGGTGACGGCCTCCAGCGCAAGCGCGGCGACCACTCTGGGTGCCGCCGCAGCGGAAAGCGGCCGGTACTTCGGGGCCGCGATCGCGGCGCACAAGCTGAGCGACTCCACCTACGTGGGCATCCTCAACCGCGAATTCAACTCGGTCACCGCCGAGAACGAGATGAAGATCAACGCACTCGAGCCGCAGCAGGGCGTCTTCACCTACGGCACCGCGGACCGGATCGTCAACCACGCCCTCTCCCGGGGTTGGAAGGTTCGGGGCCACACTCTGGCCTGGCACTCGCAGCAGCCCTCCTGGATGGAGCGGATGGAGGGGCAAGCGCTGCGCTCGGCCATGCTCAACCACGTCACCCAGGTCGCCACCTACTACCGGGGCAAGATCGACTCGTGGGACGTGGTGAACGAGGCCTTCGACGACGGCAACAACGGAGCCCGGCGCAACTCGAACCTCCAGCGCACCGGTGACGACTGGATCGAGGCGGCGTTCCGCGCTGCGCGGGCCGCCGACCCGGGCGCCAAGCTGTGCTACAACGACTACAACACCGACAACTGGACCTGGGCCAAGACCCAGGCCGTCTACCGGATGGTGCGCGACTTCAAGCAGCGGGGCGTGCCGATCGACTGCGTCGGGTTCCAGTCGCACTTCAACGCGCAGTCGGCGTACAACAGCAACTACCGCACCACGCTTTCCAGCTTCGCCGCCCTCGGGGTGGACGTGCAGATCACCGAGCTGGACATCGAGGGCTCCGGCACCCAGCAGGCCGACACGTACCGCCGGGTGGTCCAGGACTGCCTCGCGGTGCCGCGCTGCAACGGCATCACCGTGTGGGGCATCCGGGACAGCGACTCCTGGCGCTCCTACGGCACCCCGCTGCTCTTCGACAACAACGGCAACAAGAAGCAGGCGTACAACGCCACCCTGGAGGCGTTGAACGCGGGCGGCACCAACCCGCCGCCGCCCACCACCACGGCGCCCCCGCCGCCGACCACCACCGCGCCCCGCCGCCCACCACCACCCCGCCCCCGCCGCCGACGACGACTCCGCCGCCCGGCGGCAACGGCTGCACCGCCACCGTCTCGCTGAACCAGTGGAACGGCGGCTACGTCGCCACAATCCGGGTCACCGCCGGCTCCGCCAACCTCAACGGCTGGTCGGTGGGCCTGGCGCTGCCCGGTGGCAGCAGTGTCACCAACACCTGGAATGCCCAGGCGTCCGGTAACAGCGGCAACGTCACCTTCCGCAACGTCAGCTACAACGGCACCGTCAACGCTGGAACCACCACCGAGTTCGGCTTCCAGGGCACCGGCACCGGTCCCTCCGCCACCCCCACCTGCTCCGGCAGCTAAGTGAAAGGAAGGGCCCCTTCCTAACGCCTCGTGCATAGGAAGGGGCCCTTCTTAACGCCTCAGCCCCACTGGCCCGCGCCGGCACCCGGATCGATCGCCTGACCGCCATGGCGGCCAACGGTGCGCTGCCCGCCGTGCCAAGATGCCTGGTGCGCAACGAGCAACGGCTACGAACACGGACGCCGGAATCCCGAGCCTTCGCGGAGCGCGTACAGCTCGTCATGAACCTGACCGCGCGCCTCAACGCGTTGCCGTTTGACGACCTTGACGCGCGCAGAACGGTGCTCGCCGAGATCTTCGGTGGCCCCATCCCCGGCTCGCTCTCCATCCTGCCGCCGTTCTACTGCGACTATGGGCTCGGAACGTCGTTCGGCGAGCGGGTCTTCATCAACCAGGGATGCTTTCTCCTCGACTACGGCGGCATCACCATCGGGGATCGCGTCCTGATTGGTCCCCGAGTGACTCTGAGCACGGCCGGGCACCCCGTCGAGCTCAACGAGCGGTACGACTTCATCACGCACGCGCCCATCGTCATCGAGGATGACGTGTGGATCGGCGCCGCAGCCACGGTCACCCCCGGAGTGACAATCGGTCGGGGCTCGGTCGTCGGCGCGGGCGCCGTTGTCGCGAAGGATGTGCCGCCGCTAAGCCTGGTCACACCAACAAGCGCCGTCCAGCGCAGGCACCTTCTACCCCGTTGATCATGAGGTTGGCGGCAGTTTGAAGATCAACTAGTGCCGCTAACCTCATGATCAACAGGGAGGGGAGGGTGGGGGAGGGGAGGGGAGGGGTGGGGGGTGGGGTTAGCAGCGGGTTATGGTGGCGTTGTTTAGGGTGATGTTGCTGATGGTCAGGTTGGTGGTGCAGGGGTTCTCCAGGATCCGGTTGTTGACCAGCGTGAAGTTGCGCAGGGTCAGATCCCGGTTGCCGGGGAACTCGGTGCGGGCGGCCAGCCGCACCTCACCGCCGCCGCTGATCGTGCCGCCACCCGCGGCGATGTCCACGCCGTAGCAGTTCTCCAGCAGGATCGCGTTGTTGCCGGTGTTGGCGATGTCCACCCGGTTGACCGCGAGCCCGCCGGACTCCGAGACGCAGAAGATGCCCCGGCCACCGCCGCGCGCCCGTACGGTGCCGACCCGGATGTTGGTCGGGTAGCCGGAGCCGATCCGGCCGGCCCGGTTGGCGATCCGGAAGGCGGCGTACCCGGTGCCGCTGCCGGCGTTCTCGGCGTCGACAGTGGTCACCGTGGCGTTGATGGTCTGGTTGAGCAGCAGCCCCGACTCACCGACGTTGCGGGCGGTGACGGTGCCGACGGTCAACCCGTCCACCCCGTACGTCTCCACCGCGTGCGAACTGGCGCCGGAGACGTACACGTTGTCGATGCGTACGTTGCGGGTCCACTGACTGGTGTCACCCCGGTTGTCGATGCGTACGCCCAGTCCGCCGGAGAGCCGCATGTCGATCTGACCGAGCACCACGTCGGTGACGTTGCGCAGGAAGATGCCGTACAACGGGGAACCGGTGACGGTGAGGTGCTGCACCTCGACCTGGGTGGTGCCGCGGGAGTAGATAGGTGCCTGGTCGCCGCTGCCGGAGCCGGTCACGTTTATCGTGCCGCACACGTCGATCGTGGTGTAGCTGGGCAGTGAGATCCGGGATCCGGCGCTGATCGAGCCGGAGCCGCGTACCACGACCCGCTGCTTGCTGGTGCGCCCGGCGCTGAGGCTGTTCACCGCCGCCTGCACGGCCGCCCGCATGTCGCCGCCGGTGTAGACCGTGCTGCCGCCGTTGCGGGCGGTCCACGTGCCGCCGCTGAGCACAGCCTCGGCCTGGAAGGCGCCGCTGCCGCAGCCGGTGCCGCCGTTGCCGCCGCCGAGGGCGATCAGCTGCCACTGCTGGTTGGCGCCGTTGACGTCCTGGTACTGGGAGATCATGCCACCGTCGGCGGTGGACCAACCCCAGACGTCCAGCGCCTTGTTCGAGTGCCGGTTGATGAAGCGGACGTGGCCGGCATCGGAGTCCGCCAGCCGGAAGTGCTGGCGGTTGTTGCCGCTGGCCGAGGCGTTCTGCACCAGTTGTACGCCGTCGGTGGCGTTTGGCAGTTCGAGGACCTTGCCACTGTGCACCGAGCGGATCTGGTAGTAGCCGCCGCCGACGTCGACGAAGCGCCACTGCTGCACCGCGGCGTCGTTGCGGGCGTACTGGTTGATCGGGGCGTTGTCGGCGGTGGACCAGTTCCACACGTCCATCGCCTTGCCACTGTGTCGGTTGACGATCACGTATGTGGCGTTGGGGTCGACGGTGGCGGCCAGCGCGCTTGGCGCGGCGACCGCCGTGGCGGCGCCGAGCATGGCCAGCGTGCCGGCGACGGCCAGCCAGCGGCGTGGTCGTCGGGTCCTTGTCCGGAACAGCATGCGGGTTCCTCCGGTACGGGTCGGTGGTGGCGCGCCTGCCCGCTGGAGACCGGGACGGGGCAAGCGCTTTCCAGCCAAATATATAGAGCAGCGCGGATTTGTGGTTCCGGGGGTCAGCCGATCGAGCAGGGGTTTCCGTTCAGGGTGAACGAGGTCGGGCTGGCGGTGTTGCCGCTGTGGTTGGCCTGGAAGCCGATGGTGGTCGAGGCGTTCGGGGCGATGGTGCCGTTGTAGGAGACGTTGCGTGCGGTCACCGCGCCGGAGGTCGGCGAGTACGTCGCGTTCCAGCCGTTGGTGATGCTCTGCCCGCCGGGCAGGGTGAACGCCAGGCTCCAGCCGTTCACGCTGGTGGGGCCGGTGTTGGTGATGGTCACCGAGGCGGTCAGCCCGGTGTTCCAGGCGTTGACCGTGTAACCGACCCGGCATCCGGTGCCCGGTGGCAGGGTCGGGCTCGGCGGCGGAGTGCTGGTCGGGGTCACCGTCGGCGACGGGGTGGGGCCCGGTGACGACGTCGGGCTCGGTGACGGGGTGGGGCTCGACGTCGGGGTCGGCGACGACGTCGGCGTCGGGGAGTTGAGGCCGAAGAAGCGGACGGCCTGGGCGGCGTCGACCGGCAGGTTGTGCGTCACGCCCTGCATGCTGATCGCCTCGACCGGAGCGTTGCCTCCGGAACTGCCGTAGCGGGTGCGGGTGTAGCCCGACTGCGGGCTGTCGGTGAAGGTCGGCGTCTGGCTCAGCCCGTGCAGGTTGGTCCACTGCTTGACCTGCTCGCCGAAGTTCGGGTAGCGCAGGGTGTCGTCGTTGGTGCCGTGCCAGATCTGCATCCGCGGTCGCGGGCCGGTGTAGCCCGGGTACGCGTTGCGCACCAGGTCACCCCACTGCTGCGGGGTGCGGATGACCTGCCCGTTGGCGCACTCGCTGTTCCATTCCGAACCGTTCGTGGTGGCGAAGCAACCGAACGGCACGCCGGCGAAGGCGGCACCGGCGGCGAACACGTCCGGATAGAGCCCGAGCAGGACGTTTGTCATCATCGCGCCCGAGGACGTTCCGGTGGCGAAGATCCGGGCCGGGTCGACGGGATAGCGCGCCCGCACGTAGTCCACCATCGACATGATGCCCACCGGGTCGCTGCCGCCGCCCCGGCGCAGGGCCTGCGGCGAGGAGACGTCGAAGCAGCGGCTGCTGCGGGTCACCGACGGGTAGACCACGAGGTAGCCGTACTGGTCGGCAAGCGAGGCGAACTGGGTGCCGGTGTGCATCGCGGGTCCGCTGCCGGTGCAGTAGTGGACCACGACCAGTAGCCCGGGTCGGGGTGCGACCCGGTCCGGCACGTACAGGTGCATGCGCAGGTTGCTGGGGTTGGTGCCGAAGTTGGTCACCTCGGTAAGCGTCGCCGCCGACGCCGGACCCGGCACCGAGAGCGCGGCCAGCGCGGTCAGGGCGACGGCCGCCAGGGCGGCGCACCACAGTCTGATCGTCTTGCTCATGAAATGTCCTCCGGACGGAGTTGGACAGGGCGGTGTTCCGATCGAGGGCTGCCCGGCGCCCGATCTCGTCCGGCTCAGGAACATAGATGATTGTCAGTGTCGGCGGGGGCTCGCGGCAAGGCGTCAGCTGACCTTGGGACGCCGCCGGCCGCGCGGGGGCGTCGGGATCGACGTCCGTTGCCTATTCTCGGTCCATGCGGGATCGTCGGTTGGTGCTGCTGTGGGTCGCTTTCGCGGTGGCCGCCCTGGTCTCCGTCGCCCTGGTGCTGCGCCGCCCGGATCGCCTGTCCGACCTGCACATCTATCACGGTGCCCTGGTCGACCTGCGCGCCGGTCGCCCGCTCTACGAGTACGTGGCCGCCAACGGCGGGCCGTTCACCTACCCGCCGTTCGCGGCACTCGTGCTCTGGCCGATCACCACCGTGCCGCTCGGTGTGGTCGAGGCGGCCTGGATGGTGGCGACCTGCGCGGCCGTGGTCGCCCTCGCCGTACCCGTCGGTCGCGCGCTGGCCACCGGGCGCGCCGGCCGCCCGATGGCGGTGGCGGCGGTGGCCGTGGTGTTGATGCTCTCCGCACCGGTGCAGAGCAACCTGCGCTTCGGCCAGGTGAGCATCTTCCTCGTGCTCCTGGCGCTGCTCGACGGCATGGGTCGGCCGTCGCGGGTACGCGGGATGCTGATCGGGGTGGCGGCGGCGATCAAGCTCACCCCGCTGCTGTTCGTGGCCTACTTCCTGGTCTGCGGTCGGTACCGCGACGCCGCCCGCGCGGGCGCCACGTTCGTCGCGTGTGGCGCGCTCGCCCTCATCGTGCTGCCCACCGAGAGCCTGACCTACTGGGCGGGCACGGTGACCCAGACCTCCCGGATCGGCAACCTGGCGTCGCTGGGCAACCAGTCCGTGCACGGCATGCTGCTCCGCCTCGGCCTGCCCGATGCCGCGTTGCCACTGGTCTGGGCGGCGCTGGTGGCCGTCGTCTGTGCGGTGGCCCTGCTCCGGGCCCGGCAACTGGCCGGGCAGGGACGTACCGGGCAGGCGACGGTGCTCGTCGGCTGTGCCACCGTGGCCGCGTCCCCGGTCTCCTGGACGCATCACCAGGTCTGGCCGGTGCTTGCCGCGATGCTGCTGATCGGCGCCGCCGGGGTCACCCGGCGGGTGGCCGGTGCCGCGCTGCTGACCAGCATGCTGCTCTCCCTGGGAGTGGTGCTGGGGCCGGTCTCGATGCGACCCGGCGTGCAGTTCCTCTTCGAGAACGCCCGTACGCTCGGCGTCTGTCTGCTCTGCCTGGCCGGCTTCGGCACGGTCGCGGTCGTCGCCCGGCCGGCCCGCCGGGCCGCGCTGCGGCGGGCCTGGCTGCGGGTGGGCGTCGCCGCTGCCGGCGTCCTGGCGTTCTTCGCGGTGCAGCCGCTGCCCGCCGGGGCCGATCCCACCTTCAAGGCGTACGGTCCGGCGGAGCTGGTCAACCCGCGCTACTTCTTCGTCTGCCGGGGCCCGGCCGAGTGCGCCGACTTCGGCACCGCCGCTCCGGTCACCTTCGACACCCGCAGCGAGAAGACGAAGGTACGCGTCAACGGTGTGGTCTCCGAGCAGGTGGACCGGCTCGAATACCACTCCGCCCCCGGCGGCCCACCACGCGCCATCCCGCTGCTGGCGGCCTACCCGGGCGTCCGGACCTTCTCGTTCCGGTCGGCGACCATGATCCACGGGCGGTTGATCGCGTACGCCGCGGACGGGCGTCAACTTGCCAGCTACGACGACGAGTTGACCGCCGCCCTGGCCCGGCACGACTGAGCCGGCGCTACTGCTCGTCGTCGACGATCTCGGTCTCGCCGTCGTGGATGAACCGCGGCGGCAGGTGTTCGTCGGGCTGCGCCGCCTGAGCCAGGTTGTGGTGCGGGTCGCCGTCGGGGGAGAACAGCACGGGATCGGTCTTCGCGCTCTTCTCGCGGTCTTCCTCCGGCTCGGTCACCGACCCGCTCCTCACCTCGTGGCCACTGCTTCCCGACGCTACGGGGCGGGTCCGCCACCGCACTGCGGGCGGCCGTCGCGACCACCCGATCGGGTGCGCCGGCCGGGTCAGGGCCGCAGCAGTACCGGTCCGGCGTCGATCCGGGTGCGGAACAGCGCGTACGGCTTGCGGCGCAGGTCCCGGCCGCGGTTGAACGGTGGCTGCCGGTGCACCTGGTTGGCGATGACATACAGGTGCCGGTTGGTGGCCACACTCAACGTGTCCGGCCAGAGCAGTCGCGGGTCGTGCACGACCGTCTCGTACCCGCCGTCCGGGCGCCGACGCAGCACCGCGTTGTGCTCGTAGTTGGTGAGGTAGAGCCGGCCGGCGTCGTCGGACTCCAGCCCGTCGGCGCCACCGCCCTTGTCACCCTCGTCGACGACTGTCGCGGCGACCTCGTCCGGGTCGAGCGCCGGATCGGCAAGCGCGTCGGTGGCGACGCTGTACCAGCGCCGCGAGGCGAGGGCGCAGTAGTACAGGCGGGCGCCGTCGGCGGAGATGGCGATGCCGTCGGCACCGACGCCCACCGGCTGCGCCGGCCCGTCCGGCGGACGGACCAGGAACGGACGGCCCTCGACCACCGGCCGGAAGTCCGCGAGCGGTTCCGCCTTGGTGGACGGGTGGTCGTTCAGTCGGCGCCACGACGCCCCGGTCGCCAGGTCCACCACGATGATGGCGTTCGGGGCAGCGTCGGCGCTATCGGTGAGGTATGCCAGCCCGGCCTCGCCGCGCCGCAGGTCGAACCGCACATCGTTGAGGTACGACGTGGGCAGCACCACGTCGGGCGGGAAGGTGATCACCTGCTCGACGGTGTCGGTCGTGAGATTGATCCGGACCAGTTTCGGACCACCGGGCGTGGTGGGCGCGAACAACGGGCTGCCGGTGTCGAGCGCCCAGAGCCGGTCGGCGGGGTCGACCACGACACTCTGCACCGACACGAAAGCCGACGGGTCGTCGTTGCCGGACGGCGTGTTCCAGCGCAGGTCGGGATAGGGAATCTCGCGCCCACGGCGCAACTCGACGACGGTCGCGGGCACCTCGTCACCCCACCGGGGGAAGTTGACGAAGATTCGTCCCCGGTGTGCGACGGTCACCCCGGTCGGCATCGGCCCACGGAACCGGTGGACGAGCTCCAGAGTGCCGACGGGTTCGTCGGTGGGTAGCCGGGTCCACATCTCCGCCACCTCCAGTCGCGTAACGTAATCGAATCAATCCCTTACGTCATATTCCTAGGTGAGCGGCGTGTTTGGCGTCGGCGGTCGGGCATCCGACCCAAGGACCAGGACATCAATTCGTCACTTAACCGTCATCTGCCCGCGCGGTCTCCGCCACCTGACCGGTGCAGGGTGGGGGACCGATCACTCGACGTTGGGAAGGAGCACGCCATGGCCGTCGCCTTGGACGATCACCTGGTCACTTTGACCTGTGACAGCTGCGGTGACACCGTCGCCGGTCCCCGCGTGCCGTCCGACGGCGAGGTGGCCTGGACCCTGCTCGCCGAGCACGGTTGGAGCGGCTCGCCGCTCGCCGCCGGACCACACCGGTGCGCCCACTGCGGGCCGGCCACCGGCGGCGTACCCGGCGGCATCCTCGGCATCGAGCACGTCGACGGCGTCACGGTGGTGACCGTCGCCGGTGATGTCGACCTCGACACCGGCGACACCCTGCGGCAGGCGCTCCGGCACGCCGCCGACATGGGCGGTCACGTGGTCGTCGACCTGGGTCGCACCGATCTGGTCGACTCCACCGCCCTCGGGTTGCTCGCCCGCGCCCATCGCCACGCCGCCGAGCGCGGCGCGCGGCTCTGCGTCGTGACGATCTCGCCGCTGATCCGGCAGGTCTTCCAGGCCACCCGCCTCGCCGAGGTCTTCTGCGTCGCCGGCAGCCGGGCCGAGGCGTTCGCCCTGCTGGAGAACCGGCCGCAGTAACCACCCGCGCCGCCGGAGGGGCCGCCAGCGGCGGCGCCAACGCGACGTCCCGCCATCTCAGCGGCAGGAGCCGGTCCGCCCGCGCCACCGGTGCCGGGCGGCGCGGGCGGACCGGAGGTCAGCGGCGACCGCGCCGGTGACCGGCCAGCCGCAGAGCGTTGCAGACATCGAGTACGCCCTCGACGTCCCAGGCCAGCTCACCGGCGGCGCGCCGGGTCTCGGCCCCGGCCACCAGGCCGGTGAGGATCACGACCCGGTTCTGCACCATTACCGTGATCTGCTGCCGCCGGGTCGTCCAGTCGGCGCTGAGTCGTTGGGCGACCAGGGCGGCGAGACGGACGTCCTCGTCGTGCCCCTGCGGCTCGTCCCAGAGCGCTCGGAAGGAGTGGTCGTCGGGCATGGGCCAGGGCCACGGCATCACCACAGCGGTCTCCTTCGTCGTCGATGCCGGCGGCCAGACGCGCCGTCCCGATCGACCACCACCTTGCGCACCAACCTTGGAGTCGACCGCACGGTTGGATGACAGTTGGATGACAGATCGCGGCATCACCACGGCGAGTCGGCCGGTGGCGCAGCGTCATCGTCCCGGTCCGCCGCCGGCAGCCACAGCACGAAGGTGCTGCCCGCGCCCGGCACGGAGTGCACCGCGGCCTGCCCACCGTGGGACTCGACAATCTGCCGGACGATGGCCAGTCCCAGCCCGGTCCGTCGGTCGCCGGAGCCGCTCCGGCCACCCTCGCCCCGCCAGAACCGGTCGAAGACCCGCGCCTGGTCGGGCTCGGCGATGCCGGGCCCCTCGTCGACCACGGCCAGCCAGAGCCAGCCGCCCACCCGGCCGGTCGCCACCACGATGGCACCGCCCAGCGGGGAGAGGCGTACCGCGTTGGAGAGCAGGTTCGCCGCGGCGCGGCGCAGCCCGTCCGGATCGCCGACGAGCGTGAGGTCGGTGCCGAGCGCGTACCGCAGGCGCAGCCCGCGCCCGGCGGCCAGCGGCGTGAAGTCCTCGCCCGCCTCCCGGGCGACGACACTCAGATCGACGTCGGTGTCGGCCATCGAGTCGGCGTCCCGCCGGGCGGTGGCCAGCAGGTCCTCGACCAGCCGGGACATCCGGGTGGTGGCCCGGTCGACGGTCGCCACGGCGGCGGCGCGCTCCGCCTCGGTGGCCTCCGGTGCGGTGAGGGACGCGTCCAGGTTGGCCCGGATGATCGCCAGCGGGCTGCGCAGCTCGTGCGAGGCGTCGTCGATGAGCTGCCGCTGGGCGCGGAACGCCTGGTCCAGGCGGTCCAGCATCGAGTCGATGGTGTCGCCGAGGTCGCGTAGTTCGTCGCGGGGACCGGCGAGCCGGATCCGGCGGGACAGGTCGGTGGCCTGGATGTCCCGGGCGGTCCGGGCGATCGCGCCCACCGGCCGCAACGCCCGGCCGGAGAGCACCCAGCCGATGCCGAGACTGGCCACGAAGAGCCCGCCCAGGGCGATCAACGAATAGTCCCGGACCGTCTCCAGCAGCCGCAGGTTCACCTCGTCCTCGATCTGCTGCACCTCGGCCACCTCCAGAGTGGTGCCGGTCGGCACGGTACGACCGTCGGCCTTGAGCTTGACCAGATGCGCCTGGTAACGCTCGGTGATCGGCTTCGGGTCGACCGCCCGGTCCACTGCCAGGTACGCCACCAGCAGACCCGCGCCGGCAAGCGCGAACAGCAGTGTCGAGTAGAGCACCGTCAGGCGGAACCGGATCGACCGGAAGATCGTCACGCGGCCACCTCCCGGAGGCGGTAACCCCGGCCGATCACCGTCTCGATCGGGGCCTGGTCGTCATCGTCGGCGGTGAGCTTGCGCCGCAGCGTGCCGACGGTGACCCGGACGGTCTCGGTGAACGGGTCGGCGTTGGCGTCCCAGACGTGCTCCAGCAACTCCTCCGCCGGCACCACCAGCCCGGGGCGGGTCATCAGGTACTCCAGCACCCCGAACTCCTTGCGGGTCAGGTGCAGCCGGCGGGTACCCCGCCGGGCCTCGTGCCGGGCCGTGTCCAGGGTCAGCGCACCGACCGAGAGCACCGCCGACGTGCCGCCGGTGTCCCGGCGCAGCAGTGCCCGTACCCGGGCCAGCAGTTCGGCCAGGGCGAACGGCTTGACCAGGTAGTCGTCCGCGCCCTCATCCAGGCCCCGGACCCGGTCACCCAGCGCGCCCCGGGCGGTGAGCATCAGCACCCGCAGCTCCGGCCCGCCGGCCACCGCCACCTCGCCGCGGCGGACCGCCCGGCACAGCGCGAAGCCGTCCACGTCCGGCAGGTTGATGTCCAGCAGCATCAGATCGTACGCGTTGACCTGCAACAACTCGTACGCCTCCGCCGCGTCGGCCGCGACGTCGACGGCGTAGCCGGCCCGGGTCAGCCCGACGCGCAGCGCGCCGGCCAGATCCTCCTCGTCCTCCACCACGAGTAGCCGCATGTCCGCCTCATCCCCTCGCGATCAGCCGCTGCGCCACCTGTGCCGCCCGGTCGATCGGGATGGCGAAGCCGATACCGATGTTGCCACCGCCCTCCAGGGTGGCGATGGCGGTGTTCACGCCGACCACCTCACCCTGGCCGTTGACCAGCGGGCCGCCCGAGTTGCCGGGGTTGATCGACGCGTCGGTCTGCACCGCCGGCTGCCGGGCACCACCACCGAGACGTACCGGCCGGTCCAGGGCGCTGACGATCCCGGCGGTCACCGTGCCCGACAGGCCCAGCGGCGAACCGACGGCGAGCACCGGTTCACCGACCCGGGGCTGACCGCTCGCCGCCAACGGCAGCGGACGCAGTCCGTTGCCCGGATCGACGCGCAGCACAGCGATGTCCGTACCCGGGTCACGGCCGATCAACCGTGCGGTGAGCCGCCGACCGTCCTGGCCGATCACGTTGATCGTGCCGCCCCGCGCCACCACGTGGTTGTTGGTGACCACGTGCCCCCGGTCGTCGATCAGGAACCCGGACCCGGAGGCCCCCCGACCGCTGCCGGAGACCTGCACCGAGACCACCCCGGCCAGGACCCGGTCGGCGGCGGCGACCAGGTCACCGGCGGCTCCCGGCGGTACGACGGCCGGCGGTGCCCCGGCGACCGCCTCCGGTGGGTCGTCGCGGGCGGCGAGGTGACCGGCGACGCCGCCGGTCCCCGCCGACACCGCCACCAGGGTCAACCCGGTCAACAGCAGCCGGGGCCAGCGTGCCGGGCCGGGGGAGTCCGGCGGTTGTGCCGCCGGCCCGCCTGGCACGTCGTCGGGCCCGGCGATCCCATCAGGTCCGCCGTACGGGTCGGCTGGGCCGCCCTCGGGCGTCAGGGCGGGTGAGACGAACCGCGGCCCGCGCGGCTCGCCGAGGCCCGCAATCGTGCTCGGCATGGCGATGTCCCTCCTAGGTGGACGTCCGGCGGCCTGGTCGCAGCGGCCGGGGGAGCAGCCGTCAGGGCAGGCGGGAGAACCAGAGCATCGACGCACCGGCGGCCAGCAGGGCGAACACCAGGCCGGCGCCGATGAACCGGGCCGAGACGTCCTGCCGCTCCAACCGGTAGCCGACCGAGGAACCGATGTCGGCGTACGCCGCGCGCAGCTCGTCGCTGCTGCCGGCCTCGTAGTAGCCGCCGCCCGCCTGCTCGGCGACAGTACGCAGGGTCTCCCCGTCGACCGGGACCGGCTGGGCCCCGCCGATGCGGCCGTCGGCCGTACCGAAGGAGATGGTGTCGACCGGGACGCCGGCCGCCACCGCGTCGGCGGCGGCCGACACCGGGTCGCGCCCGGAGGTGTTCGCCCCGTCGGAGAGCACCACCACCCGGGCCGGCGGCGGTTCCTCCACGGCCTGGGCGTCCAGGCTGCGGATCGACTCCAGCGACGAATGGATGGCCTCGCCGATCGCCGTGCCCTGGAGACTGGTGATGCCCTCGTCGAGCCGGTCGATGCCGGCGGCGACCGACTCCCGGTCGCCGCCGGGAGCCACCAGCACGGACGCGTTGCCGGCGAACGCCACCAGCCCGACGTTGAACTCCTGCGGCAGGTCCGCGACGAACTCCTGGGCGGCGTCCTTGGCCGCGATCAGCCGGTCCGGCGGCACGTCGTCGGCGAGCATGGAGCGGGACACGTCGACCGCCACGATCACGGTGGCCCGTTCCCGGGGCACCCGCACGTCGTCGGTCGGGCGGGCGAAGCCCACCACCAGCAGCGCCAGCATGGCGATGAAGAGCCCGGCCGGCACGTGCCGCCGCCACGCCGGGCGGGCCGGTGCCACCTTGTCCAGCAACCGCAGGTTGGTGAAACGGACCGCGTACCGGCTGTGTCGTCGTTGCCTCAGCAGGTAGCCGACGGTCAGGGCGGCCACCCCGACCAGCAGCCACAATCGTTCCGGCGACGCCCAACTCATGCGGCACCTCCGTTGGCGGGTCGGGGCGTGCGGGACAGGCGGCGTTGGGCGTGCACGTGCCGGATGATGTCGCCGATCCAGTCCCGGTCGGTGCTCAGCGGCAGGTGGGCGGCGCCGGCCCGGCGCAGCGCCCGGGCCACCGTCAGCCGCTGGGCGGCAGCCGCCGCCGCGTACCGTTCGCGCAGCCGGCGACTGCCGGTGGACACCTCACGGCGGCGTCCGCTCTCCGGGTCCACAAGCGTGATCAGGCCGACGTCGGGCAGTTCCCACTCGCGCGGGTCGCGGACCTCCACGGCGAGCACCTGGTGCCGGGCGGCCAACCGGCGCAACGGCCGCTCCCAGTCCGGCGGCGCGGCGCCGATCCCCTCGTCGGGCAGGCCGTCGAGGAAGTCGGAGACCACCACCGCGAGGCCCCGCCGGCTGGCCGACCGGCGCAGCCCGTCGATCGCGTCGGCAAGCGACACCGGCTGGCTGGCCGGCCGGCCCCGAGGCACCGCCAGCAACGTACGCAGCAGGCTGAGCAGGTGGTAGCGGCCGGTGCGGGCGGGGAAGCGGCGTACCCCGGCCGCGCCGAGCACATGCGCGCCGAGCCGGTTGCCGGCACCGGCGGTGAGGAAGCCGACCGCGGCCACCGCGGCCACCGCCAGCTCCCGCTTCTCCAGCTCCGCGGTGCCGAAGTCCATGCTCGGCGTCGCGTCCACAAGCGTCCAGGTGGTCAACTCCCGATCGGCGTCGACGGTACGCACGTGCGGCACCGCGGTCCGCGCCGTCACCGACCAGTCCATTCGCCGTACCTCGTCCTCGCCGGGGCGGTACTCGCGGCTGCCGGCCGGCTCGCTGCCCGGCCCCGGCAGCAGGCCCAGATGCTGCCCGTGCAGCAGGCCGTCGAGCCGGCGGCTGATCGTCAGTTCCAGCCGACGCAACCGGCGCTGCGGCGCCAACTGTCCGAGCCGGGTCGAGTCGGAGTTCATGCCGCCGCCCCCAGACCCGGACCCTGGTCCTGCTGGGCGGGGGCGATCTGCGGCGGTGGCACGGCCTCGACGACGCGCCGCACCAGTTCGGTCGGGTCGACGTCGTCGGCGACCGCGTCGAAGGAGAGCACCAGCCGGTGCGCGAGCACGTCGGTGGCGATCTCCCGCACGTCGACGGGCAGCACGTAGTCGCGTCCGCGCAGCAGGGCCAGCGCCCGGGCGGCGGCGACCAGGCCGAGGGTGGCGCGCGGACTGGCACCGTACGCCAGGTGCGCGGCCACGTCGGCCAGCCCGAACCGCTGCGGATCCCGGGTGGCCAGCACCAGCCGGACCACGTACTCGGCCAGGGCGTGGTGGACGAACACCGCGCGGGCCCGCGCCTGCAAGGCCACCAGGCGGCCCGGATCCAGCACCGGCCGGGCGGCCGGAACGCTGGTGCCCATCCGGTAGAGGATGCCCAGCTCCTCGTCGTCGGTGGGATAGTCCACCACGACCTTCATCAGGAACCGGTCCCGCTGCGCCTCGGGCAGCTGGTAGACCCCTTCGGACTCGATCGGGTTCTGGGTGGCCAGCACCAGGAACGGGGTCGGCATCGGGTACGTCCGGCCGCCGAGGGAGACGTGACCCTCGGCCATCACCTCAAGCAACGCCGACTGCACCTTTGCCGGTGCCCGGTTGATCTCGTCGGCGAGGACCAGGTTGGCCATCACCGGTCCCAGCTCGACGTCGAAGCTCTCCTTCGACGCCCGGTAGATCCGGGTACCCAGAATGTCCGAGGGCACCAGGTCGGGGGTGAACTGGATCCGGGCGAAGCTGCCGCCCACCGCGGTGGCCAGGGTTTCCGCCGCGAGGGTCTTGGCGACCCCGGGCACCCCCTCCAGCAGGCAGTGCCCTCGGGCCAGTAACGCGGTAAGCAGTCGTTCCACCAACCGGTCCTGCCCGACGATGACCCGCTTCACCTCGAACAGGGTCTGTTCCAGCAGCCTGGTGTCCTCGGCGCGTTCGCCGATGACGTGGAATTCGCGGATGTCGGTCGTCGTCACGCACGTGCTCCTCGGTCGCGTCAGGGACGCGGTACCCGACCCAGGCCGGGCACCCGCTCGTGACCCATTGGGCCAGAGCGAACCGAAAAACAACCGAACGCCGAATCCCGTGACCAGCGCCACGGTCGCAGCCGGGCTACGGTCGAGATCGAGTCAGGCGGCGAACGGGCCGCGCACCGTGCCGTGCCGCCCTCGCCGGAGTTGACCAGGAGGTTGCGGACCGGCGCGCCGTGACCACAACCTCCTGGTCGACTTCCTAGTCGCGGCGGCGCTGGGTGCGGTAGCGGGAGATCAGGGCGGCGGTGGAGGAGTCCAGGTTGGACAGGTCGGCCCGGTCCCCGGTGAGCAGGGGGGCAAGTTGGTTGGCCATCACCTTGCCGAGTTCCACACCCCACTGGTCGAAGGGGTTGATGTCCCAGATGACGCCCTCGGTGAGCACGATGTGTTCGTAGAGGGCGACAAGTTGGCCGAGGGTGCCGGGGGTGAGTTTCTCGGCCATGATCGTGGTGGTGGGGTGGTTGCCGGGCATGACCCGGTGCGGCACGAGATCCGCCGGGGTGCCCTCGGCGGCCACCTGCTCGGCGGTGCGACCGAAGGCCAGCGCTGCGGTCTGGGCGAGGAAGTTGGACATGAACAGGTCGTGCATCTCGCCGATGTCGTGATTCGGCGCGCTGAACCCGATGAAGTCCGCCGGCACCAGCCGGGTGCCCTGGTGCAGCAGTTGGTAGAAGGCGTGCTGACCGTTGGTGCCGGGTTCACCCCAGAAGATCTCCCCGGTGTCGTACGACACCGGCTGCCCGTCGGTACGCACCGACTTGCCGTTGCTCTCCATGGTCAGCTGTTGCAGGTACGCCGGGAAGCGGTGCAGGTACTGCGAGTACGGCAGCACCGCGTGGGTCTGCGCGCCGAGGAAGTTGGCGTACCAGACGTTGAGCAGCCCGAGCAGCACCGGCGCGTTACGGGCCGGTGGTGCGGTGCGGAAGTGCTCGTCGACGGCGTGGTAGCCGGCGAGCAGGTCGTCGAAGTGGGCCGGCCCGATGGCGAGCAGCACGGACAGGCCCACCGCCGAGGGCAGTGAGTACCGCCCGCCCACCCAGTCCCAGAAGCCGAACATGTTCGCCGGGTCGATGCCGAAGTCGCCCACCCGCTGCGCATTGGTGCTCACCGCGACGAAGTGCTTGGCCACCGCCTCCTCGCCGACGCCGAGCCCGGTCAGCAGCCAGCGCTTGGCCTGCTCGGCGTTGGCCAGGGTCTCCTGGGTGGAGAAGGTCTTCGACACCACCACGAACAGCGTGGTCGCCGGGTCGAGGTCGGCGGTGGTCTCGGCGATGTCGGTGGGGTCGATGTTCGACACGAAGCGGCAGCTGAGGCCGCCGTCGCGGTACGCCTTCAGCGCCTCGTACGCCATCACCGGCCCGAGGTCGGAGCCGCCGATGCCGATGTTGACCACGGTGCGGATCCGCTCGCCGGTGTGCCCACGCCACCGCCCGGAACGCACCTGCTCGGCGAACTCGGCCATCCGCTCCCGTACGCCGTGCACGTCGGCCACCACGTCCTGACCGTCCACGGTCAGCGTGGCCTCGCGCGGCAGCCGCAGCGCGGTGTGCAGCACGGCCCGGTCCTCGGTGCCGTTGATGTGCGCACCGGCGAACATCGCGGCGATCCGGTCGGTGAGCCCGACCCGCTCGGCCAGCGCGGTCAGCAGCCCGAGCGTCTCGTCGGTGACCAGGTTCTTGCTGTAGTCGATGTAGAGGTCGGCCACCTCGACGGTCAACCGTTCGCCGCGCTGGGGGTCGGCGGCGAACAGGTCCCGCAGATGCGTGGCGCGGATCTCGTCGGCGTGCTTGCGCAGGGCCTGCCACTCGTCGGTGGTGGTGACGTCCGCAGCCATCGGATCGATCGTCTCCTCGCAGGGTCGGCGCGTCGCCGGCGTCGTGGTGCACCGGCGGAGGTAGGACCAGCCTGCCACACGAAGATCGTGGCGCGAGCCGGACGCGGTGGACCGGTAACCGTCGGCAGCCGAGCGCCCGGCCTCTGACCACGCCGCGCGGCTCGACGGCACCTGTCAGCGACCCCGCGCCGGGCCATCGGGTCCCGCGCCGGGCCATCGGGTCCCGCGCCGGGCCGTCGGCTCCCGCGCCGGGCCGTCGGGTCCCGCGCCGGGCCGTCGGGTCCCGCGCCGGGCCGGTCGGCGGGGTCCGTGCCGGGCCGTTGATCGGCACAGGGCAAGGTGGAGGCATGACGACGCCGGTTCCCAGCGCCCCCGCAGCCGCTCCCGTGAGTTCCGCCACCACCCGGCCCATCCGGCAGACGTTGCTGGTGCTCGGTGCCAGCGGTGACCTGACCGGGCGGCTGCTGCTGCCCGGTCTGGGGGTGTTGCTGGCCAGCGGCGGGGTCCCCGGTCTGCGCCTGATCGGCAGTGGCATGGACGACTGGGACGACGAGCGCTGGCGTCGCCGGGTGGCCGACTCGTTCGCCACCGTCGGTGCCGACGGACCCGCCGAAAGCGAGGTGATCCGGAACAGCCGGTACGTGACCGCCGACGTGACCAGCGAGGACGGCCTGCGACGGCTGCTGGCCGACTGCGCCGGGCCAGTGGTGATCTTCTTCGCGCTGCCGCCGATGGTGACCGCCCGCGCGGCGGCGGCGCTGGCCCGCATCGGCGTGCCGCCCGGCACCCGGCTGATGCTGGAGAAGCCGTTCGGCGTCGACCGGATCTCGGCCCACTCGCTCAACAACCTGCTGGCCACCCTGGTACCGGAGGACCAGGTCCACCGGATCGACCATTTTCTGGGCAAATCGACCGTGCTGAACCTGCTCGGCCTGCGGTTCGCCAACCGGATCTTCGAGCCGCTGCTCAACGCCACGCACGTGGCCTGCGTGGACATCGTCTTCGACGAGACCCTCGGGTTGGAGGGCCGGGCCGGCTACTACGACCGCGCGGGTGCGTTGATCGACATGGTGCAGAGCCACCTGCTCCAGGTGCTCGCCCTGCTCGCGATGGATCCGCCGCCGACCCTGCAAGCGCAGGAGTTGCGCGGCCGTTCCGCGCAGGTGCTGCGGGCCACCCGGCTCTGGGACGACGACCCGGCGGCGGCCAGCCGGCGGGCCCGCTACACGGCGGGCGAGATCGCCGGGCGCGGGCTGCCCAACTATGTCGACGAGCCGGGCGTGGACCCGAGCCGGCACACCGAAACCCTCGCCGAGATGGTGCTCACCGTGGACACCTGGCGCTGGGCGGGGGTGCCGTTCCGGCTACGGTCCGGCAAGGCCATGGCGGAGATGCGCAAGGAGGCGATCATCACCTTCAAGCAGCCGGCCCGGGTGCCCGACGGGCTGATCGGCTACCAGCATCCCGACCGGCTGCGGATCGGGTTCGGCCCGGACTGCCTCGGCCTCGATCTCAACATCAACGGTCCCGGTAACCCCTTCGATCTGGACCGGGTCCGGCTGACGGCCGACTTCGGCCCGGGGGAACTGCCGGCGTACGGCGAGGTGCTGCGCGGCGCGTTCGAGGGCGACCCGACGCTGTCGGTACGCGGTGACGTCGCCGAGGAGTGCTGGCGGATCGTCGAGCCGGTGCTGGCCGCCTGGAAGGCGGGCACGGTGCCGCTGGGGGAGTACCCCGCGGGTTCCACCGGGCCTGCCGACTCGCTGCTCGGTCCGGTGCCGGGCTGACCGATCGCCGTACTCACTTATGGTGACACCCTGATCTCTCTCAGCTATCTTTCAGGTGTCGGTGCTAGCTTCCCGGCGCGACGGAATCCATCATGGACGGCGCTGATTCCGTTGTGGCGCAGGGGTTGTGCGTGAAAGTTTCACGTTTCTGCCGTGCGTCGCGCCCGCTCACTGTCGAGGGAGAGACTCGTGGTGTTCAAGAAGATGCTGGGTGCCTTCGGGATCGGCGCGCCCAGCGTCGACACGGTCCTGTCCAATCCGAACACCCGTCCCGGCCTGACGCTCGACGGGCAGGTGAACCTCACCGGCGGCAGCCAGGACGCGGACATCGACCAGATCGTGCTGGGGCTGGTGACCCGGGTGGAGGTCGACGGCGCGGAGGCAGACCACGACGCCAGCGTCGAGTTCCACCGGGTCCCGGTCGCCAGCGGGTTGCGCCTGGCGCAGGGGCAGCAGCTGGCGATTCCGTTCCAGCTCCCGATCCCGTTGCAGACGCCGGTGACCGACATCTACGGGCAGCGGCTGCCCGGCATGACCCTGGGCCTACGCACCGAGGTCGCCATCCGTGGTGCGGTCGACAAGGGCGATCTCGACCCGGTGCACGTGCACCCGTTGCCGGTGCAGGAGCGGATCCTGACCGCCTTCGGCCAGCTCGGCTTCCGATTCAAGAGCGCTGACCTGGAACACGGGTACATCGCCGGGGCGCACCAGACGCTCCCCTTCTACCAGGAGATCGAGTACTTCGCCGCGCCGCAGTACGCCCACGGCGTCAACCAGGTCGAGCTGACCTTCCTCGCCGACGAGCAGGGCGTGGAGATCGTGCTGGAGTTCGACCGGCAGACCGGGCTCTTCATGGGCAGCCACGACTCCTACGGCCGATACCGGGTCGCGCACGCCGACGCCGACGGGCTGGACTGGGCCGCCGAGGTCGACCGCTGGCTGCGCGAGGCGTTGCAGCAGTACCAGACCCAGCACCCCGGCTACGGTGCGCCGACCGGCCACCGGGGACCGGCTGGCTACGGTGCGCCGATGGGCTACCCTCCGCATCAGCCCGGCTACGGGCACTATGAGGAGCACCACGAGCGGCGGGGGTCGGGAATGGGCGCGGTGGCCGCCGGGGTGGTCGGTGGCGCGGCGCTCGGCTTCGCCGGCGGCATGGTCGCCGAGGAGGTCTTCGACTCCTTCGGCGGTGACGAGGGCGAGGACGGCGGCGAGGAATAGGACCCGCGGGCTGTCCCCACGAGCAGCTGACCACCCCGTACCGACCGCCCGGCCACCAGGCTCCCCACTGGTGGCCGGGCGGTCCCGTCCCGGCGGGCGCAGGGGGCGGTCCCGCCCCTGATCGGCACAGGGGGCGGCCCCGGCGCGGTGCAACGCCGGGGCCGCCGTGGTGGTGGTACAGACTCAGCTGGTCGGGAAGTCGTCCGGGGTACGGATGCGGTCCCGCATGAAGGCACCGGAGGTGGTGAGCATCGAGGTGCCGGTGTAGTTGCTGCCGTTGCAGGTGCCGGGCCGCAGCGCGGCGCTGCCCTCGGCCTTGTCGGAGAAGGTCCAGTTCGCGTAGCCGATCTTCAGCCGGTCCAGCAGGTCCAGCCACTGGGTGCTGCTGGCCAGGTCGGCAGCGCCGTCTCCGGTGTAGTCCACCGTGCCGAACTCGGTGACGAAGAGCGGCAGCCGGGCCGCCGCCCGCTCCACCTCGGCCCGGTAGTTGTCCCGGTGCGAGGCGGCGTAGAAGTGGAACGCGTACATGACGTTGCTGGCGTTCACCGGGTTGTTGACGATCTCGGTGTGGTTGCCGCCCTCCGAGACGCCAAGCGAGGACCACGCCCGGGTGCCCACGATGACCACCGCGTCCGGGTCGTTGGCCCGGATCACCGGGATGACCTGATCGGCGTAGTTCTTGATGGTCGACCAGCTCACCCCGTTTGGCTCGTTGGCGATCTCGTAGATCACGTTGTTCTTCGCGGCGTGCCGGGCGGAGACGGCGGCGAAGAAGGTCTTGGCCCGCTCCAGGTTGAACATCGGGTCACCCGGGGTGAGCAGGTGGAAGTCGATCATCGCGTACATGCCGCGCCGGGTGGCCTCCTCGACCAGGTTGTTCACCCGGTTGGTGAAGCCGGCGGGGTCGGTCTCGTAACCGTCCTCCTGCACGTACATGGCGATCCGGAACAGGTCGGACCGCCAGTCGGTGGCGAGGGCGTCGAGCGAGGCGCTGTTGTAGCAGTTACCGAACCACTGGATGCCGTGGGTGCTCATGCCACGCAGCTGGATCGGCCGACCGTACTGGTTGCACAGGTTGACTCCGCAGACCCGCAGCTGTCCGTTGATGGCCACCGGAGTCTGCCCGCCGGGCGGGGGAGTCGTCGGCGGGGGCGTCGTGGGCGGCGGGGGAGTCGTCGGTGCTGGCGTGGTGGGAGCGGTCGAGCCGGTGCAGACCGTCCCGTTGAGGGTGAACGAGGTCGGGGCCGGGTTGGCGCCGGTGAAGCTGCCGTTGAAGCCGATGCTGGTACGGGCACCGGTCGCCAATGAGCCGTTCCAGCTCTCGCTCCGGGCGGTGACGGCGTTGCCGCTCTGGCTCCACGTCGCCGACCAGCCCTGGGTGACGCGCTGGCCGCTGTCCGGGAAGGAGAATCCGAGGCTCCAGCTGGAAACCGCGTCGCCGAGGTTGGTGATCGTCACGCTCGCGGTGAATCCGCCGGACCAGCTGTTCGTCGTGTAGCTCACGGAGCAGCCGGTCGCGGCCATCGCGCTGGTGGCGGGCAGCGACGCCAGCGCGCCGAGAGTCAGCGCACCGACGGCACCGGCGGCGACCAACAGGCGGCGGGTGCGGCGGGGAGGATGCTTCATGGGGGACCGTCGCAATCTGGTCGTGGTGGTGGGTACGGCAGCTCCCACGCGGTCGGACGGAATGGCCGGGAGCGCTCCCACGGCAGCCTACGATGCCGCGAAACAGTCACGCAATATTTCCATCTATCAAAGTGTCGAGAAGGCGACGCCCCGGTAATCCGGTCCCGGGGCGTCTACCTGCCGCGTACTGCGAGTTTGCCGTCACACCTCGTTGGCGGCGCGCCGCCGGTCTGCCTCGGCGTCGGCCGCGCCGACCGGAGTCGGGTCGACATCCCGCCGCGCGCCGCTGAGATCGACGTCGGCACCCGCCCGGGCGGCGTCGGCCGCCGCGTCGTCCGCGCCGACCACCGCACCGCCGTCCGCGTCGCTGGCGTCGTCGACCAGCCCGGCCGCGGTGACCGCGATCGGGGTGTACCTCGGGTCGGTCATCTCGTCCTCCTCCTCGCCGGTTTCCGGTCAGGTACCCGCTGCGCCGCCCGGCCACACCGGACGCCGGGCGGCGGCGCGCGGAACGAGACCCGGCAGCGGACGGAGCGAGACCCGGCGGGTACGGGCGGAGCGAGACCCGGCAGCGGACGGAGCGAGACCCGGCGGGTACGGGCGGAGCGAGACCCGTCGGCGGCGCGCACTCAGGTCTGGATGGTCCGGCTTCGTCACCATCCGTGTCCACGCTGCGGAACAAGACCGAGGGGAGCCGGCGCCCCGATTTGCCTCGCTCACTACCCTGGCTCTGATCTTGTGCAAGTGAACCGCTCGACTTTGACAAGGGCCACACATGAGTGACAGTTACCCTCCGCACGGAGGGCAGCCGGATCCGAACGCCGCCTGGGGCACCCCGCCCGGTTCTCCCGTGGGTCAGCCGGTCCCGCCCGGCTCCCCGGTCGGCCAACCCCTACCTCCCGGCTCCCCGGTCGGCCAACCCCTACCTCCCGGCTCCCCGGTCGGCCAACCCCTACCTCCCGGCTCTCCGGTCGGACAGCCCGGCCAGCCCGGTTACCCTTCCCAGTTCGGTGCGCCCCTCCCGCCGCCGTCCTACGCTGCTGCGCCGAAGAGTTCCTCGAAGAACGGGCTCTGGCTCGGCGTGGGCATCGGCGCGGTGGTGATGGCGGTGCTTGTCGCCTGTGGCGGGCTGATCGGCTTCTTCGTGTTCTCCGGCGACGACGACGAGCCGACGGTCACCACCGGCGGGACCAGCTCGCCCGCCGCGAGCGAGTCTCCCGCGGCCCCGCCGTCGCCCGAGGAGCAGCCGCAAAACAACAACGCCATCACCGCCCGCAACTCCAGCGACATGTCGGCGGTCTGCGAGGGCAGCCCGATCCTGAACGCCGCGGATTACACCGCGGCCAAGGGCGCCAAGGTCTACACCTTCGCCAACTCCCCGGAGCGGCCGGAATCCTGGCTGAGCAAGTCGGTCGGCTTCGACAAGCCGTACCACGCCCGGACCTCGGACTGGGCCTCGGTCTCCGTCGTCGGCTGCCTCGCCTTCGAGCAGGGTAGCGAGGGCGAAGCGCGCAAGTGCGAGTACAAGGACCGGGACGACAAGAAGGTCACCGTCGACTACGTCTCCTCGCGCTACACGCTTACCTTCTACGCGGCGAAGACCGGTGAGAAGATCGGCGAGGGTGGACGGATCAACGCCCCGGCCGTCCGTTGCCCGAGCTTCGTCTCCTACAACAAGGAGACCATGAAGGCGTACGCCCAGCCGGACACCGCCGCCCTCGAACTCGCCCTGGAAAAGTTCACCTCCTGACGGTAAACAGCGGCGGGGTGGGACCGAAGTCCCGCCCCGCCGCTGCTCGTCTTCGGCTACCGCGCGGTCAGCTGCCGGCGGTCATCTCGCTGAGATCGACAATCTCCTTCTCGGTCGGCTCCTTGAGCTCCGGGAAGGACTCCCCGAAACCGCTGATCGCCACGTCTCCGTCGGAGGACTCGACGAGCAACGGGTACGGCTCGCCGGTCGTCGCCACGTACAGACTGCTCTTGTCCGACTCGTCGACGAGTGCGATGGCCGGTCCGGCTTCGATCTCCTTGACCTCGCCCTTGGTGATCTTTCCGTCCGGCTTGAGCAGCGACTTCGGGTCGGCCATCCCGGCGAGCTCGGAGATGCCGGAGAACATGTCGTCGTCCGGCGCCACCTTGACCCAGCGATCGTTGATCAGCTTGGCCATCGTCTTGCCCTCCGGACCACCCATCATCGTCCAGAACTCGGCGTCCGCCTTGAAGTAGGACTTGTTGCCGACCATGAGCAGCTGGATCGAGGTGCCCTCCATGCCGATCGTGCCGAACAGATCGTCGCCGGTGACCTTGAAGTCGATGGACGTGATCTCGCCGCCATCCTTTGCCTCGCCGCTGACCCGGTACGAGCCTGCCTTCTCCAACGCGCCGGTCGCCGCCGCCAGGATCTCCTCCGCCGTCTGATCCGCGATTCCGTTGCTGGCGGGTGCGGTGCTGGACGGGGTGGACGACCCCGCATCGCCGCCGTCGTCACCACAGCCGGCGAGCAGGACGAGCGCTATCGCGGCAGGCGCGAGTACGCGTGCAACACGCACGATGAAACCCCCCCTAGAAATTCGAACGCCCAAGAATAAGAGTTCGGCACGCATCCGGTGATCCCGTTTTGGCTTGCACCGGATCAGACGCCGGATGGGCCGGGCGTCCGGGATTGCCGGCGGCTGGCAGGCTGACGCCATGGGGAGCCTCGTCACACAGTTGCCGGCCCTGCTCGGTGTGCTGGTCGGCACCATCGGCACGATCGTCGCCACCTCACTCGCCGACCGGTCACGGTGGCGTCGCCGCCAGACGGTGCGGTGGGACGAGCGGCGGCTGGACGCGTACGCCGAGTTCGCCCGGGCACTCAAGGAGGTGCACACGATCGCCAGCCGGATGATCGGCGGCTACCTCGACCGGGAACAGGAGCACGCCGCGCTGACCGAGGCATCCTTCCGGCACACCATCGCCTGGGAGAACGTACTCCTGCTCGGTGACGGCCCCACGGTGACCGCGGCCCGCTCGTGGCGCGATGCGGTCTGGGCGATCGAACGCCTCGCCCGAGGCATGCCGTCCGAACATGAACTGCCCGACCTGCTGCATCGGGCCAACGAGGCGCGGGACAACTTCTACCACGCGGCTCGCAGCGGCCTCGGCGTCGGCGGCGGCTCGGTCGCCCAGGCCAGCCTCTTGGAGAGCCGCCTCTACCAGAAGACCACCGCACCGACCAGCACCTCCACAAACGCCTGACCCGACAGCCCAGCTCAGGCGTGCTGGGCAGGCTGGTCGAGAATCGCGCTGAAGCGCTCCTCGGCCAGGTCGAGCTGACCGAGGATGTGCTGCCGAACCGGCGCGGAGAGCGGGGTGTCCGGCCGGGTGACCAGGTCCCGGAAGAGCGGCACCAGCGGGCGATACTTGCGTGCCGACGACTCGACCTTCGGCCCGACCGAGTGGATCACGCCGACCCCGTTGTCGGTGAAGTCGGAGACCTTGATGACCCGTGCCCACGGTTCCCGGTCGAGGCTGACCGCGAGGTGCTCGCGGTACTGCTCGTTGCGGTCGCGTCCGGGATCCCAGGTCGGGTTGGTCACCGCCGCCACCAGCCGCGCCACCCGCCCCCCGAACCGTTCGCCGAGGACCGCCAACGCCGCCGCGCTCGGATCGCTCCCGCCCTCGACGCTCCCGCCCTCGACGCTCCCACCCGGTGCGCTCCCGCCCGGTGCGCTCCCGCCCGGTGCGCTTCCGCTCGGTGCGCTTCCGCCCGCCAACTCGACCGGGTGATCCTCCACGGCGTCGTGCAACAGCCCGGCGACGATCACGTCGACGTCGCGTACCTCGTAGTAGTGGATCATGCGGATCGCCACCCGGAGCAGGTGGTTGAGGTACGGCTCACGGGACCGCCGGTCTGCGTGGTGCAGCCTGGCGGCCAACTCCAACGCCTCACCCAGCCGGTCCCGCTCCTCCGCCTCGAACACCTCAATCTCCAGCCGGAACCGCTCGCGCAGCCCGACCTCCCCGTACATCTCGGTGATCGCGTGCATCGGCATACTGGCCAGATAAGGCGGCAACTCCACCCGCCCCTTATACCCGATCCCACCCCCACCAAGGCCCCACCCACCGCCCCCACCCCGCCTTGCCCCCTGCTTCCGACCGATGGGCCTCGGCTGCCTTGGGCCGCCACCACCCACGGTGACCCGCGACAGCGCGAGATCGACCTGCGGCGTGACGCCCAGCTGGCTGCCCTCGGCATTCAGGTCGTCCGCTTCACCCCACCGCAGGTTGGCGCACGAGGTCGAGGAGGTACGCCGGGAGACCCTCGCCGTGCTGGCCAGCCGCAGGCCTGGTGCCCGAGCGGCGTACCGTTCCAACGGCTGACGCCCCGGTCGTGCTCGCCTCGATGGTGTCGCTGTCGGGAAGCCGACGTTATCGCTGGTCGAGCGTTGAACGTGTCGTAGCTCGAGGTGAGACTGAGGCTCCCCTTCGACTCGGGAGCGTCTCATGCCGTACGTCAGATCGCATGTCCGGAAGAGCGGCGCACGCGTCCGGGGGCATTATCGTCGGCGACGTGCGGGTGCTACTCGCCGAAGGTCAGCCGCCCGCCGCTCCTCCGGTTCCGGGAACTCGGGAGCCGGCGGGAACTATCTGCTGTGGGGCGTGCTGGCATTGGTGCTGGTCGCTATCATTTTCGACTTTGTCCGACGGCATCCGTACTGGTCGGCGTTCCTGCTCTTCCTCGTGCTCGTGGCGGCTGCCGCGGTGCTCGTCGCGGTGTCGCATCAGCGGGCTCGCGTGCGAGCGGAGCAGGCCGAGCGGGACCGCTTGATCTCGGTGACCGATGCGATGAGCGGAGCGGAGTTCGAACAGTGGTTCGCCAGGATTCTCGCCGCCTCGGCTTTCCGGGAGGTGCGGGTCTGCGGTGGTGCCGGTGACCGGGGAGCGGACATCACGGCGCTCGCGCCCGATGGACGGCGCGTGGTGGTGCAGTGCAAGCGGCACAGCCTCAATCACCGGGTCGGCAGTGCCGCGATCCAACGTTTCGCCGGCACCTGCCGGGAGGTCCACCGGGGCGAGATCTGCATGATCGTGACCAACGGATTCTTTACGACCGGCGACGGTGCCCAGTTGGCCCGCCAACTCAACATCACTCTGGTCGACCGCAGCATGCTGGAGATGTGGGCCTGGACCGGAGTACCACCTACCGGAGTCCTACCTCGGTGACCAGATGCACAACGGAGTCGGCCGAGCGGACCAGCAGCGGTGGGCCGTACCGGGGCCAGGCCGTCTTCGGACTCGTCTGTGGCATTGCATCCTCGGCGCGACGGCACCCAACCGGGCGTTTGACAGGAATCTGACGATGAGCCGCCTCGTGCACTCGAACCGATAAGGTCACCTGCGGAGTCGACGACACTTCACCTTGTGACCGTCCGACGGATCGCCTCGGGGGTGTGCGATGGCGCCGAGCAAGCGACAGGCCGTGTTGATTGGGGTCAATCAGTGCGGCTACGACGTGCAACTACCGTCCCTGCGCTATGCCGAGAGCGACGCACAAGACCTGCGGGGGGTACTGCTCGACCAGGACTATGGCACCTTTGACGACGGTGCCGTCAAGATGTTCATCGGGGCCGAGGCCAAGTGGCGTGACATCAAGGCGTACCTGCGGGAAATCGCCTTCGAGTCTCGGCCGTCGGACGTGCTGCTGGTCTACTTCGCCGGTCACGCGCTGGTACCGGAATGGAACGACCAGCTCGACGCGTACCTGGTCACCGCCGATCTGGACCCGGAGGTGCTACCCCGGGAGCCGGACAACGGGCTGCGCATGTCGTTTCTCAAACGGGATGTCTTCGAGGCGTTCACCGGCACCTCGTTCCTGGTGTTGGACTGCTGCCAGGCGGGTATCTACGCCGACGCCGACCGGCGGCACGCCGCGGCAATGGAGTCGTACCGTACCCAGGTCGACCGGCACAGCGCCCTGCTGGCGTGTCCCAGGGGTGCGGTGGCCCGGGAGAATTCGGATTACGGGCACGGCGTGCTGACTCATCATGTGCTGCGGGCGTTGCGGGGCGAAGCAGCGGATGAGGCTCGCCGCGTGTCGTTCGCGCGGATGGCAGCCTTCGTGGCGGAGCAAGGTATCGACCCGCCGCCGGCACAGTGGGTGAAGACCTACGGACCCGCCATACCTCTGACCCAGCCGCCGGTGTCGCGGCATGACCGGCAGGCACTCAACACGCCGGCCAACCCAGGCATCGTCGGCCCATGCAAGAATCCGCTGGAGGACCACGGCAACTCGATCACGCAGTTACTCGGTCGGATCTTCCGCGGCGCCAGCCGGCCGCGGCACCACGCCCAGCAGGGCGGTCATGGTGAGCGGGTGGAACTCGTCCGATATGCCGTCGACGCGGATTCGGTGGCCGTGGTGGAGTTCGCCGGGGACGACTTCAGTGTGCTGGACAGGACCGCGCGGTTCGATAGGGAACTGCTGCGACCGATGCTGGAACTCGCCGCCGACGAGGCCGTGCAGTACCGCACCTCGATGCCCGGCCACGTCGTCTCCGAAGGTGCCCGGCGGCGGATGCTCTGCGTACCCGTCAAGTATGTGAACGAGCGGGTCGCTGCCCTCGTGGTAGTCGATCCTGCTCCGGCGCAACTGGAGATGGGGGAACCGCTGGCGGTGATCCTGCGGGCGGTGTGGGACTCCGACCCGGTCGCTGATCCGGTGGAGTCGGAGATGGCCGTGATGACGGCGCTGCGCAACGCCTTCGGGCGTCTGCCCACGCCGGTCTATGAGTACGCGTTCACCAGCTACCAGAAGCTCATCGACTCGATGACAATGGTTTTCCAGCCCGTGGTGGAGCTGAGCAGACATCCCGCTGGAGTCGGCGTGCACAGCTTCGAGGCGTTGGCCCGCCGCAACGAGCGAGAGATCAGCGCGCCCCTGGCGGCTCTGCGGATGGCGTACGACTGGGGCGACCGCTTCATCATCGAACGCGATGCACTGCTCGTCTCGAAGGCTATCCATTCGTATGCCGAGGCCGCTGCTGCCGCCAACTGGCAGGGAATAAAACCACTGGCGGTGAACGTAGCGGTCCGCTCGCTGCTCCGTGACACCTATCTACAGCAGGTGAGCAAGGCCCTCACCGAGGCGGATGTCAACCCGCGAATCCTCACGCTCGAAATCTCCGAGCAGGACCCCATCATGCCGGGACCGGGTGAGGACTGGCCGCAGAAGCCCTTGGATTACTTCCACCGCAGGCTCACCGAGTTGGCTGCGAAGCTGCACATCAATTTCGCTGTCGATGACTTCGGGGTCGGACACGCATCGCTGGCGCGGATGGCCGAACTACGGCTTACCCAGATAAAGGTCGATCGGGCGGTGCTGCACCACCCGTTGGCCCTGGACGAGTTGCGGCTGGTGACGAAGGTGGCCCGATATGCCCGAGACCAAGGGCAAGCCCCATATCCGCGGGCTGTTGTGGTCGAAGGTTACGACGAGGAGGCGCCGGTCACCTTGCAGCAGATCTGGGATCTCGGCATCCACCACGTCCAGGGGTACTTCTGCAACGCGGTCGCCTCGACGAGCCTGCGTCCCCTGGACCGGGACATCCAAGAGGAAATTGCCGCGCAGGTCAAAGGAGAACGATGAGTGTCGTCAAGCTGAAGTTGCCGCCGGAGGTGCTGGACGAGGTCGACCTGCCGGACGAGGGCATCCGTGGCGTGGACGCCATCACGCTGGCCATCGAAGGGGTTGCCGTAATGGCCAATCTCGCCACCCTCGCCGCCGTGCAGCCACAGTTGAGCGCGCTTGTCGTCGCGATCCGCAACTGGAGGCTGCGCGACGAGCGCCCGACGGTCGTGTTGACGGTCAAAGGTCGCGGTGTCGACATTCGAGTTGACCTGCCCCGGAACGTCGACACCGCAATGCTGCTCGAATGTCTGCGACCGCTGTTCGAAGACCGCGGATGAGCTGACCTCACCCGGTGGGCGACCGCCGTGGAGTACCCCGTCCGCCTGCTTGTCAAGGAGGTCAGTCACCAGGTCGGCATGGGTGGTTACGGCACCGGGCCGGTCAGGTTCGCCTATCTGTGACAGCGATTCGGGTGGCGAGGTCGAGGGCGGCGCGGATGGGGTCGTCGGTCCAGTGGCTGGCGAACACGTCGTGCAGGTGCCAGCCGGCGCGGGTGAGCGTACGGTGCCGCTCGATGTGGGCGGCCACGCCGTCGGGGTGCACCCGGCAGAACACGCCTACCGCTTCCGCGTCGTCGCCGACGCAGAGGTCGATCCGCCAGCGGCCGACCGGGTAGTCGGCCCGGACCGGCAGCCCGATCCGGTCGAGTTCGACGGCGAGGGCCCGGGTCCACGGATCTGGCGCGAGATTACCCGGGCCCGACGGCGCTGGCGGTGGCCGGTCGGCGTACCGGAGGTAGTCGGCGACGATGCCCTCGGGTGAGCGTAGCGACGTGACCACGGTGAGATGGTTCCTGGCCCGGGTGATCAGGACGTTGAACAGGTTCGGTTCGGCCAGGAACCGGTGCCGCGACGGTGGGTCGTCGTCGACCAGCCCGAGGGAGGCGATCACCACGTCCGCCTCGCTGCCCTGGAAGGCGTGGACGGTACCGGAGCGCAGGCCGAGCCGTTCGATCTCGTCGACGTCGTACGCGGACAGCAGCGCCGCCTCGATCGCGTCCGCCTGGGCCCGGAACGGGCTGATCACCGCGATCCCGCCCGTGGGTGGCCGGGTCGCGAGCCTCCGGATCAGTTCGATGATGGCGTCCACCTCGGCCTGGTTGACGCCGTCCGTCACCTGGGCTGCGGGGACCGTCAGCAGGTCGATGGCGTCGGTCCGCTCGTTGCGCGGGTGCCGGGTGACCAGTTCGAGTTTGCCACCGTAGAACCGTTCGGCGGAGAAGCCGATCAGGTGCGGTGCCGAGCGGTGGTGCTCACTGAGCCAGGTCACCGGTGCCGCGCCGGCCGCCAGGTCGAAGGCGCTGGAGCGCCGGACGTCGAGCCGGTCCGCGAGCCGCTCCAGGCCGTGCCGGTGCAGCGTGTCGGTCACGTCCACGTCGGAGACGAAGGAGACGAACCGCAGCTGCCGAGGGTCGCCGGCGATCAGCGTACGCCTGGCCCGGGCCAGCACCGGGGCGGCCCGCAACTGGTCGACGTGCGCTGCTTCGTCGAGCACCACCAGGTCGAACATGCCGGCCACCGGGGGCAGCAGGTCTTCGACGTCGGCCACCGTGCCCACCCAGAGCGGCAGGGCCCGCACCAGGGCGTCGGCGTCCAGCCCGGCGAGTAGTTCCCGGCGTCGGTTCCGGCCGGCCCGCAGCGCGGTGCCGAGCCCGCTGGCGGCGCGCCGGGCGGCTGCGGTCCACCGACGGGCGCTGGTGGCCTGGTGCCGCATGGCCGTGCCGACCGCTTCGGCGAGCGCGGCGTCCGCCTCGGCCAGCGCCCGCCAGGCGGCGGCCAGTTCCGTGCCGTTGAGCGCGGGTGGTCCCGCCGACGCCCGGACCGCCTCGGCGGCCTGCACCGCCGCCTGCAACCGATCGAGGGTACGCCGGCAGCGGCGCCGGTCAACCGGCGCAGCCGCCGCAGGGCGGACGATCGGCGCAGCCGCCGCCACCAGCCGGCACCGCCTGGGCCGGCGTTCGCGCTGTCCGGGTCGGCGTCGGCGAGCGCACCCCGGATCGCGGTCAGGTCGGCGTCCGGTTCGAAGAGTCCCGGGGCGTCGTGGCTCAGCGCCGGCAGCAGCGGTTGCCAGTCGGGCAGTGCGGCGGCGCGGCGTTCCTGGTCCAGGGCGGCGGCGATGCCGGCTCGGGTCGCGGCGACCCGGTGCCGGGCGGCGGACACGGCGGCGGCGTCGGTGCGCAACTGCGCGGCGTCCACCCCGGCGGCGGCCCCGGCCGCGAGTTCGGCGGCGACCGCCTCGCGCCGCTCGGCGTCGCCGAAGAGCACCGGGGCGGGGCCGGGGTGCCGGCGTAACAGCGTGCCCAGCACCTCCGCGGCGTGGACGGACTGCGTCGCCACCAGTACCGATCCGCCCCGGTCGACGGTGTCCAGCGCGGCGGCGACCAGGGCGTGGCTCTTGCCGTTGCCGGGCGCGCCGGAGACCACCACCACGGGCTCGGTGCGGCTTCGTCGGACCACGTCCCGCTGGGCGGCGTTGAGTGGCAGCGGCGAGAGCACCTCGTCCTCGTCGTCACCGGCGCGGACGGGTGGCTGGGGCGTACCGAGGTAGAGCCGGCTCAGCGCGGTTTCCGCCAGCCCGGGACGGCCCGCCCAGTTCAGCAGGGTGTCCCGCAGGCGGCCGGCGAACACGTCGCGGGTCACGAAGAGCGCTGCCGCGGCGACCCCGGTCAGAGCCTCGTCGTCGATGCTGCGCGGAGGCCGCGCGAGCACCCCGGCCACCTTCAGCCCGGCCGCCTGGGCCGCCGTGGTGATCCATGCGGTGGTGCCGGGCGCGGTCAGCCAGCCGGGACCGGCGAGCCCGGGTGCGGCCTCCAAGCGGGCGGCCAGGTCGCGGTCGGCGATCAGCGGGGTCAGTTCGAGGTCACCGGCGGGGACCACCCGGTAGCCGCGCCGGCCGCGCTCCAGGCGTACCGGCTGGGCCAGCAGCGGTAGCCGCACCCGCCGTCGTCCCCCGTCCACGTCTGCCCCGCCGACCAGAAAGGCCAGGCCCCGGCGGAGCAGACGCTCCTCGCGGTGCAGCGCGTCCAGTGCGGCCAGCCGGTCCAGCCGGGCGCCGCGTGGGCCCCGGTGCGGCTCCGGCAACCAGACCAGTGGCCGGCCGGTCCCGGACACGTCGAAGACCCGCTCGGCACCGGCCGGAGCCAGGTCGGCGAGCGCGGTGAGGATGGCCGCCGCGTGCATCGCCCGCAGATTCTGCCGTACGCGCTGATGGTCGGAGCCGGCCGGACAGCGTGGCTGGGGGCCGCCGGATCGACGGCCCCCAGCTGAACTGGCTGCTAGCTGGCGTAGGTCTCGAACTCGGCGACCCGGGGGGTGCCGGACGAGCTGGTGATGTCGAAGGTGATCTTGCGGAGCGAGGTCGCGGTGAAGCTGATCACGCCGGCCGTGCTGCCGGTGGCGAGCACCGCGCCGGTGTCGTGGTTGATGAGCCGCCAGGACCGGATGTTGCCGACGGCACCGGACGCCTCACGGATGTTGACCCGGGACACCCGGGTGGCGGCGTCCCACTTGATGGAGATCTGTCCGGTCGCGCCCGACGGCGACCAGGCGGTGCTCATGTTGCCGTCCCGCACGTCGCCGTAGCTGGTTCCGCTGGCCTTGCTGGAGCCGTCGGAGCCGGCCCCGATGCTGAGGTTGGTGCCGCTCGGCGGCGAGGTCGGGCCCGGGGTGGGACTGCTCGTCGGTCCGGGCGGGGGCGTGGTCGGGCCGGTCGTCGGCCCCGTCGTCGGGTTGGTCGGCGTGCAGCTGCCGTCCGAGGTCCGGATGCCCTTGTTCGCACCGGCGGTCTGGCTGACCACGTTCGGTACGCAGCTGGCCGCGTCCAGGCGGTAGGAGTACGGGATGCTGACGGTGGTGTTGGAGGTCGGGTTGGGGCCGGCCGGGTTGTTGTCGCCGCTGCGGGCCGACCAGGTCACGTTGTCGAAGGTGTTGCCGCTGACCTGCCAGTAGCCGGCCTCGCTGGTGTAGAAGGTGCCCAGCACGTCCTTGGAGTTGCGGAAGTAGTTGTTGTCCACCTTGGCCCGGCCACCGGCGCGGGAGTTGATGCCGGACTCCCGGATGTTGACGTAGTGGTTGTTGTAGATGTGCGCGACCCCGCCGCGCAGCAGGGGAACGCGGGAGTCGAGGTTCTCGTACAGGTTGTGGTGGAACGTGACGAACCCGTTCGAGCGGTCGCTCTCGCTGGAGCCGATCAGGCCACCACGACCGGAGTTGCGCATGATGCTGTAGGACAGCGTCACGTACTGGGTGTCGTTCTTCATGTCGAAGAGGCCGTCGAAGCCCTCCGACTCGCCACCGGACGCCTCCAGGGTGACGTGATCGACCCAGACGTTGCGGACGCCGGACTCCATCCCGATGGCGTCGCCGCCGTTGGAGGTGGGGGAGCCGGACTTCTTGACGTTCCGGACGGTCACGTTCTGGATGATGATGTTCCTGGCCTCGCGGATGTGGATGCCGATCTGGTCGAAGACCGCCCCGTTACCGACCCCGAGGATCGTGACGTTGCTGATCTGCTTCAGCTCGATCACGTCGGCGGCGGTGTTGCAGCTCGACCCCGACACCTTTGTGGTGTTGCCGTGGTTGATGGTGCCCTCGACCTGGATGGTGATCGGCGTACTGCTGCTGGCCCGGTTGCACAGGGCCGCGTGGATCTGGGTACCCGTGGTGGCGCGTACCGTCTGCCCGCCGGCACCGCCGGTGGTGCCGCCGTTGCTGGCCGCGAAGCCGGTGGCGCTGCCGACGGCTGCCGACGCCTGGGGCGTCGTGACGGCCACGAAGACCGTGGCCCCCATCCCTGCCGTGGCGAGTGCCGCCAGGAGCCGTAGCGCGACTGGTCGTCTCATCCTCGTCTCACCTCGTCCTCAATCTGCTGGTGGTGTGATGCGGTGCGATGCGGTGCGATGCGGTGCGGTGCGATGCGGTGAAAGGAAGGGGCCCTTCTTAACGCCTGGTGTATAGGAGGGGCCCCTTCTTAACAGCGGGTCGGCCGGCCGCGAGTTACAGCGGCAGGCGGTCGGCGCCAGCGAGCGGTCCGACCACGAGCGGCACCAGCGGAGCCGGCAGCACCGGGCCGTGGCGCAGCGCCGGGGTCCAGCCGGCGTCGGGCGACAGATCAGGGTCGTGTACGGCGTTGTACGCGGCCACCAGATCGACCGGGCGCGCCGGCCCACCGGCTGGCTTGACCCAGTTGCCCCGGGTGGTGATCGCGGTGCCGCCCCAGTCGTAGAGCAGATCGGCGGGGCTCAGGCCGGCACCGAGGGTGAAGTGGTTGTTCTCGGCGTACACGGCGGACTGCACGCCGACGCCGATGGCGTACTCGTAGCCGTCACCGCCGAGCCGGTACGCGTTGTTGTAGACGTCGACCTGGCCGAAACGCACCCGGGGCAACCGCTGCAACGACCCGTCGAACAGGTTGTGGTGCAGGGTGACCTTGAGTCGGTCGACGTCCGGACCGACGGTGTTGGAGGAGCCGATGAGCATCAGCTTGTCCCGCCCGTCGAACCGGTTCCAGGAGGCGGTGACCAGGCTGGCGGTGTGGGTGATGTCCAGCGCCCCGTCGTGCACCTGGTACGGGCGACCGAAGTAGCTTGGTTGGGCGCTGTCCGGGTTGTCCCCGTCGGTGAAGGTGTTGTGGTCGACCCAGACGTTCTCGCTGCGACGTACCGAGATCTGGTCGTACTGGGAGTTCCAGTTGCCGGTCTCGCCGTCGGTGGGGGACCAGGCCGGGAAGCAGTCCCGGGCGTCGTCGAAGGTGATGTTGCGGACGATGACGTTCGAGACCCGGTCGATCATCAGGGTCAGGCCGGTCAGCCGTGCTCCGCGCAGCCCGATGAGGGTGGTGTTGGCGCCGACGTTGATCTGGGTGTGTCGGGTCTGGTTGGTCACCGACCGCACCCGGGCCTCCTCCACCGGCCCGCTGGGCGCCGTCCGCCCCCACACCGCCGGGTCGTACGCGGCCAGGTACGCCGCCAGCGAGTACCCGGGATCGGCCAGGTCCGTGCAGTCGAGCAGTCGGCCGTCGGTGTCCTCGAAACCGTCGATGGTGCCCTTGACGTACACGATCTTGGGGGTGCTGTTCGTCGCGTTTGTGGCGTTGTTTCCACCGAGTGCGGCGACCAGTTCGGTGCGGCTGGTGACCACGTGGATCTGGTCGGCGGTGGCTGCCGCGCCTCCGGTGGTGCCGGGCCCGGCGGCGGCCCAACCGTCGCCGGGCGGTAGGTGCTGCTTTCCGAGCTGTCGGGCGAGCGGGGACAGCTTTGCCGGGCCGCCTCCGCCGGCCGGCGGGTGGGCCGCTGCCGGGGCGGGAGCAGCGGCAAGGATGAGCATGATCAATGCCGCGCCCGCGGCGAGTTTGTGCATTGACTCGTCCCGTTCCTTCGTCGTGTTTCGCCTTTGTGACGAAGGTTACGGTTGAGGTTTTATCTGGGTCAATATTAATGATATGCAGCTTTGTTGCAGTAATTAACTTCGGCCGGAATTGACCCGACCTGCTCGGGTCGGGAAACCACTGGTCATCGGCGTGATGTCGATCCTGGTTGGACCGGTTGTTTGCAGTGGCTTTGCGCTTCTCCTATTCCGTCGTCTCCCGAGATCCCCCGCGATCCGCCGGTGCCACCTGCCACGGCCCGACCGCCCAATGCAGGCCCCACTCCGACGGCAGCGCGCCAGCCCCGGCGGCCCGGCGCAGCACGGCGTTGACTCCCCGGATGCGGAGCACCCGTTGCGGGCCCGAACCGACGGCGTCGACCAGGTCGCCGTCGAGCAGCGTCGGTTCGGGCGCGGCCCGTAGGGCGGTCAGCACGGCGGTGAAGGCAGCCGTACGGGCCAGCGGCGCGATCAGCGGCACCCCGGGATCGGCCCGGTGCTCAAGCAGGTTCTCCAGCAGGTTGCGGCGGCCCGGTATCTCGCGGGGACTGTCGTCGCCGGGCAGCAGCAGCCGGTCGGTCGGGTACTCCAACACCGCCCGTCCGGTGTCGCCGGTGACGATCACCTCGCCGGCGACGAACTCCTCCCCGGCGAGCGTCACCGCCGCCACGATCGGCGGACCGTGCCGGGGCCGAACGCGCAGCACGGCGGTGTCCTCGACCTCGATCGGCCGGACCCGGTACCGCTCCACCTCGATGGTGACCGGCTCCACCGGCTCACCCGCCACCGTTTCGGCCACCGCCAAGCACTGCATCACCGCGTGCGCCAGCGGGTTGGCCAGCGCGCCGTCGAGCACCGGGCGGCCGTCCAGGACGCGCCGGCCGGCCCACGGGGCCCGGGCATAGTACGCGTCCGGCCGCTGCCAGGCGGCGACAGTGGCGATGCCGGTGACCGTACCGAGTTTGCCCGCCGCCACGGCGTCGGTAAGCGCGGTCAGCGCGGCCGAGCCGAGGGCCTGGAAACCGACCTGCGCCACCCGGTCGGTGTCGGCCAGCAGGTCGGCCAGTTCCTCGTGTTCGGCACTGGAGAGCACCGGCGGCTTCTCCAACAGCAGGTCGGCACCGGCGGTCACCGCGTCGCGGGCGATCGCCAGATGTGTGTGCGGCGGCGTGCAGATCACCACCACGTCCGGGGCGACCTCGGCGAGCATCGCCCGATGATCGGTGAAGACCCGGGTTCCGGCCGGTACCGGTGCGGCCGGCTCCGGCTCGATCGGCCGGGTGTCGACAAGCGCGGCCAGCCGCAGCCGGCTGGCGTCGTGCAGCGGGCCGATCACCCGGCGATGCCAGCGCCCGTGACCGTTGGCCCCGACCAGCGCCACCCGCGGTACGCCACCACCGCCCGGTACGCTCCGCGCGCTGCCTGCACCCGCCGTGCCCGGCGGCTTCGCCGTGCCCGGCGGCTTCGCCGTGCCCGGCGGCTTCGCCGTGCCCGGCGGCTTCGCCGTGCCCGGCGGCTTCGCCGTGCCCGGCGGCTTCGCCGTGCCCGGCGGCTTCGCCGTGCCCGGCGGCTTCGCCGTGCCCGGCGGCTTCGCCGTGCCCGGCGGCTTCGCCGTGCCCGGCGGCTTCGCCGTGCCCGGCGGCTTCGCCGTGCCCGGCGGCTTCGCCGTGCCCGGCGGCTTCGCCGTGCCCGGCGGCGTTGGCGTGCCCGGCGGGTGTGGTGTGTTAATAAGGGGCCCTTCCTCTACACCAGACGTTAATAGGGGGCCCTTCCTTTCACTCATGTGGCGCTGGCCAGGGTTGCTGGGACGCCGTGGGTCTGGAGGTCGGTGAGCCAGGTGGTCACGTCGGCGCGGACCTGATCGTCGGTGGCTATCTCGGGTGGGACGACCTCGTCGAGGGCGAGGATCGCGTCGACCGCGCCGGTGGGTGTCTGCGGCGCGGCGGCCAGGGCCGCACGGATCCGGGTGGCGAGGGGGTCGTCCAGGGGGAGCGGGCGGCCGGCGTCGGTGGCGCCCTGGGCGAACCTGATCCAGGCGGCGAGCACCAGCGTGGCCCAGTGTGCCGGGCGGCCGGCGGCGCGCAGGTCGGCGATGGTGTGCAGGATCCGCTGCGGCAGCTTCTGCGACCCGTCCATGGCCACCTGGAGGGTGCGGTGCCGGATCGCCGGGTTGCCGAAGCGGGCCAGGACTTGCTCGCCGTAGTCGACCACGTCGACGCCGTCGGGCGGGGTGAAGCTGGTCGCCACGTCCTCGGCGATGAGCCGGCGCAGCACGGTGACCAGGTGCGGCAGGGCCAGGGTGTCGGCGATGGTCTCGCAGCCGGCGAGCGCGCCGAGGTACGCGGTGGCCGAGTGCACCCCGTTGAGCGCACGCAGTTTCAGCCGCTCCCACGGCCCGGCGTCGGCGCAGAGCACCGCGCCGGCCCGCTCCCAGGCGGGACGCCCGCCGGGAAAGTCGTCCTCGATCACCCACTGGGTGTACGGCTCGGCGGCCACCGCGGCCAGGTCCTCGACGCCGAGCGCGTGCCGGGCCGCCGCCAGGGTGTCCGGGGTGCTGGCCGGAACGATCCGGTCGACCATGGTGCCGGGGAAGCCGACCTGGGCACCGACCCAGTCGACCACCGGCCCTGGCGTGCCCGCGTACGCCAGCGCCTGGCTGACCAGGCCGCGTAGCCGGCGGCCGTTGGCGGGCAGGTTGTCGCAGCTGACCAGGGCGATCGGGCCGGCGTCGGCGGCGGCGCGGGCCAGCAGGCCACGCACCAGCAGCCCCGGCACGGTGGCCGGTGGCCGGTCGGTGGTCAGGTCGGCGACCAGCGCCGGATCCGGCCGCAGCGTCCCGCCCGCCGGGTCGAGTTGGTACGCCTTCTCGGTCACGGTCAGCGTGACCACCCGGATCGCCGGGTCGGCCAGCAGCGCCACCACCGCGTTCGGGTCGGCGGCGGCCAGCCGGACCCCGGCCAGCGCGCCGATCACCCGGGTGTGCCGGTCGGCGGCGGAGAGGGTGCTCACGCTGAACAGGTTGTCCTGCGCGGCGAGGATCCGCACCAGTTCGGCGTTGCGCGGGGCGACGCCGACGATGCCCCAGTCGCCGCCGGCCAGGGCCATCGCCTGCTCGGTGTAGACCGCCTGGTGGGCCCGGTGGAACGCGCCGAGCCCCAGGTGCAGCACGCCGGCGTCCGCCGTGCCGGGCCGAATCAGTGGACGCGCCTCGGCCGGCAGCCGGCGCAGCGCGCCGAGGTCGAGCCGGGACGCGCCCACGGTCACCGCCACGTCGGGCCGTCCGGGAAGCGGAAGGTGGCGATCGAGGAGGGGTGCATGGTGGCGCTGTAGCCCGGCTCGGTCGGCAGCAGGTACCGCCCGTCGCGGGTGCGTACCGGGTCGACGAAGTGCTCGTGCAGGTGGTCGACGTACTCCACCATCCGGCCCGCCAGGCTGGTGCCGACCCGTAGGTAGTCGAAGATCGCCAGGTGTTGGACGTACTCGCAGAGCCCGACGCCACCGGCGTGCGGGCAGATCGGCACCCCGAACTTGGCGGCCAGCAGGATCTCGGCGAGCACCTCGTTGACGCCGCCGACCCGGCAGGCGTCGATCTGCATCACGCCGATCGCCTCGGCCTGGAGCAACTGCTTGAAGATGACCTTGTTGGCGGCCACCTCGCCGGTGGCCACCCGGCACCGGCCGCCGGTCAGCTCGGTGACCGCGCGGGCGATGCGGGCGTGGCCGAGGATGTCGTCGGCGTGCGTCGGCTCCTCGATCCAGTACGGGTCGACCTCGGCCAGCGCGGTCATGTTGGCGATCGCCTCGTCGACGTCCCACACCTGGTTGGCGTCCATCATCAGCAGCGCGTCCGGGCCGATCTCCTCCCGGATGATCCGGGCCCGGCGCAGGTCGTCGGCGGGCGGACCGCCGACCTTCATCTTCATCGCCCGCCACCCGGCCGCGTACGCGGTCCGGGTCAGCGCCCGCACCTTGTCGTCCGGGTAGCCGAGCCAGCCGACCGAGGTGGTGTACGACGGGAAGCCGTCGCGTTCCAGCACGGCGAGCCGGTCGGTGAGCCCGTCGCGTCCCTTGTCCAGGGTGGCGGCGGCCTCGTCGGGGGTGAGCGCGTCGGTGATGTGCGTGAAGTCGACGTTTGCGACGAGTTCGTCGGTGGGCAGTTCGGCCAGGTAGCGCCACATCGGCTTGCCGGCGAGCTTGGCCCGCAGGTCCCACACGGCGTTGACAAGCGCGCCGGTGGCCATGTGGATGACCCCCTTCTCCGGGCCCAGCCAGCGCAGCTGTACGTCGGCCACGAGCGAGCGCCAGAACGCCACCGGCTCGGCGGTGAGCTCGGCGACGGTGCGGCCGAGGACGTGGTGGGCCAGGGCGCGTACCGCGGCGCAGGTGATCTCGTTGCCCCGGCCGTTGGTGAAGGTGAACCCGGCGCCGGTCGGCCCGTCGTCGGTGGTCAGCTCCACGTAGGTGGCCGAGTAGTCGCCCCGGTTGATGGCGTCGGAGCCGTCGCCGCTGGCGGCGGTGGGAAACCGTACGTCGTGCACTGTCACGTCGGTGATGGTGGTCATGCAGCCTCTCCGAACTTGAAGACCCGCTTGGGCAGCCGGTACGCCAGGTCGACGATGGTGTCGGCGGCCTCGTCCATGGGCAGCCGGTGCTCGGCGACGAGCCGGGCCAGGAAGCCGGCGTCGATGCGGCGGGCCACGTCGTGCCGGACCGGGATGGAGCAGAACGCGCGGGTGTCGTCAACGAACCCGGCGGTGTTGTAGAAGCCTGCGGTTTCGGTGACCGTCTCCCGGAACCGGCGCAGCACCTCAGGGGAGTCCAGGAACCACCAGGGCGCGCCGAGCAGCAGGGCGGCGTACCCGCCGGCCAGCGGCGCCAGCTCGCGGGTGAAGGTGTCCTCGTCGAGGGTGTAGAGGACCACCCGCAGCCGTGGGTCGTTGCCGTAGGCGTCCAGCAGCGGCGCCAGGGCGTGCACGTACTCGGTGACCTGCGGGATGTCGCCGCCGACGTCGCGGCCGTGCCGGGCGTACAGCCACCGGTTGTGGTTGCGTACCGCGCCGGGGTGCAGTTGCATGACCAGCCCGTCGTCGAGCGACATCCGGGCGAACTCCAGCAGCATGTGCGCGCAGAACGCCTCGGTGTCGCCCGGCTCGGCGCGGCCCCGGCGGGCCCGGTCGAACAGTGCCGCCGCGTCCGCGCCGAGGTCGAGGGTGCGGGCGGTGCGGTGCCCGTGGTCCGACGAGGTGGCCCCGGCGGCGATGAACGCCTCCCGGCGGGCGCGCAGCGCGGCCAGGTAGCCGGCGTACGTCCCGGTGTCCTCGCCGGTGATCTCGCCGAGTCGGTCGACGTTTGCCGACCAGTCCTCGAATTCCAGGTCGACCACGTTGTCCGGGCGGAAGGTGGTGACCACCCGGCCGCCGGGTCCGCCCCAGCCGTCGGCGGCGAGCTTGGCGTGCCGGCCCAGGTCGTCCAGCGGCGATTCGGTGGTGGCGAGGACCTCGATGTTGAACCGTTCGAAGAGCGCCCGGGGCCGGAAGTCCGGTTCGGCGAGCTTGGCGGCGAGCGCGTCGTACACCTCGTCGGCGGTCTGCGGGGACAGCCGGGTGTCGAGGGCGAAGACCTCGGTGAGGGTCTGCTCCAGCCAGAGCCGGGACGGGGTGCCCCGGAACAGGTGCCAGTGCTCGGCGAAGCGCCGCCAGATCCGGCGCCCGTCGGTCTCCACCGGGCTGCCGTCGCGGCTTGGTACGCCCAGCTCGCCCGGGGCGACGCCCTGGCTGAGCAGCATCCGGGTGAGGTAGTGGTCCGGCACGATGAGCAGCCGGGCCGGGTCGGGGAAGGGCTGGTCCTCGGCCAGCAGCGCGGGGTCGACGTGCCCGTGCGGGGAGATGATGGGTAGCCGCTCCACCAGCGCGTACAGCTCCCGGGCCAGCGCGCGTTGGCCCGGTTCGGCGGGGAGGAGCAGGTCGGGTCGGGTCGAGGTGGGCACGGGGTGCGGCTCCTGTGGTCGAGATCAGTCGAGGGTGAGCAGGTCGGCGACCCGCACGGGTCCGCCGGTGTCGAAGGAGCGGTTTGCGGCCAGGCCGGTGAGCAGGGCCAACGCTCCGTCGCGGGCGCTGGCCGCGCGGTGCAGCGGATCCGGTACGCCGCCGAAGAGCACCTGGGTCATCCGGGCGTCCGCGCCGCCGTGGCCGTGCCGGGTGTACCCGTCGACCTCGATGCGCTGCGGCGCTGACCAGAAGGGGCGCAGGGTCAGCGTGGCGCCCCCACCCTCGGCGGCGGCCTCGGCGCCGTGCAGCGCGGCGCCCTTGAGCGCGCCGGCTGCGGCGGGGCTGACGAACTCGCTCTCGGTGACCTCCAGTTCCAGCCGCCCGCGACTGCCGTTGATCATGACCCGGTAGCCCTCCCACGGCGCGTACGCGGTGAGGTGGTAGGTCATGGTCGCGCCGGTGGAGTACGTGGCCAGCACCGCCATGTCGTCCTCGATGCTCACGCCGGGGGCGAAGACGTTGCGGTCCCGCTGGTAGCCGTCGGCGGCTTCGGCGTCCAGGTACAGCTCGCGCAGCCGGGGATGCTCGGCCAGGCGCAACGCGAACGGGTCGTCGTCGGCGGCGGGGGAGGCGTGTGCCCGGTCGTAGTCCCGGGCGTAGCCGTGCCGCCTACCGTTCTCGCCGTAGAAGAACAGCCGGCCGGCGGCGTACACCTGCACGGGTGTCGCGTCCAGCCACCAGTTGACCAGGTCGAAGTGGTGGCTGGCCTTGTGCACCATCAGGCCGCCGGAACTGGCCTTGTCCCGGTGCCAGCGGCGGAAGTAGTCGGCGCCGTGGCGCACGTCGAGCAGCCACTCGAAGTGCACCGAGCCGATCTCGCCGACCGCGCCCTCGGCGAGCAGCCGGCGCAGCTGTTCGTGCAGCGGGTTGTAGCGGTAGTTGAAGGCCACCGTCACCCGCCGGCCGGTACGCCGTACCGCGTCGAGGATGCGCTGGCAGCGCGGTGCGTCGGTGGTCATCGGTTTCTCGGTGACCACGTCACAGCCGGCCTCCAGGGCGGCCACCACGTACTCGTCGTGGGTGACGTCCACCGACGTCACCAGGACCACGTCGACCCGCTCCTTGGCCAGCATCGCGCTGAAGTCACCGGCGTGGTACGTCGGTACCGCCGGGTGTCCCAGCGCGCCGAGCCACCGGTTGTGGGCGTCCATCCGGAGCTGATTGACGTCGGCGAAGGCGACCAGTTCGGCGGTGTCCGCGTGGTCGCGGACCAGCGCGCGGACGAACATCTCGGCGCGGGCGCCGGTGCCGACCACGGCGTACCGGGCGGGCCTGCCGGGTTGCGGTGACACCTAGCGATCCTCCTCGATCTTTGTGCAAACCTTTGCAGTGAAGTAACCACGATCGATCCTGCTGCGTCAACAAAGCATCGCGAATCCGCGTCGTTTGTCCCTGTTGGTGATCGTTAGAGGGCATGGTGGGGGCGCTGCCGCAACACAGCTGTAACCATTCGCCGTTGACACTGGAGCAACCGTTTGCATTAATTGCTGGCACCGTGACCGCCGACACACCGCCGAAGGGGGCCTGAATGCCTGTCACCATCCGGGACGTGGCGCGGGCCTCCGGCGTGCACATCTCCACCGTCTCCCGCACCTTCTCCGCACCCCACCTGGTCAACCCGGAAACCCGGGTACGGGTGCTGGCGTGCGCCGAGGATCTGGGCTACCGGCCCAACCGGGCCGCCCGCGCCCTGATCACCGGCCGTACGCACAACATCGGGCTGATCATCGCGGACATCGCCAACCCGTTCTTCCCGCCGCTGATCAAGGCGGCGGAGAGTCAGGCTCGCCACCGCGACTACCACGTCTTCGTGGCCGACACCAACGAGGACGCGGCCGTGGAGGAGGAACTGGTCCACGCGCTGGCCAAGCAGGTCGACGGGGTGCTGCTCTGTAGCCCCCGGATGAGCAACAGCCTGATCGAGCAGCTCAGCCGGGAGGTTCCGCTGGTGGTGGTCAACCGCCAGTTGGCCGGCCTGCCCTGCGTACTGATGGATGTCGGGCAGGGCGCCCGGTCGGCCATCGAGCATCTGGCCGGGCTGGGGCACCGGGAGATCGCCCTGCTCGCCGGCCCGCGCGGCTCCTGGACCAGTCGGGAACTCCGGCGGGCCGCGGGTGCGGCGGCGCGGGCCGCCGGGGCCGAGTTGACCGTGCTCGGCCCGAACCCACCCACCGAGGCCGGTGGCCTGGCCCAGGCGGAGCAGGTCCGCCGGGCCGGCGTCACCGCCGTGCTCGCCTACAACGACCTGATGGCGATCGGCCTGCTCGAAGGGCTCGACGCACTAGGGGTCGGGGTGCCGCAGGAGATAAGTGTCGTCGGGGTCGACGACATCACCCTGAGCCGACTCACCCGCCCCAAGCTGACGACGGTGGCCACGCCGACCGCGGCCGCCGGCCGGACGGCCGTCGACATGTTGCTGCAACAGGACACCGCCTTCCCGCGTACCGGGCGGGGAAGTGGTGCCGCCGTGGCTGTCGGCGCTCGTCGCACCACTGCACAGGTAATGCTCCAGACCGAGTTGGTCATCCGCGACTCCACCGCGCCGGGCCCCTACGCCGGCCGGGAAGTTCCCGGTGCCACTGCCGTAGGCCCGGGCCCGCATCGCCGTGCGGACCCGGGCGCCCCGGACGTGGTCGCCGGTGACGTCGTCGCCTCCTAACGCCAAGGAGTGAGCGCAATGCACCCCGCAACGTCCCCCACCAGCGTCCCCGACGGGCGCACCTACCGTACCCCCCTGCTGCGCCGCCGGTTGCTGCGCGGCCTGCTCGCCGCCGTCGTCGCCCTGCCGCTGGTCGGCGCGGCGGCGGCCTGCGGCGACGGCGACGACGCCGCGTCCGACGGCAAGGTCAAGCTCTCCATCTTCTGGTGGGGCGGCGAGGCCCGGGCCCAGCTCACCGAGCAGGCGCTGGACCTCTACACGAAGAAGAACCCGGACGTCACGTTCGAGAAGGTCTGGCAGGCCAACCAGGGCTACTTCGACAAGCTGGCCACCCTGACCGCCGGCGGCAACCCGCCGGACATCTTCCAGATCGACGACAACTACCTCGCCGAGTACGCCGCCCGCAACGCGACCCTGGACCTGAAGAAGTACCAGGATTCCGGCGACCTCGACACCAGCAAGTTCCCGCCCAGCCTGCTCCAGTACGGCGAGGTCGACGGCAAGCTCGCCGGTGTGGCCGCCGGGGAGAACACCCAGGGCCTGGTCTACAACAAGACGCTGCTGACCAAGAACGGGCTGCCCGAGCCGACCACCGGGATGAGCTGGGAGGAGCACATCGCCTGGGCGGAGCAGGTCAGCAAGAAGACGAAGGTACCGGGCACCCAGGACCCCAGCGCCGACTACAAGGCGTTCTGGGTGTGGCTGCGCCAGCAGGGCAAGGACCTGTACTCCGGCAACGAACTGGGCTTCACCGCCGAGGACGCGACCAAGTGGTTCGAGCTGTGGAAGGGCGCCCGGGACCGGGGTGCCACGCCGACCCCGGACGTCATCCACGAGGGCAACGCCACCGACATCACCAAGCAGCTCGTGGTGACCGGCAAGTCGGCCACCTCCTGGGTCTGGGTCAACCAGATGCCGGAGCTGAAGAAGAACACCGCCGACGAGTTGGGCGTCATCGCGTACCCGGGTGACCCGAGCGGGCAGTGGGCCCGCGCCTCGATGTACTGGTCGGTCTTCCGGGGCAGCAAGCACGCCGAGGTGGCGGTCGACGTGATCAACTTCCTGGCCAACGACCCGGAGGCGGTCAAGCTGCTCGGCACCGACCGCGGCCTGCCCTCGAACATGGACCTGCGCCGGGTGGTCAGCGACGACACCACCGACCCGGCGATGAAGCAGTCCATCGAGGTCGAGAACAAACTGGCCGAGACGTTCGGTGAGGCGCCGCAGGTGCCGATCAAGGGGCACAGCAAGGTCCGCTCCGAGCTGACCAAGGCCGCCGAGAACGCCCAGTACGGTCGGGCCACCCCCGCCGAGGCCGCCGCCCAGTTCGTCGAGGCATGCAAGGCGGCAATCGCCTCTTGACCCCGCCGCAGCACCACCCGGAGAGGAGCAGTTCGTGGCCCTGACCACGGCGCCCGACCCGACCCGCCGCGGCACCGGATCCGTCCGACCTCCCGCCCCTCGGGGCAGGATCGGGCGGATCCGGCACGGGGAGGGTCTGGCCGGCTACGTTTTCCTGTCGCCCTGGCTGATCGGTCTGCTGGCCATCACGGCGATACCCATGCTGTTGTCGCTTTACCTCAGCTTCACCAACTACGACATCCTCACCCCCTGGTCGGAGGTGGAGTGGGTCGGGTTGGCCAACTACGAGCGGATGTTCACGAACGATCCGTCGTGGTGGCACTCGGTGCGGGTCACGCTCAGCTTCGCGCTGATCGCCGTACCGCTGAAACTCGCCGCGGCGCTCGGGGTGGCGCTGCTGCTCAACCGGGCCTGGCGCGGGGTCGGGCTGTTCCGTGGCCTGTTCTACCTGCCGTCGCTGCTCGGCGGCAGCGTGGCGCTGGCCATCGTCTGGGTGAACATGTTCAACCGCGAGGGGGCCTTCAACTCCTTCCTCGCCCTGTTCGGCATCGAGGGCAAGCCCTGGGTCAACGACCCGGACTGGGCGCTGGAGACCCTGATGGTGCTGGCCATCTGGCAGTTCGGTGCACCAATGGTGATCTTCCTGGCCGGATTGAAGCAGGTGCCGACCGAGCTGTACGAGGCCGCCTCGGTGGACGGGGCGAGCAAGTTCCGGCAGTTCGTCAACGTGACCCTGCCGATGCTCTCCCCGGTGATCTTCTTCAACCTGGTGCTGGAGACCATCAACGGTTTCCAGGGCTTCACCGCCGCGTTCGTGCTCAGCAACGGCACCGGCGGGCCGGTCGACTCGACCCTGATGTACACGCTCAACCTCTACATCACCGGCTTCACCGAGCTACAGATGGGCTACGCCTCCGCGATGGCCTGGGTCTTCCTGATCGCCATCGCCCTCATCACGGCCGTCTTCTTCAGCACCGGCCGGTTCTGGGTGCACTATTCCGACGGGGAGGATCGCTGATGGTGGCGAGCACCGTTGCCCCGACCGTGTCAGCCCGTCCGCAACGCCCACGCAGCCGTTCCTGGCTGCGGCTGGTGATCCTGCTGGCCATCGTCACGGTCGTGCTCTACCCGCTGATCTGGATGGTCGGCACCTCGTTCAAGTCGCAGCAGGAGATCGTCAACAACATCGGGCTGCTGCCGGAGAAATTCACCCCGGGCAACTACACCAACGGCTGGGGCAACTTCGACGTCAGCTTCGGTCGGTTCTTCCTCAACAGCGCCATGGTCAGCCTGCTCACCGTGGTCGGCAACGCGGTGAGCTGCCTGCTGGCCGCGTACGCCTTCGCCCGGTTGCGGTTCCGGCTGCGCAAGGTGTGGTTCGCCGTGATGATCGGGACCCTGCTGCTGCCGAGTCACGTGCTGATCGTGCCGCAGTACATCCTCTTCCGCAGCTTCGGCCTGGTCGGCGGCGACTGGCCGTACCTGCCGCTGCTGATCCCGCAGTTCCTGGCCACCGAGGCGTTCTTCGTCTTCCTGATGGTGCAGTTCATGCGGAGCATTCCGCGCGAACTGGACGAGGCGGCACGCATCGACGGGGCCGGTCCGTTCGGCATCTTCCGGCACGTGATCCTGCCGCTGAGCCGGCCCGCCCTGGTCACCACCGCGATCTTCTCGTTCATCTGGACCTGGAACGAGTTCTTCCGGCAACTGGTCTTCCTGTCCAACCTGAGCGACTACACCGTGCCGGTGGCACTGACCCTGTTCATCGACTCGACCAGCCAGAGCGCGGTCGGCCCGATGTTCGCCATGGCGGTGCTCTCACTGCTGCCGGTCTTCGTGTTCTTCGTCGCCTTCCAGCGGATGCTCGTCGAGGGGATCAACACCAGTGGACTCAAGGGCTGAACCCGGCACCGGCCGGTCGGCGGCGTCGGGCCGGGACTGGCGGGACACCGTCCGCGACGCCGCCGACCTGGCGCTGCTGGGCATCCTGACCGTGCTCGCCGCGGCGCCGGTGCTGACCGCCGGCGCCGCGGTCGGCACCGCCAGCGCGGCCGTGCACGACTGGCTGGGCACCGGCACCTGGCCCACCGCCCGGCGCACGCTGGCCCGGTTCGGCCGGGGCCTGCTGCCCGGCCTGCCGGCGACCCTGCTCGGGCTGGCCGTCGTCGGCCTGCTCGTCGCGGACCTGGTCGCGCTGGCCAGCGGCCGGGTGCCGGGCGGGGCGGTGGCGCTGAGCCTGACCACCGTCGTCGCGGCGGCCCTGCTCGGGTACGCCGCCGCGCTCGTGGTCGAGGTGGGCCGTACCGGCGGCACCGGGTGGCGGTCGGCGGCCATCCGGGCCGCCCGCGCCTGCCTCGACCACCCCGCGACCTGGGCCGGCCTGGCCGGCACCGCGGTGGTCGCGGCGCTGCTCGGGGTGCTGGTCACCCCGGTGGCGGTGCCGATCCTTGCCGGGTACGCGCTGGCCGCCGTGCACGCCGTGGCCCGCCGCCGGCCGGTCGTCCGGGCGGAACTGTCGTGACCGCCACCGACCCGACCGCCGCCGACCCGACCTGCATCGATCCGACCGCCGCCGACCCGACCTGCGTCGACCAGGAACTGCTGGTCGGCGACACCCCGGTGGCCCGGTACGTGCTCGCTGCCGACCTGGACGCCAAACACGGGCCCCGGCCCTACCTGCACCCGGTGCGTACGCTTGCCGGCACCCCGGTCACCGACGCGCTGCCCGCCGACCACGTCTGGCACCTCGGAGCCTCGCTGGCCGTGCAGGACGTCAACGGCACAAACCTCTGGGGCGGGCGCACCTACGTCCGCGACCTCGGGTACACCTGGCGCGCCGACCACGGCCGGATCGTGCACACCGGCTGGGCACACCGGTCGGCCGACCGGCTCGACCACCGGCTGCACTGGTGTGATCCGGCCGGCGCGGTCCTGCTCACCGAGCGGCGCAAGCTCACCGCCTCGGCGCTGCCGGATCACCCGTACGCCTGGCGGCTCGACCTCGACAGCACGCTGACCGCCCCCGCCGACCGGGATGTCGTGCTGGGCAGCCCGGCGACAAACGGGCGGCCCGGTGGGGCCGGCTACGGCGGGTTCTTCTGGCGGGCGGTGGCGGCCGAGCCGCCCGAGGTGTTCACCGCCTCGCGTGACGGCGAGGAGGCGGTCAACGGCTGCGCCGAGCCGTGGGTGGCGATGCGTGGGCGGGCCCCGGCAGGTGGCGCGTACACCCTGGTCTTCACCGGCCTGGGGCCGGGCGACCGGTGGTTCGTGCGGAGCAGCAGGTATCCCGGGGTGTGCGTGGCCTTCGCCTTCGAGCGGACCGCCACCATCGCGGGCGGCACCAGCCGGCCCGGCCGCTACCGGGTGGTGATCGCCGACGGGGCGCTGGACCGCGACACCGCCGCCGCCCTCGTCCGCTGACCCGCCGCTGCGTCGGTCAGCCGGCACCGAGGCAGACGAAGGCCGCCGCGGTGGCTCGGGCGGTGCCGTCGCCGGAGGCGACGAACGCCTGCTGGGCGTCGGCGAGGGCCTGCGCCGGGCGGGCGCCGCCCCGCATCCGTCGGTGCAGGTCCAGCATGAGCGCGGTGGTCGGTTCGGCCGGTACCGGCAGCACCGTGGCGACCAGGCAGCGGGTGCCCAGCGCCAGCAGCACCGCGGCGAAACCCATGATCTCGTCGCCGGGGCGCAGGCCGGTCAGCCCCGACTCGCAGGCGGAGAGCACCACACAGCCGGGTGGGCGGCCCACCCGTTCCCACTCGTACGCGAAGAGCGGCCCGCCGGCCAACTCCAACGTGGAGAACTGGGGATTGTCCGCGCGGAACCTGCCGTGGGCCGCGATGTGCACCATCCCGGCGTCGTCCAGGGCAGCGGTCAACGCGTCGGCGGTGGCGGCCGGCCCGGTGAGCAGCCGGGCGCCCGGCAGCACCCGGGCCAGCCGGCGGACCTCGGCCTGCCCGGCCGGCAGGCGCGGGCCGCTGGCCAGGACCGGTGGCCCGACCGGGGCGGTGCGCCGCTCCGCTGCGAGCCAGACCGTGGCGGACGGTGCGACCGTGACCGGGCGGCCGGCACAGGTCGGCAGCCCGGCCCAGCCGACACCGTGCAGCACGCCGACCGGGACGATCACCATGCACCGGTCGGCCAGGCGTCGCCGTATCGGATCGAAGAGTTGCCGGTCGAGTGCCGCCGCGACGTGTTCGGCACCGGCCCGCGCGGTGGCCGAGTCCCCGGTGGTGATCAGCCGGCGCAGCGCGAACCGGTGCCAGCGGGCCAGCCGCTCCGCCTCGGCGAGCGAGCCGAGATCGTGCAGGCTGGCCCGGCCGTCGCGGACCAGCACCGCCCGGAGGCGGTCGCCGTGCGCCACCAGTTCGACCAACACCCGCCCGCCGAGCCGCTCGGCCAGGGTGCGTACGGCAGGCGGGGCGGTCACCCCACTACCGCCGGGCACCCGCCGGGCCAGGTCACGGATGCGCTGCTCAAGTCGGGCCTGCCGGCCCCGCAAGGCGCGCACCGGACGGTCGGCCAGTACGGCGTCCTCCAGCAGACTGCTGACCAGCCTCAGCTCGGCGAGGGCGGCGACCAGATCCGGGTCGTCGGGCGGGAGCGCCGAGCGCATCCGCAGCGCGTTGGCTCGCCACCGCTCCGCCCAGGCCAGGACCCGGGCCGGCGCGCCGGCCCGGACGGCGATGTCGAGACCTTCGGCCGCCAGTTCCTGTCCGTACGCCCCGCTGTGGGCCCGCAGCTCTGTGGCGCCCAGGGACGTGCGGTGCCGGTCGAGTACGGCCAACCCCCGGCGCAGCGCCCGATCCGCACCGGGTTCGTCACCGGCCAGTCGGCGCGACAGCGCCAGGGCGTACCAGCCCTGGGCCCGCCGTGGTGCGGTGCCCCGGCCGCGCGTGCGGGCGGCCGTGGCGAAGAGGTCCATGGCGCGGTCGGTGCGATCCGTCGCGGCGGCGAGCAGTCCGGCATCGATGCGGGTGGTCAGGGCGGGATCCGGCCAGCCGGTGGCGTCGAGCTGGTCGGCGGTCCGGACCATCGCCCGGAACAGGGCGGGGGAGCGGGTTCCCCGGCGGAACTCAGCCCGCAGCTCGACGTGCCGGGCGAAGGCGGCCCAGGTCCGGCGGCCCTGACGTCGGAACCGGGTCCGGGCCGCCGCTGCGGCTGCGGTCGCGGTGTCCAGGTCACCGGCGAGCAACGCGGCCCGCGCCTGGGCCAGCAGCGCCTCGGCGAGGTCGCTGGCCATCCCTCGGCGGCGTAGTTCCCGGATCGCCACGGCGGCGACCTGCACCGCCTCGTCGACCAGCGGCACCGACAGCAGCAACTCGACCCGGTCCAGCAGCAACGCCGGCCGGGGCACGGCGAGTCGCCGGTACTCCTCGCTGACGGCGGCGAAGCATCGCAGCGCGGCGGCAATGTCGCCCCGCCGGCCGGCCGCGATCCCGCCGTTCCAGCGGGCGTCGGCCGCGGCGAGGTCCAGACCGAGTTCGTGGAAGACCTCCGCCGCCCGGGAGAGGTCGTCGGCGCCGTTCACGCTGCCCCGGTGGGCGTTGAGCAGGCCCCGGTTGTTCCGGGCCCGAGCCTCCAACAGCAGGTCACCGGCGCGTTGGGCGATGTCGATGGCGTGGCCGTAGTCGCGGACCGCCTCGTCGTAACGGCCGCGGTAGTGCAGCACCACCCCCCGCTGCATCCGGGCGCGCCCGGCGTCCGCTGCGGTCAACTCGGGCAGTGCGGCGGTCACGGCCCGCAGCGCCGCCGCGGTGCTGCCGGCGTTGGCCAGTACGTAACCGAGGCTCATCCGGGCCAGCGCGCGGGCCCGGGCAGTGTCGGCGATGCGTACCGCCCGGCGCAGGTGGCGCAGCGCGCCGGGCAGATCGTTGAGTTCGCGCAGGGCCAGGCCGATGGCCCGGTCGGCGGTGGACCTCGTGTCGTTGTCGGCGGATCTGGCGGCAAGCACCCGCTGGGCGATCGCGATCGCCTCGCGCGGACAGCGCTGGACGGTGTCGAGCGCCGCCTGGGCGATCCCGGCACCGGCATCGGTGCTGTCGGGCATGGACAAAGAGTTCACCATCCATGGCCTGGCGTCAATGTCGCGTACTGGCCCTATCTGCACTTCCGGAACGGCCTGGTCGGTCACCTCATTGACATATGCCGATCATTTGGAAGAATCGAAGAGGTCCGGGGAGATCCGCCGCGCCGACCACCAGCGCGTGCCGCCGCCCGGACAGTTCCTGGAGGACCCTGTGCTTCCTGATTACCCCAACGCGCCCGGCGCTGGTTCCCGGCTGTCCCGACGGCGGTTACTGGCGGTCGCCACCCTGGCCGCCGTGGCGGTGCCGGTCGGCGTCGGGCTGCGTCCCGCCCGAGCGTTCGGCGACAGCGACGCCGATGACGACAGGGCCTATCAACTCGCGTTCGCCGAAGCGCTGAGCGCCGATCGCGGCGTGCGCCGGCACACCGTCGCGGGCCAGGAGATCCTCTACCGGCCCCGGCAACTGCTCGCCGCCGACGCCGATGCCCGGCGGGTCGCCGCCTGGCTGGATGAAGCCGGCTACCCGGCCACCCTCGCCGACCGGTTCGCCGGCGTCACCCGGCTGCTGTTCGCCGGGGAGACCGACATTCCCGCGATCGTGACGAAGCTGCGCGACCCCCAGCAGTGGCCCGGCCAGCGGGTGCCCGCCGTCCAACCGCATCATGTGCTGCTCGGGCTGGGCAACATCATGGGCAATCCGGGCGGACCACCCAGGGCCGTCGCCGCCCTACCACCGCCGGATCCGAACCGGCGCGGCGACGGAGCGGGGGTGACGGTCGGCATCTGCGACACCGGCATCTGGCGGCAGGCCGGCGTGGTTCACCCGCAATGGCTCGGCGGCGCGTACCTGCCGGAGGCCGACGACGAGGACCCGCTCTACCTGCACGCCGACGTGCTCGCCCCGCAGGGTGGCCACGGCACGTTCGTCGCCGGGGTGGTCCGGCAGGCCGCGCCGGGCGTACGCGTCGACCCCGAGTCAGCGCTGAGCCCGACCGGCGTCGGCGACGAGGCCATGCTGGTGGCCGCCCTGGGCCGGCTGGCGCCGGAGGTCTGCGTGGTCAACCTCTCCCTGGGCGGCTTCACCCTCGACGATCAGCCCTCGCTGCCGCTGGCCAACGCCGTGGCCGCGCTGCCGCAGGGCACCGCGGTGGTGGCGGCGGCGGGCAACGCCGGGACCAGCCGGCCGGTCTGGCCGGCGGCCCTGGACCGGGTCCTGGCGGTCGCGGCGGTGACCGAGGGTGTTGCCGGTCTGCTGCCGGCGACCTACAGCGGTTTCGGCCCGTGGGTCGATGCCTGCGCCCTCGGCCGGCGCGACAGCACCTACGTCGCGGGCCGGATGCCGCTGCCGGGCCGACCGACCCGGCTGTTCCATGGCTTCGCCAGCTGGGCCGGCACCTCGTTCGCCACCGCACACGTCTCCGGTCGACTCGCCGCCCTGATGACCGCCGGTGACATGAGCGCCGACGCGGCACGGCTGGCGTTGCTCGCGGCGCCACGCTGGCATCCCCACTACGGGGTGTTCGTCGGATGATTCGCGCAACGGCGGTGCCGTGATGAGTGACCGGAGCGTGACCGTCCTGGTTCCGGCCGCGGCACGCGGGGACGAGGCGGCCTGGGCCGAACTGGTCCGCCGCTACACCCCACTGGTCTACTCGGTGATCCGGGCCCATGATCTCGGCGGCGCCGACGCGGCCGATGTCAACCAGACCGTCTGGCTGCGGTTGGTGGAATACCTCGACCGGCTGCGCGATCCGCAGGCGCTGGCCGCCTGGCTGGCCGTCACGACCCGGCGAGAGTGCTACCGGATGACCCGGCTCGGTCGGCGCACCCAACCGGTCGACCCGACCGATGTCGCCCTCGACGCGTACCACGGAAGCTGGACCGATGTCGCCGCGCCGGACGAGGAGCTGCTGCGGGCCGAGCGGCGACAGGCGCTGCGGGAGGGCTTCGCCCAACTTCCGCCGCGCTGCCAGGAACTGCTCTCCCTGCTGACGACCGATCCGCCGCTGAGCTACCGGGACGCCGCCGACCGGCTGGGCGTACCGATCGGCAGCATCGGGCCCACCCAGGCCCGCTGCCTGCGCCGGCTGCGCGACTGCCCGGCCCTCGCGCCGTACCTGAGCCCGGCTGGGACCGCCGGGACGAAGGGAGGTGACCGCGATGGAGCCGTGGCCGCCGGTCGATGACGACCGGTTGACGGCGGAGCTGGGCGCGGCGCTCTGGGACGCCGGCGGAGTTCCCGAGGAATACCTCACGGCGGGGCGGGCGGCATTCGCCTGGCGGACTGTCGACGCCGAGTTGGCCCTGGCCGAGCTGGTCTTCGACTCGGCGGGCGAGGCGGAGCCGGTCGGGCGGATCAGGTCGGCGGGTTCCGCGCGGACCCTCTCCTTCCGCTACGGCCCGATGCTGGTGGAGATCGAGGTGAGCGAGGCCGGGATCGTCGGCCAGCTCTCCCCGGCCGGCGGCGGACGGGTCACCGCCCGCACCGCCAGCGGCACCTACGACGAGGCCCCGGTCGACGCGGTGGGTCTCTTCTCGCTGGGTGTACCGCCGCCCGGTCCGATCCAGCTGCGGGCCGAGGCGGGTGGACACGCCGTGGTCACCGACTGGGTCTGCCTACGCTGACGAGGGCCGCGGGCCGGACGGCCCACGACCCCCGCGAGGGTGTCAGCTACCGCCGCTGCGTGCTGAGCGGATACTGCACACCGCCGAGATCGGCCCGCCTGGCGCCGGAGGTGTCCGGCCCGAACTGGGTCACGTTGAACGCGATCTCCCGGTTCGAGGCGGCCCCGGCCGAGAAGAGCAGCGTGAGCCCGGTCAGTCGGGCAGGGCGCGGCAGGAGGCGCGGACGACCAACTCGGTGGGCAGCCGGATGTGGATGTCGCGCTCCACGCCGGCGATCAGGTCTACGAGCAGCCGCAGCGCCTCCGCGCCCATCCGTTGCAGCGGCTGCATGATCGTCGTCAGTGGCGGGTTGACCAGGGCAGATTCCGGGATGTTGTCGAATCCGATCACGGAGAGGTCGTCGGGCACGGTGAGGCCCATCTCCCGGGCGACGTTCATCGTGGAGATGGCGGAGAGATCGTTTCCCGCGAAGACCGCGCTCGGCCGGTCGGGGCGGGCGAGCAGTTCGCCCGCGGTGCCGGCGGCGCTCTCGATCCGGAACCCGCCGACGCGTACCAGCCGCTCGTCCACGCCCACCCCGGCGTCGGCCATGGCCTGCCGGAAGCCCGCCTCCCGCAGGCGGGACGACTCGAGGTCGGGCCGCCCGCTGATGTGCGCGATCCGGCGGTGCCCGAGCGACAGCAGGTAGTTGGTCGCGATGACCGCACCGGCGAAGTTGTCCGAGTCGACGGTCGGCAGGCCCGACGGGCCGGTGTGCGGGTCGACGGCGACGACGTGGAAGCCCTGCTTGGTCTCCACCACCGTCGGCGTGACGATCACGGCTCCGTCGATGAGCGTCCCGGACAGGCGGGCCAGGGAGCGGCGCTCCCAGCCGACGGCGGTGCCGGCGACGTCGCCGCTGGAGTAGGCCAGCAACTGGTAGCCGGTGCCGGCCACCGCACTGGAGGCGCCCTTGAGCAGCTCCGTGGAGAAGGGCTCGAACTCGGCGACCAGGATGCCCAGCACGTTTGTGCGGTGACTGCGCAGGCTCTGCGCACCCAGGCTGGCCTCGTAACCGAGCTGGTGGATGATCTGTTGAACGCGCTCCACGGTTGCCTGTGCCACCCCGTACCGGCCGTTCACGACCTTCGATACGGTGGCTACGGAGACGCCGGCCGCGCGGGCCACGTCCGACATGTTGACACGCTGCGGGAACGCCACGGTGATGATGATAGAGGGCGGTTCGGGCGGTGTCCCAGCCGAGTCGAAAACGTTATCGACACCGATTGACACTGCGTTACGTGGCTGTAAAACTCCCCCGCAGGCCGAGCACCGCGACTGCCTAGTCGAGGAGACCACTGATGGCTATAAAGCGCCGCGCAGGCACCGTCCTAGCGCTGTCCCTGACCACCGCACTGCTCGTCGCCGGCTGTGGCGGCGGCGGTGAGAGCGAGGCGCCACCCGCAGACGAACTGTTCAAGAACCCGGTAACCCTGACCTGGTGGCACAACGCCTCCCAGGACGGGCCGGGCAAGACCTACTGGGAGAAGGTCGCCAAGGACTTCAACGCGCTGCACCCGACGGTCACGATCAACGTCGAGGGCATCGAGACCAACCAGCTCCAGCGCACCCGGCTCCCTGCCGCGCTGCTCAGCAGCGACCCGCCGGACATCTTCCAGTCCTGGGGTGGTGGCGAGCTCCGCGAGCAGGTGGAGGCCGACTACCTCAAGGACATCACCGAGCAGGTCAAGGACGAGGTTGCCAACATCGGCAGCGCGGCCGAGATCTGGCAGGCCAACGGCAAGCAGTACGGCCTGCCGTACCGGATGGGCATCGAGGGCATCTGGTACAACAAGGACATGTTCCAGCGGGCCGGCATCGCCGCCCCGCCGACCACGTTCGAAGAGCTGAACGACGCGGTCACCAAGCTCAAGGCGATAAACGTCATCCCGATCGCCGTCGGCGCCGGTGACAAGTGGCCCGCCGCGCACTGGTGGTACAACTTCGCGCTGCGTGCCTGCTCGGTCGACACCCTGAAGAAGGCCTCCACGGACCTCTCCTTCGACGACCAGTGCTTCGTGAAGGCCGGCCAGGACCTGAAGGCCTTCATCGACACCAAGCCGTTCCAGAACAACTTCATCGCCACCCCCGGCCAGAACGACCCGACCAGCGCCAACGGTCTGCTCGCCAACGGCAAGGCCGCGATGGAGCTGATGGGCGACTGGAACAAGGGCACGCTGGACACGGTCGCCGCCGACAAGGAGGCGCTCAACAAGTTCATCGGCTGGTTCCCGGTGCCGGCGATCAGCGGTTCCCCCGGTGACCCGAAGGCGGCCCTGGGCGGTGGCGACGGCTTCGCCTGCGCCAAGAACGCCCCGGCGGAGTGCGTCGAGTTCCTGAAGTACATCGTCAGCCCCGAGGTGCAGAAGGGCTACGCCGAGACCGGCACCGGCCTGCCGGTGACCAAGGGCGCCGAGGCCGGTGTCGCCGACCCCGCGCTGAAGTCCATCCTGGAGGCCACCAGCGGGGCGACCTACGTGCAGCTCTGGCTGGACACGGCCTTCGGCAGCACCGTCGGCAACGCGATGAACGACGCGATCGTGGCCATCTTCGCCGGCAACGGCACGCCCGAACAGGTCGTCGAGGCGATGAAGGCGGCCGCACGCAAGTGACCTCCACCAACCCAACCCTGGACCTCGCCGGCGGCGCGACCGCGCCGCCGGCGGGGCGCCGGCCCGCCAGGCGATCGCCACACCGCGCGGCCGAGACCCGACGCAAGTGGTACGAGATCATCGGTCTCACCACGCCAGCGGTCATCGTGTACGTGATGTTCGTGCTGGTGCCGATGGGCTTCGCCTTCTACTACAGCCTCTTCCGGTGGCGGGGAGTCGGGCCGCCCACCGATTTCGTCGGGTTCGACAACTACGTCCTGGCCTTCCAGGACCCGATCTTCCTCGACGCGCTGCGCAACAACGCCATCATCGTGTTCGGGTCGCTGCTGATCCAGGGCCCCGTCGCGCTGGGCGTGGCCCTGCTGCTCAACCGGAAGTTCCGTGGGCGCACCCTGTTCCGGCTGCTGGCGTTCGTGCCGTACGTGCTCGCCGAGGTCACCGTCGGCATCATGTGGAAGCTGCTGCTCTCCGACGCCGGCACGTTCAACGCCTTCCTGGAGGCGCTGGGCCTGGGCGGCCTGGTGCAGGCGTGGCTCGCCGACCTCGACATCGTCATCTGGACGCTGCTGTTCATCCTCACCTGGAAGTACGTCGGCTTCGCCATCATCCTCCTGCTCGCCGGTCTGTCCAACGTGCCGCAGGAGTTGAACGAGGCCGCCGCGATCGACGGAGCGAGTTGGTGGCAGACCCAGCGGCACATCACCCTGCCGCTGTTGGGCCCCACGATCCGGATCTGGATGTTCCTGTCGATGATCGGCTCGTTGCAGGTCTTCGACATCATCTGGGTCACCTCGGTGCCTGCGGTACGGTCCCTCGGCGCATCGGCCACCATGGCGACGTACATGGTGGACAACGGGTTCTTCGCCCGGCTGTGGGGCTACGGCAACGCGGTGGCCGTGATCCTGTTCGTCATCTCCTTCGTCGCGGCACTGCTCTTCCAGCGCTTCCTGCTGCGCCGCGACATCCAGGGTGCCGTCACCGGAAGGGCGAAGTGACTATGACCGCGAACACCATGCCGTCCTCGTCCACCGCCCGCCGACCCTTCGCGTGGAGCAGCCCGCTGACCTACGCGTTGGCGCTCGCGGTCGCCGCCGTGTCGATCACCCCGGTGGTCTACGTGATCGTCGGCGGCTTCCGCACCACTCCGCAGATCGTCGCGGATCCGGCCGGTCTGCCCGACCCCTGGGTCTGGGACAACTACCGGCGGGTGTTGACGCAGAGCAACTTCTGGGAGCAGACCTTCAACAGCGGGGTGATCGCCCTCGGTACGACGCTCGGTGTCGTGCTGCTCGGGGTCAGCGCCGCCTTCGTGCTCGCCCGGTACACCTTCCGAGGGCGCGAGGCGCTGTTCACCTTCTTCACCCTGGGCCTGCTCTTCCCGGCCGGCGCGGCGATCCTGCCGCTCTACCTCATGCTGCGCGACCTCAACCTGATCAACTCGTACTACGCGGTGATGTTGCCGCAGATCGCCTTCCAGTTGCCGATCACGATCGTGATCCTGCGGCCCTTCCTGGCCGCCATTCCCCGCGAGTTGGAGGATGCCGCCGCCATCGACGGCACCGGCCGGATCGGCTTCCTCTGGCGCATCGTGCTGCCGCTGTCGCGGCCGGCGATGGTCACCGTCGGGATCCTCGCGTTCGTGGCGAGTTGGAACGCCTTCCTGCTGCCGCTACTGGTGCTCGGTGACGCCAGCCTGCATACCCTGCCCCTGGGAGTACAGAACTTCTCCAGTCAGTACACCTCCGACACGGCGGGGATCCTCGCCTTCACGTCGCTGGCGATGCTGCCGGCACTACTTTTCTTCACGTTCGCCGAGAAACAGATCGTCGGTGGCCTCCAGGGCGCGGTCAAGGGCTGAGCGACAGCGGCACGAGCAACAAAGGGGATACACAGCATGACTGAGCTCCACGGGGTGGTGGCTGGGCCGGCGGCGACGCCGGCCCAGCCGGGCCCGAGCCACGACCGGCCCGACCGGGCGGCGGGGGAGGCACGGGTACGCGAGCTGCTCGGCCGGATGACGATCGAGGAGAAGATCGCGCAGCTCGTCGGGTTCTGGGAGAAGGAGGACGGCGAGGCGGTCGCCCCGTTGCAGGGCGAGTTCGGCGACGTCGGCAAGCTGGAGACCTTCTCCCGGCACGGGCTGGGCCACCTGACCCGGGCCTACGGCACCCGCCCTGTCGACGCCGCCGCCCGCGCGGCCTGGCTGTGGAAGTTCCAGGCGGATCTGGTGACGGGCACCCGGCTGGGCATCCCGGCGATCGTCCACGAGGAGTGCCTGACCGGGCTCTCGGCGTGGAAGGCGGCCACCTTCCCCACCCCGTTGGCCTGGGGCGCGGCCTTCGATCCCGAACTGGTCACCGAGATGGCCGCCGCGATCGGCGCGTCGATGCGGGCGCTCGGCGTGCACCAGGGCCTCTCCCCGGTGCTCGACGTGATCCGGGATCCGCGCTGGGGCCGGGTCGACGAGTGCATCTCCGAGGACCCGTACCTGGTCGGCACCGTCGGTACGGCGTACGTGCGTGGTTTGCAGTCCCAGGGGGTGCACGCCACGCTCAAGCACTTCGTCGGCTACTCCGCCTCGCGGGCCGGGCGCAACTTCGCCCCCGTGCACGCCGGCCCGCGGGAACTCGCCGACGTGCTGCTCCTGCCGTTCGAGATGGCGATCCTCGACGGCGACGCCCGGTCGGTCATGCACTCCTACGCCGAGATCGACGGTGTGCCCGTCGCCGCCGACCCGACGATGCTCACCGACCTGCTGCGGGAGCGGTGGGGCTTCGACGGCACGGTGGTGGCCGACTACTTCGGCGTGGCGTTTCTGAACCTGCTGCACCACGTCGCGGTGGACCACGCCGAGGCGGCGGTGCAGGCACTGACCGCCGGGGTCGACATCGAACTGCCGACCGGCGACGCGTACCTGACCCTGGTCGAGGCGGTGCGCTCCGGCCGGCTCGACGAGGCCCTCGTCGACCGCTCGGTGCTGCGGGTGCTGCGCCAGAAGCTTGAGCTCGGGCTGCTCGACGCCACCTTCACCGACGAGCCGGTCCAGTCGATCGACCTCGACTCGCCCGAGCACCGGGCGATCGCCCGCCGCCTCGCCGAGGAGTCGATCATCCTGGTCAGCAACCAGGAGATCCTGCCGCTGCCGGCCGGCCGGCGGGTGGCGGTCATCGGTCCGAACGCCGATCGGCAGGCCGCCCTCTTCGGGTGCTACTCCTTCCTCAACCACGTACTCGCCCAGCACCCCGACGTGGAGACCGGCATCGAGGTGCCGACGGTGCTCGACGCGGTCCGCGCCGAGTTCGGTGCCGAGCTGGTCAGCTCGGCGCAGGGCTGCGACGTGGACAGCGACGACCGGTCCGGGTTCGGTGCCGCGGTCGCGGCGGCGTCCGCCGCGGATGTCGCCGTCCTGGTCGTCGGCGACCACGCTGGCCTGTTCGGGCGCGGCACGGTCGGCGAGGGTTGTGACCGGGACGACCTGGAACTGCCCGGCGTCCAGCGGGAGCTGGTCGAGCGGGTGTTGGCCACCGGTCGTCCCGTGGTCCTGGTGCTGCTCACCGGCCGGCCGTACGCGGTCGGCTGGGCGCTGGAGCGGTGCGCGGCGGTGGTGCAGGCGTTCTTCCCGGGCGAGGAGGGTGCCGGCGCGATCGCCGGGGTGCTCTCCGGACGGGTGAACCCCTCCGGCAAGCTGCCGATCAGCCTGCCTGCCTCGGCCGGGGCTCAGCCGTACTCGTACCTGCATCCCGCGCTCGGCGAGGGCAACGAGGTGACCAACCTGGCGACGACGCCCCCGGCGTCGTTCGGCCACGGCCTGTCCTACACGACCTTCGCGCACGCGGACCTGTCGGTGCCCGCCACGGTGCCCACCGACGGCACGATCCGGGCGACCGTACGTGTCACCAACACCGGTACGGTCGCCGGTGACGACGTGGTCCAGCTCTACGGTCACGACCGGGTGGCCTCGGTGACCCGGCCGGTGGCGCAGTTGCTCGGCTACCGGCGGATCCACCTGGCGCCGGGTCAGTCGGTCACGGTCGAGCTGGCGGTGCCCACCACCCGGCTGGCCTTCTCCGACCGCAGCCTCAACCGGATCGTCGAGCCCGGTGACGTGGACCTCTGGGTGGGCACCAGCACCCAGCGCGACACCGCGGCGTCGACCACCCTGACCGGTGACCCGGCCCCCGTCACCCACTCCTCCCCGCGCTGGACCACGACCCTGATCCACTGAGGCGGATCCTGGTACGTCACCGCGCGCGTGACGTACCAGGATCGCCTGTCACTTCCTGGGGCGCGTCGGCTTCGCGCCGACTCGTGGGGCGAGCGATCCCGGCGCGTCCGGCACCGTTTTCGGTGCGGGCGGGCCGTTCGGGGCCGGTGGCGGATACTTGCGCAGCACCCAGGTCTGTTGGCCGAGGGAGAAGAGGTTCGTGATCACCCAGTAGATGATCACGCCGATCGGGAAGATCAGACCCGAGACGAGCAGCGACAGCGGGATGCCGTAGAGCATCAGCCGCTGCACCATCTTCTGCTGCGGATCCTCGGCCCAGCCGGTACGCAGGATCAGCTGGCGACTGCTCAGATAGGTCGTCACGATCATCGTGACGATCAGGATCCCGGCGACCACCTTGACCGTGACGCCGTCGGCGCCGAGCACGGCGAGCTGCTCCGCGGTGGACTGGAAGCTGCCGGCGATGGGGGCCCCGAACAACTTCGCCGACGACGCGCTGTCGAACTGGGTGACCGTCCAGCCGTACAGCGTCTTCATGTGCTCGGGCATGGTCGGCTTGAGGTGCCGCAGCACGTGGAACAGGCCGAGGAAGACCGGGATCTGCACCAGCATCGGCAGGCAGCCCATCAGCGGGTTGGCCTTCTCGGTGCGGTAGAGCTCCAGGATCTCCTTCTGCATGGTCTCCCGGTCGTCCTTGTGTTTCTCCTGAAGTTCCCGGATCCGGGGCTGGAGAGCCTGCATCGCCCGCTGTGACTTGATCTGCTTGACGAAGACCGGGAACAGGACGGTCCGGACGGTGAGCACCAGGAAGACGATGCCGAGCACCCACGACCAGTTGGTGCCCAGCACCATCGCGTCGCCGAAGAGCAGCTGCCAGGCGGCGTGCCAGAAAAGCAGGATTGCCGAGATGGCTCCGTAGATCACTGCCATCAGCGGGCTGAAGATCGTACTCACCGGGCGACCCCGGTGGCGTTCGAACAACCGATGAAAATCAATGAATTAGGCAAAATGCACCCCTCGAAAGGCGACCTGTGACCGAAAAGGGCAGAACAGTCGGTTTGCGGTCGCCGATCAGCGGCGTGCTGGCGAGCGGGAGAAGTGAAGGCTCAGGCGACCGCGAGGGTCGCCGTCGGGGCCCTGGGGCGGGCCCGGCCGGCGGCATCGGGATCGCGATGCCGGGGTATGCCGGTGCGTCCGGAGCGTTCCCGCAGCACCCGGCGTGTGATCCGCAGCTCGGGTTCGGTGACCACCCGGTGCAGCAGATTCGAGGCGGCGAGCACGACGCTGAGCAGTACGCCGGTCGCCGCGGCCGTGCCGGACAGCATGCTCGACGCACCGACGTCGGCCAATACGCCGACGAGGTACCAGAGCATGCCGAAACCGATCACTGGACAACCATAGCCGGTAGTGGAGTCCGAGGCGTACGGGGACTTAGTTTGTAGCCATGATTCCGATTTCCTGCATCCTCCTGGTGGACCGGCACGGGCGGCTGCTGATGCAGCTGCGCGACGAGTACGCCCCGTACCAACCGAACGTGTGGGGTCTGCCGGGCGGGCACGGGGAGCCGGGGGAGACCCCGGAGAAGACCGCCCGTCGGGAGTTGCAGGAGGAGACCGGGCTGCGGGTGGCGGACGGACTGCGGTTGTACGCCCGCCAGGAACTGCCCGACCAGGATCGGGTGAAGCACTACTTCTGCGCCCCCACCCGGGCCCGCCAGCAGGACATCGTGCTCGGCGAGGGCGCCGCCCTGGTCTTCCTCTCCACCGACGAGGTGCTGGACGGGCGACCGTACACCCCGGGCACGGCCCAGATGCTTACCCGTTTCCTGGCCTCGCCGGAGTACGCCGAACTCACCTCGTTGGCCGCCGCCGGCTGAGCCCGGCCACGACTCGGACTGGATCCGACCCGGCGGCGAGCATCCGGGCGCCTGAGGCGTTCAGGCGGCCCGGGGTGGGTGCCAGTCGGCGTGGCGGGCCATCCCGCGCAGCGCCATCCGGGCCGGCGTCAACCGCATGACCGTGTCGCGTACCGCGATCGCCGCCGGGTGACGCAGCTGCTGGCCGAAGCGCGCCGTCCGGGCCGCCGCGCGGGCGACGGCCTGGCTGCGGGGTCGGCGCGCCCGGTCGTACGCGCGCAGCGCCGCCGGCACGTCGCCGGCCGGGTCGGCGAGCGCGCCAAGCGTCACCGCGTCCTCGATCGCCTGGCAGCCGCCCTGCCCCAGGTGGGGCAGCATGGTGTGGGCGGCATCGCCGAGCAGGGCCACCCGGCCCTGCACGAAGCTGGGCAGCGGGGCGGCCAGCTGGTAGAGATCGTTGCGCAGCACGGCCTCCGGCGGGGTCGCGGCGAGCAGCGCCGGAATCGGATCGTGCCAGTCGCCGAAGCGCTCGCGTACCGCCGCCAGTTCGTCCGGGGCGGTCCGGCCGGGCGGCGAGCTGATCGCCGCGTACCAGTAGAACTGGCCCTCGCCGAGCGGCACCATGCCGAACTCGGCGGCGGGCCCCCAACTGACCGCCGCGACCGGCGGTCCGTGGTAGGCGATGGCGGCCCGCCAGGCGGTCGAGCCGCCGTAGGCCGGGGGCGGAAGCTGCGGCCAGAGCGCCGCCCGTAGCGCGCTGCGCAGCCCGTCGGCGCCGACCACCAGGTCGGCGTGCAGCTCGTGCGTGACCTGCTACGCGCGCTCACCACCTGAGCCCCGGCGGTCGCACGTCGGCACCGGAAACCCCAGTCCGCCGCGCGGCGTCGGTGGCGGATCGAGCGCGGTGGTCGGCGTCGGTCAGGCGCTCTCGCGGAGCACCGGTGCGGACGGGAACATGGTGCTGCTGCCCGGCTCCGGGCACCGCTGGAGCACCATTGTCGCCGCCGCCGTGGCGATCTGCCGCACCGGATGGCTCGCCGTGGTCAGGTCCGTGGCCGAGGCCAGCGGGATGTCGTCGAATCCGGTCACCGCGATGTCGTCGGGCACCCGCACCCGTTCGGCGCGTAGCTGGCCGATCACCCCGAGCGCGGTCGCGTCGCTGATCCCGACGATCGCGTCGGTGTCCGGCCAGCGGTGCAGCACCTCCCGGGCGGCCAGCCGGCCCCGGGCGGCGGTGAAGTCGCCGACCACCTCCCGGGTCGGCAGGCCGGCGTCACGCAGCAGCCGCCGGTACGCCTGCAACGAGCGGTCGGCGCAGGCCAGCCAGCGGGGTCCGGTGACCATCACGATCCGTCGCCGGCCACTGGCGTACAGGTGCCGGACGAGTGCGGCGGTGCCGCTGGCGTTGTCGATGTCCACCGACGGCACGGTGGCCGAGCCGATCCCGATCGACGCGGTCCGTCTCCGCAGCCGGCGCGGCACCAGGTCGAGCAGCGCGCTTGTGGTGTTGACCAGTACCAGGCCGGCCACCGCCCGATCGTCGGTGAGCCGGGTCAGCAGTGCCGGCGCGTCCAGCGGCACCCACTGGAGCGTCACGCCCAGCCCGTGCGGCGCGCAGGCCCGGGCCACGGCGCTGACCACCTGGTCGACGTAGCTGTCGTCGAGGACCTCCGGACTGGTGCCGGCCACCGCGACCAGCAGGCGTACGCCACTGCCGTGCACAAGTGCCCGGGCCGCCGGGTTGGGCACGTAACCCAACCGGTCGGCGGCGGTACGCACCCGCTCGCGGGCGATCGGCGACGCGAAGCCGTTGCCCGCGAGGACCCGCGACGCCGTCGAGCGGGACACCCCGGCCACCCGGGCGACGTCGTCGAGGGTGGCCGGCCGGCGTGCCGTTGTCATGATGTTTCTCCCTGTTACCGGTCGTCCGCCTCGGTGGGCGCGGACGCTCACATCATGCCGCGCCCGCCATCATCGCGGTAAGCACCTGAAACAGATTGTGCTGGTAGCGCTCCCAGGTGTCTGATCGTTACCAGCCGCTGAGGAGAGGACCGGAACGTACGTGGACCCCGCAGTCACCGCCCCCGCGACACCCCCGCCCGGTTCGGGACCGTCCCGCGCCGTACTGTCCGCCCGCAACGGCGTCGCGGTGGTGTTCGCCCTCAACGGCCTGGCCGTGGCGACCTGGTTCTCCCGGGTCCCGGCGATCCGTGACGAGTTGGGCCTCAGCCCCGGCCGGCTCGGCCTGCTGCTGCTCGCCATGTCCGCCGGCGCGATCGTCGCCATGCCCACCGCCGGGCTGGTCACCCAACGCCTCGGCGCGGCCCGGGCGGTGGCGCTGGCCACCCTGATCCTGTCGCTCGGGCTGACCGTCGCCGGCCTCTCGGCCAGCCTGTTCGGCTCGCTGGCCGGGGTGGCGGTGGGGCTGTTCGCCGTCGGCTACGGCTCCGGCAGTTGCGACGTGGCGATGAACATCGAGGGGGCCGCCGTCGAGCGTCGGCTCGGCTGGACCGTGATGCCCCGTTTCCACGCCGCGTGGAGCCTCGGCTCGGTGGCCGGTGCCGGTCTCGGCGCGGGTGCCGCCCGGCTGGCCGTACCGGTCGGCGCACACCTCAGCGTGCTCGCCGCGCTGGTGCTCGCCGGCACCCTGCTCGGGGCACGGGCGTTTCTGGCGGCCGAGCCGGGTGCCGAGGCCGGCACCCCGGCCAGCCGGCGCCGCCGGCTGCTCGCCGCGTGGCGCGAGCCCCGCACCCTGCTCATCGGCCTGCTGGTGCTGGCCGCGGCCTTCGCCGAGGGCAGCGCCAACGACTGGCTCGCGGTGGCTTTCATCGACGGGTACGGCTTCAGTGAGGCGGCCGGCGCGGCGGTCTTCGGTCTCTTCGTCGTCGGTATGACGCTTGGCCGCACCCTCGGCACGGTGGCTCTGGACCGGTGGGGACGGGTCCCGGTGCTCGCCACCACCATCGTGCTCGCCATCGTCGGTGCCGGCCTGGCGGTGCTCGCCGGCTCCGGTCCGGTAGCGGTGGTCGGCGTGGCGCTCTGGGGCATCGGCGCCTCGCTCGGCTTCCCGGTCGGCATGAGCGCCGCCGCCGACGAGGAGGAGCACGCCCACGTCCGGGTCAGCGTGGTCGCCGTGGTCGGCTACACCGCCTTCCTCGCCGGACCGCCGCTGCTCGGCCTGCTCGGCGACCACGTCGGCACGCTGCGGGCGCTTGTGGTCGTGCCGCTGCTGCTGTTGCCGACGCTGTTGTTGATCCCCGCGGTCCGCCCGCCCGCCACCGGCAGCACGGGGGTGCCGGTGCGGGCGGGCTCATCACCCGGGCCGCAGGCGTAGGCGCGCCGCAGGGTGCGGTGCCCCCTGCGGCCGAAGACCACCCGCCGGCAAGGGGCCGGATCAGCGGAGGCCGACGACGGCGGCGTCCGGGCCACCGCGCCAGAGGGTGCCGGCCTCGGCGAAGCCCGCCTTGGCAAGGGCGTCGAGGTGCCAGGAGACGGGCGGGTTCCACTCCGGGCTGTGGCCGGTGGGATAGATGCCGTGCCGCTGCCGTACCAGTGGGCGCAGCGTCTCGTCCTGCTCCGCCTGCTCCCACCACTGCGACCAGGAAAGGGCGGCGCCTGCGGCGTAGCGGGCCTCCCGGCGCTCCCGGGAGCGGGCCAGCAGGCGTTTGGTCAGCTCCGGCAGGGCGTCGTCGGGCATGTAGTCGGCGTTTACCAGCAGGCCACCTGGTCGCAGCAGGTCACAGAGCTCGCCGTAGAGGGTGGCCAGCCGGTCGGCGGGCAGCCAGTGCAGCGCGGTGGCGGTGAGCACCGCGTCGTACCGACGGTGGGGCAGTGCGTGGTGCCAGTCGGGTCGGCCCAGGTCGGCGGTGACGATGGTGGCTCGGTCACGCAGTGCGGCGGTGGCCAGGGCGAGCAGGGCGGGGTCGAGGTCGACCAGGGTCAGTTCGGCGTCGGGGAAGCGGCGCAGCGCACGCAGCGAGATGGTGCCGGTGCCGCCGGCCAGGTCGAGCAGCCGCAGTGGGCCGGTGTCGCGTATCGCGTCGACCGCGTCGAGCATGGCGGCGAACCGGTGTTCCCGGTCCGGCAGGTACGCCTCCTGCTGCCGATCCCAGCTTTCCTGCCAGGCATCGATGTCGCCGATGTAAGGAGTCATAGCGAGCACGCTAGTTACTTGGGTGAGCGGTTGTCCAGTCCTGTTGCCAAGGATTGGCAATTGCGAGAGAATGGCGATGCGATGATCGCGGGGCCGTCGAAGCAGTGCTCGGCGGCCCCCACACCGTGCCGAGGTCGTGACCGGGACCGGCGATGGCATGATGTCCGACCGAGGGCGGGCGACTGCCCGGCCGACCGGACCCAGGAGCCAGCGTGGACCCGCAGCGCACCGCCGCGCACGAGATGTTCGACGCCGACGTCGCGTCGAACCGGCTCGGCATCGAGCTGATCAGCGCCGGTGGCGGCGCGGCGGTCGCGCAGATGCGGATCACCGCGGACATGGTCAACGGCCACCGGATCGCGCATGGTGGGTTCGTGTTCCTGCTTGCCGACACCGCCTTCGCGCTGGCCTGCAACAGCCACGGTCCGGTCACCGTCGCCGCCAGCGGCGAGATCACCTTCGTCCGGCCGGCCCGCCAGGGTGACCTGCTGGTCGCCCGGGCCGCCGAACGCACCCGGTACGGCCGCAGTGGGATCTACGACGTCACCGTGACCCGCGCGGATGCGGAGGTGATCGCCGAGTTCCGTGGACACAGCCGGGCCCTGCGGCCGACCTCCGACGCCTCGGCACCGGGAAAGCGGGGGCCGGTCGACCGCGACCGGAACTGACCGGTCCGGCGGCGGCCGGCCCGCCGCGCGCCGGGACCATTCGGTCGTAGCCGTCCGGCACGATGTCCCGATGGGACATGTCGTGCTCTTCCATTCCGTGTACGGGCTGCGGCCGGCCGTGCTGGCCGCCGCCGACCGGCTCCGCGCCGCCGGGCATCAGGTGCACACGCCCGACCTGTACGCCGAGCCGCCAGTCGACACCGTCGAGGAGGGGTTCGCCCTGCTCGACCGGATCGGTCAGCGGACCGTCCTCGACCGGGCCCGGGCCGCGCTCGACGGGCTGCCGCCCGAGACCGTGCTGGCGGGCTTCTCGATGGGCGCCGGGGTGGCCGGTGCGATGCTCGCCGAACGCCCCGACACGGCCGGTCTGCTGCTGTTGCACGGCACCGGCGGCTCGCCCGCCAAGGTCCGGCCCGGCCTGCGGGTCCAGCTGCACCTGGCCGATCCGGACGCCTACGACCCGACCGAGGAGGTCGACAAGTGGCAGCGGGAGCTGACCGCGGCCGGGGCCGACCTGGTGGTGCACCGCTATCCCGGGGCGGGTCACCTGTTCACCGACCCGACCGTCGCCGATCACGACCCGGTCGCCGCAGACCTCACCTGGGACCGCGCCCTGGCCTTTCTGGATCGTCACTGACTCGATGACCGGCTGCGGCGGGCGCGCGGTGGCGGCCCGACGGATGAAGGCGGCGCGTACCGCCCGGGGCAGCCGGGCACCGGCGACCTGACGCAACGTCTCGTCGGCGACGGTGTGCCCGCCGGTGGACTGCGCGACGAGCAGACCGGCGCTGGTCAGCTCGTCCAGGACCGACCTCGCGTACGCCACCGACCAGTTGAGCGCCCGGGCCAACTCCGGCGCGGTGCAGCCCGGCGACAGGGCGGCGGTAGCCATCAGCGTGGCCCGCAGCGGACCGTCGAGGCGATCCAGCCGGGCCTCGGCGACCCGACGGACGCTCTCCGGTACGGGCAGCCGCGCCGGATCGTCGACGTCGAGCGCCCGCACGTACGCCACGGCGTGCCCGGGGTTGCCGCCGACCAGGGGGATCAACTGCCGCACCAGAGCGGCCGACCGGCCGGCGCGGTGCAGCAGCCGGCGCAGCAGCCGCCCGGTGGTCACCGGGTCCAGCGGCGGCAACCGGAGCAGGGCCGCCGCTCGGGCCGGCCCGTCGACCCCCGGGCTGCCGGTCGCGACCAGCACCAGCGGCAGGCGGTCCGCAGTGGCCCGGTCGACAAGCGTGTCCAGGTGCCGGCGAAGTCCCGGGGCGGCCCGGTCGAGGTCGTCCACCGCCAGCACCACGGGTTGCCGTCGGGCCAGGCTCAGCATCATCTCCCGCCAGCCGGCGAGGGCCCGGGTGCCCGCTGCGGTGCCGACCGTGGCGACCAGATCGCGCATCCAGCCCGGTACCGCCGCCAGGGACTCCGACGGCACCAGACCGTCCAGGGCACCGGCCAGCCGCTGGCCCACCGTCTCCGGTGGATCGACGACGCGGGCGCCGGCCAGCGTACGGATCAGCTCCGCGACGGGCGCCAGCGGACCGTCCGGGTAGGGCGGACAGGTTGTCCGGCACCAGCGGACCGTGACCCCGTCGAGCGTGGGCGTGCTGCGTACCAGTTCGTGCAACAACCGGCTGCGCCCACTGCCGGCCGGCCCGGTCAGGAACACCCGCTGCGGACCGGATCCCCGAACCGCCTCGGTGAGCTGCTCCCGTACGGCGGCCAGTTCGCCACGTCGGCCGATCAACGGACCGTCCGGCCGGGCAGGACGGGCCAGCCGGGTGCCCGTGGCATGCCATACCTCCACCGGGAGGGCCTTGCCGGTCACCGTGACCGCCGGTATCCGCCGCTGGGTGATCAGCCCGGCGACGGCCCGATGGGTGACCGCGCAGACCGCCACGCCGCCGGGTGGGGCGTACTCCTGCAACCGGGCGGCCAGTGTGATGACCGCACCGCTGGCCATGCCGTGTCCGCCGTCGTGTCCGGCCGCGAGATCGACCACCGCCTCGCCGGTGGCCACCCCGACCCGGACCCGCAGGCCGGGCGCGGTCGCGACCGGCCTGCGGTCGAGCGCCCGCTGAAGCTCCAGGCCGGCTCGCACCGCTCGGTACGCTTCCCATCCGTCACCGACCCGTGCGCCGAAGAGGGCCATCACGGCGTCACCGACATACTTCTCCACCGCGCCGTGCCACTGCCGCAGCACCCGCGCGACCGTGCCGAAGTAGACCCGTTGCAGGGCGCGGACGTCCTCCGGATCGAGCCGCTCGACCAGTCCGGTCGAACCGACGATGTCGACGAAAAGGACGGTCACGGTCCGTCGTTCCTCGGTGACCGGCCAGCTGATCGGCCGGACCGATGCCGGCGTGGCGACGAGGGTGGACATGGGCATGGAGACGCACCCGCCTCTCTCCCCCCGTACGTGTCGACGTTGTCCGCAGCTTGTCACCCCTGGTCCGACGGCGGATCGGCAGAACGACGTATGTCGGCCGTACACCGCCATTGGTCGCAATGTTGGCGCGAGCCGGAGGAACGGGGTGACGCGGCGCTAGAGCGGGAAGGGAGCCGGTGGCTAGGCTGCGAGCCATGGCCAGCGACCTGGACACCACACCGCTCGTCGGTCGGGCCGATCTGGTGGCGACGGTGCGTGCCGCGCTGCTCGACGAGGTGGTGCCGGGGCACACCGCGGCCGTCTTCCTCACCGGAGAGAGCGGTGTCGGCAAGACCCGGATGCTGCACGAGGTCGGTGCCGGGCTGCGCGACGGTGGTGCCCTGGTGCTCACCGGCTCCTGCCTGGACATCGGCGACGCCTCACCGTTGCACCCGCTGCGCCAGGCGCTGCGCCGGCTCGATGCCGACCTGGCCCCGCCCGCCACGGCCTCGGTCCGGGCGCTGCTGGCGGTGTTCGCCGAGGAGGTCACCGGCCCGGACGGCGCGGGTGCGCTGTTGGAGCGGGTCTCGCGTGGGCTGAGCCTGATCGCCCAGGGACGTCCCGTGGTGCTCGTGCTGGACGACCTTCAGTGGGTCGACCGGACCACCCGCCAACTGCTGCTCTACCTGCTCGCCGGCCTGGGTGACCTGCAACTGTCGGTGCTCGCGGCGGTGCGTTCGGAGTCGCTGCAAGGCGCGCATCCGCTGCGCCGGGTGCTCACCGAACTACGCCGGCTCCGGGCGGTGCGGGTGCTCGACCTGGCCCCGCTGGACCGGGCCGCGACCGAGCAACTCGCCGCGGCGGTGATGCGCCGTCCACTGGCCCCCGAGGCGGCCGAGCAGCTGTGGCGGCGCAGCGGGGGCAACCCCTTCGTCGTCGAGGAGCTCTCCCGGGACCTGCGCGACGGGCGGGACGGTCTCTCCGACACCCTGCGTGAGGTCTTCCTGGCCCGGGTGGACGCCCTGCCCCGGCCGGCGCACCGGGTGGTGCACGCGGTCGCCGCCGGGGTGGAGCCGGTCACGCATCGGCTGCTCGCCCGGGTCGTCGACTTACCCGAGTCCGACCTGCTGGACGCCGTACGCGCGGCGGTCTCGCACCGGCTGCTGGCCGGCTCCGACGACGGTTACCGGCTGCGCCACCGGCTCGTCGCGGAGGTGCTCGCCGACGAGCTGCTGCCGGCCGAACGTGCCCTGCTGCACCGCCGCTACGCCGAGGCGTTGACCTCGGCGTCCGGCGAGCTGCACCAGGCGCGGCTGGCGCATCACTGGCGGCTGGCCGGAGAGCCGGAACGGGCGCTGCCGGCGGCGCTGGCCGCCGCGGCGGAGGCGGAGCGGCTGTACGGCTACGCCGAGGCGCACCGGCACTGGTCGGTCGCCGTCGAGCTGGCCGAGGGCCTGCCCGGTGTCGACCGGGCCACCCTGCTCGGGCACGCGGCCGAGGCCGCCCACCACTGTGGTGAGTACGCCCGGGCGCTGGCCCTGCTGGAGGAGCTGGCCGGGGCCGACACCGAACTTCCCGCCTGTGAGCTGCACATCCGGCGGGCCCGTTATCTCGCCGCCGCAGGTCGGTCGGCGCTTGCCGAGGCGGAGTACCAGCACGCCCTGGCGGCTGCCGACTGCACCTCGCGGCAGCGGGCGACCGCCGCCGCCCGCCTGGCGGAGCTGCTGCTGCACCTGGGCCGGTACGCCGACGCCGGCAAGTGGGCACGGGAGGCGTTGGCCCTGGCCGAGCAGGTCGACGGGGCCACCACCGAGGTGGTACTGGCCAGCATGGCGCTGGGCTTCTCCGAGGCGTTCCGCCAGGATCCGGAGGAGGGCCTGACCGTGCTGCGCCGGGCGTTGGCGACCGCCGAACGCGCCGGCCGCCCGGAGGACGTGGCGCTGGCCTACCTGCACCTGGCCGAGCTGCTCACCGGTCCCCTCAACACCTGCGAAGAGGGGGTGGTGGTGGCCCGCCGGGGTGCCGAACGGGTGACCGAACTGGGGCTGGGCCGCAGCTACGGCACCCGGTTGCTGGCCATCGCGACAAACGGCCTGTTCCGGGTGGGGCAGTGGTCCGAGGCGGAGAAGGTGGTCGCGGCGGCGCTGCGGTACCGGCCCTCCGGCGCGGACGCGGTCGAGCTGCTGCTGGCCCGGTGCCGGCTCTCGGTCGGCTACGGCGACGTCGAGGCCGCCCACCGGGATCTCGACGCGGTGGCCACCATGCTCGCCGGTGGCGGCGCCCGGCACGTCATCCCCCTGCTCACCCTGCGCGCCGGGCTGGCCATGTGGCAGGGGCGCCATGACGTGGCCCGGCAGGCGGTCCGCCGCGGCCTCACCGAGACCCGCTCCGACGACCTGGTCATCCTCGCCGTACTGGTCTGGCACGGCCTGCGCGCCGAGGCCGAGGCGCACGCCAGCCGTACCGTCGCGGTCGACGACGACGCGGTGCGCCGGCTGCGGGAGATCGCCGACCGGGTGGCCGGCAGGAGCGCACACGCGGCCCGGCCGGTACGCGACGTCGTCGAGGGCTACCTGGCGCTCTGCGCGGCCGAGGTGAGTCGACTCGACGGGGCGGATCCGGAGCTGTGGGCGCGGGCCGCCGCCGAGTGGGACCGCCGCAACCATCCGTATCCGGCGGCGTATTCCCGACTGCGGCAGGCCGAGGCGTTGCTGGCCCGTCGGCGGCGGACCGCGACCGCCGGCAAGCTGCTGCGCCAGGCGTACCAGACGGCGCAGGGACTCGGTGCGGTGCCGATGTGCGCCCAGATCCGTACCCTCGCCGGCCGGGCCCGGATTCCGCTTGAGGAACGGAGCACCGACGTGGTGCCGCCGACCGGCGACGAACTCACCGCGCTCACCGCCCGCGAGCGGGAGGTGCTGGCCGCCGTGGCCGAGGGCCTGACCAACAAGGAGATCGGCCAACGGTTGTTCATCAGCGAGCGGACCATCGGTGTCCACGTCTCGCACATCTTCGACAAGCTCCAGGTGCGCACCCGGGTCCAGGCGAGCACCATCTTCCTACGTAGCCGCCCGCAGGTGTCGGATACGTAGTTCTACTGATGTCGCCGGGTTGCCTGCCTGAAAGGCTGAGTCCGGCGCCGACGAAGCGACGACGGCGTCGGCGGACAGGGCGGAGCAGGCATGAGTGAGCGAGTCACCGGGCTCGGCGCGGTGGCGCCCCATGACGACACGGAGCGACGGGACGACCTGACCGGGCCGGTCTGGGGGCCGGTGCACCAGGACGTCGTGGACCTGCTCGCCGAGCATCCGACCGACGTGCCCGCAGTGGTCGATCAGCTGGCCCGGTTGCAGGAACTGCTGGTCCGGCTGCCGCCGCTGCTGGACAGTTGCCCGTTGGCCGACTTCAACCGGTTGTACCTCGTCATCACCAGCAGCGTGCTGGACGGCCTCTACGCCGACCGGTTCGTCGACCCGGTCTTTCTGTCCCGGCTGGACGTCGAGTTCGCCGCGCGCTACTTCGACGCGCTGCGACTGTGGAGCGACCGCAGCCCTGCCATCCCGCAAGCCTGGGCCTGCCTGTTCGAGCGGATGTGCGGTCCGGACGCCCGACCGTTGCCCTCGGCGGCGGCCGGCGTGAACGCGCACATCAACTTCGACCTGCCGTTCGCGCTGGTGACCACCTTCGACCACCTGGAGTCCGAGCCGGTCAACGGCAGCGATCAGCACCACGACTATCTGGAGATCAACAAGATCTTCGCCGACCAGATCCCTGAGCTGCGGCGCGGCTATCTGGACCGGTGGCAACTGCTCTTCGACATGCTCAACGGCGACATCGACGACTGGTACCAGGGTGAGCTGATCGGCTACACCCGCGACGTGGCCTGGCGCAACGCGCAGCGGATCTGGCGCTGCCGGCACGATCCGCATCGGCATGAACGCGAGCGCAAGCGGCTCGACGACGCAGCCGCGGCGCTCGGTCGGTTGCTGCTTTCGCCCCTCGGGGCGTTCTTGCAGTAGCCGGGACGGGGGGTCCCCGCGCTCCGTCGCACCAGCGGCGGAGTGCGGGGGCGGTCCGACCCGACCGGGCGGCGACGCCCGGAACAGCGCACGGGGGACAGGGGGGCCGGCCGGCCCCGGGGGGTGTCGGCCGGTCCTCGTGGGGTACCCGACGGCCATGCCCGGACAACTCTTCGAGTTCCGGTTCGATCCGCAGTTTCGCCCGTTACTGGTGCTGCTCGGGGTTCGACCATCGACCGCCTGGGTTCGGGTGGCCGCCGACGATCTCGCGGTGCGGTTCGGGCCGTGGCGGCTGCGTACCGGCCGGGACAACGTGGCCGGCGTCGAACTCGGCGGGCCGTACCGCTGGTGGTGGGCGATCGGGCCCCGGCTGTCCGCTTCCGACCTCGGGGTGACCTTCGGCAGCAGTGTCGCCGCCGGGCTCTGCGTACGGTTCGTCCGGCCGGTACCCGCCCTGGTGCCCGGTGGCTGGCCGCGCCATCCGGGGCTGACGGTAACCGTCGCCGACCCGGCCGGGCTGGCCCGCGCCCTGACGGATCCGGGCGGCGGCTGAGCGCGGTCCGCTTTCCCGGTTCGGGCGAAGTCGCGTTCTTCGACCGCCTACGGTCGGGGCAGGAACGCCGGAGGGCGGGCGGGACATGGGGGACAGGACCAGAGCGCGACGTGGCCGGGAACGCCGGCTGGCGTCCGGTACGCCGGATCCCGGGCTGCGTGCGGCGCGGGATCCCACCCGGCCGGGTGAACGGGCGGGGCGGCGGGTGAGCGTGCCGGACCGGGTGGCGGTGGGCCCGCGCGGCACCGCCGCCCCGCCGAGCCGACTGCGCCGCTGGCTGCTGGTGCACCAGGTGCAGCCGGTCGGTCCGGAGACCGGCGAGGGGCAGGCGCGGTCGCACTCCTGGTGGCGGGTGATGTGCCTGACCGGTGTGGACTACTTCTCCACCCTGTCCTACCTGCCCGGCATCGCCGCCCTGGCGGCCGGGGCGCTGTCGCCGCTGGCGACCCTGCTGATCGTGGCGTTGACCCTCTTCGGCATGCTGCCGATGTACCGCCGGGTGGCGCAGGAGAGCCCGCACGGTCAGGGTTCGGTGGCGATGCTGGAACGGCTGCTGCCGTTCTGGCGGGGCAAGATCTTCGTGCTGGTCCTGCTCGGCTTCGTCGCCACCTCGTGGCTCGTCACCATCACCCTCTCCTCGGCCGACGCCACCGTGCACCTGTTGCAGAATCCGTACCTGCCGGCGGGGTTCGGCGGGAGCACGGTCGCGGTCGCCGTCACGGTGCTGCTCCTGCTGGTGCTGGGCGGGGTCTTCCTGCTCGGCTTCCGGGAGGCGGTGGCGGTGGCCGTGCCGCTGGTCGTGGCCTTCCTGGTCCTGAACGCGGTGATCGTGGCGGCGGCCCTGGGCGAGGTCTTCGACAACCCGGGGGTGCTGGCGGACTGGACCGGGACGCTGCGGGCGGGCGGTGGCCCGGGCGAGGTGGCGCTGACCGCGGCGCTGGCGTTCCCGTTGCTGGTGTTGGGCCTCTCCGGTTTCGAGACCGGGGTCAGCATGATGCCCCTGGTCGCCGGGGCCGGGCCGGACCCGCAGGCGCGGCTGGCCGCGCGGATCCGCAACACCCGACGGCTGCTCACCGCCGCCGCGTTGATCATGTCGGTCTACCTGGTCTGCACCACCTTCGTCACCACCGTGCTGATTCCGCCCGACCAGTTCGCCCCCGGCGGGGCCGCAAACGGTCGGGCTCTGGCCTACCTCGCCCACCAGCAGGTCGGCGAGGTCTTCGGCACCGTGTACGACGTCAGCAGCATCCTCATCCTGTGGTTCGCCGGTGCGTCGGCGATGGCCGGTCTGATCAACATCGTGCCGCGCTACCTGCCGGCCTACGGGATGGCACCGGAGTGGGCGCGGGCGGTACGGCCGGTGGTCATCGTCTACACGCTTGTCTGCATCGTGTTGACCGTGCTCTTCCGGGCGGACGTCGATGCCCAGGCCGGGGCGTACGCGACCGGTATTCTGGCCATGATGGTCTCCGCCGCGGTGGCGGTGGCGATCGCCGCCGCCGGGCACCGGCAGCGCGGCGTCGCCGCCGGCTTCACCGTCCTCACCCTGGTCCTGTTGTACGCGCTTGTCGAGAACGTGATCGCCAAGCCGGACGGGATCGCCATCTCCGGCCTGTTCATCCTCGGCATCATCGCGGTGTCGCTGGTCTCCCGGGTCACCCGGACGACCGAGCTGCGGGCGGAGCGGGTGGAGTTCGACGAGGCGGCGCGGCGGTTCATCGCCGACTCGGTGGCCCACGACGGCCGGTTGCACGTGATCGCCCACAAGCCGCGCAGCGGCGCAGTCAAGGAGTACACCGTCAAGGAGCGGGCGCAGCGTGGGCTCAATCCGGTGCCCGGGGCGACCGATGTGCTGTTCCTGGAGATCGACGTGCTCGATCCGTCCGGGTTCCGGCACGTGTTGCGGGTACGCGGCGTCGAGGTGGGCGGATACCGGGTGCTGCGGGCCAGCAGCCCGGCGGCGCCAAACGCCATCGCGGCGATCCTGCTGGCGCTGCGCGACGCCACCGGGATCCGCCCGCACGCGCACTTCGAGTGGTCGGAGGGAAACCCGATCGCGCACCTGTTGCGGTACCTGATCCTGGGCCGGGGCGACACTCCGCCGGTGGTTCGGGAGATCCTGCGCAAGTCCGAGCCCGATCCGGCCCGACGCCCCGGCATCCACGTCGGCGGCTAGCCCTCGCCAATCCGCTAGTCCGGGCTAGCCCTACGTCAACCGGGCTAGCCCTGCGCCGCCCGGCCAGATCCCCGCCCGCCGCCGGTCGCGCTGACCGGCGGCGGGCGGAGCCGGGCGTGGTTGTTTCCCGCCCACGTCACTGGGAGGGCTGGGGCAGCTCGCAGTCGACCTTCGGGTTGGCGCCCACGTAGTTCAGTGGTCCGGCGACGATGGTGACCAGAATGGTGCCGAACTCGGCGCAGTTGGTCTCCTCGTCGTTGTAGTAGCCGCGCTGGCCGGCGGCGACGGCGCCGATGATGAGCCAGATAACGACGAGAACTCCGAATATCGACGTGCCACGCATGGCGTCCTCCAGTCGAGGGTGGGTACGAGGTGACGGGCCTTGTACCCAACCGGGCCGTCCGGCTAACGATGACCGGCCCGCGCCGCGACCATCCGCCTGCGCGCTCGCCGTCCCCCGTACCGGCGGCGGCTCAGCGACCCTGGTCAGACCTCGTCGCCGGCCTGGGCGGCCAGGATCTTCGCCTGCTGCGGCCAGGTGGCCACGCTGGCCGTGGCCCGCAGCCCGGCGCCCCGGATGGTTTCCCGCAGCCCGGCCTCGTCCAGGTCCGCCAGCTGCCGGAAGGTCCGGATGCCGGCGCCGTGCAGGGCGGCGGCCATCTTCGGCCCGACACCCTGGATGCGGCGGAAGTCGTCGGCGGCCTCCGCGACGGCGGCGGCCGACGTGGCGGCCTCTTCGACAGCGGCGGTCGGTGCGGCGGCCGGTGTTTTCTTTGCAGCCGGCGTCTTCTTGGCGGCCGGAGCCCGCTTGGTGGCCGGCTTGCGGCGCGCCGGGGCGGCATCGACGGTCGTCGGCGTGCTCTCGGTCGGCTCGGTCGCCGCTGCGGTCCCGGTCGTCGCTGCGGTCCCGGCCGGCTCGCTCGCGGTGGACTCGCTCAGTGCGGACTCCGGCGTGCTGACGTCGGCGGCGATGGCGTCGGTGGTCGTGGCGTCCGCGGCTGTGGCGTCGACGGTGGTGGCGTCCGTGGTCGTGGCGTCGGTGGTGACGGGCTCGGTGACCACGGCCGGCGTCGATGCGGTGTCCACCACGGTCGCGGTGTCCACCACGGTCGCGATCGGCTCGGTGGCAGCCGGCTGCGTGGCGGCGGGCGTGCTGGTGGCCGGGGCGGCGCTGGTGGCCGGTTCGACAGCTGTCGGTTCGGCGGCGACCGGCTCCACAGTGGTCGGTTCGGCGGCGACCGGCTCGGCGGGTGCTGCGCTGGTGCTGCTCGGTGGCTGGGTGTCGGTGGTCGTGGCTGCTGCCGGCGCGCTCGCCTGCGTGGTTGCGTCACTTGTCGGCGCGGGCGCGTCGTTGCGCCGGCCGCGCAGCAACAGCCAGCCGCCGGCCAGCCCGGCCAGCAGCACCACGAGCAGTATCAGCCAGTTTCCGAAGGAATCGCCCACGGCAAACCTCCCTGAAGGTCACGTCCGGATCGTCGTCGCGAAAAAAGCTCGCCGCAGCTTTTCACACGTGACGCAGAGGCAACAGGCAGGCTCGGTAACAGTCCGTATTCAGGCCGGGAGGGTCACCACAGGTGCCCGGTACGGGACGGACGGTGTGGACGCGGAAAGGTGCGGCGAACGCCGTCCCGGTGACGGCCGGTCAGCGGGCCTGGGACGTGGGCCGGGTGGACGGTTGCCCCGGCGGCCGGGGTACCGGCCGGCTCGCGCGCCGGATCGGTCCGAGTGTCTCCTCGAGCAGCGCGGTCATCGCCGGGGACGGCTCCAGCCGTAGCTCCCGCAGCAGCAGGTCCCGGTAGACGTAGAAGGCGTGTACCGCCTCGAAGGCGTTGCCCTCGGCGAGATGGATGCGGACCACCAGCCGGTGCGGCGTCTCCCGCAGCGGCTCGGCGGCCATCGCCTCAAGTGCCGCGTCGAGGGCCTCGCCGTGCCGTCCGGCGGCCAGGTGCTGGCCGGCGAGTTGTTCGAGCATGTGCAGGCGGAGCTGGCGTAACCGTTCGCGGTTGGTCAGCACCCAGTCGTCGTACCAGCCGGGCAGCAGGTCGTGTCGGCCGGCGGTGAGGGCCAGCGTGGCGTCCTCCGGTGGCTGGCCGTCGCGGACCCGGGCCGCCGTGGCGACCAGCTCGTCGACGTCGACCCGTACCGTCGGGTCGAGCCGGACGGTGTCGGCGGTGATGATCATCGGGCAGTACGGGTCCTGGCGCAGCCGCCACAGCGCGGTGCGCAGCGACGACAGGGCTCGTTCCTCGGTGGCCTCCGGCCACAGCAACCCGGCGAGGTGGGTACGGGTCGCGCCGGACCGCAGCCCGATCAGCGCGATCACCCGTTGCAGGCCCCGGGGCACCAGCACCGGTGTGCCGCCGTGCGTCAGGCGGAAGCCGCCGAGCAGGTGCAGGGCTACCTCGACGTGCCGGCGTTCTCCGGTGGTCGGGGCGGGCGGATCGGCGGCCAAGGAGGCACCCCCTGCGAAACACGTCGGCTGCGGGTCTCGGCCGGGTCCCGGCGTGGCCGCCGGGACGCCACCGTCGACACTGCTGGACCGCGCGTGGGTGGCTGCGCCAGCCGGGTCTGGCCGTCGCGAAGATTATCAATAGCGATTACTCTGAGTCAACGTCGATGTCGGTAAGGCGACCTCTTCATCATCCGTGAGTTCGGCTCTGAACTGGACAAACCTTGTCGATCACGCGAGCGCTCAGCGCACAGCCCATCCACAGTTTACGTCAACGTAGCGTCACCATTGGCGATCGTCGCGCTGTCTTGCGGTGACGCTCGGGTGACACCGGCCGCCGCATCGTGGCGGAAGTTGTCAGGCGGTTGTGACCGCCACAACCGAGGAGGACCGATGACCGTCACGGACGGCCGCTCGCTGACCGGCGAGATAACCGACATCCTGGTGACCAACTGCGGCCTGGACCCGGACGTCGCCGCCCGCGCGCCGACCGCCTCGCTGGAGGAGCTGGGGATGGACTCCCTCGCGCTGCTCGAACTGGCTGCGGTCGTCGCCGACCGGTGGCGGGTGACCATTCCCGAGCAGGCCACTCAGCTGAGCATTCCCGCAGTGGCCGACCTGGTCGCCCGGGGTGCCGAACCGGCGGCCCGGCCCGAGCCCGCCGATCCACCGGCCACCGTCGCGCCCGGACACACCGAGAACAGCATTCTCATCGCCGCGCCGCTGGAGCTGGTCTGGTCGGTCACCAACGACGTCGCCGGCTGGCCCGAGCTGTTCACCGAGTACGCGCGGGCCGAGATCATCAGCCGCGACGGCGACACCGTCCGCTTCCGGCTGACCATGCATCCCGACGAGAACGGGGTGGCCTGGAGCTGGGTCAGCGAGCGGACCCCCGACCCGACCAGCTGGCAGGTGCGGGCCCGCCGGGTGGAGACCGGACCGTTCGAGTACATGAACATCCACTGGATCTACCGGCAGGAGCCGGCGGGCGTCCGGATGACCTGGATTCAGGACTTCGCGATGAAGCCGACCGCGCCGGTGGACAACGTCGGGATGACCGAGCGGATCAACACCAACAGCGTCGTGCAGCTGGCGGTGATCAAGGAGCGGATCGAGCGGCTGGCGCGTACCGACCGGAATGGGGACGACGATGAGTGAGCTGGCCCTGGTCGCCGCCCGGGACGTGCCCGCCGACCGGCGCCGCGGCGGCGAGCTGCGCGTCCTGCTCGGCCCGCGTACCGTCGGCAGCACCTCCGGCTTCATGGGGGTGGCCAGCATGGCGCCGGGGGAGCGGATCGCCGAGCACTACCACCCCTACAGCGAGGAGTTCCTCTACCTCGTACACGGCGCGATCACCGTTGACCTGGACGACGAACCGGTGCCGCTGGTCGCCGGTGAGGCGCTCTTCGTGGCCCGCAACGTCCGGCACCGGCTGCGCAACACCGGCGACCACCCCGCCGAGGTGGTCTTCCACCTCGGACCGCTGGCCCCCCGGCCGGAACTCGGCCACGTCGACACCGAACTGGTCGAGCAGCGAGACGGGTCATGACCGGCCGCCGCACCGTGGTCACCGGGATCGGGGTGGTCGCCCCGGGCGGCGGCACCCGGGACCGGTTCTGGAAGAACATCACCGAGGGGCGTACGGCGACCCGACGGATCAGCTTCTTCGACCCGGCGCCGTTCCGCTCGCAGATCGCCGCCGAGTGCGACTTCGACCCGCAGGCCGCCGGGCTCACCCCCGAGCAGCAGCGACGCGCCGACCGGTACGTGCAGTTCGCGCTGGCCTGTGCCGCCGAGGCGGTCGCCGACAGCGGTCTGGAGTTGACCGATGCCGAGCGGGACCGGGCCGGCGTGGTGCTCGGCACCGCCGTCGGCGGCACCATGGCCCTGGAACAGGAGTACGTCACGGTCAGCGACAGCGGCCGGAACTGGCTTGTCGACGCCGCGCTCGGCGGACCGTACCTCTATCCGGCGCTGGTGCCCAGCAGCCTGGCCGCCGATGTGGCCTGCCGGCACGGGTTGCACGGCCCGGCCCAGGTCGTCTCGACCGGCTGCACCTCCGGCATCGACGCGATCGGGTACGCCCACCAGCTCATCGCCGACGGCGAGGCGGACATCGTGCTCGCCGGAGCCGCCGACTCGCCGATCTCCCCGGTCACCGTCGCCTCCTTCGACGCCATCAAGGCCACCAGCCCGGACAACGCCGACCCGGCGCACGCCTCCCGACCCTTCGACGCGGACCGGCGCGGCTTCGTGCTGGCCGAGGGGGCGGCGGTGCTGGTGCTGGAGGAGGCCGGTCACGCCCGGCGGCGCGGCGCACACGTCTACTGCGAGGTCGCCGGCTACGCCAGCCGCAGCAACGGCTACCACATGACCGGGTTGCGCCCGGACGGTCGGGAGATGGGCCTGGCCATCACCGACGCGCTGCGCCAGGCCCGGCTGGATCCCGCGGAGATCTCCTACATCAGCGCGCACGGCTCCGGCACCCGACAGAACGACCGGCACGAGACGGCCGCGTTCAAGCGGGCCCTCGGGCCGGCCGCGTACCGGGTGCCGATCAGCTCGATCAAGTCGATGGTCGGACACTCGCTTGGCGCCATCGGCTCGATCGAGATGGCCGCCTGCGCCCTGGCGATCGAGTTCGGAGTGGTGCCGCCGACGGCCAACTGGGCCACCCGGGACCCGGAGTGCGACCTGGACTACGTGCCGAACACCGCCCGGGAGGTGCCGGTCGACGTGGCGCTCTCGGTCGGCAGCGGCTTCGGCGGCTTCCAGTCGGCGATGCTGTTCCGCCGGCTCGCCCGCGAGGTGTCGGCGTGACCGAGCAGCGGCGGGCGGTGGTGACCGGGATCGGTGTGGTCGCGCCAAGCGGGGTGGGCGCCCAGCGGCACTGGCGTACCGTGCTCGCCGGCCAGCGGCGTACCGGCCCGATCACGCTCTTCGACGCCAGCGGCTATCCGACCCGGTTCGGCGGCGAGGTGGCGGACTTCGACCCGTCCCGCTACACCGACAACCGCGCGCTGGTGCAGACCGACCGGTGGACCCACCTCGGGTTCGCCGCCACCCGGCTGGCACTTGCCGACGCCGGCCTGCCCGAGCAGGCACCCGATCCGTACGGCTGGGCGGTCACCCTGGCCAGTTCCTCCGGCGGCAACCTGTTCGGCCAGCGGGAACTGCAACGGCTCTGGTCGTCTGCGGCCCGCACCGTCGGGGCGTACCAGTCGATCGCCTGGTTCTACGCGGCAAGCGTCGGTCAGCTCTCCATCCGGCACCAGGCGAAGGGACCGTGCGGGGTGCTGGTGGCCGAGTCGGCCGGTGGCCTGGACAGCCTCGCCCACGCGGTACGCACCATCCGGCGCGGCGCATCGGTGGTGCTGGCCGGGGCGACCGAGTGCCCGCTGAGCCCGTACGCGCTGGCCTGCCAGGCGCGCTCCGGCCTGCTCAGCGAGGCCACCGACCCGGAGCGGGCCTACCGGCCGTTCGACGCCGGGGCGTGCGGTTACCTGCCGGCCGAGGGCGGCGCGGTCTTCGTGGTCGAGGAGTACGGTCACGCGGTGGCCCGGGGCGCCCGCAGCTACGGCGAGGTGGCCGGGTGGGGCGCCACCCACGACGCGGTACACACCTCGGCCGAGTCGGCCGGCGACCCCCACCAGTACGCCCGGGCCATGCGGCTGGCGCTGGGCCGGGCCGACGCCGAACCGGCCGAGGTGGACCTGGTGGTGCCCGACGCCCTCGGGGTGCCCCGCTACGACCGCGCCGAGGCCACCGCACTGCGGACAGTCTTCGGCGACGCGGCGCCGGTGAGCACCCACAAGGCGTTGACCGGGCGGGCACACCAGGGTGGGTCGGCGTTGGACGTGGCCACCGCCCTGCTCGCCTACCGGCACGACACGCTTCCCGCGTCGGCCGGCCCGGACCGGGTCGCCGACGGCTGTGAACTGGAGTTTCTCCGCGAGCGCCGACGCCCGCGTACCCGGGTGGCGCTGGTCTGCGCGCGGGGCTTCGACGGATTCAACAGCGCGCTGGTGCTGCGTGGCGCGGCACCGACAGGTGCGGGCTCCCACCTCCGGCGGTGAGGGCGTACTGCTCAACGGGGACCCCTCCTACGAGACAAACGACCGGGCGCTGATCCTCAACTCAAACTCGACTTCGCTGTCGACACCACCTGCAGCGAGGACAAGCTGATCGAGGCGTTCCGGGAGGGCGAGCGGAAGGGGCGAACTGATCAAGAATTTTCAGTGGACAGCCGCCGACCAGAACGAGGTGGCGCGTTATCTCACGGTCGACAAGTTGTCCCACGACGAGGCGGCCGAAAAGTGGCTGGACGCCAACCCGGACGTGTGGCAGAGCTGGCTGCCCGCCGACTAGTCCCTGCTGGGTGCCGGCGGGCCGGACGGTGGGCAGCGCCGCAGCAGTGGCGGTACCCGGTGGCGTCGATCAGCGACCCGGGGCCGACGACGACCCGCGCCACCGGGCCGCGCCGGCGCCGGCACCTGGTAGACGGAACCGATCATGCCCGGCGAGAACCGTCTCGGCAATCCCGCCAGTCGCTCATTTCGGTTATCCATTTGCATCTGGCAACGCCAATCGGTGCTGCCCTAGGGTTTTCGCATCGAGGAACCGCGTGATGTGCCGCGCGTACCGACGTGGGGGTGGCAATTCCATGACCGGCCCGCTGCATTTTCCGACCGAGCCCACCGACGCTGGACCTCGGCTCATCCCGCCGGCCACCGCCCCGGCCGACACCCGGAAGGGGCGGGGCGAGGCCCGGATGATTGCGGCACCGACGCAGGCCGGCGCGGCGCGGGAGCGCCCCGGCCCGGAGTGACCCGCCCCGCGGTGCCACTTTCATTGTAGGGGCGAAAGCGGGCCTTCGGATCGTCGCGAAGAACGATTTATCCCCCCTTGAACTGGTCATACGCTTCGCCGGTCAGTCAAGCCATGCGTCGCGGGGGGTCATCGTGTCTGACGTCAGGGGCCGGGAGATCGCTGCCGAGCAGCGGGTCGTGGACCGGGTCTACGAGTTGCTTGACGGGATGCGGGCACGGGCGAACGACCTCGCCGGTGAGGGCCACCGGCGGGCGGCCGGCGGCCCGGCCACCGGTTTGGTGGAGCGGGACGCGATGGTGCACCGGGCCGCCGTACGGCTGCGGGCGCTGGACGTCGAGGCGGAGGGCATCGTCTTCGGTCGGCTCGACTTCGACGACGGGGAGAGCTTCCACATCGGCCGGCTGGGCGTACGCGACGGTCTGGAACCGCTGCTTGTCGACTGGCGGGCGCCGGCCGCCGCGGCGTTCTACCGGGCGACGCCGGGCGAGCCGCTCGGCGTGGTCCGCCGCCGGGTCATCATCTGCCGTGGTCCGCAGGTCGTCGACCTCGACGACGATGTGCTCGCCCCGGACCAGGCCGGTGACCTGCGGGTGCTGGGCGAGGGCGCGCTGCTGGCCGCGTTGCGCCGCTCCCGTGGACCGCACATGCGCGACATCGTCAGCACCATCCAGCGCGAACAGGACGAGGCCATCCGGGCGCCGGCCCGGGGCGTCACCCTGATCAGCGGCGGACCGGGCACCGGCAAGACCCAGGTCGCGCTGCACCGGGCGGCGTACCTGCTCTACACCAACCGGGGCCGGTTCACCGACGGCCGCATCCTGGTGGTCGGCCCCTCGACGGTCTTCACCCGCTACATCGGCCGGGTGCTGCCCTCGCTCGGCGAGGAGAGCGTGCACCTGCGGGCCCTCGGTGAACTGGTCGAGGGTGTCACCGCCACCCGCCGCGACCGCGCGCAGGTGGCCCGGATCAAGGGCGACGACCGCATGCGGGACGTGCTGGTCGAGCTGATCTGGCAGCCGCCGCCGACCGCACCACGCCGGCTGCGACTGGTGTACGCCGGCCAGGTGCTCACCCTCGACGCGGCGGACCTGGCGGCGGCCCGCCACCAGGTCCGCACCCGCTGCGAGGCGAGCGGCACCAAGCCCAACGCCGCCGGCCCGACCGCCGCCACCGTGCTGGTGGCGGCGCTGTGGCAACAGGTCGAGGGGAGGCACCTCGACCGGGAGTTGTTCGCCGAGGAGGTCGGCGAGCGCAACGAGCTGCACGGCTTCCGGCGGGCGTGGTGGCCGGTGCTGACCCCGACGGAGGTGCTCGGCTGGCTCGGCGACGCCAGTCGGGTGATGGGTGTGGACCCCGAGGCCGCGGAGACGCTTGCCGCGACGTACCGGAGCCGGTCGGACTGGTCCGTGGACGACGTGCCGCTCCTGGACGAACTGGCCGTGTTGCTCGGCCCGCCGCCCGCCGCGCCGCGCGCACCGGAACCCGAGTGGCAGCTGCGCGAGCTGACCACTGGCACCCGGCCGGTGGCGAGCTTCGTGCTCAGCTGCGGGCTACAGCAGGGCTGGGAGCTGTACGCCCCGAACCTCGCCACCCCGTTCGCGCTGGCCGGGCCCGGCATCGACAACGACGCGGTCGGCGCGGCACAGCGCTGGGCGGAGGCGGTCATCCTCCGGGAGGGGCACCGGGTGGTCGGCTGGACCGACGGCTTCGACCCGCACGGCGAGGAGGGCTACGTGCCGGTGCTGGCCGAACCGCTGCCCGTCGAGGAACCCGACGACGACCCGGTCACCGACGAGCCGTACCTGCACGTCATCCTCGACGAGGCCCAGGACCTGTCGCCGATGGAATGCCGGATGATCGCCCGGCGCGTCGAGTACGCCTCGATGACCGTCGTCGGTGACCTGGGGCAGGCCACCCACCCGCTGGCGGCGGAATCCTGGCCGCAGTTGCTCGCCCGGATCGGCAAGCGGGAGATCCGCACCCTGGAGCTGCACACCGGATACCGGGTACCGCAGGTCATCGCGGAGTACGCGGCACAGGCCCTCGCTGCGGGGATCGCACCCACCCGGTCGTACCGGCCCGGCGGCACGCTCTCCGTGCGGCAGGTCGACGACCTGCCCGCCGCGCTTCAGCATGAGATCCGGCGGGCACCGCAGGACGCCACTGTCGCCGTCATCGCCGCCGACGACCGGGCCGAGACGATCGTCGGTCTGATCGCCGCGCCCACCGTCACGGTGGTCCCGGCCAGCCTGGTCAAGGGACTGGAGTACGACCACGTCATCGTGGTGGAGCCGGCCGAGATCGTGGCCGCTGAGCCGCGCGGGATGAACCGGCTGTACGTCGTCCTGACCCGGGCCGTCGACACCCTGGTCGTGCTGCACCACGCGCCGCTGCCCGCCGCCCTGGGCGCTGCCGCGTCAGGCGATTAGCAGGCGCAGGCCGAGCTCTGCCGCGTCGAGATCGACGAGGTCGCGGTTGCGTGCCACCCATCGACCGGAGGCGAGGTCGGCGCGCAGGTGCCGCACCGCCCGCTGCTCGGCCTCCGGCCCGACCTTGGCCCAGACCGAGATCCCGCGACGGACCTGCTCGTCCAGGTACGCCTCGGGCCGGCGCCAGTAGGCCTCGAAGAAGCCGTCGACGCAGTCCCACGGGATGGGCACCGGTTCCTGACGGGCTCCGATGGCCTCGGTCAACTCGCCAAGCGAGGGCCGACCGGCCAGGAGGTCTGCGACTTCGGGCAGGTAGTCGCGGGTGAGCCAGAACCGATCACGCCATTCCTGGTCACCGGTGTCGTGGGTGAACACCACCACCCGACGCGCGACCCGCCGCAGCTCGCGCAGGCCCGCGATCGGGTCCGGCCAGTGGTGGATGGTAGCGAAGGCCATCGCGGCGTCGAAGGTGTGGTCCGCGAAGGGAAGGTGCGCCGCGGCGGCGGCCACGCAGGGCGCCGCGTCTGCGGGGCGCTGCGTGCGCATGAGCGCCGACGGTTCGACCGCCGTGACCGCGCGGTCGGTGGGCTCGTAGGAGCCGGTGCCGGCACCGACGTTCAACACCGTCCGCGCATCGCCGAGCGCGGCCCAGAGTTGCGCGGCGATCCGCGGCTCGGTGCGCCGGGTCACCGTGTAGGTGGCTCCGATGGTGTCGTACAACTGCGTGCTGGACATGTCGCCGCCTCCCTGACCGGGAGGGTAGCCAAATCAGTTCGTCTCTGGTGGCCCGTCGTCGGTGACCAGAGGCGTCGGTGGTCCGTCGCTGGTGGCCAAGGGTGCTGGTGGCCCGTCGTCGGTGACCAGGGCGAGTTGGGTGATGGCGACGTCGTGCCAGGCGCCGTGCTTCCAACCGATGCGCCGATGCACTCCGACCGGCTGGAAGCCGAGCGCCGCGTGCAGCCCCAGGCTCGCGTCGTTGGGCAGGGTCGTCTTCGCCACCGCCACCCGGTAGCCGCGTTCGACCAGTCGGGGCAACAGCATCCGGTACAACGCGCGGCCCGCGCCGGTGCGCCGACGGCCCGTTTCCAGGTAGACGCTCACCTCACAGGACCATCGGTACGCCGGCCGGGCGGCGAAGGGCCGGGCGTACGCGTAGCCGATGACGCATTCGTCGAGCTCGGCCACCAGCCAGGCGTACGACCGGGTTGCCTGCTCGATCCGCTCGGCCATCTCGGCGACGGTCGGCGGCTCGGTCTCGAAGGTGATTGTGGTGTCCAGTACGTACGGCCGGTAGATGGCCGCGCAGGCGACGGCGTCACCCGGCCCGGCATCGCGGATCGTCAGCGGCATGCCACTATAGTAGCGATCGTCGTGAGTATAGTGTCACCATGTCGGACCGCCTGACCACCGATCTTGCCGCCGCCCTCCGGGCCGCCCGCACCGCTCAGGGCCTGTCGGTAAATGCCCTGGCCGAGCGCTCCGGCGTCTCCCGGGCGATGATCGCCAAGGTCGAACGCGGCACGGCGCAACCGACCGCCGTCCTCCTCGGCCGGCTCAGCGCGGCCCTCGGCCTCACCCTCTCCGAGTTGTTCGCCCGCACCGAGGAGCGGGCCCCTCGGCTGTCCCGCAGCGCCGATCAGCACCTCTGGGTCGATCCCCAGACCGGTTACCGGCGTCGCTCGGTGTCACCCGCCGGTGGCGCGGTCCAACTGGTCGAGGTGGACCTTCCGCCCGGCGCGGAGGTGGCCTATCCGGCCGATGCGTACGCGCTGGCCGACCACCAGATCTGGGTGTTGCAGGGCCACCTGCGTTTCCAGGAGGGCGCCGTCGAGCACGACCTGAACCCCGGTGACTGCCTGGAGCTCGGCGAACCGGCCCCCTGCTCCTACCGCAACGTCACCGACCGCCCCTGCCGCTACGTGGTGATCCTCAGCCGTCGCCATCGGCGACCTCATTGACGCCGTGACCAGGCGACCACTAGGCAATGCCGGCAACAGGGCCGGTCGGCAATGACGGCCATTGACGACACCGGAACTCTGACCGTTCGCTGTATTCGGCCACCCGTCGGCGAATCGGCGACCGAAAGGGCCAGTCGCGGGAGCCGTTGACCCGACTGCCATCCACAGTGTCCCGTTGTCTACTCATGGCATGCCGCCGGTCGCGGCGAGGGCTGCGCATGGCACCTCGCGGTGTCCAGCACGACGACACGACAATGCGGTACGGCGGCAGGATGCAGTTTCCGGACGCACACGGCTCCTTCCGACGCAAGATCGGAATACTGATGGATCCTCAGCCCGTTGTGGCGGCGGCGGTGACGGCCGCGGTCGCGGCCGCCGCCACGCTCGTGCGAAGTGTGTGGGCCTTCGCCAGGCGACCCGATCGCAAAGCGTCGCGGGAAATAGACCTACTGCGGCCGAAGGCCGCCGCCTGGCTCAGGAGAGCAGCCGCCCACTTCGTGGGGAAAGGATTGCGGCGACAGTTCCTACTGCGCTATAGCCTGGATATCTATCTCCAGTCGCTCTACCGGCGTCACCAACGGCTGGTGGTTCCCGGGCGCGTCGAGCTTCCTATCGACCGCTGCTACATTCCGCTCGAACTGCGGGCGGGCCAGATGACGGAGGCCATCCAACTTCTTTCGAAATCCGGAACGATCCTGCTCCTGGGTGATCCGGGGACGGGCAAGAGTGCGTTGCTGTCCCGAATCATTCGCGACCTGTGCTGGAAAGCGCGGGAGAACAAGGATCGAGCCCGCCTGCCCGTGTACCTGCCCTTGCAGCACATCGGCCCGATTCTCAGCGGAGCGAGCGGCACAGCCGCTTCGCCGGAGGCATCCTTCGCGGTGCTTGAGAAATGCTTCGAGCGGCTCACCATCAGCCCCATGGAGCTTTTCGACTCCGGTGGAATGCTGCGGACGTTCGCGACCAGCCAGAAGAATGGGCTGGTCGTGCTCCTCGACGGACTGGACGAAATCGCCGCAGAGACCATCGGCGCTGTCGAACAATTCCTGCTGGACCTGGATCAATATCTGTCGTCGTCGCGGGGGAGCAACCTGCTCATCATCGCGAGTCGCCGGCAAGCCCTTGACTTCGCGCCACGCCTGACCGGTGGAGGAATCCAAAACCTGGTGCCGGTGGAACTCAAGCCGTTCACGCCGGCCGCCATCTACTCGTTCCTGTTGCGCTGGCCCTACCCGCCTGGCAAGAAGAGTTCCGACGAGGCGCGGCGCATCTTCAACCAGCTCCGGCTGAACTCCACACTTGTGGAGACCTGCGCGAACCCGTTGGCGCTGGCACTGTACGTGAACCACGATCAACGCTTGCGCGATCTTGGGCCGGGCAACTTGTCATCTCAGCCGGAAACCAGAGCGGCGTTCTTCAGCGACGTCGTCGACTATCTGATGATCCGGACCCGGTCCGACCGGGTCGGCGTGCGATCTCCCAACCGGCCGTTCCGGCAGGCGCGAACGAACTTCTTCGTCGCTGTCGTCGACCATCACATCCGGTCCCGCGAGCCCTTCAACGCCATCAGCGAAAAGAACATACTCCGGCATGCCGCCGCGTTGGTCAAGGACGGGCAGACGGCTGAGCAGGCACTATACGAGCTGGCCAAGGACACGGGCATCATCGTCCGAAACGACAGGGACGAAACCTGGAGTTTCGTGCACCGTTCGTTTCTCGACTACTTCCTGGCCTGCTCGCTTGCCGCAATCGCCAGGAAGAAAGAGATTCAGCGGCTGTTGATCGGCCCACTGAAATCGGATCCGCTGCGCTACCTGGAGGGTTTCTACCTGGCCTGCGGACTGATGGCGAGCCGCAACTCGCTTCACTTGCAGACCGTGCTGCACGACCTGAGTAACAGCACCTTCGTCGGCCGCTACTACCCCCGGGCGATGCTTGAGGCGCAGGCGTACTTCCTGCCGCAATTTCCGGAGCGGATCCGTTTCTACTGCAACTGGTGGCAGCAGAATCAGGAGGATCCGGTACTCTTCCGGGATCTCGTGGCGGTCCTCGTCGATTACGAGCAGGCATGTGCCGCATTAGGGCGAAAGGCAGAGGTCACCGTTGTCGGTGAGCTGGGCGAGTTCTTTGAGAGCACCGGCCTGACCGCGCTACAGGTGGCCCAGCTCGATGTGGACCTGGCCATGAAGATCGCCAACCACGACAACGTGCACTCCATCCTGCTTGCAACCTCGCCGGAGGACGCGATCGTGGCCCTTTACGAGCCGACGGTTGGTGAGCGCGTACGCCATGAAGAGGTGGTCCGAAGCCCGCGCCTCGCCGCCATCGTCGCCGAGGCGGCACTACGTTCGTCCCTCTTCTCCAACAGTTTGGCGCCGCCGCCCCGCAGGTCGTTCCTTGGCCGAGCGACACTGACGAACTCGGCGGAACGTTGGGTGGACGCATGGCCGATTCGCGGCACCAGACTAGCTGGGACCCTGGCAATCGCGCTGCCGTACGTCCGGCGTTGTGCAGCAGCGAGCCAAGCCGAGTTCCCGCACCTCACGGTCTTGTCCTACATTCGCCCGGTCCGGCGACTGCGTCACGAGATCATGTTCGGTGACCCCCGGGTGGGGATGCTGTTGCTGAGCATCGTCGTGCTGGCGGACGTGCCACTCTGGTTTTCGAGCCTGCATCCCTGGCAGCTGGCGCTTGCGCTGTTGCCGCTGGCGGTGCTCTTCCTCCTGGGCTTCCGGCTGCTGGCCATCGCAGGAATCCTGTCCCTTCCGTCGCGTAAGGTGCTCAACCTTCAGCCGGAGGGATCCGATTTCACGATGGCCGCCGAACGGCGCGTCCGAATGGTGTCTGGTGACCGGGCCCGGCTGCGCAGGTGGCGGTGGGGAGATCCGAGGAGCAGCGACGGCCCAATTGTCGCAGTGTATGTCAGGAAGTTTCCATTCATTTGGCGGCGGTTCAGTCCCGTGCTGGGAGACAAGGCTCTGTCGTTGACCGGAGGCGCCGTGGTGCAACAAATGTACACCGAGGATGTTCGCAAGCTACTTAGGAGCTAGAGTGGACCGGATCGTCCTGCTCAAGATGTCGGGGGAAGCGGTTGCGGACATCGAGGGCGAGAGCATAGTAAGTGCCGAGAGGCTGGATTACTTCACTGCCCAGATCGCGATAGCCCGCAAGGCGGAGCCTGACCTGAAAGTGGCAGTCATGGTTGGCGGCGGAAACATCATCCGCGGCAAGATGCTGCCTGGGGTGAACCGCACGAAGGCCGACCACATGGGCATGCTCGCCACGATCATAAATGCTCTCGCGCTCCAGGACGCAATGACCAGGGCCGGCCTTGACTCCCGGGTGATGAGCGGCATGGAGGCGCCTATGGTCGCCGAATCGTACATCTACGGCCGGGCCATGCGTCATCTGGCAAAGAACCGCGTGATCATCTTTGCCGGCGGTCTTGGCAGCCCGTTCTTCACGACCGACACCGCTGCCGCGCTGCGCGCAACCGAGATCGGAGCCCAGGTTCTCCTGCTGGCCAAGTTCGGCACCGACGGCGTCTACAGCAAGGACCCGCGGCGATTCGCGGATGCGGTCAAGTTCGAAACAATCGACTATGACTCGGTGATGTCGCAGAACTTGCAGGTGATGGACGCGACGGCGGTTGCCTTGTGCCGCGACAACAGCATGCCGATCTTCGTTTTTGACGTGTCGGCCGAGAACGCCGTGTCGGAGGCGCTGCTCGGCAGGACCGACGCTGGCACCCTGATCTGTTTCTCGACCGCCGACGGACAGGTACTGGGAAACGACCAGCCGATGCGAGAGTAGCCCCACGGTGGCGGTGCTGCCCTCGTCCACCCCGGACCCGGTGCGACGGCGACCCGGCGTAGACCTCGGTCGCCGTGCCCTCCTCCGTAACGCGCCCGGCGGTCCTCGGTCGCCGTGCCCTCCTCCGTAACGCGCCCGGCGGTCCTCGGTCGCCGTGCCCTCCTCCGTAACGCGCCCGGCGGTGCAGGGCGGTCTCGGCGAGGCTCGGGTCAGGTCGGGGGTGGTGTCGACGCGGCTCGGTGGGCGGCGGCGAGCCGTTTCGGGGCGCGGGCATACCACGCCTCCACGATCAACTCGGTCAGCTCGTCGATCTCGATCGGGTCCAGCCGGACCAGCACGATGGGATAGCCGTCGAGGTGTGGCGTGGCGAAGAAGAGAGCGGGGTCGTCGGCGAGCAGCGCCTCCTTGACCCCGAGGTCAGCCACCCGTACGCCGAGAATCGGCCCGTCCGGTGCCGCCGGCCCGAGCGCCTCCAGATCCGAGCGGCGCAGCGGACGCTCCCAGACGAAGGACTTGTCCCGGACCTTCCACGCGGGCAGCCCGTCGTACGAGGGTCGCTCGCCGGACTCCGGCAGGCTCAACGCGATCCGGCGTACGTCTTCCCAACTGGCCATCGCCCGACGATACCGCTGCCGCACGTGTTAATAAGGGGCCCTTCCTATGCACGAGGCGTTAATAGGGGGCCCTTCCTTAAGGTGGTCCTATGGAGAGCAGGGTGCCGGTTTGTCTTGCGGATTTTGCCGAGCGGGCGCAGGCGGTGTTGCCGCCGGAGGTGTGGGACTACCTGGACGGTGGCAGCGGCACCGAGCTCACACTTGGCGCGAACCGGCGGGCCCTCGACCGGGTCGGTGTGCTGCCCCGGGTGCTGACCGGGGTGGCCGCCGCCAGCCTGCGGACCCGGCTGCTCGGCCGGGAGTACGCCATGCCGGTCGGAGTGGCGCCGATGGCGTACCAACGGTTGGTGCATCCCGACGGCGAGATCGGGTTGGCCAGCGCGGCCCGGACCGCCGAGGTGCCCTATCTGGCCAGCATTCTGGGCAGCACCCCGATCGAGCAGGTCACCGCGACCGGTGCCGAGGTGTGGTTCCAGCTGTACTGGCTGCGCGACCGGAGGATGGTGACGGAGTTGCTGGCCCGGGTGCGGGACGCCGGCTGCCGAGCGCTCGTGGTCACCGTCGACGTGCCGGTGCTCGGGCGGCGGTACCGCGACCTGCGCAACGCCTTCCGGCTGCCGCCGGAGCTGGTGGCGGCGAACCTGCCCGGCGGGCGGGACGATCTGGCCCATGGTGGTACGCCCGGCGTCACGCCGGTCCCGGTGACCAGCGGCGCGGCCTTCGCGCCGGCCCTGAGCTGGGCGGACCTTCGTTGGCTGGGTGAGCACTGCGAGTTGCCGCTGGTGGTGAAGGGCGTCCTCGACCCGGCCGACGCGGTGCGGGCGGTCGACGCCGGTGCGCGTGCGGTGGTGGTGTCCAACCACGGTGGACGGCAACTTGACGGGGTGCCGGCCAGCGCCACGATGCTGCCCGAGGTGGTTGCCGCCGTGGGCGACCGCTGCGAGGTGTTGCTGGACAGCGGGGTCCGGGGCGGCCTCGACGTGCTCCGGGCCTTGGCGCTGGGGGCGCACGGGGTGTTGGTCGGTCGGCCGATGCTCTGGGCGCTGGCTGCCGGGGGAGCGGCCGGGGCGCACGCCGGGTTGGCTCTGCTCGCCGAGGAGTTGCGCGACGCGCTGGCGCTTGCCGGCTGTGCGGATCCGGCCGCCGCCCGCGAGCTGCGTACCGTGCCGCTCGTCGAACCTGCCCAGGATTAGGCTGGGGAGCGCTGAGCCGCAGATCGACTCGCCGTGTTCACCGGTTGGCAACCTGTGACTGCCACCCTGCCGTCGTCCTGGTTGGACGGTCATAATGGGCGGCATGATTGCCTGGGAGTACGCCCTGCTGGTCCGCCGTTACCAGGGACAGGGCCGGAATTTTCACGTCACCTTCGTCTGGTACGGGCCGGACGGGTCCCGCAAGGACGTCACGGCGTACGGCGACACCGCGGTCGCGCATCTCAACCGGGTCGGCCGGGAGGGCTGGGAACTCGTGACGGCGGCCGAGGACGTGAACAATGTCCAGGGCAGCACCGAGGTGCACCGCTACCACCTAAAACGCCCCCTCAACTAACCCCCACCCCCCACCCCCACCCTTTCCCTTGTTGATCATGAGGTTGGCGGCACTTTGAAGATCGACCAGTGCCGCTAACCTCATGATCAACGGGGAAGGGTGGAGGAGTGGGGGGACGAGGAGGAGGAGGAGGGAGGGGGAGGGGAGGGGAGGAGGGGGTGGGTCAGGTTAGGTTGATGTTTGGGTAGAGGGGGAAGCTGGCGAGTAGGTCGGTGGCCTGGCGGCTGATCTTGTCGGCGAGGACCGGGTCGAGGACGTACTTGGCCTTGCTGGCCGCGCCGTCCGGGCCGGTGCCGGCGGTGGTCTGGCTGAGCACGGTGTGGATCAGCTCGGCGGTGCCGTCCATCTCCGCCGGGCCCAACCCGCGGGTGGTCAGCGCGGGCGTGCCGATCCGGATGCCGGAGGTGTACCAGGCGCCGTTCGGGTCCTGCGGCACCGCGTTGCGGTTGGTGACGATGCCGGAGTCCAGCAGCGCCTGCTCGGCCTGCCGGCCGGTCAGCCCGTAGCCGGTGACGTCGATGAGCACCAGGTGGTTGTCGGTGCCGCCGGTGACGAGTGTGGCGCCCCGGCGCAGCAGTCCCTCGGCGAGGGCCTGGGCGTTGTCCACCACGCGCTGGGCGTAGTCGGCGAAGTCGGGACGGCGAGCCTCGGCCAGCGCGACGGCCTTGGCCGCCATCACGTGCGGCAGCGGGCCGCCGAGCACCATCGGGCACCCCCGGTCCACCTGGTCGGCCAGCTCCGGACCACAGAGCACCAGGCCGCCGCGCGGGCCGCGCAGCGACTTGTGGGTGGTGGTGGTGACGATGTGCGCGTGCGGCACCGGGTCGAAGTCGCCGGTGAAGACCTTGCCGGCGACCAGGCCGGCGAAGTGGGCCATGTCCACCATGAAGGTGGCGCCGACGGAATCGGCGATCTCCCGCATGATCCGGAAGTTGACCTTCCGGGGGTACGCCGAGTAGCCGGCGACCAGCACCAGCGGCCGGAACTCGCGGGCGGCCTCGGCGACCTTGTCGTAGTCGACCAGGCCGGTCGCCGGGTCGGTGCCGTAGCTGCGCTGGTCGAACATCTTGCCGGAGATGTTCGGCCGGAAGCCGTGGGTCAGGTGGCCACCGGCGTCCAGCGACATGCCGAGCATCCGCTGGTCGCCCAACTCCCGGCGCAGCGCGAACCAGTCCGCCTCGGTCAGGTCGTTCACGTGCCGGGCCTGCGCCCGCTTCAGCGCGGGGGCCTCCACCCGGTCGGCCAGGATCGCCCAGAACGCCACCAGGTTGGCGTCGATGCCCGAGTGCGGCTGCACGTACGCGTGGGTCGCGCCGAACAGCTCCCGGGCGTGCTCGGCGGCGAGCGCCTCGACCGTGTCGACGTTCTGGCAGCCGGCGTAGAACCGGCGACCGACGGTGCCCTCGGCGTACTTGTCGCTGAACCAGTTGCCCATCGCCAGCAGGGTGGCCGGCGACGCGTAGTTCTCGCTGGCGATCAGCTTGAGCGACTCGCGCTGGTCGGCCAGCTCCGCGCCGATCGCGTCGGCGACGCGCGGCTCCACGGCGCGAATGACCTCCAGCGCACTGCGGAAGGCGGTGGACTCGGCGTTGTGCGGCATGGAACCTCCTCATGACGTGCGGAAGGCCCAGGCGCTCGGCATGCGTCCTTGTGACGGGGCCGCTCCCCGATGGTTATCCATCTCCAATGCGCCAGTCACGGCCCGAGACGATCCTACCGGGTACGCCGATGTCACACCGTCGCGCCCGCCGTGTGGCGGGCGGACCGATGGTGGTCGGTTCGGCCCCGGGCAGGCACCGCAGCGTTGCGGGTCGGCCGAGACCGTGCGCCGGCTTCTGATCGAGGAAGCCTGCAGCCGAGGGTGTCGGCGGAGGGCTGCGGGTATGCGGCCGGACCTGACGGTAGCGACCAGGAGGTGAACCGTGGCCACGATGGTGAGCAAGCCGGCCAGCCCGGTCGAGGACACCCTGCCTCCAGCGGGACTACCGCTGAGGTGACACCGGGGTGGCTGGGTGGTGACACGTCGCATCCGGCCACCACGGGACGTACGGTGAGCAGGTGGCAGGCACGGCCGAGGAGATCCGGGTGGGGCGGCGGACGGTGCGCGTCTCCAGCCCGGACAAGCCGTATTTCCCGGAACGTGGGCTGACCAAGCTTGACGTGGTGCGCTACTTCCTCGCCGTCGGTGACGGCATCCTGCGTGCGCTGCGGGACCGGCCGACCATGCTGGAGCGGTGGCCCCGGGGCGTGTTCGAAGGGGCGACCATCGCCACCCGGCAGGACAACCGGGGTGATGCGTTCTACCAGAAGCGGGTGCCGGCGGGCGCACCCGACTGGGTCGGCACGGCGCACATCACCTTCCCGAGCGGCCGGACGGCCGACGAGGTCGCGCCGGGTGAGCTGGCGGTGGTGATCTGGGCGGTCAACCTGGGCACGCTGCGCTTTCATCCGTGGCCGGTGACCAGGGCCGACGTCGAGCGGCCGGACCAGCTACGCATCGACCTGGACCCGCTGCCCGCAGTGGGGTTCGACCAGGTGGTGCCGGTGGCCCACGAGGTACGCGCCTTTCTCGACGAACTCGGCCTGGTCGGCTATCCCAAGACCACCGGCGGGCGCGGCCTGCACGTGTACGTGTCGATCGAGCCACGGTGGAGTTTCGGTGACTGCCGGCGGGCCGTGCTGGCGCTCGGGCGCGAGATGCAGCGCCGCCGCCCCGACCTGGTCACCACCACCTGGTGGCGCGAGCAGCGCGATCGTCCCGTCTTCGTCGACTACAACCAGATGGCCCGCGACCACACGATGACCTCGGCGTACTCGATCCGACCCAGTCCGGCGGCGCTGGTCTCCGCGCCGCTGCACTGGACCGAGCTGGACGACGCCCGGCCGGAGGACTTCGACGTCACCACCATGCCCGCCCGTTTCGCCGAGCACGGCGACCCGCACGCCGGCCTCGACGAGCGCCGCTTCTCCCTCGAACCGCTGCTGGATCTGGCCGACCGGGAGGGCCTGGCGGCCCCGCCGGAGCGCTGAGCCGCCCGGCGTCGGTCATCCCCAGGGGCCGCGTTCGCCGTCGAACTCGTCGAAGACCAGCCAGGTGCGGGTGGCGAGCACCCCGGCGATGCCCTGCACCCGGTCCAGCACCACGTCCCGCAGGGTGGCGTTGTCCGGCGCCCGGACCAGGGCGAGCACGTCGTGCTCGCCGCTGAGCAGCGCCACGTGTTCGACGTAGCGCACCTGGGCCAGCTCCGCGGACACCTCGCGCCAGGTGTTCTGCTGAATGGTGAGCGCGATGTACGCCGAGGTGCCCAGCCCAGCCGCCTCGGGCGCGATCCGCGCACCGAACCCGGTGAGCACACCGTCGCGGAGCAGCCGTTCCACCCGGGCGTACGCGTTGGTGCGGGAGACATGCACCCGTTCGGCAAGCGTACGGATGGAGATCCGGCCGTCGCGGACCAGTTCGTCGAGGATGCGCCGGTCGACCTCGTCCAGCCCGGCGGCCGATCGTCCCGTTCCGGCCGCCGAGTCCGGCATCGGATTGGCATCCTGCCCCATCGTTTCCCCCTGGCCGTGCCATCCGTCCCGCGTTCTCCGGGCACCTTGAGTCAATCATCCGACGCATGGAGCATAGGGCCACCACACGTCCAGGAGGTCCCGCCGTGACGACCACCCCCCAGGCGGTCCGCAGATCAACTCCGCGGAAGCGCCGACCGGCCACCCCGGCCGCGCCTGACCCGACGGCGGCCCTGCTGCCGCAGGCCGAGCCGGTCCGGCTGCTGAACCCGGACGGCAGCCCGCTGCCGGCCCGCGCCGACTATCCCGAGCCGCCGATCGAGGCGCTGCGCGAGATGTACCGGCGGATGGTGATCGGCCGCCGCTTCGACGCCCAGGCCACCGCGCTGACCAAGCAGGGTCGGCTGGCCGTCTACCCGTCCTCCCGAGGCCAGGAGGCGTGCCAGGTCGGCGGCGTGCTGGCGCTGCGCGACGACGACTGGGTCTTCCCCACCTACCGGGAGTCGATGGCGCTTACCGCCCGCGGCATCGACCCGGTCGAGGTGCTCACCCTGCTGCGCGGCGACTGGCACTGCGGTTACGACCCGGCTGCCCGGCACACCGCACCGCAGTGCACCCCGCTCGCGACGCAGTGCGTGCACGCCGCCGGTCTGGCGTACGGCGAGTCGTACCAGGGGCGCGACACCGTGGCACTTGTCTACATCGGTGACGGCGCCACCAGCGAGGGCGACTTCCACGAGGGCGTCAACTTCGCCGCGGTGTTCAAGGCGCCGGTGGTCTACTTCGTCCAGAACAACAGGTACGCGATCAGCGTGCCGCTGTCCCGGCAGACCGCCGCCCCCACGCTGGCCCACAAGGGCGTCGGCTACGGCGTACCCAGCGAGCAGGTCGACGGCAACGACCCGGTCGCCGTGCTGGCCGTGCTGAACCGGGCCGTCGCGCACGCCCGCGCCGGCAAGGGTCCCTTCCTGGTGGAGGCGCACACCTACCGGATGGAGCCGCACACGAACGCCGACGACGCCACCCGCTACCGGGACGCCGACGAGGTCGAGGCGTGGCGCGACCGTGACCCGGTCGCCCGGCTGGAGAGCTACCTGCGCGCCCGCGACGTGCTCGACGACGCCGCCGTCGCCGAGATCGCCGAGCAGGCCGAGGCGTCCGCCGCGCAACTGCGCGAACGGATGAACGCCCAGCCCACGGTCGACCCGCTCAGCCTCTTCGAGCACGTCTACGCCCAGCCCACCCCGCAACTGGTGGAGCAGCGGGAGCAGGTCCGCGCCGAACTGGCGGCGGCGCAGGAGGAGGACGCCTGATGGCCACCGTGACCATGGCGAAGGCGCTCAACGCCGCACTTGCCGACGCGATGCTCGACGACGAGCGGGTCGTCGTCTTCGGCGAGGACGTCGGCCAACTCGGCGGGGTCTTCCGGATCACCGACGGGTTGCAGGCCCGCTTCGGCGACAAGCGCTGCTTCGACACCCCGCTCGCCGAGGCCGGGATCGTCGGCTTCGCCGTCGGGCTGGCCATGTCCGGGCTACGCCCGGTGGTCGAGATGCAGTTCGACGCGTTCGCGTATCCGGCGTTCGAACAGATCGCCTCGCACGTGGCGAAGCTGCGCAACCGGACCCGGGGCGCGCTGAGCGTGCCGATGGTGATCCGGGTGCCGTACGCCGGTGGCATCGGCGGCGTGGAGCACCACTGCGACTCGTCCGAGGCGTACTACGCGCACACCCCGGGCCTGAAGGTGGTCACCCCGGCGACCGTCGCCGACGCGTACTCGCTGCTGCGCGAGGCGATCGACGACCCGGACCCGGTGGTGTTCATGGAGCCGAAGAAGCTCTACTTCGCCAGCGCCGAGGCGGAGCTGCCGGCGCGTACCGAGCCGTTCGGCCGGGCGGTCGTCCGGCGGCCCGGCCGCGACGCCACCCTGGTCGCGTACGGGCCGGCGGTGCCGGTCGCGGTTGAGGCCGCCGAGGCCGCCCGTGCGGAGGGCTGGGACCTGGAGGTGGTCGACGTACGCACAATCGTGCCGTTCGACGACGCCACAGTGACCGACTCGGTACGCCGCACCGGCCGCTGCGTGGTGGTGCAGGAGGCACAGGGCTTCGCGGGCGTCGGCGCGGAGATCGCCGCCCGGGTGCAGGAACGCTGCTTCCACGCCCTGCACGCCCCGGTGCTGCGGGTGTCCGGGTTGGACATTCCCTATCCGGCGCCGATGCTGGAGCACACCCACCTGCCCTCGGTCGACCGGGTGCTCGACACCGTGGCCCGGTTGCAGTGGGACGACCAGCCCGACCCGCGCTGGCTGACCGAAGGCAGCGCGGCATGAGTGAGTGTCAGCGAGCGAATCATCAATGCAGGGCGATGGTGCCTCGTGGTGGCACGGAGCGAAGCGGAGTGCCGGCATGAGTGAGTGTCAGCGAGCGAATCATCAATGCAGGGCGATGGTGCCTCGTGGTGGCACGGAGCGAAGCGGAGTGCCGGCATGAGTGAGCAGGTTTTCCTTCTGCCCGATCTCGGGGAAGGGCTCACCGAGGCGGAGATCGTGCAGTGGCGGGTCGCGGTCGGCGACCTCGTCACCGTCGACCAGAGCGTGGTCGAGGTGGAGACCGCCAAGGCGGTCGTGGACGTGCCCTGTCCGTACGCCGGCCGGGTCGTCGCCCTGCACGGCGCGGAGGGCGAGGTGCGTCCGGTCGGCCAGCCACTGATCACCGTGGCCGCGCCCGCGGCCGACGGCGCCGCGCCGGCCGCTGCCCCTTCGGCGCCGGACGAGCCGGTCGGGCACGCGGTCTACCGCGAGGAGGAGCGGGCCGGCTCCGGCAACGTGCTGATCGGGTACGGCACCGGTCCCGGCAGCGCGCGACGGCGCCGCCGTCCCCGGGTGCACGCCGCCGCGCCGGCCGGCCCGTCGGCGTCCGCCCAGCCGCAACCCGCCCCGGTATCCGAATCGCCCGCCAGCGCCCCGGCGCTCTCGGCCGTCCTGCCGGACCGGTCGCCGGCACTTGTCATCTCGCCGATCGTGCGGCGGCTGGCCCGCGAGCGTGGGGTGGACCTGACCACCCTGCGCGGCAGCGGTCCCGGCGGGGTGGTCCGCCGCGCCGACGTGGAGGCGGCGGCCGACGCGGCGATGGTGGCCCGGCCCACGGGCGCCGATGCGGTGGCATCGCTCGGCGCGGGGACCAGCCCGGCGAATGGCGCGGGCCGGCTCACCGTCGTTCCCGACCTGCCGGCGCCGCACGTCGGGCTCGCCCCGCCCGGCGCGTCGGACGTGGTCATCCCGTTGACCGGCATCCGCCGGGCGATCGCCGACAAGCTCTCCCGTAGCCGGCGGGAGATCCCCGAGGTGACCATCTGGGTCGACGCCGACGCCACCGCGCTGCTGGAGACCCGGGCCGCGATCAACGCCGCGCGTGCCGACCGCCCGGTGAGCATCCTGGCCCTGCTCGCCCGGATCTGCCTGTCCGGGCTGCGTCGGTACCCGCAGCTCAACTCCCGGGTCGACACCGAGGGACAGCGGATCATCCAGTCCGCCGGTGTGCACCTGGGCATCGCCGCGCAGACCGAGCGTGGTCTGGTCGTCCCGGTGCTGCGCGACGCCGACCGGCTCACCACCGCGGAACTGGCCGCCGAACTCGCCGCCACCACCGCGGCGGCGCGCGCCGGTGAGTTGCCGCCGGCCCGGTTGACCGGGGGCAGCTTCACGCTCAACAACTACGGGATCTTCGGGGTCGACGGCTCCACGCCGATCATCAACCACCCGGAGGCGGCGTTGCTCGGGGTCGGGCGCATCGTGGACAAGCCGTGGGTGGTCGACGGCCAGCTCGCGGTGCGTAAGGTGACGCAGCTCAGCCTCACCTTCGACCATCGGGTCTGCGACGGCGGGGTGGCCGGCGGCTTCCTGCGGCACGTCGCCGACTGCGTGGAACAGCCGGCGCTGCTGATCAACGCCGTCTGACCGGTTCCGCTCGTGCCCGGCGTCTCCGCACCGGACGCCGGGCACGTCGGCGTACGGGCGTGACAAGGGCCGTGAACGGCGCGCCTGCGGACACCTGCCGCCAATTCGTCGAGCAACCTACCGAGCCGGTGCGTCGAGGTATTCGTCGCCCCTGGCGGTGCGATTTCTGAAATCGTCCACGGGTAATAATCGCGCGGTTTGGGGAAATGCGAAGCCGGCACCGTGTTGGCGGTGAGAATGTGCGGAGGACGGAGCAGCAAACGGGGGGACACAATCATGAGGTTGAGGGGGCGATTGACGCTGCTGGCGGTGACCGTCGCGGCGGCACCGCTGGCGCTGGGTGCCTGCACCAGCGATCGTAGGCAGGGCAACGAGGGGCGGGCGGCGGCACCTGAGTTGACCGTGACGCCGGCCGAGGGCACCCGGGACGTGCCGCTCAGCGGTGAGATCGGCACCCTGGTCAAGCACGGTCGGATCACCGACGTGCGGATCACCGACGACAAGGGCGGCACGGTCGCGGGGGAGCCGCGCGAGGATGGCTCGGGCTGGGTGCCGAACAAGGTCCTTCAGCCGAAGCGGACCTACACCGCAGAGGTGACCGCGACCGGTGACTCCGGAAAGACGGTCACCCGAAAGACAACCTTCACCACCCAGCCGAAATCGTCAAAACCGGCCATCACCAGCACTCTTTATTTTGCCGGCAACCGGACGTACGGTACGGCGATGCCGGTAACCGTCGCCTTCGACCCGCCAATTCCGAAAGAGGCCAGGGCGGATGTGCAGCGCCGTTTGTTTGTGAAGACGGACCCGCCCCAGCCGGGTGCCTGGTCCTGGGTGTCCGACGGTAGCCAGGTCTACTACCGGGCACCCGATTTCTGGCGACCCGGCACGACGATAAACGTCCGGGCGGCCCTGGAGGGCCTGCCGATCGGCAAGGAGAACGTCGGTGACGCCGACCGGCGCGCCACCTCGAAGATCGGCCGGCAGGTCGAGTTGGAGATCGACAACGCGACCAAGCAGATGTCGGTGCTGCGCGACGGCAAGCTGCTGCGCAAGCTGCCGGTCAGCCTCGGTAAACCGAGTACGCCGACCTCCAGCGGCAAGATGGTGATCATGGAGAAGCACGAGTTCACCACCTTCGACACCCGGGGCTCGGCCGATCCCTACGTCGTCGACGTCGAGGACGCCCAGCGGCTCACCTGGGGTGGCGAGTTCATCCACGGGGCCCCCTGGTCGGAGGGGGACCAGGGCTACACGAACGTGTCGCACGGCTGCACCAACCTCTCCGCGGCCAACGCCGACTGGTTGATGGGCGTCACCCAGGTCGGCGACCTGGTCACCGTCAAGGGCACCGAGGTGACGCTGGACGCGGGCAACGGCTGGACGGCCTGGAACGTCAGCTGGGACGAGTTCGCCAAGGGCAGCGCCCTGCCGGTGCCGCCGGGGCTGCGGCCCACCCCGACCCAGGCCCCCGACCCGGGGGCGGTGGCCGGTGGTTCGCCGGAGCCGACGCCCTCCGCGAGCGGCGGCTGACCGGAGGCGTACGCGCGCCGGGCCGGTCCGCTGTGGACCCGCCCGGCCGTACGCTGCGCCCGGAGCCCCTTGGGGATCCGCCCTAGGGTGGACACCCAGGTCGCCCGGGTCCTGCCCTGGGATTACCCCGGAACCGCCGCTGGACAGGGGCAGAGTGTCGGTGCCGGACGATAGGTTCGGTTCATGCGAGAGCGCGAGGAGCGGTTCCACGTCGAGACCACAGTCTTCGACGAGGCGGTGTGCATCCGGGCGGTAGGCGTCGTCGACGTGGCCACCGTCGCCGCGTTCCGTGGCGCGCTCTGGGCGGCGCCGGCCCGACCGGAGCTGCGGGTGGATCTGTCCGACCTGCTCATGCTCTCCGCTGCCGGGGTGCGCGCATTGGTCGCCGCGCGGCTGCGCGTGCGGGCCCAGGGGGGCGAACTGGTGCTGGTGAACCCGTCGCCGATGGTGGAGCGGGTGCTGCGCGCCACCGGCCTGCGTCGGGTCATCCCGGTGGTCGCCCAGGCGGCACCGGAGCGTCTGCTCGCCGCGGTGTGAGCCGTGGCCGACCAGTCCGGCGCCGGGCACGGGGGCCGGCGCCGGACACCGCGGCTCAGCGCAGGTCGAGCAGGTCGACCACGAAGACCAGGGTCTCGTTCGGCTTGATCAGGCCGCCGGCGCCCTGGCTGCCGTAGCCGAGGTGCGGCGGGATGGTCAGCTTGCGCCGGCCGCCGATGCGCATCCCCACCACGCCCTGGTCCCAGCCGGCGATGACCCGCCCGCCGCCGAGCGGAAACTCGAACGCCTGGCCGCGGTTCCAGGAGGCGTCGAACTCCGCACCGGTGGAGTGCGAGACCCCGACGTAGTGCACGCGGGCCACCTGGCCGGGCCGGGCCTCGGCTCCCTCACCCACGGTGATGTCCTCGATCACGAGGTCCGCCGGCGGGGCGCCCTCGATCGGACCGATCTCGGGCTTGCTCGCCTGGTTCATGTGGATTCTCCTGTACGTCGTTACCCGGTCAGCGCAATCCTGCCGGATGCTACGGCAGGAACCGTCGCCGCCCGCCCGTCACCTGGCAACGGCCTCGCCAGACCGGTCGCTTCGTGCGCGGCGGCCCCCGTCCAGCGGCGGGCAGCGCGCTACGGCACGGAACTGGCGACGCAGGCCCGGAGGGCCTGGATGAGTTCGGCGGCCCGCCGGTCCGGTTCCGGGCTGACGTGCAGCCGGTTCATCACGTAGCCGAAGGCGATTGCGCTGTCCGGATCGGCGTAGCCGAGCGAGCCGCCGTGTCCACCGTGACCGAAGGCGGTCGGGCTCCACCAGGGCACGCCGGCCGGCGGGAGGCCGAAACCGAGGGCGGGTCGGGTCGGCAGGTGCAGCACGCGGTCGAGGCCGTCGGCCTGCTCGGCGGTGGCGACGGCGAGCGTCGCCGGGTCGAGGATCCGGTGGCCGTCGACGGTCCCGACGAGTGCGGCGTAGAAGCGGGCGAGTGCGTGCGCCGTGCAACTGCCGTTGACCGCCGGTATCTGGGCGGTCTGTAGGTCGGCGCGGTTGAGGTCGACCGGTTCGGTGGCGGGGGAGAGCGCGCGTACGGGCAGCGCGGCCGGGTCGTGGTAAAGGGCCAGGGTGTCCCGCAGTTCCGGGGGCATCGCGTCGAGTTCGGCGGCGGTCGGCGGCGCGGCCGGGGGCGGTTCGACGATCCGGCTCACCCGGTGCAGTTCGGATTCCGGCAGCCCGATCCAGAAGTCCAGACCCAGCGGAGCGGCGATCTCCTCGGCGAAGTAGTCGCCGAGGCTGCGCCCGGACACCCGGCGGACGACCTCGCCCACCAGCCAGCCGTAGGTGAAGGCGTGATAGCCGTGCGCGCTGCCCGGCGTCCAGATCGGCGCCTGGCCGGCAAGCGTGGTCACCACCGGTTCCCACGACCGGATGTCGGCGAGCGTCACGGGTGCGTCGAGGGCGGGCAGGCCCGCCTGGTGCGAGAGCAACCAGCGCACCGGAATCCGCTCCTTGCCCGCCGCGGCGAACTCCGGCCAGTAGGCGGCGACCGGCGCGTCGAGGTCGAGTTGTCCGCGCTGGGCCAGCAGATGGGCGCAGGCGGCGGTGGCACCCTTCGTGGTCGAGTAGACCACCTGGAGGGTGTCCTGCTGCCACGGGCGGCCGGTTCTGGGGTCCGCCGATCCGGCCCAGAGGTCGAGCACCGGTCGCCCGTGGCGGTACACGCAGACCGCCGCGCCCACCTCCCCGTGCGTGACGAAGTTCTGTGCGAACGCCTCCCGTACGACCTCGTATCCGGGTGCCACCATGCCGTGGATCTCCGTCACTTGCCACACCTCCGTCACTGCGTGCCTGCGGCACTGCCGTGCCTGCGTCTCGTCGGATGATCGGCAGGCTAGCCGGACCGATTCCGTCAGGCAACCTGGATGTATTTTGTCAGGATGTCCTGACGGAGCTATCCTGCTCGGCATGGAGATCCAGTTCGACGAACTGCCGGGGCACGCCGGCTCGGTGGTCGTTCGGCTGCCGGACGGCTCGCTGGTGGCGGCGGAGGACAGTGCCGGCGTGGCGGTCGCCGTACGGGCGCGGTGTTCGTGCGGCTGGAACGGGTCCGGTGAGCATCCGCCCGGCGAGACGGGCCGGATGTCGGCGACCTCGGACTGGGTCGCCCACATGAAGCCCTACTGGGCCGCCGCGCCGCCCGCCTGGCTGGTGCAGCGCTCCGACGGGCTGCGCGACAGCGTCGCCGAACTCGCCACCACCTGGCCGTTGCAGGCGCTTGGCGTACTCGCCCACGTCGAGCGCTGGCAGCAGGCCCTCCTCGGGCAGGCGGTCGCCGAGGCGAGGACGGCGGGTCGGTCGTGGGCCGAGATCGGCGCCGCGCTCGGCGTCAGCAAACAGTCCGCCCACGAACGCTTCAGCAGCCCTTCCAGAAAGCCCTGACCCACCCCACGAGCCGCCGATCTTGCCGTCCGGTCGCGGCGCTCCGGGCGTACGCCCATGTCGCCGACCGGACGTGCGGGGTGGGGCGGGGGTACGCATGAAGCGGCGGGCGTCACCTGTGGTGACGCCCGCCGCGCGGGGAGGGTGTTCGGGTCAGCGGAGCCAGCCGAAGCGCTTGACGATCGGCAGCCGCGCCCAGGTGCGGCCAAGGCCCCAGGTGTCGCCCGCGTTGGTCACCGCGATCAGGGCGAGCACTGCGGCGTACACCAGGTGGTCGTCCATGAAGGGGTTGTTCGCGGGCGGTAGGACGGCCGTCCACATCAGCACCAGCATCAGGCCACCGGCTGCGGCGGCGACGCGCACCCCGATGCCGAGCATCAGCGCGGTACCGATGGCCGCCAGACCGATCATGAACAGCCAGTCGGCCCAGGCGGCGCCGGCGATGCCGTTGTAGAAGCCCTGGAACGGGCCGGCCGTGCCGAAGGTCAGGAAACCCTTGGTCGGGCTGCCCCCGTTGATCCAGGCGTTCTTCGCCTCGGTGGCGAACCCCAGGCCGAAGAGCTTGTCCAGGAAGGCCCAGAGGAAGATCCACCCGAGCGCCAGGCGTAGCCCGCCGAGCAGGTAGCGGGCGGCCCGCGTCCCGGCGGCCCGCTCTCGGATGGTCTCGGCCGCCCGGGTGTTGGTGGCGGCGGTGTTCCGCTCCATCATCGCGGTCATGGTCTCCACGTCCCTTCGCTGCTTCGCACCGCTGTCCCGGTGGCATCTCTATTTGACGCCCCCCGGGGCGGGTGCCGGCAGGGCCGACCGGGCCGGGACCGGGCGGGACCTTCGACCCCTCTGGTCCGGGACCCTCCGGTCGGTGATCCGGTCGACCTGCGACGTGGCCACGTCGCCCCACGCGGCCCGCGCGAGCCGTGATCACCGGTTGGGCGGGGCCGCTGCGGTCAGGTGGTGATCCGGCGGCCACCGCGCGAGCCGGCAGACATGATCGTCATCCTAGACTCGGACGGTCGGCGGCAGGATTGGGTGGAAACGACGATGACCAGTGGTGACGATTCCTGGCTGTCGATGGTTCCGGTCGGGGCCGGCCGTGGTACGGCGTTGACCCGTGGGGGACGACGAGTGCTCGGCGGGCTACGCCTGGCCGACCTGGTCCGGCGCCGCCCGACCGGGCTCACCGGACATCAGTGGAACCTGGCCAGTCGCAGTGTGCTCGATTTCGTGATCTGCGCCGAGGAGACCGGCCATCCGGAGTTCGCCGTCGAGTTCCGGCCCCCGCCCGCCGACCCGGCCGCCCGCCGAGCCGAGCGGGTCATGGCGGCGGTCGCCGCCGCCGTCGGCCTGCCGGTGCTCCGGATCGTCTCGCCCACGCTGCGCGCCGCCGAGCACGGGCCGGCCATCGTCTCGTACGTGCTCGACGCCCGCCGGTACGCCGACGGCGCGACCGGGTCGGATGTCCCGGCGGTCGGGTTCCGCGACATCGTGGGTCGGCTGCCCGACGGGCGGACCGGCGCGGTCAACGATCTCGGCGCGCTCGCCCGGACCGAGGCGGTCGAGGCGTACGTGGCGCGGCGGCTGGCGGACCCGATCCTGCGTGGGCTGCACGTCCGGTGGCTGGACGGTCCGGCAGAGGGCTGGAGTTGGGTGGAGGTACGTCCCGGCGAGTGCCTGGTGGAACGGGTTTCGGTGCACACCCACCGGCTCGCCTGCGGCATCGAAGCGGACCGGCTCGCCGAGGACCTCGCCGCCCTCGCGGTCGGCGACCGGATCCGGCGGTCGGATCTCGGCGGCTCGCCGCTGGTTGGTCGCGAGGAACTCCGCGACGACATCCGACGGCTGCGCGACCGCCGCGACGAACTGGCGGACGGTTTCGCGTACGACCACCTCTGTCAGGACTGACCCTCGGCCGCCGGGTTTCGCGTGCCGCACCCGGCCGGGCCGAAAAAAAAGTCACGTTCCCTTGAACCCCCGCCGCACGCGCTCCGTACCTCACCGCGAATGGACAGGATCTCGCCAACCCGCACCGGCAGGCGCGGGAGACGGTGCGGAAAGGGCATCGTCGGAAGTCGACGTGCCACCGGTCCGCTCGGATGTCCGCCGAGCGTGCCACCACGATTCCGTTCGGTCCGTCGAGTCACGAATCAGGTACCGGATCGAGAAGGAGAGCAATTCGATGCGCAGGTCCCCCCGGTCGCGCCGGCCATCCGGTAACGCGCGGACCAAACGACTTCTGGCAGTCGGTGCCACGCTTGCCGTTTTCGGCGGCGTGGTCGCCGTGACCCAGATCTCGTCGGCCGGTGACCGACGGCCGAACAAGCAGACCCGGCCGGTTTCGGCCGAATGTGTGGCGCCGAGCCCGGGTGCCACCGCGCCGACCGCTCGTGGTGCCACCACCACCCGTACCTTCCAGAACGGTCGTTGGGTGACCAACCACTGGGGTGACGGGCAGCAGACCATCGAAGAGTGTCAGGAGACCCGCAACGGCACCGGGGGTGCGACCACCGGCGCCGTGGCCGTGGCCTGCCCGGACGTGGTGAGCCGGCTGCCGCAGGTGCCGGACCGGGCCCGCGCCGAAGTGGACCGCAACCTGGGCCAGCTACAGACTCAGATCACCGAGGCTGACCAGCGCCTCGCCGCCGAGGGCAACAAGGGCCAGGCGTTCATCAACAACACCATCCTCGGCCCGCTGGCCAGCAAGCGTCGGGCGACCCTGGACCGGATCACCATCGCCATCGACCGGTTCGGTCCGCGCCCGCGCGGCCTGGCCAACCTCGCCGCCTGCCAGGTTCAGCCGGTCAACAACAACAACGGCGGCAACAACGGCGGCAACAACGGCGGCAACAACGGCGGCGGCAACAACAACGGTGGCGGGGAGAACCCCAACAACGGCAACAACGGCCTTGATGTGCTCGCCAACAACTGCGAGAACAGCCGGCTTCAGCCGCACGACGGCTTCCAGAACGGTAACCGTTGCATCAGCACCGCCTTCGGCGAGGTCGGCGCCGCGCCCAACAACCCCTCGCTGCTGATCACCGAGTTCCCGGAGCAGGTCAACCGCAACGAGGGCTTCACCCTCCGGGTGAGCACCCGCAACCTGATCCGGGACCGGTTCCTGCCGGCCGGTCAGGGTGGCTACTACCTGGAGAGCTCGCTGCTCACCGATGAGGGGTTGACCCGCGGTCACTTCCACACCGCCTGCCGGATGCTGAACAACACGAACGAGGCGCCCGCGCCGGAGCCGGTGCCGGCCTTCTTCGTCGCCACCGAGGACGGTGGTGGTGGCAGCCAGCCGGACAGCGTGGTCATCCAGATCCCGGGGCTGCCGGAGTCGGGTACCGCACAGTGCGCGGTCTGGGCCGGTGACGGTTCGCACCGCATCCCGATGTCGGAGCGGGCCAACCAGACCCCCGCCTTCGACGCGGTGCGGATCAACGTCAACTGACGCGGTGAACTGAACTGACGCGAGAAGCCTTGGGGCCGTCCGGAATCTACTCCGGACGGCCCCACTGCATGTTTGCCGAGCACTGTTCGCCGGCCCCCGGCGATGCCGGCCGCAGGCGGTGTGTTCAGCGGTTCTTGTACGCCTCGACCACCTCGACCGGGATGCGACCCCGCTCGGAAATCTTGTAGCCGTTGCTGACCGCCCATTCCCGGATGGCGCGGTTCTGCTCGCGGTTCATTCCCGGCGTGGCCGGACCCGTGGTGCGGCGAGGGTTACGGGCGGTGTCGACACCGCCACGGCCGAGCCGGCGTCCGGCATTGATAAACGGATCCAGCGACTTACGCAGGACGCCCGCGTTCTCGTCGGAGACGTCAATGGTGTACGCCACGCCGTCCAGGCTGAACTCGACCGTGCGGTCGGCCTTTCCGCCGTCGAGGTCGTCGGTAAGCACCGTGATTACTTTTCGCGCCATCGCCGATTACTCCTTGTGTTCGGGGGGTGTGGATCAAATTTTGACTCATCGCCCGGCAATTGCGCAAGAAAAGCTATGTGTTGCCGCCTGCGTTTTGCGTGACATCGAAATCCCGATTCCCGGTCGTGGTCGGCCGGGGTGCTGATGTCGGGCCCGGGGTGTGCGGCGCGGAGCCACGTGGTGTCCTGGGTCACAACGAGGAACATCGGTGCCTCGTCGCGACTTGAGCCATACACGCTCAACTCAATGCGATAGTAGGTGTTCGATGGCAACCCTTCCGGTACTTCCACTGACCGACGCCGTGCTGCTGCCCGGCATGGTCATCCCGGTGACCCTCGACCCGACCACCCAGGCCGCGGTCGACGCGGCCCGCGCCACCGGCGACCACAAGCTGCTCGCCGTGCCCCGCCTCGACGGCGAGTACGGCTCCGTCGGCGCGATCGCCACCATCGAGAAGGTCGGCCGGCTGCCAAGCGGTGAGCCGGCGGCGGTGATCCGCGGCCTGGCCCGCGCCCGGATCGGCACCGGCGTGCCCGGCCCCGGCGCGGCCCTCTGGGTCGAGGCGACCGAGCTCGACGAACCCGCCCCGGCCGGCAAGGCCCGGGAACTCGGCCGCGAATACCGCGCCCTGGTGACCTCCGTCCTCCAGCAGCGGGGCGCGTGGCAGGTCATCGACGCGGTGGAGCGGATGACCGACCTTTCCGAGCTGGCCGACTCGGCCGGCTACGCGCCCTGGCTCAGCCTGGCGCAGAAGACCGAACTGCTGGCCGCGCCGGACGTCACGACCCGGCTGGAACTGCTCGTCGGCTGGGTCAAGGACCACCTGGCCGAGCAGGAGGTCACCGAACAGATCAACTCCGACGTACGCGAGGGGCTGGAGAAGTCGCAGCGGGAGTTCCTGCTGCGTCAGCAGCTCGCCGCGATCCGTAAGGAACTCGGCGAGGACGCCCCGGACGGCTCCGCCGACTACCGCACCCGGGTCGAGGCCGCCGACCTGCCCGAGAAGGTACGCGAGGCGGCCCTGCGCGAGGTCGGCAAGCTGGAACGGGCCAGCGACGCCTCGCCGGAGGCGGGCTGGATCCGTACCTGGCTGGACACGGTGCTGGAAATGCCGTGGAGCACGCGTACCGAGGACAACACCGACCTGGCCGCGGCGCGGGCCGTGCTCGACGCCGACCACGCCGGACTGTCCGATGTGAAGGACCGCATCCTGGAGTACCTCGCGGTGCGCAACCGGCGGGCCGCGCGTGACCTCGGCGTGGTCGGCGGTCGCGGCTCCGGAGCGGTGCTCGCCCTGGCCGGCCCGCCCGGGGTGGGCAAGACCAGCCTCGGCGAGTCCGTCGCCCGGGCACTCGGCCGCAAGTTCGTCCGGCTCTCCCTCGGCGGCATCCGGGACGAGGCCGAGATCCGGGGTCACCGCCGCACCTACGTGGGCGCGCTGCCCGGCCGGATCGTCCGGGCGCTGCGCGAGGCCGGCTCGATGAACCCGGTCGTGCTGCTCGACGAGGTCGACAAGCTCTCCGTCGGGTACGCGGGCGACCCCGCCGCCGCGCTGCTGGAGGTGCTCGACCCGGCGCAGAACCACACCTTCCGCGACCACTACCTGGAGGTCGACCTCGACCTCTCCGACGTGCTCTTCCTGGCCACCGCCAACGTGGTGGAGACCATCCCCGGCCCGCTGCTGGACCGGATGGAACTGGTCACCCTGGACGGCTACACCGAGGACGAGAAGGTCGCCATCGCCCGCGACCACCTGCTGCCCCGGCAGCGGGCACGCGGCGGGTTGACCGCCGACGAGGTCGAGGTGGACGAGTCGGCCCTCGGCCGGATCGCGGGGGAGTACACCCGGGAGGCCGGCGTACGGCAGCTGGAACGCGCCCTCGCGAAGATCATGCGGAAGGTCGCGGTGGCGCTCACCGACGATCCGACGCCGGTCCGGGTCGGCGCCGACGACCTGGTCCGTTACCTCGGCCGGCCGAAGCACACGCCGGAATCGGCGGAGCGTACCGCGGTGCCGGGCGTGGCCACCGGCCTGGCGGTCACCGGTGCCGGCGGCGACGTGCTGTTCATCGAGGCGACCAGCATGGCGGGCGAGCCGGGGCTGACCCTCACCGGTCAGCTCGGCGACGTGATGAAGGAGTCGGCGCACATCGCCCTCTCCTACCTGCGGGCCAACGGCCGTCGGCTCGGTCTGGACCCGAACGCCCTGGCCGGGCGGCGGATCCACCTGCACGTGCCGGCCGGTGCGGTGCCCAAGGACGGTCCCAGCGCCGGCATCACCATGGTCACCGCCCTGGCCTCGCTGGCCAGCGGTCGCCCGGTACGCCCCGAATTCGGGATGACCGGCGAGGTGACGCTCTCCGGCCGGGTGCTGCCCATCGGCGGGGTGAAGCAGAAGCTGCTCGCCGCGCACCGGGCCGGCCTGACCGAGGTGGTCATCCCGGCCCGTAACGAGCCGGACCTCGACGACCTGCCCACCGAGGTACGCGAGGCGCTGACCGTGCACACCCTGGCCGATGTCGCCGACGTACTCGCCCTGGCGCTCCGCCCGGCCGAGCTCGACCCGGCGGCGCTTGGCGGCGAACACCTCACCGCCGCCTGAGATGTAAGGAAGGGGCCCTTGTTAACGCATTACGCATAGCAGGGGCCCCCTATTAACAAGAACCGTGCGAACCGGTGCCACCGTTCAGGCGGCACCGGTTCGCCGCACCTCGCCCGGAGTGGGGGTGAGAAGGGTTCCCTTCTATACCTGAGGCGTTAATAAGGGGCCCTTCCTTGCACCGGGGTCAGGTGCGGGTGTCGCGGTCGCGGCGGACGGTGGCGCGCCGGCCCTTGATGGTGCTGCCGCGCAGCCCAGCGATCACCTCTTCGGCGAGCGCGTTGGGCACCTCCACCAGCGAGAAGCGGTCGGCGATCTCGATCGAGCCGATCTCGCGCCCGCTCACATTGGTCTCTCCGGTGATGGCACCGACCAGATCCTGCGGCCGGACACCGGCGCGCCGGCCCAGCCCCACGAAGACCTGCGTCATGCCTCCGGCGCGGGGGCGTCCGCTCCGACGTTCGCCCCGTCCCTCGTACTCGGGGCGGACCGGCCGGGACGGGCGGACCGCGACCTGCGGGATCTCCTCTTCGGCATCGTCGGAGCCGGGCAGGCTCGCCTCGTGCGCCAGCTTCACCGCGGCCAGCGCCACCTCCATCAGGTCGAACTCGTCGCTGAGCGTCTCGACGATCACCCGGAACGGCTCCAGGTCGTCCTCGAGCAGGCTCTCCCGCAGCGCGGCCTGGGTCAGTTCCAGTCGGCGGGTACGCAGATCGGCCACGGTGGGGATCTTGTCGATCGTGATCCGTTGCCCGGTGACCCGTTCGATGGTCTTGAGCATCCGGTGCTCCCGGGGCTCGGCCAGGGTGATCGCCACCCCCTCCCGGCCAGCCCGGCCCACCCGGCCGATGCGGTGCACGTACGACTCCGGGGCGGACGGCACGTCGTAGTTGACCACGTGGCTGAGCTGCTCGACGTCCAGTCCACGAGCGGCGACGTCGGTGGCGACCAGCAGGTCGGCGGTGCCGGCGCGCAGCCGGCCCATCACCCGGTCCCGCTGCTCCTGACTCATCCCGCCGTGCAGCGCCTCGGCCCGGTAGCCGCGCCCGTTCATCGTCTCGGTGAGCCGGTCGACCTCCTCCCGGCTGCGGCAGAACACGATCGCCGCGGTCGGCGACTCCACGTCCAACACCCGGCCCAGCGCGGCCGGCTTGTGCGCCCGGGCCACCAGGTACGCGCTCTGCCGCACCCGGGGAGCCTCGCCGGCCACGGGTTGCTCGCGGGCGATCAGGATGCGTACCGGGTCGGTCAGGTGCGCCCGGGCCATCCCGTCGATGCGGGCCGGCATGGTCGCCGAGAAGAGCACCGTCTGCCGCTGTTGCGGGGCGTGTTCCAGGATCGCCTCGATGTCCTCGGCGAAGCCCATGTCGAGCATCTCGTCGGCCTCGTCCAGCACCACCGTGCCGACGGCGCCCAGACGCAGCGTGCCCCGGGCGATGTGGTCGAGTGCCCGGCCCGGGGTGGCGATCACCACGTCGACCCCGGCGTCCAGGGCGCGCAGCTGCCGGCCGATCGGCTGCCCGCCGTAGATCGGCAGTACCCGGGTGCCCAGGTCCTTGCCGTAGCGGTGGAACGCCTCGGAGACCTGCACCGCCAGCTCGCGCGTCGGCACCAGCACCAGCGCGATGGGGTTGCCGTCCGGCCGATCCTCCGGCATCCGTTGCAGCACCGGCAGCGCGAACGCGGCCGTTTTGCCCGTGCCCGTCGCCGCCTGCCCGAGCAGGTCCCGGCCGGCCAGCAGTGGCGGGATGGCTTCCCGCTGGATCGGCGTCGGCTCCTCGTAGCCGAGCGCGGCGAGCGCGGCGAGCAGCTCGGGCCGCAGGCCGAGGTCCGCGAAGAGGGACGGGTCGGTGTTGGGGTCCGGGGGTACGGGCGTGGAACTCATGGGTCAAGCCTTTCATCACGCCCACGAGTGCGCTGCGGCGACCACCGGAACGTGTGGGCGAGACCGCCACCGGCGGCCGGTGGCCGGTGGCCCGGCGGGACCGTCATTGACGGTCCCGGCCGGTCCGGGTCAGGTGGCGAGCAACGCCAGGATGATGGTGATCCCCAGTACGGCGTCGATGACTCCGCACCACTCGCTGTAGGCGCGCGGCACCACCCGGTTGGTGCGGTGGTGCAACCAGTCCCAGCCGGCGTGGGCCAGCCAGCCGAGAGCCACCAGCCACTGTCCCACGGCGCCACCGAGCAGTGCGGCGAGCAGGGCCAGGGTTCCCCATCCGGCCAGACCGGCGAGCTGGAGCCGCAGGTTGCCGGCCTCGTGCCACTGCCGGCGTACGGTGCCGATGACCAGGTAGCCGGCCGGCAGGATCAGCAGCGTGTACGCGCCGAGCGGGGCCGCTGAGGTCCAGTTGTCGGCGGTCATCAGCAGCGCCAGTCCGGCTGGCCAGCGCTGCACCAGCGCCCGCGCCAGCGGGTGTCGCGGGGCCGGGCGGGCGGTCGGGTGGTGGGCGTACTCGGCGCGTCGGCGCAGCAGCGCCGCCGCCATCGCCGGCACCATCAGCAGGTGTGTGCCGGCCAGCAGGGTGCCCGCGTCGAGCAGCCCGATCCGGTACGCGACGAGCAGCAGCCCGACCGGCGCGTACATGGCCAGCACCATCTCGCCGATCGCGGCGGCGGAGTGCCCCCGGTACGCCATCCAGAGCGTCATGCCGACGCTCATGTCGGTGGCCATCAGCAGCGCACCGACGCCGGGTGCGGCCGGGGCCAGCCCGAGCGCCGCGCCCAGGGCGGCCCGCGCCGGACCGAGCAGCAGCATGCCGGCCACCATGGCCAGCACCATCTCCAGCAGGTGCCGTAGCAGTGGCCGGGGCCGGAGGCGTCGCGTCAGCCCGGAGCGGTGCCCGGGAATCGTCGGGGCACAGGAGGTCAGCTCTGTCATGCCATCGAGCGTCGTGGCGTACCGGTGTGGGAACCAGCCGTCGGGTGTCACCGGTGCTCCGGGCGCGATGCCCGGCCGGACCGGGCGATCCGCTGCTTCCGTCGGTGCGGCGGCCCGCCCTACCCTGGCGAGCGTGCTGCTGGCCCGCGCTACCCCGACGAGCATGGCGCCGGACGCGGTACCGCCGGTGGGCGGGCGGACGCTGTTGCGCGCCCGGACGGCGACGCTGGTCTCGCTCGCCTCCGGGATGGCCGCCACCCTGCTGCTGCCGGGCATCGGGCTGGCCCGGGAACCGGTCGCCTGGCGGGTGGCGGCTGGCGCGCTCGGGCTCGCCGCGTTCTCGCTGGTGCTCGCGGTCGCGCTGAGCACCGCGGTCAGCGCCGGGCCGGCCGAGCGGCTGCGTCGTCGGCTGCGGTTCGGGTATGCCGCCGTGGCGCTGCTCAGCGTGCCGCTGCTCGCACCGGTCGCGGCGGGTACCTGGCCCACCTGGGCCTGGCTGGGCGTGGCCGTGATCGGCGGCGTTCCGCTGCTGGGCCCGTTTCGCCTGGTGCTGCCGGTGGCGCTGGTCACGGTGGCGGTGTCCGGCGCGGTGGCCGCCGTCACCGGAGCGTCGATCGGCCGGTCGTTGCTGGTCACCGGCGTGGTCGGTCCGGGCGTCGCCGCGATCAACGGCTTCCAGGTGTGGTTCTGGCGGCTGCTCGTGCAGGCGGAGCAGGGCCGGGCGGCCCAGGCCCGGCTGGTCGCCGCGCAGGAGCGGCTGCGTTTCGCCGGGGACGTGCACGACCTGCTCGGGCACCATCTGACCGTGATCGCCCTGAAGGCCGAACTGGCGGCCCGGTTGGCTCCCGACGACCCGGCCCGCGCTGGCCGGGAGGCTGGTGAGGCGCAGCGGCTGGCGGCCACCGCGTTGACCGAGTTACGTCGGGCGGTGCACGGCTACCGCCGGGTCGACCTCGCCGAGCAGCTCACCGCCATGCGGGAGGTGCTGCGTTCCTCCGGCGTACGGTGCACGGTCGTGGCGCCGGCGGCGGACCTGCCGGCGGAGGCGGCGACCCAGCTCGCGGCGGTGCTGCGCGAGGCGGGCACGAACGTGTTGCGGCACAGCCGGGCCGGCTGGTGCCGAATCGAGATCGCTCAGGAGGACGACGTGGCCCGGATGACCGTGACCAACGACGGGGTGACCGCCCCGGCGGAACCGGATCGGCACAGCCACGGCCTGCGCGGGTTGGCGGATCGTCTCGCCTCGACCGGCGGGCGGCTGCGGACCCGTTGCGTCGACGGTGTTTTCACCCTTGAGGCGACCGTACCGACCGCCGCATGATCCGGGTCCTGCTCGCCGACGACGAGGAGCTGATCCGCACCGCCCTGGCGGCCCTGCTCGATCTGGAGGACGACCTGACGGTCGTCGCGCAGGCGGCCGACGGCGAGGCGGCGGTCACCGCCGCCCTGGCGTACCGGCCGGACGTGGCAGTGGTCGACCTGGCCATGCCCCGGCGGGACGGGTTTCAGGTCGCCGCCGAACTCGCCCGGGCGCTGCCGGCCTGCGCGGTGGTCATCCTCACCGGTCAGGGGCGTCCGCCGCACCTGGCCCGCGCGTTGACCGCCGGCGCCCGGGGTTTCCTGCCCAAGGGTGCGCCGGGCGGCGCGCTTGCCGACGTCATCCGCCGGGTGCACGCCGGCGGCCGGTACGTCGACCCGGCGCTCGCGGCGGACGCCCTTACCATCCCGCCGTGCCCGCTGACCCCCCGTGAGCTGGAGACGCTGCGAGCGGCCGAGGACGGGTCACCGGTCGCCGTGATCGCCCGCCGGGCTCACCTGTCCGCCGGCACGGTCCGCAACTATCTGGCCATCGCCGTGCAGAAGCTGGGCGTCGACAATCGCGCCGAGGCGGTCCGCGTCGCGCGGGAGAACGGCTGGCTGTGAAGCGGGCGGGCGGGACCCGGCTCGGCGCGCCCGGCCCGGTCGGCCTCAGTCGCAGTGGGCGATCATCGGCCTGGTCAGGTCATCGAAGCCGTCGCCCCAGGGCAGCTGGCCGACCACCGTGCCGTCCTCGTCGATCGCGATGGGCTCGACGGTCAGGCCGGAAACCGTGGGCAGTACGGCGAGCATCGCGCCGTCCTGCCAGACGGTCGTGCCGGTGCCGGTGCCGAGCACCTGCCCGGCCGAGTTGACGTCGACGGCCGCCGCGTCGGCAATGACGCGCACCAGGTGACCGTCGGTGGCGTTCCATTCGAGCAGGTCCGGGCCGCTGCTACCGACGATCGTGTCGCCGCTGATGGCGAGCGGGAACACGTCGGCGGTGGGGGATGGGCTGGCCAGCGTGGTCCAGGTGCCGTCCGGGTGTCGGACCAGGCCGGCCCGGGGACGGGTCGAATCGATCACCGCCCACGCGATGATGGTGCCGTCGGCGGCGATCCCGGTCGGCTCCGCGTACCCGGCGAACGGGCCGGTGAGCAGCTCGTAGGTCCCGGGTGCGGCGGCTGGCCAGCGGATCAGCCGGCCGTAGTTCAGGGTGCCCAGGATGTCTCCGTTGGCGGAGACGTCGGTGGCCGTGCCGGACGTGCCGGCCGGCACCGGCAGCGGTTCCCAGGTGCCGGCGACCCAACGACCCGGGCCGCGGGTGAACAGACCGGTCGCCTTGTCGCCGACGACGACGTCCCCGTGCACGTCGCGGGGCGTGATTCCGGCGCCGAGCACCTCGACGGTGGAGCCCTGCCAGCGGATCGCGTTGCCGACATCGTCCGTGCCGACGTAGCTGCCCTGCCCGTCGGAGGCCTGCACCTTGGCCCAGCGTGCGCCGGTGGGCAGCGGCAGGTTGGTCCAGGCGCAGTCGGCATCGGCCCTGGCGGGCGCGGCCCAGGTCAGGGCAAGCCCGATCGCGACGCAGGTGAGCGTGGCGATGCGACGCATCCGTATCATTCGTCCCCCATCCCGAGTGATCGTGATCGAACTCTATGGCATCGATGTGACATCCGTGGCCCCCCGCGTACCGCGCCTCGGCGGCTCGACGGGTCGGGCGGCAGGCGGGTACAGACCGGTCGGGGGCTTCGCGTCCGGATGACGGTCGTTCGAGGGGTCCAGGCGGGTCCTGACCTCTTCCGGGGAATACGGGAGGATTGTTCGGACTTCTCCCGCTGCGCGTGATTACGGTGTCGCAAAGGGTGACATACGCCGTGATGTCGCGACCGGAGAGAGGACCCGACCATGCGTGTGCCCAGCCGTAGCCCCAGACAGCAGCCGGGCCCACCGGTCCCGTACGCGGCACCGGTCCGCCGCCGTGCGCAGGCCGGACGGCCACAGCCGACCGCCACCGTCGTGCCGGACCTGGACGCGTACCGCGATGCCGTGGCCGACCTGCTTGTCGAAGTGAACGCGCTGGCCGGGGCGGGCAGTACCAAGGCCCGTCAGGTGCTGATCGACCAGCGACTGCGGGAACCGGCGATCGCCGCGGTGCTCGACGCCACCGCGCAGGGGTTGGTCGGTGCCCGGGAGACCCTGCTGCTGGAGATGGCCCGGTACCAGCCGAACGCGCGTAGTTCGGCCGGCGACCTCACCGCGCTGGTCCGCATCTACCTGCTGTCCCGCATCGACGTCATGTGGTGGCGGGACGCGGCGACCTTCCTCACCGACGTCGACGTGCAGCACAGCCCCGAACTGGTCGACCTGGAGTGGTTGCGACGCCGGGGCCTGCTGCGCTTCCGCTACACCGAGCAGCCCCGCACGATCGTCGGTCGGGGCGTACGGGCGCTGCGGCGTCGGGTGCTGCCGGACGCCACGCCGCGTACCGCCGGTCTGCTCTTGCGCCGCGCCCGCCGCGAGGTGATCGCCCTGCTCAACGACGTCGGCCGCGAGTTCGCCGCCGTCGCACCGGCGGGCACCCCACCGCTCTGGGTGACAAGCCTGGTCCGCAGCGCCGAGCACCAGCACCGGCTGCGGCGCCTCGGGTACGCCGCGATGGTGCCCAGCGGGCACTGCCTGGGCTGGGCGGTGGACGTGGAGATGGCCTGGTACCGCCGCTTCGGTGCCCGGGACGCCCTGGCCGAGTTGCTGCTCGACCGACAGCGGGCCGGTGAACTCAACGTGGTCGACGAGGGCCAGGCCTGGCACATCTGCCTCGCCCCGGCCGCCACCCTGCGGCTGCGCCGGGCGTACGAAGCCGAGATGGGGAGCTGAGCATGTGCGGCATCGTGCTCACCCTCGGCCCGGAGGCCGACCCGGCGATCTTCCGGCGGATGCTCGGCACCCTCGCCCCGCGCGGCGAGGTCACCGAGACGCGGTACGAGACCGGCCTGCTCGCCGGCACCCGGCGGCTGCGGGTGGTGGACCGGGACCGGGCGGTGCAGCCCTGGGTCTCGGCCGACGAGCGCTTACTGCTCTGCTACAACGGCGAGGTCTTCAACCACCACGAGTTGCGCGCCGAACTGAGCGGGCTCGGCCACCGGTTCCGCAGCGCCAGCGACACCGAGGTGGTGCTCGCCGCCTTCGAGCAGTGGGGCGAGCAGATGGTGGGCCGGCTGCGTGGCGAGTACGCCTTCGCCGTGGTGGAACGGGCCACCGGGCGGGCGTACCTGGTGCGGGATCCGCTCGGGGTCAAGCCGCTGTACTGGTCGCGGACCCCGGGGTGCCTGCACCTCGCCAGCGAGGTCAAGGCGCTGGTCCGCCTCGGTGCGCCGGTGGTCGAGGTGCCGCCGGGACACCATGGCTGGGTCGACGCCGATCGGCAGGTCCAGCTGCGCCCGTACGTCGATCTGCTCTCCCTCGGCGCGAACGCGCCGCTGGTGACCGATCCGGACGAGGCCGCCCGACTCGTCCGCACCACCCTGACCGACAGCATCCGGATCCGGTTGGACACCGACCTCACCGTGGGCGTGGTGCTCTCCGGCGGGCTGGACAGCTCGCTGGCGCTGCTGCACGCGGCCCAGTTGCATCCGGACTGCGTCGCGGTCACGGTCGGGGTGCCGGAAAGCCCCGACGTGGCGTACGCCCGGCGGCTGGCCCGGGAACTCGGCGTGCCGCACGAGGTGATCGAGCTGCGTCCGCGCGACATCCGGCTGCCCGAGATCCGGGAGGCGATCCGGATCTCCGAGTTGACCGAGTACGGCGACATCATCAACGCGGTGGTGTCGGTGCCGATCTTCCGCCGGCTGGCCGAGCTGGGCGTCAAGGTGGCGCTCACCGGTGACGGCTCGGACGAGCTGTTCGGCGGTTACCCGATGTACCACGAGGTCGGGCCGGAGGCGTCCCGGCGGCTCTTCCTGCACAGGATCCGCAACCTCGGTCGTACGGAGTTGCAGCGGGTCGACCGGACCAGCATGGGCTTCGGCGTGGAGACCCGGGTGCCCTTCCTCGACCTGGCGCTGGTCGAGCTGGCGATGCGGCTGCCGATCGACATGAAGATGCGTGACGGCCAGGAGAAGTGGATCGTCCGCCGCGCCTTCGCCGACCTGCTGCCCGACTACATCCGGCGGCGGCCGAAGAACCCGATGTCGTACTCCTCGGGTCTGCACGAGCGGGCCCGGCTCTACAAGCCGCTCTTCGCCCGGCTACACCGCTCGTTCGGATACCACCTGTTGGAGCCGGTGCGCCGCGACTTCGACAGCGTGCTGATGCGCTGCGACAACGACCTGGACGCGGCGATCGCCGCCGGTCGGGCCCGTCCGGACTACACGGTGCTGGAGCACGCCCGTGACCTGGTCGGCGCGGCCCGGTGGAACGCCGCCCCGATGGTGCGTCGGCTCGTCTCCCCGCGCCGCAACCGAGGTGACGAGGCACCCCTGCCCGGCTGACGGTGGCCCGGGGTTGACTCTGACACCGTGTCAGCGTCGACCGTGGAGGGGCCATGTTCACTATCGGAGACTTCGCCAACCTGGGCCGGGTGTCGGTACGGATGCTGCGGCACTACGACAGCCTCGGGCTGCTCCGCCCGGCCGCCGTCGACCCGCACAGCGGCTACCGCTACTACACGGCTGCCCAACTGGGTCGGCTGAATCGGGTGATCGCTCTCAAGGAGCTGGGGCTGACCCTCAGCCAGGTGCGGGCGATCCTCGACGAGGCGGTCGACAGCACCGAGTTGCGCGGCATGCTGCGGCTGCGCAGAGCACAGTTGGAGGCGCAGATGGCGGCGGACACCGCCCGCCTGGCCGGCGTCGAGGCGAGGCTCCACATGATCGAGACGGAGGGTCGGATGACCAGCCAGGATGTCGTCATCAAGGAAATCTCCCCGATCCGGGTCGCGGCGCTGTCCGCGGTCGCGGCCAGCTACGACGGGGCGGACATCGCGCCCGCGTTGACCCCGCTCTACCCGGAGCTGTTCCGTCGGCTGGCGGACGCTGACATCCGCCCCGCCGGGCCGGCACTTGCCTGGTACGACCCGGCCGACGACGGTGAGGCTGTGGTGGTGCACGCCGCGGTGGGGATCGACGTCGACCCGCCGGGCCACGAGGTGACAGTTGTGGAACTGCCGGCGATCACCGCGGCGACGACGATCCATCACGGCTCGATGGTCACGGCCGACCAGAGTTTGCAGGTGCTGGCCCGGTGGATCGAGGAGAACGGCTGGCGGGCGGACGGCTTTGCCCGCGAGTTCTACCTGGAGTACTGCGCGGACCAGCCCGACAAGGGCGTCACCGAGCTGCAACTGCCGGTGCGTCGGGCCTGACGCCGCTGGCCGCCCGGCACGGGGCGGGCGGCCGGTGGTGGTGGTGCCGGTGCCGGGCGGTCGGGTGTCGATGCGGTCAGGCGGAGCCGGCGCGGCCGGTGCTGGTGCCGGTCGGCGTCGGCTCAGCGGGTGAGCAGCAGGGCACCGGCGGCGGCGAGGGTGCCGAGCACCGCCACGGCGGCGCTGGTGACGAGGAACCGGAGCATCGGCACCTTGACCCGGGCGGCCCGGCACCGCTCCAGCCACAACAGCGTCGCCAATGACGCCCAGGGCAGCGCGAGCGGCCCGACGTTGGTGCCGACCAGCAGGGCGAGCAGCCGTTGCCGGTCGCCGGGTGGCAGCGCCGCCTCGCCGGCCAGATAGGCGGGCAGGTTGTTCACCAGATTGGCCAGCAGCGCGCCGGTACCGCCCGCGCGTAGCGCGCCAAGCACCCCGCCGTCGGGTCCGGCGAGCCAGGCCACCAGCTCGTTGAGCCCGTGTTGGCCGATCGTCTGGACGACCAGGAACAGTCCGGTGACGAAGAGCAGCAGCCGCCAGGGCAGCAGCGCCGGGCGCAGCGTACCGGGGGAGCGGATCGCGAAGCCGGCCACCAGCAGACCGGCCGCGACCGCCGAGGCGAGGCCGACCGGTACGCCGGTCAGGATCGCGCCGACGAAGAGCAGGCAGCCACCGAGCGCGGTCCGGTACAGCACCGGGTCGGCCGGCCGGTGCACCTGCGGTGCCGGGAACCGGCCACCGGCCGGCCGGTCGCGGCGCCACCAGCAGCACCAGAGCAGCACGGTGGTGACCGCGAGGACGGCCAGCTGGGGCAGCCACATGATTTCCGCGTACGCCAGCGGGTCGAGCCCGATGCGGTCGGCGGCCAGCAGGTTGGTCAGGTTGGAGACCGGCAGCAGCAGGCTCGCCGTGTTCGCCAGCCAGACGGTGGTGACCGCCAGCGGCGCGACGGCGGTGCGCAGGGTGACCGCCAGCGCGAGCAGCACCGGGGTGAGCAGCACCGCAGTGGTGTCCAGGTTGAGCGCGATCGTGGTGAGGGCGGCGAGGCCGACGCAGAGTGCGAAGAGGGCGGGCCAGCTACCCCGGGCCACGACGGCCATCCGGGTGGCGAGCACGTCGAAGAGGCCGGCTGCGGCGGCCAGTTCGGCGAGCACCACCACGGTGCCGAGGAAGAGCAGCAGCGGCAGGATCCGCCCGAGGGTGGCGGCGGCGTCGGGTCGGGGCAGTGCTCCGGTGGCGACGCAGCCGATCCCGGCCACCGCGAGCGCGACGGCGATCGCGTCGAGTGGGTGGAACCGGCGCCAGGCCGGTCGGTTCGGGGCGGGCGGGGCATCCCCGGTGCAGGTCACGGCCGGTCATCCTGACATGCCGGGCGTACGGCACGGGTTCCGCCGTCACCAGGGGTGACGGCCGGCACGGTCACCGGGAAGGGCCCGTCGGCGCCGATGGGGCCGGTGTGGGGTGGGCATGGCGACGGCCTGCCGGCAGCACCTGAGGGGGATGGTGCCGACAGGCCGTCGCCGGTGCGGCCGACTAGCCGGCCGGCGGGTACGGATCGTCCCGGTAGGTGTACTCGGTCTCGATCCGCCCGTCGGCGGTGTGCACCACGAGCTGGCTGGGCTCGTTGCCGTGCGCCACCTCGCGGCCGACCTCGACCGCGCGCTGCTTGGTGTCGTACGTGCCGACGACGGTGCTGCCCTGTTCGACCTTCCAGCCGCCACCGTCCGGCACCACGTGGTACTCGTTGCGCGTCATCGTCACCCCTTTCTCGTCGGCGGGGGAGGTACCCCGGTTGGCAGCGACGAAACTCGATCGGGCGGCGGTGCCGTGCGGGGGACGGCTACCAGTTCAGGTAGCTGGGCTGGGTCTGCACGTTCAACTCGCGGTACTGGACCAGCTTGGCCGTCCAGCCCGGCCAGTCGTTGAGTTCGAGCACGTCGAGTTCCTTCTGGATGTCCGAGGAGTAGCTGTGCCCGTGGTAGTGGTGGGCCGACCAGGAGCCGCCGCCGACGACGAGCCGCTCGGCCGCTGTCGAATGTTAAGCGGGGCCCCCTGCTATACCGCAGGCGTTAACAGGGGGCCCTTCCTTACACCTACGCTGGGTGACGATGAATGCTCGGATTTTCCGCCGGTCGCTACCCACCGTCGTCTTCGACGTCGCGGTCGCCGGCGTGGTGATACTGCTCGGGGTGGCGCCGGCGGCCATCCAGCCGGGCGGCTGGTGGTCCGCCGCGATCGGCGTGGCGATGGCGGTGGCCCTGCTGTTCCGGCGGGTCCGGCCGGTGGCGGTGACCGTCGCGGTGGCCGTGCTCGCCTTCGTCCAGGTCGCTCTGGGCTGGGCGCCGATGCCGTACGACGTGGCGGTGCTCATCGCCCTCTACAGCGTGGTCAAGTACGCCGACCGGCTGCGCGACGGGGTGCTGGCCGGGATCGTCGCCATGATCGGAGTGGTCTTCGCCGCGGTGCAGACCCCGTCACAGGTCGCCTGGTACTTCACTGCCATCTACTTCGGCCTGGTGACCGGGGCGGTCTGGTTGGTGGCGTTGAACGTGCGCACCCGCCGGCTGTACGTGCTCAGCCTGGAGGAGCGGGCCGCGACCCTGGAACGGGAGCGGGAGGCCGAGGCGCGGGCGGCGGTGGCCGAGGAGCGCACCCGGATCGCCCGGGAACTGCACGACGTGGTGGCACACAGCATGGCCGTCATGATCGTTCAGGCGGACGGGGCCCGCTACATGATCGACCAGAGTCCGGAGACGGCCCGCAACGCGGTGAAGGTGGTGGCGGACACCGGCCGGCAGGCCCTGGAGGACATGCGTCGGCTGGTGGGCGTACTGCGGGATCCGAGCCCGCCGGATCCGGCCGCCGACCGGTGGCCTGGGCCGGCGCCGGCCCGCGCCACGGCGGGCCCGGCGGAAGGGGCGCAGCTGGACCCGGCGGATGGGGCGCAGCTGGACCCGGCGGATGGGGCGCAGCTGGACCCGGCGGATGGGGCGCCGCCGGGCGAGCCCGGTCATCGGCGTCCCGCGGTGGCCGAACTGCCCGCCCTGCTGGACCGGTTCCGCGCTGCCGGGCTGCGGGTCGGGTACACGGTGACCGGCGCGCCGACCCCGCTGCCCACCGCGCTGGACCTGACCGTGTACCGGCTGGTCCAGGAGGCGCTGACCAACGCGCTCAAGCACGCCGGGGTCGGTGCCGACGTGGCGGTGACCCTGGTGCACGGTGCCGACGCCGTCGAGTTGCGGGTGGTCGACGACGGCGGCGGCAGCGGGCCGGTGGCCCCGGCACCGCCCGGCGGCCACGGTCTGATCGGCATGCGCGAGCGGGTCTCGATGTACGGCGGCAGCCTCGCCGCCGGTCCCCGGCTGGCCGGCGGCTGGCAGGTGCAGGCGCGGCTGCCGCTACCCTCGTCCTCCGCAACGGAGGTGATCGCGGCATGACGCGGGTGGTGATCGTGGACGACCAGGCGCTGATCCGCGCCGGGTTCCGGATGGTGCTTGACTCCCAGCCCGACCTGGAGGTGGTCGGCGAGGCGATCGACGGCGCGGACGCGCTGCGGGTGCTGGACCGGGTCGAGGCCGACGTGGTGGTGATGGACATCCGGATGCCGACAATGGATGGCGTGGAGGCCACCCGGCGGCTCTGCGCCGACCGGCCGGCCGGGCCGCCGCGGGTGCTGGTGCTGACCACCTTCGACACCGAGGCCGACGCGTTCGCCGCGCTGCGCGCCGGGGCGAGCGGTTTCCTGCTCAAGAACGTGCCACCGGAGGAACTGCTGGCCGCGATCCGGGTCGTCGCGCGGGGCGACTCGGTGGTGGCCCCGTCGATCACCCGACGGCTGCTCGACCGGTTCGCCGGTCAGCTCGGCGCCGGCCCCGCCGAGGATCCCCGGCTGGCCCAGCTCACCGAACGGGAACGGGAGATCCTGCTGCTGGTCGCCGAGGGCCTGTCGAACACCGAGATCGCCGGCCGGGTGCACGTCGCCGAGGCGACGGTGAAGACGCACGTCGGCCGGATCCTGGCCAAACTGAATCTGCGCGACCGGGTGCAGGCGGTGGTGCTGGCGTACGAGACGGGCCTGGTCACCCCGGGCGTCCAGGATCGGCGTACGACCTGAGGCGGACGAGCGCACCCGGTCGGGACTACCTGGGGTGGACAGCCCTCGAGCGGGTGGGTTGATCTCGATGGACCGCTGCTCTCCATAGCGTCGGAAGGGTCCGCGAAGCACTTTCCGTACGGGAGCAGCACGTGTCCCACGCACCACCCGCCCACGTCACCGCCAGCGTCGCCGTCACCACCCGGGGACTGCGCAAGCAGTACGGCGTCGGTCCGGCCGGCGTCGTCGCCCTCGACGGCGTCGATGTCGACTTCGCCGCCGGCCGGTTCACCGCCATCATGGGCCCCTCCGGCTCCGGCAAGTCGACGCTGATGCACTGCCTGGCCGGTCTGGACCGGCCCACCGCCGGCACGGTCCGGGTCGGCGACACCGAGTTGGGCCGCCTCGACGACCGGCGGCTCACCCTGTTGCGCCGGGACCGGATCGGCTTCGTGTTCCAGAAATTCAATTTGCTTCCCGCGCTCAGTGCCGAGGAGAACATCGTGCTGCCGCTGGCCATCGCCGGCCGGCGGCCCGAGCCGGCCTGGCTGCGCCAGGTGGTCGCCGCGGTCGGGCTCGGTGACCGGTTGCGGCACCGCCCGGCCGAACTCTCCGGCGGTCAGCAACAGCGGGTCGCGGTGGCCCGGGCCCTGATCACCAAGCCGTGGGTGATCTTCGCCGACGAGCCGACCGGCAACCTGGACTCCCGCTCCGGGGCCGCCCTGCTCGGGCTGCTGCGCGAGGCGGTCGACACCCTCGGGCAGACCGTGGTGATGGTGACCCACGACCCGGTCGCCGCCGCCTACGCCGACCGGGCGGTCTTCCTCGCCGACGGCCGGCTGGTCCGGGACCTGAGCGAGCCGACCGCCGAGCGGATCCTCGACGTGCTCGGCCAGCTGGACTCCACTGCGGCGGCCGGTCCGGTCGCCGCGCCGGCAAGGGGGCGGTGAGCATGCTCCGGGTGACCCTGCGTTCGGTGCGCGCCGAGGCGCTGCGCATGCTGATGTCCGCCCTCGCCGTCGTGCTCGGGGTGGCCTTCATCGCCGGCACACTGATCTTCGTCGACGGGATGCGGGCCGGCACCTACGACCGGGCGGCCACCTTCGACCGGCACACCGACGTCGGCGTCTACGCCGACCAGGAACCGCTACCGGGGGCACTTATCGACCGGGTGCGCACGGTCGACGGGGTACGCGCCGCCGAGGGCGAGCTGACCGGCACCGCCGGGGTGGTGGGCTCGGACGGCCGGCCGGTGCTCGGCTTCGGGTTCCTCGCCGCGGTGCCCACCGATCCGGCCCTCCAGTCGTACGACCTGGTGACCGGGCGGCTGCCGGCCAGGTCCGGCGAGGTGGTGCTCGACGAACAGACAGTCGCCGAGCAGGGCTTCGACCTCGGCACACCGGTCCGGATCGGCGGCGCCAGCGGTGCGGCCCGGCCGTACACCCTGGTCGGCACGGTCGACGTGGCAAACACCACGCGGGACATCGGCGGACCGTTCATCGGCCTGGTCGGCACCGACGCGCTCGCCGTCAGCGGCGAGGAGGGCTACGGCCGGATCATGGTGGCGGCCGAACCGGGGGTCTCCGACCAGGCGCTCGCCGAGCGGATCACCGCGGCCGTCGGGACTGGTCCGACGGTACGGACCCGGCAGGCGATCCTGGACGAGGCCGTCACCGACGCGGTGCGCGACGTCGACCAGTTCAACCTGGTCCTGCTCACCTTCGCCGGGGTGGCGGTGGTGGTGGCCGGGTTCGTCATCGCGAACACGTTCACCATCGTGCTCGCCCAGCGTTCCCGCCGGACCGCGCTGCTGCGCCTGGTCGGCGCCACCCGGGGACAGGTGTTCCGGGCCACCGTGCTGGAGGCGGGACTGGTCGGCCTGGTCGCCTCCGGGCTCGGCGTGGTGCTCGGCGCCGGGCTGGCGGCCGGCCTGACGGCGCTGATGGCGTGGCTGGCCGTCCCGCTGAACGGCGAGCTGACGATCACCGCCGGCACGGTGCTTGGCTGTCTCGTCGCCGGCACGGTGCTCACCGTCGGCGCGGCCCTCGTACCGGCCTGGCACGGCACCCGGGTCGCTCCGGTGGCGGCGCTTACCGACGCGGCCGTGCAGGTCACCCGGCCCGCCGGCCGGGTGCGCCTGGCCTTCGGCGCGGTGCTCCTGGCGGCCGGTGTCGCGGCCCTGGCCGGCGCGGCCCGGGCCGGGCAGATCCCGCTGGTCGCCCTCGGCGGGATCCTGACCTTCCTCGGCATCGTCCTGTTCGGGCCGGTCCTGGTGCCGGCGCTGGTCCGGGTGTTCGGCGCGCCCGCCCGTCGGATCTTCGGGGTGACCGCCACCCTCGCCGTGGCCAACGCGGTGCGCAATCCACGGCGGGTGGCCGCCACCGCCACCGCCCTGGTGATCGGCATCGGCCTGGTCGCCTCCTTCGTGGTGGGCGCGCAGAGCACCAAGACGGCCATCGAGCGCAGCGTGGACGCCCAGGTGGGCGTGGACTTCCTGGTCACCGGGATCGGCGTCGACCTGCCCGCTGGCGTGGTCGACGCGCTGGCCACCCGACCCGAACTGGGCGTGGTGCACGAGACCCGTACGCAGACCGTCGACGAGGTGGTGTTCCGCGCCGCCGACCCGGCCCTGGTGGACCGGCGGCTCGACGGCGTACTGGCCGGCCGTACCGACCGGCTCGGGCCGGGCCGGGTACTTGTGCACCGGGAACTGGCGGCGCGGCGCGGTTTGTCGGTCGGGGACCGCATCGTGCTGCGCGGTGAGCGGTTCGAGGTGGCGGCGGTGGTGACCGGCGCGGAAGGAGAGATCTATTCGGCACCGACCGGGCACCTGGTCGACCTGGTCGCCGCCGACTTCAGCCGGCTCTTCCCGCAGGTGCGGGGCTACCTGGCGGAGATCGATCCGGCCGCCGGGGTGTCGGCCGACTCGGCTCGGGCCGCGATCGAGGAGGTCCTGGTCGACTACCCGACGGTCAACCTGCTGGACCAGGGGGCGTACAAGCGGATGCTCACCGGCACGGTGGACATGCTGCTGGCCTTCGTGGTCGCGCTGCTCGGTCTGGCCGTGGTGATCGCGCTGGTCGGCGTGGCGAACACGCTGAGCCTGTCGGTGGTGGAACGGACCAGGGAGAACGCGGTGCTGCGGGCGGTCGGGCTGACCGCGGGACGGCTGCGCGCCATGCTCGCCACCGAGGCGGTGCTCACCGCGCTTGTCGGTGCGGTGCTCGGGGTCGCCCTGGGCACCGCTGTCGCCGCCGGGGCGATGGCGCTGCTGGCCCGCCTGGGTGGGCAGTTCGTCCTGGTGGTGCCCTGGGGGCAGCTCGGTGGCATCCTCGCCGTGGCGGTGCTGGCGGCCCTGGCCGCGTCGGTGCTGCCGGCCCGGCGGGCGCTGGCCGTGCCGGTGGTGGCGGCGCTCGCGGACTAGAGACGTTCGACGGTGGGGCCGGTGCAGCGGTTGCGGGTGTCGAGGACGTAGCGGGCGTGCCGGCCCACCAGGTCGTAGTCGAAGGCGTCGTGGTCGGTCACCACCACCACGGCGTCTGCCGCGCGTACCTCGTGCTCGGTCAGGTCGACCGTCAACACCCCGTCGGGCAGGTGGTGCGGCTCGGCGTACGGCTCGACCGCCCGGACCTCGCCGCCCAGCTCCCGCAGCCGGCGGGCCACCTCGACGGCGGGCGAGTCGCGCATGTCGGCGGTGTTGCGCTTGTAGGTCAGGCCGAGCAGCAACAGCCGGGCGCCGCTGACCGACCGGCCGGACCGGTTCAGCCCCGCCATCACCCGCTGCGCCACATGCTCGGGCATTTCGTGATTGACGTCGTTGGCCAGCTCGATGAACCGGAACTGCCGGCCCAGGCGGCGTTTCACCTGCCAGGACAGGTAGCAGGGGTCGATCGGCAGGCAGTGGCCACCGACCCCCGGGCCGGGCCGGAACGGCATGAAGCCGAACGGCTTGGTCTCCGCCGCGTCGATCGCCTGCCACACATCGATGCCCAGCTGGTGCGAGAGCATGGTCAACTCGTTGACCAGGGCGATGTTGACCTGGCGGAAGGTGTTCTCGATCAGCTTGGTCAGCTCGGCCACCCGGGTGGAGTCCACCGGTACCGTCTGCTCCACCAGCCGGCGGTAGAAGCCGTCGACCCGGGCCAGGGCGGCGGCGTCCACGCCGGAGACCACCTTCGGGGTGTTCTCCAGCCGCCAGGTCCGGTTGCCGGGGTCGATCCGCTCCGGACTGTAGCCGAGGTGGAAGTCGCCGGGGCTGCGCAGCCCACTTGCCGACTCCAGCAGCGGACGCAGCAACTCCTCCGTGGTGCCCGGGTAGGTGGTCGACTCCAGGATCACCGTGCAGCCCGGCCGCAGGTACGGCCCGATGCCGGCCCCCGCCTGCTCGACGAAGCTCAGGTCCGGCGTGCCGTCGCGCAGCGGCGTGGGCACGGTGATCACGCAGATGTCGAAGCCCTCGGCGTCGGCGTACTCGCTGCTCGGGCGGTAGCGGCCACTGCCCAGCGCCCGGCCGAGCCGATCGGCCGGAATGTCCGCCACGAACGACTCACCCGAGGCGAGCCGCTTGACCCGGTTGGTGTCGACGTCGAGGCCGACCACGTCCAGGCCGGCTTCGGCGGCCCGTACCGCGAGCGGCAGGCCGACGTAACCCTGGCCGATGACGACCAACTTCTCCACACTCACCGGGACTCCCGAACAAGTCGGCGATAACTGCACGTGAGGAGCCTAGAGCGTGCGGTGATGCCCGATGTCCGTTTCGGTGATTTCGGCGGGGTGTGGCGAGCGACGGGGCCTAGCCGGCACCCCCGTCACCATCTCCGCCCCCGGGAGGTGCGGCGGTGGTCGGCGATGGCGAGTTCGGTGCCGACGTGCCGGGCTCCGTGGTGGGAGTGGTCGGGCCGTCGGTCGGGCCGCTGCTCGACGGCGTCGGGTCGGGCGCGTCGGGGGTGGGCGACTCGCTGGGCTGCGTGGTGGTCGGCGCCGGTGAACGCGACCCGGTCGGGGTGCCCGCCGAGTCCGGCGGACGGTACGAGGGCGCTTCGGCGGGCACGCTCTGGTCCGCGCTCGGCAACGGCTCCGCGTCGGTCGTGGTCTCGGCGCTCGGCGAGGAGGTCGGCACCGTCACCGCCGGGGCACGGGCTTCCTGGGTGGCACCGAGGGCGGCACCGAGCGCGACCAGCCCGACCGTGACGGCGGTGAGCGCACCGATCAGGGTGCCGCGACGTCCCCGCCGGCCGGCCGGCGGGGTGTCCGCCGCCGTGAGTTCCGTGCGGGTCTGCGGACCGGCGTGGCGCAGCGTCGCGGCGGCCGGGACCATCGCGGTCGGCAGGGAGCTGTCCGACACCGCCGACCGGGCGGCCTCCGCCATCGCCGCGCCGCTGCTGAACCGGTCGGCCGGATCCTTGGCCAGGGCCTGGGCGACCAGGATCCGGACCGCCTCCGGAATGTCGTGCGGCAGTTCCGGCGGCGGATCGTCGAGATGCCGGACCGCGACCTGGAGCGGGTTGTCGCCGGTGAACGGTGGGCTGCCGGTCAGGCAGCAGTACGCGACCGCGCCGAGCGCGTAGAGGTCGGTCGCTCCCGAGACCGGTCGCCCGGCCGCCTGCTCCGGCGCCATGTACAGGGCGGTGCCGGGGACCGCGTTGGTGCTGGTGATGCTGGTCACATTGGTCGAGCGGGCGACGCCGAAGTCGACGAGAACGACCGAACCGTCCTCCTGGACCAGCAGATTGCTCGGCTTGACGTCGCGGTGCACGATGCCGCCGAGATGCGCGGCGTGCAGCGCCTGCGCCGCCTGCGCCACCACGGACATGGTCTCGCTGACGTCCAGCCGGCCCTCGGCCTCGATCCGCTTGGACAGCGGCACGCCGGTGACGAACTCCATGACCAGGTAGTCGGCCCGGCCTCCGTCGGGCAGGTCGTCCTCGCCGCAGTCGAAGACCTGGACGATTCCGGGATGGCGCAGCGCGGCCATGATCCGGGCCTCGGCGCGGAACCGGGCGATGAAGTCGGGGTCGGAGACCAGCGAGGGCAGCAGCACCTTGACCGCGACCTGCCGGCCCAGGATCAGGTCGGTGCCGCGCCAGACATCTCCCATGCCGCCGGTCGCGACACGCTCGTCCAGGCGGTAACGACCGCTGAGTACGACCTCCGAAGACAACACGGCTCCACCGTACCCACAGTGGTCATCAACGGCGCGTTCGCGGGTCCGCGCTCCCAGTGGCCCGGAATGCCTGCTCGCGCCCGTACGTGACCCCGTCGGCACCTCGGGTCACGGCGGGTGTCCGGTGGGATCCGTCGGTCTCGGCCGGTGCCCGGTTCCGGCGGCGTCCTGGGGGGTCGTGTACCGTCGATTCGCCGTCCGGGCCGCTTGGTGTCTGCTCGTCCGGTTGGCGGTGCTGACCTGTCCGTCAGCTGATGAACAGGTTGACGGTGAACAGCTCGACGGGTGGGCCGGGAAGCGGGCTCTGCCCGCCAGGCCCGGGCCCGCGCCGTGTGCGCCGGCCCGGCGGACGTCCCCGCGAGAGGGCTGGTGGAACGGAAGCGGCAGGGCCATGACCGGTGAGCTGAGTCAGGCCGTCGAGGCGGCCCAGGCCGGTGACGAGGAGGCCTTTCGGCTTCTCTACCGCGGCCTTCAGCCCGGGTTGCTGCGTTACCTGACCGCCCTGGTCGGCGCGGACGCCGAGGACGTCGCGTCGGAAACGTGGCTTCAGGTGGCGCGCGACCTGCCCACCTTCACCGGTGGCGAGTTCCGGGCCTGGGTCGTCACCATCGGGCGGAACCGGGCGATGGACCATCTGCGCCGGCAACGTCGTCGTCCGGTGCTGCCGGTGCCGGTCCAGGAACTCACCGACCTGGCCGGGGACGCCGACACCGCCGAACGTGCCGGCGAGCGCATCGGCACCGAGGCGGCGCTGGCCATGATCGCGAGTCTGCCACCCCGGGAGGCCGAGGCGGTCCTACTGCGGGCGGTCGTCGGCCTCGACGCCGAGACCGCCGGGCGGGTGCTCGGACGCCGGGCCGGTGCGGTGCGCACCGCGGCCCACCGCGGACTGCGGCGGTTGGCGCTGCTGCTCGACCGGGCAACCGACCCCGCCGACGCCGCCGGATCGGCCGGCCGGGATGTGCCGAGGCCGCGCAGCGGCCCGTCGCCGCAGCTGCCGCACACCGAGGCGGTGGACGGCTGACATGGGAAAAATTCGTATGATCCTGCGCCGGCTGGCGCGGTCCGGAAACCGAATCGAGCAGGATCGTCTGCTCGACGCCGCCCGCGGGCCACGACCTGCGGCCGGCCCGTCCGGGCCGCCGGACCCGCTGGCCGAACTGCTGCGGGCCGCCGCCGCAGCGCCCCGTCCGCAGGAACTCGCCGGTGAGCAGGCGGCCCTCGCCGCGTTCCGCGCGGCCCGCCAGACCGCCACCAGGGAGCCCGCGAAACGACCGCGACGACGCCGGTTCACCGCCAGCGCGGTGCTCTGGCTCGCCGGCCTCACCGCCACCGCCACCGCAGGCGCCGCGCTGGCTGCGGCCGGCCTCGACCACTCGGCGGAGCCGGCGGCGGCACCGCCGGCGCAGGAGACGGTGGCACCCGGACCCACCGGCGGTGCCCGTACGACCACCGAAGGCCCGACCGCCAGCGCCCCCGCCGACCCGCTGACCGACGTGCCGACCGACGTGCCGACCGACGACCCGTCGGCGTCGACCCGGGCGGAGCCCGTGCCGGACCCGTCGCCCGTCGACCCGACGGCGTACTTCGGGCCCGAGCACGCCGGCCACTGCAAGGCGTACCTGTCCAAGTCCGAGCGTCAACGGGACAAGGCACTGCGTTCGCCCGCCTTCCACGATCTCGTGGTGGCGGCCGGCGGCGCCGAGCAGGTACCGACCCGTTGTCGGCAGCTGCTTGCCGAGACCGATCCGAAGTGGTTGGCCAAGCACGGCTCCTCGGCGGACGCCGGCACCGACGGCGACGATTCCTGACCTCGCGCGGGCGGGACACCGGGCCCGAGGGCTCGGTGTGCCCGGCGGCCCGCTCCGGTTGCGAACACACCCAAGGTGAATCACCCTCGGTACGCGGCCGGCTCCTGATAGACAGGAGGGGTGGCCGTCGGCGACCCGGTGATGTCACTCGGTGAGGGTACGGTGCCAGCGCCGCACCGGCGCCGGGAAGGGAGCGAGCACATGGTGATGTCGCCCGAGCTGGACCGCGTCGTGGTGCTGCGCGACCGTGCCGCCGCCGCTCGGCACCTCGCCCGGATCTGCTTCAAGACCGGCCCACCGACCTACACCGGTGTCGAGCTCGAATGGACGGTGCACGACGCCGTCGACCCTGCCCGCCCCGTCGAGGCCGCGCGACTGACCGCGGCCCTGGGCCCGTACAGCCCCACCACACTGGATCCGACCAGCCCCGCCCGGCGACTGCTCCGGGGCGGCTCGGTGACCGTGGAGCCCGGCGGCCAACTGGAGATCTCCACCCCGCCGCACGCCTGCGTCGCCGCCCTGGTCGAGGCCACCCACTGCGACATCACCCAGCTGACCGGCCTGCTGGAAGCCGCTGGCCTGCGGCTCGGTCAGGCCGGAATGGACCCGTACCGGCCGCCGCAGCCGATGATCGACACACCGCGCTACCGGGCCATGCGCCGGGTCTTCGACCGGCACGGCCCGGCCGGGCAGGCCATGATGTACAGCAGCGCCGGCCTACAGGTCTGCCTGGACGCGGGCGAGCCCGAGCAACTCGGCGCCCGCTGGGTGCTGGCCCACGCGATCGGGCCACCGCTGCTCGCCGCGTTCGCCACCGCCGGGCGGCACGCCGGCCGGGACACCGGCTGGGCATCGACGCGGATGGTGACGTGGTGGCGCATCGACCCGGCCCGCACCGCCCCGGTCTGGACGCCGGGACCGGTCGAGGCGGACCCGGTCGCCGCGTGGACGGCGTACGTGCTCGCCGCCCCGCTGCTCTGCGTTCGGGACGACGGCGACTGGACCCCACCACCGGACGTGACGTTCGCCGACTGGCTCGACGGAGCGCTGCCCCGGCCGCCCACCACCGACGACCTGGAATACCACGTGAGCACCCTCTTCCCGCCGGTCCGGCCGCGCGGCTACCTCGAACTGCGCTACCTCGACGCGCAGCCGGGCAGGGGCTGGGTGGTGCCGCTGGCGGTGGTCGCCGCCCTGTTCGCCGACGCCGAGACGATCGGCGCGGCGACCGCGGTGGCCATGCCGGTGGCCGAGGACTGGACCATCGCCGCCCGGCAGGGCCTGGCAAACCCCGGCCTGGCCGCGGCCGCCGCCGGACTGCTCGACCTGGCCGTGGCGGCGCTGCCCCGGCTCGACCTGCCGGCGGCCCTGCACGACGAGATCGACAAGGGTGTACGACGGCGGCAGGCCGCGATGAGGAGGCAACGGTGACCGACACCTTGACCGGCCGGGAGGACGCGGAGCAGCTGCGCGGCCGGATCGCGGCGGAACTGGCGCGTACCCGGGCCCGTACCGCCCTGCTGACCGAGGCGGTCGACGATGCCGACCTGGTGCGTCAGCACTCGCCGCTGATGTCGCCGTTGGTGTGGGACCTGGCCCATGTGGGCAACCAGGAGGAACTCTGGCTGGTCCGGGACGTCGGCGGCCGGGAACCGGTCCGGTGCGACATCGATGACCTCTACGACGCCTTCAAACAGCCCCGGCGGGACCGCCCGTCGCTGCCGCTGTTGCCGCCGGCCGAGGCGCGGGCGTACCTGGCGACCGTGCGGGAGAAGGTGCACGACCTGCTGGACCGGGTTTCCTTCGACAGCCGCCGGCTGGTCGCCGACGGGTTCGCCTTCGGCATGATCGTGCAGCACGAGCAGCAGCACGACGAGACCATGCTCGCCACCCACCAGCTGCGCGCCGGCCCGGCCGTGCTGCACGCGCCGCCGCCACCCGAGCCGGTCACGCCGGTGACCGGCGAGGTGCTGGTGCCCGCCGGCCCGTTCGTGATGGGCACCGACACCGACCCGTGGGCGCTGGACAACGAACGGCCCGCTCACCGGGTGGAGCTGCCCGCGTACGTGATCGACGCCGCGCCGGTGACCAACGGGGCGTACCGCGAGTTCATCGCCGACGGCGGGTACGACGATCCGCGCTGGTGGAGCGCGCCCGGCTGGCGCCACCGCCAGGCGGCCGAGCTGAGCGCCCCGATGCACTGGCAGCGCGACGGCGACGGCTGGGCGTACCGGCGCTTCGGCCGGTGGGACCGGGTTCGCGACGACGAACCGGTGGTGCACGTCTGCTTCTACGAGGCCCAGGCGTACGCCGCCTGGGCGGGCAAGCGGCTGCCGACCGAGGCGGAGTGGGAGAAGGCGGCCCGCTGGGACCCGGCCACCGGCCGCTCCCGCCGCTACCCCTGGGGCGACGAGGAGCCCACCTCGGCGCACGCCAACCTGGGGCAGCGGCACCTTTGGCCGGCACCGGTCGGCGGCTACCCGGCCGGGGTCTCGCCGCTGGGCGTGCACCAGCTCATCGGCGACGTCTGGGAGTGGACCAGCACCCCGTTCCGGGGCTATCCGGGCTTCGCCGCCTTCCCGTACCGGGAATACTCCGAGGTCTTCTTCGGTGCCGACTACCAGGTGCTGCGCGGCGGCTCGTTCGGCACCGACCGGTCCGCCTGCCGGGGCACGTTCCGCAACTGGGACTATCCCATTCGGCGGCAGATCTTCAGCGGCTTCCGCTGCGCCCGTGCCGCCCACCCCGACGAGACGCACTCGTGACGGTCGTCGAGCCGGTCGCCTGATGTGCCGCCACCTGGCCTATCTCGGGCCACCGTTGAGCCTGCGCGAGCTGCTCTTCGATCCGCCGCACTCGCTGCTGCGCCAGTCCTGGGCACCGCGGGACATGCGCGGCGGCGGGACCGTGAACGCCGACGGGTTCGGCGTCGGCTGGTACCCCGGCGACGGCCCGCCGGTGCGGTACCGGCGCGCCCAGCCGATCTGGAGCGATCCGACGATCGCCGAACTCGCTGCGGTCACCGCGAGCGGCGCGGTGCTGGCCGCGGTGCGCTCGGCCACCGTCGGCATGGCGGTCGTGGAGCCGGCCGCCGCGCCCTTCGCCGAGGGGCGGTGGCTGTTCAGCCACAACGGCGTGGTCTGCGGCTGGCCGGACTCGGTGGTCCCACTCGCCGCGAAGCTACCCGTGCGTGACCTGCTCACCCTCGACGCGGCCACCGACTCGGCGCTGCTCTGGGCGCTGGTGCGCGCCCGGCTGCGGGCGGGCGTGCCGCCGGCCCGCGCGGTCACCGAGACGGTCACCTCGGTCGCGGTGGCCGCCCCCGGGTCCCGGCTGAACCTGCTGCTCACCGACGGTCGCACGGTGATCGCCAGTACGGCCGGGCACGCGTTGTCGGTGCGTACCACGCCGACCTCGGTGCTGCTGGCCTCGGAACCGCACGACGACGAGCCGGGCTGGCGACCGGTGCCGGACGGTCAGCTCGTGCAGGCCACCGCGACGCAGCTGCATCAGCAGCCGATCGCGACGCGGTGAGCCCGGCCGTTCGGGCCGACATCCAACGGAGAAGGGAGAACAGATGGGCACGGAGCCGCTCGAGATCCACCTGGACGACCAGGACATCGCGCGCAGCCTGCGGCACGACGTACGGGTCGGGCTCACCGCCGAGCCGAAGTGGCTGCCCCCGAAGTGGTTCTACGACGCGCGGGGCAGCGAGTTGTTCGACGAGATCACCCGGCTGCCGGAGTACTACCCGACCCGCGCCGAGCGCGCGGTGCTGGCCGAACGCTCGGCCGAGATCGCCGAACTGACCGGCGCGAAGACGCTCATCGAGCTCGGGTCCGGCTCCTCGGAGAAGACCCGGCTGCTGCTGGACGCGCTCACCCGGCGCGGTGGCCTGGGCACGTTCGTGCCGCTGGACGTGTCGATAAGTGCCCTGCGCGCCTCCACCGAAGCCCTCGCCGTCGACTATCCGGGGCTGCGGGTGCGGGGCATCGTCGGGGACTTCACCCGCGACCTCGACCGGCTGCCCACCGGCGGTCGGCGGCTGGTGGCATTCCTCGGCGGCACCATCGGCAACCTGCTGCCCGACGAGCGGGCCGGGTTCCTCGCCCGGATGCGGGCCGCGCTGGAAGCGGGGGACTGGCTGCTGGTCGGCACCGACCTGGTCAAGGATCCGGCGGTGCTGGTGCCGGCGTACGACGACGCGGCGGGGGTGACCGCCGAGTTCAACCGCAACGTGCTGCGGGTGCTCAACCGGGAACTCGGTGCCGATTTCGATCCGGCGGCGTTCGCGCACGTCGCGCGCTGGGACCCGGACCGGGAGTGGATCGAGATGCGGCTGCGCGCCGAGCGGCCGATGCGGGTGCGGGTGCTCGATCTGGAGGTCGACTTCGCCGCCGGGGAAGAGCTGCGCACCGAGGTGTCGGCGAAGTTCCGCCCCGAGGGGATCGCCGCCGAACTGGCCGGGGCGGGGTTGCGCGCCGAACGGTTCTGGACCGACCCGCAGGGCCGGTTCGGGGTCACCCTGGCCCGAGCGGAGTGACCGTCCGGTGGTCGGCTAGGCTGGCGGGCAGCGAAGGGGAGTAGCCCGCAACGCCGTGGTCGACATACTGATGCGTTCCGCATCCGGCCACGCGGCCTCGAATCATCGAGGCGGGCGAGACCTTCGACCCAGGCTGTAGCAGCCGGGTCGAGGGCACCCCCGTTCCTCCTCCCGGCCCGATCCGGAAGGACGTCATGGAGGGGTTCCTCGTCGCACTGGCGGTCAGCTTCGGTGTGATCTTCGTTGCCGAGTTGGGAGACAAGTCCCAGCTCATGGCCCTGGCCTTTGCCACCAGATATCGCACCGTGCCGATCCTGATCGGCATCACCGTGGCCACCGCCGTGGTGCACCTGGCCTCGGTGGCAATCGGTCACGGCCTCGGCGCCACCCTGCCCACCGGCTGGATCTCGCTGCTGGCAGGGCTGGCCTTCATCGGCTTCGGCCTGTGGACCCTGCGCGGCGACACGCTTACCGAGGAGGAGAAGAACAAAGCCGCCAAGGGTGGCAAGTCGGCGGTGCTGGCCGTTGGTGTCGCGTTCTTCCTGGCCGAGCTCGGCGACAAGACGATGCTGGCGACGATCACGCTGGCCACCCAGTACGGCTGGTTCGGCACCTGGGTCGGCTCGACGATCGGCATGGTCGCCGCCGACGCGCTCGCCATCGTCGTCGGCCGGCTGCTCGGCCGGAAGCTGCCGGAACGGACCATCAAGTACGGCGCCGCCGCGCTCTTCGCCGCCAGCGGCATCTGGCTGATCGTGGAGGCGGTGGCGCAGCTGACCTGAGCACCGCGCCCGGTCCGAGCTGGCCCGGCCCGGCGCGGACTAGCCGTGGTGCGGTCGGGTAAGGCGCCGGGGTGGACGTCGAGGCGGTCCTGCGCGGCGGTCATCACATCGTGGTGACCGCCGTGGAGCTCGTCGGGGTGGTGGTGATCACCGCCGGGGTGGCCTGGGCGGCGTTGCGGTTCGTGGTCGACGGGCTGCGCTACCGCGACGCCGCCGTGTTCACCCGGATCCGGCTGACCCTGGGCCGGTTCCTCACCCTCGGGCTGGAGTTCCAGCTCGCGGCCGACATCCTGCGTACGGCGCTGTCGCCGACCTTCGCCCAGATCGGTCAGCTCGCCGCCATCGCCGCGATCCGGACGGTACTGAACTACGTCCTGCGCCGGGAGATCGAGCAGGAGCAGCGGCAGATCGATGAACCGGAGACGTCCCGGTGACGGCCACCCTCGCCACCGTCATCACCGCGCTCGGCGTGCTCGGTGCGACGGTGGCGCTGGTCACCACCCGGTCCTGGCCGACTGCTCTCGCGGTGCTGCTCGACATGTTCGTCGCGGCCGGCGTGGTCAACTTGGCCGGCGGGCAGAACCTGCGGGAACTCGCCGGGGTCGCGGCGATCGTGGCGCTGCGGATGCTGCTGCGCAGTGCGCTGCTCGGCAACTACCGCTGGTGGCGCACGGCGGAGCCGGGACGCCCGGCCGAACGTGTCGGCGGGCGTCCCGGCGTCGATCCCTGACCGTGGCCGGCGTCGCGCTGTCGGTCAGCCGTTGGGCCGCTGGTAGACGTCCGGCACGCCGTCCTGGTCGAGGTCGACCTGCTCCTTCAGCGCGATCGCCCGGTAGGCCCGGTTGCGCCGCGACAGCACCACGGTGGCGAGCAACGCCGAGATCAGCGAGCCGGCCAGCACGGCGGCCTTGACGTTGCCTCCCGCATCGACCGAACCGAAGGCGAGTTCGCCGATCAGCAGGGAGACGGTGAAGCCGATACCGGCCAGCAGCGATACGCCGAGCAGATCGGACCAGGCGATGTCCTCGTCCAGCCGGGCCCGGGTGAACCGGGCCAGCAGGTAGGTCGAGCCGACGATGCCGACGCACTTGCCGACCACCAGACCGAGCACGATGCCGAGCACGATCGGGTCGGTGACCACCGCGCCCAGGTCGGCGCCGCGCAGCGACACCCCGGCGGCGAAGAACGCGAAGACCGGTACGGCGAACCCGGCCGAGATCGGCCGCCACCGGTGTTCCAGGTGCTCGGCGAGACCGGGCGAGGGCCGGCCGCCGCGGCTCTTGCCGGCGAGCACCGGCACGGTGAAACCGAGCAGCACACCGGCGACGGTGGCGTGCACGCCGGAGGAGTGCACAAGCGTCCAGGCCACCACCGCGAGCGGGATGAGCGCCCACCACCAGGTGCGGCGACGCTGCACCAGCAGCCCGAACAGCGCGATCGGTACCACGGCGCCGAGCAGGGGGAGCAGGTGGAAGTCGTCGGTGTAGAAGATCGCGATGATGGTGATCGCGAGCAGGTCGTCGACCACGGCCAGGGTGAGCAGGAAGGCGCGCAGGCCCTGCGGCAGATAGGCCCCGATCACGGCCAGCACGGCCAGCGCGAAGGCGATGTCGGTGGCGGTCGGGATGGCCCAGCCGCGCAGCCCGTCGCCGCCGGCAGCCAGGTTCACCGCCACGTAGATCAGCGCCGGCATCGCCATGCCGCCGATCGCCGCCACCACCGGCAGCGCCGCCCGGCGCGGATCGCGCAGTTCTCCGGCGACGAACTCCCGCTTCAGCTCCAGGCCGACCACGAAGAAGAAGATGGCAAGCAGGCCGTCGGCGGCCCAGGTGGTCAGGTCGAGATCGAGGTGCAGGGCGGCGCCGCCGGACCAGGGCACCCACCGGCCCAGTTCGGCGTACGAATCGCCCCAGGGCGAGTTCGCCCAGACCAGCGCGATCACCGCGCCGAACAGCAGAAGCGCGCCGCCGACGGTCTCGGTACGCAGCACGTCAGCCAGGAAACGGGCCTCCGGCCAGGAGGTACGGGCGAATAGGCGACGTACGCCGCGCCGCTCAGGGCGTGGGTGCTCGTTGGTCATCTGGGCGGTCCACCTCGTCGATAGGAATGGCAGAGGTCAGCGCCGACCAGGCTTCCCGGCACACCGGCGACGATCTTATCCAGCCCTGCTGGCTGCGGCGAGTGCGGCGACGAGGAGACTTCCCGCCCGGTGTGGGCCCTCACTTCGTCGGCGGAGAATCCGCACTTTCTCGCCTCGGAGGCGATTCCGACGGCTGGCTGGTCCGGTTGTACCACCGGGCATCCGCATCGAGGAAATTGGCAATTGAGGACATAAGCCCCAAAGGACCGCTTTAATAGGTTTCACGCGACAAGGTCGACCTTGGGGGTTCTTGTGAAGTTCTTTGGCGTTGCCGGCCCGGTCCGGAGGCATGCCTGATGGACCTGTTCCGCCAATTGCGCCTGGTCCGCCGGAACTGGTGGATTGTCTTGGTCACACTCATGGTGGCGCTCGGCGTCACCGCGCTGATCACCGTCCGGGCTCAACCCCGTTACCTCGCCACGGTCACCTTCTTCGTCACCACGCCCGCGCAGGGGGTCACCGACGCCTACCAGGGCGGGCTCTTCCTCCAGCAGCGGGTCAAGTCCTACGAGCAGTTGTTGACGAGTGACCGGCTGGCGCAGAGCGTGGTGGCAAACAACCAGTTCGGGCTCACCGCCGAGCAGCTCCGCAACAAGATCTCCACGTCCACGGAGACCGGCACGGTCCTGCTCCGGGCGTCGGTGATCGACACCGACCAGACCCGTGCGTTGCGGGTCACCGAGGCCGTCACGGCGAGTTTCGTCGAACTCGTCAAGAACGTCGAGACCAGGCCGGACGGCAGCGCCGGTCAGATCAAGATCGAGGTCATCGGCGGGCCGCGGGTCACGCCGAGCCCGATCTCGCCGCAGCCGGTACGCAACTTCCTCATCGGCACCCTGGTCGGCCTGCTGGCCGGGGTGGGTCTGGCGGTCCTGCGCGGCATGGTCGACATTCGGCTGCGCGACGCCACCGCCCTGCGCCGGTTGACCGGTAGTCCGCTGCTCGGCGAGATCCCGCTCGACCCGGCCGCCCGCACCGCCCCGCTTATCGTCGGCGCCGCCGCGACCTCGTCGCGGGCCGAGGCGATCCGCAAGCTGCGCACCAACCTGCGCTTCGTCGACGCCGACGAGCCGGCCCGGGTCATCGCCGTGACCAGTGCGCTACAGGGGGAGGGGAAGACGACGCTCTCCTGCAACCTGGCGATCACGCTTGCCGAGGCGGGCTGGCGAGTGCTGCTTGTCGACGCCGACCTGCGGCGTTCCAAGGTCGGCGAGTACCTGGGTATCGACGACGCGGTCGGGCTGACCGATGTGCTTGTCGGTGACGTCAACGTCGGCGACGTGGTGCAGCGCTGGGGCGACAAGTCGCTGCTCGTGCTGCCCAGCGGGTCGCTCCCGCCCAACCCGAGCGAGCTGCTCGGCTCGAAGGCGATGGCCGACCTGCTGCTGGCCCTGCGCGAGTCCGCCGACATCGTCATCATCGACACCGCGCCGCTGCTCGCGGTCACCGACGGCGTGGTGGTCGCCGTGCAGGCCGACGGTGCCCTGTTGATCAGCCAGCAGGGGCGTACCGCGCGGACGCAGGTGGCGGCGGCGGCCCGCGCGCTCAACGCGGTGTCCGTCCGACTGCTGGGCTGCGTGCTGAACATGGCGCGGCTGCCCAAAGCCGAGGTGTACCAGTACGAGGCCTACCGGCTGGCGTCAACCGAGCCGTCGGTGCCGGCCGATCGGGTCTGGTCCGGCCGGCATGCCGAGCGTGCCGGCGCGGACGACACGGTCGAGCCCGTCGAGGAACTTACCCGGCTGTCCCGATGAGCGTCGCCAGCGGTCGCAGGCACCGTTCGATCTCCTGCGCGCAGCGCCGGAAATCCTCGGCGGTGCCGGCGACCGGGTCCCGCAGGTCGTCGGCGTCCCCGAGGGCGGGTTGCAGCCGCCCTCGGGCCAGCGCCGCAGCCGCCACCACGGCCCGCAGCGGATCACCGTGCCGGTCCATCGGTGACTCGATCATCGCGGCGAGCCGGCCGAACTGCCGCAGCGTGAAGGTACGGTGCAGCACCGCGGGTGCCAGCACCGTGCAGACGGAGCGCTGGCGGCGGGTCGCGGTAAGCACCAGCACCGAGTCGACGAGGTGCTCCGGCGCGAGCCGCCGGCTGCGGAAGCTGGCGGGGTCCTCGCCCGTCTCGGCAGCGATCTTGGCCGCGTACGGGTGCATGGCCAGACCTGGCACGGCGTCGGTGCCGGCGCTGGCCACGGTGATCGACCAGTCGGCGAGCAGCCGCCGCGCGGCGTACTCGGCCATCGGCGACCGGCACAGGTTGGCGTGGCAGACGAACAAGACCCCGTTGGTCATGTGGCACCCCTTCGACGTGGTCGCGGTCGGCGGCGCCGCGATCCGGGAGGGGTTGCCGGCATCGTACGCAGTCCCGGTGCCGACAAGGTCGGGTGCCGCGCCGATGCGGCCGGCTGGGATGGGGGTGTCCCGGTGCGGATCGGGATCCTGACGTACCACTTTCCGCCGGAGCCGGCGTTCATTCCCGGCAGCCTGGCCGAGGAGTTGGCCGCCCGGGGGCACGAGGTGCGGGTGCTCACCGGCTTCCCCGACTACCCGGGCGGGCACGTCTATCCGGGGTGGCGCCAGCGGTGGCGCCACGAGACCCGCGATCGAGGGCTGATCGTGCGGCGGGTGCTGCGCTACAGCACCGGTGATGGCGGCGTACGCGGTCGGATGGCCTGCTGGCTCTCCTTCGCCGGCAGCGCCGCACTGGTCGGGCGCCGCTTCCTCGCCGACGTCGACGCACTGTACGTGTACCAGCCGCCGGCCGCGGCGTTCGCCACCGCGGCGTTGCTGCGCCTGCTGGGCCGCGTGCCGGTGCTCCTGCACGTCCCGGACGTGTGGCCGGAGGAGGCGGTGGACGAGTCCGACCAGCGGTGGGCGGCGCGGGTCCGGGCGGCGATGATCCGTACCTACCGCTCGGCGACACTCGTCGCGGTCACCGCGCCGTCGTTGCGCGATGCCGTCGTCGCGGTCGGCGTCGACCCGGACCGGGTCCGGGTGGTGCTCAACTGGACCGAAGAGCGGATCTTCCAGCCCACCGCGCCCAGCACCGCCGCTCGCCAGCTGGTCCGCCGCGACGAGCGGTGTGTGGTGATGCACGCCGGCACGATCGGTGCCCGGCAGGGGTTGGCGACGGCGGTCCGGGCGGCGGCTGCCCTCTCCGACACCGTGGACCTGGTCCTGGTCGGCTCGGGCGCGGACGAGGAGCGGGTACGTGGCCTCGCCGCCGAGCTGCGGGCCGACAACGTGCGATTCGTGGAACGGCGCTCGCCGCTGGACATGCCCGAGCTGTACGCGGCCGCCGACTACCAGCTGGTGATGCTGCGTGACCTGCCCGAGTTGCGCAGCAGCGTACCGGCCAAGCTGCCGGCGGTGCTGTCCTGCGGCGTGCCGGTGGTGGCCTCGGCCGGTGGGGACACCGCTGCCCTGGTGGAACGGGCGCGGGCCGGGCTGTCCTGCCCGCCGGAGGACTGGGCGAGCCTGGCCGACCGGTTCTGGCTGGCCGCCCACATTCCGCCGCCGACCCGGATCGAGATGGGCCGGCGCGGCCGGGAGGCGTACCTGCGGGAGATGTCGCTGCCGGCCGGCGTGGACCGGATCGAGCAGCTGCTGCGGGAGTCGATGGCGGCCGTCCGACCGACCCAGACCGCGAATGAAACTCTCATAGCGTCTTAAAGCGCTTTTTGACCCACAAAAACCCCGACAGATGTTAGAACTATGAGGGCTTCTGTCCGTTTCCAGGAGTGGAGTGCGGAGTGACGGAAAGCGAGAGCCTGCGCCGCGGGCGAAGCCGCCGACGACGACGTCGGCGCGCTCGACTGCGGCGTACTCTGCTCAGTGCCCTGGTGGTCGGCTCGCTGCTGCTCACCCTCGCCGGCTGGGTCGGCTTCCGGGGTTGGCAGGCCCGCGCCCACCTGGCCAACGCCGCCGGCCTCGCCGGTGTGCTGAGCACCCACCTGATCAGCGGCGACGCGGACCAGGCGCAGCGCGTGCTCGCCACGTTGCAGGAACAGTCCGCGGCGGCCCGCCGGGCCACCGGTGATCCCGCCTGGCGGGTGGGTCGGCACCTGCCGTACGCGGGAGCCAACCTCGCCGCGGTGCGGCAGATCGCCATCGCGATCGACGATCTGGCCCACCAGGCGTTTCCGGCGCTGGTGCGGGTCGACCTCGGTGGCCTGGTGCCCCGCGACGGTCGACTCGATCTGGCCGGGCTGGGCGGCCTCAGCGCCGAACTGGCCAGGGTGGACGCGGCGGTGCAGCGGACCCGGGCGGACCTCGCCACGGTCGACGGCGAGCGGCTGGTCAAGCAGGTTCGGCTGGCGCTGGAGACGCTGCGCGGCGAGCTCGATCGGCTGGCCGCGATGACCTCGGCGGCCGAACGTGCCGGCCGGCTACTGCCGCCGTTGCTCGGCGCGGACGGTCCGCGACGGTACCTGCTGGTGTCGCAGAACTCCGCGGAGTTGCGGGCCACCGGCGGCATCTTCGGCGCGTACGCCGTGATCGAGGCGAACCGGGGTCGGGTCAGGATGGGTGCCCAGGGCAGCGGCGCGGGCGTCGGCATGTTCACCGAACCGTTGAAGATCCCGGCCGAGGTGCGGGCCCTCTGGGGCGAACTGCCCGGCATCTATCCCGCGGACGTCAACCTCAGCCCGCACTTCCCGACGGCGGCGGCGCTGTTCCGGGAGATGTACCAGCGGCGCAGCGGCGAGACCGTCGACGGGGTGCTCGCCGTCGATCCGGTCGTGCTGTCGCACCTGCTGAAGGCAACCGGGCCGGTGCGGGTCGCCGACGGGGTGTCGCTGAATGCCGAGAACGCGGTGGGGACCCTGCTCGGCGACACCTACCAGCGGGTCGCCCCGGCCGAGCAGGATGCCTTCTTCGCGACCGCCGCGGCCACCGTCTTCGACGTCCTTTTCACCCGAAAAACACACCTACGGGGGTTTTTGGCCGCTTTTGACCAGTCCATGCAGGAGCGCCGGATATTGTTCTGGAGTGCCCGACCGGAGGAACAGCGGACGTTCGGCGACAGCCGGATGGCCGGGACGCTCCCGGAACAGGACACCGTGCCGACGGTCGGCGTCTTCCTCAACGACGGCAGCGGCGCGAAGCTCGGCTACTACCTACGGCAGAGCGCCGAGTTGGTGGTGGGCGACTGCCAGAGCGACGGCCGTCGCGAACTGCGGCTCCGGCTGACCCTCCGGTCCGTCGCGCCGGCCTCCGGGCTCAGCAAGTCCGTGCTGGGCCTGGCGATGGCGGGGGATCCGTACACCCTCCGGACGCTGGTCTCGGTCTACGGCCCGACCGGCGGGGCGGTACTCGACGCCCGCCTGGACGGTGTCAGTACGCCGGTCGCCACCGGCACGGAGCGGCGGCGGCAGGTGGCCACGGTCAACGTCGAACTCGGTCCCGGTGGCTCCCGAAGCCTGGAGCTGTCCCTGCTGACCGGTCCGACGGAGAGCGGAACCGCCGAGCTGTGGCTCACCCCGACCGCCACCCCCTGGACCACCCATGTTGTCACCGCACCCAACTGTGCACAGTAGGAGGGAACAAAATGCGGCTATCCCGCATCATCATGGCACTCACGGTCGGCTTGGCTGTGGTGGCTGTGCCGGCCGCGGCGGGGGCGGCACAGCCGACACAGCCGCAGCCGACGTCGACAGCCACACCCACCGGTCCACCTCAACCACCGCCGTACCCGCCGACCACCCCGTCGCTGACGGTGAGCGACCCGACCATCTTCGTCGGCGAGACGGTGGACATCATCGGCCGCAACTTCGGTCCGAACGAGATCGTGGACATCGTGCTCATCCGGCGTCCGCTGGACGGAGCGGGCGGTGGCGGCGGCGGTGCGGTCGGCGTCGTGGTCGCTGCCCCGGGCGGTGACCCGGACGGCGACTGGAACGGCGACCAGGGCCGGCGCCCCGACGACGGCGGCTCCGACCGGATCCGGCTGACCGCGCGCACCGACTCGCAGGGCAACTTCCGCATCCCGTTCACGCCGAAGCGGGCCGGCATCTACACCATCACCGCCACCGGGCGCACGTCGGGTCGGACCGCCTCCACCGAGTTGCGGGTGCTGCCCCGGCACCACAAGCCGCCACACAAGCCGCCACACCACCTGCCGGTCACCGGCAGCAGCCTGGAGACGCCGATCAAGGTCGGTGGCGGACTCGTCGGGGTGGGCACCATCCTGCTGCTCGGCACGATGCTCTGGCGGCGGCGCAGCCGCTTCGGCGCGGGCGGCACCCACTGACCCCAGCGCGCCGGGCAGGGCCCGGTACGCACCGCAGGCCGGTGCCCGTCGGAGTGATCCGGCGGGCACCGGCTCAGTGGCACCATGATCGTGCTGGCCGACGCCGGAATCGGGGTCGGGCTGGCGCTCGTGGTGCCGGCCTCAGATCAGCCCGTGTGCCAGCATCGCCTCGGCCACCCGCCGGAACCCGTGGATGTTGGCACCGGCCACGTAGTCACCCGGCAGGCCGTACTCCTCGGCGGTGGCCCAGCACCGGGCGTGGATGTCCCGCATCGTGTCCCGCAGCCGCTGCTCCGACTCGGCGAACGTCCACGACTGGCGGCTGGCGTTCTGCTGCATCTCCAGCGCGCTTACCGCCACGCCACCCGCGTTTGCCGCCTTCCCGGGCGCGAACCGCACCCCGGCCCGACCGAGGATGCGCACCGCCTCCGGCGTGGTCGGCATGTTCGCCCCCTCCACCACCGCCAGGCAGCCCCCCGCGACCAGTTGCGCGGCCTCCGCGCCGCCGATCTCGTTCTGCGTGGCGCACGGCAGGGCCACGTCGCACGGCACCTCCCAGACCGTACGGTCGCTGACGGCCACCGCGCTCGGCACCTGGCTCACGTAGTCGGCCAGCCGGCCGCGCCGATGCTCCTTCAACTCCCGCAGCCGGTCGAGGTCGATGCCCTTCTCGTCGAGCAGGTATCCGGTCGAGTCCGAGCAGGCGACCACCGTCCCGCCGAGCTGGTGCACCTTCTCGATGGCGTAGATCGCCACGTTCCCCGAGCCCGACACCACCACCCGCTTGCCGTCCAGGCTGTCCCCGGTCTGCTTGAGCATCTCCTCGGCGAAGAACACCGCGCCGTAGCCGGTGGCCTCGGTCCGCACCTGCGCGCCGCCGTACGCCACGCCCTTGCCGGTGATCACCCCCGACTCGTACCGGTTGGTGATCCGCTTGTACTGGCCGAACAGGTAGCCGATCTCCCGGCCGCCCACCCCGATGTCGCCGGCCGGTACGTCCGTCTCCGCCCCGATGTGCCGGTACAGCTCGGTCATGAAGCTCTGGCAGAACCGCATCACCTCACGGTCGGAGCGCCCCTTGGGGTCGAAGTCCGCGCCACCCTTGCCGGCGCCGATCGGCAGGCCGGTCAGGGCGTTCTTGAAGATCTGCTCGAAGCCGAGGAACTTCACGATGCCCAGGTAGACCGACGGGTGGAAGCGGAGGCCCCCCTTGTACGGGCCGAGTGCGCTGTTGAACTCCACCCGGAACCCGCGGTTGATCCGGATCTTGCCGCGGTCGTCCTCCCACGGCACCCGGAAGATGACTTGCCGTTCCGGCTCGCAGATCCGCTCGATGATCCGGGCGTGCGCGTACTCCGGGTGTCGAGCCAGCGCCGGCCCGATGCTCTCCAGCACCTCCCGTACCGCCTGGTGAAACTCGGGTTCCCCCGGGTTGCGAGCCACCACGCTGGCAAACACCGCCTCGACCGCTTCCGGCATTACTGACACGCCCCTTCCGGTTCAGGTCCGGCGTTGTTGCCCGCACCTCGCCGGCACCGTACCGGTGCCCCCCGGCACGGGTGCCTGCCGCCGCCCGCGTTACCAAAGCTCGGACAAGCCGTGGCCAGCGGTTTTTTGGTCGGGTTGGCTGATCCTTCCCGCTCTGGGGCGCGTAATGCCTCGATAGGGAGTGGGGAAGGGGACACGCATGACCGGGTCGGAGCAGGACGAGAAGCACCGAACACGCAAGCCGTCGGAGTCCGCCGCGCCCCAGGTCGAGGTCTGCGCCCTCGCCGCCGACGACGAGGAGGGATCAGCCGCGAGGCCGACCTGGTCGGCGGGGGCGCGCCTGCTGGCTGCCGCCGCGGTGCTGGTGCTGGCGCTCGGTGCGGGCGCCGTGGTGGTGATCCTGTCCGATCCGCACCGGCTGGGCCGGGTCTTCACCGGCCAGGTCGAGCCGCCGCAGCCCGGGGGCACCGCAACGGCCGCCCCGGGCGGCACCAGCGGCCTGGGCGGGGCGGCGCGGGCCGCGGCGGAGAGCCTGACCGAAGTCGAGTCCGCGCCGCTGAACGGCCGGCGGTACGCCGAGTTCGAGCTGGTCGACGGCGTCACCCGGCTCCGGCTGGGGGTGGCGGACCTGGGGGAGGAGCTGTACCGGATCGGCAGCCCGGCCGGATCGGGTGCCCGGCCGCGCCCGGAACTCGCCGGCGACCGGCTCCAGCTGCGGATGACGCAGATCGAGGAGGTGCCGGGTGAGGTCGAGGTGTGGCTCAACATCCGGGTGGAGTGGGCGCTGCGGATCACCGGGGGGAGCACCGAACGGCGACTCGACCTCGGCGCGGCCCGGCTGTCCGCGCTGGAGTTCGGCGGTGGAGCCACCCGTACCGACCTGCGGCTGCCCCCGGTCGGCCGAGGGCTCGTCATCCGGGTCACCGGCGGGGTGAACCTCTTCGACGTCCGCGTCGTCGGCGGCGTACCGGTCCGGGTGCGGGCCAACGCCGGGGCCGGCGCGGTCGAGGTGTACGACGAGCGGCGTGACGGCGTACCGCCGGGCACCGTGCTCGGCTCGCGGGACTGGGACCGGGTCACCGGTCGGATCTTCCTGGACCTGGTCGCCGGGGCGAACATCGTGACCGTACGGCGCGGCTGAGCGCCGCCGCCCCGGTCCAGCTGGCGTGGCCAGCCGCCCCGGCCTCCGCGCGGCCACCGGTGCGGGCCCGGTCCGGCCCCGCGCGGCCCCCGGTCCGGCGCCAGGGCGGGCCCCGGTCCGGGTCCGGTCTCGGTGCGGCCCGGGTGCGGCGGCGAGCGGGCGGCCGGGCCGGACGGACCGTAGAGTCGGATCGTGGAGCGTACCGAGTCGATGCCCGCGCAGACCCGTCCGCCCGGCGTGGCCACCGCGGATCCCGGCAGTGTCCTGCTGCCCGGCCACGATGTGCCGCTGGGCCGCTACACCACGGTGCGTCGGCTGTTGCCGCAACGAACCCGACGGATGGTCGGTGCCTGGTGCTTCGTGGATCATTTCGGCCCGGACGACGTGGCGCAGCGGCCGGGGATGGAGGTGCCGCCGCATCCGCACACCGGGTTGCAGACGGTGACCTGGCTGCTCGACGGGGAGATCCTGCATCGCGACAGCCTCGGCAACGTCCAGCCGATCCGTCCCGGCCAGCTGAACGTGATGACCTCCGGTCACGGCATCGCCCACTCCGAGCGGTCCCCGGCCGAGCATCCGCCGCTGATGCACGGCGTGCAGCTCTGGGTGGCGCTGCCCGATCCGGCCCGGTCCGGCCCGGCTGACTTCGCCCACCACGCCGAGCTGCCCCGCTGGCGTGACGGTGAGTTGAGCGTGACCCTGCTGGTGGGCGAGTTCGGTGCCGAGCGTTCGCCGGCCCGGGTGCACAGTCCGCTGCTCGGCGCGCAGCTGGAGCTGGCCGGTGCCGGCCCGGTCCGGCTGCCGTTGCGCCCCGACTTCGAGTACGCGCTGCTGGCCCTCGACGGCAGCGCCGAGTCCGACGGCGTGGCGGTGACACCCGGCGCCCTGCTCTGGCTCGGTGCCGGCCGGGACGAGTGCACCGTACGCGGCACCCCCGGTACCCGGCTGATGCTGCTCGGCGGCACGCCCTTCACCGAACCGCTCGTCATGTGGTGGAACTTCGTCGGCCGCAGCCATGAGGAGATCGTGGCCGCCCGGGAGGACTGGCTGGCCGGACGGCGTTTCGGCGTGGTCGCCGCCGACCCGGACCCGCCGCTGCCCGCCCCCGCTCTGCCCACCACCCGCCTCAAGGCGCGGGACCGGGCCGGAGGTCTGCACGGCTGACCTGTGCCGGGCTGCCCGCCGCAGGCGTGTCGGCCGGGCAGGCGGGTAACAGCGGGCATGCCCACTGCGGTTGCCACAATCGAGGACAAGAAGCGCCTGGTACGCCGGCTCGCCGGCAGTGGCCGAGGCTTCGCCGAGCAGTACGGCTTCCGGGTCACCAACAATCCGGCCAGCCTGTTCCAGCTGCTCTGTCTCGCGGTCCTGCTCGCCCGCCGGGGTGACTTCCGGCGTGCCCTGGACAGCGCCCACGCCCTGCCGGACGCCGGCTGGGACAGCGCGGCCCGGCTGTCCCGTTCGCTGCACGCCGACCGGGTCCGGGTGCTGCGCGACAGCGGTCAACGCGGCGACGTCGAGGCCCTGGCCGACCTGCTCGGCGATCTGGCCCGCGCCGTGGTCGAGCGGTACCGGGGCGACCTGCGGCGACTGCGCTCGGCGGCCGGCCACGACCCGGGCCGCGAGCGGGCGCTGCTCACCGCGCTGCCGGGGGTGGACGACCAGGTGGTCGACCTGTTCCTGCGCGAGGTGCAGGCGCTGTGGGGGGAGGTCGCCCCGGTGGCCGATCGGCGGGCGCTGGCCGCGGCCCGCCGGCTCGGGCTGGGCCGCTCCGCCGAGGATCTGGCCGGGCTGGCCGGCGGCGGCGAGTCGGAGCGACTCGCCTGGCTGGTCGGTGCGCTCGCCCGGGTCGACCTGGAACGGCGCTACGCCGACCTGACCGCCTAGCCGGCCCAGGAAGGCTCAGTCACGTGGTGATCAGCTTGTCGAAGTCCGGGGCGTAGACGGTCATCCAGTGCGGGTGCAGCCGGTAGTAGATCACCTCGTTGTCCCACTCGAAGGCGTCGTCGCCGTAGAAGTCCTTGAAGTACCTGAGCAGGTCGGGCCAGTCCGGGGCGGGCTCGCTGCCCTGCGGGTTGAGAACCTCCACCGTGCCATGGGTGAACACGCCCAACTCCTCGCCACGCATGTGCGCGACGCTGGCGGCCGGACGGGCGGCGAGGTGGCGGGCCTTGGCGGCGCCGGGTGCCGTGCCGAAGTGCCACTTGCCGTGCAGGAAATGCCCGTCCACGCCGCTGATCCGTGGTTCACCCTTCGCCGTCACGGTGGACAGGGCGAGGGTGCACATGCCGGTGAGCACCTGGGTGAGCTGCTCCGCGGTCAGGGTGCGCTCGGCGACGATCGAGCGCAGATGCGAGGTGGAGCGGGACAGGGAGGAGTCCAGCAAGGCTTGGAGCTGCTTGAGGTCTTCCGGGGTTTCGCGCATCGAGTCCTCAGTGATTCGTAAGGCCGGTCCACGTGCAGTGCCGACGCCGGCTGGTGGAACCATCCTCGATCAGAAACCTGACACCCTGTGTCGCATTTTTCGGCCAACCTGAGCCGCTCCCGCCAGTGGAAGCTCAGGCGGCGGCTGACGGAGTAGACGTTTGTTGACCCCCGCTAGCCGTTCGGCTGATGGCGTGGCGTATGCTTGTCGCAGTAACAGCAGCCGCCCGGTTCGGGCGGCTGTGGGGCCGCCTGGTGGTCGCGACCCGGTTCGGGCGCAGCACATCACCAGGGCAGGTGGTTACTCGGCGCCCCCGGTCGCGGTTCGCGGCCGGGGCGTCCGCCGGTTCCGGCCGGCCCGTCCGCCGCTGCGCGGCTTCCGCTTCCTCAGATGCTCCGGATGTGCTGCGACACCCGCTTGTGACGCTTGTCCCGGGCACGTTCGGCCTCCTGCGCGTCGGTCACCTCCGGGGCGGCCTCGATGCCGGCCGAGCGCGCCACCTCGGCGCCGTTGGCGTAGTCGACCGGTGGCAGGGCGCGCAGGGCACGCAGCACGTCCGGCGGGGCGCCCTCGCGCTCGGCCTCGCGTACCACGTCGTCCTTTCCGGCTGGAAAGTCCAGGCTGGACAGGTATTGCAGGACGTCGGTGTAACTCGCCATGGTGTCGGCTCCTCCCGGCTGCGCTGCGGCGCTGCGGCCACGACCGGCCGCGGTTACCCACCCGGGAGCCCGTCACGCACCGCCGCGCGGAAAATCGGGCGCCGTTCCCGATCCGGCCGGGCGCGCAGACCCGGCGCTGTTTTCGCCCCGGCCCGCCGGGTAACCGCGCCCGGAAAGGGGGTAGGCGATGGACTACGACACGTTCGTCGACCACGTCGCCCGGCGGACCAGCACCTCGCCGCAGCGAGCGGCAGAGCTGACCCGGGCGACGCTTGCGACGCTCGCCGAGCGGCTGACCGGCGGCGAGGTGCTGGATCTCGCCGTCCAGTTGCCCGAGCCGCTACGCCCGCCGCTGCGGCCCACCCCGGACACCGAGGCGGCCGAGCGCTTCGGCGCGGCCGAGTTCGTCGCGCGGGTGGCCGTCCGGGCCGGTATCGGCGAGCCGGCGGCCCGTTCCGTCGCTGGCGCGGTCTTCCGCACCCTGCGCGAAGCGGTCATCGGCGGCGAGTTCGACGAACTGGTCGTCCGGCTGCCCCGCGACTACCGTGACCTGGTCGAACCGGCCCTGGCGCCCGGCGCGGCGCTACGTCGCGGCTGAGCGCCCCGAGGGGGCCGAGTCCCGTCTCAGCCGATCGCGCCGGCGGCCCGCAGCTCCGTCACCCGGTCCGGGCGATAACCGAGTTCGGCGAGCACCTCGTCGGTGTGCTCACCGGGCCAGGGCGGCGGCCGACGTACCGACGTCGGGGTGCCGGAGAACCGGGGCGCCGGGGCCGGCTGGACGACACCGTCGCGGACCACGAAGGTTCCGCGCGCGGCCAGGTGCGGATCGTCCGGCGCCTCCGCCCAGTCCAGCACCGGTGCCACGCAGGCGTCGGTGGCGGTGAGCAGGGCCGCCCACTCGTCCCGCGAGCGGGTCCGGAACAGCCGTGCCCAGGCCGCGCGCAACGCCTGCCAGTTCGCCGGGTCGGTGCGGTCGGGCGCCTCGTCCGGCGGCAACGGGAAACCGGTGCGTCGCACCAGTTCGTCGTAGAACTTCGGCTCCAGCGCGCCGACCGCGAGGTGGCGCCCGTCGGCGCACTCGTACGTGTCGTAGAAGGGGGCACCGCCGTCGAGCAGGTTCACCCCGCGCGGGTCCTGCCACATGCCGAGCTGCCGCAGCGCGTGGATCTGGGTGCTGAGCACCGCCACGCCGTCCACGATCGCCGCGTCGATCACCTGGCCGGCGGCGCCACCGCGCACCGCGTACAGGGCGGAGACGATGCCCAGGGCCAGCATCATCCCGCCACCGCCGAAGTCGCCGAGCAGGTTCAGCGGCGGCACCGGCGGCTGCCCGGCCCGTCCGATCCCGTGCAGGGCGCCGGTCAGGGCCAGGTAGTCGATGTCGTGCCCGGCGCTGGCGGCGTACGGGCCGTGCTGCCCCCAGCCGGTCATCCGGCCGTAGACCAACCCCGGATTGATCGCGTGACAGTCGGTCGGACCGATACCGAGCCGCTCGGTCACCCCGGGCCGGAAGCCCTCGACAAGCGCGTCCGCCGCGCCGACCAGCGCCAGCACCACCTCCCGGCCGTCGGTCGACTTCAGGTCCACCCCGACCGAACGGCGACCCCGGTTCAGCAGGTCCGGGTGCGGCGTGCCGAAGGCGTCGGTGGCGACGTCGGTCACCCGGTCCACCCGGATCACGTCCGCGCCGAGGTCGGCCAGCATCATCGCGGCGAACGGGCCCGGCCCGATGCCGGCCAGCTCGACGACGCGTACGCCGGCCAGTGGTCCGGCGGGCAGCTCTGCGGTCATCGGATCACGATACGGTCGTCCTGGCCGGCCGACCCGCTCGCCGCCGAGCGACGGTGCGAACGAAGCGGCCGATCATTAACTTTGTGCTATCGCGCCGTGACTGATAGCTGATATTCGTCGTCGTTGCGGTTCCCTACCGTCGCTTCGGTGACTGCACCGACGGTAACCCGCCTTGAATCGCTCACCGGCCTCCGCGCCATCGCCGCAGTCGCCGTGTTCGGTTTCCACGCGCTGGCCGTCGGCCTGGTCGACACCCCGGTCACCCAGTGGTTGTTCCGGCAGGGCGCAGCCGGCGTGTCGTTCTTCTTCCTGCTCTCCGGTTTCGTGTTGGCCTGGTCCACCCGACCGGGGGACCCGGTGCGCCGGTTCTGGCGACGCCGCCTGGCGAAGGTGTGGCCCAACCACGCTGCCGCCTGGGCCGTCGCCCTCGCCGCGCTGGTCGTGACCGGCACCACGGTCGGTCTCGGGACCGCCCTGGTGACCCTGCTGCTGCTCCAGGCGTGGGTGCCGAACGAGGGCGTTTACTTCGGCGTGAACCCGGTGGCGTGGAGCCTGTCCTGCGAGGTCTTCTTCTACGCGCTGTTCCCCGCGCTGTGGGCGTTGGCCCGCCGGTTACCCGAGCGGGCGCTGTGGCCCACGCTGGCCGGTGTGCTCGCCCTGGTCTGGGTCGTTCCCGTTGCCGCCCTGGCCGTCCCCGACGACCTGCGCTACTGGGCGATCTGGGTGCTTCCCGTGGCCCGGCTGCCCGAGTTCGTCGCCGGCATCCTGCTGGCCCGGCTCGTCGGCGGCGGCAGATGGCCCCGGTGGGCGGGCGCCGGCCGGATCGCTGCCCTGGTCGTCGCCGCCTGCCTCGCCAGCTGGTGGTTGCCGGAGCGGTGGCGGCTCGTCGCCGGCACCGTCGTCCCGCTGGCGTTGCTGGTCGCCGCCGTGGCCGCCGGGGACGTGCAGGGCCGGCGGAGCTGGCTGCGGTCCCGGTCCGCCGTGGTGGCGGGGGAGTGGTCGTACGCGTTCTACCTGCTGCACCTGCTGGTGCTCGGCGTGCTGGTGAAGACGGTCGGCGACAGCCGGCCACTGCTTGTCGAACTGGTGGTGGTGCTGGTGGCGCTGGCCGTCGCGGTGGCCGCGTCGGCGGCGATGTACCGGCTGGTGGAGATGCCCGGCCTGCGGCTGCTCCGCCCCCGACGGATCGCGCCAGGTCCGGAGGCCACTTGCCGGCCGGGCGCGCTGTCCGGCCGAGGGGGCGTGTGATCAGCGTCCCCCGCCTGGCGGGTCGAATTCGGCTGCCCTAATCTAGGCACCACGAGGGGAGTACTTCCCACGAACCATACCGGTCAGTACGGCGCGCCCCGGAGTGTGCCTCGGGTGGTTGCCCACGAAAACGTGGGTGAAGGAGACCTCGAACATGTCACGGTGTTCGAGGAGGCTCCATGTCCGAAATGTCGCTAGCTGCCGAGTTTCAAACGGTAGGTACGCCGTCGCTCTGGGCGATCACCATCGCCGGGGTCATCGCGCTGCTGGTGCTCGACTTCGCGGTCACCAGGCGCCCACACGAGGTGAAACTGAAGGAAGCGCTCGGCTGGTCCGCGTTCTACATAGCCCTGCCCCTGGCTTTCGGGGCGTGGATCTGGTTCGAGTTCGGCCGCAGCGAGGGCATCGACTACCTCGCCGGCTACCTGGTCGAGAAGTCGCTGTCGGTCGACAACCTCTTCGTCTTCATGCTGCTGCTCGCCGCCTTCGCGGTGCCGAGCGTGCTGGCCCAGCGGGTGCTGCTCTTCGGCATCACCGGCGCGCTGGTGCTGCGCGGAATCTTCATCGCCCTGGGTGCGGCGGCGTTGCAGACCCTCGACTTCGCCTTCCTGATCTTCGCGCTGATCCTGCTCTTCACCGCGGCCAAGCTGCTGCGCGATGCCTTCACCGGGCACGAGCAGTCGGTCGACATCGCCAACATGCGCTCGGTGCGGCTGTTGCGCCGGTTCATGCCCGTGGTCAACGAGTACCACGGCACGAAGATGACCGTGCAGGTCGGCGGACGTCGGGCGCTGACCCCGCTCGCGCTTGTGGTGGTGGCGGTGCTCGCCACCGACGTGGTCTTCGCGGTCGACTCGGTGCCGGCGGTCTACGGCATCACCGAGGATCCGTACCTCGTCTTCGCCACAAACGCCTTCGCCCTGCTCGGCCTGCGGGCGCTCTACTTCGTCCTGCACGCGGCGCTGAGCCGGCTGGTCCACCTCAGCTACGGCCTGGCGATCATCCTGGCCTTCATCGGCGTCAAACTGGGCCTGCACTGGGCGCACGGCATCTGGGAGGGCGTGCCGGTGATCCCCACCGAGATCTCGCTCCTGGTCATCGTCAGCGTGCTGGCTATCGTCACCGTCACCAGCCTGCGGGCCACCCGCAACGTGGTGCCGGGCTCGAAGGAGGTCGTCACCGAGCGGCAGTGAGGCGGCCCTTTCGGCCACGGACCGCCGGCGCGGCCCCGCCGCGACGCCGGGACGTGGTAGGAATTGGCGGTGGGCATCGTCACGCCGGGCTTCTCGGGCCGGCCGCGCGTCGAGGCGCCGGAGTTGCCACCCGGGCAGTACCTGACGCCGGACTTCCCCGTCCTCTCCGCCGGCCCTACGCCGCGGGTCGAGCGGGATGCCTGGGAGTTCGTCATCACCACCGAGACCGGTGCCGAACACCGGTGGAGTTGGGCGCAGATGATGGCGCTGCCGCAGGAGACCCCGACCGTCGACATCCACTGCGTCACCCGGTGGTCGAAGCTCGGCACCAGCTGGCAGGGCGTCTCCCTGGACACTCTGCTCGACGAGGTGGAGACCGCGGCCGACTACGCCCTGGCCCACTCCTACGGCGGCTACAGCACAAATCTTCCGCTTGACGACCTGCGCGACGGGCGGGCCTGGCTGGTGCACACCTACGACGGCGAGGAACTGCCCGCCGAACACGGCGGCCCAGCCCGGCTCCTGGTGCCGCACCTCTACTTCTGGAAGTCGGCCAAGTGGGTGCGCGGCATCCGGTTGAGCCTTGACGACACCCCCGGTTTCTGGGAGACCGCCGGCTACCACGACTACGGTGACCCGTGGCGTGAGCAGCGGTACCAGGGCGATTGACCGGGCGCATGAGGTGGCAGCCGGCCCGCCTGGTGGCCCGCCGGGCCGAGACACCCACCGCGCAGACCCTGGTGCTCGACGTACCGGGCTGGTCGGCGCACCTGCCCGGTCAGCACGTCGACCTCCGGCTCACCGCGCCCGACGGCTACCAGGCCGCCCGGTCGTACTCGCTTGCCGCGCCGGCCGACGGCGACCGGATCGAGGTGACCGTGCAGCGGGTGCCCGACGGCGAGGTGTCGCCCTTCCTGACCGACACCTACCGGGAAGGCGACCCGGTCGAGGTGCGCGGCCCGATCGGCGGCTGGTTCGTCTGGCGACCGCAGCAGACCGACCCGGTGCTGCTGGTCGCGGGCGGCTCGGGCGTGGTGCCGCTGATGGCCATGATCCGCGCGCGGCGGGCGGCCGGCAGTCGGGTGCCGTTCCGCCTGATCTACTCGGTCCGCACCCCGGCCGACGTGTTCTACGCCGCGGAGTTGCGCGACCGGGTCCGCGCCGATGCCGGCCTCGACGTGGCGTACGTCTACACCCGCGAGGCGCCCGAGGGATGGCGGGGCGAGCCGCACCGGCTGGGTCTCGCCGACGTCAACAACCACGGCTGGCCGCCGGAACTCGACCCGCTGGTCTATGTCTGCGGCCCGACCGGCTTCGTGGAGACGGTGTCCGACCTGCTCGTCGGCCTGGGTCACCCGGCCCGGCGGGTGCGTACCGAACGTTTCGGCCCGACCGGTTGAGAGGAGACGCGCCGATGACCGAGCTGCCGTACCTGGACGGCAACATGCTCGACGGCCCGCTGGGGGAGTTGTTCGCGGTCGACCTGAGCACCGCCACCGGCCGATGCGCCCACTGCGGCACGCCCAGCCCGGTGGCGGGGCTGCGGGTCTACTCGCCGGCACCCGGGCTGGTCGCCCGCTGTCCGACCTGCGTCGAGGTGGTGATGCGGCTGGTCCGCGGGCCGGATCGAGCCTGGCTGGACCTACGTGGCGCCACCTTCCTCCAGTTCCCGATGCCACCCACCAGCGCCGGGACCGGAGCATGACGAAGGTCGGCCGACGGACCATGCTCACCGCCCTGGCCCGCCGCGCCACCCGGTGAGGCTCTCCCGGCGCTGACGTTTGCCCTGGCTCGGTGCGGGAACCGGGCCACAATGACGAAACCTCGTGTGGTGATCGTGGGAGCGGGCTTTGCCGGTTACCACGCTGCCCGGACGCTAAGCCGGCTGGCCCGCAACCGGGCCGAGATCGTCCTGCTGAATTCGACCGACTACTTCCTCTACCTGCCGCTGTTGCCGGAGGTGGCCGCAGGGGTGGTGGAGCCGGGTCGGATCGCGGTGCCGTTGACCGGCACGCTGGACGGGGTACGGGTGGTCGTCGGCGAGGCCGATCACGTCGACCTACAGAACCGCTGGGTGGGCTTCACCCAGCCGGAGGGGGACCGCAACCGGCTGGCGTACGACCGGCTGGTGCTCGCCGTGGGCAGCGTGAACAAGCTGCTGCCGATCCCCGGGGTGACCGAGTACGCGCACGGCTTCCGTGGCCTGCCGGAGGCGCTCTACCTGCACGACCACGTGATCCGGCAGATCGAGCTGGCCGAGCAGGCGGAGGATCCGGCCGAGCGGCAGGCCCGCGCCACATTCGTGGTGGTGGGCGCCGGCTACACCGGGACCGAGGTGGCCGCGCACGGGCAGCTCTTCACCGACGAGCTGCTCGCCCAACGACCCCGGCTGAAGGTCCGCCCGAAGTGGATGTTGCTGGATGTCGCGGGCCGCGTGTTGCCCGAGTTGGACGAGCGGATGTCGAAGACCGCGGACCGGGTGCTGCGCCGACGGGGGGTGGACGTCCGGATGGGCACTTCGGTGGCGGTCGCCACCGCCGACGGGGTCAAGCTCACCGACGGCGACTACGTGCCCACCTGTTCGCTGGTCTGGTGCGTGGGCGTCCGTCCTGATCCCTTCGTGGCCCAGTTGGGCCTGCGCACCGAAAAGGGCCGGTTGGTCGTCGACGAGTACCTCAACGTGCCCGGCTTCCCCGAGGTGTACGCCTGCGGCGATGCCGCTGCGGTGCCCGACCTGACCCGGCCCGGCCAGATCTGCACCATGACCGCCCAGCACGCGCAGCGGCAGGGCAAGCTCGCCGCGCACAACATCGCCGCCTCGTACGGGCAGGGCCGGCGCCGCCCGTACCGGCACCACGATCTCGGCTGGGTGGTCGACCTGGGTGGCAAGCAGGCGGCGGCCAACCCCCTGAAGGTGCCGCTGGCCGGCCTGCCGGCGAAGGCGGTCACCCGGGGGTACCACCTGCTGGCGATGCCGGGCAACCGGGCGCGGGTGAGCGCGGACTGGCTGCTGGATGCGGCGCTGCCCCGTTCGGCAGCGCAGCTCGGACTCGTTCCCGCCCACGCCGTGCCGCTGGAGAGCGCGTCACCCGAGGTGCCGAGCTACAGCCATGCCCGCTGACCGAACGCCCACCCCGACGGGCCGGTGGCTGGCGGCCACCGGCCCTCGGGTGGGCGGGCGAGCGGGCGATCGCCGCTGGTCAGCCGGCCAGGCCGGCGCCGGCTTCGTCGATCGCCGCGTCGACCGCGTGCGCCAGGTCGATGTCGAGCGCGGTCACCGCTGCGGCGTTTCGTGAGCTGACGGTGAGTACGGCGGTCGTCGGGTCGGCTCGACCGATCCGCGGTCCGCGGCCGATCTGGTCGCGAAGCTTGTCGAGCCGGTCCAGGACCCGGTCGAGATTGCCCGCCGGCAGCTCCAGGGTCCGCGCCAGGGACCTGCCGTCCTGTGCCCAGTAGGGCAGGTCGGTCAGGGCGTCGCGCAGTTCCGCGTCGGACAGCGGCGCGGTGGCGCTGCTGGCCCCGACCAAGCCGCCGCCGACGGGCGGCGGATTCAGCAGTTCCCGCAGCTCGTCCGGCACGTGTAGCGACTCGACCAGGTCCTGGTCGTGCGCGGCGAGCGCGGCCAGGGTCGCCTCGGCCTGGTAGCGGGCCTGTTCCGGGCTGCGACCGCTGATCCGACCCACCTCGGCGAGGAAGCCGGGCAGGTCCCGGCGTCGCTCGATGCCGTCGACCGGCACGACGTCGTGCAGCGAGGCCGGCACGGCGGCCAGCAGCCGTCCGCGTTCGGCCGTCTCCAACGCCGAGGCCAGCACGAGCACGGTCGACTCCACCCCGACCTTTGCGGTGCGGAAGTCGACACCGGCCCGCCGGACGACGTCCTCGACAAGTTCCCGGTAGCCGATCGCGGTGACTCCGGGCGCCGCACTGCCGGGCTGCGGCAGAGGTCGGGGCGTTGCCGGCACGCCCGTCGGCGGGGGAGCGGGCCCGCCGCGTGTGGTGTCCGGTTTGTGGCGGCTGCCGGCGGGCGCGGGTCCGGCTCGCCGGTTCTGCTCCAGGTGGGTGAGCTGCTTGGAGGCGCTGAGGCTGGCACCGGCGTCGGCCGCCTGCATGCCGCGCTCCCGGGCCTGTCGGGCCAGCGCCCGGCGGCGCTGGTTGTCGCCCTCCATCTGCTTGCGCATGGTGACACCTCGCTTCCGCTGGGTTCTGCGGGTTCCCGGTGGCCTTCCCGGCGCTGCCGGGCGCGAAACGATCGCGGCCGGGCCGCGAGCGCCGCTGCGGATCCGCCGTGCGCACCTTCATCCCGCCCGGGTGAGGGACGCTCACCCGGGTGGTGCCGACGATCGGAGCGGACCGAAGCACTTCGTCGAGGTACGCGCCGAAGGAAAGGTCGTGATGAAGCGGATTGTCGAGATCGTCCCGGCCCGGCCCGGCTGGTACGCCCGCTGGCGACTGGCCGCCGAGAGCACCCGCTGCTACCCGGTGAGTCTCTGGGCCTTGCTGGAGGAGGCCGACGGCACCGGGCGTGAGGTGATCGGCGTCGACTGTGCCGGGCAGTGGCCCGGAGCCGACGACGCGACGAGTGGGAGTTTTGTCCGTTACCTGTTCCGGACGCTGGAGTCCGGACCGCCCGAGGACGCGGAGTCACCGCCACCACCACGGCTCGACAGACCTACGGTCCCGGCACCCTAGAGCCATCCTCCGGCCCCCGACCCCTGGTCCCAGGGTCGGGGGCCACCCCGGCTCGGGGGTGGCCCGCTCAGCCCACCGCCTGGGTGCTCCCGTCCTCGGCAACCGACGGCAGGTCCAGCAACTCGGTCAGCCCGGTGCGGTCCAACAGTTGACGTAGCGAGGTGCTGACTCCGGTCAGCCGGATCGGGACGGAGCCGCCGCGATGCGCCACCACGAACGCGCTCAGCCCCGAGGAGTCGCAGAGGCCCACGCCGGTCAGGTCGATGACGAGTTGCTGATAGCCGTCGCGGCGCAACTCGGCGACCGCATTGATCAGCTCAGGTGCGCTGTCGAAGTCCAGGTCGCCGGAGAGCCGCAACTCGGCGCGGTCACCGTCGAACCGGCTGACCTCGATGGCCAGCAGCGGGGAGGACATGTCTCCATGCTCCCAGCCCGGCGGCTCAGCGCAAGTCGCGGGGGTGGGTCACTTCATCTCGGTCGCGGTCTCGCTCACGCGGTGGCGGAGGACCGTCCGTCCGACTGGGCGTACGAGCGCCGCTCGGCGGTGTTCGTCCGGGCGAGCAGACCGGCGACTCCGGTCAGGTCGAGGATGGTCTCGAGGAACCGTGGCACCGAGCGCAGCCGCAGCATGGTGCCCTCCCGCTGCCCCTCGCGCCAGGCGTGCACGATGACGCTGAGCCCGGTGCTGTCGATGAACGTCAGTTCGGCGAAATCGAGCACGAGGCTGGTCGGCGTGGTTGCCAGGATCCGGTCGACCTCGGCGCGCAGCGGGGCGGCCGTGGTGTAGGCGAGGTCTCCGCCGACCAGGATGACGGGCATGTCGGGATCGGCGTGGTCAACACGCACGCTCAGCGGCGTCATCTCGGATCTTCGACCGTGGGACAGCTCGATCACGCCTTCCGCGGCTGGCAGGCGGGCAGGGGGTTATGCCGGATCGTAACAACCCTTGAGCAGTACCGCCTTCCGAAGGCGCGCGGGCCTGGTCGCGCAGCCGCCGGGTGGCGATGCGCCGATTCCGGCGTAGGGTGGAGCGCAGGACGCGACAGGCATACCGCTGGCGGCGGGTGCGGCATCGAGAAGGAGTGGGGCTTAGCTGGTGACTGGTGCCGACGTCAGGGACCTCAACCCCGGCGACGGACTGATCTCCACGCCGAGTGTCCCGCGGGCGCCGACGTGGTCCCCCAGCATGCCCCGCTCGATTGCCGGTGACGCCGCCCGGGAGCGATCGTGGGCCCAGACCGTGGCCGACTGGCCGGAGCTCGTCGAGAACTTCCGCGAGGGCCTGCTGGTCTGCGGTCCGGACGACGTGCTGTGGCACGTCAGCCCGTTGGCCGGGCAGTTGCTGCCGGAGGCCGTGGTCGGCGGCACGCTCACCGGGTTCGCCGGGATGGCACCGGATGCCACCCACGCCGAGTTCCTCCATCACGGCCGCCGACTGCGGGCCCGCCGGGTGCGGCTGACGGCGGGACGCAGCTGCTGGTACGTCGAGGACGTCAGCGAGAGCGCCGACCGAGCCGACGCCCTGGTGGCCGAGCGGGCCAGATCGGCGTTCCTGGCCGTGGCCGGCGAGAAGCTCGGCAACCCGCTGCACCCCGACCGGGCCGCCGCGGCGGTGGTCCGGCTCGCCGTGCCGACCCTGGCCGACGTGGCCGTGCTGGTGTTGGCCCCCCGGTCCGGCCGAGCCCGCTGGTGGCGGGCACAGCGGACCGATGACGAGACACCGAACGTGGACCGTGGCGTGCTCAGCGCCGCTGAACTGCCCCCGGCGGTGGTCGAGGGACTGCACGACGCCACGCCGCACCCCGTCGACTGGCTTGCCGAACAGGCAGTCGAGGCGGGTTGGCTGCCCGGGCTCTCCGCCTCCGACGTGGGGGCCCGACTGGTGCCGCTGCCCGGCCGGGACGAGCCGGTCGGCGTGCTACTGCTCGCCCGAGCCGCCAGCCGCTGGTACGGCGAGCAGGACGGCGAGTTGATCGGGGCGTTCGCCGCACGGGCCGGCGCGGCCTTGACCACCGCCCGGCTCTACCGCGACCAGGCCGAGGTGGCCGACACCCTCCAGGCCAGCCTGCTACCGGTGGAACCGCCGGAGACCGCGGGCGTGCAATGGGGTACGGCGTACCGGCCGGCACCGGGTGGGCTGCGCATCGGCGGCGACTTCTACGGCTCACACCGGCTGCCCGACGGCGGCTCGCTCTTCTTCCTCGGCGACGTGTCCGGCAAGGGCGTCGAGGCGGCGGTCTTCACCGGTCAGCTGCGCCAGTGCCTGCACGCGCTGCACCGGATCGAGCACCAGCCGGCCCGGCTGCTGCGGCTGCTCAACGACGCGCTGCTGGAGACCACCCTGGCGCACGGGCAGGGCCGGTTCGCCACCATGGTGCTCGGTGTCGTGCGACCGCACCGCGACGGCGGTCTGACGCTGACCCTGGCCGGCGGGGGCCACCTACCGCCGCTGGTGCTGCGCTCCTCCGGCGAGGTGGAACAGTTGCCGCTCAACGGGATGCTCATCGGCGTGGTGCCGGACCCCCGGGTCGGTCAGGTCTCCACCCGACTCGCGCCGGGTGAGACCTGCCTGCTCTACAGCGACGGGGTGACCGAGGCACGTGGTGGCCGCCGGGGCGACGAGCAACTCGGCACGGACCGCCTGACGCAGGCGCTCACCAATTGCCACCGGATGCCGGCACCGGCCCTGGCCGAGCGGGTGGAGCAGATCACCTCCGACTGGCTGGCCCAGGGCGACCACGACGACATCGCGGTGCTGGCGCTGCGCGCCACGGGCGCCGGTCCGCGCCCGCACCGGCACCTGCACGCGGTGCCCACTCCCGCCGAGGTGAGCCAGGAAGGAACGGCCGCACCGTGACCGTCGCGACCACCGGTGTCCTACCCGTCAGCGAGTACCAGGACTATCTGCACTGCCTCGCGGAGGCCGACGAGACGACGGCCATCGAGGTGGCCCGGCGGCTGCTCGACGCCGGACTGCCCGCCGACCGGGTGCTGTTGGAACTGGTCGCTCCCGCGCAGGCGGAGGTGGGCGAGCGGTGGGCCCGTAACGAGTGGAGCGTGGCCCAGGAACACGCGGCCACGCACATCAGCGAGCGGGTGGTCGCGGCCGTGGCCGCGTACGCCGATGTCCGCCCGACCCGGGGCCGGGTCGTGGTGGCCTGTATGGACGGTGAGTGGCACGCGCTGCCGGCGCGGCTGGTCGCCGAGGTGCTGCGGCTGCGGGGCTGGCGGGTGGCCTTCCTCGGCGCCAGCGTGCCCGCCGCACACCTGGTGTCGTACCTGCACCGGCAGGACGCGGAGGCGGTCGCGTTGGCCTGCGCGCTGCCGATGCGGTTGCCGCACGCGCACCGGATGATCGAGGCGTGCCGACGCTCGGACGTGCCGGTGGTCGTCGGCGGGCGGGGCTTCGGCACGGACGGCCGGTGGGCCCGGCGACTCGGCGTGCCCTGGGCGCCCGACGCGCCGACCGCCGCCGAGCTGCTCGCCGACGAGCGGGCGTTGCGGGCGAACATCCCGGCCCGCCTGGCGCACCTGGCCGACGACGAGTACGCCGCCCTGGTCCGTCGTCGCCCGGAGCTGATCGACAGCGCGTTGGCCCATCTGGCGCAGCGGCTGCCGGCCACCCGCGACTACACCTCTGCCCAGCTGGATTCCACGGTCAGCGACCTCGGTTTCATCCTGGACTTCCTCGCCGCCGCGCTCTATGTCGACGACGGTTCGCTGTTCGCCGAGTTCGTGACGTGGCTGATCGCCATCCTGGACAGTCGGGGTGTGCCGGCCGTCGCGGTGGAGACCACGCTTGACCACTACGCCGAGGCGCTGCACGACTCGCCGCGCGCCGTACGCTATCTGCGCGAGGGGTGCGCGGTGTTGCCGGTGTCGGTGCGGCAGACGCTGCCGTAGCGGGCATGAACTGCGGCCCGCCGGGTGGCTGGCTCTATACTTGCCCCACTGCAAACATCCGGCTGAGGATGGCGAGAGGGGATTCCCGTGACGTTGACCGTCACGTACGCCGACCGTGGCGAGATGGGGCCGGCCCGCCTCCGTCTCGCCGGTGAGCTCGACATGAGCAGTGCGCCCCAGCTCAACGCCGTCATCGACCGGCTGGCCGCCCGCGGTGAGCGGCAACTCTTGGTCGACCTGACCGATCTCACCTTCTGCGACTCGACAGGGATCGCTGTCTTCGTGCGCGGCGACAACCGCGCGACCGCCGAGGGCGGGTGGCTGCGGGTCACCGGCGCGACCGGTCGGGTCGAGCGGGTGCTCAAGCTGACCGGTCTGGCCGACGTGCTCGGGTACGCGACCGAAGCCGGTGACCCGGCGGTCACGGACCGCCCGGCGATCGGCTAGATTTTGCCGCCGATGCGGGATCGGTAGATCCCGTCCTCCGACCTGAGGCAGGTAGTGATGGCCGCTCGTACGCTTGACCCGGTTCGCATCCTGGTGGTCGACGACGACCCGGGCGACGTGCTCATGATCGAGGAGGCGCTGGCGACCTCGGACGTCGAGAAGGTCATCGACGTGGTCGGTGACGGCCAGGAGGCGATGGAGTTCCTGCGCCGCGAGGGCCGGCACACCGGCGCCCACCGGCCGGACGTGATCCTGCTCGACCTGAACATGCCCCGGATGGACGGGCGTCAGGTGCTGGGCGAGGTGAAGGGCGACGAGGATCTGCGGACCATCCCCATCGTCGTGCTGACCACCTCGAACGCGGACACCGACATCATCAGCAGCTACACCCTCCAGGCCAACGCGTACGTCACCAAGCCGATCGACCTGGACGACTTCAACGACGTCGTGCACCGCATCGACGAGTTCTTCGGCCGGGTGGTCGTGCTGCCCAAGCGCGCCTGACCGCGCCCGCCGGTCACCGCCGCCGCCGACGCGATCGGTCAGGTCAGCGCGGCCACGATCGTGGCTGCCCGCTCCTCGTGCTGCGCGTAGGCGTACGGGAAGGCGGAGATCTGCACGGCCTGGGCGGCCAGGGTCAGGCTCATCTGCCGCCAGCCGGGCACCTCCAGCAGCGCCTGGTAGAACGCCTGGGCGGCGTACGCCGGACGCATCAGGTCGCGCACGCTGCCCCAGCCGCTGCTGGGCCGCTGCTGGAACAGCCCGACCGAGTCGTGGTCCCAGCCGATCGCCTGGTGCGGGTAGTTCTGCGACTCGGGCAGCACGCCGCTTGCGTAGTTGAGCAGGGTGCTCTCCTGCATCGCCGTGGCCACGGCGATGACCAGGCCCTGGCGCGGCACCTTCAGCTCGACGCCCACGTCCACGATGACCTTGGCGTTGTCCATCTGGGCCTGGGTGAGCCCGGCGACCGGCTTGGGGCGGGCCGGGGTGGTTTTGGTCTTCGTCGGCTTGGGGCTGGCCGATGCCTTGGCGGTAGGCGAAGCGCTCGCGCTCGGTGTGGCGCTGGGGGTCGGGCTGGCCGGAGTCGGCGAGGGGCTGCGATCCAGCGAGCGGGAGGCGGCCTCGTCCTGTGCCGCCAGCGCGCGGTCGGCCACTGCCTCGGCCACGGTCGGGGTGGGCGCCTCGGCGGTGTCGCGAGTCGCGGCAACCGCGCCCGCCGCCCCTAGGTAGCAGGTCACCCCGGCGGCGAGGGCCACCCGGAAGGGGGTGGAGCCCAGCAGGGCGCGCACGCGGGGGGCGGGGATGCCGCGGCGGACCGCTTCGGCGGCGCGATGCCGGCCGGTCGGCCGTTCGGATGATGCTCCATCGTTCGAGCGGGTCGCCGAGGGCTTGGGGGTCAGCTTCTGGTCGATCTGGTCGTCGGGATGCACTCGCCGAGGCTAGAAAGCTCTCGGCCCGTTGCCATCGGCCCGGTTGGTGGCATGAGTCACAATTTGCGGCTATCAGCGTGACGAAGCTCTGCGCATGCTCCCAAACCGGATGGCGGCCAGCTATCCGTCATTCCGTTTATGCCCGAATTATCCATCGACGCTGGCACAAATGGTGGATCTTGCCGCGGTCGATATGTTGTCCGGCTGACCTCCACCGAACGGACGAATGCGGCATCGGCCCACCGGACGCGGGCGGATGGGGCGCTCGGCCGGTCAGTGGCGCGACCTCAGTGTCGACCGTTCTCCGCCGGGGCGACGGTGAGCCGGTGCCGGCCCCCGTCCGCGCTGGAGAACGGCCACAGCCGGTCGGCATGTTCGACCAACTCGCCAAGCTGCTGGCGGGTCAGGCCCACCGAGGAGATCGAGGCGTGCACGTCGGCCCGGTACCGGCCGTCGTCGTCACGCCCCAACCGCGCCTCCGCGCGTACCTGCACGGTGTGCGCCTCGTCCGTGATCGCGCCGGCCGCCTCCACCGCCGCGTGGTGCAGGCAGGAGGCGAAGGCGGCGGCCAGCAACTGCTCCGGAGTCAACCCGGAGCAGTGCGGCGCCAGCGGCGAGGCGAGGGCGGTGGAGAGGGCCCCGTCGTCGGTGCGTACGTGACCACCCTCGGCGGTCGCGGTGGCAACCTCGTTCAGCCTGGAACTCGGCATCTGTGTTCCTCCCGTCACTCCCCGCCCGGCTACCCGAGCCGGGTCCGGTGAAACCGGCCAGGCACGGCGCCGCCGCCTCACCCGCCGCAACGGCCGCCCGGAGCCTCGGCCGCATCGGTCAACTGGAACGCGGCGGCCTCGGTCGCCTCGGCTGCCGCGCGGTCGGTCCACGGGCTGATCGAGGAGGGCCGTGGTCGCGGCAGCAGCGGCTGGTGCATCGGCACGTACACCCGGGCGTCGACCGCCTCGGCGAGCAGCAGCGCGGCCAGCAGGCTGCTCGGCCGCCCGGTCGGCTCCTCGGCCAGCAGGCGTCGGCACAGGTCGGCCACCTCGGCGGGCAGCCCAGGGACCTCGGGCAGCGGCTGCGGGGGCTGCCGCCGGTGCGGGCCGAGCAGTTGGGTCACGCTCTCGGCGGCGTACGGCAGTCGTCCGGTGAGGCAGCAGTAGAGCAGGACGCCGAGGGCGTACATGTCGGCCGCCGGGGTGGCCGGGGCCCGTCGCAGTTGCTCCGGCGCCAGATAGGCAGGCGTACCGATCACGATGCCCTCGGGCGTGGCGTCGGGCGTGCCGGCCGCAGTGGCGATGCCGAAGTCGAGCACCTTCGCGCCGGACGGGGTGAGCATCACGTTTGCCGGCTTGACGTCGCGGTGCACGATGCCGTGTGCGTGTGCGGCGGCCAGCGCGGCGCTCACCTCCGCGCACACCCGTACCGCGATCCGCCAGTCCAGCGGGCCGGAGCGCAGGTGCGCGGCGAGCGTCTCGCCCAGCGCAAGCTCCATCACGATGTACGGCGTCTCGTGCCCCGGCAGCATCGCGCAGGTGCCGAAGTCGTGCACGCTTGCGACGTTCGGGTGCACCAGCCGGGCCGCCGAGCGGGCCTCGGCGCGGATGCGCGCCACCGACGCGACGCCGTCCGGCTGGCCGGGTGACAGCAGCTTCACCGCCACCTCGCGGTCCAGCACCTCGTCGTGTGCCCGCCAGACCTCCGACATCCCGCCGAGGCCGATTCGCTGTTCGAGCCGGTACCGCCCGTCCAGCGTTCTCATTGCCCGCTCCTTGCCCTCGTGCTGCCCGTGTCGGCGCGCGTGCTCGCGGCGTCCCGCACGGTACCCCGGCCCCGATCAGGGCAAACCGGCCTCGCAACGGGGCTGGTGGGGTTAGCGTGCGAGCCGGGACGCCAGTGTCGGGCAGTGGGAGACGGAGCGGGTGATGAGTGAGGTGACCGTACGATTCGTCGGTGGTCCGGCACACGACATGGTCCGGGCGTTGCCGGCCGGCCCGGACGGGGCCCCGCCGCGACTGTGGGTGCTCCGCCGGCCCGAGGCGGCGCCCACCCCGGCCGCCGACCACCTCTACGCCCGCCAACGCCCCGACGGCAGCGTCTGGACGATGCGTTTCGTCCGTACCGACCCGGTCGGCGTGACCGAGTGATGCTGCGGCGCCTGGCCGCACAGCCCGCGCACAGGAAGCACACAAGCGGGGCCCAGCGGGTCGGCCCACCATGGACCTCGTGATGACCGAAAGTGAGGTCGGGTCGGGTCGCGTCGAGCTGCGCCGACCAGACGGTGAACCGGTCCGGGTGCTGGTGGTCGACGACGAGCCGACCCTTACCGACCTGATGTCGATGGCGCTGCGCTACGAGGGCTGGCAGGTCCGTACGGCCGGCGACGGGATGGCCGCGCTGCGCGTCGCCCGGCAGTTCCGGCCCGACGCGGTGGTGCTCGACGTGATGCTCCCCGACCTGGACGGCTTCCAGGTGCTACGCAGACTGCGCGCGGAGCACGCCACCGTGCCGGTGCTCTTCCTGACCGCCCGGGACGCGGTCGAGGAGCGCATCGCCGGGCTCACCGTCGGCGGTGACGACTACGTGACCAAGCCGTTCAGCCTGGAGGAGGTGATCGCCCGGCTGCGGGCGCTGCTGCGCCGCTCCGGCTTCGCCGTCGCCACCCGGCCGGCCGCGGTGCTGACCGTCGGCGACCTCACCCTGGACGAGGAGAGCCACGAGGTACGCCGGGACGGTCAGCTGATCACCCTGACCGCCACCGAGTTCGAGCTGCTGCGGTACCTGATGCGCAATCCCCGGCGGGTGCTGAGCAAGGCGCACATCCTCGACCGGGTCTGGAACTACGACTTCGGCGGCCAGGCCAACGTGGTCGAGCTGTACATCTCCTACTTGCGCAAGAAGATCGACGCCGGAAGGCAACCCATGATCCACACGCTGCGCGGGGCCGGGTACCTGCTCAAGCCGGCGGAGTGAGCGCGGTGCGCCGGTGGCTGGCCGGCTGGTCGCTGCGGACCCGGCTGGTGGTCACCCTGGTCGCCCTGCTGGCCGTGGTCAGCCTGGCCATCGGCGCGATCACCACGGCGGCGCTGCGGCAGTTCCTGATCTCCCGGGTGGACGAGCAACTCCTGCCGATGACCGGGGCCCGTGCCGGCACGCCGTGGGAGCCGGGACCGGGCGGCCCGCCCTGGTCCGACGTGCGGGTCCCGCGCGGCTTCCCGCCCGGCACGATCAGCGCGTGGGTCGTCGACGGCCAGGTCACCGAGGCGTGGACGCTTGTCGGCCGGGAGGAACAGGCGATCCCGGTCGACCAGGTGGCCGGGCTGGCCGAGGTGCCCACCGACCGCCGCGCGCACAGCGTCGACCTCGGCGACCGGGGCAGCTACCGGCTGGTCGCCCGGCAGTCCGTTGCCGGCACGGTGCGGGTACTGGGGGTGCCGCTGTCCGGCGTACAGGAGACCGTGTGGTGGCTGGTGGCCGCACAGGCCGCGGTCACCGCCGCCGGACTCCTCGTCGCCGGCACCGCCGGTGCGCTGATCGTCCGGGCCACCCTGCGTCCGCTGCGCCGGGTCGCCGCCACCGCCGGCCGGGTCAGCGAACTGCCACTGGACCGGGGCGAGGTGGCGCTCTCCGACCGGGTTCCGGCGGCCGACACCGATCCGCGTACCGAGGTGGGTCAGGTGGGTGCCGCGCTCAACCGGATGCTCGGGCACGTCGGCGCCGCACTCGCCGCCCGGCAGGCCAGCGAGACCCGGGTACGCCAGTTCGTCGCGGATGCCAGCCACGAACTGCGTACCCCACTCGCGGCGATCCGGGGCTACGCCGAGGTGGCCCGGCGCGGCCGGGACCGGGTGCCGCCCGACGTGGCACACGCGCTGCGCCGGGTCGAGTCGGAGAGCACCCGGATGACAAGCCTCGTCGACGACCTGCTGCTGCTGGCCCGGCTGGACTCCGGCCGCCCGCTCGCGGTCGAGCCGGTCGACCTCACCGCGCTGGTCGTGGACGCGGTGAGCGACGCCCACGTCGCCGGCCCGGCGCACCACTGGCAACTCGACCTGCCCGACGAGGTGATCCGGGTCCCCGGTGACGCCGCCCGACTGCACCAGGTGCTGACCAACCTGCTGGCCAACGCCCGGGTACACACCCCGCCGGGCAGCACCGTCACCACCCGCCTGCGCCTGGCCGCCGACGCGGCCGAACTCAGCGTCACCGACGACGGTCCGGGCGTACCACCCGAACTGCGGGCCGAGGTCTTCGAACGATTCGCCCGGGCAGACAGCTCCCGCTCCCGCGCCCACGGCAGCACCGGCCTCGGCCTGGCCATCGTGGCCGCAGTGGTGGAGGCCCACCACGGCACGGTCACCCTCGACACCCGCCCCGGCCACACCACCTTCACCGTCCACCTGCCGGTAAGGAAGGGCCCCTTCTTAACGCCTGGTGCATAGCAAGGGCCCCCTTTTAACAAACCGGCAGGAGCGGTGGTGGCGTGGGCGGGCGTTGGCGGGCGTGGCAGGCTGGCCACGTGTACCGGGAACGCGCGGCCGGCGTCGCTGGCGCGGTGCTGTGGACCAGCACGGCGCCGGCCCAGCCCGACGTCACCCGGGTGCTTCCGGACGGCTGCCTCGACCTGCTCTGGTCCAGCCGGTCCGGGCTGCTGGTGGCCGGTCCGGACCGCACCGCGTACCTCGCCACCAGCGCGCCGGGGGAGCGGTGGGTCGGGCTGCGGCTGCCGCCCGGGGTGGGGCCGGCGGTGCTCGGCGTACCCGCCGTCGAACTGCGCGACCAGCGGGTGCCGCTGGCGGATCTCTGGGGGAGCGGTACGCCGCGTCGCTGGCCGACCGGGCCGCGGCCGACGCCGCGACGGTCCTGGTGGCGGTGGCCGCGCACCGGCTGCGCGTCGCCGGCGGCCCGGACCGGCTCGGCAGCCGGGTGGCCGCCGCGCTGTCCGCCGGTGCCCCGGTGGCCGCGACCGCCGCCGAGGTCGGCCTCGACCCGCGTGGCCTGCTGCGACGCAGCCGACACCTGTTCGGGTACGGCCCGAAGACGCTCGCCCGGATCCTGCGGATGCGCCGGGCGCTGGCGCTGGCCCGGGGCGGTACCCCGCTGGCCGAGGTGGCTGCCCGCACCGGCTACGCCGACCAGGCCCACCTGACCCGCGACGTCCGCGCCCTGGCCGGGGTGCCTCCCGGGGCGCTGCTCACCTCCTGAGCCGGGTCACGAGTCCGGGGTCGGTGTCGGTGCGAAGAGGTCGACGGCGTTGCCGTCGGGGTCGTGCAGGATGGCGTAGCGCTGGCCCCAGGGCGCGTCCCACGGCGGCCGGTGACCATTGCCGCCGGCGGCGGTCAGCTCGGCGTACCAGCTGTCGACCTCGGCCGGTTCGGTGCAGCGGAAGGCCAGCGCCGCCCGGGGGCTGCCGACCGGCGGGGCCCAGTCGGGGTCGATGGAACGGGCCACTGCGACGTCGTCCCAGGCGAGGCGCAGCCCGCCCGGCAGGGTCACCTCCACGTGCGGGTTCTGCTCGGCGTCGGCCGGGATGGCGAGCCCGAGCCGGCGATAGAAGGCCAGGGTGCGGGCCATGTCGGTGGTGACGAGCCCGATCATGTCGAGGTATGGGGTCATGGCGGCAGGTTACGACCGAGCCGGAGGCGGCGTCTTGAACAAAACGGACCCGGCAAGTCCCGCGTTGTACCCGTCAGGTCACGGCTGACCGCGTACGGTGGGACAAGTCCGGCTATGCCGCCGAAGTCTGAAATGCGAGGACGGGCGGTTGTCGGTGTCGAGACGGCGAGCGGGAGAGGAGCGGTCGGTGAACCACTTGGCCTACCTGGACGCGGGGTCCGGCAGCCTGATCGTGCAGGCGGTGGTCGGCGGGGTCGCCGGCGTCGCGGTGGCCGCCAAGCTCTACTGGCGCAGACTCGTCAGTCGCTTCCGCCGCCAGCCCACCGACCAGAGCTGACCCGTCCGACATGGTGATCCCCGACCTCGGCCGGGCCTCGCGAGCGGCCCGGCCCGACGCGGAGCCACGCGCCGAACCCGGCTCGTTCCGCGACCCGGCGAACCGGGTGTTTCACGCGGGCGGTGACGTGCTCCGCGCGCTCGACGAGACCGCCGCCGCGCACTGGCGGGCCCTGGCCGGCAGCACCTTCTTTCCGCACCTGGTCGCGGCCGGCAAGATCTGCGGCACCGAGGAACTGCCGGCGGCGGCCAGCCCGGCGATCCCGCCGGCCACCCCCGCCGGCCCGGCCGCCGGATCGGGACAGCCGGCCTGGGCGGCGGTGCTGCGGCACGAGCGCATCCCGTTCGTCTCCCACCCGTACGAGTGGTCCCACGCCATGCTGCGCGACGCCGCGCTGCTGCACCTGGAGATCCTCCGTACGGCGCTGCCGGCGGGCTTCACCACCAAGGACGGCTCGGCGTACAACGTGCAGTGGCGGGGCAGCCGGCCGGTCTTCATCGACGTGGGTTCCTTCGCCCCAATCCGCGACGGCGAACCCTGGGCCGGCTACCGGCAGTTCTGCCAGACCCTGCTCTACCCGCTGCTGCTCGGCGCCCACCTCGGGGTGGACTTCCAACCCTGGCTGCGGGCCCGGGTCGACGGCATCGAGGCGGAACAGATGAGCCGGCTGCTGCGCGGGCTGCGCCGGTTGTCGCCGGGCGTACTGACCCACGTGCACCTGCATCACAGCGTGCAGCGGCGCAACGCGGGCCGCAGCACCGCCGACGTGCGAACCCAGTTGCGCGACGCCGGCTACACCCGCGAGCTGGCGCTGGCCACCGTACGCGGAATGGAAAAGCTGGTACGCCGCCTGGAGTACCGGCCGCCCGCCAGCCACTGGGTGGACTACCAGCGCACCTGCGGTTACTCGGAGGCCGACCGGGCCGGCAAGGAGCGGTTCGTCACCGCCGCGCTGACCGGCGTACGCCGCAGTCGTCTCGTGCTGGACCTCGGCGCCAACGACGGGCACTACTCCCGGCTGGCCGCCCGGCACGCCGACTACGTGGTCGCCGTGGAACAGGACCCGGCGGTGGTGGACCGGCTCTACCGCACCCTTCGCGACGAGGGTGACCGGCGGGTGTTGCCGCTGGTGCTGGACCTGGCCGACCCCTCGCCCGGTGGCGGCTGGCGCGGCATCGAGCGGGCCTCGTTCGCCGCCCGGGCCGGCGCGGACACCGTGCTCGCCCTGGCCCTGGTGCACCACCTGGCGATCGGGCGCAACGTGCCGCTGCCCGAGGTGGTGGCGTGCCTCGCCGGCTGCGCCGCGCCCGGCGGTCGGCTGGTGGTGGAGTTCGTCCACCCCGACGACCCGATGGCCGTCCGGCTGCTGGCCAACAAGCCGGACGGGATCTTCCCCGACTACCGGCGGGACGCCTTCGAGGCGCTGCTCGCCGGGCACGGCACGGTCGAGGAACGGCTGGAGCTGCCCTCGGGCACCCGCACCCTGTACCGGGTGGCCCTGGGTGGCTGACCGGCCCACCGACCAGCCGGGCGCAAAGGGCGCGGTCGACCGGCCCACCGACCAGCCGGGCGCAAAGGGCGCGGTCGACCGGCCCACCGACCAGCCGGGCGCAAAGGGCGCGGTCGACCGGCCCACCGACCAGCCGGGCGCACTCGCCGTCGCCGATCCGGACGCGACCGCCGGCCGGTCGCCGCGCCCGCCGACCCGGTGGCGCTGGGGCTGGGGTGGTTGGCGGCCCGAGGCGGGCCGGCTGCTGGAAGTCACGGCACTGGTCGGGCTGGTGATCACCCAGCCGCTGCTGGACGTGCTCGGCCGCAGCCCCGACTTCTTCCTGTTCCACCGCGCCGACCGGGGCGAGATCCTGCTGCTGGTGACCCTGGTCGTGGTGCTGCCGACGGTGGCGCTCGGGCTGCTCGGCACGCTGTCCGGGCTGGTCGGACCAGCCGCGCGGGCGGCCACCCACACCCTGTTCGTGGGCCTGCTGGTGGCCGCGTTGGCGGTGCAGGTCGGCCGGCACGGCACGGCACTTCGGGGCGTACCGCTGCTGGTGGTCGCCGCGACGGTGGGTGCCGGCGCAGCGGTGGCCCACCGGCGTTGGCGGGCGCTGCGCGCCGGACTGCGGTTGGCCGCCGTCGGGCCGCTGGTCTTCGCCGGGCTGTTCCTGTTCGTCTCGCCGACCGGGCCGGTCGTGTTGCCGCGCGGTGACGGCGGCCTGGCCGGCACGGCCACCGGAGACCGGCATCCGCCGGTGGTCATGCTGGTCCTCGACGAACTGCCGCTGGTCTCCCTGCTGGATCCGCAGGGCGGCATCGACGCCACACGCTTCCCGCACTTCGCCGAGCTGGCCGCCGCCACGACCTGGTACCGCAACGCCACCGGGGTCAGTGGTTGGACACCGTACGCGCTCCCGGCGATGCTTACCGGCCGGTATCCGGCGGAACCGGTGGCGCCGCACTTCTCGCACCACCCGGACAACCTTTTCACCGCCCTCGGCGGCCTGTACGACATCCGTGCCGAGGAGAGCATCACCCGGCTCTGCCCGCCCAGCCGCTGCGAGCGGCCAATCACCCCGGAGCAGGGCCTCGGGGTGCTGATGCGGGAGACCGGCAAGCTGCTGCGCCAGGTGACCTCGCCGCAGGACAGCCGGATCGACCCGGAGAACTCCTACCGGGAACGCACCGCCGAGGAGGCGGGCATCGACGCCGCGGAGCCGGTGCCGACCGACCCGAAGTTCCGCTGGGACAGCCTCACCCTCAACCAGCCGGCCCGGTTCACCAGCTTCCTGCGCGGCCTGACCCGGACCGACCGGCCCACGCTGCACTTCCTGCACCTGCTGATGCCGCACTCGCCGTGGGCGTACCTGCCCTCCGGCGCACGCTACGAGGCGCCTGAGGACTTCCCGAACGAGGGCGACGGCTGGGTGGACCTGGCCCGCGCCCGGCACCTGGCGCAGCTCGGCTACACCGACCGGCTGATCGGCGAGACGCTGCGGACCCTGCGCGAGAACGGGCTGTGGGACCAGGCGCTGGTGGTGGTGACGGCCGACCACGGGGTCAGCTTCACCAAGGGCGTGCAGGGCCGAGGGCTCGACGCCATCCGGGCCGCACCGCAGCAGGTGGCCTGGGTGCCGATGTTCGTCAAGACGCCGGGGCAACGCACCGGCCGGGTCGACGACCGGAACTGGCAACACGTCGACCTGCTGCCGACGATCGCCGACGAGGCGGCCATCCGGCTGCCCTGGCGGGTCGACGGCCGCTCCGCCCGCGAGCCTGCGCGTACCGAATCCGGCAAGCTCTTCTACGACCGGCCCGGGGAACCGATCCCGCTGCCCGGCGGGGTGCCCGCCGGGATGCCGCCACCGGCCCCGCATCCACTTGTCGGCAGGACCGTGGGCGCCGCTGCGCCGGGCGGCACGGCCCGGGTCGCCGGGTTGGACGCGTTCCGCTTCGTCGACCCGGACGAAGGCGTGCTGCCGGGCATGGTCTGGGGCACCCTGCCGGACTCGGTGCCGGACGGCACCGAACTGGCGGTGGCGGTCAACGGCACGGTGGCCGCCGTGGTTCCGGTGGTCGCGCCGGACCCGGGTGGCCGTCGCTTCGCCGCGCTGCTCGCCGACGACCGGCTCTTCCGCGTCGGCGCCAACCGGCTCGATCTGTACCTGGTCGAACCGGCCGGCGGCATGCGCCAGCTGACCATCTCCTGACCGACCCGGAGCGCCACGCCGGCTGCCGAGCCGCCGCCGGGCTGCACCGGCTGCTGAGCCTCCGCTCGGCCGCTTGCGCGTCCGCGCACGGCCTGCTTGCGACCCCGAATGGCACCGCTTGCGGGTCTCCGTTCGGCCTGCTTGGCCGGTACGCATTCACGCCCCGTGTTCCGTTCGTTCCGCTCGGTGTCGATCGTCGGGGTTTCCCAGCTCGCCGGTCGGGAATCGGGTGACGCATACCTCACCGCCGAACCACGAGGGGCGGTGTCATCGCAACCGCAATTACGGTAGAAGCGAAGGCAATTCAACGTAGATCTGCCGGCGAAGCGAGGAACCACATGACGGAAGTCAAGCTCGATCACCCCGGCGGGCAGCTGTCGATGCCGGTACATTCCGCGGTCGAGGGCCCCGACGGTATCGGTGTCAGCAAGCTGCTGAAGGAAACCGGGATGACGACGTACGACCCCGGGTTCGTCAACACCGCCGCCTGTTCATCCGCGATCACCTACATCGACGGTGACGCGGGCATCCTGCGTTACCGGGGCTACCCGATCGAGCAGCTGGCCGAGAAGAGCTCCTTCCTGGAGGTCTCCTACCTGCTGATCTACGGCGAGCTGCCGACCACCCAGCAGCTGAGCGAGTTCAGCGAGCGGATCCGCCGGCACTCGCTGCTGCACGAGGAGATGCGGCGCTTCTTCGACGGCTTTCCCCGCGAGGCGCACCCGATGGCCGTGCTCTCCTCGGCGGTGAGCGCGATCTCCACCTTCTACCAGGACAGCCTGGACCCGTTCGACGCCGAGCACGTGGAGATGTCCACGGTCCGGCTGATGGCGAAGGTCCCCACCATCGCCTCGTACGCCTACAAGAAGTCGATCGGCCAGCCGCTGCTCTACCCGGACAACGCGCTGAGCTACGTGGAGAACTTCCTGCGGATGACGTTCGGCGTGCCGGCGGAGCCGTACGAGGTCGACCCGGTGATGGCCCGGGTGCTGGACATGCTCTTCGTCCTGCACGCCGACCACGAGCAGAACTGCTCCACCTCGACCGTGCGCCTGGTCGGCTCCAGCAACGCCAACCTGTTCGCCTCGGTCTCGGCGGGCGTCAACGCGCTCTTCGGTCCGCTGCACGGCGGCGCCAACCAGGCGGTGCTGGAGATGCTGGAGCGGATCTCCGCCGAAGGCGGTGACGTGCAGTCCTTCGTCCGCAAGGTCAAGGACAAGCAGGACGGCGTCAAGCTGATGGGCTTCGGCCACCGGGTCTACAAGAACTACGACCCGCGTGCCGCGATCGTGAAGCAGGCGGCCCAGGACGTGCTCGGCCGGATGGCCAAGCCGGACCCGCTGCTGGACATCGCGGTGCAGCTGGAGGAGATCGCCCTGGCGGACGACTTCTTCGTCTCCCGGCGGCTCTACCCGAACGTGGACTTCTACACCGGCCTGATCTACAAGGCCATGGGCTTCCCCACGAAGATGTTCACGGTGCTGTTCGCCCTGGGCCGGCTGCCCGGCTGGATCGCACAGTGGCGCGAGATGATCAACGACCCGGAGACCAAGATCGGCCGCCCGCGGCAGGTCTACACCGGCGCCGCCGAGCGCGACTACCTCTCCATCGAAAAGCGCTGAGAAGTAAGGAAGGGGCCCTTCTTAACGCCTGGTGCATAGGAAGGGCCCCTTCCTAACATCGAACACCAGGAACACGACGACGGCCGCCGGCCCCCCGGATCAGGGGGCAGCGGCCGTCGGTGTCCGCGGGGAGGGGGTTGTGCCCCGCGGCGATCAGTGGGCCGGGTGGTCGTCCTCGCCACCGGCGGTGGTGGGCATCGTGCCGAGCACGTGGTCGATGACGTGGATCCGGGCGTTGGTCGCCCGGTAGTCGGCGCAGAGCGTGACGGCCTGAGCGGCGGGGTGGGCGCTGCCCTGCTGACCGTCACCCCGGTCGCCGCCGCCGTGAGCGTCGCCGTCATCCCGGCTGTCGCCGTCGTCCTTGCCGTTGCCGTCGCTCTTGCCGTCATCCCGGCTGTCGCCGTCGTCCTTGCCGTTGCCGTCGCCCTTGCCGTCACCCCGGCTGTCGCCGTCGCCCTTGCCGTCGCCATCACCCTTGCCGTCGCCGTGGGCGTCACCCTCGTTGTGGGCGTTGCCGTCAGCTGCCACGCCGAGGCGGGCGCCGTCACCCTCGGCGGTGACGGTGAGGTCGGTGCCGGCCAGGGTGGTCACGGTGCCGGCGCGCACCAGCTCGGCCACCGGCTGCGCGCCGCCGACCAGGTGATCGCGAAGCAGCTCACGCAGCGTGTCGGTGTCGTGCAGCAGCAGCTCGTCCAGGTTGGTACGGGAGAACTTGGCCGCGAACGCGTCATCGGTCGGGGCGAGGATGGTCACGCCCGAGTCACCTGTCAACTCGGCGGCCAGGCCGCTGGCCCGTACCGCCGCCTCGAAGGTGGTGAGCACGGGAATCCACTGGAGAGCCTGGTCGGCGGGCTGGTCGGCCAGCGCCGCCGGGTTGCCCGGTTCGCTGCCGCCGGGCAGCTCGGCGCAGAGCGGCCCGACCACGCTTACGGTACGCGCCGCAGCGGCGTCCGCCGTCCGGTCGTCGCCCGCTGCGGTGCAGCCGGCCGCCGCGAGCAGTACGGCCAGGGTCGCCCCGGCGAACGGTGCCGCGCGCCGGGCGCGCCGGGGCGCTGGCGTCCCGGCGGGAAGGGTGTCGGTCACGTCTTCTCCAGTCGGCTCCGGGAGGTACCGGCAGGCCGGGCGCGGATCCGGCCTGCCGGTACGAAGGGGGTACGAGATGCAGTTAGCTCACAGGCGTCCGCACTGACTGAACTTCGGACCGCTCACCGAGTTGGCCACCTCCAGGTTGACCGGCTCGGCGGAGTTGCCGGTGCAGCTCAGCGGGCCGTTGATGGTGTTGCCGGCAACCAGCGGTGCGCTGCCGACGCTGTTCACCACGTTGACCGGGCCGCTTACCTTGTTGCCGACCAGCACCACCGGACCACGGGTGCCGGTGGCGTTCACCGGGCCGCTGACCGTGCTGTCGGTCAGCACGAAGCCGGCCGCGCCGGAGGCGCTCACCGGCCCGTTGATCGAGGTGCCGTTGACGATCAGCGTGGCACCGGCCTTGACCGTGATCGGGCCCCGGACGGTGGCACCGGCGAGGCAGGCCACGCCGGAAACGGTAAGCGGACCGTTGTGGGTACCGGTCAGGGTGGGGGCGATCCGCTCCCCGGCGACCAGGCCCTCGACGGCCTGCTCGTCGAGCAGCAGCGGCACCAGACCCCGCTCCGGCTGCGACAGCGGCACGAGGTAACCGTCGGCAACCTTGATCACCTTCCAGCCGTGCGCGGCGAGGCGCTGGGCCACGGTGGTCTGCCGTCCGCTCGGGCCGTCGGTGCGGGCACCGTTGTACTGCGCCTCCGTGAGCTTGTAGGCGCACGGCGGCTGGTTGAGGATCCGGTCCTCACGCGGTGCGTCCACCGGCGGCGGGGTGTCACCCGGGTGCGGAGCCGGGTACGCCGGGATGGGTCGGGAGCCCCGGAACACGATCCGGCCGGTGTTCGCCGACTGGAACTTGATCGCGTCCGCCCGGGCCTTGGTGATGTCACCGACGTTCGCGCTGTGGTACGCCATGAACTGGTTGAACGTCCAGAGCGCCGAGTACGTCTTGCGCCGCCGGTTGTTGCCGGTGTTGCTCTCGTTCGGCCGGGTCGGGCCACCGGAGCTGCGCAGCTCCAGCAGCGAGTTGACCACGTTCTTCAGGCCGAGGGTGTTGCGCAGGATGGTCTCCTCGCCCAGCCCCACGCTGGCCCCGGTGCAGCCGTACGGGCAGGCCCACCAGCCGTCCTTGGCGCCCTCGGTGTACATGTGACCCTCGATCATGTCCTGCGACTCGTCGAAGATCCCCTGCGCCACGTTTGCGTGCCGGGGCGACAGCATCGGCAGGTCGCCGGTGTTGGCGTTGCCGTACTCGTGGCCGTCGTAGCTGGCGATCGGCCGGTAGTCGCGGACCATCTCCACGAAGGCCTGGGTCTCCGGCTGACGGATCAGCGAGTAGTCCCGGTTGAGGTCCTGGCCGGTGGAGTTGCCCCGGCTGTTGGCCGCCCGGCCGTCGCCGTTGATCGTCGGCAGGATCAGCATGGTGCTCTTGGACAGCCGGTCGAGCGTGGTCGGGTCCTGGGTGAAGGCGAGCTGCCGGGCCATGATGAAGCAGGCCTCGCGGTCACCGGGCTCGTTGCCGTGCACGTTGCAGTTGACCAGCAGCGGGTTGGTCGCGGCCACGGCTTCCGGGGTGGCCGGCGGGGTCGGGTAGCCGATGACGAACATGTTTATCGGCCGGTTCTGGATGGTGCGGCCGATCTCCACCACGCGAACCCGCTCGCTCAGCTCGTCGATCGCCGCGGTGTAGGCGTACTCGTTGACATCGCTTGTGTACTGGGCACCCAGCGTGTCCTCCCACTGCGTGCGCAGGTTCTGTCCCGGGGTGTTCGGGTCACCCCAGTGCGCGTTCGTGGTGCCGGTGACCGGGGCCGAGTACGGCTGCGCCTCGGTGCCGAACCGGGCCCGGACCCGCCACTGGAACCGTTCGCCGGGGACGAAGCCGGCGTCGGCGAAGGTGGGCGCATGGTTGTTGATCTGACGGTTCGGCCGCCAGAGGCCGACGATCACCGGGTTGCCGGTGGCGGTGTCGTCGGCGGCGATCGGGGTGCGCTCGATCTGGTAGTCGGTGGCCCCGTCGACCGGGGTCCAGGCCAGGGTGGCGTAACCGTCACTCTGCACGACAGTGAGGCCCTGGACCTGGTTCGGTTCCACCGTCAGCTCCACGGTGGTGGCCGTCAGCTGACCGTGGGCCTGGGCGGGTTGTGCGGTCGCCGCGAGGGTGACGGCGAGCAAGGCGGTGAATACACCGGCCGTTGTCCGTCTGTATCGCAAGGGCATCTCCAAACAGGAGGAATGGTCGGGTATGACCAGCACACCCGTCGCGGCTCGGTCACGGGCCCGCGAACAGCGTTTCTTGAGGATGCTCTGAGGTTGGCGACCCGTACCGGATGTGGGGTTCACCCTGATTCGATCCGGGTGGATCTCCGGATGGAAAGGCGTCGATGGCCGCGTACGGTCGGGTTTCTGGCACTGTCCCCGATTATGGGAGGATCTGACATGCGCGGACATCTCGGCCGGTGGGGCCTGACCGTCGCGTTGGCGGCGGCGCTGGTCGTCACCGGCGGCGCGGTGCCGGTCGCCGCGAGACCGGTCGGCGACGATCAGCGGCGGCTTCAGCTGGCGGTCGACGATCTGCACGACCTCGGCATCACCGGCGTGCAGGGGCTGACCCGGGTCGACGGCGTGCTCAGCCGGGCCCGAGCCGGCGTCGGGGACCTCAGGCGCGGCACGCCGGTGCCGACCGACGGGCACTTCCGGATCGGTAGCAACACCAAGACCTTCGTCGCCGTCGTGGTGCTGCAACTGGTCGGCGAGCGGAAACTGTCGTTGGACGACACCGTCGAGCGTTGGCTGCCGGGCGTCGTCGCCGGCAACGGCAACGACGGCCGTCGGATCACCGTCCGTCATCTTCTTCAGCACACCAGCGGCCTCTACAACTACACGAACGACCTCGCGGTACTGCGCAGCTACGAGGGATACCTGGCGCACCGGTTCGACCATCACGAGGCAGCCGACCTGGTCGCCCTGGCGATGCGGCACGGGCCCGGCTTCGCGCCCGGCACCAGGTGGGACTACTCCAACACCAACTACCTACTGGCCGGGATGATCATCGAGCGGGTGACCGGCCGGTCGTGGGCGGTGGAGGTACGCAGCCGGATCCTCCAGCCGCTCGGTCTGCGGCGCACCTCGGTGCCGGGCGACTGGCCGTTCCTGCCGGCACCGCACGCCAAGGGCTACCAGCAGTGGGTCCCGGGCGGCACCCTGACGGACACCACTGCGTGGAACCCGACCGCTGCCGGCGCGGCCGGCAACATGATCAGCACACCGAGCGACCTGGCCCGTTTCTGGCAGGCGCTGCAACGCGGCCAGCTGCTCAAGCCTCGCCAGATGGCGCAGCTGCACGACACCGTGCTCGCCGACACCTTTCAGGACCTCGTGCCCGGTGCGCGGTACGGCCTGGGCATCATGTTCACCCCGAACCGGTGCGGTGGCTACTGGTCGCACGGCGGCGACGTACCGGGCGTCAGCACCGCAAACGGGGTCTCCCCGGACGGCGAACGGGTCGCGGTGCTGTCCCTGACCACGCAGCTCGCCGCCGACGCCGAGGCGCTCGCCGTGTACGGGCGTACCTTCCGGCTGATGGACGACGTGATCTGCGGTTCCGAATAGGAGCATGGCAGCCTGGCCCGGCGGCCGGGCCCGGCCGGGCTGCCCGGCGGCCGGGCCCGGCCGGGGCTGCCCGGCGGTCGTGCCGGGCCGGGGCTGCCCGGCGGTCGTGCCGGGCCGGGGCTGCCCGGCGGTGGCTCAGTCGGCGCGCAGCCGGTAGCCGACGCCGCGTACCGTCTCCACCAGACCCGGGTCGTCCAGTTTGGCGCGCAGTGCCGCGACGTGGACGTCGAGGTTGTGCCGGGTGGCCCAGGTGGTCTGCCAGACCTCCAGTTGCAGCCGGTCCCGGGGCACCACCGTGCCCGCCTGCCGGGCCAGGGCCACCAGCAGGTCGAACTCCTTGCGGGAGAGCCCGACCTCGCGGTCGGCGACCCAGACCCGCCGGGCGTCGACGTCGATGCGCAGCGGACCGGCCTGCAACGCCGTCGACGTCCGGACGGTACGCGAGGTCCGCCGCATCACCGCCTCGATGCGTGCCTGCAACTCGACCATCGAGAACGGCTTCACCACGTAGTCGTCGGCACCGGCGCGCAGCCCGGCCACCCGGTCCTGTTCCTCGCCTCGGGCGGTCACCGCGATGATGGCGACCACCTCGTCGTGCTGGCGGATCCGCCGGCACACCTCCAAACCGTCCCGGTCGGGCAGATTCATGTCGAGCAGAATGAGATCGACCCGGTCCGCCTCGACCGCCTCCGCGGCCGTGACCGCCTGCGTCACCTCGTGCCCCCGCCGTCGCAGCGCCGAGGCGAGCCCCGCCGACACCCGCAGATCGTCTTCCACCAGGAGCACCCGCAACCGACACCCTCCTCGACTTCGCCCCCGTGGATGGTGCGAGTCTGTCGGATGTGAACAGCTGCTTACCAGTGCGGATACAAGATCGTAACGGCAGAATGGGCTGACCGAACGGCCTGCGGTGGTACTCCGGGACGATTCCCCATGGCCTGTGCGGGCGAGGGAACGAGGGACGAGGGACGACGGCTCAGCGTAGACCGGCGGCGGCCAGCAGGTTGCCCTCCGGCACCGTGGGGCGGGCCCGGCCGTGCGCCATCTGGTGCGCGGCGCGTTCGGCGACGAAGCCCGGCGCCTGGGCGATCGCCGAGGCGTACGTGGCCGCGGTGCGGCTGGCGATCGCCGCCCAGCCGTACCGCTCGTCCACCATGGCGCGAGCACGGCGGGCCAGGGCGCGGGCCCGCTCGGTGTCGGAGAGCAGAGCGTGTACGGCGTCGGCGAGCGCGTCCGGGTCGTTGGGCCGGAAGGTCATCCCGGTCACCTCCGGCTCGACGATCTCGGCGAGGCCGCCGGTCTCGGCGACCGCGAGCGGCGCACCGGCGGCGGCCCCTTCCAGCGCGACCATGCCGAACGGCTCGTAGATGCTCGGCACCGCGAAGCAGTCCGAGGCGGCCATCACCGCCGGCAGGTCGGTGCCGCCGAGGAAGCCGGGCAGGCTTACCGTGCCGGCCAGCCCCAACCGGTGCACGTCGGCCTCCAACTCGGCCCGGTACGGGCCGTCGCCGACGATCACCGCGCGCAGCCCCGGGTGCCGCTCGCGCAGCCGGGGCAGCCCGGCGAGCAGGTGCTGTACGCCCTTCTCGTAGACCAGCCGGCCGGCGAAGGTGACAAGCGGACCGGCACCGGCGAAGCGGGCCCTCGCGTCGGTCACCGCCCGCGCCGGCACCCGCCAGCGTCGCGACTCGACCCCGTTGGGCACCACGTCGACCCGGCCGGCCGGTACGCCGAAGAGCCCGGTCACCTCGTCGCGCATGTAACCGGAGCAGACGATCACCCGGGTCGACTCGCCGCCGAGCCAGTGCTCCACGCCGTGGATGGTGCGGTTCATCTCCTCGGGCAGCCAGCCCTGGTGCCGCCCCGCCTCGGTGGCGTGGATGGTGCTGACCAGCGGCAGGTCCAGGTGATCGCGCAGGGTCATCGCGGTGTGCGCGACAAGCCAGTCGTGCGCGTGGATCACGTCGTATCCGCCGGCGGCGGCGGCGCGCAGCGCGGCCCGGGTCAGCGTGTGGTTGAACGCCATCGTCCAGGCGAGCAGGCTCTCGGTGGCCAGTGGGAAGGTGACCGGGTCCTCGGCGGCGCGTACCACCCGGACGCCGTCGACGTACTCCTCCAGCGGGGCGCCCTCGGCGTGCCGGGTGACGACGGTGACCTCGTGCCCGGCGGCGGCCAGCGCCACCGACAGCGCGTGCACGTGCCGGCCCAACCCGCCCACGAGCACCGGCGGATACTCCCAGGACAGCATCAGGATGCGACGGGTCTGCGGCGGGGTGGCCGGACCGGGCGGTGTCGGGAGTTGGGGCCGCGAGGTGAGGGTGGGGCGGTGCAGCCGGTCCGTGGCGGTGGCGGCGCGCCCGCCGACCCGCGTGGTCGTCACATCAGTCTCCGTCCGTGCAGCGGGAAGCGCGCCGGCATCGTTGGCGGCGAAAAGAGCAGCATTGGGTTTCGGACACGCGCGTACGCATCCGGTGGTGCGAGGATCAACGGGCGCGCGGACACGTGCCCGCGAACAAGGAAACGTCATGCCGGCCGGTTCTGCACCTTGAGAACGGTCACAGTGACCGAAGGCACGCAAGGGTTCATCCGGGATCAGTCAGGTGGATACCAGGCATTCACCCGATCGGATGGATTGGTGGCGGACCGTGCGGGGCATTACCGCCGGGCGTACCGCCCGGGGGCCCCGGACGGGGCGCTCATGGTGCGGGCGCGCTCATGATTCTTGGCCGAAGGAGCGAGATGCAGGTCTGGCCGGGCGAGCGGTATCCCCTCGGTGCCACCTACGACGGGATGGGCACCAACTTTGCGATCTTCTCCGAGGTGGCGGAGAAGGTCGAACTCTGTCTCTTCGACGAGTGGGACATCGGCACCGAGCGCCGCGTCGAGCTGCGCGAGGTGGACGCCTACGTCTGGCACGCGTACATCCCCGGGCTCGGGCCGGGGCAGCGATACGGCTACCGGGTGCACGGCCCGTACGACCCGGGCAACGGGCTGCGCTGCAACCCGCACAAGCTGCTCATCGACCCGTACGCCAAGGCCATCGACGGTGACGTGCAGTGGGACCCGGCGGTCTACGACTACGTGCACGGCGACCCGGAGCGGCGCAACGACACCGACTCGGCGCCGTTCATGCCGAAGTCGGTGGTGGTGAACCCGTACTTCGACTGGGGCAACGACGCCCCGCCGCGCATCCCGTACCACCACTCGGTGATCTACGAGGCGCACGTACGCGGGCTGACCATGCGGCTGCCCGGCATCCCCGAGGAACTGCGCGGCACGTACGCGGGCATCGCCTCACCCCCGATGATCGAGCACCTGACCCGGCTCGGGATCACCGCTATCGAGCTGATGCCGGTGCACCAGTTCGTCAACGACCACCGCCTGGCCGACCTGGGGCTGCGCAACTACTGGGGTTACAACACCATCGGCTTCTTCGCCCCGCACCACGCCTACTCCGCGCTCGGTCACCTCGGCCAGCAGGTGCAGGAGTTCCGGGGCATGGTCAAGGCGCTGCACGCGGCCGGCATCGAGGTGATCCTCGACGTGGTCTACAACCACACCGCCGAGGGCAACCACCTCGGCCCGACGCTGAGCTTCAAGGGCGTCGACAACCCCAGCTACTACCGGCTGTCGGAGGAAGATCGGCGCTACTACGTCGACTACACCGGCACCGGCAACAGCCTCAACGTCCGCAGCCCGCACTCGCTCCAGCTGATCATGGACTCGCTGCGGTACTGGGTGACCGAGATGCACGTCGACGGCTTCCGCTTCGACCTGGCCGCCACCCTGGCCCGCGAGTTCTACGACGTGGACCGCCTCTCCACCTTCTTCGAGGTGGTGCAGCAGGACCCGGTGGTCAGCCGGGTCAAGCTGATCGCCGAACCGTGGGACATCGGCCCCGGCGGCTACCAGGTCGGCAACTTCCCCCCGCAGTGGACCGAGTGGAACGGAAAATACCGGGACACCGTCCGCGACTTCTGGCGCGGCGAGCCGGCCACCCTCGCCGAGTTCGCCTCCCGCATCTCCGGCTCCGCCGACCTCTACCAGGACGACGGCCGCCGCCCGTTCCACAGCATCAACTTCGTCACCTGCCACGACGGCTTCACGCTGGCCGACCTGGTCTCCTACAACGACAAGCACAACGAGGCAAACGGCGAGGAGAACCGCGACGGCGAGAGCCACAACCGGTCCTGGAACTGCGGCGTCGAGGGCGACACCGACGACCCCGGCGTACGCACCCTGCGGGCCCGGCAGCGGCGCAACTTCCTGGCCACCCTGATGCTCTCCCAGGGCGTACCGATGATCGGCCACGGCGACGAGCTGGGCCGCACCCAACGCGGCAACAACAACGCCTACTGCCAGGACAGCGAGCTGGCCTGGGTCGACTGGGACAACGTCGACACCGAGCTGCTCGACTTCACCCGCCGGCTTGTCGAGTTCCGCCGCCAACACCAAGTCTTCCAGCGCCGCCGCTTCTTCACCGGCCTGCCGGTACGCGGTCGCGAGGTGGACGAGCCGCTGCCCGACCTGGCCTGGTACACCCCGGACGGGCGGGAGATGACCGGCGAAGACTGGGGCAACGACTTCGGCCGCTCGGTGGCGCTCTTCGTCAACGGCGACGGCATCCGCGAACGCGGCCAGTACGGCCAGCGCCACCACGACGCCTCCTTCTGGCTCTGCTTCAACGCCCACGACGCGCCACTTGACTTCACCCCGCCGCCGGTCGAGTTCGGCCAGCGGTGGGAGTTGGTGATCAGCACCGCCGAACCCGACCAGGACAAGGGCACCACCGTCGAGGCCGGCGGCACGCTCTGCGTACCGGACCGCTCCCTGGTGGTGCTGGAGAGGGTGGCCTGAGATGACCGAGCACCCCGTCGGCGCGACCTACCGGGTGCAGATCCGCCCCGGCTTCGACCTGGACACCACCGCCGGCATCGCCGGCTACCTCGCCGACCTCGGCGTCACCCACCTCTACAGCGCGCCGCTGCTGGCCGCCGCCCCGGGCAGCGCGCACGGCTACGACGTGGTCGACCACCGCCAGGTCAACCCGGAGATCGGCGGCGAGGCCGGCCGGCAGCGGCTGCTGCGGGCGCTGCGCGAGGTCGGGCTCGGCCTGGTCGTGGACATCGTGCCCAACCACGCCGGGGTGGCCGTGCCGGCGGCCAATCCGCCCTGGTGGGACGTGCTGCGCCGGGGGCGCGAGTCGGCGTACGCGAGCTGGTTCGACATCGACTGGGACGCCGGTCGGCTGCTGCTGCCGGTGCTCGCCGACCGCCCCGACGCGCTCGACGACCTGAAGCTGGCCGACGGGGAGCTGCGCTATCACGAGCACCGTTTCCCGATCGCCGACGGCACCGGCGACGGCAGCCCGATGCAGGTGCACGAGCGGCAGCACTACCAGCTGGTCTCCTGGCGACGCGGCGACGCCGAGCTGACGTACCGCCGGTTCTTCGCCGTTTCCAGCCTGGCCGGGCTGCGGGTGGAGGACCCGGCGGTGTTCGCCGCCACCCACGAGCTGATCCTGGCCTGGGCGCAGGCCGGCGAGATCGACGGCATCCGGGTCGACCATCCCGACGGGCTGCGCGACCCGGCCGGCTACCTGGCCCGGTTGCGCGCCGCCGCGCCGAACGCCTGGCTGATCGTGGAGAAGATCCTGGAGTACGGCGAGGAGCTGCCGGACTGGCCGGTGGCCGGCACCACCGGCTACGACGCCCTCGCGGCGGTCGGCGGGCTCTTCGTCGACGGCGACGGCGAGGCCGACTTCACCGCCCTGGACACCCGGCTCACCGGCCGGGCCACCTCCTGGGCCGACCTGACCCACGACACCAAACTCGGCGCGGCCACCCGGCTGCTCGCCGCCGAGCTGAACCGGCTCGCCGGGCTCGCCCCCGAGGTGGACCGGGCCGCCGCCCGCGCCGCCCTCGCCGAACTGGCCGCCGCGTTTCCGGTCTACCGGGGCTACCCGCCCGAGGGCGTCCGGCACCTGGCCAACGCTCGCGCCGAGGCGGGCCGCCGCCGCATCGACCTGACCGGCGCGCTGGACGCGGTCACCCGCCGGCTGCGCGATCCCGACGACGAGTTGGCCCGCCGCTTCCCGCAGTTCACCGGCGCGGTGATGGCCAAGGGCGTCGAGGACACCGCCTACTACCGGTGGACCCGGTTCGTCGCGCTCAACGAGGTCGGCGGCAGCCCCACCCACTTCGGCACCCCACCCGGCCGCTTCCACCGCTTCGCCGCCGCCCACCACGAGCGCTGGCCGGCCAGCATGACCACCCTGTCGACCCACGACACCAAGCGCGGCGAGGACGTCCGGGCCCGCCTCGCGGTCCTCGCCGAGCTGCCGCACCGCTGGGCCGAGCTGGTCACCCGGTGGATGGCCGCGGTGCCGCTGCCGGACGCCGCCCTGGCCCACCTGCTCTGGCAGACCGCCGTCGGCGCCTGGCCGATCGAACGCGAGCGCTTGCACGCGTACGCCGAGAAGGCCGCCCGGGAGGCCGCTGCCTCGACCAGCTGGACCGACCCCGACCCCGCCTTCGAGCAGGCCATGCACGCCCTGGTCGACGCCATCTACGACGACCCGGCCGTCTCGGCGGAGCTGGCCGCGTTCGCCGCCGAGATCACCCCGCCGGGCTGGTCCAACTCGCTCGGCCAGAAGCTGCTCCAGTTGGCCATGCCCGGGGTGCCCGACACCTATCAGGGCACCGAGCTGTGGGACAACTCCCTGGTCGACCCGGACAACCGCCGCCCGGTCGACTTCGGCGTACGCCGGGAACTGCTGGCCCGGCTCGACGCCGGCTGGCAGCCGGCGGTGGACGAGTCCGGCGCGGCGAAGCTGCTCGTGGTGTCCCGGACCCTGCGCGCCCGCCGCGACCATCCGGAGCTGTTCGGCGACTACCAGCCGGTGATCGCGGTCGGCCCGGCCGCCCGGCACGCCGTCGCCTTCGACCGGGGCGGCGCACTCGCCGTCGCCACCCGGCTGCCGCTGCGCCTGGCCGCGGCCGGCGGCTGGCGGGAAACCACCCTGTCATTGCCCGTTAACGAGATGTCGTGCCTGTTCACCGGGCAGGTCTACAGTGACGGTCAGGTCCGCCTGGCCGACCTGTTGGCCACCTATCCCGTCGCGCTGCTGGTGCCCACCACCTGACTCGGGAGGCTGCGATCATGTCTGAGTTCACGGTCTGGGCACCGGAGGCCAAGCGGGTGCGGCTGCGCCTGCCGCACGGTGCCGACCACGAGATGCGCGCCGGCCGGAACGGCTGGTGGAAGGTCGAGCTGCCCGGCGCCGGCCTCGACTACTCCTTCGTGCTCGACGACGACGAGCAGGCGCTGCCCGACCCCCGCTCGATGTGGCAGCCCTTCGGGGTGCACGGGCCGAGCCGCGTCTACGACCATTCGGCCTTCACCTGGACCGACGGCTCGTGGACCGGCCGGCAACTGCCCGGCAGCATCCTCTACGAACTGCACGTCGGCACCTTCACCCCGGAGGGCACCTTCGACGCCGCCATCGGCAAGCTCGACCACCTGGTCGAACTCGGCGTCGACATGATCGAGTTGCTGCCGGTGAACGCCTTCAACGGCGAGCACAACTGGGGCTACGACGGTGCCTGCTGGTTCGCCCCGCACGAACCCTACGGCGGCCCGGACGGCCTCAAACGGCTTGTCGACGCCGCCCACGCGCGCGGGCTGGGGGTGATCCTCGACGTCGTCTACAACCATTTCGGCCCCTCCGGGGCCTACGCGCCGCTCTTCGCGCCCTATCTCAGCGACCGCAACACCCCCTGGGGCCAGGCGGTCAACCTGGACGGCCCGCACTCCGACGGGGTACGCCGCTTCATCATCGACAGCATCCTGATGTGGCTGCGCGACTACCACGTCGACGGCCTGCGCCTGGACGCCGTACACGCCCTGCCCGACACCCGCGCGGTGCACCTGCTGGAGGAGATCGCCGTCGAGGTCGAAACCCTCTCGGTGCACCTGGGCCGCCCGCTGTCGCTGATCGCCGAGTCCGACCTCAACGACCCCCGGCTGATCACCCCACGCGAGGCCGGCGGCTTCGGCCTGCACGCCCAGTGGAACGACGACGCCCACCACGCCCTGCACACCCTGCTCACCGGCGAACAGCAGGGCTACTACGGCGACTTCGGCAGCATGGAATGCCTCGCCGAGGTGCTGCGCGGCGCCTTCTTCCACACCGGCACCTGGTCCAGCTTCCGCCACCGCCAACACGGCCGCCCGGTCGACCAGCGCACCCCCGGCCACCGCTTCGTGGCCTACCTGCAAAACCACGACCAGATCGGCAACCGTGCCACGGGCGACCGGTTGAGCATGTCGGTGTCGCCGGCCATGCTGCGCGTCGGCGCGACCCTGCTGATGACCTCGCCCTTCACTCCGATGCTCTTCATGGGCGAGGAGTGGGCAGCCACCACGCCGTGGCAGTACTTCACGTCGCATCCCGAGCCCGAGTTGGCCACGGCGGTCTCCACCGGCCGGCGGCGCGAGTTCGCCGCCCACGGCTGGTCGTCTTCCGAGGTCCCCGACCCCCAGGACCGGCAGACCTTCGTACGCTCCCGGCTCGACTGGGCCGAGCTGGACAAACCCGAACACCGGCAGATGTACGACTTCTACCGGCGACTGATCGTCCTACGGAAGTCCCGTCCCGAGTTGTCGGACCCGCACCTGTTCGCGGTCGACGTGCGGCACGGCGACCGGTTTCTGGTGCTGCGGCGAGGCGGCTGCCTGGTAGCAGCCAACCTTGCCGACAAACCGCAACGGGTGACGTTGCCGGGCGTGGCCCGCCGGGTCCTGCTGGCCACGGGCGAGGGCGTCACCGTCCAACGCGACAGGATCGAGTTACCAGCCGAAACAGCGGCCATCGTGGCGCTCTGACCCATCCACCTGGGCCGGGCGAGGGCGGCCGTCACGGCCCCGGTGGTCGGATGGCCCAACGACACGCAGGTCGTTGTCAAGCGCAGAAGAGAACGGCGCGGCAGTTGCTCGGCAGGTTGAACAAGACTGCGGTCTTGTCGAGGACCACCGTGCCGCGGGTGTTGTCCACCCCTCCGGCAGGAAGCCGGGAGACGTTGAGTGTGACCAGGTCCTTCGTGAGCCGGAGCCGACTGCCGTCGTTGAAGAGTCCGCCGCCCCTCGACGCCGCACCCGTCGCCTGATTCAGGCTGATCGTGCTGCTGCGTACGACGACCTCGACGGGCTGGGACGGGGCTCTGCTGGCGATGCCGCCTCCGTTTCTCGTCGTGACGTTCGCGGAGATCCTGCTGCGGTCGATCAGCATCGGGGAATTCATGATCTGGACACCGCCACCATTGGCCCGGGCCTTGTTGTGGCTCACTCTGCTCTCGTCGAGCGTGAACGACGCGGCCTGCCAGTTGCTGATTCCTCCGCCACCGCCACCGGAGATGTTCGCCGTGATCTCTGCCCGATTGATCGTGACGCTGGTGGTCGGCCCGGAAGCGGCGACGCCACCTCCGTCACCGCCAGCGGCGTTGGCCCTGACGGTGCCACCCCGGATCTCGGTCTGCCCGCCGACGATCGCCAGACCACCACCCGTCCTGGCAATGTTCTGACCGATGCTCGAATCCACGACGCTGAGCTGTCCCGCACCCTGGTAGACACCGCCTCCGCTGCCGGCCGCGGCATTGCTGGTGATCGTGCTGTTGACGATGGTCGTCGTACCGAAGTTGGCGATGCCGCCGCCACTTCCCCCCGCCTTGTTGTGGGTGATGACGGTGCGCTCGATGCGTGCCGTGCCGCCTGCATCGACCAGGATTCCGGCACCGTCCTCGCGGTTTCCGGTGCCATCGCAGTCGGTGGTGTCGCCGCCCGTCACGGTGGTGTCGACCAGATTGAGGCTGCCACCGGGGGCCACCCGCAAGACCCCAGAACAGCCGGGCGTCGCCGCCCCGGAGCCGATGACTGTCGCGCCATTCCCGACGATCGTGAGATGGCCGGTCACCGTCGGTGTCCCACCGGTTGCGGTGCTCGAAAGATCCAGCGTGTAGGTGCAGGCTGCGGCGAGTTGAAGGGTGGCCCGGCGTCCCGCATCGAGCCGGCTCACCGCAGCCGAGAGTTCGCCGGCGCGACAAGGCACCTCCCGCACACCCCGTTCGCCGCCTACGGCCGCCTGCGTCGCTCCGGCCCAGCCGGTCGTGCCGGTCAGGACGACCAACCCGGCCACGAATCGAACGAAGGCCGACCGGCCGGCCGTGAAACGATTCCATTTCGCATCCGTGCGTCGGTGGACTGCCATCAGAGTCTCGCCCTTTCTCTGCGGTGATCACAGGCGTCGAGCCTGCTGACACCGCCCTCGGCAAGCCGTTGACCTGCGATTTCATGGTGGCAGGTGTAAACATGAATAGCTATGCCGACGAGCGTGTGCCGGCTGCCGGCGATCTGGTCGGCGCTAATCGAGATCGAGAACGATGAGCGTCGACAGTCTGGTCGAGTCTCGACCCAGGTTGTCCTTGCCGGCCCCTGTCGAGCTGAACCGTTTGCGCCATCACGCGGGTGAGGACGTGAGGACGATCGCCGCGCTCAGACCAAAGAGAACCACCGGGCGATGCCGTCACCGCTGTCCCCATACTCACCCACCGGCCAGCCCATCCGCCGAGCCGCGATCGATCACCGGCTCGGTGACGCCGTAGTTCTCCCCTCGATCGGAGACACGAGCAGTCCACGTGGGACGGGCGTGATCGTGAAGCCCTGTCCCGACGACGGTTTCCTGCCGGTGACTACCTCCCCGTCTGACCGGCAGAGCCGACGGCCCCTCCCGGAGTGAGCCAGGCGAGGGGTTGGCCGGTGAGGGCGGCGTCGGCGAGGCGGTGGGCGGATGCGGTCTTGAGGGCGGCGCGGGAGCTGTCGATCCAGCGTTGGACGTTGTCGATGCCCTGGTGGCGGTACTCGACGGCTTGGACGAGGCATTCGAGCTTGTCGGCGTCGCGCGCCACGATGGCTTCGAGGGTCTCGCCAGCCTCGTACTCGGCGACGGCGGCGGTGATGACGTCGGCCACGGCGGGTGCGCAGGCGGCGACCTGGTCGGCGGTGACTGCGGTGTTGGGTACGGCGGTGAGGTAGCGCTTGGCGATGTGCGGGATGTCGGTGATCCGAGTTTCCTGCGTGTCGTGCAGGACGCAGAGCATGGACACCCGGGCGGGGTCGGCACCCTCCATGGCGGCCAGCATCATGCCGATCAGCGCGGCACGGAACGAGTGCTCGGCGATCGTTTCGGGATGCTTGACTCCGGCGAACCACCAGCCGGTGCGGGCGGCGCGTTTGAGTACGCCCGCCTCGAAGATGAAGGCGATTGCCCCGGCTGTCCCGTTGTCGTCGCTCATCTGCCCGTCCCTGCGCCGGTCATTCCGTCTGCCAGAGGTTATCTCCGGAAGGGGCCACAATGAACGTCGTTGCTGCGTGCGTGGGTATCGATGGCACGGCAACCGGGAGTACCGTCCAACTTGTAGGCCGAGGCGTCGTGTGGTGCTGGCAAATCGGCTACCTGGGAGGTGGCGACGACCATGGTCCAGAAGGCTGACACCGTTGGGGCGAGGATCCGCTATTGGCGGATGCGCCGGGGCGGGATGTCTCAGGCCGTCCTCGCCGGGCTTGCTGGCGTCAGCCAGCCGTACGTCTCCCAGATCGAGTCGGGCCGGAAGACCATCGACCGGCGCTCCACCCTCGTGGCGTTCGCCGCAGCCCTCCAGGTCACGGTGGCCGACCTGCTCGGCCAGGGCACGGAACCGGGCGATCCTGCCCGTGAGAGTGCCACGGAGTGTGTGCCGGCGATCTGGTCAGCGTTGATCGAGATCGAGGACGGCGAACGACGGCGGCCGACCTGCACGCCGGAGCAGTTGGCTGCCGACATTGAGCGGAGCGATGAGCTCCGCATGATCTGCAACTACCCGGCCATGGCGAGGATGCTTCCGGGCCTGCTCGTGGAGGCTGCCGCCGTGGGCGGTCCGATCCTGGCACGGGCTGCTTACCAGGCATCGACATGCCTACGGCACCTTGGATACCGGCACCTGGCGCTTAGCGCGGCGAGGGTCGCGGTGTCTGCTGCCGAGGGTGCTGAGGATTCGGCGTGGATGGCGGCGGCGCGATTTGTGTACGTGCAGAGCTTGCCGATCGAGTCGGCGGCGCTTGCTGCACGGGCCGCCGATCGGTCGCTCAGCGAGTTGCAGGCTGACGCGGCCGATGTACGGGTGCGTCAAATGCTCGGGCAGCTTCACCTCTCGGCGGCGTTGGCCTCCACCGTCGAGGGTCGTTCGGACGTCGCTCGCGACCATCTCGCCGAGGCGACTCGGGAAGCGAACAGTCTCGGGGATCCGGCCGACGGAGGGGGCTTCAACGGCTGCGGATTCGGACCTACCAACGTTGGGCTGTGGCAGATGTCCATCGCAGCGGAGCAGGGAGAGATGGGCCGGGTGATCGAGCTGTCGCGGACGCTCCGACCGCAGGTGCTGGCGGCAACGAACCGCCAGTTGGCCTACTGGCTTGACCTCGGCCGCGCCCTGTCAGAAAGCGGCCGTCGGGACGCGGAAGCGCTGGGCGCATTCGTGCAGGCGGAACGTGCCGCGCCCATACCGTTCACGTTGAACCCGCTTGCCCGCGATGCGGTGGTGACCCTCGCTCAGCGGGCGAAGCGTCGGGCAGTTTCGGACGACCTGCGGCTGCTCGCCGGTCGGATGGGCATTCGTCTCGCCGTATAACTGGCAGTAATCATTCAATCACCGCCTCGTCATAACGTCGAGTTCGGGAAGGCGATCGCCTTCTTCGGCCAGATGAGACGGTGAACAGTCCCCCTCCTGCTCACGATCTCCACGGCCGAGCTTGATGGAGGTGGGGATGCCAGGTCAGGGCGACGAGTCGGTCAGTCGGGGTGAGCGGATTCAGGCGGCTGAGCGGGAGGCGGCGAAGCGGCGGCTGCTGGAGCAGGCCGAGGCGGAGCGCGTACCGGTGGAGGAGACCACCCGGGCGGTGCCGGATCGGCGGTGGCGGCGTGACCGGCCGGAGTGAGGTGCCGATCGGGCGGCGGGTGGCGCAGTGGCGGGTACGGCGGCGGATGACGCAGCAGGGGCTGGCCGACCGGCTGGGCAAGTCGAAAAGCTGGATCGACAAGGTGGAGCGGGGCGTCCGCCGGCTCGACAGGTACTCGGTGATCCAGGATATCGCCAAGGTGCTGCGCGTCGACCCGGCGGCGCTGCTCGGCGAGCAACCGCCGCCGGCCGGTGGCGACGTCCGCGACGGCCTTGACGGGGTACGCGCGGCGCTCGCCCGGCACGGGGTGTTCCAGGCACCGGTGCGTCCGGTGTCGACGGCGGAGCTGCGCCGGCAGGTGGGGCACGCCTGGTTGAGTTTCCAGCATGGGCAGTACGCCCAGGTGGTGCGGGCGCTGCCAGGTTTGCTGGACGCCGTGCAGACCAGGCCGGTGGGGGAGCCGGGGCCGGCGGAGCTGGCGGTGCAGGCGTACCGGATCGCCTCGTCGGTGTTGGTGAAGCTGGGTGAGGCCGGCCTCGGCTGGCTGACCGCCGACCGGGCGGTGGCGGCGGCCGGTGGTGATGCGGTGCTTGTGGGTACGGCGACCATCTCGATCGGGCAGGCGTTGCGGCTCGCCGGCCGGCAGCGGCTGGCGCTGGCCGCCACCGTCGTGGCCGCGCAGCGGCTGACCATGGCGGCGAAGCGGCCGTCCCGGGTGCCGGCGGGGGACGGTCCGTCGCCGTCGGGTCGGCGGGCGCAGGAGTGGGCCGTGGGTGGGACGCTGCTGCTCCAGGGTGCCCTCGCCGCCGCCGGCTGCGGCGAAGCTCGGCAGGCCGAGGCGCTGCTCGACTGGGCCGACGGCGTGGCGAGCCGGGCCGAGGTCGCGGACGATCCACAGCGTACGAGCTTCGGGCCGGTCGCCGTGGAGATGGCGCGGGTGCTGGTGGCGGTCGAGCGGGGCGAGTTGGCCGAGGCGGTCACCCGGCACGAGTTGGTGATCCGGCGGGACGGGTGGCGGCGGCTGCCGGCCGAGTACCGGGGCGCCTACCTGGTGGACGCCGCGCGGGCGTACCTGCTCGCCGGTGACCCGGCCGGGGCGGGCCGGATGCTTGTCGCGGCCGATGGGGTCGCGCCGGCCGAGGTCCGGGCGCGGCCGTCGACCCGTACCCTCCTCGGCGAGCTTGCCCGGTGCCGACCGGTACCGCCGGGTGTGGCCCGGCTGGCCACCTTCGTCGGCCTCACCCGCTGACCCGGCCTCCCTCGCAGGTGTCACCGGGCGGTGCGACATCCGACCAGCAGGCGGGCCACCATGTCCTGCGCGTGGGCCCGCTCGTAGCCCGGGCCGAGGATGCACAGGTTCCCCACGGCACGCATGAGGGTGTACGCGGTCACGCTGGGGTCGATCTCGCCTGCGGACACGCCTGCGGCAATCAGCGACGCGCATGCCGGGACGAGCTTGTCGAGCATCAGCTCATGCAGCGTGAGCAGGCTCGGATCCTCCGACTGTAGGGCGACGCCGAGCCCGTGCTTGGTCACCAGGAACTCCACGAACGCCTCGATCCAGCGCGTCAGTGCCTCACCGGGCGCGATGCTTTCCCGCTCCAGCGCCGACGCCAGCGCCACACACTCCTCGATCTGGTGGCGGTACACCGCGATGACCAACTCGGCGCGGTTGGGGAAGTGGCGGTAGACCGTGCCGAGGCCCACGCCGGCCCGCCCGGCGATGTCGCGGATGGGCGCCTGCACCCCCTGCTCCACGAACACCGCGGCAGCAGCGGCGAGAAGGGCCTCGCGGTTACGGCGTACGCCTGCCTCACGTGCCCCAGGCGACTCGATCACAGTTCCTCCCTTGCTCGCGGAACATTGTTCCGCTAAATTTGGCGGAACAGCGTTCCGCCTGATTGTGGCAGACACCCTCACCAGCGCAGAGGAAGCAGCAACCGCATGCACCTGCACCAGCTCGCACAGCAGATCATGGCGATCAAGCCCGTCCCCGTGCCCACCACCGGACGCGACATCGACCTGGCGGTCAAGGTCACCGCCCCGGTGTCCGGCCACCACCTCCCAGTGATCGTGTTCTCCCACGGCAACGCCTGGTCCATGGACGGGTACGAGCCGCTCGTCGACAGGTGGGCCGCCGCCGGCTTCGTCGTCGTCCAGCCGACCCACCTCGACTCCCGCCGCCACGGCATCGGGTTCGACGACCCGCGATTCGGCACCATCTGGCGAGTGCGAATCGCCGACCTGCACGCCGTCCTGGACAACCTCGACGACATCATCACCCAGGCGGGACTGACCGGCCGCGTCGACGCCGAGCGCGTCGCCGCCGTCGGACACTCCTGGGGCGGTCAGAGCGTCGGCACCCTCCTCGGTGCCCGCGTACTCGACGCCGACGGCACGCCAGGCGAGGACTTCTCCCACCCGTTGGTCAAGGCCGGGGCACTGCTCGCCGCGACGGGCACCGGCGACTCACTCACCCCGTTCGCCGTGGAGCATCTGCCGTTCATGCGGCCGGACTTCGCCACGATGACCACGCCGGCCCTCGTCGTCACGGGCGGCAAGGACCAGTCGATGATGTCCACCCGTGGGCCGGACTGGTTCACCGACGCCTACCACCTCAGCCCCGCCCCCAAGAGCCTGTTCACCATCACCGACGGTGAACACACCCTCGGTGGGGTCGCTGGCGAGCAGGTCGCCGAAACCAGCGACGAGGATCCCGCCCGCGTAGCCCTGGTCGCCGACGCGGTCTCCGGCTACCTTCACGACACCTTCGACCTCGACGGCACGGCCTGGAAAGCTCTCACCGAGAGCGCCGCGACCAGCGACGGCGCCTACCACGTCGAGCACAGGTAAGCCCGAGTGCTGGGCCGGAGCGCACCCGCTCCGGCCCGGACCGGCACCGGCTCACCCGTTGCCCCCATCGGCAGATCGCGCAGTCAGCGGGCTCATCATTCCACTCTGGCACTCATCCGCCGAGTGACAGCTGCGGAGCAGAGCGGGGCGAACGAAACACTCAGCGTGCTCGCCATCGGGCAGGGTCGTCGTGGCCGTCGGCCAGTCGGATCGAGGCCGCCAACTTCAGCGCCTTGTCGCGACCGCCCACCGCCTCGTTGGCGCGCCGGCTCATGATGTGTACCTCCGCGACACACTCGGTGCAGCCGCCGGGAAACTTCCCTACCCGATAGACCGCTGGGTCCGTCCTGGCCCAATCGATCGCGGTGCCGGGACGGCCCGACACGGTGACGTCGTCGGTGCGGTTGTCTCTGCCGTCGGCGACGCTCTGGGCGCTGATGCCAATCATGAAGTCGGGCTCCGGGCTGCCGTCGTGATCCTTGATCGGCTTGAGCAGGTACTGGGCGTAGGCGTAGTCCTTCACCGACTCGTCGTCGGCCCAGCGCAGCGCCGCGCCGCCGAGCACGGCACCGTCGGGCAGTGCCATCGTCTGGATCGGCAGGGCCAGTGGCGTCGTCTCCCAGCGAATGCCTTCGGCCACCCGACGCGCGAGATCGTGGGGCTGGTCAACACCGGAGGCCGAAATCCGCATCCACGCGTCCGGCGCGTACTCCCAGGACAGAATCCCGCCTTCGTTCTGCCTGGCGGGACGACCACGCACCGGTGCGACCGAACCACCCGGGACGTGCCATCCGGCTTCCTCGTCGTACTCCCGATCGTAACGATGAACATCGGCGTCTCGCGCTGCCATCATGACCTCGACGCGCCAGTTTGAGTCGGGCGGGTACCTGTCGTTGCGATCGAAGGGGACATCGGGTCGTCCGGCCACGGTGAGGACGTGCATGTCCAGCTCTGTCGTGTAGCTGACCTGGCGGGCGGGGCCAGGGAGTGGGCCGAGGCGGATCAGTTGCTGGCCGGGGTCGAATCGGGTGGGTGCCGAGTCTGGTGGGTCGCCCGGACCGACGCTCTCCGGTCCCCGTCCAACGATCCACACGGTCATACCTGCCGCCACCGCCACCACCGTCGCCACGGCCCCGAGGACCAGGATCCGGCGCCTGCCTCGGCGGGCCGGCAGCACCTCGACGTCGGGCGCAGGTGCGGCCCCGCCGGTCTCGTTCCCGTCACTCGCCACGAACATCCTCCCCGACCTGGTGCACTTCGACGGCGCGGTCCGGGGAGTCTACGATCGATCCCCACCACGCCGCTGCCCGTCGAGCGCGCTCCGCTGACCGGCCGGGTGTTGGGCAAGATCGTGCTCGTTACGCGAACGAGTGGCCTCAGCGTCGCGAGGATGCCACTCGTTCCTGGAACGAGCGTGACCATCGACGGTCGATCGTGGGGCGGTGCGCGAGGCGATCCGCCCACTGTCCCGGTAGGCGGATAGGTCGGTGCCTACCGGGGCCCGTCGGCTCTCCAGCAAGGACGTCGGCGTGCCGCCGGCCGGCAGTTGGCGGATCGGGGCAGACGACAGCCCGTATCCGCTGGAACGGCCCGTGCACACGGTGTCTTTGCCCAGCTTCGAACTCGCCCGGACCCCGGTCACCAACGCGGAGTACGCAAGCTTCATCGCGGCCGGCGGCTACCGGGACGATCGTTGGTGGCGTACGGACGCGGCCCGGCGCTGGCGTCGTGGCGAGGGACTCGCCGAGATCATCGGCGCGGAGTGGATCAAGAAGCGGGACAACCTCCGCCGTCATCCGCAACTGCCCGTCGAGATGCTGCGCACCGGCGCCGCGACCCTGCACCAGGCCGTCAGCATGGTCAAACTGACCGCCATGTCCGACGTGGAGATCACCGACGCGCTCGCCGCGATCTACGGTTCCGGGCCGCCACGGGCGCCCGGTTACTGGGACGACAGTCGGCTCAACCAACCTGGCCAGCCGGTGGTCGGCGTCAGCGTCTACGAGGCCGAGGCGTACTGCGCCTGGCTGTCCGAGGTCACCGGCACAGTCATCCGGCTACCGTCGGAGTACGAGTGGGAGGCGGCAGCCGCCTCCGGCGGCCGGGCTTTTCCGTACGGGGACTCGTTTGATCCCTCGGCGGCGAACACCTTCGAACTGCACGTACGCACGACCACGCCGGTCGGGGTCTTCACGGCCGGCGTCTCCGTAGCGGGCTGCCACGACCTGTCGGGAAACGTCTTCGAGTGGACGGCCAGCCCGGCGACCCCGTACCCACATCCGGACACCCGTCCCGGCTCCGACGATCCGGGCGCGGTCCGGATCTGTCGCGGCGGATCCTGGCGCCACCACTGGGTGCGCGCCCGGGCCGCTTACCGGGGGCGCGGTCAGTGTTTCGTACGCAACGACGACCTCGGATTTCGCCTCCTCCGAGAGCGCTGACCCGCAACCCGCCGAGCGCTGTTGACCATGAGGTTGGCGGCAGCTGAGGAGATCGACTTCGCCGCTAACCTCATGATCAACCAGTCAGGGTGGGGAGATCCAGAGCGGTACGGGCGGCGGCGGTGAAGGCGTTGCGGTGGGTGGTGCGCTCCCGGAGTGCGGTCAGGTGCTCGGGGCGGTGACGGGTGGCCAGGACGCCCGGCTCCGTGGCCTGCTCCCGGTGGAGGTGGCGCTGCTTGGCGTACTCCTCGTTGATGCTGCGCACGGTGCGCCCGGCGGCCTCGGCGACCGGATCCGGGCCCGCCAACAGCACCAGGTTGTACGCCTCGTCGAGCGTGCGCAGCGTCGGGTACGGCGACTCCTCACCCGGCGCGGTCTCCACACCCACCCAGCCGGTGTCCAATGCCCGGTACGCCCGGTCGCAGGCGGCCAGGAAGCCTACGTACGTCTCCCGTCGGGCCTGCTGCCGGCGGAGCGTACGCTGCTCGGCGCGCTCCTCCCGGGCGGCGGCGAGTTGCCCGGCGACCTGCCGGCGCACGGTCAGCGCGGTGACCAGCCCGGTGAGCCCGGCGGCGGTCAACGTGGAAAGTGACGTGATCAACGCGATGGCGACGGTGTCCCGCATGCCGACAATCATCCCGGGTTGATCAAGTCCACTCTCGACCCGCCTGTCCAGCGCACACCGCACGCCTGGGCGACGGCGCGGCTCGGGCCGGCGGAGGCGTCGCCGCGCGTCCGCCGGCCGATCGGTCTGGTCGGGTCTCGTTCGCTCAGGCCCGCGTCGCCGCCGCGTGCGCCGGCTCATCGGTCTGGTCGGGTCTCGTTGGCTCAGGCCCGCGACGGCGTGCCGGACGACCCCGCCTGGGGCATGGACTGGGTGCGGGGCTGGGCCAGCGGCGGTAGGCCGCACGAGGTGGCGAATCCCTGCGCCTCGATACCGAGAGCGACGTTCATCCGCGCGGCGAGGTTCGCAGCCGCGACGAACGCGGTCAGTTCGAGAAGTGCCGGGGCGCCCAGTCGCTTGAGTAGTCGGCCGGAAAGCTCGTCGGTCACCGTCGGCGGCGTCTGCGACATCGCCTCGGCGTACGTCAGGACGTCACGCTCCAGTGGCGTGAAGACCTCCGACTCGCGCCACCGGGGTATCTCACGGGCCTTGACCAGGTCCAGCCCCTCGTTGCGGGCCTGGAAGTAGCCCATGTCGAGGCAGAACGAGCAGCCGACCAGGGACGCCACCGCCATGTGGGCGTACGACTTCAGGTCCTTGTCGCACTCGTTCCACTTGTTTGCCTTACGACCCAGCCCCATGGTGGCGGCGAGCACCCCTTGGTGGTGCCACATCACGCCCAGGGGCTCGGGCACCTCGCCGAGCATCTTCTTGGCCACCCGCTTCACCAGCGCACCCTTGACGCCGGTGATCTCAGTTTTCGGGATCCTGGTCATCTCTCCTCCTCGACTGCCGGTTCCGGGCATCAGACACCGGCCAAGGTGGATTCGTGACAGCCCGACGATCTGTGGCAGTCTGCCGCTGGGCCGTGTCGGCGAGGATTCTCGCGGAGTTCTCGCGGAGTTCGCGCGGAGTTCGCGCGGGAGTTCTCACGGGGTTCGCGCGGGGGTTCTCACGGGAGTTCTCACGGGGGTTCGCGCGGGGGTTCACGCTGGCGGTGACGCTGGGACGGGGTCAGCCGCCGAGGCGAACACTCAACTGGGCGCCGAGTTCCCGGAAGCCGAGCGCCCGCGCCACCCGACGCGACGGTTCCGGTCGAGCCCGCCATTGCGGCAGCATCCGATTGGTCAGGCTCTCCGCCACCGCCGCGCTGGCGACGACCCGGGCCAGGCCCCGCCTACGCTGGTCCGGCGCGGTAAGCACACTCAGGTGAGCCACCTGCCCCGGCCAGTGCCGGTAACCGGCCGCCGCCACGACACGGGTACCGGCACGGATGACGAAGGCCGGAGAGGTGATCTCGGCCAGCCCGCACTCGTCGGCCTCGTCGGTCGGGACGGAGGCCAGGAGATCGGCGAGATCCGGATGGCCGCCGGGCAGTCGCTCCGGCGGCATGCCCTTCGCGTACGGTCGGAAGCCGTGCTCGTCGCAGTAGGCGAGCGTCGCGGGCCCGAGTACCTCTTCGACGGGCAGTAGCGCGGCCAGCCGCTCGGGATCGGTCATCGCCGTGACCGGCAGGTTGTCCAGCGCCTTCCGGACAACCTGCGCGAAACCGTCGACGGGTACCGTGCTGATCGCCGCGTCGCCCAGGGCGACGATCCCGACCCAGTCCGGCGGGCAGAGCAGCGATCGTGCCGACACCGCCACAGCGACGCCCCGAGCAGGAAAGATCATCGGTACGCCGGCCAACTCGACCCACAGCCGTCGCGCCCGCACCAGCAACCCCGTCCCCACCCCCGATGCTGGCTGCTCCGGCCCCGGCCCCGGCTCCGGCCCCGGCCCCGGCCCCGGCCCCGGCTCCGGCCCCGGCTCCGATGCTCGGCGCTCCGGCTCCGCCGCTCGGCGCTCTGGCTGCGGTGCTGGCTGCTCCGGCTCCGGCTCTGACGCTCGGCGTTCCGGCTCCGCCGCTCGGCGCTCTGGCTGCGGTGCTGGCCGCTCCGGCTCCGATGCTGGCTGCTCCGGCCCCGGTGCTGGCTGCTCCGGCCCCGGTGCTGGCTGCTCCGGCCCCGGCGCTGGCCGCCCCGGCCCGTCGTTACGACCAACAGCCATGCCGGGCATCTTGTCGTCCGGTAGCCCTCGGCGCCACGGACTTTTGTTCCCGCGCTGCTACCCGTGACCCGCGCCCGCGCCGTGCTGCCTTGCGCTGCCCGCGCAGCTCGCATGGTGATGCGGGCGGCGCTGCGTGGCAGATGTTAAGAGGGGGCCCTTCCTATGCACGAGGCGTTAATAAGGGGCCCTTCCTTTCACCGTCAGCTTGCATGGGTATGCGGGGTGGTGCATACTCTTCCTTGTGTCCAAGGTTCTGACCTCCCTGCCCACCGGTGAACGTGTCGGCATCGCCTTCTCCGGCGGCCTCGACACCTCGGTCGCGGTCGCGTGGATGCGCGACAAGGGCGCTGTGCCCTGTGCGTACACCGCCGACATCGGCCAGTACGACGAGCCCGACATCGCCTCGGTGCCCGGCCGCGCGCTCAACTACGGCGCCGAGCTGGCCCGGCTGGTCGACTGCCGAGCCGCTCTGGTCGAGGAGGGGCTGGCGGCGCTGACCTGCGGTGCCTTTCACATCCGCTCCGGTGGGCGGGCGTACTTCAACACCACCCCGCTGGGCCGGGCGGTCACCGGGACGCTGCTGGTGCGGGCGATGATCGAGGACGACGTCCAGATCTGGGGGGACGGCTCGACCTTCAAGGGCAACGACATCGAGCGTTTCTATCGGTACGGCCTGCTGGCCAACCCCCAGCTGCGGATCTACAAGCCGTGGCTGGACACCAGCTTCGTCACCGAGCTGGGTGGGCGCAAGGAGATGTCGGAGTGGCTGCTGGAGCGCGGCCTGCCGTACCGGGACAGCACCGAGAAGGCGTACTCCACCGATGCCAACATCTGGGGTGCCACGCACGAGGCGAAGACCCTGGAGCACCTGGACACCGGCATCGAGACGGTCAGCCCGATCATGGGCGTCCGGTTCTGGGACCTGTCGGTGGAGATTCCCACCGAGGACGTCACCATCGGCTTCGACCAGGGCCGTCCGGTGACCATCAACGGCAAGGAGTTCGCCAGCGCGGTCGACCTGGTGCTGGAGGCCAACGCCATCGGCGGGCGGCACGGGCTGGGCATGTCCGACCAGATCGAGAACCGGATCATCGAGGCGAAGAGCCGGGGCATCTACGAGGCGCCCGGCATGGCGCTGCTGCACGCCGCGTACGAGCGGCTGGTGAATGCCATCCACAACGAGGACACCCTGGCCAACTACCACAACGAGGGTCGCCGGCTGGGTCGGCTGATGTACGAGGGCCGCTGGCTGGATCCGCAGGCGCTGATGCTGCGCGAGTCGTTGCAGCGCTGGGTCGGCACGGCGGTCACCGGCGAGGTGACGCTGCGGCTGCGCCGGGGCGAGGACTACTCGATCCTGGACACCACCGGCCCGGCGTTCAGCTACCACCCGGACAAGCTGTCGATGGAGCGTACCGAGGACTCGGCCTTCGGCCCGTCCGACCGGATCGGCCAGCTCACCATGCGTAACCTGGACATCGCCGACTCCCGGGCGAAGCTGGAGCAGTACGCGAGCCTTGGCATGGTCGGCGGCGCCCCGCAGCGGGTGGTCGGTGCCGCGCAGGCGGCCTCGACGGGGCTGATCGGCGCGATGCCGCAGGGCGGCGCGGAGGCCATCGCCTCCCGGGGCGTGGCCACGGCGGAGGACGAGGCACTCGACCGCGCCGCGATGGAGTTCGGCGTCGACTGACCGGGCCTGGCCGTCGCGGCGCTGTGGTCAGTTGGTGCGCTGCGCGTTCTGCCGGGCGGCGGGATGCGCCGTAGCCGGATAGCATCGCCGTTGGTCGATGCTCCCGTTCAGCTGCGGAACAGCGGGGACCGCAACGGGGGTCGGCCGGAAGGGCGGCAGATGCGGTTACCGCAGGTCCACTCGCCAGGGCAGATCATCTCACGGCGGCTCGCCGCGACGGCGGTAGCCGTCGCGGTCGCGGCGGCGTCGCTGGTCGGCGTCGCCGCACCCGCGGCGGCGGAGTCCGCCACGATCGTCGGTGCCGGCGCGCCCAGCGCGGTGCCGGGCAGCTACATCGTGGTGCTGAAGGACAGTGTCGTGCTCAGGGACAGCGGCGTGCTGGCGCGGGACGGCCAGGTGCCGCGCGGCACCATGTCCGCAGCGGCTCGTCGCGCGTCCGCAGCGGCGGTCGAGCGGGCCGCAGCCGCGCTGGCCGGCCGGCACGGCGGCACGGTCGAGCACCGCTACGCAGCGGCCCTGCGTGGCTTCACCATCCGGACCAGCGAGGCGGCGGCCAGGCGGATCGCCGCCGACGAGTCGGTGGCCTTCGTCGAGCAGAACCGTCGGGTGCGGTTGGCGGACGCCGCGACATTCGCCACCCCGTCGGGTACGCAGCCGAACCCGCCGTCGTGGGGGCTGGACCGGGTCGATCAGCGCCAGCTGCCGTTGGACAATTCGTTCAGCTACCCTTCCTCGGGCGGGCAGGGCGTGCACGCGTACGTCATCGACTCCGGCATCCGTTTCACCCACCAGGACTTCGGCGGCCGGGTCGTCAACGGCATCGACGTGGTGGACGGTGGTGCCGCGGACGACTGCTACGGACACGGTAGCCACGTCGCCGGCACCCTGGGCGGCACGACGTACGGGGTCGCCAAGAACGTCACCCTGGTCGCGGTGCGGGTCTGGGCGTGCGACGCCACCGGCGACATCGCCACGACCACCCAGGCGATCGACTGGGTCACCGCGAACGCGCAGCGTCCCGCCGTGGCCAACATGAGCTTCGGCCTGTTGACCTCGCTCAACCCCGGCGCCTACGAGGTCGCGACCACCGGGTTGATCAACTCGGGGGTGACCGTGGTCGCCTCGGCCGGCAACGACGCCGGCGACGCCTGCTCGAAGACGCCGGCCTTCATTCCGGCGGTGCTCACCGTCGGGTCGACCTGGTCGGACGACGGTGCCGCCTGGCTGAGCAACCAGGGTCCGTGCGTGGATCTGTTCGCCCCCGGACAGAGCATCGTCTCGGCCGGATACGTCAACGACACCGCCGTGGCGACGAGGACCGGCACCTCGATGGCCGCGCCGCACGTGGCCGGTGCCGCCGCCCTGATCCTCGCCGCGAATCCGACCTGGACCCCGGCCCAGGTACACGCCCAGGTGCTTGCCGACGCGACACCGGGGGTGGTCTTCGAGACCCGGCCCAACACCACCGACAAGATGTTGTACGTGCCGTCCTCCTGACCGAGGCCGGCCTCGTCGCCACCGCCCTGTTGCCGGTCTCGCCGAGCCCGGTGCGGTCCCACCCGGTGTCGGGCCGGGTGGGACCGCCAGGCCACGTCGGCCCACGGGTCAGGCGTCGTGCGGGTCGACGGTGATGACGACCTTGCCGGCGGGGCGGCCGTCGGTGAAGTGGCGCAGTGCCGCCGCCGCCTCGGTGAGCGGATAGCTGCGGTCGACCGGTGGGATCAGCGCACCGGAGCCGACGAGGTCACTCAACTCGTCGAGATCCTCGGTGCGTTCCACGGCGCTGACGGCGCGCAGCCGTTGGCGGAGGACTGTGGACAGCAGCGGCGCCCCGAATATCTGCCGGCCGTATCCGCCGAGCAGCGGGCCCTTGGTCCAGTCGCCGCCGACCATCGCCAGCGTTCCGCGCGGGGTGAGCGCACGCCGCAGCAACGACAGTGGGCGGTTGCCGCCGGTGTCGATGACCACGTCGTGGACCGGACCGTCCCGGTCGATCTCCGCACGGGTGTAGTCGAGCACGTCGTCGGCACCGAGGGAGCGGACGAACTCGGTCTTCTCCGGGGCGCAGACTCCGGTCACGCTCGCCCCGTACGCCTTGGCGATCTGCACGGCATGGGCGCCGACGCCGCCGGAGGCGCCGATGACCAGCACCCGGTGACCAGGGCGCACCTGGCCGCTGTCGCGGACCGCGCGCAGCGCCGTCATCCCGGAGACGGGCATGGCGGCGGCCTGCGCGAAGGACAGGTTGGCCGGCTTGTGGGCCAGCCGCTTCTGGTGGGTGGCGGTGAACTCGGCGTACGAGCCGCGCAGGGAGGTGCCGTACACCTCGTCGCCGGGCCGGAAGCGGGTCACCCGGGCACCGACCTCGGTCACCACGCCGGCCAGGTCCCGGCCTCGTACCGGCACCCGGGGTCGGCGCAGCCCGGCCGCGAGTCGCACCAGGTAGGGGCGCCCGACCATGAAGATCAACACTCCGGGGTCGACCGCGGCGGCGCGTACCGCGACCAGCACCTCCTGGTCGCCGGTGCGCGGCCGTTCGACGTCGCGCAGCCGGAGTGTCTCTGTGCTGCCGTAGGCGTCCTGCACGATCGCCTTCACGATGCCTCCTCGGGGTACTGGAACACCTCGTCGAGCCGTACGCCGAACGCGCGGGCGATGCGGAAGGCCATCTCCAGCGAGGGGGAGTAGCGACCCTGTTCGATGGCGATGACGGTCTGCCGGGTCACCCCGATCCGGTCGGCGAGTTCGGCCTGGGTCATCTCGTCGCGGGCGAAGCGCAGCGCCCGGATGTTGTTGGTGACGCGGGTCGGTTTCACCACTGCGGCACGCCCTTGCGGTAGGTGATCACCTTGGCCAGCGAGCCGACGACCGCCGACAGCACGAAGCACAGGTAGATCACGTTGGCGATCCAGAACCAGTGCCACTGCGCCATTGCCATGAGCATCGCCGACACCGCGCCGATCGCCACGAACGCCTGCCCGACGCGGTCACCGAGGCGCCCGATCTCCCGGTCCCGGTCGTCGGTGACCCGGGAGGCTCGTGGGTTCAGCACGCCCATGCCGATTTCGGCCAGGATGCTCGCCACCATGGCCCCGCCGATCGTCCACAGCATCGCCGCGACGTACGGCGTCGTGGTCAGCGAGCCGCCCTCGGTCCGGCTCAGCAGCACGGCCGCGTAGCCGGTGTAGGCGACCAGGCTGACCATCAGCATGATCCAGGCGCGTTTCTCCTCGTGCGTCATGACCGGCTCCCCATGTAAAGAATCCTTGACACACGAAGAGTAAGACATCTTCGACATCGTGTCTAGAAACTTTTACATCGCCTCGCATGGGCGACCGCAGCGGAGGCAAACGGCTGGTCGGCCCCGGCCGACCGGGGCTACCGCGGCACCTGGTGCAGGGTGACGGCGTCGAGCCGCCCGCCGGCCACCTCGGCGGTGAGGTACGTCGCGTACGGCTGACGCCGTCGGTCCGTCGGCGAGCCCGGGTTGAGCAGCCGCAGGCCGCCGGGTGCCTCGCTGTCCCAGGGGATGTGGGAGTGCCCGAAGACGAGCAGGTCGCAGTCGGGGAACCGGGCCGCGCAGCGGCGCTCCCGGCCGCTGGCCGGACCGGTCTCGTGCACCACCGCGATGCGCACACCGGCGACGTCCGTGCGGGCCACTTCGGGTAGCCGGGCACGTAGCTCGGGGCCGTCGTTGTTGCCGTGGACGCCGATCAGCCGGGCGCTGCGCCGCTCCAACTCGTCGAGCAGTGCCGCGCTGACCCAGTCGCCGGCATGGATCACCAGGTCGGCGGTGTCGACCGCAGCCCACAGCCCGGGCGGCAGGTCACGGGCACGTTTCGGCAGGTGGGTGTCTGCCATGATGACCAACCGCACCGGGTAAGCGTAGTCCCGCACCCACCCCGACGGCCGGAGCCGGAAGCCCGCCGCCGACTACGCCAGCGACACCGGCCCGGGTTTGGCGCGGCCGGGCCCTTGCGCCGGGTTCGTCAAATGGATCACGTGACCGACGACATCGAACACCGGCTTTCCGTGGCGGCCGAGGCGCTCCGCGAGTACGAGGTGACCACGCACCGGGTCGCGGACCTGCGCGCCCGGGTCGACGAACTGGCCGGCCGGGTCGCGCAGCTGCGCGAGCAGTGCGTGGCCGAGGAGAAGGACGTCGCCCGGCTGGAGGGTCGCTCGCTGACCCGGGTGCTGGCCTCGCTGCGCGGCGCGCGGGACGACCTGCTGGCCCGGGAACGGGCCGAGGCCGACGCCGCCCGGTACCGCGCGGCCGAGGCCGCGGCCCGTCTCGACGCGCTGCGGCGGGAGCACGAGGCCGCGTGCGCGCGGCTCAATCAGCTCGCCGGGGCCCCGGACGCGTACGCCGCCGTGCTCGACGCGAAGGAGCAGCACCTGACCGGCACCGGCGACCCGCGCGCCGCGCGGCTGCTGGCCCTGGCCGACCAGCGTGGCCGGCTCACCGGCGAGCTGCGTGAGGTGGCCGAGGCCGATCAGGCCGCCCGCGCCGCCCAGCAGGCCCTGGAACAGGTGCAGCGCAAGCTGGACAGCGCCTCGGGCTGGTCGACCTATGACACCTTCTTCGGCGGCGGGATGGTGAGCAGCGCGCTCAAACACTCCCGCCTGGACGACGCGGCGCAGGCCGCCGCCCACGCCGAGCGGTGCCTCGCCGCGCTGCGTACCGAACTCGCCGACGTGCCCGGCATCGACGTGATCGCGCCCCGACTTGCCGTCGGCAGCCTGACCCGGTTCGTGGACATCTGGTTCGACAACATCTTCACCGACCTCGCGGTGCGGGAGAAGATCACGCAGGCCGTGCACCACGTCGAGCAGTGCCGGCGGTTGGTGAGCGACGTGCGGGTCCGGTTGGCGCAGCGGGCCGCCCGGGACCACGCCAGCCTCGGCGCGATCGAGGACGAGCGTAAGCACCTGCTGGCCAGCGGCTGACCTGCCGGCCACCGGCGAGCCGCGCCGCAGCCGGGTGATCCGCCGAACCCACTGGGTCAACGGTGGGTGGCCCGCAGGGCATCGTGCAGTTCCCGCGCCACCTGCGCCAGCGCCGCCTCCGCCTGCGGCTGCACCGCCGCCGGCACCGTCGACTCGCTCAGCGCGGCCACCGCGTACGCCTGTCCGTCGGCATGTTCCACCACGCCGACCTCGTGCCGCAGGTTGAGCAGGGTGCCGGTCTTCGACGACCAGCGGGAGGCGTCGGAGCTGAAGTCCGGGGCGAGCCGTTGCCGCAGCAGGTTGTCGCCCATCAGCTCGCGTACCCGGGCGGCGACCGGTGCCGGGATGCGCGACGGGCGCCATAGGGCGTGCAGCAGTTCGACGAAGGCACGCGCCGAGCCGGCGTTGGCCCGGCCCACGTCGAGCTGGGGGACGGGATGGCCCTGACCGGCGGTGGTCGCGGACGCGGCGAGGGAGTGCGCGAGGTGCACCTCGTCCGGGGCGAACCGCTCGGCCGGCGTGTCGGTCAGGTCCCGGGTGCGGTGCCGGACGCTGATCCCGTCGATGCCGAAGCGGCGCAGCGTGGCGGCGACCTCCCCCGGCGGGGTGAGGCTGAACAGCGCGTCCGAGGCACCCTCGTCGCTTATCGCCACGCTGAGATAGAGCAGGTCGTCGATTGCCACGGTGGCCGGGTGCCGGAACCGGCTCAGCCCGGTCGGACCCGGTGTCCGCACCCGGCCGGGCGGCACCGTGACCGGGGTGGCGCCGTCGAGTTCGCCGCGTTCCAGCCGCTCCACGGTGGCCAGCGCGAGCGGCACCTTCACCAGCGACGCGACCGGGAGGACGACGTCGGTGTCGAGCCCCAACTCGTCACCGGTGTCCAGGTCGCGGACCAGGATGCAGCCGCGCAGCCCGGCCTCGCGCAACGTCTCCCGAGCGGCGCGGAGCAGCCGACCGACGGTCATGCCCGCACCCGCCGGCCGTGCGCCCGGGACTCCCCGGGCACCCGCTCCGCCGCCCCGAGACACCGGCCGACGGCGGTGTGCAGCACGCCGCGGAGCCGCTCGGCGTCCTCGCGTACACCGGCGGTCACCTGGTAGCCACGGACCGGCCGCAGCTCGCCGAGGGGCCGCCAGTGCAGGCCGAGTTCGCGGGCCTCGGCGGGCGAGCAGAGCATCAGGTCGGAGCCGGCGAGGGCCTCGGCGGCGGCGTCGACAATCGACGCCGCGACCGCCACCTGGGCCGGTTGCAGCCCAGCGGCGTCGCGCAGCCGGGTCAGCGGGTCGCGCACGTGCGGCACGTCGTCCTCCGGCGCGATCCACACCCGGCGTCGTCGGGTGCGCCGGTCGGCGCGCGACGCGCGCAGCGTCTCCAGGTGCACCACCTCGACGCCCGGGTCGGCGCCGCTGGCCAGACCCAGCGGCACCCGCCACGCGGCCTCGTCCGACGGTACGCAGACCAGCGCGGCGCGCACCTCGAAGCTCTGGCGCAGCCGGGCCCGTTCCGCCGGCTCGGCCCGGCGCAGCTCCAGGTTCAGCTCGTGCCGGCGGGCCTCGACCACCAGGGCGGCCAGCGATCGTGGCGCGCAGACCGCCGGTACGGCCAGCCGGAACGGCCGCAGCCGGGCGCGTTCGGCGTCGTGTTCCATCGCCTCGGCCAGGTCCACGATCCGCCGGGCCGAGTGGAGCATGTCCCGCCCGAACGGGGTGAGCGTGACGCTGCGCGACGTCCGGTCGAACAGTTGCCCGCCGAGATGCCGCTCCAGCGCGGCGACCCGGCGGCTCGCCACCGACTGGGGAATGCGGGCGACCGACGCGCCGACCGTGAAGCTGCCATGGGTGCCGACCGACACGAACGCCCGACAGGCCGCCACCAGATCCACCCCATGATCCTATGCCGAAACAGCATCACTGCCGCCCTCGGCGTCTTCGACAGCATGGGTGAGCGCTGCGAGCCTGGTTACCGGCTGCCCGGGAAGGTCTCCGGGTCGCCGGGACGACCGACGGAAGGACCAGTCTTGACCAGCACCACCCGCCGTACCCGAATCCGTGCCCTCGCCGCCGCGTTGGCGCTCGGCCTGCTCGCCGGATGCTCACCCGGCACCCCCGCCGCGCCCGCGTCGCCGACTGCCGCGTCGCCGTCCGCCGCGCCGGTGGTCGTCGACTTCGCCCCGCTGGAGCAGCAGTACGACGTCCGGCTCGGGGTGTACGCGATCGACACCGGCACCGGGCGCACCGTCGAGCACCGGGCCGACGAGCGCTTCGCGTACGCCTCGACGTTCAAGGCCCTGGCCGCCGCCGCGGTGCTCGCCGCCACCTCCACCGAGGAACTGGACCAGATCGTCACCTACTCCCGCGACGACCTGGTCACCTACTCGCCGATCACCGAGCAGCACGTGCAGACCGGCATGTCGCTGCGGGCGATCGCCGACGCGGCGGTGCGCTACAGCGACAACACCGCAGGCAACCTGCTGCTCGACCGGCTCGGCGGCCCGGGCGGCTTCAAGCAGGCACTGCGCGACATCGGCGACGAGGTCACCGAGCCGGCGCGCTGGGAGACCGCCCTCAACGAGGCGACCCCGGGCGACACCCGCGACACCAGTACCCCCCGCGCGTTGGCCACCTCGCTGAGGACGTACACCGTCGACGACGCGCTCGCCGCCGAGGACCGCGTGGTGCTTGTCGACTGGCTCAAGGGCAACACCACCGGCGACAAGACGATCCGGGCCGGCACCCCGGACGGCTGGCAGGTGGGCGACAAGACCGGCTCCGGCGGCTACGGCACCCGCAACGACATCGCCGTGATCTGGCCGCCGGACCGGGCGCCGATCGTGCTGGCCGTACTCTCCAGCAAAACCGACAAGGACGCCGAGTACGACGACACCCTGCTCGCCCACGCCGCCGAACTGACCCTCACCGCCCTGCGGTGAAAGGAAGGGCCCCCTTTTAACGCCTCGTGTATAGGAAGGGCCCCTTCTTAACAAACCAGCGTTAAGAAGGGGCCCTTCCTTCGGCGCGGACGTGGGGTGGGTCAGGGGATGGGCCACTCGTGGACCGGGCGGTTGGTGTTCATCAGCTCCACGTAGTGCCGGACCACCTCGCGCAGCGCCTCCGGCCGGTCCAGCTGGTCGGTCGACTCCAGCCGGTGCAGCGTCGCCACCTGCCAGCTGGCCCCGTTGCGGCCGGTCAGGCAGCGCTGCTCGATGATGCCGAGCAGCCGGTCCCGCTCGCCCGGGTCGAGCCCCCAGCGGTCCAGGCCGTGGTGGGCCAGCGGCAGCAGGCGGCGCAGCACCAGCTCGGTGACCGGCAGGTAGCCCAGGCCCGGCCAGAAGACGTGCGCGTCGATGCCGTGCCGGGCGCAGGTGTAGAGGTTTTCCTCGGCGGCGCTGAACGACATCTGTGACCACAGCGGACGGTCCGACTCGGCGAGCGCGCGAACCAGCCCGAAGTAGAACGCCCCGTTGGCGACGGTGTCCAGCACGGTCGGCCCGGCGGGCAGCACCCGATTTTCCACCCGCAGGTGAGGGCGGCCCCGCAGCACGTCGTAAACCGGGCGGTTCCAGCGGTAGATGGTGCCGTTGTGCAGCCGCAACTCGGCAAGCGTCGGCACCCCGCCGGCGGCGAGCGTCTCGGCCGGCTCCTCCTGGTCGCAGACCGGCAACAGCGCCGGGAAGTAGCGGACGTTCTCCTCGAACAGGTCGAACACCGAGGTGATCCAGCGTTCGCCGAACCAGACCCGGGGGCGTACCCCCTGGGTTTTGATCTCCTCGGGCCGGGTGTCGGTGGCCTGTTGGAACAGCGGGATCCGGGTCTCCCGCCACAGCTCCCGACCGAAGAACAGCGGCGAGTTGGCGCCGACCGCCACCTGGATGCCGGCGATGGCCTGGGCGGCGTTCCAGTAGTCGGCGAACTGGTTCGGGCCGACCTGGAGGTGGAACTGGGTGCTGGTACAGGCCGCCTCCGGGGTGATGGTGTCGGCGGTGACCGACAGCCGCTCCACCCCGTTGATCGCGATCCGCAGGTCCTCACCGCGGGCGGCGAAGATCTGTTCGTTGAGCAGGGTGTAGCGGGGGTTGGCCGAGAGCGTGGCCGCGGTCAGGTGCTCGGGCCGCACGGTGGGCAGGATGCCGATCATCACCAGCTGCGCGCCGACCGTCCGGGCCCGCGCGTCGGCCGAGTTCAAGCTGGCCCGTACGTCCTGCTCGAAATCGGCGGTGCCGGTGCCGGTCAGCCGCCGGGGTGGCACGTTGATCTCGATGTTGAACTGGCCGAGCTCGGTCTGGAAGTTGGGATCGGCCACCGCGCGCAGCACGTCGGCGTTGCGCATCGCCGGCATCGAGTCCCGGTCGACCAGGTTCAGCTCGATCTCCAGCCCGGTCATCGGCCGGTCGACGTCGAACCGGGATTCGCGCAGCATCTCGGCGAAGACGTCGAGACAACGCCGTACCTTCTCCCGGTAGCGGGCTCGATCCTGGCGGCTGAAGGTCTGCACGCCGACTTGCTCGCCCATGGTCACCACCCTGTCACCGCTGGTACCCCAAACGTTGCACGTCCATGCCTTTCGGCGCAGCTCCGAGCGTCCGGTTGTCCACCATTCGGCTTGCCAGCACCCCCGGCGGGCGATTTCGCCAGGTGGCTGCTCCGGTCGGGCGTAGGGTGACGCCGGTCGCGTCGGTGCGCCGCACCGCCGCGAACCGCCCGACGGCACCGATAGCATGGCCGGCGTGCGTGAGAAGGTGACCCGGCTGTTCGTGGTGGGCGCGATCGCTGAGGCGATCTCCTGGGCCGGCCTGCTGGCCGGCATGGCGGTCAAGTACGGCCCGCCCGGCAACGAGGTGGGCGTGCAGATCTTCGGGCCGATCCACGGCGCGCTCTTCGTGGCGTACGGCGTGCTGGTGCTGGCCGTGGCCCGGGTGCACCGGTGGGGCGTGCTGACCACCGTGGTGGCGCTTGCCTGCGCGGTGCCGCCCTTCGCCACCCTGGTCTTCGAGCGTTGGGCTCGTCGGCGCGGCATGCTCGACGTCGCCGAGCCGGCCCGCGAGCCGGCCCCGGTCGGCTGACCGCACGTCAGGCTGCGAGCCGGCCCGCTACGTCGGCCCGCGAGCCGGTCTGCGAGCTGGCCCGCTACGTCGGCCTGCGAGCTGGCCCGCTACGTCGGCCTGCGAGCCGGCCTGCGGTCGGCTGACGTCACGCTGGTCCGGTGCCGGCGAGGAAGGTCAGCAAGGTCTCGGCCAGCTGCTGCGGAGCCTGCTCGGCCATGTGGTGGCCGGACTCGATCGGCGCGGCCCGTACGTCGTCGGCCCAGTCCCGCCAGATGGCCGCCGGATCGCCGTACAGCTCCACCATGTCGTCGCGGGTGGACCAGCAGAACAGCACCGGGCAGCCGATCCGCCGCCCGGCGGCCCGGTCGGCGTCGTCGGCCGCCCGGTCCGGTCCGAAACCGGCCCGGTAGTCCTCGCACATCGCGTGCACGGTGGCCGGGTCGTGGATGGCCCGGCGATAGTCCTCGTACGCGGCCTGGCCCTGCTCGTCGGGGGAGCCGCCGTACCAGGCGTCCGGATCGGCGTTGATCAGCCGCTCGGCGGGCTTGTCGAGTTGGCCGAGAAAGAACCAGTGCCACCAGCGGGCGGCGAACCGGGCGTCGCAGCGGGCCAGTGCCTCGCCGATCGGGATCCCGTCGAGCACCCCGAGGTGGCTGACCCGGTCCGGGTGGTCCAGGGCGGTCCGCATCGCCACGTACGACCCCCGGTCGTGACCGACCACGGCCGCGCGGTGGTGACCGAGCGCGTCCAGCAGCCCCACCACGTCGGCGGCCATCGCCCGCTTGGCGTACGTGGCGTGGTCCGGCGTGCTCGGTGGCTTCGACGAGCCGCCGTAGCCGCGCAGGTCGGGGCAGATCACCGTGTGGGTGGCGGCGAGGCGGGGCGCCACCCGGTGCCAGGTCGCGTGGGTACGCGGATGCCCGTGCAGCAGCACCACCGGTGGCCCGGAACCGCCGTGGCGTACCCGCAGCCGCACCGGGCCGACGTCGATCTCGTCCAGCGCGAATCCGGGGAACATGCGGCACGCGGTGCCCGCCGCGGTCGACCCGGAAACCTCGGGCGGCTCGTCGCCCGCCGGGTCTGTGGCCCGATGCCGGTCAGGTCAGCGTGGCGCAGGCGGCCAGTCCGGCGAGCAGCAGGACGCCAAGCACGGCCTGGAGCAGCAGCGGCGGGCCGAGGTGCGACCACATCGTGGCGGTACGCGGTCGCAGCAGTTGCCCGGTGGTCAGGTTGACGATCCGTTCGATCTTCGGCGCCAGGTCGGGGTCGCCCTGGTCGCGCAGGGTGAGCTGGACGTGGTCGGCCGGGTGCAGGGCGCTCTGCGGCAGGTGCCCGTGCAGCTCGACCTCGTACGTGCGGCCGTCGGCGTCGCGCAGTCGGATCGGGGTGACCAGGAACTCGGGGCCCTTCTTGAGCTCCTTGAAGCTGCGTCGGCCGGTGCCGGAACCGGCGGAGAGCAGGGCCCGGACCAGCTTGGCGAGCAGCCCGACCACTCCGGCGGCGGCGAGCACCACCACCAGCACCGGCTGGCCCACGCGTACCTCCCGTGGGTAGCCGTCCATCAGGCGGACGACCTGGGCGGTGAGGATCCGGCCAGTCGGGTGCAGAGCACGCCGGGAGTACGATGTCGCGTCCATGATCACCACCCACTGTTCGCGTACGGACACAGATAGTATCGATTCTCCGAGTTGAACGGCATGAATGAACAGCGGTCACGCGATGGCTGGCAGGTGACAAGTGCGGGGGCGCGGGTAAGCGGTGGGCCGAGCTGGAAAGGGGTCGAGCATGCAGCTGTCCTTCCTGCGCCCGCTCTACCAGCGTCCGGGGCCGTGGTGTTCGGTCTATCTGGACGCCTCGCTGGACACCGAGGACGCCCACCCGGCACTCGATCTGCGCTGGCGTGGCCTGCAACGGCAGCTGGCGGAACAGGGCGCCGACGAGCCGACCGTCGCCGCCATCGACCGGGTGGTACGCGGGCACGACCCGATGCCCGGCGACTACGGGCTGGCGGTCTTCGGCACCGGGGGACACGTGGTGCTCTCCGAGTACCTGCACGCCCCGCCGCGCCGCGATCTGGCCGCGTACGATCCGCTGCCGCATGTGATGCCGTTGCTGGCCCAACGGGGTGAGCAGGTGGCGTGGGTGCGGGTGCTGGCGGACCGTACCGGTGCCGACGCGATGTCGGTGAGCGCCGGTGGCGTACCGCGGCGGGCCCACGTGGTGGGTCGGGAGAGCTACCAGCTGCGCCGGGTCAAGCCGGGCGGCTGGTCGCAGTCGCGTTACCAGCGCGCCGCCATGGAGGCGTGGCACCACAACGCCGGTGACGTCACCGCCGCCACCGTGGAGCTGGCCGAACGGGTCGGCGCCGAGGTGGTGGTGGTCGCCGGTGACGTGCGGGCCACCGGCATGATCGCCGCGCAGATGCCGGAGCGCTGGCAGGACCTGGTGGTCCGCACCGACGCGGGGTCGCGGGCCGGCGGTGCCGACCAGACCCTGCTCGACGACCTCACCGTGCAGACCATCGCCGAGGTGGCCGACCAGCGGGTCACCGCCGCGCTGGACCGCTTCGGCATGCAGGAGGACGTCGGTGCCGGGCTCGACGCCGTGGTGGCCGCGTTGCAACGCAACCAGGTCGACACGATGCTGATCGTGGACGACCCGTCCGCGAACGGTGAACTCTGGATCGGTCCGGCGGCCACCGACATCGCCCTCGACCCGGCACAGTTGGTCGCCGTCGCCGACCCGCCGCAACGGGTCCGCGCCGACGCCGCGCTGGTCCGTGCGCTGGTCGGCACCGACGCCGAGCTGACCGTGCTCGGCCCGGACGAGGCACCGGAGCTGGTGGACGGGGTCGGTGCGGTGCTGCGCTACGTCGACCCGTCCACCCCGGGACGGGGCGGTGCCTGACCGCAGCGGGGCGCAGGCGCTCGTCGCGCGGTTGGCGGCCTGGCGGGTACCACGGGTCTTCGGTCAGCCGGGCGAGGCGGTCGCACCACTTGTCGAGGCGTTGACGGCGGCCGGTGGCGAGCCGGAGTTCGTACCCACCCGGCACGCGGAGAGCGCCGCGTTCATGGCCGCCGGGCACGCCCGGCTCACCGGCGGTCTCGGCGTCTGTCTGGCGCCACCGGGTCCGGGCGCGTACGGGCTGCTCAGCGGCTTGGAGGCGGCCTGGCGGCCGGGTCTGCCGGTGCTGGCGATGGTGGGCGCGGACGACCCACCCGGTGACCCCGAGGCCGACCGGCCCGCCGCTCCGGAGGTGCGGGTCGAGCGCCTGTTCGCGGTACGGGTCGAGCGCCTGTTCGCCGGGCTCTGCCGGCATGTGCGGTACGCCGCCGAGGCGGGCCAGGTCGCGCAACTTGTCGACGAGGCGGTCCGGTACGCGGCGACCGGCGCCGGACCGGCCTGCCTGGTGCTGCCCCGGCACACCGCACCCGACCCCCCGTCCGCGACCGACTGGCCGGCAAACTCCGGCCCACTCGAACCGGAGCTGACCCGGTCCGGGCTGGCCGGGTCCGAGCTGCCCGGGTCCGGGCTGGCCGGGTCCGGGCTGACCCGGTCCGGGCTGACCGGGCCGGGGCTGACCGGGTCAGGCCCGCTCGAACCAGAGCTGGCCGGGTCGCTGCTCGATGTAGGGCTGGTGCTCGACGAACTGTCCGTCCGGCTGCCGGCTCGGGGCAGCGTGGTGATCGACGGCGATTCGATTCTCACCGGGTACGCCCGGCACCTGCACCCACGGTCGGGACTCGCCGTCGGCGACACCCCCGCCGGCGGCGCGCTGCCGTACGCGGTGGCCGCCAAGCTGGCCGACCCGAATCAGCCGGTGCTTGCCCTGACCGGCGACGCCGGCATGCACCCGCACGGCCTGACCGAACTGGTCACCGTCGCCCGGCGCTGGCCGACCTGGCCCGATCCGCGCCTGGTGGTCGTGGTGCTCAACACCCGCACCGAAGCCGGGTACCGGCCGGGGACCGACGACGTGCCCTACGCCGGCTGGGCTCGGCTGCTCGGCCTGCACGGCGTACGGGTGGACCGGTCGCGGTTGGTGGGGGCCGCCTGGGACGCGGCCCTAGCCGCCGACCGCCCCTGCGTCCTGGAGATGGTCCTCGACCGAGCCCACCGCCCCAACCTCGCCGATCTTGCACTTCTGGTCGCCCCGAAAGCTGATAAAAGGCGTGAAACGGCGACCGAAAGTGCAAGATCGCCGTGGTAGGGGAGTGCGGGTGGGGGAGTGCGGGTGGGGGAGTGCGGGTGGGGGAGTGCGGTGGGGCGGGGTGGGCGGGATTTGGCGTGGACGGCGGGGTGGCCGCGATCCGCTGGTTGATGCCGTTCGGTGAGAGGATGCCCTGTTTAACCCGCATCGAGGCGGGAAGCCCGCCGCGTGGCGAGCGAACGAGGCAGGGTGGATCCGGTGCGCAAGGTGCGCCCAGGGCTGACGGCTGAGGGTGCCGGCCTGGCCGGCGACCGGGTGGTGGCCGCCGGCAGCATCGCCCGGACCCTCGTCGCGGCCATCGCCCGCGCGCTGCGCGGCACCGACTGCGCCGATCTCGGTCACACCGGCCCGCCGGTGTCCCGCTTCGCCGGCACGCCCGAGCCGGTCCGCCGGGCGGTGGCCACGCGGGCCGTGGGCCGGGTCGCCCTCACCGCCGGGCAGGCGGCCGAGGTGGACGCCGAACGGGTCGCCCGCTGGTTCGCCGACCAGTACCCCTGCCGCCGCTACCCGGGCGTGCTGGTGGGCTCGCCGCACGGCGCCGCCGCACATCTGGCGGTGGCGCTCGGGGTGCCCTGGCTGCCCGCCGGGTTCGAGATGATCGCGCACTGGCCGCAGGGCGCGGTGGAGCACCCCCGCGCGGCCCTGGACCACGGTGCCGGGCTCGCCGGGCGGCTGCTCGCCGGCAACCCCGACCTGCACCTTCGCCAGGTGCACTGCCCGGCCAGCCGGGGTGCCCTCGCCGGTGCCACGGTGCTGCTGACCGCCCGCTGGCGTCGGCTGCCGACCGCGTACCGCCGGTTCCTGGCCGAGCGGCTCGCCCCCGGTGCGCCGGTGCTGGTGCTGCGCGACGGCCGCACCTGGCCGGTGCTGGAGACCGCCGACGGGCACAGCTTCCAGGTGGGCTGTCCGGGCAGTGGGCTGGATCCGGTGGATTTTCACCCCGACAGCCACGCGCTGCGGCAGGTGTTGCGCTCGGCCGGTGGCAACCGTACGCACTGGGAGCTGCCGGAGATCGGCGCCGCGCCCGCCGCTGCCGAGCACGCGGTGGAGTCCGGTTTCGAACTCGACGTCCGGGAGTGGACCGCGCGGCACACCCACCGGCTGCGTCGCCTGGTGTTCCCGGCCCCGGAGGTGCTCAGCGCCGCCATCGCCGACCTGTACCGGCACTGGCTGCGGGCCGCCGGTAAGACCGGCGACCGGCTGGTGGTCGAGTGCGGCCGGCTGCTCGACCCGTGGCAGGTGCTCCGGGCCGGCCTGGTGCCGTACTGGTGCGAGAACGCCACGCGCCGCAGCGTCGAGCAGGTGGAGTGGTGGTTGGCCGGCAGCGGCGCGTTCAGCTCGGTGGACGTGCTGCCGGAGCCGCCGGGCGTACGCTCGCCGGCGCTGGCCGGTCTGCCGCAGTGGCTGGCGGTGGCTGGGTTCGGTCGACGCCGCCGGGCGCTGGACCGTACCGCCGCCCGGGGGTACCCGGTCACCTCGGTGCCCACCCGCCGGGCCACCGAAGTGCTCCGTGCCCAGCCCTGCGACCTGCCCGTCCCGCCGCCGCTGGAGGTGGCGGACGCGCTCGCCGTGCTGCGGGACATCGGCACCCGCGAGGGCCTGCTCGTCAGCTAGACAGACTGGCAACCGCAGGGCTGGCGAAACATCCTCGCGAACCCGCGATCCCGTGATTGAGTACCTACGGAGCGGGAACACCGCCGGCTGCGACAGGCTGATCACCTTGGCGTGGCATGGCGCCGTCGCCCGCTGGCATCCCAGTCACGTAACCCACGCACAGGCCCGTGCGTGCCCACGCACGTGCCCGGTGTTCGGCGAATCCGGGCGGGGTCCTTCCTGAGGGAGGCGCGGATGTTCGGACAGACCAGCACGACCACACCACCACCGACCGATCGGGGACTTGAGGATCTGGACTCGGCGGCACTGGCGTACGCGGCGCGGATCGAAGGTCTGCCGCCCGAACGGCGCCAGGAGGCACGCGACGACCTGGTGCGCTTCGCGTTGCCGTTCGCGGGCCGGCTGGCCCGGCGGTACCGGGGGCGCGGGGAACCGCTCGAGGATCTGGAACAGGTGGCCCGGCTGGGCCTGGTCAACGCCGTCGACCGGTACGACCCGGAACGTGGTTCCTTCACGGCGTACGCCGCGATCACCATCGTGGGTGAGATCAAGCGGCACTTCCGGGACCGGACCTGGGGCGTACACGTGCCCCGTCGGCTGCGTGACCTGATCCTCGAGGTCGGCCAGGCGACGGCGGCCTTGACCAGCGAACTGTCCCGGGCGCCCACGGTCGCCGAGTTGTCGAAGCGGCTGGAGACCCCGGAAGAGGAGATCCTCGCCGCGCTGGAGTCGGCGGCCGGGTACAGTCCGGCCTCGCTCAACGCCCCGGTGGGCGGGGAGAGTTCGGCCGAGTTCGGTGACCTGGTCGGCGAGTCCGACATCGCGCTGGAATCGGTGGACGACCGGGTGACCGTCAGCGGCCTGCTGCACCGGTTGCCCTGGCGGGAGCGGCGGATCCTGGCGATGCGGTTCTACGGCAACCAGACCCAGGCCGAGATCGCGGCCCGGTTCGGCATCTCGCAGATGCACGTGTCACGGCTGCTGTCGCGGGCGCTGACCTGGCTGCGCCAGGCGATGCTTGCCGACACACCGCCGCCCTGGCAGAACGGCCCCGCCGAGTCCGAGTCGAAGACGAAGGAACCCGGGCCGGTGTCGTCGTCCCGGGTCCGTTGACCGCCCGGCCCGGTGCCGGGTTGGTCGAGGCAGACCTCGGTCTGCGCCTGCTGGAGCCGGCCTGCTGATCTGCGGCCGGTGCCGGGGCGGACCGACTCGGCGTGGCCGGTCGGCCGGGCGGCGCCGCGGCGTGGCCGGTCGGCCGGGCGGCGCCGCGGCGTCCGGTTCAGTTCTCCGGGGTGTCGCCGTGCCCGCGCGGATGCCGCCACCGGTCGTTGGGCTGCGGGCTGCGTTCCCCACCCAACGGGTTCTGCTCCGGCTCGTCGGTCTCCTCGAAGCTCGGCCGGCGAATCTCTTCCGGATCCGGCACCTCGATGGGCCGCGCCCCGGACTGCGGCGTGGGTTGGTACGCGACGGCTTCCCGGGCACCGTGCGCGCCTTCGGCGCTTGGCGACTCGCGCGGATGCGGCTCGCGGTGGAACTCCTCGTGCAGTTCCTGCGGCGGGCGGGTGGCGCGTTGTGGCAGGTCGCGCCCCAGATCGGAGACGAGCTCGCCGTACTTGGCGTCGAAGGCCGGGCGCTCGGAGCGGATCCGGGGCATCCGGTCGAAGTTGCGCAGCGGTGGCGGACAGGTGGTCGCCCACTCCAGCGAGTTGCCGAAGCCCCACGGGTCGTCCACCGTCACCAGCTCCCCGAACCGCCAGGACTTCCAGGCGTTCCAGATGAAGAACAGGGTGGACGCGCCGAGTACGAAGGCGAAGATGCTGGAGATCGTGTTCAGCGTGGTGAAGCCGTCGGTGGGCAGGTAGTCGGCGTAGCGCCGAGGCATGCCCTCGTTGCCCAGCCAGTGGTGCACCAGGAAGGTGCCGTGGAAGCCGATGAACATGGTCCAGAAGTGCAGCTTGCCGAGCCGCTCGTCGAGCAGCCGTCCGGTCATCTTCGGCCACCAGAAGTAGAAGCCGCCGAAGAGCGCGAAGACGACCGTACCGAAGACGACGTAGTGGAAATGCGCGACCACGAAGTAGGTGTCGTGGGTGTGGAAATCGGCCGGTGGGGCGGCCAGCAGCACGCCGGTGAGCCCACCGAGCAGGAAGGTGACCAGGAAGCCGATGGCGAACAGCATCGGCGTCTCGAAGGTGAGCTGTCCCTTCCACATGGTGCCGATCCAGTTGAAGAACTTCACCCCGGTCGGTACGGCGATCAGGTAACTGAGGATGCTGAAGAACGGCAGCAGCACCTGGCCGGTGGCGAACATGTGGTGTGCCCAGACCGTCATGGAGAGCACGGTGATGGCGATGGTGGCCAGCACCAGGCCGGTGTAGCCGAAGATCGGTTTACGGGAGAAGACCGGAATGATCTCGGTGATGACGCCGAAGAACGGCAGCGCGATGATGTAGACCTCGGGATGCCCGAAGAACCAGAACAGGTGCTGCCAGAGCATCGGCCCGGCGGTGTCCGGGCTGTACACGTGCGCGTCGAGCAGCCGGTCCGCCGACAGCGCCAGCAGCGCGGCGGCCAGCAGCGGGAAGACGAGGATCACCAGCACGCTGGTGAAGAGCATGTTCCAGGTGAAGATCGGCATCCGGAACATGGTCATGCCCGGTGCGCGCAGGGTCAGGATCGTGGTGATCAGGTTGACCGCGCCGAGAATGGTGCCCAGACCGGACACCACCAGACCGATCACCCACATGTTCGCCCCGACGCCGGGAGAATGCTGGGCGGTGCTCAGCGGCGTGTAGGCCGTCCACCCGAAGTCGGCCGAGCCCTGTGGCGTCAGGAAGCCGCCGATCACCATCAGCCCGCCGAACAGGTACAGCCAGTACGCCAGGGCGTTCAGCCGGGGGAACGACACGTCCGGCGCGCCGATCTGGATCGGCACGATGTAGTTGCCGAACCCGAACGCCGCCGGGGTGGCGAACAGCAGCAGCATCACCGCGCCGTGCGAGGTGAAGAGCTGGTTGTACTGCTCGGCGGAGAGCAGCTGCAACCCCGGGCGGGCCAACTCGGCGCGGATCAGCATCGCCTCGACCCCGGCCACCAGGAAGAACGCGAACGAGGTGAGCAGGTAGAGCAACCCGATCTGCTTGTGATCGGTGGTGGCCAGGAATCTGATCAGCTTTCCGCCCCGGACGGGTTCGCGCAGTGGGCCGGGGTAGCCGCCGAACCGGGCCGGCGCCAGGATGGCCGGGCCCCGGTCCTGTCCGGATTCGGAGGTAACCCGCTTGGCCATCAGTGCTCACCCCGCTGGAGGACGTAAAAGGACGGGCGTGGCTACCCGCCCCGCCGACCATGTAACCAGGCGGAAGAGCGAAATTCGGTCAATTCGCCGGCAGTGTGGCCCAGATGGCCTTGCCGTCGCCGGCCGGCGCACTGCCCCAACGCTCGGCCAGCTCGCGGACCAGCAGCAGGCCCCGGCCGCCCTCGTCGCGCAGCCCGGCGTGTCCGGGTCGGGCCGGCCGCTGGCTGCCGTCGATCACCGCCAGCTGCAACCACGGCCGCCGCAACGTCACGGTGACCTGCATCGGCGTACGGGCGTGCCGGACCACGTTGCCTACCAGTTCGCTGAGCACCACCGAGGCCGGCCCGACCGCCTCCGGCAGATTCCACCTGGCGCAGGCGTCGGCGACCAGTTCCCGGGCTCGCCGGCAGGCCGCCGCCACCGGCTCCAGGCGTATCCGGACCCGGGGGACCGCCGCCGCGCCCGCCACCCGGGTCGCCTCGGTGCAGGTGGATCGGAGCGGCAGCACCCGGCAGACAGCCGACGCGGCAAGCTGAGCGGAGGTGTCGGGCTGCGGTGCGCAGAACACCATCGGCACCGCCGGCCAGTCCTCGGCACGCCGGGCCGCGGCGGCGAGGACCGACACCGCCAGGCTGTCGCGTACGGTCAGCCCGGCCAGGTCGACCACAAGCGCGTCGGGCTGGCGGGCCAGGCACCGGTCCAGCAGCGCGTACGCCTCGCGCATGCTCGTCAGGTCGAGGGTGCCGGTGAGGGCGACGACGGTGACGGGTGACCCGTTCCGTACCTCGCAGCTGATCCGGCCCGCCATCTCCGCCCTCGTCTCGCGCCCGCCCGGGAATCTGCCGACTGCCCGCCATCTCTTGCGAGCCTGCCAACTACCCGGCGCGAGACCGGGTGAAACCGTGCGGTCGGGTGCCGGACGACGCCGGATCAGGCCGCCCGGAGCGGGGCTGCGGCCTGGCCGAGGCGAGGTAGTTGGTGGTAGCGGGCGAGGTAGCGGCGAGCCATCACCGCCGGAGCGCCGGCGGAGACGCCGTTGACCCGGACCCGGTCGCCGCCGTCGAATCCGCCGTACAGCTCGGGATGCGGTGAAACCCATCGTGGCGCGCCTCCCCCTCGGCGAAACGGTGACCGGCGCCGCCCGCCGGCCCGGTCGGTCACGCCGCGGTGACCCGCCGACGCGGCAGCAGGTGCCGCAGTTCGGCCAGGGGTGGCCGCTCCGCCACCGAGACGTCGCTGACGACGATCTCCCGGTCCAGGTTCGGCAGGGCGTCCGAGCCACCCCGCCGGAACTGGGTCAACAGGGGCGTCGGCAGCAACTCCGGATTCGCCCAGCCCCGCCGCTGCAACCGCGACCAAACGGTCAGCATGATCTGGGCGGACATCCGGCCCAGCGCCGCGGTGTCCTGGTGCCGGTGCTTGCGCTCGCCGAGGTCGACCTGGGCCAGCGCGTCCAACCCGACCAGTTCGAGCAGGTCGATGAGCATGGCGGTCTCGACGCCGTACCCGGAGACGAAGGGCACCCGCGCGAGCACCTCCCGGCGGCCCGCGTACTCGCCGCCGAGGGGTTGCACGAAGCCGGCCAGTTCCGGCCAGAACAGGTTCAGCACCGGCCGGGCCATCAGCTCCGTCACCCGGCCGCCGCCGTCGGCCTCCACACCGCTGGTGCTGATCAACGGCCGGTGGTAGAAACCCTTCACGAAGTCGACCGAGGGGTCGGTGAGCAGCGGTCCGAGCAGCCCGGTGACGAAGTGCGGCCGGAACTCCCGCAGGTCGGCATCGACGAAGGCGACCACGTCGCCCTCGGCCGCGGCCAGCCCGGCCCAGAGCGCGTCGCCCTTGCCGGTCAGCCGGGGCAACCCACGGGTCATCGCGTCCTGGCCGACCACCTCGGCGCCGGCGTCCCGGGCCACCTGGACGGTGCGGTCGGTGGAGCGTGAGTCGACCACGATCAGTTCGTCGACAAGCGGCACCCGGTCCATCAGGTGCTCGCGGATGGTCGACACGATGGCGCCGACGGTCGCCTCCTCGTTGCGCGCCGGCAGCACCACGCTGACCCGGGTCTCCCCCTTGGCGCGCAACAGCCGCCGGGTCGGCCAGTCCGCCTGGGAACTGGTCCGATAGGTGGCCCACGCCTCGACCACGGGCGAGACCAGAGATTCAGTGTTCCGCACAGGCACCCCCTGATGGCGGGAAGACCGAGAGATGGATTTCCCAGCACCCCGCACGCTAACCGGATCCGTCTTCCCAGCTTGATCAGCACCCTGCTCCCGGCACGTTCCCAACGGATGAACGTTTGATTGCGACCGGCTCGGGCAGGCGTCCGGACCCGCAGGGTACGACCGCCCGGGAGGGCGCGGAACCGGCCGGCGGCGCGAGAACGGTCTCTAGCCCCACCCACCCGCGCCCCCGCGATCTTGCACTTTTGGTCGCGGGAATACACTTTTTGTCCTGGTTTGTTGGGGCGGAAACTGCAAGATCGCGGAGATTCGGGGGTGCGGGAGCGGGTGGGTGGGACGCTCAAGATCCGTTTGTTCGCGTACCGTTGCGGCTCATGGGTGTGTCGCAACGGTTGAAGACCAGGTTCCGCCGATTCCTCCAGCGCCCGGGGACCACGGTCGACCTGGCCCCGCTGGAGAAGCTGCTGCCGGCGATCGAGGCACGTGAGGAAGAGATCTCGGCGTTCGACGATGCCGAGCTCACCGAGGCGGCCGGTGCGGCGACGAGCTACGAGGAGATCTGCGCGATCGGCCGCGAGGCCGCCCGACGCGGCCTCGATCAGCGGCCGTACGACGTGCAGCTGCTCGGCGCGATGTCGCTGCTCTCCGGCAAGGTCGCCGAGATGGCCACCGGTGAGGGCAAGACGCTTACCGCCGCGATCGCCGCGTACGGGCACGTTCGGCTCGGCAACGGCCCGGTGCACGTGCTCACCGTCAACGACTACCTGGCCCGCCGTGACGCCCAGTGGATGGAACCGGTCTACACCCTGCTCGGGATCACCGTTGGCTGGGTCAACGAGGCGTCCACGCCGGTCGAGCGGCGGGCCGCGTACGCCTGCGACGTGACCTACGTGGCGGTGAGCGAGGCCGGCTTCGACTTCCTGCGCGACCAGCTCGTCACCGACATCGAGGACCGCGTCCAGCCGCCGCTGCGTACGGCGATCGTCGACGAGGCCGACTCCATCCTGATCGACGAGGCCCGGGTGCCGATGGTGCTGGCCGGCTCGGTGCCCGGCGAGCAGGATCCGGTGCACGCCGCCGCCGCGCTGGTGCGTGGGCTGCGCAAGGGCCGGCACTACACGGTCGCCGAGGACGGTCGCAGTGTGGCGTTCACCTCCGCCGGGCTGGCCGCCGTCGAGGCCAAGCTCGGCATCGACCTGTACGACGAGGAGCACGTCGAGCAGCTCTCGGCGGTGAACGTGGCGCTGCACGCGCACGCCCTGCTGCACCGGGACGTGGACTACATCGTCCGGGACGGCACCGTCGAGCTGATCGACGAGATGCGTGGCCGGGTCGCCCAGCGGCGGCGCTGGCCGGACGGACTCCAGGCGGCGGTGGAGGCCAAGGAGGGGCTGGACGCCACGGCCGAGGGTGAGGTGCTCGGCACCATCGCGGTGCAGGCGTACATCAACCTCTACCCGAAGGTGTGCGGGATGACCGCCACCGCGGTGCTCGTCGGCGACCAGCTCCGGGAGTTCTTCGGCCTGGAGGTCGCGGTGATCCCGCCGAACACCCCGTGCGTACGGGTGGACGAGCCGGACCGCATCTACGCCACCCGGGCGGAGAAGGAGGAGGCGCTGATCGACGAGATCAAGCGCTGCCACGCCGACGGGCGGCCGGTGCTGGTGGGCACCCTGGACGTCAAGGAGTCCGAGCAGCTGGCCGCCGGGCTCAACGCGGTAGGTGTGCCGTGCGTGGTGCTCAACGCCAAGAACGACGACGAGGAAGCGGCGATCATCGCCGAGGCCGGCGCGTACGGTGCGGTCACCGTCTCCACCCAGATGGCCGGCCGGGGCGTGGACATCCGGCTCGGCGGCAGCGACCAGGCCGACCGGGACCGGGTGGCCGAGCTGGGGGGCCTCTACGTGATCGGCAGCGGCCGGCACGACAGCCGCCGGGTCGACGACCAGCTGCGTGGCCGGGCCGGCCGGCAGGGTGACCCGGGTGGCTCGGTCTTCTTCGTCAGCCTGGAGGACGACCTGGTCGTCCGGCACGCCGGTGACACCGTGCCGCCGTCGCCCCGGATGAACGCCGACGGCCTGGTCACCGACGCGCAGGTGGACTACGCCGTGGAGCACGCGCAGCGGGTCGCCGAGGGCGTCAACCACGAGATCCACCGCAACACCTGGCGCTACAGCGTGGTGATCGAGCAACAGCGCAAGGCACTTGCCGAACGCCGCGAGCGGCTGCTGACCAGCGACATCGCCGCGCTGATGCTGCTGGACAAGATGCCGGAGAAGGCCGGCGAGATGGACGAGGACCTGCTGGCCCGGGTGGCCCGGTCGATCGCGCTCTACCACCTCGACCGGCTCTGGGCCGAGCACCTGGCCGAGCTGTCGGAGGTCCGCGAGGGCGTGCACCTGCGTGCCCTGGGCCGGCTCGACCCGCTCGACGAGTTCCACCGGGCTGCGGTGCCGGCCTTCACGAACCTGGTCCCCGAGATCGAGACGCGCACCCTGGCGACCTTCGAGGAGACGGAGTTCGACGAGGACTGGGAGCCGGACGCGGCGAAGCTGGTCCGGCCGAGTGCGACCTGGACGTACCTCGTGCACGACAACCCGTTCGGCTCCGAGTTGGACCGGCTGATCGCCTCGGTCGGCCGCCGGCTCAGCGGCGCGGGCGCACGCTGACCGAGACGCCGCCGATCGTCGCGGTAACCGGTTGCCGAGTCGAGTCGCGGTAACCGGTTGCCGGGCCGACCGGTTGCGGGCTGATCGGGTGGTGGTCGCGGTGCGGTTTCTTCGCGGCTGGGACGTGCCCTCCTGGCGGTGGTCGTACCCTGGATGGGCCCCGGTTTGCACCGTTTCGACCCTTGTTCGGGTGGGTAGTAGGGCGAGTCCACGTGGTCCGGGGGCGCCCCGGTTCGGGTGGATCGGGTCTGCGCGACGCCAGCAAGCGGATCACCCCTGGTGCGCCGGCGCGCGGCGACGCGCAGTACCGGATGAGTCGAGGAGGAGACAGGTGACGACGCAGGCCGGTCGTACGGGGGCTGAGGACCGGTGAACCTGGACGCCAGTCCACCGTTTGTGGAGACGCTCGGCGTGCTGGAGACCGCCGCCCTGCTGCGGGAGTTGACCGCCGGGCTGCTCGCCATGGAGGACTTCGACGAGGCGCTCGCCGCGCTGGTCCGGATCACCCGGGATGCGCTGGTCGGGGTGAGCTGGTGCGGGTTCACCGCGCTGCGGGCCGGCGAACCGGCCGGGGTAGCCGCCTCCGACAGCCGGTTCAGCGGGCTCGACGACCTGCGCTACGGCGCGGACACCCCGGCGATGGACGCGATCCGGCGGCGGGAGATGGTCGGTGCCGAGGACCTGGACGCCGAGCGGCGCTGGCCGGACTGGACGGCCCGCGCACGCGAGTTGGGCGTACACGGGGTGATCTCGGCCCCGGTCGACATCGACGAGCAGGTCATCGGCGCGGTGAACCTCTACGCCGGTGAGTCCGACGCGCTCACCACCGGCCATCAGTTGACCGCGATGCTGCTCGCCGAGCACGCCGGCCTGCTGCTCGCCGCTGTGCGCGACCGCCAGCGACGGGCCGCGCAGGCCGGCGAGCAGGACGCCGCGCTGCTCGGCGACGGCGTGATCGGCCAGGCCGTTGGGGTGATCATGACCCAGCGTGGCTGCCCGGCCGAGGACGCCCTCGAGGTGTTGCGCAGCGCTGCGGAGTCGCTGTCCATCCCGTTGCGTGAGGTGGCTGAGCGGCTGGTCAGCACCGTCTCCCGGCCCCGCGACAACTGAACCGTCGTTTCACCCGGCTGGCACCCGGGTAGCACCCTGGGCTGTTGGGCTGATTCGATCCCAGGGGGGACATGACGATGCAGAGCCGGCTGCGGGTGCAGGGGCATCCGATTCAACCCATGCTGGTGACCTTTCCGTACGGGCTCTTCGTCTGCGCGACCATCTTCGACCTCGCCGACGTGGCCGGCGGCCCGGCCTTCCTCGGCGAGGTCGGCTACTGGACGGCGGTGGCCGCCCTGGTGACGGCGGCGTTGACCGCGGTGGCCGGCATGGTCGACCTGTGGGACGTGCCGCCCGACCGCACCCGCCGCACGGCGATCAGCTTCAACGTCGTGAACGCGGGCATGGCCGGGCTGTTCCTGCTCTCCTGCCTGATCCGGGCGGACGCGGCGAACCGCGGCGCCACCCCGGCGCTGCTGGTCGTCGAGATGCTCGCCCTGGCCGTCGGTGGGGTGGGCGTACACCTCGGTGCGCGGCTGATGCGCCACTTCGAGGCCAGTCCCGAGGCGACGAGCGTCGAGGTGGTACGCGGTGGCGTCGACGCCCCCACCGTCGAGGTGGTCCGTCCCCGCCCGTAGAGCGCGCGTGCTCGGCGGGAAAAGGCGTTGCCGCAGGGGTGCCGGCCGGACACGCTGGCGTCCGTGCCAGGAGAACCCAGCTTCGAGGATCTGATCGCCGAGGGGGCCGCCGCCCCGGTCGAGGGGTGGGCCTTCGACTGGCTCGCCGGGCGGGCCACCGAGGAGCGTCCACCCTGGGGTTACGCGCGGCTGGTCGCGGCGCGGATGGCGCGGGCCGCCGCCGCGTTGGACGTCGACACCGGCGGGGGAGAGGTGCTGGCCGAGGTACCCGACCCGCCCCGGCTGCTGGTCGCCACCGAGGCGTGGTTGCCGAACGTACCGGTGGCGCGGGCCAACCTGGCGCCGCTCGGGGCGAGCGTGGTGGCAGTGCGCGGCGACGCGCCGCTGCCGTTCCGCGACGCCGCCTTCGACCTGGTGGTCAGCCGGCATCCGGTGCGTACCGACTGGCCCGAGGTGGCGCGGGTGCTGCGCCCGGGCGGCACGTTCCTGTCCCAGCAGATCGGCCCGGGGACCGTACGCGAACTCAGCGAGGCGATCCTCGGTCCACTGCCGCCGCCCGAGCACCGCCATCCGGAGCACGCGGTGGCCGCCGCCCAGGCTGCCGGCCTGCGGGTGGTGGACCTGCGCGAGGCCACCCTGCGGACGGTCTTCTACGACATCGGGGCGGTGGTCTGGTTCCTGCGCAAGGTGATCTGGACGGTGCCCGGCTTCACCGTGGCGGCACACCGGCCCGCGCTGCGGCGCCTGCACGAACGGATCCGCGCGGAGGGCTCCTTCGTCGCGTACGCCCGACGCTTCCTGATCGAGGCCAGCGCGTAGTCGGCTTCCCGGCGAGCGGATAGGCGGCGCTACGGCGTCGGCCGCTCGCGGGCCGGCTCCGGTGTTAACAAGGGGCCCTTCCTCTACCGCAGGCGTTAAAAGGGGGCCCTTCCTTAACCCTGTAGGAGGGCGAGCATCTCGGGTAGGTCGAAGAACTCGGCGGTGGCTACTGCGGACGGGTTGCCGCCGTCGGGGTCGGCGCCGGCGTCGAGCAGTGCGCGTACCGCCTCGGCGTTCTTGCGGAACACGGCTGCGGCCAGCGCCGTCTGTCCCCGGTCGTTGGCGCGGGAGTGGTCGGCGCCCCGGTCGAGCAGCGCGCGGACCGTCTCCGGATGGGCGTGGTAGGCCGCCAGGATCAGCAGGCTGTCCCCCTTCTGGTTGGTCAGGTTGACCGGCAGCCCCGCGTCGACGTACCCGGCGAGTTCCGTGGTCGCGCCGTCGCGCGCCAGGTCGAACATCCGGTGCGCGAATTCCAGGGTTTCGGCGTCGAGTTCCTCGCTCACCGGTCCAGGTTAGTCGGCGCCCTGGCACCGCCCGCGACCGCCGGTCGATCCGATGATCTTCGTCGCCCGTCGCCCGTCGCCCGTCGCCCGTCGCCCGTCGCCCGTCGCCCGTCGCCCGTCGCCCGTCGCCCGTCGCCCGTCGCCCGTCGGGCCGGGGCGCGTCGCGATCACCTGTGTCTCAGATCGTAGGATTGCCTACTAAACCTATAGGGTTTACCTTCTAAGCTGATCGGGACGTACCGCCGACGACCGCCGTGAGGACCTGATGCCTGCCGTATCCGCCACCGAATCGGACCTGCTCGCCGTCGCCCGGCGCTGGGCCGCCGATCCCGCGAGCTGGCCGGTGCCGCTGCGCTTCGACCCCACCAGCCGCTGGTACGCCCGGCTGGCGGCGCACGACGACCACGAGGTGTGGGCGTTGAGCTGGTTGCCCGGCCAGGGCACCGACCTGCACGACCACGGTGGCTCCGCCGGTGCCTTCCTGGTCGCCGCGGGTGTCCTCACCGAGGAGACGGTCAGCGGTGGCCGGTTGCGTCCGCACCTGCTCGCTGCGGGCTCCGGCCGCCGGTTCGGCCCACGGCACGTGCACGTGGTGACCAACCGGCAGGCCGAGCCGGCGGTCAGCGTGCACGTCTACCGTCCGGCCCTGCGCCGGATGACCCGCTACCACCTGGCCGAGGGCCGGCTGCTGGTCGCCGAGGTGGCCGAGGCCGGCGTGGCATGGTGATCTCCGTGCGGCCCACCTCGCCCCGCCGCCGAGCCTTCGACGCGCAAAGATGATCTTTCCTGGAAGGAACCCCTGATGTCGCAGACCGAACCGGCCGACCTCCGCTGTCCGCCACCGGTGCCACCCCCGGGCTCGCGGGGCATCGACGAGATCCTGGCCGCCGCCCGGGCCCGGATCGACCGACTCGACCCGGAGCAGGCGCACCTGGCGTACCGGGGTGGCGCGCTGCTTGTCGACATCCGGCCGGCCGCGCAGCGGGCCGCGCACGGCACCGTGCCGGGGTCGCTGCTGATCGAGCGCAACGTGCTGGAGTGGCGGCTCGACCCGCGATGTCCGGCCCGGCTGCCCGAGGCGGTCGGCTACGACCTGCCCGTGGTGGTCATCTGCCAGGAGGGTTACACCTCGTCGTTGGCCGCCGCCTCGTTGCAGGATCTCGGGCTGTACCGGGCCACCGACGTGATCGGCGGTTTCGCCGCGTGGCGGATCGCCGGCCTGCCCGTACTCGGTCCCACCCCGCTGTCCCGCCCCATCCTCGCGCCCCCGGCGACCGCCGGTCGGGCGTCCCGCTGAACCGCCCCGCCCACCCGGCGTGGCGGTAGTCCCAGGAGGCCACCATGTCCGTCGTCGCCATCAGTCCGCGTCAGCACCCGCCCGGCCGCCCCGACCGGGTCTGGTTGACCCGGCCGCGCACCGGACCGACCCTGACCATCACGGTCGATCTCGCCGCAGGGCCGGTGAGTCCGCGTCTGCGGCGTCTGATGGAGGTGCTTAGCGAGTTGGCCGAGTCGGGCGAGGGCCGGCTGTCCCACGACGGCTGGGTCTTTCCCGAGGACGTCGGGGAGCGGGCCGCCACTGCGGACGTCGGGGAGCGGGCCGCCACTGCGGCGGGTCCGGGCGCGGGCCAGCGGACCGGCCCGGCGGACCCGAACGCCGTCCGCATCCTCACCGGGCCGCGCGTCGTGCAGCAGGGCGACCGGACCATCCAGTTGACCCGCATCGAGTACGACCTGCTGCTCTTCCTCGCCGAGCGACCGCGTCGGGTCTTCACCCGGGTCCAGCTGCTCAACTCGGTCTGGGGTTACGACCACGCGGTGGCGCGCACCGTGGACGTGCACGTCCGCCGGTTGCGCGCCAAGCTCGGCGCCGACACGCCGATCCTGACCACCGTGCACGGTGTCGGGTACCGCCTCGCCGACGAGGCCCGGGTGACGATCGAGCCGTGAGGCGAGCGGCGAGCGTGGCGCGGCGCATCCGGGTCCGGGTGTGCCGCGTCCGTCCGGTGCGCTGCCCGGGGAAAGGGGAGCCCGGGAGAACAATTCGGCGCGGCCACCCGAGAGGTGAAGTGGCGGCCACCCGAGAGGTGAAGTGGCGGCCACCCGAGAGGTGAATCCGCCGGGGACCCCCCCGTAACAGATCAAGTGGGCGGCTCTGCTGTAATCAACATGGCTCGTACGCAGAGCGAGCAGTTGGCTGCGAAGTGTCGGTCAATTGTCACATTCATGCAACGCAGCCGCCTCTTGACCCTCGCACGGACGCCGGGAAGCATCGATAAAACGGCGTCCCGGGGCCGTGGGGAAACCCGGACCAGCCAAGGAGGACCATGTCGGTCAGCCCCGCTTCGTCGCGCGCCGGATGGCATACGTCCCAACCCGTGGTCCCTGGTCGGCCTCCGGGCGGTCAACGCCGCCCCACAAGTACGGCGGCTCCGGTGCTCACCGTGACCCTCTCCATCCCGCTGGCCTGTGAGGAGTCGCTGACTCCGGCCGCCCGCCGGCTGCTGGAGGCGGCCCGGGAGATGATCGAGCACGGTGAGGGCATGGTCAGCACCGTCGGCCCGGTGGTGCCCGAGCGTCGCACCGACAGCGTCCCGGCCGGACGGTCGGCACGGCATCTCGCCCCGACCATTCCCAGCCTGCACATCCTGGCCTCCTCCCGGTCCGTGCTGCGCGACGGCGAGCCGCTGCCGCTGACCCGGCTGGAGTTCGACCTGCTGCTGCACCTGGTGGCGCATCCCCGACGGGTGTTCACCCGGCTCCAGTTGCTCAACGCGGTCTGGGGCTACGAGCACGCGGGCGTGCGTACGGTGGACGTGCACGTGCGCCGGCTGCGCGGCAAGGTCGGTGTGGACGTCCCGCTGGTCACCACCGTCTACGGCGTCGGATACCGACTGGCCGACGACGCCCGGGTCACCCTCGACCGCACCGGCTGACCGGTCCGGCTGGGCGCCCGACCGCCGGCCGGGCACGATTGTCGGATGCGCGTGCGCCCCATCTCACCGCAGCGACTCGTGGCCGAATTGGCCGAACGGCTCGCCGACGCCGTACCGGCCGGGCGGCTGCGGGTCGGCATCGACGGCGCGCCGGCCGCACGTCCGGGCGAGTTGGCCGCCGCACTTGTGGACCCGCTGCGCGCGTTGAGCCGCCCGGTGCTGCACGTCCGGGCCGAGGACTTCCTCCGGCCCGCCTCCGTCCGGCTGGAACGGGGCCGGCACAATCCGGACGCGTACTACGAGAGCTGGGTCGACGAGGCCGGCCTGCGTCGGGAGGTACTGGATCCGGCGGGGCCGGCGGGGACCGGCCGGCTGCTGCCCTCGCTCTGGGACGCCGCAGCGGATCGGGCCACCCGGGCCGGGTACGTCGAGCTGCCGCCCGGCGGCGTGGTCCTGGTCAGCGGCGCGTTCCTGCTCGGCGGCGGCCTGCCCTTCGACCGCACCGTGCACCTGGAGATGTCGGCCGGCGCGCTGCGCCGCCGCAGCGCCGCCGAGCAGGCGTGGACGCTGCCGGCGTTCGCCCGGTACGCCGACGAGGTCGCCCCCGCCAGCTTCGCCGACCTGGTGGTCCGGGTCGACGACCCGCGTCGTCCGGCGATCGTGGAATCCGCCGCCGACCCGGTTTGACCTGCCGTCGCGGGGGGTATTCGCGGGGCTCACAGCGCCCGGCTGATCAGGTCTGGGCGGTATCGCCGGGTGGGTGCGTCCCGCCCGGGCTGACGAATAGGCCGAGGAAAGGCAGGCAGCGATGCTCGTCCACGACACAATCGGCACGGGCCGGTCCCAGGCGGAGACCGACCGGATCCGGCTCTCCTTGCAGGCCCGCTACGCCGAGCTGTCCGAGGAGTACGAGCAGGCGGTGCAGCAGAGCCAGGTGCTGCGGCTGGTCGAGGTCGGCGACACCGCCGGCGACGACCAGGCCGACAGCGGCACCAAGACCGCCGAGCGGGACACCGCGCAGTCCCTGCTCCGCACCATCCTCGACCGGCGCGCCCAGTACGAGCACGCCCTGACCCGACTCGACGAGGGCACCTACGGCTACTGCGAGGGATGCTCGGCGCCGATCCCGGTGGAGCGGCTGGAGATCTTCCCCGCGGCGACCGCCTGTGTGACGTGCAAGCAGACCCGGGAGCGGCGGGCGGCCTGAGCCTCGGCAGGTTGCCGGTCGGTCCGGGACGCGGTGGACTGCACCCATGGGCGAGATCAGGGTGGGTACCGCCTCCTGGACCGACCGGACGCTGCTGGACTCGGGCTGGTATCCCGGCAAAGCTGACACGCCGGAGAAGCGGCTGGCCTACTACGCGCGGCAGTTCCCGCTGGTCGAGGTGGATGCCACCTACTACTCGCCGCCGGCCGAGCGTACCGCCCGGTTGTGGGCCGAGCGTACGCCGGCCGAGTTCACCTTCAACGTGAAGGCGTTCAGCCTGCTCACCGGTCACCCCACCAAGGTCAGCTCGCTCTACAAGGAGCTTCGACCGCAGACCGACAAGCGCAACGTCTACCCGGCCGACCTGCCGCCGCAGGCGTACGAGGAGGTCTGGAGCCGGTTCCTCAGCGCACTGGACCCGCTGGTCGAGGCGGACAAGCTCGGTGCGCTGCTGTTCCAGTTCCCGCCCTGGTTCACCATCCGCCGCGACAACAAGCAGTACCTGCTGGAGGTGGCCGGGCGGTGCGCGCCGCTACGGCCGGTCTTCGAGTTCCGGCACGCCTCCTGGTTCGACGGGGACAACGCCGAGGAGACCCTCGACTTCCTGCGTCAGCACCGGTTGTCGTACGTCAGCGTGGACATGCCGCAGGGGCACCGCTCGTCGATCCCACCGGTGCTGGCCGCCACCTCGGACCTGGCGGTCGTCCGCTTCCACGGCCACAGTGACAAGTGGACCAGCCGCGACATCCACCAGAAGTTCGGCTACCGCTACTCCGACCGTGAGCTGCGCGACTGGGCGCCCAAGCTGCGCGAACTCGCCGACCAGACGGCACAGACCCACGTGCTGTTCAACAACTGCTACCGCGACTACGCCCAACGCAACGCCAAGCAACTCCAGGAACTTCTCCCGGAGACCGCCTGATCCCGCGCCGTTGTTCACCCGGTGCGGGTGAGGACGGCTCACCCTCGCCGTGCCGACCATGGTGGGGACGACCGACGGAGGTGGATGGCGATGACGGTGCTACCGCACCGGCGACCGGACGGGGTGCTGCGCGTCATCGGGGCGGCCGACCGGTCCAGGCGCGCGTCACGCCTCGGCCGGGGCGGCCCGATCAGGCCACGACGCGGTCCGGTGGGCCCGCCCCGGCGGCCCGACGACCGACGGTGGGAGACCGACCTACGGGGGTGGACAGATGGCTGAGCAGTTCCAGTCGGCGGTGGAGTCCTCGGTGGACAAAACCAACCTGATTCTCAAGGACATCGAGCAGGCGTACGGGTGGCCGAAGGCGCAACGCAACCAGTCGTACGCGGCCCTGCGCACCGTGCTGCACCTGCTGCGGGACCGGATGCCGGTGCAGGAGAGCGTGGAGTTCTCGGCCCAGTTGCCGTTGTTGGTGCGGGGCATCTACTTCGACGGCTGGCAGCCGCAGAACGTGCCGATCAAGCTCAACCGGGACGACTTCCTGTACGAGGTACGCCAGGGCTTCCCGTACGACGTCGAGGGCGGCCCGCAGCGGGTGGTGCAGGTGGTGCTGGACACCCTGCGCCGGCACATCACCCAGGGCGAGTGGGACGACGTGCGGGCCAACATGCCCGGCGATCTCGCGCAGGTCATGCCCTGACCGACCGGTCCGACCAGCCGGCGTGTCGCACCGGCCTACCAGAGGTCGAAGTGGAACACCTCGAACGAGGTGCCGTAGCGCACGCCCGGCCGGTCGGCCCCGGATCCGGCACCGGCGTGGCCCCGGCCGTCGCTCCAGGCGGCCACCAGCGCCGGTACGGCCTTCCTGGCCGCCGCCGCCCTGGCCGGGCTTGCCACGGTCCGGCTGCCCGGTCGCCGTCGAAGCATCTGATGGTAGATTGCAACCAGCTCGACGGTGAGGAGTTGGTAGGTGGAGCCGGCGCGTTCGGGTTGCCCGATCAATGCCGCCGTCGAGGCGTTCGGCGACAGCTGGAGCCTGCTGGTGCTGCGCGACGTGATGTTCGGCAATCGGCGCTACTTCCGGGAACTGCTGGCCGGCTCCGAGGAGGGGATCGCCTCCAACATCCTGGCTGACCGGCTCCGGCGGCTTGTCGCTGCCGGCCTGTTGACCCGACAGGACGCGGGGCCGGGCCGGCGGGCCGCCTACAGCCTGACCGAGGCGTCGATTCACCTGGTGCCGGTCTTCGCCCAACTGGGGCAGTGGGGTCTGCGGCACCGCCGCACCACCCGACAACTGCGGGTGCGGGCGGAACTGCTCGCGGCCGGCGGGCCCGAGCTGTGGCACGAGTTGATGGCCGAACTGCGCGCCGTGCACCTCGGCGCGCCGGTGCCGCGACGGGACGGGACGAGCGTGCTGGACCGCCTGGCCGAGGCGTACGCCGCCGCGTCGTGACCCGAACGCCCCGTGTCGGCCGGAGCGGACGTTTACGGTGGTGTGCAGTGTGGTTAGAGAAGATCGCGCGGGGGTACCACGCGCGACACGACGCACCCCACCGACGGCGGGGGCGGGGCCATCCGAGGGAGCACGAATGCCACTCAACGACGACGACATTCAGCGCACCAGCGGCGGCGGCTTGGAGGGTCCGGCCGATGGCGGCGCGACCCCGGGTCAGCACGACGGTGGTGCGGACGGTAGTGCCGAGGGTCCGGCGGACGGCGGCGCGACCCCGGGTCAGCACGACGGTGGTGCGGACGGTAGTGCCGAGGGTCCGGCCGATGGCGGCGCGACCCCGGGTCAGCACGACGGTGGTGCGGACGGTAGTGCCGAGGGTCCGGCCGATGGCGGCGCGACCCCCGGCCAGCACGACGGCGGTGCCGACGGCGCGGCGCGATAGCGGATCACCATGACGCAACTCGACCCGCCGGGCGGCCAGGGCCGCCCGGCGGTCTGCGCTCCGGCCGGGCCACCACCATCGGCCGTCGCGGCGCTGGCCCGCTGTGTCAGCGTGGAACCGGCAAAGTTCGCCGCCGCCCACTGGGGACAGACCCCACTGCTGTCCCGCGCCGCCGAGCTGCCCAACCCGGCCGGCTTCATCGACCTGCTCAGCCCCGCCGACGCCGACGAACTGCTGAGCCGGCGGGGTCTGCGTACCCCCTTCCTGCGGGTGGCCAAGGACGGCCAGCTGGTGCCGGCGGCGCGGTACACCGGCGGCGGTGGCGCGGGCGCCGAGATCGGCGACCAGGTCCTCGACGAGAAGATCCTCGAGTTGTACGCCGGCGGCGCCACCCTCGTCCTCCAGGGCCTGCACCGCACCTGGCCGGCGCTCATCGACTTCACCCGTGAGCTGGGTCTGGCCGTCGGTCAGCCGTTGCAGGTGAACGCCTACCTGACCCCGCCCGGCAGCCAGGGTTTCGCCACCCACTACGACACCCACGACGTCTTCGTGCTCCAGGTGGACGGCCGCAAGCACTGGCGGATCCACCCACCGGTGCTGCCCGACCCGCTGGAACGCCAGCCCTGGGGCGGCCGGGCCGACGAGGTCACGGCCAGCGCGCAGGGTGCGCCCGCCCTGGACGTGGTCCTCGAACCGGGCGACGCGCTCTACCTGCCGCGCGGCTGGCTGCACAGCGCCCAGGCGCAGCAGGACAGCTCGCTGCACCTGACCGTCGGCATCCGCGCCCTCACCCGGTACGCGCTGGTGGAGGAGCTGCTCGCGCTGGCCACGGAGGACCGGCGGCTGCGGGCCACCCTGCCGTTCGGCACCGACCTGGCCGACCCGGACGCCATCGAACCGGAGCTGACCGAGACCGTCGAGGCACTGCGGGACTGGCTGCTGCGGGCCGATCCGGCGGCGGTGGCGGCCCGGCTGCGGCAGCGGGCCTGGCCGGCATCGCGTCCGGCACCGATCCGTCCGCTGGCCCAGGCCGCCGCGCTCGCCGCGCTTGGCGTCGACAGCCACGTCACCGTCCGTCCCGGGCTGCGCTGGCAGCTCACCGGCGACGGCGACCGGATCACCCTGCGCCTGTTCGACCGCACACTGACCCTGCCCGCCGACTGCGAGCCCGCGCTGCGCGCCCTGCTCACCGGCGAGGTCACCCGGGTCGGCGACCTTCCCGCCCTCGACACCGACGCCGACCGCCTCACCCTCACCCGCCGCCTGCTCCGGGAAGCCGTGCTCACCCCCGAGCGCGCCGGCTGACGCGCGGATTCAGGCGGTCACCAGGAGCAGGAGAGTGGTCACCAGACCGGCGGTGGCCACCACGATCACCGGACGCGGGCTCAGCACGGCGTGCCGGCGGTCGGCGATCAGGCGCGCCGGGATCAGACCCAGCACCGGGCCGAGCAGCGTCACCACCAGGGCCAGCACCGGCAGGCCCACCGCCAGCTCACCGTCGGCCCGCGCGGCCAGCGCCCGGAAACCGGCGCCCAGCGCGTACGCCAGCACCGCCCCGCCCACCCCGCAGAGGGCCAGCAGCGGGTTCACCCCGCTGGGCAGCTCACCCGGCTGCCGGGCGCGGCGCAGCAGGTCGCGTGCACCCTCCAGCAGCGGCTCCGGGTCGCCGGTGGCGTCCGCTCGGGGGGCCGGTGGCGTGCCCGCCCGCCGCCCGCCGCCACCGAGCCGGACGTTCAGCTCCTGCCACAGCACCGCCACCTCGGCATCCACCCGCTCCTGCGCCTCGCGGGCCGCGACCAGCTCCCGTTCGGCCCGGTTGACCTCGTCGGCCGACTCGGCCACGGCCCGATCGGCCGCCGCGCACTGCTGCTCGTGCCAGGCGTACGCCTCCTCCCGCTGCTGGCGTACCCGCGCCGTCAGCTCGGCCAGTCGCCGGAGCTGGGCCGCGTACGTCTCGCTGGTCACCGGTTCGTTCATCGGGACGGTCCGTACGGGATGATGGTCTGCCCGGTGCGGTGTACCGCCCGGTCGAAGAAGAGGCCCCGCCACGGGCGGGGATACCAGTCCGGGCCGCTGGTGCCCGGATACAGCGAGCCGCTCAGCTCCCCGCCGTGGGTGTCGAGCGCCACCCAGGCGCCGATCTGATCGGTGCGGGCCCCGGCGCCGCCCAGGTCGGCGCGCATCCGGGCCACGCCGCGCCACCAGGCCAGCACGTGGGTGCGGCGCTCCGGGCCGTCGTGCATGATCCGGCGCAGGTGCTCCAGACCGCTGGCCCGTCCGACCCGGGCGGCCAACGCGCCGGCCGCCGCGTCGACGGCGAAGAGCAGCAGGTAGTGCGGTGCGCCGGTGGCACCCGGCCCGCCGAGACCGTCGGCCGTCTCGGCCATCAGCTCGGTGACGCTCTCCTCGTCGTACCAGGCGGCGTCGTCGGCGAGATCCTCGTAGAGCGCGCGGGCCGCCGGGTCGGCGTCCGGATCCAGGCAGGCGATGGAGAACCGGGCGCTGCCGGGACGGTGCTGCCGGGCCAGCGAGCGGGCGGCGGCGTCCAGCACCGCGCACGCCTCGTCGACCCGGGTGCCCAGCACGGCCAGGTTGCGCCCGGGGGCCCGGGGCAGCCGCAGCGCCGCCGACCGGGCCTGCACGTCGATGATCTCGCCGAGCAGGGCGACCGGGCCGCGTGGCGTACCCATCTCCGGTGCTTGCAGCGCCCGGAAGTCCGGCGCGTCGGCCAGCCGGGGGATCGCGTCGCCATCGAAGAGCCGGGCCGGTGCCGCCTCGGCCGGCCGCATCCGCCACAGTCGGTGTTGCAGCTCGCTCCAGGTCTCCCAGTCGCTGGCCGAGGGGATCCGGGCCACCTGGTTACCTTCCGGCAGCCCCGACTCGGCGTTGACCACGGCGTGGTACTTCGGCAGCGACTGGGCGGCGTCGTTGCGTTCGGCGAGGATCCGCAGCGCCTTGGGCAGCGCTATCCGGAGGGTGAACTGGGCGACAAGCGCCGGCCGTCCCCACAGCGCCTCGATGCCGCGGACGTCCTGCGAGGCCAGCACCAGGTGGATGCCCTGCGACCGGCCCCGGCGGGCCAGGTCCTCCAACAGGTCGGCGGCCTCCCGGGCCACCGCGTCCCGGCCGGCGAGCAGCATCTGGAACTCGTCCACCACCGCCACGATCCGCGGCCAGTGCCCGGTCGGGTCCACCGCGCGCAGCTCGGCCAGCTTGGTGACCTCGTGTTTCTTTGCCGCGTCGGCGCGGCGGCGCAGCTCCTCGGCGAGGAAACGCAGCAACGCCAGCCCGAACTCGCGGTCGGTGTTGACGTTGATGCCGACCAACCGCATCTGCGGCAGCCAGCTCGGATCCCGGCGTCCCTTGGCGAACCGGGCGAAGGACACCCCCTCCTTGAAGTCCAACAGGTAGAACTCCAGCTCGGCGGGGGAGTAACGGGCGGCGAGCGCGCCGATCCAGGCGAAGATCAAATTGGTCTTGCCGGTCCCGGAGGGGCCGCCGATCAGCGCGTGCGGCGGATAGTCACCGAGCGTCAACAGCACCGGTCGGCCCTGCGGTCCCTCACCGATCGGCGCGGTCAGGCCGGTGGCCGAGTCCTCCCGCCACATCTGCTCCGGCGGCGGCAGCAGATCGGTGAACGGGGTCGGTGCCGGTCCGGCGCTGACCACCGAGGCGATCTGGCGGCAGGTCTCGGTCACCAGCGCGGCCGGCGGCGGGGGGTCGAGGCGTACCGGCAGGGTGCCGACGTCGGCGCCGTCGGTGGTCACCACCACCCGGGTCACCGTCGAATCGTCCGGCAGCGGCACCCCCCGCACGATCAGGTGTACGCCGCACGCGGCACCGGCACGGACCACCCGGTCCAGCTGGCCGCGCTCGTGCCGGGACAGCTCCTCCCCGCCGAGCAGCACCGCAACCCGCCACGGCTCCGGTCGGCGACCGGTCGCGGCGGCCAGTTCCCGCAGCGAGGCGTGCTCGCCGGCCAGCACGGTCTCGTTGATCCGGCGGATCTGCTCCACCAGGTCGTCGAGCAGCCGGCCCAGGCCGCCGGGGCCGACGAAGGTGAGCAGCCCGGCCGTGCCCAGCGGGGCGAACCCGGCCAACCCGCCGCCCAGCTGCTCCGGGTCGTAGCCGACCAGGCGTACGCTGCCCGGCGCCGCGCGGCCCAGGCTGCGCAGCAGCAACGCGGAAACCAGCGCCGCGCAGCCCGCCGGGTCGCCGTCGAGTGCCACGTGGCCACCGTCGAGCAGCGCCACCAGCGCCGGCACCGGTTCGACGCCGCCGTCCGGTCGCCTCTGCTCCGGCAGTCGCAGCGTGCCGACCCGGGCCAGGCCCGGCGGTTCGGCCCGCTCGGCGGGGTGGGCCGCCACGTAGACCAGTCCGCCGAACCCGCGCCGGGCGCCTCCCGCAGCGCGGCCTCGGCGGCCCGCCGGGTCAGCTCCGCCAGCCGCGCCGAGTGCCCGGTTTCGATCTCGGTCAGCCGCCGGTCCCGTTCCGCACCCACCCGCTGCGGTACGCCGGCAGCCGCCCGCCGTACCCGTACCGCCCGCTCCCGCGCGGCGGCCAGCGTGGTCTGCGCCGTGGCCGACCGGGTGCGGGCTGCGCCGAGCGCCTCGGCAAGCAGTTCCCGGACCCGGGCGACCAGCTGGTTACGCCGGTCAGCCATCGATCCCGTGCCCCGGCCGGCCGGTGCTTGCGCTGTTGGGTCCGGGGCGCGACGGCGCTGAGCCACCGGTGCTGCGCGGTCCGCCGCCGGTGCGCGGGACGGGCCCGCCGGTGGTGGGTGACGGGCCGCCGGTGCGTGGGACGGGCCCGGCGGTGGGTGATGGGCCGCTGGTGCGTGGGACGGGCCCGGCGGTGGGTGATGGGCCGCTGGTGCGTGGGACGGGCCCGGCGGTGGGTGATGGGCCGCTGGTGCGTGGGACGGGCCCGGCGGTGTGTGGTGACGGGCCGGTGCGCGGCAGCGGGCCGGCACCCTGGCGCGCACTCCCGGCGCTGTGCCGCGACCCGCCGGCGGCCGAGCGAGGTGCGCCGTTGGGGGTGTTAACAGGGGGCCCCTTTACCGCATCAGGCGTTAAAAGGGGGCCCTTCCTTTCATCTGACGGGAGGTCGCGGCCGAGGCGGTCGAGCAGGACGCCGGTGAGGACGCCGGCCGTCACCGCCGGGTCGGCGGCGTGCGGCTGCGCCCCGTCCTCGCGGCGCGGCGGGGGCATCCGGCACACCCGGGTCAGCAGCGTGTCCAGTACCGGAGCGGGCAGGCCGGGGAGTAGGTCCCGCACCCGGCCGTCCAGCTCGCGATGCAGCCGGGCCAGGTCGTCGCCGCGCGGCGGATGTCCGAGCAACTCTGCGGCCAGGTCGCGCAGCAGCGGCGGGGCCACCGCGGCCAGCCCCATGCCGACGTCGGCGTGTGCCCCGCGCAGGTCGCGGTGCAGCCGGTCGCGGTCGCCGGATCGGACCCCGCGTACCACCCGGTGCAGCAGCTCACGGGAGTCGGTGATCCGCTCGTCGGGCTCCTCCGGCGGGCCTTCCCGGCCGCCGGTCAGCTCCGCCACCCGCACCGACCACCAGCGGCGCAACCGCACCTCGCCCGCGGGCTCCGGTGCCACCGCCACGGGCTCGTCGCCCCGGGGCGCGTCGTGCCCGGGCCGGTCTGTCGGCCCACCGGCCGGCGGCGGCGCGCCGTCGGGGGCCAGCCCGATCGCGGCGAGGTACGCGGTCAACTGCTCCTGGGCGACGCGCAGCGCGTACCCGGCCGTCTCGGCATGCTCGGTGGCGGCGGAGAGCTCCGGCACGCCCATCGGGTTGGCCGACTCCTGGCGTACCCAGCGCAGCCGTTCGGTGGCCAGCCCGAACTTCTCCAGCGCCTGCGCCAGCAGGCCCAGCGGCAGCTCCTCGGCGGCGGCACGGACCTGCGCACCGACATCCTCGACGATGGACACGCCCGCCCCTACAGCGTCGCGACGTACTGCTGAGCCTGCTCGATCGCGACGAGTGTCGCGGCGAGGCACTCCTCCAGTTCCTGGCTGGCCTGGGTCAATGACGCCTGGGCCGCCTCGACGGTGGCGTGACCGCTGCCCTCCAGCGCGCCGGCGAGCGTCTGCTGCGCCTCGGCCAGCTTCTCGCCGGCGGCCTGCACGGCGCTCTGGCCGTCACCGATCTGCTGAAGTGCGACATCGATGGCTGCCTTGAGCTCGGCGACGCTCGCCACGCGGAACCTCCTGGGGGCGGGGAGGACTCCATTAGAGCCTATGCCGGTCCGGGGAAGAACATGTGCCCTGTCAGTGTTCCTGCCCTGCTGACCGGTTGTCGACCACCCGCGCCACGAGTCCGATTCGTGGGACTCGTGGCGAGTGGATCACCGTGCGCCACCGGGCCGGTCGGACCTGCCCCCGGCTTCGGGTGGCTTTGCTGGTCAGCCGCGCAGCCAACGCGGTCCGTACACCTCGGCACCGAGCGCGGTGACCCGGTCCCGCAGCGCCCGGTCCGCGGTGACCACCAGCCGGCGTCGGTCGCCGGCCCCGGCGACCAGGTCCACCACCGCGTCGTCGCCGGAACCGGCGGCGGCCACCACCCGTACCCCGTCGACCCCGGGCACCTCCCGGGCGGCGCCCTCGACCACAAGCACCACCTCGACCGGCGGAGACAGGTCCGGCGGGACGCCGAGCCCACCCAGCGGTGCGAGCGTGTCGCGCAGCCGGGCGGTGGCCCCGGCGCGGTCACGCCACCAGCCGTCCGGCCGGGACCCGACCACGTTTGCGGCGTCCACGATGAGCAGCGGAGTCCGGTTCATCCGCCCACCCTGCCACCCGGCCGGCTGACCCGCTCGACCGCCGCGCCGACGCCGGGCCGGCGTCCGAGCGGTCGCGTTTGTCCGGGCGGGGGCCGGGTAGCCCGTGCCGACCGTCTCGCGCCCGACCGCGGAGGACAGAGATGATTGGACCCGGCGACTTCGGCTCGGACCCGTGGGACGAGTTCCTGGCCCGGTACTTCGGCCGGGGCGAGGGCGGGCGGCGGCCCGCGCACCGGGTCGACATCACCCGGCTGATGACCGCCGACGCCCGGGAGATGCTGGCCGACGCCGCGCGCCGGGCGGCCCAGAAGAAGAGCAACGATCTGGACACCGACCATCTGCTCTGGGCGGCGTTGCAGCGCGAGCCCCTACGCGATTTGGTACGCCGGGCCGGTGCCGACCCGGAGACCCTGATCAACGCGCTCGGCGGGCGGGGGGACGGTGCGCCGCAGGGTGAGGTGCCGCCGAACCTGTCGCTGACCCCGGCGGCCAAGCGGGCGCTGCTCGACGCCCACCAGTTGTCCCGGGCGATGGGGGCGAACTACATCGGCCCCGAGCACATCCTGATGGCGCTCCCGCTCAACCCCGAGTCGCCGGCCGGCCGGATGCTCGCCGCCGGCCGGATCCAGCCCGAGTCGTTGCAGGCCGCCAACGCCGAGCGCGGTCCGACGAACGGACCGCGGCCGGACCGGGGTACGCCCACCCTGGACCAGTACGGCCAGGACCTCACCGATCTGGCCCGCAACGACCAGATCGACCCGGTGATCGGGCGCGCCGACGAGATCGAGCAGGCGGTGGAGATCCTCTCCCGGCGGACCAAGAACAACCCGGTGCTGATCGGAGAGGCCGGGGTCGGCAAGACTGCGATCGTGGAGGGCCTGGCCGAGCGGATCTGCGACGGCGACGTACCGCAGACCCTGCTCGGCAAGCGGGTGGTCCAGCTCGACCTGGCCGGGCTGGTCGCCGGTACGCGCTACCGGGGCGACTTCGAGGAACGGCTGAAGAAGGTGATCGACGAGATCCGGGCGCACCGGGACGAGCTGATCATCTTCCTGGACGAGATCCACACCCTGGTCGGCGCGGGCGGTGCGGGCAGCGAGGGCGGGATGGACGCTTCCAACATGCTCAAACCGGCGCTGGCCCGGGGCGAGCTGCGGGTCATCGGCGCGACCACGCTTGACGAGTACCGGCGCAGCATCGAGAAGGACGCCGCGCTGGCCCGACGGTTCCAGTCGGTGTTCGTGCCCGAGCCGTCCGTCGAGGACACCGTGGCCATCCTGCGCGGACTGCGGGACCGCTACGAGGCGCACCACCAGGTGCGGTTCAGCGACGAGGCGCTTGTCGCCGCCGCCGAGTTGTCCGACCGGTATGTCACCGACCGTTACCTGCCGGACAAGGCGATCGACCTGATCGACCAGGCCGGTGCCCGGGTGCGGCTGCGTACCCGTACGCCGGCCGCCGACGTGCGCGATCTGGAGCAGCAGCTCGACGAGGTACGCCGAGACAAGGAGCAGGCGGTCTCCGACGAGCAGTACGAACGCGCCTCCACGCTGCGCGACCGGGTGGCCGAACTGGAGCAGCAGGTCCAGCGGGCCCGGGGCGAGGACGGCGGTGGCAGCCAGGTGCCCGAGGTGGGGCCGGACGAGATCGCCGAGGTGGTCTCCCGGGCCACGGGTATCCCGGCCAGTCAGCTCACCGAGGAGGAACGGGACCGGCTGCTGCGCCTGGAGGGGCACCTGCACGAGAAGGTGATCGGGCAGGACGACGCGGTAAACGCGGTGGCCGAGGCGGTGCGCCGGTCCCGCACCGGGCTGGCCGACCCGAACCGCCCGATGGGCAGCTTCCTGTTCCTCGGCCCCACCGGGGTCGGCAAGACCGAGCTGGCCCGTGCCCTGGCGGAGGCGCTGTTCGGCGAGGCCGACCGGATGGTCCGGGTGGACATGAGCGAGTTCCAGGAGCGGCACACGGTCAGTCGGCTGGTCGGCGCGCCACCCGGCTACGTCGGCTACGAGGAGGCGGGCCAGTTGACCGAGGCGGTGCGCCGCCGCCCGTACGCGGTGGTGCTGTTGGACGAGATCGAGAAGGCCCACCCCGACGTGTTCAACATCCTGTTGCAGGTGCTCGACGACGGGCGGCTCACCGACAGCCAGGGCCGTACGGTCAACTTCAAGAACACCGTACTGATCATGACGAGCAACCTCGGTTCGGAGCTGATCACCGGCAGTCAGCGGGCGGTCGGTTTCGGTGCCGGCGAGCCGGGCAGCAGCCAGGAGAGCGACGAGCTGCGGGACCGGCTGATGCGCCGGTTGCAGGAGAACTTCCGCCCGGAGTTCCTCAACCGGATCGACGAGGTGATCATCTTCCGTCGGCTGGAGGCCGAGCAGCTGCGTCAGATCACCGGGCTGCTGCTGGAGGAGACCCGTCGCCGGCTGCACGCCCAGGACATCGAGGTGGAGTTCACCACCGCCGGGGTGAACTGGATCGCCGAGCACGGCTACCAGCCGGAGTACGGTGCGCGACCGCTGCGCCGGGTCATCCAGCGGGAGGTGGACAACCACCTCTCCCGGATGCTGCTGGAACAGCAACTGTCACCGGGCCAGCGGGTCACCGTCGACGGCCGGGACGGGCGGCTCGCCTTCGACGTGGCGGCCGGCACGCGCGGCTACACCGCCGCCACGACCTCGCATCCCCGCTGAGGCGGAAAGGTAGGCGATGACCGAACCGGAAGAGAGCCGCGACGACGAGCTGACCGAACCGATCCTGGCCCCGCCGACGGCGAACCCCCGGCGGGTGCAGGTGCCGGAGGAGGGCCTGGACGGGCAGATCGACCAGGGGCACCCGGAACCGTCCGGATCGCCCCCGACAGAGGAGGCTTGATGGTACGCCAGCAGCGACTCGATCCCGAGGTGGAGGTGCTCTGGGAGGACTTCCACGCCGAGGTCAACGTGCCGTCCGAGCAGTTGCGGCAGTGGTTGCTGACCCGCGGCTCCGGTGTGGAGGCGTTCGGCCCGGACCCGGATCTGAACCTGCCCGAGCCGGGCCGGCAGATCCTGGCCGTGCTGCGCAAGCGCAAGGTCGACCTGACGCCCGAGGACATCGAGGTGATGCGGGACGCGGTCGAGCGGATCCGGTCGCTGACCGCCGCCAGACCCGCTCGGGGCACCGCCGACGACGAGTGGCGGCACTCCCTGCTCGACCTGGGCCACGACATCCTGATCGAACGCTAACCCCCACCCACCCACCCACCCACTTCGATCCTCTTGATCATGAGGTTGGCGGCAGTAGTTGATCTTCAAACTGCCGCTAACCTCATGATCAACGAGGCGGACGTGGGCTGGTGGACTACTCGGTTTCCAGGCTGGCGATGGTCAGGCCGGCGGCATCCGCGGCGGCCTGCCGGTCGGCGCGGGTCTGCTCCTCACGGGTGATCAGGTTGGCGTACTCGGTCAGGTCGGCCGGGTCGGGCACCTCCGGCAGCCGGCGCAGGAATGCTTCCACCTCCCGGACGGCGGCGGTGTGCCGGGCGGCCGCCTCGCGCAGCACCTCGCGGTCGTCGGCGGCGGGATAGAGGTCGGTCATGGGCGCCACATACCCGCCGTCACGCGGTTCGCACCCCGGGGTCGATCGCGGTGGTCAGCGGTCGCCGCAACCCGAACGCCGGGTTGCGCAGCAGCCAGGCCAGGTACGCCGGATGCGGCGCGAGGGCGTCGGTGTACGCGGCCAGCGCCGTCTCCAACACCAGGTCGGCCATCCGGGCGGCGGGGGACTCCGGGTGCCAGCCCAGCATCAGCCGCCAGCGCAGCGGGGTGCCGGCCAGCCGGCGGGTCACCAGGCCGGCCACCGGCCGGAAGGTGGCCTGGCACAACGCCACCGCCGCACCGGCGTCCACCAGGTCGAAGCAGGCACGTACGTCGGCCTCGTACACCTTGCGGGGGGTGAAGCCGGCCCGTGCGCAGGCGGCGGCGAAGCAGTCGCCGAAGCAGCCGTCTCCCGGTGCCGCCACCCACTGCTCGTGCCGCAGGTCGGTCAGGGCCACCTCGTCCCGGGCGGCCAGCGGATGCGTCTCCGGCAGCAGCACCATCACCGGATCGACGGCGACCTCCCGCCAGCTCAGGCCGTAGTCGGCCGAGGGGGTCGAGTCGCCGCAGACGCCGGTCAGCGCGTAGTCCAGCCGGCCGGTGGCGACCAACTGGACCAGGTCGTCGACCGACCAGGAGGCGTGCGTGGTGATCTGGGCCGCCGGCTGCTCGGCGGCGAGCCGGTGCACCAACCGGCCCAGGATCGGGCTGTTCACCCCGCCGAACCGGTAGCGGCGGGGTGCGTCGCCCGCGCCGGCCAGCCGGGCCGCCTCGTCCTGGAGACCCTTCATCGCCGGCAGCAGCACCCGGGCGCGGGCCAGCACCAGTTCACCGAGGGCGGTGGGACGGGCCCCCCGGCGGTCCCGTTCGAACAGCGGCCCGCCCAGGGTCCGTTCGATGCGCTGGAGCTGGGCGGTCAGCGCCGGCTGGGCCAGGCCGAGCGTCGAGGCCGCCTTGGTCACGCTCCCCGTCTCCGCGATGGCGCAGACCACCCGCAGGTGGCGCAACTCCAGATTCATAGCGTGACGGTAGGACGACGGATCGATTGACGGAAGGGTCCGTACGGATCAACGCCCAGGAACGTGGCGTGGCCCTCAGCGCTGCGGTGGCTGGTCCAGCTCGTCCAGCTCGCTCAGCTGGGTGTGTCGTCCGGTGATCGCGTCGCGGAACTTGTCGAGCACGGCGACCGCCGGCTCGACTATCCGGTTCCAGGGCGGGGTGTGCGGCACGCCCGGGTGCGGGCGGGTCGGCGCGGCCTCCTCGGCGATCTCCAACCGGTTTCCGAGCCGGATCAGCTCCTCCTCGCTGGCGTTGGCGCAGAGCCGCTGCACCAGCGCGTCGACCGCCACCACGTGCGCCTCGACCAGCTGGGCCACCATGGCGAGGCGGTCGTCGGTGAGCCCGCGCAGCGCCATGAGCAGGGCGGCGTCACCGGCCAGCACGTCACTCACCGGCCCGTCGGCGTCGGTGAGGGCCTGCCGGATGGCGGGTAGCAGGTACTGCTCCTCGGCGGAGAGGTGCCGGGACAGCGCGGCGACCAGGATCTCCCGGCCGTGCTCCGGGTCCGGGCCGGGCTCGACCAGCCGCCGGGTCAGCCCCAGCAGCTGCCGGTGCTCCTCGGCGATGGTGTCAGCGATGCTGCGCCCGGCGGGCTGGTAGCCGTCGCCGGGGGTGGGGGGAAGCGGCGGCAGGTGGACGGACATGGTCCCTCCTCGGCGGACGGGCGCAGCGACGATGATCTCGCGGGCGAAAGCGACGATGATATGGCACCGGGACGCCGCGCGCAGTACCCGCACCGCCGCGCGCCGAAACGGTGTGCTGGCGTGCCCGCCTCGAAACCGTGAGCTGGTATGAAGGGGCGATGACGAGCGACGCCCACTCCGCCTTTCCCGCGCCGACCGACGAAGTCGTCGAGCTCTGCCGGGACCTGCTGCGTATCGACACCACGAACACCGGCGAGAACGCCACCAGCGCGGGGGAACGCCGCGCCGCGGAGTACGTCGCGGAGAAGCTCGCCGAGGTCGGCATCGAGCCGGTGCTGCACGAGTCCGCACCCGGGCGGGCCAACGTGGTCGCCCGGATTCCCGGCACCGAACCGAGCCGGGGTGCGCTGCTGGTGCACGGGCACCTGGACGTGGTGCCGGCCGACCCCGACGAGTGGTCGGTGCACCCCTTCTCCGGTGAGCTGCGCGACGGCTACCTGTGGGGCCGGGGCGCCATCGACATGAAGGACTTCGACGCGATGGTCCTCGCGGTGGTGCGGCACTGGCAGCGCACCGGCGTCCGCCCGCAGCGCGACATCGTGTTGGCGTACACCGCCGACGAGGAGGCGGGCAGCGAGTACGGCGCACACTTCCTGACCACCCGGCACCGGGAGCTCTTCGACGGGTGCACCGAGGGCATCGGTGAGGTCGGCGGCTTCTCGTACACGGTCGACGAGTCACGGCGGCTCTACCTGATCGAGACCGCGCAGAAGGGCATCGACTGGCTGCGGCTGCACGCCAAGGGGCGGCCCGGGCACGGCTCGATGGTGCACGACGACAACGCCGTCACCGCACTGGCCGAGGCGGTGGCCCGGGTCGGGCGGCACCGCTTCCCGGTGGTGGTCACCGACACGGTGCGGGCCTTTCTCGAAGAGGTCTCCGAGGTGCTCGGCATCGAGCTCGATCCGGAGGACCCGGAGACCGCGATCGCCAAGCTCGGCCCGATCGCCAACATCATCGGCGCGACCATCCGCAACACCGCGAACCCGACCCGGCTCGCCGCCGGCTACAAGGACAACGTGATTCCCGGCCGGGCCAGCGCCACGATCGACTGCCGCAGCCTGCCCGGCCAGTCCGAGCTGCTGGAGCGGCAGCTGCGTGAGCTGGTCGGTCCGGACATCGCGATCGAGTACGTCCAGCGCCAGCCGGCGCTGGAGACCACCTTCGACGGTGACCTGGTCGAGGCGATGTCCGCCGCGCTGCGGGCCGAGGATCCGGGGGCACGGCCGGTGCCGTACATGCTCTCCGGCGGCACCGACGCCAAGGCGTTCGCGCGGCTCGGCGTGCGCTGTTTCGGGTTCGCGCCGCTGCGGCTGCCGCCCGACCTGAACTTCTCGGCCCTGTTCCACGGCATCGACGAGCGGGTTCCGGTGGACGGACTACAGTTCGGCGTGCGGGTTCTCGACCGGTTCCTGCGTACCTGCTGACCCGCGCCCGGGAACGGGCGCGGCACCTCGCAACGTGAAGGGAACGCCTCATATGACCGACCAGCACGGTGAGCTGGACGCCGCCCTCGAGCGCGTGATCGAAGCGGCCCGCCACCATCTGGCCGCGGTCCGCGCCGCGCAGGGCCGGATCGACGACGACGACGTCTGGCAGGCGTACGTGGCGTTGAACAACGCGTCGTTCGCCTACGACGAGCAGCTCATGGACGCCTTCGGCGAGGTCACGCCGTGGGACGTCGAGTCGATCGACCCGGACGAGGCCGACCGGCGGTTCGGCGCCGACGAGGGGATCGAGCCCAGCGACCCGCACCCGCAGGTGATCTCGGTGCGTCAGCGGCGCGACTACCGGGTGCCCAGCGTCTCCGCGCTGATCCGGGTCGCCGACGCGGCCCGCCGGGAGGGGCTGCCGGCCGACGAGGAGGCGCCGCCGGTGGAGGGCGTCGGCGAGGCGGTGCTGGAGCTGCTCCAGAGCGGCGACGGCTCGCTCGGTGCGCTCGACGTGCCGGAGCTGGAGCCGCTCGACGGCGTGGTGATGGTCAGCGAGGTCGGCACCCCGGTCGACCTGGAGTCCTTCGACGACGACGATCCGGTGGGTCCGTTCCAGCCGGCGGCCGACGACCGGCTGGTCGGTCGGCTCGACGAGCACCCGTTCGTGGAACTCGACGACGAGCCCGACCACGTGCACTAGGCACCCGTTCGCCCGCCGCGCCGGGCCTCGTCACACCATTTTCGTGGCGGGTCCGGCGGGTGGGTGGGCGCAGACCGCTCGACCGGTCACGCGGGCCGTCGGCGCCACGGCCCACCTCACGATGCCGGCGTCGAGCGGCGCTTCAGCAGGGCGAGCAGGAAGAGCAGCACGACCAGCGCCCAGGTGATCAGGTAGGTGACGATCGGCCGCTGCTGGGTCGCGGCACCGACGTATCCACCGACCGCATAGCTGGCCAGACACAGCAACCCGATCCCGGCGATCTTGCCAGCCGGACCGGCGTCGCCCCGTTCGAAGACCCAGTCGGCGAAGCCCCGGGTGGTACGCAGCACCGTGCCGGTCTGGAACGACGTCGCGGTCTGCACGCCGAAGGTACGGGTGACCAGGCGCCGAGGATGCCGACCGGGAAGGCGCACAGGGCGGTCAGGAACGTTCGTTCGGTCAACGAGTCCCGACCCGAGTCGAGTGACCGGTCGACCAGGCCCCAGACGACGAGCAGCACCAGCAGCGCGATCAGTTCCAGTCCGGGCGGGGTCAACGGGCCGACCCGGGGCACCTTCCGGAACCCGGCACCGAGCAGGCCACCAAGGCCGAACGCGACGAGCGAGGCCAGCGCGGATGGCCACGCCGGCAGGTGGCCGGCCAGCCCCATACCGACGAATGCCACGTTTCCGGTCTGGATGCCGACAAAGACCTTGTAGCGCAGAAACGCAAAGGCGTCGACAACGCCGGCCAGGCCCGTGGCCAGCATCAGGGCGAACAATGGGTACCGGAAGTCGAATTGGGTGCGCTGCCAGCGCGCCGACGCACTCCTCGCCGATTGTCCACTTTTATCTTTGCTATTGGGCATTCCGCACCCTACCCACCGAATGAACCGTTAAACGACGTCGGTGCGGCGTCCGGTATGCCGTTCGCTACGTCGCGGCGCGGGGCATGAATGGCGCGATCACGTGATTCCGCAGAACTGCCTCATCCGGTCAGGATCAGTTATGGCCACGCCACTCCAGTCGCGAGCAGGGAGGTCCGCCATGCACCTGGTCTCCATGACCGGATTGCGCGTCAAGTTCTACTCATTCGGCGCGTTGGCCGCCGTCGGCGTCGCCATTGACGCTCCCGTCTGGAGCATTGCGGCACTCGTCTTCCTCTGTGTCGCAATTCCGATCGCAGTCGCGCTCCAGGGCACTGTCTGCGTCCGCGCGCTGTTTCTGCCGTCCCGGGTCGCCACCGTGGTGGCCCCTGATCGAAAGGTGCTACGCGATGCGCAAGTCCGCTGACGAGTTCGGCATGAGCTCGGATGGCCAAGGGTCACTGGTGGGAACACTGCCGCGTAACCCGGCAATCGACGACACCCACCCCGACCTGGTCACGCCGCCGTCGACAGATGACGGTCTCCTGCCGAACATGGTGTTTCCGTTCTCGCTGGCCCACACCCGCCGGGAGAGCGGCGGTTGGACCCGGGAGATCACCGACCGTCTCCTGCCGATCGCACACGACCTGGCGATCATCGACATGAAACTCGACCCCGGGGCGTACCGGGAACTGCACTGGCACATTCAGTCCGAATGGTCGATCATCCTCAAGGGCAGTGGCCGGATCGGCGCGGTCGACCAGGAAGGACGCAACTTTCTCGAAGACGTCAAGGAGGGTGACCTCTGGTACTTTCCGGCCGGCATCCCGCACTACATCCAGGCATTCGAGGAAGGCATGGAGTTCCTCCTCGTCTTCGACGACGGCTGCTACTCCGAGGACGCCACCTTCCAGCTGACCGATTTCCTCGCCCACGTACCCAAGTCGGTGATCGCCAAGAACTTCGGTTGGACCATGGAGCAGTTGCAGAACCTGCCGGAGCGCGAAAAGTACATGTTCCACGGGGACATTCCGCTGCCGCTGGCCGAACAGCGGGTCTTCAGCCCGGCCGGCGACGTGCCGCGGACCTTCAAGCACCAGTTCCTCGCCCAGACACCGGAACGCTTCGACGGCGGCAGCGTACGGATCGCCGACTCGACGAACTTCGCGGCGGCGACGACCACGACGGTCGCCATGGTGGAGATCGATCCGGGCGCGATGCGCGAGTTGCACTGGCACCCCAACGGCGCCGAGATGCAGTACGTGATCTCCGGCCAGGGGCGGATGGGGGTGTTCAGTGGCGGTTCCACGGCCCGCACCTTCAACCTCCAGCGGGGCGACGTCGGCTACGTGCCGATCTCGCTCGGCCACTACATCGAGAACCTCGGCGACGAGCCGTTCGTCTACCTGGAACTGTTCCGGTCCGCGAAGTTCGAGGACGTGTCGCTGGCGCAGTGGCTGGCAAACGTCCCGCCGCAGGTCGTCGCCGACACCCTCAACATGTCGCGGGAGGTCATCGAGGTGCTGCCGAAGGCGAAGAGCGCCGTACAACGGCACTGACATCTGGTGTGGGGTCCGGATGCCACGACCGGTTCGCCGGATCGTGGCGTCCGGCTGCGGGTCGGCACGCGATGCCGCTCACCGGTCTGGGCTGCTGGCCGGCCTGGGCGGTGCGGCCGGTCTGGGTGGTGCGGCGGTCTGGGCTGCTGGCCGGCCTGGGCGGTGCGGTCGGTCTGGGTGGTGCGGCGGTCTGGGTGGCCGGTCTGGGTGGTGCGGCGGTCAGGGGTGCTCGCGGGCGTCCCAGCGGCGGGCCAGTTGCACCCGGGTCCGGATGCCGAGCTTGGCGTAGATCGCCCGCAGGTGGCTGTCCACGGTGTGGAAGGAGACGAAGAGTGCGGCGGCGGCCTGCTGCTTCGTCGCGCCACCGGCGAGCAGTTCGGCGACCCGCCGTTCGGCGGGGGTCAGCGCGGCGACGCCGTCGTGCCGGACCCGGGTCCGGCTCTGCGTACCGTCGCCGAGCAGGCTGCGGTGCTGGTGCGTCCGATCATGGTCGCCGGTGGCGCCGAGCCGCGCGTAGAGGGCGGCGCACTCGTCAAGCGCGGCGATCGCCTGTGCCTGCGGTACGTGCGGCGACCGCCCCAGGTCGAACAGCGCGTCGGCCAGCGCCGGACGGGCCGCGGTGGTACGCAGTCGGGCCACCGCCACGGTAAACGCGACGGGATCGCCGGTGGTGAGCCCGACGGCATGATGGGCGATGCCTTGCCAGAGCCGGTTGTTCACCTTGCCGGCGACCCGCTTGAGGTAGCTGGTGAGCACCTGGGCCTGCTGCTGGTCGCCCAGCAGCAGGGCGGTGCGGACCAGTCGCGGACCGTGGTGCGGCACCAGCAGCAGGGGAGCCGCTGAGCGGCTCGACATCGCCAGGATCGCCCTGATCAGGGTGGCGCACCGGCCCGGTTCGGGGTCGGCGGCAGCGGCGGCACCGAGCCGAAACCACTGCAAGCCGTCCGGCCAGTCCAGCGCCGGTTTCTCGGTCGCCAGCAGCGCGCGGGCCTCGGACACCTCGCCCCGGCGCAGCAGGACCTCCACGATGGTGGCGAGCAGGGTGGCCCGGGGCTCGTCGGTGAGCCCGGTCGCCGCCAACTCGTCGAGGGCGAGCCGGGCCCGTGCCGCGGCCTCGGCGAACTCACCCACCGCGATGCGGGCGACGCAGTCCAGCGCGGTGACAAGTGGTCGGGCCACGTCCCCGAGGATGTCGATCTCGCCGCCGACCGCGTCGAGGGCGGTCCGCGCGTCGGTGAACTGGCCCAGGGCGAGTTGGTTGGCGATCCGGCCGACGCGGACGAAGACCGCCTGGGTACGCGCCGCAGGCGCGCTGGCGTCGACCTCACGCAGGTGCCGCGCGGCGCGGGGCAGGTCGGCGGTGCCGGTGGCGTGGGCCGCGTACGCCAGTGCGAGCCGGATCTCGCCGCCGTCAGTGGGGGCGGCGCGGTGTGCGCGTTCCGCCTCGGCCAGCAGCTCACCTGTGTCGGGGTAACCGAACCGGGCCGCCACCGAGGCCCGCATGGCAAGCGTCCAGCTGAGTTCGGCGACGCTCAGGTTCTGTTCCAGCGCCCGGTCGAGGTAGGTCATCGACAGCGAGGGGCGCTGGGTGGCGTGATAGGCACCCAGCCGGGCCAACAGGAGGGCGCGCTCGCGTGGACCGTACCGGTCCACGGCGAGTTCGGTGTGCAGCAGGTGCATGGCCTCGGCCAGCCGCCCGGCGAGGAAGAGATTGTCGGTGGTGTGCACGAGCCAGTCCAGGTCCCGAGCCGCCGGCCCGGCCGAACCGTTGGCAAGCAGCAGGTCCGCCGCGAGGGTGGGACTCACCCCCGGATCGGTGACCAGCCGGACGGCCAGCGCGCGGGCGGCCCGGCTCACCGCCGGCATCGCGCGCAGCAACTGGCGGGCGGCCTGCGCGGGACGGTCGGCGTCGGCCAGCACCGCGGCGGTGGTCTCGCGCAGTCCCCGATGGGTCGACGGCGACATCTCCGCCAGCACATCGTCGCGAAGGTGCGGTGTGGCCAGTCGCAGGCCGGCCGCAGTGTCGACGAGCGATCCCCGGGAGATCAGGTCTTCCACCGCCGCGTCCAGGGCCAGCCCCGCCGCGACATTCGACCGGACCAGCATCTGTTCGAGAAACCAGAATTTGCACGGCGCGTCGGCGATCGCGATGACACGCAGTACGTGGCGCTCCAGGTCGCTCGTCGTCGGTGATCCGCCGGTGTGCATCTTGGGACGCTGCAAGGACGCCTCGGGCATCGGAAATCACCTTTGCTCAGTGCCTCCCGAAAATTCGGCTCTCGGACGCGCGTGGGCAGGTCAGAGCCGTTATGGCGAGGCTAGCCAGGCGACGGACACCCCGGACGAGATCCGAAATACAAGCGAGGAAAACTCTGATTGTCCGCTGTTGGGTGGAGCCGAACCCGGTGATGTGGCTATCGGCGGTATCCGCCCATTCGGCAGTCGTCGTTCGATAGGTTGCGAACGTCATCGGCGCCCGTCGCGAACGAGGCCGCACCCCCGCCGGGACCGCCGATCAGGCCGTCAGGTGTGGAGAGACGATGCCGAGTGCTGACCCGCCTGCTCCGGCGAATCGGACCGGACCCGACCTCGCGGACTCGTACCGCGCGTTCCGCCATCCGCTCGTGGTCCTGGCCACGACCACCTTCGTCGCCGGTTTTCTGGACGCCTTCGCCTACCTGCGCTACGGGGCCTTCGTGGCCAACCAGTCCAGCAACGTGGTGTTTCTGGGCATCGGACCGGCCGGCGGGCATCCGGCCTGGCCGACGGCGGCGGCGTCGCTTGTGGCGTTCGCCCTCGCGGCCGGCCTGACCGCCCGGCTGCGTGCGGTCCGCAGCCGCTGGTCGCCGGTTTCCCGGGGGCTCACCGCCGCCGTGGCCACTGCCGCGCTGTGGGCGGTGCTCAACGTGCTGTTTCAGTACGGCCGGTCCAGCCCGCAGCTCCGGGCGCTGCTGGCCGCCATCGGCGGGTTCGCGATGGGCGCCCTGGCCACGCTCTTCGTGCGGACCGCCGGGATCTCCACCACCATCACCTACCAGTCCGGCACGGTGGCGAAGACCGGCGAGCGCGTCGTGCGCTGGCTCGCCGGACCGCGAGCGGATCGGAGCAGGGCCCGCCGGGCCTCCCTGCTCGGCGTCCTGACACTCGCCGGCTACGCGGTGGGCGGTGGGATCGGGACGCTCGCCCAGCAGCGACCGCTGTGGGTGCCGACCTGGGCGGCGTTTGCCCTGCTGACCGTGGCGCCCATGATCCGCCATCGGTCGTGACCCGCCCGGTGCGCCGCGGACCATCGGTCGGCCCGGCCGGCAGGGCCCATCGGTCGGCGAGGCGCGGCAGGCCGGCCCGGTCGGTCCGGCGCGGCAGGCCGGCGAGGCGCGGTCGGGTCCGGGCCGCCACCCGGGCCGGTACGACCGGCCCTAGTACGGCAGCCGCCGTTCGGGATCATGGTTGAAGTTCGAGGTTGAGGCGGTGTGTGTAGTGGGCTCGTCGGGCTCGGGCTTGGTGCCGTCGCCGCCAGCCTGACCAGTGCAAGCGGTGGGCGAGGTCGCTGATCGGGCGGATGATGCAGGCATTGATCAGCCGGCGGATTTCGTTGACCGTCAGCTTGATCAGTCCGGTGTCGGTCGGGTTGTCGGCGGCGTCGGCGGCGCAGATCGCCAGGACAGCGAGGGCGGCCAGGGCCAGGGTGGTGAACCGGTGCCAGGAGTCCCAGCGGCGAACCTGGTGCTGGTCCAGGCCGACCTGGCCCTTGGCGGCCTGGAAGCTCTCCTCAACGGTCCAGCGGATGCCCGCGACCCGCACGAGCTGCACGAGAGTCGCGGGCTTGGGGTCCAGCAGCGGTAGAAGGCCAGCTCGCCGGTGGTCGTGTTGCGGCGGATCAGCAGGCTGTGTCGGCCGTCGTCGTCGGGGTCGGCATCGGTGCACGCGTCGTCGAGCCAGGCCCAGTCGTAGAAGCGCGGGCCCTTGGACCCGGCACCAGCCGATCGGCGTTGCCACGCCGTGGCGGGCAGGTCGGCGGCCACCCGGTCGGCCCGGACGCGGGTCTTGCCGCCGTCGAGCGGCACCAGATGACTGCGGGACACCGCCAGGACATAGCCGAGCCGGCGTTCGCGCAGCACGGCACGGAAGGCGCTGCTGTTGCCGTAGGCCTCGTCCGCAGCGACCCACCCGGCCGGGACACCGGCGTCGAGGGCTGCGGTGATCATGTCGGCGGCCAGCTCGCACCGAGTCGCGAACCCGACCTCGTCAGGCACCCCGCCGCGGCGCAGCGGTCACGGTCGTCGGTCCACGACACCGGCAGATACACCCGCCGGTCGATCAGGGTGTGCCCGTGCCTGCTGGCGTAGGCCAGGAACACCCCAACCTGGCTATTCTCGATCCGGCCGGCCGTGCCCGTGTACTGCCGCTGCACCCCGACGGTGTGCATGCCCTTCTTCAGATCACCGGTCTCATCCGGGATCAGGACCGCGTCCGGGTCACCGAACCGGCCCGCGACCAGAGCCCGAAGGTCATCACGCACGGCGTCGGCATCCCACACCGCCCGGTACAACAGCCGCTGCATCGCATCCGGCCGGCCGTGTCCGGCCTGCTCCGCCAACTGCCAACACGTCTTGACCTCAAGGTCAGACAGCAGACCGGTCACGAACGCCGCCGCCGCACGACGCGGCTCCACCCGCCCGAACCGGCCCGCGAAGCAGCCGAGCACCCCGGCCACGACCCGCTCCCACCCGACACGGTCTACGCTGTGGCCTGCGGCCACCGCCCGATCTGAAGTTATGTCCACAACGTACAGACGATCACGCGGTGGCCGCCACGCGTCCACCCCACCTCAGCAGCAAGATCTCAAACGGCGGCTGCCGTACTAGTAGGACAGGCCCGGCTGTGGCTGGTTGACGCGACGACGGCGCAGCATCACCTGCCGCGTGCCGTCCCGGTACAGCCGCACCCGGGCCAACTCCCAGCCGGAGAACTCCGCCTGGATCGCCAGCTGCGCCGCAGCGGTCAACCGGTCGACGTTCGAGGGCAACCGTAGCGGCGCGTATTCGTAGTCCATGCCCCTATGCTGCCCAGCCCTCCGGCCCTCCGCCACCCCCTGACCGTGGGCCGGATGGTCTGCCGGCGCGGTCGCCGCTCAGCCGTCGCGCTCGGGGTAGCCGACCTCCAACGCCGAGACGTCGTCCAGCGCCGTGGTGATCTCTTCGGGCAGGGTCATCCGCTCCACCTGGAGCGCACCGAGCAGTTGCCCGGCGGTGCGTGCGCCGAGGATCGGCGCGGTCACCCCCGGGCGGTCCCGGATCCAGGCCAGCGCCACCTCCAGCGGCGACACCCCGAGTCCGCTCGCGGCGGTCGCCACCGCCTCCACGATGCTGGAGCAGCGCGGCTCCAGGTAGGTGGCGACGAAGCGCTCGAAATGCGGCGATACCGCCCGGGAATCCGCCGGCCGCCCGTGCCGGTACTTGCCGGTGAGCACCCCCCGGCCCAGCGGCGACCAGGGCAGCACCCCCAGCCCGAGCGCCTCGCAGGCCGGCAGCACCTCCCGCTCCACCCCCCGCTCCAGCAGCGAGTACTCCACCTGGGCGGCGACCACAGGTGTCCGCCCCGGCCAGGCCGCCTGCCAGGCCGCTGCCCGGGCGGTCTGCCAGCCGGAGAAGTTGGACACCCCGATGTAGCGGACCCGGCCACTGGCCACCGCGTGGTCCAGCGCGGCCAGGGTCTCCTCCAGCGGGGTCTGCGGGTCGTAGCAGTGCACCTGGAACAGGTCGACGTGATCGGTGCCCAGCCGGCGCAGCGAGGCGTCCAGGGTGCGCAGCAGATGCCCCCGGGAGTTGTCCCGACGCCGTGCCCCGCCCGGACGCAATCCCGCCTTCGTGGCGATGAGCAGATCCTCACGCGGCACCAGGGTGCCCAGCAGCGAGCCGATCACCGACTCGGCGTCGCCGTCGCCGTACACGTCGGCCGTGTCGATCAGGTTGCCGCCCGCGTCGAGGTAACTCTTCAGTTGCGCCGCCGCGTCGTCGGCGTCGGTGTCCCGGCCCCAGGTCATGGTGCCGAGCGCGAGCCGGGAAACCGCCAGCCCGCTTCGGCCGAGCGGTCGCTGCTGCATGGGTGAACCTTATTTCGAACCTGGCCGGACCGATATCCTCGCTCCCGTCGAGTCTGCCGGCGATTCCGGGTGAGCCGGTGATCCTTCCCTCCGCCGGCATTGCGTAACCTGATGCGACTGCGGATGGGGGAGGACTCTGTGCGACTCGGGCTAAGCCTCGGATACCAGACAGCGTGGAGCACACCGGCCGACCACCTGGCCCTGGCTCAGGAGGCGGACCGGCTCGGCTACTCGGTGGTGTGGGCGGCGGAGGCGTACGGCTCTGACTCGCCGAGCATGCTCGCCTACATCGCCGGGCAGACCGAGCGGATCGACGTCGGCAGCGCGGTGATGCAGATCCCCGCCCGTACGCCCGCGATGACCGCGATGACTGCGGCGACCATCGACGCGATCTCCGGTGGCCGGTTCCGCCTCGGCCTCGGGGTGTCCGGTCCGCAGGTTTCCGAGGGCTGGCACGGCGTACGCTTCGGCAAGCCGCTGGCGCGCACCCGGGAGTACGTGGAGATCGTGAAGCTGGCGGTGGCCCGCAAGGAGGTCGCCTACGACGGCGAGTTCTACACCCTGCCGCTGCCCGACGGGCCCGGCAAGGCGCTGCGGTTGGGATTCCACCCGCCGCGCGAGCACATCCCCACCTACCTGGCCGCGGTCGGGCCGAAGAACCTGGAGCTGGCCGGCGAGATCGCCGATGGCTGGCTGGCCGTCTTCTTCGCCCCCGAGTTCGCCGACGAGCAGCTCGCGGCGGTAAGCGCCGGCCGGGCCAAGGTCGGCAAGGAACTGGCCGGCTTCGACGTGGTGCCCTCCGTGCCGGTCGTGGTCGGCGAGGACGTCGCCTCCTGCGCCGAACTGGTCCGCTGGTACGCGGCCCTCTACGTCGGCGGCATGGGCAGCCGGCAGCAGAACTTCTACAACCAGTTGGCCACCCGGATGGGCTACGGCGACGCCGCCCGCGAGGTGCAGGATCTCTACCTGGCCAAGCGGCAGCGCGACGCCGCCGCCGCGGTGCCGCTGGAGTTCATCGACCGGACCTCCCTGCTCGGTCCCAAGGAGCGCATCGCCGAGCGGATGCGGCACTTCGCCGAGGCCGGGGTGACCACCCTCTCGGTGACCCTCTTCACCGCCGACCGCGAAAACGGGGTGCGGACCCTGCGGACCGTCGCCGAGGCACTGGAACTCTCGGGAGTCGGGGAGTGACCTGGATCGAAGCCATCGTCCTGGGCATCGTCCAGGGCCTGACCGAGTTCCTGCCGGTCAGCTCGTCGGGGCACCTGCGGATCACCTCGGCGATCTTCTTCGAGCGCGACGCTGGCGCCTCCTTCACCGCAGTCACCCAACTGGGCACCGAGGCGGCGGTACTGCTCTACTTCGCCAAGGACATCTGGCGCATCGGCCGGACCTGGGTCGTCGGCATCTGGGACTCCTCGGTACGTAGCAGCCTCGACTACCGGATGGGCTGGTACGTGATCGTCGGGTCCATCCCGATCGGCGCCTTCGGGTTCCTGTTCAAGGACCAGATCCGGGAGACCGCCCGCAACCTCTGGGTGGTGGCCACCACCCTGATCGTCTTCGCCTTCGTGCTCGCCTTCGCCGAGTACTGGGGCCGGCAGACCCGGACCCTGCGCGACTTCCGGATGCGCGACGGCGTGGTGATGGGCTTCGCCCAGGCGCTGGCGCTGATCCCCGGCGTCTCCCGCTCCGGCGCGACGCTCACCTTCGGCCTCTTCCTCAACCTCACCCGGGAGACCGCGGCCCGCTACTCGTTCCTGCTGGCCATCCCGGCCGTGGTGATGTCCGGCATCTTCAGCCTGGGCGACGTCTTCGAACCAGCGGCCCCCGGCACCTCGGTGCCCTCCGTCGCGCAGATGGTGGTCGCCACCCTGATCGCCTTCGCGGTCGGGTACGCCGCCATCGCCTGGCTGCTGCGCTACGTCGCGCACCACACCCTGTACATCTTCGTGCTCTACCGGGTCGCGGTCGGCACCCTCGTCCTCGCCCTCCTGCTCACCGGCACCATCAGCGCCACCTGAGGTGTAAGGAAGGGCCCCTTATTAACGCCTCGTGCATAGCAGGGGCCCCCTTTTAACACCACCGCGCTACCGCGCACGACGCACCGCGCACCGCGCCGCACCGCGTGTCGCCGACACCGCGCACCGCACCACGCACGGCGCGCACCGCACCACGCACGGCGCACCGCACCGCGCCGTGCCGTGCCGTGCCGTGCCGTGCCGTGCCGCGCCGTGCCGTGCCGTGCCGCGCCGTGCCGTGCCGTGCCGCGCCGTGCCGTGCCGCGCCGTGCCGTGCCGCGCCGTGCCGTGCCGTGCCGCGCCGTGCCGTGCCGTGCCGCGCCGTGCCGTGCCGCGCCGTGCCGTGCCGTGCCGTGCCGTGCCGTGCCGCGCCGTGCCGTGCCGCGCCGTGCCGTGCCGCGCCGCGCCGTGCCGTGCCGTGCTACCGCGTACCGCGCGCCGTGCCGTGCCGTGCTACCGCGTACCGCGCGCCGTGCCGTGCCGTGCTACCGCGTACCGCGCGCCGTGCCGTGCCGTGCTACCGCGTACCGCGCGCCGTGCCGTGCCGTGCTACCGCGTACCGCGCGCCGTGCCGTGCCGTGCTACCGCGTACCGCGCGCCGTGCCGTGCCGTGCTACCGCGTACCGCGCGCCGTGCCGTGCCGTGCTACGGCGTACCGCGCCGTGCCGTGCCGTGCTACGGCGTACCGCGCCGCGCGGCTGCCGGATCGTGCGGTCGGTCGCCCGGTATCGCGTCGCCCGGTATCGCGTCGCGGGTATCGCGTCGGCGGTGGGTGGCGGGACACGTACGTGGTCGGTACGGGGGGCCTAGGGTGGTCGGTGTGGCGACCCTCTTGCTCCTGCGGCACGGACGTACCACCGCCAACGCCGATGGTGGGCTGGCTGGCCGGCAGCCGGTCGAGTTGGACGAGACCGGCCGGGCCCAGGCCGGCGCGGTGGGCGAACGACTGCGGCCGGTGCCGCTGGCGGCGGTGGTGACCAGTCCGCTGATCCGCTGTCGGCAGACCCTCCAACTGGCGCTGCCGCAGGCGTCGCCGGTGGTCGAGGAGGGGCTGATCGAATGCGGGTACGGCAGCTGGGAGGGGCAGCCGCTGAAGAAGCTGGCCAAGGAGCCGCTCTGGCCGGTGGTACAGCAGCACCCGAGTGCGGCGGTCTTTCCCGAGGGGGAGTCGATGGCGCAGATGGCGGCCCGCGCGGTCGCCGCGGTACGCGCCTGGGACGCCCGGTTGACCGCCGAGCACGGGCCCGAGGCGGTCTGGCTGGCGTGCAGCCACGGCGATGTGATCAAGGCCATTGTCGCCGACGCGCTCGGCGTACACCTGGATCTCTTTCAGCGGATCGTGGTGGACCCGGCTTCGGTGACGGCGATCCGCTACACCCCGCTGCGTCCCTTCCTGGTCCGGCTCAACGACATCGGGGGTGACCTGAGCGGCCTGGTCCCGCCGCCGCGCAAGCGGCGTCGGCGCTCCGGCCGCCCGGCGGACTCGGATGCCGCGGTCGGCGGCGGTGCGGGAGCACCCCGGTGAGTCGACCCGGGCCGGCAGCGGCCGGGTGGGCCAGGCCGCGCCGGGTCAGCGGGCCGCGATTCGGGTCGGTGGGGTGCGCGGTACGCGGAAGCGCCGGATAGGGTCTTTGGTATGACCCACCAGGTGCACGCCTTCGAGCCGCCGGAGCGGTTCGTCGCCGGGACCGTCGGGCCGCCGGGGGAGCGCACGTTCTTCCTCCAGGCGCGCGGCGGCGGCCGGCTGGTCAGCGTCGCGCTGGAGAAGGTCCAGGTCTCCCTGCTCGCCGAGAAGCTGGAGGAACTGCTCACCGAGGCGCAGCGACGGTTCGGGGTCGAGTTGCCCGAAGCGCCGGTCTCGCTCGGCGACAACGACCCGCTGGAGACGCCGGTCGACGAGGAGTTCCGGGTCGGCACGCTGGGCCTGGCCTTCGACGCGGACACCGCGACCGTGGTGATCGAGGCGATCGCGGTCGGCGAGGCGGAGGCCGAGATCGAGCTGGGCGAGTCGGAGGAGGACGAGGCCGACGACGTGGAGCCCGACGAGGACCTCGACCGGCTCCGGGTGCGGTTGACCCCGGCGGCGACCCGCGAGTTCATCGAACGGGCCCGCCGGGTGGTGAACGCCGGTCGTCCCCCCTGCCCGCTCTGCGGCCAGCCGCTCGATCCGGCCGGTCACCTCTGCCCCCGGAACAACGGCTACCACCGGTGACCTCGTCCGGCCTGGCACCCCGGCGCGATGGTGCCGCCGCGCTGCGCCTGCTGCGCGACGGCGAGCTGTCGATCGAGGGGCGTCTGGTCGACGCGTCGAACACCACCCTGCGCGGCGTGCTGACCCTGCCGGGTGCGACCGCCCGGTGCGTCTACAAGCCGGTACGCGGCGAGCGACCGCTGTGGGACTTCCCGGACGGTACGCTGGCCGGCCGCGAGGTGGCCGCGTACCTGGTCTCTGCGGCCACCGGTTGGGACCTGGTGCCACCGACGGTGCTGCGGCCGGGCCCCTTCGGCCCGGGTTCCTGTCAGCTCTGGATCGACGAGCCGGCGGACGCCGAACCGCTTGTCGCCTTCGTACCGGCCGACGAGCTGCCGCCCCGCTGGTTCCCGATCGCGGCGGCCCGCGACGACGACGGCAACCCGTACGCCCTGGCGCACGCGGACGATCCGCGGCTGGCCCGGCTCGCGCTCTTCGACGCAGTGATCAACAACGCGGACCGCAAGGGTGGGCACGTCCTGGTCGGCCCGAACGACCGCATCTACGGTGTCGACCACGGGGTGAGCTTCCACATCGAGGAGAAGCTACGCACGGTGCTCTGGGGCTGGGCCGGCCGGCCGCTGCCCGATGACGCGGTCGAGACGCTCGACCGGCTCGCCCACCAGGTCGCCGGTCCGCTCGGCGACGAGCTGGCCGAGCACCTCACCATCGGCGAGATCGCCGAACTGGCGGCCCGGATCGACCGGTTGCGTACCGCCGGCCGGTTCCCGCAGCCGTCCCCGGACTGGCCGGCCGTGCCATGGCCACCTGTGTAGCGGTGGCCTGAGGCGTTGATCACTGGCGGCCCCGCGTACGGGTGCCCGGCCGCTGGTTAGGCTGGCGGACATGGAGTCTTGGGTGGGGCACGAGGTGCCACGGTTGCCGGGCAGGAGTGGGCCGCTGAGGTTGTACGACTCGGCACGCCAGGGTGTGCACCCGACCGAACCCGATGGCGTCGCGACGATGTACGTCTGCGGCATCACCCCGTACGACGCCACCCATCTGGGGCACGCCGCCACCATGATCACCTTTGACCTGGTGCAGCGGATGTGGCGCGACGCGGGCCACCAGGTGCGGTACGTGCAGAACGTCACCGACATCGACGATCCGCTGCTGGAGCGGGCCGCGCGAGACGGCGAGGACTGGAAGGTCCTGGCGATGCGGGAGACGGCGTTGTTCCGCGAGGACATGGAGGCGTTGCGGATCATCCCGCCGGAGCACTACGTCGGCGCCGTCGAGTCGATTCCGGACATCGCCGAGAAGGTGCTGCTGCTGCTCAAGGAGGGCGCCGCGTACCGCCTGGACGACGGCACCGGCGACATCTACTTCGACCTCTCGGTCGCGCCGCGCTTCGGCTACGAGTCGAACCTGTCCCGCGACGAGATGCTGAAGATCTTCCCCGAGCGCGGTGGTGACCCGGACCGGCCCGGCAAGCGCGATCCGCTCGATCCGCTGCTGTGGCGCGGTGCTCGCGAGGGGGAACCCTCCTGGCCCGGCGGCGACCTCGGGCCGGGCCGGCCGGGCTGGCACATCGAGTGCGCGGTGATCGCCCTGGGCCTGCTCGGCTCCACCATCGACGTGCAGGGCGGCGGCAACGATCTGCTCTACCCGCACCACGAGTGTTCCGCCGCGCACGCCGAGCGGCTGACCGGCCAGGCACCCTTTTCCCGGCACTACGTGCACGCCGGAATGATCGGCCTGGACGGCGAGAAGATGTCCAAGTCGCGCGGCAACCTGGTGTTCGTCTCCCGGCTGCGCGCCGACAAGGTCGACCCGATGGCGGTGCGGCTGGCGTTGCTCGCCGGCCACTACCGCGCCGACCGGTCGTGGACCGACGACCTGCTGGCCGCCGCCGAGGAACGGCTGGGCCGCTGGCGCCGAGCCGCCGCCGCACCCGCCGGGCCGTCCGGGGAGGCGTTCCTGGCGGGCGTACGCGACCGCCTGAGCGACGACCTCGACTCGCCAGGTGCCCTGCGGCTGGCTGACGAGTGGGCCGAGCAGATCGAGCGGCTGCCTGCCGGCGCTCCCGCCGACCCCGCTGCTCCCGCCCTCTTCGCCGCCACCCTGGACACCCTCCTGGGCATCCGCCTCTGACCACCCTCCGCCCCGCCGAGTGCCCGCGATCGTGCCTTCTGGTCGCGGTGCTGCGGCCCATGCGGCTGATCCGGCGACGAAGGCGCCCGATCGTGGGACGGCGGGGGATCGGTCAGCCGAGGACGAGGCCCGGGTCGGGGTCGTCAGAGGCGGCCGGGGCGGGGATCCGGTACTCCTCGGTCAGCGTGGTGACCGGGCCGGGCCAGGTCGCCTGGGCCACCTCGATCGGCTTGTGCCGTGCGTCGTACGCCACGTGCAGCAGGTGCAGGACGGGAGTGTCCGGCCGGATCTGGAGGGTTTCCGCCTCCTCCCGGCTGGGCTGGCGTGCCGTGATGGTGTCGGTGGCTGTCGCGTACTGCCGGCCGGTGGCCTCCTCGGCCTCCTGGTAGAGCGGACGGCCGAACGCCTCGGCCCGTTCCAGCGAGGTGCCGGCGGTGTCGGCGGGCAGAAACCAGGAGGCGCCGACCTCGACCGGTGAGTCTTCGGTGCGGACCAGGTGGCGTCGGCAGAGCAACTCGGTGCCGTCCGGTACGCCGAAGGCGTCGGCGACCTCGGGCGGGGCGGGGGAGCGGCCCACCGAGACCAGTTGCTGCCGGTACCGGGCGGCCAGATCGGTGTGGTAGCCGCGGAAGCCGCCGTAGCGGCCCCGGGAGAGGCGGTTGAGTCGCCGCCGGGTGCCCCGCACGTACGTACCGGAGCCGGGCTTGGTGATCAGGATGCCCTCGACCCGCAACTGGTCGACGGCGCGCTGCACGGTCTGCTTCGCCACGCCGAACATCTCCGCGATCGCCGGGATCGATGGCAGGCGCTCACCCGGCCCCCAGTCGCCGCGCCGGATCTGGGCCTTGAGCTGCGCGGCGATCTGCCGGTGCGGGAACTCTGCCGCGCCCGGATTGATCTGCATGTTCGCCTCCTGACAACTAGGTTCCTAGGATGCCCTACGCGGCGTGTCCCCGCCACTCATCACGCGCGTGTTCCGACACATCGCTCCGCAATGCGTCCCCGGCGACCACCTCCGGGTGGCGGTGACCGGTGAGGTCGACATGGCGACGTCACCGGTCACGCGCGTCCCCGTCACGGGCACCCGGAACGGGGCCCGGGCAGCACGCCCGGGCCCCGCAGAGTGGAACTGGGGAAGGGGTTACCAGGAGCCGGCCGTAGGACCGGCGGAACCGCCCCGACGGCGCAGGTACTTCTCGAACTCCTGGGCGATCTCGTCCCCGGTCAACGGGGTGATGCCCGCGTCGCCGACGCGTTCCTCAAGCTCACGCACGTACTCGCCGAGCTCGGCGTCCTGCTCGGCGGCGCTGCGTACCCGCTGTTCCCACTCGGCGGCCTCCTCGGCCAGGTCGGCCATCGGCACCGGTAGGTCTACCACTTCCTCGACCCGGTGCAGCAGGGCGAGGGTCGCCTTCGGGCAGGGCGGGTTGTTGGCGTAGTGCGGCACGTGCACCCAGAACGAGACCGCGTCGACCTCGGCGCGAGTGCAGGCGTCGTGTAGCACGCCGACGATGCCGGTCGGCCCGTCGTAGCGGGTCGGGGTGAGCTGGTAGCGCTTGGCGGCGTCGGCGTCGGAGGCGCTGCCGCTGATCGGTAGCGGTCGGGTGTAGGGCACGTCGGCCAGCAGCGCGCCGAGCAGCACCACCCGCTCCACCTCCAGGCTGTGGCAGATCTCCAGCACCTGCTCGCAGAAGGTGCGCCAGCGCATGCTCGGCTCGATGCCCCGGATCAGCACCACGTCCCGGTCCGTGCCGGACGGGCTGGCCACGGTGAACCGGGTCGTCGGCCACTCCACCCGGCGGGTGGCACCCTCCGACATCGCGATGGTGGGCCGGCTGACCTGGAAGTCGTAGAAGTCCTCCGGGTCCAACTCGGTGATCGGCCGGGCCTGCCACACCTGCTCCAGGTGCTCGACCGCGGCGGTCGAGGCATCGGCGGCGTCGTTCCATCCCTCGAACGCGGCGATCGCCACCGGAGACCGCAGCACCGGCAGTCCGTCGAATTCGGTCACGCCGTCACCTCACCCACTCGTCACCGGCGACGCCGGGACCGGCCCCGGTCGTCTGCCCGCCGTGCATGGTGGTGTCGCTGTAGTCCCTCACATCAGTCAGCCTACGTGCCGCGCGGGAAGGTGGCCCGTCGGCCGCGCCGGATCGTGGCCGGGCCCGGTCCGGCCTTCCTCGGCAAGGGGACCTAGATCCTTTCCGATTTGCTGGCATAGCGCCGCAGAATGGGACAGCGTGATCCAGTGACACGATGTGGGACGGGCCCGCGCGGGGACTCAGTGGCCCGGTTCTGCGGACTAACCTGTCAATGTGCGGACTTCGTTGCTCGACGCGCTGGCAGACCGGATCCTCGTCACCGACGGGGCGATGGGGACGATGCTCCAGGCCGCGGAGCTGACCCTGGACGACTTCGATGGCCTTGAGGGGTGCAACGAGATCCTCAACGTCACCCGCCCCGACGTCGTACGCGGGGTGCACGAGGCGTACCTCGTCGCCGGCGCGGACTGTGTGGAGACGAACACCTTCGGCGCCAACCTGGCCAATCTCGGCGAGTACGACATCCAGCACCGGATCCGGGAGTTGTCGGCGGCCGGTGCCCGGATCGCCCGGGAGGCGGCCGACGCGTACGCCACGCCCGAGCGACCCCGATTCGTCCTCGGCTCGATCGGCCCCGGCACGAAGCTGCCCACCCTCGGCCACGCCGCCTACGCCACGCTGCGCGACGCCTACCAGGAGAACGCCGCCGGTCTGATCGAGGGCGGCGCGGACGCCCTGATCGTGGAGACCTGCCAGGACCTGCTCCAGGTCAAGGCCGCGGTGGTCGGCTCGCGCCGAGCCATGGCGGAGCTGGGCCAGCGGGTCCCGCTGATCTGCCACGTCACCGTGGAGACCACCGGCACCATGCTGCTGGGCAGCGAGATCGGTGCCGCGTTGACCGCGATCGAGCCGCTCGGCGTCGACCTGATCGGGCTGAACTGCGCCACCGGGCCGACCGAGATGAGCGAGCACCTGCGCTACCTCTCCCAGCACGCCAGCGTCCCGCTGTCGGTGATGCCGAACGCCGGCCTGCCGCAGCTCACCGCCGACGGCGCGGTCTACCCGTTGACCCCGGTGGAGTTGGCCGACGCCCTGGAACGGTTCGTCACCGAGTACGGCGTCTCCCTGGTCGGCGGCTGTTGCGGCACGACTCCGGAGCACATCCGGCTGCTCGCCGAACGGCTCAGTGGTTCCCGGCCGGGCCCGCGCGAGCCGCGTACCGATGCGGGTGTCTCCTCGATCTACCACCACGTGCCGTTCGCCCAGGACGCCAGCGTGCTGATGGTGGGGGAGCGGACCAACGCCAACGGCTCCAAGGCGTTCCGCGAGGCGATGCTCGCCGCCGACTGGCAGTCCTGCGTGGAGATCGCCCGCAGCCAGGCCCGCGACGGCTCGCACCTGCTGGACCTCTGCGTCGACTACGTCGGCCGGGACGGCACCACCGACATGCGCGAGCTGGCGGGTCGGTTCGCCACCGCGTCCACCTTGCCGATCATGTTGGACTCGACCGAGCCGGCGGTGATCGAGGCCGGGCTGGAGATGCTCGGTGGCCGGTGCGTGGTCAACTCGGTCAACTTCGAGGACGGCGACGGCCCGGAATCCCGCTACGCGCGGGTGATGCCGGTGGTCGCCGAGCACGGCGCCGCGGTGGTCGCGCTGCTCATCGACGAGGAGGGCCAGGCCCGCACGGCCGAGTGGAAGGTACGCGTCGCCGGGCGGCTGATCGGTGACCTCACCGAGCGATGGGGACTGCGCCGTTCCGACATTCTCATCGACGCGTTGACCTTCCCGATCGCCACCGGTCAGGAGGAGACCCGCCGCGACGGCATCGAGACCATCGAGGCGATCCGGGAGATCGCCCGCCGCTGGCCCGGGGTGAACTTCACCCTCGGCATCTCGAACGTCTCCTTCGGGCTGAACCCGGCGGCCCGGCAGGTGCTCAACTCGGTCTTCCTGCACGAGTGCGTGCAGGCGGGGCTCACCTCGGCGATCGTGCACGCCAGCAAGATTCTGCCGATGTCGAAGATCCCCGACCAGCAGCGCGAGGTGGCCCTCGACCTGGTCTACGACCGCCGCCGGGAGGGCTACGACCCGGTCCAGCGGTTCATCGAGATCTTCGAGGGAGTGGACGCCGCCTCGGCCCGGGCCACCCGGGCGGAGGAACTGGCCGCCCTGCCGCTGAACGAGCGTCTCAAGCGGCGGATCATCGACGGCGAGCGCAACGGCCTGGAGGCCGACCTGGACGCGGCGATGGCCGCCGGCACCGCGCCGCTGCTCATCATCAACGACATCCTGCTCGATGGCATGAAGGTGGTCGGCGAGCTGTTCGGCTCCGGCCAGATGCAGCTGCCGTTCGTGCTCCAGTCCGCCGAGGTGATGAAGACCGCGGTGGCGTACCTCGAACCGCACATGGAGAAGGCCGACGACGGCGGCAAGGGTCGCATCGTGCTCGCCACTGTCAAGGGCGACGTGCACGACATCGGCAAGAACCTGGTCGACATCATCCTCTCCAACAACGGCTACGAGGTGGTGAACATCGGCATCAAGCAGCCGATCGCCGCCATCCTCGACGCCGCCGAGCAGCACCGGGCCGATGCCATCGGCATGTCCGGCCTGCTGGTCAAGAGCACGGTCATCATGAAGGAGAACCTGGCCGAGATGGCTTCGCGCGGGGTCGCGGAGCGCTGGCCGGTCCTGCTCGGCGGGGCGGCGCTGACCCGGGCGTACGTCGAGGACGACCTGCGGTCGATGTTCCCGGGCCAGGTGCACTATGCGCGGGACGCTTTCGAGGGACTGTCCCTGATGGACCGGGTGATGACCGCCAAGCGTGGTGGGGCGCCGGTGATCGACGCCGAGCGGGAGGCGGCCCTCGCGGCCCGGCGGGCCCGTCGGGAACGGCAACGCGCCGTGGTCGCCGAGTCGCTGCCGGACCTCGACGACGCCTCGGTCCGCTCCGACGTGGCGATCGACGTGCCGGTGCCGGCCGCACCGTTCTACGGCACCCGAGTGATCAAGGGCGTGCCGCTGGCCGACTACGCGGCGCTGCTCGACGAGCGGGCCACCTTCATGGGCCAATGGGGGCTGCGCGGTGCGCGCGGCGGCAAGGGCCCATCCTATGAGGAACTGGTGGAGACCGAGGGCCGTCCCCGGCTGCGTTACTGGCTGGACCGCCTGATCTCCGACCAGGTGCTGGAGGCGGCCGTGGTGTACGGCTACTTCCCGGCCTACTCCGAGGGCAACGACCTGGTGGTCCTGGACGAGAACGGGCACGCCGAGCGGGCCCGGTTCACCTTCCCCCGGCAGCGGCAGGAGCGGCGGCTCTGCCTGGCCGACTTCTTCCGTCCCCGGGGCGAGGAACCGGACGTGGTCGCGTTGCAGTTGGTCACCGTCGGCCAGCCGGTAAGCGAGTACGCGGCGAAGCTCTTCGCCGCCAACGAGTACCGCGACTACCTGGAGGTGCACGGGCTTTCCGTGCAGCTCACCGAGGCCCTCGCCGAATACTGGCACAAGCGGGTCCGCGCCGAGCTGACCCTGCCCGACGGTCGTACCGTCGCCGACGACGACCCGGCGGACCTGGCCGGCCTGCTGCGCACCGACTACCGGGGCTGCCGGTACGCGTTCGGCTACCCGGCCTGCCCCGACCTGGAGGACCGGGCGAAGATCGTGGACCTGCTGGGCGCCGAGCGGATCGGCGTGCAGCTCTCCGAAGAGTTCCAGCTCATGCCCGAGCAGGCCACCGACGCGATCGTCGTGCACCACCCCGAGGCCAGCTACTTCAACGCCAAGTAACGGCCACCGGTCAGCGGGTGCGGCTGCCCTGCTCCGGGTCGGAACCGGAGCAGGGCGTTGGTGAGCGTCGCGCCTCGCCAGGCTTGCGGGGTGGGCGGGACGAGAAGTTGTCGCAGGGGTAGTCGCGCCGGATCTCGCTCTCGCCTCACGCCCCAGCGGTCACCGAGCATTGTCCTTCCTTCGCCCCAGCACCAGCGTGGTACGGAGGTCGAGCACGACGGTGCCGCCGAAGTCGTCGACCAGCCGGCTCAGCGCGGCCAGGCCACGTTGTTGCTGCTCCGGTGGCCGGGTGAGGTACGGGCCGAAGGTGCGGATCAGGGCGAGGTAACGCTGCTTGTCCAGCGGCAGGGCTTGCCGGAACACCGTCTTGCGTACGTCGGTGAACTCGCCATGGGTGAGGACGTCCTGGTGGAACCAGTCCGCGGGCCGTTCCTCGATGGTCGGGTCGACGGCGTGCAGCGCGGCCTGGATCGCGGCGCGCTGGTCGGCGTCGGCGTAGTCGTAGCGGTGTCCGAATATTGCCAGGGTGCCACCCGGTGCCAGGGCCTGCCGGGCGCGGGTGTTGCGGGTGGCCGGGTCCAGCCAGTGCCAGGCCATCGCGGCGGCCAGTAGCCCGACCCCGCCGGCCGGCGGTGACCACTGCTCGAAGGTGACGGCCTCGACGCGGGCGGCGGGGAAGCGGGTGGCCAGCTTGGCCGCCATTCCCGGATCCGGCTCGACGCAGGTCAGCGGCGCGCCGATGCGGGCGAGCACCTCGGTGCCCTTGCCCGTGCCCGCGCCGATCTCGACGACCGACGCCGGCTGGCCACCGTGGTACGCCACGATCGCGTCGGCGATCTCTGCCGGATAGCCCGGTCGGGTCGTCTCGTACAGGTCAGCCACCTGCCCGAAGACATCCATGATTTTCTCCCCCGTACGCGGATTTGTCCGTCGTCAATCAAGCCGACGGACGTCAATCCCTGCGTTTGTCATGATGCCACCGGCGCCCTGCCACTGGTGCCCCGCCGATTCGGCATGGATCATTCCTTGGTGTCTCCATCGTCGACTGCCGCTCCCGCCGAGTTGCGGCCGCATCGGGTCTGGTTCGTCGTCGCGGCGCTGGTCGCCGTCGGCGGTGTGCTGGCCTCAGCGGTGCTGATGTTGATCGTGCTCCGCTCCGAGGGGGAGTTGGGCCAGCGTGTCGTCGCGGGAGAGCCGGTCACCGTGACGCTCTCGGCCGACGAGAAGCTGGTGTGGGTCCGGGAGCCGGGTGGGCAGCTCAGCTGTGCCGCGTCGCCGCTGGACGGCCTGACGATCACCGGGTACGCAGACAGCTACCTGGAGGGCGGGCGGTTCGAGCTGACGGTCGACGGCGAGCGGTGGCGCGGCCGGGTGGGGCTTTCCGCCGATCCGGCCGGGCGGTACGAGGTGACCTGCACGGTGCCCGGGATCGACCCGCCACCGGCCCTCGCGATCGGTGACCCGCCTCGGTTCTCCGGCCCCCGGTCCGCCACCCTCGCCACCCTGACGGCCGTTGGCGTCTCGACGGTAGGCGTGCTCACCGGTGTCGTCCTGGCTGGCGTGGTGGCAGTTCGCCGCCGCCGGCACGCGCGGACGTCGAGGTCGCGCGACTGACGCCGTGGGCGGCGCCGGCGCTGCCGACCGGGCAGCGGTGACTCAGCGCCCGGTCGGCACCGACGCGGGTGGTTGATCGGGGGACGCTGACCCGCTTCAGCCACTGATGATCATCACGGCTGGCAGGATGAGGATCATGTTCGCGTTGCGCCGCGCCATGGCCACCTGGACCGTGTTCGTGCCGCTGGCCGCCCTGGTGGTGCTGCTCCTGACCTGGAACCAGAAGCTCAGCGGGGTCATGGTGATCGTGGTCGGGGTGTTCCTGGCCGGCGCGGTGCTGGCCGCCGTGCACCACGCCGAGGTCGTCGCGCACAAGGTCGGCGAACCGTACGGCTCCCTGGTCCTCGCGGTCGCGGTCACCGTGATCGAGGTGGCGCTGATCGTCACCCTGATGATCAGCGGTGGGGAGAAGACCCAGTCGCTGGCCCGCGACACCGTCTTCGCCGCAGTGATGATCACCTGTAACGGTATTCTCGGTCTCTCCCTGCTCATCGGCGCGCTACGCCGCCGGCTGGCGGTGTTCAATCCGGAAGGCACCGGCGGCGCGCTGGCCACCGTGGCCACCCTCGCTACGCTCAGCCTGGTCGTGCCGACCTTCACCATCGGCCGGTCCGGGCCCGAGTTCAGCCCCGCCCAGCTCACCTTCGCCGCGGTCGTCTCGCTCGCCCTCTACGCCCTGTTCGTGATCGTCCAGACCGGACGGCACCGCGACTACTTCCTTCCCGTCGGCCGCGACGGCGAGGTTCTGCCGGAGGAGATGCACGCCGACCCGCCGTCCACCCGACGCGCCCTGGTCAGCCTCGGACTGCTGCTGGTCGCCCTGGTCGCCGTCGTCGGGGACGCCAAGTCCGTCTCGCCGGCCATCGAGATCGGTGTCGCCGCCGTGAACCTGCCGCCGGCCTTCGTCGGCGTCATCATCGCCCTGCTCGTCCTGCTGCCGGAGACCCTCGCTGCGGCCCGTGCCGCGCGTCGCGACCGCGTCCAGATCAGCCTCAACCTCGCCCTCGGCTCCGCGATGGCCAGCATCGGGCTGACCATTCCCGCCATCGCGATCGTCTCCATCTGGCTGGAGGGTCCGCTTCTGCTCGGTCTCGGCGGCACCCAGGTCACCCTGCTCGCGCTGACCGTCGTCACCGGTGTGCTCACCGTCGTCCCCGGTCGCGCCACCCTGCTCCAGGGCGGCGTGCACCTGGTGCTGCTCGCCGCCTTCGTCTTCCTCGCCGCCAGTCCCTGACCCGCCGCATGCCGCAGGCCCGCCCTGACCCGCCGCCGGCCCCTGACCCTGGGTGGCGTCCTCGGCGGCGTCGAAGTGGCCGTAGCGCCGCACCAGCGCTGCGGCGCCGTGCCCCGCAGCAGGTCCACCGGGTAGCCGGCGAGAACCTCGGGTGTCTCCTTCGCCTCCGGCGCCGCACGGTGCCGGTCACCAGAGACGTCGGAGCCGCCCGGCCGGACCGGACCCCGACCGGCCGCACCCGATGGCGACCCTACCGGCCGACCTGTCCGCCTCGGTCTGAACCGGTTGGCCCGGTAGCCCGTAGCAGACGGCGAAGGGCGTGACGGCCGTACCGTCGGGGTACTGGATCCGGCAGCGCCGAGGGCGGGAGGATGCGGTGGCGGTAGCTGGGCGAGGGCGACGTCAGGGGAGGCTGGCCGGCCTTGTGGTGGCGCTGGTGGCGGCCGCCGCCTGCATGGTGGAGCCGGTCGACGGCCCCGCGGCCCCGACCGAACCGCGACAGCCGGCGTCGCCGAGCGGCGAGGTGACCCGGGCCGACGGCACCGACACCGTCGAGGAGTTCCAGCAGGACATGGCCGATGCCCAGCGGCTCGCCGAGCAGTATTGGGCGGAGCAGTTCGAGGGCTCCTCCTTCCGTCCGATCCGACGGGTCATCCCGTACCAGCGCGACGGGGAGATCTCCTGCGGCGGGCAGGAGGTGCCGCGCAACAACGCGGTCTACTGCACGGTGAGCGACTTCATCGCGTACGACATCAACTGGTCCTTCGGCGCGTTCCGGCAGATCGGCGACGCGTTCGTGTTCTACCTGCTCGGTCACGAGTACGCCCACGGCGTGCAGACTCGCCTCGGCATCCGCTACAACTTCACCATCCAGCAGGAGTTGCAGGCCGACTGCATGGCCGGGGCGTACCTCGGTGACTCGGTCCGCGCCGGACGGCTCACGCTCGACGACGGCGACCTGGAGGAGTTCAACGAGGGGCTGCTGGCCGTCGGCGACGACCCCGGCCAGCCGTGGTTCGCCGAAGGCTCGCACGGCACCCCGGAGCAGCGCGCCGAGGCGTTCTTCCGGGGCTACGAGCGGTCGCTGTCCGCCTGCGGCCTGAGTTGACGCAGGTCACTGCGGGCGGCACCGCCCGGTGCCGGTCGCGGCCCGGCTGACAGGATCGGCCGGGTAGCCGTAGGTGCCCGGCCGGTCAGGAAGGTCGCCACCGCCAGCCGAGGAGGATCGTGACCAACCGCCATCCCGCCGCCGTGCTCTTCGACATGGACGGCACTCTGGTCGACAGCGAACGACTCTGGGACGTCGCGTTGGCCGAACTCGCCCAGACGTACGGCGGGACCCTCTCCGACGCCGCGCGCCGCGCGATCGTCGGCACCGCGATGGCCGAGTCGATGCGCATCCTGCACGACGACCTGGGCCAGCCGCACCGCGATCCCGAGGTCAGCGCGGAATGGGTGAACGCCCGGATCCTGGAACTGTTCCGGACCGGGTTGCAGTGGCGCCCGGGGGCGCTGGCGCTGCTCGGCGCGGTGCGCCAGGCGGGGATTCCGACCGCGCTGGTGACCTCCAGCGGCCGGGCAGTGGTCGAGATCGCGCTGGACACCCTGGGACGGCAGAGCTTCGACGTGGTGGTCTGCGGCGACGAGGTCGACTCGACCAAGCCGCACCCGGAGCCGTACCTCACCGCCGCCCGGCTGCTCGGCGTCCCGATCGAGCGCTGCGTGGCGATCGAGGACTCGCCGACCGGAGTGGCCAGCGCGGTCGCGGCCGGGGCGGCGGTGCTGGCGGTACCGGCCGAGGTGCCGCTGGCGCCCCGCGACGGCGTCCACCAGTTGGAGAGCCTGCTCGCGGTGGACCTGGAACTGCTGGCCGGGCTGCTGCACCGCAGCTCTGTTTGAACGCGGCCACTGGAAGGGCCCCTGGCGTCGACCAGGGGCCCTTCCGATGCACGCGGCGTTGACCAGGTGCCCTCGCCGGCACCTCAGTCGTGGGCGATGGCGCCCAGCACGTTGATCCGGGCGGCGCGGATCGCCGGCAGCACCGCGGCGACCACGCCGATCAGCGCGGCAAGGCCGAGGAAGAGCCCCATCTGACCCCAGGGCAGCACCAACTCGGTGATCCCCTCGTCCTTCAGCGCCTCGACCACCGCCGCACCCAGACCGCTGCCGACGACCACCCCGAGCAGCGCACCGAACACCGAGATGACTACCGCCTCCACGGTGATCATGCCCATGGTCTGCGACCGGCGCAGGCCGATGGCACGCAGCAGACCCAGCTCACGGGTGCGTTCCAGCACCGACAGGGCCAGGGTGTTGATGATGCCGAGCACGGCGATCACGATGGCCAGCGCCAGCAGGATCTGGATCATCGTGAGCAGTCCGTCGAGCTGCCCGCTCTGCTGCTCGATGAAGGCGTTGAGGTCGACCACCGACACCTCCGGGCTGTCCGCCAGCAGCGCCTCGACCTGCGGCTGCACCTCGGCGACCGTGGCGCCCGGCGCCAACTGGATGAAGCCCTGGATGGGCTGCGGAATGGTGAAGTCGCGGGCGGCCTCGGCCGGCACCACCATCTGTACGCCGGTGAACAGCGGGGAATCCTCGAAGATGCCGGTCACCGTGTAGGTGTTCACGCCACCCCGGGCCAACTGCATCGAGGTGGTCGAACCGACCGACAGGCCACGGTCCTGCGCGGTGTCCACGCTTACCAGCAGCTGACCCGGTGCCAGCCGGTCGATGTCACCGGCCGTCGCGGTCAGACTGTAGAGCTGGCGCAGCGCCGACGGTTCCGTCACGGCTCCGACGTAGGTGCGCTCGTCGTCGACCAGGGCCATGTCGCCGTAGAGCCCGTCGGCGACACGTACCCCGGGGATCGCCTTCGCCTCGTCCAGCACCGCCGGGTCGAACGTCGGCGGACGGGGACCGGTCTGCGTCCCGGCGATCACCAGTTCGGCCTTGACGGTCTCCCTGGCCAGGCCGCTGATGCTGCTCTTGGCCGAGTCCAGGATCACCGTGATCCCGGTGACCAGGGCGATGCCGACCATCAGTGCGGCGGCGGTGATCGCCGTCCGGCGCGGGTTGCGACCCGAGTTGAGCCGGCCCAGCCGGCCCGGCACCCAACCGGAGAAGATCGCGCCGAGCGCCGCCACCACCGGCTTGCTGATCAGCGGCGTCAGCAGGGCCACCCCGATGAACGAGAAGAGCACGCCACCGAGGATGGTGGCCAGGGTGTTGCCACCCGCGTGACCACCCAGGCCGAGGAAGAGCAGGACCGTGCCGACCGCGGTCACCAGCGCCCCGGCGACCGTGATCTTGGTGAGCGGCCGGTCCAGGGTGGCCACGTCCTGCATCGCCGCGATCGGAGGGATCCGCGCGGCGCGCAGCGCCGGCAGCAGCGCCGCCAGCACCGTGATCACCAGGCCGACCGCGAACGCGGCGATCACCGCCACCGCGGGTACGCCCACCCCGGCCAGGGTCAACCCACCCGAGATCGTGCTGAACAGGTACGCCAGCAGGGCGCCGACCCCGATGCCGGCGGCCAGGCCGAGCACCGAGGCGATCAGGCCGACCGCGACCGCCTCCAGCACCACCGAGCCGATGATCTGCCGGCCGCTGGCCCCGACCGCCCGCAGCAGCGCCAGCTCCCGGGTGCGCTGCGCCACGATGATCGAGAAGGTGTTCAGGATCAGGAACGTGCCGACCAGCAGCGCCACCGCGGCGAAGCCGAGCAGAATCCGGTTGAAGAAGGTAAGTGCCTCCTTCAGCCCGGCGGCGGCGTCGGCAGAGAGCTGCTCACCGGTCTTGACCACGTAGTCGTCGCCGATCGCGGCGGCCACCGCGTCGCGCAGCGACTCGTTGGAGACGCCCGACGCCGCGGTCACCACGACGCTGTTGAAGACGTCCGGCTCGCCGAGCATCAACCGCTGGGCGGCCGGCGTCGTGAACATCACCTCGTTGGCGCCGCCCATGGAGTCCCGGTCACCGCTGTAGCCGAAGACTCCGACGATTGTGAAGTCCTCGCGCGGCCCCAGGGTGAGTACGCCCACCCGGTCACCGACGGCCACCTTGCCCGCGTCCGCCAGCCCCTTGTTGATCACGATTTCGTCGTCGGCCCGGGGCTCGCGGCCCTCGCGCAGCTGCACCAGGTCGCTCTCGCCGAGCCAGTTGCCGCCCAGCTGCGGCGGCCCGAACGAGCCGACCACCTTGCCGTTGCTGCCGATCATCCGGGCACCGTCGGCGGCCACCACGCCGGTGGCCTCGGCCACCCCGGGCACCGCCTGGATGTTCTCCACCATGGTCGCCGGGAAGGGCGTGCCGAGTTGCTCGCCCTCCATCTCGTTGACCGTGAGCTTCGGCTTCGCGGCCACGTTGACGTCGACTTCCTCGTACGCCTCGGCGAAGATCTGGTCGAAGGTGCGGCCGAGGGTGTCGGTGAGCACGAAGGCGCCGGCGACGAACATGACGCCGAGCACCACCGCCATGCCGGACAGCACCAGCCGGACCTTGCGGGCCAGCAGGCTCTTCAAAGTCGCCCGGAACATCAGCCGGCCACCTCGGCGGGAGCGTCCAGCTTCTTCATCGTGTCCAGCACCGTGTCGGCGGTCGGCTCGATCAGCTCCGAGACGATCTGCCCGTCGGCGAGGAAGACCACCCGGTCGGCGTACGCGGCCGCCGTCGGGTCGTGGGTGACCATGACGATGGTCTGGCCGTGCTCCCGCACCGAGTTGCGCAGGAAGTTGAGCACCTCGGCGCCGGCACGCGAGTCCAGGTTCCCGGTCGGCTCGTCGGCGAAGATCACCTCAGGGCGGGCCACCAACGCCCGCGCGCACGCCACCCGCTGCTGCTGGCCGCCGGAGAGCTGCGCCGGCCGGTGGTCCAGCCGGTCCCGCAGCCCGACCGTGTCGATCACGGTGTCGTACCAGGCCGGATCCGGCTTACGACCGGCGATCGACAGCGGCAGCAGGATGTTCTCCTTGGCGGTAAGCGTGGGCAGCAGGTTGAACTGCTGGAAGATGAAGCCGACCTTGTCCCGGCGCAGCTTCGTCAGGCCAGCGTCGCCCAGACCGGTGACGGTGGTCTCGCCGACCTGCACCGTCCCCCGGGTCACCGTGTCCAGCCCGGCCAGGCAGTGCATGAGCGTCGACTTGCCGGACCCGGACGGACCCATGATCGCCGTGAACCGGCCACGTTCGAACTCGGCGCTTACCCCCCGCAGCGCGATGACCTGAGCCTCGCCGCTGCCGTACACCTTCCACACCTCGTTCGCCCGAGCTGCCGCCGATGCCGGCTGACCTGTCGTAGCGGTCACGTCACGTACCTCTCCGTCGCTGTCGAATCGCACCGCCCCCGCTGGTCCGGCGCGAGTCCATCATCGGTGCTGTTCAGCAAGGATCCGTCCGACTCCGGGTGGAGCCGGGGCGGAATTCCGGCTGCGGGTACCCCCCACCCGGAGTCAGGGTTGTCCCCGACCACACGCCGACCGCGTCACGGCCGACGTCAAACGATCATCGACCCTCTCCCCGCGAGAGAGTCAATCGCTTCTCACCACGAGGAGGTCAACCGTCTTACGCACCTGATCGTCACGGTACGTGAGGGATGCAACGGGCGCGTTACGCCCCGGGCCGGACCAGCCCTGTCTCGTACGCCAGCACCACCGCCTGCACCCGGTCCCGCAAGCCGAGCTTGGTCAGCACATGCCCGACATGGGTCTTGATCGTGGTTTCGCTCACCGACAGCGCCCGGGCGATCTCGGCGTTGGACAGGCCCCGGGCGACCTGCACCAGCACCTCCCGTTCGCGCTCGGTGAGTGTGCTGAGCGCCTTCGGCGGCGATGCCGCCGGATCGGGCAGCACGTCGGCGAAGCGGTCCAGCAGCCGGCGCAGGATCCGCGGGGCCACCACCGCGTCACCACCGGCCACCGTGTGGATCGCGGTGACCAGGTCCTCGGCCGGCACGTCCTTGGCCAGGAAGCCACTCGCCCCGGCCCGCAGCGCGCCCACCACGTACTCGTCCAGGTCGAAGGTGGTCAGGATGAGCACCCGCACCGGCAACCGGGCGTCGACGATGGCCCGGGTGGCGGTCACCCCGTCCATCCGAGGCATCCGGATGTCCATCAGCACGACGTCGGGCAGCAGCCGGCGGGACAACTCGACCGCCTCCACCCCGTCGCCCGCCTCGGCCACGATGTCCAGGTCCGGCTCGGCGCCCAACACCATCCGGAACCCGGTGCGCAGCAGCGGCTGGTCGTCGGCGAGCAGGATGCGCACCGGTCGAGCCGGCGCGGACGGGTCGAGCATTCAGTCCTCCCAGGTGACGCTGTCGGCCAGCGGCTCCACCGGGATCCGCGCGTACACCCGGTAGCCACCGCCGGGCCGCGCTCCGGTGCGTAGGACACCACCGTAGAGGGCGACCCGCTCCCGCATCCCGACCAGGCCGTGTCCGAGTTGCTGGGGGCGTTGCGGCGACGGCCCCCGACCGGTGTCGGTGACCTCGACCTCGAGGGCGTTGTCGGCGAAACTCACCCGAACCTGCGCGGTGGCCGTGCCGGCGTGCTTGAGCGCATTGGTCAGCGCCTCCTGCACGATCCGGTACACGGTCAACGCCTCGCCCTCCTCCAGCGGCCCCGGCGTGCCCTGCACCGTCAACGTCACCGGCAACCCGGCGTCGCGGACCTGCTCGGTCAGCGCCTCGATGCCGGCGATGCCCGGTTGCGGTGCCAGGTCGGCCGCTGGCTCCGCCTCGGTACGCAGCACGTCGAGCAGCCGGCGCAGCTCCCGCAGAGTGGCCCGGCTGGTCTCCTCGATGGTGCCGATCGCCTCGTCGGCGGCGTCCGGATCGCGGCGCAGCACCCGCCGGACCCCGGTGGCCAGCACCCCCATCACGCTGACGTGGTGCGCCACCACATCGTGCAACTCCCGGGCGATGCGCCGCCGCTCGTCGGCGACCGCCTGGTCGGCCAGGGCACGCTGGTTGGCCTCGGCGATCCGGGCCCGCTCCCGCAGCGCCTCGGTGGAGGACCGCCGGGCGTGCACCGTGCGCCCCACCGAGAACGACACGATCCCCACCAACAGGTTGTTCGCCACCAGGTAGGCCGCGCTGATCTGCGGCAGGATCTCGGGCGACACAAGCGTGTTGGCCACCGCCACCGGCACCCAGAGCAGCACCGCGGTCAGCAGCGCCGGGCGCACCGGATGGTATGCGGCAAGCGTGTAGGTGAGCACGACGAAGGTGAAGCTCTGCGCGGCCGGCGCCACCTCCAGCGCGACCGGCAGGGCCAGGGTCGCCAACGCGGCCAGCACGGCGACCCACGGCGCCACCCGGCGCAGCAGCACCGGTGCGGCGCAGACCAGGCTCCACCCCAGCGCCGTCGGCAGCGACCGGGGCCAGAACTCCCGTGGGGTGAGCAGGGTGAACACCACCTCGCCCAGGAGCAGCCCGACGGCCAGCAGCGCGTCACCGGCCAGCGGACGGTGGCGCAGCCACTCCCTCAGCTCCGTACCCACGCACCGACGCTAGCCGCCGCCGTCGCCGAAAGATCGTCTTGCGCGGTGAGTCCGATCTCATCCCTGGGGATGAGACTCACTCGTCGGCGCCGGGCTGTGCCGGCCGGGACCGGGCGTCGCGCAGCGGGTCCGCCGCCGGCACCTGCTCCGGGAAGGGCGGCGGGGTGCCGCCGTAGCTGGGACAGTGTTCCTGGTGGCTGCACCAGTCGCAGAGCCGGCTCGGCCTGGGCCGGAAGTCCCGCGTGGCGGTCGCCTGCTCGATCGCCCGCCACAGCGCCACCACCGTGCGCTCGAAACGCACCAACTCCTCGGCGTCCGGGGTGTAGTCGCACACCTCGGCGTCCTTGAGGTAGAGCAGGCGCAGCACCCGGGGGACCACGCCCCGGGTGCGCCACAGCACCAGCGCGTAGAACTTCAGCTGGAACAACGCGCGGGCCTCGAACGCCTCGCGCGGTGCCCCGCCGGTCTTGTAATCCACCACCCGCAGCGCGCCGTCCGGTGCCACGTCGAGCCGATCCAGGTAGCCCCGGATCAGCAACTCGTCGTCGACCACGGCGGAGATCAGGGCCTCCCGCTCGGCGGGCTCCAGCCGGCGCGGATCCTCCACCGTGAAGTACCCGTCCAGCAGCGCCGCCGCCGAGCGCAGGAACTCCGCCGGATCGGTGTCGGCGAACAGCCCGGCCAGCTCCGGCTGCTCGGTGACGAGCCGGTCCCACTGCGGGGCGACCAGGTCACCGGCGGCCTCCGGGGTGCGCCCCGCCGCCGGCAGGTCGAACAGTCGCTCCAGCACGGCGTGCACAAGCGTGCCTCGGGCCTGCTCGACGGTGGGTCGCTCGGGCAACCGGTCGATGCTGCGGAAGCGGTAGAGCAGCGGGCAGGTCTTGAAATCGGCGGCCCGCGACGGGGACAGCGAGGCCCGCACCGTGGCCGACAACTGCGTCGGAGTCGGAGTCTGCGTACTGATCACCGGATCCGCCGTCATGCCCGGAAGAGTAGGGCACCGGTGTGACAGGACGGCCAGCGCCGCACCGGTACGTGATCTCCCGCCGCGTAGCATCAGCCCGATGGAGCGCAGCAGCCGATCGCGGCCGGCCCGGCGTCCCGGCTTCCAGGTGGGTCGGGTCTTCGGGGTGCCGCTCTACCTGAACGCCTCGATCCTGCTGCTCGCCCTGCTGATCATCGTGCTCTACGGCGAACTGGCCGGTCAGCGGTTGCAGCTCTCCCCGGCCGGCGGCTATCTGGTCGGTGCCGGCTTCGTCGTCACGCTGCTCGGCTCCGTACTGGCCCACGAACTCGGCCACGCCCTCACCGCCCGGCATTTCGGCATCGGTGTGCGGGGGATCACGCTGGAACTGCTCGGCGGGTACACCGAGATGGACCGGGACGCGCCCTCGCCCCGGGTGGACCTGCTGGTCTCGCTGGCCGGCCCGGCGGTCTCCGCGGTGCTCGGCGTGGCCGCGGTCGCCGCGGTGCTGGCCCTGCCGGACCGTACGGTGGCCGACCAACTCGCCTTCCAGCTGGCCGCGAGCAACATCATCGTCGCGCTGTTCAACATTCTGCCCGGACTGCCACTGGACGGCGGGCGGGCCCTGCGCGCCGTGCTCTGGGCACTGACCCGGGACCGGCACCGGGCCACCGAGGTGGCCGGCTGGACCGGTCGGATCGTCGCGGTCGGCACCGCCCTCGCGGTCGTCCTGCTCTACGCGATCGACGTGCTCAGCCTGCTTGCGCTGCCGTTGACGGCGCTGGTCGCGCTGACGCTGTGGCACGGCGCCGGCCAGTCGATCAGGCTGTCCCGGATCAGCCGCCGGCTGCCCCTGGTCGACCTGGCCCGACTGGCCCGCCCGACCCTGGTGGTGCCCTCCGGCACCCCGTTGGCCGAGGCGCAGCGCCGGGGCACCGAGGCGGAGGCGACGACGAGTCATCCCGTCGCGCTGCTGGTGGCCGATTCCGCCGGCCGGCCGGTGGCCGTGGTCGACCCGGCCGCCGCGGCGGCCGTACCGCCGGAACGGCGCCCCTGGCTCGCCGTCGACATGGTCGCCCGCTCCGTCGGCGAGCTGCCGAGGATGCCGGTGGCGACAAGCGGGGAACAGGTGCTGGAGACCGTACAGGCCCACCCGGGCGCGCAGTACCTCGTGACGGCAGGCGAAGATGTCGTCGGCATTCTGCACATCGCGGATCTGGCTCAACTGCTCGAACCTCACCGGAAGATGAACACGTGACCGTGACCCACTCGACCCCGGCCGCCCCGGGCACCGACGTGCCCGCCGAGACACCGGAATTGCCCGCCGTACGCCGTGGGCCGTTCCGTCCCGGTGACCGGGTGCAGCTGACCGACCCCAAGGGTCGGATGCACACGGTCACCCTGGAACCGGGCAAGGCGTTCCACACCCACCGGGGCATCCTCGAACACGACGCGCTGATCGGCCTGCCCGACGGCAGCGTGGTCACCACCTCCGGCGGCGGCACCGCGTTCCTGGCGTTGCGCCCCCTGCTCTCCGACTACGTGCTCTCCATGCCCCGCGGCGCCCAGGTCATCTATCCCAAGGACGCGGCGCAGATCGTCGCCATGGGCGACATCTTCCCCGGCGCCAGGGTGCTCGAGGCCGGCGCCGGCTCCGGCGCGCTGAGCTGCTCGCTGCTGCGCGCGGTCGGCACCGAGGGCGAACTGCACTCCTACGAGCTGCGCGACGACTTCGCCCAGATCGCCCGGCGCAACGTCGAGGCGTTCTTCAACGGGCCGCACCCGGCCTGGCGGCTGCACGTGGGCGACGTGGCCGGGTGCCCGGAGACCGGTTTCGACCGGATCATCCTGGACATGCTGACCCCGTGGGAGAACCTCGACATGGTCGAGCGTGCCCTGCTGCCCGGCGGGGTGTTCATCGGCTACGTGGCCACTACGCCGCAGCTCTCCGAGCTGGTCGAGGCGCTGCGCGAGCGGGGCGGCTGGACCGAGCCGCGGGCCTGGGAGTCGCTGGTGCGCGACTGGCACGCCGAAGGGCTGGCGGTGCGCCCCGACCACCGGATGATCGCCCACACCGCCTTCCTCGTCTCCGCGCGTAAGCTCGCACCGGGGGTCACCGCCCCGCCGCGTCGGCGCAAACCCAGCAAGGGCACCGAGGCGTACGCGCAACGGCGGCAGGCGCTGCGCGAGGCGGAGGCGGCCCGGCAGGCGACGAGCGACGTGACGCAACCCGAGGCGACGCAGGAGGCGGACAGGCCGTGACGGCGGATTGGGGCGGCTGGGCGTGAACGGGCTGATCCTCCAGGCCCAGGTCGGTGCCGAGCGGAGCGAGGTGACGGCATGAGCCGTCCTGGATTCGGCGGAGGTGACCTGCCCGCCGTTTTTCCCGACTGGTCGCCCTACACCGATCTCGAATCGGCGGCCCGGGCCTACCTGCGTGATCCGGACGTCGCGCTGGAGGCGCTCGGCGGCGTGCTGCGCGGGGCGTCCGTGCTCGGGTTCACCCTGGAACGCTTCGTCAACGAGGTGAACGGGGTGTGGCAGGAGGTTGTCGTCTGCGACGGCAGCCGGCTGGTGCTCTGGCACGGCGAGGACGTGCCGGCGGGGGAGGGGCCGCCCGGCTCGATGACCTCGTCGCTGCGTGTGGTGCCGGTCTCCTCGGTCACCGAGGTCGGCTGCCGTCGCCGGCTGTTCCGGCATGACAACGGCGAGATCCGGGTCGACAGCATCGACGTCTACCTGCTGCTGACCTCGCTTGACGAAACCCCACCCAGCGAGGAGGCGGCCGGCGCGCCCCGGCACGACGCGTTGCGTTTCGGCAAGACCCTCGACGACGGCGGCGCCGGTCAGATCGCCCGGTTGGAGGAGTTCGCCCGGCTGGTCGCCTCGGTGGTCGGTCGCCCACTGCTGTAGCTGGCGGTCGCGCCCGCGCACCTCGGTCGCCAGCGAGCTCAGGTCGCGGCGACGCGGTCAGGTCGCGGACGAGCGCAGGTCGTCGGCGCGCTCAGGTGGCGGGCGCAGGTGCGCGGCGCGGTCAGTCCTCGGCGTCCGGTCCGGCCACCTCGACGCCGTCGCTGCCCCGGACCACGTGGATGCACTCGCCCGGGCACTCCTTCGCCGAGTCGATCACCTCAAGGCGCAGGTGCTCCGGAACCGCCACCCGCTGCCCGGGTGCCTGCCGCAGCTCACCGTCGGGGCCCTTGACGTACGCCAGTCCATCGACGTCGAACTCGAAGACCTCCGGTGCGTACTGCACACAGAGCCCGTCGCCCGTGCAGAGATCCTGGTCCACCCAGACCTCGAGCTGGTCGGTCGCGACCTCGGCCACCGGTGCACCCCCCATGTTCTCCCGTCCCACCCCCCGACGGTACCCGAATGCCGGTACCCGCCCGCCAACCCACCCTTGGCGATCAAGCTTCGGTGACGGGCGCGTTGCGGAGGACCGAATCGGGCTCATAGCGGCTAGTGTTAGGTCAGAACGTTCAAGCCCCCCGGGGAGGTGGGACGTGGCACGCAGCGACGACGCGGACTCGCGCGCCGCACGGTGGGAGAAGGAGGCCCACGATCTCTCCACGCAGGTCGCGTTCCTTCAAGAGGAACTCGCTCTGGTGCGGCGCAAGTTGACCGAAAGCCCCCGACACGTCCGGCAGCTCGAAGAGCGGCTGGCCGCCACCCAGGCGCAGTTGGCGCGGCTGACCGAGAACAACGAACGGCTCGTGAGCACCCTCAAAGAGGCTCGCGCGCAGATCGTGACGCTCAAAGAGGAGATCGACCGTCTCGCCCAGCCGCCAAGTGGCTACGGCGTCTTCCTGGCCCGCCACGACGACGGCACGGTCGATGTCTTCACCGGCGGGCGCAAACTGCGCGTGGCCGTCTCGCCCTCGCTCGACGTGGGTGAGCTGCGGCGTGGCCAGGAGGTCCTGCTCAACGACGCACTCAACATCGTCGACGCGTTCGGCTACGAGCGGGTCGGCGAGGTGGTCATGCTCAAGGAGATCCTCGCGGGTCCCGACGGCGCGCCGGGGGACCGGGCGCTGGTGGTCTCGCACTCCGACGAAGAGCGGATCGTGCACCTGGCCGAGACCCTGATCGGCAGCGCGATCCGGGCCGGCGACTCACTCATGATCGAGCCCAGATCGGCGTACGCGTACGAGCGGATCCCGAAGAGCGAGGTCGAGGAGCTGGTTCTGGAGGAGGTGCCGGATGTCGACTACACCGACATCGGTGGCCTGCACTCCCAGATCGAGCAGATCCGGGACGCGGTGGAACTGCCGTTCCTGCACGCCGACCTGTTCCGGGAGCACCAGCTGCGCCCGCCGAAAGGCATCCTGCTCTACGGGCCGCCGGGCTGCGGCAAGACGCTCATCGCCAAGGCGGTCGCCAACTCGCTGGCCAAGAAGATCGCCGAGCGGCGCGGCGAGGAGAAGCACACCAGCTTCTTCCTCAACATCAAAGGCCCGGAGCTGCTCAACAAGTACGTCGGTGAGACCGAGCGGCACATCCGGCTGATCTTCCAGCGGGCCCGGGAGAAGGCCGGCGAGGGCACGCCCGTCATCGTCTTCTTCGACGAGATGGACTCGGTCTTCCGCACCCGTGGCTCCGGCGTCTCCTCCGACGTGGAGAACACAATCGTCCCGCAGCTGCTCAGCGAGATCGACGGGGTGGAGGGGCTGGAGAACGTCATCGTCATCGGCGCCTCCAACCGGGAAGACATGATCGACCCGGCGATCCTGCGCCCCGGCCGGCTCGACGTGAAAATCAAGATCGAGCGGCCGGACGCCGAGGCGGCCAAGGACATCTTCTCCAAGTACATCCTCTCCGGGCTGCCGCTGCACGCCGACGACCTGGCCGAGCACGGCGGTGACGCCCAGGCCACGGTCGCCGCCATGATCGACGCGGTGGTGCTGCGGATGTACTCGGAGACCGAGGAGAACCGCTTCCTGGAAGTCACCTACGCCAACGGTGACAAGGAAGTGCTCTACTTCAAGGACTTCAACTCCGGCGCGATGATCCAGAACATCGTCGACCGGGGCAAGAAGATGGCCATCAAGGAGTTCCTCACCTCCGGCCGCAAGGGGCTGCGGCTACAGCACCTGCTGGACGCCTGCGTCGACGAGTTCCGCGAGAACGAGGACCTGCCCAACACCACCAACCCGGACGACTGGGCCCGCATCTCCGGCAAGAAGGGCGAGCGGATCGTCTACATCCGCACGCTCGTCTCCGGCGGCAAGGGCACCGAAGCCGGCCGTTCCATCGAGACCGCCAGCAACACCGGCCAGTACCTCTGACCGGCGCGCCACCAGGGCCCGTGACGCCAGGCGTCACGGGCCCTGCGCGTACCCGCAGCACCGCTCGATCGGCGTGGCGCGTACCGGATCGGGCCGTTGCTGGACCGATCGGCGCAACCCGCGCCGCCCCGCCACGCCCCCGTACGCCGCAGTGGCGACTACGCTCGACATGACGGGGGACGGTCGGGCGAACGAAGCGGGTAGGTCGATGAGCGTAAGACGGATCATGGGTACCGAGGTCGAGTACGGCATCTCCGTGCCCGGTCAGGCCGGTGCCAACCCGATGGTCACCTCGTCCCAGGTGGTGAACGCCTATGGTGCCCGCCCGGAACTCAACCGGGGTGGCCGGGCCCGCTGGGACTACGAGGAGGAGTCGCCGCTGCGCGACGCCCGGGGCTTCACCTACTCCGGTGCCGCCTACGACCCGGCGGAGGCGCTTGCCGACGACGACCTCGGGTTGGCAAACGTCATCCTCACCAACGGGGCGCGGCTCTACGTCGACCACGCCCACCCGGAATACTCCACACCAGAGGTGACCAACCCGCGTGACCTGGTCCGTTGGGACAAGGCAGGGGAGCGGGTGATGGCCGAGGCGGCCCGCCGGGCCGCCACCATCCCCGGTACCGCACCGATCCACCTCTACAAGAACAACACCGACAACAAGGGCGCCAGCTACGGCGCGCACGAGAACTACCTGATGCGCCGGCAGACGCCCTTCGCCGACATCGTCGCGTACCTGACGCCGTTCTTCGTCACCCGACAGATCGTCTGCGGTGCCGGGCGGGTCGGCATCGGCCAGGACGGCGGCCAGAGCGGTTTCCAGATCTCCCAGCGCGCCGACTTCTTCGAGGTCGAGGTCGGCCTCGAAACCACTCTCAAGCGGCCGATCATCAACACCCGCGACGAGCCACACGCCGACGCGGACAAGTACCGCCGGCTGCACGTCATCATCGGCGACGCCAACCTCTCGGAGATCTCCACCTACCTGAAGGTGGGCACCACCGCGCTGATCCTCACCATGATCGAGGAGAAGGCGCTCGGCCCCGACCTCGGCATCGCCGATCCCGTGAGCGAGCTGCGCGCGGTCAGCCACGATCCGTCCCTGGCGCACCTGATGCGGCTGCGCGACGGGCGTCGGCTCACCGCGCTGGACGTGCAGTGGGCGTACCTGGAGCGGGTGCGCGAGTTCGTGGCCGACCGCTACGGCGACGACGTCGACGAGCAGACCGCAGACGTGCTGGACCGGTGGGAGTCGGTGCTGGACCGGCTCGGCCGTGACCCGATGCTCTGCGCCGACGAGCTGGACTGGGTGGCCAAGCTGCGCCTGCTGGAGGGCTACCGGGAGCGGGAGAAGCTCGGCTGGGGCTCGCACAAGCTCCAGCTGGTCGACCTCCAGTACTCCGACGTGCGGCCGGAGAAGGGGCTCTACCACCGGTTGGTCTCCCGTGGCTCGATGAAGACGCTGCTTACCGACGAGGAAAGCCGCACGGCGATGACCGACCCGCCGGAGGACACCCGGGCCTACTTCCGGGGCCGCTGTCTGGCGCAGTACGCCTCCGAGGTGGTCGCTGCCAGCTGGGACTCGGTCATCTTCGACGTGGGGCGGGAGTCGCTGGTGCGGGTGCCGATGATGGAGCCGGAGCGTGGCACCAGGCGGCACGTCGGCGCCCTCTTCGACCGCTGCGCCAGCGCCAAGGACCTGCTGGAGACGCTTACCGGCGGCTGACCGGTGGGCCGATCGGAACGCTCTTTGCGCCTGGGGTCTCAACCGGCGCGCGGTGAGCGTTTCGTCGCTCCCGCGAGGTAAGTTCATCGCAGGGAGATCGTGGAGGAGGCAACGATGGCCACTCGTGACAGCGGCGGTCAGTCGCAGTCGGGCAAGTCCCGGCAGGGCGAAGAGGTCGAGGACGTCACCGTCGAGGCGAACCCGGAGGTCGCCGAGCGGCACGCCGAGATCACCGAGGACGTCGACGACCTGCTCGACGAGATCGACTCCGTCCTCGAGGAGAACGCCGAAGAGTTCGTGAGGGGGTATGTCCAAAAAGGGGGTGAATAGGGCATATGTCCGTTTCGTCCGATGGGGCGAACAAGACATGCCCGCAGTGCCAGCGCTCGCTGCCGGTGAGCGAGTTCCACCGAAACCGCCGGCGTGTGGATGGCCTCGCCTACTACTGCAAGGCGTGTGCAACCGCCCGATCGGAGGCCAGCCGCCGCAAGCGTGGCATCGCCCCGGCCCGGAAATCGGCGACTCCGGTGGGGCAGGGTCTGAAGTGGTGTCCGGACTGCGAGCAGATCAAGCCGCTGGAGGAGTTCCCCACCACGACCCGGAGGCCCAGCGGCCGGCACACCTACTGCAAACCCTGCCACAATGCGCGGGGCAAGGAGACCGCCCAGCGGCTCTACGGCGGCACCCGCGAGTACCACCTGCGGCGGCGGTACGGGATCGGGCAGAAAGAGGTCGACGAGCTGTTGGCCGAGCAGGGTGGTGTCTGCGCGGTCTGCGGTGACCCCGATCCGGAACATGTGGACCACGATCATCGCACCGGATGGGTACGCGGGATACTCTGCTTCAACTGCAACGGTGGTCTTGGCCAGTTCCGTGACAGTCCGACGAGGCTGGCCAGGGCCGTCACGTACCTGAGAGGAACCACGTGGCAGCGGGTTTTGATCCATCCGGGCGTCTACCAGATGTGTTCACCAACGCGGGGACGTCCTCCTTCACCACGTTTCTGAGCAAGGTCGCCCCCGAGATGCTGCCCGGCCGCCGGCCGCTGCCCCCGGGGATGGCGGCCGAGTTGGCCCCGCACGCCACCACCATCGTGGCCATCTCCGCCGCCGGTGGCGTGGTGCTGGCCGGTGACCGGCGGGCCACCATGGGCAACCTGATCGCGCAGCGGGACATCGAGAAGGTGCATCCGGCCGACGCGTACTCGTTGGTGGGCATCGCTGGTACCGCGGGCGTCGGCATCGAGCTGATGCGACTGTTCCAGGTGGAGCTGGAGCACTACGAGAAGATCGAGGGCGCGATGCTCTCGCTCGATGGCAAGGCCAACCGGCTCGCCTCGATGATCCGGGGCAACCTCGGCGCGGCCATGCAGGGGTTGGCCGTGATCCCGCTGTTCGCCGGCTTCGACCTGGCCGCGAAGGACCCGGCTCGGGCTGGGCGGATCTTCAGCTTCGACGTCACCGGCGGCCCGTACGAGGAGACCGGCTACGACGCGATCGGCTCCGGTTCGCTGTTCGCCAAGTCGGCGCTGAAGAAGCGGTACCGGGCCGGGCTCTCGGTGGACGATGCGGTACGGCTGGCCGTGGAGGCGCTCTACGACGCGGCCGACGACGACACGGCGACCGGTGGACCTGACCTGAGCCGGCGGATCTTCCCGGTGGTGATGACCGCGACGGCGGAGGGGACCTACCGGCTCACCGACGCGGAGACGGCGGCGCTCGGCGAGAGCGTGGTCGCCGGCCGGATGGAGAACCCGGGCGGCTGAGCCGTCCCGCCCCGTACTGACCCCGCAGTTCCCAGCACAGCGCCTGAAGGAGAGCCGCCGCCGTGGCCATGCAGTTCTACGCCTCGCCCGAACAGATCATGCGCGACCGTTCCGAGTTGGCCCGCAAGGGCATCGCCCGGGGGCGTAGCGCGGTGGTCCTGAGCTATGCCGGTGGGGTCCTCTTCGTCGCGGAGAACCTTTCCAGCACCCTGCACAAGGTCGGCGAGATCTACGACCGGATCGGCTTCGCAGCCGTCGGTCGGTACAACGAGTTCGAGAACCTGCGCCGGGCCGGGGTGCGGATGGCCGACCTGAACGGCCTGAGCTACGACCGGCGGGACGTGCGAGGGCTGGCGTTGGCCAACACGTTCGCGCAGATCCTCGGCACCATCTTCACCGAGCAGTCGAAGCCGTTCGAGGTGGAGATCTGCGTGGCGGAGGTGGGTGCCACGCCGGACGAGGACTCGCTGTACCGCCTCACCTACGACGGTTCGGTCAACGACGAGCCGGGCCGGATGGCGATGGGTGGACAGTCCGAGGCGATCGCCGGAGCACTGAAGTCGAATCACCGGCCGGACATGTCGCTTGGTGACGCGGTGAAGGTGGCGGTGCAGGCGCTGGGCAGCGTCGGCGGTGAGGGCGGCGCGGCCAGGACGATCGCCGCCAACCAGCTCGAGGTGGCGGTGCTGGACCGCAGCCGGGTGGGGCGTACGTTCCGACGGATCACCGGGGCGGCGCTTACCGCGCTGCTGGACGGCGGTGCGGCGGAGGATGCCGGGCCCGAGGGCAACCGGGAGAAGACGCCGACCACGCCGACCGAGGAGGCGCACAAGCCGACCACCTCGGCGGGCTCCGCGGACCTGGAGGACAAGCCGGGCGACAAGTCCGAGGAGAAGCCGGGCGGGAAGTCCGGGGAGAAGCCGGGCGGGAAGTAGGCCGCCGAACGGTCAGGCTGGGGCTGCCGACGTGCCGGTGGCTGCCGCGTCGAGCAGTGTGGCGTGCCAGTCCGGCAGCGTCGGCAGCCCCGCCTCGGTCCACCGGTCGTGGCCCAGCACGCTGTAGGCCGGTCTGGCGGCGGGACGCGGGAAGCGGGCGCTGCTGGTGGGTCGGATCCGCTCGGGGTCGAGGCCGTGCCCGGCGAAGACCGCGCGGGCCAGCCCGTACCAGGTGGTCTCGCCGGAGCAGGTGCCGTGGTAGGTGCCGGGCGCGGCCCGTCCGGCCAGGGCAGCCTCGGCGAGCGCGACCAGTTGCCGGGCCAGCGCGTACGACCAGGTGGGTTGGCCGCGCTGGTCGTCGACGACATCGAGGAACTCGCGTCGCTCGGCCAGGCCGAGCATGGTGGTGACGAAGTTGCGGCCGTGGGTGCCGTAGAGCCAGGCGGTCCGCACCACGTATCCGGCGTCGGGCAGCAGCCGGGCCACCGCCTCTTCGCCGACGAGCTTGCTGCGACCGTACGCGTTCATCGGCGCGGTCGGCGCGTCCTCCGGATAGGGGCTGTCCGCGTCACCGGCGAAGACGTAGTCGGTGGAGATCTGGAGCAGTCGGGCACCGTGCGCGGCGCAGGCCGTGGCGAGGTGGGCCACTGCCGTGCCGTTGACGGTGGTGGCCGCCGCCTCGTGCTGCTCGGCGCCGTCGACGTCGGTCCACGCGGCGGCGTTGATCACCACGTGGTGGCCGGCCACGGCGGAGTGCGCGGCGACGGGGTCGGTGATGTCGAGTTGCGCCCGGGTGGCGGCGGTCACCACGTGTTCCGGATGCCGGTCGAGCAGGTCGACCAGGTCCCGCCCGAGCATTCCGGCGGCGCCGGTCACCAGCACCCTCATCGGGCCGCCGCCGTCCGCAGCGGCTCCCACCAGGAGCGATTGTCGCGGTACCAGCGGACCGTGTCGGCCAGGCCGGTGTCGAGAGGGATGTGCGGGGCGTACCCCAGCTCGGTTTCGATCTTGGTGATGTCGAGCGAGTAGCGGCGGTCGTGACCCTTGCGGTCGGGGACCGCGACGACCCGGTCCCAGCTGGCGCCGCACGCGTCGAGCAGTCGTGCGGTCAGCTCCTTGTTCGTCAGCTCGGTGCCGCCGCCGATGTGGTAGATCTCGCCGGCACGACCCCGCTGCTGCACCAGGGCGATGCCCCGGCAGTGGTCGTGCACGTGCAGCCAGTCCCGTACGTTGCCGCCGTCGCCGTAGAGCGGCACGGTGCGCCCGTCGAGCAGGTTGGTGACGAACAGCGGGATGACCTTCTCCGGGTACTGGTACGGCCCGTAGTTGTTGGAGCAGCGGGTCACCACCACGTCCAGGCCGTGGGTACGGTGATAGGCCAGGGCGAGCAGGTCGGAGCCGGCCTTCGAGGCGGAGTACGGCGAGTTGGGCGCCAGCGGCCACTGCTCGGTCCAGGAGCCCTCGGCGATGGAGCCGTAGACCTCGTCGGTGGAGATGTGCACGAACCGGCCTACGTCGTGGCGCAGCGCGGCGTCGAGCAGCGTCTGGGTGCCGAGCACGTTCGTGGTGACGAACGGCATCGCTCCGGCGATCGAGCGGTCGACGTGCGACTCGGCGGCGAAGTGCACGATCACGTCGTGCCCGGCGACGACGTCGTCGACCAGTTCGGCGTGCCGGATGTCGCCGGGTACGACGCGCAGCCTCGGGTCGTCACGCACCGGGTCCAGGTTGGCGAGATTGCCGGAGTAGGTGACCGCGTCGAGCACCGTCACCTGGGTTGGGGCCAGGGGCGCGAACTCCTTCGCGTCGCGTCCGGATGCCGACAGTAACAACCGCACGTACGCCGAACCGATGAAGCCGGCGCCGCCGGTGACCAGGATCCTCACAGGACGTGGAGTCTACGGGACACCTTCCGCGTAGCGTAAGCGACACGTGACCGGGTGTGCTGCCTCCCGGTACGCTCCCCGAGTGCGTGGAATCCTGCTCGCCGGTGGCACCGGATCGCGGCTGTGGCCGATCACCCGGGCGGTGTCGAAGCAGCTGATGCCGGTCTTCGACAAGCCGATGATCTACTATCCGCTCTCCACTCTGGTGATGGCCGGAGTGCGGGAGATCCTGCTGATCACCACGCCGGAGGAGCAGGGCCAGTTCCGGCGCCTGCTCGGTGACGGCAGCCAGTTCGGGCTGCGACTGGAGTACGCCAGCCAGGCCCGGCCCGAGGGCATCGCCCAGGGATTCGTGCTCGGCGCGGACTTCCTCGGCGCCGAGGCGGTGGCGCTGATCCTCGGCGACAACATCTTCCACGGGGTGGGGCTGGGCCGGCAGTTGGCCGCCGCGGGCGACCCGGTGGGCGGGCGCATCTTCGCCTATCCGGTGGCGAACCCGCAGGCGTACGGGGTGGTGCACTTCGACCACGATGGGCGGGTGCTGTCGATCGAGGAGAAGCCGCAGCGGCCCGCGTCCCGGTACGCGGTGCCGGGGTTGTACTTCTACGACAACCGGGTGGTGGAGATCGCCCGGGGGTTGGTGCCGAGCGCTCGTGGGGAACTTGAGATCACCGCGGTGAACGAGGCGTACCGGCAGGCGGGGGAGTTGTCGGTGACCGTACTGGACCGGGGCACCGCCTGGCTGGACACCGGGACCTTCACCTCGCTGGTGCAGGCCGCCGAGTTCGTCCGGGTGATCGAGGAACGGCAGGGCATGAAGATCGGCTGTATCGAGGAGGTGGCCTGGCGGGCCGGGCTGATCGACGACGACCAGCTGCGGGCGCTGGCCGAGCCGTTGACCAGGAGCGGCTACGGCGAGTACCTGCTCGAGCTGTTGGCCACCGGTCGCGACGAATCGGTGCTGGCCACCGGTCATGGCAAGTCGGTGCTGGCCAGCGGTCGGGACGAGTCGGTGCTGGTCGCCGGCCGTGACGAGGCGACCGGGAAGCTCGTCGGCTCGGTGGTCGGGCCGCGGAAGGAGATGCCGTGAAGATCCGGCCGATGGGCATCGAGGGAGCCTGGGAGATCAGCCCGCAGCAGTTCACCGATCCGCGTGGGCTGTTCCTGGAGTGGTACCGCTTCGACCGGCTCGCCGAGGCGGTGGGCCATCCGCTGCGGCTGGCGCAGGCAAACATCTCCGTCTCGGCTCGGGACGTGGTGCGGGGCGTCCACTTCGCCGACGTGCCGCCGGGGCAGGCGAAATACATCACGTGTGTGCGGGGGGCGGTGCTCGACGTGGTGGTCGACCTGCGGCTCGGTTCACCGACCTTCTTGCGCTGGGAGGGCGTCCGCCTGGACGACACCGACCGGCGGGCGGTCTACCTGGCCGAAGGGCTCGGCCACGGCTTCTGCGCGTTGACCGACGACGCCACCATCGCCTACTTCTGCTCCACCACGTACAACCCCTCAGGTGAGCACACGGTGCATCCGCTGGACGAGGAGTTGGGCATCGAGTGGCCGTCCCGAGCGCCGCTGCTTTCCGCCCGGGACGCCGCCGCGCCGTCGCTGGCGCAGGCGCGTAGCGCCGGTGTGCTTCCGCAGTACGCCATCTGCCGCGACTACGCGGTGAGCCTGGACGCCGGAGCACATCCGGGCCTGGTCTGACCCGGACGCTGCCCGGCTCCGACCCGGACCGCTTGGCCGCTTTGATCCGTACAGCTGCCGCGACAGTGACGAACAGGGCCTCGATACGGCTAATGTCTCATCATGGAACGGCGAATCTTCGGTCTGGAGACCGAGTACGGCGTCACCTGTACCTACCGTGGGCAGCGGCGGCTGTCCCCTGACGAGGTCGCCCGGTACCTCTTCCGCCGAGTGGTGTCCTGGGGCCGGTCGAGCAACGTCTTCCTGCGTAACGGCGCGCGGCTCTACCTGGATGTCGGCTCGCACCCGGAGTACGCCACGCCGGAATGCGACTCGGTGGTCGACCTGGTCGCCCACGACCGGGCCGGTGAACGCATCCTGGAAGGGCTGCTTGTCGACGCGGAGAAGCGGCTGCACGACGAGGGGATCGCCGGGGAGATCTACCTGTTCAAGAACAACACCGACTCGGCCGGCAACTCGTACGGCTGCCACGAGAACTACCTGGTCTCCCGGCACGGCGAGTTCGGCCGACTGGCCGACGTGCTGATCCCGTTCCTGGTCACCCGCCAGCTGATCTGTGGCGCGGGCAAGGTGTTGCAGACGCCGCGCGGGGCGGTGTACTGCCTCTCCCAGCGGGCCGAGCACATCTGGGAGGGCGTCTCCTCGGCGACCACCCGCAGCCGGCCGATCATCAACACCCGGGACGAGCCGCACGCCGACGCCGAACGGTACCGCCGGCTGCACGTCATCGTCGGCGACTCCAACATGAACGAGGTCACCACCCTGTTGAAGGTGGGCACGGCCGACATCGTGTTGCGGATGATCGAGGCCGGGGTGGTGATGCGCGACCTCACCCTGGAGAACCCGATCCGGGCCATCCGGGAGGTGTCCCACGACATCACCGGTCGGCGCAAGGTGCGGTTGGCCTCCGGTAAGGAGGTCAGCGCGCTGGAGATCCAGCAGGAGTACCTCGCCAAGGCATCCGAGTTCGTGGAGCGTCGGGGCGGCGACCAGACCGCCAAGCGGGTGGTCGAGCTCTGGGGGCGGGTGCTGCGGGCGGTGGAGACCGGCGACCTGGAACCGGTCTCGCGGGAGATCGACTGGGTGACGAAGCTCCGGTTGATCGAGCGTTACCAGCGCAAGCACGACCTGCCGCTGTCGCATCCCCGGGTGGCGCAGATGGACCTCGCGTACCACGACCTGCGCCGGGGGCGCGGGCTGTACGCGCTGCTGGAGCGGCGTGGCGACGTGGACCGGGTGGCCACCGACCCGGAGATCTTCGAGGCCAAGGAGACGCCGCCGCAGACCACCCGGGCCCGGCTGCGCGGCGAGTTCATCCGGCACGCCCAGGAGAAGCGGCGCGACTTCACCGTCGACTGGGTGCACCTGAAGCTCAACGACCAGGCGCAGCGCACCGTGCTGTGCAAGGACCCGTTCCGGGCGTACGACGAGCGGGTGGAGCGGTTGATCGCCAGCATGTGAGCGTGACCCGGCCCGTCCGGAGCGGGCGGGCCGGGTAGGCTGGCCGCGTCATGATTCCTCCCGAGCAGCCTCCGCGCCGTCCCGGCCACAACACCGAGCCACAGACCTGGCTCGACCGCCGCCGCGAGAAGGTCCGCGCCGAGATCGAGCGCAACCGGCGCGGCGAGTACACCGTCCCCACCTGGGTGTTGGCGTTGGCGCTGGCATTGATGGTCGGCGCCTGGATCGCCTTAATCATCTTCGCCTGAGGTGTAAGGAAGGGCCCCTTTTTAACGCCTGGTGTAGAGGAAGGGCCCCTTCTTAACACCGCTTTCGCGGGTCGCGTTCAGGCGTGCGGCGTACCGGTGGCGGCCAGTCGGGCGGCGTGCCGGCCGGCCGCCGCGGCGGCCAGGAAATAGGCGTGGTCGGCATCCAGCCCACGGCCCATCGTCGACAGCGGCACCGGGCTGTGGCGCAGCGCCGCGTCCAGGCCGGCGGTGTCCACCCGCAGCACGTCGTGCCGCTCTGCGAGCGGCGCCACCGCCGCGGCGACCTCGGCGTCCAGCGCCGAATCCAGGCCATCGGGCACCACCAGCTCCGCGCGGGCCAGCGCCACCCGGCCGTACGCGGTGATGCTGTGGTGGGAAACCCCACGGTGTCGCGGGCGCGGGTCGGCGGCGGAGATCCGCAGCGAGCCGACCGGCCGCCCACCCAGCGCGGCGACGGCGTTGACCGCCTCGCCGACCGCCACCCCGGAGAAGCCCCAACGGGTGCCGGTGCCGAGATTGCCCGGGCCCTGCGCCACCACTGCGACCTCGGCCCGCAGTACGTGCCGGGCCGCGAGCAGGCCGCTGTGCAGCGTCGACGCTTCCAGATCGCCGCCGAACGCCTGCCCGACGCTGATCGTGCCGACCAACTCGTCGCGCAGTCCGGCGAGGGTCCGGGAGAACCAGGCGGGCAACGCCCCACCGTCGGTGAGCAGGTACGCCACCCGCCGCTGCGGGGCGTCGGCGCGGATCCCGGCCAGGATCGCCGGCAACGCCGAGTGCAGGTCGGCGGTGACCACCGGCAGGCCGGCGAGATCCTCGGCGGCGGCTAGCACCTCGTGGTGTGGTGAGGCCGGTTCGTCGACGCCGAGCAGGATCGGTTGCAGCGGGGTGTAACGGGCCTTGACCAGGTGGCCGGCGTCACGCGAGTCGAGGGCCTGCGGCGGGTCCGGCGGCAGCCGGTCCGGCAGCGCGACCACCAGGGCGTACCCGCCGGTGCCCAGCCCCATCAGCAGCGCACCGGCGTTGAGCAGCACCCGGTCGCCGGGCTCGGGCATGCCGACCAGCGACGGGTACGCCAGGGCGCGCATCGTGCCACCGTCGGCGAGTTCGACGTCGAGCTCGATCGCTCCGGTCCATTGCCGCCGCAGCGTCGCCACCGTACCCGCCCGCCATCGCACCATGCCCCGCACGCTAGCTTCCCCGCCACCGCGCCGGGCGCGGCGGGGTGCGCGCGGCGATGTCGATCATGTACGCCGAAGGCGTGATGTTAAGAAGGGGCCCTTCCTATACACCAGGCGTTAATAAGGGGCCCTTCCTTACGACCGTGTGGGTGCGTGCGTGGGGTGGGTGGGCTGCTAGCGTCTACGGGGTGTCGCGCAGCCGCACCGAACGCCTGGTCAACCTGGTGATCTGCCTGCTCTCCACGCGGCGGTTCCTGACCGCCGCGCAGATCGCCGCGACCGTGCCCGGTTACGAGCACGACCCGGACGATGCCCGCGAGCATGAGGCGTTCCAGCGTAAGTTCGAACGGGACAAGGCCGAGCTGCGGGAACTGGGCGTGCCGCTGGAGACCGGAACGGCCAGCGCCTTCGACGCCGAGCCCGGTTACCGGATCGCCCGCCGGGAGTACGCGCTACCCGATATTCCGCTCAAGCCGGACGAGGCCGCCGCCGTGGGGATCGCCGCGCGGTTGTGGCAGCACGCCGGGCTCGCCGCTGCCGCGTCGTCCGGGCTGGCGAAGCTGCGTGCCGCCGGGGTGGACGTGGACCCGCAGGCCACCCTCGGTCTGGAACCGATGGTCACGGTCGACCCGGCGTTCGCGCCGCTCACCGCCGCCGCCCGGGATCGGCGCGAGGTGCGCTTCGACTACCGGGTGCCGGACCGGGACGCGCCCGACCGGCGTCGGCTGCAACCGTGGGGCGTGGTCTGCTGGCGTGGCCGCTGGTATGTGGTCGGTCACGACCTGGACCGCGACGCCACCCGCTGCTTCCGGTTGTCTCGGGTGGTCGGCCCGGTCCGGGCCACCGGCGACGCGGGCGCCTACCAACCGCCGTCCGGGGTCGATCTGATCAGCCACGTGGCCCGCTGGTCCGGTCCGGCCGAGCACGCCGGCCGGGCGACCGTGCTGGTCACCCCCGGCCGCGCCGCCGGGTTGCGCCGGTGGGCGGTGGAGGTCACCGCCGGGGCGGCGGCGGACCGGCTTCTGCTGCCGTACGCCGACGTGGACGTCCTCGCCGGCCAGCTCGTCGGCTACGGCCCGGACGTGCGGGTGCTCGACCCGCCCGAGCTGCGCGAGGCGGTCATCCAACGACTCAAGGAGATCGCCGCCCGCCACGAGTCGCTGGCGGCGGTCCGGTGAGCGCGTTTGCGAAGGCAGTGGTCCGTCCCGGGAGGGAGGTTCGGTGAAGGCTGGTTCGCGTACCTCCGCCGACCGGCTGGCCCGGCTGCTCAATTTGGTGCCTTACCTGCTCGCCCGGCCCGGGATCGAGATCGCCGAGGCGGCCGGCGATCTGGGCGTCACCGAGCGGCAGCTGCGGGAGGATCTGGAGCTGCTGTGGGTGTGCGGGCTGCCCGGTTATGGCCCGGGTGACCTGATCGACATGGCCTTCGACGGCGACCGGGTGACCATCACCTACGACGCCGGCATCGACCGGCCGCTGCGGCTCACGCCGGACGAGGCACTGGCCCTGGTGGTGGCGCTGCGGATGCTTGCCGAGACGCCCGGCGTGGCCAACCGGGACGCCGTCGAGCGGGCCCTGGCCAAGATCGAGGACGCGGGCGGCGACCTGGTGGCCGCTCCGGTGGAGGTACGGCTGCCCGGCGACACCCGGCGGGCGGCGGAGCTGCGCGCGGCGGTGGAGAGCGGCCGGGCGCTGCGGATCACCTACTACACGGTGGCCCGGGACGAGACCACCGAGCGCGTGATCGATCCGCTGCGGGTGCTGATGGTCGGCGGCCGGACGTACGTGGAGGCGTGGTGCCGGCGGGCCGAGGCGGTGCGGTTGTTCCGCGCCGACCGGATCGACGCCGTCGCCGAGCTTGCCGAACCGGCCGTGGTGCCGCCGCAGGCCCGTCCGCAGGACCTGAGCGAGGGGGTGTTCCGGCCGTCGCCGGACCTGCCGCTGATCACGCTGCGGATCGGCCGGGGGGAGCGCTGGATCACCGAGTACTACCCGTGCGAGCGGGTGGAGTCCGACGGTGAGCGGTGGGTGGTCTCGCTGCGCGTCACGGATCTCAGCTGGGCTCGCCGGTTCGTGCTCGGCCTCGGCCCGGACGTGACCGTCGTCGCCCCACCCGAGCTGGCCGACCAGATCCGGCACGCGGCGGTGGCGGCGCTGGACGCGTACGCGACGCCGGTGCCGGCCGGTGCGGACCCGGCGGCGACCGCGGTCAGGCAGTAGGCTGGCGGCCGTGCTGAAGTGGATCGTGCTCGCGCTGGTGCTGGTGCCGTTGGTCGTGCTCGTGCTGGCGATCCGACCCGTGCTCGCGCGGCTGCCCCAGCTGCGCCGGGCCGTGCTCAAGCTGCAACGCCGCGCCGATGAGGCAATGGCGCTGCGGGAGGCGGCGGAGAGCCTCCAGCAGCGGGCCGAAGGGTTGCAGGGCCGGCTGGCCACCACCGAGCAGCGGCTCACCCTGATCCGCTCCCGACGCGGCGACTGAGCGTACCGACCTGTCCCGCTCGCGCAGTTGATGATCAATTGGTGGTTGACGGGACACTCGTAGGTGGTCGAAACTTCACCCACCGGGGCCAACCACCACCGTCCCGGTGGGTGGCAGCAGCCCTGGACGCACGTACGATGGGCTGCGGCACACTCTCATCAACACAGTGCGACTGGAGCCTTCCATGCATGCCCTCAAGCCCTGGCACATCGCCGTACTCGTGGTCGTGCTGATCTTGCTCTTCGGCGCGAAGCGCCTCCCCGACGCGGCCCGTTCCCTGGGCCGCTCGCTGCGCATCATCAAGGCCGAGACCAAGAGCCTCTCCGACGACGACCGCGACCTGGCCAGCAAGGCCGATGCGCAGGCCGGCTACCAGCCGTACCCGCCGCAGCAGCCCACCCAGCAGGCGTACCCGGGCGGGGCGCCGCAGCAGCAGGCGTACCCGGGCACGGCGGGGCAGCAGCCGTACCAGGGCACGGTCCAGCCGCCGGTGGTCGACCCGGTGCAGCGCGTCCGCGACAACTGATCACGGGGGCCGATCACCGTGGCCTTCGGACTCCGCAAGCGCGGTCCGAGCAACTTCGAACGGGCCGCCGACGGCTCGATGACCCTCGTCGAGCACTTCCGCGAGCTGCGTAACCGGCTGTTCCGTGCCTCGCTGGCGATCGTCATCGGCTTCTTCGTCGGTTTCGCTCTGGCGGACCTGGTCTTCGACCTGCTCGCTGGCCCGTACTACCGGCTGCTTCCGGACCAGCGGTTCATCCAGCTCGGGCCGGCCGACGCCTTTCTGTTGAAGCTCAAGCTCGCGCTCTGGATCGGGCTGATCGCCGCCTCACCGGTGTGGTTCTACCAGCTCTGGGCGTTCATCGCGCCGGGTCTGCACCGGCACGAGCGCAAGTACGCCTACATCTTCGTGGCGATTGCCGCGCCACTGTTCATGGCCGGCGCGGCGCTTGCGTACTTCGTCGTGGACAAGGGTCTGACGTTCCTGTTGGAAGCGGGCGTGACCGGGATCGACACCTCCCTGGAGGTCACCCGGTACATCTCCTTCGTGACCAACATGATCTTGATCTTCGGGGTGGCGTTCGAGTTCCCGCTGGTCGTGCTGATGCTCAACTTCGTCGGCATCGCCAGTGCGAAGCGGCTGCTCAGCTGGTGGCGGGTGGCGGTCTTCATCTTCTTCGCCTTCTCCGCGGTGGTCACCCCCACGCCGGACCCGTTCGGCATGACGGCCCTGGCGCTCTGCCTGTGCGCGCTCTACTTCGCTGCGGTGGGGGTGGCGTTCCTCAACGACAAGCGTCGGGGCCGCGGCAAGGAGATCTACGCCGGTATCGACGACGACGAGGTGTCTCCGCTGGAGTTCGACAACGAGCCGGTCGGGGCCGCGGCGTCGGTCGACGCGCCGACCCCGGTCGAGGCCCCGGAGCCGGTCGCGGCGCCCGCCCCGATCGAGCGCCGCTACGACGACATAACCTGACCGGCACCCGGCACCCGGCACCCGGCACCCGGCACCCGGCACCCGGCACCCGGCACCCGGCACCCGGTCCAGGGTCTGGTCGCCTGGTTCGGGCAGTTGACGGTGCGGCGATGCGCGATGCATCGCCGCACCGTCGTGTCGGCGTCGTACGTGCTGGCCTGTTAGCGCACAGCCCACCCACTGTCAGCGGTGCAGTCGGTAATCCGTCATCGGGCTTCCTCGATGCACGGGTCGGGTAATGACATATTCACCACGTGTCATCCCGCCGCCTCCCACCCACCACCGACATGACCCCACCATCCTGCTGACCGACTGGCCGGTAGCTGCCCCGGCGGACGAACTCCGTCCGCCGACGTGACCGTCGTTGTGCACGGATCGGGCGGCCGGCCGGTTGGCGCGTGTCCGGACCACCACCGTCCACCACCCCGGCTGGCCGCGAGAGTCCTGTCAAAGGGACCGGGCCGCCGCAGCGTATGACCCAGATCGGAGCGAGATCTTGATCCGCGTCGCCGTCGTCGAGGAGATGAGCCTGCTGCGCACCGCGCTGTGCGCCGCCTTGTCGAGCGAGGAGGGGATGGAGGTGGTTGCCGAGGTCGCCGTGATGGGGGAGCTTTCCTCCGTGGTGCGGCAGCACCGCCCTGACATCGTGCTGGTGGACCTGGCGTCGGACGTGCCACAACCGGTCGAGGTGGTCAACCAGATCGTTCGGGAGGCACCCGACGCGGCGGTGCTGGCGATGGGAGGTCGGTGGGGTCCGGCGCTGGTCGGGGACCTGATCGCCGCCGGGGTGCGCGGGCTGGTCGGTAAGGACGCTCCGGTGGAGGCACTGGTCGCGGCGGTGCGGGAGGTCGCCGATGGCGGGCGGGTGATCGATGCGGAGGCCGCCGCGACCGCGCTGCGTCCGCCGCGCAGCCCGCTGACCCGCCGGGAGGCGGAGGTGCTGCGGGCAGCCGCCGAGGGGCTACCGCTCAAGGACATCGCCCGCCAGCTCTTCCTGGCGCACGGGACGGTACGTAACCACCTGTCGGCAGTCATGCGTAAGACGGGTGCCCGCAACCGGATGGAGGCGGTCTGGCAGGCCCGCTGGCACGGTTGGATCTAGCCCGGCTGGCCGGCGGATCGCTCGCCGCATGGCCGGTACCGGCACCGTCGGCGTCACCGAGCTTTACTCATGGGTACGTGTTTGACTGTTGACGGTTCGTGATCCAACTGGCGATTCTCGGGAAGGTCGACTGTGATCCGTACCTTGCTCGCGCTCGACGGTGCCCTGATCCGTGGCGCGCTCTCCCTCGTTCTCGCCGCCGAGGAGGACATCAGTGTGGTGGCGGAGTTGGATCGGGGTGATCCCCTCACCTCGGCGGTCCGCGCCCAGCGCCCGGACGTCGCAATCGTCGACCTCGATCTCGTCGATGACGGCCACGCCGACGAGGCCGACGTGGCGGGGCAGTGTCCGATGTTGGTGCTCGCCGACCGGCGTCGGGTCCACCGGCTGCACCGGGTGCTGGTGCCGGGCCGCACCGTCGGCATCCTCGGCTGCGACGTCGCCCCGCACCGGGTGGTGGACGGGGTTCGGCGGCTGTCCCGGCGGGAGTCGGTGATCGATGCCGAGCTGGTGCTTGCGGCGTTGACCCGGGAGAGCCCGCTGACCTCGCGGGAAACCCAGATCCTTGCCCTGACCGCGTCCGGTGCGCCGGTCGTGGAGGTGGCCCGGACGCTCGGCCTGGCCCCGGGCACCGTACGCAACCACCTCGGCCGGATCGCCCGCAAGGCGGGCGCGCGTACCCGGGTGGAGGCGGTGCGGGTCGCCCGCGAGGCCGACTGGATCTGAGGGGCCACCGGCAACGCCACGACGCGGGCGGGTGCTGCCGAGTTCTGCCGGCGGTCGCCGCTGGGCGTCAGGCCCGGGTCAGCGGCCGGCGGGGATGCGGTGCCGGGTCCTGCCAGTGACCCACCAGCTCCCGGTAGGTGGTGGAGCGCAGCAGCAGTTCCTGGTGGCTGCCGACCTGCGGCCGGTCGCCGTCGAACACCAGCACCCGGCGGGCGCGGGTCGCCGAGCTGATCCGGTGCGCGATCACCACGAGCGTGCCCGGACGGCTGGCGAAGGCCGCTTCGACCGTCGCCTCCAGCGTCGGGTCGAGGTGGCAGGTCGCCTCGTCGAGGATGACCAACGGGGCCGGGGCGAGGTAGGCCCGGACCGCGGCGATGAGTTGTCGTTCCCCGGCGGAGAGGGTGCCCGGCTCGACCTCGGCCGTCAGGCCGCCGAGGCGGTCCACCAGCGGCTCGGCCCCGAGCGTGGCCAGGGCTGCCGTCACCGCTGTGTGGTCCGCGTCCGGGCACAGGTAGCGCAGGTTGTCGGACACGGTGCCGGTGCGCACGTACGCCTCCTGCGGCACCAGCACCCGTAGCCGGGCCAGCGCCTCCGGTGTGCGGCCGGCGACCGGCGTCCCGGCCAGGTGCACGGTGCCGGAATCCGGTGGCACCAGCCCGGCGATCAGGGCGGCCAGGGTGGACTTGCCGGCGCCGCTGGGCCCGACCACGGCCAGGTGCTCACCGGCGGACACGGTCAGGTGGAAATCGGCGAGGACCGGTCGCGCGTGCGGGCCGTACCGGAAGGTCAGCCCGCACGTCCGCACCGCCGGCGGCACCGGGCCAGCCGGACCCGGTGCTGCGGCGGCCGGCTGCGGTGGCAGGGCGTCGGTGGGACGTGGCGAGGCTGCGCCGGCCGGCTGCGGCGGTACGGCGTCGGTGGGACGTGGCGAGGCTGCGGCGGCCGGCTGCGGCGGTACGGCGTCGGTAGGGCATGGCGAGGCTGCGCCGGCCGGGGCGGGGTTCGGCTCGACCGGCGGGCAGCTGCGCAGGATCCGGTCCAGCGTGACGGCGTAGCGCAGACCGCCGCTGCCGACGCCCTGCACCAGTGCGTGCAGGGCGGGTTGCAGGCCGGTGGTGACGTAGACCAGCGCGCCCAGCACGGCGCCGGTGCTTAGCCCTTGCCGCACCAGCCACGGTGCCGCCAGCAGCAGGACCACCACCGGCAACCAGCCACCCAGCCCGAGGCTGAGGCTGCGCAGCGCCGCCATCCGGGCCAGCGTCCGTTCGGTGTCGGCCTGTGCGACGACCCGCCGGTCGACCGTGGCCACGACCCGGTCCTGCCCGCCGCAGGCGACCACGTCGCGGTGTCCGGTCAGCGCGGCTGCCGCCGACCGGCCGAGTTCCTCGCCGGCCGTCACCTGGGCGCGCTGGTGGGCGACCATCGCCGGCAGCGCCGCCGCGAACACGGCCAGCCCGAGCAGCAGCGGCGCGGCCACCGCCGCAGCCAGCGGCGGTGACAGGGCGAGCAGGCCGAGCAGTGCCGCGCCGGCGGTGAACAGAAAGCCGCGGACCACCAACAGCAGCCCGCCGAAGGTGTCCCGGACCACCTCCACCTGATGGGTCAGTCGGGACACGGCGGCGCTGTCCGGCCGACCGCTGGCGCGAGTGGCGTCACGCAGCGCGCCGTCGACCACCCGGGCAGCCAACTCGTCGCGGTACGGCTCCACCACGGCACCCAGGCTGTGGTACACCCGTCCGGTGGCGGCTGCGCCGGCCAGCACCGCGCCGGCCAGCCCGGCCAGCCAGGCCAGGCCGGTGGCGAACTCGCCGGCCAGGAAACCCTGGTCGACCGCACGGGCCACCAGCAGGCCGCTGAGCAGCGCCGGCAGTGCCTCCGCCACCGACCAGGCGGCGAGCCGGCCCAGCGGACGACGGCGGGCCCGCAGCGCGGTCAAGGTGGTGCGGCGTACGCCGGTCATCGGGGGTCACCGCCGGGTCCGAAGACCGCCCGGTAGTCCGGATCGGCCCAGAGCTGCCGGTGTGGGCCCACCGCCCGCACCCGGCCACCGTCGAGCCAGGCGACCAGGTCGGCGGCGGCAGCCGTCGCCGCGCGATGGGTGACCACCAGTCGGGTACGACCGCCGACCCCCTCGGCCACCGCCCGGCTGATCCGGTGTTCGGTGGCGGTGTCCAGGCTGGACGTGGCGTCGTCGAGGATCAGCAGTCGCTCGGCCGCGAACGCGCGGGCCAGCCCGAGGCGCTGTGCCTCGCCGCCGGAGAGGGGCGCGTCGGCCAGCCGGGTGCGGAATCCGTCGGGCAGGCGGGCGACGACGTCGGCCACCTGGGCGGCTCGCGCCATGGTCAGCACCGCGGTGCCGGCCGGGGTGTTCCCGGCCGGTGGTGCCGCCGACCGTTCGGGCAGGGCGAGGCCGATCGCGTCGTGCACCGTCTCGCCGACCAGGACCGGCCGGTCGAAGGCGTGCCCGACGCCGCGGCGCAGTGCGGCCGGACTCAACCGGCGCAACGGCACCCCGTCCAGCAGCACCTCACCGGCGTCCGGGTCGTGCAACCGGCCAGCCAGCGCGGCGAGGGTGGACTTGCCGACGCCGGAGCGCCCGACGACGGCCAGGGTGCTGCCGGCCGGCACCAGCAGATCGACCCCACGCAGGACCGCGCGCCCGTCGTCGCTGTGCACGCCGACACCGCGCAGCCGCAGTTCCCCCCGGCCGTCAGGCAGCGGTTGGTCGCCGTACCGGCGGACCGGGTGGGCCAGTGGTTCGGCGATCCGCCCGGCCGCCGCGCGGGCGCGTACCAGCCGGTTGAGGGTGGCCAGCACCGCGCCCAGTCCGGCGCCGAGGGCCGCGTACTGCACTGCGGCGACCAGTTGCCCGGGGGTGAGCCAGCCGACGGTGAGCGCGTACCCGCCGACGGCTACCACGGCCGCCTGCAACAGCGGGCCCACGGCGGCGGTGCGGGCGCTCGCGCGGGCCAGCAGCCGCCAGCCGAGCAGCCCGTACCCGCGCAGTTCGGGCAGCGCGGCCAGCACCCGGTCGCGTTCCCGGTCCACGGTCGCCGCAGCGGCGATGGTGCGGGCACCGCCGAGCGCCTCCAGCAACCGGCCGGCGGTGGCGCCCAGCACCCGCTGGTAGCCGGCCACGGCGGCGGAGGCATCGGTGACGAAGGCACGCATGAGCACCGCGAGCAGCACCAGCCCGCCGAGGAGGGTGATCCCCAGCAGCGGCTCGATCAGGGTGAGCGCCACGACGCTGCCGACCGGAGGCAGCAGCGCGATGACGCCGAGCACCACGGCGGTCCCGGCCTGCCCGGCGTCGGCGCCCTGACCGACGAGGCGGCCGACCAGGTCGCCCACCGGGTACCGGCGGACGGTGCGGACATCGCAGGCGAACAGGTGGCGCAGTAGCCGCCGACGCAACCGGGCGGTGGCCCGGGCCGCGCCGTAGCCGGCGGCGAGGTCACCGAGGACGTCGGTGACCATGAGGACGGCGACCAATCCGCAGGCGACGGCGGGCCACCAGGAGGCGGTGCCGCCGACGGCGGCGTCGACCGCGAGCCCGAGGGTCGCCGGAAGCGCCAGTTCGGCGGCGGCGCCGATGAGCGCCACCACCGCGAGCAGAACGGTCCAACCGCCACCGTCGCGGATCGCCCGGCGCAGTAGCCGGTCGGCGCCGTTGCGCGTCGGCATCGCCACCTCCCGGGAAGACGTGCGGCCCTGGGCGGGTACCTTGCCCCGCCCAGGGCCTCGCGTGCCGACCTGTCAGTTGCAGGTCGTGACGGACAGCGAGCTGTCGCCGCAGAGCAGCAGGCTCGCCCGGCTGCCGCCGCCGGTGCGGTCGGCGGGGGCCATCTCCAGGCCCTGGAGGTCCAGAAGCGCCATGTCGTGTCACCTCCTCCCGTGCTTGTCGGTGTGGTCGGTCGCCCTCGCATCAGCGAGGGTGTCGGGGGCGCCGGTTAGCGGCGCGAGGAACGGCAGCGTCACGACCGCGCCGGGCCGGTCGGTGGCCGGCAGCGTGCCGGGCCGGGCGGCGGCCAGCGCCAGCAGCACGCCGGCGGTGCCGGTGCCGAGGTCCATGGAGAGCCGCAGCAACTGCTCGCCCGGGAACGCGGTCCCGTCGGCGTACGGCAGGGCGTGCCAGGCGAGGCGTTCCACCTGCGCCGCCAGCTCTGCCGCCAGCACCGGATCGTCCGGGTACGCCGCGAGGTAAGCGACGATGCCGGCCCGTCCGGCGAACAGGCCGGACTGCGCGTAGAACGGCGACCGGGCGGCGCGGCGCACACCGGCGCTCGCCTCGGCGAACCGCTCGTCGGCGCGGTGCCGCAGGTACTGGTCGAGCACCAACCCGATGCCGACGCTGCCCTGCCCCAGGTAGGGCATGGTGCGCCAGCCCTCGTTGACCTCAAGCGCGCCGTCCGGGCGGACGACACAGCGGCGCAGGTCCTGCCGCAGCGCGGTGGCGGCGTGCGCCAGCAGTTCCGGTTCGCCGGTCAGCTCGTGCAGCCGCACCAGCATCAGCGCCGGCCCGGTACGGCCGCGCAGCAGTCCGGCGTACGGGTGCCGGCCACCGCTGACGTCCGGTCCGGGGTCGTCGGCGAGTTGGGCGACGACCCGTTCGGCGGCCCGCCAGGCGGCGTCGCGCAGGGTCGGTTCGCCGGTGCGTCCGGCCAGCTCGGCGAGGTTGAGCGCGATGCCGGCCAGGCCGCCGGCCAGGCTGTGGTCCAGACCGTCCCAGGGTTGCCGCAGGCAGATGTCGAGTACGTCCAGGGCGTCCTGCCGGCGGCCCAGCAGTTCCAGGGCGTACGCGACGCCGTGCAGGCCGTCGTAGAAGCCGCAGCGGGTGCCGGCGGCGGGCGAGGTGGCCTGGCGGACCAGCCACCGTTCGTGCTCCGGCCAGCGCCCGGCGCCGCTGACGTGCAGTGCGTAGAGGACTCCGGCGGCACCATGGGCGAGGTTGAGCCCGCCGCTGCGGAACTGTTCGATATCGCCGGGGAAGAGTCGGTCGTCCCGCTCGGGCGTCGCGCTGGCGAGGATCGCCCGGGCCAGCCGGTCGCGGTGGGTGGACCCGACGCGGACGGTGAGCTCGGCCCGGTGGTCCACGGCGCTCGGCCGGCCGCCGGTGATCTCCTCGACGGCGGTGTCCAGCAGCTCCCTCGGCACCGGGAACCGCTCCGCGACCACGTCCGCGAGGTGCGCGGCCTTGGCTGGCGCCAGCCGGACCAGCTGGGTAAGCGGCAGGAACAGCGCCAGCCGCAGGCAGGCCAGGGCGTAGTGGTCGACGGCGGGACCGCTACGGTCCCGGGGGGCGGCGAAGCCCTGGTTGCGCAGGCCGGGCCGGCGGTGCCCGTCGATCGGCGCGGCGACCTCGAAGTCGACGAGCGCGATCCGGTCGTCCGGGCGGACCATGACGTTGAACAGGTGCAGGTCGCCGTAGACGAGACCGCGCTCGTGGATGGCCCGGATGACCTGTTCGACCTGTCGGTGGACGTCCAGCGCCCACCGGGTGTAGTCGGCTCGATCGGCGTCGGTGCTGTCGGCGTCGATGAGTGGGTAGCGGTCGACCAGGACCTTGTTCAGCGCGCGGCCCTCGATGAACTCCAGCGCCAGGAACCGGTGCTCGCCGAGGGTGAACTCGTCGTGCACCCGGGGCACCTGCGGCAAGTCGGCGAGTCGACGCAGCGCCTCGGCCTCGCGGGCCAGGCGGGCCACCGCGTCGGTGCCGTCGGCGTCCAGGCCGGCGTACGGGCGCGCCTCCTTCAGCACCACCTGGGTGTCGGTGCGCAGGTCCCGGCCGACGTAGAGGCCGCCGCCGTTGGAGAAGTGGATGACCTTCTCGATCCGGTACGGCACCTCGTCGGTGCTTGTGGCGTTACGGGCGGCCAGGTGCGGTTCGAGGAAGTCCGGCAGCGTCACCCAGGACGGTACGTGGAAGACCGGGTCGCGCCGGTCGGGTACCAGGGTGCCGTTGTCGTCCTCGATCGCCGGGACGACCTGCCCGTCGGGCGAGTGGCAGTAGCGGGCGGCGAAGCCGCCGTAGCGTACGTACACCGGGCCGGCGCCGTAGCGCAGGTCGCTGAGGATGTACGGGCCGGGTTCGCCGACGAGCAGCTCGTCGAGCTCCTTGCAGACCAGTTCCAGCTCGGCCTCGTCGCCGGGGTAGACGGTGACGAACTTGCCGCTGGCTGCCCGGGAGGCGTACTTGGAGTTGCGCAACAGCAGGGTACGGGGCCCGCGGAGGAACTTGAACGACAGCCCGCGCGGGACGCAGTAGTCCCAGATGGTGTCCAACACCCGCTCGGCGTTGTCCAGGGTCGCCGCCACGTGGATCTTCCAGCCCTGCTGCGGCAGCGCGCCGCCGTCCGGGGCGTAGATCAGCCAGTCGTCGAGCGGCTCGGTACGCCAGCCGTCGGGCACCTGCCGCCGGGCCGCCCCGAAGGTCGGCTCCTCGACGGCCTTGCCGAGCGAGTCGTAGAAGAGCCGGTCGGCGGCGCAGTAGCTGTCGTAGCGATCGTCCACCGTGACCACCCCTCCCCTGATCGGCTGAGCCCTCGGCCTTGCTGGCTGATATGAGTTTGGCTATTCGGCCTATGGCGGATCCAGTGCGATCAGTCATGAGGTGAGGTGCGTGCCGCATGATCGACCGTGACAAATGTCAGGTGGATCTCCAACGGCGGTATGCCGGCGGTAGCCGGGCCGGGTACGGTGCACGCCGTGACGGCAGACGATCACCCGGCGCCGGCCGATCGGCCGGTCGCCGTGCTGGCCAACCCCACCGCCGGACGAGGGCGCCACCGTGGGCTGCTGCCCCAGGTGCTGGACCGTCTGGCGGCGGGCGGACGCCCGCTGCGGGTGCTTGACGCCCGCAGCCGAGGGCGAGCCGAGGCCGCCTGCCGCGAGGCGGTGGCCGACGGCGCGGCGGCGCTGGTCGCGGTGGGTGGCGACGGCACCGTGCACCTCGCCCTCCAGGCGGTGGCGGGCACCCCGGTGCCGTTCGGCGTGGTGCCGGCGGGCACCGGCAACGACTTCGCCGCCGACACCGGCTTCCCGGCCGATCCGCTGGCCGCCGTGGACACGATTGCGGCGGCACTGCGGGACGGCCGGTCGCGCCCGGTCGACCTGGCCAGGATCACCACGGCTGACGGCGGACACCGGTGGTACGGCGCGGTGCTCGCGGCCGGATTCGACGCGATCGTCAACGAACGGGCCAACCGGATGCGCTGGCCGCGTGGCCCACGTCGCTACGACCTGGCGATCCTGGTGGAGTTGGCCCGACTACGCCCGCGCCGCTACACCCTCACCCTCGACGGTGAGCGGATCGACGTGGACGCGGTGCTGGTGGCCGTCGGCAACGGGGCCAGCTACGGCGGTGGCATGCGGATCTGCCCAGCCGCCGACCCGACCGACGGGCTGCTCGACGTGGTGGTCGGTGGCCGGTTCGCCCGCCGCACCCTGATCCGGGTCAAGCCGCGCATCTACGCCGGCACCCACGTCACCCACCCGCTGGTCCAGACCTATCAGGCCCGTACCGTCACCATCGCCGCCCACGGCATCACCACGTACGCCGACGGCGAACGCTGCCTGCCGCTACCCCTGACCGTCAGCGCCATCCCCGCTGCCCTCCACCTTCTGCGCTGACACCCACAGCGCGCCGGGGCGCGGTGGTCAGGGTCGGGTCAGGGGGAGGATGGAGCCCAGGCCGTTGGGGCGGCCGACGTCTGCGGTCGGGAGCACCAGCGCCGCGCAGCCGGCCGCCACGGCTCCCGCGTCGGCGGGGGTGTCGCCGACCATGAGGGCGCGCTCCGGGTCGACGCCGAGCATGCCGCAGGCACGCCAGAAGATCGCCGGGTCCGGCTTGCAGCGGCCCACCTCGTACGAGAGCACGAAGGCGTCGACCAGGTCGGCCAGGCCCCAGGCGGCAAAGTGGGGGCGGATGTCGAAGCCGATGTTGCTGACCACCGCCACCCGTGTGCCGGCCGCCCGCAGCGCGGTAAGGGTGGGCGCGGTGTCCGGATACGGCACCCAGCCCTGCGGTACCAGCAGCCGCTCGTAGAGCGCTTCGGCGAAGCCGTCGATGCCCGTGTCGACCGTGGCGGCCAACCCGGTGTACGCGCCCCGGTGGGCGTACTCGTAGAGATCCCGGTCGGCCCACAGCTCGGCCAGGTGCGGAGGGACCCGGGCCGGCAGCGGCCCGCCGGCCCGACCCGCGGTGAGCAGCCGGTCGGCCAGCGCGGTGGCCCGGACCCGATCCAGTTCCACGCCACACGTCGCCGCGGCGGCCATGACCCACTCGCGCGGCTCCTCCACCTGGGCGAGCGTGCCGTGGAAGTCGAGCAGGACCGCCTCCACCGCACGGCGGGACGGACTCGGCTGGACATCGCGTACGGGGTCGGTCGGTTCGGCATGATCCGGCACGTGCTGCACCCTACCGACCCACGCCGACCCGGCTGCCGGTCGGCCTTGCCGGGTGCCCGCCAGACGTACGGACTAATCTTGAGGACATGTCGAGCCCCGCCGAGCGGTATGCCGCGGCGCGCCGCCGGGCCGCCCAGGCCGCGCAGTTTCCGGCCCTGGAAGAATTCACCTCCGACCTGGGGTTCGACCTCGACGACTTCCAACGGGAGGCGTGTCAGGCCCTGGAGCGGGGCAGCGGCGTGCTGGTGTGCGCGCCGACCGGTGCGGGTAAGACCGTGGTCGGTGAGTTCGCCGTACACCTGGCGCTGCGCGGTGCACCCGGGCGGCCGGTGCCGGCCGACGGTGCCCGCCGCAAGTGCTTCTACACCACGCCGATCAAGGCGCTGTCGAACCAGAAGTACCACGACCTGGTCGACCGCTACGGTGCCGACCAGGTGGGGCTGCTCACCGGCGACAACGCCATCAACGGCGACGCCCCGGTGGTGGTGATGACCACCGAGGTGCTGCGCAACATGCTCTACGCCGGCTCGGCCACCCTGGAGGGCCTGGCGTACGTGGTGATGGACGAGGTGCACTACCTGGCCGACCGGTTCCGGGGCGGGGTGTGGGAGGAGGTCATCATCCACCTGCCGGCCTCGGTCACCCTGGTGTCGCTGTCGGCGACGGTCTCCAACGCCGAGGAGTTCGCCGACTGGCTGATCACGGTACGCGGCGAGACCACCGTGGTGGTCAGCGAACATCGGCCGGTGCCGCTGTGGCAGCACATGCTGGTCGGCAAGCGGATGTTCGACCTGTTCCACGACGCCGCCGCCGCACGCAAGCACGACGTGCATCCGGAGTTGCTGCGCTACACACGGGAGACGATGCGCCGTCTCGACCTGGGCGAGGGACGTGCCGCAGGGTGGGGTGGCGGACGCCGAGGGCCGCGCTGGCGTGGGCCGGCCCGGCCGGACATCGTCGACCGGCTGGACCGCGAAGGGCTGCTGCCGGCGATCCTGTTCATCTTCAGCCGGGCCGGTTGTGACGCGGCGGTGCAGCAGTGCCTAACGGCCGGGCTGCGGTTGACCTCGCCGGAGGAGCGTACGGAGATCCGTCGGGTGGTGGAGTCCCGGGTGACCGCCATCCCCGGCGAGGACCTCTCGGTGCTGGGCTACTGGGAATGGCTCGACGGGCTGGAGCGTGGCCTGGCCGCGCACCACGCCGGAATGCTGCCGGCCTTCAAGGAGGTCGTCGAGGAGTTGTTCGTCCGTGGGCTGGTCAAGGCGGTCTTCGCCACCGAGACCCTCGCCCTGGGCATCAACATGCCGGCCCGTTGCGTGGTGCTGGAACGCCTGGTCAAGTACAACGGCGAGGCGCACGTCGACCTGACACCGGGGGAGTACACCCAGCTCACCGGCCGGGCCGGGCGCCGAGGCATCGACGTCGAGGGGCACGCCGTGGTGGTGTGGTCCCCGGAGACCGATCCCCGGCACGTGGCCGGTCTCGCCTCCACCCGTACGTATCCGCTGCGCTCGAGCTTCCGGCCGTCGTACAACATGGCGGTGAACCTGGTCGGCAGCGTCGGCGCGGAACCGGCCCGGGAGCTGCTGGAGTCCTCGTTCGCGCAGTTCCAGGCGGACCGGTCGGTGGTCGGCCTGGCCCGGCAGGTGCAGCGCAACACCGAGACCATCGAGGCGTACGCCGCAGAGGCGGACTGCCACCACGGCGACTTCGACGAGTACTTCGCGCTGCGGGTGGCCATCGCCGACCGGGAGCGGGCGCTCGCCCGGCAGGGGCAGAGCCAGCGCCGGGCGGCGGCGGTGGCGTCGCTGGAACGACTGCGCGTGGGCGACGTGATCCGGGTGCCGTCCGGGCGTCGGGCCGGGCTGGCCGTGGTGCTCGACCCCGCGGCCGGCGGCTTCAGCGAGCCCCGTCCGCTGGTGCTGACCCAGGACCGTTGGGCCGGGCGGATCAGCCCGGGCGATTTCACCGCCCCGGCCGAGGTGCTGACCCGCATCCGGGTACCGAAGCACTTCAACCCCCGTAACCCGGCCGCCCGCCGCGACCTGGCGGCGCAGGTCAGCGGCACCGGGCTGGATCGGCACAGCCGCCGGGGCGCCCGGGGCCGGCAGGCGGGGGAGGACCACCAGCTCACCCAGCTGCGCGCCGAGTTGCGGCGGCACCCGTGCCACGCCTGCCCGGAGCGGGAGGAACACGCCCGGTGGGCGGAGCGCCGCCGCCGGCTGGAGCGCGACACCGAGGAACTGCGCCAGCGGGTGTCCGGGCGGACGGGGTCGCTGGCGCGGACCTTCGACCGGATCGTGGCGCTGCTCACCGCCCGTGGTTACCTCACCGCCGAGGGCGCGGTGACCGACGCCGGACGAATGCTCGGGCGGATCTGGACGGAGGCCGACCTGCTGGTCGCGGAATGCCTGCGCCGGGGCGTCTGGGACGGATTGTCCCCGGCCGAGTTGGCCGCGGCCGTCTCGGTGGTGGTCTTCGAGGCGCGCCGCGACGTCGACGAGCGGGCGTCGCTGCCGCGCGGCGCGGTGGCCGAGGCGGTCGACGCGACGCTGAAGCTGTGGGGCGACATCGAGGCCGACGAGGCGTCCCGAGGACTGGCCGTCACCCGCGAACCGGACCTCGGCTTCGCCTGGCCGATCTACCGCTGGGCCCGGGGCGAGGCGTTGGCGAAGGTGTTGTCCAGCGGGCACGAGCTGGACGGCGAGATGCCGGCCGGGGACTTCGTCCGGTGGGCCCGGCAGGTGGTGGATCTGCTCGGCCAGTTGGCCGACTCGGGCGGCGCGTCCACCGAACTGCGGGCCACCGCCCGCCAGGCGATCGGCGCGGTGAATCGGGGTGTGCTCGCCTATCACTCGCCGGCCTGAGTTGTTTCCTCCGTAAGGCTATTGTGCCTGGTTAAACACTGCTGGATCATGTGACGGCGGATGGCTAAACGGCGGTAACAGCTCTGGGGGGAGCCGTCATGGCGGAGATCAATCATTTCGAGTACGGGTGGATCACACCCGCGCTCAGTTACGCGCTGTCGGTGCTCGGTGCCATCCTCGGGCTGGTCTGTGCCACCCGGATCCGGGACGCGGGCAGCACCGGTCAGAAACTGTGGTGGGGCACGTTGGCGGCCTGGGCGCTCGGCGGCACCGCGATCTGGACCATGCACTTCCTGGCGATGCTGGGCTTCGCCGTCACCGGCGCACGGATCAGGTACGACGTGCCGATCACCGTGGCCAGCGCGCTGATCGCGGTCGTGGCGGTCGGCATCGGGCTGGCGATCGTGGGTACCGGTCGGCTGTCGGTGGTCCGCATCCTCGCCGGTGGCATCTTCGCCGGCAGTGGCGTGGCGGCGATGCACTACACCGGCATGGCCGCGATGCGGTTGGACGGCCGGCTCAGCTACGACGAACTCCGGGTCGCGCTCTCCGTGCTGATCGCGGTGGTGGCGGCCACCGTCGCGCTCTGGCTGGCGGTGACCGTACGCCGTGGGGCGGCGATCTTCGTCTCGGCGCTGGTGATGGGGGTGGCGGTCAACGGCATGCACTTCACCGGGATGAGTGCCATCTCGGTGCACCTGCACGAGCGGGGCGGCGAGGTGTCCGGTGCGGAGGTGGGCTCGCTGCTGATTCCCATCATCCTGCTGGTGATCTTCGGGGTGGTCGGGCTGGTCTACGCGTTGCTCGCCGCGCCGACCGACGAGGACCGCGCCGCCGCGGCCTACCTGCACGCCCGGCGGGCGCCGGCGGCCGACCCGCCCGAGGCGGCTCCCGAGCCGGACCCGGTCGGGCTGCGGGCCCGGTCCACGCTGGCCCGGCCCGGCGCTCAGTTCCCGTCCCGTCGGGACCGTCCGCTGCGCTGACCGGCGGCACCTCCACCGCGCGCGGGCACCTTCCCGGGTGGACGGTCGCGGAAAGTGTCGTACCCGGTACCGAGAATGCATCCATGGCTGTCCCCGCCCTAACTCCACGAAACGCCCCCCGGCGCTCGTTGCCCCTGCGCGAGGCGCGCACCAGGCTGAGTCAGCTCGTCGCGATGGCGGAGCTGACCGACACCGTCACCGTGATCACCCGCGACGGCGATCCGCGTCCGGTCGCCGCGATCGTGCCGGCGGACGCTGCCGGCACCGCTGCCCAGGCCCGCGCCGACGCGGAGCGGCTCGCCGAGGTCACCGCCGGCTGGGCCCGGCGACTCGAGGCCCAGCGGGAGCAGAGCGCCCGCCGTCATGCCGCCGAGTTGCGGACGCTCAGCGCGGCACTGGCCGAGGCATGGGCTGAACTGGACCGGCGGGCGGGCGGCGATCCGGCGCTCACCCGGCTGCGCGCGGCCCACGCGCACCTGCTCGCCCGCTGACCCGGCCCCCAACCGGGGACGTCGGCCCGGCAACGGCCTGGAAGAGGCGTCGGCCCGGCAACGGCCTGGAAGAGGCGCCGGCCCGGCAACGGCCTGGAAGAGGCGCCGGCCGGAGTCGTGATCCGGCGGGGTGTTCCCTACCCCGTGGGTCGGTCACACTTGGGTAACTGTGGGTCACCACCTGCTCCTGGCCCCCCACAATAGTCTGGTTGTGGGAACCACAGTGGAGGCTCGTGGCGTACGGGGGTGACGATGACCGAGTCAGACGAGACTGTCGCGGGTCGGCCCCTGCGGGGCGGTGCCGGGTCGTCACGGGGCCGTCGGCTGCGCCTTGCCGCGCTGCTCCTGTTGCTCGTGGTGGTCGTCGTCGCGGTGATCCGGGTGGTCGCCTCGGTCGGCCCGCCCACTCGGGAACAGTTGCGGGAGCGGGCCGGCCTGACCGGCAAGCAGACCCTCTACATCGGCGTCAAGGACGACCAGCCCGGGATCTCGCAGCAACTGGAGAACGGCGCGTTCGAGGGCTTCGACATCGAGATCGCGTACATGATCGCCGAGGATCTCGGCTTCGACGCGCCGCGGGTGACGTTCCTGGCCATCGAGAGCGAGGACCGTGCCCGCCGGCAGGCCCGCACCGCCGACGGCAGCTTCGTCACGGTCGACCTGGTGGTCGCCTCGTACAGCATCACCGAACAGCGCCGGCAGCAGGGCGTGATCTTCTCCGCGCCGTACCTGGAGACCGAACAGTCGGTGATCACCCTGGACTCGTACGACGGGGAGGTGACCAGCCTGCGCGACCTCGCCGGGAAGCGGGTCTGCACCCTCGCCACGTCGACCTCGGAACAGAACCTGGAACAGCTGGATGCGGTGGCGCACGGCCGCAACCGGATCAGCCAGTGCGTTCAGGAGCTGCACGACGGCAAGGTCGACGCGGTCACCACCGACGCGGCGATCCTGGCCGGTTTCGTGGGCCCGCGACCGGCCGGCGAGCTGCCGCCGAGGAACAAGCTGGAGCGGGTCAAGAAGCTGCGCCACTGGGACATCGGCGCGGACAGCTCGGAGCTGTACGGCGTGAACACCGGCCCGAACCGGGCTTTGCGTGACCTGGTGAACCTCTCGCTTCAGGAGTCGGCGGACGGCCCCGACGGGGATCGGTGGCGGGCTGCCTTCGACCGGTACCTCAGGTCCGAGCAGCAGTACAACAATCCGCAGCAGGTCGCGGTCGACCGGCAACCGGAACCCGGGCTGGAGGACAGAGTGGAGGTGCGGCAGTGGCCGTGGGAGAGGTTCGCACTGCCAACCCCGCATCGACCACGCCCGGCCCCGGCAACCGGCGTCGCTCGGGTGCGCGTCAGGCGCAGCAGTGGCTGCTGACCCTGCTGCCCGCCTTCCCGGTGCTGCTGCTGGTGCTGCGGCTGTGGCGGCTCAGCCGGCAGGACATGTCGACGATGCTGCTGCTGGTGCAGTACGTCAGCCCGTTGGGGCTGCTCAGTGCGCTGCTCATCGCCCTGGTCTGGGCTGCGCCGCTGGTCGTGCTGGTGCTCGCCGTGCTCGGCGAGCTGTTGCAGGTGAGCGCTCCGGACCGGTTCGATCCGGAGCGGTCGCTTGTGGCGTACGCCAGCTCCCGTACGCCGGACTGGGTGCTGGTGGTGACCGGCGCGCTGGCCGCGCTCACCTGGCAGCTGCGGTTCCTGCCGGCGCTGGTGATGCTGTTGGTGTGGCTGGTCGCCCTGCGGGCACGCAACCGGTTCCCGGACCGGCCCCGGACGCTTGTCGCCACCGGTCTGGTCCTGCCGGTGGTGGTGGCCGCCGCCTGCTACGCCTGGCTCGGCCCGGCCATCGGGGCGGCGCTGCGGCACGGCGAGTTGGCCACCGCTGCGCTGCTGGCGCTTCCGCCGGCCGGCGCGCTGGTGCTGACCGGGCCGGTGCCGGCGCGGGCCGCCCCGGCACTGACCCGCACCCTCACCTACACGGTCGGTGCGCTGCTGCCGGTGCTGACGGGAGTGGTTTTCCTGCGGGTGCCGCTGCTGCCCGCGGTGGCCGTCGAGGTCGGTGATCCGGTCACCCGAGAGGTGGTCCTGGGTGAGGCGGTGACGGTGACCGACCGGATGACAATCGTGCTGGACCGTACCGGTGAGATCCGTTTCCTGATCAACGACGAGGTGCGGGGCCAGGTGCTCTGCCCGAACGACACCCGGCCGCCGGCCAGCCGGGTGGTGGTGGCGGGCTGGCCGGTGGAGGACGCGGCGCTGAACTGGATGATGCCCCGCCGCCCGGTCGGCGTGCCGGATTCACGCTGCGCCGGCCTGGTGCCTATCGCCCCTTGAGCCGGCGGCCCAGCTCGCGGGCGATCTCCCGGTCGGCGTCGCGGGCGGCGAGGGCCTGCCGCTTGTCGTACGACCTGCGGCCCCTGGCCAGGGCCAGTTCGACCTTGGCCCAGCCGCCGGCGAAGTACATCGACAGCGGCACCAGGGTGATGCCGCCCTCGCGGGTCCGGTCCAGGATCCGGGCGATCTCCACCCGGTGCAGCAGCAGCTTGCGGGTTCGGCGGGGTGCGTGGTTGGTCCAGCTGCCGTAGCCGTACTCGGCGATGTGCAGGCCGTGCAGCATGATCTCCCCGGCGTGCTCCTGGGCGAAGGCGTCGACAAGCGAGACCCGGCCCTCGCGCAGCGACTTGACCTCGGTGCCGGCCAGCACGATGCCGGCCTCGTACGTCTTCAGGATCGTGTAGTCGTGTCGGGCCTTGCGGTTCGACGCGATCAACGTCCGGTCCGGGCGGCGGGAGGCGCTCACCGGCGAAGAATATCGGCCGTCGACGCCCGGTCCCCGCGACCGGCCGGCTGCGCGGTCACCGTGGCCGGTCGCGGAGTCGGCGCGCCAGGTCCGCCACGGTGGCGGCCAACCGGGGATCCTCCTCGCCCGGCCAGTGCCCGATGATCGGCGGGGGGACGCTGTCGCCGGGTGGCGGCACGACGTCCCACGGGTCGCGTAGCCGACGGTCGACGTGGCCGGCCGGGCCGGGCGTCACGGGTTGCCGACCGGGCCGGTGCGGCGAGAAGATCCAGCCGCCGATCGGATCGGTGTCGCGCCACAGGTTCACCCACCGCCAGTTGACCCGTTCGCCGACCTCGCGAAGCACCTGATCGTCGACGTAGGCGGGAAAGAGTCGCGCGTAGAGCCGGCGCAGCGGCGACCCGTACGTCAGCAGGGCGAGCCGACCGCAGACGTGGGGTGGCAGTTGGAGCAGCGTCGCGGCGAGCAGCACCGAGCCGTGGCTGTGCCCGGCCAGCAGCACGCCCCTGCCCTGTTCGGCGTGGTAGATGATCCGCCGACCCAGCTCCGGCACCGCCCGTGCCGCGTAGCAGGGTGGTGCGAACGGGTGCGCGGCCCGGGGCCAGAAGGTGCCCAGATCCCACAGCACGCCGACGTAGCGGCGGAACTCGGCCGTGCGGTAGGCGAAGATCCCCCCGACGAACAGGGCGAACACCACCGCCGAGATGGCCAGGCTGCCCAGCTGGATGGCGAAGTCGGTCGCCGCCGCCGGTAGCCGGGTGAAGCGTTCGACCACCTGGCCGGGCGCCAGGTCCAGCATGCCGAGCAGGCTCGTCGGCATGCCGACGATGACGACGCCCGCGTAGACCACGGTGAGTAGCTCCAGGCGTTCGGTGAACCGGGCCCGGGCCATGGCCCGTTCGATCTGACGCAGCCGGAAGCCGGCGGCCGGGGGAGCGTCGGGGAAGTCGTGGGTCAGGGTGGCGCGGGCGGTACGCACCCGCGCAGGACGGCTGGCCAGGGTCACCACCGCCGCGCCGAGCGCCACCGCCGCCGCGGCCACGAGGAACACGAAGATCGACCATTTGAAGCCCAGCGGCGGTCCGATACCCCGTTCCATGCCGGCCGAGGCTCGGCGGTTGAGCAGGTCGGCGACCCGGTAGACGAGGTCGGCCGAGGTCGCGACCGCCAGCCCGGTCGCCCCGGCGGCGATCACCGGGGCACCCAGCCCCTGCAACGGCCCGGATCCGAGCCCGTCACAGCCGAAGCCGCGGTGTACCTCGTCGTTCTCGACCCCGTCGATCCACCCGATGTTGCCGGTGGCGACGTCCTGGCTGCTGCCGGGCGTGGTGTCCGCCAGGCTGCGGCGGGCGGCGGTGCGTGCCCGGCGGCGTCCGGCCAGGGCCACCGCTGCGAGCGCGAAGAGCAGCATCGACTGGGCGACGATGACCAGGCCGACCATCCGGGCGTAGCCCGGCAGGCCGTCGCCGGGCTGCCATGGTGTCGGGTCGGCCGCCACCACGACAAGCGTCAACGGCGTCAGCACGCAGGCGGCGGTACGCAACCACCCGGGCAGCCGGTCGACCCGCCTGCCGGTCAGCTGCGTGTCGATCAGCCGGTGCGTGCAGATCACTGCGACGCAGGCGGTGAGAACCACGCCGGTCACCACGGTCAGCGCGACGCTGACGACCGACGCGCCCGCGGCGACCCGCGCCGTGAGCAGGCCCAGGCCCAGGGTGGCGAAGCCGACGGCGACGTGCAGCGAACGCAGCCGCCCCACCATCGGAGCGCTGTCCCACTGGGCCACCGCGCTGAGCTGATGCCGGCCGGTGCTCAGGGTGGGCGTGCGGAAGGCGTCGAACTTGCGTCCGGGGCGGACGCCGAGCCGCCAGACCAGGCCGAGCGCGGCGGCCGGGAGCAGCGCCAACACCGCCAGGGTCAGTCCGGTGGGCCGACCGCCCAGCCAGGACAGCCATGGGCGGCCGGCCAGGCATTCCGGCTTCGGCAGGCACCGCCAGGCGACCAGGTCCAGCGCCACGCCCATCGCCGTGAGCACGTACAACACGGTCAGCGAGAGAGCGAGCAGCCGGCACACCGCCTTGAGTCCCGCGCCGGTGCTGCCGGGGTGGGCCGGCCGCATCCAGATCGCGACGTTGCAGAGCATGAAGGGCAGCAGGAACACCAGCGACAGGGTCCGTACGACGGTGCCCGAGGGCAGGTCGCTCCAGCGGTACGCCTCCAGCGTCACGCCCGTCGGTCCCTTGGCGTCCGGATACTCGGCGCGGGGCCGGAAGAATCCGCCGCTGCCGTCCCCGGCGACCTGGTGGCTGTGCGGGCGGCCGAGGATCTGCTCGGCCTGAGCGCCCGACACGCCGTGCACCCGCAACTCCACCACGTTCTCCGATATCCCCGGTCCGCTGGTCATCGGCCCCCCGGAAGGTCAACACCGGTGGATCGACTCGGGTCGACCGACCGGACCGCCCTGTCGCGGCCCGGCCCGTCTACCCGTCTCGCGGGTGGCCACGCCTGGCCGAGCCGTCGCGCTGTATCGCACGGCTGTTCGACCGGGACCGTCGGAGTGACCGGGATCGGCCGGGTGTCCGGTGTATCTCCAGGTCACGGGGTGGGCACACCGAGTCGGTCGAGTAGGCGGCGGCGCAGCGCGCCGAAGGCCGGGTCGTCGGGGACCCGGGTCGGGCCGAGTGGGGCGGTGAATTCCTCGGCGATGACGCCGTGCTCCAGTACGAGGAGTCGGTCGGCGAGCAGCAGCGCCTCCTCCACGTCGTGCGTGACCAGCAGTGCGGCGAAGCCGTGTTCGGCCCGTAGCCGGCGTAGCAGGCCCTGCATGCGCAGCCGGGTGAGCGCGTCGAGGGCGCCGAACGGCTCGTCGAGCAGCAGGACGTCCGGCGCACGGACCAGCGCCCGGGCCACCGCCACCCGCTGGGCCTGCCCGCCGGAGAGTTCGGCCGGCCAGGCCCGGTGCCGGTCGGCGAGACCGACCTCGGCCAGCGCCCGGTCCACCCGCGTCGCCACGTCCGCACCGGAGAGTCCGAGCGCGACGTTTTCGGCCACCCGCTTCCACGGCAGCAGGCGGTGTTCCTGGAACACCACTGCGGCGGTGCCCCGCAGGAGGGTGTCGCCGGTGGCCTCGTCGTCGAGGCCGGCCAGCACGCGCAGCAGGGTGCTCTTGCCGGAGCCGCTACCGCCGAGCAGCGCGACCACCTCGCCCGGTGCGATGGTCAGGTGGACGCCGGCCAGCACGGTGGCGGTGCCGAAGCTGCGGCGTACGCCGCTTGCGGTGACCACCGGCGGGACGCCGCTCAGCTGGCCCGAAGTCCGCGACGCCATGCCAGCGTCCTCCTTTCCAGCACCCGGATGGCGACGTCGGACAGCAGGCCGAGCAGGGCGTAGACGAGCAGCCCGAGCACCACCACGTCGGTCTGGCTGAACTCGCGGGCCTCCATCATCAGGAAACCGATGCCGGTCTGCGCGTTCACCTGTTCGCCGACGACGAGGCTGAGCCAGGCGGCGCCGATGGCCAGCCGTAGGCCGAGGAAGAGCGCGGGCAACGCGCCGGGCAGCACCACGTGCCGCAGTCGGGCGGCGGGCCCCAATCCGCAGGTACGCGCCGCCTCGACCAGCCGTTCGTCGATGTCTCGGATGCCGGCGTAGGTGTTGAAGTAGAGCGGGAAGAAGGCACCCAGGGCGACCAGGCTGACCTTCAGCGACTCGCCGATGCCGACCCAGATGATCAGCAGCGGGACCAGCCCGAGGTGCGGCAGCATCCGGGCCATCTGCACCGGCGGATCGACCAGGTCGTCACCGAGGCGCAGCAGCCCGGCGAGGGCGCCGAGGAGCAGCGCGAGCCCGCCGCCGATGAGCAGCCCGGTGCCGGCCCGGGTGAGCGAGTCGAGCAGGTGGGTCAGCAGGGTTCCGTCGCGGGTCAGGCGCCAGCCGGTGGCCAGCACGGTGCTCGGTGCCGGCAACTTCTCCGGTGCCAGCGCTCCGCCGCGGGCGGCCAACTCCCAGCCGGCCACGAGCAGTACCGGGCTGGTCAGCCGGCGCCAGGCCAGGCGGCGGCTGCTGGTCGCCGAACCGGCCGGTGCGGCGGGTACCGCCGTGGTCGGTGTCGGTGCGGTGGCGGTGGCCCTGGTCACTGGAACACCTCGTTGAAACGGCCGTCCACCCGGGCGCGGATGTCGACCGGCCCGGGGATGAGTTCGAGGCTGGCGAAGCCGTCCGCGATGGCCTGCAACTCGTCGCCGACCGCCGGGGTGACCGGCGCGAGGGCCGGCGCACTGCGGGCCAACGCCCGGCCGGCGACGTCCTCGGCGATCTTGAGTTCGGGCGCGAGTACCGTGGCGCGTTCGGCGGGGTTGGCGATGCCCCAGTCGGTGACCGTCCGGTACGTGCGCAGGAACGCCTCGATCTGCTCGGACCTGGTGGCCAGCGCGTCCGGGTGGGCCAGCACGTACTCGCGGTTGCTGGCCAGGCCGGTGGCGTCGGCGAGGATCCGTACGCCGGGCTGCTCGGCGAGGGCGAAGTACGGATCCCAGATCACCCAGGCGTCGACCTGCCCGCTGTCGAAGGCGGGTCGACCCTCGGCTGGCTTGAGGTACTTGACGTTGATGTCCCGCAGCGTCAGGTTGTTCGCCTCCAGCAGCCGCACCAGTAGCCAGTGCACGTTGGAGCCCTTGTTGAGCGCCACCGTGCGTCCCTTCAGGTCGGCGACCGTGCGGATGCCGGAGCTCTCCTTGACCAGGACCGCCTCGCCCTGTGGGACCGGTGCGGAGGTGCCGATGACGGAGAACGGGATCTTGCCGGCGGCGGCGAAGATCGGCGGTGCCTCGCCGGTCTGTCCGAGGTCGATGGAGCCCGCCTTGAGCGCCTCGGTCAGCGCCGGGCCGCTCTCGAACAGCGACCACTCGACGTCGGTGGCTCCACTGCGCGCCTTGACCAGGCTCAGTCCGCCGAAGCGCTGGTAGCCGACGCGCAGCCGGGGCGTGCCGTCGTCGCCCGCCGCGTCCGCACCGCAGGCGGTGAGGGCGGCGACGGCGACCAGGGCCAGTGCCGTCAACGCGGCGGTGCGAGCCCGGCGCGGGGCAGGGGAGGTGCGCATGAGATCTCCTTGACAGGGGCTGGTGGTCCGCACGGCGATCGACGTTCGCCCGGCGGGAAGCACAGCCTACTAACCCGATAGGTTTTATGGGTAGGGTGTCCGGGCGGCCGTCCCAACAATTCGGAAGCGGACCGGCCGGAGCAGCCCCTGCGACTCGTGAAGGACCCCACCATGTCGTTGACGTTCCACTGGTTCCTGCCCACGTACGGCGACAGCCGGGACATCGTCGGCGGCGGGCACGGCCTGTCGGCCGGTCGCGCCGGTGGCTCCCGTCCGCCCACCGTCGCCTACCTCGGCCAGATCGCCCGGACCGCCGAGCAGTTGGGCTTCGTCGGTGCGCTGACGCCCACCGGCGCCTGGTGTGAGGACGCCTGGCTGAGCACCGCGATGCTGACCGAGGTCACCGAGCGGCTGAAGTTCCTGGTCGCGTTCCGGCCCGGGCTGCTCTCGCCGACCCTGGCGGCGCAGATGGGCGCCACCTTCCAGCGGCTTTCGCAGGGCCGGCTGCTGGTCAACGTGGTCACCGGCGGCGAGTCCCACGAGCAGCGCGCCTACGGCGACTTCCTGGACAAGGCCGCCCGGTACGCCCGCACCAACGAGTTCCTGCACGTGCTGCGGGCGCTGTGGCGTGGCGAGACGGTCGACCACTCGGGCGAGCACCTACGCGTCGAACAGGCCCGGCTGGCCCGGCTGCCCGAACCGGTGCCTCCGGTCTACTTCGGCGGTTCGTCCGCCGCCGCCGGTCCGGTCGCCGCCGCGCACAGCGACGTCTACCTGACCTGGGGCGAGCCGCCGGCTCAGGTCGCCGGCAAGCTCGACTGGATCCGTGGCCTGGCCGCCGAGGCCGGGCGTACCGTCCGGTTCGGCATCCGGCTGCACGTGATCGCGCGGGACACCGGCGACGAGGCCTGGGCGCAGGCCCGGCGGCTGCTCGACGGCATCGCGGACGCCGACATCCGCTCCGCCCAGGAGGGCCTGCGGCGCAGCGAGTCCGAGGGGCAGCGCCGAATGCTCGACCTGCACGGTGGCTCCCGGGACGGCCTGACGGTCGCACCCAACCTGTGGGCGGGGGTCGGGCTGGTACGCGGTGGCGCGGGCACCGCCCTGGTGGGCAGCCACACCGAGCTGGCCGACCGGATCGCCGAGTACCACGCGCTCGGCATCGAGGAGTTCGTCCTCTCCGGACATCCGCACCTGGAGGAGGCGTACTGGTTCGGCGAGGGGGTGCTGCCGATCCTGCGTGCGCGCGGACTGTGGCGGCACCCGGCGGGCGAACCGGTACCCGCCCAGCCCACCGGGATCCCGTTCGCCACCCCACCGGTGCCGACCGGACGCGGCTGAGCCGGCCGCGACCTCGCGAGCTGCCCGCGCGGCCGGCCGGTCAGCTCCGGTGGCGGACGAAGAATTCGGCAAGCACCTGGGTGTGGGTGGAGAAGGCCAGCTCGGTCGGCTCGGTCAACACCAGCCACTCGGTGGCCTCGGCGGTCGGCGCCGACGGCGGTAGCTCCGCCACCGGGCGCTCCGGTAGCTCCCCGAAGATCATCATGGTGCCACCGGCCGGCGCGCTCTGCACCGAGACCAGTTCCGCGCCGGCCGGGTCGGCGAGCAGCCCGGTCTCCTCCCGCAGTTCGCGGACCAGCGCGTCCCGCCACTGCTCGCCGTACTCGATGAATCCGCCGGGCAGCGCGAGCAGCCCACGGGCGGGTTCGATGTCGCGCCGGACCGCGACCACGCCGAGCCCACTGGGGGTACGCACCGGCAGCAGCGCCACCGCGACGGGCAGCGGGTTGCGCCAGACCGTCTCGCCGCAGGCCGCGCAGAGCCGAGGCCACCCGGCTTCCGGCGGATAGGCCGTGCCGCAGTACGAGCAGTGCGAGTACGCCACCGGGGTCACGCGGCTGGACGTTACCCGAGTTGCCGAACGCGGCCCGGCGCGGCCCGTCCGCCGGGCGGTGCCGCCGTCCTGCGGAGCTCGGCCAGGAGGACGGGTCCGAGGTGCTGCCCGCCACCCGCCGGCGGCGCTGCGGCGGGGTCAGGGCCGCGCGGGCGAGTGCTGCGGACGGGTCAGGGCTGCGGGGCACCGGTGTAGAAGGCCGTGGTGCGGTCCGCGGCGGCCCGCGCCTCGTCCGGGTCGGTGCCGGCCGCGACGCTCGCCTCGAACCAGCCTTCGCTGCTGGCCGCCACGAAGGCCCGCCCGGCGGCGGAGCCCATCCAGGCCGCGTTCTGTTCCGGCGGTGCGTCGCCCGTACCGGCGAGATGGGTGGCGAGGCCGAGTAGCGCGAGGTCCCAGCCGACACCGGTCGCGCCGGGACCGAACTGGAGCCAGAACTCGTCCTTGACGTGACCCACGTGCTCCAGCAGGAGCCGGGTGCGACCGTCGTCGGTCGGGTCCAGACGAAGCTCGATCCAGCTGATCTCGTCGCCGAATTCCCAGGTGGCGGCGAACGACTTCGGTGGGTCGCACCGCTCGACGGTGCCGCTGGCGTTGCCCTCCACCTGGTAGCGGCCGTGCAGCCGTAACTCGCCGGAGACCGGCGCGAACCATCGGGGCAGGCGCTCGGGGTTGGTGCAGGCGTCCCAGACGTCCGCCACGGACGCGTCGTAGCTCTGGCTGATGGTCATCACCCGGGCCTCTCCCGCCGCCAACGTGCGGGCGCCGACCTGGCGCCGGACGGCGCTGATCTGAGAAGTAGCGTCGATCATGTGGTTCTCCTGTTGTCCTCATCGCGGTGCCGGCCCGGCTCGACGGGCTGGCGAGCTTGCGTCTCGCGGGCATCGCGGCGGCCTCTGGCGAGTTCGGTGGTGAGTGCGGCCAGCCGTGGGGTCCAGAACCTGCGGAAGCCCTCCAGCCACTTGTCGACCTCTCGCAGTGGGCGTGGGTCGACCGCGTACAGCCGTCGCGTTCCTTCCGGCCGGACCGTGGCGAAGCCAGCCTCCCGCAGCACCCGGAGGTGTTGCGAGACAGCCGGTTGGGAGATGCCGAACTCGGACCGGATCACCTCGCAGATGCCGCCGGCGGTCAGTTCACCGTCGGCCAGCAGCTCCAGAATCCGCCGCCGGACGGGATCCCCGAGCACCTCGAACGCATGCACCCGATAGTTGTATCAGGGGCTACTTATATAAGCAAGGATGCAATTAGGATCAGTTGCGGTCGACGCGGGGGTTGCCGATCGCGTCCATCAGGCCCCAGCGTCCCGCGATATCGAGCAGTTCGATCCGGCCGATCCGTTCCGGTATCTCCGGGTGCACCACCATGTGGTCGCCTTGGGGTTCCAGGCCGAGCAGGGTACGCAGCAGCAGGAAGGTGGTACCCGTCGCGGCGGCCTGCGGGCTGTTCGCCGCCGGGTACGGCACCGGATAGCGGGTCAACTCCCGGTCGTAACCGGCGAACGACTCCGGCATCCGCCCGGCGAAGTGTTGGGCCGCGCCGATGACGCTCTCGGCGATGCGTCCCGCCTCGGCGCGGAAGCCGTACCGACGCAGACCCGCGGCGATCAGGGAGTTGTCGAACGGCCAGACGGTGCCGACGTGGTAGCCGAGCGGGTTGTACCGGAACTGCCCGGTGGCCAGGGTCCGCACCCCCCAGCCGGAGAAGAGCCGGGGGCCGAGCAGGTGCTCAGCGACCGCGCCGGCCCGGGAATGCTCGACGATGCCGCTCCACAGCAGATGACCCATGTTCGACGCCAGGGCGTCGACCTGGTCGCCGTCGGGCCCGAGTGCGAGCGCGAAGTAGCCGCCGGCGCTGATCCAGAAATCCCGGTTGAACCGCTGCTTGAGCTCCTCCGCCTCCCGTTCCAGCCGGTCGGCGTACGCCGGGTCGGCCCAGAACTCGCGGGCCAGCCGGGCACCCCGCCGCTTGGCGTCGTACGCGTACCCCTGCAACTCGCAGGTGGCGCGGGGCAGACCGGGCAGCCGGCCGTCGGCGTAGCAGATCGCCTCGGGAGAATCCTTCCAGCAGTGGTTCTGCGCACCGGTCTGCTCGTTGCGGGTCCGGTACCAGAGGTAGCCGTCGCCGCGCATGTTGCCGTACTCGTCGATCCAGTGCAGCGCCGCACGGGCCGCGTCCTCGAGTTCCCGGACCAGTTCGCTGTCACCCGTCCAGCGCTGGTACTCGTCGAGCAGCACGACGAACAGGGGAGTGACGTCCGCGCCGCCGTAGTACGGCGACTGCGGTCGCTCCTCGAACGCGGCCATTTCGCCGTACCGGAGCTCGTTGAGGATCTTGCCGGGTTCCTCGTCCCGGAAGTCGTCGAGGACCGTGCCCTGAAGCAGGGCGAGCAGCCGCAGGGTGGTGGAGGCCAGCCCGGGAACGAAGGGCAGGGTCTGGAAGCAGGTGAGAATGGCGTCCCGGCCGATGACCGCGGCCGACCAGGGCAGCCCGGCCGCGAACATCGTCTCGTGCGGTAGCGCCAGCGGGGAGAACCGCAGGCCGGCCAGGTCCTCCAGGCCGCGCCGATAGGTCATCATCAGCGGTTCCCAGTCGCAGTGCAGCCGGGGGGCGCTGGCCACCCACCGGCTCAGCTCGCGGCGCAGCCGTGGTCGGGCCCGGTCCGACGGGAGTTGCAGCCGGTGCTGGGTGTCCAGCCCGTCCGGGCGCAACACCAGACTCTGCACGTGCAGCGTCGTGCTCCACCTACCCTGCCTGTCGAGCTGCACCCGGAAGGTCAGGCCGTGCTCGTCGAAGTCGGCGGGCTCGCTTGAGGAAATCTCGGTCACCCGGTGAAACCGTTCCCGCCGGCACCCCAGCCGCAGCCGGTCGGACACCTCGCGGTAGCCGCGCAGCGCGGAGGCCTGCGGCCAGACCACGTTGTAGATCGGCGCGAAGTCACTGTCGACGTCGATCCGTACCACGTAACTGACCGGCGCGCCGCTGTGGTTGAGCACGGTGAGACGTTCCCGGAAGCCGCTGTCCGACATCCACCGGTCGCGGATGACCGACACCTTGGCGTCGACGTAGTGGGTCGGATGGCCAGGGACCAGGAAGAACCGGATCTCGTAGTAGTTGGGCTCGTGCACCGCGAGCGGGTGCAGCAGCTCCCCGTTGAGGCTCAGCCGCCAGGTGGCCAGGAACCGGGTGTCGAAGGCGAAGAAGCCGCTCGGGCCGGTGGGGGTGAAGACCATGTCCCCGTTGTCCTCGCTGAGCACGAACATGTTGCCGTCGAGGATGCGGACGAGCCTCTTCACCGCACCTCCCGATCGGGCGCCGGCTCCGCCCCGGTGACCAGCACGCGGGGATGGCGGGCTCCCGGCGGCGGCGCGAACAGGCGCTCCAACAGGATCACCATGCGGAACTGCCCGTCGGCGACGAGATCGTTGCGCAGGAACGCCGGCAGCGGTTTGACCTCGCCCCGCGCCATCCGGACGAAGGTTGTCTCGTCCGTGCGGATCACGGTGTCGGCGTCCTCCGCGCCGCCGTGGGACACCGCGATTCGTCCCCGCTCGATGACGACCAGCCAGCGGTCCACGCCGTCGTGCGAGGTCAGATCGAAGCGGACGCTGCCGGAGATCTGTCGCAGCAGCCGTCCGCCATTGCGGGTCAGCTGGTCGAAGAAGTCCCGCACCGCCTCCGACACCGCTCACCTCCACGGGCGTACCCAGCCTGAGGCGGCTGCTTTCCGGCCGATTACCCGGCACCGACCGCGCCCGGTGAGCGCGGGCGAACCTCGCCGCCACCTGCAACTTTAGCGGCTTTAGTCCGCTTCGGGCTGGTCTTCGGGCGGCCCCAGATCTTCTCTTCGGATGGCCCCAAATCTTCGCGTGGGCCCGAATTCTTCGCGCCGCCCCCGAACTCTCTGCGCGGCCCCGAACTCTCTGCGCGGCCCCGAGCCCGGTGCGGTCACAGCCGGGCCAGCACCTCGCCGGCGGCACGTTCGCCCGCCTCCACCGCCCCGTCGAGGTAACCGCGCCATCGGGTCGCGGTCTCCGTACCGGCCCAGTGGATCCGACCCACCGGCGTGCGCAGGCTCGGCCCGTACTCCCGCGCCGAGCCGGGCGTCAGTACCCCACAGAAGCAGCCGCGGGTCCACGGATCGGCCGACCAGTCGTACTCGACGACCTCCTCGGCGTGCCGTGCGGCCGGGCCGACGATCGTGGCCAGCGCGTCGAGCAGCACGGCGCGGCGGGCCGGCGCCGCCATTCGGCGCAGCGCGGTGGCCTCCGCCCCGTAGCTGAAGGCGGTAAGCACCCCACGCGACGTGGTCGGCGTACCGCCGTCGACGGTCTCGGTGATCGGCCCGTCGGTGCAGGTGGCGACCCCGGAGATGCCGTCGGCCCGCCAGAACGGCTCCGGGTAGATGACGTGTGTCTTGAGCGCCGAGCCCATCGGCATCCGTTGGGTCAGCCCGTCGCGTAGCGCCGGCAGCGCCGGCACGTACCGGATCCGACCGGCAAGTGCCGGGGGCACGGCCACCACCACCGCCTTCGCCGCGAAGCGTTCGGCGTCGGTCTGGGCCACGACGCCCGTCTCGTCCTCTTCGATGGCGAGAACCGGCGCGGCCAACCGGAGCACCTCCGGGCCCAGTGCGGCGGCCATCGCCTCGGCCAGCGCGGTCGGCCCACCGACGATCCGGTCCTGCTGCGCGCCGCCGGCCATCGCGAGCAACGTCGCCGCCCCGCCGCCGCTGGCAAGGTAGCCGGTCAGTTGCAGCACGGACACCTGGTCGGCAGAGATGGCCAGCAGGCCACCGGCGAGCAGCCGGCCGAGATACCGGGCGGTCACCGGGTCGGGCGCGGCGGCCAGCAGCCAGTCGCCAAGGGTGCTCCGGTCCCATCGGTCCGCCTCCGGCGCGGCCCACGGCGCGGCCGGATCCAGCCGCGCCGCATAGCCGTCCAGCAGATCGAGGACCCGGGCCGCGTCCGGCGGCGCGACGGCCCGACGGTGGCCCTGCCACATCACAAACGACGCGCCGTACGCGGCGGACGGGAAGGTGCTCAGCGCGTACCGGTCCAGCAGGTCGTTCACCCGATGCTGGGTCGGGCCGATCCACTGGGCGCCCAGATCGAGCTGCGTGCCGTCGGGCAGCCAGTGGGTCAGCACCCGTCCACCCACCCGGTCACGGGCTTCCAACACCCGGACCCGTACGCCGGCCCGCAGGAGGCGGAGCGCGGCGGCGAGCCCGGAGAACCCGGCCCCGACGACGAGGACATCGGTCATACCGGGTACTACCCACATCCGGGGCTGGTATGGCGCACAACCGGATTGGCCCGCCCTGCCGCGGGGGCTATGGTGGTTCGATGTACCCGGTCATCCCGCTGCACCACGCTGCCGTCGCCACGGCCGCGTCGGTGTCGGCTGCCCGCTGCGGGCAGCACGCGGCGGTGATCCGCCCGGGTCGGCCCTGCGCCCAGGCCGGTGACAGCCAGCCGAGCCCCGCCGGCCGGAGCCCTCCGGAAACCGTCCAACCACCAGGACGGCCAGGGGCGAAGCTCAAGCTTCGGCCCTTTTTCATTTCCGGAGAAAGGGATTCGACATGAACGACCGGACGTGGCTCACCCAGCTCGAAGCGACGCTGACCCAGGAGCACGAGACGCAGACGGCCCGGCTGACCCAGTTGACGGCCGACACCGGCGACCCGGCGGAGGCGCACACGAACGCCGCCCTGATCGCCGCGACCCGGCACAGCCTGGAGCAGATCTCCGCTGCGCTGCGCCGGATGGCCGCCGGTAGCTACGGCAGCTGTGAGAGGTGCGGCACGGCGATCGCCCGGGAACGTCTGGAAATCCTCCCGCACGCCCGCTTCTGCGTGCCCTGCCAGCAGAAGCTCAACGGCTGACCCCAGCGACGGCTGCCGCATCGCCCACCGGTGCGGCAGCCGGCATTCGCTGCTCGGCCTTGCCTGCGCCGCGATCAGAGGCCGGGACGACCCTCCGCGCCGTCGGGACGCAGCGGCCCCAGGGTGCCGCCGCCGAGCGGTCGGCCGCCGCTGACGGTGTCCGGCAGCCCCTGGGTGGCGATCACCTCGGGCGGTGCGGTCTGTGTCGGGGCGAGGCTGGCGATGACGGTGGCGGTCACCCCGTCGGGCCGGTGGGTGAGGGTCAACGCTCCGGTGAGGTGATGGGCCAGCCAGAGTCCGCGCCCGCCGGGGGTGTTCGCCGCCGGCAGGTTGACCGTGAGGTCGCCGCCACGGCCGTGGTCGGTCACCTCGCAGACCAGCCGGTCGGCCTGCCGGAACAGGTCGAGTCGCCCACCACCACCACCGTGCAGCACGGCGTTGGTGACCAACTCGTGGATGGCCAGTACGAGATCCTCGGCGACGTCTCCGGTGAGACCCGCTGCGGCGATCCGGGCGGCGAGCTGGTGCCGCAGCGCGGTCACCGTCTGGGCAGTGAAGGGCACGGACAGCAGGGACGTTGCCTCGTCCTCGTCCGGAGACGGATCACCCGGGCCACTGGCGTCCGGCCGACCGAGGTTGCTCATGCTGGCAGAGTACGTCGTCGGGCTGAGACCGCGACCGTTGCGGCAGGGCAAAGGTTCTCGGGTCCGCCCGGTCGAACCACCGATGCCGAACACCAGCACCAGCGGTTCGACCTTACCCGCGCCGGAAATGGATGCTCATGATCGGCCGTCCCCCACCGAGGTACGGCCGAACGCCCGCCCGCTGCGGCGCACCTCGGCGGCCATCTGCTCGGCCAGTTCGCCGCCGCCGAACCGGGTGATCAGCGCGTCGGAGAGCCCGCTGAGCACCACCGGCCGCAGCGCCTGGACCAGCGCGATCGAGCGGGGCACGTAGACCTTGCGTCGGCGCCGTTCGATGCCGCGCAGGAACGCCTCGGCGCACCGCTCGACGCTGATCACGCTGGAGAGCGGCCAGGGCAGCCGGCGTTGGGCGTCGCGGAACGACGGGAAATCCGCGCGGATGTCCCGGACCAGGTCGGTGTCGATCCAGATCGGGTGGGCGGTGCCGACGGTCAGCCCGCCCCGGCGGTTCTCCAGCCGCAGCACGTTGCCGAACTGCTCCACCCCGGCCTTCGAGGCGCAGTACGCGGCCATCCCCGGCATCGCGGCGAAGGCCGCCGCCGACGAGACCATCAGCACGTGGCCCCGGGCGGCCAGCACGTGCGGCAGCGCCGCGCTGACCGTACGGATCACGCCGGAGAGGTTCACGTCGATGGTGCGTACCAGCGCGTCCACCGGACCGGTCGACACGGTGCCGAGATTGGCGATGCCGGCGTTCGCCACCACCACGTCGATGCCGCCATAGCGTTGCACCGTGGAGGTGACCGCGTCGTCGAGCCCCGCCTGGTCGGTCACGTCGCACTCGTACCAGTGGCCGTTCACCTCCCGGGCCACCTCGCGCAGCAGGGCCGGCTCCAGACCGACCAACGCGACGCGGGCGCCCCGGGCGGCGGCGGCCCGGGCCAGGGCGGCGCCGATGCCGCGGGCAGCACCGGTGATCAGGATGGTCCGGTCGCGAAGGTCATACCGCATCTGAGCGCTCCAGGTCCCGGTCGGCGCCGTCGATCTCGACGGCCTGGTGGTCGGCGGGGCGGAAACGGCGCAGCCGCCACCGGTAGCCGGTGGCGTACCCCGGCCAGATGGTGCTGTTGCGGCCGGTCGCGTCGAGGTACCAGCTCGCGCAGCCGGTCTGCCAGACGGTGCCCCGCATCCGCCGGTCCACCCGCTCGGTCCAGCGCCGCTGCGCCTCGGCGGTGGGTTCGATGGCGGCCACGCCGGTGGCCCGCAGGTGCCGCAGGGCACCGATGATCAAGCGTAGCTGTGCCTCGATCATCAGCACCACCGAGGTGTGCCCGAGCCCGGTGTTCGGGCCGAGCAGGAAGAACAGGTTGGGGAAGCCGGCGACGGTGGTGCCCCGGTACGCCCGCATGCTCGGCGTCCACTCCTCGGCGAGGCTGCGCCCGTCCCGGCCGTGGATGCGGGACACGACGGGCGGGTCGGTGACGTGGAAGCCGGTGCCGAGGATGATGGTGTCGGCTGGGTGGTGCACCCCGTCGGCGGTGACCAGCCCGTCGGCGGTGATCCGGCGGATGCCGGCGTCGACCACGTCGACGTTGCCCCGGGTCAGGGCCGGCCAGTACTCGTCGGAGATGAGTACCCGCTTGCAGCCCATCGTGTAGCCGGGGGTGAGGGTGGCGCGCAGCCGCGGGTCGGCGACCTCGCGGCGCAGCTTGCGCAGCGACCGCCGGGCGGCGATCCGGTTCACCGTGGGATGGAGGAAACCGACGGCCATCGCCTCGCGTGCCAGGTAGCCGGCGGCCCGTACGGTCCGCTGCGTCGCGGGGAGCCGCCGGAACACGGCCTGCTCCAGCCGGCTGATCCGGCGCGACCGGCGGGACATGAGCCACGCGGGGGTGCGCTGGAACAGGGTCAGCCGGGTCACGACGGGCTGGATGCGGGGCACGAACTGCACGGCGGAGGCGCCGGTGCCGATCACCGCGACCCGCCGGCCGGTCAGGTCGTGGTCGTGTCGCCAGCGGGCGGAGTGGAAGACGGTGCCGGCGAAAGTCTCCAGGCCGGGCAGGTCGGGCACGGCCGGTTCGCTGAGCGGGCCGGTGGCACAGATCAACACTCGGGCCCAGTACTCACCGCCGGAGGTGTCCAGCCGCCAGCGTCCGCGCCGGGCGTCCCAGTCGGCCCGGCGCAACTCGTGGCGCAGCCGCAGTTTCGGGCGTACGCCGAAGCGGTCCACGCAGCCGCGCAGGTAGTCCCAGATCTCGCGCTGCCCGGAGAAGGTCTCCGACCAGGACGGGTTGGCGGCGAACGAGAACGAGTACAGGTGCGACGGCACGTCGCAGGCGCACCCGGGATAGGTGTTGTCCCGCCAGGTGCCGCCGACGTCGTCGCTGCGCTCGAAGACGAGGAAGTCGGTGAAGCCGGCCCGCTGCAACTGGATGGCCGCGCCCAGGCCGCCGAACCCGGCCCCGACGATCGCGACGTCGATCTCCATCAGCCCGCCGTGGTGACTCACGGCGCGATCCGCTCGTGCGCGCGGGTCAGCTCGGGAGGCAGGTCGGCGCTGCGCTGGACGCCCTCGATGCCGCTCCACAGCAGCGTGGTCAGGTACTCGGTGAGCACGGCCCGGCTGATCGGCTGGCCGTGCACGGTCCACCAGTCACCCACCGCCTGCACGAAGCCCACCAGGCCGTACGCCCACGGCTCCGCCGGGCCCGCGTCCAGGCCGAGCGCACGCAACCGGTCACCGATCACCCGGGCCAGCCCGGCGGCCACCTGCCGGCTGGTGCCGGCGAGTAGCTGCTGGATGCCCGGTACGCCGCAGGAGTGGACGAGGAACTCGTAGAGCTGGGGCTGGCAGTCGATCACCCCGAGGTACGCGTCGATTGTCGCCTCGACCAGGGCGCGTTCCTCGCGTACCTGCTCGATGGCGGGGGCGACCGCCGCGACCACCCGGGCCGCCACGTGCTCGCCGACGGCGAGCCAGAGCTGCGATTTGTCGGCGAAGTAGCGGTAGAGCACCGGCTTGCTGACCCCGGCGGTGCTGGCCACCTGGTCCATGTCGACCTCCGGGCCGTACCGCAGCAGGGCCTGCACCGCGGCGGCGATCAGCGCCTGGCGTCGCTGCTCCCGGTGGTCGGCCCAGCGATCCTTGCGCCCGGTGCGGACGGCGGCCGGCGAGCCGTCCGGTGCGGCACCGGATCCACTGGTGCCAGGGGACGGCGATTGCATGCTACTACTCGTAACAGTTACTGGAAGTCACGTCAATGGGGAGCGGGCGGCCGTCGCGCGACGCTGCGCTGGCCAGCGTCCCCGGGGCATGCTTTGCTCTCCTTCAACCCGCGCAACGGATTTCGGCGCGCGGCATGCGTTGGTTGAGGCAGAGCAGAGCGCCCGCAGCGGCCACCGGCAGAGTGCGGGACGTGACGACCCAGGACGACAAGGGGGAGCGTGCGTGACCGATTTCGTCGGCGCCGTGGACCAGGGCACCACCAGCACCCGATTCATGATCTTCGACCAGGGTGGTAACGAGGTCGGCCGGCACCAGCTCGAACACCAGCAGATCCTGCCGCGCGCCGGCTGGGTGGAGCACAACCCGTTGGAGATCTGGGAGCGCACGCAGACGGTTGTGCGTACCGCCCTGAACACGCACAACCTGGCCGCGGCGGACCTGGCCGCCCTCGGCATCACCAATCAGCGGGAGACCACTGTGGTGTGGAACCGGCGCACCGGCCGGCCGTACTACAACGCCATCGTCTGGCAGGACACGCGTACCGACCGGATCGCCGCCAACCTGGAGCGCGACGGCCGGGGCGAGGTGATCCGGCGCAAGGCTGGCCTGCCGCCGGCCACCTACTTCTCTGCTGGCAAGATCCAGTGGATCCTGGAGAACGTCGAGGGCGTCCGAGCCGCGGCCGAACGCGGCGAGGCCGTCTTCGGCAACACCGACACCTGGCTGCTGTGGCACCTGACCGGCGGCACCGACGGCGGCGCGCACGTCACCGACCCCACAAACGCCAGCCGCACGATGCTGATGAACCTGGAGACGCTGGACTGGGACGACGAGCTACTGTCGTTCTTCGACATCCCCCGGGCAATGCTGCCCCGCATCGTTCCCTCCGCCGACCCGCACGCCTACGGCAGCACCCTGCCGACCGGACCGTTCGGCGGGCCGGTCCGGATCGCCGGTGACCTGGGCGACCAGCAGGCCGCCACCGTCGGTCAGGTCTGCTTCGCGCCGGGCGAGGCGAAGAACACCTACGGTACGGGCAACTTCATGCTGCTCAACACCGGCACCGAGATCGTCCGGTCGAAAGCCGGGCTGCTCACCACCGTCTGCTACCAGTTTGCCGGCGCGGCGCCGGTCTACGCGCTGGAGGGCTCCATCGCCGTCACCGGATCGGCGGTGCAGTGGCTTCGCGACCAGCTGAAAATCATCAGCAGCGCCGCGCAGAGCGAGAACCTGGCCAGCCAGGTCGACGACAACGGCGGGGTCTACTTCGTGCCCGCCTTCTCCGGCCTGTTCGCCCCGTACTGGCGCTCCGACGCCCGGGGAGCCATCGTCGGGCTGTCCCGCTACAACACCGACGCCCATATCGCCCGGGCCACCCTGGAGGCGATCTGCTACCAGAGCCGGGACGTGGCCGAGGCGATGGCGCAGGATTCCGGCGTACCCCTGGAGTGCCTCAAGGTCGACGGCGGGGTCACCGTCAACGACCTGTGCATGCAGTTGCAGGCGGACATCCTCGGCGTACCGGTCAGCCGGCCGGTGGTCGCCGAGACCACCGCCCTCGGCGCGGCGTACGCCGCCGGCCTGGCCGTCGGTTTCTGGCGGGACACCGACGAGTTGCGGGAGAACTGGCACGAGAGCCGGCGCTGGCAGCCATCCTGGACGCCGGAGCAACGCGAGTCCGGCTACGCCGGCTGGCGCAAGGCGGTGCACCGCACCCTCGACTGGATCGACCTCGACTGACCGCGAAGGAGGGGCCCCTTGTTAACGCCTCCGGTAGAGGAAGGGCCCCCTGTTAACGCCTCGTCTCAAAACCATCCGGAAACTGTCTCAATATCCGATGATGATTCGAGATACCGGTAGAGGGTGGCCCGGGAGACGCCGAACTCGGCGGCGATCTCGTCGGCCGAATGGGTGCCGGCCGCGTGCATCCGGCGCGCGGCCGACACCTGCGCCGAGGTCATCGCCGGCGGGCGTCCCGGCCGTCGCCGCCCGGTGACCCCGTCCGGCAGGACCCCGGCGTGCCGCCGCGCCACGCCCGGGACACCGTCGGCCGCCGCACCGGCGATCGCGGTGCCGTCCGAGGCCCCCCGCTCGCTCGGGCCGCAGTGGTCGGTCGCGTCGACACTCAGCAGCCGCCGTACGCCGTCGAGCATGTCGGCCCGCAGCACGGGCGCGGGTACGTCCAGGAGGAACACCACCGGGTCGCTGCACATCGCGATCGCCTGCACCGCCCGGACCCGGTCGCGGCGTTTGCCGTCCGGGCCGGCGACTATCTCGTTGGCGCGCATGGCGATCCGCACCAGCCGGTGGTACGTGTTGCCCCGGTCGACAAGCGCGAGGTCGTGGAAGAGCATGCCCAGCGGGGCGCGATGCTCAAGCATGATGTCCACCCAGCCCTCCAGCAGGGTCCATCTCGCCTGCTCGGCCGGCAGCGCCCCGGCGGTCTCCATGAGCGTCTCCAGGTCGCGGACCATGGGCTCGGCCAGGGCGGTGAGCAGGTCTCCCTTGCTGGGAAAGTGGTAGAGGATGGCGGCCTTGGTCAGCCGCAGCCGTTCGGCGATCTGGCGTAGCGAGGTGCGCTGGTAGCCCTGCTCGGCGAAGAGGTCCAGCGCGGCGCGCAGGATTCGGCTGCGCGTGTCGTCGGTTTCCGCCCAGGTCATGCCGCCCAGCCTAGCCGCCTTTGACCGTCGGAAAGGACTGCTGGCAGCATTCCCTTACCATCGGTCAGTACAGTTGGGATCGACACCGGTACGGCGGGAGGGCGTCCATGTCAGTGATCTCCATCGAAAAACTGGTAAAGACCTTCGGCGGGGTACGCGCCCTGGACGAACTCGACCTGCGGGTGGAACCGGGCGAGGTGCACGGCTTCCTCGGGCCCAACGGTTCCGGCAAGTCGACCACCATCCGGATCCTGCTCGGTCTGCTGCGTCGCGACTCCGGGCAGGTACGGCTGCTCGACGGCGATCCGTGGCGCGACGCGGTCGCGCTGCACCGGCGGCTGGCGTACGTGCCGGGCGACGTCAACCTCTGGCCCAACCTTTCCGGCGGTGAGGCGATCGACCTGTTCGGCGCGTTACGCGGCGGGCTGGACCAGCGCCGCCGCGACGAGTTGCTTGAGCGTTTCGACCTGGACCCGACGAAGAAGTGCCGCACCTACTCCAAGGGCAACCGGCAGAAGGTCGCCATCGTCGCCGCCTTCGCCTCCGACGTCGAGCTGTACGTGCTGGACGAGCCGACCTCCGGGCTGGACCCGCTGATGGAGGCGGTGTTCCAGGAGGAGGTTCGGGAGCTGACCGGTGCCGGTGCGAGCGTGCTGCTCTCCAGCCACGTGCTGGCCGAGGTCGAGGCGCTCTGCGACCGGGTGAGCATCATCCGCGAGGGCCGGGTGGTGGAGGCCGGCACCCTCGCCGAGCTGCGGCACCTCGCACGCACCACGGTGACCGTCCAGACCGGCCGCCCGCTTACCGGCCTGGAGGCCCTGCCCGGGGTGCACGAGGTCCGCCCGATCGACGGCCGGGTCCGGCTGGAGGTCGAGCCCGAGCACCTCGACACCCTGCTCGGTCACCTGGTCCGCTTCGAGGTGCAGGCGCTGACCAGCGCACCGCCCACCCTGGAGGAACTGTTCCTGCGGCACTACGGCGACAGCGTCAACGGTGCTCGGGCCGCCGCCGGGGATGCCCGATGAGCGCCTTCACCGGCACCTTCCGACTGGTCCGGCTCGCGCTGCGCCGGGACCGGGTCCGGCTGGCGATCTGGGTGCTCGGCACGCCGCTGATCGGGTACGCCCTCGCCGAGAGCGTCGCCGGCCTCTACCCGGACCAGCAGACCCGCATCGGCTACGCCGAAACGGCTGTCACCAGCGTGGTCGCCCGCGCCTTCAACGGCCCGATCGCCAGCATCGAACTCGGTGCCGTGGTGGTCACCGAGTCGTACCTCACCCTGGCCCTGCTCGCTGCGTTGTTCAGCACCTTCGCGGTGATCCGGCACACCCGGCAGAACGAGGAGACCGGCCGGGCCGAGCTGCTCGGTGCCGCCGCCGTCGGCCGGTACGCCCTGCTCACCGCCGCCCTGGTGGTGGTGGTCGCTGCCAATGCGCTGGCCGCCGGCCTGCTCGCGCTGGCCTTCGTCGGCGCCGGGCTGCCGGTTGTCGGCTCGGTGGCCGCCAGCGCGAGCATCGGCGGCATCGGCGTCGCCTTCACCGGTGTCGCCGCGGTCACCGCCCAACTCACCGTCACCTCCCGGGGCGGCAACGCGCTCGCCGCCGCCGCGGTCGGGGTGGCGTTCCTGCTGCGCGCGGCCGGCGACGTGCTCGGCGAACGCGAGGCCGGTGGCGTCCGGCTGGAGAGCGCCTGGCCGACCTGGCTGTCGCCGCTGGGCTGGGGCACCCAGGTGCGGGCCTTCGGCACGGAACGCTTGTGGGTTCTCGCGCTGCCCGTCGCCCTGCTTCTCGCCGGGGTGGCCGTGGCCTTCGCGCTGGCCGAGCGCCGGGACGTCGGCGCCGGTCTGTTCGCCGCGCGGCGCGGGCCGGCGCGGGCCGCCGCCGGGCTGCTCAGTCCGGCCGGGCTGACCTGGCGGCTGCACCGTGGCTCGCTGGCCGGCTGGGCGGTCGCGGTGGCGGTGCTCGGGCTCTGCATGGGGGTGGCCGGTAACGAGGTCGACGCCATGATCGCCGAGAATCCGCAGACGGCCGAGGTGATCGCGGCACTCGGCGGCGGGTCGGAACTGGTCGACGCGTACCTGGCCGCGATGCTCGGGTTGTTCGCGCTCACCATCGGGGCGTACGTCGTCCAAGCGCTGCTGCGTACCCGCAACGACGAGTCGGACGGGGTGCTGGAGGCGCTGCTCGCCACGGCGGTCGGCCGTACCCGATGGCTCGGTACGCAGATTCTCGGCGCGGTTCTCGGCGGGTTGACGCTGATGCTGCTGGCCGGCGTCACCACCGGCCTCGGCTACGGCCTGGCCGCCGGCGACCCGATCGGCTGGACCGTCGAGTTGGCCGGGGCGGCGCTGCTGCGGCTACCGGCCCTGCTTGTGGTCGCCGGGGTGGTGACCGCCCTGTTCGGCGCGCTACCGCGCTTGTCGGTCGCGCTGAGCTGGACGGTGCTCATCGTCTACCTGCTGCTCGGCCAGTTGGGCGCCGTGCTCGACCTGCCGCAGGCCGCCCTCAACCTGTCGCCCTACACGCACATTCCCTCGGTACCCGCCGCCGACCCGGCGGTGCTGCCCCTGCTCACCCTCACCGTCGCGGCGGTGGTGCTGCTGGCGGCCGGTCTGACCACCTTCCGCCACCGCGACACCCCGCGCTAGCCGTTAGGAAGGGGCCCTTCCTAACGCCTCGTGCATAGGAAGGGCCCCCTGTTAACGTCCGGCGCGGCGCTCAGAGCACCTGGGAGAGGAAGCGGCGCAGGCGGGGGTGCCGGGCGGACTCGAAGATGGCCGCCGGTTCGCCGGCCTCCAGCACCACGCCGGCGTCCATGAAGGCGACGGTGTCCGCGACCTGGCGGGCGAAGCCCATCTCGTGGGTCACCACCACCATGGTCATGCCCTGCGCGGAAAGGTCCGCCATCAGCGCCAGCACGCCCTTGACCAACTCCGGGTCCAGCGCCGAGGTGGCCTCGTCGAAGAGCATCACCTCCGGCTGCATGGCCAGCGCGCGGGCGATGGCGACCCGTTGCTGCTGCCCGCCGGAGAGGTGCGCCGGCCGGGCGTCGGCCTTCGCGGCCAGCCCCACCCGGTCCAGGTGTTCGCGGGCGAGCGCCGCCGCCTCGTCCTCGCCGAGCTTGCGGATCCGGCGCAGGGCGAGGGTGATGTTGCGCAGCACGCTCATGTGCGGGAAGAGGTTGAACTGCTGGAACACCATGCCGATCCGCTGGCGCAGGGCGTCCGGGTCGTCGCGCAGCACGCTGCGGCCGTCCAGCAGCACGTCGCCGCGGTCCGGTTCGAGCAGCCGGTTGACCGTACGCAGCAGGGTCGACTTGCCCGACCCGGACGGGCCGATCACGCAGGCGGTGGCGCCCCGGGCCACGTCCAGGTCGACTCCGCGCAGCACCCGGTGCGGCCCGAAGGCCAGGTGTACGTCGCGCAGGCTGAGACTCACCGAGGTGCTCATCGTTGGTTGCCTCCGGCGGCGCCGGGCAGCGCCAGGTCCAGGTCGTCGGGGTCGTCGCCGGCCGGCCCGGTGGCCGGTCGGCCGTGCCGCAGCCGCCGGTCGATCCAGTTGACCACGTGGGTCAGCGGCACGGTCAGCGCCAGGTAGCAGAGCCCGGCCAGCAGCAGCGCGGACTGGTTGCCGGTGTTGGCCGCGTAGTCCTGCCCGATCCGGAACAGTTCCCGCTGGCTGGCCAGCAGGCCCAGGAAGTAGACCAGGCTGGAGTCCTTGATCAGGGCGATCAGCTGGTTCACCCAGGCCGGCAGGATCCGGCGGATGCCCTGCGGGATGATCACCACCCGCATCGCCTCCCACCAGGAGAAGCCAAGCGCGCGGGCGGCCTCAAGCTGGGTGGCCTCCACCGACTGGATGCCGGAGCGGAAGATCTCCCCGAGGTACGCGGACGCGATCAGCGACAACGCCAGGATGCCCAGCGGGTACGGGTTGGGCCCCCACACCTGCATGCCGAGCGGGGCCAGGCCGACGCCGATCAGCAGGATCGTCGCCGCCGCCGGCAGGCCGCGGAACACGTCGGTCCAGACCCGGGCCGGCCACCGCAACCATCGGGTACGCGAGATGCCCGCCACGGCCAGCACGATGCCCAGCGCCGAGCCGAGCAGGGCGGCGGTGACCGCCAGGATCAGCGTGTTCGGCAACCCGACGGTGAGCATCTCGGGTAGTGCCTCGCGCATCGACTCCCAGTCGAAGAACGTCTCCCACAGGGTGCGCAACGGATCCACGGTCAACCTCCGCCCAGCTCGCTCGTCGTCCTACCTCAGGAAGCGGCCGACGCCGAGGGCGCCGCCGAACCGGCCGCCGTGGGCGCCGCCACGTCGCCGCTGCCCGGGGTGAAGTCGTCCGGAATCGGCCGACCCGGGTAGTACTGCTCCTGGAGCCGGGTCCAGGTGCCGTCGGCGATCACCTCGTCCAGCGCCTTGTTCAGCGCCTCGCGCAGCGCGTCGTTGCCCTTGGCGAAGGCGTACGCGGTCGGGGCCGGGCTGAGTTCCGTCGCGGCCACCGTGATCTTGCCGCCGCTGTCCGCTGCGGTCTTCTCACCGATCTCGGCCGGGGCGATCCAGGCATCGGCGGTGCCCGCCTTGAGCTGGTTGATCGCGCCGTTGTAGTCGGGCACGCGTACCGGGTCGAGGCCCTTGTTGGTGGCGTAGTCGTCCTGGACGGTGCCCTGCACGACCACCACCCGCTTGCCGGGCAGTTCGTCGAAGCTGCTGAGCGTCGAGCCGGCGGGCACGTCCAGGCCGAAGTAGCCGAAGTCGTACCCGTTGCCGAAGTCGACGGTCTTCTTCCGCGCCTCGGTGATGGTGATCGAGGAGCTGCCGACGTCGAACTTGCCGGTGTTCACCTGGGACAGCAGGGCCGAGAAGTCGGTGCCGACGAACTCCACCTTCAGCCCCAGCTTGTCGGCGGCAGCGACCAGCAGGTCGTTGTCGAAGCCGGTGAACTTGCCGTCTTTGAGGTACACGTTCGGCGGGGCGTCGGTGAGCGTGCCGGCCCGCAGCACCCCCGGTTGGAGCAGGTTGTACGGGTTGTCGGCGCTGCCACCGGCGGAGTCGGAGCCGCAGGCGGTGAGGGTGGCGGCGCCGAGGATGGTGGCGACGCCGACGGCGGCGGCCCGGGTCAGGGCAGGAAGGAATCGCACGGTGTCTCCTGGTTGAGCTACGGCGGGCACGGACGTGCCACACCGACGGTCCGCCGCAGGACGGACCGCTGGAACGGATCGTGGGAAAGCGAAAGATCGGTCGGCGACCCGACCGGCGCGGTCAGCTACACGCGGCGCTGCACACCCGCATCATGTCGACGTGCCGGCGTTGGGTCAGGCCGAAACCGGGTGCGACGGGAGCGGGTCGGGGATCGTACGGCATGGCTCTCCTCCAGGTCGTGATGACCTGGGCAACCAGGCCACGCTTGCATCGGAGGCTGCTCCGACGCCTGGTCCTCACCCGGGGCACCCCTGCGCGGACGAGGGTTGCCGGCCAGCGAGCCGGGGCTTGACGCTGGCACTCATGACCTGCCGACGAGGCTAGCAGCCGGTCATGGGGCAGCGTCCACCGGTTATGACGGCCCTCACGCGGATGGCCGGCGTACGGGGGTGTTGCCCGGGGGCCGCGTGATCCCTTACGGTCTGTTCAGCGGTGGGCGGTGCGGTCCGCATCCGAGCAGACACCGTCGGTGGTTCGCCACGTGGGCCGGGAGGGTGGAACTCCCGAGGCCCCACGCACGTGGCGGGGGTGCCGGCGGACGAGCCCCGCAACGTGGGACGGCGCGTCGAGGCGCCGAGCCGGCGGGGCGCGGACACCCACCGGGAGCCCCAGTTGTACCTCACCCCGCACGAGCAGGACCGCCTGCTCGTTCACGTGGCGGCCGACGTCGCCCGGCGTCGCCGCGAACGCGGCCTGCGCCTCAACTATCCGGAAGCTGTCGCGATGATCACCGCCTTCCTGCTGGAGGGCGCCCGCGACGGGGAGTCCGTGGTCGACCTGATGGCCGCCGGGCGCACCGTGCTGACCCGCGACGACGTGCAGGACGGCATTCCCGAGTTGCTGAGGGAGGTGCAGGTGGAGGCGACGTTCCCGGACGGCACCAAGCTGGTGACGGTGCACCACCCGATCCCGTGATCCCCGGGGAGATCCTGCCGGCCGCCGGACCGGTGGAGATCAATGCCGGCCGGCCGGTGACCACGCTGCTGGTGGTCAACACCGGCGACCGACCGGTGCAGGTCGGCTCGCACTACCACTTCGCCGAGGCCAACCCGGCCCTGGACTTCGACCGGGACGCGGCGTGGGGGCACCGGCTCGCCGTACCGGCCGGCACGGCGGTGCGCTTCGAACCGGGCGTGAGCCGCAGCGTCGAGCTGGTGCCGCTCGGCGGTGCCCGGCTGGTACCCGGCCTGCGGGGCGAGTGCGGCGGCGCGCTGGACGGGAGGCGGGGCGCGTGAGCATCGTGGCACGGGACCGCTACGCCGCCCTGTACGGGCCGACCACCGGCGACCGGATCCGGCTGGCCGACACGAACCTGCTCATCGAGGTCGAACACGATCACTGCGTCGGCGGCGACGAGGCGGTCTTCGGCGGCGGCAAGGTGATCCGCGAGTCGATGGGCCAGTCCCGGGCGACCCGCGCCGAGGGCGCCCTGGACACCGTCATCACCGGCGCCGTGGTGCTCGACCACTGGGGCGTGGTCAAGTCCGACGTCGGGCTGCGGGACGGGCGGATCGTCGCGCTGGGCCGGGCCGGCAACCCGGACACCATGGACGGAGTCCATCCCGACCTGGTCATCGGCCCGGCCACCGAGGTGATCGCCGGCAACGGCCGGATCCTCACCGCCGGGGCGGTCGACACGCACGTGCACTTCATCTGCCCGCAGATCGTCACCGAGGCGCTGGCCAGCGGGGTCACCACCCTGGTCGGCGGCGGCACCGGCCCGGCCGAGGGCACCCGGGCCACCACGGTCACCCCGAACGCCTGGCACCTGGCCCGGATGCACGAGGCGCTGGACACGTTCCCGGTCAACGTGCTGCTGCTGGGCAAGGGCAACACGGTCTCCACCGAGGCGCTCTGGGAGCAGTTGCGGGCCGGTGCCGGCGGGTTCAAGCTGCACGAGGACTGGGGGACCACCCCGGCGGCGATCGACGCCTGCCTGCGGGTCGCCGACGCCTCCGGGGTGCAGGTCTCCATCCACACCGACACGCTCAACGAGGCCGGGTTCGTCGCCGACACGCTGCGCGCGATCGGCGGCCGGGCGATCCACTCGTACCACACCGAGGGGGCGGGAGGCGGGCACGCGCCGGACATCATCACCGTCGCCGGTGAGCCGAACGTGCTGCCGTCGTCGACAAACCCGACCCGCCCGTACACCCGCAACACCCTCGCCGAGCACCTCGACATGCTGATGGTCTGCCATCACCTCAACCCGGCCGTGCCGGAGGACCTGGCCTTCGCCGAGAGCCGGATCCGACCGTCCACGATGGCCGCCGAGGACCTGCTGCACGATCTCGGCGCGATCTCCATCATCGGCTCGGACTCGCAGGCCATGGGTCGGGTCGGCGAGATCGTGCTGCGGACCTGGCAGAGCGCGCACGTGATGAAGGCCCGGGTGGGCGCGCTGCCCGGCGACGGTCGCGCCGACAACCACCGGGCCCGGCGGTACGTCGCGAAGTACACCATCTGCGCGGCGATGGCCAACGGTCTCGACCACGAGATCGGGTCGGTGGCGCCGGGCAAGCTCGCCGACCTGGTGCTCTGGGAGCCGGCGTTCTTCGGCGTACGTCCGCACCTGGTGATCAAGGGCGGCATGATCGCGTACGCCCAACTGGGTGACGCGAACGCCTCCATCCCGACGCCGCAGCCGATGCTGCCCCGGCCGATGTTCGGCGCGTACGGGGGTGCGGTCGCCGCCACCAGCCTGGCCTTCGTCGCCCCGGCGGCGCTCGACGCGGGCCTGCGGCTGGACGTACGGCGCCGGGTGGTGCCGGTGACCGACGTGCGCTCGCGCGGCAAGGCCGACCTGCCGGAGAACGGTGCCCTGCCCCGGATCGAGGTCGACCCGGACACCTTCACCGTGCGGATCGACGGCGAGACGGTCGACCCGGATCCGGTGGCCGAGCTGCCCATGGCCCAGCGGTACTTCCTGTTCTGATGACCACTTCGACGATGCTGCTGCTCCTCGCCGACGGGCGGTTCCCGGCCGGGGCGCACGCCCACTCGACCGGGCTGGAGGCGGCCGTGGCGGCCGGCCGGGTGACCGACCTGGCCACCCTGGACGCGTACCTGCGTGGTCGACTGGCCACCGCCGGACTGGTCGCGGCGGCCTTCGCGGCGGCGGCGCGCCGGGCGGCCGGGTCGGCGCGGCGGCGGGCGGTACTGGTCCGGCTGGACGCCGAACTGGACGCCCGTACCGCCTCGCCGGCTCAGCGTTCGGTCTCCCGCCGACAGGGCCGGGCGTTGCTGCGGGCCGGCCGGCGGATCTGGCCCACCGCCACCTTCGACGATCTGCCCGCCGAGCCGGGCGGGCCGCATCAGCCGCTGGTGCTGGGTCTGGTCGGCGCCGCCGCCGGCCTCGACCCGGGACAGGTCGCCACGGTCGCCGCGCACGGCACCGTGACCGGCTCGGCCAGCGCCGCCGTACGCCTGCTGGGCCTCGACCCGTACCAGGTCCAGGCCCTGCTGGTGCGGCTCGCCGATGCCTGCGACGCGGTAGCGGCGCGGGCTACGCGGGCCGCCGAGGTAGCACCGGAGCGGCTGCCGGCCCCCGCTGCGCCGCTCGCCGACATCCATGCCGAAGCTCACGCCACCTGGGAGGTGCGTCTCTTTGCGTCCTGAATTCGCACACGACGAGTCCGTTCCACACACCCACCCCGAACCGGGGGTCGACCCGCACGCTCCGCTGCCGGCCGCCGTCCGGGCGCTGCGGGTCGGCATCGGCGGGCCGGTCGGCTCCGGCAAGACCGCGTTGGTCGCCGCGCTCTGCCGGGCGTTCGCCGACGAGCTGCGCCTCGGTGTGGTCACCAACGACATCTACACCACCGAGGACGCCGACTTCCTCAAGCGGGCCGGGGTGCTCGACCCGGCCCGGATCCGCGCGGTGGAGACCGGATGCTGCCCGCACACGGCGATCCGCGACGACATCGGCGCCAACCTCGACGCGGTCGACGAACTCGCCGACGCGCTGGGCCCGCTGGATCTGGTGCTCGTGGAGAGCGGCGGCGACAACCTGACCGCCACCTTCAGCCGGGGCCTGGTCGACCGGCAGATCTTCGTGGTCGACGTGGCCGGCGGGGACAAGGTGCCACGCAAGGGCGGCCCCGGGGTGACCGCCGCCGACCTGCTGGTCATCAACAAGACCGACCTGGCCCCCATGGTCGGTGCCGACCTGTCCGTGATGGACCGCGACGCCCGCGCCCGCCGGGGCGACCTGCCGACGGTCTTCCAGTCCATCACCGAGGACCCGCTGGCCACCCGGGTCGCCGACTGGATCCGCCACGAGCTGGCCCACCACCGCGCCGCCGCGCCCGCCCCGGTCCTCGCGGTTCCCGCCGGACAGGGCTGATGCGGGCCACCGCCCGGCTGGTGGCCCGGGCCGACCGGCACGGCCGCACCAGGCTGGCCGAGCTGCGCGGCGAGAGCCCGCTGCTGCTGCGCCAGGTCCCGGCCACGGGCGGTGGTGTCACGGTGTACGTCGTCGGTGGTGCGGCCGGTCCGCTCGCCGGCGACGAGCTGCGCCTGGACGTCGAGGTCGGCCCGGGTGCGGTGGTACGCGTGCGGACGGTCGCCGCGTCCATCGCGCTGCCGGGCCGCCCCGGCGCGGTGTCCCGGATGCTGGTCCGGGCCACCGTCGCGGCGGATGCCGAGCTGCACTGGCTGCCCGAGCAACTGGTCGCGGCGGCCGGCTGTGCCCATGTCGCCGACGCCCAGGTGGATGTCGCCGAGGGCGGCACCCTGCACTGGCGCGACGAGCTGATCTGCGGCCGGCACGGCGAGCAGCCCGGCCACGCCGAGGTCAACACCTGGGTCGACCTGGCCGGTCGGCCCCTGCTGCGGCAGTCGCTGGCGGTCGGGCCGCAGGCCCCCGGCTGGTCCGGTCCGGCGGTGCTCGGCGGCGCACCGGCCACCGGATCGCTACTTGTGGTCGACCCGACCCGACCCGCCGGGCCTGCGGCGGTGCGGGGCACCGTCGCGCGGCTGCCGCTGGCCGGTGGCCCGGCCACGCTGTGGACCGCCACCGCTCCCGACGCGCACACCCTGCGCGGGCATCTCGAACCGGCGGACGGGTTGGATAGCATCGCGGTTCCGGCCGGCGCAGAGGAGCAGCAGGTTGTACGAGCTGGGTGAGGTCGTCGCCGAGCGGCGGATCGCGATGGTCGTGCCAGACGGTGGCACGTCGGAGGTAATCGTCCGCTTCGGCAAGCCGCACCCCGACCCGTTGCCGGGCGGTGACTGGTGCTGCCCTTTTCAGCTCGAAGGGCTGGGCGACCGTGCGGTCGACGCCGCGTTCGGGGTGGACTCCCTACAGGCGATGCTGCTGGCCGCGTACCGCGTGCGGCTGCTGCTGACGGAGCACGCCGAGCAGACCTCGGCCCGATTGGACTGGCTGGGACAGCCGGAGTTCGGTCTCTGCGTCGATCCGGGTCTGGCGCCCCGGGATGACACCACCCGGCACGCCTACCTCGCCGCCGCCGACGTCGCCGCCGCGTTGCTGCGTACGCCGGTGCTGGCCGAGCGCTGGACGAGCCCGAGCGCCCTGCCGTACTACTCCACCGGCGGGCTGGCCCGGCACCTCGCCAACCAGATCACCCGGACGGCGGCGTTGCTCGCCGCGCCACCCGGACACTCCGCGATCGACGTGTCGGCGCACTTCACCCGCAGCGCCTGGGTGACCACCGGCGCGGATGAGGCGGACAACACCGACATCCGGGAACGGAGCGAACGGGCGGCTGCCGAGACCACCGCCCGCCAACTCGTCGCCGAGGTCGACGGGGTGCTGGCGAAGCTGCGCCACACGGTGCCGGCACAGCCGTCGCACCGGATCGTCGACCTCGGCGACTGGGGCCTCGCCATCGATGACTTCCTGTCGACCCGGCTGATGGAGTTGGTGGTGCACACCGACGATCTGGCGGTCAGCCTCGACCTGCCGACCCCCGACCTGCCGGCCGCCGCAACCGAACTGACGATCGACCTGCTCAGCCGGATCGCCGCCGGGCGACACGGGTCCCTCGCGGTGGTCCGTGCGCTGTCCCGCCGCGAGCGCGCGACGGGCAGCATCAGCGCGCTCTGAACCAGTAACCGCCTTGCCGCCCTCGGCCAGCATCCGCCTCGCCTCCACCGCCCTGCTGCCGGTCTCGTTTATTCGGTTGGCCGAGGCGGTGCGGGCGGTTAACGTGCGGGCCTCATGGACCTGCCGCGTAGTTTCGTCATCCGGGAGGGCGACCTCCGCATCCTCAACCCGTTCGACGCGGGCAAGCTGGCCACCCTGGGCCGGGCGCTGAAGCTCGCCCCGGGCACGTCGATCCTGGACCTGTGCAGCGGCAAGGGTGAGCTGCTCTGCACCTGGGCCCGAGACCACGGGGTGGTCGGTACCGGTGTCGACATCAGCACCGCCTTCACCGCCGCCGCCCGGCAGCGGGCCGTCGAGCTGGGCGTGGCCGAACAGGTCAGGTTCGTACACGGTGACGCCGCGTCGTACGCGCCCGACGAGCCGGTCGACGTGGCGGCCTGCGTCGGTGCCACCTGGATCGGCGACGGTGTTCCCGGCACCCTGGAGATCCTGGACCGGTGGTTGCGTCCGGGCGGGATGGCGTTGGTCGGCGAGCCGTACTGGCGGATCGATCCGCCCGACCAGGCGACCGTCGAGGGCTGCCACGCCACCAGCCGGGACGACTTCCGGGATCTGCCCGGCCTGGTCGGGCTCTTCGGTGCGCAGGGTTGGGACCTGGTCGAGATGGTGCTGGCCGATCAGGACAGCTGGGACCGTTACGCGGCGGCGCACTGGCTCAACCTGCGGCGCTGGCTGGACGCCAATCGGGCCGACCCGCTCGCCGACGAGCTGCGGCAGGAGCTGACCGAGGATCCGCTGCGTCATGTCCGCTATCGCCGTGAGTACCTGGGCTGGGGCGTCTTCGCGCTGATCCGCCGCTGACCCGCCACGGTTGCCCGACCGGTCGACGTGCTGGTCGCGTACCGGGCCGGCGGTCTCGGGGCCACCGCTGCCGGCGGTTTCGGGGCCACCGCTGCCGGTCGGTCCGCCACGGTGCTTCGGATCGATACCGGACGACGCGAGATCGGGCGGTATGGCACCGTGTGTCCGGTGCCGGCGTCCGCCGGCCGAACCGCGAGTCAGGGGAGTGGCGAATGGCCAAGCAGGTGAGTCGTCGAGCCGCGATCGGGATCGGAGCGGCAACGGCGGCGCTGGTGGCGACACCGGGCAGCGCCACGGCGGCTTCGGGGGCGGGCACGGCAGCGCCGTCCGGTGTCGGACCTCAGCCGACGCCGGAGATCATCCGGCGGGTGTACCGGGACCAGAAGGCGCGGGCCGGCGGCCTGTGGCACTCGCACGTCGCGATGGTCGACTCCGCCGGTGCGCTCGCCGTCGTGGTGGATGACGACGCCGACCGGGTGACGTACGGCTACAGCGTGCAGAAGCTCGCGGTCGCGGTGGCCGTGATGGACAAGATCGACCGTGGCGAGCTGCGGCTCGACCAGCGACTCGACCTGACTGCCGACATCATCCTCGGCGGCAGCGGCATCTACTTCCTCCAGACCGTCTGGGGCGACGAGGTCACGGTGGCGAACTTCCTCACCGCGATGCTGCTCGTCTCCGACAACACGGCGGTGCGGATGTGCGGCCGGGTGGTGCCGGCGCTGGAGATCAACCAGATCCTCGCCGCCAAGGGCTTCACCCACACCCGGGTGGAGCCGGTGGCCAACCCGAACCGGTTCTACCTCGGTGTGACCACTCCCCGGGAGACCCACGATCTGCTCTGGCGGCTGGCGAACAAGACCCTGCTCTCCGCCCGGTCGTGCAACTTCCTGCTCGGCATCCTGCGCTGGATCAACGGTTACCACGACGGGGTCCGCCGCGACATGTCCTCCGCCGAGCGCAGCCGGGTCGCCACGAAGTACGGCGCGGACTACGACTCGCGTGGGGCCGCCCGGCACGAGGTCGGGATCATGTTCGACGCGGCCGGCGCGCCGACGTTGACCTACGCGTTCTTCGCCGACTCCCTGGGAGACCTGGACAACTACGGCGGCACCCATCCGGCGGTACGGGCCCACGCGGTGCTCGGCCGGACCATGTTCGACGCCATCGCCCCGATCACCAACCGCGTCGCCCGCGCCCACCACTCCATCCCCCACTTCCGCCCCGTCAACGGCGGCTAACCACCCTCACCCCACCCACCCCTCACCCACCCCTCACCCACCTCCTGCCGCGTCGATCATGCACTTTTCGTCGGCCCAAATGCTGTCAAAAAGGGCATTTTGGCGACCGAAACTGCAAGATCGGCGCGGGATGGGGTGGGGTGAGGGCGTGGGGGGTGTCCCTATGGGTTTCGTCAAGCGGGGACGGGGCTGGTCGGGCGGGGTTGGTAGGGGATCTTGTCGCGGAGCATGGCGTATAGGACGTCGCAGCGGCGTCGGGCGAGGCAGATGAGGGCGGCGTTGTGGCGTTTACCTTCGGCGCGTTTGCGGTCGTAGTAGGCGCGGCTGACGGGGTCTGCGAGGGATGCGAACGCGGCGAGGAAGAACGCGCGTTTGAGGTTCTTGTTGCCGCCTCGGGGTGGGTGCTCGCCGCGGATGCTGGTGCCGGAGCGTCGGGTGACGGGGGCGAGGCCGGCGTAGGCGGCGAGGTGGCCGGGGGTGGCGAAGGCGGTGCCGTCGCCGACTTCGAGCAGGATCCGGGCGGCGGTCCTGACGCCGATGCCGGGCATCGATGTCAGGACCGGGGCAAGAGGGTGTGCATCAAGCATCCTCTCGACCTGGTCGGCGACTTGGTCGCGTTGGTGTAGGACGTCGCGGAGGCTGTCGGCGAGACGGGGCAGGATCGTCTCGGCTGCTTGGGTGCCGGGGACGGTGACGGTCTGTTCGTCGAGGGCTGCCATGAGCTGTTCGATGAGCCGTTCACCCATGCGGGGTGCGTGGACGGCGGCGATCGAGAGTAGTTTGCGGCGACCGGCTTTGCGGAGTCCGGCCGGTCCGCCGCAGCGCGACAGCAACTCCAGCACGGCCTTGTGGTGCACCTTCGGGCCGAGAACCCGTTCCAGGGCGGGATGAATCTGGGTGAGTAGTCCCCGGATACGGTTCGACACGCGCGTGGCCTCGCCAGCGAGGTCGTCGTCGAAGCCGACGAGGACCTCCAACTCGGCCAGAGCCTCATCTCCGACGTCGACCCGCCGCAGCGTGTGCGGCAGGGTGCGGGCGGCATCAGCGATGACATAGGCGTCGCGGGCGTCGGTCTTCGCGCTTCCGGGGTGCAGATCGGCGATCCGGCGCATCGCCAGGCCGGGCAGGTAGGCCACCTGATGACCGCATGCCCGAGCCACCGCGACCGGCAGGGCGCCGATCGAGGCGGGCTGGTCGACCACCACCAGCACCCGACCGTGGCCGGCGAGTTTGTCGAACAACTGCCTCAGCCGAGCCTCGGTGTTCGGCAACGGTGCGTCGTGCAGCCGCTTGCCGTCCGGCGCCAACCCGACCGCGTGATGATCACCCTTACCGACATCCAACCCGAGGTAGACGCCGTATCCGCCGTGCACCACACCCGCCTCCACGCATCGTCCGTGGCCTCGGCCACAGGTCCAGGCGTCGGACTGCCGGCACCCACGTTACGAAGAGACCAACCCCAAACAGGGCGGCCGTGTCCCTATCAGCGGTCCGCCGACGCCACCCGACCCGGCGACAACACCCCCCGGATCATGCCTACGACAGGGGCAGGAAGTCATACCGGGCCGGGCGACCGAGGAGTCCCCGGCTGGGGACGATCAAAAGGTAACGGGTGGGGTGGGGGTTAGGCCGGGGTGGGGGTGGGGGTTGGGGTTGGGGTCAGGCGGGTGGTGAGGTTGGTCAGCAGGGTGGCCAGGGTGGCCAGGGCGGGGTCGTCCGGGGTGGCCAGGTCGGCCAGGTCGGCGTGGATCCGCGCGGCGAGGCGCTCGTGCTCGCGGCGGCCCCGGGCGGTCAGGTAGGCCCGGATGCGACGGCGGTCGATCGCGTCGACCCGGCGGAAGACCAGGTTACGGTCGACGAGTTGGTCGACCAGTTTGGTGAGCGTGCCGGGCGGCAGGGAAGCCGCGGCGGCGATCTCGGTCATCGGATGGCCCAGGCCGTCGGCGAGCAGGCAGAGCACCCGCCACGCCTCGATGCTCAGCGACTCGTCGGCGAGCACCCCGCCGACCCGGCGCGCGAGCAGCCGCTCGGCGCGGGTGAGCAGGGGCAGCAGGTCGGCTGTGGAGCCGGGAAGGTCTGACATGGCACTCCCGCCTGGCGGTTGCCGTGTCATGGTACCGAGACGTCCCGCTCAGTGGGGAGGTCTGGTCTTCGCCAGCGGGTGCGGCCACCATGTGTTCATGTCCGCGCCGGCACCGGGGTCCGGGCGTCCAGCGGCGGGGGAGAGCATCACCGCCGGGGCGTCCTGGCTCACCGTCGACCGGGGTGTGGTCAGCATCGCGCTTGTGTATCCGATGCGCGGGCCGGCGGGCATGTTCGGGCCGAGCTGCGAACTCTGCGCCCAGCTCGCGGTGGAGGAGGTCAACCAGCGCGGCGGGGTGCTCGGCCGCGAGCTGCGGCTGGTGCCGGTCGACGGCGGCGCGCCGCCGGCCGAGGTCGCCGCCGAGGTGGAGGCCCTGGTGTCGATGGGCGCGGTGCAGGGCGTCACGGGCTGGCACATCTCCTCGGTACGGCAGGCGGTGGCGCCCCGGATCGCGCACCGGGTGCCGTACGTCTACACCGCGCTGTACGAGGGCGGTGAGCGTACCGAAGGGGTCTTCCTCACCAGCGAGACGCCGGACGCGCAGCTCTGGCCGGCGATGCGGGTGCTCGCCGCCGACCTGGGGGTGCGGCGCTGGTTCGTGGTGGGCAACGACTACGTCTGGCCGCGTCGGACCACCCGTGCCGCCTACCGTTACGCGCTGCGCAGCGGCGCCCGGGTGGTCGGGCACCACTTCCTGCCGCTGGAGACCCACGGGTACGCCGAGGTGCTGCGCCGGATCGAGCGCAGTGACGCCGACGCGGTGCTGATGCTGCTGGTCGGTGCCGACGCGGTGCGCTTCAACCGGGCCTTCGCCCGGTCCGGTCTGGACCAGCGCTGCCTGCGGCTGAGCACGTTGATGGACGAGAACATGCTGCTGGCCAGTGGGGCGGCGAACACCCGGCGGTTGTTCAGCACGGCCGGTTTCTTCGCCGGCCTGGTCACTCAGGAGAACCTGGACTTTCACGGCGCGTTCGCCCGCCGCTTCGGCCTGGAGGCACCGCCGCTGGGCAGCCTGGGGGAGTCGTGCTACGAGGGCGTGATGCTGCTGGCCGCGCTGATCGCCGAGGCGGGCACGCTTGACGTACGCGCGGTGGAGGCCTCCGCCGAGGTGGTGTCGTACGACGGGCCCCGGGGTGAGCTGCGGCTGCGCCGTCGGCACGTCCGCCAGCGCATCTATCTGGCCGAGGCGGATGGCCTGGACTTCACCGTGCTCGCCGAACTCTGACCGGCGACCGCACCCGGCGACCTGGCGGCGGGCGTGCCGGACGTGATCGGACCGTGCCTTGACAGGCCCGCCGACTGGCCGCATAGGATGCTTCCTGTGTGAAGTATCCGGTCGCCGGACCGGATGCTGACACTCGCCCACGATGGACGGAAATTGTCGTTCCATGGTGGCCATAAATCGTGTGCCGGTGCCATTCCGCCGATTCTTTCTCGGCGGGGCGCCGGCATTTTTCGTGCTGTGGCCCGGTGCGGGCACAAGCCAGCGGAAACAGTCTATTGAGGATTGGGAAACATCCGCGCAACGAAGCGGATCGAAGCTTTCCCTGCCCGATATCCGAATCGGTACCCGACAGGTGTCCACCCACCGCATCGGGTAGCGCGAAAAGTTCCGACGGACCGCACCGCACAACCACATCCGCATCCTCGACCCGGGGCCGACGTCCGTTCCCGGGTTGCTGACTCCACGCCTTACCGCGACGCAGGGAGACTTGATGACACTGTTGCGGGGACGCCGCATCCTGACGGGTGCCATGACCCTGGTCGCCGTGGCCGCACTGGCCGCGTGCGGCAGCAAGACCTCCGATTCCAGCGGCTCCGCCGGTGTCAGCGCCGACGTTTCCGGCGACACCGTCAAGGTCGGCCTGCTCAACTCGCTCTCCGGCACGATGGCCATCAGCGAGGTGACCGTCCGCGACTCGATCATGCTGGCGGTCGAGGAGATCAACGCCGCTGGCGGGGTGCTCGGCAAGAAGATCCAACCGATCGGCGAGGACGGCGCCTCGGACTGGCCGACGTTCGCGGAGAAGGCCGAGAAACTGATCCGGGAGGATCGCGTCGCGGCGGTCTTCGGCTGCTGGACCTCGGCCAGCCGCAAGGCGGTCAAGCCGGTGTTCGAGAAGAACAAGGCGCTGTTGTTCTACCCCGTGCAGTACGAGGGTCTGGAGCAGTCGCCGTACATCTTCTACACCGGCGCCACCACGAACCAGCAGATCGTTCCCGGCCTCGACTACCTGAAGGCGCAGGGCGCGAAGTCGCTCTACCTCGTCGGCTCCGACTACGTCTTTCCGCGTACCGCGAACAAAATCATCAAGGCGTACGCGGAAGCCAACGGAATGCAGGTGCTGGGGGAGGACTACGCCCCGCTCGGCTCCACCGAGTTCGGCACGATCACGAACAAGGTGAAGTCCTCCGGGGCGGACGCCGTCTTCAACACCCTCAACGGTGACAGCAACGTCGCCTTCTTCAAGGAGTACAAGTCCGCCGGGCTGACCGCGGCAAGTATGCCTGTGGTGTCGGTGTCGATCGCCGAGGAGGAGGTCAAGAGCATCGGCACGCAGTACCTGGAGGGCCAGCTGACCGCCTGGAACTACTACCAGACCACCCCGGGCGCGGCGAACGAGAAGTTCGTCGCGGCGTACAAGGCCAAGTACGGCGCGGACAAGCCGACAAGCGACCCGATGGAGGCCGCGTACGTCTCGGTCTACCTGTGGAAGGCAATGGTGGAGAAGGCCGGCAGCTTCGAGGTGGAGAAGGTCCGCGAAGCCTCCGACGGCATCACCTTCGAGGCACCCGAGGGCCTGGTCACCGTGGACGGAGCGACCCAGCACATCGCCAAGACGGCGCGGGTCGGCAAGGTCGGCGCGGACGGCCTGATCACCGAGGTGTGGAACTCCGGTGCGCCGATCACGCCCGACCCGTACCTCAAGAGCTACCCGTGGGCCGGCGGCCTGAGCTGACCCGAGCCCCGACCCGGGTGGGGCTCCACGCCCCGCCCGGGTCGGCCTGACCAGCAGTTCGGAGTACGCACCGTGACAGTTCTCATCGGCCAACTCTTCACCGGCGTCAGCATCGGGGCGGTGCTGCTGCTCATCGCGCTCGGCCTGGCGCTCACCTTCGGCCAGATGGGCGTGATCAACATGGCCCACGGCGAGTTCATCATGGCCGGCGCCTACACCACCTACGTCCTTCAGCAGGTCATCACGGCGGCCGGCTGGTCGCTGCTTGTCGCCCTGCCGGTCGCCTTCGTGGTGGCCGGCGCGATGGGCGTACTGCTGGAGTTCCTGCTGATCCGCCGCCTCTACGCCCGCCCGCTGGACACCCTGCTGGTCACCTGGGGGGTGTCGCTGATCCTGCAACAGCTGGCCCGGGACATCTTCGGTAGCCCCAACGTGCAGACCCGCGCACCCGACCTGCTCACCGGCAACGTGGCCCTACCCGGCGGGATCACCGTGGCCAACAACCGGCTGTTCATCCTGGCCCTGGCCGGCTGTGCGGTGGCCGCGCTCACCGTCGCGCTGCGGGTCACCCCGTTGGGTCGCCGGATCCGGGCCGTGGTGCAGAACCGCGACCTGGCCGCCGTCTCCGGTATCGCCACCGCCCGGATCGACCGGACGACCTTCTTCATCGGTTCCGGTCTGGCCGGCATCGCCGGGGTCGCCCTCACCCTGCTCGGACCGATCGGACCCACCATGGGCACCAACCTGATCATCGACGCCTTCCTGGTCGTCGTGGTCGGCGGCATCGGCCAGCTCAAGGGCACCGTGATCGTCGCCTTCGCGCTGGGCGTGCTCCAGGCCAGCGGCGAGTACCTGACCACCCTCAGCGTCGCCAAGGTGATGGTCTTCATCGCCATCGTCGCGTTCCTCCAGTGGCGACCCCAGGGCCTGTTCACCCTGCGAACCCGGAGTTTGGCATGACCACCGTTGCGTCAGATCCCGTCACCACCGCCGAGGCCGTGCCGCCGCCGGAGAAGCCGGCCGCCGGGCCGTCCCGGCACCGGTTCCGCGCCGCCGCCGGGTTCGCCTTCGGCGCGGCCCTGCTCTTCGCGGTGGCGCCGCTGCTGCTGTCGGACTTCCGGCTCTCCCTGCTGGCCAAGTACCTCTGCGTGGCCATGGTCGCGGTCGGCATCGGGCTGGCCTGGGGACGCGGCGGCATGCTCACCCTCGGCCAGGGCGTCTTCTTCGGCCTCGGCGGCTACGCGATGGCCATGCACCTCAAGCTCGCCGACGCGGGGCCGGGCAACATGCCCGACTTCATGCTGCTGTACGGGCAACTGGACGAACTGCCACTGTGGTGGCGACCCTTCGCCAGTGCGTGGTTCGCGCTGCCCGCCACGGTGCTGCTGCCGATGGCTGTCGCCTTCGTGCTCGGGTCGCTTGTCTTCCGCCGCCGGGTCCGGGGCGCCTACTTCGCGATCCTCAGCCAGGCCCTCGCCGCCGCCATGGTGATCCTGCTGATCGGCCAGCAGGGCACCACCGGCGGCACCAACGGCCTCACCGACATCCAGGGCTTCTTCGGCTACGACCTGGACGACCCGGTCAACCAGCGGATGGTGTACTTCATCATCGCCGGCACCCTGCTGGCGCTGCTGGCCCTGGCCCGGCACCTGATGCAGAGCCGCTACGGCGAACTGCTGGTCGCCGTGCGCGACTCCGAGGAACGGGTCCGCTTCCTCGGCTACGACCCGGCGACCGTGAAGCTCGTCGCGTACGTCGTCGCCGCCGGCATGGCCGGGCTTGCCGGTGCGCTCTTCGTGCCCGCCGTCGGCATCATCTCCCCGGCGCTGATCGGGATCGTGCCCTCCATCGAGTTCGTCATCGGCGTCGCCGTCGGTGGCCGAGCCACCCTGCTCGGGCCGGTGCTCGGCGCGGTCGCGGTGGCGTGGGCGCGTACCGCCCTGTCGGAACGTTTCCCGGGCACCTGGACGTACCTCCAGGGTCTGCTCTTCGTGGTGGTGGTGGCGTTCCTGCCCGGCGGCCTGGCGTCGCTGATCGGCCTGGCCCGGCGGCGCGGCGACGGCGAGCGGCGGACCGGGCTGCTCCGCCGGCTACGCCGGTCCAGGGTGGAGGTGAGCTGATGACCGAGCAACTGCACGGCCTCTACGTACGCGACCTGCGGGTCATCTTCGACGGGTTCACCGCCGTCGACGGGGTGAGCCTCGACGTGGCCCCGGGCGACCTCCGGTTCCTCATCGGACCCAACGGGGCGGGCAAGACCACCCTGGTCGACGCGGTCACCGGGCTGGTCCGCGCCACCGGGTCGGTGCGCTTCGGCGACCGGGAGCTGCTCGGCCGACCGGTGCACCGGATCAGTCGCCTCGGGGTGGGGCGCACCTTCCAGACCTCGACGGTGTTCGAGGAGCTGACGGTCCTCCAGAACCTCGACATCGCGGCCGGCGCCCGGCGCGGCTGGTCGACGCTGCTGCGCCGCCGGCACGGCGTACCCGACGAGGTGGCCGAGGCGCTCGACGTGATCGGCCTGGCGGGCCGGGCCGACCAGCTCGCCGGCACCCTCGCGCACGGCCAGAAGCAGTGGCTGGAGATCGGCATGCTGCTCGTGCAGGACGTCCGGCTGCTGCTGCTCGACGAGCCGGTGGCCGGGATGAGCCACGAGGAACGCGACGCCACCGGAGTGCTGCTGGAGAAGGTCAGCCAGGACCGCACGGTGGTGGTGATCGAGCACGACATGGACTTCCTGCGCCGCTTCGCGCGTACCGTCACCGTGCTGCACGCCGGCAAGGTGCTCAGCGAGGGCACCGTCGCCCAGGTGCAGGCCGACCCGCGCGTGCAGGAGGTCTACCTCGGCCACCCGGTCGACGCCACCGCGACCCCACTGGAGGCATGATGCTCAGCATGAGCGGCGTGCAGGCCGGCTACGGGCGTAGCCGGGTGCTGCACGGCGTCGACGTCACCGTGCCCGTCGACGGGGTCGCCACGGTGCTCGGCCACAACGGCGCCGGCAAGTCCACCCTGCTGCGGGTCGCCGCCGGCCTGCTGCGCCCGACCGCCGGTCGGGTCGAGTTCGACGGCGAGGACATCACCCGACTCGCTCCGCACCAGCGGGTCGCCCGGGGCATCGCGTACGTGCCGCAGGGCCAGCAGTGCTTCCCGCACCTGACCGCGGCGGAGAACCTGCGCCTGGTCGCCGACGGCCGGCGCGACGGTGCGGTCGCCACCGCCGAGGTGCTGGACCTGTTCCCGGCGCTGCGCCCGCTGCTGCGCCGCCGGGCCGGGCTGCTCTCCGGCGGCCAGCGTCAGCAGTTGGCCATCGCCCGAGCCCTGATCACCCGGCCCCGGCTGCTGATGCTCGACGAGCCCACCGAGGGCATCCAACCGTCGGTGGTGACCGAGATCCAGGACCGGATCGTGGCGCTTATCGCGCAGACCGGGTTCAGCGTGCTCCTGGTCGAGCAGCATCTCGGCTTCGCGCTGCGGGTGGCCGACCGCTACCACGTGCTGGAGTCGGGTCGGGTCACCTCCTCCGGCGACGGCGGCGCCACCGCGGAACGTACCGTCCGGGAGGCCCTCGCGGTCTGAGCGCGGCAGTGGCCGTCCGAAAGCCGGTACGCGGCAGTGGCCGTCCGAGGCGCGACGCGCCCCGGACGGCCCCGCGCGGCCCGGGCCTGGGGTGGGCCGCGTCATCGTGCCATCGACTAGGCCAGCCGGATGGCGTCCCCGTCGACCGTGACGTTCGCAGCGGGCAGTGGGGCACCCGCCGGTCCACTGCGTACCGAGCCGTCCGCGATGTCGAACACGCTGTTGTGGCAGGCGCAGGTGATCACGCCGTCGGCGACCGAGGTGACCGTGCAGCCCTGGTGGGTGCAGGTCGAGGAGTACGCCTTGATGTTGCCCGCCGTGGGCTGGGTGACCACCACGCCCGCGTCGGCGAAAATCTGTCCCCCGCCGACCGGGATGTCCGCCAGGGTGGTCAGCGCCGGGGTGCCGACGTCCCCGCCACCGGCTGCGGCGCTGCCGGACGGGTCCGCCGACGGGTCGCCGCTGCCGGCCGGTGCCGCGGCCGGTGCGGGCGGGGCCGCCGTCGACTGCCCGTACGTCGCGCAGCCGGTAAGCGCGGCCACGCCCACCGCACCGGTGCCGGCCAACATGGCCCGTCGCGACCGGCAGCAGCCGGCCTGCTCGTGGTTCATCCGATCTGCCTTGCCTTTCGATGATCAGTACTGCCGGGGATCTTGTCGTGGTCAGGCCGTCGAGGATCAGAGCTGGAAGCCGAACGTGGTGAAGTACCAGACCGACGAGGTGAGGAAGATGCCGATCAGGGCCACGAACACGGTCCCGCCGATCACCGGCAGCACCCAGCCGGCGAGCCCACGCTTGGGCAGGGTCAGCATCTTGGTGGCGAACACCCCGAAGAAGAAGCAACCCAGCAGGGAGTGCAGCAGCGTACGGGTGTCGTAGTCGGCGAAACCGAGGGCGTAGAGGCAGTGCACGGCGACCGGGACGGTGAGCAGGAACGCGATCCGCCCCGACCAACGGTGCGCCGGGCCGGCCCAGGACGGGGAGAACCCGCCCAACCGGCCCCACATGGACAGCGCGGTGATCAGTTGGATGACCGCGAAGAAGGCCGCGCCGGTGCCCAGCCACACCTTCACCGTCAACGGCGAGGAGAAGCCGGCCACGTTCACCGCGATCCCGGTCGGGGTGTGGGTGCGACCGTAGACACCGAGGGCCACCGCGACCCCCGCCCCGACCACAAGCGGGACCAGCAGCGAGGGCCGGCGGCGCGGCGCGCTCGGCGGAGGGCCGCCGAAGTCGCGCAGCACCTCGACGGTGGGCTCGGGCGAGCGGCGCGGCACCGTGCGTGCGCTGCCCATGCGGTGCTCGGCCATCATCGTGCCCCGGGGACGACCGGCTCGGCGGTGATGGTGACTCCGTTTACCACGGTGCTGTAGAAGGCGGGATCCAGTGGCGGCGCCGGGATCGGTTCGCCGTTCCAGGTGACGATGCCGATCTGGGTGCCGTCGGGCAGGAAGATCCAGCCGCCGTCGATGCCGGCCTTGCGTACGTCGTCGGTGGCGCGGTAGATCGCGGGGGTGGTGACCGAGCCGGACTTGACGACCGCCTCGTCCACCTTCTCCTCGGGCCGGGCGGTGAACTTCCACCGCCGTACGCCGACGATCATCTCGCCGCTGGCGCTGTCGCCGCGGATGATGCCGCTGAGCTTCGCGTCCTTGCCGGTCAGCTCGATCTTCCCGTCCCGCACGGTGCCGGAGAGCCACAGCTCCATGGCCCGGCCGTCGCAGACGTACGCCTCGGCCTTGCCGTCCCGGACGGTGATCGCGATGGTGGCGCCGTTCTCCAGCTGGCCGATCCAGTTCTGTTCGACCGACGCGACCTCGGTGCCGGCCGACGACCGGTCGGACTCCCGCGGTGGCGCGGTGCCGGGCGGCCGGGCGGTGGCGGGATCCGGTTCCGCCTCGTCCCCGTCCACCTCGACGTCGGCCTCCGGCTCGGCGTCGGGCGCCGGCGCGGCGGCCGGTGGGCCGCCGCCGGCCACGGGTTGGGTGCCCGGCGGGGATGCCTGTGCACTCATCGTGAACAGCACGGCGGCCGTCACCGCCCCCGCCAGGAGGGTCAGCAACGGAGTCAGGCGCTTCATGGGCCACTCCCTTCCCCCACAGGTACGCGCCCCACCCCCGCATCGGTTCAAAGGAAGGGCCCCTTATTAACGCCTCAGGTATAGGAAGGGCCCCTTATTAACATCTCGTCCGGAGTCGGCCCGGTGTCGTCGGAAGCTGACGACGCCCGCAGTGGTCTGGGTCACACTCGCCGGGGTGGACGTCGAAGTGTCGGCGGGTCGGTCGTCGCTCAAGTGGCGGGCGGCGCGGTGCCGCCCCACGAGGAGGAGACGATCATGCGACTCACGCTCACCACGTTCCTGACCCTGGACGGCGTGATGCAGGGCCCCGGCGGCCCCGACGAGGACCGCAGCGGCGGCTTCGAGTCGGGCGGCTGGGTGGCGCCACACTTCGACGAGACGCTCGGCGCCCACATGAGCGACATCTTCGCCCGCGCCGACGCGTTCCTGCTCGGCCGGCACACGTACGACATCTTCGCCGCCTGGTGGCCGAAGCAGGAAGATCCCGAAGACCCGATCGCCGTTCCGCTGAACCGGCTGCCCAAGTACGTGGCGACCACCCGCGACGACGAGTTGACCTGGTCGGGCACGCAGCGCCTGGACGGTGACCTGGCCACGGCCGTCGCCGAGCTCAAGCGCCGGCCCGGTCGGGAGTTGCAGGTGCACGGCAGCGGCCGGCTCGCCGGCTCGCTGATGCGCGAGAATCTGATCGACGCGTACCACCTGATGATCTTCCCGGTGGTGCTGGGCGCCGGGCGCCGCCTCTTCGCAGACGGCGTGCCCCCCGCCGGCCTGCGCCTGGTCGACAGCCGATCGTCCGCTGCCGGCGTGACGATGCTTACCTACCACGCCGCCGGCGCACCGACCTTCGGCTCGATGGGCGGGTGACTGCGCCGTCGGCGGGGTGGCTCAGACGGGTACGCGGGGAGCGGCCTGCCGGGCGGTGAGCACGGGTTTGTGGGCGTTGCCCCGGTGCCGGACGGCCTCGGCCGGGGTGACGTCGACCCGTACCACCTCGCTGCCGCCCCCGGCTGCCGCCAGTTGGGTGAGGGCGTCGTCGAGCGTCTCGAAGATCGGGAAGACCCCGTCGAGTTTCATGGTGTGCAGCACCGTACGGATGAACCGCGACGGCGCGGCCAGGCAGAGGCGGGCGTCGCGCTCGCGTACCTCGCGATGGGCGCGGACCAGCAGGCCCAGCCCGACCGAGTCGATGACGTTCACCCGGCCCAGGTCCACCACCACGGTCCCGTCCACCTCGACCGCCTCGCGCAACGCCACCCGCAACGTGTCGTCGGTCTCCGGGGCGAGTTCGTCGGAGTCCACGAGCACCGTCACCTCGCCGGCCCGCTCCATGTCGGCCCTCACTCCGGCGGGGCGGCCATCGGGCGGGCCGGCCATCGGCCCGGCGGGGCGGCCATCGGGCGGGCCGGCGGGGCGGCCACCGGGCGGGCCGGTGCCCGGACCGGCGGGACGTGCACCGGGCGGGACCGTGCCCGGCGCAATCGCGCCCGGCGGGAGCGTGCTGCACCGCGGGCAGCGGTGCGGGCCGGTGGCGAAGGGGGAACCGCTCCACCCCTGATCGCTGACGAGCGTCCAGACGACCTCGGCGTCGGGCAGCACGCACGCGGTGCCGGTGGTGGTCTCGCCGCACGCGTCGCAGATCAGGGTCATCAGGTTGTCGTCCGGTACGACGGTCATCCTGCTTCCTCTCCGGTGCCGCGGCCGTCGCGGCCAGGACACGGACTCGGGGCGTCGGGCGGGGGGCACCGTCGCCATGCGGACGGTCAGCGGGAGTCGGAACGTTCCTTGCCGGCGGTGGCGACCACGATCACCACGCCGACCGCGGCGAGGCCAGCCTGCACGACCAGGCCCAGCAGGCTGAACCCACGGACACCGGCGAGCCAGGCGCTGATCGCGCCGAGCAGCGCGGCGACGGCGCCGATGGTCATCGTCAGCCACAGCGGCACGCTCGACCGGCCGGGGACGACGAGCCGACCGAGCGCGCCGACGGCAAGGCCGACGGCAAGGGCCGCGGCGATCCCGGCGACGGTCATGCTGCTCCTCGTACTCGCGGACGGCTGGTGCGGATCAGGTACGTACGGTGACGGCGGCGCGGCCGTACGTGGTCGGGCGCGGCACGGTACCCGGGAGCACGGGATCGCCGGCCGGCGCGTGCGTCGCAGTGGCGTTGTCGGAGCGCACCGGCAGGATCTGATCCAGCCGGGCGGCCTGAAGGATGCGGGCGATGCGCGGGTTGGGGTTGCGCAGCGCCAGCACACCACCTTCGCGCACCATCTGGCGGTGCACGTCGAGCAGCAGCCCGATCGCGGCGGCGTCGATGTGCCGGCAGCCGGACAGGTCGATCACGACCTGCGTCGGTCGCAGCGCGAGCAACCGGTCGAACACCGCGCCCGTCTCCGGCAGGCAGGCCAGATCGAACTCGGTGATGGCCACCTCCACGAGGGGCACGGTGCATTCGGGGCGGCGTGGCGTGGTCACGTCCGTGGCCTCCTCTCCTGTCCCCAGGTCGGCTCTCACCCTGCCGACCAGGCTTGGCGGGCACCGCGCGGACGTATGACAGTTGCGTGACAAAACACCCGCAGGCCGGGCGCGGTTGGCTGACCAGGTGCGGCCTTGGGGATGATTCCGGTATGACAGCGGTACTGGTGATCGAGGACGACGACCGGATCCGGTTGGCGTTACTGCTCGCCCTGGAGGACGAGGGTTACGAGGCACGCGGCGCGGCGACCGCCGAGGAGGGCCTGCGCACGCAGCGCCGGGACCCGGCCGACTACGTGCTGGTCGACCTGATGCTGCCCGGGATCGACGGCTTCGAGGCCATCCGCCAGTTGCGCCGCGACGACGACGTGCCCATTGTGGTGGTCAGTGCCCGCGACGACACCCACGACATCGTCGCCGCGCTGGAGGCCGGTGCCGACGACTACGTGGTCAAGCCGGTGGCGATCAAGGAACTGACCGCCCGGTTGCGGGCCCTGCGTCGCCGGGCCCGCGCGGTGCCGGCGGTGGAGACGCCGGTGCCGGTGCTCGCCTTCGGGGAGCTGGAGGTCAGCCCCGAGGCCGGGGAGGTGCGCCGGGCCGGCGAGCCGGTCGCGGTCACCCGCACCGAGTTCCGGCTGCTCTGCGAACTGGCCGAGCACGCCGGGCGGGTGCTCTCCCGCCAGCAACTGCTCAGCCGGGTCTGGGGCTACGACACCGGCGACGAGCGGCTGGTGGACGTGCACGTGGGACGGCTGCGGCAGAAGATCGAGAGCGATCCGGCCAACCCGCAACACCTCGTGACACTGCGCGGGCTCGGCTACAAGCTGCAACGATGAGACGCCTCGGACTGCGGGCCCGGGTCACCGCCGCGTTCGCCGTGGGTGCCCTGTCGTTGTCCGCCTCGATGGCCCTGGTGTCGTACGAGCTGACCCGCCGGACGCTGCTCGACGAGCGGGAGCGCACCGTGCTGCGGGCGGCGTACTACGACGCGGCGGTGGTTCGCGCCGGTCTCGACACCGACAACCCGGATGTCGCGGAGGCCCTGCGCACGCTGGACACCGGCACCGGTCGGCGAGCCCTGATGCTGCTCAACGGGAAATGGTACGGGCGGGCCGCGGAACCGGGCGTCACCGCCGCCATCCCCGCGCGGATGCTGGACCTGGTGTCGGCGGGTGAGCCGGCGGTGCAGCGGATCCGGGTCGACGACCACCCGGTCATGCTGGTCGGCGTGCCGCTGTCGGAGTCGGCCTCCTTCTACGAGATCGCCTCGCTGCGGGAGCTGGAGCAGACCTTCCAGGTGCTGGCGCTGGCGTTGACCGCAGTCGCGATCATGGTGGCCGGATCGGGAGCGGCCCTCGGCTGGTACGCCACCCGACACGGGCTGCGTCCCCTGACGGCCGTCGCCGACGCGGCCGAGCGGATCGCCGCGGGTGACTTCACCACCCGCCTCGCCCCGGACACCGACCCGGACCTGGACCGCCTCTCCACCTCGTTCAACCGGATGGTCGACGAGCTGGCCCAGCGCATCGACCGGGACCGGCGTTTCGCCGCCGACGTCAGCCACGAACTGCGTTCGCCCCTCCAGACGCTCGCCGCCGCGGCGAGCGTGCTGGCCCGTCGGCGGGAAAGCCAGGACGAGCGGACCGCGACCGCGGCCCGGCTGGTGGCCGACGAGATCGACCGCTTCCAGCGACTCGTCAACGACCTGCTGGACCTGGCGCGCAGCGATCAGCCGGTGCACCGGGAGCCGGTCGAGCTGACCGATCTTGCCCGGCAGGCCTGCCGCGACCGGGACCTGCCGGAGTCGATGGTGCACCTGGCGGCGGACACCCCGGCGACCTGGCAGGTGGACCGGCGGCGGATCGCGCAGGTGTTGGCGAACCTGCTCGACAACGCCGAGCGCTACGGTGCCGGGCCGGTGGCCGTGCGGCTGCTCCGGGCGCAGGACGCGGGAGTGATCGAGGTGGACGACGAGGGACCGGGGGTGCCGGTGGAGGACCGAGAAGCGATCTTCGGTCGATTCGTCCGTGGCCGGGCGGCCAACTACCGTGGCGGCGGCGACGGCACCGGCCTCGGGCTCGCGCTTGTGGCCCAGCACGCCGCCGCGCACGGCGGCACGGCCTCGGTCAGCGACCGCCCCGAAGGCGGCGCCCGGTTCCGGGTCACCCTGCCCGGGAGCCTGTCATGATCCCCGTCCGCGTCCTGAGCGCCCGGCGCGCCGCGCTGCCCGCCGGCCCGCCCCACCGGCCCACCGGCACCCTGCGGGCCGCCCCGGGTGCCGCGCTGCGCGCCGTACTTGTGGTGGTCCTGTTCGCTCTGGTCGCCGCCTGCGGGGTGCCGGCCGAGGATCTGCCCCGGGCGGTGACCCCACCGCCCGGCCCGTTCCCGTCTCCGGCGACCGCTGCTCCGGCGCCGGTCGAGACCGGCTCGGCGACCGAGCTGCTCCATTTCACCCGCGAGGACCGGCTGGTACCGGTGATCCGCCGGGTGGACCAGGTGCCCACGGTCGACACGCAGCTGGGGAACCTGCTCGCCGGGCCGACTCCCGCAGAGCGCGACGACGGCCTGACCAGCGCCCTGCCGGGCGCGTTCAGCAACGCGGTGGTGGAGCTGGTCGACGGGCAGGCCCGGGTCACGGTCGCGCCGGCCGACGCGGAGACCGGCCGCAACGACCAACCGCTCGCGTACGGGCAGATCGTCTGTACGCTCACCGCCCGCACCGACGTCACCGCGGTGATCTTCCTGCGGGACGGCGCGGCGCTCAGCGTCCCCCGGGCGGATCTCTCCCTGTCACCGGGGCCGCTCACCGCGGCCGACTACGCGGTCCTGATCAGCCCTCGCTGACCCCGGCACCGTGGCGACGGCGGGCGGGTTCATGACAGCCGTACCGCGAAACTGTGACGGTTACCGCACAATGCGCCGTACGACCGGGGCTCGCGTTTGCCGGACCCGCCGATTCGGGCACCGTGTCTGTCGACGGAAACGTTCGGAGGGACGGCTCTCATGGAAATCACCGGTTTCTTCACCGCCATCATCATCGGTCTGGTCATCGGGGCGCTCGGTCGGCTGGTCGTGCCGGGTCGGCAGCGCATTCCGTTTCTGCTGACCATCCTGATCGGTGTCGTCGCCGCGATCCTCGGCACGCTGGTCGCCGGGCTGTTGGGCGTGGACGACACCGCCGGCATCGACTGGATCGAGTTGTTCATCCAGGTGGCCTTCGCCGCGCTCGGTGTCTCGCTGCTCGCCGGGACGTACGGCCGTCGCCGCTGAGCATCACCTGTGCCGCCACCGACTCGCTCCGGTCCGGGAGCGGGTCGGTGGCCTGCGTCTGGGCGGCGATGACACGCTGCCGCGCACCGCCCGCCACCGGTGCGCGGGTGCGCGACGACGGCCCGACCCGGCGTACCGGCGAACCACCCCACGCACCCGGGCGGCGACGGATCGTATCCTTCTCGGGAATCGTCATGACTGACGGGGAGAGAGGGGACCTGGTGTGAACGACCGGACCGAGACGTTGGAATTTCAGGCTGAGGCGCGCCAGCTGCTACAGCTGATGGTCCACTCGATCTACTCGAACAAGGACGTCTTCCTCCGCGAGTTGATCTCGAACGCCTCCGACGCCCTGGACAAGCTGCGTATCGCCGCGCTTGTCGACAAGGACCTCACCGTCGACACCGACGACCTGCACATCACCATCGAGGTGGATCGGGACGCCCGTACCCTCACCGTACGGGACAACGGGATCGGGATGACCCGCGACGAGGTCGTTTCCGTCATCGGCACGATCGCCAAGTCCGGCACCGCCGAGCTGCTGCGCCAGCTGCGCGAGGCCAAGGACGCCGGGGCGTCGCAGGAGCTGATCGGACAGTTCGGGGTCGGCTTCTACGCCGCGTTCATGGTCGCCGACAAGGTCGAGTTGACCACCCGCCGGGCCGGCGAGAGTGGCGGCACCCGCTGGGAGTCCACAGGTGAGGGCACCTACACCATCGCCGCACTCGACGACGCGCCCCAGGGCACGGCGGTGACCCTGCACCTCAAGCCGGTCGACACCGAGGACAATCTGCACGACTACACCACCGATCTGACGATCCGCGAGATCATCAAGCGGTACTCCGACTTCATCGCGCACCCGATCCGGATGACCGTGCAGCGCCCGGGTGCCGACGGCGCCGAGGCCACCACCGAGACGGTGACGCTCAACTCGATGAAGGCGCTCTGGGCTCGCCCGCGCGGCGAGGTCGAGCCGGCCGAGTACCACGAGTTCTACAAGCACGTCAGCCACGACTGGTCCGACCCGCTGGAGACCATCCACATGCGGGGCGAGGGGACCTTCGAGTACGAGGCGTTGCTCTTCATCCCGTCGCACGCCCCGCTGGACCTCTTCTCTCCGCAGGGGCATCGCGGCGTGCAGCTCTACGTCAAGCGCGTGTTCATCATGGACGACTGCGACGCGCTGATGCCGAACTACCTGCGGTTCATCAAGGGCGTGGTGGACGCCCACGACCTGTCGCTGAACATCAGCCGGGAGATCCTCCAGCAGGACCGGCAGATCAGGGCGGTACGCCGCCGGCTGGTGAAGAAGGTCCTCGCCACCGTCAAGGACCTCAAGAACGAGCAGCCGGAGCGGTACCGCACCTTCTGGACCGAGTTCGGTGCGGCGGTCAAGGAGGGGTTGGTCGACGACACCGACAACCAGGAAACCCTGCTGGAGATCCTGTCGGTGGCCTCCACCAACGACCCCGCCGAGCTGACCGACCTGGCCGGCTACGTCAGCCGGATGAAGGACGGCCAGACCGACATCTACTACGCCACCGGCGAGAACCGCGCCACCATCGAGAACTCCCCGCACATGGAGGCGTTCCGGGCCAAGGGCTACGAGGTGCTGCTGCTCACCGACCCGGTCGACGAGGTCTGGGTGGAGCGGGTCGGCAGCTACGACGGCAAGACGCTGCGTTCGGTCGCCAAGGGCGAGGTCGACCTGGACACCGAGGAGGAGCGCAAGGAGGCCGAGTCCGAGCGGGAGCGGCAGCGTGCCGAGTACGCCGACCTGCTCACCTGGATGGGCGGTGTGCTTGCCGACTCGGTCAAGGAGGTACGCCTGTCGTCGCGGCTGACCACCTCGCCGGCATGCGTGGTCGGTGACGCCCAGGACATCACGCCGACGTTGGAGAAGATGTACCGGGCGATGGGGCACGAGGTGCCGAAGGTCAAGCGGATCCTGGAACTGAACCCGGGCCACCCGCTCGTCACCGGCCTGCGCAAGGCGCACGAGCAGGGCGAGACCGGCAGCACCCTGGCGGAGACCGCCGAGTTGCTCTACGGCACGGCCCTGCTCGCCGAGGGCGGTGACCTGGCCGACCCGTCGCGGTTCGCCCGCATCCTCGCCGACCGCCTCGCCCGCACCCTCTGAGGTGTAAGGAAGGGCCCCTGCTTAACGCCTCGTGCATAGCAGGGGCCCCTTCTTAACCAACGCCGCGTCGACCAACGCCGCGTCGACCAACCCGACGAATTCACCTGGAGTTCCGGTGACCGAAGCCTCCTCGCGTAGCGCCACCAGTCAAGTCGAACTGGACAGCAGCGTGCCGCACTCCGCCCGGCTGTGGAACTACCTCCTCGGCGGCAAGGACCACTTCGCCGCCGACCGGGCAGCCGCCGAGCAGGTTCTGGCGTTCATGCCGGAGTTGGTGCAGTCGGCCCGCTTCAACCGCGAGTTCCTCGGCCGCGCGGTGCGGCACCTGGTCGGTACGGCGGGAGTACGACAGTTCCTGGACATCGGCACCGGCCTGCCCACCGCCAACAACACCCACGAGGTGGCCCAGGCGGTCGCGCCCGAGTGCCGCGTCGTCTACGTCGACAACGACCCGATGGTGCTGGTGCACGCGCGGGCGTTGCTGACCAGCCGGCCGGAGGGCGCCACCGACTACATCGACGCGGACCTGCGCGCCCCGGAGCGAATTCTCGCCGAGGCTCGCCGCACCCTGGACTTCACCCAGCCGGTGGCGATCATGCTGCTGGGCATCCTGAACTTCGTCGTAGATGACGACGAGGCAACCCGGATCGTCCGGCACCTGGTCGACGCGCTGCCGGTGGGCGGTTACCTGGTGATCTCCCATCCCACCCGGGAGGTTAACCCGGAGGCCGTCGACCGGGCGATGGAGTCGTGGCGGGCCGGTGGCGGCGCCGCGATGGCGGTCCGCACTCCGCAGGAGATCACCCGGTTCGTCGAAGGTCTCGACCTCCTCGATCCCGGTGTGGTGACCTGCTCGCAGTGGCGTCCGGACGGCAACGACACCACCCCCGCCTCCGAGTACGCGCTCGTCGCTCGGAAGGCCGGCGGCGCCGCAGCGCCGCCGGCCGACTGAGCTGTCCACGATCGCGACGGCGGCCTGCGGCATCGCTGCGTCGACCGGCACCTCCCCGAAGGCCGGCGGTCAGTCGCTGCCGGCGGGCACGGGTACGGCGGCGGCCGGGACCGCGCGTGCGGCGCGTCGGCGGGTACGCCAGGCCAGTGCCCCGGCGGCGAGGCAGCCGGCTGCGGCGAGAAGCAGCGGAGGTCGACCGCCCCACAGCACGGCGGCCGAACCGAGCGGATTCATCGCCGCGATCGGCCCGAACATGACCGTGTTTGCGGTGGCGGCGACCCGACCGAGCAGCGCGTCGGGACTGTGCGTCTGCACGGCGGTGACGGCCGCGACGAGGGCCCACGGTAGGCCGACTCCGGCCACCACCGACGCGGCCACCACCGCCGGCCACCAGGGCAGGCACCGCCCCAGGCAGCTCACGCCGAAGAGCACGGTGCCGGCGACGGCCACGGCCGTCGGGTCGAAGCGGGCGATCAGCCGGCCGACGACCACGCCGCCGGCCACCGAACCGGCACCCTGGGCGCTTACCAGCACGCCCAGGAAGGTGATCGGCAGGCCGAGGACGTCGGTGACGATGGCGTATCCGGCGGCGGTGCCGAAGCCGGACAGTCCGATCGCGACGGTGGCCAGGCACACCGGCAGCCGGATCGCCGGCGAGCCGAAGAGCACGGTCAAACCGGCCCGGACGCCCCGGGCGCGGGGCGCGGCGGCTGGCGGCGTACGGGTCAGGCGTAACGCGGCGTAACCGGCGGCGGCCAGCGCCGGCAGGCCGGCGGCGAGCAGCGCGACGACGGGACCGCCCTGCCAGGCGTACAGGCTGGCACCGGCCAGCGGGGCCACGAGTTTGACGCCTTCCTGGGCGCTGGAGCGCCAACCGTTGACGTTGCCGAGTTCGGCGGGGGACAGGGCGGCGGGCAGCAGCGCGCTCTCGCCGGCGTCGATCAGGACGTACGCGACGCCGTAGATCGTGGACACGAGGTAGAGCAGCCACACCTGATCGGGCCCGCGGACCGCCAGCAGGGTGGGCAGGACGGCGGCCAGGGTGAGGTTGGCGGCGATGACGATCGGGCGTCGGGGCAGCCGGTCGACGAGGCCGCCGAGCCACGGGCCGGCGAGGGTGGGCGCGTACACGCAGATCGCGGCGAGCGCGGCCAGGCTGGGGGAACCGGTGAGGTCGAAAATCCAGAGGCCGGTGACCAGGGCCACGGTGCTGCCGCCGAAGCCGGACAGCAGCGAGACCAGCACGAACAGGACCGCGTTGCGTCGCACGAGCCGCTCCCAGGATTGAGTCGAGGTGACTCATAGCCTCAGTCCTGAGTCTGGGCAAGGCAAGATTGACCGGCTCGTGTCAACGTAACGTTGACAGCGCGGCGACGAGTTCCCGGGCTACGCCGCGTACCGGCCTGGGTAGTCCCGGTCGGGAGTGGGCCAGGTCGGTGGCGACGTGCCGGGCCAGGTCGTAGAGGCCGCCGGGCTCGGCCGCCAGTGCGAGCGCGGTGGTCCGCCGCAGCAGCGCGGCCCGGGGGAAGCGGTCGTCCCAGCGGCGGTCCGCGTCGATCCATCGGTGCAGGCCAGCGAGGATGCGCCGGAGCTCTGCCACCTCGGCCGGCCAGCTTCGGTCGGCCGCCGCCCGACGGGCCTGCCGGGCGGCGGCCAACCGTTGGCGGCGTTGCTCGGCGGCCTGCCGACTGCCCAGCCCGAGCGCCTCGGCGACCTGCGTCCAGGTCGCACCGGCCTGCCGGGCCCGATCGATGAGGTCGAGTTCGGTCTCGTCCAGCCGCTCCCGGGCGGACGAGATGTCGGCGAGGCGGTCCAGCGGATCGAGCATCTGTCAACGCTACATTGACAACTGCCGGCACCCTCTGCGGCGGCGGGACCAGCCTCCCGTTCGTGGTGTCAGGCGGCGGCCGACTCGCGGCCGGGCCGCTCGGCCGCCCAGGCGGGCACTGCGGCCGGCCAGCCACCGCGCTGCGGGTGCTGCGGCGCCTGCGGCTGCTCCGCCTCGTCGGTCGAGCCGCCCTGCGCCAGCGCGAGTGCGCGTTGGGCCTGCTGCCACGGCCCGCAGGGCCACTCCTGGTCAGCGCAGATCAGATGTACGCAGCCGCCCTGCTCGTCGGGCGCGTGCGCGTCGGCGACATCCAGGGCGAGGCGCCAGAGCAGCGGGTCGGTGACCTCGTCTGGCCGGTCGGTGTCGTAGCTTGGTCGGTCGGCGTTCTCGGACACGCGTGATCCCCCCTCGTTTTCGAGCCTCAGGCTCATGTCTCCAGTCTGCCGGTAGGCCAAACGCAGGTCGCGGGCTGTTTGGGAAGAGGTGTGCGGCCTCACCTGTCCACTACTTGGGATGATTGACAGATCAGCTTCGCCGGGCGAAAGATGTTCGCAACCTGATCACTCCTATGTGCCGGGTGGCGACGCTGTGTAATCGGTGCTGCGGGCGGTGTCGTCGCCGGGCGCGCCGTCCTGCTGTTCACGGGGCTGAGGGCAGCGGGGTGGGCCGCGCGAACCCCCGTCCGTGCCGCACACCGAGAAGAGGGGCCACAAGCCTCATGCCCAGATTCCGTACCCGTTCCCGGTGGCGTCACCGACTACCCGTATCGGCGGCCGTGGCCGCCGGCACCGCCGTATTGCTGCTGGTCAGCCCGGCGGCGGCCGTTCTGCCGCAGGCCGCCGCACCCGTCGGCGAAACCCCCGCCGACCTCGGTCGGCTCGCCGACGAGCAGGCCAACGTGGTCGAGGTGCTGGTGGCCGACCACGCCGAGCTGGACGCGCTGGTGGCCACCGGTGTCGACCTCGACCACCACGTCCACCAGCACGAGGACGGGATTGTCGTGCACGCCGTGGTGACCGGAAACGAGGTCGCCGCGCTTACCGCCGCCGGCTTCACCTTCGGCGAGGTGCTCTACACACCGGCCGACGCGCAGGACCGGATCGCCGAGCGGGAGGCGACGATCGCCGCGCACCTGGCTGACAACCAGGAGTTCGCGCCCAACCGCGCGGCCCGCTCGGCCGCCTCGGTCTCCGATGTCAAGATCATCCGTGCCGACTACTACACCAACGGCACCACCCAGGTGCTGTCGGTCGAGGCCAAGTGGGCGCAGGGCCAGACGGCCAGCACCGCACTCACCGTGCAGCGGGACAGCGGGCCGGGCACCGAGATCGGTTCCGGCGGGTCGCAGAACATCACCCGCTTCGTCGACGCCGGGGTCTACATGTACCACCGGGGCGCGGCGAACGTGACCAGCAAGCCGGAGTACGTGCGGATCACCAGCCCCACCGGTGACGTTGCGGTGGCAAAGGTGACCGAGTGGCTGCCCATCGAAGGCGACGGCCCCGAGGGTCCCGGCTACCAGAAGGACTTCGTCACCAGCTACCTGACCCCGACGGAGCTGTACGACCGGATCAAGGCCCTGGCCGAGCAGTACCCGACGCTGTCGGAGATCGTCGAGTTGCCGTACAAGACCAACGGTTACCGGCGTAAGGCCCAGGCCGTGCTCGGCACCGCCAACGCCAGCCGCGTCGGCGTGGACTCGCTGGCCTGGGGTCACGAGGGCGGCAACGACATCACGGTCGAACTGGCCAACCCCGGTGCCGCCGACTCGCCGCTGACGGTGACCGTGACCGACAACCAGGTCCGCGTCGGTCTGGCCACCGATGGCAGCGGCGCGGTCACCAGCACCGCCGCAGAGGTCGCCGCCGCGCTCAACGAGCAGGCCGGGACACTGCTGAAGGCGTACACCTACCGGGGTAACGCGGGTGCGGGCGTGGTCGCACCGGCCGCGCCGACCCAACTGTCGGACGGCCTCTCCGCACCGGAATCGGTCTCCCGTGACCCGCACCCGGTGTACGCCATCCGGATCGGCAAGGACCGCGACGGCTCCAAGCTCGGTGTGCTGGCGTACGCCCAGGAACACGCCCGGGAGTGGGTGCCGCCGCTGGTGACCATCGAGACGGCCGAGCGGCTGCTGCGCAACTACGCCAACGACGCGAACACCCGCGAGCTGGTGGACAACCTGGACATCTGGATCGCGCCGTCGATCAACCCGGATGGCGGGCACTACTCGTTCTACGACTTCAACTCGCAGCGTAAGAACATGACCAACCACTGCACGCCGCAGGAGTCCGGGGACTTCCTCGGCCGTACCTCGTGGGGTGTGGACAACAACCGCAACTACACCGAGTACAGCCTCTTCGACGGCTACTCGGGTGCCTCGGCCAGCTGCACCAGCGGCACGTACGCCGGGCCCAGCGAGCTGTCGGAGCCGGAGAACAAGAACGTCGACTGGCTGGCCTCGCGCGGGAACATCAAGTTCTCGATGAACCTGCACTCCTCGGGCAACTACTTCATGTGGTCGCCCGGCTCGTACGCCACTCCGGGCCGGATCTCGGCGCCGCGGCCCACCCTGGCCGAGGAGTCGCTGTTCTGGGGTGCCTCGTCGCGGATCCTGACCGCCATCAAGCGGCACCGCAACCTGGCCGTCACCCCGGCGCGTACCGGTCCGATCGCGGACGTGCTCTACTCAGCGGCCGGCAACTCCGGCGACATGCTCTGGTACAAGTACGGCATCTACGCCTGGAACTTCGAGGTCGGCACCTCCTTCCAGCCGACCTGGGCCTCCGCGCACGAGGAGACCATGGAGTTCTCCAACGGCCTGGTGGAGATGCTGCGGGTGGCCCGTGACTACGACACGGACGAGGTGGCACCGACCAGCTCGGTGCAGGTCGAGGGGAGCGCCACGGCCGGCATGGTCGACGTGACCTTCTCCACCAGCGAACCGGCGGCGGTCTTCTACACCGTCGATGGCACCCGTCCGACGCTGGAGTCCACGCTCTACGGCTCGGCCGGTGTCCGGGAGGGCGGGGAGACGCTTACCCTGCCGGCCGGCACGACTCTGCACTGGTTCTCGGTGGATGCGCAGGGCAATGTGGAGAACGGCTACCTGCCCGACGGCACCGGCGACAACTACCGGAAGCAGAAGCTGTACGACCCGCAGGAACTGCCGCTGACGACCACCGTGCAGGTGCGGTGTGTGGCGGGCAAGGCGTACCTCGGGGTGCAGGCGTTCAACGACCACGACTCGGCCGTGGCCATCACCCTGGAGAGCGCGTACGGCACCAAGTCCGTCGCCAACGTCGCGCCGGGCGCGAACGCCTTCCAGCAGTTCAACACCCGGGCGACCGCGGTCTCGGCCGGCTCGGCCACCGTCCGCGCCACCGGAACGCTAAGCGGCGAGGCGGTGACGACCGTGGTGACCAAGGAGTACGCGGGCGTCAACTGCGCCGACCCCCGTCCAGCCCTGTAACTGTCAGCAACAACGGAGAATCGCATGAACACATGGAGTCGTAAGCGGCTGCTCGCGGCCGGTGCCGCGGGTGCCATGCTGGCCGGTTCGGTGGCGATGGCGTCACCGGCGGCGGCCGAGCCGGGGGACAGCGCCGACGTGTCGGTGACCGTCGACATCGAGGAGATCAAGGAACCGGGGGTGCTGGCGCTCTCCATCGCCGGTGACTCGGTGGCGTTGGCCGAGGATGGTTCGACGCTGCTGGTCCGCCAGTTCGTCGGCACCCTGCCGACGGTGACGGTTACCGACACCCGCACGACGGACGAGGTGCCCGAGAACGCCGCCTGGGCGGTGCTGGGCAGCGCGACCGACTTCGTCGGCAGCGCCGGCCAGGATCCGATCGGCGCGGGCCACCTGGGTTGGAAGCCGCGGCTGCTGGACGGTGGCGACACCGGTCTGGTGAGCGAGGGCGAGGAGGTCGTGACCGTGATCGACGAGCCGACCCAGCCGGGTAACAACGTCGGTCTGGTCGACCAGGAACTGCTGGTCTCGACGTTCGACTCGGGTGCCGTCGCGGGTGGCGCGTACACGGTCAACGCCGACCTGTTCCTGCGTACGCCGGCCGATGTCGCCGCCGGCTCGTACACCTCGACGTTGACCCTGTCGTTGTTCGAGTGAGGTGACGGTGGCCAGGGGATCGCCGCGCGGCGGCCCCCTGGCCACCACGTCGTGGGGTGGACGTGCCGGTCAGGACGGCGCGGTCGCCGGCTGGTCGGCCGCGAGCGGCTGTGGCCGGCGGGCCGGACCGGGCGGCCGGTGGAACATCGCCTCGCCCTTGACCAGCCAGGCCACGCCGAAGGCGAAGACCGCCACCGCCTCGCACCAGAAGAACGGTCGCAGCGTCTCGCGGACCGGCTCGGCCAGGGCGTTGCTCGCCACGCCGAGCGCGATCGCGGCGAGGATGGCGAGCCCGCAGCTGCGGTAGACGGCGTTGCGTACCCGGGCGCCGCGGCTCGGTGGGCCGTTGATCGGGAACCGCCAGAGGCAGAACAGGGCGAGGATCGCGAAGAGCAGCCCGGCGGCGACCCCGTGCACCCGGCCGAGCGGGAACGCCCCGTCGGCCAGGGCGGCGGGCGGGGCGTCGGTGGAGGTCGGCACCAGCGCCACCACCACCGCGAGCACGCCGGCCATGGTGCTCAGCACGTCGTCGAGGCGGCGGTACCGGTAGTTGACCAGGAACACCCCGATCGCGCAGAGGCTGCCGACGAAGACGTCCCGCATGTCGCTGTGGTAGTAGCTGCTGATCGAGTTGAGCAACTCGAACCCTCCGGTGGCCAGGGCATGACCGGCCGGGAGGACGATCGGCAGGGCGATGCCGAGCGCCCCGACGCCGAGCCGCAGCCGGCGTAGCGTTCGGGCATCCGGCGCGGGCGGGAGCGGTGCGGGTTCCATGTTTCCTCCCAGTGAGCCCGGATCAGTTCAGGTAGCTTCACTCAGCGTGTCCGCGATCAGTCGCAGCACCTGTTCGGGGGTCCAGTTGCCGGGCGGGCCGGACGGGCCGGAAGGGCCGGGCGGACCCGCCGGACCAGGGGCACCAGGCGGGCCCGAGTCGCCCGGCTTGCCCGCGAAACGCTGCACGTACGCCCGCAATACCTGCTCGTATGCCGCAGGGCTGTAGGTGTCGCCGCTGCTGACCGTGCTTCCCATCGCCTTGCGACACGCGAGCAGAGCTGCCGAGGTTGCCGGGCCGTAGTGGCTGTCGATCGCACCCTTGTAGTAGCCGAGGGTGGCGAGCTGGCGTTGCAACGCGGCTACGGCGTTATTCTGATCATTGATTTTGCAGAACATGAGGGGGACTCCTCCCGTCGCGCCAGGGATGACCCACGGCCGCTCGGAGCGTTCGTGGCTCTCCCGGGTATTCCAGTGGACATGCGCGGTGTGCGGGCTGCTGCCGGTGTAGATCCGACGCTCCCACCCGAAACTGCGGTTGGCGATCTGGCGATCGTGAATCCAGTACTGCGAGGACTCGTGCTCCTCGAAGACCTTCTTGAGGCGTTCGACATCTTCCCGGTATGGTCTGCCGACCCCGTTGACCTCTACGTCCATGTCCCAGGCATCCACGGAACCGTCGGGATCGGGGTTGTGATCGCTGAAGCTTCCCTGGTGAGCAGAATCCCCGATGGTGCCGTCGGAGCGCTTGTCCCGGTTCGGGTACGCGGCGTCGACGGCCTTACGGAAGTTGGTCAGGGCTCGGTTCAGGTACCAGTTGACGGCCACCAAAGTCACCTTCTCTCTTGGATCGGCGGGGCCGCCGCGTGTGCGTCGGTAGGCAAAGGTGTGGATCGTAAGACTCGTTGACGTCGAGCCACGGCTACTGGGCTTCCCAGCGACCTCGATGCGATTTGAGCGTCACTTCTCAGCCCTCGCGCCGCGGGGCTGTGTTCTCGGTAAAATGCCTGGTCAGCATGCGTCTGTTATTAAGCCGTAGCACGGCGGTAAGGCCACCGCCCAGCGGGAACGGTGACGCGTACCGGACAGTTCCGTCCCTCGTTCGGGGGACATTTCCCGGTTCGCCGATCCCCCGCCCGGGTGAAATAAGAATTCTTCTCATGGCAAGAAGGCGAATCTCGTGCGGGAAAAGGATGCGGGCCGGGTGCATCCTGCTCGTCGTCGGGCTGGCTGCGGCCTGTAGCGCCCCGACGAAGAAGGACAACCGGCCTTCGTCGGAGACGACCGGCACCCGGGCCACCCTCACCGTGGTGGCCGCCGGTGACCTGCTCGTCCATCCCGAACTCAGCGAACAGGCAGCCGCCGATGCCCGGCAGGCCGGCCGCGCGCGGCCGGCGCGGAGATCAACATTCTCTCCCTGCACTGGGGTACGGAGGACGCGGTGGTCCCCGAGTTCACCTTCAGCCGCAACCCCGCCGGCCGCTGGGAGGTGACCGCGGTGAACGTCCTGCCGACCTGGATGCAGTACCACCCGGCCGCCCGGGTGGTCGACCTGAGCACCGCGACAAACGACCAGTCGCTGCCGGCCGAACAACGCGCGCAGTTCGCCGACGCCCGCAAGCGGATCACGGGCATCGTTCACGAGCGGGGCGCCGCCACCGCCGGCCTGAGCATGCTGGAGTGATCGCGCCGGCCCGGCCACTGTGCCCCGGCCGGCCCACCGACCCTGCTGCCGACTGGCCGGTCCTGGCCGCACTCGCCGGGCTCCGTCAGTCGGCAGGCCGGTCCTGGCCGCACTCGCCGGGCTCCGTCAGTCGGCGGGGCGGTTCTGACCACCCCGCTGGCCGGGCTCCGTCAGTCGGCGGGGCGGTCCTGGCCGTCCGCTGGCCGGGCCCGGTGGTGGGCGAGGGCGCGTCGGAGGTTCGCCCCGAAGACGTCTGCCCGCTCGGTCGGGCGCAGCTGCTCCAGCCCGACCGGTTCCAAAGTCTGGCTGAACGAGACGTGGTCCAGGCTGGGCGGGAAGTCCGACCCCCAGTAGAGCCGGCGGGTCCCGAAGTGTTCCAGCAGCAGCTCGACGAAGGGACGGGCGGCCGGATGCGGCCAGGCGTGCGCGGGCTCGCTTACCGCGTACAGGCCGGAGATCTTCACCCCGACCTGCGGCAGCCGTGCCAGGTCGAGCAGCGGTCGCAGGGTCTCGGTGGCCGCCTGCGGGGTGGGCGGTGCGGGCCGGCTGCCCGGTAGCCCGAGGTGGCTGAAGAGCACCGGGCAGGCGTCCAGGCCGGCGAGCGCGGTGCCGAGCCGGGCGGCGGCGGCCGGGGTGGCGTTGAGGCTGATCAGCGCAGCGGCGGCGGTCAGCCGGGCGCTCGCCCTGGTCACCCAGGTGGCGAAGCGGTCGGCCTGGTCGGCGTCGACCAGGTAGGCGGCCACCCCGACGAACCCGGCGGCCCACAAGCGTTCCAGTTGCCCGTCGGTCGGGCCGTCCGGTGCGACGTAGGCGACCGGGGCGATCCAGGGGTGCGTGGCGGTGAGGCTGGCCAGGTAGTCGTTGTTGCCGGCGAAGCGTGCCTCGCCCTCGTAGCCGACCACCAGCGCCCGGTCGATGCCGTGCACCCGGCGGAAATCCTGGTACATGGCGACTTCCTCGCCGCCGGCGGGGGAGCGCCCGTACCGGCCCGGGTAGCCGTGCGCGAACAGGTGCAGGTGGGCGTCAGCGCGGTCCATGGTCACGGACCATAGCCCAAATTTTGGCTGGTTATTGACGTGGCCACCCCCCTGATTTAGGTTCTTGTCTCAATTAGGTCCGGATTGCAGGCCGCGAGCGAGGGGTGGACCGAGTGGTGCGGGGACTTGACGGGGTTGATGAGCTGGTACGGCTGAGGCGTCAGCTCCACCGCCACCCGGAGCTGCGGTTTGCTGAGCAGCAGACGGCCGCAACGCTGGCCGCGAAGCTCCAGCCGCTCGGCCGGGTACGTACCGGGATCGCCGGCACGGGGCTGCTCCTGGAACTCGAAGGGGCCCTTCCCGGGCCGATGGTTCTCCTTCGGGCCGATATGGATGCCTATCCCGTTCAGGACACCAAGACCGAGCCGTACGCGTCGGCAAACGCCGGGGTCTGTCACGCCTGCGGACACGACGTGCACATGACCGTCGCGTACGGCGTGGCGGCCCGGCTCGCGGCGGAACCACCGGCTCGGGGCGGCCTGGCCGTGCTGTTCCAGCCCGCCGAGGAGATTCCGTTCGGCGAGGAGTCCGGCGCCGCCGCCGCTCTCGCCGACGAAGGGCTGCGTGGTCGCCGCTTCGACGCGGTGCTCGGCCTGCACTGCTGGCCGCAACTGCCGGTCGGCACGCTCGGCGTGGACCGCAGCACGGCGATGGCGGCCAAGGACGCGTTCCGGATCGAGATACTCGGTCGGGCCGCGCACGCCGCCACCCCGGCGCTGGGCCGCGACGCGATCCTCGGTCTCAGCGGCATCGTGAACCTGCTGCACGCCGCGGTGGCCCGGGCCCGCAACGCCGACGAAATGGTGGCGTTCAACATCGGCACCATCGCCGGTGGCGCCAGCCAGAGCCAGGTCGCCGGGTACGCGGAGGCGACCGGCACGCTGCGCACCCTCGACGAGGGCACCCGCGAGCGGCTCAAGACGGTCATCGAGCGGGTCGCCCGCCAGCAGGCCGCCGCGCTCGACCTCGGGGTCCGCTTCACCTGGGCCAACGAGATGCCCGCGGTACGCAACGCGGCCGAACTGGTCGCGCTGGCCCACGCCGAACTGCCCGGCCTGGTGGAGGTGGCCGACCTCGCGGTGCCGCCGCTCACCACCGACGACTTCGCACTGCTCGGCGCGCTCGGTCCCAGCCTGTACGTCAAGCTCGGCGTCACCGGTGAGCGGGGCGGCGCGTCACTGCACTCCGGTGCCTTCGACGTCGACGAGCGCTGCCTCGAGGTCGGCGTGGCCGCGCTGGAACGGCTCACCCGGGCCGTGCTCGACGGACGACTCGCCACCGCCCCGGTGGCTGCCAACCCGACCGTGCCGGCCCCCACCCCGTCCGGGCCGGACGCGACCGCCGCGGCGCTGCCGGTATGAGGCACCAACGCATCGAGGTCGCCGTGGTCGGGGCGGGCGCGTTCGGGCTGCGGCACGTGGCCGCGTACCGGTCCCTCGGAGTCGCGGTGACCGCGCTTGTCGACCCGGATCCCGGCGTACGGCAGCGGGTCGCCGCCGAGTACGACGTGCCGCGCACCTTCGGCACGGTCGAGGACCTGCTCGCCGCCGGGGCGCCGCAGGCGGCCTCGGTGTGCGTGCCCGGTCCCGCGCACCGGGCGGTCGCCGTCGCCCTGCTCGGCGCCGGCGTGCCGGTCCTGGTCGAGAAGCCCCTCGCGGCGACGGTGACCGACGCCGCCGCGATCGTCGCCGCGGCGCGCACCCACGAGGTGATCTGCCAGCCGGGGCACATCCTGCGGCACAGCGCCCCACACCGGGCGCTGTACGACGCGGTCCGGGCCGGCGCGCTCGGACAGGTGCTGGCCGTCTCCTCCCGTCGGGACCGGCCGCGCACGCTCAGCCGGCTCTTTCCCGACGAGCACCCGGCCCTGCTCACCGCCGTGCACGACATCGACCTGGCGATCTGGTACGCCCAGTCGCCGGTGGTCGAGGTCCGTGCGGCGGCCCGGACCCGACCCGGATCGGCATCACCGGTCCTGGTGTGGGCGGAACTTCGACACGCCAACGAGGTGGTGTCGTCGATCCGCAACAGCTACCTCCTGCCCGAACACACGCCCAACCACACCTCGGACCTGGTCGAGGTGTACGGCACCGACGGGGTCGCGCACGTCGACCTCAGCCACCCCACCCTGCTCGTCCAGGGCGAGCAGACCGAGGCGCCGGACTGGCTGCTCTCGCCGGTCGACGGCGGCGGTGCCCTCGCCGCCGAACTGCGCCACTTCGTCGGTCAGGTGACCGGCACCGAGTCGTCGGCGGTCGTCCCGCTCGCCGACGGGTTGCACGTGGTGCAGGTCGCCACGGCCATGGCCGACAGTGCCGCCGCCGGTGGCGCGCCCCGTCGGATTTCCCCCGAACCCCTCTCCTGACAGGAGTTTGCGCCGATGTTTCGACGTAGATTGACAGGCGTCCTAGCCGCCGGTGTGGCCACTGCCGCGCTGCTCGCCGGATGTGGCGGCGGAAGTGACGCCGCCGCCGACGGTCCGGTGACCCTCAAGGTGCTCACCTGGGAGCCGGGCGGCACCGAGTACTGGCAGCAGGTGAAGACCGCCTTCGAGGCCAGCCACCAGGACATCAAGCTGGAGTTGCAGTCGGTCCCGTTCGACAAGTACCCCGAGGTGCAGGGGCCGTACATCACCTCGCAGTCCGGTCCGGACGTGATGGCCAACAACGCCGGGCTGGAACTGTTCGACCGGCGGGGGGCGTACACGCCGCTGGGCGACAAGGCGGCCGAGATCAACAAGGATCTGGTCACCTACAGCGGTGCCTGCGAGGAGTTCGACACCAGCAAGCCCTGCTACGGCGTGCCCTTCTCCTACCAGGGCAACGTCCTCTACTACAACAAGGACGTGCTGACCGAGGCCGGGCTGGACCCGGAGAACCCGCCGGCCACCTGGGACGACTTCGGCGCGGCCTGCGAGGCGGTGAAGAACGCCGGCAAGACCTGCCTGGCGCTGGGGCTGTCCGGCACCTTCCCGGCGTACTGGGACTTCCCGGAGATCGCCCGCAACTACCTGACCGAGGACGACATCCGCGGCCTGCTCAACGGCACCCTGTCCTGGAAGGACCCGAAGCTGGTCCAGGTCCTGGAGAAGCTTGCCGAGATCACCACCAAGGGCTGGACCAACAAGAACGCCCCGTCGATCACCATGCTGCCCGACGGTGCCGACATCTTCCAGCGCGGTGACGCCGCCTTCGCCGGCACCATCATCTCCGACGCGGTGAACTGGGAGGCGTTCGGCAAGGCCCTCGGCGACGACAAGCTCGGCGTCACCCGGTGGCCGACGATCAACCCGTCCGCGCCGCTGGCCGGCAAGTTCTCCGGCATCGAGGGCGCCGTCTACGGCGTGACCAAGTGGAGCGAGAAGAAGGACGCCGGCCTGAAGTTCATCAGCTGGCTGGCCGGCAAGGAGAACGGCGAACTCTGGGTGAAGTACGCCAAGGGGCAGCCGCTGAACAAGAACGTGGACCCGGCGCTGCTGCCCTCGTCGCCGGCGTTCAAGAAGATCCAGGAGTTGATCGCCGAGCCGACCCTGCACGCCGGTGTGATGCTCTCCGGCCCGGAGGCCGACGCGCTGGCCCGGGGCTGGCAGCAGATCACCCTCGGCCAGCTCACCGTCGACAAGTGGGCCGAGCAGATGCAGCAGGCGCTGGAGCGCAGCCCGACGAAGAAGCAGGGCAACTAGTCGCACGCGGGTGGGGTGGCCGGGGGCCACCCCACCCGACAGCCCGGGGGAGGACAACCCGATGAGCATCTCCACCGCGCCGGCCGCCGAGCCGGCCGTCGCGACGACCCCACCCTCGCCGGTACGCCGTAGCCGGCGGCCCCGGCACGCCCGGGAGTGGTGGTTCGGTGCCCTGCTGGTGCTGCCGGCAATGGCCCTGGCGGTCACCTTCAAGCTGGTGCCGCTGATCCGGGGCGTGATCACCAGCTTCGAATCCTCAAGTGGGTTCGGCGACAGCTCCTTCGCCGGGTTCGACAACTACACCCGAATGTTCGACGACCCGGTGGTGCTGGCCAGCTTCCGCAACGCCCTGCTGGTGGTGGCCACCCTGCCGGTCTGGATCGTGGTGCCGCTGGTGTTGGCGGTGCTGATCCACCAACGGGCGCCGGGCTGGAAGTTCTTCCGGGCTGTCTACTTCGTCCCGTACACCATCGCGCCGATCGTGGTCGGCATCATGTTCCGGCAGATCCTTTCCCCGGACGGGCCGATCAACGCCCTGCTGCGTTCGGTCGGGCTGGAACCGCTGGCCATGGAGTGGCTCAACGGCCAGAACAGCGCCCTCTTCTCGCTTGTCGCGGTGGCGCTGTGGAGCTTCTTCGGCCTGGGCGTGATGACCTACCTGGCCGGGCTGGCCACCATTCCGGAGGAGGTGCTGGAGGCCGCGTACCTCGACGGTGCCGGGTTCTGGCGGCGACTCTTCGCCGTGGTGGTGCCGATGCTGCGCCCGACCGTGGCGTACTGGAGCGTGCTCTGCGCCTCCGGCGTACTGATCTGGCTCTTCCCGCTGATCTACGCGCTGACCCAGGGTGGCCCCGGCAACGCCACAATGCTCCCCGAGTACCTGGTCTTCCTCACCACCTTCCAGTTCCTCGACCGGGGGTACGGCTCGGCCATCGGTATTGCCCTGTTCGTCTTCGTCGCCGTGTTGTCGATCTTCAGCGTGCGGCACATGTTCAAAGAGGGGACCCGGAAGCCGCGATGAGCCGACGACACTCCGCCCAGATCGGGCGCTACCTGTTGGTCTTCGCGTTGGTGGTGGTCGCGGTGGCGGCGCTCTACCCGCTGTTGTTCACCGTGGTCAGCTCGCTCAAGACGCAGACCGGATTCGCCCGGGACCCGCTCGGGTTGCCGGCCGGGATCACCTTCGAGAACTACGTCGAGGCGTTCAAGCGGATGAACATGCCCCGGCTGCTGCTCAACTCGATCATCACCACGGTCGGTGGCCTGGTGCTCTCGGTGCTGGCCGCGATGCTCGTCGCGTACACCGTGACCAAGCTGCGGTTCCGCGGCGGCAAGCTGGTGTTCCTGTTCATCATCATCACCCTGACCATTCCCAGCCAGGCGATCATCTACCCGCTGTACCAGACCGTGCTGGACCTGGGCATGTCCGGGGAGTACCAGGGGCTGATCCTGGCGTACGCGGCGTTCGGCCTGCCGTTGGGCACGTACCAGCTCGCCGGCTACTTCCAGCAGGTGCCCGACGAGCTGATCGAGGCGGCCCGGGTCGACGGGGCCGGACACTTCACCATCCTGTTCCGGCTGCTCGCCCCGATCGCCACCCCGGCACTCGCGGCGCTGGCCATCTTCAACTTCGTCTGGATGTGGAACGACCTGCTGCTGCCGCTGGTCATCATGGGCGGCTCGGACTCGAAGACGTTGATGGTCGGGGTGTCCCTGCTCAGCGGCCAGTACGACGTGTCGGTGCCGCTGGTAAGCGCCGGCCTGATCGTGGCCCTGCTGCCGGTGCTCATCATCTACCTGGTGTTCCAACGCCAGCTGGTCTCCGGCGCGCTCGCCGGCTCCGGCAAGTGAGCGCACCGCTGGATCGACCCGATCCGGGCACACCGCGGTGTCCGGATGCGGGTCACCCCGGTCCCGTCCCCGATCCTGGCACCGGATCGGGGGCGGGACCGGCCCGTGGGCCGGGGATCCAGGTGTGCCATCTGTACCGGCTGCGCCCCGGCGCGGAAGCCGAGTACGAGCGCCGGCACGTCGAGCTGTGGCCGGAGATGGCCGCCCTGCTCGACGAGGCGGGCGTGTACGACTACCACATCTACCGGCACGGGCTGCTGCTGATCTGCGTGTTGCGTACCCGGTGGGGCTTCGAGCACGCCAGCCGGGTCACCGGCGCGTCGGCGGTGCAGGCCCGGTGGACGGCCTCGCTGGCGCACCTGTTCGCCGAGATCGCCGACGCTGACGGCGAGCCGCTCTGGGCGTACCCGGTCTTTCACCACGCGGGGATCGCGGCGGATTGTTAACCGGGGCCCCCTGCTATACACCAGGCGTTAACAGGGGGCCCTTCCTTGCACCTAGACGGCGTAGGCGATGGAGCCGTCGGCGCGGTACGGGATCCGGGTGAGGGGACGGCCGGTCAGGTCCAGTGGGGTCTCGTCGGCGAGGTCCAGGGTGACGCCGAGACCGGGCGCCTCGGGGATCGGCAGGAAGCCGCCCTGGCGGCGGACGCAGGCCCGGGCCGGGCCGTCGGCGAGCAGGTCGTCCAGCGGGGAGTACTCCTGCGTCACGAAGTTCGGGATCGCCGTGTCCAGGTGCACCGAGGCCATGGTGAGCAGCGGCCCGAGGCAGTTGTGGCTGACCACGGCCGCGTGGTACGACTCGGCCAGCGCGGCGATCTTGCGGGCGTGGCTGATGCCGCCGGCCAGACCGAGATCGGGGCGGACGTACTGGGCACCGCCCTGCGCCAGCAGCTCCTTGAACTCCCAGATGGTGTGCAGCCGCTCCCCGTTGGCCATGGGTACGCCGAGCGCGCGTCGGGCGACCTCGGCCTGGCTGCTCACGCTGTCGATCTGGATCGGGTCCTCCACCAGCAGCGGGTGCAGCCGGCCGACCGCCGGTACCACCGCTTCGGCCTGCAACGGGGTGAGCTTGCGGTGCAGTTCGACGAGCAGGTCGATGTCGGGGCCGACCGCGTCGCGGACGGCGGCGGTGGTCGCCTCCGTCTCGGCGACCAGCCGGGCCAGCGACAGGTCGCCGTAGTTCGCCGGCAGCGGGTCGAACTTCACCGCGGTGAACCCGTCGGCGACCGCGGCGGCGGCCTGCTCGGCGAGGGCCGGCGCGCCGGTGCCGGGCAGCAGCAGGTGCAGCCGGATCCGGTCGCGGACCCGGCCGCCGAGCAGCTGCCAGACCGGCACTTCGAGGCGCTTGCCGAGCAGGTCCCACAGCGCCAGGTCGATCGCGGAGACCGCGGCGGTGAGCACCGACCCCCGGAACGGGCCCATCCGGTACAGGTGGTGCCAGTGCTGCTCGATCCGGTTCGGGTCGGCGCCGAGCAGGTACGGCCGGAACGACTCCACGACCGCGTGCACGGCGGTCGGATAGCCCCAGCAGGCGGACTGTCCGACGCCGACCAGTCCGGTCGACGTGTGCACCGCGACGAAGTGCGCGTCACCCCGCACCACCGACTCGACGGCGGTGATCTCCATGCTGCCCCCAAATTAGAGACCTATAACGGCCACAAACTTGCTCATGCACTCTTCCATAGCTTGATGTCCCTGGTCTAGGCTCCAATCCGAACGAGCCGCAATAGGGCTCTAATTCATCTGAGGGGGTGTGATGGGTCTGCCGGACGACTACCGGGCGATGGCCCGGATCCGCCGGTTCGAGGAGCGGCTGACCGCCCTCAAGGACGCTGGCGAGATCCCGGGCTCGATCCACCTGTGCAACGGCCAGGAGGCCATCCCGGTCGGCGCGGCCCGTACGCTGCGCGACGGCGACCACGTGACCGCGACCTACCGCGGGCACGGTTGGGCGCTGGCCCGGGGCGTGGACATGGCCGGACTGTTCGCCGAGATGATGGGCCGCGACTCGGCCATCAACGGCGGCCGGGCCGCCTCGCCGTACCTGTCCGACCCCGGCCGCTGGTTCCTGGGGGAGAACTCGATCGTCGGCGCCGGGGTGCCGATCGCCACCGGTGCCGCGCTCACCGCGCAGCGCACCGGCAGCGGCGCGGTCTCGGTGGTAAGCATCGGCGACGGCGCGATGAACCAGGGCAACGTGCACGAGGCGATCAACCTTGCCGCCGTGCTCGACCTGCCGCTGGTCCTCGTGGTGGAGAACAACGTCTACTCGGAGATGTCGCGCATCGAGGACATGGTCCGGATCCGGCAACTCGCCGAGCGGGCCGCCGGGTACGGGATCCCCGGCCGGGTCGTCGACGGCAACGACCCCGACGCGGTCGCCGAGGCGGTCGGCGACGCGGTCACCCGGGCCCGGGAGGGCTCCGGTCCGTCCATCGTGGAAGCGATGACCGAGCGCCTGGTCGGCCACTACAGCGGCGACGTGCAGCACTACCGGCCGGCCGGCGAGGTCGCCGCCGCCCGGGAACGCGAGCCGCTGGCCCGCATCCGGGCCGCCGCCGCCGCCGACCTGACCGCCCGACTCGACGCCATCGACGCCGAGGTGGCCGCCGAGGTCGAGGCCGCCGTCACCGCCGCCCGCGCCGTGCCGTACCCGGACCCGGCGACCGTCAAGGAGTACGTCTATGTCTGAGTCGCTGCGGTACATCCAGGCCGTCAACGCGGCGCTGACCTGGGCGCTGGACAGCCGGTCCGACACCGTCTACTTCGGCGAGGACGTGGCCCTGCCCGGCGGCCCGTTCGGCGCCACCAAGGGACTGCACAAGCGGTTCGGTTCCGACCGGATCTTCGACACCCCGATCTCCGAGACCGGGTTCCTCGGCATGGCGCTCGGCGCGGCCATGACCGGACTGCGGCCGATCGCCGAGATCATGTACGCCGACTTCACCTTCGTGGCGATGGACCAGATCGTCAACCAGATCGCCAACATCCGCTATGCCAGCGCCGGCCGGTGGAAGGCGCCGCTGGTGATCCGGATGCAGCAGGGGTACTCGCCGGGAGCCTGCGCCCAGCACTCCCAGTCGATCGAGGCGTACTTCGCGCACACCCCCGGGCTGCGGGTGGCGCTACCGTCCACCCCGGACGACGCCTACCAGATGCTGCGTACGGCGGTGGTGAGCGACGACCCGGTGGTGGTCGCGGAGGCCCGGATGCTCTACCCGACCCGGGGCCCGGTGCGCACCGACGCGCCGGTGGAACCGGTCGGCGGGGCCCGGGTGGTCCGGGACGGCCGGGACGCCACAGTGGTGGCCTGGTCCCGGATGGTCCCGGCGGCCCTGGCCGCCGCCGACCAGCTCGCCGAGGAGGGCATCGAGACCGAGGTGGTCGACCTGCGCTGGCTCAACCCGCTGGACTTCGACACCGTCGGCGCCTCGATCTCCCGCACCGGTCGGCTGGTCGTCGCGCACGAGGCGAACCTGACCGGCGGCTTCGGCGCGGAGATCGCCGCTCGGGCCGCCACCGAGTGCTTCACCGACCTGCGCGCCCCGGTGGCCCGGGTGGCCGCGCCGGACGTGCCCATGCCGGCCGCCCCGGCGCTCCAGAAGGCCGTGGTGCCCGAGGCGGAAGACGTGGCCGAGGCGGTCCGTCGGACGGTCCGCCGGTGACCGAGGTCGCCCCGGTGGCGGGCCTGCTCACCGGCCGCCGGGTGGTCGTCGTCGGCGGCGCCTCCGGCATCGGGTTGGCCACGGTGCGGGCGGTCGCCGCGGCCGGCGCGGCCGTCGCCGTGCTCGACGCCGACGCCGACGGCGCGGCCGGCGCCGCCGAGCAGGCCCGGGCCGCCGGGGCGACCGCCTGTGCCCACCCGGTGGACGTGACCGTGGAGGCGCAGGTCGGTGCGGCACTCGACGCGGTCGTCGCCGAGCTGGGCGGGATCGACGCGGTGCTGCACGTCGCGGGCGTCATGCGGGGGCAGGGCACCGACGTCGCCGAACTGCCGCTGGAGCTGTGGCAGCAGGTGATCGCGATCAACCTCACCGGGCCGTTCCTCGTCGCCAAACACGCCGTGCCGCACCTGACCGGCGCTCATCCGGTGCTGGTGCTTGTCGGCTCCAAGGCGGGCGTCCTGACCGGATCCGGGTCGGTACCCTACGGCGCGAGTAAGGGAGGACTGCACGGCCTGGCGCTGACGCTGGCCCGGCAACTCGGCCCACGCGGGATCCGGGTGCACACCCTCTGTCCCGGCGACATCGACACCCCGCTGATGCGGCGGTCGCTGGACGAGGCGCGGGACAACGGCGTCGACGGCGCCCAGGTGGCCCGGATCGAGGCGGCCCTGGGCCGTCCCGAGGACGTGGCGTCGGTGCTGGCACTGCTGGCCGCGCCGGCCAGCGCCGGCATCGTCGGCACCGTCTACACCGGCTGAGCAGCCCGACCGACGACGAGGGTGACGACGTGGGAGGCGGCAGCGTGATCGGGATCATCGGCCCGGAGGACTCGATCCGGCTCGTGCAGGAGGTGGCGGCCGGGGAAGGCCGCGCGGAGGAGGTCACCACCCGCGCGTACACGGACCCCGAGCAGGCCCCCGAACTGGCCCGCGAGCTCGACGACCTGTGCCAGGTGCTGCTCTTCACCGGGCGCATCCCGTACGCCTTCGCCGCCGCCAGCGGCCAACTGCGCGCCGAGATCGACTACATCCGGCACGCCGGGATCGACCTGTACCGCACGCTGTCCCGGATGCTGCTGGCCGGTGGCGGGCGGCTGCCCCGGGTCAGTGTGGACACCATCGAGGCGGACACCGTCCGGGAGACGTACCACGACATCGAACTGACCCCGCCCACCGACATCCTGCCGATCGCCGACTCGTCCGGCCTGCTCTTCTCCGGCCTGGCCGAGATCACCGCCTACCACCGTGAGCGGTACGAGTCCGGGGCGGTCGAAGCCTGCCTGACCTGCCTCGGCGCGGTGCACCGCGAGTTGCGGGAGCGGGGCGTGCCGGTCTGGCGCGTCGAGCACACCCGCGCCTCGGTACGCGACGCGCTGCGCCGGGCCTGGCTCGCCGCCGAGGTACGCCAGTCCCGGGCCACCCAGATCGCGGTGATGATGATCGAGGTGGCCGAGTCGGTGCACCGGCCACAGGACCCGTACCAGGCCGAACGGCAACGCCTGCGGCTGCGCGAGGCGTTGCTGGAGCACGCCGAACGGATGCGCGGGCGACTCAACACCATCGACGACCGCACCCTGGTCATCACCACCACCCGGGGCACCGTCGAGAGCGCCATCGCCCGGCACCGGGCCGGGCACGCCTCCCTGCTCACCCTGCGCGGCGTCGACGGGGAACACATCGTCGGCTTCGGCGCCGGCACCACAATCGCCGCCGCCGAGGCCAACGCCCGCCAGGCGCTCGCCCTGGGCCGGGGCGGCGACACCCACGTGGTCTTCCCCGACGGGGAGATCTACTCCACCCGGGGAAGCGCGGTCAAGCAGCGGCTGCGCGAAACCGCCCCCGGCGTGCTGCGGGTCTCCGAGCAACTCCGCCTCGGGCCACTGTCCACCCGGCGGCTGCTGGAGGCCCTGCACCAGATGGACCCGAACCAGGTCACCGCCCGTGGGCTGGCCGACGCGTACGGGGTGGAAACCCGCTCGGCGCGCCGGCTGCTCAAGTCGCTGCGCGCGGCCGGGTTCGCCGAGGAGGTCGGGGTGCACGTGAGCACCGGCGCCGGCCGGCCGCAGAGCGTCTACCGGGTGGCCCTGCAACGCCTCGTCGGTGCGATCGGGGCGGACACGTGAGATTCGAACCGACCTGGCTGGTCACCGCCGCCTTCGCCGCCGACGCGGCCCGCCGCCGCGAACCGCACCGGGCGGCCCACCTGGCGTACGTCCGGAAACTGCTTGCCGACGGCACCGCCCTGATCGCCGGCGCCCGCGCCGACCTGCGCGCCTCCGTCCTCGTTCTGCGAGCCGCCGACGCGGCGGCGGCCCGCGCCCTTGTCGAACACGATCCGTACTGGCAACACCGGGTGTGGACGGCCATCGACGTGGTCGACTACCTCGCCGCCACCCCGCAGTCCCTCGGGAGGTCATGATGTCGTACCGCCAGCTCTCCGGCGTCCAGGTGCGCGGTGCCGAACACGCGCCGTTCGCCGCCACCCTGCTGACCGAGACGTTGCGGGAGGGCACCGAACCGGTCCGGTTCACCCCCGACCCGACGCTTCCCGAGGGTGCCTTCCGGGTCGAGGTGCCGGCCACCGGCGAGATCCGGATCACCGGTGACCCGTTCGCCGGCCTGATCTACGCCGTGCGGGACCTGCTGGGCCGGGCCACCCCGGCCGGACTGCCCGTCGGGGCGTACCAGAGCGCCCCCGGGCTGCCGCTGCGCACCCTCTGGACCTGGGACCACTCCACCAACTGGGACCTGCGCCAACTCGGCCAGCAGGAGATCGGCGCGCTGAACCCGTACGCGAAGGGGGCCGACGCCTTCGGTGCCGACTACCGGCGGCTGGTGGACTTCTGTAGCGCCGAACGGATCGGCGGGATCGTGGTGTACGGGCTGCTGCGCGACGCCCACGGCGGCGTCGACGCGGCCCGCGAGCTGTGCGAGTACGCAAACGCCCGGGGTGTGCGGATCATCGCCGGGGTGGGCATCAACGCCTACGGCGGCATCTACTTCGACGGCCGGCACCGGTACAACCTCGCCACCTGGCTGCGCCAACGCCCCGACCTGGCCGCCGAGCTGCCGAAGAAGGTCGGCTTCGACATCGACGATTTCGGCGACCTGCACTTCCCGGCCAGCGAGTACATGATGGCCGCCTGCCCGTCCCACCCGGAGAACCTGGCCTGGCACCGGGACGCCATCGACTGGCTGCTGGACACCGTGCCGGTCGGCGGGATCAACTTCGAAACCGGCGACTACGGCAGCTGTGCCTGCGCCCGGTGTGCCGCCCGCACCGGCGGCGAGCGCACCTCCTGGTCGTACGAGGCGATGCGGTCGGTGTATCCGACCCTGCTGGACACCGCCCGGCGCACCGGCCCGGCCGGGGTGCCGCTGCGGCACCTGGTCGAGGTGTACTGGGACAACATCTTCGACCTCGACGCGCAACGGCCGCTGGCCGACCTGCCCGACGACGTGGCGTACCAGTACTGCGTCAACCGGGGCTTCTGGTACGACAACCGGGACCGGCTGACCGGCGAGCACGTGGCGGCGCTGCCGCACACCACGAACGTGCTGCGCACCCACGCCGGATCACAGTGGAACCGGCAGCGGCACTCCTGGGTGCCGGAGATGTACACCGACATGGCGACCCGGACCGCCGCCGCCGGCATGCGCGGGCTGACCATCTTCGCCGAGGCGTCCGCCTACCACCCGACAAACGAGATCAGCTACCTGGCGTACGCCCGGTTCACCTGGAATCCGGAGCTGACCTGGGCCGACTTCTGGCGCGACGAGGTCGCCCCCCGGTTCGGCGGCTCGACCGAGGCGGAGGCGTTCCGTGACGGCGCGGCCCTGCTGGACGACTCGACGGCCGACCCGGACGCGCTGGGCAAGGTACGCGGCGACGCCCTGGCGATGGTCACCGCCACCAGCGGCGAGGTGCAGCGGCGCTGGCTGTGGCTGGCCGAGCGGGCCGCCCGGCACGCCCACAGCGCAGCCTGACCGCGCCGGTACGACGACGCCGGGGTCGGCCCCGTGGCCGACCCCGGCGTTGTGCCGCTACCCGGTCAGTACCGCAGCTTGTGCAGGTAGCGGTAGCCGACCTCGGCCGTACGCTGGGGCGTCACGTCGGGAGTGTCGTTTTCCACGATGTACTCCAGCACCGAGTGCTGACGGAAGATCCGGCCGAAATCGATCATGCCGGTGCCCAGGTCCGCCATGTCGCCGTCGGCCGCGTGCCGGTCCTTGACGTGGTACTGGAGGACCCGCTGCGGCGCACAGCGGATGACGTCCAGGGTGAAGCCCTCGGGGTCGGCCACCCCGTCGCCGGACTCGATGCCGCCGGTGACCGCCCAGTAGAGGTCGATCTCCAGGTGGACCAGCTTGGGATCGAGCTCGGCGGTGAGGATGTCCCAGGGGCGCCGGCCGTTGCCGAGGTCGATGGTGAACTCGTGGGCGTGGTTGTGGTAGCCGTAGCGCAGGCCGGCCCGGGCCGCCGCGGCGGCCTCGGTGTTCATCTGCTCCGCCCAGCGCTTCCAGTCGTCGGCGTTCTCCGAGTACAGGTACGGCACCACAATGAACTTCTGGCCCAGCACCACCGCGTTCTGGATCTTCTGGCGCAGCGCGGCCGGGTCGGCGCTGATCCCGTCGTGGCTGGAGCTGGCCTTGATCCCGATGCTGTCCAGGAACCGGCGCAGCTGGGCGGCGCTGCGCCCGAAGTAGCCGAGCGCCAGTTCCACCCTGGGGTAGCCGATCCGGGCGAGATGCCGCAGCGTGGCGTCGTACCCCGGCTCACCGTTCAGCGCGTCGCGGACCGTCCAGAGCTGGATGCTGATCAACCCCGGCGGAACCCGCCGCCGGCCGGTGTGCCCGGGGTCGCCGGCCACCGCGGCACCCGCGCCGAGCCCCGACGAGGCGAGCCCGACACCGGCGGCGACCGCAAGTGAACCGCGCAGCAGGCCCCGTCGATCAGTGACGGATCGCCGTAACGCGGCCATCCCGTCGTAGCCGTAACACATGATGACTCCTCTCCTGGTCTACCGGCTCGGCACGATCACGACCTCGTCCGTCCCGGTCAGGGCGGGCAGGCCGTCGCCACCGGGGTCGGTGTAGGACGCGACGAAGACAGCGGACAGGTTGTCGGTGGCCGGGTCGTGACCGGACGGCACGGTGGTCAGTATGGAGCCGGTGCACCCGTTGGCGGTGGTCTGCGGGTGGCCGTGGTCGTCGTGACCGAGGATGTAGGTCACGCTGACCCGGGCACAGTCCACCGGCTGGTCGTCGGTGACCTGTACCTCGTACCGGACGGTGTCGCCGAAGCTGAACGGCTGGCCCGGCACCGGCGCGACCAGCTCCACCACCGGCGCGGCGTTGCCGACCACGACCCGCACCGACGCCGACGCCGAGCGGCCACGCTTGTCGGTCACCTTCAGCGTGGCGTCGTAGCTGCCGTTCTTGCGGTACGTGAAGGTCGGGTTCGCGGCCCGCGAGTCGACCTTGTTGTCGTCGTCGAGGTACCACTCGTACCGCAGCCGGTCACCGTCCGGGTCGGTGCTGCCCGCGCTGGAGAACTCCACGGTCAACGGGGTGACCCCGTTGGTCACCGTGGCCGAGACCTGAGGCAGCGGGCTGTGGTTGCCGTCCCAGCCGATGTAGTCGATCCGGGCGAGCTGGGCTTCCGGGTTCTCGCTGAAGTAGCCGTCGCCGTACTCCAGCACGTAGAGCGCGCCGTCCGGGCCGAATTCCAGGTCCATCGGGTTGTCGAAGACGACCGAGGGAAGCACCGACTCGATCCCGCTGAGGTTGCCGCGCCGGTCCAGCTGGAACGCCTTGACGTAGTCCCGGGTCCACTCGTAGAACAGCGGCTTGCCCGCGTAGTACGCCGGCCAGCCGGACGGCGTACGGCCCCGCGTGGTCGAGCGGTCGAACTTGTACGCCGGACCGGCCATCGGCCCGATGCCGCCGGTGCCCAACTCCGGGAACTGCGGGGAAAGGGGGTAGCCGTAGGAGACTTCGGCCTGCTCGACTGGCGGAAGCTGACGCAGGCCGGTGTTGTGCGGCGAGTCGTTGACCGGTGCCGCGCAGTCGAAGGGCTGCCCCGACTGGCCGGTGGCGAAGTCGTAGTCGATGTACGGCTGGTTCGGGCCGATGCAGTACGGCCAGCCGTGGTTGCCGGGCTTGCGGGCGACGAACCACTTGCCCTGCCCGGCCGGACCGCGTGCCGGGTCGGGCTGGCGGGCGTCCGGCGAGTAGTCGCCGACGTACAGCTGGCCGTTGTCGCGGTTGACCTCGATCCGGAACGGGTTGCGCAGGCCCATCAGGTAGATCTCCGGCCGGGTGCCCGGGGTCCCCTTCGTGAACAGGTTGCCGCTCGGGATGGTGTAGCCACCCTTGGCGCCGACCTTGATCCGCAGGATCTTGCCGCGCAGGTCGTTGGTGTTGGCCGAGCTGCGCTGGGCGTCGTACGCCGGGTTGCGGCCGGCGCGCTCGTCGATCGGCGCGTAGCCGCCGGATTCGAACGGGTTGGTGTCGTCGCCGGTGGACAGGTACAGGTTGCCCTTGGCGTCGAAGACGATGTCTCCGCCGACGTGGCAGCAGATGCCCCGGTCGACCGGCACATCGATGATCTGCTGCTCGGTACGCAGGTCCAGAGTGTCCTTGACCAGGCGGAACCGGGACAGCCGGAGCACTCCACGGAAGGGCGCGAAGTCCTCCTCGGTGCCCCAGGCCGGCGCGTCGCCCTCGTTGACGTCCGGAGTGGACGGATCATCGACCGGCGTGTCCATCGGGGGCGAGTAGTACAGGTAGACCCAGTTGTTGCCGCCCTTGCCGAAGCCGGGGTCGATCGCGACGTTCTGGAGGCCCTCCTCGTCGTGCTGGTACACGTCGAGGCTGGCGGCGATGGTGTTGCGGCCGGTGGCGGGGTTGTGCAGCCAGACGTTGCCGGCACGGGTCACGTGCAGCACCCGACCGTCGGGCAGCACGGCGAGGTCCATCGGTTCGCCCGGGCGGTCGTTGAGGGTGACCTTCTGGAAGTTCAGGTCCGGGGGAGGGCTTGTCGTTTCTGCGGCGGCCGTCGGCCTGGTGGGCGCGGCCATCGAGGTGGCGGGCGGGGCGACGAGCGCGATGGTCGTCAGGCCAGCCACGGTGAGCGCGAGTCGTCTCTTCAACTGCCTCTCCTTCTGGTGAGGATCTGGTCGGGGCAGGTCGGGGACGTCTGGTGGGGGTTCTCCTTCCGCCGGTGCCGGGGGCAGCACGGGTCCGCCCGCCGTCGGCTGACGCGGGCACCGGATTTCAGGCAGGGGGGACGGGGGTGAATGGGGCGGGGGGAGGTCACGGTCGAGGCGATCGTCCCCGTCTCGGTTCACCTCGACGTAACATCCGGGCTGAAGTTAACAAAATCGATGTCGATGTGTCTATGGCTTTCAGCCCGATCGGTTCAAACTTTCTTTCGCTACAGCGAAAGCGGTGTCCACACAGGAAAAACCGCCCTCAGGTCAGGTAACTGACCTGAGGGCGGCCGGGCCGCCAGGGCCGAGAACGTCGTCGAGCCGGGCGTGGCCGGGTTCGAGCCGAACGACGGGCGGGGCCGGGAGCCAGTCGCGGAGCCCGGCGTGGCCGGGTTCGAGAGCTAGTCGCCGAGCCGGACGACGGCCGAGGTGGAGAGCACCGCGCGGGCCCCGTCCAGGGCCCGCACCTGGAAGTACGGGCCAGGGTCGGCCGTGCCGACCGCCGTCTCGAACCCGGTCCGCATGGCGTGTTCGACCACCACCGCGAGGGAATCCGGATCGGGGCCGGCGAGCAGTTGCCAGGCCCGGGTCTCCGTCGAACCGTTCCACGAGGCGTAGGCGACCTGCTGCGACCCGTCCTGCCGCAGCGCCAGGCTGGGCGGCTGCTCCGGGGTGCCGGTCCACTCGCTGCGGAACACCCGGTAGGAGACGTTCCCGCCGGGCATCCGGGCGGCATAGCGCAGGTTCCGCCAGCCGTCGCCGACGGTGTTGCCCTCGACGGCGTACTCCGCGTAGTAGGGGTGCTGTCCCCACCCGACGAACTCGTTGCCGTTCGGCAACGCCTGCACGTTGCCCTGGCCGGGTGACGACAATCCCGGCTTGTGGAAGTACGTCCGCTCCATCGTCGCGGTGCCGTGCACGACGTCCAGGCGCAGCACCAGACCGTGCGGCTGCCGCACCGGCCCGCCGCCGACCTGCGGCCCAGGTACGCCACCGAGCTGCGGGCCGGGCGCCCCACCCACCTGCGGCCCAGGTACGCCGCCCGGCTGCGGCGCGCGGGCGCCGATCGGCTCGGCGCAGCAGCCGCCGTCGAAGAGGCTGATCTGGTCGTCCGGCCGGAACCGGACGTCGTGCGGCCAGGAGAAGTCCGCATCCGGGCCGAGGGTGAAATCGCTGTGGTCGCCGCCGAGCCGCCACTGGATCTGCCCGCCGACCCGCTCGACGGCGTAGACCGTCCAGGTGTTCCGGAGCGAGATCAGCAGCTGCCCGTCCGGCCCCTCGTCGACCGAATTCAGGTGGTACGCGTCCCATACCCCGTCGGTGTGCCAGGCTGCCGAGGCGGGCACCCGCGACTCGGCCGGGTCGACGTGCTCCCGGACGTTCCAGGAGAAGACCAGCTCACCGGTTGCCAGGTCGACCTCCTGCACCTCGCTGTTGACGATGGTGCCCTCGGCCGGCCCGCCGTACGGCCGCAGGTCCGCCGGCTCGGCCCGGGACGCCAGGAACAGCGCCGTGCCCCGCTCGGTGAGCTGGAAGTCGTACGGTTCGGCGTGGAAGCCGTGGTGTGCGGTGACCGTCTGCCGCAGCCGGTACCGCGAATCCATCAGATAGAAGCAGCCACCCGCCGTACGCTTCGTCGGCCCGGTCGCCAGGCTGCCCTGCCACCAGGTCAGCACCGGCTGCGTCGTCCCGGTCGCCGGATCGTGCCAGGTCTGCACCTTGAAGTCGGCGTTGTGCAGACTCGCCGAGGGCAGCGGCCGGAACCAGACCGGCTGCCCGCCGTCGTCGAGGATCAGCGCCCCGGTCTGGCCGACCAGCTTTGACCTGCTGTAGGGGGCGACGAAGATCCGACCGGCCGCGGCACCGGCCCGATGCGCGGTGACGTTCACCCGCATCGGCTGCAACTCCGGCTCGGAGACGAAGCTCCACACCTGGTCACCCGAGGTGACCACCGCCGGCTCGGCACCCTCCGGCATCGCTGCCGGCTCGGCACCCTCCGGCATCGCTGCCGGCTCGGCACCCTCCGGCATCGCTGCCGGCTCGGTGGCGCAGGGCTGCGCGTACGCCGCCGGGGTTGGCGCGACAGGGGTGGCGCCGGCAGCCGGGACCGGACCGGCACCGGCCAGCACGGCGACCGCCAGCGCTGCCGGCAGGCCGAGCTTCGGCCTGCGTCCCGTCCGCGCCAGCCCGATCGGGTCCGACACCATCACCACCTCCGAACTCGGAGGGAATGTGAATATGGCTCCTACCTGGTCAAGCTACCAGTTTCCGGACGGTGAGAAGTGCTCTTCCACTCACCTGCGCCCGGCCGCACGCAGGTGTATGACCAGCACCTCCGCCGGGATGCCCAGCACCCCGGCCAACAGCGTCAACGGCTCCGGATGGCCGCCCGCGTTCAGGTCCTCGTAGATCTCCAGCAGGCCGCGCAGCCGGGCGTCGACGTCCTCCGGCCGCGACGGCAGCTCGGCCAGCCGCGCCTGCACGTACCGGCGCGTCACGATCCGGTCCGGGACGACCTCCCCGCCCGGGCAGGGGACGAGATGCGACTTCATCGGATGCCTCCTTCCTGAGTTGGTGGCGGCTACTGGTAAGAGCGCCGCGAGGGGCGGATTCGTACCAAGATCCGCAGGGGGATCAGAAAATCTGTGCCAGCCGTGCGGCCACCGGCGAGCCGCTCGGCACTGCCGCTGGATCTTGGTCGGGAACGGCCCCGATGGGGGCGCTCGCGGACCAAGATCTCGGAGAGGCCAGAGGATTTTGATCGAGTCCAGGGGTGGGTTCAGCCCGGAAGGACCGCCGTGGGGGCGCTGCTGCTGGCCCGGCAACGCGGTCAACGCCCTCGCCGGCCGACCGACTCCCACCTGGCACCACTGCTGCCGGAGATCGACACGCTCGCCGAGGAGTTGGGCCCGCCTTCGACGCCGGCGCTGATGCCACAGGTCACGCCCCAGCCCGAGCGGCCGGAAGGACAATTGCTGACCGGTGGGAGAGCCACCTGCTGCGCCCAACCCGGCGATCCTCGACCCGTGGTTCCTGGCCGGGAAACTCACCGCCGACGGTTTGGCCCGAGGCACCATCCGGCCCGCCGGAGGAGCAGGCTGACCTCAGACCTCCAGGATCTCCCAGCCGTCGCCGAGCACCGTCCGAATCTGGTCCGGGTGGGAGGTCACCACGCCCGCCTGGTTGACCATCGCCAGCCAGGCGGCGTGCGCGGAGCCGAGCCGACCGGTGTGCCGGGCCAGGCCGCCAATGGTCGGTGCCTCGTCGCCGTCGTCGAGATTCAGGGTGGGCACGACGGTGACCACGGCCGGGTTCCGGCGCAGCATCCGCAGCAGCTCATGCTCGGTCGGGTCGAGCCGGCTGTACGCCTCCAACAGGCAGGCCAGCGGCACCGTCACCGTTCCCTCGACGTCGGCCACCGCGACCAGCGCCTCACCGACGGCCGGCACCCCCTGCACGTACGCCAGCAGCGCGCCGGTGTCGAGCACCCAGTAGGCCCGGCTCATGCCGCCGAGGCGTCGTTCAGCTCCGAGCGCAGCTCCTCGGCCGACCGGCCCAACAGCCCGGCGACCCGGGCGACGGCCGCCTCACGAACCTCCGGCGTGACCTGGTGGGCGGCGAGTCGCTGGGCCGCCCCGGCGGGGTCGTACGGGAACTCGCCGTGCCCGGCGGCCCGCAGCGCAGCCCGCATATCGTCCGATACCCGGCGGCGGCGCAGCGCCTCGGTGACGTACGCGGACACCTGACGGGCCGGGAGCGCGTCCAGCTGTTCCGCCACGTCATCTGGCACGGAGATCGTCACACGCCGACTCATACTTCGGAGCCTAGCGGAGTATGAATCTTCCATCGGCCCCGACTCGCTGGGGACGCGCGGGACCGCCCGTCTCAGCGGGTGGAGTGACCGCCAATCGGCCCCACCAGATCCGGGTGCCCGGCGAGGCCGCGAATGTGGTGCACTGTGGAGCAGTCACTGCCGCATCGACGGTGAGTGACAGCGTCGGTGGATCATAGACGTCGGGGGTGTGATGCTTGGTCGGAGCCCGGACGAGGCGCAGGAGTGGCTGCACTCGTGGACGGCGCAGGTCTCGACACGGGCACAGGCAGCCGCCGAGCTGTCCGACCGGGTCGCGGGCCTGACTGCCACGGCCACCGGGGCAAACGGCGCGGTGCGCGTCACGGTCGCCGCCTCCGGCGCACTGACCGACCTGAGCTTCGACGATCGGGTGCAACGGATGCGGGGCGTCGACCTTGCCGACCTGGTCATGACGACGATCGCCCGGGCACAAGCCGGTCTTACCGCGCAGGTGACGGCAGCGGTCCGGGACACTGTCGGCACCGACTCGGAGGCCGGGCAGGCGATGGTCGACTCGTTTGCCCGCCGATTCCCCGAGCCGCCCGAGGAACCGACGAACCGGCATCGGCGAGAGACCGACAATGGCTGGTGATCCGCAAATGCAGATGCCGATCACCGCATTGGATCGACACGCCACAGCAGTGGATGAGGCCGCCGACCGGATAACGACCGCCCGTAGCGCGGCGGCGCAGGTGCAGCTGGGCACACAGGCGTATGGGCAGATCTGTGCCTTCCTACCCCGGCTGATCGATCCGGTGGGAGAGCGGGCGGTGACCGCGCTCGACGAAGCCGCGACGGCCCTGCGGGAGACGGCGACCAGTCTGCGGACGGTCGCCGCCACCACCGAGTCGACCGATCAGGGCAACGCGCGCCGGGTCCGTGCTTCCGGCCGGTTGGAACTGCCGCTGTGACCGGCGTGGCTGCCAACCACCTGGTGGCGCCGCGCATCGACTCGACCCGCTGGTACTCGGGGCTCGGGCTGGTCGAGGAGATCGCTGACACGGTGGCCGGCATCGAGTCGGGCAGTTGGATCGACACCACGATCGGTGGCGTTTCCACCTCCTTGGACGCGCTGGCCACCGTGCTCGACCCACTCGGCTCGCTGGTGAGCTGGGGTGTCGGCTGGCTGCTGGAACACGTGAAGCCGTTGTCGGACGCGCTGGACTGGCTGGCCGGCGACCCCGACCAGATCACCGCGTACGCGCAGACCTGGCGCAACATCGCGGCGGAGAGCACCAGTACGGCGGCCGACCTGCAAACGGCGATGATTACGCAACTGGTCGGCTGGGAGGGCGCGTCGGCGCGGGCGTACCAGGCACACCTGACCGGTCAGATCCGGGCGATGGACGGCATCGCTCGGGCCGCCAGCGGTATCGCCTCGCTGGTGGAGGGCGCTGGCCTCCTGGTGGCGCTTACCCGCGAGCTGGTCCGGGACCTGATCGCGGATTTCGTGTCCGTGCTGGCGGTCAGGCTGCCGCTCTGGCTGGCCGAGACCGGAGCCACGCTGGGCGCGGCCACTCCGCTGGTCATCTCCCAGGTGAGCAGCCTGGTCGCCAAGTGGGCGGCACGCATCGGCAAGCTGGTCAGTGCCCTGATCAACAGCTTGCGCCGCCTGGTGCCGCTGCTCCGGCGGTTGGATGATCTGATCGACGAGCTGAATCGCCTGCTGCACCGAGCCGCCCGCACCGATCCCACCGCTCCGCCCGGCAGCGCACCGCCCGATGGGAGTGCCGCGCCGCGCGGAGGGCCGGAGCTGGACCCGATGGGGCGCCGGTCGGACTGGAGCGACCCGACCGCACATCCGCAGCCACCGCCACCGCCGGACGCGCAACTGCTGGCCGGAGATCCGGTCTATCACCGTTCGACCAGCACCGCGATCGGCTACGACAGCGCGACGATGAACAACTTCGACTTGGTGGGCCCGATCACCGGCCACCATGACGTGGTGGTGCACGGTGAACGCAACGGCATGTTCCGTCCCGGCCTGTTGGGTGCCGACGGTGGAGACCATCCCTCCGGCTACACCCACCCGCAGCAGATCGCCGACGCGATCCGCACCAACCCGCACTACGACGGCGGGCCGGTCCGGCTGGTGGCCTGCCACACCGGGGCCGTGAACCCCGAAGCCGGCGTGCCACCGGCGGCACAGCAGGTCGCCGACGCCCTCGGCGTACCGGTCACCGCGCCCACGGACGCGGTCGGCGTGGACCGGTATGGTCCGGTTGGGCAGACTCCGGTGATCCGGGGTGACGGCGAGTGGAAGACCTTCTATCCGAAGAGTGGGCGGTAATGGAGAGCGGTCAGTTGCGGACGGCGGGAATGTTCGTCGAGTTCGGGCCGGTGCGTTCCACCGATCCGCAGCCGAGCATCTTCGACAGCGTCGCCGACGCGGAGCTGCCCGACCTCGCCCAGGTGGTCGGCTATCTGAACTCGGGCTACGTCCTCATCGACGTGATGGACGTCGCCGATGACCCGTTCGACGCCGGCCAGCAGGTGCTCAACGGGGCGACGGTGTTGACCGACGGCGACTGGCTGTGGCGTAAGGACTTCGCCTATTACGTACGTCGCCATCGGGTCACGGTGCCCGAGCAGTTCCTGACCCTCATCCGCGAACGCGACTACGTCGTCCCGGCCCGCGAGGTGCCGGAGTTGGCGGCGTGTTCGCGGCAGGCGCGCGACCTCATGTTCTGGAACAGCTGACACAGCTCACATTCGGTCGGATATCCGACGGTGATTTGGCGCTCCCGGTGGTCTCAGCGGATCCGCACCGGTAAGAGGCAGATCAAACTGTCGACTGTGGTCCGACAGGGTGCCGTAACGCGCCAAAGGGACGGTAGCTCTCGATGGCCCAGCGCTGTACGGTCATGCGTTCGTGCGGCCCGAGCGCGGCGACCAGAGGCATGCTTCGGGGGCAGGGGCCATTGTGGAGGGGACCGGATGACGCTGGGCAGCATCGGCGGCTACACGTTGGTCAAGCCGCTCGGCGCCGGTGGCATGGGTGAGGTCTTCTTCGCGGTGTCGCCGATCGCCCAGCGCGTCGCGCTCAAGGTGATCAGGAAGAACCTGATCGAGACACCGACGATCCGGGACCGGTTCGCCGCCGAGGTGGAGAGCCTCAAGCTGGTCTTCGGCTCCCGGGTCGCGCGCCTTGAGGACGCCGACGCCACCGGCGACCCGGCCTGGCTGGCGGTCGAGTACGTCCCCGGTGCCACCCTGCGCCAGCACGTCGACGCCCAGGGCCCGCTGCCACTGCCGCTGGCCGCGATGGCCGGTGCCATGCTCGCCGAAGGGCTGGGCAAGGTGCACCAGGCCGGGCTGCTGCACCGCGATCTCAAGCCGCAGAACATCATCCTCGGCCCGGACGGCCCGAAGCTTATCGACTTCGGTCTGGCGGTGCTCATCGACCGCAGCGACTACCTGACCGCACCGGGCGCCATGGTCGGCACCCCCGCCTACATGTCACCCGAACAGGTTCGCGGCGAGCGGAAGCTGATTCCTGCGGTGGACGTCTACGGGCTGGCCGCCGTCCTGGTCTTCGCGCTGACCGGGCACCACCTCTATCCACCGGCCAACTCATGGAACCTGCTGCTGCGGATCACCGAGCCGAGCGACCTGCCCGATCTCTCCGGCGTACCGGCCGAACTGGTGCAGCTGCTCGGCGCGATGCTCGCCTTCGACCCGACCGCCCGGCCCGCGCTCGCCGACATCCAGGCCCGGTTGCTGGCCGTGGCCACCGCGTCCGGCGGCGGGAACGTGCATGCCCTGCGGCAGGAGGTCGCCGCGCGCACCTACGACAGCGCGACGGAGTTGCTGGTCCCGCCGGACCTCCAGGACCCGAAGCAGGACCCCGAGGCTCCGCCGGTGACCGACCAGGGCTACACCCTCGAAGGGGGGACGAGCACCGTCGCGGAACCGGCACCCACGAAGGTCGCCTCCGAGCGGCCCGGGAGCGCCCCGCCGGTCGACGTGACCTGGCTGGTCGAGAAGCTGCGCCACCAGTACGCCCGCCGAGCCACCCTGTAGGAAGGCCGCACCACCGATGACCACCCCCCAGGGCGCGACCTTCGCGCCGGGCTCCCGCATTGTCGTCCGCGACGAGGAGTGGCTGGTACGCAGCGTCAAGACCGGCACCGCGGACGGCACCATGATCAAGGCGGTGGGTGTCTCCGAGTTCGTCCAGGACGTCGAGGCGACCTTCTTCACCGAACTCGACCGGGGCATCCAGCCGATGCGTCCCGAGGAGACCACACTCGTCCGGGACACCTCCTCCCGCTTCCGGCAGAGTCGACTCTTTTTGGAGGCGGTGCTGCGGCGTACGCCCCTGCCGCGTACCGAACGCGGTCTGGCGTTGACCGACCGGTTCCTGCTCGATCCGCTGACGTACCAGCAGCGCCCGGTCGAGCTGGCCCTGGCCGGCCTGCGCCCACGCATCCTGCTCGCCGACGTGGTCGGCCTGGGCAAAACCCTGGAGATCGGGCTGATCCTCGCCGAGCTGATCCGCCGGGGCCGGGGGGACCGCATCCTCGTGGTCTCACCGCAGCAGGTGCTGGAGCAGTTCCAGCGGGAGCTGTGGACCCGGTTCGCCATCCCGCTGGTGCGTCTCGACTCCACCGGCATTCAGCGCATCCAGCAGGAGATCCCGGCCGGGCGTAACCCGTTCACCCACTTCAAGCGGGCCATCATCTCCGTCGACACACTCAAGGACGCCGGCCAGTTCGGCCACCACCTCGACGCCACCACCTGGGACGCGGTGGTCATCGACGAGTCACACAACCTGATCAACAAGGGCACCAAGCGCAACGAGTTGGCCCGCCGGCTGGCCGCGAAGACCGACGCGCTGCTGCTGGCCAGCGCCACCCCGCACAATGGCGACAAGGAGTCCTTCGCGCAGCTCATCTCGCTGCTCGACCCGGCCGCCATCGCCAACCCGAAGGACTACCAGGCCAGCGACATCGCGCACCTCTACCTGCGGCGTACGAAGATCAGCCCCGAGGTACGCGACCAGATCGGCGACCGCTGGGCCGACCGTGGCCCGTCGCAGGCCATCCACTGCCCGGCCGGCGAGATCGAGGAGCAGATCTTCGACGAGCTGACCGACGTGTGGCTGGCCGGCAAGTGGAGCGACGAGGCGGTCACCGGTCAGCACCGGCTCTTCCCGTACACCTTGTTGAAGTCTTTTCTCTCCTCGCACCGCGCGCTGCACGAGACGGTGACCAACCGGAGCAAGAAGGCCACCGGCACCGAACGTGCGGCGCTGGACCGGCTCGCGGAGCTGACCTCGGCGATGACCGACGCTGACTCAAGCAAGCTGCGCCACCTGGTCGAGGAGCTGAAGCGGATCGGCGTCGGCAAGGGCAGCGACATCCGGGCGGTGGTCTTCTCCGAGCGGGTACCGACGATCAAGTGGCTCGCCGAGACCGTCCCCGCCCTGCTCGGGCTCAAGCCGGACGCCGTGCGGGTGCTGCACGGCGGCGTGGCCGACTCCGACGAACAGAAGGTCCTCCAGGAGTTCGAGTTGGCCGGCAGCGGCGTGCGGCTGCTCTTCACCGGCGACGTGGCCTCCGAGGGCGTCAACCTGCACCAGCAGTGCCACCACCTGATCCACTACGACATCCCGTGGAGCCTGATCCGGATCGAGCAGCGCAACGGCCGCATCGACCGCTACGGGCAGCGCCACCAGCCGCAGTTCCGCGCGCTGATCCTCACCTCCGCCCGCGAGGACGCCAAGGACGACCGTACGGTCTCGGAGAAGCTGCTCGACCGGGAGGCGGTCGCGCACCGCACCCTCGGCAGCGTGGAGGCCGCGACCGGCCTCTACGACGCGAAGGCCGAGGAGGACCGCCTGGTCCGCGACCTGCTGCACGGCAAGACCGTCGACCAGTCGTACGCGGACGCGCACGCCGAGATCGACGTGATGGCCGACCTTTTCGGCGATGTCGGCTCCGCCCCGGTCGCCGCCGAACTGCCGCAGGCGCGCGTGCCGAAGCTCTTCGACTCCACCCGGGACTTCGTCGACGCCGCCCTGCACGAGATCTACGACGACCGGCCCGAGGACCGCATCGACCTGCGCCGCGAGGACGAGCTGCTTACCTTCCTCGCCCCCGACGACCTGGTGCACCGGCTCACCGACCTGCCGCGCTCCTACCTGCGCGCCCACCGCGAGGGCGAGCAGTTGCGGCTGAAGGTGACCTTCGACCGTCCGCTGGCCCAACGCAAGCTCGACCAGGCCCGGCAGAGCAAAACTCCGATGTGGCCGGAGATCGCCTTCCTCAGCGACGTGCATCCGATGGTCGACTGGCTTGTCGACAAGGTGCTGATCCGGCTGGGCCGCCAGCAGGCCCCGGTGCTCACCGCCGACGTGACCAGCCCGACCTTCCTGATCCAGGGCGTCTACGCCAACCGGCTCGGCCAACCGACTGTGGTGCAGTGGATGGCCGTGGCCGGCCTGCCCGCCGAGCCGACAATCGCGCCGATGGACGAGGTGCTGCGCGCGGCCGGCGTCGGCCCCGACATGGTCAACCGGGCCGAGGCCATCGACACCGCCCCGCTGAGCGAGCTGCTGGCTAAGGCGGTGGCCGCCGCCCGCGACCACCTGGCAGGCAAGCGCGCCGAGTTCGACGCCGCAAACGCCGAACCGCTGCGCCGCCACCGGGAACGCCTGACCGCCTTCCAGCAGGCCAGCCTTCTCGACGAGCTGCCCGGCGCGCACCGCGAACGCCGCCGCCAGCGCGTCGATGCCACCGTCGCCGAGCAGCACGACCTGCTCGACCGCCTGGAAACCGACGGCGAACCGCTGCTCCGCGTCCTCGCCGTCCTCGTCCCCGCCGCGGAATCCTCCCCTGAGCACGGAGTGCAAGCATGAGCTTCGAGTCGCTTACCAACCGCGGCGAGTACCTTTCCGCGCACTATCTCGCCGAGATCCTGCCCACCACCCTCAAGAACAGCGACCTGGTCAAGGGCTGGATCAAGGCCGAGAAGTCCGGCGAGCAAACCCCGCGTACCGGCCTGCGGAGCATGCGCCGGCCCTACTTCGACGCGAAGACCGAGCTGGCCGACGAGGAGTTCTTCGACCCGGAACGGCTCCGCAAGCTGCACCAGCAGCTGCTGGAGGCGCTCGGCTTCGCGCCGAGTCCGGCCGCCCTCACCGACGAACGACCCCGGCAGATCATCACCGTCGAACGCGCCGGCCACGAACAGGAGATCACCGTCGCGTACGCCGAACTGGGCACCGCGCACGGCATCGTCGCGTTGGACTGCGGCTGGGCCGTCGACACCGAGGCCGCCCAGGACCCGGACGGCGCGGGCCGGCTGCTCGACCCGGTGACCCTGCCCGGCAACGAAACAATCACCACCGGCGCGAAACTCGCCTCGTGGCTGTTCGCCGCCGAGCGGCCACCCCGCTACGTGCTGATCCTCAGCGGTGCAGTGGTCACCCTCGCCGACCGGGCCGCCTGGGGCGAGGGCCGCTACCTGGCCGTCAGCCTGGACACCGCGTACGCCCGAAACGACGACCGGGAGTACGACGTCGTCGCCGCCCTCTTCGGCGCCGACTCGCTGCGCCCGCCCGCCGAGGGCGGCACCGAACCCCTCGCCGACCTGGTCGCCGGTTCCCGCCAGCACGCCGTGGGTGTCTCCGGCGAACTGCGCGAGGGCCTGAAGGTCTCCGTCGAACTCATCGCCAACGAGGTGCTGGACCGCATCCGCGCCGCCGGCTACCAGCCGGATCAGGTGATGATGCTTGACGAGCTGGCCAAGGAACTCGGCCGCGAGGCGCTGCGCTACCTCTACCGGATCCTCTTCCTGCTCTACGCCGAGGCCCGACCCGAGCTGGGCGTGCTGCCGGTCAACGACCCGCAGTACGTCGAGGGCTACAGCCTGGCCCGCATCGGCGACCTGGTCTCCCGCCGCCTGCCATCGTCGGCCGAGGACGGCACCCACCTCTACGAGTCGCTCGACCTGCTGTTCCGCATGGTCAACGACGGCCACAACCAACGCGGCGGCACCGAGATCGCGCAGAACGCCAGCGAGGGGGAGGGCCTGCGCTTCGAGCCGATGAAGTCGGACCTCTTCCTGCCCGAGAAGACTCACCTGATCGGCCAGCTCATCCCCGCCCCCGGCAGCGACGAGGACGACCCGGACGCCCCGACCATCGACACCCGGCTGCGCAACAAGGTCCTCTACGAGGTGCTGCGCCGCCTGATGCTCACCAAGGGCGGCAAGCGGCGGCGCGGCGGCTTCATCTCGTACGCCCAGCTCGGCATCAACCAGCTCGGCGCGGTCTACGAGGGCCTGATGTCGTACACCGGTTTCGTCGCCACCGAGCAGCTCTACGAGGTCGCCAAGAACGGCGACCCGAAGGACGGCTCGTGGATGATCCCCGCCTCCAAGGCCGACGAGTACGACGACAACGTCTTCGTCTACCGCGAGAACGCCTACACGGGCGTGCGTAGCCGGGTCAGCTACGACCCCGGCCAGTTCGTCTACCGGCTCGCCGGCCGGGACCGGCAGACCAGCGCCTCCTACTACACCCCGCAGTCGCTTACCGAGGTCACCGTCCAACTCGCCCTGAAGTACCGCCTCGACCAGGACGACACGATCACGCCCGCCCGTGAGCTGCTGGACTGGACGATCTGCGAGCCGGCGCTCGGCTCCGGCGCGTTCCTCAACGAGGCCATCAACCAGGTCGCCGCCGAATACCTACGCCGCCGCCAGAAGGAACTCGACACCACCCTCGACCCGGAGCAGTATCACCTCGAACTCCAGCGGGTGAAGGCGTACATCGCCCTGCACAACTGCTACGGCGTCGACCTGAACTCCATGGCGGTCGAGCTGGCCGAGGTCTCTCTGTGGCTCAACGTCATGCACGCCGGCCTCCAGGCCCCCTGGTTCGGCCTGCACCTGCGACGCGGCAACTCCCTCATCGGCTGCGGACGCAAGACCTACGACGCAAAGCAACTCGCCGACAAGTCCTGGCTCACCACCGCCCCACAGGAAAAACCGTTCCGCGACGGCCCGATCGACCCGGACACCATCCACCACTTCCTGCTCCCCGCCGACGGCTGGGGCGCGGTAGCGGGGGAGAAGGAGGCCCGCGAACTGGCGCCGGCCGAAACCGCGCGGTTGAAGGCTTGGCGTACGGCGATGAAGCGCACCCCGTCCGCCAAGGGCAAAAACTCCCAGGTCAAACGCTTGCAGGCGCTGGGTCGCCGGGTCGAGTTCCTGTGGGGCCTGGTGCAGCAGCGGCTCGCCATCTCCGAGCGGGAGATCCGCCGCGACATCCCCGTCTGGGGTGCCGACGACCTGCCGCCGGTCACCGAGGCGGTGCCCCGCGACCGCATCCTCGCCGACCTGACCGCGCCCGGCACCCCGTACTGGCGACTCAAGACCCTGATGGACGTCTGGTGCGCCCTCTGGTTCTGGCCGCTGGACAAGGTCGGCCTGCTCGACGGCTCCGACACCGACGCGTACCCGGCCGCGCCCGTCCAGGTCACCCACGTCAAAGACGAGCCAGCGTACGACGAACCGCCCGCCTACGAGGCCGCAGACCTCTTCGGCAACGTCCAGCCGCAGCAGATGAAACTACCGACCAAGCCGACCGGCGGCGCCCGCCGAATGACCGTCGCCGAACAACTCCGCCAGCAGGTCCCCCTGACCAACCTGGACGACTGGCTAACCTTCGCCGAAGCCCTCATCGGCCGCAAAGACGTGGACGAGGCCACCGAAGCCTTCTACGGCCGTAAGCTCACCAGCCTTGCCGAGATGAGCGACTTTGAGCAGAGACTCGACGGAGTCATCGGCGTCGACTCTCCCTGGACCCTCTCCGACCGCTTCCCCTGGCTCCTCACCGCCAGCCATATCGCTGCGGAACAAGGCTTTTTTCACTGGGAGTTGACATTCGCGCAAGCGTTCGGTGTAGGTGGATTTGATCTTCAGGTTGGGAATCCGCCATGGGTTCGTCCGGTCTGGAGGCAAGATGCTGTGCTCGCGGAGCATGAGCCTTGGTTCATGCTGTTTGAGCAGGCATCTAATGAACTAAGAGACCGACGAAAGTCAGCCCAGCTGGCTGAGTCGGTCGCACGTTGGGATTTCATGAACGAGTTGACGGTAAATGGCGGAGTGGTTTCCTACTTAGGTGGAGTTTCGACCTATCCGCTGCTTGCTGGAACTCAGCCCGACCTATACCGAGCCTTTATGTGTCGGGTGTGGGCACAGCTTCGGCCGAATGGTGTGGCGGGACTGCTCCATCCTGATAGCCATCTTACGGGATCCTTAGAAAGTAACCTTCGTGGTGAAACCTACCGTCGCCTCCTCCTTCATGCCCATTTTCAGAATCGCCGACTAATCTTTCCCGAGATTGACTGGAATAAGCAGTTCGGCTTGCACGTGTATGGGACCTCGGGTGAGGTAGGGTTCACTCACGTAAGCTGGCTATTTGATCCTGTCACCCTTGTGTCATCGCTAGACCATGTTGGCGACGGTGAGCCTCCCGGTTTGAAGTATCGAGGGTATTGGGATCTGCGCCCACATCATGCGAGGATCGTGCATGTCGACGCCGAAAGATTATTGGAGTGGGATCGGTTACAACCGGAGGCGAATCGAGAAGGCAGAGTTCCTCGGCTACTTTATCCCGTTTCAAGCCTAGAGCAGGACGCTATTGCCGCCTTAGCTAACTGGCCTTACCGGCTGGGCGAGCTTGATCCTTGGATCAGTGCAGGACTACATGAATCAGGAGCAAAGAAAGCCGGCATCATTCGCCAGAAGCTTTCACGTCCCGAAACTTGGAATGAAGTGATTTTGCGCGGACCGCAGATCTCGGTTGCGACGCCGTTCGCAAAAAAGCCACCGGAAACCTCGCACACCCATAAACCGGTCGATTTGACGCAACTACCGCGCGACGCAGTGCAGGCAACGGACTACGTGAGAGCCACGAACGCGGAAGTGTTTCGTCAAGCGCAGGCCATCTGGGGCACCCGTCGGGAATCCGAGTATTTTCGCCTTGCGTGGCGTGAGATGGTTCCGGCATCGACGGAGCGTAGCCTATTTGCCGCTCTTTTGCCGCCAGGACCGATGCATGTCCATGGCATACGAACGCTGGCTTGTCAAGATAACGCAACAACCGCCCTAATTGCTGGCTTCTGGGCCGCTCTACCATTGGATTACGCGCTGAGAATTGGCGGTCGCGGCCACCTCGATGCCGCAGATGCCAAAGCTATGCCGATCCCCGCTCTGCCGCACCCGCTGGGGCAGGCGCTGCTTGTGCGTGCCATGCGTCTGAATTGCCTAGTCGAGGAGTATTCCCCTCTGTGGTCAGAGTTGTACGACTCTGAGTGGCGTAATGAACGCTGGGCCTGCTCATGGTCGGGATTGCAACCGCTTGGGGCAGTGAGAGACGTCTGGAGTGCGACAAGTCCATTGCGTACTGACCGTGAAAGGCGAGCTGCGCTAGTAGAAATAGATGCGTTGGTCGCCGTTTGGTTGGGAATAGATCTTAGACAACTGGTCGCACTTTATCGGGCTCGATTTCCGCAACTGGTCGACTATGAGTCGGCAATGTGGTTCGACGCAAAAGGTAAGCGGATTGCGGCGAACTTCAATCAGTGGGGTTATGGTCAGACCAAGGATCATTATGGGAAGTTGATGGCGCATCTGGAGGATCCGGATCGAAGTCAGGTGCCGGAAGGATACACGGCACCGTTTTTCAAGGCCGACCGGGAGGAGGAGTATCAGCAAGCGCATGCTGTGTTCAGCAAGCGGCTTCAGCATGCGATTGGCGCAGGCCGGCACCCCTATAGCTCGCGCAGTTCGTGGGGTACGCCGCGCTGGCAGTAGTCCGTATTGCTATCGTCCGGAGGTTCTGGCGAAAAGTTTCTGACCAACGGCAAAGAAGGCGGTAGGCCGGCTTCTTCCACGCCTAGCTGCGCGTGCGGAGAATCTCGACCAAGGTCTGAACGGTGCCCTAATCCTGCGGCATTCGTTAGGTGCAAGTGCGCCAACTCTACAAGCGGGGCGTCAGGAGAGGCGAAGGCGAAACGTAAGCCGCAATCAGTTGATGCAGTTGTCGGCGATTGAGATTGATAGGATTGCCTTGTGAGTGGTAGCTTCGACGACAAGAGGCGTGCTATTAGCCGGATGTTTTCTGGTGATAATCAGTATAGGAACTTCGGTGCGGTACTGACGTCCCTTGAAATTCGAGGATTCCGAGGCGTGGCTGATTTGACATTAAGTCTTAAATCCCCTGTTACTGCGCTCTCTGGCTTAAACGGCACGGGCAAAAGTACGATTGCTCAACTCGCAACCTGTGCTTATCGTAGGCCGCCCGGCCGGTGGCGCTATTACGTGAAGGACTATTTCCCCGTTTCTGCCTTGGATCCGAAGCCTTTTGCCGACGATGCCCATGCTATTTATAGTTATAGCGATCCTAAAGGGGTTGGCGCTCGGCAGGTGACGGTTTCGCGGGCGAAGGTGGAATGGTCGGGCTACAAGAGGCAGCCCGAACGGTCCTCGTACTACATTGGGCTCAATTGGTTTATCCCCAAAGTTGAGCGTAGGGACTTCTCGGTATACGCAGCGCGCAGCCTGACTGTCGGGGCCGTTGTCCCCCTGTCCTCAGAGGCCATGCGGCATATCGGTCGAATCCTTGGCATTTCCTATACCGAGCTCAATTTTGCCGAGGTCATTCATGGGCCGCGGACAGCTCGCCTTGCAACGGCGGATGCTGGGGGGCGAAGGTATTCAGAGAACCATATGGGGTTCGGAGAGGCGCGCGTTCTCTACATGGTCAGTGAAATGGAGAATGCTCCCCAGCGGAGCCTATTTGTTTTGGAAGAGCCGGAGACTGCGCTGCACGGGGACGCGCAACGTAGGCTGGCTCGCTACCTTGTCGATGTCTCCTACAGGCGTCGCCATCAGATCATTTTGACGACTCATAGCTCAGCTATTCTCGGCGAGTTGCACCGTGAATCTGTTGTGTACTTGGGCCGCAGCCCGGACGGATTTCTAACCGCCACGACAGGATTGAGCACCTATCAGGTAGATTCCTACTTGTCTGAGCGGCACCATGGTAGACCCACCGTATGCGTCGAGGACGACTTTGCGGCATGCCTGACTACAGAGATTGTTCGGCTTTGCGATCCGCATCTGCTTGCGGGATTGAACTACCTAAAAATCGGTGGCGGTCAGCAGATCCCTTCTGCAGTTCGAGTTCTTCGGCAAGCGAGAGCGCGTACGGTGGGCATTTGCGATGGCGATATGCCTGAGAGGATTTACTCAGCTGAAGGGATGTTCCGTCTTCCAGGGGTGCGGCCTCCCGAAGAGGAGGTTTTCCTTGATTCTGCCGTAGTTGCGTATTTCAGAAAGCATCCCTACTTAATAGACTTGCCGGACCTCTTGGCTACAGCTGACGGGCATCATTACTTTCCGGATGTGGTGGCAGCGAAGGTTGCCGTTAGCAAGGCGGTGGTTGTCGCCGAAGCCTGTCGTGCGTATGTTTCCGCCCGCCAGCCAGCAGACTTCAAAGCGTTTATCGAATTCCTCCATCGAGAGCTTCAGGATCACCATTAAGCTACGGCGATTTTGTGCCCAACCTACCTGTCGTTTGCGGGCAGATGGGGGGTGGAGCGTCGTGCGCCATCGGTAGAGTGCCCGCTCTGGGCTGCTGGCCGTCGCATACGTGGTGACGGGGAGTCCAGTAGCTTGGTTTCCTGTAATCGACGTCTTGATGCGGGTCCTAAGCCATCGCGATGATGTCGTTGAGCGACTGCAGTCCGGGGCATCCGCCTGCCAAATGGCTCTGACTAATTCAGACCCTTTGGGGTTGAAGCATTGCCGCGAGCGCTGGGAAGCTAAATTCCGCAAGGATAGGGCTGGGTGTTTGCGTGCAACTGGTCAGATCCCGCCGGTAGGTTAGGCCTCCGTGTCGTGGAGGTCCGGCCGGTGATCCCTGATCCACCGTTCCACGTCTTCTGTCCGCCAGATGCGTCCGACTGACAGGACGGCCACCGGATCGGGAAACGACTTCGAGTTGGTGATCTGGTAGGCGCGCGTGCGGGAGACGCCAAGCATGTCCTGCACCTCTTGGCTCGCTACCAGCCGAAGCTTCCCCACGGGATCAACGCTAGGAGCACCCGAACTGAACACATGCTCTCTGAGCGGATGCACTGTGCAGGTGCATGTGAGCGTGTATGCTGATCACCTGTTCACTCTCTTGGGTTGTCGAGGAAGGGGAGGGGCCATGAGTCGGCGGTGGAAGTGGTTCTTGTGGCCGGGGTGGGCGGGGGCTGACCTGGTGGGACGGGGCGTACCGGACGGGGACGGGTCGGGGCGCTGGCGGCGGGCTGGCGCGCTGGAGGGCGTACCCGATGCGTCTGGGGCCTCGCGGGGCGACGGCGCGGTGGGGGAGGCGCGGGTCGTGCGGCGGGTGGGGGTGGCGCGGAACCAGCGGGCGGGGCGTTACGACCCGCTGCCGTCCGGGCGGTGTCGGGGGAGTGTGCCGGGTGCGGGGCGGCGCGGCGATGGCTGAGGACACCGGATCGTCGGTGCCGCGTCGGCACCTCGGGCGGGTGCTGCGGCAGTTGCGCACCGAGGCGGGGATGACGGTGGACGGCGCGGCGGAGGCGTTGCAGTTCAGCCGGCAGCGGCTCTGGCGGATCGAGGCGGGCCGGTCCGCGGTGAGCCGCAGCGACGTGCGGGCCATGTGCCAGCGGTACGCTGCGCGGCCCGAGCTGGCCGCCGCGCTTGTCACCCTCGCCGGCCAGACGCGGGCGAAGGGCTGGTGGCATGCGTACGGCGATCCGCTGCCCCGCTGGTGCGAACCGTACGTCAGCCTGGCCGCCGACGCCCGCCGGCTCCGCGAGCACGCCGACGGGATGATCCCCGTGCTGCTACAAACCCGGGAGTACGCGACAGCCGTCTGCCGGCGACGGCCCGACCTCACCGAGGCAGACCGGGAAAAGCTGATCGAGGTACGGCTGCGGCGGCAGGAGGTGCTGCGACGGCGGCTGCCGGCGGCACCCCAGCTTGAGGTGATGCTCGCCGAGGCGGTGCTGCTGCGTACCGTCAGCGACCCGGCGGTGATGGTCGAGCAGCTTCGGCACCTGGTCGAGGCGAGTCGGCTGCCGCAGGTGTCGCTGCGGGTGGTGCCGCTCGCCGTCGGGGTGCACCGGGCCGCCATCGCAGGCCCGTTCATGCTGCTCGACTTCCCGCCCGGCAACCGCGCCGAGCCGGATCCGCCGGTGGTCTACCGCGAGTTGTTGACCGGCGCGCTCTACCTCGACCGGGAACCGGAGGTGGCCGCGTACGAGGAGATCTGGAACGGGCTGGACGCGGTGGCCCTGGACCACGACCAGTCCCGCCACCTGATCGGAAAGATCACCGCCGAGGCCCACCAAGCAGAACGGTGACCGCCGCTGACGACCGCCTAGCGGCGCCCTCGCACCGGTCAACCTATTGCCTGGTCGAGTTCGTGCCCTTGTGCCCGCGGACACTCTCGTTGGTTCCCTTGTAGCAACATCCAGCGTGACCGCAAGTCTCCCAATTAGCCGTCGGACGGCTTCATCGATCACAGGACGTCGCCGATTGCGATCACCGGCAGGTGTGGGCGAAACCGTCATCGGTTTGCGCGGGCTACCGGTGCCCCACGGCGGTGATGGTCGAGCAGCTGCGGCATCTGGTGGAGTGAGTCGGTTGCCGCAGGTGCCGCTGTCGGTTGATGCGGCTCGCTGTCCGAGGTCCACCCACGGTGGTGCCTGAACCGCCTGCTGCGACCTTGCATCGTCAGTGTAAGTATGGCGATAGCCTTCACCTCTGCGTGACGTGATGATTACTCGATGCCCCGATGTCGTGCACGGTGCAAGGAGAACACGCTTTGCAAAAAGCCGGTGAAAGTGCTCGGGCTGCGGTGCTACCGCCATGTCGGGATGCCGGAAGCGGGGCCACGGCATGTCAAGGAGAGAGGGCCCGGTCGCCGCGCGACGCCTTCAGGCCGTCGGGGCACTCACGGAAGTCCTCCGCGAGGCGCTGGTGGTCGGAATGCGGCGATCCGGGAACGCCGCCGTCAGGAGCGCGTCGAGAAGGCCGCCGAGTACTGCGCAGATGTCCTCAACGACGGGTGGGGCAGCGTCGTGTCTGAGCGCGCCACCGAATACGTGACCGAGGAGGTCTGGCGGCAGCTGTTCAGCCGTCGACGGCGACGGCGACGGCGATGCAAGGGTCTGGCGCGGTTGGCTGAGGCGATCCTGACCGGCAAGAGGATGCTGCACAATCTCGTCGGAGCGATCGCAGCCTGGCTCGCGTCGCTCCTCGGCGGTGACCGGGTCGTGCAGGCATTCGCTCGCCAACTCGCCGCGAACATTCCGCTGCCCCCGGACGCCAAGATGGTGGCTGCGGCGCGCGGTCTACAGGTGACCGGAGTGCTGTTGTGCCTGGTCAACGGCGATGACCTGACACGATGTCAGTGCTTCATCGACCTTGCTCTTGAGGAGACCAAGACTCAGGTCAAGAAGATCCTTCTCGCCGCGCTGGAGGACTGGACCGCTCTGGCGCACTTCCCGGCCACATCTCGGTGAGAGGCGGACGTCGTGGAGAATCGGCGCTGGGTGGGATGGCGACCCGCCCGCTCAGGAGGGAGTGCCGACGCTATGGGTAGCGTGCAGATTCGTACCTATGTGGTGCGGGCCGGCCGGCTGGACGAGTGGATTGAGCAGTGGCGGACGTTGATTGTTCCGCTGCGGCGGGAGTTCGGGTTCGAGGTGCACGGCTCCTGGATGGATCGGGAACGCAACGCCCACATCTGGGTGATCTCCTACGCCGGGGAGGGGCCGTTCGAGGAGGCCAACGCCGCCTACTGGGCGTCGCCGAAGCGAAAGGCGCTGGGGGTCGATCCGACGGAGTTCCTGGTCGGCGAGGAGGTCCGCGCGGTGGAGACTGTGCTGTAGTTATTCGCGGGTCGGCAACAGGTGGGCGCTGCGCTCGTCGTCGGTGAGGGCACGGAAAACCCTGGTCCGAGCGGTCGTGACGAGGGCGTCGAGGTCGAGTTCGGCGGACCAGACGCGTACGGTGGCGTCGGCTGATCCGGTCACCACCTGCCGGCCGTCGGGCAGCCAGGCAAGGCAGGTGACCGTGTCACGATGGACACCGATCACCTGCTGTTCGCCGTCGGTGCGGGTGTCCCAGCGGCGTACGGTGCGGTCGTCGGAGCCTGAGGCCAGGTAATGGCCGTCGGGGGAGAAAGCGACGGCCCGGACGCGTCGTTCGTGGCCGGTCAGCACCGTCGCCCGGGTGTCATCGCCGTCGGCTAGCTGCCAGATTCGGATGGTCCAGTCGGCGGAGCAGGTGGCCAGACTGCGTTCGTCGGGGGCCCAGGCCACGCCGTCGACGTAGTTTTGGTGCCCGGCGAGCACCGTACTGCTGCTCGGATTCTCCATGTCCCAGATCCGTACGGTGCGGTCGTCGGAACCGGAGGCTAGATACCGGCCGCTGGGCGACCAGGCGAGGGCGCCGATCCAGTCGGTGTGGCCGCGTAGTACGCCGGTCAGGGCACGGGTGCGAACGTCGAAGAGGTGGATGTTGTTGTCCTTGACACCAGCCGCGAGCAGGGTCCCGTCGGGCGAGCAGGCCAACGATTCCGCCTCGATGCCGTGTGCGATTGGTACGTCGATCCCGTCGGTGCCGATGAGGATGATCGCGCCGTCATCGGTGGCTGCGGCCAGGGAAGCCCTCGTGGGCCGAGCGGCGATGGCGGTGACGGCCCCGGAAAGCTCGTGACGCATCGGCTCCGAGCTTTCGCTGTCCGGATGCCAGCGCCGGATGCTGGTGTCGCTGGAGCCGGTCACGATGTCGCCGCCGGCACTGACCGCCAGGGCCGTGATGCCGGCACGATGCCTGGCAAACCGGGCCCGTTCCGCACCATGCGGATGCAGTGCCCAGATCCGCGCGGTGTTGTCGGCCGAGCCGGTGAGCACCCGGGTGCCGTCGGGGCTGAACATGACGCTCCAGGCGGTGTGCTCGTGCCCACGCAGTTCGGAGACCTGACGCAGCCGGACGACGTCCCAGACGAAGACGGTGCCATCGCCGCTGGCAAAGGCGATCTGTTCGCCGTCCGGGGCCCAGGCAAGCGACCAGATGGCGTCGTGCTGCCCCCCGATGCAGCGGTGTTGGCTGCCGGTGTGAGCATCCCAGATTCGTATCGTGCGGTCGGCCGCGCCGGTGGCGATCCAGTGACCGTCAGGGGAGAAGGCGATGGCTTCGACGAGGTCGAGATGACCGCGCAGGACACATTCCGGTTGTCCGGCGGCGACATCCCAGACGATGACGGTCCGGTCGTGCGAGGCGGTTGCGAGCTGCCGGCCGCCGGGCCCCCAGTGCACACCCCACACGTCACCCGCGTGCCCGGACAGGATGGTGTGGTCGGCCCAGGTGGCGGTGTTCCACAGGTGGACGCGATGGTCACGGCTGGTGCCGGCCAGTCGGGCACCATCGGGTGACCAGGCCACGTCGCGGACGTAGTCGCCGCAGGACAGGACCGTGATCGGGGCGGCGGTTGCGGTGTCCCAGATTCGGATGGTGCTGTCCCGGGAGGCCGTGGCGACCAGTGCGCAGTCCGGGGAGAAAGCGACCGCCTCCACCATGCCGGTGTGGCCGCGCAGCACGTGCGTCACCATGCCGGTTGCGCTGTCCCAGAGGCGGGCGGTGCCGTCACGCGAGGCGGTCGCGACCGTCCGGCCGTCGGATGACCATGCGACCCCGCGGACCGCGTCCTGATGCCCGGCCAGTACCGCCTCGACGTGGCTGAACGCCAACGCCGACATCAGCGCCCTGGTGGTGACCGTCGTCGTGGGGCACTCGGCCAGCGCGGCGGTGGTCAGCAGGACGGCCAGCTCTGGATGCCGGTCGACGTTGGTGAGCGCGTACCGGCCGATGGACTCCGACACCTGCCGCAGGAACGCGGTGTCCCGTCGCCGGGACGCCTCGACGAGATCGCGGGCCGCCGGAGTGTCCTGCCCAGCCGAGCGCATCGCGTCCAGCCACTGCCCGGCCAGCGTGAGTCGCTCGCCGGTGAGCAGATAGTCAGGGCTGCGTCCGGAGCGGTGCCAGTCCGCAGACCACCGCTCCAGCTCGGCCCGTCGTTTCAGGTGCTCGGCTCGCGCTTCAACCTCCTGGCGAAGCGGCGCCCACTGCCGGAACAGCGCCTCATGTGCCACCTGGACGTAGGCGCGCCCGTCGATGACATCCGAGGTGAGGAGCCGGGCGTCGGTGAAGACCTCCACGATCCGGCGCTGTTCCGCTGACAGTTCGTCCATCGGCAGCCGGCGACGGGTGGGCTTCGCACCATCCATCGATACCAGTCGCAACAGGGTGGACAGGATCAGCTGGGAATCGTGTCGGGTGCGCAGATCGGCGAAGACCATGTCCGCCTGCCGCGACAGCGCGCCGGCTACACCACCGAGCGACTGGTACGTCTGCCGGGTGACGACGCGGCCCCGGCCCACGGCGAGATACATCTCCTGCAAGAGATATGCTAGCAAGGGCAGCGCGTCGGGCGTGCCTGTCTCCTGCACGATCTCGGCCACCAGTCCCGGTTCGAGGCTCATCCCCGCCAGCCGGGCGGGCTCCTCGATGACCGTCGCCAGGTCGCCGGGGTGCATCGTGCCGACCGCCGCCGGTGCGCTGAACAGGTTGGCGTGTTCGGTGGCGAGCAGATCCGCGAGGAACTCGATCCGTAGGGTCGCCACCACCCACAACCGTCGGTCCGTGGCAAGCGCGGTGGCGATCTGGTCCAGGAACAGCTTCCGTTCGGCCGCCCCGGACAGCGTCACCAGTTCCTCAAGCTGATCGATGACCAGCAGCGTTCTGGCGTACCGGCTGGTAGTGCTGGAACGTCCACCGCGCAGCGCCTCGGCGAGAGTCTCCGAGTCTGACCACATGCGGCGTAGGACGGCCTGTCGAGGCTCGTCGGTCAACTCCGCCGCGACCGCTGCCAGACGACTCAGCGGCTCCCCGGCGGGCTCGACCGGAGGCAGCACACGCCACCGGTGCCCCCGCAGGCGAGGAATCACTCCCGCCTGCACCAGAGAAGATTTCCCGCTGCCGGAGGCTCCAGTCACGCATACGAAGCGGACCGTCGGGTCGGCTGCCAGCGTGTGCAACCGGCGAACGAGTTCCATGGCCTGGTCGTCGCGGCCGAAGAAGACCGCCGCATCCAGCTCGGTGAAGGCGGCCAAGCCCGGGTACGGAGAACGGTCACCGCTCCAGGCCGGTCGCGACGGCCGCGGATTCTCCCACCACCACACCAAGCCGTTGCCGACGATCAGCGCCAGCAGCAGCACGAGCAGGGCAGGACCGGCGATAGCCTGGACAGTGGCCGCCACCCCCGAGGTGCCGGTCGCATCCACGACGAAGCCTGCGGTCAGGTCGAACAGGACGGCTACCACCAGCAAGGACAGTTGAAGCACCATCGAACGTCCACGATGCTGCAAGCTCGCCCCCAAACCTCGCCAGCCGTCGCATCACCGTAGTCGATTGGCTTCCGAAAGTGACAGACGGGATTCCGATGAGGCCGCCAGATGCGTCCAACTGACAGGACGGCGCAAAGCCTGGTTCGTGTGCCCGGCTCACCTGCCGTTGTCCAGAACGCGAAGGACGAGGACGGTTCCATCCTGGCCAAATGAGTAGACTCCTCCATCGGCCGGCGATGCTGCCCACCCGCCAAAAAGGGCCGGGTGCCTCCCTCAAATATGTCCCGATTCGCCCCTCGGCTAGCTGGCGGTAGAGGCGGCTCTCCACGCCCCGGAATACCTCCAGAGTCCTGCCTCGTCCCAGGGGTGCGCGATACCGGGTGCCCTCGGCGGAGATCCCACCGGGCAACTCAACCGTCATGGCGCTGCTTGTCGCCCATGCCGGATCCAGATCGAACAGCCCAGGCTGGGCTTCCGAATCCCGCGTTCCGCGTTGGCGTGGCGTGGCGTAGCCACTGGCGGTGGCGCTGTCCCCGGCAAAGAGCAGGGCGGTGGCTGCCACTGCACGGGTCAGGATCTGGGTAAACCAACTTCGCCGCTGCTCTGGTATTTCGAACACCTCGGGTGCGCCAGGCGGCAACTCCTCGGCCGCCGCCGGATCTGGGGCGGCCTCTTCCGTCTGGGACGGTCCACGGGCGGGCGCCTGCCTCACGCGGGCCTCGTCCGGCGTGGTCATGCGGGGGTGCCAGAACTGGTCCTCGGGGCTGGTGCTCAACAACTCATCCAGCTCGTCGTCGCCACCGGACCACAACTCGTCGTCGCCGGGCGGGTCGAGCACGTAGGCGGTTATCCCGGTCTGGGTGAGGTGCGAAGCGACCATCAGCGACGGCGGCAGGCGTCCGCCCACCTTCAGCGCTTGCACCTGTACGGCGGCTCGGGCGAGTTGGCCGTGGACGAAGTTTTGCGCCTGATGAGTGCCTTTGCATTCCAGGACCACAATCTTCATTCGCCTACGGCTCTTCGTGGCGCGGTGCCCCAACAGGATGTAGTCCGGGCGCTTCTTGGTCCGCGAGACGGATTCCACCGTGCCAGCCCCGACTACAAAGCCAGCCTTCAACGCCACTTCCGCGTCGACGGCGTGGAACGTCCAACCTCGGTACTGTTGTCGGAGCAGCCGCTTGGCGACGACCAGGGCCAACCCGATTCCCAGTTGCTCCGACTGGGTCACCTTGTGGTGGTAGACAACCTCGTTGGCATCCGCCGTCAACGCAAGGCGTCGGCCCTTGGCCCTGGTCAAGGTGGCGCAGTAGCGGACGGCAGCCCAGTGCCGAGCGACCTGAGACAGCGGCGACGCCGTCAACAAGGTCGTGGCCACCCCAAGCTCGTGCAGGACTCGCGCCGGGCTGGTCAACAGCGAACCCTTGCCGATGTCCACTGGCGTCAACATCTTGTGATACCAGTACGCCTCTCGCTGCTTGGCGTGTGTCTCGGCGTACCGCAGCACGTCATCGACGAGCTGAGGAGAGGAGTCGAGAGTCAGCAGGGACTGGTAGTTCAGAGCGTGCACGAGTGAGTCAATTTCCACCGTCACCCCCGGTGTCGACGCGCTGCGTGAATCACCTACGGTGATCGATCGAATTCAAAGTGTCAATATATGGCTGCGGGCGTCATCGCCATGGAGACGCCCACCGAGACCGCATCAGCGGTCGCAGCCGACGCCGTCACCATCGCGGTCGAGGTCGTAGATGTCGTTGCCGATCACACGTACGGGGCCGTGGACGTAGGCGGGGCCGTCGCCGGTGCCACCGGCGCAGTCGACGTCACTCGCGATGGGTACGCAGGCACCCGCGTAGTTCGGGTCGCATCGCGGAGCCTCCTTGGTGCCGACCCGGACAACCCGCGTGACCGGCTGCCTCGTGATTTCCGACTTGACCAACTTCTTCGTCGTCTCGACGCCGTCGACCATGGTCACCTCGTACGTCAGAGTCCTGACGCCCGACACGCCGCGGGTGCGTACCTTCTTGGTGCCCTTGGCCAGGGACGAGTCCTTGACCGTCCTCGTCTTGTACGGGACCTTCTCCGTCTCGGTGATGGTGCGCGTCTGCGTCACCGGCGTCGGGGACGGCGTTGGTGTTGCCTGTTGCGTGGGCGCTGCCGCTGCGGCCGTAGCCGGGGATGAACTCTCCTCGGCCTGCGCGGACGGAACCCGCTCGGCGGCGAGATCCTGCTGTCCCGGAGATTCAGCCGACGGCGCGACGATCGCCGAGACGGTCGCCACCCCGCAGCACAGGAGCACCAGGGCAACGGCACCGACCAGGACGACCAGCAGCGGGTTCGTCCGCTTCGGTGGCAGCGCCAGCCAGCCGCCAGGCGCCGCCGGGAAACCACCGGTCGGCGGCGTTCCTGGGCCATGGCCGGGCGGAGGTACGTGCGGGGAAGAGGACGGCGGCGAGGGCTGCCACTGCCCCGGGTCGTGCGGAGGCTGGTTGGTCACGGTCCGAGTCTGCTGAGCAGAGCCGGAATCCTCACCCGCCGCTCGGGCACGTTGTATGTCGATCCTTCGAGGATGTCATTGTATGATCGTCGATCCCTATCCGCTGCTCCACTTCGGACATGAGACGACCGTTTGTCCATGCTCGCCGAACGCCGCAGACGTGCAACGGATGGGGGAAGGGGTATCGGTCCGAGGCCGCTGACCGGTTGACGTGCTCCGGTCGTTCCGCACCCGGTTGTTGTCCGTCCGGTTGTCTGCCCGCGCTCCGGTCGGTCATCGCTCAGTGCGGACGCGGAGGCTCCAGCGGTGCCACCGCTCGCTTCGTCGAAGCTTGTGCCGCCCCTACCAACGTTGATCGGGTAACGCGCCGAGGGGCGGGACATCGGCCGCACACTGGACTGCCCGGTTCGTTGTCAGCTGTCGATCAGCCGGAGGTAGACGGTGCCGCTTGTGGTGTCGAGGTAGACGAGGCCGCTGTAGCTGGCGGTCCGTACGTCGTCGGTATACTGCTCGCTGACCTGCCAGGTGCCGTCGGTGGGCAGGAAGGGCCGCAGTTCGGCGCTGAGGGGTTCGTCCCAGCCGGCCGGCGCGGGGCTCCAGTCGTACTGTTTGACGGCTGCTACCAGGGCGTCGGGCCGCAGCGCGACGATCGCTTCGATGCGGGTGTCGGTCGGTCCGGGTACCCGCGAGTTGTCCGTGCCGGCGGTCGACGCCTGCCAGTGCACCTCGGCGAAGTCGCCGAGGTGCGGGAAGCGTTTGGCGATCGGTTCCCGGTCGGTCCGTACCGGTGCGGGGCTCACGTGGGCGGTACCTCCGGTCGGCTGCCCGTTGTCGGAAGTGTCGTTCGTGCAGCCGGCGAGGGCCAGGACGACCGCCACCGCCAGGAGCCCGGCACGACGGTCAGCCATCGGAGCAACTGTCGTGCGGTCCAGGCTGTAGCCGCTACACCGTGAGCGTCTCATCATCTTCCTCGGAAAGGTGGGCGTGCTCGTAGAACCATTGGAGGTGTTCCACGAGGGTCGCGGCGGCGGACCTGTCGGCGAGGACGGTCAGGGAGAAGCCGGGACGCAGTGCGAGCTTGGCGGCGGCGATGTTCACACCGGAAAGCTGGTTGAGTCGGTGCCGGAACTCCTCGCGCAGCGTGAGGTCGTCGAACGGGGTGCGTTTGGCCAGGTGCTGGAAGACCACCTCCACTTTTCCGCTCGGGTAGATGGTCACCGGCCAGATGTCGCCGTCGCGGTGGCCGCGTTCGCGGGCCATGAGAAAGCAGGATGTCTCCGCTCCGCCGCCATAGAGAAGCGTTCCGCCTACTTCGATCCACCGGTCGAGCAGCGTAAGCGTGGCCTCGCAGACAGCCTTGTCCTGTTGCAGGACTGCGAGCTGTTCGGCGAAGCGGTCGGCACGGGACTGCCCCTCACCGGGCCGTGGCCGTGGCAGCCGCCGGGGCAACTCGTCAGGCGCCAGTCCGGTCAGCTGCGCCAGCTCGTCAAGGTCGATGCGCTGCGTGTGATCGGCGCGACCATGCTGGTCGAACAGGACTCCTTCGGCGCGCAGAGCCTCGATCGGGTCGTCCGTTCGTCCGTCGGGCCAACGGAAACCAGCGGCCATCGTTCCCTCGGCCTGCAATACCCGGTGGGCGTTGGGTACCGGTACAGAGCGCAGCCGGTTGCCTACCGGCTGAGGCGCGGTGCCGATCAACGCGGCGAGGTCGCCGTAGGTGGTCCATGAGCCGGCTGGTAGCGCGGAGAGCGCAGTCTCCATGAGGTCCCAGCGGACCTCGGACTGGTCGACAGCCTGCGCGGTGGGGCCGGGCCAGGTTTCGATGATTCGCTCGGCGAGGGCGTCGGCGCGGGCGTGGATCTGTGGCCGTCCCCAACGTTCGCAGGCGACGATGTCGCGGGTGAGGCGCAGGCCGCTCTTGGCGAGCTGAACCCTTTTGACGGGGAACGGGCTGTTGCCCAGCTCGACGTTGTATCCGGTCAGAGTGAGGTTGCCCAACGTGTGCTTCAGAGCGTCATGCACCTCGGCGACGTTCTCGTGCGGTTGCAGGTCGGCGGCGAGCATCCGCTGCCACTCCGGGCTCATGCTCTGCGGCAGGACGTGCTCGATGGTGAGCTTCGTCAGTGCGAACGGCTCCTTGCTGCCGTATGACTCCTCCAGCCAGCGCATCACCAACGAACGCTGGGCGGCCCGTCCGTTGGTGTAGAACGGAAGCGACCGAACCGCGTGTCTCACGTCCGCGTCGGTGGCATAGTACTTGCGACCGGTTGACAGGTATGCGTGCACCGCCTGGTCTACCGGCAGATTTTTGTCCATCTCGGTGACGATGGAAAGTAGGTTGCGGTTGATGTTCGCGGTGGCGCGGCCGATCAGTAGCCGCCGGACGAGGAAACTCTCGACATAGTGCATCGCGGACGCGACCTGAGCACTGGTCGCGGTGCCCTGGCTGCGCCGGTCCAGCAGGTGCAGTAGGACGGGATAGACGGTAGTGGTGCCCCAGGCGTGCAACCGTTCCAGTCGGAACCGCACGTCCGGATCCTGCTCCTTCTCGGGATGCAGGATGACCTCCAGCAGCGCGCCGAGGCGGGCGAAGCGACGTACCTCGCTCTCGATGCCGTCCTCCGTGTCCAGCCGATCGAGCCGCGCCTGCTGCCGCGCATACGTGTCGCCCTGCGTGATGCGAGGATCCCGGTGCACCAGGTCCAACCAGAACAGGGTCTCCAGTTCCGTCGAACTCAGCCGCTTTTGCAATGGCAACCAGTGCGCGTCGTAGACGGCCTGGCTCCGGGTCGGCAGACGCATGAACAGGTAGTTGCGCAGCAGATCAGCCTGGGTGAGCTTGAGGCCGGTGTTGTTCAGCGACTCGAAGATCCGGTAGACGTTGTCGTCGGCGTGTGCGACGACCGATACCAGCGCCAATCCGAAGATCACCGCTTCTTCCAACTGCTGGATCTTTACCGCAATGGAGGGGACCGCCAACTGCTTCTGGAAGAACTCGTATGCAGCACCCACCTCACCCTGTCCAGCCTGCGCGGATGAGTCCACGCAGGCCAGATATGCCGCAAGGTCAGCCTGCGTAGGTACGAGCTTCAAGCGCCTCGTTGCCGCGTACTTGTTGATCAGATACTGGTCGGTGAGCCGGTCATGGTGTTCCTCGCCTTCGTTGGCCACCCGGTGATCCCGGATTGCGCAGAGCAGGATGGAGAGGGTCGTCAAACGCTGCTGACCATCGACCACCAGGAACTCGACGACGCCAGCGGGGCCGTTGTCGGGGCTGGGCGCCAGCACCAACGAACCGATGAAGTGTGTCGCCTTCGGATTTTCGTCGCGATCTTCGGCAAGCCGGACGATGTCCTCCCAGAGGCGTTCCAGCTGGTGCTCCTGCCAAGAGTATGTGCGCTGGTAGAGGGGCACCTGGTATTGCTTCGTACCTTCAAGAAGTCCTTGCAGGGTGGTCTCTGCCGCTGCGACCATCGGAAGTTGTCACCTCATCTGTGCCAGCACTTGATCAATGGCGCGGATGACAAAGGGTAGTACAGCTTTTGCTGGCAACCGGATGTGGTTAGTCGCGCAAGGTGTCGCTTATCCGACCAAAGCTCCACCGTGGCTGATCAGCGGGTCAACCGCAGTGGGCATGGACGAGCATCCCGCGGCTGATGCGCTCGTGCGGTCCTCGTGCCGAACGTGGCCCCGCCGCCGGTGTGGTGCCGGCGGCGGGGCGTCTGGGTGGTCCGTCAGAGCCGCTGGATGGTCTTCGTGTTCGGGAAGCTGTAGGGGCAGGAGATCGACGAGCCGGTGCCGACCACCACATAGCCCGATGGGATCGGGGACACCGAGCAGACGACGGTGGTGCCGCTGGTCGCCGGCGTGCGGATGGTCCAGGTGTTGGGGAAGCTGTAGGGGCAGGAGATCGAGGAGCCCTCAGCGGTGATGACGAACCCGGTCGGCACGGATGACACCTTGCACATCACGCTCGACGTGGAGGTCGGCGGCTTCTGGATGGTCCAGGTGTTGGGGAAGCTGTAGGGGCAGGAGATCGACGAACCCTCGGCGACGACGACGAACCCGGTCGGCACGGACGACACCTTGCACATCACGGTCGTCGAGGTGGTCGACGGGGTCGTGATCGTCCAGGTGTTGGGGAAGCTGTAGGGGCAGGAGATCGAGGAGCCCTCGGCGATGATGACGTACCCGGCGGGTACTGCCTGGTTCTTGCAGATCGTCGTGGTCGCCGCACTGGCCGGCGTCGCCAGGGCTACTGCGGCGGCACCACCCATGACGGCGACGGCCAGCGCCGTCGCCGCCATGCGCAGCAGTGCCACCGGGCCTCCCGCCGACCTGAACGCAGCGAGACGTCGCCACACCCGACCCGTTTGATTCATTCGGAATCCTCCGCACGACTCGTGTCACAGCGCATGCATGCCGTGACTTTGGGTAGTGATATTGGAGGACTGTTCCGGCTCGGGCAAGACCGGCAGGAATAGATGAACGAAGTAAGTCGACCGGATGGGGCGGTGGCCTCAGCCGATGCCAGTCGACGGCCTTAACAGGGCGGAAACAATGGGTCGACCGCAGCCGCGCGGATCACCGCCCAGCCCGCCATCGGTTCGACATCATGAGTTGTCGCATTCCCGACTGAGTGTCCATCGTGGCTGATCAGCGGATCAGCCACAGTGGATATTGACGTAGCATGCCGCGGGTGATGCGCTCATGAGGCCGACGATTGCCGCCGACACTCTGCGTCGGACCCTCACGCAATACCTGACCACCACCTTCGGGCTGACCGAGGAGGGCGTACGCCAGGGCTTGGAGGGTTTCCTTTCCCACCCCGAACAGGGCATTTTTCGCGGGCCGTACCTGCGGATCCGCACTCCCTTCCGGCCGGCGGAGGGCGACTGGTGGGCGTGCCTGGACTGGGCCCCGGAAGATTTCACCCCCTACCGGCACCAGGCGAAGGCGTTCGCCCGCCTGTCGACCAGGGGAAAGGCCGCCGAGCCGACGCTGATCACCACGGGCACCGGCTCCGGCAAGACCGAATCGTTCCTGATCCCGGTCCTCGACCACTGCCGGCGACGCCGGCAGCAGGGACAGCCCGGCATCAAGGCGATCCTGCTCTACCCGATGAACGCCCTGGCCACCGACCAGACCCAGCGCATCAACGAACTGCTCACCGATCCGGCGCTGGCCGGCGTCACCGCCGGCCTCTACATCGGCGACGTCGCGGAGATCGAGTATCGGCACGTGTTGACCAGCCGGTCGGAGATGCGCCGCACCCCGCCGGACATCCTGATCACCAACTACAAGATGCTTGACCTGCTGCTCCAGCGCGCCGACGACCTGCCGCTGTGGGAAGGTGCCGAGCCGGCGTACGTGGTGCTTGACGAGTTCCACAGCTACGACGGCGCGCAGGGTACCGACGTGGCGATGCTGCTGCGTCGGCTGGCCGCCGCGCTCGGCCTGGCCGAGCCGGGCCGCCCGCTGGGGCCGATCTGCCCGGTCGCCACCTCCGCCACCCTCGGCGAGGGCGACGGTCGGGACGGCCGGACCGCCATCCGGGAGGTCGCCGAGCAGGTCTTCGGCCTCGCGTTCGACGCGGATTCGCTTGTGGGGGAGGAACGCTACGACTCCGGCGAGTTCATGACCGGTCAGGATTTCAGCCTGCCGCTGCCCAGCCCCGAGCAGCTCGCCGCCGTCGACGGCCGGGATCCGGCGCGGATGATGACCGAGGTCGCCGAGCTGGTGCTCGGCGAGGACTGCTCGGCCCGGCCGGAACGGCTCGGCGAGCTGTTGCGCAAGCATCCGTTGACCAAGGCGGTGCTCGACTCGCTCGGCCCGGCGCCGCGCACCCTCGACGAGGTCATCGACGTGCTGCCGCGCAAGAACGCCACCGGCTGGGGCAGCGTGATGCGCAGCCGACCCGAGATCACCGCGCGGGCGCTGGCCCGGTTCGTCGGACTGCTGTCGATGGCCCGCCACCCGGACGACCCGCGCCGGCCGCTGCTCAACATCGAAACCCATCTCTGGGTACGCGCCGTCTCCCGGCTGCTGCGCGGCACCTCCCACCAGGCCACCTTCGGCTGGTACGGCGAGGCCCCCCGGGAGCTGGACCCGTACGCCACCGAGCGCGACACAGTCATCGCCGACAACCGCCACCTGCGGCTGCCGGCCGTCTACTGCCGGCACTGCGGACGCTCCGGCTGGATGGCGCTGTCGCCGGAGAAGGACCCGCAGGAGCTGGAGACCGACCCGGACAAGATCTACCGGGCCAGCGTCGGTCGGGACAAGCGTCGGGTACGGGCGCTGATCGCGGCCACCGACGACGAGATCCGGCAACGGGTGAGTGGCCTGCTGGTGCTGGAACACGGCCACCGGGTACGCCCCTACGACGAGCAGCGCGACCGGACGGTGGGCGACGACGAGATCGTGGTGCTCGGTGACCTGTCCGGCCTCGACGCGGCCGAGAAGGACCGCTGCCCCTCCTGCCAGCTCGACCACGGCATCCGCTTCCTCGGTGCCGGCCTGGCCACCCTCGCCTCGGTCGCCATCACCCAGCTCTTCACCGGCGGCGAGTTGGACCAGGCGGAACGTAAGACGCTGCTCTTCAACGACTCTGTCCAGGACGCGGCGCACCGGGCCGGTTTCGTCGCCAACCGGTCGTACGCCTTCTCGCTGCGTGCCCTGCTTGCCGACCAGCTCACCCCTGGCGAGTCCGTCGGGCTGGACGAACTGGTGGTGCAGATGGTCGCGGAGGCGGCGCGGCCGGAGATCGTCTCCACCGTCGTGCCGCCGGACCTGCACGGCCAGCCGGGCGTGGACGGCCTGCTCGCCGGGGACGAGACCGGCAGCCGGCAGACCTGGTCACTGATCGGTGAACGGCTCGTCTTCGCCACCGTGCTGGAGGCGGGGTTGCGTTCCCGGCAGGGCCGCACTCTGGAGTTGACCCGGGCCGTGGCCGTCGAGGTGGCACTCGACGACCCGGCCGCAGCGGTCGCGCTCTGCCGCGACGTGCAGTTCACCGGCCCGGGCCAGCTCGGCACCACCGCGCCCGACGACGCCCGCTACCTGGCCTTCCTGCGTGGCCTGCTGGAACGGCTGCGCACCCGGGGCGCGGTCTACCACCAGTGGCTGGTGCCGTACCTGCGGCGCGGCGGCACCCGGTGGCAGGTCTGGGGTGGCCGGCCCGCCGGCATGCCCGCCTTCCCCCGGGGCGTCTCCGCACCCGCCTTCCTGCTGGCGACCCCGAAATCCCGCTCCGAGTTCGACGCGATCACCGCGCGCGGCAACTGGTATCAGGACTGGACCGCCCGCTGCCTCGGCCTGGACCTCGGCGAGGCCGCCGGCTACCTGAGTCGGCTGCTGCCCGCCCTGGCCGCTGCCGGCATTGTCGCGGCTGGCGACACCGAGGACGGCAACACCGTGTACGGGCTGCTCCCCGGCCACCTACGGGTCACTCGGCTGGACGACACCGCCGCCGTGGCGGCCGGCGTCGGCTGCGACACCTGCCACTGGCAGCAGACCGAGCATCCCGACCGGGTCGTCGACTGGATCGGCCAACCGTGCCGGCAGTACCGCTGCCGTGGCCGGCTCCGACCCGCCTCCGACGACACCGCGCCGGACGACTACTACCGGCGGCTGTACCTGGAGAGCGACGTCTTCCGGGTGGTGACCGGCGAGCACACCGGCATGCTCACCCGAGGCCAGCGGGAGAAGGTCGAGCAGCAGTTCCGCGACGGCAAGCGCTACACCGACCCGAACGTGCTCTCCTGCACCCCGACGCTGGAGATGGGCATCGACATCGGCGCGCTCTCCGCGGTGGTGCTCGCGTCGCTGCCGCACGGACCCGCCAACTACGTCCAGCGGGCCGGCCGCGCCGGCCGACGCAGCGGCAACGCGCTCGTGCTCACCCTGGTTGGTCGCACCGAACGGGACCGCTACTACCTCACCGAGCCACGCGACATGATTGCCGGGCAGATCGTGCCGCCCGGCTGCTTCCTCTCCGCCGTGGAGATCCTGCGCCGGCAGTACCTCGCCCACCTGATCGACCTGGCCGCCCGTGGCAAGCTGCCCGGGGTGCTGCCGATGCCCCGTCGGGCGCACGTCCTCTTCGGCCCGAGCGGCTGGCTGGCCAACCTCGCCGAGGCCGGTCGCCGCGACGGGATACGCCTGGTCGAGGACTTCCTCGCCCTCTTCGGCGACAAGATCCTGCGGACCGCCGCCGACCAACTGCGCGAGTTCGCCGTCGACGGCATCGTGCACCGGGTCAAGGAGGCCGACGAGCGCTGGGAGCTGCGCCTGGCCGACCTGCGGCGTCGACTCCAGGAGATCGCCGCCGCCCGAGGCTCGCTGGTGGCCAGCGACCCGGACCACGCCCGCGAGCTGAAGATGCTCCGGGCCGAGGAAGCCGCCGTACGCCGCCGGCTGCGGGAGGTCAGCGGCGCCGCCGCGCACGGCACCCTTGTCGAGTTCGGGCTGCTGCCGAACTACGCCCTCATCGACACCCGCACCGATCTGGAGGCCACCCTCACCTGGGAGGAGCAGGTCGACGGCGACCGCCGCTTCCACAGCGAGCTACGCGAGTACGCCCGCCCGGCCCGCCAGGCGCTTGTGGAGATCGCCCCCGGCAACACGTACTACGTGCGGGGCTACCAGCACGAGATCTCCGGCCTGGAGGTCGGCCCCGCCGACCGGCCCGCGTACGAGCAGTGGCGGATCTGCGCCCAGTGCGGCTACGTCCGCACCCACCTGGCGCAGGAGGACACCAGCGCCTGCCCGCGCTGCGCCGACCGGGGCATCGCCGACCACGGCCGGCTCTTCCAGGTGCTCCAGCCGACCCGGGTCTACAGCCGGGACAAGCGCGACGACGCCCGCATCCGCGACGACAGTGACGACCGCACCCGCCGCTTCTACGCCACCACCGTCGCGGTCGACATCGACCCGGCCAAGGTCGAATCTTCCTGGCGGCACGCGCACGAGACGTTCGGTGTCGACTACAGCCGGCACGCCATGGTCCGTCACTTCAACCTGGGCGCCCAGCGCTTCGACCGGGCCGCCGAGGCGTTCGCCGGCGACGAGGTGCGCATCAACCGCTTCCACACCTGCACCTCGTGCGGCGGCACCACCGTCGACGGCGCTCCGGCGGTCAGCCAACAGCTCGCCGCGCAGGCGTCCGGGGCGACGGTGGTGCAGGGTGCCGAGCACCATCGGCCGTGGTGTCCGTACCGTCGAACGCCTGCCGCGCCGGACACCCACGTCGACCTGATCCTGGCCCACGAGTTGGAGACCGAGGCGCTGCGCATCCTGATCCCAGCGGCGACCGCGTTGGTGGCGGAGCGGGTTGTCTCCCTCGCCGCGGCGATCCGGCTCGGCATCGCCGCCCAGTACGGCGGCGACCCGGCCCACCTTCAAGCGGTTCCGGCCACCATGCCGGACGGGCAGAGCGACGGCACCCGCAACTTCGTCGTCGTCTTCGACACCCAACCGCAGGGCACCGGCTACCTGCACCGGCTCGCCGAACCGGACGAGTTCCGCCGGGTGCTGGAGTTGGCCCGACGGCGCATCACCGAGTGCGAGTGCCGGCGCCAGGCCCGGCCCGTCTGCCACCGCTGCCTGCTGCGGTACGCCCGCAACGACCAGTTCGCCCTGATGAGCCGCGACGAGGCGCTGGGCATGCTGGACAAACTCCTCGACAGCTGGGACGTGGAGAAGGGCACCCGTACCGACGAGATCTCGCTCATCGGTCAGGTGGAGAGCGAGTTGGAGATGCGCTTCCTGACCAAGCTGCTGGCCCGCGGTGCCGCGCCGGACTCCGGGCTGCGGATCGAGAAGCGCACCGATCACGACGGGGCCCGCATCGCCGACCTCCGGTTCGTCACCGGCGGCGGGCAGAACGTCACCCACTGGCAGATGAAGCTCCAGAACACCGTCCGGGGCACCCGACCGGACGTGCACTTCAAGCGCCTCGACGCGCCCTCGCCCGAGGTCGCCGTCTACCTCGACGGCTTCAAGTACCACGCCTCCAGCCAGTACAACCGGCTCGCCGACGACGCCGAGAAACGGGCCCGGCTGCGCGCCCACGGTTATCTGGTCTTCGCCGCCACCTGGGACGACGTGGTGACGTGGGGCAGCCCGGAGGGAAACGGCGGCTGGCTGCCGTACGGCGGCATCAGCCAGCAGACCGCCCGCGAGCGGTACCGGAGCTTCCTGCCCGGTGCCGACCCGGACGAGCTGACGACGACGGTCTGGGCCAACCCGATCGAGCAGCTGTTGCGTTTCCTCGCCGAGCCCGACCTGCACCGGTGGCAGCGGCGGGCCGAGGCGGTCCTGGCCGGCCTGCTTCCGCAGGCCCGGGAGAACAGCCGCTGCGACTCGGGCGGGGTGGCCGACCGGCTGCTCGCGGCGCTGCGCGGCGAGCCACTGCCGCCCTCGGCCGCCCGGGGACAGATCATGGTCGTCCGGGCCCGCGACGCAGCCGACTGCGCCCTGACGGTGCTCGTCGACGGCCGTAGCAAGCCGCTGCCGACCTGGTCGGCGCTGGCCGTGCTGGACGACCTGCCGGCGGCGGTCGCCGCCGAAGGACACAAGGAGCGGTGGGCGGGCTGGTTGGCGTGGGGCAATGTCATCCAGTTCCTCGCCGAGGGCGGCGGCGACGCCGGGCAACTCGTCGTCTCCGACCTCGACCTGTTCGAACCGGCGTCGATGGCCGTCGCCGAGGGCACCGGACTCTCGCTGACCCGACGCGCCCTGCCGCTGGACGAGGAGACGGCGACCTGGCTCGGCGCCGTCAGCCAGCCGGCCCCGGCACAGCCGGTGCAGGACGATTCTCCCTGGGGTGACGTGCTGCGTTACGTGGACCCGGACGAAGGCACGCTGGAGGGTCTCGTCCAGCAGTTGGCCGCGTGGGACCTGCCCCTGCCGGTGGTCGGCTACGAACTCGGTGACCAGGGCTGGCAGGCGGAGTTGGCCTGGCCCGAGCGGCGGGTCGCCGTGGTGCTCAGTGGATCACCGGACGACCCGGAGGTCGAAGACCGGAACCGGGCGTACGCCGATGCCGGCTGGCGGGTACGGACGGCACGGCAGTGGTCGGCGGAGGAGTTGGCGGCGCGGCTGGCCGCGACGAGTGGGGGAGAGGACCGATGAAGACCGGAGCGATGCTGCGGATGCTCGACCGGGCCGACAAGGAGGTCATGAAGCTCACCCGCGCCGACATCGGCGCGGTCTACGAGTTCATGCACAAGTTCCGCCACAACCCCGACAACCCGGGCCTCAAGCTCAAGTCCCTCAACGGCGACTCGCGGCTGATGTCCGCGCGGATCAGCCGGGACTATCGGGCGCTGCTGCTGCACATCGCCGCGCGGGACTACCTGCTCGTCGCGGTCAAGCACCGCAGCGAGGTGTACGACGACCTGAGCCGCTACGCGTACCGGATCAACCGGGTCACCGGCGGCATCGAGGTCGTCGACCTGGCGCCGGTCGGCGACAGCATCGTGGGCCGGGTCGTCTCCCCGGATTCGTCCGTGGCCCTTCCCGCAGTGGCTGATCCGTCCGTGGCCCTTCCCGCAGTGGCTGATCCGTCCGTGGTCGAGCCGTCGGTGGTCGAGCCGCAACCGGCGTCGAAGCCGCTGTTCGATCGCTACACCGACGTCCAGCTGCTGGAACTGGGCGTCGCCGAGCCACTGCTGCCACAGATCCGCGCCCTGACCACCGAGGCGGAACTGCTGGAACTGCTCGACCGGGCACCGCAACTCACCACCGACGTGCTCTTCGCCCTCTTCGACGGCAAGACCTACGACGAGGTACGCGACCAGGTCACCGACCCGGTCCGGGCCGACGAACCGATCGACCCCGAGGACTTCGCCGCCGCGGTGGCCCGGCCCGCGACCCAGGTGACCTCCGACGACGAGGCCCTTCAGGCGATGCTCGTGGAGTCCTTCGAACGGTGGCAGATCTTCCTGCACCCCACCCAACGCAAGCTGGTGGAGCGGCGCTACAACGGCCCGGCCCGGGTGGGTGGCGGACCGGGCACCGGAAAGACGATCGTGGCCCTGCACCGCGTCGCACACCTCGCCCGGCAGTTGCCGCCCGGCACGGACAAACCAATCCTGCTCACCACCTTCAACCGGAACCTCGCGGCCGACCTGCGTACCCGGCTCATGGCGCTCGGCGGTGAGGAACTGGTCGCCCGGGTCGACATCGTCAACATCGACCGGCTGGCCAGCCGGGTCGTCTCGGAGGCCAGGGCCGGCGGCAGCCGGCGCGTGGTCAGCGACAACGAGGTGCCGCAACTGTGGACCGACTTCCTGGTCGAGACCGGTGAGAACGGCTGGGACGCCGAGTTTCTGGCTGCCGAGTGGACCCAGGTGATCCTCGGTCAGGTGCTCAACTCCCGGACCGAATACTTCAAGGCCCGGCGACCCAACCGGGGACGCAGCCTGAACCGGATGGAACGCGACCAGATCTGGCGGCTCACCGAACGGTTCACCACCTGGCTGGAGGCCCGGGGCGTCTGGACCTGGCGGCAGATCGCCGAGCGGGCCGCCCGGATCGAGATGGACCGGGCCGCCGCCAACTCGGGCGAGTCCTCCGGCAGCCTCTATCGACCCCGCTACCGGCACGTGGTGGTGGACGAGGCGCAGGACCTCAGCGCGGCGCACTGGAAGATGCTGCGGGCGATGGTCGCCTCGGGCCCGGACGACATGTTCCTCACCGGCGACACCCACCAGCGCATCTACGACAACCACGTGACGCTGAGCAGCCTCGGCATCAACATCCGTGGCCGGTCCTCACGGCTGACGCTGAGCTACCGCACCACCCGACAGATCCTCGCCGACGCGCTACAGATCATGACCGGTGAGGTATACGACGACCTCGACGGCGGCCCGGAGGACCTGGCCGGTTACCGTTCGCTGCTCCGGGGCGGCCAGCCCGTCTTCCGGGGCGCGGCGACCTGGGCCCAGGAACGCGATCTGATCGCCGAGCAACTGCGGGACTGGGGCAACCCGACCGACGGTTCGGTGGCCGTCTGCGTACCGACCAGGGAGTTCGCGGCCGACGTGCTCGGCCGGCTGGAGGCCGACGGCCTGCCGGCGGTGGAGATCGGCCCTGACGGTCCCAAACAGCCCGACGGCATCCACGTCGGCACCATGCACCGATTCAAGGGTCTGGAGTACCAGCGGATGGTGATCGCCGGGGTGAGTGACGGGCTGGTGCCCCGACAGCTGATCAGCCGGTACCGGGACACCGATCCCAAGCGCTACCAGCGGGAGCGTCAGCGGGACCGGTCGTTGCTCTTCGTCGCCGCGACCCGCCCGCGTGACGAGTTGGTGGTCTTCTGGCACGGCACGCCCAGCCCGTTCCTCACCAGCCGCCTGGTCCAACGCCAGTTACCGTGAGCGTCGGGCCCCACCCGGGGCCGGTACGCGGCCAGGGGAGAGGCCACGGGTGCAGACACAGGCCCTAGGGCCAGCGGCCGACCACCGCTCAGCTGCCCCAGATGCGCAGGCAGGTGGCCATGATGCGGAATGGCAGGCCGCGGGCCTCGGTCTGGTCGACGGTGCCGGCCAGGTGCAGATCGAGTTCCGGGCAGGTGAACAGCCAGGTGCCGGTGGATCCCGAGTGCCCGACCAGGGTCACCGGCTTGGGCAGCGGCGACATCAGCCGGTTGACCTTGAAGAACATGGTGCCCAGCCCGTAACGGAGCACCGGGGCGTTGCGTAGCCGGTTGCGGCGCTCGGTCAGCAGGTGCCGGGTGTTCGGGTCGGCGAAGGGTTCACCGGCCAGCAGCGCCCGCTCGAAGGCGAGCAGATCCCCAGTGGTGCTGAACAGGTCGTTGCACGAGGCGATGACCTTGTCCACCGTCACCCGCCGCCGCCTGATGTAAAGGGGCAGGGGCGCGGGCAGGTCCGGTTCGGCGGGCTCGGCTCCTCCGGCGCGGTGCGCCGGTGCGGCGGGGTGCCAGGTGTGGGTGAGGTCGAGGGGGCCGGTGATTCGTTCGGTGAGCAGGTCGGGGAACGTGCTGGAGGTGACGCTCTCCAGGATCCGGATCAGCAGTTGGAAGCCGGTGTCGGAGTAGCGCGCCCGCTGCGTCGCGGCGGTGAGGTCCTGCGGGTCGAAGTGGGGGCGCTGCTGCTCGCGGGTGATGTCGAGGACGTCCTCGAAGGTCCAGGACATGTCCTGCCCGGCGCGCAGTTGCCGGTACAGGCTGGGTCCGCCGCGGCGGCGTTCGAAGAAGTCCGGTAGCCCCGAGGTGTGGCTGGCCAGGTGGCGCACGGTGATCTGCGGCGTCCGGTCCACTCCGCGCCGCACGTGCAGTCCGGCGGTCACCTCTGCGGGCAGGTAGGTGCAGATCGGCGCGTCCAGGTCGAGTTCGCCGCGCTCGTGGGCCTGAAGGACGAGCGTGATGATGAACCGCTTCGTGATCGAGGCGATGAAGAAGGGTGCCTCCGGGCGTACCTCCGGCTCGGCGGCGCCTTCCGGCCCGGATCCGCCCGCCCAGTGCTGCTGTCCGTCGGCGCTGGACACGGCGAGGCTGACGTGGTGCAGACCGGATCGGGAACTCAACCTCTGCACGAGTCTGGTCAGGCCGGCGTCGACCTCGCCGGTCACCCGATTGCCGGGGGCCGTGAGCGTACGCCGCATGGATCTTCCTCGCATGGCAATATGCCTACTAGACATGTCTAAGAGAGTCAAACGAGTAGGATCCCGATGTGGCACACGTGATCCTGGGCCTGCTGCTCATCGCCCCGCAGAGCCTGTACGACCTGATCAAGAGCTTCGAAGCGGGCGTCGGGCTCTTCTACAGCGCCAGCTCGGGCAGCATCAAACGGGCCCTCGACACGCTGCTCGACAAGGGGCGGATCGAGGTCGCCAGCACCGAACCGGGCGGGCGCGGCAAGAAGGTCTACCGCGTCACCGAGGCGGGTCGGCAGGAGTTCCACCGCTGGATGACTGGCGAACTCAGCGGGGCCGACCTGGAGGCGGTGGCGCTGCCCCGACTGTTCTTCCTGGGCCTGCTCGACCCCGAGGAACGGCTACCCGTACTGCGCCGGATCCAGCAGCGGGCCGCAACCGACCTCGCCGAACTCACCGCCCTGAAGAGTCGTCTCGACGCCGTCGAGGTGCCGGCGGAGTTCCGCGACGTGGCGGCGTACCAGCTGGTGACCCTGGACTACGGGATCGCCTCGGGCCGGCACGCCCTCACCTGGCTCAACGACCTCGTCGATCGCGGTGGACCGCAGACCCGGTAACGGGTGGATCCGTTGGACAGACGACGAACAAACATTGTCAGATTCCGATGTATTTCGCGCCTTGACCTGGCGCATTTCCGCGCGGCTACACTAGCGTCACGATATGGTCTCGCGTCGATCTATATTGCGGTCGGTGCCGCTCGCGGCCGCCGCACTCACCGCCACCCCAGTCCACTCCCGTTCCGCCACCTCGACGGATCCGGTACGCGTACCCCCCGACCCGGCCGCGTTGTCCGCCGGCGCGGCTGCGATCCGCGGCTTCTCGGCCGACCTCTACCGTGAGCTGGCGTCGACCCGTCCCGGCGGCAACGTGGTGTGCGCGCCGTACTCGGTGAATCTTGCGCTCGCGATGGCCAGGGCGGGCGCCGGCTCGACCACGGCGGCCGAGATGGACGCCGTGCTCCACGCGCCGCAGCCGCGACCCGGCGCGCTCGACAGTGGGCTCAACACCGTCCAACAGGCGCTCGCCGAGCGGTACCAGAACGGCGACGGAGTCGCGCGGCCCCTGCTGACCACCGCCAACGCCCTGTGGACCCGGCTCGACCTGGGCCTGCGACCCGGCTTTCAGAACACCCTGACCGGCTACTACGGTGCCGCGCCGCACCCGGTCGACTTCCGCGGCGCGCCGGAGGCGGCCCGCCAGGAGATCAACACCTGGGTCTCCGATCGGACCAACGCGAAGATCCCGGAGCTGTTGCCCGCCGGTCTCCCGGCCCCCGACACCAATTTGATTCTCACCAACACGACCTACCTCAAGGCGGCCTGGCTGTACCCGTTCCGGGCGACGGCCACGGCGACGGAGCCGTTCACCCGGGACGACGGCAGCGTCGTCGACGTGCAGATGATGCGGGGGCCGTTCGACGGGATGGGCTACCTGGTGGGCGACGGGTGGCGTGCGGTCGACGTGCCGTTCGCCGGCCACGGGCTGAACATGGCCATCGTCATGCCGACCCAGGGCGACCTGGCCGCGGTCGAGGCAAACCTCGACGTGACGTGGCTTGGCGCGTTGCTGACCGGGTTCCAGAATGCCCTCGTCGAACTGCGCCTGCCCAAGTGGACGTTCCGCCTGCCGGCCGAGTTGGGCGCCGTGCTGAGCAGCCTCGGCATGCCCACGGCGTTCAGCTCGCAGGCCGACTTCACCGGCATGAGCACCGATTCGGCGCTGCGCATCGACGACGTGCTGCACGAGACGTTCATCGCGGTGGACGAGAAGGGCACCGAGGCGGCCGCCGCGTCGGCCATCATCATCCGGCCGCCGTCGATCCCGCAGGGGCCGCAGTTCTTCGTGAACCGGCCGTTCCTGTACGTCATCCACGACCGGTTCACCGGGGTACCGCTGTTCCTCGGCCGGGTCCACGACCCGCTGGTCACCAGAACGGCCTGACCTGCTGCATCTTCCCGGTCCTCGTGATACCGCCATGGCGGGCCCTCGCAAGAAAGCGACAGCCCGCCATGGCGGTGACGGTCAGACCCGCTGGATCCTCTTCGCGTTCGGGGATCCACCCGAGCAGGACGACGAGTTGGTGGTGCCGATGACCTCGAAATACTCCGGCAACGGTGACACCTTGCAGACCACGGTGACGCCGGTGGACGGGGGCCGCTGGACGGTCCAGGTGTTCGGGTAGCTACCCGGGCACGACATCGAGTTCCCCTGCGCGGTGACCACGTGGAACGCGCGCAGCGGGGACACCGAGCAGACCGTGATGGTTCCCAGGCCAGGCGCGATGGTCCAGGTGTTGGGGAAGCTGCCCGGGCAGGCGGTCGAGCTGCCCTCGGCGGTGATCACGTACGCCTCCGGGTACGGGGAGACCTTGCACATCGAGCTGGGCGCGGTCGTCGATGGCCGGTGGATGGTCCAGGTGTTGGGGAAGCTGCCCGGGCAGGCCGTCGAGCTGCCCTGGGCGATGATGACGTACCGGTCCGGTACCACGGTCGGGCCCTTGCACATCGTGGTGCCGCTCGGACTCGGCAACGTGATGGTCCAGGTGTTGGGGAAGCTGCCCGGGCACGCGGACGACGAGCCCTGGGCCACCGCGACATAGCCGGTCGGAATCTGCTCTCCCTTGCAGATTGTGCTGCTCGCAGCCGCCGGAGACGGCATCAGCACCTGGACACCCGCGCCGATCAGCAGCGTTATCGCTGCGAGTACCCCGAATCGCCGGATGGCGTCGCGCATCGACAAAACCCCCAATGTCGGTGTTGCATTGTGTCGCCACCGTCCGATGAAGACGGTGGCCACTTTGCCCCTTGATCCAAAAGGCGTCAAGGGCCTTCGCGGTGACTGGGATGACTGCCTTCGTTTCTCGTTCGTCATGACGCAGAAATGCAGTGATGGAGGCCAGTGAAACTGTGACGTGCCCCGCGAGACTTCAGGTGCGCGACGGCCGTCTGCCCGCCGCGGCGGGGTGACCTGTGGGTGGCGGTGTCGCTCTGACGGCGGCCTGCGGGCGGCGCGCGGCGGTCCCCGTCACCGGAGGTGGCGGGGACCTGGATGCCCCGATGTCAGGACGAAACGGTGAGGTGGAACGCCCGGTCGGCGGCTGCTCCCGCCGAACTGAACGTCTGGACGAAGACGCCGTTCGGCACGCCGGCACGACCCACCACGGCGATTTCACCGCTGGGTGAGGCACCGGCGGAGCCGGTCAGGCCGATGCTCCCGACGTACGCGGAGCGGGTCAGGTCGTGGCTGAACACCACCTGGTACTGCCCGACGGCGATCCGGCTGGCCGAGACGGCCCCGAAACCGCGGACCAGGGCACCCGCGGCGCTGACCACGGCCCAGAAGAGCTGCGCGGTCGGGGGCATGCCGGTGAAGGTGGCGGGGACCAGGAGCGCGGTGGCTTCCTCGACGTCGCTGGCGCTCGGGGCGGGCTGGTCGACTGGCTTTCTGGACTCGGTGGACATGGTGGCTCCTTCGAGTGGTGCCGCGAGAATGCGGCAACCGGTAGAGGGGAAAAAGAGCAAATTTGTCGATCAAACCCAACTTGCCGGTTGAATCTGATCAATGCCCTTAATATGTCAAACGGTAGACCCGGCACCTGTCCTCGAACCAGCGTCGCTGCGTGTCCAATCATGGACATCGGGCTAGTTGATAATGCTTCTGAGCTGCGCAGATGCGGTCAGATCGAGGACTGTGGCCGGCCGGCGGCCCGGACGTACGGTCGCATCGAGGCCGGGGCGTCCGCTCAGGTCGATCGGCTACGGCCAGCAGTTCCCAGACGACGTCTCCGGTTGGGTACGGTCGCCCGGTGAGCGACGACGACTTCGCCCGCCAGATCGAGCAGCACCGGCGTGAGCTGCGCGTCCACTGCTATCGGATGGTCGGCTCCTACGACGAGGCGGAAGACCTTGTGCAGGAGGTCTTCCTGAAAGCGTGGCGGGCGCGGGCCGGGTTCGAAGGCCGATCGTCGCTGCGCAGCTGGCTCTACCGCATCGCCACGAACGTCTGCCTCGACGCGCTCGACGGGCGCAAGCGTCGGCTGCTGCCCGATCAGGCCAACCCGGACTACGTTCCCGGGCAGTCGACGACCGCGCTGGTGACCGGGCCGTGGCTGCAACCGTTTCCCGACGCGCTGCGGGAACCGGTCGCGCAACGGAAATCGGGCGCGCGGTGGGAGCCGGGTGCGCGGTGGGAACCGGTCGCACCGCGTACGGACGAGCCGGAGGCGTCGGTCGTGGCGCGGGAAACCCTGGAGCTGGCGTTCCTGGCGGCGATGCAGCATCTGCCGCCCCGGCAGCGTGCCGCGGTGATCCTCTGTGACGTGCTCGGTTGGCCGGCGCGGCAGACGGCCGAGGTGCTCGACGGCAGCGTCGCGTCGGTGAACAGCGCGTTGCAGCGGGCCCGCGCGACGCTGCGGGAGCATCTCCCGCCGGGCCGCTCGGACTGGGCGTCGGCCGCACCGCCGACCGCACAGGACCGGCAGGTGCTGCGGCGATACCTGGACGCGGTCGAGCGCGGCGACCTCGACGAGGTGGCCGCACTGCTGGCGAAGGACGTACGGGCGACGATGCCGCCGCTTGCGGAGTGGTTCGCCGACCGCGAGTCGGTTCTCGCGGCGCTTGCGGCGACCTGGGACCCGAACTCGCCCGACTACATCGGCGCGTTGCGGATGATTCCCACAAGCGCCAACGGGCAGCTTGCCGCGGCGAGCTACCGGCGCCCGCCGGGGCAGCAGGTCTTCGAGCCGTTCGGGATCGGGGTGCTCCAGGTACGCGACGGCCTGATCACGGAGATCGTCGCGTTCCACGAGCCGGCGCTCTTCCCGGCGTTCGGGCTTCCACCGACCCTCGACCGATGAGGTTTCGTCGCGGTTGCCGTCTCAACTTCGGTACGAGCACATCAGCGCACCAGGAGGACGGCATGAGCGACTTCGAACCGCAGACCGCGAGCGGGAAGGTCCTGTGGCATTTCACCATGTCGCTGGACGGTTTCGTGGCAGGGCCGGACCACGACATGTCGTGGATGGCGACCGGCATCTCCGAGCGGCCCGGCTTCGTCCAGCAGTACGTGGAGACGACGGGCGCCGTCCTCGGCGGCCGGCGCGGCTGGGACATGTTCCCCGACGCCAGCGGTGTCTACGGCGGTGCCTGGACCGGGCCGGTCTTCGTGTTGACCCACCATCCCGAGGACGCCAAGCCCGCCGACGGGGTGACCTTCCTCGACTGCGACCTGGCGGAGGCGGTGCGGATCGCGCTGGCGGCAGCCAATGGCAAGAACGTCGAGGTGCTGTCGGCCGACATCGGCCGCCAACTCCTCGAACGGGGTCTGCTCGACGAGATCGACCTGCACATCGCGCCGGTGCTGCTGGGCGACGGCATCCGGCTCTACGAGCACCTCGGTGGTCAGCCGATCTACCTGCACCGGGTCGGTGCCGACGACCCCACGGCCGAGCTGGACGTACGTTACCGGCCGGCGACGAGGTAGGGCGGCAAACACGACCGGCCCCGCCGCCTCCCCGACCGTCGATCATGGAGTTGGCCCCTGGCGAACCGGCGCGTCCGCCGTCGTTCGTGGCACCACCGCATGACCGGCACGGGAGGCGGCAGGGGGCGTCAATTCGTCATACCAATGACGTTTAAGTTGGTCTATGCTTTTCGGGACTCGGTCACCCCACCTCCACCACCACACCGAGGAAACATCATGATCGTTTCGAGACTTCGACCCCATCGCGCCCGACGGCTGGCGATGATCGGCGCGTCCGTGCTCACCCTGCTCGGCACCGCGATCCTGGCTCCCCAGGTCCAGGTCGCCATCGCCGCACCGGGCGCGGCGGTCGCCGCGGCCATCGTGCCGGGGCAGCGCGCCGTGCTCACCGGTGTGGCGTCCGGACGCTGCCTGGAGGTGCCGAATGCGAGCACCGCAAACGGCACCCAGACCCAGCTGTGGGACTGCACCGGTGCCGCCCATCAGACCTGGACCTACACCGCCAGCAGGCAACTTCAGGTGTACGGCAACAAGTGCCTGGACGCCAACGGTGCCGGCACCGGCAACGGCACCCAGGTGATCATCTGGGACTGCCACGGCGGCACCAACCAGCAGTGGAACGTCACAAGCAACGGCACCATCGTCGGCGTACAGTCCGGGCTCTGCCTGGACGCCAACGGTGCCGGCACCGGCAACGGCACGAAGATCATCCTCTGGTCCTGCCACGGTGCCGCCAACCAGCAGTGGACCTCACCGGCGCCCCCGCCGACGAGCCCGCCGCCCTCACCGCCGGCCGGGTCCCTGCCGTGTGACATCTACGCGGCCGGCGGCACGCCCTGCGTGGCCGCGCACAGCACGACCCGGGCGCTGTACGCCGCGTATCGCGGCAACCTCTATCAGGTACGGCGTTCGTCGGACAACACGACCCGCGACATCGGCCTGTCGACCACCGGCGGCACCTCCAACGCGGCCACCCAGGACTCGTTCTGTGCCGGTACGCAGTGCGTGATCACCGTGATCTACGACCAGTCCGGGCGCGGCAACGACCTGTGGTACCAGGGCTCCAGCGTGGTACCCGGCTCCCCGCAGAGCCGGCCGGCGATCGCCACCTCCGAGTCGCTGACCATCGGCGGCAGCAAGGCGTACTCGCTCTACATCAACCCGGGCAACAGCTACTGGCGCGACGGTCACCTCACCGGCGTGCCGACCGGCAGCGCCCCCGAGGGCATGTACATGGTGACCAGCGGCACGCACGTCAACAACGGTTGCTGCTTCGACTACGGCAACAGCGAGACGACCCGCAAGGCCGACGCGGCCGGCGCGATGGACGCGATCAACTTCAGCACCCAGTGCTGGTTCGGCGGCTGCTCAGGCTCGGGCCCGTGGGTGCAGGCGGACCTGGAATGGGGTCTCTTCTCCGGTGGCAGCCAGTCCTGGAACCCGAACCAGCGGGCCTTCCCGCACAAGTTCGTCACCGCCACCCTGAAGAACAACGGCACCACCCGCTTCGCGATCAAGGGCAGCAACGCCCAGTCCGGCAGCCTCCACACCCTCTACGACGGGCCGCTGCCGCCCGGATACAGCCCGATGAAGAAGCAGGGCGCGATCATCCTGGGCAGCGGTGGGGACTGCTGCAAACCCGACGGCGGAGCCAACCTCAGCGCCGGCACGTTCTACGAGGGCGCCATGGTCGCCGGGTACCCCTCCGACGCCACCGAGAACGCCGTACACGCAAACATCATCGCCGCCGGATACCGCTAGCGGTCCGCGACAGCGCAGCCGGAGCGCCCCCGCCGGGAGCGCTCCGGCTGCCCGGACTCTAGGGTTGTGCCATGGCGAGGTACTACGACGTGCACCCGGACAATCCCCAGCCCCGGATCATCCGGCAGGTCGTCGACCTCGTCCGCGACGACGGCCTGATCGCCTATCCCACGGACTCCTGCTTCGCGCTTGGCTGCCGGCTGGACAACCGGGACGGGCTGAACCGGATCCGCGAGATCCGGCACCTGGACGACCGGCACCACTTCACGCTCGTCTGTCGGGACTTCGCGCAGCTCGGCCAGTTCGTGCAGGTCAGCAACGCGATCTTCCGCCTGGTCAAGGCGTGCACGCCGGGCAGCTACACCTTCATCCTGCCCGCCACCCGCGAGGTGCCGCGCCGGATGCTGCATCCGCGCAAGCGTACGGTCGGGGTCCGCGTACCGGCGCACACCGTCACCCAGGCGCTGCTGGCCGAGCTGGGTGAGCCGCTGGTGTCGAGCACGCTGATCCTGCCCGGCGAGGAGGAACCGCTCACCCAGGGCTGGGAGATCAAGGAACGGCTGGACCACCAGCTCGACGCGGTGGTCGACGCGGGGGAGTGCGGCAAGGAACTGACCACCGTGGTCGACCTCTCCGGCGACGAGCCGGAAATCCTCCGCCGGGGTGCCGGCGACCCGTCCCGCTTCGAGTGACCCGACGCCCGACCAGCACTCCTGCGTACCACGCGCAGGCGATCTTGGACGCGGCACCCCCTTCGGCGGCCGAGAACGTCGAAGATTCCTGGGGCCATCCGGAAATGCCAGGTGTTACCAACGGGCTACGTCGATGAAACGCGCCACTGGGATCGTCAACTTTCGATCTTGCAAGGAGGTGGCGGTGACGATCCCCACGACGCGACGACAGTTCCTCCAGGCCGTCGGAGTCTCCGGCGGAGCGGGAGTGCTCTACAGCACGATGGGCGCACTCGGCCTGGCGCCCCCGGCGCAGGCGGCCCCGCCGTTCCGGCCGCCCAGCCGCTCCGACTTCACCCTGACCGGCCGGTCGGCGAAGTCGGTGCTGGTGCTCGGCGCCGGCATCGCCGGCCTGGCCACGGCGTACGAACTGGGCAAGGCCGGCTACCGGGTCACCGTCCTGGAGGCCCGCGACCGGCCCGGCGGGCGCAACTGGACGGTACGCGGCGGCACCACCGAAACCGACCTGGACGGGCACACCCAGCGCGCCCGGTTCGCCGGTGACCAGTACCTCAACGCCGGCCCGGCGCGCATCGCGCAGCACATGGTGACCCTCGACTACTGTCGCGAGCTGGGCGTACCGATCGAGATCTTCGGCAACCAGAACGCCGACGGCTACTACTTCAACGAGAATGTCGGCCCGCTCTCCGGCCAGCCGATCCGGCACCGGGAAGCGAAGGCCGACGTTTACGGTTACGTCTCCGAACTGCTCGCCAAGGCCACCGACCAGGGATCCCTCGACACGTACCTGAGCGGCGAGGACAAGGAGCGGCTGCTGGAGTTCCTGCGCGGCTTCGGCTCGATCGGCGGGCGGGTGGCCGGCAACCCGGCGGACAGTTGGCGCTACACCGGCACCAACCGGCGCGGCTACCAGGTGGAGCCGGGCGCGGGCTTCGAGGCCGGCACACCGAAGCTGACGCCGCACTCCCTGGAGGACGTCCTGGCCAGCGGCGTCGGGCGGTACTTCAGCTTCGAGTTCGGCTACGACCAGGCGATGCTGATGTTCCAGCCGGTCGGCGGCATGGACCGGATCGCGTACGCGCTGGAGCAGGCCGTGGGCCGCCGCCACATCACCTACGGCGCCCCGGTCGAGTCCATCTCGAACACCGGTTCCGGTGTCTCGGTGGTCTACCGTGGCCCCGGCGGTCGGCCGCGTACCGTCACCGCCGACTTCTGCGTCTGCACCATCCCGCCGCAGGTGCTCGCGAAGATTCCGTCGAACCTCAGCCAGCCGGTCAAGGACGCGCTCGCCTACCCGGTACCGAACACCACCGGCAAGATCGGGCTCCAGTACCGGCGGCGCTGGTGGGAGCAGGACGAGAACATCTACTCCGGCATCACCAACACCAATCTGGACCTGGCCGCGATCTGGTACCCGTCGTACGGCTACCACGGCGCCAAGGGGGTGCTCGTCGGGTACTACAACTCCGGCGCCAACGCCCGGACGTACGGCGCGCTGACCCCTGCCGAACGGCAGGCGCGGGCCGTCGCGCAGGGGGTGCGGATCCACGGCGAGAAGTACCGCACCGAACTGGAGAACTCCTTCTCGGTGGCCTGGGAGCGGACCCGCTACAGCGAGGGCGGCTGGGTGTCCTGGCCGTCGCGGACCAGTGGACACTACGGCCGGTTGCTGGAGCCGGACGGCGGCGTCTACTTCGCCGGCGACCACCTGAGTCACTACATCGCCTGGCAGGCCGGGGCCTTCGAGTCGGCCCGGAAGGTGGTGACCGACCTGCACGCCCGCGTCATGTCGAGCTGAGGCCCGAAAGCCGGGCCGGACCGGTGACGCTACAGTGGCCCTGGGTAAGCCGTGGTCTTGGGAGCCGCCGTGGCGCAGAAGCCGGTCGCGATGATCAGCAGTACCACCCGGGATCTACCGGATCACCGCAAGGCGGCCAGGGACGCCTGCCTCCGGCAGGACTTCTTTCCGAAGATGATGGAACACCTGCCGCCGACCCCGCACGACGCGGTGACGCTCTCCCGCCAACTTGTCGACGAGGCCGAGGTCTACGTCCTGATCCTCGGCGTCCGGTACGGCGAGGTCCCGGCCGGCTACGACAAGTCGTACACCCATCTTGAGCTGGACCGGGCGTTCGAACGCGGCATCCCGGTGCTGGTGCTGATGATGGACCTGGAGCGGCATCCGGTGCGGCCGGTGGAGATGGAGGTCGGCCCGGGCGCGCAGCGACTCGAGGCGCTGCGAGAGGAGCTACGCCGCCGTCAGGGGGTGGGCTTCTTCGACTCGCCCGAGTCGCTGCGCGCCCTGCTCGTCGACGGGCTCTCCGACCTGCGTGCCCAACTGGGCGGGGAGCCCGCCGCGCTGCACTACGTCCGCCGGTTGCCGGCCCCGCCGCAGCCCTACGTCGCCCACCCCTACACGCTGCTGCACACCCGCAATCTCGTCGGCCGGCAGGTCGACCTCAACGCCCTCACCGACTGGGTCACCGATGCCGGTGGCGCTGCCGCCGACCGGGTCTTCGTGATGACGGCGATCGGTGGAATGGGCAAGAGCGCGCTCACCTGGAAGTGGTTCAACGAGATCGCCCCGCAGGAGATGCGGCCACTCTCCGGCCGGGTCTGGTGGAGCTTCTACGAGAGCGACGCCCGGTACGCCAACTTCATCACCCGTACGCTCAGCTACGTCACCGGGGAGAGTGTCGAGGACCTCGACCGGCTCAACCTGCCCGACCAGGAGGACGCGCTGCTGGCCATCCTGGACGAGAAGCCGTACCTGATCGTCCTGGACGGCCTGGAACGCCTGCTGATCGCGTACGCCCGGCCCGACGCCGCCTTCCTCGCCGACGACGACCTCGACGTGGCGACGGCCCACGTCGTGGCGGACCGGTGGGCGCTACCGGCGAGCGCCGCGTCCTCGTTCACCGGTCAGTCCCGGCTGCGCCACACGGTCGACCAGCGGGTGGGCGCCTTCCTGCGCCGACTCACCACGGTCCGGGCCAGCCGCATCCTGATCAGCACCCGCCTCTTCCCGGCCGACCTGCAAACCGTCACCACCGCGCCGATCGCCGGCGTGTCGGCGTACTTCCTCGACGGGCTGTCCGACGACGACGCGGTGGCGCTCTGGCGGGCGTTCGGGGTCAGCGGCAGCCGGGCCGAACTGGTCCACCTCTTCGCCAGCTTCCGCAACTATCCGCTGCTGATCCGGGCCCTCGCCGGCGAGGTGGCCCGGTTCCGGGGCAGTCCCGGTGACTTCGCCGCCTGGCGGGCCGCGAATCCGTCCTTCGACCCGAACTCCCTGGACCTGCGGCTGCGCAACTCGCACGTGCTGGCGCACGCGCTGCGCGGTCTCACTGCCGCCCTGGCGCGTACCCTGCACGTCGTCGCCGCGTTCCGGATGCCGGCCACCTACCACGCGCTACGCGCCCTGCTGGTGGGCGAGGGCCGGCCCTTCGCCACCGAGCCGGAACTGGACCGCGCGCTGGGCGAGCTGGAGGACCGCGGTCTGCTGGGCTGGGAGAAGGTGGCCAACCGGTACGACCTGCATCCGATCGTCCGGGCGGTGGCCTGGTCGATGCTTGACGCCGGCGACCAGCGCGGCATCTACCGCGACCTGGCCGGTCACTTCGAGTCGCTGCCCATGGTGGCCGACAGCGAGATCGCCAGTGTGGACGATCTCAGCGGCACGATCGAGCACTACCACACGCTGCTGGCGCTCGGGCATGTCGCGGACGCGTTCGACATCTTCGAGAACCGGCTGATGGATCCGCTGCTGGAACTTGCGGTTCTTGGTGAGGTGGTGAAGATCGCCGAGGCGGCGGTCGACGCGGGTGCCATAAGCGTGTTGGGTGAACGGTCGGACCTGGTGGAGTTCATCACCTTTCTCGGCTGGTTGCAGGAGATGTGCGGCCGGCCGGCACGTGCGCTGGCGGCGTGCGAGCGGGCCGAGGCACACATGGTCGATGCTTCCTGGGAAGAGCAGGCGCTTGTCGCGCTGGTGCGTGCGCGGGCCCTGTTGGCGACCGGGCAGCTGGTCGCCGCGGAGCGGACCGTGCGCGGTCCGCTGGCGGACGCGGCTGGCGCCGACAGCGTCGACGAGGGCATGGAACTGCTGCTCAGCACCTTTGCGGTAATCCTGGCGACCAGAGGCGAGCGATGGGAGGCGTTGCGCTGGCTGCGTGATCACCGACTGACCGACCCGGTCGTCGCAGTCCTGACCGAGAGCCTGGTGCACGAGGCGCGGATCGAGCTCCAGGGGGGAAACGTTGAGGTCGCCGCACGAATGTGCGAGCTGTTCGAGTCGACTGAGCTCAATGAGCGAGGGCTACTGGCCCGGGTGGTGGGTGCCGGGCTGCGGGCGCAGGTCGCCTCGGCCCGGGGAGACGACGACGAGGCCGGCCTGATCCTCCAGGACGCCCTGTCCCGGGCGCGCACTGGCGAACTGGTGCGAGCCGAGGCCGAGGTGCTCCTCGAACTGGGCGACTGGCATCTGAAGCGGGGTGACCTGGCGGAAGCACGTAGCTGTCACCAGCAGGCCCAGTCGCTTGTCGCGCACACCGAACTGCGGCTGCGGCGGGCCGACGCGCTGAATCTGCTCAGCCGCATCGAACAGGCCGCCGGAGCCGCTGACCGGGCGGTCGAGCTTGCCCGGGAGGCGTACCGGACCGCATGGTGCGACGGTCCGCCCTACGCATACCAGGAGGGGTTGGATCGGGCCCGGACGACGCTGCGGGAACTCGGCGCGGCCGAACCCGAGGACGTACCGCCGCCCGGCGTGCCGTCGATGCCGCCGCTGGCCGTGGTCCCGACGACCTTCTTGGCGGCGCTCGGCGAGTTGTCGTCGACCGGCGCTTCCACGGTCAACCTGACTGGCGTGGTCGCGCGCGAGCTGCGGCGGTGGCCCGAGGTGAGCGCGTTTGTACACGAGATCGGTCACCTCGACCTCGACGGTGATGAGCTGAATGTGGTGCTTCGAGCGGTCGCCCGGCAGGCCGGCCCGCAGGCGCTCGTGGCGGCGCTGTCGCACCCTCGTCCCGCCGTACGCGCCGAGGCCGTCGCGCTGCTGCCGGACGACGACGGATTTCCTGACGACCTGCGGGTGGTCGCGCGCGACGACCCGGCACCGCTGGTGCGGGCCGGGGCGCTGCGGCGTCTGCTGGACGCCGGCGACCGGACCGTCGACATCGGTGCGTTGCTGGCGCTGACACACGATCCCGACCCGCAGACGCGATTGACCGCGCTGCGCACCGCAGGAAGTCACTACCTGCTGCCGGCGGCAGAGCTGTACCAGCGGTTGCGTACCGATCCGGACGACCGGCTCCGAGTGGCGCTGCTGGCGGATCTCTTTCCGCTGTCCTCGCATGATGAGCGCGACGTGCTGTCGTCCTGGGCCTCCTCGGCAGAGGCCCCGCACGGCTCCGGGCCTCTTTCGTCGCAGCAGTGGCGCGTGTTGTTGGAACTGGCCGAGACAGATGCCAATGAGCGGGTCCGGATCCATGCGCTGACCCGCCTCGCGCTCGACGTGCACAGCTTCCGGATTCGCGACGGTCGCGCAGATCGGCTACAGCAGGCGTTGACCACTCAGGTGCGAACGGATCCGCTCGGCTCCGGTACCGCCCGGGACCGGGAGTTGTCGACCTGGCTGCCGCTGCTCCCCGCTGCGGATCGGCGCCTGCTGGTGGCTGCCGCAGCCCGTTCGGACACCAGCGCACTGCACGAGTTCGGCCTGCGTGAGGCGATCAGGCTGGCGGTGGCCAGCGAGAGCAGCGAAGACATCCAGGGCGCCTGCGACCTGTTGCGCCGGGAGTCCGACCCCGGGGTGATCCAGCGGGTGTTGCCGGCCGGGGAGACACCGTCGTGGCTGGTCTCGCTGATCAAGGAGTTCCTCGGCAGCGAGGATCCGGTCCGCCGTCGGGGCGCGACCCGCGTCCTGCCCCCGTCGATGCCCGTTGACCGGGCGCAATGGGCTGCGCTCCTGGCCGACCAGGACGGGATGGTGCGGCATAACGCGTTGCGGGCGCTCGCCCACCGCAACGGGCGTGAACACGCGCGACTGCTCTCCCGGGACGTGGACGGGCTGGACCCGTTTCTGGATCCGGCTGAACCGATCACCGAGGCCCACCTCGCCCGGGTGGCCGCCCTCACGGCCACGCCGGAGGCTGAGGTGCGGCAGTGGTTCGCGGATCAGGCGGCCCACTATCATCTCCGGCTGGCCTGGCTGCCGCCCGACCCGCCGCCGCCCGACCCGCCGGCCGAGGGCACCGCCCGATGACGCACCCGGTCGCCGGCTTCGCCCGCCCGGCCGTGTGGTGGTTGCGCTGGGCCTTCGTGATCGTCGGCCTGACCGCCCTGATCCTCGGCTACCTCGGCTTCCAACGGCTCGGGCAGCTCCGACCGGACACCATAAACGACCGGTACGACGCGCTCTACTACAGCGCCCAGCTCTTCGTGTTCAGCGCCGAACCCTTCGAGGATCCGGGCCCCCTGCCGTGGCAGTTGCAGGTCGCCCGGTTCCTCGCCCCGCTGCTCACCCTGCTGGCCGTGGCCGAGGCCGGCCGGCTGCTGCTGGCCGCCGAGATCCGTCGCCTGCGCGCCCGACGGGCCAGCGGTCACGCGCTGGTCTGCGGGGACTCCCAGTTCGCCCAGATGCTCGCCGACCGACTCTTCGCCGACGGCGAACGAGTGGTGGTGGTGCGCTCGGAACCCTTCGGGCCGCTGGAGTACCGCCGACGCCGGTATCTCGGCGTGATCGGCGACCCGACCAGTGCCGAGGTGCTGCGCGGTGCCGGCCTGCCACGCGCCCACACCATCTACGCCTGCACCCATGACGACGACCTGAACCACGCGATCGCCAACGCGGCCAGCCGACTGATCGCCGACCGTCGGCACCCACCCCGGGTCTACGTCCAGGTCCACGATCCCGAGATGTGCCTGTCGTTGCAGGCCCGGCGGCTGGGCGCGGCCGGATCCAGCCGGCTGCGGCTGGATTACTTCCACGTCGACGACATCGCCGCCCGCGCCCTGCACCGGCACCACCCGTTGCACCGCGCCGTGGGCCGACAGACAAGCGTGCTCATCGCCGGCAGCGGCAGCTTCCGGCGGGCGCTGCTGGTGGAGACCGCCCGGCACTGGCGCGCCCACCCGAGCGAGCCCGGCATCGCCCGGCCACGGCTGCGGGTGGACCTCGTGGCACCGGACGCCAGCACCGAACTGGCCCTCGCCGCCTCGCGCTATCCGTTCCTGGACACCGTCTGCCAGCTGTCGGCGTACGACCGGGGCATCGACGACCTGACCGGGCTGGCGCAGTTCGGCGCGGGCGGTTACGACCGGATCTACGTATGCGTCCCGCAGGAGAGCAGCGGCCTCCAGTTCGTGCTGGACACCCCGGGGCTCTGGCAGGGCGTACGCGAGGCCGTCTTCGTGCCGGTCTACCGGCAGGCCGCGCTCGCCGCCGCGTTCCACGGCGACCCCGGTCACGACCTGCTCGACGAGGTGCACGGCAAGCTGCGCCTGTATCCGGTGCTGACCGAGGCCTGCGACGCGCGGTTGATCGCCGAGGACCTCACCGAGCGGCTGGCCCAGCAGATCCACGAACGTTACCTGCACACCAGGCTGCGCTCCGGGGCTCGGCTCGGCTCGGCACCGGCGATGGTGGGCTGGTCCCGGCTGCCCGCGTCGCTGCAACGGGCGAACCGCAGCTACGTCCAGGACATCGCCGCCAAACTGCTGGATCTCGGCTGCGTGGTGGCGCCCCGGCACGGCGGCAGCGGTGACGCCTCGGCGGCCGGGCAGGCCATCGACGACCGGATCGACCACCTGGCCCGACTCGAACACGAGCGGTGGTGTCGGGAACGGCGCGGCGAGGGCTGGACGTACGGCGAGCCGCGCGACGACGCCCGGCAGCGGCACCCCGAACTGCGGCCGTGGGACGAGCTGAGCCCCGCCATCCAGGAGCAGAACCGGGAGGAGATCCGTACGCTGCCGGACGTGCTGTCCGACAGTGGGTTCGAGCTGATCCGGCTGACCGCCGCCGTGCCCGAGCAGCGGGGAGGATCGGCCGATGGCCACTGACTCCAGCCCGCTGCGCGTCGGCATCACCGGGCACATCCACCTGACGCCGGCCACCGAACGGCTCGTCGCCGACGCCCTGCGAGCCGAGTTGCGGCGGCTCAGCGACCGGCCGGTGCACGGCGTCACCTGCCTGGCGGCCGGCACCGACCAGATCTTCGCCCGGACGGTCCTGGCCGCCGGTGGCAGCTACGAGGTGGTCCTGCCGGCCCCGGACTACCGGAACACGATCGACCCGGCGCACCGGGCGGAGTTCGACGAGTTGCTGGGTCGGGCGACACACGTCGTGCACACCGGCCACCGCAGCTCCGGCACCGCCGCCTACGTGGCCGCCAACCGGGAACTGCTCAACCGGGTGCAGCGGCTGGTGGCGGTCTGGGACGGTGAGCCGGGCTGCCACGCGGCGTCCACCGACCGGACGGTGCAGCTGGCCCGGCAGCGCGCCATCCCGACCACGATCCTCTGGCCCGCCGACGCCCGCCGAGCCCCCCGCCGCCCCTGACACCAGCCGCTCCTGACTGGGAGGGGCGGACGTCCGTCAACGGCCCGGCTCGTTGTCCGTATCGCAGGGACGAATTCGTCGTACCGGTGCAGTAGACCAAGGGCGACAAACGGGCTTCGGCGGGCCGGGGCGGGATCGGACCGGCAGTTCGCCGAAGCGGACGAGAGGAAACACCGAGTGAACGACCAGCAGCTAGCGATTCCGCCAGGCGGCCCGAGGCCCGCACCCGTCGACGCCGCACGACGCGAGGTGACGGCATGAGCGGCGTACGGGTGCTGGTCGGCACCCGCAAGGGCGCGTTCATCCTGACCTCGGACGGCCGGCGCGGCGACTGGACGGTCGACGGCCCGCACTTCGGCGGCTGGGAGATCTTCCACCTGACCGGGTCGCCGGCCGACCCGGATCGGCTCTACGTCTCGCAGTCCGGTGGTTGGTTCGGGCAGCTGATCCAGCGCTCCGACGACGGCGGCCGGAACTGGTCCCCGGTCGGCAACGACTTCACCTACGCAAGCGACGTCGGTGACCACCTGTGGTACGACGGAACCCCGCGCCCGTGGGAGTTCAAGCGCATCTGGCACCTCGAACCGTCCCGCGACGACCCCGACACGGTGTACGCAGGTGCCGAGGACGCCGCCCTCTACCTCTCCCACGACGGCGGTCAGAAGTGGACCGAGCTGACCGCGCTGCGTACCCACCCGACCGGGCCGTCCTGGCAGCCCGGTGCCGGTGGCCTCTGCCTGCACACGATCATCCTGGACCCGGTGCACCCGGGCCGGATCTACACCGCCATCTCGGCGGCGGGCGCGTTCCGCAGCGACGATGCCGGCGACAGCTGGACACCGATAAACAAGGGACTGCGTTCGGGGGAGATCCCCGACACCGACGCCGAGGTCGGGCACTGCGTGCACCACATCACCCAGCACCCGTCCCGGCCGGACACGCTCTTCATGCAGAAACACTGGGACGTGATGCGCAGCGACGATGCCGGCGAGCACTGGCGGGAGATCAGCGGCAACCTGCCGTCGGATTTCGGCTTCCCGATCGCGGTGGATGGGAACGACCCCGAGACGATCTACGTCGTGCCGATCAAGAGCGACTCCGAGCACTACCCGCCGGAGGGCAGGCTGCGCGTCTACCGCAGCCGCACCGGCGGCGACGAATGGGAGCCGTTGACCGCCGGCCTGCCGCAGTCGCACTGCTACGTCAACGTGCTGCGGGACGCGATGGCCGTCGACACGCTGGATCCGTGCGGCGTCTACTTCGGCACCACCGGGGGACAGGTCTACCACTCGGCCGACGGCGGCGACAGTTGGGCGCCGATCGTCCGGGACCTGCCGGCCGTGCTCTCCGTCGAAGTCCAGGTGTTGCCGTGATCCGGGTGGTCCTTCCGGCCCACCTGAAGAACCTGGCGAAGGTCACCGGCGAGGTACGCGTGGAGGTGCTCGGCCCGGAGCCGGCCACCCAGCGTCGGGTGTTGGACGCCCTCGAGGCGCGCTATCCGATGTTGCTGGGCACCATCCGGGACCGGCACAGTGGCCGGCGCCGCGCCTTCGTCCGCTTCTACGCCTGCGAGGAGGATCTGTCCAACACCGCACCGGACGCACCCCTGCCCGAACGGGTCGTGGCCGGCGAGGAACCGTTGATCATCCTCGGTGCGATGGCCGGCGGCTAGCTTTCCGGTGTTGCCGCCGGCCGCCGCGCCGTCGGCACCGACGCTCAGACGCCGCGAGCGAACAGGGCCAGGCGTACCCGGTTCGGGCTGCCGGTCTTGGTCATCAGGCTGGTGATGTGGGTCTTGACCGTGGTGACCCCGATGTGCAGCCGCTCGGCGATCTCCGCGTTGGACAGTCCCTCGGCGACCAGATCCAGGACCTCCTGTTCGCGGGTGGTCAGCCCGTCGACTGGCGGTGGTGCCTCGACGCGGGCGTGTACCGCGCGCTGTACCAGACGCCGCAGCACCTCCGGGCTGAACGGGCTGTCGCCGGACGCGGCCCGGCGGATGCCGTCCAGCAGATCGGTCGGTGGTGCGTCCTTGAGCAGGAACCCGCAGGCACCGGCGGTAAGCGCGGGATAGAGGTGGTCGTCGTCGCCGAACGTGGTCAGCACCAGCACCCGGGTGCCCGGCCGGTCGGCGAGCACCCGGCTGGTCGCGGTGATCCCGTCGACGCCAGGCATGCGTAGGTCCATGACGACCACGTCGGGCCGCAGCCGGGCGGCGAGGGCGATCGCCTCGCGGCCGTTGTCGGCCTCACCGACGACCTCGATGTCCGGTTGGGCGTCACAGAGCATGCGCAGGCCCGCGCGGATCAGGTGCTGGTCGTCGATGAGCAGGACGCGGATCATGCCAACTCCGTTCGGGCGGGGGAGGAGGTCGGGGCGGCAGGCGCCACGGCTGGGGAGGGAGCGGGCGCGGCGGGCAGGACGGTACGCACCCGCCAGCCCGCACCGACCGGTCCCACCTCCAGCCGGCCGCCGAGCACCTCGACGCGCTCCCGCATCCCGGTGACGCCGTGGCCGCCACCGGACGGCACCGAGGCCGGCACCCGGCCCCGACCGTCGTCCGTGACCTCCCAGTGCACGGCCCCGTCGACCAGCCGGACCGACAACCGCGCCAACGCGGACGCGCCGACGTGCTTTGCCACGTTTGTCAGCGACTCCTGGGTCAGGCGCAGCACCGCCAGACCCCGTACCGCGTCGATCGAACCGATCGCCGGGTCGATGTCGGCCTCCACGGTGATCCCGGCCTGGCGGGCCCGGTCGACCGCCGTACCGAGGGCGGCCGGCAGGGCCGCGGGTTCGATCGCGGTAAGCGCCGCGTCGCCGCGTACGCCGTCGGGGTCGCGCAGCACCGCGACCAGCCGACGCAGGTCGGCCAGGGCCGCGGAGCCGGTCGCGTGCACGTCGTCGAAGACCTCGTCCACCCTGGGGTCCAGTTCGGTAAGCACGTGCCGGGCCACGCCTACCCGCAGCACCATCGAGGCCACGTGATGCGCCACCACGTCGTGCAACTCCCGGGCGATGGCGCTGCGTTCGTCGGCCCGGGCGGCCCGGGCCTCCGAGTCTCGCCGGCGCTGTTGCTCCGCCGTCCGCTGCCGCGCCTGCTCCGCCAGTTCCCGGTTGGCCCGGATCAGCAGACCGAGCAGCAGCGGGAGGCCGACCTCCAGCAGCAGCCCGGCCGCGCCGGCGAGGAACCGGGGCAGCGGATCGCCGATCGAGTCGATCATGTCAACCGCGGCCAGCAGGCCGGTGGCCAACCAGATGGTCCGGGTCCGGTCGGCCCGCATGGTCAGTTCGAGCAACGCCCAGCTGGCGCCGACCTGATTGATCGTGCAGTCGTCGAGCCGGAGGATCGCGACGGCCAGCAACGCGGTCTGCACGAGCAGGTTGGCCAGCGGCCGGCGGTGCAGCGCCAGCCCGGCGACGAACGCGCCCACCGCGAGGATCACCTGGTCGGTCGTCGGCCGGCCGGGGAACACGAAGAGCAGGTATCCGAGGCCGGCGAGGATGACAAGCGAGATCCGCACCAGGCTGTCGCGTACGTCGACCAGCCGTCCCGCCCACGCCCAGCTCACGCTGATCAGCCTAGATCCGGTCGGGTGTCGTGGCGATCGCCGGTGCCCGCCAGCGCGCCCGGACCGCCAGGTACGCGGCCAGCCCGAGCGGGCCGAGCAGGATCGTCAGCACCAGCACCGGAGCCATGACCAGCGCCGGCACCCCCCGTTCCCGGCTGTCGAGCCACGCCCACCTGCCGACGAAGAGGTCGAACGCGATCATGTGCGCCCAGCCCGCCGCCGCACCGTCCACCGTGCCGAGCAGTTCGCGGACCCCGTCCAGGCTCGGCGAGAGCACGGCCGGCAGCACCTCGCCGAGCGCCGGCAGCACCAGGATCGCGTAGATCACCACGCCGGGGGCCACGATCAGCGGCGACCTGATGATCCGCTCGGTCACCGACCACCTCGGCAGCAGGATCATCAGTGCCCAGAAGGGCGCGGCCACCGCGAACGTCAGCGTGAACAACAGCTCGCTCATATCCACTCTCCTCCTCGCCCGCCGATCGCCGATCCGATGCTCGGCTCGCGGTGCCCGGCCCGCCCGCTCACGCCGCCAGCGCCACTTCGGGTCGGCGGCCCCGGGCCAGCACCAGCGCGGCGGCGGCCACGGTCGCCACCACCAGGGCCGCCGCCACGCCCAGGGTCAGCGCGTCCGGTCGCAGCAGCGGCTGCCCGCGCAGCGCCTGCCAGGTCAGCAGGATGGTCAACCCGCCGTACGCGCCGCCCGCGACGAGCAGCAGCCGCGCCCGGGTGACGCCGTCCAGGCGGTTGCCGAACAACCGGCCCAGCAGGATCGCCAGGATCGGCAGCACCTGCACCGCGTGCAGCCCCACGAAGTGGCCGATCCGCAGGTCGCCGCCGGTGGTGCTCCAGCCGACCAACGGCAGCCCGGGACCACCGTCGGGCACTCCCACACTGTGTGCCCCGGCGATCCCCTCGACCGCCGGTGCCTGGCCGGGCAGCAGCATCGGGATCGCCACCAGCATGCCGAGCGCCGTCAGACCCAACCCGAGCCCGATCGCGTACCGACTGGCCCGCTCCGCGACCGGCTGCCGCAGCACCACCACGCCGAGCACGAGATGCGCGATGAAGAGCACCATGATCGCGGTGCCCATCAGTTGCCACAGCGTGGCGTTCAGCGGGCTGGTCGCGTTGTAGTGGCTGGTCGTACCGCGCAGCACCTGCCCGACGATGACGATCATCTCCGCCACCCCCATGGCCACCACGACGGTGCCCGCCCACTCCGCGATCCGGCTGCGCCGCCGCAGCAGGGAGAGCAACCAGGCCAGGGTGAGACCGTACAACGCCAGGGACACCGAGAACTTGAACGGCTTGAGCCAGATCGGTGCCCCGACGAGCACCCGCTCGTCGGCGAAGACACCGACGGCGGAGACGACGGCGAGCCCCGCCATCGCCCAGACGAAAACCATCAGCGGACGGTGCCAGGCAGCTGCCTGGCGTACGAAACTAGTCATGCCTGTAGATGTTGGTGGGCGCTCGGGCGCGGCGCGCCCACCCGAGAGCCCGAACCCCGCCCACCGGTCGGAACCCCACCTCCTACCCCGGTAGGAGATGAAAGGAAGGGCCCCTTATTAACGCCTCGTGTAGAGGAAGGGCCCCTTATTAACAAAGATCCTCGTCGAGGGATCGTCGACCGGCCGTCGCAGCCGGGACGGTCGGGTGACGACGGGCGACCCGCGAGCGGCGATGATGTCCGGGTGACCACCGCAGACGAATGGTCCCAGCGCTCCGAGCCGGTGCCGGCGGACGAGCGGTCGGCGGGCTTCGAGCCGGTGCCTGTTCGCGCCCGAGCCTTGCGCCTCGCGGTGGCGGTTCCCCTCGTGATCGTCGGCGTCCTGCTGCTGTCCCTGTGGGCGTTCATGCTGCTCTACTGGTCGCCAGCGCTCACCGGTCCGGGTCTCGACCCGTGCGACCCCGCCGTCGACGGATGGGGAGTCTGCTGGCGTCCGGAGCAGCGGACCTTCTGGATCGTGGCCGCTGCGGCAGGTCTGTCAGCTGCCACGTGCCTCGTGATCTCGCTGAAGCGGCTGCGCCGAGCCCGCCGCTGGTGGCCGTGGCCGGTCGCGACAGCGGTACTGCTGGCCGTCTGCTACCTGGCGCTGGGGCGCATCGCCTGAATCGACGGCAGGGCGGCCACAGCGGGGCCGGCCTGCCGAGCAGGTGCCTGCGCGCTGGGCGGCACCGCCAGGATGGACGGCCAAGTCGCAGCCGGCTGCCTCCGGCGGCTCCCCAGTCTTCGGTGGCACCTCACCGCGGTGACCGGCTCGTTCGGACCGGCGGCGGACCTGGTCCGTCGCCGCCAAAGGTCCCGACCGGAAGGGTCCGCCAGCCCTGACCAGAACGCCCAGCTCAGCCATAGCGTGGATGCGTAGCCGAGCAAGAGGAGGTCGTGATGCGGGCCTGGCAGGTCAGCGACGTGATGACCAAGGACGTCGCAACGGTGACGGAGGAGACCGCGTACCGGAGGATCGTCGATGTCCTTGCGCAGCGGCGGGTGAGCGCGGTGCCGGTGGTCGACGACTTCGGGTACGCGCGGGGTGTGGTTTCCGAGGCGGACCTGCTGCACAAGGTGGAGTGGATGGGCGAGCCGGAGGAGCGGCGTGTCTTCGAGCGGCCGAGTCGGCGTAAGGCGCGGCGTAAGGGTGCGGCGGGAATCGCGCGCGAGTTGATGACGGCGCCGGCCGTGACCGTCTTCCCGCACACCTCGCTGGTGGCCGCCGCCCGGTTGATGGACCGCGAGCAGGTCAAACGCCTGCCGGTGGTGGACGATCTCGGCCGGGTGGTCGGCATCGTGACGCGCAGTGACCTGTTGCGCGTGCATCTGCGTTCCGACGCCGAGATCCGCGACGACGTGGTCCAGGAGGTGCTGCGCCGGGTGCTCGCGGTGCGCGACGGCACGGTCCGGATCGAGGTACGCGACGGTGTGGTGACCATGACCGGGCGTCTGGACCGCAGCTCCGCGGTCGACATCGCGGGGCGGCTCGCGGCGCGGATCGCCGGGGTGGTCGAGGTGGTGAACGAGTTGGGCTACGACTTCGACGACAGCGACCTGCCCGCATCGCCGTCATTCCCCGTGCAGCCGATGCGCATCGGCTGACCCGCCCGGTGCGCATCGGCTCACCGAGCCGGACGGCGGCACCCGCTCGGTGAGGAACTCCTCCCAGCTTCGGGTGCCGTTCGTCGCGCCGTCCCGGGCCAGGTTGGCACCGGCCCGGTAGGCGCGGCCGGCCCGGCCGGGCAGTCGCACCGGCACCAGCAGCCGCCGTTTGCCGGTGGCGCGCAGGTAGCTGCGGATCAACTCGTCCATCCCGTACGTCGTCGGTCCGGCCAGGTCGGGGACCAGACCGGCCGGCGCGGCCAGCGCCAGTTCGGCGAGCCGGGCGGCGACCTCGCGACCGTCGACCGGCTGAAGTCGCATCCCCGGCGCCGGGATGATCGGCAGGGCCGACATCTTCCGCACCAGGGTCAGGGTCAGCTCGTGGAACTGGGCGGCGCGCAGCGTCGTCCACGGCACGCCGGAGTTGGCGATCGTCTCCTCGGCGACCAGCTTGTTGCGCAGCCAGGCGAGCGGGACCCGGTCGGCCCCGGTGACCGAGATGAAGACCAGATGCCGTACGCCGGCCAGGCGCGCGGCCCGGGCCACGGTACGGGCCAGCTTGTCGTCGCCCTGCTGCCCGCCGGCCAGATGCAGGACGGTCTCGGTGCCCGGGACGAAGGCGTCGTCGACACCGACGCCGGTGGCCAGATCTCCGGCGACGTGCTCGACGCCGGGCGTGGCCGGACCGCCCCGGCGACTCAGCACCCGTACCGGGTGACCGGCCGCGCGCAGCAGTGGGGTGACCAGGCGTCCCAGCGTGCCGGTGCCGCCGGTGACCAGGATCGGTGGGTTCATCGGATCTCCCTGTCGTCGCTGAGCCGGGGCGGTACCCGCGGCTCGCCACCGTTCGTGGCTGCACCGGCTCGACCCCGCCCGACCAGGGGATGTGACCGTAGTGATTCAGGTCACCTCAAGTCACATCGGCGAACCCGGCGGGGTCGAACGGGTGCAGCCGACCGGAAGGGGAGTGGCATGGGCGAAGCCGCCTGGCTGGCCGAGCGATTCGAGGCTGAGCGTCCGCACCTTCGGTCGGTGGCCTACCGGATGCTCGGCTCCCTCAGCGAGGCCGACGATGCGGTGCAGGAGACCTGGCTGCGCCTGTCCCGTGCCGCCCCGGACGACGTGGCCAACCTGGCGGCCTGGCTGACCACGGTGGTCGCCCGGGTGTGCCTGAACACGCTGCGCAGCCGCCAGCGGCGCCGGGAGGAACCCCTCGACGTCCGGGTGCCCGATCCGCTTGTCGCCCCGGCCGGCCCCGACGATCCCGAGCACTGCGCCGTGCTGGCCGACTCGGTCGGCTTGGCGCTGCTTGTGGTGCTCGACACGCTCACCCCGGCCGAACGGCTCGCCTTCGTACTGCACGACATGTTCGGGCTGCCGTTCGACGAGATCGGCCCGCTGGTCGACCGGTCACCGGCCGCCGCCCGGCAGCTGGCCAGTCGGGCTCGACGCCGGGTGCGTGGGCAGGCGCCGAATCCGGACCCCGACCTCGCCCGCCAGCGCGAGGTGGTCGACGCGTTCCTCGCCGCCGCCCGCGACGGTGACCTGGCCGGGCTGGTCGCCGTGTTGCACCCGGACGTGGTGCTGCGCTCCGACGGCGGGGCCAGCCGGACCCGCCACACCACCGTGATCACCGGTGCCCGCGAGGTCGCCGCTCAGGCCAGCACGTTCGGCCGGTTCTCACCGTTCGCCCGGCCCGCGATGATCAACGGAGGTGCCGGGGTGGTCGTCACGGCGGGCCGGCAGCCGCTGTCGATCATGGCGTTCACCATCACCGGCGGGTTGATCGCGGAGATCGACGTGATCGCCGACCGGGACCGCCTGAGCCGGCTGGACCTGACCGCGTTCACCACCTGACGACCGCACCGTCGGGTCAGCTGCCCGGCGACGCGGGGCGCGGTGACGCCGGCACCGGCACGGGGCGGTGCCGGCGTCGGCCGGTAGCCGGGGTCAGCGCAGCGAGGCGTACGCGAGCGGGGCGGTGACGCCGTCCCAGGTGCCGGTCAGCGTGGCCCCGGTCGGGGCGCTGCCGGTGCGGCCAAGGCGGCGGAGCACGGCCAGTTCGATGGCGTCGGTGACGATCACCGTGGGGTCGCCGTCCACCACCCGGCGCACCGCCCCGAGACGCGGGATCTCCACCGTCCCGGCGGCGTCGGTGTGGATGTCCATGCTGGCCGGACGTACCTCGCGGGCGCCGTCGACCTCGAAGTACTCCTCCGCCTGGCCGCTGCCGGCGAGGACCGCGTCGGCAAGCGCGGCGGCGTACACCGGGTCGCCGCAGGCGTCGTAGACCCAGCGGGTGCCCAGGACCGAGTGCTCCACAGTGCCCACAAGCCATTCCTCGGCGCCGTCGAGCGGAGCGCCCCGATAGGTGAGCGGTACCTGGTGGACCGGGCCGGTGCCGGCGCGGACGAGGAGCGTCTCGATGCCTACCTCTCCGGCCGGGTCGTCGAACCGGTACGCGGCCACCCGCGCCACCTGGGCGTCGGTGTCGCCCTGGTACCAGTCCCGGCCGGGTAGCCAGGTCGCCAGCAGTTCGAGCTTGGTGGGACGGATCTCCGCGCGGTGCAGTAAGGCCATGCGCCGCATCGTACGTGGTGCCGGCCGCGCCGATGGTGCTCACCGAGGCGTACGACCGGGGTTCCCGAGGCGCCGGTGGGCCCGGCCGGCGGTGGTCAGGCCGGGTGCGGCGCGGGGCTCAGATTCTGCTCCCAGATCGAGGACATCTCGTCGAAGGCGTGTTCCATGATCTGCACCATCGCGCGGCGGGCGGCGTCACCGTCGCCGCGTTGGATGGACTGGGCGACGTCGGCGTGCAGCTGGAGGGCCTGCTCGTGCGGATGGTGTGGCATCAGGTGGTAGTGATGGCGACCGGTGAGCACCTCGGCGACCAGATCCTGGAGCTTGACGAACATCTCGTTGCCCGAGGCGCGCAGCACCCGGCGATGGAACTCGATGTCCAGGTCCAGGAAACGCTCCTCGTCGCCGGCCTTGCCGGCGGCCCACATCTTGGCGGCGAGGCCGACCAGGTCGCTCGCCTCGTCGTGGTCGACCCGGTGTGCGGCGAGCCAGGCGGCGTGCGGCTCCACCGCGGTACGCAGCTCGGTGATCGAGCGTAGCTGGGCGATGCGTCCGGCCGAGGCCAGCCGCCAGCGGATGACCTGGGGATCGAAGACGTTCCAGTGGTTGGCCGGGCGGATCATGACGCCGACCCGCCGACGGGTCTCGATGAAGCCCATCGACGCGAGTACCCGCAGCACCTCGCGGATCACCGATCGGGAGACCGCGTAACGGTCGACCAGTTCGTCGATGTTGAGCACGGATCCGGCGGCCACCTCGCCGCCGCAGATGGCGGTGCCGAGGTGGTCGAGGACGCGTCCGTGTAAGCCGGCCTCGACCGGGGCGGTCTGGGTGGGTGCGGCCACCCCTGGAGAGGTCAGATCCACAGCTGAATCATATCAGTTAGGTCTACCTCTTGTATAAGTCTGCTTTTTCGGCCTAGCATCCGGACGTTAAGCGGATGTAACAGGCCGAGGTCACGCCCGTCCCCCCGAGGCGCTGACCAGGACAGAAGGAGAGACGGACGTGGGACGTCGATCAAAAGTTGGGACATCTCTGGCGGTCGTGGCCGCCTTGACGCTCTCCGCCTGTGGCGGCGGCGGTGACGACAGCGGTGCCTCGGACACCGTGCGGGTGACGTTGGTGAACCACGTCTGGACCGAGAACATCCGGACCGCCCTGCCGGAGTTCGAGAAGCAGACCGGCCTCAAGGTCGAGGTGACCCAGCTCGGCGAGGACCAGCTCTCGGACCAGTACAACGTCAAGCTCAACGCCGGCTCCAGCGACATCGACGTGATGATGTACCGGCCGTTGCAGGAGGGCCGGCTGTTCGCCAAGAACAAGTACCTCGCCGACCTGACCGACAAGGCCAAGGAAAGCGGCGACTTCGACCTGGCCGACTTCCAGTCCGCGCCGCTGAGCGCCACCACCTACGACGACAAGGTGGTCGGCGTCCCGATCATCACCGAGCAGCAGGTGCTCTACTACCGCAAGGACCTGCTGGAGAAGTCCGGCTTCAGTGCCCCGCCGGCCACCCTCGACGAGCTGAAGACCCAGGCCGCCAAGATCCAGGCGGACAACTCCGGCGTCGCCGGCTTCGTCTCCCGGACCGGCAAGGCCGCGGCCGTCACCCAGTTCTCCAGCTTCCTGTTCAGCTTCGGCGGCGACTTCGTCGACGGCGAGGGCAAGGCCGCGGTCAACACCGAGGCCGCCAAGCAGGCGTACGCGTACTACGGCGGCCTGCTGCGTGAGCACGGCCCGGCCAACATCAGCACCGACATGAGCTGGTCCGAGGCGATGGCGATCTTCACCCAGGGCCAGGCCGCCTTCTACACCGAGGCGAACTCGCTCTACAAGAACGCCACCGATCCGGGCAAGTCGAAGGTTTCCGAGACCGTCGGGTTCGCGCCGTTCCCGGCCGGCCCGGCCGGCTCGAAGCCGTACAACATCCCCTCCTGGGGGCTGGCCATCAACGACGCCTCGAACAACCAGACCAACGCCTGGAAGTTCATCGAGTGGGCGGCCGGCAAGGAGCAGACGCTGGAGCAGCAGAAGGCCGGCGTGCCGGGTGCGCGTACCTCCGTCTGGGAGAACCCGGAGGGCATCGCCACCTACCCGAAGGACATGGCCGACGCGATCACGGTGAGCCTCGCCAACGGCGTGGGTCACGACCGGCCGCTTGTCGAGCGGGTGGCGCAGGCCCGGGAGATCGTCGGGCAGCCGATCGTCGACGCCATCACCGGTAAGGACGCCGCGGCCTCCGCCGACGCCGCGAACGAGGGGTTCCAGAAGTTCCTGGACGACGAGGCCCGCTAAGTCCGGGCACGGGGGTGGTGGGCCGGACGGCTCCGCCACCCCCGTCCGGCCTCCCCACCACGGAGATCTGATGTCAGCTGTAACCGCCCCCAGCCGGACGCCTAGCGGTGCCGGTGTCATGCCCGACACGCCCGGTTGGGCGCGTTGGGCCAACGACCATCGCAAGTGGCTCTTCGCGGCCCCGGCCATGGCCTTCGTCGCCGCGCTGATCATTTTTCCGCTCGCCTGGACCCTGTATCTCAGCCTCACCGACTCGTCGGGCTCCGTGCGCGCCGAGTCGGAGTTCATCGGCTTCCGCAACTACCTGGACGTGCTCAGCGACACCGACCGGTTCTGGCCCGCCGTGGGGCGGACCGCCGCGTTCACCGGCGTGGCGCTCTTCTTCGAGGTCGTGCTCGGCATGGCGATCGCGCTGCTGCTGTGGCGGCCGTTCCGGGGCGAGAAATGGGTCCGGGTCGCCATCCTGCTGCCGCTGGTCGCCACCCCGGTGGCCGTCGGCATGATGTGGCGGCTCATCTTCGACCCCAACATCGGCCTGGCCAACCAGGCGCTCAGCTGGGTCGGCATCGGCCCGCAGCCGTGGCTGGCCGGGCAGCACACCGCGTTGCCCACCACGATCTTCATCGACATCTGGCAGTGGACGCCGATGGTGGTGCTGATCCTGCTCGCCGGCCTGACCTCGCTCTCCGACGAGCCGCAGGAAGCGGCGATGATCGACGGCGCGAGCGCCTGGCAGCGGTTCCGGCACGTCACGCTGCCGCTGCTGATGCCGACCGTGATCGTCGCGATCCTGCTGCGCGGCATCGACGCGCTGAAGACCTTCGACATCCTCTACGCCACCAAGGGCCGCGGCGGCGGTTCCTTCCACGAGGTGGAGACCCTCAACGTGTACGCCTACGGCCTGAGCTTCGACTACAACGAGTACGGCCTCTCCTCGACGGTGCTGATCCTGTTCTTCCTGATCATCATCGCCTCGATGTGGGCGCTCACCGCCCGGCGTAAGGAGGGCAAGCGATGAAGCCCCGCACCGGGTTCCGGGTGTTCCGCGCGGTGGCGCTCGTGGTCGTGGTGCTCTCGCTGGTGGCGCCGCTGCTCTGGATGGTCGCCGCGTCGTTCAAGACCAACGTGGACATCTACGACTCCAGCAAGGCCCTGGTCTTCACGCCCACGCTTGACAACTACGGCACCGTGCTCCAGCAGGCCAACTACGTGCAGTTCATCGTCAACAGCCTCTGGGTGGCCTTCGCGGCGACCGTGCTGTCGCTGCTGCTCGGCGTGCCGGCCGCGTACTCGATGAGCCGGTTCAACATGCGCAAGTCGGCGCTTGTGGTGCTGATGGCCCGGGTCATCCCCGGTGTCTCGCTGCTGGTGCCCTGGTACTACGTCTTCTCGAACCTGCGCATGGTCGGCGGCTTCAGCGTGCTGATCCTGAGCCACATGTTCGTCTCGCTGCCGCTGATCGTCTACATCATGATGGGCTTCTTCGACGGCCTGCCGGACGAGTTGGAGGAGGCGGCGCTTGTCGACGGTCTGACGAACATCGGCGCGTTCCGGCGGATCACGCTGCCGCTCTCCATCCCGGGCATCGCCACCGCCGGCATCCTCTCCTTCATCTTCTCCTGGAACAACTTCATGTTCGCCCTGGTGCTCTCCGGCGCGGACACGAAGACCCTGCCCGTGGCGATCTTCGACTTCGTCGGTTACGCCAGCATCGACTGGGGCGGTCTGATGGCGGCGACCACAGTGGTCACCCTGCCGATCATGATCATCGCCCTGTTCGTGCAGAAGTACATCGTCTCCGGACTCACCGCGGGCGCGACGAAGGGCTGATCGAGCAATGACCACCATCTCCCGCGTCGAGACCTTCCTCGTCGCACCGCGCTGGCTCTTCGTCCGGGTGGAGACCACCGACGGCATCGTCGGCTGGGGCGAGGCGACCTGCGAGGGCCGGTCCGAGACCGTACGCACCGCCGTCGAGCAGCTCAGCGAGCTGCTCGTCGGGCGGGACGCGCTGCGTATCGAGGACCACTGGCAGGTGCTCACCAAGGGCTCCTTCTACCGGGGTGGCCCGATCCTGGCCAGCGCCGTCGCCGGTCTCGACCAGGCGCTCTGGGACATCGCCGGCAAGCGGTTCGGCGCCCCCGTGCACCAGTTGCTCGGTGGGCCGGTCCGGGACCGGATCCGGGTCTACGGCTGGGTCGGTGGCGACGAGCCCAGCGAGGTACGCGACCAGATCGCCGCCCGGGTCGAGGCCGGGCTGACCGCCGTGAAGATGAACGCCTCCGGGCGGATGAGCCCGATCGCCTCCGTCGCCGAGCTCGACGAGGTGGTGCAGCGGGTCGCCGCCGCCCGTGAGGTGCTCGGCGAACACCGGGACGTCGCGGTGGACTTCCACGGCCGGTTCACGCTGGCCAACGCCCGCCGGGTGGCGCCGCTGCTGGAGCCGTACCGGCCGCTGTTCCTGGAGGAGCCGGTGGTGCCGGAGAACTCCCACCTGATCGGGGAGTTCGTCCGCTCCACCACCACCCCGGTCTCCACCGGGGAGCGGCTCTACAACCGGCAGGAGTTCCTGCCGGTGCTCCAGGCCGGCATCGCGGTGGCCCAGCCGGACCTGGCGCACGCCGGCGGCATCACCGAGGTACGCAAGATCGCCGCGCTGGCCGAGGTGTACGACGTGCAGCTCGCCCCGCACTGCCCGCTCGGCCCGATCGCCCTGGCCGCCTGTCTCCAGGTCGGCTTCGCCACGCCGAACTACCTGATCCAGGAACAGAGCATCGGCATCCACTACAACCTCGGTGCCGAGGTGCTCGACTACTGCGTCGACCAGCAGCCGCTGGCCTTCGACGACGGGTACGTGCAGCGGCTCACCGGGCCCGGCCTGGGCATCGAGATCGACGAGCAGGCGGTACGCGCGGCCGACAAGCGGGGACACGCCTGGCGCAGTCCCACCTTCCGGCACCCCGACGGCTCGTACGCGGAGTGGTGAGCATGACCGACGTACTCACCGCCGAACTCGCCACCACCCGGCTGCTGGCGATCATCCGGGGCACCGACACCTCGGCCGCGATCGCCGCCGGCACCGCCCTGCTCGCCGAGGGCGTGTCGATCGTCGAGGTGGCGCTGACCACCCCGGGAGCGCTGGACGCCATCGCGGCGATCCGGGCGCAGGCACCTGCCGGCACGCTGGTCGGCGCCGGTACGGTGCTCACCCCGGCCGCCGTCGCCGACGTGGCGGCGGCCGGCGCGCAGTTCGTGGTCACCCCGGCCGTGGTCGACTCGATTCCCGAGGCGGCCCGCCGGGGCCTGCCGGTCGCCGCTGGCGCGCTCACCCCCACCGAGGCGTACCGCGCGGTGCAGTTGGGGGCGAGCGCGGTCAAGCTCTTCCCGGCCTCCGTGGGCGGGGCGGCGTACCTGAAGGCGGTCCGCGACCCCTTCCCGGACCTGCCGTTCGTGGCGGTCGGCGGCGTCGGCCTGGCCGAACTTCCCGGCTACCTGGCGGCCGGCGCGCTCGCGGTCGGCGTCGGTGGCCCGCTGGTCGGCGACGCCGCCTCCGGCGGTGACCTCGACGCCCTGCGCGAGCGGGCCCGCTCCTACCGCGCGGCGGTCCGCGCCGCGACGGCGTCATGAGCGGGCGTGCCGGGTCGCCGGGTTCCGGTCGCGTGGCGAGCGAGCCCGCGGCGGCGTCGAGCCCCGGCGGACCGGGCGGCGCCGACGTGCTCACCGCCGGCGAGGCGCTGGTGTCGCTGCGCTCGTCCGGCCCGCTGGCCGTCGGCGGCCCGCTGACCATGCACCTGGCCGGCGCGGAGTCGAACGTGGCCATCGGCCTGGCCCGCCTCGGCCACCGGGCCGCCTGGGCCGGCCGGATCAGCGACGACGAACTCGGCGAGTTCGTGCTGCGGCAGCTGCGCGCGGAGGGCGTCGACACCACCGGGATCCGCCGCGATCCGGAGCGGCCGGCCGGCCTGATGTTCCTGGAGCGGCGTACCGCCGACGTGAACCGGGTGCGCTACCACCGCGCCGGCTCGGCGGGCTCCGCGCTGAGCATCGACGACCTGCGCGGGCCGCTCGCGACCGGTACCCGCGTGCTGCACCTGACCGGGATCACCCCGGCGCTCTCCGACACCGCCCGCGCGGCGGTGACCTGGGCGGTACGCGCGGCGGCGGCCGACGGCATCGCCGTCAGCCTCGACGTCAACTACCGGGCCGGGCTCTGGTCCCGGGAGGCCGCCCGGGAGACACTGGCCCCGCTGGCCGGGTACGCGTCGGTGATCATCGCCTCCGCCGACGAACTGGACCTGGTCGCCGAGCCCGGCGTCGACGAGGCCGCCGTGGTCGCCGGACTGCTGGACCGGGGCGTCGGGACGGTGCTTGTCAAGCTCGGCGCCGACGGCGCCCGCGGGTACACCCGCGACGGCGTGGAGCAGGTGCCGGCGGTACCCGTGACCGCCGTGGACACCGTCGGTGCCGGCGACGCCTTCACCGCCGGCTATCTCTCCGGCTACCTCGACGGGCTGCCCCTGGCCGACCGGCTCCGGCGCGCGGCGGCGCTCGGCGCGTTCGCGGTCGCCGGCACCGGCGACTGGGAGGGCCTGCCCCGCCGCGACGAACTTTCCCTCATCACCGGCAGCGCCGCCGGCACCACCCTCCGCTGAGCATCATCTGCGAGAAAGGCACCCCTCGTGAAGATCGTCGCCGCCGACGTCATCGTCTCCAGCCCGGACCGCAACTTCGTCACATTGAAGATCACAACAGCGGACGGCATCACCGGGCTGGGCGACGGCACCCTCAACGGGCGGGAACTCTCCGTCGCCTCGTACCTGCGTGACCACGTCGTGCCGCTGCTGCTCGGGCGGGACGCGCACCGGATCGAGGACGCCTGGCAGTTCCTCTACCGCTCGGCGTACTGGCGGCGGGGGCCGGTCACCATGGCCGCCATCGCCGCGGTGGACGTCGCGCTCTGGGACATCAAGGCCAAGGCCGCCGGCATGCCGCTCTACCAACTGCTCGGCGGCGCGTCCCGCAACGGCATCATGGCGTACGGGCACGCGTCTGGTCGGGACCTGCCGGAACTGTTCGACTCGATCCGCGCCCACCTCGACCAGGGCTTCCGGTCGATCCGGGTGCAGACCTCCGTGCCCGGCATCAACGCCGTGTACGGGGTCGCCGCCCAGTCAAGCGACGGCAAGCGGTACGACTACGAGCCGGCCCAGCGCATCCCGCTGCCGGCCGAGGAGGACTGGGACACCCGCGCCTACCTGCGGCACCTGCCCGGCGTCTTCGAGGCGGTCCGCAACGAGTTCGGCCCGGAACTGCCGCTGCTGCACGACGGCCACCACCGGATGACCCCGATCCAGGCCGCCAAGCTCGGCAAGGCCCTCGAACCGTACGACCTGTTCTGGCTGGAGGACTGCACCCCGGCGGAGAACCAGGAGGCGCTGCGGCTGGTCCGCCAGCACACCACCACCCCGCTGGCGATCGGCGAGGTGTTCAACACGGTGTGGGACTACCAGACCCTGATCCGCGAACAGCTGATCGACTACGTGCGGTCCGCCGTCACCCACACCGGCGGCATCACCGCGATGCGCAAGCTGCTCGACTTCGCCGCCCAGTACCAGATCAAGTCGGGCATCCACGGCCCGACCGACATCTCGCCGGTCGGCATGGCCGCCGCGCTGCACCTGGACCTGGCCATCCACAACTTCGGCATCCAGGAGTACATGCGGCACGGCGCGCTCACCAACGAGGTGTTCCGCCAGTCGTTCTCCTTCACCGACGGTTACCTGCACCCGGGTGAGCAGCCCGGCCTGGGCGTGGAACTGGACGAGGAGGCCGCCGCGCGGTTCCCGTACCAGCCGGCGTACCTGCCGTTCAACCGGCTCAAGGACGGCACGGTCCATGACTGGTGAGCCGTCGACCCGGCACATCGTGGTGATGGGGGTGTCCGGCGCGGGCAAGACCACCGTCGCCCACGGCATCGCCGCCTCGACCGGACTCAGCTTTGCCGAGGCTGACGAGTTCCACTCCGAGGCCAACGTGGCCCGGATGCGGGCCGGCGTACCCCTGGACGACGAGGCCCGCTGGCCGTGGCTGCGCGCCCTGGCCGACTGGATGGCGTCCCGGCACCGGGAGGGTGTGTCGACGGTGCTGGCCTGCTCGGCGCTGAAGCGCTCCTATCGGGACGTGCTGCGCCAGGGCCCGCCGAGCGTGGAGTTCGTGCACCTGGACGGTCCGACCGAGGTGATCCGACAGCGGATGTCGATCCGGACCCATCGGTACATGCCGGCCAGTCTGCTCGACTCGCAGACCGCGACCCTGGAGCGGCTCTGGCCGGACGAGCAGGGTGTCGTCCTCGACCTCCAGCTCTCCTCGGACGAGCTGGTCACCGCGGCGGTCGAACAGCTCGGCCTGCCGGTACGCCAGGTGTCGGCCACCGAGCCCCACCCGTAACCCTCGTACCGCGCCGATCCGGGGCCGCGAGTTTCCCGGATCGGCGCGGCAGGACGGACTCCTGTAGCAGGTAGGACGCTCGGACGGGCGGGTTTCGGGGTTTCCCGGCTGGCCCGTGCCCGCACAGGTCACCATCGAGCCCAGCGCGAGCAGGACACGACGGCGGGTGGGCGGGCGTGCGGGAGAAAGCGGTTGAGTCGAAGGTCGGCGGCGACGTCAACCTGGCCGAGCAGGTGTGGCGCAACGCCGCGGCGGACGCCGACGGGGTGCAGTTCGTCCGGCCGGACCCGGACCCCCGGTCGTGGCCGGTCCGGCGCTCCGCGAGCGGAGGCGCGCTGCCGGTGACCTGCCGGCAGTTCCGCGACGACGTACTGGCCCTGGCCCGTGGCTTCGTCGCCGCCGGAGTGGCCCACGGCGACCGGGTCGGGCTGCTCTCCCGCACCCGCTACGAGTGGACCCTCGTCGACTACGCGCTCTGGTCCGTCGGCGCGGTGACCGTACCGATCTACGACACCTCCAGCAGCGACCAGATCCGCTGGATTCTCGACGACTCGGGCGCGGTGGCCTGCGTGGTGGAGACCGCCGAGCACGCCGCCACGCTGCACGGACTGCGCCGGGACCTGCCTGCGGTGCGGCAGACCTGGCGGATCGACGCCGGTGGTCTCATCGAGCTGGCCGCCCAGGGCGGCGACATCGACGCGGCCGAGGTCGACGACCGCCGGGGCCGGATCACCGGTGCGGACATGGCGACAATCGTCTACACCAGCGGCACCACCGGTCCGCCGAAGGGCTGCGTGCTGACCCATCGCAACATCTCCGCCGACGTCCGCAACGCCGCCGCAGTGCTGTCGCAGCTGCTGCACCCGGGCGCGACGACCGTACTGTTCCTGCCGCTGGCGCACGCCTTCGCCCGGCTGATCCAGGTCGGCATGGTGTACCAGCGCGCCACGCTTGTGCACAGTTCCGACATGTCCGGAGTGATCGATCAGCTGCGTCGGTTCCGGCCCACCTTCATCCTCGCCGTACCCCGGATGTTCGAGAAGATGCACGACCAGGCCCGACGGGCGGCCGAGGACCGGCACCGCGGCTGGCTGTTCACCGTCGGCGACCGGGTGGCCGTGCGGTACAGCCGGGCACTGGACCGGCCGCGCGGACCGGGCCTGCCGCTGCGCCTGGCGCACCTGCTGTTCGACTTCGCCGCGTACCGCCGGCTGCGGGCCGCCCTCGGCGGACGGTGCCGGATGGCAGTCGTGGGCGGGGCGCCGCTGGGGGAGCGGCTGGGACACTTCTTCCGGGGTGCCGGCGTGACCGTGCTGGAGGGCTACGGGCTGACCGAGACCTCGCCGGCGCTGGCGGTGAATCTGCCGACGGCGATGCGGATCGGCACGGTCGGTCGCCCGTTGCCCGGCGTGCGGATCCGCATCGCCGACAACGGCGAGATCCTCGTCCACAGCCAGGTGGTGTTCGCCGGCTACTGGAACAACCCGGAGGCCACCCGGGAGGCGTTCACCGAGGACGGCTGGCTGCGTACCGGCGACCTCGGCCGACTGGACGACGACGGGTTTCTGCGGATCACCGGACGGACGAAGGAGATCATGGTTACGGCTGCCGGCAAGAACATCGCACCCGCGCCGATCGAGGAGCACATCCGGGCCCATCCGCTGGTCAGCCAGGTGATGCTCGTCGCCGACGGCCGCCCGTACGTCGCCGCACTTGTCACCGTGGAGCCGCAAGCGTGGACGCGCTGGCGGGAGCAGCGCGGGCATTCCGGGGCGTCGGTGTCGGCGTTGCGTGACGACCCGACGCTACGTGCGGAGATCCAGGTCGCCATCGACCGGGCCAACCGAAGTGTCTCCCAAGCCGAGCAGGTCAAGACCTTCCGCATCCTGCACCGGGATCTCACCGAGGCCGACGGGGAACTGACCCCCACTCTCAAGATCAAGCGGGAGGCCGTCCAGGACCACTTCGCCGACGAGGTGGCCGCCCTCTACCACGGTCACTGAGGCCGGTGCCGCACCGCCGCCGCCCAGCCGGTGCTGATCATGAACAGCGCGGCGCTGTAGGTGGTCATCACCAGCACGTCGTGTCCGGGCATCCGCGTACCGCCCGCGCCGAGACCGATCAGCAGGTCCGAGAAGAGGAACAGCGCACCGCCGAGCGCGACCCGCCAGCCGACCGCGGTGGCCGCCGCCGCCATCAGGCACAGCGCCAGGCTGTACCCGAGCACCGGTAGCCGCAATTCGCCCAACCGTGGCCACAGCATCACATTGGCCACCGCCCACAGCGCCAGATACCCGGTCACCGCCGCCGGTCGGGCCCGGCGGTGACCGACGAAGGCGGTGATGAACGCGATTTGCGTACCGAGGAAGCAGCCCATCCCGACCAGGAACACGGTGTCCGACGGCACCAGCAACGCGACATCCCCGGCGGTGGCGAAGACCAGACCGACCGCGATCGGGACGCCCGCCGCGCGGACCCGCCACAGCCAGGCCAGCAGAAGCGGCGCCAGCAGCGGTTTCGCTATCCATTGCACCGCGAGCAGGTCGGTGGCGACGGCGACCAGTTCGACGGCCGCGACCACGGCGAACGCCCAGAGCAACGCCGTGTCCCGGTCCGGCCACCGCAGCCGTACGCCCGCCGGCAGCCGCTTCGGGCCGGTGCCAGTTGCGGCGTTCATCGGACCGGCTGCCAGCCCGGGCGACGCAGCAGGTACCCGAGCCGCTCCCGCCAGGAGGTGGCGGTGCGCAGATCCCGCCAGATGGCCGCGTACTCGTGGGTCGCCACCCGCAGCGGGTTGTACGTGCCGATGTTCTTGGTCAGGCCGTACCGGACCGCGTCTCTCTCAGCCTGGAAGGTCCCGAAGAGCCGGTCCCAGATGATGAGGATGCCGCCGTAGTTGCGGTCCAGGTATTCGGCGTTCGAGCCGTGGTGCACCCGGTGGTGCGAGGGGGTGTTGAACAGCAACTCGATCGGCCGGGGCAGCAGGCTGATCCGCTCGGTGTGCAGGAAGAACTGGTAGAGCAGGCTGATCGACTGCTGAAGGAAGATCATCCACGGTGGAATGCCGAGCAGGGCCAGACCGAGCCAGAAGGGCAGTGAGGTCATCGGCGTCCAGCTCTGCCGCAGTGCGGTGGAGAAGTTGAAGAACACGCTGGAGTGGTGCACCACGTGGCCCGCCCACAGGACTCGGACCTCGTGGTGCGAGCGGTGGAACCAGTAATAGGCGAAGTCGTCGGCGAAGAACAACAGCACCCAGACCCACCAGTCGCCGGGGGAGAGGCTGAACGGCGAGATGGTGTACGCGGCGGCGTACAGACCGATGGTGAGCAGCTTCCAGGGCACACCGATGACCTGACTGCCGACGCCCATGGTCAGGCTGGTGGCGGTGTCCCGGGCCTCGTAGCCCCGTTCGGTGTTGTCGGGAGCGAACCGGTAGGACAACGCCTCGACGGTGATGAGCAGGAGGAACGCGGGGATGGCGTAGAGCACGGCGGGGATCATGCTCGGCTGTCCTTTTTGGTGGGGGCGGTCAGTGCGGCGCCGAGCAGGGACCGCGCCTGCTCGGCGGCCTCGACGTCCCGGCCGTCGGCGATGGCCGTGGCCAGGCGGCGGTGCCCGGTGACGTCGAGCAGTTCGGTGGCGCGCCGCTGTGGCGGCACCTCGGCCACCGCCAGGGCACCGGCCACCAGGCTGTTGAACGCCAGCAGGTACGCGGTGTTGCCGCAGCCGTCCAGGATGAGCCGCCACACGGCGATGTTTGCCTCACCCATCGCGGTCAGGTCGGGGGCGAGGTCGGCGAACTCCTCGACCGCGTGCACGATCCGTCGGCGCGCCGCGTCGTCGGCACGGCGGGCGCAGAGCCGGGCCGCGTCCACGCCGATGCAGGCCCGCATGTCCATCATGTCGCGCACCAGGGTGGCGACCGGCAGGACGTCACCTGAGCGTACGAGTGACAGCGTGAGGTCCAGGCCGGCGTGCACCCGCCAGTCCAGCACCCGGGTGGCGCCGCCCTGGCTGATCCGGACCAGGCCGAGCTGCTGCAACCGACCCAGCGCCTCCCGTACCGCGTGCCGGTTCACCTGGAAGGCCGCAGCCAGCTCCCGCTCGCCGGGCAGGGTGTCGTCGGTGCGGTAGGTGCCGCTGACGATGGCGTCGCGCAACTGTCCGAAGACCAGGTCGGCGACGGAGGCTCGGGTCACGGGGACGAATGCCATGCCGGGCAGTGTGGCTCAGGGCACATCAACCCGTCAACTGGTTGGACCAGAACATTCGGCGTGGCGGCGGTCCCCGCGCCTGGCGCACCTGCTGTTCGACTTCGCCGCGTACCGCCGGCTGCGGGCCGCCCTCGGCGGACGGTGCCGGATGGCAGTCGTGGGCGGGGCGCCGCTGGGGGAGCGGCTGGGACACTTCTTCCGCGCTGCCGGCGTGACCGTGCTGGAGGGCTACGGGCGAGGCCGACGGCGAACTGATCCCACCCTCAAGATCAAGCGCGAGGGGGTGCAGGACCATTTCGCCGACGACATCGCCGCCCTCTACCGCGGCCACTGAACGGCATCGACCGCATCGGCTCGACGGCGGCGGCGGAAACCGTGCACCGCCGGCACCCGACGGCTATGCCCGCACCGTGCGGGTCACCATCCGATCGAACAGGTTGCCGGTGGCGGTCTGGATCCGGCTGTCGAGGTGGTCGGGGGAGCCGAGCGCGAGCGGCCAGAGGAACGTGCCGGCGACGAAGACCATCGTCCCGTCCCGGTGCTGGAGCAGGCTGGTGTTCTGGATCCGCTCACCGCGCCCCATGCCGTCCAGGTAGGGGGAGTGGGACAGCAGTTGCTGAACGGCTCGGCGGGGCAGCCTGGTCCTGGGGTCATGGCCGTCGGCTTCGACGCCCACCAGGTTCGGAATCTGCTCGCCCTCGGTGAGCCCCGTGCCCTGCCACAGCCAGTGGTCGGCCCGCCTCACCACCAGCGGTACGGGCCGGGCGAGCATGCCGTTGTACTGCACGCCGAGCAGGCGTTGTTCGGCGTGCTTGCGCTTCTTCTCGAGATCACGCCAGCGTACGGTCGGGCCGTGCTCGTTTGGCGTGGGGTCGGGGTCCTGCTTGTAGCAGACGACGACCCGGTTGTTCCGGCCCGCCGGCGACTCTTCCGTCCGAATGTGGAAGTAGATGTTGTTGGCGCCGAGATAGGCAAGGTGGGTACGCGAGGCCACGGCTTTCTCGGCGACGTCCCGCATCTGCCGCGACCAGTATTCGTCGTGCCCGGAAAAGACGAGGGCCGCGTACTTCGTCGGATCGATCCGGCCCTCGTGCAGGTCGATACTGGAGGCGTAGGTGACGTCGTATCCGGACATCTCGGCCCACCGGACGAAGCTGCTGTCCATCTTGAACCACGACGGACGCCCACTGTCGGAATATGGGCGGTCGAACGACACCTTGAAGGCGCGCTCGGCGTTTCCGGCGTTCCTTCCCTGGGCGTCGAAGCCCTTGTAGAGGCTCTTGCCGGTCCGCCCGTCCTGTGGCCAGGCGTTGTACGCCTGATACGTGGTGAAGGGGAGGACCACCAGGATGTCCGACGCCCGTGCGGTGTCCCGGACGACGAACGGTGTGCTGCTGCGGTGCCCGTCCTTCGACCTGAAGACCGCAAGATAGACACCGGCGACCCAGTCTTCGGGGATGTCCAGGGTCCAGGAGACCGGCCAGCCGCAGTCGATCATGCCGTGTTCCGGGTGGGCGGGCGGTACCGGCTGGGCGATGCCGCGCAACGTGGGACTCTGCGCCAGTTGACGACCGCCCTGGCCACCGTAGTGCCCGATCCGGTGCACCGTGACCGTGAACTCCTGAGCCGGTCGGACCGACACGTGGAACGCCACCGAATCCCCGGCGGCGGCCGAGGTCGTGGACGCGTACCCCTGGATCTGCCGGTCCGGGTCGGTCACCACGCGCGGTCCCCGCTCCGTGACCTGCCAGTCTCGGGTGCCGGTGCAGGCGTTCTCGGTGACCACGGGATTTCGGCCGGTGTGGCTCGCCCTGCGCGTCGGCAGGACGTCGGCCGGAACGTCCTTTCGCCCGTACCGATGGACCAGCCCGGTGGCGGCGCCCACCGCACCCACCGCGCCCACCGCGAGAATGCCCAGGGCGGCACGGCGCGATAAAGAAGACATGGGAGGACCTTCCGAGGGCCGGTGCAGCTGGGCCTCGCGCGTCGGAGGCACATCTGAGGCGCGGAAAGTCGAGTGTAGACGGTCAGGTCCGGTTGGGATGGCCCGCTTTTCGTCCCCGCGGTCAGGGCGGCGGCGTGCGCGCTCGCGCTGTGGCGTTAGGAAGGGGCCCTTCCTATACACCAGGCGTTAATAAGGGGCCCTTCCTTACACCTCAACGCTGGGCGGTGGGTGACGGGGGAGCGCTGCCGCCCTGGGGTGCCTCCAGCGACATCAGGTCCACGATGGCCTTGCGGTCGGCCGCCGACGGCAGCCCCCAGTCCGGCCGGTAGCCGTACACCTCGCGTAGCGGGGTGGAGGTGGTCCGGCCGCCGAGGATCTCGACGGAGTCGGCGTCGATCAGGCCCGGGTGCTCCACCCCGCACGCCTCGGCGACCTTCATCAGGTCCCGGCGCAGGGTCTTGATGTAGTGCGCGGCGCGAACCGCTTTCGAGGCCGGGTCCAGGCCCCGGGTCAGCCAGGCGTTCTGGGTGGCCACACCGGTGGGACAGGTGTCGGTGTGGCACTTCTGGGCCTGGATGCAGCCGATCGCCAGCATCGCCTCCCGACCCACCGCCAGCATGTCGCAGCCGAGCGCGAAGGCGACCACCGCGTTGTCGGGCAGGCCGAGCTTGCCGGAGCCGACGAAGACCACCTGCTCGTGCAGGTCCCGCTCGGCGAAGACCGAGTAGACCCGGGCGAAGCCCTGCTGGAACGGCAGTGACACCGAGTCGCTGAAGATCAGCGGTGCGGCGCCGGTGCCGCCCTCGCCGCCGTCGATGGTGACGAAGTCGACGCCCCGTCCGGTGTCGCGCATCAGGTCGGTGAGTTCGGTCCAGAATTCCAGGTCACCGACGGCGGACTTGATGCCGACCGGTAGTCCGGTCTCGGCGGCGAGCAGTTCCACCCAGTCGAGCAGACTGTCGCAGTCGGAGAACTCCGCGTGCCGCGAGGGGCTCACACAGTCCTGCCCGACCGGGATGCCCCGGGTCGCGGCGATCTCCGCCGACACCTTCGCCGCCGGCAGCAGGCCGCCGAGGCTGGGCTTGGCGCCCTGGCTGAGCTTGATCTCCAACGCCCGCACCGGCGCGCCCGCCACCACGTCCTTGAGTCGGGCCAGGTCGAACCGGCCCCGCTCGTCCCGGCAGCCGAAGTACGCGGTGCCGATCTGGAGGACCAGCTCACCGCCGTGCCGGTGGTACGGCGACAGCCCGCCCTCACCGGTGTTCTGGAGGCAGCCGGCGAGCGCCGCGCCCCGGTTCAGCGCCTCGACCGCCGCACCGGAGAGCGAACCGAAGCTCATCCCCGAGATCGACACCACCGACTCCGGACGGAACGCGCGGGCGCGTCCGCGCGGCCCGCCGAGCACCTTCGCGCACGGCAGCCGTACCTCGTGCCCGATCGTCGGCGCGGACGGTGGCACCGTCCGACCGAAGGTACGGTGCTTGATGATCGGATAGCCGGGCGTGTGCTCGATGTCGTTGTCGGTGCCGAAGCCGAAGTAGTTGTTCTGTTGCTTGGCCGAGGCGTACACCCAGCGGCGCTGGTCGCGGGTGAACGGGCGTTCCTCGTCGTTGCCGGCCACGATGTACTGCCGCAGCTCCGGGCCGACCGCCTCCAGCAGATAGCGGGCTCGGCCGAGCAGCGGGAAGTTGCGCAGCAGCGCATGTTCCCGCTGCAACAGGTCACGGGTGGCGAGCGCGGCGAGTGCGGCGACGGCGGCGGGTACGGCGTGACGGGCCCATCTCATCCCGCCACCCTTTCCGCCACCGGCCCTGGTCAAACGTGTCCGGCGGCCCGGGTCGAGGCGGCCACGGCGCGACGGGCACAGGTGGCGCCGGGATGGGACGTTTCCCCCGCACGGCGCCGGGGTAGGTCGGGCCGGATCAATCACGCACCCTGTGGAGGACCATCCGATGCGAGACAACTTCGGTGACGCGGTGGGGGACACCCTCCGGTCGATCCTGCTCTTCCTACCCAAGGCCGTCGCGTTCGTGGCGATCCTGGTGGCCGGCTGGTTGGTCGCCAAGGCGGTGCTGAAGCTCGTCGACCGGCTGCTGGAGCGGGTCGGCTTCGACCGCGCGGTCGAGCGCGGCGGGATCCACCGGGCGCTGGCCCGTTCCCGCTACGACGCCAGCGACATCGTCGCCCGCCTCGCCTACTACGGGGTCCTGCTGCTCACCCTCTACCTGGCCTTCGGCATCTGGGGACCGAACCCGATCTCCGACCTGATCGCCGGTGTCATCGCCTGGCTGCCCCGGGCCTTCGTCGCGATCATCATCGTGGTGGTGGCCGCGGCCATCGCCGGTGCCGCCAAGGACATCATCTCCGGCGCGCTCGGCGGCCTGTCGTACGGGCGACTGCTGGCCACCATCGCCTCGGCGTTCATCCTCGGCCTCGGCATCATCGCCGCGCTCAACCAGATCGGCGTGGCCACCGCGGTGACCACCCCGGTGCTGATCGCCGTGCTGGCCACCGTCGGCGGCATTCTCGTGGTCGGTGTCGGCGGTGGGCTGATCCGGCCGATGCAGAAGCGTTGGGAGTCCTGGCTGTCGCGCGCCGAGTTGGAGTCGCGGAGCATCGCCGAGCACGCTCGCGCCTACTCCGCCGCCCGGCGTGACGCCGCGCCCCGGGCCGCCGAGCCGACCGCTGGCGCACCGGGCACCGCTGACGTCCCGCCGGCCACCGGCTCCGGCTACGGCGGGCCGATCTCCGACCCGTTCACGCCGACCGCCGCAGCGGCCGGTGCCGGCTCGTCCGGTGCCCGCTCGTCCGGTGCCGCCGCTCCGTCGGCCTACGACCCGGAGGCCACCCAGATCGTCACGCCCACCGGCACGGACAGCGACCCGACCACCCCGCTGCCGCGCCAGCAGCCGCAGCCGGATGACACGACCACGGTGTTGCCCCGCCAGGTCGACGCGACCCCGTCGGAGCAGGACGATCCGACCACGCCGCTGCCGCGCCCGACCGACCCGGACGCCACCCAGGACACCTCGTCCGGCCCGGACGTGCCGGCGCAGCGCACCGCCGACGACAGCGAGTCGACCATGATCCTGCCGAGGCCCGACGAGCAGCGCTGAGGGGGGCCAGCCCGGTTCCGTCCCGCGCGGCTGCCCGGCGGCGTCCTGACACATCAGGGCGCCGCCGGTTAGCATCACGGCATGAACTGGCCACGTTAATTTCTCCGTCGAGGCCGTGGGCCGCCAGCGGTCGCCGTAACACCGGCGTCCGTACCCCGTCCCACTCGAAAGGTCTCGATGATCCCCACCTCGACGGGTGCCCGCAAGCTGGCGGCCACCCTCTACGCGTACGCCTTCCTGACCGACCTGGTCCTGCTCTATCCGGTGTACGCGCTGCTCTTCGCCGACACCGGCCTGTCGGTCGGGCAGATCTCCTCGCTCTTCGTGATCTGGTCGCTGACCGGCCTCGCGCTGGAGGCTCCCTCCGGCGCATGGGCGGACGCGACCTCCCGGCGTCGGATGCTCTGCCTCGCACCGCTCTGCTCCGCGGCCGGCTTCGCCCTCTGGACCCTCGCACCGTCCTACCCGGCGTTCGCCGCCGGCTTCGTCCTCTGGGGAGCGGGTGGCGCGCTCGCCTCCGGCGCACTGGAGGCCCTGGTCTTCGACGAACTCGACCACCTGGGGGCCGCCGACCGGTACGCCCGCACCATCGGCCGGGCCCGCACCGCCGGCACGGTCGGCGTACTGGTCGCGATCCTGCTGGCCGGGCCGATGTTCGAGGTGGGCGGGTACCTGGCCGTCGGATTGGCAAGCGTCGCGGCCGGGCTGCTCGCCGCGACCGTGGCGACCCGCTTGCCCGAACATCGCACGACCGCCACCGCCGCGCCGGTCGGGTCGTCCACCGGGTCCGGCACGTCCGGGGACGCCGACACGGCCGCGCCGGTCGGATCGGCCGCCGGACCCGGCGCCTCCGGGGACGCCGACGACGAACCCGGCTGGTGGCAGGGGTTGCGCGGGGGAGTCGCCGAGGCGCACCGGCACCGCCCGGTACGCGCGGCGGTGCTGCTGGTGGCGGCGGTGAGCGCGGTCTGGGGCGGGCTGGAAGAGTACACCCCGCTGCTGGCCCGGGACACCGGCGTCGGATTGTCGACGGTGCCGCTGCTGCTCCTGCTCGTCACGCTTGGGCAGGTCGCCGGCGGCCTGCTCGCCCCACTCGGCCAGCGACTCGGCACCGGCGGGTACGCGCTGCTGCTTGCCGGTTCGGCGACGGCGCTGGCCGGCGGGGCGCTGCTCGCGCAGTGGACCGGGTTTCTGCTGCTGGCGGCGGCGTTCTGCGGTTTCCAACTGGCGTCGGTGCTGGCCGACGCCCGGTTGCAGGAACGGATCGACGGTGCCGCCCGGGCCACCGTCACCTCGCTTGCCGGGCTGGCGACCGACCTGACCGTCATCGCGGTGTACGCCGGGTACGCCCTGGTGGCCGGGGCGGCCGGCAATTCGGTGGCGTTCGCGGTCGGGGCCGTGCCCTACCTACTGGTCGCGGTGCTGCTGGTGGTCCGTCGCCGGGTGGGCGTCGAGGTAGACCCAGCGCCCGTCGTCGCGGACGAAGCGGCTGCGCTCGGTCATCGTGCCGGGCTGGCCGCTCTCCCGGTAGTGGGCCCGGAACTCGACGGTGCCGGTGGCGTCGAACAGCCCGCCGGCCTCGGTGCCGATGATCTCCAGGCCGGTCCAGCGCTGGGCCGGATCGAGGCGCAGCCGGGCCGGCCGGGTGGTGGGATGCCAACTTCGTAGCAGGTAATCCGGGTCGCCGACGGCGAAGGCGGCAAATCTGGACCGCATCAGCGCCTCCGCCGTCGGCGCGTCGGCCTCGCCTCGGTGCAGGCGCCGGCAACAGTCCGCGTACGGCAAAGCCTGCCCGCACGGGCAGGGAGTCTGCTCCGTCGGCCGGCTGTCACGTCCGTCTCGTCTGGCTCGTCGGGCCACCCGGTCATCCTCGCCGTTGCGCGATCGGACGGGCACACCGGGGCACCCGATCGGGGGCCGGACATCGGCGGCATTGGATGATAGGTTGCGTCGATGGCGCGGTCACCCGCAATTGCCCTCGCACCAGGTGTCTGGCGGATTCCCACCGCCGGCCGGTCAATGGTCAACTCGTACGCACTTGTCGGCGACGACGGTGCCGTCACGCTTGTCGACTGCGGGGTGAAGCGTGCGCCCGCCCGGATCGTCCGTGGGCTGGCCGCGATCGGCAAGCAGCCCGCCGACGTCACCCGGATCGTGCTCACCCACGCCCATCCCGACCATGTCGGTGGGGCCGCCGAGGTGGCCCGCCGCACCGGTGCGCCACTCGCGCTGCACGCCGCCGACCTGCCCTACGCCGAGGCCGGGGAATCGCCGCCGGGGGACCCGACCGTCACCGGTGCCCGACTCTTCGCCCGGCTCTCCTCTGGCCGGTTTCCCGCCTTCGAGGTGGCGCAGCCGCTCGCCGACGGGGACCTGCTCGACGTCGGCGGCGGGCTGCGGGTGGTGCACACCCCGGGCCACTCACCGGGTCACGTCTCCTTGCTGCACGAACCGACCCGGCTGCTGATCACCGGCGACGCGCTGTTCAACGTGGCCGGCATCCGATGGCCGGTGAAGCTGTTCTGCACCGACGTCCAGATGACCCAGCAGACCGCCCACGTGCTCGGCGAGTTGGAGTACGACCTGGTCGCCTTCACCCACGGCCCGGAGATCCGCGAACAGGCCCGGGAACGGGTACGCGGCTTCCTCACCCGCATGTCGCGGCAGTAGCCGCCGATCAGCGGGCACCGGTGCGAGCGCTGCGCCGGCTGCCGAACGACTCCATCGTGGTCGCCTTGCGCGGCGGCGTCGTACTGGCCGCCCGGGAGCGGGAAGCCGCCGCCTGTGTGGCCGAGGTCTTCCTCGTCGGTGCCTTCTTCGCCGTACCCTTCTTCGCCGGTGCTTTCCGGGCCGTGCTCCGCTTCGCGGGTCCCGTCGCGGCGGTGGCCTTCCGGGCCGGCGCCTTCGCGGCCGTACGCTTCCGGGCCGGTGCCTTCGCGGCGGTGGCCCGCTTGGCGGGCGTCCTCTTCGCCGTGCTCTGCTTCGCGGTCGCCTTCGCGGTGGCCCCGGTCGCCTTCGCGGTGGTGCCGGTTGTCTTCGCGGTGGCCCCGGTCGCCTTCGCGGTGGTGCCGGTCGCCTTCGCGGTGGTGGCCCTGGTCGCCTTCGTGGCGGTGGCCGTGCCGGTCGTCGCCTTCCGGCCGGCCGGGGCCTTCTTCGCGGCGGTGGCCTTCGCGGTGGGCCGTCGGGTCGGCGCGGCCGTCGCGGAGACGGCCTTCTTCCGGGCGGTACGCGCAGACGTTGGCGTCGGCCTGCCGCCCGGCGACTTCGCGGCCGTCGCCCCGGTGGCCCGTCGCGTCGCCGTGGCCACCTTCTTCGCCGCCACCTTGGCCGGCGGTGGGGCCTTGCGCGCCCCGGTGTGCTTGCGGGCCCGTCCTGCGTGCGCCATCGTCGCTCCTCGGGATCTACGTGGCGCACGGTCTTCCCGACGCGGGGTCGGTCAAACACCCACGACCCGACACCCGGGCATACCGCGCCGGGTCACCGTCGTTGGCGTCGTTGTCCGACCGGGCTCAGAGCCGCGCGGCCGTGATCGCGTGACGCCGCCGCCGGGCCAGGATGACGAGGCCGCCGAGCGCGTTGGCGAGCAGGACCGCAGCACCGGCCACCGTCATCACGTCGTCGCTGGCCCGGCCGTCGACCCGGTCGCCGCCGGTCGCAGTGATCGTGAGGGTCGCGGTGCCGGCCGGAGCCCCGTCGCCGCAGACCGCCGTCACCGTGTACGCACCGGGCGCAAAATCGGCGGTACGTAGTTCGGCGCTCGGCCCGCCGGGTGCTGCGGTGGTGGACCGTACCGTCCGAACCTGCTCGGCCGCCTGGTCCCGGCCGGGCCCGTTGATCCGGAACACCGCCGTACCGGACGCCGGATCGCAGTTCGTCGCGGTGAGCGTGACGGTCTGCCCGACCGGCACGGATGACGGCGAAACGGTACCGCCGGCCAGCACGGTCCTTTCACCCCGTACGGACCTGTCGGCCCGCGCGGTGCTGTCGCCAAGCGCGGCGCCCGACAGCAGCAGACTGGCGGCAATACCACCCGCCACGCGTACCACAAGGCTTGTTGCCTTCATGCGCGTCCTCCCGGCTCGAAGGCCGTGCTCGCGGAACCGGCCCCAGCCACCGCCACCGCCTGCGACCACTGGACTGCCGAATCCCCGTTACCGTCCGGTGTCCACCCGCCAGCCGGAACCCGCGCGCAGATTCCTGGCCACGGCCCGCTTCCGCGGTCTGCGTCTGTCGGCCGGCCTGGGTTCGGTGTCTGGTCGTGGTCGGTTCAGCGCCGGATGTCCGGTTCCGGTAGTTCGCCGGCCGGCTGCCGGAAGGCCACCACGGCACCCCTCGCGCGGGCGTGACCGCCGGCACTCGCTTGCCGGAATCGGTGCCGCCTGCCAGGCGTTACACCTTACGGCCGACGGAGCAGGGCGGTGGAGTCGAGGTGCCCCAGCCGGATCCCGGGACGCGGAATGATCCGGCCCGGTCGGTCGTTGAACATGGTCCGGACGTCGTGAGGGCTTGCGGTTCCGCCGAGTTGGCGGAGGTCGCGCCGCACGGATCCGATGACTTTCCCCTTTGTCTTCGAGCGCCGGACGGTGCTTGCGTGCGCCCGACATCCCCCGTGTCGTCGGCGTGTGCGCCAACCCCCGAATGGAGCCTTTGTCATGAACACGATGCTGCGTAAGAGCGTGCTGGGTATTGCTGGTCTGGCTGTTGCCGGTGGTCTGGCCGCCGGTCCGCTGAACCACGCCACGTCCGACGGCCCGGTTGGTGGTAGCCCGATCGCCGCCGCGGTGCAGGCGGAGAAGCCGGACAGCGGCAAGCTGATTCCGCATGGTGTGCAGGGTGAGCAGTCGCGGATCGAGTTGACCGACGAGCAGACCGGCAACGTCAAGGAGATCATCGCCGCGACGAAGAAGGCCGGTATGGACGAGCGGGCCGCGGTGGTGTCGATCGCGACCGCGTTGCAGGAGTCGAAGCTGGAGAACCTGGGTCACCTCGGTGACCGCAACGACCACGACTCGCAGGGCCTGTTCCAGCAGCGTCCGTCCTCGGGTTGGGGCACGGTCGAGCAGATCACCGATCCGCAGTACTCGACCACGGCGTTCCTGAAGGGTCTGAAGCAGGTCGACGGGTGGCAGGAGATGCCGCTGACCGAGGCCGCGCAGACGGTGCAGGTGTCGGCGCACCCGTTCCTGTACGCCCAGTGGGAGCAGCAGGCCGCTGACCTGGTCGCCGAACACTGGAACAGCTGACCCACAGATGACGACCGCTGGCCGGCACCCTCCCGGGTGCCGGCCAGCGTCACTTCCACCCACGTTCCCGGACACCGGTCGGGCGGCTGTTACGGAACAAGGATGGTCTTGCCCCGGATGCGGCCGGACTCGGCGTCGCGGTGCACCGAGGCCAGGTCGGCGAGCGGACGCGACGCGGCGATGTCGACCCGCACGGCTTCGGCGTCGACGAGCTTGACGAGTGCGGCGAGGTGGCTTGTGTCGTTGCGGGCCACGAAGCGTACTGCCGTCACCGGCGACCCGGCGGTCGCCCTCAGCGCAACGGTGCCGGACACGACGACGCCGCCTGGCCGCACCAGCGACATCAGTGTCGCGGCGTGCTGCGCACCGACCACGACGAAATTGAGAATCACATCGACCGGGCCGTCGAGCGCGGCAGCGAGGGGTAAGGCCGTGTAATCGACGATCTGGTCGGCGCCGAGTTGGCGGACCGCCTCGCTACTGCGCGGGCTGGCCGTGGCGATGACGTGCGCCCCGGCGTGCTTGGCAAGCTGGACCGCGAACCCGCCGACGCCACCGCCCGCCCCGTTGACCAGCACCCGCTGCCCAGTCGTGATGCCCGCGTGCTCGAACACCGCCTGCCAGGCGGTGACACCGGCGATGGGTAGGGCGGCGGCGTGCGGAAGAGGAACGGCGGTGGGCGCGGCAACAACGGTGTCAGCCGCAGCGGTGACGTACTCCGCCGCAGCGCCGCCCGTGTCGAGCCGTCCGATGACCCGGTCGCCCACGGCGACGGTGTCCACCCGGTCGCCGAGCTCGACGATCGTGCCGGCGACCTCCCCGCCAAGGGTGTACGGCAGATCCAGCGGGAAGACCGAGCGCAGCAGCCCGCGGCGCAGCCCGACGTCGGACGGATTGAACGAGGTCGCGGCGACCTTGATCAGTACGTCACCACGACTCGGCACCGGGCGCGGCACGTCTTCCTCGCGGATGACCGAGGCATCACCGTACGTGTGGATTCGGATGGCTCGCACCGCTCGAACCTATGGCGGGCACCCGAGGACGAGCCATGCTCGGAAGTCCTCGATTCATACTCGTCCGTCTCCCCGGCGATACTCTGGCGATGGACGTACTCAGCGACGTGATCACCGTCATGCGGGCCGGCCAGCCGCGCTCCGCGCGGGTCGCGTGGCACGCGCCGTGGGCGCAGCAGTTCGCACCCGTACCCGGCTCCGCCGGCTTCCAGATAATCGTGCAGGGACCGTGCTGGCTCATCGCCCCGGACACCGGCCCGATGCCGCTTGCCGCCGGGGACATCGTGTTCCGGCCGCACGGCCGTGGACACACGCTGGCCGACAGCCCATCGACCCCAGCTACCGCGCCCGCCTGCGACCCGAACGACCCGCAGCTCCAGCGCTACATGGCCGCCTTCGTGGCCAGCCGGGACCCGGAGCCCTGCGGTCGGCTGAGCCCTGCGCTCGGAGCCACCGACATCGTCGGCACTGCCGCCGACACCGACGCCCCCGCCACGGTCACCCTGTGCGGCGCGTACCAACTTGATCCGACCCACGCCCATCCGCTGCTCGACGGCCTGCCCGAGCTCCTCCATCTCCCCGCGTACCTCGGGCGACATCCCGCATTACGCGCCACCGTGGACCTGCTCGCCAGCGAACTGGAACGACCCCGCCCCGGTACCGACGCGATCATTCCGGCGCTGCTCGATACCCTGCTGCTGCACATCCTGCGTACCTGGCTCGATCAGAACCCGACACCCGGGACCGTGACCACGGGTTGGGCGGCGGCACTCAACGATCCGGCCACTGCGCCTGCCCTTCAGGCCATTCACCGCTTCCCGGCGCGGTCGTGGACCGTCGCGACACTCGCCGCCGAGGCGGGGCTGTCCCGAGCAGCGTTCGCCCGCCGTTTCACCACGCTGCTCGGCCAGCCGCCACTGGCCTACTTGACGTGGTGGCGGATGACCACCGCCGCCCGACTTCTCCACAAATCCGATACGCCGCTGAGCGTCATCGCGAGAAGAGTCGGCTACGCCTCCGAGTTCGCCTTCGCCAACGCATTCAAACGCCAGTACGGGACCGCCCCCGGCAGATACCGCCGCAACCGGTAGCGACCGGGGCGGTGTTAACAAGGGGCCCTTCCTCTACACCAGGCGTTAAGAAGGGGCCCTTCCTTACAGTAGGTGGGTGAGTTTGCTGCCGGTTGACGTGGACCTTGCCCTGGTTGGTGGGGGCGGTGCCGCCTCGCTCGTGCTTGCGGCGTTGGCCCGGCACGGTGTGCGCGATCTGCGGATCGCCGTCGTCGACCCGGTACATCGGCGAGGACACGACCGGACCTGGGCGTTCTGGGACCAGCCGGGCAACGACCTGGACGACCTGCTCAGCGCGAGCTGGTCGCAGGTCGAGGTGATCACGCCGGAGGCGCACCGCACGCTCGACCTCGCCCCCCTGCGGTACGCGATGCTGCGCTCCGGACCGGTCTACGATCGGGCCGCCGAGGCGGAGCGCAGCCTCGACGTGACCCGGATCGTCGCCGGTGTCGAGGCGCTCGACGACGACGGCGAGCGGGTGCTGGTGCGTACCGGTGTCGACCGGCCGGTGCTGCGGGCCGGCTGGGTGCTGGACTCCCGGCCCCGACCGCCGCGCCGCCCCGGGCGGACCAACTGGTTGCAGCACTTCCGGGGCTGGTGGCTGACGGCCGACCGGCCGATGTTCGACCCGGGACGCGCCGTCCTGATGGATTTTCGCACCCCGCAGCCCGCCCGGGGCGTGTCGTTCGGCTACGTGCTGCCCGTCGACAGCCGGTACGCGCTCGTCGAGTACACCGAGTTCTCGCCGCACCTGCTCACCGGGGCGGCGTACGACTCCGCGCTGGCCGGCTACCGGGATCTGCTCGGCCTGGACCCGGCCCGCTGCACGGTGCGGGAGGTCGAGAACGGCGTCATCCCGATGACCGATGGGCCGTTCGACGCCCGGCCCTCGCCCCGGGTGGTCCGCCTGGGCACTGCCGGCGGGGCCACCCGTCCGTCGACCGGGTTCACCTTCGCGGCCATGTGCCGGCAGGCCGAGCAGGTGGCTCGGGCGCTTGCCGCCGGACGGCCCCCGGTGCCGGCGCCCGCGTACCCTCGGCGGCACCGCTGGATGGACGCGGTCGCGCTGCGGGCCCTGGACCGCAACCTGGTCGGTGGCCCGGAGTTCTTCGGCCAGCTATTCGACCGCAACCCGGCGGCGCGGGTGCTGCGTTTCCTCGACGGTGCCACCACCGTGGCCGAGGACCTGGCCGTGATGCGCTCCACCCGGTTGCTGCCGATGGTCACCGCCACCGTGGCCGACGCCGCCGGCCGACTGCACGACCGGCTCGCCCCGGCCCGCCGAAAGCCCTGGACGGTCCCGGCGCCGGTGGTCGGCGACGATTCACCGGCCGGTGCCCGCTCAACTCGCTGACCCGGCGGCCAGTGCGTGCAGGTCTGCGCCCTCCAGCCGGAGCACGTCCAGTTCGTCCAGGGTGCGGGCCTGCATCCGCCGGTAGAAGCGCAGGGCCGGGTCGTTGGTGCGCAGCACCCACCACTCCAGGCGGCCACAGCCACGGCGTACGGCCAGCCCTGCCAGGTGGGCGAGCAGGGCGCGGCCGACACCGGCACCGCGATGCTCCGGCCGGACGTACAGGTCGTCCAGATGGATGCCGGGACGACCGAGCACCGTGCTGTAGGTCGAGTAGTACAGCGCGAAGCCGACCGGCTCGCCGTCGATCGTGGCGACCACGGCCTCGGCGGCGGGTCGCGGGCCGAACAGCGCCGAGCTCAGATCGGCCGGGCGGGACGTCACCTCACCGGGAAAGTCCTCGGCCTCGGTCAGCTCCACCACGAACCGGTGCAGTACCTCGACATCGCCCGGCTCGGCCGGGCGGATCAACAACCGCGTGTCGGTGACGAGTTCACTCACTGGGCAGACCCTAGCGGCCGGCGGTCTGTCCCGGGTGCCCGTGCCGCGCCGACGCGGGCGGCTTCGGTAGGTTTGCCGCATGGTGGACGAGTCGCCCGGCCGGGTGGTGCAGATCTGGACCGACGGTGCGTGCAGCGGAAACCCCGGGCCGGGTGGCTGGGGCGCGGTGCTGCGTTACGGTTCGCACGAGCGGGAGCTGTGCGGTGGCGAGGCCAGCCCGACCACCAACAACCGGATGGAGCTGACCGCCGCCATCGAGGCCCTGGAGAGCCTCACCCGGCCGGTCACCGTCGAACTGCACACCGACAGCACGTACGTGCGCAACGGCATCACCAGCTGGCTGGCCTCCTGGAAGCGCAACGGCTGGTTGACCGCCGCGAAGCAGCCGGTGAAGAACGCCGACCTGTGGCAGCGGCTGGAGGCGGCCTGCGCCCGGCACCGGATCACCTGGCTCTGGGTGAAGGGCCACAACGGCCACCCCGAGAACGAACGCGCCGACGCGCTGGCCAACCGGGGCATGACCGAAGCCCGTACCGCCACCGCGACCCGCCGCTGACGCGATCATCCTGCACGAGGACGGGTGTGCGGGGTGTCCGCGTCGGTCAGGCGCGTTCGGCGACCCGGGCGACGAAGGTCCGCCAGGCGGTGGGGGCGAAGCTCAGGGCCGGGCCGTTCGGGTTCTTGCTGTCCCGGACGCCGACGACGCCCGGCAGGTTGGCGGCGACCTCGACGCAGTCGCCGCCATTGGAACTGCTACGGGTGCTCTTGCGCCAGACAGCGCCGGTCAGGTCAGCCATGAGCGTGCCTCGAGAAAGTCGATGGTCTGGCGGCGCGGAAGTGCCACCGAACGCAGCGTATCCCAAATGGACCAAAGCGCGGCGGTCTCGTTCGTCAGCCGTCCGGCCGCCTGATCATCGAGGTATGCGACATCGCTGTCGTCGGTTGTCGCGATGACGAACGGTCCTGCCTGCCCGGCGTGAAAGCCGGCGTCCAGCGGCAGTACATGGAGGAGAACGTTGGGCCGCTGAGCCAGCTCGACCAGATGGTCGAGCTGCGCACGCATGATCTCCGGGTCCCCTCGTCGAAGTGCGAACTCGTCGATGACCGCCACGAAGAGGGGCGGCTTGCGCCGTTCGAGGACCGCCTTCTGTCGCCGCATCCGGGTCTCCACGTAGTCGGCCACCTCGTCCGGTCCGAGTAGCCCACTGCTGAGCACCGCTGAGGCGTACTCGGGCGTCTGCAACAGGCCGGGGATGACCGTGACCTGGAAGGACCGCAACGCGGTCGCCTGAAGCTCTGTCTCCACCCACGGCCGCAGCCACGCCGGCTCGCGGCGCTTCAAAACGTCCGGCCAAATGTCCGCGACTTCGCGGCCGAGCGCCGAGGCTGCCGCCGCACGATGCCGCGGGTGAGGCACCCGGCCGGGCGTGATCCACCGCCCAACCGTCTTCGGATCTACGCCGACCTGCTCAGCGAGGCTATCGATGGTCTCGCCACGGTCGGCCATGGCTACCTTCAGCGCCTGGTTCATGTCGCCTCCCGAAGGACGTCTGCAACGTCTCCAGAATCTATATCTACGGCGTGTAGCCGTCCATACCCGGTGGGTCACGGTGGAGGTCGGTGGAAGTCGCATCCAATGTCGACCGAGGAGGCATCGTGCCGGTGTCGAAACCTGCGAACGCGGTTCCCGTGTCGCGCTGGACGAGCCGTCCGGTCGGCGTGGCTCCCGGGCGGCGTGCGGACGGGACGCCCCGGGTCGGGCCCGGGGTGTACCTGCTGACCCGGGAGGCATCACCGCAGTTCGCCAAGCCGGTCACGGTACGGGTGATCCGTGAGCTGACCGACCGGCACACCTACCACGGCTGGACCTGGATCCAGGTCTACCAACTCGACACGTACGGCGAGGCGGTCGCCCAGCGCCAGTTGTTCGTGCGTCCCGCCGGGATGCGACCCGTACCCGAGCCGGGCAGCCGTCGCGCTCCCAGCCGGCGCGGTCTGGCGCGGGGCGACCGGTGAGCTCGCAGGCGCGCGAGCACGTCGCGTCCCGCCCGACGTGGCGCTGCCAGGCGTGCGGGATCGCCTGGCCCTGCTCGCCCGCGAAGCTGCGCCTGCTCGCCGACTATCACGGGAACAAGCCGGGGTTGATGGTCTACCTGGTCGCGCTGCGCGAGGAGGCCGCCGAACAGCTTGCCGAGCTCAACGGCGGCACTCACCAGACGGACCTGCACCGCCGCTTCACCGACTGGGTGCCGGTCCGGCGGAGCTGAGCGTGACCGGCCGTAGGATTCGGGGTTGCGGCGGGCTGGCCACGGGATATCGGGATGTCCTGCTCGGTAGGTCGCACCGAATGCGGCATGTCGGGTGTCGTCGGGGAAGTTGCGGGGTCAGCAGCGGGTTGCGGCAGCGAGGGCCGCCGGCACGGCGTGGATCAACCGGTCAGCGGCGGCGGGCTCGGGAGGTTCGGCGGGTGGCCGCGGTGGTCCAGTGTCTCGGCCGGGTAAGCGTCGCCGGCAGGCGGGTGTCCCGGTCGCCGCGAGCGGCGTCGACCTGCGGCTGGTGCAGGAACAGCGCGCCGGTCAGGTCGGCCCCGCGCAGGTCCGCGCCGCGCAGGTCGGCGCCGGTGAGGTCGGCCCGGGTCAGATCCACGCCGCGCAGATCGGCCCCGATCAACAGGGCGCCGCGGAGGTTGGCCCTGCGCAGGTCGGCGCGGCGCAGGTCGCGACCGACCAGGTGCGCGCCGCGATGATCGGCACCGGCGGCGCCGCCCCGGGCGCGGGCCAACTCGCCGGTACGCGACAGCAGGGTGTTTACCGTACGCCGGTGTGCGTCGACATCGAGGGTGAGCAGTTCCGGTGGGCTGCCGCAGGCCAGCCGATCGGTCTCGGCGAGCGCGGTGACCAGTTGTGCGCGCAGTGCTGCCGGCGGGTCCAGCGCGATGGCCTCGGTGAGATACCAGAGCAGCTCGTGCAGTGGTCGCATCACCGCGAACACGTCGAACATCTGCCGGGCGGTGTGCGGCGCGCTTCGCCAGTCCCGCCCGCCGAAGGTCTGCTGGGCCACCCGCTGACCGGCCCCGAAGCAGTCGAAGACGGTACATCCCGGGAAGCCGCGATCGCGCAGCTCGGCGTGGATGCCGCAGCCGAAGTCGGCACCCAGGTTGCGGCACGCCTGCCCGGCCGGCTTGTCGTACGCGAAGTCCGCCGAGGCGGCGAAACCCGGCGCAACGCAACACAACCCGAAGCACCGCCCACAATCCGCCCGTAGCACCCGTTCAGCCTACGGACCAGCGCCGACGCGGGGCGGGGCGGGTGACGGAGTTGTAACGGTCTATTGCTCGTCTGCGGTGGCTCTGACATATTCCACGGTGGACGCTGCCAGTGACGGTCGCCAATCCCGGGTGCCGCGCTGCGGTGACGCCTCATGCCGGAGGGACCCTGGTGAAGCGTAGACGTCGCCATCTGCTGGTTGGCCTGGCGGTCGGTGCCCTTATGGCATCGACCGGTTTCGTCGGAATCCACTTCGCCGGCGCTGAGGTGCCGGCCCCCGTCGCCGCCGGTGACGGCGAGATGCCCACCGCGCTCGGTGCCCATCTGGAGCGGCTGCGGCAGGCGCTGCCCGGCGACGCCGGCATGGCACCGGACGGGCCCGGCGGCGCCGCCGGGCAGGAGTTCCTGGAACGCGCCTACCCGGCCGATGCGATCACCATCGCCCAGGTGGACCGGTCGAAGGCGGCCTTCAGCGCCGCCGAGAAGCGGTTCAAGGGCAGCCGGCAGTGGACCAACGTCGGTCCGAGCCAGGCGCTCTATCCGTTCACCGAGTACCGCAACGCCTTCAACTACGTGCCCAACGAGTACGTGGCGGGCGGCCGGGTCACCTCGATCGACATCAGCCCGGACTGCAACAAGCTGCTCTGCCGCGCGTACGTGACGCCGGCCGGTGGCGGCGTCTGGGGCACCCTGAACATCCTCGCCGCCACGCCGAAGTGGTTCTACCTCGGCGGTCCGCTGGGCATCAACGCGGCCGGCGCGGTGACCATCGACCGCAACGACCGGACCGGCCTGACCATCTACGTCGGCACCGGTGAGGCAAACACCTGCGCCTCCGGCTGCGTGGCCGGCGTCGGGCTGTACAAGTCGAGCAACGGTGGCCTGACCTGGACCGGCCCGCTCGGCAAGGACGTGCTCGCCGGCAAGGGCATCGGCGAGATCACCATCAAGCCCGGTGACCCGAAGACGCTCTACGTGGCCACCACCACGGCGCTGCGCGGCATGTCCGGTTCCTGCTGCGGCGGCGTGACCCGCCCGGTGCCGGACGCCGCGAAGTGGGGCCTGTACAAGTCCACGAACGGCGGCCGGAGCTGGACGTTCCTGCACAACGGCACGGCCGACGCCAGCGACTGCACCGGCACCCTGGCCGAGTACAACAACACCACCGGCTGCTCGCCGCGCGGCGTGCGGTACGTGAAGCTGGACCCGAAGAACGCAAACATCGTCTACGCCTCCTCGTACGCCCGGGGGGTGTGGCGTTCGCCGGACGCCGGCAAGACCTGGGCCCAGATCAAGCCGTCGCTCAACGCGGCGCTGCCGACCACCCGCGCGGCGATCGACGTGACCGCGCTGCCCGGCGGCACGACCCGGATGTACGTCTACGAGGGCAACAACGGCACGCCGTACTCCCGGCTGTTCCGCAGCGACGACGTGGCCGCCGGCAGCCCCACGTTCACCGACCTGACCAGCTCCAACCCGGCCGACCCGGGCTTCGCCACCTACAACCAGTGCACCGCGCAGTGCTGGTACGACGTGTTCGTGCACACCCCGCCGGGGCACCCGGACATCGTCTACACCGGCGGCAGCTACTCCTACGGGGAGAACATCGCCAACAAGCGGGCGGTGGTGCTCTCCACCGACGCCGGGGTCAGCGGCACCGACATGACCTTCGACGGCACCGACGAGCTGCACCCCAACGGCCTGCACCCCGACCAGCACGCGATCGTCACCAACCCGCGTAACCCGTACCAGTTCTTCGAGGCCAACGACGGCGGTGTGATGCGGTCCAGCGGCACCTTCGTCGACCGGTCGGCGTGGTGCGACAACCCGGACCGCAACCTGACCACGGCGGCCCAGAAGGAGCGCTGCCGGCAGATGCTCTCCAAGATCCCCAGCAAGCTGGAGGGCGTCAACGACGGCATGAACACCCTCCAGTTCACCAGCCTGTCGGTCAGCCCGCACGACGTGAACCTGCTCCAGGGCGGCACCCAGGACAACGGCACCTGGGAGAACAAGGGCCAGCGGCAGACCTGGGTCAACACGATGATCGGTGACGGCGGTGCCTCCGGGTGGGACGTGGGCCGCCCCGAGTTCCGGTTCCACACGTACTACGACGTCACCCCGGAGGTCAGCTTCGCGGGCGGCGACATCGGCAGCTGGATCTACACCGCCGACCCGATCGCCTTCCAGCCGAACAACCTCTTCTACTCCCCGGTGATCAGCGACCCGAAGGTCAGCGGCACCATGTTCGCCGGCACCGGGCTGTCGGTCTACCGCACCAAGACCTTCGGCCTCGGTGACCGTACCCTCGAAGAGGCCGACCGGATCTGCAACTCCTGGACCGGCACCTACGAGGCGGAGTGCGGTGACTGGGAGGCGCTGGGCACCACCGGTCTGACCGCCGCCGGATGGGGTGACCGGGCCGGCGGCGCGGTCTCCGCGGTGGCCCGGGTCGCCTCGGACACCTCCACCGCGTGGGCGGCCACCAGCACCGGCCGGGTCTTCGTCACCCGCAACGCCGACGCCGAGCCGGCCGCCGCGGTGACCTGGACCCGGGTCGACACCACGGCCACCCCGAACCGCTACGTCACCGGCATCCACATCGACCCGGCCGACCCGGCCCGGGCGTGGATCTCCTACAGCGGCTACGGTTCCAACACCCCGACCACACCCGGGCACGCCTTCGAGGTGACGGCCACCGGCACCGGGGCGAGTTGGGCCGACCGGTCGTACGACTTCGGCGACCAGCCGATCACCGACCTGGTCCGCGACGACGTCACCGGCGACCTGTACGCCGCCACCGACTTCGGCGTGCTGCTGCTGCCCAAGGGCAAGACCTCCTGGACGAAGGCGGCCGGCGGCATGCCGAACGTCGAGGTCGCCGGGTTGACCATCGTGCCGGGCGAGCGGGTGCTCTACGCCGCCTCGCACGGTCTCGGTGCCTGGAAGCTCAGCCTGAAGTAAGGAACCCGGATCATCGGCAGAATCCTGGTGAGGGGCCGCTCGCGCGGCCCCTCACCGCTGCCCGAGCGGGCCGCCCGGCTGTGGCGTACGCTCGGCGCGGCCTTCGTCATCCTGGTCTTCGTGCCGCCGCTGCTGCTGCTGGTCGCCGGCTCACTTACCGAGCCGGGCCTGCCGCCGTCGCCGACGCCGCAACTGGTGCCCGACCCGCTCTCCACCACCGGCTATGCGCACGCCGTCGACCTGGGCGGGCTGTTGCGCGCCTCGCTCAACTCGGTGCTGGTGGCGGTGCTGGCGGTGCCGCTGAGCGTACTGGTCGCCGCCCTGGCCGGCTTCGCGCTGGCCCGGCTCGCGCCGCGTACCACCGCAGTGGTGGTGGCGGCGTCCCTGGTCGCGCTCATGGTGCCGGCGACGGCGCTGCTGGTACCCCGATTCGCGATCTTCCGGTTCCTCGGGTTGACCGACACCCTGGTACCGCTTGTCGCCCCGGCCCTGCTGGGCACCTCACCGCTCTACGTGCTTGTCTACTACCTGGCGTTCCGGGCCCTGCCGGCCGACCTGTACGACGCCTGCCTGGTGGCCGACCTGTCGCCGCTGCGTACCTGGTGGCGGATGGCGTTGCCGCTGGTCCGGCCGGTCACCGCCGGGCTCACCGCACTCACCTTCGTGCTCACCTGGTCGAACTTCCTCGATCCGCTGGTGTACGTCTACGACCGGGACCTGTTCACCCTGCCGCTGGCGCTGCGGTCGCTCTCCCTGCTCGACCCCACGAACTTTCCCGTCTTCCTGGCCGGAGCGGTGCTCGCCACCGTGCCCGCGCTTGTGGTCTTCGCCCTGGCCCAGCGGCGTTTCCTGCGCCCCGACGACCGATTCGAGGATTGACGTCGTGAAATCCAAGTCACTGCTCGCCCTCGCGCTCTGCGCCACGCTCGCCGTCACCGGCTGCGGTTCCGGCTCCGGGTCGTCCTCTTCGGGCCCGGTCAAGCTGCTGGTCTTCGGCGCGCCGGAGGAGTTGGCCGCCTACCGGACGCTTATCGACGCGTACCAGGGCGCCCGGCCCGGCGAGCGGGTCCAGTTGATCGAGGCCAGTGACCGCAAGGACCTGCTGGCCCGGCTGGCCACCTCGGTCGCCGGGGGAGCACCGCCGGACGTCTTCCTGATGAACTACCGCTTCTACGGCCAGTTCGCCGCCAAGGGCGTGGTCGAGCCGCTTGACGAGCGGATCGCCGACTCGACGCTCGACCCGGCCGACTACTACCCGGTGGCGATGACGGCGTTCACCTGGGACGGCGCGCAGCTCTGCCTGCCGCAGAACGTCTCCAGCCTGGCCGTCTACTACAACCGCACGCTGTTCACCAGGTACGGCGTGCCGGAGCCGAAGGCCGGCTGGACCTGGAACGACCTGGTCGGCACCGCCACCGCGATGACCCGCGACGACCGGGGCGTGGTGATCAAGGGCACCGAGGCCGAGGGTGCCGCCCGGCTGCCCGCCGTGCACGGCCTCGGCGTGGAGCCGTCGATCATCCGGCTCGCCCCGTTGGTCTGGTCCAACGGCGGCGAGATCGTCGACGACCCGGCCCGGCCGACCCGGCTCGCACTGGACAGCCCGGCGGCCCGGGAGGCGTTGAAGAACCTGGTCGACCTGCGGCTGGCGTACGGGGTGGTGCCCAGCGACGCGGAGGTCGAGGCGGAGGACGACGAGTCCCGCTTCCTCAACGGCCGGCTCGCCATGCTGATGACCTCCCGGCGGGCCACCACCAACTTCCGCACCATCACCGGCTTCGACTGGGACGTCGCCCCGCTGCCGGTCTACCGGCAGCCGGTCGGGGTGCTGCACTCCGACGCGTACTGCATGACCACCGGATCGAAGAACAAGGACGCCGCCTGGCGGTTCATGGAGTACGCGATGTCCGCCGACGGCCAGCGGATCATCGCGGCGACCGGCCGGACCGTGCCGTCGCACGTCGAGGTGTCCCGGTCGGCTGCCTTCCTGGACCCGAACCAGCCGCCGCGCAACTCGCAGGTCTTCCTCGACGCCATCCCCACCGTGCGGGCGTTGCCCACCGTCAGCACCTGGCCGGAGATCGAGGACCTCAGCTACGGCATCCTGGAGAACGCCATGCACCGTGGCGACCGGCTCGACGACGTGATCCGCGAGCTGGACGTCAAGAGCCGGCCGATGTTCGCCCGTGGGGAGAACGGGTGACCGGGCTGGTCCTCGACGGCGTCAGTGCCGCGTACCGGGACACCACCGTGCTGCACGAGGTGGACCTCACCGTGGCCCCGGGTGAGCTGCTGGTGGTGCTCGGCCCCTCCGGTGCCGGCAAGTCGACGGTGCTGCGGGTGGCGGCCGGGTTGGAGCCGGTCACCGCCGGACGGGTGCACATCGCCGGGCGCGATGTCACCGAGCTGCGGCCCGGCCTGCGCAACGTCTCGATGGTCTTCCAGTCGTACGCGCTCTTTCCGCACCTGAGCGTGGTCGAGAACATCGCCTTCGGGCTGGAGGTACGCGACGTGCCGCGCCGCGCGGCCCGGGAGCGGGCCCGCGCCGCCGCCGACCTGGTGGGCTGCGCCGGGCTGCTGGCGCGCCGACCCGGGCAGCTTTCCGGTGGTGAACGCCAGCGGGTGGCGCTGGCCCGGGCGCTGGTGCGCGAGCCGGACGTCTTCCTGCTCGACGAGCCGCTGTCCAACCTGGATCTGGCGCTGCGGGTCGAGATGCGGGCCGAGTTGCGGGCCCTGCACGACCGTATCGGCGCCACCATGGTGCACGTCACCCACGACCAGACCGAGGCGCTTGTGCTCGCCGACCGGATCGCGGTGCTGCGTGCCGGCCGGGTCGAGCAGGTGGGCACGCCGGAGCAGATCTGGCGTACCCCGGCCAGCACCTTCGTGGCCCGGTTCGTCGGCTCACCGGCGATGAACCTGCTGCCCGCCGGGGCGGCGGTGCCGTGCACCGGCGACGCGCCGCCGCTGCCGGCGGAACCACTTCAGATCGGGTTCCGGCCGGAGGCGGTCACCCTGGACGCGCCGGACGGCACCCCGGCCACCGTCGACCGGGTGGAGGTGATCGGCGAGGACGCCTACGCGTACCTCACCCTCGCCGCCGGACATCCGGTGGTCGCCCGGGTGCCGGCCGCCCGCCGCCCGGACCGCGACGCGACGGTACGTGTCGGCGTGCGCTGGGCCGACGCCCACCTGTTCCACGCCGACTCCGGCCGCCGGTACCTGCCGTGAGCGCCTCGGACACCCGGTCGCGGCGGCAGTTGGCGCTGATGCTGGCGCCGTACCTGGTCGGCCTGGTCGGGCTGGTGCTGCTGCCGGCGCTTGTCACCCTGGCGCTTGCCTTCACCGAGTACGACCTGCTGCGCCCGCCGACCTGGGTGGGGCTGGACAACTTCACGCTGCTCGTCGACGACCCGATCTTCCAGATCGCGTTGATCAACTCGCTGGTCTTCGCCGCCGTGGCCGTACCGCTGCGGGTGCTGCTGGCGCTCGGCCTGGCGCTGCTGCTGCATCGCCGGGCACTCGGCGTCGGCACCGCCCGCACCACGGCGTTGCTGCCCACCGCCGTGCCGGAGATCGCCTACGGTCTGCTCTGGCTCTGGCTGTTCAACCCGCTGTACGGGCCGATCAACCAGTTGCTGCGCATCGGTGGCGAACACGGCCTGACGGTGTTCGGCCGCACCCCGCCGCAGTGGCTGACCGATCCCACGAGTGCCCGCGCCGGCATCATCCTGATGAGCCTGTTCACCATGGGGGAGACCTTCGTGGTGCTGCTGGCCGCCCGGCGGGCGCTGCCCCGCGACGTGTACGAGATGGCCGCCATCGAGGACGCCACCGGCTGGGACGTGTTCCGCCGGATCACCCTGCCGCTGATGGCGCCGGTGCTGGCCCTGCTGGCGGTCCGCGACGCCATCGCCAGCCTGCACTTCACCTTCGTGCCGGCGTTCGTGGTGACCGACGGCGGACCGCCCCCGTACGCCACCACCTACCTGTCCCTGTTCGTCTACCAGACCGGCTTCGAGTACCTGCGCTACGGCTACGCGGCGGCGGCGACCCTGGTGATGCTGCTGCTGACCGTGGCCGCGCTGCTGGTGCAGTGGCGGCTCATCCGTCGCTACCGCCGCTTCTACCAGCTGTGACGGTGTCGCGGGTGGCCGAGGAGCCGGGTTCGGCGGGTCGGGTCGCCCAGCGCAGCAGGGCGGTGAAGACCAGCGCGGCGGTGACCGCCCCGCCGGCGAGCCGCACCCAGTGCCCGGCCACGAACTCCCCGGCCACCTGCCGCAGGTACTCGGGGGAGTGCGTACCGGCCGGGTCGACGAACATGATCTCGTTGCGGGGCCAGAAGAAGACGACCGAGAAGAGGAACTCGCAGGCGATGAAGACCCCGGCCGCGGCGACGATCCACCAGCGCAGCCGGCGGTGCCGCCAGGTCAGCACCGTGGCGGCGACGCCGAGCAGCACCACCGAGGCGCCCAACGGCGGGAAGTAGTCGCTCGGGCCGCTGACGACCAGGAAGTCGCGGGCCCGCTCCAGCGAGGCCGGCGCGTCGTGGAAGATGTTCGGGTAGAGCATGACGGTCTCGGCGGCCACGCCGCCGAACGACATCATCGCCGCCCAGGTCAGCGCGACAAGCACGGTCCAGGTGAATCTGTGGCGCAGCACTGCGTCCTCCTGCGGGTGCGATCTCGTGCGGTGCGCTCCCGACGCTAGGAGCGCCGCAGCGCTTCGGCTGCCGTCCGGCGGCGCGCGACAGGGTCGCCTTTCGACGTACGGCGGGCACCTGCGGCACGCCGTCCGGCGACGACGGGTGTAGTCGGGGCGGCGGTGGGTAGCCGCCCAGGATGGAGTTGGTCGAGGAGTCGCCGTACCGGTTCCGGATCGACCGGCGCGACCCGATGCGGGTGCCCGGGGTGGTCTTCGCGTCCCGGTCGCTGCTGCCCGATCCGGCGGCCGACCGGTCGCTGGAGCAGGTCGCCAACGTCGCCACCCTGCCCGGCATCGTCGACGCCTCGTACGCCATGCCGGACGTGCACCTGGGGTACGGCTTCCCGATCGGTGGGGTGGCCGCCACGGACGTCGAGGCCGGCGGGGTGGTCTCGCCCGGCGGCGTCGGCTTCGACATCTCCTGCGGGGTGCGGCTGCTCGCCGCCGACCTGGACCGTGACGAGCTGCGCCCACGGCTGGGCGCGGTGATGGACGCGCTCGGTGCGGCCACTCCGCGTGGCATGGGTCGGGGCGCGGTGTGGCACCTGACCGGCCGCGACGAACTCGACGCGGTGCTGCGCGGCGGTTCCCGGTACGCGGTGCAGCGCGGCTTCGGCGTGGCGCGCGACCTGCACCGCTGTGAGGACTTCGGCGCGGTGGACGACGCCGATCCGGCCCAGGTCAGCGATCGGGCGATCGAGCGCGGCGCACGCCAGGTCGGCAGCCTCGGCTCCGGCAACCACTTCCTCGAGGTCCAGGCGGTCGAGCAGGTGTACGACGAGCCGGTGGCGGCGGCGTTCGGGCTGCGCACCGGGCAGGTCTGCGTGATGATCCACTGCGGTTCGCGCGGTCTCGGTCACCAGATCTGCACCGACCACGTCCGGGCGATGGAGAAGGTGATGGGCCGCCACGACATCCACGTCCCGGATCGGCAACTCGCCTGCGCCCCGGTCGACTCCGCAGCGGGTCGGGCCTACCTGGGGGCGATGGCCGCCGCGGCGAACTACGCACGGGCCAACCGACAGCTGCTCGCCCATGCGGCGAGCGAGGTGTTCACGCGGGCGACCGGCTGCCGACTCGACCTCGTCTACGACATCTCGCACAATCTCGCCAAGATCGAAAAGCACCCGGTCGACGGCGGTGTGCGGCGGTTGTGCGTACACCGCAAGGGTGCCACCCGGGCGCTGCCGCCCGGCCACCCGGATCTGCCCGACGAGCTGCGGCCCGTCGGCCAGCCGGTGCTCATCCCGGGCTCGATGGGCACCGGCTCGTACGTGCTCACCGGGGTGGCCGGTGCGCCGGCCTGGGCCTCCACCTGTCACGGCGCGGGCCGGGTGCAGAGCCGCAAGCAGGCCGTCGCGGCCGGGCGCGGTGGCGACCCGCGCGCCCAACTGGAGGCGCAGGACATCGCGGTACGCGGTGCCTCGCGGCGCGGTCTGGCCGAGGAGATGCCGGCGGCGTACAAGGACATCTCGGCCGTGGTCGAGGCCGCCGAGGGTGCCGGGTTGTGCCGGAAGGTGGCCCGGCTGGTGCCGCTCGGCGTGGTCAAGGGCTGACCCGGGCCGCTGGCTGCGGAGACCGGATGTCGGCCCGGTGACTCAGACGTCCAGGGTCACCGCGCAGGACCAGCCCCGGTCGTCGCGGCCGAAGCGCAGCTCGTGCAGCGCGACCGCCTTCGGCACCGCGCCGGTCAGTTCCACCTCGGCGGTGCCCGTGGTGTGCCAGCGCACCAGCAGACCGCCGGCACCGTCGTCGGCGACCTCGGTGCGCAACGGCAGCTCGTCCGTCGTCTCCAGCCGGAAGATCACCTCATCGAGGAGGCTGACCAGCAGGTCCTCGTCGGTGCCGGGCGGTGCGTGGAACTCGCGCTCGGCCCGGGGCCGGGCCCCGGCCGGATCGGTGAACGACTCGACAAGCGCGCACACCGCCTCGGCCAGGCAGCCCGACCGGTCCGGCGCCCACGCCTCGATCCGCACGTCGGCGGTGTGCGGCACCCACCGGTGCCCCCGCGCCTGCGTCACACCCTCGATGATGCCGCCCCGCTGCTCAGTGCGCGCCGAGTCGGGCGATCGGCTCGACCAGTTCGCGTTCCTCGTACGACAGGTGGGACAGCAGCGTGTCGCTGAGCAGGTCGACCGCGGCCCGCAGCTCGGCCATTCCGTCCGGCGTGGCGACGAAGGCGACAAGCGCCCGGTCGACCCCCTCCAGTACGTCGTGGATGGCGTGGTGCTCGGCTTCGAGCCGGTCGATGACCGGCGCCAGCCGGGAGTCGGCCCGGCGCAGGTGCGGGAAGAGCGACCGGTCCTCGATGGTGTGGTGGGTGGTCACCACCCGGCAGTACGACTCGCAGTAGGTGCCGAGGGTCCACTTGTTCTGCCGCATGGTCATCGTGTTGATGTGCGACCGGGCGGTGCCCACGTCGATCAACCCGGCGGCGACCTGCTCGATCAGATCGTGGATCTGGGCCAGTTCGGCGCGTAGCCCGTCGTGCACGTCGATCAGGTGCTGCGCGCCGGCCTGCTCGTGCGCGGTGTAGGTGCGCTCGGGGTCGGGCGCCGGCCCGCTGGGCCGGGTCGACTCGTCCCACACCCGCACCTCGCTGCGGCGTACCCCGTCGTCGGGTGTCGGCACCACCGCGAACGGGGTCGCCCCGACGCCGGCCCGGCGGCCCGCCGCCCGCCCGACCCCGCCCGGTGCCGTGTTCGTCGTGCCGCCCGGTGCCGTGCGTGTGGTGCCGCCTGGTGCCGTGGCCGGCGCGCTGTCGGGCCGGGAGTCGGCCGTCGAGGTGCCGCTCGTGCCGGTGCCGCTCGTGCCGGTGCCGGCCGTGCCGGTGCCGCGTTCGGTGGCGACCAGTTCCCGGGTGGCCGGGGCCACCTCGGCGGCGAACCGTCGCAGGTCGTCGGGGTCGTCGCTGCCCAGGATGAAGGTGCTGATCCCCTCGGTGAGGGCGAGGTCGGCCAGTTCCTCGGCCCACTGCTCGGCCGGCCCGTCCAGCGGGCCGCGCCCGACCGGTGCGAACCGTCCGTTGATGTTGAGCAGCCGGCGCACGTCGGCCGGCGAACGACCCGCCTCGGTGGCGGCGTCGTCGATGATCGCGTTGCCCTTGGCCAGGTCACCGGGGCTCAGGTAGGCAAGCGAGGGCAGCCAGCCGTCGGCCCGCCGCCCGGTCAGCGCGAGCATGCGCGGCTTGTAGGCGCCGAGCCAGATGCTCAGGTCATGGGCTCCGGCGGGACCCCGCTTAGCCCCGACGGCGCGGTGGAACTTCCCGTCGACCCGGACGCCACCGCGGGCGTCGGCGTCCCAGATCTGGCGGATGATCTCGATCGCCTCCTCCAGGGCCTGTACGCCCTGGCCGGGGGAGAGCCGCCGACCGCCCATCGCCTCGATGGCGTCCCAGAACGCCCCGGCGCCCAGGCCCAGCTCGGTGCGGCCACCGCTGAGCAGGTCGAGGCTGGCCACGCTGCGCGCCAGCACGGCGGGTGGGCGCAGCGGCAGGTTTGTCACGTTCGCGGCCAGCCGGACCCGCTCGGTGCGCGCGGCCACGAAGCTCAGCAGCGTCCAGGTGTCCAGAAAACTGGACTGGTACGGATGGTCCTGGAAGGTGACCAGGTCGAGCCCGACCTGCTCGGAGAGCATGGCGAGACCTACCGGCCGCGCCGGGTCGGCGTTGCCGGGCGTCAGGAACGACCCGAAGGTCAGTGCGTGCCCGTAGTCGCTCATTGTCAACCCTTCGTCCGGCGGCGCGGTGCCGATCACCGTCCTCACAGATGTTATGTCAGACAGAACATCATCGCCCAATAAAGTCTGTGACTTACGCTAACCTGGGGGTATGAGTGGCGTCCCGGGCAACGGCCTTGATCCCGACCCGATCAACGAAGACCTCGGGTGGATGCTTGGTGTGCTGTTCCGCGCGTACGCCCGCGCCGCCGAGCATGCCGTCGGCGACCTGCCCGGCGGGCCGCGCGGCTACCAGGTGCTCACCGCGGCCGACCGGGAGCCGCCCCGCAACCAGGGCGCGATCGCCGAGGAACTGGGCATCGACCGCACCGTCCTGACGTACCTGATCGACGATCTGGAGCAGGACGGCCTGGTGGTACGCCGGCCCGATCCGGCCGACCGCCGCAGCCGGCTGGTCACCCTCACCGCCGCCGGCCGCGAAGCGGCAAGCCGTCGCCGGGAGACGCTGCGTACGGTCGAGTCCCACCTGCTCCAGCCGCTCACCGCGCAGCAGGCTGCGGCACTGCGCGACCTGCTGCGTCGGGTGGCCTGCGCGGCGCAGGAAGCCGATCCGCTCACCGACCTCTGCCAGGTGGCCGAGGAGGCGGTGGGGCAGCCACCGGCACGGCGACGGCGGGCGGCCCGCAGGCCCTAGCCGTACGGTCGACAGATGCGGATCACGAAGTACACGCATGCCTGCGTCCGACTCGAACACGACGGCGGCGTGCTCGTCATCGATCCCGGCACCTGGAGCGAGCCGCGGGCCCTGGCCGGCGCGGACGCGGTGCTGGTCAGCCACGAGCACACCGACCACATCGACGTGTTGCGGCTGGCCGGGCTGGGCGTGCCGGTCATCGTGCCGGAGGGCGCCGTACTGCCGGACCTGGCACCGCTGCCGGTGATCCGGGTCCGCGCGGGCGAACGCTTCACCGCCGCCGGTCTCGACGTGACCGCCGTCGGCGGCCGGCACGCCCCCATCCACGGCGGCCAACCCGACTGCGCCAACCTCGGCTACCTGGTCGCCGACGAGGTCTACCACCCAGGCGACTCGCTGCATCCGCCCGGCCGGTCGGTACGTACGCTGCTGGTGCCGGCGCAGGCGTCCTGGCTGAAGCTGACCGAGGCGATCGACTTCGCGGTGGCCGCCGGCGCGGCGCAGGTCTTCCCGATCCACGACGCCCAGCTCAACGAGCGGGGCCTGGCCAGCGTCAACGGCTGGTTCGGCGAGTCCGTCCCCGGTTACCGCCACCTCGCCCCCGGCGAGACCGCCTGACCGGGGTTCAGGGCTGGGCGCGGGTCAGCAGCAGGCCGAGCGCCAGGAACGACGCGGCGAAACCGCGCCGCAGCCAGTCGGCGACCCGAGGGCGGTCGAGCACCCGTCGGCGTACCGCGACGGCACCGAGGCCGTAGCCGACGAAGACCACAAGCGTGGTCACCGTGAACACCGTGCCCAGGGCGAGCATCCGGCTCAACGCGCCCGGGGCGTGCGGGTCGACGAACTGCGGCAGGAACGCCACGAAGAAGATCGTCAACTTGGGGTTGAGCAGGTTCATCAGCAGCACCGAGACGATGATCTGGCGCGTCGAGCGGGCGGGCCCCGCGCCGTCCACGGTGAACGCGCCGCGCTGGCGCAGGGTCGACACGGCCAGCCAGAGCAGATAGCCCGCGCCCAGATACTTGACCAGGTCGAAGAGGAGCGCGCTGGAGTGCAGCAGCGCGGCGATGCCGGTCATGGCCGCCAGCAGGTGCGGCACGGTGGCCAGGGTGCCACCCAGCGCGGCGATCAGGGCGGCCCGGCGACCGCCGGTCAGCCCGGCGGAGAGCGTGAACAGGACCCCGGCACCCGGGGTGGCGACCACGACGAGCGTGGTGAGTAGGAAGGCGATGGTCACCCACCCACCCTGCCGCCACAATGGTCCCATGAGCAGGGCCAAATCCCACCTTCCTGACAGGTCCATAACTGCAAGGAAGGGCCCCCTGTTAACGCCTCAGGTAGTAGCGGGGCCCCCTCTTAACGCCGGCTCCGACTTCCTGAACCTGGACATCGGCCAAGCGCCGCGCGGTGGGCGCGCCGCCTGGCTCGCCGACCGGCTACGCCGGGCCATCGCCGATCGGGTCGTGCCGGTCGGCGCCCGACTGCCCGCCACCCGGGTACTCGCCGCCGACCTCGGTGTGTCGCGGGGCGTGGTGGTGGAGGCGTACCAACGGCTGACGGAGGAAGGGCAGGTGGCCGGCCGAGGGCGCGGCGGGACGGTGGTGGTCGCCGCCCCGCTGCCGCCCCCGCCCTCGCACACCGGGGCGGCGCGCCTCACCCCGGCGGCGGAGCCGGCTGGCGGCGGGCCGGGCCGCGCCGCGAGCGCAGCGACGGGTACGCCGAGCGCCGCCGGGCCGTTCTCGTCGGCGCCCGGCCCGGACATCTTCGACCGGCTGCGTACCGCTGCGGCGCGCATCGACCTGACGCCCGGCGTACCCGATCTGGCGGCCTTTCCCCGCGCGGCCTGGCTGCGCGCCGAGCGGACCGTGCTGGGGCGAATGGCCGCGTCGGACCTGGGCTACGGCGACCCGTGCGGTACGCCCATGCTGCGCCGGGCGGTTGCCGGCTGGCTGGCCCGCAACCGGGGCATCCGGATCGACCCGGCCGAGGTGATCGTCACGACCGGGGTGACCCAGGCGCTCGGCCTGCTTGCGCAGCTGCTGCGGGACGACGACGTCACCAGGATCGGCGTGGAGGACCCGGGCTCGCTCGGCGTACGGCAGCATCTCGACCGCTCGCGGCTCGCCACCGTGCCGATCCCGGTGGACGGCGCCGGACTGCGGGTCGACGAACTGACCGCGAGCGGGGTGCCCGCAGTCACGCTCACCCCTGCGCACCAGTTTCCGACAGGTGTGGTGCTCGACGGGGCACGTCGTCGCCAACTCGCCGACTGGGCCCGCGCCGGTGGGCTGGTCATCGAGGACGACTACGACGCCGAGCACCGCTACGACCGGCCGCCGGTGCCGGCGTTGCGGGCCACCCTGCCGGAGGGAGTCTGCTACGTCGGCAGCGTCTCGAAGCTGCTCGCTCCGGCCCTGCGGACCGGCTGGCTGCTGGTGCCCCGTCGGTACCGGGACGCCGTGGTCGCCGCCAAACGCGAAGCCGACCTGGGCAACGCCGTCCTGCCCCAACTGGTCCTCGCCGAGCTGATCAGCTCCGGGGCGTTGGAGCGGCACCTGCGGCTGCTGCGCCGTCGGCACGTACGGCGACGCGACGCGATGATCGCGGCGCTGGCCCGACACCTGCCCGGCGCCACCGTGCACGGCGCGGCGGCCGGGCTGCACCTGACGGTCACCCTGGCCGACGACGTGACCGACACCGAACTGGCGACGGCGGCCCTGGCCCGGGGGGTGAAGGTGCAGCCCCTGTCCTGGCACTGCCAGCGGCCGTATCCTCCCGGCCTGGTGCTGGGCTACGCGGCCAACTCCGGCTCGACCATCGAGGAGGGAATCGCGCTCGTCGCCGCCGGCTGAGCGGGCCACCCCCAGCGGCGCGGACCGGCTACCGTCGGGGCCGTGACAGAGCCGTTCGCCACCGGGCGGGACGCCGACGTGTACGCGCTGGACAGCGAGCGGGTGCTCCGTCGCTACCGCGACGGCAGCGACGTCACGGTCGAGGCCGATTTCATGACGTACCTGCACGCGGCCGGCTATCCGGTGCCCCAGGTGTACCAGGCCAGCGGCGCGGATCTGGTGCTGCGGCGGGTGTCCGGCCCGACGATGCTCCAGGCACTGCTCGCCGGGGCGATCGATGTGGAGCCGGCGGCCGGCATGCTGGCCGACCTGCACCGCCGGCTGCATTCGGTGCCGCCGCGGCCGGGCGCGGCGCCCGGCGAGCGGATCCTGCACCTGGACCTGCATCCGGACAACGTCATCCTCGACCCGCTCGGCCCGGTGCTCATCGACTGGCGTAACGTCCGGCACGGCCCGCCCGGGCTGGACGTGGCGATGACCGCACTGATCCACGCCCAGGTCGCCCTCGACCCGGCGCAGCCGCTGGCCGCCGCAGCCGCCGAGCTGCTGCGGTGCTACCTGGATGCGCTGCGTGACCACGTCGTGCCGTTGGTCGACGAGGCCCTGGCCCGCCGGCTCGCCAACCCCACCCAGACCGCTGCGGAACTGGCCCGGCTGCCCGCCGCCGCCGACCTCGTGCGCGCCGGTTCGGTGCGCTGACGGCGGGTCCACGATCGACGGCCCGGGACCGGGCCGGTGCGCCACGAAGACCGACAACGCACCCCGCTGGCTACGCGGCCGACGCGAGGGGCCATGATAGATACATGACGCATCCCTCGGTGACCGGTCGGTCCACCGGGCTGTCCGCGGCCGAACGTGCCTACCGCCACCTCAAACAGGCCATCCTGGAACAACTGCATCCCGGCGGCACGCTGGTCAGCGAGGGGCAGATCGCCGAGGCGACCGGGGTGTCGCGTACCCCGGTCCGCGAGGCCCTGCTGCGGCTGGAAACCGAAGGGCTGGTCCGGCTCTATCCGAAACGAGGTGCGCTGATCCTGCCGGTCTCGGCCCGTGAAATCGCCGACGTGGTCGAGGCCCGCCGGCTGGTCGAGGTGCACGCCGCCGGGCGGATCTGGGCCCGGCGCGCCGAGATCCGCGCCCAACTGGCCGACCGGCTGGCCGAGATGCGTACCGCGCACGCCGCCGGTGACCTGACCGCCCTGATGGCCGCCGACCGGGCCTTCCACGCCACCGTGGTCAACGCGGCCGGCAACGACATCCTCGCCGAGCTGTACCAGCGGCTACGCGACCGGCAGGTCCGCATGGGCGAGGCCAGCTTCCGGCTCTCGCCCCGCTGGGCCGAGGCGGCGCTGACCGAGCACGCCGCCCAGCTGGCCGCCCTCGACGGCGACGATCCCGAGGCGTGGCTCGCCGCCGTGGCCGCGCACATCGACACCGCCGAGCGTGTCTTCCTCGGCCCCGCCCGGTGAGCCAACCCGCGCGGATACCAGCCGGCCGGGCCGTACTGGTCTGGTCGGTGGCGCTCACCGCGTACATCGCGGCGGTGTTCCACCGGACCTCGCTCGGCGTCACCGGCGTGGAGGCCACGCACCGCTTCGGCATCAGCGCCGCCACGCTGGCCACCCTCACCGTCGCCCAACTCGCCGTGTACGCGGTGATGCAGGTGCCGGTCGGGATCCTGCTCGACCGGTACGGCTCGCGTCGGCTGCTGCTCACCGGCGGAGCGCTGATGATCGCCGGGCAGCTCGCTTTCGCCCTGGTCACCGATGTGCGTCTGGCCGTGGCGGCCCGGGTGCTTGTCGGCCTCGGCGACGCGATGAGCTTCATCAGCGTGCTGCGCCTCGTCGCGTTCTGGTTTCCGGGCCGACGCAACCCGCTGCTGGCCCAGTTGACCGGCACGCTCGGCCAACTCGGCGCGGTGCTCGCCGCCGTACCGCTTGTGGCGCTGCTGGCGCACACCAACTGGACCACCGCCTTCCTGACCGCGGCCGGAGTGTCCGCGGCGGCGCTGCTGATGGTCTTCGCCGCCGTCCGGGACGCCCCACACGGCCCGCTGGTGGCCGCGCCCGCGTCGGCCGGGCGTCGGCTCGCTGACGCCTGGACCCATCCGGGCACCCGGCTGGGGCTCTGGACACACTTCGTCATCCAGTTCTCCGGCACGGTCTTCGCGCTGCTCTGGGGCTTCCCGTTCCTGGTGCAGGGGCAGGGGCTCACCCCGACCGCGGCGGCCTCGCTGCTCACCGTGCTGACCCTCGCCATGCTGCTCACCGGCCCGGTGATCGCGTACCTGTGCGCCCGCTACCCGCGCCATCGTTCGGTGCTGGTCTTCAGCATCACCGGCGCCACCGCCGCCATCTGGGCCGTGCTGCTCGCCTGGCCGGGACGCGCACCCGGCTGGCTGCTCCTCACGCTCGTGCTCGTGCTGGCCCTCAACGGCCCCGGCTCGATGATCGGTCTCGACTACGCGCGGACCTTCAACCCGGTCAGCCGCCTCGGCAGCGCCGCCGGGATCGTCAACGTCGGCGGCTTCACCGCCTCGATCATCCTGGTGCTCAGCATCGGCGTGGTGCTCGACCTGGCCACCCCGGCCGGGCAGGCCGCCCCCGACCTGAATGCGTTCCGATGGGCCTTCGCCGTGCAGTACGTGCTCTGGGCCGTCGGTGCGGTACAGGTTCTGCGCTGGCGCAACGCCGCACGTCGGCACCGGGACGGGCATGTCGCGCCGACCATCCGGGCCGAAGCTGTGCCGATGCGACCTGGTGGCGGTAGGTTGCCCAACGGGAGTGCGCGGATGCGTCGCCGCCCCTCCGGCGACGCCGTGGCGCAGCGACGCCGGCGCTTCGCGCCGACGCGGAGTAGGAGGAAAGCGTGAGCCAGCAGGTCAGGGGAGTCGTCTCCCGCAGCAAGGGTGCACCCGTCGAGGTCACCGACATCGTGGTGCCGGATCCCGGGCCCGGTGAGGCGGTGGTGCGGGTGCAGTCCTGCGGGGTCTGCCACACCGACCTGCACTACCGCGAGGGCGGCATCAGCGACGACTACCCCTTCCTGCTCGGCCACGAGGCGGCCGGCATCGTCGAGCAGGTCGGCGCGGGAGTGGACGCCGTCGCACCCGGTGACTTCGTGGTGCTCAACTGGCGGGCCGTCTGCGGAGTGTGCCGGGCCTGCCGGCGCGGTCGCCCCTGGTACTGCTTCGCCACCCACAACGCCGCCCAGAAGATGACCCTCACCGACGGCACCGAACTCTCCCCGGCGCTGGGCATCGGCGCGTTCGCCGAGAAGACCCTGGTGCACGCCGGTCAGTGCACCAAGGTGGACCCGGCGGCCCGGCCGGCCGCCGTCGGCCTGCTCGGCTGCGGGGTGATGGCGGGTCTCGGCGCGGCCATGAACACCGGCGGGGTGACCCGCGGCGACTCGGTGGCGGTGATCGGCTGCGGCGGTGTCGGCGACGCGGCGGTGGCCGGCGCGGCGCTTGCCGGCGCAACGACGATCATCGCCGTGGACACCGACTCCCGCAAACTCGACTGGGCCCGCAAGTTCGGCGCCACGCACACGGTCAACGCCTCCGAGACCGACCCGGTCGCGGAGATTCAGGCGGCCACCGGCGGCTTCGGCGCCGACGTGGTGATCGACGCGGTCGGCCGGCCGGAGACCTGGAAGCAGGCGTTCTACGCCCGGGACCTGGCCGGCACCGTGGTACTGGTCGGCGTACCCACCCCGGACATGCGGGTCGAGCTGCCGTTGCTCGACGTCTTCGGTCGCGGTGGCGCGCTGAAGTCCAGCTGGTACGGCGACTGCCTGCCCAGCCGCGACTTCCCCATGCTCACCGAGCTCTACCTACAGGGCCGCCTCGACCTGGACGCCTTCGTCACCGAGGAGATCGGCCTGGACGGGGTCGAGGAGGCGTTCGCGCGGATGCACCGCGGCGACGTGCTCCGCTCGGTGGTGGTCTTCTGATGTCGGCCCGGATCGACCACGCCGTCACCTCCGGCACCTTCTCCCTGGACGGGCAGACCTTCGACGTCGACAACAACGTCTGGGTGGTCGGCGACGACACCGAGTGCGTCGTCATCGACGCCCCGCACGACGTGGACGCCATCCTGAAGGTGGTGGCCGGTCGTCGGGTCACCGCGATCGTCGCCACCCACGCCCACGACGACCACGTCCGGGTCGCCCCGGAACTGTCCCGCGCCACCGGCGCGCCGGTGCTGCTGCACCCCGACGACCGGGTGCTGTGGGACCTGGTGCACCCGGACCAGCCGCCGGGTGGGCAGCTGCGCGACGGCGAGACGATCGAGGTGGGCGGCACCACGCTGACCGTGCTGCACACCCCCGGACACAGTCCCGGCGCGTGCTGCCTGTACGCGCCCGCGCTGGACGTCGTCTTCACCGGCGACACGCTCTTCGCCGGTGGTCCGGGCGCCACCGGCCGGTCGTACAGCGACTTCGGCACCATCATCACCTCGATCCGCGACCGGCTGCTCACCCTGCCGCCGCAGACCGTGGTGCACACCGGTCACGGCGACAGCAGCACAATCGGCGCCGAGGCACCGCAGCTGCCGCAGTGGCTGGCCCGGGGGCACTGACCGCCGCGCAGCGCGACGCGTTGCGGTACGTCCGGGCGGTGGCGCTGCGTGACCGGCCCGCCGCCCTGGAGACCATCGCCCGTACCCTCGCCGGCACCGGGGTACGGCACGATCCGACGCGACTCGTCGCGGCGATCGGCAGCACCGGCCGGGTCACCCTCAACTTCCACCCCGACCGGCTGCTCGCCGACGGGCGCACGGTCGCCGAGGCGCTCGCGGCCGAGGGCGTCTACCGCAGCCAGTTCGAGACCGGGATCTCCAACGGTGGCCTGAGCGCGTACGCCGGTGGCGACCGGGACCGCTGGGAACAGCGCATGTTCGGCGGCGCGTACCAACGTGCGGGCGTACGCCCGGCGGACCGGCCGAAGTACGGCGGCCTGAACCTGCTCGACCATCCGGACGGCGCCTGCCCCCGGTTCGGCTCCTGCCACCTGCGGCTGCGAACCGAGGTGCTGAGCCGCACCACGTTCTGCTTCGGCGACAGCCACCTCGGCCCACGTGACGTCGGCACCGTCGACGTGATCGAGCCGGTGCTGGCCGCGCTGCTCGCGGCGACCGTGGACACCGGGATCAGCCTCGGCCGACCCGGTGACCTGGTCGCCCTCACCGGCGAGCTGCTGCGCATCCGGGCGGAGGTCGCCGCCGAACCCCGCGCCGCCGGGCGCGCCCTCGACGACTACATCGAGGCGCAGATCCACGGCGAGCTGCGGTTGGCCCGGGACGTGGCCGAACTGGTGGTCGATCCCTCGTTCCAGGGCACCGACAGCGGCGACATCCTCGCCGCCGTGGCCCGCCGGTACGGTTTTCCGCTGCGCTGGCACGCCGGCTTCGTGCTGCCGGTGCACCAGGTCGACGCGGAGTTCCGGGGGCCGGCGATCCCGCCGCTGGCGGCCCGGGTGCACGCCGAGTTCGCCCGGCCCGGGGAGCCGCTGCACGCCGCGCTGATCGGTCGCGCCGCCGCCTCGGTGGTGACCGAACCGGGCCGGTGGGCCGATCGGGGACCGGTCGCGGACACCCTCCAGCACCTGAAGCAGCTTTGGCACGTCCTGGTCCGGTTCGGCATCCCGTACGGCGGCTGACGCGGCGTACGTCCCTTGTTGTCTCGTTTGTCGTCGACCGGCACCGGCTGCCCGGCCGCGCGGGTGAGCAGAATCGCAGCCTGCGGAGTCAGCGACATTTCCGGAATGCCCGACGAGGCGGGCGGGTTGTTTCCCCAAAGCGCCGGCCCCCAAACCCCGGTGCAGTCTCCCGAGAGCGGCTCACCCCGAGCGGCTCGTAACGATCGAAGGGGCAACCATCGTGAAGCTGGACTTCACTCGATGGCTCCCGGCCATCGCGACGAACCCGAACCGGAAGACCGCGCTGAGCGTCGTGGGCGTGACCGCCCTCGCCGGGCTGGCCCTCGGCCCGAGCGCCATCGCCGCACCGATCACCAGCGGGCCGCACGAGGGCGCGGTCGCGGCGATCGACAAGGCCACCGGCCGCGACGGCGCGACCGAGTCGGGGTCGGCCACCGCCGGCCGTGGCGACAAGCCCAGCCGTGCCGAGCTGATCCCGTACGGCGTGCAGGGCGCGCAGTCGCGGATCCCGCTCGACCAGGCCCAGCGGGACAACGCCAAGACCATCATCGAGGTGGCCAAGAAGACAGGTGTGGGCGAGCGGGGCGCGGTGATCGGCATCGCCACCGCCATCCAGGAGTCGAAGCTGTACAACCTCGGCCACCTGGGCGCGTACAACGACCACGACTCGCAGGGCCTGTTCCAGCAGCGGCCGTCCACCGGCTGGGGCAGCGTGGAGCAGATCACCGATCCGGAGTACTCCTCGGCCGCCTTCTTCGAGGCGCTCAAGCGGGTCCACGGCTGGCGGAACATGCCGCTGACCAGCGCGGCGCAGACCGTGCAGGTCTCGGCCTACCCGTTCCACTACGCCCAGTGGGAGGAGCAGTCGGCGGAGATCGTCTCCCAGTACTGGAACAGCTGACCCGTACCCCCGTGGTGAGCACCAACGCCCGACTGGCCGGACCCCGCACCCCGGGGCCCGGCCAGTTCGGCGTCTGACGGCAGGTGGGTGCCGTGCCGGCCCGGAGTAGTCCGCCGCGCCCCGGTCGCGGGTCTCGGCGAGGATGCGGCCACGTCTACATGGGACAGATGGCGGGGCCGCCTGGGCACGGTCCTCGGTACCCGGAAGTGTTAAGAAGGGGCCCTTCCTCTACCGGAGGCGTTAACAAGGGGCCCTTCCTTCGCAATGTCGACGAGGGCGACGAGCAGGGCCGCCGCGATGATCCCGGCGGATACCAGCAGCGAGCGTTCGAAGGCCGCCGACCAGGTGTCGCCCGTCTGCGACACGGTGGAGAAGAAGACCGCGCCGACGACGGCGATGCCGGCGGCGGAGCCGATGCGCTGACCGGTCTGGAGCATGCCCGCGCCGCTACCGGCCTGCGGCACCGGCACCTGCGACAGCGTCAGCGTCTGGTTCGGTGCGATCACCAGGCCGCTGCCGATTCCGGCGACCAGCAGCGGAGCCGCGGTCACCCAGGGCACCGGCGCGTGCGGGGCCAACTCGATGGCGAGCGCCACCAGGCCGAGCCCGGCCACCACGGTCAGCAGCCCGACGGCGACCAGTGGCCGACCGAAGCGGTTGACGATCCGCCCGCCGATCGCCGACGCGGCGGCCGAGCCGAGCGCGAACGGCGTGATCGCCAGGCCGGCCACCAGCGCGCTGTAGCCGAGCCCGGTTTGCAGGTACAGCGTGAAGATGAAGAAGATCGCGGTGAAGCCGCCGAAGTAGGTAAGCGCGATAAGCGAACCCAGGCCGTACGACCGACGCCGGAACAGGTGCACGTCGAACAGCGGCGGCCCGTTGCGCGCGTACCGGTGCTCCCAGCGTACGAAGCCGACGAGCGCGATCAGGCCGGCGGGCAGGAGCAGCCACTTCGCCGGCCCGGGCCACTGCTCCCGCTGCACCATCGGCAGCAGCAGGAGAGTCACGCCGAGGCCGAGCAGCAGTACGCCGACCGGGTCCGAGCGGCGCTGGGCGGTCTGGCCGACCGGTCGGTGCGGCATCAGTCGCCAGCCGAGAAGCACCGCGACGATCCCGACCGGCACGTTGACGAAGAAGACCCACCGCCAGCCGTGCTCCGCCCCACCGGCGGCGATCAACAGGCCGCCGAGCAGCGGACCGACCGCGGTGGAGATGCCGATGGTGGCGCCGAGCAGCCCGAACGGCCGGGCCCGTTCCGGCCCCTGGAACAGTTGCTGGATCATCCCGATCACCTGCGGGTTCACCAGCCCGGCGGCGGCGCCCTGGAGCAGCCGGGCGGCGATCAACCAGCCGGGGGACTGGGCCAGCCCGGCCAGTGCGCTGGTCACCGTGAACAGGGCGACGCCGAACACGAACGTGTTGCGCCGGCCGTGCACGTCACCGAAGCGTCCGGCCGGCACCAGGGCCAGCCCGAAGGTCAACGCGTACCCGGACAGCACCCACTGGAGGTCGCTGGGGCCGGCCCGCAGCGCCCGCTCCAGCGACGGGATGGCCACGTTGACGATGCTGACGTCGAGCAGGGTCATGAACGCGGCGACCAGGCCGACGCCGAGCGCCTGCCACCGCCGCCGATCGTCGTACGATTCGGGTTCCTCCGCCTGCCCCGCCCGCGCCGTACTCATCGTGTCTCCCGTTGATCGGCGTCGCCGCGTTTGTCCCGTTGTCGGAACCTACCGGGCGGCGTCGATCAGGCAAGCTGCTGCGCGCAGAACCGTGGGCCGAAGTCGAGCCCGACCATCGGCGAGTCCTCCCGGTGCAGCAGGTTCTTCTCGGTCAGCAGGTGCAGCGGGGTCTGCAACTGCTCCTCGGTCAGCCCGCACTCCTGGGCGATCAGATCCGGATAGGGGACCTGGCCGCGCGCCTCCAGGGCCGCCACCGCGTCGTACACCCGAGCCTCGATGTCCGACAGTTGTACCTGCTGCATGGTGTCCTCCTCACGTTCGGTCCGCCTTCGGTCGGCGGACTGCGAACGGCCGGTTACCCGGGGAAAGGGGGAAGATGCGGCCCGGTCGCCCGCCCAGGCGCAAGGAAGGGCCCCCTGTTAACGCCTCAGGTAGTAAAAGGGCCCCTTATTAACAAGCCACGCAAACAAGCGCGCCCACTGATCCAGGATCCTAGGATGCTCTAGGCGGGGTCTGCCTGCCCACCCGAAACGGCCAGTCTGATGCACTCGGACAACCGGCTGTTTCGGGTCGGCCGGCCCGGGTAGGGCCATCCGGGACCGGATCCGACCGACCCGCGAGGAGACACCCGTGAGCCAGGACCAGCACACCCAGCAGGACCCGACCGAGCAGTACGGCCAGCAGTCGGGGCAGCCGAACCAGCAGCAGCAGCCGCCGGGTCAGACGGGCAAGATGCGGCCGAAGCCGGACCACGGCGAGGAGACGTACGAGGGCAGCGGCAAGCTCGACGGAAAGAAGGCGTTGATCACGGGCGGCGACTCCGGCATCGGCCGGGCGGTGGCGATCGCCTTCGCCCGCGAGGGCGCCGACGTGTTGATCTCCTATCTGGGCGAGGAGGAGGACGCCGACGCCCGGGAGACCGTCCGGCTGATCGAGTCCGCCGGCCGGAAGGGGATCGCAGTACGCGGCGACATCACCGACGAGCGCAACTGTCAGACGTTGATCGACCGGGCCCTCGCTGACCTCGGCGGCATCGACATCCTGGTGAACAACGCCGCCTACCAGATGTCGCAGGACAAGGGCATCGCCGGGATCAGCACCGAGCAGTTCGACCGGGTGCTCAAGACCAACCTGTACGCGATGTTCTGGCTCTGCAAGGCCGCGTTGCCGCATCTGGCGGAGGGCTCGGCGATCATCAACACGTCGTCGATCCAGGCGTTCGACCCGTCTCCGCAGCTGCTCGACTACGCCACCACCAAGGCGGGGATCGCGAACTTCACCAAGGCGCTCGCCGCCGACCTGGTCGACCGGGGGATCCGGGTGAACGCGGTGGCGCCGGGACCGATCTGGACGCCGCTGATCCCGGCGACCATGCCGGAGGAGAAGGTGGAGCAGTTCGGCACCGACACTCCGGTGGGCCGGCCGGGTCAGCCCGCCGAGTTGGCGCCCGCGTACGTCTTCTTCGCCTCGCAGGAGTCGAGCTTCATCACCGGCGAGGTTCTCGGCGTCACCGGCGGCCGCTTCACCAAGTGAGGTGTAAGGAAGGGCCCCTTCTTAACGCCTGGTGCATAGGAAGGGCCCCCTTTTAACAAGCGACCGGTCGCATCGGTCAGCGGGGCCACTCCGCCAGCTGGCGGCGTACCCGGGTGATCTCGGCGGGACCGAGGCCGTATCGGGCGAATCGGGGGTCCGGGATCCGGTCCAGATACCGGCCGGCGGCCCGCACATCCTCCTCGGCCAGGGCGGGGTCGAGCTGCCGGGCGAGATCCAGCAGCTCGGCCACCCGCCGGTGCTCCAGGGCGGAGGCGACGTCGATGTAGTCGCGGACCTCGCGGCGGTTCACCAGCGCCGCGGTCTTGTTCGCGATCAGGTCCCGGACGTCCATCACCGGTCCGAGATCCATCACCACCGGGCTGCGGTGCCGGTCGAGCCGAGCCAGGCTGAGCCGGATCTGCCGACCGTCCCGACCGACGACGAAATCGCGCATGTCCCGGTCGAAGCCCTCGAACAGGTCGGCGAGTTCGCTGTCCGGATCCGCGTCGGTCACCTCGAACCCGGCGGCCTCCAGCGCGACCCGCACCTCAGCGGCCGCCGCTGCGGCGGCGCCCTCCACGTCGGCGAAGAGGTCGACATCCTCGGTCGGGCGGGTGACCAGGCCGTGCGCGGCCCACGCCACCCCACCACCGAGCACGAAGCGGTACGCCCCGGCGACGCTCAGCGCCACCCGGGCGACCTCGCGGTAGAAATCGTGCGGGTGTGCTCGGCTCACGCCGACCGCAGAGCCCGATGCCGGGTTTCCCACGCCAGCCGTACGCCACGAGGCAGGTTCAACATCTGCCACACCCGGCGCAGGGTCCGCCCGTTGACCAGTTGGCGCAGGTCCTCGAGGTTGGTGCTCTCCCGCAGCACGTTCTCGTACATCCAGAGCAGTTGGTCGGGATCGCTCAGGTCGAACGTGCGGTCGGTGCTCCACATCAGCCGTACCGGCAATTCGACAAGCCCGCGGGTGGGCCCGCGCAGCTCGGCCAGCGACCCCGCCACCAGGGTGGGACGACCGGGCCGGGCGAGGTACGCCACGGCGGTCGCGGTGCTGGACACGGCCTGCATGCTGTCAGGGTAACGCCAGTCGGGCCACTTGCGGACCGACGACCTGCGCCGGAGCGATCCAACCAGGCGTACGCCATGCCGGTTTTGCCCATTGGTGTCCGACTCAGGGCGGTGCCCGTCGGTGGGTAGGTCGTCCGCCGGATGCCCCGGTGTCCGGTAACCGGACACCGGTCGACCGCCCGGCGGCGGAATCCGGGGCCGGGTGCGGGCGTTGTAATCAGCGTACGACCGAGTATGAGCCCGACCGGGACGGGCCGGCGCCCTCGCCGCCCGACCATCCCCGGGAATGCCGGTGGCCGGTCGGTCGTTGTATCTGGCTCCGGCGCCGCGACGTGGCCCCTGGCCCCGCGCGCTGGATCCCCCCTTTTGCCGTTGAGCGCCGGACGGTGCTTGCGTGCGCCCGACATCCCCCGTGTCGTCGGTGTGTGCGCCAACCCCCGAATGGAGCTGTCTGTCATGAACACGATGCTGCGTAAGAGCGTGCTGGGTATTGCTGGTCTGGCTGTTGCCGGTGGTCTGGCCGCCGGTCCGCTGAACCACGCCACGTCCGACGGCCCGGTTGGTGGTAGCCCGATCGCCGCCGCGGTGCAGGCGGAGAAGCCGGACAGCGGCAAGCTGATTCCGCATGGTGTGCAGGGTGAGCAGTCGCGGATCGAGCTGACCGACGAGCAGACCGGCAACGTCAAGGAGATCATCGCCGCGACGAAGAAGGCCGGTATGGACGAGCGGGCCGCGGTGGTGTCGATCGCGACCGCGTTGCAGGAGTCGAAGCTGGAGAACCTGGGTCACCTCGGTGACCGCAACGACCACGACTCGCAGGGCCTGTTCCAGCAGCGTCCGTCCTCGGGTTGGGGCACGGTCGAGCAGATCACCGATCCGCAGTACTCGACCACGGCGTTCCTGAAGGGTCTGAAGCAGGTCGACGGGTGGCAGGAGATGCCGTTGACCGAGGCCGCGCAGACGGTGCAGGTGTCGGCGCATCCGTTCCTGTACGCCCAGTGGGAGCAGCAGGCCGCTGACCTGGTCGCCGAACACTGGAACAGCTGACGAACGACCGCTGACGAAGGATGTACCGCGGAGCCGGCACCCACACCGGGTGCCGGCTCTGTCGCGTGTTAAGAAGGGGCCCTTCCTCTACACCAGGCGTTAACAAGGGGCCCTTCCTTGCACAAATAGGGGAGTGGATTGTCGTGGGGTGGGAACAAGGATGAGGGTGGGTCGGTTGTACCGAGCGTCGGTGTGATCCAGTGTCCCCGGGCCTCACCTATATTGCCTTCGCGGAATACCGTTCGGCTGGAGCCGCGTCGCGCCACTCGCCGAGAGGCGACCTGCACACCGACACCCACGCACCGCCCCCGGCCGGTTCCGGCCGGGGGCGGTGTCATTTCCCGCCGGATCTGTTGGCCGGACTCGCCGGCTCGGCCCGACTGTCCTAAGGTCAAGACGGAGATCGTCGGTGGGAGGTGGGGTACGTGGGTCTGCGGGACGTGCTCCTGGGCTGGCCGGTCTACCGGCAGCTCACCGGCACCGACCCGCTGGGCCGGGGCGCTGCGGCCCAGTCGGCCCGCTCCGCCGCGTTGAGTGCCCGCACCGAGGGCGCCGACCGGGTGGCCCGCTCCGTCTGCCCGTACTGTGCGGTCGGCTGTGGCCAGCGGGTGTTCGTCACCGACGGCCAGGTCACCCAGATCGAAGGCGACCCGGACAGCCCGATCTCCCGGGGCCGGCTCTGCCCCAAGGGTTCGGCAAGCAAGAGCCTGGTCACCAGCCCGCTGCGGCAGACGACGGTGCGGTACCGCCGGCCGTACGGCACCGAGTGGGAAGACCTGGACCTGGAGACGGCGCTCGACATGATCGCCGACCGGATGCTTGCCGCCCGCGCGCAGACCTGGGAGGACGTCGACGACCAGGGCCGCCCGTTGAACCGGACGCTCGGCATCGCCAGCCTCGGCGGGGCGACGTTGGACAACGAGGAGAACTACCTCATCAAGAAGTTGTTCACCGCGGCCGGGGCGCTCCAGATCGAGAACCAGGCGCGCATTTGACACTCCGCCACCGTCCCCGGTCTGGGGGCCAGCTTCGGTCGCGGTGGTGCGACGATCTTCCAACAGGACGTGGCGAACGCTGACGTCATCGTCATCCAGGGCTCCAACATGGCCGAGGCCCATCCGGTGGGCTTCCAGTGGGTGATGGAGGCGAAGCGGCGCGGGGCGAAGGTGTTCCACGTCGATCCGCGGTTCACCCGTACCAGTGCGCTTGCCGACGAGTACCTGCCGATCCGGGCCGGTACCGACATCGCGCTGCTCGGCGGGGTGGTCAACTACATCCTCGGCAACGAGTTGGACTTCCGGGAGTACGTGCTGGCGTACACGAACGCGGCGACGATCGTCAGCGCGGATTTCGTCGACGCCGAGGACGCCGACGGCATCTTCTCCGGCTACGACCCGGAGACCGGCAGCTACGTGCAGACCAGCTGGCAGTACGCCGGCCACGAGCAGGATTCGGGCAGCGGCCACACGGCCACCGAGCGGGAAACCGCGGCCGGGCTGCGGCACGAGTCGCACGGTGCACCGGTGGCCGGTGCCGTCGGGCGGGACGAGACGCTGCAACATCCGCACTGCGTCTACCAGATCCTCAAGCGGCACTTCGCCCGCTACACCCCGGAGATGGTGGAGCGGGTCTGCGGGGTGCCCCGGGAGAAGTTCCTGGAACTGGCCCGGGCGTGGACGCAGAACTCGGGGCGCGAGCGCACCGGCTGCCTGATCTATTCGGTGGGCTGGACCCAGCACACCGTCGGCGTGCAGTACATCCGCACCGGGGCGATCATCCAGCTGCTGCTGGGCAACGTGGGTCGCCCGGGTGGCGGGGTGCTGGCGCTGCGCGGGCACGCCAGCATCCAGGGCTCCACCGACATCCCGACCCTGTTCAATCTGCTGCCGGGCTATCTGCCGATGCCGCAGCACGCCGCCCATCCCACCTTCGAGGCGTGGGTGGACAGCATCCGCCACCCGGGCCAGAAGGGTTTCTGGGGCAACGCCCGCGCCTTCGCGGCCAGCCTGCTCAAGGCGTACTGGGGTGCGGCGGCGACTCCGGAGAACGATTTCTGCTACGGCTATCTGCCCCGGCTGACCGGCGACCACGGCACCTACCGGCAGGTCCTCGACATGATCGACGGGAAGATCAAGGGGTACTTCCTGCTCGGGCAGAACCCGGCGGTCGGCTCGGCGCACGGTAGGGCGCAGCGGCTGGGCATGGCGAACCTGGACTGGCTGGTGGTCCGCGACCTCTTCATGATCGAGAGCGCGACCTTCTGGCAGCACGGTCCCGAGGTGGCCACCGGCGAGATCGTGCCGCAGGAGTGCCGCACCGAGGTGTTCTTCCTGCCGGCCGCCTCCCACGTGGAGAAGGAGGGCACGTTCACCCAGACCCAGCGGCTGTTGCAGTGGCGGGAGAAGGCGGTCGAACCGCCCGGCGACGCCCGTTCCGAGCTGTGGTTCTTCTACCACCTGGGGCGCAGACTGCGCCAGAAGCTGGCCGACTCGCCGCTGCCGCGCGACCGGGCGCTGCTGGACCTGGCCTGGGACTATCCCACGCACGGTCCGCACGACGAGCCGGACGCCGAGGCGGTGCTGCGCGAGATCAACGGGTACGACACGGACACCGGCCGCCCGTTGGCCGGGTTCGCCGAGGCCCGCGACGACGGCAGCACGGCCGTGGGTTGCTGGATCTACAGCGGGGTGTACGCCGACGGGGTGAACCAGGCGGCCCGGCGGCGTCCGGGGCAGGACCAGGACTGGGTGGCCGCCGAGTGGGGTTGGGCGTGGCCGGCGAACCGCCGCACGTTGTACAACCGGGCTTCCGCCGACCCGCAGGGCCGGCCGTGGAGCGAACGCAAACGCTACGTCTGGTGGGATGCTGTGGCCGGTCGGTGGACCGGCCACGACGTGCCGGATTTCGAGCTGACCAAGCCGCCGTCGTACCGGCCGCCGGAGGGTGCCACCGGCCCGGCCGGGTTGGCCGGTGACGACCCGTTCGTCATGCAGGCCGACGGCAAGGGCTGGCTGTACGCGCCCAGCGGCGTGCTGGACGGGCCGCTGCCCACCCATTACGAGCCGGTCGAGTCGCCGGTGCGTAACCCGCTCTACGGCCAGCAGGCCAACCCGACCCGCAAGATGTACGCCCACCCGGTCAACGCCACAAACCCGAGCCCACCGCAGGAGCACAACGAGGTCTTCCCGTACGTGTTCACGGTCAGCCGGCTCACCGAGCACCACACCGCGGGTGGGATGAGCCGTACGGTCGCACCGCTTGCGGAGTTGCAGCCGGAGATGTTCGTCGAGGTTTCCCCGGAGTTGGCCGCGTTGACCGGGCTGCGCCATCTCGGCTGGGCACACCTGGTCTCCTCCCGTGCGGTGATCGAGGCGAAGGTGCTGGTCACCGACCGGGTCACGCCGCTGCGGGTGGACGGTAGGGTGATCCACCAGCTCTGGCTGCCGTACCACTTCGGGTTCGCGGGTCTGGTCACCGGCGACTCGGCCAACGACCTGTTCGGCATCACCCTGGATCCGAACGTACTGATCCAGGAGAGCAAGATCGGTACGTGTGATCTGCGTCCGGGCCGGCGGCCGTCCGGGCCGGCGCTGCGTGACCTGGTGGCCGACTACCGCACCCGGGCCGGCATCGTGGCCGGGGTCACGCCACCGGCGGTCACGCCCGGTGTGCCGACCGAGCCGCCTGCCGGCGAGGGAGAGGGGAAGCGCTGATGGCCGAACCGGTGCCCCGGCCGGACCTGCCGGTGACCGTCGACCCGGCCACCGAAGCCGGCTGGGTCGACGCGCCGCCGAGGATGGGCTTCTTCACCGACACCAGCGTCTGCATCGGCTGCAAGGCGTGCGAGGTGGCCTGCAAGGAGTGGAACGGGGTACCCACCTCCGGGCTGGACCTGCTCGGCATGTCGTACGACAACACCGGCGCGTTGACCGCGAACTCGTGGCGGCATGTGGCCTTCGTCGAGCAGCCGCGCCCCGCCGGCCAGCCCGCCGCGCGGACCGAGGCGGAAACCACAGGCAAGGGTTCGACCGAGTTCCTCGGGATGCCGGGGTCCGCGCCGCCGGGGCGTACCGGCAGCGCGCACGGGCGCAGCGATTTCCGTTGGCTGATGATGTCCGACGTGTGCAAGCACTGCACCCGTGCCGGCTGTCTGGACGTCTGCCCGACCGGGGCGTTGTTCCGCACCGAGTTCGGCACGGTGGTGGTGCAGGAGGACATCTGCAACGGCTGCGGCTACTGCGTGTCGGCCTGCCCGTACGGCGTCATCGACCGGCGGGCCGGCGACGGCCGGGCCTGGAAGTGCACGCTCTGCTACGACCGGATCGGTGTCGGAATGACGCCGGCCTGTGCGCAGGCCTGTCCGACCGAGTCGATCCAGTACGGCCCGCTTGACGAGTTGCGGGAGCGGGCCGCCACGCGGGTCGCGACGCTGCACGAGCGGGGGGTGCCCGAGGCGCGGCTCTACGGCCACGACCCGGCCGACGGCGTGGGCGGTGACGGCGCGTTCTTTCTCCTGCTCGACGAGCCGGAGGTGTACGGCCTGCCGCCGGATCCGCAGGTGCCGACCCGCGACCTGCCGCGGATGTGGCGCCGTGCCGGGGTGGCCGCGCTGGCCATGGCCGCCGGGGCGGTCGTGGCGTTCCTGGGCGGTCGGCGATGAACCCGCGCCAACCCGCTGCGGGCGAACCGCGCCAACCCACTGGAGGTGAACCGCGCCAACCTGCTGGAGGTGAACCGCGTCGGTCGGCTGTCGGCGACCGCTTCCGTCGTTTCCTGGACCGCCTCGACCCCGACCCTGTCGGCGGCCCGCCGCAGGACCGTGGCGGCGTCGACCCGCCGCCGGCGACCCGGCGGCGGCGGGGGCGTTCCGGGGAGGAACTGGCCGTGCCGCCGGCGGAGTTCAGCTCGTACTACGGCCGGCCGATCCTCAAGCCACCGGTGTGGACCTGGGAGATCGCCGCCTACCTGTTCACCGGTGGTCTCGCCGCCGGTTCGTCGCTGTTGGCTGCGGGTGGGCAGCTCACCGGGCGGCCCGCGGTGCGTCGGGCTGCGCGGCTGACCGCACTGGCCGGGGTGAGCGCCAGCGCCGTCCTGCTGGTCAAGGACCTGGGTCGGCCGGAGCGGTTCCACCACATGCTGCGGGTGGCGAAGCCGACCTCGCCGATGTCGGTGGGCACCTGGATCCTCACCGCGTACGGCCCGCTCGCCGGGCTCGCGGCGGTCGCCGAGGCGGCGCCGCTGCTGCCCGAGCGGGGGCCGTTGGGGGTGGCCCGTCGGCTGCTGCCGCCGGTCGGCGCGGCGGGCGGGTTGGCCGCGGCGGCGATCGCGCCGGCCCTGGGCACGTACACGGCGGTGCTGCTGGCCGACACGGCGGTGCCGTCCTGGCACGATGCGTACCCGGATCTGCCGTTGGTCTTCGCGGGCAGTGCCCTGGCCAGTGGTGCCGGCGCGGCGCTTATCGCCGTGCCGCCGCCGCAGGCGGGTCCGGTCCGGCGGCTGGCGGTGGCCGGCGCCGGCCTGGAGTTGTTCGGCGCCCACCGGGTGGAGCGCCGTGGGCTGCTCGCGGAGCCGTACCGTACCGGCCGGGCCGGCCGGCTGCTGCGGGCCGGCCGGGTGTTGACCGCGGCCGGGGTGGCCGGTGCGCTGCTCGGCGCCCGGAGCCGGGCCGTCTCGGCGGTGTCCGGCGTCGCGTTGCTGGCCGCGTCGGCGGCCACCCGGTTCGGTGTCTTCTACGCCGGGGTCGCCTCGGCCCGCGATCCCCGGTACACGGTGCTGCCGCAGCGGGAGCGACTTCGGCGGCGAGCCGCCGACCCACCGCCGGCAGCGGACCGGTAGCCGGTACCGGCCGCCCGGCCGGCCGTCGGGCGGGACCGGTGGTGGACTCCGCCGCGCTGGCGTCGGCCGGCTGTGATCCAATGCAGGGTGGAGGCGTTCAGGTGGCTGGTGCCCCTCCCGGTCTTCAAAACCGGTGTGGTCCGGGACCCGGGCCAGGCGGGTTCGATTCCCGTCCGTCTCCGCCAGTGCTGCGAGGAGTTGACCCGATGGGCGACGGTCGCGCCGACCCACGGCGCCGGGTGCCGCGTACCGATGCGCTGCTGGCCGAGCCACGGCTGGCCGCGGCTGCCGCGACGCTGGGCCGGGACCGGGTCAAGGCCGCCGTCCGCCGGGCCCAGGACCGGGCCCGCCGTGGTGAGATCGACCCCGATGAGGTACGCGACGCCGCGCTGGCCGCGTTGCCGTCGGCTGCCCCGCGTGCCGTGCTCAACGCCACCGGGGTGCTGCTGCACACCAATCTGGGTCGGGCCGCGCTCTCCGACGCTGCGGTGGCGGCCGTGGTCGCCGCCTCCGGCCACACCGATGTCGAACTGGACCTGCACACCGGGCGGCGGGCCCGCCGTGGCCGCGACGCCCTGGCCGCCCTCGCCGCCGCCGTGCCGGCGGCCGAGGCGGTGCACGTGGTGAACAACGGCGCGGCGGCGCTGGTGCTCGCCGCCACCGCGCTGGCCGCCGACGCGGAGATCGTGGTCAGCCGGGGCGAGCTGGTGGAGATCGGCGACGGTTTCCGCCTGCCCGACCTGCTGACCAGCACCGGTGCCCGGCTGCGCGAGGTCGGCACCACCAACCGGAGCACGCTTGCCGACTACGCTGCCGTGATCGGCCCCCGCACCGGGTTCGTGCTCAAGGTGCATCCGGGCAACTTCCGGGTCACCGGTTTCACCTCGGCGGTGCCGGTGCGGCGGCTGGCCGGTCTCGGCGTGCCGGTGGTCGTCGACATCGGCTCCGGGCTGCTCGCCCCCGATCCGCTGCTGCCTGCGGAGCCGGACGCGGCGAGCACCCTGACCGCCGGGGCGAGCCTGGTCACCGCCAGCGGCGACAAGCTGTTCGGCGGCCCGCAGGCCGGGCTGCTGCTCGGCGCCGCTGGGCTGGTCGAGCGGCTGCGCCGGCATCCGCTGGCCCGGGCGTTGCGGGTGGACAAGCTGACCCTGGCCGCCCTGGCGGCGACCCTCGGCGATCCGGTCACGCCGACCCGGTCCGCGCTGCATGTCGACCCGGCGGTGTTGCGGGCCCGTACCGAACGGTTGCGCGACGCGCTCGCGGCCGACGGCCGCAAGGCCGAGGTGGTGCCCTCGGTGGCGGTGGTCGGTGGCGGTGGTGCCCCCGGGGTGGAACTGGACTCGTGGGCGTTGAGCCTGCCCGAGCGGTACGCCGCCGCGCTGCGCGTGGGTGACCCGCCGGTGCTCGGCCGGGTGGCGCGGGGTCGGCTGCTGCTGGACCTGCGGTGCCTGCCGCAGCACGCCGACGAACTCCTGCGCGCTGCGGTGCTGGCCGTGCCGGGGGACGACTGAGCATGCTGGTGGTGGCCACCGCCGGGCACGTCGACCACGGCAAGTCCACGCTGGTGCGGGCGCTTACCGGGATGGAACCCGACCGGTGGGCGCAGGAGCGTCGGCGGGGCATGACCATCGATCTCGGGTTCGCCTGGACGGTGCTGCCCTCCGGCGGCACCGTCGCCTTCGTCGACGTGCCCGGGCATGAACGGTTCGTGCCGAACATGCTCGCCGGTGTCGGTCCGGTGCCCGCCGCGGTGGTCGTGGTCGCCGCCGACGAGGGCTGGATGCCGCAGTCCGCCGAGCACCTGGCCGCCCTCGACGCGCTCGGGGTGGCGTACGGGCTGCTGGTGGTGACCCGCGCGGACCTGGCTGATCCGGGGCCGGCGTTGGCGCGGGCCCGCGCCGAGGTGGCGGCGACCTCGCTGGGCGAGGTGGAGGCGGTGGCGGTCAGCGCGGTCACCGGGGCCGGCCTGCCCGAACTGCGGGCCGCGCTGGACCGGCTGGCCGCGCGGCTGCCCACCCCGGTCACCGACGCCCCGGTGCGGCTCTGGATCGACCGTGGCTTCACCGTGCGGGGCAGCGGCACGGTGGTCACCGGCACCCTCGGCGCCGGCCGGCTGCGGGTGGACGCCGAACTGGAGTTGGCCGGCAGCGGCGAACGGGTCCGGGTGCGGGGGCTGCACCGCCTCGGCGAGCCGTGTCGGGAAGCCGCACCGGTCGCCCGGGTGGCGGTGAACCTGCGGGGGGTGGCCCGCGACCGGATCGCCCGGGGCGACGCGCTGCTCACCCCGGGCCGGTTCCGCCCGACCGACCTGGTCGACGTGCGGCTGACCGGTGATCCGGCGGCCGACCTGCCCGCGACGCTGGTCCTGCACATCGGTTCGGCCGCGGTGCCGGTGCGGGTGCGTCCGCTCGGCGTGGACACCGTCCGGCTGCGGTTGCACCGTCCGCTGCCGCTGCTCGTCGGCGACCGGGCGGTGCTGCGCGATCCCGGGCGCCACCACGTGGCCGGTGGGGTCACCGTGCTGGACGTGCTGCCGCCGCCGTTAGCACGGCGCGGAGCCGCCGCGGCCCGCGCGGCGGTGCTGGCGACCCTGGACGGGCGTCCGGACCTGGCCGGTGAGTTGCGCCGCCGGGGGCTGGTGCGCTGCGACGACCTGACCCGGGCCGGGGTGCCGGTGACCGTCGCCCCGGTGGCCGGGGACTGGCTGGCCGATCCGGAGCACTGGCGGCAGCTGGGTCACCGGCTGGCCGACGCGGTGGCCGAGTACGCGCGGACCCAGCCGCTGGAGCCGGGGGCGCCGGTGGAGGTGCTGCGTCAGCGTCTCGACCTGCCCGATCGGGCACTGGTGGCGGCGCTGGTACGCCCACCGCTGCGGTTGGCCGCCGGGCGGGTCGCCGTCGCCGGGGCGGACCCGCTGCCCGAACCGGTGGCCCGGGCGTTGGCCCTGGTCGGCGACGACTGGGCCACTCACCCGTTCCGCGCACCCGACGCCGACCGGCTCGCCGCGCTCGGGCTGGGCGCCCGGGAGATCGGTGCTGCGGTGCGTGCCGGCGCGCTGCTGCGCCTGCCCGGTAACGTGCTGCTGCTGCCGGGCGCGCCGCAGCGGGCGGTGGCGGTGCTGGCCGCCTTGCCGCAGCCGTTCACGCTCAGCGCTGCCCGGCAGGCCCTGGACACCACCCGCCGGGTGGCGGTGCCGCTGCTGGAGCTGTTGGACCGGCAGGGCCGGACCCGTCGGCTGACCGACGACGCCCGGGTGGTGGTGGGCCCGGTGGAGGGCGCGAATTGACCCCGTCCGCCGGTCACCGGGCGGCCGGGCGGCCTACCGTGACGCCATGGACCCTTCGGCGGTCTGGCGGGACAAGCAGCACCGGTGGCGCATCGAGGCGTACCGGGCGCCGGATCTGCGGTTCGCCGTCTTCGCCACAAACGGCACCACCGAGTCGGCGCCGCTGTGGCTGTTCGGCATGTCGGCGTTGGCTCGTTGGCTGATGAGCCACAAGATCTCCCTGGACGACCTGGAGTCCGACTGACCGTTCGCCCGTCCGGAGGACAACGGGCTGTTCCGCCGGACGGCGGGCCGGCGTGGGCCGTAGCGTCCGGGCTGTGCGAGACCAAGGCATTCGCAAACTCCTCGCGGCGCTGGCCGGCCTGGCCGTGATCTATTTCGGCACCGCCGGCCGGTCGGCCGAGGAGGGGCGGGGGATCTCCGGTGGGCTGGTGGTGCTGGCGCTGCTCGCCGCGCTGCTGGTGTGGCACCTGACCAAGCCCGGCGGCAACCCGACGAACTGACTGCGACGCGAGGTTGCCGATGGTCAGCGGGCGGCGACGCTGCGGGTGATCTGGCCCGCCGACTCCTCGCCGAGCGCCACCCGCACCAGTGCTGAGGCGAGCCGGCCGAAGTCCACCTCGTCGACCAGCCGGGCCAGCCGGTCGGGAGTGGCGGGCAGTCCCAGTCGCCGGGCGCCGGCAACCGCCCGCCGGTCGGCGTAGGGACGCAGCTGCGGCCAGACGGTCTGCACCTCGCGCAGGAAGATGTCGGCGCCGGTGGGTCCGATGCCGGGGAACTCGGTGAGCAGGCGCCGCAACGCCGCCGGCTCGTCGCCCGCCTCCTGGTGCAGTCGCCGCAGGTCACCGTGCCAACGGTCGAGGCAGAGTCGGGCGCCGGTGCCGAGCATCGTGGCGGTGCGTTCGTCGTAGCGGCGGTAGTGGCCCCGGCCGAGCGCGTCGACCCGTTCCTGCCAGCTCGCCGCCTCCATCGCCTGCGGGGTGCGGTAACCGGCGGCGAAGAGTTCCCGGGCGGCGGCCACCCCGACCTGGGCCCGGATCCGGGTGCTCAGCAGGGTGACGAGCACCAGCAGCTGGTACAGCGGCGCCGGCCGGTCGGCCAGCGAGATGCCCGCCTCCTCGGCGTACGTGCGGCGGGTCAGCAGGACCCGTGCCATCTTCCGTTGGTCGGCCATCGTCGCGGGGTACCCGTTCGGCGCCCGGCTAGGCCCGGCGTGGGCGCGGAATGCCGCTGCCGGCGATGGGTAAGCCGCAGCGGCGGGCGCGGCCATCTCGCCGCGACCGCGCCATCGGCGAAGGGAGACGACCGTGACGAACCCGCAGCAGGAGGAGTTCCGGCGCAACGCCAAGGGCGGCACCAGCCAGGACAACAAGGGGCCCGGCCCGACGGGTCATCCGCGCAACCGTGGCTCGTCCTCCGGTGACGCCGGCCGCCCGATGCCACGGGGCCAGGTGTCGCCGTACGGTCCGACCGGGCAGCCGGTGGCCGACGACGACAGCGACCGGCGCGGCTGACGCCGGTGTGGGGCTCACGGCCGCAGCCGGTTCCAGGTGACTGCGGCCGTGAGCCCGTACGCGAGGTGCGGGACGAGGTCGGCGATCCAGTCCACCCGCCGCCAACTGCGGGGGTTGGTGACGCCGAGCAGCGTCATCGACCCGTCGGAGAGGGTCATCAGCCCGCCGCCGAGCAGCGCGGCGGCCCGCAGCAGCGGTTGGCGCCGGCCCCGGGCCAGCGCCGCGAAGCCGACGGCCGCCGTGAGGCCCAGCCCGTAGCCCATCAGGGGGCCGAGCCCGGAGCGGCGGTTGGCCGCCTGGTCGCCGGGACCCAGGTCGAGGTGGATCGTGTCGGCCACCTTCGCGGCGCTGTTCTCCGGTGTCTGGCTGGCCGGCCGGGCCCGCAGCGCCATGTCCAGGTAGGTGACGACGTTGAGGGTGGTGCTGCCCACCGCGCCGGCGATGAGCCCGTCGGCGAGGGGCGCCCTCACTTCGGGTCACCCGGTTCGCGGTTGCCCTTGGGCCCGTAGGCGCGTTCGCCCCGTACGACGCCGCGTTGGCCCCGGTCCTCCTGGAGGATCCGGTTGGCGGTCTCGTCGGCCCGTTGGTCCGGGGTGTGCCGGCCGGAGTCGTCGATCGCGTTGCGGATTCGGGCCCGCTGTTTGTCGTATGCCTTGCTGCCCGGTCGTGGTCCTGGCATTGCCGTCTCCTCTGCTCCGCGCCGGTGGCGTACGTCGTCGCCGGTGGCGTGCGCGGCCCGTCTACCCGCCTGGGCCGGTGCCAACCCCATCGCCTGACCACGCGGCGCGTGGCGGGTGTGGTGCCGTGGTCGGGCTGCGGGCGTACCGGGCCGGGGCGTGGTGTCGGTAGGCTGGCCTCGGCCGCCTGGGGAGGGGAGCGCGTCGATGGTGGAGCCCGACCAGCCGAGCGTCCGCGCGAGCGCCGCCCCCGGGGTGGGCGGTTTCCTGGTTTTCGGTGCCGGGCTGCCCATCCTGGGCAACGGGCCCGAGGCCCGCGCCCGAGGCGGTCGTTCGCGGCACTGGTCGGGCTGGTCTTCCTCGCCCTGGCGGCATTCCTCGACGGTGGCGCCCTGGCCCGTACCCTCGACACGCGGTGTCGATCAGCGGCGACGGCGTCGTGCCGGTGACCCGGTGGCGAGCGGACGGGTCGCCGGAGGAGGTGCCGGATGCGTGCCATGGTGCGGTGGCGGTGCGGTCGGCCGGGTGACCATGGGTGCAGCCGCCTCCGTATGATGCTTGCCCCAGAGCAAGTAATTTTCGGAGGATGGTCATGGCGGATGCGCCCACGGGGGTTTCCCGCGCCCTGCGCGAGGCCCCGCCCGACCGGGTGGTCGAGGCCGCCGACCTGGCCATCCGGTCCGTGCTGGGCGCGTCGGGCACGGCCCTGTTCATCGCCGACTACCGGATCAGCGGTCTGTGGCCGGTGCTCGACTCGCGGCAGCCCGTTGCCGGCGGGAAGGCCGACCAGGTGCTGGTCCAGCGCTGCTTCAGCAGCCAGCAGCCGGTACGGGAGTCCGATGAGGACAGCCGGTGCCGGCTCTACCTGCCGGTGTCGGTGTGGGGCGAGCGGCTGGGCGTGCTGGTGGTCGAGTTACCCGAGGCGCCGGGGGACGAGGTGGTGCGCCGGGCGGCCGACATCGCCGGCGAGGTGGCCATGGCGCTGCGTGCGGCCGACCGGGAGACCGACAGGTACCGGCGGGCACGCCGGCAGGAACGGCTGAGCATGGCCGCCGAGTTGCAGTGGGAGTTGCTGCCGGGACGCAGCGTCAGCGACGGCACGTTTCATCTGGCGGGGCAGCTCGAACCGGCGTACACCGTGGGCGGCGACCATTTCGACTGGTCGTTGGATGACGGCCGGCTCACCGTCACCGTGCTCAACGGCGACGGCATCGGGCTGGCTGCGGCGCTGTTGACGGCGGTGACGGTGAACGCGATGCGCAACGCCCGCCGCTCGGGAGGTTCGCTTGTGGAGCAGGCGGAGCTGGCCTCCGACACGATCTACTACCAGCATCGGGGGCATCGGCACGTGGCCACCGTGCTGCTCGAACTGGACTGTGCCACCGGCCGGGTGCGGGCGGTGGACGCGGGCTCGCCGCACGTGATGCGGGTACGCGGCGGGACGGTTTCCCGGGTCGCGCTGGAGCAGCAGCTGCCGCTGGGCATGTTCGCCGAGACGCGCTACGACCTGCAAGAGTTCGATCTGGATCCGGGGGATCGGCTGTTCGTGGTCTCCGACGGGGTGTGGGGGGCCGATCCGACCGGGCGGGAGAGTTACGGCGAGCGGGCGATGGCTCGCTCGATGCGGGCCACGCGGTTGCAGCCGCCGACCGAGGCGATTGGTACGGTGATGCGAGAGTTGCAGGCTTTCCACGCGGACGCCGATCTGCGCGACGACGCGGTCGTGGTGTGCCTGGACTGGCGTGGGTCCGTCGGTCGGGGGGACGGTTGACGGACAGCGCCGTGGCGGTCGGGCAAAACCAGCGGGACAATCGCAGGGGACATCGGGTGGAACGACCGGATCTCGCCGCGGCGATCGACGCGGCTGCCGAGGCGCTGGTGGGTGTGCTCGATTCCGCCGGCTCCCGGCACCGGCTCGCCGTGTCGCCCACCCAGTTGCGGGTGTTGGCGCTGCTCAGCAGCCGGCCGGAGACCAATGTCAACGGTCTGGCCGAGTTGCTCGACGTCGTACCCTCCTCGGCGAGTCGGCTCTGTGACCGGTTGGAGGCGATCGGCTTGCTGCGTCGGGTGGCCGACCCACGGGACCGGCGGGAGGTGCGCCTGGAGCCCACCACGGCGGCGCAGGTGCTGCTGGGGGAGGTACGGGCGCGCCGACACGAAGCGGTGCGTGCCGTGCTGGACCGGATGCCCGTCCGGGGCCAGCAGGACCTGCTGCGGTCCCTGCTGGCGTTCGCCCAGGCGGCGACGGCCGCGGAGACGCCGGATGCCTCCACCCGTAGCGCCTGATCACCAGGCACACCCTATCGTCCTAGGATGCCTTAGCGGTGGTGACGCCACTCACACCCGTTCAACCGCGCCGAAAGGCACACCGCCGCTGGGCAGCCGAAGCGTCGGGGGAGCCCGATATAGTGGCAGCGCATCCGGCCGACCCGTGATCATCGACCGGGGACGGCAGGGCCAGGGGAGGTCCCGGATCGGGATCGCAGGGGGCGCCGGCAGCAGCCGGCCCGACAGCGCGTACGACGCAGCGCGGCAGAACGAGGGCCGTGGTGGTGGAGCGTGCCGCGGAGGAGGTTCGGTGTCGCGTCGGCCCGCTCGGGCGGAGCAACCAGAGCGCACCGCGGCCGGGACGGAGTCGTCCGACGACCGGGTGCTGACCCTGCCCAATGTGATCAGTTTCCTGCGTCTGCTGGGCGTACCGCTCTTTCTGTACCTGTTCCTGGTCGCCCGCGCCGACGTGGCCGCGATCGTGGTGCTGGCCGTCGGCGGCACCAGCGACTGGGTGGATGGCTGGATCGCCCGTCGGCTGCGGCAGGTGAGTCGTCTCGGTGAGTTGCTCGATCCGCTCGCCGATCGGCTCTACATCCTGGCGACTCTTGTCGCGTTCACCGCTCGCGAGGTGGTGCCCTGGCAGTTCACCGCGGCCCTGCTGGCCCGGGAGGTGCTGCTGCTCGGCTCGCTGGCGGTGCTGCGCCGGCACGGCTACGGGCCGCCGCCGGTGCACTATGTCGGCAAGACCGCCACGTTCCTGCTGCTGGCGGCATTTCCGGTGTTGCTGCTGGCCGCCGCGGTGCCGGCCACCACCCCGGTCGCGGGCGCCATCGGCTGGGGTTTGGCGTGGTGGGGTCTGGTGCTCTACTGGGTGGCCGGGGCGCTCTACGTGATCCAGGCACGCCAGCTGGTGCGGGCGGTACGTGGCCAAGGGGTGGCGGCATGAGCGGGCACGGCGTGCTGGTGTGGCGAGACGACCCGGCGGGGTGCGGGCGATGAGTGACGGGCCGGGCGAGGGCCGGCGCAGCGGTCGGGGGTACGCCCCGGACTTCCTCACCGAGTTGTTCCGTAACCCGCTGGATCCGGGCTACGCCGATGCGGCGCAGCGGCGGGCGAAGGCCGGTCAGTCGGGGCGGCCGGGGTGGTCGGTGGGGCCGGTCAGCGTCACGGTCGTCGTGCTGCTGGGTTTTCTGTTCGCGGTGGCGTACCGGCAGACGATGGCTGAGGAGCCGGGGCGGGCGCAGGCCCGGTCGGGTCTGGTGGCGCAGATCCAGCAGCGGCAGGGAGAGACCGACGAGTTGTCCGAGCGGGCCGACGCGCTGCGCGAGGAGGTCAACCGGCAGCGGGAGGCGGCGCTTGGCGGTTCGCGTGCGGCGCAGCTGCGCAACCTGGAGGCCGGTACCGGCCTTGGTCGGGTGCGCGGCGACGGTGTGGTGGTGCGGTTGGCGGATGCGCCGCCGGATCAGCAGCCGCTCGGTGGTGCCAATGTGGGGCCGCCGCAGGTGCTCTACAGCGATCTCCAGGCGGTGGCGAACGACCTGTGGAGTGCCGGTGCGGAGGCGATCGCGATCAACGGGCAGCGGTTGACGGCGACCTCGACGATCCGCAACGCGGGTCAGGCGATCCTGGTGGATTTCCGGCCGGTGACCGGGCCGTACGAGGTGTGGGCGATCGGTCCTGAGTCGATGCGTGAGCGGTACGAGGGCAGTCGTAGTGCGTTGACGATGCGCAAGGTGGCGCAGGACACGGGGTTGTCGTTCGGGGTGCGGGCGGCCGATGACCTCACCCTGCCGGCGGCTCCGGAGCCGCAGCTACGCTACGCGGAGCCGGCGGTGAGCCCGTCGCCGTCGGGTGCTGACGAGTCGTCCGGCTCGGGTTCGTCTCCCAGTCCTTCCGGAGGTGGTCGATGATCGCGGTGCTGGCGCTGCTGGCCGGGGTGCTGCTTGGTCTGTGGTTGGATCCGACGGTGCCGGCGGGGTTGCAGCCGTACCTGCCGATCGCGGTGGTGGCGGCGTTGGACGCGGTGTTCGGCGGGGTCCGGGCGAAGCTGGACCGGATCTTCGATGACAAGCAGTTCGTGGTGTCGTTCATCTCGAATGTGCTGGTGGCAGCGCTGATCGTCTATCTGGGTGACCAGTTGGGGGTGGGCGGGCAGTTGTCCACGGGTGTGGTGGTCGTGTTGGGTGTGCGCATTTTCGGCAACGTGGCGGCGATCCGTCGGCACCTGTTCCGGGCGTAGGTTTGTGGCGTGAGTGACGAGCACACCGAGACGGGTACGGGGTGGCCGCAGCCGGCGGGTCCGGCGCGGCCGGGTGGTCCGGCGGGTGAGCCGGATCCGCGGCCGGAGGCGCCGGATCCGGACGAGTTGAGTCCGTTGTCGCCGCAGCGGCCGGCCGGTGGTGAGGTGCCGCCGGTGAAGTCCGAGCCTGGTGAGCCGGTCGAGCGTGAGCCGGTCGAGCCGGCTGTGGGCGGCCGGGAGTCCGGGGAGGTCGGGTCGGCTGCGGCGGGCGGGTCGGTGGCGGGTTCGTGGCGGCGGTTCAGTTCGGCGACGGTGATGATCGGCGTGTTGCTGGTGTTGCTGGGTTTCACGCTTGCGGTGCAGTTGAAGACCACGTCGACGGATCCGACGTTGTCGACGTCGCGGCAGGAGGATCTGGTCCGCATCCTTTATGACCTGGATGCGCGGGAGATACGGCTGCGGCAGGACATCGCGGCGTTGGAGGAGAGCCAGCGGCAGTTGCGCTCGGGTGAGCAGGGGCGTCAGGCGGCGTTGGAGGAGGCGAGTCGGCGGGCGGACGAGTTGGGGATTTTGGCGGGTACGTTGCCGGCGCGGGGGACGGGTCTGGCGGTGCGGTTCGAGGCGGGTTCGAAGCCGATCGCGGCGGTTCGGGTGCTGGATGCGGTGCAGGAGTTGCGGGGTGCCGGGGCGGAGGCGATGCAGATCTCGGGTGGTGATCGGGCGGTGGTGCGGATCGTGGCGTCGACGTACTTCCTGGACGGCGAGGGCGGGTCGTTGATCGTGGATGGGCGTCGGTTGACGGGGCCGTACACGATCACGGTGATCGGGGATCCGGCGACGATGCGTACGGGGCTGAACATTCCTGGTGGGGTGGTCGCGTCGGTGGCGAGGGACGGCGGTAACGTGATCGTTGAGGATCGTGAGGTTGCCGAGGTTTCGGCGCTGCACGCGCCGAGCACGCTGGAACACGCCCACCCGGTCGGTTAGGCCGGTGGGGCCGGCACCGGGGTCCGGTGTCGGTACGGACGGATGAGGACGCTTTCTGGTGATTCCTGAGGATCTGCGTTACACCGCCGAACACGAGTGGGTGGCTGCCGCGGACGGCGGGGCTGTGCGGGTCGGTATCACCCATTTCGCGCAGGACGCTCTTGGCGACATCGTGTTCGTGCAGTTGCCGGAGCCGGGTGCGGAGGTCGCGGCCGGTGAGTCGTTGGGTGAGATCGAGTCGACCAAGAGTGTGTCGGAGATCTACGCCCCGGTGGGCGGGACGGTGTCGGCGCGCAACGAGGTGTTGACGGACACGCCGGAGGTGATCAACACGGATCCGTACGGGTCGGGGTGGTTGGTGGAGGTCACTGTGGCGGATCCGGCGTCGCTTGACGGGTTGCTTTCCGCTGATGCGTACCGCGAGTTGACCGAGAGCTGAGCGTTTTCCTTGTGCCGGCGGTGGTGTCTGTGCCGCGCGTCCGGTTGCCCTGTTTTTCGGCGCTGGCTAGGCTCGCCCAGTCGACCGAGAACCCATTGTTGAGCGTCGCGGACAGCCTTTCGAGGCATGGCAGAGCCAGCCGCCGGGTGGATGAGCGCCCGGCGGCCAGACCCGCCGTCTCCCGACGCCGACCGAAACAGATCCGTGAGGTGGTCCCATGACTCGCCCAGGCGACGAGTTCCCCCCGCTCGACGTCACGTCGACGCTCAATCTCGGTTCGCTCGACGAAGCGCTGGAGGGGCCGGACACCGATGTGGTGCCGAGCCGGATGTCCGGGTCGCTGCCGCCGGGGATGGCGCTGCTGGTGGTGCGTCGGGGTCCGAACGCTGGTGCCCGGTTCCTGCTGGATCACGATGTGACGACCAGTGGGCGGCATCCGGACAGTGACATTTTCCTCGACGATGTGACGGTGTCGCGTCGGCACGCCGAGTTCCATCGGGATGGTGGCACGTTCACGGTGCGGGACGTGGGTAGTTTGAACGGCACGTACGTGAACCGGGAGCGGGTCGAGGCGGCGACGCTGAGCAACGGTGACGAGGTGCAGATCGGCAAGTTCCGGGTGGTTTTCATTGCCGGTCCGCGCCCGGAGGGTGAGGCCGGCCGGGGGTGAACGAGCCTGCGGCCTCCACGCCGTCCGGGGCGGGTCGTGCCCAGCCGTTGATGAGCATCGGCGAGGTGCTGGCGCAGTTGCGGGCGGATTTTCCCGACGTCACCATTTCGAAGCTGCGGTTCCTTGAGGCCGAGGGCCTGGTGGAGCCGCAGCGTACGGCGGCGGGCTATCGGAAGTACGGCTGGGACGATGTGGCGCGGCTGCGGTTCGTGCTGACGGCGCAGCGGGATCAGTATCTGCCGTTGCGGGTGATCCGGGAGCAGTTGGCGCAGTGGGACGCCTCGGGTGAGGCGCCGGAGCGGTCCCGGCCGGCGTTGGTGGCGGTGGGGCCGGATGGTGAGGTGCCGGGGCGTGTCGCGTCGGCGCCGGTCGAGTCGGCTCAGGTGCGCCTGGATCGGACGGAGTTGCTGGCGCGTAGTGGGTTGGACTCTTCGACGTTCGGGGAGTTGGAGCGGCTCGGGCTGGTGGTGTCGGATCCGCCGGGTTGGTACGACGGCGATGCGTTGATCATCGCGCAGGCGGTGGCTGGTCTGGCGTCGTACGGGTTCCAGCCGCGGCATCTGCGTGGCTATCGGACGGCGGCGGACCGGGAGGTGGGTTTGTTCGCGCAGTTGGTGGCGCCGTTGGCGCGGCAGAGTGATCCGGCGGCGCGGGCGCGGGCGGCGGAGGCGGCGCGGGAGTTGGAGGCGCTGTCGCAGCAGTTGCATGCGGCGTTGGTGCGGGTGGGGTTGCGCTCGACGTTGGGTCGGTGAGGGTCGTGTCGGGCGTCGGTGGGTGTTCCGGTGCGTGGCGTAGGCTTGGCGGGGTAACCCTTGTCTTGGCGCGGGCGTCGGGTGCGGGAAGCGCATGGTACGGCCGTGTCGCGGTCCGTGTACCGTGCAGGGAAGGGCGCGGTGCGGCGCAGGTGACAACGACACGGAGGCGGCGGTGCGCGAGCTGAGCGTGGTCGGGGTTCGGGTGGAGCTGCCCAGTAACCAGCCGATCGTCCTGCTCAGGGAGGTCGAGGGGGACCGCTATCTGCCGATCTGGATCGGCGCGGTCGAGGCGACGGCGATCGCTTATGAGCAGCAGGGTGTCAAGCCGGCCCGGCCGTTGACCCACGATCTTCTGCGGGATGTGTTGGCGGCGTTGAAGGCGCCGTTGCGGGCGGTGGAGATCACCGAGCTCAAGGAGAACGTGTTCTTCGCTGATCTGTTGATCGGTGATGGGGTGCGGGTGTCGGCTCGGCCCAGTGATTCGATCGCGTTGGCGTTGCGGGTCGGTGCGCCGATTCGTTGTGCCGAGCAGGTCCTCAGTGAGGCGGGGATTGTGATTCCCGATGAGCAGGAGGACGAGGTGGAGAAGTTCCGGGAGTTCCTGGAGCAGGTCAGTCCGGAGGATTTCGCCGGTTGAGCCGGTGGTCCGCCGTGTTGGTCGGGCTTTGTCTTTCCCCGCCGGGGTGTCACTCTCGGTGATGGTGATGATCGTCGTTGTCGGCGCGCGGCGTGTCGCGACGGTTTCTCCGTGGTAACCCTGGGCCGTCGCTATAGGGTTGCCGTGTCGAGGGGTGCGCGTCCCGGAAACGACGTGTCACCGCACTGACGGGGAGGTTGTCCGGATGCACGAGCCGCGAGATTCCGATCGGTTTACCGGGCGGGACGAGTCGGGTGGGATGCCTGGTTCGGCGACTGACGGTGACGGTGCGGTGGGATACCGGGGCGTGACGGCGTGCCATGCGGTGGGGATCAGCTATCGGCAGCTGGACTACTGGGCGCGTACGGCGTTGGTGGTGCCGAGTGTGCGGGACGCGTCGGGTTCGGGCACGCAACGGTTGTACTCGTTTCGGGACCTGGTGGTGTTGAAGGTCGTGAAGCGGTTGTTGGACGCCGGGGTGTCGTTGCAGAACATCCGTAAGGCGATCGAGGCGTTGCGGTCGCGTGGGGTGGAGGATCTGGCGGGCATCACGTTGATCTCCGATGGGACGACTGTCTACGAGTGTCGTTCTCCGGAGGAGGTGGTTGACCTGTTGCAGGGCGGCCAGGGGGTGTTCGGTATCGCGATCGGTGGGGCGTTCAAGGAGATCCAGGGTTCGTTGTCGCATCTTCCGGCGGAGCCGGTGGGGGTGGCGGTGGAGTCGGAGCCGCAGGAGTTGCCGGTGGGCGACGAGTTGGCGGCGCGTCGGGCGCGGCGTCGGGCGGGCTGAGACCTTCGGTCGGTTTCCGGCGGGGTGTCGGCCGGGTCGTGGGCGAGGCTGAGTCGTTACCGCCCGGTTGATGAGAGTTTTCGGCCGCTCTTCGGTGTTCTTTTTCTTCACGCTGCGTCCTGGTTCGGTCAGGCGGGTGTCGGCGTGGCTGGTGCTTCGCGGCGGCCGGGCGGTGGCGCTGTCGGTACTGGCCAGTGTGGGGTTGTGGGACTGTCGGCCGGCTCGGTGGTGGGCCGAGGTGCCGCCTACCGCGATCACATGTCGTGTTGGGGTGACTGCATTCGGTCGATGGTGAACCGATGTTTGGTGACTCTTCGTGTCTGGCTGCTGTCCGCGAGCTGATCGGTGGGTCCTGACGGGGGCGGCGTGGCGCGCTATCGTCCGTCACGGTCTGCCTGGCGTGTGGTGGCCGTTGACGCGCCGACGGATCGTCGTTCCCGCGCGCCGATGCCGCGGCATCCCCGTGTCCCATGGAAGGAAACGACCGGTGACGGTTACCGAAGAGAGCACGTCTGGCTCGCATTTCACCCGGATCGGCGGGGCCGGCGCGGTCAAGGCCGCTGTCGACCTGTTCTACGACCGGGTGTTGGCCGATCCGGAGTTGGCCGGCTACTTCACCGAGGTGGACATGGTGGGGCAGCGTCGGCATCTGGCGTTGATGTTGACCGTGGTGTTGGGTGGGCCGAACGAGTACACCGGCCGGGATCTGGCCACCGCGCATCAGCCGCTGAACATTTCGGTGGCGCACTACGTCAAGGTGGGTGGGCATCTGACGGCGGTGTTGACGCAGTTGGGCGTGGCTGACGACATCATCGCTGATGTGCAGGCGGTGCTGGCGCAGGTGCAGGACCAGGTGGTGGCCGCCGGGCAGCGGGCGGACGCCTGAGCGTGGACGTGTCCCGGCTGAAGCAGAGTTGGTCCCTGGTCGCCGCGCACGGCGACCAGGTGCCGCTCTACTTCTACTCGACGCTGTTTCTGGCATATCCCGAGATCCGGCAGATGTTTCCGACCAACATGGCCGGTCAGCGGGACCGGCTGGTCGCCGCGCTCGGGCACGTCGTGTCCGAAGTGGATCAGGTCGACCGGCTGGTCGGTTACCTTCAGCAGTTGGGTGCCGACCACCGTAAGTTCGCGGTGCGGGCGGAGCATTACCCGGCGGTGGGTGAGGCGTTGCTGGCGACGTTGCGGCATTTCCTGGCGGAGCAGTGGACCGACGAGTTGGCGCAGGACTGGGCGTCGGCGTACGGGTTGGTGGCGAAGGTGATGACCGAGGCGGCGCAGGCCGCCGAGGCGGTGCAGCCGCCGTGGTGGGTGGCCGAGGTGGTCGGTCATGAGCGGCGGGGTTTCGATGTGGCGGTGTTGACGTTGCGTCCGCAGTATCTGCTGCCGTTCACGCCGGGTCAGTCGATCGGGGTGTCGCATCCGGCGGTGCGGTCGTGGCGGTACTACACGCCGGCGAACGTGCCGCGTGCGGACGGCACCCTGGAGTTGCACGTGCGGGCGGCCCCGGGTGGGGTGGTGTCGTCGCGGCTGGTGTACGGGTGTGCACCGGGTGACCAGTTGCATCTGGCGGCGCCGGTGGGTGACGGGTTGACGTTGCGCTCGGCCGGGTCGGCGGATCTGTTGCTGCTGGCCGGTGGGACCGGTTGGGCGCCGTTGAAGGCGTTGGTGGAGCAGGTGGCGGCGGAGGGTTCTCCGCGTCGGGTCGACCTGTATCTGGGGGCTCGGTCGCGGGGTGAGTTCTACGACGGTGAGGCGGTCGACAAGTTGGCCGCGTCGCATCCGTGGTTGACGGTGACGCAGGTGGTGGGGTTGGACCTGAACCGGCCGGGGGAGTTCGTGTATCCGGTGGATCGGGCGGTGGCCGACGGTGACTGGCGGTCCCGGCAGGTGTACGTGTGTGGTTCCGATGACATGGTGTCGCGGACGGTGGCGACGTTGAGCCGGTCCGGTTATCACCTCGGGCAGCTGCATCACGAGGCTCTGGGGCGGCAGTGGTATGGCCCGGCGTGGCGGACGGCGGTGCAGACGCCGGCCGTCCCTGACGATTGCGGAGGTGCGGCGTGAGTGAGGCAGGTAGCCGTGGGGGGCGGTCCGCGGTGGTGGGCGCTGCGCACCTCGGCAGGTACGACGGTGCTGAGGTTTCCGGTGGTGTGCAGGTGCGCATGACCGCGGACCGGGTGCGGCGTTGGGAGTTCGGGTCGACGTCGTTCGCCCGGCGCGGCTATGACCACGCCGATGTGGACCGGTTCCGGATGCAGGTGGCCGAGGAGTTGGATCTGCTGGCGACGCAGGTGGCGAACCTGCGGGCGGAGAACGAGCGGCTGGGTGCGCACGTGGAGTTGCACCGGCACGGGGTGATTCCGAGTTCGGGGCGGGGGTCGAAGCTGCCGGCGGCGAAGGAGGTGAATCTGCTGTCGGCGGCGCAGCGGGAGGCTGAGCAGATCATCGCGCAGGCGCATGACTATGCGCGGCGGGTCGCCGAGTACGCCCGGACCCAGTACGAGAGTTATCTGCGGGCGGCGGCGGAGGAGGCGCGGCAGGAGGCGGAGCGGGCGGTGCAGGAGTATCGCTCGTCGGCGGGTGTGACGTTCGACGACGGGGTGGCCGCGCGGGAGGCGCTGCGTATCTACGGCGAGATGATGATCTCGCACATGCGGGCGGCGGCGCGGCATCTGGACGAGGGTGGTGAGCAGTTGGCGCGCACGATGCAGCGGCTGGGGCAGGATCCGGGTGCGGCGGCGGTGGGTGCCGGCTCGCCGGTGCCGCGGCACGGTCAGCGGTGACCCGACGCCGGGTCCTCACGCGGGCGCGACGGTGTGCAGCGCCTCGGCGAGGGGGGTGTCGCCGTTGACCAGTTCGAGGGTCAGGCCGGCGGTGGCGGGTGTGGTCAGCAGGGCGGCGAGGACGCCTGCCACGTCGGCGCGGGTGACCGTGCCGTAGGGCACGTGTCGGGCCAGGGTGATGCGGCCGGTGGGTTCGTCGTCGGTGAGTTGTCCGGGGCGCAGGATGGTGGCGTCCAGGTCGCGGCGGGCGATGTCGTCCTCGGCGGCTTTTTTGGCGCGCAGGTACGCCGCCCACACCTCGTTGGTGCCGGCTGCGGGGGGCTGCTGCACGCCCATCGAGGAGACCAGCAGGTAGCGGCGGACGCCTGCGGCCTGGGCGGCGTCGGCGAGTAGCACGGCGGCGGCGCGGTCGACGGTGTCCTTGCGGGTGGCGCCGCTGCCGGGGCCGGCGCCGGCGGCGAAGACGACGGCGTCGGCGTCGGTGAGGTGGGCGGCGAGTGTGTCGACGTCGGTGTGTTCCAGGTCGCACCGTATCGGGTGGGTTCCGGCTGCGGTGAGGTCGGCGGCGTGGGCGGGGTTGCGGATGAGGCCGACGGCGAGGTGACCGTGGTCGGTGAGTTCCCGGGCGAGCAGTCGGGCGATCTTGCCGTGGCCTCCGGCGATGACGATGCGCATGATGGCGAACCTACCGGCCGGTGGGTCGGCCTGCCGGACTCGCCGCCGGGGTGGGCGGCGAGGCAGCATGGGTGGGTGAGTGAGCGGGTGCAGCGGCTGGCGGAGTTGGTGTCGAGCGGTGGGGTGGTGGTGCTCAGTGGCGCCGGCCTCTCCACCGAGTCGGGCATTCCGGACTATCGGGGGCCGAACGGGGTGGCGCGCCGGCACACGCCGATGACGTACCAGAGCTTTGTGCGTGACGCGCGGGCCCGGCAGCGGTACTGGGCGCGGAGTCACGTGGGGTGGCGCACGATCGCGCGGGCGGCCCCCAACGACGGGCATCGGGCGGTGACGCGGCTGCAACGCGCCGGCCTGGTCGACGGGATCATCACCCAGAACGTCGACGGTCTGCACACGGTCGCCGGTGCCCGGCAGGTGGTGGAGCTGCACGGCCGCCTCGACCAGGTGCGGTGTCTGGACTGCGGGGCCGGCACCTCGCGGGAGGAGCTGCATGGGCGGCTGGCCGGCGCCAATGCGGGTTTCGCGGCCCGCGCGGTGGCGGTCAACCCCGACGGCGACGTCGACCTCGACGACGACGTGGTGGCCGGGTTCCGGGTGGTGGACTGCGCGGTATGTGGCACGGGGATGCTCAAACCGGACGTGGTGTTCTTCGGTGAGACGGTTCCGGCCGACCGGGTCGCCCGGTGTTTCGCGATGGTGGCCGCGGCCCGGCTGCTGCTGGTGTTGGGTTCGTCGTTGACGGTGCTGTCGGGGCGGCGGTTCGTGTCGCGGGCGGCCCGGGACGGGGTCGCGGTGGCGATCGTCAACCAGGGCCCGACCCGCGGTGACGCGTACGCGAGCGTGACGGTGGACGCCCCGTTGGGTGTGCTGCTGCCGGCGCTTGCGGATCGGACGTGCCCGGTGGATGTGCGTGGAGCCGGGGGATGACACGCGCCGGAAACACGCCCGCTGGTAGCGTTGATCGCGCCGGTAGCACCCACGTGGGAGAGACCGCTTGGCGAGAGCCGCAGCGGCGCCGAAGGGGCAAATCCTCCCCGGAACCTCTCAGGCAAAAGGACCGCGTCGGGACAGGCACTGTGGAGCGCCCGCGGGTGTGACAGAGGGGGAGGGCCGACCTGTCGACCCCGCCCCGCAGGAGCGCCGCCCATGACCGCAGCACCGTTCGCCGACCGGCACATCGGCCCTCGTCCCGACGAGGAACGCCGCATGCTGGACGCTGTCGGGTACGCCTCGATCGACGAGTTGATGGACGCCGCGATTCCCGAGGTGATCCGCTGGCACGGCCGGCTGGATCTGCCGGAGCCGGCCAGCGAGCAGGAGGCGCTTGCCGAGTTGCGGGCGCTGGCCGGGCGCAACACCGTCGCGGTGTCGATGATCGGGTTGGGGTATCACGGTACGCACACCCCGGCGGTGATCCGCCGCAACGTGCTGGAGAATCCGGCCTGGTACACCGCGTACACGCCGTACCAGCCGGAGATCAGCCAGGGTCGGCTGGAGGCGTTGCTGAACTTCCAGACGATGGTGTCGGACCTGACCGGTCTGGCCACGGCGAACGCGTCGATGCTCGACGAGGCCACGGCGGCGGCCGAGGCGATGACGTTGGCGCGGCGGGCGTCGAAGAGTCCCAGCCGGGTGTACGTGGTCGACGCGGACACCCTGCCGCAGACCATCGCGGTGATCGCCGGCCGGGCGGAGCCGCTCGGTATCGAGGTGCGGGTGCTCGACGTCGACGCCGACGCCTTGCCGGCCGAGTTCTTCGGCCTGCATTTGCAGTATCCGGGGGCGGGTGGGGCGGTGCGTGACCACGCCCCGCTGGTCGAGGCCGCGCACGCCGCCGGTGCCCTGGTCACGGTGGCGGCGGACCTGTTGGCGTTGACGCTGCTGCGGGCGCCCGGTGCGGTCGGGGCCGACATCGCCGTCGGCACCACCCAGCGCTTCGGCGTACCGATGGGGTTCGGTGGGCCGCACGCCGGCTACCTGGCGGTGCGTTCGGGGTTGGCGCGGATGCTGCCCGGCCGGCTGGTCGGGGTGTCTCGGGACGCGGCCGGTGACCCGGCGTACCGGTTGGCGTTGCAGACCCGGGAGCAGCACATCCGTCGGGAGAAGGCGACAAGCAACATCTGCACCGCGCAGGTGCTGCTGGCGGTGATGGCCAGCATGTACGCGGTCTACCACGGCCCGGACGGGTTGCGTCGGATCGCCACGCGCACCCATGAGCTGGCGGTGCGGTTGGCGGCGGGGCTGCGCGCCGGTGGGGTGTCGGTGGCCGACGTGACGTTCTTCGACACGGTGACCGCGACGGTGCCGGGCCGGGCCGCGCAGGTGGTGGCCGCCGCGGCGGCGCGCAACGTCAACCTGCGGCTGGTCGACGCCGACCGGGTGGGGATCAGCTGTGACGAGACCACCACCGATGCGCATCTGGCGGCGGTGTGGGCGGCGTTCGACGTGCCGCCCTTCGACGGTGCGGTGGCCGCGACGATTCCGGCGGCGTTGGCGCGTACCGGCGACTTCCTCACCCACCCGGTGTTCCGCACCCATCATTCGGAGACGGCGATGCTGCGTTACCTGCGCCGGCTTGCCGACTTCGACTATGCCCTGGACCGGGGCATGATCCCGTTGGGGTCGTGCACGATGAAGCTGAACGCGACGGTCGAGATGGAGCCGGTGAGCTGGCCGCAGTTCGCCGACGTGCATCCGTTGGCGCCGGCGGAGCAGACCGCCGGCTACCGGGAGTTGATCGGCCAGTTGGAGGGCTGGCTGGCGGAGGTGACCGGCTACGACGCGGTGAGTGTGCAGCCCAACGCCGGTTCGCAGGGGGAGTTGGCCGGGTTGCTGGCGATCCGGGCGTATCACCGCAGCCGGGGCGAGGGGCATCGGGACGTGTGTCTGATCCCGTCGTCGGCGCACGGCACCAACGCCGCCAGCGCGGTGATGGCCGGGATGCGGGTGGTGGTGGTCGGCTGCGACGCCGGCGGCAACGTCGACCTGGTCGACCTCGACACGAAGATCGACAAGCATCGGGACGCGCTCGCCGCGATCATGGTGACGTACCCGTCGACGCACGGGGTGTACGAGACCGGTGTGGCGTCGCTGTGCGCGAAGGTGCACGACGCCGGTGGTCAGGTCTACGTCGACGGGGCGAACCTCAACGCGCTTGTCGGGTTCGCCAAGCCGGGCCGGTTCGGGGCCGACGTGTCACATCTGAACCTGCACAAGACGTTCTGCATCCCGCACGGCGGGGGCGGCCCGGGGGTGGGGCCGGTGGCGGTACGGGCGCATCTGGCGCCGTTTCTGCCCGGCGACCCGGGCGGGGCGCCGGTGCCGGGGCGGCCGGCGATCTCGGCGGCCCGGTACGGGTCGGCGGGCATCCTGCCGATCCCGTGGGCGTATCTGCGGATGATGGGCGGCGACGGGTTGACCCGGGCCACCGGCGTGGCGGTGTTGGCGGCCAACTACGTGGCGGCGCGGCTGCGGCAGCATTTCCCGGTGCTGTACGCGGGCAACAAGGGCCTGGTGGCGCACGAGTGCATCCTGGACCTGCGGCCGTTGACGAAGGCGACCGGGGTGAGCGTGGACGACGTGGCGAAGCGGCTGATCGACTACGGCTTCCACGCGCCGACGATGTCGTTCCCGGTGGCGGGGACCTTGATGGTGGAGCCGACCGAGAGCGAGGACCTGGCCGAGTTGGACCGGTTCTGCGATGCGATGATCGCCATCCGGGCGGAGATCGACAAGGTGGGTGCGGGTGAGTGGCCGGCGGGAGACAACCCCCTGGCCAACGCGCCGCACACGGCGGCGATGCTGACCGGTGACGAGTGGCCGCACCCCTATCCTCGGTCGGTGGGTGGCTACCCGGACGGGGTGGACCGGACGGGGAAGTACTGGCCGCCGGTTCGTCGGGTCGACGGCGGCTACGGCGACCGGAATCTGGTGTGCTCGTGCCCGGCACCTCAGGCGTACGAAAGCTGAGGTGCCGGCGTCTCGCCGACCTGGCTGCTGACCTCGCTGGTACGGCGGCTAGCCTGGGGCGACGCGGAAAAGGTCGTGACGGTTGGTGAGCGTCTCAGGCGGCGAGGGCGTGTCGGGCGGGGCCACGGTGTGGTGCGATGCTGCTGCCGTCGGGCAGCAGCTCACCGGTGTCCTCGAAGACGATGACCCCGTTGCAGAGCAGGCTCCAGCCCTGCTCAGGAAAGCAGGCGATGACCTTGGCAGCTTCCCGGTCGGTGGCTTCGGCGGAGGGGCAGGTGGGTTGGTGCTGGCACATCGGGTTCTCCGGACTGTGGGGGCACTGTGTCATGGTTCACATGACCAGTGACGCACAGTACCAAGCAAAAGCATGCCGCATCGAGCAGGTGTCCGCGTGGTGCGTGGGAAATCCGCTGAACGGATGAGCAGGAACCGCCCGTACGGCGTGGAAGCGCTCCCACAGATGGTGGCCGATCCCCCCGCCACCCCCGCCGCCTACCGTGGCCGACTCGTCGAACGCGCCCGCTGGCAGTGGCGCCCCACCGACGGCGGCGACCCCGCCGCCCGCACCGAGGAGTTCCTCGCCGCCCACGGCCTGCCCCTGCACGACCTGGCCCGCCCGGCCACCCCACCCGACCCGACCGGCGTCTGCGGCGCCGCCGTCTACTTCTCCGCCGCCGCCGGCGCCCTGCTCGTCGGCGGCGCCACCGGCGCGACCAACCCCGCCGACCTGCCCGAGGTCGCCGTCGTCGTCTACGGCCACGCCGACCCACCCGCACCCCGCGCCCACCCACCGGCGGCCCGCCAACCCGACCCACCGACGCCCTGGACACCCGGACCGTGGACGGAAAGCTGGAGCCCACGCCAGCACGCCGACGCCGTCACCGCCGTCCGCCACGCCATCGGCCGCGGCGACGTCTACCAGGTCAACCTGGTCGGCCACGCCGCCGCCGCATACACCGGCGACCCACTACCGGCCCTGACCCGCCTCGGCCAGCTACCCGGCGCCCGCTACGGCGGCGTACTGACCGGCACCGGCTGGGCCATCGGCTGCGCCAGCCCGGAAACCCTCATCGAACTGCACCAGGGCACCCTGACCACCCGCCCCATCAAAGGCACCCGCCCGGCCACCGCCGCCGGCCGCACCGACCTGCTCACCTCCGCCAAGGAACGCGCCGAACACATCATGATCGTCGACCTGGAACGCAACGACCTGGCCCGCGTCGCCGCCACCGGCAGCGTCCGCGTCGACGAACTGTTCGCCGTACGCCGCTGGTGCCAGCTGTGGCAGGCCGAATCCACCATCCGCGCCCACGTCGCCGACGGCCTCGGCCTGGCCGACCTGCTACGCGCCGTCTGCCCCGGCGGATCCGTCACCGGCGCACCCAAACTCGCCGCCCTGGACCGCATCGCCGCCCTCGAACCAGTCGGCCGGGGCGCCAGCATGGGCGCCCTCGGCTGGGTCGGACCCGACCACCTCGACCTCGGCCTGACCATCCGCACCGCCGCCGTGGACACCACCGCCGTGCACGTCTGGGCCGGCGGCGGCATCACCTGGGACAGCGACCCCGACGCCGAAGTCGCCGAGGCGGCAGCCAAAACCGCACCGGTACGCGCCGCCCTCAGCTGAGCGCCCCCGGCTGAGCGCCCCCGGACGACACTCCAGGCGACCAGCCGCAGAACCCGACCCGACACCACCTACCGATAACCTTGCCGCCATGACGATGCGCGACATCCGAATCATCGGCGACCCGGTGCTACGCACCCCCTGCGAGCCGATCACCAGCTTCGACACCGAACTGCGCGCACTGGTCACCGACTTGATGGACACCCTGCTCGGCGCACCCGGCCGCGCCGGCGTCGCCGCACCACAGATCGGCGTCAGCGCCCAGGTCTTCGTCTACGACGCCGACGGCCACCGCGGCCACATGATCAACCCCACGGTGGAACTGTCCACCGAACTCGCCGACGACGACGAAGGCTGCCTCTCCATCCCCGGCCTGTACTTCCCGACCCCCCGCGCCCTGCACGCCACCGCCCACGGCTTCGACCAGCACGGCGAACCCCTCACCATCGCCGGCAGCGGCTTCCTCGCCCGCGCCCTGCAACACGAGACCGACCACCTGCACGGCCGCCTCTACGTCGACACCCTGCGCGGCGACGTCCGCCGCCGCGCCCTACGCGAGATCCGCGCCGGCCGCTTCGACTCCTCCCGACGCAGCTGAACCACCCCGGCCGGTGGGTACCGCACCCGCCACCCACCGCGCCCGGGTGATCTCGTACTCCACCTCACCCCACTGCGTACCCGGCAGCGGATCCGGCCACGACTGGTGGAACGTGCGCACATACCGCATCCCCACCGCCGCCATCGTCGCCCGCGACGCGACGTTCACCGCCATCGTCTCGGCGAACACCCGCCGCAGCCCCAACTCGGCGAAACCATGCCGCACCAACTCCCGGGCCCCCTCACTGGCCAAGCCCCGCCGCCACCACCGGCGCAGCAGCCGGTAACCCAACTCGGCCTGCCCCGCCACCGGCCCCTGATCGGGACGCTGCGGCGGCTCCAGCAACCACCAGCCGACGAACTCACCGCCGACCAGACCGGCCCAGAACCCCAACCCCGGCGCCTGCCGGGCCACCGCCAACCGCCGCCCGTGCACCGCACGCACCTCCTCGGCCGACCGCACCGGCCCCAGGTGACGCATCACCTCCGGATCCGCGTCCAGCTCGATCTCACCCGGCAGATGCTCGTCGGCCAACGGCACCAACACGATCCGGGCGGTACGCAACGTTGCCTGAGTCATCCGCGCATTCTGCCGCCAACCCACCGCCACCAACCACCACAATCCCGCCACCGCCGACACCCGGGCTCAGCCGAGAACGGCCGACAACTCGAACTCCCCGTAACCGGCCACCCGACTGAACCCCAACCCCTCGTAGAGCCGCACCGCCGCGACATTGTCCGCCTGCACATTCAGCGTCACATGATCGACATCGGCGCGCAGCAGGGCACACAACCGCGCCACCACCGCCGCCGCCAACCCCCGCCGCCGCCAATCCGGATGCGTCGTCACGTTGCCCAGCGCCGCCACCCGATAGGCGGGGGAGTACACGTGCACCCCGGCCACCGCCACCACCGCCGCACCGGCACGCACCCCCACATACCGGCCGGTGTCCACCATCCGCGCATCGAACCAGTTACCCGGGTACGCCGCCGCGTACAGCTCCCGCAGCCCCGGTAGATCCTCCCGATCCAGCAACACCCCAGCCGGCCGCACCGCCGCCAACCGTCCCGGATCGGTCAACGCCATCTTCAGATGCAGACCCCGCGACACCACCCGGAACGAGTCACCAAACACCCGCTCCAACCCCGGCGACAGATGCGCGTCGAACCGCGCCGGCAACACCGGCGCCAACTCACCCAGCAACGCCGCCAACTCACCGACCCCCGCCGGAGCCGACAACGCCAGCAACGTCGGTGGCCGCGCACCGTGAAACAGCAACGCCACCGCCTCGCCGCGCCGAAACCACGACGTGTACGGCCAGAAGAACTCGTCGAGATCACCCAACTCGTAGGCGTGCAACCGCGGATCCCGACCCAGCAGCGCCGCCAACACCTCCCGGTCATGTTCCGCACGCACCACCATCCGCCGATGATCACACGCCGGCGACCGGCACCCTCACCCGGCCAACCACTGGTCGTAGCCGAGCTTGCCCACCAACGCCAACACCACCACCAGCAACACCACCCGGACGAACCCCGCCCCCCGCCGCAACGCCATCCGCGCACCCACCATCGCACCGACGATGTTGCACACCGCCATCGCCGCACCCAGCAACCACCACACGTTGCCGGTCACCGCGAACACCGCCAACGCCCCCGCATTGGTCCCCGCGTTGACCACCTTCGCCATCGCCGAACCGTGCACGAAATCCGCACCCACCAGCGCCGTGAACGCCACCACCAGAAACGTGCCCGTACCCGGACCGATCAACCCGTCATAGGTGGCGATACCGACCCCGGCGACCACCACCGCCACCACCATCCGCACCCGGGTCCGCCGCCCCGGCACCGCCACCGTCCCCAAACTCGGCCGCAGCACCACGAACAACGCCACCGACAACAGCACCACCAACACCACCGGCCGATACGCCGCCGGCGGCACCGCCCCCGCCAACGCCGCACCCAACCCGGCACAGAGCACCGCCAACACCGCCGCCGGCCCGGCCACCGCCCAATCGATCTTCGTGCGGCGGGCGTACGTCACCGCCGCCGTCGCCGTACCCGCGATCGCCGCCAACTTGTTCGTACCCAACGCGGTCGCCGGCGGCATCCCCGGCGCCGCCACCAACAACGCCGGCAGCAGCAACAAGCCACCACCACCCACCACAGCGTCCACCCACCCGGCAACAGCAGCAGCGGCCAGCAGGGTCGACACGGTCAACGGATCCAACTCCACGGGCGGCATTCTTCCCACCACCACCCGCCCGCCACCGCCAGCTGTGGCCAGCCTCACCAACCCGGCCCACCCGCACGAACGCCCAGGTCAACGGCAACCCGTACGTCACCGACCACGAAGCCGCCGCACCCACAACCCCACCGCCGCCACCGCCACAAACAGCAACATCGAACAGCACAACGCCCGCAGCATCGGGCAACTGTCCCACAAGCCTCGTTAAGGTGACAGCGTGCGCCTGGCCACGTTCAACCTGCTGCACGGCCGATCCCTCACCGACGGCCTGGTCGACCCCGACCGGCTCGCCACCGCCGTGGCCGCCCTCGACGCCGACGTCCTGGCCCTGCAAGAGGTCGACCGCGACCAGTCCCGCAGCGGCAACCTCGACCTCACCGCGGTGGCCGCCCAAGCCCTGCACGCCACCGAACACCGCTTCGCCGCCGCCGTCGTCGGCACCCCCGGCGAAACATTCCGCCCACTGACCCACGACGACGACGGCCACGGCGAACCCTGCTACGGCGTCGGACTCGTCTCCCGCCACCGGGTCACCGCCTGGCGCGTCACCCGCCTACGCCCCGCCCCGGTACGCTCCCCGGTCTACGCCCCCGGCCCCGGCGGCGGACTGATCCTGCTCCGCGACGAACCCCGCGTCGTCCTCGCCGCCGTCCTGGACACCCCCAGCGGACCGCTCACCGTCGCCGCCACCCACCTGTCCTTCGTCCCCGGCTGGAACGCCCACCAACTGCGCCAGGTCGTCCGCGCCCTGCGGCAGCTACCCGCCCCCCGCATCCTGCTCGGCGACCTCAACCTGCCCGCCTGGGCCACCCGCACGATCTCCGGCTGGCACCTGCTGGGCCGCCGACCGACCTACCCGGCCGGACAGCCCCGCGTCCAACTCGACCACGTCATCGCCGACCGACAGGACTTCGACCGCCTACCCCCGGTCACCGCCGTGCAGACCCCCCTGTCGGCCATCTCCGACCACCGCCCCCTCCTGGTCGACCTCGGCCCCGCCCACCCCGCCTAGACCTCGGGCTGGACCGGCCCGACCCGAGCCGCGCCCGCCGGCCGACCCGGCAGACACCCTTCCGACCCGACAGGCGCCCTTCCGGACGGCCGCCACAGGCGCCCGGCGCGGCCCGACAGGCAGGCGCCCGGCGCGCCGCTCAGCCCGGGGGACCACTCAGCCCGGGGGACCACTCAGCCCGGGGGACCGAACGCCAACGCCAACCGCAACGCCGCATCCCGCACCCCGGTGCCGCGCCGCACCTGCGCCAACCGGCCCGCCCGCACCGCCATCGCCGCCATCCGCCGCGTCGGCCCCCGCCGCATACCGTCGTAGCGCGCCAACGCCGACACCACATCCGGCGCCGCCGCCAACGCCTCCGCCAACACCACCGCGTCGATCAACGCCTGGCAGGCACCCTGCCCCAGATCCGGCGTCATCGCATGCGCCGCGTCACCCAGCAACACCAGACGACCCCGCACGTACGACGGCAACGCCGGCAGGAAGAACACGTCATGGTGCAGCACCCCGCCCGCCTCGATGCGCTCCAGCACCGCCGGCAGCGGATCGTGCCAGTCACCGAACCACCGCCGCAACGCCACCAGATCACCCTCCGGCGGCCGGTAACCCGCCGGCGCGGCCACCGCCGCGTACCAGTTCGTCACCCCCGGCCCCTGCGGCGTCACCCCGAACTTGCGCCCCCGCCCCCAGGTCTCACCACCCGCCGGCACGTCCAACGGCACCGTGCCACGCCACGCCGTCATCCCCGAATACCGCAACGGATAGCGGTCACCGAACATCGCCGCCCGCGTGGCACTACCGATGCCGTCCGCGCCGACCACCACGTCGTACCCGTCGACAAGCGCCGCGGGATCGGCCACCGCAGCGTCGAACCGCACAGTGCCCACCGGCAACGCCTCCGCCAGCAACCCCAACAGGGCCGGACGCGACAACAGCAACACCCCCTCGCCGTGCCGCCGCCGAATCCGCTCCACATCCAAGGTCGCGATCACCGAACCATCCGGCCGGCGCATCGCCCCGTCCGGCTGCGCACGCCCCCGTTCGCGCGCAGCCGGACCGACCCCGAGGCGATCCAGCGCCCGCAACGCCGACGGCCAGATGCCCAGGCCGGTGCCGCTCGGCGGCAGCCGCCCGGCCCGCTCGAACACCGTCACCGTCCACCCGGCCCGCAACAGCCCATTGGCCACCGCCAGTCCGCCCACACCGCCGCCGATGACGGCCGCTGATCCTCGCATCGACCCACCGTACTACAGATGTAGTCGCCGAAACTACTGCTGTAGTCTCGCCACCGTGGACGCCCGCCAACGCCAACTCCTCGACGCCGCCATCACCGTCCTCGGCACCCGCGGCACCCGCCACCTCACCCACCGCGCCGTCGACGAGGCAGCCGCCCTACCCACCGGCTCCACCTCCAACCGCTACCGCACCCGCGAAGCCCTCCTCACCGGCGTACTCACCCGCATCCTCGAAGCCGAGACCGCCGGCTGGAACCACCTCGCCGCCAACCTCGACCCCATCGACCCCGACACCTTCGCCACCACCCTCGGCACCCTCGTCCACCGCCTCGCCACCACCGACCGCACCCTCACCCTCGCCCGCCTGGCCATCTTCGCCGAGGCCGCCCACCAACCCGCCCTGCGCCAACACATCGCCCACGGCCAACGCCAACTCGCCACCTGGGCCACACCCCTGCTCGCCGCCCTCGGCGCCCGCCACCCGGCCACCGCCCAACGGCTCCTGCTCGCCCTCGTCGACGGCCTGCTCAACCACCAACTCGCCAACCCCGACCCGGCCTTCGAACCCACCCCGGCGATCGCCGCCCTCCTACCCGCGATCCTCGCCGCCCGACCGAACTGACCCCGCACCAACCCGAACCAGCGCGCGATTCGTACGGTTGGCCCGCACCGCCTCCCGCTGCTGAACCGCAGTCACCTCGATATAGGTCTGCGACGACGCCAACGACGCATGCCCCAACAACCGCATGATCTCCGCCGCCCCCGCACCGTCCTCGGCCAACCGCGTCGCGAACGTGTGCCGCAACGCGTGCAACCGCGCCCCGCGCGGCACCCGGTCGCCGATACCGGCACGCCGATAACAGGACTCCACCAGATACTGCAACCCACCCCGCCGCAACGGTTCGCCCTGCCGATCCACAAACAATGACGCATCGGCCCGCACCGTACGCGAACCGAACCGCCGCACCCGGCTGTCCAGGTAGTCGCCGAGCACCGCGTCCAGATCCGGCTCCACCGGCAGCACCCGGGGCCGCCCACCCTTGCCCGACACCGCCAACCGCCGCTCGCCGGGACGCCCACCAAGCGAGCCGACCCGCAGCGCCAGCAACTCCGACAACCGCAGGCCCGCACAGAGCGCCAACGCCAGCACCGCCACGTCCCGCTCCGGCCACGGATCCCGCTGCCGGCCCGCACCGCGCGCAGCCGAGGCGAGCAACTGCTCCGGGGTGTCCTCGCCACGCAGCGGCTTGGGCTGGGGGAGCGGCGTCCGGGGGCGGCCCACCGCCGGCATCGGGTTGCCCGCCACCACCTGCTCGGCCACCAGAAAGGAGAAGAAACCGTTCCAGGTCGACCAGGCCCGCCCCACCGAGGCGGCGGCCCGGGTGCCGGCGAACCGGGCGAAGGCCGCCCGCAGAAGCCTGGGGGACAGCGCGCTGATCGGCAGGTCGGCGAGGGGGAGGGGAGGGGTGGCCAGCTCGGCGGCGAGCGCGGCCACGGTGTGCAGGTCCCGCCGGTACGCGGCCTGGGTGTGCGGGGAGGGCTTGCGGGTGGCCCGCGCGGTCAGGAAGTCCTCGATCAGCGCGACAACCACTTTATCCGATTTGTCATGCATAAGGGATATTATGCATGATTTTCGCGTCTGGTGTGCTCGCCGAGGCGGGGGAGAATCCTGTCGGTCGCCGGCTCTAAGGTGACGCCACCTGTCGAGCGGATGGAGGCACACCATGACGACCCTGCCCGAGCGGCCGAACGCGGCGCTGCTCGTCATCGACGTCCAACGGGGAGTGGTCGCCGGCGCCCACGACCGCGACGGCGTGATCGCCAACATCAACACCCTGGTGGCCAAGGCCCGCGCCGAGCAGGTGCCCGTCGTCTGGATCCAGCACTCCGACGACGACCTCCCGCAGGACAGCCCGGACTGGCAGTACGTTCCCGAGCTGGTCCGCCACGACACGGAGCCGCTGGTGCACAAGCGCTACGGCGACTCCTTCGAACACACCGACCTGGAGACGGTGCTGGCCGAGCGCCAGGTCGGCCGGCTGGTCGTCACCGGCGCCCAGACCGACATGTGCATCCGCTCGACCCTGCACGGCGCGCTGGTGCGCGGTTACGACGCCACGCTGGTCACCGACGCGCACACCACCGAGGATCTCAGCGCGTACGGTGCGCCGCCGCCGCACCAGGTGATCGCGCACACCAACCTGTACTGGCGCTTCCAGACCGCGCCCGGACGACAGGCCGCCGCCGTGCCGACGGCCGAGGTCGAGTTCGCCCCGGCCAGCTGAGACGGGGAGGCCGCTCCACCCTCAACTTTACATAATGTCAATTATCGACTCTGCGGGGAGCGGCGGTGGCGCCGGTGCCCGGGCTCTGCGACGCACCGTGCTTGTTGATCGCCGCTACCAGTTCGCTGAACATGACGTCGTAGACCTCGCTGAGGTGGTTCACCAGCTCGTGTGGCAGGAGGTCGGTTATCCAGACCACCGTCGCCGCGTCGTCGCCGTCCCTCAGCACCCGCATCTCGGCCTGATGATGCTCTGCTCCGGGAAACTCGGGTATCGCGTAGACGGCCCGCATCAACCCGGCATCGACGGTCACGTTGCGTTCCCAGAGCTCGGTGCCGTCCGCCAGCGTGACCACCCGGTAGTCGTCCTCCTGGCGTTCGCCCTTGGCGGCGGAGAAAACATGCACCTCCGAGCGGGTGTACCGATCCAGAAAGTCCCACGCCACGTCGGCCGTCACCGTGAGCTTCGCCTGGCGATAAATGGTCCCCATCCGCCCCCACCTGGTTGCTCGGTCCAGCTGTCGGCTGCGTGCGCCAACCCTTGCACATCCGACCCGGCACGGGCAACGATCTCAGTGCCGTCGCCGGGCGGCGAACTGCCCGTGCGGCACCGTGCTGACGTCGCCCGGTCAGCCGCCGTCGGCGCCCTCACGGCCGTACCCGATCTCGGTGGCCTGTCCGACTTATCGCTGGTCAGGGCGGTCTTTGCGGCGAGGCGCCCGGGCCTCAGGGTGCTTCTTGCGGGTGGTCGGTGCCGGCGGGCACGGGGTGTGGCGGTCGGCCGGCAGCGGTACGTCGCGCGACGGCCTCGGTGAGTCGGCCGGCGGAGTTGATCAGTCCGATGTGGGAGAAGGCCTGCGGGAAGTTGCCGAGCTGTTCTCCGGTGGTCGGGTCGATCTGTTCGGCGAACAGGCCGAGGTCGTTGACCCGGGTGGTGAGCTGCCGGAACAGCTGCTCGGCCCGGTCCACCTCGCCGGCCAGCGCCAGGCAGGTCACCATCCAGAAGGAGCAGATGACGAAGCCGGCCGGGTCGCCGGCCCAGCGGCGCAGTAGCCCGTCGTGGGAGAGTTCGCGCTCGATCACGCTCATCGTGGAGCGCATCTGTGGGTGGTCGGCGGGCAGGAAGCCGACCAGTGGCATGAGCAGGACGGAGGCGTCGAGTTCGGCGGAGCCGAAGGCTCCGGTGAAGGCGCCGAGGCGCTCGTTCCAGCCCTGGCTGAGCACGGCCTGGCGGATCTCGTCGCGGGCGGCGGCCCAGCGGGCCAGGTCGGTCCGGTCGCCGAGGCGGGGCCCGAAGCGCACCGCCCGGTCCAGTGCGGTCCAGCACTGGACCTTGGAGGAGACGTAGTGGCGTTCGGCGTCGCGGGCCTCCCACATGCCGGCGTCCGGGCGGCGCCAGGTCAGGGCCGCCTGGTCGGCGAGGTCGCGCAGCAGCTGCCGCACGTCGGGAGGCATCGGGTCGAGGTAGTGGCGCATCAGCCAGGCCGCGTCGAGGACTTCGCCGAGTACGTCGTTCTGGCGTTGTCGCCAGGCGTCGTTGCCGATGGTGACCGGCCGGCTGTCGGCGTATCCGCGTAGGTGGTCGAGGTGGTGTTCGGTGAGATCCCGCTCCCCCTGTACGCCGTACATGATGGGTACGGGTTTGTCGCTGATGCGTCCGGTGGCGTGGGCGACCCAGGCGAACTGCCGGGTCGCTTCGTCGGGGCAGGCGGCGCGCCAGAGGGCTTGGAGGGTGAGGCTGAAGTCGCGTACCCAGACGAAGCGGTAGTCGTAGTTGCGGTTGCCGCCGGGGTCCTCGGGTAGCGAGGTGGTGGCTGCGGCGACGATGGCGCCGCTGGGTTGGTAGGTCATGCCCTGTAGCACGATGGCGCTGCGGCGTACCTGGTCGGCGAAGAGGCCGCGGTACTGGTCGCGGTGCAGGTCGGCCCAGGAGCGCCAGCCGGCGACGGTGGCGGCGATGGCCTGGTCGGCGTCGGGTAGGGCGGGTGGGTCGGAGTCGTAGGTGGGTGCGTGTCCGAGGGTGAACCGGTAGGTTTCGGCGGCTCGGACGGTGAAGTTGGCGGTGGCGTTGCCGTGGGCGCGGGTCAGTGGGACGTCGCCGCGCAGGCTGAGTCGGCAGGCGCCGGCGGTGGCGTCGATGGTGCCGTCGTGTTCGGTGAGGTAGGCGGTGACCTGTCCGTATTCGAATCGGGGTCGGTAGTCGAGGCGGATCGGGACTTCGCCGGTGAGTCCTTCGACGACGCGGGCCAGCACTCGGGGTGAGTGCAGGCCGATGTCGTGGCCGCGGGCGCCGGGTTGCAGGGCGAGGGCGTCGGTCAGGGCGACGCTGCCGTGGGTGGTGGTGAAGACGGTCCGCAGCACGAGGGTGTCTTGGAGGTAGGACCGTTGGCTGGTGTAGGGGTCTTCGGGTTGGATCGACCAGTGGCCGGCGTCGTCGTCGAGGAGTCGGGCGAAGACGGAGGGGCTGTCGAAGCGTGGTGGGCACCACCAGTTGACGGAGCCGTGGCGGTCCACCAGGGCGGCGCTGCGCCCGTCGGCGAGGAAGCCGTGCTCGGCGATGCTTGCGCTGTGCACGGGCGTGGTTACCCGGGCGGCGGGGTGGCATGCCTGCCGGGTCAGGTGGGTGGGCGGTCGTGGCGGTGGGGTGTCGTGCCGGGTGGTCAGAGGCCGCCGCTGACGCGGAGGATGGCGCCGGTGGTGTAGGAGGCGTCGGGGCTGAGTAGCCAGGTGATGGCGGCGGCGGCTTCGTCGGGCTCGCCGGGGCGGCCGAGTGGGATGCGGCTGGCGACGCGGTCGGGTCGGTCGGGTTGGCCGGAGAGGGCGTGGATGTCGGTGCGGATGATGCCGGGGGCGACGGCGTTGACGCGGATGCCGTGGGGGGCGAGTTCCTTGGCCAGGCCGATGGTGAGGGCGTCGGTGCCGGCTTTGACGGCGGCGTAGTGGATGTACTCCCCTGGGCCGCCGAGGGTGGCGGCGACGGAGGAGATGTTGACGATGGCGGCGCCGTGGGTCATTCGGCGGGCGGCTTGTTGGGCGCAGAGGATGTAGCCGATGAGGTTGACGTCGATGACGTCGCGCAGGTCGGCTAGGCGTAGGTCGGTGAAGGGGCCGATGGGGCTGGTGATGCCGGCGTTGTTGACCAGGCCGGTGATCGGGCCGAGTTCGGCGGCGGCGTCGAACAGGGCGGTGACCTGGTCGGGGTCGCGGGTGTCGGCGGGTACGGCGATGGCGCGTACGCCGGTGGCGCGTAGTTCGGCGGCGACGGTGTCGGCGGTGTGGTGGTCGTGGCGGTAGCCGAGGGCGAGGTGGTGGCCGGCGTGGGCGAGGCGGCGGGCGGTGGCGGCGCCGATGCCGCGGCTGCCGCCGGTGATGACGGTGACGGGCGCCATGTGGTCCTCTCCCCTGCCTCGGTCGGTTCGCGTGACGTTACCGGCGGTGGTCGAGGCGCTGGAAGTCAGGTGTGATCGGGCGCACGGCCGGGTTGGGGTGCCGTCGGTGTCCGATCTGGCCGGTGCCGGTGCGGCGGTGGAGTGGGTTCGGGTTGGGGGGCTGATCTTCAGGTTGTCGCTGGCGGCTGGTATCAAGGCAGGCGTCTGAACACGTGTACGAGGGAAGAGGTTGCGTGATGGGTGCCGCTGGCCAGGGTTTGTCCGATGACGAGGTGCGCGGCATCCGGGAGGCGTTGGCCGCGGGCCGTAAGCCGAAGGTGGTGTTCACGGCGTCGGCGGGTCAGATCGCCGGGCAGTTGGGTCAGGTGGTGGAGTTGACGGATCCGGCGGTGTCCGACGAGTTCGTGGTGGTGCGGTTCGGGCGGGACGAGTTGCCCTTCTCCCCCGCCGATGTGGCGGTGGCGCCGAAGGGTGCGGGGCGTCGGCCGGCGGAGGTGAAGGTGGAGCCGGTGCCGGTGGAGCCGGTGGTGGCGGGGCCGGAGTTCGTGTTGGACCGGGTGCCGCAGCCGCGGCGCGAGGAGCCGAAGCAGCGGGAGGAGTCGAAGGTGGAGACGGTGGAGACGAAGCCGGCGGCGCGGCGGTCGGTGAAGGCGGCGAAGCCGAAGGGGCCGGCGGGTTTGACGGTGACGTTGGCGTATGCCGAGGGTGAGTGGACGGTGGCGGCGCAGCAGGGTGGGAAGGTGTTGGCGAAGCCGTACGTGCTCAAGCCGGCGGAGGCGTTGCGGATGGTGGCGTTGGTGGATGTGCCGGGGGTGCATGAGGCGGTGGAGCAGATTCTGTCGGCGGAGCGGTCGGAGGCGGAGCGGCAGGCGGAGAAGTTGCGGGCCGAGTTGGCGGAGATCGAGGCCCGGTTGGCGGAGTTGCGTGAGGCGGGTTCGGAGGATCCGGAGTCGGGTCGGGCCGGCTGAGTGGTGTGTCCAGGGCCCGGTTCATATCCGGGCCCTGGTGGTTTCAGAAGTAGTCGATGAGTTGGGCGGGTGGGCCGGCGGCGAGCAGGTCGAGGGCGCTGGGGTCGGGTGTGGTGTGTCGTAGGTGTCCGGTTTCGGCGAGGGTGCGGGCGGTGGCGGTGCCGGTGTAGAGGCGGGCGAAGCCGCGTACGGTCAGGTGCAGGTCGGTGTCGGTGGTGGTGCGGTGGAGTTGGGCTGCGCCGTCGGCGACGGTGAGTTGCCAGGTGCCGGTGTTCCAGGGGGCGAGGTCGTCGGTGAGGGTGAAGGCGACGGTGCCGCGGGTGTGGGTGGGCCAGCCGCGGGCCTGGACGGCGCGGGTGATGTCGACGGGTCGGTGCATCCAGGTGTCGCGTTCGTGTTCGCGGGCGAGTTCGAGTGGCAGTTGGGTGCAGATGGCGTCGCCGGGCAGGGGGGTCAGCCGCAGGGTGGGGGTGACGCTGTGCCAGGTGGTGAGTACGCCGATGAGGGTGCGGGCGGCGTCGGCGGTGGTGGCGACGATGTCTTCGATGGTGAGTACGGCGTCGGGGCCGTAGCCTCGGCCGCGGTTCCAGCCGGCGTAGCCGATCGGGGTGCCGTCGTGTTCGACGAGGGTGAGCCCGTCGTAGGGCAGTTTGTCGGTGGTGGTGAAGCGGGGGTGTGTTCGGGTGAGCAGGCCGCAGCGGTGTCGGGTGACGCGCTGGTAGAGCTCGGCGGTGGCGGGTAGGTCGGCGGGGGTGCCGGCGCGTGTGGTCAGGTGTGTGGCCGGGTGGTGTCGGGGCAGCGCGGTGGTGGGCAGGTCGAGGGTGCGTAGCTGGCCGGCGATTTCCCAGCCGCAGGCGCGGTAGGGGGCGGTGGTGGTGGCGAAGAGGGCGCTGATGGCGGCGCCGCGTTCGTGGGCGCCGTGCAGCAGGGTGCGGAGCAGGGCGCGGCCGATGCCGGTGCCGCGGGCTTCGGGTGCGACGGCGACGCCGGCGACGTCGGCGGCGGGTACGGCGTGTCCGGCCCACCATTGTTCGTCGTGCAGGTCGACGGCTTTGCCGATGAGGTTTCCGTGGTGGTCGAAGGCGCCGTACTGGGTGCGGCCGGGGGGTGGTGGTGGCGGTGGTTGTGGGTCGGAGCCGAAGGTGAGCTGGCCGAGTTGCCAGGCGGCGGGCAGGTCGTCGGGGATGAGTTCGCGGACGGTGGGTTGCACGGGCCCGACGATAGCGGGGTCGAGGTGGGTGTTCGGGGTGAATTAGTTGGTGCTGGTGACGGGTTCGTGGCGGACCGGGAAGTTGACGGAGTTGGCGATGAAGCAGACGTGGTGGGCCTGGTCGTGCAGGGCGGTGGCGGCGTCGATGGTGGTGGGGTCGGCGACGGTGACGCGGGGGCGCAGGGTGACTTCGGTGAAGTGGCCGTTGCCGGTGGCGTCGGTGGTCATGGTGCCGGTGGCGTTGTCGGTGTAGTCGGTGACGACGATGCCGTTGTCGGCGCAGAGGTGCAGGTAGGCCAGGAGGTGGCACTGGGACAGGGCGGCGAGGAGGAGTTGTTCGGGGTTCCAGCGGGTGGGGGTGCCGCGGAAGGTGGGGTCGGAGCTGCCGGGGATGGTGGGGCGGCCGTCGGTGGTGATGTCGTGGTCGCGGCGGTAGTCGCGGTAGCCGCTGGTGCCGGTGCCGAGGTTGCCGGTCCAGGTGACGGTGGTCTGGTAGGTGTGGGTGTGCAGGCGCATGGCGTCCATGCTGCCGGGCTGGCCCGGGACGCGGGGTCCCGTGTCCCGGGCCGGTGGGGTCAGTGTTGTGGGATGTGCGCCACACCGATGCGCTTGCGGAACACCCAGTAGGTCCAGCCTTGGTAGGCGAGCACGATCGGGGTGAAGAAGACCGCCACCCAGGTCATGATCGTGAGGGTGTAGTCGGTGGAGGCGGCGTTTGTGGCGGTGAGGGTGCCGGCGGGGTCCAGCGTGGAGGGCAGCACGTTGGGGAAGAGTGCGGCGAACAGGGTTGCCACGGCCAGGCCGATGGCTACGGCGGTGCCGGTGAAGGCCCAGCCTTCGCGGCGTGCCTTGGCGGCGGCGAGTCCGCCGAGCAGGGCTGCGGCGGCGCCGACGGCGAGGACGACGGCGGCGGTGCTGGCGCGGATGGTGAGGGTCCAGGTCAGGAAGGCGACGGCGAGTACGGCGGTGCCGACGCCGAGGCGGGTGGCGAGGGCGGCGGCGCGGTGGCGGATGTCGCCGACGGTCTTGAGGGCGATGAAGACGGCGCCGTGGGTGGCGAACAGCGCCGCGGTGGTTGCGCCGCCGAGCAGGGCGTACGGGTTGAGCAGGTTGAGTAGGCCGCCGACGTATTCGTGGTTGGCGTCAAGTGGTACGCCGCGCAGGATGTTGGCGAAGGCGACGCCCCACAGGGTGGCGGGGATGAGTGAGCCGTAGAAGATGGCGGCGTCCCAGCGGCGTTTCCAGCTGGCTTCGGGTCGCTTGTGGCGGTATTCGAAGGCGACGCCGCGGGCGATGAGGGCGAGCAGGATGAGTAGCAGGGGTAGGTAGAAGCCGGAGAAGAGGGTGGCGTACCACTCGGGGAAGGCGGCGAACATGGCGCCGCCGGCGGTGATGAGCCAGACCTCGTTGCCGTCCCAGACCGGCCCGATGGTGTTGATCATGACGCGGCGTTCGCGGTCGTCGCGGCCGAGGACCGGTAGCAGCATGCCGACGCCGAAGTCGAAGCCTTCGAGGATGAAGTAGCCGGTGAAGAGCACGGCGACGAGGAGAAACCAGATGGTGGTCAGTTCCACGGTGGGGCTCCGGGTCAGTAGGCGAAGGCGAGCGGGCGGTCGGCGTCGTCGTCGGTGTCGTCGGGTTCGGGGGCCGGGGTGACGTCGGGTACGCCGGCCTTGGCGTAGCGGATGAGCAGTTTGACCTCGATGACGGCGAGGGTGGCGTAGATGAGGGTGAAGGCGGTGAAGCTGGTGAGGACCTCGGTGAGGGAGACGCTGCGGGAGACGCCGTCGCGGGTGAGCATTTCGCCGAAGACGATCCAGGGTTGGCGGCCCATCTCGGTGAAGATCCAGCCGAAGGAGTTGGCAAGTAGCGGCAGGATGGGCATGGCGAGGCCGGCGCGCAGGAGCCATTTGCTGTTCGGGACGGTGCGGCCCTTGCGTTGGGTCCAGAGCACGAGCAGGGCGATGGCGGCGGCGGCGAGGCCGAATCCGATCATGAAGCGGAAGCTCCAGTAGGTGACGGGGATGATCGGGGTGTAGCTGCCGGGGCCGTACTGGGCGCTGTAGAGGGCCTGTAGGTCGTTGATGCCTTGGACGGTGCCGTTGGCGTCGCCGGTGCCGAGGTACGACAGCAGGTACGGGATCTTGAGGGCGAACAGTTCGCGGCTGCCGTCGAGGCTGCCGATGGTGAGTACGGAGAACGAGGCGGGGCTTTCGGTCTGGTAGAGGCCCTCGGCGGCGGCCATTTTCATCGGCTGCACCTGCGTCATGATCTTGCCTTGGATGTCGCCGGTGATGATGACGACGACTGCGGCGATCAGGGTGACCCAGGAGCCGAAGCGGGCGGCGAAGCGGTAGGCGGGGGTGTCGGCGCTGTCGCGGTTGCGGATCAGGTGCCACAGGGCGACCGCCACCAGCAGGGATCCGGCGACGAGGAAGGCGCCGGCGATGGTGTGCGGGAAGGTGATCAGGGCGACCTTGTTGGTGAGTACGGCGACGAAGTCGGTCAACTCGGCGCGGCCGGTGTCCGGGTTGTAGCGGTAGCCGACGGGGTTCTGCATGAACGAGTTGGCGGCGAGGATGAAGTACGCCGACAGGTTGGTGCCGATGGCGGCGGCCCAGATGGTGGCCAGGTGTAGGCGTTTGGGTAGCCGGTCCCAGCCGAAGATCCACAGGCCGATGAAGGTGGATTCGAGGAAGAAGGCGACCAGGGCTTCGATGGCCAGGGGTGCGCCGAAGATGTCGCCGACGAAGCGGGAGTAGTCGCTCCAGTTCATGCCGAACTGGAATTCCTGCACGATGCCGGTGACCACGCCCATGGCGAAGTTGATCAGGAAGAGTTTGCCGTAGAACTTGGTGAGTTTGAGGTACTTCTCGTCGCCGGTGCGGTGCCAGCGGGTTTGCAGGATGGCGACCAGGACGGACAGGCCGATGGTCAGTGGCACGAAGAGAAAGTGGTAGACGGTGGTGACACCGAACTGCCAGCGGGCGACGTCCAACGCGTCCACCTGCAACCCCCAGGAGTTCATACTACAAAACGTAGTAGATACTACCGGGTGTCGTAGAAGACTCGGCAGGGGCGGGAGGCCCGAACCGGCCCGGGACCAATGACCCTGCTCACTCCGGCCGGACGGCCCGACCCGAGCATCGACGGCAGGATCGTGCGTGCGACCATGAGCCGCTGATGGACCTTGCCCACTCTTCCTGGCAACCACCACTGATCTGGCGTGCCGCGCAGGCACTCGCCCGTGTGGTGGTCGCGCTGTTGGCCCGGCTGGAGGTCACCGGCGACATCCCCGCGTCGCTGCGCGGTGGGCCGCTGATCCTGGCCGCCAACCACATCAGCCCGTTCGACCCGATCGTGATGGCCGCGGCCTGCCGGGAGCGCCGGATCGCGCCCCGGATCATGGCCACCGGTGGGCTGTTCCGGGTCCCGGTGCTCGGCGCCGCGATGCGCGCCGCCGGACACATCCGCGTGGACCGGGGCACCAGCGGCGTACACCGGGCCCTGGACGACGCCGCGGTGGCGGCTGCCGCCGGGTCGGCGATCCTGGTCTATCCGGAGGGACGCATCGGTCTGGACCCGGGGCTGTGGCCCGAACGGGGCAAGACCGGCACCGCCCGGCTCGCGCTGGCCTGCGGCGCGCCGGTCATTCCGGTCGCCCAGTGGGGCAGCCACGAGGTACTCCCCTACCTCGCGCCCAAGGGGCTGCTCGGCGGGGTGGCCCGCGCGCTGGTGCGCCGCCCGCGGGTGCGGGTGCACTTCGGTGATCCGGTGACGCTTACCGACCTGGCCGGCGTCCCCGGCGCGGCCCGGCGGGCCACCGACCGGATCATCGACGCCCTCACCGAAACCCTCACCCCGCTGCGCCCCGACGAATCCGACCGCCCCCGCCACGTCGACCCCGGCCGCCCCATCGACACCACCCGCTCCCACCCCCGCCGCCCCCACCTCCCCTTGATCATGAGGTTGGCGGCAGTTGTCGATCTCCACGCTGCCGCCAACCTCATGATCAACGTCGGCGGATCAGGGGGTGGGTCAGGGCAGGGGTTCAGCCCGGGCGGCGAGCCACAACTCGTACCACTGCTGGTGGGTCAGGTCGGGTGTACGGCGTACCGCGTCGGCGCAGGCCCGGATGCGCTCCGGGCGGGCGGTGCCGATCACCGGGACGATCCGGGCCGGATGCCGTTGCAGCCACCACAGCAGGATCGTCTCCGGCGTGGTGCCCGCGCGGTGCGCGAGCGCGGCGATCCGCTCGGCCGTGTCGCGTTCCGCCGCGCTCTGCTGGGCGCCGGTGAACCGGCCCTTGGCCAGCGCACCCCAGGCCTGCACCCCGATCCGGTTGCGCCGGCAGTGCTCCAGGGTGCCGAGCGGGAAGCCGAGCGCCGCGGATTCGCCGGTGTTGACCAGGACACCGGCCTCCAGCCAGTCCCGGTGGGCCAGGCTCAGCTGGAGTTGGTTGGCCACCAGCGGCAGGTCCAGTTCAGCCTGGAGGTACGCCACCTGGGCGGCGGCCATGTTCGAGACCCCGAAGTGCCGCACCAGGCCCTGCCGGTGCAGCGACGCGAGAGCCCCGGCGATCTCCTCCGGGTCGGCCAGCGGATCCGGTCGGTGCAGCAGCAGTACGTCGATCACGTCGGTCCGCAGCCGGGTCAGGCTCTGCTCGACACTGCGCACGATGTGGGTGGCGCGCAGGTCGTAGTAGCCCGGTGCGGTGTCGTCGGGCAGGTGGATGCCGCACTTGGTCTGGATCAGGATGCGTGCGCGCAGCCCCGGCGTACGGGCGAGGACCTCACCGAAGACGGCCTCGGACTTGCCGTGGCGGTAGATGTCGGCGTGGTCGAAGGCGGTGATGCCGATCTCCAACGCGGCCTCGATCGCGGCGTGCGCGTCGTCGATGTCCCGCGCGCCGTAGGGCTGCCGGTCCCACTGCCCGCCCAGCCCCATGCACCCGTAGATCAGCCGGTGTTCTCGGATGTCGGTCGCGGCGCTGGCCGCCGGTCGGCCCTGCTGGTCGGTCATGGCATGTGGATAGCACGGCCGGTGGCGGGCCGTGCCGGGCGGGTGCCGCGCCACGTCCCGGTCACCAGCAGGCGCGCCATGTCCCGGTCACCAGCAGGTCACCGGGGCCGGGCATACTGCGCAGCGTGTCGACCGGCTACGCCTACCTGGACTCCCCCGCTCCGCTCGCGTTCGCCCATCGCGGGGGTGCCGCCGAGGGTGACGAGAACACCGCGGCGGCCTTCGCCCGTGCGGTCGACCTCGGCTACCGGTACGTGGAGACCGACGTGCACGCCACCGCCGACGGGGTGGCCGTGGTGTTCCACGACGCCACCCTGGAGCGGGTCACCGGGCAGCGTGGTCGCCTCGCCGCGCTGCGCTGGGTCGACCTGGCGGCGGTACGCGTCGGCGGTGCCGCGGCGGTGCCCCGCCTCGACGAGGTGCTCGACGCGTGGCCGCAGGTGCGGTTCAACATCGACGTCAAGTCCGACCGGGGGGTGGAGCCGACCGTGGCCACGCTGGCCCGGGCCGGCGCGCAGGACCGGGTGCTGCTGGCGTCGTTCAGCGACGGCCGGCTCAAGCGGCTTCGGACCCTGACCCACGAGCGGGTGGCCACGAGTCTCGGGGTGCGCGGGGTGGCCCGGCTGCGGTGGGCCTCGCTGACCGGCCGGCCGTTGCGGCTGCCGCGCTCGGTGGTGGCCGCGCAGGTGCCGGTGCGCTACGGCCGGGTGCCGGTGGTCGACCGGCGGTTTCTGCGTACGGCGCACCGGCTGGGGTTGCAGGTGCATGTCTGGACGATCGACGATCCTGCCGAGATGCACGAGTTACTTGATCTTGGGGTTGATGGCATCATGACCGACCACGTCGGCGTGCTGCGCGACGTCTACCGCAGCCGCGGCCACTGGGCCGCCTGAGCACCTGGGCAAAGGACCCCACATGGCCGAGACGGCGATCCCTGCCGCGCAGGACGACACCCCTCCCCCCGCCAGCACCCGTCGCGAGCGCACCGGCTGGTACTTCTACGACTGGGCCAACTCGGCCTTCCAGACCACGGTCATCACCGTGTTCCTCGGGCCGTTCCTGACCAGCATCGCCAAGACCGCCGCCGGGTGTCAGCTCGGCGAGGACTGCACGGGGTTCGTCTACCCGCTGGGCATCAAGGTGGCCGCCGGCTCGTACTACCCGTACCTGATCTCGCTGTCGGTGCTGTTGACGGTCTTCGTGCTGCCGGTGATCGGGGCCATCGCCGACCGGTCGCTGCACAAGAAGCGGCTGCTGGCCGGCACCGCGTTCACCGGCGCGTTCGCCACCATCGCGATGATCTTCGTAACGGGTGACCGGTACCTGCTCGGCGGCGCGCTGTTCCTGGTCGCCAACATCGCCTTCGGCGCGGCGATCGTGGTGTACAACTCGTTCCTGCCGCAGCTGGGCGGGCCGGACGAACGCGACGGCATCTCCAGCCGCGGCTGGGCGCTTGGCTACCTCGGTGGCGGCCTGCTGCTGGCGTTGAACCTCGTGGCGGTGCAGTCGTTCGACAACGGCACGCCGGAACGCACCCTGGACCTGGCCCGCTGGTCCATCGTCTCGGCTGGCCTGTGGTGGGCGGCGTTCACCCTGGTGCCGCTGCGTTGGCTGCGGGAACATCCCACCGCTGCGGCGCTTGCCGCCGCCGGCGGCGGCAACGTGTTCACCGACGGGTTCCGGCAGCTCGGCCGCACCCTGCGCGAGGTGAAGGCGTACCCGTTGACGCTGTTCTTCCTGCTGGCGTTCCTGGTCTACAACGACGGCATTCAGACCGTCATCACGCTGGCCAGCCAGTACGGCACCGAGGAGCTGCGGCTGGAACAGAGCACTCTGATCGTGACGATCCTGCTGGTGCAGTTCCTGGCCTTCGGCGGCGCGCTGGCCCTCGGCGGGCTGGCCGCGCGCATTGGCGCGTGGAAGACGGTGCTGCTGAGCCTGGTGCTGTGGACCGTGGTGATCATCGCCGCGTTTCGGTTGCCGGCCGAGGCGCCGCTGCCGTTCATGGTGCTCGGTGCCGGCATCGGCCTGGTGCTGGGCGGCAGCCAGGCGCTGAGCCGGTCGCTGTTCAGCCAGCTGATCCCCGCCGGCAAGGAAGGCGAGTACTACGGCTTCTACGAGATCAGCGACAAGGGCACCAGCTGGCTCGGGCCGCTGGCGTTCGGCCTGGTCTTCCAGCTCACCAACTCCTACCGGGTGGGCCTGGTCTCGCTGCTGATCTTCTTCGTGGTCGGCTTCCTGCTGCTGTTGGCGGTGCCGATGCGCCGGGCCATCATCGCCGCCGGCAACACTCCGCCCCGGGTGCTGTGACCCACACCGGCGGCCCGCCGATGATCAGCTCGGCGGCGCCGATCGGCTAGGCTGCCCGTCCGTGACTACCGCCGACGACGCCGCCGCGATGTGCCTGGCCCGATCGATGCTGGCCGCCCGGGACGACAACCCGGCCGGCTGCGTCGCCGCCCGGGGCGTGGACGGGCGGCCGGCACACGCCGCCGCCCTGCGGTTCTACTGGGGCCCGATGGACTGCGGAAAGTCCACGATGGCCTTGCAGATGAACTACAACCACGCCCGGCAGGGCCGCCGGGGCCTGGTCACCACCCGCATCGACCGTTCCCTCGGCCCGCAGGTGACCACCCGCATCGGGCTGGCCCACGAGGCCATCGAGATCACCGACGAGCTGGATCTGCGGACCCTGGTCCGCGACGCCTGGTCCGACGGCGTACGGGTGGACTACCTGATCTGCGACGAGGCCAGCTTCTACTCCGTCGAGCATGTGGAACAGATGGCCGAACTGGTCGACAGCTACGACGTGGACGTGTACGCCTTCGGCCTGGCCACCGACTTCCGGTCCTGCCTGTTTCCGGCCGCGCAGCGGCTGTTCGAACTGGCCGACTCGGTGGCCCGCATCCAGGTCGAGGTGCTCTGCTGGTGCGGCCGGGAGGGACTGCTCAACGCGCGCGTCGCCGGTGGGCGGGTGGTGCGTGAGGGCGAGCAGGTGGTCATCGGCGACACCGTCGCCGACGGGGAGGTCCGCTACCAGGTGCTCTGCCGTCGCCACCACCGCACCGGCGACCTGGGCCCGCGCGCCACCCCCGACGCCTGAGGCACCGACCCCTCGACGGCTGCGGTGGTGGACCCCCGAGGGCTGCGGTGTTGGGCTGCCGGTCAACGCCCGGCCGGGGCGTGGATAACGAAATGATCACTGCCGCGAACCTTTTCCGGGAGCCCGCCCCTTCTGGTGCATGACGACACCGACGGCGGGCCACACACCGGCCCGCGCAACCAGCGGGGGTAGGACGGATGAGGCTCGCGTTGCGGCGCGCCCGCGGCACGAAGGGGCTGCTGCTCGCGGCGGCCGGGGCGACGCTTGTCGCGACGGTGGCCCTCACCGGCCTGGCCGGCTACAGCCGGGACGTGGTCGACTCCGGCACCCGCAGCGTGCTCACCGCGGCCACCGCCGAGGAACGGTCGATCCTGGTACGCGCCTCGGCCGGGCGTACCGTCGAGGCGCTGCGCGAGCGCGACGACGCGCTGCGCGAGCGCGTCGCGGCCGACCTGGCCGGGATGCCCGCCCGGGTCAGCGCCGCCGGGTACGCCGCCGGCCGGCAACTGCGCGGCGACACCGGCGACGCCGTCGCCGACCGCACCGGCACCACGTACGCCTCGGTGATGTTCCTCGACGACCTGCCCGCACACGCCCGGCTGACCGCCGGCACGTGGCCGCAGGCCGGCGCGAGTCCGGTGCAGACCGCGCTGGCCGCCGCAGCCGCGACGACCCTGCGGGTGGGTGTCGGTGACCGCATCCCGATCACCGACGGGCTGACCGGCCGGGTCACCGAGGTGAGCGTGGTGGGGGTGTTCACCCCCGTGGACCCGGACGCGGCGTACTGGCGGCTGGCTCCCGAGACGGCGACCGGCTCGCTGCCGCAGGCGGCCACGTACGGGCCGATGACCGTGCACCGGGACGACTTCACCGCACGCTTTCTGGCCAACGCCTCCGCCGGCTGGCTGGTCGAACCGGACCTGGCCACGGTGGGCACCCCCGCCACGCTGGAGCGGCTGACCGACGCCGCGACGAGAATCACCACCGAGGCCCCGAAGGCGGCCGGGCTCGGTGACTCCGCGGTGGCCACCAGCGAGATCGGCGCCCTGGTGCGGCGGTTGCAGCAGGCCACCCTCGTCGGTCGCTCCGCGCTGGTCACCCCGATGCTGCTGGTGGTGGTGCTCGGCGGGTACGCGCTGCTGCTGGTGGCCGTCCTGCTCACCGAGCAGCGGCGCGGCGAGAGCGCGCTGCTGCGTGCCCGGGGTGCCGCCCGCTGGCAGCTGGCCGGCCTGACCGCCCGGGAGGCCGCCCTGGTCGTGCTGCCCGCCGCCGTCCTCGCGCCACCGCTGGCCGGCGAAGTGCTCGGCCTCGCCGACCGGCTGTCCGGGCTGGCGGCGGTGTCGCTGCGTTCGGACAGCGCACCGATGATCTGGCTGGTGGCGGGCGTGGCGGCGGCCGGCTGCGCGCTGGCGATGGTGGGGCCCAGCCTGCGTCGCGGTGACAGTTACGTCGCCGACCTGGCCAGCCGGTCCCGGCCGAGCCGGCGCGGCATGGTGCAGCGCGCCGGGCTGGACGTCGTCCTGGTCGGCCTGGCCGTGCTGGCCTGGTACCAGCTCAACCAGTACTCCTCGCCGCTGTCCCGATCGCGGGGTGGGCAGGTGGGCGTCGACCCGCTGTTGGCCGCCGCGCCGACGCTCGGCGTGCTTGCCGGTGCGGTGCTCGCGCTGCGGCTGTTGCCGCCGCTGATCCGGCTCGCCGAACGCTTGGTGGACCGCAAGCCGTGGACGGCCGTCATGCTCGGCACCTGGCAGGCCGGCCGGCGCCCGCACGCCGGGCCGGTGCTGCTGCTCGCCCTGGCCGTCGCGGTCGGCACCCTCGCCTGGTCTTTGGCCGGCACCTCGCGCCGATCCCTGGAGGACCAGGCCGCCCACCAGGTCGGCGCCGACCTGCGGCTGACCGAGACCAACAACGCCGCCCCGGCGCAGCGGGCCGACCAGCTCGCCGACCTGCCCGGCACGCAGACGGTGCTGGCGGCCTGGCGCGACAGCGTACGGCTGGGGCCGGCCGCCGAACCGGCGACCATGCTTGCGGTCGACGCCGCCACCGCCCGTGAGGTGGTACGCATCCGCTCCGATCTGGCCGGCGGCTCCACCGATGCGCTGTTCGACACCGTCGTCGACAAGCGCGTCGAGGCGCCGACGGTCGCCCTGCCGGCGGACGCCCGACGGTTGACCGGAGAACTGCTCACCCGCAGCGGCGGTGACGCAGCCACCGGTGCGGTACGCCACCAGGCGATCGTCGTCGGCCCGACGGACGGGCATCGGCAGCTGCCGCTGGGCACCGGCCGTGATGACGAACCGCTACGGTTCGCCGTCGACCTGCCCGCCGCTGGCGGGCCGTGGCGGCTGGCCGGGTTCACCGCCGAAACCGTCGGCGGACCCGGGATGACCCTCGACTGGCAGGTCTCCGACCTGCGGGCCGGCCCGGCCGGTGGCCCCGGTTCGCCGCTCGACCTGGCCGCCGACGGGCCGTGGCGGCTGGCCGACCGGGCCGGGGCGGTGGGCTCCTCGACCGCCACCGGCGCCACCCTGGCTACCCGTTACACCCGCCCCGGCAGATCGTACGACCGCCCGACGCTGCGGCAGTTGACCATCACCCGACCGGCCGCCGAGGGTCGGGTGCCGGTGGTCGCCACCGCGCGGGCGTTGGCGGCACTGCACGTCGAGGTGGGCGCGCAGACCCGGTTGTTCCTCGGCGGCGCGGATGTGGACGTGACCGTGGTCGACTCCGTGACGGCGCTGCCCGGCGACGCCCAGGACGCTGCCCTGCTGGTCGACCTGCGGTCGCTGAGCACCCGACTCTTCCACGACCACGGTCTGCTGCCGTCGACCCAGGAGTGGTGGCTGTCCACCACGCCCGGTCAGGCGCGGCAGACGGCCACCGCCGCCGCCGCGCTCGGTGGTCTGGTGGTGCGGGACCGCGCGGACGCCGCCGCCGAACTGGCCCGCGACCCGTTCGGGGTGGGTGCCCGGGGTGCCTTGTTCGCCGCCGCTCTCGCCGCGGTGCTGCTGGCCGCGGTCGGCGTCGCCGTGGACGTCAGCGCCACCGCCCGCCGACGGGCCACCGAGCTGGCCGTGCTGCACACCCTCGGTGCCGGCCACCGGCTGGTGGCCCGGTCGCTGCTGGCCGAGCAGGCGTTCCTGGCCGGCATGGGCGTGCTGGTGGGGCTGGCCGTCGGGGTCGGTGTCGCGGCGACGATGGCGCCGCTGGTGATCCTCACCCCGTCGGCGGACCGTCCCGATCCGCCGCCGCTGTTGACTATCGACTGGCCGCCGGTGCTGGCCACCGGTGGTGGGCTGCTGCTGCTCGCGCTGGCCTTCAGCGCCGCGATGTCGGCGACCATGCGACGTCGCCTGACCGCAACCCAGCTCCGCATCGGGGAGGACCGGTGAGCGCGAGGAGTGCAGCGCAGCGGAGCCCCGCAGTCGCGAACGGAAGGCGGGTACCGGTGAGCGCGAGGAGTGCAGCGCAGCGGAGCCCCGCAGTCGCGAACGGAAGGCGGGTACCGGTGAGCGCGAGGAGTGCAGCGCAGCGGAGCCCCGCAGTCGCGAACGAAAGGCGGGTACCGGTGAGCGCGAGGAGTGCAGCGCAGCGGAGCCCCGCAGTCGCGAACGAAAGGCGGGTACCGGTGAGCGCGAGGAGTGCAGCGCAGCGGAGCCCCGCAGTCGCGAACGAAAGGCCGACGCGGTGAGTGGGATGCGGCGGATCAGGGTGTATGCGGCCCATGTGGGTCTGCTGGCGGTGCTGGGGCTGGTGGCGGCGCTGCTGGTGACCGGGGCGCCGAGGATCGCCGACGGGTACGCCGACGCGGGGCTGCGCGCCGACGTGGACCGGTTGCCGCACCAGGTGCGCGACGTGTCCATCCTTGTCGAAGCCGTTCCCGACCGGTCCGGGGTGGCCGCCGTCGGGCAGGCGTCTCTCGACGGGTACGTCGCGCAGTTGCCGCAGCCACTGCCCGGCCTGGTGGACCGTCGGTGGTACGCCGCCGGGCTGCCCGAGGAGCAGCTGGCCGCCACCGGTGACGTGCCGCCGATGGACGGCGGTGCGGTGAAGAACATCGGTCTGCGTGCGCAGACCGGCGTGCCGGAGGCGGCGGAGTTGACCGCCGGCCGGTGGCCGCGTACCGAGGTGGGTCAGCCGGCGGAGTTGGCGGTGTCGGTGGCGGTGGCCGAGATGCTGTCGCTGCGGCCTGGTGTCCGGTTGCGCTTCACCGGTGCCGAGGGGGTGGCGCGGGCGCAGATCGTCGGGGTGTTCACCGCACGCGACGCCGACGACCCGGTCTGGGACGACCTGCGGCTCGCCCTCGATCCGATCGCGCCACTTGAGGACGGTGACCCGTACCTGGCCGAGGCCGTCACCGACTGGGCGGGCGTCGACCTGGTTTCCATCGCCACCGGCGTGCCGACCGGCTACTCCTGGCGCTACCGGCTCGACGAAGACCGGCTGGACACCTCGATGTTGCCGGAGGTCACCGCGGCGGTGGCGGAGAGCCGGCGGACCGAGTGGGTGCCGGAATCGAGGGTGCAGACGTCGCTGGACACGGCGCTGGCCCGCTTCGCCGACGAGCTGCGGGCGGTGCGGTCGCTGCTGGCCGTCGTGCAGGCCGGGCTGATCGCCAGCCTGCTGGGGCTGATTTTGCTGGCGGCCCGGCTGGCGGTGAGTCGCCGCCGCGAGGAGTTCACCCTGCTGCGGGCCCGGGGTGCCGCACTGGCCACGATCGGTGTGCGGACCCTCGCCGAGGCGGCACCGGTGCAACCGGTGGCCGTGCTGGTCGGTGCCCTGATCGGCAGCCGGGTGCCGGGGCGGGGCGACGGGATGCCGTGGGCGGTGCTGCTGTTGGCGGTGCTGACCACTGCCGTGGTGCCGGTGCTGGCCATGCTCGCTCATCGCCGGGTCGCCGCCACCGCCGGCCGGGCCGACGTGATCCGGCAGCGTCCGTCGGCCCGACGCCTGACGGTGGAGGCAAGCGTGCTGGTGCTGGCCGGCCTGGGGGTGCTGCTGCTGCGTCGGCGGGGTCTCGACGCGGCCGGCGGTGTCGACGTGTACCTGGCCTCGGTGCCGGTGCTGGTCGCCGGTGCGGCGGCGTTGGTGGCGCTGCGGCTGTTGCCGTGGCCGTTGCGGCTGGCGGGTCGGTGGGCGGCGCGGGCGCGTGGCGCGGTGCTCTTCCTGGGTGTGGCCCGCGCGGGACGGGGCGCCCCGGTGGCGTTGGGTCCGCTGGCCGTGCTGATCGTGGCGGTCAGCACCGGCGTGTTCGGTGGGGTGGTCACGACAAGTGTGGCCGCCGCCCGGGACCGGGCCGCGACGTTGACGGTGCCGGCCGATGCCGTGCTGACCGGGTACGCCTTCTCCCCCGACGCCGCCGACACGTTGACCGGGGTGCCCGGGGTGCGGGCGGTGGCCCGGATGTGGGTGGAGTCCAACCGGCGGCTGCTGTCGGAGAGCGGGGCGCAGGCCACGCTGCTCGGGCAGGCCCGGGTGCTGGTGGTGGACGCACCGGCGTTCGCCGACGTGGTGGCGCGCAGTGGTGTCGACGTGGATGTGCCCGCCGCGTTGCGGGCTGCCGTGCGCGACGGCACGCCGGTGCCGGCGGTGGTGTCCGCGCAGGTGGCGGCGGACATCGACGGCGAGGCGGTGGCCGATGTCCAGGGCCGGTTGTATGGGTTCCGGGTCGCCGGGGTGGTCGACTCCTTCCCCGGTGTCGGGTTGGGTGTCGAGCGGTTCGTGGTGCTGCCGTGGCAGGCGTTGCCGGAGTACGAGTACACGCCGATCGTGCCCAACCGGTATCTGATCGCCGGTGCCGACATCGACCAGGGACGTCTGCTGGCGGTGGCCGACGACGCGCAGCGCCGCCGGCAGTCGGACGTGCTCGGGGTGGAGGTGGCGCGTCCGCAGTTGCCGGCGGCGCTGGAGACCTGGCGGGCGTACCGGCAGGGGTTGGAGCGTACCGGCGCCAACGAGGTGTTGACCTTGGCCTTCGCCGCCGGTGCCGTCGGCGGTACGGCGCTTGCGGTGTTGGCCGTCGGGTTCGCGGTGATCGCCGACGCTGCCGGTCGGGGCCGGATGCTGTCCCGGTTGCGCACGCTGGGCCTGTCCGCCGTGCACGGCCGGCGACTGTTGATCTACGAGTTGGTGCCGTTGGTGGTGGTCGCGGCGGTGACCGGCACGGTGGTGGGGGCTCTGCTGCCCCGGCTGCTCGGGCCGGCCCTCGGGTTGTCCGCCTTCGCCCCGGGGGTGCCGCTGCGTCAGCAGCTGGATCCGCTTGTCGTGGGCGGGGTGTCGGCGCTGGTGGTGCTCGGTCTGGTCGCCGGGCTGGTCGCGGAAACGCTTGTGAACCGACGCAAGCGCCTCGGTGAGGTGCTGCGGCTGGGAGAGGAGAACTGATGACCGCCGGCACGAGCGTGGTACGCGAGGACGTACCGGATCTGGCGACGCTGCAACGGCGGGCGGCGCAGCGGGCCGCCGACCGCGCCGGTGGGGCGGACCGGCTGCGTGGGCACATCGTCTGCGACGGTCTGGTGCGCATCTTCACCACCGAGGGGGTGGAGGTGGTCGCGTTGCAGGGCCTGGACCTGGTCGTGGACCGGGGTGAGCTGGTGGCGATCGTCGGGGCGTCCGGCTCCGGCAAGTCCACGGTGTTGAACATCCTGTCCGGGTTGGACACCCCGACCGCGGGGATCGCCCGGGTGGCCGGCTACGACCTGCTGACCATGTCGGCGCGCAAGCGGCTGCGGTACCGGCGGCACACGGTCGGGTTCGTGTGGCAGCAGACCGGCCGCAACCTGTTGCCGTACCTGACCGCCCGGGAGAACGTCGAGTTGCCGATGCAGTTGGCGCGTCGGGGTGGCCGGGCGGGCCGGCGGCGGGCCACCGAGCTGCTGGAGATGGTCGGTGTCGGGTACTGCGCGGATCGTCGGCCGGGGCAGATGAGCGGTGGTGAGCAGCAGCGGTGTGCGGTGGCGGTGGCGGTGGCGAACGACCCGGAGGTGCTCTTCGCCGACGAGCCGACCGGTGAGCTGGACGAGGCGACGGCGGCGGAGGTGTTCGCGGCGCTGCGCACCATCAACGCCGAGCTGGGTGTCACGGTCGTGGTGGTCACCCACGATCCGCAGGTCGCGTCCCAGGTGCGGCGGACCGTCGCGATCCGTGACGGGCGCACCGCCTCGGAGGTGCACCGCACCGCGCGGGTCGGTGCCGACGGTGTCGAGGAACTGGTCACCGAGGAGTACGCGGTGCTGGACCGGGCCGGCCGAATGCAGCTGCCGGCCGGGTTCGTCGATGCGCTGGCGTTGCGGGACCGGGTGAAGTTGACCTTGGAGCCGGATCATGTGCAGGTCCGCTCTGGTGAGCGTAGGGGCGAGCAGTGAGCGATCAGCTGATTCGGGTCGAGGGGCTGTGCCGGGACTACGGCAGCGGCGACCAGGTGGTGCACGCGGTGCGGGACGTGTCGCTGTCGGCCGGCCGGGGTGAGCTGGTGGCGGTGCGGGGGCGCTCGGGTGCCGGCAAGACCACCCTGTTGAATCTGATCGGTGGCCTGGACCGGCCGAGCGCGGGGCGGGTGTGGGTGGCCGGTCGCGAGGTGACCGCCGCCAGCGAGGCCGAGCTGCGGCGGCTGCGGCGCGACACCATCGGGTTCGTGTTCCAGTCGTTCGGGCTGATTCCGATCCTGTCGTCGGCGGAGAACGTCGGGGTGCCGATGCGGTTGGCCAAGGTGCCGGCGGCGCAGCGCGAGGAACGGGTGTCGGTGCTGCTGGAGCTGGTCGGGCTGGGCGGGCAGGCGGCGCAGCGGCCGTACGAGATGTCCGGTGGCCAGCAGCAGCGGGTGGCGATCGCGCGGGCGTTGGCAAACGATCCGGCGCTGCTCATCGCCGACGAGCCGACCGGCCAGTTGGACTCGGAGACCGGTCGGGCGGTGATGGACCTGCTGCGGGCGCTTGTGCACGCGCGTGGGATGACTGCGCTGGTGGCCACCCACGATCCGACGCTTGTGGAGTTGGCCGATCGGGTGCTGGTGTTGCGCGACGGCCGGCTTGTCGAGTCGGCCGCGGTGTGATCGGGTCGGGTTCGCCGGGCGGTCAGTAGGGGTCGCCGCAGACCCGCCAGCCGGCGTCGTCGCGCACCACCGACAGCTCACGCTGCTCGGTGGTGCCGCTTTCGCGGGTGAGTCGTACGGTGACGGTGCCGACGGGCCGCCCGGAGCGGGTGGCCACCGAGACGTCCAGGATCTCGTAGTCGCGCACCACCGGCGGGGTGCGTACCCAGCTGGTGAAGCCGAGTTCGCTCCACCGGGTCCGCGCGTCGGTGCAGAGCCGCTGGTAGGCGCCGTCGGTGTCGCCCACGGTGACCTGCCGCAGGAATCCGTCGGCGGTTTCCCGGACCGGGCCGGCGGCCTGGGTGACCACCTGGACGTTCCAGGCGCCCAGTCCGGCGACGCCGACACAGCACAGGGCCACCGCGGCACCGGCGAGGACGAGTCCGGCCCGGACCGGTTGGCGCCGCCGGGCCGGCCTGCTCCACGGCTGCTCGACGTCCACATCATCCGACGGTAGAGAATCCGCTGCGGTGATGCGGGCGAAAGCGGGGCCGAGGGTCAGCTGCGGCGGCGGGCGCGGGCCGCCCAGATGGCGTACGCGGGATCCCGGTCGAGGTTGTGCCGGTCCCGGTCGTAGCGTCGGGTGGTACGTGGATCGGCGTGGCCCATCGCGTCCTGCACGTCTTCCAGCGGTACGCCTTCGGCGCGGGCGGTGGTGGCGAAGGCGTGACGCAGCGAGTGCGGCGACAGCCGGGCCCAGGCGGGTATGCCCGCGCTGCGGGCGAGCCGGCGCACCAGCCGGAACACCGAGTGCCGGTCCAGGCGGGCGCCGCTGGCGGTGACCAGCAGCGCCCCGGTGAGCTGGGCGACCGGTACGCCCTGGCGGTCGGCCCGCTCGGTCAGGTAGGCGTCCAGCGCGTACGCGGTGGACGGGGTCAGTGCCCGGCGGCGGGGCTTGCCGCCCTTGCCGACGAAGCGCACGCTGCGGTGTCCGCGCTCGGCGCCGAGGTCGGTGAGGTCCAGGGCGACCAGTTCCCCGACGCGCAGCCCGAGGTCGGCCAGCAGGGCGATGGCGGCGCGGTTGCGGGCGGCGGTCGGCCCGGTGTCGGCCTCGGCGGCGGCAAGTAGCGCGTCGACCTCGGTGGGGGTCAGTCCGACGGTGGCCGAGTGGTCGCGGTCGACGTGTGGCCGGTCGGCGCCGGCGACCGGGTTGGTGTCCAGGGCGCGCAGTTTGACCAGGAAGTCGTACCAGCTGGACAGAGCGGACAGTTTGCGGGCCACGGTGGCCGGGGTCAGCGGCCGTCCGGTACGCGCCGACCGGCTGCTCTCCAACGCCCGGCCGTACTCGTTTACGTGTAGGAAGTTGGCCCGCAGCGGGTCGAGGTGGCGGCTGGCGCACCAGGCGAGCCAGCCGGCGACGTCGCGGCGGTACGCGTCCCGGGTGTGTTCGCTGAGCCGACGGTTACGCAGCCAGGCCTCGGTGACGGCGAGCGGCTCACCGGGCAGGACGGGTTGGGCCGGCGGGTGCGACAGCACCGGAAGGTCGTGCGAACGCATGTGAAGAAGCTTTTCAGCCTTGCCGCCCCACGCCGTCCAGGCGCGCCGATCCACCAAGATCCCCACCGCACCCGTCCCCGCGATCTTGCACTCTGCGTCGTCCCTTTACGGCTTTTGTTCGTTATCCGAGGACCGAAAGTGCAAGATCGCGGGAGGGCGGTGGCGTCAGGCGTTGATCTCCTTGCGGCCGTTGCCGGTCGCGGTGACCGTGACCCGGCGGGGCTTGGCCCGCTCGGCCACCGGGATACGCAGCGTCAGTACGCCGTTGTCGTAGCCGGCTTCGAGCTTGTCGGTGTCGAGGGTGTCGCCCAGGAAGAGCTGCCTGTTGAACACCCCCATCGGCCGTTCGGCGGCGACGAGTTCGACGCTGTCACCGGCGGGCCGGCGACGCTCGGCGCGGACGGTGAGCACGTTGCGCTGCACGGTGCAGTCGATGCTGTCGGGGTCGACGCCGGGCAGGTCGAAGGCGGCGTAGAAGTAGTCGCCGTCGCGGTAGGCGTCCATGTGCATGACGGCCGGACGGCTGGTGGTGCCGAAGAACTGCTCGGTGAGCCGGTCGATCTCCCGGAACGGGTCGGTGCGCATCAGCATGTCGTGCCTCCTCGGTTCCTCTAGCCGAAGGTTCCTGGAGTTGAGCCCCATCGACTCAACTTCACTTCTTTATTTAGCGCGCCCGCCGCGTGTCGTCAAGTCGAGCGTCGGTGCTCAGTGGTCGCGCTTGGGCAGCAGCGGGATCAACGCGACCGGCACCGCCAGGTGCATCGCGCCCAGGGCGAGCTTCGCGCCGGCGGTGGCCTCGACCTGAACCAGGGGCACGAACGACAGCAGGGTGGCCGCCAGCACCAGGGTGAACCAGATGGTGGTGGCCCGGTGCCCGGCGAACCGTTCCAGCAGGGCCAGTGCCGCCCAGCCGATCAGGGCCGCGCCGAGCGAGACCACGACGACCGGGACGAGGTTGACGACCACCTCGGGCTGCCCCGGACTGGTCACCGCGTAGTCGACCCCGCCCAGCGCGGTGACCAGCCAGATCGCGACGCTTGCCGCGACGGCCGCCAGCACGCCGAGAACCCGTCGGCGCAGGGATGTGCTGGTGCTGACGGTGGAGACGGTGGTACTGCTCATAGTCACTCCTCGATCGGGAACCCAGCACGGCGACGGTACCAGATAGTCTTGTACGAGACTATCTGGTTTGAGATTAAATCCTGTCTACGGTGGTCCGGCGGGACGCGGCGCCGCCGGTCCCACTACCGGTCTATCTGACCTTCGCCCCGATCGGTTTCGCCCCGCGCGGTCGCGGTGTTTCGATGCGGTGTCCGCCTAACAGACCGAACCGGCCGGCCCGCACTGGCCGGAGAGGCGCTCGTTCACCAGGCGCTGGATGGCCCGGACGAACAGCTCGCGCTCGGCCTCGGGCAGGACGGCGAGCACGTTCGCCTCGATCCGGGCCGAAACCTGCCGGGCCTGGTCGAGCACCCGCTCCCCCTTCGGGGTCAGCTCCACCAGCCGGGCCCGCCGATCGCCCGGCGCGGGGACGCGGCGAGCCAGCCCGTCGGCCTCCAACTGGTCCAGGGTCACCACCATCGTGGTCTTGTCGACCCCGCACATCTCGCCGATCTGCCGCTGGGTGAGTCCGCCGCCGTGGGCGCGCAGCAGCACGCCGTACGCCCGGGGTGAGATGCCCAACTCGGCCAGGCCGGTGGCGTGCTCGGCCCGCAGCGCGTGGCTGGCCCAGCTGAGCAGGAACATCAGGTCCATCGGGCGACCCGGCGACGGGAATTCCATGCCCCGAGGCTAACAAGATCTTCCGGGCCGGGATCGTTGCCCGGTCAGGGACCATCGGGGGATTCCGCGCCCGCTCGGTCCGACCGACAATGCTGGTCATGGCCACGGCAACGCCCAGTAGCCGCGCCGCGACGGCGACGCCGCATCCGACCGGCCCGGCGATCGGGGATCGGGCCACCGGACCGTGGCTCGTCGCCGCAGCGCTCACCCTGCTCCTGCTGCTGTTGGCACCACGGTACGGCTACCACCGCGACGAGTTGTACTTCCTGCTCGCCGGCCGCCACCTCGACTGGGGCTACGTCGACCAGGGTCCGCTGGTGCCCGCCCTGGCCCGGTTGGCCGATACCCTCGCCCCGGGCAGCCTGCTCGCCCTGCGTACGCCGTCGGCACTGCTGGCCGGCGGCGCGGTGCTGCTGGTCGCCGCGATCGCCCGGCAGTTCGGCGCCGACCGGGGTGGGCAGACCTTCGCCGCCCTGCTCGGTGCCGCCTCCGGGGTCGTGCTGGCCACCGGCCACCTGCTCAGCACCACCACCGTCGACCTGGTGGTCTGGCTGGCCGCCGGGTTGTGCACGGTACGGCTGCTGCGCAGCGGCGACACCCGGTGGGCGCTGGCCATCGCGTTGGTCCTCGGCGTCGGCATGGTCAACAAGCTGCTGCCCGCGCTGCTGGCCGTGGGGCTGGTAGCGGCGCTGGCGATCGCCGGCCCACGCCGGTTGCTGCGCGACCGCTGGGTGTGGGTCGCCGCCGGGCTGTTCGCGCTGCTCGCCGCCGCGAGCCTGGCCTGGCAGGCGGTAAACGGGTTCCCGCAACTGGGCGTCGCGGCCACCATCTCCGGCGGCGACAGCTCCTACAGCGGGCGACTCGACGCGCTGCTGCTGCACCTGGTGATCATCGGCCCGTTCGTCGTACCGATCTGGGTGCTCGGTCTGATCGTGCTGCTGCGCCACCCTGAATGGCGCGGCTACCGGGCCCTCGGCTGGACCTGGCTGGTGGTCGCCGGCATCGTGCTACTCGTCGGCGGCAAGGGCTACTACGACGCGCCGCTGCTGCTGGTGCTCACCGCCGCCGGTGCGGTGGTCGCCGCCGGTTGGGCGGCCCGGACCCGGGTGCGGCGCGCGGTGCTGGCAGCCGTGGTCGTCCTCACCGCCGCCAGCAACGCGGTGTTGCTGCTGCCGGTGCTGCCGGCCGACCGGTTGCCGGGCTTCGTGGTGGCCGTCAACTACGACGGCGGCGAGACCATCGGCTGGCCGGCGTTCGCCGACTCGCTCGCCGCCGTGTACCGCGAACTGCCGGCCGAGCAGCGACAGCGCGCGGTCATCCTCACCGGTAACTACGGCGAGGCCGGTGCGGTGGCCCGCTACGGTCCGCAGCGTGGGCTGCCCGCCGCGTACTCGGGGCACAACAGCATGGCCGACTTCGGCCGGCCGCCGGATCACGCCGACGTGGTGATCGCCGTGGGTTGGTCGCGGCCGGAGCAGCTGCGGGCCTGGTTCCGCGAGGTCAGCTTCGCCGGTCGGGTGGACCTGCGGGTGGCGGTGGAGAACGACGAGAACGGCGGGCCGATCTGGCTGTGCCGGGGGCTGCGCCGGCCGTGGGCCGACATCTGGCACACCGAGGTACGTCACACGGGGTGACCGGTGGCCGCGCGGACCGCCACGGCGACCACCCGGTCGGGTTAGGGTGCTGCGATGGGTACCCAATCCGCTGCGGTCGAGGCGCTCAAGGCCGACCCGGCCACCGCCGCGCTGCGCCGCTCGCTGGAGGTCTACTACGGCGACCCCGACCGGGACGCGGCGATGGATGCCTTCTACGCGCGCTTCGTGCGCCCCGGCGACCTGGTCTTCGACATCGGTTCGCACGTCGGTGACCACATCGGTTGTTTCCGCCGCCTCGGCGCCCGGGTGGTGGCCGTCGAGCCGCAACCGCTGTGCCTGCGGGCGCTGCGGGCCATCTACGCCGACGACGAGCAGGTCAGCGTGGTCGAGGCGGCCTGCGGGGCGCAGCCGGGACAGGTCGGTTTCCTGGTCAACTCCGCAAACCCGACGGTCTCCACCGCCTCCACCGACTTCGTGGCCGCGGCGGCCGGCGCCGGTGGCTGGGAGGACCAGGTGTGGGACGGCCAGATCGACGTCCCGGTCACCACCGTCGACGCGCTCATCGCCGAACACGGCACGCCGGCCTTCGTCAAGATCGACGTGGAGGGCTTCGAGGACGCCGTCCTCGCCGGCCTGAGCCGCCCGCTGCCGGCACTGTCGTTCGAATTCACCACGATCGGCCGTACGGTGGCGCTGCGCTGCCTGGACCGGCTCACCGCGCTCGGCTTCGGCGGCTTCGACGTGGCGCTCGGCGACGACAAGGCGTTGACCCTCGGGCGGTGGGTCTGCGCCGAGGAGATGGCCCGCCACCTGCTCGCGCTGCCGCACGAGGCGAACTCCGGCGACGTGTACTGCGTACCGACGCCGAGTTGACCGTGATCAGTCGGGCGGGTTGACCGTCACCAGCCGCTCGACCGCCTCGGCGAGGATGCTGCGGGCCTCCGCCACGCTCGCGCCCGATTCGGCGGCGAGCAGTGGCAGGCAGAGGCCGTCGATCAGGGCGAGCAGCACGGTGGCGTGGCGCAGTCGATCCGGGTGCCGCAGCGCGCCCTCGGCTTCCAGGGTGGCCACCCTGGTGTCGACCCGGTCCAGGGCGCGGGCGGTCATCCCGGACAGCAACCGCCGGGCCTGCTCGGTGCGCTGCGGGCCGAACGCCGAGGCGTAGAGCGCAAGCCAGTTCTCCAACGTGCTACACCGCTCGGCGCGTTGGTACAGCGTACTAGTGAAGGGTGACACCCCTGGTGGTCGCCACTGAACGGCGGAGTTGGCGCGTTGGCGACGGTGGTGGCCAAACGTCCCTGGTGGCCGTCGGGTGCCGATTACCCTTGGTGAGGTGAATAGCGAACCCTGTTCACAGACGCCCCTTTTGGCGGTTCCCCCGTCGAGCTGCGGTCGGCGGGACGGCCGCAGGTGAGCCGAGGACCCGGGAGCTGGGCGAACCGGCGCTGGCAGGCGCGGGTCCGGCTGTGGCAGTGGCGTCGCCGCCGACAGACCTGGCGCGAGCACGCCGGCCAGCGGGCGAGCCGGGCAGCCGCCGAGCGGATGCCCGACGACTACCTCCCGCACCGGCCGAGGGCGCGCCTGTACTGGCTGGTCGTGATCGTCGGAGTGGCCTACGCGATCTGGCTGATCTTCGCCCTGGTCGTGTCGATCCTGGCGCGATTCGGCACACTGCGACCGTGGCAGGTGTGCCCGGAGTCGGCATCCTTCTACTGCGGCCAGGTCACCGGCCTGGCCACCAACCTGCTCGGTCTGGCGCTGGGCGCCGTCATCTTCCTCTGCGGCTGGTACGCCTGGCTCACCAACAGGTACCGGTCGACCGTCCTGCGCGAACCCGAACGGGTGGTGCACACCGCGACCGGCCAGCAGTTCGGCTGGGTGGTCGGCCGCGACGAACTCTGCACGCTGCTGCTCAGGCGACTGCGGGACCGAGACGTCCGCCGCCCACTGATCCTCGTCGGCGGGATCGGCACCGGCAAGACCGCGACCCTGACCCTGCTCGCTCAGCACCTGGCCGACAGACGCCTGGTGCCGATCGGGCTGGACCTGCGCGGCCGGCGGATCGACAAGGAGCAGGACCTCGACTTTCTCACCCTGGCCAGGGAAGAGTTCCTCAGCTTCGTCGACCCGTGGCTGTGGAGCGCAGGGCAGGGCGACACGGCGTGGCGGTGGCTACGTCGGCGAGAACGCATCGTGGTGCTCGCCGACGGCCTCGAACAGGTCGACGTCGGCTCCGACATCGACCGGGACAGCGTGCTGCGCTACGCCATTGGCCAGGCCGCCATCCAGGACCTGCCGCTGGTGATCGCCTCCCGACCCAGCGACCCGCTGCGCGGCATGAACGCCAGCGTGCTCCAGCTGGAACCGCTGAGCGAGGGAGCCGCCCTCCAGTACGTCCTCGGCCCGGACCCGACCCACGGTGCCGGCTGGGCCCGGGTCGCCGACCTGGTCCGGCTCGCCGACATCGCCGAATCCCCGGTCTACCTGCGCATCATTGATGACCTTCGGCGCAGCGGCAAGCTGGAGAAGGTGGCGGCGGCCCGCGACGACCGCCAACCCCGGGACCGCTGCGCGGCCCGCTGGCACCTGCTGGAGAGCTGGCGGGAGGCGCTGATCAGTGGCTGGGTGCACCAGGACTACGGCGTTTCCAAGCGCGAGCGCAGCGATGTTGTCGAGATCCTCTCGGCGCTGGCCTGCCTGGGGCTGATCGACGGTACCGCCGAGGTCAACCCCACGGACCTGCTCGACCCGGCGAACGATTTCCTGGTGGCGGCGCTCCGCCAGAACGTGACCAGATTCAACCCGTGCCTCGACTCCGACCTCGGCCTGGCCCAGGCCCTCGGCGTCCTGCTCGGTCTGGTGGAACGCCTGCCCAACGGTCGACTGCGATTCCCCGACGGCGCACTCCACGCCTACCTGGGTTCCCGCTACCTGAGGCCGGCGATCGAACCGGACCAGGCCCGGTTTCGACAGCGGATGCAGGCGGGCTCGAACCGGCCCAGCCGGGAACTGCTCATCGCGATGACGCTCTTCTCCCGCAGCGAGGGGCAACCGCCGAGCCCGGTCAAAGCGTCGCGTGCCGGCGGCAAGCGCCTGCCGGCCCGCGCGGACGACGATCGGGTGTCGGTGGTGGCGACCCTCTGCGCGTTCCTGACCGAGGCGCTGTGCCAGTTGGCCAGCCGGGAGAGCGGCAGCACCGAGGCCGGCCCCGGCAAGGTCCTGCTGCCCAGCGGCGATCGGACCCGGGCCGTCGAGATGTTCGCCGCCGCCTTCGAGATCGACGGCTGGTCCGCGCAGCCCGCGCACCCGCGCATCGTGGCGGCCGTGGCGGCCAACTGGCACACCTTCCAGGAGGACCACTCCGTCACGGACCGGCCGCTCGGTGAGGCGAAGCTGGCCCTCATGCACCGCTTCGGGGCGGCGGCCCGGCTCCTCGTCGAACGCGAGAGCAGCTACGTCGGCGCAGCACCCGGCACACCCGCCTACCGCATGTTCTTCGACATGATCTGCGGCGAAACCTCGTACCCGGTCCGGCTGGTCGCGGTACGGCAGATCGCCATCGGCGGTGGCCTGGCCGCGCGGCAGTTGGCGGATCGCCTACAGAGCCCACTCGCCCGCCCCGGCCCGGAGCATCACACGCACGAAGAACAACTGCGGGGCTGGCTGCTCCCGCTGCTGTACCTGTACTCCCAACGCCACCTGCCACCGCAGGCGCAGCAGGAATCGGAGGCACGTGCCCACGACCTGCTGCGCGCCGCAGTCGACCGGTTCCGCCAACCAACCGAGGCCGACGACCTGACCCGCCAGATGCACCTGGCGCAGGGATTTCGTCTCGCCGCCAACTGCCGCGTCTTCGACGACGGCGGCAACCGGCGGCAGGCGTTGATCGAGCAGGCCGAACGGCTGCTGCGCCACGTCCATCTCTGGTACGCGCACCTCGCACTGCTCCAGGCGCTGACCCTGCTGTCGCTGCCCGAGGACCCGCACGAGTGGTTGCCGTACGACCGGCCGGTATCGGACCCGCGTGGCCTGGTCGACTACTGGCTCAGCATCGCCGGCGGCGGCCCGGCCGCGCCCGAGCACGGCGGCGGTACGACGCACCCGCTGGTGCAGGAGGCGGCGGAGCTGTGCGTGCTGGCGCTACGCAGCGGGCATCCCGAGCGATACTGCTGGATCGACGAGCGGGACATCGTCAGCCGGGTGGGTGACAGCGAACCAAGTGCCGATATCCGCGGCGAGCAGGAGTCGTGGTTGCCGGAGTCGGTCGGCTGGGCGGTGCTGGACCAGCGTGCCCAACGTCTGCTCGCCGACGTGATGCTCCTGCTCAACCTCACCGGCCGGTACCCGGACGATCCGCCCGAACGCGACCGGCTGCTGGCCCGGTCCAACCGCAGCGACCTGCCGCCCTGCCTCACCGGCGACCGCGCGCCACTACAGGCCAGCCGCGACCACCCCATCGAGAAGACGAGTCCGGGCGCCACCTGCGTGGCCGACTGTCCGTTCCGGCTCTGCCCGCTGCCCGCGCCGAACGAGGACCTGCCCCACCAGATCGACGAGGCGTTCTGCTCACGGCAGGTCGAGTTGGCCACCTGGCACCCGGAGCGACCGAGCCGAGCGAGCTGGCAGTTGGGGCCCCGCTCCGAGCTGCAACGGTTCTGGCGGCAGATGTCCTCCCGGATGCTGCCCCGATGGCGTAGATGACTGCGCGTCGCCCGGCCGGCCACCGCGTCGCACCCGGGTCATACCCTTGATCCCGTGCTGTCCCAGATCACTGGCCTGTCGCGCCACTTCACCGCAGAGACCCTCCGGGCCTACCTGTTGAGCCGCGCGACACGGGCCGGCAACGGATGCCTCATCGTGCGCGGTTACGGCAATCGACCCGGCGAGTACCAGAAACTCGCCGGCCGGGCCTGGGCACACATCGCGGCGTACGTGGTCTTCGTCGGCGGCTACGACCCCGCCCTGGAGGTCCACCACGACTGCGGCGCGTCGGACTGCATCGAGCCCAGCCACCTGCGCCAGCGCAGCCGCGCCGACAACTGCCGCGACCGCGCCCAGCGCCCCCAGTGCCGCAACGGCCACGACCGGGAGATCGACCCGGCCACCGGCCGTTTCCGGCGGGTCTGCCGGGTCTGCAACCGACAGGCACAGCAGCGCTGGCGTGCGCGGCAGGCCGCGGAGGTCGCCGAAGCGCGCATGGCGTACGGGCGGGCCACCTCCTGACCGCTTGACGGCCGGTTTCGGGCGGGCCCGATCCACCATCGCACCAGCGTAAACCCTTACGCACCTTAACTGTCATTATGATGCATCACCTATATGCCCGCTTTGTGCGGAGAATTTACTGCATTGCTATAACCGGTAATCCATTAATCGGCCGAAGCTCACCCGGGAGGTTGTCGTCTGCCAGTTGATGTGAGGCACTGCCAGCGTGTCTGAGGCATCTCGCGGTTTCTGCCATTTAAGTTGAGGCATATCTTGATGGACTGCTTCAGCGAGAGCGGGTGGCGGTGCACGCTGCGAGGGCGTCGGCTCCGGCGCGGCCGGGCGATGAGTTCGAGCTGGTCTACATCGACTCGGCTGGCGTTCGTCAGCGTGGGCCTCTGTCGTTGTGCTGGAGTGTTCCGTTCGAGCGTGCCGGTGCGGTACGCCAGTTCACGTCCCGCCGAGGTCAGCGCAGCTTTTCCGGGTTGTGGTTCTTCGCCACCAGCGGTGAGCACGTCGGGTACGAATCTTGGCTGGAGCGTGACCGGCTGATGCTGCTGGACGCTGACCCGGATGTCCTCACGGTTTCGTCGCAGCCGTTCTGGTTGTGCTGGCAGGACAAGGACGAACGGCCAGTACGGCATGCGCCGGACTACTTCGTCCGGCGGCGCGACGGAACCGCGGTGGTGATCGACGTCCGCGCCGACGACCGGATCGGACCCAAGGATGCGGCGAAGTTCGCGGCCACAGCGCGGGCCTGTGAGGCTGTCGGCTGGGGGTTTGAGCGGGTGGGCGCGCTGGATGCCGTGTTCGCGGCGAATCTGCGCTGGTTGTCGGGCTACCGGCACCGGCGGTATCACCAGCGGGTCCACGCTGATCAGTTACGGCGGGTGTTCGCACGACCGGTCCCTTTGATGGAGGGCGCGAGCGCGGTCGGTGATCCGCTAGGAGTGCTGCCGGTGCTGTTCCACATGTTGTGGTTGCGGGAGTTGCAGGCGGATCTGCGGTCGGCGGCGTTGAGCGAGACGTCGCTGGTGCGGGTGGCGGGAGGGCTTCGATGACGGTGTCGCGGCCGCCGGTACTGCGTATCGGTGACGAGGTTCGGCTCCGCGGGCAGGTGCACGTGGTGGACGGCCTGGCCGAGGGCCAGGTCCGGTTGCTCGACGTCGCCGGTGGCGCGGTGGTGGTGCCGCTGAGCCGGTTACTCACCGATCCGACGTTCAGGATCGTTTCCGCGGTGCCTCCGGCGCCGCTGCCGCCGGCCGGCCTGCTGGATGGTCTGCCGGACGAGGCTGTCGAACAGGCTCGCTGGTGGGAGCGGCACATCGTGGAGGTGCTCACGGGGCGGCCACCGGGCGCGGAGAAAGGTGCCCGGGGCCGGCCGGAGTTCGATCCGGAGACCCACACGCTGCGGCAACGGGAGTTGGCCAAGGTCGCGGAGCTGGCCGGGCAGGGTGAACAGGTCAGTTTCAAGACGTTGCAGCGGTTGCGGCGTGGCTACGAGCGTGAGGGTTTGTGGGCTCTGGTGGACCGTCGGTTCGCGCGGCTGTCGTCGCCGACCGGCCGGGCCGATGAGCGGGTGATCGCGGCGATGGTGACCGCGATCGAGGAACAGACGCATCAGTCCACGGGCACGGCCACGCGGGTGCGGCGCCGTTCGCAGCAGATTCTCGCCGCTGAGTACGGGCCGGATGCGCCGCCGATGCCGCCGGAGCGGACGTTCTACCGACTGTTCGCGTCGCTGTCGGCCGGCAGGCACACCATCGGGTCGGCCCGGACCCGCCAGTCGGTGGCCAAGCGGCCGGACCGACCGTTCGGGACGGTGACCGCGTTCCGGCCGGGCGAGTGGACGCAGATCGACTCCACGCCGTTGAACGTCCGGGTGGTGCTGGACACGGGTGAGACCGACCGGGTGGAACTGACCTGGATGATTGATCTGGCGACGCGGACGATCCCGGCGGCGGTTCTGCGTCCTACGACGAAGGCCGCCGACGCGGCGGTGCTGTTGGCGAAGGCGATGACGCCGGAGCCGATGCGGCCCGGCTGGGTCGACGCGTTGCGGATGTCGAGGTCGGTGTTGCCGCATCGCCGGCTGACCGAGCTGGACGAACGCCTTGAGCACGCCGCGGCCCGGCCGGTGATCGTTCCGGAGACGATCGTATGTGATCACGGGAAGGCCTACATCTCACGGACGTTCCAAAACGCCTGCCGGGCGATGGGGATCAACTTCCAGCCCGCCCACAAGGGATCGCCCTGGGAGAAGGGCAACGTCGAGCGCAGTTTCGACTCGGTGGACACGCTGTTCGCGCAGTACGTCGCCGGCTACGTCGGCTCCAGTGTCGAGCATCGGGGCCGGCATGCCGAGCGGGACGCGGTCTGGTCGATGGCCGAGTTGCAGGCGCTGCTCGATGAGTGGATCGTCGCGGTCTGGCAGAACCGGCCGCACGCCGGCTTGCGGGATCCGGTCACCCCGGACAAGGCGCTGACGCCGAATGAGCAGTACGCGGCGCTGATCGAAATCAGCGGATACGCCGCGGTCCCGCTGGCCGGCGACGACTACATCGAGTTGCTGCCGGTGTCCTGGAACGCGATCGGCAAGGAAGGCGTCAAGCTGCGGCGGCGCACCTACGACGACAAGGCGCTGGTGCCGCTGCGTGGGCAGCCGTCCGGGGTGGCGTCGAAGAAGAACCTGTGGGAAGTCCGCTACGACCCCTACGACATCAGCCGGGTCTGGGTGCGCAACCACTGGGATGGCGGTTGGATCCTGGTTCCGTGGAAGCATCTGCGCAGCACACCGGCCCCGTTTGGGGAACTGGCCTGGCAGCACGCTCGCCGGATCCTCGCCGAGCGTGGTCAGGACGCCGCCACCGAGGCCGAGATCGCCCAAGCCGCTGCGGCTCTGCTGGACACTGCCGAGCAAGGACCGGCTGAGAAGACCACGAAGAAGGATCGCAAGGTCGCCGGCCGCACCCGGGCCACCGCCGCGACTGCCCTGCCGTGTCCCGCGCCGGTCGCACCCGACACCGATGCCGACGACGAGCCGGAGCCAGACGAGGACCTGGCGCCGGTGATCCCGCTGCCGGTGTTCGATGCACGGGAGGAGGCCAAGCGGTGGTGGTAAACGGCGAGCCGGACAGTGAGCCGGGGCTGGGAGACCGCCGCGATCCGCCCACTACGTTGCAGGGCTGGCGGCGTTTCGTCGACGCCGAACCGGCCTCGTTCGAGTTGCTACCCGAAGTTCAATGGGCAGCGCTGAACCCGGCCGAGCGGATTGCCTACGACGAGGCCCGCATCGACTACCACTCCGAGATGGTGATCGTCGCGACCTCCATCGTCCGGCAGGTCACCCAGCAGGGCCGCCTGTTGACCATGCTGAACCGGCGCGAGTCCAGCGCCCGGCGCGGCCTGATCGTCTCTGGCGCCTGGACCACCGGCAAGAGCACCGCGCTCAAGCAACTCGGCCGCACGCACGAGTTGATGGTTCGGCAGCGGTTCCCCGGCCAGGACCGCATCCCGGTCGTCTATGTCACCACCCCGCCGAAGGGATCGCCGCGCAAGCTGGCTGCGGAGTTCGCCCGGTTCCTCGGCCTGCCGCCGGTCAAACCCCGGTTCAACACCACCGACATCGCCGACGCGGTCTGCCAAGTCCTCATCGAGGCCCGATGCGACCTGGTGCTGGTCGATGAGATCCACAACCTCAACCTCGCCACCGCGGCCGGTGAGGACATGTCCGACCACCTCAAATACTTCACCGAGCACCTGCCGGCCACGTTCGTCTACGCCGGTATCAACGTCGAACGCAACGGCCTGTTCACCGGCGTCCGCGGCAAGCAGATCGCCGGCCGCTGCGTGCTCATCAAGACCGCCGCGTTTCCCTACCGAACCGAATGGAAGAGCCTGATCGCGACGCTGGAAGGCGCGTTGCGGCTGCACCGACACGAACCAGGCACGCTCACGCGCCTCGACCGCTACCTGCACAAACGCACCGGCGGCATGATTGGCAGCCTGTCACACCTGGTCCGGGCCGCCGCGCTTACCGCAATCGACACCGGCGCGGAGGCGATCACCCGGGAACTACTGGACGGCACCCCGGTCGACTACGCCGCCGAGTCCGACAGCCAGGGCGCCGCATGACGACCACTGCACTGCGACTGCCGCCGTTGCGGCGCCTGCCCCGCGCCTTGCCGCCGCTGCTGAACGAAACCGTCCGCTCCTACGTCTCGCGCCTCGCTGCGGCCAACGCCTTGACCGGCCTGGAGCTCCAGGTTCACCTGACCGGCAGCGTCAAGAAAGAGACGGTCACCGCCGACCAACTCGCCATGCTTACCGGATATCCGGCCCGCACGTTGCGCTACGCCATGCTCGAGCTCTGCACGCCTGCCGACCTCGCGAGGATGCAGATCGCGGGCCGGCCCCGGCCTGGTCCCACCGACTGGGGTTGGCGCTGGCCGCACAACCGGATCCGGTTCGCCTGCGATCACTGCACGACCCGGCGCGGTCCCGCGCGGCCCCAGGTCTGGACAACCCACGAAGATGTCGTCTGCCTGCGGCACCGGCGCTGGCTCGGCACTCTCCAGCAGGAGGATCAGCCCGACCTTGCTCACCTGCCGGACATCCTCGCCGCCAACCGCCGGCATCGGCGCCTCATCCAGCTTCACCGACGAGAACCGGTCCGCTCTGCTGTGATGGCGGCGGCACCAATCTGCCGGGGGTGGAGCGACCGCTCCGGGGGAGGGCAGCCATCGCACGAACGCCTGCTCGTCTTCCAGAACCAAGGCGATGAAACTCGCTTTATCGACAACGCGGCCGTTGACGCCGCCAGTTACCCCGAGATCGTCGCGCTGGCAAGACTGTTCGCCTCACCCTACTGGCGCCACCAGGCGATGACCGACAACCTCAACCCTGAACCGATCGCCGATGCCGTCGTGAGCGCGATCTTCGAAGAGATCCGCACCGGACGACGGCACCACCTCAACATCCCCGAGGACATCCGCGAAGCCATCGCCGGCGTCTTGCGCCCGGGCCCGGCACTCGTACGTTTCACCAGCGAGATCCAGCGCACCGTCAACCCGCACTACGAGTGGCACGCCTGGCCGCACTACAACAAGTTCCCGCCCATCACCCAATGGATCATGGACCAGATCGAAGCGGCCCGGGACCCTGACAACCACCAACTTCGGCGCAGGCAGGCACCGCCCGAGCACTTCGAACCCACCGCTGACGTCCCACAGCCGAGACGAGCAACCGTCGTTCGACACGTCAACCCCACCGGCGCTACCTCTGGAGCGAAATCGTGACCATCATCGACAAGATCGCTTGGATCCACATCCAGAACGGAGCGATTCTCAGCACTCGGTCCGCCGGCAAGGACGCCTACTACATCCCGGGCGGCAAACGGGAAGAAGGCGAGAGCGACATCGAAACCCTGGTCCGCGAAATCCACGAGGAACTCAGCGTCACCATCGTGACCGACACCGCCGAGCCCGCCGGAACCTTCCACGCGCAAGCACACGGCCATCCTGACGGAACCGTGGTCCGCATGACCTGCTACACGGCCGAGTACCAAGGCGAACTCCAGCCGGACAGCGAGATCGAAGAGATCGTCTGGCTTACCTACGCCGACCGGGACCGAGTGTCCCCAGTCGACCAGATCATCTTCGACCAGCTACACCGAACGGCCCAACTTCGGGGAGGGCCTCGATGACCGCCACCAGTACCTCCCGCCAGAACGCACCAGAGAGAGCGCTACACGCCGGAACACGGACACACTGCACCGCAGTTCGCCTCAACTTCGCTGGCAGGCTCGGCGCCCGTCCGCTGCCAGCGAAGTCGAGGCACCCCAGCTCAGGAGCGTGATCATGCCTCAACAACTTTGGCAGACGACACGGGAGGTGCTGCTGAATTCCTGACCGGCCTGGACACCGCATCGCACCCGTCAGGAATCAAGAAGTGGCAAGTCCCGCAGCACGGCTAGCCTCAGTTGCACACCGTCACACCGCAGGAGAGTGGCCGCATGAGCGACAAACCCGGCAGGTCGAACACCGATGGCTTCTCCGCCCAGGAGCGTGCCGCCATGAAGCAGCGTGCCGCGGAGTTACGGGAGGAGGCGAACCGCGGCGGTCGTGGCAAGAAAGCAGCCGTCGAGGAACTCGACGTGCTGTCGAAGATCGCGGAGATGGATCCGGCGGACCGGGTGGTGGCCGAACGAATCCACGCAATCGTCACCACGACCGCTCCGGAGCTGTCCCCGAAGCTGTGGTACGGACAGCCGGCCTACGCGCGGAAGGGAAAGGTGGTGTGCTTCTTCCGCAGCGGGCAGGTCGACAAGGAGCGTTACTCGACCTTCGGGTTCACCACCGAAGCCAACCTCGACGACGGTGGCCTTTGGCCCACCTCCTACGCGGTGACCGCGCTGAGCGACAACACCGAGCAGGAGCTCACCGCCCTCGTCAAAAGGGCAGTGAGCTGAACCCTCAGCAGGACGAGTGGGGCGGCACACCCCGACGCCGGCCGGAAAACCGGTTGAGCCGTACTTCCGCGTACCCATAGATTGCCGGCGCCCATCGTCGTGAGGACAGAGGACAAAACCGCGTGACCCCGCCCGCTCTCTAGACCTGACACCTTCACCCACCTGTAGCCGACGCTCCCGTCGGTTCCGCCGGGCTGCCCGCGCACGCCCGGTCATACAGCGTTCGAGGCCGCGCTGATCGGCCTCAGTCAGGTCTAGAGATCAGGTCTAGAAACCATGTCTTCACCACCTCATCCCGTGCTGCCCTGGGTCGTTCGTCGGACCAGGCTGCCGCTGCTGTCGATGCGCTGCGTCGACTGCCGGGCGGAGTCGGCCACCACCGGCAAGGGCAGGTTCCGCGTCAATGCCAACGGCAAGCTGCTGGACGTGTGGCTACTGGTCCGCTGCGTATCCTGCGATCGGACGAGCAAGCTCACCGTGCACGAGCGGACGCCGGTCAGCTCCTTCGATCCGGCCGAACTCGACGGCTACCGCGTCAACGATCCGCAACTGGTGGCGTCCACGCTGCTGGACCCGCTGCTCGCCCGGCGCCACCGCTTCGTCCTCGACTGGACGGGCGCCTGGCGGCTGGACATCCCGTCGCCCTGGCGGGACGAAACCTGGCCGGTCCAGCTGGAGGTCGTCTTCGCCGACCCGGTGCCGGTGCGCCCGGACCGACTCATCGCGCAGGGGCTCGGCCTGAGCAGGAACGAGGCACTGCGCCGGGTCAAGTGCGGCATTGCGCTGCGCCGTACGACGAGCGCCGGATTCACCTTCACGGTGCTGAGCCGGGACAGCTAGCGAAGTGGCAGCCGGGCGGGCCACTGCGACCCGCCCGGCTGCTTTCTTCGGCACGCCGATGGGTACCTCGACGACCGGCATGCTCGGCACCGGCAGGAAGACACTTGACCTCAACCCCACTCCAACCGAGACGATCGCGGCATGGACATGGAAGTGGTCTGGCTTGCCGAACTGCAGGACATCTCCTTCAGCCGGGCCGGTGTCGCCACGGCGTCGTCGTTCCCGGCGGAGAATCGGATGACAAGTGCCCAGCTGGCCCGACTGCTCCACCCGGGGGCGTACGGCGTACTGGCCACCACGAGGGCTGACGGCCGTCCGCACGCCACGCCGGCCAGCTTGGTCCTGCACGAACGGGCCGTGTGGTTACCCACGGTGGCTGGCGCGGTCCGCCTGGCCAACCTCGCCGCACACCCGTACGCGTCGCTTGTCGTCATGCAGGGCGACGGCCCGAATCACGCGATGGTGATGATGGAAGGAGCCGTCGAGGTCGTGGCTGCCTCGGCGGACGACGTGACGGCCGCCGCGAACCGGTACGGCCGGGAACTGACCTGGGCTACGGCGTGGATTCGGCTGACGCCCCAGAAGATTCTCAGTTACGCCGCCAGCGGCTGACGATTGCGCTGCCCGGTCGAGGTCGTGGCCCAACGTCCCACCCTCCGGCCTGCGGCCCCGCGCCAACCCGTACGGTTGCATGGCATGGCACTCCGTCTGGTTCAGGTCAACTTCAAGGCCCGTGACGACTCGGCCCTCGGCCAGTTCTGGGCGGAGGCGCTCGGCTGGGGTGTCTCCATCGAGGAACCCGGTGTGACAAACGTCGAACCCGTGGGTTTCACCTGGCCGGACCCGGCCGCCGTCTGCATCGACGTGGTCACCGTCCCGGACCCCGAAACCGTCAAGTACGGCGTACACCTGGATCTCGCCACCACCTCCGCGGCCCATCAGGCGGAATTGGTCGCGCATCTGAAGAAACTCGGTGCGACGCCTGCCGACGTGGGCCAGGGCGACGTCCCGTGGACGGTGCTGGCCGACCCGGAGGGCAACGTGTTCTGCGTGCTGGAGCCTCGGGAAATCTACCGGGACACCGGGCCGATCGCCGCCGTGGTGGTCGACTGCGCGGATCCGCGGGCCATGGCCCGGTTCTGGGACGGGGCGATGGACTGGACCCTGCACGAGGTGACCGATGACCATGCGGTGCTGCGGTCGGCCAAGGGCGTCGGACCGTATCTGGAATTCCTCCGCACGTCCGGCGTGAAGACGGTGTGGAACCGGGTCCACCTCGACCTGAAGCCGTACCCCGACGACGATCAGGCGGCGGAGGTCGCCCGGCTGGAGGCGCTCGGAGCCACAAGCATCGACGTCGGCCAGGGCGATGTGTCGTGGCGGTGTCTCGCCGATCCGGAGGGCAACGAGTTTTGCGTCCTCTCCCCGGGCTGACGCTCTTGCCGGGCCGACGCTCTTGCCGGGGCGACGCGCGACACCGAGCGTCAGCGGGTCATCGGCGCTGACCGAGCCGCAGGACCGTCAGATAGCGGCGGGCGGCCCGATCCTCCAGGTGGGAGCGGATGCGCTCGGCGATGGCATCGAGCAACGGCTCGCGTACGGCGTGGTCGAGCCTGCGGTACGGCGACAGCGAGCGCAGCAGGTCGGCGAAACCATCGCCGGTGAACCACTGCACGGTCGGGTACCACCGGACGACCGGCGGGCCGAACAGGGCACCGGGATCCTCGACCGAGCCCCAACCAGTGTCCGTGGCGCATACCTCCTCCGCCAGCGGCGGATGACCCCAGTCGGGATTTCCGGGCGAGAACCGTTCGTGCAGATCGGCGGTCTCGGCGTACACCTCCGGCTCGCCGGGCCGGCGGACCACGACGTGGCCGAGCAACGCCAGCCAGCCTCCGGGGCGCAACACCCGGTGCGCGCGTCGCCACCCGATCGACGGATCGACCCAGTGCCACGCCGACGCGGCCACCAGGACGTCGAAGCGTCGTCCGCGATCGTCCCACCGCTCGAACGTGGACTCCTCGACGCGTACGTCGCGGTGACCGGCGAGCCGTTGCCGGGCGAGCGCGGCCATCGCCGCGCCCGGCTCGACGGCGGTCACCGGATAGCCGAGCGCCGCAAGTGAACCGGTCGCCTGGCCGGTGCCGCAGCCCACCTCCAGCACCGACGACCGCTCGTCCAGGCCGGTGATCGCGGCCAGGTCCGCGAACAACTCGTCGGGATATCCGGGCCGGACCCGGTCGTAGAGCTGCGGTACCTCGTTGAACACCTGGCCGAGGTCACCGCGATCCGACGCCGCCATCACACCATTCTGCCGGAACCGCAACCGAGCGGGACCGGCCCCGTTGCCGGTCTCGCTCATTCACTGGTAGCGCCGGGAGCTGTCCGGTCAGCAGCCGCCGGACCGCTTCGACTCGCGCTCCAGCGGACAGCCGTGATCCGGCCCCGAGTCCTCCCGTCGACAGTGCCGTTCGAGACGGCGCGCGGGCGGACGACCGTCGCCTGGGTGGCGGCGAGCTTCTTCCGGAGCTGTTCGGCCTCCGGGTGCGCTATCTCCGTGAGAATTTGCAGGGCACGCCGCCAGCAGCGGGTGGCGGCCGGGTGGTCGCCGAGGGCCTGACGGGTGTCGCCGAGATGCTGTAACGCCTCGGCCTCGTTGTAGCGGTGGCCGAGTTCGCGGTTGAGTTTCAACGACCGGCCATAACAGCGGGCCGCCCACTCGTAGTGGCCGAGATGGTGGTGGGCGTAGCCGAGCGTGTCCCAACTGTTCGCCTCGCCGGTCAGGTCACCGAGCCGGCGTTGCAGAGCGACGGCCTGCTGGCAGTAGCGGACCGCCTCGTGATGCGCGCCGAGCATGGCGTGGTCCCAGCCCAGCGCGTTGAGTGCCCGAGCCTCCCCCGCCTGGTGCCCGTTGTCGCGGAAGAGCCGCAGCGCCTGCTGGTCGTGGTGCAGCGCGACCGCCTGGTCGCCCTCCTTCTCACTCAGCCAGCCCAGCGTCAGCAGGGTATGCGCCTGGCCGACCCGGTCGGCGAGTTCGTCCAGCAGCGCCAGGGCACGTTCCAGGTGAGCGCGGGCCACCTCGAACCGCCCGGTTTCGGAGTAGGCGGGGACGATGTCCCGATGTGCCTGCGCCTGCGCCGCCCGGTCACCGTCGCGCTCGGCGGCGGTCAACGCGCGCCCCTGGACGGCGATCAGGTCCGCCCAGTAGCCGCGCCGGCTGAGGAAGGTGGTCGACGCCCACGCCAACTGGCGGACGTGCCGGTCGAAGCCGTGCCGGGCGGCCAGCTCGACCACCCGCAGCAGTACGGCCGTTTCCTCGGTGAACCAGGCCAACGCCTGCGCGTTGTCCGCCGGTGCCTCCGGCCGTACCCCCGCCTCGGCCGGCGGCAGCACGAGCCGGTCCCGCAGCGGCGACAGCCGGGCGTCGGCCGCACAGGCGCTGTGCAGGTAGTGGTCCAGCATCCGGTGCACCGCGGCGCGGTGCGCATCCGCAGGTTCCGACTCGACCAACTCCGCCGCGTACGCCCGCAACAGGTCGTGGCAGGTGTATCTGCCCGGGATCCGCTCCACAAGCAACTGCACCCGGCTCAACTCGCCGAGGACGGGACGCACCTGCCGTTGCGGCAGGGCGGCGAGGCTGGCGGCGGCCGGCACCGAGATGTCCGGCCCGGGATGGAGCCCGAGCAGGCGGAACAGCCGCGCCGCCGGCTCGCCGAGTGCCCGGTAGGACCAGGAGAACACCGAGCGCAGGTCGGTGGCGGGGTCGCCGCTGCCGGCGAAGCCGTCGAGGCTGCCCTGTAGGTCGCCCAGTTCGCGGTCCAGCGCGGCGAGCGGGAATCCGGGTTGGGCGGCCGCGCGGGCGGCCACGATCGCCAGGGCCAGCGGCAGCCCGGAACAGCGTTCGACGATCCCCTGCACCGGCGTCGGCTCGGCTTCGATCCGGTGGTCGTTGAGCCGGCTCGCCAGCAACTCGCGGGCCTCGGCGGCGGTGAGCAGGTCGAGTGTGACCGGGCGGGCGCCCTCGGCCGCCACCAGGCCGGAGAGTTGCTGGCGGCTGGTCACCACCACGGCGCAGCCGGGGACGCCAGGCAACAGTGGCCGCACCTGCTCGGCGTCGCGCGCATTGTCGAGCACGATCAGCATCCGCCGCCCGGCCAGCAGGCTGCGGTACATGCCGGCCTGCGCGTCCAGGTCCGTCGGTACGGATCCGGGCGGCACCCCGAGGGCGTCGAGGAAGCCGCGTAGCGCCACCGCGGGTGGCAACGCCGCCGCGGCGGGCTCGAAGCCGCGCAGGTTGACGTAGAGCTGCCCGTCGGGGAACCGGTCCAGGTTGTCGTGCGCCCACCGCAACGCCAACCAGGTCTTGCCGATCCCACCCATCCCGCCGACCGCCGAGATGGTGCCGCCGCCCGTGTCGACCTGCCGGTCGACAGCCTCGGTGAGAGCCGCCAACTCGCGGGCGCGGCCGGTGAAGTTCGCCGGTGGCGGCGGCAGCAGTCGGGGCGTACGGGCGCTGCCGGGTCCGCTGGCCGCTACCGCCGAGGCGGCGAAGCCGGGATCGCCGTGCAGGATCCGCAGGTACAGCTCCTGTAGGTCACGGCCCGGGTCGACGCCCAACACGTCGGCCAGCTGGTGCCGGATCCGCTGATATTGCTCAAGGGCCTCGGCTTGGCGGCCCGAACGGGACAGCGCCAGCATGAGCTGGCCGGCGAGCCGCTCGTCCAACGGCTGTTCGGCCACCGCGCGGGACAGTTCGGCAAGCAGCGTGGAATGCTGCCCGCGACGCAGCGCGATATCGGTCCGGTCCCGCTCGGCAGCCAGACGCGCCTGATGCAGGGCGGTCCGCATGGTGTTGAACCAGGGGGTGTCCAGGCCCGTGAACGGCTCCCCGCGCCACAGGCCGAGCGCCTCGTCGAACTGCCGCAGCGCCTGGTCGTCGTCGGCGGTGAGCCGGGCCCGGGCGACAAGCGCCTGGAACCGGTGCAGGTCCACCGCCATGGCGTCGACGTTCAGCAGGTAACCGCCCTGCTGTCGGGCGATGCCGACATCGTCGGCGACGCTGAGCGCCCGCCGCAGCCGGGACAGGTAGCTGTAGAGCGTGCCGTGGGCCCGCTGCGGTGGCCGGTCCAGCCACACCCGGTCGAGTAGCCGATCGACATGGACGGCCTTGTTCGCCTCGACCAGCAGCACCGCCAGCACACAGCGCTGGCGAACATGGCCGAGATCGATGGCATTGCCGTCGGCCTCTGCCTCGACATTACCCAGCAGCCTGAACTGCACCACCATCGGTCCTCGCTGTCCACCCCGCCAGCCACCAGCGGACTCAAGCTTTCCACAAGGAACACCCAAGGGTTGTCCGCTAACGGTCCGCACGGTACGGATCGGCGGGCGGGCGCAATCGGAATCGGCCGCATCCTGGCGCCCGTTACCCGGGCCTGAACTGCGAATTCAAGGTTTCCGCAAGATTTTCGAATGGCTCGCCGCAGAAGCTGATTTCATTGCGGGGACGCGGGCACCTGATCGTGGGTCGGCGAAAACGCGCTTACCAGCGGGCCGGCTCAATTCAGGAAATCAAACGGGGGGCCGGCGGACGGGCGACACAACAGCGCCCGACCGCCGGCAGTTGCCGTCAGCCGACGCCGTCGAGGACCGGGATCAGCTGCTCCTCCTCGTACGCCAGGTGCGCCTCCAGGTCGGCGACGAGCCGGGCGACCTGGGCACTGACCTGGTCCCGGTCGGCGTTTTCGGCGTTGACCGTCTGCTGGAGCTGCGCCACCAGTTCGGCGACCCGCCGATGCTCCCCCCGCAGTCGGTCCAGCACCGGCGCCAGGTCCGGGCGCTGCGCGCCGATGCCGGCGAACATGCCCGCGTCCTCGTTGCGGTGATGCGCCTCCAGGCCGCCGCACACCGTCAGGCAGTTCACCCGAAGCTGGGTGCCGAGGCCGGTGCCGGCGCGGTCCACTTCGGCCCGGATCAGGGCCAGCTCCCGGCGGAAGGCGTCGTGGATCATTTTCAGTGCCGCGCCCCACGAGGACGCCTCGGGTGGGCCGCCGGCCTGCTCGTAGAGGGCCACCACCGGGATGACCCGGGATGTCTTCGCCTGGTAGTCGGCCCAGCCGGGGTCGGCCTCCACCGCGCGGGCGAAGATCCGGTCGCGCTCGGCGCCGGTGAGCACCTCGGCGCGGGCCGGGTAGGTGAAGGTCCCATCCTCGACGGTGACCTGCGGGTCGGCGACCAGGTTGCGGTACCACTGCGGGTGCCGGTCCGCGCCGGCGGCGGAGGCGATCACCAGGATCCGCTGGCCGCCGTCGGGCAGGTACCCGAGCGGGGTGGTGTGCCTGGTGCCGGTACGCGCCCCGGTGGTGGTGAGCAGAATCAGGCGGGCGCCCTCGAACGGGCCGCCGACCCGGCCGGCGTTGGCCCGGAATTCGTCGATGATCTGTTTGTTGAAGTCGTTCGGCATGCGCTGCTTTCTGCGATGGCAGGAGTCGGCCACGAAGAAGGGCGCCGGTGGCCACGGCGAAGCAGCACGCTGGAGAAGAACAGCGCGCAGGAAAACACCAGCAGAAGAGTGCAGAAAGCGGCGGGCCCCGGGCCCGCGCTCGGCTCACCGGCGGGCCGGGTGTTCCGTCCGCTCGTGGCCAATGGCCGACCCGGCAGTCACCCGATGGAGCCTAGTTGCGCCCAGCCGGGACCACAACGCCCGAGCGGGTGCAGCGGCCCCCGCCGGGAGCAGAACGCTCAGTCGGCGCGACGGCGACGGAAGGGAAGCCACCTCCACCGGGACGCCGATGGCGGCGCGGCGGGTGCCGGCGGCGCGGCGGTGGTGTGGCGCCGGTCGGCCCGCCACCGGGCCACGACGGCGTCGACGTTGACCGGGCGTACCGCGACCCGGGGTCCGGACGGATTGCGCAGCCACGCCATGACCTGGGTGTTCAGCTCGGTCACACAGGCCCGCACGGCCTGCTCGGTCGGCAGGTCACGGACCTCGTCCGACAGGCCCTCGATGCGCCGACGCAACAGCAGCGGGGTGGGCAGCAGCAGGTCCGTCGGCACCTGCTCGCGCTCCAGGAAGCTCTTGATCCACCAGGACTCGTCATAGGGCAGCCCTCGGCCGGGAATCGGCTTGCCGGCGCCGGGCAGGTTGTCGAACTCGCCGCGTTCCTGAGCCGAGCGGATCTGCGCCTCGACCGACGCTTCCCAGCTGTCCACCTCGCCACCTCCCAGGCCCACCGTAACGGCACCGACGCCTACCCGGAGCAGAGCGTCACCGGCACTGCGGGCATTCCCCACCGGCGTAGGCTCGGCGAAGACGCACGGGACGGGGGCAAAAAGATGGTGAGTACGGCGGGGATCGTCGGGATCGCGCTGGTCGCGCTGGGGCTGGTGCTGACGCCGGGGCCGAACATGGTCTACCTGGTGTCGCGGTCGGTGACCCAGGGGCGGCGGGCCGGATTGATCTCGTTGCTCGGGGTCGCAGCGGGCTTCGCGGTCTACCTGGGCGCTGCGGTGGCCGGCATCGCCACCGTGTTCGTGCTGGTGCCGGCGCTGTACACGGCGGTGAAACTGGCCGGGGCGGCGTACCTGCTCCTGCTGGCGTGGCAGGCGATCCGCCCGGGCGGACACTCGCCGTTCACCCCGGCGCCGCTGCCGCCGGACCCGACCCGGCGGCTGTTCACCATGGGCCTGGTCACCAACCTGCTCAACCCGAAGATCGCGATCCTGTACGTGTCGCTGCTGCCGCAGTTCATCGACCCGGCGCGGGGCAACGTGGCGGTGCAGAGCCTGCTGCTGGGGCTGACCCAGATCGCGGTGGCGTTGACGGTGAACGCGTTGATCGTGCTGACCGCCGGTGGGATCGCCGGTTTCCTGAGCCGGCGACCGCTGTGGCTGCGGGTGCAGCGGGTGCTGATGGGCACGGTGCTGGCCGCGCTGGCGGTGCGGATCGCCGCCGACCGGTCCCGCGCCGCCGTCGCCACCGGCTGACGGAGGGTTCGCCGGCCGGCCACGGTCAGCGGGGGTGCTCGCGCAGCACCGCGACGCCGCCGGCCGGTAGGGTCACCGCCTCCTCGACGGTGGTGTCGGTGAGCAACTCCACGCCTTGCGCGGCGATGCGGTGCTGCCGGTCGGTGTGGTTGAACAGGAACAGCCAGCTGTGCCGCCCGGCGCGACGGCGCACCGCCTCCACCCCGTCGGGCGCCTGCGGGCAGACGGGCCGGACACCGGCGGCCCGCGCGGCGCGGGCCAGCAACCGGCGGTACGTGTCGTCGTCGGGTCGGGTCGACAGGTACCACGCGAGGCCAGCGCCGTAGCGGTGCCGGGTGACGGCCGGGCGGCCGTCGAGCACGCCGTCGGCGTACGCGGTGAACACCTCGGCCCCGGCCGGACGCAGCGTCTCGGCCCAGATCCGTCCGGTGCCGCCGTCGGAGAGGGTGACCTGCTCGCCGTCGGCAAGCGGGTGGAACTCCTCCGCCCACACGCCGAGGACGTCGCGCAGCGCGCCCGGATAGCCGCCCAGGCGCACCCGGGCGTGCTCGTCGGCGACCCCGCTGAGGTAGGTGGCCAGCAGGTGCCCGCCGCCGTGGACGTGCTCGCGTACCCATTCGGCGGTGGCGTCGTCGATCAGGTAGAGCGCGGGCAGCACGAGCAGCCGGTACCCGGGCAGGGGGTCGCCGGGGACGACCACGTCGCAGCCGTAGCCGGCGTGCCACAGCCCCCGGTGGGCGGCGGCTGCCTCCCCGTGATGGTCCAGCAGCTCGGACGGCAGGCCGGGGTGGCGCAGCGCCCAGCCGCTGGCGGCGTCGACGACAAGCGCCACGGACGCCTCGACCGGTCCGCGTACCTCGGCCAGTCGTTGCAGCGCCGTGCCGAGTTCGACGGCCTCGCGGAACACCCGGCTGTCCGGGCCGGCGTGGGTCACCAGCGCGGAGTGGAAGCGTTCGGCACCACCGGCCGGGGCCCGCCACTGGAAGAACATCGCGCCGTGCGAGCCCCGCGCGACGTGGGCGAGACTGTGCCGCAGCATCCGGCCCGGCTCCTTGGTGTGCATCCGCCCGGCGGTGTGGATCTGGTTCGGGGCGCTCTCCATCAGCAGCCACGCCGGGGTACCGTCGGCCGCCGGGCTGGGTCTGGCGTGCCGGGCCCAGCCACGGGCCAGGTCGCCGACGAGTGCGGTCTGTTCCTCCGCGCCGATGTCCACCGCCGACGGGTAGTGGTCCACGGCGACCAGGTCCACCTCGGCGGCCCAGCGGGCGTGGTCGACCGGCACCCAGTCGCCGAGCACGTAGTTGGTGGTGACCGGCAGTCGTGGATTCGCCGCACGCAGCAGGTCGCGCTGTTCGGCGTACGCGCCGAGCAGGGTGTCCGACCAGAAGCGGCGGAAGTCCAGCAGCTGGCCGGGATTGGCCAGGTACTGGGTGGCCCGGGGCGTGCTGAGCTGCGCCCAGTCGGTGTAGTGCTGGCTCCAGAAGCTGGTCACCCAGGCGTCGTTGAGCGTGGCCAGGTCGCCGTGGCGGTCGGCCAGCCAGCGGCGGAAGGCGCTCGCGGTGTGCTCGCAGTGGCAGCTGGTGCCGTATTCGTTGTGTACGTGCCAGCCGGCCAGCGCCGGGTGGTGGGCGTACCGGTCGGCGAGGGCGCCGGCGATGCGTCGGGCGGCTTGCCGGTAGGCGGGTGCGACGGCGCAGTAGGTGTCCCGGCTGCCGTGGTGCAGCCGGACCCCGTCGGCGGTGACCGGCAGCGCCTCCGGGTGCGCCAGGGTGAACCAGGGCGGCGGGGACGCCGTGGGGGTGGCCAGCGCGACCCGGATGCCGCCGTCGTGCAGCAGATCGAGCACCTGGTCGAGCCAGTCGAAGTGGTACCGGCCGGGTTGCGGTTCCAGGCGGGACCAGGCGAACACCCCGACGGTGACCAGGTTGACCCGGGCCCGGCGCATCAGCGCGACGTCCTCGGCCCACACCCGGGCCGGCCACTGCTCCGGGTTGTAGTCGCCGCCGTAGCAGAGCGGGCCCTCGGTCCACATGCCACCCATCACCCGTTTCTTTAGTTGAAGGACTGTCCAAACTAGGTACGGGCTTTCCCCATGTCAATGGCACCGATAGTTTCGGAATCGATGTCCGTCGTTGACAGTTCGTTGGGTAGTTAAAGAAACTGTCGGCACCGCCGAAACCTCTCCGAGGAGACGCCGATGCCGTACCGGCCGCCGTTGGTGCCCTACGAAACCTTCGTCGCCGACCCGCCCGACCTGCCCGTGCGCGGTCCCGGCGAGGGTGGCCCGGCCGTGGTGGGCCGGGCCGAGGTCACCGGCACCGACGCACACGGCGCGACGTTCAAGGCCGCACTGGCCGACGGGGCGACCGCGGTGGTCCGCATCGACGCGGCCGGCGACGGCGTGATCCGGGTACGACTGGCCGAGGACCCGCAGGCCCGCAGCCGCTCGACGCGCGCCGTGGCCCTGGTGCACCCCCGGCCCCACCCGGCCACTGTCACCATCGACGAGCGGCAGGTACGGGTGGCCGCCGGTGCGGTGGTCGCCGAGATCACCCTCGACCCGTGGCGGATCCGGTTCCTGCGCGCCGACGGTACGGTGCTCGTCGAGCAGGACCACGGCACGGTCGACATCAGCGGCCGGCTGCGTACCCTGCCGTTCGGCCACTCCACGGTCGACGGGGTCCGGGCCGCCTGGCACGAGAGTTTCCTCGCCCCGGGCGACGAGCGCTTCGTCGGCTTCGGGGAGAAGTTCACCCCGTTGGACAAGCGCGGCCAACGCGCGCTGATGTGGAACTTCGACGCCTTCGGCGGCGAGTCCGACCGCGCCCACAAGAACGTGCCGTTCTACCTGTCCAACCGGGGCTACGGGGTGCTTGTCGACAGCGGGCTGCCGGTGCAGTTCGACGTCTGCCAGTCCACCCACAGCGCGGTGCAGATCCTGGTCCCCGACGACCTGCTCGACTACTACGTGCTGGCCGGGCCGACCCCGGCGCAGGTGCTGGAGCGGTTCAACCAGCTCACCGGCCGGCCGTACCTGCCGCCCCGGTGGGCGTTCGGCGCGTGGATCTCCTCCGGCTTCCTGCCGGACAGCCAGCAGCGGGTGCTCAAACGGGCCCGACGCATCCGGGACAGCGACATTCCCTGCGACGTGCTGCACCTGGACTGCTACTGGCAGGTGGCCGGCTGCTGGTCGGACCTGCGCTGGAACGATCGCCGCTTCCCCGACCCGGCCGGGATGCTGCGTACCCTCGCCGACCAGGGTTTCCGGGTCTGCCTCTGGATGAACCCGTACGTGATGACCGCCAGCCCCCGCTACGCCGAGGCCGACCAGGCCGGCTACTTCCTGCGCCGCCGCGACGGCAGCACGTACGTCGCCGACGTCTGGCACGGCAGCTACCCGGCCTCGGCCATCGTGGACTTCACCAACCCGGATGCGGTGCGCTGGTTCAGCGAACTGCTGCGCTCCCTGCTGGAGCAGGGCGTGGCGGTGTTCAAGACCGACTTCGCCGAGGGGGTGCCGGCCGACGCGGTGGCCCACAACGGGATGACCGGCGTCGAACTGCACAACGTCTACGCCCTGCTGTTCAACGACGTGGTCGCCCAGGTCACCGAGGAGGTGGCCGGGCACCGCACGGTCTGGGCCCGCGCGTCGTACCTGGGTGGGCAGCGGCACAGCGCGCAGTGGAGCGGGGACGTGAACGCGACCTGGCCGGCGCTGGCCAGCACGCTGCGCGGCGGCCTGTCGCACGGCCTGTCCGGGGTGCCGTTCTGGAGCCACGACACCGGCGGGTTCCACGGCGTTCCCGACCCCGACCTGTACGTGCGCTGGGCGCAGTTCGGGGCGCTGTCGCCACTGATCCGGCTGCACGGCACGAGCAGCCGGATGCCGTGGGACTTCCCGCCCGAGGCGGCCCGGCACGCGGTGGCCGCGTTGCGGCTGCGCTACCGCCTGCTGCCCTACCTGTGGTCGGCGGCGGTGGCGTCGGCCCGCACCGGGCTGCCGATGATGCGTGCGCTGCTTGTCGACACCCCGCACGACCCGGTGGCCTGGACGGTCGACCTCCAGTACCGACTCGGCCCGGACCTGCTGGTCGCACCGGTGCTCGACCCGTCCGGCCGGCGCGAGGTCTACCTGCCCGTCGGCGACGACTGGATCGACGCGGCCACCGGCGACCGGTACGCCGGCGGGCAGTACCTGCGGGTCGACGTGCCGCTGTCGCGGGCGCCGGTGTACGTGCGGCGGGGCACCCTGCTGCCCCTGGTGGCGCCGGAGCTCACCGTGGGTGAGGGGCCGTTCGCCGACGTCACCCTGATCAGCTGGGGTGCGGTCGACGCGAGCACGGTGGTGCACGACGTCGACGGCGACACGGTCATCGAGGCGGTCCGCGACGGTGCGGAACTGCGAATTCGGACGCGAGGGCCACTGCGGGTGGGGCAGTTGGCCCTCGCTGGGGTCGGTGCGGCTGACCGACCGGCCCGGTCACTGCTCAACGGCGAGGTGGTGACCGCCGCGCCCTTTGCGGGACTCTTCCCCGAGGAGGGCTGAGGCGCCCCGTGCGGCGCCCGACCTGGACGGTGTCGGGCGCCGCACGGGACCGGGTCGCCGCGGGCGGCCTCGGACGGCGGGCACCCGCCTGCGGCGGCGGGTTTGCGCGGCGACAGGGTCCGGTTACGATTAGTTGGGGATCCAGCCGAATCAACCGCCCCACAGGACCGGGCGTGCCGGCGGTCGGGCACCATGATCGGTCCCGTCGCCGTGGTACGCGATGATGAAACGCGCGCCGTGACGGCGGCGCAGGGAGCGGGCAGATCGTGATCAGCATCCACAACGAACCGCAGCCGACCGACCTCGGCGACGTGCGGGTCGCCAACCGCGCGGTGGTCCTGCGGCACGTACGCCTGCACGCCCCCTGTTCCCGGGCGGACATCGCCGCGCGTACCGGGCTCAACAAGGCCACCGTCTCCAGCCTGGTCGGCGAGTTGATCGACCAGCGGCTGGTCCGCGAGACCGGGCTGACCGAGAACCGGGTCGGACGGCCGGCGACGATGCTGGTGCTCGACGGCGAACCGTACGCCGCCATGGGGTTGCAGATCGGCGCCGACGAACTGGTGGCCGTGGCGATCGACCTGGGCGGCAACCGGCTGCTCACCTGGCGGCGCGCCTTCGCCGCCGGCACGGTCTCCCCCGCCGAGACGCTACGCGCGCTGGCGGCGTTGAGCCGCCGCGCGATCGGCCGGGTCAGCGCCCAGGGCCGCACCGTGCTGGGGCTTACCGTGGGCGTGCCGGGGCTGGTCGACCCGGCCGGCACGGTGCCGCTGGCCACCGCCCTGGGCTGGCGCGACGTGCCGGTCGCGGCCGAGCTGCGCGCCGCCCTGCACCAGCCGCCGTTCACCGTCGGCGTCGAGACCGTCGCCAACCTCGCCGCGCTGGCCGAGCAGCGGCACGGCGCGTACGCCGGCACCACCGACCTGGTGCACCTGACCGGCGGGGTCACCGTCGGCGCGGGCATCATCGCCGCCGGCCGGCTGCTGCGCGGCGGACGCGGCTTCGCCGGTGAGATCGGCCACCTGAGCCTCGACCCGAACGGCCCGAACTGCTTCTGCGGCAGCCGCGGCTGCCTCACCGCGCTGGTCGGGCTGCCCGCCGTGGTGTGCCGGCTGCTGCCCGACGCCGCCGACGACGGCCCGATCACCGACTACCTGCCGGAGCTGGCCCGGATCGTGGCACTGGCCCGGCAGGACGACCCGACCGTGCTCAGTGGACTGGCCGAGCTCGGCCGGCACGTCGGACGCGGAGTCGCGGTCCTGGCCGATCTGCTCAACCCGGAGGTGGTGGTGCTCGGCGACCACCTCGCCGCCCTGGCGCCGTGGCTGCTGCCGGCGGCCCGCTCCGAGTTGGCCGCACGCAGCCACGCCCCCGGCGCCGGTGGGTGCCGGCTGGACGCCTCCACCCTGAGCACCCCGGCAGCACTCGGCGGCGCGACCGCCGCGCTGGCCACCGTCGAGGCCGGCCGGCTGCCCACCCGCTGACCGTCGCCGTACGCCGAGTCCGTCACCGGCCGACGCTGCGCGCCGAGTCTTGACCTGACCGGTCGCGGGGTGCCAACCTCGACTTGAGCCGCCCCGTTCGGGCACCCGGGGCGGCTTGCTTTCCGCGGTTTGTCGAAGCGCTTCGCCAGCGTCCGGGCCGACGACCGCCATCCCTCCATGACCTGCGATGCCGCTCGGCCATCCGTCGTCGAAGCGCTTCGACCTTCGGCGCGCCGGGCACCGGAAGGCGACTCACCATGACCGACCGCACCACACCCCACCCCCGGGTCGAGGACCTGTTGGCCCAGCTCACCCTCCCCGAGAAGATCGGCCTGCTGCACCAGTGGCAGGCGGCGGTGCCCCGGCTGGACCTGCCCGGCTTCCGGACCGGCACCGAGGCGCTGCACGGCGTCGCCTGGCTCGGTCCGGCCACCGTCTTCCCCCAGGTGATCGGCCTGGCCAGCAGCTGGAACCCGGACCTGGTGCGCGCCGTCGGTGCCGCCGTCGGCGACGAGGTACGCGCCAAGCACCACGCCGACCCCGACCGGGTCGGGCTCAACGTGTGGGCACCCGTGGTCAACCCGCTACGCGATCCACGCTGGGGACGCAACGAGGAGGGCTGGTCCGAGGACCCCCGGCTGACCGGCCGGCTGGCCACCGCGTACGCCCACGGGCTGCGCGGCGACCACCCCGAGCGGCTGCGTACCGCACCCACCGTCAAACACTTCCTGGGCTACAACAACGAAACCGACCGGGCCACCACCTCCAGCGACCTGCCGCCCCGGGTGCTGCACGAATACGAACTGCCGGCATTCCAGGCCCCCATCGCGGCCGGCGCCGCGGTCGCCGCGATGGCCTCCTACAACCTGGTCGACGGCGTACCGGCACACCTGAGCCCACTGATCAACGCCGAGCTGCGCCGCTGGGCACCCGGCGAGGTGCTGGTCGTCGGCGACGCGGGCGCGGTCGGCAACATCGCCGGCGTGCAGGGCCACCTGCCCGACCACGTCAGCGGCTTCGCCGCCGCCCTGCGCGCCGGCATCGACAGCTTCACCGAGGACGACACCGACCGCGGCCCCACCGCGCAGCGGCTGACCGAGGCGCTGCACCGCGGCCTGATCACCGTCGCCGACGTGGACCGCGCGGTGCGCCGCATCCTCACCATCCGGCTGCGCCTGGGCGACCTCGACCCACCGCACACCGACCCGTACGCGGCGACCGCACCGCAGGTGGTCGACTGCCCGGCGCACCGGGAACTGGCCCGCGAAGCCGCCCGCCAGTCCGTCGTCCTGCTGCACAACGACGGGCTGCTCCCCCTCCCGCCCGCGCCCCGGGTGGCCGTGCTCGGCCCGCTTGCCGACGTGGTGTACGAGGACTGGTACAGCGGCACCCTGCCGTACGCGGTCACCACCCACCAGGCACTGGCCGAGCGGCTGCCGCAGGTGAGCACCCATCCCGGCACCGACCGTATCGCGCTGCGCGTGGCCGAGGCGTACGTCGGCTGCCCCCACGACGCCGACGGCGGCCCACTGACCGTCGGCGGCGAACCCGCCTGGTTCGACGTGTTTGACTGGGGCCGCGACACGGTGGCGCTGCGCGCCGTCGGCAACGGCCGACACGTCGGCGCCCACGACGACGGCACCCTGGTCAACGATCGACCCGGACCCGGCGGCTGGGTGGTCCGGGAAACCTTCCAGTTCGATCCGCTGCCCGGCGGCACCGTGCTGCTGCGGCACCTGGCCACCGACCGGTACGTCACCGTCGATGCCGACGGCCGGCTGCGGGTCGACGCCGACGGGCCGCAGTCCGCCACCGCCTTCGGCATCGAACTGGTCACCGACGGCGCCGCCGAGGCCGCCGCGCTGGCCGCCGCCGCCGACGTGGCGGTGGTGGCGCTCGGCAACCACCCGATGGTGGGTGGCCGCGAGACCGAGGACCGGGTCGACCTGGCCCTGCCCGCCCGGCAGGAGGCGATGCTGCGTGCCGTGCACGCCGCCAACCCGCGCACCGTCCTGGTGCTGACCAGCAGCTACCCGTACGCGATCGGGTGGGCGCGGGACCACCTGCCGGCGGTGCTCTGGTCGGCGCACGGCGGGCAGGAACACGGCACCGCGCTGGCCGAAGTGCTGCTCGGCGACGCCGAACCGGGGGGCCGGCTGACCCAGACCTGGTACGCCGACGTGGCCGACCTGCCCGACCTGCTCGACTACGACGTGATCGGCGCGGACGCCACCTACCTGTACTACCGGGGCGATCCGTTGTTCCCGTTCGGGCACGGCCTGTCCTACACCCGGTTCGAGTACTCCCGGCTGCGGCTCAGTACGCCGATGGCGAGCGTCGGCGAGCAGGTCGAGGTGAGCGTGGACGTCACAAACACCGGCGAGCGGGCCGGCGAGGAGGTGGTGCAGCTCTACACCCGGCAGCGCCGTTCCCGGGTCAAGCAGCCGCTGCGTCAGCTGCGCGACTTCGCCCGGGTCACCCTCGCCCCCGGCGAGCGGCAGACCGTCACGCTGCGGCTGCGTACCGCCGAACTGGCCTGGTGGGACGCCGAGCGGGGCGGCCCGGTGGTGGAGGACGCCACCCACACCGTGCTGGTCGGGCGCTCCGCGACCGACATCCGGCAGGTCGGTGCCGTGGCGGTACGCGGCGAACCGGTCGAGCCGCGGCCTCGGCTGCACACCGCGAGCGGGGCCCGGTGAGCGGGCGCGGGCGGGTACCGTCGGGCCAGCCCACCATCGCCGACGTGGCCCGGCACGCCGGTGTCGCGGTGAGCACCGTGTCGTACGTGCTCAGCGGCAAACGGGCCATCTCCGAGGTGACCCGCAACCGGGTGATGGCAAGCATCCGGTTGCTCGGCTACCACCCCAACGCCGGCGCCCGGGCCCTGGCCAGCCGCCGATCCAACGTGATCGCCCTGGTGCTGCCGCTGCGCTCGGGCATCCAGGTGCCGGTGGTGATGCAGTTCGCCACGGCGGTGGTGACCTCCGCCCGCCGCCACGACCACGACGTGCTGCTGCTCACCTCCGACGAGGGGCCGGCGGGGCTGCGCCGCATCGCCGCCGGCGCCCTGGTCGACGGGGTGCTGCTGATGGACGTGGAACTGCACGACGCGCGGGTGCCGTTGCTGCACGAGTTGGGCCGACCCAGCGTACTGATCGGCCTGCCCGCCGAGACCTGCGGCCTGACCTGTGTGGACCTGGACTTCCACCGCGCCGGGCAGGTCTGCGTGGAGCACCTGGCGCGGCTCGGCCACCGGCGGGTGGCGCTGCTCGGTGCCCCCGCCGCCGTCTACGACCGGGGCACCGGCTTCGCGCACCGCACCCGCGCCGGGGTGCTGGAGGCCGCCGCCCGGCACGGCGTCGACGCGGTGGCGCTGCCGTGCGCGGAGAACGCCGCCGAGGTGCACCAGCAGGTGGTCGACCTGTTCGCCCGGCACCCCGGCATCTCGGGGCTGGTCGTGCAGAACGAGGCGGCCGTCGGGCCGGTGCAGGCGACGCTGGCGGCGCTGGGCCGGCGGGTGCCGCAGGACGTGTCGGTGGTGGCGGTCTGCCCGGATCAGTTCGCCGAGCACGCCAGCCCCCGGCTCACCTCCGTGCCGGTGCCGGCCGAGGAGATCGGCCGGCACGCCGTGTCGCTGCTGATGCGCAAGCTGCGCGACGAACCGGTACCGGAGAGCACCCTGCTGCCGCCCCGGTTGACGGTCCGCGACAGCACGGCCGTGGCACCCGTCGCGCCGGGCACCGTCGCGGCATTGAACCCGGCGGCGCCGTGACCGGGCCGACCCACCGGATCTGGGACACCGAGCCCGCGTCGAGCTGGGAGGACGCCTTCCTCGCCGGCAACGGCGAGTACGGGATCATGGTGTACGGCCGGCCACACGCCGAACGCATCGTCGTCAACCACCACCGGTTCGTGCTGCCCAACGGCACCCGCCACGCCCGAGCGCCGCAACTGGCCGCGCTGCTGCCCCGGATCCGGCAACTCATCCTCGCCGGCCGCCGCGCCGAAGCCGGCCGGCTGCTGGCCGGCGACACACCACTGCGCTGGACGCAGTCGTTCCATCCCGGCTTCGCACTCACCGTCGACGTGCCCGAACCGACACCGGTACGCGACTACCGCCGGCACACCGACTTCGACACCGGCGAGGTGGTGGTCCGCTGGGCCGGTGGGCAACGCCGCTCGTTCGTCTCCCGCGCCGACCGGCTGGTGGTCACCCGGTTGGACCTGGGGGCCTGTGTGGTCGGCGCCACCGGTGAGCTGCCCGGCTGTCCCGACGAGGTGCGCTACGCGGTGTCCGCGTACCGGCGCGACGGGTTGGTGTTCCTGCGGGTGCGGGGCCGCTATCCGCAGGTCGGCGGCGCGTACGGCGTCGAGGGGTTGACCCTGCTGCGCGGCGACGTGGAACTCGACGGTGACCGGGTGCGGGTGCACGGCCCGGCGCTGCTGTTGACCGTGCTCGACCGGCCCGAGGCGACCTGGCGTACGCAGGCGCTGGCCCGCCGGCTGGCCGGTCACCGCGACGCCGACTACCAGGCGCTGCTGGACCGGCATGTGGCGCGGCACGCCCCGGCGTACCGGCGGGTGGTGCTGGATCTGGAGGTGCCGGCGGCGCAGCGGGCGCTGCCGGTGGCTGACCTGCTGGCCCGGCAGGCCGCGAACCCGCACCGCCTGGACCCGGCGCTGCTGGAACGGTTGTTCCACGCCGGACGGTATCTGCTGTTCAGCGCCAGTGGGGTGCTGCCGCCCCGACTGACCGGGCTGTGGCTCGGCTCCTGGGACGCGGCCTGGGCCGGGGACTTCACCACCGACGCCAACCTGAACCTGCAACTGGCCGCGGCGAACATCGCCGCCCTGCCGGAGGTCACCGCCGCCCATGCCGGGCTGCTGCGCGACCAGGTCGAACACTGGCGGGCCAACGCCCGCGCCGTCTTCGGCGCACGGGGACTGCTGGCGCCCAGCCGCACCGACGGCGAGCACGGTCACCTGTTCCACGTCCATCCCGACTGGCCGTTCACGGCATGGCTGCCGGGCGCGCACTGGCTGCTGTTCCCGCTCTACGAGCATCATCTGGTCACCGGGGAGCCGCTCGGTGAGGTGGCCGGCTGGCTGGTGGAGGTGGCCGAGTTCTTCGTCGACTTCCTCACCGTCACCGCACCCGACGGCTCGGTGCTGTTCGTGCCGTCGTACTCGGCGGAGACCGGGCCGCTGGACGCGGCGGGCGAACCGGTGCCCGCCGCGGTGAACGCCACCATGGACATCGCCGCCGCCCGGCACGCGCTTGCCGTCGCCGCCACGCTCACCGGCGACGAACGCTTCACCGACCTGCTGGCCCGGTTGCCGGCGTACCGCGTCGACTCCGACGGGGCGTTGGCGGAATGGGCCTGGCCCGGCTACCGCGGCGACGAGGAGCACCGGCACGTCAGCCACCTGTATCCGGTGTGGCCGCTGGACGAGATCGACCCCGACGACACCCCGGAACTGGCCGCCGCCGCGCACCGGGCGCTGCGTCGGCGTGGCGACGAGAACCTGTCGGCCCACGGCAGCCTGCACCGGGCGCTGGCCGCCGCCCGGCTGCGCGACGGGAACCTGGTGGCCACCAACCTACTCAAGATCGTGGGCCGGGACATGTTCTTCCGGTCTCTGATGAGCGCGCACAACCCGGGGCGGGTCACCTACAACGCCGACGCCGCGCACACCCTGCCGGCCGTGGTGATCGAATCGCTGGTGCGGGGGCGGCCGGGCCGGCTACGACTGTTGCCGGCGCCGCTGCCCGGACTGGAACGCGGGACGCTACGCGGCGTGCGCTGCCCCGGCCGGGTCACCGTCGAGGAGCTGACCTGGCGGCCGGGTCGGGTCCGGGCCCGGCTGCGCTCGCCGGTGCGGCAGCGGCTGCGGGTCGCCGACCCCTACCGCGAGACGACCGTGACGCTGGCCGCCGGTGAGCCGATCGAGGTGGTCTCGGTCGCCGACTAGACCGGCGGCGACGGGCCCGCGGACGGGTCGGCACCCCCCACTAGACTGCCCGTTCGATGGACGTCCAGCCCGCCGCCGAGACCCGCCCCTGCGCCCACTGCGGACGTGACGTGCCGCAGCGGGCCGGTGCCGGCCGCCCGTTCCGCTACTGCCGGGACAACGACGGCGCCTGCCAGCGGGCCTCGCGTAACAGCCGGATGCGCCACCGCAACGCCCCCGGCCTGCCCGGACAGGTGGCCCGCACCTGGGAGGCGGTGGACCGGCTCGACCAGGTGGTGGCGACGCTTACCGAGGCGCTGCACGCCGAGTTGTCCCCGGCCGGTGTGGAGCGTCAACTCGCCCAGGTCCGGGCGGAGACGGCCACCGCGGTCGCCGCCGCGCAGACGGAACGCGACGAGGCCCGCCGGGAGGCCGAGGACGCCACCGCCGCCACCGTCCGGGCCCGGCAGGAAGCCGACGCCGCACGCACCGAACGCGACACCGCTCGCGCCGACACCACCGCGGCGGTCGCCGCGGCCCAGGCCGCCGACGAGCGTGCCCGGCAGGCCGAGACGGCCCGGGACGAGGCGCGGCGCGCCGCCGCCGCCGCGCAGGCACTGCGGGCACAGGCCGAGGCCGATCGGGACCAGGCCCGCACCCGCTCGGCGGCGGTGCAGGCCGACCTGGAGACCGAACGTCGCCGGTGCGCCGAGCTGACCGCCGAACGTGACGCGGCCCGCGCCGACGCCGCCCGTACCGCCGCCGACGCCGCCGCCCAGGCCGACCAGCTGCGCGCCCAGGCCGACCAGCTGCGCGCGGAGGTCGACCGGTCGCGTACCGCCGCCGACCAGGCCCGGGCGGAGCTGACCGACGCCCGTACCACCGCCGACCAGGCCGGATCGCAGGTGGTGGCGGTCGAGGCCGAGATCGCGCGGGTCCGGGCACAGGCCGCCGCCGAGCGTGACCGGGCCCAGGCGGCGGCGCGGCAGGCCGCCGCCGAACTGGCCGCCGTGCGCGCCGACCTCGACGCGGTACGCGCGGAGCTGGCCGCCGCCGAGCGTCGCCACGGCGAGCTGACCGTACGACTGCACGCGACCGAAACGGACCGCGACGAGGCCCGCCAACGGGTGGCCCAACTGGCCGGCCAGGTCGCCGACCTCGCCACCGCCCTGACCCGCGCCGCCAACGCGCCCCGGTAGCCCGCCCTGTCCCGGTGCCGGTCCAGCCGGTCACCGGCTCCGCACGACCGGCTCGGCGCACGGACCGCCGACCAGAAGTGCATGATCGCGGTCGGTGGGCGGCGGGCCGGGCGATGATGTCCGGTATGGGAAAGACGTACGAACGCATCTCCGGGCGGCTACGCGACTTCATCGAGCAGCAGCCGATCTTCTTCACCGCGACCGCTGCACTGGCCGGTGACGGCACGATCAACCTCTCCCCGAAGGGGCTGCGCGGCAGCCTCGCGGTGCTCGACGAGCAGACCGTGGCCTACCTGGACTTCGCCGGCAGCAACGCCGAAACCGTGGCCCACCTGCGGGAGAACGGCCGGATCACGGTGATGTGGTGCGCCTTTTCCGGCCCGCCGACCATCGTGCGGGTACACGGCCGGGGCGAACCGGTGTTCCGCGACGACCCGCGTTTCCCGACCCTGGTGCGACGTTTCCCGGACATCGACCCCACCGACCACGGGCTACGGGCCGTCATCGTCGTACACGCCGACCTGATCCGCGACACCTGCGGCTACGCGGTGCCGTTGATGACCTACGACGCCGACCGGGACCTGCACGCCCGGCGTTTCGCCCGCGAGGACGACGCCTCGCTGGGCCGCTACTTCGCCGGCAAGGAACACGTGGCGCGCAGCCTCGACGGCCTGCCCGGCCTGCCGTTGCCGTTGCCGCCGACGCCACGGCTGGGCTGAGCGCCCGGCGGTTCGCGTGCCGGCCTGCCCGCGTCGGTGACCCGACCGGCTACCATTCCCGCTGGCGGCGACGGTCCGCCGCGCCGATCCGGCCGGGGCACGGCCGTGGCCGGTTACCGTTGACCGCGCAGCGCGTGAAACGCCGCCGCCCGCGGCACGGCCGGGAATGGCCCGGCGGCGACGGACCGTTGCACTGACAGGACCAGCACCACCGAAGAGGGGAAGTCGATCATGGGCGAGCGTATGCTGCGCGGTAGCCGGCTGGGCGCGGTGAGCTACGAGTCCGACCGCAACACGGAGCTCGCGCCGCGGCAGACCCGCGAGTACCTGTGCGCCAAGGGACACCAGTTCGAGGTGCCGTTCGCCGTCGACGCCGAGGTGCCCACCACCTGGGAATGCAAGTTCGACGGCAGCGTGGCCCGGCTGGTCGACGGCAGCGAGCCGGAGCAGAAGAAGGCCAAGCCGCCGCGTACCCACTGGGACATGCTGCTGGAGCGGCGGTCCATCGCCGAGCTGGAGGACATCCTCGCCGAGCGGTTGCAGGAGGTCCGCACCCGCCGCGGACGCGCCTGAGCAGTACCCGCACCGCGCCCCCGGGAGTTGCTCCCGGGGGCGCGGTCATGTCTCTCACCGGCGGGCACCAGCCTCAGCGCTGGCGCGGCTCCACGATCTCACCCTCGATGGCCCCGCCGCCGTCCACCACCGGCTGCTGCTGCGCCACCGACGCGGGCCCGGTGCTCGCGGTCGGCTGCGCCGGCTGCTCGGCCGACTCCTGCGGCGCACCCCGGTACACCCGCACCCGACGCGGCCCGAACAGGTCACCGGCGGCCATCGACGACATCCGGCGCTCGGCGGAACGCTGCATCCCGACCCGCGCCACCCGACGCACCGGCGGCACCAACAACACCAACCCCACCAGGGCACTGACCAGACCCGGCGTGGCCAGCAGCAGCGCACCGAGCAGACCCACCAGACCCTCGGTCACCTCACGGCCCGGCGGCCGGCCGGAACGCGCCGCCTCCCGGAACCCCCGCCACGCCCGGATCCCCTCCCGGCGCAGCAACACCAGCCCCAGCAGCGAGGCCGCGAACACCAGCAGCGTCGCCGCGCCGAACCCGATAGTGCGGCCCACCAGCACGAACACGGCCAGTTCCGCGGCCACGGACACCAGCAGAACCAACGGCACGAACTTCACTGCTCGGCGCATATCACCCCATCCGCCGCACGGCGTCTCGACCTCTGCGGCCCGCCCGGCAGGCGCGACCGTCTGCGTACCTCAAGCATGACACGACCGCCGCTCAGGGCCACCGGGCCTGCCCGACGGTCACCGCACGCCACCCGCGCCGCATCGCCGTACGGCGGTCCCGAACCGCCCAGCCGGTGATCCGCCACAGCGCCTCGGCCACGATCAGCGGACTCATCTTGCTGGCCCCCCGTTCCCGCTCGGCGAACGTGATCGGCACCTCCACGATCCGCGCCCCGGCCCGGTGCGCCAACCGGGACAACTCCACCTGGAACGAGTAACCCTGCGAGCAGACCGACTCCAGCTCCAGCGCGTCCAACACCGTCGACCGGTACACCCGGTAGCCGCCGGTGGCGTCGGCCACCGGCACCCCCAGCGCCAGGCGCGCGTACAGGTTGCCGCAGCGCGACAACACCAGCCGCCGCAGCGGCCAGTTCACCACCCGCGCGCCCGGTGTCCACCGCGAGCCGATCACCACGTCGGCGTCGCGGGCGGCGCGCAGCAGCGCCGGCAGATCCTCCGGGGCGTGCGAACCGTCGGCGTCCATCTCCACCACCGCGTCGTAGGCACGCTGCCGCGCCCACGCGAACCCCGCCAGGTACGCCGCACCCAGGCCCTGTTTGCCGTCGCGGTGCAGCACGTGCACCTGCCCGTCGACGCGGGCCATCTCCTCGGCCACGGCACCGGTGCCGTCGGGGCTGTTGTCGTCGGCGACCAGGATCTCCACCTGCGGCGCGGCCTGACGTACCCGCCGCACGATCGCCGCGACGTTGTCAGCCTCGTTGTAGGTCGGGATGACCACCAGGACCCGGCCCACCCCAGGCACCCCCGCCCGGATGTCGGTCCGCTGCGCCACCGCCGCCCCCTCTCGCCCGGGCCTAGCCGGGCCGGGCACCCGCCCGCCGCCGCAGCACGGCCGCACCGGCAAGCGCGACCACGCACAACCCGGCCAGCAGCACCTCCGGCAGCATCCCGACCCGGGTGGCCAACGTACGCCCCTCGGTCAGCGGCAGCTGCCGGACCACCACCGCCCGGGTGTTGAACCCGGTGGCGTCGCTTACCCGCCCGTCGGGGCTGACGAACCCGGACACCCCGACCGTGGAGGCCATCAACGCCGGCTTGCCGTGCTCCACCGCCCGCAACCGCACCATGGCCAACTGCTGACGTGCCTCGGCGACGTCGAACGTGGCGTTGTTGGTCTGCACCACCAGCAACTGCGCCCCACCGACGACCGTGTCCCGCACCAGCCCGTCGTAGGCCACCTCGAAACAGATCACGTCGCCGAGCACCACCGCCGGGGTACGCAGCACCCCCGGTGAGGTGCCGGCCACGAAGTCCGCCCGCACCCGGTCGACCTGGTCGCTGACCATCCGGGCGATCCGGCGCAGCGGCACGTACTCGGCGAACGGCACCGGATGCCGCTTGATGTACAGCTGCGCCAGGTCGGGGCCGGTGTTCGGGTGCCACAGCAGCCCTGCGTTGCGTACCTGACCGGCACCCGGTCCGGCCAGCACCGCACCCACCAGGATCGGTACGCCGACCGCGTCGGCGGCGGCCGAGATCCGGGCCCCGGCACCCGGGTTGCGCAGCGGGTCGATGTCGCTTGAGTTCTCCGGCCACACCACCAGATCCGGGCGGGGCCGGGTGCCGGCGGCGACCTCCTCGGCCAGCGTGATCGTGGCGTTGACGTGGTTGTCCAGCACCGCCTGACGCTGGGCGTTGAAGTCCAACCCGAGCCGCGGCACGTTGCCCTGCACGATGGCCACCGTCACGCTCTGCTCGGCACGGGCCGCCGCCACCGGCACCAGCAGCCCACCGCCGAGCACCAGCACCGCAGTGGCGGCACTGCCGGCCGCCGGCACCCACCACCGGCCGTCGGCGGCGCCACGAGGGGCCCGCAGCAGCCACCAGAGCGCGGCCACCAGCAGCCCGCCGGTCAGCGCCACCGCGAACGTGACCAGCGGGGCACCGCCGAGCGCGGCCAGCCGCAGCAGCGGCGAACCGTCCTGCCCGAACGCCAGCCGGCCCCACGGGAACCCACCGAACGGGGTGCGGTCGCGCAGCGCCTCCTGCCCCACCCACAGCACACCGGTCACCGCCGGCCACGTCACCGGCAACCGGTCGACCAGCGGCGACACCCAGGCCGACGCGGCACCCAGCAGCGCCAGGTAGCCGGCCTGCAACAGCGACAACAACACCCACGGCAGGTAGCCGGTGTGCAGGTTCGTCCAGGCCAGCAGCGGCGCGAACAGGGCCAGACCGGTCAGGAAACCCAGACCGGCACCGGCGCGCAGCCGCCGCCGGTGTGTCGCCGCGGCCAGCAGCGCCACGCCCACCGGCGCCAGCGGCCACCACCCGTACGGCGGGAACGCCACCAGCAGCGCCAGCCCGGCGGCCACCGCCATGACCACGGCCACCGGCAGCCGCACCGGCGCCGGCCCGGCAGGCGGCGCCACGGCGGCGGGCCGGTCCACGGCCGGTGCGGAGGAGTCAGGCGCGATCACGCGCCGAAGGCTACCCGGCCGGCCCGGACGGCTGCCGGCGCGGTCACCCGGGCCGGCAGCCGCCTCACCGTCGGCGGGCCAGCAGCACCGCGTCGTGGATGACGATGTCGCGTCCGTCCGGATCCACCGCCGCGCGCGGGCGTGCCTGCGCCGCCAGCACCTCGAACCGCTGCGCATCCAGCTCCGCGGCCACCTGCTCGGCGGTGAACATCATCTCCGGGTAGTGCGGGCGGCGGGCGGTGGTCCGCAGGTCACGTGGATGGTGTCCGACGATCAGCAGCCGTCCACCGGGGGCCACCGCGTCGGCCAGCCGGGCGAACAACTCCCGCCGCGGCTGCGGCGGCAGATGCATGAACTGCGCCGACACCAGGTCGTAGCCGCCCGGCTCCGGCGACCAACGCAGCAGGTCGGCGTGCGTCCACTCGATGCGCTCGGCGAGCTGCCCCCCGGCGGCCTCGGCGTGCTCGGCGGCCCGCGCCAGCGCGGTGGCGGAGATGTCCACCCCGGTGACCCGCCAGCCACGTTCGGCCAGCCACACCGCGTCGGCGCCCTCGCCGCAGCCCACGTCCAGGGCCCGTCCCGGCGGCGTCCCGTCGACCTCGGCGACCAGCTGCGGGTTGGGCCGGCCGCTCCACACCGCCGGCCGGGCCTGGTAGCGCTCCTCCCACGCCGCCTCGGTGAACATCGTCTCGCGCTGCCGCCGGTGCTCGGCCACCGCGGTACGGGTGTCCTCCTCGACCAGGTCGGCGTTGATCGCCGCCCCGGCCATCATGCCGGCCCCGGCCGCCCGGATCACCTGGGCGGACACGTCGGTGATGTTGCCGGCCACCCACACACCCGGCACGGCGGTGGCGCCGGTGGGGTCAGCCGGGATCCGCGAGCCGATCACGTGCCCGGACATCTCCACGTCGACCGGCTCCAGCCCGAGCGAGGCCAGCACCGTCGAGCGGGCCGTCATCCGCGTGGCCACCACCAGCGCGTCGAGTTCGACGAACTCGCCACCGGCCAGCCGCACCCCGGTGAGCCGGTCGTCGGCCACCTCCACGGCGGCCACCGGACCGGACACCACCGCCACCGACCGCGCGGCGAGCTGCTCGGCCTGCTCGGCGTCCAGCGTCACCGCGTCGTGCGCCAACAACAGCACGTGCGGGCTCCACTGCCGCCACAGCAGCGCCTGGTGCACGGCGAGGGGGCCGGTGGCCAGCACCCCGATCCGCCGGTCACGCACCTCCCAGCCGTGGCAGTACGGGCAGTGCAGCACGTCGCGCCCCCACCGCTGGCTCAGCCCCGGCAGCTGCGGCAACTCGTCGACCAGACCGGTGGTCACCAGCAACCGCCGGGCCCGCACCGTACGCGTCGCGTCGACGGTGACGGCGAAACCGTCCCCGTCACGTTCGACCGCGTCGACGCGCCCGGCGACGATCTGCCCGCCGTAGCCGGTGACCTCGTCCCGGCCGACGGCCATCAGCTGCCCCGGCGGCGTACCTTCGCGCCCGAGGTAGTTGTGCACCCCGTCGGACGGCGCGTTGCGCGGCTCACCCGAGTCCACCACCAGCACCGAGCGGCGCGCCCGGGCGAGCGCCAGCGCACCGGCCAGCCCGGCGGCCCCGCCGCCGACCACCACCACGTCGTATCTGTCGTCCACTCCACGCTCCCGTTGCCTCGACGTCACCGCACACGCTGCACCCGACCCGCCGATACGACAAGTATTGTTGCTGTTATGGCAAACGAGGAGGTGGCGGTGCTGGCGGCGGTCGGCCCCCGGCTGCGGGCCCTGCGCAAGCGGCGCGGCACCACCCTGAACGAACTCTCCCAGACCACCGGCATCTCGGTGAGCACCCTGTCCCGACTCGAATCGGGACAACGCCGCCCCACCCTGGAACTGCTGCTGCCGCTGGCCCGCGCCCACCAGGTGCCGCTGGACGACCTGGTCGGCGCCCCCGCCGTCGGCGACCCCCGCGTGCACCCCCGGCCCATCGTCCGGCACGGCATGACGTTCCTGCCCCTGACCCGCCGACCCGGCGGACCGCAGGCGTTCAAACAGATCCTGCCCCCACACACCCCCGCCGACCCGCAACCGCAGTCACACGAGGGCTACGAATGGCTCTACGTGCTCTCCGGCCGGCTCCGGCTGCACCTCGGCGAACACGACCTGATCCTCAACCCGGGCGAGGTCGCCGAGTTCGACACCCGGGTCCCGCACTACGTGGCCAACCCCGACCCGACCCCCACCGAAGTGCTCAACCTGTTCGGCCCACAGGGCGAACGCCTGCACGTGCGGGCCCGCCCCGCCACCGACTGAACCACCACGACACCCACCGGGCACAGGCCACCGAAGATGAAGTCGGGGCGCGGCTCACGCCGCGCCCCGATGCTCCCAGGCCCCTCCCGGCCGGTGCGGCGAGAATGAGCACGACGACCTTCGGACCGACCGGACGACGGCTGGCTGCCCCCGTCAGGCCGTTGTCTACTGGCCACGCACCTCACCCTGCCGAACACCGGTAACCGCGGCCGGGTTCGCGCCGCCCCGCCGACCCCCGCCCGCTGGACCTGGCCGCCGCGACCGACATGCACCTGTCGCTCGGCCAGCGGACGAAGGGACGAAGCGAACAGCAGCCGCTTCCCGTGGTAGGACTCAAAGACGGTACGTGGCCCACCCCCGGCCTTGTCAACCCACCCCCGCCGAGTCGCCGCACCACCTCGGCGTGTCGCACCACATCGCGACCATTCCGACCCGCCAACACCCCCGCCACCGGCCACCAACGGCCACCACGCCGAGCAGGTCAGCCCAACAGCGGACGCAGCAGCGACCGCGCCGCCACCGGATGCTCGACAGCAAGCAGACCCGCCGCCGCCAACACATAATCCACATCCACCACCGGCCGCGCCACCCTCGGCACCGCCCACCCCCCGGCATGGTCGGCCAACACCGCATCCAGCACCCCCACCGCGTCGTTGTGCCGGGCGTACCGCAACACCCCACCCGAACCGACCAACAACCGCACGTCCCGCAGATCACGCCCGGCCCGCTCCCCGGTACCCACCCCACGGGCATGCCGGCGCACCGCCACCGTCGCCGCCAACGCCGCGATCCGCGCGTCCACCGCCCGACCGGCGGCATCGGCCGGCAGAAACCCCGGATCCGTGGCCCGAGCCGCCGCCGCAGCCGCCAACCCGGCCCGCTCCTCGACCGTCACCAACCGTTCCTCCGCCGCCGCGCGCACCACCCCCGGAGCGCTCCACCGCATCCCCAGATCCCCCTCGACGGTCCGCGCCCGCCACAACGCCCCCGCCACCTCCCGACCCGGCCCACCGGCCCGCTCGTCCGGAACCAACACCGAATACACATCCGTGGTGGCCCCACCCACGTCGACCACCACCAGGTCACCACCGACCACATCGGCGAGAACCTCCACCCCGGTCAACACCGCATCCGGCGTGGCCGCCCGCACCAACCGCGCGAACCGGCCACCCCGCGACAGCCGCTTACCACCGATGACATGCCGCAGGAACACCTGCCGAATCGCCGCCCGCGCCGACCCCGGCGCCAACACCCCGATCCGCGGCAACACATTGTCGGCCACCGTCACCGGCACCCCCGCCTCCGCCAGCAGGCAGTGCAACTCGGCCCGAACATCGACGTTGCCGGCCAGCACCACCGGCACCCGCCACCGGGCCCGCGCCAACCGTGTCGCGTTGTGCCGCAGCGTGTCGGCATCCCCACCATCGGTGCCACCCACAAGCAACACCACATCCGGACGGGCCGCCCGCAACCCGGTCAACTCCGCCCGGCCCAGCCGCCCCGCCGCCACGTGCACCACATCCGCCCCCGCCGACAGGCCCACCCGCCGACCCGCCCGCGCGGTCACCAGCGACTCGTAGCCGACCACCGCCAACCGCAACCCACCCCCCGCCGACGAACACACGAACCACGGCACGTCCCGCACCCCCAGCCGCGCCGTCGCCGCCGACACCGCAGCCTGCAACCCGTGCAACACATCCGTACCGACCGTGGTCGGCGCCGCCGCCGCCCCGACCAGCCCACCACCGTCGAGGTCCACCACCGCGACCTTCGTGTACGTGGAACCGACGTCGGCGCAGACCGCGACATTCACGACGACGCGGGAACGACCACCGTGCCGGTCGCCGTCACCGCCACGATCGGCTCGGCCAGCACCTCCGCCGCCGACGCACCCCGCTCCGGCCGCCCCCGACACACCACCCGCGCCTGGAAGTCCAGCGTGCGGCTACGACTACCCACCCGCGTCACCGTCGCCACCACCTCCACCACATCCCCCGCCCGCACCGCCGCCCGGAACTGCACATCCGAGTACGAGGCGAACAACCCCTCGTCACCATCGGTACGGATACACACCTCCGTGGCCACATCCCCGAACAACCCCAACGCGTACGCCCCGTCCACCAGACTCCCCGCGTAATGCGCGTGCGAATACGGCACATACCGCCGGTGCGTCACCGTCAACCCGACCCGGGAATCAGTCATCACTTCGCCTTCTTGTCCGTGATCAACGCATGAACCAGATACGACGCCACCTCACCCGGCGTGGTACCCCGACCGAAAATCCGGTCCACCCCCAACTCGGCGGCCTGCGACTCGTCGAACCGCGGCCCACCCACCACCAGCAACGGCCGCCGGTCAGCCGACATCGCCTCCCGGAACGCCGCCGACATCTCCCGCGTGTTGTGCAGATGCGCATCCCGCTGCGTCACCACCTGCGACACCAACACCGCATCGGCACGCTCCCGCCGAGCCACCTCCACCAACTCCGGCACACTCACCTGCGCACCCATATTGGTGACCTTCAACTCCCGGTAATACTCCAGGCCCTTCTCCCCCGCCACCCCCTTGACGTTGAGAATCGCATCGATGCCCACCGTGTGCGCATCCGTGCCGATACACGCCCCCACCACCGACAACTTCCGCCGCAGCCGCCGCTTCACCACCGCATTGACCTCCTTGGCGGACAACAACGGAAAGTCCCGCTCCACCACCCGCACCGCCGACAGATCCACCAGATGGTTCACCCGCCCATACACCACGAAGAACGTGAACCCGTCACCGACCGGCTTCGCGTGCACCAACAACGCCGGATCGATGCCCATCTTGTTCGCCAACTGCACCGCCGCACCCTCGGCCCGCTTGTCATGCGGCACCGGCAACGTGAACGACACCTGCACCATCCCGTCACCGGTGGTGTCCCCGTACGGCCGCACAACCGTCTTCCCACTCACGCCGCACCACCCTCCAGAATCTCCGTGGCCGGGTTGTAGTAATCCGCCTCGTGCCGCGCCACCCCGTCCAGACCCTTACCCCGATCCGCCGGCCGCTTCATGATCCCGAACGTGCCCTCGCCGATCGCCGACAACAACGACTGCTCCCCGATCCGCTCCAACAACTCCACCGCCGCACCGAGCACCCGATTCGCCCGCTGCTGAATGAACCCACCCGGCGCCGGCACAAAATCCTCGTGCAACCCACCCGCCGCACCCAACACGTACCGCACGTTCTGCAAGGCGATGTCCCGATCCGACAACCACGGCGTCACCACCGCCTCCGTCATCATCCCCACCAGCAGAATGCCCTGCCCGGTCATCGCCCCCACCAGATTGAAGAACCCATCCAGCAGGTTGCCCCGAAACACATCACCAGTCATGTGCTTCGTCGGCGGCATCCACTTCAACGGCGCATCCGGAAACAACTCCCGCGCCAACAACGCATGCGCCAACTCCAACCGCAACGACTCCGGCACATCCGGATTGATCTCGAACGCGTGCCCCAACCCCAACTGCCAGTCCGCCAACCCCGCCTCATGCGCGAAGTACTCGTTCAGCAACTGAGACACCGTCACCGTGTGCGCCTCGTCCACCGCATCCGCAGTGGTCAGATAGTTGTCCTCACCGGTGTTGATGATGATCCCCGCCCGCGCATGCACCTGCCGCGAGAACCGCTGATCCACAAACGTCCGCACCGGATTGATATCCCGGAACAAAATCCCGTACATCGAGTCATTGAGCATCATGTCCAACCGCTCAAGACCCGCCAAGGTCGCCATCTCCGGCATACACAACCCAGACGCATAATTCGTCAACCGCACATACCGGCCCAACTCCCGCGACGACTCATCCAACGCCGCCCGCATCAACCGAAAATTCTCCTGCGTCGCATACGTCCCCGCGAACCCCTCCCGGGTCGCCCCCTCCGGCACATAATCCAACAACGACTGCCCCGTCGACCGGATCACCGCGATCACATCCGCCCCGGCCCGCGCCGCCGCCTGCGCCTGCGGAATGTCCTCGTAGATATCCCCCGTCGCCACGATCAGATAAATCCACGGCCGCCGCGCCGGATCCCCGTACCGCCGCACCAGCCGCTCCCGCTCCACCCGCCGCCGATCAATACGCCGAACCCCCGCAGCCACCGCCTTACGCGCCGCCCGACGCGCCGCCGTCGCCGCCCGACCCGTCGGCAACCCGAACCGCACCGACCCGGCAGCCGCCTGCTGCGCCAGCAACGTGACATCCGCGATACCCTCCCGCGCCAACGCATCGAACACCGGCACCGCCACCCCATGCCCCAACCCCACATCGGCAACCACCGCATCCACCAGACGGTTCACCCACGGAATACCATCCGGATCCGCACCACCCACCCCCGCCAGCCGCAACACCGCCCGCTCCACCGACACCGTGGTGTGCCCACGCGCCAACTCCACCACCGGCTCCCCGGCCCGACGCGCCAACTCCCGCGCCCGCGCCACCAACGCCGGATCCAGATCAAGCTTGCCCATCACGCCCCCTGCATCCCCTGCTCATAAATCACCTCACCACGCAGCACCGTCGCCCGGCACACCGGCAACGGCGTCGGATCATCCACCCCCCGCAACTCCGGATCCGGTGCCTGCAACACCGGCAACCCCCGCTCCAGCCCCGCCGGCGTCGACCACACCGCGAACGTCGCCGGCGCCCCCAACGCCAACACCCCCGCACTGTCCCGCCGCACCGCCCGCCACCCACCCCGGGTATGCGCCGCGAACGCCGCCCGCACACTCATCCGCTGCACCGGATTGTGATGCGCCACCGCCGCCCGCACCGCACCCCACGGATCCAACGGCGTCACCGGCGAATCCGAACCAAACGCCAACGCCACCCCCACCGCATGCATCGCACCCATCGGATTCGACCCCAACGACCGCGCCAACCCCAACCGCGCCTCATACATCCGACCCGCACCACCCCACAACCGGTCGAACGCCGGCTGCATCGACGCCACCACCCCGTACTCCACGAACCCGGCGATCAACCGCCGATCCATCAACTCCGCATGCTCCACCCGATGCCGCGCCGCCCGCACCCGCTCCACCCCCAACCGCTGCGCCGCCCCCGCGAAACCCGCCAACACCGTCGAGATCGCCGCATCCCCGATCGCGTGGAAACCACCCTGCAACCCATGCGCCGCGCAATCCAACAAATGATCACGCACCTGCTCGGCGCTCAGATAACCGTGACCACACCCGTCACCATCGGCATACCCCTGCGAAAGATGCGCCGTCCGCGACCCCAACGCACCATCGGCGAACAGATCACCACCGGCACCCACCGCACCCAACTCCCGCGCCCGCGCCGCACCACCCAACTCACCCCAGAAGCCGTACACCTCCGGCACACCCGCACCCGAAAGCGCCAACAACCCGGTGAAATCCTCCTCATCGGAGATCTCCGGCCCACCACACTCGTGCACCGCCGCGATCCCCAACGCCGCCGCCCGCGCCAACGCCACCCGCTGCGCCGCCACCCGCTGCGCCCGCGTCACCGACGCCCGCGCCGCCGCCCGCACCACATGATGCGCATCCCGCCGCAGCCACCCCGACCCGTCGTACCCCGGCGCCGCCACCGCCTCCGGACACCCCGCCACCAACGCCGACGACACAAGCGCCGAATGGATCGACGCCTGCGACAGATACACCCGCCGCCCACCAGCCGCCCGATCCAACTCCGCCACACCCGGCGGCTGCGGCACCGACCACGTCGACTCGTCCCAGCCGTGCCCCAACACCACCGCATCACCCGGCAGCCCCGCCGCGAACGCCGCCACCGCGTCCAACAACTCGCCCGCCGACCGCACCCCGGACAGATCCAAACCCGACAACACCAGACCGGTGTCACTGACATGCACGTGCGCGTCCACGAACGCCGGCGTCACCAACGCCCCACCCAACTCCACCACCCGGTCCGCCACCGGCGCGTCCGCGTCCGCACCCAACCAGGCGATCCGCCCGTCCCGCACCAACAGCGCCGTCGCCGACGGCTCGGCCGGACAGAACAGCACACCGCCGCGATACAACGTCGAGGGGTTCTTCGTCATGGCCTCAGTCTGCCGCCAGCCGAGCCTCGAACAGCCCACGCACCCCCGGCTCGTCCCGCAACAACCCCAACGCCAACTCCGCGTGCCCCGGCACAAACCCGTTGCCGACAAGCATCGTCACGTCCGCCGCCAGACCCTCCGCACCCAACGCCGCCGCCGCGAAACTCGTCGCCATCGAGAAAAAGATCACTGTGCCGCCCTCCGCAGTCGCCAACACCGCCCCATGCTCACAACCCGGCACATCCACGCACACCACCGTCACATCCGCCGGCACCCCCAACGCCGACGTCACCGCCGACGACAACGCCACCGGATCCCGCGCGTCGGCCACCGCCACCACGTCCGCCACACCGGCCGCCACCAGCGCGTCACGCTCCGCCGCCACCGGCACCACCCCGACCGTACGACCCGCGCCCGCCCGCCGAGCCGCAGCCAACGACAGCGAACCGCTCTTGCCCGCCCCACCAACCACCGCCACCGTCACCGGCCCACCGCCGCGTGCCGCCCGCTCGGCCACACACCGCGACACCACCCGGTCGGTCAACGCCGGCGCCCCGCACACGTCCAACACCGCAAGCGACAACTGCGGATCCAGATCCTCCGGCAGCACCGCCGCGATCGACCGGGCGAACAGGATCGCCCAACCGTCGCACGGCACCTGCTCACTCCGCCCGTCCCAACGCGCCAACCCGTCGGTGATCGCCAGCGGGGTAAGCGTCAACGACACAAGCGTCGCCACCCGCTCACCCGGCTTGAACCCCAACGGCGACCGCCGACCGGCCTCCTCGACCGTGCCGATCAGCATGCCGCCCGACCCGGTCACCGGGTTCTGCATCTTCCCCCGCGTCGAGATGATCTCCAGAACCTCGGCGCGCACCGCGTCACCGTCACCGGCGTGCTTCTCCCACAGCTGCCGGAAACTCGCCGCGTCCAGGTTCAGCCGCTCGACCCGGATCCGCACCTCGTTCGGAGCGATCTCCGGCCGCGCGTCCAGCCGCCAGGCGGCCTGTGGCAGCACCCCCACCGGTTCCACGACACGGTGCAGACCCACCGGTGATGTCACGCCGACCTCCCCTGTCCGGCCGCCCGAAACTTCGACTAGAAGTCGCGGGGCGGGAAAACTTACGGCAGACTAATTTCTTCGCCGGAGATTTTCCAGTAGCCTTCGGTCCGCTGATCAACCCAACCAGCCAAAGGAGGGGCCGTGACCCAGACCCACCCGCCGGTACAGAACATCCCGGCACCCCAGCCGGCCCCCACCCCCAGCACCGGCCAACCGTACGAATACCGCCGCAGCCCACTCGTCGAACCCGACTGGACCCGCTTCCCCGGCTGGCGCCACGTCACCCGCGACCAGTGGGAGAGCGCCCAGTGGCAGCGCGTCAACTGCGTCAAGAACATCAAACAGCTGCGCACCGTGCTCGGCGACACCGTCGACGAGAGCTTCTACGCCGACCTGGAAGCCGACCAACGCGCCCTGGCGACCATGTCCATGCTGGTCCCGCCACAAATGATCAACACGATGGTGCCGACCGGCGTGCCGAGCACCGACGCGCTGCTCGCCGACCCCATCCGGCGCTACATGATCCCCGTCGCCTCCGACCGGCGCACCGACTGGCCCTCGCACCCGTACGCCAGCCGCGACTCGCTGCACGAACACGACATGTGGGTCGCCGAGGGCCTCACCCACCGCTACCCCACGAAGGTTCTCGCCGAACTGCTCTCCACCTGCCCCCAGTACTGCGGCCACTGCACCCGCATGGACCTGGTCGGCAACTCCACCCCCACGGTCGACAAGCTGAAACTCACCCTCAAGCCGGTCGACCGCTACGACGCCCACATCGCCTACCTCAAGGCCCACCCCGGCGTCCGCGACGTGGTCGTCTCCGGTGGCGACGTGGCAAACGTGCCCTGGCGCAACCTGGAGTCGTACCTGATGCGACTGCTGGAGATCGAGACCATCCGCGACATCCGGCTGGCCACCAAGGCCTTCATGGGACTGCCCCAGCACTGGCTCCAGCCCGACGTCGTGGAGGGCCTGGAACGGGTCGCCCGCACCGCCGCCCGACGCGGCGTCAACCTGGCCATCCACACCCACGTCAACCACGCCCAGTCACTCACCCCGCTGGTCGCCCGCGCCACCCAGACCGCGCTCGACGTCGGCGTACGGGACGTACGCAACCAGGGCGTGCTGATGCGCGGCGTCAACGCCACCAGCACCGACCTGCTCGACCTCTGCTTCGCGCTACAGGGCGAAGCCGGCATCCTGCCGTACTACTTCTACATGTGCGACATGATCCCCAACGCCGAGCACTGGCGGGTCCCGGTCTGGCACGCCCAGCAGCTCCAGCACGACATCATGGGCTACCTCCCCGGCTACGCCACCCCGCGGATCGTTTGCGACGTGCCCTTCGTCGGTAAGCGCTGGGTGCACATGGTCACCGAGTACGACCGGGAACGCGGCATCTCCTACTGGACGAAGAACTACCGCACCTCCATCGAGTCCGCCGACCTGGCGGCGCTGAGCAAGCGCTACGCCTACTACGACCCGATCGACACGCTGCCCGAGGCCGGGCAGCGGTGGTGGCACGCCCACCGCGACGACTGACCCGTACCGACATGCGAGCGGGGCCGCCGGGCGATTCCGGCGGCCCCGCTCGTTCCTGCGGTCACCGAGTGACGGCGTCCTTGGCGTTGCGGCCGGCGTCCTTGACGTTCTCCCCGGCCTGACGCGCGCGGGCCTCACCCTGCTCGGTGGCGCCCTCGGCGCGCATGCGCTCGTTGTGCGTCATGTCGCCGATGCGCTCCTTGGCGGCACCGCTCATCTGCTCGACCTTGTTCTTCGCCTTGTCGGTGAAGCTCATGTCGCCTCCTCAACTTCTTCGGCGGTTGGTCCTTCGCTCTTCGTGTCCCCTGGTGGCTTCGATGGAAACCCGTGGTGGGTGGCACATCGCGAAAGGCATCCTAGGAAGCTAGGTGACAACGTCCGGGCTCGGTGAATCTCCGCGGCCAGCACCGCTCACTCGGTGCACGAGCGGGTGGTTAACTGGACGGATGGGGCAGATCACGCTGATCCGGCACGGTGAGACCACCTGGAGCGCCAGTCGCCGACACACGTCGTACACCGATCTGGAACTCACCCCCGACGGTGAGCGGCAGGCTCACGCGCTCGGTGCCGCCCTCGCCGGCCGGCGGTTCGTCGCGGTGCTGACCAGCCCGCGCCTGCGGGCGCTGCGCACCGCGCAGCTGGCCGGGCTGACCGTCACCGACACCGACGAAGACCTGGCCGAATGGAACTACGGCGAGTACGAGGGACGCACCACCGCCGAGATCCACGAGCAACGGCCCGGCTGGAACGTCTGGACCGACGGCTGCCCCGGCGGCGAGTCCCCGACCGAGGTCGGCGAACGCCTCGACCGGATGCTCACCAAGGTGCACCCGCTACTCGACCGGGGTCCCGTGGCCCTGGTCGGGCACGCGCACTCGCTCCGCGTGCTGGGCGCCCGCTGGGTCGGCCTGCCGCCCTCGGCCGGCGGGCTGCTCCGCCTGGACACCGCCACCCTCAGCCTGCTCGGCACCGAACACGGGCGGCGGGTCGTCCTACGGTGGAACAACCCCCCTCCCCCGGTCGCCGAGCCCGGCACCACGGCGACGCGACACTGACCCCACCTCTGCACCGCACGCCGCATCGGCCGTTCAGTCATCCATAACCGACGATCGGCCATTCTCATGTGCGTATGCCCGATCACGACGGCTACGAAGTACGGGTGACGAACGAGATAACCGTTCCCCTGCTGCCCTGCCCGTCCATCGACGACATCGTCGCCTTCTACGAGGTGCTCGGTTTCCACACCACGTACCAGCAGCGCAAGCCCAACCCGGCGGTGGGCCTGCAACGTGAAGATCTACACCTACAGTTCTTCGAGATCGCGGGGTTCGATCCAGCGCAGTCCTACGGTTCGTGTCTCGTGCTGACCTCGGACACGGGGCAGCTGTACCGGGCTTTCGCGGCGGGCATGCGCGCCGCGTACGGCAAGGTGTTGGTCTCCGGGACGCCGCGGATGACCCGGCCCCGGGCGCGGAAGAACGCCGACGGGCTGAGCGGCTTCAGCGTCATCGATCCAGGCGGCAACTGGATCCGCGTCTTCCAGAACACCCCGGCCGGCCCCGCTCAGGCACCGACCGGGCGGCTGGGCAAGGCACTGGCGAACGCCGTCGTGCAGTCCGACTCCAGAGGGGACGCCCGACAGGCGGCTCGGATCCTCGACAGTGCACTGGCCCGTTCCGAAGCAGACGACGACCCGGTCGCGTTGGTGGAGGTGCTCGTCTACCGCGCTGAGGTTGCGATGGTCCTGAACGATCCGGCCACGGCGGCGGAGATGCTGGCCCGGGTGGACCGTGTCGCGTTGAGCCCGGACGACGCCACCCGGGCTGCTGCCGCGCACGAGGCCGCTACCGACCTTGCGGCGGCGCTGTCCCAGGTGCCGCACCCAGCCGACGCCGGGCCCCGGCCGAAAGCCTGAGCCAGGGCACAGACGGGCCGAAACGCGTACGGCTCCGGTCCGGCCGTGGTACGCCGAACCGGAGCCGTACGTCCGGGTGGTTCAGAGGTAGCGACCGGCCTCGTCGAGGAAGTGCTGCGCGTACCCCTCCGAAGGGATGTCCCCGAGGTAGTACTTCTTCAGGTCGTGCCGGGTGGAGGCGAGCGGATCGCTGCCCAGCAGGTCGTCCAGGACCTGGTCGAGCCCCTGCACCCGGCCGCCGTGCGCGTCGATCACATAGGCCGCCCGGGCGAGCGGGAACGCGTCGGTGAACCGCTCCGCTGGCACCGAGACCGCGACCATGGCGAACGGCTTCTCCGAGTAGAGGTAGTCGGCCACCACGCTCGACACGTCCGAGATCAGCACGTCCGAGGCGTTGAAGCAGTCCATCACCGACATCTTCACCTCGGCCTGCGGCCCGAAGACGTGCGGTCGCCCGGTCGTCCGGCGGTCCTCGGCCAGCAGCGTCCGGATCCGCGCGCACTCGGCGGTCAACGCCGCCGACCGCTGCGAGTACGGGTGCGGCCGGAACACGACACTGCAACCGCGCGCCAGCAGCGCCTTGATGATGTCGTAGCCGACCGGCAGCGACGAATAGTTCGAGTCGGCGTAGAAACCCGACCAGGTCGGCGCGTAGAGGACCCGAGGGCTGGTGATCGCGGCGATCGGCTCGCTGGCGATGGCGACGTTCTCCACCTGCGGACGCCCCACGATCGAGAACATCTCCGCCGGCATGTGCACACCGTTTGCCGCGAACCGGTCGATCGCCGCCTGGCCGGCGACGAAGTTCTTGTCGTACATCCGGAACACCGGGTTGTGACTCGGCACCTTGTCGCTGTCACCGTGGTTGAGCTGGATGTGCTTCAGCCTGGTGTAGCGGATCAGGTGGCAGTTCTTCGTCGCGGTGTTGACGTAGAAGGCGGCCTTCAGCGACGGCACGATGACATCGTCCAACTCGGTCAGGCCGGCCCGGAACACCACAGGTGCGGTGGTCAGCCGCAACACCTCGTTGAAGTTGGCCTCGCTACGCACCAGCACGAAGTACTTCTTGCCGAGACGCTCCAGATAGGGCAGCCACATCGCGATCTGGTAGCCGGTCGCCGCGGGCGCCTCCCAGTGCACGACGAAGGCCGGCTCGTGCGCGGTCAACGCCGCGGTCAACCGCGCCTCGCTGCGGTGCCGGGCCCGCACCCGGGTGATCGCCTGCCACCCGGTGAACCCGACCAGGCCGAGCGCCGCCACCGACACCACAAGCGACACCACCCCGATCAGACCGGAGAACCCGCAGCCGAGGGCCGCGAGCACCGCGACGCTGTTGACCAGCACCGCCCGGCTCGTGTTGGGGCGCAGCGGAGGCCGCAGACCACTGCCCGGCAGGTTCGCCGAGACCGGGTAGACGGAGCGGGACACCGCCATCATCGGCGTCTCGCCGAGAATCGCCACCGCGGCGACGCCCACGCCGACGGCCAGGAAGGGATCAAGATTGCCGTGCACCGCGCCGACCAGGTATCCGGTGGCTAGCAGCAGCAGCCGCACGACCAGGGTCTCCTCGCTGGAGATCCGGCCGCCACGCAAACCGTCGCGCCACACCCAGGCCAGCACGCCGACCGCGACCAGGGCCGGGGGAAGCGCCCAGAAGGGAGAGTTACCGACCGCCGCCAGCAGCAGCGCGAGGACGGCCGCCACCTCGGCCGCCAGGACCGGCAGTCGACCGGCCAGCCATTCGCCGACCCCGGAGCGTCCCGGCGTCACCGCCGAACCCCCACCGACGACGGGCCGATCCGCAATGCCCGGCTCACCCGGCCACGCCAGCTGGCCAGGAAGTTCTGCTGCACCTTCAGCTCCTGCTCCAATCGGGTCACCCGCTCCTCGAGCGACTGCTGTCCGCGCGGCTCGCGGAATGGTGGTTCGAATGCGTAGGCGGACCGCTCAAGGTCACCGTCGTGGCCCTGCCGCAGCCAGCGCAGGCGGGACATCACCTGGCGACGCCCGACGACGTCGGAGGCCATCAGCGTGTGGACCGGACCGGGGAACTTGGCGTTCGCCAGTGCCTTGTCGTACTCCGGGTTCGCCTTGCCCGGCTGGAAGACGTGCTCGATGTCGTTGTGTTCCAGGAACTTCACGTAGGTCGCGAAGGTCTCGGCCTGCCGCGGCTCGAAGGCATCGAAGTCGGCCTCCTCGTAGAGCCGCTGCGCGTCGACGTCGGGCGGCAGGTCCGCGTAGAGGCGGTAGGGAATGCCGTGGTACTCGGCGAGCTCGACGGTACGGGAGTCGTGTGCCAGCACGACCGAGGGCGTACCGGCCAGCACGCCGGCGACGTTGCCGTGGATCCGGGTGCCGAAGGCGAAGTGCTGCTCGGCCATGAACTCGACCCAGGTCGAGGCGTCCACGAAGAACCGCATCCGGTCGTTCTCGTAGAGCGGGTGCTCGGTGTGCACCGGCATCCGCCGGTTGGCCAGCCGGGCCGGGTTCTCCCCCCACAGCATCAGGGCGAGCCGGTGATGCTGCTGGGGCACGATGACGCTGTTGGGGTAGCGGTTCGTGTTGGCCTCGACGAGCCGGTCGACCCCCTTGACCTTGGGGGTGTACGAGATGGCCATCGGGCTGTCGTAGGACAACCTGTCGACCTTGCGCACCAACGGGCCCAGCGGACCGTTGCCGAACATCGACGGGCACCCGATCACGCGTACGTGCTCGTCGCCGAAGCCCAGGTACTTCAACATGCGGGCGGTGTACTCGCCGCGTACGCCGATCGAGGCGGAGCGGTCCAGCACGGCCCGGGTGAACCGCTTGACGACCCGCTTGTAATCGTCGGGCAGCGTGTCGAAGTCGGTGCCGTAGGGGAGCTGGGCGCCGATGCCGACCACGGTGACCGGGATCTTCAGCTTCTCGATGACCTTGGCCAGCCGCTCCAGGTGCGGCAGGAAGGTGTCCCGGTAGGAATTCGCCATCGGCAGGATGAACCGGTCGAACTCCTCATTCGTCCGCTGGATGTACCGGCCGAGGTGGATCGGACGCTCGTGGACGTACGAGTTGGCGACCACCTCGGCGCCGGGCACGCTGATCACCCGGAACACCGCGCTGTAGAAGAGCATGTTGCCGGAGTTCGAGCCGAACACGCCAAGCCTCGACGCGGACAGGCTCTGCTCGTGCGACAGCACGGTCAGCGGGCTCTTGCCGGCGCGGATGAGGATGCGGGTCATGAGCGGACCCCGGGCACCGTACGGGTGAACCGCAATCGTGTCGATCGGTACATCTCATCCTCCCCTTGCAGGCTGCGTGCGGCGGCCCCGGTACCACGGCAACAGGTGTCGACACCGGCTGTTGGCTCGGCGTCGACACCCAGTCCAGGTCGTGCTCACGCAGAATTCGGCTTGGATCCTAGCCCCGTCCGAGGCAGATCGACCGCACCGGGGGTGGCTCGGTTTCCGCCCTGCTCGGCCCGTTCGACCGGATCCCACCGGCCGCCGAGGTGAGTGGTCGGTCACCATCGGTCACCGCAGGCCGCCGGGTCGGGGCGGTCAACCCGCCGGCTCGGTCGCACCGCCCCGCCGCCGGTGGTTCAGGATGTCCGGACCGACCTGCGGCGCGCGGTGCTCGTAGGGGGTGGAGAGCACGACAGTGGTCCGGGTGGTGACGTTGGCGGAGGTGCGGATCTCCTGGAGCACCCGCTCCAGGTCCGCCGGACCGGCCACCCGCACCAACAGCAGGTAGAAGTCGTCGCCCGCCACCGAATAGCACGAGTCGATCTCCGGTAGATGGGCCAGCCGTTCCGGCGCGTCGTCGGGCTGCGACGGATCGAACGGCCGGATCGCCACGAACGCGGTAAGCGGCAGGTCGAGCGCCTCGAAGGAGACCCGGGCCGCGTAGCCCTTGATCACCCGACGCTGCTCCAGCCGGCGTACCCGCTGGTGCACCGCGGAGACCGACAGGCCGACCTTCTCCGCGAGGTCCGTGTACGACAGCCGGCCGTCCGTGGTCAGCGCGGCGACGATGGCGCGGTCGATCTCCTCCACGGCGTGCAAACTTACCGGGTACGAGCCGCCGGCGCGACGACCCGCCCGCCGAGCGGCACGTTCGGCGGGCGGACCGCCTCGCTCGGTCAGCCCGTCACCAGGGCCTCGTCGGTCGGCCCGGGTCGCGCCCGGTCAGCCCTTCGCCAGGGCGCGGGAGATCACCAGACGCTGGATCTGGTTGGTGCCCTCGACGATCTGGAGCACCTTCGCCTCGCGCATGAACCGCTCCACCGGGTGGTCGGCCACGTAGCCCGCGCCGCCCAGCACCTGCACCGCGTCCGTGGTCACCCGCATCGCCATGTCGGTGGCGAAGAGCTTCGCCTTGGCCGCCTCGATCGAGTACGGCCGACCGGCGTCGCGCAGCCGGGCCGCGGCCAGCGTCAGCGCCCGGGCGGCGGAGATCTGGGTGGCCGCATCGGCCAGGGTGAACCCGAGCCCCTGGAAGTCGATGATCGAGCGGCCGAACTGTTGGCGCTGCCGGGCGTACTCCACCGCGTAGTCCAGTGCCGCCTGGGCCAGGCCGACCGCGCAGGCGGCGATGCCGAGCCGGCCGGAGTCCAGCGCGGACATGGCGATGGTGAAGCCGCTGCCCTCGCCACCGATCAGCCGGTCGGCCGGCACCCGGGCGTCGTCGAAGGCGATCTGCGCCACCGGCGAGGAGCGCAGGCCCATGGTGCGCTCGGCCGCCTGCGGGTGGATGCCCGCGGTGGCGCGGTCGGCGAGCAGGCAGGAGATGCCCCGCGCGCCCGGACCGCCGGTGCGGCAGAAGATGTTGTAGAAGTCGGCCACCTGCGCGTGGGTGATCCAGGCCTTGGTGCCGGTCACCACGTACGCGTCCCCGTCGCGGACCGCCTTCGTGGTGAGCGCGGCGGCATCCGAACCACCCTGCGGCTCGGAGAGGCAGTACGCGCCCAGCAACTCGCCGCCGATCATGTCGGGCAGCAGCTTGCGCTGCTCCTCGGTGCCGAACTCGGCGACCGGGTAGCAGGAGAGGGTGTGCACGCTTACCGCCTCGGCGACGGCGAGCCAGCGGCTGGCCAGGATCTCCAGTACCTGGAGATAGACCTCGTACGGCTGGGCGGCGCCGCCGTGCTCCTCGGGGTAGGGCAGGCCGAGCAGACCGGCCCGGCCCAACGTGCGCAGCACGTCCCGGGGGAACTTGCCGCGCTGCTCGTACTCGACGGCTCTCGGGGCGAGTTCCCGGTCGGCGAGTTCGGTAGCCAACTCCAGCAGGTCGTGCGCCTCGTCGGTGGGCAGGATCCGGTCGACAGTCACCCACTTAGCTTAACGCTCGTTTGGGTCGCGGTAGCCGATGGTGTCCGCCTCGTTGAGCGCGTCGGCCACCCGGCGGGCCCGCTCGGGATGGGTGAGTACGTCCACGCTGTGCACGAACTGGTCGACCGCCCCGGTCAGCGGACGCGCCCGCAGCCGTCCGTCGGTGATCGCCGACCGCAACCCGGTGGCGACCCGGCCGGCGTGCAACACCAGGAACGGACGGGTGTGGAACGGGACCGCCCGGGCCCGTACCGGCTCGGCGAGTCCGGCCCGGTCCGTCCAGGCCGCCACCGCCTCCAGAGCCTCGACCAGGCCCGCCTGCCGCCGCGGCCACTCGCCGGGACCGAGGGCATCGGCCAGCGCCGCCGTCACCGGCGCCGCCTCCGGCAGCCGACCGAACACACTGCCCAGCCACTTGTCGTACGGCGGCCAGCAGCGCCGCGTCAGCAGGCCGATGCGCATCAGGTCGCGGGCGAGACCGGCGGTCACCATCCGGCTGCCCACCTCGTCGCCGACCTCGGCGCACCGACCCGGCAGATGCTCGGCCTGCGCCACCCTGGTCCACGCGGCGGCCAACACGTACCGCCACACGTCATCGGGATACCACCGCAGGGTCGTACGGGCTCGGGTGAGCGCACCGTCGAGGCCGTCATGGAAGACCGCACCGCCGGTCAGCTCCGCCAGCCGCTGGGTCGGCACCGCCAGCCAGTCCGGCGTGGACACTCCCCGCGCCGGATCGAAGCCCAGCCGGCCCTGGAACCAGGCGCCCAGTTCGTGCACCGTCACCCCGTGCCGGACACCGTCCTCCCCCGCCACGCCCAGCAGCACGTCCTCGGCCCCGGCGAAACGGGTCGGCAGGCCGAGAAACGTGGCCGGCAGCGCGGCGTCCACGGCGGCCACCACCTGCTCGGCCCGGTGCACGTCGGCCGGACCGACGAACAGCTGCACCCGGCAGCCCCAGTCGTGGTCGCTCGACCGGGGCGTGTCCAGGCCGAGCAGCTCCGAGCCGCCGTCGAGGCGCCCGGCGGCGTACCGGAGGCCGGGAAACTCCTGGTCGAGCACGGGCGCGACCACCTCGGCGTGAAAGCGCCGGGACAGCTCCAGACCGGGCAGGAAGCTCACCACGCCAGTCTGCTCGCCGCCCGCCGAGCCGGCCAGGCGAATACGTCGGCGACCGAATGGCCACCGCACTCCGGCAGAGCGGTCAGGAATAGAGAAGCGCCCGCCGCCGGAGGGCAGCAAGCTTGCCCCAGGACATCCCGCCGGGTGGGTGATGCCGGGCCGGGAGCTGCTCAACGCCACGGAGGTCGCCATGAACTGGAACAACGCTGTCCGACAGACCCATCGCTGGACGTCCGTCACGTTCGCCGTGACCATCGTCGTCGCCTTCGTCGCCGTCGCGCAGGCCGACCCCGTCGAGTGGGTGTTCTACCTGCCGTTGCTCCCGCTGGCCCTGCTTCTGCTCACCGGTCTGTACCTGTTCGTGCTGCCGTACGCCCGTCGGCGGCGGCCGGAGGAGGCCCGCCGCCGACGCTGACCGGCGTCAGACCCGGGAGGTGAAGGTGGCCAGGAAGCGGTGCGGGGTGATCACGCCGGCGTTGTCGAAGCAGATCACGTCGACCTCGACATCAGTGGTGTACGACCAGGGTTGGGTGAGATGGCAGTAGTTGCTGCCAGGGCCCTGCGCCACGACCTGGGCATGCGTCTCCCTGACGCCGATCTGCGGAAAAGTCGCCAGGAATCGGCCGGTGGGGGCCAGCGGCACCACCGTGTTGGCACCGACACCGACCATCGAGTTGTCGTTGGTCGGCCCGCCGACGGCGGTGCCCACGTATCCGATGTACGTCGGCGGGCCGAAGGAGCCGATCACCGACCGCCGGCGGTGGTACGAGAGGACGAAGTCGGTGTTGGTGAACGCGCCGGCCTGGTCGAAGCAAAAGACCTCCACCTGCACGTAGGTGCTGAGCGGGCCCCAGGAGTTGACCTTGCACCGGCGGGGAGCGGCGTTCGGTTGCACGGCGGTGACCTGCACGTTGCCGGCGAGCAAATCGGGTAGCCCCACCCCGGGCAGCCGCACCGCGTACTGCCCGACGCCGAACGCCCCGACCGCGTTCACCATGCCCGTGGAGTTGTACGACTGCGTCATCGCGCCGCCAGCCCACTGCACGTACGCATGGGAGTTGCCGGCCGGCAGCAGGCCCGAGCTGGTCGTCCAGAGCACGGTGAACGGGGTGTCCTCGCGCGTGCCGCCGGGCCTGTGGCACTGCACGTCGACGATCTGGTCGGCGCCGGACTGGCCCCAGCGAACCACCTCGCAGTAGTGCCCGCTCCGGTTCACCGGGGTCACGTGCGGCACGCCCCGCGAGCCGGCGCCCACCTGCGGGAAGCGGACCTGGAATCGACCAGGTGCGAGCTTGATGCCGTCGGCCCAGGCGGCCGGGAATGCCGTCTTCCAGCTTCCCCACTGCCGGGTGGTGTCAAGCACGGTCCAAACCGGCACGGTGGGGTCCTTGACGTAGGCGAACCCCCAGCGGTCAGCGGTGGCCGCTGCGGCAGGTGCCGCTGGCATGAGTGCGCCGGCGGCGGCCAGGACGGCAGCCAGCGCTGCGCTGACGAACGATCGGAGACGCATGTGTTCCTCCATTCGACCGGAAGATGACACACAGGAGTGTGCGGGCTGTAATGGCTTGGTTACAAAGAAGATCGCCGATGTTCCGGTGTGGGGTAACAATCACCTCTGGCATGTATCAAAGTCGGCCACAGCGACTCTGTTAATGAAGCGCTGTGTCTCCATGCCTTGGTGGCCCGCTGCGGCTGCACGCCATCCGCTCCGGGGCGTCCCTGCGGACGGAGGTCGGCGGCCCGGAGGTGCTGAGCGAGCAAGGAGCGTAACGCCTGGCGCACCTCGAGCCGTTCCGGCAGCAACGGCCAGTGCGTCGAGGTCCGCAACCGAGGCACCGAAATCGACGTACGCGACTCCAAGGCACCCGCCGCCGGAACCCTGAGCTTCACCCCCGTGGCCTGGACCGCCTTCGTCAGCGGCATCAGAACCGACGCGAGCCGCCCCTGAGCTTCGGCCACGCACGCCCGTGCAGCTGTAGCACGGTGGTCGGGGCGGCGTCGGGCCGAAGCACCCGGTTGGCTGCCAGGGCGAAGGCAGCTCCGGTGAGCGGTTGCAGGCGCGCGGATCGCGGCCAGATGTGCTCACCATGCAGCGGTCGTTCGGTCCCGGTTCTGGGGCGGGTAGTGCTTGCGGAGGTCGGAGGTTGTCATCCGGTCGAGCACCCGGTCGGGAAGGATGCGGGAGGCCCGGATGAGGAAGGCAGCCGTCGCGCCGATGGTGTAACGGGTGCGGGGCCTGGCGTCGGTCACCGCTCTGGCGATTCTCTTCGCGGCGACGTCGGAGGTCACGCCGGCCTCGGTGAACGCCGCCACGTGGGCGGGTATCGCCTGCATCAGAGTGCCGTAGCGCGCGTTCTGCTCGGGTGTCATCGCTTCGTCGAGGCGGCTGAGGGCGGCGAGGCCGACGCGGGACATCTCGGTTTTGACGCCGCCCGGTTCGACCACCACCACCTGCACGCCGTGGGGAGCCAACTCGTTGCGCAGCGCGTCGCTCATCGCCTCCATCGCGAACTTGCTTGCGGCGTACGGTCCGTAGCCGGCCATCGAGATCTTGCCGTTGAGGGAGCTGATGTTGACGACGCGCCCCTTGCCGCGTAACAGCGCGGGAAGCAGGGCCTGGGTGACGGCGACGTGGCCGAAGAGGTTCACCTCGAAGATGCGCCGCCATTCGCTGAGCGGCATCACCTCGACCGGGCCGGCGCCAGGGACGCCGGCGTTGTTGACCAGCGCCCGCAGCGGCTGCGGACCCCGCTCGACACGTGCGGCGAGCGCGGCGACGTGGTCGGGGTCGGTGATGTCGAGGGTCACCGGCTCGATGTGGTCGGCCCGCAGGCGCGTCCCGTCGCTGTTGCGCCGTACGCCGGCGAGGACATGGAAGCCCCGCCGAGCCAGTTCCCGCGCGGTGGCTGCACCCATGCCGGTCGATGCCCCGGTCACGATCACGAGTTCCCGAGTTTCAGATGACGTTGTCATCTCTTGAGTCTGCGGCACCGAGATGACAACGTCAACTGGTTGAAGTGACTTAGTCATCACAATCGGACTAGTATCGTCCGCATGATCAGCCGTGCCGAATCAGCCGCTGCCACCCGTCGCGCCCTGCTCGACGCGGCCGCTGAGCTGCTCGATTCCGGTGGCCTCGACGCCGTGACGTTGCGCGCGGTGGGGGCCCGCGCCGGAGTGACCCGCGGAGCGCCCTACCGGCACTTCCTCGACAAGGAGAGCCTGCTGATCGCCGTCGGGACCCGGGCATGGGACACGCTCGGAGACCGCATGCAGGCGCTTCGCGCGCAACCGGGCCTGTCGGCCGCCGAAAAGATGCGCGGCGGCCTCCTTGCGCTCATCGACATCGGCCGCTTTCAGCCACACCTCTACAAGCTCATGTTCAGCAACCCGCCCGGCGACCCCACCGCACTCGCCCGGGCCGCCCAGCGAAGCCAGACCGAGTTCCTGGCCGTCGTCGCCGACCTGGTGGGCGAGCAGGACGCCCGCCGATACGCGGCCCTGCTCATCAGCAGCGCGAACGGGATCGCCGGCCTGGAAGCCAGTGGCCAGCTCGCCGACCCGAAGTGGGGAGGCGTCTCCGCCGAAGACCTCACCGACACCCTCGTCGACATGATCGCCGGCAAGAACCGGCACGTCTGACGGGACTGCGTAGATCTCCGTGTGTGGCCTGAGTGTGGTCCGTGGGACAGAACGTTGCTCCTGTCCGGAAAGGACCACGTCATGGCAGACGAGAAGAACGCGGTTCAGCTCGCAGAAATGGCGCGGACGCATAAGGAAGACTGGCAGGCATGGCTGATCTGGGCGACCCCAAGGCTGCGCTGCACCACTACCTCCAGGCGATGCGCGACAACCTGATCTGGAAGCTCGACGGGCTGAGCGAACGCGAGGCGCGACTGCCCCGCACCGCGACCGGCAACAATCTGCTGGGAGTCCTCAAGCACTGCCTCAATGTCGAAGCCGGCTACTTCGGGCCTACCTTCGGGCGTGAGTTCCCGATGCCTGAGGAACTGGTCCCCATGCAGGCGTTCGAGGAGGACCCGCAGGCAGACTGGTACGCGCGGGAGGGCGAGACGAAGGATGGGCTGATCGACCTTTATCGCCGTGTCGGGGTGTTCGCGGATCAGACGATCGAACAGCTGCCCCTTGACGCGCCAGGGCAGGTGCCGTGGTGGCGTCCAGGCGAAAGGGACGTGACGCTGCACAGGATCATCATCCACGTGACCTGCGACCTCGCCCGTCACGCCGGTCACGCGGACATCATGCGCGAGCAGCACGACAGGGCGATCGGCTTGCGGCGGGGGAACTCCGGCGTCCCCCACGACTACGACTGGCCGGCGTACGTCACCAGGCTGACGAAGCTCGCTGACCGGTTCGGTTAGCCACCCGGTCCCGTCGATACAGGCAGCGCGGGCAGTATCCGCTCATCGGCAGCCAGGCCAGGAGCAGCGAGCCTGACCGGTGGGCACCGCGGGATCCGATCAACCGATCAGCCAGAGGCAGAACGGGTGGCCGTCCGGGTCGAGGCAGACCCGGACGTCCTCCTGCGGCTGGTAGTCGGCCAGGGTGGCGCCACAGGCCAACGCGTGCTCCAGGGCAGCGGTCAGATCCGTCACGCCGATCTCCAGGTGCATCGACATCTGCTGCCGGCCCGGCTCGGCCGGCCAGGTCGGGCGGGCGTACGCCCGCTCCCGCTGGAAGGAGAGCCCGACCCCGCCGTCGGGGTTGCGCAGGATCACGTCGTCGGGCTGCTCGTCCGCGATCTCCCAGCCGAGCAGCCGCACGTAGAAGCGGGCCAGCGCGGCCGGGTCCGGGGTGTCCAGGTTGACCTGGGTGAGCGTCAGCGGGGTGGGCAGGGGCATCAGGTCCTCCTGGTGGTGTACGCGCATCCTCGGCGTGGGCAGCGGACTGGTCGTGGCGGGCACTCGGAACGTCGGTGGCGTGTGCCAGGCTGTCGGGCGTGGCACAGCAGAAACCGATCATGCTCGTCGACGCGCCCAGTCTCTACTTCCGGGCCTACTTCGGCATTCCCGAGTCCGCCGCGAAGACCGCCGAGGGCCAGCCCGTCAACGCCGTACGCGGCTTCCTCGACATGCTCGCCCACCTGATCCGCACCCGGCAACCGGGCCGGATGGTGTGCGCGATGGACCACGACTGGCGACCGGACTGGCGGGTCGCGCTGCTGCCGTCGTACAAGGCGCACCGGGTGGCACCGGAGGGCGGCGAGGTGGTACCGGACACCCTCACCCCGCAGGTGCCGATGCTCCTCGACGTGCTCGACGCGCTGGGGATCACCGTGACCGGCGCGGCCGGCTACGAGGCCGACGACGTGCTCGGCACCCTCTCGGTCACCCAGCCCGGCCCGGTGGAGGTGGTCTCCGGCGACCGCGACCTGTTCCAGCTCGTGGACGACGCCCGCGGGGTACGCCTGCTCTACGTCGGGCGGGGCGTGGCCAAGCTGGAGGACTGCGACGACGCCGCGGTGCGCGCCCGTTACGGCGTACCGGCCGACCGGTACGCCGAGTTCGCCGCCCTGCGCGGCGACCCCAGCGACGGCCTGCCGGGGGTGGCCGGCGTCGGCGAGAAGACCGCCGCCCGGCTGGTCGACCGCTACGGCGACATCCCCGGCATCCTCGCCGCCCTGGACGACCCGGGCTCCGGCTTCGCGCCCGGACTGCGCGCCAAGCTCACTGCCGCGCGAGACTACCTCGCGGTGGCGCCGAAGGTGGTCCGGGTCGCGCTGGACGTACCACTGCCGGCGCTGCCCACCGAACTGCCGACGGCACCCGCCGACCCGGACCGGCTCATCGAGCTGGCCGAACGCTGGAACCTCGCCGGCTCCACCCGCCGCCTGGTCGACGCCCTGGCCAGCCGTGCCGGCTAGCTGTCCGGCCGCTGCTCTCGCCCTGCTGCCGTGGTCCGCGATGGCACCAGCGGTGCCTCCGGGACCAGGAAACAGACCAGCAGCTTGAGGTAGAAGAAGATCGGGAACCAGGCGTACGCCGGCTCCAGCGGCAACCAGGTCAGGTTGACCAGGACGGCAGCCAGGTAGAGCGCCACCGCGAGCAGCCGCTTCACGTCGACCGGCGCCAACTCGACCAGGATCGCCGCCACCAGCAGCAGCGCCACGTTCGCCAGCAGCCAGGACGGGTCGGCACCGGCGGCCGGGACGCGGGTCAGCGCCAGCAGGTACACCGCGTGCACCGCCACGAGAAACAGGCGCGAGTCGCGGCGGCCGGGCCGGTGGTACCACCGTTTGGCCGGGTTCGTCGCGTTGGTGAGCGCGCCGCCGACGAGGTCCACGGCGGCCACCACCGTCACCAGGATGGCGAGGAACGACCAGTCCGCACCGCTCGTGTGCCGGACGATGTACGTCGCCAGCAGCGCCAGCACCAGCAGGTGCATCCCGGCCTCGGTCAGGTTCTCCCGCCGACTGCGCCCCGGCCCGAAGAACCGGTCCAGCGAGCCGGCCAGCCCCGGCCGGGGCGGCGGGATCCGCCAGTCGACCCGTACCCCCGGGGGGCTGCCGGCGACGGTCCGCTGCGCCTCGGTCGTCTGCTCGGTCACCTGGCTCGCCTCCCCGTTCCCGCCGCTGCCGTCGGCCCCGGCATCGTCCGGCACTCAGCCATCGTTCCATATCGGAACGGTAGTGCTACGCGCATCATCCTGCGCGAGCGCCCGCTGCGTTGCGAGCGCCGGATGTGTTAATAAGGGGCCCTTTTACTACAGCAGGCGTTAATAAGGGGCCCTTCCTTTCAAACGACCTCGCGGAGGTAGGCGGTGATCGAGGCGGTGAGGATCTCATCGCCGGGGCGCGACCACACCTCGGCGTTGAAGACCTCGACCTCGATCGGGCCGGTGTAGCCGGCCGCGTCGACCGCCGCGCGCAGCCGGCGCAGTTCGATGCAGCCGTCGCCGGGCAGGGCCCGACCGAGCAGCACCCCCGCCGGCAGCGGGGTGATCCAGTCGCAGACCTGGAACGAGGCGATCCACTCCCCCGCGCGGGCGATCTGCGCGTACACCGTGTCGTCCCACCACACGTGGTAGGCGTCCACGACGACGCCGACCACGCCGGGGTCGAACCGTTCGGCGATGTCGAGCGCCTGGCCGAGGGTGGCGATCACGCAGCGGTCGGCGCTGAACATCGGGTGCAGCGGCTCGATGGCGAGCCGCACCCCGGCGGCGTCGGCGTGCGGCGCCAGCTCGGCGATGGCGTCGGCGACCCGGGCCCGGGCGCCGTCGATGTCCTTGCTGCCGGCCGGCAGGCCGCCGGAGACCAGCACCAGCACCGGCGCGCCGAGGGTGGCCGCCTCGTCGATGGCGCGCAGGTTCTGCTCCCGCCAGTCCTCGGCGGTGAAGAACCCGCCCCGGCACAGCGTGGTCACGGTCAGCCCGGCGTCGCGTACCAGCTTGGCGGCGCGCTCGAGGCCGTATTCGGCGACCGGCTCCCGCCACAGGCCGATACCGGGCACACCGGCGGCCACACAGCCGGCGACCACGTCGGGCAGCGCCCAGTGCTGCGCGGTGGCCTGGTTGAAGGAGAACCGGCGCAGCGCCTGGTCGGTCACTGGGTCACCCCCGCGACGGCGAAGAACGCCCGCGCCCGGGCGGCGGCCAGTTCGGCGTCGGGCAGCAGACCGGCCGCGTCGGCCAGGGTGAGCAGGGTGGCCAGGTGCGCCGGTGACCGGCCGGACTGCAACCCGCCGACCATGGTGAAGTGGTCCTGGTGCCCGGCCAGCCAGGCGAGGAAGACGATCCCGGTCTTGTAGTACCAGGTGGGCGCGGCGAACAGGTGCCGGGCCAGCGGCACGGTGGGCGCGAAGATCTCGTCGTACGCGGTCAGGTCGCCCCGGTCGAGGGCGGCCAGCGCGGCCGAGGCGGCCGGCGCGATGGCGGCGAAGACCCCGAGCAGCGCGTCGGAGTGGCCCTGCTCGTCGCCCCGGATCAGCTCCGGGTAGTTGAAGTCGTCGCCGGTGTAGAGGCGTACCCCGGCCGGCAGCCGGCGGCGCAACGCCACCTCGCGGCCGGCGTCGAGCAGCGACATCTTGATCCCGTCGACCCGGGACGCATGGGCCTTGAGCAGTTCGACGACGGTGTCGGCGGCCAGGTCCAGGTCGGTGCTGCCCCAGTAGCCGGTCAGCGCCGGGTCGAACATCGGCCCGAGCCAGTGCAGCACCACCGGCCGGTCGGCGGCGGTCAGCAGGTCGTCGTAGACCCGCAGGTAGTCCTCGGGTCCGCCGGCCACGGCGGCCAGGTGACGGCTGCACATCAGCACCGGCACCGCCCCGGCGGCCTGCACGTCGTCGAGCTGCTCGCGGTACGCGGCGGTGACCTCGGTGAGGCTGGCCGGGCCGGCCGGCAGCTGGTCGGTGGTGACCCCGGCGACGATCCGGCCACCGGCCGCCCGCGCCTCGGCCGCGCTGCGCCGGATCAGCTCGCGGGTGGCCGGGTAGTCCAGGCCCATGCCGCGCTGCGCGGTGTCCATCGCCTCGGCCACGCCGAGGCCGTACGACCAGAGGTGCCGACGGAAGGCCAGGGTACGGTCCCAGTCGAGGGTGGCCGGGGTGCCCGGGGTGTTGTCGGCCGCCGGGTCGGCCACCACGTGTGCGGCGGCGTACGCGATGCGGCTGTGCGGCGGGCGGTCGGGCCGGGGATGGCCGGCGCCACCGCGCAGCCGCAGTCGCCGGCCGCCGGGCAGGGTCACCTCGGCGGCGCTCACAGCGACAGCTCCGGCACCTCGACGCGGCGGCCCTCCCGGGCCGAGACCAGGCCCAGCTCGGCCAGTTGCACGCCACGGGCACCGGCCAGGAAGTCCCACCGGAACGGTTCGCCGACCGCGACGTGCCGCAGGAACGCCTCCCACTGCACCTTGAAGCCGTTGTCGAAGTCCTCGTTGTCCGGCACCTCGGTCCACTGCGAGCGGAAGTCCTCGGTCACCGGCAGGTCCGGATTCCACACCGGCTTCGGGGTGACCGCCCGGTGCTGCACCCGGCAGCGCCGCAACCCGGCCACCGCGCTGCCCTCGGTGCCGTCGACCTGGAACTCGACAAGTTCGTCGCGGTACACCCGCACCGCCCAGGACGAGTTGAGCTGGGCGATGACGCCACCGGCCAGCTCGAAGACCGCGTACGCGGCGTCGTCGGCGGTGGCCTGGTAGGACCGGCCGGCCTCGTCGACGCGGCGCGGGACGTGCGTGGCGATGGTCGCGGAGACCGCCCGTACCTCGCCGAAGAGTTCCGCCAGCACGTAGTGCCAGTGCGGGAACATGTCCACCACGATGCCGCCGCCGTCCTCGGCCCGGTAGTTCCACGATGGACGTTGGGCGGCCTGCCAGTCGCCCTCGAAGACCCAGTAGCCGAACTCTCCCCGCACCGAGAGCACCTGGCCGAAGAAGCCGCCGTCGAGCAGCCGCTTGAGCTTGCGCAGCCCGGGCAGAAAGAGCTTGTCCTGCACCACGCCGGTGCGGACCCCGGCGGCGCGGGCCGCCCGAGCCAGGTCGAGGGCGGCTGCGGTGTCCTCGGCCAGGGGCTTCTCGGTGTAGATGTGCTTGCCGGCCTCGATCGCCTGCCGGATGGCCTTCTCCCGCTGCTGGGTGACCTGGGCGTCGAAGTAGACCTGCACGTCGTCGCGGGCCAGCGCGGCGGTCAGGTCGGTGGTCCAGTCGTCCAGGCCGTGCCGTTCGGCGATCTCGCGCAGCTTGGTCTCGCTGCGTCCGACCAGGACCAGGTGCGGCCAGGCGGTGGTGCCGTCGGGCAGCGCCACGCCGCCGGACTCACGGATGGCCAGCAGGGAGCGCACCAGATGTTGCCGGTATCCCATCCGGCCGGTGACGCCGTTCACGATGATGCCGATCGACCTGCGGGTCATGGGGGTCCTTCCAGTCGCACACGCCGTAGGTAAGCGCTTTCCTGGCCAGCCTAAGCCGCCGCCCCACACCCGGGCAAGACCGAAGGAAGGGCCCCTTCCTAACGCCTCGTGCATAGGAAGGGCCCCTTGTTAACAAGCGCCGCACCGGCCCAGGTCCACGCCGAAAACCGGTCGCGACCGGCCCGTGCACCCGGTCACCATCGCCAGGTGGACCGACATGCCAGCGAGATCGTCGCGTACTACACGTTCCGCTACCGGGAGGACCAGCGCCTCGGCGCACGACCGCAGGCCCGGCTGGAACGGACGCGAACCCTGGAACTGCTACGCCAGGCACTGCCCGCGCCACCGGCGTCGATCCTGGACGTCGGTGGCGGCCCCGGCGAGTACGCCCGCGCCCTCGTCGCGCTGGGCTACCGCGTACGCCTGCTCGACCTGGTGCCCGCCCACGTCGCCCAGGCCCGCGCCGGCCAGCCCGGCGTGGCGGCGGAGGTCGCGGACGCCCGCGCGCTGCCCGAGGAGGACGACAGCTACGACGCCACGCTGCTGCTCGGCCCGCTCTACCACCTGCTGGACCGCGCCGACCGGTGCCGGGCCCTCACCGAGGCGGTACGCGTCACCCGCCCCGGCGGTCGGGTGCTCGCCGCCGCGATCTCGCGATTCGCCGGCCCGCTCGACTTCGCCGCCACCGGTCGACTCGACGACCGGATGGTCGACGAAGCCCGGGTGCTGCTGACCAACGGCGCCAACGACCCGAGCATCGGCTTCACCCACGCCTACTTCCACCGCGTCGAGGAACTCGTCGACGAGTGCCGCACGGCCGGCCTGGCCGACATCACCGTCGACGGGATCGAGGGACCGGCGTGGATCGCCGCCGAGGCGGCGGCGCACGGTCCGATGGCGCAGACCGTGTTCGACGCCGCGCTGCGCCTCGCCCGCGTCTACCGGCGGGAGCCGGCGCTGGTCGCGGCCAGCGCGCATCTGCTCGCCCAGGGGACGGTTCCCGACCACCCGCCGCAAACCGGACGCAACACCCCCGACCCGCGGCCGTGACCTGCGCGAACCACGGAACAGCCCACGGCCCGCGCTGCGGTACGGTGACGCTGGTCGCCAGGCGCGCGGCCGGGGTGACCGACAGGGGGCGGGAGTGGCGACGCTGTCCGATGTGGCCCGGCGGGCGGGGGTCTCACCCGCCACGGCATCGCGCGTGATCAACGGCAGCAGCAAACCGGTCACCGACGAGCTGCGCGAACGGGTGCTCCAGGCCGTCGCCGAGTTGCAGTACGTGCCGAACGCCCACGCCCAACTGCTGGCCCGCTCGCACCGCGGCGCGGTCGGCGTCATCGTGCACGACGTCTCCGACCCGTACTTTTCCGAGATCACCCGGGGCCTGCAACGGGTCGCCACCGATCAGGGTCGACTGCTGATGATCTGCAACAGCTACCGCGACCCGGACCGGGAACTGGAGTACGTCGAGCTGCTACGCGGGCACCAGGTCGCCGCGATCATCCTCGCCGGTTCCGGTTACCACGCCGCCGAGTTCACCCGGCTGCTCAACGGCAAGCTGACCGCGTACGAGGCCACCGGCGGGCGGGTCGCGGTGATCGGCCGCCACGAGCACTCCGGCGACGCGGTGATGCCGGACAATCGGGGCGGCGCCCGGCTGCTCGGCGAGGAGATCTGCCGGCTCGGGCACGAGCGGATCGGCGTGGTGGCCGGGCCACGGGTGCTGACCACCACCACCGACCGGCTCACCGGGCTGCGTGAGGCGTTCGCCGAGCACGGCCGGGAACTACCGGAACACCGCATCCGGTACGCCGAGTTCGACCGCGACAGCGGTGCCGCCGCCACCGCCGCGCTGCTCGACGCGGAGCCCGGGTTGACCGCGATCGCGGCGCTTAACGACTCGATGGCCATCGGCGCGCTGTCCTTGCTGCGTTCCCGAGGGGTGCCGGTGCCCGACCGGCTCAGCGTGTTCGGCTTCGACGACATGCCGATGGCGCGCGACGTGACCCCGGCGCTGACCACCGTCCGGCTGCCCCTGGTCGAGATGGGTGCCCGGGCGATGGCCCTCGCCCTCGACGCCGGTGGCGCCGGCCCCCGGGTGGCCTCGCTCGCCGCCGAACTGGTCCGCCGCGACAGCACCGGCCCGGTACCCGCCGCCCGCTGAACGGCCCGCCCGGCCGGCGGCGCGACCGCACCGGCCCGGTACCCGCCGCCCGCTGAACGGCCCGCCCGCGCGAACCCGAGCGTGACGGTCAGGGCAGGTCGAGGCGCTCGACGGGCTGCGATGCCGCGTCGACCATCATCGTGGTTCCGCGCTCGCTTCCCGGTGCGCGTCGCTGCCCTCGCGGTAGAAGACGTATCCCGCGTGGCGCAGTACGTCCCCGTCGAAGGTGCCGTCGGCGCTGAAACCGGTGTCGTCGACGTACTCGATCCGGGTCCCGACGACCCGGTAGGAGCCGGTGTATGCGCTCTCCCGCTCGCCCCGGGCCTCGTCGTAGCGACCGTCGGGCAGCAGCATCTGCCGGATGTGGCCGTCGGCCGTCACCCACATCCCGACGTACGGATGGGACGCCCCGGCGTCGGTCGGCACCGGTGACGTCGGGATGTGCAGCGCGGTCGCGGGCGGCGACTGCTGCCCGCCGTCCCGCGCCGCATCGTGCTCGGCGGTGCACGCGCCGAGCAGCGGGACAAGGCACGCCCCGCTGACCATGGTCCCGAGGTAGGGCTTCTTCGACTGTCTCTTCGCTCCCGAACTCGCCATGCCGCACACGCTAGGTTTGCCGGTCCGCCCGCAACCAGGTCGCGTTACTCCTGGGATGGCCACGACCTGCCGCCGCAGCGATCGGTCGTCCACGGGCGAACGGCCAGCGCAAGCGCCGCGTACCTTGGCCGGATGGCGCCGATCAGCCCCACCCAGCGAGCCCTCTCCCCCGGCGACACCGCCGAATACCTGCATGCTTCGTTCGGCCCCGACCGGCAGGTGGCCGAGTGCGCCCCGCTGGACGGTGGTGGCTTCGCCGCGGTGTGGTGGGCCCGCCTGGACAACGGCCGGGAGGTGGTGCTCAAGGTCGCGCCGCCGCCCACCGCCCGGCTGCTGCGCTACGAGACGGATCTGCTCGCCGCCGAGGCGCGCTACTTCCGGCTGGTCACCGACCATGCGCCGCAGGTGCCGGTGCCGCCGGTGCTGCATCACGGCCGGGATCCGCGCCTCGGCGAGTGGCTGGTCACCGGCCGGCTGCCCGGTCGGGCACTGCCCGACCTGGACGGTGCCGACGATCGCGCCCGCTACGACTTCGGTGCCGCGATGGCCGCCCTGCACGGGATCACCGGCGAACGGTTCGGCTACGACGCCGGGCGTACCGGCGGCAGCACCTGGGCGACGGCGTTCGCGGCGATCATCGAGGATCTGCTCACCGACGCCGCCGACTGGGACGTCACCCTGCCCGCGCCGCCGCAGCGGTTCCGGGCGCTGGTGGCCCGGCACGCCGATCTGCTCGACCAGGTACGCCGGCCGGCCCTGCTGCACTTCGACGGCTGGGACGGCAACGTGCTCGCCGCACCGGACGACAGCGGCGCGTACCGGATGTGTGGGCTGGTCGACGGCGAACGGTTCCTCTACGGCGACCCGGTGTTGGATCTGGTGTCGCCGCTGCTCTTCCGCCGTGCCGAGGACGAGCCGCAGCACCCGTTCCTGCGCGGGTACGCCGACGCCACCGGCACCCCGCTGGTCTTCGACGACGGGGTGCGCCGCCGGTTGGCGCTCTACCGGATGCACCTGCACCTGCTGATGACCGTGGAGATGCCCAGCCGGGGCATCACCCCGGAAAACGATCCGGGCCGGCACACCCTGCTGGCCCAACTGCTGGCACGCGACCTCGCCGACCTGGCCCGGGACTGACCCGCACCGCACCCGCCGGCCGGGCGCGCGGCGCCAGCGCCGGGACGGTGCCGGCCGGGCGCGCGGCACGGGGTGGGGACGGTGTGGCGGGCGCGCGGCGCGGGGGTGGGGACGGTGTGTGGCGAGCGCGCGGCGCGGGGTCAGGACGGCGTGTGACGGGCGATCGGGTTGGTCAGCGCGCCGACGAGTTGCAGCGCGGCGGACGGGTCGGCCAGGTCGACCATCTGCTGGTTGTCGCGCAGTTGCAGCCGGTTGAGGCAGGAGAGCGCGAACTCGGGGGCGAACAGGTCGTAGCGGGCCAGCCGGTCGGCCAGGTGGGGCACCCGGTCGGCGTACTCGGTGGCGCAGTCGGCCACCGCACGCCAGAAGGTCTCCTCGTCGGCCACGCCCTGGTCGGCCAGGAGCGCGCCGAGGAACCGGAAGAAGCAGTCGAAGACGTCGGTGAAGATGGAGAGCAGCTTCATGTCCTCCGGCACCTCGGCCCGGATCCGCTCGACCGCCGGCGGCAGGGACACCTCGGCGCTCATCACCACGATCTCCTCGGCGATGTCCTTGAAGATCACTCGCTCGACGGCGTGGTCGCGCAGCACCAGGATGACGTTCTCACCGTGCGGCATGAACGCCAGGTCGTAGGCGTAGAAGGCGTGCAGCAGCGGGGTGAGGTAGGCGTTCAGGTAGCGGCGCAGCCACTGCGCCGGCGCCAGCCCGGAGGCCGCGATCAACTCGGCGGCGACGCAGCGGCCGTCGGCGTCCACGTGCAGCAGCGACGCCATGGTGGCCAGCCGTTCGCCGGGAGCCAGGCCGGGCACCGGGCTCTCCCGCCAGAGCGCGGCAAGCATCTTGCGGTACGGCGAGTAGCGGTCGGTGGCGGCCTCGTACTGCCGGTGCCGGTAGCCGACGGCGGCCCGCTCCCGGATGATCGTCAGGCCGGTGTGCCGGAACACCTCGTCGGCGCCGATCAGGTCGGCCAACCAGTCGTTGATGGCCGGGGTGGCCGCCATGTACGCCGCGGAGAGCCCCCGCATGAAGCCCATGTTCAGCACGGAGAGCGCGGTCTTGACGTAGTGCCGCGCCGGCTGGCTGACGTTGAAGAAGGTGCGGATGGACTGCTGGGCGAGGTACTCGTCGGGCCCCTCGCCGAGGCAGACCAGCCGGCGGCGGGCCAGCTCACCGGCGAAGGTGACGGCCAGCTTGTGCGACCACTGCCAGGGGTGCACCGGGATGAGGTGGTAGTCGGCCAGGTCCAGGCCGTACCCGGCCATCGTGGCGGCGAAGGCGGCGCGGGTGGCCTCGCTCAGTTCGGCGCGGACCAGCCGGTCGTAGTCCAGGTCGGCGGCGCAACTGAAGGTCGAGTGGTCGCGGTGCGCGGCCACCCAGACCAGCCGCACCGGCCGGGCCGCCTCCGGGGCGTACCTGTGGTACTCGTCGACGCCGAAGCCGAGCCGGCCGTTGTTGGCCACGAAACAGGGATGCCCCTCGGTCATCGAGGTCTCGATGACCTGGAAATCGGCGTCGATCAGCTTCGCCGCGCTCGGCAGCGGACGGTCCAGCTTGTACGCGATGCCGGCCAGGGTGGAGCTGATCTCCTCCAGGTACACCGGCATGATCCGGTCGCTGAGGCCGAGCGCCTCGCGCAGGTCGAGGCAGAGGTCGACGGCGTCCACCGGCAGCGACTCGTCGCCCCGGTGGCGGGTGATGCTGGCCGGGTCGATGTCCCAGTGCTCCAGGGTCCGCACCCGGGCGGTGAACCGGTACCGCACCTGCGGGCAGTCACCGGTGACGGTGTACCACCGCCGGCCGGCGGGATCGGGGTCGGCCGCCGGGGCGTCCGGTTCGGGGGTGAGCAGCCGCTCGTGGGCGAACTCGGCCAGGGCCTTGCACACCAGCCGCCGGTTGGCCTGTTCCCAGGTCTGCGGACGCAGGTGACTGACCAGATCGCGGATGCTCACGCGGATGCTCCTTCGGTGGTCGCGGCCAGGAACTGCGGGCGGGTGCAGATGCTCAACAGGGCGGTCTTCTCCGGCTTGGCGACCGGGCCGACCACCTCGAAGCCGACCGCCGCGTTGAGCGCCTGCACGGCGCGGTTGCGCACGTCCGGCTCGACCACGACGCGATCGGTGCCGGGGTCGGCGAAGAGCCACGACAGCACGGTGGTGATCACGGCGCGGGTGAAGCCGGGCACCCGGACCTCCGGCGGCGCGCAGAGGAAATGCATGCCCACGTCGCCGGGCCGGGCGTCGTACCGGCCGACCAACTCGACGTGGGCCGGGTCGTACCGTTCGGCGAGGAATGCCGGCTCACCGCGCCACAACCCCAGGTAGGCGTCGTGGTGCGGGTGCGCGGCGATGCGCCGGTACTCCTGCGCGACCCGGTCCACGTCGGCGTCCTGCATCAACCAGAACGCCGACCTCGGGTGGGTCACCCACCGGTGCAGCAGCGGCGCGTCGGCGGCCACGTCGAGCGTACGCAGGGCGAACTCGCCGAGCCGTGGATCGGCCCGGGTGTAGATGATCTCGGGTGCCCGCCCGTCGCCCGCCGTGACCCGGCTCATGCGGGCACTCCGAACTCCTGGAACGCGATCGATTTCTCGATCGGGTAGACCTCGCGGCCGAGCAGTTCCCGGATGATCCAGGCGTTGCGGTACGGGCCCATGCCGAGGTCGGGTGAGGTGATGCTGTGGGTGTGGGTGCCGCCGTTCTGGAGGAAGACGCCGCGCCCGGTGACGTCGACGCTGTAGTTGCGGGCGATGTCGAGCCGGCCGTGACCGTCGAAGCGCAGCCGGTGCCGGATCGGGTCCAGGAACGCCGGCACCCGGTAGCGGTAACCGGTGGCCAGCACCAGCCCCTCGGTGGCCAGGGTGAAGTCCCGTTCCTGCTCGACGTGGCGCAGCCCGAGGGTGTGCACGCCGGTGCTCTCGTCGTACGTCACGGCGGTCAGCTCGGTGTTGGTCAGCAGCCGGGTGTCCACCGGGCCGCCGATGCTGTGCGTGTAGAGCAGGTCGAAGATCTCGTTGACCAGGTCGGCGGAGATCCCCTTGAACAGCCCCTTCTGCTCGGCTTCGAGGCGGTAACGGGTGGGTTCCGGCAGCGCGTGGAAGTAGTCCACGTAGTCCGGTGAGGTCATTTCCAGGGTGAGCTTGGTGTACTCCAGCGGGAAGAACCGCGGCGAGCGGGTCACCCAGTTCAGCCGGTAGCCGTACGTGTCGATGTCGGCGAGCAGATCATGGTAGATCTCGGCAGCGCTCTGTCCGCTGCCGACGATGGTGATGCTCCGCTTGGCCTTCAGCGCGTCGCGGTGCGCCAGGTAACGCGAGTTGTGTACGGCGTCGGAGGTCAGGCCGGCGCAGGCGGCGGGCAGGTGCGCCGGGGTGCCGGTGCCGAGCACCAGGTGCCGGGCCCGGTGGGTGACGGTGTGCCCGTCGACGGTGGCGGTGACCGCGTACCGGTCCTCGGCCGGGTCGTACTCGACGGCGGTCACCCGGTGACCGAAGCGCAGGTTGGGCAGCTTCGCGGCGGCCCAGCGGCAGTAGGCGTCGTACTCGGCCCGCAGCGGGAAGAAGCTCTCCCGGATGTAGAAGGGGTAGAGCCGGCCGATCTCCTTCAGGTAGGCGAGGAAGGAGTACGGCGAAGTGGGGTCGGCCAGGGTGACCAGGTCGGCCAGGAACGGGGTCTGCAACCGGGACGACTCCAGCAGCATCCCGGGATGCCAGGAGACGTCGTCGCGGGCCTCCAGGAACAGCCCGTCGAGGTCGGTGAGCGGCGCGGTCAGGCAGGCCAGGCCGAGGTTGTACGGGCCCAGGCCGATCCCGATGAAGTCGTGGCTTTCCATCCGGCCCTCCAGGCTCGGGTCCACCGGCGGCATGCCTCAGCCGACCGGGCAGGTCAGATCGGCGCTGCGCACGGCGGCGTGGGTGTGCGCGTACCGGCCGGCGTGCTCGGCGATCAGGTCGAGCACGTAGGCGATGTCGTCGCGGGTGGTGGCGGGGTTGAGCACGGTGAACTTGAGGTACTGCCGGCCGTCGACCCGGGTGCCGGCGACCACCGCCAGTCCGGAGGCGGCCAGTGCCGCCCGGGCGTGCAGGTTCGCCGCGTCGGTCAACTCCGGGCCGGTCCCGGCCGGCTGCCAGCGGAACACCACGGTGCTCAGTGGCGAGCGGGTGAGCACCTCGAACCGGGGGTCGGCGGCGATCAGCTCCCACGCCTGCGCGGCCCGGTCGCAGACCTCGTCGAAGAGTTCGCCGATGGCGTCCGGCCCCATCACCCGCAGGGTCAGCCAGAGCTTGAGCGCGTCGAAGCGGCGGGTGGTCTGCAAGCTCTTGTCGACCTGGTTGGGAATGCGTTCGGTGACCATCCGGGCCGGGTTCAGGTAGTCGGCGTGCCAGGTGGCGTGCCGCAGCGTACGCCGGTCGCGGACCAGCACCGCGCTGGAGCTGACCGGCTGGAAGAAGGACTTGTGGTAGTCGACGGTCACCGAATCGGCCCGCTCGATGCCGTCGAGCAGGTGCCGGCGGGTCGGCGAGACCAGCAACCCGCAGCCGTACGCGGCGTCCACGTGCAGCCACACGCCGGCGGTGGCGCACACCTCGGCGATCTCGGCGAGCGGGTCGATGGTGCCGAAGTCGGTGGTGCCGGCGGTGGCCACCACCGCCAGCACCGGCAACCCGGCGCGGCGGCAGCGGCTGATCTCGTGCCGGACGGCGCCGGGGCGCATCCGCCGGTCCGGGCCGGTCTGCACCACCACGACCGCGTCCGGTGCCAGGCCGAGCAGCTTGGCTGCCTTCTGCACGCTGAAGTGACCGGCCGCTGAGGTGACGATCCGCAGCCGGGGCAGCAGGATCCGCCGGTCGGTGGGGCTCGCCCCGGCCAGCGCCTCCTCCCGGGCCAACAGCAGGGCGTGCAGGTTGGACTGGGTGCCGCCGCTGGTGAAGACGCCGTCCGCGACCGGGCCGAGGCCGATCCGGTGTGCCGTCCAGTCGATCAGCCGCCGCTCGATCAGGGTGCCGCCGGCACTCTGGTCCCAGGTGTCAAGCGAGGAGTTGACCGCGCTGAGCACCGCCTCGCCGACGAGCGCCGGGATGACCACCGGGCAGTTGAGGTGGGCCAGGTAGCGCGGGTGGTGGAAGAAGACCGCGTCGCGCAGGTACACCTCCTCCAGCTCGTCGAGTGCGGCGGTGGTGTCGGGCAGCGGCCGGTCCAGGTCGATCGCGTCCACGAGCGGGGCCAGTTGGTCCGGGCGTACGCCGGTGAAAGGCCCGGTCACCTCGGCCACCCGCCGGGCCACCCGGTCGACGCCGGCCGCCACGGCCCGGCGGTAGTCCTCGACGGTGCCGTCGTGGAACAGCTGGGCCCGGGCGGTTGTCGGTCCGGTCGGCGAAGTGGTGTGCACCGGCAGGGTCATGGACGTGTCCTCCACGCTCGGCGAATCGGGGGTTTTTCGGGCAGCCGGAACCGCCGGCACGCGGCGGGTGCTGCGGTCGGTGGGGGTGGTGGGGGTGGGCGGCCGGCGGGGTAGCCCACCGGCCGCCCGATGGGTCAGGTCAGCTTCTTCGCGCTCTGGATGGCCTTGGCGAGGTTCTCCAGCAGCGGCGCGGCCCCGGCGTACGAGAAACGGGGCACGGCGTCCCACGGGGTCACCTGGCCGGCCTGCACGGCGGGCAGCTGCTTCCAGGTGGGCTTGGCGGCCAGGTCGGTCGGTTGCAGGGCGGTGCTGCGGTTGTCGAGCAGGATCAGGTCGGCCGGGAACCTGCCGGTGTTCTCCCAGCTGAGCGCCTCGAAGTAGTCGCCGGCTTCGAGTTTGGTGGGTACCACGATGTCGACGCCGAGTTCGGCGAAGTACATCAGGTCGGTGCTGACCTTGGGGTTGGAGACGTAGAACAGGTCGGGGCTGCCGGAGGCGGCCAGCACCTTGATGCCGGGGTTGGCCGCGACGGCCTGGCGGACCGCCTCGGCGGCGGCCTCGAAGCGGGCCTTGGCGTCGGTGACCCTCGGGGCCGACAGGTCGGCGCCGAGGGACTCGGCGAGCTGGGCGTAGCGCTCGATGGGCCGGGTCATCGGCACCCGGGCGGTGGTGATGGTGACCACCGGCGCACGCGGCAGGATCTTGTCCTTGCTCTCGTCCGGCACGTACCAGTAGGCGCCCGGGTCGTACATGTGGGTGACCAGCAGTTCCGGGCGTAGCGCGGCGTACTTCTCGACGCTGAACTCGCCCCAGACGTTGCCGAGGATCTCAACGCTTTCCACGTCCAGGTCACCGGCCTGCGGGTCGGCGCTGCCGTCGGCCTTCTTGGTCTCCCCGAAGACGCCGACCACCTCGCCACCGAGTCCGAAATCGACAAGTGCGGCGGCGGAGCCGGTGAAGGCCACCACCCGGGTCGGGCGGGTGTCGGCAGTGACCGTCTCGGGGCGGTCGTCGGTGAACGACCACGGGCCAGAAGCGTTGTCACTGTTGGGTTTTGCGGCATCGTCCCGGCCGCAGCCGGCGAGCACGGCGGCGAGGGCGGCGGTGCCACCGGCGGCCAGCAGCCCTCGGCGGGAGAGCCGGCGTGCGGAAAGCGGATCAGGCATGGTGTCGTCTTTCGATCAGGGTTGCGGGTGGCCATGGACAGCCGGGGTTAGGCTAACCTAACCTAACCTCCTGTCAAGTACCGCTCGGCGTTTCGCACCACACTGGAGTTCACACTGTCCGTCATCGAGTCACCACCGCCCGAAACGCCGACCCGGTCCACCCCACCCCGTCGACCGCGCCGCGCCGCGTCGCGGGCCGCCGGTCTCGTCGCCGCCGCGCTGGTCCTGGTCGCCGTGGTGGTGCTCAGCGTCGCCGTCGGCGCCAAGCCGATCCCGCTGGCCGAGGTGTGGCCGGCACTCACCGACCCGCACGCCGCCGAGTACGCCGTGGTGCACGAGATGCGGCTGCCCCGCACACTGCTCGGCCTGCTCGCCGGCACCGCGCTCGGGGTGGCCGGCGCGGCGATGCAGGCGTTGACCCGCAACCCGCTCGCCGACCCCGGTCTGCTCGGCATCAACGCGGGCGCCGCCGCCGCGATCGCCACCGCCGCGCTGCTGTTCGGTGTCGGCGGTGGCGCCGGCCAGGTCTGGTTCGCGCTGGCCGGCGCCGCGCTGGTGACCGTCGGTGTGTACGCGGTCGGTGGCGGGCGCACCGCCACCCCGGCCCGGCTGGCGCTGGCCGGTGCGGCACTCAACGCCGCGCTCTACTCCTACGTCAGTGCGGTGATGCTGCTCGACTCGGCCGGCCTGGAGCGGCTGCGGTTCTGGACCGTCGGGTCGCTGGCCAGCGCCGACGACGCCACCGTGCGGCGGGTGCTGCCGTTCATCGCGATCGGGCTGCTGGCCGCACTGGCCGCCGCCCGACCGCTGAACGCGCTGGCCCTCGGCGACGACACCGCGCAGGCGCTGGGTGCCCGCCCGGCGCTGATCCGGGCAGCGGTGATCGTCGCCATCACCCTGCTCTGCGGGGCCGCCACCGCCGCCTGCGGGCCCATCGTCTTCGTCGGGCTGCTGGTGCCGCACCTGGTGCGTACCCTCACCGGGCCGGACCTGCGCTGGCTGGTGCCGTACTGCGCGCTGCTCGCCCCGGTGCTGCTGCTCGGCTCCGACGTGCTCGGCCGGCTGCTGGGCCGGCCGGGCGAGTTGCAGGTGGGGCTGGTCACCGCCGTGCTCGGCGGTCCGCTCTTCCTCTGGCTGGTGACCCGGACCCGGACGGCCCGCCCATGATCGTCATCCGCACCCCGGGCGGCCTCTCGCTCCGGCTGCACCGCCGCTCGGTGCTCGTCGGGGCGACCTGCGCGCTGCTCGCGCTCGCCGTGGCGGTGCTGGCCGTCGGTCACGGCGACTACCCGATGTCGCCGGCCGACGTGCTGCGTACGCTTACCGGCGCCGGCAGCCCCGCCGAGGAGTTCATCGTCACCGAGTTGCGCCTGCCCCGGCTGGTCACCGGGCTGGCCGTCGGTGCCGCGCTCGGCCTGGCCGGCGCGGTGTTCCAGGCCCTGGTCCGCAACCCGCTGGGCAGCCCGGACGTGCTCGGCTTCACCCAGGGCGCGGCGACCGGCGCGCTCGTGGTCGTGGTGGTCGGCGGCAGCAGTGCCGCGCTGGCCGGCGCCGCCGCGCTCGGCGGCATCGGCACCGGTCTGCTGATCTATCTGATCGCCTGGCGGCGGGGTGTGTACGGCTACCGGCTGGTGCTGGTCGGCATCGGCATGTGGGCCATCCTGACCGGCGTCAACGGCTACCTGCTGACCCGCGCGCCGCTGATGGAGGCGGCCCGGGCCGTGCTCTGGCTCACCGGCAGCCTCGACGGTCGGGGCTGGTCGAACGCCGGGCCGCTGCTGGCCCTGCTCGCGGTGGCGGTGCCGGTGCTACTGGCCTGCGCACCGGCGCTGCGGATGACCGAGCTGGGCGACGACGCGGCAAGCGGGCTGGGCGTACCCGTGCCACGGTTGCGGATGCTCCTGCTCGCCGCGGCGGTGCTGCTGGTCTCCCTCTCGGCAGCCGCCGCCGGTCCGGTGTCGTTCGTCGCGCTTACCGCCCCGCACCTGGCCCGGCGGCTGACCCGGGCACCCGGCACCCCGCTGCTGCCGGCCGCGATCATCGGCGCGCTGACCATCGTCGTCGCCGACCAGGTGGCGCTGCGGGCCTTCCCCGGCCAACTGCAGGTCGGCGTGGTGACCGGCGTGCTCGGCGGCGGCTACCTGGTCTGGCTGCTGGCCACCGAACGCCGGGCCGGCCGGCTGTGAACACCGACCGGGCCGGCACGCCCGCCGAGAACACCGACCGGGCCGGCACGCCCGCTGTGAACACCGACCGGGCCGGCGGGCCGGTCCCGCGCACCGACGACGAGAACGGAGCAACCTGCATGCCGACCTCCCGGCTGGCTGGGCGCGGGCTACGGCTCGCCTACGACCGGCGCGTCGTCGCCGACGATCTGACCGTGGCCGTGCCGGACGCCTCCTTCACGGTGATCATCGGCCCGAACGCCTGCGGCAAGTCGACCCTGCTGCGGGCCCTGTCCCGGCTGCTGAAGCCGGCCGCCGGTGCGGTGCTGCTCGACGGCGAGGACATCCAACGCCGGCCGGCCCGGGCGGTGGCCCGTACGCTCGGTCTGCTGCCGCAGTCGCCCACCGCGCCGGACGGCATCGGGGTGGCGGAGCTGGTGGCCCGGGGTCGCTACCCGCACCAGGGCCTGCTGCGCCAGTGGTCCCGCGACGACGAGCGGATCGTGGCCGAGTCGATGGCCGCCACCGGCGTCGCCGATCTCGCCGAACGGCTGGTCGACGAACTCTCCGGCGGCCAACGGCAACGGGTCTGGCTGGCCATGGCGCTGGCCCAGCAGACCCCGCTGCTGTTGCTTGACGAGCCGACGACCTACCTGGACATCGCCCACCAGATCGACCTGCTCGACCTCTGCGCCCGGCTGCACGAGGAGCAGGGCCGCACCCTGGTCGCGGTGCTGCACGACCTCAACCACGCCGCCCGCTACGCCACCCACCTGATCGCCATGCGCGCCGGCCGGGTGGTGGCCGCCGGCAAACCCCGCGAGATCGTCACCGCCGACCTGGTCGAGGAGGTCTTCGGGCTGCCCTGCCGGGTCATCGACGACCCGGAGACCGGCACCCCGCTGGTGGTCCCCGCCGCCCGCGCCCGCACCGCTACGGTGAAGTCGTGAGCGAGCGCCAGCGGTCGGAGCAGCAGCTCGGCGCCCGGCGGTCGCGGGACGCCGCCGGGATCCCGCACCTGCACGCCGCCGACCACGACACGTTGGCCTTCGCCCAGGGGCAGGTCACCGCAGTGGACCGGGCCTGGCAGATCGAGGTGGAACGGCACCGCTCGCAGGGCACCAGCGCGGCCTTCCTCGGCCCCGACGCCCTCGCCTGGGACAGCTTCGCCCGCCGGGTCCGGCTGGACGACACCGCGCGGCGCTGCCACGCCGCCCTCGACCCGGCCACCGCCCGCTGGGTGGGCCGCTACGTCGACGGGGTCAACGCCGGGCTGGCCACCGGCGCGGCGCGGGCACCGGAGTTCGCCGCCACCGGCCTGACCGCCGGGCACTGGCAGCCGTGGACGCCGCTGGCGATCTGGCTCGCCCACCACGTGCTCTTCGCCGGCTTCGGCACCAAGCTCTGGCGTACCCACGTGACGCGGCGGCTCGGCCCGCACGCCGCCCGACTCTTCGCCGCCGAGGGTCAGCACAGCTCGGGCAGCAACGGTTGGCTGATCGCCGCCGAACGCACCGCCGACGGCGCGGCACTGATCGCCGGCGACCCGCACCGGATCATCGAGGCACCCGGCATCTACCAGCAGATCCGGCTGGCCTGCCCGGAGTACGACGTGCTCGGGTTCGCCGTGCCCGGGGTGCCCGGCATCCCGCACTTCGGCCACGCCGGCGAGGTCGCCTGGGCGATCACCAACGCGATGGCGGACTACCAGGACGGGTACGCCGAACGGCTGCGTCGCCGCAACGGCCGGGTCGAGGCGTACGGGCCGCACGGGTGGCGGCCCGCGCACCGGCACGTCGAGATCGTCGAGGTGGCCGGCGCGGACCCGGTCGAGGTCGAGGTGATCGAGACCGAGCGGGGGCCGGTGATCTCCGGCGGCCCGGACGAGCATCCGGACGTCACGGTCAGCCTGCGCCACCCGCCCCGGGTCACCGGCGACCTCGGCTTCGCCGTGCTGCCGGCCCTGCTGCGGGCCCGGACCGTCGCCGACCTCGACGCGGCCCTGGACGGCTGGGTCGAGCCGGTGAACGTGGTGCTCGCCGCCGACACCGCCGGTGGGCTGCTGCACCGGGTCGCCGGCCGGGTGCCGCAGCGCCACCCCGACAACGGGCTGCGGGTGGTGCCCGGCTGGGACGAACGGTACGCGTGGCGCGGCTGGCACCCGATGCCGAAGGCACCTGTCGACCAGGTCGCGGTGATGGCCAACGAACGGGGCATCTCCGCCGCGCTCGGGGTGGAGTTCGCCCCGCCGTACCGCGCCGAGCGGATCCGCGAACTGCTCACCGCCGGCACCGACTGGCGGCCGGAACAGCAGGCAAGCGTGCAGACCGACACCCACCTGGGCTCGGCCGGACCGCTGCTGGACCTGCTCGCCGGGCTGACCGGGCTATCCGCCGGGGCCGCCACGCTGCGCGACCGCCTGCGGCGTTGGGACCGCCGGATGGCCGCCGACAGCGTCGACGCGGCCCGCTTCGCCGACCTGCGCACCGCGATCGTCCGGCGGCTCACCGCCCACCCGACGCTTGCCGTACTTGCCGACGACGCCGGTTATCCGGACGTGTTCGTACCCTGGCTGGCCCTGCCACCCCGGGTCGGGTACGCGCTGACCAGGCTGCTGCACGCCGACCTGGACGGCCTGGACCGCGACGCGCTGCTGCGCGCGGCGCTCGAGGAGGTCGTCGAAGCCGACGACAACCGGCCCTGGGGCGAACGACACCGACTCGCGCCGTGGCGGGCACTGCCCGATCCGGCCGCGCCACCCGGGCCGGAACTCGCCGGTGACCATGACTGCGTGCTCGCCACCGCGAGCGTTCCCGGGGTCACCGACCTGTGCCTGCGTGGTCCGGCCGCCCGCTACGTGTGGGATCTCGGCCAACGGGAGCGCAGCCGGTGGGTGGTGCCGCTCGGCGCCACCGGCTCCGGCGCGCACCGCGACGACCAACTGCCGCTCTGGGTGCGCGGCGAGCTGATCGAGGTGACCTGCGACTGGGGCCGGCTGACCGAGGAGCACGATGACTGAGCGGCACCACCACGAGCGGCGGGTACCCGGCTTCGGGGTGGTCACCTTCCGGCCGGTCGACCCGGACGCCGACGCCGACGTGATCCACGCCTGGGTCAGCCAGGAGCGGGCCCGGTTCTGGGGAATGCGCGACGCCGACCGGGACCGGGTCGCCGAGATCTACCGGTACGTCGACTCGCTGCCCACCCACCACGCGTACCTGACGCTGCGCGACGGCGCGCCGGTGGCGCTGTTCCAGACCTACCAGCCGGAGCACGACCCGGTCGGCAAGTGCTACCCGGTCCGACCCGGCGACCACGGCGGCCACCTGCTGATCGGCCCGCCGGTGCGGCCCGAGCCCGGCTTCACCGGCACCCTGCTCGGCGAGTTCATCGCGTTCGTCTTCACCGACCCCGACCGGCTGCGGCTGGTGATGGAGCCGGACGCGCGCAACGACAAGGCGATCACCCGGCTACGGCGGGCCGGCTTCGTCGACGGCCCGCTGATCGACCTGCCGGACAAGCGGGCCCGGCTGATGTTCCTCGACCGCCCCGCTCACTGCGCCGCGCAACGCTCCGACAGCGCGTAGCGGGTCAGCACCACGTCGCCGATCTGGCGCGCCTCCAACACCCGGGCGCGGCGGCCCGGATGCCACGGGAAGCTGCCCTCGCCGACGAAGCGCGGTGCTCGCCGGTCACCCACGAAGAACGGCGCCACCACCAGGTGCAGCTCGTCGGCGAGCCCGGCACCGAGGAACTGGCTGTGCATCCGCGCACCACCCTCCACCAGCAGCCGGCCCACCCCCCGGTCGGCGAGGTCGGTGAGCACCCGCGACAGGTCGACCGGTTCACCGGCGTCGACCACGGTGGCCCGCTCGCCCAGCCGGTGCCGGGCCTTCTCCACCGACCCACTCGCACAGTAGACGATCCGGTCGGTGTCGCCGACGGTGAAGAACCGGGCCTGCGGGTCCAGGTCGCCGCAGCCGGTGACGGTCACCCGGGTGGGTGACGCCGGCAGTCCCCGGGCCACCCGGTCGGCCCGGCGGCCCTCGCCGCGCACCAGCAGCCGGGGATCGTCGCGGCGGACCGTGCCGGCGCCCACCAGGATCGCGTCGCAGCCGGCCCGGACCGCGTCGACCCGGTCCAGGTCCGCGTCGTTGGAAAGCAGCAACCGCTCCTCGGTCGCGTCGTCGATGTAGCCGTCGATCGAGGTCGCGCAGCTGAGCAGCACGTACGGCCGTGGCGCGGCCGGCGGGCCGGTCACCGGACGAACGGGAGGTCGGCGGTACGGGCGGCGCGGCTGGCCTTCGCCGCGAGATAGTCGGCGTTGGCCGGGGACAGGAACACCCCGGTCGGCACCTGCTCGGTCACGGTCACCCCGAGCCGGCTCAACTGCTCGGTCTTCTCCGGGTTGTTGCTCAGCACGGCGATCGGTCCGACGCCGAGCGCGGCGAGCATCTGCGCGGCGACACTGTAGTCGCGCTCGTCCTCGGCATGACCGAGGGCGACGTTCGCCTCGTAGGTGTCCAGCCCGGCGTCCTGCAACGCGTACGCGTCGAGCTTGGCGTACAGGCCGATGCCGCGACCCTCCTGCCGCAGGTAGAGCAGGTAGCCGCCGACCTCGGCGATGCGCTGGACGGCCTCGCGCAGCTGCGGGCCGCAGTCGCAACGCTGGCTGCCGAACACGTCACCGGTGAGGCACTCGCTGTGCGGGCGGACCAGCGGCACGGTCCCGCTGTTGGGCTCACCGAGCGCGAACGCGATGTGCTCCCGGCCATCGACCAGGTTGTCGAAGGTGAACAGCCGGGCCGTGGTGGCGTAGCCGTCGGGAAACCGCAGCGGCACAGTGACCTGCGTCCGGATGGTGGCGACAGGCAGTGATTCGGACATGGGTCTCCTCGTTAGACGGTGGCGGGTACACGGACACGTCGGGCCAGCAGCACGGCGGCTCCGGGCAGGCTCGCGACGAGCACCAGAGCGCCGTACACCGTCGCGGTCGCCACTCCCTCGGCGGCGGTCAGGCCGGCGGCGGCGAACGCCCACGCGGCCACCCCTTCGCGGGGGCCGAACCCGGCGACGTTTGCCGGCACCCCCATCGCGAGCAGAGCCAGCAGGGTCAGCGGCAGCAGCAGGGTCAGCGGTGCGGTGGAGCCGGCCGTGCGGGCCGCCACGAGAAACGTCGCCAGGTGCCCGGCGACCGCCAACGCGGAGGCGACGAGCACGCCTGCCCAGGTACGCCGGCCGAGCAGCCCGGCGCGCACGTCGGCCACGGCGGTGCCGAGCGCGCGGGTCCACCGCGACGCGCCGGACTCCGGCAGCAGCCAGGCGGCCAGCAGCACCCCGGCCAGCACCGCCACCGCCACCGCGGTCGCCACCGGCAGGTACGGGCGCACCGGTGACGGGAAGGCGAACAGCAGCACGACGGCGACGGCGACCAGGACGACCTGCCCGGCGACCCGTTCCCAGACCACGGCCCGGATGCCGCGGCCGACGTCGCCGGCCTCGCGGCCGTGGCGCACCGCCCGGTGCACGTCGCCGAGGATCCCGCCGGGCAGGGTGGCGTTGAGGAACACCGCCCGGTAGCAGTGCGCGACCGCCTGCGGCAGCGGCAGCCGCACCCCGAGCCCGCCCGCGACCAGGCTCCACCGCCAGGCGGCGCAGACCGTGGTGAGCACGCCGATGGCCAGTGCTGCGGCCAGCGCGGGCGCGTCGATCAGACGTAGCCCGGCCAGGAACGGGCCGGTGCCCAGCCAGTAGACCAGGCCCGCCAGCACCGCGAGCCCGAGGGCGAGCCGGGCCCAGCCCCAGATCGACCGGCCCGGCGGGGCGGTTGCGGGCGTGCTGCCACCAGCTTCATCCCCCATGTGCGCCTCCCGGGCCTGACGATCTTTCCTGACTGTACGCACGTAACCTGCGGGCTGCCGGTTCAACGGGGCATGGCCAGCAGGTCAGCGTGATCCACCAGTACCCCGAGTCGACCACTTTCAGCCTCCCTCAGGCGACGTCGCGCGTATTCGCGGGTGCGGTCGGTCAGCTCGGGACGCTGCTCGCGGGCCGCGTCGAGCCAACCGGTGAACCACTGCACCGCCAGGTCGGCCTGCTCCGGCCCGAGCCGCCACGGGCTGGGTCGCGTCCGCACTGTCCCGCCGTGCCGGGCGAACGCGGCGACGCAGGCGGCCGGGGCGTCCGGGCCGAGCAGCCGCCGCCCGTCGCGGGTGCGGCGCTGGTGGGCGTTGAACGCCGCGGCGACCTCGTCGTCAAGCGGATCGGTCGGGGTCAGCCGCACCGTGCCGGTCACCGAGATCAGAAACAGCGCCGGACAGCCGGCCTCGACGCAGACCGCGACCAGATGCTCCAGTTCCTCGGCGGTCAGCATGTCGAGCAGGGCCGAGGCGGTGACCAGGTGCGCACCGTCGAAGTCGGCGGCGGTCAGCCGGGTCAGGTCGACCTGACGGGTCCGCACCGTCACCGGCGTGCCGTCGGCGGCGCTGGCGGGCCGTGCCGCAGCGGCCCGGGTGAGCAGGTCCGGGTCCTGGTCGTAGAGGGTCCACTGCTGCGGACCGGGCAGCAACGGCGCCAGCCAGCGGCCCAGTGAGCCGGTGCCGGCACCGAGGTCGTGCACGACGAAGGGGCCGTCTCCGGTGAGCGTCGCGCGGACCGTCTCGACCAGTTCGGCCGACCGCGCCGCCACGTCGGCTGGTTCCCGCACCGCGAGCCACTGCGCGAAATCCGGTGGCAGATCGATGCTCACCCCTGTCTCGCTCACCATGCCATCGCCTCCTTGAGCGCCATGCCGATCCGGTTGGTGGTGCTGGTCCAGTCGTCGAGGTCGGCCCGCCGCTGCGCGGCGGCGGCCCGCAGGCGCGTACGCACCGTCGGGTCGTCCCACCACTGCCGCAGCGCGGTGGCCAGGGCCGCTGGGTCCTCGGGCGGCACCAGCACACCGGGTCGGTCGCCGGTCGCGGCGTACCCGAGGGCGTCCGGCACCCCGCCCACGGCGCTGGCCAGCACCGGAATGCCGCGCGCCAGCGCCTCGGTGACCACCATCCCGTACGTCTCCCCCCGGGACGGGTGCACCAGCAGATCGGTGGCGGCGTACGCGGCGGCGAGCCGCTCGCCGGTCAGCGGCCCGGCCAGCCGGACCCGCCCGTCGAGCCGGTGCACGGCGAGCCGATCGCGCAGCCGCTGCACGAACGCCGGATCCCGGTGCAGCGGGCCGACGCAGGTAAGCGTCCAGGCCCGGTCGGTGACGTCGGCAAGCGCCTCGACCAGCACGTCCTGCCCCTTGTGCCAGGCGACGGCGGCGACGCAGAGCAACGCCGAACCGGCCGCCGAACCGACCGCGAGCGGTGCCGGATCCACCCCGGGTGCCGCCACCTGCACCCGGTCGGCGGGCAGCGCGTACCGCCGTAGCAGCCGGTCGCGGGTCCAGACGCTGGTGGCCACGATGGCGGTGGCGGACGCCAGCGCCCGAGCCTCGGTGTCGTCCTCGCGGGGCAGGTGCACCAGGGCGACCAGACGCAGCCGCCGGGCGTGCGCCGCGAGGGCGTCCGGGGTCACCGAGGCGACCAGGCCGTCGACAAGCACCAGCGCGTCGTCGGGCAGGCCGGCGAGCACACCGGCCAGCGCGGCGTGCTCGGTCGGCGACGGCTCGGGCCAGGCACCGGGTACCTGATGCTCCCGCACCGACCAGCCGGCGTCGGCGAGCCCGGCGCAGATTCGCCGGTCGTAGCCGTTGCCGCCGCTTGGCGACGCCGGGTCGTCGATGTCGCCCGGCAGGATCACGTGCAGGACCGGCACGTCAGGCGGTGTCCCCACCGACGCCGAGCGCCCGTTCGTAGCTGGCCCACGCGACGTGCGACTCGTGCAGGGTGACCGTGATCCCGGCCAGCCCCCGGGCACCGGCACCGAGGTTGCCGGCGTGCACCCGGTCGGCGAGCCGGTCGGCGATGGTGCGGGCCAGCACCTCGGTGGTGGTGTTCTGACCGGCGAAGGCGGGTTCGTCGTCGAGGTTGCGGTAGTTCAGCTCGCCGAGCACCGCCTTGAGCTGCTCGGTGGCCAGCCCGATGTCGACCACGATGCCGTCGTCGTCGACGTCGGGCCGGCGGAAGGTGGCGTCGACGACGAACGTCGCGCCGTGCAGCCGCTGCGCCGGGCCGAAGACGTCGCCACGGAAACTGTGGGCAATCATGATGTGGTCACGGACGGTCACGCTGAACACGGATCACTCCCCGTCGTAGGTGATGAGGTGGCACAGCGCGGGCAGGTCGCCCGCGCTCAGTCGGGTGAGCACGTCGGGCAGTTCCACGAACGGCGACCGGCCGGTGATCAGCGCGTCGAACGCCGGATCGGCGAGCAGGTCGAGGGCGAGTGCCATCCGGTCGGCGTAGCTGCGGCTGTCCCGGCGCGCCGGGGCGATTCGGCCCACCTGGCTGCTGCGGATGGTCAGCCGGCCGGAGTGGAAGGCCCCGCCCAGGCAGAGTTGCACGGGTCGGTCGCCGTACCAGCTCAGTTCGAGCAGGGTGCCCTCGGGCGCCAGCAGGTCCAGACCGCGTTGCAGCCCGGCGGCGCTGGCGCTGGCGTGCACCACCAGGTCACGCCCGCCGCTGGCGGCTTCCGGCGCGGCGAAGTCGACGCCGAGTGCGGCGGCCACCTCGGCCCGGGTCGGGTCGCTGTCGACAAGTTCCACCCGGACACCGGGGAAGCGGGCCAGCAGCGCCGCCACCGCGCAGCCGACCATGCCGCCGCCGATGACGCTGACCCGGTCACCGACAAGCGGCGGGGCGTCCCAGAGGGCGTTGACGGCGGTCTCCACCGTGCCGGCCAGCACCGCGCGGGCCGCCGGCACCCGATCCGGTACGACCGTCACCGCCTCGGCCGGCACCACGTACGCGCTCTGGTGCGGATGCAGGCAGAACACCGTCCGCCCGCGCAGCTGCGCCGGCCCCTGCTCGACCTCGCCGACACTGAGGTAGCCGTACTTGACCGGGGCGGGAAAATCGCCATCCTGGAACGGCGCACGCATCGCCGCGTACTGGCTGGGGGGCACGCGACCGGCGAAGACAAGCGTCTCGGTGCCCCGGCTGACCCCCGAGTACCGGGCCCGGACCAGCACCTGGTCGGCCGTCGGCTCGGGCAGCGTCACCGTGCGGATCTCGCCTGCACCAGGCACCCTCACCCAGAAGGCGCGAGCCGTTCGGGTCACCGATATTTCTCCTCACCTGCGTCCGGACCGAACCGATCCGTCGTATTTCCCGTACTTCCCTGACAGGGGTCGTCGATCATAAACACGGAGGCACGGTGTCCACAGTTCGAACCGGTCCGCAACTCGGGCTGATCGTCCAGATCATTCTGCTGGCCGGGCTCGCTGCGACGGTGGGCCTCGGCGCCGTGGGCTGGCTGGCCGGCCTGGCGTACGGCGCCGTGACCTGCCTGGCGCTGCTGCGTGGCCTGCGGCGTGCCGGCGCGGTCCGACTCGGTCCGGCCGACTGGGTCACCATGGGCCGTGGGCTGCTGGTCGGCGCGGTGACCGCGCTGATCGCCGAGGCGCTGGTCACGGGTCGGGCCGCGCCGGTCGTGGTGCTTGTCACGTTGACGGTGGTGGCGCTGGCGCTGGACGCCGTCGACGGCAAGGTGGCCCGGCGCACCGGGACGGTCAGCGCCCTCGGTGCCCGCTTCGACATGGAGGTCGACTCGTTCCTGGTGCTGATGCTGAGCCTCTACGTCGCCCCGTCGGTCGGGCCGTGGGTACTCGCCATCGGCGTCATGCGGTACGCGTTCCTCGTCGCCGGCTGGCTGCTGCCCTGGATGGACGCGCAGTTGCCGCCGCGCTACTGGCGTAAGGTGGTCGCCGCGGTCCAGGGGATCATGCTCGCGGTTGCCGCGTCCCAGGTGCTGCCCGGGCCGCTGACGACGTTGGTGCTGGTGGCGGCGCTCGGCATGCTCGTCGAGTCGTTCGGCCGGGACGTGACCTGGTTGTGGCGGCACCGCGCAGGTCGGCCGGTGCCGGTGCTGGTCGTGCCGTCGGTGCCGTCCGTGCCGACGGTGCCGATCGGCGTGCGGCGTGCCGACCGGCCCGAGGACCGTGACCTGTCGACCGCGCCCGTCCTGTCGCTGCGCTGATCCGGGAGAACCAGTTGTCGATCTCCGAGCAGGCCACGGCCGCTGCCGTCGAGCAGACCTCAGCCGCTGCCGTCGAGCCGGCCACGGCCGCTGCCGTCGAGCAGACCTCAGCCGCTGCCGTCGAGCCGGCCGAGCGGCCGGACACCGCACCGACCGAGGACGCCGCCAGCGGCAGCACCGCGGGCGAGACCGAAGGCACCGCGCAGACCGGCCGGTGGCGGCGGGTGCGGGCCCGGGTGGTCACCGGGCTGGCCGCCGCCCTGGTGCTGGTCGCGCTGACCATGCCCAACCGGCCCTGGCAGATCGAACCCGGCACGTTCCTGCGGATTCCGCTGGAGGCGCTGCTGTTGGTCGCCCTGCTGCTCGCCCTGCCCGGCCGGCCCCGGCGGGTGGTGGCGGCGGTGTCCGGCACACTTGTCGGCCTGGTCGCCGTGGTGAAGGTCGGTGACCTGGGCTTCTACTCCTCGCTGGGCCGCCCGTTCGACCTGGTGCTGGACTGGTCGCTGTTGGACGAGGCGTTCACCTTCCTGGCCGAGTCGATCGGCCGGCCCGGCGCGATCGCCATCGCCGCCGGCCTCGGGCTGGTCCTGCTGGCCGCGCCGGTGCTGACCGCGCTGTCGACGGTGCGGCTGTCCGGGTTGCTGGTCCGGCACCGCACCGGCGCCACCCGGGTCGCCGCCACGCTGGTGCTGGTCTGGGCGCTGCTCGCCACGTTCCAGGCCCGGATCGTGCCCGGCGTGCTGGTGGCCGACAGCAACGCCAGCACCCTGGTCTACGAACACGCAAGCGAGGTACGCGAACGGCTGGCCGACCGGAAGGCGTTCGCCACCGAGGTCGGCGTCGACCCGTTCCGCGACGTGCCCGCCGACCAGTTGCTCACCGGCCTGCGCGGCAAGGACGTGCTCATCGCGTTCGTGGAGAGCTACGGCCGGGACGCCGTCGCCGATCCCGAGTTCGCCTCCGTGCAGCGGGTACTGGACGAGGGCAGCCAGCGGCTGGCGGCGGCCGGTTTCGCCGCCCGCAGCGGGTACCTCACCTCGCCGACGGTGGGCGGCGGCAGTTGGCTCGCGCACGCCACCCTGCTCTCCGGCTTGTGGATCGACAACAACCAGCGCCACAAGAGCCTGCTCGCCAGCGACCGGTTCACCCTCGGTGACGCCTTCGGGCGGGCCGACTGGCGTACGGTCGGGGTGATGCCGGCGGTGAACCAGGCGTGGCCGGAGGGGGCGTTCTACGGCTACCAGCAGTTCTACAGCGGACCCGACCTGGGTTACCAGGGGCCGAAGTTCGCCTTCGCGCCGATGCCCGACCAGTTTGCCCTGCACCAGTTCCACAAGCGCGAACTCGCCGGCCCCCGGGACCGGCCGGTGATGGCCGAGTTGTCGCTGGTCTCCAGCCACTCACCGTGGACCAAGGTGCCCTCGCTTGTGGACTGGGACGACATCGACGACGGCGAGGTGTTCCGGCAGGGCATCATCGGCACCCCGGCGGCCCAGGCGCGCACCGGATACCGGCACTCGATCAGCTACACGCTGCGTACCCTGATCTCCTACGTCGAGACGTACGGCAACGACGACACGGTGCTGATCGTGCTCGGTGACCATCAGCCCGCGCCGGTGGTCACCGGCGACAACCCCAGCCCGGACGTGCCGATCCACCTGCTGGCCAAGGACCCGGCCGTGCTGGACCGGATCGCCGACTGGAACTGGCAGGAGGGCCTCACTCCGGACGCGGCAGCCCCGGTCTGGCCGATGGACGCCTTCCGCGACCGTTTTCTCACCGCCTTCGGTCCCACCCCCGACCGGCCGCAGGCCCAGGGCCGCTGAGTCGATGCGGCGGGTGGGCAGCCCTGAGCCGAGCCGGCGGTAGCTGCGGCTATCGCCGGCTCCACCGCTGGTTGGCCTGACCGTTGCAGGTCCAGAGGACGAGTCGGCTGCCGTTGGCGGTGCCCGCGCCGTTGGCGTCCAGGCATGACCGGACTGTACGCCGATGATGGTGCCGTCGGCGTACAGCTGCCACTGCTGGTTGGTCGCACCGTGGCAGTCGTAGCTGGTGACCCGGGTGCCCGGGGACGTCCCGTAGCCCTCGGCGTCGAGACACTTGTTGCCGTAGCCGGTCAGCGCCCGGCCGGAGGTGTCGGTCCACTGCTGGTTGGCACCGCCGTGGCAGTCCCACAACTGAAGTTGTGGTGGTGGCGGCGTTGGACGCGGTGTTCGGCGGGGTCCGGGCAAAGCTGTGCCGTTGGCGGTGCTGGATCCGATCCTGGCACGTCGAGGCACCTGCCGGACTGGGTGCCGACGATCGCGGTGCTCGCCCCGCCGCCGTTGCCCGGGGTGCCGATGCTGCCGGGCACCGACTGGAGCGGCTGTACCAGACCGCGGCCATCTTGTCGTAGCCGTTGACGGTCGGGTGGAGAGCCGGTTCGGTGCGGTGCTCACGTGGTAGTTCTGCTGGATGTCGTTGGTGCCGATGTGCAGCAGCACAGTCTGCGGCCGTTGGGTGTTCAGCCAGCCGACGATGTTGGCGTCGATCTGGTCGATGCGCCAGCCGGGATGCCCTTGATGATCACGGTCACCGAGGTTGGTCGGCCCGTTGAACTGCGACCCGACGAAGTCCACGGTGTATCTTCCGTTGACCAGGCGTTGCCAGAGACCGATCCGGTAACCGCCCGCCCACCCACCCCCACCCCAGTCAACCTCCTCCTCCCTCCTCCTCCCTCCCCACTCGCGCGATCTTGCACTTTGTGTCCCCGCATAAGCCGCATAAGACACATCTCGGCGACCGAAAGTGCAAGATCGCGGGGGCGGTGGGGGTGGGGGTGGGGGTGGGGAGTTAGGGGTGGGTTTTGGGCTACCAGGATGTCGCGGACTATGGCTTGGTCGACGCGGTGGCTCAGGGCGCGCCAGGGGGGCTGGTCCTGGACGGTCAGGCCGGCGGCGGTCAGGTGTTCGGCGGCGGCTTCGCGGCGGGCCACGTTCGTGTTCCACGAGATGCCGAGAGCGCCGCCGGGGCGCAGCAGCCGTGCCCAGACCGGCACGGCGGCGGCGAGCAGGGCCAGCGGGTCGCGGGCCAGCCCCTGCTCGGCGGTACGGCTGCCGTGCTGCACGCCGTACGGCGCGTCGGCCACCACCAGGTCGACGCTGCCCGGGCGGAAGAACTCGCCGGCCCGGGTGGTGTCGGCGTTGACCACGTCCACCGACTGCACGTCGCCGGCCTTGTGTGCCTCCTTCGAGGCGGCCACCTCCAGCCGCAGCCGGCGGCCGACCACCTTGCGTTCCCGGCGGACCGGGCCGGATTCCAGCACCCGGTGCTTGATCCGCTTACGCTTGAGCCAGGTGGTGAGGAACGCCTGGTACGCCTCGAAGTCCTTGCTGTCGCGGTCCAGGCCGGCGGCGTCGAAGCCGTACATGATCGCCTGGTTGACCGTGGTGCCCCGGCCGCAGAGCGGATCCAGCACCCGGAACCGCCGGGTCAGCAGGTCACCGGCCCAGTCCGAGGCGAGCAGGGTCACGTTGAGCAGCAGTTTGGTGAACTGCTCGTTGGTCTTGCCCGGGTACTTCTGAATGGTGATCAGGTCGTCGTCGAAGCGGTCCAGCCGGGTAAGCGGCACCGGGCGCAGCAGGTCGCCGACAAACTCGAACAACGCGTACGCGCTGGAGAGGTTGCCCAGCAGCGCGGTGTCCCGCTCACTCAGCCCGCCGTCGACGTCGAACGTGACGTAGCGGACCCCGCCGACGGTGCTGGTCTGCACCGCGCCGACCCGCCCGTCCAGCACCGTGGCACCGAAGATTTCCAGCTCCGCCCGGGTCAACTCGACGGCGGCACCGGCGTACACCCGGTTGGCCGAAGGCAGGATCAACATTCCATACCGCTTCACGACGAGCCACTATCGCACGCCGTCGGACCCCTCCCGCACGCGCCCAACCGCGCGGGAGGGGTCCGACCGGTCTCAGGCGGGCAGGCCGCCGACCTGGGTGTTGATCCAGGAGCGGATCGAGGGAAGGTCGCCGTAGATGGACGGGGCGGTGGCGCAGGTGGAGCTGTTGTTGCCGGCGCGGCTCGTCGCGCCGATCACGTTCCACGCTCCGTTGATCCGACGCACCTGCGGGCCGCCGGAGTCGCCGTAGCAGGCACCGGAGTTGCCGTTGGTGTTGTTGGTGCAGATCTCGTACGGGCCGTTGATGCCGAGGCATCGGCTGTCCGCCACGATCGAGGTGTCCAGTTCGTTCGCGACGGTGGGCGCGGAGCCGCAGCCACGGGGGGCGCAGGTCTGGCCCCAGCCGATGATCCGGGTGGCGGTGCCGACCGCACCCGACGAGGTCGGGATCGGGGCAGGTGCGTAGCTGACCGAGCTGGACAGCTGGAACAGCTTGACGTCGATGCTGGGATGGTTGACTGCCCGGCTCACCCCGACCACGGTGCCGCCGCTGCTGCGGTTGGTGCTGCCCACCCGCACCGACGACGGGGTCGAGCAGTGCTTGGCGGTGACCACCCAGTTGGCCTTGATCAGCGTACCGGTGCAGCCGGAGGTGTAGACCAGCCACGGGTAGTTCTCGGTGGCCGGTCGGCCGCCGACGACGAACGTCCCGACGTCACCGTCGACGGTCCAGGTGTACGTCCCGGCGACGCTGGCGGCGCTGCGGCTGCCGGCGAAGAGTTGGTTGACCCGGCTGGCCTCGGCCGAGCTGGGATAGGCGTTGGTGCAGGAGACCGGGGCGCTGCTGCCGGACATCAGGTCGGAGCAGAGCCCGGTACGCCGGTCCGGCAGCCCGAGGATGTGACCGAACTCGTGGGTGGCGATCCGGGTGCGGTGGTAGCCCTGGTTGACCGCCTCCCAGCCCATCCAGATCCGGCCGGAGCCCAACCCGGTGACCTGTGCCCGGGGCCAGCCGTTGTCGACCAGGATTGTGACGTTTGCCGGGCTGCCCGCCACCAGCCGGACGTTGCTCACCCGGCTGTTCCAGATCTGGGCGGCCTGGTCGAAGTTGGTCCGGAACTCACCGGCCCGGCTGGCGTCGTAGTAGACCGTGCGGGCTGCCGCGGCTCCGCTGGCGGTCACCACCTGTACCCCGGTCGCCGCCAGCACCGCCGCCAGCGTGGCGGTGGCCAGGCGCAGCAGTCTTCGTCGGATCATCACGCACTCCCCTGCGGACTTCGCGGCGCACCGACACGCCGCGATTGATGTGCGTGAATATTAATATGTCATCTTCCGTCGGCGTCATCACGGAAGTGTCATACCACCGAGTCCTGTTACCCGGGTGTTACGACCCGGTGAGGTTGCGGTTGCCGACCGTGCCGAGGCTGGATCCGACAAGGTCCAGCGCCGAGCCGGCCGAGCTGGCGAGCCCGGCCAGGCGGAGCGGAGAGGAGACGACGATGAGGATCAACCGGACCATCGCGGCCCTGGTCGTGGCGGTCAGCGCACTGCTCGCCGGGACCGCCGCCGCCGCGCCGGGCACGGCGGCGGCGGACGCGCCGTACTGCGGGATCACCTGGGGCAGCGCGGACAAGACGGCCGGGACGCTTAGCGCAGCGCCCCTGATCGCGGTACGCACCGGCCGACACGACTGTCACGACCGGGTGGTCTTCGAGTTCGCCGGCCCGGTCACCGGCTACTCGGTCGGCTACGGCGAGACGTACACCGACGGCGAAGGGCTGGCACTGTCGCCGTACACCGCGGGCGGCGCGTTGCTGCGGGTCTCGCTGCGTGCGCCCGCGTACGACGACAGGCACGTCGCCACCGTGCCGTACCGGGTCGGTGACCACGTGGCCAACGTGCTGCGCCAGCAGACGCTGCGCGACGTGGTGTTCGGGGGCAGCTTCGAGGGCTACACCACATTCGCCGTCGGCGTACGGGCCCGGCTGCCGTTCCAGGTCTTCGTCCTGCCCGGACCGGGCACGCACAGCCGGATCGTGCTCGACGTGGCGCACCAGTGGTAGTGGCCCACTAAAGGTACGAGTCACCGACCACGGGGACAGGGATCCGACACGTCGGGTCCCGATCCCCGACCGGCACGCCGAGCGACGGCGGCGTCACCGCGCACTACCCTTGGTGCATCGTGGACGGCCGGGTGCTGGTGGTCGAGGACGACGCCTCCGTCCGGGAGGTCACCGCCCTCGGACTGCGCCGCGCCGGATTCCGGGTGGACACCGCGAACGACGGCCGGCAGGCCCTCGCGGCCTGGCGGGCCGGGCCGGTCGACCTGATCGTGCTTGACGTGATGCTGCCCGGGCTGGACGGCCTACAGGTGTGCCGCGAGATCCGGCGGACCAGCACGGTGCCGATCCTCATGCTGACCGCCCGCACCGACACCATCGACGTGGTGGTCGGCCTGGAGTGCGGCGCCGACGACTACCTGCGCAAGCCATTCGACCTGCCGGAACTGGTGGCCCGGGTCCGCTCGGTGCTGCGCCGCACGGTCTTCGCAGCCGAGCCGGGTCCGCTGCGGATCGGCGGTCTGGAGATCGACCCCGGCGCCTTCGTGGCCCGCCGCGACGGGCGGGAGCTGCCGCTGAGCACCACCGAGTTCCGGCTGCTGCTGGAGCTGACCCGCCGGCCGGGGCAGGTCTTCACCCGCGAGCTGCTGCTGGAACGGGTCTGGAATCACAGCTACCTGGGCGACAGCCGGCTGGTCGACGTGGCGGTGCAACGCCTGCGCGCCAAGATCGAGAAGAATCCGGCCGACCCGCGACTGATCCGCACCGTACGCGGTGCCGGCTACAAGTTCGTCGCCGGTTGACCGCGATGGCGGCGACGGGACCGGAGGCCATGACTCCCGGCCGGCTACGACGCCGGTTGACCATCGCCTTCGTGCTGGTCGCCGGCGTCTCGGCGGGAGTGCTCGCCGGCGGGTCGTACCTGCCGCTGCGGCAGGCCCGTTATGACGCCTCGCTGCACGCCGCCGCGGCCGACGCCCGCTACCAGCTGGTGCTGGCCGGGCAGTTCCTGCCGCTCACCGAACCGCACCGCACCGCGCTGCTGACCAGCTTCGAGGGCAGCGGACGACACGTGGTGCTGGTCGCCGGGCAGAGCTGGCCGTCGCACCCGGCGTACGCGCCACCGCTTGGCGAACAGTTGCGCCGCACCGTCGCGGCCGGACAGCTCGGCTACCAGCGCAGCACCGGCCGGCCCCGGCTGCTCGTGGTCGGTGGCCGGATCCCCGGTTCCACCGCCGAACTGTACGTGATCACCGGCGAGGACGACCTGGCCACCGAGTTGGACCAGCTGCGCACCGCCCTCGTCGCGGGCTGGGTCCTGGTGGTGCTGCTCGCCGCCGCGGTCGGGCACACCCTGGCCCGGCGCACCCTGGAACCGATGCGTCGAGCCAACCGGGCGCGGGAACGGGAACGGCGGTTCACCGCCGACGTGGCGCACGAGCTGCGTACCCCGGTCACCGCCCTGGTGGCCGCGGCCTCGCTGCTGCGCGAGCACCTGGATTGGTTGCCCGCCGACGCGCGCCGGGCCGGCGAGCTGCTGCTCACCGACGTGGTCCGGTTGCGTGGGCTGGTGGAGGATCTGATGGAGATCTCGCGACTCGACGCCGGTCAGGAGTCCGTGGCCGTCACGGACGTGGACGCCTCCGCGCTGCTGCACGCCATCGTCGCCGCTCGTGGCTGGCAGCACCGGGTCGCCGTCGATGCCGAACCGGTGCGGCTACGCACCGATCCACGACGCCTGGAGCGGGTCCTGGGCAACCTGATCGCGAACGCGGTACAGCACGGTGCCGGTGCGGTCCGGGCCGCTGTCGCCCGGTCCGGGGAGCGGGTCGCCTTCGAGGTCAGCGACCAGGGGCCGGGTATCCCGGCCGAACACCTGCCTCGGCTGTTCGACCGCTTCCACAAGGTCGATCCGGCCCGTGGCGGCAGCGGCCTCGGCCTGGCCATCGCGCAGGAGAACGCCCGGCTGCTCGGTGGCCGGCTTACCGTGCGCAGCACACCGGGAACCGGCACCCGGTTCCGGCTCCTGCTGCCCGACGCACCGGACGGTGCCGACCGGGAGCGGGACTGATGAGCCGCCGGGCCACCGCCATCGCGACCCTGCTGCTGCTCCTGGCCGCCGGATGTGCCCCGACGCGCTCCGGATCGCTCGGCCCGGCACCGACCGCACCGGCACCGACCTCCGTCGGCCCCACCAGCACCGGCCCGACCACCGTCGCGCCCACCGGCACCGTCGTCCGGCCGCCCGCCCGCACCACCACCGCGCCGGCCGCGCCGACCACCGGCTCCGCCGGCCGCAGCCGCGCCGCGACCCTCATCCTCCAGCTGTGGTACGTCCGCGACGGGCGACTCGCCCCGACCCGGCGCAGCCGCCCGGCCACCGTGGCCACCTCCCGGCTGGCCCTGACCGAACTGGCCGCCGGCCCGACCCGGGCAGAGGCCGACGCCGGCCTGGTCACCCTGCTGCCCGACGGCGCCGAGGTGAGCGGGATCGACTCCGGGACCGCCCGGGTCCGGCTGGCCGCTGCCGCCGATCCGGCCGTCACCCGACTGCGCCAGGCCCAGGTGGTGTACACGCTCACCCAGTTTCCCACCGTCGCGCGGGTCGCCTTCGGCGCCGCCCCGCCCGCCGACCGCGCCGACTACGCCGACCTGCTGCCACCGGTCGTGGTCACCGCCCCGACGATCGGTGAACGGGTGACCAGCCCGGTGACCGTCACCGGCACCGCCGACGTGTTCGAGGCGACCGTCACCGTTCGGCTGCTCGACGCCGCCGGCCGGCAACTCGCCACCGCCTTCACCACCGCCACCTGCGGCACCGGCTGCCGCGGCGGCTACCGGATCGTCATCGGCTACCGGCTGGACCGCGAGCAGCCCGGCACCGTCGAGGCGTACGAGGTCTCCGCCGCCGACGGCTCCCGCACGAAACTGGTCGCCGTACCGGTGGTCCTGACCCCGGCCGGCTGACCCGCTGCCCGGCGGCCACCAGGTACGAGACGCGGCACAGGACGGACCCGCGAAGTAACCACATAGGACGCTTAATCGGGTGGCCGGCCGGCAGGTGGGTCACCGATGATTGCGGTCGTGACCCTCGATGGCCCGCTGGGTGGCAACGCCGCCTCGATCCAGGCAACGGCCCACGCCCTGGCGAAGGTCGGGTCCGCCGAGGCCGTGGTGCTCGTCGAGGGCATCAGCGACCAGATCGCCCTGGCGACGGCCGCGGTGAGCCGCAGCCGGGATCTCGACGCGGAGCGGGTGGTGATCGTGCCGATCGGCGGGGCGCACGCCATCGGCCGCTTCCTCACCGGGCTGGGCCCGCTTCGCACCCGGGTACGCCTCGCCGGGCTCTGCGACCTGCGCGAGGAGGAGATATTCCGGCGCGGGCTGGCGATGGGACGGGTCGGCTCCCCCGGCACCCGCACCGAGATGGAGCGGCTGGGCTTCTACGTCTGCCGCGACGACCTGGAGGAGGAGTTGATCCGGGCGCTCGGCGTCGCCGCAGTCGAGGCGATCCTCGACGCGCACGGCGATCTCCGCTCGTTCCGCTCGTTCCAGGTCCAGCCCGCCTGGCGCGGCCGGGCGCCCGAGGCGCAGCTGTGGCGCTTCCTGCGCAGCAGCTCACACCGCAATCTGCGCTACGCGCGCCTGCTCGTCGAGGCCGCAGTCGACCGTGGCACCCTGCCCCGACCGCTCGACGCGCTGCTCGGCAGCGTTTGAGCCGGTGCCGGCGCAACGGCCGGGTACGCGCCGACCACGCTGAGGTGGGTCCCGAGCTTCACCCACGCCCGCAGGCGTGACAGCTACGCTGCGGAGAGCGCAACTGTCACGCCCGGCGGTCGGATCGGAATCATTCGCCCCCGGTGATCGTCGGTCGTCTGCCTCAGCCCTTGACGCAGACCACCTGCTTGAGGTGGGCCACCACCTCGACCAGGTCCTCCTGCTGGGCCATCACCTCGGTGATGTCCTTGTACGCGCCGGGGATCTCGTCGACCACCCCGGCGTCCTTGCGGCACTCCACCCCGGCCGTCTGCGCCACCAGGTCGGCGGTGCCGAACGTCCGCTTGGCCTGGGCGCGGGACATCCGGCGTCCCGCGCCGTGCGACGCCGAGCAGTATCCCCACTCGTTGCCCTTGCCGCGCACGATGTACGACCCGGTCCCCATCGACCCGGGAATGATGCCCAGGTCACCGCGGCCCGCCCGGATCGCTCCCTTACGAGTCACCAACACGTCCACCCCCTCGTAGTGCTCCTCGGACACGTAGTTGTGGTGGCAGCTGATCGGCTCGTCGTAGCCGACCTGCGGGAGTCGGTCCCGCACCACGTTCATCAACACCGCGAGCATCACCGCGCGGTTGCGCCGGGCGTACTCCTGCGCCCACCACAGGTCCCGGCGGTAGGCGTCCATCTCCGGCGTACCGGCGAGGAAGACCGCCAGGTCCCGGTCGGGCAGGTCGGCGTTGTGCGGCAGCTGGCGGGCCACCGCGATGTGCCGCTCGGCCAGTTCCTTGCCGATGTTGCGCGAACCGGAGTGCAGCATCAGCCAGACCCGGCCGGCGTCGCTGCCGCCCTGTTCCAGGCAGACCTCGATGAAGTGGTTGCCGCCACCGAGGGTGCCCAGCTGCCGCCGGGCCCGGGTCTCCAGCTGCGCCACCCGCCGGTCCAGGTCGCCGAAACGCCGCCAGAAGTCGTCCCAGCCGCGCTGCTCCAGGCCCCGCACCCGGCGCGGGTCGACCGGCTCGTCGCGCGTGGCGAAGCCGACCGGAATCGCCTCCTCGATGGCCCGGCGCAGGCCGGCCAGGTCGTCGGGAAGGTCGGCGGCGGTCAGCGAGGTGCGCACCGCCGACATCCCGCAGCCGATGTCCACCCCGACGGCGGCCGGCGAGACCGCCTGCCGCATCGCGATCACCGAGCCGACCGTGGCGCCCTTGCCGAAGTGCACGTCCGGCATCACCGCGACACCCTGCACCCAGGGCAGCGCGCCGATGTTGCGCAGCTGCCTGGCGGCCTGCGCCTCGATTGCGTACGGGTCGGTCCACACCCGCACCGGTGCCCGCGTACCGGCGAGCATGCTGAATCCCATTGTCGTCTTCTCCTGAGCTGCGAACGAACCCCGCCGATCTTGCACTTTCGGTCGCCGAAACACGGCCTTTACAGCCTTTTATCCAGGCGAAAAGTGCATGATCGACGGCCGCGGGTGAGCGCGGTGCGGGTGAGGCGAGGTGAGGCGGGGCGCGGTTAGGGGCGCGGGAGGGGCCCGGTCAGGGCCGGAAGTCTGCGGCATGTGCCGGCGGGCACGGCGGTGCGACCCGGCAACGGCCAGCTGGCCTGGCGGCGATGTGGTTCTGACACGGCGTACTCCTTCCGGCTCCAGTCGGATTCGACCTGATGCGCAGAAGAGTATTGACGACCGGCGGTGGCCGCAATTGATATTGCGTGGTCAGGCGCGGGCCGCGTCGCCCTGCTCGCGGCTGACCTGGTCCAGGTGGGCGGCGAGTTCGTCGGTGAGCAGCAGGTCGGTGCGGATGTCGTCGTGCGGGTACGCAGCCCGGCCGACCATGTGCGCGGCCACCGGCGCGGTGGCGAGTTGGAAGATGCCGACCAGCACCAGCGTGGTGATGTCCACCCCGGTCCGCAGCCGCAACCCGCAGCCGACCAGGACCAGCAGCAGCCCGAGCACCTGCGGCTTGGCGGCGGCGTGCATCCGGGTGAGCAGGTCCGGGAAGCGCACCAGGGCGACCCCGGCGGCGAGGCTGAGCAGCGCGCCGCTGATCAGGCAGGCGGCGGCGACGATGTCGAGCACGGCGTCGAGACTCATTTGCTGTTTCTCCGAGCGGCGAACCGGGCGACGCTCACCGAACCGACGAAGCCGAGCACGGCGAGGACCACAAGCACCGGCAGCGCGGTGGCGTCCCGGCTGTACGCGGCCTCGGTGGCGATGGCGGCGACGATGACGGCCAGCAGTACGTCGGTGGCGACGGCCCGGTCGAGGATCGACGGACCACGGATGATTCGGGTCAACGTGAGCCCGCCGGCCACGGCGAGCAGCACGGTGACGAGCACGGCGACGACGGTCATGTGGTGGCCCCTTCCAGGTCGGCCTCGACGCCTTCGCGGACACGGCGTTGCTCGTCCGCCGAGCCGATGGCGGCGATGATCCGCGCCTCCAGCTTCAGCACGCCACTGCGGAACTGCTCCACCTCGTCCAGGCTGTGCAGGTTGATGACGTGCACGAACAGGGTGCCGGTCGTCCGGTCCGCCTCAAGGATCAGACTGCCGGGCACCAGGGACAACGCCTCGGCCATCAGGGTGAGGTTGAGGTCGGTGTTCACCCGCAGCCGCACCGCGATGATGGCGCTGTACGGGACATGCCGTGGCCGGAAGGCCAGCCAGGCGATCTGCGCCGAGGCGACCACCAGGTCCTTGAGGAAGCGCAGGAGGAAGCGCAGCGTGCCCATCGGATGGATCCGGCCGGCGAACGTCACCGGGGGCAGCGGGAAGACCGCCAGCAGCACGGCGGCGGCCACCAGTCCCCCGATCACGTTGGCCCAGGAGAAGGTCCCCCACAGCAGCACCCAGACGGCGACGAGGGCGGTCACCGCGACGATCTGGTTGCGCCGCCGGGCGGACCGACTCATCGGCTCCTGGTGCGGCGCGTCGGTCGGGTCCGCCGGGGTCATCGGGTCGGGCTTCACGGCGTACCTCCCGGGAAGACGGCCTCGACATACGGGGTCCGCCGCAGCAGGTCATCGGCGGCGTCGCTGCTCAGGTCGAACAGCGGACCGGCGACCAGGGTCAACACCAGGCCGAATGCCACAAGCGCGACGGTCGGCGCGATCATCAGCCCGGGCATCACGGCACCGGTCTGGGCCACGGCGAGTCCCTGGCCCGGCTGCACCGAACCGTCGGTACGGGCCGCCCGGTCCGCGTCGTCCTCGCGGGGCATCTCCGGATGGGGCGCCCGCCAGAAGGCGAGGTTCCACACCCGGGCGATGGCGTACAGGGTGAGCAGGCTGGTGACCAGTCCACCGGCGACCAGGATCCAGGCCAGCACGCCACCGTCGTCGATGCCGGCCTGCACCAGGCCGAGTTTGCCGAGGAAACCGGAGAACGGTGGGATGCCGGCGAGGTTGAGCGCTGGTACGAAGAACAGCACCGCCAGCAGCGGTGACAACCGGGCCAGACCGCCGAGGCGATCCAGCGCGGTGCTGCCGCCACGTCTTTCCACCAGGCCGGCGGCGAGGAACAGGGTGGTCTGGATGGTGATGTGGTGCACCACGTAGAAGATCGCCGCGGAGAGGCCGAGCGACGAGGTGAGCCCGACGCCGAAGAGCATGTAGCCGATGTGGCTGATCAGCGTGAAGGACAGCAACCGCTTGATGTCGGACTGGGCGACCGCGCCGAGAATGCCGACCACCATTGTCAGCACCGCGGTCACCAGCAGCAGGGTGGCCGTGCGACCGCCGGGGAAGAGCAGCGTCTCGGTACGGATGATCGCGTACACGCCGACCTTGGTCAACAGGCCGGCGAAGACGGCGGTGACCGGGGCGGGGGCGGTCGGATAGCTGTCCGGTAGCCAGGCCGACAGCGGGAAGACCGCCGCCTTGATGCCGAAGGCGAGCAGCAGCATGCCCTGTAGGACCAGCCGGATGTCGTCCGGCAGGGCGTCCAGCCGGTCCACGAGCTGGGCGAGGTTCAGGGTGCCGGTCGAGGCGTACACCAGCCCGATGGCGACCAGGAAGATCACCGACGAGAGCAGGCTGACCACGACGTATGTGGTGCCGGCCCGGATCCGGGTCTCGGTGCTGCCCAGGGTGAGCAGCACGTAGCTGGCGACCAGCAGGATCTCGAAACCGACGTAGAGGTTGAACAGGTCGCCGGAGAGGAACGCGTTGCACACGCCCGCGGTGAGCACCAGGTAGGTCGGGTGGTACACCGACAGCGGCGTCTCCTCGTTGCCGTCGGCCATGCCCTGCCCGATGGAGTAGACCAGCACGCAGAGGGTGACCGTGGCGGAGACGACAAGCATCAACGCGGCGAGTTGGTCGGCCACCAGCACGATGCCCAGCGGCGCGACCCAGCCACCGACCTCCACCACCAGCGGCCCGTCCAGGCTGGAGCGGACCAGCAGCGCCGCGGCCACCGCGACGGTGGCGGTGAGCACGGTGAGGCTGACCCACCGCTGGGCGCGGGGCCGACCGAGCAGCAGCAGCGTCAGCGCCGCGCCGAGCAGCGGCATCACCACCGGCAGCGGAACGAGGTACGTCATCCGGGCCTCCCCGCGTTCGTCGAGGCGGAAACCGGCCGCTCGTCCTCGGTCGTCACGTCGTCACCGTCGGTGTCACCGTCTCCGTCGTCTTCCGTGCCGGGGCCCTCGTCGCGTTCCGCGAGGTCCATGATCCGGCGGTCCTCGACGTCGTCCTGCACCTCGTCGTGCCCGTTGAGGTGCCAGCTGCGGTAGGCCAGAGCGAGCAGGAACGCGGTCATCCCGAGGGTGATCACGATGGCGGTGAGGATCATCGCCTGGGGCAGTGGATCGCTCATCTCCTCCTGGGCGGTGGTGCCCACGATCGGCGGTCCACCGGCCCGACCGCCGGTCAGCAGCAGCAGGTTGGCGCCGTTGCCGAGCAGGATGACGCCCATCAGCACCCGGGTGAGGCTGCGTTCGAGCAGCAACGTCACGCCGGCGGCGACAAGTACGCCGACCACGATGACGTAGGTGAGGTTGGGGGTCACACCAGCTCCTTTTCCCGGGCCTCGACGTCCTCGGTCTCCTCCTGCTGGCGGTCCATCTCCGCGCCGAGGCTGCGCAGGATGTCCAGCACCAGGCCGACGACGATCAGGTAGACGCCGACGTCGAAGAAGACCGAGGTGACGAAGTGAATGTGTCCCAGTACCGGCAGGTGGAAGTCGAGCAGGGCGGTCTGGAGGAACTCCCCGCCGAGCAGCATCGCGGCCACGCCGGTGCCGACGGCCACGAACAGCCCGGCACCGAGCACCACACCGGCGTCCACGGGTGCGGCGCCGTTGAGTTCCGTCCGCCCGCCGGCCAGGTAGCGCACGGCCAGCGCCAGACCGGCGACCAGACCGGCGGCGAACCCACCGCCGGGGGCGTTGTGGCCGCTGAACAGCAGGTAGATGGAGAACAGCATGATCGCGTGGAACAACAGCCGGGTGATCACCTGGAGGATGACCGACTGGGCGCGGGCGGTGGCGCCGGTGGTCAGCCAGCGCGGGCGGGATTCCGCCCGGACACCGCCGGGGATGTCGCCGCGCCGGTCGAGGTCGCGAGCATGGCGGAAGATCAGGCTGGCCACACCGGTGGCGGCCACCACCAGTACCGCGATCTCGCCCATGGTGTCCCAGGCCCGGATGTCGACCAGGGTCACGTTGACCACGTTCTTGCCGCCGCCGTACGACACGGCCTCGTCGGGGAAGCCCACGGAGACCGGAATGGCCTGGCGGGCGCCGGCGGCCACATAGGCCATGCCGGCGGTGACCGCGCCGACCGCGACGCCGATGGCGACCCGGCCCCGGCGGCTGGACCGGATCGGCCGTTCCGAGAACTTTTCCGGCAGTCGGCGCAACACCAGCACGAACATGACGATCGTGACGGTCTCCACCAGGAACTGGGTCAGGGCCAGGTCCGGGGCGCCGTGCAGGACGAACAACAGTGCGATGCCGTAGCCGGCGACGCCGACCAGGATCATCGCGGTGAGCCGCCGCAGTGCGCGGGCCGCCATCACGGCGGCGACGGCCACCACGGCGCCGGCCACCACCTGCAAGGGAGTGTCCCACAGGTGAAAGCGCTGCGGCCACGGGCTGCCGGCCAGCAGCGCACCACCCGGCAAGACGACCAACACCACCAGGATGACGCCAAGGTAGAACGGCAAGGAACCACGCTGGGTGGCACCGGTCAGCTCCACCGCCAGCCGGTCCACCCCGGCGATGGCTTTGCCGTAGGCGGCGGCACCGTCGAAGGGCAGTCGCAGGGTGGTCCGTACGCGTTCGCGCCGCATCAGCAGGAAGAGCCCGACACCACCGGCCACGGCCAGCACCGACAACCCCAGCGCCGGCGTGAGCCCGTGCCACAACGCCAGGTGGTAGCCCGGGTCGCTGCCGGTGGGATAGAGGTCGGCGTACGGGGCGAGCAGCCGGTCCACCGCCGGGGCGAGCAGGCCCGCCGCCGCTCCGGCGACGGCGAGCAGCGCCGCGGGCGCGAGGAAGGGCCAGCTGATCGGCTTGACCACGGTGATCGGGGTGTCGGCCTTGTCGGCGAAGGCCCCCCAGAGGAAACGCAACGTGTACGCAACGGTCAGCACCGAGCCGAAGATCACGCCGGCCAGCACGGCCAGGTCGACGGCGGTGCCGTGCAGCAGCGCCTCGACCGCCGCCTCTTTCGCCACGAACCCGGCCATCGGCGGCAGACCGGCCATCGAGGCCGCCGCGAGCCCGGCCACCACCGCCAGGGCCGGCGCTTTGCGGCCCACCCCGCTGAGTTCGCGCAGGTCCCGGGTGCCGGTGGAGTGATCGATGACGCCGACGGTGAGGAACAGGGTCGCCTTGAACAGGGCGTGCGCCAGCACCATGGCGGCACCGGCCAGCGCGGTGTCCCGGGTGCCGGCGCCGAGGATCACCATCAGCAGACCGAGCTGGCTGACCGTGCCGTACGCCAGCAGCAGCTTCAGGTCCACCTGCCGCAGCGCGGTCCAGCCGCCGAGGAACATGGTGATCAGACCGGTGACCAGCAGCACCGGTCGCCACGGGGTGAGGCCGGCGAAGGCGGGCCCCATCAGGGCGACCAGGAAGACACCGGCCTTCACCATTGCCGCGGCGTGCAGGTAGGCGCTGACCGGGGTGGGCGCCGCCATCGCGCCCGGCAACCAGAAGCTGAACGGGAAGATCGCCGACTTGCTCAGGGCGCCGAGCAGGATCAGCAGTACGGCGACCGCCAGGTAACTCCCGCCGGGCAGGTTCTCGGCGACCTCCGACCAGCGGTAGGTGCCGGCGTGCTGGCCGAGCATGATGAACCCGGCGAGCATCGCCAGGCCGCCAAGCGTGGTGACCAGCAGCGCCTGCATGGCCGCCCGCCGGCTGGCCCGCTTGGCCGGGTCGTAGCCGATGAGCAGGTAGGAGAAGACGGTGGTCAGCTCCCAGAACACGTACAACAGCAGCAGGTCGTCGGAGACCACCAGGCCGAGCATCGCTCCGGCGAAGGCGACGAAGACGGCGGCGAAGCGGCCGAGCCCGGGGTCGTCGGAGCGGAAGTAGCGGGCGCTGTACGCGAGCACCAGCGCGCCGACGCCGCCGACCAGGACGACAAGCAGCCAGGACAGGGTGCCCATCCGCAGGGCCAGTTCCAGGCCGAGTTGCGGCACCCACGACACCGTCTCGACCACCGGGTCGCCGGAACGGACTCCGTTGGTCTGGGCCAACGCCCAGACCAGGGTCGCGCCAGGGGCCAACGCCACCAGGTAGAGAGCCTGCCTGCCCCAGAGCCGCACCAGCGCCGGGGCGATCACGGCTGTCAGCGCATGGACCGCCACCAGAGCCAGCACACACCCTCCCCAGAGATCATCAGTCGGTGTAACGACCCTATCTGGTGCCGACCGTTATCCGCATCCGTCGTGATTCTGATCAAACACGGACGCACCGAGTGAGGCGGGCCTGGTGGGGTGCGGTTAGTGTACTCAATCCCTCCCGGTTCGGCGGGTCCGTCCGTCGTCGCGGTCGATGCGAAGCTCGCGCTCAAGTTCGACGATGAGGGTCCGCAGATCGTCCAGCCGCTGACTGATCGCGATCCGGTCCACCTCGTCCGGTATCCCGTCACCGTCCTCGTCGTACCCGGGGGCGAGCCCCTCGGTCATCTCCAGCCGGCGGGCCTCCTCCATGGAGTTGACGATGACCGCGATCAGGATGTTCAGCAGCACGTTGACGGTGATGATCACGAAGCTGACGTAGTAGAGCAGGGTCCACGGGGCGAAGTCGATGGCGTCGGCGATGTGGTCCGGCAGCGTCTCCAGGGAGAGCAGCACGAAGAGGGTCAGCAGCGACCGGCCGATGTCACCGTAGTCCTCGGGATACGCCTCGCCGAAGATCAGCCAACCGGCCATGCCGTAGACGTAGAGCGTCACCACACCCAGGGCGAGGAAGCCCCCGACGCCGGGCAGGCTGCGCCACAGGGCCGTGACGATCGTCCGCAGGCCGGGCGAGAACCGCACCAGCCGCAACATCCGCAGCACCCGCACGACCCGCAGCAGCGCCGAGTCGCCGTGCAGCACCGGTACGAAGATCGCCGCGATCACCAGGAAGTCGAAGACGTTCCAGCCGTGCCGGAAGAAGTCCTGCGGCCGACGGCCGTACGCGATGATCCGGATGGTGATCTCGACGACGAACACGGCGCGGAAGGACCACTCCAGGGCGTGCAGCGCGAAGCCGGCCGGACCCAGGTTGGGATAGGTCTCCAGGCCGAGCACGACGCCGTTGGCGATGATCACCGCGATGATCACCAGTTCGAACGGACGCGACGCGGAGATCCGGGCACAGAGCTTGACCAGCCTGGCACCGCGCGCCGCCCGGTCCCGATCACCCCGCTGGGACGGTATGCGAGTCCAACTCACCGGCCGGCCGGCCCCGGTGGAGTGACCGGTGCCGGCGAGAGCACCCACCGTGCGTCGTCGGGGCGCTGACGTACGGCAATCATGAAAGACAGCCTACGGGGAAAGGATCTAGGACATCACCCACCCAGCCGACGGACATGGTCATGACGGTCTCGAGCTGGGCACCGCCTCGATCGGGTAATTGGTGACCTGCGGCTCAGCCCGCCGAGGAACGGGCGACCGGCAGGTCGAAGTAGGTGTCCGGCCAGGGCTCGTCGCGGTAGCGGAAGTGCCACCACTCCCGGTCGTAGCCGACGAACCCGGCGTCGGTCATCAACCGCCTGAGCAGTTCCCGGTTGCGCCTGGCCGTGGCGTCGACCTGGGACGAGGCGACGTGCGCGAGCGGATCGAAACAGTCGAAGCCGGTGCCCATGTCGATGCTGTTGTCGGCGAAGCGTCGGTCACGCGGGGCGGTGCAGGCGACCAGCGGCTGACCCGGCACGTACCCGGGTTGTTCGGGTGCCGGCACGTCGACCAGGGTCAGGTCGACAGTGCTGCCCCGGCTGTGCGTACTGCGCGCACCGAGGTAGCCCTGCTCGAACAGATCCGACTTGGCCACCCGGGGATAGAACTCGGCCTTCATCTGCTGCCCGCCGGGTTGGCCCGCCCACGTCAGGAAGTCGTCCACCGCGCGCCGGGGCCGATAGCAGTCGTAGACCTTCAGGCTGTGGCCGGTGGCCAGTGCCGCGTCCTGCACCCGGCGCAGTGCTGCGGCAGCCGCGTCGGTGAGCAGGCAGAGTGGTTCCGGATAGCCGTCGACCGGGCGACCGACGAAGTTGTGCGCGGTGGCGTAGCGGATGTCGGTGTGGATGCGCGGGTCCACGTCGGAGAGCACCACCAGGCCGGGCCGCCCCGACGGTGCCGGCGGTGGCGGCGGCTGTGGTGCCCGTACGCACCCACCCACCACTCCCACTCCGGCCAGCACCCCCAGCAGCTGCACGGTCAACCGGACGCGGGCGGTCGACGGGGTGGTCATTCGCGGTGGGTGGGGGTCCGGGTGGCGGCGGTGCGGACGCGGCGGCGGGCGATCAGAGCGCCGGTCAGCAGGGTCAGGCCGACGGCGAGCGCCACCCACGAGACGAGACGGAGTTGTCCGGCGAGGTCCCGCCGGCCGGCGGCCTCGGCACCGGCGGCACCGCCGGGCAGCGCCTGCGGCGGCACCGAGGCCGGCGGCGCGGAGGCGGTGGTGGCGCCCGGCCGCACCAGCGCGCCGACCGAGGCGTCCCGGGGCAGGGCGAAGCCCCAGTCGAGCAGGGCGGCACCCTGTTCCCAGCCACGCTTGTCGACGACGTCCGCGCCGAGCAGGGTGACCACGAGTTGGCGTCCGCCCCGCTCGGCGGCACCGACGTAGGTGTGCCGGGCCAGATCGGTGTAGCCGGTCTTGCCGCCCAGCGCACCTGGATAGTGGTAGAGCAGTTGGTTGTCGTTGTCGATCGTGAAGCCCTTGGCGCGTTGCCTCGGCTGGGCCGGGATGGTCGCCTCGCGGGTCGCCACGTAGCGGCGGAAGTGGGCGTCGTCGAAACAGGCCCGGGCGATCAGGGCCAGGTCGTACGCGCTGGTGAACTGCCCCGGACCGTCCAGCCCGGAAGGGGTCGCGGCATGGGTCTGGTAGGCACCGAGCCGGTGCGCCTGCTCGTTCATCGCGCGTAGTCCGCCGGCCATCCCGTCCGGGCCGCCGCCGAGCCGGGCCAGCGCGTTTGCCACCTCGTTGCCCGACCGCAGCAGCAGGCCAAGCCAGAGCGTCTCGACCCGGTACCGGCCGCCCTCCACCAGCCCCACGGCCGAACTCCCCGGCTCGATGTCCAGGTCCCCGGCGGTGATGGTGACGGTTTCGGCCGGGTCGAGCCGAGGCAGCATGGTCGCGGCCAGCAGCAGCTTCTGCACGCTTGCCGGAGTGGCGTACTCGTGTGGGCCACAACCACCCAGCACCTCGCCGGTCTCCAGGTCGGCCACCAGCCACGAGGTTGCTGCCACCCGGGGTGGTGCCGGCACATCCGGCGGTACGACCAGCCCGGCCGTGGCCAGCCGGGCCCCGCCCACCGCCCGCTGCACCGGGTCCGGCGACGGTGTCACCGGCTGCGACGGGCCGGGCGCGGGCGGCGCGGAGCGCGGGCACGGCGTCGGCGCGGCCACGGCGGCACCGGTGGCGGGCAGCAGGGGCGATGTCATGAGCGCCGCGGTCACCGCGGCGGCGAGGCGGTTGACTCTCACATTCAGCGACACTATCGGGTGAATTCCGGCCAGTCCGGCGAATCGACCAGCACGCAGGTACCCGATCTGCCGAGACGATCAGCGCCGCGCTGCGGTCGTCCCCGGCCGGCGGCCCCGCCGAGCGGCGATCACGGCCAGCCCGATCGCGGCCAGGCCGACCGCAAGCGCCACAAGCGTTCCGGCGCCCGGCCCGTCGTCGAGCGCGGCCGAGGAGGTGGCATCCGCCGACGGCGCGTCGCCCGGCTGTGGCGCGGCCGATGGCGCCGCCGTCGGCGCGTCCCACTCCCCCGGTTCCACCAGCCGGCCGACCGCGGCACCCGGGGGCAGCGCGAATCCCCAGTCGAGCAGCGCGGCACCCTGTTCCCAGCCGCGCTGCGGCCGGGGCTCGGCACCGAGCAGCGTCACCACCAGCCGGCGGCCGTCGCGCTCGGCGGCACCGACGTAGGTATGCCGGGCGTAGTCGGTGAAGCCGGTCTTCCCGCCCATGGCACCGGGGTAACGGTAGATCAACTGGTTCTCGTTCTGGATCTCGAAACCCTTGGCGCGCAGCGGTTTCTGCGCCGGGATCCGGGTCCGCTCGGTGAGTGCGTACCGGCGGAAGGCCGGATCGGCGAAGCAGGCCCGGGCGATCAGCGCCAGGTCGTACGCGCTGGTGAACTGTCCCGGCGCGTCCAGCCCGGAGGGGGTGACCGCGCGGGTCTGCAACGCGCCGAGCCGGCGCGCCTGCTCGTTCATCGCGCGCACCCCGCCGGCCGCACCGTCCGGCCCACCGCCGAGGCGAGCCAGCGCGTTCGCCGCCTCGTTGCCGGACTGCAACAGCAGTCCCAGCCACAGGGTCCGCACCCGGTAGCGACCGCCGACCAGCAGCCCCACGGCCGAGCTGCCCGGCGCGATGTCCAGGTCCTCCCGGGTGATCGTGACGAGTTCGTCCGGGTCGAGCCGGGGCAGCATGGTCGCGGCCAGCAGCAGCTTCTGCACGCTCGCCGGCGTGGCGTACTCGTGCGGGCCACAACCACCCAGCACCTCGCCGCTGTCCAGGTCGGCCACCAGCCACGAGGTGGCGGTCACCCGCGGCGGTGCCGGCGCCTGCGGCGGTACGACCAGCCCGGCGGTGGCCAGCGCCGCCCCGCCGACGACCTGGTGCTCCGGAGTGGACGGCGGTGGCGTGGGTCGCGGCGAGCGCTTCACCTTCGGTGCCACCGCCTTCGGGCAGGGCACCGCCGTCGCGGCAGCGGCCGTCGCGGCGGGGGCGGCCGTAGGCGCGGTGACCGGTGTCCCGGGCGCGGGGCCGACGGCGCCCGGCACCCCGACGGCAACACGCTCTGTGTCCGGCGAGCCACTCACGGTCGCGGGAATCACCGCGACCGCGAGCATGACGGGAGCGATCACCAGGGCCCGGAGTGTCATGAACACGCAGCCTAACCGCAAGATCGCTGACCGGCCGGGCCGGCGGCGGGTCCACCGGGGACGAAGCGACCGGCGAGCTTTCCGGATCGACATTGAACCGACCGGCCGGGTCACCGCGTATCCCCGACCGAACAACCACGAACGTTCCGGACCAGCAACGGGAGCGCTCCCGAGGTGGGTCCGACAGCACCCCGGAGGGACGTACGGCGGGGCCGGCCGTACGTCACCCTCCCGGCATCCACCGCGCACCAGCCGGCGGGTTCTTCGACCCCGCCGGGCGGTCAATCATGAGGAGAGAAAGCATGGTCAGGCGTACCCGAAAGCTCCAGAAGCACGCCGCGCTGAAGCTCGGCGGGGTCGGCGTCCTCGCGGTGGCGCTGCTGGGGGCCGGTCTGACGCTGGCCTCGGCCGACGACAGCGCCAGCAGTGGGGCGCAGACGGCGAACTGCCCGACGGTGCGGGACAAGCTGGCCAACGTACCGGCCGCCGCACAAGCCGGAGTCGAGCAGGAACTGGCAAACCTCGACAAGCAGATCGAGGAAGCCAACGCCCGCCTCGCCCAACAGGCCGCCAACCCCCAGGGCGGCGCCAACTTCGTCCAGAACGCCATCCTCGGCCCCCTGGCCAGCAAGCGCACCGCCGCACTCGACCGGATCGGCATCAACATCAACCGCGCCGGTGGGCAGCGTCCCGACCTGAGCAGCCTGGCGACCTGCGGGCTGAACGCCGCCGGCATCCCCAGCGCGGTCAACGGCAACGCCGGTAACGCGGGCAACAACGGGAATGCTGGCAACGGCAACGCGGGCAACAACGGCAACGCCGGGAACAACGGCAACGGCAACGCGGGCAACAACGGCAACGCCGGGAACAACGGCAACGGCAATGCGGGCAACAACGGCAACGCCGGTGTCGCCCAGACGGTGAGTTGCCCGAGCGTGGCCGACCGGCTGCCGGCCGTGCCCGCCCAGGCCGCTGCCGAGGTGCAGCGGGAACTGGCCAACCTGGACGCGCAGATCGCCGACGCCAACGCCCGCCTCGCCCAGCAGGCCGCCAACCCCCAGGGCGGCGCCAACTTCGTCCAGAACGCCATCGTCGGTCCCCTGGTGGACCGGCGGGTCGCCGCCATCAACCGGATCGCCACCGCGATCGGCCGGGTCAACGGCAACCGCCCCGGCGACCTGGTGAACCTGGCCTCACCCTGCGCGCTGCGCTGATTCCGGGAAACCTCCACGGTGGGCGGTGGCCACGGGCCACCGCCCACCGTGTTGCGCGGTGGATCACAACTGGTTGACCGCACGGTCACCGTGCGGATAGAAACGCCGCAGTGGTCGGCCGGATCCGTCGGGCGACGATCGCGAGGGGGTGGCCGTGGCCCTGATCTCCTACGACGACACAAACGCCGCCGCGTTCGCCGCCGGTCGCGAACTGGGAACGACAGGGCTGCACCGCTGGCGCGACGCCGTCCGGCAACACCTGCGGCCCCGGACCGGCACCACCCTGCTGGACCTGGGCGCCGGTACCGGCACCTGGGCCCGCGCGTTCACCGACTGGTACGGCATCCGGGTGCTCGCGGTGGAGCCGGCACCCGCGATGCGGGACCGCTGCCCGTACCGTCCCCTGTTGGCCGGGGACGCCCGCGCGCTGCCGCTGGCCGGCTCCAGCGTGGACGGTGCCTGGCTGTCGACGATGATCCACCACGTTCCCGACCTGGACACCATGGCGCGTGAACTGCGCAGGGTGCTGCGGCCCGGTGCCCCGGTGTTGATCCGCTCCCCCTTTCCCGGCCGATACCAGCGGATCACCCTGTTCAGCTGGTTTCCCGAGGCGATCCCGGCGCTCGACCGCTTTCCCGGGCTGGCCCGGGTCCGCTGCGCCTTCGCCGAGGCGGGGTTTCCGGTGAGCACAGTCGAACCGGTGGCGCAGACCGTCGCCGCCTCGATGGCCGAGTACGCCGAGCGGATGGACCGACGCGCACACACGCCGCTGCAACTGATCACCGAGGCGGAGTACCAGCAGGGTCTGGCCCGGCTGCGGGCAGTCGCCGCCGAGGCCCCACCCGGCCCCGTCGTCGACCACCTGGACCTGCTGGTGCTGCGGTGAACCGCGCGGTGGCGGCCGGGCCGGTGCCGACCGCGGGCTGACCGACGGCGGTGATGGCGGGCGGCGGTGATGGCGGGCGGCGGTGATGGCGGGCGGCGGTCACCGCCCCAGGCAGCCCAGGTAGTCGTGCAGGGCCGCCGACGCGGCCAGCCGGCGCAGGCTACGCCGGTGCAGGTCCTGCTCCCGGCGGGCCAACTCGGCGCGAACCCGCTGCGGGCTGCCGGTGGTGCGCATCTCGTCCAGCACGGCGGTGATGATCTCGAACGGATAGGCGCCCCGGCGGAGCAGCGCCACCACCTGAGCGGCGCGCACCTCGCTTTCGTCGTACACCCGGTATCCGGTGCCCCGCTGGCGGCTTGGCCGCAGCAGCCCGCGGGCCTCCCAGAGACGCAGCTGTGAGGTGCGGACCCCGACCAGGTCGGCCACCGCGCCGATGCGGACCGCGCGGCGCGGCGCGGCGACCGGCGGGCTGGCCACCACCGTCTCGAACGCACCGAGCACCCGGCGGATCTCGGCGCGCTCGCGGTCCAGCTCGGCGTGGCCGGCGTCGAGCGCCGCCAGCGCCGCCGGCAGGTCACCGTGGTGTACCGCCGTCATGACCTGCCGGGTACGCGCCCAGCCGTGCCCCTCGGCCATGGTCCGGGCCACGGCGAGCGCCCGGGCATGCGCCGGGGTGAAGATCCGGTAGCCGCTCGGGGTGCGCTCGACCGGCGGCAACACGCCGAGATCGACATAGTTGCGGACCTGCTGCACCGAGATGCCCACCGTCGCGGCCAGGTCGACCGCGCGCAGCCGCCCCATCCGACCCGTCACCCGATCAGCCTACTGCTTACACGTCGTTTGAGACTTTGCCCCCTATAGCGCATCTAGCAGCAGCGAAAAGGCGGACAAAGTCTCCACGTGCTGATGAATGAGACACTTGAAGACGGCCAGGCCAACCCCAGCCAGTTCCCGGGACGGCAGTCCGTCCACGATTTCGCGAAGGGTTCGCATGCAGCAGCCAGCACGGTCCGCCGCCGACAGCCACGATCTGATCGAGGTACGCGGCGCGCGGGAGAACAACCTCGCCGACGTCTCGGTCGACATTCCCAAGCGCCGGCTCACCGTCTTCACCGGAGTCTCCGGCTCTGGCAAGTCCTCGTTGGTCTTCGGCACCATCGCCGCCGAGTCGCAGCGCCTGATCAACGAGACCTACAGCGCCTTCCTCCAGTCGTTCATGCCGAACCGCTCCCGGCCAGACGTGGACTCGCTGCGTAACCTCACCCCGGCGATCGTCGTCGACCAGGAGCGGATGGGGGCCAACTCACGGTCCACCGTCGGCACCGCCACCGACGCGTACGCCATGCTGCGGATCGTCTTCAGCCGGCTCGGCAGCCCGCACGTCGGCGGCGCCGGTGCGTTCAGCTTCAACCTGGCCGAGGGCATGTGCCCCGCCTGCGAGGGCCTGGGCCGGGTCTCCGACCTGGACGTCAACGAGCTGGTGAACGTGGAGAAGTCGCTTAACGACGGCGCGATCACGGTGCCCAACTTCGGCGTCGACACGTGGTACTGGCAGACCATCGTCGGCTCCGGCCTGTTCGACCCGGATGTCAAACTCCAGGATTTCACCCCGCAACAGTGGGCGGACTTCCTGCACAAGCCGGCCACGAAGATCAAGATTGGCGGCACGAACCTCACCTACGAGGGCCTGATCGTCAAGGTACGCCGGCTGTACCTGGCCAAGGACCGCGAGTCCATGCAGCCACACATCCGGGCCTTCGTCGACCGGGCGGTCACCTTCACCACCTGCGCCGACTGCGGTGGCACCCGGCTCAACGCCGCCGCGCTCTCCGCCCGCATCGCCGGGCGCAACATCGCCGAGTGCTCGGCCATGCAGATCAGCGACCTGGCCGAGTTCGTCCGGGGCATCGACGACGAGTCGGTCGCCCCGTTGACCGGGAACCTGCGGCACCTGCTCGACTCGCTTGTCGAGATCGGGCTGGGTTACCTCAGCCTCGACCGCGAGTCCGCCACCCTCTCCGGCGGCGAGGCGCAGCGGGTCAAGATGGTCCGACACCTCGGTTCCAGCCTCTCCGACATCACGTACGTCTTCGACGAACCCACGGTCGGCCTGCACCCGCACGACATCGCCCGGATGAACGACCTGCTGCTGCGGCTGCGGGACAAGGGCAACACGGTGCTCGTGGTCGAGCACAAACCGGAGACCATCGCGGTGGCCGATCACGTGATCGACCTGGGACCCGGCGCGGGCACCGCCGGTGGCACGATCTGCTACACCGGCGACGTGGCCGGGCTGCGCCGCTCCGACACCCTCACCGGCCGCCACCTGGATCACCGGGTACGGCTGCGCGAGCGGGTCCGTACGCCCACCGGCCAGCTTTCCATCCGCCGCGCCGACCTGCACAACCTGCGCGACGTCGACGTGGACGTCCCGCTCGGTGTGTTGACCGTGGTGACCGGGGTGGCCGGCTCGGGCAAGAGTTCCCTGATCCACGGCTCGCTGCCCCGCCGGGACGGGGTGGTCGTGGTGGACCAGTCCCCCATCCGTGGCTCCCGGCGCAGCAACCCGGCCACCTACACCGGTCTGCTCGACCCCATCCGCACCGCCTTCGCCAAGGCCAACGGGGTGAAGGCGGCACTGTTCAGCGCCAACTCCGAGGGTGCCTGCCCGACCTGCAAGGGCATCGGGCTGGTCTACACGGACCTGGCGATGATGGCCGGCGTCGCCTCGGTGTGCGAGCAGTGCGACGGGCGGCGCTTCACCGACCGAGTGCTCACCTACCGGCTGCGCGGCAAGAACATCGGCGAGGTGCTCGGCATGTCCATGGCCGAGGCCCGCGACTTCTTCCCCAGCGGGCCGGCTCGGGCCATCCTGGACCGGATGACCGACGTCGGGCTCAGCTACCTGACCCTGGGCCAGCCGCTCACCACCCTTTCCGGCGGCGAGCGGCAGCGGCTCAAGCTGGCCATCCACATGGCCGACCGGGCGGGCACGTACGTGCTGGACGAGCCGACCACCGGACTGCACCTGGCCGACGTCGACAACCTGCTCGCGCTGCTGGACCGGCTGGTCGACGCCGGCAACACGGTGATCGTCATCGAGCACCACCAGGCGGTCATGGCGCACGCGGACTGGCTGATCGACCTCGGGCCGGGCGCAGGTCACGACGGCGGTCGGATCGTGTTCACCGGCACCCCGGCCGACCTGATCGCGCACGGCGACACCCTGACCGCGCACCACCTGCGCCAGTACGTCACGGGCTGAGCGGCGCGCCAAGCGGGCCGGCTCGCCCCGCAGTGAGCCGGCCCGGTCGCAGCCCGTGGTGAGCCGGCCCGGTCGCAGCCCGTGGTGAGCCGGCCCGGTCTCAGCCCAGCCGGCGCAGCCAGCGACGTTGCCAGGGGGTCTCCACGGCGCGGGGCCGGTACGCGGCACGGACCCAGTCGACGGCCCGCTCGGCGGGCAACCCGTCGAGAACCGCCAGCGCGGCCAGCGCAGTGCCGGTCCGACCCGTACCGCCCCGGCAGGCCACCTCCACCCGCTGGCCGGCGTAGCCGCGTCGCAGCGCCTCGCGCAGGGCGTCCAGGGCGTCCGCCCGGTCCACCGGCACCCAGAAGTCGGGCCACCGCACCCGCCGGTACGCCCACCCCGGCGTCGGACCGGGCGCCAGCAGCAGGCTGAAGTCGGCCGGCGACGCCGGATCCGCGATACGCCGTCCCCGCACCCGCACGCCGCCGGGCAACTCGACGATTCCGGCCGCGTCCGCCCAACCCCGTTCACCGTCCATCCCCGCAGTATCGCGCGGTTCCTGATGCCGATACGCCCCCCGGTGCGGCGGGTCAGCGGGGTGGGTTCTGGTCGGGATGGCGGCGGTCGTCGGCCCAGGCACTGCGGTAGATGGTGCCCCGGCCATGCGGGTCGGGTACGCCGGCCTGGCTCGCGTCGGTCAACCCGGTGCCGCTGTCGTTGGACCGCAGGCCACCGGAGCGTCGGGACCGGCGCAGCCGGGTCACCACGAACCAGACCAAACCGAGCACGCAGGCGACGATGACCAGGTTCTGGAGGATCCCGGCGTACCCCTCGACCAGGTGCCAGTTGTCCCCGAGCAGGTATCCGGCCAGCACGAACGTGGTGTTCCAGATCAGGCTGCCAAGCGTGGTGTAGAGGACGAAGGTGAGCACCGGCATACGTTCCACACCGGCCGGAATGGAGATCATGCTCCGGAAGATCGGGATCATCCGGCCGAAGAAGACCGCCTTGACGCCGTGTTTGAGAAACCACTCCTCGGTCCGGTCGATGTCGCTGAGCTTCACCAGCGGCAACTTGGCCGCGATCGCCCGCGTCCGCTCCCGGCCCAGCCCCGCACCGATGTAGTAGAGGGCCAGGGCACCCAGCAGCGAGCCGAGGGTGGTCCAGAAGATCGCCCCCACCACGCTCATCCGGCCCTGGGCCGCGACGAAACCGGCCAGCGGCAGGATGACCTCGCTCGGAATCGGCGGGAAGAGATTCTCCAGCGCGACCGCCAGCCCTGCTCCCGGACCGCCCAGCCGCTCCACCAGATCGGTGACGAAGCCGACCAGGCCGTCCTGCGGAGGTCCGGACGGGCTGGGTTCTTCGGCGGCGTGCGGCAGGAGAATCATGCCCCTACGCTACGAACTGATCCGGCGAACCGCTCAGTCGGTATCGACTTGCGGAAAGAGAAGACTCTACGCTGCCCAGGCGTGGAGGTGATGTGCGTGCGCACTCCGTTACGGCTCGCGGTCGCCCAGCCAACCTGCGCGGCGTACGACATCGGCGCGAACGTGGCAGCGCACGCGGCGCTGGTCCGCGCGGCGGCGGCCCGGGTGGTGCTCTTTCCGGAGCTCTCGCTCACCGGCTACGAACTGGACGCCGCCCCGGTCGACCCGGCCGACCCGCGACTGGCACCGCTTGTCGAGGCGTGCGCGCGGACGGGTACGGTCGCGCTGGTCGGCGCGCCCGTGGCCGGCGACCACATCGCCACCCTGGCGGTGGAGGGCGTCGGCGCGCGGGTGGCGTACCGCAAGATGTGGCTGGGCGCACCGGAGGCCAGCCGGTTCACGCCCGGCCGCGAGCCGGCGGTGCTGGAGGTCGACGGCTGGCGGCTCGGCCTGGCGATCTGCAAGGACACCGGCGTCGTGGCGCACGCGGCGCAGACCTGTGCCCTCGGTGTCGACATCTACGCGGCGGCCATCCTCCACCACGCGGTCGAGGCCGAACTCTCCGACGAGCGGGCGTTGCGCGTCGTCGCCACGCACCGGGTGGTCGCGGCGGTCGCCAGCTTCGCCGGGTCGACCGGTGGGGGTTACGCCGAGGCGGCCGGCCAGTCGACGATCTGGGGCGCGGACGGCCGGCTGCTCGCCCGGGCGGGCAGCGCACCCGGCGAGTACGTGCGGGTGACGTTGACCTGATGGGGCCGGTCAGTCCTCCTCGGGCAGCGCCGCTTCGAGCCGGTCGAGCAGGTCGTCCAGGCGGTCGGCGAAGTCGGCGGGAAGCCGGCCGTCCTCGACCTCGTCCTCGATGCGGTCGCGTAGCTTCTCGATCCGCTTCTCCTGGTCCTTGGGCTTGCCCCGGGCGAGATCGGTCAGATCCTTGCGGAGCCGCTCCGCAGCCTTGCGGTCGATGTCGCCGACGAGTTGCGCCTCCGCGAGCAGGGTGACGAACTCGGCGGCGGCCTGCCGAAGGCTGACCGGCTCCGGGTCGGCCGTCGACGGGCTGGGCCGAGGTGCGGCCGGGCTGGCCGAGGTCGGCGCCGCAGCCGCAGCGGCCGGCGCGCTACCGGCGGTCCCGCCCGGTGACGATGCACCGTCGCCGTTGCCCCGGGCGAGCACCACACCCAGCCCGACCAGCAGCGCCAGGCCGGCCGCGACCAGCGCACCGGTCGGTGGGGCGTACCGCCGCCGTTGCCGGCCGACGCCGCGCCCGGCGCGGGCGGGCCCGGCCGCCACCGGCGCGGACGCCGACCAGGGACGGGCGGGCTCGGCCGCCACCGGCGCGGACGCCGACCAGGGACGGGTCGTGGCTCGCGCGGAACCGGGGCCAGCGAACGTCGAACCGCCGGGCGCGGTCGCGGGGTCGAGGGCGGTCGCGGCGACGTCCGTGCCAGGCCAGGTGCCGGCGCGGTCCACGAGGGTCGGCGGCTGCGCCGATGCCGACCGGCTCGCGGTGGCATCCGCCGGGTCGGCCGGCGCGGAGATCGGCAGCATGGCGGTGAACGGCCCCGCCGTGTCGGCCGTGGCGGCCCGGAGCCGGGCGGCCACCTCGCCGGCACCCGGCCGCCGGGCCGGATCCGGGTCGAGGCAGGCACGCACCAGTTCGGCGACGCCGGTGGGCAGCCCCGGCACTCGCGGCGGCGGCACCGGCGGCCGGCGGGCATGCACCAGCACGGCCTCCTCCCAGCTGCGTACGGGCAGCGGAACGTCACCGGTCAGGGTGCGGTGGAGCAGTACGCCAAGCGCGTACACGTCGCTGGCCGGATTCGGCGCCCCGGCGCGCAACCGCTCCGGCGCGGTGTACGCGGGCGTACCCATCATCGGTTCGCTGCTGGTGCCGGCGGACTGCGGGCCGGCGAGCGCGGCGATGCCGAAGTCGAGCACCTTGGCGCCGGTCTCGGTGAGCATGACGTTGCCCGGCTTGATGTCCCGGTGCACCACCCCGATGCGGTGTGCGGCGGCCAGCGCGGCGGCGACCTCGGCGGCCGTCCGCAACGCGGACGGCCAGGGCAGCGGGCCCTCGGAAAGCCGGTCGGCGAGGTTACGCCCGTCGACCAGTTCCATCACCAGGTACGGCACGGTGCCGCCGTCGAGCGTCGCCTCGCCGTAGTCGTACACCTGGGTCACGTGGGGGTGGGCCAGCCGGGCTGCGGCGCGGGCCTCCCGCCGGATCGCGGCGCGCAGGTCTGGATCGACGGCGAACGTGCCGGCGAGCACCTTCACCGCGACGGGCCGGCCCAGCACGTCGTCGTCGGCACGCCACACCTCGGACATCCCGCCGAGGCCGATGCGGTCGTGCAACACGTAGCGGTCGTGCAACCGTAGGTTGGGGGTTAACGGCGACATCAGCGTCCAGTCTGCCTGGTCGCCCGGCCGGCCCACCAGTCGCCCGGCCGGTCCAGCAGCCGCCCCGGTCGGTCCACCACACCCGCCCCGGTCGGCTGCCGATTGTTAATAAGGGGCCCTTTTACCACGCTAGGCGTTAATAAGGGGCCCTTCCTTGCACGGCAGCGGGGCGGGTTGGATCTGGTCGGCCAGGCGGTGCAGGGCCGTGGCGGCGAGCCGGCGGACGCCGGCCAGTGGCGTGGTGCGGGGCGGGTCGGGGCGGACCGGCGCGTCCGGTCGCGCGGAGGTGACGTGCCGCGTGACGGCGTCGACGGCGAAGATGAAGCCGGTGGGCTGTTCCATGGTCAACTCCTCAGGGCTGGTCCGCTGCTGGTGCGGACGATGAGCGTGGTGGGCAACAGGATCTGACCCGCTGAGGCGTCCGCAGGCGGGTCGAACAGGAGCTCGGCGGCCGAGCGCCCCTTCTCCTCGCCGGGTTGGCGCACGGTGGTCAGTCCGGCGGCGGCGGCCTCGGCGATGTCGTCGAAGCCGGTCACCGAGATCGTCCGGTCCGCCCCGCCGGCCGCCGCGAGCGCGTCGAGCGCCCCCAGGGCGAGCACGTCGGAGCAGGCCAGCACGGCGGTCGGTGGCTCGTGGCGGGCGTCGAGCGCGCGTACCGCCGCGGCACCGGCGGCCCGGTCGTTGTCGGCCGCCGAGAGGATCGTCAGCTCGGGCCAGCCGACGCCGACCGTGGCGAAGGCGTCGGCGAAGCCGGCGAGCCGGTCGCGGGTGGTCGGATGCGGTACGTCGGCGACGTCGGCCACCCGCAGCCGGCCGACGGCGTCGGGCAGCACGTCGTGGCCGAGCAGGGCGACCCGGCGGTGACCGAGACCGGCCAGGTGTTCGGCGACCGACCGGGCGGCGGCGCGCTCGTCGATGCCCACCCATCGGTCGCCCGCCCGGGGACGCGAGGAGGTGGTGACGAAGGGCATCCCGCGACCCCGGATGGTGTCGATGATGCCCTCTTCGTCACCGGCGCAGTAGACGCAGAAACCGTCGACGGCGGCGTTCTCCACCGCCGTGCGGGCACCGGCCGGGTCGGTGGGCAGTGGCACGAGCAGCAGGCTGCTGCCGTGCCGCTGCGCCGCCTCGGCGACCCCGGTGAGGAACCGCAGCGCGAAGGGGTCGGTGAAGGCGTAGGAGAGCTGCGAGGTGAACAGCACCCCGATGGCACCCACGAAACCGCGGCGCAGCGAGCGGGCGGTCGGATCGGGTCCCGGGTAGCCCATCTCGCGGGCGGTGTCGAGGATCCGTCGGCGAAGGTCCGCCGACAGTTGGTCCGGGCGGGAGTAGGCGTTGGAGACGGTGCTGCGCGAGACACCAACGGCCTCGGCGACGGCCCGCAGGGTCGGTTTCATCGGCCCCTCCCCTCTTCTGGATCGATCCAGTCTGAATCGATCCAGAGATTAGCCGCACAGCGCGAAGGATGTCAACGCAGATGATTGGACGGCACCGCCGCGCGGCACCGTCCGGGCAGCTCAGCGGGGCTGGAGAGTCACGCGGATTCGACGTCGGCGATGATCCGCTTGAGGATGTCCGGAGTTCGCTCCGGCGGCTCGGCCTCGACGCAGAGTCGTTCCATGGCCAGTGCGTAGAAGTCGAGATCCTCGCGCTTGTCCAGATAGAGCGCGCTGGTCAACTGCTCGATGTAGACGATGTCCGGTAGGTCCTGGTCACCGAAGCGCAGGATGGTGAAGGCACCCCCGGCTGCGGCGTGCCCACCGGCGGCGAACGGGATCACCTGCAACCGGACGTTCGGCGTCCGGGTGGCCTCGAGCAGCGCCTCCAGTTGGCCACGCATCACCTGCGGGCCACCGATCGGACGGCGCAGCGCCGCCTCGTCCACCACCGCCCAGAGCCGGGGCGGGCGCGGCCGGCGCAGCAGCTCCTGGCGCCGCATCCGCAGGTCCACCCGGCGGTCGATCTCCGTCGGGTCGGCCCCGGAGTGGCCGAGCAGCACCACGGCCCGGGCGTACTCCCGGGTTTGCAGCAACCCCGGAACGAACTGGACCTCGTAGCTGCGGATCAGCACCGCCGCGGCCTCCAGGCCGAGGTACGACTGGAACCACGACGGCAGCACGTCACCGTAACGGTGCCACCAGCCCGGACTGTTGGCGTCCCGGGCCAGCTTGAGCAGCGCGGCGCGCTCCTGCTCGGCGGTGACGCCGTAGAGGGTGAGCAGATCGGCGACGTCGCGCTCCTTGAAGCCGACCCGACCCAGCTCCATCCGGCTGATCTTCGATTCCGAGGATCGGATCTCCCAGCCGGCGCTCTCCCGGGTGACTCCACGCGACTCGCGCAGCCGGCGCAACTGCGCGCCCAGCAGCATCCGCAGCACGGTCGGCCCTGCCGCCGGGCCCTGCTCGGCGGAAACCATCGTCACCTGCCGTCCTCCGCATGTCATCCGGTGGGCCGAAACCGGCGAACCGGCCCGACCGACCTGTAAGCATGCCATGAACCATCAGTGAGGTGAACCTCCATCCCGTGCGCGGCGATTCCCGCAGATGGGATGTCGGGTCAGCTGATCAGATGATCGAAGTCTCCGTCCCGGGCCCCGCGCACGAACGCGGCGATCTCGTCCACGGTGTAGATCAACGCCGGCCCCTCCGGGTGTCGGGAGTTGCGCATCGCGATCCCCGCACCGCCGGGCAGCTCCGCCAGTTCGACGCAGTTTCCACTGGGATTGCTGCGCCGGCTCTTCTGCCAGGCGAGCGGAGGCAACTGGGGTACGGGAACACCGTTCGGCGGCTGCTGCATGGGTGCGTGGTTCTCTCCGGTAGGCGCGCCGGTGCGTGGGGAGGAGCGGTCGCGGCACAAGGGACGGTGTCGGCTCGATGATTCTGCACGTGCATCTGCTATTGCATCTGCATTGGACAGCGAGCATGATAGCGCATGTGAGCGGTGCGCATCCGCTCACATTCTGTTACGTGAACCTGGCCGCCACCAGGGGAAACGAGGTGTCTGGCAGCGCTGGACGGTGCGCCGGGGGCGAAGGGAGGGGTCGGTGCCGGATCCGCTTACCGTCGCGTCCGGCATCTGCGCCGCGGGTGCCCTGCTCTCCTCCTGGCAACTGGGTCGCCGGGCGGTACGCGCCGAGGCGGAGATCGGTCGGCTCCGCGCCGAACTGGCCGCCGAACGACACGCGGCCAGCCACGATCCGCTGACCGGCCTGCCCAACCGGCGGGCCTTCTACCGTCTCGCCGCGGCGCTGCTCACCGACGGCACCGGCCGCCCGCTGGTCGCGGTGGTGCTCGACCTGGACGACTTCAAGCAGATCAACGACCGGTATGGCCACTCGGCCGGTGACCACGTCCTGATCCACGTCGCCCAGCGGCTGGCCGCCTTCGCCGGTGACAACCCGGTGGGGCGGCTCGGTGGTGACGAGTTCGCCGGGCTGCTGGCCAGCCCCACGCTCGACCGCAGGTGGATCGACCAGGCCACCCGACGGCTCTACGACATGCTCGCCGCGCCGATCCCGCTGGGTGGGTTGACCCTGCGGGTGACCGCCTCGGTCGGGTTGGCACCGGTGCAGGGGACCCAGCTCAGCGAGGCGCTCGACCGCGCCGACGCGGCGATGTACGAGGCCAAGGGGCTCGGGTCGGGCCGGAGCGGCCGGGCGCTACGCGACACCGCGTACCTCGCCGAGTGCTGACGACAGGGACGAACACGCCGTGCGGGCGCGCCCCGGCGAGGCACCGCCTCAGCTGACTCAGTGCCAGCCGTAGCCAGCACGCAGGGCCTGGCTGACCCGGTCGAACCGGGTCCGGTCCAACACCGCGCCCTCGCGCCGGATGGCGTCCTCGCGCATCGTCAGCACCCGGTCCAACCGCACCCAGCTGGGCCGCTTCTCCCGGTCCCACTCGCCGGGGCCGAGGGCCAGCCAGTGCCGCTCGCCATCGCGGTCCCGCTGGCTGGACAGCATCAGCCCGAACAGCGTCCGGCTCTGCCGGCCCACCACCAGCACCGGCCGGTCCTTGCCCTGGCGGGGGTCGTCCTCGTAGGACACCCAGGTCCAGACGATCTCACCCGGGTCGGCCTGCCCGTCGGGCTCCGGAGCGTACGACAACTCGCGGCGCTGTAGCGCGTTGACCTGGCGGGGCCGCGCGACCCGGGCCGGGGTCGGCCCGGCACGCCGGGGGGTCGGAATCGCCGCGCCGACGCGGGCCGCCATACTCCGCAACAGACCTGCCACGGCGGGCAGCCTAACGGCCGTCGCCGACCCCGCGTCCGGCAGGGGCTCCCGTCCGGGCCGGCTACCGCCCGCCGGGTCCGGCCAGCGGGTCGGTCGAACCGTCGGGGGTGGTGGGCAGTCGGGCGACCATCTCCTGGAACTCGTCGACCGTGACCGCCTCGCGCAGCGTGCCGAAGACCGCCGCCGCACCGATGCCCGCAGTCCGCTCGTCCACCCCGGCCCGCTCGCCGACCCGGCGCAGGAACTCCTCCGGCCCGTGCGGCGCGCCGGTGTCGAACTCGGCCGGCAGGTAACCGGTCGGGTCGGTGCTTGGGCCGGTGGGGTCGGTGCTCGGGTCGGTCATCCGCTCCACCACGGTCTGCAACACCGCCCGGCAGACCGCCGCGGCCAGGTCGGGCGGCAGGCCCGAGCGGCGGGACACCGCGTCGACGAAAAGGGGAAACCGCACGTCGCCCTCCGTTCGTCAGCGCCGCGCTGGTTACCCCCGCCCGGCCCCGGCAAACGGACCGGCCCCACCGGCGGAAGCCGACCCGTACCGTTGGCCCGTGCCCACCGTTGTCGACCCGAGCACCCGGTCCGCCTCGTACCGGCTGGCCCGGACCAGCACCGAGGTGTTCGCGCCCGCCGTGTTCGCCGCGCTGCTGCCCGTGGTGGTCGCCGTGCACAGCACCGCGCCGGCCCTCGCGGTGGGGCTCGGCTGGGGTGCGCTGGCCGTGCTGTTCTGCTCCGTCATCCCGTACGGGATCATCTGGTGGGGCGTACGACGTGGTCAGCTGACCGACCACCACATCGGGGTACGCGCCCAGCGCCGCCGGCCGCTGCTGCACGGGCTGGTCTCGGTGCTGGTCGGCCTGGCGCTGCTGGTGCTGCTCGGCGCGCCGCGCCCGCTGGTGGCCCTGGTGGTGGCGATGTTCGCAATCGTGGCCGCCATCGGCGCGGTCAACCAGGTCTGGAAGTTGAGCGCCCACGCGGCGATCTGCGCCGCCTCGGTGGCCGCCCTGGGCTACCTGTTCGGCCCGGCGCTCACCCCGCTGCTGGCCCTGATCGGGCTGGTGGGCTGGTCACGGGTTCGGTTGGGCGCCCACACCGTGGGCCAGGTGATCGCGGGTACGCTGCTCGGTCCGCTCGTCGGCGCCCCGATCTTCATTCTGCTCGGCTGAGTTCGGCGCGGCCGGCACGAACCGGTAACCCAGGCCGCGTACGGTCACGATCATCGGCGGCTGCCTTCCGTCCAGCGCGAGCCGCCGCCGCAGCCGCTTGATGTGCACGGTGAGGGTGTTCGACGTGTCGTCGGCGATCCCGCCCCAGACGGCAGCCAGCAACTGTTCCCGGGTGACCGTCCGCTCGGCGTGACTCATGAAGAAGTACAGCAGCCGGAACTCCTTCATCGGCAGGGCCACCAGCCGCCCGTGCAGGTGCGCCTCGAACGTCGACGGGTCCACCCGCAGCCCACCGAGTTCGATCGGCGGGTCGAGCGCGGCGGCGCCGTCCGGGCGGATCGCCCGCAGGATCGGCAGCACCTCCTCGGCCCGGTACGGTCGCCGTACGCCGGCCGTGGCGCCCGCCTTGAGGCCGGCCGCCGCCGTCCCGCCGTCGTCGTCGCCGACCCCGACCACCGTCGGAATACCGGCCCGACGGGCCAGCAGCCGCACCAGTTCGGTGCTGTTCATGCTGGCCAGCCCGGCGGCGACCACCGCCGCGTCCGGTTGCAGGGCGCCCGCGGCGAGCAGGGCCTCGGCGGCGTGCGGGTAGTGGTGTCCGCGTACCCGGTGCTCGGCCAGCTCGCTCACCAGCGCGGCGCCGACGCTCTCGTCGTCGTCCACCACGAGCAGCACGAAACGTCCGTCGGACCGACGGTCACCCGGGGCGGCCCCGACGAGGTTGTTCATCGCGTACCGGTTCCGGTTCCGGCTCAGCCGAAGCGGCCGGTGATGTAGTCCTCCGTACGCTTGTCGGCGGGGTTGGTGAAGAGTTTGCCGGTCTGGCTGAACTCGACCAGCCGGCCGTGCCGCACCTGCTGCTCGTCCACCTCGGCGGTGAAGAACGCGGTGTAGTGGCTGACCCGCGCGGCCTGCTGCATGTTGTGCGTGACGATCACGATCGTGTAGTCGTTCGTCAGCTCGAACATGAGGTCCTCGATCTTCGCCGTGGCGATCGGGTCGAGCGCCGAACAGGGCTCGTCCATCAGGATGACCTCCGGCTTGACCGCGATCGTCCGGGCGATGCAGAGCCGCTGCTGCTGGCCGCCGGAGAGCGCCAGGGCGCTCTTGCGGAGCTTGTCCTTGACCTCGTCCCAGAGCGCGGCCTGGGTCAGCGCCTCCTCCACGTGGTCGTCGAGGCGGCCCTTGATGCCGTTGATCCGCAGCCCGTAGGCGACGTTGTCGAAGATGGACTTGGGGAACGGGTTCGGCTTCTGGAACACCATGCCGATGCGTCGGCGCACCTGGATCGGGTCGACGTCCCTGGCGTACAGGTCCTGGCCGTGGAAGAGGACCTCGCCGCTGACCCGGGCCCCGGGAATGGGGTCGTTCATCCGGTTCAGCGCCCGCAGCACCGTGGATTTCCCGCAGCCGGACGGCCCGATCATCGCCGTGACCTGGTTCTGCTGGATCGGCATCGTGGTGCCGCGGACCGCCTCGTAGCTGCCGTAGTAGACGCTGACGTCGTGCAGCTGCATCACCGGCGCGCCGGCGGCCTCCGCACCGGAGGCGGTGGTGCCGGCCGCGTGCACCGCGACGGACGGGCGGGTGGTCAGGTCGGTGTCGTTGCTGGCCATGTCAGCGCTCCTTGATGGCGAACCGGCTTGAGATGAATCGGGCGATGATCGTGAAGCCGAGCACGATCACGATGAGCGTCAGGGCCGCCCCCCAGGCCCGGTCCTGGGCGGCGGGGAACGAGGTGCTGGCGTTGCGGAAGATCTGCGCCGGCAGCGCGGTGTTGGAGCCGCTGAACAGGTTCCAGTTCGGTGCGAAGACGATGCCGGTGACGATGATGATCGGCGCGGTCTCGCCGGCCGCGCGGGCGACCGCCAGCAGCGAGCCGCTGGTGATGCCGGAGATGGCCGCCGGCAGCACCACGGTGAGGGTGGTCTTCCACTTGCGGGCCCCAAGCGCCATGCTCGCCTGCCGCAGCTCGTCCGGGACCAGCCGGAGCATCTCCTCGCTGCTGCGGATCACCACCGGCAGCATCAGGCAGGCCAGGGCCAGCGCACCGGCGAAGCCGGTCTGCTCGCCGACGAGCAGCACCCAGGAGATGTAGATGAACAGACCCATCACGATCGACGGCACGCCGGTCATCACGTCGGCCATCAGCCGGATGATCCGGGCCAGCGGTCGCTGCTTGCCGTACTCGTTGAGGTAGACCGCGCCGAAGACGCCGAGCGGGATGGCCATCAGCGCGGCCATCCCGGTGATGACCAGGGTGCCGACGATCGCCGGTGCCATCCCGCCGCCCTCACGACGGTACGAGTTCGGGATGTCCTCGGTCAGGAAGGACAGGCTCATCACCCCGCCGCCCTTGCCGATGACGGTGTACGTCACCAGGGCGAGCGGGACGACGGCGAGCAGCACGGCACCCCAGATGGCGGCCGTGGCGAGGTGGTTGGTGAAGCGGCGGCGGCCGGAGAGGGCCGCCCGGGTCAGGTCGGGACCCCTCGGGGCCGAGCGGGTGGCCGGTGGTGCGGCGACGGTCACGCGACGCTTCCCTTCATCCGGGCCTCGGCCCGACGGACGACCGTCTGGGCGAGCACGTTGATCAGCACCGTCATCGCGAAGAGCACGACGCCCAGACCGATCAGGGCCGCGGTGAAGGTGCCGGTGGACTCACCGAACTGCTGCACGATGACGGCGGCCATCGAGTTGCCGGGGGCGAACAGGTTGGCGGTGATGTTCGTGGCACCGCCGATGACCAGCGCCACCGCGATGGTCTCCCCCATGGCCCGGCCGAGGCCGAGCATCACCGCGCCGACCACGCCGCCGAAGCTGTGCGGAAACACCGCGCCCCGGATCATCTCCCAGCGGGTGGCGCCGAGCGCGAGGGCGGCGTCCTTGTCGGCGCGCGGGACGGTGCTGAACACCTCACGGGTGATCGAGGTGATGATCGGCGTGACCATGATCGCCAGGATGAGGCCGGCGGTCATGAAGTTGCGGCCACTGCTCACCGGACCGAAGAGGTTACCGAGCACCGGAATGCCGCCGAGAATGTCGTGGAACGACTTGTAGACCGGGACCATGGCGGGCGCGACGACCAGGATGCCCCAGAGTCCGAAGACCACCGAGGGCACGGCGGCGAGCAGGTCGATCACGGTCACCGCCGGTCCGCGCAGCCGGCGCGGCGCCAGCTCGGTGAGGAACAGCGCGATGCCGACCGACACCGGCACCGCGAAGATCAGGGCGATCAGCGATGAGATCGCCGTGCCGTAGGCGAACGACAGCGCGCCGAAGATGGCCTCGCCGGTCGCCGGGTTCGGGTCCCAGATCCGCTCGGTGAGAAAACGCAAACCCATCGCGTCGAACGCGGGCCACGCCTCCCGGACGGTGGTGATCAGGATCAGCCCGAGGATCGCCAGCACCAGCAGGCCGGTACCGAGCGTCCACCAGGAGAAGATGCGGTCGCCGACGGCGCTGCCGTCGCGCTGGGTCAGCGTCGACCGGGAGGGGGACTTGTTCGTCAAGGTCATCTTCACTCCAGCTCAGGGACCCCGCCAGGGACGGGATCGTGTGATCCCGTCCCTGGCCGGACCGCCGTAGCGATCTTGTTCCTGATCAGCCCTGGATCTTGTCGACCTGGGCCAGCGCCTTCTCCTTGAGGGAGGCCGGCAGTGGCGCGAAGTCGATCTCCTTGGCCAGCTCCTGGCCGTCGTTGAGCAGGTAGGTGAGGAAGCCCTTGACCAGCTCGGCCTTGGCGGCGTCGCCGTACGAGGTCTGCACGATGATGAAGGTCGGCGCGGTGATCGGGTACGAGGTGGCACCGGCGGCGTTGAGCGGGTTGTAGCTCAGGTCGTCGGCGATCTCGGCACCCTCCAGGCCGGCGGTGGTGCCCTCGAGCGTGGGCTCGACGAACTGGCCGTCCTTGTTCTTGATGGCGGCGAACTTCAGGCCGGTGGCCTTGGCGTCGCTCAGGTCCACGTAGCCCACGGCACCATTGGTCTGCTGCACGATCTGCGCGACGCCGGTGTTCTTCTCGCCACCCTGGGTGCTGGCCGGCCAGGCCACGGTGTCACCGCTGCCGAGCTTCCAGGTTCCTCCGGCGGCTGCCTCCAGGTACTTGGTGAAGTTGCTGGTGGTGCCCGAGCCGTCCGAACGGTGCGCCACGACGATCGGGGTGTTCGGCAGCTCGACTCCCGGGTTGTCCGCCTTGATGGCCGCGTCGTCCCAGGTCTTGATGTCGGTCTGGAAGATCTTGGCGAGCGTCTCCGGGCTGAGCTGGAGCTTGTCGACGCCCGACAGGTTGTAGGAGACGGTGATCGGCGCCGCCACCGTCGGCACGTAGAGGAACGAACCGGCGGCCACGCCGTCGGAGTCCTTCACCAGGCTGTCGGTGCCGGCGAAGTCGACCAGGCCCTCACCGAACTGCTTCTTGCCGGTGCCCGAGCCGGTCGCGTTGTAGGTGACGGTCACGCCGGAGGCCTCGCCCTTGAAGGCTTCGATGACCTCTTGGTAGTACGCGTCCGGGAAGCTGGCGCCGGACGCCTTCAACTCGCCGGACAGGTTCGCGTAGGCGCTGTCGCCGCCGTTCGCGACCGGCTCTGTGCCGTTGTCGTTGCTACCACAGCCGGTAAGCGCGAGCGCGGCAAGCGCGACGCCAGCGAGGACGCGCCGCGAAAGCACGTTGCGGTTCACCAGGTAAGCCTCTCTATCGGGGTGCATCAGCCCGTCCGGGCCGTACGCGAGTCAAGCTAGGAGGCGTAGGTAGCCGGACTCCCGGCTCCAGGTGAACGAAAAATGAACTTGGGGGTCAGAGCCGGATCGTTCCGGTGACCAGGAACACCACCTGCCGTGCGACGTTCACCGCGTGGTCGGCGTACCGCTCGTAGTAGCGGCCGACCAGGGCCAGGTCGATCGCCGACTCCACGCCGTACGGCCAGCCGGAGACGAGCAGCGACAGCAGGCGCTTCTCGGCGGCGTCCACCTCGTCGTCGTCGAGCCCGAGCTGGGTGGCGGCCAACTGGTCCCGGGTGGCCAGCACGACCGCGGTCTTCTCCGCCATCCGGGCCGCCGCCTCCGCCATGGTGGTCAGCACCGGCACCGCCGGCTCCGGGACCACGCCGACCGGATACCGCATCAGGACCACCTTCGCGATGTGCACGGCGAGGTCCCCCATCCGTTCCAGGGCGGCGGCGATCCGCAGCGCGCACACCACCAGCCGCAGATCGGAGGCGACCGGCTGGTGCCGGACCAGCACCTGCGGGACCAACGCCTCCGCCTCGGCCCGATGCCGGTCCAGCACGGCGTCGCCGGCCAGCACCGCCTCGGCGGTGGCCCGGTCGACGTCGAACAGGGCCGCGCTGGCACCCCGGATCGCCGCGCCGGCGTCCCGGCTCATCGTCGCCAGCACACCGGTGAGCCGGTCGAGCTGCTCGTCGTAGTTGTCCCGAGCCATCGCTCTCTCCCTCGCCTGCGGGTCACCGGCCGTCGGCGGCCAGCACGTCCAGCAGCAGCGCCGCGGTCCAGCCGAAGGCCGGCGAGCCGAGGCCGGCGCCGGTCTCCGGATGGAAATACTCGTGGCAGCCGGCCCGGGCCGCCAACTCGATCATCGAGCTTCGCAGTCCGGCCGCCAGCGCGGGTTGGCCGTGCGCGACCAGGCCGTGCCGGACCAGCCAGTTGATGTTCATCCAGCTGGGGCCGCGCCAGTAGCGCAGCGGCTCGAAGTCGGTGGCGGTGCGGTCGTGGCTGGGCAACGGGCGGGTCATCCGGGCGGCGAGCCCGAACCGGGCCGAGCCCGCCTCGACCAGGATCGCCTCGACCTGCCGCGCCGGCAGGTCGGGCAGGATCAACGGCGTCAGGCCGAGCACCGTACGGGCCGGCGTCCGGTGATCGGTGCGCAGGTCACGCGGGTGGAAGGTGCCGGTCGTCGGCTCGTACAGCCGGTCCAGCACCGCTGCGGTGATGCGGGCCGCGCGCTCCCGGTGCGGGCCGGGATCCGCACCGATCTCAGCGGCGATCCCCGCGAGCGCGTGCTCGGCGGCGCCCATCGCCGCGTTGAACAGCGGACACTCCACCAGGAAGGGATGCCGGTCGGCCAGACCGTCGTCGCGGTAGCCGACCGACCGGTAGGCGGTGACGATCGCGACATACCGGGCATAGTCCAGGTCGGTGGGCCGGTGCGCGGCGTCGGCGTGCGCCAGGTCCCGCCGCCGGTACGCGCGCAGCGCCGCCAACTCGGCCGGCACGGCGGCCATCGGCTCGTCCCAGGCGGGGCTGTTGTCCAGCCCGGACTCCCACGGATGCACGATGCTGGCCAGCCCGGCGCCGCCGACATCGCGCCGGGTGGCGAGATAGTGCTGCTGCGCCACCAGGCGCGGGTAGAGCCGACCCAGCGCGGCGCGGCCCGACTCCGACGGTGCCCGGCGGTACGCGTGCCACGCCGCGAGGGCGTGCACCGGCGGCTGGACCAGACCCGAGGTGGCCACCGGGGGTGCCCCCGCGACCGTTGCCGAGGCCCAGAACCCCGGCCCGGGGAAGTACGCGTCGCCGGACACCGCCGGGTTGAACACGATGTGCGGCACCCGTCCGTCGCCCCACTGGGCGGCGAAGAGGCTTGTCAGTTCCGCCCAGGCGCGCTCGGGACGGACGTGCGCCCAGCCGATCGCGATGAACGCCGAATCCCAGCTCCACTGGTGCGGGTAGAGGGTGCGCGACGGCACGGTGTGGTCGTGCTCCCAGTTGTCGTCGAGCGTGCGCACGGCCAACCGCCACAGCTCGCCGTCGTCCGGTGTGACCGGCACCATTGCGCTCACCATCGGTCAGATCACCGTAGCACCGCGCACCGCGCCCACCCGGGCGCGGCCACGGTCGGCAAGGCGAGCAGCGGGCCGGGGGCCGGCCGAGTGACCTGGTCAGCCGTACGCCTTGAGCACCTCGTACAGGGCGGTCCAGTCGCTGCTACCGTGGCCGGCGGCGATCGCCCGGTCGTAGTGTGACTTCACCGCCCTGGGTAGTTCGAGGTCGATGCCGGCCTGCTCGCTGGAGCGCAGGATGTGCTCGGCGGTGGCACCCATCATCAGCGCGGTGCTCAGGTCGCCGGGATGCTCGCCCGTCTCGACCTGCCGGGCGAGCTGCTCGGCACCGCCGATCATGTCCGGGACGCCGCTGACGAGGGCAAGCGCCCCGGGCAGGAACTCCGTGGCCGGTACGCCGGCCGAGGTGATCAGCGCGGTGGCGTGTAGCAGGCCCGACAGCGTGCTGAGGAAAACGTCCAGGTACGCCTGGTAGAACAGCTGCGCCAACCCTGGATCGGTGCCGAGGTACCTCGGCTCGCCGATCAGCCGCAACACGGCCTCGCACCCGGTGAACGCCTCGCCGGGCCCGCTGTAGAACACGTACGCATGCGGGGTGCCGATCATGGGCGCGGGCACCATCGCCCCGCCGGTCAAGAAGCTGGCCCCGCGTTGCGCGGCCCAGGCCGCGGCGGCCCGGGACGCCTCGGGCGTGTCGGAGCTGAGATTGACGACCACCTTGCCGGTCAGCAGGTCCCGGTACGCGGGATCGGCCACCGCCGGTTCGAGGATGTCGTACATCGCGGGATAGTCCGTGAGGCTGAGGATGGTCAGTTCGCTGGCGGCGACGGCCGCCGACGGGGTGGGTGCCAGCGTGGCGCCCGCCGCGACGAGGTCCCGGGCGCGGCTCGGCGTACGGTTCCACAGCGTGACGGGATGACCGGCCGCGATAAGCGTGGCGGCCATCGCACGGCCCATCGGCCCGAGGCCGATCACGGTCACCGGGCTCGACTCGGTGCTCATCGGACGCTCCTCAGTTCCTCGAAGATGCGGTCGGCGCCCTGCTTGCCGTGCCCGGCGGCGATCTGCCGGCGGACCAGGTCGCGGATCGGGCGCAACACGTCGGCAGGCACCGCCTGGTCGAGGCTCGCCTGGGTGATCGTGTCGAGTGCGCTCTGGGTGAACTCCAGGCTCTGTTGGTCCTCGCCCGAGTAGTCGCGGGCGTCGATGACGGCGGCGGCGTCGGCCAACGCACCGGTCATGGCGGCGAGGAACGGCGCGGCGCGGCTGGCGAACTCCGTGGCGGAGACACCGTCCGCGCCGACCATCGCCGCGCCGTGGGTGAAGCCGGCGAACATCGTGTACATCCCGGAGAGCATCGCCAGGTCGAGCAGGGCGGCCAGGCCGGCGTCGGCGCCGAGGTGGCTGCTCTCCCCCCAGCAGTCCAGCAGCGGCCGGTACGTGTCGAAGGCGGTGGTCGAGCCGCTGTAGAGGATCACGGATCCGGGCGCACCGATCATCGCCGGCACCGCCATGATCGCGCCGTCGAGGTAGTCGATGTCGTGGGCGAGGGCCCAGGTGGCGAGTTCGCGGGCCTGGTTCGGCGTCGTGGTGGTCAGGTTGACGAGGGTGCGGCCGGCGAGGCGCGCGGCGACCGGATCGAGGACGTCGTGCACCGACCGGTGATCGAGCAGGCAGGCGACGATCACCCCGTCGCCGGCCACCGCCTCCTCGATGCTGCCGGCGACGACGGCGCCTCGTTCGCGCAGCTGCCCGGCCCGGCCCGCGCTGCGGTTCCACACCGTGACAGTCCTGCCGGTGTTGCCGGTGCCGCCGTTGACGCCGGTGCCGCCGGTGCCGTCGGTGACGCCGGTGTTGTCGGTGTCGAGCGCGGCGGTCGCGAGCGCAGTGCCCATCGCGCCCAGCCCGAGAAACGTGCTGCTGGTCATCAAATTTCCTCTGGTCGGTCGAATGCTTCGGCCGGCGCGCCGTGGGCAATGCTTCCGCCGTACCTGCCTTGCGGCAAGTACCTACTAATTTGTTCAATACTCACCTCGCGGTAAGTATTGGAGCGACAAGCGACTTCGGGAGGACTCGGATGGCAGCGGGCGCGCGGCGCGGGCCGTACATCTGCGGCATCGACGCCGCCATGGACGTGGTGTCGGGCAAGTGGAAGTCGCTCATCCTGTGGGAGCTGCACAACCACGGCGCCCGCCGCTTCGGTGAGCTACGGCGTGGCCTGCCCGGTGTCAGCGAGAAGATGCTCATCCAGCACCTGCGCGAGATGGAGGAGGACGGGCTGGTCCACCGCGAGATCTACCGCGAGGTGCCGCCCCGGGTCGAGTACTCCCTCACCGAGCACGGCAGGTCACTCAACGCGGCCCTCGGCGCGCTTGGCGACTGGGGCACGGCACGCCGCGCGCGGCTCGCCGACGACGGCACCCTCGTGTCCACATAGCTCGTTGCCCGGCCCGGTGCTCAGGGACGGGCGGCGGCCGGAAATCCGGTCCAACGCAGGTCGGCCGGCAGGTGACTCAGGTCGTTGAACATCATCACGACGGGCGCCCGGCCGGTGCGGTACTCGATCATCGTCAGGCCGGTGTTGGCGCTGCCCAGGCTGAGCCAGCGCGCGGGCGGCGCCGCCAGCGCGTCGCGGACCAGCCAGGCGATCTGGTACGCGTGCGTCACCAGGACCTCGTAGCTGTCCGGCTGCCCCGGCTCGGGTGCCCGCGCGAACCGGGTCACCAGCGCCTTCGCGAGGCGGCGACCCGAAGCCGTCTCGGCCTCGTCGCAGCGGTCGAAGACACCGGCCCAGGAGCTGGGCCGCTCGGCCGCGCTGGGCACGTACGGCACGTGGTCGACGAGTTCGGCGGCCTCGGCGGCAGGCACGTCGGGCAGCTGCCGGGCCAGTTCCCGGGCGCTGGCCGCGGCGCGCGGCAGCGGCGAGTGCCAGACGGTGTCGATCGGCAGGCCGGCGAGTCGTTCGCCCAGCAGCCGCGCCTGCCGGTACCCGACGTCGGTCAGTTCGCCGAACACGTCGGCCGCGCCGTGCCGGGCCAGATAGAGATGTCGGGTCGCCACGCGGGCAACCTAGCGGATTCCGTCGCGAGCGATGCCGAGGGTCGAGAGCAGATCCTCGTGCAGCTCCATCCAGACGGCGTGGCAGGAGGCCATCCCGACGCCGGCCACCCACCGGGTGTCCCCCGCCCGGGCACGGGCCAGGGCGGCAGCGAACCGCTCGTCGTAGCCGCCGAAGCGGGACAGCACTGTGCACAGACCGCCGACCAACGGCCGCAACTCGGCGGCCAGGGTGGCGAGTTCGGCCAGCACCCGGGCGTCCCACTCCGGATCGGTGTGGTCGTTGGCCGCCAGCCGGTCGGTCGGGCTGGGCCGCAACTGCCAGTCGGTGCACGCTCTCACCAGGCGTCCGTTGAGCGACTCGAACCGCCGGTGCGCCCGCTCGACGGCGGGCCGCGCCCCGCTGCGGTCCAGTTCCTCGGCCAGACCGCGGGCGTCCTCGTCGCGGCCCCGCTCGGTGAGCGTCCAGCCGTTGGTGCCGGCGAATCCGACCCGGGTCACCCAGCCGTACGCCTCGTCGTCCTCCAGCAACTCGGAGACGGTGTGCTGGTCGAGGCCGGTACGCCGGGCGACCGCCAGGTCGTCGGCCATCCCGGCCACCCGAACGGCGTGCAGGACGAGCAGACCCGGCGTCGAGGAGTGCGGCACGGCAGTGAGCATTCAGGCTCCTGCCCTGGGCGTCAACGCCGGCACGCCCGCCCGCGTAGGGTTCGCGGTGCACATCCGTCACTGGGCAGGAGAGAGCGCGGTGCTGATCGCCCTGGCCGACGCCGACGCCGCCACCTCGGGCGGTAAGGCCGCGGTGCTCGCCCGGCTGCTGCGGGCCGGACTGCCGGTGCCGCCCGGGTTCGTGGTGCCGACCACCGCGTACGAGCAGGCGGTCGCCGGGCTCGACCTCACCGGGCTCGACACCGCCCGGCGGTTCGTCGAGCGGGTACCCCTCTCCCCCGCGCTCACCGACGCGATCTCCCGCGCGCTGGTTCGGCTCGCCGGCCCGTCGGCTGAGGCGTACGTCGCGGTGCGCTCCTCGGCGGCTGGCGAGGACACCGCGACGGCGTCGGCGGCGGGACAGTACGACACCTTCCTGGGTGTTCGCGGGCCCGACCGGGTGGCCCAGGCGGTCCGCGGATGCTGGGCCTCGCTCTGGTCCGCGCGGGCCGTGCAGTACCGGCGGCGGACGGCGGACACGCCGGCCACCGCTGCGACAACCGCCGTGCTGGTGCAGCGACTTGTCGACGCCGACGTCTCGGGGGTGCTGTTCACCGGCCCGCAGGTGCGGATCGAGGCGTCCTGGGGGCTGGGCGAGAGCGTGGTCGGCGGCCGGGTCACCCCGGACTCCTGGGTCATCTCCGGCGACACCGTGACCCACCGGTCGCTGGGCGGGAAGCACGAGCGCGTCGACCGCGCGGACACCGGGCTGGTCACCCGCGCGGTGCCGCCGCCCGACCGCTACCGCTTCTGCCTCGCCGACGACGACCTGCACCGGCTCGCCCGACTGGGCCGGCAGGCGGCGGAGCTGTTGGGCGGGCCGCAGGACGTGGAATGGGCGATCGCCGACGATCGGATCTGGCTGCTTCAGGCCCGGCCGATCACGGCCGCCGTACCGGCCGCAGCACGCTGTGCCGCAAGCGGCACCACCCTGACCGGCACGCCCGGCAGTTCGGGGGTCGCCGCCGGGCCCGCCCGCCTGGTCCACGGCCCCGCCGACTTCGGCCGGGTACGTGCTGGCGACGTGCTCGTCTGCCGGACCACCGACCCGGCGTGGACGCCGCTGTTCGGCGTCGTCGCGGCGGTGGTCACCGAGACCGGCGGGCTGCTCTCGCACGCCGCGATCGTGGCGCGGGAACAGGGCCTGCCGGCCGTGCTGGCGGTTGCCGACGCGATGACCGTCCTGCCCGACGGTGCGCCGGTCGAGGTGGACGGCAGCACCGGCCGGATCGTGATCGCCGCTGCGCGCTGACCATGGCTGGCTACGGTGGTCGCATGAGCGAACGCAGTGCCGGCACCGGCAACCCGACCCGCTGGGTCACCGACACCGGCCCGGAACACTCCCAGTGGTACGTGGACCGCTTCCGGCAACTGGCGGCCGAGGGCGCCGACCTGGCCGGCGAGGCCCGGCTGCTCGACGCGCTGGTGCCGCCGGGATCGCGGATCCTCGACGCCGGCTGCGGCACCGGCCGGGTGGGCGCCGCACTGGCCGCCCGGGGTCACCAGGTGCTCGGGGTGGACGCCGATCCGGTGCTCGTCGAGGCGGCCCGCGCCGACCACCCGGGACCCCGCTGGCTGGTCGGCGACCTGGCGACGTTGGACCTCGCGGCGGCCGGTGAGCCGGAGCCGTTCGATGCGGCGGTGCTGGCCGGCAACGTGATGACCTTCGTCGCGCCGGGCACCGAGGTGGCGGTGCTGCGCCGGGTCGCCGCGCACCTGCGCCCGGACGGAGTGATCGCGGTCGGCTTCGGCACCGACCGGGGCTATCCGCTTGCCGAGTTCGACGCCGACCTGGTCGCCGCCGGCCTGCGCTCGGAACACCGCTTCGCCACCTGGGACCTGCGCCCCTGGCGCGACGACGCGGACTTCGCCGTCAGCATCCTGCGCCGGCCCGCCTGATCGTCGGGTCACGAGTTCACGGCCGGCTCGCCGGTGGCGGCAGCGGACTTGTCGCGGTGATCGTGGGCAGGACGGCGATCGCGTCGAAACTGCCGGTCAGCGAGGGCAACTCGGGGTAGTGCTCCTCGTCGCGCTCCGCCTGATAGAGGCCGGAGATCAGGCGGGTCCGCCAGGGCTTGTCGAACCGGTCCCCCGGGGGCATCGCACGTACATCGACGATCCGTACGCCGTCGCTGCCGTCGCCCTCGTCGGCGAGCAGCCGGGCTTCCAGCGACGTCGGACTGGGGTACGGGATCTCCGTGCCGGGAATCCGTCCCCGACCGAAGGCGACGTGGACGGCCGCGTACCGGCCCCCGAGGGCGGCCCTGAGGTGGGCGCCCAGCATGACGCTGCCGTGCTTCGCGACGTGGGCGCTGCCCTCCCAGAGCACGACGCGGCGACCGCTGCGGCGCTGCTGGTCCAGCAGCCGCTCGGCTGCGGCACGCTCCGCCCGCTCGGCGTCGTATCCGCTGCTGCCGGGGGCGTGGGCGTGGAAGTCGACAATCGCGTCGAGCAGCCGCAGCGCCTCGTCCCGTGCCGGGCCGTCGGCGAGCCGGGCGACCAGGTCGCGGGCGGTGCGGGCGAGTTCGACGAACGGTACGCCGGGGTGGGTGCCGTGCAGACGCTGGACGTGCTCGCCACTGGCGTGGGCGGTGCGGATGACCGCCAGGAGTTCGCCGACCCGGGTCGCGGTCGCCCGGTCCGCCGACGCGAGCAGCGCCACCACCCGGTCGTAGTCGGCGGGCAGCGTACGCGGCCCGGCGATGCCGATGATGCGTACCGGATCGTCCGGGTGCCGTTCGTTGTGCCTGCGGAACCGGACCAGCGCGTCGCGCATCTCGATGGTCCGCCACGGCCCCCACGCCTGGGCGAGTGCGGCGTGCAGGTCGACGTCCTCGCCCCGGACGTAGCGGTCGTAGCGGTCGGCGACCCGCGTGTTGTCAAGCAGCGCGACGACCCGGAACCCGCGCCGGACCAGCGCGTGGGTGGTCTGCTCGACCAGCCGGAAGGTCTCGTTGGCCTCGCGGGTGCTGGTGCCGAGCCCGACGATCGTGGCGGTCTCGACCAGGGCGGCGAGCCGCTGCGCGGCTGGATGCTCCATGCCCCGACGATCGGGGTTGAACATAGGTTGAAGTCAAGTCCGCCCGGTCGTGCGCTGCGCCGGCCCGGGTCGCCGGCCCGGCGGGCTCGGGTCAGCCGGCCGGGTCGTCCCGCCCGATCTCGCACAGCTTGGCGCCCGACGCCACCGCCGCGAGCTGCGCCTTGAGGTGGCGCACCCGCTCCTCGGCCTCGGTCACCAGTTGCTCGGCGACCCGCCCCCACTCCTCGGGTGTCGGGTCGTCGGAGAGATCGGCGAAGAGGTCGGCGATCTCCCGCACGCTCAGGCCCACCCGCTGGGCGAGCTTGGCCACCTGGATCCGGCACGCGGCGGAATCGTCGAAGCGGCGTTGGTTGCCCGAGGTGCGTACCGCCTTGATGACCCCGTGGTTCTCGTAGAACCGCACCGCCGAGGGCGCGACGCCACTGTCCACGGCGACGTCGCCGACACCGAGCGTCCGGGTGGAGTGCGCGAGAACCGACATGACCGCAGACTAGCGCCTCGGGACTTGACTTCAACAAATGTTCAACAGGCACGGTCTCTTGCGTGACCACTTCAACCGAACCGCAGCACCACCCCGCCGGGACACGCATCGCCGTGATCTCCGCAAGCGTCCGCAAGGATCGGCTGGGTCCGACGATCGCCGAGTGGGTCGTCGCCGCGCTGGACCGACCCGCCGATGTCGACCTGATCGACGTCGCCGAGATCAGGTTGCCCGACGACAGCCTGCTGAGTCCCGGCGGTGGGCCGAGAAGCGAGGTCGCCCACCGGATCGCCGCGGCCGACGCCTTCGTCTTCGTCACGCCGGAGTACAACCACAGCTACCCCGCCGCGCTGAAGCGCCTGATCGACTGGCACTACGCCGAGTGGCGGGTCAAGCCGGCGACCGTCGTCGCGTACGGCGTCCAGGGCGGGTACGCGGCGATCGAGCACCTGCGCGGGGTGCTTGCCGAACTCAGTGTGGTGACGACCCGTCGGGCCATCGGGCTGCGCGCACCCTGGACCTGTCTCGACGACCGGGGCCGGTACGCGCCGGACGCGGATGTCTCGCGCGGCCTGACCGCGAGCCTGGCCGAGCTGCGGTGGTGGGCCGAGGTGCTGGCCGACGCCCGGCGGAACCGGCCGTTGCCGGCCTGACACCTCGGCCGACGATCACGGCTCGTCGGCCGGGATGTCCAACTCGGGTCGGGGCCGCCTTGACCGCGGATTTACTGCTTTACTATGTTCCTAGTAAAGCAGTAAGGGGCTACCGTGTTCGTCTTCCGGCTCGACACCCACTCCGGCGTGCCGCCGTACCTGCAACTCGTCCAGCAGGTCCGCCAGGCGGTGCTGCTGGGCTTCCTCCAACCCGGTGACCGCCTCCCGCTCATCCGCGAGGTGGTCGAGGACCTGGCGATCAATCCGAACACCGTCGCCAAGGCGTACCGGCAGATGGAGCAGGAGAACCTGGTCACCGGCCGGCCCGGCCAGGGCACGTTCGTCAACGAACAGCAGTCGGCCGTGATGCCGGCATCGACGTACACGTCGCTGCGCCGTGGCCTGTCGACCTGGCTGCGCCGCGCCTACGCGGCCGGCCTCGACGAGCAGGCGGTCAACGCGCTTTTCACTTCCGTCCACCAGCAGACGAGAAATGAGGACGTGGCGTGACAGCTACCGAGTTCGCGCTGCGCACGGACGCCGTGGGCAAGCGGTACCGGAAGGGCTGGGCGCTGCGCGACTGCACCCTGGCCCTGCCGGCGGGCGGCGTGATCGCCCTGGTCGGGCCGAACGGCGCGGGCAAGACCACGCTGCTGCGCATGATCGTCGGGTTGCTGGCCCCGAGCGCCGGCACGGTGGAGGTCCTCGGTCACGACGTCACCGCCAGCACCCCGCAGACACTGTCCCGGGTCGGGTTCCTGGCCCAGGACCACCCGCTGTACAAACGCTTCACCGTCGCCGAGATGCTCCGCTTCGGCCGGGCCTGCAACCTGCGGTTCGACCAGGGGCTGGCCGAGCGCCGGCTGGCGAAGCTGGGCATCCCGCTCGACCGCCGGACCGGTACGCTCTCCGGCGGGCAGCAGGCCCAGGTGGCGTTGGCGCTGGCCCTGGCGAAGCGGCCGGACCTGCTGGTCCTCGACGAGCCGGTGGCCAGCCTCGACCCGCTGGCCCGGCACGAGTTCCTCCAGGTCCTGATGGGCGCGGTGGCCGAGGGCGGAGTGACCGTCCTGTTCTCCTCCCACGTCGTGCACGAGCTGGAGCGCGTCTGCGACCACCTGATCGTGCTCAACCACGGCCGGGTCACGCTCACCGGTGACATCGACACCCTCCTCGCCGAGCACCGGCTGCTCGTCGGCCCGCGCACGGCCACCGACCTCGACCGGGCCGGCACCGTCGTGCAGGCCGTGCACAGCGACCGGCACACGACCCTGCTGGTACGCGACGGCGCGATCCCGGTCGTGCCCGGATGGCAGGCCCAGCCGGTCGCGCTGGAGGACCTGGTGCTGGCGTACCTGCGCCGGCCGTCCGAGCCGAGCGCCACGGTCCGGTCGGGGGTGGCGGTATGACGTGGTTGATCTGGCGCCAGCACCGGACCGAGGTCTGCGTCCTGGGTCTGCTCGTCGGCTTGTTCGGCATTGTCCTGCTGGTGCTCGGAACGCAGGCCCACGACCTGTTTCCCGGCGATCCCGCCAGGTGTGCGGGAGCGGCCGGCATCAACGAGACCTGCACCGCCTCCTTCCGCCGGCTCGACGAGAAGTACGGGTACGTCGAGAACCTCCTGGCGGCCTTCTATCTGGTCCCCGTCGTCATCGGTGCGTTCCTCGGTGCGCCGCTGCTGGCACGCGAACTGGAGGACGGCACCTGGCAGCTCGCCTGGACCCAGGCCGTGCCACGGATGCGCTGGCTGGCCGCCAAGCTCGCGGCACTGGCCGGCGTCACCGTGACGCTCACGGGTTTGTTCACCGCGGTGCTCACCTGGTTCCGTCAGCCGTTCGACGCGTGGGAAGGGCGGTTCCAGTACGACGCCTTCGACCTGGAGGGACTCGTTCCGATGGCGTACGCGCTGTTCGCCTTCGGCGTCGCCACCGCCGCCGGGGCGATCCTGCGGCGCAGCCTGCCCGCGTTCGGCGTCGCGTTCGGGGCGTTCCTCGCCGCCCGGATGTCGGTGGCGCTGTTGGCCCGTCCCGCGTACGCCACGCCACTCACCACCATGGAGCCGGTCCCCGTCGGCGGCTCGCCGGACCAGGGGCACCGGCCCGTGCACCGCATCGCCGACTGGCTGATCGAACACGGCTACGCCGACGCCGCCGGGCGCAGGCTGAGCTGGACCGAGTACGCCGAGCTGGCGGATGCCGCCAACCGGGCCGGCACCAACGTCAACCAGTTCCTGCACGCGCGGGGCATCCAGCAGTTCGAGGTCTACCACCCGGCCGACCGGTTCTGGACGTTCCAGCTCATCGAGGCGGCCCTGTTCATCGCCGTCGCGGCGATCCTGATCGGGGTGGTGGTGTGGCGGGTACGCCGCCGGATGATCTAGTAGGGGCCTAGATCGGGAAATGGCCACGCCGCCACTGCCAGTGGCGGCCGGCCTTCAGGTGGTCGATGATCGCGCGCTGGAGCACGGTGTCCCGCGGCAGTTGGTCGAGCGGCGTGGTCAGGGTGCGGAAGACGAACCGCAGCACCTCGACGTCGGCGTCCGGGCCTTCCGTCTCGTCGTACGGCTCCAGTTCGAACCTGCGCTGGAACCGGACGATGTTGGAGTCCTCGGGTAGGTACTCCGACAGCTGCGGGTCGAGCAGCCACGAGGCGCAGGAGAACGCCGGGTAGTGCTCGTCGGGAAAATGGCGCGGAAAGAAGGCGCGGGCCTTGTCGAGCGACGCCTCGATCGCCTCCGGGGTCAGCGGCCCCGCGTCGGGAATGTGCAGGCCGATGGCGCCGACCCCGCGGTGGTGTTGCAGCCGCCCCAACTCGTAGACGCCGCCTCGCGCGTGCAGGGTCAGCCAGCTCTGCATGACCGGCCAGCCCTCGCGGTTCATCCGCCTGTCGATCGCGAGATTGCGGCCCAGGTCGGCGAGGGTCAGCCACGACACGTCGTCCGGCACGCCATGATCGCGGTGGTATCCCCGGACCACGTCGACAAGCGCCAGGTACGCGTACACGTAGAGGTGCCGCCAGGCGAGGCCCCGCTCGCGCGGCAGCGCCGGACCGGGCGACAGCCAGTCGTACCCCCCGAGGTCGGCACGGACCAGCGCGATCGAGCGGTCGAGCAGCCAGCGCAGCTCTGGAGTCCACAGTGGCGAGTCAGAATCGGGCCAGCCGGCCATGATCTCGGCGGCGTCGTCCGGGCGCACCCCGAGCCGATCGAGCATCGCGGGCGCGTCGGCCTTGGCGGGCACCGGAGCCGACGGCCGGTCACCGGCGAGCTGATGCACACGATCGATTTCCTCGACGGGTACCCCGAGCCGGGCGGCAATGTCGTCCAGGTCCACGCGCTGACCCTACCGACGCCAACCGCAACGCGGCACCCCGGTGCCGCACCGCACCGCCGCCCCCCGTAACAGACAGGACTCGGGTGCGAGGGCGAAGCGCCGGCTACTGGACCTTGAGACGGCCGTCGAGGTAGGGCTGCGCCGGTCGCTGGAAACAAGCACCAGAAACGCGGGATTCGACGGTACGGACGTGTCGGAATCCCTGCCGGCGGTAGTACTCGTGCAACCGCCGGTTGGAGGTCCAGGCGTCCAGCCGCAACCACGTCAGCCCAGCGTCATAAGCCCGGCCACCAGCCCAATCCAGCAGTTCGCCACCCAGGTTCTCACCCGAATAGGCAAGGGGAACCATCATCTTCGCCGCGTACAAGGCGTCTGCTGGGTCGTCCTCCGGGTACCACAACGCCTCAGGATCACGGTCAGGCTTCCATAGGCTGTCGACGTCCGTATACGCGGTGAGGGTGATCGTGGCGACTGGGTCGTCGCCCTCCCAGACCATCCACGTCTGCCCTGCTGAGACCGTCGATGCCATGGCAGTACGGGGCAGCGGTATGGACCACTGCTCCTCACCTCTTGCGGTGAGCCAGGCGACACGTTCCCGTCGCCAACTCATGATGACGTCAACGTCCTCAAGCCGAGCTGGAGTGATGATCATTCGGGAGCTTCCTCCGGACGGAACCTCGCGATGATGCGCAAGTCGCCGTGGGTGGTGACGATCTGGTTGCGGTCCCCAGCCAGCACGTTGAACGAAACGCGTACCGGCCGGTGCTCGGTGTAACCGGTGCGGATGTGCAGCAGAATCGACGTGCCAGGCTGGAGTCCGAGCAAATTCGTTTCCTCCGGGGTCGGCATCCGCGAGACGTACTCGTCGTAGTAGGCCACCTGCTCGTGACCGCGCTCGGCCAGAAGCCTGGTGGTGCCCTGCGGAATGTCCTTCGGCGACAGCAACTCCCGGATTTCCTCGGCAAGATCCATCGGGTAGTAGGTGTCCTGCAAGGAGGACGGTTGACTGTTGACGTACCTGATGCAGCGGCGAAGCACAGCAACCGAGTCGGGCTCGACGTGGAGGCGTTCGGCAAGGTCAGGAGAAATCGATCGGATCATCAGGCTGAAGTCCTGCGACGCCGCATAGCCCTGCGCCGCGACCTCCGAGCGCCATGCATCCGTCTCGGCAGTGGGCTGGGCGGGCATTTCCGCGCGGTGCGCATGAAAGGTGAGGGTGGCTCGCCGCCGGACGATCATTCCGCCGCCACGCCCCGGTACTCGGTGGACCAAGCCCTCGTGCACCAACAACGCGGTCGCGTCGCGGACCGTGTTGCGTGAGGCGTCGTACTGTTCTTGGAGCTTCGGCTCGGTCGGCAGCCGATCACCCTCGCGCAGAGCCCCGGACACGATCTGATCTCGCAGCTCGCTGGCGATCTGGCGGTACTTCGGCTGAGCCACGTCGAGCCTCCCTGATGTCGTACCAACCAATCTATCGAGAGGTCTTGACGAAGCTTCGACCGACTGAAATGGTTGGTATGAATCCAACGTCACTCTCCGAACATGTCTAGCTACAGGAATGCCGCTGTGGACGATCAGGCCGCCGGGCTGGCGCGAGACATCGAAGTTGTCAACCGTGCCCTCGAAACAAGTCGGATCTTCTTGGCTGCCCTTGCTCGGGCCGACGATGCGCGTGAGCTACGGCAGCCAACCAACTTTCCGCTCCTCACGCTCATCGAGCAGGCCGAGAAAGTAGCTGCTCGGGTGACGAAGTACCTGCGAGAAGTCTCTCGCCCGTGAACTCTCCTCCGCCTCGTCAGAAAGCGAGAGTGCTCATGGTTTCCGAAGTCATACCGATCGCGTTGCTCGGCGGCCTGGTGCCGGGCTTCCTGGTCGGGCTGTTCGCGTTCAAGGTGAAGTCGCGGTGGTGTCCGCGCTGCGGGGAAGCCACCCACACCATGCCACCGGCGCGGGGGGAACGATGAACCACCGGCGCGATCACCACTCGGTACCCCTCGGCCGCCGGGTCGCCGAGCTACGCACCCGCCGAGGCATGAGCCAACAAGCCTTCGCCGACCGACTCGGCAAATCCAAAAGCTGGGTCGACAAGATCGAGCGCGGCGTCCGCAAACTCGACCGCTACTCCGTCATCCGAGACATCGCCAACGTCCTACACCTCGACCCCGAAATGCTCCTCGGCCCACGCCAACCACCGCCCACAGCATCCAGCCTCGACGGCATCGACGCCGTTCGGGCGGCGCTGGCCCGCTACCACGATCGCCCCCACCGCACCGTCACCGCAGACCAGGCCCGCCGACAGGTCGCACACGCCTGGATGAGCTACCAGCACGCCCGCTACCCACAACTACTCAACGCCCTACCCGGCCTGCTCGACGCCACCCACGGCACCCGGAGCCTGCTCGTGGCCAGCTACCGGATCACCGCCCACGTCCTGATCAAACTCGGCGAAGCCCACCTCGCCTGGCTCGCCGCCGACCGGGCCGTCACGGTCGCGGCCGGCGGCCCGACCCTCACCGGCACCGCCAGCATCGCCATCACCCAAGCCCTGCACGCCCTCGGCCACCACCACCTCGCCCTCACCGCCGCCGTCACCGCCGCCCACCTCACCGACGACCACACCGTACGCGGCACCCTCTTCCTCCACGCCGGACTCGCCGCCGCCAGCCTCGGCGACCACCGCAACACCCACGATCTCCTCGACCACGCCACCACCCTGGCCAACCACCACAGCCACCACACCGACCCACACCACACCGGCTTCGGACCCACCGCCGTGCGCGCAGCCCACATGCTCGCCGCCCACCGCCTCGGCGACACCACCGAAGCCCTCCACCACCACCAACACACCATCCGCAGCAACGGCTGGCGACAGCTACCTCCCGAACACCGCGCCGCGCACCTCATCGACGCCACCCGCCTCCACCTCGACACCGGCAACCCCGCCGCAGCCGGACAGACCCTCCTCCAGGCCGACCACACCGCCCCCGCCGAGGTCCGCAGCCGACCGGTCGCCCGTACCCTCCTCGCCGCGCTCACCCAACGCGGACCGGCAGCGGCCGACGTGGCCCGACTGGCCACCATCGTCGGCCTGACCCGACAACCAGGGTCAGCGTCGCCCTGACCTGGACGGCGTTGGGAGCTGCGGCGCTCCCCTCGCGCTCAGCCTCCGGCCCGCCGACGGATTCGCTGGCTACCGGGATCGGCTCGACGAAAGGGATTGATCGAACCGTCGCTTCCGGATAGGCGCGGCAATCCCTACGGATAGGACGTGGCACCACCTCCGGCCGGGGCGGGCCGGGCATCGGCGCTCGTAGTGTCTCCGGATGGAACGACGAGCGTGAGGAGCAGCCGATGAGCACGAGCGTGGGCGCCGCCCGAGCAGGCAGTTCCGGATCACAGCGGGGCCGACCGATTCCCGGTACGACGTGGCGCGAGGACGTCGCGATGACCCTCGGCTTCCGCAGGGATCAGCTCGGTTTCCTCACCAGACTGGTCCGCGAGCGCGGCGACGTGGTCCGCCTGCGGCTGCTCGGCGTCCCGTTGGTCATGGTGAACCATCCCGAGGGTGTGCAACGGGTACTTGTCGACAACGCAACAAACTACGACAAGGAAACCTCGCTGTACCGCACCGTCCGGCCGGTGCTGCGCAACGGTCTGATCGGCGCGGTCGGCGGCCAGGCGTGGCATCGGCAGCGGCGGTTGATGCAACCGTCGTTCCACCGGCCCAAGACCGCCGCGTTCGTGGCGAACATGACCGACGAGACCGGCGCGATGCTCGACCGGTGGCAACGCTCCTACGGCCGCGAGGACGTGGTCGACACCGCCACGCAGGTCGGGCACCTGGCGCTGCGCATCGTCACCCGCAGCCTCTACGGCGCAGATGTCGGTCGTTCGACCGACGCCATCGAACGGGACTTCACCACGGCGAACCAGATCATGGGCCGCTTCTTCCGCTTCCCGTTCCCGCCACTGTCCTGGCCCACCCCGAGCCACCTGCGGCTGCGTCAACTGATCCGTAACCTCGACACGTTCATCGATCAGCTCATCGAGCAGCGCGGTTCGCGTGATCCGGACCGGGCCAACCTGCTCACCATCCTCGCTGACTCCGTCGACGAGGACACCGGCTACCGCATGACACCCACCCAACTGCACGAAGAGGTGCTCAACATCATGGTGGGCGGGTACGAGACGACCACGCACGCGGTGTGCTGGTTGTTGCATCACGTGTCGCGCAATCCGGATGTGCAGCAACAGATGCACGACGAGATCGACGAGATCCTCGGCGACCGGGTACCGACCTTCGAGGACCTGTTCCAGATGCCGTACACCCGACGGGTCATCGACGAGACGCTGCGGCTGAACACGCCGGCCTGGCAGACGATGCGCAACGCGGTCGACGACGACCAGATCGGCGGGTACCACGTGCCGGCCGGCAGCGGCATCTACATCAACTTTCTCCTGCTGCACCGCCATCGCGACTTCTGGCCCGAACCCGAACGGTTCGACCCGGACCGGTTCCTGCCCGACCGGGTGGCGCAACGGCCCCGCAACGCCTACATCCCCTTCGCCGCCGGCCCCCGCGTCTGCATTGGGAAGCACTTCGCGCTGGCCGAGCTTCAGGTGATCGTCACGATGATCCTGCAACGCTTCCGGATCAGCCCGCCGGCCGGCGCACCACCGGTGGGCATGCAACCGCTGATCACCCTTCGTCCGAACCCCGGTGTCCAACTCGTCCTGGAGCAGCGATGACCGCGATGGAACCGGAGGTCTACTGTCCCTTCCCGGCCGAGTTGAGCCCACACGTCGACACGGCGCGTACGCATCTCGACGCGTGGGTCAGCCGGCACGGCCTCATCCACCGGGAGCTACCCCGGCGGCGGTTCGCCGACGCCGACTTCGCCCGCTTCGCGGCCATGACCTACCCGGAGTTGACCGAGCCGGACCTCTGCCTGGTCGCGGACTGGTTCGCGTGGCTGTTTCTGCTCGACGACCAGCTCGACGACGGCGCCGTGGGTCGGGATCCGCGCCAGGCCGGCAGCGTCATGGCCGACCTCTACGCCGTGCTGACGAGCGACGGCGACAGCTTCGAGCAGTGGCGACAGGCGTCCCCGATCGTCGCCTCGCTTGCCGATCTGTGGCACCGGACCATGCCGCGCGCCAGCGCGGACTGGCGGTCGCGGTTCGTCACCCACGTGGCGGCCGGTGCTATCGCGGCCTGCTGGGAGGCGGACAACCGGGCCGCCGGAACGGTCCCCGACGAGCAGTCGTACGTCGAGAATCGCCGACACACCGGAGCCATCTACGTCTGCATGGACCTGATCGAGGTGGTCCGCGACATCGAGTTGCCGGCCGAGGTGATCGACGGCGAGGTGTTCGCCGGGACCCTGCGCGCCGCCTGCGACGTGGTCTGTTGGACCAACGACGTCTATTCCCTGGACAAGGAATCCGCGTTGGGAGAGTTCCACAACCTCGTCAGCGTCGTGGCCCACCACGAGCGGCTCGACCGACCGGCCGCCGTCGCCGCGGTGCTGCGTCGCATCGCCGACGCGACGGACGAGTTCCTGGCCGGCGAGCAGCGGTTGCTCGGCCCGGAGTTCGCGGCGCACCATGCGGGACTGGCCAGGTACCTGGCCGGGATGCGGTCCTGGATGCGGGGCAACCTCGACTGGTCGCGGGAGACCAAGCGTTACCGCGCCGAGCAGGACCTGTGGCAGGAGCCCGCGCGTTACCTCGAATCGGTGACCGCAGCCGCCGGGTCAGGTGCCCGTCCCCAGGACGAGAGGTAGCCCGATGACCCTCGCCGCTCCCATCGACACCGCGCCACCGTTGCACGAGCTGCCCGGGGTCGCCCAGGCGCGACGCTGGCTGCCGGCGTTGCTGCGTCAGCAGATCGCCACCCTGGCCGGGCCGCTCGAAGTCGCCTGCGGCTACCAGCTCGGACTGCTCGACGCCGATGGCAGTCCACGTCCGAAACCCGGTGGGAAGCTGTTCCGTCCGGCCCTGGCCCTGCTCTGCGCGGCGGCCGTCGGCGGCCAGCAGCGCGACGCCCTGGTGCCGGCCGCTGCGATCGAGCTGATGCACAACGCGACTCTGGTGCACGACGACGTCATGGACGGCGACCGCGAGCGGCGGCACCGCCTGACGGTGTGGGCGCAGTTCGGCGTACCGACGGCGGTGCTGGTGGGCGACGCGCTGCTCGCGCTCGGCTTCGGGATGCTGTCGGTCGACGAGAACCCGGCGGCCCCCGCTGCGGTGGCGGACCTCGCCGAGACGCTGCGGGTGCTGGCCCTCGGCCAGGAGCAGGACCTCACCTTCGAGGGCCACGGTGAGGTGTCGCTCGCGGCCTGCCTGACCATGATGGAGCGCAAGACCGGAGCACTGCTCGGCTGTGCCTGCAATCTCGGCGCCCGCTATGGTGGCGCCGACCCGGAGTGGGCGGCCCGGTTCGCCGGTTTCGGCAGTCAGCTCGGCCTCGCGCTGCAAATCATGGACGACGTGCTCGGCATCTGGGGTGACCCGGCCGTGACCGGCAAGCCGGTCGGCGCGGATCTGCGCCGACGGAAGAAGAGTGCGCCCGTGGTCTACGCGCTCGGTGGCGGCACCCCGGCCGCCGCCGAGCTGGCGGAGATCTACCGCCGCCCGGCACCGGCACAGCCCGGCCCAGCCGGCGACGACGAGATCACCGAGCTGCGGCGGTTGCTCACCGAGGCCGGAGCGCGGACCTGGGCCGTACGCGAGACCGAGCGCCGGTTGGCCGCCGCGTGGGCGTACCTCGACGGGCTCGACCTGGACCCGGCAGGAACTGCCGCCCTGCGGGTGCTTGCCGACCGGTTGATGGCCCGGACCTGGTAATTCGGAACGACCCTACGACGCCTGGTTGCGGACATTTCTGCGCTGGTCTGAGAGGTTCGGGTCGACCAGACCATTCTGATACGCGAACGCCACTGCTTGCAGCCGATCACGCAGATCAAGCTTTCGTAATGTCCGTGAAACATGGTACTTCACGGTCGGTTCGCCAATATGCAGCTGCTCGCCTATCTCGGCGTTGTTCATTCCGGACGCGAGCAGCTCCAGGACTTGCCGCTCCCGCCTGGTGAGATTGGCCAGGGCGACGTTCCCGGCCCTGGTCAGAGTGAAGCCGAAGGCGCGGTTCAACACCTCGTCGGTAACGGGCGGGGCGAGGAAGCGATTCCCGTTGCGCAGAGCCTTGATGGCCCAGAGCAGCTCGTCCACCTCGCAGGTGCGCGGCAGCACGCCCGTCGCGCCGACCCGAAGTGCCTCGAAGACGTTCTGGTCCACCGTCTGAATCATGAAAATGACCGACGTCCGGGCCGTACGCTCGGCATCGATGTGGATGCCGGTGACCCGCCGAGTCAGCGTGGCGGCGTCCAGACCGGCCAGACCCATGTCGCACAACACGATGTGCGGTCGCAGCTTGCGCGCCACCTGCACGGCCTGCTCCGCGGTCGCTGCCTCGCCGACCACCCGGATTCCGGGATGCTCGGTGAGAATCGCTTTCAACCCGACCCGCGTGACGGGCTGCGAGTCGCACAGCAGTATTCGTATCAGGCTGTTGAGGGACTTCTCGCCACCGTCCGCGGGCATCATCCCGCAGCCCGGTGGGCCGCGCGATGTTTCACGCCCGGTAAGCGTGTCCTGCACCCTGATGGTCGCGACAGCACGAACTCCTGTCGGAAGCGCACCACCATTCTCGTCTCCCCCCGCGATCCTGGCCGCCGACCGAGCGTATGAGTGATTCCTTCCGTTGCCGCCATCCTAACGACGTATTCGGTCTGTCGCGGACCGTCATCGGCCTACTTTCCTCCGAAGTGGACGATGGATGTGCCGTGTCCGCAGCGACAGTTGTTGTCCAGCCGGCAATGACACTCGAAGAAAAGTGCGGGACAGCCCGGTCAGGCGCGTCGCCGCGACGGGTCGGTACGGTCCACTCAGGCCGCGACGGGTCGGTACGGTCCGCTCAGGCGGGGGCGGCCGTCTGTCGGGCGGTCGCCGGGTCCAGGGTGGGACCGGCGGGGACCAGGCTGACCACACCCGCCGGGAGCCGGACCGGACGGGCTCCGCCGTAGCCGAGCATGGCCGGCACCCCGGCGTCGGCGAGGACGTGCCGGCGGCCGAGGTCGGTCACCACGGAGATCGCCCCGCCGGTCGCACCCGGTGCGGCCACGGACTCGACAAGCGCGCCCCGCCCGGGCTCCACGACGACGTGGTCGGCGACCGCCGGGCCGGCCGGCCGACTCTCGGCGCTCGGTGTGGTCAGCTCCGGCAACTGTCCGCCGTGCCGCAGCTCGACCTGCCCGGACTCGTCACCGACCCGGGCGCAGACCACCGACGAGTCCATGGCGGCCAGTCGGGGCGGCACGCTCGGCGGCGCGTGCGGCCCGGCCGGCGCAAGATCGTCCAGTTGGGGCAGGGCCGCGAAGCGACCCAGGCTGATCTGGTCCGGTTCGCGCTGCCCGGTGCGCGCGAGCAGCAGCGCCGCCTGGAGCTCGGTGATGCCGGCGAGGCCGTCGCGCTGCACCACCGCGTACTGTCGGCCGCCGCCGGAGTTGCTCACCAGCAGCACGTCCCCGATCCGGGCGTCGGCGATCCGGGCGGATTCCTCGCCGAGGCCGGGCAGTTCCAGCGGTGCCAGGTCCAGGCCGGCCGGCACCGTGTTGAGCAGGGAAGCGGCGACCGGCACCGCCCGCGCCCGGGTGACCGCCAGCGCGGCCAGTACCCGGTCGGTGTCGCGGATCAGATGGCGGCGCTGCTGCCAGAGCAGGTGCAGCTGACCGTCGGGAGCACGCAGCAGCAGCGCCTGCGCGCCCAGTGGCCGGCCACCCGTCCCGCCGGTGCCGATCAGCAGCACCGACCGCGCCTGCGGCCCGCCGCCGTCGGTGCCGACCGAGCAGACCGTCCAGGCACCGGTGGCGAGCCGGGCCGCCGCCGGCAGCGAGTCGGGTGCGTCGGCGATGCCCAGCGGCAGGCCACGGGGCACGCCCTCGATCGACCGGCGGGACACCAGCACGGTCTTCGGCCGCTCGGCACCGAGGATCAGGAGCGCGGAGGCGTAGTTGAGCACCGGGTGCAGCCGCTGCTCGCGATAGACGAACCGGGCACCGGACTCCTTCTCCACGATTACCGCGCCGCCGTCGCGCCACTTCACGCCGCCGCCGGCAAAGAGGCCGTAGAGCGCGAACCCGCCCAGCCCGATGACCGCCACCAGCACGCTGGCCAGCGCCGCACCGGCGAGCCGGCGAAACGGCGACTGCGCCGGGTCGGTCTCGCGCATCACCAGGGCGGCCACCACCCGCTGGATGGTGAACTGGTACGAGTGCAGCTGGTCCTGCCGCGACGGCATGCGGCCCCTTCCGCGAATACGGTCGGGGCACAGGATAAGCGTTGGGTCAGCATCCCGTGGACCGTGCGTCACCGCCGCTCCGCGCCACCGCCTCCGACCTGCCCAGTCGGCATGATCCGGAACGAATCGGGTAGCTGAGCCGGCAGGCCGTCCGGATCCGCCGGACGGCCGACGTTCAGGAGGTGGAGATGCGCGCCCTACTCTGGGTCGTCGGCGTGATCGCCGGCATTCTCGTCCTGCTCGGCCTGCTGCTGGAGGCGGTCCGCTGGCTGGTCATCATCGGGCTCATCGCGTTCGTGGCAGTGGTCGTACTGGCCTTCGTCCGGGGTCGTCAGTCGATGCGAAACTATCCCAACCGCCGCTGACCCGGCACGAATCTTGGTACGAAGCAGCCCGGAGGCAGTTCCGTACCAAGATCTGAAAGGGGTCAGGCGGCGGCGAGCGCCGGGGTCGGCTGCTCGTCGACGGGCGCGGCCGGCTGGCGGCGGTTCGGCAGGGCGAGCCGGAAAACCTTCTTCCAGGCCGAGAAGACCTGCCGGGGCAGCGAGCCGGTGGTGTACTTCAGGCCGTAGCGGTCGAAGAGCGCCCGCACCTCGGGGGCGATCTCCTGGTAACGGTTGCTCGGCAGGTCCGGGTAGAGGTGGTGCTCGATCTGGTACGACAGGTTGCCGGTCATGATGTGCATCAGCCGGCTGCCGCTGATGTTGCCCGAGCCGAGCATCTGCCGCAGGTACCACTCGCCCCGCGTCTCACCCTCGATCGAGGTCTTCTCGAAGGTCTCGACGCCCTCCGGGAAGTGCCCGCACATGATCACCGAGTGGCTCCACAGGTTGCGGATCAGGTTCGCGGTGAAATTGGCAGCCATGGTGTGGAAGAACGACGGGCCGGACAGCACCGGGAACAGCAGGTAGTCCTTGAGCGCCTGGCGACGGATCTTCCGGCCGGCCGCGCGGGCCTTGGCCCGGAACTCCGGGTCCTTGAGCCCACCCTTCTCCTTCAGCCGCCTGCCCAGTTCCAGGTCGTACGCGGCCACGCCGTACTCGAAGAAGCAGGCGTTGACGAAGTTGTAGAACGGCTGGCCCAGGTAGGCCGGGTGCCAGGGCTGGTCCTCGTCGACGCGCATGATGCCGTAGCCGAGGTCGTTGTCCTTGCCGACCACGTTGGTGTAACGGTGGTGCAGCTCGTTGTGCGACTGCTTCCACTGGTCGGCCGGGGTGGCGTGGTCCCACTCCCAGCTGGTCGAGTGGATCTTCGGGTCCCGCATCCAGTCCCACTGACCGTGCAGGACGTTGTGCCCGATCTCCATGTTCTCCAGGATCTTCGCCACCGCCAGTCCGGCGGTGCCGACGACCCAGGCCGGCGGGAACAGCGAGAAGAGCAACACCACCCGGCTGCCGACCTCCAGCTTGCGCTGCGTCGAGATGACCTTCCGGATGTACGCGGCATCCCGCTCACCCCGGGTGTCGATCACCCGCTGGCGGATGGCGTCGAGCTCCTTGCCGAGGGTCTCGATGTCCTCGGCAGTGAGGTGGGCGATCGGGTTGGTGGCCTTCTTCTGGATCACGGTCACGTTGTGTTTCTCCGATCAGATCTCGAGTTCGCACGGGCCGGCAGCGGCCGACACACAGGTCTGCACGCGTACGCCGTCGCCCGGTAGGGCGGTGGTCAGTTCCCCGTTGCGCAGGTCCCGAACCGCGCCCTGCCGCAGTGGCAGCACACAGCCGAAGCAGATGCCCATCCGGCAGCCCGAGGGCATCAGCACGCCCGCGTTCTCCCCGGCGTCGAGCAGCGGCGTGCCGCCGCCGGCCTCGACGGTCACCGACGAGCGGGTGAAGGTGACGGTCCCACCGTCACCGGCGGTGATGATCGTGGGCCGGAACCGCTCGGTATGCAGCCGTTGCGCGCAGCCCCGGGCCGTCCAGTGCGCCTCGGCCGCGTCGAGCAGCCCGACCGGGCCACACGCCCAGGTCTGCCGCTCCAGGTGGTCGGGGACCAGGGTGTCGAGCTCGGCCACGTCCAGCAGCCCGTCGACGTTGGTGTGCCGCTCCACCAGCCGGATCACACCACGCTCGGCCAGGTCGCGCAGCTCCGCGCCGAAGACCACGTCGGCCGCGGTGGGCGCCGAGTGGACAAGCACCACGTCGCTGCCGGCCAGCACGCCCGAGCGCAACATCCCGGCGACCGGGGTGATGCCGCTGCCGGCGGTGAGGAAAAGTACCCGGGCCGGTGCCGGGTCCGGCAGCACGAAGTCGCCCTGCGCCTGGTCCAGCTGCACGATCGTGCCCGGTCGCACCCGGCGGACCAGGTGGTTGCTGACCACGCCGTCCTCGATGGCCTTGACCGTCACCGAGATCGGGTCGGGGTGCCGGCCGGGCGGGGAGGTGACCGAGTAGGCGCGCCACTGGCGCACCCCGTCGACATCGACCCCGAGCCGCACGTACTGGCCCGGCAGGTGTCCCCGCCAGCCACGGCCGGGACGGATCAGCAGGGTCGCCGCGTCCGGGGTCTCCGGGCGGACGTCGAGGATGCGGCCCCGCAGGTCGGCACCGGCCCGCAGCGGCGCCACCAGGTCCAGGTAGTCGCCGGGCAACACCGGCGTGGTCACCGTCTCGGCCAGCCGCCAGAGGCGACGGCGCAGGGATCCTGATGCGTGCGGTCGCGGGGCGGTAGTGGTCATAACACGATGGTCGCGGCCAGCTGGCATAGAATCTTGGCCTGCGAAGGTAAAGCGATCCACCCTTTTTGTGCGGAGAGAACAACCGTGGCGGAACCCTCCGGAACCACCCATCGGGCGGCGCGCCTCGAACTGGACGAGCGGGTCGCCCGCGAACTGCGTGATCGGCTACCGATGGTAGCCGGTCGAACCGTCACTGCCATCACGGCCGAGGTGCCCAGCTACTCGGGCACCCTGACCGGGCAGATGCGGGACAAAATCGAGAACGCCGTGCAGATCGCTCTCGGTACCTTCCTGCAACTGCTGGAGCGCTGCCAGGCCACCGACCCGAGCACCCCGCTGATCCCGGCGCTGGAGGCAGCGTACGCGCTGGGCAGCGGCGAGGCCCGCTCCGGCCGCAGCATGGACGCGCTGCTGGCCGCGTACCGGGTCGGTGCCCGGGTCTCCTGGCGGGAGATGGCCGCCGCCACCGTGGCGATCGGGCTGCCCGCCGCCACCGTCGCCGAGTTCGCCGAACTGATGTTCGCCTACATCGACGAGCTCTCCGCCGCCAGCGTGGCCGGGCACGCCGACGAGTTGGCCAGCGTCGGCCGGGCCCGGCGGCGCAACCTGGAACGACTCACCCAGCAACTGCTCGCCGGCGAGCCGGAGGACGTGCTGCGGCGCAGCGCCGAACGGGCGGACTGGCCGGTGCCGCAGACCCTCACCGTCATCCTGCTGCCCCGGGCCAACCTGCGCGGGGTACTCGCCCTGCTCAACGAGCACACGCTGGAGATCAGCGAGGAGTCGCCCGCCCGCGAACCCGGCGAGGAGCGGGCGGTGCTGCTCGTACCGGACGCCCACGGCGACCGCCGGCAACTCGCCCGGGTGCTGCACCGACGCCGCGCGGTGCTCGGGCCCGCCCGGCCGTGGGATCGGGCCAGTTCCTCCTACCGGCGGGTGCTCCGGGCCGTGGAGATCGGCATCGCCCGCCCACCGGACGGCGAGCCGCTGGACACCGAACGGCATCTGACCGAGCTGCTGCTCAGCGCCGACCTGGAGGCCCTCGCCGACCTGCGCTCCCGGGTGCTGCAACCCCTCGCGGAGCTGCCCGCGGCCACCGCCGAACGGCTCACCGAGACGCTGCGGTCCTGGCTGCTACACCAGGGGCGCCGCGACGACGTGGCCGCCGACCTGTTCGTCCATCCGCAGACGGTGCGCTATCGGATGGGCCAGCTGCGGCAGCTGTACGGCGAGCGGCTCAGCGACCCGCGTACGCTGCTCGACCTCACCGTGGCCCTGGCCCTGCCCGTCACCGTCCAGCCGACGGGGTGAGCGCCGGCAGGTCACCGGTCAGTCCGAGGAGATCGGCCCCAGCAGGCGAATCTCCTCGGCGTCCAACCTGGCCTGCAACTCCCGCAGCACCGCCTCGTCGATCTCCCGGGCGTCGCGCATCCGGGTGATCTCCTGTCGCTTGTGTTCGAGCGCGGCCAGGCGCAGCCGGCGTTCGTTCTCCCGGGCCGCCGCCGACTCACCTTCCGGCTCGGCCTGCACGGCACCGAGATGACTCTCGTACTCGGCCTGGAGTCGCTGCACGGCCTCCGGGTCGGCGCCGACCCGCCCGGCGATGTCCGGCAACGCGGTGAGGGTGGCCCGGGTGGCGTGCACCTGCGCCTGCCGGCTCTCGTCGTCACGCTCCGGATCGCCGGTGAGGTGGGCCCAGCTCAGCAGCAGCGGCAGCGTGGTGCCCTGCACGAGCATCGTCACCAGGATCACCGTCGCCACGCAGAAGATGATCAGATCGCGCTCCCGCACCGGTCCGCCGTCGGCGTTCAGCGGCACGGCGAGCGCCGCCGCCAGGGAGACCGCGCCCCGGAACCCGGCCCAGCCGGCGACCGTACGCACCCGCCAGTTCACCCGCCGGGCGCGCCGGTCCTTGCGCCGGTCCACCAGCCGGGCCAGGGCCGCCGTCAGGTGCAGCCACAGCATCCGCACCGCCACCAGCACACCGGCCACCACGAGCGCGATGGTGATCGCGCGTGGCAACGAGACGCTGGAGACACCCCGGACCGCCCGGGGAATCTGCATCCCGACCAGCACGAAGAGTCCGCCGTTGATGAGGAAGGTGGTGAGGTCCCAGAAGGACAGCGCCAGCACCCGGGACCGGGCGCGGATCACCCGGGGGCTGGCGAAGGCGACCATCAGGCCGGCGACCACCACCGCGAGCACCCCGCTCTCGTGGACGCTGTCGGCCAGGAAGAAGGCCGTGAACGGGGTGAGTACGCTGAGCGCACCCTCCCGCAGCGGATCGTCCAGCCGCTTGCGGATCAGGATCACCACCGTGCCGACCAGCACGCCCGCCGCGATGCCGCCGAGAAACGACAGGCCGATGCGCTCGACGAGTTCGAACGCGTTCGGTGCCGGCCCGCCGTGCAGCAGGCCGAGCGCGACGGCGAAGAGCACCAGGGCGGTGCCGTCGTTGATCAGGCTCTCCGCACCCAGCGTGGTGAGCAGCCGCCGGGGCATCCGCTTGGCCAGGCCGGCCACCGCGGCGGCGTCGGTCGGCGCGAGCGCGGCACCGAGCACCCAGGCCACCGCCGGGTCGACGCCGAGCCGCTGCGCCACCAGCGCCACCGCCACCATCGTGGCGCCGACCAGCCCGACCGCCAGCAGGGCGATGACCACGAAGTTGGCCCGGAGCTCCCGCAGGCTGGTGGCCAGGCTCTCCCGGTAGAGGATCGCCGGCAGGAACAGCACAAGCACCACCTCGGGGGCCAGCACCACCTCCGCCAGCGGCGGCAGCAGCGCCAACAGGGCACCGAAGCAGATCAGCAGCACCGGCGGCGCGACCCGGTACCGGCCACCGATCGTGGTGCCGACCAGCACGGTGACGCCCAACGTGATGATCAGCAGCAGCTCGCTCACGTCGCCCCCGTTCGTCGCACCCACTCATGGTGGTACGGCGAGCGGCGCGACAGGCGCGGATCGCCGGAGGCGACGCAGCGGTGCCGGCAACCGGGCGGCGGGCGTACCGCTCAGCGGCGCACGCCGGCGCTCAGATCCTCCTCGATGCGTTTCGCGGCGGCCAGCAACGGCGGCAGCAGTTCCTTGCGGATCATCTCGAACGAACCGCGGCTGGCGTGCGCCGAGACGTTGACCGCGGCGATCACCGATCCGTTGTCGCCGTGGATCGGTGCGGCCAGCGAGCGCAGCCCCTCCTCCAGCTCCTGGTCGACGATGGCGTACCCCTGTGCGGCGATCTTCGTCAGGATGGCGCGCAGCTTGGCCGGGTCGGTGACGGTACGCCGGGTCAACGGGCGCAGTTCCGCCTTGGCGAGGTAGCCGTCCAGCCAGTCGGCGGGCTGGGCGGCGAGCAGCACTCGCCCCATCGACGTCGCGTACGCGGGGAACCGGGTGCCGACGCTGATCCCCACCGTCATGATCCGCTTGGTGGGTACCCGGGCGACGTAGACCACCTCGCCGCCGTCGAGCACCGACACCGAGCAGGATTCGTGCACCTGCGCGACAAGCGCCTCCATGTGCGGCTGGGCGACCTCGGGCAGGCTCAGGCTGGACAGGTAGGCGTAGCCGAGGTCGAGGATGCGCGGACGCAGCGAGAAGAGCCGCCCGTCGGTGTGCACGTAACCCAGCTCGACCAGGGTGAGCAGGAAGCGGCGGGCGGCGGCCCGGGTCAGCCCGGTGGCCCGGGCCACCTCGCTGAGGGTGAGCTGCGGATGTTCGGCGTCGAAGGCGCGGATCACCGCCAGGCCGCGCTCCAGCGACTGGACGAACTCGCCTCCGCGCGCCGCGTCGGTCACTCGGTCTCCTGCCGCAGAGTCGCCTGGGCCACCTTGAACGCCCGGTTTGCCGCCGGTACGCCAGCGTAGACGGCCACCTGGAGCAGAACCTCACCGATCTCGTCGGGTGTCAGCCCGTTTCGCCGGGCGGCCCGGACGTGCATCGCCAGCTCCTCGTCGTGGTGCAGGGCGGCCAGCACGGCGAGGGTGATGCAGCTGCGGGTGCGCCGGTCCAGCCCGTCGCGGGTCCAGATCTCGCCCCAGGCGTACCGGGTGATCAGGTTCTGGAAGTCGGCGGTGAACTCGTCGGTGTTGGCGACGGCCCGGTCGACGTGCGCGTCGCCGAGCACCTGCCGGCGCACCGTCATCCCGGCGTCGTGTCGCTGCTTGTCGGTCACGGGTTCCCCCCGCCTTCCGGGTCGAAGTGGGCAGTGAGCAGGCGGGTCACCGCCTCGGGCTGCTCGACGCTGGCCAGGTGCGCGGCGTCGGGCAGGACGGTCAGCCGGGCGCCCGGGATCCGCCGCGCGATGTCGGCGACCTGCTCCGGTCCGGTGGCCGGGTCGTCGGCCCCGGCGATCACCAGTGTGGGTGCGCGTACCGCCGCCAGGTCCGCGCGCAGGTCCATGCCGGCGATGGCGTCGCAACAGCCGGCGTACCCGGCCGGCGGGGTGGCCAGCAGCATGTCCCGGTAGACCGCCACCGTGTCCGGGTGGGCGGCGACGAAGGCGGGGGTGAACCAGCGCCCGACCACGGCGTCGGCGACACTGTCCAGCCGGCCGGCGCGCACGGTGGCCGCCCGCGCCCGCCAGCCGTCGGCCGGGCCGAGCGCCGCCGCCGTGCAGAGCAGGGCGAGCCGGTCGATCCGCTCGGGGGCGTGCGCGGCGAGCCACATGCCGACCATGCCGCCGAGCGAGAGCCCGGCGTAGTGCACCCGCCCGACCGCCAGTTCGTCGAGCAGGGCCAGCACCTTACGGCCGAGCAGGTCGATGCTGTACGGCCCGGCCGGCACGGCCGAACCGCCGTGGCCGAGGTGGTCGTACCGGATGACCCGGAACCGGGCGGCCAGCGCCGCCAGCTGCGGTCGCCACATGGCGCCGGTGGTGCCCAGGGAACTGCCCAGCACCAGCACCGGCGCCTGCGGTGGGCCGTCCACGGTGGCGTGCAACGCCCGGGACCGGGCGCTCACCGTGCTCCGTCCCGGTGCAGGTCGAGGGCGCGGTCGACCAGTTGGCCGGCGGCGCCGAGCCAGCCGGCCGGGTCCAGGGCCGCGTCGACGTCCGGCTCGGACAGGTGGGCCCGGACGTCGGGCTCGGCGAGCAGCGCGTCCCGGAAGGACGGCCCGGCGGCGGCCCGCCGGACCAGGTCGTGGGCGGCGGCGCGACCCAGCGCGGGCGCCAGCCGGGCGGCCACCGCCTCGGCGAGCAGCAGGCCGCCGGTGGCGTCGAGGTTGGCCCGCATCCGGTCCGGGTGTACGCGCAGACCGGTGAGCATCCGGGCGGTGCGCTCGGCGGCCCCGCCGGCCAGGTGCAGCAGTTCGAGCAGGGGTTCCCATTCGGCGTGCCAGCCGCCGGTGGCGCGTTCGTGTTCCTGCCCGGCAGCGGCGAACAGGGTGCCGACCAGCCCGGGGCCACGCCGGGCGGCGGCGGTGACCAGGACCGAGTCCACCGGATTGCGTTTGTGCGGCATGGCCGAGGAGCCACCGCGCCCCTCGCCACCCTCGGCGACCTCGCCGACCTCGCTCTGGGCGAGCAGGCCGACGTCGAGCGCGACCTTGCCGGTGGCGGCGAGCAGCCCACCGAGGGCCGCCGCGAGGTCGAGCACCGGTTGCCGGCGGGTGTGCCAGGGCAGCGGGCTCGCCGCCAGGCCCAGCTGGGCGGCGAACCGGTCGACCACCGCCGGACCGGCCGACCCGTACCCGGCGAGGGTGCCCACCGCGCCGCCGAGCTGCGCGGGCAGGGTGTCCCGGGCCTGGGTCAGCCTGTGCCGGGCCGCGTGCAGGCCGAGCAGCCAGCCGGCCGCCTTGAGGCCGAAGGTGCTCGGAGCGGCCTGCTGGCCGAGGGTGCGGGCCACCATCAGGGTGTCGCGGTGGGTCCGGGCCAGGTCGGCGGCGGCGTCGGCGGCGGCCTCGACGTGCCGCAGCAGCGGGCCGGCGGCCCGGAGCACCACAAGCGACAGGGCGCTGTCGAGCACGTCCTGGCTGGTGGCTCCGTGATGCACCCAGGGCCGGGCCGGTTCGGCGACCGCGGCGGTCAGCTCCCGCACCAGCGGGACTACCGGGTTACCGGCGGACTCGGCCGCGGCGCCCAGCGCCGCCGGGTCGTACCGCTCGGCGCGGCAGTGCCCGGCGATCTCGTCGGCGACCGGCGCGGGCAGCAGGCCCACGTCGGCGGCGGCCCGGGCGAGCGCGGCCTCGGTGTCGAGCATCGCCTGCAACAGGGCCCGGTCGTGGAGTTCGGCGTCGACGTCGGCCGCGCCGGAGAGCCCGCGCAGCAGCGCCTCAGACCGCGAAGAAGACGGTTTCATGCTCTCCCTGTAGGCGGATGTCGAACCGGTACCCGTCGGGTGCGGGACTTGCCAGCAGCGTGTCACGGCGGGCCGGGTCGAGGCCACGCAGCACCGGGTCCTCGGCGTTGCCCGCCTCGTCCGGGAAGTAGACCCGGGTGACCAGGCGGTGCAGCAGGCCACGGGCGAAGACCGAGAGGGTCAGGTGCGGTGCCTCGGTCTCCCCCGCACCGGCGGGCAACGCCCCCGGCTTGACGGTGAGCAGCGCGTACCGGCCCTGCGCGTCGGTCTCGGCGCGACCGAAGCCGCGGAAACCGGGCACCGTCGAGGGTCGCGCGCCGCGCGGGTCGTCGGGGTGGTCGAAGCGGCCGTCCGGGTCGGCCTGCCAGCTCTCCACAAGCGCGTCGACCACCGGTGCGCCGGTGCCGTCGACGATCTGGCCGCGGATCCAGACCGCCCCGGGCGTGCCCTGCGGCACCACGTACGGGCCGTCGGGCCAGCGCAGGCCGATGTGCAGGTACGGCCCGACGGTCTGGGCGGGCGTGACGCCCAGGCGCTCACTCATCGTCGTCCTCGTCCTCGAAGGGGGTTTCGTCCCGGCCCCGCAGCACGATGTCGAACTCGTAGGCCAGCGCCCATTCGGGCCGGGTGGTGGCGTGGTCGTAGCGGGCGATCAACCGCTGCCGGGCCTGCTCGTCGCGGATCGAGTTGAGCACCGGGTCCTGGAAGAACAGCGGGTCGCCCGGGAAGTACATCTGGGTCACCAGCCGCTGGGTGAACGCCCGGCCGAACAGCGAGAAGTGGATGTGCGCGGGCCGCCAGGCGTTGTCGTGGTTGCGCCACGGGTAGGCGCCGGGCTGCACCGTGACGAACTCGTAGCGCCCCCGCTCGTCGGTAAGCGCCCGCCCGACGCCGGTGAAGTTCGGGTCCAGCGGGGCGGGCCAGTTGTCAAGCGTGTGCCGGTAGCGGCCGGCGGCGTTGGCCTGCCAGACCTCGACCAGGGTGTGCGGCACCGGCCGGCCGTCGCCGTCCAGGACCCGGCCGTGCACGATGATCCGCTGGCCCTGCGGCTCGCCGTCGTGTTGGCGGGTCAGGTCGTGGTCGAACTCGCCGAGGCGTCCCTCGCCGAGCAGCGGGCCGGTGATCTCGGTGAGCCGCTGCGGCAGGTAGACCAGCGGCTGTCCCGGTGCCCGGGTCACGGTCGACTTGTAGCCGGGACTCAGCAACGGCGGATGGGCGTCGACATCGTCGCGCCGGTAGCCCGGCAGCACCAGCTTGCCGGTGGTGTCCTGGGTCATCGTCAGCTCCCGTCAGGCTTCCAGTACGACGGCCAGGCCCTGGCCGACCCCGATGCAGATCGCGGCGAGGCCCCGCCCGCCGCCGCGGCGGTGCAGTTGCCAGGCCAGTGACCCGAGTATGCGTGACCCGGAGGAGCCCAGCGGATGCCCGAGGGCGATGCCGCCGCCCTGCGGGTTCACGATCTTGGGGTCGAGGTCGGGCCACTGCGCCAGGCAGGCCAGCGACTGCGCGGCGAACGCCTCGTTGAGTTCGACCACGTCGAGATCGCCCCAGCCGAGGCCGGCGCGGCGCAGCGCCTTCTCGGCGGCGGCCACCGGGCCGATGCCGAACAGGTGCGGCTCGATCGCGGTGGCCGCCCGGGAGACGATCCGGGCCAGCGGTGCGCGGCCGATCTCCGCCGCCGCGGCGGCGTCGGCCAGCAGCAGAACGCTCGCCCCGTCGTTGAGCGGCGAGGAGTTGCCGGCGGTCACCGTGCCGTCGGGCCGGAACACCGGCTTGAGTCGGCCGAGCGCCTCGATCGTGGTGGTGGGCCGGATGCTCTCGTCCCGCTCCACGTCGGTGTCGGGCACCAGGGTCACCTCGTCGGCGTACGCGCCGTCGCGCCAGGCCCGGTCGGCGAGCTGGTGGCTGCGCAGCGCGAACTCGTCCTGGGCGTCGCGGCCGATCCGGTAGCGCTCGGCGAGGATCTCGGCGCCCTCACCGAGCGGCACCGTCCACTGCTCGGGCATCCGGGGGTTGACCAGGCGCCAGCCAAGCGTGGTCGAGTGCAGCGTCTCGTGCCCGCGCGGGTAGCCCTGCTCGGGCTTGGTGAGCACCCACGGGGCCCGGCTCATCGACTCCACTCCCCCGGCCAGGCAGATCGAGGCGTCGCCGAGGGCGATGGCCCGGGACGCGCCGATCACCGCCTCCAGGCCGGAGCCGCAGAGCCGGTTGACGGTGGCACCCGGCACCGACGGCGGCAGGCCGGCCAGCAGCACCGCCATCCGGGCCACGTCCCGGTTGTCCTCACCGGCGCCGTTGGCGTCGCCGAGCAGCACGTCGTCGATGCGGGCCGGGTCCAGCCCGGGGTTGCGGGCGACGATCTCGCGGACCACGTGCGCGGCGAGGTCGTCGGGGCGTACGCCGGCCAGGCCGCCGCCGTACCTGCCGATCGGGGTGCGTACCGCGTCGAGCACGTAGACGTCGTGGCTCACTTCTTCGTCGCTTCCAGAGCGCGCAGCACGGCGAGTTCCTCGGCGGTGGGCGGTTCGCCGGTGACCAGCTCGGCGGAGACGGCCAGCGGCCAGCCAGTGGCCGCCCGGGCCTGCTCGACGGTGACGCCGGGATGCAGCCGGGTCAGGGTCAGCTCGCAGGTGGCCGGGTCCGCTTCGAGGACGCCGAGGTCGGTGATCACCGTACGGGGGCCGCCGCCGCGCAGGCCCAACCGTTCCCGGTCACCCGGCCCGGACCCGAAGCCGACCGAGGTGACGAAGTCGACCCGTTCGGTGCAGGTACGCAGGCTCTGCCGGACGACGACCACCACCTCGCGGCAGGAGGCGGCGATCTCGGGTGCCCCACCGGCACCGGGCAGGCGTACCTTCGGGTCGGCGTAGTCGCCGCCGATGACCGTGGTGTTGATGTTGCCGTACCGGTCGAGTTGGGCGGCGCCGAGGAAGCCGACGTCGATGCGGCCGGGCTGGAGCCAGTAGTTGAAGACCTCGGGCACGGAGACCACCGCGTCGGCGGTGTCGGCGAGCACCCCGTCGCCGATGGACAGCGGCAACCGGTCGGGCTTGGCGCCGAGGCACCCCGACTCGTAGATCAGCACGAGGTTCGGCGCGTGGGTGGCCCGGGCCAGGTTCGCCGCGGTGCTGGGCAGCCCGATCCCGACGAAGCAGGCGGTACCGTCGCGCAACTGCCGGGCGGCGGCGACGGTCATCATCTCGTCGGCGGTGTAGTCCGTCATGCCGGCACCTCCGTGGTGAGCACGTGCCGCGCGATCCAGTCCTGGAAGGTCTCGCGGTCCCGGCTGATCTCGTCCCAGGCCACGTAGAAGTCGTTGTCGCGCACCGAGTAGCCCTGGGTGTACGACGGGTGCGAGCCGCCGGGCACCCGAGCCACCGCGGTGACCGCCCAGCCGGGCAGCACGACCTGTCCGGGCACCGGGTCGAGTTCGTCGACGATCTCCTCGACGGTGACAAGCGACCGGTGCGCCGCCAGCACCGCCTCCTTCTGCACCCCGGTGATCCCCCACATCTGCACGTTGCCGGCGCGGTCGGCCCGCTGGGCGTGCACCACCGTGACGTCGGGACGCAGGGCGGGCACCGCGGTCAGCGTCTCCCCGGTGAACGGGCACTCGATCGGGCGGATGTTTGTGGTGTGCCGGGGCAGGTCCGTGCCGGTGTAGCCGCGCAGCACCGCGAACGGCAGGCCGGAGGCACCGGCGACGTACCGGTTGGCCATCCCCGCGTGGCTGTGCTCCTCCAACTCCAGCGGGACCGGCCAGGAGTTCTGCACGGCGTCCCGGAAGCGGTGCAGCGAGCCGACGCCGGGGTTGCCGCCCCAGGAGAAGACCAACCGACGCGCGCAGCCGGCACCGATGAGCTGGTCGTAGATGACGTCGGGAGTCATCCGGACCAGGGTCAGGTCGCGCCGCTGCTGTCGGATGATCTCGTGACCGGCGGCGAACGGGATGAGGTGGGTGAACCCTTCCAGCGCCACCGTGTCCCCGTCGCGAACCAGTTCCGCGACGCCGTCGGCAAGCGAGACGAGCTTCGCCATGGGCCTCCCGCCTCCTGCGATCGGTGATCCGCGCGCCGTGTTCGGTATGCGGACTTGCGTACTTATCTCGAACATAATGCTCGACAGCGGGTGCCGTCAACGTGCCGCGAACTGCGTTGTGTGCGACGTCGGGCCCGGTTGCCGAAAACTCGCGGCGATCCGTTGACGCGGGCCAGACCACGTGGAACCGTTCTAGATGAGAACGGCCGTTCGGTTGGCGAACAGACCGGGCGGGCCCAACCCACCCCCCGGTCCCGCCGGACCGCCCGACGCGGGAGAGCTGCATGCGCCGTCCAACCGGGCTGCTCGGCGACCCGACGCTGCTCGGCGTGTTCGGCTTCGCCACCTTCCTCGCGCTGCTGGAGGTGGTGCCGCGGCTCGGTGTCGTCGCACCGGACTACCTGCCGCCGGCCAGCCGCACCGGGGTGGCCCTGGCGGAGCTGGCCGGCGAAGGCGCCTTCTGGACCGCCCTGGGCGACACCCTCCGGGGATGGTTCCTCGGGCTGCTCATCGCCGTGGCGCTCGGCATCGTCGTCGGGTTCGTGCTCGGCACCGCACCGATCCTGCGGGAGGCCACCGCCTCCACGATCGAGTTCCTGCGTCCCATCCCCTCGGTGGCACTCATCCCGCTGGCCGTGCTGCTCTTCGGCACCAGCCTGCGATCGGTGCTGCTGCTTGTGGTCTACGCCGCGTTCTGGCAGGTGCTCGTCCAGGTGCTGCACGGCGTGCAGGACGTCGACCCGGTCGCCCAGGAGACCGCCCGCACCTTCGGCCTCGGGCGGCTGGCCCGGATCCGGCACGTCACCTGGCCGACCGCGCTGCCGTACCTGCTCACCGGCGTCCGCCTGGCCGCCGCCGTGGCGCTGATCCTCACCATCACCGCCGAACTGGTGATCGGTGCCCCCGGTCTCGGCCACGAGATCGGCGTCGCGCAGTCCGGTGCCGCCGTCCCCCGGATGTACGCGCTGATCATCGTCACCGGGCTGCTCGGAGTGGCGGTAAACATACTGGCCCGCCAGCTGGAACGGCGGCTGCTCAGGTGGCATCCGTCGATCCGACGGGAGGTGCCGGCATGACGGATCGCCTCCGCCGCACGGTGCGGCACGTCGTCGCCGCCCTGGCCCTGCCGATCGGGCTGCTCGCCTGCTGGTGGGTGCTCACCGCCGACAGCGACAGCTACTACCTGCCGCCGCTGTCGGAGATCCTGGCCAGCATCGACGACGTGTGGCTGCACTCCGGCCGGCTGCGCACCGACGTGCTGCCCAGCCTGCTCCGCCTGCTCGGCGGATTCACCCTCGCCGTGCTGCTGGGCGTCGGCGCGGGCGTGGCCATCGGCTCCTCGCGGCGGCTGCGGGCATTCTGCGAACCGGTGCTGGAGTTCCTCCGGGCGATCCCGCCACCGGTACTGGTGCCGGTACTCATCCTCTTCGCCGGGATCGGCAACACCATGAAGGTCCTGGTCATCGTCTCCGGCTGCGTCTGGCCGATCCTGCTCAACACCGTCGAGGGCGTCCGGGCCGTGGACCCGGTCCTGCTCGACACGGCGCGCTGCTACCGGATCGCCGGCCCCGCCCGGCTGTGGCACCTGGTGATCCGATCGGCCAGCCCGCAGATCGTCACCGGCATGCGGCAGGGCCTCTCCATCGGGATCATCCTCATGGTGATCAGCGAGATGTTCGCCGCCAGCAACGGGCTCGGTTTCAGCATCATCCAGTTCCAGCGGACCTTCGCCGTCACCGAGATGTGGACCGGGATCCTGCTGCTCGGCCTGCTCGGCTTCCTGCTCGCCACCGCCATGCGGATCTTCGAGCGGCGCGCCCTGAACTGGTACCTCGGCCTGCGGCAGACCCAGCGAGGAGGAGACCGATGACCGGGACCGCCCCCGAGACGATCCTCGACGTGCGCGCCGTGCGCAAGGTGTACGAGGGACACGGCCGCCGCGTGACGGCGATCCGCGAGCTGACCTTCACCGTCGGCCAGGGCGAGTTGGTCTGTGTGGTCGGCCCGTCCGGCGCCGGCAAGACCACCCTGCTCAAGTGCATCGCCGGACTGCTCGCCCCGACCAGCGGGCAGGTGGTGCTGGAGGGCGCGGCGGTCACCGGGCCACCGCCGGGGATGGCGGTGGTCTTCCAGGAGTACGGCCGCAGCCTGTTCCCGTGGATGACCGTACGGGGCAACGTCGAGCTGCCGCTGAAGCAGAAGAAGCTACCCCGGGCGCGCCGGCTGGAGCTGCTGCACCAGTCACTTGACGCGGTCGGCCTGAGCGACGTGCACGGCGCGTACCCGTGGCAGCTCTCCGGCGGCATGCAGCAGCGCGTCGCCATCGCCCGGGCCATCGCGTACGAGCCGCACATCCTGCTGATGGACGAGCCGTTCGCCGCAGTCGACGCGCAGACCCGGGCGGACCTGGAGGATCTGGTCCGGTCGCTGTGGCAGCGGCTCGGCGTGACCACCCTGTTCGTCACCCACGACATCGACGAGGCGGTCTATCTCGGCCAGCGGGTGCTGGTGCTCTCCGCCGCACCGACGGTGGTGCTCGACGACGTCACCGTCGACCTGCCCGCCGAACGGGACCAACTCTCCACCCGCTCGTCGGCCCGCTTCGCCGAACTTCGTCGGCACATCTTCGCGCAGATCCAGCGGGCCAAGACGTACCACCGCACGAATCCCCTCACCACCAATGGAGGAACCTGATGTCCCTGCTCGACACTGGAACCTGGCACGGCACCCTCTACAGCGACGGCTGGGTCCAGCCGGCCGGCGGCACCGCCGCGGTCCGCTCGCCCGCCACCGGTGAGGAGATCGGCCTGGTCGGCGTGGCCGACGCCGACGACGTGGCGCGGGCCTGCGCCCGGGCCGCCGCCGCGCAGCGGGCCTGGGCCGCGACCAGCTACTCCGAACGGGCCGCCGTGCTGCGCCGGGCCGGCGCACTCTGGGAACAGCACGCCGCCGAGGTCGGCGACTGGGTGGTCCGCGAGTCCGGGTCGATCCCGCCGAAGGGCGTCCTGGAGACCAGCACCGCCGCGCAGGAGTGCTACGAGGCCGCGACGCTGCCCTCGCAGCCGCTCGGCGAGATCATCCCGAGCGCCCAGCCCCGGCTGAGCCTGGCCCGCCGGCTGCCGGTCGGCGTGGTGGGGGTCATCTCGCCGTTCAACGCCCCGCTGATCCTGGCGATCCGCTCGGTCGCCCCGGCGCTGGCCCTGGGTAACGCGGTGGTGCTCAAGCCGGACCTGCGCACCGCGGTCTGCGGCGGGCTGGCCATCGCCCGGGTCTTCGAGGAGGCCGGGCTGCCCGAGGGCCTGCTGCACGTGCTGCCCGGTCCGGTGGCGACCGGTGAGGCGCTGGTCGCCGACCCGCACGTCCGGGTGATCAGCTTCACCGGATCGAGCGCGGCCGGCCGCAAGGTCGGCGAGGCCGCCGCCCGGCATCTGAAGCGGGCCCACCTGGAACTGGGCGGCAACTCCGCGCTTGTCGTGCTCGACGACGCCGACCTGGACCTCGCCGTCTCGGCCGGCGCCTGGGGGTCCTTCCTGCACCAGGGGCAGATCTGCATGACCACCGGCCGGCACCTGGTGCACGAGAGCCTCGCCGAGCGGTACGTGACCGAACTGGCCGCCAAGGCCGACCACCTGCCGGTCGGCGACCCGGCCAAGGAGCAGGTGGCGCTCGGGCCGATCATCGACGAGACGCAGCGCGACAAGATCCATTCGCTGGTCACGGCGAGCGTGGACGCGGGCGCCCGACTGGCGGCCGGTGGCACGTACGACGGGCTGTTCTACCGGCCGACCGTGCTCGCCGAGGTCACCCCGCAAACGCCCGCGTACGCACAGGAGGTCTTCGGCCCGGTCGCCCCGGTGCTCAGCTTCACCGACCTGGACGAGGCCGCCGCGCTGGCCGGCGCCAGCGAGTACGGGTTGTCGCTGGGCATCCTCAGCCGGGACGTGACGAAGGCGATGGCGCTTGCCGAACGGATCCCGAGCGGCATCGTGCACATCAACGACCAGACCGTCAGCGACGAGGCGGTGGCGCCCTTCGGTGGGGTCGGCGCGTCCGGCACCGGTTCCCGCTTCGGTGGGGCGGCGGCCAACATCGAAGCGTTCACCGAGACGCAGTGGCTGACCGTGCAGGGCGACATCAGCCGCTACCCGTTCTGATCGACGCATTCGCCACCCGTACCCGGGTGCGGAGAAGGGAGCTGCCGTGGCGGGCGGAAGCCGGTCCCCCGGTGCATCGGTGACCTCGCGGGTGTTGGCCGTGCTGGGCGCGTTCGACGCGGCCCACCCGGCGCTGACGCTCAGCGACATCGCCCGGCGCAGCGGGCTGCCGCTGGCCACCACGCACCGGCTGGTCGCCGAACTGGTGACCGGCCGGGCGTTGGCCCGCGCCGCCGACGGCAGGTACACCATCGGCGTACGGCTGTGGGAGGCCGGGCTGCTCTCGCCACTGCACACCCGGCTGCGCGAAGTGGCCCTGCCCTACCTCCAGGAGCTGTACGACACCGTACGGGAAAACGTGCACCTGGCGGTCTGGGACGGTGACGAGGCGCTGTACGTGGAGAAGGTCACCGGGCACCGGTCGGTGCCGACCATCTCCCGGGCCGGCGGCCGGCTGCCGCTGCACGCCACCGGCGTCGGCAAGGCGCTGCTGGCGTTCGCCCCGCCCGAGGTCCTCGCCGCCCACCTGCGCCGACCGTTGCGGCGCTGCACGGCGTACACGGTGACCGAGCCGGGACGGCTGGCCCGCGACCTGGCCACCGTACGGGAACGCGGCTGGGCACGGACCCACGAGGAGATGACCCTCGGCTCCTGCTCGGTCGCCGTACCGGTCCGCGACGCCGACGGGGCCGTGGTCGCCGCGATCGGCGTCGCCGGGCACAGCCTCGGCGCCATTCCGCAGCGGCTCGTGCCGGCGCTGCGGGCAGCGGCCGACGGGGTCGCCGCCCGGTTGGCCGAGACGGCACATGATCACGCTCGGGCCACGAACGAGTGGCATCCGGGCGCGGGGACCCCACTCGTTCCCTGATCGAGCGCGATCTTCGTCGTCGCCAACCTTCGCGGGTGGTCTTCCACTGAGTGGAAAGCCGCAGCGGCGGCGCGGGGCACGAGCGGGCAGGCTGATGCCCGGGCGACAATGTCGCCCCACCCACACTCAGCGTGTCAGGAGGAACGGATGCGTACCCAGGTCGGCATCGTCGGAGCGGGACCCGCCGGTCTCATGCTGTCGCACCTGCTGCATCGACAGGGCATCTCCTCGGTGGTGCTGGAGAGCCGCAGCCGGGAGTACGTGGAACACCGCCTGCGCGCCGGGGTGCTCGAACAGGGTTCGGTCGACCTGCTGCGCAAGACCGGCCTGGGCACCCGCCTGGACCGGGAGGGGATGCGGCACGAGGGCATCGAGCTGCGCTTCGACGGCGAGTCGCACCGGGTGCCGATGACCGAGCTGACCGGCCGGGCGATCACCGTGTACGGCCAGCAGGAGGTGGTCAAGGACCTGATCGCCGCCCGACTCGACGCGGGCGGGACGATCCTGTTCGAGGCACCGGCCGACCGGCTGTCCGGGCTGGACAACGCGCCGGTGATTCACTTCCGGCACCAGGGCCGCGACGAGGAGCTGCACTGCGACTTCGTGGTCGGCTGCGACGGCTACCACGGGATCAGCCGACCGGCCGTGCCCGAGGGCGTGCTGACCACCTACGAGCGGACGTACCCGTTCGCTTGGCTTGGCGTCCTCGCCGCCGCGCCGCCCGCGGTGGAGGAACTCATCTACGCCCACCACGAGCGGGGTTTCGCGCTCTACAGCATGCGCTCGCCGCAGATCTCCCGGCTCTACCTCCAGGTGCCGGCCGACGAGGACATCGCCGACTGGCCGGACGAGCGGATCTGGGCCGAGCTGCGGACCCGGTTGGAGACGGTGCCGGACTGGACGCTCAACGAGGGGCCGATCCTGGAAAAGTCGATCACCCCGCTGCGCAGCCTGGTGGTCGAGCCGATGCAGTGGCAACGCCTCTACCTGGCCGGCGACGCGGTGCACATCGTCCCGCCGACCGGCGCCAAGGGCATGAACCTTGCGCTTGCCGACGTCGCCCTGCTCGGCGACGCCTTCGCCGCCTGGTACGCCGACGGCAGCACCGACCTGCTCGACGACTACTCCCGCACCGCACTGCGCCGGGTCTGGCGGGCCCAGCAGTTCTCCTGGTGGATGACCTCGATGCTGCACCAGCTCGACGCCGACGACCCGTACGCGGCGAAGCTCCAGTCGGCGACCCTGCGCTACGTCACCACCTCCCGCTCCTACGCCACCAGCCTCGCCGAAAACTACGTCGGCCTGCCTGAGGTGTAAGGAAGGGCCCCTTATTAACGTCTCGTGTATAGGAAGGGTCCCTTCTTAACTCGGGAGGACGCCATGGTCCTGCACGACACCTTCACGATCTCGCGACACCTCGACGTACCACCGGAGGAGGTCTTCGCGGCGTTCGCCGACACGGCGCTGCGACAACGCTGGTTCCGACTGCCAGGCCGCGACGCCTGGTACGAACACGACTTCCGGGTCGGCGGTGGTGAGGCGGCGGGCAGCACCTTCACCAGCCTGGACAGCCCGCCGGAGCGGTTGGAGTACCGGTCGCGGTACATCGACATCACGGGCATGCACCGGATCGTGTACGGCTACGAGAGCATCGTCGACGACGAGTTGCGATGGACCGCGCTAACCACCGTCCGGCTCGCCGAGGAACCGGGCGGAACCCGTCTGGACTGGACGGAACAGGCGACCTTCGTCCGGTACACCGGAGACGGCGGCAACGACCTGGCACATCTGCGCGGTGCGACCGTACTGCGGCTCAACGGCCTGGACGCCGCGCTGCGCCCCGGGCCATCCCGCCAAGCGCGACCCGGAGCATCCCGGCAAGACTGAGCCGCACAGCAGCCGGCAGAACGCAGCCGGCGGCGAGCCACGCGGACCGGCGAAGCGAAGCGAGGGCGGACGCGGAAGCAACGCGGACCCGGCAGACGCGACGCGGGCGGACGCGGAAGCAACGCGGACCCGGCAGACGCGACGCGGGCGGACGCGGAAGCGACGCGAAGCGAGGACCGGGCGCAGAAGCGAGGCGGAGCGAGGGCGGGCGCGGGAGGACCGGGCACGGAAGGGACGCGGGCGAGGAGGACGGCGGGAACCGGAGTGGCCCGCCGTCCGACTAGATGCTCGAGCGGCGGGCATCCGGGCGACGGCAGCAAACACTGACCCGAAGGGCACGGGCCAGGTCGCAGGATTACCCACTAGTTCGATCGGAAAAATGGATGTCTCTGACTGAAGTCTCCGGTTCCTCGACGCCGGATTCCTCCTCCGGCAGCCAAACCTCAGCCGCCCAGACACCTTCGACCCGCACCCAACGACGTGTCGCGCCGCTGGCGGCGCTGCTGCTGCGCCTGCACTTCTACGCCGGCATCCTGGTCGCCCCGTTCCTGGTGGTGGCCGCGCTTACCGGCCTGGCATACACCGTCACGCCACAGGTCGACCAGATCCGGTACGGCGACCAACTCACCGTGGCCAGCGTCGGCGACCAGCCCCGACCGTTGGCCGAGCAGGTCACCGCAGCCCGGGCGGCCCATCCGGACGGCACCCTCGTGGCGGTGGCGCCCGGCGCTGGTGAGCAGACCACGAAGGTGGTGTTCGCGCTGCCGGAGTTGGGCGACAAGCAGCACACCGTCTACGTCGACCCGTACAGCGGCGAGGTACGCGGACAGCTCACCACCTGGTTCGGCTCCACCCCCGCCACCACCTGGCTCGACGATCTGCACCGTAATCTGCATCTGGGTGACCTCGGGCGGCACTACTCGGAGATCGCCGCCAGCTGGCTCTGGGTCCTGGCGCTCGGCGGCATCATCCTGTGGTGGCGTCGGCGGCGTACCGGACGCGGCCGGGTAACGCACCTGTTGGTGCCGGATCTGACGGCCGGCAAGGGCGTCCGGCGTACCCGGGGGTGGCACGCCACCACCGGCGTCTGGCTCGCCGTGGGGCTGCTCATCCTCTCCGCGACCGGCCTGACCTGGTCCCGCTTCGCCGGTGGGAACTTCGCCGCCGGGCTGGACGCGCTCGACGCCCGGCGGCCGGCGCTCACCACCAGCCTGATCGGTGCGCCGGCCGACGGCGGTGGCGAGCACCAGCACGGCGGCGCGCCGTCGTCGGGGGCGGCCGACCCGGCCACCTTCGACCGGGTCCTGGCGGTGGCCCGCGACGCCGGCCTGTCCGGGCCCGTGGAGATCAGCCCTGGCGAGCCCGGCGAGGCCTGGGCGGTCGCGCAGACCGACAACACCTGGCCGATCCGGTTGGACCAGGCCGCCGTCGACCCCGAGACCGGTACGGTGACCGCCCGCAACGACTTCGCCGACTGGCCGGTACTCGCCAAGCTCAGCGCGCTCGGCGTGCAGGCTCACATGGGGGTGCTCTTCGGTACGGCCAACCAGATCCTGCTCGCCGCGCTCGCCATTGGCCTGCTCTGCGTCATCGTCTGGGGCTACCGCATGTGGTGGCAGCGTCGTCCGACCCGTGGCGACCGTCGCGCGCCCGTCGGCGCCCCGCCTGCCCGGGGCGCCTTGCGCGGGCTGCCCTGGTGGGCGCTGCTGGCCGGTGGGCCGGTGGTCGCCGCGGTCGGCTGGGCCCTGCCGTGGCTCGGCGTCACCCTGCTCGGCTTCCTCGTCCTCGACGTCGCCCTCGGCGCATTCGCGCGACGACGCGCCAGCGGACGAACCGACAGCGCAGGGCCCCACAGCCGACAAAGCGACAACGCAGGGCCCGACAGCCGACAAAGCGACAACGCAGGGCCCGACAGCCGACAAAGCGACAGCGCAGGGCCCGACAGCCGACGAAACGACAGCCGACGAAACGACAGCCGACAAAACGACAGTGGACGAACCGACAGCGGACAGCCCGACAGTGGGCCGCGGGGCGGCGCAGCGGCTCCCGCCAGCCGTTGACCGTCGGTTGATCGACACCGTTGCGGCGAAGTGGCGCCATCCGTCCAAGGCGGACAGCGCCATCTCGCCGCAACGGGTGCCGGCGTCATCCGATTCGCCCGCGAGCATGGCGCGCGGCGGCGTTACGGGGTAGAAACATCTCGGCGAGAGAGCGCTCTCACGCCGACTGGTCCACCACAGCGTCGGGGCGGAGAACGCGGCCGTGCCCGACGGGAAGGACGAACGTATGCCGACCTCACCACCGCAGCGGCGGCTCGGCCGGGCACTGGCCCTGGGCCTGGTGCTGACCACCACCGCCGTCGCCACGCACACCCCGGTCAGCGCCGGTCCGCCGCGACCGACAAACCCTGACTTCGGGCCCAACGTCACGGTCTTCGACCCGAGCATGCCGGTCCGCCAGATCCAGGCCGTGCTCGACGCGACGTACGCCGCACAGGTCGATGACGAGATGGGTACCAGCCGACACGCCTACCTGTTCCGGCCGGGCAGTTACGGCACGGCCGAGGAGCCGTTGCAGATCAAGGTGGGCTACTACACCGAGATCTCCGGGCTTGGCGCCTCCCCCACCGACGTGGTCATCAACGGCAAGATCGAGGCGTACAACCGCTGCCTCACCGAGGGCGGCACCGGCAACTGCATCGCGCTTGTCAACTTCTGGCGGACCCTGTCCAACCTGTCGCTGCGCATCAACGCCGCCGGCCAGGACGACTGCCGCGCCTCGGCCAACTTCTGGGCGGTCTCCCAGGCGGTGTCGATGCGCCGGCTCGACATCTCCGGCGGCGGACTGTCGCTGATGGACTACTGCACAAACGGGCCGCAGTACGCCAGCGGCGGTTTCATCGCCGACTCCCGGCTGCCGGCCACCACCAACGGCTCCCAGCAGCAGTGGCTGACCCGCAACAGCGAGGTCGAGAGCTGGTCCAACGGGGTGTGGAACCAGGTGTTCAGCGGCGTGGTCGGCGCCCCCGACGACGCCGACTTCCCCGACCCGCCCTACACCACCCTCGACCGGACCCCGGTCAGCCGGGAGAAGCCGTACCTGTTCGTCGACGGCAAGGGCAGGTACCAGGTCCGGGTCCCGGCCGCGCGTCAGCACACCAGGGGCATCACCTGGGCCAACGGCATGACGTCGGGCCGCAGCATCCCGATCGGCGACTTCTTCGTGGCCCGGCCCGCCGACCCGGTGCACGTCATCAACGCCCAACTGGCCCGGGGCAAGCACCTGCTGCTCACCCCCGGCCGGTACGACGTGGCCCGCAGCATCGAGGTACGCCGCCCCGACACCGTCGTCCTCGGCATCGGGCATGCCACCCTCACCGCCGTCAACGGGGCGGTCCCGCTGACCGTGGCCGGCGTACCCGGTGTGGTGATCGCCGGGGTCACCATCGACGCCGGCCGCAAGGAGTCGCCGGTGCTGCTGCGGGTCGGCCAGCGGCACGGTCGTGACCACAGCACCCCGAAGAACCCGACCACCCTCTCCGACGTGTACTTCCGCGTCGGCGGCCCGCACATCGGTCGGACCGACACCGCGTTGGAGGTGAACAGCGACCACGTCCTGATCGACCACACCTGGGTGTGGCGCGGTGACCACGGCGTCGAGGGCTTCACCGAGGGCGTCAACGGTGACACCGACCGCTGGCGGACCAACACCGGGCGGTACGGCGCGGTCATCAACGGCGACCACGTCACCGCCACCGGTCTCTTCGTCGAGCATTTCCAGCGCTACAACACGGTCTGGAACGGTGAGCACGGCACCACGATCCTCTACCAGAACGAGTTGCCGTACGACCCGCCGACGCAGGCCGACTGGCGCAACGGCACGGTCAACGGCTGGGCCGGCTACAAGGTCGGCGACCGGGTCCGCAAGCACACCCTGTACGGCGGCGGCGTCTACGTCTTCAACCAGAACAACCCGTCGATCCGGACCGAGAACGGGTTCGAGGTGCCGGTACGGCCGGGGATCAGACTGCACCACATCATGACCGTCAACCTCAGCGCCGGCACCATCGACCACGTGGTCAACGGCGTCGGCGAGGCGGCCGGCATGGACCGGGTCGGCACACCCGTCTACCTCAAGCAGTATCCGTAGGTCGTTCCCTGGCGGGCGCTCGGTGCCCGCCAGGGAAGGCTCCGCCATCCGACCCAAGGCGGACCGGACTTATCCTTCTTTATTCGTAAAGCCCATGTTATTGCTAGAAATTGCAGAGAGGAGATCCTTCGGCCCGGGAGAGGTGACCGTGGCAGCGGTTCCCGGCACGGACGGTCAAGGCAGCGCCGAACTGCGCGAGGCGCTGCTCGGCGTCGGGGCGATCTCGCTCGCGGGCTCCGACGCGGCAGCCGCCACCGACGAACCGTCACAGCAGGTGCTGCCGCGCGGTTACTGGCAGGAGGAACCGCTGTTGGCGCGGCTACGGGTCGACGTGCTGGTGCCCGACGACGCCGTGGCGAACGTCGTCGAGGTGCTGTCCCGCTTCGGACCCCGGCTGGTCTGGACCTCAAGCGTGGCCCCGGTGCTCGTCGAATAGGTGCGAGGGCGGCGGGGTCCGCGTCAGGAGGCGACCGGCGGTAGGGGGAACGCCACGCCGGTCAGCCGTTCGCTCTCCGCCCAGAGCCGCCGCGCCACTGCGGCATCGCGCGCCCGGTCCGTCCCGGTGACCTGGACCGGTGGGCCGGCGTACTGGAAGCGGTGCGCCGGCCCCCAGTAGCTGCCGCTCGCCGCGTCCGGGTCGGTGGCCGCGCGCATGATCGGGAGCGCCCCCTCGTGGGTGGTCATCGCGAGCACCCGGGCGGCGGTGTTGACGAAACCGTCCCGGTGACCGCGCTGCCCGGTGTAGGCCCAACCGGGGTGCGCGGCGGTGACCCGCAACGGCGAGCCGACCTCGGTCAACCGCCTGTGCAGTTCCAGCGTGAACAGCAGATTCGCGAGCTTGCTCTGGGCGTACGCGGCGAACCGCTGGTACCGCCGCCGCTGCCAGTTGAGATCGGCGAAGTCGATCCGGCCGGTGCGGTGCGCGTTGCTGGCGACGGTGACGATCCGCGCCGCCGGGGTGGCCAGCAGCAGTGGAAGCAGGCAACCAGTGAGCGCGAAGGCGCCCAGGTGGTTGGTGCCGAACTGAAGCTCGAAACCCTGCCGGGTCCGCCGCAGCGGCGGATACAACACCCCGGCGTTGTTGATCAGCAGATCGAGCCGGTCATGCTCGGCCCGCAACGCGTTGGCGAACGCGGCCACCGAGTCGAGATCGGCCAGGTCGAGCCGGACGACGTCGACCTGGCCCGCCGGGAACTGTTCCCGGATCCGCTCGGCCGCCGCCGCGCCCCGGCCCTGGTCGCGGCAGGCGAGGACGACCCGCGCTCCCCGGCCGACGAGCAGCCGGGCGGTCTCGAAACCCAGCCCGCTGTTGGCCCCGGTGACGACAGCAGTCCGGCCCCGCTGGTCGGGAACATCGTCGTACGTCCACCCCGTCATGCCCACCTCTTCGCCAGCCCGACGGCCCGCCGCGCGGCGCCCGGCCACTCGGTGCTCAGGGCAGCAGCTTGTCGAGGTCCGGCTTGCTGGTCAGCAGCCCGTCGGTCACGGCCAGGTCGGCGAGCGCCTGCACCGAGTCGCGGTTGATCTCGGCCGGCCACTTGGGCAGGATCATCGTCGCACGGACTTCCGGCGAGATCCGGGTGTAGTCGCCGAGTATCTCCCGCACCTCCTCGGCATGGCTGTCGGCGTACGCCAGGGACTCCTTCATCGCTTCGCTGAAGCGTTTGACGAGGTCCGGATTCTGGCTGGCCAGCTGGTTCGAGGTGAAGTACATGGCGACGGTGAGGCTCGGCGCCGCGTCAACGTAGCTGGACGCGATCTTCCGAGCCCCCGAGGCGAGCGCCGCCTGCTGGAACGGCTCGACCACGAAGATGGCGTCGACTCGGCCGGACTCCAACGCGGCACCCTGATCCGGGAAGGGCAACTCGACGAACTTCACCGCCGTGGCGTCCCCGCCGGCCTTACGGACCGAGGCCCGGACGGCGGTGTCGACGATGTTGTTCAACGTGTTGGCGGCGACCGTCTTACCCGCCAGGTCCTTTGGCGACCGGATCGGACTGTCTGCCCGCACGAACAGACCGGCGAAGTCCTGACCGTCCACTCCCGTCGAGTTGTTGCCGTTGCTCACCACCTTCAGCGGCAGGTTTCTCGACTCGCCGAGCAGAAGCGAAATGGTGTTGCTGAAGCCGAACTGGTATTGCCCGCCGACGACGGCCGGAATGATGGCCGCGCCGCCCTGGGCCGTCGTCAGCGTCAGGTCGATGTTGCGACTGCTGAAGAAGCCCTGGTCCTTACCGAGATAGATCGGTGCCACATCCGCGATCGCGATGACGCCGACCTCGACCTTGTCGGGCTGACCGGGCGACGGTGAACCGGATTCATCGGCGCCACATGCGGCACCGGCAAACACGGTCGCCGCGGCAACGAGCGTAGCGAGAGCACGTCGCATCGATTCTCCATCCACATCAACTGACGGGCGGAAGCACCAGGCACGGAACAGCCCCGGACGCCCATTGGACCACAAAACCGACCTTCACGGCTATCAATCCTCCTCCCCCTCCCCACCCTCCCCACCCCCACCACTATCCCCGTTGATCATGAGGTTAGCGGCAGTCGTCGATCTTCAAAGTGCCGCCAACCTCATGATCAACGGAGGAGAGGGAGGGAGGGACGGAGGAGGGAGGGACGGAGGGAGGGGGAGGAGGGAGGGAGAAAGGGGGAGGGAGGGAGGGGGCCGCAGCTGCCGGCACGCGGTGCGTTGCGACCAGTGGCGGGCCTGGTTGTTCGGGTGGATGACCTTGGCGCGCGTCCCGAAAAGGGGTCATGGACATCTTCGATCATGGAAGACCGAAACTATCGATATCTGCAAGCATCTTGCCGCACCCATCGACGCGGGCACATACTTTGGCTACGCGCGAGCTGCGGATTGGCACGATATGCACGCTTGTCAGGGTGAGGTGGACGGACACCGCGTTCCGTAGGGCAGCACTTCCCCTATCACGACATCGGTCCCCAATTGACGGACGCCTCGACGGCGTCGACTCCGTCGTGGGCCGGGACCGGCGTCGATCCGTACTCCATGGAGGTGGACGTGAAACGAACCACAGCGGCGCTGGCATCGCTGGCCGCCGCGCTCCTCTTCGCCGTGGCGACCCTCGTCTTGGTCCCGCAGCCGGCCGCCGCCGCGTCCCTGGTCGAGGTGACCAACTTCGGCAGCAACCCGGGCAACATGCGGATGCACATCTACGCGCCGGACAACCGGCCGACCAACCCGGCGATCGTGGTGGCCATGCACGGCTGCGGCGGCTCCGGTCAGGGCTTCTACTCGGGCAGCGAGTTCGCCCGCCTCGCCGACCAGTACGGCTTCCTGGTCATCTATCCCACCGCCACCCAGCAGGCCGGCTTCGGCAACTGCTTCGACGTCTGGTCTGCGGCAAGCAAGCGGCGCGACGGTGGCAGCGACCCGGTTTCCATCATGTCGATGGTGAACTACGCGCAGCGGCAGTACGGCGGCGACCTGAACCGGGTCTTCGCCACCGGCAGCTCGTCGGGCGGGATGATGACCCAGGCCCTGATGGCGCTCTACCCGGACGTGTACAAGGCCGGCGCGGCGTTCATGGGTGTGCCGTTCAACTGCTTCGCCAACGCCGCCGACTTCCCACCCACAAACAGTCAGTGCGTCAACGGCCGGATGGACCGGACCCCGCAGCAGTGGGGCGACGCCGTCCGGCAGGCGTACCCGGGCTACAGCGGAGCCCGTCCCCGGGTGCAGCTGTGGCACGGCACCGCCGACAACCTGATCCCCTTCCAACTGCTCCAGGAGTCGGTGGAGCAGTGGACGAACGTGGCCGGGCTGAGCCAGACCCCGACGCGCACGGACACCCCGCAGCCGAACTGGAACCGGCGCCAGTTCGCCGACTCGTCGGGCACGGTGCGGGTGGAGGCGTACGCCATCCAGGGGGCTGGGCACAGCTTGCCGTCGACCGGCATGGCCCGGGTCGCGATCGAGTTCTTCGGCCTGACCGGCACCAACCCGCCGCCGACCACCACCCCGCCACCGCCGCCGACCACCACCCCACCGCCACCGCCGACCACCACCCCACCGCCACCGCCGACCACCACCCCGCCACCGCCGCCGACCACCACGCCGCCGCCCGGCTCGACGTCCTGCCGGGTGCAGTACTCGGCCGACTCCTGGAACAACGGCCTGGTCGCCAACATCACCGTCACCAACACCAGCCCGAGCCCGGTCAACGGCTGGACGGTGCAGTGGACCTGGCCCAACAGCCAGCAGGTCACCAACGCCTGGAACGCCACCATCACCCAGAGCGGTAACCAGGTGACCGCCCGCAACGTCGGCTACAACAGCACAATCGGCGCCAACCAGAGCGTCACCTTCGGCCTACAGGGCACCCACACCGGCACCAACACCGCACCGAACCGCTTCACCCTCAACGGGGCCGCCTGTTCCTGACCCCGACCCGTCCCCCCGGTGCCCCGGCCACTCTCGGCCGGGGCACCGGTCGTTGCTCGGTTGCTGCGGGATCTAGCGTGCGGTGCAGAGGGTGCCGTTGAGCCGGAAGGCGGTCGGCACGACGTTCGGTCCGCTGTACTCCCCGACGAACCCGACGCTCACCGTGCCTCCGGCGGCGATCTGGCGGCTGTCGTCGTTGCTGGTCACCCGCACGTTGCTGCCGACCTGCGTCCAGTTGGCGTTCCAGCCGCTGCCCACCTGTTGCCAGGTGGTCGGCCAGGTCCAGGTCAGCGTCCAGCCGTTGATCGGCCGCTCGGTGTTGTTCGCGATCTCCACCGTCGCCACGTACCCGTTGCCCCAGTCGGTGTCGTTTGTGAAGCGGATGGCGCAGGCGCTCTCGGCCGGACTGCCGGTGGTGAAGGTCAACGGCGGTGAGGCCCAGGAGACCCGACCGGCGGTGTCGCGGGTCAGCACGTTTACCGTGTACCTGCTGCCGGGGTTGAGGTTGCCGACGGTGAGCGAGGTGCCCGAGGTCTCGCCGAGTTGCTCGCTTACCGTCCCGTACTGCCGGTGGACCTCGTACTTGGCGATCGGGCTGGTGCCCGGGGTGGCCGCCGGCCAGGAGATCGTCGCACTGCGGTCGGTGACCGCGCTGACGGTGGGTTGCCCGGGTGCGCCGGGCAGGCCGGTCGCGGCAGCCGCCGGACGCACCACGAGGGTGGTCAGCGAGTACGGCGGCAGGGTCCGGCTGGTCGCGCTGCCGCTCTGGCTGGTGGTGATGGCGGTGGCGCCGTTGGTGTGGGTGTGCACCGTCGGTGCCGCGCTCGACGGGGCGAAGCCGGCGTAGTCGATGGTGACCGGGTACTCGTTCTCCGGGTCCTTGTTCACCAGCAGCACCGCCACCTCCCCGTTGCCGCGCCGCACCGCGTGCGCGGTGACCATCGGCTGGTCGGAGCCGGCGCGGATGAACTGGTCGCCGGTCCGGGCGAAGCGGCTCATCATGGACAGCCCGTGGTAGGCGGCGAACGGCGTGTTCACCGGCGGTTCGCAGACCGTGCCGTCCGAGGTGCAGGTGCCGCTGGAGAGCAGGCCGAAATCGCCGTAGTCGGTCTGCCCGGCCACCGTGGTCACCCGGCCGATGCCGTTGTGCACGTTCCACCAGTGCACCGTGAAGACGCCGTTGGCGAGCAGCCCGCTGTAGGCGTCGGCCAGGAAGAGCGCGGCGGGTTGGCTGGTCATGCCGTCGGCGGTCACGTTCACCTCGGTGAGGCTGATCCCGATGCGCGCGGCATCCGGGCCGGCGTACCGGGTGATCTGCTGCCGGAGCAGGTGCACCGCGTCGGTGATGTGGCTGGTGCGGGGCAGCGACTCGGCGGCGCTGCCGCCCGGATACCAGTGCACGTCGACGAAGTCGATCTTCGGCCCGGCGATGGAGAGCACTGTTTTGTTCCACGGACCTGGATCGTCGCCCGCGGTCAGGCCGTCCGGCCAGTTGGCCGGCATGGTCAGCACCGCGCCGACCTTGATTGTGGGGTCGACGGCCTTCATCGCCTCGGCGTAGGAGACCACCAGGTTCGCGTAGTAGGTGGCGCTCTTGTCGGGGTGGTGGTCGGCCTCCCAGGCAGCGCCGTAGTGCCCGTTGCCGTAGTTCTCGTTGCCGACCGTCCAGTACCGCGCGCCGTACCGCTTGGTCACGTTGGCGTACCGCACCCAGTCGGCGGCCTCGGCCGGCGTACCGGTGCCGTAGTTGGCGATGATCATCGGCTCGGCACCGACCCGCCGGGCCGCGGCCATGAAACTGTCGAAGTCGGTGCCGGGTGCGACGTAGCCGCCGGGCGCGGTGTGGTCACGCCAGTGGTAGATGTCGGCGTACGAGCCACCGGGGTAACGCACCATCTGTACCCCGGCATCACGCAGCAGGTCGGACGTCTCGTTCGTGGCCAGGTACTGGTCCCAGATGGCGTGGTTGACGCCGAGCCCGGTGGCGGGCATGGTCGCCAGTCCGGCCCGGGCGTTCACGGTGACGGTCACCGGCGCCGTCGCCGCACCGGCGCTCGGAGCACTGACGCCGGTCAGCACGCTCGTGCCGAGCAGCAGGCCGGCCACCAGTGCCGCGCGGCCACGCCGGGTCAGGGACAGTGGTAGGGCAAATGATCGAACACCGTGCCTGTTCGAAACTCTCATGGTTGTCCTTCGCTGATCACGGGCGAGAGCCGTCCATGGCCGGGCCTTCGCAGGCCCGGCCATGAACGGTCGAGAGAACGACGAACTCCTCTGCCGTCACCCGCCGCAGGCCATGACGGCCCCGGCTGCCCATTTGGGCGACGGCCACTCGCGCGCGCGACAACGCATCGACACACCAAAATCCCACAAGGATGCCGGGAGGCGCTACGGGGTGGGGCGACTAACTGCCCCCCGGCTACTGCGGCTCCTCGTCCGCGAGCCGCCGGCCGCGCCGCTCCGCGTATGCGCGTACGTCGGCGGCGTCCCACACCACCGTTTCACCGACCGGGTCCCCGCCCGGCGCCCACCTCGGACGCTGGACCTGCCGCTGTGAATCATGGACCGAAGTCGCCCCTATGGGGGCCGAGAACGCCCAAGATCTTCTATGGCGCGAGTTTGGGGGTGGCGCGGGTGATGATGGCGGCGAAGTCGACACCGGCGGGCAGGGTGCCGTAGGCGTGGCCGTGGTCCCCGGCCAGGCGGGAGGCGCAGAAGGCGTCGGCGACGGCCGGGTGGCCGTGCCGGACCAGCAGCGCACCCTGGAGCACCAGGGCCAACTGTTCGACCACCCGGCGGGCCCGCAGCTCAAGGTCGGCCGGGTCGTTCAGGGCGGCCTGCACCTGGCGTACGGCGGCGTCCAGTCGACGGTCGGCACCTGCCGCGAGCGCCACCTCGGCCTGGAACGCCGCCAGCACCTCGGGCTGACCGGCCAGCGCCCGCAGTACGTCCAGCGCGGCGACGTTGCCGGAGCCCTCCCAGATCGAGTTCAGCGGCGACTCGCGGAACAGGCGCGGCATGCCGGACTCTTCGACGTAGCCGTTGCCGCCGAGGCATTCCAGAGCTTCGGCGGCATGACCCGGCCACCGCTTGCAGACCCAGTACTTGCCGACGGCCAGGGCGATCCGCTTGAAGGCGGTCTCGGTCGCGTCGCCGCGGGCGGACCGGTCGGTGGCACCGGCCAGGCGCATCATCAGCACCGTCGCGGCCTCCGACTCCACCGCCAGGTCGGCCAGGACGTTACGCATCAACGGCTGGTCGGCGAGGTACCGGCCGAAGGCCCGCCGGTGGGCGGCGTGGTGGGCGGCGGTGAGCAGGCCCTGCCGCATGCCGGCCGCCGCGCCGATCACGCAGTCCAGGCGGGTCAGGTTGACCATGTCGATGATGGTGCGTACGCCCCGACCCTCGTCGCCGACCCGCCAGGCGACCGCCTCGTCGTACTCGATCTCGCTGGAGGCGTTGGACCGGTTGCCCAGTTTGTCCTTCAGCCGCACGAGCCGCATCGGGTTGCGGGTGCCGTCGGGCAGCACGCGCGGCACCAGGAAGCAGGTCAGCCCGCCCGGCGCCTGGGCCAGGGTCAGGAACAGGTCGCACATCGGCGCGGAGGTGAACCACTTGTGCCCGACCAGCCGGTAGCTGCCGTCCGGCTGCGGGCGGGCGTTCGTGGTGTTGGCGCGTACGTCCGAGCCGCCCTGTTTCTCCGTCATGGACATGCCCGCCAGCAGGCCGCGCTTGGTCGACGGCGCCCGCAACCCGAAGTCGTACGTGGTGGCGGTGAGCAGCGGCTCGTAGCTCGCGGCCAGGTCCGGGGCGTGCCGCAGGGCCGGCACCGCCGCGTAGCTCATCGAGATCGGGCACCCGTGGCCGGCGTCGGTGCGCCAGGTGTAGAACTTCGCGGCCCGGGCGACGTGCGCGCCGATCCGGTCGTCGGCCCAGGGCGCGGCGTGCAGGCCATGACCCACGGCGGTACGCATCAGCTCGTGCCAGGACGGATGGAACTCCACCTCGTCGATGCGGTGCCCGTAGCGGTCGTGGGTACGCAGCACCGGCGGGTGTTCGTTGGCCAGCCGACCGTGCTCGATCGCCTCCTCGGTGCCGGCGAGCCGGCCGAGGGCACGCACCTCGTCGGTGGCCCAGCCGGCGCCCTCGCGGGCCAGCCCGTCGAGTAGCGCCGGGTCAGCCGCGGTGTCGTAGTCGACAAGCGGCGGAACCTGGTTGAACACCTCGTGTGTGGTCACCGGACAGACTCCAAGCGTGTGACGGGTGAACCGAGAATTGAACCATCGTTCAGTTGTCGCCGGCAACACCGGCCAGACGCTTGGCGAACCAGTGATGGGCGTACGGGTTCGTGTTGTAACGCGGGATCTCGTGGTAGCCCGCGCTGCGGTAGAGCTGGATCGCCTCGGTGAGGTTGCGGTTGGTGTCGAGGTGAACGGCGTCGACTCCGGCCGCCGCCGCGCACTGCTCCAACTCGCCGAGCAGCCGCCGGCCGACGCCGAGTCCGCGTACCGACCGGGACACCCAGAGGCGCTTGATCTCGGCGGGTTCACCGGGGCTCAGCCGCAGCCCGCCACAGCCCACCGCCTCGCTGGCAAGCGTGGCCACCAGGAACACCCCGGCCGGCGGGACGAATTCCTGGCCGTCGTCGGCGCCGGACTCGAAGCCGGCGTCGAAGCGCTCGGCCAACTCCGCCACATACGCCCGCAGGCAGGCCCGGGCCCGTGGATCAGCGGGTGGACAGACCTCGATGGTGACGAGTGAGGCCATCAGCAGCCGCTCCACCTCGCCCATTGCGGTGATCAGCCGGCCCCGTTGGCCGTCGCTGAGCGGCGCGAGCATCGACCAGGCCAGCTCGTCGGAGATCCGGTCGAGCAGGTCCCACTCGATCCGGCCGGCCTCGGTGAGTCGGGCGGTACGCACCCGGCCGTCCCCGCCGGTCGGGCCCACCACCACCAGGCCGGCCGTTTCAAGCGTGCGCAGCAGCCGGCTGAGGTAGCCGGCGTCGAGGTCCAGCCGGGTCCGCAGCGCCGCGACCTCGGCACCGGCCGGACCGATCTCCCACAGCAGGCGCGACTGGGCCAACGGCCGGTCACGGGCGAGGTAGCTGTCGTCCAGCGCACCGACGCGCTGGGTCACCGTGCGGCTGAAGCGCCGCACCACGTCGACCAGTTGGCGATCCATGATTGCTGACTTTAGTCAGACATCGCGGTTGGTGGTAGTCGCCCGGTCAGCCGGGTCCGAGTGCCGCAGGGCGGCGGAGGCCAGTGCGGCCAGGGCAGCCGCCGCCAGCACCCCGGCGCAGCCGGACAGCACCGCCGCGGCACCCACCGTCTCGGCGAGCGAGCCCAGCACGTTGGCGGTGACCAGCAGCGGCAGGTTCTGCACGAGCGCGAGCACGGCCTGCACCCGGGACAGGTGGCTCGCCGGGGTGGCGGCAAGCACCAGTGGACCGATGTGCGTGACGAACCCACCCGATCCGAGGCCGACAAGTGCCCCGGCCGCGATCGCGGCCGGCGGCGAGCCGGCGATCGCCAGTGCGGCCACGCCGACGGCGGCCACCATCAGGCCGGCACCGGCCGCCCGACCGGGCTCGGCCAGCCCACCGCACGCCAGCACGAGTACCGCGATGGTCGCCGTGCCCAGCGCCAGCGCCGCGACCGTCGCACCGGCCACCTGCGGCGGCCAGTTCCGCTCCCGGGCCAGCAACGGCACGAGCAGCCCGGTGACCGGCAGCAGGAAGCCGGCGGCGACGCCGACCAGCAGCAGCGCGGGTCGCAGCACGGCATGCGAGGCGGCGACCCGCAGCCCGTCCAGGGCAGCTCGCCACACCGGCTGCGTCGATTCGGACGCCGCAGCGTCCGGTGCGTGCGTCGCGTGCGATCGCAGCGCCACCAGCACCGCCAGCAGCACCGCGAACGTGGCGGCGTTGGCCAGCGCCACCCCGGCGAGCCCGACCGCGGCGAGGACCAGGCCGCCCGCCGCCGGTCCCCCGAACAGGGCCAGTTGGGCGGCCAGGTGACGGGCCGACATCGCCCGGGTCAGCGCGGGCGCCGGCACCAGCCGCCGGGGCATCGCACCGGTGCTCGGCAGGTGGAACGCGTCCACGATCCCGATGGCCAGGGCGGCCAGCAGCAGGGGCAGCCGCGGATCGGTCGACGACCACACGACGGCGGCCAGCATCACCATGACGACGATCATCACCGCGTCCGTGACCACCAGGACGGCCCAGGCGCCGAACCGGTCGGCCACCGCGCCGCCGACCAACAGCAGTAGCACCCGGGGCAGCGCGATCGCGGTGAACACAAGCGCGGCGAAGCGACCGCCGTGTCCGGCCGCCACCCAGGCCATCGCGAACGCCATGGTCTGCACGCCGAGCAGGGACAGGGTGGCACCACCGAGCCAGGCCCAGTATCGCCGGGGCACCGCCTGACTGCCGGTCGTCACTGCCACCATGCCTCCCCGCCGATCGAGCCCACCGGGCGAATGCGACGCCGGTGCCGTGCCGTCGGCACTGTCCGGCCTCGACCGACTGGAGGGTCAAGTCGACGGCGCATCGACCGACCCTTCAGGGCGGGTACGCCGCACGGCTCGGTTTCCGCGATGTGTCGTAGCGGGACGGGAGGGTTGCGTGGCTGTTAACGACTCACTATGTTAGCGATAACATCGATGGTTTCCCATCAACCAATCGCCCGGCATTCCGGAGGCCGCCATGCCTTACCCGTCCCTCAACCGTCGGCGCGTACTCCAGGTCGCCGGCGCGGCTGCCGTCGCCAGCACGGTCGGCCCCGCCCTGGGCGGCGGTACGGCCAGCGCGGCGATCCCCCCGGCCCGACCCGACATCGGCGTCGGCGCGTACGCGTTCGACATGGGCCAGGTCCGGTTGACCGCCAGCCGCTGGCTGGACAACCAGAACCGCACCCTCAACTACCTGCGCTTCGTCGACGTCAATCGGCTGCTCTACAACTTCCGCGCCAACCACCGCCTCTCCACCGGCGGCGCGGCGGCGACCGGCGGCTGGGAGGCCCCCAACTTCCCGTTCCGCACCCACTCCCAGGGGCACTTCCTGACCGCCTGGTCGTACATGTGGGCCGTGCTCGGCGACACCAACTGCCGGGACAAGGCCAACTACATGGTCGCCGAGCTGGCCAAGTGTCAGGCCAACAACGCCGCCGCCGGGTTCAACCCCGGGTATCTGTGCGGCTTCCCCGAGTCCGACTTCACCGCGGTGGAGAACCGCACCCTCAACAACGGCAACGTGCCGTACTACGCCATCCACAAGACCCTGGCCGGGCTGCTCGACGTGTGGCGACACATCGGCAACACCCAGGCCCGCGACGTGCTGCTGGCCTTCGCCGGGTGGGTCGACTGGCGTACCGGCCGGCTCAGTTCGGCGCAGATGCAGGCCATGCTGGGCACCGAGTTCGGCGGCATGAACGCGGTGCTTACCGACCTGTACCAGCAGACCGGTGACGCCCGCTGGCTGACCGCCGCCCAGCGCTTCGACCACGCCGCCGTGTTCAACCCACTGGCCTCGAATCAGGACCAGCTCAACGGGTTGCACGCAAACACCCAGATCCCCAAGTGGATCGGCGCCGCCCGGGAGTTCAAGGCCACCGGCACCACCCGCTACCGGGACATCGCCAGCAACGCCTGGAACATCACAGTCAACACCCGCACCTACGCGATCGGCGGCAACAGCCAGGCCGAACACTTCCGCGCGCCGAACGCCATCTCCGGGTTCCTGCGCAACGACACCTGCGAGCACTGCAACACGTACAACATGCTCAAGCTGACCCGGGAACTGTGGCTGCTCGACCCGAACCGGGTGGCGTACTTCGACTTCTACGAGCGGGCCCTGCTCAACCACCTCGTCGGCGCGCAGAACCCGGCCGACAACCACGGGCACATCACCTACTTCACGCCGCTGCAACCGGGCGGTCGGCGCGGCGTGGGACCGGCCTGGGGCGGCGGCACCTGGAGTACGGACTACAACTCCTTCTGGTGCTGTCAGGGCACCGGGCTGGAGAGCAACACCACGCTGATGGACTCGATCTACTTCCACAACGGCAGCACGCTGACGGTGAACCTCTTCATGCCCTCGGTGCTGACCTGGTCCCAGCGCGGCATCACGGTCACCCAGTCCACAAGCTTTCCGGCCAGCGACACCAGCACGCTTACCGTGACCGGCAGTGTCGGCGGCTCGTGGACGATGCGGATCCGCATCCCCGGCTGGACCCAGGGCGCCACGGTCAGCGTCAACGGCACCCAGCAGAACATCGCCACCACGCCCGGCACGTACGCCACCCTCACCCGCTCCTGGACCTCGGGCGACACCGTGACCGTACGGCTGCCGATGCGGGTCGTCGCGGAGCCGACGAACGACAACCCGAACGTGGTGGCGCTGCGGTACGGCCCGGCGGTGCTCTCCGGCAACTACGGCAACACCGCGCTGTCGGCGCTGCCCGCGCTGGCGGTCTCCTCGGTCACCCGCACCAGCACCTCGGCGCTGAACTTCACCGCCACCGCCAATGGGTCACAGGTCAACCTGATCCCGTTCTACGACGCGCACGGGCACAACTACACGGTCTACTGGAGCAGCGGCGGCCAGACCGGCCCGGCCGGGGCCACCTTCCGCCTGGTCAACGCCGCCAGTGGCCTGGTGCTGGGCATCGAGAACATGTCCACCGCCGACGGCGCCCCGGCGTTGCAGTGGGCCGACAACGGCACGCTGGACCACGACTGGCAGCTGGTGGTGGACGGCAACGCGGTGCGGTTCCGCAACGCCAACAGCGGCAAGGTGCTCGGCGTACAGGACATGTCCACCGCCGACAACGCGCAGGTCCTGCAATGGTCGGACACCGGCACCGCGGACCACCGGTGGACGATCGTGGACGCGGGCGACGGCTCGCACAAGATCCGCAACGGGCACAGCGGCAAGTTGCTTGCCGTGCTGGGCGGCTCCACCGCGCAGGGCGCCCGGGTGGTGCAGGATCCCGACAACGGTACGCCGGACAACCAGTGGCGGTTCCTGCCCAACGGTGCCCGGCGAATCCAGAACCTGGCCACCGGTCTGGTGCTCGGCGTACAGAACATGTCCACCGCCGACGGCGGCCTGGTGATCCAGTGGGGCGACACCGGCACCGCCGACCACCTCTGGACCGCGCTCGTGGACAGCGGCGGCTACCTGCGGCTGCGCAACTCGCACAGCGGCAAGGTGCTGGGCGTGGAGAACGGCGGCAGCGGCAACGGTGCCCGGGTGGTGCAGTGGGCGGACAACGGCTCGACGGCGAACCGCTGGCGGCTGCGCTACGGCGCCAACGGCTACTTCCGGATCCAGTCCGCCAACGGCGGGCGCGTTCTCGGCGTCCAGAACGCCTCGTCGAGCCAGGGCACTCAGATCATCCTCTGGGACGACAACGGCGCCGGCGACCACCGCTGGCGGTTCATCTAGGGCCTGTGTCGAAGTCGGTCACAGCCACTCGTTGATCGCGGCGATGTGAACGGTAGCTTCGTAGCGGACGGCGAGTTTGTCGAAACGAGTCGCTACGGCTCGATAGCGTTTGAGCTGGTTGATGCCGCATTCCACGGCGTGACGCTGCTTGTACCGCTCGGGATCGAAGGCCGGTGGCCGGCCGCCCTTGGACCCCTTCTTGCGCCGGTTGGCGTCTTGGTCGGCCTTTGACGGGATCGTCGCGGCGATGCCGCGTCGGCGCAGGTAGCGGCGGTTAGCTCGGGACGTGTACGCCTTGTCGGCCAAGACTCGGTCCGGGCGGGTTCGGGGCCGGCCGCCGCCGAGGCGGGGCACCCTGATCCCGTCGAGCACCGCCACAAACTGCGGGCTGTCCCCACGCTGCCCAGCGGTCAACACGATCGACAACGGCTTGCGCCCTTGCTCGCAGGCCAGATGCAGTTTCGTGGTCAGCCCACCCCGCGACCGCCCAAGCGCGTGATCGGTCGGCTCGACCATGACCCCGCCCGGCGGCTCGGCCTGCAGATCCCCCTTTTACGCGCCCCGGCGGCGTGCTGATGAGCCCGGGCAACCGTCGAGTCCACCGACACGTCCCAGACGACGCGTCCGGACGCATCAGCCACCGCCTGCAACACCGTCAGGATCCTCGCCCAGGTCCCATCACGCTGCCAACGCCGAAACAGCCCGTACACCGCAGCCCAGGACCCATAACACTGCGGCACGTCCCGCCACGGGGCACCGACCCGAATCCGCCACCGAATCCCATCAATGAGCTGCCGTTTCGTCCATACCGACGGCCGACCTGGCCTACGCCCCACAGGCAGCAGCGGCTCCAGCGCCACCCACTGTGCGTCGGTCAAGTCGTGCCGCCTCGCCACCGCTAGGGTATCCACGAGGTCTCCGGTGTTCGGGTTCTGCTTGGTCGCTGAACCAGATACCGGAGACCTCGCTACATCTCGAACACCGACACACGAAGATCCTCAAGCCGGCAGCTCAAGCCCTGCCACCGACTTCGACACACGCCCTAGGAGGCGGTAGTCGCGGATCGGGCGCGTCCCCGGGGCCCTGGCTCCGCCGGACGCGCCCCCGTGTCGTCGGTGGTGGCTGGCGCGCTTGCGTCCGCCGGGCGGAGCGCGTCGAATTCATTGCCATCACTTGAGCGTGTTATCGATAACATGTTAGCTTTTGGCCAAGGAGTTACGGGCACACTCCGCACCGAGGTCGCCGGCCAGCAGGCCGAGGCGGTTTCCGCCGACCGCCCGGCGACCTGTCCGGGTCCACATCCGTGAGGCGCCGCGCGCTGACTTTTCGCGTGGAAGGGCCACCTCGACGGGTAGGCATCACCGATTCGCCTCGTGACAGCCGGCTGCCACGAGGGGTCGACGCAGCTTTCCGCTCGTTCCGGCACCGACGCGCCACGACACGCCTCGGCGCGGTTCCGCCGTGCCCGAATCGGGTCCCACCGCTGCTGACCGCAGCATCCACCACCACCTGGAAAGGCCCTGTCCATGAAGAACCGAACCGGTACCGCCGGGACACCGAGAATCCGGCCGCGTACCGTCGTGCTTGCCGTCGCGGCCGGTGCCGCGCTGCTCGCCTCCACCGCGCTGATCGCGCCCGCCGCCAACGCCGCCGCCAGCACGCTGCGCGCGGCGGCGGCACAGAGCGGGCGCTACTTCGGCGCCGCCGCCAACTCGTTCCAGCTCTCCAACACCTCCTTCACCACGATCCTCAACCGCGAGTTCAACTCGATCGTGGCCGAGAACGAGATGAAGTGGGACGCCACCGAGCCCCAGCAGAACACCTTCAACTTCACCGGCGGCGACCGGCTCGTCGCACACGCCCGGGCCAACGGGATGTCCGTCCGGGGCCACACCCTGGTCTGGCACGCGCAGCAGCCCGGCTGGGCGCAGAACCTCTCCGGCAGTGCGCTGCGCAACGCGATGGTCAACCACATCAACCGGGTCGCCGGCCACTTCCGGGGGCAGATCCACTCCTGGGACGTGGTGAACGAGGCGTTCGCCGACGGCGGCAGCGGCGGCCGGCGGGACTCGAACCTGCAACGCACCGGCAACGACTGGATCGAGGTGGCGTTCCGGACCGCGCGTGCGGCGGACCCGAACGCCAGGCTCTGCTACAACGACTACAACACCGACGGGATCAACGCGAAGTCGACAGGCATCTACAACATGGTGCGCGACTTCAAGTCCCGTGGCGTGCCGATCGACTGCGTCGGCTTCCAGTCCCACCTGGGCACCACGCTGGCCAGCGACTACCAGGCCAACCTGCAACGCTTCGCCGACCTCGGTGTCGACGTGCAGATCACCGAGCTGGACGTCGCCGAGGGGGCGAACCAGGCCAGCATCTACGAGCGGGTGACCCGGGCCTGCCTGGCGGTGGCCCGCTGCACCGGCATCACCACCTGGGGCGTGTGGGACGCCGCATCCTGGCGATCCGACAACCCGCTGCTGTTCGACCGCAACGGTAACAAGAAGGCCGCGTACAACTCGGTGCTCAACGCGCTGAACAGCGTCAGCGGGCCGACCCCGCCGCCGACCACCACCGCACCGCCGCCGGTCACCAGCACGCCGCCACCCGGTGGCGGGGCCTGCTCCGCGTCGGTGTCGCTGAACTCGTGGAACGGCGGCTTCGTGGCCACCGTCCGGGTCACCGCCGGCAACGCCGCGATCCGCGGCTGGACCGTACGGATCGCGTTGCCCGGCGGTACGGCGGTCACCGGCACCTGGAACGCACAGGCCAGCGGCAGCAGCGGAACGGTGAACTTCAGCAACGTCAGCTACAACGGGCAGATCAGCGCCGGCGGCAACACGGAGTTCGGTTTCCAGGGCACCGGCAGCGGCCCCTCCGGCACTCCCACCTGCACCGCATCCTGACCCACCGACCCACGCCGAGGAATGTCGATCAAGAGGTTCTGGTCGGGAACAGCTCGACCAGAACCTCTTGATCAACCCTAGCCTGGGGTGGGTCAGCGGCGGGGTGGGGGCGCTACGCTGCGGCGGGAGACCAGGCACGGGGCGATGGTCTCGCGGAGCGCGCCGCCGCTGTCCGACTCGATCTGTGCCAGCAGCATGTCCAGGCTCGCCCGGGCCACCGCGTCGAAGTCCGGCCGCACGGTGGTCAACGGCGGAATGAAGTACGCGGCCTCCGGGACGTCGTCGAAACCCACCACGCTGATGTCGTCCGGCACCCGGCGGCCGTGCTCGTGCAGGGCCCGCAGCACCCCGAGGGCGAGGTGATCGTTGGCGGTGAAGACCGCGGTGACATCCGGCATCCGGGCCAGCATCTGCCCGCACCGGTAACCGGCCGCCGCCGACCAGTCCGCCGGCACCAGCGGCGGGATCTCCGCTCCCGCCGCGAGCAGCGCCGCCCGCCAACCCTCGATGCGGCCCGCGCTGTCGAACCAGTCGGAGGGCCCGGAAACGTGCCAGACCGTACGGTGCCCGGCGTCGAGCAGATGTTGGGTGGCGGCGCGGGCACCGGCGGCCTGGTCGACCGTCACCAACGGCATCGGCCGGTGGGGATCACCGTCGACGGTGACCAGCGGAACCTCTTTCGGCAGCCGCTCCAGCGCCTCACCGGCCGACTCCACCGGCGCGATCACCACGATGCCGGCGACCCGGTGCGCCAGGTGTCGCTCGACCGCCGCGGAGATCGACCGGTGGTCGAGGTCGCGCACACTGCCCACGCTCACCGCGAAGCCCGCCTCGGCGGCCGTCTGCTCCAGGGCGGCCAGCAGGGACGCCGGGCCGTAGAGGGTGGTGTTCTGCGCGACCACGCCGATCACCTGAGAGCGGCCGGTGACCAGCGCCCGGGCCGCCCGGTTCGGCCGGTAGCCGAGTTCGGCGATTGCCGCCTGGACCCGCAGCCGGGTCTGTTCACGCACGTTCGGGTGGCCATTTAGCACTCGCGAAACCGTCTGGTGAGAGACGCCAGCGAGGCGAGCCACGTCCGTCATCGCAGGATCGCGTACGGCCATCTCACACTCCCGCATGCCCGTGGGTCGCCGCGGCCCGTCGACGCTGACCGGAGCGGCTTGAGTTCACGATCCCTCTCGCGGCGCCCACGCCGGCCCGTGCCCGCCGGATGGCCTGCGCTAGATCACGGACAGTGTACGCCAGCAACGATATCGATTGCGGACAGGCCAGCCAGGCGTGCCGGGACCGACCGCTACCGGCACGCGCGAGGGCCCGTGCCGCACTCTCGGCGGGAGTACGGCACGGGCCGCGCAGGGTACGCGGGTGGCGCTTGGCGGGCGCCACCCGCGCGTCACCGGTTGCCGGTGACCCCCCTATCCGGTGGGCGGCGCTGCCGGAGGAGAGCGCCGCACCCGCCGCGAGGACGCCGGACGACAGCCGTCACGGCGTGGCCAACTCGAAGCGTCGCACGGTAACCGCGCCGCCCAGGGCCTGAGTGGCGTGGTTGAAGATGGCGAACCGGTATCCCATGAAGAAGGTCCAGTTGTTGTTCAGCGTCAGGGCGTTGCCCAGCGGGACGAAGTTGACCCCGTCGGTGCTGTACGAGAAGCGGGCCTGCCGGCCGGAACCGGGCCGGATGTCGGCGTTGGCGCGCAGCCAGATCCGGCCTCCGGAGACCGACGCGCTGGCGATCTCGCTGCCGGTGCTGGTGGTGTCCCAGTTGCTGTTCATGTTCAGCCCGTTGGTCATCACGACCCGGGTCGCCCCGTTGTCGCGGCGGACCCCGATCCAGGCTGAGACGTCCCGCAGCATGGCCAGCCCGGTACGGTCACCGTCGCGCATCGTCGAGTAGTCCAGCTCGACGGTCGCCGTGGAGGTCGGCCCCTGGATGCGGTGGGTGATCGTGTTGCGCGCCTGGTAGAGGTCGTTGGTCACCGTGGCGGTCTGGAGCCGCAGGCCGTTGTTCACCGACCACCTGCTGTTGTCCGGGTTGTGGTTCCACTCCCACTGCGGACCGAGGGTGGTGCCGGCGAAGGTGTCGACGCCGGTGAGCGGTTTGACCGGGCGCAGCGGCAGCGGGTTCGGGTAGTTGACACCCCAGGCGCCGTTGACCGTCTGCACCTGCGGCCAGCCGTCGGCGGTCCAGGTGATCGGAGCCAGGGTCGGCATCCGCCCGCCCGGGTACGCGTCGGTGAACGCCATGTAGTACCAGGAGCCGTTCGGCAGCTGCACCAGCCCGCCCTGGTGGGGCACCCCACCGCCGGCGATCGGGCCCTGCATGTTGAGCAGCACCTGGCGCTGCTCGTACGGGCCGAAGGGTCCGTTTGTGGACTTCAGCACGTACTGGCCGTTGGCGGGTCGGGTCAACCAGATGTAGTAGGCGCCGTTGCGCTTGTAGAAGCGGGCACCCTCCAGGGTGCCGATGCTCGACGGCGTCTGGTAGACCTGCTGGGACCGCACCTGGCTGCGCCCGTCGGCGGAGAGCTGGGCCACGCTGATCGTGCCGTTGCCGTACGCGACGTACATGGTGTCGTTGTCGTCGATGAGCATGCCGGCGTCGTAGTAGCAGTTGGGGAGCGTGGCGTGCCGGCTCCAGGTGCCGTCCACGGCCGTGGCGGTGTAGATGTGCGTCTGCGAGAACCCGATGCAGCCGGCCCAGTAGTACGTCCGGTTGCTCGGCCGGTAGGCCAACGTCGAGGCCCAGATGCCCTCCACGTACGCCTGTTGCCCGGGAGGCAGGTCGTACTTGGTGCCGAAGTCCAGCCGAGGCACCGAGTGCCCGGCGAACTCCCAGTTCACCAGGTCGTACGAGCGCAGGATCGGCGCGCCGGGCGAGTAGTGCATCGTGGAGGCGGTCAGGTAGTAGACGTCGCCGACCCGGATCACCTCGACGTCGGCGAAGTCCTGCCAGACCACCGGGTTGGTGAAGTTCCCGCCCGGCGGCGGCGTCGTCGGCCCCGGCGTGGGGTTGGTCCCGCCGTCGACCCGGACGAGCTGCCACTGCTGGTTGGCGCCGTTCCAGTCGTCGTACTGCACGATGTTGCCACCGTCGGCGGTGGAGGCGTTCTGTACTTCCAGCACCTTGTTGCTGTTCCGGTTGATCAACCGGACGTGACCACCGTCGGAGTCGGCCAACCGGAACTGCTGGTTGGTCCCGTTGTGATCCGTCCACTGCACGATCGACGCACCGTTGGCGGTCGAGAAGTTGTAGACATCCAGCACCTTGTTCGACAGCCGCGACTTCAACCGGTAGTAACCACCACCGGAGTCCACGAACTGCCACTGCTGCTGGTTTCCGTTGTTGCGCGTCCACTGCGTGATCCGCGCACCGTCGTTCGTCGCCAGGTTGTACACGTCCAGGGCCTTACCGCTGTTGCGGTTGACCAGCACGTACCAGGCGTTGGTGTCGACCGTCGCCGCCGCCGCGGGCGTCGAGACCACCGCCGCGGCCACCGTGCCGCCCACCACCACCGCCACCGCCGCAGCGGCAACCCGCGACAGCCACCTGCGCCGGCCCGGCGCAGGTGGTGCGATCCCGTCCAAGGTAGCCATGCCCTTCCTTCCACGGAACGAGGTGCCGTATCGACCATCGACAAGCGCGGTCTTCACCGCAGCGCCCTTGGCGCCGCCGGCGAGCGGCATGTGATCGCTAACAAAGCCTCCCTGCCCATGGGGAGGCGCAGACGTGTGTTTCGCCCTTGACGCGACGCTAACGGCCCGGCCAGCCAGAGATATCGTCCGTCTTAAGTATCGACTGTGAGCGATAACAGGCCGTTAGTCAAGACGAAACCTGCCCGAGACGAACGAGCGGACCGCAGGCGTACGGGAGCCCACCGCACGGGCCAACGCCGACGGTGCGGTGGGCAGGATCGGGCGGTCGCCGGGCGGCATCCGGTGCGCCTCGCCGGGCGGCGCGCGGGCGCACCTCAGGCGTGGTCATCGGCGGGCCGGGTCTCCACACACAGTGGACCCGGCCCGCCGGACGCGCGGTGCGCTCAGAACCCTCGGGCGAGCCGGTAGTACGCCTGGTTCCAGCGCAGCTCGGCGGCGAAGCGCCGGGGTTCGGTGTCGGCGTCGATGACCACGAGTTCGGTACGCGCCATCTCGGCCAGGTCGTGCAGCTCCTCCACACCCAGCGCCCGGGAGAGCACGGTGTGGTGCGGAGCGCCCGCGGTGATCCAGGCCTCGGCCGAGCCGGCCAGGTGCGGGCGGGGCCGCCAGACGGCCCGGGCCACCGGCAGCCGGGGCAGCGGCTGCGGCGGCGGCACCACGTCGACCTCGTTTGCCACCAGCCGGAACCGCTCACCCATGTCCGCCAGGCCGAGCACCACCGCCGGGCCGGGTTCGGCGTCGAAGACCAGCCGGACCGGATCCTCCCGGCCGCCGATGCTCAGTGGATGGATCTCCACGTTCGGCACGTCCGCGGCGATGGTCGGACACACCTCGAGCATGTGGGCGCCGAGGATGAGTTCCTCCCCGGGGGTGAGGTCGTAGGTGTAGTCCTCCATGAAGGAGGTGCCACCCTTGGTGCCCACCGACATCGCCTTGAGCGTGTGCACCAGCACGGAGGTCTTCCAGTCTCCCTCCCCACCGAAGCCGTACCCGTCGGCCATCAGCCGCTGCACCGCGATGCCGGGCAGCTGCCGCAGCCCGCCGAGGTCCTCGAAGTTCGTGGTGAAGGCGCGGAACCCACCGGCGTCCAGGAACGTCCGCAGGCCGATCTCCTGCCGGGCCGCGTACCGCAGCGAGTCGTGTCGCTCACCGCCGGGCCGCAGCTCGGCGGCGACCCGGAAGGTGTCGTCGTACTCCTTGACCAGATCGTCGATCTGCGCGTCGGTGACCTCGTCGACCACCCGGACCAGGTCGTTGACCCCGTAGGTGTTGACCGAGACGCCGAAGCGCAGTTCGGCCTCGACCTTGTCCCCCTCGGTCACCGCGACGTCGCGCATGTTGTCGCCGAAGCGGGCCAGGCGCAGCGACCGCATGGCCGACCAGCCGATCGCCGCCCGGGTCCAGGCGCCGACGCGCTGCGCGACGCGCGGATCGCTTACATGCCCCGCCACCGTCTTGCGGGCCACCCCGAGCCGGGTCTGAACGAAACCGAACTCCCGGTCGCCGTGGGCGGCCTGGTTCAGGTTCATGAAGTCCATGTCGATCTCGTCCCACGGCAGCCGGACGTTGGCCTGCGTGTGCAGGTGCAGCAACGGTGTCCGCAACGCGTCCAGCCCCGAGATCCACATCTTCGCCGGCGAGAAGGTGTGCATCCAGGCGATCACCCCGACCGCTCCCTGCACGGCGGCATCCCGACAGATCGTCAGGATGTCGGCACTGGTGGTCAGGACCGGCTTCCAGACCACCCGGGCGGGGATGTGCGGCGAGTCGTCGAGCAGGGCGGCGATCTGACGGGACTGCTCGGCCACCTGCCGGAGGGTGTCCTCGCCGTACAGTGCCTGGCTTCCGGTGAGGAACCAGACCTCGGGTTGGGGGTGTGTTGCCATGGGAGTTGCCTTCCGCGAGAGGGGCGGTTACTTGTAGCGGATGCCGATGAGGCGTTGGAACAGGATGAACGCGAAGAGCAGTCCTCCGATCACGATCTTGGTCCACCAGGAGTTGAGGCTGCCGTCGAAGGTGATCAGCGTCTGGATCACGCCGAGCACCAGCACACCGAGCACGGTGCCGAAGATGTAGCCCGAGCCGCCGGTGAGCACCGTTCCGCCGATCACGACGGCCGCGATCACGTCGAGTTCCATGCCGACCGCGATCAGCGGCGCCCCGGAGAGCGTGTAGAAGGAGAGCAGGATCCCACCGATCGCCGAGCAGAGCCCGCTGATGGTGTAGACCGCGATCCGGGTACGCCCCACCGGCAGCCCCATCAGCAGCGCCGACTGCGGGTTGCCGCCGATCGCGTACACGTTGCGCCCCAACCGGGTGTACGCCAGCACGTACGCGGCGATGAGCACCACCACGAGCACGACCAGCACACTGATCGAGACGAAGTTGCCCCGGGGATCGCCGATCCGGTACTGCGACATGGTGGTCCAGAAGCCGTCGGTGATCGGGATCGAGGCGTCGCTGATGAAGGTGCACATGCCGCGGGCGAAGAACATCCCGGCGAGGGTGACGATGAACGGCTGGAGATCGAAGAAATGGATCGCACAGCCCATCAGGAAGCCGAGCGTCGGCCCGATCAGCAGCGCGATCACCAGCACCGGCAGCGCGGGCATGCCGGACTGGAGCAACCACGCCGAGACCATCGCCGTCATCGCCACCACCGAACCGACCGACAGGTCGATGCCACCGGTGAGGATCACGAAGGTCATCCCCACGGCGACCACCAGCAGGAAACCGTTGTCGATGAAGACGTTGAAGATGACCTGGATGTTGGAGAAGGCCCGGTACTGGGACACGCCGATGCCGTACATGACCAGCAGCAGAACGAGGGTGACCAGCACCGGCACGTGCCGCCGGGGCAGCCGGGCCCACCTCGGCCCGGTGGTCAGCGAGGTCGTGGTCACGCCGTCACCTCCTCCTTCTGCCGCTGTGCCGACGGGGCCGGCGGGGTCGAGGCGCCGCGCCGGCGCCGGCTGAACTTGGCCCGGAAGGCCGGTGCCTGGATGAGGCAGACCGCGATGACGACCACCGCCTTGAAGAGCAGCGCCGTCTGCGGGGAAATGTTCATGGCGTACACCGTCGTGGTGAGGGTCTGGATGATCAGCGCGCCGAGGATCGTGCCGCCGAGGTAGAACCGGCCGCCGGCCAGCGAGGTGCCACCGATGACGACCGCGAGGATCGCGTCGAGTTCCACCCAGAGACCGGCGTTGTTGCCGTCCGCACTGGAGACGTTTGCGGTCATCATGAAGCCGGCGATGGCCGCGCACACGGCGCTGACCACGTAGACGAGGAAGACCATCCGGGCCGAGCGGATGCCGGCCAGCCGGCTGGCCTCGCGGTTGCCACCCACCGACTCGATGATCATGCCGAGCGCGGTACGGCGGGTGAGCGCCGCGACGAGCAGCGCCGCGCCGAGCGCGATGAAGATCGCCAGCGGCAGGGTCAGGAAGTGCCCCAGACCGATCGCCCGGTACGGACCGGAGTTGATGGTGATGATCTGGCCCTCGGTGACCAACTGGGCGATGCCCCGGCCGGCCACCATGAGGATCAGCGTGGCGATGATCGGTTGGATGCCGATCACGGAGACCAGCACGCCGTTCCAGGCACCGAGCACCAGCGCGACACCGAGCGCCATGGCGATCGCGGTGACCACCGTGGTCATGTTGTTCTGGTCCGGTGCCTGGCTGATGTGCAGGCAGGCGATGGCACCGCTGATCGCGCAGATCGAACCGACCGACAGGTCGATGCCGCCGGTGGAGATGACCAGGGTCATGCCCAGCGCGACCAGGATCAGCGGCGCACTCAGCCGAAGGATGTCGATCGGCGTGCCGTACAGGTGGCCGTTGTTCACCTCGACGGCCAGGAAGCCCGGCCGGTAGATGGTGTTGGCCGCCAACAGCACCAGGAGCACGGCGACCGGCCAGAAGAGCCGGTGACCGAGGATGGCCCGGTAGCGGTCCTTGCTGTCGGTCACTGCTCCGCCCCCTCCCGTTGGGAACCGCTGGCGATAGTCTGCATCACCCGGTCCGCGTCCACGGTGTCGTCATTGCTGAGCTGGGCGACCATCTCCCGATCCCGCATCACCGCGACCTTGTGGCTCAGCCGCAGCACCTCCTCCAGCTCGGCGGAGATGAAGAGCACGGCCATGCCGCCGTCGGAGAGCTGCACCACGAGCCGCTGGATCTCGGTTTTGGCGCCGATGTCGATGCCGCGGGTCGGTTCGTCCAGAATCAGCAGTCGGGGCTCGGTGATCAGCCAGCGGGCCAGCAGCACCTTCTGCTGGTTTCCGCCGGAGAGGTTGCGCACCGGCACCTCGGGGTTGGCCGGCCGGATACTCAACGCCTTGATGTACTGATCGACCAGCTCGTCCTGGCGGCGACGCGGGATCGGACGCAGCCAGCCCCGAGCCGCCTGCATCGCCAGGATCATGTTCTCCCGCACCGTCAGGTCGGGGATGATTCCCTCCGCGCGGCGGTTCTCCGAACAGAACCCGATGCCCTGCTCGATGGCCTGCACCGGGTTACGCAGGCTTGTCGGTTTGCCGCCCACCGCGACCTGGCCCCGGTCGGCCCGGTCGGCACCGAAGAACAGCCGGGCCACCTCGGTACGACCGGAACCGAGCAGGCCGGCCAAACCGACCACCTCACCGGCGTGGATGGTCAGGCTGAACGGGGCGACCGCCCCCTTGCGGGCCAACTCGGAGACCTCGACGAACGGGGTGCCACCCTCCAGCGCCGCCAGCTCCCGCCGGGGGTGCTCCTCGATCCGTTCGAGGACGTCGAGTTCCTTGCCGATCATCTTCTCGACCAGGGCGAGCTGCGGCAGCTCGGCGGTCGGGTACTCGCCGACCAGGGTGCCGTTACGCAGTACCGTGATCCGGTCGGCGATGCCGTAGACCTGGTCGAGGAAGTGGGTCACGAAGAGGATCGCGATCCCCTCGTCGCGCAGCTGCCCCATGATCCGGAACAGCTGTGCCACCTCGCCCGCGTCCAGACTGGAGGTCGGCTCGTCCAGGATCAGCACTTGAGCCTGCACGTCGATGGCCCGGGCGATGGCGACCATCTGCTGCACCGCAAGCGAATAACTCGCCACCGGCGCGGTCACGTCGATGTCGAGATCCAGCCGGGCCAGCAACTGCCGGGCGCGCCGCCGGACCTCGCCCCAGCGCACGGCACCGAAGCGGCGGGGCTCCCGGCCGATGAAGATGTTCTCCGCCACCGAGAGGTTCGGGCAGAGGTTTACCTCCTGGTAGACCGTGCTGACCCCGGCGGCGGCGGCCTGCATCGGTCCGCTGAAGGCCACCTGCTCGTCGCCCAGGGTGATGGTGCCTTCGTCGATGCCGTACACCCCGGTCAGCACCTTGATCAGGGTCGACTTGCCGGCACCGTTCTCGCCCATCAGGGCGTGCACCTCACCGGGGAAGAGCCGGAAGTCGACGTCGTGGAGTGCGCGCACCCCGGGGAAGGACTTGCTGATCCCGGTCATCGTCAGGACCGGACGACTATCCGTCATCCCATCAGACCTTCTTCTGGGTTCTATCGGTACGGATGGGTCACGGCGCTCCCGTCACGTCCGCCCGGCCGACCTGTGGGTCGACCGGGCGGACGTGGCACGGGTTTGTCGGGCCAGACGCCCAGTCCGTCGGGAAAATAAGCGACGCGGTGGGGCCGCCACGGTCAACGCGGCGACCCCGGGCGTCGATCAGTACTTCCGGTTGGGCAGTGCCTCCTTGGCCTGCTCCTGGGTGAAGGTGGTCTCCTCGGTCTCGATCCGCGGCGGCACCTCCTCACCGGCGTGCACCTTCTTGGCCAGGTCCATCAGCTGTGGCCCGAGCAGCGGGCTGCACTCCGCGATGAAGTTGAACTTGCCGTCGGCCAGGGCCTGCATGCCGTCCTTGACCGCGTCGATGGTGATGATGGTGATGTCCTTGCCGGGCACCTTGCCGGCGGCGGTGATCGCCTCCAGCGCGCCCAGGCCCATGTCGTCGTTGTGCGCGAAGAGCACGTCGATCTTCGGGTGGGCCTTCAGGAACTGCTCCATGACCTGCTTGCCGCCGGCCCGGGTGAAGTCACCCGACTGGGACGCGATGACCTTCAGCTTGGGGTCCGCGGCGATCGCCTCGGCAAAGCCCTTCTTGCGGTCGTTGGCCGGGGCCGAGCCCGTGGTGCCCTGCAACTCGACGATGTTCACGTCACCGGTCGCGGCCTTCTTCTCCTCGACCAGCCACTCCCCCGACAGCCGGCCTTCCTTGACGAAGTCCGAGCCGAGGAAGGTCTTGTAGAGCGACTTGTCGGCCGAGTCCACGGCACGGTCGGTCAGGATGACCGGGATGCCGGCATCCTTGGCCTCCTTGAGCACGGTGTCCCAACCGGACTCCACCACCGGCGAGAAGGCGATCACGTCGACCTTCTGCTGGATGTAGTTGCGGATGGCCTTGATCTGGTTTTCCTGCTTCTGCTGGGCGTCGTCGAACTTCAGCTCGATGCCCGCCTCGGCAGCGGCCTCCTTGATGGAGTTGGTGTTGGCCGTACGCCAGCCGCTCTCCGCGCCGACCTGGGAGAAGCCCATGACGATCTTGTCGTCGCCGCCGCCGTCGCCTGATCCGGTGTCGCTGTTGCCGCAGGCGGCCACGCTGCCGGCCAGCAGCAGGGCGGCCAGGGCCGCGACGGCGCGCCGAGGCGCGAGGGACATTTGCATGTTTCTCATCGGTACTCCTCGGGTGGGGTTGCGGGTGCCACGCCACCCGCGAGCTGCGCGGGTGGCGGTTGTGGTGCGGCATGGTGGTGCAGGGGTGGTGCGATCGGGTTGCGTGGGTGATGCGCGGTCGGTCCGGGGCCGCCGGTGGCCCGGGACCGGGTCAGGGGTTGGCCGACGGTGCGGGACGCTGGCCGTACACGTTCTGATAGCGGGCGTACAGGGCGTCGACGTCGGCCGGTGCGATCGGTATCGGTTCACCGAGCGCACGCGCCAGGTGCGCGGTCCGGGCGACGTCCTCGCACATCACCGCCGCCTTGACCGCGGCCCGGGCGGTCGACCCGATGGTGAAGACACCGTGGTTACGCATCAGCACCGCCGGCGAGCGGTGCCCGGTGAGGGTGCTGACGATGCCCTTGCCGATGTCGTCGCCGCCGATCAACGCGAACGGTCCGACCGGGATCTCGCCACCGAACTCGTCGGCCTGGGCGGTCAGATAGCAGGGAATCGACTCGCCGCGGGCCGCCCAGGCGGTCGCGTACGTGCTGTGGGTGTGCACCACCCCGCCGACCTCGGGCATGGCGCGGTAGACGTAGGCGTGCGCGGCGGTGTCGCTGGACGGCGACAGTTCCCCCTCGACAGGTACGCCGTCCAGGTCGCAGAGCACCATGTTCTCCGCCGTGAGGTCGTCGTAGTCGACGCCGCTGGGCTTGATGATCATCAGGTCCCGGCCGGGTACCCGGGCGGAGACGTTGCCGGCCGTCCAGGCCACCAGGCCGTACCGGGTCAGCTCGCCGTGCAGGCGGGCGACGGTCTCGCGCAACTCACGCTCGGTCATGCGACCACCTCCAGCGCGGTCTCGTGCTGCGACGCGGCCGACTCGACCGCCGCGTTGCGGATGGCCCGCAGGCGCAGCATCACGTCGTTGGCGCCCCGACCGAAGTGGTCGTGCAGCGCCCGGTACTCGGCGTAGAGGGCGTCGTACGCGCGTACCCGGTCCGGGTCCGGCCGGTAGACCGCCTCGTTCACCCGTCCCATCGCCTGCGACGCCTCGTGGATCGAGGGGTACGCGCCAGCGGCCACTGCGGCGTGGATCGCCGAGCCGAGCGCCGGCCCCTGGGCGGAGCCGATGATGCCCAGCGGCCGGTTGGTGACATCGGCGTAGATCTGCATCAGCAGCTTGTTCGAGGTGAGGCCGCCGGCGATCACCAGGTCGTCGACGCTCACCCCCGCCTCGACGAACGCCTCGATGATCATCCGGGTGCCGTACGCCGTCGCCTCCAGCACCGCCCGGTAGATGTCCTCCGGCCGGGTGGCCAGGGTGAGCCCGACGATCATCCCGCTGAGATCGTGGTTGACCAGCAGCGAGCGGTTGCCGTTCCACCAGTCCAGCGCGACCAGCCCGTGAGCACCGACCGGCTGCGCGGCGGCCAGCTCGGTGAGCCGCTCGTGCGAGGCCACCTCGGCCGGTGCGGCGTGCTTGACGAACCAGCCGAAGATGTCGCCGACACCGCTCTGCCCGGCCTCGTAGCCCCACGCACCGGCGCTGATACCGCCGTCGACCACGCCGCACATTCCGGCCACCTCGGCCGGGTGCTCACCGTTGACCACGTGACAGGTGGAGGTTCCCATGATCGCCACCAGCCGGCCCGGGTGCAGCGCCTGCGCGGAGGCGGCGGTGACGTGGGCGTCGACGTTGCCGACCGCCACCGCGATCCCCGCCGGCAGCCCGGTCCAGTCGGCCGCCTGGGCGGTCAACTCGCCAGCCTTGTCGCCAAGCGGCAGCAACGGACCGTCCAGTTTGGCCACGAAGTCGCCGAAGTCGGGGTTCAGCGCGGTCAGGTAGTCCGTCGACGGGTACTTGCCGTCCTGCACGATGCCCTTGTAGCCGGCCGTGCAGACGTTGCGGGTCTCGACGCCGCAGAGCTGCCACACGATCCAGTCGGCGGCCTCGATGAAACGCTCGGCCCGCCGGTACACCTCCGGGTCCTCTTCGAGGAGCTGAAGGCCCTTGGCGAACTGCCACTCGGCGGAGATCTTGCCGCCGTACCGGCCGATCCACGGCTCGCCCCGCTCGTGGGCCAGGGCGTTGATCCGGTCGGCGTGCGGCTGGGCCGCGTGGTGCTTCCAGAGCTTCACCCAGGAGTGCGGGCGCTGCCGCAGCTCCGGCACCTCGCACAGCGGGGTGCCGTCGGCGAGCGTCGGCAGGACCGTGCAGGCGGTGAAGTCGATGCCGATCCCGACCACGTGGGCCGGATCGACGCCGGCCGCGGCCACCGCCGCCGGCACGGCCCGCCGGAGTACCTCGCGATAGTCCTCGGGATCCTGCAACGCCCAGTCGGGTGGTAGGGGCGTGCCGCCGTCCGGCAGGGCGGAGCTGATGACCGCGTTGCGGTACTCGTGCACCGCGGTTCCCAGCTCGGCACCGTCTCGGATCCGGACCACCAGGGCCCGTCCGGACAAGGTTCCGTAGTCCACCCCGACGACGTACCGGTCGCCCGCTTCGTCCACACCGCTCATCTTCACCTCCGGCCGATGACGAACCTCAGTGTTAACGCTCACATCAGATGCCGTCAAGACACCTGCCGGCAACAGCTCCGTAACGGAGTGCCGGACTGCCCGATTTACCCCACCCGCGCCGCCGTGAGCTGCGACAACGTCCGGTCCGGACGATGCCGGCCACGGCCCGACCGGACCGATGTCGGGCGCGAGCCACGGTCGGATGCCGCAGCAACGCCCGACCCGAGGACACCGGGGCGGGATCCGACGTCGCGGGGGGTGGTCTCCGACGACGCACGGCGCGGCGGTCGACGACACCGGGGACGGCATTCCTCGGCCACGACCCCGCCGGTTCAACCGGATTCGAGCCGGTTCGGGCCGTCCGGACGGGACAGCCCGGGCAGCGACGCCCCGGGGCCAGCGATGGTCGCGCCAGACCCAGACGTGCCGCACAGCCTCGACGCGCGCCCCGCCTCCGGACGGTACGACGCCCCCGCAGCCGGCCCGCGCCGGACCCGGCATCCGCCCACCGGCCGCCAATATTAGCGTTAACAATGGGCTTGCCTCCCAAGGTCATCCGATCCGGCAGGTCGGACTTTGGATCAACCGATAGCTGCGGTACGACCTCTCGCCATCCATGGGATTGAGCTGCGAGTTCGAAAGTCGGTGACGAGTCCGTACCAAAGCGTGGAAACCAGCCCCCGCGCCGACAGCGACCGTCCTCGATTTACAGGACTGGATGTAAGCGATAACATCGCTGACATCGATGCGGCCTGTGTGCGGGTGATCCGGCCCCCTGTCACCAGGCCAGTGCCGGCGTGACGGTGACGGCCCACGCGACCCTGCGGGCGGGCCGGCGGTAGGCGTCCCCACCACACTCCGGTCGCTCCGTCCGTGGACAAGCCGGCGACCCCGGCCCCGCCACCCCCTTCCGACCCGCGGGCTTCTTCGCACAACCCGCGGTCGGTCATCGACCACTTACCGCTGTCCGCCCTGTCATCCGAGGAGGATCACATGCGCGCACGACCACGATGGTTGGCCGTCCTGAGCGTTGTGGCATTGACGCTCACCGCAGTCGTCGTCGGCGGTTTCCACTCGCCGAAGCCCGCTCAGGCACTCAACAACGGCGTGGCCCGCACCCCGCCGATGGGATGGAACACCTGGAACACCTTCGGCTGCAACATCAACGAGGCGCTCATCCGGCAGATGGCCGACGCCATCGTCAACACCGGCATGCGCGACCTCGGCTACAAGTACGTCGTGGTCGACGACTGCTGGTTCGATCCCAACCGGGACGCCCAGGGCAACCTACAGGCCCACGCAGGCCGCTTCCCCAGCGGAATGAAGGCGCTCGGCGACTACCTGCACGCCCGTGGCCTGCTCTTCGGTCTCTACCAGGTGCCACGGGAGAAGACCTGCGCCCAGTACTTCGGGGCCTGGCCCGGCTCGACCGGCAGCCTCGGACACGAATACCAGGACGCCCGCCAGTTCGCCGCCTGGGGCGTGGACTTCCTCAAGTACGACTGGTGCTCGCCCTGGGGCACGATAAACGATCAGATAGCCGGATTCTCCCTGATGCGCGACGCGCTCGCCGCCACCGGCCGACCGATCGTCTACAGCATCAACCCGAACAGCATCCACGAGAAGACCGGCCCGCAACGCAACTGGGGCGACATCGCCAACATGTGGCGGACCACCGAGGACATCACCAACCAGTGGAACACCGGCCAGACCAACGGCTACCCGATGGGCATCCAGAACATCGTCAACGTCAACGTGCCGATCGCCTCGTACGCCTCGCCGGGTTCGTTCAACGACCCGGACATGCTCGTGGTCGGCAACGGCGGCATGACCGACACCGAGATGCGGAGCCACTTCGCGCTCTGGGCCATCATGGCGGCCCCGTTGATCGCCGGTAACGACATCCGCAACGCCAATACGGCGACCCTGGACATCCTGCGTAACCAGAATCTGATCGCCATCAACCAGGATTCGCTGGCACTACAGGCCGTACAGGTGTCCCACGACGGCACCCGCCGGGTGCTGGCCAAGCGGCTGGCCAACGGGGATGTCGCGGTGGCCCTGTTCAACCAGGGCAACTCCACCACCACCGTCTCCACCACGGCGGCGGCGATCGGCAAGTCGGGCAACTCCTTCACCCTCCGCGACGCCTGGACCAACGGCACCTCGACCAGCACCGGCACCATCTCCGCGAGCGTGCCGGCGCACGGCACCGTGGTGTACCGGGTCAGCGGCGGTGGAACCACAAACCCGCCACCGCCGACCACCTTCCGGCTGCGCAGCGAGTCGGCCGGCCGATGCCTCGACGTCAACAACGGCGGCACCGCCAACGGCACCGCGACGCTGATCTGGGACTGTCACACCGGCAGTAACCAGAGCTTCACCCAGAACGGTCAGGCGCTCCAGGTGCTCGGCAAGTGCCTGGACATCTCCCCGACCGCCACCGCCGGTACGCCGGTGCAGATCTGGGACTGCAACGGTGGCACCAACCAGCAGTGGACCTTCAACAGCAACGGCACCATCAGCAGTGTCCGCTTCCCCAACCTCTGCCTGGACGTCAACAACAACGGCACCGCCAACGGCACCACAGTCCTGGTCTGGAACTGCCACACCGCCCCCAACCAACGCTGGAGCCGAACCTAACTCCCGCACCCCTCACCCCGCACCCCGCACCCCGCACCCCGCACCCCGCCGATCTTGCGCTCTCCGTCCCGGCAACGGCTGCTCAGCAGGCATACCGACGACCGGAAGTGCAAGATCGGCGGCGGGGTGCCGGGAAATGTTAAGAGGGGACCCCTCCTCTACACGAGGCGTTAATAAGGGGCCCTTCCTTTCCGAGGGGGTCGGCGAGGAGGGCGGCGAAGCCTAGTTCGGCGGCGCCGACGAGGGTGGCGTCGTCGCCGAGCGCCGCGGTGCGCAGCCGTACGTGCTCCCGGGCGACCGGGAGCACGTTGCGGGCGATCCGGCTGCGGACCTGGGCCGCCGCGCCGGGGTACAGGTCGCAGAGCATCCCGCCGAAGATCACCATGCCCGGGTTGAACAGGTTGATCAGATTCGCCACCCCGATGCCGAGCCAGTCGCCGATGCGGCGCAACGCCTCTCGGGCGGCGGGATCGCCCCGGTCGGCGTCGTCGGCCACGGACCGGATGGCCGCCCGGCCGAACTGCTCGGCGGGGCGCCCGGCGGCGTCGAGCAGGGCCCGCTCGCCCACCTCCGCCTCCAGGCAGCCGGACGAGCCGCAGCCGCAGGGCCGCCCGTCGTACGGGTTCACCACCATGTGCCCCAGTTCGCAGCCGTAGCCGCCGTCGCCGCCAAGCAGTCGGCCACCGACGATGATGCCGCCGCCGACGCCGACGTCGCCGTGCAGGTAGATGAGGTTCTGGAGGCCGACGCCGGCACCGCGCTGCTGCTCGGCCTGGGCGCCGAGATGCGCCTCGTTACCCACCACCACCGGCAGACCGAGCCCGAGCCGCCGGCCGAGTTCGGCCCCGAACGCCTGGTCCACCCAGCCGAGGTCGGGGCCGAAGCGGACCATCCCATCGCCGGGTCGGATCATTCCGCAGTACGACGCGCCCAGCCCCACGCAGGTCGCCTGCGGCGGCGCCGCGCGATGCAGTTGGCGGCCGAAACGGGCGAGGACCTCGACCACGCGGGGCAGGTCGGGTCCGGCACGCGGGCGGACCGCTTCCCGGCGGTCCAGGATCACCCCGCCCAGCCCGACCCGGGCGGCGACCAGCCGATCCACCGCGACGTCGAAGGCCAGCACATAGCACCGGTCGGCGGCGGGCCGGACCAGCAGGGACGGTCGACCGGCGCGCCCGGTGTCCGAGGGCGGTTCCTCGTGCACCAGATCGACCCGGGCCAGTTCGGCGGTGAGTGCCTTGATGGTGCTGCGGTTCAGGCCCATCCGCCCGGCCAGCTCGGCGCGGGAGACCGGGCCACCCAGGTGGACGTGCCGCAGCAGCGCGCCGGCGTTGCGCCGGCGGATCTCCTCCTGGAGCAACATCCGCACCCTCCGGCATCAGCGCTGATGCGGACAGTTGACGGGAGGCAGTGTCGCCAACACGGTGCCGGACGTCAAGGCGCGGACCGGCCTGGCACCCGCCGGCCCGCGCCAGCCGATCACCGGCTCGCGCCGGCGCGACGCTTGTTGTAGACGTCGAAGGCCACCGCGACGAGCAGCACCAGGCCCTTGACCACCGACTGCATCGACTGGTCCACGCCCATCAGCTGCATGCCGTTGCTCATCACCGCCATGATGAGCCCGCCGACCATGGCGCCGACGACCGTTCCGACGCCACCGGTGACGGCCGCACCGCCGATGAAGGCCGCCGCGATCGCGTCCAGTTCGAACATGTTGCCGGCCGCCGGCTGCGCGCCGTTGGACCGGGAGGAGAAGATGATGCCCGCCACCGCGGACAGGAAGCCCATGTTGACGAAGATCCAGAAGTTGACCGTCTTGACCTTCACGCCGGACAGCATCGCCGCGGAGAGGTTGCCGCCGATCGCGTACACCTGCCGACCGAAGACGGTACGCCGGGTGAGCAGCCCGTAGACCAGCACCAAGGCGGCGAGGATGATCAGCACGATCGGCAGCCCCCGGGCGTGGGCCAACTGCCAGGCGAACCACATGACCACGGCACCGACAAGCACCATCCGGGCGACGAAGAGCGCGAACGACTCGACGGGCTGCTGGTAGCGGATCCGGGCCACCCGGGTGCGGAAGCAGCTCACCACGTAGCCGGCCACCGCGATGCCGCCGATGAGCAGGGTGAAGGCGTCGTAGCCGTCGCCGCCGATGAGTCCGTTGAGGAAGCCCGCCGCGATCCGGTTGTACTCGGCCGGGAACGGCGACAGCGAGATGTTGTCCAGCACCCGCAGGGTGAGGCCGCGGAAGAGCAGCATGCCGGCCAGGGTCACGATGAACGCGGGGATGCCGACGTACGCCACCCAGAAGCCGTGCCATGCGCCGACCGCGAGCCCGACCGCGATCGCGGCCAGCACGCCCACCCACCAGGGTTGGCCCTGCCGGATGACGACCACGGCGGAGACCGCGCCGGTGAGCGCGACCACCGAGCCGACGGACAGGTCGATGTGCCCACCGATGATCACGATGACCATGCCGATGGCGAGCACGAGGATGTACGAGTACTGAAGGACGATGTTGGTGATGTTGCCCGGGCTCAGCGATAGACCGTCGGTCAGGAACGCGAAGAGCGCCACGATGACGACGAGGGCGACGAAGATGCCACTCTGCCGCAGGTTGTTCAGGATCAGCGTACGGGGATCGCTGGTGCCGACGTGCAGCGCGGCGGCGGGTGCGCTCTCGGTCGGCTCGCCCTTCGCGACCGAGGAGGGCTTGGTGCTGGTCATCGCACGGGTTCCTTGTCCTTCGCCATGAGTTCCATGAGCTTCTCCTGGGTCGCCTCACCGACCGGTACCACGCCGGTGATGCGGCCCGCCGAGAGCGTGTAGATGCGGTCGCACATGCCGAGCAGTTCGGGCAGTTCCGAGGAGATGATGATGACGGCCTTGCCGGCCGCGACCAACCGGTTGATGATCGTGTAGATCTCGAACTTGGCGCCGACGTCGATGCCGCGGGTCGGCTCGTCCAGGATCAGTACGTCCGGGTCGGTGAAGAGCCACTTCGACAGGACGACCTTCTGCTGGTTGCCGCCGGAGAGTTTGCCCACCACGGCCATCACGCTCGGCGCCTTGATGTTCATGTCGCGCCGGCTCGCCTCGGCGACCTTGGTCTCCTCGTTGTCGTGCACCCACCCGAAGCGGGCGAGCTTGCGCAGGCCGGCGGAGGAGACGTTGCGCCGGATGTCCTCGATGAGGTTGAGCCCGAACCGCTTGCGGTCCTCGGTCGCGTACGCGATCCCGTTGTTGATCGCCTCGGCGACCGAGCGTGCCCTGATCTCCTTGCCGTGCATGAACAGCCGGCCGGTGATGTCCCGGCCGTACGAGCGACCGAAGACGCTCATCGCCAGTTCGGTGCGTCCGGCTCCCATCAGTCCGGCGATGCCGACCACTTCGCCGGCCCGTACGTCGAGGCTGGCGCCGTCGACGACCAGCCGGTCCTGCGTCGGGTGCCGTACGGTCCAGTTCTCGATGCGCAGCACCTCCGCGCCCGGCGTACTGACCCGGTCGGGGTAGAAGCTGTCCAGGTCCCGACCGACCATGCCCCGGATGATCCGTTCCTGGCTCACCTCGCCCGAGCGCATGTCGAGCCGTTCCACCGTCCGGCCGTCGCGCAGCACGGTGGTCGAGTCGGCGATCGAGGTGATCTCGTTCAGCTTGTGCGAGATCATGATGCAGGTGATGCCCTGGTCGCGGAGCCGACGCATCAGGTCGAGCAGGTGCGCCGAGTCGACGTCGTTGAGCGCGGCGGTCGGCTCGTCCAGGATCAGCAACCGGACCTTCTTGGAGAGTGCCTTGGCGATCTCCACCAGTTGCTGCTTGCCGACACCGAGCTGAACGACGGGCGTCACCGGGTTCTCGTGCAGCCCGACCGAGGCGAGCAGTTCGGCGGCGTCGGCGTTGGTGCGGTTCCAGTCGATCAGACCGCTGCGCCCCCGGCGCTCGTTGCCGAGGAAGATGTTCTCGGCGATCGACAGGTACGGCACCAGGGCGAGTTCCTGGTGGATGATGACGATGCCGTGCTGCTCGCTGTCCCGGATGCCGCGGAAGTCCACAGGCTTGCCGTCGAGGAGGATCTCGCCGGAGTAGCTGCCGGACGGATAGACGCCCGAGAGCACTTTCATCAGTGTGGACTTGCCGGCGCCGTTCTCACCGCAGATGGCGTGGATCTCGCCACGCGCCACGGCGAGCGAGACGTCCTGGAGCGCCGCCACTCCCGGGAAGGTCTTGGTGATGCGACGCATCTCGAGGATGTTGTCGCCCATGATCACCGTCCTGCGATCTTGTCGTGCTGGGCAGAATGGTCAGGCCAAAGGAGGTGGGCTCGGCGGCGGGCACCGCCGCCGAGCCCGGCGCGCACGGTCAGCTCTTGGCCTGACCGGCGGCGACCTCCTCAGCGGTGAAGTAACCGGAGTCGATCAGGATGGGCTTGATCTCTTCCTTGTAGACGGTCTCGACCGGCAGCAGGAAGGACGGCACCACCTTGACCCCGTTGTTGTAGGTCTCGGTGTCGTTGGCCTCCGGCTGCTTCTCCTGGAGGAACGCCTCACCGGCGACCACGGCCTGCTCGGCCAGCAGGCGGGTGTCCTTGAAGATGGTGGAGTTCTGCACCCCGTCGTTGATCAGCTTGACCGAGGCGATCTCGGCGTCCTGCCCGGTCACCACCGGCATCGCGTCGCCGCGGTAGCCGGCGTTCTGGAGGGCGGTGATGATGCCGCGCGACAGGCCGTCGTACGGCGACAGCACCCCGTTGACCTTGGCGCCGTCGTTGTAGCTGGAGGTCAGCAGGTCCTCCATCCGCTTCTGCGCGGCCTCCTGCTGCCAGCGCAGGATCGCCACCTGCTCGATCTTGGTCTGTCCCGACTTGACCTTCAGCGTGCCATCGTCGATGAACGGCTTGAGGGTTTCCATCGCGCCGTTGAAGAAGAAGTGGGCGTTGTTGTCGTCAAGCGAGCCGGCGAAGAGCTCGATGTTGAACGGGCCCTTGGCGTCGCCCTTCGAGCCGTCCTTGTTCTGCACGCCGAGCCCGACCAGCAACGCGGTGGCCTGCGCGACACCGACCTTGAAGTTGTCGAAGCTGACGTAGAAGTCGACGTTCGGGCTGTCCCGGATCAGCCGGTCGTAGGCGATGACGGGGATCTTCGCGTCGGCCGCCGCCTGCAACTGGCCGCTGAGCGCGGTGCCGTCGATGGCCGCGATGATCAGCACGTCGGCGCCGCGCGTGATCATCTGGTCGACCTGCTGCGACTGGGTGGGGATGTCGTCACCGGCGTACTGGAGGTCGACCTTGTAGCCCTTGGCCTCCAGCTTCTCCTTCACCGAGTTGCCGTCGGCGATCCACCGCTCGGAGGTCTGGGTCGGCATCGAGACGCCGATGGTCAGGTCGGTGGGCTTCTCGCTGTCATTCCCACCGCTGCCGGCGCCCTCGCCACTACAGGCCGCCAGGCTGAGCGCCAGTACGGCGCTGCCGAGAGCGGCCAGGACTCTTCTGCTCACTGGCTTCCCCAATCTGGAACTCGCGCCGTCGGATCGGCTGCGCGGGTCGCACTTGGAGGCCAAGTGTTAGCGCTCACATTGGCCAGGTCAACACCTGGTTGGTAATCCAGCGGTCACGGTCTCGTAACGAACGAAGCGCTCCTCCGTTCGGCCAGGTCACCGCAGGTCAAGGCCGGTGGCGACGGGCGGTGCCGGGGAACGCGCGAGCCCGATCGTGAACGGCCATCGAACGGAGACGATACACCACATGCGACGGTCAGTGGCATACCGCGACCCCGCCGGCACGCCGGGTGGCGAACCCTCGGCGGTCTTGACATGACGCGGTCCTGGGCAGATGCTCTGCTAAATCAGTTTAGCGACCGTTCCCGCCACACCATGCCCACCACCGCTCGCCGAAAGCGATGACAGCGGGTGTCCGGTCAGACGGACGTCGACAAGGAGAACCGATGAGACTGCGAAGGAGCCTGATCGCCGTCGCCACGGTGCTGGCGCTCGCCTCGTCCGGCACGGCCTACGCCGCGTCGAAGGACCACGGCGGCCCCAGCGACGGCATCAAGAGCATCACCCCGATCACCACCGTCTACACCTACGGCCAGAAGGTCTCCGCCGTCGCGGTCGAGTACGGCCAGACGGTAAACGACCGCACCCTGGACAACTCGACCTTCGCCGTCTCGGACACCACGTACAACTTCCGCTTCAACCCGATCGAGGACCTGCCGAAGCTGGCCGAGCGGAAGATCACCCACACCTACACCAACGACGCGCCCACCTCGCGCGCCGACCGCAGATCGGTGCCGGGCCGGTACGTCATCGTCGAACTCGACCCGGACGAGAACCTGGGCTGGACGGTCGTCCTCTCCAAGTGCCCGACCTTCCTGTGCCACGTCAAGGTGAACGCCGAGCTGCCGACCCAGGTGGTGCAGCGCAAGGACGTGCACGCCCAGCCGGGCAAGGGCAAGGGCAAGGGACCGGTGCTGGCCAAGGCCACCCCGAAGCTCTCGCGGGGCGTCACCGAGCCGGCGGTCAACCTGCTCGTCGACGACTTCCAGTACGGCTCGTACCTCAACGCCGGCCTGGTGCTGCCGTACCACTACCACCTGCCGAAGAACTACCAGCCCGGTAAGAAGTACCCGCTGATGGTGGTGCTGCCCGGGCACGGCATGGGCTGGGACGGCGACAACCTGGGCGTACAGATCGCCGCCGACATCCCGGCGACCGCCTGGTTGCAGTCCAGTTGGACGGGCAGCCAGGAGGACGTGATCGTGCTGGCGCCACAGAACCAGCGCGTCGGCCTGCCCGCCGAGGGCGACCTGCTGATCAAGCTGGTCGAGCAGTTCAGCAAGGACTTCGCGGTGGACACCGGGCGGGTGTACGCCACCACCGTCTCGTACGGCTCGCGGCTGCTGTGGGAGGCGTTCGCCAAGCGTCCCGACCTGTTCACCGCCGGCCTGGTCACCGGCGGTTTCCAGCTCAGCGCCGCGCAGGCGACGGCCATCGCCGCCGGCGAGGTCCCGCTCTGGATCACCCACGGCGTCAACGACCACCTGCTCAACATCTCGCTCGCGCGTGGTTCCCACAGCGCGCTGCGTTCGGCGTACGAGGCGCGGGGCAAGACCCCCGAGCAGATCGCCACGCTGCTGCACTACACCGAGTACGGCAACGACGTCTTCTCGCTTCCCGACTACCACGCGGCCTACGGCCCGACCTACGAGGACCAGAGCATCCTCAAGTGGCTGCTGGCCCAGCGAAAGGGCTGACGGTCCGGCACACCGGGGCGGGTCGGCCGGTCCTTCGTGGATCCGGCCGACCCGCCCCGGTTCGTCAACCGTCGCGTGCGGTCCGGCGTCAGCCGCCGATCGCGATCGCGAAGATGTGCATGGTCGGTACGTTGGCTGCGGGACGCGCGCTGATGTTGGGCAGCTCGACCCGGGCCACCGGTTTGTTCTGCAACCCCACCCCCACGTAGTAGATACAGGCGGAGACGTTCTGCCGCTGGTTTCCAGGCCGGTTCTGGTACGCCATCACGATGGCGGCGGTGGCACCGGCGTGCGGCCCGCCGTACCAGTCGGGGGTGCTCAGCGTGAAGGTCTGCCGGCTGCCGTCGGCGTAGACCACCGCGGCCGTGCCCGACACGGCACCGTAGGTGCCGGTGGCCAGGAAGCCGAGGGTGCGGCCGGTGCCCGTCACACCGATCGACTGCCCGGAGGCGATGGCGTTGTCGGCACCGCCAGGTGCGACGTTCGGCCAGCGGAAGTTCACCCCGTTACGGCTCACGGTGGCGCCCGGGGTGACGCCCGCCGCGGCCAGTGCCTGCGCGGAGAGGGTGGCGCCGTTGCCGTCGAAGTTGCCGGCACCGGTGTTGTTGTCGTTTGTGGTGCTGGCGTTTGTGAAGCTCTGCTCCAGCGGCGGTGTGGTCGGGCCGGACCCGGAGCCGGTGACCCGGTAGGTGCGGCCGGCCGTCACGGTGACCTCGATGAGGTCGGTCTCGATCCGGGTGGTGCGGGCCGGCGTGCCGTCGGTGGTGTCGACCACTGTGTGGTTGCCGGCGAAGAGCCGGCCCCGAAGCCGGACCGTGCCGGCACGATCCGGTCGGACGAGTACCTCGGTGGCCTGACCGTTGCTCCAGGCGATGCCGACGGTGTGCCCGCCCCGGGCGCGCAGGCCACTCACCTGCCCGGTGGGCCAGGCCGTCGGCAGCGCCGGCAGGATGTGCAGTTCGCCGACGTGGCTGTGCAGCAGCATCTCCGCGATGCCGGCGGTGGCGCCGAAATTGCCGTCGATCTGGAACGGTGGGTGCAGGTCGAACATGTTGGGCGCCAGCCGGGCCGGGGTGGCGAGGTAGCGGATCAGGTCATGGGCGCGGTTGCCCTCCTCCAGCCGGGCCCAGAAGTTGATTTTCCAGGCCAGCGACCAGCCCGTGCCGTCGTCGCCACGGATCTCCAGCGTGCGCCGGGCCGCCTCGAACAGCTGCGGAGTGCCGCGCCTGGTGATCTGGTTGCTGGGCGCCAGCCCGTACAGGTGCGAGACGTGCCGGTGATTGCGCTCGGTCTCCGTCCAGTCGTAGAGCCACTCCATGATGTTGCCGCGCGAGCCGATCCGGTTCGGCGCGAGCCGATCCCGGGTGGCCCGCACCTGGGCCCGGAAGGTGGCGTCGACGTTCAGGATCTCGCTCGCCCGGGCACACCCGTCGAAGAGGTCCCGCAGGATCTGGTTGTCCATTGTGGGCCCGGCGCAGACACTGGCGTCCGGGTGGTGTCCGAGTTCCGGCGAGTTCGACGGGTTGGTCACCAGGTAACCGAGGCTCGGCTCGGTCACCAGCGTGTCGAGGAAGAACTGGGCGGCACCCTTCATCGCGGGGTAGTTCGCCCGGAGGAACTCGACGTCACCGGTGAAGAGGTAGTGGTCCCAGATCAGGGTGGCCAGCCAGGCGCCGCCGGTCTGCCACATGCCCCAGAACGCACCGTCGACCACCGAGGTGGCCCGCCAGGCGTCGGTGTTGTGGTGGGTGACCCAGCCACCGGCGCCGTACTGCACCTGCGCGGTGCGGGCCCCGCTGACCGCGAGGTCTCTGACCATGTCGAATACCGGCGCGTGGCACTCGGACAGGTTCGTGGTGTTGGCCGGCCAGTAGTTCATCGGCAGGTTGGCGTTGATCGTGTACTTCGAGTCCCAGGCCGGGGTCAGCGAGTCGTTCCAGATGCCCTGGAGGTTGGCCGGCTGGGTGCCGGGACGCGAGGAGGAGATCAGCAGGTACCGGCCGAACTGGAACAACAACGCGGAGAACTGCGGGTCGTTGACGCTGTTGTGCTGGGCGATGCGTACGTCGGTCGGCTGGTCGGCGGCGGAGGTGCGCCCCAGGTCGAGGCTGACCCGCCCGAACAGCGCCTGGTAGTCGGCGACATGCCGGGCGCGCAGTTGGTCGTAGCTGCTGGCCCGGGCGGCGGTGAGCTGCCGCCGCGCGATGCCCTGGTAGTCGCCGCCGACATTGCGGTAGTTGACGTAGCTGGAGCCGATGGAGACCAGCAGGGTCACGCTGTTGGCGCCGGTGACCCGCAGGGTGCCACCGGAACTGGTCACCGTGCCGCCGCTGACGGTGGCGTGAGCCAGGGCGAGGAACCGGACCTGGCCGGTGACGCCCTCCTGGTTGCCGGAGACACCGTCCAGGGCGATCGTGGCGCCGTCCGGGCTGGAGACCGAGGTCCGCTGCGGGCTGTCGAACGTGGCGGTGAAGGTGATCGAGCCGGTCCGGTCGGCCGTCAGCCGCATCGCGATCACCTGGTCCGGCGCGCTGGCGAACACCTCGCGCTGGTAGCGCACCCCGTTCGTCACGTACGACACCGAGGTGGTCGCGGTGGTCAGGTCCAGTTGCCGGTGGTACTGCCCGGCGCTGCCGGCGGGGAAGGCCAGCCGGAGGTTGCCGACGGTCTGGTACGCCAACTGACCGACCGGGTTGCCGAGCATGTTCTGATTGATCAGGTTCTGGGCCTGGGTCCACTGGTTGGCGAAGACCAGTCGCCGGATCTCCGCCAGCGCGCCCAGGCCGCGCGGGTTGCTCGGCTCGTGCGGTCCGCCGGCCCAGACGGTGTCCTCGTTGAGCTGTAGGCGTTCCGTGTCGGTGTTGCCGAACACCATGGCGCCGAGCCGGCCGTTGCCGATCGGCAACGCCCGCAGCCAGTCCGTACCGGCGGACCGGTCGTACCAGAGCGCCAGGTCACCGGCGGCCAGCACCTGTGGTGGTGCCGCCGTGTCCGCTCGGGCCGCGGCGGTCCATGGCAGCGGCAGCAGGGCGCCACCCGCGCCCGCCGCGCCGATCTGTAGGGCCTGCCGTCGGGTCAGGTCTGACATCGATCCTCCAACCGGTGAATCGATCCGGCCACCCGAAGCACCCACTGCCCGCCAGCAGGCAACCAGACATATGATGTGTTTCGCGAATGTTACCGCCGCCTCCCGGGATAGGCAATGGTCAATTCATGGGTCGCGAGGCGACCGTCCGCGAGCCCCTTGAGCTGGAAAAGTCGTCGCATGCTGCGGCGACCCACAAGCATTCGCCAGCGAGTTCAACCCAGTCGTTCGACAAATCCCACCGAGGCGACACGTCGGAGCCAGCGCCGAGTTCCCCCTGATTCATCAGATGTAATCGGTGGATTGGACGCCAGGGCGTGCGGTCAGTAGTGATCCGTGGCGGCTCCTCCGTCCGGGGGATGACGGGCCCGCGCGGCGGCACGTCGGTCGGCATCGCGGAGCCGGTCGAGGGCGGCATCGCGGAGCACGGCGGGCTCCGCACCGGCGAGCCGGCGGGCGTGCGCGGCGACGAAGTCGGGGAAGCGGAAGCGGCCACCAGTCTCGATGAGCAGTCGCCGGTCGCGCAGCTCCGTCAGGGCTCGCCGGGCATGCAGCAGGGTCAGGTTGCCCAGGGCGGCGGCTGCGGCGACGTCGAACTCCGGGCCCGGGTGCAGGCCGAGGTAGCGGAGCAGCCGCCGCCGGCTGGCGGGCAGGTCGCGATAGGCCAGATCGAAGGCGGCGGCCAGGGCCAGCGCCTCCCCCGCCAGGCCGGGAAAGCGCTCACGCGCCCGACCGAGATCCTCGGCGAGGGCGGCGACGGTACGGGTCGGGTCGGCGCGCAGGACGGCGGCGGCGAGGTCCACCGCCGCCGGCACGTACGCGCACATTCGCATCACCTCGATCAACGGGCGAGCCAGCCGCCGTCGACCGGGATGACGGCGCCGTGCACGTAGTCGGCCGCGGCGGAGGCGAGGAAGACGGTGACCCCGGCGAGGTCGTCGGGGCGACCCCAGCGCCCGGCCGGGATCCGCTCCAGGATCGCCCGGTTGCGCTCCGGCTGCTCGCGCAGCGCCCGGGTGTTGTCCGTGCCGATGTAGCCGGGCGCGATGGCGTTGACGTTCACCCCGTGGCGCGCCCACTCGTTGGCCAGCGCACGGGTCAGGCCGGCGATCCCGGACTTGGCCGCGGCGTAGCCCGGCACGGTCACCCCGCCCTGGAAACTCAGCATCGACGCGGTAAAGATGATCTTGCCGCTGCCGCGCTGGACCATGTTCCGACCGAGTTCGCGGGCGAGCACGAACGGCGCGGACAGGTCGACCTCCAGAACGTGGTCCCAGTCGGCGTCGGTGTGTTCGGCGGCCGGGGCACGGCGGATCGTGCCGGCATTGTTGACCAGGATGTCCACCGGCCGCTCCCGCTGGCCGAGCCACTCGGCGAGCGCGCGGACGGCGGCGCGGTCGGACAGGTCGGCCCGGTACGGCACGAACGAGCGGCCGTGCGCCGCCACCCGCTCGGCGACCTCGCTGCCGTGCTCCTCAAGTGCGGCGCTCACCCCGATCACGTCCGCGCCGGCAGCCGCCAGGGCGTCGGCCATCGCCAGGCCGATGCCGCGCCGGCAGCCGGTCACCACGGCCAACCGATCGGTCAGGTCGAACGGGTTCACGCGTCTCCTCCACAGTCGACGAGTACCTTGACATCGCCCCCGGCGGCGAGGGCCTGGAACGCCTGCGACACCTCGTCCAGCGGCACGATCCGGGTGATCAGCCGGTCCGCCGGCACCTGCCCGCCCTGCACCAGGCGGACCGCCTCGGCGTAGTCCTCGCGCTGGTAGACGCGTACCCCGATCACCTCCAGCTCGCGCCAGAAGATCCGGTGCAGGTCCACCTCGCGCGGGGTGGGGTGGATCGCCACGACGACCAGCCGGCCACGTACGGCGAGCAGGTCGGTGGCGGCGCGGACGCCGGCCGCCGAGCCGGAGACCTCGAACACCACGTCGGCGCCGGCACCTGCGGTGGCCTCCTGGACGTAGCGGGCCGCGTCGACCGTTGCCGGGTCCACCGCGTCGAGTCCCAGCTCGGCGGCGAGCGCACGACGATCCGGGTCGAGTTCGAGCACGGTCACCGCGGCACCGGTCTGCCGGGCGACCGTGCCGATGAGCAGACCGACCGGGCCGGCCCCGATGACCACGGCGTGCTCACCGGCGACGAGCCGGGACCGCCGTACGTCGTGCACGGCCACCGCAGTCGGTTCGACAAGCGCGCCGTGTGCCAGCGGCAGGTCCCCGGGCAGCGGCACCAGCAGCCGCGCCGGCACCGTCCAGGATCGCTGCAACGAACCGGGCGAGTCGATGCCGACGAAGGTGAGCCGGTGACAGATGTGGGTGTGGCCGGCGCGGCAGGCGGGACACTCGCCGCACCAGTCAAGCGGCAGCACGGTCACCGGATCACCGACCCGGTGCGCCGCGACGCCCGCGCCCACCTCGGCGACCCGGCCCGACATCTCGTGGCCGATCACCGCCGGTACCCGGACCCGCTGATCCATCGCGCCATGCGCGATGTGCAGGTCGGTGCCGCAGATGCCGGTGTACGCGACGTCGATGCGGACCTCGCCGGGACCGGGCGGCACCGTGGCGGTCTGTTCGACCACGAAGGTCCGCTCGCCGACGTACTGCGCACTGCGGTTCATGCCGTCTCCTCGTTGTTCCGGTTCGCGTCGGCCGGCCGGTGCGCGAGCCGCGTCGCCGGCAAACGTCCGATGTCTCTATAGTGGTGAGGGTTGCCGGTGCCGACCGCAGGCGGCGGGCCCAGGCCGGCGGCGCGCGGCTGGCCGGTCCGAAGGGGGCGTGGATGGCACTCACCGACGACGCGATCGCGAAGATCCGGAGCATGATCCAGAGCGGCGAGCTGCCGCCGGGGACGCGGTTGCCGCCCGAGCCGCAACTGGCCGCCCAGATGGGGCTGTCGCGCAGCGGGGTCCGCGAAGCGGTGAAGGTGCTTGAATCGGCCCGGGTACTCGACGTGCGGCGCGGCGACGGGACGTACGTCACGAGTCTCGCCCCCCGGCTGCTGCTGGAAGGGCTCGGCGTCGCGGTGGAACTGCTGCGTGACGACACCCTCCTGGAGGTCATGGAGGTACGCCGGATGCTGGAGCCGATGGCGACCGGCCTGGCGGCGCTGCGGATGACCGACGCCGATCTCGACGAGATCGGCCAGATCCTGGAGGACATGCGGGCGGCGGCCGACGACGCCGAGAAACTGATCCAGTTCGACACCGCCTTCCACCACACCGTCGTCGCCACCACCGGCAACGAGACCCTCACCTCGCTGCTGGACGGCCTCTCCGGCCGGACGCTTCGGGCTCGGGTGTGGCGCGGCCTGATAGAGGGCAACGCGGCCCACAAGACGATCGACGAACATCAGGCGATCTACCTCGCCCTGCGCTCGCGCGACCAGCTGCTCGCCCAGGCCAGCGCGTTGATCCATGTCAACACCTCCGAGGCATGGCTGCGTACGGTGCTCGCCGCCAAGCCGGCGGCCGGGTAGCCGCCGCCGGGCGCGGTCGGGCGGGCCGGGGCGGCGGCCGACTGCCGGGACGTCGGGCACAACCGGCCGGCAGGACGGTCGGATTCATCCCGACACCCCCGACTGTCCGGGGCGGGCACCCCGCCCGGTCAGCTCGTAGCTGCGCAGCGCGGTGCCGCCGAAGATGTCGTACCGTTCCCGCTGCGTCAACGACGGCAGGGCCGCCTCCAACGCCCGGCGCACCCCCAGGTAGTCCGACCTGAGCAGACACACCGGCCAGTCCGAGCCAAACATCAGACGATCCGGGCCGAACTCCTGCACCGCCACCTCCACGAACGGGCGCAGATCGTCCGGCGTCCAGTCCGGCGCGGCCTCGGTGACCAGACCGGAGAGCTTGCCGGTGACATTGGGACTGGCGGCCAGGGCGGCGAACGAGTCGCGCCACCGCCGCAGCCCGGCGGCACCCTCGTCGATGCGGGGCTTACCGAGATGGTCCAGGACGAACCGGAGCTGCGGCACCGCCCGCGCCGCCCGGCCCGCCGCCGGCAGCTGATCGGCCCGGATCACCAGGTCGAAGGCGAGCCCGGCAGCGGCGATCCCGGCGAGCCCGCGCCGCACCTCGGACCGGTCGAGGTAGTCCGGGTCCGCCTCGCCCTGCACCTGGGCGCGCAGCCCGACCAGCAACTCACCGCCGCGCAGCCGGCGGTAGCGCTCGATGGTGGCGGGCAGGTCGTCGGCCGCCACGTCGATCCAGGCCACCACCCCGAGGATCGGCGGAGTGTCGGCGGCGTAGCCGAGAAACTCGATCGCCTCGTCGGGATGGCAACGACCGCCCTCCACCAGCACCGTGCCGTGCACGCCGGCCGCGGTGATCTCGGTGATCAGATCCGCCGGGGTGAACGGCCGCCGGATCGCGGCCAGGCCCGGTTCCGCAAGCCAGGTGTAGCCGCGCTCCGGACGCCACAGGTGATGATGCGCATCGATGATCATGCCGTCGGCGCTCCCGCCATGAGGGGCGTGCCCGCCCACTCCGGACCGTCCGGGAAGCGGTACTCGGCCAGCGAGGCGGGCAGGATCTGCGCGCTCATGCCGGGGGCGGCAGGCGCGAGATAACGCCCGCCGCTGACGCGTGCCGGGTCGGTGAAGTGCTCGTGCAGGTGGTCGACGTACTCGATGGCCCGGTCGTCGGTGCTGCCGCTGAGCGCGACGAAGTCGAACATGGCCAGGTGCTGCACCAGCTCGCACAGCCCCACTCCCCCGGCGTGCGGGCAGACCGGCACCCCGAACTTCGCGGCGAGCAGCAGGATCGCCAGATTCTCGTTCACCCCGGCGACCCGGCAGGCATCGATCTGCACCACGTCGACGGCGTCGGCCTGGAGCAACTGCTTGAACATGACCGCGTTGTGCACGTGCTCGCCGGTGGCCACCCGGACCGGCGCGAGGGCCTTGCGCACCGCGGCGTGCCCGAGCACGTCGTCCGGCGAGGTCGGTTCCTCGATCCAGTACGGGTCGAACGCGGCCAGCTCACGCATCCAGCTGATCGCCTCGGGCACCCCCCAGATCTGGTTGGCGTCGACCGCGATGCGCACGTCCGGCCCGACGGCCCGCCGGGCGATCCCCATCCGGCGTACGTCGTCGGCCAGGTTCCCGCCGACCTTGAGCTTGATCAGCCGGTACCCGGCCTCGACCGCCTCCTGGCAGAGTCGCGCCAGTTTCTCGTCGTCGTAGCCCAGCCAGCCGGGGGTCGTGGTGTACGCCGGATAGCCCTCGGCCCGTAGCTGCCGCTCGCGCTCGGCCCGCCCGTCCTCAGCGGCCCGCAGCAGCGCCAACGCCTCGTCCTCGGTGAGGGCGTCTCGCAGGTAGCGGAAATCCACCTGGGCGACCAACTGCTCCGGGGTGAGGTCGGCGAGCAGCTTCCACAGTGGCTTGTCGGCCCGCCGGGCGGCGAGATCCCAGACCGCGTTGACCAGCCCACCGGCGGCCATGTGCACGACCCCCTTCTCCGGCCCCAGCCAACGGATCTGGCTGTCCCCGACGAGCCGGCGGGCCAGCGCACCCGGGTCGGCGACCAACTCGTCGACCCGCTGGCCGATCACCATCGAGGCGAGCGCCTGCACGGCCGCGACCTGGAGGTCGGTGCCCCGGCCCACGGTGAACACGAGCCCGTGGCCCTCGGCGCCGCCGGTGCTCCGCAGGATCACGTACGCGGCGGAGTAGTCGGGGAACGGGTTCATCGCGTCCGACCCGTCGCGGTGCCGGGACGTGGGAAACCGTACGTCGATCGTTTCTACGGCCGAGATGCGTTCACTCACCGGAGCTCCTGGAGGTTTGAACAGGTGAACATGGTCGTCTGTCGTGCGATGGCCCGGCCGGCGGGCCGAGCCGGCTAGGTCTGTGCCTTGCCTCCGGTGATGCGGGAGACCACCAGGGCCACCAGGATGACGGTGCCGTTGAGGAAGTTCGTCCACTGCGCGGGCACTCCGGCCAGGGTCAACACGTTGATGATCATGAAGAGCAGCAGGACGCCGGTGAACGCACCGAAGACGCTGCCCTTGCCGCCGTTGAGGCTGACGCCACCGATCACCGCCGCCGCGAAGACCTGGAAGATGGCGCCGCTGCCCTGGGCCGCCGGCACCGCCGCGAGCCGCCCGCTGATCAGCAGACCGGCGAGTGCCGCGAGCACGCTGGCCACGATGAGGGCGATCCAGAGCACCCGGTCGGTACGGATACCGGCCGCGCGAGCCGCGTCGGCGTTGCCGCCGATCGCGTACAGTGCCCGGCCGGCGCGGGTGTAGCCGAGGACCACGATGCCGCCGGCGAACAACAGCAGCGACAGCCAGATCGACGCCGGCACCCCGACCCAGCTGGCCGAGCCGAGGTAGGTCATCGACTCGGGCAGCATGAAGAAGGTCTGGCCACCCGAGATGCCGGTGAGCAGTCCGCGCAGGACGATGAGCATGCCCAGGGTGACGATGAAGCCGTTGAGGCCGAAGCGGACGATGAGCAGCCCGTTGAACGCGCCGACGAGGGCGCCGACGAGCAGCACGACCGGCACCGCCCAGGCGTCCGGCACCAGGTCGAGGCCGAGCCCTCGGGTGAGTGCCGGGTCGACGACCAGCCAGGCCGCGATGCCCGGCGCGAGGCCGAAGGTGGATTCCAGCGACAGGTCCATCTTGCCGGTGATCAGCACGATGGTCTGGGCCAGGACCACGATGGCGATCTCCGACATGCTCTGCAACACGTTGATGATGTTGTCGGTGCTGAGGAAGACCGGGCTGATGATCGACCCGACGATCGCCACCGCGACGATCGCCGGTACCAGGGCCAGGTCACGCAGCCTGGCGACGGCCAGAGTCCGCGAGGCGGGCCCCGCCGGTGGCGGTGCCGCGGCTGGTGGCGCGGTGGTGGACAGCGTCTCAGACATGGTGGAGATCCACCCCTTCCATGGCAGCTACCAGCTCGTTGTCGCTCCAGCCGTGGGCCATCTCGCGGACGACCCGCCCCTGGAACATCACCAGTACGCGGTCACAGATCCGCAGGTCGTCGAGTTCGTCGGAGACGACCAGCACGGTGGTGCCGCGACGGCGTACCTCCTCGACGACACCGAGCAGGGTCTGTTTGGACCGCACGTCGACCCCGGCGGTCGGGGTGATCAGGACCAGCAGCTTCGGATCACTGGCCAGCGCCCGACCCATCACCACCTTCTGCTGGTTGCCGCCGGACAGGTCGGAGACCGGCACGTGCGGCCCGGACGCCTTGATCGCCAGATCGGCGATGGTGTCCCGGGCCAGGGCGTCGCGCCGGGCCGGCGAGATGAGGCCCCGCCGCCCGACGCGGCCCGGCACGGTCATCGTGACGTTCTCGGCGATGGAGAGCAGCGGCACCAGCCCCTCCCGGTGCCGGTCCTGCGGCACCAGCCCCACGCCGGCGTCGAGGGCGTCGGGCACACTGCCCGGACGCAGCGCGCGACCATCGACGGCGACCGTCCCGCCCGCCGGCCGGGCCAGGCCGACCATCGCCTCGGCGACCTCCACCTTGCCGCTGCCGCCACCGCCCGCGATGCCTACCACCTCACCCGCCCTGGCCTGCACCGACAACTCGGCGCCGGAGGAGGTGACCAGGTCGCGCACCGACAACAGCACCGGCGCGTCGGCGGGCAACGGCCGGTGGTCGGCCTCGGGCATGGTCACGTCCTCACCGGTCATCGCGGCCACCAACTCCGGGCGGCTCAGCTGTGCCACCGGGGCGGTGACGATGTGCCGGGCGTCGCGGAAGACCGTCACCTGGTCGCAGATCTCGTAGATCTCCTGGAGGTGGTGGCTGATGAACAGGAACGTCACGCCCTGCGCCCGCAGGTCCCGGATCCGGGCGAACAGCCGGTTGATGCCCGCGCCGTCGAGCTGGGCGGTCGGCTCGTCGAGGATGATGAACCGGGCGCCGAAGGAGAGCGCCCGGGCGATCTCCACGAACTGCCGCTGCTCGACGGAGAGGGTCGCGGCGGGCTGGCGTACGTCGACGTCGACCGACCACTCCGCCAGCAACTGCGCCGCCTCGCGTCGCAGCCTCGACCAGCGGATCAGACCGGCCGGGCCACGAGCGTGCCGGTTCAGGAAGAGGTTCTCCGCCACGGTGAGCGTGGGGATGATCGTCGACTTCTGGTAGACGCAGGCCACCCGCCTGCGCCAGGCGTCACGGTCCCCCAACGGCGGCGCCGGGCGCCCGTCGAAGGCGACCGCGCCCTCGTCGGCGGCCTGCAACCCGGTGAGGATGCTGACCAGGGTCGACTTTCCGGCCCCGTTGCGCCCCACCAGCGCGTGCGTCGTACCACGGCGGACCATGATTCCGGCGTCGGAGAGGGCCACCGTCGACCCGAATCGCTTGGTGATGTGCACGGCCTCCACGACGGGCTGGTCGGCACCGGCCAGCCCGTCGCTCGGCCCTTGCGGGACGGTGCTCATGCGTTGTTGCCCCACAGGGACGGGTCGTCGAACTTCAGGGTGGGCTCACCGGCGATCGGCGCACCGTCAAGCGTGACCAGGGGTGCCGGCAACTGGTCCTCCAGCAGCCCGTCGCGCACCTGGATGATGTTGCTGCCGTGCTCGGTCGGGCCGGGCTGGAACGTCTTGCCCTCGATCGCCGCCTGCACGTACGCCAGGCCGTGCTTGGCGTAGAGGTCGGCCGGCTGGCTGACGGTGGCGTCGATAAGCCCCTCGCCGATGTTCTTCAGTTCCTCGGGGATGCCGTCGTTGGAGACCACGAAGACGTGTTTCGGGTCGCTCGGCGGCACCTGAAGGCCCCGCTGCTTGAGGATCTGGAGCGTGCCCGACAGCGCGAACGACGACTGCATGTAGATGCCCTTGATGTCCGGGTCCGACGCGAACCGGGTCTGTAGCTTCGACGCCGCCACGTCGGCCTTCCAGTCGGTGGCCTCGCCGAAGACGGTGATGCCGGGGAACTCCTTCTGCATGCACTCGTTGAACGCCTCGGTACGGTCCCGACCGTTGATCGAGTCCAGGCCGCCCTGAAGCATCACGACCTTGCCCTTGCCACCGAGCTTGGTGCCGAGGAACTGGCACGCCTTGATGCCGTAGGCGCGGTTGTCGGCGCGGACGACCATGAAGACGTTGCCGGTGTCCGGCCGGGTGTCGATGGTGACCACCGGGATCTTCTTGCTCTCCAGTTGGGACAGGGTAGGCGCGATGGCGGCGGTGTCCTGCGGCGCCATCACCACCCCCTTGACGCCCTGGCTGATGAAGGTCTGGGTGTTCGAGATGAGGTTGGCGATGTCGTTCTGCGAGTTGGTGGTCTTGATCTCGACGCCCAACTCGTCGGCGAACTGCGGGATGTACTTGATGTAGGAGTTCCAGAAGTCGGTGTCGGAGCGGGGGTAGTCCACGCCGATGACCTGGGAGTCGCCCGATCCGCCTTCGTTCGAGCCGGCACCGCAGCCGGCCGCGAAGGTGGCCGAAGCGCCGAGCAGCACGGTGAGCCCGACGCTCAACAGAGCGTTATGCTTCATCGAAGATCCTCCATATATTCCAGGAAGTGATCCGACGCGTGCCGCCGGGACGGATCCCGGCGATGCACGCGTCGGAGGCGCCTGCGAGAGGTTCAGGCGGTGGTGCCGGTCCAGAGCAGGACCGTGGCTGCGGCCCCACCCGCGCCGAGGGCGGCCATCAGCGCACGACGGGTGACAGGGGGACGGGACATGGCGATCCCTCCAAAACGCGGGAATGGCGGGGGTGGTGGAGCTCACGCGCGTTAGACGTCAGACGTTAGGGGTAGCAGGCATGTAACGTCAACGCCTCAACAAGGGATATGCCCCGGGAAATCCGGGAGGCTTCCCGATTCGGTGGACACCTCGGCACGCGACACATCAGATGAATGCGCGGCCCGAGGTGAGGGCTGCCAGCGCGGCTCGTCCGAGCGTCAAGAAGGGGCGAGCGCCGCCCCGGTGAACCACCCGATGTTGGCGGTCACATCAGGCTGCCGGCCGAGGCGACACGTCGCACGCAGGGACGCCATGGGAACGTTAACATCGATAGCTCTGAGATTGCCAGCTTGTTTCGCTGGTCGCGCTGGCGACCCCCAGCACGGCTCGCGGCCGGGTCGCGGGCGCGATCTGGCCCGCCGGCTGAGCTACCACCGCAGCGATCGGCACCTCGACGACGCGGCCGAGTTTGTTGGCACCATCCTCGACCCCGATACCAGTCCGCAAGCCAGAACCAACGATCTGCACTGGCTCAGCCGCATCGCCGAGACGGTCGCCGACCCCGGCTACCCGGTCTGATCGCGCCGGTTCTGTCGGTCCCGGGTGGCAGGGTGGCTTCCGGACGCGCAACCGATTGGAGCAACCCGATGAGCCGGCACATCCAGGTCACCTTCGACGCCCACGATCCGAAGGCGCTGTCGTCATTCTGGCGGGCGGCACTCGGTTACGTGCATCCCGGCCCGCCCGGCGTCGACCTGCCCGACGGCGCTGACCCGCTGGCCGCGTGGGACGAGTTCCTCGCCGGGCTCGGCGTACCGCCGGAGGAGCGCAACACCCGGTCGGCCATCGAGGATCCCGACGGTCACGGGCCACGGCTGTTCTTCCAGCAGGTGCCGGAGGACAAGGTCGTCAAGAACCGCCTCCACCTCGACGTACGGGTGGCTCCCGGGCTTGTGGGCGCGGAACGGATGGTGGCGCTGGAGGCCGAGTGCGAGCGGCTCGTCGCGCTGGGCGCCACGCGGCTGCGCCGGGTCGACCCCGCGCCGCCGTTCGAGGCCGGCTTCATCGTGCTGACCGACCCCGAGGGCAACGAGTTCTGCCTCGACTGACGGGCCGTCGACGGTCACGGTCCCGGCGGCCCGTGGCGGTCGTTCCGCTGCCGCCGGACGAGCACCACCAGTTGCGCGTGGGTTTGCGCGTCGGCCGCCACGACGAGACCGCCGACGCCGCGGTGCCAGGGCTGGCCGTCGAGCCCGGTCACCACGCAGCCGGCCGCCTCGCAGAGGGCGATGCCGGCGGCGAAGTGCACGCTGTCGCGCTGCTGTCCGTCGGTCACATATCCCGCCCGCCGGCCGGCGGCGACCCACGCCACCGCCAGCGTGGTCGACACGACCCGCGGGTGGAAGCGCGCGACGAACTCCTCGTCGGCCAGCAGCCGGCTGGCCCGGAACGCCGGCTCGTTGGGAAACGGCGGATCGAGATTGACGTCCACCAACCGCGACCGCGCCGACGGAGTCAACCGCTCGTCCACACCGGCTCGCCGCACGTTGGCGCCGGACTCGTCGGCCCAGAAGACCTCCTGGGTGGAGGAAGAAGGAAAAGCCAGGTAGGCGTGCACGGTGCCCGCCGAGGCGTGCTTCGGGCACCGTGTCCCGCCAGCGGGCGACCCTATCCGGCCAGGCAGTCCCGCACCGCGGCGCTGAGCAGGTTGGCCCGCTCGTCGTCCACGCCACCCATCTGGTTCACGACGTAACCGAAGCCGACCTGGTGGGTGTCGTCACCGAAGGCCAGGTGCCCGCCCGCGCCGTCGTGACCGAAACTGCGCTCGCCGAGCATCGGGCGGGGCTGCGAGTGCACGAGGAATCCGGTGCCCCAGCGGTGCCCGGCGTCGGGATGCCCGTACACCTGCTGGCCGGCGGCGCGGACGGTGATCGCGTCGTCGACGGTGGCGGTGCTGAGCAGCCGTGGTGTGCCGGTCTCGGAGACGCAGGCGGCGTAGAGGCGGGCCAGGCTCTCGGCGGTGCTGACCGCGCCCGCGCCCGGGATCTGGGCCGCCTGGATGGCCGGGTCGTTGAAGCTGACCAGGCCGTTCTCGTCGGCGGGGAAGGCGAAGGCGCCGCCCATGGTGATCCCGCGATCGGCGACCGGGTCGCTCTCCGGGCCGAGGTCACCGATCGGTGCCAGCATCCAGGCCACCGCGTCGCGTTCGGTCGCCGGCAGACCGATCCAGGTACGCAGGCCAAGTGGCTCGGCGAGGGAACGGGCGAAGAAGGCACCGGGCAGTTCCCCGGTGATCCGGCGGATCACCTCACCGATCAGCCAGCCGTAGGTGATCGGGTGGTAGCTGTGCGCCGTACCCGGCTTCCACAGCGGGGCCTGTGCCTCGATCGCCTCGATCACCGGGTCCCAGGCGAGCACCTCCTCGCGGGTGAACGGCTTGTCCAGCGCCGGTAGGCCAGCCTGGTGGGTGAGCAGCCAACGGACCGGGATCTCCGCCTTGCCGTGCTGGCCGAACTCGGGCCAGTAGCGGGTCACCGGCGCGTCCAGGTCGAGCCGGCCCTGCTGCACCAGCAGGTACGCGCAGATCGCCATGATCCCCTTGGTGACGGAGAAGACGACGGCGGGCGTGTCGGTGGTCCAGGGGCGGCCGGAGCGCGGGTCGGCCAGTCCGCCGTACAGGTCGACGACCTTGCGTCCGCGCAGGTAGACGGCGACCGCGGCGCCCACCTCCCCACGGTGGGCGAAGTTGTCCCGGAACACGTCGGCGACCGGGCCGAAGCCGTCGTCGACAACGCCGTGGATCTGCGGGTCGGTCAACTCGCTATCCCTTCACGGAGCCCTGGAGCAGGGCCTTGATGAACTGTCGCTGGAAGATCAGGAACACGATGAGGGTGGGGGTGAGGATGAGCAGCGACCCGGCGCAGAGCAGCACCAGATCGGTCCCCCACTGTCCCTGAAACGCGCCAAGCGCGCCGGCCATGGTCCGTTTGGTGGCATCGTCGACCATCACGATGGCGAGCAGGAACTGGTTCCAGGTCCAGAGGAACAGCAGGATCGTCAGCGAGGCGATCGCCGGTCGGGCCAGCGGCACGTGCACCCGCCAGAACAGCTGCCAGGTGTTGCTGCCGTCGACCCGGGCCGCCTCGGACAACTCGGGCGGCACGTTTGTGAAGTGCGCCCGCATCCAGAAGACCGCGAACGGCATGTAGAGGCCGATCAGCGGCAGGATGATCGCCCATCGGGTGTTGAGCAGACCCAGGTCCCGCATCTGGTAGTACAGCGGGGTGATCACCGCTTCGAAGGGCAGGGTCAGGCCGAGCAGCAGCAGGCCGAACGCGATGTGACCGCCGGGCACCCGCAGGTGGCCGAGCCCGAAGCCGGCCATGGTGGCGATGAGTACGCCGACCGGCACCACCACGGCCACGATCAGCATGCTCGACTTCAGCAGGGCGCCCATGTTGGCGGCGGTGAAGGCGTCGGCGAAGTTGCCCCACTGGGGGTCCGACGGCCAGGCCAGGCCGGTCGGCACGGTGCCGCGCGGTTGCAGCGCCGCGGACAACATGCTCAGGAACGGCAGCAGGGTGACGACGACAAGCGCGATCAGGAAGATGCGTCCGGTCAGCCGCTCACCGCGACTGGTCATGTTCACGCCTTCTCCCCTCGGGTCAGCCGCTGAATCGGCAGTACGCAGACCAGGACCAGCAGCATCAGCACCACGCCCAGGGCCGAGGCGAGCCCGACCTGTCGCTGGGAGAAGGCGAGCCGGTAGATCTCCAGCCCCGGCACGGTGGTCTGGATGCCCGGGCCGCCGCTGGTGGAGATGTAGACGATGTCGAAGCTGGCCAGGGCCGCGATGACGGTCACGGTGAGGCAGACACCGATCTCCTGGCGGAGGCTGGGCAGGGTGACGGCGAAGAACTCCCGGATCGGGCCGGCGCCGTCCATCCGCGCCGCCTCGTAGAGCGACGGGTCGATCTTGCTCATGCCGGTGACCAGCAGGATGGTGCACAGGCCGAGCATGACCCAGGTGCCGATCACGCCCACCGCCGGCAGCGCGGTGCTGAACTCACCGAGCCAGGACCGGGTGAGCCCGTCCAGCCCGACGGCGCGCATCGCCTGGTTGATCAGGCCGCTGCTGGAGAGCATCCAGCTCCAGGCGATACCGGCGGCCACCAGCGGGATCACCTGGGGCAGAAAGAGCACGGTACGGACCACGGTGCCGGCCGGGCCGGTGGTGATCCGCCGGACCAGGCTGGCCACCAGCAGGCCGAGTACGACCGGGATGAAGCTGAAGAAGATGATCAGGATGAACGCGTTCGAGATGATCTTCAGCAGGTCGCGGTCGGTGAAGACGGTGAGGTAGTTCTCCAGCCCGACCCAGGTGGCCGCGCCGATGCCGTTCCACTGGTAGAGCGAGTACTGCACGGTCAGCGCGAGCGGGCGCAGCACGAAGAAGGCGTACATGATCAGGGCGGGCAGGACCCAGAGCCAGCCGATCCACCGGGCCGTGCGGCCCCGCCGCTTCCGGTGGGGCCGCACGGGTTGATCGGGGGTCCCCCCGCCGGGTCGGGCGATGCCCGACCCGGCGGGAGCGCTGCCAAGGGCAGACGTCATCGGGACAGTTCCTTCTCGTACTCGGCCTGGACCGCCTTGACGTACCCCTCGGGGGTCTGCTGGCCGGCGATCAGCTTCTGCATCTCGGGAGTGATGGCCGCGGCGAAGATACCGCCGGTGGCGTTCGCGGTGAAGTCGACGGCGCCGTTGTCGGCACCGAGCTGCTGCGATGCCTTAAGCGTCTCGGCCAGTACGGTGCCGTCGGTCACCGCCGGCAGCGGCAGCTCACTCGGGCCGCCCGGGTGCGAGCCACCGACGTTCACCGAGATCTCCCGGGCCTTGTCGTTGGTGTGCACCCAGTTCAGGAAGTAGGCCGCGGCGTCGGCGTTCTTCCCCCGGGCACCGACCCCGAAGGTGTTCGGCGCGGACATCGCCACCTTCTTGGCGTCGGCGGTCTCACCCGGGAAGAGGAAGAACCCGACCTCACCGGCCATGTTCTTGTCCAGGTTCGCCGACTCCCAGTCGCCGTTGAACATGAACACGCCGTTGCCCTTCTGGAACTCGCCCATCATCGCGGTGTAGTCGATGGCGTTGGCGTCCTTCGGGAAGTAGCCGGCCTGAGCCCACTTCTGGATGGTCTGGGTCGCCTTGAGCGCGGCCGGGGTGTCGAAGGTGGCACCCTGCTTCTGGAAGATCCAGTCCGCGATCTGGGTCGGGTCGCCGAACTGGTTCTGTAGCGCCTGGTGCGGAAAGTTGATGCCGGCGGTGTTCTTGTTGAACTGCATGATCGGCAGCAGGTTGGCCGCCTTGGCCTTGGCCAGCAGGTCCTCGAACTCGGCGATGGTGGCCGGCGGCTGGGTCATGCCGATCTGCTCGGCCTGCTTCTTGTTGTAGAAGACGCCGGTCACGCTGTAACCGAGCCCCATGCCGTACAGCGAGCCGTTGCCCCGCTCCGCGCCGCCGTCGGTGAGCCGCAGCTGGACCAGCTGCGAGGCGGGGAACTTGTCCCAGCCGTACGCGTCGAAGTACGGGTCCAGGTTCTTCAGCAGCCCGTCCTTGACCAGGTCGACCATGGTGGGCAGCCGGATGATGTCGGGCGCGTTGTCCGAGGCGAGCACCCGTGGCGCGTTCTCCACGATGACAGTGAACTGGTCCTCACGGACGTTGAACTTGACGTGCGGGTGCTGCCTGGTGAACTCGTCGGCGAGCGCCTTGGCCAGCGGGAAGCCGGTCTCGGCGTACATCTCCAAGGTGATCGGATCGGTGCCCAGTTCCGTGCTGACCTCGGCGTCGGAGTCGTTCGACGCGGTCTGCTCGGAGCCGGGCGCGCTGCACGCGGTGATGGTCAGGCCGGCGGCCAACAGTGGCACCAACAGTGCCAGCCGGCGGCGGCTGAATCTGGTCGAGAACTCCGGCACCTCAATGCTCCTTGAACTCGTCCGCGAACCGGGCCGATCGGCGGCCGGTCGGCGTCCACCGGCCCCGGCCGTCGGGCCGGTCGCGTCGGACGTCGCGCGCCGATTGCGTGGCTCGCGTTCCCAATGAAGACTTGGCGGACAACGCCTCCGCCAGCGGCTGAACCTCGTCGCTAAACTGATTTAGCAGAGCATGCGCGTGATGCTTGGGACTGTCAAGGAGGAGTTGGCAACGGTCCGGAAACGACTGGTTCACGAGACGGACTCGGTGGACTCCGGCCGCCCACCGATGACCAGCCCGGCGACACCACCCATCATGATGGGTGCAACTGCGGCATCGAAACGACCGGCCGCGATCGGAGGACTCATGGGCCGCGACCGAGCAACCCTGGCAGACGTCGCCAGGCGGGCAGGGTTGTCCAAGACCGCCGCCTCGATGGTGCTCAACGGGCGGGAGGGCACCCGACTCTCCGCGGAGGCGCACCAACGCGTCTTCGCGGCGGCGGAGGAACTCGGTTACCGGCCCAACATCGCCGCGCGCAGTTTACGGACCCGCAAGACGGCCACCATCGCGTTCGTCTCCGACATCGTCGCCACCACCCGCTTCGCCGGCGGCCTCATCCGGGGCGCGCTGGATGCCGCCCGCGAGCGCGACCACGTGCTGCTCATCACCGAGACCCAGGGTGACGCGACGTTCGAACAGTACGCGATCGAGGCGATGCTCGACCGCCAGGTCGACGGCGTGATCTACGCGGCCATGGCGACCCGCCGGCTCGCGGTGCCGTCGGCGATCCTCGGCGCCTCGGTGGTGCTGCTCAACGCCACAAGCGCGACGCAGCTGCCCAGCGTGCTCCCGGACGACCAGGGCGCCGGCGCGACGGTCGCCGAGGCACTGCTCGCGCTGGGCCATCGCGACCGGATCGCGCTGATCGGGCGCAACCGGCAGAAAGAACGCGATCCGGAGATCTCGCTCGCGGCGGAGGCGCGGCTGCACGGCATCCGGGACACCCTCGCCGCCGCCGACGTCACGTTGTTCACCGAGGTCTTCTGCCCGGAGTGGCTGCCGGAACACGGCTACGCCGCGACCCGTGCGCTACTCAGCCAGGCGGCGCGGCCCAGCGCGATCATCTGCATGAACGACCGGCTCGCCTTCGGCGCCTACCAGGCGCTCGGCGAGGCCGGCCTGACCATTCCGGACGACATCTCGGTGGTCTCCTTCGACGACGACCCGATCGCCTCTTGGCTGCGCCCCGGGCTCACCACCGCCGCGCTGCCGCACGAGCAGATGGGGCGCCGGGCCGTGGAGCTGCTGCTCGACGACGACGGTCGCGGCTCGGTGCTGGTACCGATGCCGCTGCGCCGACGCCGGTCGGTCAGCACCCCCGCCAGGTGAGGACGGACGAGCGCGCTCGACGGTGACCACGTCTCGCGCCTCGCGGTTTTTCGAGAAGCAACCCCGGGTCGCGAGCTAAACCGATTTAGTGATACCTTGCCCGCCATGCTACGTCTGCCCGACCACTGGGTGTGGGACAGCTGGTACGCCCAGGACGATGCCGGTCGGTGGCACGCGTTCTTCCTGCGCGCCTCCCGGGCCCTGCTCGACCCGCACCGCCGTCACCGGCGCGCCTCGATCGGCCACGCCGTCTCCACCGACCTCCGCTCCTGGCAGCTCGTCGCCGACGCGCTCGTGCCCGCCGACACCGGCTGGGACGACCTGGCCACCTGGACCGGCTGCACCGTACGCGGCCCGGACGAGCGGTGGTACCTCTTCTACACCGGAGTCGGGCGGGCGGAGGACGGGCTGGTGCAGCGCATCGGCCTGGCCGTCTCCGACGACCTGGTCACCTGGCACCGGCACGGCGACGGCCCGCTCGTGGAGGCCGACCCCACCTGGTACGAACTGCTCGACCGCGAGATGTGGTACGAACAGGCGTGGCGTGATCCCTGGGTCTTCCCGGACCCGGCCGGCAACGGATGGCACATGCTCATCACCGCCCGGGCCAACCAGGGACCGGCCGACGCCCGAGGCGTGGTCGGCCACGCCACCTCCCCCGATCTGATCAACTGGACCGTCCGGCCGCCGCTCTCCGCACCGGCCGGCTTCGGCCACCTCGAGGTGCCCCAGGTCGCCGTCGTGGACGGGCAGCCACTGCTGCTGTTCTGCACCAACGCCGTCGCCGCCGGCCGGGACGCCGAGCACCAACTCTGGGCGGTGCCCGCGCCGACGGTGCAGGGGCCGTGGGACGTCGCGTCCGCCCAACCGATCGCCCAACCGCAGCTGTACGCGCCCAGGCTGGTGCCCGACGGTGACGGCTGGTCCCTGATCGGCTTCATCGACCACGTCGACGGCCGGTTCGTCGGTGAACTCAGCGACCCCATCCCGGTCCGCTACGAGCCGGCCACGGGTCTGGTCACCCGGCCGGCAGTTCCCGCGCCGACCGGTGTCTGAGGTGCAGCCCGTGACGGGTGCGACGGTCACGGTGCTCGGTGAGGCCGTCGTCGACCTGGTGCAGGAGCCGGACGGCCGGTTCATCGCCCACCCGGGCGGCAGCCCACTCAACGTCGCCGTCGGGCTAGCTCGCCTCGGCGTGCCGACCACGCTGCTCGCCCGCTTCTCCACCAGCCGCTTCGGCCGCTGGCTACGCGGGCACGCGGACACCAACGGCGTCGACCTGCGCCACGCGGTCGACACCGCAGATCCGGCCACGCTGGCGATCGCCTCGCTCACCGACACCGGGGTGGCCACGTACGACTTCTACGTCGAGGGCACCGCCGACTGGCAGTGGCGCGCCGAGGAACTGGCCCCGGCGCTCACCGGCCGGGGCATTTTGCACACCGGCTCGCTGGCGGTGTTCCGCGCTCCCGGCGCCGACCGGTTGGCCGACGCCCTGCGCACCGCGCGGGACCGGGGCGCGTTGGTAAGCCTCGACCCGAACATCCGGCCCGGTCTGGTCGGCACCCCCGCCGAGGCGTGCGCCCGGATCGACAACCTGGTGCGGCTGGCGCACGTGGTCAAGGCCAGCGAGGAGGACATCGGCTGGCTCTACCCGGACCGGCCGGTCGAGGACGTGCTGCGGCACTGGCAGGAACTCGGCGTCGTCCTCGCCGTGGCGACGCTCGGCGCCCGGGGCGCGGTCGCCGTCTCCGGCGCGCGTACGTTCCGGCAGCCGGCGCCGGTCGTCGACGTCGTGGACACCATCGGGGCCGGCGACGCGTTCACCGCCGGGCTGCTCGCCGGGCTGTCGCAGGCCCCGCCGGACCGGCCCGACGCGGAGATCGCCACCGCGCTGCGGTACGCCGCCGAGGTCGCCGCGATCACCTGCACCCGCGCGGGCGCCGATCCGCCGTACCGGCACGACGTGGCGGCGGGCAACGGCCGAACCTAGCCCGCCCCGCTCCCGGTCGTCGCCGCCTGCGGACCGCACGGGCGTACCACGACGTTGCCGACCTTGTGGCCGGTGTCGACGCGGCGATGGGCCTCGACGATGCCGTCGAGATCGTGGCTCTGGTCGAGCACGACGGTGATCTCGTCGCGGGCGACGAGACGGAGCAGGAACTCGAAGTCGGCGACCCGTTCCGGCGCGGCTCCGGCCACCACGTTGCCGCGCGCCCGGATGGTCTCCCCCAGGCTCGCGACGACGAGCAGCAGTCGGCCTCCGGTGCGCAACAGCCGCCGGCCGGCTTCGACCGACAGGTTGCCGACCGCGTCCAGCACCACGTCGAAGCGCTCGGACGTGGCGGCGAGGCCCCCGTCGGCGTAGTCGATGACCCGCTCGGCACCCAGTCCGGTGACCAGTTCGTGGTTCGCCGAGCTGCTCACCGCGGTCACTGTCGCGCCGAAGTGCCGGGCGAGTTGGACGGCGTTCGTGCCGATCGCACCGGAGGCGCCGTTCACCAGTACGGCGGTGCCGGGGCCCACATTCGCCTTGTCACGCAGGAAGAACAGCGCCGTGCTGCCGCCGAACAGCAACCCTGCGGCTTGCTCGTGGCTGACCTCGGTGGGCTTGCGCGCGAGCCGGTTGGCCCGCACCGCCACGTACTCGGCGTGCGCCCCGAGCGCGACGCCGGTCATGCCGCACACCTCGTCACCGAGGGCCAGGTCGTCGACCCCGGGGCCGAGCTGCTCGACGAGGCCGGAGAACGACCCGCCGAGAATTGGTCGGCGAGGTCGGACGACGCCGAACATCAGCCTGGCCGGTACGCCGAACCCGGCCGGAAACCGCGCGCCCCGGATACGCGAGTCGGCGGAGGTCACCGCCGCCGCCCTGACCCGTATCAGCACCTGGCCGGCACGCAGGCGGGGCCGGGCCACCTCGGCGACGCGTACCACCTCGGGTGCGCCGTATCGATCGATCACCGCTGCCCGCATGAGACTCTCCCTTACAGTCGTAAGTCTGACTGGGATGCTAGCCTTACGCCCGTAAGTCGGCAACCGGGAGCGGAGAACTCGTGATGGCGCGCCGTCCAGCCCTCACCCACCACCGCATCATCGAGGCGGCGGTCCGGGTCGCCGACCGGGGCGGCGTCGGCCAGGTGAGCATGCGCAACGTCGGCAAGGAACTCGGGGTGGAGGCGATGTCGCTCTATCACCACCTCGCCGGCAAGGATGCGCTACTCGACGGCCTGGCGAACTGGATCTTCACGCAGATCGAGTTGCCCGAACCGCAGCAGCCGTGGCGGCAGGCGATGGTCGAGCGGGCCGAGTCGAGTCGCCAGGTCCTGTCCCAGCATCCCTGGGCCCTGGGCCTCATCGAGTCGCGCCGCTCACCCGGCTCGGCCCTGCTCCGGCACCACGACACGGTCCTCGGCTGCCTGCGGCGCAACGGCTTCTCGGTCGCCCTGGCTGCCCACGCGTTCTCCGCGATCGACGCCTACGTGTACGGCTTCGTGCTTACCGAGCTCAACCTTCCGTTCGACGCGAACGAGACGGCCGAAGGCTTCGTCGATGAGATCCGATCCGCGCTGCCGGCCGACGAGTACCCACACCTGGTGGAAATGATCACCCAGCAGGTCGTCGGTGGTGGTTACAGCTACGCCAACGAGTTCGGGTTCGGGTTGGACCTCATCCTCGACAGCCTCGAACGTCACCGGGAGGGCGGCGTTCAGGAACGCGGCGGCCAAGGCTGCGCAGGGTGCTCAGCAGGCCGGTGACCGTCTCCGGCGAGCCGACGAACGGGGTCTCCACCCGGTCGGCGACCAGCTTCTGGTCCCGCAGGCGGTACCGGCGGACGGACCGGTGACCGCGGCGGAGCAACCGACGAGCAGCAGGATCGGCAGGGCGACGGCGAGCAGGGGACGAATCCGGCGTACGGGCATCCGGCGATCTCCTGTCCGGGCGCCTGGGTACGGCGCACGTCACGCGATCGCGCGGGAGACCCAGCTCTCGGTACCCGGCGCCAGACCGGTGTAGCGACCCCGGTGATACAGCAGCGGCGAGCCGATTTCCGCGCGCCGGATCAGCTCCGGCTCGGCGAGCACGATGGCGTGGCTGCCCACGGTGACCCGGTCGATCACGCGGCACAGCAACCAGGCGAGCGTGCCGTCCAGGATGGGCACTCCCTGCGGCCCGACCCGCCAACTGGTTGGCGCGGCGAACCTGTCGATGCCGCTGGTGGCGAAGGTACGCGCGAGTTCGGTCTGGTGGTGGGCGAGCAGGTGCACGCCCACGTGCCGGGTGTCGGCCACGGTGGGCCAACTGGACGATCCGGTGTTCAGGCAGAACGACACCACCGGCGGCGACAGCGACACCGACGTGAAGGAGGTGGCGGTGAAGCCGACCGCCGGCGCTCCGGGCGCGGTGACCACGGTGACGGTGCTGGCCTGGTGGCGCAGCAGCTTACGGATCTCCTCGGCGTCGGCGTCGACAGGCGACGCATCGTCGGTGGACAGGGTCATCGGGGTCCTCCCGGGGGGTCGACAGGGCCAGGGCTGGGCGGGATCGGACGTGGCCGGCCCAGATCGCGGCAAGCGCGGGCAGCCACGCGCGGGCGCAGGGCGTCGTGCGGGGCAGGACGGTCGAGGCGTCGGGCCGGTGACGACATGTCCGATCAGGACGCCGACCCGGACGACGGGGTCGCTCGGCGGCGACGTCGGACTCAACAGGCGCTGCTGCACACCCGGAGGAAGTCGACGAAGCGACGCCGGATGAGACGCGTGCTCCGGTACATGCCAGGACCGTAACGCGGGGCTGCCGGAGAGTCACCCTCGCTGTGGCCGCGCTCACACCCGCACCTCCACTCTTGCCAATGAACACCACACCACCCGCCCCCGGCAAGGCCGGCGCGCTGCCTCCACTCTGGTCGATCAAGAGGTCTGTGTCAGATTCCGCGCGGTATCTGACGCAAAGCTCTTGGTCAACGGGCGCCGGCACCGGTCAGGAGGTGGTGGCGAGGGTGGGGGTGGTGGCTGTGGGGATGGGGGCGGGATGGATGCGGACCTGGGAGTCGGGTCCTATGTTCAGGGCGAGGAACTCGGTGCGGGTCAGGGTCACGGTCACCGGTTGACCGCCGGAGGTGGTGACCTCGACGCGGATCTCGAAGCCGATCCGGGTCACCCGGGTCACCCGGCCGACCAACCCGGTGCCGCCCGCCATGTCGGTGGACAGTTGCAGGTCGTGCGGGCGGACCAACTGGTCGCCGAGCTGGGTGACCGGGCCGAGGAAGCGCATGACGAACTCGTTGGCCGGGCTGTCGTACAGCTCATCGGGTGATCCGATCTGCTCCACCCGCCCCTCGTTGATCACCACGATCTCGTCGGCGACCTCAAGGGCCTCCTCCTGGTCGTGGGTGACGAAGACGGTGGTCACGTGCACCTCGTCGTGCAGCCGGCGCAGCCAGTCCCGCAGTTCCTTGCGGACCTTGGCGTCCAGGGCACCGAACGGCTCGTCCAGCAGCAGCACGGTCGGCTCGACGGCCAGCGCCCGGGCCAACGCCATCCGCTGGCGCTGACCGCCGGAGAGCTGCGCCGGCAGCCGGTCCGCGAACTGTTCCAGATGGACCAGGGCGAGCAGCTCGTCGACCCGGCGCTGGATCTCGTCCTTGGCGCGCTTACGGATCTCCAGCCCGAAGGCCACATTGCGCCGCACCGACAGGTGCTTGAAGGCCGCGTAGTGCTGGAACACGAAGCCGACGTTGCGCTTCTGCGGTGGCAGTCCGGTGGCGTTCACGCCCTCGATCTCCACCGTGCCGGTGTCGGCGCGTTCCAGCCCGGCGATGATCCGCAGCAGGGTGGACTTACCGCCGCCGGAGGGGCCGAGCAGGGCGGTGAGCCGTCCGGACGGGATGCTCACCGACACGTTGTCCAGCGCGACGAAGTCGCCGAAACGCTTGCCGACGTTGACAATCTCGATACTCAACGGTCTTCCTTCGGCCTGAGGGCGGACACCACGATGACGCAGGCGACGGCGACGAGGGCGAGCAGGAACGCGGTGGCGTACGAGCCGCCCTTGTCGAAGTTCAGGTACTTCTCCTCGACCACGAGGGTGGCCGTACGGGTCTCGCCGAGCAGGTTGCCGGAGACGACCTTCACCGCACCGAACTCGCCAAGCGAGCGGGCGAGACTGAGCACCACGCCGTAGATCACCCCCCACTTGATCGCCGGCAGGGTGATCCGGCGGAAGGTCTGCACCGCGTTCGCGCCCAGGCTGCGGGCAGCCTGTTCCTGTTCGTCGCCGACCTCCTCCAGCACCGGCACGACCTCCCGGATGACCAGCGGCAGCGCCACGAACACGGTGGCCATGACGATGCCCGGCAGGGCGAAGATGACCTGTAGGCCGGCGGATTCCAGCGCCGGGCCGAACCAGCCTTCCCGGCCGCCGTAGACCAGGACCAGGGCGAGTCCGACCACGATCGGCGAGACCGACAGCGGCATGTCGAGCAGGGCGTTGAGCGCCCGCTTACCGGGGAAGTCGTAGCGGACCAGCAGGATCGAGATGCCGACGCCGAACACGGTGTTGATCACCACGGCGATCACCGCGACCACCACTGTCAGTTGCAGCGCGTGCGTCACGTCCGGGTCGGTCAGGACGTCGGTGAGGCTGCCCAGACCGTCGGCGAACGCGTTCCTGACGACCAGGTACACCGGCCAGGCCACCAGGAGGAAGAGGTACGCCGTCACGAGAAGGCGCAGCAGGTGACGCCCGGGACCGCGGCCGGTGCGGCTGCGGGCGACGACGGAATGTTCAGCCACGGCGGATCACCCTCCGCTGGATGACGTCGAGAACGACGATGACGGCCAACGACACGGCCAGCAGCACCACCGCGACGGCTGCGGCGCTCTGCGGGTTGTCGTTCTCGATGCTGCTGAGGATGCGTACCGAGGCCACCTCGGTACGCATCGGCAGGTTGCCGGAGAGCAGCACCAGCGAGCCGTACTCGCCGACCGCCCGGGCGAAGGAGAGCGCGGCGCCCGCCGCGATGGCCGGGGTGAGGCTCGGCAGGATGATCCGCCGGAAGGTGGTGAACCGGCTCGCACCGAGTGATGCCGCCGCCTCCTCGGTCTCCGGTTCGAGTTCGGCGAGCACCGGCTGCACGGTGCGCACGATGAACGGCAACGTGACGAAGAGGAAGGCGAGGAAGACCGCGATCCTGGTGTTGGCGATGTTCACGCCCAGCGGGCTGTCCGGCCCGTACAGCGACAGCAGCACCAGGCCGGCGACGATCGTCGGCAGCGCGAACGGGATGTCGATGAGGACCTCCAGTGCCCGCTTGCCGAAGAAGCGGTCCCGCACCAGCACCCAGGCGATCAGGGTGCCCATCACGATGTTGACAAGCGTGACGAGCAGTGCGGTGCCCACGGTCAGTCGGAGGGTGGCGGCGGTCTGCTCGTTCGTCACCGTCCGCCAGAACCCGGCCCACCCACCCTCGGCCGCGGTCACCGCCACGGCGGCCAGCGGGATCAGCACCAGCAGGCTGAACCACACCATCGCCACGCCGAGCCCGAGCCCGGAGACCCGGGTCAGCGGCAGGCCGCCCCGGGCCGACCGGCGGTTGCCCGCCGGCCGGTCCACAGCGAGGGTCGCCGAGGTCACTTCGCCTTCCCGGAGGCCGCGATGACCTTGGTGACGATGCCGTCGTTCTCGTCGAAGAACTTCTTCGACAGCGCGGACCAGCTCTCGAAGTCCTGCTCCACGGTCAGCAGTTTCTGCGGTGCGGGGAACGGGTTGTTCGGGTCGATCGCGCCCTCGATGCCGCTGGTGTCGACGCCGTCGATGATCGGCCGGAAGCCGGTGAGCGCGAACTGCCGCTGCCCCTGCGGGCCGAGCACGAAGTCCAGCCACTCCTTGGCCTTCGGGTCGGCGTCGGAGAGGATCGCGCCTGGGTTCTCGATAAGCACCGTGGTCGCCGGCAGCACCCAGTCCAGCTTCTCGCCGTTCTGACGGGCCAGGATCGTCTCGTTCTCGTACGCAAGCAGGACGTCACCGGTGCCACCGAGGAAGGTGGTGGTGGCGTCGCGACCGCTGTTGGGCAGTGACACCACGTTGGCGAAGAGCTTGGTGAGGAACTGCTCGGCCTCGGCGTCGGTCCCGCCGTTGGCGGCGATGTGCCCCCAGGCGGCGAGGGCGTTCCACCGGGCGGCCCCCGAGGAGGCCGGGTTCGGCGTGACGATGCCGATGCCCGGCTTGATCAGGTCGTCCCAGCCCTGGATGTTCTTCGGGTTGCCCTCGCGCACCGCGAGCACCACCACCGAGGAGGAGACGATCCCCTTGGTCGGGCCGTCGTCCCAGCTCTGATCGACAAGCCCGGCGTCGACCAGGCGGGTGACGTCGCTGGTCACCGAGAAGTGGACGTAGTCGGCCTTCAGGCCGGACACCACCGCCCGGCTCTGGTCTCCGGAGGCGCCGTAGGAGGTCTTGAACCTGACCCCCTTGCCCGCCTCGGTCTTGGTCCACTCCGCGGCGATGGCCTTGTTCGCCGCCTCGGGCACCGCGAAACCGATGATGTTCAGCGTGGTGGCGCTGCCCGCCGCCTGGTCCCCGCCCCCGCAACCCGCCAGGGCCAGGCTAGTGATCATGGCAAGAGCGGCGGCCGTTCTGATCCGGTGCCTCATCTTCGGTCCTGTCCTCCGTCCAGTGCGCGCCCGCACTATATAAATCCTACCGATTAAATAGGGAATATGTCCGTTTTAGTTGCCAGCGAGAAAACCTTGACGGGAGTGCGGTCACGGACCGGGCCTCGATGCCCGACCGGCAACACCGTGCCGGCGGCAATCAGCCGTCGCCCGGTGGAGCGGCGCGACAGTCGTGATCATCCGCGCGACCGCGCACCGAATATCCCACTAACTCGACAGGTTTTCAAGCCTTAACCGAGCCGGACCGCGTGCCGCCGCTCTCGGCCTGTTCCGGCACGGGTGCACACCGATCGGCCACGTCCCGTCCCGACCGCTCGGCCGGGGCGAGCAGGTCGGCCAGGCTGGACCGGTCGACCACCCGCTCGATCGCGCGGTGCACCGACAGCCACACCTCGCCCAGGCCGGCGGCCACCCCGTGATACGTCGCCACCTCGGCCGGAGCGCCGCGGACCGTGGTCAACGCCCCGCCGGTGGCCCGCAGCACGTCACCGATCGTGATGTCCTCGGGCGCGCGGGTCAGCGCGTAGCCGCCGTCGGAGCCGCGCAGGCTGTGCAGCAGGCCGGCCCGGCGCAGGTCGAGCAGGATGCCCTGAAGGAAGGAGTACGGGATGTCCTGGCTGGCCGCCAGCACCGCCGCCGTCACCAACTCCGGATGATGCTGCGCCACCGCCAGCATGGCCCGTACGGCGTAGTCCGATCGCGCCGACACGTACACGACTACGCCCCCAGTGCCCTACATAATCCATCAGACATATAGGAATACTGGTCAAGCGTGGGCGGTCCGTCAAGACATGGTCGATCAGGCCGCCCGCATCGCGCGGACGGCTTCCCGGGCGTACAGGCAGGCCGCGTGCTGCCCGGAACCCACCTCGACGAGCACCGGATCGGTGTCGGCGCAGTCGGGTCGGGCCTGCGGACAGCGGGTCCGGAACCGGCAGCCGTCCGGCGGGTTCACCGGGCTGGGGATGTCGCCGCGCAGGATGATCCGGCGACGTTCCCGCTCGACCTGCGGGTCCGCCACCGGGATCGCCGACAGCAGGGCCGCCGTGTACGGGTGGGCCGGCTCGCGCCAGATCTGGGCCGGCGTACCGCTCTCCACGATCCGGCCCAGGTACATCACCGCCATCCGGTCGCTCATGTGCTCGACGGCGGCGAGGTCGTGGGCGATGAACAGGTAGGTGAGCCCCAGCTCCCGTTGCAGGCGGCGGAGCAGGTTCATGATCTGTGCCTGCACGCTCAGGTCGAGCGAGGCGATCGGCTCGTCCAGGACGATCAGGTCCGGCTCGCCGGCCAGGGCGCGGGCGATACCCACCCGCTGGCGCTGGCCGCCGGAGAGCTCGTGCGGGTGCCGGTCGGCGAGGTCGCGGCGCAGGCCGACCATGTCGAGCAACTCGGCCACCCGCCGCTTGCGGGCCGCTCCCCGGTCGGTGAGCCGGTGCACGGCCAGCGGCTCGGCGATGCTCGACCCGACGGTGTGGCGCGGATCGAGGGACGCCTGCGGGTCCTGGAACACCATGGCGACCCGGCGGCGCAGGGCGCGCAGCCGTCCCCGGGACCACCGGGTGACGTCCTCGCCGGCCACCCGGACGCTGCCGGTGGTGGGATCGACCAGGCGCAACAGGGCCAGCCCGGTGGTGGACTTCCCGCTGCCGGACTCACCGACCAGCCCCAGCGTCTCGCCCCGACGCACCTGCAACGACACCCCGTCGACGGCCCGCACCACACCGGCCGGCGTCGGGAACCAGACCTTCAACTCGTCGAGTTCGGCCACCACGTCGGTCGAGTCCCGCTGTCTCGGCAGGCGACCGTGTGCCCCCTCCTCCGGCGTGAGCTGCGCGCTCTGCGCATCACGCTTCATGTGTCCTCCCCGTCGGCTCGCTGCGGGTAGAAGGTGCGGACGTGATGCTGCGGCGCGACCGGGACCAGCGGCGGCAGCTCGTGCTCGCAGCGGGCGTCACCACGGACCGGGCAGCGCGGCCAGAAGGCGCAGCCGGCGGGCAGTTCCAGCGGGTTGGGCGGCGAGCCCGGGATGGTGTCCAGGTCACCGCCGCCGGCCGCCGGGTCCGGTCGGGCGGCGAGCAGAGCCGCAGTGTACGGGTGCGACGGCTGGCCGAAGACCGCGTCCACCGGCCCCTGTTCGAGGATACGTCCGGCGTACATCACCGCCACCGTGTCCGCGATGCCGGCGACCACACCGAGGTCATGGGTGATCCAGACGACCGCGGTGCCCAGCCGCCGTTGCAGGTCGGCGACCAACTCGACGATCTGGGCCTGGGTGGTGACGTCGAGAGCGGTGGTCGGCTCGTCTGCGATCAGCAGATCGGGCTCGCAGACCAGCGCCATGGCGATCACCACGCGCTGGCGCATGCCGCCGGAGAACTGGTGCGGATAGGCGTCGACCCGCTGCCCGGCCGACGGGATGCCGACGAGGTCGAGCAGTTCGATGGCGCGGGTCCGGGCGGCGCGCCGGGTCAGGCCGAGATGCTCCTCGCCGGCCTCGGCGACCTGCCGGCCCACGGTCAGCACCGGATTGAGCGAGGTCATCGGATCCTGGAAGACGAAACCGACGTGCCGTCCACGCATCCGCCGACGGCGCTGGGTCGACAACTCGGTGAGGTCGGTGCCGAGCAGCCGGACCCGTCCGGTCACCCGGGCGGTACGCGGCGCCAGGCCGGTGGCGGCCAGCACGCTCATGCTCTTGCCGCTGCCCGACTCGCCGACCAGGGCCAGGGTCTCCCCCGCCCGGACCGACCAGTCCACCCCGGCCACCGCCCGGGCCGGTCCGCGCCGGGTTCCGATGGTGACGCTGAGATCCTCGATGGCCAGTACGGCCGGGTCGGTCATGCCGTGCTCCTCCTGGCTTCGCTGACGGTGAGCTGGCGGGGGTCGAGCACGTCGCGCAGCGCGTCGCCGACCAGGTTGAACGCCAGGACGGTGAGGAAGATGGCGGCGCCCGGGAAGAAGCCCAGCCACCACGCCTCGGTGACGAAGCCCCGGCCGTCGAAGAGCATCCGGCCCCAGGCCGGCTCCGGGGGCTGCACACCCAGACCGAGGAAGGAGAGCGCCGCCTCGGAGAGGATCGCGAAGGCCAGCGACAACGACGTCTGCACGATCAGCGGCGCGGCGATGTTCGGCAGCACGTGCCGGCCGATGATCCGCAGGTCGGAGGCGCCGATGGAGACCGCGGCCCGGACGAAGACCTGCTCGCGTACGGAGAGCACGCCGGCCCGGGTGACCCGGGCGAAGATCGGGGTGTAGACCACCCCGATCGCGACCATCGCGGTGAGCAGCCCCGGCCCCAGCACCGCCACGATCGCCACCGCCAGCAACAGCACCGGGAACGCGAACAGCACGTCCATGCAGCGCATCAGCAGGTTGTCCAGCCAGCCCCGGTAGTAGCCGGCGAGCAGCCCCAGGGTCACCCCCGCCAGCAGGGCGATGCCAACGCTGACCAGACCGACCTGAAGCGAGACCCGGGCGGCGATCATGACCCGGCTGAGCACGTCGCGGCCCAACTCGTCGGTGCCGAACGGATGCGACCAGCTCGGCGGCTGGAGCATCCGGTCGACGTCCACCTCGTTGATGCCCGACGGCGCCAGCCACGGCCCGGCCACGCCCACCACGACCAACAGCACGAGCACGGCGGTGCCGGTCAGGGCCAGCGGGTCGTGGCGCAGCGCCGACAGGACGCGGCGCAACTGCCCCTCCCGTCGGCTGGCGGTGTGCTCGCTCATTTGACCGTGATCCTCGGGTCGAGGCGGGCATAGAGAATGTCCACCAGGAGGTTGACCAGCAGGAACAGTGCCGCCACAAGCAGCACCGCCCCCTGGAGCACCGGATAGTCGCGGGCGTCCACGGCTTCGTAGGTGAGCCGGCCGATGCCGGGCCAGGCGAACAGCACCTCGATCACGATCACGCCGCCGAGCAGGCTGGCCAACTGCACCGCCACCACGGTCACCACCGGGATCAGCGCGTTGCGCAGCACGTGCCGCAGCACCAGCACCCGGGTGCGCAGCCCCTTCGCCTCAGCCGTACGCACGTAGTCCTCCGAGAGCACCTCCAGCATCGAGGAACGGATGAACCGGGTCAGGATCGACGCGGTGACCAGCCCGACCGTCGCCGCCGGCAGCGCCACGTGCGAGGCCCACCTGCCCGGATCCTCGGTGAGCGAAACGTAGCCCGACGGCGGCAGCCAGCCGAGCACCCCGGAGAAGAGCAGGATGCCCATGATGCCCATCCAGAAGTCGGGCACCGAAACGCCGAACTGGCTGAACACCCGCGCCGCATGGTCGATCAGCGAGCCGCTGCGGATGGCCGAGAGGATGCCGAGCGGGAAGGCGATCAGCATCGCGAACAGCACCGCGGTGACCGCCAGCGACAGCGTCGCGGGCAGCCGTTCCAGCACGATCGCGGTGACCGGCCGGCCGCTGCGGAAGCTGACCCCGAGGTCGCCGGTCAGCGCCCGACGCAGGTAGTCGAAATACTGCGCCACCAGCGGTTGGTCCAGCCCGGCCCGGGCCCGCAACGCCTCGTAGGTCTCCTGGTCGAAGCGGGTGCCGAGGGCGACCCGGACGGGGTCACCGGGCACCAGTTGCAGCAGCAGGAACACCACAAGGGTCACACCGAGCAGCACGACACCGGACTGCAACAGCCGACGGAGGACGAAGCGGGCCATCCCAGGTCCCCTGCCGGCTCACCGGGCAAGCGCCACGTCGCGGAACCGGATCGCCCGGTCGGTGCGTACCTCATAGCCGGAGACCTGGCGGGACCAGCCCTGCGCCACATCCGGGTTGTAGAGGTAGATGTAGCTGGCGTCGTCGACGATCTGCTTGGCGACCTGCTCGTACTGCTGCTTGCGGGCGCCCTGGTCGGTCTCGGTCCGCGCCTGGTCGAGCAGCCGGTCCACTGCGGCGTTGTCGTACTTGTGGAAGTTGAAGGTCCCGCCGCTGTGGTGCTGGGCGTAGTAGAACTCGTCGGGATCGATGTTGCCCAGCCAGCCCAACATGAACGAGTCGAAGTTGCCGTTGCCCTGCTCGTCGAGCCACTGCGCGAAGTCCAGCGTACGGATCTTCACGGTGACGCCGATGCCCTCCAACTGCGACGCGATCACCTGCGCGGCGGTGACCGTCTCCGGGTACTCGCTGGTGACCATCAGGTCCATGGTCAGCCCGCTGACGCCGGCCTGGTCGAGCAGTTGCCGGGCCTGGTTCGGGTCGTGCGAGTACGGGGCGTACTCGTAGTAGAAGGCGCTGTCGCGCGGGATGGCGGTCTGGTTGACGGTGGCCAGCCCGAACTTGGCGGCCTTGGTGATCGCCTCCCGGTCCAGCGCGAACGCGATCGCCCGGCGCACGTTCACGTTGTCGTAGGGCTTGCGGGCCTGGTTCAGCGCCAGGTACCAGTAGTCGGTCGACGGCACCGACTGCACGGTGGGATCGTCGCCGTCGAGCAGGGCCGGCACCTGCTGCGGTGGCAGGTTGTCGGTCCACTGCACCTCGCCGCCGCGCAGGTTCTGTAGGGCCACGGTGGGATCGCTGACGAAGGTGAACCGCACCCCGTCGAGCTTGGGCTGCTCACCCCAGTAGTTCTCGTTGCGGACCAGCTGGATGTTGTCGCCGGAGGCGTAGCTGCCGATCGCGAACGGCCCGGTGCCGACCGGCTTGGTGGTGATCTCGCCGGATTCCACGTTGGACTTCTGCACGATGGCCACGCCCTTGAACCCGCCGAGGTTGGCCAGCAGGTTCGGCGTCGGCGCGTTGAGCGTGACGACCACGGTGCCCGGGTCGGGCGCGGTCACCGACTTGACGGTGGCGAACCGGTACGCGTTGTTCAGCTTCTCGTCGATGATCCGGGTGTAGGAGTAGACCACGTCCTCGGCGGTCAGCGGCGAACCGTCGGAGAACTTCACCCCCTCACGGAGGGTGAACGTCCAGGTGAGCTGGTCGTCGCTTGTGGTCCACTCGGTGGCCAGCGCCGGCTTCATCTCCAGGTTGGCGTCCGGCTCGACCAGGGTGTCGTAGACGTTCTCCAGCACCTGGAAGCTGTAGTAGGCGGAGGTCTTGTGCGGATCGAGCTGGTCCGGTTCGCCGCCGATGGCGGCGTTGAGGACCCCGCCGGCGGCGGCTCCGTCCGTCCCGTCGACGTCGACGCCCTCACCCGCGCTGCATCCGGCCGCCGCGACAAGCGTCAGCGCGAGTGCGGCGCCAGCCAACCGGAATCTGGTGCTGGACATGGTCCTCCCCCTCGATCCTGCTGCCTCCTGCCGGACCCACGCTAACCGCAAAGCCGCCAGCCGGCAGGACACAGCTCTGTTGCAGCTACCGACAGGACCAGCAGTAAAGGTGTTCGCCCGCGTCCCGGGCCCGCCGGGCGAGGCCGGCAACCTCCTCGATCACCGGCGACATTGCCTCGGCGGGCAGCGGGCCGTGGTGGGCAAGCTCCTTTGTCTGCCCCCAGCTGGCGGAGAGCTCCGGCAACTGGGCAGCGGTGATCCAAGCCAGGGTGTCCCTACAACACACCCATGCCGGCCAGCCAAGCGCAGCGGTACGACAGTTATCCGCTGGCGGGGCAGTTGTTGCTGGTCAGCCGCAAGGTGTACTCGGCGTCGTCGTGGGTGATGCCGGAGGGCTGGCCGTCGAACCAGGTCTCCACCTTCTGCCAGCCGCGACGCTGCTCGTAGTGCAGGTGCGGCGCGCCGGAGTTGCCGGTGCTGCCGATCCGCCCGATCTGCTCGCCCTGGGCGACCCGCTGCCCCACCTCAACCAGCGGCGGTTCGAGCAGGTGCAGGTACTGGGTCTCCCACCGCCCGCCGTGGTCGATCTTCACCCAGTAGCCGCCGCCGCGACCCCGGGGGCCATCCGGATTCTCCGGGGTACGCCCACCGAGCGAGCCGTTGATCCCGGCGACGGTGACGGTGCCGGCGTACGAGGCGAGCACCGGCTGGCCCCAGGGGTCGCCTTGGAGGGGGAAGAAGTCGACGTCGTACTCGCCGTGGCCGGGATAGGTGCCGACCTGCCAGGTCTCGCCGCAGGCGACGGGCATCTGGAACAACGGTCGCGGGCCCGCCGGCAACAGCTGCGGCACCACGAACGCGGCAGCGGCGGCGAGCACCCCGACCACACCGACGACCAGCATCAGGCGCAGCAGACGCCGGCGGCTACGGCGGTGGGATCGGGGGTGGCCGGTCACGGCCGAAGCATGGCAGACGCCGGCAAGACGCCGACCACAGGGCTCAGCCGAGCGCAGGGCTCAGCCGACCGCAGGGCTCAGCCGGTCGCAGGGCTCAGCCGAGCGCAGGGCTCAGCCCGGCAGGGCCGGCACGGCGGTACCGGTGGGTGCCGGGGCCGGCACCGGGATCACGACGACCGGGCAGGTGGCCTTGCGTACGCACTCCTCGCTGACCGAACCGAGCACGGTGTGCCGCAGCCGGCCGTGGCCGTGGCTGCCGAGCACCAGCAGGTCGGCCTTGCGCGCGGCGGCGGTCAGCACCTCGGCCGGACGGCCCTCGAGAACCTCGGCGGCCACCGGGATCGCGGAGCCGTCCCCGGTGATCGCGGCGATCTCCCGGGCCAGCAGGGCCTCGGCCCGTTCCTTCTCCTCGACGGGGTTGGGCGCGACCATGGCGCCGCCGTCCAGGCCGTCCCACCGCCAGGCGGTGACCGCCTGCACGGCGCCGTTGCGCTCGGCCGCCTCACGCGCGGCCCAGCGCAGGGCCCGCCGGCCACCGTCGGAACCGTCCACACCCACGACGATCAGATAGGTCATCGTCCTCACTCCCTTTCGTCCTCCCTTCCAGTGCAGCCCCGGCACGGCTGCCGGACCAGCGGCCGAAGTCCCGGCAGGTCGGGACCAACGGCCCCGGACCAGCCGGGCGGTGATCGGTGGCTGACCCGCTCGCCGGCCACCGTCGACCGTTGACCTTGTGAAGCGCCACGACCGCCTGATAGACATCGGACGTGTCGCAGGCTGATCGGCCAGAGGACGTCTGGGGGCGACGGGTGAAGCTGCTGCGAGTGGATGGGCCGGGAGCGGAAACCCCGACACGTCAGCCGTTGGCGCCGGCATGACCGGCGTGGACACGCGGGAGTTCGCCGGGCTGGCTGCGGTGGTCACCGGTGGCGCGTCCGGCATCGGCCTGGCCACGGCCACCCTGCTCGCCGAGCGGGGTGCCCGGGTGGCGTGCCTGGACCTGAACCCGCAGGACGTACCGGAACCGCTGCTCGGCCTGGCCGCCGACGTGACCGACGACGATTCGGTACGCGCCGCGATCGCCACCGCACACCAGCGGCTCGGCGGCATCGACATCCTGGTCAACAACGCCGGCATCGGCGCGGTCGGCACCATCGAGGCCGACTCCGACGCCGAATGGCACCGGGTGCTCGACGTCAACGTGCTCGGCATCGTCCGGGTGAGCCGGGCCGCCCTGCCACACCTGCGGGCCTCGGCACACGCCGCGATCGTCAACATCGGCTCCATCGCCGCCTGGCTCGGCCTGCCCCAGCGGGCGCTCTACAGCGCCAGCAAGGGCGCGGTCCAGGCCCTCACCCTGGCGATGGCCGCCGACCACATCGGCGACGGCATCCGGGTCAATTGCGTCAACCCCGGCACGGCGGACACCCCCTGGGTACGCCGTCTGCTCGCCGCCGCCGACGATCCGGCGGCGGAACTGGCCGCGTTGCGGGCCCGCCAGCCCACCGGTCGACTCACCACCGGCCAGGAGGTGGCCGCCGCCGTCGCGTACCTGGCCAGTCCGCTTTCCGGGTCCACCACCGGCAGCGTGCTCGCCGTCGACGGCGGCATGCACGGCCTCCGCCTTCCGCAAGGAAGGGCCCCCTATTAACGCCTCGTGTATAGGAAGGGCCCCTTCCTAACGCTGAAGACCGGGCGTGCTCAGCGGGTCTGGCCGAGGGCCGGGCCCGCCTTACGGACGGATCGGCGGGCCACCGTCGGGCCCACGTCGCCGGGACGCCCCGGTCCCACCACCGCACCACGGATGTCCGCGACGATGGTGGCGAGCAGGTCGCGGCTGTGTTGCAACGCCTCGATCTTGCCGGTCAACTGGTCCAACTCGCCTTGCAGGGTGTCGGCCAGGCAGGCCCGGTCGGCCGGCTCGTCGGGGATCGCCGCGCGCCCGTCGAGCAGGAACTTCAGCGCCTGCCCGACCACGCCGGAGGGCAGCGCGGCCGAAAGCATGCACCGGATGCGGGCCACCCGGTCGACGTCGGTCTCCTGGTAGATCCGGTAGCCCGAGTCGGTGCGTACGGGCGTCAGCAGGCCCTGCTCCTCGTAGTAGCGCAGCATGCGTACCGAGGCACCGGTGCGTGCGCTCAACTCTCCGATCCGCATCGCTTGACTCTAACGTCGATGTCAGGCTTTAGCGTCCGCCTGTGATCCTCTATGTACTCTTCGTCTGCTCCTTCGCCGTGGCCACCGCCGAGTTCGTGCTGGTCGGCCTCCTCCCCCAGGTCGCGGCCGACCTGGGCGTGTCGGTACCCGCCGCCGGCCAACTGGTCACCGCGTACATGATCGTGGTGACGGTGGGCGGGCCGGTGGCCGCCGTGCTGACCCGCCGGCTGCCGCGCCGGGAACTGCTCGCCGGCACCATGGCGCTGGCCACCCTGTCGGCGGTGGCCAGCGCCATGGCCACGTCGTACCCGATGCTGTTGACGGCCCGGCTGGGTTCGGCGCTGGCCCAGGCGTTGTTCATGGCGGTGGCCTCCCAGGTGGCCATGGCCGCCGTGCCGCCCGAGCGGCAGACCGTCGCGGTGGCCCGGGTGTTCGGCGGGTTCGCCCTGGCCACCGTGCTCGGTTTGCCGGTGGGCAGCCTGATCGGCGAGGCGTACGGCTGGCCGGTCACCTTCGTGGTCGTCGCCGGCATGGCGGCCGTCGGGCTGCTCGGCGTCGTCGTCTGCTGCCCCCGCATCGCCGCGCCGCCGCCGGCCGGAGTGCGGGACAGCCTCGCCGCGCTGGCCCGTCCCGCAATCGTCGCCGGCCTCGGCGTCACCCTGCTGACGCTTACCGGCTTCGTGGCCGCCTTCACCTACGTCGCCCCGATGCTGCGCAGCGTCACCGGGCTGAGCCCCGGCTGGGTCAGCATCGGCCTGGTCGGCTACGGCCTGGGCACCATCGCCGGCAACCTGCTCGCCGGCCGGGTGCGCCCCGGCACGATCACCCGCCGGCTGCCGGCCGCCCTCGGCGCGCTGGCGCTGATCCTGCTCGCGCAGCCGCTGCTGCTGCCCGTCGCGCCGCTGGCACTTGTCGGCCTGGCGCTGCTCGGTGCGGCGGCGTTCCTGGTCGTACCGCTGGTCCAGACCTGGCTGATGGGCCAGGTCGACGCGGCCACCACCGGCCTGGTCGCGGCCGTCAACATCTCCGTCGCCGGGGCCGCCGGAGCCCTCGGTGCCGCGCTCGGCGGCGCGGTGCTCGCGGTCGGTCTCGGCCCGGCCTGGATCGGCCCGGTCGCCGCCGTCTCCGTGCTGGCCGCGACCGCCGTCGCCGCCGGCCTCGCCCGGACCGCCACCCCGACCGGGCGTACGCCGGCAGCGCTGCCTCCCAGGTGAGAATGCGGATGCGCGACGTGGGCACCGGGCCGCTTGCGGTGCCCACGCCGGCTGGGCGTGCCGGCACCCCGGCCGAACCTCTCACCGGCGAGCGCCCGATCTCTGCCGGGCCGGTTGCGGGGTGAGTCAGGTCAGGAGGGCGGCGCGGGTGTTGAGGAAGCGACGCACGGCGGCGTTGTCGGTGAGTGCGGCGGCGCGCTGGTAGGCCACTGCGGCATCCTCGGCATGCCCGAGCCGAGACAGCAGGTCGGCGCGCACGGCGTGGAACACATGGTGGCGGTCGAGGCCGGCGAGGGCGGTCACCAGGGGTAGTGCGGCAGCCGGCCCGTGCACCTCGGCCAGCGCCACCGCGCGATGCAGCGCGACGATCGGGCTGGGCGTCAGCGCGGTCAGGTGGTCGTAGAGCGCCAGGATCTGCCGCCAGTCGGTGGCTGCGGCGCTCGCGGCGTCACTGTGTACCGCGTTGACGGCGGCCTGGATCTGGTACGGACCGGGCCGGTCACGGCGCAGGCACCGCCGGACCAGATCCTGGCCTTCGGCGATCAGTGCCCGGTCCCAGCGTGTGCGGTCCTGGTCGGCGAGGCGCACGAGTTCGCCGTCCGGGCCGGTTCGCGCCGCCCGCCGCGACTCGATCAACAGCATCAGCGCGAGCAGGCCGAGCACCTCCGGCTCGTCGGGCATCAGCGCCGCGAGCAGACGGCCCAGGCGTACGGCCTCGGCGCTCAGTTCGTCGCGTGCGAGGTGGTCTCCGGAGCTTGCCGTGTAGCCCTCGTTGAAGATCAGGTAGACCACGGCGAGGACCGCGCCGAGGCGGTCGGGAAGATCGGCATCGCGCGGCACCCGGTAAGGGATGCCGGCGTCGCGGATCTTGCCCTTGCCCCGGACCAGTCGCTGGGCCATTGTCGATTCGGGTACCAGGAACGCGCACGCGATCTCGGCGGTGCTGAGTCCGCCGAGCAGCCGGAGGGTGAGCGCGACGCGGGTGGCGGGCGCGAGCGCGGGATGGCAACAGGTGAAGATCAGCCGGAGCCGGTCGTCGCGCACGGGGCCCTCCTGCCCGGGATCGGATGCGTCATCCGGCGCATGCAACCGCAGCGCCTCGGCGTGCCGGTCGGCCCGGGTCGACTCGCGCCGCAGGCGGTCGATGGCCCGGTTACGGGCGGCCGTGATGATCCAGCCGGCCGGGCTGGGTGGCAGCCCGTCGACCGGCCAGCGTCGCACGGCCGAGGTGAACGCGTCCTGGACCGCGTCCTCGGCGACGTCGATGTCGCCGAAGGTGCGGACCAGCGCCGCGACGGCCCGGCCGTACTCCGCGCGGAAGATCCGCGCGATGTCGCCGCCGTTCACGCGACGGGTCGCACCTCGACCGGCAGGGTCGAGGCGCGGGCCATCCGGGCACCCCAGGCCAGGGCGGCATCGAGATCGGGTGCGTTGATCACGGTGAATCCGCCGAGGTGCTCCTTCCCCTCGGTGAACGGCCCGTCGGTGAGCAGCACCTGATCGTCGCGGTCACGCACGACCGTCGCGGTGCTGGCCGGGTGCAGACCGACGGCGAAGACCCACGCGCCGGCGGCCTTCATCTCCTCGGCCAGGGCAGCGAGGTCGGCCATGATCGGGTCGAGGACCTGAGGCGGCGGAGCGTCGCCGTCGGGCTGGTAGACACTGAGCAGGTACTGCCTCATCTGGTGGGATCCCCTCAAGCGGTCGGGCGGTACGTCGCGATGATCACGCCGGTCGTGGTCGGGATGGCCTCCACCAACTCGTACCTGCCGTACGCCTGCTCGCCGTCGGCGAACAGCTTGCTGCCCGCGCCCAGCGTGAGTGGGTGGATCGACAACATGTAACGGTCGACGAGACCCGCCCTGGCCAGCGACCGCACCAGCTCGCCGCTGCCGAGCACGACCAGATCGCCCTCGACGTCCCGCTTGAGCGCGGCCACGGCCTCGGTCGCCTCCCCCGTCAGCAGGAACGAGTTCTCCCACGGCAACGGCTCAACCGCCGTACGCGAGGCGACATACTTGCGCTTGCGGTTGAGCACCTCGGTGTACGGGTTGCCGTCCGTCTGCTTCGACCAGAAGCCGTGGAACTGCTCGTAGGTGCGGCGACCGAACAGCAGCACGCCGTCGTCGCTCATGCCCCTGCCCATCGTCTCGGCCATCACGCGGTCGGCGTACGGGTGGGCCCAGCCGCCGTGCCGGAAGCCTCCCCGGGTGTCCTCGTCCACCCCGCCAGGTGCCTGCATCACCCCGTCGAGCGTCACGTTCTCGACGACCACCAGCATGCCCATCGCGCGCTCCCTGCGTGCGGGGCCAGCCCAGCGCCGACCCGTCATCCACTACACGAACGACCCGTCGCCGGATCGACAACGCAGCTGGAAACTCATCCGAACGGTAGCCGTGACCTCCTGCGCGGCTTGCCCGGATTCACGGGCGCGACGCGGTCACGACCGGGGGGCGAGGACACGCAGGGCGATGTCGATGGAGGCGTGGAGGTCTTCGCGACTCGCCCCGGCGGCGGCGTGAACGGCGTGGCCCTCGCTGAGCGCCATCACGAATCGCGCCAGCGCCCGGGCGTCCATGCCGTCCGGCAGGTCCCCTTCCTGCTCCGCGAGGGACAGTCGTTCTTCGAGGGCGGACTCGGTGGCGGCCCGGCCGGCGGCCAGGATCTCGGAGATGCGGCTGTTCTCCGGTGAGCAGGCCAGGCCGCCCTGAATGGAGAGGCAGCCGGAGGGGTGATCATCGGCGGTGAGGCCGTCGGCGCTGGCGCGCAGAAAAGCCGCTATCGCGGCGTGTGCGGTGGGTTGATCGAGTACGCGGCGCGCCTTGGCCAGCTGGTTCTCGTGGTAGCGGGCAAAGGCGCGTTGGAACAGCTGCTCCTTGTTGCCGAACGTGGCGTACAGGCTCGGTCGATTGATGCCCATCGCGCTGGTGAGCGCGCTCAGCGAGGTGCCCTCGTAGCCGTGCCGCCAGAAGACCTCGGTGGCGCGGTCGAGGACCGTCTCCTCGTCGAAGGCTCGCGGTCGTCCGGTGGGAGGCGTCTCAATGCCCATGGCACCAGTCTACCGATCGGTACAATACGTGATCCGGCTCACCAACCGATCGGTACAAAACTTGCTACGGTGGTCGTGCAACCGATCGGTACAAAACTTGCCGCGCTCGCGTTCCGGTCGTCTGTCTCGACGGTCCGCAGCGGCATACCTCAAGGAGTGGCATGACCATCACACTGATCACCGGCGCCAACAAGGGCATCGGTTTCGAGACCGCCAAACAGCTGCACGAGCTGGGTCACACCGTGTACATCGGCGCACGCGACGTCGAGCGGGGCGAGAAGGCCGCCGCGGAGTTGGGCGCACGATTCGTGCAGCTGGATGTCACCGACGACGGGTCGGTCAGCCGTGCGATGGCCGCCATCGAATCCGCCGAGGGTCGACTCGACGTCCTGGTGAACAACGCAGGCATCCTGGGCGCCGGCACCATGGACGGACCCACGGCCCTGCGCGTGTTCGACACGAACGCAGTGGGGATCGTCCGAGTCACGGAGGCCGCCCTGCCGCTGCTGAGCAGGTCCTCGAACCCGACGGTGGTCACCCTGTCGAGCAGCATGGGATCCTTCTGGGCGGTGACCAATCCCGACCGTCCGGAGTTCCACCTGCCGCTTGCGCTCTACGCGGCGTCCAAGGCGGCAGCCACCATGCTCACTGTCCAGTACGCCAAGTTCCAGCCGGGGATCAAGTTCAACGCACTCGAACCCGGCACCACCGCCACCGACATGACCGCCGACTTCGGCATCGGAAGGTCGGTGACGGAAAGCGCCCGGACAGTCGTACGCCTGGCCACGCTCGCCCCGGACGGTCCCACCGGAACCTTCACCGACGAGTCCGGGCCGTTGGCCTGGTAGTCGTCGCGGCCGTCCAGTGGCCCTCCTTCGACGCCGACGAGATCGACGGCCTCACCACGTCGTTGGCCGTCAACACGGTCGGCCCAGCAGCTCTGATCGATGCGGCCCTGCCGGCCATGCGTACCGCGGGCTGGGGACGCATCGTTGCCGTCTCGACTGACATCGTCGAGCAACCCATGGCAGGGCCGCTCGCCTACGCCACAGCGAAGGGAGCGCTCGAGACCGCCGCGCGAGTGCTCGCCGTCCGGGAAGCCCGCCATGGCATCCTGACGAACATTGTCCGCCCGGGCTTCACGCTCACCGACAATGCCCTGAATGCTCCGTTTCTGGGCCCGAAAGCGGTCGCGGCCGAATCGGCGAAGACCCCGACCGGGCGCATCTGCACTCCCGAAGACATAGCCACCGCGATCACCTATCTGGCCTCGGCAGCCAATGGCCACATCAACGGGCAGACCCTGTCACTGGCAGGTGGCCGCGAACTCGTGCGCTGAGGCCCGGAGGTGGTGGTGGCAGCTCATGGCGCACAGGCCAGCCATCCTTCGAAGCCACGTCCGAGGACCGCCGCGTCCCCGCGGGCAGAAAAGGGTCGCCAGGGTACGCCGCCAACCGTTATGGTCCGCCGCATGCGGCTGGAGAAGATCACCCCAAACAACTACGAGGCAGCGCTAGCGCTGTCCGGAGAAGAGAGCGGCGGCCAGACGGTCGGCGTCCTCGATCTCTCCTGAGGTGCCGGTGACCCGGGCCTTCGTGCAGCCGGACGATCTGCGCCACCTGGTGGCGGACCAGTTCGGGGGTGACCGCCGGATCGTCGCGCTGGACCGGCTGACGGGCGGCAGCAAGAAGGGCGTCTACCGGCTCCGGCTGGACGACCTGACGCAGGTGATCGTCTACGTCTGGGCGGCCGGGGAGAACTACTGGCCGCCGTCGCTGACCGTTCCGGACGACCCGTTCACCGACGCCTCCGGCGCAGACCTGTTCGCCGCCAACCATGCGGCGCTCGCCGCCGTCGACGTGCGGATCCCCCGGCTACTGATGCTCGACCGCGACCGCCGCTACCTCGATGCCGACGTCGCCCTGCTGGAGGATGCGGGCGCGGTGACGCTGGAAGCCCTGCTGGCACGTGATCCGGCCGCCGCTGCCGGGCCGCTCGCCACGCTGGGCGGCGCACTGCGTCGGATGCACACCACGTTATGCGCGAAGTACGGCAAGCTCACCGCCATCGAGCGTGGCGAGGCCGCCCAGCGCCGACGCACCGAGGACGTCATCGTGGACCGGGCGCTCAGCCAGCTCCGGGCTGCGGCCGTCCGCGACCCCCGGCTCGCCGACGCACACGATCAGATCGCCGGACACGTACGCCGGCTCCGTGACGCGGTGCGCGAACGCCGGGCGTACGGGCTGGTGCATGGCGAACTCGGGCCGGATCACGTCCTCGTCACGCCGGACGGCGAACCCGTGATGATCGATATCGAGGGCCTCACGTACTTCGACGTCGAGTGGGAGCACGCCTGGCTACGGATGCGCTTCCGCGACGCCTACCCGCTGCTGCGCCCCGTCGACCTCGACCCGCACCGGCTGGAACTCTACCGGTACGCGCAGGTGCTCTCGCTTATCGAAGGCCCGCTGCGGATCGCGGACACCGACTTTCCCAACCGGCAGTGGATGCTGGACCTGGCCGAGTGGAACACCACGAAAGCACTCGCCGCCCTCCGACACGCCGACTATCCACGGTAGATAGATCGGCGTCGCACGACCCCTGACGGATCACCTGCTCCCCCACCGGCGTGTCGTACAGCTCAACTGCCAACGATCGAGACGGCTCCTCAAGATCGTGCTCGTTCCAGGATCGAGTGGCCTCCATGCGAGAGATAGCCACTCCTCCAAGGAACGAGCACGATCTTTGTCCCACGAACCCGAGCGCGGGCTGCGACACGAGAGCGCGGAATCGCCGGTGCCCTTGCAGACCGACAAGGTGGGGCAACGGCGATGTTTCACCTCCACCCGCCGACCATGCGGCGGATGGCTCCTTCATTCAAGATAAACCGCAGGTTCGGGCAATATTGATTGAGGATGAAACCTATCCGATCCCGCGAGGGAGTTACTCGGACTTATCCTCCGGCTCGGCCACGTACACGCCTTTGCCTGGATACCCTTCCACCAACTCTCTGTCTTTCAGAATCGACATGACACGGTTAATTGTGGAAATGTGCACGCTGTATTGTTCGGCCAACTGCCGCGTGGACGGTAATTTCTCCCCCGGCGCAAGATCACCGGATTTGATCTTACTCGCGAGCTCGTTCGCTATGCGCCTGTAGTCCACTCTTTCGGTCGGCATATGTCGATCTCCGTCGGTTCCCTGGCTTCGGCACAGCAATTTGATCACGAGAGAACCTGTTCCAGCAAGTTTCACGATCTAGCTACAACCCGTCTTGACCTACTCCAACTTGTAGGAGTAGGTTGCTTCCCGGGCCGGTTCCCTGGTTTCGGCAAACTCCTCGGTTCCGGCCCGCTTACCCACCTCGGGAAGTGCTACGCACGCCCAGGTGGGCACCTACTCAACCTCGGCGCAGAAGGTGCCACATGGTCAACTTCCTGGAAGAGAAAGCATGCGTGCGGCCGGAGCGGCGGTGGCGGGGTGGTGAGTGAGGTGCCGATCGGGCGGCGGGTGGCGTACTGGCGGGTGCGGCGGCGGATGTCGCAGCAGGTGTTCGCCGATCGGCTCGGCAAGTCGAAGAGCTGGGTGGACAAAGTTGAGCGCGGAGTACGCACCCTGGACAAGGTTTCCACGCTGCGCGACATCGCCAACGTGTTACGGATCGACCGGGAGGTGCTGCTCGGCCGGGACGCCCGGCCCGTCGACGGCAGCACGCGGATCGAGAGTGTCGAGCTGATCGGGGCGGCGCTGTCCGCGTACGACATCGCTCTGGATCGGCCGGCGGCGCGCGAGGTGCCGGATGCGGCTCGGGTGGTCCGGGGCGTCGCGCACGCCTGGACGAGTTACCAGCATGCGCGGTACCCAGCTCTGATCGACCTGCTGCCGGGTCTACTGGCCGGCGCGCAGCGCCGCCACGCGCACGAGCCGCTGGCGGGTCGGGTGTCGCTTGTGGAGGCGTACCGGGTGACGGCGTCGTTGCTGGTCAAGCTGGGTGAGACCGAGTTGGCCTGGCTCGCCGCAGACCGGGCGATGGCGCTGTCCGCCGGGGATCCGGTGCTGGTGGCCAGCGCCACCGTGCAGCTCGGGCAGGTGTTGCGGGCCACCGGTCGGGCGCGGGCTGCGGGCACGGCGACGCTGGCGGCGGCGTACCGGATCGGGACGCTCGACCTGGACGCGGCGCGGTTGTCGCTCTGCGGGACGCTGCTCGTCCAGGCGGCGCTGGCGGCGGCGCGGCAGGGCGACGACCGGGCCGCCGCCGCGCGCCTCGACGAGGCCGCCGACCTGGCCGCCGAGGTAGGCGACGGGCACGATCATCAGCACACCGGCTTCGGACCGACCGCGGTGGCGCTCGCCGGGGTCACGGTCGCGATCGAGTTGGGTACGCCGGACGAGGCGATTCTCCGCCACGAGGAGGCAATTGGGCGAGACGGGTGGCGGTGGCTGGCACCCGAGCATCGGGCCGCGCACCTGATCGACGCCGGCCGTGCGTACCTCCAGAATGCCGATCCGGTGAACGCCGCCCGGGTGCTGTTGGCGGCCCACCGCACCGCACCGGCCGAGGTACGCCACCGGCCCGCCGCCCGGCAGGTGCTCGCTGACGCGATCCGCTGCCCCGATGCCCCGGCCACGATCGTGGCGCTCGCCGCCACGCTCGGGGTGAGCCGGGCATGACCGCACCCTTCCTCACCCTGGCGCAGATCCTCAACCGGCTCACCCTGACCGCCCGCTGGGCGCTGCGGGAACATCAGCCCGGCACCGATGGCCGCTGCCCGCTCTGCCGCACCCCCGACTGCGCGGTGGCGACCGCCGCCCGCGACGTCCTCGCCACCATCAAGCTGACCCGCTGAAGCCCGGCCGACGCTTCGCCGGAGCCGTGCAGAGCGGCACCTCCAGGTGGCACCTTCGGGCTTGACCTGAAGTGCGCTTGAGGTAGTCGACTCTACGTCGGACGTGCTTGTTGGACGAACGAAGGCACCTGGCGCGTCGATCATGGAGTTGTGGTCTGGCAAATGCGCGACTATGCCCCTTTCGTCGCGACCAAAACTCCATGATCGACGCAGCGGGCGAGGTGCACTCGCGAGCGCGCAACGTCCTTAGGTGATCAGGAGTTTGCGGCCGATGCCGGCGCGGAACTGGGACATGGCGTCGGCGTAGGAGGCCAGGGGGAAGCGGTCGCTGATGAAGATCGCTGGGTCGAGGACACCTGCGGCGAAGAGTTCGGCGGCGCGGTCGAAGCTGTGCAGCACGGCCATCGAACCGGTGACGGTGATCTCCTGGTTGTAGATGCGGTACGGCGCGACCGGTACCCGGGTGGCGTACTCACTGACGCCGAACTGAAGGAACGTGCCGGCGGGCGCGACCCGGCGCAGGCCGTCGGAGATCGCGGCCGGCACGCCGGTGCAGTCGATGACGACGTCCCAGCCGCGTGGGCGGTCCAACTCGTCGGCGTTCGCCGCACTCGCCGAGCAGCCGAGCCGGACCGCGGTGGCGAGCCGGTCCGGGTTCGGGTCGACCACGCTGACGGTCGCCGCACCGCACCGTTTGGCCAGCTCCAGCATGATCAGGCCCATGGTGCCGGCGCCGTAGACGAGGTAGTGGTCGGCCAGCCGCCGGGGCAGCACGTCGAAGCCGCGTACGGCGCAGGAGAGCGGCTCGATAAGCGCGGCGTCGGCCGGGGCGACCCCCTCGGGCAGGGCGACGCAGTTACGGACCGGGGCGAGCGCGTACTCGGCGGCGCCGCCGGAGACGGTGACGCCGATGGCGTTCCACCGTTCGCAGAGGTTGCCCCGGGCCCGCCGGCACTGGTAGCACTCGCCGCAGTGCAGCGACGGGTCGACGGCGACCGGGTCGCCGGTCCGCAGTTCGGTGACGTCCCGCCCGACCGCGACCACCCTGCCGGCGAACTCGTGGCCCGGCACGATCGGGTACGCGGGCGCGAACTCGCCGTCCATGATGTGCAGGTCGGTGCCGCAGATGCCGCAGCCGGCCACCTCGACGACCACGTCCCGGGGGCCGGGCGCCGGGTCCGGCACGGACTCCACGCTGATCTGACCCGGCGTGACGATTACTGCTGCTTTCACTTGACCGCCCCCATGGAGAGTCCTCGGACGAGTTGTTTCTGGGCGATCCAGCCGGCCAGCACGACCGGCAACGACACGATCGTCGCCGCCGCGCAGAGCCGGGCCAGGAACAGCCCTTCGGAGGTGATGAAGCCGACCAGGAAGATCGGCGAGGTGCCGGCCCGGGTGGCCGTCAGGTTCACCGCGAGGAAGAACTCGTTCCAGCTGAAGATGAAGCAGATCAGCGCGGTGGCAGCCAGGCCGGGCGCGACGATCGGCAGCAGGATGCGCCGGATGGTGACCAGCAGGGTGGCGCCGTCCATCGCCGCCGCCTCGATAAGCGCGGTCGGCACCTCCAGCAGGAACGAGCGCATCATCCAGACCGCGATCGGCAGGTTCATCGCCGTGTAGAGCACGATCAGGGTCCAGACGTTGTCCAGCATGCCGAGGTTCTGCACCAGCAGGTAGATCGGCAGCAGGGCGGCGACCACCGGCAGCATCTTCGTGCTGATGAAGAAGAACAGCACGTCGCGCCAGCGAGCCACCGGGCGGATGGACAGCGCGTACGCCGCCGGGGTGGCCAGCACCAGCACCAGCAGGGTGGAGAGCACGCTTGCCATCAGCGAGTTGAGCAGGTACGGCATCAGGTCGCGCTCGAAGACCTGCCGGTAACCGTCCAGCACCGGAGTGAACAACCAGGACGGCGGGTTGCTTGCGGCGTCCACCTCGCGTTTGAAGCCGGTGAGCACCATCCAGGCCACCGGTAGGAAGAAAAGCAGCCCGGCGAGCCAGGCCAGCACGGTCCAGACGGCTCCGGTCAGGCCGGCGCTGCGTCGGGCCGGGTTCGAGGTACGGGTCATCGCGCGTCCTCCATCCGGAACAGGCTGGAGATCACCCGCAGCGCGAAGGTGGCGACCAGGATGGTGCCGATCACCACCACGACGCCGGCCGCGGCGGCCTCGCCGTACTCGAACTTGCGGAAGGTGGTCAGGTAGATCTCGTACGGCAGGTTGGTGGTGGCCCGACCCGGACCGCCCTGGGTGATGGTGAAGACCGCGTCGAAGGTCTGCACCAGGTAGATCGAGCCGAGCAGGGCACCCAACTCCAGGTAGGGCCGCAGGTACGGCAGGGTGATCCGGGTGAACGTCTGCCACGGGCCGGCACCGTCGACCCGGGCGGCCTCCAGGGTTTCCAGGGACTGGCTCTGCAATCCGGCCAGGATGATCAGCATCATGAACGGGGTCCACTGCCAGACCAGCGCGGCCACCACGGAGACCATCGGATACTGCGACACCCAGTCGGTGTTGCCGCCGAAGATGCCGTTGATCAGGCCGTACGACGGGTTGTAGATGGCGTGCTTCCAGAGCAGTGCCGCCGCCATCGGCATCACCAGGAACGGGGTGATCAGCAGGGTCCGCACGATCCCCCGGCCGGGAAACCTGCGGTCGAGCAGGATGGCCAGGCCGAGGCCGAGCAGCACGGAGACCAGCACCGACGAGGCGGTGAGCAGCACCGTGTTGACCAGGGCGGCGCGCAGCCGGTCGTCGCTGAGCACGGTGGCGTAGTTGGCCAGGCCGATGAACTCGCGGCTGCCGGGCCGCAACGCGTTCCAGCTCTGGGTGGAGAGGTAGAGGGTGAACAGGAACGGCAGCTGGGTCACCACGATGGCGAAGACCAGGGCGGGCAGCAGCGGCGCGCGGCGGGACCAGCGTTGTTTGCGGTCCGGCCGGGTGGGACGTACGGCGGGGCGCGGTGTCGCGTCCGCACCGGTGGTGATGGTCGTGGTCATCGATCCACCTCGGGGCAGGGCCGGGACCGGCCGGACGAGCCGGTCCCGGCGTGCGACTACCGGTGTTTGGCGGCGGCTTCCTCGGCCAACCGTTGGCCGTCGGCGAGCGCCTTGTCGACGCTCACCTGGCCGGCGATCGCGGCCGACACCTCCTGGGAGACCTTCGTGCCGAGGTCGGCGAACTCGGGGATGCCGACGAACTGCACGCCGAGGGCGGGTCGCGGCTGCATGCCCGGGTCGACCGGGTCGGCCTCCTGGATGGAGCGCAGGGTGATGTCGGCGAAGGCGGCGGCGGACTCCCGGTACTCGGGGATCTCGTAGGTGGACTGGCGTTTGCCGGCCGGCACCCGGGACCAGCCGAGCGAGGAGCCGACCAGCTTCTCGTACTCCTTGCCGGTGGCCCAGGAGATGAACTGCCAGGCGGCGTCGGCGTTCTTGGTGGTCTTCGGCATGGCGAGGGCCCAGACCCAGAGCCAGCCCGCCGAGTCGGTCTTGTCGACCGGCGCGTACGCGTAGCCGACCTTGCCGGCCACGGTGCTGGAGTCCGGGTCCTCCAGGGTGCCGGCGGCGGAGGTGGCGTCGTACCACATGGCTGCCTTGCCCTGGCCGAACGTGTTGAGGCACTCGGTGAAGCCGGACTGCGGTGCCCCGGGCTGGCCGTGGGAGCGCAGCAGGTCGACGTAGAACTTGGTGGCCGCGGTGAACTCGGGCGCGTTGACCTTCGGCGTCCAGTCCTTTTCGAACCAGGTGCCGCCGAAGGTGTTGACCACGGTGGTCAGCGGGGCGAACAGTTCGCCCCAGCCGGGCAGACCACGCAGGCAGATCCCGGCGACGCCGGCCGGCTTGTCGTCGAGGCGGGCGGCGAACTGGGCCACCTGCTGCCAGGTCGGCCGCTCGGGCATGGTGAGGCCGGCGGCGTCGAAGAGTTCCTTGTTGTACATCAGGAACGAGGATTCGCCGTAGAACGGCGCGGCGTAGAGCTTGCCGTCGCCGCCGGAGAGCGAGGCGACCATCGGTTCGAGCAGGTCACCTCGGTCGTATCCGCTGTCGGCGTCGGCGTACGAGCTGACTTCGTGCAGCCAGTCGTTCTGCGCCCAGATGGGTGCCTCGTACGCGCCGATGGTGGCCACGTCGTACTGGCCGCCCTGGGTGGCGACGTCCTGGGTGACCCGGTCCCGCAGTTCGTTCTCGGGCAGGATGGTGAACCGTACGGTGATCCCGGTGTCCTTTGTGAAGTTGTCGGCGGTGAGTCGGGCCAGGTCCTCCATCTGGGGGTTGCCGACCATCAGGACGGTGATGGCGGTGCCGTCGCCGGAGGAACCGCCGCCGGCTCCGGAGCAGGCGGTGACGGTCAGGCCGACCGCCAGGGCGGCGGCGAGCGTGCCGCGCCATCGGCGCGGAGATCGTGTTTTGGGCACAGCGAACCTCCGGTGGTGGTGTCGTGGTGGGTGCAGGCAGGTCGACCGGCGGCGCTCAGACGCGCAGCACCACCGGGCCGAGCAGCGAGTAGCGGTGCGCCTCGGACGCCGGCAACGCGGTGTCCGTGATGATGGTGTCCAGGTCCGCGACGTCGGCGAAGCGGCAGAAGTTGTGACTGCCGAACTTGGTGTGCACGCCAGCGAAGACCACCCGCCGCGACACCGCGAGCACCTTGGCCTTGACCGCCGCCACGGCGGGGTCGGGGGTGGTCAGCCCGTGCTCGCGGGAGATGCCGTTCGCGCCGATGTAGGCCAGGTCGATGACGAAGCCGGCGAGCATTCCGGTGGCCCAGTGGTCGACCGTGGCAAGCGTGCGCCCGCGCACCCGGCCGCCGAGCAACAGCACCGTGACACTCGGGTACGCGGCCAGCGCCGCCGCGGTGTGCAGCGAGGCGGTCACCATGGTCAGTGGCCGGTGGGTGGGCAGCGCCTCGGCGATCAGTTGCGGGGTGTATCCCTCGTCGATGAAGACCGACTCGGCGTCGCCGAGGTGCTCGACGGCGGCGGTGGCGATCCGCCGCTTCTCCACGACCATCCGGGTGGCCCGGGTTTCCAGGTTCGTCTCGAAGCGGGCGGTCTCCACCGGGTACGCGCCACCGTGGGTGCGCCGGACGAGGCCCTGCTGGGCCAGGAGGGCCAGGTCACGCCGGATCGTCTCCGGCGCGACCCCGAGGTCGGCGGCGATTGTGCGGACGTCGACATCGCCCTGCCGGCGAGCCAGCGTGAGGATGTGGTGTCGTCGTTGGTTCGCGTCCACTGTGCACCTCCCGTCGGCTCGTGTGTCTTTTTGTAACACCGTGACCGGCGCGTGACCGCAGTCACATGTCGGTCAATCCGGTGGCTTTGTTGCCCGGTTGCCGGCCCGATCGGGCGGGTCAATACGGGCATCAGCCATATTCATCGCATTCTTCCGGCCCGTTTCGGGCCGAACGCCGCCCGTTCTCCACCCGAAACGCCCGCTCGGGCATTCCGGCACCGTCGGCAAGGCCGACGGTGCCGGAAGATGTCGGGTCGGTTCGGTGCGAAAGCTGTCGGGTCGGGTTCGGTGCGGATGATGTCGGGTCAGTTCGGTGCGGGTCCGTTGTCGACCAGCCGGAACCGGGCGGTCACCGGTGCGTCGCCGGGCTCCTCAAGGATCAGTCCCCGGGTCGGGGAGTTCTGTAGATACGCCGAGTGGCTGCTGATCAGGTAGCTCGATTCGGCGTCGCGGACGACCGTGAACTGCTGCCTCGGCGCACCGGGTGCGCACGGTGCCGCCTCGACCCGCAACGGCTGGCTGCCCGACGACCGGACCTCCCAGCAGGTGTCGGTCAGGTCGGTGCCGGGCTCGGCGGTGCGGATCTGGTACGTGTCGGGCCCCTGCGGCGCGAACACGAACAGCTGGCGCCCCTCGTCGCCGTCGACCTCGGCCAGCCGGCCGTCGTCGAGCAGTGACAGCCCGCCCTCCGCAGCCGCCAGCCGTACGACGGTGACCTGACGCTTGCCGGACAGCAGCGGATCGTCGTCCGGTGGCCCGGCCGGCGAGGTGGTGGGCGCGGGCGGCGAGACCGACGGGACGGCGGGCGACTCGCTCACCGGCCCGGGCGTCGGGCCGGCCGGGCCGATCGGGGCGCTGTGCGGCGGGTCGCCGAGGCGGGCCAGCGCGACACCCGTGCCGAGCGCGACGACGGCCACGGCAGCGAGCGCGACACTGGCCACCCGGCGACGCCGTCGGCGGGTCTCGCCGCGTCGCCGGATGTCGACGGCGGCCGGGACCCGGCCCTGCCCGCCGTGGCCCGCCAACGCCCGCAGGGCGTCGTCGAGCTGGTTGTCATAGCTCATGGCCGCGCCCCCTCTCCGCGCTGTGGTACTCCCGTTCGGCCAACTGTTCGGCGAGGGCCCGGCGCCCCCGGGCCAGCCGCGTCTTGATGGTGTTCTCGTTGGTGCCGACCTCCACCGCGATCTCGGCCACGCTCAGCCCGACCAGGTGGTGCAGCACCACGGCCCGGCGTTGTTCGGCGGAGATGTGCCGCAGGGCCGCCACGACCGCGACGTGGTCGACCGAGATGGCGTCGACGCGATGTTCGGTCGCTTCCCGGCGATGGGCGCGCAGCCGGTTGACGGTCTTGCGCCACGCGCTCACCGCGCTGCGGTACGCCACCCGACGTACCCACGCCTCCGGGCTGCCGCACTCGCGCACGGCAGCCCAGCGGTCCCACGCCCGGGCGTACGCCTCCGCCACCGCGTCCTCGGCCTCGGCCCGGTTGCCGATCATCGCGTACAGGTGCCCCAGCACCCGCTGCACCGACGCGGAGTAGAAGGCGTCGAACTCCGCGGCATCACGCATCGCGTACGGTCTCCACCTCGGTCGTCACCGGCGCGGTGCGGGTCCGGTGTCGTTGAACCGGAAGCTGCTGAACGGCGGGGCGTCACCCATTTCCTCCAGGATCAGGCCGGAGCGCGCGGAGTCACGCAGGTACGCCCACCGGTTGCTGATCAGGTATTCCCGGGGGCCGCCGTCGGGGGCGGCGGTGATGACGAACCGCTGAGCCGGATCGCCGGCCCGGCAGGTGGCGCCGGCGACGTACAGCGGCTGGGTGTTCTGCGGGTTGCGCGCCTGCCAGCAGATCGGCTGGCCGGTGCCGCCGCCGTAGTACGCCTTGATCAGGAACTCGTCCCGGCCCAACGGGGTCGGCACGAACACCTGCCGACCCCGGTCGTCGTCCACCTCGGCCAGTCGTCCACCGTCAAGCAGCGACAGGCCCGACTCGAACGCCCCCACCCGGACGATCGTGACCCGGCGCTTGCCCGAGAGCACCGGGTCCACCTTCGGCTTCGTCGGCTGGGTGGCCGCCGTCGCCCCGCCTTCGGCGGCCGGTCCGACCGCCGCCACCGGCACCACCTCGACCGGCGGTCCCGCCGCGGCGTCGCCGCCGGAGGCCGACAGCACGCCGTAGACCGTTGCGGCGGCGCCGGTCAGCACCACCAGACCCGCACCAGCGAGCCACCTTCGCACCAACACAGTTCCTCCCGGCTGCCTCGATCGCCCGAAGCCGGCAGCCCGGCCGGCTGGCGGTCCTCGGTCGATTCAGCCTGATGACGCGCGAGGCCGGCCGGAGGTTTCACCGGTTCGCCGAGTTTCTCGGCCGCAAGATCCGAGCCCGCTGGCGGGCCCGCAGTCGATCAGCGGAGAGAGGCGAAGCGCGGGACCGGTGCGGATCAGCGGACCGCGAGCAGGCGCAGGCCGGTGCGGATCAGCGGACCGCGAGCAGGCGCAGGCCGGTGCGGATCAGGACCACCGCACCGCCGGCAACCATGACCATGCCGATGCCGGGCATCAGCTGGCCCCAGCTGTCGGTGCTGGCGCTGAGGCTGATCAGGCGGGCGGTCTGCCAACCGACGACGAGGGCGACGGTCACCCCGGGAATCAGGCTGTGCGCGATGGCCATCTTGCGGTATGGCAGCAGGGCACCGGCGATGGCCAGGAAGGCCACGCTCAGCGTCCACAGGCCGGGGCCAGCCATGCCGTTGAGCGAGCCGAACGGCGTGATGACCCAGGGCAGCAGCGAGCCGACCAGCGCGAGCAGGCCGCCGACGATCATGCCGAGACTGCCGGCGTGCAGGATGCGCCGACGGACGGGGGCGGCGGTGGATGCGCTGTCAGCCATGTCCGGATGCTAGGCGGCTGTTGGCCGCGACCGGACCGGCAATCGGTGAGCGGTCGCCCCACGTCGGTGAACGGATCACCGGCAACGCCGCAACCCGCCCAAACCGGATGCGAGCGCCCCTCATATTGACCGGTCAACCGTTCGTGGATCGTCCCGGACCGTTCACCGATCCATAGCTTCGCTCCGCAGATCAACCCTTGCCCGACCAGGGCGGTTCACGTTCCCTGTCCCACACACCGAGGTGTGATCGACCGCACAACCCGCCGGGAGGCTCCACCATGACCGAAGTCACCCCCGATAAGGAAAGCCGTGGCGGCGAACCGCCACCATCGTCACCACCACCGGCCTCGCCGCCGGACAACGGCTGGCGCAAGGAGTACTGGAGCCGGAACCTGCGGCTCATGGTGATCCTGCTGGCCATCTGGTTCATCGTCTCGTTCGGCTTCGGCATCCTGCTTGTCGAACCGTTGAACGAAATCGTCATCGCCGGCTTCCCGCTCGGCTTCTGGTTCGCCCAGCAGGGATCGATCTACGTCTTCGTGATTCTGATCCTGGTCTACGCGAAGATGATGGACCGCCTGGACAGCCAGTTCGGTGTCGGTGAGCAGGAGACCGAGGGGGCGGCCAAGTGAGCCAGATCCAGACCTGGACCCTCATCTTCATCGGCGCATCCTTCGGCGTCTACCTCTACATCGCCTGGCGCAGCCGGGTGAAGGAGACCGCCGGCTTCTACGTGGCCGGCCAGGGCATCCCGACCGTCGCCAACGGTGCCGCCGTCGCCGCCGACTGGATGTCCGCGGCCTCGTTCATCTCGATGGCCGGCCTGATCGCCTTCCTCGGCTCGGACGGCACCATCTACCTGATGGGCTGGACCGGCGGCTACGTGCTGCTGGCCCTGCTGATCGCCCCGTACCTGCGCAAGTGGGGCAAGTTCACCGTTCCCGAGTTCGTCGGTGACCGGTACTCGGAAACCGTCCGGACCGTCGCCGCCGTCGCCGCGATCGTCATCTCCTTCACCTACGTGGTCGGTCAGATGCGCGGTGGCGGCATCGTCTTCAGCCGCTTCCTGGGCCTGGACGTCACCGGCGGCGTCATCGTCGCTGCGGTGATCATCGGTTTGTACGCGGTGCTCGGCGGCATGAAGGGCATCACCTGGACCCAGGTGGCCCAGTACACGGTGTTGATCGTCGCCTACCTGATCCCCGCGGTGGCGGTGGCCCAGCAGATGACCGGCATCCCGGTCCCGCAGGTGTCGTTCGGGCAGATCCTCGACGAGCTCAACACGATAAGCGTCCAGATGGGGCTGAACCAGTACACCGAGGCGTTCGCGGCCCGGCCGCAGATCGACGTCTTCCTGGTCACCATGTCGCTGATGATCGGCACCGCCGGCCTGCCGCACGTGATCGTCCGGTTCTACACCACCAAGAGCGTGCGCGGTGCCCGTTACTCCGCGTTCTGGGCGCTGTTCTTCATCGCCCTGCTCTACACCACCGCCCCGGCGGTCGGCGCGTTCACCAAGCTGAACCTGCTCCAGGGCGTCAACGGCGTCTCGGCGGACGCCCTGCCCTCCTGGGTCAACAACTGGGCAGCTACCGGTCTGGTCACCGTGGGCGACGGGGTGACGACAATCAACTCGGTAAGCAACAGCCCGACCTCCGGCGCTGACCTGATTGTCAACAACGACATCCTGGTGCTGGCCAGCCCCGAGATCGCCGGCCTGCCGGCGCCGATCGTGGGCCTGGTGGCCGCCGGCGGCATGGCCGCCGCGATGTCCACCGCGGCCGGCCTGCTCCTGGTGATCTCGTCGTCCTTCTCGCACGACCTGTACTTCCGCCGGATCAAGCGGGACTCGACCGACAAGCAGCGACTGCTGGCCGGCCGGATCGCCATGGGCCTGGCGGTGCTGGTCTCGATCTACGCCGGCATCAACCCGCCCGCCTTCGTGGCCCAGGTGGTCGCGTTCGCGTTCGGTCTGGCGGCGGCGAGCTTCTTCCCGGTCATCGTGCTCGGCATCTTCTGGAAGAGATGCAACGCGACGGGCGCGGCGGCCGGCATGATCACCGGCATGCTGTTCACCGCCAGCTACATGATCTACACGCTGCAGGTGTTCGGCACCGAGGCCAACCCGCACATCCTCGACATCAGCCCGGAGGGCATCGGCACGATCGGTGCCATCGTCAACTTCGTGGTGACGATCGTGGTGTCGAAGATGACCGCCCCGCCGCCGGCGGAGATCTCGGAGATGGTGGAGAACATCCGCTACCCCTCCGAGCGGCGCGCCGTGCCGGCCGGCAACGTGACCGACGCGGCCTGACCGAAAACAGTCCACAACGGAGAGTCACCGGTCGCCGGTCCCACCACCCACGGTGGGGCCGGCGACGCTCTCCGCGACTGCCACCTTCCCCTCCGGTGATCAGGACACTACGGTTTGTGCAGCACTCGGCGCGCGAACCGAGGGGGTCCGGATGACGGAGTTCGACTACATCGTGGTCGGCGCGGGTTCAGCCGGGTGCGTCCTGGCCAACCGGCTGACCGAGGACCCGGACAGCCGGGTCCTGCTCGTCGAGGCCGGCGGCTGGGACAGCAGCCCCTGGGTCCGCATCCCGAAGGGCTTCAGCCGGCTGATGGACGACCGGCGCACCGCCTGGCACTACCCGGCGCAGGTGCGCCCGGGGCAGCGGGAGGTCTGGCAACGCGGCCGGCTGATCGGCGGGTCAAGCTCGATAAACGGCATGGTGTACGCCCGCGGCGACCGGCTCGACTACGACGAGCTGGAACGTCTCGGCAACCCGGGTTGGGGCTGGGACACCATGCTGCCGATCTTCAAGCGGTTGGAGGACAACCCGCTCGGCGCCACCGAGTCACGCGGCGCGGGCGGCCCGCTGCGGATCTCCACCGCCACCGGCACCGACGAGATCTGCGAGGAGACCATCGCCGCCGGCGAGCAGTTGGGGTGGCGTCGGGTGGACGACCTCAACGCCAGCGAGGACGAACGGATCGGCTACCTGATGGCCACCATCCGCGACGGTCGCCGCAGCAGCGCCGCCGACGCCTTCCTGCATCCGGTCCGCCACCGGCCCAACCTGACCGTCGTCGTCAACACCGTCGTGCTGCGCCTGCTGATCGAGAACGGCCAAGCCGTCGGCGTACGCACCCGGCGGGGTGGGGACACCGTCGACTACCGGGCCGCCGCCGAAGTGGTGCTCGCCGCCGGAGCGCTCGCCACGCCACAACTGTTGCAGGTCTCCGGCATCGGGCCAGCCGACACGCTGCGCCGGGCCGGTGTCCCGGTGCTGCTGGACCGCCCCCGGGTCGGCCAGGGCATGCGGGAGCATCGCACCACGCCGATGCAGTTCCGGCTGGCTGGCACGGTCGGCTACAACCCGCGACTGAGCAGCCCGCTCGGGCAGGCCAGGGAGATGCTGCGCTACCTGTTCACCCGCCGCGGACCGCTGGCCCTGCCGGTGTACGACCTCGGCGCGTACCTCCGATCCGCCCCGGAGGCCGAGCACCCCGACGCCCAGCTACTGGTCGCGCCCTTCTCGGCCGCACCCCGCCGGCCCGGACGCGCGCTGGAACTGGAGTCCGAGTCGGGGCTGATGGCCCAGGTCACGGTGACCCGCCCGGAGAGCACCGGCAGCCTGGCCATCACCTCCGCCGATCCGGAGGTCGCCCCCCGGATCGTGGCCAACTACTTCGACGCCGCGCACGACCGGCGGGTCGCGGTCAGCGCTCTCCGCCGGACCAGGGAACTCTTCGCCACCGGGCCGATCGCCAAGCGGATCACCGCCGAGACGGTACCCGGCCCGACGGTCCGGACCGACGACGAGATCGTCGAGGCCGGGCGGGCGCTCGGCTACTGCGGCTACCACGCGGTGGGCACCTGCGCGATGGGCCCGGACGACGACTCCGTGGTCGATGCGCAGCTGCGGGTCCGGGGCGTGACCGGCCTGCGGGTGGTGGACGCCTCGGTGCTGCCGATCCTCGTCTCGGGCTACCTCAACGCCCCGGTGATGGCACTAGCCTGGCGCGCCGCCACCCTAATCCACTCCCCCTAACTCCCCTCCTCCCACCCTCCTCCCACCTCCCCACCCTCACCCCCACCCGCCGCCTGAGTTGATCATGAGGTTAGCGGCACTTGTCGATCTTCAAACTGCCGCTAACCTCATGATCAACCGGTGGGGGTGGGGTGGGGGTGAGGTGGGGGTGGGGTGGGGGTGGGGTTGGGGGTGGGGTTGGGGGTGGGGTGGGTGGGGGTGTGAGGTGTGTTACGTGGGGGTGAGCGGGAATCAGCGGGGCGGTTGGGGGTTGGAGCCAGATATGAGCTTCGCACCACGGCCTGCCCTGCGTCCGGTTCGGGCGGTGACGTCCCGATGAGCGCCGTCGACACCGCCTCGGCCCCACCGCACGCGCTGATGCCCGGCGACCTGATGACCCGCCGGCAACGCCTGCGGCTCATCCTCGTACTCGGCTCGCTGATCGCGGTGGGTCCGCTGACCATCGACATGTACCTGCCGGCGCTGCCGGCGATCGTCGACGACTTCGCCATCACGTCCTCGACGGTGCAGCTGACCCTCACCGGCACGCTTATCGGCCTCGCCCTCGGCCAGTTGGTGATCGGCCCGCTCTCCGACGCGCTCGGCCGTCGGAAACCACTGATCGCGGGCACCGCGCTGCACGTGGTGGCGTCGCTGGGCTGCGCCCTCGCGCCGAACATCGCGGTGCTCGGCGCGTTCCGGGTCGTCCAGGGGCTGGGCGCGGCGGCGGCTGCGGTGATCGCCATGGCGGTGGTACGCGACCTGTTCAGCGGCTCGTCCTTCGCCCAGGTGCTCTCCCGCCTGCTGCTGGTGATGGGCGCCGCGCCGGTCCTGGCCCCGACCCTCGGCAGTGAACTGCTGCGCTGGACGCAGTGGCGGGGCATCTTCGTGGCGCTTGTGGTCTTCGGCGTACTGCTGATGCTTGTCGCCGCGCTCGGCCTGCCGGAGACGCTGCCACCCGGGCGTCGCCAGCGCGGCGGTGTGCTGCCCACCGCCCGGCTCTACCGCTCGCTGCTGCGCGACCGTGCCTTCGTCGGGCTGGTGCTGGTGGCGGCGCTGGCCATGTCGGCGATCTTCGCCTACGTCGCCGGGTCCTCGTTCGTGATGCAGGGCCAGTACGGGCTCAGCGAGCAGGAGTTCGGGTTCGCGTTCGGCGCGGGCGCGATCGGGTTGATCGGTGCCACCCAGGGCAACGTACGGCTGCTGCGCTACTACTCGCCGCAGCGGATCCTGGTGGCCGCGCTGCTCATCGGCTCAGCTGCCGCCCTGCTGCTGCTCGCCGTCGCCGCGACCGGGTTCGGCGGGCTGCCGGCCCTGCTCGCCTCGTTGTGGCTGGTGCTCGCCGCGACCGGCCTGGCGATGCCGAACGCACCGGCACTGGCCCTGAGCCGGCACGGTGAGGCGGCCGGCACCGCCTCCGCCCTGCTCGGCGCGGTGCAGTTCGGCGTCGGCGCGGTGGCCGCACCCCTGGTCGGCGTGCTCGGCACCGGTGCCGTGGCGATGGCCCTGGTGATCGCCGGTGGTCTGCTCGCCGCGCTTGCCGTGTTGTTCCTCGTGGTACGCCCGGCCCGCCTCGCCCCGATGGGTCCCGAACCGGCCGTCGTCGTGGTCCACTGACCGCAGGCAGCGACCGCGCCGTCCAACGAATGTCGGTGGGGTGCTCTACCGTCCGGCGGCGTGAACGCAGTGCAGACGTACCGCTATCTCGCCTCCTCCACGCTCGGCCGGGGCGCGCTCGCCCTCCAGACCAGCGGCGGCCCGGCACCGAATCCCCGTTTCTTCACCGGCTTTCTCACCACCCCGCAGGCGGCGGCGGTCGGCCTGCTGGCCGTGGCGGAGGTGGCCCGCACCCGCTACCACCGCCCGGTCAGCCCGGCCAGCCTCGATCCGGTGGTGACCGGCAGCCGGGACCGTCTTCGGTTCGAGTCCTTCTCCGGCTGCTGCGGCGTGTACGCGCGGCTCGACGCGCTGCCGGCCGGGTTGGACGGCGACGTGGTCGAGCACGGCACGACAAACGTCGACGTCAACAACCCGCTACGGGAGGCGTTGAGTCGGGTCGGTGGCCTGGACCCGCTGCACCTGTCGGTCGGTCCCGACGACCTCACGGTGTCCACAATGGATGGCGAGGTGGTGGAGAAGAAGGTCCCGCTGCCGGCGCGTTGGCTGCGGGGCTTCGCCGAGGTGCAGGTGCTGGCCGCCCGGTTCGAGCCCCGGGCGGAGCTGCCGGCCGCCGAGGCGACGGCGTTCCTGCGTCGGCTGCCCAGTGGCAACGACCGCTCGGTGCTCTGGGTGGTGCCCGCCGGCCGGACTTTGCGGCTGACCTCCCGGCCGGTACCGGGGGCGGTCTGCCTGGCCGGGCCGAGCCGGCTGGTCGCGCTGCGCCCGATGCTGCGCTTCGCGAAGACCCTGCGGGTGTACGGGCCGACGGTGACGGCCGGCGCCGCCCCGCTGCCGAGCGTCTGGGAGCTGGACACCGGCGCACTGCGGCTCTCGCTCACCCTCTCCCCCGAGCCGTACCGGGGCTTCTCCGGTGAGGGTGCGGCGCTCACCGCGCTGGCCGGCGACGATGTCGTCGACGACGCCGACCTGGTCTCCGCGCTGTTGTCCTGGGATCCGACCATCGACGTGGACCGGCTGGCCACCCAGGCCGGCCTCGACGCGGACCGGGTCCGGGGCGCGCTGGCGCAGCTCGGCACCGCCGGTCGGGTCGGCTACGACGTGGCCGAGGCGGCGTACTTCCATCGGGTCATGCCCTACGAGGCCGGGCGTGCCGAGCGGGACAATCCCCGGCTGGTCGGGGCGCGGGCCCTGCTCGACGCCGGAGCGGTGCACCGCGACGGCACGGCGGTGACGGTCCGCAGCGACGACCAGGTGTACCGGGTCCGCGAACTTCCTGACGGCAGTCTCACCTGCACCTGTCAGTGGTGGGCCAAGCACCGGGGGCAGCGGGGTCCGTGCCGGCATGCCCTGGCCGCCCGGATGTCGCTCCGTGACCAGGTCGAGGAGCGGGTATGACGCGCGTGGCGTTCGTTGAAGGCACCGCACGGCGACAGCGGGAGCTGGCGGCCGGCGGCACCAGCGACCTGTTCGACCTGGTGTCGAAGGGCCACGCCGAGGTGATCGCGGCAGCGCTCGCCGGCCTGCCCGAGCCACGCCGCCGAGAGATCGGCGGAGAGCTGACCGGCTGGTTCAAGAAGCGCGACCGGGAGACCTGGTGGGGCCAGGGCGCCGGCACCGCCCTTGCGGTGCTCGTGGTCGGTTGCCTTCCCACCGCCGCCCAGGCCGCGGCGATCCTCGGTCGTAGTTCGGTCACCCTGGACGGCCACCGGGCGGCGGAGTTGGTCCGTGGTGTCGCCCAGGAGCGGGGGGTGGACTGGCTCGGCGACCTGGCCTACCGGGTGGCGGCCCGGTTCGGCCAGCGGTCCTGGACCGGCCGCTGGCAGTTCGTCGCCACGCTGTTGCAAGCCGAGGGCGCCGCACCGCCCACCGACGACCGGTCGGTGCAGCTGTGGCTGGGCGCGGTCGAGTTCCCCGACCGCCATCATCGGGGGCGGTCGGTACCGATCGCCGACCGGCTGCGCGACGACCCGTTCCTGCCGATGATGCTGCCGCGCCTGTTCGAGGTGGACGGCCTCGGCACGCAGATGATGTTCGCGGTCGTGCACCGGCGGTGGGAGGACCGGGAGCAGCACGCACTGCTTACCGCGCTGGCTCAGCTCGCCGCCGAGCGGGTGGTCGACCGGGCCGCGCTCATCGACGGCTCGATCGGCCGGCTGCTGCGCGGGGACCGGCCCGCCGCGCTACGCGCCTTCACCACCCTGCTCGGCCTGCTCCAGCCGACCGCCGCCGAGATCACCGGCCGCCGTACCGACTATCTGCGGCTGCTCACCGATGCGCCGGCCCCGGTCGCCACGATGGCGCAGAAGGCCCTGCGGGAGCTGCCCGACCTGGCGGTGGAGTCGCTGCTGGACGCCTCCGGGCAGGTGCTGGCCCGGCCCGAGAAAGCCCTGGTCCGAGCCCAGCTGACCTGGCTGGACCGGCTGGCCCGCAAGCACCCGGACCGGGCCACCGAGATCGCCGAGGTGATCGCGCTCGCCGCCGAGCATCCCGCCGTCGAGGTGCGGGACCGGGCCATCGCGCTTGCCGGTCGGCACGGTTTCCGCCCGACCGATATCGGCCCGGCGATCGCCGAGCCGCGCGGCGACGACCTGCCCACGCCCCTGCCACCAGCGCCGGCCCCCGGGCCGATCACCGACGTGGACGAGTTGGCCGAGGAGGTCGCCGCCCTGCTCGGCCAGCCCACGCCGGGCACCGGGCTGGACCGGATCCTGGACGGGTTGGTCCGGCTCACCGCCACCGACGGATCCCGGGTACGCGCCGCCCTCGCCCCCGTCACCGAGCGCCGGCACTGGTCCTGGACGGAGCACCGGCACGACCCGCTCTGCCTTCGCGGGCTGGTGGTCGACCTGTTCCAGGTCGCCGGTGCCGAGTCCCAGGCCGCCGGGGCGGAACCGGATTCCCGGCGGCAGGGCCGGTGGGCGGCCCTGCTGGCCGCCGTACGGCGTACCGATGCCACGGCGACGGGACCGGAGCTGGTGGCCACCGATCCGCGGGTGCCTCCGACGCATCGCCTGCTGCGCGCCCGCCTCGCCGAGATCGGCGCACACCTCAACGGGCCGGGTCACGCCGGCCTGCTGGCCACCCCCACCTCGGCCAACGGCATCCTCGACCCGCTGGTGCTGGTGGAGCGGCTGGCCGCGCTCGGCGACCGGGACCCCTGGCACTGGGACCTCACCCAGGCAATGCTGCGCCTGCCGGCCGGCGTCGAGGACGCGGTGGCGGAGAAGGCGGTGGCGCTGGGCACCTCGGCCGGCGACCGGCTCGCCGCCTGGCTGCGCGGCGGCGGGCTGCCGCAGCCGGTGCTGTGGGCCAGCACGGTGGCCAGGCGGCCGAGCCACGGTCGCCACGACTGGGAGTTCTACCATTTGCCGCCCAACCGGATCCTGGTCGGGCTGCGTCCACCCGACGGCCAGCACGACCGGTACGGGCTGGTCACCGCCGAGCCGGGAACGCTCTGGTCGGGGCACGCCGAATGGGCGCAGCTGTGGCCGTCGGTGCTGCCCGGGCATCGGGGCGCGGTGGCGGCGTACCTGTTGCCGACGGTGGCCGCCAGCGCGGACCTGGACGTCAGCGGTGGCGCGGCGGTGCTGCCGCTGCTCGCGGAGGCCACCGGTCCGGGCGGGCTGGCCCTCGACCTGGCCGTGGCGTACGGCCTCGCGGCCCGGCACGCCGCCGACCGGGTGGCCGCCCTGGACGCGCTGCTCACCCTCGCCGCCGCCGGCCAACTCGACCCGGCGGCCCTCGGTGCGCAGTTGGGCACGCTCGTCGCCGGGCAGTTGGTGAAGCTGAGCCGGGCGGTCGAACCACTGCGCGACGCCGTGCAGGCCGGCGCGCCACTTACCGTGTGGCGGCTGCTGGCCGCCGCACTGCCCGCGATGCTCACCATGCCCACCCCGCCACGCGGCCTGCCGGACCTGCTCACGCTGGCCACCGAGACGGCCACCGCCACCGGCGTACGGATCGAGCTGCCCGGCCTGGCCGGGGTGGCCGAACGCGGCGGATCGAGCCGACTGGTCACCGAGGCCCGCCGCCTGGACCAGGCGCTGCACGCCGGGTGACCTCCGGACGGCGTGGGCCCGGCGCGACCCGAACCGGGCCCACGCACCCTTTCGTACGCTCGCCGTAAATCTGCGGGCGGATGCCGGGCGCCTCCCGATGGCACAATGCGGCCGGTGTCTTCCTTGTCGCCAGAAGCGCTCTACTTCCGCAGTGTGCAGCACGCCTACGACACGGTGGCCGAGGATTACGCCGCCTACCTGCCGGACACCCGGGCCGAAGCGCCGCTCGACCTCGCCATGCTCGACGCCTTCGCCGAGGCGGTGCGGTGCGAGCACGACGCACGGGTGCTCGACGCCGGGTGCGGTACCGGCCGGATGAGCCGGTACCTCGCCGAGCGCGGCTGCCGAGTGACCGGGGTCGACCTGTCGCCGGGCATGGTCGCCGTGGCCCGGCGCGACCACCCCGGCCTGGCATTCACCGTCGGTTCGTTTACCGCGCTCCCCTACCCGGCCGGCCGGTTCACCGGCGTGCTGCTCTGGTACTCGACCATCCACACGCCGCCCGCCGGCCAGGCCCGGATCTTCACGGAGGCGGCCCGGGTCCTCCGCCCCGGCGGCCACCTGCTCGTCGCGTTCCAGGCCGGCGAAGGAACCCGCGACCTCGCCGAGGCGTACCGCCGGTTCGGCCACGAGGTGGACCTCCGGCGCTTTCGCTACTCGGCCGATCAGGTTGCCGCGCAGGTCGAGGCAGCCGGGCTACGCGAACTGACCCGCCTGATCCGCCGCCCCGTGGACACCGAACGAGACGACCAGGTGTGCCTCCTGGCCCGGCTCGGATAGATATTGCTAGGCGATCATCCATCCCGGCGTCACCCGGTTCGCCCAGGTGCGCTCGTCGGTCACCATGGACGGGTGGGAAACTTTGACGTTGGTGACCGTCCGATCAGGATTGAGATCGAGCCGGTTCCCGGTGCGGAGCTTGCCGGAATCTACGGCGACGGCGAAACCCGGGGGCCTGATGGCCGGGTGCTGGCGACCGGACGTGCCCTCTTCGACGACGCCCTCGACCTCGTCGACGCCTGCGCCGAGGCGATGACCGCCCGGGTGGAAGCGATGGCCGGTCACCGCCCCGACGAGATCGAGTTGCAGTTGGCGGTCAAGGTGGACGGCAAGGTCGGCGCCCGGATCGTGGAGCTCACCGCAGGCGCCCAACTCCAGGTCACATTGCGCTGGAAGGCGTCCCCGGATGGCCTTTGACCCCGCCAACCTGCCCAGCGGCGAATCGGCCTCGCTTGGCACCACCACCATCGACCTGCGGGCGGCCTATCCGCCGGGGGTGGCGGTGCTGGACGTCCTGCCGCTTGTCGACGACGAGGGCCAGCGTTTCGGACTGCGTGGCTACTGCTGCTGCGACGAACTGCTGTGGACCGCTCCGGACCGGCACCGGCGGCCGGGCCGGATCGATGTGGCCGCCCTGATCACCAGGGATGGCGGCGAGTCTCCGGCGCACACCTTCCTGCGTCTGAAGAACTGGTCGAGCTCGAAGATCGAGCTACAGCGCTGGCTGAGTTGCCTGCGCGAACGGCACGGCGACGCGCTCACCCTGATCGTCCGGGACTGCACCGACTTCGGCATTGCCTGGGAGTTGTTCTGGTTATCCGGGCCGGACGGCGGAGACTGGCTCGGCAGCGCCATCACCGTCACCCGGTGGGTCACCATGCCTCGGGCCAGGTCGACGGTCAGCCGGCTGCCGCTGCACCGGGCGAGGGCCGGCGGCGAAGTGGTCGCGTACGTGGCCGACGGGCCGATGCGGGCGGACCTGGAGGTGCTCAAGGAACTGGATGCGGTGATCACCGAGACGTTCTGGGACCTGTTGGCCAGGATGGACGAGCCGGGCGGCCCGTTCGCCCTGGTCTATGCCGCCTGCCATGGCAGGTTCAGCGGTTCCAGCCTGGAGTTCCTGCTCGATGACGCCGTGTCGGTGGCCGACGTGGACACGGCACGCCTGTCCCGGCTGGCCCGGTTCGGCGGGCTGGTCTTCCTCAACGCCTGCCACTCCGCCCGGCTGATCGACGATCCGGAGTACAACGACGCCACCCAGCGCGGCTTCGCCGAGGCGTTCCTGCGGGCCGGCGCGACCGGCTTCATCGGCACCGTCGGGGTGGTCGCCGAGGAGCAGGCGCACCGCTACCTCCGGGAAATCATCAGGCTGCTGCGCGAACGGCCCGGCACGCCGATCGCGGTGACCATCCGTGATCTGCGCCGACGGCACAGCGTCCGCATCCCGCCCCGGTCGAACGACCCCGCCGCGGCGCGGGCACTGCTGCCGTTCTTCCACACTTTCATGTACGCCTACTATGGCGGCCCGAGCGACTACGCGACGCTGCCACCGCTGCGGGAAGGCCGCCGATGAGCAAACCGCTCTCCTCCACCCGGTCGGAGACCACCGTCGAGCCGATCGTCAGGTGGCCGCGCACCGCCGTTATCGGCCAGGACTATCTGGTGGAGGTCTGGATCGAGGCCACCACGGGTGCAGGCATCGCACTTCCGATCCTGCTCGACGGCGCACCGCACCTGCGGGTACGAGCGGTCGAGGAGCCACGGTTCACCCTCGGGTCGATGGAGCCGGTGCGCTTCGTGGTGACCGCGCACGGGCCGGCGGGCGAGCGCTCGCTGCGGTTGACGTTGTGCGCACCGTCCGGTCGGCCGCTGCGTACCGACCGGTTGCCGATCGCGGTCCGGGACACCGCTGATCCCGATCCGGGTTTCCAGCTCAACGAGCCCACCGCGGTCGACCTGCGCGCCAAGACGGCCGGCGCGTGGCGTGAGTTCGCGACCACGCTGGCCGCCGTGCTGTCCACCCTGGCTCCCGGTGCCGAGGTGCACCTGGCGCTCGATCCGGCCGCGTCCGGCACCGGCACCGCCGTCTACCCGGTCCGGATCCGGGTGTCCGAGGACGGCGTCGTCCAGGCGTACGCCGTCGGCAACGCCGAGTTGCCCGAGGGCTACCGGTTGGATCGTTCGTCCGTCGGCGATCTGATCGCGCTCGGCTGGTCGCCGCCGGGCGTGCTGCCCGGCTCCGGTAACTCTTTCAGCCTGCGCTCGTCCCAGGGCAACGCGAAGCAGCTGGCCATGCTGGTCTCCCGCACACTGCGCGATGTCTGCGGTGTGCCGCACCCCGCCTTCCTGGTGTATTTCGCGCACGACGATGCCGCCGACCCGATCGAGACCGCCCCGCTGGGTGCCGCCCGGCACCGGTCGGCTCCCGACGCCGTCGTCAGTTCCCTCGTCGCCGACCGAACCGAGGAGCGGGCGCCGCTGGCGGAGCAGGTACGTGCGGTGATCGCCGCGACGTTGCGGATTTCGGTCGACGAACTGAGCGTGGACGTGGACGGCGACATCGGCATCCGCGCCGGCTCGGCGATGTTGTTCATCCGGGTACGCGAGAACCCGCCGCTGATCGACGTGTTCTCCCCGGTCCTCACCGAGGTGCCGCCCACCGAACGGCTCTACGCTCGGCTCTCCGAGTTGACAAACGTGATGCCGATCGGCCGGCTGTATCACGTGCAGGACACGGTGTGGGCGTCGATCCCGGTCTTCGGCCGCAACTTCCAGGCCGCTCACCTGATGCTCGCCGTGCAGGTGATGGCCGGCCTCGCCGACGAACTCGACGACCGCCTCCAGGACGAGTTCGGCGGAAGCCGGTTCTTTGGCGACCCCAAGCCCGCTGGCTCCTGAGCATCGAGACCGAGGGGCTGCCCGGCGACGACGCGACGGGCAGCCCCTCGGCTACTACTGCTCGGCTCAGGCGACCGAGGCGGGGAACCTCTCCCAGACCCGGTGGTTGGCCAACAGGTGCTGGACGGTGGTGAAGACGTCGTCGCCGGATTCGCCGGTGACCACGCCGGGGCTGCCGGTCAGGCCGGCCTGCTCCAGAACGCTGACCCCGGGACCCCAGGCGCCGATCGCCTTGGCGTGCCGCCAGCACTCCTCGACCAGCAGCAGCACGCGCGGGTCGACCGGTACCGACGCCGGACCTGCCGCGCCGGCCTTGGCGTCGCGGGCCGGCAGCGCGTCCGGTGCCGGCGGCGGGGCGGCGGCGAGCAGCACCGCGTCGAGTTCGACCGAGCGGCCGGTGGCGAAGCTGCGCTGCGCCGGCAGGTCACCGATCATGCCGCCGTGCGGTGCGATGAGCAGCGGCACCATGTCGGCACCGAAGATCGCGCGGCGGATCTGGCGGACGGTGTCCAGGTCGGCGTCGGGGTCGACGACGATCCCGATCATCCGGCCGTCGGCCGGCCACTCCCGGCCGACCTGGGACAACGCCGGGCTGGGCGTGACCTCGGCCAGCGGGATCGTGGGCTCCGGTGCGGGCAGCCCGAGGCCGGTGGCGACCTGCGCGCAGAGCACCGGGTCGATGTTGGCCAGACACTGGAGCTGCCGCTCCTTGATCGCCTGGTGGTAGCACTTGCCCAGCTCGAAGGTGTAGGCGCGGATGATGTGCTCCTGCTCGACCGGCGACATGCTCAGCCAGAAGAGTCGGGCCTGGCTGAAGTGGTCGTCGAACGAGGCGGGGCTCGCGCGTACCTTCGGGGCCTCGGCCACCCGCACCGGCAGGTCGACGAAGGGATGGTCGTCGTCGCCGGCCGGGAACGGGTTGCCACCGTCGAGCGAGTTCGGCCGGTAGGGCGCCACGCCCGCGTGGACGGCCTGCTGGTGGAAGCCGTCGCGCAGCATGTCGTTGACCGGCGCGTGCGGCCGGTTGATCGGGATCTGCGCGAAGTTCGGCCCGGCCAGCCGGGTCAACTGCGTGTCGACGTACGAGAAGAGCCGGCCCTGCAACAGCGGGTCGTTGGTGACGTCGATGCCCGGCGGCAGGTGGCCGACGTGGAAGGCGACCTGCTCGGTCTCGGCGAAGAAGTTCGTCGGCGTCCGGTTGAGCGTCAGCCGGCCCACCGGCTGCACCGGGGCCAACTCCTCCGGCACGATCTTCGTGGGGTCGAGCAGGTCGATGCCGGCGAAGGTCTCCTCGGGGGTGTCCGGGAAGACCTGGATGCCGAGTTCCCACTCCGGGAACGCACCGGCCTCGATGGCGTCGTACAGGTCGCGCCGGTGGAAGTCCGGGTCCATGCCGCTGAGCATCTGCGCCTCCTCCCAGACCAGGGAATGCACGCCCAGCTTCGGCTTCCAGTGGAACTTGGCCAGCACCGTCTCGCCCGCGGAGTTGACCAGGCGGAAGGTGTGTACGCCGAAGCCCTCCATGGTCCGGTAGGAGCGGGGGATGCCCCGGTCGGACATGTTCCACATGGTGTGGTGCTGCGCCTCGGTGTGCAGGGAGACGAAGTCCCAGAAGGTGTCGTGAGCGCTCTGCGCCTGGGGAATCTCCCGGTCCGGATGCGGCTTGCCGGCGTGGATGATGTCGGGGAACTTGATGGCGTCCTGGATGAAGAACACCGGCATGTTGTTGGCCACCAGGTCGAAGGTGCCCTCGCTGGTGTAGAACTTCGTCGCGAAGCCCCGGGTGTCCCGGACGGTGTCGGCCGATCCGCGCGAGCCGAGCACGGTGGAGAACCGGACGAACACCTCGGTTTCGCGGCCCTTGCGCAGGAAGCCCGCCCGGGTGACGTTCTCGGCGGTGCCGTACGCGGTGAAGATGCCGTGCGCGCCGGCCCCTCGGGCGTGCACCACCCGCTCGGGGATGCGTTCGTGGTCGAAGTGGGTGATCTTTTCCCGCAGGTGGTGGTCCTGGAGCAGCACCGGGCCGCGCGGTCCGGCCTTGAGCGAGTGGTCCGTGTCACGCAGTCGGGCGCCCTGCGCGGTGGTGAGGAAGGCACCCTGCTGCGCCCGTGCGGTGGCCGGCGTGTGGGTGTGCACCCCGGTCGGCGTACGGCTCTGCGGGGTGCCCTGCTCCGGCTTCGGCGGCAGTGGGTCGTGCGGCGTGGTCGGTTCCGCAAGCGGCGGCGGGGCGCTGCCCGGCGCGCCGGGCACCTCCGGGGTCAGCACGTCGGTGACCTTTTCCGCGGCGGATTCCACGACATCCTTTACCGCCTTCGCGGGGTTACGCGATTCCATCTCTACGGGTACCTCCCTGGAGCACAACGACCAGACCCCAGGGGCGGTACCCGGGCCAGTGAGAACAAAACGGGCCGAACGGAACCCGGCACCGACTTTCCGATCACATCTGGCCTGCTGGCGCAGCAGATCAGCGAGCCGCGCTCAACTGATCAAAATAGGTCTTCATGGCCGGATAGTAGTCGTCGAACGACGGCAGCGCGGTGTCGTCGTGGGCGGCCACCAAGCGGTCCAGGTAGTACTCCCAGCCGGGCCCGATCTCACCGAGGCCCTCGACCGTGTCCAGGTGTTGGACGAAGCGCAACTCGGTCCGGTCGCCATGCCGGGTGAGCAGCAACTCCAGCCGCCAGATGCCGGATTCTTCCTGCGCGGATAGGGCCAGTCGGTGGGGCGGCGAACACTCGTCGATCCGCATCTCGGACCACGGCTCCCCCTCTTCGAAGGCCATCTGCACCCGGATGCGCTGACCGGGCCCGGCCCGGCCCGCCCAGCGGCCGTACCACCGGGCGGTGCGATCCGGTTCGGTCAGGCTGGCCCAGACGTCCTCGATCGGGGCCCGGAACTGCCGGGTGACGACCAGGTCGACTCCGGTGTCGGTGCCAAAGAGGCGCCCGGATGGTGTGAGTGTCAAGCTGTCCGCTCCTCAGTGGAGTACGGCGAGCCACCGGTGCGGCGCTCACGGCGGGTACGGTAAACCTCGGTTTCCAGCGCGTCGAACCGGCGCTCCCAGGACTCGGCCCGGGTGAACTGCGCCAGCCACCGATGCAGCTCGGCGAACCGGGTCGGGTCGAGTTCATAGCGGCGCTCGCGGCCGACCACGGTGTCGCGCACCAGACCGCTTTCGCGGAGTACGCGCAGGTGACGACTGACCGCTGGCCGGCTGATCTCGAAGTGGTCGGCGATCCGGCCGGCCGTGAGCCGCCCCTCCCGCAGCAGTTCGAGGATCCGTCGACGCACCGGATCCGCGATGGCAGCTGCTATCTCGTCCACCCCGAAAGCGTAACCTGTGGGTTACGCATTTTCCACTGGCCTCCAGCTGTCCCGAGCGTCGGTTCAGGGCTGGTCGGAGTCGGTCAGCCGACCCTCGGCGCGGAGTTGGGCGAAGTGCGCCTCGGGCGGCGGCTCCGGGTCCGGATCGGAGGGCCGGGGCGGCTCGGGCCCGTCGGCGCAGAAGCGCAACAGGGTCTCGATGCGGGTGATCCGGAATCGGCGCCCGAGCACGGCCACCTCGTCTGCGCGACTGGCCGCCAACTCGTCGGCGGCCCGCGCGTACTCGGCGGCTTCCTCCTCCGTCGGGTTGCCGATCCGCGGAATGAGCCACCGGAAGTCGAACTCGACGGCTTCGCGAGCCTCCTGCGGCGTAGCCACCGCCCGACTGGTCGGCTGCCACCCGCCGCCCACCTGTTCGGCGACCGCGTAGCGGGTGGGCAGCAGCACGCCGTTCGGGTGCGAACGGATCGCGGCGACGCTGTCGGCGTACACGTCGGCCGGCACCTGGGCCCGGGGGTAGCGGGCCGGCAGCAACTCGACCTTGAGCAGCGCCGCACCGACGCCGGTGGGTGCGGCCGGGTCGGCGATCAGGTCGGCCCCGCCGAGGAAGCTGTCGCACGAATCGGCCGTACGCGGGTCCGGATCGGTGGGCCGGGGCGGCTCCGGCCCGTCCGGGCCGAACCGGGCGAAGGTGTCGGCCCGCACCACCCGGTGCCGGCGACCGGCGACGGTCACCTCGTCGACCTTCTCCCAGTCCAGCACCCGGCCCACCGCGGTCAACTCGGCCACCAGGTCCGCGTCGGCGGTCTCGGCGAGCCACTCGCGCAGCCGGTGGGCCAACGCGTCGCGCGCGGCCTGCGGCGTGTCCTCGACCAGGGCGTGTACGCGCCACCGGCCGCCGCCGAGGTCCACCGCGTAGCCGAAGAGCGGGGCCCCGATCCGCAGGATCGGGTAGGCGCCGGCACGCTCGGCGGCGTCGTGCTCGGTCACCATGCTGATCGGATCGTGTCGACGCTGGAAACGGATCACCGCGTCCGACAACTGCTCACCGTCACCCACAACTCGACATTCTGTAACCGTCCCGCCCGACACGCCAGGCCCGCCGGTCCGACACGGCCACGGCCACGGCCACGGCCACGGCGAGCATCGCGGACCTCCGGTTTCAGCACCCCGCTGACCTGCCGACGGCCCGGCCGACGCCGGCATGCCCCTCCACCACTCGGCGACCGCATCCTCGGACCTCCGCCGGGCAGACCGGTCGAATCCGGCTCGGTTTGGATCGGCCCTGGCGGGAAAGCAGCCACGAACAGGGGTCGTGAGCTGCGGGAATCAGGAGACCTGATGCGGATCGGTTACAAGCTGTCCACCGAGGGATTCGGACCGACGGAGATCATCCGGCAGGCGGTCCGGGCCGAGCAGGTCGGGTTCGACTTCGTGGAGATCAGCGACCACTTCCACCCCTGGCTGGACAACCAGGGCCACTCGCCGTTCACCTGGACCGTCCTCGGCGCGATCGCCGCCAGCACCGAACGGGTCGGCCTGGTCACCGGGGTGACCTGTCCCTCGATGCGCTACCACCCGGCGATCATCGCCCAGGCCGCCGCCACCCTCGCCATCGTCTCCGACAACCGGTTCACCCTCGGCGTCGGTGCCGGCGAACGACTAAACGAACACGTCGTCGGTCAGGGTTTCCCGAGCGTACGCGGGCGACACGAACGACTGCGCGAGGCGTTGCAGATCATCCGGTTGCTCTGGCAGGGCGGCTACCAGTCGTACGAGGGCAGGCACCTGCAACTGGAGGACGCGCGGGTGTTCGACCTGCCCGAGCAGCCGCCGGTCATCGCCGTGGCCGCCAGCGGCGCGGGGGCGGTGGCGATCGCCGCCGAACTCGGTGACGGCCTGTTCGCCACGGAACCCGTGCCCGACCTGGTGCGCTCCTACCGGGAGCGCGGCGGGCAAGGGCCGCGTTACGCGGAGGTGCCGATGGCCTGGGCAGCCGACGACCAGCAGGCGATCCAGGCCGCCTGGCAGACCAGTCGATGGGCGGTGACCGGCTGGAAGGTGATGAGCGAGCTGCCCAACCCGGCGAACTTCGAAGCGGCGTCGGCCACCGTCACCGAGAACGACATCCGCCAGCACTTCGCCGTCGGGCCGGACCCCGAACGGCACGTCCAGGCGGTCAAGGCGTACGTCGACGCGGGCTTCGACCATCTCGTCCTGCAAAACGCCGGCCCCGATCCCGACGGCTTCCTCGACTTCTTCCGGGACGTCCTCGCCGACCGGTTGCGCGCACTGGGCTGAACGCCGAGGCTGAGCCCGGTCGGACAGCTCGCGGTGCCCGGTTTCCCATCAGCCGGGCTCGGCCCGAGCGGTGGCGTCCAGCACTGCGCGGGCCTCCTGGTACATCCGGACGGCCGCCGATCGGATCTGCCGCCGTTCGGTCAGGCGGGTGGCGAACGGGATCCGTACGGCGACCGGTTTCCCGTCCACGATCGCGGTGAAGTCCATTCCGTCGGCGTCCATCCCGGACATCGTGGCCGCCGTCGCGCCCGGCTGACCGCCCAGCCCCTGACAGATCACCCGGCAGTCGTCGGCGTGGTCGGTGTTCATGTGTGCCAGCACCGCCGCGACCACCGCTTGCGGGAACGGGCTCGGGCCGGTCACGCCGCACCCGGCACGACGGCCCGACCCAGGTCGGCCAGCAGGTCGGTGTTCAGCTGGTAGGCCCGGGACACCTCGGCCAGGAATGCCTGCCGTTCCCGCTCGTCCCATGGCGCCGCGTCGAGCAGGTCCCGGTAGCGCTGCTTGACTGCGCGCGGGTCGAGCCCTGGGAAGCGGAGGAAGCGGATTCCGTCGCAGTCGAAGCCGTACGAGCGGCGCAGCGAGCGCGCCATCATCTGGCCACCGGAGAGATCGCCCAGATAGCGGGTGTAGTGGTGGGCGACGAAGCCCGCCGGCCAGGTGAAGGCGACGGCGCGGAGGCGGTCCTGGTAGCGGCGGGTGGCGGCACTCGGCTGGATCCGCGCGGCCCCGTCGGGGCCGCGCAGGAACCTGAGGTCGGCGGCGATGCCCGGCAGCCGGCGCAGGTCGTCGAGAACGAACTGCCCGGCCACCGGGTCGTCGCGCATCGCCTCGGCCGCCTGCTCAAGCGTTTCGTACACCACGTACAGCTGCTCGAGCAGCGCGGCATGACCGGCCCGGTCCAGCCGCCCGGCGAACAGGGCGTTGACGTACGGCAGGTCCTGGGCGGCACGGTGGTCCGCTCTGGTCGACTCCCGCACCCGCGCCGCGAATCCCGAGGCCCCTTCCATCGGGCCAGGCTAGCCGCCGCGCTCGCGGCACGGCGTGCCGATGCCGTCAGGAGTGCACGGCGGCGATCTGGATCAGGTTGCCGCAGGTGTCGTCGAAGACCGCGGTCGTCACGCCACCGGTGTCCAACGGCTCCTGGGTGAAGGTCACCCCGAGCCCCTTCAGCCGCTCGTACTCGGCGGCGACGTCCGGCACCCCGAACATCGTGAACGGGATCCCGTCCGCGACGAGCGCCTTCTTGAAGGCCGCGGCGGCCGGATGCTGGTCGGGTTCGAGGACCAGTTCCACGCCGTCCGGCTCCTCCGGCGACACCACGGTCAACCAGCTGTGTGCCCCGAGCGGGATCTCGGTCTTCTTGACGAAGCCGAGCACGCCCGTGTAGAACGCCAACGCCTTGTCCTGGTCGTCGACGAAGATGCTCATGTGTCCGATTCGCACGGTCCGATCCTCCACCGCTCGTAGATCTGCCGAAGCGGGGACGTGTCGAGGTCGATGAACATGTACCTACCCTCGCGGCGCACCGTCACCAGCCCGGCCTCGGACAGCACGCCGAGGTGCTGGGAGATGGCCTGCCGCGTCGAGGTGAACCCCTTGCCGGTCAACCGGACACAGAGTTCGAACAGCGTCTGACCGCTGCGGTCCTGCAACTCGTCGAGGATGGCGCGCCGGGTGGGATCCGCCAGCGCCTTGTACACGTCGCCCACCCGGGAACAATAGGCAAGTCCCCACTTGCATGTCAATGTGTGACCGGACCGCCGCCCCTGGTTGCCACGGAATTGTTCCAAGCGGGTAAACCCGGGATGCCGCTTCGACGCCAGGACTGGCGCACACCGCCACATCTTGCGACGCTGACGATCGTGTACGACTACGACCTGTTGGTACTGGGCTCCGGACCCAGCGGTCAGAAGGCCGCGATCGCCGCCGCCAAGTTGGGTAGGCGGGTCGGCATCGTGGACCGTCGCGACATGATCGGCGGGGTGTGCATCAACACCGGCACGGTCCCCTCCAAGACCCTGCGCGAGGCCGTGCTCTACCTGACCGGCCTGAGCCAGCGGGACCTCTACGGCAGCAGCTACCGGGTCAAGGAGGAGATCACGGTCGGCGACCTGGCCGCCCGTACCCAACACGTGATCAACCGGCAGACCGACGTGATCCGCAACCAGTTGGCCCGCAACCGGGTCGCCCTGATCACCGGCACCGGGCGATTCGCCGACCCGCACGCGGTCTGGGTCGACGGCGGTTCCGGCCGGGAAACCCGGGTCACCTTCGACAAGGCCATCATCGCCGCCGGCACCCGGCCCGCCCGCCCGGAGAGCGTCGACTTCGACGACCGGACCATCGTGGACTCCGACGGCGTCATCAACCTCCAGGCCGTGCCGCGCAGCATGGTGGTGGTAGGTGCCGGGGTGATCGGCATGGAGTACGCCTCCATGTTCGCCGCGCTCGGCACCAAGGTCACCGTGGTCGAGCGCCGCGACAAGATGCTCGACTTCTGCGACGAGGAGATCATCGAGTCGCTCCGCTACCACCTGCGCGACCTGTCGGTGACGTTCCGCTTCGGCGAGGAGGTCGCGGCGGTGGAGAAGCACCAGAGCGCGGCGCTCTGCGTACTCAAGAGCGGCAAGAGGATCGTCGCGGACACCGTGATGTACTCGGCCGGTCGGCAGGGCCAGACCGACGGGCTGGACCTGGCCGCCGCCGGCCTGTCGGCGGACCGGCGCGGCCGGATCGAGGTCGACGCGAACTACCGCACCGCCGTGGCGAACATCTACGCGGTGGGCGACGTGATCGGCTTCCCGGCGCTCGCCTCCACCTCGATGGAGCAGGGCCGGCTGGCCGCGCAGCACGCCTGCGGCGAACCGGACCGCCCGATGCACGAGTTGCAGCCGATCGGCATCTACACGATTCCGGAGATCAGCTTCGTCGGGCAGACCGAGGAGGAGCTGACCGACAGCGCGACCCCGTTCGAGGTGGGCATCGCCCGCTACCGCGAGCTGGCCCGGGGTCAGATCGTGGGCGACTCGTACGGCATGTTGAAACTGCTCGTCTCACCAGCCGACGGCCGGCTGCTCGGCGTGCACGTCTTCGGCACCGGGGCCACCGAGATCGTCCACATCGGGCAGGCGGTGATGGGTCTCGGCGGCACGGTCGACTACCTGGTCGACACCGTCTTCAACTACCCCACGCTGGCGGAGGCGTACAAGGTGGCCGCCCTCGACGCCGCCAACAAGATCCGCAACATCACCCGGATCGTCGGCTGACGCCGGGGCCGGGGGCAGCCTGCCCCCGGCCCGTGCTGTCGCCGTTGCTCAGCGGGTCTGCTTACGCCGCGGGCCCAGATGCCGGGCGTACCCGGCGGGGGTGAAGAAGGCCGGCAACTCCTCGCCCAGGGCGGTCTCCTCGACGATCCGCGCGGCGTGCTCGGCGCGCTCCCGCTCGGCGTCCTCGCGGCCCTCGGCCAACGCCGTCAGTTCCTCGGCGAGCATCGCCCGGACCAGCTCCTCGGTCACGCAGCCGCCCCCGGCCAGCGGCGTGCCGTGATGCAACCACTGCCAGACCTGGCAGCGGGCGATCTCGGCGGTCGCCGCGTCCTCCATCAGGTTCCACAGCGCCACCGCGCCGGTGCCGCCGAGCCAGGCGTCGATGTAGCGCAGCGCCACCGCGATGTTGGACCGCACTCCCGCCTCGGTGACCTGGCCCGGGGTCTTGTCGACCGAGAGCAGGTCGGCGGCGGTGACCGCCACGTCGTCGCGGAGCCGGTCGACCTGGTTCGGCCGCTCGCCGAGCACCGCGTCGAAGACCTCCCGGCAGGTCGACACCAGGCCGGGGTGGGCGACCCAGGAGCCGTCGAAGCCGTCCCCGGCCTCCCGCTGCTTGTCCGCCCGCACCCGCTGTAGCGCCGTCTCGTTCACCGCCGGGTCCCGGGCCGGCACGAAGGCGGCCATGCCGCCGATCGCATGCGCGCCGCGCCGGTGACAGGTCCGCACCAGCTGTTCGGTGTACGCGCGCATGAACGGCACGGTCATGGTGACCTCGGCGCGGTCCGGCAGGACGAAGTCCGGCCACTGCCCGAAGTTCTTGATGATGCTGAAGATGTAGTCCCACCGGCCGGCGTTCAGGCCCGCCGAGTGCTCCCGCAGCTCGTAGAGGATCTCCTCCATCTCGAACGCCGCGGTGATCGTCTCGATCAGCGTGGTCGCCCGGATGGTGCCCTGCGGCAGGCGCAGGTAGTGCTGGGCGAAGACGAAGATGTCGTTCCACAGCCGCGCCTCGCGGTGGTCCTCCAGCTTCGGCAGGTAGAAGTACGGTCCGGAACCGGCCGCGAGCTGCCGGCGGGCACAGTGGAACAGGTAGAGCCCGAAGTCGACAAGACTGGCCGAGATCGGCCGCCCGTCCACCACGATGCCCTTCTCCACCAGGTGCCAACCGCGCGGCCGGACCACGATCGTGGCCAGTTCCTCGCCGAGGGCATAGCGCTTGCCGCGCGAGTCGGTGAAGTCGATCCGCCGGTCCAGGGCGTCGATCAGGTTGAGTTGGCCACCGATGATGTTGTCCCAGGTCGGGGCGGTGGCATCCTCGAAGTCGGCGAGCCAGACCTTGGCGCCGGAGTTCAGCGCGTTGATCGTCATCTTCCGGTCCGGCGGTCCGGTGATCTCGACCCGCCGGTCCACCAGGCCGGGTGCCGGCGGGGCCACCCGCCAGGTCGGATCGGCGCGGATGCCGGCGGTTTCCGGCAGGAAGTCGGGCAACTGGCCGGTGGCGAAGCGGTCCCGGCGGGCGCGGCGGGTGTCCAGCACGGCCACCCGCCGGGCGGCGAACTCGCTGTCCAGGGTGACCAGGAACTCCAGCGCCTCGGCGGTGAGCACTTCGTCGAACCGCTCGGCCATCGGGCCGATGATCTCGTATCTCATGCGAACTGCTCCTCCTCGGTCGACCCCCGCAGGGCGGTGGTCTCGGCGGCGGGGTTCAGCACGGTGCTGATCAGGTCGAAGTAGCCGGTACCGACCTCCCGCTGGTGCTTGACCGCGGTGTAGCCGGCCGGCTCGGCCGCGAACTCCCGCTCCTGCAACGAGACGTACGCCGACATGCCGTCGGCGGCGTAGCCACGGGCCAGGTCGAACATCGAGTAGTTCAGCGCGTGGAAGCCAGCCAGGGTGATGAACTGGAACTTGTAACCCATGTGGCCGAGTTCGCGCTGGAACTTGGCGATGGTCGCGTCGTCCAGGTGCTTGCGCCAGTTGAACGACGGCGAGCAGTTGTAGGCCAGCAGCTGGTCCGGGTGCTCGGCCTTGATCGCCTCGGCGAAGCGGCGAGCCACCTCCAGGTCCGGGGTGCTGGTCTCCATCCAGAGCAGGTCGGCGTGCGGGGCGTACGCCAGACCCCGGGCGATGCACGGCTCGATGCCGTTGCGCACCCGGTAGAAACCCTCGGCGGTGCGCTCACCGGTGACGAAGGGCTGGTCCCGCTCGTCCACGTCGGTGGTGAGCAGCGTGGCGGCCTGGGCGTCGGTGCGGGCGATGACCACCGACGGCACGCCGGCCACGTCGGCGGCCAGCCGGGCCGCCTCCAGGGTGCGGATGTGCTGGCCGGTGGGGATGAGCACCTTGCCGCCGAGGTGGCCGCACTTCTTCTCGGAGGCGAGTTGGTCCTCCCAGTGCACGCCGGCCGCGCCGGCCGCGATCATCGCGTTCATCAGCTCGTACGCGTTGAGCACGCCACCGAAGCCGGCCTCGGCGTCGGCGACGATCGGCGCCAGCCAGTCGATGCCGGAGGTGTCCCCCTCGGCGGTGGTGATCTGGGCGGCGCGCAGCAGCGCGTTGTTGATCCGGCGCACCACGGCGGGCACCGAGTTTGCCGGGTAGAGGCTCTGGTCCGGGTAGGTGTGCCCGGCGAGGTTGGCATCGGCGGCCACCTGCCAGCCGGACAGGTAGATCGCCTTGAGCCCGGCCCGGACCATCTGCACCGCCTGGTTGCCGGTGAGGGCGCCGAGGGCGTGGATGTAGTCCTCGCTGTTCAGCAGCCGCCACAGCCGGTTCGCGCCGTGCCGGGCCAGGGTGTGCTCCTCCTGGATCGCACCCCGCAGCCGCACCACGTCCTCGGCGCGGTAGCTCCGCCGCACACCCCGCCACCGGGGGTTGGTGTCCCAATCGTGCTGCACCTGCTCGACCGCGGTAACCATCGATTTTCATCCCTTCACAAGTCCGCTTGGCCCACTCGCCGGTGCTGCGCCGACGCTGGCCACCGGTGTGTCGCCAACGTTCACACGGCTGGCGGGAGCTGGTCGAGGGGCGGAAAAAGCCAATTATTGAAAAGTCAAGAAGCGATTCTGCGAAGTTGCGAAAGGTCTTATTCACAGCAGTGCTAATGTGACCGGATTCCGCCGCGCGTACAGGGAGGTGAGGGCGGTGGCCAAGACCTTCGCCGGGGCCCGGCTGCGCCGCATGCGGGAGGAACGGGCGCTCAGCCAGACCGAGCTGGCCCGGCACCTGAACATCTCCCCCAGCTACCTCAACCAGATCGAGCACGACACCAGGCCCCTGACGGTGCCGGTGCTGCTGCGCATCACCGAGCTGTTCGGCGTCGATCCGACGGTGTTCGCCCCACACGACACCCCGCGCCTGGTCACCGGGCTGCGGGAGGCGCTGCCCGGCCGGGCCGGCCTCGCCGAGCTGACCGAGCTGGCCACCCGGCTGCCCGAGGTCGCCGCCGCCGTCATCGAGCTGCACCGCCGCTACCAGCAGGTCGACGAACAGCTCGCCGAGCTGGTCGGCGACCGCGAACGGGTCGGCCGCAGCCCGCACGACCAGGTGACCGAGTTCTTCTACCGGCGGCAGAACTACGTACCGGAACTGGACGAGGAGGCGGAGCGGCTGGCCATCCAGATGGGGCTGCGTCGCGGCGAGGTCCGTGGGTTGCTGCGCGACCGTCTCGCGCAGCAACACGGGGTACGCGTACGCCGTGAGGACGCCGCCTCGCTCGGCGACGAACTGCACCGGTACCGTCCGCAGACGCGCACCCTGCACCTGTCCACGTCGCTGCGCGGCGGGCAGGAGGCCATGCGGATGGCTGCCCAGATCGCGCTGCTGGAGTTCGCCGACGTGATCGACGAGATCGTCGAGTCGGAGCAGTTCGACGACATGCAGACCCAGATACTGACCCGGGTCGGCCTGGCCAACTACTTCGCGGCGGCGCTGATCCTGCCGTACGAGCAGTTCCTCACCGCCGCCGAGCAGCGCCGGTACGACATCGAGCTGCTCACCCAGCATTACGCGATGGGTTGGGAGACGGTCTGCCACCGGCTCAGCACCCTGCAACGCCCCCGGGCACGCGGGGTGCCGTTCTCCTTCGTCCGGGTCGACCGGGCCGGCAACATGTCGAAACGCCAGTCCGCCACCGGTTTCCCCTTCTCCCGCACCGGCGGCACCTGTCCCCTGTGGAACGTGTACGAGGCGTTCAGCTCACCCGGCCGGGTGGTCACCCAGGTCGCCGCGATGCCGGACGGCCAGCGCTACCTGTGGATCGCCCGCACCATCACCCGGCACCACGGCGGTTACGGCCAACCCGGCAAGGTGTACGCGATCGGCCTGGGCTGCGAGACCCGGCACGCCAGCCGGTTGGTCTACTCCACCGGCATGGACCTGCACGCCGCCGAGGCCGCCACCCCGATCGGCCCCGGCTGCAAGACCTGCGACCGGATGACCTGCCCGCAACGCGCCGCCCCACCCATCAGCCGCCAACTGGACGTGGACGAAAACCGCAGCACCTTCGTCCCCTACCCGCTACGCGGCTGACCCACTCGCCTGGTCGAGCAGAGGCAGGCGTTCCGGATGCCATGACGCTGTTCCTGCTCACGTGTCGAGGAAGCGGATGAGCGCGTCGAGGTACGCCTCCGGCGCGCTCGCGTGCACCAGATGGCCGGCGTCGATGGTGACGAGCCGGGCGTCGGCGAGTCGCCCGGCGAGTTCGGCGACGTGCTGCTGCGGCACCGGACTCGGCGCGCCGCCCCCGATCAGCAGGGTGGATGTGGTGATCCGGGCGACGATGTCGGCCCACCCCGGATCCGGATCGTCGATCTCGGAGCGGACCTGCTCCACCACCCGCCAGTCGAACGACAACTCCCCCGCCGGCCGCTGCGGCGGGGCGGGCGGACGCGGATGCGGAAACGGCACGTCCTCCAACACCAGCCGGCGGATGTGCCGAGGTCGTGCCGAGGCCACCAGGCAGGCGACCAGGCCGCCGAGGGAGTGTCCGACCAGGTCGATCACGCCGGTGTCGAGGCGGTCGAGGAGACCGACGACGTCCTGGCCGAACAACTCCAGCCGGTACGTACCGGGCCAGTCACTGGCACCGTGGCCGCGCAGATCGACGGCACAGACCGTACGCTCGGCCGCCAGATCCGCCGCGATCACGTCCCAGTCACCGGCGGTCGCTCCGGTGGCGGGCAGCAGCAGGACGGGAGGGTGTGCCGGGTCGGTGGCGGGCCATACCCGCAGCGCAAGGCGGATGTCGCCGAGCATGATGTCGATCAGGTCGGGCACCATCGGAGCATCGTCGACATCACCGCCCGGGGCCAAGCGATTCCGCTACGGGCAGACCCGCCGCTGAGGGTAGACGCCTGTGGTGCCGTGGCTTTCACCGTCCGCTCGATACGGAGCTCACGAAGTCGAGGAGAAGTCGGGCTGTGTGCGCAGGATCCTCGAACATGGGTGAGTGGCCGACGTCGGGCACCAGCTCGACTTTCGCACCTGCAACGGAGTGGTACGACGCCGCTGATGAGGCTCGCCACCTCTGGTCGAGCTCGCCGAAGATGACAAGCAATGGTGTGCCGAGGCTCGTGAGCCGATCCGGAAGTGGTAGCTGGGTCAGGTAGTCCTCGGATGCCCGCGACGTTGCCGTGAGCGCGTGGTAGGTCATCCTGCGGGTGTCGTCGATGAGCTGCTGCGGGACGTGGAAGCCAGGCGCGAACGCGCTGCTCAGGCCCTGGCGCAGAATCCCATCGGTGCGAAGTCGCCACAGTAGTTGACCCAGCACCGGGACGAAGATGAGCTTGCCCACCGGCCCGTCCGAGATGAAGGCGTCCAGGTGAGGTCCGGTGTTGATGAGCGCGAGCGCGGTCACCAGGTCGCGGCGGTGCTCGGCGAGCGCGGTGGCGACGTAGCCGCCGGTGGAGTGGCCGATCACCATGGCGTGTTCGATGCCGAGCTGGTCCAGCGCCTGCCCGACGCGGCGTCCTTGCTCTGGAACTGCATAGCCGCCACCGGCCGGTTTGGCCGACTGGCCATGTCCGAGCAGGTCGATTCGGATGACGCGATAGGACGTTGCCAGCGTCGGGACCAGCGGACTCCACCACTCGGTCGAGGCACCGAGCCCGTGGATCAGCACGAGTGCCGGGGCATCGCGGGGGCCGTCCTGGCTGATGTGGATGTCGCCGCCGTCGAGATGCAGGGTCGAGTCTCCGGTGGCACGGGCGGTCTGCCCGGTCACCATCGCCGCGTTCGCCAGGAGCAATCCGACAACCGTGAGCAGGGTTGTCGAGGCGATGATGCGGCGTCGTCGGCGGGCGCGACTCCCCCGCGGTCGCTTGTCGGACAAGCGCGGATCAGCCTCGTCGAGCTGGTTGTCGGGGTCCGGCGATGTCGTCATGAGCCCACTGTCGTCACCTGCGGCACCGTTGGCTTGAACAAATGTTCCGGTCGGCCCGAGTAGCATCCGATGATGGGTTCCACCCTTCGCGGACGTGGCGATGCGACTCTCTGGCAGGTCATCCGCCCCGCGCGGGGTAGCCGGGTGGCCGGTGTCAGCATGGCCGGATTTCGTGATCGCGGCGTGACCTCGGTCGGCCAGCGGGTGATCCCACACCCTGCGGTGACGCTGGCCCTGGAGTTTGGCTCCGGCCCGCTCATCGTGGACGATGCCGCAGGGCGGCAACAACGGGGAAGTCTCGTCGCCGGGCTCGGATTCGGATCTGATGCGCTCTGGGTGCGCGGCGAGAATTTCGAGGCCGTACAGGTACGCCTGTCTCCGGCCATCGCCCGCGCCGTTCTGGACGTGTCACCGGGCGACCTGAACGGTGCCGTAGTGACCCTGGCGGACGTGTGGGGACGACAGGCGGCGCAGGTGCGCGAGCAGCTGTGCCACGCCTCGTCGTGGAAGGACCGGTTCGCGTTTGTCGACGCGTTGCTCGCCGACCGGTGGCAGGCTGGGTCGCGTACCGCAGGATCAGCCGTGGATCCGGAGGTGGCCTGGGCCTGGAAGCGGATCCTCGTCAGTCGGGGCCGGGTCCGGGTCGACAGACTGGCGGCCGAGGTCGGCTGGAGTCGTAAGCGGTTGTGGTACCGGTTCTACTCGCAGATCGGCGCGGCGCCCAAACGCGCCGCGAAGCTGGTCCGCTTCGATCACGCCATCCACCGCCTGGCCGCGGGTGAAAACGCAGCCCGAGTCGCCGCCGATTGCGGCTACGCCGACCAGTCCCACCTGCATCGCGACGTCGTGGCGTTCACCGGCTCGGCCCCGGCGACCGCAATCGATCAACCATGGCTGGCAGTTGACGACATCGCCTGGCCCGATCCCGAGGCACGCCAGCGCACCGCCGTGGTGGACCTACCGTAGCGCCCGCCCCATGATCAACGTGGCTGCCGTGCCTTCGGCGATCACGTCGCCGGTCTGCGGATCGACCGAGCGCCAACGGTGCTGATGAGGTCGTCGCACGACATAGCCGAGCGCCTGGTAGAAAGCGATGGCTCCGGCATCGTCAACATCGACGTCCAGCGTCATCCGGTGCGCACCCCGTCGCCGGCCGAGGTCTTCGGCGGCCTGCACCAGGGCACGGCCGATGCCCTGTCGCTGGACCTCCGGCGTGACGTGCAGCCCATACAGCCAAGGGTGCGGAGGATCGCAGCCACGCGACCAGCGGATGCTCTGCACCCCGACGATCCAGGATGCCAGCACCGCCACCGCCATGCTCTCGTCGCCGCGCTCGGCAGCCTGCAACCGCACCTGCGCGCGACTCAGCGAACCTGCCAACGGACCGACACCGTCAAGGTCGGATCTTCGCGCCGGTCGGATCAGTAACCGGGTCGTCACGTGGTCACCCTGCCAGGCGCGCATCCGTAATCGATGCCCATCAGCATCGGTAGCGGAGATACAGGGTGCCGTTTCGGAATCGGCGCTCATCGAGGAGCTCAAGGTCGGTGCGCATGCCGGTCGGTAGTCCTGGCTTGCCTCCGCCGACGGCCAGCGGCCAGACGAACAGCTGGCATTCGTCGACCAGCCCGGCCTTGAACGCCTGCGCCGCGAGGTTGGCACCTCCTACGGTGAGATCGCTGCTTGCCGTGGCCTTCAGTTGGCGTACCGCGGCGGGGTCGAAATCGCGTTCGATGCGGGTGTTTGCGGTTGACACCGCGGCGAGACCCGTGGAATAGACGACTTTGTCCGGCGCCTGCCAGGCGGTCGCGAAATCGGCCGTGAGGTCGGACCGCGCGGCCAGAGCGGCGTCGGTTTCCCAGACGGCCATCGATTCGTACAGGCGTCGCCCGTAGAGAAGCGTGCCCACGGATCGCAGCAGGTCGGTGGTGAACGCGAACACCTCGTCGTCGGGTGGGAACCAGGCGAAGACGCCGCGTTCGTCCTCGATGTATCCGTCAAGCGACACGTTCGTCAGGTAGATCAGCTTGGCCACGTTTATGCCTCTCGATGATTAACGGCGATCGCCCGGACGTTCGTCAGCGCGGCGTCCAGCTTTGTGAACGCCTGACGCCACCCCTCCTCGCTGAGATGGCGAGCTGCGTGGTTTCGGTGGTCATTCGAGCTCCCTGGGGCCGTCGTCGGCGATCCGGTCCGTCGCCGTTTCGGCGGCCTGCACCGCGGCGAGGTGGGCATCGAGGCGGGTGAGGGACGAGTCCCAGAGCCGCCGGTAGCGCTCGATCCAGTCGGCCGCCTCGCGCAGCGGGGCAGCTTCGAGGTGGCTCGCCCGCCACTTGCCCGACCGCGACCGCGAGATGAGTGCGGCGCGTTCGAGCACCTTCAGGTGCCGTGACACCGCCGGCATCGAGATGGACAGCGGAGCGGTCAGCTCGGTGACCGTGGCGTCGCGTTCGGCCAGCTCAGCGATGATCGCCCGGCGAGTCGGGTCGGCGAGCGCCGAGAACACCGCGCTGAGCTGATCGGTGCCAGCCATCGGAAAGCCCCCTTCACTTAACCAATATGTTAAGCGTATGGGGGGGCCGGGGATGTTGTCAACGAACGACTCGCAGGTCGGCCGGTCCCGCCACCAGCGCGCTGCCGAACAACCCGCGCACCACCCCTCACCAGGAATGATCGGGTGAGGGCACTCTCGTGGCCGGCGCACCGGAAGCCGAAACGGGCAGGTGTACAAGGAAGTCAAGAACCTGCGCCCAGGCGTCGCTGCACGCCTCCTCGTATTCTTCAAAGGAGCGGTCGAAGAACGAGTGCGGCGCGTTCGGGTAGGTAATCAGCTGGTGGCGTACTCCTGCCCGGCCGAGAGCGGTGTCGAACTCCTCGATCTCCCCGGCCGGGATAGAGGGGTCATCGCCGCCGAACAGACCAAGCAGCGGGACGCCGATGCTGCTTGCCAGCGCGGCGGGCCTCGGCAGCCGGCCAGGGCTGAGCTTGCCGTAGAAGCCGACCACCGCGTCGAGGTCAAGCCCACGGTTCGCCCCGGCCAGGAAAGCGTGGGTGCCGCCGAAACAGAACCCGACCGCCACTGCCGGCCAGACACCGATCCGCCTGCGTAGCACGGCAACCGCAGCCGCGATGTCAGCCTGCACCTGCTCGAGAGTGGTGGCAGAAAGGTGGGGTTGGAAATCGAAGTCGTCACCGCGCGGCGCAAGACCAGCGGTGCGGGCGAAGTAGTCCACGACGATCGCATCGTGACCTGCCTGAGCGAAGCGCTCGGCGAGTCGTTCGTAGAACGGGTAGAGGCCACGCACATCGGGCAGGATGACCACACCCGGCCCAGCTTGAGGAGCATGGGCCACCGCGGCGGACACCGGGGTCCCGTCAGCAGAGATCAACTCGAGACGTTGAGCTCGCACAGCGTCGCCCGCGACCACCCGGACACGCTCTTGAGGTAGTTCCGGCGGACAGGCATCGACCGCAAAACACATCATCGACTCCTAACACACAGGACAGTGCGCGAACCAAAAGATGCGACGGTGGAAGAGGCAAGACGCAAGGGGGACGCCGAGATCCGGCGATCTCCGCCCTTGACAACCGCTACCCGGCCGGCAACGAGCCGATCAAGACCTGAGATTGATCTTGTCTAAGATCAATCTTGCCCGGCAGGGGCGTCGCGTGATGCCAGTGTCGCATACCACCCCCGCTGACAAAGCTGGAGGTAACGGAGCTGCCCGCAACCGGCCCGTCGGTACGCGCAGCGGCAACGTGCAGCGGCGGGGCGCATGCCGTGAGCTGCGTCATCCAGGCTGTGCTGGTGCGGCCCTGTTTCCTGGACCGCATCCCGCATCTACGCTCCGGCCACCCACCGACCGAGCTACCGACAGTCGCGCCAGGTTACCGGGAATGGCTCACTATCGACCGGCGCAATCTCCGGTCAGTGCCGGCGAATATTCCCACCGCCATGTCCGCCTCCTCAGCCGATGCTGAACTGCGGCCTGGTCGACGCAGCAGGACGAGCCGACAGCGGCGAAGCCGTGAGCCGACAGCGCCCAGCTTAACGCCCGACAAGCCGGTCCCTGCGGTGCTGGCCCGAGGCGCTGCGCCAGCAGCCGCCGTCCCGGTGCCGGGACGGCGGCTGCTGGGCAGTTCGACGCCGGGCTATCCCTGCGTGATGACGACGTCGTCAACGGCGGCCTCGACCAGGCTCGCGGTGCCCGCGTCGGCCGCCTGGACGAGGATCCGCACCGTCTGGCCGGCATAACCGGTGAGGCTCCAACTGCCCGACGCCCAGGCGGCGTCGCGGTTGGTCGCACTGCCCGACTGGGTGAACAGGGCGGTGGTGCCGCCGTTGTGCACGACGGAGACCCGGAAGAAGTCCGCGCTTGTGGCGTTGTTGCCGTGGGCGAGGTACCAGGACAGCTTCAACGTCAGCGGGCCGGTGGCGGGCAGCGCGATGGCGGGCGAACGGACGCTGGTCGTGCCGCCGTCGATGTCGTAGTCGCCGGCGGACGTGCCGGCGAGCCTGCCGGTGACCAGGTCGTTCGTGCCCGAGGTGGGAGCGGAGAGTTGCTTGGGGCCACTTGAGTTGGTCGCCTGCGGGACACCACGCTCCCAGAGGCCGGTGGTGGCGGTGTCGGTGCCGGCGGGGTTCGTGGTCCAGCCGGTGGCCGTCTCGAAGGTGTCCGACCAGATCGCCGTCGCCGGGGTGCCGGCGGCCAACGTCCACAGGGCGTACGCAGCCGCGTCGCCGGCCCGGTTCAGCACGGTGTCGGAGATGTTGCTCGGATACGTGTCGCACGCCCGGTGATAGCAAGGATCGAAGGCGCTCTGGGTGCCGCCCCACTTGGCCACCTGCGTCGCGGTCTTCACCCGGGACGCGCCCGCCGCCACGCCCGAGGTCTGCACGCCGATCGCGTTGAACGGCGCATCGTCGGAACGGCCGGCGCCCTCGGTGTTCTCCTCGGTCTGCACGCCGATGGAGTCGTAGTATGCCTTCAGCGTCTGACCGGGAACCGAGGTGATCCGGTTGATGAAGTAGCCGCCGTTGACGGAACCGATCATGTCGAAGTTGAAGTACGCCTTGATCTTCGCCCGTTCCGTGCTGGACAGGGTGTTGGCGTAGAACCTGGACCCGTTGAGGCCCTGCTCCTCGTCGGTCCAGAAGGCGAACCGTACGCGGCTGGTGAGGCTCGGGTTGGTCGCCGCGAGGGTCAGGGCGATCTCCAGCAGGGTGGCCGACCCGGATGCGTTGTCGTTGATGCCGGGGCCGGCGGACACGCCGTCCAGGTGCGCACCGAACATGTAGACGCTGTTCGGGTCCCCGCCGCCCGGCCAGTCGGCGATCACGTTCGGACCGGCACCACTGGTGCAGCCGGAGGTGCAGTTCTGCCGGGTCACGGTGAATCCGGCGGCGACCAGCCGGTTGTGGACATAGGTCACCGAGGCGTTGTAGCCGGCGCTCGTCGAGCGTCGGTTGCCGCCGTTGGAGGTCGCGATCGTCTGGAACTGCTGTAGATGTGCCTTGGTGTTGGCCAGCGAGATGTCAGGTATCGCCAGGCTGGACGCCGCCCCGGTGATCGCGGTGGCGGTCGTCGCGGTGATCGCGGTGGCGGTCGTCGCGGTGGCGGTGGTCGGCGCGGCGACCACGGTGATGAGGGTCAGGATCAGGGCCGTGCATGCACGCAACACCGAAGTGAATCGCAACGATTTCTCCTGCCGGCTAGTACGGCAGCCGCCGTTTGAGATCTTGCTGCTGAGGTGGGGTGGACGCGTGGCGGCCACCGCGTGATCGTCTGTACGTTGTGGACATAACTTCAGATCGGGCGGTGGCCGCAGGCCACAGCGTAGACCGTGTCGGGTGGGAGCGGGTCGTGGCCGGGGTGCTCGGCTGCTTCGCGGGCCGGTTCGGGCGGGTGGAGCCGCGTCGTGCGGCGGCGGCGTTCGTGACCGGTCTGCTGTCTGACCTTGAGGTCAAGACGTGTTGGCAGTTGGCGGAGCAGGCCGGACACGGCCGGCCGGATGCGATGCAGCGGCTGTTGTACCGGGCGGTGTGGGATGCCGACGCCGTGCGTGATGACCTTCGGGCTCTGGTCGCGGGCCGGTTCGGTGACCCGGACGCGGTCCTGATCCCGGATGAGACCGGTGATCTGAAGAAGGGCATGCACACCGTCGGGGTGCAGCGGCAGTACACGGGCACGGCCGGCCGGATCGAGAATAGCCAGGTTGGGGTGTTCCTGGCCTACGCCAGCAGGCACGGGCACACCCTGATCGACCGGCGGGTGTATCTGCCGGTGTCGTGGACCGACGACCGTGACCGCTGCGCCGCGGCGGGGGTGCCTGACGAGGTCGGGTTCGCGACTCGGTGCGAGCTGGCCGCCGACATGATCACCGCAGCCCTCGACGCCGGTGTCCCGGCCGGGTGGGTCGCTGCGGACGAGGCCTACGGCAACAGCAGCGCCTTCCGTGCCGTGCTGCGCGAACGCCGGCTCGGCTATGTCCTGGCGGTGTCCCGCAGTCATCTGGTGCCGCTCGACGGCGGCAAGACCCGCGTCCGGGCCGACCGGGTGGCCGCCGACCTGCCCGCCACGGCGTGGCAACGCCGATCGGCTGGTGCCGGGTCCAAGGGCCCGCGCTTCTACGACTGGGCCTGGCTCGACGACGCGTGCACCGATGCCGACCCCGACGACGACGGCCGACACAGCCTGCTGATCCGCCGCAACACGACCACCGGCGAGCTGGCCTTCTACCGCTGCTGGACCCCAAGCCCGCGACTCTCGTGCAGCTCGTGCGGGTCGCGGGCATCCGCTGGACCGTTGAGGAGAGCTTCCAGGCCGCCAAGGGCCAGGTCGGCCTGGACCAGCACCAGGTTCGCCGCTGGGACTCCTGGCACCGGTTCACCACCCTGGCCCTGGCCGCCCTCGCTGTCCTGGCGATCTGCGCCGCCGACGCCGCCGACAACCCGACCGACACCGGACTGATCAAGCTGACGGTCAACGAAATCCGCCGGCTGATCAATGCCTGCATCATCCGCCCGATCAGCGACCTCGCCCACCGCTTGCACTGGTCAGGCTGGCGGCGACGGCACCAAGCCCGAGCCCGACGAGCCCACTACACACACCGCCTCAACCTCGAACTTCAACCATGATCCCGAACGGCGGCTGCCGTACTAGGGAACGCCGGGATCACCGGCAGCCGCAGAGTAGGACGACGCGAAGAATGGCGTAAACAGATCGGGCCATACCTATTTCTCCATAGCGCGGCGAGTGCGAGATGGCCGCCATTCGGCAGACCGGGCGGTCACCCGACTCGGCAACCATGATCGCAGGCTGTGACGATGCCAGCGGGTCGGGCCGAGGGTGCCGATACACTTGCCACCCTTCCGCGAGTGCAGGGCAGGTGCATGGCTGGTCGTCCGTACCGGGTTCCGCGGCCACCGTTGGCCGCCAGCCTGATCCTCGTCGCCGCGTTGCTGGCCGGTTGTTCGGTGACGCGCCCCGCCGAGCCCACCCGGTTGCGGGTGCTCCAGATGAACCTCTGCAACAGCGGCATGGCGAAGGGCTGCTACACCGGACGCTCGGTCGACCGGGCCGCCGAGGTGATCCGCGCCGAGCGGCCCGACGTGGTCACCCTCAACGAGATCTGCTCCGGCGACGTGGCGGCCCTGGAGCAGGCGATGACGCAGGTGCACGACGGCACCGTGGTCGCGGCCTTCCAGCCGGCTCGCAACGGTCGCACCGGCGACCCGTACCGCTGCGTGAACGGGCAGCAGTACGGCGTCGGGGTGCTGGCCCATCTCGCGGCACCGGACCGGGGGCACACCGTGCACAATGGCTTCTACCCGGCGCAGGACCCGGCGGACCCGGAACAGCGGGCCTGGCTCTGCGTCGACGCCACCGGTGCCTACTTCGCCTGCACCACGCATCTGGCGTACACCAGCTCCACGCTCGCCCTGGCCCAGTGCTCGCATCTGCTCGGCGTGGCCATCCCGCAGTTGCACGCCCGCGCCCGCTACCAGCCCACCGTGGTCAGCGGCGACCTCAACCTGCGGCACAGCGGCGCGCCGGACGTACGCTCCTGCGTGCCGGCCGATTATCGGCACCGGCACGACGGCGGGGTGCAGCAGTTCATGGCCACGGCGGACATCACCATCGAGTCCACCAGGTCGATCAGCATGGCCGCCACCACCGACCACGCCGCGTTCCTGGTCACCCTCACCACCAGCCGGCCGCAGGATCCCGCCGCCTGAGCAGGTCGCTCAGTCCCACCAGAACGCCCAGGTCGGGGCATCGACCAGACGATCGGCGTACGCGGACAGCGTGCACGGGCGCTGCCCCTGCCAGATGTTGTCCGGGCAGAAGGCAAAGTGTTCGGCGGCGATCGGCAGCGCCTCGGCGAGGTCTTTCGGCGGCGCGGCGACGCTGAGGTACAGCTCGGCGAAACCGACGCCGATCACGCGTACCCCGAAGCGCTCCTCCCAGCTGCGCAGCACCGCGGCGAGCTCGCTGGTGTCGTCGGTGTAGTTGACCGCACCCTGCCAGCCCACGGCCGCCAGGGCGTCGCTGCCCCGCGCCGCGGCGACCAGGCCGAGACGCATGGTGGGCTGGGCCTGCGACAGCTGCTCGGCCCAGTGCTGCGCGTGCTGCTGCGGTGCCATTCGGGGCGGGGCCGCCGGCGCGAGGCCGGGCCAGTCCCGGCCGTACGGGGCGGTCACCGCGAGCCGCTCCGCCGGGGCGAGCGCGTCATTCTCGTCGTCGGTGTCGGTGTAGGACGCCCACCAGTCGGCGAGCAGCCGCTCCACCTCATGCTCGGCCGCCGAGCACCCCGCACGCGGCCAGAGTTCGCCCTGGTCCCAGGGGCGGGACGGATCGCCGGGGAGGCTGTCCAGCAGCAACGGCCAGAGCCCGGAGTCGTGGTGAGCGGCGTGCAGCCGCGACCACAGCCCGGCCGGTGCCGGTCCTTCGCTCACCCACAACACCGGTCGCTCACCGGCGCCCTCGTCGCCGCGAACCGTCCGGCCGGGCGGCAGCGGCACGGTCAGCGTGCGCCGACGGGCGCCGGAGTCCGGGAACAACTCCACCAGGTCAGCGGGCATCTCATTCAGCTGCGACGTCACGAGGCGTGAGGATAGCGACGGGGTCGGACAGTCGGCGACCGACGGGCCGGACGGCGGAAAAGTCGGTTGCCCGGGCGGTACGGCTCCGGCATGGTCTGCGTCATGACGTTCTGACGGACCGCACCCCGGCGCGCCGAGACCTCTCCGGCGCCCGCGCGTGCCATCACGCCCGCCGTCCGTGCGGTCCCGCTGGTCACGTACAAGACGGCCGATGCCGGTACGGCAGGGCGGCGGGACCGCCGGACCCGGGGCCGGCGGTGAGCGTTCAGCTGCTGCTCTCCGCCGGTCGTGGACCGCAGGAGTGTGCCTGGGCCCTGGCTCGGCTGGTGGGCCGTCTGGCGGCCGACGCCGCACGGCAACGGCTGCCCACCCGCCGGGTCGACACCGTCGCCGGTGACCGGCCCGGCACCTACCGATCGGTCGTGATCGAGATCGACGGTGCCGGCGCCGAGGCGTTCGCCGCCACCTGGACCGGGACGCTCTGCTGGCAGACGCCGAGCCCGTACCGATGGTCGTCGTGGTGGACACCGAACGGCAGTTCAGCCTCAACCGTCGCCTCACCCTGCACCTGTTGCGGCAGCGTATCGCGCAGACCGACGAGGCGGCGGTACGCTCCGCCAGCACGGCTCGCTGGCGTGTCCACGACCAACTGGTACGCGGCAACCCCACCCGAACCGAACGTCCCTAGGTAGGGCCGTCCCAGGCGGCGCGCACCAGGGCGGGCAGCAGCTGGGCGGCCTGTCCGCGCAGGTTGACCTGCGCCACCGCGTCCAGCGGCGTCGGCTGCGGATTGATCTGGATCACCGTGCCGCCGCACCTCGCGGCGACCTGCGGAATCTCGGCGGCCGGGTACACCAGGCCGGAGGTGCCCACGGTCAGCAGCAGGTCACAGCTGGCGGCGGCCTCGACGGCGGCGTCCAGCGTCTCGGGCGGCAACGCCTCGCCGAACCACACCACGCCCGGACGGACGAGCGCCGCACATCGCGGGCAGCGCGGCGGTGGGATCCGACGCCCCTCGTCCGGCTCGGGGACAGTGCCGCCGGTGCGGGCGACGTCGTGGTCGTGGTCGGTGCGGGCATCGATGTCGTGGTCGTCGGCGGCGGTCACGGACGCCGGGTGTTCGCAGGCGGAACAGCGCGACGCGAAGAGGCTGCCGTGCAGGTGCAGTGGGGCGGTGGAGCCGGCCCGCTCGTGCAGGTCGTCCACATTCTGAGTGATCAGCACGCCATGTGGTGCGCGTGCCTCGATCGCGGCCACGGCCCGGTGCCCCTCGTGCGGCTCGGCCCGTCGCACCAGTTGACGTCGCCATTCGTACCAACCCCAGACGAGCGCCGGGTCGGCGTGGAACGCCTCCGGCGTGGCGAGCGCCTGCGGGTCGTAGCGCTGCCACAGCCCGGTGAGGGCGTCACGGAAGGTCGGCACCCCGCTCTCGGCGGACATGCCCGCGCCGGTGAAGACCACCACCCGGCGGGCCTGCCCGAGCAGCGACGCTGCTTCCGCCACCGCCGGTTCCGCCATCTCAACCACCCCGCTGCCGCTGCGAAACGTGTCCCGGCGTCATTGCGCGAGGATCTGCTCGCGGAGGATGTCGGCGTGCCCGCCGTGCTGGGCAAGCTCGCGCAGCACGTGCAGATAGACCCAGCGCAGCGGAAGCGGGCCGCGCCGGTTGCCGTGCACCAGGTCGTCCAGGTCGAGCGCGGCCGTGGCGCGCCGGGCCGCCGCGCAGGCCTCCCGGTGTGCCCGCTGGACGTCGGCGATGGTGTCGGCGTCGTCCAGGATGAAGGACTCGTCCGGCGTGGCGGGGATGCCGATCTCGTCGCGCGAACGGCAGCTGATGGCCTCGTCGAACCAGACCTTCTCCACGAAGGTCGCATGCTTGACCAGGCCCAGCAGGGTGGTGCGGGACGGCACCAGCGACCGGCGGGCCTGCTCCTCGGTAAGCCCGTCCAGGCAGGCGGTGAGCGCGGCGCGGTGCTCGTCGAGGAACGCCTCGAACTGGGCCCGCAGCGGCTGCGCGAACACCTCCGGAGAGGTCGTATGGGGAGAAGACATGGGCGAAGCATTCCAAGACCACCGCGGGATGACAACGGTGACGCGGACGCAGACTGCGACGCCGTCGGCGTAGCGTGCCGCTTGTGGGTCTGGACCGGATCGCGACGAACCGGGCGTTCACCCTGATCGAGCGACGCGGGCGGCGGGAGCTTCCCGTCGACCTGAGCCCGGACGCGGCACCGGCGACCGAGGTGGCGTGGCTTGAGCCGTACCCGCAGGGGTTGCTGGGTGGGGCGGACCGCCTGGGCCCGGAGGGTCGGGTGATCGCCCGGGAGAGCGTGGAGTTGGCGTTCGTCGCCGCGCTTCAGCACCTGTCGGCCCGGCACCGCGCGGTCCTGCTGCTGCGCGAGGTGCTCGGCTATCCGGCCCGCGAGGTCGCCGACCTGCTGGTCAGCACGGTCGCGGCGGTCAACAGCGCGCTGCAACGGGCCCGCGCGGTGCTCGCGGACCGGCTGCCGCCGCAGACCCAGCACCAGACGCTGCGTACGCTCGGCGACGCGGCCCAGCGCGACCTGGCCCGGCGGTACGCGGCGGCCTGGGAAGCCGGTGACGTCGAGGCGGTGGTGGCGATGTTGACCGAGGACGCGCGGTACTCGATGCCGCCGCAGCGGATCTGGTACCAGGGCCGTCCCGCGATCCGCGGTTTCCTCGCCGAGGTTTTGCGCTCCTACCGCTGGCGGTTCCTGCCGACGTGGGCGAACGGGCAGCTCGCGTTCGGTACGTACCTCTGGGACGACGCCCAGGAAAGCTTCCTGCCGGCGGGTCTGGACCTGGTGGCGTTGCGCGGCGGCCGGGTCGCCGAGGTGGTCTCGTTCCTCGACGCCTCGTTCCCCTCGTTCGGCCTGCCCGCCCGCCTCGCCGAGGAGGCGTCCGCCGGGGTCGCGGAGGACGAGTTCGCCGGGGGGCGATATCGAGTCGCTTGAGGTCGCGGCCGGTGACGAGGTGGCGTTCGCGTACGCCCTGCTGCACTGCGGCACCAAGGCGGACTTCGCCGAGGCGCCCGACCGGCGGCTGCGCCTCACGCTGGGCCTGCGCCGGCAGGACGGTCGTTGGACGGTCACCCACGAGCACCACTCCTTCCCGCTCGACGCCCCGCCGGTGCCGGACCGGGCCGCCGACGAACGGGAGCTGCGCGAGCTGCACCAGCGGTGGTTCGCCGCGACCGCCGCCAAGGATCTGGACGCCCTGATGGCGCCGATCGCCGCCGACGTCGTGTCCTACGAGCACGACGGCCCGCTGCGGTACGTCGGCGAGCCGGCGGTACGCGAGGTCTGCCGGGCCGGTCTGGACGCCGCCGGTGACGGCGAGGTGAGCTGGGACGTGCCTGACCAGACGATCGTGGTGGACGGGGACCTCGCGGTCGCCTGGGGTCTCAACCGGGTGCGGGTCACCGGGCCCGACGGCGAGAGCGGCGAAAGCTGGTCGCGCGGTAGCCGGGTGTTCGCCCGGCGCGACGGCGCCTGGCAGCTGGTCCACCAGCACCTGTCCTACCCGTACGATCCGGCCAGCGGCGCCGCCCGGACCGATCTGTTCCCCTGAGCGACACTCCCCCACCGTTGCTCAGCTGTCGGGCAGGATGCCGTAGCGGCGGCTGGTGGTGGGATCGCGCCGGGCCGCCTCGGTCAACTGTGGTTCCAGCATGGTCCGCAGCGCCACCGAGGCGCTGGGTGCGCTCGGGTCCAGCTCCGGCGGTGCGCCCTGGCGTCCACCGGCGGCCCAGTCCCGCCAGGCCGACTCGCACTGCCGGTCGACCGCGTTGCGGTCCTGCCCGACAGCGGCGCGCTGGGCGGTGGCGGTGAACGCCAGCGCGGCATGCAGCGCGGCGAGCGCCTCGGGGCCCAGATGGTCGCCGCCCTGCACAAGGTGGTACTCGTGACCGACGTCGAGGTCCCACAGGGCCCGATGGAGCTGCTCGGTGCCGTCGTGCAGGGCGAACACGTCCCGGTCGCCACAGCGAAGGAGGATCGCCAACCCGCTGTCCCGGATCGCCTCGGCATTGTCCCGCAGCCGGTGCGGGACGCTGTTGGCCGGGAATCCGGCGCCCTCGCTGTTCATCTCGTTGGCCAACTGGGCAAGCACGTCGAGGGTGTTTCGGGGACGCAGTTGGGTGGGGGTCAGCGCGGGGAGCAGGGCCGGCGCCACGGCCGCGACGGAGAGCCAACGGGCCGGCTCCGCAAAGGCGATCTTGAGAGCGCCGTAGCCACCCATCGAGGCGCCCAGCAGCGAGACGCGGCTCAGGTCGACGGCGTACCGCTTCGCCAGGGCCTGCGGGAAACCCTCGGCGACCAGGCGCTCCCAGGCGTTGCCGGGCCGGTCGATGTAGAAGCCGCCGACCGTCGGCGTGGAGGCGCACGCAAGCACCGACTCGGGCAGCGACCCGTCGGCCCACATCTGGTCGACCGTCGGTTGCAGCATCGCCAGGAACTCCCGGGAGGAGTTCGCCCCGTGCAGCACCAGGATGAGCGGCAGCGGCTCCTCCCCCGACCATTCGTCGGGCGTGAGGACGGCGTACGCGACCTCGTCCTCCACCAGCGGATCCTGGTACGCATCACGGGTCAGACGGCTACTCATGGCCGTCACCCTGGCACAGCCCGAGCACCGCCGACACACAATATTCGGGCCTGCCGCGAGCAGGCACCGCTCAGCATCACCGGCTCTGATTTCCGCTCAGGTCATGGCGGGCGATGGTCGGCGGACCGGCAGGCCAGGATTTCGGACCGGGACGGCGGACGTGCTCGACCGGGCCGGGCGGGCCCGGGCATCGTCTGGCACATGAACGCCTCGACCTTGACCTCCGGCGCGGACGTACCCCGGTGGTCGGCGCTGACGCACCGCTGGCCGAGCCTGCTCGGCGTGGCCACCGCGCTGCTGGTCCTGGCCACCGGCCCGGACCGGGAGACCCTCGCGACCGTGGTCGGCGTGGCCCTGCTCTGCTATCTCGGCGCCGCCGCGCTGGACCGCCCCTGGGTGGCCTGGGCGGCCATCCCGGCCGGCGGCCTGCTGATCGCCGCGAGCGAGCTGACCGGCCTGGCCTGGTGGGCCGGTCTCGGTGTCGTCGCGCTCGGACTGGTGACGGTCGGCCTACTCGGCCGGGCGTCCCGACCGGCGCTCACCGCCCAGACCGCCGCCCTGATCGGGTACGGCGTACTCGCGGTCACCTCGCTCTTCGTCGCGCCGACCGCCGGGCTCGTGCTCAGCGCCTTGGTGCTGATCGGGCACGGAGCCTGGGACCTGCTCCACTATCGACGCAACTGGGTGGTGCCCCGCTCACTCGCCGAGTTCTGCATGCTGCTGGACGTGCCGCTGGGCGTCGGGTTCCTCCTACTCGCCGCGGTCAACTGAACCATGTGGCGCATGCTGGTCAACGGAAGCCTTGGGCGCCTGGTAGCCGGCCCGGTAGCGCGACGGCGCAATGCCGTACCGGTCGACGAACGCCTGCCGCAACGCCTCCGCCGAGGTGAAACCGCAGCGGGCGGCGACCCGGGCCAGCGGCAACCGGCTCGACGCGAGCAGTTGGGCCGCCGCCTCCAGCCGGACCGTGCGGACGTACCGGGCCGGCGTCTGGCCGAGTTGGGCGACGAAGAGCCGGGTCAGGTGACGTTCGCTCACCGCCGCCCGAGCGGCCAGGGCGGCCAGGCTGAGGTCGGCGGCCGGTGCCTCGTTGATGGTCTTGACCAGGTCCCGGACCAGGGTGTCGTCCGGCACCGGTGCGGCGAGGAACATGCTCATCTGCGCCTGGTTGCCCGGCCGGTGCAGGTACGTCACCAGCCCCTGCGCCACCCGCCGGGCCAGCTCGCCACCGTGGTCCTCGGCCACGAAGGCCAGGGCGAGGTCGAGGGCGCTGGTGACCCCGGCGGAGGTGCTGACCGCGCCGTCGCGGATGTAGATCGGTGCCGGGTCGACCCGTACGGCGGGATAACTGGCCGCGAGCTGGTCGGCGAACATCCAGTGGGTGGTGGCCTGGCGGCCGTCGAGCAGGCCGGCGGCGGCCAGCACGGAGGCACCGGTGCAGACCGAGGCCACCCGCCGCGTCTGGCGGGCCAGCCGGCGTACGTGTCCGACGAGGCGGACGTCCCCGGCCGCAGCCAGGTGTCCCTCGCCGCCGGCGACGATCAGGGTGTCGAACGGTCCGTGCAGTCGTTCGAGCGCCGCCTGTGCGGCCAGCGTCAGTCCGGACCGGCCGCTGATCGGCCGGCCGCCGGGCGAGACCACCCGGATCTCGTAGCGCGGGGTGTCCCGGCCCCGGTTGGCGTAGGTGAAGGTGGTGGCCAGACCGGTGATTTCCAGCAGCTCGGCCTCGGGATAGCCGACGACGACGATGACCCGGGTCCCGTCCATCGCCCGACTGTATCGCCGGCCGTCGCCGGATTGACCCTGCCGGGCACCCCTCATAACCTGGGTTGAATCGATTCGACAGCGAGGAGCGGGATGAACATCGGGGAGATCGCCCGCCGCGCGGGCGTGTCCCGCAGCACGGTGTCGTACGTGTTGAGCGGCAAGCGGGCGGTCTCGGAGCCGACCCGGCAACGGATCCAGGCCGTCATCGACGAGTTGGACTACCGCCCCAACGCCAACGCCCGGGCGTTGAAGGAGGGGCGCACCCGTACCCTCGGGCTGGTCATCCCCCCGGCCAGTCAGCGCCTGACCGACATGCAGCTCGGCTTCGTCGCCAGCGTGGTCGAGGCCGCCGCCCGCGCCGACCTGGACGTGCTGCTCTCCCCCTCCGGTGGCGACCACGACCGGTCGTTCGAACGGATCGTGACGGGCCGCCGGGTCGACGGGGTGATCCTGATGGAGATCCGGTTGGAGGACGACCGGGTCACCCGGCTGCGGCAGAGCCGGTTGCCCTTCGTCACCATCGGCCGCACCGCCGAGCCGGCGGGCACCAGCTGGGTCGACGTGGACTACGAGGGCCTCCTCGCCCGGTGCGTCCATCATCTGGCCGATCTGGGGCACCGACACGTCGCCCTGGTGAACCGCTCGGCCGAGTTGGTCGCCGCCGGCTACGGTCCCGGCCACCGCGCGCTGGCCGGCTTCGCCCAGGCGGTGACCGAGCGGGGCCTGACCGGAGTCGACCTGTGCTGTGGTGACGATGCGCCCGCCGGTGAGGCCACCATGACCCGGCTGTTGACCGCCCACCCGGAGGTCACCGCCGTCGCCACGATCAACGAGGCCGCACTGCCCGGCATCCAGCGGGCGCTGGCGGCGGAGCGCCTGGTGGTGCCGCGCGACTTCTCCGTCGTCGGGGTGGCCGCCACACACTGGGCCGAGGACTTCCGCCCGCCGCTGACGGCGGCGGACGTGCCCACCCTGGAGATGGGCGCGGAGGCGGTGGCGCTGCTGCTGGAACGGATCGCCGACCCCACCACCGGCCTGCGCCACCACCTCTACCGTCCCCCGATCTCGCTGCGCGCCAGCACCGGACCGGCCCCCCTGCCCCCGCGTTGACCAAGAGGTTTTCGTCACGGCCACGGGGGTGCGTGACACGAACCTCTTGGTCAACCGGGTCGATGGTGGCGGCGGTGGTGGTGGTCGGCGGCGAGCAGGAGATAGCTGCTGGCGGTCCAGGTGTACGCGCGATCGCGCAGGCCGGCGCCCGTCTCGGCGTCGAAGTTCTCGGCGAAGCCGGACTTCTCGCAGAGCGCGCGGAACCGCTGGCTGATCTCGTCGGCGAGTCCGGTGTGCCCGGCCCGGCGCAGGCCGTCCTCGATCAGGATCGTGGCCGGTGCCCAGATCGGCCCGCGCCAGTAGCCGTCGGCCGCGTAGTGCGGCGAGTCGACCGGCTCGGTGGCGAGCCCGTGCGCGGTGAGGTGGCGCTTGAGCCCACCGGCGAGCGCGGCACTGACCTCGGCGGGCAGCTCCGCGCCGAGCACGATGGGCATGAGGTCGAGCAGGCTGCTGCTCGATCGGGCCTGACCGTCGCGGGCACCCCGGGCGGTGAACCGCTGCCCGTCCCACAGCTCGCCGAACAGTTCGGCGCGGATGCCCCCGGCGGTACGGCTCCACTGCGCCGCCTCCTCCGGGCGCCGCAGCTCCGCGGCCAGCTCGGCGAGCTGGTGCAGTTGCAGCAGCAGTAGCGCGGCGAGGTCGGGGGTCTCGATGACCCGAGCACCGTCGAACGTGGTGGCGTTGTCCCAGCCGCTGTCGTTGCCGTGCTGGTAGTGCGGCAGCTGGTGACCGGGCACCCGACGGTGGTCGAGCCAGAAGCCGGTCCAGCGCGCGAGCCGCTGGTAGGCGTCGGAGAGCTGGGCGCGGGAGAGCGGACGGGTCAGTCGCCGCCGCAGCTGCCGCAACGCCCAGCCGTGCACGGGCGGTTTGACGTAGTTGTGCAGCACCTCCGAGTGGGCGACGGAGTCCGGCAGCGCACCCGTCGGGTCCTGATGGTCGAAGGGCAGTTGGAACTGGTCCCAGGCCAGGTCGGCGTCGGCCCCGGCGAGGGCCAGCGCGTTGAAGCAGTGGTCCCAGCTCCACACCTTGTTCATCCAGTGCTTGGACATCAGCACGGCGGGGCGGGTGAGGAACCCGGCCGGCGCGACCGTCGCCGACCAGAGCACGTACGCAGCCAGTTCCGCGGCAGGCGTCTGCGGGCCGCGCCAGGGTGCCAGCGCGTCGACGAAGCTCGCGAAGTCGGCCGCCATCGCCCGGACGAGCTGGTCGAAGTCCCGGTCGGCCGGGTAGGGGCGGCGGGCGGTCCGGTACTCCTCGACGGCGATCTCCCACGGCTGGTCGGCCGGCAGGAGCAGGGCCCGGTCGGCGGTACCGAGCGCCTCCGCACCCACCGCCCGCAGGTCACCGGTCAGCGGCGTGATCCGGTAGCGGCGGCCGGTCTCGTACGAGGTGAGCACGTACGCGCCGGTGACCGGGTCGGCGTAGAGATAGCTGCCGCTAAACGGGGTGAGGGTGTCCCGGGCGGCGGCGATCCGCAGACCGAGGCCACGACCGCGCAACCGGACTGCCTCCGGGCCGTCGTAGGTCAGCTCGATCAGGCCGCCCGGATGCCGCCAGGTCAGCAGCGCCGGGGTGGCCGTCACCGTGGCGTCGGCGGTGGGCGTGAGTCGAAGCACCGGATGCATTCCGGTCTGGTGGGAGACCAGGTGCAGGTCGGGGGCGTGAGCGTGGGTGGCCACCACCGGGGAGATGCTGAACCAGGATCCGCGATGGCTGAACGGGATGTCCTGGATGGAGAACGTCGGGCCGGTGCGGGCGACGGTCATGGGCGCGGGCTGCCTTTCCTGGTACGGCGGGCGGGTGGCACCCTCCTTCGAACCGATTCGCCGAATCGGTTCGGCCGACGATAGGCCCGCCCGACGACCCGGTCAAGAGCGTCGGCGGCCACTGTGGAGCAGGTGAGAAACTCGTGCTTGACCGCGTCGACATGACGTTGACATCTATCACTGCGAACTCCTACGCTCCCAGCGAATCGGTTCGACACGCACCTGCACCCGCCAGCAGCGCGCTCCCGTCCCGAAGGAGTCCCCGTGAAGCTGCCCCGCCCGAGCAGACCAGGAGCCGTTCGCCGCCTCGTCGCCCGACTCACGGTCGGCGCCCTGGCGGTGACCACGGTCGGCATTGTCGCCGCACCGGCCCGCGCCGCCGACGAGTCGATAAGTGTGAACTTCTCGGTGACCAGTGGCACGCCTACGTACCGGGCGGCCGGCTGGATCTACGGCATGACCGAGAACGCCGCCGGGCCGCCTGACCACTTCTACCGCGACGTCAAGTTCCGGTACATGCGCGCCGGTGGCGCGCAGTTGCCCGGCAGCGGTTGGGTCGGCGGAAACTACGAACGCCGATGGAACTCCACGCTGGCCCAGGCGCGACGCACCGCCGCGCTCGGTGGCGAGTTCATCCTGCTGCCGCACGACCTGTGGGGCGCCGACGGTGCCGCGATCTCCCGCTTTCCCGGCGACAACGGCAACTGGACCGACTACGACAACTTCCTCAACCGGGTGATCAACGACGTCCGCGCGGCCGGGCTGACCGTGCAGTGGGACATCTGGAACGAACCAAACATCACCCTGTTCTGGAACCGCCCGATCGCCCAGTACCTCGAGCTGTGGCGGCGCACCTACCAGCGCCTCCGGGCCGAGTTCCCCAACCAGCTGATCGTCGGGCCGAGCTGCGCCTGCGTGCCGTCGACAAACCACACCTTCTGGAACCAGTACCTGGACTTCGTCCGTTCCACAAACACCGTGCCGGACATCGTCAGCTGGCACTCGCTGCCCGGCGACCCGGTGGCCAACGTCGCCGCCGCCAACGCCACCCTCGACCCGCGCGGCATCCCGCACCCCCGCCCGTACCAGATCAACGAGTACGCCGCGCCCGACGAGCAGAATCCCGGCGACGGCGCGTGGTACATCTCGCGGCTGGAACGCGCCCGTGCCGACGGGCTACGGGCCAACTGGGCCAGCGCCGGGAACCTGCACAACGACCTCGGCAACCTACTGGTACGCAACTCGGCCGGGCAGCACCAGCCCAAGGGCGAATGGTGGGTCTACCGCTTCTACGCCGCGCAGGCCGGGCAGATCGTCTCGGTCACGCCGAGCCCGTCGTACGACGCGTTCGCCACCCGGACGTCCGGCACGGCGAAGGTCCTGATCGGCGCGGGCCGGACCACCGGCAACCTCACCGTCAACCTGCAACGGCTGGACACCACCAGCGGCATCGTGCAGAACAACCAGGTACGCGTGCTCGTGCAGCGGATCCCCCACAACAACGGCGGCGCGGTCCAGGGCCCGATCACCGTGTCGAACAGCGTGCTCACCGTCAGCGGCAACAACGCCACGGTCACGCTGCCCTACAGCAACCAGACTGACACGTACACCCTGACCCTGCTGCCGCCCGCCGACGGCGGCTTCCAGTCGGTGGCGGTGGCCCAGCACTCCCAGCAGTGCCTGGACAACACCGACCTCGCCACCGGGGACGGCAACGTCCAGCAGCAGTTCCACTGTGAGGGCGGCGACCAGCAGCTGTGGAACTTCCGGCCGGTGGCCGGTGTGGCGAACACCTTCACCGTGGTGAACCAGCAGAGCGGCAAGTGCCTGGACGTCAGCGGCGTCTCCACCGCCGACGGTGCCGCCGTGCACCAGTGGAGCTGCCACAGCGGCCTCAACCAGCAGTTCACCCTGCGCAAGGTGACCTACCCCGGCAACGACTCGCACGACTACCAGCTCGTCGCCCGACACAGCAACAAGTGCGTGGACGTCAGCACCATCTCCACCGCGCCACGCGCGCCGGTCCACCAGTGGACGTGCAATCCGGCGGGCCAGGGCAGCCCGCTCAACCAGACCTGGCGGCTGTGGGGCCGGTGACCGCCGATCACGGCCGATGAACAGCCGACCAGCTGCGGCGGCCCCGTCCGATCCCGGACGGGGCCGCCGTGGCGGTCGACGAGACGACCAGATCTCCACGGGTGTCATCGGTGACGCTCACCGGCGCGCTATCCGATGTCCGCGCGGAGCCTCATCCGACGGTGACCGAGTAGGACCCGGTGACCACCTCGCCGCTGCCGGTGAAGATCTCCGGCCCGGCCTGGACACTTGTCAGGTACTTCGAGCTGCTCATCCAGCCCCGCGAGACCACATCGTTGGCGAAGTCGCGGATGTTCAGCGTCGCGTTTGTGGTGTTGCTGGTCCGCACGTACGAGTAGACGTTCCAGCTGCCCACGTAGCCGCGCCACACCTCCCAGCTGGTGCCGGCGATGGTGACGGTGCCCTGCCGGCTGCCGGCCGGGGAGGCGTTGGCACGGTACAGCCAGATCATCAGCTCGTCGGTGGGCTGGTCCGCCGAGCCCGGGTTTGCCATCGGGTGGAACCACATGTCGTACGCGACGTTCATGTTGCCACTGCCGGTGACGCTGAACTGCCAGCTGGTGTTGACGTTGCGGTTGGCCGAGACCTGCACCGGCAGGCCGGTGTTCGGACGCCGCCAACCCCAGTGCCAGCCGAGGATCGCCGCCGCGTACGACTTGACGCTGCTGGCGCTGCCGCTCCAGGTGTAGCTGGTCCCCCACCGGATCTGGTCCCCCGAGCCACCGAGGGTCCAGATGCACTGGCTGCCCGTGGCGCCGGTCGAGCCCCACTGGTTGTTGGGGATCCAGTACTTGCCGATGTCGATCAGGTCGCTGCTGTTGCAGAGCCGACCGGAGGGTGGGTAGTCACCGATCGGCGGTGGGGTGCTGCGGGTCGGCGTGGGCGTCGGGTCAGGGTTGCTGGCGCCGGTGCAGGTCACGCCGTTGAGCGTGAACGCGGTGGGCACCGGGTTGCTGCCGCTCCACGAGCCGCTGAAGCCGAAGCTCGCGGTCCCGTTGGTGCCGATCGCGCCGTTGTACGACACGTTGCTCGCGGTGACCTGGGTGCCGCTCTGGGTCACGGTGGCGTTCCACGCCTGGGTGACCCGCTGACCCGAACCGTACGACCAGACGAGCCGCCAGGACGACACCGGGTCACCGAGGTTGGTGATGGTCACGTCGGCGTTGAAGCCGCCCTGCCACTGAGCGGAGACCGCGTACCGGACGGCGCACCCGACCGCGGCGGCATGGGCGACGGCCACCCCGGCGGCGGCGGTGACGACGGTGACGGCCGCCGTGGCGGCCAGTAGCGCGAGGCGATGACGTTTCGCCATTGGTCTCTCCTGCGGTTGCGGGACCGCCGACCGACGCACCGGGACTTGTTCGCGCTCACATCGACGCCAGGCCCCTAATTGATAGCTGTAAATGCGAAAGTACGACAACCCTGGGACGGCAGTCAACGAACCCGCTCGGCACAGGCCCTAGCATCGACAGCCATGACCGATGCCGCCACCTACCGCAATCCCGTCATCCCGGGCTTTCACCCCGATCCGAGCATCTGCCGGGTGGGCGAGGACTACTACCTGGTCTGCTCCAGCTTCGAGTACTTCCCCGGCGTACCCATCTTCCACAGCCGTGACCTGGTCAACTGGCGGCAGATCGGCAACGTGCTGGACCGCCCGAACCAACTGGAACTACCGCCGGGCACGCACGCCTCCGGCGGCATCTTCGCGCCGACCATCCGCCACCACGACGGCCGGTTCTACATGATCACCACAAACGTCAACATCGGCCGGCACCTGCTGGTCACCGCCACCGACCCGGCCGGGCCCTGGTCGGACCCGATCTACCTGGACGTGCCGCACATCGACCCGTCGCTGGTCTGGGACGACAACGGAGACTGCTGGCTCACCGTTTCCGGAGTGGAGTCGTACCGGATCGATCCGCTGGCCGGCACGGTCCTGGAAGGTCCGGTGCCGATGTGGTCCGGCACCGGCGGGCAGTACCCGGAGGCCCCGCACCTGTACCGGATCGACGGATGGTGGTACCTGCTGGTCTCCGAGGGCGGTACGCACACCGGGCACGCCGTGTCCATCGCCCGCTCCCGCGACATCCGCGGTCCGTTCGCGCCGGCACCGGTCAACCCCTTCCTCACCCACCGGAGCACGGATCGGCCGATCCAGGCGACCGGCCACGCCGACCTGGTCCAGGCCGCCGACGGAAGCTGGTGGCTGGTGCTGCTCGGCATCCGCGCCAAGGGCCAGTGGCCGCCGTACCACGTGCTCGGCCGGGAGACCTTCCTGGTGCCGGTGCGGTGGGTGGACGGTTGGCCGGTGGTCGACCCGGTCGAGGAGGTGATGGCCGCCCCCGCCGGCAGCCCGCCCGCGCTCGCCACCGCCCCCGATCCCGGTGCCCACCGCGACGACTTCGACGACCCGACGTTGGCAGCGGGCTGGCTCTCGCTGCGGGCCCGGCCGGCGGAAAGCTGGTCGCTCACCGAACGGCCCGGCTGGCTCACCCTGCACGCCGTCGGCGACACGCTCGACCGGGTCGGGGCGACGATTGTCGCCCGCCGGCAACTGCACCACGACTGCCGGGCCGGCGTCCGCGTCGACCCCGGCGCCGGGCGGGCCGGGCTGACCCTGCGCATCGATGAGGCACACCACTACGACCTGGAGATCTCCGAGGGCACCGTACGGGTCGTCGGCCGGGTCGGACCGTTCCGCCAGGTGTTCGCCGAGCAGCCGGTCCCGCCCGGACCGGTCACCGTGACCATCGCCACCAGGACCCACCACCTGTTGCCGCCGACGGTGACCGCCGCCGACCAGGTGACCGCGCCCGGGGCACCCTTCGGCGTACGCCCCGCCGCCTGCGACACGGTCAGCTTCGAGGTGGCGACGGCGGACGGGTCGGTCGTCCTGGCCGAACTCGACGGCCGTTACCTCTCCACCGAGGTCGCCGCCGGCTTCACCGGCCGGGTCTTCGGCCTCTACGTCACCGAGGGCAGCGCCGCCTTCGACTGGTTCGACTACCAGCCGATGCCGCCCGCCGGTGACTGACCATGCCACTGCGACGGTCCGCCCTCCCCCAGCCGGCCACAACCGGGTCGCCGGCGGATGGCATCGAGTGGGGACGACAGGTTAGCCTGCCCTAACTATCGAGCTTGAGGCGGGCGAATGAGGCAACCCACGGGGCGACTGATCGGCCAGATGTTCTGGCGCCAGCGCCGAGACACCGCCCTGTGCGCCCTGTTCTGGTCCCTGCACCAGGTCTGCGAGGCGCTCGTCCCGGTGGCGATCGGCCTGGTGATCGACCAGGCCGTCGGCACCGGGTCGACCTCGGCGATGGCCTGGTCCGTGCTGGGCATCTTCGCGCTGTTCACCGCGCTCACCATGGGCTGGCGGTCGGGCTTCTGGTTCCTTTCCAAGGCGGTGGCGGAGGAGTCACACCAGTTGCGGATGCGGGTGGTCCGGCGCGTCGTCGGTGGCCGGGGGATCCGCACCCGACGCCAGAGCGGGGAGTTGCTCTCGATCGCGACCTCCGACACCCACGCCACCGCCGAACTGCTCGAACTGGGCAGTCGGGGGGTGAGCGCCCTCGTCGGCCTGACGGTGTCGACGATCGTGCTGCTGCGGATCGACTGGTCACTCGGACTCGGGCTGGTGGTGGGTGTACCGATCCTGGTGCTCGGGCTCAACGCGCTCGGGCCGATCGTGGGCCGCCGCACCTCGGCGCAGCAGCAGGCCGTCGGCCGGGCCGCCGCCACGGCGTCCGACCTGCTGCGCGGGCTGCGACCGCTGCGCGGCGTCGGCGGCGCCGACGAGGCCGCCCGCCGCTACCGTACGGCCAGCCGCACCTCCCTGGACGCCGGCGTGGGCACCGTCAAGGCCGGCGCCATGTTCATCGGCGCGTCCACCTTCACCACCGGGCTGCTGGTCACCGCCGTGGCCGCCCTGGCCGGCTGGTTCGCCCTGGAGGGACGGATCACGGTCGGGCAGCTCATCACGATCGTCGGGCTGGCCACGTTCATCACCGATCCGGTGCTCAACCTCGCCGACTGCGTCTTCCGGCTGGCGACGGCACGCGCCAGCGCGGCCCGCGTGGCCGAGGTGCTCGGCGCGGCAGAACAGGGCCTGTCCGGGGACCGGACGGCCGAGCCGGGCACGCTTGCCCTCGACGCGGTGCACGCGCCGAACCTGGCCGGCGTCGACCTCGTCGTGGCACCGGGTGAGCTGGTCGGCATCGTCACCGGCGAGGCCGGCGCCGCCGACGACGTCACCGACCTGCTCTCCGGCGCGCGGTCGCCCGACCGGGGCGAGGTGACCCTTGCCGGTACGCCGATGCGGGAGCTCGATCTTGCCTCGTTGCGCCGTACCGTGCTGGTCGAGCCGCACGCGGTCGACCTGTTCGGGGCGACCCTGCGCGAGGTGTTGCAGACCGGCGACGAGCGCGACGACGCCACGCTGAACGCCAGCCTGACCGCAGCCGCCGGCGAGGACCTGCGCACCGACGGCGCCGGGTTGGATCGCGACCTGGTCGACCACGGACTGAACCTCTCCGGCGGCCAGCGCCAGCGCATCGCCCTGGCCCGCGCGCTGCTGGCCGACCGGCCGGTCACCGTCTTCCGCGATCCCACCACGGCGATCGACGCGGTCACCGAGCACGCCATCGCCGACGGGATACGCGCCTACCGGACCGGCGACGGTCGTGCGACCGTACTGGTCACCACCAGCGCACCGCTGCTGGACCGCTGCGACCGGGTCGTCTTTCTCCGCCTCGGCAAGGTGGCGGCCGTCGGGCGCCATCGCGAACTGCTCGCGGATTCCTCGTACGCGGAGGTGGTGCTGCGATGACCACGACCAGCAGAATCCTGCCGGTCGCGAGCGGCCGGGTGACGCTCGCCGCCTTCTGGCGTGCCCTACGGCGCTACCCGGTGCTCGCCTGGACGTCGGTGCTGGCGGCGACCGCGGCGAGTGTGGCGGCGGTCGTCGTGCCGATCCTGCTCGGTCGGCTGGTCGACCTGGTGGTGGCCGGTGGCACCGTCGAATCGCTGCTGCTGACCTCGGCCTGGATCCTGGGTGCGGGACTGGCCGCCGCGGTGCTCACCGGTACCGCCAACTGGCTGGTCACCGAGTGGGGCATGCGGGCCTGCGCCGACCTCCGCGAGGAGGTGCTCGACCGGGCGTTGCGGATGGACGCGGCCCGGCTGGAGAGCGCCGGGGCGGGCGACGTCGCCTCCCGGGTCACCGAGGACGTGGAGCGGGTGACCGACTCGGTACGGCTGGCGGCCGGAATCTTCACCGCGCTGGTCACCGTCGTGATCACCTTTGCCGGTTTCGCGTCGCTCGACTGGCGCATCGCCGGCGCGTTCCTGGTCGTCTTCCCGGTGTACGTGCTGAGTCTGCGCCGCTTCGTGCCTCAGGCGAAGCGGCTCTACGCCGCCGAGCGGCAGGCGGCAGCGGTCCGTACGCAGAGCGTGTTGACCACCTTCACCGGAGCTCGGACGGTGCACGCGTACGGCATGCAGGAGCGCCAGAGCCGACAGGTCGACCAGGCGTCGCGCAACGCCGTCGTGGCGCGGCTGCGGGCCGTCCGCGGCTTCCTCTGGTTCGCCAACACGATGAACTACGCGGAGGCGATCGGGCTCACCGCGGTGCTGCTCACCGGTTTCCTGCTGGTACGCGCGGGCGACAGCACGGTCGGCGACGTCACCGCCGCCGCCCTGCTCTTCCACCGGCTCTTCGGGCCGCTCGGCATGTTGCTGATCTCGTTCAACGACATCCAGTCGGCCGGCGCGGCACTGGCCCGGCTGGTCGGTATCGCCGGGCTCGACGTGCCGGCGGCGCGGCCGGCGCACTCGGTCTCCTCGTGGCGGCCGACGGGCATCACCGCCACGTCGGTCTGGCACCGCTATCCGGGTGGCCCACCTGTCGTGCAGGACGTCTCGATCGAGATCGCCGAGGGCGAGTCGTTGGCGATCGTCGGTGCGAGCGGGGCCGGCAAGACGACCCTCGCGGCCATCCTCGGTGGCGTCTTCCCCGCCGCCGACGGCGAGGTGCGGTTGGGTGGCCGGCCGATCGGCGATCTGCATCCGGCCGAGCTGCGCCGGACCGTCGGTGTCGTCACCCAGGAGGTCCACGTCTTCGCCGGGCCCCTCGCCGACGACCTCCGGTTGGCCGCGCCCGAAGCCTCCGACGAGGATCTGCACGCCGCGTTGAAGCTGGTCGGCGCCGCCGACTGGGTCGCCGCGCTGCCCGACGGTCTGCGGACCCGGGTCGGTGACGGCGAGCATCCGCTCACCGCCGGTCAGGCGCAACAGGTGGCGCTGGCCCGGATCGCCCTGCTCGACCCACCGATCGTCGTGCTGGACGAGGCGAGTGCCGAGGCCGGCAGCGCGGGGGCCCGGCAGCTCGAACAGGCCACCGCCACGCTGATCCAGGGGCGCACGGCCGTCGTGGTCGCGCACCGGCTCAGCCAGGCGCACACCTGCGACCGGATCGCCGTGATGTCGCACGGGCGCATCGTCGAACTAGGCACCCCGGACCAGCTACTCGCCGCAAACGGCCGCTACGCCGCCCTCTGGTCCGCCTGGCACCGCTGACCCCCGCCCCCATCCCGTCCTCGCCCTTGCCCCTGGTTCTGGCCCGGACGGGCGTCGGCCGTGCGGGTGAGCCCGCACGGCCGACGTAGGTGGGTTGGGGATCAGCCTGCGGTGCAGGACCTGATCTGCGGTCGGGCGCTGGAGTTGCCGTTCATCATGGTGGTGAAGCCGAACGTGTTGCCGCTGCCGTTGGAGCGCATCGTCATCACGTTGCCGCTGCTGTCCCAGGTGGGGTTGCCACTCCAGGTGGCGGAGATCTTCTGCGGTGCGGTGATGACGACGACCACCGACCAGGTGCTGGCACCGCTGACCGTCACCGAGGTGTTGTACCGGTCACCCCAGACCTGACCGGGCGTGATCGTCGCGGTGCATCCGCCACCGGGCGGCGGAGTGGTGGGGTTGCCGGGCGGCGGGGTGGTCGGGTTGCCGGGCGGCGGGGTGGTGGGGTTACCAGGCGTGGCACTGTTCAGCGCGTTGAGTACGGCGGTGTAGGCAGCCTTCTTGTTGCCGCCGCCGTCGAACAGCAGCGGGCTCTCGTTGGAACGCCACGAGTCGGAGTCGCGGATGCCCCAGACGGTGATGCCCTTGCAGCGGGGGACGGCGAGGCAGTCGTTCACCGTGTTGCGGTACGCGTCACTCGGCGCGTTGCGGATGTCGAGTTCGGTGATGTGCACGTCGACACCGAGCGCGGCGAAGCTCGACAGCGTGGTGCGGTAGTTGCTCGGGTAGTTCGAGCCACCGGTGAAGTGCGACTGGAGGCCGACGCAGTCGATCGGCACGCCACGGTTCTTGAAGTCCCGGACCATCCGGTAGACGGCCTGGGTCTTGGCGTCGTTCCAGTTGTCGATGTTGTAGTCGTTGTAACACAGCTGCGCGTTCGGGTCGGCCGCCCGTGCGGCGCGGAACGCCGCCTCGATCCAGTCGTCACCGGTGCGCTGGAGGTTGGAGTCGCGGCGGGCACCGCTGCTGCCGTCCTCGAACGCCTCGTTCACCACGTCCCACCAGGCGATCTGGCCCCGGTAGTGGGTGGCGACCTGGGTCACGTGGTTGAGCATCGCGTTGCGCAACGTCTGGCCGGACATGTTGCGCATCCACTCCGGCTGCTGGGAGTGCCAGGCCAGAGTGTGCCCACGGACCTGCATGCCCTGGCTACGCGCGTGCTGGACGAGCCGGTCGCCGTTGCCGTAGTTGAACTGCCCCTGCTGCGGCTGGAGCGCGTCGATCTTCATCTCGTTCTCGGCGGTGACCTGGTTGAACTCGCGGTTCAGGATGGTCGTGTACGCCGAGTCGTTGAGCCGGTTCACCGCGACGGCCGTGCCGAAGTACCGTCCGCTCTGCGCCGCCGCAGCGCCGAGGGTCGACTCGGCAGCGCTGGCATTGCTGGGCAGCACCATGGCACCGGCTGCGGCCAGCATGCCGACAGCCGAGAGGACGATTGCCACTCGCCGTCGTCTCGGCCGTCCTGGCGTTTGGGAGGAGTCCTTGACCATCTAACGCTCCTTCCGGGTCCGGTGGCCCGGTCTGGGCAGCATGAATCCGGACTTACGGTAGAGAAGGGGACCATGCCGGGATCCCCGACAAAGGGGATTGCATCGGCCTTACTGGCCGGAAGTATTGCAGCGAAGTTTCACGCGCGTCAATAACTTCCGGAAGTTTCTCCGGAAGTTCCGGAGCGTCCCTGGGCGCTGCGCGCGTCGCTGCGCGTCCAGGGTTCGGGCGGACTCGTCGCCGCCCGCGCTACCGTGCGGTGCAGGTGGGAGCCACTCCGGCGCCGGTGCCGGTGCCCTGGAAGCCGAACTCGGTCGACTGACCGGCGGCGATGGCTCCGTTGTAGCTGACATTCGTGAACGTGATCGCGCCGCTGTTGCCGCTGCGGTTGGCGTTCCAGGCGTTGGTGACGCTGGCCCCGGCGGGCAGCGTCAGGGCGATGGCCCACCCGCTGACGGGCGCGGAGCCGGCGGTGACCCGCACCGTGGCGACGAATCCGCCGGTCCATTGATTGATCGACACCGACGCCGTGCAGCCACCGGTCGACGGTGTGGTCGGCACGACGGTGGGCGAAACGGTCGGCGACGCGGTGGGCGAAACAGTCGGGGACGTGGTGGGCGACGTGGTGGGCGAGGGCGTCGGGCCGTCGGCGAGGGTCGGGGTCTGCCAGTCCCGCCACTCGGCCAGGTTGCCCGCCTTGCGGCTGGAGATCCGGAAGACTCCGGTCGCGTTACCCGTCTTCAGCAGGAACTTCTGGATGTTCTGCTGCAACGGGGTGCGCCACTCCGGCCGGGACGCGCAGTGCGTGCCATCCTGGACGTCGGACCAGTAACTGATGTTGTCGCCCGCGCCGAGGGCGCGGTAGACCTCGGCACCGGCCAGGGCCGCCACGCTTGACGACCGGGCGGCCAGCCAGTCGATGTGCGGGTTGTCCATGATGAACAGTCCGCGCGGTGCCACCATGGCCACCGTCTGGTGGGTGTCCACGGGCAGGTTCGCCGGGTTGCCGGTGTAGGAGCCGAACGCGTCGCCCAACCACGGCTGCTCGCCGTACGCGCTGCTCAGCGGCTGAGCGCCGGACTCACCGGGAATGCCCCGGAAGATCGGCGCACCGGCGCTGCCCGACTCGATCGGCATGGTCAACGCGATGCGCTGGTCGAAGGCGCCCGCCACGAAGGCACCCTTGCCGTAGCGGGAGCATCCCGTGACACCTGTCGCGTCCGCCCGCAGGATGTTGCCGCCCGACTGCTCGATGACGTCGATGATCCGGCTCACCCCCCAGGCCCAGGCGACCAGCAGGCCGGTGCTGCTGGACGAGCCGTAGACGCTGTAGAACGCGCCCTGCTTGTTGGTGCGGGGCGTACCCTCCCGCCCGACGGCGAGCGGGTCGTAGCTGATCACCGCGGCACCGGCGGACCGGATGGTGGCGGTGTCGGCGCCGAAACCGCCAAGCACCACCACGGCCGGGAACGGTCCGGAGCCCCCGCTGGGCAGCTGCACGCTCGCCGAGAAGCTGGCACTGCGACCGTTGTGCGTCACGTTCACCGTGACACTCGTGTTCGACACCGTTCCGGTGACACTCTGCGGCTTCGCCGGCTTCTCGCCGTAGACGTGACGCTGCGCGAGCTGCTTTGTTTCCGCCCGATGGCAGCGCCAGTCCGACTTGGCCGAGATCCGGGTGCCGTCCAGTTTCCGGAAGGGATCGGGCAGCCGCGAGCTGGCCGGCGGCGACGTCGGGCCGGGCACCGGGCAGTCGACGCCCTCGTCCTCCACCGCCGCGACGGCGGCGAGATCGGCGGTGGCCGTGGCCGCCCGGGCCAGCGGGCTTCCCACCACCAGCCGGGTCGTCGCGGTGAGTGCGAGCGCCGTCACCACCAGCACGGCGAGGACGGTACGGGTCCGTTGGCGGCCCGATCTCATGGTCACCGAGGGTCCCCTCTCCGGGCGGACACGATGCCGAGTGATCGACAGCAATCGATGACTCGTCAGCGGTGAGTTTCCGACCGGAGAACGAGGGATGTCAATAGGGTTTCGGAGACTTCCGGACCATGTGCCCAGATTGGTCAGTCGTCCGACCAACGCGGATCAGGTCTCACCCCCCGCGCGACGAGTGGCCCGTTTCGCGATCATCGATGACCATTGACCCGCCTCGATGCCGAGCCGTACTATTCCCGAAATAGTTCCCGTAAGTTTACCGGAATTTCCGGTCGCGTTCAGTCGCCCGCCCACACCCCGTGCCGGGGCAGCACGGAACGGCGCCGGGCCGACGCGGCAGTGACTCAGGAGGAAAGAACAAGATGTCGTCCCAGCTCGTGCTGTTCGCCGCCGACATCTGCGCGGTGACGTTGCTCGTCTTCGGACTCTATTTCCCGCGACACCGCCGCCGCGATCTCGTCGTCGCCTACCTGGGCGTGAACATCGGCGTCCTGGCGGTGGCGAGCGCCCTGAGCGCCAGCAACGTCGGCGCGGGACTCGGGCTGGGGCTGGCGCTGTTCGGCGTACTCTCCATCATCCGACTGCGCTCGACGGAACTCGACCAGCACGAGGTCGCGTACTATTTCTCGGCCCTGGCCCTGGGCATCCTCGGCGCACTGAGCACCACCGAGATCTGGCTCAGTGCCGGCCTGATGGGGCTCATCGTGGTGGTGATGTTCGTGGGTGACCATCCCCGGGTGCTGCGCCACTACCGGCACCAGATCATGGTGCTCGATTCCGCCGTCACCGATCACGTCGCGCTCGTCGCCCAACTGGAACAGTTGCTCGGCGCCCGGGTGCACGTCGCCACCGTGCAGCGCCTCGATCTGGTCAACGAGACCACAATTGTCGACGTCCGGTACTCGGTGCGTCCCGGCATCACCAGGGCCGCCCCGAGCCGGCCCGCAGCGGCGGGAGCGCACCGATGAACCCGACGACGTTCACCGCGGCACTGGCGCAGCTGACGCCCGTCGGACTGGCCGAACTCATCGACCGGGCCGCGCTCCAGACCAGGGTCGACCGCAAGTACGTGGTGCCGCTCGACCAACTGCCCCACCTGCTCGACCAGCTCGTGCCGGCCGCCCGGGTGCTCGACATCGACGGCGAGCGGGTGTTCCGCTACGAGTCGGTCTACTTCGACACGCCCCGGCTGATCAGCTACCACTGCGCGGCGTACCGGCGACGGCGCCGCTTCAAGGTGCGTACCCGCAGCTATCTCGACTCCGCGCAGTGCTGGCTGGAGGTCAAGATCAGCGGAGCGCGGGGCAGCATCACCAAGCACCGGTTGCCCTACGATCCCGGCGACCGCGCCACCGTACGCCCCGGCCGGGACTTCGTCGACGCGGCGCTGCGGCAGGAGGCGGTCCAGCCGGCCGCCGACGACGCCTTCGATCCGGTGCTGGTCACCAGCTACCAGCGGGCGACCCTGCTGCTGCCGGCCAGCGCCAGCCGGGTCACCATCGACACCGACCTGACCTGGCGGGCCGGCGACAGCACGCTGCGGCTGCCCGGCCTCGCCGTGGTCGAGACCAAGACCAGCTGCACCGCCTCGCCGGCCGACCGGATGTTGTGGCAGCGCCGGATCCGGCCGGTCCGCATCTCCAAGTACGCCACCGGGCTGGCCGCGCTCCGCCCCGAACTACCGGACTCGCCATGGCGGCGGACCCTACGTCGCCACTTCCCGTCCCTCCAGTCGCTGACGGATCCCGCACCGACCACCACCCTTCGCTCCGCACAGGAGGCATCGTGCGTCTGACCGTCCGCAGCACCGGCACCGCGAGCGCGGCCCTGCGCGCCGCGGGCGTCCTGGCCGCCGCCGTGCTGGCCGCCGGGCTGCTCGTCCCGTCCCCGTCACCAGCCGGTGCCGAGGCACTCGCTGGCACCGAACGCACCATCGGCTCCGCCACCACCACCTCGGCGGCCGACGCCGTTGCGGCGGCGTCGGCCGCCGACGACCTACTCGGCGACATCCGCTTCTCCGTGCCCAGCGGCACCTTCTCCGGCGAGGTGTCGGTGTCGCTGAGCACCACCGTCAGCGGTGCGCAGATCCGCTACACCACCGACGGGCGGCTGCCCACGGCGCAGTCGCCGCTCTATGCCGGCTCGCCGCTGCGGTTGACCCGGACCACGCAACTACGCGCACAGGCCTTCGTCGGGCAGAGCGCCTCCGGGGCACCCGGCACGGCGATGTACGTCGCCCGCAACACCAGCACCGCCCATGACCTGCCGGTGATCCTGATCGACTCGTACGGCGCCGGTCGACCCGACCGGGAGTACTTCAACGCGGCAACGATGATCTTCGAGCCGGGTGGCGGCAGCACCTCGCTGGCCGCGGCCCCCACCGTGGCCACCCGGGCCGGTTTCCGGCTACGCGGGCAGTCGTCGGCCATGTTCGACAAGACGCCGTACCGGCTGGAGTTCTGGGACAACGACGACGACGATGCCGACTACCCGGTGCTCGGCATGCCCGCTGACTCCGACTGGGTGCTGCGCGGGCCGTTCAGCGACAAGGCGCTGATCCGCGAGGCCTTCGTCTACGACCTCGGGCGGCAGATGGGCCTGCCGGCACCCCGGTACGCGTTCGCCGAGTTCTACCTGAACACCGACGCCGGGCCGGTCGGCGCCGACGACTACATGGGCGTCTACATGATCGTCGAGACGATCAAGAACTCCAAGAACCGCCTCGACCTCAAGCAACTCCGCTCCGACGACCGGACGCTGCCGAGGATCACCGGTGGCTACATCTGGAAGTTCGAATGGATGGCCGCCGAGGAGCCCACCCTGCCGTGCACCGGGCCGGCGGCCAGCTGCTGGAACTACCTGGAGGTCGCCGACCCCTCGCCGTTGCAGCCCGAACAGCGGGACTGGCTGCGCAACCACATCCAGGAGTTCCACAACGTGCTGCGGGCACCCAACTTCGCCGATCCGGCAACCGGCTACCGCGCCTATATCGACGTGGACTCCTTCATCGACCAGCTCATCATCAACGAACTGAGCCGGGAGATGGACTCGTACCTCCGCAGCGCGTACTTCTACAAGGACCGGGACACCAAGATCTTCGCCGGTCCCCTCTGGGACTACGATCTCAGCTTCGGCGTCGGTGGCTACTTCGGCAACGACCAGACCTCCGGCTGGCAGTACCAGCAGGGCCGCCAGCCGATGGCGAACGACTGGTACAACCAGCTGATGCGCGACCCGGCCTTCGTCAACCAGGTCCGGCTGCGCTGGCAGACGCTGCGCCGCGACGCGCTCTCCGACGCCTCGTTGCAGGCCCGGATCACCGCCCTCAGCACCCCGTTGACAAACGCCGCGCAACGCAACTTCCAGCGCTGGCCCAACCTGACCACCCGGATGGTCGGTCCCTTCATCACCCCCACCGCGTCGACCTGGCAGGGACAGGTCCAGTTCATGCGGGACTGGATGCTGCGTAGGGCGGCCTGGCTGGACTCGACCGCCGGTTGGGGCGCAACCGTGACTCCCCCGCCGACCACGCCACCGCCCACCACCACCCCGCCGCCGCCCACCACCCCGCCGCCGCCGCCGCCGACGACCACTCCCCCGCCCGGACCGACCACGCCACCGCCGGGCAGTGCCGCCTGCACCGCGACGTACGCGGTGACCAACCAGTGGGCCGGCGGCTTCCAGGGTGAGGTACGGGTCACCGCGGGCACCCGGGCGATCAGCAACTGGACGGTGACCTGGACGTTGGCCAGCGGCCAGGCGATCACCCAGTCCTGGAACGCCACGGTCACCACCCAGGGGTCGACGGTCACCGCCCGCAACGTCAGCTACAACGGCGCGCTCGCCCCGGGCGCCAGCACCACGTTCGGCTTCCTCGGGTCCGCCGCCGGCTCCGTCGGCACCACCACAGCGACCTGTACGGCGAGCTGACTCGCCCAGACGTTCCTGGCACCGGGCCAGCGCCGGCCCGGTGCCAGGGATAAGGTTGGGTCATGCACTCAGGTGTCGCCACGATGAAGCCCTGGTCCCGCCGCTGACGGCGGCAGGGTTTACCGACTTCAACTAGCTCTGTTCCGCCGTCCTGGCGTTCCCGCCGGGCGGTGTTCTCGTGCTGCCCGGCTCCATGACGAGCCTGAGAGCAGACCGTGCAGAACCTTGAACATTCCTCATCGCAGCACCTGACCGCAGACCCCGACCTGAGCTGGGGCAGCCGACTGCCGGCCGGCGGCCGGGCACACGTTCGAGCCGATGGCGTACGGGTGGTGCTGGGTGGTCGGGTCGTGCTGGCCGACGCCAGTGTGACCGTCTCGGCCGGCTCCCGGCTGGCCATCGTCGGCGAGAACGGTCGCGGCAAGACGACGTTGCTGCACGTACTGGCCGGCTTGATCGTGCCCGACCAGGGCACGGTGGAACGGACCGGCACGATCGGTCTGGCCCGACAGGCCCTGGCGGCGGGCAGCGGCGAAACGGTGGGCACCCTGGTCGCGGCCGCCATCCGGGAATCCCAGCAGGCCGTGCGGGCACTGGAGGACGCCGCCACCGCGCTGGCCGACGGAGCCGACGGCGCGGACCGGGCGTACGCCGCCGCCCTCGATACGGCCGTACGGCTGGACGCCTGGGATGCGGAGCGTCGTGTCGACGTGGCGTTGGCCGGGCTCGACGCCTGCACCGATCGCGTCCGCCCGCTGTCGACGCTGTCGGTCGGTCAGCGTTACCGGGTCCGCCTGGCCTGCCTGCTCGGGGCGCGCCACGACCTGTTGCTGCTGGACGAGCCGACAAACCATCTCGACGCCGACGCGCTGACGTTCCTCACCGCGCGGCTTCGCGAGCATCCGGGCGGGGTGGTGCTGGTGACCCACGACCGGGCCCTGCTGAAGGAGGTGGCCCGGGAGTTCCTGGACCTCGACCCCAGCCAGGACGGCCGGCCGCGGTTGTTCGCCGGGGGCTACGCCGGCTGGCAGGAGGGACGGGTACGCGAGCGCGAGCGTTGGGCGCGGGACTTCGAGGCCCAACAAGCCGAACACCAGCGGCTGGCCGAGGCGGTGCACGAGGCTCAGGGCCGGCTGAGCACCGGCTGGCGTCCGGAGAAGGGCCACGGCAAACACCAACGCCAGTCCCGTGCCCCCGGTCTCGTCCAGGCGCTGCGGCGCCGGCAGGAAGCCCTTGAGGCGCACCGGATCACGGTGCCCGAGCCGCCGCTGCCGCTGCGCTGGCCGGCCCTCGACACCCGTCCCGGGCTACCGATCCTGCGCTGTCAGGACGTCACCGTGACCGGCCGCCTGCGCCAACCGGTCACGCTCACCCTGGACGGTGGGGATCGTCTGCTGGTGACGGGCCCCAACGGTGCGGGCAAGTCAACCCTGCTGGCGGTGCTGGCCCAGGATCTCGAACCCTCGACCGGGGAGGTCCGCCAGCTCTCCCGGGCCCGCGTCGCGCTCCTCGGGCAGGAGGTGCCGGAGTGGCCGCCGGGCCGGCTCGCCCACGAGCTGTACGACCAGCACCTCGGCCGACTCCGCTCCGCCGGGCGGCTCAGCGACCGGGACCTCGTGCCGCTTACCGCGACCAACCTGCTCGACAAGGAGGCCCTGCGTACGCCCGTCGGGCGGATGTCCCAGGGGCAGCAACGCCGGTTGAACCTCGCGCTGCGGCTGGCCGAGCGCCCCGATCTGCTGATTCTCGACGAGCCGACAAACCATCTGTCGGCACCCCTGGTCGACGACCTGACCGCGGCACTTGTCCAGACCCGGGCGGCGGTCGTCGTCGCCACCCACGACCGGCAGCTGCTGGCCGACCTGGCGGCGTGGCCCCGGCTGTCGCTCTGAGCGCGACCGGCAGCACGGGACATTGATCAGCGGCAAATGTGAACAGCATGTTCCGTTTGCCGCCGATCAATGTCCTACCGCGTCAACCGGGATCGCCACGTGTCCGCAACGACCATGCTGAGCAATTCCCGCTCGGCGGGTCGCCCGACGCCGATAGCCCGGTTGCCGGGGCGGCCTATAGTATGGCCTCCCGTTGCGCACGGAGGTCTGGCTGATGCACCACGTCGAACAGTCGATCGCTTTTGTGCTCGATCGGCCGGAAGGCGAGCGGGTCGGCTTGGCGTTCCTTGTGGGTGAACGAATGATGCTCACCTGCGCGCATGTTGTCAACGCGGCACTCGGACGGGCACCACGCCAGTCGGAGCCGGTGGCGAAAAGCACCCGGATTCGGTTGCATTTCGCGTTACTCGGGCCAGCGAACAGTTGGATCGAACGCAGCGCGGAGGTGGCGGCCTGGCTGCCGACCGGGGAGGACTTCGACGTCGAGGACGTGGCGGTCCTCCGCCTCGGCGAGACGGTGTCCAGCAGCGGCGCGGTGCCGCTGCGAATCGGCGCACACCTGAAGAGCCGCCACGACACACTGGTGCAGATGTGGGGGCCGGGACACGGCCGGACACTGGGACGACACGTGCAGGGCCGGCTGCTCGGTGCCGTCGGCAAGCACCGCTTGCAGGTCGACGAGGTGGTGCACCGGGTCTTTCGCGTACAGCCCGGCTTCAGTGGTGGTCCGGTCTGGGAACCCAGCACGTCAGCGGTGCTCGGGATGCTCCAGGCGATCACCACGGACGACTCGGCGGAAGTGCTCGTGCTCGACGGCACGCTGCTGGAAAGGGCGCTGGCCGCCACGGCCACGACACGGCCCGGCCTGACGTTGTTGCACGATCACGGTGAGGTGCACTACGACGGCACCCATTACACGCTACGACAACGGCGGATTCTCCTGCACGGCGGCGGTACGCCCCGCGCCAAATACGAGATCAAGGTTTCCGTGGCGCGCTTTCTCAACGACGAGGCGGTCCGCAACCTGCGGCATCATGCCAAACACCCACTCAGTGTCGGCAATCCCGTTCGAGACATCGATCTGCACGCGTGGTGCGTACTCGACGTGGAAGTTCTACGAATGGACGTCAAAGCAACAAAGGTAAGGCACGAGGAGATCACTTTCGACCTCTGTTTTCCGGGTGACCAGCTACTGACTCCGGGCCGGCAGGCCACGATCGATTATCAGTACCGGGTAAGCGACCAGATGTGGGGACAGTGGTACAAGCGCAATATCAAGCCGAACACCGATCGTCTCTCCGTCGAGGCGCACCTGCCCACCGAACTGGAGCCGGAATGCTGGGGCGTGACGTCACTGCCGTCCGAGACCTCCCTGGAGCCCCTGACCGGCGTTCAGGTGCGGGTGGAGGGCGACCACACCGTCTACTCCTGGGATCGCACGGCGGAGGAGGAGAGTCTGGCCGAGGAGCGCCGCATCCGGCTCGACTGGTTCTTCTGGCAGCGGATTCCGGACAGCGCTGAGGCCGAGGACGCGGCAAGCGTCATGCGCCAGTTCGGCATCCTTCAGGTACGCGACCCGGCACGCGGACGGGAGCAGTCCAACCTGCCGGCAAAGACCCGCAGCATCGACTTCCGGTCCGAGAACGATCGCCTCCTGGCCCAGCGAATCCTCGCCCACCTGCGGCGGGTCGCCGGCTGGGTCAACCGGTACCACGCTTTTCGGCCGGAGGTGGGCATGGGGATCGCGGCACCGCAGCTCGGCATGGCGTACGCGATCGCGATCGTGAAGGTGCCCGACTCGACGGACTACCTGGAACTGGTAAACCCGGTGGTGGCGGACCAGAGCGAGCAGGAGGCCCGCGACTTCGAGGGATGCCTGAGCTTCTTCGACGTACGCGGCATCGTCAAGCGGCCCTGGGGCCTACGCGTGCGCTACCAGAACGGGTTCGGCGAGACTCGGGACGACGAGCTGACCGGCGGCCTGGCCCGCAGCGTGGCACACGAGATCGACCACCTCAACGGCAAGATCTACTCCGACACCGACCGGATGCCCGAAGATGAGTCGCCGATCGACATGCACCAGTACCGGCAACTACGGGCGGAGCATCGCATCAACATGCCGACCCCACCAGCTCACCTCACCTGGCGGGCGGAGCGGAATCACCACCACCCCGCCAGGTGAGGCTCAGCGTGAAGGTCGCCTCCATGGTGCCCTTCGTGAAGATCAAGCCGGTCTCGCCGCCGACCGCCAGCCCCACCTCGACGCTTATCTCGTCCGGCGCGGCGGCGGAGCGCACCCCGTGCGCGACCATCCGCAACGCCGGCAACGCCTTCGCCATCGCCGCACTCAGTGCGGTGGTCGACCAGGCACCGCCCCGGCTCCGCCCCGCCGCGAGCGTGATCGCCTCGACGTGCCGGCGGTCCACCTCGACCTCGAAGTACTCCTCGCCATCCTCGGTGACCGGCACCTTCAGCAGCATGGTGGTCATCACGCAGCGCCTCACTGTCGATGACGGCAGGGGAACCAGTAGTCTGCCCGGCGCATTCAACGATGCGAATCGGCCGAACGGATCAGGGTCGCCCGGGCGGATCAACCACCGCAGCGTCGCGGTCAGCCACCGGAGCCTTCCGCCGCACCGTCGGGGGTCAGGGCGCCTTCCGCGCCATCGCCGTCGAGGTGCACGTGCTGATGGCCGTTGCCGGCATCGATGTTGATCTGGTCGAGTTGCGTTGCCGCCACCGACCAGGTGGTCGCGGCGAGTGCCGCCTGCCGCGCCGCCAGCGTCAGCTGCTCCGCCCGCCCGTCGACGGGACCACCAATGGCCAGGGCGACCGCGTCGACGGCGACGGCGCCCTGTTCCACTGCGCTGCGCAGCCCGCCACGGGCGACGTTGGTCGCGGTCATCCCCGACGGCGGGTCGGCGAACTGCGCGCTCAGTTGGCGCATGGTCTGTTGCCACTGACCGACCCGAGTCGCCTCGGGGGCGCGCCCGGCTTCCGCGTCCTGCCTGATGGCGACCAGGATCGGCCCGAGTTCCTCCCCGGTCCGGCGGGCCAGATCGGTCAGTTCGGTGATCTGCTGCGCGTCGCGCTTGGCGTCCGCTTCCCGCAGTTGTTCGATGCTGGACTCGGTCGCGTCCGGCCGCCCCACGGCGTATCCGACCAACCCGCCGAGCAGACCCACGACCAGCGCCGCCACCACGCCCACCGCGATGGTCCGGGCCGGCGGACGTCCCGACCGGGCCGACGAGGTCGACAGATGGGAGGGCCGGCCGGTTCGACGGGACATGACACCCCTCGCATCGAAGACTGTACGGACTCGGAGCCTAACCCTTGCACCGCCACACGTCGATGCTTACACATGTCTCGCCCGAACTTCGATCGCAATCAACGAAAGGGCGGTCCCTCGGGCTCCGGCCCAGGCGAAGCCGATAACCGGTCGCCCGGTACGCCGACCGACTGTAAGGATCATCCGATGTCCGTCACTCGTCGTGAGCTGCTGCGCTGGCAGTTCGAGCTGACCTGGTCGTTGTTCGAATACCACCTGGACCGGTTGCAGCCGGCGCAGTTCCGTTGGGAGCCTGCCGGGCATTCCTGGACGGTCCGCCCGGACCCGACCGGTCGGTGGGTGCCGGACTGGGCCGACACCGAACCCGATCCGGTCCCGGTGCCCACGATCGCCTGGCTGACCTGGCACCTCGGCTGGTGGTGGAGTGTCGCCACCGACCACCTCCAGGATCGGCCGCCCCGGGACCGCACCGAGGTCCACTGGCCCGGCGACGGCGAGGCCACCATCGCCTGGCTGCGCGAACTGCGGGCGGAGTGGCTCACCGTACTGGATCGGCTCACCGAGGCCGACCTCGACGCGGTCGCGCCGTTCCCGTGGCCGCGCGACCCGCAGCACACCGTCGGGCACCTGCTCGCGTGGGTGAACGCCGAACTGATGAAGAACGTCGCCGAGATCGGCCAGCTCCGCCTACTCCACAACTCCCACCCCCATTCCCACCCTGTTGATCATGAGGTTAGCGGCACTTTGAAGATCGACTAGTGCCGCCAACCTCATGATCAACGGTGGGGTGGGGGTGGGGGTCAGGTGGGGGTGGGGGTGGGGGTGGGGGTATTCGGTGGGGTAATTCGGTGGCTCGGTGTGCTGCGGCCTGGCGGGCCTGGGCGGCCACGAACCGTCGCAGCGGGGCGGGCGCGAAGGCGGTGATCTGCTCCCGCACCTGGGTGCCGTCCGCCACGGCGGCCAACTCCACCACCGCGCGCAGGCGCACCCATCCCGGGCTGCGTACGTCGCTGACCAGCCGGTCGGGCGGCTGCGGGGTCAGGCGTACCCGGATCACGTTGTCCCAGCGCACCGGGCCGAACAGCCGGAACCGTTCGACGGCGAGGTAGTCGACGATCGCCCGCCCCTGCGCGTCCCGGCCGGGCCGCACGTCGCGCACCGCGACGATAAGCGGCGACAGTCCGATGTAGCTGTTCGGGTCGCTCAGGTGGCGGTGCACCTCGTCCAGCGACGCCGCGACGACACAGCTGGTCTCGAAGGCGATCGGCGCCTGGTGTGGCTCGGGCACGCCTCATCCTGCCACGTTGCGGGCCAGGGCAAGGACGACCATCCGCAACGAAACATCGAAATGATTGACCGTTCAGCCAGCCGCGCCGTAGCTTCTACGTGATCCACATCGACCGATGACCACAGATCGTGATGGTCGGACGAACGTCGCGGACGCACCGTGACGGGCCGGCGCGGCGGTCGTGGATCGGCGCTCCATGCTGTCCTTTCAACCCCCAAAGGAGCAGAAGTGCCCCGACAAGTCCATCGTTCCAGGCTCCGTCGCAATGCCGCGGTGCTGCTGTCCACGACGCTCGTCGCGTCCCTCACCACGCTCACCGCCCAGCCCGCCGCCGCCACCGAGGAACCCGCCAGGTCGAACCCGCTCTTTCTGACCGGCCCGAACAGCGGATCCCCGGAGGAGATCGCCACCAGCTACCTGCGGGCCAACCCGGACCGGTACGACGTGACCGCAGCCGACCTGGCCGACCTCGCCGTGCTCTCCAGCTACACCAGCCGGCACACCGGCGTGACCCACGTCAACCTGGCCCAACGGCACAAGGACCTGGAGGTCTTCGGGGCCGTCGCCACAGTCAACGTGGCCCGGGACGGCAGCGTCGTCTTCGTCGGTGACACCCTGGTCACCGGCCTGTCCGGCGCGACCTCCGGCAGCGCCGACCTCGACGCGGTCGACGCGGTCGAGGCGGCAGCCGACGCACTCGACCTGGCCGATGTGCGCAGCCCCCGGGTGATGAGCCGCGCCGCCGGGGCCGCGCAGTCCACAGTGGTAAGCGGCAGCGGCATCTCCGACCAGCCGATCCCGGCCAAGCTGGGCTGGCACCCGACCGGCGACGGGCTGCGCCTGGCCTGGCAGCTGGTCATCGACGATTCCTCCGACGTGCACCTGTGGAACGCCACGGTCGACGCGCAGACCGGCGACCTGCTCGACGCCGACGACTGGACCACCCAGGAGAACGTGGACGAGCTGGCCACGACGTTGGGGCAGGTGTCCGGCCGGAGCCTGGCGCACCGCCACGATCACGGGCACGGGCACGGGCACGGCAAGAAGCTGGGCTCGCCGAACCCGGTCGACGACGGCTCCAGCTACCAGGTTTACGGCTACCCGACGGAGAGCCCGAACGACGGCCCCCGCCGCCTGGTCACCAACCCGGCGGACGGGCTCGCCTCGCCGTACGGCTGGCACGACACCGACGGCGTGGCCGGCCCCGAGTTCACCACCACTCAGGGCAACAACGTGCACGCCTACCAGGACCAGGACAACAACAACGCGCCGGACTTCGGCAGCAGCCCGGACGGCGGGCCGTCGCTTACCTTCAACTTCCCGCTCGACCTGCGGGAGAACCCGCAGAACTACCGGGACGCGGCGACCGCCAACCTGTTCTACTGGAACAACATCATCCACGACGTCTCCTACCGGTACGGCTTCGACGAGGCGTCGGGCAACTTCCAGGCAAACAACTACGGTCGGGGCGGCGTCGGCGGTGACTACGTCCGGGCCGAGGCGGCCGACGGCGGCGGCACGAACAACGCCAACTTCTCCACCCCCGCCGTCGACGGGGTGGGCACTCCCCGGATGCAGATGTACCTGTGGCCCGGTAACCAGTTCGGCGCCCAGAACCAGGTCGTCCTGGCGGGGGTCGGCTCGTTCGACGCCAGCTGGGCGCGGTTCAGCCCGGCGGTCACCACGGCCGGCCTGTCCAACCACCAGTTCGTGTACGCCGGCACCGGCTGCGACGTGGCCGCCTACCCGGGCACGCTGCCGACCGGCGGCTGGATCGCCGTGGTCGACGGTGGCACCACGGCCTGCACGTACCTGCTGCGTACCCAGGTCGCCGAGTCGCTCGGCGCCGACGCGGTGGTGGTCGCGCACAACGCCGCCGGGGCCGCACCGGTGCTTACCGGTGCCATGACCACCGCGCCGGTCACCATCCCGGCGGTGGCGGTCACCCAGGCCGACGGGGACGCCATCAAGGCCGCGATCGCGGCCGGCACCGGCACCGGCTCGCTGCGCAAGCACCCCGACCACCCGGGCATGCGCGACGGCGACCTCGACGCCGGGATCGTCATCCACGAGTACGGCCACGGCATCTCCAACCGGCTCACCGGTGGACCGGGCATCAACTGCCTCAGCGGCAACGAGCAGATGGGTGAGGGCTGGAGCGACTTCTTCGCGATCACCACGCTGCTCGACCCGAAGCTGGACAGCGCCGAGGGTTCGCGCGGCCTGGTGCCGTACATCCTCTACCAGGACGACCGTAGCGGTGCCGGCCTGCGTCCGCGTCCCTACTCCCGGAACATGGAGATCCAGCCCTTCACCTACGACAGCATCAAGACCGGTGGCTGGCTCAACGGCACCTCGCTGGCCGCCCCGCACGGCATCGGCCACGGCTGGGCCGCCGTGCTCTGGGACATGACCTGGGACCTCATCGACCGGCACGGCCTCAACCCGAACGTGTACGACGGCTGGAGCAGCGGCGGCAACAACCTCGCCATGCAGCTGGTGATGGACGGGTTGAAGTTGCAGGGTTGCGGCCCCGGTTTCGTGGTCGGCCGCGACGCCATCATCGCCGCCGACGCCGCGCTGACCGGTGGGGAGAACTCCTGCACGCTGTGGGCCTCGTTCGCCCGCCGTGGGCTCGGCTACAGCGCGGTGCAGGGCACCACCAACCGCGACGACAACACCGAGGCGTTCGACACCCACCCGTCCTGCCGGGCCGACTTCCTCGGTCGTACCGCGCAGCCCGGCCTGAACACGGCGAAGGCCGGTAGCGCCGTACCGATGAAGTTCCAGCTGCCGAAGTACCGGGGGCTGGACATCCTGGCCAGCGGTTCGCCCTACTCCCGGCTGGTCGACTGCGACACGCTGCTGACGGTCAACCCCGATGGTTCGGTCACGCCGCGACCGATCCCGGTCCCGGCGGACAGCCCCGGCAAGTCGCGGCTCTCCGGCGACAAGAAGGGCCAGTACCACTTCGGCTGGAAGACCGACAAGAGCTGGGCCGGTACCTGTCGTGAGTTCGTGCTGACCCTCGACAACGGGTTCCAGCACCGCGCCTACTTCACGTTCACCGGCTGACCCGTGATCCCCGGTGGCTCCCGGGGACCTCCCCGGGAGCCACCCTCGCGCATCGCCGATCGGCTGCACCGCCCCGGTCAGTGAGCCGGCCCGGTCAGTGAGCCGGCCCGGTCAGTGAGCCGGCCCGGTCAGTGCACCGGCCCGGTCAGTGCACCGGCCCGGTCAGGCGGGCCAGGGCGGCGCGGGCGCGGGCCTGCTGCTCCGGCCGACCGATCTCGGTGGCCAGGGCCAGGGCTTCGGTGTGGTGGGCGATGGCCTCCGCGCGATGCTGCTGTCCGCCGAGGGCCTCGCCCAGCCCGTTCAGTACGCAACACTCCCCGTAGCGTTCGCCCAACTCGCGGAAGAGCGTGAGGGCCAGCTCGTAATGTCGCACGGCGTCCGCGTACCGGCCCAACAGGACATACGCGTCACCCAGATTGTTGAGTGCGGTCGCCTCGCCGCCGCCGTGCCTCAGGTCACGGAAGATGGCCAGGGCGCGCTGGAGCTGCTCGATCGCTGCCTCGGGACGCTCCAGTCGTACGTTCACCTCGCTGAGGTTGGCCAGGGTGTTCGCCTCACCCACCCGGTCCTCGATCCGGATGAAACGATCAAGGGCCTGAAGGTGGTAGGTGGCCGAAGTCTCGTGCTGCCCGGCCATGCTCTGGACCACGCCCAGGTTGCCCAGCACCCGGGCCTCGCCACGGAGGTCGTCAGCGCGCCGGAACAACGGCAGGGCAGCTTCGAGACAGCCGCTCGCCTGCGCGAAGTCGCCCTGGTGGCAGTAGGCGACGGCCACGTTCGTCAGCGCGTTGGCTTCGGCGGTGCCGTCGCCGAGCAGCCCGGCGGCGTGCCGGGCCTCGGTGTGCACGGTCAGCGTGTCGGCCGGGTATCCGCCGTTGTCGAGATAGGAGGAAAGGATGCCGGCCAGCCGCACCGCGTGCTCCGGCCAGTCGTTACGGGCCGCGTACCGGCAGACCGCCACAAGCGTCATCCGCTCCGCGTCCAACCAGTGCAGCGCGGCCTTGGGGTCGTCAAGCAGCAGGCCGACCGGGATCGGCGACGGTAGGACCGGTCGACGGTGCCGTTCCGCCGGGTACAACGCGTCCATGGCCGTTGCCGCAGTGAACAGGTAGTGATCGAACAGCCGGGTCAGGGCAGCGCGTCGGTCCGCCGGCCGGTCCTCCTCCCAGGCCCGCTCCCCCGCGTACGCGCCCACCAGGTCGTGCAGCTTGTACCGGCCGGCGACGGGCTGCTGGACGAGGTACTCGGCGCCGAGTTGGCGCAGGTGTGCGCCGGCGCTGTCCGGGTCGGTGTCGAGCAGTGCCGCGCAGGCGTGCACGTCGAGGTCCGGGCCGGGATGCCCGGCCATCCGCCGCAGCAGGGTCTGCCGCTGCTCGGGCAGGTTCTGGTACGACAGGTGCAGCGCGATCTCCACACCGGTGTCGAGCCGGCGGTGCTGATGGCGTTCGTCCAGCCGGTCGGCGTGGTCGGTGACCGTCCAGCCGGGTCGGGCCGCCATCTGACCGGCGACCACGCTGAGTGCCAGCGGCAGGTGGCCGCAGCGCAGCGCGACCCGTTGGTGCGCGGACGGATCCGCGCCCACCGTGACCCCGGGCACCGACCGGACCAGCAACTGTTCGGCCTCGGTCGCGGTGAACAGGTCGAGGTCCAGGTGCTGCTCGGGGTCCAGCTCGGCGAGTCGGCGGCGGGAGGTGACCAGGGTCAGGGTTCTGCCGTCCGGCAGAAGCGGACGTACCTGTTCGGCGCTTGCCGCGTTGTCGAGGACGACAAGCGCGCGGCGACCCGCGAGGCGGGCACGGAACAGCGCCGCCCGGGCCGCGAGCCCGTGTGGGATCTCGTGACCGGAGACGCCGAGCAGGCGCAGGAAGCCGTCCAGCACCGCGGCGGGTTCGGCCGGGGGCTGCCCCGGATCGGCGTGGAAGCCGCGCAGGTCGACGAAGAACGTCGTGTCGACGCGCCCCTCGGCGACCAGCAACTGACAAATGTGCACCGCGAGCTGCGTCTTGCCGATGCCCGCCATGCCGGCGAGCACACAGACGACCGGACCACCACCGGTCTCGGCACCTACCGACATCGTGGCGAGTCGCCGCAGGTGTGCCGTCTCGGCATCCCGGCCGATGAAGGCGGGCACGTCGTCGGGGAGGTGGTCCAGTACGCGTACCTGGGCTGCTGCCGTCGTCTCGGCGAGGCTGACCCGAAGTGCCTGCCGCCAGTGCGCGAGGTAGCCCGTCTCGTCGTGCATCGCCTGGACCACCGCGAGCACGAGGTCGGTGTTGATCCGGCGGCGGCTGTTCTTGAAACAGTCGACGACCGTGCCCCGGCGCGCCAGCTCGTCGTCCGGACGGCCGTCGGCTCGCCAGCGCGCGTTCACCCGTCGGGTGATCGCCTCGAACGAGGGGTCACCGGCCCAGATCTTGAGCGCCCGCAGGCACTCGATCAACTCGGGGAGACTGCGGGCCGTCCCCGGATCAGGCGGCTCCTCGGCCGCCCCGGCGGGCTTCGGCGGCTTCATGGCACCCTCACGGGGCGCAACGATAGCCAATCGGGGTGCCGGCGTCTCATCCGGATTCGTTTGGAGTTCGCGAGTGCCGACCGCGAGCGCGGTCAGCTGGTTCCCGTGCGGCCGCCAGGTGGAACGGGGGGGCTGGCGGCCGCACGGCACCGCCGATCGGCCGTCGAGTGGATCAACCCCGCAGCAGCGGCAGCACCCGCCGACCGATCAGGTCGATGCCCTGGTACGGGGTGAGGCCGTGCGGGGTGCCGAACTCCACCCGGCTGGCTCCGGCGTCGAACACGGCGGCGGCCTGCGCGGCGACCTGCTCGGGCGTGCCGGAGAAGGCGAACAGGTCGAGCAGGTCGTCACCGATCAGCGCACCGGCCGCGTCGTCCTCCCGCCGGGCGACGTGCTCCTGGATCCGGGCCAGCAGCTCCGGGTCCAGCTCGACGGTGGGATCGAGGGCGGCGACCACCGCGAGGTACATGGCCACCTCGGTGCGGGCCACCCGGCGGGCCAGCGCGCCGTCGGTGTCCACGACAGTGACCGCACCGAGCACGACCCCGGTGTCGTGCCCGGCCGCCTCGTCCAGCCAGGCGCGCATCGTCTTGGCCATTCCCGGGTTCGCCGACCCGCCGACCTTGACCTCGCTGGCGTACGCGGCGGCGGAGCGTGCCGTCTGCTGCCCCCAGGTGCCGACCAGCACCGGTACGTCCGGACGGACCGGGGTGTAGCGCAGCGTGGTGCCGGGCGCGACGGTGAACTCCCGGCCCTCGAATCCGCCGCTGTCACCGGCGAGCAGCCGCCGGACGACCTGCACCGTCTCGGCGATGCGCCGCAGCGGCCGGGCCTGCGGCACGCCGATCTGTTGCAGCCAGGTGCCCCGGGCCAGCCCGAGGTACGCCCGGCCGTGCGAGGCCAGGTCGAGGGCGGCCACCTGACCGGCGACCTCGACCGGGTGCAGGGTGAACGGGTTGAGGCAGGCCGCGCCGAGCCGGATGCGGCGGGTGTGCCGGGCGGCCACCAGCAGCGGGAAGATCGGCGGCTGGTACATCAGGTCGCCGAAGACCGACAGCACGTCGAAGCCGTGCCGCTCGGCCAACTCGGCCAACTCGGCGTACTCGTCGGCGGACTTGTCCGATTGCAGGCCGATGCCGACCAGCCGGTCGCCGTTCACGTCAACTCCTCGGTGGGGATCTGCCGGCGGCCGGTGCGTTCGATCCGCATGATCACCCGCTCGTCCGGGTCGGGGCAGGCCACGTGGCTGTCCCGGGCCATCCAGTCCCCCTCGGCCAGCGCCCGCTGCTTGGCCGGCAGCAGCGGCAGGCACGCGGCCAGCGCGTACATGCAGAAGTGCTGGCCGGCCGGGATGCTGAGCCGGCAGGACTCGGTCAGGTCGAGGTGGTCGCCCACCTTCATGCCGCACACCGAACGGCCCTCGATGCGCTCCACCACCACCCGCAGGTCGTAGACGTCGGTGGTGGGCTGGTCGGCGTCGGGTCCACTGTGCTCGCTCATCGGACGGCCTCCGCGTGGTGGTGGACGATGCGCCAACCGTGGTCCGTGCGGCGCAGCACGTCGGTGACCCGGAAGCAGACGTCCGGGCGGTCGTCGCCGTGGCGGGCACGCAGCACGTACCGGACCAGGCCGGTGTCGCCCCAGGCGTCGACGCGGAACTGTTCCGGGGCCACCTCGGCCGGGGCCGGGCCCGGCGCGTCGGCGGCCCGCCGGTCGCGCAGTTCGTCAAGCGCCGCCAGGCCGGAAAGCAGTTGATCGGCGTCGGACTCCCAGATGGTCAGGTCGGGGTGCAAATGGGCGTCGAAGGCGGGCCGGTCGCCAAGCGATCGGTACATGCCACTGATGGTGGCGGTGAGTTCGTCGATGCTCATCGGGTCACTTCCGGTCGAGGTCACGGGTGGTGGGTCGGAACGTCTCGGCGAGGCGGGCGCGCAACGGATCCAGGCCCATCGGCCCGAGCGCCAGCGCGGTGTGGTGGAACCGTTTGCGGTCGAACGCGGCACCGGCGCGCAGTTCGGCGTCGCGGCGGGTCTGCTGCCACAGCCGCGCCCCGACCTTGAAGGCCAGGGCCTGGGCCGGCCAGCCGAGGTACCGGTCGACCTCGAAGCGGGCGGTCGCCGCGTCCAGGCCGGCGACCCGGGTGAGCAGTTCCACGGCGACCTCGGGCGTCCAGCGGGGGGCGTCGGTGAACCCGTTGCCGGCCGGGATCGGCAGGTCGAGGTGCAGGCCGAGGTCGATGACGACGCGGGCGGCCCGCCACATCTGGCCGTCGAGCATGCCGAGCCGTTCGGCGGGGCCGGAGTAGAGATCGAGCTCGTCGGCGAGCCGCTCGGCGTAGTGCGCCCACCCCTCGGCGTACCCGTGCACGTGGCAGAGGGTGCGCTGCCACGGGTGCAGCTCGGCCAGGGTGAGGGTGATGGCGTGTTGCAGGTGGTGGCCGGGCAGTCCCTCGTGGCACAGCGTGCCGACGTGCCGCCATACCGGCACGGTCGACTCGCCCGGCGGCACCGACCACCAGATCGTGCCGGGCCGGGTAAGCGCCGCGTCCGGCGGGGTGTAGTACATGACACCGGAGGCGGTCGGGCTGATCCGGCACTCGACGTGCCGGGTGGCCGTCGGAAGGTCGAAGTGGGTGCCGTCGAGGATGTCGGTGAGCAGGGCGGTGCGCCGTCGGAGCCACTGCTGAAGCGGCGGGCCGACCGGCACCCGGCCGGCCGGGTCCGCGTCCAGCGCCGTCCGCGCCGCCGGCACGTCCGGGTGGCCGCACTCGGCCGCCACCGTACGCAGCTCGGCGGCGGTGCGCTCCAGCTCCGCCCAGCCGTACGTGTACAGCTCGTCGAGGTCCACGGTGGCGCCGAGGAACGCGCGGGCGGTGACCTGGTACAGCTCCCGACCGACACCGTCCACCTCGGACGCGGCGGGGGCCAGGTCGGTACGCAGGAAGGCGGCGAAGCCGGCGGTGGCGGCGGTGGCCAGCCGGGCGCCCTCGGCCAACCGGTCGGCGAGCGGCCCGCCCGGGTAGCCGGCGACGAGCCGACCGTAGTAGTCGTTGCCGACCCAGCTCGCGCACTGTTCGGCGACGACAAGCACCTGCCGGCGGGCGACCAGTTGCCCACGCTGCGCAGCGCGGCGCAGGGTGGCGGCGTACTGGGCGAGGGTGGCGGGTAGCCGGTGCAGGTGGGCGGCGACGTCCGCCCAGTCGTCGGCGCTGCGCCGGGGCAGGTTGTCGAAGACCTGCCGGGCCAGGTGGACCGGGGTGGCCAGCGGCGCCAGCAGGCGGGGGGTGAAGCCGGTGTCGTGCAGCGCGACCTCGCTGGCCAGCCGGTCGGCCAGGGCACCGGCGAGCGCGCGTTCGGCCGGCGAGTGCGCGGTGGCCGTGGCGACGGCGGTCGCCGTGCCACGGGCCAGCTCGGCGCGGGCGTCGAAGCCTTCGGGTGACAGGTCCGTCAGCTGCGACTGTGCGGTACGCCCGGCCGCCTCGGCGGCCTGCGGGTCGAGTTCGGCGAGCGCGGCGAGGTAGTCGTCGGCGACCTGGGTGATCCCGGTCATCGGGGTGCCCGGACGCGACCGTGGTCGTCGCGATAGACGACGCCGCCCTTCATCACCAGGTGCAGGGTGCGCAGCGCGGAAACCGACCGGGTCGGGTCGTCGCGCAGCACCAGCAGGTCGGCGTGCTTGCCGACCTCGACGCTGCCCAGCCGGTCGGCCTGGTCGAGCCATTCGGCGGGCCGGATGGTGGCGGCCTTCAGGGCGTCCGCGACCGGCATGCCGGCGTCCACCATGAACTCCAGCTCGCGGACGGTGGCGGTGGTCTCGTCGTAGCCGGCGTGCGGCGGCATGTCGCTGCCCAGGGCGATCGGTACGCCGTTGCGGATGGCGTGCTGGAGGCTCTCCCAGTGCCGGGGCCCGGCGCCCAGGGCCCGTTCCATCAGCCAGCCCGGTACGCCGGAGTCGCGGAAGAACTGCTCGCAGCGGCTGACCACGATTGTCGGCACGTACCAGACGCCCTTGGCGGCCATCAGCCGGGTGACCTCGTCGGTCAGCTCGTAGCCGTGCTCGACGCAGTCCAGGCCCAGTTCCACCGCCCGGCGTACGGTGTCGGCCGGGCCGGCGTGCGCGGTGACCTTGCGTCCCCAGTCGTGGGCGACCCGGATGACGGCGGCCATCTCGTCGTCGAGCAGCTGCGGGGTGTCGATCGCCTCGTACTGGCCGGCGATGCCGCCGGAGATGCATACCTTGATCAGGTCGGCGCCGGCCCGGATCTGCGCCCGGGTGAGCTGCCGGAACCCGTCCGCGCCGTCGGCCTCCAGCGCGTCGGCCTCCCAGCCGTGGCCGCCGGTGCAGCAGAGCGCGTGCCCGGCGGTGAAGATCCGGGGTCCGTCCACCGCGCCGGCCTCGATGCCCTTGCGCAGCGCGAAGTCGGCGTAGCGGCCCTCGCCGACCAGCCGGGCGGTGGTGACCCCGGCGTGCAGGGTGCGCCGCGCGGAGTCGGCCATCAGCAGCACCAGTTCGGCCAGGTTGGACCGGTGCACCGTGTCGGCGAGGTGGCCGGGCAGGCCGAGGGAGAGGTGCACGTGCATGTTGGTCAGGCCCGGCATGACCACGTCACCGCCGAGGTCGACCACCCGGACGTCGCCGGCCTCGGCGAGTACGTCGTCGACCGGGCCGACGGCGCGGATCAGCCCGTCGGCACCGACCCAGACGCCCCGGTCGGGTTGGAGGTGGTCGGCGACGCCGTCGTAGAGGGCGAGGTTGACCAGAACCTGTTCGGTGGCGGTGTGCATAGCGGCGTCCTCAGTGAGCGGGCACGGCGGCCGGGGCCACCGTGGGGTCGTTGAGCCAGCAGGCGGCGCTGCGTCCGCCGAGTTCGACGGTGGGCGGCTGGTCGCCGCAGGGGGCGAAGGCGTGCGGGCAGCGCGGCCGGAACCGGCAGCCGGTCGGGGCGTTGGCCGGGTCGGGCACCTCCCCGGCGAGGGTGGCGGGCAGCTGCGGGGTGGGACCGATCTGCGGCACCGCGTCGATGAGCGCCCGGGTGTACGGGTGGCGCGGGTCGCGCCACAACTCGCGGGTGGGCGCGGTCTCGACGATGCGACCGAGGTACATCACGGCGGTGCGGTCGGCGATCTCGTGCACCAGGGCGAGGTCGTGCGAGATGAACAGCATGCCCATGTCGAGGTCCCGGACCAGCCCGACCAGCAGGTTGACCACCTGGGCCTGGGAGGAGGCGTCCAGCGCGGTCACCGGCTCGTCCGCGATGATCATGCGGGGTTCCGGGGCGAGCGCGCGGGCGATGGCGAGCCGCTGCCGCTGACCGCCGGAGAACTGGTGCGGGTACCGGTCGGCGGCGGCGGCCGGCATGCCGACCCGGTCGAGCAGTTCGCCTACCCGCGCCAGGCGGGCCGACCCGGTCACCGTCGCCGGTACGCCGTCGAGCAGTTGCGCGCCGATGGTGCGCCGGGGGTTCAGCGAGGCGTACGGGTTCTGAAAGACCATCTGGAGGCCGATCTCCGGCTCCGGCCGGCGACGCCAGCCCAGCGGGGTGACCGGTCGGCCGGCGTAGCGGACCTCACCGGCGCTCGGCGCGGTCAGCCCGACCGCGACCCGGGCCAGCGACGACTTGCCGCAGCCCGACTCGCCGACCAGGCCGACGATCTGTCCGGCCCCGACCGCCAGGCTGACCCCGGCGACCGCGCGCACCCGGCCGCGTCCCCGGGAGCGGTACTCGACCTCGACGTCCGAGATTCGCAGCAGATCCGTCATCGGGTCGCCACCTCCAGGTGCGGGCGGACCACGCAGGCCACCGACCGGTCGGCCCCGGCCGGGGCCAGCGGCGGCGGGGCGGTGCCGCAGGACGGTTCGGCGTACCCGCAGCGGGGTTGGAACGGGCAGCCCGGCGGCGCCTCCCCGGCGCCGGTGGGCCGCCGGGGATGGGCCGCAGCGTGCCGACCGCCTGGGTGCCGTGCGGGCGGGCACCGAGCAGCGCGGCAGTGTACGGATGGGTGGGTGCGGTGAGCAGCGCCCCGGTGGGACCGGTTTCCACCACCCGTCCGGCGTAGAAGACGTAACCACGGGTGGTCAACGCGCTGAGCACGCCGAGGTCGTGGGTGATGAACGCGACGGCCAGCCCGGTCTCGGCGCGCAACTGGTCGAGCAGGGTGAGGATGCCGGCCTGCACGGTGACGTCGAGGGCGGTGGTGGGTTCGTCGGCGATCAGCAGCCGGGGCCGGGCGGCAAGCGCGATGGCGATGGCCGCGCGCTGGCGCATTCCGCCGGAGAACTGGTGCGGATAGGAGCGCAGGGCCTGTTCCGGGTCGGGGATGCGGACCTGGTCGAGCAGCTCCACCGCCCGACGGTTCGCGGCCCGGCGATCCATCCGCAGGTGCACCCGCATGTGCTCGGTGAGTTGACGGCCGATGGTGAGCATCGGGTGCAGGGCGGCGGTCGGGTCCTGGAAGACCATCGCGATGCCGGCGCCCCGAATCCGCTGCCAGCCCCGGTTGTCCAGGCCGAGCAGGTCGGTGCCGGCGAACCGGGCCGATCCGGTGACCTCGGCCCCGGGCGGGAGCAGACCGAGCAGGGTCTGCGCGGTGAGGCTCTTGCCGCAGCCGCTCTCCCCCGCGATGCCGACCAGTTCGCCCTCGTGCACGGTGAGCGACACGTCGTGCAGGATCGGCAGCGGCCCGCGCGGGCCGGGCAGGGTGACGGCGAGGGAGTCCACGTCGAGCAGCGGTGCCATCAGCGTCCCTTCGCGTAGCGGGGGTCGAGCCGGTCACGCAGCGCGTCACCGAGCACGTTGAACGCCATCACGACGGTGAGGATGGCCAGGCCGGGGAAGACGCTGACCCACCACATCGACAGGTCCTGGGAGCCGAGGGCGACCATCGAGCCCCACTCGGCGGCCGGTGGGCGGGGACCCAGGCCGAGGAAGGAGAGCGCGGCGAGCAGCAGCACCGCGTTGCCGAGTTCCAGGGTGGCCAGCACGATCGCCGGGCCGGTGCTGTTGGGCAGCACGTCGCGGCGCAGCGCGCGTACCGGCCCGACGCCGAGCAGCCGGGCGGCGGAGAGGTAGTCGTCACCGCGCATGCTGAGCACCGCGCTGCGGATGACCCGCGCGTACACCGGCCAGGAGACGATCACCAGGGCGAGCACCGCGTTGCGGGTGTTCGGGCCGAACGCGGCGGTCACCGCCATCGCCAGGATGATCTGCGGGAAGGCGAACACCAGGTCGGTCAGGCGCATCAGCGCCTCGTCGACGAGCCGGCCGAGGTAGCCGGCGATCAGCCCGAGCAGGCCGCCGACGAGCAGGGCCAGCGAAACGATGGCCAGGGCCAGCGGGATGGAGAGCCGGGCGCCGTGGATCACCCGGCTGAGGATGTCCCGGCCGAGCGAGTCGGTGCCGAACCAGTGCGCGGCCGACGGTGGGGCGTACGCATCCGGGCTCTGGGCGAGCGGATCGTACGGGGCGATCAGCGGCGCGCAGATCGCCACCAGCAGCCATCCACCGAGGATGACAAGCGCCGCCGCGGCGATCGGCTGACGCCAGATCGGTCGCCCGGTCGAGCCGCCGCGCAGCCGGCCGAGCCAGCGACGCCGGTTCAACGCCCGGTCCACCTTCGGATCCGGGGCCACCGGATCGGGTGCGATCATCGTCATGACAGCCGGATCCTCGGGTCGATGAGCCCGTACAGCAGGTCCACGGTCAGGTTGACAAGCGTGTATACCAGCGCCACGAAGAGGCTGACGCCGAGGATCGAGGGCAGGTCCAGGGCGGTGGCGCTGCGGTAGGCGTACTGGCCGAGGCCGGGCCAGCCGAAGATGCTCTCCACAAGCACCGTGCCGGAGAGCAGCGAGGCGAAGGCCAGGCCGGAGACGGTGACCACCGGGACCAGGCCGGCGCGCAGCAGGTGCCGGCGCAGCACCACCCGGGTCGGCAGACCCTTGGCGTACGCGGCACGGATGTAGTCCTGCTGGAGCACTTCCAGCATGGCGGAGCGGACGAAGCGGACCAGCAGCGCCACGGTCAGCGAGGTAAGCACCAGCACCGGCAGGACCAGGTGCTGGGCGGCGTCCCAGGCCACGTCCCACTGCCCGGCCAGCGCCGCGTCGACCGTGTACATGCCGGTGACGGTGGGCGGCGGGCTGAACGCGGTGGAGAGCCGTCCACCGCTGGGGGCCAGGCCGAGCTGGTAGAAGAAGACGTAGAGCACGACGAGCGAGAGCCAGAACGGCGGGGTGGACAGGCCCAGCAGGGATCCGACGCGAACCAGCTGGTCGGTGAACCGGCCGTTGCGGACCGCCGCGAGCATCCCGATGCCGGTGCCGATCAGCAACGCCAGCAGCATGGTGGGGATGGCCAGTTCCATGGTCGCCGGGACGTACCGCACCAGGTCGTCCAGGACCGAACGGCCGGTCTGCTGCGAGATGCCCAGATCGCCGCGGACCAGGTTGCCCAGGTAGTGCAGGTACTGCTGCCAGAGCGGCTGGTCCAGTCCCCACTTCTCGCGGAAGGCCGCCACCGTCGCCGGGTCGTTGAGCGCCTGGTCGGAGAGGTTGGCCGTGACCGGGTCGCCGGGCACCACGTTGACCAGCCCGAACGTCACCACGGTGACGCCCAGCAGCAGCCCGGCGGTGATCGCCAGCCGCTTGGTCAGGAAGACCAGCAGCGGGTGCACGCGGCGCGGCCGAGGCCGGGGCGCGGTCGTGGTGACCGCCCCCGGCTCGCCGTTGTGCAGCGTCGTCATGTGGTGGCCGACTACTTCCGGCCGACCGCGGCGACGTCCACCTGCCAGCCCGCGGCGGTGTAGTCCGCGCCGGTCAGGTCGGGGGTCGCCACCACCGTGGAGGAGTTGCTGGCCAGCACCACGTACGGGGAGGACTGGTTCATCAGTCGCTGCCACTGCTGCATCGCGGTGGCCCGGTCGGACAGGTCCAGGGTCTCGGCGACCTGCTCACCGGCGGCCACGATCGCCGGATCGGCCCGCTCGACGGTCCAGCCCGAACGCAGCGCGGTGGCCTGGCCGGGTGCCATGTTGTTGATCAGCGAGTCGGCGACCGGGTAGTTCAGGCTCTGCGGGGTGAAGCCCAGCGGCATCTTCCCACCGCGCATCTCGTCCAGGAAGGTGGTAAGCGGCTGCGGGTTCAGCTCCAGCGTGATGCCCGCCTCGGCGACGTCGCCCTGCACCTTGGTGGCCACGGTGCCCAGGTCCACGCCCTTGTAGGTGATGGCCGGGTAGCTGAACTTCACCGTCGGGTTGCCCAGGTTCGCCTCGGCGAGCAGCGCCTTGGCCTTGGCCACGTCGCGGACGGACGCCTCGTTCTCCGGCAGCGTGCCGGGGAAGGCCGGCGCGACCAGGCCGGCGCCGGGCGCGGCACCCTGGCCGTAGAGGCCGGCGATGCCCTGGTAGTCGATGGCGGCGCGCAACGCCTGGTTGAACTTCGGGTTCGAGGTCACCGGCGACACGGCCGGGTCGGCGTTGAGGAAGAGGAAGTAGACGGTGTCCTGCACGCCGGAGGTCAGCAGGGTCTGCGGCAGGCCGTCGAGCAGCTTGCCGGAGATGTCCAGGGAGATCTCGGCGCTCTCGGCGCGCTGCATGGTCAGCTTCTGGGTCTGCACGTCCATGTTGCGCAGCACCACCCGCTCGAACTGCGGCTTGTCACCCCAGTAGTTGGGGTTGGCCTCCAGCACCACCTGGGACTCCGGCTCGTACGACTTGAGCACGTACGGGCCGCTGCCGATGGAGTTGGTGTCCAGGTACTGCTGGGCGTTGTCGCCCTGGGCGGCGTCCTCCCCGTCCTTGGCGCCGTTCTCCTGGGCCACCTTGGCGTTGAGCACGGCGGTGGAGGGCATCGAGAGCACCACCGGGACGTTCGGGTTGGGGGTGGCGGAGGTGACCACCACGGTGCTGTCGTCGGTCTTGCGCACGCTCAACTCGCTGACCGTGACCGCCGGGCTGGACTTGAGGTTCTTCAGTCGGTTCAGCGAGAAGACCACGTCGTCGGCGGTGAGCGGGCTGCCGTCGGAGAAGGTGACGCCCGACCGGAGCTTGAAGGTGAAGGTCTTCGCATCTGCGGACGCCTCGTACGACTCGGCCAGCGCCGGGACCGGGGTGCCGACGTCGGAGCCCTCGAAGGTGAGCAGCGTGTCGTAGAGGGCGTGCACGGCGGTCAGGCCGGTCGCCTCGTAGACCCGGCCGGGGTCGAGGGTCTTGAGCACGAACGAGGTGTTGACGGTCAGGGTGGTGGCACCGCCACCACCGTTCGCGTTCCCACCGCTGCCGCCTGCGGTGCAGGCGGTGGTGGAGATGACGGCCAGCGTCGCCAGAGCGAGCGCTCCGGCGCGGAGCCGGCGGGGGGACACCGACATGCTGTTCCTACCTTCGTATGGCGCGGGTCCGGCGGGCGGATCCGCGAGGCATCGACGGCCCGGGACACTGCCACCGGTCGGGCCCAGGTGACCGGTGACGGTCTCTCGGGTTTTCAGGGGAAGTCGTCTCAGGGTTGGATGTAGCCGGACCGTTCGTCCGGTTCGTGCCTCGACGCGACGTGTCTAGCAATACCAAACACTGCCGGCCTCTTGTTTGACCACCCTAAACAAGACCGTGTAGCTTGGTCAAACATTTTTAGCCACACTGTTATCGGATTGAGGTTCACATGCTCGGTGACCGGCTCCGCGAACTGCGCCAGCAGCACTCCCTCACGCTGCGACAGCTCGCCACAGCCGCCGACGTGTCACCCGCCCTGCTCAGCCAGATCGAGAACGGTGCCACCGACCCGAGCCTGGCCACCCTGCGAAAGCTCGCCCAGGTCTTCGACACCTCGATAGCCGCACTCTTCTCCGAGCCGGAGGCCCCGGCGGTGCACATCAGCCGGGCCGGCGCACGCAGCCTGCTCACCGCTCCTCCGGGCCAGATCACCTACGAGCGGCTCACCCCGGGCCGTGGCGACCTGGAGGTGCTCCAGGCCCACCTCGCCCCCGGCGACGCGAGCTCGGCCGAACCCTGGGCCCACCCGTCGACCGAGTGCGCCATCGTCTGTAGCGGCGAGGTGGTCGCCGAGATCGGCGGCGAGTCGTACCTGCTCGCGGCCGGCGAGGCGGTCACCTTCGACTCACGCCTGGCGCACCTCTACCGCAACGACAGCGACCAGCCGGCCCACCTGATCATCGCGGTCACCCCACCCACCCCGTGACGCCACCGGCTATGGACACCGCACACTGCCGTCGTACTTCAGCACGGGCGGCTCGTGGGTGAACAACCAGACGCGGGGCACCCAGGCGCGGCTCTACTACGTGGCCGGCGGTTCCGTGCTCACCCGGCCGGCCCTCTCGTCCGAGGGCAACTGGAACTGGGTCCCCTACTCCAGCGCGGAGTTGCCGGAGGCACTGGCTCACCCGCACCGAGGTCGTCGACGGCCCCGGATCCGGCACCGGCCGATTCCGTAGGTGGACGGTTGCTGCGCTCCTGGGCGGGCCTGGACCGAGGCTGATGTCGGGAATTTCGGGTCAGTGTTGTCGGCCGCTGATTGCTACGCTCCTGGACCGCAGCTGACCGCCGGGACACCTCTCGGTCGCTTCGGGCTGCGATCTTTGCTGATTCCCGAGGAGCACGATGCGATCGATCCGGGCCGCCGCGCTGAGCGCGGTAGTGACCCTGTCTCTGCTGGCCAGTGGGTGTGGCAGCACCGACGAACCGACACCGACCGGCCAGGGCGTACCCGCCACACCGGCCGCCGACAGCACTTCCGTCGCGCCGGCCGTGCCGGGGCCCACGGTGGTCGCCTCGACCAGCTGGGTCGGCGCGCTCGCCAAGGCCGCCGGGGCCAGCGAGGTTACCCTCGTTGCTCCGGCCGACGTCGCGCACCCGTCGGATTACCAACCGAAGGCGCGCGACCTGAAGGCCGCCGCCGACGCCGACTACGTCCTGTACGCCGAGAGCGACGGCTTCGCACCTCGGCTGATCAAGGCGGCCGGCGACGACAGCGAACTCGTCACGGTGCTCCCCGTCGAGGCCACCACCAGGACGATCACCACGGAGGTGACCCGACTGGCCACCATGTTCGGCACCTCCGACGCGGCGAAGGCGTGGCTGAGCACCTTCAACGCCGAGTACACCAGGTTGTCCCGCGAGACGAAGGCCGCCCTGCCCAATCCGGCGCCCACGGCGGTGTCGGAGTTGCTCGTCGGATACTGGGGCTCCTTCGCTGGCATCGAGGTGACGGAGGTGTACGGGCCGCAGCCGCTCACCGCGAAGGAGCGGGCGGACCTGGCCGCCAAGCAGCCCAAGCTGGTCCTCATCAACGCCCACTCGCCGAAGGTGGACCCGAAGATCTCCGGTGCCACCCGGGTAACGCTCGTCAACTACCCCGGCAAGGATCTGGATCTGCTCGCGGTGTTCCGGACCAACGCCGAACGGCTGACCACCGCGCTCACCTCCTGATCGCACCGGTCCGTCAGGACCGGTGCGGGACGGTGGCAGGCCGGTGCGGGACGGTGACTTCCCGCACCGGCCGGGCCCGCCACGCGAGCACGGCCAACCAGCTCCATCCGATCAGGATCGAGCCGCGTTGGAGCAACCCCGCGCCGCCGTCGACCGGGTCGACCCCGCCGGCCGCGATGACCAGGACGCCGACCGCGACGCCGGTGAACCGGCAGTACCAGCGCCAGAGCGGGGTTGGTCGCCACCGGGCGGCGGTGAAGCAGGCGGCGATCAGCGCCACGAAGACGACGAGTGAGAAGAGGTCGTGCGCGACACCGTGGCCGCTCGCCCGGTCGGACGGCACCGGGTCCGAGACGAAGACGCCGGCCCCGACCAGGCTCACCGCGAAGATCCCCGTCAACCAGGCCGTCCATCGCGAGACGGTACGCCGCAGCCCGAATGAGAAGGCCGTCAGCAGGCCGCCACTGACCACGAAGTTCGCGATCTGGAGCCACCCGCCAGGACCGATTGCGCCCTCGCTGACGAAGTCGTTCATCGGATCATAATCGGGCTTGATCACCCCGTTGACCGCGATCACCACGATGAACAGCAGCGCGCCGACGATGCCGCAGACGAGAAGCTTCCTGGTCCCCGTCACAGGAGAGTCAGGCTCACGGGCGGTCGACGATCCGGGTGAGGAAGGCCCGCCAGGCCACCGGGCCGAAGGTCAACACCGGACCGGCCGGGTCCTTCGAGTCGCGCACCGCGACCACATCGGACAGATTGTCGGCCACCTCGACGCAGTTACCGCCGTTGCCGCCGCTCTTCGTGCTCTTGCGCCACCGCGCGCCAGTCAGCTCCATGATGCCGCCGCTTCCTTCACGAGATCCAGGCTCCGGCCCCGGGGAAGCGCCTCGCCACGGATCCGCTCCCACCGCCGCTCCAGGTTAGCAAGGTCGGCGGGTTGGTCCAGGATCTGCGCCGGGGCGGGACCGTCCACATGGGCCACATGGGTGCCGCCGGGCAGGTCGGCGATGACGAAGGGGCCGTCCAGGCCGGGATAGCTGGGTGCGTCGGCCGGCACGACGTGCAGCTGCACGCTCGGCAGCTCGGCGCAGGCGAGCAGGTGCGTGAGCTGAGCCGCCATCAGCTCCCTGCTGTCGCCCACCCGTCGCCGCAGGACGCCCTCGTCCAGCACCACCACCAGCAGCGGCCCGCGCTCGCGGTGCAGGATCGCCTGCCGGTTGAGCCGGGCCGCGACCAGATCCTCCGTCGCGTCGGCGGTCAACAGCCCGCCCGCAAGCGTCGCCCGGGCGTACGCCTCGATCTGTAACAGGCCCGGCACCCACGCCAGTTCAAAGGTGCGCAGGGTGATGGCCTCGCGTTCGATGTCCACCCAGGGCCGGAACCAGACCGGCTCGCGGCGACGAATCACGTCCGGCCAGAGCGCCTCGGACTCCTGCCCGAGGAGTTCCGCCACGGTGTTGCGGTGCCGGGTCTGCGGGATATGCCCCGGGTTCGCCCACCGGGCCACCGTCTTGGGATGCACACCGAGCTGGTCGGCCAGGCTCTCCGCCGTGTGGCCAGCGTCGGCAAGCGCTGCAACAAAAGCGTGGTTCATCCCCGGTCCTCCTATAACCAAGCAATGGCCGGGAAAAAACATTACCGAACGCTGTGTGATTGTCCATACACCCTCGGCAAGGTAGATCGTGGAATGGTCCCTTTTCGACGGAGGAGACGTGCTGTGGTCGTACGGAAACCGGCCCTTGGCGTACCGACGTCCCGGGGGACACCGCCGGCCCGGCCGGCGCGGACGCGGACGGTGGCCGCACCTTCGCCGGTACGCCGCAGCCGGCGCGGATCGGGGTCGCGGGGGCCGGAAGGCGCGCGGGGTGACCGGTGAGCGGGCGCTGCCGGGCGCATCTGCCGTCGCGACCCACCTGGCGCTGCCATGTCTGCGGGAGCGCGTGGCCGTGCGGCCCCGCGAAGGTACGGCTGCTCGCCGAGTACAGCAAGGACCGGATCTCCCTGCTGATCTACCTGGCGACGCTTCAGGAAGAGGCGGCCGAGCAACTCGCCGAACTCGGATGCGAGATCCGCCCGCAGACGTTGCACCGCCGCTTCACCGGCTGGGGTGCCGATCCGCTCCTCCCCCACCCGCCACATGCTGCCGTGAGGCATGGCCGGCAGCCTGGTCACCCGACCCGGCTCACCAGCCGGCCGGTCACCCGACCGGGCTCTCCGGCAGCCTGGTCATCCGGCCCGGCTGGTCAGCCGGCCGGTCACCCGACCCGGCTCTCCGGCAGCCTGGTCATCCGGCCCGGCTGGCCAGCCGGTCGCGCAGGTCGGCATGGCGGAACTGGTACACCTGGCCGACGACCCGGATCAGGTTGCGCCGCCGGGCATCCTCCAAGAAGGACAGTAGCCGGACGGGCGTGCCCTCGGTGAGCCTGAGCTGCACCATGCTCATTCCGGCGAGCACGGCCATGTTTGTCGCCGGCCCGCACACCAGGCCGAAGGCGACCGCCACCGGCAGGCCAGCGAGCAGGGCGGCCTTCGGATCGGCGGCATCGCCGACCAGGGTTATCAGGGTGAACCAGACACCGAGGGCACCGCCGAAGGCAACCCCGAGGGCGAGCCGCCCGTACGCGTGATGCCGCCACATCTCCTTCGGCCCGACCGCCCGGATGGCGCTGCGCGGTGGCCGCTCGCCGGGCTGCCACAGCCTTTCCGGCCGGACGCCGAGCATCAGGGCCGCGCTCATGTGTGGGATCGCGGCGACGATATCGGAGGCCGGGCTGAAGAAAACCGCGGTGGTAAGCGTGCCGAGGATCGCGCAGAAGACGGCGTACCCGACGCCGGTCGCCGAGTCGCCGTGCACGAGCAGTATCCCGACCAGGTTGATGCCGCCGACGGCGAGACCGTACCGGAGGGTCGTCCGGTTGAAGATTTCCCGCCACCCGGTGGTTTCGAGCGGCTGCGCCGCTCGCCTCCTCGACATGAACAGGACCACCGCCGCCATGATGGTGAAACCGATAGTCAGTCCCAGCCGGAGCCCGTGCACCGCGGTGGCCACCGTCCCGGAAACCACGCCGGCAACGAGCCCCGCCGTCCAGTCGCCGGGGTTCGGCGGGACCCAGCTGGGGATGTGCCACCAGGCCAGGTCGTAGGTCTTTGCCTCGACGAGGCGGCGGGCGAGGAAACGTAACGTCCGTTCGGCCGTCGCGGCGGAGTAGCGGCAGTGGCGTTGGGTGGGCCCGTACGCGGTCCTGACCGCCTGGTCCAGCAGGTGGTGGTGAACCGCCTGAACCGTCGGGAAACGCTCCCGGTCGAGCAGTTCGTCGACCGGGTCGTGGTCGGTGTAGGCGTCCCGAAGCAGGCTCACGGCCAGCGGATAGCGCAACGCCTTGGTCAGTGGGCCACCCGGGCCGCCCTCAAGATCCTCGAGGACGGCCCGCCACGCTTGTGGCGGCGGGTCGGGCAGGTCCCGACGCCGCAGGTAGGACGCTGCCTCCTTGGCCGTGACGGGTTGCAGGGCGAGCCCGAGCGCGCCACTCAACGGGTGCCGCGAGGCGGTCTGCACGGCAGCCTGCGGACGCGAGAACACCACCAGCCGGAAGGGTGCCTTGTTCAGCTCCCGCACCATGACGTGCCGTACCGCGGCGTCGACCTCGTCGAATCCGTCCAGGAACAGGGCGATTCTGCCGTCCTGGAGCATCTGCTTCACCCATTGCCGGCCGGTGCGGTCCCGGACCAGACGTTCGCTCTGCGCGAGCGCTCGCGCGGCCCAGTCGGCCACTGATTCGTCCGGCACCCGCCAGTCCCGCAGCTCCAGCAGCACCGGTACCGGGATGTCCGGCCGCTCGTGGTCGGCGGCCTTGGCTCGCGCTTGAAGGGCGGTCAGGAGCAGCAGCACCCCGGTGGCTGTCTTGCCGGACGCCCCTTCACCGGTCAGCAGCACCCGACCCGAGGCAAGCCCGCCGTAGACCCGGTACAGGTCGCGCAACCCGCCGCCGTCGCGCAGGGCAGCCCCGGTGACCCGGTGCAGGCCGGGTAGCGGGGCGAAGCGGGCCTGGGCACCGATCGCGAGGGCGGCCCGAATGCCGGGCGCCACCTTCCGTTCGGCAAGCCTCCACCGGATCGGCAGTGCGCCGTGTCGCAGTCCGCGCAGTTCCGCCTCTTCCTTCCAACGCCTGGTCATCGCCAGCGCCAGGCTGTCGAGCAGGTCGGTCCGCCGGCCGTCACGGCGATCACGGCGCCCCTGGATCAGGGGATAGACCGCACCGACCGCGCCCACCAATCCGCCGATCACCGCCAGGGCGTTGCGTACCGGGTGCTGTTCCGCGACGACCCAGTCGAGCCAGCCCAGTCGCAGCCCCGCCAACAGGCCGACACTCAGCGCGACCAGGATGGCGGCCCACCACACTCTGCGTCCCATCGATGAGGATTATCGCAGGAAAGTCATCCGGCCAGTGGTCACCGCGCAGTGGCGCTGCGCAGTGGTCACCGCGCAGTGGCGCTGCGGGCCGAGGGCGTCACCGGCATGGTCACTGCCCCGGCCCGCCTCGGTGGTCAGACGTAGAAGCCGGTGCGCAGCGTGATGCCGTGCTCCAGCCACGCCTTCATGCAGCAGAGCATGTTGGTCCAGCCTTCGCAGTTGCCGTAGGAGGCCCGCTGGCCCTCGGGGGTCTGCCGCCAGCCCTCCTCGGCGATGGTGACCAGGGTGCGGTCGTCCGCCAGCGACTCGAACTCGATGGTGACGGTGGTGAAGTAGGTCGCGCCGGCGATCGGCTCATCGCTGGTCGACTGGGGACCGTCGGCGGCCTCCCAGCGCAGCACGATCCGCCGGTCCGGCTCGACCTCGACCACCTCGACCGGGAACGCGCCGGGGAAGTCGGCGAAGTCCCAGGTGACGGTGGCGCCGGTGGCGAGCCGGCCCTTGGCCCCGCCGGTGGTGAAGTACTTCGAGAGTTGGTCCGGGTCGACGACCGCCTCGAACACCTCGTGCACCGGCCGGCTGATCCGTCCGGCGACCTTGAACCGCAGGTCCATGTTGATCTCCTCCCGTGGCGCTGACATGTTATATGTTTATAACATGTCAGCCCGACCGGACCGCCCGACAAACGCCGAGCCGATCGACGAGGACGGTGTGTTCAAGGCGCTGGCGTCCGCCACCCGACGACGGATCCTCGACCTGTTGAAGGACCAGCCGCGCACCACCGGCGACCTGTGCGACCGCTTCCCGGAGCTGGACCGCTGCACGGTGATGCAGCACCTACGGGTGCTGGACGCCGCCGGGCTGGTCATCGCCCAGCGCAAGGGCCGGGAGCGGTGGAACCACCTCGACCCGCTGCCGATCAAACACATCCACGACCGCTGGATCGGCGAGTACGCCCACGCGGCGGTCGGTTTGCTCGCCACGCTCCGGGCCGACCTCGAACCGCCCGCCTCCTGATCCTGCCGGGGCACCGCAGATTGCGACTCAGGTCGTAAGTCGAATGCGATCCTGCGCCAGATGGCGTGGTGCGGCGATTCCCGCAGGCTTGGCTCATGTCTCCCCAACACCTATGCCGACCGCCCGCACCCCGGTCCGCGTCGCGCCGCGTCCGGCTCGGCGCGGCCCTGACAACGGCGATCGCCATCGTCTTCGCCGCCGCGGGCTGCGGCATGTCGGCGCAGCCGCGCCCGGCACCGATCGTCGCCAATCCACCCGCACCCGGTACGCCGACCGACCCGGCGGCCCTGAACGCCGCCGACGTCAACGCCTGGCTCGACGGGCTGCTGCCGGCCGCGCTGCAACGCACCGGCATCGCCGGAGCCACGGTCGCCGTCGTGGACGACGGTGAGATCCTCACCGCCCGGGGGTACGGTCACGCCGACACCGGTGACGGCGGCACCGGCGCGGTGCCGGTCGACCCTGATCGGCACCTGTTCCGGGTGGGTTCGGTCGCCAAGCTCTTCACCGCCACCGCCGCGATGCAGCTCGTCCAGCGCGGCGACCTCGACCTCGACCGGAACATCGAGGATTACCTGGACTTCACCCTGCCTCGCCGCTACGAGCAGCCGATCACCCTGCGCCACCTGCTGACGCACACCCCCGGCTTCGAGGAGCGGATCGCCGGGCTGATCGGTGCCGAAGGCACCCGCGTCGACCTGCGCAAGGCCCTGATGACCGACCCGCCGGAGCAGATCTACCAGCCGGGGACGGTGCCCGCGTACTCGAACTACGGCAACGCGCTGGCTGGCTATCTCGTGGAGCACGTCAGCGGCGTCCGCTTCGAGGAGTACGTCGCCGCCAACGTCCTGGCCCGCGCCGGCATGACCTCGTCGAGCTTCGAGCAGCCGCTGCCCGCGCCACTGGCCGACCGAATGTCGAACGGGTACGACAACGCCGCCTCGCCGGCCCGCCCCTTCGAGATCGTCGGCGCTCCCCCGGCCGGCGCGCTGAGTGCCCCGGCCACCGACATGGCCCGGTTCATGCTCGCCCAGTTGGGCGAACCGGTGGGTGCCGAACCGCTGCTCGAGCCGGCCACCCGCGAGCTGATGCAGCGCCCAGCGCTCGACGCCACCTCGCTCGGCACGCTCGCCGACGGCCCCCGGATGGCGCTCGGCTTCTTCGACGAGAGCCGCAACGGCCGGCGCATCGTCGGACACGGCGGCGACACCCTCTACTTCCACTCCCATCTACAGATCTACCCCGACGAGCGGGCCGGCATCTTCATCTCGCTGAACAGCAATGGCAACGGTGGGCTGGACAGCATCAAGTTGCGCCAGGCGGTGCTCGACGGCTTCGCCGACCGCTACTTCCCCGCCCGCAGCGTCCCCACCGCCGGCACCGTCGACCCGGCGACCACCGCCGAGCACGCCGCGCTGGCCGCCGGCACGTACGAGAGTTCCCGGGGCATGCGCAGCAACTTCCTGACCGTGATCGGCCTGGTCGGCCGGACCGAGATCAGCGTTGCCGACGGGAACCGGTTGCTGTTCCAGCCCGCGCCGCTCTCCGACAGCCCGGCCCTGTACGAGGAGGTCGCGCCGTGGGTGTGGCGCGAGGTCGGCGGGCAGCGCACGGTGGCGATGCGGGTGACCGACGACAGCGTCGACGCGATCGCTGTCGACCCCGTGATCACGCTGCTGCCGGTCGAGCCCGCGCGCAGCTCGGCGGTTGCCGTCCCGGTGATCGCCGGATCGACCCTCGTGCTCCTGCTCACCATCCTGGTGTGGCCGATCGCCGCGATCGTCCGCCGTCGCCTCGGCCGCCCCGGGCGGGACCGGACCGGGCGTACCGCCCGGATCCTGAGTCGCGTCGCCGTCGGCGCCACCGTGTTGGCGCTGCTCGGCTGGGTGCTGAGCGTCATCGCCATCATGAGTCTGACCGACGTACCCGGTGCCGTCCTGCGTACCGTGCAGGTGCTGCAACTGATCGGGCTGCTCGGCGTGCTGCCCGCCGCCGTCCGGCTGGTCGATGACGTACGCCGTCGGGTCGGCTGGTCCCGGGTCGTCGGCAGCGGCCTGGTCCTGCTCGCACTCGTCGGCGTCGGCTGGTTCGCCGTCGAGTTCCGGCTGCTGGCCCCGAGCATCTCCTACTGACCGGGCCGACCCGCCTGACCCGGAACGATTCGGAGCAAGGAAGCTGATGACATGAGGGACGACACCGGCGTCACGGCCGAACCCGATGTGCCCCGGTCGACGTGGTGGCTCGACGAACGGCTCAGCCGACTCGGTATCACCGGGCGGTTCGCCCGCGACTGCCTGCTCGCGACGGTCCTCACCGTCCTCACGTTCCTCATGTTGGCACTGCTGTTCCGGGTCGTGGCCCCGGCCGAGGGGCTCATCTTCGACCCGACGTGGGCCTGGCTGGTCAGCGCCGTCGCCGGCGTACAGACGATGGTGCTCTGCCTGCGTCGGGTCCGCCCGCTGCTCTGCCTCGCGCTCGTCGTCGGCCTCCAGCTGGTCGTCACCGGCAGCTCTCTACCGGACGCGACGATCCGTGGCCTCGCGCCCTTCGTCGCGGCCTACACCGTCGGGTCGCTGCTGCCACTCCGGCCGGCGCTGCTGGCCGCCGGGGCGGCGGTGGCGGTGGACACGACAGGTGCGCTGGTCGCCACCGGCCTGGCCGGCTCCTCCGGCGCGCTGGTCGCCACCGGCCTGGCCGGCACCTCCGGCGCGCTGGTCGCCGGCCCGGCCGGCAGCAACCTGTTCTTGACGGCCGTCGGCCACTTCACCGCCACCGTCCTGGTCTACTTCGGCGCCACCTTCGTCGGCGGCTACGTCGCCACCCGACGACGGAACCTGGAGCTGATCCGGCAGCACGCCGAGGAGGCGATCGTGGCGCAGCAGGCCAGGGTGCAGGCGGCGATCGGGGCGGAGCGATCCCGGATGGCCCGGGAACTGCACGACGTGGCCGCCCACCACCTTTCCGGGATGATCGTGCAGGCCTCGGCGGTGCAACGGCTGATCGACCGTGATCCGTCGGCGGCACAGGCCGGGGTGGCCTGGATCCGGACACAGGGCAAGGAGACCCTCGACAACCTGCGGCTGGTGGTGGGTGTGCTACGTGGCCGGCCAGGGGACGACGGTGGCGACGGCACGGTGCCGGTGCCGGTGCCCGGGCTGGCCATGCTCGACGAGCTGGTACGAACCGCGGACGGGCTCGCCGGCCCGGTCGAACTGATCCGGGACGGGGAGCAGCGCGACGTTTCGCCGATCGCCGACGTCGCGCTCTACCGGATGGTGCAGGAGTCGCTCTCCAACGCCCGCCAGCACGCACCGGGCGCACCGGTGCGGGTGGAACTTCGCTTCCTGCCCCGCGAGATCCGGCTTGAGGTGGTCAACGGCCCGGCGCCGCGACGCTTCGGGCCGTCGGCCGGCGGCAGCGGGGTGGGGCTGGTGGGTATGCGGGAGCGGGCCCAGCTGATCGGCGCGCGGTTCACGGCCGGTCCGACGGCGGCGGGCGGATGGTCGGTCAGCGTACGACTGCCGACCCGGGACGACAATCGATTCGCGACGACGGCCAAGGAGGAGAACGGCGAATGATCAGGGTGATGCTCGTCGACGATCAGGCGGTGGTCCGCGCCGGCTTCCGCGTCATCCTGGAGCAGGCGGGCGACATCGAGGTCGTCGCGGAGGCGTCCAGCGGCACCGCGGCGGTCGACCTGGCCCGCCGGCTGCGGCCGGAGGTGATCTGCATGGACGTCCGGATGCCCGGCGGCGACGGCCTGACCGCGACCCGCCGGATCGTCGCGGACGCGGCCGAGCCGCCACCGGCGGTTCTGGTGGTGACGACCTTCGACCTCGACGAGTACGTCTTCGGCGCGCTCGAATCCGGTGCCAGCGGCTTCATCCTCAAGGACTGCGAACCCGAGGATCTGATCGACGCGGTACGCCGGCTCGCCAGTGGTCAGGGCCTTGTCGACCAGGCCGTGACCCGACGGGTGATCTCGGAGTTCGCGCGGCGCAGGCCCGCTCCCCGGGCCGCCGACGCGGCGGCGGCGCACCAGTTGACCGCGCGGGAGATCGAGATCATCGGCCTGCTCGCCCGGGGACTCTCCAATGTCGAGATCGGCACCGAACTCTTCATCGAGACCAGCACGGTCAAGTCGCACCTGGGGCGCGCGATGGCGAAGATCGGCGCTCGCGACCGGTTGCAGACGGTGGTCTGGGCCTACCAGAACGGCGTGGCGCCCAGCTGACCAGGACCCGTCAGATCCGTACGGTCAGCACCGGTCTCGCCGGATCCTCGTTGTCCACGACCAGTTGGGCGCGCTCGCGTGGGCGCACCTCGTCGAGATATCGGCGCTCCCCCGGCAGGTACTTGGTGTGGTATCGGTGCTCCGCCTCGGCCGCCGAGCCCATCCAGGTCTGGTCGCGGGCGACGCCCCGACGCAGCACGGTATCCAGGCCGACGTCGACGTAAATCCGCAGATCCCAGTACCCGTCCAGCTCAGGTCGTTGCAGGAAGACCCCGTCGGCGAGCAGGACGGCGTCGTCGGGGGCCGCCCGCGGCACGTCGTCGGCGGGCGTCACCCCGGCCGGATCCAGCAACGCGGTGCGGTAGCGGCGGTTCCCGCCGGGGCCGAGGGGCAACAGCAGGCGGTCGCGGATCGCCGCGTTGTCCCAGGAGTCGAGGTAGTAGCTTTCCGGCGAATCCATCGGGTACGCGGTGCGCAGCGCGACGGCACGCTTGAAGTAGTCGATCCCGACCCGGATCACGGTTCGCTCGGTGCGGGCCCGCAGCACCTCCGCCAACTCGTCGGCCAGCGTCGTCTTGCCCGCCGCCGAGCAGCCGTCGATGGCCACCCGGACCGGGTGCGGCCGGATCACCGACAACACCAGCCGCGACAACTCCGCCAGCAGCTCCGATCGCTCACCCATGCGGCTTCCCCCAATTGTTCTGCCGGGCTGGACCTGATCGCTCAGCTCGTGCGGGTGCGGATTTCCCGGCGGCGGCCGTCACCGTCTGACTTCCTCGCCACGGTCAGCTCTGCTCGGGTGCCGGTCCGTTGTCGTTGAAGCGGAAGCTGCTCATCGGGTCGGAGTCGCCCAGCTCCTCCAGGATCAGCCCGGAGTTCGAGGAGTGGAAGAGGTACGCCGAGCTGTTGCTGATCACGTACGCCTCTTCGGTGCCCTCGACGGGGGCGATGGTGAACCGCTGGTGCGCCTCGTTCTCGTCGCAGTCGGCGCCCTGCACGACCAGCGGCTGGCTGTTGCCCGGGTTCTGCACCTGCCAGCAGGCCGGCTCGCCGGTGCCGGGCCCGCCACCGGCGCCCCGGTACGACCTGATCAGAAATTCCTGCCCGCTCAGCGGCGTCGGTACGAAGAGTTGCCGGCCCTCGTCGCCGTCTACCAGGCCCAGCCGCCCCTCGTCGGTGAGCGACAGGCCGCCCTCGAAGCCGTCGACCAGGGTGATGGTCACCTGCCGGTCGCCGGAGAGCACCGGCGAGTTCGCCGCCGGCGCCGAGGTGGCCGGTGCGCTTTCGGTGCGGGCGGCGGAGGTCGCTGCGCTGGTCGGGGTGGCGGTCAGATCGGAGGTCACGTCGTCCGAGGAGGTGCCGCCGCAGGCACCCGTCGAAACGGCCAACGCCACCAGACCGGCTCCGGCGAGCCAGTTACGCATCGACATCATCGCGCTCCTCTCGCAGCGGCGGCCGACCGGCCGACCGGCCGGTGCACCTCAACCACCGCTGTCGCTTGGGTAACGACGTACCCAACCGGGACAACTCCCCACACCCCCGGCGCGGCCGATGGCGATCGCGTCCTTCTGTCGCGACGGCGAGCGCGTTGACAATCAGCCGAACGCGGCCAGGAAGGTGTCCACGGCGGCATCGGCGATCTCCTGCTGCTCCGCCGCCGAAGGGGCCCGGGTGCCGTACCGCGAGCGGCGCTGCAACGGTCCGGTGATCAACGCCAGGAACTGCTCGGCGGCCAGAGTCGGGTCGGTGATCCGCAGCCGGCCGGCCAATGCCAGCCGGGCGAGGCGGTCGGCCAGCGCCTCGGCGAGCCGATCGGCGTACGGCCCGGCTCCGGTGTCGAGGAGTTCGGGGAACCGCGACGCCTCTGCGTACAGCAGTCGCCGCAGGGCCCAGGCTCGTTCGGCACAGCCGGACCGGGCGAGTTCGCTGGCCACACGCGACAGGGCGGTACGCACATCCGCTTCGGGATCGGCCAGCCGGCCGAGCGCCGCCAGCTGCTGCTGAAGATGCGCACCGGAGGCCGCCTCGATCGCGTGCCGGAAGAGGTTCTCCTTGTCGCTGAGGTGGTTGTAGACCGTGGGCTTGGCCACTCCGGCCGCCGCAGCGATCTCCTTGACGCATGCCTGCGCGTACCCCTTCTCGGCGAAGACGACGAAGGCTGCGTCGAGGATGGCGTGTCGCTTGTCGATCCGCCCGCGCCGGGTCGAGCCGCCGCCGTCCGTACGACCTGCCACATCCGCCACGCGGCAAGCTTACGCTGTCCAACAAGATGAACCGGCAGGTTCAATTCTTTGTACCCACCCCTTGAGGGCCGCCAGCCGACCGACTAATTTGAACCCGCTGGTTCATTCTGTTTGGTTGAGGAGTTCAGGTGAAGCGCTCGGACGATCGGCTGGACCCGGCGCTGCTCAGGCTGGTCGGGGTCGTGCTGCTCGGCGGCATGATGGGCATCCTCGACGGCACGATGATGGCCGTCGCAATCGACACCCTCACCGCGACGTTCGACACTTCGGTCAGTGCGATCGGCTGGGCATCCACCGGCTACCTCCTCGCGCTGACCAGCACCATCCCGATCACCACCTGGGCGGTCGACCGCTTCGGTGCGAAGCGGTTGTGGCTGGCCGGGCTGGCGCTGTTCCTGCTGGGCTCGTTGGCCTCGGGTCTCGCCTGGAACATGGCGAGCTTGATCGCTTTCCGCCTGGCGCAGGGTGTGGGCGCAGGCATTCTCGATCCGCTGGTGCTGGTCCTCCTCGCCCGGGCGGCCGGCCCGCAGCGCGCCGGGCGGGTGATGGGTCTCATGGGCGCCGTACTGCCCCTGGGGCCAGTGCTGGGGCCGGTCCTCGGTGGCGCGCTGCTCGACACCGCCGGATGGCGCTGGATGTTCCTGGTGAACATCCCGATCGGCTTGCTGGCGTTCGCGCTAGCCCTCCGCGTGGTGCCGGCCGACAACCCGGACCTGACCACACGCCATCGCCTGGACCTCGTGGGACTCACCCTGGCCGGTCCCGGAGTGGCCGCGATCGTGCTGGCCCTCTCCCAGGTCGCCGCAGCCGGCGAGTTCGCGGCATGGCAGGTACTGACGCCACTCGCGGTTGGCGTCGTCGCGCTGCTCGGCTACGCCCGACACGCCCTGGGGGCGAGGAAGGCACCACCGCTTATCGATCTACGCCTCTTCCGCAGCCGCGGCTTCGCCGCCAGCGTCACCGTTCAGGGGCTCGTCGGTGTCGCCACCTTCTCCACGCTGTTCATCCTGCCGCTGCACTACCAACAGCAGTACGGTCACGCCGGTGCCGCCCTGACCGCCGGACTGCTCGTCGCGCCGATGGGGTTGGGTTCCGTGCTGGCCATGCCGGTGGCTGGCCGGCTCAGTGACAGCGTGGGCGCACGTCGCCTGGCGCTTCCGGGAGCGCTGGTCGCCTTCCTCGGAGCAGTGGCGCTGGCCCAGACCGGCGACGGGAGCGCGCCCCGGTTGGCCTGGTGGGCCTTTGTCATCGGCGCCGGCCTCGGGTTCGTCGGTGCCCCCACCATGGGCTCGCTCTACCGCACGCTGCCCAGCCACCAGGTGCCCCAGGGCAGCTCGGTGCTGTACATGCTGAACCAGTTGGGCGCGTCGATCGGCGTGGCCGTGATCGCACTGCTCATCGACGTCGTGGGCGGAACCGACCCGGCTCGCGGATTCCGCGCCGGATACTTGTGGATCGCCGGCTGCGCGTTCGTCATCCTCGCTGGCAGCAGCCTGCTGCCCGGCAGCCCCGACGGCACCAGCGGCGCCGGAGGTGGGCGGCGGCCGGCGTCGGAGTCACCGGACGGCGTGCCTGCCGCCGGCGACGATCCGGTTGTCCGCCGTTGACGATCACTCATGCATACTAGGTATGCTCCTCCCCCATGCGTTCTGAACCTGAGCACCGGCGGGTGGCTCTCGTCGCGGTAGTCGGCGGCTTCCTGCTCGGCTTCCTCGACTTCGTCTGGATCAAGTACCTGCCGTACCCGGTCGGCAACCTGGGCAACTCCAGCGCGGTCTGGGCGGTTGCGGCCTTTGCCTTCGGTTACTGGGTGCGGTCGGGTCGGTGGCGGGCAGCGGCCGGCGCGGCGGTCGGGCTCGTCGTGGCGGTGCCCAGTTACTACGTCGCGGCGGCACTCATCCAGGGTGACAACTGGTCCATGGTGTGGGCGCCCACATCGCTGCTCTGGATGTCCTTCGGCGTGCTGGCCGGCACGATCTTCGGCATCGCCGGCACCTGGGCCCGGGACGCGGGCTGGCGGTCGGTGGTGGGAGCCGCGCTACCCGGCGCGGTGCTGTTCGCCGAGGCGGGGCTGGAGGTCCGCCGGATCGGTCAGCCGAGCTACGGGATCGATCCACTCTGGGACGCCCTGCTCAAGACCGCGCTCGGCCTGCTGGTCGTGGCCCTGGCCGGCCGGACCAACCGGCAGCGAGGGCTCGCCCTGGCCACGGCCGTACCGCTGGCCCTGGCTGGCCTCGCCGCCTTCCTCCTGGCCGGCTTCCGCTGACCCGCAAGCCAGCCGCGACCCGCCGCCCGAAGCCAACCGCGGCGCGCCGTCCGGACCCGGCCGCGACCCGCCGTCCGGACCCGGGTGGTGGCGCGGCTCAGATCCGGCAGGGCATCGACTTGGCACCGTTGACGAAGGCGGACTCCAGCCGCACCACCGGACCGGTCTGCTGCAACGTGGCCAGGTGCGGCCCGAGCGCCTCCAGCAGCAGGGTCAGCTCCAACCGGGCCAGGTGCGCGCCGAGGCAGAAGTGCGAGCCGATGCCGAAGGCCAGATGCGGGTTGGGCGTACGGGCCAGGTCCAGCCGATCGGGGTCATCGAAGACCGTCTCGTCCCGGTTCGCCGAGACGTAGTAGAGCACCACCTTGTCGCCGGCCCGGATGTGCGCCCCGGCCAACTCGACATCTTTGGTGGCGGTACGCCGGAACTGCATCACCGGCGAGACGTAGCGGACCAGTTCGTCGACGGCCGTACCGAGCAGGCCCGGCTCGGCGATCAACCGGTCGCGTTGCGCGCGATGTTCGACAAGCGCCCGGAGGCTGCCGCCGATCAGGTGGCGGGTGGTCTCGTTACCGGCCACGATCAGCAGCAACCAGAACTGGCAGAACTGCCGGTCGGTGAGGCCACCGGCGACCGCGAGCCGGCTCGCCAGGTCGTCGCGTGGGTGGTTGCGCCGGTCGTCGGCGATCCGCAGCGCGTACTGGAACGCCTCGAAGAACGTCCGGCGGTACGCGTCGACGTCGGCACCGCCGTACTCGGGATCGTCGAAGCCGACCAGGTTGTTGCTCCACCGGTAGAACAGGTGCCGGTCCTCGCGCGGCACGCCGAGCAGGTCGGCGAGGACCAGCAGCGGAAGCTCCGCGGCCAGGTCGGTGACGGCGTCGAAAGTGCCCCTGGCCCGTACGTCGGCGACGACCGTGGCGGCGTGCGCGGCGATGCTGTCGCGCAGCCGGGACACCGCCCGTGGGGTGAACACCGACGACACGACCCGGCGGATCCGGGTGTGCTGCGGCGCGTCCATGTTGATCAGCAGTTGTCGGGTGAACTCCAGGTCGGCCCGGGTCCGAGGGTCGACCAGGAACGCGCCGCGCTCCCCCGACGAGAAGATTCCCGGTTCCCGGGACACCGTGTTCACCGCCGCGTGCGTGGTCACCGCCCAGTAGCCGGGACCCCGCTCACGGACCAGTCCGGCCGAGCTGTGCCGCAGCCGCTCGGGCTCCTCGACCCAACTGACCGGCGCCTCGCGGCGCAGCCGGGCGAACTCCGCGTACGGCACCGCGTGCCCGTACGTCGACGGGGCCGCCAGCGCCACCTGACCGGTCATCGGCTCCCCCAGCGCCGCCGCAGCTCGGCCTTGCGCAGCTTGCCGCTGGCGTCCCGGGGCAGGGCGGAGACCACCCGGTACGCGCGCGGCACCTTGAACCCGGCGAGGTGCCGCCGGCAGTGCGCCTCCAGCACGGTCGCCAGGTCGTCGCCCGCCTCGGCGGTCGGGTGCGGCTCCACCAGCGCCAGTGGACGTTCGGCGAACTCCGGGTCGGGCACCCCGATCACCGCCGCGTCCAGCACCCACGGGTGCCGCAGCAGCACCGCCTCGATCTCCGCCGGATAGATGTTGACCCCGCCGGAGACGATCCGGTCCTTCGCCCGCCCGACCAGGTAGAGATAGCCGTCCTCGTCGAGGTGGCCCAGCTCGCCGTAGGTGAAGGTGCCCGGACCGAGGTGCGCGCGGGCGGTGGCCTCGGGTGCCCGGTGGTACTCGAAGCCGCGACCGGCGGCCCGGCGCAGGAACACCCGGCCGGTCACCCCGGCCGGCACCGGACGGCCGTCGTCGTCGACCACGAGCAGTTCGGTGTACGGCGCGGCCCGGCCCACGCTGCCCGGCCGGGCGAGCCACTCGGTGCTGTCGATGAGCGAGGCCACCCCGCCCTCGGTGGCACCGTAGTACTCCAGCAGGATCGGCCCCCACCACTCGATCATCGCCCGCTTGACCTGCGGCGGGCAGGGCCCACCGCCGTGCCACACCACGTTGAGCCGGTCGGCCCGGAAGGTGTCCCGGACCTCCGGCGGCAGCCCGAGCAGCCGGATCAGCTGCGTCGGCACCAGATGGCAGGCGGCCACCCGCTCGGCGGCGAGCGTGGCGAGCACCGCCGCCGCGTCGAAGCGCTCGTGCAGCAGCAGCCGGCAGCCGCGCAGCAGCGGCATCAGCGCGAAGTACAGCTGCGACGAGTGGTACCAGGGTCCGACCTGGAGCACCGACGCGCCGTCGCCCGGCACCCGCAGCACGCTTGCCGCGTAATCCAGCAGCCGGGCCAGCCGGCGCGGCGAGGCACCCTCGACGAACAGGTTGTTGCGTACGCCGCGCGGCTGGCCGGTGCTGCCCGACGTGTACATCATGATCGTGCCGGAGAGCTGATCGTCCGGCTCGGTGTCGCGGGTCTCGGCCAGCAGCGGCTCCACCGCGCACAGCCCCGACCGGTCACGCTCGCCGGTGACCAGCCGGACCCGGACCCTGGCAGGCTCGGGCAGGGCCGCCACGCTCTCCGCCGCCAGCGCCGCCGTGGCCGGCTCGGCGAGCACCGCCGCGCACCCGGCGTCGGCGACGATCGCCGCCGCCTCGGCCGGGGTCAGGTGCCAGTTCACCGGTACGATCACCAGCCCGGCGTGCAGGCAGGCCAGGATCGCCTCGAACGTCTCCACCCGGTTGCCGATGACCATCGCCACCGGGTCGCCCCGGCCCAGTCCGAGCCCGCGCAGCAGGTGCACCCAGCGGTTCACCCGCGCGTCCAGGCCCCGCCAGGTCCGCGTACCGCCGGGGCCCACGATCGCCTCGTCGTCGGGCCGGGCGGCCACGATGGAGGTCAGGTACTGCGCCATTCCCGCCTCCCGATCAGTCCAGCAGGTCGGGTTGCCGGTGCACGATCTCGTCGTACATCGGTCGGAAGTTGATCCGGCCGACGCCCGGCGTGCCGATCGTGGCGTACGTGCCAAGCGCCTCGGCGTGGCCGATGAGCACCGGCGGGCCGACCGCCTCGGCCAGCAGCTGCACCTGGCAGCAGCGTTCCATGCTGATGAACCACCACGCCGCCTCGCCGACCGAGGCGCCCACGGTGAGCAGCCCGTGGTTGCGCAGGATGACCGCGCGCCGGGCGCCGAGCGCCGCGGCGATCCGCTTGCCCTCCTCCTCGTCGGCCACCCCACCGTACGCGTCGTAGAGCGCGTGGTCCTGGTAGAACGCGCAGGCGTCCTGGGTGATCGGGTCGAGCAGCCGGCCGGTGGTCGACCAGGCCCGGCCGTGGATCGAGTGGGTGTGCGCGGCGGCCACCACGTCCGGGCGGGCCGAGTGGATGTGCGAGTGGATCGCGTACCCGGCCGGGTTGATCGTGCGGTGCCGGGACCGGCCCGTCTGCACCACCGCACCGGCCGCGTCCACGAGCAGCAGGTCGCTGGCGCAGACCAGCCCGAAGTGCAGCCCGAACGGGTTGATCCAGAAATGGTCGGGCTGCTCCGGGTCGCGGGCGGTGACGTGACCGCCCGCGCCCTCGTCGAAGCCGAGCCGCGCGAAGATGCGCAGCGTGGCGGCGAGTTGCCGCTTGCGGTGCAGGCGCTCGTCGGCGGGACCGCGCCGGGTTCGGTTGCCCTCGGTCATCAGCCACATCCGCCGGCGGTGTCGGTGTCGTAGCCGAACTCGGGCTCGTCCCACAGCTCGACCGGTACCGGCGGTTCCTCGGCGGTGGGCTCCGGGGTGACCGCCACGGTAGCGGCGTTCGGGTCCTCGCTCATCGGATCTCCTTGCCCTCTCGTGCCGGGTCGACCCGGCCGGCGCTCTCCTGCCACACCCGCAGGAACGCGTCCAGCCGGTCGTATCCCCAGAACCGGTGCGGCCCCAGCTTCAGATAGGGCACGCCGAAGATGTCGTCCTCGTACGCGGTGACCAGACCGGCCACCCCCTCCGCGCGGATCTCCGGATCGTCCGGCGCGTGCGCGGCGAGTTCCGGATCGACGCCGGCCCGGGCCGCTGCCGCCCGGACCACCTCCGGATCGCAGATGTTCTCGCCCCGACCCCAGCGGGCCGCGGTCAACTCGTCATAGAACGGGTCGGCCCGCCCCAACCGACGGGCCAGCAGCCAGGCCAGGTGCGGCAGGTCCCACCAGGGGTCCCGGTCGATCGGCCAGGCCATCGGGATGCCCAGGGTGCCGGCGAGCCGTTTGGTGTCCATCAGGATGTAGCGGTGCTTGGCCCGGCTCATCTGCACGTAGTGGAAGGTGGCGTCCCGGTCGTCGAGCATGGCCGAGGTGGTGTGGTCCGGGTCGAAGTACGGGATCCATTCGAGCTCGGCGCAGACCTGCGGCGCGGCCGTCCGAAGCCGGTGCACGGTGAGCCAGCTGTACGGGCTGCGGAACGAGAAGTAGATCCGGGGGCGGCGCTTCACGACCCGCTCCGGCCGGTCAGCACGTCGGCGATCTCGCCGAGGTTGGCCAGCGAACCCGCCTGCGGGCCGGCGCTGATCGCGTAGCCGTGCAGGATCGTGGCGGTGGCGGTGTGCACCGGCTGCCCGTCGCGCAGCACGTGGCAGTCCATCCGGGCCTCGAACATGGTGTCCCGCAGCACGTCGCCGACGGTGAGCGTGGTGTGCAGCGTCTCCTCCATGTGCACCGGCGCGAGCTGGCGTACCCGGGCCCGGGACACCACCGGGATCCAGGACCGCTCGGCCAGCAACCGACCGACGGAGATGCCCCGGTCGGCGAGGAAGCGGTCCACCACCTCCTCAAGCGCCCGGACGTAGCCGGAGTGCTGTAACCGGTCGGTGAAGTGGCAGTAGAAGTACGGCACCCGCCAACTCCAGCGGAAGTCCCCCGGCTCGGGCTGCGGTGCCGGGGTGACCGCCTCGGCGAAGGAGGCCACCCGCAGTTCCCGGTACGCCTCCGGCACCGGTGCCGTGGCCACCCCGATCGCCTCGGGGATCAGCGCCACGGTGAGCTTGCCGCGCAGCACGGTGACGGTGCCGCCGTCGCGTTCGGTGGTGAGCACGACCGAGAACCTGCGCCCACCGATCCGGGTCACCTCGGCCCGGACCTCGTCGTCGACCTCAAGCACGGCGGGCAGCTGCACGGACGAGTCGATCACCTCCCAGCCGAGCCCGTGCTCGTGCAGCAGCCGGTGCGGTCCCAGGTCCCGATCGCGGAACCACTGCAACACCGCCGCCTCGGCCAGGTACATGAAGTGCTTGAAGCCGATCCAGGTCCGGATGTTCGCGCCCTCGTACCCGGGCCGCATCGACAGGCTGGTGCGCTCCGGCATGGTCGTGGTCATGGCCTCCCCCTCGCCGCCCCGGTCCGAGCCGACGGGAGCACCGCGAAATCGGTCACGAACCGGCCGATTTCGCCGGCCACCGGGTCGGCCCGCCGGACGTGACAGAAATGGTCGTAGCTCTCGTCCACAAGCACCCGTGCGCCGGGCATCCGCTCGGCCAGCACCTGCGGCGTCCGGCGGACGAGCGTCGGATCCGCGCCGCCGATCAGGAACAGCGCCGGTGCCGCGATGGCCGGCAGGTCCAGGTAGGAGCTGGCCACGAACTGGTCCAGCGCGGCCAGGAAGCCGGCGGGCCCGATCCGGGCGGCCACCACGTCGATCATCGCGTCGAGCAGTTCCGGCTCCAGCCGGTCGGCACGCGGCCCGATGGACACCCGGACGGCCGCCCGCAGGTGCCGGTCGAAGCTGATCCGGGACCGCTCCACCACCGTCCAGTCCACCGGCTCGGTGACCGGCCGGAACAGCGGGCAGATCAGCACCAGCCCACCGGTGACCAGTTTGTCCCGGGCTGCCAGGTCCAGCGCGGCGGTCGCGCCGTAGGAGTGCGCGATCACCAGGTCGGGAGCGCGGTCCAGGCGGTCCAGGTGCTGGCGCAACCACCGGGGCGGCAGCGCCTCGTGCCGCCACCGGTAGTCGTTTCCGGCCCGCCACGGCAGGTCGAGGGCGACCAGCCGCCAGGCCGGATCGAGCCGGCGGGTCAGCGGTCGCCAGTTGCGCCAGCTGTCCTCCAGGCCGTGCGCGAGCACGACCAGGGCACCGTCCGGCGTGCCCTCGTTGAGCACGCGCGGCGCGCGACGGTGATGGTCAGCCACGGCCACCGCCGTCGCTCGCGGGCCGGACCAGCGCCCGCCGCACCGGACCGCCGACCGGGCCGCAGCCGACTCCGATCCCGTCCGGGCGGGTCGATTCCGCGCCGGCCAGCAGTTCGGCGGCGAGGGCCACCGAGACCACGCCCTGCCCGCCGTGACCGTCACCCCAGTGGGCGGCCGGATCCCAGCCGTCGGGCCCGATGATCAGCTCGGGTGTTCGCGGCCAGTCGGCGCCGGTGGCCAGGACGTCGAGCCGCACCCCGCGCCGGTCGCGGGTCAGGTCGGACGGTACAGCCAGGTCGGGCCGGTCCGGTCGGTCCGGTCGGTCGGGCTGGTCGGATTGGTCGGGCTGGTCGGGCTGGTCGGGTTCGAGGATGACGCAGGCGGCCCCGGCCCGCAGCGGATGGCCGTACTCGCCGGCGGCGTGGATCGCGCTGGCCACCTCGTCCGCCGGTTCCGCGCCGACGACCACGACCCGCCGGGCCCGCCGGCCACGCAGCAGCAACGCCGCCATCGCCAGCCCGTCCAACCCGGCGGTGGCGCCGGTGCAGATCATCAGGTTCGGCCCACCGAAGCCGAACCAGAGCGCGACCGTGCTGGCCACGACGTTGCTTGAGGCGTTCGGGGCGGCCAGCGGGCTGACCGCCCGGCCGCCCTCGGCGGCCACCGTGCGGGTCACCTCCGCGACCGTCGCCACGTTGCCGAGGTTGCCGCAGGCGACGACGGCAACTCCCGGGTCGACCTCGACGGCCGGCCGGTGCCCGGCCGGCAGCCCGAGGGCCCGGTGCACGGCGCAGAGCGCCAGCAGGGTGGCCGGTTCCTTGTAGAGCAGCCCCTTGCGACCCAGCAGGTCACGCGCCCGCTCGGGCGGGGTCGCGCCGCCGACGGCGAGCGTACGACCGTCGGCGAGGCCGGTCGCCGGACGGTCGCCGGGCAGGTGCAGACTCCACGCGACGATCCGGCTCATCCGCACCCCGCGATGATCGAGACGGCGTTCACGCCGCCGAAGCCGAAGGCGTGCACCTGGGCCAGCCGTGGCTGTGCCGTCCGCGCCGAGGTGACAAAGCGCAACTCCTTCCCGGCGGCCAGCGGGACGTCCAGGCCGACGATCGGCGGCACCGCACCGGTACGCAGCGCACGCAGCGCCACGTCCACGTTCACCAGACCGGCCGTCCCGGAGGTGTGGCCGAGCGCGCCCTTCACGGCGGTGACCAGCGGATCTCCCCCGGCGGCGAGGTTGACCCGGCGCAGCGCCTCGCACTCGGCCGGGTCGTTCAGCGCGGTGCCGGTGCCGTGCGCCACGACCAGGTCCACGTCGGCCGGGTCCACGCCGGCCCGGGCCTGCCCGTCGCGGATCGCCCGGCTGATGCCCGCCACGTCCGGCGCGGTCTCGTGCCGGGCGTCGCAGGACAGGCCGGTGCCGAGCAACCGCCCCAGCGGCACCGGCCCGGCCGCCCTCCGCCCGTCCGGGACGCTCGCGGTCGACGCCCCCGAGCCGGTGGCGGCCCGGGTTTCCGAGCCGGTGGCGGCGTCCTCGGGCACCAGCACCAGGGCCGCCGCGCCGTCGCCGAGCAGCACCCCACGGCGGTGCTCGTCGAAGGGCCGGACCCGGTCGGTGGGTTCGTCGGCGACCCGGCCGATCATCGCCAGCATCGACTGGGTCATCCCGTCCACGGCGGCCACCACGACGGCGTCCGCGTCACCGGCGGCCAGCAGATCCTGCCCCAACGCGAGCGCGTGCAGACCCGCGCTGCACGCGTTGACCAAAGTGATCACCTCGGCGAGCCCGGGTAGCACGGCACGCAGCACCGGACCGAAGTGCAGCCGCTCCGGCGACACCGGCGGCCCGGTCAACGCGAACTCCTCCACGGCGGTGAGTTCCCGCAGGCCGGTGCCGACCACGGCGACCACGCGTTGCCGGGTGAGGTCCAGCCGGGCCGTGCGTACCGCCTGGCTGACGCAGCCGGCGAGCCAGTCGCTCGCGGCGAACCGGCGCACCGGTTCGGCCGGCAGGTGGTACCCGTAGGCGACGTTCACCCTGGTCGGGTCGGCCGCGCGCAGCGGGGCCCGGCCGTCGACGCCGGCCAGCAGCGCGGTGAACGTCGCCGCGCCGTCGCCGAGGCAGGTACGCACGACACTCGCCACGATCAGGTTCGGCGCGGCCCGGTCAGGCACGATCGGCGGCACGCGCCCACCCCCGCACCAGGGTCGCCCCGGCCGCGCCGTCCGGACTCGTCGCGGTCAGCAGTCCCAGCGCGCCGTCCGGCAGGATGCCGGCGCGTACCTGGGCGAGGAAGACGGCCAGCCCGAGTGCGCCCGCCGCCGCGTCGCACTCGCCCCACCAGTGCCCGGCCCAGATCCGCGCCGGGTGGTGGCCGAGCAGCACGGCGGCGGTGGCCTCGGCGGTGGCGTCGCAGTCGCCGAGGATGACCGCCGTGACCTCGGCCGGGGACCGGGCCGCCTGCGCGAGCACCCGCCGTACGCAGGCGGCCAGCGCGTCGGCCGGATCAGGCGCGAAGCCGGTGGCGAGCCCGAGGATCTCGGCGTCGCGATCCAGACCGGGCGCGTCGGCGCGCACCGCGAACACCGCCGCGCCCTCGCCGGTCGGTCCGCCGTGACGCCGGTGCACCCACCAGGCCCGGTGCGCGCTGAACTCCTCCACCGCCCCGGCGAGCAGGACATCGGCGGCACCCCGCACGATTGTGGTGTGGGCGTACCGCAGCGCCGACACCATCGCCAGCGGACCGGTCGCCACTGTGGAGTTGACCCCGCGCAGCCGGTAGCGGATGGCGACCTGACCGGCGGCGCAGTTCATCACCGTGTTCGGAAACAGCACCGGGTTGACCAGGTAGGGCTTCTCCTGGACCAGGGTCTCCCGGCTGTAGTCGCTTGTGGACCGGAAGCTGCCGAGCGTGGTGCCGAGCACCACACCGGTGCGCGCGTCGCCGTCGGGACCGCCGACGATCCCGGCCGAGCGCAGCGCCTCGCCGCAGGCCACCACCGCCATCGCGGTGGCCCGGTCGTAGAAGCTGGTGCCCTTGCGGCCGAGCAGTTCGCGGACGTCGAAGTCGGCCGCGAACCGGTGCGCGGCGGGCGGCAGCGGCTCACCGGCGAAGCTCGCCACGGACGCGCCGGGGAGCTCACCGGCCGGGTCGGCGGTGGTCGGCAGCAACGCCGCACCGACCCCGTCCGGGTGCACCGCGCCGGTGCCGATGATCGCGAGCGGGGTCATGCCGCCGTGCCGAAGACGACGATCGCGTTGTTGCCGCCGAACGCGAAACCGTTGTTCTGGGCCACCCTGATCTTGGCGGGCCGGGCCTCGTTCGCCACGAAGTCGATGTCGCCGAGGCTCTGGTCGGGGTGGGTGAGGTTTATCGTCGGCGGCAGGAAGCCCTGCTCGATGGCGAGCACACTGGCGATCGCGCCGAACCCGCTGGCCGCGCCCATGGTGTGCCCGATCATCGACTTGACCGAACTGACCGGTGGCGGCCGACCGTCGAACACGTCCCGCAGGGCGGCGATCTCCACAGCGTCGTTTGCCTGCGTGCCGGTCCCGTGCGCGCAGACGTAGTCGACCTCGTCGGCGCTGACCGCCGCGTTGCGGTGCGCGGCACGGATGCACTCGGCGATGCTCGACCGCTCGGGCGCGACCGGGTGGGCGGCGTCGCAGTTGTGCCCGTAGCCGCGTACCTCGGCGTAGCCACGCGCCCCGCGCGCCTGGGCGTGCTCGGCGCTCTCCAGCAGCAGCACCGCCCCGCCCTCGCCGGTCAGGATGCCGCCGCGGTCCCGGTCGAACGGCCGGCACTCCCGCTCGGCGAGCGCTCCGAGCCGGTAGAAGCCGGCGTGGGCCCACCGGCACACCGAGTCGGCCCCACCGGCCAGCATGACGTCCGCGTCGCCGGTGGCGATCAGGTCGTAGGCGTACCCGATGGCGTAGTTGCTCGCCGAGCAGGCGGTGGCGATGGTGACGGACTCGCCGCGCAGGCCGAGTTCCGCGCTTACCGCGTGGGCCAGCCGGGCCGCCGGCAGTTGGCGCAGCGCAACGGCGTCCATGGCGGCGAACCCGCCAGTCACCCGCTGCGCGGTCAACTGCTCCATCGCCACCGACTCGCCGCTGGTGGTGCCGATGGCCGCGCCGGCCCGGTCCGCGTCGATCGCCGCCAGGTCCAGGTCCGCGTCGGTGACCGCGAGTCGCGCCGCAGCCGCCGCGAAGAGGCTCGACCGGCCCCACTGGCCGACATCGAGGGTACGCAGCAGCGCGCCGGGGTCGAAGTCCGGCACCTCGCCGGCGTGCCGGTGCGGGAAGCCCTCGGCGTCGAAGCTGGCGATCGGGGAGATCCCGGACCGTCCGGCGCGCAGCCCGGCGGCGAACGGCCGCACGCCGATGCCGATGCTGGAGACCGGGCCGAGGCCGGTCACCAGCACCCGACGCAGGGTCATGAGCCCTGACCGTGCCGCAGCAGCGCGTCCCGGACCAGGGTCAGGTTCCGCAGCTTGGGCAGCTCGGACTGCGGGATCTCCACCTTGTACCGCTTCTCCAACCGGGCGAGGATCTCGATCGCCCGCAACGAGTCCGCGTCGTACTCCTCCATGAAGTCGCCGGTGTCGGTCAGCTCCTCCGGCTCCAGCTCCAACACCTCGGCGACCAGTTCACGCAGGTCGTCCATCGGATAGGCAAGGTCGGTCACGGCAGCTCCTCCAGGGGCGGACGATGATCGGTCATGGCACGGGTTCGGACGGCAGCAGCACACGGGGTCGGACCGCCGCGACGAGCGATTTCGCGGTGGCGATCCGGCGATCGCCGACCCAGGTCTGACCGGCCGCGAAGATGGTGTCGGCGACCGCGTGATCGAGCACGACCTCGTGTCGCAGCACGTCGCCGGGGTACGCCCGGCCGTGGACGCGGTAGTCCCGGATGCCGCCCAACACGAACATCTCGTCCGCCGCCAGCACCCGGTCGGTCGCCGCCATGAAGAGCAGCGCGGCGGCCTGCCCGATCGACTCGATCGCCAGCGAGACCGGGTACGCGTACGCCTGCGGTGGCGCCTCGTCGGCGATCGCCGCGTAGCAGGTCTCGGCCAGGCTGATCGCCTTGACCGCGGTGATCCGTCGGCCCGGCTCCAACTCCAGCACCCGGTCGATCAGCAGCAGCGGGTGACGCTGGGGCAGGATCCGGCGGATGGCGGGCAGATCGAGCATGTCAGCCGTCCCGCTCGGCGAAGTCGGCGCGCAGCCGGGCGCAGGGCTCGTCGGCAAGCGTCAGCTCGGCCCGGGCCCGCCAGCCGGCCGCGATCCGACGCAGCTCGACGTCGAAGACGATCTCGTCGCCGGGACGCGCCGCGCGCAGGAACCGGACCGAGGTGAGGGCGCACAGGTCGGCGACGGGCTGCCCGGCGTGGGCGAGCCCGGCGCGTACGGTCTGCTCCAGTCCTTCGACGATGAGCACCCCGGGCCAGACCGGCAGGCCGGGGAAGTGGCCCCGCAGCAGTGGCTCCTCGGGCGCAACCGTGAACACCGCACGGATCGACAGCACCGGTGACGAGGCACCTGCCACTGGCGGGTCGACGCTGATCCGGTCGACCGCCCGGGCCGGGACGGCATGCCCCGGTGCGGGCACCGGGACCCAGGTGGCCACGCTTCCCACGGTCACAGTGAGATGCCCCCGTCGACCTGGAAGACCTGACCGGTGACGTAGGCCGAGGCGTCGGAGAGCAGGAACTGCACCATCGCCGCCACCTCGTCGGGTCGACCGAAGCGCCGCAGGGTGATCTGGCCGAGCGCCTTGGTACGCAGCGACTCGTCGAGGGCGTCGGTCATGTCGGTCTCGATGAAGCCCGGTGCGACCACGTTGACCCGGATGCCGTGCCCGCCGACCTCCTTGGCGAGCGACCGGCTCAGCCCGATGATGCCGGCCTTTGCGGCCGCGTACGCCGTCTGGCCGACGTTGCCGTGGATCCCGGCGACCGAGGAGATGGTGACGATGGCCCCGGCGCGGCGCTTCATGAACCGGAACGCGACCGACCGGCACACGTTCCAGGTGCCAGTCAGGTTGGTCGCCTGCACCAGGTGCCAGTCCTGGGGTGCGGTCAGCACCAGCGGCGCGTCCCGGGTCAGGCCGGCGTTGCTGACCAGGCCGGTGAGCGGGCCGAGCTTCTGCTCCGCCGCGCGGACGAACTCGTCGACGGCGGCGGTGTCGGCCACGTCGCACGGCGCGAAGTAGGTCGGCACGCCAAGCGCCCGCACGGCGGCGTCGGTCTGCTCGGCCGCCTCCGACCAGGCGCTGAAGCAGCCCGCCACGGCGTGGCCGGAGGCGGCGAGGCGCAGCGCGACGGCCCGGCCGATCCCGCGGGACACCCCCGTGACGAGAACGATGGGCGAGTCTGTCACTTCGTCCCCCCAGGATCAGCCCCGCGACCAAGATTCACAGATGTGCATATCTTGATTGATAAGGCTCGGGCAGGCAAGGGCGAGGTCGCCGTTTCTCAATCGATGAGCGAGATCGCCGCCTTCGGACAGGACCGGGCCGCCGCCTCCGCCGCAGCCCACTGGGACGGCTCCGGCCGGGACACGAGAACGTGCAGCTGCTCCTCGTCGTCCAGGGCGAACAGCGACGGCGCGAGCGCCGCGCAGACCCCGTTGCTCTCACAGCGGTCGACCTCGACGACCACCCGCATCGCCACCGCCACCCCTTTCGCCTCGCCGCGCCACCCGAGGGCCGGACGGCGCTCAGATCACCCCGTCGGCCCGCAGCTTCGCCCGCGCCTCGTCGTCGTAGCCGACCGCCGCGAGAAGCTCGTCGGTGTGCTCGCCACGGACGGACGCACCACGCCGCACCCCGGTCGGCGTCCGGCCGAACTTCGCCACCGGGCCGGTCAGTTCCGCCACGCTGCCGTCGGAGAGTTCCGTGGCGGCCAGCATGCCACGCGCCCGGACGTGCTCGTCCGTGGCGACCTCGGAGAGCGACCGCACCCGCCCGGCGGCGATGCCGATCCGGTCCAGGTCGGCCAGCACCTGCGCGGCGTCCCGGGTGGCACACCACTGCGCGAGCAGCGCGTTCACCGGTTCCCGCCGGGCCCGACGCTCCCGGTTGGTGGCGAAGCCCGGCGCGCGGGCGAGCTCCGGACGCCCGACCAGCTCAGCCAGCGCCCGCCACTGCCGGTCGAACGCCACCACCAGGTAGACCGCCCCGTCCCGGCACGCGTACGAGTTGCTCGGCACCAGGAACTCGGTCTCGTCGCCGCGCCGCACCGGTGGCGCGCCCGCCGCCGCGAGCGTCAGGTAACCGTTGCTCTGGAACAGCAGCGCGTCGGTCATCGCCACGTCGACGTGCTGACCCTCCCCGGTCGCGTCCCGGTGCCGCAGCGCCGCCAGCGCGCCGATCGCGCCGTGCAGCCCGGCCAGGTCGTCGGCGAGGAAGGTGGGTGCCTTCACCGGCGGGCCGTCCGCGGCGCCGTTGAGCGCCATCCAGCCGCTCTCGGCCTGCACGATCGGGTCGTATCCGCGCCGCCGGGCACCCGGGCCGAAGCCACCCCAACCGGAGATCGAGACCAGGATCAGGCCCGGGTGCTCGCGGTGCAACCGGTCGAACCCGATCCCCCACCGCGCCATCGTGCCGGGCTGGAAGTTCTCCACCACGATGTCCGCCGTACCGGCCAGCGCGAGGAAGACCTCCTGGCCGGCCGGGGTACGCAGGTCCAGGCTGACGCTGCGCTTGTTGCGGTTCACCGTCTGGTCGAACCAGGACAGGCCGGTGCCCGGGATGAGCGGTTCGAGCTGACCGGCCCGGTTGCTCGGCAACTCCACCCGGATCACGTCGGCGCCGAGATCGGCCAGGACGCACGAGGCCATCGGGCCGGACCAGACGGTTGTCACGTCCAGCACCCGGACGCCGTCGAGCGGCCCGGCCAGATCGGCCCGCGCGTCGCGGTAGAAGTCCGCCGCCTCCATCAGCACCGCTCCAGGATGGCGGCCGTACCGAGCGAACCGCCGCAACACATCGCGACCAGGGCCAACGTGCCGTCGGTCCGCTCCAACTCGTGCAGCGCGGTCACCAGCAGCCGAGCCCCGCTGGCGCCCAGCGGATGGCCGAGCGAGATCGCGCCACCGGAGACGTTCAACCGGTCCAGGTCGGCGTCGTAGGCGTTGCGCCAGGCCAGCACGACCGCGGCGAACGCCTCGTTGATCTCGTACCGGTCGATGTCGCCGATCTTCAGGCTGGCCCGACCGAGCACCGTACGGGTCGCCTCGATCGGCCCGTCGAGCAGGAAGTACGGGTCGGCACCGACCACCGCCTGGTGCCGCAGGATCGCCCGGGGCCGCAGCCCGAGCGCCAACGCCCGGTCGCGGGACATCCACAGCACCGCAGCCGCCCCGTCGGAGACCTGCGAGATGGTGCCGGCGGTGTGCAGCCCGTCCGGAATGGCCGGGGCGATCGCGGCCAGCCCCTCCGGCGTGGTCTCGCGTACGCCCTGGTCCCGGTCCACCACGGCCGGCGCGCCCGGGACCGGGTCGCCACCGCGCACGTCGACCGGCACCACCTCGGCCGCGAAGCGCCCCTGCGCCCACGCCCGGGCGGCCCGGCGCTGCGACAACAGGCCGTAGCCGTCCAGGTCGGCCCGGCTCAACCCCTCTCGGCGGGCAATCCGCTCGGCCCCGCCGAACTGGCTTTTCGGCGGGTCGTCCCACGGATAGTCGCGGGTCTTGTAGTGGCCCGGCCCCTGGTAGAGGTTCACCCCGATCGGCACCCGGCTCATCGACTCGACGCCGCAGGCGATTCCGATGTCGATCACGTCCGCCGCGATCAGCGCGGAGATCAGGTGGTTGGCCTGCTGGGCGCTGCCGCAGGAGGTGTCCACCGTGGAGGCCGGCACGGACCAGGGCAGCCCGGTGCTCAGCCACGCGTTGCGGGTGACGTTCAAGCTCTGCTCACCGGCCTGGGTGACGCAACCGCCGATGATCTGACCGACCTCCGCCGGCTCGATGCCGGCCCGCCGGATCACCTCGACCTGCACCAGGCGCAACAACTCGACCGCCTTCAGGCCGGAGAGCCAGCCGCCCCGGCGGCCGATCGGGGTGCGGACCGCCTCGACGATCACCGGCGTGGCCACTCAGCGCACCTCCGCCGGGCTGGCGGCCTGATCCGCGGTCAACCGCCACAACCGCTCCTCGGCCAGGCAGGACAGCGGCGCCACGAAGCGCAGTTGGCTCGCGTACGCCAGCATCGCGATCGCCTTGCGACCCTCGTGCCGGGCGTCCTCAAGCGGGTCGGCGTGCCCCGGCTCGGCGTTGGCCCGGTGCCTGGCGGCGAACCGCTCGACCGCGGCGGCGGCCCGGCGCGGGCGATGGTTGCGGTAGGGCAGGTCCTCGTACGCGATCAGGTGCCGCACGCCGGCACCGGCGACCGCCGCCGGCCAGACCCGGCCGACCTGCTCATGGTCGGGGTGAAAGAGACCCACCGGCCCGAACACCGTCTCCGGCCGGATCTCGTCGACCGCGCGGCACACCACCTCGGCCACCTCGTCGTCGGTCGAGGGCATCGAGTACTGGTGGTCCAACAGGTCGGCGTGCAGCGGACGGGCGTCGAGCAGGTCCAACGCGGTGCGATCCTCCTCGCGGCGGTGGTGCACGGCCGAGCGGGACTCGATGAACCCGCTGGCGAGGTCGTACTTCGTGGTGGTGAAGCGGGGCGGGCGACCCGCGAACACGGTAAGCACGACCGCTCCGGGGCGCGCGGACAACAGCTTGCCGATGGAGAGCACCGCGTCATCAAGGTGGGTCGAGATCACCAATGTCTCCGCCATGCCTCGCCTTCCCGACCGTGCCGGGCGATCGCGGAGGCGATCATGCTCGCGCCCGCCCGGTTAGTCTTGCCGGATTCCCAACGACACGCAATAGTGACCAACATGGATGTCGCCCCGGTCGGCGTACCGCCCCGCTTCGACGTCTTCGATCCGCACACCCTGACCGATCCCTATCAGGCGTACCGACAGGCCCGCGAGGCGGCGCCGATCTGCCGGGGCGGCCCCGGCCAGTGGGTGGTGCTGCGGCACGCCGACATCAGTCGCCTGCTCCGCGACGATCGCCTCGGCACCGAGTTCCCGCCGGAATACCAGGATCTCGCCTGCGGCGACAGCCAGATCGCCACGCTGCGCTCACACATCGTAATGACCCGCGACGGGGCCGTCCACAACCGCCTCGCCCGGCTGATGGGCCAGGCGTTCAGCCCGACCCGGGACCGCTCGCTGATCGCCGGGATCGACCGCGAGGTACGCGGCGCCGTCGACCGGGTGCTCGCCCTGGGCCACTTCGACGCGCTGAACGATCTGGCGTTCCCGCTGGTCGTGGAGATCCTCTGCCGGGCCCTCGGGGTGGCGCCGAGCGACGCGGTGCCATGGCGCGCCCGCGTGCTCGACCTCGGCCGGGCCTTCGTCCCGGTCATCCCGGCGGAGGAACGCGCCGGCATCGACGCGACGATCGAGGCGCTGCGCGACGTGGTCCGCCCGGTCGTCGCGGCACGGCGCACCGATCCGCGCGACGACCTCGTCTCCCGGCTGGTCGCCGCCCAGGCCACCGAGGACTGGCTCAGCACCGACATGGTCGTCGACAACGTGGTCTTCCTCTGGTTCGCCGGCTTCGAGACCACTGTCAACCTGGTCGCCAACGGCTGCGCCATCCTCGCCGAACGGGACCGGCTGCTGACCCGGCTACGGGCCGAACCCGCGCTGGTGCCGGGCGCGGTCGAGGAGTTCGCCCGCTTCGAGGCGCCGATCCAGGTCACCAGCCGGTACGTCCGGGCCCCCGTCGAGGTCGGCGGCCGGACCGTACGCCGGGGCCGGATCGTGCATCTCGTGCTCGGCTCCGGCAACCGGGACCCCGAGCAGTTCGCCGACCCGGACACCGTCGACCCGACCCGCAGCCCCAACCAGCACCTCGGTTTCGGCGGCGGGCCGCACTACTGCCTGGGCGCACCGCTGGCCCGGCTCATCTGCCGCACCCTCTTCGCCGAGCTGACCGCGCGTACCGGGCTGGTCCCGGCCGCCCCCGCGGAACGGGCCCAGCGGGTGATCTTCCGTGGCTACCGGCGGGTCCCGCTGGTCGCCGAGGCCGTCTAGTGGTCCGCGCCCAGCCGATCGGCACGCCGCCGGTCGACATCGAGTCGGGCGGCACCCAGCCGATCGGCACCCAGCCGGGCGACCTGCCGTCGGGCGACAGTTCGTCGGGCGGGGCGCCGGCCGGTCCGATCGCCCGGCTGGTGGCCACTGCGGACTACCACCGCGACCCGTACCCGCACCTCGCCGCAGTACGCGAGGAGCACCGACTGTGGCCGATCGGCCCCGACACGTACGCGCTCACCCGCTACGACGACGTGGCCCGGATCCTCGGCGACCGGCGGGTGGGCAACGGGCCGCCGGTGACCCGACCGGGTTCCGCCGGGACCGTCTCCGGCCTGCGGGCCGCCGCCGCGTCGGCGGCCCGGCCGATAAGCGTGCTCGATCCGCCCGAACACGACCGGGTCCGGCAGGCGCTGTCGGCGGCGTTCCCGCGCAGTCTCGTCGCCGCGCTGCGGCCACGCGTGCGCGCCCTCGTCGACGACCTGATGACGACGTTGGCCGCCCGCGCGCCGGGGCCGATCGACGCGGTCACCGAGTTGGCCCTGCCGGTGCCCCTCGCCGTGATCAGCGAACTGCTCGGCGTACCGGAGCGCGACCGCGCGGCCATCGCCGCGCTCGGGCCGGCGCTGGCCGCCAACGGGGACCCGCAGGAGTTGGTCGGTCCGGACCGGTCGGCCGCCGCCCGGCAGGCCGAACGGGAGTTCCTCGCCATCATCGGCCGGCTGGTGGTTCGGCAACGCCGCACGCCGACCGGGCGGATGCTGCCGGCCCTGCTCGGCACCCAGGTCGACGGCGCCCGGTTGGCCTTCGACGAACTCGTCGCCAACATCGCCTTCCTCTTCGTCAACGGGTACCACAACACCGTCAACCAGATCACCATGGCGCTGCGGGCGCTGCTCGACCGGCCCGACCAGCTCGCCCGGTTGCGGGCCGACCCCGGCCTGGTCACCCGCGCGGTGCCGGAGCTGATGCGCTTCGACAGCCCGATCCAGTCCATCGCCCGGGTCGTCCACCAGCCCGTCGAGATCGGTGGCATCCGGCTACCCGAGGGCACCCAACTGATGGCGCTGATCGGTGCCGCGCACCGGGACCCACGCGCCTTCGCCGAACCGGACCGGCTCGACATCGCCCGGGTCACTGCCCGGCGGCCGTTGGCCTTCGGCGGCGGCGCGCACTACTGCATTGGCGCCGCGCTCGCCCGGATCGAGGTCGAGACGCTGCTCGCCGCCCTGATCAGCCGGTTTCCCGGGCTCGCGCCGGCCGGTGCGGCACGCTGGTCGAGCACCTTCATCCTGCGCGGTCTCGACCACCTGCCGCTGGAGTTGGGCGTGCCGGCACCCGCCGGGCGCTGACCGGCAGATCGGCCTCGGCCGCGGTGGCCAGGATCGTCGCGGCGGCCACCCGCAGCCCTCGTTCGGCGCGCAGCCGGGTACCGAGTTCGGCGGCGGGCCCGGCCAGCCCCAGCGCCGCGCGGACGGCCCGGGTGAGCCGGTCCGCGTCCACCCGGTGCCAGTCCAGGCGCACCCCGACGCGCAGCGCCGCCAGCACCGACGCCGTCTCGAACTGGTCCACGATGGAGGGCATCACCACCGCTGGTCGACCGGCGTGGGCGAACGCCGCAGCGGTGCCGATGCCGCCGTAGTGCACGCCTACCGCGGCCCGCGCGGCGACCAGCGACAGCGGCACGTACCGGTCGACGTAGAGCGGACCGTCCACGCCGGTCTCGGTCGCCGCGAAGTCGATGTAGACGCCGCGCCGGCCGAGCCGTGCGCAGACCTCCTTGGCGACCTGCCGGAACCCCTGCGCGGGCAGGTGCGGCGGGGCCCGGAAGACGATCGGTGCCTCGCCCGCGTCCAGGTACCGGTCGAGCGGGGCACGGCTGCGCCAGACCCGGGTCTGGTCCCAACCGGCCAGGCCGACGACGGAGACCGACGGCGGCAGCGTACGTCCGTCGAAGAACAACGGCGAGGTCAGCACCAGGGTCTGCGTCGGCGACCGGCACAGGCCGAGGAACGAGGCGGCCGGCAGGTCGGTGCCGAGCGCCTCGGCCACCTCGCGGACCCGGGGCAGGAACCGCCGGTCCAGGGTACGGCCGAAGGCCCGCCACGCGGCCCGGTTGGCGATCCGGCCCAGCGACGGCCGGGGCAGGTACAGCGGCATCCGCTCGGAGTTCGGAAAGAGCCAGGTCGCCGGGCTCACGGTCAACCACGGCAACCGGCGGGCGGTGGCGACGAGCGCACCGGCGATCTGGATCGGGTGGGCCACGATCACGTCGCCCGCGCGGACGATCCCGTCCAGTTCGGCGGTGGTCGCGGCCAGCGGCGCCACCACCCAGCGTTCGGTCAGTTCCAGGAAGCCGCGCCGTCCCCGGCTCGGCCGGACCTCCTCGGTGGCCGCCGTGGTGGCCGCCACCCCGAGCGGCGCGAACGGCACCCGCTCGCCGAGGGCCAGCGCCGCCACCTGCGGGCTGGCCGCGAGCAGCACGTCGCCGCCGAGCGCCTGGATGGTCCTGGCCAGCCCCAGGTACGGCAGGATGTCGCCCATCGAGCCACCGGTCACCAGCACGAACCTGGGTGTTGCGGGCATCGCCTCGCCTCCGCCGACGGTTGGGGATACCGGCCCTTGCCATATCGACTGGCGCCGATCATAGTCGCTCTATGGCGACGCCGCTCACGCCGCTACCGCCCCGCTTCGACGGCACCGATCCGGAGGTGATCCGCGACCCCTACCCGAGCTACGCGCGGCTGCGCGCGATCGGGCCGGTCTGCCGCTTCGGCGCCCAGCAGTACGGGGTGACCCGGTACGCGGACGTCAGCGCGTTGCTGCGCGACTCCCGACTCCGCAAGTACGCGATCTCCGAGGATTACTACCGGCTGGCCGCGCGCGGCGGCACGGCGAGCGCCTTCTTCGCCCGGATGGACATCGCCCGGGGCAGCGCCGAGTTGCGCCGCGCCCTGACCCAGGCGGTCAGCCGCAGCACCGTGGCCGGGCTCGCCCCGACCGTCGACCGACTGATCGACGAGTTGCTCGAACCGTTGCTGGACGGCGGCGGGGAGGCCGTCGCCGACCTCGCCCAGCCGCTGGCGCACGCCGTGCTCTGCGCGCTGGTCGGGGTACCGGCCGCGGACCGGGCGGCGGTCCGCGAGCGGGTCTCGGTGCTGTCGGTCTTCGGCGACGCGGTGATGCTCGGCCGCGCCGACCATGCCCCGGCCGACGCCGCGTTGAGCTGGCTGCGGGAGCACGTCGCGAGCCTGCTCGCCGAGCGCGCTCGGCGCCCCGCCGACGACCTGCTCACCCGGCTCGCCGCCCTGGCCACCACGGAGGAGATCCGCAACCAGGCGATCGACCAGGTGCTGACCCTGCTGTACGCGGGCAGCGACACCACCGCCAACCTGATCGCCACCGGCATCTCCGCGCTGGCCGAGCGGCCGGACGAGTTCGCCCGACTGCGGGCGGCACCGGCGCTGGCCACGCCCGCGGTCGAGGAGTTCCTGCGGTTCGACGCGCCGATCCAGGTGACCACCCGGGTCGCGGACCATCCGGTGACGATCGGCGACCGGAGCATCCGCGCCGGCCGGATCCTGGTGCTCATGCTCGGCAGCGCCAACCGCGATCCGCAGCGGTTCGCCGAGCCGGACCGGATCGACATCGGACGCACCCCGAACCCGCACGTGAGCTTCGGCGGCGGCGGCTTCTACTGCTTCGGGGCACCGCTGGCCCGGGCGCAGGCGGTCGCCGTGTTCGATGCGCTGTCCCGGCGGTGCGCGGCCCTGGAGCCACGGGCACCGGCGCAACGGGCCGCCCAGTTCAACTTCCGCGCCTTCCGGACCGTGCCGGTCACCTGCGTGCCCGCGTAAAACCGGACCGGGGCCGCCGTTCCGGCCTTCAAAAATCTGATCGCTGTCGATATCGTACTGAGCATCGGTAGCGACAAAATTCGATCAATAGCCGTTCGAGGGGTGCGTTGACGGTGCGTACGGACGGGCGTTACACCCTTGGCCTGAACATCAACCTGCATGACGCCTCGGCGGCACTGCTCCGCGACGGGCGGCTCGTCCGCCTCGTCGAGCAGGAGAAGGTCTCCCGGCGCAAGCACGCCCTCGGGCAGCCACCGACCGACGCCATCCGCGAGCTGCTCGCCGCCGAGGGGATCACGGCGGCGTCGCTGGAGGCCGTCGCGGTCGGCTGGGACCTGCGGCGTACCCCGCTCGGCCGCAGCCGCCGGCTCACCCCGGAGGCGCTACGCAAGACGCTCTTCCCGCACGACGACGATCTCACCCTGCCGCCGCTGACCTGGGTGCCGCACCACCTGGCCCACGCCGCCAGTGCCTACTACCCCAGCGGCGAGTCGGACGCCGCCATCATCGTCATCGACGGAGCCGGCGAGTCGCAGTGCTCCACGATTGCGCACGGCCGCGACGGGCGCATCGAGATCCTGCGCGAATGGCCGATCAGCCAGTCGCTCGGCTTCTTCTACGCCGCCGCGTCCAAATGGGCCGGTCTGGGCGAATGGGGCGCGGGCAAGCTGATGGGACTGGCCGCCTACGGCCGGGCCGGCGGCGAGATCCCGCTGCACGGCCGGCCCGACGGCTACGAACTGCTGCTTCCCGACGCCCCACCCGAGGCCGGCAGCTCCTCCGGCATTCCCCGGATGGGCTTCCCGGCCGCGTACGACCAGGCGGTCCGGCGCGCCTTCGGCTGCCACTACCCGTACGCCTCCCGGGCCGGTGAGGACGCCATCGCGTACGCCGACTTCGCCGCCTCGGTCCAGTCCGCGCTGGAGGATGCCGTCCTCGGCCTGGCCACCTACGCCCGGGAACGCACCGGCGCCTCGGCACTGGTGCTCGCCGGTGGCGTCGGCATGAACTGCTCGATGGTCGGCCGATTGCTGCGCAGCGGTCTCTACGACCGGATCTACGTGCCGCCGGTCCCCACCGACGTGGGCGTCTCGCTTGGCGCGGCGATCGTGGAGGCACGCGACGCCGGGGTCTTCACCCCCGAGCCGATCGACCACGCGTACTGGTCACTGGGCATCTCCGCCGCGCAGGCCGGGGCCGCCGTGACCGAGGCCGGTCTGGTCAGCCTCGCGCTGGACGAGGCGCGGCTGGCCGCGCTCGCCGGGGACGCCGTCGCCGACGGCCGGGTGATCGCCTGGGCCCGGGGCAACGGCGAGATCGGGCAGCGGGCGCTCGGCGCACGCAGCCTGGTCGCCGATCCACGCGACCGCCGGACCCTGGAGCGGCTCAACGTGATCAAGGGCCGCGAGATGTGGCGTCCGGTCGCCCCGAGCGTGCTGCACGAGCACATCGGCGAACTGATCGCCACGCCGACCGGCAGCCCGGCCAGCTTCATGCTGGCCGCCGGTGCGGTCCGGCCGGCGATGCGGCAGGTGATCCCGGCCGTCACGCACGTCGACGGCTCCGCCCGTCCGCAGGACGTCGACCGGGCCACCAATCCGGGTTACTGGTCGATGATCGACCGCTTCCGCCAGCGCACCGGGGTGCCCGCCGTGGTGAACACCTCGCTCAACCTGGCCGGGGAGCCGATCGTCAACACCGCCGCCGAGGCGGTCGACACCTTCCTCCGGGCCAAGGACATCGACCTGCTCATCCTCGCCGACCGGGTGGTGGCCCGCGCACCGAGCGAGCTGCCCGAGCCGGCGGAGGGTTGATGGCCGGCACCGGCGTGCTGCGCTGGCTGGACGAACCTTCCGCCGGTCGTGGCATCCGATTCTCGGCTCCCGACGGCACCTGGCGGCATCTCGGCTATCCGGAGCTGGCCGAATCCAGCCGCCGGGCCGCCGCCGCGCTGCACGAGGTCGGCGTCCGCCCCGGCGACACCGTGGCCATGGTCAGTGCCGGTGGCCCCGATTTCGTCGGCGTACTCTTCGGCGCGCTGCTCCTGGGCGCCTACCCGGCACCGCTGGCACCGCCGCAGCGGCTGGCCGGCACGGACGGCTACGCCGACCGGCTGTGCGCCACAGTGGACAGCATCGCGCCCACCGTCGTCGTGCCCGACCCCGCCCACCGCACGGTGGTCGCCGCCGCGCTTGCCGTCGGCGATCCGGTCGCCGCCGGCCAGGCCGCGCCCGCCTCTGCTGGCTGCGCCGGGGTGGCCGCCGGTTCGGCCGGTGTGGCCCGTACCCGGCCGGTGTGCCGCGACAGTGCGGAGCTGGTCGGGCACGCCACGGTCTGGGACCGGCCGCCGGCCGCCGGTGGCGGGCTCGTGCAGACCACCTCCGGTTCGGGCGGCACCCGCAAGGCGGTCCGGATCCCGCTCGACGCGCTCGCCGCGAACATCGCCGCCATCCGGTCCTGGCTCGGCATGTCCGGTGCCACGGCGACCGCGTCCTGGCTGCCCGTGCACCACGACATGGGTCTGATCGGCTGCCTGCTCACCCCGATCGTGGACGGCAGCGACCTGACCCTGATGACGCCTGGCGAGTTCGTGCACCGGCCGTTGCGCTACCTCGCCCTGTTCAGCGGCGACGGCGCCGCGCACACCGCGATGCCGGCGTTCGGCCTGGCGCACCTGCTGCGGCGGGTCGGCGACGAGCAGTTGGCCGCCCTCGACCTGACCGGCTGGCGTTCGCTGATCGTCGGGGCCGAACGCGTCGACGCGGAGCTGCTGACCGCCTTCGCCGGGCGACTGCGCCGGTGCGGCTTCGACCCCCGGGCGCTGCTGCCGGCGTACGGCCTGGCGGAGGCGACCCTGGCGGTCACCGGCGCGCGGGTGACCGCCACCTGGTCCTCGGTACGGGTCGACGCCGCCTCCGTCGCACCGGGTCGGGCGGTCCGCCTGACCGACGACGCCGACGGGCTCCCCGTGGTCGGCTGCGGCGGCCCGCTCGACGCGGTGACGGTCACCATCGTCGACGCCGAGGGCCGCCCGGTGCCCGTGGGCCAGGTCGGCGAGATCGTGGTGCAGAGCCCCGGTCTCGCCGCCGGCTACCTGACCGCTGCCGGTGAGCTGTCCGCCGATGCCGGCACCACCGGCGGCACCCGATTCCAGGCCGGGCGGCTGCACACCGCCGATGCCGGCTTCCTGCACCAGGGCCAGCTCTACGTGTTGGGCCGGCTCGGCGACAGCCTGAAGGTACGCGGCCGGACGGTCTTCGCCGAGGACGTCGAGGCGGCCCTGGTCGCCGGTGGCGTGCCCCGGCACCGGTTGGCCGCCCTGCTCGGTGCCCGGGACGGCGTACCGAGCGCGGTCGTGGTGCTGGAGCAGCCGGAACGGGCCTGGGTCGAGGTGGCCCAGCGGGAGTTGCGCCGGCTGGCCGACGGGGCGCGGTCGACGGTGATCAGCGCCCGGCCACGCACGATCGCCCGGACCAGCAGCGGAAAGCCCCGGCGGCGAGAACTGTGGGACCTCCTGATCACCAACCGGCTAGGCAGGGAGACAACTTGATGAGCGAAGCATCCGACACGCTGCTCGACGGCCAGACCGAGGACCAGATCCGCGCGGCGGTCCGCGCGATCGTCATGGAGCTCGCGCCCGAGCCGGACGAGGACGCCCCCGGCGACGCGACGCTCGTGGAGAGCCTCGGATATCACTCGCTCGCGCTCATGGAACTGGCCTTCACCCTGGAGGACCAGTACGACCTCGACCCGCTGGACGAGCAGCGGGCACGCGCCATCACCACCCTCGACGACATCACCAACCACGTAATCACCGAACTCCGCACCCGCGACTAACCCCCACCCCACCCACCCCACCCCCCAAAACCTCTCCCGTTGATCATGAGGTTAGCGGCAGTTTGAAGATCGATCATTGCCGTCAACCTCATGGTCAACGAGGGTAGGTGGGCTAGCTGGGGCGCTCCAGGAACATCCAGCGGTGGCCCTCGACGTCCTCGGCGCGGTACTGGCGACCCCAGGGGCTGTCGCCCGGCTCGGAGAGGATCACCGCGCCCTTCTCCCGGGCCCGGGCGCAGTGCCCGTCGACGTCCGGGACGTAGACCAGCACGCCGTCGATGGTGTACGGCACCTTCGACCACGCGGCAGCGGCGGCGCAGTGTTCCCGGTGCGCACGGGGACCCTCGTAGTCGCGGGTCCCGGTGGCCATCATGATCACACCGTCGCCGGCGATCATCTCGCCGTGGCTGAGCATGCCATCGTCGACCCAGCGGGCCTGCTCCACGAAGCCGAAGGCCTCCGCGAGCCAGTCCATCGCCGCCGGGCCGTCCGCATAGTTGATCATCGGTACGACGCCCTGGCGGGACGCTCTCGTCTGCTCCGGCATGCCAGTCACCCTCTCGTGTCGTGGGTCCCGATCCAACCCGAATGATAGTTGTCGATTACTGGTTACGCCGGGCGCAGCGCCGTCGCGGCCGGGTCGAACCGCAGCCGTGCCCGGCCGGCCCCGAAGTACCGTTCCCGCAGCGTCCGCTCGGCCGGGTCGTACGCCCGCCGCACCAGGCCACGGTCGGCCAACTCCGGAATCAGCAGGTCACACAGGTCGTCGATGCCGCCGGTGGGCGGGCACGGGAAGAGGTTGAACCCGTCGATCCCGGTCCGCTCGATCCACTCCTCCATCCGGTCGGCGATCTGGGCCGGCGTACCGAAGAGCATGTGCCGGTCGTACCGGTGCGGCCGTTTCGGCGTCGCCACCAGCCGCCGGACGTCCGCCACGGTCCAGCTGCGCTCCCCGTCGAGTTGGCTGAGGAAGGCCGTGATCGAACCGCCGTCCGCGCCGATCACCTCGAAGGCGTCCGCGTCCTGCGGGTAGCTGTCCAGGTCCACCCGGGACCACTGGCACCACTTCGCCAACTGGCCCTCGGTGCTGGTCAGCTCCTGGTAGGCGTCCGCCTTGACCCGGGCCGCCGCGGCCGACTCCGCCACGATGAACGGGGTACCGTGCAGGATCCGCAGGTCGTCGGGCTCCCGACCGGCCGCGACCGCCAGGCCGCGCAGCCGTTCCACCTGCTCGGCACCGGTCTTCGGCCCGGCCAGGGTCACGAAGACCACCTCCGCGTGGCGGGCCGCGAAGGCCATCCCCCGAGCGGAGGCCCCGGCCTGGTAGAGCACCGGCGTACGCTGCGGCGAGGGCTCACACGAGTGCGGGGTGTCCATGTGGAAGTAGCTGCCCTGGTGGCGGACCGCCCGGACCAGAGCGTCGTCGGTGAAGACGTCCCGCTCGGCGTCGCGCACCACCGCCCCGTCGGACCAGCTCTCCTCCCACATCCGCCGGACCAGCTCGACGTACTCGTCCGCGCGGGCGTACCGGTCGTCGTGCGGCAGGTACTCGCACAGGCCGGCGCGTACCCCGAGCCGAGTGTCGGAGATGACGATGTTCCAGCCGATCCGCCCCTCGGTCAGGTGGTCGAGCGAGGAGAAGAGCCGGGCGCACTGGTAGGGCGCGTGGTACGAGGTGGAGTAGGTGACCGCGAGGCCCAGCCGGCGGGTCGTCGCGGCAAGTGCCGCGACGACAAGCATCGGGTCGACCACCGGCACCTGGACACCGTGCCGCACGGCCGGCCGCCACGAGTTGCGGTAGACGTCGAAGACGCCGTGGATGTCGGCGAGAAAGAGCGCGTCCACACACGCCGCCTCCAGCCGGCCGGCCAACCAGGTCCAGTAGTCGAGCGACCGGTAGCCGGTGGCGCTGCGGTCACCCGGATCCCGCCACATGCCGTCGAAGAGCGGCACCGGCGTGCACTGACTCAGCACGTTGAGGTACATGAACCGATCTCCTCCACTGTGCTCATCCGACGACCGCCGACGCGAGTACGGCGTCGATCTCGGCGATGAGGTCCGGGGCGAGCGTGACGCCGCTGGCCGTGACGTTCTGCCAGATCTGCTCCGGCCGCGTCGCCCCGACGATCGCGGCTGCGACCTCGCTGCGGCGCAGCACCCAGGCCAGCGCCAGCTGCGGCATGGACAGACCGGCCGCACCGGCCAGCGGCCGCAGCCGGTCCACGGCGGCCCGGACCGGCTCCGCGCTGAACGCGCGCATGGCCGACGCGGTGCCCCGACCCGCGGCGCGGCTGGTCGCCGGTGGCGGTTCGCCGGCCCGGTACTTTCCGCTCAGCGCGCCCTGGGCCAGCGGCGAGTAGACGATCTGCCCGATGCCGTGCGCCGCGCAGAGCGGAAACACCGCCGTCTCCGGTCGACGCCACAGCATCGAGTACTGCGGCTGGCTCGACCGGAACGGCGTCACGTCCGGCACCGCCAACGCGGCCTCGATGTTCTCCGGCGTCCACTCGCTGAACCCGGTCACCCGCACCTTGCCGGCCTCGACCAGCTCGGTGAGCGCCCCCATCGTCTCGGCCAGCGGAGTCGTCGAGTCGAACCGGTGACACTGGTAGATGTCGATGTAGTCGGTGCCGAGCCGGCGCAACGAGGCGTCGCACTGCTTGCGTACCTGCGCGGCGGAGAGCCCGAGTTCGCCACGCCCCATCGGCATGTAGACCTTCGTGGCCAGCACGTACCGATCTCGCTCGATGCCGGTGAAGGCCCGGGCGAGGAGTTCCTCGGCAGCGCCCCGGCCGTAGACGTTCGCGGTGTCGAAGAGGGTGATCCCGGCGTCCAGCGCCGCGTGCACGCAGTCGACGGCGTGCTCGTCGGTCACCTTGTCGCCGTAGGTCAGCCAGGAACCCAGCGCGATCTCGGACACCACCAGGTCACTGTCGCCCAACCGGCGGTACTGCATCGGTCCTCCCCTGTCGCCCAACCCTGATCCTGGCCGGCATCGCCCGCGGCGGATCAGGTAAGCAGGTATAAGCGGTGGAAGCGGTCCGGGACGTCGAGCGTCCGCACCTGGTGGAAACCCGCCTGCGCGGCGTACGCGCGCACGGTGTCCGCGCGCATCACCGTGCCGGTCCCGGCCGACCGGGGTCCACTCAGGCAGGCGGGCAGGCAGTGCAGCACGCTTGTGGCGTACTGGAACCGCTCGACCTCGTCGGCGGGGGCGGTGAACTCGTCGGCGACCTTGGCGTCCATCACCAGCACCTGACCGCCGGGGGCGCGCATTGCGGCGGCGCTGGCCAGCACCGCCACCGGCTCGGCGAGTTCGTGCAGGGCGTCGAAGACGCAGACGAGATCGAAGTCGCCGGTCTCCGGCGGCGTGGCACAGTCGCGGGCCTCGAAGGTGACCCGGTCGGCCAGGCCGGCCCGGGCCGCGTGCTCGGCCGCGTCCGCGAGCGTCGGCTCGTCCACGTCGAACCCCTGAACCCGGGCGAGCGGATAGGCGGTAGCCAGGGCGATCGCCGCCCAGCCCGCGCCGCAGCCCAGGTCGGCCACCCGGGACGGGGCCCGGCGCAACCGGTCGTGCAGCTCGGGCAGATGCCGGGCGATCCAGCCGACGAGGGAGTGCCGGAACAGCGCCCGGTTCGCCCCGGAGTGGCCGGTACGCCAGTCCTCGCCGAAGGCGGCGTCCGGCACCCCGTCACCGGTGCGGAACGCCTTCAGCAGCTCCGGCAACGCCCCGGCCACCCCGCCGACCGGCAGGATCGCCATCGCCGCCAGCGACAGTGGCGAGTCGGACTCGATAAGCACCTCCCGCTGGCCCGGGCCGAGGGAGTACCGCCGGTCGGGGCCGTCGTCGCAGCCGAGAATCCCGGCGACCGCCTGCTGTTCCAGCCACTCCCGCAGGTAGCGGTGGGCGTAGCCGGTGCGGGCGGCCAGTTCGTCGACCGTGGCCGGGCCGCGTTCGGCCAGCTCGGCGTAGAGCCCGAGCCGGACGCCCAGATACATGGTGAGCAGTTCCTGGGTCGCCAGGCAGGCCAGCCAGAGCCGGACCGCGAAGGCCGCACCGGGCGGCGGGGTGTTCGTCACGACGGGACCGCCTCGATGATCGGGAACATGGTGGTGTCGACGGTGCGCACGACGCGCAGCCCCACACCGGCGCAGAGCTCGGTCAGCTCGTCGACGGTGCGCGCCCGACCACCGAGCATGGCCAGGCTCAACAGGTCGTAGGTCTTGCTGATCCGCAGGTCGGCCCGGTCGGCGACGACCGGTTCGAGCAGCAGCGCCCGGCTGTCCGGCCGCATCGCGGCCCGTACCGTGGCCAGCAACCGGGCGGCGTCCGCGTCCGGCCAGTCGTAGACGACGCGCTTGAGCACGTAGCCGTCCTGCCCGGCCGGCAGGTCGGCGAAGAAATCGGCGGCCAGCACCGTGGCCCGGTCGGCCACCCCGGCCGCAGCGAAGACCTCGGGTGCCTGGCGCGCCACGTGCGGCAGCTCCACAAGCGTGCCGGTCATCCGCCGGTGTCGACGCAGCAACCCGGCCAGGAACGCCCCGTCGCTGCCGCCGACGTCGACCACGCTCGCCAGCTCCCGCCACGGGTAGGCGGGCAGCATCGCCCGCAGCTCCAGCCGGTTACCGGCCCGCTGGATGCGGTCGAACCGGACGCTGTCGTGCGGGTGGGCGGCCAGGTGCTCGTAGTATCCGACCCCGTGCACGTGCGGGAAGGCCGGCTCGCCGGTGCGGACCGTGTGCTCGAAGTGCGCCCACGCCTCGAAGTTCACCGCCATCAGCGGGTACGCGTCGCGCAGCGACAGCGGATGGTCGCCCCGGAACAGCTCCGCCGCCGGGGTCAGGGCGAACACCCTCGGTCGCGGCTCGGCGAAGATCTCCTTGCTGGCCAGTGTCCGCAGCACCCGGGCCAACGTCGGCGCGTGCGCCCCGGTCTCGGCGGCGAGTTCGTCGACCGGTCTCGGCCCGGCCACCAGCAGGTCGGCCACCCGCAGCTCGCAGACCGCCCGAATCGCGAACGGCACGATGTAGTCGGCCAACTCCTGCACCCGCAGCAGCAGGTCCACCATCGCCGGCTGGTCCTGGGCCACGTCGCCTCCCTAGCCGATCCCGGCCGACCGGGTGCCGGCGTCGATCGCGGCGGTGACGGCGGCAAGCACCGCCGCCCGCTGCGGCACGAGGTAGAAATGGTCGCCGGGAAACCGGTGCAGGTGGAACGGGCCGCTGGTCTCCTCGGCCCACTGCGCCATCTCCGCCGGTGTCACCTCCGGATCCTCCGTGCCGGTGAACGCGGTGACCGGGCAGGACAGGACCGGCGCGGGATACCAGGCGTACTCCTCCACCAGCTGGTAATCGGCGCGCAGGATGGGCAGCACCAGATCCCGAAGATGCGGATGCGCCACCACCGCCGGGTCGGTGCCGTTGAGGGAGATCACGTGCTGCCAGAGCTGCGCCGCAGGCGCCTGGTGCAACCGCTGCCGCGCCGCCCGGCGCGGATCGCCGTGACCGGAGACCATCAGGTGGTGCACCGGGTTCCCGCCGGCCGGCAGCCGACGGGCCAGCTCGTAGGCCAGCAGGGCGCCCATGCTGTGTCCGAACAGGGCGACCGGTCCGCCGCCGTCGGCCCGGATCGCGGCACCGATCGCGTCGACGGCGGTCAGCAGGTCGGTCTCGGGGCGCTCGGCGACGCGGTCCAGCCGGCCGGGCAGCTGCACCGCCACCACGTCCACCGCGGGTGCCAGCGCGTGCGCCCACGGCCGGTAGAACACCGCGTTGCCGCCCGCGTGGGCCAGGCAGACCAGGCGCAGCCGGGCGTCCGGGCGCGGCACGAACCGCATCAGCCATCTGCTCGCGCTCATCGCACCGCCTCCGCCGCCCGGGCCAGCGCCGCCACCGCGTCCGGCCCGAGCGGCTGCGACGAGGTGGCGCGTACCAGCTCCGGCGGCCCGAGCCGGGCGGTGATGTCCTGCCACAGCTGGCAGAGGGTCAGGTGGTACTGGCCCCGGGTCAGCGGGTTCTCCCCCGCGTCGATCGCCGAGCGCAGGTCGGCCAGCGCGTACCCGACCCCGTCCGGCCAGGTCTGCCGGAAGATCTGGTGGTAGCTGGGCGTGCCGGCCGGGCCGATCACCCCGGCGCTGGGCAGGTCCAGGTGGGTCCGCGCGGTCGCCGGGCCGGCGAAATGCGGCGCGGCCTGCTCGGAGCGTACGTCGTGCGGGAAGTCGGGCCGTGGCGACCAGATCACCGGGCCGTGCGTACCGACCAGGGTGAGGTTGCCGCCCTCGGTGCCGAGGGTGACCCGGTGCAGCAGGTGGGCGTAGTTGTCCGGGTCGGCCGGGTCCATCTGGTTCTGCACCCGGATGGTGACCGGTGTCCCGCCGATGACACCGTCAAGCGTCCGAAATGGCGCGGTCGCGGTGGCGAGCGCCCGGATCGGCTCCGGCACCGGCGGCGCCGCCGCGAACGCCCACGGGCTGACCCGACCGAGCGCGCTGCCGATGATGTCCAGCAGCGCGTACGCGACCTGGAAACCGCAGGCCGCGTCCACGTACTGGGCGCTCTGGTGGCGCAGCAGTTCCCGGGCGGCGGCGAGGAACCGGCGCACCGGCTCGGTGTGCGTGTAGAAGGGGTTGAGCCGGTACACCACCCCGGCCCGGCGCGCCTGGCGCAGGCAGGCGGCCAACTCGTCGTGGTGCAGCGGATGCTCCTGGAGCACGTGGATGCCCCGGGCCATCAGCCGCTGGGCCAACTGCACGCCGGGGCCACCGAGCAGCCCGCCCCGGATGACCACACACGCCGCGTCCACGTCCGCCGGCACCTGGTCCACGTCGGTGAAGACCGGTACGCCGTACCGGTCGGCGCAGGCCCGGGTGCGTGCGCTGCCCCGGCCGAGCACGCCGGCCAGGACGAGGTCGGAGCGGCCCCGGGCGAACGCCTCCAGGTAGACCTGCCCGAATTTCGACCCGCACACCACCACCCGCAGCGGCGGCCGGTCGGGTGTCTCGCCAGTGGTCACAGTGCACCGTCCTCGGTGGCGTCGTCGGCGCACGGGTCGCCGTCGATCGGCACGGCCGAGACCAGCGCGCCGGCCGCGAGCAGCGCGTCGACGGTGCTGGCCGGGTCGAGCACGAAGCCGGCGTGGTGCACGCCGGCCGGGACCTGCCCGCGCAGCACCACCTCGGCCGCGTACGCGGCGACCTCGCCGGTGATCCGGGACGCGTCCCGGCCGTGGGTGACCAGGCCCCGTACGCGGCCGGTGCGGTCCTCGGCCCGCAGCACCAGGATCTGGTACGCCTCGCCGCCGAACAGGTCCAGCTCGGCGGCCCGGCGCAGCCGGTCCACCGCGCCGTCGGGGTCGCCGCCGGCCGTCAGCGCCCGCACCACGTGCTCCCCGGCGAAGCCGTTGAACCAGTCCAGCGCCGTCAGCTCCAGGTCGCGGGCGATCCGCAGCGCCGCCGCCGGCAGGTACGCGAAGAGGGTCACCGGATCGGGGACGAACGGGACCCGGGCGGTGGTGACCGGAGCGGCCTCGGCGGCGACCACCGCGCCGTCGCGCCACGCGCCACCGGCCACGCCGAAGTCCCCGGCGGTCGCGGCGAGATAGTCGACCGCGGCGGCGGGGCGAACCGGTCCCGGCTGGCGTGCCAGCCGGTCAGCCGGTGCGGCGGCGCCGGCAGGCAGCCGGCGAGATACCGGGGCAGCAGCTCGGACAGGCCCGGGCTGAGCCCGGCCGAGAGCACCGCGCGCCGGTCGCCGCAGACCTCACCGACCGCCTCCGCAAGCGCGGCATCGCCGGCCGCGTCGACGTAGTCCGCGCCGGTCGCGGTCGCGGCAGCCGCCACCCGGGCCCCGATCCGCACCGCCGGGCCGGCGCAGTTCACCACCACCGCACAGCCGTCGCAGAACCGGTGCAGGGTCGCCGGATCGTCGATGTCGACCGGCACCCGGTCGACCGGCGACCCGCCCGGCGGTGCCGGTGGCAGCTCGGCGGGTTTGCGGGCACCGGCCCGTACCGGATGCCCGGCCGTGGCGAGCCGCGCGGTGACCACCCGGCCGACCGCGCCACCGGCGCCGAGCACGCCGATCATCGTGCTGCCGGCGCGGGGTGGTCGAGGACGTCCACGTCGCCGAGGCAGACGCCCTCCCAGAAGGTACGCTGCCGCTGCGCCGCCGACTCGGCGCAGAGCACCGTCAGGTCACCGCTGTAGAGGTCGATCGGGGTACCGTCGGCCACCTCCGGGTCGACCAGGATCAGCCGGTCGAACCGGTCGGCGGTGACCGCGTTCTCCAGGACCATCCGGGCGGCCTGCACCGCGTCGACCGCGCCCGCGCCGACCCCCACCAGGTTCAGCCGCCCCGTGATGGCGGCGGCCTGCTCCGCGTACCCGGGTGGGCCGGCGGCCGGGGCCAGCGCGTACACCGCACCATCGCGACCCAGCCGAGCCACGAGCGCCTCGTCCGGACCGCCCTCGGCCGGCACCAGGGCGTACGCGCTCGCGCCAGCCGGGTCTCCGCCGATCAGGACCGGCCCGGCCGGCGGTGCCGTGACGGCCGGGCCGGGTGGTGGCGGATCGGCGGACCGGGTCCCGTCCAGGCCGGCCCGGAACGCGCGGATCGTGCGCGACTCCATCATCAGCTGCAACAGCTCGTCGAAGAACGCCGACCCCAGCTCGGGAACGGTCTCGATCATCCGGCCGACGAGCTGCGCCGCGCGCAGCGAGTCGCCGCCCAGGGTGAAGAAGTCGTCGTCCGGGCCGACGTGTGCGACCTCCAGCACCTCGGCCCAGAGCGCGGCGATCGGATCCGCCTCCCCGGTCGACTCGTCCGCAGCGCCGGCGGATTGCGGCGGGGCCGCCGGATCCGGCCGACCGAGGCGGGCGTGGCTGCGGGCCAGCGCGGCCCGGTCGACCTTGCCGGTGGCACCGAGCGGGATGCGGTCGGTGAGCACGATGTCGGCCGGCACCATGTAGCCGGGCAGCCGCGCGGACAGGTGCGCGGTCAGCTCGGCCGGGTCGACCTGGGCACGCCCGTCCGGGAAGTCCGCGACGAACAGGTGCATGCCCAGCTCGTACAGGAGCGTGTCGGTCTGCGGCAGCACGGCCCGGACGGTGCCGCCGAGCGCGGTGACCACCTCGGACCACTGCCGCTGGGTGAGGAAGGTGGCGGTGCTGTCCCGGCGCACGTCGGTGAAGTCACCAGCCGCCTCGTCCAGCCGGACCAGGAACTCCAACGACGTCATGATCTGGTAGTGCTCCCGGGTCATCTCCAGGAAGACCAACTGCCCACCGGGTGCGAGCAGTTCCCGCAGCCGACCGGTGGCGCGGGCGGCGTCGGTACTGGCGTGCAGCACGTCACCGGCGAGCACCACGTCGTAGCGGCCCGGCGGCCAGCCGGCCGGGTCGTCGGCGTCCAGGTCGAGCACCGCGAACCGTAGGCCGGCGCGGTCGGCGAACCGCTGCCGGCCCAACCCGAGGAAGTACCCGGACAGGTCGGTGTAGAGGTAGTCCACCGGCCGGTCGCCGAGCGCGGCGAGCACGGCGGCGGTGGTGCCGCCAGCTCCCGCACCGACCTCCAGAATCCGCAGTGGACGGTCGGGGTGCTGGTCGGCGAGCGCGGCCACGATCCGGCCGGCGGCGCGGTTGACCCAGCGGTTGAACAGCGCCTCCTCGTACAGGTTCGCCGCCACGTCCGCGCGGCCACCGGGAAAGAGCAGTGCCAGTGGATCCGCCTCGCCGCGCAGCAGCTGCGGCAGCAGGTCGTTGCTGGCCCGGAAGTACGCCGCCAGCCGTGCCTCGCCGGCCGGCACCAGGCGGTCCACCTCGGCCCAGCGGCTCGCGGTGAGCCCCTCGGGCTGCGGTGCGGCAAGTGCCCAGGCCCGGGGTGCCGCCACCAGCCCGCCGCCATTCATCGCGGGCCCGGCGGGACCGCCGCCTGCGCTGCCCACGGTCTCGGTCAGGATGCCGCCCTCGGTCAGCGTGGCCTCGGTCAGGATGCCGCCCTCGGTCAACGCGGCAAGCCAGCGCCGGACCAGCCGGGCGTGGCGCGGTACGGCACGCAGTTCGGTGAGCACCTCGGCCAGCTCGTGCGCCTGCCCGACCACCCGGAACAGGCCGGCGGCGCGCAGCGTGTCAAGCATCGCGCCGAGCGCGGCGGCGTCGAGCGCCCGGGCGTAGCGTAGGTAGCCGGCCTGGTCCACGTCGGTCAGCACCGCGTCCGCCGCCTCGATGGCCGGCCCGACCGCGGCGGCCACGTCGACCTCGGTGGCCTGCGCCGTCGTCGCCGGCTCGACCACGGCGACCAGGCGCCGGCCCAGCGGCGGTTCGCCGACCGGCACCACGACCGCCGCGCCCACGGCCGGATGGTCGGCAAGCACGCTCTCGATCTCGGCCAGCTCGATCCGGTGGCCACGGATCTTCACCTGCTGGTCCTCGCGACCGAGAAACTCGATCAGCCCGCCCGGCCGGTACCGGCCGAGGTCACCGGTGCGGTAGAGCCGCTCGCCGGTGCCCGGCCGACGCACGAAGCGGGCCGTGGTGCGCTCCGCATCGCCCAGGTAGCCCTCGGCCAACCCGGCACCGCCGATGAACAGCTCACCGGTCACCCAGTCCGGCCGGTCCCGGTACCCCGGATCGAGCACGTGGAAGGTCTGGTTACGCAGCGGAGTGCCGTACGGGATGCTCGGCCAGCCCGGCGGGGCGGCGGCGTCGGGGTGGGCGATCGACCAGATGGCGGCCTCGGTGGCACCGCCCAGCCCGACCACCCGCAGGCCGGGAATCCGGTCACGCACCTCGTCCGGCAGGTTGACCGGGATCCAGTCGCCGGAGAGCAGCGCCAGACGCAGCGCCGGCAGCAGCGCGCCGGGCAACCGCAGGTACTGCGCGAGCATGTGCAGCTGGGCCGGGACCGAGTTCCAGACCGTCACCCGGTGCTCGACGCAGAGCTGCGCCCAGTGGGACGGGTCGTTGTGCCGCTCCGGGTCGGGTACCACCAGCGCGCCGCCCACCGCGAGCAGCCCGAAGATGTCGTAGACGGAGAGGTCGAAGCCGAGGCTGGCGAGCGCGAGCACCCGATCGTGCTCGGTGACGGCGTACCGCTCGTTGATGTCGTCGATGGTGTTCCACGCGGCCCGGTGGCTGACCACCACGCCCTTCGGCGAACCGGTGGAGCCGGAGGTGTAGATGACGTACGCGACGTCATCCGGGGCGACCGGCGGCGCGACGGTGACCGGCCCGGCCGCCGGCAGCCCGCCGACGGCCACGGAGCCCGGCACCGACCCGTCGGACAGCACCCAGCGCACGTCCGCGTCGGCGAGGATGGCGTCCCGACGTGGCTGCGGCTGCCCGGTGTCGATCGGCAGGTAGGCACCACCGGCGAGGAGCGTGCCGAGCACCCCGGCCAGCTGGTCGATCCCCCGGTCCAGGACGACCGCCACCAGGTCGCCGGTGGCCAGGCCCCGGCGGCGCAGCTCGGCGGCGACCCGGTGGGACCGGTCGAGCAGTTCGCCGTACGAGTACGACCGGCCGCCGGCGAACACGGCGGGACGCTGCGGGTCGCGCCGGGCCTGCGCCACGAATCCGTCGGTGAGCCGAGCCTCGGGTAGCCGACCGGCGGTGTCGTTGACCTGGGCCCGTACCGCCGCCTGGGCCGGCGGCAGCCCGACCGGGGTACGCGCGGACCACGCCGAGCCGGCCGCCTGCGCACCGGCATCGGCCGCCAGCGCCCGCAGCAACGCGACGTACGCGGCGAACATGTCGTCGACCAGGCCCTCCGGGAAGACACCCTCCCGTACGTCCCAGTTGGTGGCCAGACAACCGTCGCGCTCGATGTTCTGGCAGTCGATCCAGACCTGCGGCGTCTGGCTCACCCCGGCCCGCAGCTCACCGCCGAGCGCGTCGGCCTGGTCGCCGAGCCCGATCGCGCTGGTGAAGACGATCGGCATCAGCGCGCCGGCCGCACCGCGCCGACGCCCGAGTTCCCGGATCACCTCGATGCCGCTGAACGTCCGGTGGGCCAGGTCCGCCCAGAGCGCCCCCTGGAGACGTACCGCCCGCTCGGCGAAGCTGACCTCGGTGTCGCCGGTGTCCACCCCGAGCAGGCTGACCGAGGTGAAGTCGCCGACCAGCCGGGCGACCTGCGGGTCGTACGGCTTGCGGTCGAGCAGCGTCACCGTGACGCTGAACCGTGGCTGCCGGCTCCACGCCCCGACGACCTCGGTGTACGCGGCAAGCACCGCCGTCGACACGCTGATTCCCGCAGCTCCGGCGGCGGCCCGCAAGGCGGCCGTCTCGGCCCGGTCGAGCACCGTGTCCCAGCGGCGGAAACGCGGTACGCCGTCGCCGGCCGACACGCGCGGCAACTCCGGGGCCGGCGGCAGCTCGTCGATCCGCCCCAGCCAGTAGTCCCGGTCCCGGGTGCGGGTGGCCGGGTCGGTCTGCGCCCGGTCGTGCCGCAGGTAGTCGCGGAACGTGTACGGCAGCTCGGGCAGCCGCTTGCCCACGTAGAGCTGCCAGAGGTCCGACAGCAGCACCTGGATGCTGGCGAAGTCACAGATCAGGAAGTCGATCGAGAGGTGCAGCACGTCACCGGTGGGCGTACGGGTCAGCGCCAGGCCGAACAGCGGCCACTGGCCGGGCCGGTACACCCGGTGGTCGAGGGTGGCCCGGATACCGGCCAGGGCCGCCTCGGCCTGCTCGCCGGTCGCCTCCCGCAGATCGGTCACCGGGACCGGGTAGTGCGGCACCGCCGCCTGCACCCGCTGCGTACCGTCGTCGGCGACGACCGCGCGCAGCATGTCGTGCCGGGCGATCAGCTCGTTCACCGCGGTCTCCAGCCGGTCCGGCTCCAGCTCGGCGAAGCAGATCTCGCCGTACCCGTGGCAGCCGACCCCGCCGAAGGCGAACGCCTCGCCACGTCCCAGCAGGTAGGCGCTCTGCACGTCGGTCAGCGGGAAGGGATCGTGCCGGGTCTGCGGGTCCGCGTCGATGCCGGTCGGGGGTCCGGCGAGCAACTCCAGGATGGCCGGCTTGTGGGCGGTGAGCAGGGCCCGGCGTTCGTCGGTCAGCACCCCCCGGGGGCCACGGAAGCGCAGTTGGCCCTGCTCCTCCCAGAAGTGCATGCCGAGCGCCTCGAGGTCGGCCAGCAGCGTCCGCGCGTCGCTCATCCGCATCCCTTCCGGCGCCGGGCGCCTGCCGTGGTCACAGCACGCCGTCCTCGATGTCGGCCTCGTCGTACTGCTCCGCGACGACGGCGGCGAGCCGCGCGACCGTGGCGGCGTCCATCAGGCGGCGCAGCGCGATCTCCACGCCGAAGCGGCGGTGCAGCTCGGCCACGAGACGGGTGGCGGTGATGCTGTCGCCGCCGATGGCGAAGAAGTTCGTGTCCCGGCCGACGCCGCGCACGTCCAGCAGCCGCTCCCAGAGCCCGGCCAGCTCCTTCTCCAGCGCGGTGGCCGGCCCGTCGTCCGGTGCCGTCTCGGGAGGCTGGACCAGCTCGGCGAGGCGGACCCGGTCCACCTTGCCGTTGCCGGTCAGCGGCAGCGCGTCGAGGAGTACGACCCGCGCCGGGACCGCGTACTCGGGCAGTCGGCGCGCCGCGGCCACGACGACCGCGTCGACGTCGACCGGGGCGGCGGTGGGTTCCGCGACGATCCCGGCGACCAGTTGGCGGGCCGCGCCCTGGCCGGTGACCGCGGCGAGCGCGGCGGCGACACCGGGATGCGTACGCAGCGCCACCTCGACCTCGCCCAGTTCGAGCCGGTGCCCGCCGAGTTTGACCTGCGAGTCGCGGCGGCCGAGAAACTCCAACGTGCCGTCGGCCCAGTAGCGGCCCTGGTCGCCGGTGCGGTACCACCGTTGCCCGTCGACGTTGACGAACTGCCGGGCGGTCCGCTCCGCGTCGTTGCGGTAGCCACGGGCCACACCGGAGCCGCCGATCCACAGTTCGCCGCCGACCCAGTCCGGGCAGTCCCGACCGCGCTCGTCGACGACCCGGAACCGCTGGTTACGCAGCGGGAAGCCGTACGGGATGGAACGCCAGTCGGCCGGTACGCCGGTCACCTCGTAGGCGTTGGACCAGATCGCCGCCTCGGTGGCCCCGCCGAGCGCGATCAGCCGACCGCCGCCGGCCGCGGTGAAGCGTTCGCGCAGGTCGAGCCCGACCCAGTCGCCGGAGACCAGCGCGACCCGCACGCTTGCCAGCCGTTTCCGGGTCGCCGCTGCGGTGACCAGGGCCATGTCCAGCAGCGCCGGCACGGAGTTCCAGATCGTGACGCCGTGCTCGGCGACCGCCCGCAGCCACGCGGTGGGTTCGCTGCGGCGTGCCTCGTCCAGCAGCACCACCGCGCCGCCCACTCCGAGCAGCGCGAAGATGTCGAAGACGGAGAGGTCGAAGTCGAGCGCGGAGACCGCGAGCACCCGGTCGTCGGGGCCGAGGCCGATCCGGGTGACCAGGTCGTCGAGGGTGTTGACGGCGGCCCGATGCTCGATCTCGACGCCCTTCGGGGTGCCGGTGGAGCCGGAGGTGTAGATGACGTAGGCCAGCCCGGCCGGATCGACCGGCACCGGGCCACCGGCAAGCGGCCCGTCCGGGCCGGTGTCGTCGTCGTGCAACGCCAGGGCGGACCAGCCGCCGGCCGTCTCGGCACCGTCGCCGGTGCCGGACAGCGCGCCGCCGGACTCGGGTGTCGCCGCGCCGGGCCCGTCGGGGGCGGTGTCGCCGTCGATGACGACCAGCCGCACGCCCGCGTCGCGGTAGATGTCGTGGCGGCGGGCCGGTGGCGCGGCGAGCCCGACCGGCACGTAGACGCCGCCGGCCGCGAGGATGCCGAGCACGGCCACCACCTGGCCGACGCCCCGACGCAGGGTCACCGCGACCGGGTCGCCCGGGGTCAGGCCGGCGGCGGCGAGTCGGCCGGCGAGGCGCATCGCCCGCGCGGCAAGGTCACCGTACGTCACGCTCTCGGCCGGGCCGGGGCCGAGCAGCGCGAGGCGGTCCGGGTGGGCCTGGGCGGTGGCGAAGAAGTCGGCGTGCAGCGGCCGGTCGGCGCGCTCGGCGTCGGTCGCGTTGACCCCGGTCCGCACCTGCCGCTGCGCCGCCGGCAGCAGCGCCGGCACCGGCACCGACCAGGCCGGCCCGGCGAGCCGGTGGATCAGTTCGACGTACGCGGCGAACATGGCGTCCAGCACGCCGGTGGGGAACAGGTCCTCGACCGCGTCCCAGTTGACCGCCAGCCCGCCGTCCTGCTCCATCACCTGACAGTCCAGCCAGACCTGTGGCGTCTGGGAGATGCCCCAGACCAGGTCCCCGAAGGGAAAGGTCATGCCGGTCAGCTCACCGGAGAGCCCGAGGGCGCTGGTGAACACCACAGGCATGCCGGCCATGGCCCGGCCGGCCCGACGGCCGAGTTCCCGCATCACCCAGATCCCGGAGGCGGCCCGATGCTCCATGTCCGCCCACATCTGCCGCTGCACCCGCCGCACGGTGTCCAGCAGGGCCTCGCCGGCCACCGGGTGGTGGGCGACGAGCAGCAGCGAGGTGAAGTCGCCGAACACCCGGTCGATGTCGGGATGCACGTCACGCCTGTCGAACAGGGTGAGGTTGACGGTAAGGGCCCCGCCGCCGCTCCACCCGGAGAGCGTCTCGGCGTACGCGGTGAGCAGCACCGCGGCCGGGGTCACGCCGGACGCCCGGCACTGGGCCGTGATCGCGCGCCACTGCTCGGGTGCGATCCGCGCCGAGCGGCGGCGGAACACCGGCGCCGCCAGTTGCGCCGGGTCGACCCGCAACGGCAGCTCCGGTGGCCCGGGGATCTGGTCCAACCGCTGCGACCAGTACGCCTCGGCGGCCCGGCGTTCCTCGGCGGGGATCGCCACCCCGGTCACGTAGTCGCGGAAGGTGATGCCCACCGGCGGCAGCGCGGCCTGCGGATCGCGGTAGAGGGTGGCGAGTTCGCCGAAGAACGACACGATGCTGAACGCGTCAAGCGCGATGTAGTCGAAACTGAAGCCGATCCGGGTCTGCCCGTCGGCGCTGCGGGCCCAGATGTGCACCGGTGGTGCGCTGGCCGGGTCGGGGATGCGGGTGGAGGCCGCCGCGCGCAGCGCCGCGAGCGGGGTGTCCGCCGGATGCACGGTGATCGGCTGCCATGGCAGGGTGGGCAGCACCCGCTGCCGGCCGTCCGGCTCGAACACCACCCGCAGCATGTCGTGGCGGCCGATGAGCGTGTTGAACGCCCGCTCCAGCCGCGCGATGTCGACGTCGGTGCCGTCGAACTCCCAGTACCAGTGCGAGCCGACGCCGCCGAGGGCGAACTCGTCGCCGCGTCCCAGCCAGTAGGCCCGCTGCACGTCGGTCGCCGGGAAGGGGTCGAAGCGGTGTTCCGGGTCGGCGGTGAGCGCGGCCGGCGCGGCGACGGCGGTCTCCACGCGCAGCCGTGCGGCGAACTCGGCAAGCGTCGGCCGGGTCAGCAGGTCACTCAGACCGGCACCGACGACCCCGGCGGCCGGCAGCCGGGCGATGATCCGGGTGGCCAGCAGCGAGTCGCCGCCGAGCAGGAAGAAGTTGTCGTCGCGACCGACCTCGGGTACGCCGAGGATGGTCGACCAGACCGTGGCGACCGCCGCCTCGACGGGCCCGCGCGGTGCCGCCACACCGGATGCCCGGCCCGGCTCACCGGTCGGTTCGGCAAGGATCCGGTCCCGGATCGCGGCCCGGTCGAGCTTGCCGTTCGGCGACAGCGGCAACTGCGGCCGGATCTCGATTCTCACCGGCACCATCGCCGCCGGGAGCCGATCGGCGACGAAGTCCCGCAGCTCGCCGGGGTCCACCGCGTCGGCGGCGACGGCCGCGGCCAGCCGGGTGGTGGTGCCGCTGAGCACGCACGCGACCGCCAGACGCACCTCCGGGTGCGCCAGCAGCGCCGCCTCCACCTCGCCGAGGTCGATCCGGTGCCCGAGGATCTTCACCTGCTGGTCGGTGCGGCCAAGCACCTCGATGGTGCCGTCCGGCCAGTAGCGGGCCAGGTCGCCGGTGCGGTACCAGCGCTGGCCGGCCCGGGTGACGAACCGGCTGGCCGTACGGGCCGGGTCACCGAGGTAACCGTCGGCAAGCGAGACACCGCCGATCCACAGCTCACCGGTGACCAGGTCGGGCCGGTCGTCGCCGCGCACATCGGTCACCGTGCAGCGCACGTTCGGCAGGGGCACCCCGTACGGCACCGAGCGCCAGTGGCCGGGCGACACGGCCACCTCGCAGACGGTGGAGTGGATCGCCGCCTCGGTGGTGCCGCCGAGACCGGCGAACCGGGCACCCGGGAAGCGGCCGGTGAACCGCTCGGGCAGGCGCGGATCGACCCAGTCGCCGCCGACGATCGCCAGGCGCGGGGAGTCGCCGAGGTCGGCCGGCACGGTGAGCAGCATGTCCAGCAGGGCGGGCACGGACTGCCAGACCGTGACGCCGTGCCGCCGCACAAGTGCCGCCCACGCCTCGGGTGCCCGCCGCTCGGTTTCGCCGACAAGCACCACCGCCCCACCCGCGCCGAGCAACCCGAAGATGTCGTACACGGACAGGTCGAAGTCGAGCGCCGACACCGCGAGCACCCGGTCGGCGGGACCGATGCCGAACCGCTTGTTGAGCGCCTCGATGGTGTTGGCCGCGGCCCGGTGGCTGACCACCACGCCCTTCGGGGTGCCGGTCGAGCCGGAGGTGAAGATGACGTAGGCGGGCTGTGCCGGATCCGGGACGACCGGCCGGTCGAGTGGGCGGCCGGCGGCCACCGCAGCGGCCGGATCGACCACCGGCACCGGGAGCGTGCTGCCGGTCGCCGCCACGGCGACGCGTACCCCGGCGTCGGTGAGGATGCGGTCCCGGCGCCGGGCCGGCTGGTCCGGACCGACCGGCACGTAGGTGGCTCCGGCGGCCAGCACGCCGAGCACCGCGACCACCTGGTCCGGCCCCTTCGGCAGGCAGACCGCGACCAGGTCACCGGCGGTGACGCCGTGCTCGACCAGTCGCGCCGCGACGCACCGGGCCCGGTGCGTCAGTTCGCCCCGGCTCATCCGGCCGTCGTCGCCCCAGAGCAGCGCGGGGCCGTCAGGTTCGTTTGCCGCCCGCGCGAAGACCGGCGCGTGGATCGGGTCCGCCGGCACCGGAGCCGCCGTGTCGTTGACCCGGTGGCGTACCTCCCGTTGGGCCGCCGGAAGCAGCCCGTCGACCGGTACGGTCCAGCTCTCCGGCCGGTCGGTGAGCCGCGCCAGCAGGGCGGTGTAGGCCGCGAACATCGCGGTCAGCACCCCGTCGGCGAACTGGCGCTCGGCCGAGTCCCAGTTGACGAAGAGGCCGCCCTCACGCTCGGTGACCTGCACGTCGAGCCAGACCTGCGGGGTCTGCGACATGGTGTAGCCGGGACGCCCGAAGCACTGCCGTACGTCGTCGGCGAAGAGTTCGCCGAGGCTGAGCGCGCTGGTGAAGACGACCGGGGCGAGGACCGGGGTGCCGGCCCGCCGGGACAGCTCGCGCAGCACGTCGACGCCGGTGAAGGCGGCGTGCTGGATGTCCGCGCGCAGCCGCTCCTGCACCGCGCGGGCCCGCTGCACGAATGTCGCCGGCTCGGTGGCGTCCGCCTCCAGCAGCACCAGGTTGGTGAAGTCGCCGACCAGGTCACCGACCTCGGGGTGCACCTCCTCGCGGTTGTAGAGCGGGATGTTCACCAGGAAGTTCGGCTGTTCGCTCCAGGCGGCGAGGACCTCCACGAACGCGGTCAGGAACACGATGGAGAGGGTGAGGCCGTGCCCCCGGGCGTGCCCACCGAGGGTCTGCCAGCCGTCGGCGTCGATCCAGTGACCGCGCCGCATGGACGCCGGCCCGTCGGTGGCGTGCTCCGAAAGCGGCAGTTGCGGCCCGGCCGGCATCGTGTCGAGCCGGGCCAGCCAGTAGTCCCGGACCCGGTCCCGTTCGGCTGCCCGCCGGGGCGCGACGTCGGTGAGGTACCGCTGGTAGTCGTAGTTGAGCGGCGGCAGGGGCTGGTCCTGCCGGTAGAGCTGGGCGAGGTCGCGCAGCAGGATCCGGAAGCTCTCCGCGTCGGCGACGAGCATCTCGATGTGCAGGTGGATGCGGCACGCGCCGCCAGGCAGCAGCGACAGGGCGAGGGTCAGCACCTCACCGCGCTCGACCGCCAGCCGCGCGTGCGACATGCGGTCGCGGATCTCCGCCAGCCGCTGGTCCAGTTCCGGGCCGTCGAGGGCACGCAGGTCGTGCACGGTCAGCCCGGGCCAGCGACCGTCCGGGTCGATCTGCTGCCGGCCGTCGTCGAGGAACCGGGCCCGCAGCATGGCGTGCCGTGCGGTCAGCGCCCGGCAGGCCCGGTCGAGGCGCTCCGGGTCCACCCCGGCGCCGTCGAACTCGTTGTAGAAGTGGGCACCGACGCCACCGAGCACCTGCCCGTCGCCCCGACCGACCCAGTACGCGTGCTGCATCGTGGAGAGCGCGAACGGCTCGCCACTCGGCGCGGTCGTGGCCGGGGCGGGCGCGGTCGCACTCGTGGTCGGAACGGCCGTGGGCGGCGCGGTTGCGGGCGGCGCGGTTGCGGGCGACTGGGTCGCGGGCGGCGCGGACGGCTTGTCGAAGACGAGAGCCGCCCATTCGGCGAGCGTGCGTCGCTCGATCAGCTCGGCGAAGGTCGCCCCCGGGCCGTAGCGGCGCCAGCGGTTGGCCAGGCGCATCACGCCGATCGAGTCGAGGCCCAGGTAGAGCAGGTCGTCGTGATCACCCACCTGCTCCGGCGGGATCGCCAGGTGGGTGGCGATGTCGGCGCGAAGAGTGTCGATGTCGGCAGGATCGGCGGCGGGGTTCGCGCTGCTCGCGGTCATCCAGTCCGCTCCACGATTCGACGCCCCGCAGTCATCAGTTCCTCCCGCTGAATGCGCCGCAGCCATGCATAGACGGCTTTCGACACCCTAACAGTGGATCTCATCGATGGCCAGAACCGTTGATCCGATGTGGACCGAAGGCGAGCAGTCCCAGTCCGTCCAACCCGGCGCGTACCCGTGGGGTGAAGAGGCCGACCTGCCGCAGCGCCGAGATGACCTTGGCGAACAGCGCCTGCCGGTACGTGACCATCAACGGATCGGTGCTGGCGTACCGCACGCCCTCGTCCCTGGGCACCTCCAGGCGCTCCCAGATGTCCTCGATGAGAAACCGTCGGCGCATCAACGTCGCCGCCTCCAGCACCATGTCCTCGCGGTCGGCGCGCTCCGCCGAGGTCATGTCGGCGTAGATGCCGTCCAGGGTGAGCACGCCGAAGGTCACGTGTCGCGCCTCGTCCCGGGCGACCAGCCGGGTGATCTGCTTGATCAGGTCGTCGTGGAACGTGCCGTCGGCCAGGCGGAAGGCCGCCATCGCCAGGGCCTCCACGATGAGCTGCATGCCGAGCGCGGTGACGTCCCAGCGGGAGTCGGTGAGGATGTCGTCGAGCAGCTCCCGCAGCGACGCGGTGACCGGGTAGATCTCCGGCGCGTACTCCCGCAGGTAGCGCGAGAAGACCTCGACGTGCCGGGCCTCGTCGGCGGCCTGGCTCGCCGCGTAGGTCTTCGACTCGATGTCCGGCACGGTCTCGATCAGCCGCGCCGCCACCACCAGGGCCGCCTGCTCGCCGTGCAGGAACTGGCTGACCAGCCAGGTCTGCAACTCCCACCGGAAGGTGTCCCACATGCCGCGTCCGCGCCGGGCCAGCGGCGAGGCCCCGAAGGAGGCCATGGCGAAGCGCGAGTCGTCCGGCAGCGCGCTGCCGTAGGGCACCGGCACGGTCCAGTCGACGTCCGTCGAGGCGTTCCACTGCCGCAGCTTGGCGCTCTCGTACAGGGCCGCGACCCGGCCGTCCCGGATGTCGTAGGTCGGGCTGATGTGCACCTCGACCGGCGCACCTGTCCACAGCGTGGGCATGGCCGGAGGCTACCGGGGCGATCCCGCACGACGATAGTCCCGTATCAATGGATGGTCATCCGCGCCGCCGCGGTCTAGAGTCCGGAAACAATTGCCGCCACCGCCGCGCCGGAGGTGCCCGTGACGTCCCTCCTCGACCAGGTACGGCTGCTGGCACCGCGGATCGCCGCGGCGGCCGGCACCGTGGACGCCGAACGGTCCGTGCCGACGCCGCTGGTCACGGCGCTGCGCGAGGCCGGCTGTCTGCGCATGCTCACCCCGAAGCGGTACGGCGGCGCGGACCTGACGGTGCCCGAGGCGCTTGACGTGATCGAGGAGGTGTCCGCCGCCAACGGCTCGGTCGGCTGGTTCGTGGCCCAGGCCACCCTGGCCCACCTGGTGCTGCGCTACTTCCCGGAGCAGGCGTGCGCGGAGGTCTACCAGGCCGGTCCGGACGTGGTGGTGGCCGGCGCGGTCGCCCCGAAGGGACGCGCCGAGGCGTACGACGAGCACTGGCGGGTGACCGGCGACTGGCCGTTTCTCAGCGGCGTCAGCACCGCCGACTGGGTCTACCTCCAGTGCATCGTGGTGCAGCGGGGCCGGCCGGTCGTCGACGACGACGGGGTACCCCGCCTGCGCCTGGTCCTGCTGCCCGTCGGCGACGTGCAGGTACGCGACACCTGGCACACCGTCGGCCTGCGCGGCACCGCCAGCCACGACGTACGGGTGATCCGGACCGACTGCCCGACCAGCCGGACCACCTCCTTCGACGCGCTGCCGGCCGGACCGGATCCGGTGCTGGACCGGGTACCCGCCCGCGACCAGGGTGGACTCTTCGTGGCGGCGGTCGCGCTCGGCATCGCCCGCGCCGCGCTCGCCGACGTCGCCGCGCTCGCCCACGACGGCAAGCGACCGGCGTTCGGGCGGGTACGCCTGGCCGACGACCCGGTCTTCCAGGACCGGCTCGGTGAGGCCTACCTGTGGCGCGAGGCGGCCGGCGCGCTGCTGGCCCACCAGGTCGCCACCGCCTGGCACCCAGACCGGGAGCCGGCCCCGCTGGCCCGGGCGGCCCTGCGGGCCGGCGCACACACCGTGGTCACGCTGGCCGCCCAGGCGACCAGCCGGGCGTACGAGTTGGCCGGTGGCTCGTCGGTGCACACCAGCCACCCGCTCTCCGCCCGCCTGCGGGACATCCAGGCCGCCACCCAGCACGTGATGGCCGGCCGCTCCTTCCTGCGCGCCGTCGGTGCCACCCTCGCCGGTGGCGACCCCGGCATCCTCCTCCGCTAGACCGCGCGGCGGGCGGCGAGGACGGCGAGGGTGGCGGTCTGGGTCACCGAGACGGTCTCCAGGCCGGCCTGGTGGAGCAGCTCGATGAGCTGCTCGCGGGAGCGGTCGGGTGCGCCGGTCAGCACCAGCGAGTGCAGGTCCAGCAGCTTGCCGACGTGATAGGCGTCCCCGTCGGGCAGAATCGCCTCCAGCACCAGCAGCCGACTGTCCGGCCGCATCGCCATGGCGACGGCTCGCAGCAGCCGCCCTGCGTGCTCGTCGGTCCAGTCGTGCAGCACGGTCTTGAGCAGGTAGGTGTCCTCGCCAGGCGGGATGGTGGCGAAGTAGTCGCCGGCCACCACCACGACCCGATCGGACACCCCGCGCGCGGCGAGCACCCGGGGCGCGGCGGCGGCCACGTGCGGCAGGTCGACCAGGATGCCGCGCAGCCGGGAGAAGCGGGCCAGCAGCGCGGCCAGGAACAGGCCGGTGCCGCCGCCGAGGTCCACGATCGTGCCGCAGCTCGCCCAGTCGTACGCCCGGATCAGGGTACGGACCACGAGGCGGTTCTGCGCCTCGACGGAGGCGTCCACCCGCCGGCTGACCGCCGGCTGACCGGCCAGGTAGGCGTAGTAGCTCTCGCCGTGCTCGCGCGGGAACGCGGCCGTGCCGGTGCGGGCGGTCTCCTCCAACCCGGCCCAGGCGTGCAGATCGGCCGCCACCATCGGGTACGCGTCGCGCAGCGACAGCGGATGGTCGCCGCGCAGCAGTTGGGCCAGCGGGGTCAGCGCGAACACCCCCGGCGCCGGCTCGGTGAACACACCCCGCATCGCCAGCACCCGCAACAGTCGACGCAGCGTCTCGGCGTGCAGCCCGACCTCGGCGGCGATCTCGGCCACCGGACGCGGCCCGCCGATCAGGCAATCGGCCACCCGGTAGGTGCACGCGATCCGCAGCGCCAGCGGCGCGATGTAGTCGGCGATCTCCTGCACCCGCTCGATGTCGGCGACCACTCCGGACCGCTCACCACCCGGCGGCACCGGCCGCTCACCACCCGCCGCCGCCGGCCGCCCACCACCCGCCGCCGCCGGCCGCCCACCACCCGCCGGCACCGGCCGCTCACCGCCCGGCTCAGCCATCCGGCAGCAGGCCCCGGGCGGCGAGGATCGGCAGCACGCCCTCACCGAACCAGTACGCCTCCTCCAGGTGTGGCTGGCCGGAGAGGATGAGGTGGTCGATGCCGAGCCCGTGCAGCTCCTCGATCCGGTCGGCGACCTCGGTGTGGCTGCCGACGAGTGCCGCCCCGGCGCCGGGACGCAGCAGGCTGTAGCCGACCCAGATGTTGGGTGCCACCTCCAGCCGGCCCGGGTTTGCCGCGTGCAACGCCGCCATCCGGCGCTGTCCCTCGGACTCGCTGAGCGCGAAGCGGGACTGGGCGGCGGCGACCATCGCGGGGTCCATCCCGGCGAGCATCCGCTCGGCCACCGCCCACGCCTCCGCCGCGGTGTCCCGGCTGATCACGTGGAACCGCGTACCGACCGGCACCGTCCGGCCGTACGCCGCCGTACGGGCCCGGAAGTCGGCCACCAGCGCACGCAGTTGCTCGGGCGTCTCGCCCCAGGCCAGGTAGGTGTCGGCGTGTCGGGCGGCCACCTGTTGGGCGGCCGGTGAGGAGCCGCCGACGAAGACCGCCGGGCGAGGGCTGGGCCGCATCACCCGTGCCGCCTTCACCCGGTAGTGCTCCCCCTCGAAGTCGAACGCGCAGCCGTCCCAGGTGCCGTTCAGGATGGTCAACAGCTCGCCGGTCCGCTCGTAGCGGCTGCCGTGATCGGCCCAGTCGCCGTAGCGTCGCTGCTCGTCGCTGTCGCCGCCGGTGACGACGTTTAGTAGCAGCCGGTTGCCGGTCAGGCGTTGGGTGCTGGCGCAGAGCTGCGCGACCAGGGTCGGGGAGATCAGCCCCGGCCGTAGCGCGATCATGAACTTGAGCCGCCGGGTCTGCTGGGCCAGCGCGGCGGTCACCAGCCACGGGTCCTCGCAGAACAGCCCGAACGGCACCAGCACGCTCTCGAAGCCGAGCCGATCGGCGGCCTGGGCCACCTGCGTGAGGTAGCCGAGGTCGGGATCCCGGCGGGCACCCAGCGCACTGCCCTGGGCGATCTCCCCCTCGACCCGGGCGATGGCCCGGCCGTCACTGTGGGACGGCAGAAACCAATGCAGGTGCACGGCCACGCCTTATCTCATCGACGTAAAACGATGTTGTCAAGTCGACGTCCATCCGGCGGCATTGACTGGCATGGTTCTCTTGGCGAGACTGGATCACGCCTGACGACGACCGTGGAGACTGCATGCAGCTACGGGACACGCCGGAGGAAGCCCGGTTCCGGCACCGGTTGCGCGACTGGCTGGCCTCGACCGTGCCGGCCCGGGACAACGAACCGCTCGTCCCGCAGACCACCGACATCGACACCGCGCGGCGGTGGGCGCACGCCCTGTACGAGGCCGGGTACGCCGGGTTGACCTGGCCGCGCGAGCACGGCGGGCAGGGGCTCACCCTCGGCTACCAGGCCATCTACCTGGAGGAGACGGCCCGGGCCGGCGCCGGGGAGCACGTGAACGTGATCGGTCTCGGCATGGTCGGGCCGACCCTCATCGCGGTCGGCACCCCGGATCAACAGCACGCGTACCTGCCCCGGATCCTGACCGGCGAGACGCTGATGTGCCAGGGTTTCTCCGAGCCGGGCGCCGGTTCCGATCTCGCCGCGATGGCGACCCGGGCCACGCCCGACGGCGACGAGTTCGTCCTCGACGGGCAGAAGGTCTGGTCGTCGTACGCCACGGTGGCCGACGAGTGCCTGCTGCTCGCCCGCAGCGCGCCGGACAGCAGCCGACACCGGGGGCTCACCTGCTTCCTGCTCGACCTGCGGACCCCGGGGGTGACGGTCCGCCCGCAACGTCAACTCACCGGCGAGCCCGGTTTCGGCGAGATCATCCTCGACCAGGTCCGGGTGCCGGCGACCCGGGTGCTCGGCGGTGCCGGCAACGGTTGGTCGGTGGCGATGACCACCCTCGCCCACGAGCGGGGCACCTTCGGGTTCACCCTGACCGCCCGGTTGGAACGACAGCTGCGCCTGCTCGCCGCGACGATCCGCGACGCCGGGCTCGACCGTGATCCGGTCGTCCGCGACCGGCTCGCCACGCTGCACGTCGAGGCGCAGGGCCTGCGCTGGACCAGCATCCGGGCACTCGGCGACGGGCACTCCCCCGGGCCGGAATCCACAGTCCTCAAGCTCCGCTGGTCGGAGGCGAACCAGCGGCTCACCGGGCTGGCCCTGGACGTGCTCCGGGACGCCGCCGACCACCCGGCCGCCGAGCGCTGGCGGTCGCACTGGGAACGCGAACAGCTGCGCAGCCGCGCGAACAGCATCGAGGGCGGCAGCTCGGAGATCCTGCGCGACATCGTCGCCGAACGGATCCTCGCCCTGCCCCGCAGCCGGTGACGAGGATCGGGGCCAGCATGGATTTCACGCTCACCACCGAACAGCAGGCGCTGCGCGACGTCGCGGTGAAGGTGGCCGCCGGCACCCCGCCGGGCTGGCCCGAGCTGGTCGAGCTCGGCTGGTTCGATCCGGAGCTGCCGGCCCTGGAAACCGCCCTGATCGGCGAGAGCTGCGCCGCCGCCACCGGGTTCGGGGCGGTGTTGCTCACCCAGGCGTACGCGCTGCCGGCGTACCGGCGGGCCGGTCGGTCCCCCACCGCGCCGACGACCCACGCCCGGCCGGATCGGTGCCGGCTGACCGTGACCGACGGCCGGGTCAGCGGCACCGCGCACCGCGTGCCCTACGTCGAGGGCATGACGTCGCTGCTGGTGAGCATCGACGACGGGCCGGCCGCCGGGGTCTACGAACTCACCGAGGTGACGCCGGCCGAGGTCACCGCCAGCATCGACACCGAATTCGGGTACGCCCGCTACACGCTTACCGACGCGCCCGCCGAGCGGATCCTGGATTACCCGGACGCCGCCCGGTCGCGGGAACACTCCTGGGTGCAGCTCGCGGCCCAGGCGGTCGGGATCGCCCAGACGATGGTGACCGACGCCGCCGGGTACGCCCGCGAGCGGGTCCAGTTCGGTCGCCCGATCGGCAGCTTCCAGGCGGTGTCGCACCGGCTGGTCGACGCGTACGCCTCGATCGAGCTGGCCCGTTCGCTGGTCTACCGGGCGGCGTGGGCCCTGGACGCGGACGACGCCGGCCCGGCATCCGCGTCGGCGGCGGTCGTCGCCGCCGAGCGCGCCGCGATCCGGGCCGGCGAGGCCGCCATCCAGACCCACGGGGCGTACGGCTTCACCTGGGACGGGCCGGTCAACCGGCACTACCGGCGGGCCCGCTGGATCGCCGACGCCCACGAGCCGGCCGCGCACCATCGGGACCTCCTCGTCGCCGAACTGCTGGCCGGTTGAGCCATGGCGACCCTTGGCGCCCGGCAGCTGCCCGCCTCGATCGGGCAACGTCTGCTCTGGATGATCGGCCACCACCGTGGCGCCACGCTGAGCTGCCCGTTGATCTGCCGCCTCAGCGGCCCACTCGACCACGACCGGCTCCGGGCCGCACTCGCGGCGCTTGTCGCCCGGCACGACTCACTGCGTACCACCTTCACCGGGCGCGGCCACCGACTGACCCAGGTGGTCGGCGAACCCGAGGGCGTCGACCTGCCGGTGGTGGCGCTGGCCGGCCCGGAGGCGCTGCCCGCCGCCCTCGCCGCCGAGCTGGCCCGGCCGCTCGACCCGGCGGTGCAGACCCGGCGTGCCGTGCTGTGGCGCGTCTCGGCGACCGAGCACGTGCTCTGCCTCAACCTGCACCACCTGATCACCGACGCCTGGTCCTGCGGGGTGCTCTACGCCGAGCTGCGCGAGCTGTACGCGGACCGCCCGCTGCCGCAGCTCGACCTCACCTTCCAGGACATCGTGGACCGGCAGACCGCCGGGACCAGCGGCAGCGGGCCGGAGCGGCAACGGTTCGACCGGCAACGCGACTACTGGCGGCGGCGGCTCGACGGGGCACGCATCCTCACCCTGCCGGCCGCGCCCGACGCCGACCCGCCCGAGGCCGCCCGGCCGGGCCTGGCCAGCGCCGACCTCTCCGCCGAGATCACCGCCCGGGTCGCCGCGCTCGCGCAGCGGCTGCGTACCACCCCGTTCGTGGTCTTCCTGGCGGTCTACTACGCGCAGCTCGCGGCGTACACCGGCAAACATGATGTGGTGGTCGCGACGCTGTTCGCGAACCGGCTGGACCGGCGGACGCAGGGCGTGGTCGGCTTTCTCGCCACCATGGCGCTGCTGCGCACCGAGGTACGCGGCACCTTCGCCGACCTGGTGGCCCGCACCCACACCACCGTGTCCGGCGCCTTCGCCCACCAGGAGTTGCCGCTGCAACTGCTGCCGACCGCGGCGCTCACCCCGGCCGGCGGGCGCGTGGACGACCTGGTGTTCCAGATGATGCCCGACCCCCACCAGCGGGCCCACGCGGGCGGCATCGACTTCGAGCTGGTCCTGCCCGAGGAGATCGGTAGCCGGTTCCGGCTGGAACTCGTCCTCGCCCCGGTCGACGGCGGCACCCGGGTCCTGCTCTACCACCACACCGACCAGTTCGGCCCCGCCTCCGCCCAGGCGTTCACCACCCGCTACGCCACCCTTGTCGACTCCCTCACCGCCACCCCCGACACCCCAACTGGTTGATCATGAGGTTGGCGGCAGTTGTTGATCTTCAAAGTGCCGCCAACCTCATGATCAACGGGGACTGGTGGCTAGTTGGGTGGTGAGGGTGACCTTGTCGGGCTTGCCGAGGCTGGTGCGGGGTAGCGCGTCGACGATGACGATCTGGTCGGGGAACTTGTAGTCGGCCAGGTCGTGGGCGGCGAGGAAGGTCCGCAGGTCGGGCAGGGTCGGTGCCGGGCCACGGGGTACGACGACAGCGCAGGTCCGCTCGCCGAGGGCGTGGTCGGGCAGCGCGACGACGGCGACGTCGGCGACGGCCGGGTGCCGGACGAGGAAGCCCTCGACCTCCTCGACCGGGACCTTCTCGCCGGCCCGGTTGACGATGTCCTTGATCCGGCCGGCGATGACCAGGTGTCCGGCCGGGGTGAACCGGGCCAGGTCGCCGGTGCGCAGGAAGCCGTCGGTGGTGAAGCTGCGGGCGTTGTAGTCGGCCGCGTCGTAGTAGCCGCGCAGCGTGCAGGGGCCACGCACCAGCAGCGCGCCGGTCTCGCCGGACGGCAGCGGCTGGTCGGTGTCGACGGAGACGATCATCATCTCGTCGGCCGGCGACATCGGTCGGCCCTCGGTGCCGAGCCGTACGTCGTCCGGGTCGTCGGCGCGGGTGAAGGACAACACGCCCTCGGCCATCCCGAACCAGCGGCTGACGGTGGCGCCCAGCGCCCGCTCGGCACTTAGCGCGTCCTCTGGGCTGAGCCGGGCACCGCCGACCTCGATGGTCAGGCCGGACAGGTCGGTGTCGAACAGGTCGGCAAGGTCCGCCCAGAGAGTGAGGAACGAAGGCATCAACGTGGTCAGGGTGACCCGTTCGGCGGCGATCAGCGGCCCCACCTCGTCCGGGCTGGGGCTGGCCGCGAGCACCACCCGACCACCGGCCAGCAGCGCGCCGAGCACCCCCGGACAGCCGAGTGCGGCGTTGTGCGCGGCCGGCAGCGCGGCCAGGTAGACGCCACTCTGGTCGAAGCCCATCGCGGCGGCGGTCTCCCGCAACTGGTAGCGGTAGTCGTCGTGGGTGCGGGGAATCAACTTGGGCAGGCCGGTGGTGCCGCCGGAGAGCAGGAAGAAGGCGACCGGCACGGGCTGCTCGGGCGGTACGACCTGCCGTCCGGCACCGAGCGCGACCACCTCGTCGATCGACCGGAAGCCGCCCGGGTCCCCGGCGACGATCACGTGTTCGATCGTGGGGTGCTCCGCGCGTACCTGGGCCGCCAGTTCGCGGTAGTCGAAGCGCGGTGCCGCGTCCACCACGACGTACGCCCGCGCCTGGGAATGGGCGCAGAGGTAGCCGATCTCGTTGCGACGGTGAGCCGGCAGGGCGAGAACCGGCAGTACGCCGACGCGGAACATCGCGATCAGCGTGACCAGCAGGTCGGGCAGGTTGGGTAGCTGCACCACGGCCCGGTCACCGGCCCGCAGGCCCAGCGTCTGGAGGCCGGCGGCGAACTCGGTGGCCCGCCGGTCGAGCTGCCCGTAGGTGATCCGTTGTGGCCCGGCCACCACCGCGACCCGGTCCGGGTCGGTGGCCACCCACCGGTCGAGGATGGTGCCCAGCGGCTCGCCGGTCCAGTAGCCGGCCGCCCGGTACGCGGCGGCAGCCTCGGCCGGGAACGGCACCACGCCGGTCAGTACGTCGGCCGGCTCGCCCACCTGGGTCACGGCAGCACCGCCGCAGCGGTGAGCGGCTCGGCCAGCAGCTCCTCGATGGCCGGTAGCAGTCCGTCCACCCAGGACGGAGCGGGACCATCCAGGCCATGGGTCACCGAGATCACCAACCCTTCGGAATATTCCATCATCACCACCCGGACGCCGAAGCGCCCGCTGCTGTGGCCGAACCCCAACGGCATCAGCTGCGCGTCCAGCCGGTCCAGACCGAGCCGGGCGTCCCAGGCGTCGATGAGGTTGACCACGACGTCGTCGGCGCGACCGCCGCCTGCCTCCCGGGCGGCACCGGTGGTCGCCGGGGGCAGCATGTGGAACGGCAGCGCCGCGTGCGCCAGCGCCCCGGCGACGGCCACGCCGCAGCGTTGCACCGTCTCGGCGAACGTGTCGCCGGCCTGGACGCGGACCAGCACGAGGTTCTCGAAGAAGCCGACGGTGTCGGCGTACTCGGGCGCACCCCGCACATCGACGAGCGTGCCGATGGTCAGGTCGGTCATCCCGGTGAGCCGGTGCACCGAGGCGAAGAAGACGGCGAGGGCCACCGGCAGCATCGGCAGGCCGCGTTCACGGGCGACGGCCCGCAGGTTGGCCAGCCGCGCCCCCTGGATGTGCGCCTCCCGGGGCTCGTCCATCCGCACCCCGGCGTCACCGGCTGCCGGGCGTACCGGCAGGAACCGCGCACCGTCCAGCGTGGCGGTCCAGTACCCGGTCAGTTCCCGCAGCGCGGACCCGCGCAGCGCCCGCGCCTGCCCGGCCGACCAGTCGGCGTACTGCCGGCGTACCGGGGGCAGCTCGGGCTCGGTGCCGAACTGGGCGTTGTAGAGGCGGGTGAGGTCCTCGGTGATGATCCGGTTGGACCGGTAGTCGACCGCGAGATGGTGCAGGTTGACGCAGAGCAGGTGATCGTCGTCGGCGAGCTGCCAGAGCAGGGCCCGCAGTGGCCAGTGCGTCGGGTCGACGCCGCGCGACAGTTCCGCCTCCACCTCGGCGGTGAGCCGCTGTTCCGGTGCCGCCGCACCGCGCAGGTCGACGATTTCGAGGCGCACCGGCCGGGGCTCGTGGATCAGCTGGGTCAGCCGTGACCGGCGCAGCGCGTACGTGGTGCGCAGCGCCTCGTGCCGGGCGCTGAGCAGGTCCAACCCGCGGCGCAGAGCGGCGAGGTCGAGCGGGCCGCGCAGCCGCCAGACGAGCGGCTCGGTCAACCCGCCACCGGCGCCCCGGTAGTGGTCCATCAGCCAGAGCAGGCGTTGGCCGACCGAGGCTGGCACCTCTCGGGTTCCCACCCCGCCACGATATGATCCGCACTGACGGTCGTCAATCGAATGCTAGGCTGGCTCCCCCTGGCGAGGCCGAGGAGGCGCAGTGGCGGTCGAGGTGTCCGTCATCATCCCCACGTACAACCGGGCCGACCAGTTGCGCGCGACACTCACGTCGCTGGCGCGGCAGTCCGTGCCGACGGGAACGTTCGAGGTGATCGTGGTCGACGACGGATCGACCGACGGCACCGACGCGGTCGTCGACGAGTTCGGCGACCGACTCACGATCCGGTACGAGTTCCTCGAACGCGACCTCGCCGACATCGCCGCCCACGGCTACTGCGTCTCCCGGGTACGCAATGTCGGTGCCGCCAGCGCCGCCAGCGAACTGCTGCTCTTCCTGGACTGCGGGATGGTCGCCGGACCGGAGCTGGTCGCCAGCCACCGCGCGGCGCACCGGGCGCACCCGGTCCGGCCCGGTGGTCCTGGCGTCGCGGTGCTCGGCTACGCCTACGGCACGGTGAAGTTCCGGCCGTTCCGAGGGCTGGCGGAGCTGCTGCGCGCCGAACCGCCGGAGCTGGTGGCCGCCAAGATCGGGGACGGCCCGCGCGGGCTCGACATGCGCCACGACGAACTCGTCGCGCTCGACTACGACCTGTCCCGGCTGGCCGCGCCCTGGATCCTCTTCTGGACCCTCAACGTCTCCGTCCGCACCGCCGACTTCCGCGCGGTGGGCGGCTTCAGCGAGGCGTTCCGGGGCTGGGGCTACGAGGACATCGAGCTGGGCTACCGACTGTTCCGGCACGGCTGCCCCATCGTGATGAGCCGCGCGGCGTGGGGCATCGAGTGGCCGTCCCGACCGGATCTGAGCGCCATGGCGGCCAGCGTCAACGGCAACCTGATCGTCTTCGCCGACCGGCATCCCGGGCCCGACGTCGAGCTGTACGCGAGCATCCGGGCCCGCAACCTGCTGCGCCGCTACGAGGAGGAGTTCGCGGCCTTCACCGCCTGGCGGGCGCAGGTCACCGACACCGACGTGGCCGACGAACTGGCGGCGACGTACGCGGCGTACGCGGCAGGGCCAGCGGCCGGCGGCTCGGCGCAGCTCCGAGCGGCGGCCGGCGGCTCGACACGCCCGTCGGCGGCAGACCCGGGCCGGCCACGGGTGTGCGTGATCGGGTGCGGTGAACGGGTGCCGCCGGAGCTGCCGCCCGCGATCCTGGTCGACTTCGCGCCGGAGCTGGCGGCCCGCGCCGTCCGGGGGTCGCTCGACCTTCCGGTGCACGGCCTCGGGCTGCGCCTCCCGTGCCCCGACGACAGCCTGGACCTGGTCGTCGTCTCCTCCCGGATGCGCGGCGTCTGGCCGCTGTGGCAGGACCGCATCACCGCCGAGGCGGCCCGGGTGGGCGCGCACCTGGTCGCGCCACCCGAGTAGATCCTGGTCCGAAACCGCCCTCGGAAGGGCCTGCTCGGACCAGGATCCACAACGGTGCACTCACATCGACGCGGCTGCCTGCATGTTGTAGACCTCGGCGTAGCGGCCACCGGCGTCGAGAAGCTCCTCGTGCGTACCGGACTCGATCACCCGGCCCTGGTCCAACACCAGGATCAGGTCGGCACCCGCCACGGTGGAGAAGCGGTGCGAGACCACCACGGTGACCGCACCGGTCCGCGCGGCCAGGTCACGGGCCCGCTGCATGTACCGGCGGAAGATCGCGTTCTCGCTCGGCGCATCAAGCGACGCGGTCGGTTCGTCGAGAATGAAGAGCAGCGGCGCCTCGCGCATCGCGGAGCGGGCGAGGGCGGTCTTCTGCCACTGCCCTTCCGACAGGTCGACCCCGCCCAGCGAGCGGCCGAGCTGGGTGTCCAGGCCGTCGGGCAGGCGGTCGACCAGGCTCTGCGCGTCGGCGAAGGCGAGCGCCCAACTGATCCGCTCGCGGTCCTCGATCCGGTCCAGGTCGCCGAGACCCACCGTTTCGGCGAAGACCGTCTGGAACCGGCCGAAGTCCTGGAACGCGGCGCTGGACCGGGCCCGCCACGCCTCGGTGTTGATGTCCACCAACGGGGTGCCGTCGACCGAGATCTGGCCCTGGTCCGGCAGGTAGAACTTGCTGAGCAGCTTGACAAGCGTCGTCTTGCCCGACCCGTACTCGCCGACGATGGCGACCACGGAACCGGCCGGGAAGGAGACCGTCACGTCGTCCAGAGCCGGCGAGGTGGTGCCCGGGTAGGTGTAGCTGACGTGGTCGAGCCGCAGCCCCTCGCGCAGCGTCTCCGGCGGCGGCAGCACGCCCTTGGCGCGGGCCCGGTCGGCTGCCGTGTAGTCGCGCAGCCAGAGGAACGGGTCGATCAGCATGCCGGCCCCGGCCGTCTCCGCCGTACGCGCCACCGTGTTCTGCACCGCCGCGCGCAGGTTCACCGCCACCGTGATGGTCAGGATGATGTCGCCGATCGTGCCGGTGCCGTTGGCGGCCTGGTAGACCACGAGCCCGATGCCGCCGGTGAAGCCGGCGGTGAAGATGATCCAGCCGGTGACCTGCCAGAACGCGGAGCGGACCCGGGCCCGGTAGCGTCCCTCGACCATCTCGTCCCAGGCCCGGGACTGGATCCGGGTGCACTCCTCGCCCGCGCCGGCGACCCGTACCTCCTTGCTGGTCGCCGCGTCGGTGGCCAGGTCGAAAAGGTGGCGCTGCACCCGGAACAGCTCGGCGGTCTCGGTCTCGGCGTCGTTGACAAGCGTCAGGCCGCGCCGCTCGAACCAGAGCGGCACCCCCGCGAAGAGCAGCAACAGCATCAGCCAGGGGCTGACCGAGCCGAGCACGGCGAGCATGATGACCAGTTGCAGGATGTTGAAGACCGTGTCGACCGCGACCCAGAGCCCGAACATGATGCCCCACGGTGCGTTGCGCACCACCGTGACCCGGTCGAGGTAGTCCGTCCGCTCCAGATGGTCGAGCCCCTCCATGGTGGCGATGCTCCGGTCGATCTCCATCTGGAGGTCGATCAGGGCGACCTTCTCCACCAGCAGGAAGTGCAGGTACGTGTCGACCCCTTCGAGGTAGCCGACCAGCCCGTAGGTCAACGCGGCGATGGCCGCGGCGACAAGCGCACCCTGGGCGTCACCCTGCAACGCCGAGTCGGTCGCGTGCTTCAGGGCGACGGCGGTCGCCGACACCGCACCGGCGGCCAGCAGCTTGACCAGGAACATCGCCCCGGTCTGGCCGGGGAACCGCCGCCACGAGACGCCGAGCAGCTCGATCCAGAGCTTGATGTATCGAATCACAGCAGTTCGCCTTCCTCGATCCGGTCGTCATAGCCCTGCTGGAACCGCTCGGCTTGGATCTTGAACATCCGGGCGTACGCGCCGCCGAACGCCATCAACTCCTCGTGGGTGCCGGACTCGGCAACCCGGCCGCCGTCCAGCATCACGATGCGGTCGGCTCGCCGGACGGTGGAGAGCCGGTGCGAGATGAGGATGACGCTTGCGTCGCCGCGCTCGGCGATGAGCCGGTCGAAGACCCCGAACTCGGTGCGGACGTCGAGGTGGGCGGTGGGCTCGTCGAGGACCAGGATGTCGGCACCGGTCTGCATCCCGTAAAGGGCGCGGGCCAGGGCGACCTGCTGCCACTGCCCGCCGGAGAGGTCCACCCCGCCGGTGCGGGACCGGGACAGCGGCGTGTCCCAGCGGGCCGGCAGGTCGTCGAGCACGCCGCCCAGCCCGGCGCTGGTGGCCGCGTTGGCCAGCGCCTCCTGGCTGCGTGGCGCGCTGGCGTGCCCCAGCATGACGTTGTCGGCGACGGAGAGTTCGTAGTGGATGAAGTCCTGGAACACGATCGACAGCCGGGTACGCCACGCGGTGACGTCGAGCCGGGCGAGATCGATCCCGTCCACGGTGATCCGACCCCCGGTCGGGTGGTACAGCCCGGCCAGCAGCTTGATCAGGGTGGTCTTGCCGGCACCGTTCAGGCCGACCACACCCAGCAGTTCACCAGGGCGTATCTCCAGGTCGATCTGATCGAGGATGCGTCGCTCGGTACGCGGATAGGTGAACGACACATTCTCGAAGCGCACCATCGGCGGCCCACCGGTGGCCGGCAGTTCCGCCTTCTCCACCGGGGCGGCCGGCTCCGTCTCCGCGTCGAGCAGCCGTTCCAGTTCCGCGTACGCCCGCAGGCAGGCGATCGCGCCCACCGGGTCGCGGGCGTCGTTGTGCGCGAAGACCTGGTAGATCCCCCAGCCGGCGCTGAACACCGCGGTGGCCACCGCGATCGAGGTCAGCCCCTGTCCCGCGCTGTACGCGACCGCGCCGAACGCGATCGCCAGCGGCACCGCGACCAGCGGGAACTTGCTCCACTGTTGAAGGATGTAACGCTCGCCGGCCTTCCACACCGGCACGTACATCCGGCGGATGTGCAGTTGCAGCCGGTCGACCACCCAGTTGCCGAAGCCGAAGATCCGGGTGTCCTTGCCCTCGCTCGGTGAGACGACGGCCGCCTGCCACTTCTCGGCACGGCGCCCCTCGTCCATGTTCTCCTGCCACTTCTCGTACCAGCCGACGAGGCGGTTCCGGTCCATGATCCGGTAGACCAGCGCCGGGATCGCCACCAGCGGGATCAGCCACCAGGCGAAGCGGGCCAGCACGATGCACGAGCCGGCCAGTCCGATCACGGCGGCGATCAGGTTCAACTGGGAGACCGCCCCGTCGCCCGGCGTACGTTGGGTCCAGTTGTCCGGGTCGGCCTTCGCCTCGTAGATCAACCGCTGCACCTCGGGGCTCTCCAGCCCGCCGACGGTGGAGCCACGGGAGGTGAGCCGGATGATCCGCGCCCGGTGCCGCCCGTTGATCCGCGAGATGGCCAGGTAGGTCAGCGGTTCCGTCACCGCCTCCATGACGTGGGCCGCGACCAGCGCCAGCCCGAAGATCACCAGCGGTACTTGCACCGCGCTCAGCAAACCGGCCGGGCCGTCCGCAGCGGACACCCGACTCACCAGCAACGCGACCGCCGCCGCGGTCACCGCCGGACCGAGATTGCCGATCACCTGGAGCAGCGCGAGCCCGCCGACCAGACGACCGCCCGCGTCCCGGAGCGTGCCGAGCAACATGATCCGGTTGCGGATTCCGATGAGACTCATACCGTCGCTCCCACAGGTACTCGGTGCCGAAACCGGTTGCTGCCGGTATCGCCGTCGCTGCCGTCCAGGTCACCCGTAGATCGCGTGGGCCGCATCGATGCGACCCACGGAGAACACACGCTTCCATCGAGAAATTTGCATGTCAAGACAAGCCGTTCCGCGCGTGGCGCGTCGGACCGACAACGGCATGCCGTACGGTGAGGCGATGACCGACACGGTGGCCACGATCCGCCGGGTGTGCCTGGGCCTGCCCGAGGTCAGCGAGCGCCTGAGTCACGGCACCCCGGCCTGGTTCGTCCGAGACAAGAAGTCCTTCGCGTACGTCTGGCCCGACGGGCACCACCAGGACGACTTTCCCCACCTCTGGTGCGCCGCACCGCCCGGCTCGGCCGTCGAACTGATCGCCGCCAACCCGGAGACCTACTTCCGCCCGCCCTACGTGGGCCATCGCGGCTGGGTCGGCGTACGCCTCGACACCGGCATCGACGAGACCGAACTCGCCGAGATCCTCCAGGACGGCTACCTGGCCGTCGCCCCTAAAACCCTCATCGCCCGGGTGAAAGGAAGGGCCCCTTCCTAACGCCTGCGGTAGAGGAAGGGCCCCTTTTTAACACCGCCTGCTCGTCGGCTGCGACGTACCCCGCGCCGGCTGCTGATCACCGCTCACCCTCGGCGCGATCGCCAGCGGCGCACACCGGCGCGGTCACCATCGGCATGTACCTCGGCGCGGTCGCCAGGGGCGCACACCAGCGCGGTCGCCCTCGGCGTACGCCTCGGCGCGGTCGTCCTCGGGCGTCGGCGCAGCAGGTGACCTCGGCGGATCATGGTCGGGCCCGCCGGATACGGTGGCAGGTGTGGCAGCGGCAGTTTGGGTGGCAGTGTGATCGACGTGACCTGGCACGGTCACAGCACCGTGTGGATCGAAGATTCCGGCACCCGGCTGCTTACCGACCCGCTGCTGCGTGACCGGCTGGCCCACCTCCGGCGACGGCGCGGGCCCACGCCACGCCTCGCCGCCGCTCCGGACGCGGTGCTCATTTCCCACCTGCACGCCGACCACCTGGATTTCGCATCGCTGCGCCGGCTGCCCGCGGACACCACGCTTGTGGTGCCGGCAGGCGCTGCCCGGCTGATCCGTCGGGCGCTCGGCGAGGTCGCGGGCCGGTGCACGGAGTTGGCACCCGGCGACCGGACCACGGTGGGCCCGGTCACCGTCACGGCGGTGCCCGCCGCCCACCCGGCCGGCCGCGGGCCGTGGTCCCGGCACGAGGCGCCCGCCATCGGTTACCTGATCGACGGCGCGGCCCGCACCTGGTTCGCCGGGGACACCGCTCTCTTCGACGAGATGACCAAGCTCGGGCCCGTCGACCTGGCGCTGATTCCGGTTGGCGGTTGGGGCCCGACCCTTGGTCCCGGTCACCTCGATCCGGCCGGGGCGGCCGAGGCGGTCCGACGCGCCGCAGCCAGTTGCGCGGTGCCCATCCACTACGGCACGTTCTGGCCGGTCGGTTGTGACCGCATCCGACCGGACCGGTTCTTTCAACCGGGTGACGACTTCGCCCGGCAGGCCGGGCTGATCTCCCCCGGCACCCGGGTGCGTGTGCTGCGCCCGGGCGCGTCCTGCACGACGGCGCCGTGACGGCGACGCTCGGCGCGCTGGCGTGGCTCGCCCTGGTGGTGCTGGTCGGCGCGGTCGCCCCGGTGGTGCCGACCGGCGCGGCGGTGAGCGGAGCCGCCGCCCTCGCCGCCCACCAGGACCCGGCCACCGTGCTCCTGGTCGTGCTCGCCGGGGCCCTCGGCGCGTACCTCGGTGACCTGGTGGTCTATCTGGTGCTCGGCTGGGGTGGGGAGCGGGTCGCCCGACGGTTGCGCTGGCTGCGCGAGCCGCATCGGCTCGACCGGGTCTCGGCACGGGTACGCGAGGGGCCGATCTCGGTGTTCCTGGTGTCCCGGCTCATCCCGGGCGGCCGGTTGCCGGTGCTGTTGGCCGCGGCGGTGGCCGGGCTCACCTGGCAGCGCTTCGCCGTCGTCAACCTGCCGGCCAGCCTGCTCTGGTCGGCCGTCTACGCCGCGATCGGGGTGCTCGGCCGGGCCGTTTTCCCGGAGCCCTGGCAGAGCGTGGTGGCCGCCGTCCTGCTGGTGGTGTTGATCAGCCAGGGGTTGAACTGGCTGGGACGACGCCGGCCGGTGCCGGCTCATCCACCGGCGTGACCGTGCTGGGACGCTCGCCCGGCCCCGGACGTTCACGGGTACCGGCACCCGGCTCCGCCCGCCCGGCCGCCGCACCACCCGCCACCGCACCACCCGCCACCGCACCACCCGCCACCGGGCCACCGGCCATCGGGTCACCGTCTGGCCGGCGTAGGCCCAGCCGGCGCAACCAGTCGAGCAACTGCCGGTGTACGGCTTCCGGGCCGACGAGTTCGCCCTGCTGCGGCAATTCGGCGGGATGGATGAGCAGCGCGTCGTTCTGCCAGCCGCCAAGTCCGCCGTGACTGCCGATCAGTTCCTCGAAGGCACTCACCTCCTCCAGGCCGGGGTCCACCGCGCTGATCAGCACCAGATCGCCGACGTGCGCCATCTCCTGGTGGCACAGCAGGTCGCGCCGGGCCCGCGGCCCGTACGGCACCAGCGGGTCGACGCCGTCGACCTGCCCATCGCGCAGCCGGTGACTGCCGCCGGAGCCGATCGCCACCGGACCGTCGTCCGAGTCGACCACGACCAGCCCGATGCCGGGATGCCCCGCCAGCCCGTCGATCAGCCCCGGGGCAACGGCCTCCACCCGCTGCCGGGTGAGCCGCCCCGGATGCCGGGTGAAGTAGATCATCGCCAGGTTTCCGGAGGCCACCACCACGGTCTCCGGTTCGGCCCGGCCCACCGGCGCCTCCCGGTCCGGCTCGGCCGGTGACCGGACGCCAACCTTCCGCTCCCGCTCAACCGACGACCGGACGCCAACCTCCCCATCCCGGCCCACCGACGACCGGACGCCAACCTCCCCGTCCCGGCCCACCGGCGACTGCACGCCACCCTCCCGGTCCGGCTCGGCCGGTGGCTGGACGCCAGCCTTCCGCTCCCGCTCCACCGGCCACCGGACGCCAACCTTGCGGTCCCGCTCCGCCCGCGACCGGGCACCGGCCTGGCTGCGCACCAGGCCGGAGCTCACCCGGGTCGCCACGGCGGTCACCCCGTGCTGACCGGCCACCTCGGTGAGCAGCGCGTCGACCCGACCCCACGCCTCGTCCCGGCCGTCCGGAGCACCTTCGGGTACGGCGACCTGCGGTACGACCAGCCGGTCGACCAGTTGGGCAAGCGACTCGCCGTACCGTTGGCGGAACGTGGCGCCCTGGCTCTGCCCGTGGTCACTGAGCACCACGAGGTGGTAGCGCCGTGTTGCCTCGGCGGCCAGCCGTTGCAGGATGCCGAGGGTGTGGTCGAGCGCTTCCAGCGCGGCCATCGCCTCCGGGCGCGCCGGCCCGGCGTGGTGCGCCACCTCGTCGTAGTCGACGAAGTCACAGAAGATCACCGGTGCGCCACGGGCCATCTGCTCGGCGATGAGCGACACGCTCAGGTCGTTGAGCAGGCTGGCCAGCGGGCGCAGGGCCAGGTAGGTACCGCCACGATCGGCCCGGGGTTGGACCCCGCGCACCCGCCGACGCCGGGCCTCGTGCAGTTCGCGGAGCACCAGCCCGGCGCCGAGCACCACGGTACGGGCGAAGCCGTACGGGCTGGTCATGAAGGCCGCGTAGCCCGGCGTGGAGCGCCCGGGAAGCCCGGCCCGGCTGACCGTGAGCAGGTTGGTGGGGGCGTCACCGGAGAAGGCCGTACTGATGCTGACTCCGCCGTCGCGCAGCAGCCCCGCTCCGGTGGAGATGCGCCGTTCGACCTCGGCGGCGTCGCGGGGCCGACTGCTCACCACGAGCCGGCCGCCGCCACCACCGTCGGTGGCCTTCTCGTACCAGCGGTAGGCCGGCACCTGACGGGTCTCGCCGTGCAGCAGTCCCGCCTGGGCGGCCGGGGTGGTGGCCGGCAGTCCGGTGTGCCAACGGGTCATCCGATGGGTGCCGGATCGCAGCCACCGGCCGATGGTGGGCAGGTTGCCGGCGCGCACCGCCCACTGCACGACCGGCGTGGCAACGCCGTCGAGCTGGATGATCAGCAATCCGTCGGGCGTCGGCCCGGCCGCCGGGTCACCTCTCGGCGGGTCGACCGTCGTCGGGTCGCCGCTGCGGCGGGCCCGCCGCAGCGGGCGTCGGCGGCGACCCGTGGCGCGCCGGACCCGACTCATCAGCCGCAGGGTCTCGCTGACGAAGGTGTCGTCGGTGCCGGCATCGGCGAGCCAGTTGACGATCGCGGCCAGCGCCACGGCGAGCCAGGCGGCGGCGAACGCGACGCCGAACCCGGCCACCTGTGCCTCGGGAGCCAGCCGCAGCGCCACGTACATGACCACGGCCTGTACGCCCACCCCGATGGTCAGGGCACCGAGCCCGCCGAGCGCGGTGGCCAGCGCCAACAGCAGCGGGCGCAGCACCGCACCGACCGCGCTGACCAGGACGACCAGCCACAACAGCCCGACCAGGCTGGTGGTGGTGACTCCGGGCAGCAACCAGAACGTCGCGCTGAGCACCACGAAGGACGTCACCATGCTGCGGACCAGCGTCCGTAGCCGGGCTATGGTCGGCCGGTAGCCGCGCAGAACCCGCAGGCCGACCCGGACCGGCTCGGGCAGCGGTCGGGCCTTGCTGTCCTCCGGCGGTACCATCCCGCCACCATGCCACACCCACGCCCGCAAGATCGCGAAGGGTGATCTTCGGCCAGCCCGGCTCACCTGCGCGATGTGCTACCGGACCGGCTCCCGGGCACCGAACGGTGCGAGCCCGGTCACCGGCCGACGATGGACTCGGGAACCCGCATCCGCCAGGCGTCCGTCACCAACTCTTCAAGCCGGTCGACGTCCACCTGCGCGAGCCGCAGCATGACCAGAGGCAGCCCGTCGTAGCCGGGCGTGGTGAAGAACGTGTCCGGCTCGCCCAGCAGCAGCGCCTGCTTCTCGGCCTCGTCGCCGACATACAGCACCGCGATGTCGGTGCGGATGACCCGCGGCCGGCCGGGCTGGCGTTCGGGATAGGACCAGACGAAGCCCTTGTCGGCGACCCGGAAGTCGAAGCCGTCGCTGTCGATCTCCACCACGTGGGGCAGCGCCAGAGCCAGGCGACGGACGTCGTCGGCGTCAGCCATCGCGGCTCCCACGGGACACAGCCTGTTGCATGCCGTCAGGCTAGTGGCCGGGTGGGACATCACCGTGCCGGCGGGCATCCCACCGGCACGCGCCGGCCGGCGACCCGGGAACGCCTGGGCCGCCGTGCGGAGCGCCCGGTCAGCGCGACAGCGCCTTCTCCAACTCGGCCTTCGACATCGACGATCGGCCCTTGATATTGCGCTTCTTCGCCTCGTTGTACAGCTGTTCCTTGGTACGCCCCTGGGCACCGCTGGATGACCGCTTGCCGCCCCGGTGCCCGGAGGAGACGTCGCGCAGCGAGGACCGGCTCGCGGTACGTGCCTCGCCGGAACGGGCCCGCTCCTTGTTCACCGTACGGGCGGCGATCTCCTCGGCTCGGCTGTTGCTGACGCCACGCTTCTTGGCACTCGCCTTGATGTGTTCGTACTGCCGTTCCCGCTTGGGGCTGGATCCTGCCGGCATCGGTTACCTCCCGGTGACGTGGGACGGGGACGAGACCGTCACCCCGGGTTCGAAATGCCCTGGCCGCGGACGGTGAAACCCACGCCGGATCGGCCTTGCGTGGGGAAACGCCGGATTCGCCGACGCTGAATGCGATCTAGCGTCGAGGCATGTCCAGAGATCCCTTCCCGCCCCGGCCCGGTGCTGGCCGCGTCGGCGCGGCCGTCGTGCGCCGCTGGGTCGGTGGCGGCATAGCCCTGACCTGCCTGGTCGTACTGACCGCCGGGTGCAGCAAGGTCGCCCCGCCTGGTGCCGGGGCCGACGACCACCGGTACGGGTACGCGCCGAAGCCGGACGACTCCGTGGTCTACCAACCGGACGTGGTCCTCGTCGAGGGCGGCGGCGGGGCCATCCGCTCGGTGCGCGAGGACGGCTTCACGTACGTCATCGACGGCGATGCCGCAGGCGTGGACGAGGTGCAGCCAGGCAAGATCATGTTTGTCACCAGCGAGGCGCTCGGCCGGGTGGTGCGGGTCGAGAAGTCCGGCGGCGATCGAGCGGTGACCCTGGCTCCGGTACGTCTGCACGACGTGGTGCGGGATGCGCAGATAACCTTCGACCAGCCACTCGACCTGACGGCGCAGGCGTTCGAGCCGCTTCCCGACCTGCTCGGTGAGGTGGTCGAGGAGGCCGCCCCCGCGACACCGGTGCTGCCGGACGCGGCGGAGGCGACCGGGCTGGGCAGGAACGCGATCGGCCTGGGTCGCAACGCAATCGGCCTAGGCAACCCGGTCAGGCCCGGCAGCGCGATCAGGCCCGGCAGCGCGATCAGGCCCGGCAGCGCGGTCAGGCCCGGCAGCGCGATCGGGCTCGGTAGCGCGATCGGCCTCGGCAGCGCGGTCGGCCTCGGCAACCCGGTCAGGCTCGGCAACCCGGTGGGGGCCGATGGAGAGGGGGCCGACCGGTCCGCGCTTCGGATCGCCGTACCGCCGATCGCCCTCGGACCGGCCCGTGCCCCCGGTGCCGAGGGCGCGACCGACCGGGTCGAGCGGAAGGTCGGTGACTGGGACGTCACCGCCTACAAGGACCACTCGAAGCTGGGCCTGACGGCCGGGCACACGACGGCGGCGTCCGGGCTCAAGGTCGACTTCGACATTCAGTTGCTGGTCAAGAACCTCCGGGTATCGGGCGAACTGAAGGTGACCAACGGGGTGATTCCGCAGCCCCGGTTCCGGGTCGACGGGGTGCACGGCCTCGCCGTCACCATCGCCGCTGGTGCACAGGGCGGTTTGAGCGACAACAAGAAGGCGAGGATCGAGTTCCCGATCGAGGTGACGCAGCCGATCATCATCGGTGGCTTCCCGGCGACCCTCAAGCAGACGTTCAAGTTCCTGGTCCAGACGGCGTTCACCGCCAAGAACGGCAACATCTCGGCGACCGGCCGGTGGGGTCTCGACGGGCCGATCGGCTACGAGGGTTCGGTGCTCACGCCCACGTTCTCGGTGCAGAAGAGCATCATGCAGTCACTGCGCGGCGTGTCGATCGGCGTCGAGGCGATCGTGGTGGCTGCGGAGTTCCGCTTCGGACTGATGCTCGGGCTGCCGGTGGCGGGCGCGGGTCCCTTCGTCGGCGTGGTCGCCTCGCTGGGGTTGACCAACGGTTCGGCGGCCGGTCGGGTGGGCCTGCCGCTGGCCGGACCGGCGGTCAAGTGCCGGGGATCCACGCTGGTGCTGACCGTACGGGCCGGTGAGGGCATCAGCATCTCCGGACCGTTGACCAAGGCCATCGAGCACACGCTGGGGGTGAAGATCCCGAAGGAAGCGAACTTCGTCAACGCGGACATCGTCAACCGTACCGTCGTCGAGCCCGACGTACCGCTGTGCCGGGGCTGAGCGACCGTTCGCCGTACAACGGGCTCCGGCCCGGCGGAGAGCCGCCGGGCCGGAGCTTTCGGTGCGATCAGGCGGGGGTACGGATCAGCTCGTCCGCACCGATCCGTTGACCTTGCTGTCCCGGATGGTGGCGCCGGGAGCGTTCACCGAACCGTTCACCGTGCTCTCCACGATCGACACCACCGAGGCGCCGACCGCGCTCACCGAACCGTTCAGGTTCGAGTTGAAGACGATCAGACCGGCGCCCGGGTTGACCTTGATGGCGCCGTTCTGGCTCACCCCGTCGAAGCAGGTGATGCCGGACTTGATGGTCAGGCTACCGTTCTGCCGACCGCGCAGGACGGTGGTGCAGGCCGGGTAGCTGGGCTGCGTCTGGACGTTCAGCTCCTCGAAGGCGATCGCCCGCGCGTTGTTGGTACGCGGGTCGTCCAGCTTCAGGACGTCCAGCCCCTTCTGGATGTCGTTCGAGTAGATGTACCCGTTGTGCCAGTACGTCGACCAGGATCCACCGAGGATGGACCGGGTGTCCGAGAGCGGGCCCCGCTCCCAGTAGGCGAGCTCGACCGGGTTGGCCGAGTCGGTGAAGTCGATCACCGAAATGCCGCCCTGGTACCACGCCTGCACCATGATGTCGCGGCCCATCGCCGGGATCAGCGAGCCGTTGTGGGCCACGCAGTTCTCCCGAGGGCTGTTCAGCCGCGGAATCTTGAAGTAGCTCTTGAAGACCAGCTGCCGGTTGGCACCCGAGCCCACGATGTCGTAGATCGCGTTCGCGCCCTGGTTGGTCCGGTAGTTGGCGGTGCAGATGGCGCCGCTGCCGCCACCGAGTTCGTCGGTGAAGAGCACCTTGGTGCCGGCGTTGTTGAACGTGGCCGAGTGCCAGAACGCGAAGTTCGTGTCCCGGACCTGGCTCAGGATGACCGGGTTCTCCCGGTCCGAGATGTCCATCAGCACCCCGTCACCCATGCAGGCGCCGGCCGCGAGGTCCAGCTCCGGGTAGACGGTGATGTCGTGGCAACCGCTGGTGTTGGTGAAGCCGCCGTCCGGGAAGAGAACCGGGGTGGCGACCACGGCGGAGCTGGTCGGGTTGGCCAGCGGCGTCTTGATGATGGAGATCTTGTCGTGCGGCGGCTTGCAGTACGCCCCACTGCCGTTGGACGGCGGGCCGTACGACTGGACGTAGACGTAGACGTCCTTGCCGTCCTTGCTCGGCGCCAGCGTCAGGGTGTGCGACCCGCAGTCGGTGCGAACCGACTTGATGTACTGCGGGTTGGCCTTGTCGCTGATGTCGAAGATCCGCACGCCCTCCCAGTGCGCCGCGTTCGACACCGAGCCAGCGGCGCTGTTGCACGAGTCGTCGCTACGGGGCGCGTCGACCGCGAGGAAGAGCAGGTTGCCGAAGACCGACGGGTCACCCTGTCCACCCGGACAGACGACCTGACTGACCACCTGCGGCGACGCCGGGGAGCTGACGTCGTACACGGTGAAGCCGTTGTAGTTGCCCGAGAACACGTAGTTGCCCTGGAACGCCAGGTCACTGTTGTAGGACGCCTCGGTGGCGAACGCGCCGGACTTCGGGACGTTGGCGATCTGGGTGAGATTGGGGCTGCTGACGATCTCGTCAACGCCCGGGATCTCGTTCGCGGCGGCACTCGCCGGTGCTGCCGCGACGGAGCTGAGGAGAAGGGCGCCGGTGGCGGCTAGGCCGAGGACCAGCCTTCGTCGCCCACGTGGCTTCGGTTGGGACATGTAGAACACCCTTCGTTGTGGATGGAACGGGGGTAGCGGGACCCTAACCTGGGCGACCTTAACTCTATTGTGATTTGAGTCACACACACCGCAGGGCCTCGATCACGATTAGGCAACACCGGGAACACGAATAACCGCAGGAACGACCAATGACATCTTTTCGCCGCCGCCGATCCCTGCTGTCACATCCCCGGTCCGCGTTACGATCCCGGCCAACCTCGGCACCAGGGCGGGAGGCAGTAGTGCTAGGTGTACCGATCCGGAACGTTCTCCGTCAGTCACGGCCGATCGTGCTGATCGAGCTGGCCGTGCTGGCGGTGCTGGCGGTGGGCGCCGCAGCGCTGTTCTGGCTGCCGGACGGCGGAGCGCAGCCGGCGGCGACGGCCAGCCCGTCGGCCTCGATCGAGCTGCCCGGCCTGCCGGACTCCACCGCACCGGTGCTGATGCCCGGCCGCCCCGGTGAGCCGGCGAAGACCGCCGCCGCGAACGAGATGTCGGCCCTGCCGCGTCAGCCGCACAACAACGCGGACGTCCGCTTCGTCGCGATGATGATTCCGCACCACGAACAGGCCCTGGTGATGGCCCGACTGGCGGCCGACCGTGCCGGGAGTCCTCAGCTCAAGAGCATCGCGGAGCGGATCCTGGCGGCCCAGGAACCGGAGATCAAGTTCCTGGAGAACTGGCTGGCCGAGCGGGGCCTCAACCGCGAGTCCGGTGGCGACCACAAGCACACCATGTCCGGCATGCAGTCGGCCGAGGCGCTGAACCGGCTCACCGCCGCACGAGGTGCCGAGTTCGACCGGATGTTCGTCGCCATGATGACCGACCACCACCAGGGCGCGATCACCATGGCCAACGAAGCGCTCACGCTCGGCAGCGACCCCATCATCAACGAGATGGCCAGCAGCGTCGTGGTGGAGCAGAACGTCGAGATCAACCGGATGCGCGACGCGCTGGCCAGCGGAAGCTGACACTCAGCACCGTTGTCGCGGCGGCTGACGGCGGCACTCGGGCAGGCACGTTCGCCGCAGTGGAATGTCGGTGGCAGTCGATAGCGTCCGGGCAACGCCGACGATAAGGGGGCCGTCATGGCCGAGGCAACGCTGTCGCCCGAGCGCGCTGACCTGCTGGACACGCTCCAGATGCATCGTTATTTTCTCCGCCACACCGCCCGTGACCTCACCGACGAGCAGGCCGGCCAGCGCAGCACCGCGAGCGAGCTGTGCATCGGCGGGTTGATCAAACACGTCACGCAGGGCGAGCGGAACTGGACCCGCTTCATCCTGGACGGCAGCGGGATCAGCGGGACCGACCCGGCCGCCATCGAGGAGTACGCCAACGCGTTCCAGATGCTGCCGGGCGAGACCCTGGCCAGCGTGTTCGCCGCGTACGACGAGGTCGCCAAGCACACCGACGACCTGGTGCGTACGCTTCCGGACCTGGACGTCAGCCAGCCGCTGCCCGAGGCACCCTGGTTCGAGCCCGGCGCCCGCTGGTCCGCCCGCCGGGTGCTGCTGCACATCATCGCCGAGACGTCGCAGCACGCCGGCCACGCCGACATCATCCGCGAGACCATCGACGGCGCCAAGTCGATGGGCTGACCGGCCGGGTCGGATCGTGGTCGGATGATCCGTGGGCTCGACGCGGCGGTGTGGCCGGGGTGAGGCGTTAGCATGTGGATCATCGATCCTCATCCACTCCTGGTCGACTCCGGCCACCAGCCGAGCGAAGGGAGACGCGCGTGCGTCGAACTCCCCATCTGGCCCTACTAGCTGTCGGCGTGGCCGGCGCGCTGGCGCTCAGTAGCGCACCGGCGGCAGCCCGGAGCACGCCCGCCGGGGCCACGCCGCCACCGGGCATCGTGGTCAGCGACGGCATGACCCAGCCGGTGTTCTCGCTCGCCGACGCGATCGAGGAACGGGTCTATGTGGAGACCCCGGTGGACACCGATCACGACGGCCGGCGCGACCGGGTGGCGATCGACATCGCCCGCCCCCGGGAGACCGCCACCCATGGCTTCAAGGTGCCGGTCATCTTCGAGCACAGCCCGTACCGCAAGGGCACCTGGGGTGACGTGCCGTACCCGAGTGTGCTGGTGGACGATCTGCCACAGAACGGCCTGACCGGCCGGTCCGGGGCCCGGGCCGGCGAGGTCGAGGCCCAGCGCGCGGTGGCGAAGGCCAACCTGCCCGGCCAGTTGGACGACTACTACGTGCCCCGCGGCTACGCGGTGGTGCTCGGCCAGTCCGTCGGCACCGGCGACTCGGACGGCTGCCCGACCAGCGGCGACCAGGCCGAGACCCTCGGCACCAAGGCGGTCATCGACTGGCTCAACGGCCGGGCGAAGGGATACGACGCGACCGGTGCTCCGGTGACCGCCGACTGGACCACCGGCGCGGTCGGCATGACCGGCGTCTCCTACAACGGCACGCTGCCCAACCAGGTGGCCACCACCGGCGTCGACGGGCTGCGGACCATCGTGCCGGTCGCCGCGATCAGCAGCTGGTACGACTACTACCGGGCCAACGGCCTGGTCGTCGCGCCGGGCGGATACCAGGGCGAGGATGCCGACATCCTGGCCCAGTACACCGCCGGCCGGGCCCGCGCCGAGGGTGCCTGCGCGGACGAGATCGCCGAGCTGACCGCACGGCAGGACCGGGTCACCGGCGACTATGCCAAGTTCTGGCAGGACCGCGACTACCTCGACGCCAAGAAGGTCAAGGCCAGCGTCCTGGTGGTGCACGGCCTCAACGACTGGAACGTCCGCACCGAGCACTTCGCCGGCTGGTGGGACGCGCTGGCCAAGCGAAACGTGCCGCGCAAGCTCTGGCTGCACCAGGGCGGGCACAGCAGCCCCGGCAACACCGCGTCGGTGACCCTGCCCGACGGCCGCACCTGGACCTGGAAGCAGACCGAGAACCGCTGGTTCGACTACTGGCTGTGGAATGTCCGCAACGGCATCATGGACGAGCCGACCGCAGTCGTGCAGCGGGAGGACCGGGTCTACACCACCTACCGCAACTGGCCCGATCCGGCCGCCCGTGCGGTCGCGCTGCACTTTGCCGCCACCGACGCCACCGCCCCCGGTACGCTCACCTCGCGCAAATCACCGAAGACCAAGGTGGAGCAGCGCTTCGTCGACGAGGGTCGGACCATCGCGCCGACCACCCTGGTCGCTGGTCCCGACACGGCCAGTGCGCACCGACTCCTCTACCGCTCCCCCGCGCTGACCGACGAGGTCCGCTTCGCCGGGCGTCCGGAGATGCGGCTGCGCATGGCGATCGACAACAAGCCGGGCGCAAACCTGACCGCATATCTCGTCGACTACGGGCCGACCGGCACGCCGACCGTGGTGACCCGGGGCTGGATGGACCCGCAGAACCGCACCAGCGCCGCCCGCACCCAGCCGATCAAGCAGGGCAAGCTGTACGACTTCCGGTGGACCTTGGAGCCGAAGGACTACGTCTTCCCGGCCGGTCACCGGATCGGCGTGGTGGTCTTCTCCACCGACCAGGCACACACCCTGCTGCCGCTGGGCGGCACCGAGCTGCGGGTCGCCCCGCACCACAGCCAACTACGCCTGCCCGTAGTCGGCGGCAAACCGGCCCTCACCTTCTAGCCCGCCCCACCCCTGAGCGTTGATCATGAGGTTGGCGGCAGTCGTTGATCTCCAGACTGCCGTCAACCTCATGGTCAACGGGAGGAGTCGGTGGCAGCGGCGTGGAGACGTGGGCGGTGACGATGCGCCAGCCGGCCGGAAGGCGTACCCAGGTCTGGGTCTGCCGGCCGGTGGCGGCGGTGCCGGCGTACCCGAATCGGGTGGTGACCACCGCGACGTCCGGGCCGAAGGTGGTGACCAGGGGATCGACCAGCCGGCGGCCGGGTGGCAGCGGAGGTTGCGCGGCGCGCCACTTGTGCTGCTCGTCGAGGCCGTACTGATGGTCGGCGATGCCGAAGCGTACGGTCCGGCCGGAGTCCCAGAAGAATCCGCAGATCCGGTCCGGGTCGCCGTCGACAAGTGCCTGTTCGTAGGCGGCGAAAGCCGCCGTCACCTCGGCCACCACGTCGGGGCGGTCGATCTCCATGCTTGTCATGCGGAGACGGGCCCCCGATCGGCGGCACGGACCGACCCGGTGCCATCGGCCGGCTCGGTGTCGTCAGCCGGAGCCGGCGCGGTACCGCCGTGCCGGCGGTCCAGCTCGATTTCCGCGGGCTCGGGGACCCGGGGCGGATACTTGCCGAGCGCGAAGATCGCGCAGATCACCGCCACGAAGAGGTAGCCGAGCGCGACCTGCCCGTTGGCGTTCCACCGGACCTCCTCGCCGTGGATCAGACCGATGAAGGCCAGTACCGCGCCGGAAGCGGCGAAGATCGCCGCCTGGACGAAGCGTTTGTCGATGATGAAGGCGACGATCGCGCCGAGCACCAGGCCGGCGAGGATGGCGCCCTCACCGAGGATGCGCAGGCCGTCGTAGACCACCCCGGCACCGGCCAGGGCCTCGTCGCCGACCTGGGCCGCAGTGGTGCCCGCCGCTGCCAGGGCGTTGTTCATCTGCCCGGTCGCCCAGGCCGCGATGTTGGGAATCAGCGCCGCCACCACCGCCGCGGCGTGCGCCCGGGGCGTGGCCTGGAAGGCCTGCGCGCCGATCAGGAGACCGATGTAGAGCAGGATCGGCACGATCGCCGCGGTCGGGAAGATCGCGCCGAGCAGGGAGAACATGCCGAGAAAGCAGAGCAGCGCGATGACGATCCCGGTCGCCATCGAGTAGCCGCTCCGCCCGCCGGCCGCCTTCCAACCCGGATGACCGACGTAGACCGCCGGCGGGAACGGTGAGCCGAGCGCCGAGCCGATCACCGCACCGGCGCCGTCGGCGAGCAGTACGCTGCGCAGGTTGTAGCTGTCCCCGGCGGTGGCCGCGCTCTCCACGTTGGTCATCGCCTCGGTGAAGTTGTAGACGCCCAGCGGGATGGCGGTGGCCAGCAGCGGCGCCATGTCGGTCAGGCCGCGCCAGAGCAGGTCGAGTTGGAGGCTGGGGAAGGCGAACGCGATGTCCCGCGCCGCCGCCGTGACGTCCGGCACCGACATCGCTCCGCCGAGCCAGCCGATCGCGGTGCCGAGCAGCAGGGCGGCCAGCCCGATCGGGAAGTTGAACGGCAGCTTGACGTCGGTGAGCAGGCCGATCAGCAGCAGTGCGAAGACCGGTAGGGCGATCCAGGCGAGCCGCCACATCTGACCGGCCGGGTTCATCGAGATGAAGGTGATGGAGATGCCGGCAAGGGTGCCGAGCAGCGCCGCCCGGGGTGTGTACCGGCGGATGTACGGGCCGACGAACGCGCCGATCAACACGATCACGCCGATGATGAAGGCCCACGCCAGCCCCGCCTCCCAGGCCCGGATCGGGTCGCCGGTACGCAGGAAGATCGGCAGCATGATGACGAAGATGACGATGAACATGTGCGGCACGCTCGGCCCGTACGGCAGGGCGGTCACGTCGCTGCGCTGCTCCCGGCGGGCCAGCCGTCGGGCCAGATACGTGTAGTAGATGTTGCCGGCGACCAGGGCGATGCCGAGCGCCGGCAGGATCGTGCCGAACACCTCCCGCTCCGGCAGGTTCACCACGAAGACACAGAGCCCGGTCAGGGTGAGCACGTTGACCAGGACGTTGACGCCGAACCCGAAGAACGCGTTGGTGTCGCCGCGCACCCAGTACGCGGGCCCGGCGGCGGTGGATCTGGTGGAGACCATGGCTGCTCCCGGTCAGGAGGAGGGTTGCAAGACGGGGGTGGTGGGCAGCACGGCGAGCACGTCCGTCGAGTCGGCGACCCATCCGAAGATCCCGCCCTGGGCGGCGATCATGTCGAGCCCGACCCGGTGGAACTCGGGAAAGTAGGAGCCGACGCAGTCGGCGAGCACGAGGCACTCGTACCCGCGGTCGTTGGCCTCCCGGACGGTGGTGTGCACGCACACCTCGGTGGTGACCCCGGTGATCAGCAGGCTGTGAATCTTCCGTTCGGCGAGCAGCCCGGCCAGTCCGGTGGCGTGGAAGGCGCCCTTGCCCGGCTTGTCGATGACCGGCTCGCCGGGCAGCGGCGCGAGTTCGTCGACGATGTCGTGGCCGTACTCGCCCCGGATCAGAATCCGCCCCTTGGGTCCGGGATCACCGATGCGCGTGCTCGGTGCGCCCCGGTTGAGCTTGGCCGGCGGGCAGTCGGAGAGGTCGGGCAGGTGCCCCTCGCGGGTGTGCACGACGGTCAGACCCGCCGCGCGGGCGCCGGCCAGCAGCGCCGTCAGGGGCGCGATGGTCCGCCGCAACTGACTCACGTCGTTGCCCAGGCTCTCGCCGAAACCACCGGGTTCCAGGAAGTCGCGCTGCATGTCGATGACGAGCAGCGCCGTGGTCGAGGGATCGAAGGTGTACGGGGAAGGCCGCGCGGCGGCGATGGTCAACATGCGCACCTCACTCAACTGATGGCGGCGATGACGTCCTCGGAGGTGGCGACGCAGCCGAAGACGCCGCCCTGCATGGTCACCATGTGCAGCGCCGCCTCGTGGTTGCCCTTGTCGGTGGCGCCGGTGCAGTCGGAGAGGATGAGGCACTCGTAGCCCCGGTCGTTCGCCTCCCGCATGGTGGTGTGGACGCAGACGTCGGTGGTGATGCCGGTGAGGATCAGGTGGGTGATGCCCCGGGTACGCAGCACCAGGTCGAGGTTGGTGGCGTAGAAGGCACCCTTGCCCGGCTTGTCGATGACCACCTCGCCGGGTATCGGGGCCACCTCGGGCACGATCTCCCAGCCGGGTTCGCCCTTGACCAGGATCCGACCGCACGGGCCGGCCGCGCCGATCTCGGCACCGATGCGGGCCGAGCGCCAGCGTTTGTTCGCCGGCAGGTCGGACAGGTCCCGATCGTGCCCCTCGCGGGTGTGCACGACAAGCATGCCGAGCGATCGGGCGTGGTCCAGCAGCCGGGCGGTGGCCGGCAGGCCGGCCCGGGTCAGCCCGATGTCGTAGCCCATCGCGTCGACGTAGCCGCCCGGCCCGCAGAAGTCGGTCTGCCAGTCGATGCAGAGCAGGGCGGTACGCGCGGTGTCGGCCGCGCCGTCGTACGGCCAGGAATAGGGGTTGGCCGTTACCGGCCCGATCCGGCCCATCCTCGCTCTCCTCCCGGGGTCAGCTGTGCGGCGGCGAGCGGTTGCTCCCCGTCCTCGACGAATGCGCTGCCGACGGCAGCGGGCTCGGTGCCGACAACCGTGGGTCCGGCGCCGACAACCGTGGGTCCGGCGCCGACAACCGTGGGCTCGGTGCTGACGGCAGTGGGTTCGCCGCCGAAAGCGGCGGCGAGCCGGGCCAGGGTGGTGTCGGTGCAGGCCGGGCCGACAAGGGTCAGGCTCGCCGGGCGGCCGGCGGCGGTGAACCCGTTCGGCACGGTCACCGCGGCCAGGTCGAGCAGGTTCGCGAACTGGGTGTAGCGGCCGAGCATCGCGTTGCGCCCGATCGGATCCTCGGCGATCTCGTCGAGCGTGAAGGTGGTGCCGACGGTGGGCACCACCAGCACATCGATCTCCTGCCACAGCTGGTCGACCCGGGCCCGCAGCTCGCGCAGCCGGTGCCAGCCCCGGAAGGCGTCGATCGCGTCGTAGCGCCGCCCGGTCTCCAGCACGGCCCGGGTGACCGGCAGGACCGCCTCGGGATGTGCCCGGAGGAAGCCGTCCAGCCCGGTGAGCCGCTCGGCCACCCAGGGTCCCTGGTAGAGCAGGTCGCCCGCCTCGGTGAAGGCGGCCAGCGGCACCTGACGGGTCCGCGCGACCAGCGCACGCAGCCGCTGGACCCCGGCGGCGAACCGGACCGCCTGCCCGGCATCGCCGAAGAATTCGAGGTCTTCTGCCCGGGGTACGCCGAGGCGTAGCGTCCCCGGCATGCGGGCCACCACCCGCTCCGCGGGCAGCGACCGCCCCCAGGGATCGGCCGCCGAGATGCCACGGGCGGTGTGCAGCACCGCCAGCGCACCGGCGACATCGGTGGCGAAGACCGAGACGCAGTCCAACGAGCGGCAGGCCGGCACCACCCCGGCCGTGCTGAGCAGGCCCCGGGTGGGTTTCAGCCCGACGATCCCGTTCAGCGCCGCCGGCACCCGACCGGAGCCGGCGGTGTCCGTACCCAGGGCGAAGCAGACCTGGCCGGCGGCGACCGCCACCGCCGAGCCGGAGCTGGAACCGCCGGAGATGAGGCCGCCGCCGAAGACGCTCTCGCAGCTGCCGTACGGCGAACGGGCACCGGTCAGCCCGGTGGCGAACTGGTCCAGGTTGGTCTTGCCGACGAGCAGCGCACCGGCGTCGAGCAGCCGGCGTACCACTGGCGCGTCCTCCACGGCCCGGTATCCGAACTCCGGGCAGCCGGCCGTGGTGACCAGCCCGGCGACGTCGATGTTGTCCTTGACCGCGAACGGGATGCCGTACAGCGGCAGCGTGACCGGATCGCCCTCGCGGGTCAGCGACTCGGCCCGGGCGCGCAGGTGCTCGGCCGACAGGGTGCTGATCCAGACCGGTCCCCCGTCCCGGCCGGCCAGCCCGGCCAGGACGCGTTCGACCAGCTCGACGGGGGTCAGTCCGGCATGGAGGTACGCCGACCGCAGCTCGGAGACCGATCCGATCCGTTCTGGCATACAGTCGATTGTCGACAGTGCGGTTACATGCAGACGCGCGAAATGTAACGGCGCGATGACGCGCGGCCGGGCACCACCCGGCCGCGCGGACCGGCATCGGTCCTACCCGAGGTAGGAGCGCGCCCCGTGCCCGGAGAGCACGGCCAGGACCGCCTCCGGGTCTCCCCCGGCGACGGCCTCGAAGAGCCGCTCGTGCCGGTACACCCCGTCCAGCGGCTGCGCCGTCTCCGCCTCGCGCCGCAGGTTTATCGCCATGTAGAGCTGCAACTTCATCAGGATCGAGTCGTACACCGCGGAGAGCTGCCGATTGCCGGCGAGCCCCACAAGCGCGACGTGGAACGTCCGGTGTGACTCGGCGACGGCCAGCCGGTCACCGGCCCGGGTCGCCTCCCGCATCTGGTCCAGCGCCGCCCGCAGCCCGACGAGGTCGCTCTCCCGCCGGACCGGGACCGCTGTCCGCACCGCGAACCGTTCCAGCACGTCACGCAGCTCGTACAGCTCCCGCACGTCCCGGTCGGAGAGGGTGGCGACCCGGACCCCGCGCCGGGGAATGTGCTCGACCAACCCCTGCTGGGCCAACAACCGCAGTGCCTCCCGCAGGGGTGCCCGGCTGATCCCGAGCCGTCGGGTGAGCTGCTCCTCCACCAGGCGTTCACCCGGATCACTCTTGCCGCTGAGGATCTCCCGGGTCAGCCGGGAAACCGCGAGGTCCACCAGACTGACACTCTCCAACTCGCCGTCCACCGGCGACGCGGCCACCTCGTTCACCCCGACGAGTCTGCCACCCGCCGCCACGCCGACCGGCGTGGCGGCGGCCGGGCCCGCTCCTCGCTGTGGTTCCCCGACGCTCGACTGCTACATCCGGTCCGGGGTGGCGATGCCGAGCAGGTAGAGCCCCCGGCGCAGGACCCGGGCGGTGAGGTCGCACAGGGCCAGCCGGCTGTCGCGTACCTCGCCCTCGGCGCGCAGCACCGGGCAGTGTTCGTAGAAGCCGCTGAAGGTGGCGGCGAGGGTGTGCAGGTAGCCGGCGAGGCGGTGGAACTCCAGGGTGCGTTCGACGCCGGTGACGACGGTGCCGAAGTTGGCCAGTTCGAGGGCGAGGGCGTGTTCGGCCGGGTGCCCGATCACGATCGGGCCGGCGGCGAACTCGTCGATGCCGGCGCGCCGGAAGATGGACCGGATCCGGGCGTGGGCGTATTGCAGGTACGGGGCGGTGTTGCCGTCGAGGGAGAGCATCCGCTGCCAGTCGAAGACGTAGTCCTTGACCCGGTCGGTGGACAGGTCGGCGTACTTGATGGCGCCGATGCCGACCGCGCGGGCGACCTCGGCGATGGCCGCGTCGGGCAGCTCGGGGTTCTTCTGCCGGGCCAGTTCGGCGGCCCTGGTCACGGCCTCGTCGAGCAGTTCGACGAGTTTGATCGAGCCGCCGGCCCGGCTGCGCAGCATCTTGCCGTCCGCGCCGAGGATGGAGCCGAAGCCGACGTGTTCGGCCGTCGCCGGTGGGCGCAGCCAACCGGCCTGCCGGGCCACCGCGTACACCATCTCGAAGTGCTGGCGTTGCGGCAGGCCGACGACGTAGAGCAGCCGGGTGGCACCGAGATTCTGGGTGCGGTGGCGGATCGCGGCGAGGTCGGTGGCGCCGTAGCCGTACCCGCCGTCGCGTTTGCGCACGATGATCGGCAGCGGCTGCCCGTCGCGGCCGGTGAACCCGTCCGGGAAGACGCAGGCCGCGTCGCCGCTGTCGCGCAGCAATCCGAGCCGGTCCAACTCGTCGGTCACCGGGGCGAGCATGTCGTTGTAGTAGCTCTCGCCGTAGAAGTCCTCCCCGGTGAGCAGCACCCCGAGCTGGTCGTAGACGGTGAGGAAGTACTTCTCCGACTCGGCGACCAGCAGCCGCCACAACCGCAGCGTCAACTCGTCGCCGCCTTGCAGGGCGACCACCCGGAGCCTGGCCCGCTCCTTGAACTCGTCCTCGGCGTCGAACTTGACCCGAGCCGCCTTGTAGAACGAGTCCAGGTCACCGACGGACAACTCGTGGGCCGCCGCCGACTCGCCCAGGTCGAGCAGATGCTCGATGAGCATCCCGAACGGGGTGCCCCAGTCCCCCAGGTGATTGGCCTTGATCACCCGGTGCCCGCGCCAGGTGAGCAGCCGGACGGTGGCGTCGCCGATGACTGTCGACCGGAGGTGACCGACATGCATCTCCTTTGCCACGTTCGGCGCCGAGTAGTCCACGATCACCGTCTCCGGCGCGGCGCTTGGCGCGACGCCGAGCCGGTGGTCGGCGGCCATCGTCGACAGCAGCGTGTCGAGCGCCGGGTCGGCGACGGTCAGGTTGATGAAGCCCGGACCGGACACCGCCACCGCCGAACACAGGTCCGCCAACTGCGCCCGATCGACGACCTCGGTGGCGATGTCCCGTGGTGGACGGCCGAGCCGGCGGGCCAGGGACAGCGCCGCGTCGGACTGGTAATCCGCGTGCTGCGACCGCCGCACGACCGGGTCGACCGGTCCGCCGGCCACCGCCGAGAACGCCTGCGCCAGCCGGTCGGCAAGCAACTTCTCAAGATCCATGAAGGTACGCCAATCTCGCTCCGATCCACGCGCACACGCGGTGGATCTTCCGGGGGATGCGCGGAGAGCGGATCGATCGACGACCACGAAGACCAGGCGGATCGATCCGCCGGTCGCCGCAGGTGGTCAGCTCAGGCGGTCGAGGACGGCTCGCAGGCGAGCCAAGGTTCGCTCACGTCGAAGGACGGAACGGAGTGAAACCGCGAAGCGTGCCACGGCCACAGCATAAGCCGACAGCGCCCTCCCGGCTCGGGTGATTTGCCGGTTGCGGCGGCGCTGCCATCGACGGCAACCCTGCGTGGCCAGCGGCCGGGAGGCGTCCGCGTTCTCCCACGCAGATCAGGCGCGCAGGGTACGCAGGATGCGGGTCAACTCGGCCCGGTCGGCGTCGTCGAGGTGACCGAAGAAGCGGTCCGCCTCGGCCCGGCGCGCCGCCCGGATGTCGGCGCTGACCCGGTGCCCCTGCTCGGTGAGCGCGACCAGGGTGGCCCGCCGGTCGGCCGGATCGGGTCGGCGCGTGACCAGCCCACGGGCCTGGAGATCGTCGATGACCTCGGTGGCCGAGCGGGGCGCGATGCGCAGTTGCTCGGCGAGCACGCCGGGGCGCACCTCGCCGTGCCGGACCAGCACGCCGAGCGCCCGGGACTGGCTCGGGGTGACCGCCCAGGGCGCGAGGGACTCGCGGATCTGCCGGCGCAGCCGTGACGCCACCGCCCAGAACGTCTCCGCCAGGCTCTCGTCGTCAGCGCTGCCGGTGGTGGGCTCGGTCACCGGAATACGGTAACACGGAATGCGGTTGTTACCTCATGATGAGGTAACCTCAACATTGTTTCCGGCGAAAGGTGGTTCCCCTTGGAACCGATCCCCTCCGGCCGCGACCGCGGTCACCGCACCCTCAGCGCCGAGGAGAAGGCGCAGGCCCGCCAGGTGTCGCTGCGTCGTATCGGCCGCCTCTTCAGCCCCCACCGGCCCGCGCTGGCCGCCGTCACCACGATCATCGTGGTCTCCTCGGTCATCGCGATGGCCACGCCGTTCCTGCTGCGTACGGTGATCGACCGGGCCCTGCCGGAAGGCGACGTGACCCTGCTGGTCTGGCTGGTCCTCGGCATGGTCGCGGTGGCCGCCGTGACCGCCGTCCTCGGCGTGGTGCAGACCTGGCTCTCCACCCGGGTCGGTCAGCAGGTCATGCACCGGCTGCGTACCGACGTCTTCAGTCACCTTCAGCGGCAGTCACTCGGCTTCTTCACCCGCACCCGCACCGGCGAGGTGCAGTCAAGGATCACCAACGACATCGGTGGCATGCAGTCGGTGGTCACCTCCACCGCCACCGCCGTCGCGGCCAACCTCACCACCGTGGTCGCGACCGCGGTCGCCATGGTGGCGCTCTCCTGGCAACTCTCCCTGGTCTCGCTGGTCGTGCTGCCACCGGCGATCTGGCTGACCCGCCGGGTCGCCCGGATGCGCCGCGAGATCACCGCGCAACGCCAGCGTGAACTCGCCGACCTCAACGTCACGGTCGAGGAAGGGCTGTCGATAAGTGGGGTGCAGTTGGCCAAGACCCTCGGTACCGGGCCGGCGCTCATCGACCGGTTCACCGCCTCCTCGGCCCGACTTGTCGACCTGGAGTTGCGTAGCGAGGTGGCCGGTCGCTGGCGGATGGCCTCGATGAGCATCATCTTCGCCGCCGTACCGGCGGTCATCTACCTCGCCGCCGGCCTGCCCGGCACCGCCGGCACCCTGAGCATCGGCACCCTGGTCGCCTTCACCACCCTCCAGGGCGGCCTGTTCCGGCCGCTGATGGGGCTGCTCAACGTCGGCGTCTCGCTCGCCGCGTCGCTGGCGCTGTTCGCCCGGATCTTCGAGTACCTGGACCTGCCGGTGGACGTGGCCGACCCCACCGAACCGGTCCACCTCGACCCCGCCGGGGTACGCGGACACCTGCGGCTGACCGACGTCACCTTCACCTATCCGGGCAGCGACACCGCCGCGCTCGCCGGCATCACCCTCGACGTGCCCGCCGGCTCCAGCCTGGCCGTGGTGGGCGAGACCGGCTCCGGCAAGAGCACCCTCGCCGGACTGATCAGCCGGCTGTACGACCCGACCGCAGGCCAGGTCACCATCGACGGCGTCGACCTGCGTGGCCTGCGCCTGGCCGACCTGACCGCGATCGTCGGCGTGGTCAGCCAGGAGACGTACCTGCTGCACAACACGGTTCGGGAGAACCTGCGCTACGCCCGCCCGGACGCCACGGACGTCGAGATCGAGCAGGCCGCCCGCGCCGCCCAGATCCACGACCTGATCGCCGGTCTGCCCGACGGGTACGACACCCTGGTCGGCTCTCGCGGCCACCGATTCTCCGGCGGCGAGAAACAGCGCCTGGCCATCGCCCGTACGCTGCTGCGGGACCCACGCATCCTGGTGCTCGACGAGGCCACCAGCGCGCTGGACACCGAGACCGAACGGGCCGTACAACGGGCGTTCGAGGTGCTCGCCGAGGGGCGTACCACGATCACCATCGCCCACCGGCTCGCCACGGTCCGGGCCGCCGACCAGATCGTGGTGCTCGACCACGGCCGGGTCGTCGAGGCCGGCGACCACGACAGCCTGCTGAACCGCAACGGCCGCTACGCCACCCTGGCCGGCTGAGCGCGTCCGGTTCGACCGGCCGGCCAGCAGCGGGCCGTCGGTGGGCTGCTCCTTCGACCGGCCAGCCCGGAAGACCGCCGCCGGTGGGCTACTCCAGGATGCCCTCGTGCAGGGCGCGGAGCACGGCGTTCGTCCGGTCCCGGGCACCGAGCTTGGTGAGGATCGTGGAGACGTGGTTCTTGACGGTGCCCTCGGCGAGGAAGAGGATTCCGGCGATCTCGCGGTTGCTGTAGCCGTGCGCGACCAGCCGCAGCACCTCCTGCTCGCGTTCGGTGAGGCTCGGCACGGCGGGCGCGTCCGGCCCGGCCGGCGAGGGTCCGGAGCGGATCGCCCGCAGCATCCGGTCGGTGATCGACGGGGCGATCAGCGTGCCGCCCTCGGCGAGCGTGTGGATGGCCCGGGTGAGCTGGGCCAGCGTCACGTCCTTGAGCAGGTAGCCACGGGCGCCCGCGCGGAGCGCGCCCAACACCAGTGCGTCGTCGTCGAAGGTGGTGAGCACCAGCACCGGGATGTCGATCTCGGCGGCCCGCAGTTGCTCGATCGTCCAGATGCCGTCGAAGCGGGGCATCCGCAGGTCGAGCAGGATCACGTCCGGTGCGGTCCGCGCGATGACGTCGAGCGCGGCCCGGCCGTCGGCGGCCTCACCGACCACGTCGATGTCGGCGACCTCGAGCAGCCCCCGGATGCCCTGCCGGATGAGGGTCTGGTCGTCGACGACCACCACGCGGGTCATGCCGCCGGCACCCGGGCGGTCACCCGGAATCCGCCCTCGCCCTCGACGGCCAGGTCGCCGCCGAGGGCCTGGAATCGTTCGCGGAGGCCGCGCAGCCCGTTGCCGAACACCGGGTCCCGTGCGCCGCGTCCATCGTCACGCGCGTCGAGGACGGTGCCGCCGTCGTCACCGGTGACCGAGATCCGCAGCTCACGCGCTTCGGCGTGCCGGATCGTGTTCGTGATGATCTCCTGCGTCGCGCGGACGAAGGCCGCGCCACGTTCCTCGTCCACCCGCACCCCGGGCGAGACCTCGATCGACACGTCGAGGCCCGGCAGGTCACGAGCCATCCGGCGGAGCGCCTGTTCGAGATCGGGAGTCTCGGTTCTCAGCTGCCCCACCGTGCTGCGCACGTCGCCGAGGAGTTCCCGGGCGACCCGGTCGGCGCGCTCCACGTGCCGCCGCGCCGCCGCACCGTCGAGGTGCCGGGCAGTCTCCAGTTCGAGGGTCAGCACGGTCAGCTGGTGACCGATCAGGTCATGCAGTTCCCGGGAGATCCGCAGCCGCTCCTCGGTACGGGCCGATTCCTCAAGCCGGAAGCCGGCCGCCGTCAGTTCGACGTGCGCCGCGGCGAGTTCGCGGCGCATCCGCTGTTCCCGCAGCAGGGTGATCGAGCTGAGCAGCGAGGCCAACTGGATGAGCAGGTAGAAGCCCACGGTCAGGGCCAACTCCACGGGCGCGGACGTGGCCGGCAGCGCGACGAGGGTGATCACCGCCGTGTTCAGGCCGACCACGACCAGGCCCGCGTAGAGCGGGACCAGGTAGACGCTCACCGCGGCGGTGAAGACCAGCAGGACCGGCAGGAGCCCCAGGTGACGCGCGGAGAGCACGAGCGCCCAGGCGGCGACGACCGCCACGCCGAACACCACGTGGCGCGACCGGCCCGACGCGGGCGCGGCCACCGAGGCGAGCAGGGCGCAGAGGAAGAGAACGAAGAGGGCGATCCACAAACTCTGCGGAATCACCAGCTCGGCGACGCCGAACAGGCCGGGCACGGCGACCGCGACCGCCACCACGAGCATGGCGAGGCCCGACCACTCCTCCGTGCCGACACGTCGCATGATCCCCACTGTAGGCCGGTCACCGCCCCGGTCACCCGTGCCGGAAGTCATGGCCGAAGGTGGTTACTTCCGGCACAGGATTCGTCCCGGCGTCGGCCGTAGCGTTCGGGTATGACCAGTTCCGAGCCGGCCATCCTCGCCGAGAACCTCGCCAAGCGTTACGGCCGCACCCAGGCGGTCGTCGATGTGAGCCTGCGGGTCGACAGCGGCGAGACGATGGGCATCCTCGGCACCAACGGTGCCGGGAAGACGACCACCGTCGAGATGATCGCCGGGCTGCGCGGTCCCGACCGGGGGCGGATCCGCGTGCTCGGCCTCGATCCCCGCCGCGACCGGGCCCGGCTCCGGCAGGTGCTCGGCGTACAGCTTCAGAACGCCTACCTGCACCATGCCCTGCGCGTCACGGAGCTGGTCGAGCTGTACCGCAGCTTCTACCCCGCGCCCCGGCCCACCGACGAACTGCTGGACCTGGTCGACCTGGCCGAGCAGCGGCGGACCATCTTCGAGAAGCTCTCCGGCGGTCAGAAGCAGCGACTCTCGATCGCCCTGGCGCTGGCCGGTCGGCCGCGCGTGGTGATCCTCGACGAGCTGACCACCGGCCTGGATCCGGCGGCCCGACGGCGCATGTGGGGCACGATCGAGCGGCTGCGGGCCGACGGGGTGACCATCCTGCTGGTCAGTCACGCGATGGAGGAGGTCGAACGGCTCTGTGACCGGGTCGCCGTGATCGACGCCGGCCGGGTCCTCGCGCTCGACACCCCCGCGGGTCTCGTTGCGCGCACGGGCGCGGCGAACCTCGACGACGCGTTCGTCGCGTTGACCGGCAAGGACCTGGAGGTGACGGCATGAGCACCCTGGTCGCGACGCACCGCCCCGGGCTGCGCTCCCTGCTCATCCTCGTCGGCTGTGAGGCGAAGATGGTCATGCGGGACACCGCCGGGCTGATCGTCCCGTTGGGCCTGCCGCTGCTGATCCTGCTGACCAGCGCCTCCTCGGCGACCGACCAGGTCGTCGTGAACGGGCGTACGGCACTGGACGTGTTCGTCCTGCCGATCGTGCTCACCATGGTCATCGCCATGATCGGCATCATCAACATGCCGAGTTTCCTCGCCTACTACCGGCGCAGCGGCATCCTGCGCCGGCTCGCGGTCACTCCCGCGTCACCGGCCATGGTCCTCGCCGCGCAGGCGATCGTCGGTCTGCTCCAGACGATCATCGGCATCGCGGGGGCGCTCACCGTCGCGTTCGTCGTGTTCGGCGCCAACCCGCCCGCCCACGCCGCGACCGCGCTCGGCGTGCTCGGCCTGACGATGGCGGCGATGTACGCCACCGGCATGATCGTCGCCGCGGTCGCGCCCACCCCGAACTCGGCCGTCGCCATCGGTCTGGTCATCTTCTTCGCCGTCGGCGCCCTCGGCGGGATGTTCGGCGGCCGGGACGCGCTGCCCGAGCCGCTCGCCGAGATCGGCGGCTGGCTGCCCTTCGGCGCCGCCGTCGAGGCCCTCTCCGCCGCCTCGGCCGGCACCGCCGTCGAGGTCGCCCACCTGCTCGCTCTCGGCGGCACGGTCGTGGTGGGCGCCGTGGTGGCGGGTCTGCTCTTCCGCTGGGAGTAAGAGCGACCGGCAACAGGGCTGGTAGGCCTGCCACCAACCGCGCCATCCCGACCCCGTCTGCGCCACCTGCGCCGGGATCATCGGGCGCGAGAATGGGCCAATGGAGCAACTGACGGTACGCGACCGCGACGGCAGCGACCTGCCGGCATGTGTCGAGATGCTCGCCGAGGTGCACCGCTCGGACAGCTACCCGCTCAACTGGCCGGTCGAGCCGTACCGCTGGTTGTCACCGCCGGGGCTGCGGCACGCGTGGGTCGCCGAGGCCGACGACGCCGGGCTGGTCGGGCATCTCGCCCTGCATCAGGTCCCGGCCACCGGCGACGACCAGGAGCGCGCGGAGGTGTCCCGGCTCTTCGTCGCGCCCGCCTTCCGCCGGCACCGGGTCGGCATCGCCCTGCTCGCACAGGCGCGGCGGTGGGCGACCGAGCACCGGATCGAGCTGATCCTGGAGGTCGTCGACGACCGCCGGTCGCCGGCCGTCGCGCTGTACGAGCGCGACGGCTGGCAACACACCGCCACCGAGACGGCCGACTGGACCGCTCCGGACGGCAGCCCGGTCACCCTGCGGCGCTATGCGCTACCGCCCGGCGGGCAGGTGGCGCGGTGAGTTCACCCCGCCTCGGGCGCCGCGATCTCGCGCAGCCCGGCACCGTCCAGGCGCAGCCACCGCCGCACGCCGATGTCGCGCAGGAACCGCTCGTCGTGACTGACCACCACGAACGCCCCTCGATAGGCGTCCAGCGCGTTCTCCAACTGGCCCACGCTGACCAGGTCGAGGTTGTTGGTGGGCTCGTCGAGCAGTAGCAGGTGCGGCGCCGGCTGGGCGTAGAGGACACAGGCCAGGGTGGCCCGCAGGCGTTCGCCGCCGGAGAGCACACCGACCGGCAGGTGGGCACGGTCGCCCCGGAACAGGAACCGGGCCAGCAGGTTCATCCGCTCGGCCGGCGGGCGGTCCGGCGCGTACGCGGCAAGGTTCTCGGCGACCGTACGCTCGGCGTCGAGCAGGTCCAGCCGCTGGGACAGGTACGCCACCCGGCCGTCGGCCCGGCGTACCTGACCGCCCTCCGGTGCCAGCTCACCGCAGAGCAGGCGCAGCAGCGTCGACTTGCCGGCACCGTTGGGTCCGGTCAACGCGATCCGCTCCGGACCCCGGATGGTCAGGTCGACACCGTCGCCCGCGAACAACGGCCGGGCGTCGTGCCACACCTGCGTCCGCTCGGCCTCGACCAGGGTCCGGCCGGCCGGCACGTCGGTCTCCGGCAGGTCCAGCGTCAGCGTCTGGTCCTCCCGGAGCGCCCGGCTGGCCTCGTCGAGCCGACCCTGGGCCTCGCTGACCCGGCTGGCGTGGGCCTGTCGGGCCCGCCCGGCCGACTCCTGAGCGCTGCGCTTGAGCCCGCCGGCCACAATCCGGGCCAGGCCGGCGTTGCCGAGGTTGCGGGCGGCATTGCCGGCCCGGCGGTCGGCCCGCTCGCGGGCCTGCTGCATCTCCCGTTTCTCCCGCTTGACCTCCTGCTCGGCACTACGGACGTTGCGCTCGGCCGCCTCCCGGGCCGCGCTCACCGCCTGCTCGTAGGCGGTGAAGTTGCCGCCGTACAGGCGCAGCTGCCCGCCGTCGAGTTCGGCGATCCGGTCCATCCGGTCCAGCAGCACCCGGTCGTGGCTGACCAGCAGCAGGCACCCGGACCAGTGTTCGAGGACGTCGTACAGCCGGTGCCGGGCGTCGATGTCGAGGTTGTTCGTCGGCTCGTCGAGCAGCAGCACGTCCGGGCGGCGCAGCAGTTGCGCGGCCAGGCCGAGCGAGACGATCTGCCCGCCGCTGAGGGTCTGGAGGTGCCGGTCCAGGGTGACCTCGCCCAGCCCGAGCCGGTCCAGTTCGGCGCGGCTGCGCTCCTCGACATCCCAGTCGTCGCCGACCGTGGCGAAGTTCTCCTCGCTGGCGTCGCCGGACTCGATGGCCCGCAGCGCTTCCAGCGCCGGGGCGACACCCAGCACCTCGGCCACGGTCAGCTCCCCGGTCAGCGGCAGGTTCTGCGGCAGGTAGCCGAGCAGGCCCTCGACCGTCACGCCGCCGCCGGTGGGGGTGAGGTCACCGGCGATCAGCCGCAGCAGGGTGGACTTGCCGGCCCCGTTCGGCGCGACCAGGCCGGTCCGGCCGGGCGGCACGGTGAAGGACAGATCCCGGAACACCGAAGTGTCATCGGGCCAGGAAAAGGACAGGTTGGTGCAGACGACGCATGCGTCGAACATGGCAGGCAGACCTCGGGAAAGAAGCCGGGACGCGACTGCGCCCCGGTCAGGAAACAGGGCTACGACTGGACAGCCGCCCGCCCAGGGGCCAGCTGCGGGGCTGCTCACCCCGAGATGTCGTCGTCTCCTGACAGCACGTCGCGCTCCTCGTCCACAGTGCCGGCCGTTACCGCCACCTGGCATCGGCCAGGCTAACAGCCCGACCGCGCCGCCCGCAGCAGCAAAACCGGAGGAGGCCGGGTCACCGTCGCCTGGGCAGTTCAGGTGCGCAGCGTCGGGGTGGGGGTGCCGAGTCGGCTGGCCAACACCACAAGCAGCTCGAAGCGGGCGGTCGGGTCGTCCAGGTCGGCACCGTACAGGTCGCGCAGCCGCTTGAGCCGGTAACTGACCGTCTGCGGGTGCACGAACAGCTCGGTGGACACCTCGGCCCGCGAGCCCCAGTGCCGCAGCCAGCTGTGCAGCGTCGCCAACAGGTTCTCCCGCTGGGCCGCACGCAGGTCGGCCAACGGCGCCAGGCGGCGGGCGGTGAGCACCGCCAGGGCGCCCGTCTCACCGCGCAGGGCCAGCGCGATCAGGTGGTCGTCGGCGAAGAGCGGACCCGGGTCCGGCCCGGCCAGCCCGGTGGCCAGTTCGGCGAGCCGGACCGCCGCCGGCACCTGGGGCCAGGCCAGTCCCGGGCCCACCACGGCCCACCGCCCGGCCAGCGCCTCGGTCAGCGCGGCCCGGGTGGCCCGGGGTCCGGACCGCAGCAGCAGCACCGCATCCCGGCCGCGCTCGACCACGACGCCGTCCGGGCCGTACCGGAACCGCACGTCGCGGGCCTGGTCGAGCGGCAGCAGTACGGGCACCACGGCGTCGAGGTCGGGCCAGCCGATCCGGGCCGCCGCCGCGCCGACCGCGCTGGGCATGCCGTCGCCGCGCAGCAGCAGCTCGGCGAGTTGGCGACGGCGGTCGCCCTCGCCGGCCTGCTCACGCAGTTGGAGCGCGTACCCGTCGGTGCTCGCCGCGGCCAGCTCGTCGACGTACGCGGTGACCGCGTCGGAGAGGTCGATCAGCTCCTCGGTCCCGACCGGACGGAGCCGGGCCAGCGACTGCGATGCCGTACGCAGCAGCTGCCGCGCCGCCATCCGCAGCGCGGCGAGCAGCGCCTCCGGTCCACGCTCCTCGCGGGCCTCGGCGGCGCCGAGCGCGACGAACACCTCCCGGAAGGGTGCCGGCAGTGCCGGCTCGTCGGTGCCGACCAGGTCGAGGAAGCGGTCGAGCGCGACCTGGACGGCGTGCCGCACGTCGCGGCCGAACTTGTCGTCGTCGATGCCGGCGAAGACCGGCGTGGCCTCGGTGACCGCGACCGCCACGGCGGCCACCGTCACCGGCAGGTGCGGGCGCATGGCGGTGGCCAGGTCGGCGGGGAGGCGCCGCCATGCAGGTACGGACCCGGGCGTGGTCACGCCGCGATTTTGTCACGGCAGGACAAAAAAGCCCCGGATTATCGCTGCTGGCGGGACGGTGTTTCGACAGGCCCGGCCGGGTGACCATGGACACCCGCCCGCACCCGGGCACCGACGATCCGACCGAGGAGTGCGCCGTGCAGCACCTAACGTCCCGCCAGCACGTGGTGGACATGTGCCGGACGATGCTCGCCCGGGGCTATCTGAAGGCGACCGAGGGCAACGTCTCGGTCCGCGTACCCGGGCACCGGTTGTACGCGGTGACCCCGAGCAACTACGACTACGACCGGATGCGGGTGGCGGACATCTGCCTTGTCGACTTCGACGGCAAGCACGTGCCCGACGACTCCGGTGCCGGGCTGGCGCCGTCGATCGAGTGCGGGATGCACGCCAACATCTACCGGGAACGCCCGGACGTCAACGCGATCGTGCACACCCACCAGCCGTACGCCTCGGCGCTTGCCTTCCTGCGTAAACCGATCCCGGCGCTCACCGACGAACAGGTGCGGTTCCTCGGCCGAGAGGTGGCCATCATCGACTACGCGCCGTCGGGCACCTCGTTTCTCGCCCGCAACGTGCAGAAGAAGGTGGCCAGCGGGGACAACGCCTTCATCATCGCCAACCACGGCGTGGTGGCGGTGGGCACCGACCCGGACCGGGCGGTGTTCAACATGGCGCTGCTGGAGAAGGTCTCCATCGCGTACCTGCTGGCGTTGACAAGCGAGGCGGGGAAGGTCTACACCATCCCGACCGCGATCCGGGAGATCGCCTTCGGCAAGCTGCGCGCCGACGAGAAGCGGATCGCCGCGCAGCTCACCGAGGCGGTCGAGCCGGTGCGGGTGCCGGCCGACGAGGAACTGCCGAGCGCCGACGCGACGGCCGCCCAGGTGACCACGAGCAACGCCGGAACCGACGAGCAGCCGGGCACGGAGTCGGCCCGGCTCGGGTATGCGATAAGCGAGTATCCCGACGTCGATGACGTGATGCGCCGGCTGAAGGCGCTCACCGCCCAGCCGGTACGCGGGCTGCGCCACGACGCGCTGCTGGACGTGCTGAACTACTTCGACACCAAGTGCCGGGCCAGCAAGGAGATCACCGACCGGGCCAAGCAACGCATCCCCGGCGGCGTGCAGCACAACCTGGCCTTCAACTACCCGTTCCCGCTCGCCATCGACAAGGCCGAGGGGGCGTACCTGGTCGACCGGGACGGCAACACCTACATCGACTTCCTCCAGGCCGGCGGCCCGACCATCCTGGGCAGCAACTACGGCCCGGTCAACGAGCGGGTGGCCGAGGTGGTCCGCGACTGCGGCCCGGTGACCGGCCTGTTCCACGAGTACGAACTCAAGCTCGCCGAGATCATCCACCGGTTCATGCCGCACGTGCAGATGTACCGCTCGCTCGGTTCCGGCACCGAGGCGGTGATGGCGGCGGTACGCGGCGCGCGTGCCTTCACCGGCAAGAAGATGGTGATCAAGGTCGGTGGGGCGTACCACGGCTGGTCCGACACCATGGTCTACGGGCTGCGGGTGCCCGGCACGTACCGGATGAACGCCAAGGGCATCCCGTTCGGTGCCACCGCCCGCACCCGGGAGTCCTTCCCGCACGATCTCGGGCAGCTCAAGCGCAAGCTGATCGAGAACCGGCTGCGCGGCGGCACGGCGGCGGTGGTGGTCGAGCCGGTCGGCCCCGAGTCCGGCACCCGGCCGGCGCCGCGCGACTTCAACGCCCGGGTCCGCGAGTTGTGCGACGAGTTCGGCGCGCTGTTGATCTTCGACGAGGTGGTCACCGGTTTCCGGCTCGGGCTCGGCGGCGCGGCCGGCTACTTCGGGGTCACTCCCGACCTGACCGTGCTCGGCAAGACGGTCTCCGGCGGCTACCCGATGGCCGGTGGGGTCGGCGGGCGGGCCGACGTGATGGCGGTCTTCGGTTCCGGGCTGGACGGCAAGAGCGGGGCGCACATTCAGGTCGGCGGCACGCTGTCGGCCAACCCGCTGTCCTGTGCGGCCGGCTACTTCGCGATCGAGGAGATGGCCCGCACCGGAGCGCCGGTGATCGCCGGCCGGGCCGGTGACCGGCTGACCCGGGGCCTGCAACGGCTGATCGACTCCTACGGGCTGCCGTACGTCGCGTACAACCAGGGCTCCATCGTGCACCTGGAGTGCAGCGGCGTGATGTTGCTGGACATGCGCAACCCGGTGAAGCTGCTCAAGGAGAACAAGGCCCGCAAGCGGCTGATGGAGCAGATGGGTGCCGCGTACACCGCGCACGGCATCATCACCCTGGCCGGGTCCCGGATGTACACGTCGATGGCCGACACCGACGAGGTCATCGACGACGCGCTCGCCCGGTTCGACCAGGTCTTCGCGCTTGTCGAAGGGGTCTGAGCCAGGTGGCCGCCGGCTCGCCGCAGATTCTCGCGATCGATCTGGGCACCTCGGGGCTGAAGGCCGCCCTGGTCGCCGCCGACGGCACGGTCACCGGCTGGGCCGAGCGGCCGGTCCCGCTGCGGGTACTGCCCGGCGGCGGCGCCGAACAGGACCCGCTCGCCTGGTGGACGGCGCTCGGCGAGGTCACCGCCGAGCTGGGCCGGGCCCACCCGGAGCAGTTGCGGGCGGTCGGCACGATCTGCGCCTCGACCCAGGGCGAGGGGACCATCGCGGTGGACGCCGCCGGGGAGCCGCTGACGGCGTGCATCAGCTGGCTCGACATGCGTGGCGCGCCGCACCTGCGGCGGCAGTTCGGCGGCTTCCCGGCGTACCAGGGGATGTCGGTGCGCCGGATCGCGCGTTGGCTGCGGCTGACCGGGGGGATGCCGTCGCCGACCGGCAAGGACCCCGCCGCCCACATGCTCTTCGTCCGGGACACCATGCCACAGGTGTACGCGCGGACCGCGACCTTCCTCAACGTGCTCGACTGGATCAACCTGAAGCTGACCGGGCGGACGGTGGCCACCGTCGACTCGATCCTCACCTCGTGGGTGACCGACAACCGACGGCCCGGCCACATCCGCTACTCCCCCGCCCTGGTCGCCGACTGCGGCGTCGACGCGGACAAGCTGCCGCCGATCGTCGCCTGTACCGAGGTGATCGGCACGCTGACCCCGGCCGCCGCCGCGCACCTGGGGCTGCCGGCGTCGGTCCGGGTGGTCGCCGGGGCGATCGACAACACCGCCGCGGCGATCGGTGCCGGCACCACCGGCGACAACGACCCGCACCTGTATGTCGGCACCTCGTCGTGGATCGCGGCCCACGTGCCGCGGAAGAAGACCGACATCGCCGCCGGCATCGCCTCGGTGCCCTGTGCCATCGGCGACCGCTATCTGATGACCGCCCTCCAGGCCACCGCCGGTGCCAACCTCACCTGGCTCCGCGACAAGATCGTCGAGTACGACGACCCGCTGCTCGCCGCCGGCCGGCTCAGCCGCGACGAGGGAACGATCTTCGACGCCTTCGACATGATCATCCCGACCGTGCCGCCGGGTGCCAACGGCGTGCTCTACACCCCCTGGCTGTACGGCGAGCGCGCCCCGGTGGACGACGCGAACCTGCGCGCCGGCTTCTTCAACATCTCCCTCGACACCAACCGCTCGGATCTGTTGCGGGCGGTCTTCGAGGGGGTGGCGTTCAACACCCGCTGGCTGGCCCACGCGGTGGACCGGTTCCTCGGTACGCCGGTCACCTCGTTGGCGATCACCGGCGGCGGCGCGCTGTCGGACTCCTGGTGCCAGATCTTCGCCGACGTGCTCGGCGTCGAGATTCGGCGCGACGCCCAACCGCTCGCCGTCAACGCGCGCGGCGCGGGCTGGATCGGCGCGGTCGGCACCGGGCTGCTCAGCTTCGCCGACATCCCGGCGTTGATGCGCACCGACCGGGTCTTCGCGCCGAACCCGGCCCATCGGGCGAGGTACGAGGAGATCTTCGACGTCTACCGGGCGTTGCACCGGCGGGTGGCTCCGGTGTACCGCCGCCTGAACCGCCCCGGATCCGCCTGAACCGGGGATGACCTGCCGAAACGTCCACTCGCAGGCGATCATTGGGCAAGACTGACGTCATGGTTGACGTCAGGCGCTACGTGGCCGAGTTCATCGGCACGTTCCTGCTGGTGTTCTTCGGCGTGGGCAGCGCCGTCGCGGCCCGCGTCGAGGGCGGCGTGGTGGTGGTCTCGCTGGCGTTCGGGTTCGTGATGCTCGCCTTGGTCTACACCATCGGTCAGCTCTCCGGCGCGCACGTGAACCCGGCGGTGACCCTCGGCGTGCTGCTCTCCGGCAAGATCTCACTGTTCGGGGCGGTGGTGTACTGGGTCGCTCAGTTCGCCGGCGCCGCTCTGGCGGCCTTCCTGCTCTGGGTGCTTGTGCACTGGGGCGGGGTGACCGACCAGACCGGCGTGCTGGGCGCCAATGGCTACGGCACCCACATCAACGCCGGTGGCGCGATGCTGCTGGAAACCGTGCTGACCTTCCTCTTCGTCCTGGTCGTGCTGGTGGTGGGCAAGCGCAGCACCGATCTGTCCGGCTTCGCCGGCCTGGCCATCGGGCTGGCGCTGGGCGTGGCGAACCTGGTCGGCGTCGCGCTGACCGGGGCCGCGGTGAACCCGGCCCGCGCCTTCGGGCCGGCGATCTTCTCCGGAACGCACGCGCTCGGCCAGCTCTGGGTGTTCATCCTCTTCCCACTGCTCGGCGGGGTCCTGGCCGCGCTTGTCGCACCCCTTGTCGAACACGGCTCCGGGGTCACCCGGATCGGCACGCCCCGGCCGGCCGGGCGCTGATCCGGCCGCGTCTTCGAACGCTCGATCCACTTTTCGCCCGCTTCCCAGCCTGTGGGCTCGGCGACCGATCAAGTTTCGCTGGCCATCAATATGGCTTTTACCCTTCCACCGATGCGACGCTAGGACGTGCGGCACCGGTCATCAACAGGAGGGTACGTGCAGGCGATACGTCGAAGGCTTCTCGGAACCTCGTCCGCTGATCGCCAGCAGCCCGACCCGGACCAGGCAGAATCGGAGTTCCCACCCCGCCGCGGATCAGGCTGGCTGGCAGCCAGCGCGCGGCTGCTACGCCACGAATGGGTGGTGGCGAGTTTCGCCGGCCTGGCGTTGGCCGTGCTCCTCACCTGGCCGACCCTGAAGCAGCCGTGGACGACCATCCCGGGCGACATCGGGGATCCCACATTGCAGGCATGGCAGGTCGCCTGGGGCGGGCACGCACTGCTCACCGACCCGCTTAACCTCTGGCACTCCAACACGTTCTTTCCGGCGTCGTACACCTACGTCTACAGCGACACGCTGCTCGGCTACGCTCCCGCCGGTTTCTTCGGCAGTGGCGTCGAGGCTGCCGTGTTCCGTTACAACCTGCTCTTCGTCCTGGCCTACGCGCTCGCCTTCGTCGGGGCGTACGCCCTGGTCCGCCAGCTGGGCAGCAGCCGCACGGCGGCGGCCGTCGCCGGCATCGCCTGGGCCTTCGCGCCGTGGCGGCTGGCTCACAGTGGGCATCTGAACATCCTCTCCATCGGCGGCATCGCGCTGTGTCTGGCGATGCTGGCCCGGGGACACGGCTGGTCGCTGCGGCGCGGCCACCGCCCGGCGCTGCACCGCCCCGGGTGGATCGTGGCCGGTTGGCTGGTCGCCGCCTGGCAGGTGAGCCTCGGCTTCGGGATCGGGTTGCCGCTGGTGTACGTCCTGGCCGGGGTGGGGCTGGTGGTGGCCGTGGCCATCGGCTGGGCCCGGTGGCGGCGCGGCGAATGGCTGCTGGAGCGCCGGGTGGTGCTGGCCAACCTGGTCGGTGGTGCCGCGTTCGCTGGCGTCTGTCTCTGGCTCGGCATCACCTTCCTGCGGGTGGTGGAGCTGAATCCGCAGGCTCGCCGGGACCTGTCCTGGACCGAGATGTTCTCCCCACCGTTGCGCGGATACTTCGTCGCGCCCGCGGACTCGTGGTTGTGGGGTGACTACTTCACGGCCGCCCGCGCCCAGTTGTCCTGGCCGCCGGAGATGGCGCTGCTGCCCGGCATCACGTTGATCGTGCTGGCCGCGGTCGGGCTGAGCTACTCGGTGTTCCGGGTCAGACACCGCGTACTGCTCGGGCTCGGTGTGCTGGTCACCGGCGCGCTCGGCCTGGGCAGCAACCTCGTCGGGCAGGGCGACCCGGGATATCTGACGTTGTCGCGGCTGCTCCCCGGCTGGGATGCGCTCCGCACCCCGGGGCGGCTCATGGTGTGGACGAGCCTGCTGCTGGCCATCCTGGCGGCGGGAGCCGTCACCGAGTTCGGGCGGCAGCTGCCCAAGCTGGCGTGGCCGCGAGTGGTCGGGCGAATCGTGCTCCTGGCGCCGCTGCTGCTGGTCCTGCTCGAAGGGGTCAACCGCACCCCGCACCCCACCGTGCCACCGGCACCGGCGGCGATCCAGGCGGCGGCCGAGCCGATGCTGGTCCTGCCCAGCGACAGCATCTCCGAACTCCACGTCATGCTCTGGTCCACCGACGGGTTCCCGCGCATCGCCAACGGTCTCGCCGCCTTCGTGCCCGCCAGCCAGGAACAGATCCGCACGATGAGCATGACCTTCCCGGATCAGGGCAGCGTCGCGTTCCTGCGGCAGAGCGGCATCCGGTCGGTGGTCGTGCTGCCGAATCAACTCGCTGGTACGCCCTGGGACGGGGTTGCCACCCGACCGCTTGATGGCCTCGGCATCACGCGGGAGGAGATAGCTGGCGTCTTCGTGTACCACCTCAACTAGGGCGGATTGGAGGATCCGGTGCGGCTGTCGATAGTGGTGCCCTGCTACAACGAGGAGCGGTCGATCGGTCCGCTGCACGCGGCGGTGACCACTGCGGCTGCCGCGTTGCCGGACGACGAGGTCGAGATCCTCTTCGTGGACGACGGCAGCACCGACGGCACCCTGGCGACCCTGCGCAGCCTCGCCACCCGCGACCCGGCGGTCCGGTTCATCTCGTTCAGCCGCAACTTCGGCAAGGAGGCGGCGATGCTCGCGGGGCTGCAACGCAGCCGGGGCGACGCGATCGTCCTGCTCGACGCCGATCTGCAACACCCGCCGCACCTGCTGCCGCAGATGGTCGCGCTGCACAAGCAGGGCTACGACCAGGTCGTCGCGGTCCGGGACCGCAGCGGTGAGCCGGCGCTGCGGCGCATCCCGGCCCGCTTCTTCTACCGGGCGATCAACCGCTGGGTCGATGTCCGGCTACAGGACGGCGCGGGTGACTTCCGGCTGTTGTCGCGGGACGTGGTGGACGCCCTGCTCGCCCTGCCCGAGTACCACCGCTTCTCCAAGGGCCTTTTCTCCTGGGTCGGCTTCAGCACCATCTCGCTGCCGTTCCGGCACGAGGAACGACAGGCCGGCACCAGCACCTGGAGCTTCGGCAAGCTGTTCAACTACGCCCTGGACGGGCTGGTCTCGTTCAACCACAAGCCGCTGCGCCTCGTCGTGTACGCCGGCCTGCTCCAGACGCTGATCGCCCTCGGCTACGCCGTCTGGGTGGTGGTGAAAGCGGCGGTGGACGGCGTCGACATGCCGGGCTACGCGACGCTGATCAGCGCCGTGATCGGAATGGGCGGCATCCAGTTGATGGTGCTCGGCGTGATCGGCGAGTACATCGGGCGGATCTACCACGAGAGCAAGCGCCGGCCGCACTTCCTCGTCCGCGAGACCGACAGCACCGGTCACTGCCGGGCGGCACCCATCGGTTCGCGGACCAGCGCACCGTCGATGTAGCAGTAACGCCAGTCCTCCCCCGGTTCCAGCGACCGGATCAACGGGTGCCCGGTCTGCCGGTAGTGCTCCTCGGCGTGGTTGTTGACCGAGTCGCTGCAACAGCCCACCGCGCCACAGATCAGGCAGAGCCGCAGTTGCACCCAGTCGTCGCCGGTCTCCAGGCACTGCGGGCACGCCTCGGCGTCGGACTCGGTGATCTGAACCCGGTCCAGGTGGGTGCAGGCCGTGCTGATGGTCTCCTCCCGCACGTACCGCCAACCGGAGTGCAGCAGCCGGTCCGGGATGATCCGGGCGAGATAGCGGGAGTTGGCCGCGAGCAGCGGGCTGGCCACCGCGAGCACCAGCACGTACAGGGCGATGAACGGGCCGAGGCGGGCGTCCAGCCCGGCGGCGAGCGCGAGCGTGGCGAGGATCAGCGAGAACTCGCCACGCCCCAGCACGGTCAGGCCGACGTTTGCCGCGCCGCGCTGGTTGAGCCCGAACAGCCGGCCGGCGATCAGCCCGGCCGTCACGTTTGTGACCACGGTGAGCAGGACCGCCAGCAGCACCGGCAGCGCCACCGAGCCGATCTCGCCGACGTTGATGCTCAGCCCGAACGCCACGAAGAACACCGCCGCGAAGACGTCGCGCAGCGGCAGGACCAGGCGCTCGACCCGCTCCCGGATGGGGGTACGGGCCACCACCAGACCGATCATCAGGGCACCGATGGCGTCGGAGACACCGATCTCGGCCGACACGCCGGCCACCAGCACCACCAGCCCGACCATCAGGATGGCCAGCAACTCGTCCTCGTTGCTGTCGATCAGCTTGCCGACCAGCCGGGCGCCGTAGCGCGCCACGGCGAAGAGCACGACCAGGTACGCGAAGCTCAGCCCGATCCGCAGCGTCAGTTCCCCCGCCGAGCCGGCGCCGGACAACAACGGCGACAGCAGCGCCAGGTACAGCGCGAGGAACAGGTCCTCGATGACGATGATGCCGAGGATGACCGGGGTCTCCGCGTTCGCCAGCCGGCGTAGCTCGATGAGCAGCTTGGTGACGATGGCCGACGAGGAGATGCCGAGCGCACCGGCCACCACGAACGCCTCGTAGCCACCCCAGCCCAGCGCGAACCCGAAGAGCAGGCCGGCACCGACGTTGAGCAGGATGTAGCAGCCGGCCGCGATGAACAGCCGTCTACCGCTGCCGAGCACCTGCTCCACGGGGAACTCGACGCCCAGGTGGAACAGCAGCAGCACCAGACCGAGCGAGGCGAGCAGGCTGAGGTCCTCGGGATGGGCGACCAGCACCGGACCGGGCGTGCCCGGCCCGAGCAGGATGCCGGCGAGCATGAAGAACGGCACGGTGGGCAGGTTGATCCGGCGGCCGAAGCGGGCCAGCAGTCCCGCGATCAGTACGAGGGCACCAAAGCCCACGAGGTCAGCGTGCACGGTGAGGACTCCTGCAAGAGCTGGGCGACGACCTACGGGCTGGGCTGGGCTTGGGTGCCGGCTACTCGGAGAAGTAGGTGCCGGCCAGCAGCGCGCCCACCTTGCGGGCCTGCTCCTCCGACATTTCGATCACGGCCACCGGGTCGTCCGTGCCGGCGGCGAAGACGTACAGGTCGCGGGCGCCGTCACGGCGTACCACGATCGAGATCCGCTGGGTGGCGCTGCCCAGATCGACGTCGTACCGCTTGCCGATGCCGGGCAGTTCCTGCACGTGAATCCCTTTGCCCATGGTCCCTCCCCGTCGCGCGAACCGCGAACTCTCGGGCAATGGTACGAGGCCGGACGGGTGTCGGATGCAGTGATGCCGACGACCCGTCCAGCCTCAGGTGCCGGTTACGACGTCAGCCGGAACGTCGCGTCGTTGCGGGACTGGGTGTCGGTGATCTGGTCGAGGCGGAGCTGGTAGCCGTAGTGCCGCAGGTAGCGGTCGGGATAGTTGTACGACTGGAAGGACTGCCAGGCGGCGTTACCCAGCCCGGCGACCTGCCGGAAGGTGGCGTCGGCGGCGAAGACGGAACTGCCGTCGTTGGCCGCCAGTACGAAGTCGAACCCGTAGTGCCGCAGGTAGTAGCCGGGGTAGTTGACGGACTCGAACGACACGTACCCGGAGGTGTTGGCCAGGCCGGGCACCACCCGGAACTGGGCGTCCTGGGCGGGGCTCACGTTGGCGTCGATGCGTACGTCGTAGTTGGCGTGCCGCACGTACCGGTCCTGGTGGGTGTACGCCTGGATCCGGTTGACCGTGGCGGTGCTGGGCCAGCGGGCGAGCACCCGGCTCTCCTCGGCGGCGGTCAGGTTGAGGATCGAGCCGTGGCGCTTGCGGCTGGCACCCATCTGGTGGTCCGAGCGGGTCCGGAAGTTGTTGACGCTGCCCAGGTTCGTCGAGGTGATCGGCAGGTACCCGCGGCCGGTGGCGAACTGGTCCAGGTAGAGCGCCCATTCGTTGCGGCCGTTGAACTGCATCCACATCGGGCCCTCGACCACGTTGCCGCCGCCGGTGCCGTTGGAGATGCCCAGGTGCGACAGGTTCCCCAGGCTCGTCCAGGAGCCGAGGACGGAGTTGCTGGCCTCGATTGGGATGTGCCCGTCGGCCGACGCCCGGTAGTAGCGGTAGCCGCCGACACTGTTCGGCACCTCGATAATCTGGGTGTCGATGATGCCCTGGTTACCGGGCCGGTCGATGAACAGCTGCGGCGCGGTGAAGGTGCGGAAGTCGCTGGTGCGGACGTACCAGATCCGGTTCTTGGTGACCCCGTTGCGCGGGGAGTTCGTCGCCCAGTAGACGACGTAGTCGCCGGTCGCCTGGTTGTAGATGGCCTCCGGCGCCCAGGCGTTGCCGGCACCGGGGATCGCGCCGGCCACGTTGATCAGCCAGGGAGCGGACCAGTTCACCAGGTCGCCGGACTCCCACACGACAAGCGAGGTGCTGCCCCGGTTCGCCGCGTCGCTCCACGAGGTGCCGCTGGCGATCCGCAGGTCGGTGGCGATGATCCAGTACCGGTCGCCGGCGGGTGAGCGGACCAGGGCGGGGTCGCGGACGCCTCGGGTGCCGAGGGTGGAGAGCAGGACGGGCGCGCCGTTGTTCAGGTCCCGCCAGGTCAGCCCGTCGCGGCTGTGGGCGAGGTAGATCTGCTCGCCGGTGGCCGACTCCCCGGTGAAGTGGGCCATCAGGTAGCCGGTGAACGGGTCGAGCGCGGCGGCCTCGGCCCGGGGTGCCTGCGCGGCGGCCTCCGCTCGGGGTGGCTGCCCGCCGGGCAGCAACAGCAGGCAGATCGCGGCGAGCAGCGCGCTCACCCTGGCGACGATTCTCGACATCCAGGCTCTCCTCACCCCGACGTCACCGCGGTTGTTAGCGTTAACAACGGTGGCAACGCATAGGCATCGATGACTGTTTCGGGCTTGTGTCGAAGTGTTGACCGACGATCTGAACCTGTCAAGACATCGACATCAGCGCCCATCGTCAAGCCTTCCGATCCTGGTCGGGCATCCGGATTGCGAGTGCCGTCCGGCCACCGCACCGGCACCATCGCCCGGTGGCACGCCGGCACCGGAATGCTCGCCGCCCAGGGACGGTCACGCCTCGGCGGGTCGGGCCTGGTGCGGGATCGTCAGTGCGGTCCAGGACACCGGCGGTAGCTCGACGGTGAGCAGGCCGTCGGAGAGCCGCGCGGTGTCGTTGATCCGCAACCCCACCCGGTTCGGGTCGGCCAGGTCGTTGGCGGCGCGTACGTCGGAGTCCCAGATGCCGCGGGCCGAGACCGCACCGGTCGGCGCGAACGCGCGGAGGTCGATCGTGACCGTCGTCGCCTCGGTGCGGTGCCGGTGCTGAAGGAACACCGAGAGCGATGAGCCGTCGCTGGTCGCGGCCGCAGCCACCACCGGCACCGAGCCGTACGCCGAGGTGTCCGTGCTGTCGGCGTCGACCAGGACCCGCAGCGCGTCGCCCCGGGCGGCGTGCGAGGTGACCGAGAACGGGAAGAACGTGGTCTGCCGCCAGGCGGGACCGCCCGGCTCGGTCATGATCGGCGCGATGACGTTCACCAGCTGCGCGAGGCTCGCCGAGGTGACCCGGTCGGCGTGGTTGAGCAGCGAGATCAGCAGACCGCCGAGGACCACCGCGTCCGCCACCGTGTAGCGGTCCTCGAGCAGGCGCGGCGCCACCGGCCACTCGTCGATGGTGAAGGTGCGGGCCTGTTCCTGCCACCGGGTCAGGTACCAGATGTTCCACTCGTCGAACGAGAGGTCGATGCGTTTTGTCGACCGCTTCACCGCCTTCACGTGGTCGACAGTCGCGACCACGGAGTCGATGTAGGCGTCCATGTCGACGCCCGAGGCGAGGAAGCTCGCGAGGTCGCCGTCGTGCTCCTGGTAGTACGCGTGGCAGGAGAGGTAGTCGACGTCGTCGTACGCATGGGTCAGCACGACGCGTTCCCACTCGCCGAACGTCGGCATGCCGCGCCCGGACGACCCACAGGCGACCAGCTCAAGGTCCCGATCGACCTGGCGCATCGCCTTTGCCGTCATCGCCGCGAGCTTGCCGTAGTCCTCGGCGCTGCGGTGCCCGAGCTGCCACGGGCCGTCCATCTCGTTGCCGAGACACCACATCGAGATCCCGAACGGTTCCTCCCGGCCGTTGGCGGCCCGCTGGGCGGCGCGGGCGGTGCCGGCCGGGACGTTTGCGTACTCCAGCAGCTCGACGGCTTCCTTCGGACCGCGGGTGCCGAGGTTTACCGCAAGCATCAGCTCGCTGCCCACCAGATCGAGCCAGTGCTGAAACTCGTGCAGACCGACCTGATTGGTCTCGGTGGAGTGCCAGGCGAGATCGAGCCGGCGGGGCCGCTCGGCAACCGGACCGACGCCGTCCTCCCAGTTGTAGCCGGAGACGAAGTTGCCGCCCGGATACCGCACCGTGCTGACTCCGAGCTGCTTGACCAACTCGACCACGTCGCGCCGGAAGCCGTCCGGCCCGGCGCTCGGATGCCCCGGCTCGTGGATGCCGTCGTAGACGTGGCGACCGAGATGTTCGACGAACCCGCCGAAGAGCCGTCGCCGGACCGGCCCCACGGTGAAGGCCGGGTTGATGGTCAGGTTCGCACGCGCCATGCGGCTCCTCCGCTGGTCGATTCGGTACTGCGGAGGTAATCCGCGACGATCACTCACCATAGCGCCAGCCCCGGCAGGCTCCGCCATGCCATCGGCGGTCGGGGCGGCGCACACCATCCGAGGAAAAGCTTGACTTCCCCACCCGCCCCGCCCGACCGTCGCAGTGACGCTTCTCGATGTTCGGGGGATTTCGATGAGGACCCGGATCGGCTATCTGATCGTCACCGTGCTCGCCGCCGCCTCGGGTCTGCTCGCCGTGACGCTTCCGGCCTCCGCCGCCGGCGGGTGCGCCGTGGAGATGCACCACCGGTACGGCTCCGCGTCGGTGAGCCAGGGCGAGATCCGCGTCATGAGCGTCGGCCAGCCACTGTCCGACTGGACCCTCCGCTTCCACCTGCAATACCGGACCGAACAGATCAAGCATCTCGACGGCGGGGACTGGGAGCAGCGCGGCACGCAGGTCACCCTGCGCGGCCGGCCCGGTGACGTGCTACCGGCAGACATCCCGGTCTTCCGCACGTACGCCATGACGCGCGGGGCCAAGCTCGGCAGCGGGTCCGGCTTCACGCTCAACGGCGTCACCTGCGCGACCGTGCTGCCGCCCTGGGCCTCACCAGCCCGACGCCGAACCCCACCCCGACGCTGGCCCCGAACCCCACCCCGACCCCGAACCCCAGTTCGCCGCCGAACCCCACCCTCAGCGCGACGGCGAGTCCCGTGCCCGACCCGAACCGGCCGCTTGTGGAGCTCACCCGACCGGAGACCGGCGACCCGTTCTTCGCCCCGGCGACGATCACGATGGCGGCCACCGCCACGCCGGCACCCGGCCGACAGATCACCCGGGTCGAGTTCATCGGCTCCGGCGACGCGCCGGGATCCGGCCTGATCGGCACCGACACGACCGCGCCGTACACCGCGCAGTGGAGTGCCCTGCCGGCCGGCGAGTACGCCCTGACGGCCTGGGCGTACGACAATGCGGGCGCGGTGCGGAACAGCATGACGGTGCTCGTCCGGGTGCACCCGCCAAGTGAACGACGACAGGCACCGTACGTCAGCGTGGTACGCGATCAACTCTGGGGCGTCGACCCGATCGTCGAAGCGGCAGCTCCTCGACGGCTGGCACCACTCGCACGGACCGGCGCCGAGTCCCGATGCGTACACGGGCGGGGCATCTGGGACGGTCCGGTCGACGCGGACGCGGTCTCCCGGCTCGTCAGCCGTGGCGTCCAGGCGGTCTACCTTCCACTTAACGAAGCCTGCTGGCTCGGCCTGCCGTACGTGCCACCGCGCTACCGCGGCGAGCCGTACCAGCAGGAGGTGACCGCGTACGTGCATCGGCTGCGGGCTGTCGGCATCACGCCGATCGTCGCGCTCGCCTGGAGCCACGGCCGCTACACCGGCCCGGGTGCGACCTGCCGAGACGAGCGGGCGCTCTGCGCCAAGCCGATGCCGCACGCCACGTACGCCGTCGACTTCTGGACCAGCGTCGGTGAGCGACTTGGCTCCTACGAGTCGATCGTGTTCGACCTCTTCTCCACGCCCTTCCCGGACCGGGCGATCGACGATCCGGCGCTCGCCTGGACGTGCTGGCGAGACGGGGACGGGGCCTGCTCCGCGCTCGGCTATCCGGTGATCGGCATGCAGGCGCTGCTGTTCCAGACCCAACGCCACGTCCCCGGTGTCCTGCTCGCCAGCGGCCTGAACGGCGGAAGCGACCTCTCCCGGTGGGCCGCCTACCGGCCGTTCAGCGGCACCTACAACCTGGCCGCCGCCTGGCGACCGACGACACCGGGCGACTGCCGCCGACCGCCGACGCTGACGCAGGCCCCCGTCGTCGTCACCGTTGCCTGCCAATAGTGCTGTCACCGCTCTCGGCGGCCCGGCCGAGGGCGGTGACAGACCTGCGTTAACCGTTGGGGTCGCCCACGCCGGTGAGGATCCGGCTGCGCAGATACCGGCCCGCCTCGGTAAGCACGTCGTTGCCGGCGTACTCGGTGCCCGCGCAGGTGCCCGGCACGAATGTCGAGTTGGTTTCCCGGCCGTCGGAGAAGCTCCACATCGCGTACGAGATCTTGTGCTCCTTGAGCAGGTCCAGCCAGGCGGTGGTGCTGTCGAAGTCGTTGTCACCGTCGCCGGTGAAGGTCTGCGTGCCGAACTCGCTGACGAACAGCGGCAGGCGCTGCGCGGCTCGGGCCACCACCGCGCGCCGGTCCGCACCGTGCGAGGCGGCGTAGAAGTGGAAGGTGTACATGATGTTGTCGAAGGTGACCGGATCGTCGATGATCTCGGTCTCGTCGCTGCCCTCGCTGAGCCCCAGCGACGAGAAGCCACGGGTGCCGACCAGCACGACGCTCTCCGGCGCGTTGTTGCGGATCACCGGAATGACCTCGTCGGCGTACGCCTTGATGCCGTCCCAGCTGACCCCGTTCGGCTCGTTCGCGATCTCGTAGATCACGTTGTTCTTCGCCGCGTGCGTGCTCGTCAGTCCGGGAAGAACTGGAGGCCGTGGCTGCTCATGCCGCGCAGTTGGATCGCCTCGCCGGCCTCGTCGCACAACTGCACACCACACACGCTCAGCTGGCCGTGCACCGCCACCGGCGTGTCGGCCGGGGCCTGCGCCGCAGGCGCCTGCGCAGTGGGCGCGCTGATGGCAGGCGGCTGTGCGGCCGGCACGTCCTCGCCGGCCGAGGCGACCCCCAACCCGACACCGAGGGCGAGCACCGCCACCCCGGCGACCGCGCCGAGCCGCCACCGCCGGGTATGCGTACGAGACCTGCCGAACCTCGATCTGTCCATCGGATCCTGCGCCTTTCGCCGGTTTCACCACATCCGTTACTGCGATGAGTACGCAAGTCCACGATTGACGGATCAACTCGGACGGCTCACCGCCCTCCCGATTGACCGACCGGCCCGGCCGAACGGCGTCGCTGCCGGTCGACCAGGACGCCGAGCAGGTTCAGTCCGAGCGCGTACGCTCCGGCACTCACCAGCAGGGCGATGCCGGCGCGGTATCCCGCGTCGCCGACCAACGCCGGAGGTTCGGACCACACGTCGAGCGACAGGCCGGCGAGTGCGACAGCGGTGCCTGCTGCGATCGGCGGCACCGCCCACAACAGCCACGACGGTCCGACGAACTCGTCGTCCTGCGCCAGCCCGACCTGCGTCGCGCCGTACCAGGCCATCCCGAGCAGGGTCAGCAGCGCGATGCGGTTACCGGTGCGGCGGCCGGCGAGCAGGATCCCGAGGCCGACCCCGACGGCGGCGAGCAGCGGATAACCGGCGAGTTCGTGCAGCAGCACCCGGACCAGCACCGGATCGTCGAACGCCCGGCCAGCGCCCTGGCTGGCCTCCCGAGCGCTGGCGACCGGGTACGCCACAAGCACGGTCACCCCGGCCAGCAGTACGCCGAGCGCAACCGCGATCGCCAGGGCGATCGCCTGGGCATGGCGGCGGGCCAGGGCGGCACCCGCCAGCAACGCCAACAGTTGTCCGCTCAAGACTCCGGAGGTGTACCGGAAGATCTGCGTGGCGTAGAACCGCTCGTGCTGTTGCGCGTCACCCTGCGGGTCGTAGTTGACCCAGAACTCGTAGAGCGCGTCGTTGAAGGGCATGGATAGCCAGGCCAACACGGCCATCACCGGCGGCGACCAGACCAGCGGATGCGTCAGCCTGTTCCGCCACGAAGGCGACCCCGTCCCCACCTGCTTCGTCAGCATCCCGCAAGTCTCGACCACCGACACCTCACCCCGGGGGGTCGATTTCGCCAGCTGAGCTGCCACGGGCTAGCGGCGGCACGTGCGCAGATCAGGTCACTGGCGCGCGGGTCAGCTGCGGGGATGCCGGTACTAGCACGTGGACTGGCCACACTGAGGGAGACACCAACCGGGCCGGGAGGGATCATCGATGACTGCCGAGGAGCGAATCCAGCCGAACGAATCCGCCGTGCCGCTGCTGCCCTGCGTGGCGGTGGACGAGACGATCGCCTTCTGGCGGGCGCTCGGCTTCGCGGTGACCTGGGAGCAGCACAAGCCGTACCTGTATCTGGCCTTTCGATACAGCGGGTTCGAGCTGCATTACGGCAGTGCGCCGCGCGGATTCGACCAGCCGGCCGAGAGCGGCTGCGGCGCGCTGGTGATGGTCGACGCGGTCGCGCCGTACCACACCGCGTTCACCACCGGGATGCGTGCCGCGTACGGCAAGCTGCTCGCCCGAGGGCTGCCCCGGATCACCCGCTACCGGCCCGGCGCGTCGCGCTTCAGCATCGTCGATCCGTCCGGCAACACCATCACCCTCATCCGGCGGGACGAGCCGTCCGGGCTGGAGTACGGCGGGTCGCGGCAGCTGACCGGGCTGGCCAAGGTCCTGGACAACGCCCGCATCCTGCGCGAGTTCAAGCGCGACGACCTGGCCTCCTTCCGGGCGCTGAACTCGGGACTACGCCGGCACGGCGACGCGGCACCCGCCGTCGAACAGGCGTTGGCGCTCGCCGCGCTGATCGAGTTGTCGACCGCGCTGGAGAAGCGGGACCTGGTGCCCGAGTGGGGTGCCCGGCTGCACGCGCTGCCGCTGACCACCGAGGAACTGGCGCAGGTCAGGCTGGCGGTCGCCGATCCGTCGGTACTCGAACCCTGGCTGTCCGAGCCGACCTGAGGGTGGAGCACACCAGGCTGATCCAGCCGGTACCTGGGGGTTGGCTGTTAAGAAGGGGCCCTTCTACTACCCCAGACGTTAAGCAGGGGCCCTTCCTTTCCCCGGAGCCCGGGGTGTACGCCGGGCGGGTCGCCGGTCTGCCCGGCGAGCCGTTGCAGGACGGCGATGAGCTGGGCGCGCTCGCCCTCGTCGAGGGTCGCCAGCACCTCCTCCTCGTGCTTGTCGGCGACGTCCCGGGCCCGGGGCAGCAGTTCGCGTGCGGCGGCGGTCAGGTGGATGGCGTGCGCGCGGCGGTCGGCGGGATGCCGCCGACGCTCCACCAGACCGCGCCGCTCCAGGTCGTCGAGCAGGCCGACCATGACCTTGCGGTGGATGCCCAGCGCGTCGGCGAGCCGCTGCTGGGAGCTTCCCTCGGCGCGCTCCAGTTGCATGAGGAGCCCGAAGTGGTTCGGTGCGATGCCCAGCGGCGCCAACCGCTCGGCGAACGACTGCGCGATGTGGAAGCCGAGCTGGGACAGCAGGAAGTTGGCCCGGCTGGCCAGCGGACGAATCGCACCTGAGGTGTCGGCGGACATTCCGACATTGTAGGCCCGCGTTATTGTCCTCTAAGGTAACAGTTACTGATGCTCCGCATCTGGGTTGCACCGCGCACGTCTCGCGCCCTGGAGGCTTCATGACCCGCTATCCACCGCCCCGGTTCGCCACTCCGGAACCGCACGGCTTCATCTACCTCGGCATCTCGGCAGAACCCGCCCAGCGGCTCCCCGTACACACCTTCACGCCACGCCGACGCCGCGAGGCGGCGCGAATCATGGCGGCCGTGCCCGCGCTCGCCCGCCGCCCGGACGTCGCTGCCGTCAACCTCTACCGGGCGGTGTTCATCCCGCCACTGCCCGGCACGCCCCGCCACGACCTCGCGGTGCTGGTACGCACCGTGCGCGTGGACCAGCTCGACACCGTAGGCGCCTGCGAGGAGCTGTCCGCGCTCGGCGGGGAACAGCTCCTGGCCGGGGTCAACGTGGCGCGGATCGGCGACACCGAGGCCCGCACCGACGGCACCTTCCTGTTCAACCACTTCACCGCCGGAGCGGACGTCGACGCCGAGGCCGTCTGGCGCTCGCTGACCGGCTGGTACACCGGCAAGATCGGAGTCGACAACTCCACCGCCCTACGACCCACCGGTGCGTCGCCGTTCACGCTCGTCAACTACGTACGGCTGCCGGCCGGACCGGTCCCGTTCCTCGCCGGACAGCTCGCCCGCCCCAGCTTCCACCGCTTCGTACGCGGCACCCTCGACGCCCACGGCATGCGCGCCCTGCCGGCCTGCCATCGCCTCGTGCACACCACCCGGGAGCCGGCCCACGGCGACCTACCGCAGGTTCTGTGATCGACGGACGAGTCGCGCGGCTTCCCGCTTGTGAAGATCCGTTATCGAAGCGACGGGGTCAGCTCTCCCGCATCCAGGCGAGCGTGATGTCGATCGTGCTGAATCGCCAGCCCACCGGGGTCCGCACGGCGGTGCAGGCCGTCCGCAGGCCGCTCGTCCGGTGCGGTGGCGCACCGTCGCGGTAGAAGTACACCACCTGGTTCGCGGTGGCCGTCGCGTGGTCGCCGTCGACGTGCACCAGCACGTCACCGTGCACGTGCTGAGTACGCTCCCCCTCGACTCGGCTCCGCTTCAGGTGCGCGACGACCTGGTCAAGGCCGTACAACTCGGCACCGCGCGGCGAGCGCGCCACGACGTCGGCGCGATAGACGGTGTGGGCGTCGTCGACACGATCGTCGTCGAGGAGGTTGGCCAAGCGGGCGAAGAGTTCGGCGATGTCGACACGGTCGGCGATCTGGGTCGCAGCGGACACGACGCCTCCTTTGATGGTCTGTCCAACATTGGTTGCACCAACACTAGCAGTAGAGTGTTGGTGCAACCAATACCGCTAGAGTGGCCGGCATGAACGAGGTCCCGGAGCGCCTGGCGGTGAAGCCGAGCTGGCTGATCACCCAGTTGGCCGTGCACGTTCGCCGGCTGGTGTCCGACGGATTCGCCGCCGCCGACGCACGCGGATACCACTACCGGATTCTGGCCGCGCTGCACGAGTTCGGGCCGTCCAGCCAGGCCGACCTGGGCCGCCGCTGCCGCATCGACCGCAGCGACGTCGTGGCGGCCGTCAACGAACTGGTCGAGCAGGGCTCCGTCGACCGGACACCGGATCCGGAGCACGGACGACGCAACAAGGTGGCCCTGACCGAGCCCGGTCGACGGCAACTGCGGCGGATTGACCAGGTGCTCGACCAGGTTCAGGACGAGTTGCTCGCGCCACTGTCGGCCCAGGACCGGCAGACGCTGACCCGCCTGCTCCGTCAACTCCTCGCCCGGCACGAACCGGCGTGACGCCGCCCGGCGTTCAACCGACCCGAGCTACGCGGACTCGGTGCCGAAGCCGTCGAGCGCGGCGCGCTCGTCGGGCGTACGCAACTCCTGAAAGACGGTGATGTGCAGGCCGGCCGGCGCGTCCAGGCGGGCGTTCACCGACTGCCACGGGGTGGTGGTCGGCGGCGCGACCTGGGTGGCGCCCGCCGCCACCAGTCGCTCGGTGGTGGCGGCGGTGTCGTCCACCTCGAAGGCCACCCGGATCTGCGGCGCGACCTGCCGGCCCACCTCGACGTCGTCGATCATCCGCCGCTGCGCCGGGTTGGCGATCTCCAGCGTGGCCCGCCCGGCCTCCAGGATCACCACCCGGGCGTCGCCGTCACCGGAGTACGCCGCCTGTTCCGGCAGGCCGAGCACGTCGCGGAAGAACCGGACCGCCGCCTCGTAGTCGTCGGCCGCCACCACCAGCCGCAACTGGCGTACCGGCGACGGCGGGGGCAGCTCAGCAGAACTCACCTTGTCAATCTCCTCACCGGGTTCGGTCGGCCGGGCGATCACGCCCGCGCCGAGCGGCGGCACGGACCGGCCGTTCCCGCGACGCTACCGGGGAGCCCTCTGCTGCGAAGCGGGGGTGACAGCGGTCAGTTCCCGGTGTCACAGCCGGGGGCCTCGGGCACCGGCCCGAACCAGCCGGTGGCCACCGCGTGGCAGCGGGCAGCGTGCGGTGTCACATCCGGGGCGTCGGCGGTGCTTCGTAGGTATGGAGGAGGAAGCTGGTCCCATCGGGCCAGGGCAGATTCCGATCGTCGCCGGCGCACCGGCGGTCCGCTCCGGGACCGGCCGTGCCGGGTCGGTCCGGACCGCGCTCGGTCGCGCCGGGCCCGTCGGGCGGGCCGAGCGGAGGGAGTACGGCGTGAGCGCTTCGGCCTCGGCCGGTCGCGACGGCGTCCGCGCCGACCTCGAACAGGTGTTTCGTGCCGTCTATCCGCGCGTAGTCGGGGTCGCGGCCCGGGTGCTCGGCTCCCGTACCGAGGCCGAGGACGTGGCCCAGGAGGTGTTCCTGGCGTTCGGGCGCTCCTCGGTGCCGGCGGGGCAGGCAGCGGGTTGGCTCTCGGTCGCGGCGGCGCACACCGCCCTGAACCAGGTCCGGTCACGTCGCCGCCGCACCGCCCGGGAGCAGATCGCCGGCGACTCCGACGACGTCTGCCCCGACGTCGCCGACGCGGTGGTGACCCTCGACGAGCGCCGCCGGGTGCGCGCGGCGCTGGCCCGGCTGCCGCGCCGGCAGGCCGTGGCCCTCGTGCTGCGGCACAGCGGTCTGAGCTACGCCGAGGTCGCGGTCGCTCTCGAACTTTCCCCCGGCAGCGTGGGCACCACCGTACGACGCGCCGAGTCCGCCCTACGGAAGGAGTTGAACGGTCATGCGTCATCCGAATGAGGGAATTCTGCGTCGGCTGCTGGACGAGCCGGCCGGCGTGGCCGACGCCGACCGGGAGCACATCGCCGGCTGCCCGGTCTGCCGCTGGCGCCTGGCCGCCGCCCGACAGGACGCCACGCTCACCGGCGCGGCCCTGGACGTGCGGCTGAACACCGATGTGGCGGCGGGATGGCAGCGCCTGTCCCGCGCCGTCGAGGGCGACCGGCTGCCCACGCCCACCCGGCAGCTGGCCGGGTACGGCCGGGTGCCCCGGTGGCGGGCCGCGCTGCGCAGCCCGGTGGTCGCCGGTGTGGCCGTACTCGCGCTGCTGGCCGGGGCCGGCGCGGCGGCCGCCGCGAACTGGTTGCCGGTGTTCCACACCGAACGGATCGCCCCGGTCACGCTCGCCCAGGCCGACCTGGTCGCGTTGCCCGACCTGTCCGCGTACGGCGAGGTCGAGCTGACCGAGCGGGCCAACCTACGCCAGGTCCCCGACGCCGCCACGGCGAAGCAGGTCACCGGGCTGGCCGTGCCGCAGGTGAACGAGTTGCCGCGCGGCGTGACCGGAGCGCCCGCGTACCAGGTCGGCGACCGGATGAGCGCGGTCTTCACCTTCTCGGTGGAGAGGGCGAGGCAGACGGCGGCCACGGCCGGCGAACCGCTGCCCCCGCCGCCGGCCGGTCTCGACGGCAGTCAGTTCCGGTTGACCGCCGGCCCCGGCGTCGCCGCCGTCTGGTCAGCGAACCAGGGTGTGCCGGCGCTGATCGTGGCCCGCGCGACCGCCCCGACCGCCTACTCCTCGGGCATCCCGTTCGCCACGGCCGTCGACTACCTGCTGACCCTGCCGGGGCTGCCGGAGAACGTCGCGTCGCAGCTGCGCGGCTTCTCCGGTGACGCGACCACGCTGCCGCTGCCGGTGAACGACCGCTACCTGACCGCCGCCGCCGCGCAGGTGCACGGCCTGCCGGCCACGGTGCTCACCTCCCGCGACGGCGTACTGGCGGGGGTGGTCTGGGTGCAGGACGGTGCCGTCACCGCAGTGGCCGGCTCGCTGAGCGCCGACGAGGTGTTGTCGGTGGCGCGCGAGCTGCGGTGGGACCGGTGAGCGCCGGCCCCACCGCCGCGCTCGGCGACGCGGCCGGCACTACCGGTCCGGCCGGGGCGCAGGTCGAGCGGTTGCTCGCCGAGTTGCCCCCCTCCCCCGCCGTGTGGTGCTCGGGCCTGCGCAAGCGGTACCGGCGGCGGACCGCCGTCGACGGGGTGTCCTTCACCGTCGGCCGGGGTGAGGTGGTGGGCCTGCTCGGACCCAACGGAGCCGGCAAGACAAGCGTCATCAAGATGCTGCTCGGTCTCGTCCGGCCCGATGCCGGGGAGGTGCTGCTGCTCGGGCGCCCGGGCCGGGATCCCCGGGCCCGCAGCCGCGTCGGCTACCTGCCGGAGCTGTTCCGCTACCAACCGTGGCTCACCGCGGCGGAGGTGCTGGCGCTGCACGTACGGCTGGCCGGCGCGGTGGTGCCGCAGCGGACGCGCGACGAGTGCCTGGCCGCGGTCGGCCTCGCCGACCGGGCGGGCGACCGGGTGGGTGGCTTCTCCAAGGGCATGCAGCAGCGACTCGGGCTGGCCGTCGCGCTGGTGGCCGGTCCGGAACTGGTGATCCTCGACGAGCCGACCAGCGCCCTGGATCCGCTCGGCCGCGCCGACGTGCGGGACCTGCTGCTGTCCCTCCGCGCCCGGGGGGTGGCCGTGCTGCTCAACTCGCACCTGATCGGCGAGGTCGAGCGGGTCTGCGACCGGGTCGTCGTGCTGGACAAGGGGCGGGTCGCCGCCGCCGGCACCCTGGCGGAGCTGCTGGGCCGCCGCGAGCTGCGGCTACGGCTCGACGGGGTGGACGCGCGGGCGCAGGCCCGGTTGGCCGCCGCTGGCGAGGTCACCGACACCGCCGGCACCTTCACCGTCACGCTGCCCGCCGATCCGGATCCCGCCACCGTGCCGGACCTCGTCGCCGACCTGGTCGCCCTCGGGGTACGCGTGCACGCCGTCGAGCCGGGACGGATCAGCCTCGAGGAACGGCTGTTGGACATCCTGCGTACCGGAGGTGACCGGTGATGACCGTCCGGACCGTACTCACCGTCGCCGGCCTGACCCTCCAGGAGGCCGCGCGTCGCCGCGTGCTGCGCTCGCTCGCGGTGCTGACGGTCCTGCTGCTCGCGCTCAGCGCCTGGGGGTTCTCCCGGATCGACGCCGAGTTCGACGGGCTCACCAGCGGCGAGGCGCGACTGGTCGCATCCCTCGTGCTCAACCTGGTGATGTTCGGCCTGAGCCTGATCGCCGCGCTCGGTACCGCGTTCCTCGCCGGCCCCACCCTGGCCGGCGACATGGAGTCCGGTGCGGCGTTGGCGATCCTGGCCCGGCCGGTACGCCGCTCGGCGGTGCTACTGGGTAAGTGGCTGGGGCTGGTCTGCTTCGGCGCGGGCTTCGTGACCGTGGCCGGACTCGCTCAGTTGCTCGTCGTCCGGCTCACCGTGGGCTACTGGCCACCGGCGCCGGTGACCGGCCTGGCGTTGCTCGCCGCACAGGCCACCGTCCTGCTGACCCTGGGTCTGCTGCTGTCCAGCGTCAGCTCACCGATGGCCTCGGGCGTGGTGGCCGTCGGCCTGTTCGGGTCGACCTGGATCGCGGGGGTGGTCGGCGCCTTCGGCACCGCGTTGGACAACGAGAGCGTGGCCCGGGTGGGCACCGTCTCCCGGATGCTGTTGCCGACCGACGGACTGTGGCGCGGGGCGATGAACGCCTTCCAGGACCCGTCCATGCTGATCGAGTTCGGGCCGGCCATGCAAGGCCACCCGTTCCTGGGCGAGGCCGCACTCACCGGCACCTACCTCGCCTGGGCCGCGCTCTGGGTCGTCCTCGTGCTCGGGCTCACCACGGTGGTCTTTCGCCGTCGCGACCTGTGAGCCGGCCCGGCTCGTGCTGGACCGGGCGCGGAGCAGCCAGCGCCCTAGATGGCGCGGGCCAGGCGGCGCACGGCCTCGTCCATCAGTTCCGGTGGGGTGGCGGCGTAGCTGAGGCGCAGGTGCGCCGCCGGCGGTTCGGTCGCGTACCAGGGGCGGCCGGGAAAGACGACGACGCCTTCGGCGGCTGCGGCGGCGGCCAGCGCGACGTCGTCGGTGCCGTCGGCCAGCCGCACCCAGAGGTGCAGGCCGCCACGCGGGACCGGCTGCCCGTCGAGCAGGTGCGGCAGGTGCCGGCGCAGCGCGGTCAGCAGCGCCTCGCGGCGGGCCCGCAGCGCGGTACGCAGGGCGCGCCGGTGCCGCGTCCAGGCCGGGGCGGTGACGAACTCGATGGTGGCCTGTTGCAGTGGTCCGGCGACGAAGAAGTCGTCGAGCAGGCGGGCCGCGCGCAACCGGGCACCGGCCGGCCCCCGGGCACCGAGCGCGGCGACCCGCAACCCCGGGGCGGTGGACTTCGTCAGCGACCGCAGGTAGACGACGTGCCCGTCGGGATCGTCGGCGGCCAGCGGTGCCGGCGGCTCCCCGTCGATGGTCAGATCGCGGGCGTAGTCGTCCTCGATCAGGAACGCCCCGGCGTCGCGTACGGTCTCGGCGACCCGGGCCCGCCGGTGCGCGGCCAGGGTCGCGCCATGCGGGTTGGCGTGCAGCGGCTGGCAGTAGAACAGCCGCGCTCCGGTCCGGGCGAACGCGGCGGCGAGCTGATCGGGTCGTACGCCGTCGGCGTCGGCGGGCACCGGCACCACCCGCAGCCCGGCCGCCCCGGCGGCGGCCAGCGCGCCCAGGTAGGTCGGCGCCTCGACGAGCAGGGCGTCACCGGGTACGGCGAGCGCGCGTAGCGCCGTGGAGAGCGCGGCCTGCCCACCGGGGCAGATCACCATGTCCTCGGCGCGCAGTCCACCGCCGACCTCGCGGGCGAACCAGGCACGCAGGTCGGCCCGCCCCTCGACCGGCCCACGTTGCCAGGACGCGGGCTGCCGGGCGGCGCGGGTGAGCGCGGTGCCGAGCGCGGCGGCGGGCTGCAACTCCGCGTCGAGGTAACCACCGGAGAGCGCGATGGCCCCGGCCGGCGGTAGCGCCAGTAGCGCCTGCATCTCCTCCTCGCCGGGACGGCGGGAACCGAGGGCAACGGTCTGCCAGGCCAGGTCGGGTGCGTGCGGTCGCTGCGGCCGGGCAGCCACGTAGGTGCCCCGGCCGGATCGGGTCTCGACCAGCCCCTGGGCGACCAACTGCCGGAGCGCCCCGGCGACGGTGACCGGGGATGCCTGGTGCCGGGCGGTCAGCTCGCGCACCGAGGGCAGTCGCGTGCCGGGTGCCGCCGCAGCCACCAGCCGACGCAGATCTTGGATAACACGCTCGGCTGCGTTACCGTCTTTCATGAGAGTTGATAGTAGCGTTACCGCCAGGTCGGCGGTAACGGTGGAGCGGACGGTCGGCCTCACCCTCGGCGCGCTGGGCGTGCTCGCGTTCAGCATGTCGCTGCCGGCCACCCGGGTCGCCGTGCAACAACTCGACCCCTGGTTCGTCTCGTTCGGCCGGTCCGTCGGTGCGGCGCTGCTGGCCTGGGGCTACCTGCGCGTCACCGGCGCGCCGCGCCCCAGCCGGGGCCAGTGGCGCCGGCTGGTGCTGGTTGCCCTCGGCGTCGTGGTCGGCTTCCCGCTCTTCACCTCGCTGGCGTTGACCAGCCAGACCTCCGCGCACGGCGCGATCGTGATCACCGTGCTGCCCGCCATGACCGCCGTCTTCGCGGTGCTGCGCGCCGGTGAGCGCCCGCCGCCGCTGTTCTGGCTCGCGAGCGCCGGCGGGCTGCTGGCCGTGCTCGCCTTCCTGGCCGTCAGCGGCACGCTGCGCGGCGCCCTCTCCGTGGCCGACCTGTTCCTGCTCGCGGCAGTCGCGCTCGCCGGTCTCGGGTACGCCGAGGGCGGCGCGCTCGCCCGCGAACTGGGCGGAGCCCGGACGATCTGCTGGGCCCTGCTGCTGTCGCTGCCCGCCACCCTGCCGATCGCTGCCGTGGCGGCGCTGGCCCACCCCCCGCACGCCGGTCCGCCCGCCTGGTCGGCGTTCGGCTACCTCACCGTGGTCTCCATGTTCCTCGGCTTCTTCGCCTGGTACGCCGGCCTGGCCCGGGGCGGCATCGCGCAGGTCGGCCAGCTCCAACTCGCTCAGCCGGTGCTCACCCTGCTCTGGTCGGCACTGCTGCTCGGCGAGCACGTCACCCCGGCCTCGATCGTTGCCGCGCTGGTGGTGCTGGCCTGCGTCGCCCTGACCCAACGCACCCGGGTCGGCCGGTCCCACTGAGGAGGGGCGGCTGCGGTCCCGAGCGTGACCGCAGCCGCCGAGCGTCCCTGACTTACGGCTTGCGGCCGACCGCGCAGTACTGGTCGATCTCCTCGGGCGCCGGGTTCGCGTCGGGGCGCCAGCGGGTGACCGAGACGACGCCGGGCTCGACCAGCTCCAGACCGTCGAAGAGAGCCGCGATCCGCTCCGGGCTGCGCAGGTGGTACTTCGGATTGGCGGAGATGTTCCAGATCCGTACGGCCTCGGTGACCGCCTCGCTGGTGTCGCTGCCGTCGTACATCGCCAGGTAACTGCCGGAGGGCAGCTTGGCCATGACGCTGTCGATGATCGACTTGGCCTCGTCGTCGGACTCGATGTGGCCGAGGATGCCCATCAGGATCAGCGCGACCGGCTGGTTCAGGTCCAGCGTCCGCGACGCCTCCCGGAGAATTGTCTCGGGGTCGCGGATGTCCGCGTCGACGTAGTCGGTGGCGCCTTCGGACGTGCCCACCAGCAGCGCGCGGGCATGGGTCAGCACCAGCGGGTCGTTGTCGACGTAGACGATCCGCGCCTGCGGGTTGACCGACTGGGCCACCTCGTGGGTGTTGTCGGCGGTGGGCAGGCCGGTGCCGATGTCGAGGAACTGCCGGATGCCGGCCGCACCGGCCAGGTAGCGCACCGCGCGGGTGAGGTAGGCCCGGGAGAGCCTGGCGTTCTGCGCGAGATGTGGCAGGTTGGCGATGATCTGGTCGCCGACCTCACGATCGGCGGCGAAGTTGTCCTTGCCGCCGAGCAGGTAGTTCCAGATCCGAGCCGTCTGCGGCACACCGGTATCCAACTTGGGCCTGTCCTGTTCGCCGCCCGCCACGGCGGTACCGTCCACCACGATCGCACCTCAGTCTTGTTTGGAGCAAAAGCCGAGTACCGCTCGCAAGCTTAGGTCACCGAGCGCAAATCCCATCGAGCCGGCACGGTGCGACCAGAACCTCTGCCGCGCCTCGGGTCCTGGGCCGGGGCTCTTGTGGGCGTCACGACCGTCGATTAGTTTGTTTAGCATCCAGACGAAGTCGCGCACTTGTGCGCGTCGGTTCGCGACCGAGCCCTTCTCGAAGGGGAAGACCGATGACATATCAGCACTCCGGTGCGAGGAGCAGCCGCCGTACCTTCCTCGGCCTGGTGGGCCTCGGCGCGGCCACCGTCGCCGGCGGCCCACTGCTCACCGGCTGCTCGGAGAAGCCGGCCGGCAGCGGCACCGCGCAGAACCTGGACGCCTTCGCCGACATCCTGCCCACCCACAAGGAGCTGACCCAGAGCATCGCGCCGGACATCGTCGGCACCCGGCCGGTGCCGGACGGATACACCAAATATCCGAGCAACCTGGTCGACCTGATCAGCGAGAAGCCGGGCAGCAGCGGCAAGGAGATCACGGCGATGACCCCACAGTGGGGTCCCGCACCGCCCGGCATCGCCCAGAGCGCCTACCTCCAGGCGGTAAACGCGGAACTCGGCGTCCCGGTCAACTTCACCATCCAGGACGGCAACACGTACGCGGACAAGCTCAACGCCATGTTCGGCGGCCGGGACGTTCCGGAACTGCTCTGCGTACCGGGCTGGGAGGTGGAGAAGATCCCGCGGTTCGCCGAGGCCATCGGCGTACTCTTCGAGGATCTGACCGACCACCTCAAGGGCGACGCGGCAGACGCCTACCCGATGCTGGCTGCCTTCCCGACCGGGGCCTGGCGGCACGCCATCTGGAACGGACGCCTCGCGGCGGTGCCCAACCCGACCGACGGACCGTTCCCGTGGGCGATGTTCACCCGCAAGGACCTGCTGGACGCCCGCGGCCTGACCATCCCGACCTCGCTTGACGAACTGCTGGCGATGGCGAAGGAGGTCACCGACCCGGCGAAGAAGGTGTGGGCCTTCGACGACGTCTTCGCCATGATCCAGATGTACCACAAGGTGCCCGGCTCCAAGCAGGGCTGGCGGCTGACCTCCGACGGCACCCCCGAGTTCAAGTACGAGACCCCGGAGTTCCGCCAGGCACTTGAGGTGATGGCGAAGATCTACCAGGACGGCCTGGTCCACCCGGACATCATCGCCAGCCGGGGCGCCGACTCCGCCCAACTCTTCGCCAAGAACGGCGCGATCGTCTTCACCCGGGCGGGGGTCGGCATGTGGCAGCCGGCCCAGGCCGAACACCAGAAGGTGAACCCCAAGCTCAACATCCAGCCGGTGCCGATCTACTCCGCCACCGGCGGGGATCCCCTGGTCTGGGGCGACGACGAGCCGATCTCGTTCACCTTCGTCAAGAAGGGCGTCGGCAAGGAACGCGTCGAGGAACTGCTGCGCGTCATCAACTGGTGCTCCGCGCCGCTGGGTAGCCAGGAGGCACAGCTACGCGACTACGGGGTGGAGGGCAAACACCACACCCCGACGCCGAACGGCCCCCGCAAGACCGACCTGGCGTTCAAGGAAATCGTCAACCAGTACTTCTTCATCAGCGGTCGCAACCCGGCCATCGGGCCGTTCCCGGACACCCCCAACTACGTCCCGGACCTGCTGAACTACTCCAACCAGATGGTCAAGTACCTGGAGAAGGACCCCTGGAACGGGGTGAAGCTGGAGATGCCGGCCGCCTACAAGGCCAACCAGGTGCCCACCGAGGACAAGTTCAACGACGTGCTGCGGGGCCGCCGGCCGCTGTCCGACGTCGACGCCATCGTGCAGGAATGGAAGGCCAACGGCGGTGAGGAGGCCCGGCGCCTGCTCGCGGAATCGCTGCCCAAGGCCAACTGATGAGCACCAGTCACGCACCCGTCGAGGCCGGGACCGACCGGACCCGGCCTCGCGGGGCGAGCCCACCGGCCGGGCCACCCGCGCCCCGCACCGGCCGTCGCCGGATCTCGCTGCGGGCCCGGCTGCGCCGCGACTGGCAGCTGCTGGCCATGGTCGCACCGGGCTTCCTCATCCTGCTGGTCTTCAGCTACCTGCCGATCCTCGGCAACGTCATCGCCTTTCAGGACTACAACCCGTACCTCGGTGACAATCCACTTGAGGCGTTCACGCAGAGCAACTGGATCGGCTTCGGGCAGTTCCAGCTCCTCTTCGAGGACCCGGCGTTCTGGGGCGCGTTCCGCAACACCCTGGCGATCACCGCGTTCCAGCTGGTCTTCTTCTTTCCGCTGCCGATCCTGCTGGCGATCGCGCTGCACAACCTGCTCTCCAGCCGGCTGCGCGGCTTCATCCAGACCGTGGTGTACCTGCCGCACTTCTTCAGCTGGGTGCTGGTGGTCACCTTCTTCGTCGCCATGTTCGGCGGCGCCGGTCTGCTGGCGCAGACGATGCGCGAGGCCGGGATGGAACCGTGGCACATCATGACCAACCCGGACACCTTCATCATCCTGGTCACCGCCGAGGCGGTCTGGAAGGACGTCGGCTGGGGCACCATCGTCTTCCTGGCCGCGCTATCCACCATCGACCAGAACCTCTACGAGGCGGCGGCGGCCGACGGCGCCGGACGGTGGCGCCGGCTCTGGCACATCACCCTGCCCGGCCTGCGCCCGGTGATCGTACTGCTGCTCATCCTGCGGTTGGGCGACGCGCTCTCGGTCGGCTTCGAGCAGTTCCTCCTGCAACGCGAGGCCGTCGGCCGGCAGGCCTCGGAGGTGCTCGACACCTTCGTCTACCACTTCTCCATCGCCACCGGGAACTACGGCTACGGTGCCGCGGCCGGCCTCTTCAAGGCCGCCATCGGGCTCTGCCTGATCCTGGCCGCCAACAAGGTGGCGCACCTGCTCGGCGAACGAGGGATCTACTCGCGCTCATGACCACCACCATCGCCCGGAAGCCGCCCCGGCCGCGTACCCGCCCGGTGTGGGAGGAGAAACCCACAGCGGTCGGTCAGGCCGGCAAGGCGCTGCTGCTCGGCCTGCTCGTGCTCGGCGTGCTCTTCCCGTTCTGGGTGATCCTGGTGACCAGCCTCTCCTCGCGGGAGACGATCGCCGAGGCCGGCGGCTTCGTGGTCGTCCCCAGGGGAATCGACACCTCCGCGTACGAGACCATCTTCGCCGGTGGCGCCGTCACCCGGGCACTGTGGATCAGCACCCTGGTCACCGTCATCGGCACCGCCATCGCGCTGACCGTGACGGTGCTCGCCGCGTACGGGCTGTCCCGGCCGCGCTCGTTGGGCTACCGGTGGCTGCTCGCGTACTTCCTGCTGCCGTTCCTGATCTACCCGCCGCTGGTGCCGAAGTACCTCGTGGTGACCGGGCTGGGCCTCAAGGACACCATCTGGGCGCTGATCCTGCCCCCCGCGATCAGCGTGTTCAACCTGGTCGTCGTCCGGGGCTTCTTCCAGGGCATCCCGCAGGAACTGCTGGACAGCGCCCGCATCGACGGCGCCAACGACTTCCTGACCCTGGCCCGGATCGTCCTGCCGCTGTCCCGGGCGGTGATCGCGGTGGTCGGCCTCTTCTACGCGGTGGCCTACTGGAACGTCTGGTTCGACGCGGTGCTCTTCATCGACAGCAACGACATGTACCCGATCCAGCGGGTGTTGCAGAGCTACCTGCTGGCCGGGCAGGCTCCGAACACCTCCGGCGGCAGCAGCGGCGTCACCATGCCGCCCACCGAGGCGATCAAGATGGCGGTGGTCATCGTCACCGTCGCGCCGATCGTCGCCGTCTACCCGTTCATCCAGCGGCACTTCGTCAAGGGCGTGCTGATCGGTGCCGTCAAGGGCTGACCGGCTACCGGCCACGACGGTGGGCCGCGTACTCGCTGCTCGCGTACCGGGCTTGGCCACACCGCCACACTGTCTGGCCCTTGTGGACATAAGTTGCGGACGGTGATGGCCCTACTTGATCGTTGCGCCTATCGTCGGGCCGGCCAAGCACCCGATCACACGAGGAGCACGATGACCAGCCCAGCACTGTCCGTGCCGGCACCGCGCGCCCCACTGGGCACCGGCATCCGGATCGGCATCGGATTCCTGCTGCTGCTTCCCGCCCTTCTCGCCCTCGCCTGGTCCTATCTGCTGCCCACCGGGCTGGCGATAGCTCGCTCCACGACCCGGGACCGCCTGCTCGGCCCGTCGACCCAGGACCGCCTGCTCAACCCGTCGATCGACGTCGGCACCGACCACTACCGACAGCGCTTCGAGCAGGGCATCGTCGGCGAGTACCGAATGGCCCTGCTGTTGGCGATCGTCCCGCTCGTGCTGGCCCTGCTGGTCGCACCGGTGCTGGCACTGCTCGCCGACCGGGCCGGGCGGCGGGCTCGGCTGGCCACCCGAGCCCTGTTGGCCGTGCCGGTCGCCGGGTACGCGCCGGTGGCGCTGATCCTCGGTTGGCGCCTCGACCGCATCGAACCGGGCTCGCTGGCCCGCCCGTACGCGATGCTCGCGGAGCTGACCGCGGTCGGTGGCGCGGGGCTCGTCGTCGCCGTCGCCACCACCGCCTTCCTCGGCACGCTACGCGGTCGTCGCCGGCTGAACGACGCGCTGCCGGCGGCAGCGACCGTGGCCGGCCTGCTGCTGATCGGGATCATCGCGGCCACGTTGCAGAGCTTCGTCGCGCCGATGCTGATCGCCAGCAACCGCGCGCCCCTGCCCCTGACGAACATTGTCGCCCTGTCCCTGGCTCGGATGGACCTCGGTCGCGGCTCCGCCGAGGCAGTGCTGCTGCTCGCCGTCCTGGCCGTGCTGGGCCTGGCGGCGACGGCACTGCTGCTGGCCAGCCGCACCCGGATCGAGATCGCCGAACGACCGGCCGCGCACCCCGACACGTCCGGACCGAAGGCCACCGCGCCTGCCGGGCCGCCGGCAGCGCCGGGCGAGGGCAGTCGTGCGGCCCGGATCGGGCTGGCCGCGGCGGGCGTGGTGTCGGTCGGCCTGATGCTGTGGGCGGCGTGGCCGTGGCTGCGCCGCAGCTTCCGGTACACCAACGACCTTGGGCTGCTGCCGGGCGCCAGCCTGGGCGACCTGCTGGTCTGGACCTGGCTGCCGACGCTGCTGACGACGGTCGTCACCATCGGTGTCGCCGTGGCCGGCGGCTTCGCCATCGGCGGGCTGCGCCCCCTGGGCCGGTTCAGCGAGTTGCTCCTTCTGCCGTTCGCGCCGTGGCTGTTCGTCGGCACCGGACCGCTCGCCATCGAGTCCTACCTACGGACCCGTGACCTCGGCCAGCTCAACACCTTCCTCGGGATCATGCCGCCCGGCTGGGTCAGCATCCCGGCGCTGTTCCTGTTCACCGTGCTGTTTCGCGGACTGGAGCCCAGGTGGCGGGCCGGCGGCGGGCTGGGGCGCACGATGCTCGCCCCGGCCGCACCGATGGTGCTGCTGGCCGGTCTGGTGACCTGGCTGGTCACCGCCGGGCAACTGCTCTGGCCGTGGCTCGTGGGGCAGACGCCGGGCACCCGGACGGCAGCGGTCGAGGCGATGGCGCAGGGCGGCACCGGCCGAGTCCGTGGCGACGAACTGGCCCTCGGCGCGGTGCTCCCACTACCGATCATGGTGCTGTTCCTGGTCGCGCTGGTCGCGCTTCAGGTGCGGTACCTCGACCGGCTGGCGATTCGGGTCGGCCGCCAACCCGAGCTGCCGTAGCGCCCTGCCCGGCGAGACCGCGTCGGTCACCGGCCGATCCGGTCACCTGCACCCGGATCCGCGCCGTGTTAGATGTTTCTTCCCAGTGCGCTGCCCTCGCGCCGGGATCCACACCGTCTTCGCCGCGGCGGCCAGCGGCCGAAGAGGTTTTCGTCCGGCAAGGTGGCGCACCCGCCGGCGGCGAAGCTCAAGATTCTCTCAACTGCGCAGATCAAGGCCGGTCTAGTTTCATCGGCACCGATAGGTTCCACGCACCCGATAGGAGACCGCACGTCACAACGTGGAAGGGGAAAGCATGCGGCGCACCAAACTGCGCATCGCGCTTCTCGTGCTGCCCGCCCTGGTGGGCAGCACGCTCTTGGCCGGCGCGCCCGCGCCGGTCGGCGCGGAGCCCGCCGCGTCGACCGGCGCAGAGCGCTCGCACCTGGAGCATCAGGCGGAGATAGGCCACGTACGCATCCAACTGACCGGCGCCGAGATGCTGGAGAAGGTCGTCGACGCCGGCTTCGACCTGGAGCACGGTCTCCAGCGGGTGCCCGACGGCATCGAGGGCGAGGTGATGGCCACCGCCGAGCAGATCGCCGAACTCGAGGCGATGGGCGTCAAGATCCTCGGCGACGACGAGGGCTTCACCTGGAGCGACGAGGCCGACGGCGGTCTACAGGCCGTCAGCACGTCCGGTGCTCGTACGGCTCAGACGGTCCAGCCGGCCAGCCACCAGGCGACGGTGCGGATCGCCCGCGCCGACTGGTTCACCACCAAGGGGCAGGGTTTCCTCTACGTGGAGGCGCGCACCACCGAGGGGGCGCAGACCAACCCGATCGTCGGCATGCAGCTCGAGAACGACTCCGGCCCGGGCACCTCGTTCGGCTTTGCCCGGACGATGAGCCGCTTCGTCGACTCCGGGCAGTACATGTTCCACCGGAACCTGTTCAAGTTGGACACTCGCCCGGACCAGATCCGGGTCACCAGCGCGACCGGCGGCGTGACCACCGGCAAGGTCTCGAACTGGCTGGAGAACGCCCCTCCGCCGTTGACGGACAAGCGGGGCTACAAGTGGAACCTGGTCGACGGATACAAGACCCCGCAGCAGCTCTTCCAGCGCGCTGAGGAGATCGCCCGCGAGTACCCGAAGATCGCGCAGATCGTCTACCTGCCGAACAAGACGAACGGCTACCAGCGCAAGGCGATGGCCACGATCGGTGGCACCGGGCAGTCGGCGGTCGTGGTCCACTCGGCGGCGTGGGGTCACGAGGGCGGTAACGACATCACCGTCGAGTTCGTGAACCGGTCGGGGGCGAACCTTCCGCTCGCGGTCGAGGTGAACGGCAAGGCGGTACGTGTGCTGCTGGCCAAGAACGCCGCTGGTGAGCTCGCGAGCACCGCCGCTGAGGTGGCGACGGCGCTGCGGACCCAGTCCCAGGGTCTGATCGACCGGGCGCATCCGTACCGCACGAACGCCGGCACCGGCATCGTCGCGTCGACGGCCACCCCGATCGCGCTCACCGACTTCCTGGACCAGAAGCGCGCCGGTGCGCCGGCGGGCGATCCGCCGCGTGGCGAGGCGACGATTCCGGTGCTGCGGATCGGCAAGCACCGCGACGGGCGCAACCCGGGCGTGCTGATCCAGGCGCAGGACCACGCCCGCGAGTGGGTGCCCGCGACGACGTCGCTGGAAGCCGCCGAGCGGCTGGTGCAGAACTACAACTCCGACAAGGAGACCAAGAAGATCGTCGACAACACCGACGTCTTCTTCATCCTGTCCAACAACCCGGACGGCGCGAACTACAGCTTCTACAACTTCGCGTCGCAGCGCCGGAACCTGACCAACCACTGCCCGGACGAGAACGCCGACCCGGGTCGGCGCGACTCCTGGGGCGTGGACCTGAACCGCAACTACCGGGTCGGGTCGGGTCACGACGGTTACGCGGGCGGCTCCACCAGCTGCATCAGCAACACCTACCAGGGCCCGGAGAAGCTCTCCGAGCCGGAGTCGAAGAACGTCATCTGGCTTGTCGAGAAGTTCGACAACATCAAGTTCATGATGTCGGTGCACTCCAACGGTGGTCAGCTCTTCTGGCAGCCGGGTGCGTACATCGCGGACGGACGGATCACCACGCCCCGCCCGCCGCTGGGCGACGAGGCGTTCTACTGGCAGTCGGCCGGTCGGATCCTGTCGCAGGTGAAGGCCTACCGGGAGACCGTCGTCACGCCGGAGAACGTCGGTGGCTCGTCGGACGTGCTCTACTCCTCCGCCGGCAACGTACGTGAGGATCTGTACCACACCTACGGGATCTACGCCTTCGGCTGGGAGGTCGGCGGCTCGGTCTACAACCCGGCGACCGGCAACTGGCAGGGCGGCTCGTTCCAGCCGCCGTGGGAGGGCAACCCCGAGCTGGTCAGCGGCCACGCCGAGACCATGGAGTACGCCAACGGCATCATGGAGATGTTCCGGGTCGCGGCGGACTGGGGCAAGGACAAGAAGAAGCCCACCTCCACCCTCGTTCCCGGCGGCGGGCGCTACCACGGCTCGGTCGACGTGCGCTTCGAGACCGACGAACCGGCCACCATCTACTACACGACGGATGGCAGCCGTCCCACCCTGGACTCGCCGCGTTACCAGGCGACCGAGTTCCGGGAGCCGGGCGAGGTGTTCCACGTGACCGAGACGACCACGTTCCACTGGTTCTCGGTCGACGCGGCCGGCAACGTCGAGAAGGGCTACGACCCGACCAAGGGCAAGGGCAACAACTACCGCAAGGCGACGGTCACGATCGTCAACCGCTGACGGTCGACGACGGCGGTCCGGGCCCCATCCTGCGGATGCGGCCCGGACCGTCACGTCAGTTGGCGGCCCCGCTCAGCACCACATCCGGCACCGCCCCCACCGGACACCATCGTCGATCGGTCCGGCGGATCAGTGGCGTCCGGTTGCCGCCCAGGGCGGACATGCCGGACGGGGCGCCGGCAGTTGCCGACGCCCCGTCCGGACCGGCAGGTCAGCCGGTCGAGCAGGTCGCGGTGGGTGTGGTGTTGTTGCCGTTCTTGTAGAGCGTGATGCCGAAGTTGTTGCCGTTGCCGTTCGGGCGGGCGGTGATGGTGCCGCTGCTACCGCTGATCGAGGCGTTCCAGCTGTTTTGCAGGCTCTGGCCGCCGTTGGTGCGGATGGTGACGACCCAGTTGTTGCTGCCGCTGACCGAGAAGGTCGTGTTGAAGCGGTCGTTCCAGTCCTCGGCCCGGTTCACGCTTACCGTACAACCGTTGTTGCCGGGCGGCGGAGTGGTGGGGCCGGGGCCGGGGCCGGGGTCGCCGCCGCCGCCTTCCCGGAGGGTGATGTCCGAGCTTCCCTGGCTCTGGTATCCCTCGGTGGCCATGATCTGGTAGTAGTGGTTGCCGAGGTTCAGGCCAACGCGGGCCCAGGCGTCGAAGTGGTTGGCGGTGGTGATGGTGCCGCTGCTGCGCTTCTGCTGCCGGACGCTCCAGTACTGGTAGAACGTCTGGGTGCCGTCGATCGACGGGGCGTTGACCCGCTGGCTGCGCAGGATGTCGTAGGTGCCGCCGTCGGTGGTGACGCTGCCGAGCCGGGTGGCGCCGCTGCTCGGGTTGTAGCTGCCGAAGTTCTCGACGATGTAGTACTCGACGAGCGGGTTGCGGGTCCAGCCGTACAGGGCGAGGTAGCTGTTGTTGTTGCCCGGGTTGTAGCTGCCCGAGTAGCTGATCGTGCGACGGGTTCCGGGGTTCCAGCCCTTGCCGCCGACCCAGTTGTTGGTGCTCCGGCTCCACGAGCTGCTGTAGCGGCCGTTCTCGCGCAACACCATGCAGGCGTCGCCGCTGTCCTTCCAGAACGAGAAGAAGAACCCGTTGTGGGTGCCTTCCGTGTTCGAGCAGACCTGCCGGTCGGCCTCGGCGTGGGCGGGGCTGGCCGAGATCGCGACGGTGCCGGTCGAGATCAGCGCCACGGCGCAGGCGGCACCGATGATCGACCTGAGGCGTCCACGCCTGCGACTTCGTGGTGGGACGGGGACGTTGTTCATGCTTCCTCCTCATGACGGCTGGCGGGTGGCCAGCAGTGCGCTACGCGCCGGCAGGCTTGGGTGGCTGGCCAGCCGCCATCGACTGCCGGCGCGTACCGCGGTGGTGGTGGGGTGCCGATCGTCGGCGAGCACGACCGGCCGAATAGGTCGCGACAATCGACGTCATCTAGTTGTGTCGATGGCCAACAGTATTGGGCGGGTACCGTCCACCCGTCAACAACTTCCGGAAATCCTCTGGAAACCATGGTTTTACAGACCGCCCGGGTTTCCAGCATCCGCCCTGCTCAGCAGCGGTAGCCGAGCCGGCTGTCCGGGCACCGGCGGCAGCAATCATCGGATGAGTGCCGAAGTTCGGGGCCGGCGGCAGCGAAAGTTCCAGAAGCCTTCCGGACAGTACCCGGACGACGGTTTCGGCTGCGCACCCCTGCCCAGCCACCGTCTCGACGGTGGCTGACATTCACCATCTTCGCCCTCGTCACCGCACCGGTCACCACCAGGATCCGGCCGGCCCGGCGTTTGTCGCGCGCATACTCGTGTGTACGGTTGGCCCATCATGCGCAGGGATCATGGTCATCGTGGGGGAGTCGAGCGGTGTCCAACGACGCACTGTCCAACGCCGACGGTTTCACCCCGCACCGCGACCTGATCGCCACAAGCTGACCGCGACCGGATGAACCGATTCGTCGCATACGTTGCCCTGTGCCGAGCCCTGTTGCTCGGCCGGTTGGCGCTGACGGTCGCGGCGGTCGGCGTCGGCATCCAGCTCGTCGACGACACCTGGCGGGCGGTCGGCACGCTCGCCGTCATCGTCGCCGTCACGACCATCCAGGTCACCGTACTGAGCCGCTGGCCAGCCGCCATCCGTTGGCCGATGCGCTTCCTGACCATCGACGCCGCTCTCATGATCGCCATCTTGGTGCTCAGTGGCGGCGGCATCGCCTTCTTCTGCTACGCGGCCGGCTTCGCCGCGCTCACCGGCGCACTGCTGGGCACTCGCGCACTACCACTGTGGATCATCGATGCCGGGCTCGGGCTGGCCGTCGCGACGCAACTGCTCCGCACCACAGGGCCGGTGGACTCCGTTGCCGCCCCGTTCGTCCTCGCCTTTCCTATGATCAACCTGGTCTGCGGGTACGGTGCCGCCGTGGTGACCGCCACCGTCGCGCGCTACCTCGATGCCTCGGTCGCGGCGGTGGCCAACGCCCAACACTCAGCGGCCGCCTCCGAGCGGGCACGGTTGGCTCGTGAGCTGCACGACTCGGTCGCCAAGACGCTGCGTGGCGTGTCCTTCGCCGCGGTCGCCCTGCCCACCCTGCTACGCCGCCAGCCCGATCTGGCCGAGGAACTCGCAAACACCGTCTCCACCGGGGCGGACACCGCGATCCGAGAGGCCCGCGAGCTGCTCTCCGGACTGCGCCGGGATCTGCTGCGCCGGCCGTTGCTCGACTACCTGCGGCAGACGTGTCAGGAGTGGACCGAGCGAACCGGGGTGCCGATACGGCTCGACGCCGGCGCCGTGGAACCGGCCCCAGCGACGCGGTACGAGTTGACCCGGATTCTCAACGAGGCGTTGGAGAACGTGGCCCGGCACGCGCACGCCACGCTGGTCTGGGTAAGCCTGCACGAATGGGAAGGACAGGTGGTGATGGTCATCCGAGACGACGGTGCGGGCTTCACCCCTCCCCGCGACCTGACCACACTCTCCGCCGCGGGCAGCTTCGGCATCATCGGGATGATCGAACGCGCCCAGGCGGCCGGCGGCAGGCTGCGGCTCGACTCCCGCACCGGCCTGGGCACCGCCGTGATCGCCACGCTGCCCCTCTCCCCCGCGCTGACCAGCTCCGGCGGGTGGTCACCGTGATCGAAGTAATGCTCGTAGATGACAATCCCATCGTACGGTCGGCGCTACGCGGCTGGCTCGCCAGCGCCGAGGATGTGACCGTGGTTGGTGAGGCGCCCGACGGGCGCACCGCGGTGGCCATGGCCCAGCGATTGCGCCCGGAGGTGACCCTGCTGGACCACCGGATGCCCATCGCCGACGGGCTCAGCGTGGTCAGCCAGGTCGCGAAGTACTCCCACGTCCTCGTACTGACAAGTGACGACGCCGACGAGTTGATCGCCGGGATGCTGCGCGGCGGCGCCCGGGGCTACCTGGTGCACGGCGAGTTCGATCCGGCGGAGTTGCTGCGCGCGGTGCGGGCCGTGGCGGCCGGCCAGGGCTGGTTGTCCCCGCGCACTGCCTCGGTCACCATCTCCGCCTTGCGGGAGCAGGCGGCCCGCGAGCAGGCCGACGCGGACGCTGCGGAGCGCCTCCGGGCCGCGCGCGAGAGGTTCGGCCTGACCCGGCGCGAGCAGGACGTGATGGCCCTGCTCTGCGCCGGGCACTCGAACGCGGCGATCGCCCGTCGGCTACTGCTTACCGAAAAAACGGTCAAGAACCACCTCGCCAACATTTTCAGCAAGTTGCAGGTCGGTAACCGCACCGAGGCTGTGGTGCGATGGACGGGACGGCGGTAGTTCAAGCGGATCCGGCCGTTGGCTGAACGCTCGGGTACGGACGGTCGTCGTAGTCTCGACGGGCCCTTCCGCCCGGCACCACCCGCCCGGATCGGATGACCATGAGCGACGGATCGGCGGACGGCCGATGAGCGAGGCGAACGGAGCGCTGAGCGGCGACCCTGGCGGCCAGGGCACGACACTCACCGCGCTGATCGTCCATCCCGGTGCATCCGAGCGGGCCGCCCTGCGCGCCATGCTCGGCTGCGGCGACCGGATCCGGGTCGTCGCCGTCACCGGTTGCGGCGCCGAGGCGGTGGCCCTGGCACACCGGATGCGTCCCACCGTGACGCTGCTTGACGACCAGGTCCGCGCACCCGACGACCGGGATCTGGTGCGCGCCCTGGCCGGACGGTCGCAGGTGATCATCATGACCGGGACCACCGACCGCCGGAGCATCACCGCTCTGCTCCGGGCACCGGTGTGCGGCTGCCTGGTGCACGGTCACTTCGACGCAGCCGACCTGCGCGGTGCCGTCCGCGCGGTCGCCGCCGGGCTGGGCTGGCTCTCGCCGGTGGCGGTGGCCGCCGCGAGCTGGGCGCTGCGGACCCGGCCGGCGGGCTGTAGTGACCAACCCGGACCCGCCGGTCGGGAGCTATGACTCGCTTTCCAGGATCCCCCGCGCCGCGCGCAGGGCATAGAAGGACCGCGAGCGTACGGTCCCCTCCGGAATCCCGATCCGGCTGGCCGCCTCCGCGACCGAGACGCCGCCGTAGTAGAGCTCGATCAGCACGGCGCGGTGCTCCGGGGTGAGCCGGCAGAGCGCGTCGGAGAGGACGGAGCGGTCCACGACTTCATCGAGCGCGTTCTCCGGGGACGGCATCCAGCCCACGTCCACCCCGTAGATCTCGGCCGGCCGGGCCGCCCGGGCCCGGGCGGCGTCGATCACCAGGTGGCGGGCGACGATGAAGAGCCAGCGGCGGATCCGATCCGGCTCGGTCGGCAACTCCTCCAGCCGACGCCACGCCCGCAGCATGGTCTCCTGGAGCAGGTCCTCGGCAAGTTCACGCTGACCGCAGGTCAGCCGGAGCAGGTAGTAGTACAGCGGCTGGGCGTTGGCGGCGTGGATGGACCGCATCCGGCTCACCGGGTCGGTCTCGGCCCCGATCCGTTCGGTCGGGCAGACGTCGGTGGTCATGGCTGTGCTCTCCTCCGGCCCGGCTGATCTGAGCGTGCCCCCGGCACGGACGCTAGTGATCAACCGGTTCCTGCGCCTGAGTCGAAGGACCCAGTGGGGCCCAGATCCGGCCCCAGGCGCATCGGTCCGTGGTTCGCACCGCCGACGGTCCCGGTGGGGTGGCTACTCACTCCACCTGGGGCCGCTCCTTCGGCCGGTGCGAGCCGGGTTTGCAACCCGCGAAGGGGCCGTTGGGGCTCCGCAGCGCCTCCATGGTCGGCCAGAGATAGCTCTGGTGCCACGTCGCCGGGTCGGACGCCTGGGCCTGCGGGCCGGTTCGCTCCTGCCAGGCCAGCCAGAGCCCGTGCAGGTAGGCGATCGCCTCCGGATGCTCACGCCAGCGGGGACACCACGGCGAACCGGAGCTGACCTCGCCGCCGTAGACCGGCAGCAGCAGGTTCTCCACCCACTGCGACAATCGCCACAGCTCCTCGGCGTACTCCGGTCCGTCCAGATAGAGAATGAAGAACGGCCGGGGCTCCGGCTCTCCCGGTGGCGGTGGCACCACCGCCGGCTGGTCCAGGACCGGCTCGTCCTGCTGGATCGCCTGCGTCATGTCGCCTCCTCCTAGCACGTGAGCGTGCTCTCGTCGCCGGGATCGACGCCGAGCGTGGCGCTGAACCGCTGGTACGCCTCGACCCGGGCCCGCACCTGGGCCGGGTTGCCGCCGCCGCATTCCAGCGCGCCGTTTATGGTTCTGATGGTCTCGCCGAATCCCCCGCCCCCGGTGATCGCGGCGTGCGCCGTCATGGTGCCCGCCCCGGACTGCGTCATCCAGAACCACAGGGCGGTCTGCCACGCCACCGAGGGGTCGTTCTTCACCAGGTCAGGGTTGTTGAGCAGGTCCAGACCGAGGGCGTCGCCGGCAGCCTTGTAGTTGGTGTTCCAGCTGAGCTGGATGGGCCCCCGCCCGTGGTAGGCGCTCTGGCCGGCGGGGCACCCGTAGGGCTGGCCGGCATCGCAGTAGTTACCCCACGCGGACCGATTGATCTCCTCGACGTGCACCAGACCACCGGACTCGTGGTCGATGTTGGCCAGGAAGGCGGCCAGTTCCCGCTTCCGGGTCCGTTCGTCGCCGGTGGCGGCGAAGGTGGGAAACTTCGCCATCGCGTCGGTCAGCCCGTCGTAGGTGTAGAAGGAGTTCCGCCCGGGAAACATCGCCTGGAACTCGGAGCCACTGAGCAGCGAGGATCCGGTGTCCTCGCCACCGTCCGGATCCGGCTGGCCGTCCGGATCCGCCTCGCCGTCCGGACCGTCCTGGCCGGCTGGATCGTCCTGGGTGGCGGATACGGAGGGAGACGGTGACTCTGCCTCCGAGCCGTCGGTGGTGAACTGCGCGAACAGGGCACGGACCTGGAACGGATAGCTGCCGAGGGCGAGCACGGGCATGCCGCCCTGGGCCTTGACCCCCTCCAGGCCGATGTCCCAGGCCATCAGGGTCAGGCTGAGCTGGTCACCGACGACCTTCCCCTCGTCCAGCAGTTTCCTGGTCTCGCTGGCCAGGTGGCAGAAGTACCGGGCGTGGGCGTGGATCGAGTCCTCCGGATCCAGCGCCGAGGCTTCGCCGCTGTCGTCGTCGTCCTCGCCGTACTCGTCGAAGACCTCGGGCGTCAGCTGGGAGAGCCCCTTGCGGCCCTGCGGCCCCTCCTTCGCCGCGTCGAAGCCGGACGCGTACTCGATCTGCGCCGCGAGAATGACCGGAGTGAGCAGGTCGCACTTTTTCGCGGCCTCCTTGATCGGCGCGACCAGGTCCTGATCCGGCACCTTCGACTCGTCGAAGGTGCCACGACCGTCGCCGCCGGCGAGTTCGATGAGCACACTGGTTCCGGTGCCCGGCCCGGCGGTGCTCGACGACGCCGGGGAGGAGGTCATCTGCGAGCCGCCGGCCATGCCGAAGATGATCAGCAGCACGATCAGCGCCAGCAGGGCCAGGACCACAAGCGGGAACAGCCCGATCCCCGAGATCACCAACCAGGCCAGCCGCGCGGAGTCGAAACCGATCACCGGCTGTTGGGCCTGCCGGGCCGCCTGTGCCTTCCGCAACGCCATCGCCGGTCAACCCACCCGGCGCAGATCCCGGCGCTGCCAGCTCGCCGCCGCCCGTTCGGTGATGGCCTGCACCTCGGCCTTTGCCGCCGCCGAGATCGGCCCGGCGTTCGGCTCCTTGTACCAGGGCCGCAGCCGGATCAGGGCCGGCCGGATGCCGGTGGCCAGCAACAGGGCGGTGCCCTTCGGCAGCGCCCGGATCTTGTCCGCCGGCAGCACGTGCTCCTGCCGGTACGACACCGAGCGCGACGAGCCGTCCCGGGAACGGGAGTAGGTGGGGGTCCGTACGTCGTGCTGGCCGACCAGGCGGGCGATCTTGTCCACGAAGTCGGCGTCGTCCAGACCGGCACCGAGCAGCTTGATGGTGGCGGCGCTCCACAGCGCGTCCATGCCCGCCTCGCCCCAGACCCGGACCCCCTGCCGGTAGCTCTGTAGCAGGGTCACCACACTGATCCCGCGCGAGCCCAGGTGGCTGTAGAGGTCGGGCAGGTCGGAGATGCGGCACACGTTTGCCGCCTCGTCCAGGATCGCGGTCATGGGCGGATCCAGCCGGCCGCCCATCCGCTCGGCGGCCACCACGCCGGCCCGGATGATGGCGTCGGCCAGGCCGGCGATCACCCCGGCAGCGGAGCCACCGCCGTCCTTGGAGAGCAGGTAGAGGGTGTCCCGGCTGAGCACGTGCTGCTCCGGGATGAACTGCGGGCGGGACGGGTCGGGGCTGACCCAGGCCAGGATCTCCGGGTCGAGCAGGCAGGCGACGCACTGCCGGGCGGTCTCGTAGATGCCGTCGCGGGTCTCGACGGCACCGCGTACCGTGCCCTGGAGTTGGTCGGCCATGGCGGGCATGCCGCAGTCCCGGAGCAGGTCGACCGGGGTCCGGTCGGCCGGGTCGGCGAGCCAGGCCAGCATCTCGTTCACCGTCGCGCCACCCCGGCAGGCGGCGAGGAAGAGCGCGGTCAGGGTGTTCTGCGCCGCCGCGATCCAGAAGTCCTTCTTGGCCGCGTCGTCGTTCACCGAGCTGACGAAGTGCCCGGCCAACCGGCGTGCGCCTTCGATGGTGTCGCAGGCGCCCAGCATGTCCCACCACATCTCGCGCTCGGTGTACGCGATGCCCTGCGGGTCGAAGGTCCATACCCGGCCGACCCGGGCGCGCTCCTGCCGGGTGACGGTGAACACGTCGGACTTGTTCGAGGTAAGCAGGACCGCCCCGGGAGCACGCAGCACCCGCGGGATGGCGATGCCGGTGGACTTGCCGGCGCGCGGCGCCATCAGATCCAGCTCGACGTCCTCGTAGGAGGAACGCAGTTCGGGTCCGGCCGGCATCAGGTCGCCGAGCAGATTGCCGGTGTCGTCGGGGTGCAGTCGGTCGGTGCGGCTGAGGCTGGGCCGCAGGTCGCGGGCGCGGGCCGCGAGCGCCTTGCCCGTCATGCCGCTGAGTTCACTCGCCCGGGCGAGGCTCTTCGGCTCCCGGAGCCGACGCAGCACCGTACGACCCAGCACGACCACCGGTACGGCACCGAGCGGCAGCAGCGCGACCGGCCCGCCGTAGACCACGTACGACGGGACACCCGGCCAGACCTGCTCGCTGGCACCGCCGACCAGGCTGAGGTAGACCTCAAGGGTGAACGGTGGCGGCGCCCAGCCGTGCCCGGTCAGACCGGCACCGAGGGTGCCACCAAGCCAGAGCAGACCGAAGATCACGACGTTGAGCAACGCGAAACCGGGGATCAGCCAGGGCAGGAACTCGTTTCCCGCCCCGCCGGGGCGGCTCATCGGCTCCCCCGCTCCGGCAGCCGGACGTACGCGCCGCCCAGATCGGGCAGGTCGCCGGCGGTCACGGCGGCCATCACCGCCGCGCGTTCGGCAAGCATCCGTTCCGCGTCCCCGTTGGCGATCCAGCGGGTGTTTGTGTCGTGCAGGTGGCGCTCGGCCTCGGTGATCGCGACCCGGATCGGGATGCCGGGACGGCCACCCACCTTGATCAGGAAACGGCCCCGGCCGGGCGGCTCCTCGTTGCCGCCGTCCTGGGCCCAGCCCGGGGGCGAGGACCAGGACGACACCAGCTCGATCTCCCGCCGGGACAGCCCCACCACCCGACCCAGCTCCTCCATCTCCGCCCGGGGCAGCCCGGCGCAGGCCACCATGCCGGCGCGCTCGACGAACCCCCGGGCCTTGGCCTTGTCCGCCTCGGAACCGAGCGCCTCGGCGTCCTTCAGGGTGTGGGTGATCTTCGCGTCGGCAAGCCCGAGGGAGCGGTTCAGCCGGGTGAGCGCGTCGATCCGGTCGACGATGCCGGAGGCCGCGCGCAGCGGTCGCCACAGCTCGTCGAGGACGGTGAAGAACCAGCGCCGGGGTGCCAGCCCCGCGTCGGCCAGGGCGTGCGAGGCGGCCACCGTACCCAGTCCGTCCGACCAGGCCGCGAGCATTGCGGCGGCGGTCAACTGCCCGTCGGCCTCGCCGATGCGGGAGATGTCGATGCAGACGGCGGTGGCGTCCGGGTCGATCCTGGTCGAGGTCTCGGCGGCGAAGGTGTCGCCGAGCGGGCCGTCGAGGATGCCGAGCAGCGAGCGGTGCAGCGGGTCGACGGCGTCGCGGTAGCGGGATTCCTGCCCCCGGTCGAGGGTGACCTGCCGGACCCGCGGCGGCCCTTCCTGGAGCACGCTGAGCAGCTGCGGCAGGCGGAACGTCTGCCCCTGCGGGGTACGTTCCCGCAGGTGTCGCAGGCAGGCCGAGAGCACCGACTGCTCGTGGTCGCTGATCGGTACACCCCGGACGATGGTGAGCAGCGCCGCCACCATGTTGAGCACCCGGCCGTGGGTCTCGGCGTCCAGCGCCTGGCCCGCCTGCCCGCCGATCCTGGCAGCCGCCGCGCCCATCGCACCGGGGTCGAGGATGTTCAGCCCGCCGAGACCACGGGCGATGGTGATCACCTGCCCACCGAGGGCGCGGACGGTGTCGGCGTAGTCGGGCTTGAGGTCACCGAGCACCAGCGGGACGACGCCCTGCGCGGCGAGCCCGATCAGCATCCGGTTGATAAGCGTCGACTTGCCCAGGCCCGGCATGCCGAGCATGAACAGCGACGGGTTGGAGATGTACCGGGCCCGGGTGAACCAGTTGAGCGGGTCCCCGCAGACCGTGGCTCCGGTGCTGATGTGCTGGCCGAGCGGGACCCCGGTCATCGGCGCCCCGGAGCCGGAGGCGAAGGGCCACAGACCGCACGCCTGCACCGTGGTGGCCCGCCACATGGTCGGCGGATCCAGCGCCGCCACCCGGCCGCCACCCAGGGCGTACGAGCCGCGGTGCGGCACGCTGTCCTCCCGGTTCGCCCGGGCCAGCCGCGCCAGGTACCGCCGCTCGGCGGCCTCCTCCTGCGCCCGCCGCCGACGCTCCCGCCGCAGCGCCCTCGGGGTCCGGCTGCCCGTCTCGTCGAGTTCCCGGGCCTGCTCCTCGACCGCCGGCACGACCAGGTCGTCCAGGGCGGTGGTGGGCCCGGCCGCCCCACGCGGCCAGCCTGCGGCAAGATCCGACACACCTGGCGTCACAGCGCCTCCTGTAGCTCGTGCGGGATCATGGTCTGCTCCCACGGCAGGATCCCGACCGGAAGAGCGCAGGTGAAGGCCGCGGCCTGCATCCGGTCGGCCGGACGCATCGCGATCCGGGTGGCACCCAGCAGGTTGCGCATCGTCACGTCGGCATCACGGATCTCGGCGGCCGAGTCGACGGTGAGCGTCACCACCATCGAGAACTCGACAAGTCCCGCGCCGGACGCCTCCTCGGCCGCCGTCTGCTCGGCGGCCTCGATCTCGGAGATCGCCCGGGCCCGGACCAGGCCGCGGGTCGAGTTGGCCATGAACTGCGCGGAGCGACGGTCCGACTCGACGATCTTGGCGGAGGTGGCCGGATCGATCGGCCGGTAGATCAGCGCCACCCGCTTACGGCGGATGCCCAGCGCCGGGTCGAGCAGGCTACGCAGGACGTTTGACCGCACCGTGCCGCGCGGGGCCAGGGTGAGCAGCCAACTGCGGGAGACCCCGGAATCGTGCTGGTAGTGACCGACCGTCTCGACGGCGGCGGCCGGCCCGGCGTCGGCCCACTCCAGCCCGGTGCCGCCGTGCTGGGCGCGTACGTCGAGCACCTCCGCGGCGACGGCCGGGTCGTACGCGACCCGGACGACCTCGGCGATGCGCTCCGCCGACAGCGGTTCCGCCCATCCGCCACCGGCGGCGACCACGCCGCTGAGCACGCCCTGGAGCCGCAGGGCGAGGTCGATCAGCACCGCCTCCTTGTCGCGCCGGGCACCGCCCGGCGCCGCGTAGGTGAGGGTGAGGTAGGTGTTCATCTCCGACGACGCGTCCGGGTAGTTCTGCACCACCTCCTCCATCACCGCGCGGGCGGCGGGCGGGGCGTCCGGCGAGATGCGTCCGAGCACCTCGGTGGCGAGTCGGGTGCCGGGATCCGGTGCGGTCTCGACGACCACGGAGGCGCCGCGCAGCCCCGGCTCGTGGGCCAGCCGGGAGAGCCACTCCCCCCACAGCGCCACCCAGGTGTCGACCTGGTCGGGGTCGACGAGCGAGCCACCGTCCGGCTCGCAGCTGAGCACGATGGTGTACTGGTTGCGGTTGCGGTGGTGCAGCACCCCGAAGGGGCGGTCGTACGGGTCGCGTCCCTCCAGCATGGTCACCCGACTGAGCAGACCGGGTGGCCGGAACCGGCCGCCGGGTCGGGTCGACAACGGACCGGAGACGTACAGGTGCTGCCGCTTGGATTTGCGGCGCAGCCAGCCGACCCGGACGGCGGCCATGTTGTAGACGTTGCGGCCGTCCTGGGTCCGGATCGCCAGCGGCGCCAGCATCAGCGCGAACGGAAGCCCCACCACCAGGGCCGCGTCCAGGGACACCATTGAGGAGATCAGGACCAGCACCAGCCCGCCGAACAGGCCGACGGTTCCGATCAGGCCCAGCGAGCCCAGCCCGGCCTTACGCGGCCGACGCCAGTTGCCGTAGGTCGGTGTCTTCATGGGTTCGGCAGTCGTACTCACGATGATCGTTCTCCTTTTCCGTTCCGGCACCGGCTAGTCCCGGTCGGGCAGCGCTCCGCTGGCGATGTTGCTGGCGTGCTTGTGGGTACTGGCCACGGCCTGCGCGGTCGACGCGGCAGCGCCCACCGTGGCGGCGGCGACGCCGGCCGCGCCCCGGGCTACCCGCCCGGCTCGCGAACCGCCGCCGGAACCACCGCCAGATCCGCCGCCGGACCCGCCACCGGAACCACTGGCCGAGCCGCCACCGGACCCGCCGCTCGGCTTGCCGCCACCGGCCGAGCTACCGCCGCCGCTCGGCGCCCGGGACCTGCCCGCCGCCACGGATGGCCCGTGCCCACCACCACCGCCGGCGATCTTCTTGGCACCGGAGGCGATGGCGCCCGCACCGGCGCCGACGCCAGCGCCGACGCCGTCGCGGGAACCGAGCGCCGACATGGCCGGCACGACCAGCCGCATCAACGCGGGCAGGGCGACGGCGGCCATCAGCAGTACGGCGGCCCCGGCGAGCTTGTAGTGTTTGGCCTCGTCACCGGCGGCGCCCTCATCGACGGCCCCGATCATCGCCGCGCCCGAATACATGATCAGCCCAACCACCGGTTTGAACGCCAGCCAGGCGACCATCCAGGCGATGTGCTTGCGCCACCAGCCCCCGCCCCACTCGGACATCGAGGCCGCCGCAGCCAGCGGAAGCGTGCCGGTGAGCAGCACCATCACGCCGAGCCGGATGTACATCAGGATGACGTGGATGCAACCGGCGATCAGCAGCAACAGGCCGATGATGATCAACAGGAAGGCGGTGAGGCCATCCGTGCCGCAGTTGGCGATCAGCTTGAGCTGTGCCTTGATCCCCTCTTCGTAGAGATGGTCGGCGTAGTTGTCCGCCTCGGCGGCGAGCCAACTGACCACGGCCCACGCGGCCGTGACGGTGAGGACCATGCGAACCAGGCCCATCAGCGCCACGACGAGGGACTGACCCTTGCGTTCCAGCGCCATCCGGAACGCCGCCGCCAGCAGCGACGCCACCGCGATCGTGACGACCAGCCAGTCGGTCTGTAGATGGATTTTGCCGTTCAGCTCCTCGTTACCGAGCGCGGGAACGTCGCCGAGGTTTGCGAAGAGTTCGACCGCCGCGCCCATGATGGCGCTGGCGATGTCGCTGAGAATGCCGTCGATGCCCCGCTCGAAGAAGCCGACAACCTGGCCGATCTCGCCGATGTAGACGGCGTCACCAGTAGCGCAGGTGCCCACCTCACACCTCGTCCCACAGCACGAAGCCGACGAGCGAGACGACGGGGAGGGCACGGGTGTGCAGGCCGCCGGAGCTCAACGGCCGCAGCTGCCAGTCGACACCGTTCCAGTCGACGGTGTAGTCGAGCGACACGTACCGCACGGTCGCCTGCCGGACGAGGACCCGCACGGTGGCGGTGCCGGGCGAGTACTTCACCACCAGGAAGCCGGCCAGGGTGTTGGGGGTCTGCACCGGCCCGGTGTCCGGGATCGACGCCCGCATCGCGTCGAAGTAGTCACGCCCCAGACCGGGCACGAGCTGCTGCTGGCTGACCGTGGGCCAGTCGGGACCGCTCATCTGCCGGGAGATGGTGTGCGTCGCCATCACCGCACCCATCGGGGTGTGCGCGAAGCACCACAGCAGCGGGCCGGTGGTCTTCAGCGGTCCGGCCGAGGCGGACAGCGGCGTCTGGGCCCCGTTCAGCGGTCGCCAGGTGATGTCCCGCGGCGCCGCACTCGGGATCTGCTGCGCCGAGTCGTCGGTGCGGCAGCCCTGCGGCCGGGAGCCGTCCGGGCCGAGGGTGCCGATCACCGGCCCGGCGGGCGCCGCGGCACTGGGCGTGGCGTCCCGGCCGCCACCGAGCACCGCGGCCAGGCCGACGCAGAGGGCGAGGGCGAGAAAGCTGGCCGACAGCTGCCATCGACGGTGCCGCCAGAACGGCTGCTCCTCGTCCATCTCGTCGTCGGCTGCGTAGCTCAGTCTCATGGCACCTTCCTGTTCGGCGGACGACCACCGCGCGCAGCGCACGGGTGGTCAGTTGGTCGATGCGGTCCCGGCGCTGAACAGCCAGCTGACGATGGGCCCGGCCATGGCGATCAGGATGCAGCCGCCCAGCACCATGCCCAGCCGGCTCATGTGCTCCGAGCTCTCACCGCGCTTGTGTGAGATGGCCATGACCGCACCGGTGATCAGAACGCCGACCACACCGGCTGCCGTGCCCGCCCAGGCGACCAGGCCGAGCACCTGCTGCACCTTGCTGCTGAGGCCGGTCGGCAGCGTTCCGTTGATCGAGGGCTGCGGGACGCCGCCCCCGGCCGGGTCGGGTGCCGCGAGCAGGGTCGAGACACGTGCCAGGGTGCTGTAGTAGATGTCGGAGAGGGACACTTCGACTCCTTCGAGAATCAGCGGGTGGTTGTTTCGGTTGGGTCGGCACCGCTCGGCCGGGTGGTCATCCGGTGAGGGCCAGCCACCGGACGAACGGACCGGCCATGGTCGCGATCAGGCACGCCGCGACGACGAAGGCGAGGTGCTTCATGTACTCGGTCCGCTCCTCGAGCGCACCGCGACGCAACTGCGACGCCAGCGTCGCGCCGGTGATCAGCAGCCCCAACACGGCAGCCGCGCTCACGCACCACGCCATCAGGTTCAGCAGTTTCACGATCGGCTGGTTCTGATCCTCGACTTTGATCGTGTACGCCTTGATGTCCGGCGGCTCGAACTGCTTCTTGTTGATCGCGTTGTCGCACTTGAACTTTCCGGCGTACAGGGCACCCGAGAGCTTGCAGTTCCTGGCACCGGTGATCTCGATGTCGTCCTTGGTCCGGGAGTGGCCACTGAGGTCGACCATCATTTCCACGTCCATCCACACCGTGTCGCCAGGGGTGTAGTCGGCGGTGAGGGTGTAGGAGCCGATGACCGAGCTCTGCTGCCCTGAGCAGACCCGGTCCTTGCCGGTGGACGGCGGGTTCTTCATCGTGGTGGTGGTCTTGAGACAGAGCTTGTAGTAGAACGCGGCGCTACCCACGTCGGTCGTCACGCTGTAGGTCTCCGCGGCCATCGCGGTGGACGCCGGCAGCGCCACCAGCCCGAGCATCCCCAGTACGCAACCGGCGACGAGCCGGAGCAACCTGTTCACGGCCACCTCCGGACCGGCTCGGCACCGGCGGACACCAGGTCGGCCAGCCGGGACAGTTGCCGAGGTGGCCGCTTCGGCTCCACACCCACCCGGTACGACGGGATCCACGGCAACCGGTACACCGGCGCGATCGACCGGATCAGCCGGATCCGACCGAGCAGCGGCGCCGGCAGCCGGCCCGGGGCATCGGCGATCAGCACCACGCCCACCAGCCGCATCCCCGCCGGATGCCGCCCCTCCCGCAAGGCGTGCAACGCCCGGGAGACCGCCCCCAGCCCGTCCAGGTTCGTCCGCCCCACCACCATGACCCGGGCGGGTTCGGACCGCGCCGGGTCCGGCCATCGGCAGCCGAGGTCGGTCCCGCCCAACAGCCGGGTGAGGGTGCTCGCGCCGGCACCGCCGTGGGCGCCGATCCAACCGATGCCGTCGTCGGAGAGCTCGTCGCGCCGCCAGGTCGGGCGATCGTCGTACTCCCGCACGGAGGTCTCGTCGGGCGCTGGTCCCAGGGTTGACATCCCCGGTCGCCGCACCGCCACCGACCCGTTGCCCACTCGCCTCGCCTCCCATCTCTGCTCGCCGTCACCGTCACCGGGCACCGGCCAGCGGCGACCGGAACCGGTGACGGCCGCTCTACGGCGCAGCCACCCGCTCGGTTCAGCACAAGTTCCGGGTTTTTCCACGGCCTGCGGAAAAGAACTGGCGGGCACGGCGAACCCGACGGCCCCGCATCCGTAGAAGCAGGGCGCGACCCCGACCTCCGGAGGAACCGATGCCGCCGCCGCTCTCCCGCCCGAACACCGACGCGTCCAGCCGGAACCCGCGCCAGGACCGGCGACACCGGCCGCTGCCGCCGCCCGTGACCGGCCCGCCGCCGGGCGTGACCGGCCCGCCGCCGGGCGTGTCGCTGGCCGCGGCCCTGGCCAGCGTCCGTCGCGTGCCCACGGCGCAGACCAGCTGGGTCGACCAACGGCCGGTCCGCACGACGGAGCCGCCCGGAATCGAAGTGGACAATGCCTTCAGCCGCGCCAACCGGGCGGGCGCGCTCGCCGCGAAGGAGTACCTCGACCACCGCGCCACCCCGGCGGGGCATCAGGCGTACGAGAAGGAACGGCAGGAACGGAACTGGACCAGGGTTGAACACTCCCGGCTGCGCGGCGCGGCCCTGGCCGGTCAGCGGGTCGCCACCGCCGCACACCTCACAAGCGTGCGCGGCGTGGGTCGGGCGGGCCGGCCGGTCAGCCTCCCGACGCTCGGCAGCCCCCGCCGCCGACAGGTACGCGCCCGATGAGGCCGGCTGCCGCCGTCAACCGCCGGCAGTCACCGCCGCGAGAACACTTACCAACCGGCGCGATCAGCGCGGCGCGGCCGGGTCCTGGGACAGCGGAGCCGTCACGATCGCGGAGCCGTCGACCAGCCCGACCGTGATGAACGACAGTTGGTCGACGGGAAGCGAGGTCTCGCCGGCCACCTCCTGCGGCCCGGCGGAGGCGGTCCAGTCCCGGACCACATGGGTGGCACCGTCGCGGGTCACCGCGAAGAGCCGGTACCTCAGTCCCGGCCGCAGGCCGGTGACGGTGATCCGGATCGTGGCACTGCCCTCGTTGCTGGCGACGATGGCGACGGAAAGGCTCGCGCCGTAGCCGGGCGCCTCGCCCGAGGCGGTCAGCACCGGCTCCGAGCCCGCATTCCACTCGTTCACCGCTACCACTCCCCCGGCCAGGGCGAGGGCAAGGACCGCTGCCGCGCCGGCCCAGACGAACCGCCGCCGACGACGCGATCCGGCCGCCGACGGGCGACTGGCCGTGGCCGCCGGACGGGCTCCGGCGGGCCGCCGTCCACCGGGTCGGGCACCGGTGGGCCGGAGCGGACCCGCAAGCCCCTCGGCGTCGCCGCGTTCCCGGGTCACCCCGCCGGTGTCGGGCTCGCCGCCGTCGGCCGACTCGGCAGCATCCTCCGACCCAGCACCGCCCACCGGCCCGGAGCTCGCGTCGCTTTCGGCGACGGGTACGGCCGGCATTGCGATGACGGGTGCGGGCGCTTCCGGCACGGCCGGTACGGGCGGTTCTGCGGCGGCGGGGGGCGGCGACCAGTCCGCCTCGCCGAGCCCGGCCAGCCCGCTGATCGAGGGGCCGACCGTGGCCGCCTCGTCGAGGCACTGCCAGCAGCCAGCGAGATGTTCCTCGAACGCCACGCGCTCCGCGTCGTCCAAGGCACCGAGCAGGTAGAGGGCCAACCTCTCCCGCTCGGCCGTGGCGTGCTCCCCGCCTGCGCGCATCCAGCCCTCTCCTCAACGGGTCGGCACCACGCGGTGTGTCTGTCTGCTGTCCCGGGCGACCTTGGGATCAGGACGACTCGGTAGAGCCGATCGCGGCGTGCAGGGCGCGCACCGCGTAGAAGGCTCTGGACTTCACCGTACCCTCGGGTATTCCCAGCCGCACCGCCGCCTCGGCCACGGATGCGCCTCGGTAGTACATCTCCAGCAACACGGCACGGTGTTCCGGGCTGATCTTGCCCAGTGCGAGCCGTACCGCGTGCACGTTCACCACCCGGTCCATCTCGTCGTCCGAGGTGGGCACCCGGTTCAGGTCCGGCAGGCTGACCTCGGGTGGCCGGGCCTGTCGGGCCCGCATCGCGTCGATCGCCACGTGCCGGGCGACCGTGTAGAGCCATGGCGCGATCTTCGACGGATCGGCGGCGAGGGTCTCCGCGTGCCGCCAGGCGCGCAGAAACGTCTCCTGCACCAGATCCTCGGCAAGATCCTGCTGCCCGAGCAGCAGGCGGGTGAGGAAGCGGTGCAGGGGCCGGCGGTACTCCTCGACGACCTGCCGGAGCATGGCCTCGGCGGCGGACGGGTCGACGGCGGACCGGTCGACAGTGGCGGACCGGTCGACAGTGGCGGACGGGCCGACAGCGGCAGGCGAGTCGACAGCGGCAGGCGAGTCGACAGCGGCAGGCGAGTCGACAGCGGCAGGCGAGTCGACAGCGGCACTGTCCGATAGACACGGTCCAACCGATTCGTTGGGCACCGCCGACACAGACCGCCTCCCTGACGGACGGATCGCATCCTGCCGGCCGGGTGGACATCACGCATCGGCGTCCTCGCGGCCCTGACGGCGAGCATAGCCGTACCGCCAGCGGAGCATGCCGGGTAGGTACCCGGTATGCCGTAGGCCACGTTGGGCTGATGCGTCCCGCCTGGACCGTACCCATCGGTCATGCTTGCCTCCACTGTCGACGGCGCTGCTCAGCGTGCGGACCGCGACCTGCCGGTAAGGTCGCGCGCTGCCCGGTTGACGGCTCCGCGCCCCGGCCGGTTCACTTCCCGACCGAACAATCCGACAAAAAAGTTCGCGGCCGAGGTGAACGCCGGGTGGTGGGCATCCGTCACGACAGGTGTCGCTACGCCGAAAGGGATGGCCCGTGACCACCGACCTTGCATCCATCAGGTCCAGACTCGGCCGGACGCCGCGCCGAATCGTGGCGGCCGTGCTGGCCGGACTGGCGGTGCTCTCCGCCGTCGTCGCCACCATCAACTGGGGTGTCGCCTCGGCCCGCGACGACACGGTGATCGGTGAGACAGTCACCGAGAAGCAGATGACGGCAATCGTCGCCGCCGCCCGATCCTGTCCGGTGCTCACTCCGGCGCGGATCGCCGGGCAGCTGATGGCCGAATCGGGCCTGGACAACCGGGCGCGGCAGACCGCCTCCGGCGGTCGGGGCATTGCCGGCCTCGACGCCGACGACTGGAAGACGTGGAAACCGTGGCCGGACGCCCGCCGCTCGGACATCTCGGCGAACATCCTGGCGCTCGCCCACCAGATGTGCGACTTCACCGGTCAACTCCGGTTGGCCGGCCTCTCCGGTGACCAGTGGCGGCTGGCGGTGGCTGCCTTCCACGCCGGGCTGCCCGCGGTCACCAAGGCCAAGGGCGTACCCGCCGACGCGGTCTCCTACGTCGACCAGGTCAGCGGCTACGCCGGGTACTACGACCAGCTGAAGCAGTTCGGCGGGCGCGGAGCGCCCGCACCGGTCGCCCCGCCGCCGAACGACGCGAAGGGGATCCCCGCCGAGTACGTGCCGCTCGTCGTCGCGGCCGGATCGTTCTGCGACCAGGTGACGCCGCCGATGGTCGCCGCCCAACTGATGGCGCTCTCCGGGCTCGACGCCAACCTGCTCGGTCCGGCCGGGCAGCGCGGTATCGCGCAGTTCCGCTCCGACGTGTGGCAGGCGTACGGCCCCGAGCGCGGCTCCGCCTGGGACCCCACGGCGGCGATCCCGGCCCTCGGCACCGCCATGTGCCAGTTGGTCGAGGAGCTGTCCAGCCTCGACGGCGACCCGTACCTGCTGGCGCTCGCCGCCCACCGCAACGGCCCCACGGCCGTTCGGCAGGCCGGCGGCTCCGTGGACCCGGACACCGAGACGCACCTGCGCGCGGTGCGGGCCCTCACCGACCTCTACGCGCTCGACACCCGGCTCGCCCGGCCGGTCCTGACCGAGCCCGTCACTCCGTCCGAGACGTCCTCCACCGAGCCGACGCCGGAGGAGACCGAGACGGCCGATCCGCCAGCCGCTGGGCCGGAGCAGCCGGCCAACCCGCCCGCCACCGAGCCGAAGCCGGCACCGACCACGGCCAAGCCGAAGCCACCGGCCGAGCAGCCGGCCGCTCCGAAGCCGGTCCGGCCGACTGGTGCCAAGCAGATCTACCATCCGCGTACCGGGCTCTGCGTCAGCTCGGGCCAGACCGGTGACGGGACCCGGCTCACGCTGAAGACCTGCGCGGAGGAAGCGTCCCAGTGGTGGGACTTCCGCAAGGACGGGACCATCCGCTCCCGAGGTCTCTGCATGGACATCGCCTGGGCCGCCTCCGAGGACGGCACGGCGATCCAGGTGGCCGTCTGTAGTGGCAACAAGGCCCAGGACTGGCGGCTCAACGACAAGGGCGGCATCATCAGCGGGCTCAACGGCAAGTCCGTCGACGTGGACCTGGGCGCCAAGGACAAGCCGCTCGAGCTCTGGATCTACGTGGGCAACGCCGAGCAGACCTGGCGACAGCGGTAACCGAGCAACCCGAAAGGGGTACGGGCCTGCTGCCCGTACCCCTTTCGCATGCGCTGCCTCGGTCCGTCAGCCGAAGGCTCGGCGGCGGCGCAGGATCTGGAGTGCCAGGAAGGCACCACCACCGACCAGGGCGAACCCGAGCAGGACGAGGGCACCCAGCCCACCGCCACCGCCACCGGTGCCCGCTCCGTTGCCGACCGGCTGCTCGCCCTCGACCGGCTGGGCGACCGACGCGGCGGGGTTGATCATGCCGGAGCCGTATCTGGCGTCCGGCGTGTCGCCGCCCACCGCGTCCGCGGTGCCCTGGATCCGCTGCTCGACCTGAACGGCGCTCAATTCCGGGTAGGCGGCCCGGACCAGTGCCGCCTGCCCGGCCGCGAAGGCCACGGCGAAGCGGGTGCCGGTGTAGCTCAACGCGCCAGTCTTCCCCGGACCGATGCTGGTCACGTCCGCACCGGGCGCGACCACCTCGACCGTTTCCGGCTGATAGTCCTCGACCAGGCCGTTGTCGGCACCGACCCCACCGACCAGCAGCAGGGCGCCGGTGGCCTCGGGTTCGCTGGGCGTGGGCAGGGTGACCGGTTTGGTCGGCGCGGCGGCCACCACGACCACGTCGTGGTTGAGCGCGGTGGTGAGCGAGGCGGTGACCGCCGGGGCGGAGAGGTCCACGTCGGCGCCGAGCGCCACCACCGAGGCGCCCGCGCTCACCGCCACCTCGATCGCGTTCGCCGCGTCCGTGGCCCGGCCCTTGCCCGAGGTACCGACCATCCGCACGGGCAGGATCGTGGCGTCGGGCGCCAGACCGGCCGGGCCCTTCTTGGCACCCGGATTTGCGCCGATGATGCTCGCCATCGCGGTGCCGGTGCCGAGGCAGTCGGTGTCGCCACGACCGTTTCCGACGGTGACGTCCGCGCCGACCGCCACCCGGCCGCTGAGCTGTTCGAGGCTACCGTCCACCCCGGAGTCGAGCACCGCCACCATGACCCCGTTGCCGCGGCTCAGGTCCCAGGCTCCGTCGGCCGCCAATCTCAGCTGGGCCCATTCCGATCGGCTGCTCGACGCGACCAGGGCGGTGCATTCGGTGGCACCCTTCGTGCCCTTCGGTGCCGGGCTGGCGCTCGGACTGACGCTGGGGCTGGAGCTGGGGTTGGGGCTGGGGCTGCCGGGCTGTTGCACGGGCGGCTTCGCGGTGGGCGACGACGCCTTGGGGGTCGGCTTCGGTCCGGCCGGAATCTGGCCGTGCTTCACCCCGTCGCCGACCGCATCCCACGGCAGCACCAGGTACCAGCCACGGTTGAGTCGGGCCGGGTCGGTCAGGCTTGCTCCGTCCGGCTGCACCCGCCCGGCGTTCAGGTTGTAGATCTCTGCGGACCGCTCGCCGCTGCCGAGGAACCGGAGCGCGATCTCGGTGAGGTTCTCCGGTTGACCCTGGTACGCGGCGGTGACCACGTAGTACTTGACATATGCCTGCGGGTCCGGCGGGGCTTTCTGGGCCGCCGACGTACCGCCCATGGCCACGACCAGGCAGCAGGCAACCGCCACGCCCGCGAGCAGGCGTCCAAGGTTCGGTCGCTTTGCCAGCACTGATGTTCCTCCTTCAGTAGCCTTCGGCCGATCAGCGCGGCCGACACCCTCTACAGCGGATTTGGGCCGGGTACGTTCAATCCAAGTGCCAGATCATTCGAATTCATCTGAACCAGAACCCGATGATCTTCGTCGTGAAGACGTACGGGCCACGGGACCAGATGATGCGGCGGGTCACGGGCCGCCACGGCCGGCAACCGAGCGGACGGTGGTGAAAGCGCATGTACGCCAGGCCCACGACGAGGGACGGGGACGTCGGCAAGGCACCGGCAACTCGCCGCTTCGATCCCCGCCGGCACCGGCGCATCACCGGACTGTTCGACCTGTGGCTGGAGCCCGGGACGCGCGGCGGCCTGGTCCTGCCGCTGAAACCGGACCGGCCGGTCACCGCACGGGTCATCGCCGACCTGGTCCGACGCTCCGGCGAGGACGCCAACGACGTACGGATCCTCACCGCCGACGGCACCCGACACAGTGAGTTGTTCAGCGAGGTCGCCGGGCTGCTCGCGCACGACGTCCTGGTGACTCCCGACGGCGCGGAGATCCGGCACCACGACCGGCAGGGCGGGAACGGGCCACTGCACGCGGTGCCGCTGGACCGTCGCACCCGCCGGGCCCGGGACTGGGTCGTGATCCAGCCACCCGAATTGGCCACCCCGCTGCCCGGCTGGTTCACCGTGGAGCGTGGTCTGGTCCGCCCCCGCCGGGGCGTGGTGGGTCTGCCGCTGCGCGGCGGTGTCGTCCTCGCCACCCGGGCCGACTTCGTCACCCGGCGGGCCACCGCGCACCGGCTCAGCTCGGCCTCGGACGGGCTGGTGACCGTCGCGGTCACCGCTCGGGCCGGTGGCTTCCTGGTCGGCGACTACGGCGGCACGCAGCGGGTGTACAGCGGCGGCCAGCTGGCCGCCCTCCTGGGTGACCTGCCCCTCTACGGCATCGACCTGCGGCTCTGGCTGACCTGGCCGTCCGACCCGGACGAGCAGCAGAGCCTCGTTAACCAGGCACGCGAGCTGGCCGAGACGACCGGTGCCACCGTCTGGACACCACCGCCGGGCGGCAGCGCGGAGCTGGTCGACGGCCGCAAGGACCTGCGCGCCCTCGACTACGCGGGTCGGCCGGCCGGGTGGCAGGCGCATCGGCCCCGGTTCGCCGCCGCGCCGCCGGCACTGCGAACCACCCCGGACGGCCTGCTCCTACCGGCGTCGGCCCGGCCCAGCATCACGGCGAGCGGCCCGAACCCACCCGAGCCCCAACCGGCCGAACCCGAACCCACCAAGCCAGAGCCGACCGAACCCGAGCCGACCGAACCCGAGCCGGCCAAGCCGCAACCGGCCGATCCGGCGCCGACAGGCGAGCTGGCGCCAGACACTGCCCGGCCGGAGGCGACGAAGCAGGCCACTGAGCCGACCGAGCCAGAGCCGACCGAACCCGAGCCCGAGCCCGAGCCGGAGCCCGAGCCCGAGCCGGAGCCGGCCAAGCCGCAACCGGCTAAGCCCGAACCGGCCGAGCCGGACACGGCCGAGCCGGACACGGGGGTCGGGGAGCGGTCGCGGCAGTCGGCCGCCGTTCCGGAGACGCCGCTGCCCCGTCCCGCGCTTACCACCGAGGAGCGCCGCGCGGCGGCGTACGGTCCGCCGTGGCTGTCCGCCGGGCAGCAGGTCAACGCGGAGCCGTTCGAGGCGTTCGTCGCCTCGCCTGTCGACGCCCGGTCGGTCGCCGACGGCCTGCCCAGCGCCGAGCTGTTCCTGTTGGCGTTCCTGGATCCCCGATCGGTGCCGGATGCTGGTCGGCTGTTGCGGGTCCGGGTGGGGGCCGGCGGCGCGATCCCGATGGCGGTGCTCCGGGCCCGTCTACCCGCCCGCCTGCAACACCTGCGTGGTCTCCGCGAGGCGTACCTCCTGCCGGCGGCGCGCCTGGACCGGATCTGCGCGGTGGACACCTTCGACGTCGACCGGGCCGGCCAGCTGACCCCGGCCGGCGAGTGCGCCGACGAGCCGTTGCAGATCCGTTCCGCACCCGGCCGGTCGATCGCCGGTCTGCCCAACGACGTACGGCGCTGGCCGAGCTTCGGCTCCCGGCGGGCGTACGCCCTGCTGCCGGCGGACCATGTCCGCCTGCCCCGCCACTGGCTGCGGCTCTACCGCCGGCAGCCGGCGGTCCGGCCGGGCCGGCTGCTGCTGGAGCTGCGGGTGCCGAGGGACCGGGCCATCGACGTCACGTCAACGGCGGACCTGCTCGCCCCGCTGCGCCGGCTCCGCTCCCGGGCGGAACCGCTGCGCGCCGCCCAGGTGGAGCTGATCCTCAGTAGCCGCTCCTACCGGCGGGTGCGGGTGTGTCGGGCGTACCGCGCCGAGGCGGGGGCCTGGCAGCGGGTACCCGAACCGGAGAAGGGACCGCTGTCGACCGTCGTGCCCCGGCATCAGGCACCGCCACCGGCACCGCCACCGGCACCGCCACCGGCACCGCCACCGGCACCGCCACCGGCACCGGCACCGGCACCGGCACCGGCACCGAGCTGAACCGACCAGCGGCCGTCGGCGACCCGACCGATCACCATCGGCACGCAGCGACCGCCGGCAGCGAGTTCGCGTATCCCGGCGGCCAGGCCCTCGGGCAGGCCCGCCGTGATCACGACGTACGGGTCGGCGCCGCCGTCGCCCGGCTCGGGGAGCCGGGTCAGGCTCCGACAGCCCTCGAAGATCTCGGCGCCCAGTGCATCACCGAGGACGGCGACCTCGATCCCGTCCGCGTGCAGCTGCCGGGCGTACGCGGCGGCCAGCCGTCGGCACTCGGCCATCTCGCCGACCAGGGTGAAGACGTCGGGTGCCCGGCCGAGGTCGACGTGGAGCCGCCACGGTCCCTTCCGGCCCAGCATCAACGGCACCGCCGCCGCCGGCACCGGCTCGTCGTCGGCGAGCCAGGCGTACGCGGGCGTGGTCGGTCCGGTGGTCACGCCGGCCAGGCGGACCAGGATCGGACCGACCTCGGTGCGAGCGTCCACCCGGACGTACGGCACGTCGCCGTCGGCCGGCAACGCGGGCCGGGGCGGATCGCCGACCTCCGCAGCCGGTTCTGTGCCCACCCCGCCGTCCGGTGGCGCCTGCGGCGGCGGCCCGGACGGTACCCGGGTCGGTGAGGTGCCGGTGCGGGGCGGCCATTCGGGTGGTGGCATGGACGGCGCAGCGACCTGAGCCGGCTCCGCCAGCCGCAGCTGCGGATGCTCCGCCGTCCGTAGTTCCGCCGACGGCTGCGGCGGTGGCTCGCCCGGGGCCGGCGGAGGTGGTGGCGGGGTGGCCGCCGCGCGGGCCGCACGTTCGGCCGGGGTCGGCGTGTGGTGTCGTTCCGGCGGCCATGGCCCGTCGTCGAGAGTCGCCGAGCGCAGTTGGTGCACCCGCCGGGGCAGCACCAGCAGCGCGACGACTGCGAACACCACCGCGAGCACGCCCGCGCCGATCCGGACCACTCCGGGAGTGAGCAGGCCCGGCCCGGAGGGCTCGGAGCGCGCCGGCGGTTCGGCCACGGCCGGGGCCGAACCACCGGCCGCCGGGTCCGAGCTGACCGGGCTCGGCGACGCGGGCGGCGTCGGGGCGGCGGAGGTGGGCGGCGCCATGCTCGGTGTCGGTGCCGTGCTCGGTGTCGGTGCCGCCGTCGCTGGCGCCACGGTACGCGGCGACGGCCGGGGGGTCGGCGGTGCGATGGCCGGGAGCGGGCCGGTACGCACGCCCGGCCCGTCGGCGTCGCGGGGCAACACGAGGACCCAGCCGGGTGCGAGTTCGACGCCGTCGGTGAAGGTGGCCCCGTCGGGCTGTGCCCGCCCCCGGTTGAGTTCGATGATCTCGCGGAACCGGTTGCCGTTTCCGAGGGTGGTCAGGGCGATGCTGTACAGGTACTCGCGCTGGCCGTTGACCGGCGGACCGACGACGTAGTACTTGCCGGTGTCGCCGGGCGCCGCCGTCGCCGCTGTCGCCGGAGTGAGCGCCCCGAACAGGGCCGCCAGCAGTAACGCCACCGCCCACCAGGGCGTCGCCGCCCGCTCCGGACCACCTGACTTCATTCGCATCCTTCCGTCTCGTGCCACCTGATGCGGCGCGGCGGCCCTCCCGGCCACCGCCGGGCCGGCCATTGCGCGCCCTGTTCGGTCCGCCCCGGCTCGTCAGCGGCCGACCGTACGCCAGGTCTGGTTGTCCTGTCCGGGCGCGCACTGCCAGATCTGCAACGGGGCGCCGTTGCCGCGGTTGCGGTCGCGTACGTCGAGGCACTTGCCCGAATGCGGGTTCCGCACCATCTCCCGCTCGACGACCCAGACCTGCGCCGGGCCGCCGTTGCAGTGCGCGAGCTGCACCTTGGCCCCGTTGTCCCGCGACGCCCAGGCGACGTCCATGCACTTGTCGAGCGCCACCAGCGAGCCGTTGGGTCCCCGCGCGAACCGCTGTGCCGGCGTGCCGTTGCACTTCCAGAGCTGCAACTGGGCACCGTCGGCCGAGACGCCACCGGGCACGTCGACGCACTTGTTCACGTACCCGCGCAGGGCGAAGCCGCCGCCTGGCTGCGGGTCGGGCCGGTCGGCGACGGGCTGGTCGGCGGGCCGGGGCGCCGAGGCGCCGCCGTTGCGGAAGGTCACCACGAAGTCCGCGCAGCCGGGGCAGGCGAAGACGGTTTCGTTGCCGGGAACCTTGTCGTGCGTGGACCACAGGTAGGCCCGAGCGCCGAAGGGGCGCAGGGCGGCGGTGTAGGCGCTCTCCGCGTCCCGGTTGGGGTTGACGCAGTTCACCCGGTCACCGCGACCCGGATCGCGTACGGCGTGTGCCTCGGGGCAGGCGGCGAGCAGCTGCCCGCCCGAACAGTCCCACCGGACACAGCTGCCGGCCAGCGGATTGGCACCACCGGGTGCGTCGATCGTGATCGTCACCGACAGGGCATCGACGTAGCTGACGTTGTACCAGGGAGCCGCCGGGTTGTGCTGGTCGAAGTTGAACTCGGCCAGGCTCACCGGCTCCGCGCCCCGCTCACAGCGGTCCGGGAAGGGACCGCAGTCCCCCACCACGCAGCTGAAGGTGCTGCCCGGCTCGCCGCTACAGCGTTGCCGGGCGAAGAACCGCCCGCGCCAATGGCCCGGATGACCGTCGTCGGGGATGACGATGGTCTTCGACTCACCGGGCCGCAGGACGGGCAGGCCGGTGATCGGGCGCGAGCCGTCTCCGCTCTCCCCGGCACCGACCCAGAGCGTCTCACCGGTCGCGTTGACGAACGTCACCCGCTCCCCGGCGACGGCGTCCGAGCTGCTCGACATGACCACGATCAGGCCGAGCGCGAGCACCACGACGGTGAGGAGCGCGACTCTCGTGCTCGTGAAGGCCCGCCGGATCGGGGACGAAACGGTGCTCAGTGTCATCAAGCCCTCCATCGGCCTGGCAGCGGACGCACGAGGTCCGCGAACGTACGCAGCAGTTGCACGCCCTCATGACGGCGCTGAACGGGTGCTGGTTCACCGGCGACGGGCAAGCCGACCAAAACTTTCCCGCGTACACTTTCGGGGCCCGTCGGTGCGGCACTGACAGGAGGCGCGATGGCCCAGCCGCCTCGCCCGCCCGCCTCGATCCGGCAACGTCCACACTGGGGCCTGGCGCTCAAGACGACCGGCCTGATCGCGCTCGTCCTCGGCACGACCTTCGGCGGGATCGGCTACGCGGCACTGCGCTCCGGCGGCAGCCGCAGCGTCGCACCGATCCATCCCCTGGTGGCCGTTGTGCTGATGTTCGTGCTGCTGGGTTTCGGACGCTGGGCCTACCGGCACGGATCCCGACATCGCGCCCGGCTGATGGATCCGCTCACCGATCTCGCCGAGGCAGAGCCGATCGTGCTGTTGCTGCGGTCCTTCGACGAGGACGCGGGCCTGGCGCGGGTGCAGGGTGGGGATCTGCGCGGCCCCTGGGCGGCGGACCTCACCACGGAGGAGCAGCAGCTCGGTAACGCCACGGCCACCTTCGGCCGGCTGGTGGCCCTCGGCAGTCCGCGCGACACACTGCCGCAGGTCGGCGCGGGACGCGACTACGCCGGGGACGACGAGTGGCGGTCCCGGGTGCTGGCAGGTCTGGACCGGGCCCAGCTCGTGCTGCTTGTCGCCTCGCCGGGCGAGGCGATCCGGTGGGAGACCGAACAGGTCGTCGAGCGCGGCCTGGCCGATCGGCTGGTCGTGCTCGTCACCGGCGACGGCCAGCGGTACGAACGGTTCCGGGCCGAACTGTCGGCGGTCTTCCCGCGCGAACTGCCGCCGTACCAGCCGCTGCCGCGCCCCTCCAACACGACGATCCGGGCGTCCCACCTTCAGGCGGTGGTCTGGTTCGACCCCGACTGGACGCCACACCTGGTGCCGCTTGGTGACGATCAGGACCACCGGTGGCCCCTGGTCAAGCTGCACCGCTGGGTCGAGACGACCGTTCCGCTGGCCATCTGGCCGCTCTACGGGCGCGCTGGCGTTCCCGTGCCGGGCCTGCCCAGCGAGCCGCGTCGGCGGCCCTGGGCGGTGCCGGCGGCCCTCGCCCTGGCTGCCCCGGCGGCGGTGACCGTCGCGGTGCTGCTGATCAGCTCCGCCGTGGACGGTAACGTCTGGGAGGGCGTGATCGCCGGGGTCGGGTTACCGCTCCTGGCGCTGCTCGGTCACCGGGTCTGGCACGGCGGCTACCTGGCGGTCCGGGCGGCGGCGTTCCTCGCGGTACTCGTCGGTGTGCTCGCGGTGCTGCTCCTGCTGGCCAGTCTCTTCCTGCGCGACGGGGTGGGGCACTGGTGGCCCATCTCGGCCGGCCTCTACCTGCTGGCCGCGGGGCTGTTGCTGGCGGGTCGGTCGGTCCGCGACTGGACTGCCGCGCTTGTGCTCTTTCCGTCCCGGACGGCGGACGACGGCGGGCCGGCGGACGCAGCGCAGCCTCCGGGCCCGAGGTAGCCAGTCGGCGTGCTGGTCCGGGCCGTCGGCCATCCCGACGCCGACGGTCCAGACCAGTACGCCGACCTGCGCGTGTTCACACGCCCCCCGTGAAGTGGATCGCTAACGCCCGAACCCCCCGAAAGTGGTTATTCGGGAAGATCGCCGACCCGGCTGCCGATGGTACGGTTGCCCGCGTATCAACCGCGCACAATCGGCGTACAAAGTGAATTGTCTTCGGCCGTCGGTTGGGGTGACTGATGCTGCTCCGCTTCGATCTCCTCGGCCCGTTGTCGGTGTCCCGGGACGGCCGTGCGGTCGAACTCGGTTCGGTGAAACAACGGCTGCTGCTCGCGCTGCTGCTGGCCCGCCCCGGCGAGGCGGTATGCACCGACGAGCTGGTCAACGCGCTCTGGGGCGACCAGCCACCGGCGTCGGCCGGGGCCAACATCCGCACCTACGTGCGCGGACTGCGGCAGGCCCTCGACCATGACGGGCGGATCGTCACCACCGCCGGGGGCTACCTGTTGCGAGTGGAGCCGGACGAGCGCGACCTCGACCGGTTCGACACCGCAGCCACCCGCGGACGCGACGCTCTGGCCCAGGGCGATCCCGCGCTGGCCGAGGCCGAGCTGGCCGAGGCGCTGGCCCTGTGGCGTGGCCCCGCGCTGGCCGGACTGCCGCTGCCCAGGCCGCTGTCCCGCTGGGCCGAGCAGGTCACCGAACGGCGGCTGCTGGCCGAGGAGGAGCATGCCGCCGCGAAGCTCGCGCTCGGCGCGTACGCGCAGGTGATCCCCAGGCTGCGCGGCCTGCTCGAACGGCATCCGCTACGGCAGCGGGCGTGGGCGCAGCTGATGACGGGTCTCTATCACAGCGGTGACGTGGCTGGGGCGGCGGCGGCCTTCCGGCAGGCCCGGCAGGTACTCGCCGAGGAGACCGGGATGGACCCGGGACCCGAGCTGACCCGCCTGCACGACGACATCCTGCACCACCGTTCCGTCCCCGCCGGGCCGGTGCCGCGTTCCGACAATCGGACGACCGGCCGGGGCCGCACCCGCCCGGCCCAGCTACCGCTTGCCACGCCCGACTTCGTCGGCCGGCAGGCGCAGCTCGACCGCCTCGACGCCGCAGTGGAAGCGGTGGCGAGCAGGCCACGCAACGTGGTCATCACCGCGATCTGCGGGATGGCCGGCGTCGGCAAGACCGCGCTGGCGCTGCACTGGGCACACCGGGTGGCGGATCGCTTCCCGGATGGGCAGCTTTACGTCAACCTGCGCGGGTACGACGACGGCGAGGCGGTCTCCCCGGCCGACGCCCTGCTCGGTTTCCTCGAGGCGCTGGACGTGCCGCTGGCCCGCATGCCGAGCAGCACGGACGCCCGGACCGGTCTCTACCGCAGCCTGCTGGCCAACCGCGAGATGCTCATCGTGCTCGACAACGCCCGCGACGCCGGCCAGGTACGGCCGCTGTTGCCGGGCGCCGGCCGGTGCGTCGTCGTGGTGACCAGCCGGGACCAGCTCAGCAGCCTGGTCGCCGCCGAGGGTGCCCGACTGCTCGCGCTCGACGTGCTTACCGACGCCGAGTCGACGCACCTGCTGCGCGGCCGGATCGGCGACCGCCTCGACGCCGAGCCGGCCGCCGTGACCGAGATGATCGAGGCAGCCGGTCGCCTTCCGCTCGCCCTGTCGATCGTGGCCGCGCGGGTGGCCACCAGACCCCGCTTCCCGCTCGATGCGATCGCCGCCGAGCTGCGTGCGCCGGAGACCCGGTTGGAGATCCTGGCCGACGGCGACGTGCGGCGGGTCTTCTCCTGGTCGTACGCGGCGCTGAGCCCGGACGCGGCGCGCCTGTTCCGCCTGCTCGGCCTGCATCCGGGGCCCGAGCTGAGCGGATCCGCCGCCGCCGCGCTGCTCGGCCGGCCACGGGCCGCGCTCACCCCGGTCCTCAACGAACTGACCCGGTCGCACCTGCTGACCGAGCACCAACCCGACCGGTACGCCCTGCATGACCTGCTGCGCTCCTACGCGGCCGAGCTGGCCCAGGAAGCCGGGCACGCCGACGAGCGGCACGAGGCCCTGCACCGCCTCTACGACCACTACCTGCACAGCGCGTATCCGGCCGGCCGGCTGGTGCAGCCCCAGTGGTCACCGGTCACCGTGGTGCCGGCCCGCGCCGACAACGCGCACGTACCGATGGCCGACCAGGATGCCGCGCTGGCCTGGTTCGCGGCGGAACGTCTCGTGCTGCTGCGGGTGATCCGGCAGGCCACCGCGACCGGCTTCGACGGGTACGCCTGGCAGCTCGCCTGGGCGCTGACCACCTTCCTCGCGCCCCGGGGGCTCTGGCAGGACCAGCTCGTGGCCCAGCAGGCCGCGCTCGAATCGGCCGAACGCCTCGGCGACCTGGAAGCGCAGGCCACGGCCAACCGGCTGCTCGGCCGGGCCGCCTACCGGCTGGGCGAGTACGACACCGCCGGTGAGCGCCTCCAGCGGGCGATCAAGCTGTACGAGCAACTCGACGACCCGGCCGGGCTGGCGCAGACCCTGCACAACTACACCGAGCACTGTTTCGTTCTCGGCCAGCGGGACGAGGCGTTGACGCACGCCCGGGAGGCGCTGCGGCTGTACCGGCTGGCCGGCAACCGGGCGGGCGAGGGCCGGACGCTGAACGCGATCGGTTTCATCCACGCCGTGCAGGGCGACCACCGGCAGGCCATCGCCGACTGCACGGAGGCGCTGGCCCAGCAGCAGCTGATCGACGACCACAACGGCCAGGCGGCGACGTTGGACAGTCTCGGCTTCGCGTACCACGGGCTGGGCGAGCACGACCGGGCCGTCTCCTGCTACGAGCGGTCCGTCGAGCTGTTCCGGGCCTCCGCCGACCGCTACCACCAGGCGGAGACCCTGGTCCGGCTCGGCGACACCCGGGCCGTGATGGGCAACACCGCCGCCGCCACGGCGGCCTGGCGCCTGGCCGCGTTGATCTACGACGACCTGGGGGATCCCGCCGCCGACGACGCCCGGAGCCGGCTCGCGCGACTCGGCCGGGCCGGCACCGACGACCCGACGCGGGACTGATCACGCAGGTGAGCAGGGTGTCCGAGCCGATACGGGTTACCGATCGGGCCGAGCGGACCACTAGCATCCTGCCGTGCCGATTGCGACTGGGCCGGGTGCCCGCCGAGGTCTGCTCGACGTACTCCTCGGTGCCGCCGACCGGTCGCCTGACCAGGTCATCGTGCACGTCGCGGAGGACGGCACCGAGCGTACGGTGACCTTCCAGCAGCTGCGCGACGAGTCGCTGCGGGTGGCCGGTGGCTACCGGGCCGCCGGGGTGCCGCCGGGCACGCCCGCGCTGCTGCTCGCCGACGCCGGCCACGACTTCCAGCCGATGTTCTGGGGTGCGCTCGCCGCCGGGCTGGTGCCGGTGCCGTTGCCGCCCGAGCCGCATCGGGTACGGGCGGTGCGCGACAGTCTTCCCGACGCGGTGGTGGTGACCGACGACGCCACCGCCCCGGTGACGGACGGCCTACCCGCGCCGGTGCTGCGGCTGGCCGCGCTGCGCACCGGGACCGCACCGCCGCAGCTGCCGACGCCGGCCGGGGACGACGTCGCCTTCCTCCAGTTCTCCTCCGGCAGCACCGGCGCGCCCCGCGGGGTGGAGCTGACCCACGACAACGTGCTGGCGAACCTGGAGCAGGCCAGAGTGGCCAGCGGTGCGCGCCCGGACGACGTGCTGGTGACCTGGATGCCGTACTTCCACGACATGGGACTGATCGGCACCCATCTGACCCCACTCGCGGTCGGCCTCAAGCAGGTACGCATCGGCCCGCTGGCGTTCGCCAAGCGCCCGGCGCTCTGGTTCACCACCGCCCACCGGCATCGGGCCACCCTGCTGTCGGCGGCGAACTTCGCGCTGGCCCTGGCAGTACGCCGGGTGCCGGCCGGAACCCTCGCCAAGCTCGACCTGAGTGCGGTGCGGTGCGTGGTGGTGGGTGCCGAGCCGATCTCGGCGACGGTGTGGCGGTCCTTCCTGGCCCACACCCGACCGGCCGGGCTCGACCCGGCCGCGCTGCGACCGGTGTACGGGCTCGCCGAGGCGACCCTCGCGGTGACCTTCACACCGCAAGGTGAGGTGGCCGTCCCGCTGGTGCTCGACCGCGCCGAGTTGAGCCGGGGCCGGGCGGCGTCCACGATGCCCGGTGAGCACGCGGTCGAGCTGATGGACCTGGGCCGCCCGGTGACCGGCTGCGCGCTGCGCGTGGTCGACGAGCACGGCCGGCCCCTGCCCGAGCTGCGGGTCGGCCAGATCGAGGTACGCGGCCCGAACGTGGCGCGCGGCTATCACCGGGCGCCGCAGGCCAGCCGGGACACCTTCGTGGCCGGCTGGCTGCGTACCGGCGATCTGGGTTTCCTGCGCGACGGGCGGCTCTGTGTCACCGGCCGGGCCAAGGACGTGGTCTTCGTCAACGGCCGGACCTTCCACGCCGCGGACCTGGAGACGGTGGCCGTCGCCACCCCCGGCCTGCCGGGCGACCTGGCCGTGGTGGTCGGCGCGACCGACCCGGCCTCCGGCGGTGAGCGGATCGTGGTGTTCGTGCCGTGGGCCCGCCCACCGGCCGACGCGGCAGACGTCCTCGCCGCGGTGCGGGGACGGGTCGCCGAGGCAAGCGGCCACGACAACGTCCGGGTGCTGCCGCTGCCGCCCGGCGCGTTCGCCCGGACCACAAGCGGAAAGCTGCGCCGACGCCGGATGCGCGAGCGGTATCTGACCGGCGACTTCGCCGACCGGGAGCGGCGCTGGTGCCCGCCGGTCCACCGTGCGCCGGTCGCCGTACCCCGGCTGCCGCCGGGCGCGGCCGGGCGGTCCCGGCCGGAACTCGAAGGGCTGATCCGCGAGGTCTGGGCCCGGGTACTGGACCGGCCGCCGGCCACGATCGGCCCGGACGACCGCTTCCTGAGCATCGGCGGGTCCTCGCTGAAGGCGATGGAGGTGCTCGCCGGGTTGGAGGACGCCCTGGGCACCGCCTTGAATCCGGCGGACCTGCGGGACTGCCCCACCGTCACGACGCTCGCCGACCGGCTCGCCGCCGGACCGCTCGGCGACCCGGGTCCGGTGGCGGGACCGCAGCCGACCCGCAGCACCACCGACGTCGACCGGGCGGGTGTCGCGGTGATCGGTTTGGCCTGCCGGTTCCCGGGCGCGGACACCCCTGAGGAGTTCTGGCAGCAGCTGGTCGACGGCGTCGACGCCGTCACCCCGGTCCCCGCCCACCGCTGGGCCCCGACCGCGCACGGCCCACAGTGGGGTTCCTTCCTGACCGACCCGATGCTCTTCGATGCCGGGTTCTTCGGGCTCACCGAACAGGAGGCCCGGCTCACCGACCCGCACGCCCGGCTCTTCGCGGAGATCGGGTACGAGGCCCTGGAACGCGCCGGATACGCCGGACCCCGCCGGCACGGTCACCGGATCGGCGTCTTCGCCGCCGTCGGCGAGAGCGCCTACCCCGAGTTGCTGGCCGCCGGCGGGACGGCTGTCGATCGGGCGGCGGCACTTGTCGGGAACCTGCGGAACCTGATCCCGGCCCGGTTGGCGCAGGCCCTGGACCTGACCGGGCCGGCGGTGGCGGTGGACACCGCCTGCTCGTCGGCGCTTGTCGCGCTGCACCTGGCCGCCGGCAGCCTGGCCGCCGGGGAGTGCGACGTCGCGGTGGTCGGCGGGGTGAACCTCAACCTCACCGAGACCGGGTACCGGGTGCTCGCCGCCGCCGAGGCGCTCTCCCCCACCGGTCGGTGCCGCGCCTTCGACGCCGCCGCCGACGGCTTCGTCCCCGGCGAGGGCGGCGCCGCGCTGGTGCTGCGCCGCGTCGACGACGCGCACACCGACGCCGACCCGGTGCTGGCCGTCGTCGCCGGGACCGCCGTCGGCAACGACGGACGTTCGCTGAGCCTGCTCGCGCCGAACCCACACCGGCAGTGGGAGGTGATCGCGCGGGCGTACCGGGACGCCGGGGTGGACCCGGCGCAGGTGTCGTACGTGGAGGCGCACGGCACCGGCACCGAAATTGGTGACCCGGTGGAGGTCCGGTCGCTGGCCACGGCGTACCCGCCGCCGGCCGACGGGGTGCCGCGCGGGCTGGGCTCGGTGAAGACGAACCTCGGCCACCTGCTCAACTCGGCCGGGCTGCCCGCGCTGGTCAAGGTGGTGCTGGCGCTGCGGCACCGGTACCTGCCGCCCTCGCTGCACCACACCCGTCCGGCCGCCCGCTTCGACCTCGCCGCGGCCGGCTTCGCGGTGGTCACCGAGGGGCGGCCGTGGACCGCCGCCGGCCCGCTGCTCGCCGGCATCAACGGGTTCGGCTTCGGCGGGACGAATGCGCACGCGGTGCTGCGCGAGGCACCGCAGGCACGCCCGACGCGGGTCGCGGCCGACCTGCACGGCTCCGGTTGCCAACTGGCCACGCTCAGCGCGTACTCGCCCGCCGCGCTGCGCCGGGCGGCCCGGGACCTCGCCGCGTACCTGCGTACCCACCCGGAACTCGCCGAGGCCGACGTCTGCGCCAGCGCGGGTACCGCCCGGGACGACGGGCCGCACCGGCTGGCCGTGGTCGCCGACGGGGACCTCGCCGACCGGCTCGACGCCGCCGCCGACACCCTCGGCGAGGCACCGGTCGGCCGGCGACCGAGGACCGTGCTCGTCTTCCCGGACGACGGCACGACGCTGCCCGCGGCTGCCGTGCGCGACCTGCACGACCGGCTGCCGGTCTTCCGCAACCTGCTGGCCGAGGTCGCCGCCACGCCGGTGGCGGGACGCCCGCTGCACACCTGGTGCCTGACCGATTCGGCCGCCGAACCGCAGGTCGCGGCAGCGGTGGCGGTCGCCGTCGGCGTCGCCCTGGCCGGCCAACTCACCGCCTGGGGGGTACGTCCGGACGGGCTGCTCGGCTCCGGCGTCGGCGCACTGACCGCAGCCGCCGTACGCGGTGAACTGGACCCGGCCGAGGCGGTCCGACGCGCCGCGACGACCGGGCCACGGTTGCCTGCCCCGCCCCGGTCGATGCCCGACGGGGCGTACGACGTCGTCCTCGACCTGGGTACCGGCGGCCGGTGCGACGCCGGTCCGGTGCGCGTGCTGCCGTTGCTGGCCGCCGAACCGGGTGCCGCGACCGGGGCGCTGCTGGCGGCGGTGGGACGCTTGTGGACCCTCGGTGGACCGCTGGACCGGGCCGCCCTGTACGCCGGTCGGCGGCGGGTGCCGGTGCCGACGTACCCGTTCCAGCGGCGGTCCTACCCGCCGTCGCCGGCACCTCGGACCGTACCGCTGCACCGGATCGCCTGGCGGGACGCGCCGGTGCTCGGCGACGAACTGCCGGCCCGGATCCGGCTGTGTGGACCCGGCGTCGACGGTGACCTGGCCGCCCGGCTCGCCGCCACGCTCACCGCACGCGGCGTCACGGTGCAGCCGTCCGGGCACCCCGACGCCGGGCACGTCACGCCCGGAGCGGCCGACGACCTCGCGCCGCCGGAGGTGACCGTGCTGCTCGCCGGGCCGGCGGTCGACCCGCCGGACGTGGCGGCCCTCGACGCCGCCGTCACCGGGCAGGTACGCGCCCTGCGGACCCTGCTCGACGAGCCGGACGGGCGGCTCGGCCGGCTGCTGGTGCTCACCGAGGACGTGCAGGTCACCGGGGCGTCGGAGCGGCACCGGCCGGTGCAGGCGGTGCTCACCGGACTCTGCTGGGCCCTCGCTGACGAACGCCCCGGCCTGCGTACCCGGGTGATCGATCTGTCTGGCCGCGACGAGTTGGCGGTCCGGGTGGAGTCGGTGTGCCGGGAGCTGTCCGACCTGCGACTCGACGACGACCCCACGGCCGGAGACAGCCGCACCGAGGTAACCACCGCGACCGGGGTGGCCTGGCGGGCCGGGCGCCGGCTGGCGCGGCACCTGGTCCCGGCGGCCGATCCCACAGACTTCTCCGGTGCCGGTGCGCCCGCCCCATCGCCGTCGTCGCATTCGTCCACTGACGACGGTGTGCACGTGATCGTGGGAGGCGGCGGCGGGATCGGTGCCGAGTTGGCCCGTACGCTCGCCCGCCGGGGCCGGCCCACCCTGTTGCTGGCCGGTCGGTCGGAGCGCGCCCCGGACGGCCTTCTGCCGGAGCTGATCGCGGCGGGCGCCGACGCGACGTACCGGCGTTGCGACGTGACCGTGCCGGCCGACGTCGATGCGCTGTTCGCCGAGCTGTCCCGGGTGGACACCGTCTGGCACGCCGCCGGGACGGTGCGGATCGGCACCCTGGCGGCGAAGTCCGTCCCGGACATCCTGGCGGTGCTCGCGCCCAAGGTACGCGGCAGCCACCTGCTGGCGCAGGCGCTGCGACGGTGGGGCCAGCACCGGGCGGCGCTTGTGGGCTTCTCCTCGGTCAGCGCGGTGCTGCCCGGGATGGCCGGTGCGATCGGCGACTACGCGGCCGGCAACGCGTTCCTCGACGCCTTCGCCGCCGCGCAGCGGGCCGCCGGCCAGCCCGTCCAGGCGGTCGGCTTCGGCGCGATCACCGACCGTGGCATGGCCGCCCGCAGCGGTGCCAGCGGTGGGTTGACCGTCCGGGACGCGCTGCGTGCCCTCTGGCTCGCCCGTGAGGTCGACGCCGCCCACCTGGTCGTCGCGGACCTGACGGCGCATCGGGCACGTACCGTCCGGACCGCTGCCCCGGCCACCGCCGGTCCGCTCGCTGTGCCGGACGCCAGGGCAACCATCGGCTCGGCCGCCGGCTCGGCCGCCATGGCAACGGTCGGCTCGACCGCCGGGCACCCGGTGTCGGATCAACCGGAGACGGGTCGGCCAGCAGTGGGTCGGCCGGAGGCGGCGGAGCTGGCCCGGTTGCTGCGCCGGCTGCTCGCCGAGCCGCTGCACCGGCCGAGCGAGGAGATCGCCGACGACGTCTCGTTCCTCGCCCTCGGGCTGGATTCGCTGGCCGCGGTGGACCTGGTCAAACGACTGGAGGACGAACTCGGTCGGCAGCTGCCGGTGACCCTGTTCTTCGAGTACACCACCGTCGCCACGCTCGCCGCCCACCTGACGCAGGCCGATGCCGCGCCGCCGCCGGACGGCGGTGCGGTGCCGCCCGGCGGCGGGGTGCCGCCGGTTCCGCAGGCCGCGCCGCCGACGACACCGCAGGCGGTGGCGCCGATCACCCACGGGGAACCCTTCCCGCTCACCCCGGTGCAGCGGGCCTGGTACGTCAACGAACGGCTGCACCCGACCGTGGCCAGCTACGCCTTCGTCCGGCAGACCGTCACCGGGCCGCTCGACGCCGACCTGCTCGGCCGGGCCCTGGCCGGTCTCGCCGACCGCCATCCGATGCTGCGGGTCCGGTTCGTGCCGGGTGCCGGCGCCGGCACCCCACGTCAGCTGGTCCGCCCACCGTCCGCCGCCGGGGCCGCCATCGCGTACGAGGTGCAGCCGCTCACCAACCCCCTCCCCGAACTGGAGGAACGGCTCTGCAACACGCCGGTGGACCTGACCCGGCAACCGCCGCTGCGTGCGGTGCTCGCCCGGGAGGATGCCGACCGGTCTCACCTGCTCCTGGTGCTGCACCACGCGGCCGGAGACGGTGCCAGCCTCAACCAGCTCAGCGAGGAACTCTGGGCGGACTACACCGCGCTGGCGCGAGGTCGCCAGGTGGCGCCCGCGCCCGCCGGCCCCGGCTTCGCCGAGTACGCCCTCGGTGCCGCCCCGCCGACCGAGGCGGACCTGGCGTACTGGCGGCAGCGGCTGGCCGATCCCGGGTGGCGGCTGCGGTTGCCGTACGACGGCGACCCGGCGAGTCTGCCCGCGCCGCCGTACCTGCGGCACCTGGACGAATTGGACGAGGAGCTGGTCGGCCGGTTGCGGCAGCGGGCCGCCGAGGCCGGCGTCTCGCTGTTTCACCTGCTCCTCGCCGGCTACGTCCGGTGCCTGGCACGGTGGAGCGGGCAGCTGCGGGTGCCGGTGAGCGTGGCGCGGGCCGGTCGTGACGCCCGGCTGCCCGGCATCGAGCGGATCGTCGGGCCCTTCGCCGACACCCTGCCGCTGCTGGTCGAGGTGGATCCAGCCGAGCCCGCCGCCCGGCTGGCCGACCGGCTCCGGCAGTCCTGGACCACCGCCCAGCGGCACGGCTCGGTGTCCAGCCTCGACCTGGCTCGGCTGCTGCGGCCGAGCGGCGACGGTCCGCGTACCGCCAGCCCGGCCGGGTTCAGCTTCGCCCGCTTCCCGGTCACCACGGACCCGGACGCCCCGGTGCGGGTCGTCCCGACGGCGGCCGGCTCGGGTTCGGCGGCCACCCAGCTCAGCCTGCTCTGGTGGGAGTCGGGCCCGACACTGCGGCTGTCCTGGAACTTTCCGTTGCGACTGTTCCGACCCGGGACAGTGGCCCGGCTCGCCGCCGAGCACCACCGGGAACTTGTCGATCTCGCCGCCGACCGCCCATCCGACGCCGCCGCGCCTCGGCCGGTGGACGTCGCGGAGCAGCGGCCGGGACCGCTCGAACCGCTCCGCCCGCTGGCCGGCGCAGTGGATGTCAACGCGCGGATCCGGGCGGTCTGCCGGCGTACCCCGGACGCGGTGGCGGTGAGCGACGGCGAGCGGTCGACCACCTACCGGGACCTGGACCGGGCCGCCGACCGGGTGGCGGCGCTGCTCGCCGCCCACGGCGTACGCCCGGGCCAGCACGTCGGGATGCTCACCGCGCCCGGACCCGGGTCGGTCGTCGCGGTGGTCGGGATCCTGCGCGCCGGTGCCGCCTGGGTGCCGCTGGACGCCGCCCATCCCCCGGCCCGCCTCGACGAGCAACTGCGCCGGGTCGGGGCCCAGGTGGTGCTGTACGACGAGGACTGTGCGGCCACGGTGGCGCGGCTGACCGGTGCGGTCCGCCCGGTCCGTCTCGGCTCGGACCCGGAGCACCGGCCGGTCACGGTGCCGGCGGAGCAGGTGCCCGTCCAGGTGCCGGCGATCGTCGCCGCGCCGGACGACACCGCGTACGTGATCTTCACGTCCGGGTCGACGGGACGGCCGAAGGGGGTACCGATCACCCACCGGTCGATGGTCAACTATCTCGACTGGGCGATCGACACGTTCGGTTACCGGCCCGGCGACCGGCTGGCCCAGACCTCGTCGATCTGCTTCGACGCCTCGGTCCGGCAGATCCTGGCACCCTTGCTCGTCGGTGCCACCGTGGTCACCTTCGGCCGGTCGGTGCTGCGTGACCCGCAGGCGCTGCTGTCCCGGATGGAACGGGACCGGCTCACCGTGTGGAGTTCGGTGCCCACCCTGTGGGAGCGGATTCTGCGGGCCGCCGAGGACCGGGCGGTACGCGACGGCGTACCACCGGATCTCAGCGCCCTGCGCTGGGTGCACGTCGGCGGGGAGGAATTGTCGCCGGTGCCGGTGCGGCGCTGGTTCGACCTGTTCGGCGACGGCTGCTCGATCACCAACCTGTACGGTCCGACCGAGGCCACGATCAACGCCAGCTGGCAGCTGATCGACCGCCGGCCCGACGACGCGGTACGCCGGCTGCCGATCGGTCGACCGGTCGGCGGGGCGCGGGTACGTGTCGTCGACCCCGACGGGCACCCCTGCCCGCCCGGCCAGGCCGGTGAACTGCTGATCGGCGGCGTCGGCCTCACGCCCGCATACCTCGGCGAGCCCGAGCTGACCGCCGCCGCCTTCGGGCACCACGACGGCGAGCGGTACTACCGCAGCGGCGACCGGGGCCGGGTCGGCCCGGACGGCTGCCTGGAATTCCTCGGCCGACTCGACGACCAGGTGAAGATCCACGGCTATCGGCTGGAGCCGGGCGAGATCGAGGCGGTGCTGCGTACCCATCCGGCGGTGGCCGCCGCGACCGTGTTGCACCAGGCCGAGCCGCACCCGCGACTGCACGCCTTCGTCGCCCCCGTACCGGAAACCGCGCCGACCGCGTCGCAGCTGCGGGAGTTTCTCGCCGACCGGCTGCCCGCGCAGCTGGTCCCGGCCCGGATCCACCTGCTGGACAGCCTCCCGCTGACCCCCACCGGAAAGGTCGACCGGGACCGCCTCCGCGCCCTCGGCGGCCTCCCACCCGCCGCCGATCCGGAGCACCTTTCGACGTCCGCCGATCCGGAGCAGGCCCCAGCGTCCGCCGCTCCGGAACACCTTCCGGCGTCCGCCGCTCCAGAGCAGCCGGCGCCCGCCGCTGCGGAGCAGCTGCCGGCACCCGGTGGCACGGCGGCCGGTGCCGGCGCAGACACCGGGACCGAGACGAGACTGGCCCGGATCTGGGCCGAACTGCTCGACCTGCCGACGGTCGCCCCCGACGACGACTTCTTCGCCCTCGGCGGCGACTCCATCCTGGTGCTGGAGGTCTTTGCCCGCGCACAGCACCAGTTCCCGGCCATGCCGAGCCCGACCGTCAGCTACCAGCACCGCACGCTGCGGGCGCTCGCCGCCGAGATCGACGCCGCCGCAGCCACGGCCCGCAGCTCCGGCCGCAGCACCGCCGGCACGGACCGCAGCGCCGCCGGTACGAGTCGGGTCGCCGGCCCGGACGTGGACGGCGCTGCGGCGGCGCACGGCGATCCGGGCGGACCGTACCCGGTGACCGCCACCCAGCGTGGTTTCCTGCTCGCCGACGCCATCGCCGCAGGCGCCGGCACCGCCTGGCTGGCCCGGCTGCGACTGCGCGGCCAGCTGCGCCGCGACGTCTTCCAGCGTGCCGTCGACCTGCTGGTCGTTCGGCACCCGATGCTGCGTACCGTGTTCCCCGCCGGGGCTCGTCCCCCGGTCCAGCAGGAACTGCCCGCGTCGTTGCGGCTACCGGTCGGCTACCAGACCGTGACCGACTCCGCCGAGGTCGCCGCCCTGGTCGCCGAGGAACGCCACCGCCCCTTCGAGCCGTGGGCCTGGCCGCTGCTGCGACTGCGGCTGTTGGCGTTCGCGCCGGACGATCACATCCTGCTGGTGCATGCCCACCACCTGATCGGCGACGGCTACAGCGCCGCCCTGTTCGGCCAGGAACTGCTGGCGGTCTATCACCGGCTGGTCGCGGACCTGCCCGGTGACCTGCCTCCGCTGCGCATCCACTTCCGGGAGTACGTCGCACTGCTTGCCGGTCGCGCCGCCGGCCCGCCCGAGCCGACCGCCCACACCTGGTGGAGTGGACGCTTCGCCACCCCGTACCGGCCACCGCTGCTCGCCGCCCGCCCCACCGCAGCCGACGCGGCCGGTACGGCTGGCCCGGTCTGCGGTTTCACCCTGGACAGGGTCGTGCTCGACGGGCTGCGCCGACTGGCCACCGAGGCGGCGTCCACCCTGTACGCCCCGGTGCTGACCGCGTACCACCGGGCGGTGGCCCGGTTCACCGGCCAGGACGACCTGGTCTTCGGCCTGGCGGTGACCGGCCGGGACCATCCGCTGCCGGACCTGCACCGGGTCTTCGGACCCTGCGCCGCGATGCTGCCGCTGCGGCTGGTCGGCTCGGCCGACTTCGCCGCACAGCTCGCCCACGTGGCGACCGAGGTCGCCGCCGCCCGCCGGCACGACGACCCGCCGTCCATCGCGGCGGCAGTGCCCACCGGGCCAGCCGGCACGCCCCTCGGCGCCCAGTTCTTCTTCAGCTTCCTGGACTTCGCGGCCCTCGCCGCATCGTCGTCGCCGCCGGACCACGCCGAGCAGCTCAGCCTCGACTGGGACGCCGCAAGCGAGCTGGCCGCGCCGCCGCTCGGCACCGACCTGTTCCTGACCGCCCGGCCCGGCCCGGACGGGCTGCGGGTGACCCTGCGCGGCGCCCCCGACGCGGTGAGTTCAGCCGAGTTGGTTCGGATCGCCGACTGGCTACGCGCCGACCTCACCGCCGCAGCAACCAACCGCACCGCACCGGCGGACTCGGCTGCTGCTACCCGGCGAACCGGGTTGGCCGCAGCCATCGTCGGCTACCTACCGCCACCGGCGCAGCTCGCCGCGATCGCCGGATCACCTGCCGGCAGCGTGCCCCGGGAACAGCTACGCGAGCTGCTCTTTCCCGACGGCCGGGCACGTCTGCTTGAGGAGTTGCACACCCCGCTTGGCGTCTCCGGCTTCGTCTGTCTGCCCCGGTTCGCCGACGAGCTGACCGCCGCCGGGGACGCCCTCGCCGCCGAGGCGGCCGAGGCGGTCGACCTGGCCGCCCGCCTCGGTGCCCGCTGCGTGTCGCTGGCCGGCATGATTCCCGCCCGCACCGGCTACGGTCTCGGCGTGCTGCGGCGTACCCGCAGCGGGGTCGCGGTGACCACCGGCCACGCCGTCACCGTCGTCTCCGTCGTCCGCACGGTGCAGGCCGCGCTGGCCGCCACCGGACGGCGCCTTGCCGGCCGCACTCTCGCCGTGGTGGGTCTCGGCTCGATCGGGTTCGCCGCGCTGCGGCTGCTGCTGGCCGGAGCGGAACGTCCCGCGCGGCTGGTGCTCTGCGACATCCCGGCCGCCGCCCCGAGGCTGGCCGAGCACGCCGCGCGACTGCGGGCCGACGGCTTCGCGGGCAGCATCGAGAGCTGCCCGTCGACGCCGCAGATGGCGGCGGCCGGCTACGCGGCGGAGGTGGTCATCGCCGCCACCAGCGCGGCCACCGACCCGATCGAGGTCGACCGGCTGGCACCCGGCACCATCGTGGTGGACGACTCGTTCCCGCCCGCGTTGGACACCGGCCTGGCGCTGACCCGGATGCGTCGCGACCGCGACATCCTGGTGGTCGGCGGTGGACTGCTGCACGTCGGCGAGACCAGGCGCGACATACCAGCAGACCTACCGCCGGTGCCGGTGACCGGCACCGTGCTCGGGCTGCCCGCGACGATCGCCTCCTGCCGATTGGAATCGCTGCTGTGGGCGGCCGATCCGGAGCTGCCGCTGGTGCACGGTCTGGTGGACGACTCGACCGCGACGGCGTACGTGCGGGCGCTGGCCGGGGCCGGGATCGTCGCCGCGCCGCTGCACCTGCTGCATCACCTCATCGAGCCGGACCTGCCTCCCGCATTGCCCGACACGTCCTCGTCGGCCTCACCCACTGAGACTTTTGTTGACAGCGAAACAATCATGAAGGATTGTGATATCGACGTAGGTCATTTCTTTCCCGGCTGAGCCGCAGTCGACCGAAGGGTCACCACCTCTCAGACCGGGGCCAGCCGACCAACGTCTCCGGTGGTCGTTCGCGGCTGAGCGCGGGCGATCCCACGCGTCCGGCTCCGGGCGCGTGGCCCTCGTCAGGGGAGGTAGACATGACACCGGCAGGACCGCGCAGGCGCTCCCTGCTCCCCGCCATCGTCGCCGCAGCGACCGTACTGACCTTCGCCGCCTCCACCCTGCCCGCAAGCGCCGCCCCGGCCGAGGGCGAGATCCTCGCCGCCGGCGGCCCGACCGCCGTGGCCGGCTCCTACATCGTCGTGTTGCGGGATTCCGCGGTGCGCGCCTCCGCAGTGGACACCACCGCCCGTACTCTCGCGTTAGGGCAGAGCGGCGAGGTCGGCCGGGTCTACCGGCACGCCCTGCGCGGCTTCGAGGCCCGGCTCTCCGAGCGCAGTGCCCGCCGGCTCGCGGCCAACCCGGCCGTGGCGTCGGTGACGCAGAACCACTCGGTCTCCGTGTCGGACGTGCAGAGCCCCACCCCGTCCTGGGGCCTGGACCGGATCGACCAGCGCACGCTGCCGCTTGACAACTCGTTCAGCTACCCCCGGGTCTCACCGGCCGTCCGGGCGTACGTCATCGACTCCGGCATCAACGCGACCCACACCGATTTCGGCGGACGGGCCGTGACCGGCTGGGACTTCGTCGACAACGACGCCGAGGCCAACGACTGCCACGGCCACGGCACCCACGTGGCCGGCACGGTCGGCGGCGCCACCTACGGGGTGGCCAAGAACGTGCAACTGGTGGCCGTACGCGTGTTCAACTGCACCGGCCGGGGCACCACCGCGCAGGTGATCGCCGGGGTCGACTGGGTGACCGGCGACCACGACCCCGGGGAACTGGCGGTGGCGAACATGAGCCTCGGCGGCGTGGCGTACCAGCCCATGGTCGATGCCGTGCAACGGTCGATCGCCGACGGCGTCACCTACGCGGTGTCGGCGGGCAACGAGAACGGCGCCGACGCGTGCACGAGCACCCCGGCCTCCGTCCCCGAGGCGATCACCGTGGCCGCCACCGGCCCCAACGACGCACGCGCCGCCTTCTCCAACATCGGTAGCTGTGTCGACCTGTTCGCGCCGGGTGTCGACATCCCGTCGGCGTACATCGGCAGTGACACCGCCACCCGCACGGCCTCCGGAACGTCGATGGCCGCCCCACACGTCGCCGGAGCCGCCGCGCTCATCCTCGCCAACAACCCCACCTACACCCCGGCGCAGGTGACCCAGGCGCTCCTGGCCGACAGCACGCCCGGCGTGGTGACCGACGCCGGTATCGGCTCACCGAACCGGCTGCTCCACGTCAGCGCCACCGTCCCGGCCGACGACTTCACCCTGACCGCCACCCCGGCCGAGGGCACCGTCACACCCGGTGGCACCGTCACGACCACGATCGCCGCCACCGTCACCCGGGGCGCCGCCCAGCCGGTCTCGCTGGCGGTCAGCGGCGTGCCCGACGGCGTCACGGCCACCCTCCAACCGGCGAGCATCGCCTCGAACGGCAGTAGCACGCTCACGATCAGTACCGCGTCGACGATGCTGGCCGGCAGCTACACCATCTCGGTGATCGGCACCGGCACCAGCGCGATCCGGCCGGTGGCGTACCAGTTGCGCATCAGCAACCCGCCCGGCTGCGTCGCCTCGGACGGCACCGACCGGGTGATCAGCGAGGGCCAGAACCTGTACGCCCCGATCACCATCACCGGCTGTCCCGGCGCCGCCGCCCGCAACAGCACGATCGAGGTGCACATCTCCCATGCCAACATCAGCGAACTCGACGTACGCCTGATCTCACCCGGCGGCACCTGGTACTACCTGCTGGATCACACCGGCGGCGGGAGCACCCGCGTCGACTACACGCTCACCAACGACCTGTCGTCGGAGCCGGCGAACGGCACCTGGCAGCTCTACGTCAGCGACAACATGTACCAGGGCACCGGCTTCCTCGACTCGTGGACGCTGAACCTGGCCGGCGCCGACCTGCCGCCGCCGGCCTGCGGCGGGATCGCCACCGCCGACATGCGGATCCCGGAGTCCGGCACGATCGAATCACCGATCACCGTGGCCGACTGCGGCCGGGCACCGTCGAGCACCAGCTACATCGAAACCAACATCAGTCACCAGTACAACCGAGACCTCCGGCTCTCCCTCATCGCGCCGGACGGACAGGCATTCCTGCTCAAGCAAAGCCTCGTCGGGTCGTATCGGGCACACTCCCGCGAAGTCTTCATCGCCGACCTGTCCAGCAAACCGGCGCGCGGCACCTGGAAGCTACGGATCGAAAACGTCGCCTCCTACCCGGGCATGCTTGACGGCTGGAAGCTGACGCTCGACGGCGGTGCGCCGTCCACCACGCCGCCACCCACCACCCCGCCACCCACGACGCCGCCACCCACCACTCCACCACCCACCACTCCGCCGCCCACGACGCCGCCGCCCACCACTCCGCCGCCCACGACTCCACCACCTACCACGCCGCCGCCCACCACGTCACCGCCTACCACTCCGCCGCCCACCGGCGGGACCCGCTCCTGCACCGCGGTCTACACCGTCCAGGACCAGTGGAACGGCGGCTTCGTCGCAAACGTCACCGTCACCGCAGGCGCCACCGCGCTCAACGGCTGGCGAGTCACCCTCAACCTGCCGAGCGGCGTATCGGTCAGCAACGTCTGGAACGGCGTCGCCAGCGGCAGGAGCGGCACCGTCACCGTCACGAACGAGCAGTACAACGGACGGCTGGCCGCGGGTCAGACCACCAGTTTCGGAGTCCAGGGCACCGGAAACGGCGGCGGAACCACCGCCACCTGCACCGGAAGCTGAGCCCCGGCACTGCTGAGCCGCCCTCGTCCTGCGCCTCGACGGGTTCGCCCGGGCGCAGGACGAGGGTCGCTCAGGGGAGCAGGGTGCGCCCCTCCCAGGTGCCGTGTTCGGCCAACGGGCGAAACCGCATGAAGGCCGATTCGTGGTGGAAGTCCCGGCGATGCTGTTCAGCCATGGCGACGTTGTGCGTATGGGCCTGTGGGACGGCGCTGCGGCCGTGGACCATGTCGGTCATCTCGCGGACGCTGCGCCAGATCGTGAAGGTGGAGAAGGTGTGCGGCGGGCGCATCGCCGCCGTGGCGAAGGTGGCGCCCGGGTGGCTGGCGACCAGGCGTTCGACCGGCCGCCCCCATTTCAGGAACCGGGGTAGTTCGAAGAGCTTGAGCCGGGCGAGGGTGACGGCCACGATCGGCTCCGCCGGATCCGACCGGCCCGCCTGCACCGGCAGGCCGGCGAGCGCGGCCACCTCGCCGTAACGCCGCAGGTACTGCAATCGCACATGCCATCCGGCATCGAGCCGCCGCCCCAGATCGTCGGTTGCGAGGAACCGCTCCAACGCCGATTCGTCCTCCCATTCGGCGAACATCGCAAGGCGTCGAAGCTGCATCCGTTCCACCGACAGCACCGGGGAGCCGAGTCGCATGAGCGGGAAACATTCGGCGTGCCGCAGCCCAGCCGCCCGAGGCCCGCGACGCAGGGTGCGCAAGGTCACGGCCGGCGGAAGCAGTGCGAGGTGAAACGAATGCAACATCGGCCCATGATCCCACTCCGCCGCGCCCGCGTACCCTCCCAGGTCGCGGGCTGGCGACGGCCAGCCGGGCGTCGGCCGCACCGGCAGCGGTTCAGCGCAGCATCAGCACGGTCGCCGGCTGGCCCAGGCCACTCTCACCCAGTCAACCGCCGTCACGCCACGATCCGCCGTACCGAGCGGCCATACTCGGTGCGCTGTTTTCCGAAAACTTCCGGAAGTTCTGGCCTTGACGATCAGGCCGACATAGCATGCACGCGCTTGGATCCGACCAGGAAGGCCCTGCCAGGCACACCCCCATCACCGTCCAATTTGCATAAAGGGACCACTGATGCGCCTCTGGAACCTGTCCCGTCGATCACGACACCGATCGCGAAATTTCGCCGTTCTCTGTTCGGCCGCGCTCGTCGCGGCCGTCGCCGTCGCACCCGCCCCGGCCGCCGCTGCGGAGGTCGTCCTCGCCAACGACTTCGAGTCCGGCTCGTACGCGCCGTGGGGACCGCGCGGTGACGTCACCCTGGCCATCGCCGAGGAGGGCCACGAGAGCGCCAGCAGCCTCTCGGTCACCGGCCGCACCGCCAACTGGCAGGGCCCGGCGACGAGCGCGACCGCCCTCTTCGAGCCTGGTGTCCCGTACACGGTCAACGCCTGGGTGAAGCTGCCAGCCGGCACCGAGGGCACCGCCGGGGTGCACTTCACCGTCGAGGCGACCCCGGCCGACGGCGGCGACAACACCTACACCTGGATCGGCGACAACGTCCCCACCACCGCCGACGGCTGGGTACGGATCGGCGGCGACTACACGTTGCCCACCGGGCTCAGCGCCGCCACCCTCTACGTCGAGGCGGAGGGCGAGACGCCGTTCCTCCTCGACGACGTCCTGATCACCGCGCCGGACGGCAGCGGAGGCGGGCCGGAGCCGGGCACCGTCGTCATCGACACCGACTTCGAGGACGGGCTGGACGGCTGGGGCCCGCGCGACAGCGGCCCGGGCGCGCCGAGCGTCGCCCTGAGCGACATCGCGCACGACGGTGCCGCCGCAGCGCTGGTCACCGACCGGGTCAACCAGGGCGCCGGCGTCGGCCGCGACGTGACCGGGCTGTTCGAGGCGGGCGTGACCTACGAGTTCAGTGCCTGGCTGCGGTTCGCCGAGGGCCAGCCGACCGACCAGATCTGGCTCAGCCTGGCCAGCACCACCGGCGACAGCCAGTCGTTCAGCACCCTCGCCCAGTTCGAGACGATCACCAACTCCGGATGGACGGAGGTGACCGCCCGCTTCACCATGCCGGCCGCGGACAGCGCGCAGCTCTACTTCGAAACCCGCTGGCAGGGCGCGGACGTGACCGGCAACACCAGCGACTTCCTCGTCGACGACATCGTCGTACGGGTGCCCGAGCCGCCGGTCATCGAGGACCTTCCCAGCCTGTACGAGACCACCGACTTCCCGGTCGGCGTGGCGATCGACAGCCGGGAGACCGTCGGCGGGGCCGCCGAGTTGCTGACCCGGCACTTCAACCAGATCACGCCGGAAAACCACATGAAGCCCGAGGCGTGGTACGACGCCGAGGGCAACTTCCGCCCGCACGACCAGGCGCTGACCATGATGGACTTCGCCCGCGACAACGACCTGGGCGTCTACGGCCACGTGCTGACCTGGCACAGCCAGACCCCGGACTGGTTCTTCACCGACGCCGCCGGGCAGCCGCTCACCACGTCGGCGGCCCACCAGCAGCTGCTGCGCGAGCGGCTGCGTACGCACATCTTCGCCGTCGCCTCCTCGCTGGCCGAGCGGTACGGCAAGTTCGGCTCCCCCACCAACCCGCTGTACGCGTTCGACGCCATAAACGAGGTGGTGAGCGACAGCGGCGAGTACGCCGACGGCCTGCGCCGCAGCGAGTGGTACCGGATCCTCGGCGAGAGCTTCATCGACCTGACGTTCACCTACGCCGACGAGGCGTTCAACGACGTGCACGCGGCCGAGGGCAGCGATCGTCCGGTCACCCTGTTCATCAACGACTACAACACCGAGCAGAGCGGCAAGCAGGCCCGCTACCTGGCACTGGTGCAGCGACTGCTCGCCCGGGGCGTACCGGTCGACGGGGTGGGTCACCAGTTCCACGTCTCGCTGGCCACTCCGGTCAGCGCCCTGGAAGCCGCACTGGAGGCGTTCGCCGACCTGCCGGTCACCCAGGCGGTCACCGAGCTCGACGTCACCACCGGCACCCCGGTCACCCAGGCGAAACTGATCGACCAGGGCTACTACTACCGGGACGCCTTCCGGATCTTCCGGGCGTACGCCGACGACCTGTTCGCCGTCACGGTCTGGGGTCTCACCGACGGGCGCTCGTGGCGCTCGGGCAACGGCGCGCCGCTGCTCTTCGACGACAACCTGCGCGCCAAGCCCGCCTATCACGGTGCGGTGGACGGCGAACTGCCCGCCCGGCTGCGGACCGCACACGTCTTCGCCGGTGACGTGCCGCTGAACGCGGCTGCCCCGACGGACCTGACCTGGCGCAAGCTGCCGCTGCTCCCGGTGGAGGACAAGGCGCGGTTCCAGCTGCGCTGGGCGCCGGGGCAGCTGACCGCGTACGTCACCGTCGACGACACCACGCCCTCCGCCGACGACCGGGTCAGCTTCGTGCTTGGCGGCGAGACGTACCACGTCTCCCGCAAGGGCAGCGGTGACGTGCCGGCCGTGGCGGCCAAGCGGGACGGCGGCTACCACCTGGTGGCCCACCTGCCGCTGACCGGGGCGGCCCAGGGTGACACGCTCACGCTGGATGTCCAGGTCCGCGACAACGACACCACGGCCGGCTGGAACACCCCGGGCGCGGTGGGCACCCTGACGCTTGTGGAGGAGCTGTCGTACCTGGAGGTGCGGCAGACCGCCACCGCGCCGGTGATCGACGGCACGGTGGACCCGGTCTGGGCCCAGGCGGGCGCGGTGACCACGGGCAAGCAGGTCTCCGGCACCGACGGCGCGACCGCACAGGTGCGTACCCTCTGGCGGGGTCAGACGCTCTACGTGCTGGCCGAGGTGACCGACCCGGTGGTGGACGTCTCCGGTTCCGACCCGTGGACCCAGGACTCGGTCGAGATCTACGTCGACGCGGGCAACGCCAAGAACGGCAGCTACCGCTACGACGACACGCAGATCCGGATCAACGCCGACAACGTGGTGTCCTTCGGCACCGGCGACGAGGCGTTCCAGGCGGGTCGGCTGGAGAGCGCGGCCGTACGCACCGCGACGGGTTACACCGTCGAGGCGGCGATCAGCCTGCTCGAATACGGTGGCCTGGACACCTTCCACGGCCTGGACTTCCAGGTCAACGACGCGGCGAACGGTGCCCGTGCCTCGATCCGCAACTGGGCCGAGCAGGAGGGCGTTGGCTACCAGAGCACCGCCCGCTGGGGCGTGGGCCGGCTGGTCGCCGGCTCGAACGTGACCGTCACGCAGACCCGTATCGCCCGGTGGAACTCCGACAGCGGCGGTGGCTACTGCTCGACCATCACCGCCACCAACCCCGGCGACAAGCCCGTCGAGTGGAGCGCCGTCGTGGACATCGAGGGCGACATCTACGACGCGTGGAACTTCAGGCGGGAACGCCTCGGCGACGGTAGCTACCGGATCAGGGGCGTGGACTGGAACAAGACCCTGGCGCCGGGTGCCAGCACCTTCAGCATCGGATACTGCGCGAACCTGTAGGAACGCCGCCGGTGGCGGTCACCGAGGGGGTGACCGCCACCGGCGGGCCGCGTCTGCGCCACTCAGAGCGGCCAGCCGGATACTCGGCTGCGCGGGTCGCGTCTCGTCCCTAGGCTTCCGGCCAAGGGGCGGCCGGTCGGCGGTGGCCGGTGGTTGGGTCGGAGATGAACAACGGGATGACGTGTGACTTGTTCGCGGTCTGCGTCGAGGCGCAACAGCCGTCGCGGCTCGCGTACTTCTGGTCGGAGCTGCTCGGCTGGGAGGTGGCGGACGACCCACACGACGGGGTTGCGCTCCTGCCCGCCGACGACACCGGCTTCCGGCTCCGTTTCCTGGCGAACCAGCAGCCCAAGATCGGCCAGAATCCGATGCACTTCGACCTGACCAGCGCCTCCCTGGCCGACCAGCGGCAGACGGTGGCCAGGGCGGTGGCGCTCGGCGCGCGGCACGTCGACGTCGGACAGCGCCCCGACGACCCGCACGTGGTGCTCGCCGACCCCGAGGGCAACGAGTTCTGCGTCATCGAGCCCGGCAACAACTTCCTCGCCGAGTGTGGGTTCGTCGGCGCGCTGGCCTGCGACGGCTCGCAGCAGGTCGGCTACTTCTGGAGCGCGGCACTCGGCTGGCCGCTGGTCTGGGACCAGGACCAGGAGACCGCGATCCGCTCGCCGCACGGTGGCCCGAAGATCACCTGGGGCGGCCCACCGCTATTGCCGAGGAAGGGCCGCAACCGCCTGCACTTCGACCTCGCTCCCCCGGCCGACGGCGACCAGCAGGCGGAGATCGACCGCCTGCTGGCCCTCGGCGCGACCCGGATCGACACCGACCGGGGCGAGGCTGGCCGGGTGACGATGGCCGACCCGGACGGCAACGAGTTCTGCGTCCTGACTGCGTAACGCGTACCGGTCAGATCAGATCGATGCGTTCCTGAACGATCGGGTAGCCGGCTCTGGCGAACGCGGCGACCATCGGAAAGTTGTGCTGGTCGGTGGCGGCCACGATGCGCTCCGCGCCCTCCTCGGCGAGCAGGTGGGTGGCTTCGACGAGCAGGTCGTAGGCGTATCCATGGCCGCGATGCTCGGGCACGACTCCGATGTACCCGATGACCGGGTCACCGTAGTTGCGGCCGGGGACGCTGAGGCCGACCAGCTCCCCCGCCCGGGTGTAGGCCACCCGCCACCAGTCGCGTGGGCTCGGCTTCCAGCGCAGGTCGTCCAGTGCCTCCTGAGCCGCCGCGTCCAGCCCGGACGTGGCGACGGTACGGCGCGCGTGGGCGTCGAGACTGCCCCGATGGATCCGACGGAAGATGTCGAAGATCGCTGCGTCATCGGGCTCGGGCCGGAATTCGAGGCGGCCCGGACGTTGCGGCACCCCGCACTCGCGGGTCCATCGGTATCGGTAGCGCTCGACAAGCGGTGACAGTCCGGCGCTCTTGGCCGCGTCGATCCGAGACTCGGCCTGCTGCCGCACCGCCGGGTCCTCGCGCCAGCCGGTGGGCAGCAGCAGGGAGTACTCGGCGTGCAGCGGCGCCGTACGCAGCAACTGCACCGCGGCGTCCTGGTCGGTGAAGTCGAACCAGTCCAGGGCCAACGGCTTGTCGTCCTCGGGACCGGCCCACCAGGCGGCACGGGCCACCACGACGCCGTCGCGCATGGCGACCCAGGTCCACTCCGGGCGGTACTCGCCGGCTGCGGCCATGTCGGCGTACGTGTCGCCGAACGCGGCGAACCCGACCAGGCCGGGATCGGGCAGGGCTTCGAAGAGATCTTCCTCGCCCACGGTGAGCGGGCGGATGACCAGGTCGGTCACGGGTTCCTTCCGGGTAGCGATGTGCTCCCGGTCAGATCCTCGACGCCCTCATGGTCGGGTGGGAGCACATGACAGTAATCGTGGCCACGGTTCCCACCTCCTTCGTCCGGTCGAGGGCGCCAGCGAAGGCTAGCAGCATGATCGAATCGATCACAACGCTGATTCTGGCCGGCGCGTGTCCCGGTCGTGCCTCGTCACGGCGGCTATCCCGCCGACAGCACCGCGAGATGCCGCAACTCGCGCCGTCAACCAACCCTGGATGCCGCGACATCCCGCAACTCGCGTCGGTCACAGCCCTCGACGCCATCGGACAGCAGCCCGGGATTCGCAGCACTGCCAACGCCACACAACCTGGCCGGGCGCCAAATCTTGGACGTTTCCCGTTAGCGCTGAACGGAAAAATCCAAGATCTCAATGACCGCATTCCACTATGCGAGAACAAGCGTTCGCGGACGGAGGGCGGAGGTCCACTCGGGGCCGAGCGGTGCTTGCGGAGTCTCGTAACCGAATTACTCCGCCAATCCTGAGGGAAATCATCGCTAATGGAATCTGTCGGGGGTTTCTTGTATGGTCGGAAGCGTAATTGACATTGCGCGATCACTGCCCGGAGGAATTGGTCAGTGAGCAACGGTCGCGCGTTTCACCGCTCGCGTCGTGATGTAACAAAACGCAACACGGAGAGGGGTGGCGGATGGCCGATGACATGGGATCGACAGTCCCCAGGAGACAGCTTGGGCGGGCGCTGCGCGACCTGCGCACCGAGGCGCGCATGACACTCGACGCGGTGGCCGAGGCGATGCAGTTCAGCCGGCAGAGGCTGTGGCGCATCGAGAGCGGCCTCGGCCCGACCCGCGCCATCGACGTCCGGGCCATGTGTGAGCTGTACGCCGTAACGCCCGAGCTGACCGGCGCGCTCATCGCCCTGGCCAACGAGACCAAGGCCAAGGGCTGGTGGCACTCGTACGGCCTGGCCATCCCGGACTGGTTCGAAATGTACGTCGGCCTGGAATCCGCCGCCTGCAAGCTTCGCGGCTACGACGAGTCGTTGATACCGGGCATCTTTCAGGTGCCGGCCTACACCCGGGGGGTCTACCAGAATCGCCGCGACATGGACGAGGACGAGTTCGAGCAGGTGCTTGCGGTCCGGCGGCAACGCAAAGCTCTGTTGACGCGCAGGTTGCCGAAGGCACCGGTCCTCCACTCCGTCCTGTCCGAGGCGGTGCTACTTCGCACCATCGGCGGACGAGCGACGATGGCCGAACAGCTCAACAATCTCCTGGAGATCGCCGAGTTGCCCAACGTCTCCATTCGCGTGCTGCCGCTGGCAGCCGGGGCCCACTACGGAACACTCGCCGGCACCTTCATGATGCTCGACTTCCCGCTGCACACCCGTGCGGTCCCGGAGCCCTCGGTCGTGTACTGCGAGTCGTTGACGGGGGCTCTCTACCTCGACCGACCGACCGAGATTGCAGCCTACGAAAGAGTCTGGTCCAGCCTCGATGGGTTGGCCCTTGATGAGGGACAATCCAAGCAACTGATCAGCAAGATCATTGGAGAGGTCTACCATGGCTGAGCTGACCGGCGCCCGGTGGCGCAAGAGCACCCGCAGCGGCGACAACAACGGCGCGTGTGTCGAGGTCGCCGACAACCTGCCCGGCCTCGTCGCCGTACGCGACAGCAAGGACCCGACCGGTCCCGCCCTCACCTTCTCCCTCACCGCCTGGACCAACTTCATCCGAGCGACCAGGCCCTGAACCTGCTGCACGGAAGCGCGCCCGACAACCACCGGGCGCGCTCCCGTACCGAGCTGGGCAGCACGTCGCCCGCCGGGGACCGGTCAGTCGCCGCGTACCTCGGCGGCGGCGGCGACCAGGTGCCGCAGCGACGCCTCGACCTCCGGGTAGCCGCGCGTCTTCAGGCCGCAGTCCGGGTTGACCCAGAGCCGCCGGGCGGGCACGGCCGCGACGGCGCGGCGTAGCGCCTCGACCACCTCGTCACGCGGCGGCACCCGGGGCGAGTGGATGTCCCACACGCCGGGGCCGACGCCCCGGCTGTAGCCGATCGCGGCGAGGTCTTCGAGCACCTCCATTTTGGAGCGGGACGCCTCGATGCTTGTCACGTCCGCGTCGAGCGCGTCGATTGCGGTGATCACCTCGCCGAACTCGGAGTAGCAGAGGTGGGTGTGGATCTGGGTGTCGTCGGCTACGCCGCTGGTGGCCAGGCGGAACGCGCCGACCGCCCAGTCCAGGTACGCCTGCTGGTCGGCCCGGCGCAGCGGCAGCGTCTCGCGCAGCGCCGGCTCGTCGACCTGGATGACCCGGATCCCGGCGGCCTCCAGGTCGCGGCACTCGTCACGCAGGGCGAGTGCGACCTGGTCGGCGGTGGCCGCGAGCGGCTGGTCGGTGCGGACGAACGACCAGGCCAGGATGGTGACCGGGCCGGTCAGCATGCCCTTGACCGGCTTGCTGGTCAACGACTGCGCGTAGGTCGACCAGTCGACCGTCATCGGCGTCTTCCGGGCCACGTCGCCGTGGATGATCGGCGGGCGGACGCAGCGGGAGCCGTAGGACTGCACCCAGCCGTGCTCGGTGGCGGCGAAGCCGTCCAGCTGTTCCCCGAAATACTGCACCATGTCGTTGCGTTCCGGTTCGCCGTGCACCAGCACATCCAACCCCAGCTTCTCCTGGAGCCGGATGACGTGTTCGACCTCGGCACGCATCCGGGCCCGGTAGCCCGCGTCGTCGAGGCTGCCCGCCCGGTGCGCGGCGCGGGCCTGGCGCAGCTCGGCGGTCTGCGGGAACGACCCGATCGTGGTGGTCGGCAGGTCCGGCAGCTCCAGGCGTTCCTGCTGTCGGGCGGCCCGGGTGGGATAGTCGCCGCGCCGTCGGTCGCCGGGGCGCAGCGCGGCGAGGCGTCCACGTACGTCGTCGTGACGCCAGGCGGCCGGGGCCGCCGGTAGCGGCGCGGGTAGCGCGGTGGTGCCGTCGCGCAGCGCGCGACCGAGCAGCACCACCTCGTCGACCTTCTGCTTGGCGAAGGCGAGCCGCTCGGCCAGCTGCGGGTCGAGGCGGGTCTCGGCGGAGAGGTCCACCGGGACGTGCAGCAGCGAGCAGGAGGTGGCGACCGCGACGTGGTCGGCCAGCCCGGCGAGCGTCGCCCCGGCGGCCACGGCGGCCCGCAGGTCGGTACGCCAGATGTTCCGGCCGTCCACCAGCCCGGCGACGATGGTCCGGCCGCCCAGCGGGCCGGCGGCGGCGAGCCGTCGGACGTTGCCGGGCCCGGCGACGAGGTCGAGGCCGATCGCCTCGACCGGGGTGTCCAGCAGGGCGGGCAGCGCATCGCCAAGCTCACCGAAGTAGGTCGCCACGAAGATGCGCGGCCGGTGTTCGAGCCGACCGAGCCGGGTGTAGGCCCGGCGGAGCGCGTCGATCTCGGCGGGACTGCGGTCGGCGACGTAGGCCGGCTCGTCCAGCTGCACCCAGGCCACGCCCGCGTCGGCAAGCGCGGTAAGCATTTCGGCGTACGTCTCGACCAGGTCGTCGAGGCGGGCGAACGGATCGTCGCCCTTGGCCAGCAGCAGGAACGTGGCCGGGCCGACGAGCACCGGTCGGGTGGTGATGCCCAGCTCGCGCGCCTCGGCGTACTCGCCCAGCGCCTTCGCGGGATTCGGCGTGAAGACGGTGTCGGTGCCGATCTCCGGCACCAGGTAGTGGTAGTTGGTGTCGAACCATTTGGTCAGTTCCAGCGCCGGCTCGGCATCGACGCCACGGGCCATGGCGAAATACGTGTCAAGTGCGGAGAAACCCAGCCGGGCAAACCGGGTGGGGATCGCGCCCACCGCGACGGCGGTGTCGAGCACCTGGTCGTAGTAGGAGAACGTGTTCGACGGGATCGCGTCGAGGCGGGCGTCGTGCAGCGTCCGCCAGACTTCGGCGCGGAGCCGGGCGGCGGTGCGCGCCAGGGCGTCCGCGTCGACGGTGCCGGCCCAGTACGCCTCGACGGCCCTCTTCAGCTCACGGTTCGCGCCGATGCGCGGATAGCCGAGCACGGTGCTCTGCCCGAATGCGGTACTCACCAGGGTGTCCTTCCCTCGAAGTGCCCGGCGGTACGGGAGGGGAAGGCGGGTACCCGTCAGGTACCGGCTTCCGCCCTGGCCCTCCCGAGGGACCGCCGGCGGCGCACACCGGCGGTGTGCGCGGCGCTGGCAGGTCTTCGGACTCGTGGGCGTGACACCAGGTCGCCTACTGGCCGTCGCTTCCCAGACCTCGCGGTCCAGTGCTTCGTTGACGGCGGTCGTTCCCACTCACCGCTGCGGGGCAGTCCCGGTTTCGCACCGGGTTCCCTCTTACGACGCCCCACCCGCGCGGATGGGACGAACCAACACCACCGGCCATCGTACGGGCCGCGCCGGGTCCGGGCCACGGTGTCACGGTTCGCGCTTCGCCATCCGGGTCCACCCGGTCCAGCCACGCTCGGCGATCAGTTCCCGCATCCGGGCGACTGCGGGATGGGCGGCGCTGGCGAACGAGTCCATCAGGCCGATGAACGCCGGGTCGGGCATGATCTCGTCCTGCTGTTCGAGTTCGCCGTGGGCCGCCGCCGCCTCGTTCAGTTCGCAGATCAGGTCGGCCGTCTCGCGCAGCAACTCGTCGTCCGCCCCGCTCTCCGCGATCCGAGCGATCAGCTGGTACAGCCGGACGGTCGTCGGGTTGCCCAGCTGGGCCACCTTGTCCGCCATCAGTGTCGGGATCGCTTCCGGCCAGCGCGCCGCCACCAGGATCCACCCGTCCCGCTCGCCCTCGATGACCACCGCCGGTACGCCGATCGCCCGCAGGCGGTCCAGGTAGTCGACCACCTCCGCCGGCACGGCCAGGGAGTCGCCGCAGCCCAGCCGCGCGATTCGCCGCCGGTGTTCCTGGAGCGCACGGATCTGCGTACGCAACTGCCGATCGATCTCGGTGGTCGCGGCGGCGAACGTCTCGGCGTCGGCGTCGAGTAGCTCACGTACCCGGGCCAGCGGGACACCGGCCTCGGCCAGGGTCCGGATCCGGATCAGACGTACGACGGAGGCCGCGTCGTACGTCCGATAGCCGGAGGCGTCGCGCTCCGGCTCCGGGAGCAGGCCGATCTGGTGGTAGTGCCGCACCGCGCGGATGGTCACCCCGGCGTACGACGCCAGGCGTCCGATCGTCAGCATGGCTTCAGCCTGCCCTACCCGGACCCGTTCTCAGCTGACCCGGCGGCGGTAGACGGCCATGGCGACGCCGTAGGCGACGACGAGGAGCCCGGTACACCAGGCGAGCGCAAGCCAGATGTCGCCACCGACCTGCTGCTGGGCGAACAAGCCGCGAATCGCGTTGACGATGGAGGTGACCGGCTGGTGCTCGGCGAAGGCCCGCACCGGGCCGGGCATGCTCTGCGTGGGTACGAAGGCCGAGCTGATGAACGGCAGGAAAATGAGCGGATAGGAGAAGGCGCTGGCGCCTTCCACCGAGTTCGCGGTCAGGCCCGGGATGACCGCGAGCCAGGTCAGCGCGAGGGTGAACAGCATCATGATGCCGGCGACCGCGAGCCAGCCCAGCACGCCGGCCCCCGAGCGGAAGCCCATGACGAGGGCGACCAGCACCACCACCACGAGCGAGATCAGATTGGCCACCAGCGACGTCAACACGTGCGCCCAGAGCACCGACGAGCGGGCGATCGGCAGGGACTGGAACCGCTCGAAGATGCCGGCCTTCATGTCCAGAAAGAGCCGGTACGCGGTGTAGGAGATGCCGGAGGCGACGGTGATGAGCAGGATGCCGGGCAGCAGGTAGTTCACGTAGCTGCCGGACCCGGCCTGGATGGCGCCACCGAAGACGTAGACGAAGAGCAGCAGCATGGCGATCGGCGTGATCGCGGTCGTGATGATGGTGTCCGGGCTGCGGCTGATGTGGCGCAGGGACCGGCCCAGCAGGGTGACGGTTTCGCTGAAGAAGTGCTTGGTCATCTCGGATCCTCAGTTGCTCGTACCGTCGGGGCCGGCGGCGGCCACCGTGCCGGCCGTGACCTCCTCGCCAACGATGGCGAGGAAGATCTCCTCCAGGGTCGGCTGCTTCTCGACGTACTCGACCTTGGCCGGCGGCAGCAGTTGCTTGAGTTCGGTGAGGGTGCCGTCGGCGATGATGCGCCCTGAGTGCAGGATCGCGATCCGGTCGGCGAGCTGTTCGGCCTCGTCGAGGTACTGCGTGGTGAGCAGCACCGTCGTGCCCTGCCGGGCGAGTTCCCGGACCGCCTGCCACACCTCCAGCCGGGCCTGCGGATCGAGCCCGGTGGTCGGCTCGTCGAGGAAGATCACCGCCGGGTTCCCGATCAGGCTCATCGCGATGTCGAGCCGACGGCGCATGCCGCCCGAGTACGTCGACACCCGCCGGCCGGCCGCCTCGGTCAGCGCGAAGCGGGCGAGCAGTTCGTCGGCGATCTGGCCGGGATTTCCCACCTGCCGCAACCGGGCGACGAGCACCAGGTTCTCCCACCCGGTGAGGATCTCGTCGACGGCGGCGAACTGGCCGGTCAGGCTGATCGACTCGCGCACCTTCGCCGCCTGCCGGACGACATCGAAGCCGTTGACGCTGATCGTCCCCGCGTCCGGCTTGAGCAGCGTGGCGAGGATTCGCACGACCGTGGTCTTGCCCGCCCCGTTGGAGCCGAGCAGGGCGAAGATGCTGCCGCGGGCGACGGCGAAGTCGACTCCGCGCAGCACATCCAGCTTCTGGTATGACTTCGTGAGGTCCTGGACCTGGATCGCCGGCCCGCGGACCTGCTCGCTTTTTCGAAGTTCGGTGGACATGGCGTCAGCATGCGGGGTTGACGCTGCGTCAAGGTCAAGCCCGGCACGGTCGATGGACTCCGTTTCGGCGGCACGGCGGTGTCCGAGTGGATCGGTGACCGCCATACCGCCGAAACGGCGCGTCGGGCTGGGCCGGGATCAGAAGTCGTCGTCGAAGGTGACCGAGCCGGTCACGCCGACCTGGTACGCCGAGACGCGGCGCTCGAAGAAGTTCGACAGCTCCTGCACGTCCTGCAACTCCATGAAGGCGAACGGATTCTTCGAGCCGTACATCGGCTCGATGCCGAGCACGGCCAGCCGCCGGTCGGCCACGTGCTGGAGGTACTCCCGCATGTCGGCCAGTGACATGCCGGAGACGCCCTGCTCAAGCAGGTCCTCGGCGAACTGGACCTCGCACTCCACCGCCTCGGCCAGCATCTCCTTGACCTGCCGTGCCAGCTCAGCGTCGAAGAGCTCGGGCTCCTCGGCGCGTACGGTGTCGACCACGTCGAAGGCGAAGGCCATGTGCATCGACTCGTCGCGGAACACCCAGTTGGTGCCGGAGGCCAGGCCGTGCAGCACGCCCCGGGAACGCAGGAAGTAGACGTACGCGAACGCGCCGTAGAAGAACAGGCCCTCGATGCAGGCGGCGAAGCAGATCAGGTTGAGCAGGAACGCCCGCCGATCCTGCCGCGTCGTCAACTCGCGCAGCTCGAAAATGGAGTCGATCCACTTGAAGCAGAACTCGGCCTTGCGGGCGATCGAGGGAATGTGCTCCACCGCCGCGAACGCGGCGGACCGTTCCCGCTCGTCCGGCACGTAGGTGTCCAGCAGGTTCAGGTAGAACTGGACGTGCACCGCCTCCTCGAACAGCTGCCGGGACAGGTAGAGCCGGCCCTCCGGGGAGTTGATGTGCTGGTAGAGGTTGAGCACCAGGTTGTTGGCGACGATCGTGTCGCCGGTGGCGAAGAAGGCGACCAGCCGGGAGACCAGGTGCTGCTCGGCCGGTGACAGCTTGGCCAGGTCGGCGAGGTCGGAGTGCAGGTCGACCTCCTCGACGGTCCAGGTGTTCTTGATGGCGTCCTTGAACCGGTCGAAGAACTGCGGGTAGCGCATCGGCCGCAGGGTCAGGTCCATGCCGGGGTCGAGCAGCAGGTGCCGCCGGCCGGTGCTGGGTTCAGAAACGGTGGTCATCAGAATCCGCCCGCGAAGCCCTTGGCTTTAGCCAAGGGGAGGTAACGGTGGTCAGGTGTTGCGTTGGCTTTCGACATAGCGTGTGACAACCTCCAAGGTCCCGCCGCCAGCCGTGGCGACGAGATTGCTGATGGCGCATAGAGTCAGTGGGCAGCCTGGGCCGTGAGCTCGGAGACTAGATCTTTATAGCCGTGACGTGCGACATAGCGTTTCCCGCTCCACGGTGGGGTGCCTCGCGTTCGGCGGACACCTCGCGGAATTCTTTGAGTCGGGGGGTGTCGATTCCACCGGTAATGAAGCGCCGTCGCTACCATATCCATTATGGATCAGACAGTGCGTTACACCTACAGGTTGCGTCCTGGCGCGACCACCCAGGACGCACTGCTGGCCGAGTGGGCTCGGTGCCGGTGGTTGTGGAACGAAGCCGTCCACCAGCAAAGAACCGGTCGTAACCCCACCTTCGGCAAACTGTCGAAGCTGCTCACCGAAGCACGCGCCCGTTCCCCCTGGCTGCGGGAAGGATCCGTGGTCGCCCAGCAGCAGGCTGTGCGCACCTACGCGCTCGCCCTTCAGCACTCCTACAAGGTCAAAGGACGGGGTCGTCCGACCGTGAAGGCCCGCAAAAAGACACTGCCAAGCATTGAATACACCTTGCGGGGATTCGCTATCCGGGGGCACCGTCTGCGTCTCGCCGGTGGCATCACGATCCCGGTGGTCTGGTCCCGGGAACTGCCGTCCAAGCCGACCAGTGTGCGTGTCTACCAAGACTCGTTGGGGCACTGGTACGTCTCGTTCGTCGTCCGACGCGAAGCGTGCACCGCTCCGACTGCCGACAGGGCGATCGGCGTGGACTGGGGTGTCACCACGACCGCGACCACCACCGACCCGACCTACGACCTGCCTCACCTCGGCTACCGCAAACGGTGCGGCGCCGAGTTGGCCCGTGCGCAGCGCACGATGAATCGCCGACGCCGCCCGCGAGGTAGCCCTCCGTCGAAGGGCTACCTGCGGGCCCGGCGGCAGGCCGCCAGACTGCACAAGAAGGCAGCCCGGCAGAACACCCACGACGCCCGCCAATGGGCCAAGAGAATCGTGGACAACCACTCCGTGATCGCCGTAGAGGACTTTAAGCCAACGTTCCTGACCCGCACGACCATGGCGCGGAAGGTTGCGGACGCCGCGATCGGCGCTGCCAAACGGGAACTGATCGAGCGTGGCATGCGGGCGGGCCGGAAGGTGGTGTTGGTGCCGCCCGCCTACACCACAATGACCTGCTCGCAGTGCGGAACGAGAGCCAAGGAACGCCTCGGGTTGGGTGTGCGAACTTTCCGGTGCGACAGGTGCGGACACACCGCCTGCCGCGACCGGAACGCCGCGAGGGCGATCCTCGCCACGGTAGAACGCGACTGTGCTGGTGCCGACGACGTAAGACACGTGATCACCTCCCTCTGGGTAAGTGGTAACGCGCAGTCCGAGCCAGAAATCTCCCGGCAGTAGCGGTGGGGAAGCGTTAATGGCACGCCTCGCAGCTTTCGGGGTTTTCCAGGGAGCAGGCCAACGCCTCGTCGTCGGCCACCGCGACGATCGGCCGGGCGGCCGGGGTGACGGCGACGGTGGCCTGCTGGATGCGGGTCGCGGGACGCGAGCGCAGGTAGTAGGTGGTCTTCAGCCCGGACTTCCAGGCGTAGAGGTACATCGAGGAGAGCTTGCCGATGGTCGGCGCGCTCAGGAACAGGTTCAGCGACTGCGACTGGTCGATGTACGGTGCGCGGGCGGCGGCCAGGTCGATCAGCGCCCGCTGCGGTAGTTCCCACGCGGTGCGGAACAGCTCGCGTACGTCCTCGGGCAGCTCGGCGATGCCCTGCACCGATCCTTCGGCGCGCTTGATCTGCTCGCGGATCGACCCCGTCCAGAGCCCGCGCGCCTTCAGCTCACCGACCAGGTAGGTGTTGATCTGGAGGAACTCGCCGGACATCGTCTCCCGCTTGAACAGGTTGGACACCTGCGGCTCGATGCACTCGTAGCAGCCGGCGATCGAGGCGATGGTGGCGGTCGGCGCGATCGCGACCAGCAGCGAGTTCCGCAGACCGTGGGCGGCGACCCGCTCGCGCAGCGCGGCCCACCGCTGCGGCTGGCCGACCTCGGCACCCCAGAGGTCCGGATGAAGCTCACCCGTTGCCGCCCGGGTCTGCGGGTACGCCGGATGCGGGCCGAACCGTTCGGCGAGCCCGGCGGAGGTCTCCAGGGCGGTCAGGAAGATCTCCTCCTGTACCCGGGTCGACAGCTCCCGGGCCGGGGCCGAGTCGAACGGCAGGCGCAGCGTGAAGAAGGCGTCCTGGAGGCCCATCAGCCCGAGGCCGACCGGACGCCAGCGCGGGTTCGACGCCGCCGCCTGCTCGGCCGGGTAGTAGTTGATGTCGATCACCCGGTCGAGGAAGACCACAGCGGTACGGACGGTCGCGCGCAGCTTCGCCCAGTCCACGCCGTCGGCGGTGACGTGCGCGCCCAGGTTCACCGAGCCGAGGTTGCAGACCGCCGTCTCGGTGTCGCTGTTGACCTCCAGGATCTCGGTGCAGAGGTTCGACAGGTGGACGGTGTTGCCCGGTGCGCCGGTCTGGTTGGAGAGCCGGTTCGCCGCGTCCTTGAAGGTCATCCACCCGTTGCCGGTCTGGGCGAGGGTACGCATCATCCGCCCGTACAGGTCACGGGCCCGGACCGTGCGGACCGCCTGCTTCTCGGCCGCCCGGTACGCCTCGTCGAACGCCTCGCCGTACAGATCGGGCAGCTCGGGCGCGTCGGACGGGTCGATAAGCGACCACTCGCCGTCGGCCTCGACCCGCCGCATGAACTCGTCCGGGATCCAGTTGGCCAGGTTCAGGTTGTGCGTACGCCGGGACTCCTCACCGGTGTTGTCCCGCAGCTCCAGGAACTCCTCGATGTCGGGATGCCAGGGTTCGAGATAGACGCAGGCCGCGCCCTTGCGACGACCGCCCTGGTTGACCGCCGCCACCCCGGCGTCGAGCGTCTTGAGAAACGGCACGATGCCGTTCGACCGGCCGTTGGTTCCCCTGATCAACGCGCCGCGGCCACGCACCCGCGACCAGGAGATGCCGATGCCGCCGGAGAACTTCGACAGCTTGGCCACCTGGTGGTACCGCTCGTAGATCGAGTCCAGTTCGTCGCGGGGCGAGTCCACCAGGAAACACGAGGACATCTGGGTGTGCCGGGTGCCGGAGTTGAACAGCGTCGGCGAGCTGGGCAGGTACGCCAGGCTGGACATCAGCCGGTAGAACCCGATCGCCTCGCCCGGCGTCTGCGACAGCCCGCAGGCGACCCGCAGCAGCCAGTACTGCGGGGTTTCCACCACCAGGCGGGTCTGCGGATGCCGCAGCAGGTACCGGTCCGCGACGGTACGCAGACCGAAGTACTCGAATCGCAGGTCACCGTCCGGGTCGACGGCGTCGTCAAGCTTGCGCGAGTTGGCGGCCACGAACGCCGCGGTGGCGTCCCCGATCAGGCCCAGGCCGTGCGCGTACCGGATCGACTGGCTGAAGCTCGCCACCTGCTGCCCGCGGACCTCGGAGTCCACGAACGCGGCGAGCAGTCGCGCCGCCAACTTCGAGTACTGCGGCTCCTCGCCGATCAGCTCGGCCGCAGTCTGAATCGACAGCTTGTCCAGCTCCGCCGTGGTGGCTCCGTCGTACAGGCCGCTTATCGTCTTCGTCGCCACCCGCAGTGGGTCGACCTCGTCGAGATCGGCGACCCAGCGCTCCACCGCCTTGACGATCTTGTTGACATCGACCGGCTCGGTGTCGCCGTTGCGTTTACGAACCCGCATCGCGTGCCGGCGGTGCTCTGGCCCCGCCTGCTCCTGGGTCACCGTCATGTTTCCCTTCCTCGCGCCTGTCGCCGAGGTCGACGGGCGCGCGGGAGGGACGCCGCCGGTCAGTCACGGCATGCCACGGCTGACCGGCTGAGGCGTCGGCCGTCCCGCGCGGCCTTCGACCGCCGCACGCGACGCGTGCGGCGTGCTGGCAGGTCTTCGGACTCGTGGGCATGACGAAAGTCGCCTACTGGCCGTCGCTTCCCAGACCATGCGGTCCAGTGCTTCGTTGACGGCGGTCGTTCCCACTCACCGCTGCGGGGCAGTCCCGGACTCGCACCGGGTTCCCTCTTGCCTCGACCACCACGGCTTGATGGTCGAACCAGCTACGGGTGACACCATATATGGGCGGGATGCGCGAAGGGCAACACCAGATGGTGTGTCGGGCGAGTCGCCGTCAGGCGTCCAGCCACTTGCGGTCGAGCGCATAGCGGGCCAGACCGGACCGGATCTTCAGCACCTCGCCAGTGGTCAGGTTCGACGACGACGACAGGAGCAGGTCGGTCACGAAGCGTTCGTACTCCGAGCGGCCGACGACATCGCAGGTGTCCGCGTCGGCCGAGTCGGAACCGGAGATCGGGCGGGAGGTTATCTCCACGCCATTTGCCGGGCGGGCCAGCACGGCCCGGACGCCGTCGTTACCCTCGACGGCCTCGTACTCAAGGAGCATGCCGGGTCGCAACTCGTGCGGGTGCACGTCCCGGAGCACCGACGCGTGCAGGAAGACGTCCTCGTCACCGCCCTCAGCCGCGATAAATCCATAGCCTTTGTCCACGTTGAACCGAATGACTTTGCCCTGCCGTACCGCCACGCCATCCACTTCCTCTCACCACAACAATCCGCTAACACCGGGCGCGACCGGCGCCCGTCATGTTGCATCGTATGCCGTCTCGGCTGCCCGCCGGGTCCCCGGCGGCGGTTGCCGGCCAAGTTTTTTGGCCGGGCGGGTGGTGACGCCCCTCACCCGCCGCGCGCTCGCGGTACCTCGTTGGCCGGCATCGACCGGACCACGGGGATAGATTGGGCACCGACGGAGAATCGAGACAGTGGGGTTTTCGACAGACATGACGAATGCAGGCGGCACCCAGCCCGCGAAGGACTCCGGCACGTACCGCATCGGCGGGGAGCTGACCGTCGACCGACTCGGCTACGGGGCGATGCAGATCACCGGGCCGGGCGTCTGGGGTGACCCGAAGGACCCGGCCGAGGCGGTCCGGGTGCTGCGCCGGGCGTACGAACTCGGGGTGACCTTCATCGACACCGCCGACTCGTACGGTCCGTTCGTCTCCGAGTTGCTGATCCGGGAGGCGCTGCACCCGTACGCCGACGACCTGGTCATCGCGACGAAGGCCGGGCTGACCCGCAGCGGTCCGGGCGAATGGCGGCCGGTGGGCCGCCCGGAGTACCTGCGCCAGCAGTGCGAGCTGAGCCTGCGTCACCTCGGCCTGGAGAGCATCGACCTCTACCAGTTGCACCGGATCGACCGGAAGGTGCCGCTGGCCGACCAGATCGGCGAGCTGGTCCGGCTGAAGCAGGAGGGCAAGATCCGGCACATCGGCCTCTCCGAGGTCACCGTCGAGCAGATCGAGGCGGCGCGGGAGATCGCACCGATCGCCTCGGTGCAGAACCTCTACAACGTGGCCAACCGCGCCGCCGAGGACGTCCTGACCTACTGCGAGGGCAACGACATCGCGTTCATCCCCTGGTACCCGATCGCCACCGGCGAGTTGGCCCGGCCGGGCGGCCCGCTGGACAAGATCTCGACCGAGCACGGCGCGACGCCCGCCCAACTCGCGCTCGCCTGGCTGCTCCGCCGTTCGCCGGTCATGCTGCCCATTCCCGGCACGTCGACGGTGGCCCACCTGGAGGAGAACGTGGCCGCCGCCCAGGTGCGGCTCACCGACGCGGAGTACGAGGCGCTGGCCGCCGCAGCCTGACGGGGAGCGACCCGGGTCCGGCTCGCCGACCGCCGACGCACGGTGGTGTTAGCACCCCGTCGGCAGAGGGGATAGCGCTCCTGACCGCGTCGGCCGCAGACGGTCTGCTGTAGGCATGACGACTACACTGACGCGGTCGCAGACGACGACTGGCAGCGATTTCGCCGTCCTGTCCCGCCGGATCACACACGCGGGACTGATGCGCCGCCGGCCCGCCTACTACATCGTCCGGTTGAGCGTCGTCACGCTCATGCTCGTCGGCGGCTGGGCGGTCTTCTTCGCGGTCGGTTCCTCGTGGTGGCAGCTGATCACGGCGGTGTTCCTCGCCGTCGCCTTCGCCCAGGTCGCACTCGTGGCCCACGATCTGGCGCACCGCCAGGTGTTCCGCACCCGCCGGCCGAGTGCGGTGGCCGGGCTGCTGGCCGGCAACCTCGGTGTCGGGATGAGCTACGGCTGGTGGATGGACAAGCACACCCGGCACCACAACAACCCCAACCACGACGATCTCGACCCGGACGTCGCCCCTGAGGTGCTCGTCTGGGCCGCCGAATCGGCCGTCGGTCGTCGTGGGCTGAAGGGCTTCATCACCAGGCGTCAGGCCGCCCTCTTCTTCCCGCTGCTCACCCTGCTCGCGGTCAGCCTGAAGGTGTCAAGCGTCAAGGCGCTGCGCACCGGCACGGTGCAGCGGCGTGGGGTGGAGAGCGTACTGCTGGTCCTGCACGCGGTCGGCTACCTCGCCGCGCTCTTCCTGGTGCTCTCGCCGCTACAGGCCGTCGCCTTCCTGGTGCTGCACCAGGCGCTGTTCGGTGTCTACCTCGGCCTGACCTTCGCACCCAACCACAAGGGCATGCCGCATCCGACCGGTGCCGAGGATTTCCTCCGCAAGCAGGTGTTGACCTCCCGCAACGTCCGGGGAAGCCGGCTGGTCGATGCGGCGCTCGGCGGTTTGAACTACCAGATCGAGCACCACCTGTTCCCCGGCATGCCGACGCCGAACCTGCGTCGGGCCCAGCCGATCGTGCAGGCGTACTGCGCCGAGATCGGCGTCCCGTACGAACAGACCGGCCTCGTCGCCTCCTACCGGGCAGCGCTGCGGCACCTGCACGAGGTGGGCGCATCCGCCCGGGCCGAGCATGCCGCGGCCCGGCGGGCTGGCCGGGCCGCAGGGTAGGCGCCGGGTCGATTCCCGGCCGGCACCTTCGTCACCCGCCGGTCGGGAGTCAACCGCCGAGCCACGCCTCCGGGGCCGGTTCGCCGTTGCCGATCGGAGGGAAGAGTTCGTCCAGGCGCTTGAGCAGGTCGTCGGGGAGAGTGAGGTTGAGCGCCCGGATCGCGGAGTCCACGTGCGCCTGGGTACGCGGCCCGATCACCGCGGCGGTCAGCCCGGGGCGGCTCAGCACCCAGGCGGTGCCCACTTCAGCAGGGTCGAGGCCCGCCTCGGCGCAGAGCCGTTCGTACTCAACGATCTCCGTGTGCCGGGTGCGCAGGGCCACCATGGCCCGGCCCTGTGCCGACTTCACCGCGGTGCCGTCGGCCTGCTTGCGCAGTGCCCCGCCGAGCAGTCCACCGTGCAGTGGTGACCAGGCCAGCACGCCGATGCCGTAGTGCTGGGCCGCCGGCACCAGCTCCAGTTCGACGTGCCGGCTCACCAGATTCCAGACGCACTGCTCCGAGACGATGCCGAGATACTGCCGCCGGATGGCGGCCTCCTGGCCCGCGGCCAGGTGCCAGCCCGCGAAGTTGGACGAGCCGACATAGCGGATCTTGCCCTGGCGGGTCAGCGTCTCCATCGCCTGCCACACCTCGTCCCAGGGGGCGTCCCGGTCGACGTGGTGCATCTGGAACAGGTCGATCCAGTCCGTACCCATTCGGCGCAGCGACGCCTCACAGGAGGCGATGATGTTCCGGGCGGAGAGCCCTCGGTCGTTTGGCAGTTCGGACATCGGGTGGTACACCTTGGTGCCGAGCACCACCCGCTCCCGCCGCCCGCCGCCGCGCGCGAACCAGCGGCCGAGCAGTTCCTCGGTGTAGCCGTTGTGCCGCTGCCAGCCGTAGTGGTTCGCGGTGTCGACGAAGTTGACGCCCCGCTCCAACGCGTCGTCGAGCAGCTCGAACGCCTCCTCCTCGGTGGTGCGTACGCCGAGGTTCAGGGTGCCCAGGCAGAGGCGGCTCACCTGCAACGCGGTCCGGCCGAGCCGGGTGTACGGGATGCTCACCGGTCTGCTCCCGTCAGGGTGAACAGGCTCTGTAGACAGGCCACCAGGGTGCGCGCCTGCACGTTTACGTAGTGACTGTGGCGCAGCAGCTCGACGAGCTGGTGCATCGTCAGCCACCGGAAGTCGGGGTCGTCGGACGCCGGACCGGCCCAGTCGTCGTCGACCTCCAGCACCACGTACCGGTTGCGGGCGTGCAGGAACCGGCCGCCCTCCTCGGACAGCTCGGCGTCGTAGAGGATCCGCTCCGGTGCCGCGGCGAGCACGTCGTCGAGGTAGCGCGGCCGGTAGCCGTCGGGCGACCCGTCGTAGTTCTCCGGCGTGCACTGCACGGTCGGGCCCAGTTCCACGGTCTGCACGAAGCCCGGCTCGACCCGGGCCCGGGCCAGCACGTGCAGCACCCCGTCGAAGGAGCGGACGAAGAAGGCCGCGACGCCCACGCCGTGCGGCTCGATCAGCGGCTGGGTCCAGGCGGCGACCTCCCGGTGGTGGGCGCGGACATCGACCGCGACCACGCTGAGGAACCGGCCGTCGCGGTGCACGATCCCGTTCGGTCGACGCTCCCAGTCCGGGACCTGGTTGAGCGGAATCCGGGTCACCCGCAGCTCGTGCCGGCTGCGGGCCTCGGTGATCCAGCTCAGCACCTCGGCAGTGGAGTGCCGGCTGCCCTGCTCGGGGCTGCACGAACGGGCCAGCCGGGCGGCCGGTGAGTCCGGGGCCGGCACCAGGTCGCCGGCCAGGCCGGTGGTGGCGAACGGCAGGCAGGACAGCACGGTACGGGCGTCCATGTTGATCACATGGTCCTCGGCGAGCAGCGTGTGCACCTGGCCGAGCGTCATCCAGTGGAAGCCGTCGAGTACCTCGATGTCCTCGCGTACCTCGACCACCATGTTGCGGTTGCGCTTCTGGTAGAACCACGAACCCTGCTCGGACTGCAACACGTCGGCGACCACCTGTCGCCCGGCCGCCGCCTGGAAGTGCTCCAGGTAGGGCACCGCGTTGCCGCGGTGCACCCGGGTGTAGTTGCTGCGGGTCGCCTGCACCGTCGGGGACAGCTGTACGCCGTTGCAGTTGCCGGGCTCGTTCTTGGCCTGCATGAGACAGTGCAGGACACCGCCGAAGTCCTTGATCAGAATGCCGAGCAGGCCGATCTCCCGCTGGTGGATGATCGGCTGGCTCCAGGTGGGCACCGGACCGTCGGAGTGGTGCACCTCCACCCCTTCGACGGTGAAGAACCGGCCACTGTCGTGGACGATGTTCCCGGTGGCCGGATCGCTGCGCCAACCCACCAGCTCGGCCAGTGGGATGCGGCGGACCTCGGCCACGTCCGTTCGGCAGCGATCGGCGTACCAGGCGCGCACCGCGGTCAAGTCGGCGATCGGCTGATGGTCGATCGTGCTCGAGGCGGCCAGGCGCTTCGCGATCGCTTCCTCCGGGAATGAGGTGAGCGGAAGGGCTGTCACGGCGACTCCTCTGTGGGGTACGGCCGGGCCAGTACACCGGACGACCCGCCACCTCGGCGCTGCCGTCGCGGCATTAGGGGCCGGGTAGGGGATTGCGCCGACCCGATCCGTCGCTTTGGGCCACCCGCCAGGGGTTGAGGCTAGGGGTGCGCCCGTACCTACGATGCGCCAATGTCACAGCCGATGTTCTCCGAGCCCCTACATGTCGGGCGGCCGAACCTCGGTGACCGCGAGCGGTTCCACGAACTCGTCGACTCCGCGTGGGACCGGCGCTGGCTCACCGCCGGCCCGCTCGGCGAGGAGTTTGAGGAACGGCTCGCCGCAGTCACCGGCACCCGTTACTGCGTAGCCGTCTGCAACGCCACGGTGGGCATGCAGATCGCCGTCCGGGCGCTCGGCGTCGGGCCCGGCGACGAGGTGATCGTACCGTCGTTCACCTGGGTGGCCACCGCACACGCGCTGAGTTGGATCGGCGTGGTGCCGGTCTTCTGCGACATCGACCCGGACACCGCAAACGCCGACCCCGCCCACGTCGCCCAGCTGATCACGCCGCGTACCCGGGCCATCCTGCCGGTGCACGTCTTCGGTCGACCGTGCGACGTCGACGGCCTGGCTGCGGTCGCGGACCGGCACGGCATCCCGGTGGTCTACGACGCCGCGCACGGCCTCGGCTCCACCATCGGCGGCCGGCCGTTGGGCGGTTTCGGCGCCGCAGAGGTGCTCAGCTTCCACGCCACGAAGTTCGTCAACAGCTTCGAGGGTGGGGCCATCGTCACCAACGACGAGGCGCTGGCGCGGACCGCCCGGGCCATGCGCAACTTCGGTATCGGCGAGGACCGTGAGGTCGGCTCGGTCGGTACGAACGGCAAACTCAACGAGGGCGCCGCGGCGATGGGCCTCGCCTCGCTTGAGGTGATGGAGTCGATCATCGACGCGAACCGGACGAACTACGAGCAGTACGACAAGGAACTCGACGGGGTGTCGGCGGTCCGCCTGCGCCCCGGCACCACCGGCGACGAACGGTCCAACCTCCAGTACGTCGTCGTCGAGATCGACGAGCGGGTGTCCGGAGTGGACCGCGACGATGTGCACGACGCCCTGCTGCGCGAGAACGTGCTATCCCGCAGGTACTTCCACCCGTGCTGCCATGAGACCGAGCCCTACCGCCGCGCGCCGGAGGTGCACGCACCGCTGCCGCTGCCCCACTCGGAGGCCCTGTCCCGACGAGTGCTCGCGCTACCGACCGGTACCGCCATCGGCGCCGCGGAAATCTCCGGCATCTGTCAGATCATCCGGCGCACGGTCCAGGCCCGCTGACCGAAAGGTGACCCAACCTTGTACGACCAACAACTGGCCGAGGTCTACGACCGGGTCTACTGCGCCCTGTCCGACTACGCCGAGAACGCCGAACTGATCCGCGATCTGGCGAACCGGCACGGGGACCGGCCGACCACCCTGCTCGACGTGGGCTGCGGCACCGGCGAGCACCTGCGGCACCTGAGGAAGAGCTTCACCTGCACGGGTATCGACCTGTCGGCACCGATGCTTGAGGTGGCCCGCACCAAGCTGGACGATGTCCCGCTGCACGAGGCCGACATGCGGACCTTCGACCTGGGCCGCCGCTTCGACGTGGTGTGCTCGATGTACAGCTCGATCGCCTATCTGGGCGGCCTGGACGACCTGCGCGCGGCGGCGGCCCGGCTGGTCGCGCATCTGGCACCCGGCGGGGTGCTCATGGTGGAGCCGTGGATCCTGCGGGAACGCTGGGACGGCGGGCGGCTCGCCTCGGCGCGCTTCGAACACTCGGGCATGGTCATCTCCCGGATGGGTCGGTGGCACACCCGCGAGGGCCGGTCGCTTGTCGACATGCACTACCTGGTGTCCGAGCCGCACGGCGTCCGGCACTTCGTCGACCACCAGGACCTGGCCCTGTTCTCGCAGGCCGAGTACGAGGAGGCGTTCGCCGCTGCCGGTTGCCCGGTGCGGATGCTGGAGGCTGGTCGGGCCGACCGGGGCCTCTTCCTCGGCACCATGGCCCGGTAGCGGAGGTTCTCGACATGCCCCTGCCGCCCGACGCCCGCGGCACCGTGCCCTTCCGGCAGTTCCGCACCTGGTACCGCGTCACCGGTGACCTACGCAGCGGTCGTACCCCGCTGGTGGTGCTGCACGGTGGTCCCGGCGCCACCCACGACTCGCTGATCCACCTGGCCGAACTGGCCCGCACCGACGGTCGGCCCGTGGTGCACTACGACCAGTTGGGCAACGGCGGCTCCACCCACCTGCCCGAGCGCGGCGCCGACTTCTGGACCGTCGAGCTGTTCCTCGACGAACTCCAGAATCTGCTGCTGCGCCTCGGCATCTCCGGCGACTACCTGCTCTACGGCCAGTCCTGGGGCGGCATGCTGGCGGCCCGGCACGCCGCCGACCGCCCGGCCGGGCTGCGCGGGCTGGTGATCGCCAACTCCCCCGCGTCGTACCCGCTGTGGCGCGCCGAGATGGAGGTGTTGCGGGCGCAGCTGCCTCCGGGCGTGGACGAGGTGCTGCGCCGGCACGAGACCGCCGGCACCACCAGCACCGCCGAGTACTTCACCGCGATGAAGGTGTTCTACGACAAGCACGTCTGCCGGGTCACGCCCTGGCCGCCGGAGTTCATGGCGACGTTCCTGGAGCTGGCGAACAACCCGACCGTCTATCACACGATGAACGGACCGAGCGAGTTCCATGTGATCGGCACCCTGCGGGACTGGTCGCTGCTGGACCGGCTGCCGGACATCGCCGTGCCGACGCTTGTGCTCACCGGCCGGCACGACGAGGCGACCCCCGCCACGGTCCAGCCGTTCGTCGAGCTGATCCCGAACGTGCGCTGGACGGTGCTGGAGAACTCCAGCCACGTACCACACATCGAGGAGCCGGCGGCCTTCGACGCCGTGCTCTCCGCATTCCTGAAGGAGCTCGGGTGAGCCCGCACGAGCAGGGGCCGGTGACCGCAACGGCCGGTGCGACCGGTGTCGACCCGGGCGGCACCGCCCTGGTCTTCCCCGGCATGGGTCCCGTGCCGTTCACCGACGTCGCCAAGTTCATGGTGGTGCACCCGGTGGCCCGGCGCCTGGTCGCGGCGGCGGACGAGGTGCTGGGGTATCCGCTGGTGCAGCGGTACCGGGAGTCCAGCTCCGACTACTCCGAGGCCGCCCAGGTGGCGTTCCTGGTGAACTGTCTGGCGTTGGCCGAGTGGTCGGTCGAGACGCTCGGCATCGACCCGGCCGTCGTGGTGGGACCCAGCTTCGGCCAGCGGGCAGCCGCCGTACACAGCGGCGCGCTCTCCTTTGCCGACGGCGTACGCCTCACCGCGCGGCTGGCCCGGTTGCTGGACGACTACTTCGCCACCGAGCACCGGGAGGTCGTCACCCGCTCGTTCGTCCGGGTGCCGGGCGAGCAACTCGACAGCATCCTGGTCGGCCTGACCGCCGACGGGATCTGGCACGAGGTCTCCTGCTACCTGGACGACGACTTCTTCATGGTCTCGCTGCCGCAGTCGCAGGTGGACCGGCTGGACCGGGAGGTACGCGGCGCGGGCGGTCTGCCGCTGTACACGATGCGCCCGCCGATGCACTGCGCGGCGTTCGCCGGGCTCCGGGAGCGGGCCGGCCGGGAGGTGCTGTCCACCCTGCGGTTCGCCGACCCACGGATGCCGCTGATCGAGGATCACGACGGCGCGCCGGTGGCCACCGCCGAGCAGGTACGCGGGATGCTGCTGGACCACATCGTCCGGCCACTGCACTGGCCCCGGGTGGTGGCCGCGCTGCGGGCCCGTGGCGTGACCCGGGTCTGCGTCGCCGGCCAGGACAGCCTGTTCGGCCGGGTCGGGACCACCACGCGGGCACTGGAGGTGGTGGCGGTCACGCCCCGGCTGGCCATGGCACCGCGCCGACGCACGGTGCCGGCCTAGCCGCCGCCGTCAGACGGCGGCGGCGCGGACGCTCGACAGCGCCTCGGCAAGCACTCCGGGAGTACGGAAGGTGTCCGTGCTCAGCAGATCGTCGGTGAATCGTACGTCGTATTCCTGCTCGAGCGCACGCAGCAGCTCCACCATTCCCATGGAATCCAGACCGAGGTCGCGCAGGTCGCTGTCGGCCTCCAACTTCTCATCCGGGGAAATGAAGGGAAGGTACTGCCTGAGCAGGCTCTCGAACTGATCGTCCCACATGGTCGAGGTGTCCTTTCACCATTGCGCCTCTGCCGAAGAGACAATAATGCCAAGCACCCATCCTGTCGACATCCAGCGCGGTTTTCGGCCGAATTAGAAATATCGGCGAAACCGCGTTCGAGGCTGCCCAGAAAATGGAGGAAAAATGGTTCAGGGGCTTTCCCAGCGTTTCCTGCGCGGCCTCGCCCGCTCCCCCGACCGCGTCGCGGTGCGGGTCGGCGACACCGCCCTGAGCTACCGCGACCTGCACGAGCGGGCGCTACGCCGGGCGGGGGCGGTGGCCGCCGCCGGGGCGCGCCGGGTGGGCGTACTCGCCGACAAGGGTCCGGCCGCCTACACCGGGCTGCTGGCCGCGCTGCACGCCGGTGCCACGGTCGTGCCGCTGCGGCCGGACTTCCCCGCCGCGCGTACCGCCGCGATGATCGAGGCGGCCCAGATCGACCTGCTGCTGACCGACGAGGCGTCGCTGCCGGCCGCGCGGGCCACCGGCGTCCCGATCGCCGGTGACGACGCGCCCGCCCTGCCGGAGCCACGGCCGGTCACGGCCGACGACACCGCGTACATCCTCTTCACCTCCGGATCGACCGGCCGGCCCAAGGGCGTGCCGATCTCGCAGGGCAACGCCGCGCACTACTTCGGCCTCATCGACAAGCGCTACGACTTCACCGCGCAGGACGTCTTCTCGCAGACCTTCGACCTGAACTTCGACTGCGCGTTGTTCGACGTCTTCTGCGCCTGGGGGGCGGGAGCCGGTCTGGTGGCGGTACCCGGGCACGCCTACCGGGAACTGCCCGCCTTCCTCGCCGAACACCGGATCACCGTATGGTTCGCCACGCCCAGTGCGATCCCGCTGGTGGCCCGGATGGGCGGGCTGGGCGCGGGCGCGCTGCCCGGACTGCGCTGGAGCTTCTTTGCCGGCGAGGCGCTCCGGTGCGACGACGCGCAACGCTGGCAGGTCGCCGCGCCCGCGTCGACCCTGGAGAACCTGTACGGCCCCACCGAGCTGACCATCACCATCGGCGCGCACCGCTGGGGCCCCGCATCGGCGGCGCGGTCGGTGAACGGGGTGGTGCCGATCGGTCTGCCGCATCCCGGCCACGACCACCTGCTGCTCGGCCCGGACGGCACCCCGACCGACGACGACGAGGGCGAACTCTGCGTCACCGGCCCGCAGGCCACCGCCGGCTATCTCGACCCGGCCGACAACGTGGGCCGGTTCCTGCGGCACGACGGGCGCACCTGGTATCGCACCGGGGACCGGGTCCGTCGCCTCGACGACGACCTGCTCTACCTGGGCCGGGCCGACGCCCAGGTGCAGATCCGGGGGGTACGGGTGGAGCTGGCCGAGATCGACCACGCGGTGCGCGGCTGCGCTCAGGTGCAGGAGGCGGTCACCGTGGCGACCGCCGCCGAGGGCGAACTGGAGCTGGTGGTGTTCTACACCGGCGTACCCACCTCCGCCGGAGTGCTCGCCCGCCAGCTGCGCGCGGTGCTGCCGGCCGGTCTGGTGCCCCGCCACTACCGGCACGTGGCGGAGCTGCCGCTGAACACCAACCGCAAGATCGACCGTACCGCGCTGCGGGGCGTGGCGGCCGAACTGGTGGCAGCGGGAGCCGGCTAGGGGGCGGCAGGGGTGGGGTGGCGGGCGCGCACCGGGCTACGGTGCCCGGGCTCGCCGCCGAGGACAGGAGCGAGAGGCACACCGAGGGAGAAACATGGCTGAGCGCAACAACCACGGTGCCACCCACACCATGCCGGGACGTCGGGTGCACGACCTGCTCGACGAGGCGCTGCGGACGCACGCCGAGGTACCTGCCGTACGGGACCAACATGGCCGGTGGACCTACCGGGAGCTGCACCGGCACAGCATCGCCTGCGCGGACTGGCTGCGCGGCCAGGGCGTCCGTCCGGGCGACCGGATTCTGGTGCAGTCCGCAAGCACGCGGGAGCTGGTCGCGCTCTGCTACGCCACGTCCCGGCTCGGCGCGGTGTTCGTCCCGATCAACCCGGCGACCCGGGCGTACCATCTGCGCTCCATCCTGGACGACGCCGAGCCGGTGCTTGTGCTCCTGGCGGAGCCCGGCGACACGGCGGCCCTGACCCAGGTCCCGGTGCACGCCACTGCGGTCGTCTGGTCCGAGGTGGCCGCGATCGCCGCGGCCGGCCCCAGCGACACGCCCGCCGCCGACCTGTCCGCCGACGCCGTGGCCACCCTGGTCTACACCTCGGGCAGCACCGCCGCGCCCAAGGCGGTGATCTGCGCGCACGACCGGATGGTCTTCGCCTCCGAGGCGATCCAGGCCGTGCTCGGCTACCGCGACGACGACGTGGTCTTCTGCCGCTTCCCGATCTCCTGGGACTACGGGCTCTACAAGATCCTGCTCACCTGCCTGGGCCGCAGCGAACTCGTGCTGGCCGGTGACGAGTCGGACCTGCGGCTGCTGAGCCGGATGCGGGAGACCGGCGCCACGGTGGTCCCGATCGTGCCCTCGCTGGCCACGATGATCGCCGGGCTGGCCGAACGCGAGCAGGGTCCGCTGCCCCCGGTGCGGATGTTCACCAACACCGGCGCCGCCCTCGCCGCGAGCACCATCGCGGCGCTGCGCACGGCGTTCCCCGGCGTCCGGGTGGTACGCCAGTTCGGCCAGACCGAGTGCAAACGGATCTCGATCATGCCGGTCGACGAGGACGAGCAGCGGCCGGACTCGGTGGGCCGACCGCTGCCCGGCACCACCGTGCTCATCCTCGATCCGGACGGCGAGCCGGTGCCCACCGGCGAGGTCGGCGAGATCGTCGCCGCCGGTCCGCACGTGATGCCCGGCTACTGGCGCGCCCCGGAACTCACCGCGCGCACCTTCCGCCGGGGGCCGGACGGCGTGGCCCGCCTGCACACCGGCGACTACGGACGGCTCGACGCCGACGGCTACCTCTACTTCGAGGGCCGGCGCGACGACATGTTCAAACGCAAGGGGATCCGGATGAGCACCACGGAAATCGAGGCAGCGGCGCTGGACGTGCCCGGCGTACGCGCCGCCGCCGCCGTCCCGCCAGGTCCCGGCCGGGACCTGGCCCTGTGCGTGGAGTCGGAGCTGCCGCCGCAGGTGATCCTGCGGGAGCTGGCCCGGCGGTTGGAACCGGCCAAGGTGCCGGCCACCTGCCTGGTGCTCGACGAGCTGCCGTTGACCAAGCACGGCAAGAACGCCCGGGCCAACCTGGTGCAGCTGCTGGAACGGAGCGACGCGTGAGCGCCCTGGCCGACCGGCTCGCCGGGTTGCTGCCCGCCGACCGGCGCCACGTGCTGCTCGACGAGGTCCGTGCCGCCGTACGGGCGGTGCTCACCGCCGCGCGCCCGGCGGAGCCCGCGCCGGTCGTGGTCGACGACCGGCCGCTGCGCGAACTGGGCCTGGACTCGATGGGCGCCGTCGCGCTGCACGACCGGTTGACCCGCGCCACCGGCCTGTCGCTGCCGGTCACCGTGATCTTCGAGTTCCCGACCGTGGCCGCGCTGGCCGGGCAGATCGACGCCGAACTTGGTGGTACGACGGATTCGGTGGAGAGCGCACCGCAGCGCACCGGCCCGGACGCCGACGACCCGATCGCGATCGTCGGTCTGGGCTGCCGGTTCCCCGGTGCCGCCTCGGCTGAGCAGTTCTGGGAGTTGGTGGCCGAGGGCCGGCATGTGGACTCCGAGTTCCCCACCGACCGGGGCTGGGACCTCGGCGCGCTCTTCGACGACGATCCGTCCGCACCCGGCACGAGCTACGTGCGCCGGGGCGGCTTCCTGCCCGACGCCGCCGACTTCGACGCCGAGTTCTTCGGCATCGGCCCGCGCGAAGCCGCCGCGACGGACCCGCAGCAACGGCTGATGCTGGAGACCGCGTGGACGGCGCTTGAAGACGCCGGCATCGACCCGGCCGGGCTGCACGGCGAGCCGGTCGGGGTGTTCGTCGGCGCCGAGCCGCAGGAGTACGGGCCACGGCTGTACGAGGCGCCCGCCGGGCTGGACGCACACCTGCTGACCGGCGCGGCGCCAAGCGTCATGTCCGGGCGGATCGCGTACGTGCTGGGCCTGCGGGGCCCGGCGTTGACAATCGACACCGCCTGCTCGGCGTCGCTTGTCGCGGTGCATCTGGCGTGCCGGTCGCTGCGGCAGGGCGAGGTGCGGCTGGCGCTGGCCGGCGGCGTGGCCGTGCTGGGCGGCCCGGGCACCTTCACCGCGTTCAGCCGGCAGCGGGCGCTGGCCCCCGACGGGCGGTGCAAGCCCTTCGCCGCCGCCGCCGACGGGACCGGCTTCGCCGAGGGTGTCGGCGTGCTGGTGCTGGAACGGCTCTCCGACGCCCGCCGCGCCGGGCACACCGTGCTGGCGGTCATCCGCGGTTCGGCGGTCAACTCCGACGGTGCCAGCAACGGGCTCACCGCGCCCAGCGGCGCCGCCCAGCGGCAGGTGATCCGCCAGGCCCTCGCCGACGCCGGGCTGGGCCCCGACGACGTCGACGCGGTGGAGGCGCACGGCACCGGCACCACGCTCGGCGACCCGATCGAGGCGGCGGCGCTGCTCGGCGTCTACGGCCGCGACCGGCGGCCGGACCAGCCGCTGTGGCTCGGCTCGGTCAAGTCCAACATCGGGCACACCCAGGCCGCCGCCGGCGTGGCCGGCGTGATCAAGATGGTGCAGGCCATGCGGCACGGCCGGCTGCCGCGCACGCTGCACGTGGACGAGCCGACGCCGCACGTGGACTGGTCGTCGGGCCAGGTACGGCTGCTGCGTGAGGAGATCGCCTGGGACAACAGCGACCACCCGCGCCGGGCTGGCGTGTCGTCGTTCGGCGTCAGCGGCACCAACGCCCACCTGATCCTGGAGGAGGCCGACGCCGCCCCGGTCGAGGCGCCGCCCCAGGAGCCCGACGGGACCCTGGCGCCGTGGCCGCTCTCCGCCCGGGGCCGGGACGCGCTGCGGGCGATGGGCCACGACCTCGCCGGGTTGACCGGGGCGTCGGTGGCCGACGTCGGCCGGTCGCTGGCCGCTCTGCGTACCAGCCTGCCCGACCGCGCGGTGCTGCTCGGACGCGACCGGGCGGAGCTGACCCGGGCCGCCGCCGCGCTCGCGGCCGGCGACGACGCCGCCGGGCTGGTGATCGGCGGTCGAGTGACCGGCGGACTGGCCTGGCTCTGCACCGGACAGGGCAGCCAGCGGCCCGGCAGTGGCGCGCAACTGTGCCGCGAGTACCCGGTCTTCGCCGACGCCCTCGACGAGGCCTGCGGCTACCTGGACCTGCAACTGGACCGACCACTGTGGGACGTGCTCACCGCCGCCGAGGGCACCCCGGAGGCGGCGCTGCTTGACGACACCGGCTACGCCCAGCCTGCCCTGTTCGCGCTGGGTGTGGCGCTGGCTCGGCTGCTGGCCTCGTGGGGCGTACGCCCGGACCGGCTGGCCGGCCACTCGGTCGGCGAGATCACCGCCGCCCACCTGGCCGGGGTGCTGTCCCTGGAGGACGCCGCGATGCTGGTGGCCGCCCGCGGGCGGCTGATGAGCGCGCTGCCGGCCGGCGGTGCCATGATCGCCGTCGGCGCGCCGGCGGACGTGGTCCGGCCGCTCCTCGCCGACCTGGCTGGTCAGGTCGACATCGCGGCGATCAACGAGCCCGGTTCGGTGGTGCTCTCCGGCGCCGCCGAGCCGACGACCCGGGTGGCCGGCATGCTCGCCGCCGCCGGGCACCGCACCCGGCAACTGCGGGTCAGCCACGCCTTCCACTCGCCGCTCATGGAACCGATGCTTGCCGAGTTCCGCCAGGTCGCCGAGATCCTCGACTACCACCCGCCACACACGCCTGTGGTGTCCACGGTGACCGGCCGGCCGGCCAGTGCCGACGAGTTGTGCGACCCGGAGTACTGGGTGCGGCACGTACGCCAGCCGGTGCGGTTCGCCGACGCCGTGCGTACCCTCGCCGAGCAGGACATCGCCACCTACCTGGAACTCGGCCCGGACGCGGTGCTCAGCGGCATGGGCGCGCACAGCGCGCCCGACACGGCGGTGTTCGTCCCGGCGCTGCGCCGTGGCCGGCCGGAGGCGGAGAACCTGCTGACCGCCGTGGCGACCGCCTGGACCCGGGGCGCGTCCGTGGACTGGAGCGCGTTGCACCCCGACCACGGCGCGGGCCGGGTGCCGCTGCCGCCGTACCCGTTCCAGCGCCGACGGTTCTGGCTGGCGCCCGGCGCGGCGGGCGGCGACGCGGCCGGTCTCGGCGTACGTCCGGCCGGGCACCCGCTGCTCGGCGGCCTGACCGAGGTCGACGGCGGTACCGAACTGGTGCTGTTCGGGCGGCTCTCCACCCGTACCCATCCGTGGCTGGCCGACCACGACGTGGCCGGCACGGTGCTGATGCCCGGCACCGCGTTCGTGGAACTGGCGCTGCACGCCGGCGAGCGGGCCGGCGTGCCGGACCTGGCCGAGCTGACCCTGGAGGTGCCGCTGGCGCTCGCCGAGGAGCCGGTGGTGATCCAGGTCGAGGTGGGCGCCGAAGCCGAGGACGGCCGTCGTGCACTGCGGATCCTCTCCCGGCCGGCCGACGGCGACAGCTGGACCCGGCACGGTTCGGGGTTCCTCGCGCCCGGGCAGCCGGTCGAGGAACCCGCCGCGCTGCCGTGGCCACCGCCGGACGCCCGGCCGGTCGACCTCGGCGACCACTACGCCGGCCTGGCCGACCAGGGATACCGGTACGGTCCGACGTTCCAGGGGCTGCGCGCCGCCTGGACCCGCGCCGGCGAGGTCTTCGCCGAGGTCGCGCTCCCCGCGGAGGTGGCCGACGCGGCGGCCGGCTTCGGCCTGCATCCGGCCCTGCTGGACGCCGCCCTGCACGCCGTCGGCCTGGATCGGGAGCCGGACGGACAGACCCGACTTCCGTTCGCCTGGACCGGCGTACGCCTGCACGCCTCCGGCGCGGCGGCGGTCCGGCTGCACGCCGTGCCGGCCGGTGGTGGCACCCGGCTGACCCTGCTCGACGGGACCGGCGCACCGGTGCTGACCGTGGCGTCCTTCGTCGAGCGGGTGCTTCCCGCCGGTGCCCTGGACACCGACACCGAGCACCTCTACCGGCTGGACTGGACGCCTGTCGAGGCGGCGGCGCAGCCACCCGAGCACGTCCTGATCGACCCGGAGCCCGCCGCGCTCGCGGCGCTTGCCGACCCGCCGCCGTACGTGCTGGCGCGGCTGGATCCACCGGCCGGGCCGGACCTGCCCGGCACCGTCCGGTCGGCGCTCACCAGCACCCTCGCCCTGCTGCACGCCTGGCTCGGCGACGACCGGTTCGCCGACTCCCGGCTGGTGCTGCTCACCCGGGGCGCGACCGGTGGCGACCCGGCGGCGCTTACCGCCGCCCCGGTACGGGCGCTGGTCCGCAGCGCCCAGGCGGAGCATCCCGGCCGGGTGGTGCTTGCCGATCTGGACCCGGCCGCCGATCCGGCGACGGTGCTCCGGGCGCTGGCCCCGGACCGGCCCGAACTGGCCGTGCTCGACGGCGTCGCGCACCAGCCGGCGCTGGCCCGGGCCGGTGCCCACGGCGCGCTCGTGGCACCGGCTGGCCTGGCGCACTGGCGCATCGACGCGGTCCGCCCCGGCACGATCGACGGGCTGGCCGCCGTGCCCGCGCCCGAGGCGGCGGCACCGCCGGCTGCCGGCCAGGTCCGGGTGGCGGTCCGGGCGGCCGGGCTCAACTTCCGCGACGTGCTGATCGCGCTCGGCATGTATCCGACCCGCGCGACAATGGGCGGCGAGGCCGCAGGGGTGGTCGCCGAGGTGGGGCCGGAGGTGACCGGACTGGCACCTGGCGACCGGGTGTTCGGGCTCTTCGACACCGCCTTCGGTCCGTACGCGGTGACCGACCACCGGTTGCTGGTGACGATGCCGGCCGACTGGAGCTTCGCCCGGGCCGCCGCCGAGCCGATCGCCTTCTGCACCGCGTACCGCGGTCTGGTCGACCTGGCCGGGCTGTGTGCCGGCGAACGGGTGCTGGTGCACGCGGGCGCGGGCGGGGTCGGCATGGCCGCGGTACGCCTGGCCCAGCGGCTCGGTGCCGAGGTGTTCGCCACCGCCAGTGCCGCGAAGTGGGACACGCTGCGCGGCCTGGGGCTCGATGACGACCACATCGCGTCGTCGCGGGACCTGACCTTCGCCGACCGGTTCGCGAAGGTCACCGACGGCGCCGGCATGGACGTGGTGCTCAACGCGTTGAGCGGCGAATTCGTCGACGCCTCGCTGCGGCTGCTGCCCCGGGGCGGTCGGTTCGTGGAGATGGGCAAGACCGACGTGCGCTCGGCGCAGCAGGTCGCCGCGACCCATCCCGGCGTGCGCTACCAGGCGTTCGACCTGATGGACGCCGGTCCGGAGCGGCTCGGCGAGATGCTTGCCGAGTTGGCCCGCACGTCCGGTACCGCCGCGCCGGTACGGGCCTGGGACCTGCACCGTGCCCCGGACGCGTTCCGGCACATGGCGCTGGCCCAGCACGTCGGCAAGGTGGTGCTGACCGTGCCCGCCGCACTGGACCCGGCCGGCACGGTGCTGGTCACCGGCGGCACGCGCGGGGTCGGCGCCGAGGTGGCCCGGCATCTGGTCGTTCGGCACGGCGTACGGCACCTGCTACTGGTCGCGCGCAACCCGGACGCCGACGGACTCGTCGAGGAACTGCGCGGGCACGGCGCCAGCGTGCGGGTCGTCGGCTGCGACGTCGGCGACCGGAACGCGGTGGCCGCGCTGCTCGACGGCGTGCCGGCGGAGCACCCGCTCACCGCTGTGGTGCACGCCGCAGGGGTGGTCGACGACGCCGTCCTGACCGGTCTGACGGCCGAGCGCCTGGACCGGGTGCTGCGGCCCAAGCTGCTCGGCGCGTGGCATCTGCACGAGCTGACCGCCGACCGGGACCTGGCCGCGTTCGTGCTGTTCTCCTCGGCCGCCGCCACCTTCGACGGCGCGGGGCAGGCGAACTACGCGGCCGCGAACGGATTCCTGGAGGCGCTGGCCCGGACCCGCCGCCAGGCGGGGCTGCCCGCCGTGGCGTTGGCCTGGGGTCCCTGGGACGCCGCCATCGGCATGGTCTCGCGGATGGCCACCGCCGACGTACGGCGGATGACCCGGGCCGGCGCGCACCCGCTGCCGGTGGCGCGGGCGCTCGGCCTGCTGGACGCGGCACTGACCCGACCCGGCCTGGACCCGGTGCTCTACCCGGTCGCGCTGGACCTGTCCGACCTGCGCGAACGGGCCGACCTGCCGGGCGTGCTCGCCCGGCTGGCCGGTGGTACGCGACCGCGCCGACGGGCGGCGACGGCGCCCGTCCGGTCGCTTGCCGACACGCTGGCCACGCTGCCCGCCGCCGAGCAGGACCGGATGCTGCTGGAGTTGGTGACCGGGCACGCCGCCGCGGTCCTGGGCCACGACGGTGCCGCCGCGGTGGACCCCGGCCGGGGCTTCACCGAGATCGGCTTCGACTCGCTGACCGCGGTGGAGTTCCGCAACCGGCTCGGTGCCGCCTGCGGGCTGTCCCTGCCGGCCACCCTGACGTTCGACTACCCCACTCCGGCTGCGGTCGCCGAACACCTGCGCGCCGGCCTGGTCGGTGATCGTGAACCCGATTTGCAGGCGGAGTGGGATCGGCTGGCCGCCGCGCTTGACGACGCGGCGAGTCGCGGGGTGGATCCGGGGGCGATCCGCACCGGTCTGCGGGCCCTGCTGGACCGGTGGAGCGACACCGCCGAGGCAGCCTCGCTTGACGACGTCACCGCCGGTGAGCTGTTCGACATCCTGGACGCCGAACTCCACGCCTGACACCGCCGCTGCCCACCGCCGCAGCGGCGGTGGGCAGCGGCGTCAGCTGCTCATTGCGGGGTGTCCGGCGCTGGCGGCTGCCCGGCGATCATGCGCAGCGCGGCGGTGACGTCGGCACCGTCCGGCGCGCCCGCCGGGTCGATCAGCCACTGCACCATCAGCCCGGTGAGCAGCGCGAGCTGGACGGACCCGACGGCCCGCGCCGTGCGCTCGTCGACCGCACCGTGCGCCTTGGTGACATCACCGGCCAGGGCGGTGCGGATGTTCTCCAGGCTGGCCGCGAGCTGATCACGCAGCTCCGGGCTGTGCTGGGCCTGCGCGTACGCCTCGATGCTGGCCACCCAGAGCGGCCGGTGGACGGTGAACGACTGGGTGACCGTCTGCCAGGTGGATTCGAGTTCCTCCACCGGGTCGGCGCCGGCGTTCACCGGCAACGACTGGTCGAGTTCCTGGCCCCATTCGGTGAACGCCTCCATCATGGCGGCGTTCAGCAGGGCTTCCTTGGAGCCGAAGTGGTACCCGATCGACGCCAGATTGGCCCCCGACGCCGCCACGATGTCCCGCGCCGTGGTGCGGGCGTAACCACGTTCGTAGAGGCAGCGCTTCGCCCCTTCGAGCAGATCCTCACGGTGACCCATGTCCTGACTATACGGAGCGTTCACCGCGCGGGCGTGGCGGCAGTCGCCGCCGGGGTGATATGCGGCGCTTCCGGGTCGCACTAGGGGGTGCTAGGGGTCCTGCCACCACTGGCTCTTTCACTACCGTCGGTGGGAATTCAGTCGGGAGTGACCATTGATGGAATACGCCGCCCTCGCCGCGCGATTCGGCACACCCCTATACGTCTACGACCTGGACCGGGTCGACGCCGCCCGGCGTGACCTGATCGAGGCCCTTCCGCCGGGAACCGAGCTCTACTACGCGGTCAAGGCGAACCCACACCCCGAACTGGTACGCGCCCTGCGCACCGGCGCTGGCCAGCCGTGCCGGGTGGAGATCAGCTCCACCGGCGAGCTGGACGTGATCCGGCAGGCCGGGTACTCCGGTGCCGACGTCCTCTACACCGGGCCGGGCAAGACGGACGCGGAGATCAGTGCCGCGCTCGCCGCCGGGGTGCGGACGTTCTCCGTCGAGTCCCCCGGCGACCTGACCGCGGTGGGTGCCCGGGCCGCCGCCCTGGGGATCACCGCGCACTGCCTGCTGCGGGTCAACAGCGCCTCGGCGAGCGCGAGCACCAGCATCCGGATGACCGGCACCCCGTCGCAGTTCGGCTTCGACAGCGAGACGCTGCCGGAGGTGCTGCCCGGGCTGCGCGACGTACCCGGCGCCGAGCTGGCGGGCCTGCACTTCTATCCGCTCAGCAACGCCCGGGACGAGGACTCGCTGATCGCCGAGTTCCGGCACACCATCGGCCTGGCCGCCGACCTCTCCGCGCGCCTGGACCTGCCGCTGCGGCTCCTGGACATCGGGGGCGGGTTCGCCGCCCCGTACGCCGTGCCCGGCCACCGGCCACGCTACGAGAAGCTGCGCACCGAACTCGAACACACCCTCGACCGGGACCTGCCCGGCTGGCGGGACGGCGCGCCGCGGATCGCCTTCGAGTCCGGACGCCACCTGGTCGGCGACGCGGGCACGCTGCTCACCCGGGTGGTCAACGTCAAGGTCAGCCGCGGTCGCAAGTACGTCATCGCCGACGCCGGGATCAACACCCTGGGCGGGATGTCCGGCCTCGGCCGTCTGCTGCCCGTGGCGGTCGAGGCCGAGGCGGACGGCGAGCGGGAACGAGCCAGCCTGGTGGGTCCGCTCTGCACCCCCGGTGACATCCTCGGCCGCGACATCCAACTGCCGACGCTCGACCGGGACGACCTGGTGACCATCCCGAACGTCGGCGCGTACGGCCCCACCGCGAGCCTGCTCATGTTCCTCGGCCGGCCGGCGCCGACGGAGGTCGTGGTCCGCGGCGACGAGGTGCTCTCCGTCTCCCGTCTGGTGCACACCCGTGAACAGTCCGATCCGGCCTGATTCGCTCCCCGAGGCGTCCGGCGGGAATCTGGTGGTGCTCAGCGGGGTTGCCTCGGACGCGCACACCTGGAATCTCGTCTTTCTTCAGCTGCTGTTGGAGGAGTTGGGACACCGGGTGGTCAACCTCGGCCCCTGCGTACCGGAGTCGCTGCTGGTCGAGCAGTGTGCCCGCCGACGCCCCGACCTGGTGGTGCTGAGCAGCGTCAACGGCCACGGGTTTCAGGACGGCCTACGGGCGATCGCGGCGTTGCGTGCGCGTCCCGAGCTGGCCGACACCCCGACGGTGATCGGCGGGAAGCTGAGCACCACCGGCGTCGCCGACGGCACCCTCTCGCGGCGGCTGATGGTCGCCGGATTCGACGCCGTCTTCGAGGACGGCCACACCGAGTTCGGCGACTTCCGTGGCTACCTCGCCACGGTCCGCCCGCGCGTGCTGCCGTGACCCGTCGCCAGGGCTTCGCCGCGTTCGTCCGGCGGCACGCCGCCGCGCGGCAGCTGGTGGTGCAGCCCCGGATGGGTTTCCCCGACCCACGGAAGATGCGGGCCGGGCTGCTGGCGACCAAGGCGGTACCGGCGGCGACGATCGGTACGATCACGGTGGACAGTCACACCCGGGTCGGCGAGACCGCCCGCGCCGCCGAGGCGCTGCGGGCCGGCGTCGACCTGAACGGCTACCCGATCGTGTCGCACGGCGTGGCCGGCAATCGCGCCCTGCTGGCCGGCGTGCTGGACGACGATTTCCCGGTGCAGGTGCGGCACGGCTCCGCCGTACCGCAGCAGATCTTCGCCGCGACCGCCGCCGCCGGAATCGAGGCCAGCGAGGGCGGCCCGGTCTCCTACTGCCTGCCGTACGGGCGTACGGCGCTTGCCGACTCGGTGCGCAACTGGTCCCACTCCTGTCAGGCGTTCGTCGCCGCGCCACCCGCCGGGCCACCGCTGCACCTGGAGACGTTCGGCGGCTGCATGCTGGGCCAGCTCTGCCCGCCCAGCCTGCTCGTCGCGCTCAGCGTGCTGGAGGCGATGTTCTTCGTCCAGCACGGCATCGCGTCGGTCTCCGTCAGCTACGCCCAGCAGACCAACCGGGAGCAGGACGAACAGGCCGTGCGCGCGTTGCGGGCGCTGGCCGGGGAGTTCCTCGCGCAGGTGGACTGGCATGTGGTGATCTACGCCTACATGGGCGTCTACCCGCGTACGCCGCACGGCGGCGAGAGCCTGCTGGCGGAGGCGGCCCGCCTGGCGGTCTGCACCGGCGCGGAACGCCTGATCGTGAAGACCACCGCCGAGGCGCACCGGATTCCCACGATCGGGGAGAACGTGGCCGCGCTGAACCTGGCCGCCGAGGTCGCGGCGCGGACCCCGGAGGCCAGCGCCCCGGCCGACGACTCGCAGACGTACGCCGAGGCCCGTGTGCTGATCGAGGCCGTGCTGGACCTGCACGCCGACCTGGGACAGGCGCTGCTGATCGCCTTCCGCCGCGGCTACCTGGACGTGCCGTACTGCCTGCACCCGGACAACCAGGGCCGCACCCGCAGCTACCTGGACGCGAACGGGGCCCTGCGCTGGGCCGACATCGGCGCGCTGCCGCTGACCACGCTTGTGGCACCGGGGCGTACGCGCGACGTCACCTCGGCGGAGCTGCTGACCTCGCTGTCGTACATGCAACGGCACTTCGACGCGCTGCCCGCCCCCACCGCCCAGGACGCGATCCGCGGTCACGCCGACAGCTGAGGTCACCGACTGACCGCGCGGCCCCGCCGAGCGCCACCGCCGCCCCGGCCAGCGCCGCCAGCCACCGCGCCGGATCCTCCGGTCGATCAGACCTGCGCACGCCGGTCGCGGCCGGTGGTGGCGGGCACCACCGGCCGCAGCCGGTCAGGCCGGCAGGGTCCGCAGCCACTCCTCCACCGTGGTCGCCGTCGCCTCGGCGTACGTTTCGAGCATGGTGAAGTGATCGCCGGGGACCTCCCGCAGCGTGTGCGGGAAGCGCCACTCGGCGCGGGTGTTCTCCGCGTCCGCCTCCGCGCCGTCCGGCCGCACGAACAGGGTCGGTGCGGCCAGCGGTGCGAGGGGGCGCTCCCCGTGCAGGCGCACGTACCAGCCCATCGCGGAGAGCCGGGCGTCGTCGAACGGGCCGAAGGCGGACTCCCGCTCGAACAGGCCACGCAGCATCCGGTCCCAGAAGCCGGTGTCCAGGCCCGCGCCGCGCAGATCGTCGTCGGGGTAGGTGTCGAGCAGGACCAGGCCGGCGGGGCGGGCACCCAGCTGCTCCAGCCGGGTCGCGGTGGCGTGGGCGAAGGTGCCGCCGGCACAGTGGCCGAGCAGCACGACCGGCCGGCCCGCCGTCACCTGGTCCACCGCGCGGGCGTAGAGGTCGACCAGGGCGTCCAGCGACGCGGGCAGCGGTTCGTTGCGGCCGAGCCCCGGCACCCGGACGGAGTAGACGTCCCGCGAGCCGCGCAGGGGGGCGGCGATCCGGGCGTACTGCTGAACCCCGCTCATCGTCATCGGCGAGGGGAAGCAGACAAGCACCGGCGACCGGTCGCCGCTGACCAGCCGCACCGGCTCGGGCGCCGACGCGGCGTCGGCGTCGGTGAACTGCGGTCGCAGGTCGGCGAAGGCCTGGAGCAGCGCGACGCCCTTGTGGTACTCCCCCGCCATGACCGCCCGGCGGTAGTGCCCGCCGATGGAGTCCGCCGCCGGCTCGACGCCGGGCTCGGCGCTGGCGGTGGCGCCGGCCGGTGCCCGGACCGCCAGCTCGGCCAGCAGGTGTCGGGCCAGGGCGACGGGACTGCGGTGGTCGAAGGCGACGGTGGCGGGCAGCCGCAGCCCGGTGGCCCGGTTGAGCGCGTTACGCAGCTCCATCGCGGTAAGCGAGTCCAGCCCCGACTCGAGGAAGTCGCGGTGCGGGTCGACCGCGTCCGCGCTGCCGTGGCCGAGCACCGTTGCCGCGTACCCCCGGATCAGGTCGACGACAAGCGACTCACGTTCGGCGTCGGGCACCGCCGCCAGCCGCTGTTGCAGGGACTGCGAATCGGCCTCGGCCGGGGCGGCGGCCCGGCGGCGGGCCGTGGTGAGCAGGTCGCGCAGCAGCGGGGGCACCGGGCCCTCCACCGGGCGCAGGTCGAGGCGGACCGGGGCCAGCACCGGCTCGTCGACGGTGACCGCGAGGTCGAAGAGCGCCAGCGCCTCGTCGCTGGTCAGCGCGTCGACACCACGCGGCCCGGCCGGCACGCCGCCAGCGGTCGCCAGGTGACCGGTCATCCCGCTGGCCTCCGCCCACAGGCCCCAGGCCAGCGACTGTCCGGGCAGGCCAAGGGACCGGCGGTGGGTGGCGAGGGAATCCAGGAAGGCGTTGGCCGCCGCGTAGTTGGCCTGGCCGGGTGTGCCGAACACGCCCGCGGCGGAGGAGAAGAGCACGAACGCGGCGAGGTCACGGTCGGCGGTCAGCTCGTGCAGGTTCCAGGCGGCGTCCACCTTGGGCCGCAGCACCGCGTCCACCCGCTGCGGCGTCATGCTGTCCAGGAGCCCGTCGTCGAGGACGCCCGCGCAGTGCACGACGGCGGTCAGCACCGGGATCCGCGCGAGCAGTTCGGCCAGGGCGTCGCGGTCGGCGGCGTCGCACGCCACGACGGTCACCTTGGCGCCGAGGGCGACCAGGTCGGCGGTGAGCGTGTCGACGCCGGGCGCGCTCGTCCCGGACCGGCTGGTGAGCACCAGGTCCCGGACGCCGTGCGCGGTGACCAGCCGGCGGGCGATCAGCCCACCCAGTACCCCGGTGCCGCCGGTGACCAGCACGGTGCCGTCCGGATCCAGTGCACGGGGCGCGGTGAGCACCACCTTGCCGACGTGCCGGGCCTGGGAGAGGTGCCGGAACGCCTCCCGCGCCCGGCGCACGTCCCAGGTGGTCACCGGCAGCGGACGCAGCACGCCTGCGGTGAACAGGGCACCGACCTCCTGGAGGATCTCGCCGACCCGGTCCGGGCCCGGGTCCATCAGGTCGTACGCCTGGTAGTCGACGCCGGGGTGGGCCGCCGCCACCTCGACGGGATCGCGTTTGTCGAGCTTGCCCATTTCGAGGAACCGGCCGCCGCGCGGCAGCAGGTCCAGCGATGCGTCGGCGAACGCGCCGGTAAGCGAGTTCAGCACCAGGTCGACGCCCGCGCCGTCGGTGACCTCCAGGAATGCGTCGCGGAAGGTGAGGTCCCGGGAGGAGGCGATGTGGTCGTCGGGCAGGCCGAAGCCGCGCAGCACGTCCCACTTGCCCGTGCTTGCGGTGCCGAAGACCTCGGCACCGAGGTGCTGGGCCAGTTGCACGGCGGCCATGCCGACCCCGCCGGCCGCGGCGTGCACCAGCACCCGGCTGCCCGGCCGGATGTCGGCCAGGTCGACCAGGCCGAGGTAGGCGGTCAGGAACACCACCGGTATCGACGCGGCGACCTCGAACGACCAGTCGTCGGGCATCGGGGCGAGCAGCCGACGGTCGGTCCGGCCGACCGGTGCGAATCCGCCGGCGAACAGGCCGTACACGCGGTCGCCGGGAGCCAGGTCGGTGACGGCGGAACCGACCTCGGTCACCACGCCGGCACCCTCGCTGCCGATCAGCCGCTCGCCCTTGGGCACCATGCCGAGGGCGACCACCACGTCGCGGAAGTTCATGCCGGCCGCGTGCATCGCCACCCGGACCTGGGTGGGTTCCAGTGGGTCGAGGGCCTCCGGGAAGGGCACCAGCGCAAGCTCACCGAGCACGCCGCCGGCACCGGCCTCCAGCCGCCACGCCGGTGCCGGGGGCGGGATCAGTGACCCGTTCGCCCCGGCGCGACCCAGCCGGTACGCCAGCACGGCGCCGCCTCGGACGGCGAGCTGATCCTCGCCCTCGGTGAGCGCCGCCACCAGGACCGCAGCGGGCACGGTGGAGTCGTCCAGGTCGAGCAGGGCGAACCGGTCGGGGTTCTCCGAGCGGGCGGTGCGGACCAGACCCCACACCGCCGCACCGGACAGGTCGGCAACGCCCTCGCCCTCCTGTACCGCGACGGCACCGTGGGTGACCACGGTCAGCCGGGTGTCGTCGAGGCGGCGGTCGGTGAGCCACTGCTGGAGGATGTCGAGCGCGGTGTGGGTGCTCGTCCGGGTGGCCGCCGGCACCGGCCCCTCGGCGGAGGGCAGGGCGAGCAGGATCATCTCGGGTGCCGGTCCGTCGGCCGGCAGCACGGCGGCGATGTCCGGTCCGCTGCTGACCGCGATGCCCAGGTCGATCAGGGCGGCACGCAGCTCGGTCAGGCCGTCGCCGACCACGGCCCAGCGGCCGGTGGCGGTGGTGGCCGGCGCGGTCACCTCGCGCCAGCGGGGATGCAGCAGCCACTGGGCGGGGTCGGCCACGCGCGGCTCGTTGATCCGTTCCGGCGTGGCGGGCCGGGAGATCAGGGAGCTCACCTCGGCGACCGTGGCGCCGGTGACGTCCATGAGCCGGATCGCCAGGCCGTCGTCGTCGCCGGGGGTCAGGTGCGCCCGCAGCGCCGGGGCGCCGGCCGCGTGCAGGGTGATCCCGGTGAAGCTGAACGGCAGCCGCAGTTCGCCGGAACCGCCACCGACCAGGATGGCGTGCAGGGCGGCGTCGAAGAGGGCGGGATGCAGCCCGTACCGGCCGGCGGCCGGGTGGTGCTGTTCGGGCAGGGCGATCTCGGCGAACAACTCCTCGCCGCGCCGCCAGGCGCGACGCAGGCCGCGGAAGACCGGTCCGTAGTGGAGGCCACCGGCGGCGAGGGCGTCGTAGGCTCCGGTCAGGTCGATCGGCTCCGCGTCCGAGGGTGGCCACGCCTGGGTCCACTCCGGTGCCGGCGGCGCTACCTGACCCAGCCGGCCCTCGGCGTGGCGGGTCCACGGCTCGTCCGAGCCGGCGTCGTCGGGTTGCGACCACAGCGTCAGCTCACGGCCGCCGGTCTCGTCGGGCGGCTCCACGATGACCTGGACGCGGACACCGCCGTGCTCGGGCAGCACGAGCGGGGCGTGCAGGGTGAGTTCCTCGACTGTCGCGCAGCCGGTCTCGTCGGCGGCTCGGACGGCCAGTTCGGCGAAGCCGGTGCCGGGGAAGAGGATGCGGCCGGCGACCAGGTGATCGGCAAGCCACGGGTGGGTGCCGACCGACCAGCGGCCGGTGAGCACCAGACGGTGTGCGCCGGCGACGGTGGTGGCCGCACCGAGCAGGGGGTGGTCGGTGTCGGTAAGGCCGAGCCCGCCCGGGTCACCGGCGTCGGTGGCGTCGATCCAGTAGCGCTCCCGTTGGAACGGGTAGGTGGGCAGGTCGACGACCCGACCACCGACGTCGGGCCAGTCGACCGGTACGCCGTTGGTCCAGAGTTCGGCGGCCGAGGTGAGGATCCGGTCCCAGCCGCCTTCGTCGCGGCGTAGCGTGCCCGTGACCACGGCGGAATCAGCCGCATCCTGCACCGCCATGGCGAGTACCGGATGCGGGCTGCATTCGACGAACACCCCGAACCCATCCGCCACCAAACCCCGCACCGCGTCAGCGAACAACACCTCCTGACGTAGGTTGCGGAACCAGTAATCGGCGTCCAAGACCTCGTCCTCACCCAACCACGCGCCCGACACCGTCGACCACAACGGCACCGAAGGCGTCCCCGGCGACAACCCCGCCAAATCCCGCGCCAAACGCCCCCGCAACACCTCCACCTGCGCAGAATGCGACGCATAATCCACCGCAATCCGACGCACCCGCACACCCTCACCCTCCAACACCGCCAACAACCCCACCACCGCATCCACCTCACCAGAAACCACCGTCGACGCCGGCCCATTCACCGCCGCCACCGACACACCCTCCACCAACCGCCCCCGCACCACATCGGCCGGCAACCCCACCGACGCCATCGCACCCCCACCCGACAACACCTCACCCACCGCAACACTGCGCAACACCACCACCCGCGCACCATCGGCCACCGACAAGGCCCCCGACACCACCGCCGCCGCAATCTCCCCCTGCGAATGCCCCACCACCGCATCCCCCACCACACCCAACGACTCCCACACCGCCGCCAACGACACCATCACCGCCCACGACAACGGCTGCACCACATCCACCCGCCCCAACAACACCTCATCCGACAACGCCCCCCGCACATCCCAATCCACAAACAACTCCAACGCTTCCACACACTCCGCAAACCGCCGCGCAAACACCTCCGACGTGCCCAACAACTCCACACCCATACCCACCCACTGCGCCCCCTGACCCGGAAACACCAACACCCGCTTACCGCCGGCACCGACCACGCCGGACACCGGGGCGGCGGCGAGCAGTTCCGAGCGGTCCCGGCCGACCAGCACCGCCCGGTGCTCCAGGGCCGGACGCCGCAGCAGTGACCGGGCGACGTCCTCGGCGGCAAGCTGCGGGTTGGCGGTCAGCTGGTCGAGCAGCCGCTGCCGCTGCTCGACCAGCGCGGCGGGCGTCTTCGCGGAGAGCACCCAGGGCAGTGCCGCGGGGGGCCTCGTCGGCTCCGCCTCCTCGGCCACCGGTGCCTGTTCCAGGATCACGTGCCCGTTGGTTCCGCTGTAGCCGAACGAGGACACCCCGGCGCGGCGCGGCTGGCCGGTCTCCGGCCAGGGACGCTCTTCGGTGAGCAGGCGTACGTTGCCGGACTGCCAGTCCACGTGCGGGGTCGGCTCGTCGACGTGCAGGGTCGCGGGCAGCACCCCGTGCCGCATCGCCTGCACCATCTTGATCACCCCGCCGACGCCGGCTGCGGCCTGGGTGTGCCCGATGTTCGACTTGAGCGAGCCCAGCCAGAGCGGTTCGCCGTCACGCCGGCCGTAGGTGGCCAGCACCGACTGCGCCTCGATCGGGTCGCCCAGCGTGGTGCCGGTACCGTGCGCCTCCACCACGTCCACCTGGTCGGCGGCGAGTCGGGCGTCGGCCAGCGCCGCCCGGATCACCCGCTCCTGGGAAGGTCCGTTGGGTGCGGTCAATCCGTTGGACGCCCCGTCGGAATTGATCGCGGTGCCGCGTACCACGGCCAGGATCTGGTGGCCGTTGGCGACCGCGTCGGAGAGCCGTTCCAGCACCACGACGCCCACGCCCTCGGCCCAGCCGGTACCGTCGGCCGCCGCGGCGAACGACTTGCAGCGTCCGTCCGCCGCGAGCCCGCGTTGGCGGCTGAACTCGACGAAGACGCTGGGGGTGGCCATCACCGTGACGCCGCCGGCCAACGCCAGCGAGCACTCACCGGAGCGCAACGCCCGCACCGCCCAGTGCAGCGCCACGAGCGACGAGGAGCAGGCGGTGTCCACAGTGATCGCCGGCCCCTCCAGCCCCAGGGTGTACGCCACCCGGCCGGAGACCACGCTGCCGGTGCCGTGCCCACCGGCGTAGTCGTGGTACATCACACCGGCGTACACCCCGGTCGCGCTGCCCCGCAGCGACCGGGGGTCCAGGCCCGCGTCGGCCAGCGCCTGCCAGGAACTCTCCAGGAACAGCCGCTGCTGTGGGTCGGTGGTCAGCGCCTCGCGCGGGCTGATCCCGAAGAACCCGGTGTCGAACCAGGCCGCGTCGTGCAGGAAACCACCCTCCCGGGTGTACGAGGTGCCGGGGTGCTCCGGGTCCGGGTGGTAGAGGCGGTCGACGTCCCAGCCCCGGTCCCCCGGGAACTCGCCGACCGCGTCGCCACGCCGCAGCGTCAGGTCCCACAGGTCGGCCGGTGACTGGACCCCACCGGGGTACCGGCAGGCCATGCCGACGATGGCGATGGGTTCCCGGACGGCGGCGAGCAGCGTCCGGTTCTGGTCGCGGAGTCGCTCGGTCTCCTTGAGCGAGGCCCGGAGCGCGGCGACGATGCGGTCATCTGCGGTGCTCAACGATTCACTCCCGAGGTCTGGTCGTCGGAACCCGCGTCGCCCAGGGCCAGGCTGATCAGGCTGTCGGTGTCCATGTCGTCAATGCCGCCGGCCGGCTCCGGTCCGGCGGCCGGTCCGCCGGGGCCACCGGGGCCGCCGCGCCCGGCGAGGTCCAGCAGGGCGTCCAGCAGTCCCGCGTCGCGCAGTCGGCCGAGCGGGATCGTGCCGAGCAGTGCGCGTACCTCCTGCTCGCCGTCGTCGTCGCCGGCCACCGGAACCAGCCGGGCGGTAAGCATCTCGGCCAGCGCCAGCAGGGTGGGGTAATCGAAGACGACGGTTGCGGGCAGTGTGGTGCCGGTGGCGGCGGCCAGTCGGTTGCGGAACTCGATCGCGGTCAGCGAGTCGAAACCGAGTTCGCTGAAGGGCTGGTCGGGGGCGAGCGTGGCCGGCTGGGCGTGGCCCAGCACCAGGGCGGCCTGGGTCTGCACCACGTCCAGCACGGCGGCCGTCCGCTCGGCGGCGGGCAGGCCGGTCAGCCGGCGCAGCAGCGCACCGGTGCCGATCGCGCCCTGTGCCGTCCGCCGGGTGCGGGACGGGATCAGACCGGCGAACAGCGGCGGCAGGTCGTCGGTCGTACCCCGGCTGGTGAGGTCCAGCTTGATCGGGGCGAGCACCGCGTCGGGCAGGGCGAGGGCGGCGTCGAACAGCCGCAGTCCCTCGTCGGCGGTCAACGCGCCCACGCCGTCGCGGGACGTGCTGTCCCCGCTGGTCGCGGCGGCCATCCCACCGGGCTCGGCCCACAGGCCCCAGGCCAGCGACCGGGCGGGCAGGCCGGTTGCCCGGCGGTGCGCGGCGAGCCCGTCGAGGAAGGCGTTTGCCGCGGCGTAGTTGGCCTGACCCGCGCCGCCGAGCAGACCGGCCGCCGAGGAGAAGAGCACGAACTCGGCGAGGTCGCGGTCGCGGGTGAGGGTGTGCAGGTGCCAGGCCGCCTCGGCCTTGGGGCGCAGCACCCGCTCCAGACGCTGCGGGGTGAGCGCGTCGAGCACCCCGTCGTCGAGTACGCCTGCGGTGTGCACGACGCCGTCCAGTTTGGGGATGCCGTCGAGCAGTGCGGCAAGTGCGTCTCGGTCGGTGACGTCGCAGACCGCGGTGGTGACCTCGGCACCCAGCTCGGTCAGCTCGCGGGCCAGCTCGCCGGTGGTGGGTCGGCGTGCGGCCAGCACCAGCTGGCGGACCCCGTGGACGGTGACCAGGTGCCGGGCGAGCAGGCCGGCGAGGGCACCGCCGGCACCGGTGATCAGCACCGTGCCGGTCGCGGCCCAGGTGCCCGGCTGCTCCGGTACGGCCCGGCGGGTGAGTCGGGCGGCGCGCAGGCCGCCGTCGCGCAGGACCAGTTGCGGCTCGCCGAGGGCGGCCAGCGCCGGCCCGTCGACCTCCACGCCGGCCTCCGCGTCCACGAGTACGACGCGGCCTGGGTGTTCGGCCTGGGCGGCCCGGACCAGACCCCAGACGGCGGCGCCGGCAAGGTCGGTGACGTCGTCGTCGGCCACCGGCACGGCCCCTCGGGTGACCACGACCAGGGCGGGGTTGTGCTCGTCGGCGAGGTGCTGCTGAAGCGTGGCGAGCAGCTGGGTGGTGGCCGCCACGGGTGGCCCGGTGGGCGCCTCCACGACGGTCGCCGGCACCGGCTCGGCCGGGGTGGCCGACACGGCGGTCCAGTCGAGGTGGAACAGGCTGCCACCGGCGAGGCTCACCGGGCGGTGCACCGCGACCGGACGCAGGGTCAGCCGTTCCACCTCGACCACCGGGGCGCCGGTGCCGTCGGTCAGGCGCAGCGCCACCGTGTCGGCCTCCCCGGCCACCGGGGCGATGTGCACCCGGACCGCCTCGGCGCCGGTGGCGGCGAGGGTCGCGCCGGCGAAGCTGAACGGCACCCGGACCGGCCCGTCGTCCGGGCCGGGCAGCAGGCCCACGGCGTGCAGGGTGGCGTCGAGCAGGGCGGGATGTACGCCGAACCGGTCGCCGCCGGCACCGGCGGTCGCCGGCAGCACGACCTCGGCGAAGACCTCGTCGGCACGCCGCCACGCGGCCCGCAGGCCCCGGAAGGCCGGACCGTACGCCAGGACGCTGTCGTCGCCGTCGTCGTAGCGACCGTCCACGTCGACGGGTTCCGCGCCGGGTGGCGGCCAGGCCGTGTGGCCCGGCTGGACGTCGCCGGTGGCGGGACCGGCGGTACCGGTCGCGTGCCGGGTCCACGGCTCGTCGTCGGCGGCGCCGGTCGGCCGCGAGTGCACGGAGAGGGTGTGCGTACCGGTCTCGTCGGCGGCACCGACGGCCACCTGGAGACGGACCTCGCCGTGCTCGGCGACGGTAAGCGGCGCCTCCAGCGTGAGTTCGGCGACCCGGGCCGCACCGACCCGGTCGGCGGCCAGGAACGCCATGTCCAGCAGGGCGCTGCCGGGCAGGACGACGGCGCCACCGACGCGGTGGTCGGCCAGCCAGGGGTGGGTGGCCACGGACAGGGTGCCGGTGAGCACCGCACCGGCGGTACCCGCCAGGTCGACCACCGAGTCGAGGATCGGATGGGCGGCCGGATCACCGCCGCCGGTACGCCGGGACAGCCAGTAGCGTTCGTGCTGGAAGGCGTACGTGGGCAGCGGCACCCGCAGGTCCGCGCCGCCGACCACGGCGGCCCAGTCCAGGGCGGCACCGGTGGCGTGCAGCGCCGCTGCGGCCTCCAGCGCTGCGGCGGCCTCGTCCCGGCCCCGACGGCTGACCGAGACGCAGAGCGCCTCGGGAGCGGACTCCTGGGCCAGGGCGGTCAGCACACCCGCCGGCCCGAGTTCGAGGAAGCGGGTGATGCCGAGCCCGGTCAGGGTACGCAGGCCGTCGTGGAACCGGACCGCCTCGCGGATGTGTCGGACCCAGTACTGCGGGGTGCGGATCTCCGGGCCGGCGACCCGGCCGGTGCCGTTGGAGATCACCGGCAGCGTCGGCTCGTGGTAATCGAGCTGGGCGGCGACCGCGGCGAAGTCGTCGAGCATCGGCTCCATCTGGGCCGAGTGGAAGGCGTGCGACACCTGGAGGCGCTTGGCCTTGACGCCGAGGCGTTCGACAAGCGCGGTGACGGCGGCCTCGTCGCCGGAGAGCACCACCGATTCCGGGCCGTTGACCGCGGCGAGGTCCACGCCTTCGCCGAGCAGTGGCCGGACGGTCGCCTCCGAGGCGTGCACGGCGGTCATCACGCCACCGGCGGGCAGGGCCGTCATCAGCCGACCGCGCGCCTCGACCAGAGTGCAGGCGTCGGCCAGGCTGAACACGCCGGCAACATGCGCTGCGGCGACCTCGCCGATGGAGTGCCCGATCAGGGCGTGCGGCCGTAGCTGCCAGGACTCGACGAGCCGGTACAGCGCCACCTCGACCGCGAAGAGCGCGGCCTGGGCGTGCCCGGTCTGGTCGAGCAGTTCCTGGTTGTCGCCCCAGACCACGTCCCGCACGTCGAGGTACGCGCACACCTCGTCGAAGGCCCGGGCGAACACCGGCTGGGTGGCGTACAGGTCGCGGCCCATCGCCAGGCGCTGCGAGCCCTGGCCGGAGAACATCACGGCGAGCTTGCCGGCCGGCCGGGCGCTTCCGGTCACCACGCCGGGCAGTTCCTCGCCGTCGACCACCGCGGCCAGGCCGGCGAGCAGTTCGTCGCGGTCCGCGCCGACGACGACGGCGCGGTGGTCGAACCGGGTGCGGCAGGCGAGCGAGCGGGCCACGTCGGCCGGTGCGGCCTCCGTCGTCGTCAGGTACCCGTGCAACCGTTCGGCCTGGGCCTGTAGCGCGGCCGGGGTGCGGCCGCTGACCACCCACGCGACGGGTCCGGTGGGGCCGGCCGGTGCTTCGGCGGCCGGTTCCGGTGCCGGGGCCTGCTCGATGATCAGGTGGGCGTTGGTGCCGCTGATGCCGAATGAGGAGACTGCGGCGCGGCGGGGACGGTCGGTTTCCGGCCAGGGACGGGTCTCGGTCAACAACCGCACATTGCCCGACTCCCAATCCACATGCGGCGTCGGCTCATCCACATGCAACGTCGCCGGCAACACACCATGCCACATCGCCTGCACCATCTTGATCACACCAGCCACACCCGCAGCCGCCTGCGTATGACCAATATTCGACTTCACCGACCCCAACCACAACGGCTCACCCGACCGCTGCCCATACGTCGCCAACAACGACTGCGCCTCAATCGGATCACCCAACCGCGTCCCCGTACCATGCGCCTCCACCACATCCACCTCACCCACACCCAACCCCGCCACACCCAACGCCCGCCGAATCACCCGCTGCTGCGCCGGACCATTAGGCGCCGTCAACCCATTCGACGCACCATCCTGATTCACCGCCGAACCCCGCACCACCGCCAACACCCGACGCCCCGCCGCCACCGCATCCGACAACCGCTCCAACACCAACACCCCCACACCCTCCGACCACCCCGTACCATCCGCCCCACCCGCAAACGACTTACACCGACCATCCGCCGCCAACCCACCCTGCCGCGAAAACTCCACAAACGTCTCCGGCGTCGCCATCACCGTCACCCCACCCGCCAACGCCAACGAACAATCCCCGCCAACAACCCCCGCACCGCCCAATGCACCGCCACCAACGACGACGAACACGCCGTATCCACCGACACCGCCGGACCCTCCAACCCCAACGCATACGCCACCCGACCCGACACCACCGAACCCGTCGAACCCGAACCCAAATAATCGTGATACATCACCCCCGCAAACACACCAGTCGACGAACCCCGCAACCCCAACGGATCAAAACCAGCCCGCTCCAACGCCTCCCACGACACCTCCAACAACAACCGCTGCTGCGGATCCGTCTCCACCGCCTCCCGCGGCGACACCCCAAACAACCCCGCATCAAACCCACCCGCCTCATACAAAACCCACCCTGCCGCGTCACCGACGAACCCGGACGCAACCCCGACGGATCAAACAACCGCCCCACATCCCAACCCCGATCCACCGGAAAATCACCAACACCATCACCACCAGACACCACCAAATCCCAAAACTCCTCCGGAGAACCCACACCCCCCGGAAAACGACACGCCATCCCCACAATCGCAATCAAATCATCATCAGAACCCGACCCGACCGTCTCCGCCACCGTCGACTCGACAGCGCCGAACATCCGCTCGAACAGATGCTCCGCCACCGCCACCGGCGACGGATAATCAAACACCAACGTCGCCGGCAACCGCAGACCCGTAACCGCCGCCAACGAATTACGGAACTCCACCGCCGTCAACGAATCGAAACCGAGGTCGTGGAAGGCCCAGGTGGCCTCCACGGTCTGGTCGGGCGAATAGCCGAGCACCTGCGCCACCTGGGTCCGGACGACGGCCAGCAGCGCTTCGGCCCGGTCCTCGGCCGGCAACGCGGCGAGCTGGTCCTGGGCGGTGGCGTCGGTCGCGGCACGGCGGGCCGGGGCACGGACCAGCCCGCGCAGCAGCGGCGGCAGGTCCGAAAGTGCGGCCAGCGCCTGGCGGTCGAGCCGTACGGCGACCGGAGCGGCGGCGGTGGCGGCGAGCGCGGCGTCGAAGAGGGTCAGGCCCTCCGCCACGGTCAGCGGCAGCACGCCGCCCCGGGCGATGCGTGCCCGCTCGGCCTCACCCAACGCGCCAGCCATCCCGCCGGTGCCGTCCCACAGTCCCCAGCCCACGGAGACGGCAGCCAGGCCGGCCGACCGGCGGTACGCCGCGAGCCCGTCGACGAACCCGTTGGCCGCCGCGTAGGCACCCTGCCCGGCGGCACCGAGCACCGCCGCCGCAGACGAGAACAGCACGAACGCCGACAGGTCCCGGTCGGCGGTCAGCTCGTGCAGCAGCCACGCGCCGTCGGCCTTCGCCCGCAGCACTCCGGCCAGCCGCTCGCCGCTGAGCGAACCGATCATCCCGTCGTCCAGCACACCCGCGGCGTGCACCACCGCGCTGAGGTCGTCGACCTCGGCCAGCGCCGCCGCCAACGCGCCCCGGTCGCCGACGTCGCAGCGCACCACGCGTACCCGGGCGCCGGCCGTGGACAGCTCCGTCACCAGTTCCTCGGGTGCGCCGCTGCGGCCGAGCAGGAGCAGACTGGTCACCCCGTACGCGGCGACCAGGTGCCGGGCCACGTGCCCGCCCAGCTCGCCGGAGGCCCCGGTGATCAGCACCGTGCCGGTTTCGGTGAAGGGCGCCGCAACGGGCCGTACGCTCGCCCGGGCCAGCCGGGGACCGTAGAGCGCGCCGTCGCGCACCGCGAGCTGCGGCTCGCCGCAGGCCAAAGCCGTCGGGAGGTCCAGTTCGTCGTCCGGGCCGAGGTCGACCAGGACGATCCGGCCAGGTTCCTCGGCCTGCGCCGCGCGGACAAGGCCCCAGACGGCGGCCTGTGCCACGTCGGACACGCCGGATCCGGCCGCGTCCACCGCGCCTCGGGTGACGATCATCAGCCGGGAGTCGTCGCCCCGGCGCAGCCACTGCTGCACCTCGTCGAGGACACCGGCCACCACATCACCGACCGGACCGGTGTCGGCTTGCACCACGATCGGCTGTTCGGTGCCGTCCTCAGCGGCCGGAACCGGCAGCGGGATCCAGTCCACCTGGTACAGACCGTCGGGAGCGGCACCGGCGAAGGTGCCGGGCTCGACGGTGTGCAGCGCCAGGGACCGGACGGAGGCGACCGGGGCACCGGCGGCGTCGGCGACCTCGACCGTCACGGCACCCGGCCCGGCCGGGCGAACCCGCACCCGGGCCACCGAGGCGCCGGTGGCGTGCAGGGCGACACCGGACCAGGCGAACGGTACGGCCGCACGGTCGGCGTCGCCGGTCGCCGCGAGCACGTGCAGGGTCGCGTCGAGCAGGGCCGGGTGCACGCCGTACCCGTCGCCGGTCACGCCGTCGGCAAGCGCGACCTCGGCGTACAGATCGTCGCCGTCCCGCCACGCGGCCCGCAGTCCCTGGAACGTCGGCCCGTACGACAGGCCGGCGCCGGCAAGCTGCTCGTAGAGTCCGTCGAGGGTAAGCGGGCGGGCGGCGGCCGGGGGCCAGGTGAGCAGCGTGCCGGCGGCGGCCGGTGCGGTGCCGGCCAGCGATCCGGAGGCGTGCCGGGTCCAGGAGCCGCCGTCGGTCCGGGAGTGGATGTTTACCAGGTCGCCGGTGACCGCGACCTGGAGGTCGACTGCTCCGCTCTCGGGCAGCACCAGGGGTTCCTCGATGGTCAGCTCGTCGATGCCGGCCGCGCCGGCCTCGTCGGCCGCCCGCAGCGCCAACTCGACGAAGCCGGTGCCCGGGAAGACGATCGCGGTGCCGACCCGGTGGTCGGCGAGCCAGGGCTGTGCCTGCACGGAGAGCCGGCCGGTGAGCAGTACGCCGGCGGTGCCGGCCACGTCCACCGCCGCGCCGAGCAGCGGGTGGTCGGCGGCGGTGAGCCCGGCCCGGGTGACGTCGGTGGCGGGTACCGCGTCAATCCAGTAGCGACGGTGCTGGAAGGGGTAGGTGGGCAGGTCCACCCGGCGGCCACCCCACGGGGCGTACATGGCCCGCCAGTCGACGTCCACGCCGGCGACGAAGAGACGGCCCATCGCCGAGAGCAGGGCGCTCAGTTCGTTCCGGTCCTTGCGCAGGGCGGCGACGAGGAGCGCGTCGGGTGCGGTGTCCTGCGCCATCGCGGTCAGGACACCATCCGGGCCGAGTTCCAGGAACCGGGTCACACCGGCGTCGGTGAGGGTGGCCACGCCGTCGGCGAAACGCACCGTCTCCCGCACATGCCGCACCCAGTACTCGGCGCTGTCGGGCTGCGTCACCTCGCCGGTCACGTTCGACACCACCGGCACCTGCGCCTCACGGAAGGTCAAGCCCTCCAACACCGCCCGGAACTCCGCCAGCATCGGCTCCATCCGCAACGAATGGAACGCATGCGACACCTGAAGACGCTTCGCCTTCACCCCAAGCGCCGCCACGACCTCGGCCACGACGTCGTCGTCACCGGCGAGCACCACCGCCGCCGGACCGTTCACCGCCGCAATGTCGACACCGGGGCGCAGCAACGGCACCACATCCGCCTCAGCCGCCCGCACCGACACCATCACGCCACCGGCCGGCAACTCCTGCATCAACCGACCCCGCGCCCCCACAAGAGTGCAGGCATCCTCAAGAGACAACACCCCGGCGACATGGGCCGCCGCGACCTCACCGATCGAATGACCAGCCACGAAGTCCGGCCGCACACCCCACGACTCGACAAGCCGGAACAGGGCCACCTCGACCGCGAACAACGCCGCCTGCGCATGCACCGTCCGAGACAACACCTCGGCATCAGCGCCCCACATCACCTCACGCGTACCCGGCAACAACTCACACACCGCATCCAGCGCATCAGCGAACACCGGGAACGCGCCATACAACTCCCGACCCATCCCCAACCGCTGCGCACCCTGACCGGTGAACAACAGGGCGAGGCGGCTCTGGGTGGTGCTGGTGCCGGTGGACACGGTGTCGAGGCCGGCAAGGAGTTCGTCGCGGGTGCCGCCGACCACGACGGCCCGGTATTCGAGGACGGAGCGGTGGGTCAGGGACCAGCCGACGTCCACCGGGTCGAGGGCGGGCCGTTCGCGTACGGTCGCGGCGACCCGGGCTGCGGCGGCGGTCAGCGCCTCGGGGCTGCGGGCGGTCAACACCCAGGGGATGACTGCGGGCGGAAGGCCCTCGCGTGGTTCGTCCGCAACGGCTTCCGGCTGTTCGAGAATGAGATGCGCATTGGTGCCGCTGACCCCGAATGAGGAGACTGCGGCGCGGCGCGGCCGGTCGGTCTCCGGCCAGGGACGGGTCTCGGTCAACAACCGCACATTGCCCGACTCCCAATCCACATGCGGCGTCGGCTCATCCACATGCAACGTCGCCGGCAACACACCATGCCACATCGCCTGCACCATCTTGATCACACCAGCCACACCCGCAGCCGCCTGCGTATGACCAATATTCGACTTCACCGACCCCAACCACAACGGCTCACCCGACCGCTGCCCATACGTCGCCAACAACGACTGCGCCTCAATCGGATCACCCAACCGCGTCCCCGTACCATGCGCCTCCACCACATCCACCTCACCCACACCCAACCCCGCCACACCCAACGCCCGCCGAATCACCCGCTGCTGCGCCGGACCATTAGGCGCCGTCAACCCATTCGACGCACCATCCTGATTCACCGCCGAACCCCGCACCACCGCCAACACCCGACGCCCCGCCGCCACCGCATCCGACAACCGCTCCAACACCAACACCCCCACACCCTCCGACCACCCCGTACCATCCGCCCCACCCGCAAACGACTTACACCGACCATCCGCCGCCAACCCACCCTGCCGCGAAAACTCCACAAACGTCTCCGGCGTCGCCATCACCGTCACCCCACCCGCCAACGCCAACGAACAATCCCCCGCCAACAACCCCCGCACCGCCCAATGCACCGCCACCAACGACGACGAACACGCCGTATCCACCGACACCGCCGGACCCTCCAACCCCAACGCATACGCCACCCGACCCGACACCACCGAACCCGTCGAACCCGAACCCAAATAATCGTGATACATCACCCCCGCAAACACACCAGTCGACGAACCCCGCAACCCCAACGGATCAAAACCAGCCCGCTCCAACGCCTCCCACGACACCTCCAACAACAACCGCTGCTGCGGATCCGTCTCCACCGCCTCCCGCGGCGACACCCCAAACAACCCCGCATCAAACCCACCCGCCTCATACAAAAACCCACCCTGCCGCGTCACCGACGAACCCGGACGCAACCCCGACGGATCAAACAACCGCCCCACATCCCAACCCCGATCCACCGGAAAATCACCAACACCATCACCACCAGACACCACCAAATCCCAAAACTCCTCCGGAGAACCCACACCCCCCGGAAAACGACACGCCATCCCCACAATCGCCACCAAATCATCATCAGAACCCGACCCGACCGTCTCCGCCACGGCCGGTTCCGCGTGCCCGAACAGTTCGCCGTGCAGGAAGTCGGTGAGGATCTGCGGCGACGGGTAGTCGAACACCATGGTCGCGGGCAGCCGCAGACCGGTGGCGGCGGCCAGCACGTTGCGCAGTTCCACGGCGGTCAGCGAGTCGAAGCCGAGGTCCTGGAACGCGCGGGTCGCGTCGACCGGGACGCCGGCCCCGTAGCCGAGCACCGCGCCAGCGTGGTTGCGGACCAGGTCCAGCAGTTCCGCATGGCGTTGCCCGGCGGGCAGTCCGGCCAGGCGTTCCACGGCCGGCACGGCGCCGGCCGCCGCAGTCGCGGCGGACCGGCGGGCGGGTGGGCCGACCAGGTCGCGCAGCAGGGCCGGCACGCTCGCACCGGCGGCACGCAGGGCGGCACGGTCCAGCAGGGCCGGGACGAGGATCGGCTCGTCGGAGACGCAGGCGGCGTCGAGCAGCGTCAGCGCGTGGGCGGCGGAGAGCGGGCGGACCCCGGCCCGCTCCACCCGGGTCCGGCCGACGCCGTCGAGGGCGTCGGTCATGCCGCCGAGTTCCCAGAGACCCCAGGCCAGGGAGAGGCCGGGCAGGCCGGCCGCCCGTCGGTGGGCGGCGAGCCCGTCGAGGTAGGCGTTGGCGGCGGCGTAGTTCCCCTGCCCCGCCCCGCCGAACAGGCCGGCGACCGAGGAGAAGAGGACGAACGCGGACAGGTCGCGGCCGGCCGTCAGCTCGTGCAGGTTACGGGCACCGTCCACCTTGGGCCGGAACACGGCGTCGACCTGCTCGGTGGTGAGCGAACCGAGGGTGGCGTCGGCGATCACGCCGGCGCAGTGCACGACCGCGGTCAGGTCGGGAGCCTCCGCCAGGGCAGCCGCCAGGGCGGCCCGGTCGGCGACGTCGGCGCGGACGTCACGGACGGTGGCCCCCAGGTCGGTCAGCTCGGCGATCAGGGCCGGATCGGCACCGCCGCGGCTGAGCAGCAGCAGGTCCCGTACGCCGTGGGTGCCGGCCAGGTGCCGGGCGACCGTGCCGCCGAGGGTGCCGGACGCGCCGGTGATCAGGACGGTGCCGGCGGTGTCGAAGGCGGAGCCGGTCGGGGCCGGGACAGCGGCCAGACGGGACGCCCGTACGGTCCCACCGGTGGCGGCGAGCTCCGGTTCACCGGTGGCCAAGGCGATGCGTACGGTGTCGTCCCGGTCGGCCGGGGCGGCGTCGACCAGCAGGATGCGGTCCGGGTTCTCCGCCTGGGCGGAACGCACCAGGCCCCAGACGGCGGCACCGGCCAGGTCGGTGACGGTTTGGTCGCCGGCCGCCACCGCGCCGTGGGTGGCGACGGCCAGTCGGGTGTCGGTGAACCGGTCGTCGGCGAGCCACGCCTGTAGCACGGCAAGGACGTGCTGGACGAGGTCGCGGGGTTCACCACCGGTGACCGGCAGAACCAGGACGTCGTCTTGCGGGTCGGCGGCGCTCAGGTCCGCCACGTCGGCGATGGTGCGCAGGCGGGCGGGGGTGGGCGCGGCATCGACCGGCACCCAGCGGACCCGGTGCAGCCCGTCGGTACGGCCACGGCCGACCGGTCCGGCCGGCTGGATCGGGCGGAGTCGGAGCCCGTCGATAGCGAGCACCGGTGCGCCCGTGCCGTCGGCGGCCGCCACGGTGACGGTGTCGTCGGCGGTCTGCACGATGCGGACCCGCAGCGTGGTCGCACCCACCGCGGCGAGGGACACTCCGGTCCAGGCGAACGGGAGTTCGCCGCGCTCGTCCTCGGCCACGTCCAACCCGATGGCGTGCAGGGCCGTGTCCAGCAGGGCGGGATGCAGCCCGTACGCGGTGGCGTCGGCGGCGATCGGCTCGGGCAGCCGGGCCTCGGCGAGCAGGGCATTGTCGTGTCGCCACACCGCGTGCAGCCCCTGGAAGGCGGGGCCTCGGCTGAGGCCGTGGGTGGCCAGCTCGGCGTACAGGTCGCCGATCGGCACCGGGGTGGCGCCGGACGGTGGCCACTCGGTGAGGTCGAAGCGGGCCGTTGGGCCGCTGTCGCGTACCGCGCCCGATGCGTGCCGGGTCCAGGGGGCGTCGCCGGTCCGGGAGTGGACGCTGAGCGTCCCGTCCTCGGTGACCGCGATCTGTACGTCGAGGGCACCGTGCTCGGGCAGCACCAGGGGTTCCTCGATGGTCAGCTCGTCGATGCCGGCCGCGCCGGCCTCGTCGGCGGCGCGCAGCGCCAGTTCGAGGAAGCCGGTGGCCGGGAAGACGATCGAGTCGCCGACCCGGTGGTCGGCCAACCACGGCTGCGACGACACGGAGAGCCGCCCGGTGAGCAGTACGCCGGCCGAACCGGCCAGCTGGACCGTGGCGCCGAGCAGCGGGTGGTCCGCGGCGGCGAGTCCGGCCCGGGTGACGTCCGTCGACGGGACCGCGTCCAGCCAGAAATGGCGGCGCTGGAACGGGTAGGTGGGCAGTTCCACCGGCTGCCCGCTCCACGGGCGGGTGATCGCCGCCCAGTCCACGTCGACGCCGGCGCTCCACAGCCGGCCGACGGCGGCCAGCAGGGACAGACTCTCCCCCCGATCCTTACGCAGAGCCGCGACGAGCAGCGCATCCGGGGCGCTGTCCTGCGCCATCGCCGTCAACACACCATCCGGACCCAACTCCAGGAACCGGGTCACACCCGCACCGGCCAGCGTCGCCACCCCGTCGGCGAACCGCACCGTCTCCCGCACATGCCGCACCCAATAGTCAGCGCTGTCCGGCTGCGCCACCTCACCGGTCACGTTCGACACCACCGGCACCAGCGCGGCACGGAAGGTGAGCGTCTCCAACACCGCCCGGAACTCCGCCAACATCGGCTCCATCCGGAACGAATGAAACGCATGCGACACCTCAAGACGCTTCGCCTTCACCCCCAACCCAGCCACCACCTCAGCCACCGCATCCTCATCACCAGCAAGCACCACCGCCGCCGGACCATTCACCGCCGCAACATCCACACCCGCACGCAACAACGGCACCACATCCGCCTCCGCCGCCCGCACCGACACCATCACCCCACCAACCGGCAACTCCTGCATCAACCGACCCCGCGCCCCCACCAGAACGCACGCATCCGCCAGAGACAACACCCCCGCCACATGCGCCGCCGCCACCTCACCAATCGAATGACCAGCCACAAAATCCGGCCGCACACCCCACGACTCCACCAACCGAAACAACGCCACCTCAACCGCAAACAACGCCGCCTGCGCATGCACCGTCCGAGACAACACCTCGGCATCAGCGCCCCACATCACCTCACGCGTACCCGGCAACAACTCACACACCGCATCCAGCGCATCAGCGAACACCGGGAACGCGCCATACAACTCCCGACCCATCCCCAACCGCTGCGCACCCTGACCCGTGAACAACACCGCGAGACGGCCACCGACGGCGGCACCGGCGCTCGCCACCGCCGTCAGTTCCGCCACCAGCTCGGCGTGGTCGGTGCCGACCACCACCGCCCGGTGCTCGAAGACCGGCCGGCCGGCCAGGGCGTACGCGGCATCGGCCACATCCTGCTCCGGCCAGGCCGCGAGGCGGGCGGCCATTCCGGTAAGCGCCTCGGCGCTGCGGGCCGACAGCGGCCACGGCACCACCGGCGGCCGAACCGCACGCTCCGACACGACCTCGACCGACGGCCCCTGCTCCAAGATCACGTGCGCGTTGGTGCCACTGATCCCGAACGACGACACCGCAGCCCGACGCGGACGACCGGTCTGCGGCCAGGAACGCGACTCGGTGAGTAGCCGCACGTTGCCAGCCGTCCAGTCCACGTGGCTGGACGGGTTGCTGGCGTGCAGGGTCTGCGGCAGGACGCCGAGCCGCAGCGCCTGCACCATCTTGATCACTCCGACGATGCCGGAGGCGTTCTGGGTGTGCCCGAGGTTCGACTTCACCGAGCCGAGCCAGAGCGGTTCACCGTCGCGCTGGCCGTACGTGGCCAGCAGCGACTGGGCCTCGATCGGGTCGCCGAGCGTGGTGCCGGTGCCGTGCGCCTCGACGGCGTCCACGTCGACCGTCGACAGGCCGGCGTCGGCCAACGCCCGCCGGATCACTCGCTGCTGAGAGGGGCCGTTGGGGGCGCTCAGCCCGTTGGAGGCACCGTCGGAGTTGACCGCGCTGCCCTGGATCACGGCGAGGACCCGACGGCCGTTCGCCACCGCGTCGGAGAGCCGTTCCAGCACAACGACGCCTGAACCCTCGGCCCAGCCGATACCGTCGGCGTCGTCGGAGAACGCCTTGCACCGTCCGTCCGCGGCCAGGCCGCCCTGCCGGGCGAAGTCGGCGAACGCCTCCGGGGTGGCCATCACGTGCACGCCGCCGGCCAACGCGAGCGTGCACTCGCCACGACGCAGCGACTGCACGGCCAGGTGCAGTGCCACAAGCGACGACGAGCAGGCGGTGTCCACGGTCACCGCCGGACCCTCCAGGCCCAGCAGGTACGACACCCGGCCGCTGATGACCGACGTGGACCCGCCAGTGATCATGTAGCCCTCGACGCCGTCCTGGTAGGCGGACTGCCCGGCGCCGTAGTTGTTTGCCGCCGCGCCGACGAACACGCCGGTGCCGGTGCCGGCCAGACCGCGCGGGTCCAGACCGCTGCGTTCCAGCGCCTCCCAGGACGCCTCCAGCAGCAGCCGCTGCTGCGGGTCGGTGGCCAGCGCCTCACGCGGCGAGATGCCGAAGAAGTCCGCGTCGAACCCGGCCACCCCGTCGATGAAGCCGCCGACCCGGGCGTACGGGGTGCCTCGCTCGGTTTCGAGAATCGCATCCCAGCCACGGTCGGTCGGAAAGCCGTCGATCGCGTCCACGCCGTCGATGACCAGGCGCCACAGGTCCTCGGGCGAGGCCACACCGCCGGGCAGCCGGCAGGCCATGCCGACCACGGCGATCGGCTCATGGTCGGCGACCGAGGTCACCTCCGGTGCCTCGATCTCGGTGGCGTCGCCGAGCAGTTCCCGGCGCAGGTGGGCGGCGAGCACCGTGGCGGACGGGTAGTCGAAGATCAGGGTCGCGGGCAGCCGCAGGCCGGTCGCCGTGGCGATCCGGTTGCGCAGTTCCACCGCGGTGAGCGAGTCGAAACCGAGGTCCTTGAACGCGCGGCCGGCGTCGACCCGGTCGGCCGACGGGTAGCCGAGCACTGCGGCGGCCTGTGCGCGTACCACGTCGAGGACGATCTCGTCGCGGTCCGCGACGGGCGCGGCCAGCAGGCGCCCGGCCAGGCCGTCGGTAGCCCCGGCCGCGCGACGGGCAGCGGCCCGGCGCAGCGGTACGCGGACAAGCCCGCGCAGCATCGCCGGTGGCGCGGTGTCCTGGGCGCGCAGGGCGGGCAGGTCCAGTCGGACCGGCACGACGGCTGGCTCGTCCACCCGCAGGGCGGTGTCGAAGAGGGCGAGGCCGTCGGTGTCGGTGAGCGCGACGACTCCCTCCCGGGCCATCCGGGCGACGTCGACGTCGGCGAGATGCCCGGTGAGACCGGTGCGTTGTGCCCAGAAACCCCAGGCCAGGGAGACTGCGGGCAGGCCCACGGCGCGCCGGTGGGCGGCCAGCGCGTCGACGAAGACGTTTGCGGCGGCGTAGTTGCCCTGGCCGGCGTCGCCGAACACCCCGGCGGCCGAGGAGAAGAGCACGAACGCCGACAGGTCGTGGCCGGCGGTCAGCTCGTGCAGGTGCCACGTGCCGTCGACCTTGGGCCGCAGGACGGTGTCGAGGCGGTCGGCGGTGAGCGATCCGATGACGCCGTCGTCCAGGACACCTGCGGTGTGCACCACGGCGGTCAGGTCGTCGATGCTGTCGATCACCTCGGCGAGCGCGTCCCGGTCGGCCACGTCGCACCGGACCACCCGGACCTGTGCGTCCAGGCCGGCCAGCCGGCCGTCGTCGTTTCCGCTACGGCTGAGCAGGACCAGGCTGCGTACCCCGTACGCGGTGACCAGGTGCTGGGCGACGAGCGCGCCGAGCACGCCGGTGCCGCCGCTGACCAGCACCGTGCCGGCGTCCAGGGTGGGTCCCGACGTCGGTACGGGCCGGTCGTCCAGCACCCGGGCGAGCCGGGCGGCCAGCACGCGGCCGGCGCGGACCGCGAGCTGCGGTTCGGCGGCCTCGATCGCGGCCAGCACCGCCGCAGCCGGGATCGAGGGGTCGGCCGGGTCCAGGTCGAGCAGGTGGAAGCGGTCCGGATTCTCGGTCTGCGCCGAGCGCACCAGGCCCCACAGCGGAGCGGCGGCCAGGTCGGCGATGTCGTCGCCGGCTCGGGCCGCGACGGCGCCCCGGGTGACCACGGTCAGGGTGGTGCCGGCCAGGCGGTCGTCGGTCAGCCAGGTCTGCACTGCCGCCAGCACTGTGGTGAGCAGTTGGCGGGTGTCGGCGGCCACGTCGTTGCCGCCGGTGAACGCGGCGAACACCGCGTCCGGCACCGGCCCGTTGCCGTCCAGGGCGGTGATCAGCGCCGCCAGATCGGTGTGGGTGGTGACCTCGCTGCCGGTCGTGCTCAGCGCGTTGGCCAGGTCGTCGTCACCGACGACGGCGTACCGGCCGGTGGGTGCGGAGGCGGTCGTGGGCAGCGCGGGCCAGTCGATGCGGAACAGTGCGTCGCGTTGGGTGTCGGCGGCGGTCACGACGATCGGCCGGGATTCCAGGCCGCGCAGGAGCGCGACGGGTGCGCCGGTGGGGTCGGCAGCCTCAACGGTCACGGTGCCGGGGCCGTCCGGGGTGATGCGTACCCGCAGCGCGGTGGCGCCGGTGGCGACGAGCTGCACCTCGGCCCAGGCACCGGGGGCGACCGGTCCGGCTCCGTCGGGCAGTGCGGCCTGGGTGGCGGACTCCAGCAGGGCAGGATGCAGGCGGTGCCCGGCAGCCTCGGCGTGCAGTTCCTCCGGCAGTTCGACCTCGGCCAGCACGGTGTCGCCGTGCCGCCAGGCGGCGTGCAGATTGGTGAAGGCGGGACCGAGTTCCAGCCCGCGCGCGGCGAGCCCGGCGTGCACGGTGTCGACGTCGACGGCCTGGGCGCCGGGTGGCGGCCAGGCGGTGAGGTCGAACGCGGGCGGGGTCCCGCCGGGCAGCAGCACTGCGGTGGCGTGCCGGGTCCAGGGGGTGTCGGGCGTCCCGGCCGTCGGGCGGGCGTACACGCCGAGGGACCGGGTGCCGGTGTCGTCAGCGGCGCCCACGACGACCTGGACGAGCACCGCGTCGTCTGCGGGCAGGGTGAGGGCCTGGTGCACCTCAAGGTCACGAACGGTGTCGCAGCCGACGTGGTCACCGGCGCGGACGGCCAGGTCGACGAAGGCCGAACCGGGCAGCACGACGGTGCCGTCGATGGTGTGGTCGGCCAGCCAGGGGTGGGTACGCCGGGACAGCCGGCCGGTGAGCACGGTGGTGCCGCTGCCGGCGACGGTCACGGCGGCACCGAGCAGCGGGTGGTCGGCGGGTGCCAGCCCGGTCGCGCTCAGGTCGCCAGCGGACTGCGGCACGTCGAGCCAGTAGCGGTCGCGTTGGAACGGGTAGGTGGGCAGGTCCACGACCCGACCACCGGCCACCGGCCAGTCGATCGGCACCCCACGGGTCCACAACTCCGCTGCGGACCGCAACACTCGGTCCCAACCACCCTCGTCACGACGCAACGTACCCGTGACCACAGCGGAATCAGCCGCATCCTGCACCGCCATCGCCAACACCGGATGCGGACTGCACTCCACGAACACCCCGAACCCATCCGCCACCAAACCCCGCACCGCGTCAGCGAACAACACCTCCTGACGTAGGTTGCGGAACCAGTAATCGGCGTCCAAGACCTCGTCCTCACCCAACCACGCGCCCGACACCGTCGACCACAACGGCACCGAAGGCGTCCCCGGCGACAACCCCGCCAAATCCCGCGCCAAACGCCCCCGCAACACCTCCACCTGCGCAGAATGCGACGCATAATCCACCGCAATCCGACGCACCCGCACACCCTCACCCTCCAACACCGCCAACAACCCCACCACCGCATCCACCTCACCAGAAACCACCGTCGGCGCCGGCCCATTCACCGCCGCCACCGACACACCTCCACCAACCGCCCCCGCACCACATCCACCGGCAACCCCACCGACGCCATCGCACCCCCACCCGACAACACCTCACCCACCGCAACACTGCGCAACACCACCACCCGCGCACCATCGGCCACCGACAAGGCCCCCGACACCACCGCCGCCGCAATCTCCCCCTGCGAATGCCCCACCACCGCATCCCCCACCACACCCAACGACTCCCACACCGCCGCCAACGACACCATCACCGCCCACGACAACGGCTGCACCACATCCACCCGCCCCAACAACACCTCATCCGACAACGCCCCCCGCACATCCCAATCCACAAACAACTCCAACGCTTCCACACACTCCGCAAACCGCCGCGCAAACACCTCCGACGTGCCCAACAACTCCACACCCATACCCACCCACTGCGCCCCTGACCCGGAAACACCAACACCCGCTTACCCACCCCACCAGCAACACCCACCGGCATCACACCATCCACCACCGCACCCAAACCCGCCACCAACTCCACCTCATCACGACCCACCACCACCACACGCGACTCCAACACCGCACGACCCCGCACCAACGTAAACGCCACATCCAACGCATCCACACCAGACACCCGCGACAACCGAACCGCCTGCTCCCGCACCGCCGCCGACGACTTCCCCGACAACACCCACGCCAACGCCGCCGGACGCTCAACAACCGCAACAGCCTCGGGATCGGGAGCCTGCTCCAAAATCACATGCGCATTCGTCCCGCTGATGCCGAACGAGGACACCCCCGCGCGCGCCGGTCGATCCGAGCGCGGCCAGGGCCGCTGCTCGGTGAGCAGCCGGACGCCGCCGGACGACCAGTCCACCTCGGTGGTGGGCTCGGTGACGTGCAGGGTCTTCGGCAGCGCGCCGTGTTGCAGCGCCAGCACGACCTTGATCACGCCGCCGATGCCGGCCGCTGCCTGGGCGTGTCCCAGGTTGGACTTGCCGGAGCCGAGCCAGAGCGGCTGCTCCGGATCACGGTCGCGCCCGTAGGTGGCGAGCAGGGCCTGCGCCTCGATCGGGTCACCCAGCGTGGTTCCGGTGCCGTGCGCCTCGACGGCGTCCACGTCCCGGCTGGAGAGCCGGGCGTCGGCGAGGGCCTGCCAGATGACGCGCTGCTGGGCCGGGCCGCTGGGTGCGGTGAGGCCGTTGGAGGCGCCGTCCTGGTTGGTCGCGCTGCCCCGGATCACCGCCAGGACGGTGTGGCCGCGGCGGCGGGCCTCGGAGAGTCGTTCCAGCACGATCACGCCGGCGCCCTCGGCGAAGCCGATGCCGTCGGCGTTGTCGGAGAACGCCTTGCAGCGGCCGTCGGCGGCCAGCCCTCGCTGCCGGCTGAGCGCGAGGAACGCACCGGGGGTGGACATCAGGCTGACGCCGCCGGTGATGGCCATGGCGCACTCGTTACGGCGCAGCGCCTGGTACGCCAGGTGCAGTGCGACGAGCGACGAGGAGCAGGCGGTGTCCACAGTGACCGCCGGGCCCTCCAGGCCGAGCGTGTAGGCGATCCGTCCCGAGATCACGGCGGCGACGTTGCCGGTGCTGAGGTAGGTTTCGGCCTCTTCCGGTACGCGGGCGGCGATCTCGCCGTAGTCCTGACTGTTGCTGCCGATGAACACCCCGACCGGTGCACCGCGCAGCGAGTCGGGAGCGATCCCGGACCGTTCCAGCGCCTCCCAGACGATCTCCAGCAGGATCCGCTGCTGCGGATCCATCGCCCGGGCCTCCCGGGGGGCGATGCCGAAGAAGCCGGGGTCGAAACCGGAGATGTCGTCGAGGAATCCGCCGGTACGGGCGGTGCTGGTGCCCGCCCGGTCGGGGTCGTCGTCGAAGAGGCTACCCAGGTCCCAACCACGGTTGTCGGGGAATCCGGAGATGACGTCGCGCCCCTCGGTCAGTACCTCCCAGAGCTGCTCCGGGGTGCGTACGCCGCCGGGGTAGCGGCAGCCCATCGCCACGACGGCGATCGGTTCGGTGTCGCCCTCCTCCAGCTCGCGCACCCGCTGCCGGGTCTGGTGCAGGTCGGCGGACACGCGCTTGAGGTAGCCCAGGAGCTGTTCTTCGTTCGACATCTTCGCCTCGTCAGGTCGGTGGTTCGGGTGGGCGGCCGGGGATACGGGCTGGTCAGTCCACTCCCAGCTCCTTGTTGATGAAGGCGATGACGTCGTCCGCCGAGGCGTGGTCGAGTTGTTCGGCGACGGTCTGGGCCGTGGTGGTCTGCGTGGCGGCACCGTCGTCGGTGAGCCGGGCCGCGATCGCGCGCAGGCGGGCTGCGGTCCGGGACCGGGCAAGGCTGTCGCCGTTCAGCTCGGCGCTGAGCGCCTCCAGCCGGTCGAGCTGCACCTCAAGCGGCTCCTCACCGCCGTCGAGGTCGAGCTCGGAGCGGAGGAAGCCGGCGATGTCCACAGCGGTCGGATAGTCGAAGACCAGCGTGGCGGGCAGCCGCAGCCCGGAGGCCGCAGCCAGCCGGTTGCGTAGTTCGACTGCGGTGACCGACTCGAAGCCGAGGTCCTTGACGGCCCGGGTCGGTTCGACCTCGCTGAGGTCGTCGTAGCGGAGCACCGCGGCGATGTGGGTGCGGACCAGTTGGACCAGGGTGCGCCGTTGGTCCTCCGCGGACATCGCGGCGAGCTGGGTGGCCAGGTCGGCGCCGTCCGCTTCGGTGTCGTCCGGTGCCGGCTGTGCGCCGGGCAGGTCGCGCAGCAGCGGGCGGGGTCGGGCCAGCTGGTAGGCGGGGGCGAAGCGCGACCAGTCGACATCGGCGACGATCGTGCTGGCCGCGCCGCTGGCGACCGCGTGGCCCATGGCCCGGGCGGCGAGCCCGGGTGGCATCTCGGTGATGCCGATCTCCGCGAACCGGGCTCGCACGTCGGCGTCGACCATGCCGCCGCCGCCCCATGCGCCCCAGGCCACGGCGGTGGCGGGCAGGCCGGCGGCGCGGCGGCGCTTGGCGATGCCGTCGAGGGTGGCGTTGGCGGCGGCGTAGCCGGCCTGGCCGGCCTGGCCCCAGACCCCGGCTCCCGAGGAAAACAGCACGAATGCGTCGAGGTCGCGATCGGCCAGGAGTTCCTCGAGGTGCCGCGCGCCGAGCACCTTGGCTCGGGCCGTGTCGGCGACCTCGGCGGCGGTCTGGTCGCTGAGGCGGACGCCGTCGCTGACCACACCGGCGGCGTGCACGACAGCGGTCAGCGGCGGGTCGGCCGGCAGGTCGGCGAGTACGGCTGCCAGCGCGTCGCGGTCGGCCACGTCACAGGCGACCACGGTGACCTGCACGCCGCGCGATGTGAGCTCGGCGGTCAGGTCGTCGGCACCTGCGGCGGCGGTGCCTCGACGGCTGGTCAGGACGAGGTGTTCGGCGCCGTGGTCGGCGAGCCAGCGGGCCACGTGCGAGCCGGCGCCGCCGGTGCCACCGGTCACCAGAACGGTGCCGCGCGGCTGCCAGGGTACGCCGACGGTGCCGCTCGTCGGGCGCAGTCGACGACCGCGCGGGCCGTCGGTCCGGATCGAGACCTGGTCCTCGTCGTCCAGGCCGGCGAGGACGGCGACGAGTCGGCGGGCGGTGTACTCGTCGGGTACCTCCGGCAGGTCGATCAGGCCGCCCCAGGTGGCAGGTGCCTCCAGGCCGAGCACGGTGCCCAGTCCCCAGACCGCCGTCTGTCCCTCACGTGGCGCGGCGGTGTCGACGGCGCCGGAGGTGACGCACCACAGCGGCGCGGTGACGGCGGTGTCGGCGAGCGCGCGGACCAGTTCGACGGTGGTGACAGCGCCGCGGCTGAGGGCCGGGTGCCGGGGGTCGGGCAGGTCGTCGAGGGCGGCCAGGGAAAGTACGCCAGTGAGGTGCGTGCCGGTCATGGCCTGTCGCATCGGCTGCGGGTCGCCGTCCCACCGAACCGGCAGTACGTTTGCGCCGTGCCCGGTGAGTGCGTCGAGGACCACGGGCTCCAGCGGGTGCTCGGTGGCGGGCAGCGCGACAAGCCAGGTGCCGGTGAGGCGGGCGTCGTCGGGCGAGCCGGGCAGCAGGGCCCAGTCGACGCTGTAGCGCCAGCCGTCGATCACCGCGTCGTCGTTCTGCCGGTGCCGCCAGCGTTCCAGCGCGGGCAGTACCTCTCGGAGCGCGTCCGGGTTGACGCCGAGGCCGTCGGCCAGGGTGTCGGTGTCGGTTCCGGCGACGGCCTGCCAGAACGCCGAGTCGTCCGGCTCAGGGGTGTCGGCCCAGTAGCGCTTGTGCTGGAAGGGGTAGGTGGGCAGGTCCACGACCCGACCACCGGCCACCGGCCAGTCGATCGGCACCCCACGGGTCCACAACTCCGCTGCGGACCGCAACACTCGGTCCCAACCACCCTCGTCACGACGCAACGTACCCGTGACCACAGCGGAATCAGCCGCATCCTGCACCGCCATCGCCAACACCGGATGCGGACTGCACTCCACGAACACCCCGAACCCATCCGCCACCAAACCCCGCACCGCGTCAGCGAACAACACCTCCTGACGTAGGTTGCGGAACCAGTAATCGGCGTCCAGGACCTCGTCCTCACCCAACCACGCGCCCGACACCGTCGACCACAACGGCACCGAAGGCGTCCCCGGCGACAACCCCGCCAAATCCCGCGCCAAACGCCCCCGCAACACCTCCACCTGCGCAGAATGCGACGCATAATCCACCGCAATCCGACGCACCCGCACACCCTCACCCTCCAACACCGCCAACAACCCCACCACCGCATCCACCTCACCAGAAACCACCGTCGACGCCGGCCCATTCACCGCCGCCACCGACACACCCTCCACCAACCGCCCCCGCACCACATCCACCGGCAACCCCACCGACGCCATCGCACCCCCACCCGACAACACCTCACCCACCGCAACACTGCGCAACACCACCACCCGCGCACCATCGGCCACCGACAAGGCCCCCGACACCACCGCCGCCGCAATCTCCCCCTGCGAATGCCCCACCACCGCATCCCCCACCACACCCAACGACTCCCACACCGCCGCCAACGACACCATCACCGCCCACGACAACGGCTGCACCACATCCACCCGCCCCAACAACACCTCATCCGACAACGCCCCCCGCACATCCCAATCCACAAACAACTCCAACGCTTCCACACACTCCGCAAACCGCCGCGCAAACACCTCCGACGTGCCCAACAACTCCACACCCATACCCACCCACTGCGCCCCCTGACCCGGAAACACCAACACCCGCTTACCCACCCCACCAGCAACACCCACCGGCATCACACCATCCACCACCGCACCCAAACCCGCCACCAACTCCACCTCATCACGACCCACCACCACCACACGCGACTCCAACACCGCACGACCCCGCACCAACGTAAACGCCACATCCAACGCATCCACACCAGACACCCGCGACAACCGAACCGCCTGCTCCCGCACCGCCGCCGACGTCTTCGCCGACAACACCCACGCCAACGCCGCCGGACGCTCAACAACCGCAACAGCCTCGGGTTCGGGAGCCTGCTCCAAAATCACATGCGCGTTGGTGCCGCTGATGCCGAATGAGGAGACTGCGGCGCGGCGCGGCCGGTCGGTTTCCGGCCAGGGGCGGGCCTCGGTCAACAACCGCACATTCCCCGACTCCCAATCCACATGCGGCGTCGGCTCATCCACATGCAACGTCGCCGGCAACACACCATGCCACATCGCCTGCACCATCTTGATCACACCAGCCACACCCGCAGCCGCCTGCGTATGACCAATATTCGACTTCACCGACCCCAACCACAACGGCTCACCCGACCGCTGCCCATACGTCGCCAACAACGACTGCGCCTCAATCGGATCACCCAACCGCGTCCCCGTACCATGCGCCTCCACCACATCCACCTCACCCACACCCAACCCCGCCACACCCAACGCCCGCCGAATCACCCGCTGCTGCGCCGGACCATTAGGCGCCGTCAACCCATTCGACGCACCATCCTGATTCACCGCCGAACCCCGCACCACCGCCAACACCCGACGCCCCGCCGCCACCGCATCCGACAACCGCTCCAACACCAACACCCCCACACCCTCCGACCACCCCGTACCATCCGCCCCACCCGCAAACGACTTACACCGACCATCAGCCGCCAACCCACCCTGACGCGAAAACTCCACAAACGTCTCCGGCGTCGCCATCACCGTCACCCCACCCGCCAACGCCAACGAACAATCCCCGCCAACAACCCCCGCACCGCCCAATGCACCGCCACCAACGACGACGAACACGCCGTATCCACCGACACCGCCGGACCCTCCAACCCCAACGCATACGCCACCCGACCCGACACCACCGAACCCGTCGAACCCGAACCCAAATAATCGTGATACATCACCCCCGCAAACACACCCGTCAGACGAACCCCGCAACCCCAACGGATCAAAACCAGCCCGCTCCAACGCCTCCCACGACACCTCCAACAACAACCGCTGCTGCGGATCCGTCTCCACCGCCTCCCGCGGCGACACCCCAAACAACCCCGCATCAAACCCACCCGCCTCATACAAAAACCCACCCTGCCGCGTCACCGACGAACCCGGACGCGACCCCGACGGATCAAACAACCGCCCCACATCCCAACCCCGATCCACCGGAAAATCACCAACACCATCACCACCAGACACCACCAAATCCCAAAACTCCTCCGGAGAACCCACACCCCCCGGAAAACGACACGCCATCCCCACAATCGCAATCAAATCATCATCAGAACCCGACCCGACCGTCTCCGCCACCGTCGACTCGACAGCGCCGAACATCCGCTCGAACAGATGCTCCGCCACCGCCACCGGCGACGGATAATCAAACACCAACGTCGCCGGCAACCGCAGACCCGTAACCGCCGCCAACGAGTTACGGAACTCCACCGCCGTCAACGAATCGAAACCGAGGTCCTGAAAGGCGCGTTCCTCCTCGACCCGCTGGTCCGGGCCGTAGCCGAGCACCGCTGCGACCTCGGCGCAGACGAGCCGGATCAGGTCCACCCGGTCGGTGGGGCGGCTGGCGCGCGGCGACGTGTCGCGGGTTGGGCGGCCGGCGGGCCGCAGGTCGGCGAAGAGCGGCAGGTCCGCCAGCGCGCCGGGGTCGAGCTTGACCGGCAGGACAGCCGGGATTGTCGCGCCCAGGGCGGCGTCGAAGAGGGCCAGTCCTTCGGTTTCGGTGAGTGGCACCACGCCGCCCCGCAGCACGCGGGCCCGGTCCGCGCCGGCCAGGCCGCCACCCATGCCGTCCGCGCCGTCCCAGAGTCCCCAGCCCAGCGACACCACGGGCAGTCCCGCGTTTCGCCGGTAGGCCGCGAGTCCGTCCAGGTAGGCGTTGGCCGCCGCGTAGGCGCTCTGGCCGCCCGCGCCGAGGACACCGGCCACCGAGGAGAAGAGTAGGAACGCAGACAGCTCCCGGTCGGCGGTCAGCTCGTGCAGGTGCCAGGCACCCTCGGCCTTCGGACGCAGCACACCGGCGAGCCGGTCGGCGGTAAGCGCCCCGTACAGGCCGTCGTCGAGCACCCCGGCGGCGTGCACGACGCCGGTCAGGTGCTCGATCTCGGCGATCACCCCGGCCAGTGCCTCGCGCTCACCGACGTCACAGCGGGCGACCCGTACCCGGGCGCCCTCGGCGGTGAGGTCGGACACCAGGTCGTCGGGTGCGCCACTGCGGCTGACCAGGACGAGGTCCCGCACGTCGTACGCGCCGACCAGGTGGCGGGCGACGAGCCCGCCGAGCTTGCCGGATGCCCCGGTGACCAGCACCGAGCCGTCGCCGAACGCGCCGGGTGCCGGGGCTGGTGCGGTCCGGGCCAGCCGCGCGACGTGGACGACGCCGTCTCGGACTGCCAGTTCGGGCTCACCGGTCGCGGCCAGCGTGGCCAGGTCGAGCCCGCCGTCGGTGTCGGAGTCGGAGTCGGAGTCGATCAGGACGATGCGGCCGGGTTCCTCGGCCTGCACGGCCCGGACGAGACCCCAGACCGCCGCCTGGGCGGGGTCAATGGCCCCGGACCCGTTGACGTCCACCGCGCCACGGGTGAGCACCACGAGTCGCCCAGGCCCGTCGTCGGCCAGTCGCGCCTGAATCTCGGCCAGCGCGTACGCGGTGACCTCGGTGACGGTTCCGGCGCTGATCCGGAGCACGTCGAGCGGTTCGGCGTCCCCGGTGGCCGGTGCCGGAGCGGTCGGCTTCCAGACGAGCCGGAACAGGGCCCGGCGGGTCACGGCGTCGGTGACCGGGCCGACCGGCCGCAGCGCCAGTGATCCCGCCGAGGCCACGATCCGGCCGGTCGGATCGGTGACGAGGAGGCTGAAGCCGTCGCCGCGCGGCGACACCCGGACCCGGCACGCGGTCGCGCCGGTGCTGCTGACGGAGACGTCGGTCCAGCTGAACGGCAGCGCGGTGACGGTGTCCCCGCCGCGCAGGCCGAGGCAGTGCAAGGCCGAGTCGAACAGGGCCGGGTGCAGCAGGTAGCCGTCGGCGGTGACGCCGTCGGGCAGGGCGACCTCGGCGTACAGGTCGTCGCCGTGCCGCCAGGCGGCGAGCAGGCCCTGGAAGGCGGGGCCATGGGTCAACTCGCCGTCGCCGGGGTAGACGCCGTCGAGATCGAGGGCGTCGCCGGGCGGCGGCCAGGCGGTGAGGTCGCCAACGGCGGTGGGTTGGCTGCCGGGGGTGACGGTGCCACGGGCGTGCCGGGTCCAGGTGGCGTCGGCAGCACGGGCACTGACGACCACGGGGCGGGTGCCCAGCTCGTCCGGCACGCCGATGGACACCTGCACGTCGACGGCGTCGTGTTCGGGCAGGACGAGCGGCTCCTCGATGGTCAGCTCGTCGACCATCGCGGCACCGACCTGGTCGGCGGCGCGCAGGGCGAGTTCGACGAAGCCGGTGCCGGGGAACACCGCTGACGTGCCGACCCGGTGGTCGGCGAGCCACGGGTGCGTACGCACCGACAGTCGGCCGGTCAACACCACCTGTCCGGAGTCCGCCAGCTCCACCGTGGCGCCGAGCAGCGGGTGACCGGCGGCGGCGAGTCCGGCCCGGGTGACGTCCGCACCCGGCATGGCGTCGAGCCAGTAGCGGCGGTGTTGGAACGGGTAGGTCGGCAGGGTGACGGGGCGGCCACCCCACTGGGCGTACGGAACCGCCCAGTCCACCTCGACGCCGGCGCTCCACAGCCGGCCGACGGCGGCCAGCAGGGACAGACTCTCCCCCCGGTCCTTACGCAGAGCCGCGACGAGCAGCGCATCCGGGGCGCTGTCCTGCGCCATCGCCGTCAACACACCATCCGGACCCAACTCCAGGAACCGGGTCACACCCGCACCGGCCAGCGTCGCCACCCCGTCGGCGAACCGCACCGTCTCCCGCACATGCCGCACCCAATAGTCAGCGCTGTCCGGCTGCGCCACCTCACCGGTCACGTTCGACACCACCGGCACCAGCGCGGCACGGAAGGTGAGCGTCTCCAACACCGCCCGGAACTCCGCCAACATCGGCTCCATCCGGAACGAATGAAACGCATGCGACACCTCAAGACGCTTCGCCTTCACCCCCAACCCAGCCACCACCTCAGCCACCGCATCCTCATCACCAGCAAGCACCACCGCCGCCGGACCATTCACCGCCGCAACATCCACACCCGCACGCAACAACGGCACCACATCCGCCTCCGCCGCCCGCACCGACACCATCACCCCACCAACCGGCAACTCCTGCATCAACCGACCCCGCGCCCCCACCAGAACGCACGCATCCGCCAGAGACAACACCCCCGCCACATGCGCCGCCGCCACCTCACCAATCGAATGACCAGCCACAAAATCCGGCCGCACACCCCACGACTCCACCAACCGAAACAACGCCACCTCAACCGCAAACAACGCCGCCTGCGCATGCACCGTCCGAGACAACACCTCGGCATCAGCGCCCCACATCACCTCACGCGTACCCGGCAACAACTCACACACCGCATCCAGCGCATCAGCGAACACCGGGAACGCGCCATACAACTCCCGACCCATCCCCAACCGCTGCGCACCCTGACCCGTGAACAACACCGCGAGACGGCCGGTCACCGCAGGCTGGCCGCCGGGCACCCGGTCCAGGCCCGTGAGCAGTTCGTCGCGGTCCGCGCCCACCACCACGGCGCGGTACTCGAACGTCGAGCGTTTCGTCAGCGCCCGCCCCACGTCCACCGCGTCGAGGTCCGGGTGGGCGGCCACGTACGACCGCAGCCCGCGTACCGCATCGGTAAGCGCCTCGACGCTGCGGCCGGACAGCACCCAGGGCAGCGCCGGAGCGGGCTCGACCGTCCCGGTGGCCGGTTCGGTGGCCGGTGCCTGCTCCAGGATCACGTGTGCGTTGGTGCCGCTGATCCCGAACGAGGACACCCCGGCCCGGCGCGGGCGCCCGGTCTCCGGCCACGAACGCGACTCGGTAAGCAGTTCCACCGCGCCCGCGCTCCAGTCGACGGCCGGGGTCGGCGCGGCGACGTGCAGGGTGCGGGGCAGCATGGGGCGCCGCAGCGCCTGCACCATCTTGATCACGCCACCAATGCCGGAGGCGGCCTGGGCGTGGCCGATGTTGGACTTCACCGAGCCGAGCAGCAGCGGCTCACCGGTGCGCTGCCCGTACGTCTCCAGCAACGACTGCAACTCGATGGGGTCGCCGAGCCGGGTGCCGGTGCCATGCGCCTCGACCACGTCCACCTCGGACTCGGTCAGCTGGGCATCGGCGAGCGCCCGCCGGATCACCCGCTGCTGCGAAGGGCCGTTCGGTGCGGTCAGGCCGTTCGACGCGCCGTCCTGGTTGACCGCGCTGCCGCGTACCACGGCGAGGATCTCGCGGCCCTCGGCCATCGCGTCGGAGCGGCGTTGCAGCACCAGCACACCGGCGCCCTCGGACCAGCCGGTGCCGTCGGCGTCGTCGGAGAACGCCTTGCAGCGACCGTCCGGCGCCTGGCCGCCCTGCCGGGCGAACTCGGCGAAGATGTCCGGGGCCGACATCACCGTCACCCCGCCGACCACGGCGAGGGTGCACTCGCCTCGGCGCAGCGACTGCACGGCCAGGTGCAGCGCCACAAGCGACGAGGAGCAGGCGGTGTCCACGGTCACCGCCGGGCCTTCCAGGCCCAGCGTGTAGGAGATCCGGCCGGAGAGCACCGCGGTCGAGTTGCCGACCAGTTGGTAGCCCTCGATGCGCTCGTCGGCGGCGCGCTGGTGGTAGTTGCCGGCGGCGGCGCCGACGAAGACGCCGGTGCTGCTGCCAGCCAGGCTGCGCGGGTTCAACCCGGCGCGTTCCAGGGCCTCCCAGGTGACTTCGAGCAGCAGTCGCTGCTGCGGATCGGTGGCCAGCGCCTCGCGCGGTGAGATGCCGAAGAAGTCGGCGTCGAAGCCGGCGACGTCGTCGACGAAACCACCGACCCGCGCGTACGGCGCGTCGTCCGGGATGTCCCAGCCCCGGTCCGTGGGGAAGCCGCCGATCGCGTCCACCCCCTCGGCCACCAGGTGCCACAGGTCCTCCGGGGTCCGTACGCCGCCGGGGTAGCGGCAGGCGTCGGCGACGATGACGATCGGGTCGTCGTCGGCGGCCACGGTGTGCGTCACCACGACGGACCGGGCTGGGCCGGCGACCGAGGTGATCTTGCCGTGCAGGTGGGCCGCGAGCGATTCGGCCGTCGGGTAGTCGAAGATCACTGCGGCGGGCAGTTTCAGGCCGGTGGCGGCGCAGAGCCGGTTGCGCAGCTCCACCGCAGTGAGCGAGTCGAAGCCCAGTTCGCGGAAGGCGCGGCCGGGTTGGATCGGATCCGTGCCGGAGTGCCCCAGCACCAGGGCGGCCTGGGTCCGGACCAGGTCGAGCAGGGCAGCGGAGAGGTCGTCCCCGGAGAGGCCGGCCAGTCGTTCGTCGGCCGAGCCGCTGGGCAGGCTCGCCGCCCGGCGCACCGGAGTACGCATCAGGCCGCGCAGCACGGCCGGTGCGTCCGGACCCAGCCTGGTGTCGATCTTGACTGGTACCAGGACCGGTTCGGCGGCTAGCAGGGCGTGGTCGAGCAGGGCGATGCCCTCGTCGTCGGAGAGTCCGGTCGAACCGTCCCGGGCGATGCGGGCGACGTCGATATCGGTGAGGTGCCCGGTCAGACCGGTGCGCCGGGACCAGAAGCCCCAGGCCAGGGAGAGCGCCGGCTGGCCGGCGGCGTGCCGGTGGGCTGCGAGTGCGTCGAGGAAGGCGTTGGCCGCCGAGTAGTTGGCCTGTCCCGCGTCACCGAGGACACCGGCGGCGGAGGAGAACAGGACGAACGCCGACAGGTCGCGGTCAGCGGTCAGTTCGTGCAGGTGCCACGCCCCGTCCACCTTGGGCCGCAGCACCGTGCCCAGCCGGTCCGGGGTGAGCGAGCCGAGGACGCCGTCGTCCAGGACGCCGGCGGTGTGCACCACGGCGGTCAGGTCGTCGATGCTGTCGAGCACCTCAGCCAGGGCCGCCCGGTCGGCCACGTCACACGGCACCACCCGGACCTGAGCGTCCAGGTCGTCGGGGGCGGTGCCGCCGGAACGGCTGAGCAGCACCAGGCTGCGCACGCCGTACTCGGTAACCAGGTGTCGGGCGACCAGGGCGCCAAGTCCACCGGTGCCGCCGGTGATCAGCACGGTTCCGGTCGGGCCGAAGGCTGGCGGCGGCACGGTGAGCACCACCTTGCCGACGTGCCGGGCCTGGGCAAGGTGCCGGAACGCGGCCGGGGCCCGGCGGACGTCCCAGGTGGTGACGGGCGGCAGGGTCAGCACGCCGCGGTCGAACAGGTCGAGAATCTCGGCGAGTACCGCCCGCAGCCGCTCCGAGCCGGGATCCATCAGGTCGTACGCGGTGTAGGTCACGCCGGGCCGGATCCGCGCCACCTCGGCGGGGTCCCGCTTGTCCACCTTGCCGATCTCCAGGAAGCGACCGCCGGGTGGCAGCAGCCCCAGGGATGCGTCGATGAAGTCACCGGTCAGCGAGTTGAGCACCACGTCGACCTCGCCGAAGCGTTCGGCGAAGCTGGTCTCCCGGGACGAGGCGATGCGCTCGTCGGGCAGTCCGGCCGCCCGCAGCGTGTCCCACTTGGCTGGGCTCGCCGTGGCGTAGACCTGCGCGCCGAGGTGGCGGGCGAGCTGCACGGCGGCGGTGCCGACGCCGCCGGTGGCCGCATGGATCAGCACCCGCTCGCCGGGCTGGACCCGAGCCAGGTCGACCAGACCCAGGTACGCGGTGATGTAGGTGACCGGCACGCTCGCCGCGTCCCGGTCGGACCAGTTGTCGGGGGTACGGGCCAACAGCCGCCGGTCGGTGACCGCGGTCGGGCCGAATGCCCCGTCGAAGAGGCCGAAGACACGGTCGCCGGGGACCAGGTCGGTGACCTCGGTGCCGACCTCCAGCACCCGGCCGGCTGCCTCGCTACCGATCGGTCGGGACTCCTCCGGCACCACGCCGAGCGCGACGACCACGTCGCGGAAGTTGACCCCGGCCGCGCCCACGGCGACGCGCACCTCGCCGGGACCGAGTTGCCGGCTGGTGGACGGGTCCGGCGTCAGCCGCAGTCCTTCGAGGGTGCCGTTGCCGGCGGCGAGCCGCCAGCCGGCGGCGGAGGGCGGCAGCAGGGTGTCGGGTGGGGTGGTGCGGGTCAACCGGTTGGCGAGCAGCACGCCGTCGCGGACGACCAGCTGGGGTTCGTCGCCACCGAAGACGGCCATGGGCAGCTCGGCGTCCGTGTCCACCAGGACGATCCGGTCCGGGTTCTCCGCCTGGGCGGAACGGACCAGTCCCCATGCCGCAGCAGCGGCCAGGTCGGTGACCGGTCCGGGTGCCGCCACTGCGCCGGTGGTGACCAGGAACAGGCGGGTGTTGGTCAGCCGGTCTTCGGCGAGCCACCGTTGGAGCAGGGTGAGCAGATCGGTGGTCAGGTGCCGCACGGCAGTCGGCGCGTCGATGTCCCGGTCGCCTCGCAACCGGACGACCACCGCTTCGGGGATCGATTCGCCGGCATCGAGGGTGTCGAGGAACGCGGCCAGATCGCCGTGGTGGACGGCGGCCGGGAGACCGGGCTCGGGCTCGCCGAGCACGGCGAGGGAGCGGACCGGCTCGGTGGCAGGTTCGACGGGTACCCAGGTCATCCGGAACAGTGAGTTGGTGACGGCCGGGCGGGCGGCACCGGCGGGCCGCAGCACGAGCCGGTCGACCGTGGCGACCGGGCGGCCCTCCACGTCGGCGAGCAGCAGGGACAGGCTGTCCGGGCCGGCCGAGGTCAGCCGGGCCCGCAGGTGGGTAGCGCCTGTCGCGTACAGCCGCACGCCGGTGAAGGAGAAGGGCAGCGTCGGGGTGGCGGAGGCGGCGCTGAGCAGGCCGGTGGCGTGCAGGGCAGCGTCAGCCAGCGCCGGGTGCAGGCCGTACCGGGCGCCCTGCTCGGCGGCCTGGGGGTCGAGGGTGACCTCGGCGTAGACGTGGTCACCGAGGCGCCAGGCCTGGCGCAGGCCGCGGAAGACCGGTCCGTAGTGGAGGCCGATGGCGGCGAGTGCGTCGTACCCGCCGGTGAGGTCGACCGGCTCGGCGCCGGTGGGTGGCCACGGGGCCGGCAGCGGCTCGGCAGGCGCGGCGGCGGCAGGGGTGAGGCGGCCCTCGGCGTGCCGGGTCCACGGCACGTCGGCCCCCGCGTCGTCGGGTTGCGACCAGATCGTCAGTTCGCGGGCGCCCTCAGCGTCCGGCGCCGTCACGACGACCTGCACCCGCACACCCGCGTGCTCGGGCAGCACCAGGGGGTGGTGCAGGGTCAGTTCCTCGATGGTCGGGCAGCCGGTCTCGTCGGCGGCCCGGAGGGCCAGTTCGGCGAAGCCGGTGCCGGGGAAGAGGATGCGGCCGGCGACCAGGTGATCGGCGAGCCACGGGTGGGTGCCGACCGACCAGCGGCCGGTGAGCACGACGGTCTGCGGGCCGGCCACGGTGGTGGCGGCACCAAGCAGCGGGTGGCCGGTGTCGGTAAGGCCCAGCCCGGCCGGGTCGGAACGGACGCCCGCGTCGAGCCAGTAGCGGTCGCGTTGGAACGGGTAGGTGGGCAGGTCCACGACCCGACCACCGGCCACCGGCCAGTCGATCGGCACCCCACGGGTCCACAACTCCGCTGCGGACCGCAACACTCGGTCCCAACCACCCTCGTCACGACGCAACGTACCCGTGACCACAGCGGAATCAGCCGCATCCTGCACCGCCATCGCCAACACCGGATGCGGACTGCACTCCACAAACACCCCGAACCCATCCGCCACCAAACCCCGCACCGCGTCAGCGAACAACACCTCCTGACGTAGGTTGCGGAACCAGTAATCGGCGTCCAAGACCTCGTCCTCACCCAACCACGCGCCCGACACCGTCGACCACAACGGCACCGAAGGCGTCCCCGGCGACAACCCCGCCAAATCCCGCGCCAAACGCCCCCGCAACACCTCCACCTGCGCAGAATGCGACGCATAATCCACCGCAATCCGACGCACCCGCACACCCTCACCCTCCAACACCGCCAACAACCCCACCACCGCATCCACCTCACCAGAAACCACCGTCGACGCCGGCCCATTCACCGCCGCCACCGACACACCCTCCACCAACCGCCCCCGCACCACATCCACCGGCAACCCCACCGACGCCATCGCACCCCACCCGACAACACCTCACCCACCGCAACACTGCGCAACACCACCACCCGCGCACCATCGGCCACCGACAAGGCCCCCGACACCACCGCCGCCGCAATCTCCCCTGCGAATGCCCCACCACCGCATCCCCACCACACCCAACGACTCCCACACCGCCGCCAACGACACCATCACCGCCCACGACAACGGCTGCACCACATCCACCCGCCCCAACAACACCTCATCCGACAACGCCCCCCGCACATCCCAATCCACAAACAACTCCAACGCTTCCACACACTCCGCAAACCGCCGCGCAAACACCTCCGACGTGCCCAACAACTCCACACCCATACCCACCCACTGCGCCCCCTGACCCGGAAACACCAACACCCGCTTACCCACCCCACCAGCAACACCCACCGGCATCACACCATCCACCACCGCACCCAAACCCGCCACCAACTCCACCTCATCACGACCCACCACCACCACACGCGACTCCAACACCGCACGACCCCGCACCAACGTAAACGCCACATCCAACGCATCCACACCAGACACCCGCGACAACCGAACCGCCTGCTCCCGCACCGCCGCCGACGACTTCCCCGACAACACCCACGCCAACGCCGCCGGACGCGCCGGCCGCTCCACCACCTCAACCCCAGGAGCCTGCTCCAAAACCACATGCGCATTCGTCCCACTGACCCCGAACGAGGACACCCCCGCGCGACGCGGCCGGTCCACCTCCGGCCACGGCCGTCGCTCGGTCACCAGGCGGACTCCACCCGAGGACCAGTCGACGTGGCTGCTCGGCTCGTCCACGTGCAGGGTGGCGGGCAGGACGCCGTGCCGCATCGCCAGCACCATCTTGATCACCCCGGCGACGCCGGCCGCGGCCTGCGTGTGACCCAGGTTCGACTTCACCGAGCCAAGCCAGAGCGGCTGGTCGGCCGGACGACCCTTGCCGTACGTGGCGAGCAGGGCCTGCGCCTCGATCGGGTCACCCAGCGTGGTGCCGGTGCCGTGCGCCTCGACCGCGTCCACGTCGGCGGTGCCCAGCTCACCGACGGCTAGGGCCTGCCGGATGACCCGCTGCTGAGACGGCCCATTGGGGGCGGTGAGGCCGCTGCTGGCCCCGTCGGAGTTGACCGCGGTGCCACGGATGACCGCATGGATTCGCCGGCCGTTGGCAACCGCGTCGGAAAGCCGCTCGACCAGCAGCATACCGACGCCCTCGCCCCAACCGGTGCCGTCGGCGGCGGACGCGAACGCCTTGCAGCGTCCGTCGACCGACAGCGCCCGCTGCCGGCTGAACTCGACGAAGGCGTCCGGGGTGGACATGAACGTGACGCCACCGGCGAGGGCGAGCGAGGACTCACCGGAGCGCACCGACTGAACTGCCCAGTGCAACGCCACAAGCGACGACGAGCAGGCGGTGTCCACCGTGACCGCGGGCCCCTCCAGGCCCAGGACGTACGAGATCCGGCCGGAGGCGACCGCCGCCGAGCTGCCGTTGCCGAGGTGACCGTCGAGGTCGGCCGGCGGGTTGCTCAGCCGGGTCGCGTAGTCGTGGTAGATGACGCCGGCAAAGACGCCGGTACGGCTGCCCCGCAGCACGGTGGGGTCGATGCCGGCGTCCTCGACTGCCTCCCACGCCGTCTCCAGCAGCAACCGCTGCTGCGGATCCATCGCCAACGCCTCCCGGGGGCTGATCCCGAAGAAGGCCGGGTCGAAGTCCATCGCGCCGGTGAGAAAGCCGCCGGAGCGGGTGTAGCTGGCGCCCGGCTGGTCCGGGTCCGGGTGGTAGAGCGCCGACAGGTCCCAGCCCCGGTCGGTCGGCATCTCGGTGATGGCGTCCTCGCCGGCCTGGAGCAGACGCCACAGGTCGGCGGGGGTCTCGACGCCACCGGGGAATCGGCACGACATGCCGACGATGGCCACCGGTTCGCTGTCACGCTCTTCCCGCTCGCGCAGGGCGCGCCGGGTGTTCCGCAGGTCCGTGGTGGCGCGCTTGAGATAGCCGAGCAGCTTTTCCTCGTTGTTCACAAGTTACCTTTCAGTGCTGCCGAGGTCATGACCAGCGAGACGGTGGATGCGGAACCGGCGGTGCCGGTGACGGGTGGAGCGACCGCTCAGCCGAGCGGTGCGACGCCTGCGGTCTGGCCGCGGTGCCCTGCGACGAGCGCCTCCAGCGCGGCCACCGTGTCGGCCGGTGAGGTCGCGCTGCGGGCGATCTTCTGAAGGTCCGCAGCGGCGGCGGCGAACGACGGCTCGTCCAGCAGCCGCAGCAGTCCGTCGCGCAGCCGCTGCGCGGTCAGTTCCTCCTGCGGTACGACCACGGCCGCGCCCCGCTCGGCGTACTTGCTCGCCTGGATCGCCTCGTCCCACGACCAGCCGGGAATGACCAGCTGCGGCACACCGTGCATCAGTGCGTTGAGGCGGGTACCTCCACCGCCGTGGTGCACGATCGCCGAGCAGCTCGGCAGCAGGGCGTCCATCGGGACGAAGTCGACGGCACGGACGTTCTCCGGAACCGCGACACCTTCCAGGACGTCCCCAGGGATGGTGGCGACCACTTCGATGTCAAGACCGTCCACGGCCTCCAGGACGGTGGAGACGTTGATGCCCTCACCCCAGTGGTCGTCGATCTCGCGCAGGGACAGGCCCAGGGTGATGCAGATCCGGCGACGCTCGACGGGCTCGGTGAGCCACTGCGGGATCACCGACGGGCCGTTGTACAGCACCGGGCTGATCGACCGGTAGTCGTGCTCCACGGGGAAGCGCATCCACTCGGGCGTCGGGTCGATGCTGAACTCCCCGAACATCAGCTCGCGGGCGAACGGGGTGTTGTGTCGGGCCAGCTTGCGGGTGAGCATCTCGACCAGCGGGTCGGCCAGCGGGTCTTCGCGCACCGCAGCCGGCTGCTGGGGCAGCCCCTCGGTGAAGATGCGGTGGATGCGGGCCGTCTGGTCCAGTCCGAACAGGAACCGGACCTGCGGCACGCCGATGATCTGGGCGACGATCGGCCCGGCGTACGTGGTGGCGTCCCAGACGATCACGTCCGGCTTCCACCAGCGAGAGAACCGGAGCAGGTCGTCGACCATCGGGTCGTTGGCCAGGTAGTCGTACGCCGCCACCGGGCCCTGGCACCACACGCGCAGGACGTTGCGGGCGTAGTCCCAGGTGAGCCGCTCGGGTCGGATCTCGGTGATGTCGTACTCCGAGCCGTGCACAGTGTCGCCGTACTCGGCCTGGCGGGCGTCCTCGACCATGTCGAGCTGCTTACCAACCGCAGCTGCGGGCAGCCCCGCGCCGGTGATGTCCGGGACGAGCTCGGGGCCGCTCGCGACCACCACCTCGTGGCCCGCGGCACGCAGTGCATGCGCCAGCGGAACCATCAGGTAGAGGTGAGTGTTGGCAGCGAGCGTGGTGAGAAGGACGCGCATGGGGTCTCCCAGGGACATGGCGATGCCATCAGAGATAGGTGTGGCAGCGACGTTAGCCAGGCGTAACCTGCGCTCGGGACCCCTAAGAACCCCTACCCACCCCATGCGTACGGGGGAACGCACGAGGTGGGCAGGGAGCTTGCCGTGGAACACTGTTCAGTTGTGCTCCGGTCTTCCGGACCGGTCAGACGTGTACCTCGTCCTCGGCCCGCTCGGTCGGGTCCGGCACCCGAACGCGACGCAGGGCGAGCAGGGCGGCGACGGCCATCACGGCGACCAGGCCGGCGGCGGTGAGGGCCATGGCGTGGGCACTCTCCACGAAGGCGGCGTCCGCCACCGCGACCAGCTGCCCGGCGTACTCGGGCACGGTGGCGGCGATCCCCTTGGCGGCGGCGAGGGTCTCCGCGGAGGCGGCAGTCAGCTCGGGTGGCAGGCCGGCCGGCGCGTTCTCGAGGAACTGGTTGCGGTAGACCGCGCCGCCGATGCTGCCCAGCACGGCGATGCCCAGGGCGCCACCGAACTCGGTACAGGTCTCGGACAACGCCGAGGCAGCGCCGGCCCGCTCCGGCGGTGCCGCGGCGACGACCATGTCCACCACCATGGTCACCACGAAACCGATACCCGCGGCGGCGACCACGTTGCCGGCGATGACGATGGCCAGGGTATCGGTGCCGAGTTGCAGCAGGATGACGAAACCGATACCGGCCAGGACCAGGCCGAAGACGAGCACGTACACCTGCCGCACCCAGCGGACCACGACCGGACCGAGCGTGGCACCGACGGCCGAGGCCGCCGCGCCGGTAAGGGCCCACAGACCGGCCCGGAACGGGCTCATGCCGAGCACGATCTGTAGGTACTGGGTGGTGAACAGGGTGATGCCGGCCATCGCCACGAAGACCGACAGGTTCGTCAGCAGGGCGGTGCTGAAGGCGGGATTACGGAACAGCCGTACGTCGATCATGGGATCGGTCCGCCGGCGCTGCCGCTGGACGAAGATGAGGCCGAACAGAAGCCCGGCCAGGATGGTGGCCACGGCGACCACGCTCGCGCCGCCGTCCTCCGCGATGGTCTTGATGCCGTAGATCACCGGAAGCACGGTGAGTAGCGACAGCAGTGAGCTGAGCAGGTCGAACCGGCCGGCTTGCGGTGCCTTGAACTCGGGCAGCACCAGCAGGCCGACGACGAGTAGCAGCACCATGATCGGTGCGTTGATGATGAAGACCGACCCCCACCAGAAGTTCTCCAGCAGGGCGCCACCGACCAGCGGCCCGAGCACCATGCCAGCGGACACGCTGGCCGTCCACACCCCGATTGCGGATCGGCGCTGGTTGTCGTCGTGGAACATGTTCCGGATCAGCGACAGGGTGGAGGGCATCAGGGTGGCGCCGCCGATTCCCTGCAAGGCCCGTGCCGCGATCAGCATCTCGGCGGTGCTGGCGTAGGCGGCCACCACGGACGCCCCACCGAACGCCACGGCGCCGAACATCAGCAGTCTCCGGCGGCCGATCCGGTCACCGAGGGTGCCCATGGTGAGCAGCAGGCCGGAAAGGAGGAAGGCGTAGATATCCAGGATCCAGAGCAGCTGACTGCTGGTCGGGCTCAGATCCGCGGTCAATGCCGGCAGGGCGATGAACAAGACAGAAACATCGATGGAAATCAGCAAGACGGGCAGCGTCAGCACGGCGAGTCCGAACCACTCGCGTGAACCTGCCCGGTTGGTCGGTCCGGCCATGCGGCAACTATACAAGCGTCTTACTCATACGTACATATAGCCACTGACGCGCCGGCCCGGCGGTACGGACGGGTGCCGCCCGTACCGCCGGGGCGGGCTACCGTTCGCAGGCCGCAGACGATTCCTTCGTCGCGACCCCCGCCTGGAGCACCGCAGACAGGTCGCTGCGTTTGGTCACGTCAAGCTTGCGGTAGGCCCGGGTCAGATGCTGCTCGACCGTACTCACCGTGACGAACAGCTTACGGGCGATCTCCCGATTCGTCTGACCGGCCGCCGCCAGCACCACCACCCGACGCTCGGCGCTGCTCAGCCCGGCGGTGGCCGCGTTGGCCGGTACGGACCACTCCTCCTCCGGCTGCCTGACCGGGCCGAACGGGGTAGGGTGCACCGGCCCGGTCGGATCGAAGGCATGACACCTGCTGGCGATGCGGTCGGCGGTGCGCAACACCATCCGGGCCCGGGTGGAGTCGCCAACGGCGTTGAGCGCCTGGCTGAGATCGGCAAGCGCGTACGCCAGCTCCAGCCGGTCACCCGACTCCTTCAGCGCCCGGACCGCCTCGTTCAGCAGCGCGGGCTTCTTGCGCTCGTCGCTGGCCGCCGCCAGCAGCCGCAGCGCCACCCCCCGAGTGCGGCTCGCCCCCGGGCCCAGCCGGGCGAGTTGTTCCTGCGCGAGTCGCCCGGCCTGCCGCTCCTCCCCCAGGTGCAGGCAGGCGCTGGCCGCCTCGGCTCGCCAGGCCACCAGGCCGGGCACGTCGAAACCCCAGCGGCTCATCAGATCCCCGCAGGTGCGGAAGTCGCGCAACGCCGCCCGGTACGACCCGTTGGCCAGGTGGAATCGGCCGCGTGCCTGGAGGTAGTGCAGGCCGAGCGGGGTGTCGAAGACGATCGGCGGCACGGTCATCCGCAGATAGTCGATCGCCTCCCCGAGCTTGCCGGCCGCGGTGGTGGCGCGCAGCATGGTGCCCAGCGGCAGTGCCACGAAGATGCCCCAGGCGGACGGCTCCATCAGCTTGAACGCCTCGAGGACGCACTGCTCGGCCCGGGGCAGTTCGCCCTGCCGCACGGCGATCTCGCCGCGGACCGCCGTGAACAACGCCTGCCAGGTGGTCGCCTGCCGGCGTTGCGCCTCGTCGATCAGCGGATCACACCACTGGGCCGCGGTCTCCAACTTGTCGCCGAAGACCAGCGTGAGCAGCGCTACGGTCAGCGGGCCGACGGTGATGTCGGCGAGGCTCGTCTGCTGCAACAGCTGCTCGGCCTCGCGCAGGATGCCGTCACCGGCACCGAGCGAGCCGACGCTGAGCAGAATGGCCCGGGTGTACTGCTGCGTGGTAAGCAGGCGATGCGGATCCGACGCCGAGGTGTCCGGGCCGGCGAACCGGGCAGCGTGGGCCGGGTAGCAGAGGTTGTACCAGAGGCGGGCGAACTCCAGATCCTGCCGGGTCGCGTCGTCCTGGTCGGCCCGCGACCGCACGGTGGCGAACAGTTCGGCCGCCTCGTCGACCCGCCCGAACCAGAGCAGGTGTGCCAGCGGCAGCAACGCGGCGCCGCCGGGCAGCCGGCCCTCGGCGACATCGGCCACCATCGCGTCCAGGTGCCGCCCTGCGGTCGCCGCGGGATCGTGCCGCCACTCCAGGCGGGCCAGCAGTTGCCGGACCGCGGCGAGGTCGGCCGGATCACCGTTCACCTGCTCCGCCCAGCGCAGGCAGGCGAGCGCGAATTCGAGATCACCGTCCGGCACCGCCCGCTCGGCGGCCTGCCGCAGCACGGGCAGCACCCACTCCCCCTCCGTGTAGCCGGCGGCGAGCACGTGCCGGGCGATCTGGGTAGCGGGGGCTCCGCAGCGGTGCAGGAACCGGGCCGCCTCCCGGTGCAGGGTGATCCGTTCCACCGAGGTCATGCAGTTGACGACGGCGGCGGCGCAGCGCGGGTCCGGGTAGCGGCCGTCGACGAGCAGACCGGTGCGCTCCAACGCGCTGACGGCCTCCCGGACACCGGCGGCGTCGAGTTCGAGGAACCGGCCGACCTCCTCGACGGTGGTGGCGTCGGGCAGCACCGCGAGGGCCCGGGCGACGTCGCGCAGTACGGCGTCGGCGCGGAACAGTATGCCCATCACGGCGTGGGCGAAGCCGTCCCGCACCACCAGCCGGACCGGACCGGCGGGATTCGCCTGCCGGGCATCCTGGATCAGGGCCTTGACCAGCAACGGGTTACCGCCACTGATCCGGTGCACGTCCGCGCTGATCTCGTCGGCGGCCTGCTCGCCGAACTCCTGCGTCAGCAGCTCCGTCACCCCGGCCGAGGAGAGGCAGCCGACCCGCAACCAGGCATAACCGGGTTGACCCAGCAGGTCCCGACGTAGCGGCGGATAGGCCCGTTCGGTGGAGTTGTCGCCGGCCAGCACCAGGAAAACTGGCGCCGTGGCAAGCCTCCGGATCAGATAGGACACGCATTGCCAGGAGGCCTCGTCGACGTGGTGCGTGTCGTCGATGGTGATCAGCAGCGGGCCCGTCTCGGCCAGCCGCAGCAGCATGAGCGCCAACCCGCGCACCTTGGCCGCCGTCGCCTGCCGGATGGCAGCGACGTCGGCGCCGTACACCGACCAGGCTCTGGACACGTCGGCGAGCGCGGCGTCCACCCGTTGCAGTTCGGCCAGCGGAAGATCTGCGTGGTGGAAGAGCTGGCCGATGACCCCGGTCGGCAGGTCCCGTTCTGCCTCCGACGCCGTCGCGCCCAGATGTCGCCCTCCCGCGTGCACGACGTGTTCCACCACGGTGCGCAGCAGTTCTGTCTTGCCGCTGGCCACGGAACCCGTCACCAGCGCCGTACGACCGCGCCCGGAAGCGCTTTCGGCCGCAAGCCTCCGCAGTAGCGCTATTTGTTCTTGGCGCTCCACGAGGGTCATTTCGACACACCACCCCGCTTAATTTAGTAACGACGTGGAACACGAATTCAATCGCCCGAGCACCAGCAGCGCCGAACCGAACAGCCTACTTTCAAAATGGGTCCCGACCATTTTTGAAGCTATTCCGAGTGATTGGATGTCCTGTTCCTGCGGTCTGTTCGGGCAGTATGCCATTGATCTTTGCGACGGCGCAACGTGGACCCAAGCGCCACCACCCGCACCGTTATTCAACCTGAAGACGGACGTTGAGGACGCGGACCACCAAAGCCCAAGGACTGGAACATTCGGTCATAACGTTAACAAAGTCGAAGCCATTAAGCCGGAGCGTGAGCGCGATTTATACGCTGAGCATCGCTACATCGGTTACAGATGTTGTTTTATACATACGTACGTGCACCAAACGGTATGCGGTAACGAAACCTGAGAGAATGTTGAGAGCCCCGGGTTGTGTTACGCGAATGTGTCGTGTCTCCGACTGGGCGGCGGCGGTCCCGGCGAGGCGACCGGACATCCGGGCACCGGAAATGCCCCCGAGGCGCAGCCGTATCCGGCCCCGCCATGCCACCCAGCAGAGGCCGTGCATCAGCGACGCGCCGAGCCCCGGCCGCCGCCGCTTATCCGGCTGCCAAGTCGGGCCGGTTCGGGAAAACCCGGGGCGGGCATGGGAACGTCAGGCGCTCCGCCGTAGCGGTTCCCACCAGGCCCGGTTCTCGCGGTACCACGCCACGGTGGCCGCCAGCCCTTCGGCGAAGTCGACAGCCGGCGCGTAGCCGAGTTCGGTAGTCGTCCGGCCGATGTCGAGCGAGTACCGCCGGTCGTGCGCCTTGCGGTCCGACACGTACTCCACCATCTCCCAGCCGGCGCCGCAGGCATCGAGCAGCCGGGCGGTCAGCTCCTTGTTCGTCAGCTCGGTGCCGCCGCCCACGTGGTACACCGCACCGGGACGGCCGCGCTCCGCGGCCAGTGCCACGCCGGCACAGTGGTCGTCGACATGCAGCCAGTCGCGGACGTTGCCACCATCGCCGTAGAGCGGTACGCGACGGCCATCGAGAAGATTGGTGACGAACAGCGGGACGACCTTCTCCGGGAACTGGTACGGGCCGTACGTGTTCGAACCTCGAGTGATCACCACCGGCAGCCCGTGCGTCCGGTGATAGGCGCGAGCCAGCAGGTCGGATCCCGCCTTCGCGGCCGAGTACGGCGAGTTGGGCTCCAGCGGCCGGTCCTCCGTCCAGGAACCGGAGTCGATCGAGCCGTACACCTCGTCGGTGGAGACGTGCACGAACCTGTCGACTCCCCCGGCAGCCGTCGCGGCCTCCAGCAGCACCGACGTGCCGACCAGGTTGGTGGTCACGAACGGCGCCGCGCCCTCGATCGACCGGTCCACGTGCGACTCGGCTGCGAAGTGCACGACGAGGTCGTGACCGGGCAGCACCTCGCCGACCAGGTCCGCGTCGCAGATGTCGCCGACCACGACCCGCAGCCGGGGCGAGTCGGCGACCGGCGCCAGGTTCGCCAGGTTTCCGGCGTAGGTCAGCTTGTCCAGAACGGTGACGTCCGCGCCCGCCAGACCGGGGTAGCCGTCGGCCAGCAGCCGACGGACGAAGTTGGACCCGATGAAACCCGCGCCTCCGGTGACCAGAATCCTCACGGCCGCAGACTATGGCCTGCCCAGCGGCCAATCCGGTGACGGACCCAAGACTGGGGTACCCGGCCCCGAGAACTGGGGTCGGCCGGAAAAAGCAGGGGAAGGCGGCAGGCTGATCCGGCGATACGCTGCCCGCCGTGCGGGGAGTGCTTCTGGCCGGCGGGACAGGATCCCGACTCTGGCCCATCACAAAGGCCATTTCCAAACAGCTCATGCCAGTCTTCGACAAACCGATGATTTACTACCCGATGTCCACCCTGGTCATGGCAGGCATCAGCGAGATCATGATCATCACTCGACCGGAGGAGCAGCACCAGTTCCGGCAGCTGCTCGGCGACGGCAGCCAGTGGGGACTGCGCTTGGAGTACGGGGTCCAGCCCCGACCCGAGGGCATCGCCCAGGCCTTCGTCATCGCCGAGGAGTTCCTCGCCGGTGGACCGGTGGCGCTGATCCTCGGCGACAACATCTTCCACGGCGGCGGGCTCGGCCGGATGCTGCAAATGCAGAACAAGGTCGAAGGCGGGGTCATCTTCGCCTACCCGGTGGCCAACCCGGAGGAATTCGGCGTGGTCGAGTTCGACGCCAACGGCACGGCGATCAGCCTGGCGGAGAAACCGGCCCAGCCGAAGTCCCGGTACGCCGTGCCGGGGCTCTACTTCTACGACGCCGAGGTGGTGCGGATCGCCACCACGTTGCAGCCCTCGGCCCGGGGCGAGCTGGAGATCACCGCGGTCAGCGAGGAGTACCTACGCCGGGGTCGCCTACAGGTCCGGGTGCTCGACCGGGGTACCGCCTGGCTGGACACCGGCACGTTCAACTCGATGGTGGCAGCCGCCGAGTACGTCCGGGTCATCGAGGAGCGGCAGGGCTTGAAGATCGGCTGCCTGGAGGAGGCCGCCTGGCGCGCCGGCCTCATCGGCGACGACGACCTGCGCCGGCTGGCAGAGCCGCTGTGCAAGAGCGGCTACGGCGATTACCTGCTGCGGCTGCTGGACTGGACGGAGCCGTCCTATCCGGAGCCGGTGATGTGGCACCTGCAGTGAGCCGTCACCGGCGCATTCGCGTGCCGGTGCCGGAGCTTATCGAGCCCCGAGGAGGTCTCGCATGAACGACTTCGCGCAGCCACCACTGACCACGGACAGCGCCAACCCGGACGGCGGCGGGACCGCCACGGCGGATCCGGACGAGTTCGACGTCGTACTCGAGGGCGGTCCGGCCGACCTGCCGGACGCGCTGCGCCGACGGCGGGTCACCGGCACCACCGACCGGATCAAGGTGATGTTCCGCGGCGGGTACGAGCATTTCCACCGGGACATCAGCGTCCCGGCCACGGTTCCGGTCGTCTACCGCTGGGCCGGCCGTACCCGGATCGCCGAGTAACGACACGAGAAAGACGGTGACCATAGTGCTCTCCGAGCCCACCAACCGGTGGATCCAACGGCTGACCCCGCAGGCGACAGGTCGACTGCGGCTCGTCTGCTTCCCGCACGCGGGCGGCGCCGCCACCTACTACCTGCCGCTGTCCCGAGCACTACCACCGGATATCGATGTCCTGGCGATCCAGTACCCGGGCCGGCAGGACCGCCGCAAGGAGCCGAGCCGCACCTCCATCCCCGAACTCGCCGACGAGATCGACACCGCCCTGCGCGCCCAGCTGTCCGGTCCGTACGCCTTCTTCGGCCACAGCATGGGCGCGGTGATCGCGCACGAGGTCACCCAGCGGCGGCAGGTCGCCGGGCTCCGGCTGCCGGAGCAGCTGTTCGTCTCCGGGCGGCGGGCGCCGTCACAACCCCAGTTCCGCCCCGAGTCCCCGCGCACCGACGGAGGAATCCTGGCCGAGTTGCGCGAGGCCGGTGGCACCCACCCGATGTTCCTCGAGGACGAGGAACTGCGTGCCGAACTGCTGCGGATCATGCACGCCGACTACCGCGCCATCGACACGTACCGGTGGACGCCGCAACCGCCGGTGGAGTGCCCGATCACCGCACTCACCGGTGACAACGATCCGCAGGCGCCGGTGCCCGCGGTGGCCGGCTGGTCCGCACACACCGCCGCCGCGTTCGACCTACAGATCTTCGAGGGCGGCCACTTCTATCTCGACAAGCATCGGCAGCGGGTGGCCGACCTCCTCGCCGGCACGCTACAGACGATCCCCGCCGGCGCGGCCGGGGAGGCCGGGCTCGGCTGACCACGGCGACCGCCGATCGCGCTGGTTCGCTGGTTCGCGAGGTGCCGGGCCCGTGGCGACGTGCGGGCCCGGCCGCCGGTCACGGGTTCCAGAACAGCTGCGGGTTGACCCGCCCGCTCCAGTCGAAGACGGCCATGTTGTCCCAGCCGTTTCCGGTCCCGTTGATGTTCGCCGGATCCCAGCCGTTGCCCCGGATCGCGTACCAGGTCGGCTCCCAGTAGAAGACACCGACCGCACCGGCGTTGCGGGCGGTGTTCTGCACCCAGTTGAACTGCTGCGCCTGACCGGCCCAGGTGGCCGGGATGTTGTCGCAGAGCACGGTGCCCGGGATCGAGTTGCGCTCGTGGTCGGCGTCGGCCGTGGTGAACTGGTACGCCGTCTCGGCGATCACCACCGGCTTGCCGTAGCGGGACCGCACGTCGGCGATCACGTTGTAGAGGTTGGCCAGCGAGCCGTGCCACATGCAGTAGTAGGAAAGCGCGGTCACGTCCCAGGTCACACCCTGTGACCTGATCCCGTCGTAGAACCAGCGGGCGTTGGCCATGCTGTCCGCGTTCGCCGTGTGAATCCACACCTGGGTACCGCTGTGACACGCCTTGGTGGCCTGGTAGCCCTGCTTGAGCAGGCTCGCCAGCGGGGCGAAGTTGTTGTTGACGACCCGCCCGGTCGGCCACAGCATGCCCACGTTGATCTCGTTGCCGATCTGCACCGCGTCCGGGGTGGTCCCCTGCGCCTTGAGCGCCGTGCACACGTCGTAGGTGTAGTGGTAGACGTCGGCCTGCAACTGGCTCAGCGAGTGGTTGACCCACGCCGCAGGGGTGTACTGCTTACCCGGGTCGGCCCAGGTGTCCGAGTAGTGGAAGTCGATGAGCAGCTTGAAGCCCTTGGCCTTGATCGCCCTGGCCTGCTGGAGCACCTTGGCCTTGTTGTTGTAGCCGCTGGCCGGGTTGTTCCAGATGCGCAGCCGCAGATAGTTGACCCCCTTGCCGGCGAGGATGTCGTAGGGGTCGGCCTGCGCGCCGGAGGCGTTGTAGTAGCGGGCACCGAGGTCGAGGCTGCGTTGCAGGGAGGAGACGTCGGCGCCGCGCATGGTGAGGGTGTTGGCCGCCTGTGCGGGGGCGGTCAGGGCCAGCGGAGCCGCGAGGACGGCCACCGCCACGAGGGCCCGGAGGGACGGTCTCATGGTGCTCCTTCACATCCGTGGATGCGGTGCCCGGTGGAGCCGGGCACGCCCGGCGGGACTGCCGGACGATCGTGGAACCAGGTGAGGTGGTCGGGATACCGGTGGATCAGGTCGTGGTCGGCGAGGAGGCCCGGACGACCAGGCTCGTCGGCACGGTTCGCCCCTTGACCGCTCCGGTGCGTAGGCCGACCCGCCAGTAGTGTCGCAGGCCGAGGAGGAGGGCTGGCGCGAGAGCCCCCGGCGACCGAGCTCCGGCGTGGCCGATCCAGGCTCAGGATCGTCGATGTTGCCGGAGCGGGTCCCGGCGTGCTGGAATGGCTCCTATCGCCGCAGCGCGGGGGCAACCGCGCTGGGAACGGCCAGCACGGGAGCAGCGCAACGCCGGCAGCGCGTCGCTTTGGCAGACGATCGCGCGCCGCATCGCCGGGCCAGCTTCACCACAACGGGCAGGCGTGTCCGCCGTCCGTGTCCTCCGGGTACGTGTGCCCCGCGTCGGCCGACAGGTTCGACGCCAGCACGCCGGAGGCGTCCGATGCGATCTGCCAGTGCACCAGAACCGGCGACGAGGTGAGAAGCGATCATGATTTCCCGGGAGAGTTTCACGGGGTGGTACCGGAACCGTTTCGTGTGGGTGGCGGTGATCCTGCTGGCGGTGTCGGCCGGCGCGGTCGCGCTGTTCAACCCGGCCACACCGCAGACGAAGCCGACGGACCTGCACGGGCAACTCGTCAGCCGGATGCGCAGCACACTCGAGCAGGCGGATCCGGGGCAGCACAACCACGCCGGGCACGGGATCCAGCAGGTGGGCACCGAGGAGGAGAAGCCACCGGTGATCTGCGGGGTCCACGTCTACGGTTACGAGCCGGCCGAGGTCACCGAACTCGCCGACGTGCAGACGGTCTACGGATTCCACCTCTGCGGGGTCGCCGAGCAGAAGCGTCCCTGGGACGTGGCGGTCAAGCTGGCCGGTCCGGTCATCGTGGACATGTCCACCGAGCCACCGGGCATCCAGGTGGTCGAGGCGACCGAAGACGTCATGTTCATCGACCGGCTGCGGCAGATGTTCCCGGAGAAGTACGCGGACCTGGCGGCCCAGGAGGCGTTGGGCGCATCGGAGATGGCCGACCTACGTCGCCGGTACGACGCCGCAGCCGGGCTCTGACGGCAGGCCCCGCATCCGCGCAATCGTTCAAGACCTCGGCGTCGAGGTTCGCATAGCCTGCCGCCATGACACTCGACGGAAAAATCGCCCTGGTCACTGGCGGCTCCCGCGGTATCGGCCGGGCGATCGTGGCACGGTTGGTCCGAGCGGGTGCCGAGGTGTACTTCACCTGCCGGACGCAGCCACCGGCGATCGGTGCAGTCGGCATCCGCACCGACCACCAGGACATCGGCAGTGTCGAGGCGATGTTCGCCGCCGTCGGCGACCGCCTCGACATCCTGGTCAACAACGCCGCGATCAACCCGGGCACCCCGCTGGAGACGCTCACCGCAGCGGAGTTCGACCGGGTGTTGACGGTGAACACGAAGGTGCCGCTGCTGGCGATGCGCGCCGCCGCCGAGCGGATGGGTCCGGGTGGGCGGATCGTCAACCTGTCGACGCTCAACACGGTCGTACCGGCGGCCGGGCACCTGCTCTACGTCCTGAGCAAGGGCGCCCTGGAGCAGGCCACCGCCGTGGCCGCCCGCGAGCTCGGACCGCGCGGCATCACCGTCAACACCGTCTCGCCGGGAGCGGTCGACACCGACATGCTCCGGTCGACCAACCCGCCTGAGGCGCTCGCCCAGACCACCGCGCTTACCGCCCTGCAACGGCTCGGCAGGCCCGAGGACATCGCCGCGGTCGTGGCCTGGCTGGTCGGCCCGGACGCGGGCTGGGTCACCGGCCAGAACATCCGCGCCACCGGTGGCCTGCTCGTGTAGGCCGAACTCCGGGTGCGGTCCACCCGCTGCTGGCCTGCGGCTCGGGCAGCTGACTGCGCAGCCCCTTGCGGGTACGCTCGCGGTCGCGATCGGTACACATTCGACTGTGCCGGGCGCGCCGAGCGGACAGCCGTGTGGGCGCGGCAGAAGGGGCGGAAACAGGGATGGGGAACCAGCTCGATCGGGGCGTACCGTCGCGCGCGACCGTGTACCAGGCTTCGTCGACCCAGCGCCGATTGATCATGATGCGGCACGCGCCGGGCGGCGTACCCGCCCAGATCGTCGGCACGCACCTGCTGATCCGCGGGCCGCTGGACGTCGAACGGCTTCGCGACGCGCTTGTCGAACTCACCCGTCGGCACACCATCCTCCGTACCAACTACGCATTCTCCGAGGACGGCGAGGTGCTTGCGATCGTCCACCAGGACGAGGGTCCGGGGGTGTTCACGATCGCGGCGCAGACCGGGATGTCCGACGAGCAGGACATTCGCAAGCACGTGAACACCGCGCTGCACGAGGCGGTCGGGCGGTTCACCTCGCCGGATCGCCACTCGATGCTCCAGGCGATCCTGATCCCGCACGCGCCGGGCGTGCACAGCCTCCTCCTGATCATCGATCACATCGCGCTCGACGAGCGTTCGAAGGCGATCCTCCAGCGGGAACTGACTCAGCTCTACGCCGGGCGGTCGGCGGAACTGGCCGAGCCGCAGCCCTACGATCCGTCCGCCGTGCGGAACACGTTTGCGAGCATCGACGAGACGCCGGAGATCCTCGATCTCCTCACGCCGCTGCCGCCGAGGTTTCTCACCAGCCCCGACCCGCAGGCCGATCCGGCGGCGTTCCGGCCGGTGGTGGCCACCCGCATGCTCGGTGCCGAGATCCACGGCCGGATGGCCGACACCGCCCGCCGGTTGCGCTGCACCCGCTTCATCATCCACGTCACCGCCCTGATCTGGGCGCTGAAGCAGTTCTCCGGGACCGACGACATCGGCATCGTCACGGCCGTGGACACCCGGCTGCGGCCGGCGGACTTCGACACCGTCGGCTTCTTCCAGAACCTCGTCCTCCTCCGCTCGCGTTCGCCCCGCTCGGCAGGACTGGAGCGGACCCTTGAGGAGTGCCGGTCGGTCGTGCGTGACTCGCTCTGGCGGCGGGACTACCCCATCGCGTCCCTGGTCTCGCACGCCGCCGCGAGACGCACGGGGGCTCCCTGCCGCAATCCGCTCTACCAGGTCGCGTTCGCGTACGCCCGCGAGGACGTCGATCTCGGCTGGGCGCTCGACGGAGTCGACGTGGAGTCGGTGGAACTCGAGTATCCGCAGGCCGCCGCCGAGTTGCTGGTGCACGTCACCGAGTCGGGACCCGACACGAAGGGGTTCCTGCTCGGCGCGGCAGGCACCTTCGCCGCAGGCGACCTCGACCGACTGCTGAACCTGTGGCGGGACGCCGTCGGCGAACTCACCGACAACGGTGCGACCGAGCACCGCGACGCCGACGCCGGTGCCCGATGAGCCGGCAGGAGACCAGCCACGGCGCTCACCTCGACGGCGTGGGCCCCGACTGGTCCACGCCCAGGTAGCCGTCGCGCTGCGCGTGGTACAGCTTGGCGTACCGCGGCAGGTCGAGCAGCTGTGCGTGCGGGCCCACCGCGGCCACCCGACCCTCGTGCAGGATAATCACCTCGTCGGCGGCGGGTGCCAGCGACATCCGGTGGGTGACGATGACGACGATCCCGGCCCGCTGCCGCGCGACGGCGCGGGCCCGGGCCATCAGCCGGTCCAGCAGCTGCTCCTCGGCGATCGGGTCGATGGCCGCGGTCGGCTCGTCGAAGAGCAGCAGCCCGGCGTCCGCGCGGAGGAAACCCCTGGCGAGCGCCACGCGCTGCCACTGCCCGCCGGAGAGGCGACGCCCGTTCGGCATGGTGCCGCCCAGCGGCAGCCCGAGGCCACCGTCCCGGACGAGTTGTCCGAGCCCCGCGTCGTGCGCCGCACGCTCGACGTCGGCGTCGGTGAACCGGTCGTCGCCGAGCCGCACCGCGTCACGGAGTGCGAACTCCAACTCGGCGAAATCCTGGGTGATGTACGTGCTGTCGGGCGACTGCCCGCGCGTCGGGTCCTGGTCGGCCAGGGCCACGCTGCGGAAACGAATCTGGCCGGCCGAGGGGGCGATGAGTCCGCTCAACAGGTTCACGAGTGTCGTCTTTCCGCTGCCGTTCGCGCCGACCAGGGCGTAGCTGCGGCCCGCGACGAGCCGGAGGGAGACCCCCTCGATCGCCGCCGTCCCGGCGGCCGGGTAGCGGTAGGAGACATCGTGCAGCTCGATCGCGGAGATCTCGCCCGTCGGGCGGGGCCCGGTCGGGTCGCGGCGCAGCCGCCCGCGTACCCGATCGAGGGCACGGACCACGCGGACCGAATCCGCGCACGAGGCCAGGTAGCGCGCCAGCGCGCCGACCAGCGACGTGGTGGTCGAGAGCAGCAGCAGCGCGGCCAGGGTGGTGGCCAGGCCGGCGGTACCGTCCTCGAGCGCACGCACAAGTCCCGCCACGCCTACCGCGAGCGCCGCACTCGTCAGCACGACCCCGAGCATCGTCCATCGGGCGCCGCGCCACAGGCCGGCTGTCCGGGTCGCCTCCGCTGCGGTGGCGGCGGCGCGGTGCGCGTCCAGGAGAAACGTCCTGCCCCGGGAGAGCAGCAGCTCAGCTGTGTGTTTCTCGTCCATGCCGATGCTGGCGAGTTCACCGCTGGCCCGGGCCTGCGCCGCAGCGGCCTGGTGGGCCGCCCCGACTGCGGCGTCCCGCCGCCGGACACAGAGGTACGCGCCCACGGCGGCGAGCGGCATGAGCAGGAGCCACGGCGTGGCCAGCACCGTGATGACCACGGTGAGGGCCAACCGCACGGTGGTGCCGAGGATGAGACCGACCACGTCGGCGCCCTCGGTGAGCCGGGCCTGTTCAGCGCGCACGATGTGCAGATCGTCGACGAACGAGCGCTCCGAGAAGTGTTCGATGGACCGGGCGTCGTAGAGCGTGCGCTGCACGTCCTCGTCGATGAGCCGGTTCGTCCGGTCGATCAGCACCGCCGATACGGCGAGCGACCAGCGGCCGAGCAGCACCTGCGCCACCAGGGCCACGCAGGCCAGGCCGAGGAAGAACGCGCTCCACCGGGATTGCCCGGCGATCCACTGTGCCACCATGATCGCGATCGCCAGGGACGCGGCGACGGTGGCGATGGGCCGCACCGTGAAGGCCAGGATGGTGACCCGGGCGGCACGCCGATCCGCCCGGAACGAGAGGCGTAGCAGCTCGCGCAGAGCGGCCCAGAAGCTCACCTGGCCATGCTCCCCTCGCGCGGCGTCCGGTAGCGGTCGGCCTGGGCGCGGAACATCCGGGCGTACCTGCCGTCGTCGTTCATCAGCGCCTCGTGCGTGCCGCGTTCGCTGATCACACCGTCGTGCAGTACCAGGATCTCGGCCGCTCGGCGGACGCCCGCGAAGCGGTGCGACACCATCACCGTGGTGCGGCCCGGGCCGGCGAGTTCGCCGAGTTCGGCGAAGAACCGCGCCTCGGCCTGTGCGTCGAGGGCAGCCGTCGGTTCGTCCAGCACCAGCACCCGCCGGTCGTCGTCCACCATCCCCGCGAGCGCGCGTGCCGTCGCGAGGCGTTGCCACTGTCCGCCGGAGAGACCGCTTCCCTCGCCCATCGCCCCGGTGAGGCGTGGCGCGTCCGGCTGGAACAACTCCGGGTCGAGGTCGTCGAGCAGGGCGCGCACTCGCGGTTCGCGTATCCCGGCACTGTCCGCGCGGCCCAGCGTCACATTGTCGTACGCGCCCGCCGGGTAGCGGACGTACTGCTGGCCGAGAAAGGCGAACGAGTCGCGCCAGCCGACCCGCAGCGCCTCGGCGGACACCTCGACGCCGTCGCAGAGGATCCGCCCGGCGTCCGGCGTGAGCAGCCCGACGAGCAGTTTCAGCAGGGTCGACTTGCCGGCTCCGTTCGCTCCGACGATCGCCAGGCTGCGCCCGAGTTCCACCTCGAAACTCAGCTCGGTGAAGACCGGCTCGGCGGCGCCGGGATAGCCGAAGGTGACCCGTTCGAAACGGATCCTGCTGCCCGGTGCCGCGCGGGGCGCACCGGAGTCGGCGGCAACCGGACCTGCCGGGGCAGTCATGGCGCGGCGAATCCGGTCGAACACCGTGACCCCAAGCGCGGAGTAGACCACGTCCATGGTGACGCCGAAGATCAGCATCAGCGCCACCAGGGCGGCCACCGCCATCACCAGCTGGCCCGGCGCCAGCGCGGCCCGCAGCAGCACGAACAGCGCGAACGCCAGCGCGGCCACCGCGAAGGTCAACGCCACAAGCAACGGCGGCCCGATCCGGGTGGCCGGCCGGGCGGCGTGCGCGGCCGTACGGAACCTGCCGATCACCCAGTCGGCCGCGCGGAAGAGGATCACCTCGCGGGCGGTGCGCCGGTGGAACGCCAGCCCCGCGAGGTACACGGCGCGGGCGCTGTCCTGGTCCGCCGAGTACGCCGCCGACTGCTCGGCCGCGTAGTCCTTTTCCATTGTCGCCGAGAGCACGATGAACGCGACGAAGACCGGTACGCCGGCGAGCGGCTCGATGGCCACGAGCACCAGACCGGGTATCACCGCTTGCGCGCGTAACAGCACGTACCGCACCGTCGACACGACGAGCCGCCGCAGCGGCGGTGCGGCGCCGATGGCGTCCAGCGCCTCCCGCAGGGCGGGCGAGGTGGCACCGGGCTCGGCCAGGCGCGCCCGGATCAGGGCGCGCTCCGACTTCTCCTGGACGCGACCCCCGTACCGGTCGGCCAGCACGTCGATCGCCACGTTGCCGAGCTGGTCGAGGAAGAAGAGGACCACGAACACCGCGCCGGCCAGCACGACCGACGATCCGCTGGCCGCGTTGCCCAGGACGAGACCGATCGCCACGATCGACGCGGCCGGCACCGTCGCTGTCGCCAGCAGGAGCAGGATGATGCCGACCGTGAACCCGGGGAGCAGTCGCCACCCCAGGGCGAAGAGGCTCCACCGGAGCCGTCGGCCGATCGCGGTGGCCGACGCCGTAGCGGAACTCACTCGACGAGCCCACTCTCGACCTCGTCGACGATCGAGTCGAGGGAGTCCGCCATCAGCAGGTCCAGCGGGTCCAGGCTCACTCCCCACCGCCTGTCGATGACACTGGCCACGGCGACCAGATCGACCGAGTCGATGCCGAAGTCGAGCAGCCCGACCATCATCAGCTGGTCGTCGCTGAGGTCGGCGAAGTCGCCGCGCTGCCGGACCACCTCGATCAGCCCGCTGGCGATCTCCTGGCGTCCGGGCCGCGATGCCGTCCCGTTACCCGGGCCACCAGTGTCGCCAGCGCCGGACCCGGCCGCCGCCGGCTCCGGGGTCGGCGGGTGGGCAGGCCGCGCTGCGGCGCCGACAGTGCCTGCGGAGGGTGCCCGGCCGGTGCTGTCCCGGCCGTCGCCGGTCCCGCCCTGCGGCGCACGCTCGCCGGAGATCACCAGGTGCACGCTCGTGCCGCTGGCCCCGAATCCGCTGATGCCGACCCTCGGGCTGGCCGACTCGAACGCGACGGGATGCGCGGACGGTTGGGCGATCCACTCCCGGGCGTCGGCGTTGAGTTCCGCGAAGTTCACCGTCGGCGGCATCCAGCCGCGCTTGATGCCGAGGAGCACGTTCACCAGGGACGCGATACCGGCGGCCGTGTCCAGGTGCCCCAGCGCCGGCTTCACCGACCCCACCGGCAGCGGTGCCCGGCGGGTGCCGAACACCTCGTGGAGGGCGCCCAGCTCCACCAGGTCACCCACCGTCGTGCCGGTGCCGTGCCCTTCGACGTACGCGATGTCGTCCGGCCCGATGCCCGCGTCGTCAATCGCCCGCCGGATCACCCGCACCTGCCCGTCGAAGGCGGGCGCGGCGTAACTGGCCCGCTGCGCACCATCGCTTGCGGAGTAGATCCCCTCGATGACGCCGTGGATCGTGTTGCCGTCGGCGACGGCGTCGTCGTAGCGCCGGAGCACGAACACTCCCCCGCCGCTCCCGCCGACGGTGCCGTCGGCGCAGGCGTCGAACGCCCGGCACACCCCGGTCGGCGAGAGGATCCCGCCACGCTGCCACTGGTATCCGCGACGCTCGGGAAAGTACAGCGCGGCGGCACCGGCGAGCACGGTGTCGGTTCGTCCGCTGCGGAGCAGGAGCACCGCGTGTTCCACCGCCGCGAGCGCGGTGGAACACGCGGTCTGCACGTTGACGCTCGGGCCGACCAGCCCCAGCCGGTAGGAGACCCGGCCGACGCAGTGGTCACTGCTGTTGCCGACGAGGATCTCCGGGAAGGCGGCCTGCTCCTGCAACGCGCGGTTGCCCTGCAACCGGGTGGTGAAGTACGAGTCGAGCGCCTGGCCCGCGTACAGACCCATGCCGATGCCACCGACCACACCGATCTCACGGCCCCGGACGCTCTCCGGGCTCAGGCCCGCGTCGTGCAGCGCGCCGATGCAGCAGTCGAGGAAGAGCAGGTGCTGCGGATCCGTGATCGCGATCTCGTGCGGGGTGAGGCCGGCCAGGTGACGTGCGGTGTCGGGCGTCCACGCGGCCCGCGCCGAGCGCGTGACATAGCCGTCGCGGGTGAACTCGGATTCCGGGACTCCGGCGGCGAGCAGCTCGGCCCGGGAGACGTCCACCACGGCGCTCGTCGCCGACCTCAGGAACGAGTCGATCTCCGTACGCTCGGCTCCAGCCGGTAGGCGTGCGTCGTACCCGACGATCGCGATTCGGCCGCTCACCCGGCACTTCCCTTCCGGCGGTCGTCAACGTGGTCGGCGAGTGCCGCGAGGTTCGGAAAGCGCATCAGCTCCAGTACGCCGATCCGCTGGCCGGTGTGCTCGGCGACAGCGCGGGCGAAATTCGGCAGGTCGACCGAGGTCAGCCCCATGTCGAACCAGCTCACGTCGGGTCGTACGGCTGCCGCGCCCAGGAACCGACGCAGCACGGGCGCGAGGTCGGTGGTGGTCGGTGACCACCCGGTCTCGTCGGCGTGCCCGGCCGGCGGGGCAGCGACCGCAGGCGGTACCGACGGGGCGAGGTGGTCGCGGCGCGGGAGGATGGTGGTGTCCTCGCGCAGCCCGAGCAGTACGGCGCGGGCCGGCTGGGCCAGTAGGCACGCCGCGATGTCCATGACGCCGACCTCCTCCAGCCCCAGGGCCTGCGCGATGGCCACCTCCGCCTCGTCGGCCTGCCGCGCCTCGCGTACCGATGGCACCGACACGACGGTGACCGGGAGCAGGGTGGCCTGTGCCGCGATCACCTCGGCGGCGGCGCACGCTGCCGAGTACGTTTCGGCACCCGTGCCGCCGACGTGCGCGTTGACCGAGGAGACGACCGCCAGCCCGGCATCCAGGGCGTGCGCCAGTTCCACCGCCGTGCGTACCCCGTCGGTCTTCGGAGCGAGCAGACGCACGAGCGCCTCCTCGGGTGCGGGCCTCGGCTGTCCCGCCAGGTGGACGACCAGGGTCGGTTCCGCGGGGGCCCAGCCGATGTCCGCGAGCAGGTCGCTCACGGCCGTGGTGGAGCCGAGGTCGACGAAGACCCGGGTGTTGTCGTCCGCCGGGGTGTCGTCCGGCCGCGCCCGGTGTCCGACAAGCGTGACGCGCAGGCCACGGGCGGACAGTTCGGCGCCGAGCGCCTCGCCGAGGCGGCCCGTGCCGCCCAGCAGCACGACGTGCGCCACGCGTGGCACGTCGGCGTCGACCGTGATCGGGCTCAGGACGCGCTGCCAGCGGTCGCCGCGCGGACCGATGAAGAGGTCCGCAACGGCCGAGCGGGTCTCGGCCTCGCGCGTCAACTCCTGGGCCAGTACGGCGTCGAGCGTGTGCTCGGCCACGACGGGGTGCAGCCAGACCGTGCGCACCGAACGCGCACCCGCCCCGTGCGCGATCGCGCGGACAAACGCCGCGACCGGATGTGACCGAGGCATCCGTCGGGCGTCCGCCTCGCGGGCCTCGACGACGATGACGACGTCCTGCCCCCGCAACCGGTCGGGCTCGGCCGCCTGACGCCAGTGTTCGAGCACCTCGTGCAGGTACGACGGCGGATAGCCGGCCACTGCGGAATGGTGCAGTCCGGGCCCGCGCAGCACGATCGGCTTGCCGGCCCGCCGCGGGGTCCCGGCCCCAGCTGTCGCCTGCTGCGGTGCGGCGACCCACTGCAACTCCCACTGCCCGGGCGGGTCGGGGTGGATGAACCGCTGCACCAGTTTTGCCTTGCGGACCTTGCCGATGCTGGTCCGTTCGATGGCGCCGGGCGGGATGTCGATCACCTGCGCGACCGGCACCCCGATGATCGTCTCGATGCGCCGTTTGACCTCGGCGCACACCGTCGGGGCGTCCCCGTCGACCGCGCAGAACACGGCGATCTGATCGCGCTCGACGCTGCGGGCGCGATAGGAGGTGACCACGCAGGTGCCCGCGACGATGCCGTCGAGTTGCTCGACTTCGGCCTCCAGGTCGGCGGAGTTCCAGGTCACGCCGTTCGCGACGATCCTGGTGCCGTCTCGGCCGACGAAATGTACGCCGGTGTCGTCGATGCGGGCGAGGTCGCCGGTGCGGAACCAGCCGTCGGCGCTGCTGGCCAGGTCCCCGCCCACCAGATAGCGCTCCAGCACCGGCGAGCCACGAACCTCCAGGTGCCCGACGCCGAGCCCGTCCTGGGCGACGTCGGCCGCCGCCACGATCCGGACCTGCACGCCGGGCAGCGGGAAACCGACGGAGACGGTAGGCGACCCGTCGGCGAGCGGGTCGTAGTGCGGGGCGTACAGCACTCCGGAGCAGGTCTCCGCCATTCCCCAGGCCGGTGCGATGGTGCCCTTGGGCAGGCCGAGGCGGCCCAGCGTCTCCTCGAAGCGGGCGCAGTCCTTGGCGGAGACGGCCTCGCCGCCGTTGAGACAGAACCGGATGCTCGTCAGGTCGACGGTCCCGTCGGCGGGGAGGTCCGCCGCCACGTTGGCAAGCATCCGGTAGGCGAAGTTTGGCGACCACACCGCGCTGACCCGGTGCTCGGTGACGAGCCGGAACCATTCGCGCGGATCGCTGAGGATCCGTTCGGTGGCCACGGAGAGGTGCTTGGCCGCGATCACGGCGTCCCGAACGTGGGCCATCAGGATGCCGCCGACGTGCGAGAGGGGCATCCAGTTGAAGCCGACGGTCGTGGCGTCGAGGTCGTTGACGGCCACGGCGCCGAGCGCCATGTCGACGATGCCCCGGTGTCGTTGCGTCACCACCTTGGGCGCGCCCGTGCTGCCGGAGGTCATCAGGTGGATCCGCGATTGCGGGCCGTCGGCGGCCACGAGGAAACCTGCGCCGTCGCCCGGGCCCGTCGGGTCCAGGTCGAGCGGGATCGGCTGGACCCCGCACGTCGGCGCTGCGGAGACCACCCGGACCCGGGCGCCTCGGGCGTGGACGAGTGCGCGTACCGGGGCGTTCTGGGCGAGGGCGGTCAACCAGTCACTGTTCGCGGCGCGGTCGTCGAGGAGTTCGGCCGGCACCAGCAACGGCTCGATGCCCGCGACCACGCTGCTCCAGAAGAGCGCGATCAGCTCCGACGGCTCGGTCGCGGCCACCACCGCGACGGCGCCACGGTCGAGACCTGTCCGACGGAGTTCGTCGGCGATCCGGTGGACCCGTTGCCGGAAGGACCGCCAGGTCTCCTCCCGTTGCGTGCCGTCGGAGTCGATCGTGGCAACGGTGGTGGTGCCGGCTGCGGCCGTGTCGAGCACGCCCGACAGGCTCTGCGGCGTGCCCTCGCCGCGCACCGTGGAAATTGGCTGGCCCGAGAGCTCGGAGATGACGCGGTGCTGGTTCTGCATCTTTATCGACTAACCACCGGACGTCCGTCGCGCAGGATCTCGAACTGCGTGTGCGGATTGTTCGCCGGGCTGACGACCTTGTCGCCCCACGGGTCGATCGCGATCCGGTTCATGCCGTCCGGGGCGTACTCGACGACGAGCGCCTTGCGGGTCCAGTTCCGGAAGTTGCCGCCGGTCATGTGCGGCAGCAGGCCCGCGAAGACCACTATGGACCCGGCCCGCATCGGCAGCGGGATCATCCCGGCCGGGTCGTCGGCGAAGACCCGGTTGCCGAACTCGCCCTTCTCGTGCACCAGCGGCCCCACCCGGTGGCCGCCAGGCAGCACCCACATGCACCCCGACTCCTCGTCCGCGTCGGTGAGCGCGATCCAGGCCGTGACGATCTGGCCGGGCTTGTCGACGAAGGTGTAGCCGGTGTCCTGGTGCCACGGGAAGGCCAGGCAGGAGTTCGGGCTCTTGTAGACCGACTGGTCCCAGTAGAGACGCACGTTCGGCCCGATCAGGTCGTACATCATGTGTTGCAGCAGCGGCAGCGCGATCAGCTCGCGCAGCGGCGCCGAGTGCCGCGCGAGCTGTACGTTGAACGACACCTTGCCGGCCTGGGTGATGTTGTTCTTGCCGCCGGCGTTCTTCGCGGCCTGCACCCGCTCCGCTTCGAAGCGATCCAGGTCGGCGACCACGTCGGCGAGGAATGCCTTGCTCAGCACGTCCTCGACGACCACGTATCCGTCGCGGTCGTACGCCTCGGCCTCGGCGTCACTGAGCACCCGCTTTCCGCTGCCGATCGACCGCCAGAGAAAGCCCTCGTTGAGCGGATGCCGCCGGAACGACGGCCAGAGCGAGGATTCCAGTCCGAGCCGCTCCTGACAGAACAGCGCCCAGTCCGCCCGCGTGTCGTTGACGATCGGTCCCCGCCCGGTCGTGGTGGACACGGCGAGGTTGGCGTCCACGATCGCCGGTGCGCTGTCGGGGATCAACCCGTCGGCGAAGCCGTACTCGGCGGCGAGCCGGGCGTCCGGCTCCACCCAGGCGGCGAACTCGCGCAGCGTACCGACAGTTGTCCTGACTTCCCGAACCATCTCTTCACCCCTCGATCGATGCAACCTGACGTGTCTCAGATACGCGCCCGTATCGCGTCGCTCAGCTGGCCCACCGTCGGATTGTCGAAGATCAACGCCACCTCGAGCTCGGTCCGCAGCTCCTGGTTCAAAATCGCCATGATGCGGATCGCGTCGATCGAATCGCCACCGAGATCGAAGAAGTCGTCGTCGTCCTCGAACTGGGCCGACCCGTCGAGCACTCGTTTCCAGACCCCCCGCACCAGTTCGGGGACATAGCCGTGCAGGTCCGCGTCCGCCGGTCGGCGGCCGTCACCGTCGTGGTCCGGGCCCACCTCACCCACGTACTCGTCGACCAGGGCGCGAAGTGCCGCCATGACCTCGACCCGCTGGTCGGCGCGGAGCGCGCGGAGCACATGGGACAGTGCCGCGTCGAGTTCCTCGGCCGAGCACGGGGTGAGCGCGAGCTTCTCCGCCGCGCCCACGGCCGCCCAGCGACTCAGGGCGAAGACCGTGACGTCGCCGCCGGATACCCGGCCCGACCGGCCCGATCCGGCGATGACCAACCCACCCGAGGCGTCCGCCTCGCGCACCCGGCCCGCCACACCCACCATCCCGGCCACCAGCAGCGCGACTGTGGCGTCGAAGGCGGTGTCGACGTCGATCACCACCGACTCGGCACCGAGCGAATCCGGCTCCTCCGCCGCGAGGATCCGCGCGGAGGCCCGTGCCTTGGCCACCACGAGGTCGAGCGGACAGGCCCGGCCATCGAGTCGCACCTGCGTGGCACCACCGTCGCCCGGTGCCGCGCAAAGGTGCTGGACGAGCCGGGCGAGCGACTGCGCCGGAACCCGGTCCGCGCGCTGCGCGCCGTCGTTCGCGTGGACCGGCCCGTCGCCGGCCTCGACCGTCTGCGGGCTGGCGGCTGGGACGAACCGCTCCGCGAGGCCGTGGATCAACCGCGCGAGCAACAGTTCGCCCTGCTCCTTGGGGAGGAAACCCTGTGCCGCGTCGAGGGACAACTCGACGTCGCCGCCCGGCCGCTGGGTGAAGGTCACCGCGAGCGGGAACCGGACCACGTCGGTGGGCATCGACACCTCGTCGACCTGGTGGCCGCTGAGCGCGAACGATTCGAGGTTGTCCCACGACACCGACACCGTGGGCGTCTGCACCCGTCGGGTGACGTCGTTGAACACCTGCCGGAAGGTGAGCGAGGCGTGTTCGACCCCCGACATGATGGCGCCCTTCACCGAGGGGCGCGGGCCCGCACCGACCACCGGTCCGAGCCAGAAGGGCACCAGCACGGCACCGCTGCCGTACTCCACCACGGACGGCTGCGCCGGGAACGCGTACAGGTGATGGCGGCCGAGCGTGTCGTCGATGATCTCCGCTGCCGCGCGGAGGGCCTCGGCGAAGGACGTCGACCGCTCAGCCCGCGCGTACGCCGTGAGACCCGCGCGCAGGCCGGAGGCGAGCCGGCCGGACACCCGGTAGCCACGACGGTCGAGGGTACGCGCGTCGAACCCGGCGTCGAAGACCTCGTCCGGCAGGGTGTTCGTCCACCGGCTCCAGTACGTGCGGTCCCGATCCCTGGCGGCCTGATCGAACTGCGCCACCGGCGGGATCGACTGCACCTGGACCGGTTTGTCCGCATAGCGCGCGGCCACCGCGTCGAGCAGCTCGGCGAAGCGCATCCCGTCCAGGACGATGTGCGAGGCGCGCAGGTTGACGAAGACCCCGCGCTCCGCTCGCTGGCAGGTCATCCGTACCCCGCAGCGGGCCACCGGGTCCAGCGGCTCGGCGGACGACCGCACCTTGACGGCCGCCGCGAATGCCGCCACGGACTCCGCGACCCCGTCGATCAGCTGCCAGCTCTGTCGATGTGCCGCGCCGAACGGCTCCACCCACCCGCCAGCGCCATCCGGATCGATGCGAAGACGGTAAGCAGGCTGCGCCGCAATCGTGTCGAGATAGGCGCGCTCCAGCCGGTCGAGATCGGTTTCCGGGGAGATGAGAAAGGTGCGGTCGATGACGTACGCTTCGCGCGTCTCGGCGCTGATCTGACAGGCGGCCCAGATCTCGCGGGCGGCCCGGCTGATCGAGACGGGAAAGCTCGCGGCCGGTGCCGTGACCTGTTCGGCCGGGCGGTCCGCCGAGGACGGCGCTTCGACGGGGGCGGGGGCGTTCGTCATCCGGTCGGTGAGCCGGCCGAGCGCCTGCACCGTGTCGGTCCACGCCTGCCCGGGCGGCAGGAAGTCGACCAGACAGGCGATCTCCGTGACGCCGAGCCGGGTGAGCGCGGCGGTCAGCTCCGACCACGCCTCCTCGGGGCCGACAAGGGACAACCCGCCACGCAGCCGATCGGCGGCGGCCTTCATCCGCGGTTTCCAGGTCTCCGCGGAGACGAGTTCAGGGTTGTCGTGTGTGCTGCGGAAGGTCGCGAACATGTAGCGCTCCAGCGCCGCCATGTTCCGCTCCTCCGCCGCCGCATCGGTGGACACCGCGGCGTGCAGCAGGACGGTGACGTCTCCGCCGTCCGACGGCAGCCCACCGTCGCGTCGTCCCTGCCGGTAGCGTTCCAGGTTGGCGGTGAGCTGAGCCAGGTCCTGCTGGATCAGGTTGGTGAGCACGCCGCGCCCGGCGCGGCCCGCCTCGTAGAACGAGTCGGGCGATCCCACGCAGGCCTGCCAGAGTCGAAGCTCGCTGCGGGGGCGCGGGTGCAGCCGGACCTCCGCCTGTTCGCCCGAGTTGCCGTCGATCGCCACGGCTTCGCCCCGCCAGAGACGTTCCAGTTGGGCGATCCGCGTGCGGAAGAGTTCCCGGCGTTCGGCGTGCGGCGCGTCGGAGAGCACGAAGTCGCGCTTCATCCAGCCGCTGGCCACACCGAGCGCGACCCGCCCGCCGGAGGCAACGTCGACCATCGCCCAGTCCTCCGCCACGGAGACCGCCGAGTGCAGCGGCAGCACGCTGCTGCCGGCCCGGATCCCGATCCGGGAGGTGCGCATCGCGACCATCGCGCCGAGCACCGCCGGGTTCGGCGAGAACCCGGCGAAGTCGTCGAAGTGCCGCTCCGGCAGCCAGACGTTCGCCAAACCTTCGGCCTCGGCGAGCTCGACCAGGTCGAGCAGGCGGGAGTAGATGTCGTGCTCGTCGTTGGCCGCGAAGCCGAACAGGGCCAGACTCACCGACGGCGACCGCCGCTGCCCGCGCTGGGCGTCCGCGTCGTCGCCGTGGACCAGCCGCTGGGTCGCGCCGACGACCGCCTCGACGACCGCCTGCCGGACCTCCGCCGTGTGTGCGGGCGACAGGAAGCAGTTTCCGGTCTCCGGGACGAGCACGCCCTCGGCGATCATCATCCGCCGGAACTCGTGGAACGCCTTGCCGCCGTACGCGAAGCTCGTCGAGCCGGCCGGCACGAACCGGAAGAAGGAACCGGTGCCCAGCACCCGGACGCCGACGCCAGAGGTCTCCAGGACCTCCGCGATCTTCGCACGCAGCTCGTCACCAGCCGCGTTGAGTTCGGCGAGTACGGTCTCCCCGTCCTTGGCGAGTTGCTGAAGGACCGCCCGCGCCGCCGCCATCGACAGTGGATGCTTGGCGTAGGTGCCGCCGGTGAACGACACCCGGTCCGGGTCGGCCCGTACCTCGTCGGTCCAGGGCCCACCGTCGATCAGGTCCATGATCTCGGCACGGCCCGCCACCGCGGCCAGCGGCAGGCCCGCAGCGAGCGTCTTGCCGTAGGTGGCGAGATCCGCGCGGACGCCGTAGATCCCTTGGAAGCCCCGGACGTGGAACCGGAACCCGGTGAGGACCTCGTCGAACACGAGCAGGGCACCGGCCTGCTCGGTGAGGCTGCGCGCCAGTCGGGCGAAGGCGCCGAGGTCGATGTCCGGTGACTGGTTCAGCCGGGGCTCCATCACCACGGCGGCGACCTCGTGACCGTGCGCGGCCATGAAATCGGTCAGGTGCTGCTCACTCACGGGCAGGACCCGGACGTCTTCGGCGGCGCTCGGGGACACGCCGGGAAACGACGGGGTCGCCAGGTGCTCCCGACGCTTGCCGGGGCGTGGGCTGAAGAGGGTGGCGTCGGAGTGCCCGTGGTAGGCCCCCTGAAGCAGGACGACGAGCGAGCGTCCGGTGTAGGCGCGGGCCAGCCGGATCGCGGTGAAGACCGCCTCGGTACCGGTGACGCAGAAGTTCACCCGGTCCAGCTGCGTCAGTTCGCAGAGCAGCCGCGCCGCCTCCGCGGTCTGCGTGACCTCGGCACCGATGTGCAGTCCGCGCTCGATCTGCTGCTCGACGGCTTCGCGTACCGGGGCCGGATTGTGGCCGAGCAGGTGTGCGCCGTATCCCATCGTGAGGTCGATGAGCTTGCGGCCGTCGACATCCCACACGTGGGCACCGCTCGATCGGCTGATCCAGATCGGATAGGAGGCCGCCCGCTCCTCGTGCTCGCGCTGGGCGATCTTCCGGTTGTTGCAGAGGTATTCCTGGCTCCGCCGGCTGAGGGCGCGCGAGGCGGCGGTGGCCGTCGCGTAGTCCTTGCCGGGGTCTCGCTGATGCTCCGGCCGCGCCGCAGGTGCGGCCGTCACCGCAGACGCCATCGCCGCTGCCGGCACGGCCGCCGCCGATGCGGTCGCTGCCGATGCGGCCGATGCCGGTACGGGCAATGCCGATGCGGTCGCTGCCGACGCGGTCGCTGCCGATGCGGCCGATGCCGGTACGGGCAATGCCGATGCGGCCGACGCCGACGCGGCCGGTGCCGGCACGGCCGATGCCGGCGTCAGCGGCGCGGCGGTACCGACACTGGTCGGCGCGGTCGGCGTCGTGTCCACCCGGGCCGGCTGCACCGCCTCGCTCCCCGGCCCGAACTCGGAGATCCACCGCGCGACCGCCCGAACCGTCACCACCGTCTCCAGCAACTGCTGGACCGAAAGGTCAACCCCGAACCGCGACTTCACCTCCCGCGACAACTCCACCAACACCAACGAATCAGCACCCAGGTCCAACAACGGCACCGCACGGTCAACCGACCCCGGGTCCAACTCCAACAACCGCTCGACCAGACCGGCAACCGCGTCCTCGACATTGCCGCCGGCCGACGCGGGCGGCGGCACCAGCGTCGCCGCATCCACCCGGACCGGCTGCACCGCCTCGCCCCCCGGCCCGAACTCGGAGATCCACCGCGCGACCGCCCGAACCGTCACCACCGTCTCCAGCAACTGCTGGACCGAAAGGTCAACCCCGAACCGCGACTTCACCTCCCGCGACAACTCCACCAACACCAACGAATCAGCACCCAGGTCCAACAACGGCACCGCACGGTCAACCGACCCCGGGTCCAACTCCAACAACCGCTCGACCAGACCGGCAACCGCGTCCTCGACCCGCAATCGAACCCCTCCATTCGCCTACGCGCAGAAGCATGAGCGGCCGAAGGCACAATTCGGCCGCTCACACATGGTGAAGTCACCCGCCGCCCCCGCGCAGCGAATGGTCTTCACGTTAGCACTTGACCATGGCCCACGGAACGCCTCGGCAACAGGTGACGGCAGCATCACTCGCGCTTCTGGCGCAGCCCGTAGACGTCGCCGAGGAACTGCCGAAGAGAGTCATGTCCGATAATGCACAGGTGATACTGATACAGCCTGGATCATGCCGCTGCCTTCACCACGACAACCTCGCCCGAGGCCCAGAAAAACCTCACAGCGCCATGTTCACCTGACTCGGGAAACGATCGCGTGAGCATTTGTTCCGGATAGGCCGAAAGCGCTGACTCCGACGTTTGCAATGGTGTCCGGAGAGGCGAACTCGCCGAGCGTGGGTCGGATGTTGTGCTCCGCCCAGGGAATCAGCTCGCTGGGTTTGCCCCCGCTCTTCGTACCGGGCAGACGTTGCTGTTCGAGAACCTCGAGCGCGACCACCAGCGACAGCAGACCCGAGGCCGCCTCAAGATGCCCGAACTGGGGTTTGTTGGAGCCGATGAGTAGCGGATCGGCACGGTCGGCGGTGCCATAGGCCGCGGCGAGGGCGGCAACTTCGATGGGATCACCGAGGGGAGTTCCCGTGCCATGCGCTTCGACGTAGCCGATGTCGCTGCCGGGCAACCCACTCATCCGCAGCGCTCGTCCGATGACGTCGCGCTGGGCATGAAGGTTGGGGACGGTCAGGCCGGCCGTGCGACCGTCGTGGTTGACCGCGCAATGCACCCGGCCGAGCGAATGCGTACCGGGACGGTCCGGCGCGAGAACCACGGCGACGACGCCTTCGCCCAGGGTGAATCCATCGGCCTCCGCTTCGAACGCCCGGCAGGAATCGGATGCCGACAGCGCCCCCGTGGCCGAACGGATCAGCTTTCCGAAGTCGCTCCGCACCAGGTGGCTCGCGATGACCAGGGAAAGATCGGCATCATCACTGAGCAGAGCCGTGATGCCGTGCCGGAGCGCGACGAGCCCGGATGAGCAGGTCGTGTCGACCTGCCAGCTGGGACCGTGCAGGTCGAACGTGTAGGAAACCCGGCCCGCCGCCGCGCCACGGGCGTTGCCGATACCAAGATATGAACGGTTGGAATCGGGGATCTGATCCACGTCGAGGGTGTGGACGAAATCGGATTCGCTCATCCCGACGAACACGCCGGTCTGACTACCGGCGAGGTCCTTCGGCGAGATTCCGGCATCCGCCAACGCACGTTCGGCACAGTCGAGGATCAGCAGCTGCTGTGGATCCATGACGCGGGCCTGACGGGGCGAGATCCGGAACCGAGCGAAATCTGTCCGCAGCTCCTCGTCCGAAAATACGCTGACTCGCCCAGCCTGATCCTCGTTGTCGAAAAGTGCCGCTCCGAGATCTTTCCGGCTGCGTACGCCTCCGGGAAGAAACAGCGAGGCTCCGACCACGTGCACGTTCAACCTTTTCCCCTCTACCATGACCCCGAGCTGTCACCGGGTAGCCGACCCCGGCGTGGTCCTCAGCCCTCGACACGCCGCGCCGATATCGCGGAGTCGGTGACTTCGCCCGCCAACGCGAGCCTGTTCAGGTCCAGCTTTCCGCTGAGCGTCAACGGAAAACTCTCCAGCACGGTGAAAACGCGCGGTACCGCCGACACGGGTAGCGTTTTCCGAAGAAAATTCCGCAGCGATTTCGAGTCCGGCGGGCTGATCGGATCCGCGACGACGAGGTACGCGCTGAGTCCGGTGTCCTCGTGGTGGACGACGACGGCATTACGCACATCCGGGTGACCGCGCAGCGCGGACTCCACCTCGCCGAGCTCGATCCGCTGCCCGTGCAGCTTGATCTGGCGATCAGTGCGCCCCAGGAACTCGATGTCGCCACTGGGCAGTCGGCGTACCGTGTCGCCGGTCCGATAGGCGGTCGGCGCTGGTACGCCAACTCCGGGTGGGCGAAGCTCCGGCGGGAGCGACACGAACCGCGCGCTCGTCGCGTGGCGTGACCCCAGATAGCCCAGTGCCACGCACTCCCCCCAGACCAGCAGCTCTCCGGTTTCGCCCGGCCGCACCGCCCGGAGTTGCTCGTCCACGACCTCCACCGAGACTCCGTCGATCGGCTTGCCGATCGGCACGTACGCGCTCGACCGGTGGTCCGTCCGGGAGGGATCGACCGGATAGGTCAACACCCCGATCGTGGTTTCCGACGGTCCATAGTGGTTGAGCACCGCGCAGGTGCCGACCTTTTTCACCTGGTCGACCAAATGCCAGGAGAGTCGCTCGCCACCGAAGATCATCAGTTTGCGGGGTAGTACCTCGCCCGCAGCGACGTCCAGGAGCACCGAGATGTGCGACGGTGTCGACTTGAGCACGTCGATCGAATGCGTACGCAGGTAGTTTCCGAACCCGATCGGGTCCATCATGGTGGGCTTGTCCACCAGGTGTACCGCATCGCCGGCGACGAGCGCCGGAAAGATCGTCGTGTGACCGAGATCGGTCGCAAAGCTGGTCACGCTGGCACACGACAACGCGGCACCCGCCGGCCTGACCCGGGCCAGTACCGAGCCGAGGAACCGGGTGTAGTTGTCGAGCGCCCGGTAGGGCACGGCCACCGCCTTGGGCGCACCGGTGGTCCCCGAGGTGAATACGATGTAGACGGCGGCATCGGTATCGGCATGCGACCCCAGCTCGGGGCCGGCGGTCGCGCTCTCGACCAGGGCCGGCAGCCGCATCGTCGGTACGTCCTGCTCGACGTCCGCCTCCTCCGCGTCCGCCTCGACGACGAGCAACGCCGCGCGGGAAGCCCGGATCTGGGCGCGTCGCCGGTCGGCCGGGTCGTCGACGTCGACGATCGCGAACGGTGCCCGGAGCCACATCGCCGCGAGGGCGGTGACGACCTGCCGGGTGCCACGACGGAGTGCGATGGCGACGATGTCGCCGTCGAGGACTCCGCGTCGCCGCAGCTCGTGCGCGGTGGCTTCGACGCGCCGGACAAGTTCGCGGTAGGTCAGGGTGCCATCACCAGCCACCAGCGCGGGACGCTGAGGATACTGCTGGGCATTGCGCACCAGCATCTGGGTGATCCAGGTCATCGCCATGAACCTACCGTCGGGTCAGGAGCTCCTGTCAAGGTGAGCGGTGGCGGCTCGTCCAATCAGTACGTTTGCCGATCAGCGCACCAAACCAGCGAAGTAGAATGTGCAGAATGCGTAGATCGACAGCAGTAAGCGCCGTATCCGCAGGTAGGGGGCGGTCCCTCGCGCAGGCGTACCGGCGGTTTGGTGAGGTCGACACCGCCGAGACGTCTCCGCTGCACAAGCGCGTCGCCGTCGCCCTCAGCGAGTCCGACGAGGCGCTGCGCGCCATCGAGACGGTACCGGCGCGCAAGCGGCATCCTGCGATGATCCTCGCCGCGCTGCACGACCTCGCCCTCGCCGGACGTGCCTCGGCGCTTGCCGCGGCCTATTCTGCCGCAGCCGATTCCGCCGCGGACGGCGACGCTGCCGCTGAGGCCGCGATCGGGACGCTGTTGCGAATGACCGACTCGGTGGTGGCGATCGCCGCGCGGCGGCGGACGCCTACCGACGAGACCGGACGGTACGCCGTGTTGTACCCGGCCATCGCCGAGGCGGCCCGACGGGTAGGCATGGACGCGGTCGGGCTGATCGACGTGGGTCGTGCGGCCGGTCTCAACCTCAACGTTGATCGCGTAGGCATCACGTACGGCAACGGACAATCGCTTGGCGACCCGGCCTCGGCGGTGCAGCGGTCGTGTTCGCTGCTCGGCGACCGGCCCGTCCCGTCCCGTCCGATACCCGAGGTACGCACCCGGCTGGTTGTCGACCCCGACCCGATCGACGTGACGGACGCGGATGACGCCCGCTGGTTGCGCGCCGGTCTCGGGCCGGACCAGCGGGAGCCGATGGCACGGCTCGAAGCGGAGTTGGCGCTGGCGGCAGCTGCCCCTCCCCTGCTGCTGCGAGGTGACCCGGTGGAGCTGCTGCCCGACGCCGTCGCCCGGGTGCCCGCAGCCGCCCTGCCGGTCGTCATGACGACGTGGGCGCTGTCGCGCCTCTCGCCCGAGCGTCGCCGACGCTTGCGGCACGGCATCCAGGAGACTGCGGCCGGGCGGCCGGTGGCGTGGGTGTCGGTGGAAGGGGTCGGAGTCGCGCCGACGATCCCGACCCTTGGTGACCGCCCTGCGTCGGGCCACAGCATCGTCGGCCTGGCGGGGTTCGACAGGTCCTCCGCTCGTGCCGAGGCCATTGGCCGGTGCTGGTCGCGGGGCCGCATCATGGCGTGGCTGGCCGACTCCTAGCCGGCTCGTTCGGCCGGCCCGCGACCCGCAGTCCGGGCCAGCAAGGCTCGGCGTACGTCTTCCCGGCCGGCGATCCCCTGCCGGCATGGCCACGGGCGGGCTCGGTCTGCGACCGAGCCCGCCCGCGTCAGTGGTTCAGCGTTGGAGGGTGAGTAGTCCGGGGCGGTAGGGCAGGAGGCCGTAGTCGCCGCCGGAGTTGGGGGAGCGGCCTTGGTAGAGCAGTTGGAGGTTGCAGGGGTCGATGGTCATGGTTTGGTCGGCGTTGGTGCGGATGAGTTCGCCGTGGCTGATGTCGTTGGTCCAGGTGGCGCCGCTGTTGGCTTTGCCGGCGAAGGGGTTGCTTTCGGTGGCGGCCTGGGGGGTCCAGGTGCCGCCGAGGCTGGTGGCGGTGAAGGAGCGGAAGTAGCGGCCTTGGGAGCCGATGGCTTCGACGATCATGAGGTAGCGGTTTTGGCCTTGGAGTTTGTAGACCTGGACTCCTTCGAACAGGTTGTTCGTGGTGTCGGTCATGATGGTGGTGTAGTTGGAGCCGAAGCTGCCGGGGAAGTTGCCGATGGGCATGCTGGCGCGGTAGATGCGTCCGTTGTCGCCGGCGAAGAAGAGGTACATGTTCTGGTCGTCGCCGATGAGTGCCTGGTCGATCGGGCCGGTGCCGGAGTTGGAGATGCTGCCGGTGAACAGGGTTTGTGCTGCTGACCAGCTGTTGACGTTGGTCGGGTTGGTGGAGGTGCGGTAGGAGAAGGCGGGTCCGCCCCACTGGTAGGCCAGGACCCAGATGTTGCGGGGGGCGAAGTAGAACAGGCTGGGTGCCACGGCGGAGAACGGCATGGCGTTCTGGCTGGCCGAGCCCATCTGGTTCCAGTTGGAGAACAGGCCGAAGTTCATCGAGCCCCAGCTGGTGCCGGTGTCGTGGGTGGTGGCGTAGACCAGGTGCTGACCGTTGTACGGGGCGTGGGTGAAGTCCTTCAGTGACACCCAACCCGCCCGCGGCTGCGCCAACGCGCCGGTGGAGGACCACCGGTACGACGACGGCAGGTTGCAGTTACCCGACGGCGGCGGCGTCGTCGGGGGCGTCGAGGTCGGCGGGGTGCTGGTCGGCGGCGCGGAGGTCGGGCCGCTTGTCGGTGCCACGCCCCCGGTGCACGTCACACCGTTGAGGGCGAAACTCGTCGGTACCGGGTTGCTGCTCGTCCAGGAACCGTTGAAGCCGAACGAGGTCGAGCCGTTGGTCGGGATGCTGCCGTTGTAGCTGACGTTGCGGGCGGTCACCGCGGCACCGCTCTGCGTCAACGTCGTGTTCCACGCCTGCGTGACGGTCTGCCCGGCACCGAACGACCAGGTCAACGTCCAACTGGTAAGCGGATCACCCAGGTTCGTGATCGACACGTTGGCACCGAAGCCGCCCTGCCACTGCGACGACACGGCATAGTTCACCGAGCAACCGGCAGCCGCGGCACTGGCCGGCAGCGCCACGACGGCCGCCGTCGACACCAACAGCGCGACGCCGGCCGATGCCAGCAAGACATTGGCTGGCCTAGATCTAGACATAACGCATCCTCCTGGCGGAATGATGATCGAGCATTGACGCTTGTCGTTGTTAGGTTAGCGTTAACAGATGCTTCGTGTATATTACGGGAGCGCTCCCACAGCCTCAACCATCGATTGAACCTGGTCGCTACACCGCATCGCCTCCGAGGTGGGGAACAGGTCTTACTCGGTCGCGAAGACCGCACGCGACACCGACGCCGCGCGCGACAAACCCGCTGCCAGGTGAACGCTCACGACTCGTCAACCACACCACCACCGAAGGGCACACCAGCGATGAGACGTGTCAAGAAAAGACTCAGCGTCAATGCCGCCCGGATCTCGGCCGGCGCCATGCTCCTGGCATCGGCTGCGGTCGCTGTGGCGCTACCGGCCGGCGCGGCAGCGGCCGGCTGCTCCGTGAACTACGCGGTGTCGTCACAGTGGCAGGGCGGCTTCGGCGCCAACGTCACCATCACCAATCTCGGCGATCCAGTCACGAGTTGGACGCTTACCTGGTCCTACAGTGCCGGACAACGAGTCGCCGAGGCGTGGAACACCACGCTGACGCAGAACGGTGCCGCGGTCACCGCCCGCAACGTCAGCTACAACGGCAGCATCCCGACCAACGGCTCGACCTCGTTCGGCTTCAACGGTTCCTGGAGCGGCAGCAACCCCGCGCCGACCAGTTTCGCCCTCAACGGGGTGACCTGCACCGGCGGCACGGCACCGACGGCCGAGCCGACCACCGGCCCGACGACCGGGCCGACCAATCCGCCGCCCACCGGTCCGGCGGACATCACGGTCAACACCGCCACCAGGTACCAGACGATCGACGGATTCGGGGCCGCCACCCCGATCTGGGGCGGCACCTGGTCGACCGCCGAGACCCAGACGCTTGTCGGGCTGGGCGCCAACCAGTTGGGCCTGTCGATCGTGCGTACCGGCATCTCGCCGGTCTCCGGTGAATGGTCGACCCAGGTGAACGCCCTGCGCACGGCGAAGTCCGCCGGATCCGGAGTGAAGATCCTCGCCTCGCCGTGGACCGCGCCGGCCGCCTGGAAGACGAACAACAGCCGCACCAACGGCGGCAAGTTGCGCACCGACTACTACGACGACTACGCCAACCATCTGAACAGCTACGTCCAGTACATGCGCAACCAGGGTGTGACGATCGACGTCACCTCGGTGCAGAACGAGCCGGACTGGCACCCGGACTACGACTCGATGGACTGGAGCGGCACCGAGCTGCGCAACTTCGTCCGCGACCACGGTGCCCGGGTGCAGAACACCAGGCTGATGGTTGCCGAGGCGGTGAACCTGAACTACACCTACACCGATCCGACCCTCAACGACGCGACCGCCCGCAACAACATCGGCTACATCGGTGGCCACCTGTACGGCACCGAGGCCTCCGGCCGGCTACGGTCGTACCCCCTGGCGGAGCAGCACAACAAGCCGGTCTGGATGACCGAGTGGAACCTGCACGAGGCCGACGGCAACGGTTCCAACATCTGGGGCAACCCGGGTAACCAGGCGGTCTGGAACGAGACACTCGACGACATCATGCGCACCGTGCACAGGTCGATGGAGTCGAACTGGAGCGCCTACATCTGGTGGTACGGCAAGCGTTACTACTCCTTCATCGGCGATGGCGAGGCGGCCTTCGGCACCACGGCGGGGGCCCCGCTCAAGCGCGGGTACGCCTTCTCGCAGTACGCCAAGTACGTCCGCCCCGGCTACCAGCGCGTCGCCCTGGCCAAGAGCACCAAGGCCGCGCCGCTGGAGGTGACCGCCTACTCCGGTGGCGGAAAGACCACGCTGGTGATCCTGAACCGCTCGACCAGCGCGGTGAACAATGCCGTGATCCAGGTGCCGCAGAACATCACCAGGGCGGAGCATTACCTCACCTCGCAGAGCGTCAACGCGGCCAGCCAGCCGGTGAGCGTGAACGGTGGACAGGTAAGCGTCAACGTCGGCGCACGCAGCATCTCCACGGTGGTGCTCACCCCCTGACCAGCACACGGCACGCGCAGCACCCCATGACCGGCGTGCGGGTGGGATGCCACCCGCACGCCCGGTCGCTAGGCGGTAGTGACCGGCTGCCGGAGAATGGTTCGCTGCTTCTCGGGTGCGACCCGGCGGAAGTCGCTGAGATAGATCTCGTGGTGCTTGCCGATCATGCGGAACCCATGGGCGGGGATGAACTCGTGGTGCAGTTGCGCGAGCACCGCTGCTTCGGCGTCGAAGGAACCGACGTGCAGCGTCTGCACACACCGCCCTTCGGCGAGGGTCTCCAGGCGGACGTCCGCCAGGCGCGCTTGCGGGTTCTTCGCCCCGGCCTGCTCGACAGCGGTGCCGAACATGGCGGGGTCGATCCAGTCCGGGACCATCAGCATCAGCGTCCAGTCCCACCGCGACTTGTCCCGGGCCACCGTGAAGGCGGTCAGGTCCTCGGCCCACCACAGACCTTCAAGTGGCGGCACCACGTAGTCGCGGCCGAGCTCCCGCTTGCTGGCGAACTTGATTTTGTACGCCACCGGATAGAGCGCCGTGATCGCCTGGCTGAACGCGGGCGAGGAGTTGGGGTCACCGTGGCCGTCGATCATGAGATATTGCAGGTCCGGCACGTCCACGACCCGGAACCGATCCCGTTGTGCCTGGTAGGCGTCGAGGGTTTTCTTGAAGTCCGTCTTGTCGGTCATCGGGCACCTGGGCTCGGCCGGCGAGCCACTGCCTTTCCAACTCGGTGGGCAGATAGTAGATCGAGGATCTGACGTCAGGCGGCGCCGGGCGCCGGTGGGGGCACTATCGTTTCGGCGTGCACATCCGCTTTGACGTTCCCGCCGATCCCGCCTACCCCGGCCGGGTGGCCGCCGCGCTCAGCAGTGTCCGGCTACGCCGGCACGGCTATATCGGGGTGGCCATGGCGGCCGTCGGGGCGATCGCCTTCACCCTCTCGCGCGGGTCCGCGTGGGGCGAGCAACTCTCGCCGCTGTGGTTGGCGATGATCTTCGGTGGCCTGCTGGCGGCGTGCTACGGGCCGTGGGTACGGTGGCGGGCCCGGCGCCGGTCCAGCGGCTACGCCGTCGAAGGCGCCTACGAGATCACCGACGAGAACATCATGATGCGAAGCGGCTCGGAGTCCGGCGGCATCGCCTGGGACGGGGTCGCCCAGGTGAAGGACACCCCCGAGTTCTGGATCGTGTACGTCGGCCGAATGCCGGCCACGGTGATCCCACGTCGGTTGATGTCCGCCGAGGACGGCGAGACGTTGCGGGCCTTCATGGCCAAGCGTGGGCTGATCTGATTCGCCTCCGCCGCCGGACAGCTGTCCGGGGTGTCGTCGCGCCAATCCGGGGCGGCCAGGCCGGAGACCCTACCGGCGTCCGTCGCCGCTAGGGTCTACCCGAGTGAGGAACTTGTACGTCGTCACGCATCCGGAGGCGACGCACCACGTCGACGGGCTGGTCGGTGGATGGTTCGACGCCGACCTCACCGACCGGGGCGCGGCGCACGCCGGGCAGATCGCGGAGGCGCTGGCCGGCCGATTTCCGGCTACCGCCACCGTCGAGCTGTTCTCGTCCGACCTGCTACGCGCCCGCCGGACGGCCGAGGTGCTCGGGAAGCGGCTCGGAGTGGGCGTGCTGCTCGACGCCGACCTGCGCGAGAAGTCGTACGGCGAGGCAGGCGGACGACCGCAGGCGTGGCTGGACGAACGGTTCGTACCGCCGCCCGCCGTGGGTGAACGGATGCGCCATGACGAGGGCGTACCTGGTGCTGAGACGAAATGGGAACTGGCCGTGCGCGCCTACGCGGCGCTGGACCGCATCCTGCGGTCGAGGGTGGAACATCAGGTCGTGGTGACCCACGGAGGCACAGCCACCTTCCTCATCGCGGCCTGGATCGGCATGCCCCTCGACGCGGCGGGCCTGGTGGGCATCCGCTTCTCCGCCGGGGGCATCACCCAGCTGCGCGAGGACGACTACTTCCACAACCGCTGGATCGTCCACCTCAACGACGTCGACCACCTGGCCTGATCGCCCGCTGGTCCGGATTCCGGCAGCTGCACGTCGGTTGCTCAGGCAGTGGCCGTCGGCGTGACGTCGACGGCTGCTGGCCCCATCCGGAAATCCGGATCGATCTGCGCGGTGAGGTCGACGCCGGTGCGTTCGTTGGCCCAGGCGGCGGCGTTACGCCTGTGGAACTCGTGCGCCCAGCGGGTGAAGGCCGCCCAGTCCTGGACGGTGTCGTCGACGACCTCGGCCAGCCGGCCCAGGGCCGCACGGTTCTCCGGCTCCAGCTCGTCGAGCGGCCCGACCGTGCCTCGTTCCGCCCGACGCACGTACGCCGAGCGGCTCATCCAGGTCAACAGATCGTCGCCGACGTGCTCGCGTAGGAACTTCACGTCCACGCCGTCCTCGACCTTGTTGCCGATCACGGACAGGGCCACCCCGTAGTCGCGGGCGTAACCGGCGTACTGCTGGTAGACGCTGACTCCGCGGACGGTCGGCTCGCAGACCAGGAAGGTGTGATCGAAGCGGGTGAACAGCCCGGAAGCGAACGAGTCGGCGCCGGCGGTCATGTCCACCACCACGTACTCGCCGGGCCCGTCGAGCATGTGGTTGAGCAGCAGTTCCACCGCGCCGACCTTGGAGTGGTAGCAGGACACACCCAGATCCTCGGCGCTGAACTCGCCGGTCGCCGCCATCCGCACCGCACCGATGGTGCCGACGCAGTCCGCGTAGATCGGGTTCTCCTCGGCCACCCGCAGCAGGCGGGAACCTGATCCGGGCGGAGTGGTCTTCACCATCTCGGCGGTGGAGCCGATCCGTGGGTTGTCCCCGCGCAGATACTCCTTGATCGCCGTCAGGTGCACGCCGAGCGGTCGCATCGTGGTGCCGGCGTGCAGCGGCCCACCGAGAGCGACCGCCAGGTGCTGGTTGATGTCGGCGTCGATGGCCAGCACCGGCCGGGCCGCGGTGGCGAGATGACGGGCATAGAGCGCGGTGAGGGTGGTCTTCCCACTGCCCCCCTTGCCGACGAACGCGACCTTCACCCCGACCACCTCACGTTGATGCTAACGAAAATCGTTTCCATGTGGGCATGGTAGCCGCCTCGATCGAGCCCGGCACACCGAACCCGCCGATTGCACCGGGCGCCCAGAACCGACCGGTTGCACCCGGCAGCCAGGAGCAGCGGGGCACGCCTGCCCCTCCCGCCCGCCGGGCCTCGACCGGGTCAGCAGTCGCGCAGCTCAGGCGACTGGTTGAGCAACTGCCCACGAAGGGAGACGAACTCGCGGTAGCTGTCGGAGTCGACCGCCGACGGTCGGAACGCCGCGACCCGGTGACAGTTCTGGAAGGCGAGCCTGATGCCGAAGTGCCGTTCCAGACTGGACCGGATGGCGTCGCTGGCCAACGCCCGCAACAACTGGCCCCGCTCCGCCTCACTGGGCGGCGGCACCACGTTGTCGGCGAACTCCGCGTCGGAGGCGGCCAGGTCCGACGCCACCCGGCTGACGGTCTGCCAGGCGTACGGCAGCGACTCACGTACGCAGGCCACGAACTCCTCGTCGTCGACGGGCCCGGACTCGGCGGCCCGCAACAGGTCAGGCGGCACGGTGAGCGACATGCTTCTCCTTAACGATCACGGTTGTCACTTTCATTACCGCCCGAGCACATCATGACCGTGACCTTCCGTCAATCCCCCGCACACGGAAAGACACCAGCGAGGCCGGTCGGGCGGAGCACGAAGCCGCCCCGCCGAGGTCATGTCGTGGCCACCGCCGTACGGGAGTGGTGCGAGAAGTCCAGCAACGTGGGTGATGCCGGCATCGGGGGCGGCGAGCCCGGCCAGCGGGCCGGGCGCAACCAGGGTGCGCCGCACCCTGCCTGGCCACCGCCCGCACGGCTACCGTTGGTGGCATGCCGACCACTGCGCTCGGGGCGTTCCTCACCGCTCGACGTGCCCGGTTGACGCCCGACGATGTCGGTCTCGTCTCCAGTGGCACCCGGCGCGTCGCGGGGCTGCGACGCGAGGAGGTCGCGGTGCTCGCCGGGGTGAGCGTCGACTACTACACCCGGTTGGAGCAGGGCCGGGAGCGCAGCCCGTCGACGTCGGTGCTGGCCGCCGTCGCCCGCGCCCTCGACCTCGGACCGGACGCCCGAGACCACCTCTTCCGGCTCGCCGGACTACCATCCGGCGGCGCGTCGACACCCGCCCACCCTCAGGTCGGGCAGAGCCTGCGGGACCTGCTCGACGCCTGGCCGGACACGCCCGCCTTCGTCCTCGATCGGCGGCTCAACCTGCTGGCCCGCAACGCCCTGGCCGACGCGTTCTACGCAGACTTCGCCGAGGCGGACAATCTCGTCCGGATGACCTTCCTGGATCCGGCCGGCGCGATGTTCTTCGCCGACTGGCGACGCGCCGCCGAGGCGTGCGTGGCCAACCTGCGTCTGGCCCTCGGTCATGATCCGCACGACCGGCAGGCGCGGGAACTGGTCGAAGAACTCAGCACGGCAAGCCCGGAATTCCGCCGCCGGTGGGGACGGCACGACGTGCAGGGCAAGACACACGAAGCAAAGACGTTCCGGCACCGTGCCGTAGGCGAGCTGACGCTGTCCTACCACGCATTCGACGTGCGGGACGCCCCCGGCCAGCAGTTGCTCGTGTACCGCGCACAACCGCACAGCCGCAGCGCCGAGGCCCTGCGGTTGCTGGGCACGCTCGCTGCCAGCAGATGGCTCCGGTGAGGCCACGCCTGGCTCGCTGGCGCGGCGTGTGGTTTCGTGGTCGGCGGTCGCGGCTGCGCGGCGATGGATCACGTGGCCACGCCGCCGAAGCGGTTACGCCGTCTTCGCCATGTTCAGGTTGAGCTCGGCCGGCAGGTCGGCACGGCTACGCACGCTCAGCTTCTTGTAAACGCGCGTCAGATGCTGCTCCACCGTGCTCACCGTGATGTAGAGCTCGCTGGAAATCTCGCGGTTGGTGTAACCGCTGGAGGCCAGGGCCGCGACCCGACGCTCGGCGTCGCTGAGCGCGAACAGCCCCGCGTGCGCGGACTGCGCGGCCTCGGTGACCTCCGGCTCCACCGTCGGTGCATGCGCGACGAGTGTGCGGCGCAGTGGCTCGGCGGAGCACTCCTTGGCCAGCCGCAGCGCGTGCTGCACCATCGTGCGGGCCTTGCCCGGCTCGCCGAGCTCGCAGTGCGCCCCGTTGAGTTCCGCCACGGCGCGGGCGAGTTCGAAGCGGTCGCCGCTGTCTTGCAGGAGGTCGATCGCCTGCCGCAGCAGCCCCGGCCGGTGCTGCCGCTCCTCGGTGGCCGCCAGCAGTCGCAGGGAGATGCCCTTGGTCCGGGTCCGGCGCGACCCCAGCCGTGACAGCTGTTCCTTGACGAGTTTGCGGGCCTGCTGGGACTGCCCCAGTCGCAGGTAGGCGCTGGCCGCGTCGCTGCGCCACGGCACATGGGACGGGGCGTCCAGCGACCACGCGCGCATGTGCTCGCCGCAGGTGAGGAAGTCGGCGAGGGCCGCGTAGGCGCGGTCGGAGGCGAGGTAGTGGTGACCGCGTGCGTGCAGGTACATCAGCCCGAACCGGGTTTGGAACATCGCCTCCGGGACCGGTTCCTTGAGCAGCTCGACCGCCGCGTCGTACTTGCCCATGGCCGTCGTGGCGAGGATCAGGGTGGACAACGGCGAGCCGATCGCCACCCCCCAGCCGCTGGGCGGCAGGTGCGTCAGGGCAGCACGTGCCAGACGCTCGGCCGCGGTCAGATCACCCAGCCGCAGGGCCGTCTCGGCGGAGATGGCGGTGAGCTTGGCCTGCCAGGTCAGCGCGCCGCGAGCCGCGGCCTCTTTCAGCAGTGGCTCGCACCACAGCGCCGCAAGATCTGGGCGGTCGGCGTAGGTCAGGGCGAGCAGAGCCGCCTCGATCGGCTCGGTCGTCTTGTCGTCGAGCCGCGTACGCTGCAAGATCCGCTCGGCCTCCCGCACGGCCTCGTCGTCGCCGCCCCGGGTCACGACCTGGGTGAAGAGGCTGACCGCCTGCATGCACTGGTAGGAGATGATTGAAATCCCGCCGCCCCAGGGCGTCACCTCCTCCTGGCTCGGCTCTTCACCGACGTGCGCCAGCAGCGGTGGATACACCGAACGCAGCCATTGCCGGGTGATGTGCATCTCCGCCGCCGCCTCGGCGTCGGGATCGCTGACGGTCGCACCGGCCAGCTCCAGCGTACGGGCCGCCTCTCGGGTCCGGCCGTGCCACAGCAACATGCGGATCAGCGCCGATGTCCCGAAACCGCCGAGACGTCCCCGGCGGAACGCGTCGGTCAGCGGCGTCAGGTGACGGGTGGCGGCCGAAGGATTCACCCGCCACTCGACCTGGGCAAGCCTCGCCGTGATCTGCGCCCGCTGCTCGTCGTCGCCACAGTTGCACGCGGCCAGCCGCAGGCATTGGGTGGCCAGCTGCACGTCGTCACTCAGCAGCGCCTGCTGCGCCGCCTCCATCAGTACGGGCAGCATCCAGGGGTCGCTGTTCTGGTCGGCGGCAAGGATGTGCCGAGCCACGGACAGGGCCGGCGCGCCATTGTGGTGCAGTAGCCTGGCGGCCCGGCGGTGCAGGCGATCACGCTCGTGCAGCGTCAACTCGTTCAACAGCACGCTTGCCGTCGCGTCGTGTCGGAACCGGCCCGCCTCGATCAGACCGGTCTGCTCCAGGTTGCGCATTGTCTGTGCGGTCAGGACGGCGTCGATCCCGAGCAACTCACCCACCCGTGCCGGCGTGGCGTTCTCGCCCAGCACCGCGATACCCCGCGCGGCCAACAGCATGTGCCCGCCGCGGTACAGGCAGGTCATCACCGCCTGCCCGAAGCAGCTGCCGGCGACGACCCGGTCGGGGCGGGCGGCGGAATCCTCCAGTACCGCGGTAAGCAGCAGGGGATTGCCACCGGTGATGGCGTCGTAGTGCGGCGCCAGCCGGCGGGCGGCTGCGCGATCCAGCCGGTTGCTGAGGAACTCCTCGATGCTCGCCCTGGGCAGCAGCGAGAGGTGCAGCCGTTCGCAGTGTTGCTCGCGCAACAGCTCCGCTCGAAAGAGCGGCTGGAGGCGCTGGGCCTCCTCGGACTCGGTGAACACGACGAGCACCCGCGCCGAGGTGAGCCGACGGATGAGGTACTGGATACAGAATACCGACGGGGCATCGGCGAATTGGACGTCATCCACGCCGATCAGCACGGGTCGGCTTTCACTGAGCTCCAGCAACAGGGCGCACAGGCCCTGCGCCATCCGCAGCCGTTCGGCCGCCGCCGCCTGCGCATCGATGGCTGGCGAGCCGCCGAACGGCTCTCGGTCCAGCAGTGCCGACATTCGTTCTCGGAACTCGGTCGGCAGTGACGAGTTCTGCGCGAACTGCGCGACGACGCCGAGGGGCACCGCCCGTTCGACGCGGGAGCAGACCGCACCGACGAAGACGGCGCCGTCCCGAACCGCCGACTCGGAAAAGGCGCGCAACAACGCCGTTTTTCCGGTGGCAACCGGTCCCGATATTAGCGCGACACGTCCCCTTTTTTGTTGACTGTCGGCAAACATTCTCGCTAGCTTCGACAGTTCATTCGCACGTCCGACTAGCGCCATTAGGTTGCCTCCCCGAAATCCCCGTCGGCAGCTCCGAACATCTGATGAGCGCCTGCGCGCACGACCGGCACATCGGTGAACACGAGGCCCTCAATCCACTGCCGATGGCCAATGTACCAGCACTATCGCCACAGGCAACAGCCGTTCGCCCGCACCGAGCGCGACGGCGTCACCACCGCCAGCAAGGGACTTTTCCCAACAAAAGCCTCAATCTGCGCATCCCGCGATGCCGTCGGCGGCCCGGGTCCGCCGGGGGTGAGATTGCGAGCACGACACCTATGAATTGCGGGTCCGTTAACGCCGCCTAGATTCACAGACACTTTTCAGTAGTTGCGCTCTTGCCGTCGGCACCCGTGGCACCGGACCATTACGGAATCCATCAGCACCAATTTGCTGCCTTGATGACTCGGCGTGACTACGCGGCAGGTCGCCGACGAGCGACCCCTGTTGGCGAACTGCTCGCGGACGGCCGCTAAAGACCGTCAGCCGCTACCTGGACCCCGGTGGAGCAGGCTGCTGACCACGCCAAGATCCCCGAACCGCGAGCGCCGGGATAGGGGTCCGGCCCGCGCGATCAGGGGCTGTGTGGTAACGGTGGCCCGGCCACGATGAACGAGTGACTGAGATTCCCCGCCGAGCCTCCTCGCGAGCCGCCAGGATCGCGTCCCTGCCACTCGGCTTCGCCGGACGTCAGGCCGTCGGCCTCGGCAAACGCGTCGCAGGCCGATCGTCCGCCGAGGTCACCGCCGAGATTCACGCCCGCACCGCCGAGCAGATCTTCCAAGTCCTGGGAGAACTCAAGGGCGGTGCGATGAAGCTCGGCCAGGCGCTATCGATCTTCCAGGCCGTCATGCCCGACGAGACCGCCGCCGCCTACGCCGAGTCCCTGGTCAAGTTGCAGGAGGACGCGCCGCGCATGCCGCCCGCCGAGGTACACGCGGTGCTCGCCGATCAACTGGGACCGCGGTGGCGCGACCGGTTCGCCGAGTTCGACGACGTGGCCGCGGCGGCGGCCAGCATCGGCCAGGTCCACAAGGCGCGGTGGCGGCTGCCGGACGGCAGCACTGTTCCGGCCGCCGTCAAGGTGCAGTACCCCGGCACCGCCGAGGCGCTGGACTCCGATCTCAAGCAGGTCGCCCGCCTCGGCAGCATGCTCAAGACGCTCCAGCCGTCGACGAACGTCAAGGCACTCATCGCGGAGATGCGTGAGCGCATCCTGGAGGAGTTGGACTACACCGGCGAGGCCGAGAACCAGCGCCGCTTCGCCGAGGCCTACGCGGGTGACCCGGAGATCTACGTACCGCGCGTCCTCGCCAGCACTCCCGCCATGCTCGTCACCGAGTGGGCCGAGGGCACGCCGCTGTCGAAGGTCATCGCCTCCGGCAGCCAGCAGGAACGTGACGAGGCTGGTCGGCTGCTGGCCCTGTTCCATTTCTCCGCGCCGACCCGGGCCGGGCTGCTGCATGCCGATCCGCACCCGGGCAACTTCCGCATGATGCCGGACGGGCGCCTGTGCGTACTCGATTTCGGTGCCGCCGCCCAGATGCCGGGCGGGCTGCCGAAGCCGATCGGCCGGCTCATCCGGGCGGCGCTCGACGGTGACGCCGAAACCGTCCGTGCCGGCCTGCGCGACGAGGGCTTCTTCAAGAAGAATCGCGACGTCGAAGCCCCGGCGCTACTGGCCTTCCTGCTGCCGATGATCGAGCCGTTCTCGGTGGCAGAGTTCAAGTTCACCCGCGATTGGATGCGCACCTCGGCCGCGCACATGTCGGACCGCAAGGCACCGGGGGCGAAACTCACCCTGCCCACCTCGTACCTGTTCGTGCACCGGGTGATGGGCGGCTCCATGGGGGTGCTGTGCCAACTCGAGGCACGGGCACCGTTCCAGGCGATCGTCCACCGGTGGCTGCCGGGCTTCGCCCCGGTCGGCTAAGGGGTGGGCCCTCAGAAAGGCTGAAGCTTTGGACGCTTGCCGGCCCGACCTTCAGACGTGCGGGCGCAGCCCGAACACCGGGGCGCGGCGAACAGGGCGGATGCTCCCAGCGAAGGCGGTAAAGATGAACGGGCGTTGCATCGAATCCAAGGACCAGAGCGCCATCGAGGTCGTCCTCGAAGGCGGTCCCGCCAGCATCACCGCAGAGCAGCGAAGCTGCCGGACCGAGTCCGACACAGTCAAGATCAAAATCGCCCACTGTGGCGGTTACGAGCACTTCGAACGGATCGACAACAGCGCCGGAAACGACGCGGGGCCGGTCGTCTTCCGGTGGAGCATGCGTACGCGAGTGGCCGAGTAGTCACCGCACCCCCGGTTGCGAACTGAACGCATTAAGTAGGACGTCGAGCCGGCACGGGCTGAGGTCGCCGGGCAGCGAACTCGCGAAGGATGCTTGGGTGACGAATCAAGATCAGATCGTTGACTATCTCCGGCGCATGGCGGCGGATCTGCGCCACGCCAACCGGCGCATCAAGAAGCTGGAGGACGGCAACGCCGAGCCGGTCGCGATCATCGGCATGGCCTGCCGCTACCCCGGCGGGGTCTCGTCACCGGAGCAGCTGTGGGAGCTGGTCGCCGAGGGCCGGGACGCGGTGTCCACAATGCCCACCGACCGCGGCTGGAACGTCGACGCGCTCTACGATCCCGACCCGGCGAGCGCAGGCAAGGCCAACACCCGCTCCGGAGCCTTCCTCTACGACGCGGCCGAGTTCGACGCCGAGTTCTTCGGCATCTCGCCGCGCGAGGCGCTCGCGATGGATCCCCAGCAGCGTTTACTGCTCGAGGTGTCGTGGGAGGTCTTCGAGGCCGCCGGCCTCGACCCGCACGCGATGCGTGGCAGCCGCACCGGCGTCTACGCCGGGCTGATGTACCACGACTACGTCACCGACCGAACGAACCAGCCGGACGAGATCGAGGGTTACCTGAGCACCGGCATGGCCGGCAGCGTCGTGTCCGGCCGGGTCGCGTACGCCCTGGGTCTCGAAGGTCCCGCCGTCACCCTGGACACGGCCTGCTCGTCGTCGTTGGTGGCACTGCATCTGGCGATCCAGTCCCTGCGCAGCGGCGAGTGCGACATGGCCATCGCGGGCGGCGTCACGGTGATGTCGACACCGGCGATCTTCGTGGAACTGTCGCGCCAGCGCGGGCTCGCGCCCGACGGCCGGTGCAAGGCGTTCGCGCGGGCGGCGGACGGCACCGGCTGGGGCGAGGGTGCCGGAGTGTTGCTCGTCGAGCGCCTCTCCGACGCCCGGAGCAAAGGCCACCCGATCCTGGCGGTGGTACGTGGATCCGCGGTGAACCAGGACGGCGCCTCGAACGGCTTGACCGCCCCCAACGGGCCCGCCCAGCAGCGCGTGATCATGCAGGCGCTGGCGAACGCCCGGCTGAGCGCGTCCGACGTGGCGGCCGTCGAGGCGCATGGCACCGGCACGACGCTCGGCGACCCGATCGAGGCGCAGGCGCTGCTGGCGACGTACGGCCAGGACCGGGCCGGGGACGAACCGCTGTGGCTCGGATCGATCAAATCGAACATCGGGCACACCCAGGCGGCGGCCGGCGCCGCCGGCATCATCAAAATGGTCATGGCGATGCGGCACGGCGTGCTGCCCCGGACCCTGCACGTGGACGAGCCGACCCCCCAGGTGGACTGGGACGCCGGCGCAGTGCGGCTGCTCACCGACGAGCGACTGTGGCCACGCACCGACGGTCGCCGCCGGGCCGGGGTGTCCTCGTTCGGGGTGAGCGGCACCAACGCCCACATCATCATCGAGGAGCCGGAGCCCGAGCCGCCGTCGGACGAGCCGGACGCGCCGCAGCTGCCCCTGCCCTACCTACCCCTTCCCCTCTCCGCCGCGACAGCGCAGGCCATCGGTGCCCAGGCCGCGCAGCTACGCGATCATCTGCGCGCGAACCCTCAGCCGGCGCTGGAGGACGTGGCGTTCACACTTGCCACCGCCCGCGCCGCATTGGCGCACCGAGCGGTGATCGTCGCCGAGAACCCGCAGGAAGCGGTCCGGGCGCTCGACGCCTTGGCCACGGACGCACCGTCGAAGCCGGTGATCGACACCGTGGACCAGGACGTGCGGTGCGCCTACCTCTTCACCGGGCAGGGCGCTCAACGCGCGGAGATGGGCAAGGAGCTGTACCGGGCGTATCCGGAGTTCGCCAACGCCTTCGACGCCGTCTGCGACGAACTGGATCCTCATCTCGACCGCCCGCTGCGCGAGACCGTGTTCGCGCCCGCCGGTTCGCCGGCGGCGGAACTGCTCGACCAGACGCTGTTCACCCAGACGGCGACCTTCGCGCTGGAGGTGGCCCTCTTCCGGCTGGTGGAAAGCTGGGGCGTGCGCCCGTACGCGGTCGCCGGCCACTCGATCGGCGAACTGGCCGCAGCCCACGTGGCCGGCATGCTGTCGCTGTCGGACGCCTGCCGGCTCGTGGCGGCACGGGCTGCCCTCATGCAGGCGTTGCCGCCCGGTGGGGCGATGGTGTCGATCGCCGCGAGCGAGCCGGAGGTGGCCGAACGGTTGCGCGGCCACGAGTCGCGGGCGAGCCTGGCGGCCGTCAACGCGGCGACGTCGGTGGTCGTCTCCGGCGACGAGGACATCGTCGGCGAGATCGCCGAACACTTTGCCGGGCTCGGCCGGCAGACCAAACGCCTGCGGGTCAGCCACGCCTTCCACTCCCCCCGGATAGATCCGATGCTCGCGGAATTCGAGCAGGTCGCCGCCACGGTGACGATCGAGCCGCCAACGATTGCGGTGGTATCGAGCCTCACCGGCGCGCTTGCCGACATCGACGAGTGGCGGGCCCCCGGCTACTGGTCACGCCAGGTCCGCCAGGCCGTCCGCTTCCACGACGTCGTGTGCACCCTGCGCGCCGAGGACGTCACCGTGTTCTTGGAACTCGGACCGGACGGCGTGCTCACCTCGACGTTGAACCAGGCCGAGGAGGAGCACGACAGCGTCCGCGTCGCGGCGCTGCGGCGTGGGCGTGCCGAGGCCCAAACGCTCACCGACGCACTCGCGCGCCTGCATGCCCGTGGCGTACCGGTCGACTGGCGGGCGTTCTTCGCCGGCCGCGCCGGCACAGTGGTCCCGCTGCCCACGTACGCCTTCAGCCGTCAGCGGTACTGGCTGCACGGCGCACCGGCCGCGGACGTCAGCGCCGCCGGCCTCAGCTCGGCGGCGCATCCCATGCTCGGCGCCATGGTCGCCGTCGCGAACTCGCAGAGCTGGCTCTTCACCGGACGGTTGTCGCTGGAAACCCACCCGTGGCTCGCCGACCACGCGATCTCCGGCGTCGCGCTCGTGCCCGGCACCGCCTTTGTCGAACTGGCGCTGCACGCGGGCGAGCACGCTGGCTGCGCGCGAATCGAAGAACTCACGCTCGAGGCACCGATCGCGGTGCCCGCACACGGCGGCGTGCGGTTGCAGGTCGCGGTCGACGCACCGGACGACACCAACCGGTGCGAGATCGCGGTGTACTCGCTGGCCGAGGGCGCGGCCGAGGACGCCTGGGTGCGCAACGCGGTCGGGACGCTGAGCCCGGGCGGCACCGAGGATCCGCCGGACCTCTCCACCTGGCCGCCGGCCGAGGCCGAACCGATGGCCGTCGACGACATCTACCCCGGCTTCGCCGAGGCCGGCTTCAGCTACGGTCCGGCCTTCCAGGGCGTACGCGCGGCGTGGCGGCGCGGCGACGAGATCTTCGCCGAGATCGGCCTGCCCGGCTCCGCACCCGACGACGCCGGCCGGTTTCGGCTGCACCCCGCCCTGTTCGACGCGGCACTGCACATGGCCGCGTTCCTCGACTCCGCCGAAACGAGGCAGGGACGGCTGCCGTTCTCGTGGGCCGGAGTGTCACTCTGGGCCGTAGGTCCGACCTTCCTCCGCGTACGCCTGACCGCCACGGGCCCGTCGTCACTGGCGCTGGCCCTGGCCGACGCCGACGGCAACCCGGTGGCGTCGATCGAGTCCCTCACCGTGCGCGCGGCGGACAGCCGACAGATCCGGCCGGACGCGACGAACTCGCTCTTTCACGTCGCGTGGGCGGCCCAGCCCGTACCGGAGACGGCTGGACTGCCGGCCCAGCTGGCGGCGATCGACGCGGACGGCACCGGTGCGGCGCGGCTGCTCACCGCCGCCGGCGCGGCGGCGACGGTCTATCCCGACCTGGCCGCCCTGCGCGAATCCGACGCAGCGGTCCCCGACGTCGTCGTCATCGCGGCGGCCGGGCTCCGCGGTGCCGTCTCCGCCGACGACCTGGCAGCCCAGGCGCATGCCGCCACCGAGCGGGCCCTCGAACTCGTCCAGTCCTGGCTCTCGGACGAGCGCCTGTCCGCCGCACGGCTACTGGTGCTGACCTCCGGCGCCGTGGCGGTACGCGACGACGAGGATCGCGACCCGGCCCAGGCGGCGGTGTGGGGCCTGCTGAGTTCGGCGCAGAGCGAGAACCCGGGACGACTGCTGCTCATCGACGTGGACGGACAGCACCCGTCAGCGGCGGAACTGGGCGCGGCGCTGGCGTCCGACGAGCCCCGCGTGGCGCTCCGCGACGGCGCACTGTTGGCGCCGCGACTGGCGCGAGCCTCGGCACTCGATCGGCGATGGGATTTCGACCCGGCGGGGACGGTGCTCATCACCGGCGGCACCGGCACCCTCGGCGCCCTCCTCGCCCGCCACCTCGTCACCAAACACGGCGTCCGCCACCTCCTCCTCACCAGCCGCCGAGGACCCCACACACCCCAAGCCCACCACCTCCACACCGAACTCACCACACTCGGCGCCCACGTCACCATCACCGCCTGCGACACCACCGACCGCACCGCCCTGCACACCCTCCTCACCAACCACCACCCCACCACCGTCATCCACACCGCCGGCATCCTCGACGACGCACCCACCACCACCCTCACCACCACCCAACTCCACCGCGTACTCCAACCCAAAATCGACGCCGCCACCCACCTCCACGAACTCACCAAACACCACCCACTCACCACCTTCATCCTCTACTCCAGCGCCTCCGGCCTCCTCGGCGCCGCCGGCCAACCCAACTACGCCGCCGCCAACGCCTACCTCGACGCCCTCGCCCACCACCGCCGCGCCAACGGCCTCCCCGCCACCTCCATCGCCTGGGGGGCGTGGGAACCGGCCAGTGGTATGACCGCCCAGCTCGGCGACATCGACCTGCGGCGCATGGCGCGCAGCGGAATCCGACCCATGTCGCCCGAGGAGGGTCTCGCGCTCTTTGACGCGGCGGTCGGGGTCGACAGCGCGGTGGTGGCGCCGATCGGGCTGGACCTGCCCACGCTGAGTTCGATGGCCGCCGCCGGCACGTTGCCACCACTGCTGCGCGGGCTGGTCCGCGTACCGCTGCGGCGGGCAACCGCGATCGCTGAGGGTGCCGCCAGCGGGACGCTCGCCGCGCGACTCGCCGCGCTACCCGAAGCGGAGCGTCGCCCGCTGGTGCTCGGCATGCTGCGTACGCAGGTCGCTGCCATCCTCGGTTACGGCTCCTCCGACGGCCCGGACCCACGGCGCTCGTTCAAGGAACTGGGCTTCGACTCGCTCGCCGCCGTCGAGCTGCGCAACGGCCTCAACGCCGCCACCGGGCTACGGCTGCCCGCCACGCTGATCTTCGACTACCCGACTCAGGCCGCGCTCGCGGACTACCTGCTGGAGACCATCGTTCCGGTCGCGGCTGCGCCGGTGTCCCGGCCCACCACGGCCACGGGCGCCGACACCAGGACGGATCCGATCGTCATCGTCGGCATGGCCTGCCGGTACCCGGGCGGAGTCAACTCTCCGGAGGACCTCTGGCAGCTGATCGCCGAGGAACGCGACGAGATCTCGCCGTTCCCCGGCAACCGCGGCTGGGATCTCGACGACCTTTTCGGCGAGCCCGACGAGCCCGGCCGCTCGTACACCCGCGACGGCGGGTTCCTCCACGATGCCGGGGACTTCGACGCCGCGTTCTTCGGTATCTCGCCGCGTGAGGCGCTGGCGATGGACCCGCAGCAGCGGCTGCTCCTGGAGACCTCGTGGGAGGCGTTCGAGCGGGCCGGCATCGACCCGCTCTCGGCCCGGGGCAGCCGCACCGGGGTGTACGTGGGCGCGATGCACCACGACTACGCCGCCATCGGGCCGCACGTGCCCGACGAAGTGGCCAGCCACTCGGGCACCGGCACGGCCGGCAGTGTCATCTCCGGCCGGATCGCCTACACGCTCGGCTTGGAGGGCCCGGCGATGACGATCGACACCGCCTGTTCGTCGTCGTTGGTGGCGCTGCACCTGGCCGTACAGGCGCTGCGCAACGGTGAGTGCGACCTCGCCCTGGCCGGCGGCGTCACCGTCATGGCCAGCCCCGGCACCTTCGTGCAGTTGTCCCGGCAGGGTGGCCTGGCACCCGATGGCCGGTGCAAGTCCTTCGCCAGTTCCGCCGACGGGACCGGTTGGAGCGAGGGTGTCGGCGTGGTGGTGGTGGAGCGGTTGTCGGATGCCCGCCGCCACGGGCATCGGGTGTTGGCGGTGGTACGGGGCTCGGCGTTGAACCAGGACGGTGCGTCGAATGGTCTGACGGCGCCGAATGGGCCTTCGCAGCAACGGGTGATCCGGCAGGCGCTTGCTGATGCGGGCCTGTCGGTTACCGAGGTGGACGCGGTGGAGGCGCATGGCACGGGGACGAAGCTTGGCGATCCGATCGAGGCACAGGCGTTGTTGGCGACGTATGGGCAGGGTCGGGGTGGGGTGCCGTTGTGGTTGGGGTCGTTGAAGTCGAATATTGGTCATTCGCAGGCGGCGGCGGGTGTTGCTGGTGTGATCAAGATGGTGATGGCGATGTGGGCGGGGGTGTTGCCGCGGACGTTGCATGTGGATGAGCCGACGCCGGTGGTGGATTGGTCGTCGGGGGATGTTCGGTTGTTGACCGAGGCGCGGCAGTGGTCGGTGGATGGTCGTCCGCGTCGGGCGGGGGTGTCGTCGTTCGGTATCAGTGGGACGAATGCGCATGTGATTGTGGAGCAGCCGCCGGTTGTTGAGTCGGTTGCCGAGTCCCCCGCGCCGGTTCCTGGGCTGGTTTCGGGGTCGTTTGCTGAGCTTCTCCCGCCGGATCCTGAGCTTCCCGTGCCGGTTTCCGGGTCGGATTCGGATCCGGTTTCTGGGCCGGGCTCGGGGTCCGGTTCGGGGCCGGTGGTGCCGTGGGTGGTGTCGGGTCATTCGGTGGGGGGTTTGCGGGGTCAGGCGGGTCGGTTGGTGGGGTTTGTGGGTTCGGGGTTGGGTGGTGTGTCGGTGGGGGATGTGGGTTTGTCGTTGGTGTCGTCGCGTGCGGGGTTGTCGCATCGGGCGGTGGTGGTGGGTGATTCGGTTGAGGCTTTGCGTGCGGGTTTGGTTGATGTGGCGGGTGGTGGGGTGGGGTCGGGGTTTGTTTCTGGTGTGGCTGGTGGGGTGGGGCGTACGGCTTTTGTGTTTCCGGGTCAGGGTGGTCAGTGGGTGGGGATGGGGCGGGAGTTGTGGGAGTCGTGTGGGGTGTTTGGGGAGTGGATGGGGGTGTGTGAGCGGGCGTTGGCGCCGTTTGTGGGGTGGTCGTTGCGGGAGGTGGTGTTTTCGGGGATGAGGAGTTGTGGTCGCGGGTGGATGTGGTGCAGCCGGTGTCGTGGGCGGTGATGGTGTCGTTGGCGGGGGTGTGGCGGTCGTTGGGTGTGGTGCCGGATGTGGTGGTGGGGCATTCGCAGGGGAGATTGCGGCGGCGGTGGTGGCGGGTGGGTTGTCGGTGGGTGAGGGTGCGCGGGTGGTGGCGTTGCGGTCGCGGGTGATTGGTGAGGTGTTGTCGGGTGGTGGGGGGATGGTGTGGGTGGGTGTGGGGGTGGGTGTGGTGGAGGGGTTGTTGGTGGAGGGGTTGTGGGTGGCGGCGGTGAATGGTCCGTCGTCGGTGGTGGTGTCGGGTGGGGTGGGGTTGTTGGAGGGTTTTGTGGTGCGGTGTGAGGGGTTGGGGTGCGGGTGCGGTGGGTGCCGGTGGATTATGCGTCGCATTCGGGTGGGGTGGGTGTGGTGGAGGGTGAGGTGTTGCGGGTGTTGGAGGGGTTGTCGCCGGTGTCGGGTGGTGGGGTGGTGTTTGTGTCGTCGGTGGTGGGTCAGGTGGTGGATATGGGGGTGTTGGATGGTGGTTATTGGTTTGCGAATTTGCGGGAGCGGGTGCGTTTTCAGGAGGCGGTGGAGGTGGCGTTGGGGTTGGGGTGTGGGGTGTTTGTGGAGGTGGGTGGGCATCCGGTGTTGGGGGTGGGGGTGTCGGAGACGGCGGAGGTGTTGGGGGTTGATGTGGTGGTGTTGGGGTCGTTGCGGCGGGGTGAGGGTGGGTGGGGTCGGTTTGTGCGGTCGGTGGCGGAGGGGTGGGTTCGTGGTGTGGAGGTGGACTGGTCGGGGGTGTTTCCTGGGGCGCGGTTGGTGGATTTACCCACCTACGCCTTCCAACACGAGCGCTACTGGCTGCCGCCCGGGGCCGGCACCGCAGACATCGCCACCGTCGGTCTGGAGCGGGCGGCACATCCGCTGCTCGGGGCCGCGGTCACGCTTGCCGACGGCGACGGCGCCCTGCTGACCGGACGGATTTCTCTGCGGACCCAGCCGTGGCTCGCCGACCACGCGGTCGCCGGCTCGGTGCTGTTGCCGGGCACCGCCTTCGTCGAGCTCGCCGTACGCGCCGGAGACCAGCTCGGGCTGGACGAGGTCGAGGAACTCACCTTGCAGGCCCCGCTGATCCTCACCGAGCAGGACACCGTCACGCTTCAGGTCCGCGTCGGAACCCCCGACGACACCGGGCGTTGCACCCTGAGCATGCACTCGCGGCGGGGCGAGGAGTCCTGGACCCTGCACGCTACCGGCACCCTCGGGCGCGCGACTCCCGTCAGCCCCACCGAAGCTGGTGAATGGCTCCCCCCGGACGCGGAAGAACTCGACGTCACCACCGTCTACCAGGAACTCGCCCGGTACGGCTACGGCTACGGGCCCGCGTTCCAGGGCCTTCAGGCGGCCTGGCGGCGCGACGGGGAGATCTTCGCCGAGATCGAGCTCCCCGACGACCAGCAGGCTTTGGCGGAACGTTTCGCGATCCACCCGGCCCTGCTGGATGCCGCCCTGCACCCCATGTTCTTCGCCGGCTCGAACGAGGCCGGCGTGCACCTCCCATTCGCCTGGTCCGGCGTTGTCGTGTACGCCACTGGCGCGACAAAGGTGCGCGTACGCCTGACGCCATCGGGCGGCGACCAGCTCACCCTGACGATCACCGACGAGTCGGGCCAGCCGGTCGCCGCCGTACGGTCGCTCGTGCTCCGCCCGACCCCGACCGGCCAGCTCGGTGGCGACCAGCGGGCCACGGAGGCGCACGACCGGCTGTTCGGCGTCGACTGGGTTCCCGTGCCGCCGGCGGAACAGCCGGTCCGCTTCGCGGTCGTGGGAGCCGACCCCTTCGGACTGTCCGCCACAGTGCCGGAGTCTGACCGGTTCACCGAGGTGGCCGCGATCGCCGAAAACGCTCCCGAGATCGTGGTGGCCGGTCTGCCACCGGTGCCCGGCCAGGATCCGGCGGCAGCGGCGCACGAGGCGACCGAGCGTGCGCTGAGACTGGTTCAGGCGTGGCTGGCCGCGGAACGTCCCGCCGGCACCCGCCTGGTGCTGGTCACCCGCGGCGCTGTCGCCGTGCACGCCAGCGAAGACATCCGGGACCTGGGCAACGCCGCCGCCTCGGGGCTCATCACCTCGGCGCAGAGCGAGAATCCCGGCCGTTTCCTGCACGTCGACATCGACGACGACGCCGAGTCACTTGCGGTGTTTCCGGCGGTGCTGACCCTCGACGAGCAGCGGGTGGCGATCCGGTCGGGTGCCGTCACCGCGCCCCGGCTCGTCCGCGTCAGCGCCGACGACGCCCTGATCCCGCCGTCGGAACCGGGTCCGTGGCGTCTGGAGAGCACCGGCGGCGGCACCTTGGAGAACGTCGCAATGGTGCCCTGCCCCGATGTCCTCGAACCGCTGGGACCGGGTCAGGTGCGGCTCGCCGTCCACGCCGTCGGCATGAACTTCCGCGACGTGATCGTCTCGCTCGGCATGGTCGCCGGGCAGGAGGGGCTTGGTGGCGAGGCGGCCGGTGTCGTGCTGGCGGTGGGTGACGGCGTCGAGAACGTCGCCGTCGGCGACCGGGTGCTTGGCCTCTGCCCGCGCTCGTTCGGGCCGATCGCGATCACGGACCACCGTTTCCTGGCACCGATGCCCGAGGGCTGGAGCTACCAGCAGGCGGCCTCGATTCCGATCACGTACCTCACCGCGTACTACGGACTCTTCGATCTCGGCGGTCTCGCCGCCGGGCAGTCGGTACTCGTGCACGCCGCCGCTGGCGGCGTGGGCATGGCGGCGGTCCAGCTGGCCCGCCACGCCGGCGCCGAGGTCTACGGCACGGCTAGCGTCGGCAAGTGGCAGACGCTGCGCGACCGGCACGGGCTCGACGAGGCGCACCTCGGCAACTCCCGGACCCTCGAGTTCGAACAGCACTTCCTGGCGTCCACCGGCGGGCGGGGTATGGACGTGGTCCTCGACTGCCTCGCGGGCGAGTTCGTCGACGCGGGACTGCGGCTGTTGCCTCGCGGCGGCCACTTTCTCGAGATGGGCAAGACCGACAAACGCGATCCCGACGAGGTCGCGGCCGACTACCCCGGGGTGAGCTACCGGGCGTACGACATCCTCGACGCCGGTCCCGACCGGCTACAGGAGATTCTGCGTACCGTCATCGACCTCTTCGGCCAGGGCGTGCTCGAACTGCCGCCGATCACGACCTGGGACATTCGCCGGGCGAAGCACGCGCTGCGGGCGCTCAGCCAGGCACGCCTGGTCGGCAAGGCGGTCCTCACCATCCCCCAGCCGCTCGACCCGGCGGGGACGGTGCTCATCACCGGCGGCACCGGCACCCTCGGCGCCCTCCTCGCCCGCCACCTCGTCACCAAACACGGCGTCCGCCACCTCCTCCTCACCAGCCGCCGAGGACCCCACACACCCCAAGCCCACCACCTCCACACCGAACTCACCACACTCGGCGCCCACGTCACCATCACCGCCTGCGACACCACCGACCGCACCGCCCTGCACACCCTCCTCACCAACCACCACCCCACCACCGTCATCCACACCGCCGGCATCCTCGACGACGCACCCACCACCACCCTCACCACCACCCAACTCCACCGCGTACTCCAACCCAAAATCGACGCCGCCACCCACCTCCACGAACTCACCAAACACCACCCACTCACCACCTTCATCCTCTACTCCAGCGCCTCCGGCCTCCTCGGCGCCGCCGGCCAACCCAACTACGCCGCCGCCAACGCCTACCTCGACGCCCTCGCCCACCACCGCCGCGCCAACGGCCTCCCCGCCACCTCCATCGCCTGGGGTTTCTGGGCCGAGCGCAGCGCCATGACGGGTCACCTCGAGGATGCGGACGTGCAGCGGATGCGACGCGCCGGCTTCGAGCCCATCGACAACGAGACCGGCATGGCGCTCTTCGACCTGGCCACGGTGGTCGACCGGCCGCTGACCGTGCCGGTCGCGCTGAACCTCGCGGCCGTGCAGAGCCAGGCGTCGGCAGTACCGCCGCTGCTGCGCGGGCTCGTGCAGGGACCGGGCCGGCGGGTCATTCGCGCCAGCGCCGACACCGATCAGGGCTCGGCGCTGCGCGCACGGCTGTCGCGGGTACCAGCCGCCGAGGGTCTGCGCGTGCTGACCGAACTGGTCTGCACCAACGCGGCCGTGGTGCTCGGGCACACCTCCGCCGAGGCGGTCACCTCGACCCGGCCATTCAAGGAGGTGGGCTTCGACTCGCTTACCGCGATCGAGCTCCGCAACCGGCTCAACGCCGCCACCGGGCTGCGGCTGTCGGCCACGCTCATCTTCGACCACCCCACGCCGGACGCGCTCGCGGCCCACCTGCGGGCCGAACTGGTCCCGGCGGAGCTTTCCGGCGTGGAACTCGCGCTGCGAGCCCTGGACAGCGCCACGGGCGTCCTCGCCACCATCGGGCCGGACGACGCGGAGCGCGATCGGGTGACCAACCGCCTGCAAACCCTGCTCGCAAGCTGGGTCGGCACGCCCTCGGACGTGACCGGCGAGGACGACCTCGACTCCGCAAGCGACGACGACCTGTTCGACCTGGTCGACAAGGGCTTCGGCCTCGTCTGACCGCCGCCGACTGAGAAGCTTCCCGACCTACCGCCAAGGAGCTGGTGCCGGTGTCCGAGGAGGACCGACTTCGCGACTACCTCAAGCGGACGATCGCCGACGCGCGACAACTCCAGCGGCGACTGCGTGAGGTGGAGGAAAAGGCCCACGAGCCGATCGCCATCGTGGGTATGGCCTGCCGGTTCGCTGGCGGCGTCGACTCACCCGAGGCACTCTGGCGCCTGGTCGCCGAGGGTAGGGACGCCATCGCCGGTTTTCCCACCGACCGCGGTTGGGATCTGACCGACCTGTATAAAACGGACAGGTACGAGGAGGGGCGCGTCGTCGCGCTCGAAGGCGGCTTCCTGCACGCCGCTGGCGACTTCGACGCGGGCTTCTTCGGCATCTCGCCGCGCGAGGCGCTCGCGATGGACCCGCAGCAGCGACTGCTCCTGGAATGCTCGTGGGAGGCGCTGGAGCGGTCCCGCATCGCCCCGGTGGCGCTGCGCGGCAGCCGCACCGGTGTCTTCGTGGGCGGCACCTCCGCCGAGTTCGCGGGCCTGCTCGGCTCCTCGCCGCTGGGCCACGGCACCCATCTGCTCACCGGCAGCGCGGGAAGCATGCTCGCCGGCCGGCTGGCGTACGTGCTGGGTCTCGAGGGCCCGACCCTGACCGTGGACACGGCGTGTTCGTCGTCGCTGGTGGCCCTGCACCTGGCGGTGCAGGCGCTGATCCGTGGTGAGTGCGATCTCGCCCTGACCGGCGGAGTCTCGGTCATGCTGACCCCGACCGCCTTCCCCGAACTCTCCAGTCAGGGCGGCCTCGCCAGCGACGGCCGGTGCAAGGCGTTCTCGGAAAAGGCCGACGGCACCGGCTGGGGCGAGGGCGTCGGCGTCCTCGCGGTCGAACGGCTCTCCGACGCGCGACGGCTCGGCCACCCCGTTCTGGGGGTGGTACGCGGCAGCGCCGTCAACTCCGACGGCGCGTCAAATGGGCTGACCGCGCCGAGCGGGCCCGCACAACGTCGCTTGCTGCTGAGCGCGCTCGAGAACGCCCGTCTGAACGCCGCTGACGTGGACGTGGTCGAGGCGCATGGCACCGGTACCACGTTGGGCGACCCGATCGAGGCACAGGCGCTGCTCGCCACGTACGGCCAGAACCGCCCCGCTGACCGGCCACTCTGGCTGGGGTCGTTGAAGTCGAATCTGGGCCACACCCAGTACGCGGCCGGTGTGGCGGGTGTGATCAAGATGGTGCTGGCGATCCGCAACGGGCACCTGCCCAGCACGCTGCACGCCGACGAGCCGACGTCGCACGTGGACTGGACCGCCGGGTCCGTCGAACTGCTGCGCGAGGGCCGCGACTGGCCGGCCGACGGCCGGCCACGTCGGGCCGGCGTTTCGTCGTTCGGCGCCAGTGGCACCAACGCACACGTCATCCTCGAGGAGGCGCCGGTCTGGGCCACCGACGAGGTCCCCGGTGCCGATGCCGTCCCCGCCCTGCCGGTGACGCCGTGGATCCTGTCGGCGCGCAGTGCGGCCGGACTTCGTGCGGTCGCGGCTCAGCTGCACACGTTCGCCGCGGCACACGAGGAGCATTCCCTGCTCGACGTCGGACGAGCGCTCGCTGAGCGTTCGCCGTTGGAGTATCGGGCCGTGGTGACGGCCGCCGATCGCGCGGAGATGCTCGACGGCTTGCGGGACCTGGCCGACGGTAGGGCCGCCGGTGCGCTCGCGGGTAGTGGTGGTGTGGTGTTTGTGTTTGGTGGTCAGGGTTCGCAGTGGGTGGGGATGGGTGGGGTGTTGTGGGAGTCGTCTGAGGTGTTTCGGGTGGCGGTGCGGGAGTGTGCGGTGGAGTTTGGGCGGTGGGTGGATTGGTCGGTGGTGGATGTGGTGCGGGGTGTGGGTGGGGTGGGTTTGGATCGGATTGATGTGGTGCAGCCGGTGTTGTTTTCGGTGATGGTGGGGGTGGCGGCGGTGTGGCGGTCGGTGGGGGTGGAGCCGGTGGGGGTGGTGGGGCATTCGCAGGGTGAGGTGGCGGCGGCGTTTGTGGCGGGGTGTGTGAGTTTGGCGGATGCGGTGCGGGTGGTGGTGGTGCGGTCGCGGGCGTGGTTGGGGTTGGCGGGGTTGGGGGCGATGGCGTCGGTGTCGTTGTCGCGGTCGGTGTTGGAGGGGCGGTTGGTGGGGTGGTCGGGGTTGTCGGTGGCGGCGGTGAATTCGCCGGTGGGGTGCACGGTGGCGGGTGAGGTGGGGTTGGTGCGGGAGTTTGTGGCGGGGTGTGTGGGTGATGGTGTGCGGGCTCGGGTGGTGGAGGGGCGAATGGTGCGGGTCATACGGGGGTGGTGGAGGTGGTGCGGGAGGAGTTGTTGGTGGGGTTGGGGTCGGTGTGTGGGCGGGTGGGGTCGGTGGCGTTTTTTCGTCGGTGACGGGGGTGTGGTGTCTGGGGTGGAGTTGGGGGCGGGGTATTGGTGGCGCAATGTGCGGGAGCCGGTGTTGTTTGAGGGTGCGGTGCGGGCGGCGTTGGGTGCGGGTGGGCGGGTGTTTGTGGAGGTGAGTCCGCATCCGGTGTTGGTGGGGTCGGTGCAGGAGGTGGTGGATGATGTGGGTGTTGATGCGGTGGTGGTGGGGTCGTTGCGGCGGGGTGAGGGTGGTTGGGGTCGGTTGGTGGAGTCGTTGGGGCGGGTGTGGGTGGGTGGTGTGGGTGTGGGTTGGGGTGGGTTGTTGGGTGTGGGTGGTCAGGTGGGTTTGCCGACGTATCCGTTCCAACGCCAGCGCTACTGGCTGCCACCGCATCAGCTGGCTGGCGATGTCTCCACGGTCGGTCTCGATGTGGTCAACCACCCCTTCGTGGGTGCGGCGGTACCGATGGCGGACGACGACGGCGTGGTGCTTACCGGCCGGCTCTCCCTGCACAGTCATCCCTGGCTGGCCGATCACCGGGTCATGGGATCCTGTCCCCTGCCCGGGTCCGCCTTCGTCGAGTTGGCGGTGCTCGCCGGTGACCGGGTCGGCGGTGACCGCATCGACGAGCTGACGATGGAGACTCCGCTGCTGCTGCCGGAGACCGGCGCGGTGCGGGTGCAGCTGACCGTCGACGCCCCCGACGAGTCGGGACGGCGCGCCTTCCACCTGCACTCGCGGCCGGAGAGCAGCACCAGCGACCCGTCCCACCTGCCGTGGACGCGCCACGGTGACGGCGTGCTGAGCAACTCCGCCCGGCAGCAGGAGCCGGCCGATCTCAGCGCGTGGCCGCCAGTGGGCGCCACGCCGGTCGAGGTGGGCGACATCTACGAGCGGATGGCCGGGACCGCGATCGACTACGGCCCGGCGTTCCACGGCCTACAGGCCGCCTGGCAGCGCGGCGACGAGGTGTACGCCGAGGTCCGGCTGCCTGCCGCCCTTCAGGACCAGGCAAGCGAGTACGCGCTGCACCCGGCACTGCTCGACGCTGCGATACAGGCCATCGGCGTGGGCCACCTGCTTCCCTCGGCCCCCGGCACCCTGTGGCGGCCGTTCGCCTGGAACGGCGTCTGCGTCGACGCGGTCGCCGCGTCGGTGCTGCGGGTCCGCCTCGCGCCCGCCGGCCCGAACGCCATCTCGCTGACGGCCGCTGATGCCGGGGGCGCTCCGGTCATCTCGGTCGAATCACTGCACCTGCGTCCCTTCACGGCCGACGAGGTCGCGGCGGGCGGCACTGCCGCCCCCGGCTCGTTGCTGGGTCTGGAGTGGCAGCCGCTGCCCCTGCCGGCCGAGCACGGGGTGGGCGCGCCGACGGTGATCAGTCCCGGTGACCTCGGCGCCCTCGCCGCAGCCGAGTTGTCCGGCCCGGTCGTCCTCGACCTGACCACGGTGGCGGGCGAGCTGGACGACCCCGCGACCGTGGCCGCTGCGGCTCGTACCGCCGCCATCGAGCTCATCGACGCGGCCACCGCGTGGCTCGGCGACACCCTGGACGAAGGTCTCACCGACCGTCCCCTCGTCGTGGCGACCCGCAACGCGGTGGCCACCCGCGACGACGAACCCGTCTGCGGCCTGGCCGCAGCCGCCGTGTGGGGGCTGGTCCGCTCGATCCAGTCGGAGAACCCGGACCGGATCATCCTGTTGGACCTCGACGACCTCGACGAGTCCTGGGCGGCGCTGTCGGCCGCCGTCGCCACCGGCGAGCGTGAGTTGGCGCTGCGCGCCGGTGCGGCGCTGGTCCCCCGCCTCACCTGGGTGTCCGACGTGGCTCCCGGCGACGACGCGCCCGGGGCGGACCTGGCCGCCGCGGATCCCGAGGGCACCGTGCTGATCACCGGAGCGACCGGTGGCCTGGGACGCATGGTGGCCACGCACCTGCTCCGCAAGCACGGTCTGCGCCGGCTCCTGCTGGTGAGCCGACGCGGCCCCGAGGCCGAGGACGCCGGTGAGTTCCAACGCGAACTGAACGACCTCGGCGGGAACGCACGCATCGCCGCCTGCGACGTCTCCGACGGCGCGGCACTGGCGGCGTTGCTCGCCACGATCGACCCCGAGCATCCGCTGACCGCGGTCGTGCACTGCGCGGGAACTGTCGACAACGGGTTGCTGGCGTCGCTGACCCCGGAGAAGCTTGACCGGGTCTTCCGGCCCAAGGTGGACGCGGCGTTGCACCTGCACCGGCTCACCAAGGACCTCGACCTCTCGGCGTTCGTACTCTTCTCCTCGGTGGCGGGCACGCTGGGCGGTACCGGGCAGGGCAACTACGCCGGTGCCAACACCTTCCTGGACGCCCTGGCACAGTATCGTCGCAGTCAGGGGCTGCCCGCCAGCTCCCTGGCGTGGGGCCTCTGGGCCGCCCGCAGCGGCATGGCCGGCCAGCTCAACGAGGCGAACCTGGCACAGACCTCGCTGCGCTGGGTCGCCCCACTGCCCGTCGACGAGGGTCTCGCCCTGTTCGACGTCGGCTGGCGCTCGAAGCAGGCGGTGCTCTTTCCGATGCGCCTCAACCGTGCCGCCCTGACCACGCAGAGCAGCCAGGCCACGCCGCCGCCGGTGCTACAGCGCCTGGTCAGGTCGGCGACCCGGCGGGCCGCGCAGACCGGTGCCCAGGATGCCGGAGCACTCAAGCAGCGACTCGCGGGCATGAACCGGGCCGACCGCTACGACATGCTGCTCTCGCTCGTACGCGGCCAGGTAGCCGCGGTGCTCGGGCACGCCTCACCCGACCAGTTGGAGGCCGATCGTCCCTTCCGCGAGCTCGGCTTCGACTCGCTCACCGCCGTCGAGCTGCGCAACCGGGTCAACGCCGTGACGGGGCTGCGGATGCCGGTCACGCTCGTCTTCGACTATCCCAGCCTCGGCGCCGTGACCGAGCTGCTCCTGGCGAAGCTCTGCCCCGACGGCGAGGGCCCGCCACCGGCGCAGCACGAGCCGCAGGAGGCACAGGTCCGGGCGGCGTTGCTCAGCATCCCCCTGGCCCGGCTGCGCGCGGCCAATCTGCTTGACGCGCTGCTCGACCTGACCGGCACCGAATCCGATGACGGCGCCTCGGGGACACCCACCTCCGACGACCGCAGCGACGAGATCAAATCGATGGACGCCGCGGCCCTGATCGAACTCGCCCTGGCGAAGAAAGAACAGATCTAGTGTCGAATTAGGGGTCGAGAATAGGGGCCCAACGTCAGTATTATTCGAAATTATCTATGCTTCGGCATGTCGCCAATCCTCAACCGGGCGGAGTTGTTGCTCATGGCCGAGACCCTTTCACCAATCCCGTTTCCGTTCCCGGAGCCCCCGTCTGTCTACGAGCTTTCCCCGGAGCTCAGCCGCATCCGCGAAGAACGGTCGGTCGCCGAAGTCACGTTGCCCGACGGCACGAGCGCCTGGCTGGTGACCCGTTACGCCGACGTCCGCAAGGTGCTGGTCGACCCGCGGTTCAGCAGTCGGGTGGCCGCCGCCATGATGGCCCTGTCCGAATCCGAGCTGGGGAAGCTCACGAACGAGTCGTTGATCGGGACGGATCCTCCGCAGCACACCCGCCTGCGCAAGCTCGTTTCCCGCGAATTCACCGCGCGGCGGGTCGAGGAAATGCGTCCACGGGTCGCTCGAATGGTCGCGGAGCTGTTGGACAGGATGGAGTCGCTGCCCCGCCCCGTCGACCTGGTGCAGAATTTCTCCCTGCCGCTGCCGGTCCGGGTGATCTGCGATCTGCTCGGCGTGCCGGCCGCAGATCAGGGGGAGTTCCACAAATGGTCCAACGGCCTGCTCGGTGACTGGACGCGAGCAAAGGAGAAGGAGGAGGCGGCGGTCGCGCTCATCGCGTACCTCGGCCGGCTGATCGTCGACAAGCGCAACAACCCCGCAGATGATCTGCTGAGCGCACTGATCCGGGCCAAGGATGACGAGGACAAGCTCTCGGAACGAGAGTTGATCGCGCTGGGCATCGGGTTGCTCAGCGCTGGGCACGAGACGACCGCTAACCAGATCAACATGTTCCTGCTCACGCTGCTGCGGTTCCCCGAGGAGTTCGCGCGGTTGCGGGCGAACCCGGACGGGATTCCCCGTGCGGTCGAGGAACTGCTGCGCTTCGTCCCGATCACCGCGACCGGGGACGGACTGCCCCGGATCACCACGGCCGAGGTCGAGGTGAACGGCGTCACCATCCCCGCCGGTGCGATCGTCATCCCCTCGCTCGCCGCCGCCAACCGGGACCCGGCCGTCTTCGACAACCCGGACCAGCTCAACCTCGACCGCGCCGACAACCCCCAGGTCGGCTTCGGCGCCGGCATACATCACTGCCTGGGTGCTCAACTCGCCCGCGTCGAGCTACAGGAGACGCTCAGCGCGCTGTTCCGCCGGATGCCCGATGTGCGGCTCGCCGTGCCCGAATCCGAACTCAGGCGCAAGTCCTCGTCGATGATCCGAGGGCTTGAGTCCATGCCGATCACGTGGTGAGCGCCATGACGACGTGGCGGGTCAACGTGGCTCAGACCTGTGCCGGCGCCGGTTGCTGCGTGGGAAGCGCGCCCGAGCACTTCGCCCTGGGCAGCGACGGGCGGTCCCACCCGTTGCGGTCCGAGGTGGCACCGGACGACACGCTGCTCGACGCGGCCGAATCCTGCCCGGTCGAGGCGATCAGCATCGTCGACACCGAAACCGGCGAGGCCGTCACGAGCTTCTGAGGCGGCGACGACGAAATGGCTCCCGACCCGTCGGGAGCCATTTCCGTGCGCGGCGGGTGCTACCGGTGTTCGGCGGTCAGCTTCTCGAGGATCGGCACGAGCTCGTTGGGCGTGGGATCGCTCAGCACCTCGTCCCGCAGTCGGCTCGCCGATTCCTGGAACGACGGCTCCGCCAGCAACCGCACCAACGCGTCCCGCAGTTGCGACTCGCTGTCGACGAACAGCCCGGCGCCGTACTCCTTCAGGTGTTTGGCCTTGTAGACGACGTCCCAGCTGCGTGCGATCAGTAGTTGCGGCACGCCGGCGCGGACCGCGGTGCTCCAGGTCCCGCCACCGCCGTAGTGCACGATGGCCGCGCAGGTGGGCAGCAATGCGTGCATCGGCACGTAGTCGACCAGCCGAGTGTTCGCCGGGATCGCCGGCGGCGCGCCGTCCGCGTCCGCTTTCAGGGTCGCCACCAGCTCGATGTCGAGGTCGGCGAACATCTCCAGCTGTGCCACCGAGAACGGGTCCCGCCCGATCTGCTCCCGCAGCGTCAGGCCGCCGGTCAGGCAGACCCGGGGCTTGGCGGCCGGCGCGTGGAGCCACTCCGGCACCACCGCAGGGCCGTTGTAGGGCACATACTGCACCGGCACGATCCGGTGCCCCAGGGGCGGCCGGCTGCTCTCCGGGGTGGGGTCGATGGTCCACTGCCCCACCGCGGTGTCCTCGGTGAACTCGAGACCGTGCCGGGCCAGCACCGGCCCCAGCCACGCCGCCAACGGGTCCACCCGCTGATCGGCGGGTTGTTCGTCCCGCAGGCGCAGGAAGGTCTCGCGCATCCCGCTGAACAGGTCGGGGCTCCAGAGCAGCCGAGCATGCGCGGCACCGACGACGCGGGCGGCAACCGGACCGGCGAACGTGAACGGTTCCCAGATCACCAGGTCCGGCTTGAAGTGACCAGCGAAGGCGATCAGTCCGTCGAGGAAGGAGTCGTTGTTGACGCCCTTCATGTAGAACTCGACGAAGGCGCGGTACAGCATTCCCTGCGCCTCCCAGGTGGCCGGCGGCTCCGCCGCGTCGCCATGGGAGAAGCCGCCCGACCAGTCCTCCTTGCTCATCTGCCGCAGCTGTTCGTGCAGGGTGTGGTCCGTGCCCAGCGGCACGGCGGTGAGGCCGGCCTGCGTGATGTCATCGGTCAACGCCGGCTGGGAGGCCACCCGCACCTCGTGACCGGCGGTACGCAGGGCCCAGGCCAACGGAATCATGCTGTAGAAATGCGATCTGTCGGAATGGGTGGCAATCAGGACGCGCATGGCGAGACCATTCTCCCTCCGTAGGGATTCACTTGGCGGACCGGACAAACTCGTCGATGGACCGACTCATGTAATCGATCATTTCCTCGGTGATTCCGGGATACACCCCAATCCAGAACGTACGATCGGTGATCGTGTCGCTGTTGGTAAGGTCCCCGCTGATCCGGTAGTTCACCGATTCGTACGCGGGGTGCCGAGTGAGGTTTCCGCTGAACAGCAGGCGGGTGCCGATGCGCCGTTGTTCCAGGTGAAGCTGGAGGTCCCGGCGGGTGAACGGGGCATCCGGCCGGATCGTGATCACAAATCCGAACCAGCTCGGGTCGCTGTCCGGCGTCGGCTCGGGCAGGATCAGGCCCGGCGTCGAGTCCAGGGCTGCCCGCAGTCGCTGCCAGTTCCGGCGCCGGGCCGCACCGAACTCGTCGATCCGGGCGAGTTGGCTGAGGCCCAGTGCGGCCTGGAGGTCGGTGGATTTCAGGTTGTAGCCGACGTGGGAGAAGACGTACTTGTGGTCATAACCGAGCGGCAGCGAGCCCAGCTCCCAGTTGAACCGTTTCCGGCACCGGTCGTCCTCCCCCGGCTCGCACCAGCAGTCCCGTCCCCAGTCGCGGTAGGACTCGACCACGTTCGCCAGTTCGACGCTGTTGGTCAGCACGCACCCGCCTTCGCCCATGGTCAGGTGGTGCGCCGGGTAGAAGCTGACCGTGCTCAGGTCGCCGAACGTGCCGGTGAGCCGTCCCTGGTAGAAGGAGCCGACGGCGTCGCAGTTGTCCTCCAGGAACCACAGCCCGTGCTCCCGCGCCAGCGCAGCGACCTCGGCGACCTCGAACGGATTGCCCAGCGCGTGGGCGATCGCGATCGCCTTGGTCCGCGGACCGATCGCGGCGGCCACCCGGTCCGCGGTGGTGTTGTACGTGCGCAGGTCCACGTCGACGAAGACCGGGACCAGACCGTTCTGCACGATCGGATTGACCGTGGTGGGAAAACCGGCGGCGACGGTGATCACCTCGTCACCCGGGTGCAGGCGACGATCACGCAGCCGTGGGGAGGTGAGGGCCGACAGGGCCACCAGATTGGCCGACGAGCCGGAGTTGGTGAGCCGTGCCTTGCGCAGCTTGAAGTAGTTGGCGAAAGCCCGCTCGAACCGGTTGGCGTAGACCCCCGAGGCGATGCGCAGGTCCAGCGCCGCCTCCACCAGCGCGGCGCGATCGTCCTCGCTGAGCACCGCGCCTGAACTCAGGATGGGGGTGACGCCGGGCACGAACGCGGCGTCGGCTTCGCGCTCGGCGTGGTACAACCGGGCGTTTTTGAGGATGCTTTCCTTGAGTTCGCTGTTCATTGACTCGCCCGCTCTCCGGTTGGCTCGCTGTCATCGTGCGGATGGCCGGGGGCCGAACACCACAGGTCGTGCAGCGTCGTCGGCAACGCCGTGCGGGGACGCCACCCGAGCGCCCGGCCCGCGAGGTTGATGTCCGCCCGCTGCCAGCTGAGGGCATTGCCTCTCGGCCCATCCGGGTACCCGCCCATGCGGACGTCGGCCGGCACGCCACTGATCTTGACAAGTGCTCCGAGCAGCGTCGCGGTGGTGGCGGCCTCGCCACGGCCGATGTTCACCACCGGAGGCAGCACCGGCGCGCGGGCCACCGCGCTCAGGCGTACTGCCTCGGCGACGTCACGGACGTCGACAAAGTCGCGCTCCTGGTGGGTGAGCTCCAGCCGCGCCCGGACGCCATGCGCCTGCGCCCGCTTGAGTTCGGCCACGGCCCGCCCCAGCATGCTCGACGCCGGCTGCCCGGGCCCTATCGCGTTGAAGACCCGCAGGACGACCGCGTCGATGCCCGGACCGCGCGCCGCCGCGAGCACCAGCCGGGAGCCGGCCAACTTGGACCTTCCGTACGCGCTTGTCGGCGTGGTCGGGGTCGACTCGGGTGTCGGTTGCCCCCGGGGCCGTGGCGCGTACTCGAGCGACGAGCCGAGGTGGATGAGCCGGGTGGGCTTCCGGCCGCCGGCCACCGCACGGGTGACGGCATCTGCGCATTCCACGTTGGCGAGTTGGAGGTCGTTCTCGGTGGGTTGCCATACCGCGCCGGCGGCGTTGACGACGACCTGCGGAGAGGTCTCGTCGATCAGCTCCTGGAACTGCGCGTACGCACCGTGCGGGCGGACCCCCACCGAGGTACATCCCGGCACGGCCCTGGCTCGGCGACTGACGCTGATCACCTGCCAGCCGTGACCGGTGAACGCGGCACAGATGTGCTTCCCGAGGAAACCGGAGCCGCCCACCACGAGCGCGAGCGGTGCGGTCACCGGTCCACCTCGGCGCAGGCCCGGATCTGATCCAGCAAGGTCGCCTGCCGGAGGATGTCGGCGGGGGTCTCCCGCGGCTCGGCGTCGTCAAGTACGGCAGCCGCGAACTCGCCAAGCACGGTGGCGATCTGGTCCTGCGGGGGTAGGCGCAGCTCCTGCACGCGGTCTTGCTGTTCCAGCCTGAGCAGGGGTTGCCGGGTGGCAGGCGGCGTGTATGCGCGCTCCAGGATGATCCGGCCTCTGCTGCCCCAGAGCGAGTAGTCGCATCGGTAGTAGTGGTCGAAGCCGAAGGACAACTCCGCGGTAGCGCCGTCCGGCGACTGGAGGAGTACGTTTCCCTGCACGTCCACCCCGTGGCGTGGATCGACGCGCAGCACGGCGCCGCGCGGGCGCAACCCCTGACCGAGGAACATCTGGGCCGCTCGGATCGGGTACACGCCGACGTCCAGCAGGGCACCGCCGCCAAGTTCCGCCCGGTATCGCACGTCCGTGTCGGGCAGCGGCGGGAAGCCGAACGCCCCGCTGAAGGTCCGTACCTCGCCGATTTCGCCCTCGTCGACGAGTTGGCGTACGGCGGCATGCTGCCCGTGATAGATGAACATGAAGTTCTCCATCACCCGCAGCCCCGAGGTCCGGGCGAGATCGAGCATCCGCTCTGCCTCCACCCGGGTGACCGCGAAGGGCTTCTCGACGAGGACATGCTTGCCGGCCGCGAGGGCACGCATCACCCACGGCCCATGCAGCGCCGTCGGCAGCGGGATGTAGACGGCATCGACGTCAGCGCGGTCGAGGAGGCGGTCGTAGCCCTCGACCGCGTCCCCGCCGAATCGGTGGGCGAAGGCGTGCGCCCGGTCGGCGGTTCGGCTCGCCACTCCGACCAGCCGCAGCCGGGGTTCGGCGACGACCGCCGGCAGGACCCGACGCCAGGCGATGTCGGCACAGCCGAGCACGCCCAGGCCGATCCGCCGCCCGGCCGGCCCGCCGCTCACCACAGGGTGTTCACGCAGCTGACCACGCTGCGTGCCTCCACGTTGAGGTAGTGACTGTGCCGCAGCAGCCGGATGAGCTGATGCAGCGTCACCCAGCAGAACTGGGACGGCACCTGGACCGGAAAGTCGTCGCCGGCCTCGACGACCATGTACCGGTTCTCCGCGTGGTAGAAACGCCCGCCCTCCTCGGAGTGCACCTGGTCGTATCGGATCCGGCTGGAACCGGTCGATCCCAGGACGTAGTCCAGGTAGGTCGGCCGGTGCTGGGGCGGGAATGCCGTATAGCTGTCCGGGATGCACTGGACCGTCGGCCCGATCTCGACGGTGTCGAGGTGGCCGTGCTGGATCCGCGCCTGGACGAGGAAGTGCAGAACCCCGTCGATGATCTTGGCGATGATCGCCACCACGCCCCGCCCGCACGGCGCGAGCATCGGTTGCCGCCACCGGGCCACCTCGCGGTTGTCCGCCGTCACGTCGACGGCGACGACCCGAAAGTGCCTTCCGCTCTCGTGGGCGATCTCGTGCTCGGAACGATGCCACTGAGGCAGGCCCCGCAGCGGCACCCGGCGGGCCGTGAGTCCGTGCCGGGTCTTCGCCTCGGTGAACCAGCTCAGCACGTCCGTGGCGGAGTTCAGCGAGCCGGGTACCGCCGACAGCGACCGGACGAGCGCGGCCGAGAAGTGGTCCCCGCCGGTGGCCCGCGGGGCGCTCATCGGCTGCGATCCGGCAAACGGGATGCAGGACAGGACGGTCCGCGCATCCATGTTCACCATGTTGTCGAACCGGAGCAGCTCCTTGATCTCGCTCAACGAGCACCAGTAGAAGTCGTCGTCGGGGGGCACGTCATCGGTGGTCTCGACGATCATGTTGCGGTTCCGCTTGCCGAGGAACCAGGAGCCCTGCTCGGATTGCAGGACGTCCACGAGAACCCGGCTGGCGGCGCGCTCGACGAAATACTCCAGGTACTTGGTCGGGCTGCCGCGGTGCACCCGACTGTAGTTGCTGCGGGTGGCCTGGACCGTAGGCGAGATCTGTAGGCCGTTGATATTGCCTGGCTCGGCCTTTGCCTGCATGAGGAAGTGCAGGACACCGTCGATCTCCTTGGCCAGAATGCCGAGGATCCCGATCTCCGGCTGGTTGATGATCGGCTGCCACCACTGCGGCACGGGCCCTCGATCGGTCTGAACGTGCAGGCCCTCGAAGGCGAAGAACCGGCCACTCTGGTGCACCAGGTTGCCGGTGGCCTCCTCGAACCGCCAACCATGAAGCTCCGCGAGCGGAATCTTCTCCACCTGGTGGGTCACCGCCCGGCGACGGCCGGCCAGCCAGCTGCGCAACCCCGGTGACAACGCTGGTTGGGCGGTGGCCAGGGAAGACTCGGTGAACCGGCACACCGACCGCGAGTCCTCGGTCCGCAGCAGCCCGTCGGCCTTCGAAGCTTGAACGAACACGGATTCTCCTCACACTCAGCGCGGGTGTGGGTGCTATGCGGCTACGTCCAGCGGAAGCTTCTTCGGCCCGATCAGGCTCATGGGGTGGTAGAAGTCGGTTCCCGCCCAGTCGACGGTCACCTCGCGGTACCGGTCCAGGATCATGTTGAGCGCGATCCTGGATTCCAGCCGGCTCAGCGGGGCCCCGAGGCAGTGATGGATGCCGTGGCCGAAGCTGACGTGCCGGTTGGGGTTGCGGTGCACATCGAACACGTCCGGCTCAGCGAACTGCTCGGCGTCCCGGTTGGCCGACACGAACCACAGGGTCAGCACGGACCCGGCCGGCAGGACCGTTCCACCCAGCTCGACCTCACGGGTGGTGATGCGCGGCACCCGCACGGTCGGTGGCCGCATGCGCATGGCTTCCTCGATCGCCGCAGGCACCAGCGCCCGATCGGCGCGCAGCTCGGCCCACAGGTGCGGGTTGCGGTCCAGACACAGCACCGTATTGCCGAGCAGAGCCGTCGTCGTCACGTGACCGGCGACCAGCATCAGCGCAATGAATCCGACGATCTCCGCGTCATCGAGCCGCTCCCCGTCCTCGCTCGCCTGGACCAGCTTGGTGAGCAGATCCTCACCCGGCCGGGCACGACGCTGTCCGATCTGGTCGAGCAGGAAGGCGTTCATCTCCCGCGCCAGGAGCTTGAACTCCGCCGTCTCCTCCTCGGTGGGCAGCGACCGCTCCTTGGTGTTGTTGTTGAGAATCGTCTCCGTCCAGTGCAGGAACTGACCCCGCGTATCGGCCGGCAGACCGAGCATTTCGGCGATCACCGTCACCGGCAGCGGGTAGCCCAGATCCGCCACCATGTCGAACCGGTCTTTACCCTTTACCGCGTCCAGCAGATCCGCCGTGACAGCGGTGATCCGGGGCTCGAGACCGGCGATCAGCCGAGGCGTGAACGCCTTGCTCGCAAGGGTCCGCAGGCGTCGCTGCTCGGGCGGATCCAGGGCGATGAACATGCCCTTGCTGAGCAGTTCCAGATCAGGGTCCGAAGGGATGAGATGCCGAAAGTCGCTGGAGTATGTCGCGTGATCCGTCAGGGCCGCCGCCACGTCGGCGTACGAGAAGACGTTCCAGGTGCCCGGCAGTTCCGCTGGGCTGACCGGCTCGGTATTGCGCTTTTCCTCGCACCACTCGAGCAGCGATGTTAGCGGCTCCGGCGAGATGGAGTCCGACACCGTTCCGGTTTCTGCCATCGGAAATCAAACCTCCACGCCTAGGTGGTTACGACGGTGCGCGTCTGCGTGAAAGGTATCGGCGTGCCGTGTTGGGCCGTAACCCCAGCATTGGGCTGTGGGCCCCTATCCCTTGACTCCCCTATTCCGCCGTACGCTAAGCGAGATCAAGAATCGCGGCCCTACCCGTGCTGGACGAGCCAGTCGTGAATCGCCGCGGCGGTCACCGATCCGTACTCCTCAAGCATGCTGTAGTGGTTGCCGGGCACATCGATTGCGTCGTGCGGCAGTGGCCAACTGGCCTGCCACTCCTCCGCCGGTGGCACCTGGTCGGGTTCGACGCCGAAGCACTCCGAGGCCCGTACCAGCAGGGTCGGCGTCTTGATCTCGACCGGCTCCCACTCCTCGAAGAGCGCGAAGTAGGCCGACATCGCGGTCAACCGCGTGCCGGTCATCCGACCGAAGTCCTTCTCCAACTCAAGGGCCCGGCTCTCCATCACCGGCAGGATGTAGTCGACCTGGCCACCGCCGGAGACGTAGCTGTCGACCAGCACGAGGCCCAACGGCTGGACGTCCATCTGCTCCAGCCGCACCGCGACCTCGTGCGCGACCCGGCCGCCGGAGGAGCGACCGACGAGCACGAACGGTGCGTCGCCGGACTGCACGATCCGCTGTGCGCAGTAGTCGGCAAGCGCCTCGATGCTCTCCGCGACCTGCTCGCCGGCCACGAAGCCGGGTGTCATCAGCGACCACACGTCACGGATGCCGCGCAGCGGCAGTGCCAGGTTCATCAGCTCCTGATTGCTCGCCCAGACCGACTGGGACGGGAAGCAGATGAGCCTCGGGTGCTCGGAGCCGGCGGTGAGCCGTACCAGTTCGGGCCCCTTCTTCACCTCGTCGGCCGTGGCGAAGCTGGACCGCAGTTCGACGGTGGCGCGCAGCACGTGGTGGCCGATGTCGAGCCGACCCAGCTCGATGGAGCGACGGTAGAGCGCCTCGATGCCGTTGATGACGGCCGCGTTGGCCGCCGCCTCCGAGGTCTCGCCCGCCGGCTCCCCGGCCGGCGCCGCCGGCACGGCAGCGGCCACGGTGGAGAGCTGCGCCGCAAGTTCTCCGGCGAGCGCGGCCGGAGTGGGGTGATCGAAGACGGCGGTGCTGGCCAACCGCAGTCCCGTGCCGGTGTTGAGCCGGTTGCGTAGCTCCATCGAGGTCAGCGAGTCGAAACCCAGCTCACCGAAGGCGCGATCCGGCTCGATGAGTTCCGCGTCGGTGTGGCCGAGGATCTGCGCGGTCTCGGTGCGTACCAGGTCCAGCAGGATGGCCTCACGGCCCTGCTGGTCCAGGCCCGCGAGGCGCTCCCGCAACGCGGCCTCCGCCACCCGGCCGGAGTGCCCGGCCGCCCGGCGGACCGCGGGGCGGACCAGGCCCCGCAGCACGGCCGGCACGGTGAAGCCGGCCGGAGCTGGCGACGTACCGACGTTGAGCCGGATCGGCACCAGCGCGGCCGGACCGGGCACCAGGCGGGCGGCGTCGAGGGCCGCGAGGCCCCGCTCGGCCGTGAACGGAAGCAGTCCACCGCGGGCCATCCGGGACCGCTGGTTGTCGCCCAGGCCATCGGCCATGCCGCCCTGCTGGGCCCACCAGCCCCAGGCGAGCGAGAGTGCCGGCAGGCCCCGGTCCCTGCGGTACCCGGCCAGGGCGTCGAGGAAGGCGTTTGCGGCGGCGTAGTTCGCCTGGCCCTGGCTGCCCAGCACCCCGGCGGCCGAGGAGAAGAGGATGAACGCCGACAGCTCCAGTTCCGCAGTGAGTTCGTGGAGGTGCCACGCCGCGTCGGCCTTCGCCGCCAGCACCGCGTCGAGACGCGCCGGGGTCAGCGACGCGAGGACGCCGTCGTCCAGGACGCCCGCCAGGTGCACGACCGCGGTCAGCGGCCGCTCCGCAGGGATCGCGGTGAGCAGGTTCCGTACGGACTCGCGGTCGGCCACGTCGCAGGCCGTGAAGTTCACCTGCGCGCCCAGTTCGGTGAGCTCGGCGAGGAGGCCGGCAGCGCCGGGTGCGTCGGCGCCACGGCGGCTGGCCAGCAGCAGGTGGCGGGCACCATTGGCGACGACCAAGTGGCGGGTCACCAGGGCACCGAGCCCGCCTGTCGCGCCGGTCACCAGGACCGTGCCGGACGGGTCGAAGGCCGGCGGTCGCGCACCGGCCTCGGGCGCGTCGAGGCGGGTCAGCCGGGGCACGGTGACTGCTCCCGCGCGCACCGCGACCTGCGGCTCGTCGCTGCCGAGGACGGACGGAAGCAACTGGTACGACGCCTCGTCGTCGTCCACGTCGATTAGGACGATCCGCGAGGTGCTCTCGGACTGGGCTGAGCGGACCAGACCCCAGACCGCCGCGCCGGGCAGATCCCGGATCGGGTCGTCGGGTCCGGTCGAGACGGCGCCGCGGGTGAGCAGCACCAACCGTGAGTCGGCGAGCCGGGCCTCGTCGAGCCAGTGCTGCACGACCTGGAGCACCTGTCGGGTCATCTCGTGGGTGGCCGTGACGGTGTCCTCCTCGGCATCGGAGACGCAGAACATCACGACCACCGGTGGCGGCGGCGAACCGGCGTGCAGCGTCTCGATCAGTGACGGCCAGTCGAGGTAGGGCGTGCCGGCGATACCGGCGGCGACCAGACGCGGGCGGATCTCCAGACGATCGAGTCCCAGCTGAGACCACTGCGTGACGGTCTCCCCCGTGGTTTTCGCCGGTGCCGTCCAGGCCAGCCGGTAGAGCGGGTTCTCGTCCGCCTCGGCCGCGACGGCCGCAGCGGCCAGTTGCTCCGGGGCGGGCGTACGCAGCGTCAACGACTCGATCGACGCGACCGGGCTGCCCGTACCGTCGGTGATCCGGATGGCGGCGTCAGCACGGTTGACCGGCGTGAGGTGCACCCGTAGTTGTGTCGATCCGGTGGTGTGGAGCCGTACGTTCGTCCAGGCGAAGGGGAGGCCCGCTGTCGTTGGTTCGCGGGTCGGGTCGTCGGCGCCGAGGATGCCCATCGCCAACGGCTGTAGCGCCGCGTCGAGCAGCGCCGGGTGCAGCGCGAAACCGGCAGCTTCCGGCGCGGCCTCGTCGGGCAGGCGGACGTCGGCGAAGAGTTCGCCGTCGCGCTGCCACACGGCGTGCAGGCCCTGGAATGTCGGCCCGTACTCGAACCCGCCCTCGGCGAGCCGGTCGTAGAAGTCCTCGACGGGTACGGGTCGTGCCCCGACGGGCGGCCACTCGGTTGTCTCGTCCTGGGGCGGCCGGGCGCCCTCGGCGGCGAGCATCCCGCTCGCGTGCCGGGTCCAGGCCGCCTCGCTGCCCGCCTGCTCCGGCCGCGCGTACACGGTCACCGTTCGACGGCCGCTGTCGTCGGCGGCCCCGATCGAGACCTGCACGGCAACCGCGTCGTGGCCGGGCAGCAGCAGTGGCGCCTCGAGCGTGAGCTCCTCGATGACGTCGCAACCGACCTGGTCTCCGGCGTGCAGAGCAAGCTCGACGAAGGCGGTACCGGGTAGCAGCGCCGTGCCGTTGAGCGCGTGCTCGGCGAGCCAGGGGCACGTGGCGCGGGAGAGCCTGGCGGTGGCGACAAGGCCGTTGGACTCGGGCAGCGCAACGAGCGCGCCGATCAGCGGATGCTCTGCCGCGATCAGGCCGACCGCGGCGGGGTCACCGCCGGTCGTGGCTTCGATCCAGTAGCGGCGATGCTGAAACGCATACGTCGGCAACGACACCCACCGCCCACCACGACCCGCAAAAAACGCCCCCCAATCAACCGACACCCCACGCACCCACAAACCACCCAACGCCCCCACCAACGACTCACACTCACCACGACCACGACGCAAACCAGACAACACCACCACCCCCACCCGATCCACCAAACCCGCCAACCCACCCGGACCCACCTCCAACAACGTCACCACACCCCCACCCACCACCACATCCACACAATCACCAAACCGCACCGCCTCCCGCACCTGCCGCACCCAATAACCCGGCGACAACAACTCCTCCCCCACCACCCGACCAAAAACATTCGACACCACCGGCAACACCGGACGACAAAACTCCACCCCCACCAAAACCCGCTCAAAATCAGCAAGCATCGGCTCCATCAACACCGAATGAAACCCATGCGACACCGCCAACCGCCGACACCGCCGCCCCCCACACGCCGCCACCACCCGCTCCACCAACTCCACCGCCCCCGAAATCACCACCGACGACGGACCATTCACCGCCGCCACCGACACACCCTCCACAAGCAACCCCCAATCTCCTCCTCCGACACCTCCACCGACCACATCCCCCACCCACCGGCAACCCCTGCATCAACCGACCCCGAGCCGCCACCACCCGACACGCATCCCCCAACGACCACACACCCGCCACACACGCCGCCACCAACTCCCCCACCGAATGCCCCACCAACACATCCGGCCGAACACCCCACGACTCCACCAACCGAAACAACGCCACCTCCACCGCAAACAACGCCGGCTGCGCAAACTCCGTACGCTCCAACAACCCCACATCACCACCCCACACCACCTCCTTCAACGACCGCCCCAACAACACATCAAACTCACCACACACCTCATCAAAAACCCTTGCAAAAACCGGAAACAACGAATACAACTCACGCCCCATACCCAACCGCTGAGAACCCTGACCCGAAAACAAAAACCCCACCCGACCATCACCCACCACCCCACCCAACTCCACCCGCCCCAAACCCCCACCAACTCCCCCACATCCCCACCCACCACCACCGCCCGCGACTCCAACCCCGCCCGACCCACCGCCAACGACACACCCACATCCACCACCCCCACACCAGAACCACCACCCACAAACCCCACAAGCCGATCCACCTGATCCCGCAACGCACCCACCCCACGACCCGACACCACCCACGGCACCACCGGCAACACCGGCAACACCCCACCCGACCCCAACTCGGGCTCCAGTTCAGCCGGCGGCTCCTCGATGATCACGTGAGCATTGGTGCCACTGATCCCGAACGACGAAATACCCGCCCGACGCGGACGACCATCCACCCGCCACTGACGCGCCTCCGTCAACAACTCCACCGCCCCCGACGACCAATCCACCTGCGGCGTCGGCTCATCCACATGCAACGTCCTCGGCAACACCCCCGCCCGCATCGCCAACACCATCTTGATCAACCCCGCCACACCCGCCGCCGCCTGCGTATGACCAATATTCGACTTCACCGACCCCAACCACAGCGGCCGACCCTCCGGACGCCCCCGCCCATACGTCGCCAACAACGCCTGCGCCTCAATCGGATCACCCAACGTCGTCCCCGTACCATGCGCCTCCACCACATCCACCTCACCCGCAGAAACCCCCGCCACCGCCAACGCCTGCCGAATCACCCGCTGCTGCGACGGACCATTCGGCGCCGTCAACCCATTCGACGCACCATCCGAATTCACCGCCGACCCACGCACCACCGCCCACACCTGATGACCATTACGCCGCGCATCCGACAACCGCTCCACCACCACCACACCCACACCCTCACCCCAACCCGTACCATCCGCCGCCGCCGCAAACGCCTTACACCGCCCATCACGAGCCAACCCACCCTGCCGATCGAACTCCGCGAACGCGCCGGGCGTCACCATCACCGCCACACCGCCGGCCAGGGCAAGATCACACTCACCGTTACGCAACGCCTGACCCGCCAGATGCAACGCCACCAACGACGACGAACACGCCGTGTCCACCGTCACCGCCGGACCCTCAAGCCCCAACACGTACGCCACCCGACCCGACATCACACTGCCGGAAGCACCGGTCAACGCATAACCGCCGGTCGCTTCCGAGGAGTTCATCAGCACGGTGGTGTACTCCTGCGGGGTGCCGCCGACGAACACGCCGGTGCGGCTGCCGCGCAGCGACAGCGGATCCACCCCGGCCCGCTCCAACGCCTCCCACGAACACTCCAGCAACAACCGCTGCTGCGGATCCATCGCCAGGGCCTCCCGCGGCGAGATACCGAAGAAAGCCGCGTCGAAGTCGCCCGCGGTATCGAGGAAAGCGCCCTGCTGAGTCGTGGCCGACCCGTCCGGCAGCAGGGCCCGCATGCCCTGCGCCTGCCAACCGCGGTCGGTCGGCAGCTCCGTCATCTCGTCGCGTTCCTCGGCGACCACCCGCCACAGGTCCTCGGGCGAGGCCACGCCGCCGGGGAAGCGACAGGCCATGCCGACGATCACCAGCGGATCATCGGCGACCTCGCGCGCCGCCGGCGTTGCGGTGGCCGCGTCGGTGCCGCCGAAGAGCTCCACGCGGAGCAGGTCGGCCACGGCGGCCGGGGTCGGGTGGTCGAAGACGAGGGTGGCGGGCAGCCGCAGGCCGGTCGCGGTCCGCAGCCGGTTACGCAGCTCCATCGCGGTAAGCGAGGTGAACCCGAGGTCCTGGAAGGGGCGGGAGGCGCCGATCTCGTCGACGTCGTCGTGGGCCAGCACCGCTGCCGCCTCGGCGCGTACGAGTTTGAGCAGCTGCGTGGTTCGCTGCCCGTCGTTCAGCGCGGCGAGCCGTTGGCGTAGTTCGACGCTTGCCGTCTCGTCGAGGGTCTGCCCGGACAGGTCACCACTGATCGCCTGGGCGGCCTCGGGAATGCTCTCGATCAGAGCTCGACGGCGGGCCATTGTGTAACCCGGAGCGAAACGCTCCCAATCCATGTCCGCAACCGTCAACAACGTCTCATCGTGATCGATCGCCTCGAACAGAGCCTGAAGCGCAAGCCGGGGCGCCATCAACCGCACACCCAGCCGGGTCAACAACTCACCAGCCCGGTCACCGGCCATCCCGGTGTCCTGCCAACCACCCCAGGACACCGACGTCGCCGTCAGACCACGCGCACGACGCTGCTGCGCCAGGCCGTCGAGAAACGCGTTCGCCGCCGCGTACGCACCACTACCGGCACTACCCCAGACCGCCGCGCCCGAGGAGAACAGCACAAAGGCGTCCAGTTCTCCGGTCAACTCATCCAGATTGCGCGCACCGGCGACCTTTCCCGCCAACACCCCGGCAAAGTCCGCCGCCGTGGTCTCCACCACTTCCCGGAACACCGTGGTACCAGCCGCGTGGAAGACCGCCGACAGATCCGGAAGCTGCGCCAACAGCTCCGCCAATGCGTCCCGGTCAGCCACGTCGCAGGCGGCAATGGTCACCCGGGCGCCTTGGCCCGCCAACTCCTCCCGCAACTCCCGCGCACCTTCGGCAGCCAACCCACGCCGGCTCGTCAGCACCACATGCTCCGCGCCCAACCCCACCAGCCATCGGGCCACATGCGCTCCGATGCCGCCGGTGCCACCGGTCACCAGGACCGCACCACGAGGTGCCCAACCCCGGCCCACACCGGCCAGCGGAGCCCGCACCAGACGACGCGCGAAGACGCCGGAGCCGCGCAGCACCAACTGATCCTCACCACCACCGCCACCCGACAACACACTGACCAGCCCAGCACCCACCCCGTCATCCCACGCCGGTGGCAGATCCACCAGACCACCCCAACCGGCTGGCCGCTCCAAGCCCACCACCTGGCCCAACGCCCACACCTGCGCCTGCTCGGCCAGCACCACACCCGGCTGCACCGCACCCCGGGTCACCATCCACAGCGGCGCCGCCACACCGGCATCCGCCAGGCCCTGCACCGCCGCCACCGACCTCAACACGCCACCGAACCCCACCACCAACACACCGCCGACGTCACCGACCTCCCTCAACTCATCAGCCAGGCCGACCCGATCCGACACCGTCACCACCCGCACCTGGGCGCCCGCGGCGCACAAGAGGGCTACGAGCTCATCGGTGAACGCACCATCCTCGGCGGTGAGCAGTACGAGCCAGGTTCCGGTCAGCGCGCCCGGTGCGGCCACCGGGACCGATCGGCTGACCACCCGGTAGCGCCAGGAGTCGACCAGCTGGCGCTCCGTGCGGGATCGCCGCCAGTTGGACAGTGCCGGCAGCACTTCGTCCCACGGGCCCGGGGCACCGACCATCGTCTCCAGGCCGGAGACGTCGCCGCGCTCGACCACCTGCCAGAACTCGCCGTCGACCGGTCCGCCGGAGGTCGTGGGGGCGTCCTCGACCTTCAGCCAGTAGCGCCGGCGCTGGAACGCGTACGTCGGCAGGTCCACCCGGCGGGCGCCGGCGAAGAGCACGGGCCAGTCGACCGCGACACCCCGCACGTACGCCTCGGCCAGCGACGTCAGGAAGCGACCGACGCCGCCGTCGTCGCGGCGCAGCGAGCCCACCACCACGCCGGGCCGGCCGGACTCCTCGATCCGCTCCTGCACCGCGGGCGTCAGTACCGGATGCGGGCTCACCTCGATGAAGGCACCGATGCCCTGGTCGACGAGCGCGCCGACGGCATCGTCGAAGCGGACCGTCTCGCGCAGGTTCGTGAACCAGTACCGGGCGTCCATGGTCGACGTGTCGATCAGCTCGCCGGTGACCGAGGAGATCATCGGCAGCCGCGACGGCCCCGGCGTCACCTCCGCCAGCGCCGCCAGCAGCGGAGCCTCCAGCACGGCGACCTGATCCGAGTGGGACGCGTAGTCCACGGCCACCCGGCGGGCCCGCACTCCGGTGCGCTCGCAGTGCGCCAGCAGCGCGTCAAGTGCCGCGTTCGCGCCCGAGACGACCACCGCAGCCGGGCCGTTGACCGCGGCCACCCCGACACCCTCGAACTCCGCCACCAGGCGAGACACGTCGGTCGCCGGAAGCGCCACCGACACCATGCCGCCGGCACCCGCGAGCCGCTCCCGCACCATGCGCGAGCGCAGCGCCACGACGCGGGCCCCATCCGCCAGGCTCAAACCACCCGCCACCACCGCCGCCGCAATCTCACCCTGCGAATGACCCACCACCACCGACGGCACCACACCACACGAACGCCACAACTGCGCCAACGACACCATCACCGCCCACAACACCGGCTGCACCACATCCACCCGCTCCCACAACTGCTCATCCCCCGAAAACACCACCTCCCGCAACGACCACTCCACAAACGGCGCCAACGCCTGCTCACACGCCACCATCGACCCACCGAAAACCGACGACGACTCCCACAACGACACCGCCATCCCCACCCACTGCGCACCCTGACCCGGAAACACGAACGCCACCCGGCCGTCCAGGTCCGCCACACCGCGTACCACCGCACCGGCGGGAGTGTCCTGCGCGAGGGCGGCGAGGCCGGCGACGAAGTCGGGCAGTCGCTCGCCGATCACCACGGCCCGGTGTTCCAGGGCCGCCCGCGTCACCGCCAGTGAGTACCCCACGTCGCCGGGCGACACGTCGGGCGTGTGCTCGGCGTACGTGGCGAGGCGACTCGCCTGGCCGCGCAGCGCGGCGGCGTTCCGGCCGGATACCGGCCAGGGTCGCAGCGGGGACGAGACCGGCGCGGCTGAGGGGCCTTGCGGCGCCTCCCCGCCCTCTTCGGCGGGTGGCTCTTCGAGGATCAGGTGCACGTTTGTGCCGCTGATGCCGAACGAGGACACCGCGGCGCGGCGCGGATGGCCGTTCACCGGCCAGTCCCGCGCCTCGGTCAGCAGCGCCACCGCGCCCGACGACCAGTCCACCTGCGGCGTCGGCTCGTCCACGTGCAGCGTCTTCGGCAACACGCCCGCGCGCATCGCCATCACCATTTTGATCACGCTTGCGGCACCCGCCGGGTACTGGGTGTGGCCGATGTTCGACTTCAGCGAGCCGAGCCAGAGCGGTTCGCCGCCGGCGCGTTCCTGGCCGTAGGTCGCCAGCAACGCCTGCGCCTCGATCGGGTCGCCCAACGTCGTGCCCGTGCCGTGCGCCTCCACCACGTCGACCTCGGAGGCGAGCAGCCCGGCGTTGGCGAGGGCCTGCCGGATCACCCGTCGCTGCGACGGGCCGTTCGGTGCGCTCAGCCCGTTGGAGGCCCCGTCCTGGTTGATGGCGCTGCCCCGAATCACGGCCAGCACCGGGTGCCCGTTGCGGCGCGCGTCGGAGAGCCGCTCCATGACGATGACGGCGGCGCCTTCGCCCCAGCCGATGCCGTCCGCGGCGGCCGCGAACGACTTGCAGCGGCCGTCGGCGGCCAGGCCACGTTGGCGCGCGAAGGTGACGAAGCCGGAGGGGGTGGCGAGGACTCCGACGCCGCCGGCAATGGCCAGGGCGGAGTCACCCTGGCGCAGGGACTGCATCGCGTTGTGGATCGCGACAAGCGAGGAGGAGCAGGCGGTGTCGACCGTGACCGCTGGTCCTTCGAGACCCAGCACGTAGGAGACGCGGCCGGAGAGGACACTGCCCGAGCCGCCCGTCGCCGCGTAGCCCTGGTTGCTCGGTGAGCTCATCAGCAGCGCGGCGTGCTCGACCGCGCAGCCACCGATGAACACGCCCGTACGGCTGCCCTTGAGTGCGGTGGGCGCGATGCCGGCGCGCTCAAGCGCCTCCCAGGAGCACTCGAGCAGCAGGCGCTGCTGTGGGTCCATCGCCTCGGCCTCGCGGGGCGAGATACCGAAGAGCCCGGCGTCGAAGTCGCCGGCACCGTCGAGGAAGGCACCCTCCATCGTGTACGTCTTTCCCGGCTGGTCCGGATCGGCGTCGAAAAGCGAGTCCAGGTCCCAGCCGCGATCGGTGGGGAAGGCCCCGACCGCGTCGACGCCACCCGCCACGAGCTGCCAGAGCTGCTCGGGCGAGTCCGATCCGCCGGGCAGCCGGCAGGCCATGCCGACGATGGCGATGGGCTCTCGTACCCGGTCCTGGACGTCCTGTAGCTGCTGCCGGGTCTGCTGCAGCTCCACGGTGACCCGCCGCAGATAGGTACGGAGCTTTTCCTCTGCCATCGGTTACCTCACTTCAATACAAGTGATCAGAACCGCAGCGGTGCGTTCAGGACACACCGAGGTCGCGGTCGATGAAGTCGAAGATCTCGTCGTCGGAGGCGGAATTCAGGTCGGCCATCGATGCGGTGCCGCCGAGCTTGCTGATGAGTTCGCGGAGCCGGTCGACGATCTCGTCCCGGGCGTGGGTGTCCAGGTCGACCAGCGGGATGGCGCGGTCGATGCGGGCCAGCTCGTGCCCGATGTCGACGGCGTTCGCCAGCTCGGCGGAGCCGGCGCCGAGCAGTTGCGTACGCAGCTCGACAGCGAGGGCGCCGGGGCTGGGGTGGTCGAAGACGAGGGTGGCGGGCAGCCGCAGGCCGGTCGCGGCCCGCAGCCGGTTGCGGAACTCCACCGCGGTCAGCGAGGTGAAGCCCAGATCCTGGAACGGGCGATGTTCGTCGATTGCGAGCGCGTCGTCGTGCGCCAGCACCGTGGCCGCCTCGGCCCGTACGAGGTCGAGCAGGATGGCGTGCTGCCCGCCGGGATCGACGTCGACCAGCCGCTGGCGTAGTTCGGCGCTGGCCGTCTCGTCGAGGGTCTGCCCGGCGAGGTCACCACTGATCGCCTGGGCGGCCTCGGGAATGTCCTCGATCAGAGCTCGACGGCGGGCCATTGTGTAACCCGGAGCAAAACGCTCCCAATCCATATCCACAACCGTCAGCAGCGTCTCATCATGGTCGATCGCCTGGAACAGGGCCGCAAGCGCGAGCCTCGGTGGCATCAACCGCACACCGAGCCGACTCAACAGCTGCCCGGTCTGGTCACCGGCCATCCCGGTGTCCTGCCAACCACCCCAGGACACCGACGTCGCCGTCAGACCACGCGCACGACGCTGCTGCGCCAGGCCGTCGAGAAACGCGTTCGCCGCCGCATAGGCACCGTTACCCGCACTACCCCACACCGCCGCCCCCGAGGAGAACATCACGAAGGCATCCACCGCACCGACCAGCTCATCAAGATTGCGCGCACCGGCCACCTTGCCCGCCAGCACCTCCGCAAAGTCCTCCGCCGTGCTCTCCACCACCTGGCGGAACGCCGTCGTACCAGCCGCGTGGAAGACCGCCGACAGGTCTGGAATCTGCGCCAACAACCGCGCCAGGGCGTCCCGGTCAGCCACATCACAGGCCGCGACCGTCACCCGCGCCCCGGCGGCCTCCAGCTCCGCTACGAGCTGCCGGGCACCCTCCGCCGCCAACCCCCGCCGGCTCGTCAGGACCAGCTCCGGCGCGCCCAAGCTCACCAGCCACCGCGCCACATGCGCCCCGACACCACCGGTGCCACCGGTGACCAGGATCGTGCCGCGCGGTGACCAACCCCGACCGCCACCGTCGAGCCGAGCACGCACCAAGCGACGCGCGAACACACCCGATGGCCGCAGCACCAGCTGATCCTCGCCGTCGCCACCGCCGGCCAGCACGCTCACCAGAGCGGCACCCACCTGGTCGTCCCAGGTCGGCGGCAGATCGACCAAGCCACCCCAGGTGTTGGGCCGCTCCAGACCCACCACCTGGCCGAACGCCCACACCTGCGCCTGCTCCGGTACCACCACACCGGGCGGCACCGCGCCCTCGGTGATCAGCCACATCGGTGCCGTGACGTCCGCGTCCGCAAGCGCCTGCACCGCCACCACCGACGCCATCAGGTCGCCGGTCGCCAGCGTGAGCACCCCGGCGACCTCGCCCACCTGCGCCAGTTCGCCGGCCAGGGTGCCCCGGTCCGACACCACAAACACTTGCGGATCTGCACCAGCAGCGCGAAGCGTCGCCAGCACGTCGCCGGTGCGCACGCCACGGGCTTCGGCGGGCAGCAGCACGAGCCAGGTTCCGGTCAGGGCGCTTCGGGCGCCCATCGTGACCGGTCGGCTGACCAGCCGGTAGCGCCAGGAGTCGACGAGGTCGCGTTCGACGCGGGACCGCCGCCACCGCGCCAGCGCCGGCACCACCTCGCCCCAGGGGCCCGCCGCGCCCACCACGGTCTCCAGGCCATCGGCGTCGCCGCGCTCCACCGCGGTCCAGAACTCACCGTCGAGCGACCCGCCGGCCGCCCCCGACGTCTGCCCCCGCAGCCAGAACCGTCGACGTTGGAATGCATATGTCGGCAGGTCCACCCGGCGGGCACCGTCGAAGAACAACGACCAGTCGACGGTCGCCCCGCGCACATATGCCTCGGCGAGCGAGGCCAGGAACCGGCCCGGACCGCCGTCGTCGCGGCGCAACGTGCCGAGCGCGACCGCATCCAGCTGGGTGGCGTCAATCGACTCCTGCACGGCGGGAACCAACACCGGGTGCGGACTCACCTCAACGAAGATCCGGTAGCCGGATGCCAGCATCGCGCGTACGGCCGGCTCGAAGCGGACGGTCTCGCGCAGGTTCGTGAACCAGTACCGGGCGTCCATGGTCGACGTGTCGATCAGCTCGCCGGTGACCGAGGAGATCATCGGCAGCCGCGACGGCCCCGGCGTCACCTCCGCCAGCGCCGCCAGCAGCTGTTCCTCAAGCGCGTCGACCTGATCCGAGTGCGAGGCGTAGTCCACCGGGACCCGCCGCGCACGCACCCCGTCCCGCTCACAGCGGGCCAGCAGCGCGTCAAGCCCGGCCACCGCACCCGAGACGACCACCGCAGCCGGGCCGTTGACCGCGGCCACCCCGACACCCTCGAACTCCGCCACCAGACGAGACGCCTCATCCGCCGGAAGCGCCACCGACACCATGCCGCCGGCACCCGACAACACCTCACCGATCACCCGCGAGCGCAGCGCCACGACGCGGGCCCCATCCGCCAGGCTCAAACCACCCGCCACCACCGCCGCCGCAATCTCACCCTGCGAATGACCCACCACCACCGACGGCACCACACCACACGAACGCCACAACTGCGCCAACGACACCATCACCGCCCACAACACCGGCTGCACCACATCCACCCGCTCCCACAACTGCTCATCCCCCGAAAACACCACCTCCCGCAACGACCACTCCACAAACGGCGTCAACGCCTGCTCACACGCCACCATCGACCCACCGAAAACCGACGACGACTCCCACAACGACACCGCCATCCCCACCCACTGCGCACCCTGACCCGGAAACACGAACGCCACCCGGGGGTCGGCCATTGTGGTACCGGTGATGGCGAGGTTGCGCAGGCCGTCGTGCAGGCTCGGCCGGTCGGTGCCGAGGACCACCGCGCGGTGTGCCAGGCGGGAGCGCGACGCGAGGGACCGGCCCACGTCGGCAATCGGTAGCTCCGGGTGGCGGTCGACGAACGCGGCGATCTGCTCCGCCTGGGCGCGCAGACCGGCCCGGTCGGCGCCCGAGAGCAGCCACGGTACGGGGATCTCGCCGGTCAAGGGCGCGACCACCGTGGGGTCGGCGTACCGGCTCTCGTCGTCGGGCTCCGGTTCAGCCGGCGGCTCCTCGATGATCACGTGAGCATTGGTGCCACTGATCCCGAACGACGAAATACCCGCCCGACGCGGACGACCATCCACCCGCCACTGACGCGCCTCCGTCAACAACTCCACCGCCCCCGACGACCAATCCACCTGCGGCGTCGGCTCATCCACATGCAACGTCCTCGGCAACACCCCCGCCCGCATCGCCAACACCATCTTGATCAACCCCGCCACACCCGCCGCCGCCTGCGTATGACCAATATTCGACTTCACCGACCCCAACCACAGCGGCCGACCCTCCGGACGCCCCCGCCCATACGTCGCCAACAACGCCTGCGCCTCAATCGGATCACCCAACGTCGTCCCCGTACCATGCGCCTCCACCACATCCACCTCACCCGCAGAAACCCCCGCCACCGCCAACGCCTGCCGAATCACCCGCTGCTGCGACGGACCATTCGGCGCCGTCAACCCATTCGACGCACCATCCGAATTCACCGCCGACCCACGCACCACCGCCCACACCTGATGACCATTACGCCGCGCATCCGACAACCGCTCCACCACCACCACACCCACACCCTCACCCCAACCCGTACCATCCGCCGCCGCCGCAAACGCCTTACACCGCCCATCACGAGCCAACCCACCCTGCCGATCAAACTCCGCGAACACTCCCGGGGTCGCCAGCACCGTGACACCGCCGGCCAGAGCAAGATCACACTCACCGTTACGCAACGCCTGACCCGCCAGATGCAACGCCACCAACGACGACGAACAGGCGGTGTCGAGCGTCACCGCCGGCCCTTCGAGGCCCAACACGTACGCCACCCGACCCGACATCACACTGCCGGAGGAGCCGGTCAGCGCGAACCCTTCGGCGGCCTCCGGCGCGGCGGCGAGCACCGAGCCGTACTCCTGGGAGGTGCCGCCGACGAACACGCCGGTGCGGCTGCCGCGCAGTGACAGCGGATCCACCCCGGCCCGCTCCAACGCCTCCCACGAACATTCCAGCAACAACCGCTGCTGTGGATCCATCGACTGGGCCTCGCGGGGCGAGATACCGAAGAAGCCGGGGTCGAAGTCGCCTGCCGAGTAGACGAAGCCACCCTGCATCCCGCCGCCGACGCCCTGCTCCTGCCAGCCACGGTCGGTCGGCACGTCCGAGATGCCGTCGCGGCCGTCGGAGACCAGGCGCCACAGTTCCTCGGGCGTGACCACGCCGCCCGGGTAGCGGCAGGCCATGCCGACGATCACGAGTGGATCGTCGGCCGCGTCGCGGACCGCCACGACCGGCGAGTCGGTGCCGGCTTCGGCGCCGAAAAGCTCGGTGAGCAGGTACGCCGCCAGGTTCTCCGGGTTGGGGTAGTCGAAGACGACACTGGCAGGCAGCCGCAGGCCGGTCGCGGCGGTGAGCCGGTTACGCAGCTCCATCGCGGTGAGCGAGTCGAAACCGAAGTCCTGGAACGGCCTGGTCGGCGCGATCTCCTCCACTGAGGAGTGCCCGAGCACCTCGGCCGCCGCACCGCGCACCAGGCTGAGCAGCTCCGCGTGCCGCTCCGCCGCCGACCGGTCGGCCAGGCGCTGACGCAGTTCGTCGGTCGCCGCCTCGTGGAGCGCCGAATCCTCGTCTTCGCCGAGTACCCGGGCGACCTCGGGGATGTCCTCGATGAGAGCGCGGCGGCGGGCCATGGTGTAGCTGGGCGCGAAGCGTGCCCAGTCCATGTCGACGACGGTCAGCAGCGTCTCGTCGTGGTCGATCGCCTGGTGCAGCACCTGGAGCGCGAGACGCGGCTCCATCAGCCGCAGGCCGAGCCGGGTCAGCTGGTCCCCGGCACCCTCGTTGTCGTCGAGCATGCCGCCGGATGCCCAACCGCCCCAGGACACCGAGGTCGCGGTCCGGCCGCGCGCACGGCGTTGCTGGGCCAGTGCGTCAAGGTACGCGTTGGCCGCCGCGTACGCGCCGTGGCCGCCGCTGCCCCAGACCGCCGCGCCGGAGGAGAACATGACGAAGGCGTCCAGGTCTCCGGTGAGCTCGTCGAGGTTCCGGGCACCGTCGACCTTGCCGGCCGCCGCCGCGGCGAGCTGGGCCTCGTCCAGGTGCAGCACCTCGCTGTAGCTGGCCACGCCAGCGGCGTGGAATACCGCGGTGAGGTCGGGGACGTCGGCCAGTAGTTCGGCGAGCGCCTCCCGGTCGGTCACGTCGCACGCCCGCACCCAGACCCGGGTACCTGCCGCTTCGAGCTCGTCCTTGAGTTGCTGGGCACCCTCGGCGGCAAGACCGCGACGGCTGGTCAGCACCAGGCTCTCGGCACCGAGGTCGGCGAGCCAGCGGGCCACGTGTGCGCCGATGCCGCCGGTACCACCGGTGACCAGGGCGGTACCGCGAGGTGCCCAGCCACGACCTTCCGTGGCGCCCAGCGGCGCGCGTACCAGCCGGCGGGCGGAGATCCCGGACCGGCGGACCACGAGCTGGTCCTCGCCCTTGTGCGCGGCCAAAGCGCCGACCATGCCTGCGGCGATCCGCTCGTCCCACTCCTGCGGCAGGTCGATCAGGCCGCCCCAGGTCGCCGGGCGCTCCAGCCCGAAGACCTGGCTGAGCGCCCAGACCTGTGCCTGTTCCGGGACGACCGTGCCCGGGGCCGTCGCGCCACGGGTCAGGACCCACAGCGGTGCGGTCACCCCGGCATCCGCCAGGGCCTGCATCACCACCACCGTCGCCATGAGATCACCGGCGGCGACGGACAGCACCCCGGTGACCTCGCCGACCTCGGCCAACTGCTGGGCCAGCGCCGCACGATCCGTGCCGGGCTGCACCACCACGGCTTCGACGTCGGCCCCGGCGCCACGAACAGTCGCCACGATCTCGTCTACCCGTGTGCCGTCGGCGGGCAGCAGGGTGAGCCAGGTCCCGGCGAGCCTGGCGTCGGCATCGACCGGAACGGGCCGGGTGACCAACCGGTACCGCCAGGAGTCGACCAGCCCGCGTTCGACGCGGGAGCGACGCCAGCGGGCCAGTGCCGGCAGCAACTCCGGCCAGGCACCCGGTGCGCCGACCATCGCCTGTAGACCGTCCGCGTCGCCGCGCTCGACCGCAGTCCAGAACTCGCCGTCGAGCACGCCCTCGCCGGCCGCCTTGTCGATGGTGGCCTCGATCCAGTAGCGGCGATGCTGAAACGCATACGTCGGCAACGACACCCACCGCCCACCACGACCCGCAAAAAACGCCCCCCAATCAACCGACACCCCACGCACCCACAAACCACCCAACGCCCCCACCAACGACTCACACTCACCACGACCACGACGCAAACCAGACAACACCACCACCCCCACCCGATCCACCAAACCCGCCAACCCACCCGGACCCACCTCCAACAACGTCACCACACCCCCACCCACCACCACATCCACACAATCACCAAACCGCACCGCCTCCCGCACCTGCCGCACCCAATAACCCGGCGACAACAACTCCTCCCCCACCACCCGACCAAAAACATTCGACACCACCGGCAACACCGGACGACAAAACTCCACCCCCACCAAAACCCGCTCAAAATCAGCAAGCATCGGCTCCATCAACACCGAATGAAACCCATGCGACACCGCCAACCGCCGACACCGCCGCCCCCCACACGCCGCCACCACCCGCTCCACCAACTCCACCGCCCCCGAAATCACCACCGACGACGGACCATTCACCGCCGCCACCGACACACCCTCCACAAGCAACCCCCAATCTCCTCCTCCGACACCTCCACCGACCACATCCCCCACCCACCGGCAACCCCTGCATCAACCGACCCCGAGCCGCCACCACCCGACACGCATCCCCCAACGACCACACACCCGCCACACACGCCGCCACCAACTCCCCCACCGAATGCCCCACCAACACATCCGGCCGAACACCCCACGACTCCACCAACCGAAACAACGCCACCTCCACCGCAAACAACGCCGGCTGCGCAAACTCCGTACGCTCCAACAACCCCACATCACCACCCCACACCACCTCCTTCAACGACCGCCCCAACAACACATCAAACTCACCACACACCTCATCAAAAACCCTTGCAAAAACCGGAAACAACGAATACAACTCACGCCCCATACCCAACCGCTGAGAACCCTGACCCGAAAACAAAACCCCACCCGACCATCACCCACCACCCCACCCAACTCCACCCGCCCCAAACCCCCACCAACTCCCCCACATCCCCACCCACCACCACCGCCCGCGACTCCAACCCCGCCCGACCCACCGCCAACGACACACCCACATCCACCACCCCCACACCAGAACCACCACCCACAAACCCCACAAGCCGATCCACCTGATCCCGCAACGCACCCACCCCACGACCCGACACCACCCACGGCACCACCGGCAACACCGGCAACACCCCACCCGACCCCAACTCGGGCTCCAGTTCAGCCGGCGGCTCCTCGATGATCACGTGGACATTCGTCCCGCTGATGCCGAAGGAGGAGATGCCGGCGAGTCGTGGCTTGTCACCGACGGGCCACTCGCGCGCCTCGGTCAACAGCCGGACGCAACCGGTCGACCAGTCCACCTCGGGCGTCGGTTCCTCGACGTGCAGCGTGCGCGGCATGAGGCCGTGCCGCATCGCCATCACCATCTTGATCAGCCCCGCGACACCTGCCGCGTACTGGGTGTGCGCGATGTTCGACTTGATGGAGCCCAGCCACAGCGGCCGGTCGGCCGGACGCTCCCGCCCATACGTCGCCAACAACGCCTGCGCCTCAATCGGATCACCCAACGTCGTCCCCGTACCATGCGCCTCCACCACATCCACCTCACCCGCAGAAACCCCCGCCACCGCCAACGCCTGCCGAATCACCCGCTGCTGCGACGGACCATTCGGCGCCGTCAACCCATTCGACGCACCATCGGAATTCACCGCCGAGCCGCGTACCACCGCCAGCACCTGATGGCCGTTGCGCCGGGCATCCGAGAGCCGCTCCACCACCACCAGGCCGATCCCCTCCGACCAGCCGGTGCCGTCGGCGTCGGCCGAGAAGGACTTGCAGCGGCCGTCACTGGCCAGCCCGCCCTGCCGGTCGAACTCCATGAAGCCGCTCGGCGTGAACATGACCGTCACGCCGCCGGCCAGGGCAAGATCACACTCACCGTTACGCAACGCCTGACCCGCCAGATGCAACGCCACCAACGACGACGAACACGCCGTGTCCACCGTCACCGCCGGACCCTCAAGCCCCAACACGTACGCCACCCGACCCGACATCACACTGCCGGAAGCACCGGTCAACGCATAACCACTCGCCGCCTCGGCGGAATTGACAAGCAGGGCTCCGTACTCTTGGGGGGCGCCGCCGACGAACACGCCGGTGCGGCTGCCGCGCAGTGACAGCGGATCCACCCCAGTCCGTTCCAACGCCTCCCACGAACATTCCAGCAACAACCGCTGCTGCGGATCCATCGCCAGGGCCTCCCGCGGCGAGATACCGAAGAAAGCCGCGTCGAAGTCGCCCGCGCCGGACATGAAGGCCCCCTGGCGGATGCCGGGCACCTGCCAGGACTCCCAACCCCGGTCGGCGGGGAAGTCGGAGATCTCGTCGCGCCCCTCGAAGACCAGCTGCCACAGTTCCTCCGGCGAGCCGACCCCGCCCGGAAAGCGGCAGGCCATGCCGACGATGACCAGCGGATCGTCGGCGGCCTCGCGGACGGCGAGGGTCGCCGCGACCGGCTCGGCGGCGCTGCCGAAGAGTTCCGTACGCAGCAGCTCGGCGAGCGCCACCGGCGTCGGATAGTCGAAGACGATGCTGGTGGGCAGCCGCAGGCCGGTCGCGGCGGCCAGCCGGTTGCGCAGCTCCATCGCGGTAAGCGAGTCGAAGCCGAGTTCCTGGAAGAGCCGGCCGCCGATCTCGTCGGCCCGAACATGGCCGAGGACCGATGCCGCCTCGGTTCGCACGAGGTCCTGGAGGGCGGCCTGCTGCGAATGTTCGGCCAGGCCCGCCAGTCGCTGCCGCAGCGCGGCAGCGGCCGAATCGTCGCCGCGCTCGCTTGCGGTGGTGTCGTTCAACGTCCGGGCGACCTCGGGGATGTCCTCGATGAGGGGTCGACGACGGGCCATGGTGTAGCTGGGAGTGAACTTCTCCCAGTCCATGTCGACGACGGTCAGCAGCGTCTCGTCGTGGTCGATCGCCTGGTGCAGCACGTCGAGCGCGAGCCGGGGCTCCATCAGCCGCAGCCCGCGCCGGGACATCTCCTCGGGCGAGAAGCCCTCGGCCATGCCGCCGCCGCCCCAACTGCCCCACGACACCGAGGTCGCGGTCAGTCCGCGTTCCCGGCGCCGCTGCGCCAGCGCGTCGAGGTAGGCGTTGGCCGCCGCGTAGGCGGCATTGCCGGCGCTGCCCCAGACCGCCGCGCCCGAGGAGAAGAGCACAAAGGCGTCCAGGTCACCGGTCAGCTCGTCGAGGTTCCGGGCACCGGCCACCTTGCCGTGCGCGGCCTCGGCCAGTTGCGCCTCGTCGAGGCCGAGCACGTCACCGAAGGTCGCCACGCCCGCCACGTGGAAGACCGCCGTGAGCGTGGGCACGTCGGCCAGCACCCGCGCCAGCGCGTCGCGATCGGCCACGTCGCAGGTCGCGACGGTCACCCGCGCGCCGCTGGCTTCCAGTTCCGTCCTGAGCTGTTGCGCGCCCTCGGCCGCCAGACCCCGACGGCTGGTCAACACCACATGCTCCGCGCCCAGGCCCACCAACCAACGAGCCACCTGGGCACCGATACCGCCGGTGCCACCGGTCACCAGCACCGTGCCGCGCGGCGACCACCCTCGACCGGTACCGGTCAAGGGGGCCCGCACCAGCCGACGCGCGAAGACACCCGACGCGCGCAGCACCAGTTGGTCCTCGCCGCCACCATCGGCGAGCGCGCCGACGAGACCGGCGGCGATCCGCTCGTCCCAGGTCTCCGGCAGGTCGATCAGGCCACCCCAGGTGCCGGGACGTTCCAGGCCGACGACCTGGCCGAGCGCCCAGACCTGCGCCTGCTCCGCAACGACCGAGTCCGGGCCGACCGCACCACGGGTCAGCAACCAGAGCGGCGCGGTCACGCCGCCCTCCGCGAGGGCCTGCACCACCGCCACCGACGCCATCAGGTCGTCGGACGCCACCGAGAGCACGCCCGTCACCTCACCGGCCCCGGCGAGGGCCGCCCGATCCGCCACGGTAAGCGTCACCACGTCCGCGCCGGCACCCCGCAGGGCCGCCACCACGTCGTCCGCGTGCGCGACGGGGTCGGCGACGGGCAGCAGCACCAGCCAGGTACCCGACAACGTGGCGCCGAAGCCGACGCTGACGGAGCGGTTGACCAGCCGGTAGCGCCAGGAGTCGACCAGGCCGCGTTCGACGCGGGACCGTCGCCAACGCGCCAGCGCCGGCACCACCTCGTCCCAGGCACCCGGTGCGCCGACAATGGTTTGCAGGCCGTCCGCGTCGCCGCGCTCGACCGCGCTCCAGAACTCGCCGTCGAGCACGCGCTCGCCCGGCGCCTTGTCGAATGTGGCCTCCACCCAGTAGCGGGTGTGCTGGAAGGCGTACGTCGGCAGCCTGACCCGCCGGGCACCTGAGCCGGCGAAGAACGCCGCCCAGTCGACCGGGATGCCGCGAGCCCACAACGCGCCGATCGCGGACACCACGGACTCGGCCTCACCGCGGTCGCGGCGCAGGGTCGCCACCACCGCCACGTCGGCGTCGCCCACCGACGCGCCCGCCAGGCCCGCCAGCCCACCAGGGCCGATCTCGACAAGCGAGGACACGCCCCGGCCCACGGCCGTCGCCACACAGTCGGCGAACCGTACGGCGGCGCGCACCTGGCTCACCCAGTAGCCCGGCGTCATCAGTTCCTCGGCGGCGACCCGACCCGACACGTTCGACACCACCGGCAGCGCCGGACGGCGGAACTCCACCTTCGTGAGCAGCTGCTCGAACTCCGCAAGCATCGGTTCCATCAGCACCGAGTGGAACGCATGCGACACCGCGAGCTGCTTGCAGCGGCGGCCCTCACACGCCGCCACCACCCTGGCGACCGGCTCCGTCGCGCCGGAGATCACCACGGACGACGGGCCGTTCACCGCCGCCACCGACACACCGTCGACGAGCAGCTGCCGAATCTCCGCCTCCGACACCTCCACCGACCACATCACCCCGCCGGCCGGCAACCGCTGCATCAACCGGCCACGGGCCGCCACCACCCGGCAGGCGTCGGCCAGCGACCACACGCCCGCCACATACGCCGCCGCCAACTCGCCCACCGAGTGACCGATCAGCACGTCGGGCCGCAGGCCCCACGACTCGACCAGCCGGAACAGGGCCACCTCCACCGCGAACAGGGCCGGCTGGGCGTACTGGGTGCGGTCCAGCAGCGCGGCGTCCTCGCCCCACATCACGTCCTTGAGCGGGAGGTCGAACTCCCCGCACACCTCGTCGAAGGCGCGTGCGAAGGTCGGGTACGCCGCATACAGTTCGCGGGCCATGCCGAGCCGCTGCGACCCCTGCCCGGAGAAGAGGACCCCCAACCGGCCCGCGACCACGCTGGTACCGGCCCCGACCTGCCGCAGACCAGCCAGCAGTTCCGGCAGGCTCGACCCGACCACCACCGCGCGGGTCTCCAGGCCCGCACGGCCCAGTGCCAGCGACAGACCCACGTCGGCCGGTGCGGCATCCGTCCGGTCCGCCAGGTACCCGGCCAGCCGGGCGGCCTGCTCGGCCAGGGCCGCCTCGCCCCGCCCCGAAACCACCCAGGGCACCACCGGCAGACCCGGCGCGTCGGTGGTGGTCGGCTCGTCGGCGGGCCCCTGCTCCAGGATGACGTGGGCGTTGGTGCCGCTGATGCCGAACGAGGACACCCCCGCCCGCCGAGGGCGGTCGTGATCCGGCCACCGCCGCGCCTGCGTCAGCAGTTCGACCGCACCCGACGACCAGTCCACATGCGGCGTGGGCTCCTCGGCGTGCAGGGTCTTCGGCAGTACGCCGGCCCGCAGCGCCATCACCATCTTGATCACCCCGGCGATGCCGGCGGCGGTCTGGGTGTGACCGAAGTTCGACTTGACCGAGCCCAGCCAGAGCGGCTGGCCGGCGGGACGCTCCTGACCGTACGTGTCGAGCAGTGCCTGCGCCTCGATCGGGTCGCCCAGCGTGGTGCCGGTGCCGTGCGCCTCCACGACGTCCACGTCGGAGGCGGCGACGCCGGCATTCGTCAACGCCGACCGGATCACCCGCTGCTGGGAGGGTCCGTTCGGGGCGGTCAGACCGTTGGAGGCGCCGTCCTGGTTCACCGCCGAGCCACGGACCAGCGCCAGCACCTCGTGACCGTTACGGCGCGCGTCCGAGAGGCGCTCCAGCACGACCACGCCGACGCCCTCGCCGTATCCGGTGCCGTCGGCCGAGGCCGCGAAGGACTTGCACCGGCCGTCGGCGGCCGAGCCGCCCTGGGTCGCGAACTCGGCGAAGATGGCCGGGGTGCCCAGCACCAGCACACCGCCGGCCAGGGCCAGGTCACACTCGCCGGTACGCAGCGCCTGGCTGGCCAGGTGCAGGGCCACCAGCGACGACGAGCACGCCGTGTCGACCGTGACCGCCGGCCCCTCAAGACCCAGCACGTACGACACCCGGCCGGAGAGCACCGCGCCGGGCAGTCCGGTAAGCGCGTAGCCTGCCGCCGACGACGGATCTGCGGAGTTCATCAGCAGGGTGCCGTACTCCTGGGCGGAGCCGCCGATGAAGACGCCGGTACGGCTGCCGCGCAGCGACAACGGGTCGATGCCGGCGTGTTCGAGCGACTCCCACGACGTCTCCAGCAGCAACCGCTGCTGCGGGTCCATCGTCAGCGCCTCGCGTGGCGAGATCTTGAAGAAGGCCGGGTCGAAGTCGCCGGCCTCGTAGAGGAAACCGCCCTGCCGGGCGGTCGGCACCTGGAAGCTCTCCCAGCCCCGGTCGGTGGGGAACTCCGACATCGCGTCGCGGCCCTCGGCGACCAGCCGCCACAGGTCGTCGCAGTTGCGTACGCCCCCGGGGTAGCGGCAGCCGATGCCCACGATCGCCAGTGGTTCCGTGGCGGCGCTGCTGAGCCGTTGATTCTGTTGCCGGAGGCGTTCGTTTTCCAGAAGCGAGGCGCGAAGCGCATCTACCACCTCTGCGACCGAGGAACCCATTTGTCAGCTCTCCCTTTCCGCTTCACCGGGAGGTCGTGGTGCAGTCGGCCGGTCGTATCTCCGCACGCCGTGCGGACCAGTCGTGAGCCCAGATGATCGCTAGTCGTCCACAGTGGAGTCGCCGCGTGGCCGGACACGTAGCCGGAGCGACCCACAAATGCAGGCTATGCCGGTCGGGTGCTCAGGTAACCCCCAGAGCAGGTCCCCCTATCCGAGCGGTGACCCCTAGCGCGTCGCGCGCCGCAGGCGCTTTACCGGCCGGGCCGCCACGGCCTGGCCGGTAAAGTCGAGTGAATTGCCGTCAGTGAATGCCGAACTCGTCGCCGATCAGGCTGACGAGTTCTTCGGCGCTGGCCGAGGCGAGATCACGATCGTCGGACTCCGCGTCACCGGCGTCCGCGTCACCGTCTTCGAGTTTGGCCAACAGGATCCTCAGCCGGGCCACCATCGCGCCACGTTCGCCGTTGGCGGGTGGTCCGGCCTGTACCGCGTTCTCCAGGCTGTGCAGCGCCTTCAGCGCCGGTAGGGCGGGCCCGACCGGCTCGGGTTCGAAGTGCGTACCCAGGTGTTCGGCGAGGGCCAGCGGCGTCGGATAGTCGAACACCAGCGTCGCGGGCAGCCGTACCCCGGTGAGCGTGCTCAGCCGGTTGCGTAGGTCCACGGCCATCAGCGAATCGAAGCCGAGGTTCTTGAACGCCTTCCCCGCCGGCACCGCCCGGGTGGAGGGCAGTCCGGCGGCGGTGGCGGCCTCGGCACGTACGAGGTCCACCAACGCGGCCTCGCGCTCCGGCTCGGCCATCCTGCGCAGCCGGTCGCGCAGCGGGCCACCCGTGGTGGCGCTGGCCCGCGCCGGGCGCCGTCGCCCGCCTTCGGCGAGGTGGCGCAGCACGCCCGGCAGGTTCCCCGCCTGGTCGTCGCGGCCCGCCGCCGGGTCGAACCGGAACGCCACCACCGCTGCCTCGCCGGCGCCTGCGGCCGCGTCGAGCAGGTCGAGTCCCTGCGCCGGGTCGAGCGGGAGCAGGCCCGAGCGCGCGATCCGCTTGAGGTCCGAGCCCGCGAGCTGCGCGGCCATGCCGCCGCTCTCCGCCCAGGGACCCCAGCCGATCGACACCGCCGGCAGCCCGCCAGCCCGCCGACGTCGGCTGAGCGCGTCGAGGAAGGCGTTCGCGGCGGCGTAGTTCGCCTGCCCGGCGCCGCCGGTCGTGCCGGAGAGCGACGAATACATGACGAATGCCGCCAGGTCGGAGCCGGCGGTCAGCTCGTGCAGGTTCGTCGCGGCGTCCACCTTGGCGCGTAGCACCCGGTCGACACCCTCGGCGGTGAGCGACCCGATCAACCCGTCCTCCACCACGCCCGCCGTGTGCACGACCGCCGTCAGCGGATGTTCCTCGGGGATCTCGGCCAGCAGGGCGGCGAGCGCGGCGCGGTCCGCGACATCGCACGCGGCGAGCCGCACCTCGGCGCCGGCCTCGGTCAGTTCGCGCTGCAACTCCCGCGCGCCGGGTGCCTGCGCGCCGCGCCGGCTGGCGAGCAGCAGACGCCGTACCCCGTGGGTGCCGACCAGGTGGCGGGCGACGAGACCGCCGAGCATGCCGCTCGCCCCGGTCACCAGCACCGTGCCGGCCGACGGCCACCCGGCGGCAGCCGGCCGTCGGGGCAGCGCCACCAACCGGGGTACGAACAGTTTGCCGTCCCGGACCGCGATCTGTGGCTCCGCCGCCGCTTCGGCGAGCGCGAGCGCGCGGTGCACGGCGTCGCCGGCCGGGGCCGGGTCGTCGAGGTCCACGAGCACGATCCGGTCGGGATTCTCCAGCTGGGCGGAGCTGCCCACGCCCCAGGCCGTCGCGGCGGCGAGATCGCCGATGCCCTCGTCCTCGCGCACCTGCACCGCGCCACTGCCGCAGAGCACCAGCCGCGCGTCGGTGAGGCGCTTGTCGTCGATCCATTCGCGAACCAGGCCGAGGGCATGGTGCACGGCGGCGTGCACGGCTTCGGCGTCCTCACCTGTGGTACACGTCAGTGGCAACACGACGACCTCGGGCGCCACGCCGGTGGCACCGACCTCCGCGCGCAGCGCGGCCAGGTCGGGGTACCGCTGCGGCGGCAATTCGCCGTACCCGGAGTCGTCCGCGCCGATCACGGCCCAGCGCCGCGAGATGATCTCGCCGCTACCGGTCACCGGCGACGGCGTCCATTCCAGTCGGTAGAGGGAGCCCGGCTGGCCACCCGCCCGGCGCAGGTGCGCGGTCGACGCCTCCCGGACGACCAACGCGTCGACCGCGGCGACCGGCTGCCCGGCGTCGTCGGCGATCGTGATCGCCACCGCGTCCGATCCGGCATCGGTGATGCGCACCCGCAGGTTGGCCCTGCCGCGCTGGCTGAGGGTGACCCGTCGCCACAGGAACGGCAGCCGAGGCCCGCCCGTCCAGGTCTCGGACGTCCGGAACGCCAGGGCGTGCAGCGCGGCGTCGAGCAGGGCCGGATGCATGGCGTACCCGGCCGCCTCGCCGATTGTCTCGTCGGGCAGTGCCACCTCCGCGAGGACCTCGTCGCCGCGCCGCCACGCCGCCGTCAGGCCCCGGAAGGTCGGCCCGTAGTCGAAGCCGGACTCGGCCAGGCCCTCGTAGAAGCCGTCGAGGTCGACCGGCTCGGCGTCCACCGGCGGCCACGGGCGCGGCAGAACGTCCTCGGCGGGTGGCGACTCCGGTTCTGCGGTGAGCTGTCCCTCGGCGTTGCGGGACCAGTCCGCGGCGGCATCCGTCCGGGAGAAGACCGTGACCGGACGACGACCCTCGTCGTCGGCTCCGACGACGACCTGCACCTGCACGGTGCCCCGCTCGGGGATCATCAACGGGCTCTGGATCGCCAGTTCGTCGAGCGCCAGGTAGCCGAGGTGGCCACCGGCCCAGAGCGCCAGTTCCACGAAGCCGGTGCCGGGGAAGAGGACGGTGTCGGCCACGGCGTGGTGGGCCAGCCAGGGGTGGCCGGCCTGGGACAGCTCACCGGTGAAGAGCACCTCGCTGCCGGAGGCCGAGGCCACCCAGCCGCTGAGCAGCGGATGCCCGGTCGCCCCCAGTCCGGCCGGTAGCGCCGCCGCCCGCCCGACCACCGATGCGTCCGGCCAGTACCGCGACCGCTGGAACGGGTAGGTGGGCAGCGGAACGCGACGTGCCCCGCTGCCGGCGTACCAGGCCGGCCAGTCGATGGCCACGCCGTGCACGTGTGCCTGCGCGACCGCGCCGACCAGGGTCTCGACCTCGGGCTGCTTCGCCCGGGAGGTGCAGATGCAGGCCGGGCGGGCAGTGGCGCCGCCGGACGCGGTGTCGCGGGCGTCGACGCAGTCCTGCGCCAGGGCGGTGAGGACGCGGTCGGGTCCCACTTCGAGGAGCGTGCTGACGCCCTCCCCGGTGAGGGTCGCCACGCCGTCCGCGAAGCGCACCGGCTGGCGTACGTGCCGCACCCAGTACGCCGGATCGCAAACCTCGTCGGCGGAAAGGAGTGCGCCGGTCACGTTGGAGACGATCGGGATCCGGGGCGGGGCCAGCGAGAGCGCGTCGACCACCCGCGCGAACTCGTCGAGCATCGGCTCCATCAGCGGTGAGTGGAAGGCATGGCTGACCTTGAGCCAGCGGGTCCGGCGGCCGGCGGCGGTGAAGTGCTCGGCCATCCGCCGCAGCGACTCGGCCGGGCCGGAGACGACCAACGCCTGCGGCCCGTTCACCGCCGCGATCCCGACCGACCCGGCCTGCTCGCCGAGCACCTCGCCCAGGGCCGCCGCGACCTCGGCCTCGGCACCGGCGACCGCCAGCATCGCGCCGCCGTCGGGCAGTTCCTGCATCAGCCGGGCGCGGGCGGTGACCAGCGTGCAGGCGTCGGCGAGGGAGAGCACACCGGCCACGTGTGCGGCGCTGATCTCGCCGAGGGAGTGGCCCAACAGGTAGTCCGCGCGTACGCCCCACGACTCGAGCAGCCGGTAGAGCGCGACCTCGTAGGCGAAGAGCGCGGGCTGGGTGAGTCGGGTCTGGTCCAGCGCCCGCGCCGCGTCGGTGCCGGCCGCCGCGAAGGCCACCTCCCGCAGCCGCCACTCGCCGTGCTCGTCAAGGTGCCGGCAGGTCGCGTCGAATGCCTGCGCGAAGACGGGAAATGCCTGGTAAAGCTCGTGGCCCATGCCGGGGCGCTGGGCACCCTGGCCGGAGAAGAGCACGCCGAGGGTGCCGCTTACCGCCGTACCGGTGACCAGGTGCCGGGGTACCTCGCCGGAGCCGAACGCGGCGAGCCCGGCGAGTGCCTCGTCGCGGTCGTGCACGACCAGCGCGGCACGCTGCTCCAACGCCGCCCGCCCGGTGGCCGTCGAGTAGGCCACGTCGCGGATGCTCAGCTCGGGGTGTCGGCTCAGGTGCTCCCGCAGCCGGACGGCCTGTGCCCGCAGCGCGGCCTCGTCGTGTCCGGAGAGCAGCCACGGCACCACCGCCGGTGTGCCGGTGCCGGCTTCCGCTGTCGGCGTACCGATGCCGGCTTCCACTGCCGGCTCCGGCGCTGCCGGTGCCTGTTCGAGGATGACGTGGGCGTTCGTGCCGCTGACGCCGAAGGAGGACACCGCGGCCCGGCGCGGCCGGCCGGTCTCCGGCCACGGGCGGGCCCGGTCGAGCAGCCGTACGGCACCGGCGGTCCAGTCGACGTGCGAGGTCGGCTCGTCCGCGTGCAGCGTCCGCGGCAGCACTCCGTTACGCAGGGCGAGCACCATCTTGATGAGGCCGCCGACGCCGGCTGCGGCCTGCGCGTGCCCGATGTTCGACTTGAGCGAGCCGAGCCAGATCGGCTCGTCGGCAGGGCGGCCCTGCCCGTACGTCGCGATGATCGCCTGCGCCTCGATCGGGTCACCGAGCACGGTGCCCGTACCGTGCGCCTCGATCGTGTCCACGTCGGCGGTCGACAGGCCCGCGGCGGCGAGCGCCTGCGTGATCACCCGCTGCTGCGAGGGGCCGCTCGGCGCGGTGAGCCCGTTGGAGGCACCATCGGAGTTGATCGCCGATGCGCGCAGCACGGCCAGCACCTCATGTCCCTTGCGCCGGGCGTCCGCCAGACGCTCGACGAGAAGCAGCCCGACGCCCTCGGCCCAGCCCGTACCGTCGGCGTCCGCGCCGAACGCCTTGCACCGTCCGTCGGCGGCGAGACCGCCCTGCCGCTCGAAGTCGTCGAAGAGGAACGGGCTGGTCATGATCGCCACGCCGCCCGCGAGGGCGAGGTCGCAGTCGCCGGCACGCAGCGCGTGCACCGCCGTGTGCAGCGCGACAAGCGACGACGAGCAGGCCGTGTCGACGGTGACCGAGGGGCCCACCAGACCGAGCACGTAGGAGACACGGCCGGACACGACGCTGGTCGCCGTGCCGGTGACGCCGTACCCGGCCAGGCTCTCCGAGCCGCGCGGAAAGAGCGACGTGTACCCGGAGGCGGCCGAGCCGACGAAGACGCCCGTCCGGCTGCCGCGCAGCGAGGTCGGGTCGATACCGGCCCGTTCGAGCGCCTCCCAGGCGACCTCGAGCAGCAGGCGCTGCTGGGGATCCATGGTCAGCGCCTCGCGTGGGGCGATACCGAAGAATGCGGCGTCGAAGTCCGCTACGCCGGTGAGGAAGCCGCCCTGGCGCGGCGGAGTGTCAGCAGCCTCTGCCCAGCCGCGATCGGGTGGGAACCCGGTGACCGCGTCCCGCTCCCCCATGACGAGTTCCCAGAGTTCCTCGGGCGAGCCGACGCCGCCGGGGAACCGGCACGCCATGCCGACGATCGCCAGCTGGTCGTCGGCCTCGGCGGCGGTCGGCGTGACAGTCGCCGGTGCCGGCGACGCGGGGCCGGACCCGCCGAACAACTCCTGGTAGAGAAAGCGGCAGAGGTCCTCCGGGGTCGGGTGGTCGAAGACCAGGGTGGCGGGCAGCCGCATGCCGCTGGCCTGCGCCAACCGGTTGCGGAACTCGACCGCGGTGAGCGAGTCGAAGCCGAGTTCGCGGAAGGGCTGCCCGACCGGCACGGCATCCGGGTCAGCGTGCCCGAGCACGGTCGCGGCATTGCCGCGTACCAGTTGCAGCAGCGCCCGGTGGCGTTCGATCTCGGTACGGCCGGCGAGCCGCTGCGCGAGCGAGCCATCCTCGGCCGGCGCGCCGCCGCGCACGCTGCGCCGGGTGGGTGCCGGCACGAGCGCCCGCATTATCGCCGGCACCCGGGCCCCGCCGCGGGCGAGCGCCGCCGGGTCGAGCTTGGCCGGCACCAGGGTCGCGGCGGCGGCCTGGCTCGCGACGTCAAGCAGTGCCAGTCCCTCCTCCGTGCCCAGCGGCAGCACCCCGCCACGGCTGTAGCGCTGCATGTCCCGCTCGTCGATGCGGGCCGACTGCTCGCTGCGCTGTTCCCAGAAGCCCCACGCGAGCGAGGTGGCGGCCAGCCCGCGCGCCTGCCGGTGCTGGGCGAGGCCGTCGAGCATCGCGTTGGCGGCGGCGTAGTTGCCCTGCCCCGGGCCGCCGAGCGTGCCGGCGAGGGACGAGAAGAGCAGGAAGGCCGACAGGTCGAGGTGGCTGGTCAGCTCGTGCAGGTTGAGCGCGCCGTCGACCTTCGGCCGCAGCACCCGCTCGGTCTGCTCGGGGGTGAGGGACTCGATCAGGCCGTCGTCGAGCAGCGCCGCGGTGTGTACGACGCCGGTCAACGGATACTCGGCCGGAATGTCCTCGATGACCCGGGCGAGCGCCGCCCGGTCGGCCACGTCGCAGGCGGCGACCGTCACCCGCGCCCCAGCCCCGGTGAGCTCGTCGACCAACTCCCGCACCCCTGGCGCGTCCGCGCCGCGGCGGCTGGTCAGCACCAGGCTCGGCACGCCGTGCCGGGTGACCAGCCGGCGGGCCAGCAGGCCGCCGAGCATGCCGGTGCCGCCGGTGATCAGGACGGTGCCTGCGGCGGACCAGGGCTCGCGCGGCACGGTCAACACCGCCTTGCCGATCAGCCGGGCCTGGCTGAGCGCCCGGAACGCCTCTCGGGCCCGCCGGATGTCCCAGGTGGTGGCCGGCGGAGGTCGCAGCACGCCCCGCCGGAACAGGTCGGCGAGGGTCAGCAGCATCTCGTGGATGCGGTCGGCACCGGCCTCGATCAGGTCGTACACCCGGTACGCGACGCCCGGGTACTGGCGCGCGACCTCCTCGGGATCGCGCTTGTCGGTCTTACCCATCTCCAGAAAACGGCCGCCGCGAGGCAGCAACCGCAGGCCGGCGTCGACGAACTCGCCCGCCAGGCAGTCGAGCACGACGTCCACGCCGGCACCGCCGGTCGCGGCCAGGAAGCGCTGCTCGAACTCCACCGTGCGCGAGTTCGCGATGTGCTCGTCGGTCAGGCCGTTCGCGCGCAGGGCGGGCCACTTGCCGGTGCTGGCCGTACCGAAGACCTCGGCGCCGAGGTGGCGCGCGAGCTGCACGGCGGCCGTGCCCACGCCCCCGGCGGCGGCGTGCACCAGGACCGATTCGCCCGCGCGCAGGCCACCCAGGTCGACCAGACCGTAGTACGCGGTGAGGAACGCGACCGGCGCGGCGGCCCCCTGTTCGAACGTCCAGCCCTCGGGCAGCGGTACGAGCAGCCGCGCGTCGGCGATCGCCACCGGGCCGAAGACCTCGGGGCAGATGCCCATGATCCGGTCACCGGCGCGCAGGTCGGTCACCTCGGCACCGACCTCGGTGACGACGCCGGAGATCTCACCGCCCAGTCCGGTGAGCCCCGGAACAAGGCCCAGGGCGACGACCACGTCCTTGAAGTTCATGCCGATCGCGCGAACCGCCACCCGGACCTCGCCCGGTGCCAGCGGATCGAGCGCCTCCGGGTACGCAACCAGTTCCAGGCCCTCGATCGTGCCGGGACGCACGCTTTCCAGCCGCCAGGTCTCGGTCTGCGGCGGCGTAAGCAGCGCGGCGCTGTCGTACCGGCTGAGCTGGGGCAGCCAGGCCGTGCCGGAGCGGACGGCGACCTGGTCCTCCCCGGTGGCGAGGACCTGACCGAGTACCGCAAGCGACTCGTCCCGGCCGTCCAGGTCGACCAACCCGAAGCGGCCCGGGTGCTCGTTCTGCGCCGAGCGCAGCAGGCCCCAGACGCCCGCGCCGCCGAGGTCGGTCACATCGTCGCCGGGCTGCGCGGCGACCGCACCACGGGTCACCACGACCAGGCGGGTGCCGGGCTGCCTCGGCTCGGCGAGCCAGTCCTGGAGGAAGGCCAGCGTGGCGAGCACCGGCGACCACGCGGCACCGGAGCGCTCGGCCGGTACCTGATAGAGCAGCACCTCGGGGGTCTCCGCGAGGTCGGCGAGCTGGTCGACGACGGTCGCGTCCGGTAGCGCGGCGGCCAGCTCGCCGGTTTCGGTGCCGAGCACGGCGCAGCGCGGCGGTGCCGCGCCGAGGATGCCGGCCCGCCACTGGACCTGAAACAGCGCGTCGTTGCGACCGGACGCCGTGACGCCGCCCCGCAGCGGACGCACGACCAGGGAGTCGACCGAGGCGACCAGCTCACCGTCGTCGTCGGCGAGGACCAGACGTACGGTTTCCTCGGCCAGCAGCGCGGCCCGCACCCGCAGCCGGGTGGCACCGCTGGCGTGCAGCTCAACGCCGGACCAGGAGAACGGCAACCGTACGCCGTCGGTGCCTTCGCCGAGGGCGAAGAGCGAGTGCAGGGCGGCGTCGAAGAGGGCCGGATGCAGCTCGTAACGGCCCGCTTCGGCCTGCTGCCGGTCGGGCAGCCGCACCTCGGCGAAGACCTCGTTGTCGCCGCGCCACAGCGCTGCCAGCCCACGGAAGTCGGGTCCGTACTGGTAGCCGGCGGCGGTCATCCGCGCGTACGCGTCGTCGACGTCGATCGGCTCGGCACCGGCCGGCGGCCATTCGGCCGACGGTTCCAGCGCCGGCGGAAGGCTCCGCGCCGACAGTGCACCGGTGGCGTGCCGCGTCCAGCCGGCGACGCCGTCCTCGATCCGGGAGAAGATGGTCAGCTCGCGGATGCCCGACTCGTCGGCCTCGCCGACCCGGGTCTGGAGCACGACGGCGCCGGTCGCCGGAACCACCAACGGCGCGTGCAGAGTGAGCTCCTCGATGCGCCCGCAGCCGGCCCGGTCACCGGCGAGCACCGCCAACTCGACGAAGCCGGTACCGGGAAAGACCGCTGCATCGGAGACCGCGTGGTCGACCAGCCAGGGATGACTGCGCAGGGAGATCCGGCCGGTAAGCACCACGCCGTCGTCGTCCGCCATCGGCACCAGCGCGCCGAGCAGCGGATGGTCCACCGTGCCGAGGCCGACGGAGCCCACGTCGCCCCGGTGCGGTCGGGCCGTTGCCCAGTAGCGCTGGCGTTGGAACGGATACGTCGGCAAACCCACCTGACCACCCACACCCAACAACCCACCCCAACCCACACCCACACCACCCACCCACACCCGCCCCAACGACTCCACCAACCGACCCCAACCACCCTCACCCCGCCGCAACGACCCCACCACCACCGCATCAACACCCACATCATCCACCACCTCCTGCACCGACCCCACCAACACCGGATGCGGACTCACCTCCACAAACACCCGCCCACCCGCACCCAACGCCGCCCGCACCGCACCCTCAAACAACACCGGCTCCCGCACATTGCGCCACCAATACCCCGCCCCCAACTCCACCCCAGACACCACACCCCCGTCACCGACGAAAAAACGCCACCGACCCCACCCGCCCACACACCGACCCCAACCCCACCAACAACTCCTCCCGCACCACCTCCACCACCCCCGTATGACCCGCACCATTCGCCCCTCCACCACCCGAGCCCGCACACCATCACCCACACACCCCGCCACAAACTCCCGCACCAACCCCACCTCACCCGCCACCGTGCACCCCACCGGCGAATTCACCGCCGCCACCGACAACCCCGACCACCCCACCAACCGCCCCTCCAACACCGACCGCGACAACGACACCGACGCCATCGCCCCCAACCCCGCCAACCCCAACCACGCCCGCGACCGCACCACCACCACCCGCACCGCATCCGCCAAACTCACACACCCCGCCACAAACGCCGCCGCCACCTCACCCTGCGAATGCCCCACCACCCCCACCGGCTCCACCCCCACCGACCGCCACACCGCCGCCACCCCCACCATCACCGAAAACAACACCGGCTGCACCACATCAATCCGATCCAAACCCACCCCACCCACACCCCGCACCACATCCACCACCGACCAATCCACCCACCGCCCAAACTCCACCGCACACTCCCGCACCGCCACCCGAAACACCTCAGACGACTCCCACAACACCCCACCCATCCCCACCCACTGCGAACCCTGACCACCAAACACAAACACCACACCACCACCGGTGACCGGAGCGGCTACCGGTTCGTCGGCCGCCAGACCCTGCAACCTCGGCACCAGTTCCGCCCGGTCCGCACCCAGCACCACGGCCCGGTGCTCAAGCGCCGACCGGCGCGTGGCAAGCGTGGCGGCCACGTCGGCGAGCGGCGCCTCGGGCTGCTCCTGGAGCCAGGTGGCGAGCCGGCCGGCCTGGGCCCGTAGCGCCGCTTCGCTCTTGGCCGACAGCAGCAGCGGCAGCACCGGCAGCGGCAGCGGCGCGGCCTGCTCGGCCGCCTCGGCAGTCCCGGCCCGGCCCGCTGCCTCGGGCGAACCGGCCGGCTCGGCGGGCCCGGCCTGCTCCGTCGCCTCGGTGGGTGCCTGCTCGAGGATGACGTGGGCGTTGGTGCCGCTCACCCCGAACGACGAGACGGCCGCCCGGCGCAGTTCCACCTCGGGCCACGGCTGGGCCTCGGTGAGCAGGCGGACCGTGCCGGCCGACCAGTCCACGTGCGGCGTCGGCGTACTGACGTGCAGCGACCTGGGCATGAGCCCGTGGCGCATCGCCATCACCATCTTGATCACGCCGCCGACGCCGGCCGCGGCCTGGGTGTGGCCGATGTTCGACTTCAACGACCCGAGCCACACCGGCCGCTGTGCCGTGCGGGCCTGGCCGTACGTGGCGATCAACGCGTCCGCCTCGATCGGGTCGCCGAGGCTGGTTCCCGTGCCGTGCGCCTCGACCAGCTGGACGTCGGCGGCCGAGAGCCGCGCGTCGCCGAGCGCCTGACGGATCGCCCGCTGCTGCGCGGGTCCGTTCGGCGCGGTCAGGCCGTTGGAGGCACCGTCCTGATTCACCGCCGTGCCCCGGATCACCGCCAGCACCGGATGTCCCTTGCGGCGTGCATCTGCCAACCGCTCGACGAGCAGGATGCCCGCACCCTCGCCCCAGCCGGTGCCGTCGGCCGACGCGTCGAAGGCCCGGCACCGGCCGGTGGAGGAAAGCGCACGTTGCCGCGAGACCGCGACGAGCACGGCCGGGGTGGCCATGACGGTGGCACCACCCGCCAGCGCCAGGTCGCATTCGCCGTTGCGCAGCGCCTGAACCGCCAGATGCAGCGCCACAAGCGACGACGAGCACGCCGTGTCGACCGTCAGGGCCGGTCCCTCCAGGCCGAGGACATAGGAGAGCCGGCCGGACAGGACGCTGTTGGCCAGGCCCGTGGCCGCGTACCCGTCGACGCCCTCCGCTGATTCGGCGACCAGCGTGGCATAGTCCAGTTGGGACAGTCCGACGTAGACGCCGGTGCGGCTGCCGCCAAGCGAGGCGGCGTCGATGCCGGCCCGCTCGAGCGCCTCCCACGACGTCTCCAACAGCAGCCGCTGCTGCGGGTCCATCGCCTGCGCCTCGCGGGGCGAGATGCCGAAGAAGGCCGCGTCGAAGTCGGCGACGTCGGGCAGGAAACCACCCTCGCGCACATAGCAGGTTCCCGGCTTGTCGGGGTCCGGGTCGTAGAGCGCGTCCAGATCCCAGCCACGGTTGTCGGGGAACCCGCCGATGGCGTCGCGTTCCTCGGCGACCAGCCGCCAGAGATCTTCCGGCGAGTTCGCCTGCCCCGGGTATCGGCAGGCCATGCCCACGATGGCGATGGGCTCGCTCCTGGCCGCCTCCAGCTCCGCGAGCCGCTGGCGGGTCCGGTGCAGGTCGGCCGCCACCCACTTGAGGTAGTCGCGAAGCTGCTTCTCGTTGTCCATCGCAGTCACTCCCGGTTGTCTGTGGTGCCGCGGCTGCGCGGGGCGGGTGCCGTGGGTGCTGCCAGTCCCGGTGCCGTGGTGCTGTCAGTCCCGTCCGAACTCGGTTCGGATGAACTCGAAGATCTCGTCGTCGGTCGCGGAGTCGAGCTTGCTGGCCACGTCGTCACCGGTGGTCTCACCGGTCGTCTCGCAGGCGAGCACCAGGCTGCGCAGCCGGGTGGCGGCCTGCGAGCGCAGACCGTCGCCCGGCGCCAACTCGCCCAGCGCGGCCTCCAACTGGTCGAGCTGGGCCATCAGCGGCAGTCGTACCGTCGCGACGTCGCGCAGCAGCAGACCCTCGATGTGGCCGGCGAGCGCGGTGAGTGTCGGGTGGTCGAAGACGACAGCTGCGGAGAGCTGTACCCCGGTCGCGGCCACGAGGCTGTTGCGCAGCTCGACGGCGGTCAGCGAGTCGAACCCGATGTCCCGGAAGGAGCGGTTGGGGTCGAGTGCCTCGGGCGAGGGCAGGTCGAGAACCGCCGCTACTCGCTCGCCCACCAGCCGGAGCAGCGTGCGGGCCCGCTCCGGCTCGGGCGTGGCGGCGAACTGGCGCGCGAACGACTCCGCCGCCGGCTGCCCGCCGACGGCACGGCGCAGCTGCCGAGGGACGAGGCCGCGCAGCGCCGCCGGCAGCGTTCCCGCAGCGGCGTTGGCGCGCAGCACCGCCGCGTCGAGCCGCATCGCGACAAGCGCCGCAGCGCCGCCCGACCAGGCCGCGTCGAGCAGCGCCAGGCCCTCCTCGGCGCTCAGCGGCAGCACACCCGCCTGCGCGGTGCGCCGCAGATCCACCTCGCTGAGGGTGGCCGCCATGCCGGCCGCCGTGTCCCAGAGTCCCCAGGCGATGGCGGTGGCGGCGCGACCGGCGGCCCGCAGCTGCCGGGCGTACGCCTCCAGGAAGGCGTTCGCCGCGGCGTAGTTGGCCTGTCCCGGGCCACCCAACGTGCCCACCGCCGAGGAGAAGAGCACCAGCCGCGCACCCTGCGTACCGGCCAGCTCGTGCAGGTGCACCGCGGCGTCCACCTTGGCGCGCAGCACCGATTCGAGCCGCGGCGGGGTCAATGCGGTGACGACGCCGTCGTCGGTCACGCCGGCCACGTGCACCACCGCCGTCACCGGACGGTCGGCCGGCACACCGGCCAGCACGGCGGCGAGCGCGTCGCGGTCGGCCAGGTCGCAGGCGGCGAAGGTGACCGCCACGCCCCCGGCCGCCAACTCCTCGCGCAGCTGTGTCGCGCCCGCCGCCTGCGCGCCGCGCCGGCTGACCAGCAGCAGGTGGCGGGCATCATGCGCGGTGGCGAGGTGCCGGGTCACATGGCGACCGATGCCGCCGGTGGCGCCGGTCACGACGATTGTGCCGGCACCGTCCAGCGGCGCCTCGGTGGGCCGCTGTGCCGCCGCCACCCGGGTCAGCCGCGGTAGCAGCACCCGCGCGGCGCGTACCGCCACCTGCGGCTCCCCCGCCGCGAGCGAGATCGTGACCGCGGCGGCCAGCCGCTGCGCGCTGGTGTTCCGATCATCGATGTCGACCAGGACGAACCGGTTGGGGTGTTCCAGCTGCGCCGAGAGCAGCAGGCCGCGCGCGGCGGCCTGGGCCGGCTCGACGCGCTGCGGCTCGCCGGCCGCGACCGCGTCCCTGGTGACGAAGACCAGCCGCGATTCGGTGAGGCGCTCGTCGGCGAGCAACTGCTGGACCGTCGCGAGCGTCTGCCGCACGGTCTCGTGAACGGCGTCGACCAGATCGCCCGGGGCCGACCCGACCGGGACGATGACCAGCCGGGGCGCGGGTGCGTCATCGGCGAACGCATCGACCAGCTCCACCAGGTCGGCCGCGTCGATTGGATCAGCCGTGGTCGCCGGCTCGGGCGCGGGAACCCAGGTGAGTTCGTAGAGCGAGTCGCTGTCGACCGCGGCCTGCCCGGCCAGCGGCGCGGCCGGCGCCGGCCCCAGGCTCAGCCAGGCCGACGCGACCGCGGCCCCGGAGGGATCGCTCAGCTCCACGGCGACCTCACCCGGTCGCGGCACCGAAAGCCGTGCCCGGACGGCGGTCGCCCCGGCGGCGTGGCGGGAAACGCCGCGCCAGGCAACGGGAACGCGGCCCGGCTGCCCCTCGGCCACGCAGGCCAGCAAGGCCACGCCATCGACGAGCGCCGGATGCAGGGCGAAACGGTCGGCTTCGGGCTCCTGGTCGGCGGCGAGGGCAAGCTCGGCCACGACGTCGTCGCCGACCCGCCACACCGCCAGCACGGCGTCGCCGTACCCGCCGAGCTCCGCCGCGCCGGTGGGCGGCCAGGGCCCTGGCTCGGTGGCTGCTGCGGGGCCGGCCGCCGCCACGGTGCCGGCGGCGTTTGTGGTCCACGGCGCGTCCGGGGAACCGGTGCGGCGGGAGTGCACGGTGCAGGGGCGGTTACCGGCATCGTCCGGGGCACCGATCACCACCTGTACCTCAAGGTCAGTGTCCGGCGGCGCGGCGAGCGGTAGCCGTATCTCGAGTTCCCGCACCTGGCCGCAGCCGGTCGCCTCACCGGCCCAGAGGACCAGCTCCGGCAGGGTGCCGGCCAGGGCCGCCTGCTCGGCGGTGATCCGACCGGTGAAGAGGCGGCCGTTCAGCTCCGGCAGGTCCACGCCGGCGGTGAGCAGCGGATGGCCGGTGCCGGCGATCCCGGCGGCCGACAGGTCAGCCGTGGCCGGTGTCGCGGGCAGCCAGTAGTGCCGGTGCTGGAAGGCGTAGGTGGGCAGGTCGACGCGACGCGCACCGGTGCCGGCGAAGACCTGCGTCCACTCGACGGGCACGCCCCGGGCGTGCATCGCGGCGACTGCCGCCAGCACCGACGCCGCCTCGTCGCGGTCGCGCCGCGCCGCCGCCAGGACCGCCACGTCGGCGTCGCCGACGCAGTCCGTCGCCATCCCGGCAAGCACGCCGCCGGGCCCCAGCTCCACCAGGGTCGCCGCGCCGCGCCCGACCGCAGTGGTCACGCAGTCGGCGAATCGTACGGCTGCCCGCACCTGGCGTACCCAGTAGTCCGGCGTGCACAGCTCTTCGCCGGCCACCCGACCGGTCAGGTTGGACACCACGGTCAGCGCCGGTGGGTGGAACTCGACCTGGGACAGCAGCTGCGCGAAGTCGGCGAGCATCGGCTCCATCAGGGCCGAGTGGAAGGCGTGCGACACCGCCAGGCGACGGCTGCGGCGGCCGAGTTGCTCGACCTTCGCCACCACCTCCGAGACCGCGCGCTCGACACCGGAGAGCACCACCGACGACGGGGCGTTGACCGCAGCCACCGAGACACCGTCCACAAGCAACTCGGTGACCTCTGCCTCGGAGACTTCGACCGCGACCATCACTCCGCCCGGCGGCAGTTGCTGCATGAGGTGCCCCCGCGCCGCGACCACCCGGCAGGCGTCGGCGAGCGACCAGACGCCCGCCACGTACGCCGCCACCAGTTCACCCACGGAGTGACCCAGGACGAAGTCGGGCCCGATCCCCCACGATTCGAGCAGCCGCAAGAGCGCCACCTCCACGGCGAAGAGCGCCGGCTGGGCGTACTCGGTGCGTTGGAGGTCGGCCCCGTCGTCCCCCCAGATCACTTCCTTGAGCGGGCGGCCGAACACCGCGTCGAACTCGCCGCACACCTCGTCGAAGGAGCGCGCGAACACGGGAAAGGTCGAGTACAGCTCCCGGCCCATCCCCAGTCGCTGCGAACCCTGACCGGAGAAGAGAAAGCCCAGGCGTCCGTCGTCGGGTCCACGGCGGACGACGCCGGTCGCGTCGGCATCCGAGGCGAGGGCGGCAAGCCGTCGCCGCAGCGTCTCGCGGTCGTTCGCCACGATCACCGCGGAGCGGTCCAGCACGCCGCGGGTGACGATCGAGGACCAGGCCACGTCCAGCGGGCGTACCTGCGGACGCTCGGCGAGCCAGGCGTCCAGCCGCGCCGCCTGGGCGCACAGTCCCGCCGCATCGTGGCCGGAGACCACCACAGCCGCCGGCCGTTCGACGTGCGGCTGCGGTTCCTCGTCCACGGTCGGCTGGTCGGTCGGTGCCTGCTCGACGATGACGTGCGCGTTGGTGCCGCTGATGCCGAATGCGGAGACGCCAGCCCGCCGCGGGTGGCCGTTGCTCGGCCAGTCCCGCGCCTCGGTCAGCAGTTCCACCGCGCCCGACGACCAGTCCACCTGCGGCGTCGGCTCGTCCACGTGCAGCGTCTTCGGCAACACCCCCGCACGCATCGCCATCACCATCTTGATCATGCCCGCCACACCCGCCGCAGCCTGGGCGTGCCCGATGTTCGACTTGACGGAACCGAGCCACAACGGTCGATCCGCCGGTCGGTCCTGCCCGTAGGTCGCCAGCAACGCCTGCGCCTCGATCGGATCGCCCAACGTCGTGCCGGTGCCGTGCGCCTCCACGACATCCACCTCGGCCGCAACGACGCCCGCGTTCACCAGCGCCTGCCGAATCACCCGCTGCTGGGAGGGTCCGTTCGGGGCGGTCAGGCCGTTCGAGGCACCGTCGGAGTTCACCGCCGAGCCTCGGATCACCGCCAGGACGGGGTGCCCGTTGGCTCGGGCGTCGGAGAGCCGCTCCACGAGCAGGACACCGACGCCCTCGGCAAGCGCGAACCCGTCGGCGGCGGCGGCGAAGGACTTGCAGCGGCCGTCCCGGGCCAGCCCACGCTGGCGGCTGAACGCGATGAAGGTGGTCGGGTCGGCCATCACCGTGACACCGCTGGCCAGCGCGAGATCACACTCGCCGTTGCGCAGCGCCTGTGCCGCCAGGTGCACCGCCACGAGTGACGACGAACAGGCCGTGTCGACCGACATCGCCGGCCCCTCCAGGCCCAGCGCGTAGGCGACCCGCCCCGAGACGACCGCCGGCGGGGCGGTGACCAGGTAGCCCTCCAGGGCGCCACCGGCGTTGCGCAGCCGGGTACCGTACGCCTGGTCGGTCACCCCGACATACACGCCGGTACGGCTGCCGCGCAGCGACCTCGGCGCGATGCCGGCCCGCTCAAGCGCCTCCCAGGACGACTCCAGCAGCAGCCGCTGGTGCGGGTCCATCGCCTGCGCCTCGCGGGGCGAGATGCCGAAGAACTCGGCGTCGAAGTGGCCGGCGTCGGCCAGGAAGCCTCCGTGGTCGACGTAGCTGGAGTCGGCGCGGTCCGGGTCGTGGTCGATGAGCCGGTCCAACGGCCAGCCCCGGTCGGTGGGGAACGGCGTGACAAGGTCGGCCTCCTCGCTCACCGCCCGCCACAGCTCCTCCGGCGAGGTGACGCCGCCGGGATAGCGGCATGCCATCGCGACGATCGCAACGGGCTCATCCTGATCGACGCGGATCACGGTCGCCGGTGTGGCCGCCGGCACGTGGTCGGCGGCCAGCTGGCCCGCCAGGAAACCGGCGAGGGCGGTCAGGTTGGGGTGGTCGAAGACGAGCGTGGCGGGCAACCGCAGCCCGGTCACGGTGTTCAGCCGGTTGCGCAGCTCGACCGCGGTGAGCGAGTCGAAGCCGAGGTCCTTGAAGGCGCGTGCACCGTCGACGGCGCCGGTGTCCTGGTGGCCGAGGACCGCGGCGACCTGTTCGGCCGCCACGTCGCGCAGGGTACGCAGGCGGTCCGCGTCGTTAAGCGCGGCCAGCCGCGTGGCCAGCGCGGATTCGGCCGGCTCGTCCTCGGCCGGCGCCGTACGCTCCGCCCGCGCCTCGGGCAGTTCGTCGAGCAGGCGACTGGGCCGCTCCGACTCGAAGAGCGAAACGAACCGGGGCCAGTTGACGGCGGCGAGGATCACGAAGGTCTCGTTCTCCGCGAGGAGCCGGTCGAGCCCGGCGATGGCGAGCTGCGGGTCGACCAGGCTCAGCCCGCGCCGCGGCAGGGTGTCGTGGATCGGGTCCTCGGCCATGCCGGGGCCGTCCCACGGCGGCCAGGCCACCGACAGGGTGGGTACACCTGCCGCACGGCGCCACTGGGCGCGGGCGTCGAGTACGGCGTTGGCTGCGGCGTACACACCGTGGTCGCCGGCGCCCCACACGCCGCTGATGGAGGAGAAGTAGACCACCGCGTCGAGCTGTTCCGGGTCGAGGACCGCCTCGACGTTCTCGATGCCACCCACCTTGGCCGCCAGGGTGACGTCGAGGTCGGCGAAGCTGGTCTGCGCCAGCGGTCCGAGCACCCCGTCGCCGGCCGCGTGCATGACCGCCCGGATTCGCTCCCCGCCGCGTTGCACCTGCGCGACCACCGCCTCGACGCTGGCCCGGTCCGCCAGGTCGCAGGCGAACACGCTCACCCGTACGCCCAGCTCGGTCAGCTCGGCGACCCGCTCGGCGGCGCCCGGTGCCGCCTCGCCACGGCGGCTCAGCAACACCAGGTGTTCCGCGCCCGCGCGGGCCAGCCAGCGGGTGACGTGGCCACCGAGGCCACCGGTACCACCGGTGATCAGCACGGTTCCGCGTGGCCGCCAACCGTCGCCCGCGCCGCGCGGGCCGGTGGCACGGACGAGCCGGCGGCCGAAGACACCCGAGGGGCGCAGCGCCACCTGGTCCTCGCCGTCGTCGCTCAGCAGCACCCCGACCAGCCGCTCTGCGGTCCGGGCGTCGATCGTCCCGGGCAGGTCGACCAGGCCGCCCCAGCGCCTGGGGTGCTCCAGGGCGGCGACCCGGCCGACCGCCCAGACGGCCGCCTGTCCCGGGTTGACCGGTCCGGCGTCGTCGGGGGTGCCGACCGCGCCGCGCGTGAGGCACCACATCGGGGCCGCCACGTCTGCCTCGCCGAGTGCCTGAAGCAGCACGAGGGTGAGCGCCAGCGCCAGCGGCGTACCCGGTTGGCGCGGGTGCGCGGCGGTTGGTAGGCCGGTGAGCGAGAGCACGCCGGCCGGCTCGATGCCGTCCACCGCCGCACGGATCCGGGCGGTGAGGCCCGCCGAACTGAGGGTCGGGCCCTCCTCGGCGATGTCCGACTCGTCGACGGTGAGCGTCACCGCGTCGCCGGCCCACTCGGGCAGGGCGTCGAGGAGAGCGGCCACGAGTTCGTCCTGCGCCAGCTCCGTCGGCACCACCAGCAGCCAGGTGCCGGCCGGCGCGACGGGGCGCGACTCGGGCCGGCGCCGCCAGTCGATGTAGTGGCGCCACGAGTCGAGGGTGGCGCGCTCCCGCCGGTCGCGACGCCAGGCCGAGAGCGCGGACAGCACGTCCGGTACCCGCTCCTCGCCGGAGAGACCGAGCGTGCGCGCCACCCCGTCGAGATCCTGCTCCTCGACCGCGCGCCAGAAGCGATCGTCCGCCGGGTCGCCGCCGGTCGCCGCCGCTGCCGCGCGCTGCGGCCAGTAGCGGCGGCGCTGGAAGGCGTACGTGGGCAGTTGCACCCGCGTCGGGCGGTGCCCCGCGAAGGCGGCCGTCCAGTCGACGTCGACGCCGTTGACGAAGAGTTCGGCGACCGACGTGAGCATCCGCGCCAGGCCACCCGCACCGCGGTGGAGGGTGCCCGCGTACACCGGCTCGACGTCGAGGTGCTCGACCGTCTCGGCGATCGGTACCCGCAGCACGGGGTGCGGGCTCACCTCGACGAAGACCCGATGACCCTGTTCGACGAGGCGCGTGACCGCTGGTTCGAGGCGTACCGGCTCCCGCAGGTTGCGATACCAGTAGTCGGCGTCGAGGGCCGCCGTGTCGATCCGGTCGGCGGAGACCGTCGAGAAGAACGGCACCCGGCTCGCCTCGGGCCGCACCGGTTCGAGCGCCCGCAGGATCTCCTCGCGGATCCGCTCCACCTGGGGCGAGTGCGACGCGTAGTCCACGTCGATCCGGCGGGCCCGGACGCCCCGCCCCTCGGCCTCGACGATCACCTCTTCCAGTTCCGGCCGGCCGCCGGAGACGACGACCGAGGAGGGTCCGTTCACGGCCGCCACGGCGACGGCCCCGTCCCACCGTTCGAGCCACTGCTCGACGTCGGACCGGGCGGCGGCGAGCGAGACCATGCCGCCGCTGCCGGCCAGCACGGTGATGGCCTTCGCCCGCAACGCCACCACCCGCGCGGCATCATCGAGCGACAGCGCGCCGGCCACGCAGGCCGCAGCGATCTCGCCCTGCGAGTGGCCCACCACGGCGGCCGGCCGCACGCCGTACGACCGCCAGAGTTCGGCGAGCGAGACCATCATCGCGAACAGCACCGGCTGGACCACGTCCACCCGGTCGAGTTCGGCCCCCTCGGGGTCGCGGGCGACGTCGGTAAGTGACCAATCCACGTACGGCGCCAGGGCCTGCTCGCACTGCGCCCAGCGCGCGGCGAAGACCGGCGAGGTGTCCAGCAGTTCGGCCGCCATGCCCGCCCACTGCCCGCCCTGTCCGGGGAACACCCAGACCGGTCCGGGTCCGGCGAGGCCGGCCTCCCCGGTCAGCGCCGAGGACAACGGTTGTCCCTGCGCCACCGCCCGCAGGCCGGCCGCGAGTTCGTCGCGGTCATGGCCGAGCACGACGGCCCGGTGCTCGAAGACGGCGCGCGACGCGAGCAGCGCCTGACCGACGTCGGCGGCGGAGCCGGCCGCGTCGCCGACCGCCCAGTCGGCCAGCCGCGCCGCCTGCTCGCGCAGCGCCTGCCGGCTACGTCCGCAGACGATCCACGGCCGGACCAGGCCGTCCGGCGGCTCAGCGGCAGGTGCCCGATCGGCCTGCGGTGCCTGCTCGATCACGACGTGGGCGTTGGTCCCGCTGACCCCGAAGGCGGACACCCCGGCCCGGCGCGGGGTCTGCGTCCGCGGCCATGGCCGGTTCTCGGTGAGCAGCCGCACCGCGCCGGCCGACCAGTCCACCCGCGGCGTCGGCTCGTCCACGTGCAGCGTGCGCGGCAGCAGCCCGTGACGCAGTGCCTGCACCATCTTGATGACACCGCCCACCCCGGCGGCGGCGCCGGAATGGCCGATGTTCGACTTGAACGAGCCGAGCCAGAGCGGATGCTCGGCCGGGCGGTCCTGCCCGTAGGTCGCCAGCACCGCCTGCGCCTCGATCGGGTCACCGAGCGCGGTTCCGGTGCCGTGCGCCTCCACGACGTCCACCTCGGCGGCGGCGAGACCGGCGTTGGCGAGCGCCTGCCGGATGACCCGCTGCTGCGACGGACCGTTCGGCGCGGTGAGGCCGTTGGAGGCGCCATCCTGGTTGGTCGCCGAGCCGCGGAGCACGGCGAGGATCTCGTGGCCGTGGCGCCGGGCGTCGGACTGCCGCTCGACCAGCAGGATGCCGACGCCCTCGGCCCAGTTCGTGCCGTCGGCCCCGGCGGCGAAAGCCTTGCAGCGACCGTCGGCGGCGAGGCCGCCCTGCTGGGCGAAGTCGACGAAGGCGCTGGGGCTGGACATGACCGACACGCCGGAGACGAGCGCCAGGTCACAGTCGTCGTTGCGCAGCGCCTGGGCCGCCAGGTGCAGCGCGACCAGCGACGACGAGCAGGCCGTGTCGACGGTCACGGCGGGACCCTCCAGGCCCAGCGAGTAGGCGATCCGGCCGGAGGCCACGCTCGCCGCGGTGCCGACCATGCCGTACCCGTCGGCCTCGGGGACACCGTCGACCACCCGGCCGTAGTCGGAGCCCGCGACACCGGCGAAGACCCCGGTGCGGCTGCCCCGCAACGATCGTGGGTTGATACCGGCCCGTTCGAGCACCTCCCAGGCCGCCTCCAGCAGGATGCGCTGCTGCGGGTCCATCGAGAGTGCCTCACGCGGCGAGATGCCGAAGAAGGCGGCGTCGAAGCTCGCGGCGTCGGGCAGGAAGCCACCTTCCAGCGCGAGCGGCCGTCCTTGCGGGCCGAGGTCGACCGCACGCAGCGCGGAGAAGTCCCAGCCACGGTCGGTGGGGAAGGGGGCGACTCCGTCGCGGCCTTCGACGACGAAGTCCCACAGTTCCTCCGGACCGTCGATACCGCCGGGGTACCGGCACGCCATGCCGACGATGACGACCGGGTCGTCCGTCCCGGCGGACGACCTGGCCGCCGGCACGACGGCAGTATCCCGCTCGCCGAGCAACTGCGTGCGCAGGTACGCCGCGACCGCCTCCGCCGTCGGGTAGTCGAAGAGCAGGGTCGCCGGCAGCCGGAGACCGGTGCCGGCGGCCAGCCGGTCGCGCAGCCGTACGGCCGTCAGCGAATCCAGTCCGAGCTCCTGGAACGGCCGGTCGGCGGGGATGGCGTCGGCCGACTGGTGTCCCAGCACGACTGCGGTGCCGGTCCGGGCGAGTTCCAGCAGGCGGTGGTCGATCTCGGCGGCGTCGCCCGAGACAAGGTCGTCGCGGGCGTCGGCTGGCGCCGGCTGCCGCCGCTGCTGCTCGGCGAGCGCCGACCGGACCTGCGCCAGGTCGCCGATCAGCGGACGGGCGCGCAGGCTGGTGAAGGCCGGGCCGAACCGGGTCCAGTCGATGTCGGCCAGCAGCGACGCCCCGCCGTGGGCGAGCAGGTGTCCCGCCGAGGCGAGCGCGGGCACGATCGGAACCGGCCGCAGTCCGAGGTCGCCGGCACCGGCCGACGTCGGCTCGCCGGTGTCGGCGGAGGACCAGTGGCTCCAGGCGATGCAGCTCACCTCGACCGCGTCGGCCCGGTCACGTCCGGCGAGTGACTCCAGGTAGCCGTGGGCGATGGTGTGCAGGATGTCGTCGCTGCCGCCCCACACGCCGGCCAGCGACGAAAAGAGCACGAGCCGCTCCAGGTCCGGGGTGAGCGCGGCGTCGGCGAGCATGGTGACGAGGCCGATGCGGGCCCGCGCGGCGGACCCGAGTTCGGCCGGTGCCGCCTGGTCGAGACGGGTCGGGCCGTTCGGCTCGGGTACGTTGCCGTCGATGTGCAGGATCGCGGTGACCGGGCGCTGCGGCGGCACCGCGGCGAGGACGGCGCGCAGCGAGTCGGGATCCGTGGCGTCCCAGCGTGCCACCTCGAAGTCGCCGTCGAGTTCAAGATCTTCGCCCGGCGCCAGCAGCACGTGGCGTGCGCCGTCGGCAGCCAGCCACCGCACCAGTTCGGGCGTGATCCCACCGAGGTCGCCGGTGACAAGCGTGGTGCCCGTGCCGGTCCACGGCGGGGCGTCCGGTGCCGGTTCGGCACGGTGGGCGAGGCGGCGCGCGAAGATGCCGGCACCCCGGATCGCCAGCTCGTCCTCGCCGGCCGCGTTGCCGATCGCGGCGGCGAGCAGCGTGGCCACCCGCTCGTCGACCTCGACCGGCACGTCGACCAGGCCGCCCCACCGGCTGGGGAACTGCCCGGCGGCAACCCGGCCCAGTCCCCACAGCAGCGACGCCGCGCCCGGGTCGGGCGACTCCGTACGGTCCGCGGTCACCGCCTCCCGGGTGACGATCCACAGTGGTGCCTGGACGCCAGCGTCGCCCAGACCTTGCAGCAGGGCCACCGTCGCGGCCAGGGGCTCCGGCGGTTCGGCGAGCGCCAGCAGCGACAGCACCCCGGTCGGCGGCGTACCAGCCGGCAGGCGTTGCGCCACCTCGACGCGGTCGAGCAGCTGCCCCACAGGCACAGGCAGCAGCACGGTGGTGTCGCCGTGCCGGTCGAGGGCGCGCAGCACGGCAGAGACGGTGGGATCTTCCGTATCGTCCGGCACGATCACCAGCCAGTGGCCGGGTGACCGCTGCGGGGTGAGGTCGGCAAGCGGTGCCCAGGCGATCTGGTAACGCCACCGGTCGGTGGGGGCCGCATCGGCTGCCGCGCCACCGGCCCGTCCGGCCGTCGGGTTTGCGGGAAGCCAGAACCGTTCGCGCTGGAACGGATAGGTGGGCAGGTCGACCTGGACGTCGGTCGGGCCGCCGAGGACGGCCTGCCAGTCCACCGGCACGGCACGTACGTGCAGTTCGGCCGCAGCCGTGAGGGCGCTGAGCGCCTCGGGGCGGTTCTTCTGGAGTGCGACGCCGAGCGACGCGGCCGGCACCAGGTCACGGTAGTAGTCCTGCACCATGGCGGTGACCCCACCGTCGGGGCCGAGTTCCACGGTCGCCGTGACACCCTGGGCGGCCAGATAACGCATGTCGTCGTGGAAGCGCACGGTTTGGCGTACGTGCTGCACCCAGTAGTCGACCGAGGCGACCTCCTCGGCCGTCAACGCCTCGCCGGTCAGGTTGCTCACCAGCGGGATCGCCGGGGGGTGGAAGGTCACCCGCTCGACCACCTCGCGGTACGCGTCCAGCATCGGCTCCATCCGCACCGAGTGCGAGGCGCGGCTGATCCGCAGCGACCGGGTGCGGTGCCCGCGCGCCGCGCAGAGCTCCGCCACCCGCAGCGCGGGTTCCTCGTCGCCGGAGATGACCACCGACGTGGGTCCGTTGACGACGCCGACGTTGACCCGGCCGTTGACGCCCGCCTCGGCGAAGATCGCCGGCAGCTCTGTCTCGGCGATCTCGACGGCGATCATCGCCCCGCCCGGCGGGGTCGCGTGCATGAGCCGCCCTCGGCTCGCGACCAGCAGGCAGGCGTCGTCAAGCGAGACGATGCCGGCGGCGTGTGCCGCACTCAGTTCCCCGGTCGAGTGGCCCAGCACGAAGTCGGGCCGTACGCCCCAGTGCTCGAAGAGGCGGAAGAGGGCGACCTCCAGCGCGAACACCGCAGGGTAGGTGTAGCTGATCTGGTCGACCAGCGGCCCGTCCGCGCCGGATCGTCCGCCGAAGACGACGTCGGGTAGCGGGTGATCCAGGAGCGGGTCGACGCGGGCGCACACCTCGTCGAACGCCTCGGCGTAGACCGGGTAGGTCTGGTACAGCTCGCGGCCCATGCCGACCCGTTGCCCGCCCTGGCCGGTGAAGAGGAACGCCAGTTTGCCGGTGGTGGCGGTGCCGGTGACCACGCCGGGGTGCTCGGCGCCGCGCGCCAGGGCGGCCAGGCCGGCGTCGAGGCTCGCCGCGTCGCCGATGACGACGGCGCGGTCGCGCAACGGCGTGCGGGCCGCCAGGGCGGCGGCGACCTCCGAGAGCGCCGGGCCGTCGCCGGTCGCGAACGGCCGAAGCTGCCTGGCCCGGGCGCGCAGCGCCGGTTCGCCCAGGCCGACAGCAACCACGCGACCGGACCGGCCGGCGGCTCGTTGCGCGCCGTCGGACCCGCCGGTCGCTCCGGCCCGGTGGCCGACGCGGTGGCCGACGCGGTCTCCGGCCCGGTCGCCGGCCCGGTGGCCGACGCGGTGGCCGACGCGGTGGCCGGCCCGGTGGCCGACGCGGTGGCCGACGCGGTGGCCGACGCGGTGGCCGACGCGGTGGCCGGCCCGGTGGCCGGCGCAGTGGCTGACGCGGTGGCCGGTTCGGTGGCCGGCGCGGTGGCCGGCGCAGTGGCCGGCGCAGTGGCCGGCGCGGTGGCCGGCGCGGTGGCCGGCGCGGTGGCCGGCTCGTCGGCGGATTCGAGGATCACGTGGGCGTTGGTGCCACTGATGCCGAACGACGAGACGGCCGACCGCCGTGGCCGGCCGGTACGCGGCCACTGCCGCTCCTCGGTCAGCAGCCGCACGGTCCCCGCCGACCAGTCGACCCGGGGCGTGGGCTCCTCGGCGAAGAGGGTGCGCGGCAGGACGCCCTCGCGCATGGCGTGGACCATCTTGATGATGCCGGCGATGCCGGCCGCCGCCTGCGTGTGGCCGATGTTCGACTTGATCGAGCCGAGCCAGAGCGGCTGATCGGCGGCACGCTGTGCACCGTAGGTGGCGATGAGCGCCTGCGCCTCGATCGGGTCGCCGAGCTTCGTGCCGGTGCCGTGCGCCTCGACCGCGTCGATCTGGCCGGCGCTGAGCCCGGCGTCCTTGATGGCCTGCCGGATCACGCGTTCCTGCGCCGGCCCGTTCGGGGCGGTCAGGCCGTTCGAGGCCCCGTCGGAGTTGATCGCGGTGCCGCGGATCACCGCGAGCACCGGGTTGCCGTCGCGCCGGGCGTCAGCGAGGCGGCGCAGCAGCAGCATGCCGACGCCCTCACCCCAACCGGTGCCGTCGGCAGCCGCACCGAAGGCCTTGCATCGGCCGTCGCCGGCCATGCCGCCCTGGTTCGCCATCTCGGTGAAGACGTCCGGCACCGCCATCACGGCCGCGCCGCCGACCAGCGCCAGCGAGCATTCACCCGCGCGCAGCGATCGTACGCCGAGATGGAGCGCGACAAGCGACGACGAACAGGCCGTGTCGACCGAGAGGGCAGGCCCCTCCAACCCGAGCAGGTAGGCCAGGCGGCCGGAGGCGACGCTACTGGTGGTGCCGGTGATGAGGTGGCCCTCCACCTCCTGGAGCGCCTCGTCGTCGCGCGGGCCGTAGCGCTGGTCGGCCAGGCCGACGAAGACCCCGCTGTCGGTGCCGCGCAGCGCGGCCGGATCGAGCCTGGCCCGCTCGATCGCCTCCCAGGCCGTCTCCAGCAGCAGCCGCTGCTGCGGATCCATGGCCAGCGCCTCGCGGGGCGAGATACCGAAGAACGCGGCATCGAACCGGGCGGCGTCGTAGAGGAAGCCGCCCTCGCGCCGGAATCCGCGTAGCCGGTCGACGTGCCAGCCCCGGTCGGTGGGGAACGCCCCGATGGCGTCGCGGCCCGCGCGGACGAGCTGCCACAGCTCCTCGGGGGTGGCTGCGCCGCCCGGATAGCGACAGGCCATGGCCACGATCGCGACCGGCTCGGACTCCGCCGACTCGAGCTGGTGCAGCCGCTGACGAGCCCGGTGCAGGTCGGCGGTGACCCGCTTGAGGTAGTCGACGAGCTTCTCGTCATTCACCACTGCGATCAACTCCGTAGCTGTGTCATGGCAGGTCGCCGAACTCGCTGTCGATGAAGGCGAGCACCTCGTCGGCGCTGGCGGCGGTGAGGGCATCGTCGACGCCGCCCTCGGGCGCGGCCCGGCCCTTTCCGTCGAGAGCACGCAGCATCCGGCGCAGCCGCTTGGTGATCTCGCCGTGCCGGTCGTCGTCGGGGTCGATCGTCTCGGCGGTCGCTTCGAGCCGGTCGAGGTCGCGCAGCACCAGCTGTGCGGGCGTCAGTTCGTCGGGCACGGCGAGGCGCACCAGGTACGCGGTGAGCGCCATCGGCGTCGGATGGTCGAAGACGACGGTCGCCGACAACGGCAGCGAGACCTCGTCCTGGAGGCAGTTGCGCAGCTCCACTGCGGTCAGTGAGTCGAAGCCCAGATCCTTGAATGCCCGATCGGGCTCGATCGCGGCGGCGGAGGTGTGGCCCAGCACGATTGCGGTCTGCGTCCGCACCATGTCGAGCACCAGCTCCGTACGCTCCTCGGGGGCCAGCGCAGCGAGCCGGTCGGGCATCTCCGAGCCGTTTCGGCCCGGCTGGCCGGCGGCCGGACGCCGGCTGCGGATCAGGGTCCGCATCAGCGCCGGCACCGGCTCGTCGACGTATCGGGCCCGCAGCGCCGCCAGGTCGAGGCGGGCCGCGATCGGTGCGGCCCGGCCGGTCCGCGACGCGGTGTCGAAGAGCGCAAGGCCCTGCGCCGGGCTGAGCGGGACCACGCCGGCGCGTGCGGCACGGGCGCGGTCGTGGTCGGTCAGCCGTGCGGTCAGGCCGTTGGTCTGCTGCCAACTGCCCCAGCCCAACGAGACGGCGGCCAGGCCGTGCGCGCTGCGGAACTCGGCGAGCCCGTCGAGGAACGCGTTGGCGGCCGCGTAGCTGCCCTGGCCCGGGCTGCCGAGCGTGGCGGCGGCCGAGGAGAAGAGCGCGAACAGCGCGAGGTCGAGACCCTCGGTCAGCTGGTGCAGGTGCCAGGCACCGTCCACCTTCGGTCGGAGCACCCCGGCCAGCCGCTCCTCGTCCAACGAGCCGATGACGCCGTCGTCGACGACACCCGCCGCGTGCACGACGCCGGCGAGCCGCCCGCGTGCCGAGATGTCCCGCAGCAGCGCCGCGAGCGCCTGCCGGTTCGCGACGTCGCAGGCGGCCACGCGCACCTCGACACCCAGGCCGGCCAGCTCCAGCGTCAGCTGTTCCAGCTCGGCGGAGCGTTCGCCGCTGCGGCTGGCCAGCACGAGGCGGCGCAGCCCGTGTTCGGCGGCGAGGTGCCGGGTGAACAGGCGACCGAGGTCACCGGTGCCGCCGGTGATGAGGACCGTGTCGTCGGCCTCGAACGCCGGCCCGATCGTGAGGACCGCCTTACCCGTCAACTGGGCCTGGCTCAACGCGCGGAAGGCGCGCGGCGCCTGCCGAATGTCCCAGACGGTCACCGGAGGTGGGGTCAGCGACCCGTCGGCGAAGAGCCCGACGAGAATGCGGAGCATCTCGCTCACCCGCTCCGGTGGCGGGTCAGCGAGGTCGAAGGCCGCATAGCGTACGCCCGGTCGGGCCTGCGCCACCTCGTCGGCGTCGCGCACATCGGCCTTGCCGATCTCGATGAAGTGGCCGCCACCGGGAAGCAGGTCCAGCGACGCGTCGATGTACTCACCGGCGAGCGAGTTCAGCACCACGTCGACGCCGCCGCCCCCGGTGGCGGCGAGGATGGTGTCCCGGAACTCCAGCGTCCGCGACGACGCGATGTGCGCGTCGTCGAGTCCGTTGCCCCGCAGGGTCGTCCACTTCGGCGGGCTGGCCGTACCGAAGACCTCTGCGCCGAGGTAGCGGGCGAGTTGGACGGCGGCGGTGCCGACACCGCCCGCCGCCGCGTGCACGAGCACCCGCTGCCCCGCGCCGAGCCCGGCCCGCTCCACCAGACCGTAGTACGCGGTGAGGAAGGCGACGGTGGCCGAGGCGCCCTGCACGAACGTCCAGCCCGGCGGCAGGCCGACGACCATCAGGTGATCGGCGACCGCGGTCGGACCGAAGGAGTTCGGGATGATGCCCATCACGCGGTCACCGACGGCGAAGTCGGTGACGTCCGGTGCCACCTCGACGACCACGCCCGCGCCCTCGATGCCCATGTCCGCATCGCCCGGGTACATGTCGAGCGCGATAAGCGTGTCCCGGAAGTTCATGCCGGCCGCGCGCATCGCGATGCGCAGTTGCCCCGGCCGGAGCGGCTGCTGCGCATCGGTCACCGGCAGCAGCGCCAGATTGGCCAGGGTCCCCCGCCCGGTGCTGCCCAGCTGCCACGACGACGAGACCGGCAACGCCAGATCGGTGTGCTCCTCCCGGACCAGTCGGCGGGCGAAGAGGCGGCCGTCGCGGACCGCCACCTCGGGCTCGTCTCGGTGCACCGCGTCGACGAGTACGCCGCTCGGCGGCTCGCCGCCACCGAGATCGACCAGGACGATCCGGCCCGGATTCTCCGACTGCGCCGAGCGGACGAGACCGTGCACGGCGGCGTGCGCCGGGTCGACCTGGTCGCCGGCAGTGACCGCACCGGCGTTGCGGGTGAGCACCGCGAGCCGGCTGGTCGCGAAGCGATCGTCACCCAGCCACTGCTGCAACAGCCGCAGCGCCCAGGTGACCGCCTCGTGCGTCGCGGCGGCGACGTCGTCGCTGCCGGCACCGGCCGGAGCGGCGGCCAGCACCACGTCGGGCACGGCGACGTCTGCCAGCGCCGGCACATCGGCGTACCGCGCACCGAGCGCCGCACCGCCGGGAACGTCTCCGATGCAGGCGTACCGGGCGTCGGGCCCGACGGCGTCGTCGGCAAGCCGTACCCAGTCGGTGCGGAACAGGGCATCATCGGTCGTCGCGGCGGCAGGCCGAAGCTGACCCGCCGAGACCGGTCGCAGCGCGAGCGCGTCGATGCGCGCCACCGGGCTGCCGTCGGGTGCGACCGCCAGCACCCGCACCTCGCTCCCGCTGCGCCGGAGCATGACGCGCAGCTGCTGCGGGGCCGTCCCGTACAGCTGTACTCCGCGCCACGAGAAGGGCAGATAGGCGGTGCCTGGCTGGTCGTCGGCCGAGGCGAGCGGCCCGAGCGCGTGCAGGGCCGCATCAAGCAGCGCGGGGTGGGCACCGAATCGCGCGGCCTCGCGGGCCGCCGCGCCGGGAATGGCCACCTCGGCGAAGATCTCGTCGGCGCTGCGCCAGGCGCGTCGTAGGCCCTGGAACGCCGGCCCGTAACGCAGGCCGGCGTCCGCAAGGTCGGCGTAGAAGCCGTCGAGGTCCACCGGCTCCGCCGGCTCGGGCGGCCAGGAGCCGAACCTGGCGGCGCTGCCGTCGGCTTCCCGCTCGGGTCCGAGTGTTCCTTCCGCGTGGCACGTCCAGGCGCCCTCGCCGGAGGTCTCCGGGCGGGCGTAGAACCTGATCCGGCGAGTGCCGGAGTCGTCGGCCGGCCCGAGAAGAACCTGTAGGACGGTGGCCGCTTCGCCGTCGATCAGCAGCGGGGCGTACAGGTTCAGCTCGTGCACCACCGGGCAGCCCGTACGGTCACCGACCCAGCACGCCATCTCGACGAAGGCCGTGCCCGGCACCACGACGTTGCCCAGGACGACGTGGTCGGCGAGCCACGGGTGCGTGCCCAGGGCGAGGCGCCCGGTGCAGAGCACGTCACCGCCCGTGGCCGCGGCGATCCACGTACGCAGCATGGGGTGGTCGCTGTGGCCCAGACCCGGCGGCAGCGAGTCCTGCCGTCCGTCGTCCGCGGCCAACCAGTAACGCTCGCGCTGGAAGGCGTACGTCGGCAACTGCACCTCTCGGGCACCGCTCCACCGGTACACCGACCGCCAGTCGACCGGCGCACCGGCGGCGAAGATCCGCGCCACCGCGAGCAGGAGCGTGTTGACCTCGGCCTCGTCGTCGCGCAGTGCGGCTGCGACGGTGACCCGGTCGCGGTCGTCGTCGAGGCACTCGCCGACCAGCGCCGAAAGTACCGGGGCGGGCCCGATTTCCAGGTATCTGGTCACACCCGCGCCGCGCAACGTGGCGACCCCGGCGGCGAAGCGCACCGGCTCGCGCACCTGCCGCACCCAGTACTCGGGGGTACGGATGTGCTCGTCGGCGAGGTGACCGGTCTCGTTCGAGACCACCGGCAGTCGCGGCGCCGAGAACGACACGTCCGCGAGCACCGCGGCGAACTCCTGGAGCATGGGTTCCATCAGCGCGGAGTGGAACGCGTGCGAGACGACCAGGCGGGTGGTCTTCACGTTCTCCGCCGCACACCGCTTGCAGATTTCCTCGACGGCGGCGTCGGAGCCGGAGACCACCACCGAGCGGGGGCCGTTGACGGCTGCCAGACCGACCGGGCCCGCGACTCCGGCCAGCAACTCTTCGGCTCTTGTCGCACCGGTGCGCAGCGCCACCATGGCGCCGCCCGTCGGCAGCTGCTGCATCAGCCGGCCACGCGCCGCCACGATCCGGCAGGCGTCCGCAAGCGTCCACACCCCGGCGACGTGGGCAGCCGTCAGCTCGCCGATGGAGTGTCCGATGAGGAAGTCCGGACGTACGCCCCAGGATTCGACCAGGCGGAACAGGGCCAGCTCCTGGGCGAACAGGGCCGGCTGGGTGTAACCGGTCTGCCCGATGAGCGACGTGTCGGATGATCCCTCGGCGGCGAAGACGACATCCTTGAGCGCACGGTCGAGGTGCTTGTCCAGCTCGGCGCAGGCCGCGTCGAACGCGTCAGCGTAGTCGGGAAACAGCTCGTAGAGCTGACGACCCATGCCCGCGCGCTGGGCGCCCTGACCGGTGAAGAGCAGGGCGAGCCGGCCGGCGGTTGCCACGCCACGCCGGACGGACGGGTGCCTGCGGCGTTCGGCCACGGCGGACAACCCGGCGCGCAGTTCCTCCCGCTCGCCGGCCAGCACCACGACGCGGTGCTCCAGGACGGCCCGGCCGGTCGCCAGCGCCGAACCGACGTCGGCCACCGCAACATCGGGACGCTCGGCCAGGTCCGCGGCGATCCGTGCGGCCTGCGCGGCGAGGCCGTCCGCGGTCCGGGCCGAGACGACACAGGGCCACACCGGTAGCGGCCGGACGTCGTCCGGTCCCGGCCCGTCGGCCTCGACCTCGGGCGCCTGCTCGACGATGACATGGGCGTTGGTGCCGCTGATGCCGAACGAGGAGACACCCGCCCGGCGTGGTCTGCCGGTGACCGGCCACTGCCGTGGCTCGGTCAGCAGCCGCACCGCCCCCGAGGACCAGTCCACCTCGGGCGACGGCTCGTCGACGTGCAACGTCCGGGGCAGCAGGCCGGCGCGCATCGCCAGGATCATCTTGATCACGCCAGCGACCCCGGCCGCAGCCTGGGCGTGGCCGATGTTCGACTTCACCGAGCCCAGCCAGAGCGGCTGGTGCTCCGCGCGCTGTCTCCCGTACGTCGCCAGCAACGCCTGTGCTTCGATGGGATCGCCCAACGCCGTGCCGGTGCCGTGCGCCTCGACGACATCCACGTCGGACGCCTCAAGCTTCGCGTTCGTCAACGCCTGCCGGATCACCCGCTGCTGCGCGGGTCCGTTCGGCGCGGTCAGGCCGTTGGACGCACCGTCGGAGTTCACGGCCGAGCCGCGTAGCATCGCGAGCACCCGGTGGCCGCGGCGTTGCGCGTCGGAGAGCCGCTCCAGCAGGAGCAGGCCGACACCCTCGCCGGGGCCCATCCCGTCGGCGGTGGCGGCGAATGCCTTGCATCTGCCGTCGCCGGCCAGACCTCCCTGGCGGCTGAACTCGACAAGCATGTTCGGGGACGACATGATCGTCGCCCCGCCCGCCAGCGCGAGATCACATTCGCCCTGGCGCAGTGCCTGAGCCGCGGTGTGCAGGGCGACCAGCGAGGAGGAGCAGGCGGTGTCGATGGTGACGGCGGGGCCCTCCAGCCCGAGGACGTACGCGATCCGGCCGGACGCCACGCTCGTGGTGTTCCCGATCAGCAGGTGTCCCGCCGTACCTTCGGATCCCTGGTACGGGCGCGGCCCGTAGTCCTGGTTGGTGACACCCACGTAGACGCCGGTCTGCGTACCCCGTAACGACACCGGGTCGATGCCCGCCTGCTCGATCGTCTTCCAGGCGCCTTCCAGCAGCAGCCGCTGCTGCGGGTCCATGGCCAGCGCCTCGCGCGGGCTGATGCCGAACAGGCCCGCGTCGAAGAGGTCGGCGTCGTGCAGGAAGCCGCCCTGCCGCGCGGTCGAGGTACCGGGCCGTCCGGTGTCGGCGTCGATCAGCGCGGGCAGGTCCCAGCCACGGTTGACCGGAAGGTCGGACACCGCGTCGCGTCCCTCGGTGAGCAGTGCCCACATCCGCTCGGGAGAGTCCGCGCCTCCCGGGTACCGGCAATCCATGCCGACGATCGCGATCGGCTCGAACTGACGGCTCTGGTGCTCGTGCAGGAGCCGCCGGGTTTCCTGTAGCTCGGCGGTGACCTGCTTGAGGAAGTACCGCAGGGTCTCCTCGTTGGACATCGGGCAGCCTCTTCCCGCAGTACGTCAGGGTCGCTCACCGGGTCGTGAGATTCCAAACTCCTTGCTGATGAAACTGAACATTTCGTCGTCGGTCGCCGCACCGAGTTCCACGGCCGGATTCGTGCCGGCCTGGTGGGCGGGCCGGTCGTCGCCGCTCGCGACGATCTCGCGCAGTCTGCTGAGCAGCTGATCGCGCACTTCGCTGCCGGCCGTCAGCTCGGCGATGCCCGCCTCGATGGCGTCCAGCTGTGCCAGCAGGGGCTGCGCCGCGTGGTTGGCCTCGGGCAGCAGTTCGCCGCGCAGGTGGCCGGTAAGCGCAGCCAGTGTCGGATAGTCGAAGACCAGCGTGGCCGGTAGCCGTAGGCCGGTCGCCGCGTTGAGCCGGTTGCGCAGTTCCACGGCGGTCAGCGAGTCGAAGCCGAGTTCCTTGAACGCGCGATCCGGCGTGATCGCCTCCGGTGTGCGGTGGGCGAGAACGGCGGCGACATGGGCCCGGACCAGGTCCTCCAGGGCACGTTCCCGGTCCGCGGGTGGTAGGGCGGCCCAGCGGTTCGCCTCGGGCTCGGTCGGGTCGGCGTCTTCGGTGCCGGCGTCGGGTCGGGCCTCGACCAGCTCGCTGAAGAACGGGCTGGGCCGCGTGGAGGTGAAGACCGGAAGGAAGCGCGACCAGTCGACGTCGGCGACGGCGAGGAAAGTCTCGTCGTGGTCGAGCGCGCGTTGCAGGGCGCCACACGCCAGCTCCGGATCGATCAGGGGCAGCCCCTGGCGTTGCAGGCGGTCGACGTCGACTCCCTCGGGCACGCTCGCGCCGTCGCCAGGGTTCGCCCCACCCCAGACGCCCCACGCCACCGCGGTGGCGGGAACGCCGCGCGCCCGTCGCTGCGCGGCAAGCGAGTCGAGGAAGGCGTTGCCGGCGGCGTAGGCGGCGTGGATGCCGCTTCCCCAGACCCCGGCGACCGAGGAGAAGAAGACGACCGCGCCGGGACGGTACCGGTCAACGATCTTGTCGAGCTCGATCGCACCGGTCACCTTGGCCCCGACCGTAGCGGCTAGCTCGCCCAGCTCAAGTTCGTCCAAGCTAGTGAGCTGAGTGTGGCCGGCCAGGTGCACGACGGTGGTCAACGGATGCTCCGGCGCAAGGCTGGACAGCAGGTCGTCGAGCACACCCGGCGCGGTGATGTCGCAGGCGGCCGTGGTGACCCGGACACCCGCTTCGGTCAGTTCCCGCTCCAACTCCGGCGCGCCGGGTGCCGCAGGACCGCGCCGACTCACCAGTAACAGGTGCTCGGCGCCGGCGCGGGCGAGCCACCGGGCTACGTGCCCGGCGATCGCGCCCGTGCCACCGGTGACCAGAACCGTGCCCGAGGGCCGCCAGGACCGCCCGGCAGGGCCCTGGTCGGCGGCGCGGACCAGGCGACGCACCAGGATTCCGGACGGACGCAGCGCCGTCTGGTCCTCGGTGCCGATCGCCAACACCTTGGCCAGTTGGCCCGCCGTCGCCTCCACCGGCTCGCCCGAGACGTCGATCAGGCCGCCCCAGCGCTCCGGATGTTCCAGGGCCGCCACCCGGCCGACGCCCCACACCAGCGATTGCCTCGCGCCCGCAACGGTCTCGCCCGGCACTGCTGCCACGGCTTCCTCAGTGAGGCACCACAGTGGCGCACTCACCCCGACGTCACCGAGCGCCTGGATCAGCGAAACCGTCGCCGCCAGGCCGGTGGGGATGGCGGGGAGATCCGCCGCTGGCGTCTCGTCGAGGGCGAGCAGCGACAGCACGCCCGCCACCGGCGGCACATCCCTGAGACGTCGCGCCATCTCGTGCCGGTCGGCACCGGACGACGTGAGTCGCACGGCGCTGGCGCCGTGCCGGGTGATGGCCGTCGTCGCCGCCTCGGCCCAGCTTCCGCCCGCGCCGTTGGCGGGGACGACCACGAGCCACGTGCCCGAGAGCGCGGCGGCGTCGTCCTCCGCGAGCAGCCGCCAGGTCACCCGGTATCGCCAGCCGTCGACGGTGTCGCGCTCGCGGCGCTTGCGCCGCCAGGATGTCAGTACGGGCAGGGCGGCGCTCAACGACGTCCGCTCGATCTCGGTACTGGCCAGGGACTCGAGGTCTTCCCGCTCGACGAGGTCCCAGAACTCCCCGTCGATGGTGTCGGCGGTGGCCGGGGCGTTCAGTCCCGACGTATTCAGCCAGTACCACCGCCGGTCGAAGGCGTAGGTCGGCAGGTCGACCCGGCTGGTCGCGGCGCCGGCGAACATCGCCGACCAGTCCACCTCCACACCACGAACCCACCCCTCCGCCACCGACCGCACAAACCGACCCCACCCACCCTCACCCCGCCGCAACGACCCCAACACCACCACATCAACCCCCAACACCTCCGCCGTCTCCGACACCCCCACCCCCAACACCGGATGCCCACCCACCTCCACAAACACCCCACACCCCAACCCCAACGCCACCTCCACCGCCTCCTGAAAACGCACCCGCTCCCGCAAATTCGCAAACCAATAACCACCATCCAACACCCCCATATCCACCACCTGACCCACCACCGACGACACAAACACCACCCCACCACCCGACACCGGCGACAACCCCTCCAACACCCGCAACACCTCACCCTCCACCACACCCACCCCACCCGAATGCGACGCATAATCCACCGGCACCCACCGCACCCGCACCCCCAACCCCTCACACCGCACCACAAAACCCTCCAACAACCCCACCCCACCCGACACCACCACCGACGACGGACCATTCACCGCCGCCACCCACAACCCCTCCACCAACAACCCCTCCACCACACCCACCCCCACACCCACCCACACCATCCCCCACCACCCGACAACACCTCACCAATCACCCGCGACCGCAACGCCACCACCCGCGCACCCTCACCCACCGACAACCCACCCGCCACCACCGCCGCCGCAATCTCCCCTGCGAATGCCCCACCACCACATCCGGCACCACACCCAACGACCGCCACACCCCCGCCAACGACACCATCACCGCCCACGACACCGGCTGCACCACATCCACCCGCGACCACAACTCCTCATCCCCCGAAAACACCACCTCCCGCAACGACCACCCCACAAACGGCGCCAACGCCCGCTCACACACCCCATCCACTCCCCAAACACCCCACACGACTCCCACAACTCCCGCCCCATCCCCACCCACTGACCACCCTGACCCGGAAACACAAAAGCCGTACGCCCCACCCCACCCACCACACCAGAAACGAACCCCGACCCCACCCCACCACCCGCCACTTCAACCAAACCCGCACGCAAAGCCTCAACCGAATCACCCACCACCACCGCCCGATGCGACAACGCCGCACGCGACGACACCAAAGCCCGACCCACACTCACCGCATCCACCTCACCCAGACCCGCCAACCGCTCAGCCTGACCAGCCAACCCCCGCACACTCCGCGCCGACACCACCCACGGCACCGTGCTCGACACGTCCCGATTGACGAGAACCGGGCCCGCAACGATTTCCGGAGCCGGCTCGGGGGGCTCGGATGGCCCCTGCTCGACAATCACGTGAACGTTGGTGCCGCTGACGCCGAAGGCCGAGACTCCCGCCCGACGTGGACGACCATCCACCGACCACTGCCGCGCCTCGGTCAACAACCGAACATCCCCCGACGACCAATCCACCACCGGCGTCGGCTCATCCACATGCAACGTCCGCGGCAACACCCCCGCCCACATCGCCATCACCATCTTGATCACACCAGCAACACCCGCCGCCGCCTGCGAATGACCAATATTCGACTTCAACGACCCCAACCACAACGGCACCCCACCCCGACCCTGCCCATACGTCGCCAACAACGCCTCCGCCTCAATCGGATCCCCCAACCGCGTCCCCGTACCATGCGCCTCCACCACATCAACATCAGCAGAACCCAACCCAGCAACCGCCAACGCCTGCCGAATCACCCGCTGCTGAGAACGACCACTCGGCGCCGTCAAACCATTCGACGCACCATCCTGATTAACCGCCGACCCCCGCACCACCGCCAACACCCGATGCCCACGACGAACCGCCTCCGACAACCGCTCCACCACCACCACACCAACACCCTCACCCCAACCAGTCCCATCAGCCGCCCCCGCAAACGACTTACACCGACCATCAGCCGCCAACCCACCCTGCCGCGAAAACTCCATAAAAATCCCCGGCGACGCCATCACCGTCACCCCACCAGCCACCGCCAACGAACACTCACCACCACGAACCGACCCCACCGCCAAATGCAACGCCACCAACGACGACGAACACGCCGTATCCACCGTCACCGCCGGACCCTCCAAACCCAACACATACGCAACCCGACCCGACGCCACACTCGACGACTTCCCAGTCAACAAATAACCCTGAACCTCATCCGACGACTCATGCAGTCGGGACGCATAGTCCTGATAAGCCGCACCGATGAACACCCCGGTGTCGCTTCCCCGCAGAGCGGACGGATCGATGCCGGCCCGCTCGAACGCCTCCCACGACGTCTCCAACAACAAACGCTGCTGCGGATCCATCCCCAACGCCTCACGCGGACTGATCCCAAAAAACTCCGCATCGAACTCACCCGCGTCATACAGGAATCCGCCCTGGCGGGTGTAGGACTTGCCCGGCTGCCCGGGACGCGGGTCGTACAGCGATTCGACGTCCCAGCCCCGGTTGTCCGGCAGATCGGAGACGACGTCGAGCTCCTGCTCGACCAGGTGCCACAGGTCCTCCGGCGAGCGCACACCGCCCGGGAAACGGCAGGCCATGCCGACGATCACCACCGGGTCGTCGTCCGGTGCCGGGCCGGGCGCTTCGGTCGCCGGGCCGGCGGCGGAGCCGAGCAGTTCGTCGCGCAGCCGCTCCGCCACGGCGCTGGGCGTCGGGTGCTCGAAGACCAGCCCGACCGGTAGGCGCAGGCCGGTGGCCACATTGAGCCGGTTGCGCAACTCGACCGCGGTAAGCGAGTCGAGTCCTGCGTCCTTGAAGGTCCGCGTGGTGAGCACGTCGGCCGGCCGCGCATGGCCCAGCACCACGGCGGTGTGCGCACGGACCAGTTCCAGCAGCTCGCGATCCTGCTCAGCGGGCGACAGCCCGGAAAGCCGCCGCGCCAACGAGTCGTGCGCATCGGAGGTGCGGGGAACAGCCTCGGACAACTCGTCGAAGAGGCGGCTGGGCCGGACCGACGTGAACTCCGGCAGGAATCGGCCCCAGTCGACGTCGGCGACGGTCACCGCAGTGTCGCCGTGCGCGAGCGCGGCCTCAAGTGCGGAGCAGGCGGACGAGGGATCCATCGCTGCCAGCCCTTGGCGGCGCAGCCTGTCCGCCTCGCCGGCACCGACCATGCCGCCACCGGCCCAGTGGCCCCACGCCACCGCGGTGGCCGGTAGTCCCTGAGCGCGTCGCTGCTCCGCGAGCGCGTCGAGGAATGCGTTGGCGGCCGCATACGCTGCCTGCCCCGCGTTGCCCCACACGCCCATGATCGACGAGAAGAGGACGAATGCCTCCAGATTGTGACTCACGGTGAGCTCGTGCAGGTTGCGCGCCGCGTCGACCTTCGGCCGTAGCACCGCCTCGAACTGGTCCGCCGTGGCCGAGGTGAGGAGCGCGTCGTCGAGGACGCCAGCCGCGTGGACGACGGCGGTGAGCGGGGGGTCTTCGGGCAGCGAGGCCAGCAGGTCCCGGAGGGCGTCGACGTCGGCGACGTCGCAAGCGGCCGTGGTGACCCGGGCCCCGCGTTCGGTCAGCTCCCGCACCAGTTCTGGCCCGCCCGGGGAGTCGGGACCACGGCGGCTGACCAGCACCAGGTGCGCGGCACCCGCATCCACCAGCCAGCGCGCGACATGACTGCCCACCGCACCGGTGCCGCCGGTCACCAGCACCGTTCCGGAAGGCTTCCACGACCTGGCCGGTACGCCGTCGCCGAGCGAAGCACGGACCAGCCGGCGTGCCAGCACCCCTGCCGGGCGGACTGCCACCTGGTCCTCGTCGTCGGCAGCGAGCACGCCGAGCAGCCGGCGGACCGCGTCCTCGTCCACCACCGCCGGCAGGTCGATCAGGCCGCCCCAGCGCTCCGGATGTTCGAGGCCGACCACCCGGCCGAGACCCCACACCGTGGACTGCGCGAGCCCAGCGACGTGGTCGTCCGGCCCGGACGCCACCGCCTCCTGGGTCACACACCACAACCGGCCGCTGATGTCGGCGTCGCCGAGCGCCTGCGCCAGCAACACCGTTCTGGCCAGGCCAGCGGGAATGGTCGGGAGATCCGCCGCTGGCGTCTCGTCGAGGGCGAGCAGCGACAGCACTCCCGCGACCGCTTGCAGGTCGGCCAGACACCGCACGAGTTCCTGGCGGTCGTCGGCAGCGACGCTGAGGTGGACGACCTCGGCGCCAGCCGCGGTCAGCGCCTCGACCAGGGCCGCTGCCCACTCGGGCGCGGCCTCCTCGGAGGTCACGACCAACCAGGTGCCCGAGACTGGTGGTGCCGGCTCGCCATCCGGTACCTGACTCCATGCCACCCGGTACCGCCACGTGTCGGCCACGCGCTTCGACCGTTCGCGCCGGCTCCACGACGACAGCGCGGGCAGCAGGGTGCCCAGCGAGGTTTGCCCGGTCTCGTCGCCGATCCTCAGCAGGTCGGTCAGTGGCGCCAGCTCGCCCTGCTCGACCAGGTTCCAGAACTCGCTGTCGTCGCGGTCGCCCCGGCCCGACCGGGCCGGCGGATTCAGCCAGTAGCGCTGGCGCTGGAACGCATAGGTCGGCAGGTCCACCGGCGGCGCGTCGCGTGTCGGAAACAGGCGTGCCCAATCGACCTCGACGCCATTCACGTAAGCCTGGGCGAGCGCGGTGACCATTTGTCGTGGGCCGCCTTCGTGTCGGCGTAGCGTGCCGAGGGCGACCGCGTCGCGGCCATTGGCGTCGACGATTTCCTCTATTGCCGGCACCAGGACCGGGTGCCCACCCACCTCCACAAACACCCCACACCCCAACCCCAACGCCACCTCCACCGCCTCCTGAAAACGCACCCGCTCCCGCAAATTCGCAAACCAATAACCACCATCCAACACCCCCATATCCACCACCTGACCCACCACCGACGACACAAACACCACCCCACCACCCGACACCGGCGACAACCCCTCCAACACCCGCAACACCTCACCCTCCACCACACCCACCCCACCCGAATGCGACGCATAATCCACCGGCACCCACCGCACCCGCACCCCCAACCCCTCACACCGCACCACAAAACCCTCCAACAACCCCACCCCACCCGACACCACCACCGACGACGGACCATTCACCGCCGCCACCCACAACCCCTCCACCAACAACCCCTCCACCACACCCACCCCCACACCCACCCACACCATCCCCCACCACCCGACAACACCTCACCAATCACCCGCGACCGCAACGCCACCACCCGCGCACCCTCACCCACCGACAACCCACCCGCCACCACCGCCGCCGCAATCTCCCCTGCGAATGCCCCACCACCACATCCGGCACCACACCCAACGACCGCCACACCCCCGCCAACGACACCATCACCGCCCACGACACCGGCTGCACCACATCCACCCGCGACCACAACTCCTCATCCCCCGAAAACACCACCTCCCGCAACGACCACCCCACAAACGGCGCCAACGCCCGCTCACACACCCCCATCCACTCCCCAAACACCCCACACGACTCCCACAACTCCCGCCCCATCCCCACCCACTGACCACCCTGACCCGGAAACACAAAAGCCGTACGCCCCACCCCACCCACCACACCAGAAACAAACCCCGACCCCACCCCACCACCCGCCACATCAACCAAACCCGCACGCAAAGCCTCAACCGAATCACCCACCACCACCGCCCGATGCGACAACGCCGCACGCGACGACACCAAAGCCCGACCCACACTCACCGCATCCACCTCACCCAAACCCGCCAACCGCTCAGCCTGACCAGCCAACCCGCCCACCGAATGACCCGACACCACCCACGGCACCACAAACTCCGACCCGGACCCGGAAACCAGCCCAGGAACCGGCGCGGGGGACTCGGCAACCGACTCAACAACCGGCGGCTGCTCCACAATCACATGCGCGTTCGTCCCACTGATACCGAACGACGACACCCCCGCCCGACGTGGACGACCATCCACCGACCACTGCCGCGCCTCGGTCAACAACCGAACATCCCCCGACGACCAATCCACCACCGGCGTCGGCTCATCCACATGCAACGTCCGCGGCAACACCCCCGCCCACATCGCCATCACCATCTTGATCACACCAGCAACACCCGCCGCCGCCTGCGAATGACCAATATTCGACTTCAACGACCCCAACCACAACGGCACCCCACCCCGACCCTGCCCATACGTCGCCAACAACGCCTCCGCCTCAATCGGATCCCCCAACCGCGTCCCCGTACCATGCGCCTCCACCACATCAACATCAGCAGAACCCAACCCAGCAACCGCCAACGCCTGCCGAATCACCCGCTGCTGAGAACGACCACTCGGCGCCGTCAAACCATTCGACGCACCATCCTGATTAACCGCCGACCCCCGCACCACCGCCAACACCCGATGCCCACGACGAACCGCCTCCGACAACCGCTCCACCACCACCACACCAACACCCTCACCCCAACCAGTCCCATCAGCCGCCCCCGCAAACGACTTACACCGACCATCAGCCGCCAACCCACCCTGCCGCGAAAACTCCATAAAAATCCCCGGCGACGCCATCACCGTCACCCCACCAGCCACCGCCAACGAACACTCACCACCACGAACCGACCCCACCGCCAAATGCAACGCCACCAACGACGACGAACACGCCGTATCCACCGTCACCGCCGGACCCTCCAAACCCAACACATACGCAACCCGACCCGACGCCACACTCGACGACTTCCCAGTCAACAAATAACCCTGAACCTCATCCGACGACTCATGCAGCGGCGTTCCGTAGTCCTGGGCCATCGCGCCGATGAACACCCCGGTACGGCTGCCGCGCAAAGTGGACGGATCGATGCCGGCCCGCTCGAACGCCTCCCACGACGTCTCCAACAACAAACGCTGCTGCGGATCCATCCCCAACGCCTCACGCGGACTGATCCCAAAAAACTCCGCATCGAACTCACCCGCGTCATACAGGAACGCGCCCTTCTGGGGCGCGGCGCTCAGCCGGGTGAGATCCCAGCCGCGATCTGCCGGGAGTTCGCCGATGCCCTCGCGCTCCTCCTCGACGAGCCGCCACAGGTCCTCCGGCGAGCGCACGCCGCCCGGGAAACGGCAGGCCATGCCGACGATCACCACCGGGTCGTCGGCGCCGGTGTCCGGCCCCTCGGCGGCGTCCTCGTCCGACTCGCCCCGAAGCAGCCTTTCCACCCGGCCGGCGGCGGTCGCGGGTGTCGGATGGTCGAAGAGGAAGGCCGTCGGCAGCCGCAACCCGGTGACGACGTTCAGCCGGTTGCGGAGGTCGAGCAACAGCGCCGAGTCGAACCCGAGTTCTTTGAACGTCTGGTCCGCCCGTACGTCGTCCACGCTTTCGTAACCGAGGACGGTGGCCGATTCGGCGCGGAGCATCGTGAGCACCGAGTGATGCCCGTCGCTGCCATACCCGAAGGCCGGTCGATCGGTGTCATCCACGAAGGAGGATTCGTCGTCCGCCACCGGAACCGAGGGCGACGCGGGAAGCTCGGGAATTGAGTCGGACGTGCAGGCACCGTCAACGGGCGCCAACCAGCACCGTCTGCGTTGGAAGGCGTAGGTGGGTAAATCCACCAACCGCGCCCCAGGAAACACCCCCGACCAATCCACCTCCACACCACGAACCCACCCCTCCGCCACCGACCGCACAAACCGACCCCACCCACCCTCACCCCGCCGCAACGACCCCAACACCACCACATCAACCCCCAACACCTCCGCCGTCTCCGACACCCCCACCCCCAACACCGGATGCCCACCCACCTCCACAAACACCCCACACCCCAACCCCAACGCCACCTCCACCGCCTCCTGAAAACGCACCCGCTCCCGCAAATTCGCAAACCAATAACCACCATCCAACACCCCCATATCCACCACCTGACCCACCACCGACGACACAAACACCACCCCACCACCCGACACCGGCGACAACCCCTCCAACACCCGCAACACCTCACCCTCCACCACACCCACCCCACCCGAATGCGACGCATAATCCACCGGCACCCACCGCACCCGCACCCCCAACCCCTCACACCGCACCACAAAACCCTCCAACAACCCCACCCCACCCGACACCACCACCGACGACGGACCATTCACCGCCGCCACCCACAACCCCTCCACCAACAACCCCTCCACCACACCCACCCCCACACCCACCCACACCATCCCCCCACCACCCGACAACACCTCACCAATCACCCGCGACCGCAACGCCACCACCCGCGCACCCTCACCCACCGACAACCCACCCGCCACCACCGCCGCCGCAATCTCCCCTGCGAATGCCCCACCACCACATCCGGCACCACACCCAACGACCGCCACACCCCCGCCAACGACACCATCACCGCCCACGACACCGGCTGCACCACATCCACCCGCGACCACAACTCCTCATCCCCGAAAACACCACCTCCCGCAACGACCACCCCACAAACGGCGCCAACGCCCGCTCACACACCCCATCCACTCCCCAAACACCCCACACGACTCCCACAACTCCCGCCCCATCCCCACCCACTGACCACCCTGACCCGGAAACACAAAAGCCGTACGCCCCACCCCACCCACCACACCCTCCACCACACCCACACCACCCACACCTCCCGCCACACCCACCAAACCCGCACGCAAAGCCTCAACCGAATCACCCACCACCACCGCCCGATGCGACAACCCCGCACGCGACGACACCAACGACAAACCCACATCCCCCACCGACACACCACCCAACCCCGAACCCACAAACCCCACCAACCGACCCGCCTGACCCCGCAAACCCCCCACCGAATGACCCGACACCACCCACGGCACCACCGGCAGTTCCACCGCATCGTGGCTGGTGGTGGGGATCTCCGGAGCTTCGGCCAACACGACATGGCAGTTCGTGCCGCCCATGCCGAACGAACTGACACCGGCAACGAACGGGCGGCCGTCGGCCTCGATGCGGCGGTACTCCCGTTGCATCCGGAGGTTGAGTTCCGCAAGCGGCACACCCGGGCTCGGCGCCTCGAAGTTCAGACTCGGCACCAGCTCGCGGTTGCGGACGCAGAGCGCCGCCTTGACGAGGCCGGCGATGCCGGCGGCGCCCTCAAGGTGCCCGATGTTCGTCTTCACGGATCCGACGGCCAACGGATCATCCGCGGACCGGGCGGCACCGAGCACCTGGCCGAGCGCAGCCGCCTCGGTCCGGTCCCCGATCACGGTTCCGGTGCCGTGCAACTCCACGTAACCGACGCGGGCAGGGTCGATCCCGGCGTTCCGGTAGGCCAGGCGGAGCACCTCCGCTTGCGCGTCCCGGTCGGGTGCGGTCAGGCCCGGCCCTCCGCCGTCGTTGTTCACCGCGCTGCCCTTGAGCACGCAGTAGATACGGCTGCCGTCGGCGATCGCGTCGGCGAGGAACTTCAGGAGTACGATCGCGCCGCCCTCGCCCCGGACGTATCCGTCGGCCCGCGCGTCAAAGGTGTAGCAGCGCCCCTCCGGCGAGAGCGCGCCGAACTTGGTGAGCGCGAGGAAGGTGTCGGGCGAGAGGTTGAGGTTGACGCCGCCGGCGAGTGCGAGTCGACACTCGCCGCGCCGCATGCTCTCCGCGGCCAGGTGGACGGCGACCAGCGACGAGGACTGGCCACAGTCGACCGTCAGGCTGGGGCCACGTAGCCGCAGGGCGTACGAGATTCGGTTGGCGATCATGCCGCGGTGCAGACCGGTGACTGTGTGCGGCGTGATGCCGAGGGCGCCTCGGGCGTGCGCGAGCGCGGCGTAGTCATCGGCCATGGCGCCGACGAAGACGCCCGCGCGGCCACCGGGCACGATCCGGGCGTCCTCGAACGCCTCCCAGCCGAGTTCGAGCGCGAGCCGCTGCTGGGGATCCATTTCGGCGGCCTCGCGCGGCGAGATGCCGAAGAATGCGGGGTCGAACTGGTCCACGCCGTCGATGAAGCCGCCCGAGAGCGAGGGCGAGGCACCCACGCCGAGATCACTCAGCCGGTCGGCAGGGATCTCTCTGATCGCATCCGTCCCCGTACGCAGGAGTTCGGTGAACTCGCGCGGGCCGGCCGCGCCCGGCAAACGGCACGAAATACCGACGATCGCGATCTCGTCGGTGGTCCGCGCCCCGGCACCAAGAGGTTGTTCCAGCTCACCCGGCATGTCGTTCCCTCTGTTCCCGAGGAATGCGGTCGTGGACCATCCGCAACATTCGATCACTTGCTCCGGGAAGGGATGGCGTGACCGGCGTGGGCGCTACAGGAGTCAGATGCGGTAACAATTGATGACGTCGCCCGGGAGCCACGCCTCACCATTACGCACGAAGCTGCGCTTGACGTAATGGTTCTCGTCAACGATCTCGAAGTCTTCCTGCGTGACGATGTACATCCCGAACCCGAAGCATTCGCCCGTGAAGCGCAGGTGCCCGTCCTCCCAACCTGGGGAGGTGACCTGGGCGTAGTTTCCCCAGTCGTCCCGGTACAGGCTGAAGAACTGGTTGTCCCGCTGGTTGAAGCCGAAGGTCCAATGGCTGGTGATGTCGTGCGCCGGCAGATTCTGCAACATCTCGACGAAGTGGCCGCGGTGCGTCGCCTGAGCACTCCACTCCGCAGTGCCGGTCGTCGGCGGATTCGTCGTGAGGTTGGTGTACTCGACGCGAAACTCACCTAGCATGAAATCCAGATCCCGCATTCGCTCCGGCGCATCCGGCCGCGGTAGGACGTCCTCGGCGGGTCGGATCAATTCCTCACTGGCCATATACGAACTCCACTGTAATAGTTGGCGGCACACGAGATCGTCCAGCCCTGGGTTGTAATCTACGAGCGCGGTCCAGGCCCGGCAAGGTGGCGACAATAGGGTTAGGGGCCCTTGCCGGACTGCGTTCCAGGTAGGGGAGGTCGGGTTAGGGGTGGACCGCGTTGCCGGCGGAGAGCTAGTGTAACTTCCACGGTTACTGCGACCACCGGCCGGAAATGTCGCGCCACAAATCCGGGACCGCCAACGGACCGCCAACCAGGAACGGCCGGCCACCGCACGATCCGCCAGAAGGTGAAAATACAGATCGCAACATATTACGTCGCCAACTCCGCCGCACTACTCTCGATAACTGTTTCAGCGACACCCGATTGGAGAGGTGCATGACCCGTCACGACGACGGCAGTCTGTGGATCCGGCGTTACCACCCGGCGCCCGTCGATGCGCCCGTCCTGCTCTGCCTGCCGCATGCGGGCGGATCGGCGAGCTACTTCTTCCCGGCCGCGAAGGAGCTTTCCTCGACGGTCGACGTGCTCGCCGTGCAGTACCCCGGCCGCCAGGACCGCCGGGCGGAGCCGGGCATCGACTCCATCGGCGAGCTGGCCGACCGTCTCTTCGAGGCGCTCCAGCCGCTGCCCGACGCGCCGATCTTCCTCTTCGGCCACAGCATGGGTGCCACCGTCGGCTTCGAGCTGGCGCGCCGCCTCGACGACGCCGGCCGGACGGCCAAGCATCTGCTGGTCTCCGGTCGCCGCGCCCCGTCGGTGCACAAGAACGACAGGGTGCACCAACAGGACGACCGCGCGCTGGTTGCGGAGATGCGCAGGCTCGGCGGCACGGATTCGATGCTGCTCCGCGACGAGGAGCTGCTGCAAATGATCCTGCCGGCGATCCGCGGCGACTACCGAGCGATCGAGACGTATCGGTGTGCACCGAACGCCTCGGTGGCGTGCCCGATCACCGCCTTCGTGGGCGACGCCGACCCGCGCACCAGCCTCGACGAGGCCCGAGCCTGGCGCGAGCACACCACGAGCACATTCGATCTGGAGATCTTCCCGGGCGGCCACTTCTACCTGGAGTCCCAGCTCCCGGCCACGATCGACGCCATCTCGAGGGTGCTCACGACCGCGATGGCCCGCTGAACCGGGCTCAGCAGCTGCGATTCGTCGGCGGTTGCGCTGGTGAGCCGAAGCTGGAGGTCGCAGGAGAGTTTCTGAGCCGAAGCTGGGGTCGCAGGAGAGTTCGCTCCGCACCATCGGCCCGAGCACGAACCGGCCCTGAACCCGCTTGCGGCGTGCCGCCTTCGCCGCCGGTAGCGCCCGGTGTCATGCACACTGATCATCCCGCAGCCCTTGGCCCTGATCTTCTTCCCTAGACAAGAAGAATGATCAACCAAGGGCTGCGGCCATGATCAGCCAGGGTCGATACAAGCCGACCCCAGGTTAAAGATCAAGCTAGCGGGAAAAGCGAGGTCCCCGCTCAGGCGTCGGGTCCGTCAGAGCGTTCCCCGGTGAGCTTGAATGTGCCGTAGGGCTGAAGCGTCGCTTCGCCGCTCATGGAGTTGCCCTCATACGTGGCCGAGACCTTCATCGACAGCGGGAACGGTTGGGTTACCGAAACCGCAAAATCAATCTTGTTGCCGACCACGGTGCCCTCGTTGATGTCGGTAACCACACCGGTCAGCGAGTTCTTCATGCTCCCCGTGACCGCGCCGTTGTCGGTCTTGAGTTCGACGACGGCAGGCTGTTGCCCTATCGGACTGTCGATCGCCAGCTGCCACGTGCCGTCCACACTCATAGGCTCCCTCACCTCACCTTTGTCTTGATTGACATCGCCGTTTTTGAATCGCACAATTCGGCATTGTTGCTACGGCGTAACCGTACTGATCAGTCGGGACTTCGCCAACCCCTAACCTCGGCTGTGCCGCTGCGGCGACCGCGTGGCGAGCTGCACCGTATGTCGCCGGCCACCGCACCGGGCACCCCTGTGACCTGACAATTAGGTGCGCTAAGGGGTAGCGACAGGGGGCGATGCATCGGTAGCTTCATTCTCGCATTCGGTTGAGTGCAGGGCGTGGATAGGCGACCGCGAACAGTCGCCGCATCGTGGATCCGGGCCGCCAATGATCCGGGCCGGAACGATCTGGGCTGCCTTGCGGAAAGGAACCGTATCCGTGACCGAAATGGTGACCATGGAGGAAGCTCACTTTCCCGGGCCGCGCAAGTGTCCTTTCCAGCCGCCCGCCGAGTACGCGAGCATGAGATCGACCGGGGCCCCGGCACGCCGGAGCCTCTACAACGGCGACAAGGTGTGGGTCATCACCCGGCACGACCAGGCCGTCGCGGTGCTCTCGGACACCCGGTTCAGCTCGGACATGACCCGACCGGGCTTTCCGCTCTACACCGAGCTTCTGGAGGCGGCGCGGGCGCTGCCGACCCTGGCCACCATGGACCCGCCGCTGCACACCCGGTTACGCAAGGCGGTGATCGGCGAGTTCACCATGCGGCGGATGAACGCGCTGCGTCCGGAGATCCAACGGATCGCGGACGAGTTGATCGACGACATGCTCACCAGACAGCAGCCGGTGGACATGGTCGCGGCCTTCTCCGGGCCGCTCGTCGACCGGGTCATCTGCCGCCTCCTCGGCTTCTCCAGCAGCGCCATGCAGGAGTTCGTCGCCACGAACTTCGTGCCGCCCGGGCCGAGGGAGACGCCCATCGCGTTCGCGCAGGCGAACCTCGCCAGCCACATGCAGGCGACGCACAAGTACTTCTTGCAGGTGATCGACGAACTGGAGCATGAGCCGGCGGACAACGTACTCAGCCGGATGATCGCCAGGCATGTCGCCTCGGGCGAGATCACCCGCGACGAGTTGGCGAACCTGGCCTTCGTCATCTTCGCGGCAGGGCAGGGCCCGACGGTGGCGATGCTCAACATCGGCGTTGCCGCACTGCTGGAGCGACCCGACCAACTCGAGATCATCAAGACCGAGCCGGAGCGGCTGTCCGGGGCGGTGGAGGAGTTGTTGCGCTACTTCAGCGTGCTGGACCTGCTCGTCCGCGTCGCCGTCGAAGATGTCGAGATCGGTGGCACCCTGATCCGTCGGGGCGATGGCGTCATCGTGCCCAACGCGGCGGCCAACCGCGACGAAGACATGTATCCGGATCCGGACACCCTCGATCTGCACCGCTCGGCTCGGCACCACCTGGCCTTCGGTCACGGCATCCACCAGTGTCTGGGTGCCAACCTCGCCCGGGTGGAGCTGGAGGTGGCCTACTCGACGCTGTTCCGGCGGCTGCCCGGCCTACGGCTCACGGTACCCGCGGCCGAGCTGGGTCCGCCGCAACCGGGCCCGCTGCCGGAGATCCACCAAATTTTCGTCACCTGGTAACCGGGGAGTGTGCGTGTCCATGAGTTCGCTGTCTGACGCGGTTCGTTCCGGGGCCTCACCCGAGGAACTCGAGCGCACGCCTCTCCCGTCCACGTATTTGGGTGCCCACATCCGCGCCCAGGATGTCGACATGTTCCGCGGCACGGCGGACAAGGACGTACGCAAGTCGCTGCACGTGGGGGCGGTCCCGATGCCGGAGCTGGCGCCGGACGAGGTACTGGTGGCCATGATGGCCAGTTCCATCAACTACAACACGGTGTGGTCGGCGATGTTCGAACCCATTCCGACGTTCCGGTTCCTCAAGCGGTACGCCAAGCAGGGTGGCTGGGCGGCTCGGCATGACCTCCCCCAGCACGTGGTGGGCTCGGACGGCGCGGGCGTGGTGGTGCGGATCGGGCACGGGGTACGGCGATGGCGCGTCGGTGACCACGTGGTGGTGAGCCCGGCCTATGTCGACGATCAGGAAGCGGCCACGCATGCCGACGGGATGCTCGGTGAGTCGCAGCTGGCGTGGGGGTTCGAGACGAACTTCGGCGGGCTGGCCGACTATGCCGTGGTCCGGGCCAGCCAGCTGATCCCGAAGCCGGCTCACCTCACCTGGGAGGAGGCCGCCGCGAACACCCTGTGCGCAGGCACTGCGTACCGGATGCTGGTAAGCGACCGGGGTGCCCGGATCAAGCAGGGCGACGTCGTTCTCGTCTGGGGCGCGACCGGCGGGCTCGGTGCGTACGCCGTCCAGTTCGTCAAGAACGGCGGCGGTATCCCGGTCGGGGTTGTCGGCTCCGAGAGCAAGCAGCGGATGCTCCGCAAGCTGGGCTGTGACGTGGTGATCAACCGCGAGGAGATCGGCCTCGACGGTCACGACATCGGCCCTGACCAGGTCATCGAGGTCGGCAAGCGGCTCGGCGCGATCGTACGCCGGGAGACCGGTGAGGACCCGCACGTCGTGTTCGAGCATGTCGGACGGGCCACCTTCGGCGTGTCCGTCTTCGTGGTACGCCGCGGCGGCACCGTGGTCACCTGCGGCTCCAGCACCGGCTACCACCATCAGTTCGACAATCGCTACCTGTGGATGAAGCTGAAACGCGTCATCGGCAGCCACGTGGCGAATCTCCAGGAGCAGTGGGAGTGCAACCGACTGTTCGGCCTGGGACAGATCATGCCGACGCTGTCGACGCTCTATCCGCTCGCGGAGGTCGGTGAGGCCGCGCGCCTCGTGCAGACCAACCAGCACGTCGGCAAGGTCGGCATGTTGTGCCTGGCCCCTGCGCCAGGGCTCGGGGTCACCGACCACGAGCTGAGAGCAAAAATCGGTGCGGAGCGGCTGAATCCGCTCCGGTCCTTCGAGAGCGTGCCGGTGGGCTGACATGACGACAGGACAGGCGGCGATCGGAATCCTGGGTACGGGTTCGTACCTGCCCAAGGCGGAGATCACCAACGACGAGATCGCCGAACGTGTGGCGAACGCGACGGTCGAATGGATCGAGCGGAAGACCTTGATCCGTGGCCGCAGGTATGCCGCCCCGGAGGAGGCGACCTCGGATCTCGCCTGCCACGCTGCCGTGCAGGCGCTCGCGGCGGCCGATCTGCAACCCGGAGAAATCGACTACATCATCGTCTCCACCTCGACGGGCGACTCCCCACAGCCGCCGACGGCCTGCCTGGTGCAGGCGAAACTGGGCGCGTTCCGCGCGGCCTGCTTCGACGTGAACGTCGTCTGCGCCGGTTTCGTCTACGCCATGGCGTTGGCGCAGGGCCTCATGGCCTTGCGCCCGGGCACGCGTGCGCTGGTCATCGGCGCGGACGTCTACTCACGGATCCTCGACTTCGACGATCGCACCACCGCCGTGCTGCTCGGCGACGGCGCCGGCGCTGCGGTGCTGGGCGCGGTGCCCACCGGCCGCGGGATCATCGACATCGACCTCGCCAGCCGTGGCGACGCCGCCGGGCTGATCCGGGTGGAGGCCGGCGGCAGCCGGCAGCCGACCTCGTACGACACGGTCGCGAACGGTGGCCACTTCTTCAAGATGAACGGCCGCGACGTACGTGATTTCGTCATGGAACACGTGCCACCGATGTTGGCGGCGTTGCTGGCGCGCAACGGCACCGAACTCAGCGAGGTGGGCCATTTCGTTCCGCACCAGGCGAACGGTGTGCTGCTCCAGGAACTGGTCGAGCGGTGCCGCCTCGCCGGTGCCCAGACCCATCGCACGCTGGAGTGGTACGGCAACATCGGCAGCGCGTCGGTGCCGGTGGCGCTCGACAGCGCCAACCGCTCGGGCGCGATCCGCGACGGTGACCTGGTGCTCCTGGCCGGATTCGGCGGCGGCATGTCGGTGGGCACCTGCCTGCTCCGCTGGGCCGGGACCGTCGGGGACGGTGCGTGATGAGCGACTTCACCCGCATCGGCGTGGTGGGCGGCGGCACGATGGGCGCCGGCTTCGCCGAGCTCTGCATCGTCAACGGCCTGGACGTCGTCGTCGCCGCGCCCACAGCGGACTCGGTCGCCCGCAGCCAGCGGCGCCTCTTCGGCTCCCTTGCCCGGCAGGTGGAGAAGGGCAAGCTGTCGGCGCAGGCGCGAGACCTCGCGCTCACCCGGCTCCGGTTCACCACGGACCTCGGGGACCTGGCCGACCGTCAGTTCGTGCTCGAGAGTGTGCCCGAGAACGAGCAGAAGAAGCTCGACGTCTTCGCCGCCCTGGACAAGGTGGTGGAAAGCCCGGAGGCCATCCTTGCCTCCAACACCTCCTCCATACCCATCGCCAGGCTCGGCCGGGCCACTGCGCGTGCCGACCGGGTGATAGGTATCCACTTCTTCAACCCGGTGCAGGTGCTTCCACTGGTCGAGCTGATCGGGTCGTTACGCACCGACGAGAAGGCGTATCTCGCGGCGGAGGCTTTCGTCGGCGGTACGCTCGGCAAACAGGTCATCCGCTCGCCGGACCGGCCGGGTTTCGTGGTGAACGCGTTGCTGATCCCGTATCTGCTCTCCGCCGTGCGGATGCTGGAGTCCGGTGTCGCCACCGCGGCCGACATCGACACCGCGATGACGCGCGGTTGCGCCCACCCGATGGGTCCGCTGGCGCTTGTCGACCTGATCGGCCTGGACACCGTCGCTGCGGTCGCCGACGCGCTCTACATCGAGACCAAGGAGCACAGTTACGCCGTGCCGCCGCTGCTGGCCCGCATGGTCGACAGCGGCTTTCTCGGCAAGAAGAGCGGTCGCGGCTTCTACAGTTACGACAAGCGCCCCTAGCCGACGCACTTTCCGATGAGCCGCTGCTCCGTGCCGCGGCGCGACTTCACCTGGTCACGTCCTCAAGCAATTCAAGGACGTGCCGGTACGTCCGGCCGGTCGCCCGGCTCATGCCCAACTCGCAGGTGCGGTTGTTGGAGACGTACGCGTCGTACCGCCGCTCGGCGATCTCGGCCGCCTGCGCGGCGGTGGCCCCGGCGGCAAGTTCGGGATGCAGCAGCCCCCGGTCCCCCGCGAAGCCGCAGCAGCCCCAGGTCTTCGGGACGACGACCTGCTCGGCACACGCGGCGGCCACGGCACGGAGGTCGGCCGTTGAGTCGAGGTGCTCGCTGGCACAGGTCGGGTGCACCACCACCGCGCCGAGCCGTCGCCGCACGGTCAGCTGGGGCAGCACCTGCGCGCGGACGAAGCTGACCGCGTCGAGCACGGTCAGTGCTCGGAAGCGGGTCAGGTCGTCGCCGTCGAGCGCGTCGCCGATCTCGTGCAGCCCGTGCGCGCAGGAGGCGGCTGCGCAGACCACCGGCCGGCGGCCACCAGCCGATGCGTCCCAGAGCGCGGTGAGCGTACGGCTTGCCATCTCCTCGTATCCCCGGGTGAGGCCCTTGGATCGCCACGGCGTCCCGCAGCACAGGCCCGCGATGCCTGCGGGCACGGCCACCGGCACCCCGGCCCGCTCGCACAGTGCCGAAAAGGCGGCGGAAACGCCGTCGCCGTCGGCCGGGCCGAAGATCGAGTCGACACACGCCGGAAAGAAGACGGCCACCGCGTCGGCCGGACGGGCCGGTGCGGAACGTCGGGGGCCGGGGCCGGGCAGGTCACCGTCGAGGTGTGGGGTCCATTCGGTCGGCAGCACCCGGCGCGCGGTGCGGGTCCCCACCGACAGCAGCCCGTCCGGTAGCGCACCGGCGGTGCGCAGCGCGCCCCTCAGGCCGCTCACGGCGCCGGCCCAGTGCCGGGCCACGGCGGCGCCACCGCGCTGTGCGGCCGGGCCGAGGCGGCGGGCCCGTAGGCCCTTCATGGCGGCACCGGTGTCGATGGCGACGGGGCAGGCAACCAGACACATCGAGTCGGCGGCGCAGGTGTCCACGGCCTCGTACCCGAAGTCGTGCCGCAGTTCCTGGGCGCGGGCGGTGTCGCCTTCGGTCTCTGCCTGGGCTATCTCCCGCAGCAGCACGATGCGCTGCCGTGGGGTGGTGGTGACGTCCCGGGAGGGGCAGACCGGCTCGCAGTAGCCACACTCGACGCACGTGTCGAGCAGTGGATCCACCGGCGGGGTGGTCTTCAGGTGGGCGAGGTGGATGCGTGGATCGTCGGAGAGCACCACGCCCGGGTTCAGCACGCCTGCCGGATCGCAGAGCCGTTTGACCTCGCGCATCACCGCGTACAACTCGTCACCGAACTGACGCCGTACGTACGGAGCCATGATCCGGCCCGTCCCGTGCTCGGCCTTCAACGACCCGCCAGCACCGAGCACGAGGTCAACCAGATCCTCCGTGAAGGCGTCGTAGCGCCGCACCTCGTCGGGGTCGTCGAAGCGCGGATTGATCATGAAGTGCAGGTTGCCGTCCTTGGCATGACCGAAGATGACCGCGCCGTCGTACCCGTGGGTGGCGAACAGCCCGGTCAGCCGCCGCGTCACGGCGGTGAGCACGTCGAGCGGGACGACGATGTCCTCCAACAGTGCGGTGGTCCCGACCGGCCGGGCACCGGCGACCGCGGTGTAGAGGCCCTTGCGCAGCTGCCACAGGGCGGCGCGGGCGCGCGGGTCGGTGGTGAAGGTGGCAGCGGTGGCCAGGGGCAGGGCGTCGAGCGTGGGCAGGGCCAGGCTCAGCTCGTGGTCGAGCTCGGCGGCGGTCATCGCCTGGAGTTCGACAAGCAACGCGGTGTGGTTCGCCACCGCCAGTCCGGCCAGCTCCGGGCCGGCGTGCCGGTCGTGCTGGACCACCCGGAGCGAGGCGGCGTCGAGCAGTTCGATGGTGTGTGCTCCGGCCGCGAGCAGGGCGGGCAGCGCGTCCGTGGCCCGATCGATCGAGTCGAAGACCAGCAGAGCTGTCGCCGCGTACGGGCGGACCGGCACGGTCTGGAAGGTCACCTCGCCGACGAAGCCGAGCGTGCCCTCCGAACCGATGAGCAGGTGGCTGAGGATATCCACCGGCCGGTCGAAGTCGAGGAACGCGTTGAGCGCGTACCCCATGGTGTTCTTCATGGCGAACTGCTGGCGGATGCGGGCGACCGAGGTCGGATCAGCACGGACCCGCTCGCGCAACGCGGCCAACCCGGCATACAGTGCCGGCTCACCCGCCCGCAGCTGCTCGTCCGCATCGCCCGCTGCGGTGTCCACGGTGGTGCCCGACGGGAGGACGAACGTCATCGCCGCGACGGTGCGGTACGCGTTGAACTGGGTGCCGCAGGCCATGCCCGAGGAGTTGTTGGCGACCACACCGCCGATCGTGCACGCCGCCTCGCTCGCCGGATCCGGACCGATCCGGGTCCCGTGCGGTGCCAGGTGCGCGTTCACCGCCCGTACGGTGGCACCGGGCTGAGCGCGTACCCGGGCCCCGTCGGCCAACACCTCGATCCGGCGAAAGTGGCGTCGCGTGTCCACCAGAAGCCCGTCGGTTCCGGCCTGGCCGGACAGGCTCGTGCCGGCGGAACGGAACGCCACCGACAGCGCGTGCCCGGCCGCCACCCGCAGCAGATCGGCGACGTGGGTGGTGTCCCGGGCGGTCACCACCGCCTGGGGGCGCAGCAGGTAGTGCGAAGCATCGTGGGCGAGCGCTGCCAGGTCGACCGCGCGGGTGCGGACGTCACCGCCGAGTGCGCGCAGTGCCGCCAGGGTCGGTTCGGCGAGGGTCATGCCCATTCTCCTCGGTGGCAGGGGAAGTCCGGGAAGCTCGGGACGGGTCAGGCCGGCCGGAGTCGTTGGCGCTGGCTGCCGATGCCGTCGATGCCCAGCTCCACCACATCACCCGGACGCAGGTACGGGAAGCGCTTGGACAGCGCCACACCCTGCGGCGTGCCGGTGTTGATGATGTCGCCCGGTTCCAGGACCGCCACCTGGGACAGGTGCCAGACGAGATAGTCGACCGAAAAGATCAAGTCGGCAGTGCTGGAGTCCTGCCGCGGTTCGCCGTTGACCCGCGACCACAGCCGCAGGTTTCCGGCGTCCAACTCGTCGGCGGGCACCAGCGCCGGACCGAGCGGGTTGAAGGTCTCCGCGCACTTGCCCTTCGACCACTGGCCGCCGGAACTCTCCAGCTGGAAGGCCCGCTCGGAGACGTCGTTGGAGATCGTGTAGCCGGCGATGTGCCGGGCGGCGTCGGCCGGCGAGTCGAGGTAGCGCGCCCGCCGTCCGATCACGACGGCAAGCTCGACCTCCCAGTCGGTCTTCTCGGCACCGCGCGGGATCAGGACGTCGTCGTACGGTCCGACGACTGTGTTCGGGGTCTTGAAGAACAGCACCGGGACGGTGGGTGGTTCGGCGCCCGACTCGGCGGCGTGCGCCGCGTAGTTCATTCCGATGCACCACACGGCGTGTGGGCGAACCACCGGCGCGCCCTGCCTCAGGCCGCTGACGTCGACGGTGGGCAACCGCCCCTCCGCCAGCGCGCGTCGGATCGTGGCGATGCCGTCGGCGGCCAGGAACGCGCCGTCGATGTCGGCGGTGAGCGTGGTCAGGTCGAAGCTGGTGCCCGCGTCGTCGACGACGACCGGACGCTCCAGACCGGGCTCGCCCACACGAATGATCTTCATGGCATTCTTCCTTCCAACGGGACTGGACATCGGTTGTGGTTGCCGGGATTCGGAGAACCCGACCTGCTCGGCCGGCTGCCTGCCTGGTCATCCGGCGCGTTCACCGGCAGGGTCGGCGTGCGGCGGAGCGACGACCCGGATCAACAGGCCGGCGGTGACCAGACAGGCGGCGGCCACCCCCCAGGCGAGCGCGAAGCCGTAATGTCCGGCCAGAGCGCCGAAGGTCAACGAGCCGAGCGCACCGCCGATGAAGACGCCACTTGTCGCCACCCCGAGGGCGATTGCCGGGCTGGACCGGTAGCGGCTGACCACCGAGTAGTTGAACAGGCCATTCCAACCCCATCCGGCGCCGAACGCGACGACGGCGGCGGCCGGTAGCAGAAGCTGCTGCCCGGGGACGAGGGCCGCTATCCCCACCGCACCGACGATCATGAGCATCGATACCCGGCGCAGGTAGTTTCGGTTCGGCAGCCGATCCGCTCGCCAGCCGTAGACGACGCGCGTCGCGATGCCGGCGGCGCTGCCGACTACGAAGATCCATCCGGCGGCCGACGGAGCCAGGCCGGTGTCGACCGCGGCCGTCACGAAGAACGCGATCATTGCATTGACCCCGCCGGAGGCCAGGGCCGATGCCGCGGTGAGCAGCAGCAGGTCACGCTGCCGGAGGGCGGTCCGCAGGCTCAGCCCCGTGGCGACGGTGCGGGCTGGCGGTACGCCACGGTGCGGCCAGATCGCCAGCAGCGCCACCCCCAGCACCAACGGTGCGGTGAACGCCCAGCGCCACCCGACGGTGACGGCCACCGTCGGTATCGCCACGCCAGCCAGGAGCGCGGCGAGCGGCGCGGACACCTGATTCACGCCGAACGCGAGTCCCTGTCGTTGGGTGGCAACGGCCTGGGCCAGCAGCGCGTTTGCGCCGGGCTGAGCGATCGCGTTGGCCACTCCGGCGGCGGCGAGCAGCACCACGAGATGCCATGGCCGCACCGCCGCGAGGGCCAACACGGCCGTGGCGAGCACCGTGAGCGTGGTACCGGTCGCCACCGCCGCGCCGGCTCCGAGCCGATCCGCCAACCATCCCCCGCTGGGTGAGGCGGCGGCCGAAACGCCGAAGAACGACGACACGGCCGCGCCGTGCAGCACCTCGTCGAAGCCGAGCTCGGCTCGGATCGGCACGGAGAGGGAGGCGAAGAGGAAGACCGGCATCGTGACCAACGCGGTGGCCACGGCGGAGGCAGCCATCGCCCGGGCGGCGGGTGCGGACAGCTGTTGCCGCACGCCCCCGCCGGTCCGGAGCGATGTGCCAGGAGACGGCTGCGCACTCAATGCGCGATCCAGCCCCCGTCGACCGTCAGGCAGCTACCCGTCATGAACCGGGACTCGTCGCTGGCCATGTACGTCGCGGCGGCTGCCATGTCGGTGGTCTCCGCGACGTACTCGCCGTCAGCCATGCGCAGCGGGGTCTCCTGCTGCCAAAGTCGCTGCGTGGCATCGTCGGCGCGGTACCCGACGTTGATCTGCGTCTTGGTCGCGCCCGGACACAGCGCGTTGACCCGGACGTTGTGTTTGCCGACCTCGACGGCCACCGACCGCACCATCCCGATCACCGCCGCCTTGCTCGCGCAGTACGTCGCCATCTCGGCCACGCCGACCTGACCGAAGTTCGACGCCACGGTGATGATGCTGCCGTTGCGCTGGGGAACCATCGCGCGCAGCGCATGCTGCACGGCGAGGAAGGTGCCCCGGACATTGAGCCGCATATGCCGGTCGAAGTGCTCCAGCGACACCGTCCTCGTGTCGCCGCAGGGCTCGACGGTCCCGGCGGAGACAAACATGATGTCGAGACTTCCCAGGAACTCCAGGGCCTGCGCGAAGGCGCGGGCGGTGCGGTCCTCGTCCATCAGGTCGCAGGCAACGAACGATGCGGCACCACCCTGCTCCGCGATGAGCGCCGCCGTGGGGCTGCCGCCCTCCCTCGGCTCCTCGTGCAGGTCGGCCACGGCGACCGTGGCCCCCTGCTGCGCGAAGCCCTGGGCGACGGCCCGGCCGATCCCGGAGCTGCCGCCGATGACCATTGCGGTCTTGCCCGCAAGTCGGTTACCCATGTGTTTGCCGCTCCTCTCCGTCACGCACCTGCGGACAGCACACGCCACCCACTGAGCCGGTTGAGGTCCATCTCGAATTCGACCTCGACCAGCGGCGGCCGGGTCAGCCAATGCACATAGCCGGCCTGGTGGACCGCCGGCAGCCCCTCCGACAACTGCCTGGCCAGGCCCGGGATCTCGTGCGCGGTGTAGACGTTCACGAGGCTGGGCGTTGCCGGCTGGTGCCCGAGGGCGGCCAGCCTGGACCGCATCTCACCGACGACATAGGCCACCTTGCGCGCCAGGCCCTCGGCGCTCAGGTCGCCGCGCGCCACGATGCACTCGGGGTCGAGCGGTCCGTCGACCTCACCGCTGCCGGCAACGACGTAGTCGCGGCCACCGCCGTCCGAGCTCTTGCGGACGATGTACGCCGCGAGCACGACCGGTTCGGCCGGACCATCCGCCACTGGCACCACGTTTGTCCGCGCGAGCGGGTTGACGTCGTCCTCCAGCAGCTGCCGTTCGGTGAGCAGCCGCCGGTAGAGCACGTTGAACTCGTTGAACCCGTTGAAACTGAACGCCTCCGGTGACCGCAGGGCGAGCCCGGCCAGCGCGCCCGCTGGCAGGTTCTCCGCCGCCAGTTCCTGGTCGAGCCGGACGAAGGCATCAGCGACGGGTGTGGGGGTGTCGAAGCGCCACCCGACGATCTCGTAGCCGGGCTCGGCGGCCACTCCCGAGGAATAGGGGTCGATGGCGGGCAGGTAGCGGTAGGTTCCACTGCTGTGACGTACGGCCGAGTCGGGCACGGCTCTTCCTCCTTGGGTGACGGTGGTCCGATGGGGTGGGTGCGCGTGGCCCTCAGGGCACGCGAGTCAGTTCGAGCGCGGACGGATGATCCGGGTCGTGCAGCACGAGCGACCGGGTGACGGCGGGGCGGCCGTCCCGGTCGCGTAAGGGAGACCAGCGGGGGCTTGCCCCCTGCGTCACGTGCAGCCGCAGCCGTTCACCGGGATGGATCCGGAACCCGGCCGGTCCCAACGCGATGGCGACGCGGGTCGGCTCACCAGGCCGCTCGCCCCGGTGCCGCGTCACCTGCTCGACCAGGTTGACGCTGCGGCCGGCCTGGTTCACCAGACACAGCCGAACCAGCCATTGGCTGTGCCGGGTGTCGGTCACCGCGAAGAACTCCACGTTCGCCTCGCCGACGAATGTGCGCTCCGCCGCGGCCGGTCGCGAGGTGTAGACGAGTACGTCGTTGCGGCGTTCCGGAGCGCACTGGTCAGCCGCGCCCATGCCCGCGAGCAGCGGGTCGCCGCAGTCGTCGCCGCCGGCTGCGGGAACCGGATCGCCGTGGTCGTAGACGAGGTGGTCGGGGGGTGCGGGCGGCGGCGGGTCTTCGGTCAGGATGCCGTCGCCGGTCGCGGTGTTGGCCCGGCCGCCGCTGCTCAGGTGCCACCGGTGTCGCACGCCGTCGGCGGGCGGCCAGGACTGGGCCGTCCAGGTGTCGCCGCTGTTGAGGATCGTGACCGAGACGGCCGGCCGGGCGGGCACGCCACCTTCCCGCACGGTCCGGAAGAATTCGAGCTGTACGTCGTCGATGCTTGGCGGCGTGCCGGCGGACAGACCGGGGGCAGATGCGCGGAGCGGGTGGTGCGTCCACGGCCCGACGAACAACCGGTTCGCCGAGTGGTCCGGACGCGCTTCGGCCAGGCTCGTGTAGTGGCCGAAGGTGCCGGTCCGGAAGGTGTCGTAGAGGCCGCCGACGTGCAGTACCGGCGCCTTGATGTTGCCGTACGCGACCCGGTGCGACGGCCGTCGCCAGTACTCCGAGTCCGAGCCGACGGTCAGCCACTCGCGCAACCAGCCGGCGGCGGATGCCGAGGTGGCGCCGTCGAGCAGCCGATCGAGGGGCACGTTCTGCACCAACCAGCGCAGTGACTGTGCCGTCAACCGGTCGGCCGACGGTTCACGCAGGGCCCGGCTGATCCGCAGCGCGTCGAGTTGCACGGCCCAGGTCGTGGTGAACGAGGCGGCTGCAACGCCCCCCGTTCGGAGGCAGCCCTCGCCGAGCCCCGGTGGCGCCAGCGCGGGAACGACTGCCGCGATCGGCACCTCCCCGTCGGCGCCGGCCGTCAGCAGTTGGAGCAACCCGCCGTAGGAGTAGCCATACATCCCCACCCATCCGTCGGACCACGGCTGGTCCACCACCCAGCGCACCAGATCGACCCCGTCGTCGCGCTCGTTGTCCAGCGGGACGAACTCCCCGTCGGAGCGGTGCCGGCCGCGCACGTCCTCGACGACGACCGCGAAGCCCTGGGCGGCGTACCAGGTCGGCGGGGCGTACCAGTAGGACTGTGCCACGCGCTTGTCGTACGGCGTACGCATCACCAGCACCGGGTGTCTGCCCGGGCCGCTGGGGCGGTACACGTCGGCGGACAGGGCGGTGCCGTCGCGCCGATGCACCCGTACATCCGCGTCAAGGGTGATGCTGTTGTCGCGGGCGCCGAGGCGGCCGGTGCACAGCCGCCGTCTTCGCGGGTCGGCGGAGCTAGTCGTCATTCTTGCGTCCGAGGCCGTCGACGATGGCCGCGAGCAGGATCACCACGCCGATGGCGATCCGCTGGTAGAACGCGGAGACGTTCATCAGGACGAGCCCATTGCGGATGGTCGCGATGAGGAGCACGCCGAGGACGGTGCCGCCCATCCGACCGATGCCGCCGAACAGACTCGTGCCGCCGATGACCACGGCCGCGATGGCGTCCAGGATGAGGTCCTCCGCGACGATCGGCGAGCCGACCCCCAGCCGGGCGGTGCTGACGATCCCGGCGAAGCCGGCCATCAGGCCGCTGATGGTGAGGACGAGCAGGCGGGTACGCCGGACCGGCACGCCGGCGATCCGCGCGGCCTCGCGGTTGCCGCCGACCGCGTAGATGTTGAGTCCGGCGCTGGTGCGCGACAGGAACAGCCCCAGCGCCGGAATGACGATGATCGGCACCCAGAGCACGAGGGGTATGCCGATGAACCGCGTCGCGGCGAGGTCGGTCACTCCCGTGGGGAGACCGGTGACGGCCCGTCCGTCACTGATCACCAGGGCCAGACCGCGGACGGCGCTCATCATCGCGAGCGTGCAGATGAAGGACGGTACGTTCAGCCGGGTGGAGACCAGGCCGTTGAAGGCACCTACCGCGGCCCCCAGCACAAGTCCGGCCAGCAGCGCCAGCGGCCACGGAATGTGGAAGGTGACCATGAGGGTCGCCGAGGCGGTGCTGACCAGGGCAATGGTCGAGCCGACGCTCAGGTCCAGATCACCGGCAATGATCACCAGGGTGAGGCCGGCGGCGGCCAGCGCCAGGGGAACCGCGTTCACCAGAATGTTTGTGACGTTGAGCGCGGTGAGGAACGTCGGCGTCAGGATCGACAGTACGACCCAGAGCGCGGCCACCGGTATCAGTAGCCGAAGCGTCTCCGCGTGCCGCCGCAGCAGGGAGCCGGTCCGCGTGCCGCTGGCGTCCGCGCGCCTCAGATCAGGGGTCTTGATCATAGCGGTCATCTCTGTCCACTCCTCAGGCGGAACGAGCCTCGGTCTCCACCGAGGCATGGGGGCTGAGCAGCACTGTGAGCTCCTCATTGGTCACGGAATCGGGAAGTACCTCAGCGGCCACGGCCCCGTCTCGGAACACCAAAATCCGGTGCGCGAGGCCGAGCACCTCGCGCGTGTCCGACGAGATCAGCAGCACCGCGAGCCCGGCAGCCGCCTGCTCGGCAATGATCTTGTAGATGTCGCGCTTGCTTCCGACGTCCACGCCCCGGGTCGGTTCGTCAAGGATCAGCACCCGTGGGTCACACGCCAGCGCACGGCCGATGACCAGCTTCTGCTGGTTGCCACCGGAGAGCCCGCTGAGCGGCTGCTGATCGGTCGCGAACCGCACCCCGAGCGTGTCGACCAGCCGGCGGAAGGTCTTCCGCAGCGGCGCGCTGCCGGGAAAGAGCACGTTCGGTCCGAGGGCGCGGGCACCCTTGGCCACCCTGGACACCACGCCGTTGCGGTAGACGGACAGGTCGGCGAAGACGGCCTGCGCCTTGCGCTCCTCCGGTACCAGCAGAACGCCGTCGCGGATGGCACCTCCCGGCGAACGCTTGACCAGGTCCTTGCCCTCGACTCGAACCACTCCGTCGGCCGGGTCGAGGCCGACGAGGGCCCGAGCGAACTCGGTCTTCCCCGCACCCAGCAGGCCGGTGATGCCGAGGATCTCGCCGCGCCGCGCGGTCAGGGCGACGCCGCGGAGCACGGGCTCCCGGGTCAATCCGTCGACCTGGAGCACAACCTCGTCGCTCGGCTGATGCTCCACCTCGGGAAACTGGTCGTCGAGGGCACGGTCGAGCATGGCGTGCACCATCCGGGGAACGGTGATCTCATCGCCCGACAGGGTCTCGACCACCCGTCCGTTACGCAGCACGGTCACCTCGTCGGAGAGGTCCTCGACCTCCTTGAGGTGGTGCGAGACCAGCAGGATGCCGGTCCCGGCGGCCAGCAGCCGGCGGATCAGCGCGAACAGCTCGGTCCGCTCGTCCGGGGCGAGCGCGGCGGTCGGCTCGTCCAGGATGAGCACCTTGCCGCGGTTGCGCAGTGAGCGGGCGATCAGCACCATCTGCGCGTCGCTGGGCCGCAGGCCGCGGACGGGCCGGCGGACGTCAAGGTTGGTGATGCCGATCTGGGCCAGCAGTTCCTCGGCACGCCGCTCGCTTGCGCGGTCGTCACGGACGCCCAGCAGCCGCCCGGCCCGACGGGGCGTCAGTGCGGGATCGCCGAGCATGATGTTCGCGGCAACGGAGAGCTCCGGCACCAGCAGCAACTCCTGGTGGATGACGGAGATGCCGGCGGCGCGGGCGGCGGAGTGGCTCCAGTGGTCTGCTATCGGCTCGCCGTCCAGCAGCAACCGACCGGAGTCCGGCCGGTAGAGGCCGGACAGGATCTTGATGAGAGTGCTCTTTCCGGCGCCGTTCTCACCGACCAGTCCGACCACCTTACCGGCCTCGAGTGACAGGTTTACCTCGTGCAGCACCTGCACGCCCGAGAATGACTTGGATACGTTTTCGGCGCGTAGAACACTCATCGCGTACTCCTGTTAGTCCCTAGCCAAATTGCGGCGCCGAGGGCCGGACGGACGCCGAGGGCTGCGGCGGACGCGGCTGCCCAGCGGGCCGAGCAGCCGCGTCGACCTCTAGTTACACGCGTTCTCGCTGGCCGCCTTGAGGGCGGCCTTCAACGCGTCCGAGCCGGGCGCGCTGCCGTCGAGAATCGCCTTGGCCTGCTCGGTGTCGAGGATGGGTACCTCTGGCGTGATCGATTTCTCGACCGGCCGCCCGGCGGCGTCGTCGACTGCCGCATCGATCAGACCCGCGCCGAACTCGTCGAAGGGCAACACGGCCTCGTACAGGAATTCACCCTTCAGCAACGCGGCGAGGCCGGCGCAGGTGCCGTTCCACCCGATCGTGGCGACGGTGTCACTCTTGCCCGCCTCCATGATCGCCGCACGGGCACCGAAGGCCATCTCGTCGTTGTTGGCGAAGATGAAGCGCAGCTCGGGGTTGGCGGTGAGCATGTCGCCGGCCACCCGCAGCGCCTGGTCCCGGGCCCAGTTCGCGGTGGCCTCTGCCGCCACGGTGATCTGGGAATCCTTGATGCCGTTCTTGAAGCCGTTGGTCCGGTTGTCCGCGGACAGGTTGCCCGGAGTGCCGGTGATGATCGCGCCTGCGGTCGGGCCGGGGTACCGCTGCGCGACAGCCTTGCCGATCTCCTCTGCGGCGGCGAGTTCGTTGCCGGAGATGAAGGTCAGCGCGGTGCCGTCCTCCACCACTCCGGGGACGCCGTCGATCAGGATGACGACCTTGACGCCTCGTTGGCTCGCGCTCCTGATCAGCGGGGTGACGGCGGCGCCGTCCCAGGGGTGCAGCCCGAGGTAGGTCACACCCTGCGCGATCATCGCCTCCGCCTTGGTGATCTGCTCCTCGACGTTCTCGGAGGTCTCCACCAGGAGCTTGACGCCGGCCTCCTCGGCCCGGGCTGTCATCGCGTCGTTCATGACCTGTACGGCCGGGTTGGCGGCCGAGCCGCTGACCTGACCAATGACGATCTCTTTGGCGCCATCGGAGGCGCCGGGGCTGTCGACCGTGTCCCGGCTGCATGCGGTCACCGCGAGCAACGACACCGCACCGAACACAGCTACCAATTGCCGAAACGGTTTCTTCATCTGAGGGGTCTCCTTCAAGGCTATTGGTCGAGTACGTGAAGTGCGCGCGGGGACCGGCCCAGCAGGGCAGCGTCGGCACGCCGAGTGGCGGCTGCGGAGACACCGACCCCGATCGCCTTGATGTCGGTGACGCCGTCGATGGCGAGCAACCGTGGCCGTACCGCTGCCAACAGCGTCAGAGACCGCAGCTTGCACGCGCTGCATGCCATCAGGAAACGAATCTGTACGGTTCCACCGTCGATCCCGACCAGCTCGCAGTCACCGCCGTGCAGTCGCAGCAGCGGCCGAATCTTCGAGTCGAGCTGTGCCAGGACGGTGCTGCGCAGCTTCGATTCCGATGTCTCGCGGACCGCTGGCGCGTCGCTCATGGCCGGTGGATCTCGTTGCGCGGGGCGGTGGCGAGGTCGACGCCCATCAGTCGGGCGAAGTTGCGGCCCAGAATGTTGTGTCGGTCCTCGTCGGTCAGGGCCGGGTAGCCCCAGCCGTCCTGGAGGTCCTCCGGGATCTGGAGGTCGAGCAGCGCGTCGAGGTACGGCTGCGGCGGACCGTAGAGCGCGGCCTCCGAGCCCCAGAGCAGCTTCTCCGAGCCGCATTCCTGCAACAGCTGGCCCAGTTGCTGCTGGAACTTGCGCGGAGCGACCAGGTAGTTGCCGGCGGTGCCGGACAGCGCCAGGTAGACGTTCGGGAACCGGGCCGCGATCGAGATGCACTCGTCGACGTACGGCTCGGCGAGGTGGTGGATGACGATGTTGAGGTCCGGGAAGTCGAAGGCGACGCCCTGGAGATCGTTCGGCTTGAAGTCCTCGATGAAGATCGGCCCGAACGGCACACCCTTGTGGAACTGGATGACGTTGACCCCCGAGTCGAGGATCGCCTCGTACATCGGGTACGCGATCTCCTTGTCGTCACAGCGCCAGCTCTTGCCCCCGGGGTGGGCGTTGTAGAACTTGAACGAACGCGCGCCCATCTCACTCGCCTGGCGGCGGATCTCCTGAACCGCCCCGTCGACGCCGTGGTAGACCGGGTCGACGCCACCGCAGAACAGCACCTTGTCCGGGTAGGCGGCCGCGAAGTCGTACTGGGCCTGGATCGGGGCGAAACCGTCGCGGAACCAGTCGAAGATCGGCACCGCCTGTGCCATCACCATGTCGGTGTCGGACTGCTCGAAAATCATCTCGTGCATGTCGGCGGTGGTGAAACTCCGGACGTAGCCATCCTGGTAGAGGTCGCGGTTCTGCGGCGCCCGCCAGGTGTCACCGAGACCGGTGATCGACTTACGCCCCAGGTGGGCGGTCCGGTGGTCGGAAAGATTGTCATCGGCCAGGTTGTAGACGTGGCAGACGGCATCGAAGATGTAGTATTCGTTGAGCATTGCTGGTCGGCCTCCTCAGGCGTGGCTGGGCAGTTGACGGATGGCGTTTTCAGCGGGGAACCGGGTGGGTGCGAACGGGCCACCGGCGGCCTGGTATCGGTCGGCGAAGTCGGACAGGAGACGGACGAGGTCATAGCCAGGGGTGAACCCACTGGCGCGCAATTTGGCATCGTCGAGCAGGAACGGCTCGTCCGCGAAGGGAAAGACCATGTCGGTCCAGGAGAACGGTCGATCGGAAAGACCGACTGTGGACAGTGGGACGGGAACCACCGACGGTGCAGGACGTTCCATCGCCGCCGCCAGCAGCCGGACGAGGCCAGCGAGCGTGACGGCCTGACGGTTGGCGATGTTGTAGGCGAAAAGCCCCGAGGGTGCCGGCGAATCGGGCTCGGCCTCGGCCAGATGCAACAGCGCGCCGGCCACGTCGGAAGGCGCCACCAGGTGGACGGGAGCGTTGCCGCTGTCCGTGACGTAGACGATGCCGTCGTGCGCGATGCGGTCGGCCACGAACTGTAGCCGCCCCATGAAGTCGGGCTGCCCGACCAGGTACGGCGCCCGCAGCGCCACCACGGTCGTGGTGGCCGCGAAGCCGGCGGCGATCCGCTCATTCTGGAGTTTCTTCGCGCCGTAGCTGCCCCACAGTTCGTTGGGCCCGACCGGCGACGACTCGTTCCAGGGCAGCAGGTCGCTGGGTGCGTACACGGCACCGCTACTCATCAGCAGGTATCTGTCGGTAACGGGAGCCAGCATCGCCAGCGACAGCTCCACGTGTTCGGGCTCGTAGCAGGACAGGTCGATGACGACATCGGGAGCGAACGCCGCGAGTTGACCGACGACGGCCTCGTCGGAACGGTCGCCCTGAACATGTTCGATCGCGTGACGCAACGACGGCGGCGGAGGCGAGTTGCGATTGAGCAGCGCAATTTTCCAGCCGCGTTCGATTGCGGCGGCCAGGAGCGGAGGTCCGATCATTCGGCCTCCTCCGAGTATGGCGAGTCGACGTGACATGGCGACCTCTCCAGAGGGGTGTGGTGGCGCGGAGAGCAGGCTGGACGAATCAGGCGGCGTAGAAGCGTTTGACGGCGTCGAGCAACAGGTCGACGGTGCGCTTTTCGTCAAAGCGCTCGGTGGGTGCGGCCATGGACAGGGTGAGCAGTTCCTCGTCGTCGCCCATGTTGATCGGAACCGCCGCTGCCGACAGTCCCGAGGTGAAGCCGTCACGCTGGACGGCGAAGCCACGGTCACGGATCTCGGCCAGGACATCGGCGGGCGGGATCCGCACACCGCGCTCGGCGAGCTGCGCGAGCTTGTCCGGCGAGGCGTAGGCCAGCAGGACCATCCCGGCCGCTGATCCCACCAACGGCATGCGGGTGCCCACCTTGATGTCCGCACGAACCAGTTGCTGGGACTCGACGCGCTGCACGATGAGGACGTTGTCCACGTCCAGGACCGCGATGGCCGGCGCCTCACCGGTGCGGAATGCCAACTCCTCAAGCAGGGGCAACAGCCGGTCCGCAAGGCCAGCCTGCTCCAGCGCGACCTTGCCGATGTGGACCGCGCGCAGCGACAGGTAGTAGCGGGCATCCGGGGTCTGCCGAGCCCAGCCCGCGTACACCAGGGTCCGCAACTGCTGGTGAAGCGTGCCCCGCCGGACGTTCAGCCGACGCGCGAGGTCGGAGATCGCGACCGGCTTGTCGGTCGCTGCCAGCGCGTCGAGCACGTCGAGACAGCGAAGCGTGGACTGCAACAGCCGGCGTGGCGGCCGCACCAAGGCGGCCGGCGTTTGCTCCTCGCGATCCGCGTTTGTCATGCGCACACACTAGGGTCGAGGGTCTGCCGGGTCAATGGCCCGCAGTGATCGAATTTGTTGCCTCTCGGCCGGGCGTGCGGCCCTGAGGTGCGACTCCGACTCAAGCCCGAGGCGGACTCCTCACCTGCGCTAACGTGTCGCGACCGCACCGACGGAGCGGTTCTGGAACGCGGCGGCCCGCGCACTGCGGGCGGTCTCCCGCCTCTGCTACGCCGAGCGGAGGAGTCCGGGGCCGGGTGTCATCGCCGGCGGAGGATGGCGTAGACGATCCTGCTGCTGGCGAACTCGGAGACGGTGACGAGTTCCCAGCCGTACGCCTCCAGCACCTCCGCAGCCGCAACGGCCTGCGTGACCTGGTCACCGCCGATCCCGCGCTGGACCACTACGCAGAGCAGTCGATAGGGGTAGCCGCGCAGATCCGCGCGGTTGCCGAGGATCGCCTCGGCGGTCACCGTACGGGTGCGCATGATCTGCTCGGGTGTCTCGCGGCTGGCCACACCGGCACCTTAGCCCGGTTGCCGGGACGGTCCCGGACGCCGGAAGCGGGTACCTTCGACGTCGTGCCTGACTCGTTGCATGGTCGCGGTCTGGTCGCAGCGGTAGTCGTTCTTCTCGCCCTCGGCGGCTGCGACGCGGACCCGCCCCTGGCCGCCCCCACCACTGCGGCTGAGACGTCGACAGGTGTCCCGGGCACCACCAGCCCCTCCCCCGTCGGCCGTTCCTACACCGCCGCCGAGTTGGACCTGTGTGCGCGTACGGACCTGGCGGTTCTGGCGGACCTGGCGTTGACGGTGACGCGGACCGACCCGAAGCCGCCGGCCGGACGGCCCGCAGCGGCGTGCCTGTTCGAGATGCGCACCGAGACGGGCCACCAGGCGAACCTGCGGGTCGAGGCGTCGACGCCCGTCACCGTCGACGAAGCCCGCCAGCTCTACCAGGGCACGCAGCAGGCGACCGGCATGACACCGGCCGGCCCGGTGGCCGGTGTGGGTGACGAGGCGGAGGCGTTCACCAAGCGGTCCACGCCGGGATTCAAGTACGCCGAGTACATGGTGCATGCGCGCACCGACAACCTGGTGGTGAAGGTGTGGCTCGCCGTCGGTGGCGAATCGTACCTGCCGACGGCGAAGCTGGCCGCGATGTCCCTGGAGATCCTCACCGCGACCCAGGCGGCGGTGCCCACGGCCTGAACCACGGACTTCCCGCCTGCCCGGCAGAAGCGGCGGCCGGCCAACGAGGCGGCTGGGCCGCCGGACGACTCACCCCCGCGCGAGCGCCGGACGCCTCACCCCCGCACGGCGTGCGGCCACTGTCCTTCGGGCAGTTTCGAGTGGTCCCCGACCTGGGTGGCGATGTCCCGCACGTTGCCCAGCGCGTCGACGAACCGCTGTCCGATGGTGAGCAGCGTGTTGAGCCCGGCGGTGACGAGGTCGCCAATGGACTTGGCGAGGGTGGAGATGGCCCAGGGCAGGTCGATCACCGTGGTCGCCTCAGCGGCGGCCTGTACGAGTTTGCCGGTGACCCCGGTGACGATCTTGGCCAGTTCGACCGCGTAGTCGACGTTCGCCTTGGCGATCTTGAACAGCCACTGGCTGATGAACTCCGATTTGACCACGGTCTCGTCGACCGCCGCTCGCTGCTTTCCCGCCTTGGCGTGGTAGGCGCTCGCCGCGTCCCCGCTCCACTTGGCGAGGTTCTCGTTGTCCGGCTCGGTGGTCACGAACGACAACGCCGAGACGGGGGTCTTCACATCGGTGACCCAGCGAAAACTGATATTGATCAGCGAGAGCACCGGAAGTTGGTGCTCCAGGGCCTGGTCGACCCGGTCCAGAACGTTGTTCAACGCGCCCCGGACGTCGTCCAGGTTGTTCTTGATCCACCACAGTGCGGCCGGCCCCAGCAGCCACTTCCAGCCGTTCACCTTCTCCACCAGCTGGTTGAACGTGTCGACAGTGGTGTCGATGCCCGAGCGGATCTGGTCGAAAGCCTTGTTGAACGGCTCGCCGTACTCGAGTTGGTTGATTCCTGGTTGCACGTGCTCGCGTCCTCCGCGCTCAGGCCGTGTAGATCTGGTTGAGGTCAAGGGAGATCACCGCGTCGGCGCGGTCGTACTCGTCGGCGATCTGCCGAAGCGCCGCACCGATCTGCTCGAACTCGGTCACCGCGCCACCGAGGATGCCGACCATGAACGAGTGGAAGTCCCGGTACGCCGCAGAATGGAGGGCTACGTTCGCATCCCCGATGAAGAACGCCGATGCGTCGAGGTGCAGCTGATCCGCCACCGTCTTGACCGCCTCAACCCGGTCGGACAATCTCAACCACTTGCCGCCTTCGTCGCGTACGGCCTCGGTGATGACGGTGACTTCCTCCATGCCAACCACCTCAGGATCGATTCTGGGAACGGACCAGAGCGTACGTCCGCAACAGCGAATGTGCTTCGTGCCGGAGCTGACCGGCATCGAGCTGGCCGATCCGACGAACGTCGCCGACGATGGCGGTCACGGTGCCGCCACGATGGCGAAGCGTCAGGCACCCGGACGGGCTCGTGACTTCCTGCTCGGCCGCCACCGGCAACGGGCGGGCCAACCGTTCCAGGTCGGCATCGAGCTGGTGCAACACCTGCCAGGTCTGGCGCAGCCACAGCTCGTCGTCGAGGTCACCGTCGCCCGCGCCGCCCGGTTGCGGTGCGACGTGCGTGCGATCGCCGGAGGCGGACCGCAACTGCTCCAGCGCCGCCGCCTCGACCACCGCCTGCACCGCCGTCGTGTACGCGGCGAAGAGGGCATCCGCGACACCACTGACCCCCAGCCGGGCGCGCCATTCTCGCGCGACGGTCACCTGCTCAACCCGACCGTCGCCGTCGACGAGCACGACGACGGATCCCGTGGGGTCCTGGCCGGAATGGGTGCCGGGCTGCCGACCGGTCTCCGCCCGGCGGAGCGCCTGTTCGGCCTGTGCCTTCAGCTCTTCGTCGCGACCGAGGACATCGAGACTGGCCAAGGACAGGCGTGCGTTCCGTCTGCCGTCTTCCATCCGTCCCCAGACCCCGTCACATCGAACATCGCGTAGGCGATTGCCTCTGCCAGCAAAGCGAAGTCACCGTACCGCAAGACGCGCGACCGGTGAGGCCCCTGGCCGGGAGTCGACAAAGGTGCCCGCGCGGGTGGCCGGTCCGGTGCGCCGGAGGTTGACCGGCATCCGAAATGGACTGGTCGCGCGTACCGGATCGGGGTGGTGGCGGCGGTGCCGCGCGGCTCAGCGGCCAGCATCCACCCGGTGGCCTGCCCGGACCGGCGCAGGTCGGCCGGCCCGGGCAACTGTGGCGGCTAGCGGCTGGCGGCTGGCGGCTGGCGGCTCAGGCGAACGTTCGCCGGGCCCAGGTGCGGAAGTCGGTGGTGGGCAGGCCGAGTGCATGGGGGATCTCTGGACGCGCCGGGGAACCATTCTCGTTGAGCTGCTCGACGGCGTTGACCATGAACGGCGGCGCACCGCGTTCGACCGCCTCCGGCAGAGTGAGGATCGGAGCGGTGATGGTCCGGCCGGTGACCTCGCTGAGGATCGCGGCGACTTCGGTCATCGTGCGCAGGTCGCCGGCGAGTTCCACGTCCATGCCGTCGAGTCTGCCCGGGTTGGTGAGGGCGGTCGCGGCGGCTTCGCCGATGTCGTCGACCGCGATCCAGGCGATCCGGGTGTCCTTCGCGAAGCCGGTGACGAAGGTGCCGCTGGACCAGTCGCCGAACAGGTAGGACCAGCCGAGCAGGTTCTCCATGAAGGTCGCGGGCTTGAGGATGGTCCAGTGCGCGAAGCCGGCGGTGCGGACCAGTTCGTCGATGCCGGCCTTGCTCTCCCAGTAGTGTCGGTCCCAGCGCCCCTCGGCCCACCCGGGCTGGTTGCGGTGGAAGTCGCCGGCACCGGAGACGCTGCTGTGCACCAGGTGGGGCACCCCGGCCTTGCGGACGGCCTCGATGACGTTGCGGCCCCGGCGTAGCTCGGCGTCGCCCGCGAGGTCGGCGAGGTCGGGGAACGGAACGGAGAAGACACCGTCCATTCCGGTGGCTGCGGCGAGCAGTGAGGCGGGGTCGTCCAGGTCGCCCCGGACCAGTTCGGCTCCCCGCTCCCGCAGCGCCAGCGCGGCGTCGGTGCCGGTGTCGCGGACCAGGGCGCGTACCCCGACACCCCGGTTGAGCAGCGCCCGGGCGGTCGCCCCGCCCTGCTTGCCGGTAGCGCCGATGACAAGGACGGCCATGTTTCCTCCTCGAACAAGTGGGGTGGTCCCCCACTTTCTGCCGGCTACGATATGGGGGGACACCCCATTTATCCAACTGGCTGACGATGAGAGCTGACGCACAACGCAACCGGACCCTGATAGTCAAGGCGGCCAGCGAGGCGGTCGCCCGCGACGGCGCGTACGCCTCGCTGGAGGAGATCGCCCGCGCCGCTGGCGTGGGCTCGGCGACCCTGCACCGGCACTTCCCGTCCCGATGGGCGCTGATGGAGGCGGTCTTTCACGATCGGGTCGAAGCACTGTGCGCCCGCGCCGGAGAGCTGTTGGCCGGGCCGGACGCCCGCCAGGCGCTGACGACCTGGTTGTGCGAGCTGGCGGTGTACAGCAGCACGACCCGCGGCCTGGTCACCTCGCTGCTCAAGGCACCGCAGGAGAACGAGTCCTGCTGCGCGATGCTGGTGGCGGCGGGCGAACCGCTTCGGCGCCGGGCCGCCGACGAGGGTTCCGTCCGCTCCGACGTCGCGATGGCCGACCTGGTGACCCTCGTCAACGCGATCGCACTGACCGCGGAATCAGCCAACCCGGCCGAGGCGGAACGGCTGGTTCGTCTTGCCTTGACGGGAATCAGCCCGCCTCAGCGGTGACCGTCGACCCGCCGATCGACCCCTCGGTCCCGGCAGCCGAGCAGTGACGTCGGGTGAGCGCAGGAACGCCGACGTGGTGCCGAAGCGGCTTCCCCCGGGTCGGATTGTCAGTGCCGGGCGACGGCGGCCACGGTGGCGGCGGTCAGCTCGGCGATCCGGGCGAAGTCCCCGGCTGCGACGGCGGTCCGGGGAACCATCCAGCTTCCCCCGACGGCCAGCACCGACGGCAGGGCGAGGTAGTCGCCGGCCGACGCCGCGTCGATGCCCCCGGTGGGCACGAACCGGACCTGGCCGAACGGTGCGGCGAGCGCGGAGATCGCCGCGGGGCCACCGGAGGTGGCGGCGGGGAAGAACTTCACCACCCTGACGCCCTCGTCCAGGGCGGCCATCACCTCGCTGGCGGTGACCGCACCGGGCAGGGCGAAGACGCCGTGCTCGGCGCAGCGGCGGAGCACCGCCGCGCTGAATCCGGGTGAGACCACGAACCGGGCCCCGGCCCGGACCGCCGCGTCGACCTGAGCGACCGTGGTCACCGTGCCGGCGCCGACCGTCACTGCGCCATGGGAGGCCATCCGGGCGATCGCCTCGGCCGCCGCCGGCGTACGGAAGGTCACCTCGGCGACCGGCAGGCCGGCACCGGCGAGCGCGTCGGCGAGCGGTTCGGCGTGGGCGGCGTCGTCGAGTACCACGACCGGCACGATCCGGTGCCGGCCGAGCAGGTCAGCGATGCTCATCTGCGAGCGTCCCCTCGTTGTCGGCGGTGATCAGGTGGGCTGGCAGGTCGGCGGTGCCGGTGGTGCCGAGCTGCGCGAGGACGGCCACCCCGAGGACGGTCGGCTCCGGCTCGGCGACGAAGCGCAGCCGACGGTTGGTGGCCTCCTGCCGCAGCCGGCGCCAGGCCGGCCAGGCCGCAGCGACGCCGCCGATGGTGACGTCGGCGATCGCGGTGCCGGCAAGCTGACCCAACCGGGCGGTGGTCTTCTCGGCCTCCACCGCGAGGCCCTTGAGCAGACTGGCCATGGCGTGCGCCCGGGTGATCTCCATGGGCAGCGCGGCGAGCTGGGCCCGCTGGTGATCCGCGTCGATCACCGCCGGGCCGGTCTCGTCGGCGACGCCGGCCAGTTCGTCCCACATGGTCGCGTCGTCGACGTCCGCGTAGAGCAGGTTCCGCCAGGCCCGGTAGTACCGGCCCGACGGTGTGGCCCGGTGCACGAAGCGCAGCCCACCGGCGACGAACACGCCCGCGTCCACACCGGGGGCCAGGCTCTCCGGCAGCTGCTCCAGGAGCAGCAGCTGAGCCTCGGAGGTGCCGGCCGAGACGTAGACGTCACCGGTGCGGCGCACACCGCTGCCGAACGCGCCGCACATGTGGTCGTGTCCGCCGGTGACCACCGCGATCCCGGCGGGGAGCACCCCGGCGCCCGAGGTCCGCCCCACCACGGTCGCGCTGCTGACCAGCTCGGGTGCGGCCAGGCCGGGCAGCCCCAACTCAGGCAGGGCACCGGCGTGCAGGGTGCCGGCCCGCAGGTCCAGCAACCCGGTCCGGGATGCGTGCGAGATGTTGAGGAAGACCGGTGCGGCGGGGTCCGCGAGCAGGTCCCGGGCCACATGGTCGGCGAGCGAGGTGAAGGTCCGCGCGGCGGCGACCGTCTCCGGCAGGTGCCGGGCCAACCAGCGGAGCTTGCAGACGGAGAAGGTGTCGTCGATGCCCGCCCACGGGCCGACCAGCGGATCCGTCTGCTGCGCCAACCGGCCGTGCCGGGCGTGCCACACCAGCACCGGCGCGGTGACCCGGCCGGCCCCGGAGAGGAGTACGACCTCCTCGCCCACCGAACCGACCGACACCCCCGCCAGCGCGGCGGGACGCACCGCGGGATCGGCCAGGAGTTGGCGCAGCAGCGCGTCGACCGTGCCGGTGACCTGCCCGGCGTCCCGTCGCCCACCCCACGGGTCGGCCTCGGTCGGTGTCGGGGTGTGCCGCAGGGCGACCAGCCGGCCCGTGTCGGTGTCGTAGCAGCCGACCTTGGTCCGGGTGGTGCCGATGTCGACGCCGATGAACTGGCTCACCGGGGCATCACCGGCCCCGAACCGACCCGCTCGACCGTGACCACTTCCCGCAGCCGGGTGACCAGCTCAGGGTCGATGTCGGGGGTGAGGGAGGCGGCGTTCGCCGCACCCATCGCGGCGGCCAGGGTCAGCGCGGCGGCGGGCTGCTCGCCGCTGCCCAGGGCGACCGCCAGGCCGGCTAGGAACGAATCCCCGGAGCCGGTGGCGTTCACCGTCTCCACCGTCGGGGTGTCGGCCACCAGCTCGACCGTGCCGTCGAAAAAGACCGCCCCGTCGGTGCCGAGGGTCACCACCAGGGTGGCGCCGGTGTCGGCGTGCAGCGCCCGGACCGCGTCGCCGGTGGCGGCGCGGTCCGGCAGCGGATGCCCCAGCACCCCGGCGAGTTCGTCGGCGTTGGGTTTGACCACGAACCGCCCGGTCGCTGGCTCGGCCCGCAGGTCGGCCAGGACCCGGGCCAGGGCCTCGCCGTGCGCGTCGACCAGGACCGTCGCGCCCTTGGCCAGCGCCGTCCGGGCGATCCGGGCGTGCAGGTCGGCACCGCTGCCCGGCGGAAGGCTGCCGGTGCTGACCACCACGTCACCGGGCTCGACGACGGTTGCCAGGCCGGCCAGCAGCTGCTCGGTGTCGGGCGTGGTGACCTCCGGACCGCGTTCGTTGAGCACGGTCGAACGGCCGGTGCTGTTTTCGATCACCACCGGGGTCACCCGGGTCTCGCCGGTGATCTCGACATGTCGATCCCGGACGCCGAGGTCGGCGCAGCCCCGCCGGATCACCTCGCCGCTGGCGCCGCCGACGAAGCCGTGCGCGGTGACCGTGGCACCGAGCCGGCGGGCACCCCGAGCGACGATCATGCCCTTCCCGCCGGGCAGGGTACGCACCGCCATCACCCGGTTGACCTCGAAGGGGTGGAAGTGCTCCACCACCTGGAGCCGGTCCAGCGCCGGGTTGGGGCAGACCACGTGCAGGGTGAACGACATGGGCTACTCGGAGTCGATCTGGTAGAGCGCGTACAGCTCCTCGTCGCTGGCGGCCAGCACCTCTTCCTCCCGTTCCCGGAAGGTGCGGGCGGTGACGCCGACCAGCTCGTCGAGGCGTTCCGGCTCCGGCGGCAGGTTCATCGCCGCGTACGGGTTGCCGCCGGCACCGAGCGGCTCGGCCGAGCAGTAGTTGTCGCCGCGCTGGTAGCCGATGGCGTACAGGGCCATGATCACCACGTCGAGGTCGAGCAGTCCGTGCCCGAGGGCCCGCCGGTTGGTGTCGGCCATGTGCAGGTTGAGCATCCGGTGGCCGTGCTCCAGGATGGTGGCGCCGATGTGCAGTTCACCGCTGAGCATGTGGTAGAGGTCGCCGTTGATGTGCGCGATCGCCGGATGGTCGACCAGGTCGAGCAGGTGCAGCGCTTCGGCGAAGGTGTGCACGATGCTTGTCTCCTCGGGCCGGATCGGCTCCACCGCGCCCCGGATCCCGGCGGCGGCGAAGTCGTCGGCGACAAGCCGCATGGTCTGGGCCGAACGAGCCGTCTCGAAGGAGTCCACCGCGCCGGGGCGACCCACCGAGGCGGCGCCGAAGAGCAGGTAGCTGCCGCCGACCGCCTGGGTGAACTGCGCCTGGCGGCGGAAGTACTCGATCGCCCTGGCCCGTACGTGCGGCAGGTTGTGGGCGAACTCCTGGTCCGGGGTCACCATGCCGCACACGCCGGAGACGGTGATGCCGTGGTCGCCGAGCACCCGAAGGGTCTCCTCGGGGCGGTAGCCGAGGTCGGGCGAGTAGAGGTTGCCGTGCAGCTCGATGTAGCGCACGCCGTGGCGCTCCAGTCGGGCCGCCGACGCGGCCAGTTCCTCGGTGCCGAAGCCCCAGTTGCTCCAGCCGAACTTCAGGCGCGGCTCGGTGGCGGTGTGCGTCCGGCGGGCCTCGACGAAGGCCCGGACGACACGCTTGTCGTACTGGCGGAAGGGCTGTGGTTTCACGGTGTGGGTCCTTACGGGGCGATGAGGTGGGATACCGGGCGGGGTGCGGCCGGTGGTCAGGCCTTCTGCCGGGCGACGAGGCGCTGGCGCAGCCGGGCCGGGCTCAGGTGCCGCAGGTTGCCCTGTCGCCACTGGTCGAACAGGGCGGCCAGCACGATGACCAGACCGATGCTGAGCTGCTGGAGGAAGGGCGAGAGGGCGAGCAGGATGAACGCGTTGCGCAGCACGCCGAGCAGGCAGGCGCCGAGGAAGGCACCGATGATCGAGCCCCGGCCACCGGAGAGGCTGGCCCCGCCGATCACCGCTGCGGCGATGACGTCCAGTTCGTAGCCCATGCCGGCCTGGGCCTCGGCCACGCCGACCTGGGTGGCGAAGACGATGCCGGCGACGCCGGCCAGGGTGCCGATCAGGACGAAGGTGAGGATCCGGGTGCGGCCCACCGGGATGCCGCCGGTACGCGCGGCGGCGTCGTTGTCGCCGATCGCGGTGACCCGCAGGCCGAAGACGGTACGGGTGAGCAGGAGCTGACCGAGCACGACAAGCACCATGAAGATGATCACGCTGACCGGGATGCCGCCGAAGACCCGGCCCTGCCCGATGAAGGACAGCTCGCTCGGCATGGACTGGGGTAGCCCGCCGGTGAGCAGTTGGGTGAGCCCTCGTGCGATGGAGAGCATGCCGAGGGTGACGATGAACGAACTCACCCGGCCGAGAACGACGACGCTGCCGACCGCGAAACCGCAGAGCGCGCCCACACCGATGCCGATGACCATCGCCAGCCACGGGTTGACCCCGTTGCCGTAGGCCGTGCCGGCGCTGACCGCGGAGAGCGCCAGCACCGAGCCGACCGAGAGGTCGATCTCCTTGGAGATGAGTACGAAGGTCTGGCCGACGGCGATGATGCCGACCACGACGACGGTCTGCAGGACGTTGTAGAGGTTGTCCTTGCGCAGGAAGTTCTCGTTGGCGAGGCTGACCAGCAGGGCGAGCACGATGATGACGCCGAGCAGCCCGGTTTCCTGCCGTTTGACCAGGGACAGAGCGCCGTCCTTCCAGGAGCGCTCCGGCCGCTGTGCGACTGTGGCCATCATGTTGTTGTTCCTTCGGTAGCGCCCATGGCGGCGGCGACGATAGGGGTGGGTCCGGCGGTGTTCGGGGCGTCCAGGGTCAACCGACCGTTGCGGATCACGACGACCCGGTCGGCCAGCTCGACGACCTCCTCCAACTCGGAGGAGATGAACCAGACGGCGAGGCCCTCGTCGTGCGCCAGGGCCCGGAGGGTGGCGTAGATCTCGGCCTTGGTGCCGACGTCGACGCCCCGGGTCGGCTCGTCGAGGATCAGGACTCTGGGCCGGGCGGCCAGCGCCCGGGCCAGCAGCACCTTCTGCTGGTTGCCGCCGGACAGGGAGGTGATCGGCGCTTCGGTGGAGGCGGCCTTGACCCCGAAGCGCTGGGCCAGTTCACGGGCCCGGGCACCGGCCCGGCGGGCGGAGACCCAGCCGAGGCGACCCAGGCTGGACATGATCCGGACGGTGAGGTTGTAGCCGACGTCCTGGGCGTGGAAGACCTCGGTGCGTCGTTCCTCGGCAACGTAGGCGACGCCGAGGCGCTGGGCCCGGCCCGGGTTGCCGATGTACACCCGGCGACCGCCGAGGGTGATCTGGCCCCGGCTGATCGAACGCAGCCCGATCACCGCCTCGGCGATCTCGGTACGCCCCGCGCCCACCAGCCCGGCCATCCCGACGATCTCGCCCTTGCGGACGGCGAAGCCGATGTCGGTGAAGCCCTCACCGGTCAGGCCGGTCAGTTCGAGGGCGACCTCGGCCTGCCGGGGTGCCGGGGCACGGTCGGCGACCACCTCGGAAACGACCTTGCTCTTGCGTTCGCCGGCCATCAGGGCCACCGCCCGCTGCTGGTCGATCTCGGCGGGCGGGCCGGCCGCGACGAAGGTGCCGTCGCGGAGCACGACCACGTTGTCGACGATCGAGTAGACCTCGGCGAGTCGGTGGCTGATCAGCACCACCGCCACGCCCTCGTCGCGCAGCCGACCCATCACCGCGAACAGCCGCTCGGACTCCTCATGGGTGAGGCTGGAGTTCGGCTCGTCCAGGAAGAGCACCTTCGGCTGCCGGGACAGCGCCCGGACGATGTCGACCATCTGCCGGGAGGCGGCCGAGAGGTCCCGGCAGATGGTCGACGGGTCGGGCAGGTAGTCGGCCATCCCGAGCCGGGCCAGCAGTTCCCGGGCCCGCTGCACGTTGCGTCCCCGCTGGGCGATGCGGTAGGCGGGCCGCTCACCGAGGTCGTAGAGGAACAGGTTGTCGGCGACGGTCAGCTCGCCGATCAACAGCGGTTCCTGGTTCACCACCACGACACCGGCGCCGATCGCCTCCAACGGCGAGCCGAAGGAGACTTCCCGGCCGTCGAGGAGGAGTCGACCGCTGTCCGGTTGCATCTGCCCGCTACAGAGCCGGATCAGGGTGGACTTCCCGGCGCCGTTCTCGCCGAGCAGTCCGGTCACCTGGCCGGCCGGGAACTCCAGCGACACGTCGCGTAGTGCCCGGACCGGACCGAAGGACTTCGTCAGGCCGGCGGCCACCAGGGCCGCCGACCGGACGTCGCCCACGGGGGACGTGGATGTCATGAGGGAATCCCGATCAGGAGGCGCCGGGGGCACCGACGGGCAGTCCCGCCGGGTCGTGCTCGGCGAGGTTCTCGTTGGTCACGAACGGCGCGGTGGCCTCCTGGAGCACCGGGCTCGGCTTGTCGCCGGTCACCGCGGCGTTGTAGAGCTGGATCGCCACGTTGTAGCCCTGCCCGAAGGCGTCCTGGCCGATCACGCCGTACATCGAGCCGTTCTTGATGGCCTCGATGTTCTCCGTGGTGATGTCGAAGCCGATGACCTTGACGGTGTCCTGCTTGTTGGCTGCGGCGACGGCCTGGGCCGCACCGAACGGACCACCGGCGGTGGCGTAGATGCCGACCAGGTCAGGGTTGGACTGGAGGTAGTTCTGCGCGGCGGCGAAGGTGTTCGACGCGGAGTCGCGGGCCTCGACACCCTGGTTGACCGGGGTCAGCGAGGAGCCCTGGAGGCCGTCGACGAAGCCCTGCCGGCGCTGCTCGGAGCCGGGCGCGGTGAACTGGCTGACGATGATGCCGACCTTGCCGGCCTTGCCGTCAGCCGCCTTGATCATTTCCTGGGCGGCGAGCTGTCCGGCCTTGTACTGCTCCTGGGCGTAGACGACGGTGCCGCCGGAGCTCTCCACGCACTCGAAGAGCGTGTTGTAGGCACCCATCTGGATGCCCTTGTCCGACAGGGCCTTGACGTCGGTGCAGTTGCCCTCGCCGGCGATGAAGAAGCCCACGCCGTCGTAGCCCTGCGCGTCGGCAGCGCGGATGGCGCTGGAGACGGTCTGCACGTCGATGTTGTCGCCGGCGACGATCCAGTCGACCTTGCCCTTGCGGTCGGCAAGCACCCGGTTGGCGTAGTCGGCGCCGCTCTTGACCGAGACCCAGTACGGGTTGTTGGCGAAACCGATCATCGCGATCCGGACCTCCTCGTCCGGTGCCTGGTCGGTCGGGACCGGGCGGCCCTCGATCGGGTCGGTCGGCTCGCCGCTGGCGGCGTCGTCACCGCCACCGCCGCAGGCCGCGGTGGCGAGGGTGACAGCGAGCAGGGCAGCGACGCTACGGCCGAGCATTCTGCTACGGGTCCGGTGTTTCACAGTTCCTCCTGAGGGGTGGAGCGGGGGGTGGTGCGGGTGTCGGCGGCGGGCGGCTCGGCGAGGCGGACGGCGACCCCACGGGTACGCAGTTCAGCCAGGCTTGCGTCGTCGACGCCGGAGTCGGTGACGACGAGGTCGACGTCGTCGACCGCGCCGTATCGGCAGGCGGCCCGGAGGCCGAATTTGGTGTGATCGACCATCAGCACCGCCTTCTGCGCGGAGGCGAGCACCGCCGCTTTGACTGCCGCCTCGGCCGGGTCCGGCGTGGAGAGCCCCCAGCCGGGGTCGATGGCGTTGGTGCCGACGAAGGCGACGTCGAAGCGCAGGTCGGCGAGGCGGGCCAGCGCCCAGGCGTCGACCTCGGCGTAGCTGGCCGGGCGGACCCGGCCGCCGATGGTCATCACGGTGGAGCGTGATCGGTCGGTGAGTTCGAGGGCGATCTGCAGGGCGTTCGTGACGATCAGCAGGTCTCCCCGGTCCGGGATCAGGCCGGCAAGGTGACCGGTGGTGGAGCCGGCCTCGATGAAGACGGCACCGAACGGCGGGATCTCGGCCAGCGCCGCTCGGGCGATGGCCCGCTTCTCCGGGCGGCGCTGGGAGAGCCGGCCGGAGACCCGGTCCTCGACGGCGAGGGTGCCGTGCGCGACCGCGCCGCCGTGGATCCGGCGCAGCTCACCGGCGCTCTCCAGCGCCCGCAGGTCACGCCGGATGGTTTCGGCGTTGACCGCGAAGCGCGCGGACAGCGCGGCAGCGTCGACCCGACCGGTGGCGCGCACCAGTTCCGCGATCTCAAGGCGTCGGTTAGCAAGGTCCATGCGACGCCTCCTTCCGGCGAGCGCGGTGGATTCCCACATCCGCTGTGCGTTCTGGTGATCAGCACACCCAGCTTTGGGGAGCAACACTACATCCGGGCCGCACAATGTCAACGGGAAGTTTCCAACGGATTCCCGTGAGCGACCCTTGATAGGTAGCTGAGCTACTCCGTTTTAGGGCATTTAATCCTTATTCCCGGTAGGTGCCGCCGGAGATAGTGGGCACTTACTGCTCGGATGGGAGGTTTACTACATCCCGTAGACACCCCCGTTGCGAGGAGATGACAAGAGCTTGTAGCTTTGCTACAAAGCAATCCGGAAGGCGCGCCACTTCGGGCTGGCGCCTCCGGCGAGGAGGACACGGTGACGAAACCGCTGCCAGGCCCGGGCCTGGTCATCACCCCCGCGGGTCTGACCGGCCGCACCGGCCGCTACGAGAAGCGTCTGGCCGACCTCGGCGGTCTCTTCGCCGACGAAGCGGCATTCGCCGCCCGGCTGGCCACCGAGGCCGACCGGGTGATCTACCACGTCGACGAGTTCCGCCCCTCGACCGCAGCAGGTGACCTGATCACCGGCATCTCGACGCTCTCCCCCGGTCGAGTCGGCGCGGAGTTCCACATGACCCGGGGCCACATCCACGCCCAGCACGACCGCACCGAGATCTACCACTGCCTGTCCGGGCACGGGCTGATGCTGATGGAGACGCTGGACGGGCAGACCGTGGTGACCGAGCTGCGGCCGGGCACCGTCGCGTACGTGCCGCCGGTGCACATCCACCGCAGCGTCAACGTCGGTGACACCGACCTGGTCACCCTCTTCTGCTACCCGGCCGACGCGGGGCAGGACTACGACATCATCGCCCGTGCGGGCGGGATGCGGCACCGGGCGGTCGCCGACGGCGACGGCTGGCGGTTGACGGAGAACGAGGACTATGTCCCGCGCTGAGCTGACCGGGCATGCGCTGGCCCGGATGGTCGACATCAGCGCCGTACAGGCCCAGCACGGCCGGGCCGACGTGCACGAGCTGGCCCGGCACGCGCTGGCCGGCGACTTCATCGCCGCCCACGTGCTCCCCTCCTGGCTGCCCCTGCTGCGCGAGCTGTTGACCGGATCGACCACCAACGCCGGCTCCCCGGTCGGTTTCCCCTCCGGTGGCACGGCCACCCCGGTCAAGGTGACCGAGGCGCGTTGGCTGCTCGACGCCGGAGTACAGGAGATGGACGTGGTGATGAACATCGGCCTGCTCCGCTCCGGCGAGCTGACCGAAGCCACCCGGGACGTGGCCGCCGTGCTCGAAGCGGTCGACGGGCGGGTGCCGGTGAAGGTCATCCTGGAGGTCGGGCTGCTCGACGGCGACCAGCTCCGGGCCGCCGCCGGTGCCGCCATCGCCGCCGGGGCGGAGTCACTCAAGACCGGCACCGGCTGGCAGGGCGTGGCCACCACCGAGGCGCACGTGCAGGTACTGCGCGAGGTCGCCGGTCCGGGCCGGGAGATCAAGGCGTCCGGGGGCATCCGGTCGCTGGCCCAGATCCAGGCGCTACGCGCGGCCGGGGCCACCCGGTTCGGCATCAACACCGCGCACGCCGTACGGCTGGTCGGCGAGGCCGGGAGGGCCGGACAGTGAGCGATCCCCTGACCCCGCAGACGCTGCGCCCGGCGCGCCGACCCACCATGTACTTCATCGGGGTCAGCACCGGATCCTCGGCCGTACACCGGGTGTTCGACGCCTGGCGTCCCCTGCTCGGCCTGGACGACGTCGACCTGGTCGGCATCGACGTGCCGGTCGGCGCCGACCCGGAGACCTACCGGCGGGTCGTCGCGCACCTGCGCGACGACGAGCTGTCCCGAGGCGCGTTGGTCACCACCCACAAGATCGACCTCTACACCTCCTGCCAGGACCTGCTACGCACGGTCAACGACGACGCCGCCCGGCTGCGTGAGGTAAGTGCCCTGGTGGCCCGGGACGGCAGCATCGACGGGCTGGCCCTGGACACCGTCACCAGCCGACTCGCGCTGGAGGCGATCGTCGCCGACCTGGCCGGCCGCGACGTGCTGGTGATGGGGGCCGGCGGGGCGGCGTTGGCCCTCTGCGACTACTTCGCCCACCGGGCCGGCGCCGCCGCACCCGCCCGGGTGGTGGTCACCGACATCGCCGCCGACCGGTTGGCCGCCCTCGCCGACGGCGTCGGCACCGGCAACCCGGCGATCACCTGGCAGACCCGTCGCCTAGCCCCCGGCGAGGTGCACGACGCGATCCTGGCCGAACTGGCCCCGGGCGCCCTGGTGGTCAACGCCACCGGGATGGGCAAGGACCGGCCCGGCTCGCCGCTGAGCGACGCGGCCCGCTTCCCGCACGGCGGCTACGCCTGGGAGTTCAACTACCGCGGCGAGCTGGACTTCCTGCGCCAGGCACGCGCCCGCGCCGAGACCGACGCGCTGACCGTCAGGGACGGTTGGCACTACTTCGTGCACGGCTGGACCCGGGCCATCGACGCGGTGTTCGACCTGGGCCTGCCGACCACCGGGCCCGGTTTCGACCGGCTCGACGACGCGGCGCGGAGGGTGCGATGACCCTGCGGGCACGCTGGCTGGGTCAGGCCGGCTTCTGGCTCACCCTGGCCGGCCGAACGCCAGGTCCCGACGACCCACCGGCCGCGGCCGACGCCGACGCCCACCTGCTCGTCGACCCGTACCTGTCGGACTCGCTGGCCGTCAAGTACGCCGGCACCGTCTTCCCGCACCTGCGGTTGCGTCCGGCCCCGGTCGAGGTGGCCGGGCTGCCGGCACTGGCCGGGGTGCTCTGCTCGCACGCACACACCGACCACATGGATCCGGACACCCTCACCCCGCTGCTGGCCGCTCAGCCCCGGCTCCGACTGGCCTGCCCCCGACCGGTGCTGGCCGAGGCCGCCCGCCGCAGCGGCGCGACCCCGTCCCGCCTCGACGGGCTCGCCGACGGCGAGCAGGTCCGGTACGGCCCGTTCACGATCACCGCCGTGCCGGCAGCGCACGAACAGCGCCAGCACGACGCCGACGGCGCCGATCACTTCCTCGGCTACGTCATCGAGGCCGGCGGGGTACGGGTCTACCACTCCGGCGACTGCGCGCCCTGGCCCGGTCAGGTCGACCGGCTGCGCGGTCTCGACATCGACGTGGCGCTGCTGCCGGTCAACGGCCGCGACGCCTACCGGCTGGCCAACGGGGTGCCCGGCAACTTCACCTTCGCCGAGGCCGTCGACCTCTGTGCCCGTACCGGGATCCGCACCCTCGTCCCACATCATTGGGGCATGTTTGCCTTCAACACTGTTGATCCGAGCACCTTTGACCACCTTTCCGCCGCTGCGCGCGGGGTGACCGTGCGCGTACCCGAGCACGGCGGCGACCTCGACCTGGCCGGCACCGACGAGCGGGCAGGTGGGCGATGAGCGACGGACCCGTCCTGGCCCGGATCAGCAGCAACCTGGAGAACCTGCGCCGCTCCGAGCGGAAGGTCGCCGACGTGGTGCTTGCCGACCCGCGCGCGGTGGTCCGGATGACCCTGGCCGAACTCGCCGAGACGGTCGGCGTCAGCCAGCCCACAATCGTCCGGTTCGCCAACGCGATCGGCTGTGACGGCTTCCACGACTTCCGCATCGCGCTCGCGCAGAGCGTCGCCCTCGGCATCCCGGCGACCCAGTCGGTGATCGAGGCGCGGGACGACACCGCCACCACGGTCAGCAAGATCTTCGACTACTCGATCACCTCGCTGGACCACGTCCGACGCCACCTGGACCTGGCCGCGCTGGAGGCGGCGGCGGAGGCGCTGGCCGCCGCCGACCGGATCGTCTTCATCGGCCTGGGCGCCTCCGGCATCGTGGCGATGGACGCCGAACAGAAGTTTCCGATCTTCGGGGCCGCCTGCTCGGCGCCGATCGACACCCACCAACAGTTCCTCGCCGCGTCGGTGAGCACCCCGTCGACGGTGCTGGTGGCCATCTCCAACACCGGCCGCACCGTCTCCATCCTGGACACCGTGCGGGTGGCCCGGGAACGGGGCGCCACCGTCGTCGGGATCACCGGCGGCCCGTCGCCGCTTGCCGAGCTGAGCAGCATCGCGCTTGTGGTGGAGTCGCTGGACAACACCGACGTCTACACCCCCACCATCTCCCGGTTGGCCCAACTCGTCGTCATCGACGCCCTGGCCACCATGGTGCTGCTGCACCGGGGCGAGTCGGCGCTGGCCGACATCCGGACCATGAAGACCCGACTGTCGCGGATGCGCTCCGGGGTGCACCACGAACTCCTCGACCCGAACCGGCGGGGGCGGTCATGACCGACGTGGCGCTCGCTTTCGACCTCGGCACCGGCGGCTGCAAGGCCGCCCTGGTCGACCTGCACGCCCAGGTGGTGCGGACGGCCTTCACCGCGTACCCGACGTCCTATCCGGCACCGGGTCGCCACGAGCAGCGTCCGGCCGACTGGTGGGCTGCGGTCGTCGCCTCCACCCGCGAGTTGCTGGCCGACGACGCCGGCCGGCATCGGGTGGTCGCGGTCGGGCTCTCCGGGCACAGCCTGGCCATGGTGCCGGTGGACGCAGCCGGCGAGCCGCTGCTGGCCGCGGTGCCGATCTGGTCGGACACCCGCGGCGAACAGGCCGCCGCCGACCACTTCGCCACCGCCGACGAGACGCACTGGTACACCCGCACCGGCAACGGTTTTCCCCGCGGCATGTACACCGTGTTCAAGGCCGCCTGGCTGCGTACCGCGCAGCCCGAGATCGCCGCCCGGACGACCCGGGTGCTGGGCAGCAAAGACTGGATCAACGCCCGGCTGACCGGCGCTCAGGTCACCGACGCCAGCTACGCCTCCGGCAGCGGCGCCTACGACCTGCACCACCGTCGGATGCTGCCCGAGGTACTTACCGCACTCGACCTGCCGGCCGGCTGGTGGCCGGAGGTCGTCCCGGCCACCACGGTGATCGGGCGGGTCACGCCCGAGGCGGCAGCCCGCACCGGGCTGCCGGCCGGCGTACCGGTGGTCGCCGGTGGGGTGGACAACTCCTGTATGGCTCTCGGGGCCGGGCTGGACCGCGCCGGTGGGGCGTACCTCTCACTCGGTTCCTCGAACTGGGTGACCGTGGCCGGCACCGAGCCGGTGCTCGACCCGGTCACCCGGCCGTTCGTCTTCGACCACGTGCTGCCCGACCTCTATGTCTCGGCACTGTCCACCTTCGGCGGTGGCAGCAGCCTGAGCTGGCTGGCCACCCTGCTCGGCCGCGACGGCGACCTCGACGGGTTGCTCGACGCCGCTGCCGGTGCACCGGTCGGCGCGAACGGGCTGACCTGCGTACCCACCCTGGCCGGCGGCACCGTCGCGGAGGGCGGACCGGCGGTACGCGGGGCGTTCCTCGGGCTCGACCTCGGGCACACCCCCGCCGACCTGGCCCGCGCGCTTGTCGAGGGGATCGGCTTCAGCCTGGCCGACGCCGCCGCCGCGTTGCTCGCCCCGGCACCCACCGGTACGCCGATCAGCGCCACCGGCGGCGGGGCCCGGGCCGGGCTGCTGTTGCAGGTCCTGGCCGATCTGATCGGCCGGCCGGTGCATCGCCCGGACGACGCGCAGCACGGTGCCGCTCTCGGCGCCGCCACCCTGGCGCTGTTGGGCGTCGGCGCCTGGCCGGACAGCGCACCCCTGCACACCGCTCGGCGCTCGGCGCTGCGGGTACTGCCCCGAGCCGAGCTGGCCGAGGCGTACGCCCTGCCCCGGGCCCGCTTCGACGCCGCCCGCGCGGCCACCCGGGCGCACGCCGCGATCGACCCGACCAGTTACCACAACCAGCACCGAACACCCTAGGGAGACGTACACCATGCCCCTCGCCGATCCACGACCCATTCTCGCTGCCGCACGTCACGCACGGCACGGCGTCGGGGCCTTCAACACCACCCTGCTGGAGCACACCGAGGCTCTGGTGGCGGGCGCCGAGGCGGCCGGCGCGCCGCTTGTGGTGCAGATCAGCGAGAACGCGGTCCGCTACCACGGCGGGCTGCGTCCGCTGGCACTCGCCTCGCTCGCCCTGGCCGAGTCGGCGACCGTGCCGGTGGTCCTGCACCTCGACCACGCCGAAAGCGTCGACCTGGTGCATCAGGCGGTCGACCTCGGCTTCACCTCGGTGATGTTCGACGGCTCCCGGCTGCCCGACGACGAGAACCGGGCAACGACCCAGCAGGTGGTGTCCTACTGCCACGCGCACGGGGTCGCCGTCGAGGCCGAGCTGGGCGAGATCGGTGGCAAGAACGGGGTGCACGCCCCGGGGGTACGCACCGACCCCGCCCAGGCCCGCCAGTTCTGCGCCGACACCGGGGTGGACTCGCTGGCCGTGGCGGTCGGCACCGCGCACGCGATGGCCTCCCGCGACGCGGTCATCGACCTGGATTTGGTCGCCGCCCTCGCCGAGGCGGTTCCGGTGCCGCTGGTGCTGCACGGCTCCTCCGGAGTGGACGACGCCACGCTGCGTACCGTGGTCACCCGAGGCATGACGAAGATCAACATCGCCACCCACCTGAACAAGGTCTTCACCCGCGAGATCCGCGACCGGCTCGACGCCGACCCGCAACTGCTGGACGCCCGCGCCTACGTCGCACCGGCCCGGGACGCGATGGCCGCCGAGGTCGAGCGGCTGCTGCGGCTGCTCGGCCCGCAGACCACGGCGGCGCTGTCGTGACCTCGCCCCGAGTGCTCGTCACGCCCCGCTCGATGTCGGTGGCCGACGCACCGGCGCTTCGCCAACTCCGGGCGGCCGGCTACACCGTGGTCACCCCCGCCCCCGGCCGGCAGCCGACCACCGAGGAACTCACCTGCGCGCTGCCGGGCGTGGTCGGATGGATCGCCGGGGTGGAACCGATCGGTGCCGACGTGCTGGCGCACGCCGACGCCCTGCGGGCCATCAGCCGCAACGGCGCGGGCAGTGACGCCATCGACATCGCCGCCGCCGAGGCCGCCGGGATCAGGGTGCTCACCGCCCGGGGAGCAAACGCCCAGGGGGTGGCCGAACTCGCCCTGGCCCTGGCCCTGATGGGGTTGCGCGGCCTACCCGAGGCCGCCGACGCGCTGCGCGCCGGGCAGTGGCGACGCCACGCCGGCCGGGAGGCGGCCGGCCGGACCCTCGGCGTGGTCGGCTTCGGTGCGATCGGGCGCCGCCTGGCGGACCTGGCCCGGGGCCTGGGCATGCGGGTGGTGGCGCACGACCCGTTCGTCGCCGACGGTCACGGCGTGCCGCTGCTCCCGCTGGCGGAGCTGCTGCGCGTCAGCGAGGTGGTGTCGCTGCACGTGCCACCGAGCCCGGCGGGACCGCTGCTCGGCCGGGCCGAACTCGCCCTGCTCCGCGACGACGCCGTGCTGCTGAACACCGCGCGGTCGACGCTTGTCGACGAGACGGCCCTGCTTGCGGAGTTGACCGCCGGCCGGTTCGCGCTCTACTCGGTGGACGCTTTCGACCGGGAGCCGCCGGAGCCGTCGGACCTGCTGCGCCACCCCCGGGTGGTGGCCACGCCGCACCTGGGGGCGGCCACCACCGAGAGCGTCCGACGGGCTTCGGAGGCGGCGGTGGAGAACCTGCTCGCCGCGCTCGGCACCCCGTCCGGCAGTCGGTGACACCACGGCCGGTACCCGACCTGGACCAGTCGGTGACACCACGGCCGGTACCCGACCTGGACCAGGCGGAGCGGCGGCCGTACCCGCCGCTGGACCATCGGTCACCACGGGGTGACCGCCGTACCCGCCCGCTACGCCGCCGCCCCGCGACCGCCCGGCACCCCGTCGCCGCGATGACGGTAGTGATGCACCACGAGCACGGTCGCGCAGGCCAGCGTGGCGACCCCGAAGCCGGCGCCGACGAACACGTTCGCGCCGACGAGCGACAGGGTGGCGTTGGTGACAGCGCTGATGATCAGTAGCAGCCACACCAGCGGGCGGAACAGGCTGGCCCGGTTCGCGCTGCCCGGCGTACCGGCGCTCTCAGCAGGGACGGTGTGATCTCGGTCGGCCATGACTGCTCCCTCAGGGTGTGGTTGGTGACGACCGCAACGCTATGCGTCCGGCCGGTGGCCGACGATCCAGCCAGCGAGCCGATCCAGGTACAGCAGGCTGTACCTTTCGCGCCGCCGTGGACCGCAGCCGCCCGCCGTCGCCTATCGTCTCTGCCGGGAGGTGCGCATGCCGGGCAGCGGGGCTGGTGGGGGCTCGGTTCGGAATTCCGCTGTGGCCGGACCGGCGGGATCGGATCGCAGTCCCCCGGTGCGGCAGTACCTTCGAGACCGCGTACGGATCTCCGTCGACGCCCTTGAACACCTCGTCGGTGGCCTCGGTACGTCGATCCTGGCGCTGGCGACGTTCCTGCTGTCGGTCGGGGTGATGCTCGGCTGCCTGGTCGGCATCGGCCTGGCGGTGGTTCCGTCGGCGCTGAAGGCGGTGCGGTCGGCCGCCGACCGGGAACGGGCCCGGCTGTCGCGGTGGGGGTTCGAGCTGACCATGCCGCCCCCGGTCCCCGCTGATCTGCGCAGTGCGCTGCGCGACCCGTGGGTCCGGCGCGAGTGCGCGTTCGTGGCCACCCACGGCACCTTGGGGCTCGTCCTCGGTACGGTCGGGCTGTCCCTGCCGCTGTCCGCCGTGCAGAACCTGTTGTTCCCGTTGTACTTCTGGCTGTTGCCACCGGAGGCGGGTGGCCCGGGCTTCGTCAGTTGGCGGATCGACGGCCTACCCGACGCGCTCGTGATCGCGCTGATGGGCGTCGGTTGGCTCGCCCTGGCCGTGGCGTTCGGCCCGAGAATGGCCCGGCTCCAGGCACTGCCGGGACGACGGTTGCTGGCACCGCCACCCGACGTCGACACGTCCCTGCGGATCGCCGAACTGACCGCCACCCGGGCGGCTGCGCTTGACGCGCACGCGGTCGAGTTGCGCCGCATCGAGCGTTCCCTGCACGACGGCGCGCAGAACCGGCTGGTCGCGGTGACCGTGCTGCTCGGTGCCGCGCGGCGGGCGCTGGCGCGGGATCCGGCACGAGCGGCGGAGGTGCTCGACCGGGCGCAGGACGCTGCGGAGTCCGCGCTTGCGGAACTGCGCACGGTGGTACGCGGCATCCTGCCGCCGGTGCTCGACGACCGTGGGCTCGCCGGTGCGTTGCACGGTCTGGCCGCCGGTTGCGGGGTGCCGTGCACGGTGCAGGTCGACGTACCGGGCAGATGTGCCGCGTCGGTCGAGGCGACGGCATACTTCGTGGTGGCGGAGGCGCTTACCAACGTCGCCCGGCACAGCGGCGCCCGCACCGCGACCGTCAGCGTCCGGCGCAGCGCCGACCGGCTGCACCTGTCGGTCACCGACGACGGTCGCGGCGGTGCCGACGAGGGCCGCGGCTCGGGGATCCGCGGCATCCGTCGCCGGGTCGAGGCGCATGACGGCCGGTTCACCCTGACCAGCCCACCCGGTGGGCCGACGACGATACTGGTGGAGTTGGCGTGCGGATCGTGATCGCTGAGGACGACGCTCTGCTGCGGGAGGGCCTGGCGCTGCTGCTGCGAGCCGAATCGCTCGACGTGGTCGCCACCACCGACTCACCGGCCACCTTTTTGTCCGCTGTGGACATCCACCGGCCGGACGTGGCGATCGTCGACGTTCGGATGCCGCCCACCCACACCGATGAGGGCATCGTGGCCGCCGTCGAGGCCAGACGGCGTCATCCCGACCTCGCGGTGCTGGTCCTCTCGGCCTACGTCGAGCAGGCGTTCGCCACCGATCTGCTGGCCGGCGGTGCGGTACGGCTCGGCTATCTGCTCAAGGAACGGGTCGGTCGGGTCGAGGAGTTCCTCAGCGCGCTCCACCGCGTTGCCGAGGGCGGCACGGCGATCGACCCGGAGGTGGTCGGCCAACTGTTCGCCCGCAGCCGCCCCGACAGTACGCTCAACCTGCTCAGCGTACGCGAACGCGAGGTGCTCGCGCTGATGGCCGAGGGTCTCGGCAACACGGCGATCGCCGAGCGGCTCTTCGTCACCGACGGGGCTGTGCACAAGCACATTCGCAACATCTTCGCCAAGCTCGGTCTCGCCCCCGACGACCGCGCCGACCGGCGGGTGACAGCGGTTCTGCGATACCTGAAAGACACCCAGCACCGCAGTTAGCTTTGGTACAGCCTGCTGTACCACGGGTGGCCGGTACGCTAGATCGCTCGTCGGCCATATCGTCAATAGCTTTTCCGTGCACTCAACGTGCTGACATTCACGGAGAGGCGACACCTATGTCCGTCTGGGTTGGACAATCCGCCGATGCAGCGGTCCGCGTTGGACAGCTCACCCGCACCTACGGCACCGGGCCATAGGCGGTCACCGCTCTCGCCGGCGTCGACGTGGAGTCCACCGCGGCACGTGCACGGCGATGATGGGCCCGTCCGGCTCCGGCAAGAGCACGCTGTTGCAGACCGCGGCCGGCCTGGACCGGCTCACCTCCGGGCATTTCGCGTGGCTCGGTCAGGTGGTCGATCGGGTCGGGCTCGCCGATCGGTTGCACCACCGTCCGGCCGAGTTGTCCGGTGGACAGCAGCAGCGGGTGGCGATCGCACGGGCGCTGGCGATGCGATCCGAGGTGATTTTCTGTGACGAGCAGCCGGATCGTGCACGACATGCCACAGCCGGGTGCCGAGCGGATCGCCGAACAGTTGGCGCTGCTCGGGCGCCGTCAGCTCGTCACGCAGGAGGGCTGAGCCATGCGGAAACTGCCAGGCCGGCAAGTTGGCCGTGATCGGCATTCGTGGACGAATGACGTCTTTCGGTTTCGCCTGCCGATCGCACCTGCGAGGCATGAATAGCGGCGGCCCTGGCCTTGTCGACCTCCTTGATGAGTCGACGCTGGGAACAAGCTTGACGCGCCGCGGACCGTCCCGCATCGTCAATTTAAATCGTCCTATTTAAATACTTCTACGGGAGGATCGATGAAGGCATTCGCCACCACCGTCTCGGCCCTGACCCTGCTGCTCCTGACCGTCGGCAGCGCACCCGACCCTCGGCCGGCGACCGACGCGCCCTGCGCCGGACAGATCCATGCGAACCCCGGGTTCGAGCGTGGCACCACGGACTGGACCGCCGGCCCCCGCATGGTCGTGCTCGGCGACGCGGCCCGGCCCGCACACCGGGGCCGCGCGTACGCCACCTTCGCCGGGCTGGACGTGACGCGCACCGATCTGCTGCGTACCACCGTGACGGTGCCGGCCGACTGCGACCTGACGGTCCGCTTCTGGGTCCGGACCCTGACCACGGAGATCAGCCGCGGCGATTACCTGAACGTCGGGCTGGCGGTCACCGGGATACCGCCGAAGACAAGGTTCTCGCTGGCCTTCGACGGCGGGTCGCAGTGGCGGCAGTACAGCATGTCGACCGGCACGGCGGCGACCGAGCGCACGGCGACGGTCAGCTTCCTCGCCAGCGAGACGGCCGGCAACGGCGTCACCGCCTTCGACGTCGATGACGTGACGTTCAGGTTGAGCTGACCACGGCGGCAGCCGCCAGCAGGGCCCTCGGCTGCGGTGACTGACCTACTCCACCATTCCTAAAGCGTCCTAGGAAGACAGCCTGCCTGCTCGGCGGACGATTCATGGCGCGCGTTTGACGAACAGTGCTCTCGCAGGCGAACACGGCTCGCACGCGAGAGCACTGTTCTCTGATGCCTCGCCTGCCCGAACGCGGGCCCGGTTGCCGCGTCGCGACAACGCCCCAGGACGCTAACCGCGTGTTGCATCAAGGGCATAACATATTGCTTATGACGCAAGATGACGGCGACCTGGACAGCCTCGTACGCAAACGGATCCGGGCGCTGCGGGTCGCCCAGGGCTGGTCCCTGGACGAACTGGCCACCCGTGCCCGGCTCAGCCAGTCCTCGCTCAGCCGCATCGAGAACGGCCAGCGCCGACTCGCCCTGGACCAGCTGGTCACCCTCGCGCGGGCCCTGGACACCACCCTGGATCAGCTCGTGGAGACCGCCTCCGACGACATCGTCACCAGCCCGATGATCGATGGCGCGCACGGGCTGATGCGCTGGCCGATCAAGGCCGAACCGGGCATGTCCGTCGTCCGTCAGCGCATGACCGAGCCGCCACCGGACAACCCCGCGCGCATGCGCGCCCACCCGGGGCGCGAATGGCTGGTGGTCCTCTCCGGCACCGCGATTCTGCTGCTGGGCCATCGCCGCTTCCGGCTCGAGACCAACCAGGCCGCCGAGTTCCCCACCATGCTGCCGCACGCCATCGGCGCCGACGGCCGCCCCTGCGAGATCCTCGGCATCTTCGATCGGGACGCCCGCCGGGGACACCAACAGCGCGAGCGCGAGAACCTGCCACCGTGATGGCAAGGCGTGCCGCCGCCGCCCGTACCCGCCGGGGCACACCGCGCGAAGATCGTTCTTGCGCGTCAGGCAGCTCTGTCGCCCATCGCGTTGCCTAATCGGAAAGCGATTGGGTCGCGGTCGAATGATCGTTCTAACGTCGCGGCATGACCCACGCACCCCACCACCACGGCGACAGCCACGACGCCGGGCAGGCGGAAATCCTCGACCTGGACGCGGAAGTCCTCGCCGCGCACCTCAACGAGATCACGGCATGGCTGCCCCTGGATCCGCCCCCGGAACGGATCGTGGATCTGGGCAGCGGCACCGGAGCGGGCACCTTCGCCCTGCTGGACCGCTTCCCCGAGGCGCACGTCATCGCGGTGGACTCCTCGGCCGGGCACCTGGAGCGCCTGCGGGAAAAGGCGTACGCCCGGGGCGAGGCGGAACGGGTGCGGACCGTGCAGGCCAACCTCGACCAGCCCGACTGGCCCGACCTCGGCACCCCGGATCTGGTGTGGGCGTCCGCTTCGATGCACCACCTGGCCCACCCCGAGCGGGTCCTGCGCACGGTGCACGACCTGCTGCCCGTGGGCGGCCTGTGCGCGGTCGTGGAACTGGCCGGCTTCCCGCGATTCCTCCCCGCGACCGCCCCGGACGACCGGCCCGGCCTGGAAGAGCGCTGCCACGCCGTCAGCGACCACCGGCACGCCGAGCACCTACCCCATCGGGGTGTCGACTGGGGGCCGATGCTCACCGCCGCCGGGTTCACCGTCGAGGGCGAGCGGCTGCTGACCGTGCACATCGAGGCGGCGGGCGACCGGGTCGTCGGCGCCTACGCGCTGGCCAGCCTGCACCGCATCCGGCACAGCGTCGCCGACGCCCTCGCCGCCGAGGACCTTGCCGCGCTCGACCGGCTGCTCGACACCGACAGCCCGCACAGCATCCTGCGCCGCAGCGACCTCACGGTGCGCACCAAGCGCACCGTCTGGGCCGCACGCCGCACCGCCTGACCTCAGCCTGGCCACCGGCTGACCTCGACCCGGCCGCCCGGCTGGCCCCACGGCACTTCGCGGTATCGCGGCCTCGACCGGCGACCCGGTGGGTCAGCGGTCGGTGTTGCCGCCCGGGGTGGCCGCCAGCATCTTGGCCAGCAGGTCGGCGAGCTGGTGGCGCTCGGCCCCGGTCAGCCGGCCGAGTCGCGCGGAGGGGAAGTCGAAGGCCCGCTGGACGGCGCGGCGCACACCACGACCCGCCGGAGGTGACCGACACCCGCTTCACCCGCCGGTCGACCGGGTCGGCCACGCGATCCACCAGACTCAGGTATCGGTGCTTAGGTGGCCACAGAAGCTTCAGCCACTAAAGCAAATGAGGTGCAGGATGCAGGGCACGAACTCGACCGGAACCGGCGCGAGGCGGGTACTGGTGACCGGGGTCCGCGGCAAGACCGGCGCACCGCTGTACCAGATCGCCGGCCCGCAGGCCCTGTCGTTGCCGCGTACCGCAGAGCTGCTCTCCGCCGCGGCCGGCCGTCGGGTGGTCCACCGGGACGTCACGATCGACGAGGCGGTGGCCGGCACCGAAGGCTTCGAACGGGACCTCTCCGTGCTGACGTTCGAACGCGTACGCGCCGGCGGTTTCGCCGAGGTGACCGACACCATCGCACACGTCACCGGCCGGCCGGCGCGTACGCTGTCGGCCTTTCTCGCCGACACCGAGCCGGCCTTGCGGCGCGGATGACCTCTCGCGCGCCCCGGGCCGAGCCAGCGCAGCGCTGACCGGGGCCCGGCGGACCCTTCCGGGCGGGAACGTCTGGTGGCGGTACCGGCCGGCAGGCATGCGCCGGGCCGGTGCCGCCGTCCGCTACCGCACCCAGGCTGCGCCCCGGTCCAACACGACCCGACCGGTGCCGTCCACGGCCTGGAAGACGGCGCCGTGGCGACGCCGCCAGATGCGGATCGTCAGGGGATTGCCGGGATACACGGGTGCGGTGAAGCGCGCGTCGACGCGGCGCAGCCGGGCCGGGTCCGATCCGGCGACCGTGTGCAGCAGGGCTCGTCCCGCGTACCCGTACGTGCAGAGCCCGTGCAGCACCGGCTGCGGCAGCCCGGCGCGTTCGGCGACCGTGGGGTCGCTGTGCAGGGGGCTGCGGTCGCCGCTGAGCCGGTAGAGCAGGGCCTGATCGCGGGGCACCGCGTAGTGGATCTCGTGGTCGGGCGCGGTGGCCGGGGCCGCCCAGGCCGAGGCGGGTGCCCGATCGCCGCCGAAGCCGCCGGCACCGACGACGAAGAAGCTCGCCGTGGCGGTGGCCAGCGGGCGACCGTGCTCGTCGCGGATCCGGGAGACCACGCGGATCAGGGCACCGCTGCCCTGGTCGTGTACGGCGCTGACGGCGGCGGTGGTCCGCGCCGCGCCCGCGACGGGCAGTTCGCGGTGCAGCCGTAGGGACTGTTCGGCATGGCGCACGGTCGCCGGGTCGCCGAGCGGGGGCGGGTCGGCGGCGAGCAGGGCCGCGAAGGTCGGCAGCACCGCCGGTGGGTGGCCGGCGGAGTTCTCGGTGGTGAAGCGCAGCTCGGCGGTGGGGTCGTGCTGTCCGGCACCGACGCCGAGGGCGTACAGCAGCGAGTCCCTGCTGTCCCAGTGCCGCTCGACGGTGCTCCGCCAGCCGCGCAGCGACGCGGGGCGGGGGCGATCGCCCGGGGCTTCGGTGCCGGCAGCCAGGACCATGGGACCTCATTCCGGAGTCGGCGCTACCAAAGTCCTGGTCAGCGCGGTGGGAACCTCTTGACGCTGTGGTTGGCAGCACAGTACCGTCCCACATTAAGCAACACGGACCACTATATGAGCCAGTCGAAGGACTGAGGTAGCCATGAAGATGCGCACGTTGCGGGTAGCGGCCGCGGCTCTGCTGATTACGGTCGCCGGGGCCGCATGCGCGGAGAACCAAACGGCCGACAGCTCCGGTGGCTCCGCCGCCGCGCCGTCCGCCAACGTCACGTTCGGGGTAGGGGTCGACCCGGCCTACTCGCCGATCTACCTCGCCGACCAGGACAATCTGTTCGCCTCGGCGGGGGTCAACGTGACGGTGACCCAGTTCCAGGAGGGCACCGGCGGCCTCGACGCGATCCTGGCCAAGCAGGGTCAGTTCACCGCCAGCACCGAGTCCAGCCTACTCAACCGGGCCACCCGCGGCGACATCAAGGGGCTGGCCGTCTTCTCCCAGTCCCCCAGCTTCATCAAGCTCGTCGCCCGCGCCGGCATCGCGGACGTCGCCGACATCAAGAAGTACGGCGTCGTACCCGGCACCGTCAACGAGTTCGCCACCAACAAGGTCCTCGCGGCCAAGGGCATCAGCCGTGACTCCGTCGAGTTCGTCAACGCCTCTCCGGCCGAGATGCCGGCGCTGCTGCAACGCGGCGATGTCGACGGCTACATCATGTGGGAGCCGTGGCCGTCGCGCGGTGTGGCCAACGGCGGCAAGATCCTGCTCACCAGCGGCGACATCGGCTACGTCTACAACCTCGTGATCGGCGTCGACGGCGCCTGGTACGAGGCGAACAAGGACGCCGCCATGAAGGTGGTCGAGACCATCGGCAAGGCGTGCGAGCAGCTCACCGCCGATCCCGCCAAGGCCGGCACGGTCACCGAAAAGGCGATCAAGGTTCCGGCCGCGGAGGCCGCGACCCTGCTGGAGGGCGTGGAGTGCAAGGTCCGCGACTTCACCGACGAGGACCTGGAGCGCTACCGCGAGATCGCCAAGTTCCAGCAGGACAGCAAGATCGTGGAGAAGGCGGCCGACCCTGCGACGGTGATGATCAGGGGCCTGGTGTGACCTCCGACGGCACCCGTACGGCAGCTCCGACCGGCCGGTCGTCCTCGACCGGCCGGGGCGGGGCCCCCGTCTCTTTGCGTGACGTCGACATCCGCTTCGGCGACTTCGACGCGGTGCGCGGGGCAACGCTCGACATCGCGGCGGGCGAGTTCGTCTGCCTGCTCGGGCCGAGCGGTTGCGGCAAGTCCACGCTGCTCAACGCGGTCGCCGGGTTCGTCACCCCGGCCGGCGGCGAGGTCACCTGCGGCAACGCCCCGGTCACCGGCCCGGACGTGTCGCGTGGCGTGGTGTTCCAGAGCGCCGAGGCGCTGTTCCCCTGGTTGACCGTCCGGCAGAACGTCACCTTCGGCCCTCGGATGCGGCGCATGCCGAAGGCGCAACGCACCGCCGTGGAGGACCGGTACCTGGCGATGGTCGGGCTCAGCCACAGCGCGGACCGGTTCCCCAGCCAGCTCTCCGGCGGAATGCGGCAGCGGGCACAGCTGGCCCGGGTGCTCGCCAACGAGCCCTCCGTCGTCCTGATGGACGAGCCGTTCGGGGCCCTGGACGCACAGACCCGGCTGGTCATGCAGGTCGAGTTGGACCGGATCTGGCGCGACACCGGGGCCACCATCCTGTTCGTCACCCACGACATCGGCGAGGCGATCCTGCTCAGCGACCGGATCGTCACCATGACGGCCGGTCCCGCCGCCGCCATCAAGAACGTCTACTCGTGTGACCTGCCCCGACCGCGCGACCTCACCGACTCGGCAAGCGCCGCCCTGTTCCGGCAGCTGCGCGAGGACATCGGCGAGGAGGTGGCCCGGACCCTGCGGGCCCAGGGGCTCGACGACGGGCACGACGGCCGGCCCGCCGGCGACCAGGAAGGGGCGGGACGATGACCATCGACGTACGCGCGGAACCGGCACCGACCTCCGTCGCGCCGCGCCGCCCGGCGCGGCGGCGGACTGCCCGGCCCCGACTGACCCGGATCGGGCTGTCGGTGCTCTCCGTGGCGCTCGGCATCGCCATCTGGGACCTGGTCAGCCGCAACTACACCGCCTTCTTCCTGCCCTCGCCGATGCTTACCTGGCACGGCGCCGTCGACCTGGTCCGCGACGGCACACTGTGGGACTCGATCACCGCCTCGTCGACCCGCATCCTGACCGGTTGGGTGCTCGGTGTCGTGATCGGGGTGCCGGTGGGGCTGCTCATGGGCTGCATCCCGTGGCTGCGGCTGATGCTCGATCCGTACATCCAGTTCTTCCGGTTCGTGCCACCGATCGCCTTCGTCACGCTGGCGATCATCTGGCTCGGTCCGGGTGAGGCGTCCAAGGTCGCGCTGATCTTCTACACCACCGTCTTCATCGTCGCGCTCAACACCCTTGCCGGGGTGCTGGCCGTCGACGAGCTGCGACTGCGGGCCGCCCGTGCCCTGGGCGCCTCGCCGCTGCGCAGCCTGGTGTCGGTGGTGCTGCCCTCCACGGTGCCGCACGTCGTCACCGGCGCCCGACTCGCCATGGGCAACTCGTTCCTGACGATCGTCTCGGCGGAGATCGTCGCGGCGCAGAGCGGACTGGGCTCGCTGATCTGGACCGCGCGCAACTACGCCAAGACCGAGTGGGTCTTCGTCGGCATCCTCGCCCTCGGCCTGCTCGGCTACCTCTTCGACTGGATCTTGCGGACCGTCACGCGGACCACCCTGCGCCGCTACGGCGTCACCTTCTGACGCCACCACGGCACCCCGGCTGACGGTCGGTCTCCCCTTCCACGAAAGGCACTCCCGCATGCTCTGCATCGGCGTCGACATCGGCGGCACGTTCACCGACGTGATCGTCTACGAGCCGACCACCGCACGGCTCGCCGAGGCAAAGACCCTGTCGACCCCGCACGATCCGGCGGCTGCGATCTTCGAAGGGCTGGCCAAGCTCGGCGTCTGCCTGGATACGGTGGACCGCTTCGTGCACGGCACCACCCGGGTGACGAACGCCCTGCTGGAGGGCTCCGGTGACCAGGTCAGCGTGGTCACCACCGCCGGCTTCCGGGACGTGCTGGAGATGGGCCTCGGGCACCGGCCGCAGCTCTACAGCGTCAAGGAGGCGGCCCGCCCCTCGCTGGTACCCCGCGCACTGCGGCACACGCTACGGGAGCGGATCTCCGCCGACGGCTCGGTCATCGAAGCGCTCGACACCGACCATCTCGACGAGGTGCTGGCGCGGGTCGCCGCCGCCGGGCCGACAGCCGTCGCGGTCTGCCTGCTGCACTCGTACCGCAACCCCGCTCACGAGCGGGCCGTGGCGCAGCGGCTCGCCGAGCGCTACCCGAACCTGGTCTGCACGATCTCCTCGGACGTCGTGCCGGAGCAGGGCGAGTACGAGCGGTTCGCCACCACGGTGCTCAACGCAAGCGTGCGGGGCACGGTCGCCGACTACCTGCGCGGGCTCGGCGCCGCCCTGGCCGGTGCCGGCTACCTGCATCCGCTGTCCATCATGACCAGCAGCGGCGGCGTCGTCTCCACCGACGAGGCGAGTCGCCTGCCGATCAACCTGGCGCTCTCCGGCCCGGCCGGCGGTGTCGCGGCTGCCGTCTACGTCGCCGGCCTGGCCGGATACTCGAACGTGATCACCTGTGACATCGGCGGCACCAGCACCGACGTCTGCCTGATCAAGGGCGGCGCGCCGCTGATGACAAGCGACGGGACAATCGCCGGGTATCCGAACCGCACGTTCCAGGTCGAGATCAACACGATCGGCGCGGGCGGCGGTTCCATCGCCTGGCGCGATCTCGGCGGCGAGCTGCGGATCGGGCCCCGCAGCGCGGGCTCCACGCCCGGCCCGGCCTGCTACGGTCGCGGCGGCACCGAGCCGACCACCACCGACGCCCACCTGCTGGTCGGGCACCTCGACCCGCAGGAGAGTCTGGGCGGCGAGGTACGGCTGGACCCGGCGCCGGCGCAGGCGGCCACGATTGCCCTCGCCGAGCAACTCGGATTGGCCGAGATGGAGTTGGCGCACGGCATCCTGCGGCTGGCCACCACCAAGATGACCAGCGCGATCAAGGAGATCTCCGTCGCACGCGGACACGACCCGCGCGACTTCGTGCTGATGCCGTTCGGCGGAGCCGGGCCGATGCACGCCACGGCGCTCGCCGACGAGCTGGGCATCAGCCGGGTGCTGGTGCCGCCGGTGCCGGGCAACTTCTCCGCGCTGGGGTTCGTCACGGCCCGCGCCCGGCACGACTACGTGCGTACCGTCCTGGCGGCGGCCGACGAATCCGGGCTGGCCGCGGCGCAGGCGGTCGTCGCCGAGTTGCAGGACGCCGCCCGGGCGCAGCTCAAGGCGGAGGACGGCGTCGAGGCGGACCAGGTCTCGTTCGCGCTGACGGTGGGCATGCGCTTCCGCGGCCAGAGCCACCACCTGGCCGTCGCGGTGGACGAACTGCCCGCCAGGGCCGAGGACCTGGTCGCGGCCTTCCACGACGCGTACGCCGAGCGGTACGCCTACGTGCGCACCGACCACCCGGCGGAAATCGTCAACTGCCGGTTGACCGCGTTCGGGCCGAGCCCGGTGGTGCGCTTCGCCGCACCGGCCGGCGACGCGGCCCGGCCGGGCCGGACCCGGCTGTACGGGCCGGACGGCTGGGTGGACGCCGCCGTGTGGCGACGGGCCGACCTCGGGCCCACGGTCCGGGTGACCGGTCCGGCCGTGGTACGCGAGAACGGCAGCACCACCGTCGTCGGGGCCGGCTGGAGCGGCGCGGCCGACGAACACGGCAACCTGCTGCTCACCCGGGACTGACCATGGCGCCACTCGCCCTCGACGCCGTCCTGCTCGACGGCGCGGACCGGGACCCGGACCGGCCGCTGTACGCCTTCGCGGAGCTGGACCGCCCGGTCACGTACGCCGAGTTCGCCGAGCTGGCGGGCCGGGGCGCGGCCGTGCTGGCGGCCCAGGGAATCGGCCCCGGTGACCGGATCTCGGTGTGGTCGGAGAACAGCCTCGCCTGGCTGACGTTGCTCGCGGCGGCGGCCTGGCGCGGCGCGGCCCTGGTCACGCTGCATCCCGGCCTCACCGGGGCGGAACTGGCCGAGGCGGTGGCCCGGGCCCGACCCCGCCGGTTGTTCGTGGCCGACCGGATCCGCGACCGGAACGCGACAGCGGAGGCGACCGCCGCGCTCGCCGGTTCGCGGTACGCGCCGGACGGCATCCACCCGCTCGGTGCCGACGGCGGCCGGGGCGCGCTGGCGGCGTTGCCCGGCTGGACGGACCGGCCGCCGCCACCGGCCGGTGCCGTCGACGCCGTGCTCAACATCCAGTTCACCTCGGGCTCGACCGGCCCGGCCAAGATGGTGACGCTCACCGCCCGCAACCTGGTACGCAACGCGCAGTGGACGGCCCGGGCCGCCGGGCTGCGGCCGAGCGACGTGCTCGCCTCGCCGCTGCCGCTGGCACACGCCGCCGGGCTGAGCAGCGGCGCGGTGCTGGCGCTGGTCACCGGGGCACGCTGGGTGTCGACCCGCCGGTTCCGTTCCGAGACCGTGCTGGACCTGATCGAGCGGCAGCGCTGCACCGTGTTGCAGGCCGTCCCGACGATGGCCACGATGATCGCCGACCGGGTCGAGGCCGAGCCGGGCCGCTGGGACGTCTCCTCGCTGCGGGTCGGCTTCCTCGGCGGCGCGCCCTGCCCGCCCGCGCTGCGCGAGCGCACCGTACGCGTACTGGGCCTGGAGCGCGCGGCCGTCGTCTACGGCCAGACCGAGGCGGGTCCCACGATCAGCGTCGACCCGGGTGACGGCAGCTGCGCCCCGGCCGGTCTGACCGTCGGCCGGATCGTGCCCGGCCTCGACGCGGCCGTGGTGCGGCCCGGCACCCGGCAACCCGTACCGCCCGGCGAGGCGGGAGAGCTGCTGGTGCGCGGCGAGTCGGTGACCTCCGGTTACCTGGACGACCCTGCCGCCAGCGCCGCCGCCCTGACCGCCGACGGCTGGCTCCGCACCGGCGACCTCGGCGCACTCAGCGCCGAGCGGGTGTTCACGCTCACCGGCCGGGTCAAGGAACTCATCATCCGCGGCGGCGAGAACGTCAGTCCGGCCGAGGTGGAGGCCGCGCTGCTCGAACACGACGCCGTCGGTCAGGCGTGCGTGCTCGGCGTGCCGTCGCCGCGCTGGGGTGAGGAGGTCGGTGCCCTCCTGGTCGCCGCGCCCGGCACCCGACTCGACACCGACGGCGTGGTCGCCGCAATCGCCGGGCGACTGGCCCGACACAAGCTGCCCACCCGGGTACGCGCGGTCGCCGAGCTGCCGCTGCTGCCGTCCGGCAAGGTCGACCGGCGGGCCGCGTTGACGCTCTTCGAGGGGGATAACTGATGCAGCTGGGGTCGTGTTTCCTCGATTCGCTTACCGTCACCAGCTTCTTCGGCAACGCCGAGATGCGCGGGGTGTTCAACGACCGGCAGCTGATGCAGTCCTGGTTGGACGTGGAGGCCGCGCTGGCCCGTGGGCAGGCGTCGCTCGGGATCATCCCGCAGGCGGCGGCGGAGGCGATCTCGGCGACGGCCCGGCTGGAGAAACTGGACACCGCAGCCCTGGTCACCGACGCCGAGGACACCGTGCATCCGCTGGTGCCGTTGGTGCGCGCCCTGACCGCGGCCTGCCCGGGTGACGCGGGACGCTACGTGCACCTGGGCGCCACCACCCAGGACGTGATGGACACCGGCTTCGTGCTGCGGGCTCGGGCCGGCCTGGACATCGTCGGACGCCAGCTCGACGAGCTGGTACGGCTGCTGCGCCGGCTGGCACTGCGCCACCGCAGCACCCCGATGCCGGCACGTACGCACGGCCAGCAGGCGCTACCGACGACCTTCGGGCTGCGCCTGGCGGTGTGGCAGAGCGAGCTGCAACGCCACCGCGCCCGGCTGCGGGAGATGCGCGCCCGGCTGTTGGTGACCAGCATGGGTGGGGCGGCCGGCACGATGGCCGGGTACGGGCCGCAGGCGTTCGCGCTGGAGCGGGCCGTCGCCGAGGAGTTGGGGCTTGCGGTGGCGGACACCCCGTGGCACGCCACCTCGGACCGGTTCGCCGAGTGTCTGATGGTGCTCGGCCTGGTGGCGGCAAGCGGCGAGAAGCTGGCCCGGGAGGTCTACTTCCTGGGTCGCACCGAGGTTGGTGAGGCCCACGAGCCGCAGCGCGCGACCCAGGTGGGCAGCAGCACCATGCCGCACAAGCGCAACCCGATCCGCTGCGAGGCGGTGATCGCGGCGGCTGGCACGCTGCGGGCGCAGGTGCCGCTGGCCCTCCAGACGATGGTCGCGCAGGACGACCGGGACATGGGCGTCGGCATGACGCTGTGGAAGCTGTTGCCGGAGTGTTTCATCCTCATCGGCGGCGTCCTGGAACGTCTGGTGGAGGTCTTCGGTGACCTGGGGGTGGATCCGGACCGGATGCGCGCCAACCTCGACCTCACCGGCGGGCTGGTGTTGTCGGAGGCGGTGATGCTGCGGCTGGCCGGCCCGTTGGGCCGCGAGCAGGCGCACCATCTGGTGATGCGGGTGGTGCGCGACAGCCTGGAGCAGGGCCGCCCGTTCGCCGACGTGCTGCGCGCCGACCCGCAGGTCGCCGCCGCCCTGTCCGGTGAGGACGTCGCCGAACTGCTGGATCCCCTGTCCTACGTCGGGCACGCCGCCGCCCTGGTGGACCGCGCCCTGCTCACCTCGGAGTCGCCATGACCATCGAATCGTCCGCCGCCTCGTCCGTGCTGCTGGAGCGGGTCGGCCGGCTGGCCCGGATCACGCTGAACCGCCCGCACCGACGCAACAGCTTCGACCTGGCGATGCTGGCCCGGTTCGAGGACGTGCTGCACGAGGTGGGCCGCGATCCCGAGGTGGAGGTGCTGGTGCTCACCGGTGCCGGGTCGGCGTTCTGCGCCGGCACCGACCTGGACGAGCTGGCCACTCTGGACGCGGCCACCACCATGCACGTGCAGCGCCGTACCGCCGAGTTGGTGGAGCGTTGGTACCGGATGGAGCAGACCACGGTGACCGCGTTCAACGGCCCGGCGATCGGCTCCGGCGCGGTGCTCGGGCTCGCCGCTGACCTGCGGGTGGCGGCGGACCGCTGCTTCTTCACCTTTCCTGAGGTCACCTTCGGCATCCCGCTGACCTGGAGCGGCATGGCGATCCTGGCCGACCTGGCGGGCGCGGACCGGGCGAAGCGCTGGCTGCTGCTGGGCGATCGGATCGACCCGGCCGAGATGGTGCGGCTGGACCTGGTCACGGCGGCGGTGCCGGCGGACGAGCTGGGCGCGGCGTGTGACTCGATTGTCGAGCGGCTGCTGGCGGTCTCGCCGGTGGGCCGGTCCATGACGAAGCGGGCGGCACGCCTGGCCGGGCCCCGGTTCGAGGCCACCGCCCACGACTCCTACCTGGGTGCGCTGAGCGTCGCGTTGCGGCCGGCGGGCCCGTACCCGAAGGGCCGGAAATCGTGAAGGTTTACCAGCTGCTGGCGGACACCCTTGTCGCGCACGGCGTCGACACGGTGTTCGGCCTGCTCGGCGACGCCAACATGTTCCTCGTCAGCGACCTGGTGGCCCGGCACGGCGTGCGGTTCGTCGCGGCCCGCAACGAGAACGCCGCCGTGATGATGGCCGACGGGTACGCCCGCGCGACCGGCCGTTGCCCGGTGGCCACGGTGACCCAGGGGCCGGGGTTGGCCGTGGCCGGTGCCGCGTTGACCATCGCCCGGCAGGCGCGTACCCCGTTGGTGCTGGTCGCGGGCGACACCCCACCCGGTGATCCCGGGCACGTGCAGAACTTCCCGCAGCAGCCGTTCGCACTGGCCACGGCGGGCCAGATGGTGCCGGTGGTCGGCGCCGCAGGCGTGGCCCGTGATGTCGCCACGGCATTCCGGCTGGCCCGCTCGACGGGTGGGCCGGTGGTGTTGAACGTGCCGATGGACCTTCAGGACGAGGACGTCGCGCCGGAGCTGCCGCCACCGGCCGCAGTGGTCGCTGCCCGCCCGCCCGGCCCGCCCACGGCGCACCCGGATGACGTGGCGATGCTCGCCGAGCTGCTCCAGGCGGCAGCGCGGCCGGTGGTGCTGGCCGGCCGGGGTGCGGAGGCAGCCGCGGCGGCGGTACGGGAACTTGCCGATCGCAGTGGGGCGGTGCTGTCCACCACGCTGATGGGTGCGGGCCTGTTCGCCGATCAACCGTACTGCCTGGGGGTGGCGGGTGGTCTGGCCCGGCCGCTGACCCGGCGGGTGCTGGGCGAGGCGGATCTGGTGCTGGCGTTCGGTGCCGGGCTGAACCGGTGGACCGCCGACCACGGCCGGCTGTTCGCCCAGGCCAAGGTGGTGTGCGTCGACACCGACCCGGCGGCGCTGGGCGCCCGCTGGCCGGTCGACGTGCCGGTGGTGGGCGACGCGGCGGTGGTGGCGACCGCGGTCACGGCGGCGCTACCGGTGCTCTCGCGCCCGCAGTGGCGTTCGGCGGAGCTGGCCCGGGAGCTGGCGGCGGCCGACCCGTTCGCCGAGCTGGTCCCGGTGCAGGCGGCGGACCGGATCGACCCGCGGGCTTTCCTGCGGGTGTGCGCCCGGCGGCTACCGCAGCGCCGCACCACCGTGGTGGGGGTGGGACACTTCGGCGGCTGGCCGAACCTGCTGTTGGATTCACCCGCGACGGACCGGGCGCTGATCGCACCGTGGGAGTTCGGCAGCATCGGCGTCGGGCTGCCGTTCGCGGTGGGCGCCGCGGTGGGCCGCCCGGACCGGCCGGTGGTGGCCTTCGAGGGCGACGGAAGTCTGCTCACCGGGCTCGGTGAGCTGGACACGTTGGCCCGTACGGGCGCCGCCGTGTTGCTTATCGTCCTGGACGACGCGGCGTACGGCGCGGAGGTACGCAAGCTGCGTCCGCGTGGGGTGGATCCGGCGCTGGCCCGCTTCCCCGAACGTGACCTCGCCGCGGTGGCGCGGGCGCTTGGTGTGCCGGCCTGGACCGTGACGGACGAGGCCGGTGCCGACGCCGCGTTCGACGCGGTGCTGCCGGTCACCGGCCCCGCTCTGCTGCACGTGCGGGTGCACCCGGACGCCGTGCAGGAACACTTCTGAGTCGGTCAGTCTCCCCAGACCGCACCCACGCCATGACCCATCTGACGCGACAGCTCGTTCGCGGTGCGTACGGCGGCGGCAGCCAGCTCGGCGATGCGGGTCTCGTCGAGGCGGAAGATCGGCCCGGAGACGCTTATCGCGGCGGTGACGTGGCCGAGCCGGTCGCGTACCGGCGCGGCGACGACCCGCAGACCTTCCTCGCTCTCTTCGTCGTTGAGCGCCCACCCCTGCTCGCGGACCTGGTGCATCCGCTTGGCGAACGTGTCCAGGTCGGTGATGGTGTTGCGGGTCAGCGGCGTGAACTGGGTGTCGGCGAACATCGCGCGGATCTGCTCGTCGTCGAGGTCGAGCAGCAGGGCCTTGCCGGCGGCACTGCACCACAGCGGGATGCGCCGACCGAGGCGGGAGACGAGCTGCACGTTGCGGGTGCCGTGCTCGATGTAGATCGACAGGGCATCCAGCTCGTCGCGGATGGAGAGGTTCACCGACTCCCCCTCGTCCTGGGCGAGCTGGTGCAGCAGCGGCCGGGCCAGGGCGTGCATGTCGAGCCCCTGGAGGAAGCGGGCGCCCAGCTCGAAGACGGTGACGCCGAGCCGGTAGGCGCCGGTCTCGTCGTTGCGTTGCAGGAAGCCGGTGTCGGCGAGCGCGCGGAACAGTCGACTGGCGGTCGACTTGTGCAGCCCCAGTTCGCGGCTGACGTCGCTGACCTTGCGTTCGACGCTACCGCCACGGAAGGCCAGCAGCACGTTGAGTGCACGGTCGAGCGACTGGGTGCCCGTCTCCCGGGCGTTCGACCCCTCCGCAGCTGGCGACGCTCCTGCGACCTGCGACATCTTGCTTCCCACCTTCTCGGTTGCTAGTGTTTCATAATATAAACCACGGACCACAATGTGGTCCACGTGAGGTCAAAGCCAAACCACTCGGCATCCCGAGTCGGAACCCATGAGGCGTCGCATGACCAAGACGTTGAACCCGATCGACCTCGAGATCGTGACCGAAGGTCTGATCTCGATCGTGCGCGAGATGCGCCAGACGATCTTCCGCACCGCGCACTCCCCCGTCATCGCCGACGCACAGGACTTCTCCTGCGCGTTGTTCGACCCGTTGGGTCAGATGGTCGCCCAGGGCCGCGACATGCCCGGACACGTCATCGCCATGCCGGCCTCCGTCGCCGAGATCTTCGCCGATTTCGCCGACGAGATGCGCCCCGGCGACCTCTACATCGTCAACGATCCGTACCGGGGCGGCAGCCACCTCAACGACGTCACGCTGATCACTCCGGTCTTCGTCGACGGCGAGCTGTTCCTCTTCCCCTGCGTACGCATGCACTGGGCCGACATCGGCGGGATGACCCCCGGCAGCGTCTCCGGGCAGGCCACCGAGATCCTCCAGGAGGGGCTGCGCATCCCGCCGATCAAACTGATCGAGCAGGGTCGCCCCAACGCCGCCGCGTACGCCATCCTCTTCGCCAACGTGCGGATGGCCGACGAGCGACGCGGCGACCTGGAGAGCTGCATCGCCGCCTGCTTCACCGCCGAGCGGCGACTGCGCGAACTCGTCGACCGCTACGGCGCGCAACTGCTCCTCGACAGCGTGGCCGCCAACATGGACCGCACCGAGCAGCGGCTGCGTGACCGCATCCGGGAACTGCCCGACGGCGTCTACCGCTACGAGGACTACCTCGACCTCTACACCGACGGCCAGTACGACCCCGCGCTCGTGCGCTGCGTACTGACCATCGACGGCGACGAGATCGACGCCGACTTCCGGGGCTCGTCCACCCAGGTCGCCGCCGTGGTCAACTCCTCGCGGGCGATGACCGTCGCCGGCGTCTTCATCGCGGTCAAGAGCGCGCTCGATCCCGGCGGCCTGGTCAACCACGGCGCCTTCCGGCCGCTGCGGGTGCACACCGAGCCCGGCACCGTCGTGCATGTCGCCTACCCCGCCCCCGCCAACGCGCACAGCGAGGTACGCAAACGGGTCATCTCCGCGGTCATGGCCACGTTGAGCCAGGTGGCACCCGACCTCATCGCAGCCGACCAATTCGGGACCACCTTCCAGAACCTCATCGGCGGCGTGGACCAACGCACCGGCCGGTCCTACCTGTACTACGACTACCCGGCGGGTGGCAACGGCGGCTTCCTCGAATCCGACGGTCCGAGCGCGATGAACCCCGTCGACCTCGGCGACATCTCCACGATCCAGTCCGTCGAGCGGTTGGAAACCGAGATCCCCATCCAGGTCGACGCCTCCGAGTTGCGGCTCGGCTCGTGCGGCGACGGGGCGCGCCGTGGCGGGCTGGGCAGCCGACGCGAAACCCGGCTGCTGGCCAGCACCGGCGCCTACTCGGTACAGACCGACCGCACCACGGTGCCGCCGTACGGTCTGCACCGTGGTGGCCCCGGCGCCCCCACCGTCACGTTCGTGCTGCGCGCCGACGGCGAGCGGGTCGACTTCGAGACCCCCGGCAAGGTCGCCGGCTTCGGGATGCGCGCCGGCGACGTGCTCGTCATGGAGTCCGCCGGTGGTGGCGGTTGGGGTGACCCGCTCGACCGGGAACCCGCCGCCGTCGCCGACGACGTGGCGCAGGGCTACCTCGACGCCGCCGAGGCCGAACGCCGCTACGGCCTGCGGCTCGACGCCGACGGCCGGGTCGACCCCGCCGGCACCGCGACGGCCCGGCAGGAGCTGCGCGGACAGCGACGCTGGCTGCGGGTCACCACGAACGACCGGCAACCGTACGCCGGAACGCGCGGCCGGCGGCGGCTCGCCTACGTGGGCCCCGACGCCGGCCTGGCCGAGGGTGCGCTCGTGGAGGTTCACGGCCCGCACCCCGCGCCGCTGCGGGCCTGGGTCCGGCACGACCCCGACCTGACCGACGACCAACTCGCCCTCGACGACGACGGGCTGGAAATCCTCGGCGCCGAACCCGACGAGCGCACGTTCGTGCGGGTGCTGGCCGACCGGGGCGCGACCGGGGAGGGACCGGCATGAGCAGAGTCTTCCGAGTGCCCGTGGCACCTGCCCGCTCGGGCGGTGCCCGCCGTATCGACACCGCCGACCGAGCGCCGCAAGCGGCGCCGGCCCGCGCCGGCATCGTCGCCGGGGTGCTGAGCCCGCACCCGCCGCACCTGATCTACGCGGAGAACCCGCCGCAGAACGAGCCGCGTTCCACAGGCGGCTGGGAGGTGCTGCGGTGGGCGTACGAGCGGCTGCGCAAGCGCATCCGCGAGGTGCACCGCCCGGACGTGCTGATCGTGCACGCCCCGCACTGGATCACGATGGTCGGCCACCACGTCAACTGCGTGCCCAACCCGCGTGGCGTCTCCGTCGAGCCGATCTTCCCGCACCTGTTCCGGTACTCCTACGACTTCCGTACCGACGTGGAGCTGGGCGAGGCCATCGCCGACGAGGCCAGCGACCTGGGCCTGGTCACCCGCAAGATGCGTGATCCACGGGTACGGGTGGACTACGCCACCATCGGTGCCCTGCACCTGGTCAACCCGGCCTGGGACATCCCGGTGGTGTCGCTGTCGGCAAACAACAACCCGTACTTCTACTCCGAGGCGTCGCTGGAGGAGATGGAGGTGCTGGGCGAGGCGACCCGCCGGGCCGTCGAGCGTACCGGCCGCCGGGCCGTGCTGTTGGCCTCCAACTCCCTGTCGCACCTGCACTGGCACGAGGAGCCGGAGCTGCCGGAGGACATGGAGCGCGAGCACCCGTACAACAACCACCAGTACCGCTGGGACATGAAGCTGCTGGAGGCGATCCGCCGGGGGCCGACCGCACCCCTGCGCGAGCTGATCACCGAGCACATCGAGGCGACCGCCTCGGAGACCAAGGCGGGCAGTCTGACCTGGTTGCTTGCCGCGATGGGCTGGCCGCAGGTGCCCGGTGACGTGCTGGGCTACGGAACGATCATCGGCACCGGCAACGCGGTCGTCGAGTGGACGCCCGAAGGAGGACACCGTGGCTGACGCCGGCATCGTGGCCGGGGCGCTGCTGCCCGGCATGCCGCACCTGCTGGCCGAGAAACCCGCGCCGTGCTGGGCCGACCTGGCCAACGCCGCCCGCGAGGTCGGCGATCGGCTGCGGCGGCTCAAGCCCGACGTGGTGCTGCTGCTGTCCACGCAGTGGTTCACCGTCCTGGGTCACCAGTTCCAGTGCGACCCGAACCCGCGCGGCGAGCACGTGGACGAGAACTGGTACGCCTACGACTACGGCGAGCTGCGCTACGACCTGCGCTTCGACGTGTCGTTCACGGAACGCTGGGCCGATCAGGTGCACAAGGGCGGCATGCAGGCCCGGCGTACCCGCTACGACGGCTTCCCGATCGACACCGGCACGATCGTCACCTCGGCACTGCTCGACCCGGACCGGGAGCTGCGCTGGTCGCAGGTGTCGTGCAACCTCTACGCCGGTGCGGACACCCTCGCCGACGTCGGCGCGGCCGGCGCCGCCGCAGCCCGGGAAGCCGGCGTACGCGCCGCCGTCGTCGTGGTCACCGGCATGTCGTCCGGCCTGATCCAGCAATGGATCGAGCCAGCCGAGGACCACCTCAGCGACCCCGCGCACGACCGCTGGAACCGGCGGGTACTGGACCTGCTGACCGCCGGCAAGGTCGACGAGGTGCTGAAGATCCGCGAGGACTTCGCCCGACAGGCGCAGGCCGACAGCCAGTTCCGCGCCCTGGCGTTCGCCGCCGGTGCCGGGGCTACCGCCGGTCCGGCGCACCTGCACGCATACGGACCGCTCTGGGGCACCGGCGGCGCCGTCCTGTCCTGGAACCTGCCCTGATCATCGGAAAAGGAGAACCCATGCGGAACATGGCTGCCGGCTTCGTCGAGGCCGAGGGCTACACCGCCATCTTCGACGCGGTCGACGCGATGGTGAAGGCCACCGAGGTCGAGGTGACCCGCGTCGTGCGCCTCGGCGGCGGCATCGTCGCCGTCGCGCTGCGCGGCGACCTGGCCACCGTCGAGGAGGCCGTCGACATCGGCGAGGAGACCGCCAAGGCCAAGAGCCGGAAGGTGCGCTCCATCGTCTTCGCCAGCCCCTGTGACGCGGTGTCGGCACTCGCCGTCGACCCCCGCCTCGTCGGCAACTGACCCCGGTAAGGAGAACAAGCATGCCTTCTGACATCGCCATCGGCATCGTCGAGACCCGGGGCGTGGTGGCCCTGTCCGCCGGGATCGAAGCCATGATCAAAACTGCGGACGTCCGCTGTATCGCCGTGGAGCGGGTGACCAGCGGCTACCTCGCCGCCGCCGTGCAGGGCACCCTGGCGGCCGTCCGGCAGGCCGTCGCCGCCGGCGAGGCCGCGATCCGGCAACACGGCGAGCTGCGCAGCTCGCAGGTGTACCCCAAGCCGCACCCGACCACCGCCGCGCTGCTTGAGGATCCGGAGGCCGCCCGGATCCGCGAGGTGATGGCAAGCCTGCGGGGAGACGGCTGATGATTCTCGGTGAGGTCGTCGCCAAGGTCTGGCCGGACAAGATCCTGCCGTCGTTGCAGGGTCGCCGGCTGGTGCTGGTCCGGCCCCGCGCCGAGGGACCCGACCTGGTCGCGATCGACCCGCTCAACGTGGGCGTCGGCACCGTCGTGCTGATCGCCACCGACGAGGCGGCCGCCGCGGCCACCGGCGAGCCGACAGCCGACGCGGCCGTCGTCGCGCTCGTCGCTGACTCCACATCCGAACGATAGCCACCGAGAGGCCCTGCCCATGACATCCGGGCGTACCACCCGTTGGCCGAGCGGCCTGATCGACGGCCGCCACAGCGGCGACCTGCTGCTACCGAACTACGTTGGCGGTGAGTTCGTCACCGGCGGCACCTCGTTCGCGAAGGTGTCGCCGGTGACCGGCGAGCCGATCCTGCACGTCGCCGAGGCCGACGAGGCCACGGTGGACGCTGCGGTGGCCGCCGCCCGGGCCGCGCTGCGCGGTCCGTGGGGTGCGATGGGCGAGGGCGAGCGGGCCGCCGTGCTCCGCCGGGTCGCCGACGAGTTGGAACGCCGCTTCGACGACCTGGTCGCCGCCGAGGTCGCCGACACCGGCAAGTCGGTGAGCCAGGCCCGCACCCTGGACATCCCGCGCGGCGCGGCGAACTTCCGGGCGTTCGCCGACATCATCACGGCCACGCCGACGGAGTCGTTCACCACGGTCACCGCGAGCGGCGGTCGGGCGCTGAACTACGCGGTCCGCAAGCCGGTCGGCGTGGTGGCGGTCATCGTGCCGTGGAACCTGCCGCTGCTGCTGCTCACCTGGAAGGTCGCCCCGGCCCTGGCCTGCGGCAACGCGGTGGTGGTCAAGCCCAGCGAGGAGACTGGCTCGTCGGCCACCGTGCTGGCCGAGGTGATGGCCGCAGCCGGCGTACCCGACGGGGTGTTCAACCTGGTACACGGCTTCGGTCCGGGCTCCGCCGGTGAGTTCCTCACCCGGCATCCCGGCGTCGACGCGATCACCTTCACCGGCGAGTCCGCCACCGGCTCGGCCATCATGCGTGCCGCCGCCGACGGCGTGAAGGCCGTGTCGTTCGAACTGGGCGGCAAGAACGCCGGGCTGGTCTTCGCCGACGCCGACCTGGACGCGGCCGTCGAGGGCTCGGTGCGCTCCAGCTTCACAAACGGCGGCCAGGTCTGCCTCTGCACCGAGCGGATCTACGTGCAGCGGCCGATCTTCGACGAGTTCGCGGCCCGGTTGGCGAAGCGGGCCGAGGAGTTGACCTTCGGCTGGCCGTCGGAGGCGGCGACGATGACCATGCCGCTGATCTCCGGCAAGCACCGGGAGAAGGTGCTCGGCCACTACGATCTGGCCCGCACCGAGGGCGCCACCGTGCTGGCCGGCGGCGGGGTACCGGTCTTCGGCGACGCCCGCGACGGCGGCGCGTACGTGCAGCCCACCGTCCTGACCGGACTCGGGCAACGGGCCCGCACCCTGCGCGAGGAGATCTTCGGGCCGGTCTGCCACCTCGCGCCGTTCGACGACGAGGACGAGGCGTTCGCGCTGGCCAACGACAGCGAGTACGGTCTGGCCGCCACCGTGTGGACCCGCGACGTGGGCCGGGCGCACCGGGCCGGGGCCCGGCTGGACGCCGGCCTGGTCTGGGTGAACACCTGGTTCCTGCGGGATCTGCGTACCCCGTTCGGCGGGGTGAAGGCGTCCGGTGTGGGACGCGAGGGCGGCACCCACTCGCTGCACTTCTACTCCGAACTGACGAACGTCTGCGTGGACCTCGGATGAACGCCGACATCGACGGTGCGGGCGCGGCGCTGCGGGAGGCGTACGCCACCGGGATCGCCCGCCGGCCGCTGCGCGACGACCTGCTGCCGGCCGCCGACGTGGCCGCCGCGTACGCGGTGCAGCAGGCACAGGTAAGCACCTGGCTCGCCGAGGGTCGCCGGCTGGTCGGGGCGAAGGTGGGCCTGACCTCGCGGGCGGTGCAGGAATCGTTCGGCGTGTTCCAGCCCGACTTCGGGGTCCTCTTCGCCGACATGGCCGTACCCGACGGCGCCGAGATCGACAGGGGCAGCCTGTTGCAGCCGCGCGTCGAGGCGGAGGTCGCGTTCGTCCTCGGCCGCGACCTGCCAGACGAGCAGGTCACCGTCGCCGACGTGGTACGGGCCACCGATCACCTGCTGCCGGCCATCGAGATCGTCGACTCGCGGATCGCCGGCTGGGACATCTCCATCGTGGACACGGTGGCGGACAACGCCTCCAGTGGCAGGTACGTGCTCGGCACCACTCCGCGCCGGGTGCACGACGTCGACCTGCGGCTCTGCGGTGCCGTGCTGGAGCAGGCCGGCGAGCCGGTCTCGGTCGGCGCCGGGGCGGCATGCCTGGGCAACCCGCTGCACGCGGTCGCCTGGCTGGCGGGGACGCTCGCCGCGAACGGTCGGCCGCTGCGCGCCGGGGACACGGTGTTGTCCGGCGCGCTCGGACCGATGGTGACGGTCACCCCGGGCGCTGCGTACGAGGCCCGCATCTCCGGCCTGGGCAGTGTCCGGGCCTGCTTCTCGAAAGGCGGCGCATGAGCACCGGCGTGGCGGTGATCGGTTCCGGCAACATCGGCACCGACCTGATGATCAAAGTATTGCGGCTGTCGGAGTCGCTGCGGATGGTGGCGATGGCCGGCATCGACCCGGACTCCGACGGTCTGGCCCGGGCCCGGCGGCTCGGCGTGGCCACCACCGCACAGGGTGTCGACGGTCTCGTCGCGATGCCGGAGTTCGCCGACGTCGGGATCGTCTTCGACGCCACCAGCGCGGGCGCGCACCGGCACAACGACGCGGTGCTACGCGCCCACGGCAGCAAGGTGGTGGACCTGACCCCGGCCGCCATCGGCCCGTACGTCGTGCCGCCGGTGAATCTCGACGCCCACCTGGGCGAGCGCAACGTCAACATGGTCACCTGCGGCGGCCAGGCGACGGTGCCGATCGTCGCCGCCGTCGCCGCCGTCGCCCCGGTGGCGTACGGCGAGATCGTCGCCTCGATCGCCTCCCGCTCGGCCGGACCGGGTACCCGCGCCAACATCGACGAGTTCACCGAGACCACGGCCCGGGCCATCGAGGTGGTCGGCGGGGCGGCCCGCGGCAAGGCGGTGATCGTGCTGAATCCGGCGGAGCCACCACTGTTGATGCGCGACACCGTCTACTGCCTCTGCCCCGACCCGGACGCCGACCGGGCCGCCATCGCCGCCTCGGTGGAGGCGATGGTGGCCACCGTACGGCAGTACGTGCCCGGCTACCGGCTCAAGCAGCAGGTGCAGTTCACCGACGTGGACACGCACGTGCCGGCGCTCGGCGGACACTTCACCGGCGTACAGGTCTCGGTGTTCCTGGAGGTTTCCGGTGCCGGGCACTACCTGCCCGCATACGCCGGCAACCTCGACATCATGACCAGCGCCGCGCTGCGGACGGCCGAACGGATGGTCTCGTCGTGAACGATCTCTACATCCAGGACGTCACCCTGCGCGACGGCATGCACGCCATCGGGCACCGCTACACCGTCGGGCAGGTCACCGAGATCGCGGCGGCGCTGGACGCCGCCGGGGTGGCCGCGATCGAAGTGGCGCACGGCGACGGTCTCGCCGGATCCAGCGTCAACTACGGCCACGGTGCCGCGACCGACGCCGAGTGGATCAGTGCCGCCGCGTCGGTGCTGACCCGCGCGAAGCTGACCACGCTGCTGCTGCCGGGCATCGGCACGATCGCCGACCTGAAGGCCGCCCGGGATCTCGGCGTCAGCAGCGTCCGGGTGGCGACGCACTGCACCGAGGCGGACATCGCCGCCCAGCACATCTCCTGGGCCCGGTCCAACGGCATGGACGTCGCGGGCTTCCTGATGATGTCGCACATGGCCGATCCGGTCGCCCTGGCACAGCAGGCCAAGCTGATGGAGTCGTACGGGGCGCACTGCGTCTACATCACCGACTCCGGTGGCCGGCTCACCATGACGGACGTGGCGCAGCGGGTCGACGCGTACCGGCAGGTGCTCGATCCGACCACGGAGATCGGCATCCACGCACACCACAACCTGTCCCTCGGGGTGGCCAACAGCCTCGTCGCGGTCGAGCACGGGGTGCGCCGGGTGGACGCCTCGCTGGCCGGGATGGGTGCCGGGGCGGGCAACGCGCCGCTGGAGGTCTTCGTCGCGGTGGCCGAGTTGAACGGCTGGCAGCACGGCTGTGACGTGTTCGCGCTGATGGACGCCGCCGAGGATCTGGTCCGCCCGATGCAGGACCGGCCGGTGCGGGTGGACCGGGAGACGCTGTCGCTGGGCTTTGCCGGCGTCTACTCGTCGTTCCTGCGGCACGCCGAGAACGCCGCCGAACGGTACGGCGTGGACGTGCGCACCATCCTGCTGGAGTTGGGCCGCCGCGCGATGGTGGGCGGACAGGAGGACATGATCGTCGATGTGGCGCTGGACCTGGTCCGGGACGCCGGAAAGGACCCGCAGTGATCGACACCCTCGCCGACCGCCTCGACGAGGCCGCCGTGTCGCACACCGCGCTCGCGCCCTTCGGCGCCGACGTCGGTCTCGACGTGGCCACCGCGTACCTGGTGCAGGAGGCCCTGGTGGCGCGACGGCAGCAGCGCGGCGAGACGGTGGTCGGGTTGAAGCTGGGTCTGACCAGCCGCGCGAAGATGGCCCAGATGGGCGTCGACGAGGTGATCTGGGGCCGGCTCACCGACGCGATGCGGGTGACCGACGGCGACACGGTGAGCCTGGCCGACCGCATCCACCCCAAGGTCGAGCCGGAGGTGGCGTTCCTCGTCGAGGGCGGCGCGATCGCCGCCGTCGCTCCCGCCATCGAGCTGATCGACTCCCGCTACCGCGACTTCCGGTTCACCCTGCCGGAAGTGATCGCCGACAACACCTCCGCGTCCGGCTTCGTCGTCGGGCCGTGGCGGCCGGTGCCCGACGGCGTGGACAACCTCGGCGTGCTGCTGGAGGTCGACGGCCGGATCGCCCAGGTCGGCTCGACCGCCGCGATCCTCGGTGACCCGCGCCGCGCCCTGCCCGAGGCGGCCCGCCTCGCCGGGAAACTGCGCGACGGCTGGGTGCTGCTGGCCGGCGCGGCAACCGCCGCGGTGCCACTGACGCCGGGCGCTCAGGTACGGGTCACTGTCGAACAGCTCGGCACGGCGTCGCTGCGGGCCTCGGCATGAGCGGGGCCCGGGTGGTCGCCGGCAAGGCCGTGCCGCGCGGCCGGTTCCCGCACGTCAAGGTCGTCGGCGGGTTCGCCTTCGTGTCCGGTACGAGCAGCCGCCGCCCCGACAACACGATCGCCGGCGCGACGGTGGACCCCCTCGGCACCACCTCGTTGGACATCGCCGTGCAGACCCGCGCGGTGATCGAGAACATGCGCGACATCCTGCGCGAGGTCGGCGCGGACCTGTCCGACCTGGTGCAGGTGACCTCGTACCTGGTCAACATGAACGACTTCGGTGGCTACAACGCCGTGTACGCCGAGTTCTTCGACGAGACCGGGCCGACCCGGACCACCGTGGCAGTACACCAGCTGCCGCACCCGCACCTGCTCATCGAGATGCAGGGGATCGCGGTGCTGCCGCCCCGCTGAGCGGGCAGATCCGCCTGATCGCCCCGGGCTGCTAATTACTAGAGGTTGGCGTGGACGTAGGTCTCGACGTCCAGCAGCCGCGGGGCGGACAGCCTCGACAGCGAGCTGAACTTGTCCTGGTGGGCCCGGAGGTAGGGCATCAGCCAGTAGCCGGCACCGAGCCCGGTCAGCCAGGCGAACACCTGCGGGTATGCCAGCCGCATGGACCTCACGTGAGTCAGCACCCGACGTTGGATGAGCAGCAGTTCCGGGCTGGCGGCCGACGGCTCGGCCGGGTCGTAGTCCAGCAGCTGCCACATCTGGGTGACCGCCTGGGTGGCCTCGTCGTCGCCGTACGCGCCGGCCCGGCGAGTCCGGATGGCGGTCTCCATCACCTCCAGGCCACCTGCCGTCGCCGCCTCGCCGTGCCCCTTCGTGCCGGATTCGCTTATCGCCGTGTGCGGCACCCGGTTTCGTTCCCGCAGCAGCTCGTCGATCTGCCTACCGACCGTCGAGCGCAGGAACTTGTCGTCGGGTGGGTCCCGGTCCAGCGCATCCCGCAACGTGGCGATGATGGCTTCGATGGACTGGTGCACATGGCGGTTCCACTGATTCACCGTCTCCATGAACGGCAGCGCCTGGAACTGCCGCGCCACCCAGATCAACTGCTCCGCCGCCGCACTAGGGGTACGGTCACGCACATTCGACAGGATGGTGTCCTCGAACGCCACGTACGCGGTGAGGTGTTGGCCCTGCTTGGACAGGTTGGAGGGGGGCCGAGAAGGGAACTGGCTGACCCCACTGATCGTGCCGTCGGGCCGTATGTTCAATGACGCCCGCTGGACCGTCACCGCGCCGGGCGTACCCAGCAGTTGCCTGACCGCACGGTTGCCGGCGGTGCGCTGCAACGCCAGCACCGCACCGGGACCACGCCCAGGGTGGGCCGGTGCTGCGGACCCCTCCCGCCGGCTCGACACCGGTGTGCGCTCGGCTCTGGGGCGAGGCGTCCTCTCGTGGGCCGCGTACACGGTCCCTCCCCTCTCGAGCTGCCGCCGAGCAGCACCGGACACCATCGTAATCAGCCAATGTGTCAAGCACGAGACAGCTTGCCCACGCCCGGCCGTTGCGGTGCTCCGGTGGCGGGCAGCGGGGGCGACGCCGTGGCTGCGGTGGGCGCTCAGGAAGTCGGAGCCGTTCGGGGCTCGGGCGGCAGGGCGGACAACCACTCCTGCGCCGGGGTGAGCGGAACGGGTGCGGGACGTTCGACAGTCGTCGTCAGCTCGACCCGCCGACCCTCGGCGGCCGACCGGAGCAGGGCGGTCATGATGTCCAGCACGTGCAGCGCCAGCGCACCGCTGGCCCGGGCCGGACGTGCCTCGTCGGCCCGGACCAGGTCGATCAGGCCGATCCCCCGGGCGGCGGCGACATAGCCGGCCTGCGGTTGCAGGGTGCGCCAGCCCGGGCCGTCCAGCGCGAGATGGCGGACCTCGCCGTCGAAGTTGTTCGGATCGGGTACCGCGAGGGTGCCCGCCTCCCCCTGCACCTCGATCGGCGCGGCCGTCGTCGCGACACCGTCGAAGCTGGTCGTGAGGGTGGTCAGGGCGCCGCCGGTGTGCTCCAGCACGCCGGTCACGTGGGTCGGCACCTCGACCGGGATCCGCTGCCCGAGGCGGGGGCCCGAGCCGATCACCCGGGCCTCCCGCAGCCGACTGGCTGCCCCGATCACCGCACGGACCGGCCCGAGCAGGTGGACCAGCGCCGAAATGTAGTACGGCCCCATGTCCAGCAGTGGGCCGCCGCCCGGGGCGTAGTAGAAGTCCGGGTCGGGGTGCCAGCGCTCGTGTCCCGGGGTGACCATGACGGCCGATGCGGCAAGCGGTCGGCCGATCAGTCCACTATCGATCGCCGCCCGGGCGGTCTGCGTACCGGTGCCCAGGACGGTGTCCGGCGCGCAACCGATCCGGACGCCTGCCGACGCCGCCCGGCCGATGATCGACTCGCCTTCCGGGAGGGTGACGGTGAGCGGCTTCTCGCCGTAGACGTTGCGGCCGGCGTCGATCGCCGCGCCCGAGATCTCGGCGTGCGCCGCCGGGATCGTGAGGTTGAGCACCGTCGCCACGTCGGGGTGGTGAAGCAGTCGCTCGACGCTTACCGCCTCGGCGCCGGGAATCGTGGCGGCGGCAGCGTGGGCCCGGGCCGCGTTCAGGTCGGCCACCGCCACGACGCGCACCGTGGGATGGTTGGCGAGCGTGTTCAGGTACGCGCGGGAGATGAACCCGAGACCTACGATGCCGATGCCGTGCGGGTCGCCCACACCATTCCCCTCTCGATGACGGTCCGGACGCACGGGTGTTCCAGCACGTCGAGGCTGTGTCCCGGCGTCGTCACGACGATCCGCCCGGCACCCCAGTTTCGGGTCCAGATCGCCGGCGAGGTGACCGGCCGGTGCCACGGGTGCCACGCCCGCGTCGGATGGGTGGTGGTGGCCAGCACCTCGATCAGGTCGTCGTGCAGCACCCAGTACTGCTCGGTGACCAGGTCGAAGTCGTCGATCCCGGCGGTGATCGGATGTTCCCGGCCGAGGTCGGTGATGGTGATCGAGTGGGGCAGGAAGTTGTCCTCCTCCCCGCCGACCCGGTCGCACGGCTGTACCCCCGGGTGGGTGGCGAACTGGCCACCCACCAGGTGCAGGTATTCCGCGCAGGCGCGGAACGAGTCGACGATGCCGCCGTGCCAGCCGGTGAACCCGGTCCCGGCGACGACCGCCGCAGCCAGGCCCGCGGCCTGCTCCGCGGTGATCTGCGACATCGTCATGCACTGCACGATGAGGTCGGTGTCGGCCAGTTCGGCGGCGTCGGCGTAGATCTCCGTCGACTCTTCCACCCGTACCGCGTATCCGCTGCGTTCGAGGAACGGGATGAACAACTCCGTCGCCTCGACCGGCCGGTGTCCCGCCCAGCCACCTCGGACCACCAGGGCTCTGCGCCGCGCCACACCCGCTCCTTCCCCCGGTCCGTCGCCCCAGGCCATCGTTTTCGCCCGGGCGACGGCCGCGCCTGCCGACCATCGACAACCGTACCCGGGCGCGCCACCGTCTCCCGCCCCCGGCCGAGGTGGCTTCCGGTACCGGCGGCGCTGTCGGCTGCCGGGCGCCGCTGTCGGCTGCCGGGCGGCGCTGTCGGCTGCCGGGCGGCGCGACCCGGGCGGCTACCGGCGTCCACCCGCCGGGCCCGGTCACGCAGCGACGCGCCGTCCGGCGTGCTCGGCGAGGTGTGCGTACCGGCCCTGGTGGTAGAGCAGTGGCGTACCCGCGTCGGCGTGCCACAACAGCTCCGGCTCGGCGAGCACGATCGCGTGGTCGCCGACAGCCAACCGGTCGACCACCCGGCAGAGCAGCCAGGCCAGCGTGCCGTCGAGGATCGGCACCCCCTTCGGTCCGGTCCGCCACCGCGTGGGCGCGGCGAACCGGTCGATGCCGCTGGTGGCGAAGGTACGGGCCAGTTCCTGCTGCCCGGGGCGGAGCAGATGCACCCCGACGTGGCGGGCGCGGGCGACGACGGGCCAGCTGGACGAGGCCAGGTTCTGGCAGAACGAGACGATGAGCGGCCGCAGCGACACCGAGGTGAAGGAGGTGGCGGTGAAGCCGACGAGCGGCGGGCCCGGGGCGGTCACGACGGTTACGGTGCTGGCCTGGTGCCGCAGCAGCGCCCGCAGTCGGTCGGCGTCGGCCGGCTGCTGGATGTCGTCGGTCTCGGTCATGTCCCTCCTCCCCTCGGGGTCGCGTCAACCGCCTTACCCGGCTCAGTTCCAGGGTGCTGTCGGGAACCAGCCGTAACCGAACATCGCGGGCAGCCGGACGTCCCAGTAGACGACGAGGAAGACGCCGAGGGCGACAAGCGCCGTGCCGGCCACCCAGGCGTACCGCCGGTCATCGGCGAGCACCCGCAGCAACCGGCCCCGGCTGAGCGCCGAGAGCAGCACCACGACCACCACCATGATCAGGATGTTGCCGATCGCCTGGAGCGCGAAGACGGCGGCGCCGTACGCGGCGTTGTTCTCCGCCACGGCGTACTCGAACAGCTTGCGGAACAGCGGAAACGGGCGGCCGATCAGGAACGCGCCGATCAGCGCGCCCATCACCAGCAGACGGGTCCGGGGCCGCCGGGCGAACGGATCGGGTGCCAGGCCCAGCGCGGCCAACCCCAGGTAGACGAACGCGAGACCGACCACCCCGAACACCACGGACGCCTGGATGAGGCGCACCGGCACGTCGCCGACCGTGTCGGTGGAGAGTTGCGGCAGGCTGTCGCTGAACCACACGCCGAGCGCACCGTAGCCGACCGCCACCACCATCAGTCCGGTGGTGAGCCAACCCAGCGCGGACAGTTGCCCGCGGATGCGGCCCTGCGTCGACGACTGGCGAGCCACCTGTGGTGCCAACCCGAAGACCGCGATGTTGCAGGCGGTGAACGTGCCGGCCAGGCCGGAGACGAACGCGAACGCCAGTCCGGCCACCGTGCCGCCGATGGCTGTCTGCTTCGCGTCGTGGCCGAGCAACGTGTTCGCCACGTTGTCACCGATGACGCCGTCGACGAACTCGAAGGACCAGGCGATGGCCAGCAGGATGCCGACGGCGACCGCGACCAGCGCGTGGCGACCGTACCGTGGCTGGCGTTCGTCGGTCTCGGGCCGGACGGCCAACGGGACGGCTGGGTCGGGAGCGACGATGGGCATGGGACCTCCTCGGTTGTCACCGAACCGCCCGCGCGGGTCGCGCGGCGGCCGGGCGGTGGGTGGTGGGTGATGCGTACGGCGCCAGCGCGGCGGCCAGGTCCGCCGGGACCGGCTCCGGTCGCAGGTGCCCGTCGGCGCGGGACATCACCGCCACCGTCTGCCGGCCACTCGCGACGAGTTCGCTGGTCGTGGCGCCCTGGCCGGTCCGTCGGTAGTCGAACGCCATGGTGATCCGGTTGCCGCTGAGTTCGACAAGCGACATCTCGACGTCGACCAGGTCCAGGGCGTGGCACTCCGCGTAGAACTCCATCGACAGCGACACCGTGACCAGTGCCAGCCCGGTGGACAGGCCGGTCAGCACGCCCGGCGCATGGTCGGCGAGGAAGTGCTCCCGGCAGTGGCCCTGCCAGTGTGCGTAGTGGGCGAAGTAGACGTTGCCCACCAGGTTTGTCTCGTCGAAGGTGACCCGGTGCCGGTAGCGGTAGACGCGCGAGCTCATGCCGGCGTCCCCAGGCAGACGGCGAGCCGTGCCGGCGTACGGTCGGCAACCTCGACGATGACGCTGGTGAGCGGGTAGCCGCCGCTGCTGAGGTGCACCTCGCCACCGGGTGCCGAGCCGGCGAACACAAGCGGTGCCGCCGGCCCCAGACCCAGCTTGCGCAGGACCTCCACGCCGGTCCATACCCGGGTCGCGGCGGTGGCCGGCTCCTCGTTCAGTTCGGCGGCGATCCGGTCGGCAAGCGCCCGGTGCCGCTCGTCCAGGGGTGGCATCCGCTCACCGACCGGTTCCCAGTCCACCGCGACCGGTCCGGGCGCGACCACGGTCAGCACGTCGCCGTCGAGGTGGCTGGCACAGGCACCCCGGTCGCCGCCGATGACGATCCGCCCGTCCGGCGCATGCCGCGGTCCACCCGGCGCCGCACCGTCGAGGTGGCCGCCGCCAAGCCAGTGCGCGGCCCGGAGCGAGGACCCGTGGTCGTCGCGGCGGCCAGGCGACACGGCCAGATCCACGCCCGGGTGACGGTCCCGCAGCCGGCGCGCCAGCTGCGGCCCCAGCAGCGCCACCGGCCAGGCCGGCCACTCGATCGGGCCGACCGCCCGCAGGACCAACCCGGTCCAGCGCTCGGTCCGGCGACCATCCCGGTCGGCCACCTCGACGTCGTACACGAACCGGTCGCCGTCCTCGGCGCGCTGTCGGGCGGTCACGGTCAACCGGCCCACCGGCCGGTGCCACACGGTGATCTCCTCGACCGCGACGGGCAACACCCGCCGGTCAGGTACGCACGCCTGGAGCAGGTGCAGCACGGCATCCCGGGCACCCGGGTCGCCGAGCCGTAACCTCGGATCGTGGAATGCGCCGAACCAGGACGGCTCGGCGTCCGCCGTCACGCTCGCCACGCAGCCGTACGCGCTGACCACGTGGTAACCGCGGACCCGTTGGAAGCGTGGTCCGTGGAAGTAGAGCCGCCGGTAGAACGACGCCGCCGGCACGACCGGTTCACCCACCGGCAGGTCGACCAGGCTCGCGGCGGCCGGGGTCGGGTCAGCGGCGAGCGTGGCGTGGAAGTGGTCCACGGCGAATCCGGTCTCGTCGGCTCGCAGTGCCAGTTCCACCCGCCCGTCCTCGTGGGCCAGCGCGGCGATCCGGATGTCGGACCGGTCGCCCACCGTGATCGGCCGGTCGAGGCGGACGCCGGTGAACCGGACCGGGACGTCCGGAGCCGGCCGCAGCGCGGCCGCCGTCTGTGCCATCGCCTCCAGGCCGAACACGGCGGGCAGCACCGCAATCCCGTCGATGACGTGATCGTCCAGGTAGGGATCGGTGCCCACGGAGAGGGTGGACTCGACCACGTTCTCCACCGCCGGGGTGTCCGCCAGCCACCGTTCGGTGAACCGCCACGACGGACGCACGCCCGCGCGCATCTGAAGGGTCGGGTTGGCCGGCAACCGACCGGCGACGAGCACGGCGGGGCCGGTGGCCGTGGGGTGGGCGAGCAGGCGCAGCAGCATGTCGGTGCCGGCGGGCACGCTTATCGGATCCGTGCCGGCGCGGACGAGCGCGTCGAGGGCACCGAGCCGCACGCCCATGCCGACGCCGGACCACGCCGACCACTGCACCGTCAGCCAGTGGACGCCGGGGTGTGCCACGGCCAGTTCCGCGCTTCGCCGGGCGAGCCACTCGTTGGCGATCGCGTACTCGGCCTGACCGGGTAGGCCGGTGCGGCCGATGACGGATCCGAACCCGACCGCGAAGCGCAGGTCCGCGAGGTCGAGGGCGGCCAGCACGTCGTCGAAACTCGACTTCGGGGCCAGGGTGGCGCGCAGTCCGGCGGTGGTGATCTCCTCGATCCGCCGGGGTTCGTTGTGGCCGGCGGCGTGCAGAAATCCCCGTACCGGGCCGTGCTCGGCGACGACGGCGCGCACCGTCCGGTGCACGGCGTCGCGGTCGGCGACGTCCACCCGGTGGTAGTGCGCGGCCCGACCGAGGGCCGTCATCCGGTCGAGCGCAGCCCGTACGGCGGGATCGTCGGCGGGGCTGCGGCCGAGCAGGACAGCCACCGCGCCGGTGGCCTCGGCCAGCGCCACCGCGCACTCCAGCCCGATGCCCTTGGCTCCACCGCTGACCAGCAGCACGTCACCGGCGGCGAGTGGGATCGACTCGTCGTGCCGGGCGGGCAGCGCGACCGGCGTGGCGAGCCGCCTGGTCCGGGTGCCGTCGGCACCGTAGACGACCTCGGTGAAGCCGGTCCAGTCGACCGCTTCCTCGGCGGCCGCCTTCACGCAGGCCGCGTCCACCGGTGTCTCGACCACAAGCACGTCCTGGTCGGGGCGTTCGACGGCGAGGCTGCGGGCGACGGCCGCGCCGACGCCGCCGTGGTGCACCACGACCAGCGGCAGGCCATCCTCGGCGGTGCTGGTCAGGGCATCGACCACGGCTGCGGCCGGCACGTCGGGACCGGGCGGTAGCACCAGCAGCCGACCGTCGGGTGGCGCGGTTCCGGCTGCCGGGAACGACTCCTCCAGGGGGGCCGCGAGCGGGTGCGCGGCGAGGTCGCCGACGATTGCCCAGCGGCGTCGGGCGCCGGGGCGCACCGCTGGCGCCGGGGCGTCCACGAGCCGATCGGTGAAGGCCCGTACCCAGGAGGCGACGCCGGCCACCGGCTCGTCCGCGGCGTCGCCGGCCTCGGGGAGGCCATCCAGCATCGCGGCGAACTCGGCGAGCGTGGCGGTGGCCAGCGCGGGCGGCGCGACCGGGGCGACCCGGCCCAGTGCGGTGGCCGTCTCGGCGGCGATCTGGCTGACCCGCAGCGAGCTGAGGTGCAGGTCGGCCACCAGCCGGGTGCTGCCGGTGAGTGCCGCCGGTTCCAGTTCGAGCGCTGCCGCGACCCGGGCGAGCACGGTATCGAGCAGGTCGTGGTCAGCTTCCGGGGTGGCGATGGGCGTGGGTACCGCCGCCGTGGACGGTGCCGGCGCGGGCGGCTGGCTGCGGCGGCGCGGCGGCTCGGTGGACCGCGGCAGCTCACAGGGGTTACCCAGGAACTGCGGTGGCCGCTGCGGCGACAGGGTGCGGGTGGTACGCCGGGCGAACCAGGCCCGCACGTCCGGTGCCGCCCCGGACGCGAAGAGTGCCGCGGTCACCGCAGCCGGCCCGCGGGCGCTCTGCGCACCCGCGTCCATCGCGACGACCCGGCAGCCCGGTGTGTCGGCGGCCAGTCCGGTAAGCACCGCGCCCGGACCCACCTCGACCAGCAGGTCGACGCGCTCCAGCAGGGCGTGCAGCGCCGTGCGGAAGCGAACCGGCTCGGTCAGTTGCCGGGTGAGCAGGTCGACCGGGTCGAAGTCGTCGGGTAGCCAGTCGCCGGTCACGGTGGAGCACACCGGACGTCGCAGTCCCGCCCAGGCGAGCGCGGACAGCTGTCGCCGCAGCGGGTGCACGGCGTCGCGCATGAGCGGTGAGTGGAACGCGTGGGAGACGGCCAACCGGGTGGCGGGCAGTCCGGCAGCAAGCGCCACGGACAGCACCCGGTCGACGTCGACGGCCGGTCCGGACACCGTCGTCTGAGTCGCCGAGTTCTCCCCGGACACCACCGCGCCACCGGCGTCGAGCAGTGCCCTCACCCGCTCGACGGGAGCGCCGATGCTGGCCATGCCGCCGGCGCTCGGGCACCCGCTCATCGCCGCGCCACGGCACCGCACCAGCGCCACGGCATCCTGCTCGGACAGCGCTCCCGCCCAGCTCAGCGCCGTGATCTCGCCCAGGCTGTGGCCGATCGCGGCGTGCGCCCGCACGCCGAGCGTACGCAGCCAGGCCAGACCCGCCAGGGAGGCACGCAGGATGGCCGGTTGGGCGACCGAGGTGTCGGCAACGGCACCGGTCGCCGGGGCGTTCGAGGCCAGGTCGACGTCGTACCCGACGGGTGGCGCGGGCAGCAACCGGCCCAGGACGCCCGCGTCGAACCGGACGGGCGCGGCCTGGCCGGAGAAGAGATAGCCGAGACGGGCCGGCGGCCCGACATCGACGAAGACTCCGTCGGCCGGGTCGAACAGCCTCGTCCGGCCGACGGCGAGGTCGGCGGCGGCGCGGCGAGCCGCCGTCGCCAGCTCGGCTGGTCCGTCGACCGCCGCGGCGAAGCGTACGGCGGCCTGCCCGTCCTCGCTGACGGCCAGCGTCGCGGCGAGGTCGGTGAGGTCGGCACGGGAGAGGGTGTCGGCGAGGTCGGCCAGGGTGGTGAGTCGCTCGACGAGGGTGCTGGCGTCCGCCGCCGCGCACACCACCACCTCGTGCGACAAGGGCTCGGCCGCCGCCTGACGCTCCTGCTCGGTCACCGTGCGGCGGATCGTGGGCCCGGTCCCACCGACGACCACGTGGACGTTGATGCCGCCGAAGCCCATCGCGCTTACCGACGCGTACCGCTGGCCGCCCGGCCAGGGCAGCGGTTCCGTGGTGACCCGCAGCGGCGCGTGCGGGTCGGCCACCAGCGGATGTGGCGACTCGCACCCGGTGGTGGGAGGAATCACCTGGTGGTGGACCGCGAGCACGGCCTTGATGAGACCGGCGACCCCGGCCGCCGCCTTGGTGTGCCCGATGTTGGCCTTGACGCTGCCGAGCACCGCCGCAGCGCTGCGGCCGGCCTCCGCGTGCAGTCTCGACAGGGCGGCCAGCTCGGTCTGGTCGCCCACCGCCGTGCCGGTGCCGTGCCCCTCGACCAGGGCGATCTCGGCGGGGCTGATCCCGGCCCGGCGGTACGCGCGGTGCAGCGCCAGCAGTTGTCCGGCCACCTCCGGTCGGGTCAGGCCACCCGCGCCGTCGGACGAGGTGCCCCACCCGCTGAGCCGGGCGTACGGCCGCAGCCCGTGCTCGACGGCGAAGCGCTCCCGGCAGAGCACGACGATCCCGCAGCCCTCGCCCGGAAGGAAGCCGGTCGGTCGGGCGTCGTAGATCCGCATGTCCTCCTCGGCGAGCGCACCCACCCGGGCGAAGCCGACCAGTTCCAGCGGATCCAGGCTGAGGTCGACACCACCGGCCAGCACGACGTCGAGGTCACCGTCGGTGAGCAGCCGAGCCGCCGACGCCACGGCGACAAGCGACGAGGCGCACGCGCCGTCCACGGTGTAGCCGGTGCCACGGAAGTCGAAGTGGTTGCAGATCCGCCCCGCGATGGTGTTGGACAACGCCCCGGCGAGCGTCTCCTCGCCCGGCACCGGAAACGGCTCCTTGAACCGGGCCTCGGCGGCGGTGAGCAGCGCCGCGCGGTCCACACCGGACAGTCGCGTGCCGGCCAGCACCTCGGCCAGCGCCCGTTCGACGTACGGCCAGCGCAGCCGCAGTCCGTTCGCCCGGCTGAACTCGCCGGTCATCGAGTTGCCGAGCACGACGCCGACCCGTTCGTTCGGCAGTCCCGCGCCGTGCGGGAAACCGGCATCGGTGAGCGCGTCCGCGGCGACTTCGAGCGCGAGCCAGTGGGTCAGGTCGACCGCGCGGTACACCTCACCGGGCACCCGGAACCGGGCCCGGTCGAACGTCCAGTCGGTGAGCACGGCGGCCCGGGTGGCGTAGGTGTGGTCCACGGCGTCGCGGTCCGGCCGGTGGTAGTCCTCAAGTGGCAGCCGCTCCGGCGGGATCGGGCGGAACGACCGCCGTCGGGTGAGCACGCTGTCCCACAGCCGGCCGGGTGTCGCGGCGTCCGGGTAGCGGCAGGCCATGCCCGCCACGACGATGCTGTCGTCCATGTCGCTTCCTCGCCTCAGGCGTGCACGCCGGCCGGCACCGCAGCCGGGTCGGGGGTCGGCGCGGACGGTCGGGCGGATGGCGATGCGGAGCGCTCACGCAGCCGCCGCGCGGTCACGATGACGAGCAGGCGGGCCGCGCAGACCAGGCTGAGCGCGAAGAACAGGCCGAACGTGATGTGCATCGACACCAGCAGCCCGTACACCGCGGCGGTGGACAGACCGAAGGCCAGCTGCCGGCGCGGTGCGTGCGGAGTCGTACCCGGGTCCGTGATCATGTAGTTGGTGAACAGGATGAACGCGACTCCGGTCATCGGCAGCAGGGCGGCGACGAACGAATGGTCGAGGACCAGCGCCCGGATCAGCGCCTGCGCGACGAAGCCGCCCACCCAACCCACGATCAGCGGTCCGCGCCGGGTCAGCTTGGCGTTGAGCATGGTGCCGGCGACCAGAATGGCGCCGGGCACCACCCAGTCCCAGACACCCTGGATGTTCTCGGTGAACTGGTAGGGCGGGGCGATGCCGACCCAGCCGAAGCACAACAGCGTCACCGCGATGCCGAAGTTGCTCGGATTGAGCACGTGCCTGGGGGCACCGCCCGCGGTGAAGCGGACCCGGAAGACGTACTTGCTGGTCATCGCGACGGTCACCGCGAAAACGGTGGGCCAGAGCCGTTCGTTGCCGTAGAGCAGCATCGCGCAGGCCAGGCCGCCGATGTGCGCCGGCAGCAGGAAGTTGACCAGGTTCGCCAGCGAGCCCTGGTAGCGGGGTGCGCGGCCGTGCAGCCGCGACTCGACGGTCTCGAACGTCAGGTCCAGCGCCCATGCGGTGGCCACGCCCACCAACGGGGTGAGCCACGACTGCTCGAATCCCAGCACGGTATGGCCGAGGATGGTGAATACCGTGATCGACAGCGCGAACCGGCGCAGCGCTGTCACTCGGGGGTCTTTCGGTGTCATGGGTGCCTCCTCGACTAGGCGGTGGGACGCAGCCGGACGGTGTGCCAGCCGGCGGCAAGGGTGGTCCGCATCTGGTGCTGGCCGTCGGCGTCCCGCCAGGTGATGCGAACGTCGGCGGAGGTGCTGTCGCCGAGGCCGAAGTACAGCTCGTCGGCGTTCACCCCGGTGTGCCCGTTGGCGGGGTAGAGCTGGCTGCGCAGGGTCGTGCCGTCGGAGCGGCGGACCTCCACGGCGGCACCCACCGCGGCTCGGGTGGCGTCGGTGCCGTTCACCGCCGGTATCACGAGCCGCAGCCCGAGGTGCCGCCGGACGGGCCCAGTGTTGCGGAAGTACTGGGACGTCGCCCACTGGTTGGCGATTGCGAGATCCAGCCGCCCGTCGTGGTCGACGTCCCCGACCGCGATGCCACGGCTGGCCCCGCTGTTGGCGAAGTCCAGCCGCTCGGCGATGTCGACGAACCGGCCGTCGCCGCCGCGTACGTAGAAGGGGTTCTGCTCGTGGCCGGACAGGTCGTCGCCCGGCCCGAACTTGGGCCACGCCCACGGGTGCCGCAGGAACGCGTCGTTGGCCATCGCCAGTTCCTGCAACTCCGCCCAGCGCCGGGTGTCGCCCCAGAGGAACCCGACGGCCTGGACCACCTCACCTGCTCCGTCCGCGTCGAAGTCGCCGGATTTGATGTCCCACGCCCATCCGCTGCGGGACAGCCCCAGTTCCTCGCTGCGGTCCCGGAACGGCGCCCGGTCACCGGTGAACCCGGCCCCGGTGCTGAGGTAGGCGAAGTTGCTCTCGTGCAGGGCGTACGGGGTGGTGATGTTGCTGACCAGCACGTCGGGTCGGCCGTCGGCGTTCAGGTCGTCGAACGCGACGCCCATGCCCTTGAAGGAGTCGTGACCCACCACCTTGGACTTGGGAGCGCGCGGATCGCGTACGCCGGTGACCTCGCGGAACTTCGGCCGTCCCGGGGTCGACTCGTTGACCAGCAGGTTGTCGGGGCCGAAGTCGTTGGCGACGTACAACTCCGGCAGGCCGTCACCGGTCAGGTCCTGGGCGCCCGTGGCGAGCGTCCACGCGCGGGCCTGGTTGACCGTGAACACGTCGGACCGGTCCCGGTAGGTCGGCACGGGTACGCCGTCCGCCTGCCGCGTGACGTTCTCGTAGAGCAGCAGCCGGTTGTTTCCGCCGTTGCGGCCAAGCGACATCGAATCCTGCATCTGCATGGCGTCGTCGTCGACGGCGGTCGGGTCGAGGACCCGGGCGTCGTCCGGGAAGTAGTTGCCGATCAGCAGATCGAGATGACCGTCGCCGTCCAGGTCGGCGACGTTGGCGGTGGTCGAGTTCCAGACCTCACCGGGATCGGCAATGTCGACCGGCCGGTACGAGCCGGCACCCGGGGCACCCCGATCCGTCCGCAGGTAGAGCAGCGGGGGGCGGCCCCAGAAGTACACGAGCACGTCGATGCCGCCGTCCTCGTTGAGGTCGGCGGGCAGGCAGCCCATCGGCGCGGTGGTCGCCTCGTCGTAGCCGACGCCGGTGGGCAGGAGCGCGATCGGGGCGTACCGTTCGCCGGTGCCGGGCAGCGGCGCCAGGGTGACCGAGTCGTCGCGGGGGTCGACCAGGCACCGGTCGTTTGGCAGTCCGTCACCATCGAGGTCGGCCAGCCCCACCGAGGCGCCGACTGCGGAGATCCAGGCGGCCATGTGGTCGAGCGCCGGCTGGACCGGGCGCATGGTGCGGGTGCTCGCCGTGGCGTTCAGCGGCTGGGCAGTGAAGCTGAAGCGGGCGCTCAGCGCGGTGAGCTCCGCGCCGGACGCCTGCGGCTGCCGGGTCGCCACGCCGGCGATGACGCACAGCAGGATGCCGACAGACGGCACCAGGATCTTGCGTACGAGATGCGACACGGTTTGTCCTCCGATGGGTGCGTTGCCGCTCAGATTGCGGCGAGCTGGGCCCGGGCCCGGATCCGTTGCCGCCACACCTGGTACTCCCCCGGGCCGCACTGGCCGGCGCGCAGTCCGGATTCCGCCTCGACCGTCCAATCCGCAGCGGTGTCGACGTCGGTGCCCGCGAAGGTCTGCACGGTCGCGGCGAGCGGTGCCGGCGACCCCCCGCTGCGCCGCCACGCCGCGGCGGCGAAGGCGGCGCCCTGACCGAGGTCCGGGCAGTGCCGACCGGCGCGCTCGCGCAGCACCCGCAGCGCGTCGGCGTCGGCTCCGCCGGCGTAGCCGACGGCCAGGCCGACGCCACTCCAGGCGTCGCCGTGATGCCAGGCGGGCAGCGCGTCGACCAGGTCTGCGACGGCTATGGGCGAGCCGCAGCCGCGGAACCACATGCTCCGGCCGAGGCCCTGGTACCGGATCGCACAGCGGTCTGAGCAGCGACGCTGATGCAGGGTGAGCTGTCTGAGGCCGCGGGCGTCGGCGAAGAAACCGGTGGCGAATCCCCAGCCGTCGAGCGCGAGCCAGCGCAGCAACGGGTCCAGACCGTGCAGGCCGATCCAGCCGGGCCGGCGCAGCTTCGCCAGCGCCCAGCCGACGCCGACGTGCACCAGGTGGGTGTGGTGGGGGCCGTGGGCTTCGACGACCCTGGGCAGCCGGCGGCGACCCGGCACCAGCAGGTCCATCAGGCTGGCCTGCATGGCCAGTCCCTCGACGGCGAAGCCGCGCAGGTGTGCCGGCTGGTCGGTGAAGAGGGGTGGGGCGGTGCCCGGCGTCGCGAGTCCGGCATTGAAACCGCCGAGAAATGTGCGGGCGACCGTCTCGAGTCGGTGCCGCAGTTCCACAGGTGTGGTCCGGAAGCCACGGTTACCAAAATCGGCCAATTCATCGGATTGGTAGAGCAGCCGCCGCCAACCACGCAGTTTGAGTGGGCGGCCGGGGGCAAAGTCGTAGGTGGTCATGATCCCCCACTTGATCGACTCAGATCACTGCGCAACAACGCACAGTTTGCGCCCGCCCTCTTGAGCAGAACTTGAATTCCATATACGTACTGTCAGCTTCGCACAGTGACCGTTCGGCGACTTTACGCTCCAATGGGTCACCCCTAAGCTGTGCGGAGTCTTCGACCCCGGAGGGGCGTGTGAAGCAGACCCCAACTCCGATGAGGATCCAGGTGCTCCGCGCTATTCGCGCAGTTCACGGCTCGACGGAGGTGGATCTGGGTCCCCGCAAACAACAGGCGATCATCACCCTGCTCGCCCTACGGCACGGCGAGGTCGTTCCCACCGATGAGATAGCCGACGCCCTGTGGGGCGACCGCCCGCCGGGCCGGGTGCAGGGACTGGTACACACGTACGTCGCCCGCCTCCGGCAGGCCATGGAGCCGGATGCGCCGCGCCGACACCGCACAAACGTCATCGCCTCGGCAGACGGCGGCTACCAGCTCCTGGCGCCGGATGACGCCATCGACCTCACCCGGTTCCGCCGGCTGGTCGAACGGGCCAACGCCCGGAGCGAGGCCGGGGACAGCCGAGGGGCGTTCGAAATTCTTCGGGAGGCGATGCATCAGTGGCCCAAGCCCGAGCTGTCCCATCTGGACCGCCTGCTACCGTCCCGCGACGACGCCGGACTACTGCGACAGGAGTGGATCGCCGCGGCCACCGCCTACGTCGCGACGGGCCTCGACCAGCGGGATGCGTCGACCATCCTGCCGGTGGCCGGCTGCCTCGCCGAGCTGGAGCCGCTGAACGAGGCGGTCCAGTCGCTGCACCTGGAGGCCCTGCGGCAGAACGGGCAGGGCGCAGCCGCGCTGTCGCAGTACGCGGCCGTCCGGATCCGGCTACGTCGGGAGCTGGGCGTGGAGCCGGCAGCGCACCTGCGCCGGATGTACAACCAGCTCATCGGCGAATACGGCATCACCGCCCCGGTCACCCGCCCCGCCCCCGTCACCCCCGCCGCCCGCACCCGGTGGCTGGGGCCGGGACCGGCGGTCGATCCCCTGCTGGGCCGCGACGTCGAACTCGAACACCTGCAAGGGCTGCTCTCGCTACAGCGGCTGGTCACCCTCACCGGCCCGGTCGGGGTCGGCAAGAGCGCGCTGGCCAGAGCGCTCAGCGCGGCGGTCCAGCACCGGTTCGCCGCCGGGGTCGCGGTGGTCGACCTGTCCGGGCTGCACCGCCACACGGACCTGGTGAGCGCCGTACGCAACATCGTCGCGCCGACGCAGGACGCCAATCCGCGGGAGCTGTCCTGGCTGTTCGACACCGTGGCGGACCGGCAGTTGCTGTTGGTGCTGGACAACGTCGAGCGTCTGCTCGAACCGTGCGTCGCCCTCGTCGACGGCCTGCTGCGGTCCTGCCCGGGCGTATGCGTCGTGACCACCTCACGCGAGCTGCTCGGCCTGCCCTACGAGGCGGTACGGGTGATCGGCCCGTTGCCGGTGCCCTCCCAGGCGCACGCGGCGATCGAACCCGCCCAGCTGCTGGCCATCCCGGCGGTGGGGCTGTTCGCCCGCCGAGCGGCACAGGCCCAGCCCTGCTTCAGGGTGGACCGGCACAACGCGGCGATGGTGGCCACGGTGTGCCGCCGCCTGGACGGGCTTCCGCTCGCGCTCGAACTGGCGGCGGCCTGCCTGCGTACCACCGGCCTGGCCGATCTCGTCGAACAGGCCGGCGACCCGCTGCGGGGGCTGAGCCCGTCGCGGCGGGGCGAGCCGGCCCACCACCGCTCCCTGCGGGCGGCGTTGAATCACAGCCTGGACGGGCTCACTGTCGCCGAGCAACGCTGTCTCGCCCTGGTCGCCACGCTGGGTCGGGAGTTCCATCCGGAATCGGCGCAACGGGTGGCCCGGGAGCTGGGCGATGACGACCTGTGGGAGCTGCAACCGCTGCTCGCCCGGCTGGTGGACAGGTCGCTGCTCGCGGTACGGCACGACGAGCAGGGGCTGCGGTACCGGATGCTGCGCCTGGTCCGCGCGCTGGGTCTGGAGCTGCTGCACCGCCCCGGACCCGCAGCCGCGTTGGCGCAGCGGCTGGACGGAAGCTCCGTGTCATGGTTACTGGCCGAGACGAAACGATCTGTCGCCGAGGGACCGGCAACACTTGCGGGTCGCTATATGAATTAATAGCATCGATGAGTCCGGTGCATCCCCGCGACACCCCCTCCCGCACCACCTCCAGTCGCCTCCCGGCCGCCGGATCCACACATCGCGCACACGGGGGTTGCCCATGCCTGCGTTCCCCGCACCTGTCGCCGACACCGCAGCTTCCACCACCTCCTCGGTCCATATCGCCGCCATCACCCGCGCGGTGACCACGATGCGGCTACGGGTCAACGAGCCGCACCGGCTGCACGACATCGCCCACGCCTCGCTGATGAGCCCGTTCCACTTCCACCGGGTCTTCCGCCTGCTCACCGCCGTCACGCCCGGGCGGTTCCTGACCGCGGTGCGGATGGCGGAGGCCAAGCGCCTGCTGCTGCACTCCTCCGCCAGCGCCACCGACATCAGCGTCGCGGTCGGCTATTCCAGCTTCGGCACGTTCACCACCCAGTTCACCCGGCTGGTCGGCATGTCGCCGGGTCGCTTCCGCACCTGCGCCCGCGCACTTGCCGACCTCCCGGTCGGCGAGGTGCTGACCAGCATGCCGGACGTGAGCGGCCGTACCCTGCACGGACGGGTGAGCCCGCGGCCGGACGGCGCGTCGGGCGCGACGATCGTCGCGCTGTTCCCGGTCGGTATCCCGCAGCAGACCCCGTCGGCCTGCGCGGTCGCCACGTCGACGGGATCCTTCACGCTGCCCGCGCCGGACCAGCCAGCCGCCGGCACCGCCGCGCTGACTTCGCTGCTGGCCGTCAGTGTCCGGTCGGACGCCACGATCGGCGCCGTTCTCACCGAGGAGCGATCCGCCGGTCTCTACGTCGGTTCCGGCGCGGTACACGCCGGTCAGGTGCGCGACACCGGTTCACTGCGGGACGACATCACCCTGCGCCCACCGGCCGTCACCGACCCGCCGGTACTCACCGCGTTTCCGCTGCTGATAGGCGCCCGGCCGGGGTACCGGTTGCCGGCCTGAGCCCACGACGAGCTGGACGGTTCACCCACGCCGGCCGCCACCGGTCGCGTCGTCCGCGTCCGGCGCCGGTCAGGTGCCGTCGGGTCGTCCCGGTCCGGCGGGGTCCGGTCGATCAGCCTCGCGCCCGGTAGTGAATCTCGCATGGACTCAGCGGCCGGGACACCCCCAGGCCGGGCGCCGGCGGCGGATCGGGGTTCGCCAGTTCCAGGTCGTACCCGCCCAGCAGCAACGCCAGCACCGCTTTCATCTCCAGGTCGGCGAAGCGGGCGCCGAGGCAGGCGTGCAGTCCACCACCCATGTTCAGCAGGCTGCTCGCCGCGGTGCCCGCCGAGTCGCGAGCCGGACCGAACCGGCTCGGGTCGAATGCGTCCGGGTCGGGAAACACGTCCGGGTCACGGTGGGTCACCGGCGGACAGAACAGGGTCTGCCATCCCGCCGGGACCTCGTACCCACCCACCTCGTAGGGGACGGCGGTGTGCCGGGTGAGCATCGTGGTCACCGGGCGCAGTCGCTGCGCCTCCAGCAGCGCCTCGAACAACAGCCGCTGACGGTGCAAATCGCCGGTGGTCCACTCACGACTGTCAGCGGACAGGGCGGCCAGCTCGACCTCGATCTCCGCGGTCGCCTTCGGGTTCTGCAACAGCAGGATCAGTGACCAGCCCAGCTGTGCCGCGGTCGTCTCGTACGCCGCGTAGACCAGGATCAGGATGAGGCCGATGACCGTCTCGTCGTCGAACGATTCCTCGGCCGTGGCGAGGTGTGCGAGGAAACCGTGCCGGTCCGGGTCGGGGTCCGTGCGGACCGCGTCCAGATACGGGCGCACCAGCTCGAACATCGCCTTGCGGGCGCGGTCGCGCCGACGAAGCCTCGGCAGCGGCAGGTTCGGGGGCAGGAAGAACTCCATGCCTGCCGCGATGTCCAGGAAGTACTCCCGGAAGCGCGCCGCGTGCTGATTCCGGAAGCGGGCGCCGAGAAACAGCCGCACCGCGATGTTCATCGACAGCCGCTCCAGGTCGGCCGCCGCGTCGAAGGTGCCCCGGTGGCCCAGCGAGCCGAGCCAGGACCGCGTCTCGTCGGTGATCGCGGCGAGGTAGTCACCGTGGTGACGACCGGCGAGGGCCGGTACCAGCGCGGCCCGTTGGCGTCGGTAGTCCTCGTGGTCGGCGGCCTGCATCACCCGACCGAACATGGGCACCACCCACTGGTACACGGGGGTGACCGGTAGGGTGCTCTCCGGCAGGGCGATCGTGGCGCGGCTCTGCTCGGGACCGACCACGACGACGGAGCGTTTGGGTCCCATCCTCAGTGCGAACACCGGTCCCAGCTCGGCCCGGCCGGCGCGGATCAGCGCCACCGGATCGCGCATGAAGGACAGGGCGTTGCCCAGTACCGGCAGGCCGGACAGGGTGGGTGGGCTTGACCTGGCCACGACGACTCCTTTCGGTAAGCGGCAGGACGCGGTCTCAACGCGCAACGGCGTACGTGTACCAGACGTTCCAGCGCACGAGGAGTCGGCCGCGATCGGCGCGAATCTCCTCCATCCGGGCGGCGGCGGCGGCCCGGGCGTCACCCAGCCGCTGTTCCGGCACCCGTTCGAGCACCATCCGCCCGGCCGTCTGCCACAGCCAGTCCCACCACTGCGCGGTGTCCCGGAACTCAAGCTCCAGCGTCTCGTCGTCAATGCGCACTTCGCTGAAGCCGGCGTCGGCCAGCAGGTCGCGGATGCCGTCCTTGCTGCGCAGCGGATTCCCGGTCCGGCCCGGCACCGGCGGCATACCGCCCTCGACGAACGGCACAACGGCGTCGGTGACGTGGAAGAACGCCGGGTCGTCGACGCCGAACGTGCTCATGGCCAGGATGCCCCGGGGACGGAGCAACGTCCGGTACCTGCGGATCGCCTGCGCGGGCTCGGGCAGCATGAAGACCATCAGACCGGCGACCACCGCGTCGAAGCTCGCCGGCGGATACGGTGGTGCGCTCGCGTCGCCCACCGTGACCCAGGCGTTGTCCAGCTTCTCCTCGGCGAGTTCGGCGCGGGCACCGTCGACCATTGCCGGTGCCACGTCGAGGCCGACGACCGAGCCCGTCGGTCCGACGGCCCGCGCCGCCGGAACGGTGCAGGCGCCCTGCCCGCAGCCGACATCAAGCACGGACTGGCCCTCGCTCAGCTTCAGTCCACGTACGAGACGCTCGCCGATCGGCCCGAAGAACGCCACGCCGGTGCGGTCGTACCGGGGTGCGGCGCGGTCGAAGACCTGGGCCAGATCCTTGGTGGAGGTGGTTCCGTCGGGTGCCGGGTCGCCGGCCATGGCGCCACCTTTCGTGAGGTGTCCACGGGTCCTGCCGAAGATCTTTCCGCAGCGACCGGGCCCCGGACTTCTCCCGCCTTGCGGTATGCGGCCACCGGGGGTGGCCCCGCAACACAGGAGAAGCGTCCGGCCGGTAAGCGCGCCTAGGGTCGGATTCAGAGCTCGATCACCACGTGATGGGAGAATGCAGTGGGCGTGCTGGGTCTGCACAACGAATGTCCCCCCACCAACTACGCCGCAGCCGACACCGCGGACATCGTCAAGGGGCTGGTGTCGGACGCGGTCGCGACCGGCGAGACGCTCCGCTCGGTTCGTGACTGCATGGACGCGCTGGCCAGCCTGGACGACACGGTGCGGTATGTCGTGGAGGCCTCGGCCGGCGCGGTCGGGCCCGACGGCACATTCGACCGGGCGGCGGTCAGCTCGCAGATGGCGAACGTGCTCAAAACCTACTCGCGGACGTTCCGGGCCCTCGACGGCACGGTCGAGCGCATCGACCGGGCGGTCACGGAGTACGTGGAGCTTCAGGGCTACGCCGCGACCGCCCTGGCCAGGGGCCGCGACGAGTGCTACGAGAACCGGCTCGTCCAGCTCGGTGAGGGCGGATTCGCCGGCATGGCCCAGGCGCGCATCGCGTGCCTGCGCAAGCTGCGGGTCAGGGTGCAACTGCTCCAGCGGATGGAGCCGCTCGGCGAGGAGATCCTCAACGGGTACGACTTCAACGCGTTCTTCATGATGTTCATGCAGCCGATGCGTGATCTCGGTGTGGCCGCACAGGATCTCTACAACGAGACCGTTCGCGGCGCCCTGGTCGCGTACGACACGCTGGTGCGGGTGTGCGAGATCCGTACCGGAAACGCGGCCGACACGCTGCGCCGGGAAATGGCAGACGTCCACTGAGTAGCTGATGTTTCATCGGCCATCACGCGCGGCGCGGTGTGCGCGCGATCCAACTCCGATATGCTGAGCGGGCATTTTCCGTTGTGTCGCAGTTGGGAGGCTTTATGGGAATCAGCCACATCACCCTGATCACGATTCCGGTCACGGATCAGGACAAGGCGAAGGATTTCTACGAGAAGCTCGGCTTCACGGTCACGAATGACCACGAGATGACTCCCGACGAAATGCCGCCGGAGCCAGGTTTGCGCTGGCTCCAGCTCGCCGCGCCGAACGGCGGCGCCACCATCGTCCTCGCCACCTGGGGCGTCGGTGGCCTCCGCCCGGGCGCCCAGCACATCTCCGTCGCGTGCACCGACGCCAAGGAGTTGCACGGCGAGCTGACCGAGAAGGGCCTGGAGCCCTCGCCGCCGTTCGAGGCACCCTGGGGCGCCTTCTTCTCCATGGAGGACCCGGACGGCAACGGCGTCATGATCGTCGAGGAGCCCGCCGGCTGACCCCAGACGGTGCTGCACAGCGGGGCGGTGTGAAGTATCCACCGCCCCGCAGTCGGGTCAGCAAGCGCGGGTCACGGTGCCCAACGCCCGCCGCGCATCGTCGACCAGGGATCGGAGCCGTCGGCCCTGGCCTGGGACTCCGCCACCGCCCACCCGTAGATTCCCCGGGCCATCAGCGACGGAGCCGCAGCTTCCAGGGCACCGAACACCTGCGCACGCATCCGCTGCACATCAGGGTCGTCCGGCGAACTCAACGCCGCCCACTCCACCAGGTGCCCGGCGAGGGCGAGGTCCCCCGCCCCGGCCAGCTCGACCGCTCGGTCCGCCAGCCGCCGCGCGCCACCGACGAGCCCGGCCAACTCGATCGCCAAGGCGGCGCGCGGCGCCGGTTTCAACGCGGACGGATCACCGTCGTACCAACCGCCGTACCTACGCCACACGTTGCGGATGATGAACTCCGGATCGTCATAGCTGGGGCGCAGCCACGGGCGTCCAAGCAGCTCGGCGACCTCCTGGGTGACGAGGCCGGCGTGCAGGATCTCATCGAGGCTCTGCCCCTCGTTCATACGCGCCACGACACCGTCGTGCAGCACGGTCAGTACCGTGGCAGAGCCGAGCAGGGTCTCCCGGATGCGATCGGCACCGACGATCGGCACGCCGTGTCCCGGGAGCAGCACCTCGGCACCGAGGTCGGCCATCGCGCGCAGTGCGGTGGCCCAATCACTGACGTAGCGCTGCACCTTCTGTGGGTTGCCGGCGTTTGGCGCGTTCCAGGCGTAGAAGTCGCCGCAGCACAGGATGCGGCGCTGCGGAATCCAGCCGATGGTGGCGTCGTCCGTCTCGCCACGGCCGTGCCGCAGCTCCATCGTCAGCTCACCGACGCGCAGCGTCATCTCGTCACGGTAGGTCCGATCGGGCTCGCGGTACGTCGTCGGCCAGGTGATGCCGGGTGCCCGGAACTGCCGCTGGTTGACCACGGCGTTGTAGCCACCGGTCAGCCGATATCGGGCGAAGCGATCGCAGACCGCCTCGTGCGCGACGACCACGATGGCCGGATCGGCCCGCTCGGCCGCCTCCGCGTCGAAGGGTGACAGGCCGAGCACGTGATCGATGTGCCCGTGCGAGTAGACGGCGGCCACCACCGGTGCCGCGGTCCGCGCCCGGACCGCGGCGTGCAGGCCCGGTGCCGTGTTGCGATCACCGGTGTCGAACAGCGCCAGGCCGTCACCCGTCTCGAACACGTACACGTTGCCGGTCGCCGGCCACATCCACACGCCGTCGGCGATGCGGCGCAACCCGTCCTTGCGGAGTTCGCCCTTGAAGTAGGCGAACAGTTGCTCATCGCCGCGCCAGACACGGTCGGCGTAGTCCTCGAGTTCCTTGTCCACCGCGATGCCTCCATGACCGTGACGAGGGCAGGGCGGACCGACCCGAGACGCCGTCGGTGCTGTGCGGGCGCCCGCCCGACGGACGCGGCCGGTCAGCGAAGCTGACCGGCCGCCTTGTCCCGATCCCGGCGTCGGGAAACCCAGTTGCCGAACCGCCGCACCGGCTCGGTGACCACCCGGCCGAGGGCCCGGGTCACGTGGAGGCGGCTCTGCTGCTGGAATGCCTGTTGGTCGTTGTCGTGTGGGAAGGCGACGATGGGCACGCCCACCCCAAGGAATTTACACAAGGTCGGCCATCCTTCCGCTGGTCGGTAAACCAGGAGTTTTTCCGCCGGGACCGTGTCGATCACGTCCCGGACGTGCTTTTCGAACACCTCGACGGCATACTTCTCGTCGTGGATCGGCCCGTCGCCGAAATGCCGTCGGAACACGCCGTCGAAAATGGGGTTGAAGGCCGCAAGACGACGGTCGGCGAGACGCAGCGGAATCTGCATCAAGGCCACCATCGTGCGGCTCACCCGGCCTTGCCGATAGGCCATGAAAATGGTGCGCATGCACGATCGGTGCCACTGCACCGGATCGCGTACGGTAAGAATGATTTTTGCCTCGGGATAGCGGTCCACGAGTTCACGCCAGAACGCCGCCGCAGGCCAGTCGACCGTGGAGCGGTAACCGTCGAAGATGGCATTCCAGTCCACCGGTTCGCCATCCACGGCGCGCCGCCAGCCGGCCAGGCGCCCGGGGTCCTTCAGGATCTCCCGGGTGTGGTAGGTCGGACCGTAACCCAGGATGTCCAGGGCCTGCTTGAGCGAGGCCGTGCCGGTACGCCCGAAGCCGACGCCGATCACCTCCATGCCCGTACCTCCTCGTCGCAGTGTGCGCCCGACGTCGACCGGTACCTCGCCGTCAGGTTCTCGCCGATGCCTTGCGGAACAGGAGCGTGGCGATCGGCACGAACACCACCAGCAGCCCGATCGACCACACCACGGAGGCCGCGGCGTCGCCACCGGGTGACACCCCGTTGAAGTAGTCCCGGGCGGAGTTGATGGTCAACGTGACCGGGCTGTTGTCGCTGAAGGGCCGCAACCAGCCGGGCATCGACTCGGACGGCACGAAGGCGGAGCTGACAAATCCGAACAGGAACATCCACGGCATCGCGGTCGTCTGGGCACCTTCCGCGCTGGAGGCGGTGATGCCCACGATGGCCAGCACCCAGCAGAGCGCGAAGCCGAACAGCAGCAGCACACCGATGCCGGCCAGGGTTTGCAGGAACGTGCCGTGCAGGCGGAAACCGAACGCGTAGCCCACCGCGCCGGTGACGATCAGCGCGACCAGGTTGCGCAGCAGCTCGGCCACGGTCCGGCCGAGGAGCACGGCGCTGCTGCTCATCGGCAGCGAGCGGAACCGGTCCATCATGCCGTTGCGCAGGTCCTCGGCGATGCCGACACACATGCCCGCGATGCCACCGAAGACCACGATCTGACCGAACACGCCCGGCAGCACGAACTGCTTGTAGTCGCCGCCGGGTACCGAGATGGCGCCGCCGAAGACGTACGTGAACAGGATGAAGAACATCATCGGCTGAAGGATCGCGGCCATCAGCTGGTCGGGCCGGCGGCGGATGTGCTTGAGGTTGCGCCCGGTCAGCAGGGCCACGTCGTTGAGGAACCAGCCCGGGCCGCGGCGGGGGCCCGCCTCGTGGCCGACCTGCGGGCCGCGCACGTCCTGGCGTGCCAGCGATTCGTCGATCGTCACTTGTCCGCTCCCATCCCGGCGGTGCGCCGTCCGTTCCGCTGCGCGGGCTCCTCTTCCGCAGCGGTCGCCGCCCGACTGCCGGTCAGCGCCAGGAAGACGTCGTCCAGGGTGGGCTGCCGCACCACGTGCGTCACGACCTGAACATCGGCGTCGCGCAGCCGGCGCAGCATCTCCGCCACCGCGGCGATGTCGCCGCCGAGGCGCACGGTGACCTGCGCCAACGACCGGTCGACCACCGGTTCGCGCTCGCCCACCGTGCGCAGCGTGGCGACCGCCGTCTCGATCTGGGCCGGGTCGGCGAGCACGAACTCCACCCGGTCGCCACCGACCTGAGACTTCAGCTCGGTGGGGGTGCCCTGGGCCACCGTCCGCCCGTGGTCCAGCACCGTGATCGACGAGGCGAGCCGGTCGGCCTCGTCCAGGTACTGGGTGGTCAGCAGCACGGTGGTGCCGTCGCGGACGAGCATCTCGATCTCGGCCCAGAGGCCGAGCCGCGACTCCAGGTCGAGGCCGGTCGTCGGCTCGTCCAGGAAGAGCACCTGCGGGCGCATGAGGATGCTGGTCGCCAGGTCGAGTCGCCGCCGCATGCCCCCGGAGTAGGTCTTGACCGGCCGGCCGGCGACCTCGTCCAGACCGAACCGGGCGAGCACCTCGGTGGTGCGTCGACGCGCCTCGGTGCGGCCGATGCGATACAGGCGCGCAACGAGCTCCACGTTCTCCCGGCCGGTCAGCACCTGGTCGACAGCGGCGAACTGACCGGTCAGCCCGATCAGGCCGCGAATCCGGCCAGGCTGCGCGGAGGCGTCGATGCCGCAGATCTCCACTCGACCGGAGTCGGCCGGCAACAGCGTCGACAGGATCCGGACGGTGGTGGTCTTACCAGCGCCGTTGGGACCGAGCAGCCCGACCACCGTCCCCGCCGGAGCTTCCAGGGAGAGGGCGTGAAGTACCTCTTTTTTACCTAGTTTCTTGGTGAGGTTGTGCGCCCTGATCGCATAAACCATGTCGATGACCCTACCACTCGCTACACAATAATCCAGCGTGGAATCGGCGTTTCAGGCAAGCGGAGGACCGCTATCGAGCGAGCTTTACCGGCACCGAGACGAAGTCGCGCAGCGGCACCGTGCGACGCCGCACCGGCGGCCCGGCCAGGACCAGGCCGGGCATCGTGCGGTGCAGCCGGTTCAGCAGCACACCGATCTCCAGTTTGGCCAGGCCGGCGCCGAGGCAGTAGTGGATTCCCGCGCCGAAGCTCAGCGGCGCCGGTCCGGAGCGCCTCGGGTCGAAGACGTCAGGATCGGGATATGCGGCCGGATCCCGGTTGGCCGCGCCGATCAACAGCCGCACCTGCGCGCCCTGCGGGATGGGCGTGTCAGCCAGCACCACCGGCTCGGCGGCGAACCGCAGGCCGGGCGCCACCTGCACGGACGGCTCGTAGCGCAGCGTCTCCTCGACGAACCTGCGGGTGCCGTCCTCGCTGTCCAGCCAGGCACCGCGCGCGGGATCGGCGAGCAGCAGCAGGACGGCGTTGTCGATCGCCGTCGCCGTCGTCTCGAACCCGGCCGACCAGAGCGTGAAGAGCAGGTTGCGCAGTTCTGCGTCGTTGAGCCGGCCCTCGCCGTCGTCGCGCGCCGACACCAGTGCGGAGACCAGGTCGTCGCGGGGGTCCCGACGTCGCTGCTCAATGAGTACGTCGAAGTACTCGCCGAGTTCGCGGAACGCGTCGTCCGCGCGGCGCACCGCGTCGGGGGTGGCCGCCGGATCGACCACGTTCATCATCTCCGGCACCTGCTCCGCCAGCCGCTCCCGGTCGGGCTCCGGGATCCCGATGAGGTCCGAGATCATGTGCATCGGCATGGGCACCGACACCGTCGAGTGCAGATCCACCGTCTCGCCGTCGTTCAGCCGCTCGGTCACGCCGGCCAGCAGCCGGTCCGACCACAGCTCCATCGACGTTTGCAGGTGGGCGACCCGCCGGCTGGTGAAGCCGCGCCCGATCAGCTGCCGCAGCCGGGTGTGTTTCGGCGGATTGCTGCCGACCAGCGAGCTGACCAGCACGTCGTACGCCTCGTGCTCGACGGCCTGCGGAAACATCTCGGCCATCGCCTCCGGGCGGGCGCCCGGGAAGAGGTCCGGATGCTTCAACACGAACTCCACGTCGGCGTACCGGGAGACGAGGTACGCGCCGAACTGGCTCGGGTAGACCGGTGCCGTCTCCCGCAGGCGCGCGTAGATCGGGTACGGGTCCTCGACGGCGGCCGGTGACATCAGTTGGATCAGGGCGTCGGGGGTCTCCTCCATGGCACGCTCGGAAAGCGTCATGGCAGTCGTCTCCTGTCGGGCGGCGCGGGTCAGGACCAGCCGTGCGGGTGGGAGGGGGTGGGCCGGGGTGAGGTCAGGTTCTGCGCACGGACCATCGAGTCGCGGAAGAAGCCACAGATGATCTCCCGCTCCTCCCGCTGCAACTCGGTGGGGAGGTTCTCCCAGTTGTCCACGAAGATCTGGAAGAGACTGCGGTTGACGCCTGCCGGTTCGATGTAGAGCTTGCCGTTCAGCTCCACCGGCCAGGACGCCCGCTTCAGTCCGAACTCCAGCCACGGCAGGTAGGACGGGAACTGCTGGTTCGGCTCCACATGGCGGTGCACCGTCATCTCCACCACACCGCTGGCGTCACCCATGATCAGGGTGAGCTTGTCGCCGGTGGTGAACGAGCCGAACCGGCGCTGCAACCAGTAGCGCAGCGACTCGGTCTTGCTCAGCAGTTCCCACGCGTCGTAGGGCGTCGCCTCCAGTTCGATCTGCACGTACGGGCCCATCCGCCGCCACGGCCACCGCCAGGTCGTGCCCGTACGCAGGTAGCCGGCGAGCTGGTCCAGGATGCCCGGCCAGCCGTTGCCGTTCCAACTGCGCCAGTCCGACGGCGAGTTCAGCGCCTCCTCGGTGGCGGTGATCTTCGTGCCCCCGGACGACGTCGTGTCCAGCTCCCAGATCACCCGCGTGGCGGGTCCGACCCCGACCCACCGCCAGAAGTACTTGAGCACGGCACGGTCGTTCTGCGGTGCCTCGGCGACGACGGGCCGGCAGTGGAAGAACTCGCCGTCCTCGAAGTCGAGCAGCACGTCGCTGTCGATCTCGGTGAGCGAGCCGCGACACCGGGCCAGCCAGTGGCGGATCTCGTCGGGCGTCGTCAGGGCCTGCCACACCCGGTCGATCGACATCGGCACCTCGGTCACGGCCACCAACCGCTCCCAGCGGTCCTGCACGATGGAGCGTGCCTGCACGGCGTTCAGCGGCGGAAAGGCGTCGACGATGCGTGGTGGCTCCAACTCGGCGAAGTCCGGCCAGGGCGCTTCCGGTGTCGGCTGCGACCCGTTGCGTTCGATCGATTCGACAGACACTGTGCCTCCTGGTGTGCGTCGTCGCTGCCGTCAGCCGGGCGCGTCGGATCACGGGCAGCATGCATCGCCGCCTCGTCCGTCGCGCAGGTGTCGACGCCCCGGGGCGCGTCCGCATGAGCCCGATGCGCCGTGCACGGCCGCCGTTCGCGGCCTCGTGTCGTACCGCCGATGCTAGGGGACCTGCGGATGGGGGCGCTTCTCGCAACTTGCGCAGCGCCGCACCGGAGTCGAAAGCTGCCGTCAGCCCTTCAGCACCCGACCGGCCGCGAGGAGTTCCACCGCCTGGGCGACCCGACGGGCACGGGTCTCCGGTCGCTTGGCGCCCGTGATCCAGCTGACGTACTCCTTGGTACGCGAGTACGACAGCGTCTCGAAGAACTCACCGGCCGCCGGGGCGTCGGCCAACGCGGCGGCGAGGTCGTCCGGCACCTCGACGGTGCGGGTCGCGGCGTCCGGCGCGAGCGTCACCCGTACCGTGTCACCCGCCGCGACGCCGGCCGCCTCCCGGACGGCCTTGTTGACCACGATGTACCGCACGCCGTTCGGCCCGGTCATCATCGAGCCCGTGAACGAGGCATCCTCGACGTGCCCGGTCACCGGAACCCTGGCCCGGTCGCCGAGCCGGGCGGCGACCTCGTCGGGCACGGTCACGTACGTCCAGGCGCCAACCTGCTCGCACACCAGGGTGCCGTGGAACGTCTCACTCATCCGGGTCTCCTCTGCGCGGACCGACTCGCACCGTCTTCCCTGGTCAGGCGGTAGCTGGCCCGAGCGCGGCGGAGCGTCCGGGCGTGGCGACGTCGTTCATCAGCCCGATCAGGCGCAGGCAGCGGGTGACGGCCGCCGGCACGCCCTCCACCGCCACGGCACCGCTGACCAGGGCCTCGATCGGGTCCAACTGACGCATGCCGACCCGGAAGAAGCTGTTCGCGTCGGCCCGTACCGTGAGCGTCGGGTCGACCGCCGGACCAGACCGGACCTCAACCTGCCCGGCGCTCACCTGCACATGGAACGTTTCCGCGTCCACCTCGAACTGGTAGGTCTCGTCGACCTCCGGCGCCCGTTCAGCATCGACCATGGCCTCGATCGCCAGCACGGCCCAGGAGGCGCGGACCGTCGCACCGGGACGGGCCCCGTGCAGCGTCGTGTGGGCCATCCCGAAGCGGGACAACCCGAGAATTGGTTCGTGCAGGGAGCGCCCAAGGTCGGTCAGCATGTATCCGCCGGTGCGGCGGCGCGGTTCGGTGGGTGCCAGCACACCGGCGTCGACGAGCGAGGCCAGTCGGGCCGCCAGCAGGTTGGTGCCGATGCCAGGCAGCGCGTCGAGTAACTCTCGGTAACGGCGGGGTCCGTGCAGGAGTTCACGAATGATGAGCAGCGTCCACCGCTCACCCACCACGTCCAGCGCGTACGCCAAGGCGCACTGCTGGTCGTAACTCCGTTTCTTGCGCTCCATGGTCACCCGCGTCCGATCATCCGGCAGCTGCCCATTGCTTGAGTATTGCATGCCGGCCAGGTCGCGACGAGTTATCAGTGCTCCGCGACGATGCTGCGACCGAGCTGACGGGCCTGCTCCAGCGCCTCGGTCCAGGTGGCGGCGAACCGGCTGCGCAGCGCCCGGGCCCGCACGTCGGACAGGCCGAGGCCGCGCCAGCCACGATGGCTGAACCGCAGGCGTTGCCGGTCGGCCAGGGTTTCCACGGACAGCTCGGCGACCGTGGTCCGCACGGCGCCCGGGATCCGGACCCCGAACTCGATCCGCGCACCATCCGGCCGCCAGTTGACCACCTCGAACCGGCGCGGGCCGTCGTCGTCGATGACGAAGAACCAACTCGGCCGGAAGCCGTCGCTGGCGACCGGCAGCCACCGGTACACCACATCCAGGTGCAGCGGCGCCCAGCCGGCCGCGATGTCCACGGCCCCGTCGATCTCCTCCCGCCAGTCGTACCGGGTCGGCCGGCCGGTACGCAGATGTCCGGAGAGCCGCTGGAGGAAGTCCGTCCAGCCGGCACGCATCTGGTGCAGCTCGGCCGGCGACCGGGCGGGATCGGCGTCCTGCACCGTGACCCGGGTCCGGTCGGCGATCGGCGTCACCTCCCAGACCACCCGCTGCACCGGACCGACGCCGAGAAACGACCAGTCGAACTCGATCCGTCGGTCGGGAACCACATGCCGCGGCGTCACCTGGAAGAAGTCACCGTCGCCGAACTCGACACGCCAGGTCGACCCGGGCACCCAGGGCCCGCGCGGCGTGCCGAACCACGCCGCCAGCCGTGCCCCGTCGGTGAGCGCGACCCACACCTGCGCCACGGTGGCCGACAGCACGACGTCGACCCGGACCGGGTCGGCGGCGGCCACCGGCTGAACGTCGTCCACCTCGACACCTCCGACGATCTCGTGCTCGGCAGCGGGGTATCCGGGCCGGTGCGGGCCGGGACGACGGATCGTCCCGGCCCGCAGTGCGCTTGCTACATCGCGTCCTTGGCGAGGTAGCCGCCCATGGTGAACCTGAGGCTGGTCACGTACGCGACCGGCTCCTTGTCCGGGTACCGGGTGTCGTGCAGCGGCAGCATGCGGTAGATCTGGCCCTTGCCCGGGGAACCGGCCGGCGGGATCTGCCGCACGTCGTCGATGGTCAGGATGATCGGTTCCTTGTTCATCAGCTTGAGGCCCAGCTTCGGCATGTCGAAGATCGCCCCGACCGCCATCCGGCACGCCTTCGCTGCGGGTCCCTCACCGGCGTACGGGTCGAACGGGGTACGGATCTGGCCGGTGGACAGGCAGTCCGGGTTCAGCGTCACGGTGATCTCACCGAGTTCCTCGCACGAACCGGTCATCTTCATCTCGATGAGGTTGGTGTAGACCTCGGCCGTCGCCCACTCGTCCGAGGTGGGCTCCGAGCGAACCACCCGGACGTAGCCGTCGAACGGCACGGTGTACTCGCCGACGCCGGGTACGGCGAACGTGTCGACGGACGTGATCCCGAGGTTGTCGATGCCCGGGACCGGCGGGGTCCACGGCTGCACCGGGGTGCCGGCGTAGCGGTTCGGAACGCCGTCGGTGGTCACCGGCCGACCGTAGATCACGGAGGGCTTCGTGGTGGGAGTCGTCATGGTGTTTTCCTCCTGCGGTATCGGCGCGGCCAGAGCCGCCCAGCTCGAAACGAGAAATAAAGCGTCGTCACCACCGGCGAACGGACGGGGAAGGTTCGTCAGGGCATCAGGGTGGTGTGGTCGCAGCAGGTCAGGCCGGGCCGGTCGGCCACTCCGTCCTGGTCGGAGTCGATGTCACCGTCGACCGTCGAGTAGACGTCGCGCGAGTTCAGGTCGATGAGGCCGTCGCCGTCCCAGTCGTTCAGCTTGCCCTTGAAGGTGCCGAGGATGAACGCGTTGGTCATCGGGCCCACCTCCGGGTCGTGCAGGGTCGACAGCACGCCGTTGCCGGGGGTGAGAATCTCCTCCAGCGACCGGCCGGCGATGCGGGACAGGTTGACGTGTCCCCAGCCCTGGAAGCGACCGCGCACGTAGCGGATCGCCGCCTCCTCGCGGACCTGGAACCTCGGCTCCAGGTGCCAGGTGCCGTACCGGGCGAAGCCGATGTTCGCCTGGCGGGTGCCCTGGCTCGGATCGTCGGCCCGGCCGGACTTGAAGAACGTCCGGGGCACCAGCGACTCGAAGAAGAAGTTGCCGCGGTCCCGGCGGGTCCGGTCGGTGAAGCCTCGGAACAGGTAGTTGTCGCAGTGCGGCGAGCCGTCCTTGTGCAGGCCGGAGATGGTCTTGGCGATCACCAACTGGCGCTCGCGGGTGGCCACGTTGGGGCAGGCGTGGGCCTGGCCGTAGATCCGGGCGAGCCCCTGCGGCGCCAGCGAGATCTTGCCCCAGTGGGTGTTGCTCTCGTCGAGCCGCACGTACAGGTCGCAGTGGATCAACAGGTAGATCGTCTCGTCGAACGTGCGTCCGGGGGTGTAGAGCGCGTTGCGACCGTCGAACGAGGGGTCGCCGGTCTGCAACTCGCTGATGAACAGCTTGGCCCACTCGGCGATCTCCGGGTCGGCGTCGTCGAGGAACTTCCCCAGCACCGCGATGGCCTCCGGACCGCCCAGCTTCTCGATGGCCCAGAGTGCGTCCCAGCGGACCTCGCGGTTCGTGTCGTGGCGAACCGCCTGCTCGAGCAACTCGATGGCGTCCGCGTGGTCCCGGTCGGCGTACTCGAACAGCGCCTGCTCGCGCATCGCCGGGTCGGGGTGGTGCAGCGCCTGGTGCCGAAGCTCGTCGTTGGTCCGGTTGTCGAGCCGGATCGCCACCCGGTTCAGGGCGTACCCGAAGTCACTCGCCCAGGCCGCCGGGTCACCCGCCACGAGCCGGGGATCCACGTTGCTCAGCGTGGTGCGGTACGCGAAATTGAGCGCGTCCCGCTGCTCAGCACCGAGGTCCTCGAGCAGCGCCGGCTGTGGGGATGCCATCGGGTCCCACGAACGGACCTCACCGTTCGCGGACACGGGGGACTTGTTGCATAGGTCGATCGCCATGTCGTCTTCCCTCCATCGGATCCACGAGGACCAACGGAACAGACGCTACGTCAATCTAAAGCGGGCAACTTCTCACACCTTTCCATTCCCGGTGGGCGCTGTATATTTCGATAGCGATTGGGAGGTGCCGACAATGATCCAGACCGTCCCACCGCTGGAGCGCGTCCCGCGTTCGTCGCGCCTCACCATGGCGCTACGCGCGGGCGCCTGGGCAGGCATCACCGGCGGCCACCTGGTCGCCACCACCGGACGCCGGCTGGCCCGTCGACCGCACCGCGAGCCGGGCCTGATCGAACTACTCACCCGGCTCGGCCCGACCTTCGTCAAGGGTGGTCAGCTGCTGAGCACCCGCACGGACGTGCTCTCCGAGCGGCGGCGCGAGCAGTTGCGCCAACTGCACGACCGGGTGGCCCCGATGTCGGCACACACGGCGCGGACCACGCTGGCCCTCGCGTACCCGGGCGGCAGCCCGTTCGCCCGCATCGCCGAGGAACCCGCCGGCAGCGGCAGCATCGCATCGGTCTACCAGGCCTGGCTGCCCGACGACACCCCGGTCGCGGTAAAGGTCCGCCGACCCGGCATCGGTCCACGGATGCGCACCGACTTCGAACTGCTCGGCGCCGGAGCCCGTCTGGCGCAACGGCTGCCGGGGCTGCACCGGGTTCCGATGTGCCGGATGGTGCGCCACGTGTCGGCCGCGGTACTGCAACAACTCGACCTCGCCCAGGAGGCGGTCGCACTGGCCACGCTGCGCCGCAACCTGGCCGACGTGTCGTCGTTCCGGATCCCCGCGCCGCTGCCCGAGCTGAGCCGCGACGACGTGCTGGTGATGGAGTGGATACCCGGCCTGCGCAGGTTCCGGCCCGGCGAGCTGACCCGTGAGCAGCGCCGGCAGATCGTCCGGCAGGTCCTCCAGGGTGTGTACCGCATGCTCTTCGTCGACGGGCTGGTGCACTGCGACATGCACCCCGGCAACCTGTACCTCAGCGACGCCGACGTGGTGCTGCTCGACGCCGGTTTCGTGGTCCAGTTGGACCCCCAGGTGCGCCGGCTGTTCGCCGAGTTCTTCCTCAACATGTCGCTCGGTCGCGGCGAGCAGGCCGCCGAGGTGGTGCTGCGCAGTGCCGAACACGTGCCCGCCTCCTGTGACCTGGCCGCCTTCCGGTCCGGCGTACGCGAGTTGGTGGAGAGCACCCACCGCAGGACCGCCGGGCAGTTCCGGCTGGGGCCGTTCGCCACCCGGCTGTTCGACCTGCAACGCCGCTCTGGCATCGCGGCAGCGCCGGAGTTCGTCTTCCCGCTGATGTCGCTCCTGGTGCTGGAAGGGATGATCAACGAGTTCGACGTGGACGTCGATTTCCAGGCCGAGGCCATTCCCACGCTGCTCGCAGTGCTCCGATGAGGGCGCTGGAGGTGCGGGCACCGCACGAGGTGCCAGTGGCGGCGCCGCGCGCCACCCGCCCGTACCGGTGGACCGTGATCGGCCCGGCAGGACACCCGGCCGCCGCCGCCCTGCACGCGACGTCGGACTCCGCCGCGCCAGCCGCGACGGCGGTGCTGCTCGGCCGCCGGTTCCGGCCGGCCGACAACGCCCGCCTGCTCACCGCCGTGACCCGGGCCGGCAGCCACGGCGGCCGGCTGGCGCTGCTGCACCTGGGTGCCGGCGGCGGCAGCCTCCTGCGGGCCGCGGCCGTCGAGGATCCCCGGTTGTCCGTCGTCGTGGTGGAGCTGACCGGCCGTGGCTCCCCCGCAGCCGTACGGGCGGCGGTGGCCGCGGCTGCGGGCGACCCGCTCGACGCGGAGCTGCACGTCGACGACCACGGCCGGTTCACCAGCACCGCGTGGCGCACGTGTGCGCTGCCCGCCGAGGAGGTCGAGTCGCATCCGGGCTCGGTGCTCGTCACCGGTGGGCTCGGCGGTCTGGGTCTGCGCGCCGCCGCCGTGTTGGCCTGCCGGCGCGGACTGCACCCGATCCTGGTGGACACGGCCGACCCGGGCGAACTGGGCCCGGCGGCACGACGACATCTCACCCGCCTCGCCGTCGGCGGGGTCACGCTGGTCCGCGCCGACGTGACGGACGGCCCCCGGCTGCGCCGCGCACTCGACGGAGTCACCGCTGCGGTGCCGACCGTGCTCGTGCACTGCGCGGGGCTGTTGCGCGGCGGGCCGGTGGCCGCGATGACACCATCCACCCTGCACACCTTGCAGCGGGTCAAATCGGACGGGCTGCGCAACGTGATCGAGGCCCTGCCGCAACCGGCGCTGCGTCAGGTCGTGGTGTACGGCTCGATCACCGCCGAACGTCCGCACCGCAGCCTCGGCGCCTACGCGCTGGCCAACGAGCTGCTGCGCCGGACGGCCGAGCGTCACGCCGCCGACCTGCCCCGGGCCGCGGTGGTGGTGGCCGAATGGTCCCTGTGGAGCGGCGCGGGGATGGCCCATGGCACACCCGGCGCCGTCGCCGCGGCCCGCCGGATGGGCATGGCGCCGGTCCCGGTCGGCCCCGGCACGGCAGCGCTCGATGCGCTGCTGCGGCTGCCGGCCACGCCGGGTACCACCACCCGCCTGCTACTGACCGGGCAACGAACCGGGTGAACCGGCTGCGCGACGGCGCGGACGCAGCAGCAGCAACAGGACGACCACCAGCACCACCGCGCCGTCGACCACCAGCAGCGTGGCGCCCACCGGATCGACGCCGTGCTGGTGCGTCGCAGCGGCCTGCCCCATGCGCTCCGCAGCCGCTTCGGCACCGCGCGGTGGCACCCCCGTGCCGACACTGAACCGTACCGTTCCGCTGGCCTGTCCACCGTCGTCAAACCGCACGTGGTACGCCGCCGTGTAGTCCCCGGCGTCCGAGATCACCACCGGCCGGACGACCGTCCGGCCGGCGACACTCAGCTCCTCAGTGGTCGTCACTGACCTACCGGCCCCATCCCTGACCACCACATGCGACTCCGCCGCCTCGGGGTGCTGCGCGAAGGTGAGGACGACGGCCGACGGCGCGACCGTCAGCACTGCACCGTCGACCGGCTCGGTCGACACCTCGCCGGAGTCGGCCCTGAGCGCGCCCGAAGCGGCGAACACCAGCACGATCGCCAGCGCGGTGCCGCCGATGACGGACGCCGGGCGCCGCCAACGGATCATGCGCTCTGCCGCGCCCGCCCCGGCGCCTGAAGACGCGCGGATCCTGCGTCACCAGCGCACCGGCAAATCATCTCCGCCTCCTCGGCCGGACTGGGCCGCAGGTGCCGGTACATCGCGATCACCATTGGGATGAACACCACCGAGTTGTAGAAGAGATGCAGCTCCACCCGCGGATAGAGCACCTGAAGGACACTCGTCGGGGCTGCGGCGCCGAAGAGGAAGTGACCGGTCTGTGCCTGAAGCAGCAGCAGCAGGTGTTCGATGTGGTGCCAGAACTGGATCGCCAGGGCGACGGTCCACCAGAGGCGGGCGCGCCCCACGAAGCCAGGTCGCAGCAGGATCAGGCCGACGAGCATCACCAGCGCGTACCCGTAGTGCAGCCACTCCGAGGTCACCAGCCACGGGAACTGGGCCCCCAGCAGCCCCTGGGCCTGTGGGCGCGCCCACCCCAGCACCCAGATCTGGTACGCCTGGACGAGGTGTTCGGCCCAGTGCGCCACCACCAGCACGAGGTACAGACCCAGCGCCGTACGGTGGTGCTGGGCGTTGAGTGTCGCGATAAGTCTGCCTCGGGAACCCTGCGCAGCCGCCATCTTTCCGACCTCCTCGTTGACCCAGCGCGTTCAAGCCAAAACTAGGGGTCACCGGCTGGAGAAGGTTCTTCGAGATTGCCTTCCTCGGCCGCGCCGGTTGCCGGCGTTTGTCAACTCCCCGCCGACGCGCTGGCCCCGATCTCCGCACCGATCGCGGCGGCGACCCGGTCGAACCGCTCCTGGAGGTAGAAGTGTCCACCAGGGAAGACCCGCATGGTGAACCCGCCGGTGGTGTGCACCCGCCAGCGGGCGGCCTCCTGCCGGGTGACGTACGGATCGTCCCTGCCCACCAGCGCCGTCAACGGGCAGGCCAGCGTGTGCGGCCGGGTGCAGCGATACGTCTCGATGGCCCGGTAGTCCGCCCGGATCATCGGCAGTACGACATCGCGCATCTCCCCCGTCAGCAGCTCCCGGTCGGTGGCCCCGAGGCGGACCAGTTCGTTGCTGAACGGCTCGTCGGCCAGCAGGTGGGTGCCCATGTCACGCGAGGCCAGCGGGCCGGCCGTGCCGGACACGAACAGCGCCGTCGGCGACTGCCCGGCGGCCTGCAACCGGGCAGCCATCTCGTACGCGACCACCCCGCCCATGCTGTGGCCGAACAGGGCGAACGGCCGTTGCACCGTCTCGCCGAGCGCCGCGACAGCCGCGTCGGCCAACTCCTGGATCGAGTCCGGGCACGGCTCACCGAATCGGTCCTGCCGCCCCGGATACTGAAGTGCCGCGACCGACATCCGTCCGCGCAGCGCCTCGGCCAGCGGCGCGTAGAAGCTGGCGCTGCCACCGGCGTGCGGCAGGCACAGCAGCCGGACGGGCGATTCACTGGGCACCGGTGCGCCGAAGGTACGCAGCCACCGGTCCGTCTGCGTGTTCGTCATGCTCATCTGCTCACACCCGCACCGGGAGTCGGGCCGCTCCACGCAGGCTGCGCAGGCCGTTCCATTCGACCTTGCCGGACAGCTCAAGTCCGGGGAAGCGGCGCACCAGTTCGACGAGCGCCACCCGGCCTTCCAGCCGGGCCAGCGTCGCGCCAAGGCAGTGGTGGATGCCGCCGCCGAAGGAGAGATGCTTGCGCGCGTTCGCCCGCTCCAGCCTCAGCTGTTCCGCGTCCGGCCCCCAGAACTCCTCGTCGCGGTTGGCGCCGGCCAGGTTGGCCAGGATGAACGAGCCGGCAGGGATCTCGTAACCGCCGACCTGGTACGGCTCCACCGTCACGCGCCGGCTGGTGTGCACCGGCGGGTCGTAGCGCAGCGTCTCCTCCACCGCGTTGGCGCCCAGTTCGGGCCGGGCCCGCAGCACAGCCATCTGGTCCGGGTTACGCAGCAGCGCCAGGGCACCCCCGGAGATCATGTTCACGCTTGTCTCGTACCCCGCCACGTAGAGCATGGTGACCTGGGCGACCAGCTCGTCGTGGGTGAGTTTGTCGCCGCTCTCCTCGGCCGCGATGAGCGCGGTGAGCAGATCGTCGCCCGGCTTCTGCCGCTTGCCGGCGACGGCCTCACTGACCAGCGCGAAGATCTCCGCGTCGGCGGCCTCGACGACCCGCATCACCTCCGGATCGGTGGTCAGCTCGACCGAGCGCATGAGCAGGGTGGTGAGCATCCGCATGTGCGCGGTGTCGATCGGCGGCATCCCCAGCATCCGGGTGATCACCGAGAACGGCAGCGGGAACGCCAGTGCCTCGACCAGGTCACCACCGCCGGCCGCCGCGATGTCGTCGAGCGACTCGTTCACAAGTCCTCGAATCATCGGCTCGAGGGCGTTGATCGCCCGCGGCGTGAACGCCTGGGTGACCAACCTGCGCAGGCGGGTGTGGTCCGGTGGGTCGCGGTCGAGCAGGGCCAGGCCCTTCAGCCGGGGCGCATCGGTCACCCCCGCCTCGGCGTACGCGTCGCGGAAGCGCCCGGGGCCGACCTTGCGCTGCTCGACGGAGAGCCCCGACCGCAGCAGCGCCGACACGTCGTCGTAGCGGGAGAGCATCCAGAAGCCGCCCGGGTGCTCGTGCACCGGCGCATGGCGACGCAGCTGCGCGTAGTGCGCGAACGGATCCTCCATGAATTCCGGCGTGAACGGGTAGAAGAACAGCGGGGGGTCCTGCGGCACGGTGGTCATCGCTTGCCGGTCTCCTTCGGGATGGGTCACTCGGTGTCGCTGCGCTGGGACTCGGCCAGGGCCCGCAGTCGGGCCGTGAGGTGCGCCGCCGCGCCGTCCATGAGCGTGTCGGCGACGGCCTCGACCGTGCGGGCCCGCCACGGTTGCAGGTCGGTGCCGGCCACGATCTGGTTGAAGGCGCCCATCGCCGGTCCGCAGTGGACCAGGTAGTCGACCGTGGCCGCCTCGTCGCCGGTCGCCGCGAGACGCCGGCCGCGCGCGGCGTACGCCCGACCCAGCGCGGCGATTTCGGCCCGGCCGTCGGTGCCTGCGGCGGCGGCCGGGACCTGCTCACCACCCAGATAGCGGTCCAGAAGCTCGGTGCGGGTCGACCCGTCCAGTGCGGCGTCCGGGGCCTGCCCACGCCACCTGTCGGACAGCTGGCCCGCCCGGGCCGGAAAGAGCAGGCCGCGTTTGAGGTAGCGGGCCCGCACCCCGTGTTCGAGCAGGTCCAGCCAGGGCGCGGCGACCACGTCGTGCTCGCGGGCCCGGGCCAGCAGGTCCTTCACCCGGTCGCTGGTGTCCGCCTCGACCGTGCACTGGTTCACCGAGCCGGTCAGCACGAAATCCGCACCGAGCAGGAACGCTGCGGCAGCCGCGGCGGGGGTGCCGATGCCGCCGGCGCAGCCGACGTGCACCCGCGCACCGGGCAGGGCTGCCGCGTCGCGCAGCCGGATCACCGCCGGGAGCAGCGTCAGCGCGTCCGTGTCGTCGCACACCCAACCGCCGTCGGCCGTGACGCACAGGTCGTCGGCCATCGGACGCGAGGCCGCCGCGGCGGCCTCCGCCGAGGTCACCGCACCTGCCGCGACCAGTCGTGCGACCAGTCGTGGCGGGGGCGGGGCCAGGAAGGCGGCGGCCACATCGGTACGCGACACCTTCGCCAGGATCCGGCCACCCCGCAGCCGGAATCGCACCAGATCCTCGGTGACCAGCGGGAACCCGGACGCCTCCACCAGTTTGATCCCGTGCCGCAGCAGCAGGTCGACCAGGGCGGCCTCCTGTTGGGGCGCGTCCGGCAGGTGGTGCAGGTTCACCCCGTACGCGCCGCCGAGTTCCAGCTCGCGCAGCTGCCGCTCGACGTGCGCCGGGGCCAGCCCGGCGGCGCCCAGGAAGCTGAGCAGGCCGGCCTTGGCCGAGGCGTGCAGCAGCCGGGGGCCGGAGACACCGGCGTACATCGAGCCGACCACGTAGGCCAGCCGCAGGCCGTACCGTTCCCGGAAGCTGCGGGCGCCGAGGTCGGCGGCGGTGAGTTCCGGCGGGGCGGCCACCGACGCGTTTGGCACCGGCGGGACGGCCCCGGACGGCTCGGTCGCCGGCAGTGGATCAGCCGCTGCCCGGATGCGGTTGACCAGCTTGGTAAGCACCTGGCCGGGACCGAGTTCGACGAACTCGACGTCGCCGTGACGCAGCAGGGTGCGGACGGTCTCGGTCCACCGGACCGGACCCGCGATCTGCGCGACCAGCCGGTCCCGCACCGTGTCCACGGTGTAGGGCTGGGCGTCGATGTTGGCCAGCACGGGCACCGACGGTGGACGCGCAGTGAAGCCGTCCAGGAAGTGCCCGAACTGCTCGGCGACATCGCGCAGGTAGCGGGAATGCAGCGGCGCGCTGACGGCGAGCCGCACGGTGCGGGCCCCGGCCGCCTCGAAGGCCGCGCACGCCGCGTCGATCGCCGCATCCGGGCCGGAGATCACGAACTGGTCGGGCGCATTGTAGTTGGCCAGGTCCAGGGCCTGATGCGCCGGTTCGGCGAGCGTACGCGCCACGGTCGCCTCGGCCACGCCGACGACCGCGGCCATGCCCCCGCCCCCGGCGGCGGACATCAGCTCGCCGCGCCGCCGCACCAGACGCAGCCCGGTCGCGAAGTCGAAGACGCCAGCGGCGAACAACGCCACATACTCGCCGAGGCTGTGGCCGACCAGGTAGTCCGGCGGCAGCGGGTCGGTCGCGATCCGGTCCAGGTAGGACAGGGCGCCCACCACGTACAGGGCAGGTTGGGTGAACTCGGTACGGCTGAGCCGGCGCTGCGGGTTCTCCACGCACAGCTCCGCGATGGAGTAGCCGAGCACCTCGTCGGCGATGGCGGTCTCGGCGGGGTACCTGGCGAAAAGCTCTCGACCCATGCCGCGCCGCTGCGAGCCTTGCCCGGGGAAGCCGTACACCTTCGTTGCGCGGATGCCGCTCACAGCGTGCCCCTTCCGTTGTGTGGTCCGTGGCGCCTGCGCGCGGACCCGGTCGAGCAGGGTGGTGTCCCGCTCGAACTGGCTCAGCAGCGGCAGCGACCGGGTGCCGCTGCCCGGCGGCAGCAGCCGGCCGACGAAGTTGTGCAGGCTGCCGGACGGGCCGAGGTCGAGACAGAGCAGGTCGCCGTGGTCGAGCAGCCCGGTCATGGCCCGCTCGAAGTCGATCGGCTGGCGGGCCACGCGGGTGAAATGCTCCGCATTCGGATCACGCACCGGGCGTCCGTCCACACAGGAGATCCAGGGCAGGCGCGGCGGTAGCAGCGTCACCCCGGCGAAGGACGCCCGCATCGGGTCGAGGACCGGATCCATCAGGTGCGAGTGGAACGCGTACTCGACCGGCAGCCGCAGGTGCAGCACGTCGGCGGCCCGCAGCGCGGCCTCGGCGCGGTCCAGGTCCGCCGCGCGGCCGGCCAGCACGAAGCTGGCCGGGTAGTTGCGTGCGGCGACTTCGCAGGCGCGCAGCGCCGGTATGCGGTCCAGCACGTCGATCCCGGTCAGCACGGCCAGCATGCCGCCGGGCGGGCCCGCGCGCAGCGCCTCGGCCTGGCGGGCCAGCAGGCGCAGGCAGTCCAGCGGGGCGAGAGTGCCCGCCACGACGGCTGCGGCGTACTCGCCCAGGCTGCACCCGAGCAGGTGGTCGGGCACGATGCCCTCCGCTGCCAGCAGCTCCGCCAGGGCCAGCTCGATCATGACGATGCCCGGGTGGGTGATCCGGGTGTCCAGCAGCGGGTGATGGCGTGGCCGGGCCGGGTCGAGGATCCGGGCCAGCACGGACTCACCGAGCACCTCGGCGACCGCGTCGTCGTAACCGCGCAGCGTCGTGCGGAACACCTCGTTGGTCTCGTACAGCTCCCGACCCATGCCGTGGTACTGCGATCCCTGCCCGGAGAACAGGAACACCACGGGCCGCGTCGCGGTCATCGGTAGTCGTCCCAGAACAGCCCCCCGGCCACGGCTGCGGGCTCGGCGGTCCGCCGGATCACCATCCGGCGGTTGCGCGCGGCCTCCGGCAGCGGCTGCCGGGTGCGGTGCGGGGTCTGCGGTGCCATGGCGAGCAGCACGTGAGCGTTCGTGCCGCCGTCGGCGAAACAGTTCAGCGCGGCCACACCCGCGTGGTCCGGCCAGGGCCCGGCCTCGCGGGGGAAGTACAGCGGCGAGGCGGCCAGGTCGAAGTGCGCCGGCGGCTGCTGCCCGGACCGGAACGGCACCTGCTCCCGGTGATGCAGCATCAGCACCACCTTGATGAACGCGGCGATACCCTCCGCGGCCAGCGGGTGCCCGATGTTCGGCTTCACCGAGCCGAGCGCCACCGGCCGCGCCGGATCGGTGCCGTACACCGCCTGCACGGCCTTGAGTTCGAGCAGGTCGGTGACGACACTGCCGGAACCGTTGGCCTCCACCCAGCCGACATCCTGCGGGAGGTGGCCGCTGCGGGCCAGCGCCTCGGTCATCACCTCCCGCTGCGCGGCCGGGTTCGGCGCGGCCGGGCCCGCGGTCCGCCCGTCGTTGTTGATCGCGAGGCTCTTCACCACCGCGAGGACCCGGTCCCCGTCGGCCTGGGCCCTGGCCAGGGTCTTGAGCACGACGACGCCGACGCCCTCGCCCAGCACCAGGCCGGCGGCCCGGCGGTCGAACAGGTGGAACTCCGGGCCGGGGTTGAGCAGGCCGCGCTGGGCGAAGATCTGGTGCGCCCGGTCGTCGACGAGCAGGCTCACCCCCGCGACCACCGCCGCTTCGACGCTGCCGGCACGCAGGGCCTGTGCGGCGGTGTCCATCGCCACCAGCGCCGAGGAGCAGGCCGTGTCGACCACGATGCTGGGGCCACGGAAATCGAAGAAGTGGGAGAGGTTTGCGGCCAGGTAGTTCTGGCCGGTGACCATCACCGGGTTGCGCGCCTGCCCCAGCAGCGTGTCCTCGGGCGTGCTTGTGGTGCGACCGCCGACGTACACCCCGATCCGCCGACCCTTGAGTTCGGTCGGCCGGTAGCCGGCGTCGCGTACGGCCCGGTCGACCTCCTCCAGCAGCAGCAGCGCCTGCGGGTCCATGGCGGCGACGTCCGCCTCCGACAGCAGGAACGCCTCGGGGTCGAAGCGGAGCTCCGGCTCCAGCAGCCCGGCGTGGTAGCCGGCCAGCCCGTGCCGCCCGACAACCGGCCGCAGCGCGCTGCGGCCCTGCCGCAGCAGCTCCCAGTACTCGCCGGCCGACCCGGCGTCGGGAAACCGGCAGGACAGGCCGACCACCGCGAGTTCGTCACCGGTCCGCGCCGCACGGTCCGCACCGGTGCGGGTCGCCGGCCGGGGCAGCGGTGCGGCGTCCGGGTCCGGCCGCGTCGCCTGCCGTACCAACGCAGCGTCGGCGTCGGCGTTGGCGTCGGCGTTGGCGTCGCCGTCGGCGTTGGCGTCGGCGTCGGCGTTGGCGTCGGCGTCGGCGTTGGCGTCGGCGTTGGCGTCGGCGTCGGGGGTGGGCCCGCCGAAGGCGGTGACGAGCGGGCCGGGATGCTCGGCAGCGAGGTACGCCGCGAACTCGTCCGCGGTCGGGTGCTCCAGCAGGGCCGACGGGTCGAGCTGTGTGTCGAGCCGCCGGGCCAGGGCCTGCACCAGCTGCGTGAGGAGGATCGAGTCGATGCCGAAGTCCTGGACCGGCACGTCACCGGTCAGCCGGGCCCGGTCGAAGCGCAGCTCGGCCGCGAGCCGATCAAGCAGCCAGGAGGTCGCCGCAGCCCGGGCCCGCGCCAGTTCGGCGGGCACAACCTGGTTCCTGCTCGGCTGCGGACCGACCGGTGGCGCGGGCACGGCCGGGCCAGCCGCCGGTACGCCGTCGCCGTCCAGGCGGCGGGCGGTAAGCCGTTCGGGTCGCCAGTGCACGCCGGGCGCGACCACGACGGGCAGCACCACCCGCGCGTCCGTGGCCAGGGCACGATCGAGCAGGGCGAGCCCCTGCTCGTCCGACAGCAGGTCCAGCCCGGACGCCCGGTAGGCGGCGCTGCGCACCGCACCCATGCCGGTGTCCCGCCAACTCGGCCACTGCACGCTGATCAGCGGCAGGCCGTACGGGCGCGCCTCGGCGACCGCGTCCAGGTAGGCGTTGGCCAGGGCGTAGTCGCTCTGCCCGACCGCGAGCGCGGGTACCGTGGCCGCGACGGAGGAGTACAGCACGAAGAACCCGAGCGGCTCGTCCCGCAGGCACGCGACAAGGGCATCGAGTCCGAAGACCTTCGGGTCGATCACCCGTGCCATGCCGTCGGGCGTCTTGCGGACGAAGGCGGGATTGTCGGCGTCGACCGCGCCGGCACTGTGGATCACCCCACCCACCGGGCCGAGGGTCCGCCGGACCTCGGCCAGCGCCTCGGCCAGGGCCACCGAGTCGTCCAGCGGCGGCGCCAGCACCAGCAGCTCCACGCCCTGGGCGGCCAGGTCGGCCAGCGGACGCAGCCGGCGGCCCAGCGGGGTGTCCGCGGCGATGTGTCCGTCCCACGCGGTACGTGGCGGCAGCGGCTCGCGTCCGGTGAGGACGAGTTTGCGCACCCCGTGCCGGGCGACGAAGTGGCGCGCGGTAAGCAGGCCGAGGCCGCGCGTACCGCCGGTCACCCACAACACGTGCCCGTCCGGGAACGGGGCCGGACCCGAGCCGGCGGCGGCCAGCTCACGCAGCCCCGCCAGATGGCGTACGCCGTCGCGGTAGGCGACCTCGGCCGCCGCTGTGCCGGTGGCGAGTTCGTCGACCGCCCACCGACACAGCTGCTCGTCCGATCCGGAGCCGGTGTGCACGTGCCGCGAAGCGACGTGACGGTACTCGCTCTGTAGCATCCGGTAGAGGCCCACCCGGGCCGCGCCGCCCAGGCCGGCCGGCGTGTCCCGGGAGATCAGCAGCAGTCGCAGGTCAGGGCTGTGGTCGACCACCCGCTGCACCCAGCGCAGCCAGCTGAACAGCGCGGGGCGCTCGGCGGGCGTACCGGCGCAGCCGGCCAGGTCGACCACGGCGTCGAACCGGTCCCAGCGGACGCCCGTAGCCGTGAGGTCCGCCTCGAGCGCCGCATGGTCGAGCACCTCGGCGTCGGGTAGCGCCGCCGCGAGCCGTTCCGCCAGCTCCTCGGTCCCGGGCGCGGCCAGCACCGCGACGCGGCCCGGCAGGGCGAGACGGTCGGCGGGCGCGGCGGGGACCCAGTACCGCTCCAGCAGCAGCTCGCGGCCGGTCACGCCCGGTGCTGCGGGCGCCGGGGTGCCGCAGATGCCACCGGCGCGACGGGCGCCGGGGTGCCGCCGGCGCGACGGGCGGCGCAGATGCGGCGAGGGCGACGGGCGGCGCAGATGCTCCGGGCGCGGCGGGAGCGGCGTCCAGGGCGGCGAGCTCCGCGTCGGCCGCGGCCAGCCAGACCCGGTCGCCGCCGAAGGGGTAGCCGGGCAGCGGCACCCGGCCCGGACGCGCGGCGTGCAGGCGGGACCAGTCGACGATCCCGCCGCGGGTCCAGGCCTCGGCGTAGGCCGCGGGCTCGGTCCCCGCCACGTCTGCCGGGTACGGTCGGCGCGGGTCGACGATTCCGGTCCAGCTCTCGTCGGGTGTGCCCCCGGCGGCGTGCTCGTCCAGGCGGGCGGCCAACTGCGCGAGGTCGGTGAAGCGGATCGCCAGCCGATGCGCCATGCCCTCGCGTCCGGTCTGTAGCGTCCAGGCCACCTCGTGCGGCGCCAGGTCCGCGCCCTCGGCGCGTAGGTACGCGGCGACGCGGCGGGCGTACCTGGCCAGCCGCTCGCCGTCGCGGGCGGACAGCACGGCCAGCTGCGGACCGACCGGGCCGGCGGGCGTCGGCGTGCCGAGGTGTTCCTGAAGGATGAGGTGCGCGTTGGTGCCACCCGCCCCGAACGAGCTGACCGCGGCGGTGCGCGGGCGCGCCACGCCGTCGGGGCCGAGTCGGCGCGGCCAGGGCGCGGCCTCGCGCTGCACCCGCAGCGGCGTCATCGCGAAGTCGATGTGTGGGTTGAGCTCATCGGCGTGCAGCGACGGAGCCAGCTCGTCGTGGCGCAGTTGGAGCAGCACCTTCGTGACGGCCGCGATGCCGGCCGCCGACTCCGCATGCCCGATGTTCGACTTCACCGAACCGATCGGCAGCGGTTCCGGCAGGTCGTACGGGTCGTGCTGGAAGGCCCGCAGCAGCCCGGTGATCTCGACCGGATCGCCCAACGCGGTGCCGGTGCCGTGCGCCTCGATGTAGTCCAGGTCGGCGGGGCGCAGCCCCGCGCGGTCGAGCGCGTCGCGTACCAGGTCGCCCTGCGCCTTGGGGTTGGGCACGGTGAACCCGCGGCCCGCACCGCCGTGGTTGACGGTGGAGGCCTTGACCACCGCGAGGATGCGGTCGCCGTCGGCCAATGCGGCGTCAAGGCGTTTGAGCAGGACCGCGCCGGAGCCGTCGGCCGGGACATAGCCGGTGCCGCCCGCGCCGAAACTGCGGCACCGGCCGTCCTCGGAGAGGAAGCCACGCCAGGCCAGTTGTAGGTACTTCGCCGGATGGCTGGTGATGTTGACGCCGCCGGCCACCGCCGTGTCGCAGTCGCCGTTCCGGATGGCCAGGCACGCCTGGTGGATGGTGACAAGCGCGGAGGAACACATGGTGTCCACGGCCACGCTGGGGCCGGTGAAGTCGAAGAAGTACGAGACCCGGTTGGCCACCGAGGCGAAGGAGGAGTGCGGCGGCAGACCCTCGCCGCGCAGCGCCTCCCCGACGCCGTAGAGCTGGTACTGCCCGTACATCATGCCGACGAACACACCGGTGCGGGAGCCGCGCATCCGCTCCGGGGCGACGCCGGCGTCCTCCAGCAGGTGCCAGACCGTCTCCAGGAACACCCGCTCCTGCGGATCGGTGTGCTCGGCCTCGATCTGCGACATCCGGAAGAACAGCGGGTCGAAGCGTCCGACGTCGCGGACGAAGCCGCCCCACCGCCCGTAGGTGCGCCCGAACGCGGACTTGTCCGCGTCGTAGAACCGCTCGTGTCGCCACCTGTCGGCCGGCACCTCTTCGATGCTGTCCCGCCCGGCGCGCAGATTGCGCCAGAACTCGTCGACGTCGTCGGCCTGCGGATAGCGGCCCGCGACGCCGATGATCGCGATGTCGCCGGCCGTGCTCGTGGTGGCGGAGGTGGCAGCCGGGGCCGCCCCGACGGCCGGCGGCGCGGCGGCGGCGGTGACCGCAGCCGGGACCCGCGTGGCGGTCGGTGGCGCGGCGGTGGCGGTGACCGCAGCCGGGACCGACCCGACGGCCGGCGGCGCGGCGGTGGCGGTGACCGCAGCCGGGACCGGCGTGGCGGTCGGTGGCGCGGCGGTGGCGAACGCGGCCGGGTGCGCCGCCGCCAGGTGGTCGGCCAGCTCGCCGACGGTGACGTACTCGAACAGCAGCGTCTTCGACAGCGGGCCGACGCTCTCCTCCAGCCGGCGAGTGACGTTCAAGGTGATCAGCGAGTCGACGCCGTAGTGGTCGAACGGTTCGGTGACGGCGATCTCGGCAGCGGGCAGTTTGAGCTCCTCCGCCATGATCCCGAGGACCAGTTCCTCGGCCTGGGCACGGGCCACGTCGGGGGCCGGTACCGTGACGCCGGACGCGGGCCGCGACGGCACCGCGTCACCGTCGAGGGCGGCCAGCAGCCGCGCGGGGTCACCTGCGGCGAGCAGCAGCCGCGGCGCGGCGGTGGCCAGCGCACGTTCCAGGGCGTCGAGCGCCGGCCGGGTACGCAGCGGACGCAGGCCCGCCATCCGGGCCGCGTACTCGTGGCCTGCGGCATCGACGGACATGCCGCCCTCGGCCCAGACCGGCCAGGCAGCAGCGAGGGTTCGTCCACTCCGGACGCCCTCCCGGCAGCGCTGATGCCGCTGCTCGGCGAAATGGTCGAGGAAGGCGTTGGCGAACGCGTAGTCGGTCTGCCCGGCGTTGCCCAGCGCCGCGGCAGCCGACGAGAACGCCACGAAGTAGTCGAGCGGGTCGTCCGCCGTCGCCTCGTCCAGCAGCAGCGTGCCGAACACCTTGGCGGACAGCACGGCCTCCGCGTCCGCCCGCTGCTTGCGGTGCAGCAGGCCGTCGCGCAGCACGCCGGCCGCGTGCAACACGCCGCGGATTGCGCCGTGCCGGTGGCGGGCCTGCGTCAGCAGCGCCCGTACCGCGGCGGGGTCGGTGACGTCGGCGAGGATCAACTGTGCCCCGGCGGCGTCGATGCGGGCCTGCGTCGCCGGGTCGGGTGCGGTGCGGGCGGCGAGCACCACCCCGCCCTCGGTCACGCCTGCGGCGCGCCGGACTGCGGTGATGTGCTCGGCCAGCAACAGGCCGAGCGCGCCGGCGCCACCGGTGATCACATGCGCACCCGCGCCCAGGAACACGCCCGCGCGGGCGTCGGGCAGGGTCAGCTGCCGCCAGGCCCGACGGGCGCGGCCCGACGCGCCGACCCGGGTCTCGGCTGCCCCCTCGGCGGCGAGCGCGGCGGTGACCGCCTCGGCCAGCGGGCCGTCGGCCACCGCGAGGGTGCCGATGTCGAGCGCGGGGTGCTCCCGGCGCACGGAGCGGGCGAACGCCGCCATTGCCGGGTGGGCGGGCGAGGCCGGCGGGTCGCGGTGCACGTACAGGTAGCGCAGCGCGCCGCCCGGTCCGCGCTGCCAGGTTTGCAGGAATGTCACTGCGGTGTGGAAGCCGTGCTCCAGCGCGGCGGCGGGTGAAGCGTCCGGGTGGGCCAGGTGCACCACCTGCACCGGTCCGCTGCCCGCGTCGCGGACCGCCGCCTCGATGTCGCACCGGTCGTCGAGTTCGACGAGCCGCGCCGACAGGCCCGCCGCGGTCAGCGCGGCGGTCACGGCCCGGCCCTCGTCAGCCGCGCCGAGGACGATGGCCGCGCCGGTCAGCGGGCGCGGGGCCGCTGGGGCGGGCTGCCAGTACGGCTCGTACGCGGCGACCGTGTCCCCCGCAGTCTCCGCCGTGGCGGCGACCCGCAGCGTGAACGCGTCGATCGTCACCAGCACCTCGCCGGACGGGTCAAGCAGCGCCACATCGAAGCACAGCGTCCCGGCGGCGGTCGGGCGGGCCGCGGGGCGGGCGTGGGCGTGCAGGCGTTGCGGCAGCTCGCCGAAGATCCGCACGGCGCCCAGCGCGTACGGCAGGTATGCCGGCTGGTCCGCCGGGTCCTGCCCACCGGCGGCGAGCCGGCCGGCCGTTTGCAGGGCCGCGTCCATCAGCGACGGGTGGAACACGTAGCCGGCCCGATCGGCGGCTTGCGAGGCGGGCAGCCGCAGCGTCGCCAGCGCCTCGCCCTCCCCCACGGCGATCTCCTCCAGCACCTGGAAGGCCGGGCCGTAGTCGAAGCCCAGCGCGGAGAAGGTCTGGTAGCAGCTCGCGCCGGGGTGCACGGTGGTGCAGCGGGCGCGTACCGCGAGCAGGTCGACCCGTTCGGGACGGCCCGGCGGCTCGTCGCGGACCAGCGTGCCGCGGGCGTGCGTGACCTGATCGTCGCCGTCGGTGCGCACCTCGAAGGTGTGCCCGGTGACCTCCACCAGCAGCCGGTGTGCGCCGGTGGCAGGCATCCGGACCGGGGCCGCCCAGACCAGGCCGTCGACGCCGTGCACCCGACGGCCGCCGGCCAGTTCCCCGGCCAGTCGGCCCATCTCCAGGTACGCCATCCCGGGCAGCACCATCGTGCCGCCGACGACGTGGTCGCGCAGGAAGAACTCGCGGCCGGTGAGCGTCTTGGCGTAGGCACGCCGGTCGGGGGTAGACACGTCCGCGTCCAGCAGGGTCGGATGCAGCCGAGCCGCCGCCGGGTCGGCGGCGAACCAGTGCCGGCCACCGGCGAACGGGTAGGTCGGCAGGTGCACCCTGCGCCGCGCGACGCCCCGGTGCAGGTGCGCCCAGTCGACCTCGCCGCCGGCCACCCAGTGTTGGCCCAGCGCGCCCAGGTCAGGCGACGGCGCGCTGGCCGGCGCGTCCTGACCCGCCTGCCCGGTGCGTACCTGGGACGGGCGACCGTCGAGGTGCGCGGTCAGCTCGGCGCGTAGCCCGGCGACGCCGCGCGCCACCACGGCGAGCCGGTACGCCATCGGCTCGCGGCCCACCTGAAGGGTGTACGCCAGGTCACCGGCCGCGACCTCGTGCGCGCCCAGGTGGTCGGCGAGCCGGCGGGCGCTGTCGCGCAGTGCCTGCGGGGTGCGGGCGGACAGCACGAACAGCTGCTCGCTGTCGTCCTCGCCACGGGTCTCGGTCATGCGCGCCTCCTCCAGCACCACGTGTGCGTTGGCCCCGCCGAAGCCGAACGAGCTGACCCCGGCGCGGCGCGGCAGTTCGGCCCCGGCGGCGTCCCGTGGCCGGGGCCAGGCGCGCGTCTGGCGGGCCACCTCGAACGGGCCGCCGTCCAGTTGCAGGTACGGGTTCAGCTCGCGTACGTGCAGGCTGGCGGGGATGGTGCCGTGCCGCACGGCCAGCACCGCCTTGAACAGCCCGGCGATGCCCGCCGCGGCCTCCAGGTGACCGATGTTGCTCTTCACCGAGCCGAGTACGCAGCCCGGCCCCGGCCCGGTTCCCTGCTCGGCGTAGAGCCGTCGGAAGGCGATGCTCAGCCCGGTTGTCTCGATCGGGTCGCCGAGAGCCGTGCCGGTACCGTGCGCCTCGATGTAGCCGACCGTCTCCGGCGGCACGCCGGCCGTGCGGTACGCCTCGACAAGCAGATCGGCCTGGGCGTCGGGATTCGGGGCGGTAAGCGAGGTGGTCCGGCCGCCGTGCCCGGCGGCGGCGCCCTTGATCAGCGCGTGCACGGCGTCGCCGTCGCGGGCCGCCTGCTCGCCGGGCTTCAGCAGCACCACGCCGACGCCCTCGCCACGGACGTAGCCGTCGGCCCGACTGTCGAAGGCCCGGCAGCGTCCCTGCGGGCTGAGCATCTCGCCCTGGCTGAGCACGTCGTTCACGGTCGGCGAGAGGATCAGGTTGACGCCGCCCGCGATGGCCAGGTCACAGCTGCCGTCCCGCAACGCGGCGAGCGCCTGGTGCACCGCGATCAGCGAACCCGAGCAGGCAGTGTCCACCGCGACACTCGGACCGCGCAGGTCCAGCAGGTACGACACCCGGTTCGGAATGATCGACAGCGCCGCGCCGGTGGCCGTGTGGCCCTGCGGGGGATGTCCGGCCGCTCGCTGCGCCTCCAGGTAATCGGCATTGGCGACGCCGATGAACACCCCGACACGTCGGCCGGCCAGCTCGGACGGGCGGTAGCCGGCGTCCTCCACCGCCGACCAGACCACTTCCAGCAGCAGTCGCTGCTGCGGGTCCATCAGCTCGGCCTCCCGGGGCGAGATGCCGAAGAACGCGGCGTCGAACCGGTCGACGCCGGACAGGAAACCGCCCCAGCGCGAGCGGGAGCCGGGCCGCTCCCGCCAGTCCCAGCGGTCCGCGGGCACCTCCGTGACCAGATCGTCGCCGGCAAGCAGGTGCGCCCAGAACTCCGCCAGGTCGGCCGAGCCGGGCAACCGCCCGGCCATGCCGATGACGGCGACGTCCCCGCCGCCCGGCCGCCCGCCGGAGGGCTGCGGCGCGACAGGCGCGGCGGCCGGCGGCGGCGCGACCGTTGCGAACCGGGCCGACAGCGCCGCCGGGTACTCCTCCCACAGGTGCTCGGCGAGTGCGGTCAGGGTGCCGCGACGGTAGAACAGCGTCGGGTAGACCTCGATGCCGTACGCCTTGCGCAGCTCGACGCTCAGCGCGGTGAAGGTCACCGAGTTCATGCCGGCGTCGCCGAGCGGGGCGTGCGCCCCGATGTCCTCCGGGCGTACGCCCGCGAGCCGGCCGACGATCCCGGCCAGGTCGGCGACCAGCGCCTCGACCCGGCTCGCGGGTCGGGCCGGGACGAGCGGCCGGGCTGCCGCCGTCGCGCCGAAGCCCGCGCGCAGGTCGGCCAACGGCAGGGTGGCCAGCGCGCTGCGGTCGACCTTGTCGTTGAGAGTCTGCGGCAGGGTGGTCACCCGCAGCAGGGTGTCCGGGACCATGTGGTCGGGTAGCCAGGCGGCGAGCTGCTCCCGGGACGGTTCGGCGGCACCGTCGGCGAGCACGTAGCAGGCGAGCAGCGTCCGGTCGCCACCGTCCCGGCCGCGCGCCACCACCACCGCCTGGCGCACCCCGGCGATCCGCCGCAGCGTCGCCTCGATCTCCTCCAGCTCCACCCGGAAGCCGCGTACCTTCACCTGCGAGTCGATCCGCCCCAGGTACTCGATCCGGCCGTCGGGCAGGCGGCGGGCCAGGTCGCCGGTGCGGTACATGCGGGCGTCACCGCCGACGAACGGGTCGGGCAGGAAACGTTCGGCGGTCAGCTCCGGGCGGTTGAGGTAACCGTCGGCCACGCCGTGCCCGCCGATGTACAGCTCTCCGGCGACCATGGTCGGCACCGGCCGGCGCGCACTGTCCAGCAGGTAGAGCGTGGTGTTCGCGATCGGAGAGCCGATGGTGATCCGCTCGCCGGGCACGAGCCGGCTCGCCGCCGACCAGACCGTGGTCTCCGTCGGGCCGTACAGGTTCCAGACCGCGCGGTTGCCGGCCAGCAGCGCTGCCGCGGTTTCCGCCGACAGCGCCTCGCCGCCGCACAGCACCGTCAGCGCGGGATCGCCCGACCAACCGCCGGCCAGCAGCATGCCCCAGGTCGCGGGCGTGGCCTGCATCAGCGTCGGGCGCAGCCGCTCGACGGTGTCGCGCAGCCGCAGCCCGTCCCGAGCCACCTCGGTCGGCACGATCTCCACCCGACCGCCGGTGATCAGCGGCAGGTACAGCTCCAGCGCGGAGATGTCAAAGCAGACGGTGGTGACGGCCAGCAGCGTGTCCGCCGGACCGCACCCGGGTTCGCGCGCCATGGAGCACAGGAAGTTCGTCAGCGCGCGGTGCGGGACGGCAACGCCCTTGGGCTGGCCGGTCGAGCCGGAGGTGTAGATGACGTAGGCGGTGTCTGCGGGACCGGCGGGACCGGGCGACGGCCTGGTGGGCAGCGCGTCCGCCCGGTCGACGAGCAGCCGCGGCGGCGCGGTGTCCCCGCCGGGCAGCGTGGAGTGGGTCAGGACGAGGTGCAGCCCGGCGTCCTGCGTCATGTACGCCAGCCGCTGCGCCGGGTACGAGGGGTCCAGTGGCACGTACGCGCCACCCGCCGCCTGCACCGCCAGCAGCGCCACCGGCAGGTCCACGGTGCGCGGCAGCAGCACGCCCACGGTGCGGCCCCGCCCGACGCCTGCGGCGGTCAGCCGCCCGGCCAGCACCTCGACCCGTGCCCACAGCTCGCCGTAGGTCAGCTCGGTGCTGCCGCAGCTGACCGCCACCGCGTCCGGATGGGCTTCGGCCTGCGCCCGCACCAGCTCCCAGACCAGCGTGCCGGCCGGGTAGTCGACCACGGGGGGCGGGGCGAGCAGTGCCCGCTCCGCCGTGGTCAGCAGCGCCAGGTCACCGACGGCGGTCCCGGGCGCGGCGACGGCGGCGGCCAGCAGCGTGCCGTAGTGCTCGCCGAGCCGACGCACCGTGGCCGCGTCGAACAGGCCCGGGTCGTACTTGAGCGTGTACCGGCAACCCTCGGGCTCGTCGACCAGGTCGAGGGTCAGCTCGAACTCGCCCTCCTGGTGCACCCCGTCGAGCGCGCCGCGCAGCACGCCGTCGGCGCTGACGTCGCGGGCCCAGTTGTGGAAGTAGAAGGCCACGTTGAACGGCGTCGCCGGGGCCGCCGGGTCCGCCCGCCGCAGCTCCTCGGCGAGACTGAGCAGCGGGTACGCGCTGTGGTCCAACGCGCCCAGCACGGTCCGATGGACGCGGCGCAGCAGGTCGGCGTACGCCTCCCGGCCGTCGACCCGCTCGGCCAGCACGACCATGTTCATGAAGTAGCCGAGCACGTCGTCGTAGCCGGACGGCCGGCCAGCGGTCGGCATACCCACGGCGACGTCTGCCTGGTCGCTGTAGCGGTGCAGCACCGCAAGGAACGCGGCCAGCAGCACACTGGACAGCGACGTCCGTTCGGCCTGGGCCAGCGCCCGGGCCTGTGCCGACACCGCCGCCGGGAGGCGGCCCTCCAGGCTCGCGCCCGCGAACCGCGGCCCGGCCGGGCGCGGGCGGTCCAGCGGCAGCGCCACCGTCGTCTGCCGGCCGTGCAGCCGCTCCAACCAGTACGCGCGCAGCCGCTGCCCCTCCGGCCCGGCGAGCCGCTCACGCTGCCACGCCGTGAAATCGGCGAACGTCCGGGCCGGCCGGTCGGCGGGCAGTTCGGCCCCGGCGCGGACAGCGCGGTAGCCGCGCTCGACCTGCTGCACCAGCAGTGGGATGGACACGCCGTCGAGCACCAGGTGGTGCACGGCCAGCAGCAGCGCCTGACGGCCGTCGCCGAGGGTGTAGAGGGTGGCCCGCAGCAGCGGACCCCGGGCCAGGTCAAACGGCCGCCGCGCGTCGGCGCGAACCCGATCGCGCAGGTCGTCGTCGGCGGCCGAGGTCAGGTACACCTGCTGGAACGGCAGCTCGGGCTCGGCCGCGATCCGCGCGTACGGGCCGTCGTCGCCGCTGTGCACCGTCGCTCGCAGTTCCTCGTGCCGGTCCAGCAGGTCCTGCAACACGACGCGCAGGGCGAGCACGTCGACGTCCGGCGCGAGCCAGAACGTCACCGGCAGGTTGTAGGCGTAGTTTCCGGGCGCGATCTGCTCGAACACCCACAGTGCGTGCTGTCCGGGCGAGAGCGGGTGGGTGGAGTGCGTCGCATCGGTGCGGGGACGCAGCACCCGGGCCGCGACCCGCGCGTGCGGTGTGGCGGTCGGGTCCGGTGCCGGGGCGGCGTCGGGCAGCCAGCGCGCCGTCAGGTGGGTGGTCAGCTCGCGCAACGTCGGACGTTCGAAGAACTCCTCGAGCGGCACGGTGGCGCCGAACGCCTCCTCGACCGCGGCCACGATCTTCATGCCGCTCAGCGAGTCGAAGCCGTAGTCGGCAAGCGGACGCTCCGGATCGATCCGCACGTCCAGTTTCAGGACCCGCTCCAGCAGCTCCCGCAGGCGTTCCCCGGCGGCGTCGGCGGTGCGGGTGGGCACCACGGCCGTGCTGCCGGCCGCCGCGCGGGCGCGCCGCTCGGCCGGGCTGCCTCGCCCTCGCCCGGCGCGCCGTCGCGCTGCGCTACCAGGACGTGCTGGCCCAGGTCGCCGGCCTCGTCGCCGAGCAGGCCAACCTCGGTGAAGCCCGCCTCGCGCAGCAGCGTGCGCCAGGTCGCCGGGGCGACCAGCGGCGAGGCCGGGATGCGCAGCTCGGTGTCCTGGAACGCCCACCAGCCCTCCATCACCCCGCCGCCGACGGTCAGGTAGGGCCGGATCGCGGTGAGCTCGTTGAGTACCAGCCGGCCGCCGGGCCGCAACAGCGCCCGGGCCTTGCCCAGGGTGGCGCGCAGGTTGCGGGTCGCGTGCACCACGTTTGTGGCCACCACGACGTCGGCCGTGCCGTCGGCGAAGCCCTGCTCGGTCGGATTGCGCTCCAGATTGAGCAGGGCGAACCGGACGTACGGGTACCGCGTGGCGAACCGTTCCCGGCCGTGTTCGAGGAAGCGCGGCGAGATGTCGGTGAACGTGTAGCCGACGCGGCCCGGATACGCGGCGAGCATGGCGAGCACCGGCTCAGTGGTCGCGCCGGTGCCCGCGCCCAGCTCCACCACCTCGAGCCGCGCGCCGGCCGGCAGCTGCGGCAGCCGACTGTCCAGGAACCGGCGCACCACGTCGGCCACCTGGTCGTTGAAGAAGTCGGTGAGCGGGTTGCCCCGGTAGAGCTTCTCCACCAGCCGCATCGACGTGCCCGGGAACATCACCTCGGTGCCGACCAGTTCGCCGCGCAGCAGCTGCGGGTACGCCCGCAGGAACTCGCGGTTGAGCACGGCCGTCGGCGCGACGTCCGGATACGCCTGCGCGACCCGGTCGAACGCCTCCGCCCAGTCGTCTGCCGCGTCCACCAGGTCCACCGTCGTGGTGGTGACGACCTCACTGCCCTCGCGGGTGAGGTACCCGGCCCCGACCAGCAGACCCAGCAGCGCCTCGTGCAGCCGTTGGAACTTGTCCCGGATGCCCAGCTCGCGGCGCAGCTCGTCGCTGTCGTGCCGCTCGCCGTAGCGGTGGAACGCGCCCATCCGCCGGTAGGCGTGCAGCACCCCGGACACCGACACGACGTCCAGTTCTGCGAACCCGGCCAGCACCCGGGCCACGGCGGGATCGAGACCGGCCGGCACGTCCGGCGTGGCAACCGTGGCCGGCACGACGGGAACAGTGACCCTGGTCGGTACCACGCGGGCAGCGACCGGGGCCGGCACGACCGGGGCAGCGACCGTGGCCGGTACGACCGGGGCAGCAACCGGGGCCGGCACGACCGGTGACGGCGCGGCGGGAATCCAGTGGCGCTTGCGCCCGAACGGGTACGTGGGCAGCTCGATCCGGCGGGCGGTGGCGGGGGTGAGTCGCGCCCAGTCGACGTGCGCCCCGGTGACCCAGTGCGCGGCGACCGCGACGAGATCGCGATCCGACAGCGCCCGGCCCAGCGCGTCGGCCTGCTCGGCCGGCAGCGTGACCACGGTGTGGGTGGCGCGGCCGGTGCGGACCCGCGCGTCGGCCGCCCCGGCGGCGTACGCCGCCAGCAGCCGCGCCGCGTCGGCGACGGATCGGGTGGGCACGGCGAGGCGGAACTCGTGGACGGCCCGGCCCACCTGAAGCGTATGCGCGATGTCGGCGAGCCGTAGGTCGGCGCGCACGGTGGCCGGCGCCGCCGGTGGCTCGATGTTGGCGAGGGCACGCACCACCCCGTCCAGGGTTTCCGCGGTGGTGGCCGCCACCGGCAGTTTGCTGCCCAGCTCCTCGGCGAGCAGGGCAAAGTAGTGCGCGCGTTCGGCCACACCGAAGCCGCAGTCCACCAGGTCGACGGTGAGGTCGAGAGTTTCCGGCGCGACGCCGGCCAGCTCGGCGGCCAGCCGTAGGCAGCGGGTGCGTACGTCGTCACCCGCGCCCGCCGCCGTGGGGGCACCCCGGCGCAGGAAGGCGGCCAGATTCGCGGCGTACGCCCGCAGCCGCTGCTCACTCTGCGCGGAGAGCACCACCAGGTGCTCGGCACCATCCTCGGCCGCGACCGGCGCGTCTTGCGAGGCGTGCTCCTCCACCACCACACACGCGTTGGCGCCGCCGGCCCCGAACGAACTGACCACGGCACGCAACGGCAGCTCACCGCCCGCGTCGTCGCGCAGCCGCGGCCAGGGTTCCCGCGTCTGCTGCACCGCGAACCGGGTGGTGCTGAGGTCGATCTCCGGGTTGGTCCGCGCCGCGTGCAGCGAGGGCGCGAGCGTGCGGTGCCGCATCTGCAACAGCACCTTGGTGAGCCCGGCGATGCCCGCCGCCGACTCCAGGTGGCCGATGTTTGTCTTCACCGAGCCGATCGCCACCGCCGGCAGTTGGGCGCGCCGCGCCGGATCGATCGGTCCACCGAACGCCGCGACCAGCCCCGCGATCTCGATGGGGTCCCCGAGCAGGGTGCCCGTGCCGTGGGCCTCGACGTAGCCGACCGTGTCCGCGGCGATCCCGCCCCGGTCGAGCGCGGCCCGGATCACGTCGCTCTGCGCCGCCGAGCTGGGCACGGTGTAGCCGCCGCTGTTGCCGCCGGAGTTGACCGCCGTGCCGCGAATGACGCCGAGGACCCGGTCGCCGTCGGCCAGGGCCCGTGCCAGCGGCTTGAGCAGGACTGCGCCCACGCCCTCGCCGTCGACGAAGCCGTCGGCGTCCGCGCCGAACGCCTTGATCCGGTCGCCCCGGGAGAGCATGCCGGCCTCGGTCAGCGCACGCAGGTGTTTCGGGTGCAGGATCAGGTTGACCCCACCGGCGATGGCGCTCGCGCATTCGCCGCTGCGGATGCTCTGGCAGGCCAGGTGGATTGCGGTGAGCGAGGCCGAGCAGGCGGTGTCGACGGCCAGGCTCGGTCCGGTGAAATCGAAGAAGTACGACACCCGGTTTGCGATCGACCAGTGCCGCGAGTGAGCGTTCGTCACCACGCCGCGTGCGGCGGCCTCGCCGCTCATCCACTCGTAGTCGCTGTTCATCACACCGACGAACACCCCGACCGGCCCCGGCGCGGCCAGGTCCGCAGCCCGGTAGCCGGCGTCCTCAAGCGTCGCCGCCGCGGTCTCCAGGAACAGCCGCTCCTGCGGATCCATCGCCTCGGCCTCGGCCGGCGAGACCCGGAAATAGAGCGAGTCGAACGTGTCGACGTCGTCGAGGAAGCCAGCCCACTTGCTGTACGGGGCGCGCGTCCCGGCCGGGTCGTAGTGCGCGTCGGCGTCCCAGCGGTCGGCGGGCACCTCGCGGACGCAGTGCCGCCCTGCGGCCAGGTTGTCCCACAGCTCGCCGACCGTCCCGGCGAGCGGGTAGCGTCCGGCGACTCCGATGACCGCGATGCGGTCGTCGGTGGCATCCGGCTCCTCGACCGGCGTGCCGGCCTCGGACACCACCGACGGCGCCTCGGCGGCGAGCCGGCCGGACAGGTACGCGGCCAGCGCCCGCGGCGTACGGTGCTCGAACACCATCGTCGCGGGCAGCCGCAGCCGGCTGCGTGCCGCGAGCCGGTTGCGCAGTTCGAGCGCGGCCAGCGAGGTGAAGCCCAGGCGCAGGAACCCGAGGTCGGGGTCGATGTCCTCGGTGGAGGAACGCCCCAGCGCCGCCGCGGTCTCCCGCAGCACCAACTCGCCGACGACCTGGTCGCGCTCGTCCGCAGGCAGGTCCCGCAGCCCGCCGCCGTCGCCTCCGGTCGCTGGACGCGGATCGGGTGCGCTGCGGCGGTGGGGCCGGTCCGGGGCCGGCGCACGCAGCAGCGGTGACGCCGTGGCCGACGCCCGGTCGCGGCGCAGCGGCAGCAGGTGTGCCCGGTCCGCGCCGAGCGCGGCGTCCAGCAGCGCCAGCGCGTCCCCGGTGGCCAGCGGCAGCACGCCGGCCTCGGCCAACCGGGCCAGGTCGGTCTCGTCGAGCCGTCCGGTGAGGGCACTTGGCTCGGCCCACAGTCCCCACCCCAATGACAGGGCGGGCAGACCCAGACCACGTCGGTGGTGAGCCAGCGCGTCGAGGACGGCGTTTGCGGCTGCGTAGTTGCCCTGCCCCGCCGTGCCAAGCGTGGCGGCGACCGAGGAGAACAGCACGAACGCGGCGAGATCCCGGTCACGGGTCAGCTCATGCAGGTGCCAGGCCGCGTCGGCCTTGGCCGCCAGCACCGTACCCAGACGCTGTGGAGTCAGCTCGCCGAGCACGCCGTCATCGAGGACGCCGGCCGCATGCACGACCGCGCGCAGCGGGCGGTCCGCCGGGATCGCCGCCAGCACCGCGGCCAGGGCGGCGCGGTCGCCGACGTCGCAGGCCACCGACACGGCACGCGCGCCCGCCTCGGTCAGCTCCTCGGCCAGCTCAGACGCGCCCCGGCGGCTCAACAGCAGGAGGTCGCGTACGCCGTGCGCGGCCACCAGGTGCCGGGCCACGAGCGCGCCGAGCGTCCCCGAGGCCCCCGTGATCAGGACGGTGCCGTCGGCCGGGAACGGGGCCGAGCCCGAGGTGTGCGCTCGCACCAGCCGTGGCGCGCGGATCCGGCCGGCGCGCACCAGCAGCTGCGGTTCGTCGGCGGCCAGCGCGGTCGCGAGCAGTTGCGCCACAGCGTCGGGGTCGTCGGTGTCGATGAGCACGATCCGGTCGGGATGCTCGGTCTGGGCCGAGCGCACAAGTCCCCAGACCGCAGCCGCGGCGGGATCGACGTCGCCGCCGTCGGGCACCGCGCCGCGCGTCACCACCACCAGGCGGGCGTCGCCGTCGCCCGCGCCGGCGAGCCAGGTCTGTAGGTCGGTGAGGACGGCGGCGGTCACCGCCTGGATCCGGGCGGGCTGCTCGCCGTCGGTGAGCGGGCAGTGCAGCACGGTCACGGCCGTGCTGTCCGCCGGTGGGGCGTCGGTCTGCACGGGCACCCAGTCCAGCTCGTACAGCGCGCCCTGGCCCGAGCCGCTCAGCAGGGCGTCGAGCGGGCGCAGGGTCAGCGAGTCCACCGTGAGCAGGGCGTGACCGGTGCCGTTGGTGACGCGCAGGCCGATCGCGCCGTCGCCGCGCGGGGTGATCGTCGCGCGTACGCTCGCCAGGTCCGGATCGGGCGGCGTCCACCGCACCCCGCTCCAGCTGAACGGCAGAGCGGGCTCGGTCTTCAGATCCAAGGCGTGCAGGGTGGCATCCAGCAGCGCGCTGAGCTCCGGCTCGCGCAGCGAGACCTCGGCGAACAGCTCGTCATCGCGCCGCCACAGCGCCCGCAGGCCCCGGAACCGGGGCCCGTACTCCAGGCCCTGGATGGCCAGGTCGTCGTACCAGGAGGAGAGGTCGACACGGGTGGCACCCGCTGGCGGCCAGGCCGCGAGATCCAGGTCCCCGTCGGCCGGGACCTGGTCGGCGGCGACGGCCCCGGTCGCGTGGAGCCGCCAGTCGGCGTCCGGGCCGCGGGAGTGCAGCCGCAGCGGCCGGTATCCGTCGACGGCCGGGCCCACCAGCAGCTGGATTTCGAGGTCGCCCTGCTCCGGAAGCACCATGGGTGCTTGCAGCGTCAGCTCGTCGACGACGTGCCCGGCCCGCAGCGCCATCGCCAGCAGCGCCGTGCCGGGCACCACCGCCTGACCGCGCACCCGGTGGTCGGCAAGCCACGGATGCGTACGCAACGACAGCCGGCCCGGGAACACCGCCTGGTCGCCCTCGACCAGCTCCACCGGGGCGTCCAGCAGCGGCTTCGGCGTACGCAGCCAGTACGGCGCGGTCTGGAACGCGTACGTCGGCAACTCGACCGTACGCGCGCCGGTGCCCTCGTACGTCCGGGTCCAGTCCACGGCGACGCCCTGAGTGTGCAGTGTCGCCATGGAGAGCAGGAACCGCCGGGCGGCGTTCTCGTCGCGGCGCAGCGTCTCGGCCACCACCGCGTCGTCCACCGTGTCCTGGATCGCCATGGTCAGCAGCGGATGCGGGCTGACCTCCACGAACACCCCGTAGCCGTCGGCGGACAGGGCTCGGACGGTCTCCTCGAACCGCACCTGCCGGCGCAGGTTGTGGTACCAGTACGCGCCGTCAAGTTCCGCGCCGTCGAGCCGGCCCGCGGTCACCGTCGAGTAGAACGCGACCTCGGTGGGCTGCGGTCGTACCCCGGCCAGCGACTCCAGCAGTTCCTCGCGCAGACCTTCGACCTGGGCGGAGTGGGAGGCGTAGTCGACCGGGACCCGACGTGCCCGCACCTCGTCGGCCGCGCACCTGGCGACCAGGTCGTCGAGGGCGTCCGGGTCGCCGGAGACGACCACCGAGGACGGTCCGCTGACCGCCGCCACCGAGATCCGGTCGCCGTACGGCGCGATCCGCTCGCGCACCCGGTCCTCAGGTGCCGCGACCGAGACCATCCCGCCACGCCCAGCCAGCGCCGTCAACGAGCGGCTGCGCAGCACCGAGATCAGCGCGCCGTCGGCGAGGGACAGCGCGCCGGCCACGCAGGCGGCGGCGATCTCGCCCTGCGAGTGCCCGACGACTGCGGACGGCACGACACCGACGGCACGCCAGGCCTCGGCCAGCGAGACCATCACCGCCCAGAGGGCGGGCTGCACCACGTCCACCCGGGCCAGCGCGGCCTCGTCGGTCAGCACGTCGGACAGCGACCAGTCGACCAGGCCGTCCAGCAGGCGCTGACACTCGTTCATCCGGGCGGCGAAGGCGGGTGAGGTGTCCAGCAGGCCCACCGCCATCCCCGCCCACTGCGAACCCTGACCCGGAAACACGAACACCACCCGACCATCCACACCACGATCCGCACCCACCACCACACCCTGCGACCCCACCCCAACCGACAACTCCCCCAACCCCGCCACCAACTCATCCCGACCAGCCGCCACCACCACACCCCGATGCCCCAACACCGACCGCGACACCACCGACGACCAACCCACATCCACCACCCGCAAACCCGAACCCGCCACCACCCACTCCCGCAACCGACCCGCCTGCGCCCACAACGCCCCCTCAGACGCCCCCGACACCACCACCGCCACCGGCCCGAACTCCCCACCGGACGCCGACCCCACCACCGGCACACCGCCCACCTCCGGCCCACCGCCCACCTCCGGCACACCGTCCGCCTCCGGTGCCTGCTCCAGGATCACGTGCGCGTTCGTCCCACTGATCCCAAACGCCGACACCCCCGCCCGCCGCACCCGACCCACCACCGGCCACAACCGCCGCGACAACAACAACCGCACCCCACCCGACGACCAATCCACCAACCCCGACGGCTCACCCACATGCAACGACGCCGGCAACACCCCCCACCGCAACGCCTCCACCATCTTGATCACACCACCCACACCCGCCGCCGCCTGCGCATGCCCCACATTCGACTTCAACGACCCCAACCACAACGGCTCCGACCGCCCCCGCCCATACACCCCCAACAACGCCTGCGCCTCAATCGGATCCCCCAACACCGTCCCCGTCCCATGCGCCTCCACCACATCCACCTCCACCGCAGACACCCCCGCCGAGAACAACGCATCCCGAATCACCCGCTGCTGCGACGGACCACTCGGCGCCGTCAACCCACTCGACGCACCATCCGAATTCACCGCCGAACCCGCCAACACCGCCAACACCCGACGCCCCGCCGCCACCGCATCCGACAACCGCTCCAACACCACCACCCCCACACCCTCACCCCAACCCGTCCCATCCGCCCCCGCCGAAAACGCCTTACACCGCCCATCGGCCGACAACCCACCCTGCCGCGAAAACTCCACGAAGGTGCGGGGCGTGGCCATCACTGCCACGCCACCGGCGAGGGCGAGCGAACACTCGCCCGCCCGCAGCGACTGCGCCGCCAGGTGCAGCGCCACCAACGACGACGAACACGCCGTATCCACCGTCACCGCCGGCCCCTCCAGACCAAGCGTGTACGCCACCCGACCCGACGCCACACTCGGCAGGCTGCCGTTGAACAGGTGCCCCTCGAACGCACCGGTGTCCTCGCCCAGCACGGTGCCGTAGTCGCTGTACATGACGCCGGTGAAGACGCCGGTCCGGCTGCCGCGCAGCGACGTCGGCGCGATGCCGGCGCGTTCCAGCGCCTCCCAGCCCACGTGCAGCAGCAGGCGGTGCTGCGGGTCGGTGGTCAGGGCCTCGCGCGGCGACATGCCGAACAGGTCGGCGTCGAACTCGGCCGCGTCGTGGAGGAAGCCGCCGTGGCGGGTGTAGCTCGTGCCGGGATGGTCGGGGTCGGGGTGGTACAGCCCGTCGACGTCCCAGCCCCGGTTCACCGGGAACTCCGACACCGCGTCGACTTCGTCGAGGGTCAGCTGGAACAGCTCCTCGGGCGAGGTCACCCCGCCCGGGAACCGGCACGCCATGCCCACGATCGCCAGCGGCTCCCGGCTCGCCGGCTGCTCCCGCTGCTCCAGCTCCGCCAGCCTGCGGCGGGTCTGGCGCAGCTCGGCGGTGACCCGCTTGAGGTAGTCGAGCAGCTTGCCGTCGCTCATGGTCAGGGCCTTCCCAGCTCTTCGTCGATCAGGGCAAATAGTTCGTCCGCGCCCGCGTCGGCGACCTCGCGGTCGTACACCGGCTCCGCCGCGGCTGCGGGCGGCAGCGTCGCGAGCAGTTGCCAGAGCCGGTCGGTGACGTCCCGGCGCAGCCGGTCGTCGGCGACGGCGGTGACTGTCGCCGCCAGCCGGTCCAGCTCGGCGAGCACGGGCGGCACGTCCGGCGTGTCGCCTCGCGCCGGGCGCGGGTCGAGACGGTCCAGCAGGTAACGGGCCATGGCGGCGGTGCTCGGGTGGTCGAAGATCACGGTGGCGGGCAGGGTGAGCCCGGTGAGTGTGGCGAGCCGTCCGCGCAGCTCCAGCGCGGTAAGCGAGGTGAAGCCCAGATCGGTGAAGCCACGCTCAGGCGGTACGTCGCCGGGGCCGGACCGTCCCAGCACCGTCGCGATCTCGACCTGGACGAGACGTCGCAGCGTTGGCTCCCGATCGTGCTCGGCCATCACCCGTAGCCGGTCTCGCAGTGCAGGCGCGTCCACCCGCGCCGGGACGGCGCGGGCGGCCCCGGGCCGGGCCAGTCCACGCAGCAGCGCCGGCGCTTCGTCGCCGGGCAGCTCGGACGGGTCGAGCCAGGCGGGCACCAGGTGCGGCCGGTCCGCGCCGGTCACGAGATCGAACAGGGCCAGCGCGTCGTCCGTCGCCAACGGTCGCAGTCCGCTGCGCCGCATCCGCTGCAAGTCGGCCGCGCCGAGCGTCGCGGTGAGGCCCGTGCGCTGCTCCCACAGCCCCCAGCCCAGCGCCACCGCGGGCAGCCCTCGCCGGTGCCGGTGCGCAGCGAGCGCGTCGAGGAAGGCGTTGCCGGCCGCGTAGTTCGCCTGCCCGGCCAGCCCGATCGTGGCCGAGACCGACGAGAACAGCACGAATGCCGACAGCTCACGTTCCGCGGTCAGCTCGTGCAGGTGCCAGGCCGCGTCCACCTTCGTCGCGAGTACCGGATGCAGCTGCTCGGCGGTCAGGGACTGCACCGTGGCGTCCCGCAGCACGCCCGCGGTGTGCACCACGGCCCGCAGTGGCGCGGTGGCGGGAACCGCGGCGAGGACGGCGGCCAGGGCCGCGCGGTCGGTCACGTCGCACGCGGTCACGGTGACCCGGGCTCCCGCCTCGGTCAGCTCCGCCACCAGCTTGTCCACCCCGTCGGCGGTCGGTCCGCTGCGGCTGAGCAGCAGCAGACTCCGTACGCCGTGCCGGTGCACCAGGTGCCGTGCCACGGTCGCGCCGAGGCCGCCGGTCCCGCCCGTGATCAGCACGGTTTCGTCCGGGCCGGCGATGCTCCCCTCGGGTGGCGGCGCGGGAACCGAGCCGCGGGCCAGCCGGGGAACGAGCAGCCGTCCGCGGCGCAGGGCGAGTTGCGGCTCCCCGGTGGCGAGGGCACGACTCAGCGCGCCGGACACCGGCGGTGCGGCGGTCGGCGGGCCGTCCGGTCCGCTCGCGACCGAAACGTTGTTCCCGAGCGCCGGTGGGTGGTGGTGGTCGAGGTCCACCAGGACGATGCGACCGGGGTGTTCGGTCTGCGCCGCGCGTACCAGTCCCCAGATCGCGGCGGCGGCGAGGTCGACATCGTCGTCCGGTGTGACCGCGACGGCGTGTCGGGTCTGGACGACCAGCCGTCCCGGGCCGTCGGCGTTCCCGCCGAGCCAGTTGCGCACGTCGCGCAGCACGGCCGCTGCGGTCGCGTGGACGGCCTCGGGCAGGTCCTCCGCCGCGCTCGGCTCGACCCGCAGGACCTCGGTCGGTGCGTCCGCCGCGACCTCGGTGCCATCGACCTCCCGCCACTCCAGCTGGAACAGCCGGGGGTCGGTGCGGCGGGCGTCCAGCGGACGCAGGGTCAGCGACTCCACCGAGAGCACCTCGACGCCGGCGGCGTCGGCGGCGAGCAGCGCCGCCCGGTGCTCGCCGCGCATGCTCACCCGGACGCGCAGCTGTGCCGCCCCGGGTCGGGTCAGTCGCACGCCGGCCCAGGAGAACGGCACGACCGGGCCGGTGCCGGCCGCCTGCACGAGTGGGTGGAGCACCGCATCAAGCAGGGCCGGGTGCACCTGGAACGGGCCGGTCTCGTCGGTAAGTGCGACCTCGACGAACAGGTCGTCGCCGTGTCGCCAGACGGCACGCAGGTTGCGGAACGCCGGACCGTAGTCCAGGCCCCGGCGGGCCAACTCCTCGTACCAGTCGACGGGGTCGACCGGTGTCGCCGTGGCCGGCGGCCACTCCGGCAGCACCAGCGCGGCACCGGCCGGTGCGCCCGGGGCGACCTGCCCGGTGGCGTGCAGCTGCCAGCCGCGGTCGGCCTCGTCACACACCCGGCTGTGGATCCGGATCGCGCGCCGACCGGACTCGTCCGGCGCGGAGGCCGACAGCTGCACCTCGACCTCGCCACGTTCCGGCAGCACCAGCGGGGTGTGCAGGGTCAGCTCGTCCACGGCGTCGCCGACGCGCAACGCCATCTCCAGCAGCGCGGTGCCCGGCACGAACACCTGGCCGAGCACCCGGTGGTCGGTCAGCCAGGGCCGGGTCCGCAGCGAGATCCGTTCGGTGAAGACGAGCCCCTCGCCGTCGGCGAGTTCCACGGCCGAGCCGAGCAGCGGCCGGTCCGCGCCGGGGTGCACCCAGTGCCGCCGCCGCTGGAAGGCGTACGTCGGCAGGTCCACGCGGGACGCGTCGGTGCCGGCGTACGCCCTGGTCCAGTCGACGGCGAGCCCGGCGACCCAGAGCTGCGCCACGGAGACCAGGAAGCGGTCCAGCCCGCCCTCGTCGCGGCGCAGCGTCGCGCCGACAAGCGACTGTCGCGCCCCGGGCCGGCTCTCCAGGATCTCCTCGACGTTCATGGTGAGCACCGGGTGCGAGCTGACCTCCAGGAACGTGTCGTATCCCTGCTCAGCCAGTGCCTCCACGGCGGCGTGGAAGTGCACGGTCTGCCGCAGGTTGCGGAACCAGTAGCCCGCGTCCTGCTGCCCGTCGTTGCACCAGTTCCGCTCCACGGTGGAGAAGAACGGCATCCGTGCGGGCGCCGGACGCACGTCCGCGAGCGCACGGGCCAGGTCGTCCTCGATGCGGGCCACCTGGGAGGTGTGTGAGGCGTAGTCGACCGGGATCCGGCGGGCCCGCACCTGCTCGGCCTCGCACTGGGCCAGCAGTTCGTCGAGGGCGGCCGGCTCCCCGGCGACGACGGTGGCCGACGGGCCGTTCAACGCCGCGACCTCGAGCCGGCCCGACCAGGCCGCCAGGCGGGGCGTCAGGTCCGCGGCGGGCAGCGCCACCGACATCATCCCGCCATCGCCGGCCAGCTTCCGCGCGATCGCCTGCGACCGCAGCGCGACCACGCGCGCCGCGTCGGCCAGGGACAGCGCGCCGGCCACGCAGGCGGCGGCGATCTCGCCCTGCGAGTGCCCGACGACGGCCGCCGGCTCGACGCCGTACCACCGCCACAGCGCCGCCAGGGAGACCATCACCGCCCAGGAGACCGGCTGGACCACGTCGACCCGGTCCAGACCTGGCGCGTCCGGTGCCTGCCGCAGCACCGCCTCCGGATCCCAGTCCACGAACGCGGTCAGGGCCGTGGCGCACTCGGCGAAGCACTGCGCGAAGGCGGGTGAGGTGTCCAGCAGGCCCACCGCCATCCCCGCCCACTGCGAACCCTGACCCGGAAACACGAACACCACCCGACCATCCACACCACGATCCGCACCCACCACCACACCCTGCGACCCCACCCCAACCGACAACTCCCCCAACCCCGCCACCAACTCATCCCGACCAGCCGCCACCACCACACCCCGATGCCCCAACACCGACCGCGACACCACCGACGACCAACCCACATCCACCACCCGCAAACCCGAACCCGCCACCACCCACTCCCGCAACCGACCCGCCTGCGCCCACAACGCCCCCTCAGACGCCCCCGACACCACCACCGCCACCGGCCCGAACTCCCCACCGGACGCCGACCCCACCACCGGCACACCGCCCACCTCCGGCCCACCGCCCACCTCCGGCACACCGTCCGCCTCCGGTGCCTGCTCCAGGATCACGTGCGCGTTCGTCCCACTGATCCCAAACGCCGACACCCCCGCCCGCCGCACCCGACCCACCACCGGCCACAACCGCCGCGACAACAACAACCGCACCCCACCCGACGACCAATCCACCAACCCCGACGGCTCACCCACATGCAACGACGCCGGCAACACCCCCCACCGCAACGCCTCCACCATCTTGATCACACCACCCACACCCGCCGCCGCCTGCGCATGCCCCACATTCGACTTCAACGACCCCAACCACAACGGCTCCGACCGCCCCCGCCCATACACCCCCAACAACGCCTGCGCCTCAATCGGATCCCCCAACACCGTCCCCGTCCCATGCGCCTCCACCACATCCACCTCCACCGCAGACACCCCCGCCGAGAACAACGCATCCCGAATCACCCGCTGCTGCGACGGACCACTCGGCGCCGTCAACCCACTCGACGCACCATCCGAATTCACCGCCGAACCCGCCAACACCGCCAACACCCGACGCCCCGCCGCCACCGCATCCGACAACCGCTCCAACACCACCACCCCCACACCCTCACCCCAACCCGTCCCATCCGCCCCCGCCGAAAACGCCTTACACCGCCCATCGGCCGACAACCCACCCTGCCGCGAAAACTCCACGAACATCCCGGCGGTCGACATGACCGTGGCCCCGCCGGCAAGCGCCAACGAGCACTCACCCGCCCGCAGCGACTGCGCCGCCAGGTGCAGCGCCACCAACGACGACGAACACGCCGTATCCACCGTCACCGCCGGCCCCTCCAGACCAAGCGTGTACGCCACCCGACCCGACGCCACACTCGGCGATCCGCCGGTCAGCGCGTACCCGGCGAAGCTCTCCGACGCCTCGTGTAGCGGGGGGACGTAATCCTGGGGCATGACACCGAGGTGGACTGCGGTCCGGCTGCCGCGCAGCGACGTCGGCGCGATTCCCGCCCGTTCCAGCGCCTCCCAGGAAACCTCCAGCAGGAGCCGCTGCTGCGGGTCCATCGCGCGCGCCTCGCGCGGGCTGATCCGGAAGAGATCGGCGTCGAAGTCCAGCGCGCCGGTGAGGAAGCCGCCGCTGCGTACCTGCCCGGTCTCCGCCGGGTCGAGGCTCCAGCCGCGGTCCTCCGGGAAGGGGCCGATGGCGTCGATCTCGTCGTGCACCACCCGCCACAGGTCCTCGGGCGAGGCCACCCCGCCCGGGAAGCGACAGGCCATGCCCACGATCACGATCGGGTCGTCGTCGGCGCGGGGGCCGGTATCGGTCCGGTGCACCGGCTCGGCCTGCCCGGTGAGCTCGCGGTCGAGGTGCCGGACGAGGGCGGCGGGAGTGGGGTGGTCGTAGAGCAGGGTGGCCGGCAGCTCCAGCCCTGTCGCGTGGCCGAGCCTCGTGCTCAGCTCCACTGACGTCACCGAGTCGAAGCCGAGCTCCTGGAAGGTGCGGTCGACCGTGATCGCGGTCGGGTCGCCGTGCCCGAGCACGGCCGCCGCTTGGGCGCGTACCAGGACGTGCAGGTCCCGGGGCGACTGCCCGGCACCGGCGGGAGCCGCGCCGTCGCGCGCGGCGGCACCGGACTCCGGCTGTGGCCCGACGGGCCCCGCCGGTTCCGCCGTGCGACGCGGCGCACCGGCATCGGTGGAGATCCAGTATGGCTGCCGTTGGAAGGCGTAGGTGGGCAGCTGCACGGCGTGCGCGCCGGTGCCATCGAACATCGGCCGCAGGTCCACGGCGACGCCCTGGACGTGCAGCTCCGCCAGGGACAGCAGCAGCCGCCGCAGCCCGCCGTCGCCACGGCGCAGGGTGCCCTGTACGACGGCACGCTCCCCGGCCAGCGTCTCGCGCACCGGCCCGGTCAGCACCGGGTGCGGGCTGGCCTCGACGAACACGCCGTGTCCGGCGTCCGCCAGGGCGCGGACGGCCTCCTCCAGCCGCACCCGCTCCCGCAGGTTGCGGTACCAGTACTCGGCGTCCAGCGCGGGCGCGGGCAACGGGCCGCCGGTCACGGTGGAGTAGAAGGCGGCCTCGCCGTCGCGGGTGGTGACCTTCGCTGCGGCGCGCAGCACCTCGTCGCGGATCACCTCCACCTGCGGCGAGTGCGAGGCGTAGTCGATGGGGACCAGGCGGGTGCGCACGCCGCGCGCCGCGTGTTCGGCAATCGTCTCCCGGACGGCCTCGACCGCGCCGGACACCACCACCGCGTTCGGGGCGTTCACCGCACCGATCGCGACCCGGGTCTGGTCGACGTCGGCCACGGGCATCGCCAGCAGGGCCATCGCGCCGTGGCCGGACAGCCGCGCGACGATGGCCCGGCTGCGTTCGACCAGGAACCGCAGCGCGTCTTCCACGGACACGATGCCGGCCGCGCAGGCCGCCGTCATCTCGCCCTGGGAGTGGCCCACCACGGCCGCCGGCCGCAGGCCGACGGCGCGCCAGACCTGCGCCAGGCAGACCTGCACCGCGAACAGCGCGGGCTGCATGACGTCCATGCGGCGCAGGGCGGCCTCGTCGGCGAGCACCTCGCGCAGCGACCAGTCGACCAGCCCGTCCAGCAGCCGGGCGCACGCATCCATCGGCGCGGCGAACAGCGGCAGGGAATCCCACAACGCCAGGGCCATCCCCGCCCACTGCGGGCCCTGGCCGGGGAACATCCACACCACGTCCCCGACCGGGCCCGCCGTACCCTCGACCACGTGTGGCGACGGCTCGCCCGCCGCGAGCGCGGCCAGACCGGCCAGCAACTCGGCGCGCTCCGTGGCGACCACGACGCCACGGTGCTCCAGCACCGAACGGGTGGTGACCGTCGCGTACCCGACGTCGGCCGGGCGCAGGCCGCTGTCGGCGGCCACCCAGTCCCGCAGCCGCGCGGCTTGGGCCCGCAGCGCCGCCGGCGTGTGACCCGACACCAGCACCGGCACCGGCGCGGTCGGATCGTCGTTCGCGGGCCCGGCAAGGTGCGGCCGGGTCACGGCCGGGGCCGCCCCGACCACCACGTGGCAGTTCGTGCCGCCCACGCCGAACGAGCTGACGCCCGCCAGCCGGCGGCCGTCCGGCCACGGCGAGGTCGTGTCGTTGACGCGCAGCCGCAGGCGGTCCATCGGGATCGCCGGGTTCGGCTCACGGTAGTGCAGGCTCGCCGGTAGGGCGCCGTGGCCGAGCGACAGAAGCACCTTGATCAATCCGATCACCCCGGCGGCGGCGTCGAGGTGCCCGATGTTTGTCTTCACCGAGCCGACCAGCAGAGGCTGCTCCTCGGGGCGGCCGAGACCGAACACCGAGCCGAGCGCCTGCGCCTCAACCGGGTCCCCGGCCCTGGTCCCGGTGCCGTGCAGCTCGACGTAGCTCACCTGCGCCGGGTCCACCCCGGCCTGCGCGCAGGCATCGCGCAGCAGCTCGCGCTGCGCGTCGCCGTCGGGGACGGTGAGGCCGGCACCGCCGCCGTCGTTGTTTACCGCACTGCCGAGCAGGACGCCGTGGATCCGGTCACCGTCCGCGAGGGCGTCGGCCAGGCGCTTGAGCACGACCACCCCGCCGCCCTCCCCCCGGACGGTGCCGTTGGCGCGGGCGTCGAAGACGTGACAGCGGCCGTCGGGGGAGAGCGCACCGGCGCGGGCGAAGGCAAGTGTGCTGTCCGGCGTCACATTCAGGTGTACGCCGCCGGCAAGCGCCAGCCGAACCGCGCCCGACCGCAGGCTCTCCGCAGCCAGGTGCACGGCGACCAGGGAGGACGACTGCGCCGCGTCCACGGTGAGGCTGGGTCCGCGCAGGCCGAGGTGGTAGGAGACGCGGTTGGCGATGACGGCGCGACTCAGCCCGGTCAGCGAGTGGTGCGACACCGCGGCGTCACCGTGCCGGTGCACGAGAGCGGCGTAGTCATCGCCTGCGGCACCGAGGAACACCGCGGCCGAGCCGCCGCGCAGTCCCGCCGGCGCCACCCCGGCATGCTCCAGCGCGGTCCAGCTCAACTCCAGGGACAGCCGCTGCCGTGGGTCCATGGCCACGGCCTCGCGCGGCGAGATGCCGAAGAATCCGGGGTCGAAGTCGGCGACCCCGGCCAGGAATCCGCCCCGGCGCAGCCCGGCGACCTCGACGGTGTCGTCGAGGTCCCACCGGCCCGGCGGCAGGTCGCCGATCGCGTCGACGCCGTCGCGCAACAGCCGCCAGAAGGCGTCGAGGTCGTCGGCGCCCGGCACGCGGCAGGACATGCCGACGACGGCGATCGCCTGCTCGCTCGGACGACTCGCGGGCATGTCAGTTCCTCTCCGGTCGGGCCGGCTCGGGCTCGTCGAGGTGGAGGTACGCCGGGTCAGACGCCCAGGCGTTGCTTGACCTCGGCGAAGAACGGGATGTGGCGGTAGTCCTTCGCGTCCGGGTCGTAGTCGGTGTACTGGTTGGTGAAGGCGAACAGGTCCTGCTGCACCTCCTCCGCCGGTTTGGTGTGCACCCGCTGCTCGATGCGCTCGATCTCACCGAGGAACTGCGCCAGCACGGCGGGCAACCGCGGATGGACGTGGATCAGGCCGCCGCGCAGCTCGATGCCGCCGTGGCCGGACAGGTAGTTGAAGAGCAGCTGCGAGGCGACGGCGTCGTAGTTGGGGCGCGGGATGCCCTCCACCGCGTAGCGCAGCAGCCGCTCGGCGAGGATGTACTCGTACGCCAGCCGCGCCTGCTCGGCGGGCAGGTGCGGATCGTCGAGGCAGACCAGCATCGCCGAGACGTCGACGCGCAGCTCCTCCAGGCCCGCCAGCGGCTTCAGCTTCTTGATCGGCAGGTACTCGGGGATCGGCATGTCCCCCTGCCGGTGGTGGTACTCGTGCAGGCGTACCCACCAGGAGGAAGCCTGCTCGACCGTGCGGTCGTCGACACCGCGCAGCAGCGGGAAGCTGCCTTCGCCCATCACCGCGTCGATCATCTTGCGGGTGATCCGGTTGTGCCGCTCGACGAACTTGTTGATGAAGTAGAAGATCAGGTCATCGCCCTGCTGGATGCCGTCGATGTGGTTCTCCGGGAACAGCGCCACCACGACGCGCGAGTCGAACCCCGTCGAGCCGGAGGTGATGTTCACCGGCATGGTGGGGCTGGCGTAGCGGGTGGCCAGGTGCGGGTTCGTCGGCAGCGTCTCGTAGGTCAGGTAGTCAAGTGACAGCGACGGGAAGTAGGACGCGTCGAACAGCGAGAAGATCCGCTGGTCGCGCCCCTCGTTTATGTGTTCCTTGACCGCGGCGAGCCGTGGCGTGGCGGCGTAGCCGCGCAGGTCGTCGACCAACGCCTGAGCGATCGTCAGGCGGCCCAGGTGCGGCGCGTCCGCGATCTGCTGGGCAAGCTGGTCCAGGAAGTGTTGGTCGCGGAAGGATCCCCGCGATCCGGCGATCTTTTCCCGGATGGCGTTGACCTCATCGATGACCTCGGATTCGGTGTCGTCGTGGGACATCGTTCACCTCTCTTCCGCTTCGTTGCCGCCGACCGCGACGGCCGCTGCTGGGCGTGCGAGAACTTCGGTGCGCTCGGGTCGCCCCGGTGGGGGCGGCTGCCGCTGCGTCGGGGTCCGGCTGTCGACCAACTGGAGCAGCGGACCCGTCATGAACGTGGTGACAAGCGCCATGACGACGAGGACGGCATAGAGTTCCGGGCCGATCAGTCCCGCGGATCTGCCGACCTCGAGCACGATCAGTTCGGTGAGCCCGCGGGTGTTCACCAGGACCGCGATCAGCGACGACTGTCGGGCGTCCAGGCCACGCAGGCGGCTCACCAGGTACGCGGGCACCATCTTGCCGAGGATCGCCACCACCATGATCACGCCCAGCACGGCGAAGCCGTCCGCGCCCAGCACGCCGATGTCGACGGACAGCCCCGTGGTGACGAAGAACAGCGGCAGCAACAGGCTCGCGGTCTGCTGCACCGGCGCCAGCACCTCGCCGATCGGGGAGCCCTCGCGGCGTGGCATGACCAGCCCGGCGAGGAAACCGCCGAACACCGCGTGCAGCCCGAGCGACTCGGTGACCCAGGCGCTGCCGAGGGCGATGACCACGGCGACCGGCACCGGATTGGCCAGCAGCGCCGCCGGGCGCGCCAGCCACCAGCGCAGCACCGGGCGGACCACCGCGAACAGGAACCCGGTGAACGCGGCCAGCAGCGCCAGCATGATCGGCCAGGGCCAGCGGGTGGACTGGCCGGCGTCGCTGAGCACCGCCGCCAGCACCACCCACGCGGTGACGTCCATGAACCCGGCCGCCGCGACCGACACCGTACCCGCGGTCGTGTTGGCGATGCCGCGCTCACGCACGATGGCCGCCAGCACCGGCAGCGCGGTGATCGCCACCGCGACCGCCAGGAACATCGCGAACGAGCCATGACCGGCGTGCTCGGGGTCGACGGCGGTGAACAGCCTGCCGCCCAACTGGACGGCCAGCAGGGCGAGCACCATCGGGACCACCACCCCGGCCGCCGCGATGCTGATCGAGGTACGCCCGGCCCGGAAGGTACGGAAGTCGATCTCGTAGCCGGCCACGAACATGAACAGCACCACCGCGATCTGCGACAGCACCGTCAGGAACGGCCGGGCCTCGGCCGGGAACAGGAACGCGGACGGGTCACCGGGCAGGCGGCCCAGCAGGGTGGGCCCCAGCGCGATGCCGGCGATGATCTGCCCGATCACGGTGGGCTGCCCCAGGCGGCGGGCCACCCTGCCGAACATCCAGGACACCAGGATGACCAGGGCCACATCGCCCAGGACGGCGACGATGAGATGACTCACCGGTCCTCCCCTTCGGTGGCACCGTCGATTCCGGCGCGCAGCGTGGCCAGGTCGGCGTCCGGGTGCTGGACGATCCGCTCCAGCAGGTGCTGGTAGCCGTGGGCCAGGCCGTCGGCGGTGCGCCTGGCGAACAGGTCGGTGCTGTACTCCAGGTGGCCCGCCAACCCGGAGTCGGTCTCGCGCAGCGACATGCTGAGGTCGAACTTCGCCGTGCCCGGGTCCACCGCGACCGGCTGCGCCGCCAGGTCACCCAGGCCGACCGGGTCGGGCGGCGGCTCCGCGCCGCCGTCCATCGCCGCCAGGTTGAACATCACCTGGAACACCGGGGACCAGCCGGGGTCGGCCTGCGGGGCGAGGGTGCGGGCCAACTCGGCGAAGGGCAGATCCCGGTGCGCCTGCGCCTGCGCGATCACCTCCCGGGTCTGCGCCAGCAGCGCGGTGAACGGCCGCTGCGGGCTGACGTCCAGCCGCATCACCAGCGCGTTGACGAAGTACCCGACGACGCCGTCGAGTTCGGCAGCGGGCCGGTTGCTCACCGGCGAGCCGATCGCCAGCTCCCGGTCCCGGGTGCGCCCACCCAGCAGAACCGCGTACGCCGCCAGCAGGGTGTGATACAGCGAAACGCCGTGCTCGGCGCTGGCCTCGCGTAGCCGCTCCAGCAGTCCGGACGGGACCGTCACCTGCACCGCCGCGCCCTGGTACGACTTCACCGGGCAGCGGGGGTAGTCGGTGCGCAGCGAAACGCAGGCGGGCAGCCCGGTCAGCTGCGCGTGCCAGTACGCACGCTGGCGGTCCAGCTCGGCCTCGGCGAGGTGCCGGCGTTGCCAACGCGCGAAGTCGGCGTACTGCACGGGCAGCGGCGCGAACCGCGGTTCCCGGCCCTGCCGGTACTCGCCGTACGCGACCGCGATCTCCCGCAGCACGATGCTTGTGGACCAGCCGTCGAACACGCCCCAGGGACGGGTCAGCACCAGGACGTGCTCCTGCGGCGCGAGCGCCAGCAGGTGAGCACGGAGCAGGTGCCGATCCTCCGGCGCGAACGGACGCAGCCGCTCCGCCCGCAGCCACTCGGTGAGCGTCTCGTCGCCGTCGGCGGCCGGCACGTCGAGCACCTGCACCGCGAAGCCGTCGGCACCGTTGATCTGCTGCACGACGGTGCCGTCCTGCGGCAGATAGCTGGTGCGCAGGATCGCGTGCCGCCGCACCACCGCCCGCACCGCCTCGGCGCAGGCCCGCCGATCCAGGTCACCGCGCAGCCGCAACGCCAGCTGGACGTTCGCGTGCGCGGTGGCCAGATGCGCGGGCGCACGCAGGAACCACAGATCCTGTTGGGCGGTGGCCAGCGGCGCGACCGCGCCCTCCCCCGCAGGTTCGGCCGGGACCAGATCCGCGACCGGCTCCTGCGGGCCGGCGTCGACCGGCGTCCGGTGCAGCCGGCCCAGTTCCTCGTCCAGCGCCGCAGCCAGCTCCGCCACCGTGGCAGCGGTGAGGATGAGCTGCAACGACAGGTCCGCGCCGGTCTCCTTCTTCACCCGCAGGTTGAGGCGGGTGGCCAGCAGCGAGTGCCCGCCCAGGTTGAAGAAGTTGTCCTGCAACCCGACCCGGTCGAGCCCGAGTACGCCGCCGATGAGGCGGCACAGGGTCTGTTCGGTTTCGGTGCGCGGCGCGACGTACACCTCCTTGGCGGTGTCGTCCTCGTCCGGCGGGGGCAGCGCACGCCTGTCCACCTTGCCGTGCGCGGTGACCGGCAGCTCCTCAAGCACCACGAACGCGCCGGGGACCAGGTGCTCGGGCAGCCGCGCCGACAGGTACTCACGCAACTCGCGGACCAGCGCCGCGCCCAGCCGACCGACCTGCGGCGCGTTGGCCAGACGCGAGGCGCGGTAGGCCGAGCGGGCTCGGACCCGGGGCAACTCGCCCCGGCCCAGCACAAGATCGAGCCCCTGCGGGCGCTCCTGTGACCAGGTCGCCGCGACCTCGTAGCCCAACTGCTCGGCGTGCCGCAGCGCTGCCTCCAGCTCCCGAATCTCCTCCTGGGCCCGCGCCGACAGGCGGACTCCGCCGGCCGGCGGCTCCACCTGACGCGACGGCGCCCAGTGCGACAGCGCGGCGCTGACCGCCACGTCGGCGGCGACGCGCGGGTTGGTCAGGCCGGTGACGCCGAACCGGTCCGGCGCGCCGGCATCGAGCAGGGCCCGCAGCTCGGCCGGGTTCGCCGCGTCATGCCAGGGGTGATCGGCGACCGGGGCAGCGGGACCCTTGGTCAGCACCACGTCGTAGCGGTAGGCGAGCATCTCGTTGCTGCCCACGCCCCGCTTGACCATGATGTCGACCCCGCCCAGCTCCGGGAAGCGCTCCGACAGCCGGGCAAAGTAGGTGGGGCTGACCAGCAGCTCGGTCTCCTGCCGGCGGCGGCGCTGCACCTGCGCGGCCAGCGCACCGGCGGTGGTCGGCACGCCGGCGCGGGTACGCTCCACCGCGCAGACGTGCGCGGAGAACAGGTCCAGGTTGCGGACGTCGCCCAGCAGGATGCGACCGCCCTCCTCGACCAGGGGCAGGATCCGCGCCACGACCTCGTCCAGGTAGTGGCGGCCGGGAAAGTACTGCACCACGGAGTTGAGCACCACCAGGTCGAACGCGGCCCGGCCGATCTCCTCGCCCAGTTCGGCGACGGACCGGGCGTCGCCCTCGCGCAGCGTCACGTGCGACCAGCCGCGCCGTTGCACGCCCCGGCGTACGGCGGCCAGCGCCGAGGCGGAGATGTCGACGCCGTGCACCCGCTCGCAGTCCTGCGCGTAGCGCAGCAGCAGCAGGCCGGTACCGCAGCCGATCTCCAACAGGCGCTTGGGCCGCAGCCGGCGGATGCGCGCGACGGTCCCGTCGATCCACTCCCGCATTTCGGACTCCGGGACGGGCTCGCCGGTGTAGCTGCTCTCCCAGCCTGCCAGGTCGAGATCGTCGGGGACGTCCTCGCCGCCGCTGCGGGAGTACTGCTGCTCGAACAACCGCTCCCACTGACCGAGGTGGTCACCGGACTGCTGCTGGACGGCCTGGTCCAGCCACTGCTCGGCGGGGCGCACGTACGCGCTGAGCGACCGCGACTGCCCGGCGGTCTGCGGCACGACCACGGCGCTGTGCACCGCGGGGTGCGCCTGCAACACCGTCTCGATCTCGCCCGGTTCGACCCGGAACCCGCGGACCTTCACCTGGTCGTCGACGCGGCCACGGAACTCAAGCGTCCCGTCCGGGAGCCGGCGCACCAGGTCGCCACTGCGGTAGAGCCGCCCGGCCGGATCGTCGCCGAACGGGTCGCGCACGAACCGCGCCGCGGTCAGCTCCGGGTCGTCGAGGTAGCCACGGGCCACCCCGGCACCACCCAGACAGAGCTCGCCGATCACGCCGTCGGGCACCAGCCGCAACCGCTCGTCGGTCACGTACGCGGTGGTGTGCGGCACCGGCCGGCCGATCGGCACCCGGGCGTCGTCGGCGAGGTCGCGCGGAATTTCGTGGTACGTGGAGGCGATGCTGTTCTCGGTCGGGCCGTATCCGTTCACGACGGTCAGGTACGGATGATCCTGCTGGAGCCGGCGCACGTCGCGGGCCGAGAACGTGTCACCGACCACGGCCAGGTAGCGCAGCGGCAGCTCGCGACCGGACGCCGCCTCGGCGAACTCCGGCAGGAACGCGGCCGACAGCAGCATCGTGCCGACACCGGTACGCGCCACGCAGTCCAGCAGCTGGCCGGGGTCGCGGGCGTCGCCGTCGTGCAGCACCAGCACCCCGCCGCACAGCAGCGGAGTGAGCACCTCCTGGGTGCCGGCGTCGAACGAGATGGACGAGTGGTGCAGCACCACGGTGTCCTCGTCGGCGGCGAAGTAGTCGGGGTTGCGCACCAGCCGGGCCACGCCGCGCTGCGTCACAAGCACGCCCTTGGGCCGCCCGGTGGAGCCGGAGGTGAAGATCGCGTAGGCGAGATGGTCCGGGGTGAGCCCGGTCCGGGACGGATTGTGCTCGGGCCGGCCGGCGAGTACCTGCGCCCGGTCGCCGGCGCGCTCGCCGGTGTCCAGGTGCACCACCTCGGCGACCTGGTCGAACAGCGGATCCGGCAGGCGGGACTGCCCCAGTACGAGGCGCACTCCGGACGCTTCGAGCAGTGCGCGGATGCGCTGCTCGGGGTAGTCCGGGTCGATCGGGACGTACGCACCGCCCGCCTTCAAGATGCCCAGCAGCCCGGCCACCAGGTCCGGGGACCGGTCGGCGCACAGCCCGACCAGGACGTCCGGGCCGACGCCTGCGGCGCGCAGATGGTGCGCGATCCGGTTGGCCCGCGCGTTGAGCTGCGCGTAGGTCAGCTGCTGCGCGCCGTGGCGGACCGCGACCGCCCCCGGTCGCCGTGCCGCCTGCTCCTCGAACAGCTCGGCGAGTCCGGCGTCGGCGGGGTAGGGCGGGCTCGCGCCTCGGGCCACGGCCAGCGACCGCTCCCGCTGCGCCACCGGCAGCACGTCGATATCAAGCGCCAGGGTGCTGCGGCCGTCGTCGGCGGCGAGCGCGTCGACGATGCCCGCCAGCGCCGTCTCCACGTAGGCCAGCAGCTGCTCCGGTTCGATTCCCTCGTCGATCTGGACGGTAAGCGACAGCTCGTCACCGAGATCGTCGAGCGAGATCCCCATCGGATAGTTGGTGCGGTCCAGGACGGCCAGCCAGGAAATGCCCTGGCCCTCCAGGGACGGTGCGGCGACGCCGTCCGCCGCAGGCTCGAAATGCCGGAAGTTGATCGCGGCGCTGAACAGCGGGGTGTCGCTGTCCAGCCCGCTGCACCGCTGGGCCAGGCTCAGCGAGGACTGCTCCCGGGCGATCAGCTCGCGCAGCCCGTCGGCCACCTGGTCGACCAGCTCGCGGACGGTCCGCCCGGCCAGCCGTACCCGCAGCGGCAGGGTGTTGATGAAGTTGCCGAGCATCCGCTCCACGCCCGGCACCTCCTGCATGCGCCCGGACATGACGGTGCCGAACACGACGTCGTCCCGCCCGCTGCCGGCGGCCACGACCCGGGCGGCGGCGGCATGGAAGAGCCAGGCCGGGCTCAACCCGAGCCGCCCGGCCTCGGCCCGCAGCCGGCCGGTGAGGTCGGCGGACAGGGCGCGACGCGGCTTGCGGGTACGCCGGCCGTCGCCGCGCACGTCGGTGAGTCCGAACGGCACCGTCGGCTCGGTGACGTCGCCGAGGACCCGGCGGAAGTACTCCTCGGCGTCGCCGGTGCGCAACTGGCGCAGGGTGTGCGCCACGAAGTCGCGGTACGGCGCGGGCGGGGCGAGCAGGTCTGCGCGCCCGGCCATGTGCGCCGCCGCCTCGTCGACGATCAGCCGCATCGAGGTGGCGTCCTCGATGAGGTGGTGGAAGTTGACAAGCAGGAACCGGCGCGGCGAGTCGGGGTCCGCCGCGACCCGGACCTTCATCATCGGCGCCTGGTCCGGACGCAGCTCGGCGGGCCGCTCCAGCAGCGCACGGGCCTGCTGCTCGCGGTCGGTGCCGGCCGTCGCGTGCACAGCGAGCTCGACGCGCTCCACGGGCAGCGTCGCGTTGCGGTACACCACCTGCACCGGCTCGGCCAGCCCCTCGGTGAGCACGGCGGTACGCATCACGTCGTGCCGGTCCACCACCGCCTGCAAGGCGTCGGTGAACGCGGTGCACGCCGCCTCGTCCGCGGCGGTGAACACCACCGACATGACGTACGGGTCGTTGTCGGGGTCCATCAGGTGGTGGAAGAGGATGCCCTCCTGCGAGGGAACCAGCGGGTAGACGTCCTGCACGTTTGCCGCACCGCCGGGTACCCGGGCCGCGACGGCGTCCAGTTGCTCCTGGCTCAGCCCGACCAGGGGCAGCAGCTGCGGGGTGAGCCGTGCGCACCCCGCAGGGAGGAGGTTCGGCGGCACCGGCCCGGCCCCGTCGGTCGGGCCGGTGGCCGCGTCGATGCACGCCGCGAGGCCGGCCAGGGTCGGGTCGCGGAACACGTCGCGCACTGCCAGGTGCAGGCCGACCTCGCGCAGCCGCGCCACGAGCACGGTGATGAGCAGCGAGTGCCCGCCGAGGGTGAAGAAGTTGTCGTGCCGGCTGATCCGGTCGGTGTCGAAGCCGAGCAGGTCCGCCCAGATCGAGGCCAGGGTCCGTTCGGTGCCCGCAGCGGGGGCGGCGTGGCCGCCGGACTCCCGGGCCGCGTAGTCCTCGATGCCGGGGGCGGGCAGCGCCGCGCGATCGAGTTTGCCGTTTGTGGTCAGGGGCAGATCGGGCAGCATCAGGTAGGCGCTGGGCAGCATGTACTCGGGCAGTGTCCGGCGCGCCAACTGGTCGAGGTCGGCGCGTAGCTCCGGCTCCGGCTGGCCATCGACGGGCACGACGTATGCGACCAGCTGACGGTTGCCGGGGCGATCGGCGCGGACCACGACGGCACAGGTACGCACGCCGGGGTGCTCGTTGAGGCAGGCGATGATCTCGCCCAGCTCGATCCGGTAGCCGCGCACCTTGACCTGGTCGTCGTTGCGGCCGAGGAACTCCAGCGAGCCGTCTGCCAGCCGGCGGGCCAGGTCTCCGGTGCGGTACATGCGTGCGCCCGACTCGCCGCGGAACGGGTCGTCCAGAAACCGTTCGGCGGTCAGCTCGGGCCGGTACAGGTAGCCGCGGGCCACGCCCCGGCCGCCCACGTACATCTCGCCCACCGCACCGGTCGGCACGGGCCGGCGGTGCTGGTCGAGCAGGTAGACGGCCAGGTCGGGCAGCGGTCCGCCGATCGGGCTGGCGCCGCGCCGGGTGTCGGCCTCCGTGATCACCCGGTGGGTGACGTGCACGGTCGTCTCGGTGATCCCGTACATGTTGACCAGCTCGACGCCGGCGTTTGCCGGGCGCGCGAACCACGGTCGCAGCGTCGCCGGGTCCAACGCCTCGCCGCCGAACACCACGGTCCGCAGCCGGTGCGGGGCCGGGTCCTCGCCCTGCGCGGCGATCAGCTGCCCGAACGCGGTAGGCGTCTGGTTGAGCACGGTGACGCCCTCGGCGCACAGCAGGGCGTAGAAGTCGTGCGCGCTGCGGGCGGTGTCCCGCCCGACCACGACCAGCCGTCCGCCGTGCAGCAGCGCGCCCCACATCTCCCAGACGGAGAAGTCGAAGGCGAACGAGTGGAACAACGTCCACACGTCGTCGGGCCCGAACCCGAAGTACGCCCGGGTCTCGGTGAACAGGCGGGTGACCTGGCGGTGTTCGACAAGCACGCCCTTCGGCCGGCCGGTCGAACCCGACGTGTAGATCACGTACGCCAGGTCGGCCGGGCCGGCCCCAGGCTGCGGCACGAGGTCGTCGGCGGGCAGCCAGTCCCAGCGGGCCCGCACGTCGATCACGACGGCATTTCCGGTGACCAGCCCCTCGGGGACCGCGCCGTCGACGAATAACACCCGCGGTCTGCTGTCGGACAGCACCTCCCCCAGCCGGGCCACCGGCGCCGCCGGGTCCAGCGGCAGGTACGCCCCACCGGACTTCAGCGCGGCGAGCGCGCACACCACCAGCCACTCGCTGGCAGGCAGGCAGAGCGCCACAAGTGTCTCGCGGCCGACGCCCTGCGCCCGCAGATACCGCGCCAACCGGTTCGCCCGCGCGTTCAGCTCCCGGTAGGTCAGCTCGCGGTCGGCGCACCGCACGGCCACCGCGTCCGGCGTACGGCGCACGACGTCCTCGAACCACTCGTGCAGACGGGGCCCGGTCGGTGCGGCCGGCACGGACGCCGCCCATCCGGCGGTGACGTCCGCGCGTTCGGCGTCGTCCATCAGGTCGAGTTGGGAGACGCGCTTCTCCGGCGTACGGGCGATGTCGGCCAGCAGCGTGGTGAAGTGCCGCACGAAACGCTTGATCGTCGCCGGGTCGTAGAGGGCGGTGTCGTACTCCACCGCCCCGGCCAGGCCGTCGGGCGTCTCACGCAGGTCGACGGTGAGATCGAACTTGGCGATGGTGAAATCGACGTCGACCGGGGTCACCTCGAACCCGCCGAGGGTCAGTCGCGGCTGTGCCTGCTCCTCCTGGAGCACGAGCACGGTCTGGAACACCGGTGAGTGGCTCAGGCTGCGGTCCACCTGCAAGGCGTCCACCACGGCCTCGAACGGCACGTCCTGGTGGTCGAAGGCGGCCAGGACGGTCCGCTTCACCCGGGCGAGCAGCTCGGCGAAGGTCGGGTCACCGGAGAGGTCGTTGCGCATCACCAGGGTGTTGGCGAACAGCCCGATGAGCCCCTCGATCTCGGCCCGGTTGCGGTTGGCCACGATGGTGCCGACGGCTATGTCGGTCTGCTGGGTGTAGCGGTGCAGCACGACGCTGTACGCCGCCAGCAGGGTCATGTAGAGGGTCACGCCGTGCTCGTCGCTGATCCGCCGGAGCCGGTCGAGCAGGTTCGGCGGGCAACGGAAGAACTCCCGGGTGCCGTCGTAGCCGCGCACCGGCGGCCGGGGCCGGTCGGCGGGCAGCGTCAACGTCGCGTCCACGCCGGCGAGCTGCTCCTTCCAGTACGCCACCTGGCGTGCCTGCACGTCGCCCGCCAGCCACGCGCGCTGCCAGTGCGCGAAGTCGGCGTACTGCACCGGCAACGGTTCGAGTGCCGCCTCGCGGCCCTGTCGGCCGGCCTCGTAGAGCGCGGTGACGTCGCGGAAGAACACGCCGACCGACCAGCCGTCCGCCACGGTGTGGTGCATCGTCACCATGAGCACGTGCTCGATGTCGCTGCGACGCAGCAGCACCGCCCGGATCAGGCAGTCGCGGGCCAGGTCGAAGGGGGTGAGCATCTCCCGCTGGCAGATCCGCGGGATGTCGGCCGGGTCGGCGACGTCCTGCTCGCGCACGGTGAAACCCGCGCCGTCGTCGATGCACTGGTACGGCACGCCGTCGCGCTCCTCGAACCGCGTGCGGAGCGCCTCGTGGCGGCGTACCAGGTCGGCGAGGGCGCGGCGCAGCGCGTCCCGGTCGAGCGGCCCGTGCAGCCGCATCGCCATGGGCACGTTGTAGGTCGCGCTGGCCCCCTCGATCTGGGCGAGGAACCACAGCCGCTGCTGGGCGAAGGACAGCGGCAGCGGCTGCTCCGCGGACCGGGGCAGGCGCGGGATGATGTCGAGCGCGGACAGGTCGACGCCCTGTTGGCGCAGCATCGCGATCACGGCGCGCTGTCGCTTGGCGGGCATGGACTGGATCCTGCGGACCAGCTCCTGCCTGCTCTGCTGGTGCGGCGTGCTCAAGGTCGGCCCCCTGCCTGGTGCTCGGCGTCGCGGACGGCGTCTGCCGTGTCCAGGGCGTCCAGCTCCGCGTCGGTCATGTTCTCGATCAGGTCGATGCTGGAGCTGATCGCGTCGAGGTTCAGCGGGACGGCAGCCTTGGTGTCCGGCATGTCCCGTGCCACCGCGGCGGCGAGATCGGCCAGTTGTCGCGCGTCGAAGATGGTCTGCACCCGCAGTTCCACCCCGGTCCGCCGCTTGATCATGTTGATCATCCGGGTGACCAGCAGCGAGTTGCCGCCCAGCGAGAAGAAGTTGCTCTCCACACCGAGCTGACCGGCGTCGGTGTTCAGCAGCTCGGCCCAGACCTCCGAAACGACCTGTTCGGCCTCGGTACGCGGGGCCGTGCCCTGCTCCTCGGTCCGCTGCGGCAGTGCTGGCGCGGGCAGCGCCCGGGTGTCGAGCTTGCCGTTGCCGGTAAGTGGCAGCCGGTCCAGCAGCACGTAGCCGGAGGGCACCATGTACGGCGGGAGCACGGCCCGCAGCGCCGCGTCCAGCTCGGTTCGCAGCGCCTGCTCGGCCGGCTCGGACAACCGCGCCGCCGGCACGAGGTACCCGACCAGACGCCGGTCGTCGCCCTGCCCGCGCACCACCACGCGGGCGTCCGCGACCGCCGGGTGCTCATTGAGGCGGGTGGTGATCTCGCCCAGCTCGATCCGGTAGCCGCGCACCTTGACCTGGTCGTCGTTGCGCCCGAGGAACTCCAGCGAACCGTCCGGCAGTCGCCGCCCCAGGTCCCCGGTCCGGTACATGCGCGCACCCGGCACGTTGCTGAACGGGTCGTGGAGGAACCGCTGCGCGGTCAGCTCCGGCCGGTTCAGGTAGCCACGGCCCACCGCCTCGCCGCCGATGACCAGCTCACCCACCGCACCGGTCGGCGTCGGACGCTGGTGGCGGTCCAGCACGTACACGCTCAGCCCCGGCATCGGGCCACCGATGGGCCTGGTGGTGAGGCGGGTGTCGGGCTCGGTGACCTGCCGGTACGTGGTGACCACGGTCGTCTCCGTGGTGCCCCACATGTTCACCAGCCGGGTACCGGCGTTGACCGGCCGTTTGAACCACGGCCCCAGCGCCGAGGCATCCAGTTCCTCGCCGCCGAGGACCACGGTCCGTACCCGGTGCGGGGTCGGATCCTCGCCCTGCGCCGAGATCAGCTGGCCGAACCCGGTGGGCGTCTGTCCCAACACGGTGACGCCCTCGACGCAGAGCAGCCGGTAGAAGTCCTGCGGGCTGCGGGCCACCTCCTGGGTGACCACCACGAGGTGGCCGCGATGCAGCAGCGCGCCCCACATCTCCCACACGGTGAAGTCGAAGGCGAACGAGTGGAACAGGGTCCACACGTCGCCCGGCCGGTAGTCGAACCACTCCTGCGCCGCGAGGAAGAACCGGACCACGTGCCGGTGCTCGATCATCACGCCCTTCGGCTTGCCGGTCGAGCCGGAGGTGTAGATGACGTACGCCAGATCCGACGGGCTCGCCCCCGCCACCGGGTCCAGGTCGTCGGCGCTCAGCGACCCCCGGCGCGCGGCGTCGCCGGGCACGTCCAGCACGAGCGCCGCGCCCGTGTCCAGCCCGGCGGGCGCCGCCCCGTCCACAAGCAGCACCTGCGGCGCGCTGTCGCCGAGCACATGCCCCAGCCGTTCCACCGGCGCGGACGGGTCCAGCGGCACGTACGCCCCGCCTGCCTTCACCACGGCCAGCGCGCTCACCACCAGCCACTCGCTACGGGGCAGGCACAGCGCCACCAGCGACTCGCGGCCCACCCCCAGTTCCCGCAGCTGCCGCGCCAGTCGGTTGGCGTGCGCGTTCAGCTCGCCGTAGGTCAGGACCCGGCCCGCGCACCGCACCGCCACCATCTCCGGTGCCTGGCGGGCCACGTCCTCGAACCAGGCGGGCAGCATCCGCTGTGCGTCGGCGGTGGCCACGCCCTCCTCGATCGCCACCGGCTCCCAGGCGTACGTGGCGACCTCGCGGTGCTGCATCGCCGCCGGCAGCACCGGCAGCGAAAGAGCCGGCGCTGCGCCGTCCTGCTCCGACAGCGCCGCCACCACGGCGGCCACGGCGGCCTCCAGGCAGTCGATGACGACGTTTGCGTCCTGCGCCCGGTCGACGAGTGCCTCGACCTCGTACCCGTCGCCGAGGTCGTCGACCGAGACGGTCACCGGATAGTTGCTGCGCTCCACCACGCCGGAGAGCGGCGTGACGCCCACCCGCGCGAGCAGGCGCTCGGTTGCGCCGTCAGCGGGCATGCGGCGGTAGTTGAAGATCGCGTTGAACAGCGGTGCGTCGGCGGGCAGGCCGCAGTGCGCCCGCGCCTCGGTGAGCGCCACCTGCTCGTGGCGCACCAGTTCGTGCAGCAGTTCCTCCACCCGGCCGACCAGCTCCCGTACGCTGCGTCCGGCGAGGTCCAGGCGCATCGGCAGGGTGTTGATGAAGCTGCCGACCATCCGCTCCACGCCTGCGGGCCCCTGCGTCCGGCCGGACAGCACGGTGCCGAACGTGACGTCGTCGCGATCGGACCAGGACGCGACGGCCAGCGCCCAGCCGGCGTGGAACAGGGTCGCCGGACTGGTACGCAGCCGGGCCGCCACCTCGGCTACCCGCCGGCTCAGCGCCTCGTCCAGCGGGCGGCGCAGTTCGAGCACCTCCTGCCCGTCGCCGTGCACGTCAGGTAGGCCGAAGACGACCGTGGGCTCGTCGACGTCGGCAAGCATCGGCCCGAAGAAGGCGGCGGGATCGAGCTCGGCCGGGCGCGGGTGGGCGATGAAAGCGCGGTAGGGCACCGGCGCCGGCAGGGCCTCGGCGCGACCCTCCATGCACGCGACGATCTCGTCGAGGAGCAGGCCGAGGGAGGCGGCGTCGTGGATGATGTGGTGCAGGCTCAGCGCCGCGTACCACCCGCCCGTGCCGGGATGCCGGCCGGCCCGCAGCCGCACCAGCGGGGCCTGGTCCAGCGGCATGCGCGGGGCGTCGCGCAGCAGCTCACCCAGTTGCTGCGCGGCCGAATCACCGTCGTGCAACGCGATCTCCTCGACGGCGAGCGTCGCCTGCCGCAGCACCGCCTGCACCGGGCGGCTCAGCCCGTCGGCCAGGACGATGGTGCGCAGCGCGTCGTGCCGGACGATCACCGCTTGCAGTGCCCGCGCGAAGCTGTCCAGCCGGTCGCGGTCGGCGAAGGAGAACAGCCCGGAGGAGACGTACGGGTCGTGCGCGCTCTCCTTGAGGTGGTGGAAGTACATGCCCTCCTGAAGCGGGGCGAGCGGGTACACGTCCTGAACATTCGCCGCGCCGCCGGGCACCGCGGCGACGATCGTCGCGATCTCCTGCTCGGTGAGCGTCACCAGCGGGAGCAGGTCGGGGGTGATCCGGGTGGTGCCCGCGGGGATTCCGCCCGGCACGGGCGGCCGGTCGGCACCGGCGTCCGGCTGGGCGTCTGTCCCGTCGATGACGACCGCGAGCCGCGTCGGGCCGTCGGCAGGCGCCGGGCGGGTCGTCACGGGCCGCACCGCCTCGGCGACGGCTGCCAGGGTGCGGGCCCCGAGGATCGCGGCCGGATCGCCGGGCAGGCCCCGCTCCGCCAGCAGCGCGGCGAACCGGTGCGCCAACAGCGAGTGGCCGCCAAGCGCGGTGAAGCTGTCATCCAGACCGACCTCGCCGGCCGGGAAGCCGAGCACCTGCGCGCAGACCTCCCGCACGGTCTCCGCCACGGCATCCGGCGCGGGCGGTGCGTCCGGCGTGACCGCCACGGCATCCGGCGCGGGCGGTGCGTTCGGCGTGACCGCCACGGGAGCGGACCGGGTGGCCGGGGTCATGCCCGCCAGCCAGTAGCTGCCCCGGTCGAAGACGGTGCCCGGCAGTGGCAGCAGCCGTCGGCGGCCCGGATGCAGCCCACGCCACGGGATGCGCACCCCGTACACCCACAGCTCGGCGAGTCGGTCGAGGTCCCCGTCGGCGACCAGGGCGGCCAGGAACGCCTCGCCGCCGGCCCCCTCAAGCGCCCCGAGCAGCGGAGCCGGCGCGGCGGTGATGCTGCCGGCGTACCCCGGCACCGCCTCGACACCGCCGGTCGGGTCGAGGTAGCGGGCGAGGCGCACGCGCAGTTCCGCGACGTCGCCGGCCACCACCGCGAATCGCTCGGCCAGCGCCTCGCGGCCCACTTGCAGCGTGTACGCGACATCCGCGAGCTGGACCGCGTCGTTGCGGTCGAGGAACTCGTCCAGCCGGCGCACCGCGGTACGCAGCCGCGCCGAATCGGCGGCCGACAGCACGACCAACTGCGGACCGGTGTTGTCCGGCTCCGGCGGCTCGACCGGGCGCTGCGGCGGGGCTTCCACCACGAGGCTGACGTGGCTGCCGCCGGCCGCCACCGAGTTGATCAGGGCGCGGCGGACGGTCGGCCGCCCCTGCGCGTCGGTGCGCTGTTCCCACGGGGTCAGCCGCTCGCACAGCGCCAGCGGGCCGCCGTGCAGGTCCACGTTGGGGTTGGGCTTGCCGACGTCGGTGAGCGGAGTCAGCTCGCCGTGGCGCAGTTGGAGGGCGACCTTGGTCAGCTGCGCGATGCCGGAGGCCGCCTCCGGGTGCCCGATGTTCGACTTCACGGAGCCGACGAGCACGGGGGCGGGTACGCCCGCGAACACCTCCCGCAGGGCGCTCAGTTCGATCTCGTCGGACATCGCCGTGCCGTTTGCCGCCGACTCCACGTACCCGATCGAGTCGGCGGCGGTGCCGGCCTGTTCCAGGGCCCTGCGCATCACGGTGACCTGGGCTCGGCGGCTGGGCGCGAGGAAGCCGCCGGCGCGACCGCTGTGGAGCGAGGCGGTGCCCTTGATGACGGCGTGCACCTCGTCGCCGTCGCGTAGGGCCGCCGCCAGCGGCTTGAGCAGGACCGCCCCGACGGCCTCTGCGGGCAGGTAGCCGTCGCCGTCGCGGAAGCTGCGGCTGCCCGGGTGGGTGCCGAGCAGCTGCATCTGCGACAGGGCGAGGAACTTGTCCGGGTGGGTCGCGAGGTTGACCCCGCCGGCCACGGCCAGCTCGCTCTCGCCACGGTTCAGGTCGGCGCAGGCCAGGTGGATGGCCATCGCCGAGGAGGTGCACATGCTGTCGACGGCCAGGCTCGCCCCCTCCAGACCGAAGAAGTGCGAGACCCGGTTGGCGATGGCGTTGTACGAGGCGGTCGCGGTGAGCGCCGCCAGCGCCGGATCGTCGCCGTCGGCCCGGTACAGCTGGTACGCCGCGCCGACGTAGACGCCGACGCGCCGGCCGTACCGTCGCGCGATGACGTCCTGGGTGACGCCGCTACCCTCGAACAGCTCCCAGACCGTCTCCAGGAACAGCCGCTGCTGTGGGTCCATCACCGCCGCCTCGCGCGGCGCGATGCCGAACAACGCGCGGTCGAACCGGTCGATGCCGTCGAGGAAGCCGCCCCAGGCCCCATCGCCGGGCGCGTCGCCCCAGCGGTCGGCGGGCGGCTTGGTGACGCAGTCGCGGCCCTCGCGCAGGCAGGCCCAGAACGTGTCCAGGTCCTGCGCCTGCGGGTAACGCCCGGCGATGCCGATGACGGCGACGTCCATGAACTCACCTCTACGTTCGGCGGCCCGGAACGTGCGCTCCGGTGCGGTGGCGATCTGCTGGGCCGGGACAGGGGACGCGGCGACGGGCGACTCGTCGGGGGCGGCAGGCGGCAGCGGCGCGGCGGGCGCGGGTTCACCGAGCAGGGCGCGCAGCGCCGCCGCATGCTCGGCGGCGAGGTGCTCGGCCAGTTCTTGCAGCGTGGGCCGCTCGAGCAGCAGGGTCCGGGGCAGCGGGCCGAAGGTCTCCTCCAGCGCGGTGACCGCGGCGACCGCGAGCACGGAGTCCATGCCGTAGCGCTCCAACTGAACGTCGGGGTGCAGGCGTTCCGGCGCGAGCTTGAGGATCCCGGCGACGGTCTGCCGCAGGTGCCTGAGGGCTCGCTCCGCCATCGGCCGGCCGCCGCTCGCCGGCCCGGCCGCCCCGTCGGGGTCGGCGACAGCGTCCTGGCGGTCCGTGGTGTGGCCCCGCGCGTCGGTGCCGTCCCGGGCCGCCGCGCGGGTGGGGGCTGGTGCGGGGTAGCTGTCGGCGATGCGTCGAACGGCCTCGGGTCGGCCGGCGAGCACGACCAGGCTGCCGTCCCCAGCCGCACCCGGGTCGGTGAGCGCACGCCGCAGCACGGCCAGCCCGCGGGCGGTGTCCAGCGGGGCCAGGCCGAGAGCGCGCAGCCGGGTCGCGACTGCCTCGTGCGCGCCCATGCCACCGTCGGCCCACAGCGGCCAGCCGACGGACACGGTTCGGCCGCTGCGCCGTCCGGCCGCGACGAGCAGGTTCCGGCGCACCGCGTACGCGTCCAGGAACGCGCCGGCCGCGGCGTAGTCGGCCTGTCCGACGTTGCCGAAGACACCGCTGATCGAGGACAGGCAGACGAGGAACTCCAGCGGCTGGTCCTGGCTCAGCTCGTCCAGGTTGACCAGCCCGGCGACCTTCGGCCCGAGGACGACCGGCAGCTCCTGCGCGGGTTTGCCCACGATCAGCCGGTCGTCGATGACGCCTGCGGCGTGCACGATGCCGGTAAGCGGACCGTGGTCGCGGGTGACGTCGGCCAGCAGCCGACCGACGGCGGCCCGGTCGGCGACGTCGGCGCGCCGGTGTTCGACGGTCAGCCCCGCGGCGCGCAGCGCGGCCCGGGTGCTCCGCAGTTCCTCGCCCGGCGCGGAACGTCCCACCAGGACGATCGTGGCGTGCCTGACGGCTGCGGCGATGTCGCTCGCCACGAGGCGGCCCAGTGCGCCACCGCCGCCGCTGATCAGGTACACGCCGCCGTCGCGCCAGGGCATGCCCGGTTCGCCGTCGCCGACCTCCACAAGCGCGGCGGTGTGTCGGCGGCCGTCGCGGTGGCGTACCTCGGGCACGGGGTCGGCGCCCGCCTCGGCGACCAGCCGGGCCGCGACGACGTCGGCCGGCGCCCCGTCGAGGCAGTCCACGAGCTGCGTACGCAGTGCCGGGTTCTCCAGCGCGGCCGTGCGCAGCATGCCGGTCAGCCCGCGCAGGCAGGCCAGCTGTTCCCGCTGTGCCGGGTCGACGGCGGGCTGGGCCAGCGCGACCTGCACCAGTGCCACCCCGGGCAGACCTGGTCGCAGCACCTCCTGAAGCAGCGTGAACACCGCACGCGCGGCGGCGAGGTACTGCTGGTCCAGCGGGCCGTCGACGACGTCGACGAAGCGCAGGCCGGTGCCCGGTGGCAGCGCGGCGCGCAAGCTGTCGCGGTCGGCCGCCGTGAGCGTGCCGACCACCGCCACCTGATGTGCGACGTACCCGGCAACCCCCTCCGGTACGCGCAGTGCAGGATCGGGTAAGCGCAGTGCAGGATCGGGTGACGGCGGGTCGGCGACCCAGACCGGGCGCAGCAGCGCCAACCCGTCCTCCGGCGGGACCGGGTGTGCGTCAGACTGCCGTGTGACGCGGGCGGGAGCCGCCTCCTCCACCGGGGCCAGCTCGATCCAGCAACGCTCGCGGGCGAACGGGTAACCGGGCAGCGGCACCCGCCGAGGCAACGACGTGGCCGCGCCCGCGCCGACGGCGTACGCCTGCCACACCGTCTCCCACGGCACCGCCGTGCCGGTAGCCCACAACCGCAGCAACCGCGCGGCCGTGCCGTCGCGCGACCAGTCGTCGAGAGCCGCGGCGAGCTCGACCTCGTCCTGGATGACCTCCTGGAGCACCGTGCCCCGCACCCAGCCCGCAGCCGACGTCGGCCGCGCGACGAACGCGTCGAGCAGCGCGCGGACCTGCGCGAGCGAGTTCGCCGCGAAGGCCAGCCGCTCCGGCAGGACGGTGCGACCCGTTTGCAGTGTCCAGGCCACGCCGGGCAGGTCCGCCTCGGTCAGCTGATCGAGGCGGGCCGACAGCCGCCGGGCCTGCGCGACCAACTGTGCCTCGCTCATCGCGGAGAGCACCAGCAGCGCGGCGGGGCCGCCGTCCGGCCGAGGCACGGCGACGGGCGGGATGTGCTCGGTGAGGACGACGTGTGCGTTCGCGCCGCCCGCGCCGAAGCTGGACACCCCGGCAACGCGGGGAAATGCGCGGCGCTGACCGCCGTCGTGCACGGTGGGCGGCTGCCACGTGGCCAGGTCGCGCTGGACCCGCAGCGGGGTCCCCGTGAAGTCGATGTGCGGGTTGAGCGTGTCCGCGTGCAGGCTGGGGACGAGTTCACGGTGCCGCATCTGCAACAGCACCTTGGTGAGCCCGGCGATCCCGGCCGCGCTCTCGGCGTGCCCGATGTTCGACTTGACCGAGCCGATCGCGCAGTGCGCCGGGCCACAGCCCGCGTCCGTGAAGGCGCGCAGCAGGCCGGCGATCTCGATCGGGTCACCCAACGCGGTGCCGGTGCCGTGCGCCTCCAGGTAGCTCAGCGCGCGGGGATCCGCCCCGGACGCGGCCAGAGCCTCGCCGACGACCCGGCTCTGCGCCACCGGGCTGGGCACGGTGTAACCGTTGGTGCGGCCACCATGGTTCACCGCTGTTCCGTTGATCACGGCATGGATGTGGTCGCGGTCCGCCAGCGCCTGGGCCAGCGGCTTGAGCAGCACCGCGCCTACGCCCTCGCCGGGCACGTAGCCGTCACCACCAGCGCCGAAGCTGCGGCAGCGGCCGTCGCTGGACAGATAGCCGCGCTGGGCCAGCATCAGGTACTTGTTCGGGTGGGCGGTCAGGTTCACGCCGCCCGCGATCGCCGCGCCGCACTGTCCGCTGCGGATCGCCTCACAGGCCAGGTGGATGGCGGTCAGCGAGGACGAGCACATGGTGTCCACGCTCAGGCTCGGCCCGGTGAAGCCGTAGCAGTAGGAAACCCGGTTGGACACCGAGGAGGCGCTGCCCGACAGCGCCACCGCCTGGCCGCGTTCCTGTGCCTGGGCGCCGTAGAGCTGGTAGTCCTGGTACATCACCCCGGCGAACACGCCCACCCGGCCGCTTGTGCGGTTGAGCAACTCGGCGGTGTATCCGGCGTCCTCCAGCACGTGGTGGGCGCACTCCAGGAACAGGCGCTCGTGCGGGTCGAGGTGCTCCGCCTCGCGCAGCGAGATCTGGAAGAACAGCGGGTCGAACAGGTCGATACCGTCGAGAAAGCCGCCCCAGTAGCCGTCCGCGTCGGCGTCGGCCCACCGGGGGTGCTCCCAGCGGCCGGCCGGCACCCTGCGCACGGAGTCACGGCCGCCGCGCAGGTTCGCCCAGAACTCGTCCAGATCCGCGGCGTCCGGGTAGCGCCCGCTGACCCCGATCACGGCGATGTCCAGCCCGGACCCCGCCGGCGCGGGCTCGACCATCTGCCCGGACCCCGCCGGCGCGGGCTCGACCATCTGCCCGGACTCCACCGGCTCGGGTCCGGGCACGGCTGGCGGGTCCGGCAGGGCGCGGACACTCAGCCCGACCAGGTCGGCACAGACGCGGCCCTGCTCGTCGAAGACCGTGACGTCAAGCATCGGCTGCGCCGCATCCGGTCCGCTGCCCGGTTGGTACCGGACCCAGGCGTGGGCCCGGGGCGGGGCGGTGGCACGCGCGTCGACCTGGGCGACGGCGAACGGCAGCGCGGGCCGCGCCGATCCCGTCGCGGCGGCGAGCCGCAGTCCCGCGACGGCTTGCAGCGCGCCGTCCAGGATGGCCGGATGCAGCAGCCAGCCGGCCGGCGGGTCGGCGGCGTCGGGCAGGCCCAGTTCGGCCAGCACCTGGGGATGACCTGCCGCGTCGATGCCGGTACGCAGGCCGGTCAGGGCGCGCAGTGCCGGGCCGTGGTCCAGCCCGGCGGCGGCGAACAGGTCGTAGGCGTGCGCCACCGGGATCGACGGCCCGGCGCAGCCCGCCCGGGCGTCCGCGAGGTCGGGTAGCGTGCGGTCGTCGTCGTCCACCAGCCGCGCCCGGCCCTGGCAGCAGAGTTCTCCCTGGCCGGTGATCTCGAACGCGGCACCCGCACCGGCTGCTCGCACGCTCACCCGCAGCTCCAGCCCGTGCGCGCCGGCCCGCGCCGGGCGCAGCCACACGACGTCGTGCAGCCGCACCGTCCGTCCGGGCGGCGGGTCGAGGGCGGCGGCCACCGCCGCGCACGCCGCCTCCAGCTGGGCGACCGCGGGCAGCACCCGCTCGCCGCGCACCCGGTGGTCGTGCAGGTAAGGCTCACTGCCGTCCAGTTCGGAGCTGAACACCACGCCACCGTCGTCGGGCAGGCGGCGGTGCAGCATGGGGTGCGGGCGGGACGGCGTCGACTCCGCGCCGGGCGCGACGGGCTCCGCCGCAGGCGCGACGGGCTCCGCCGCAGGCGCGGCGAGGTGCGCCGCCAGGCTGCGCACGGTCGGGTGCGCGAGGAGCACGGCCGGGGTCAGCGCCAGGCCGTAGCGCTCGTTCAGGCGCTCCACAAGCGTGGATCGGCCGACCAGGTCGAGCCCGAGGTCCACCAACTCGATGTCCGGCGAGACCTCGGCCACGGGCAGGTCCAGCAGCGACGCGATCTCGCTGCTCAGCTCGGCGCGTACGGCGGCCGCCGCGTCCGCCGAGGCAGCGTTGGTGGTGACGACGGGCGCGGCCGGGTGGGGCTGGGCGAGCCGGTCGCGCAGCCAGGCCGCAAGCTCGGCGATTGTGGTGTGCTCGAAGACGACGGTCGGTGACAGTTCCAGCGACAGCCGGTCCTCCAGCTCGGCCACCAGGCCCAGCAGCCCGGCAGAGGTCAGCCCGAGCTGGTAGTAGCCGACGTGCGTGCCGACCTCGGCGGTGGGCACCCCGAGGCGCGCCGCCACCAGCTCCCGCAACAGGGCAGTCACGTCCGCGCCCGCCGCCTGTGCCGACCCGGCCGCCGGGCGCGGAGTAGCCGCCGCAGGGACCGGGTCCCGCGCTTCGCGCCCGTCCAGCGAGACCTCCGCGCGCACCCGCTTGGCCACCACCTGCCCGATCTCGGCGATCTTCACACCGTCCGCGTCGTAGAACTCCACGGCGAGGCGGAACAGCTCCTCGTCCCGGCGCGCCGAGACCGCCGGGACCCGAACGAAGCAGCGCTGCCCGAGCGGGGCGATCGCCCGGAACGACTCGAACACCAGCGGCAGGTACAGCTCATCGCCCTGGTGCCGCTCGTTGAGCACGTGGATGCCCACGCCGCCGCCGAGCAGGCCCGCCTCGAACAGCGCCGGGTGGAACAGGAAGTCGGCCCGGCCGCCCTGCTGGGCTGCGGGCAGCTCCAGCTCGGTAACCGCATCGTCGGCCCGGTGGTGCACCACGCCGTCGGCCTTCATCAGGCCCGAGTGGACCAGCTCCCGCGCACGGAACCAGGCGTAGACGTCGGCGAGCGGCAGCAGCCGGCCGGCGGGGCTGAGCGGTAGCGCCAGCCGCTCGGCGAAGTCCGCGCGCGGCACCCGGTGCACGCCCGTCACGGCGTGGGTGACCTCGGCTGCGTCCGGCGTACGCCGGCTGCTGATCTCCACGCGGAGCCCGCCGGCCGGCGCCGGTCGTCCCGCCACGGTGGTGAGCACCTGCTCGCCGGGTTCGACGACCAGCGGCGCGTGGATCGTGAGGTTGCGGAGCTCGACCTCTGCCATCGGGTACCCGTGCCGGGCGAGCACCTGGAGCGCCAGGTCCACGTAGCCGACGCCAGGCAGGATGGCGCGACCGCGCACGAGGTGGCCGCGCAGCAGCGGGTTGTCGGCGGTGACGGTGAAGGTCTCGTGGAACGTCGACGATCCGGCCGTCAGCATTTATTCCCCCGATTTTCGGTCGGCAATAGGCAGCGTCGAATCGCGAAATGGCGATTCTTCGCACGCCACCGAACTACCCCGCCGCGAATGGGCGCGGCACGGCACGGATTTGCTTCAGAAATTCGTCGAGCACACCTCGTCGACAAGTGTCGAGTGCGTGCTCAGCGCAAAGTGGACATCCGCCAACCAGCGGCAATGCGTGACCGAGAGGCTAAACGGCCTCAGCGAGATGGAATGAGTGCGGTGACGGCTGGATGTCGCGACATGAACTGCGATGACATAGTCAACCCCCGTGTGACTGATTGGCAGTGCCGCGTGCAGCACGGAGGGTCTCACCCTCCGTGGACGCCATAGACTACCGTGACTCTCAACCCTGACGCAAGGCAGTCCGATGACGACGGAGCGTCTAGCTCAGACCCGAGCCTTGCAGACCTTCGAGCTCTTGGGAAGGGCTGGCTGACGACGAAAATCACCACCTCAGCCGGGTAGCTGCTGCCGACGGCCGACCAGACAGCAGAGGACCAGCGCCGTCCCCGCGATGGCCGTTACATTCGTTGACTCCGACCGATTCAAAGGTGCAGGAATCCGGCCATGATCGATGCTTCCCAGCGCTCCGGACGCCTTGCACCACGACTGAAAGTCGCGGTAGCCTGTGGCGTCTTCGGGGGCGAGAACCTCCGTGCATGCACGCGGCCTGCCAAATCAGTCACACGGGGGTTGGCTATGTCATCGCAGTTCATGTCGCGACATCTTTCCGAAACCGCATCCGCTTCGCCCTGCTGAAAACGCCGGACCAGGCAAGGCCGATCCGGCGCCTGCGGGTGTATGCGATGCGCTTGAGACAACGCCACTGATCCACGCCGGCATGGCGTCGATCGGCCATGCCAGCAGGCAATTCCACGGCTGCGGCGCACCATTGTGTCCACCATGGACATTCGGTGAATAGCTGTTTCACCATCGCGCCGTGGTGACAATCTCCGAGAGGACAAGAGGGACGCGCGTGGGCAACTCCGAAGAATTCGACGTCGTGGTGGTCGGCGGCGGTCCCGCCGGCTCGACGCTGGCCGCGCTAGTGGCCAAGCAGGGCCACTCGGTGCTCGTCCTGGAGAAGGAGTTCTTCCCGAGGTACCAGATCGGGGAGTCCCTGCTGCCATCGACGATCCACGGCATCTGCCGGCTGTCCGGTGCCGCCGACGAGCTGGCCAAGGCCGGTTTTCCGGTCAAGCGCGGTGGCACGTTCCGCTGGGGGGCCAGCCCGCAGCCGTGGACGTTCTCGTTCTCCGTCTCGCCGAAGATGGCGGGCCCGACCTCCACGGCCTACCAGGTCGAGCGCTCCAAGTTCGACAAGATTCTGCTCGACAACGCCCGCCGCCAGGGCGCGCAGGTGCGCGAAGGCTGCTCGGTCGTCGACCTGATCGAGGACGGCGACCGGGTCACCGGTGTGCGGTACACCGACGACCAGGGCCGCGAGCACCAGGTGGCGGCGACCTTCGTCGTCGACGCGTCCGGCAACAAGAGCCGGCTGCACCAGCGCGTCGGCGGCAAGCGCGAGTATTCGGACTTCTTCCGCAGCCTCGCCCTGTTCGGCTACTTCGAGAACGGTAAGCGCCTGCCGGAGCCGAACCGCTTCAACATCCTGTGCGTCGCCTTCGACAGCGGCTGGTTCTGGTACATCCCGCTCAGTGACACGCTTACCAGCGTCGGCGCGGTCGTGCGCCGCGAGTTGGCCGAGAAGGTGCAGGGCCACCCGGAGCAGGCGCTGCGGGCGCTTATCGACGAGTGCCCCATGATCTCCGACTACCTGTCCCCCGCCACCCGCGTCACCGAGGGCCAGTACGGGCAGATTCGCGTCCGCAAGGACTACTCCTACCACCAGACCACGTTCTGGCGGCCCGGCCTGGTGCTCGTCGGCGACGCCGCCTGCTTCGTCGACCCGGTGTTCTCCTCGGGCGTGCACCTGGCCACATACAGCAGCCTGCTGGCCGCGCGGTCGATCAACAGCACGCTGGCCGGGCTGGTCGACGAGAAGGCGGCGATGCAGGAGTTCGAGACGCGCTACCGCAAGGAGTACAGCGTCTTCTACGAGTTCCTGGTGTCCTTCTACCAGATGCACCGCAGCGAGGATTCCTACTTCTGGGAGGCGAAGAAGGTGACCCGGGCCAGCCGCTCCGAGCTGGAGTCCTTCGTCGACCTGGTCGGCGGCGTCTCCTCCGGGGAGCACGCGCTCACGGACGCCGACGCGGTGGCCGAGCGGCTGCACCGCAACACCGAGGACTTCACCGCCGCCGTCAGCCAGATCGACGAGAGCAGCGCCGAGGGCTGGGGGCCGCTGCTGCAATCGTCGGTCGTACGCGACGCCATGGTCGAGGGTTCCAAGGTTCAGATGCAGGCCATCCTCGGTGAGGACGCCGAGGAGGAGACGCCGATGTTCCCTGGCGGCCTGATCCCGTCCCCGGACGGACTGTCCTGGGTGTACGCGGCCAGCAAGTGACCGATCGAGCCTGCGCCGCGGTCGAGCCGGTCAGCCCGCTCGTCCCCGGCGCGGGCCTGGTCGGGGACCGCGCCCCAGCACCTCGGCGAACAGCAGCGGAAGAGAACGGGAGCGACACGTGCGGATCGACGGAAGCGTCGCGCTGGTCACCGGCGGCACGTCCGGCCTCGGCCTGGCGGCGGCGCGCAGGCTGCACGAGCGGGGCGCGTCCGTGGTCGTGCTCGCCCGTTCGGCGCAGGGCAAGGAGGTCGCCACAGCCCTGGGCGAGCGCGCCGCGTTCGCCCAGGGCGACGTGACAAGCGAGGACGACGTCGCCGCCGCGATCGAGTTGGCCGCAAGCCTGGGCACGCTGCGGGTCGTGGTGAACTGCGCGGGCACCGGCAACGCCGTCAAGACCGTCGGCCGGGACGGTCCCTTCCCGCTGGCCGCCTTCACCCAGATCGTGCAGGTCAACCTGATCGGCACGTTCAACGTCATCCGCCTGGCCGCAGCGCGCATCGCGCAGGCCGACGCGGACGGGGAGGAACGCGGGGTCATCGTCAACGCCGCCTCGGTCGCGGCGTTCGACGGCCAGATCGGCCAGGCCGCGTACGCGGCGTCCAAGGCCGGCGTCATCGGCATGACCCTGCCGATCGCCCGCGACCTCGCGGCCCTGCGCATCCGCGTCGTCACCGTCGCGCCGGGGCTGTTCCACACCCCGATGTTCGATCCGCTGCCCCGGTCGGCGATCGAGGCGCTCGGCCGGCAGGTACCGCATCCCGCCCGGCTCGGCGACCCCGCGGAGTTCGCCGCGCTTGTCGCGCACATCGTCGAGAACCCGATGCTCAACGGCGAGACGATCCGCCTCGACGGCGCGCTGCGGATGGCTCCGCGCTAGCTGCGGCGGCCAGGTCCAGCGTCACCATCGTCCCGGGCGACCTGCCCGACCAGGTAGCAGTCGCGCGATCACTGCGCCGGCGCGAAGATCCGCCGCATCGGCTGGGGTGTTCCGCCCCGCCGGCGCCACTCCCGGGGATAGCCCAGCGACACCTCTTCGAAGCGCACGCCGTCGTAGTGAGTGGTGCGCGGGATGTGCAGGTGTCCGTAGACGGCCACGGCGGCGCGGAAGCGCACGTGCCAGTCGGCGGTGGCGACCGTGCCGCACCACTGCGCGAACTCCGGATACCACATCACCTCGGTGGGCGCGCGGACCAGCGGCCAGTGGCTGACCAGCACCGTGGGCAGTGTGGGGTCGACAGCGGCGAGGCGGCGCTCGGTCTGCGCCAACCGGGCCCGGCACCAGGACTCCCGGTCCGGGTACGGGTCGGGGTGCAGCAGCAGTTCGTCGGTGCACACCACCCCGACCTCGTACGCCCGCCGCAGCGACTCCTCCTTGGTCAACCCGGGCAGGAGGAACGTGTAGTCGTAGAGCTGGAACAGCGGCGCCACCGTCACCGGCCCGCCCGTGCCGCGCCACACCGGGTACGCGTCCTCCGGGGTGAGCACGCCGTTGTCGCGACACATGCGCACCAGCGCCTCGTAGCGCGCCACACCGCGCAGTTGGATCGGGTCGGAGGCGTGCGTCCACAGCTCGTGGTTGCCCGGGGCCCAGATCACGGTGTGGAACCGGCCGCGCAACTGCCGCAGGGTCGCCTCGATGTCAGCGAAGATCTCGCCGACATCACCGGCCACGATGAGCCAGTCCTGGTCCGACTCGGGTTGCAGACCTTCGACGATCTGCCTGTTCTCGGCGTACGACACGTGCAGGTCGCTGACTGCGAACAGGGAGGCCGTCACTGCATCGATCTTGCCACATGTGCGCCGTGCGGCGCACCCGACGGCACCTCAGGTAGGGCGCGGCGCGGTGTCGCCGCTGCGAAGGCGGTCCAACTCGGCGAGGTACATCGCCTGCATGTGGGCAAAATGCCGGACCAGCAGCATGACCTCCTCGACGCGGTAACCCTCGATGAGCCGCTTGGTCTGCTCGGCGAACCGCTCGTACGGTCGGGCCAGCTCGGCGAGCCGCTCCGGCCGCAGGGTGACGATCACCCGCCGCCGGTCCGCCGGATCGCGCTCGGCCGTCACGTAGCCAGCCTGTTGGAGCCGGCGGAGCATACTGGTCACCGCCCCGGTGGTGAGGTTGGTCCGCTCGGCGACCTGCCCCGCCGTGGCGGATCCGACGTCTGCCAGGTAGTCCAGGCACTCCAGATCGCTCACGGTGAGGCCCAGCCGCTCCGCGATGGCGTACCGGAACATCATGGACAACCGCGACGTCTCCCGCCCGGCGCGCATCAGGTCGGCGATCGCGGACGCACGGACCGACTCCTGGGACATGACCGCAATCATGCCTCCGGAACGGTGACCCGGTGCAGCCGAGGTAGCACACGGGTCAGCACCCAGTGCGGCGCAGCGGCGCTGCCGGTGAGGCGGCGCATCAGTCCGGCGGCGGTGTCGACGGCGCGGAAGGCGTAGGGCACCATCTCGTCCTGGTAGCTGGCGATCGCCTCCTCCACCGGTGTGCCGCTCGCCCGGGCCTCGACCAGTTTCTGGCCGAGCAGGGCGGCGTCGCGGAGCGCGGTGTTGCCGCCGTGCGCGCCGAACGGCGGCATCACGTGCACGGCGTCGCCCATCATCGTCGCCCGGGGCACCGCCCAGCGGTGCGGACGCTGACCGCTGGCGAAGAGGTTGAGCACCGTGGTGTCCAGCTCGGCCGTGTCGACCAGCCGCCGGATGAGCGGGTGGAAGTCGGCACTCAGCCGGGCGGCCAGTTGCCACAGCGCCCGCAGCTCCCCACGGACGGCGATGGGCACCTCCTCCTGCCGGAGCAGCAGTCCCCACATGACGTAGTCGTCGCCGGTGGGCGCATAGCTGCCCGGGGCCAGACGCGCGAACGCCTCCCGCGGGCGCTCGCCGAACCGCATGGAGGTGAAGAAGAAGGCGCGGCCCGGCCGGTCGGCGATGGCCAGGACCCCGCTGGTACGCAGCACGTCCGGGATGATGCTCTCGCCGTTGCGCCACAGGGGCGTTCGGCCGTAGATGCCCGCCATCGGGGTGTTCGCCGGGTCCGCGTCCGGCATGAGCTGCGTGCGCAGCGCCGAGCCGACGCCGTCCGCGGCCACCACGACGCCTGCCGTGGCGGCCCCGCCGTCGGAGAACCGCAGCCGCAGCCCGGCCGGGCCGTCGCTGTCCACCGCGACGGCGGCCTTGCCGTAGTGGATGCGCCCGGTCAGCCCGGTTTGCAGGATCGACCGCAGGGTCAGCCGGTCGACCTGGCGGGTCGCGTGCGGCTCGTTCTTGAAGGTGATGGTGAATGCGTCCCGCAGCCGGTTGTCGGTGAAACGCAGGCGCCCGCCCGGTTCGTCGCCGGTGGCCAGCGCCAGGCGGTACAGCGGACGGGGCAGGCTCTCGCGCAGCGCCGTCAGCCCGTACCGGTCGAGGATGATCCGGTAGCCCTGCCGCCGGACGAAGGGGCCCGGGTCCCGCTCGTAGACGTGCACGTCGATGCCGGCGCGCGTCAGGTACTGGGCGAGGCAGAGGCCGGAGAGGCCGGCGCCGGCGATTGCCACCGAGAAGTCAGTCGATGAGCCCATGCGATTATCTTAACGACTAAGATGATTTGGGCAAGGCCGCCCGCCTGCCCTCTCGGTCCGCCACGCCGCCCGCATTCCTCCGGTCCGCCACGCCGCCCGCCTGCCCGCTCGGTCCGCCACGCCGCCCGACTCGCCGGTTCGGACCGGTTCGGACCGGTTCGCCGACTCAGGCGTGGAACCGCGCGCGGCGGGGCACTGGTAGCCCATGCAGGCCGACGACAAGTCACCAGCCGGCGGCAGCGCCACCGCCGGGCCGCAGGGCAATGGTCACGGTGTGGTGATTCTGGTTACCGCCGCCGCAGCGTTGGGCGGGTTCCTCTTCGGCTTCGACACCGCTGTGATCAACGGTGCGGTCGACGCCATCCAGGCCGAGTTCCACATGTCATCGGGGCTACTGGGATTCGTCGTCTCCGCCGCCCTGCTGGGATGTGCCGTCGGCGCGTGGTTCGCCGGCCCCATCGCCAACCGCACCGGCCGGCTGCGGGTCATGCTGATCGCGGCGGTTCTCTTCGCGGCCAGCGCCATCGGATCCGCCCTCGCGGTCGGGCCGATCGACCTGACCATCTGGCGGATCCTGGGGGGTCTGGCCGTCGGGGCCGCCAGTGTGATCGCCCCGGCGTACATCGCGGAGATCTCACCAGCACACCTGCGCGGACGGCTCGGCTCGCTGCAACAGCTCGCCATCGTCACCGGCATCTTCGTGGCGTTGCTGGTGAACTACGTGCTGGCAGCCGCCGCCGGTGGGGCCAGCGAGTCGGTGCCGTGGGGCGGAACGGCGTGGCGGTGGATGTTCGCCGTAGAGCTGCTGCCGGCGCTGCTGTACGGGGTGCTCGCCCTCCGGATCCCGGAATCACCGCGTTACCTGGTGCAGAAACAGCGGGTGACCGAAGCACGCGAGGTGCTGCGCCGGTTCGTCGGCGGTGATGTGGACCAGCGGATCCGCGAGATCACCCGGTCGTTGGGCGAGGGGACGCAGGCGATCCGGCTCGCTGACCTACGCGGTCCCCGCCTCGGGTTGTTGCCGATCGTCTGGGTCGGGCTGCTGCTCTCGGTCTTCCAGCAGTTCGTCGGCATCAACGTGATCTTCTACTACTCCACCACGTTGTGGCGCTCGGTCGGTTTCACGGAGGAGAACGCGCTGCTGATCACCGTGATCACCAGCGTGACCAACATCCTCACCACGATCGTGGCGATCGCGCTTGTGGATCGGATCGGACGCAAGCCCCTGCTGGTGGCCGGCGCCACCGGAATGCTTGTCACCCTGGTGACACTGGCCTGGTGCTTCAGCACCGCCACCGGCTCGGGTGACGACGTGACGCTCGGACCGGTGATCGGCAAGGTGGCGCTGGTCGCGGCCAACCTGTACGTGGTGTCGTTCGGGGTGAGCTGGGGGCCGGTGGTCTGGGTCCTGCTGGGCGAGATGTTCAACAACCGGATCCGGGCCACCGCCCTGGCGGTGGCCGCCGCCGCCCAGTGGGTCGCGAACTGGCTTGTCTCCACCAGCTTCCCGGTGCTCGCCGATGTCGGCCTGGCCTTCGCGTACGGGTTGTACGCCGGCTGCGCCGCCCTGGCCCTGGTCTTCGTGCTCCGAATGGTCCGGGAGACCAAGGGTCGGGAACTCGAGGACATGTGACCACTTGCCGGATACTGCCCTGACCGGGGCCGATCACGGGAAGTCGTCGGGCGTGATGTCGGGCAGCGTGGCCAGTAGCTGCCCGGCCAGCCGCCGGACGATGCCGTCGTCCTCCTGGCGGACGAGCCCGATGAGCAGCTCTCGAGTCCGGGTGTCTCGGTAGTGGTGTCGGGTCAGCGCGAGCAACGCGGTCCGGCGGATCTCCCAGTCGTCATCGTCGACCAGCCGCAGCAGCAGCTCCGGCACCCCGGCCCGGCCGGCCAGGGTCGCGCCGAGTTGTTCCACCGCTCGGCGCCGGACCTCCAGGGCCGGGTCGTCGCGGACCAGCCCGACGAGCAGCACCTGGACTTCGGGGTCGGCACCGAAGTACTCGCCGAGCGCGGCGGCGATGCGGGCGCGGATCGCCGGGTCCTGGTCGGCCAGGCGGCGCATCAGGCGCAGCGTCACCGCCATGGAGGCGCTCCCCCGCTCGGTCAGGCAGCAGACCGCGGCGTCGAACACGGTCGGGTCGGTGTCCGACTCGACGCATTCCAGCAGCACGTCGGTCACCACGTCGGGGCTGCCGTACCGGCAGAGCGTCCGCACGGCCGCCAGCCGGATGCCGACGTAACTGTCCCGGCGGGCCCGCCGGCACAGGGTCTCCACGAGGCCCTCGACCTCGCCGTGCCGGGCGAGCGTGTCGGCGGCCGCGCGCAGCACGTTCGGGTCGGGATCCCGGCTGACCTGTTCGGCCAGGCACTCCCGCACGGCGGGGTCGGGCGGGTCGGCGAGCCGGGCCAGGCTGCGGGTGACCCGCAGCCGGACGAGCGCATCCCGCTCTTCGAAGGCTCGGCTGATGAGCAGGTCACGGGTGGCGTGGCCGGACAGTTGTCGGCCGGTGAGCAGGTCGACGGCGGTGAGCCGGACGCTCGCGGTCGGGTCGCGTCGGGCACTGTCCAGCAGCAGTTCTCCGGTGCGGGGGTCCGAGTGGGCCTCGGCCAGCGCGCGTACCGCGGCGAGACGCACCGTGGCGTCCTCGTCGACGCGAGCCGCCTGCGCCACCACGGTCCAGCAGGTGTCGTCGGTGCTGTCCCGGTCGAGCAACGCGGTCACGGCGGCAGCCCGTACGGCGGCATCCTCGTCCTGTTCGAGCTGGTCGATCAGCCGGGCCCGGCAGCGTCCGTCCGGATCCGGTACGAGCGCCAGCCGCTGCACGGCGGTGGCGCGTAGCCGGGCGGAGCCGTCCGAGCTGGCCAACTTCAGCAACAGCTCGGTCTCCTGCGGGCCAGCCGGTCCCGGCAGCAGTCTGGTCACCAGGCAGCGCCGCACCTCGTCCGGGGAGTCGCCGGTCATTCGCTGCAACGCCCGGCTGCGGGCGGTCTCGGCGTGCTCGGGCAGCGTCAGCAGGGCGGCCAGCGCGTCCTGCACGACCGCCGGATCGGGGTCGGTGGCAAGTAGTCGCTGGAGGGTGCCGGGCGCGTCCGGCAGGTCGGTGCAGCGCGCGGTGAGCACGGCGACGGCGGCTCGGCGTACGGTGGTGGCGGTGTCCTCGGTGGCGCCGAGCAGGGCGTGGCGGATGTCGTCGGTGAGTTCGCCGCGACCGCCGAGCGACTGTACGGCAAGCGCGCGGACCGCGGGGTCGGGCGAGTCGGCGAGGTCGCGTAACTCGTCGGTGAGGTCGGGATCGGCGCCGAAGTGGGTGATCAGAGCCCGCACGGCGGCCTGCCGGACGGCGGTGGAGACCTCGGCTCGGGCCTGGGCGATCAGGATGTCCCGGTAGCGGCGACGGTCGCCGTCGGTGGCGTCCAGCCGGCCGGCGGCTTCGGCGAGCCCGGCGACCAGGGTGAGGTGGGCTTGCCGCTCGCGGCCCTGCTGGAGTTCCCGGACCAGCAGGTCCTCCAGGTGTTCCTCGACGGTGGACAGCGCTGCGGCGATCCGGGTGGCGAAGGCGGAGCCGGAGCGCCAGCTGGTCCGCACGCCGCGACGGCGGTACCAGTTCAGGAAGGTCTGCCGGCTGGGCCAGTTCGGCCCGAGTGCCCGGACCGAGGAGAGCAGTTCCTGTTCGGTGAGCTCCGCCAGGTTGGGGTCGTCGGCGGAGATGCCGTGTTCGACAAGCAGCACGACCTGGCGCAGCACGGCGTTGCCCGCGGCGGTCAGTTCGGCGGGCTGTGGGGTTTCGGCCACGCACTGCGCGGCCAGCACGAGGTTCCAGGGCGGGGCGGTCAGGTTCAGCGGCGGCCAGGGTTGGGTGGTCTCGGTGGCGAGCAGGGTGATCAGGTCGTTGGCGATCCGGGCGGGTAGCGCTCCGGCGACCAGCCGGAGCACCTCTCGCCAGGACGGATCGGCCCAGTGTTCGCGGAAGAGGGCGCGGAGCCGGTCGAGGTCCCAGGCACTGGGGTTGTTCTCGATCCTGTCCACGATCTCCTCGGCGCAGAAGAATTCCAGGAACGCGCGGTGCACGAACCCGAACAGTCGAAGTCCGTACCGTTCCAGGATGAAGCTTCGCTGGCGCAGTTTGTCGATCATCGAGTAGGCCATGGCGAGTGCCCGCTCGTTCTCGAAACCGTAGAACGCGACGAGGTGGTCACGGAAGATACGGGCCAGTTCGTCGGAGTCGATGTAGTTGCCGGCCGGTCCCGATTCCCGGAACTGCATGCGGAATGCCAGGTGGCGCAGGAGGCCACGCTTCGCCTGGAGGTCCAGCGAGGGCACGTCGCCGTGACTTTCCCGCAGTTGTTTGGTCACGTCCCACTCGGAGATGAGAACGTCGGTGACATGCGCGTACAGGCGGCGTCGATTGCGCGGCAGGGGGTGGCTGCGGCCGACGATCGTCATGAGCATCAGCAGCAGGGGGTTGCCGGCGATCTCGTGCATGGCTCGGGAGTTGCGCAGCGTGTCGAGGAGCTGTCGTCGTTGCCGTCGTGCCTCGACCGCCGGGGTGGGCATCACGTAGCGGTACCAGTTGTCGAGGAACTGGGTGATCTGTTCGTCATCCAGGTCTTCGAGGGTGAAGTGGTCGAACCCGGCGTTGGCGAAGGTCTGTCGCTGGTAGCCGGCCGCCCGTGAGGTGACCACCGACAACACTCCCGGATACTCGTTGGCGAAGGTGGCGATCTGCGCGGCCACCTCTTCGCGCTGGACCGGGTCGAACACCTCGTCCAGGCCGTCGAAGAGAAAGAGGGCCTGGCCGCCCTGGCGTAGGTACGACTCCAGCACCTCCTGGTCGATTCCGGTAAGTCCCTGTTGGTGGCGGTGGCCGAGGTAGTCGAGTAGGCCGTCGCAGCGCCCGTCGCCACGGTGCGCGGCGTAGGAGCGCAGTTCGATGAGTACGGGCAGGTGCTGGTTCAGCGCCGCGAGTCGCGGTTCGTCGCAGGCGCCGGAGAGGGCCAGTGCCAGGTACCGGGCAGCCGCCGACTTGCCGGAGCCGGGGTCGCCGAGCAGGACGATCGTCCGGCGGCCCGGGTCACAGACCACGTCGAACAAGGAAAGCTCATCCTTGGCCGCGTACTCCTCCCAGAGTCGTTCGAGCTCTTCCGGGTTCACCACACCGGGTAGTCCGCCGGTGTCGCCGTCCGGGGTGGTGCCGGCCCACCGCCACCAGGCGAGCGGCATCTCCGGGCGGGCCTCCTCGTGTACCCGGGGCTCGACGAACACTTTCGGCAGCCCGACGGTGAGGTAGCCGATGGTGGGGCGTGGTGAGACCGCGTCGACCGGGACGGTGTGGTATCTGAGCGCCAGTTGTTTGTAGTAGTTGCTGCGTACGGCTTCGGGTAGGTGGGTGTCCGGGTCGGCGGGTCCGCGTGCGGGGGAACGTCCGCTGCGTACGTCGGCAAGCGCTGCGGTGACCTTGGCGGTGAGGTCGTCGACGCTTGTGAAGAAGGCACACAGGTGTCGTTCCTTGAGTTCCCGGCGCAGGTCGACGATCCGTTCCCCGTCGGTGCCCCGGTCGACCTGGTCGACCGGCCAGGGGGTCTCCTCGGCGAGGAGGAAGACCAGGCAGGGTTTCCCGGCCGCGAGTGCCTCGCGGTACTCCAGTTCGGTGATGGAGGATTCCTGACCGGGCGGGCGGAAGCCGTAGCGCCAGGCGAACAGCCCGATATAAAGGTCGCAGCGGCGGACGTCGGCCAGGCAGCGGTCGAGCGGTGGTCGGACGTCGGCACCGTACGCTTCCATGGCGACGTCCTCGATCTCCAGACGACGTGCCACTGCGTGTACGGCAGCGCGGTATTCCAGCAGGTCCTTTTGGGTGGCCGAAATGTAGACCTTCATAAACGGTAACTCCAGGGGTAGCTGGCGACCGCACTATCGAAAATATCAGCCGTCGTCACGCTCGTGCGGCCGGTGACGCTGCGCCGCCATGGGATTCCCGTCGATGTCGGGCCTATGATGCCCCCAGGGTAGATGCCGACCCGAGGGTCGATTCCCGTTGTCGCGGGGTCCCGTTGCCTCACCAGGGTCGGTGTCGGCGCGGGTCACGGCGAGGAAAGTCAGCGGGGGTCGCATTCCGCAGGATGATTGCGGGCGGACGGCGATGCGGAGGAAGCCATGATCACGGTCGGTGAGGTGCACACCAACCTGCTCCAGCACAGCACGGCGCTGGCCCAGGAGCAGAGTTCGGAAGTGCTGAGCCTGGTCGAAGGCGAGGCCGTGCTGACCTCCCGCCGTCCGTCGCTCTATGCGGTCTCCCCCGACGTGCGCACCGGTGTGGACTGCTGGCTGCCCAGCGCCAAGCGGCGGAAGCTACGGGGGGTGGGCGCGGTGGTCACCCGGGCCATCATCACCGGGGGCCGGATCGTGCAGGCGTCGTCGGTCATCCAGGTCGTCGCCGGCGAGCGTCGCCAGCCCTGGTCGCACTATCTGGCCAACCCGGGCGTCCTGGAGACGGTCGGCAAGCTGAACAGCGCCGACCTGACCGCGGGTTTCCTGCACGGCAACGACGCGGACGTGCTGAACCTGGAGGCGATCACCGGACGGGTGCTCGACGGAGTGCAGATGTCCGACCTGCTGGATCGGCGTCCGCCGCTGCGTGCGGCGCGTACCCGGCTGCGCTGGACCGCGCAGGTGGGCCAACACCCGGGCCGGGAGGTCTCGGCCGTCGTCACCGTGGACTCCCCGACCCTGCGTACGGTCGAACTGGTGCTCGCCCCGCAGGACGTGCCGACGGCCGTGGCCGGGCTCTGCGAGGATCTCGCGTTGCACGACTGGCTGCTGACCATGCTCTCCTCCCTGATGGAGGCCGTCGTCACCCGGTCGGGCACCGGGCAGGAACACGTCGAGCGGTTGCGTCCCGTGCTGGAGCACCTGCTGCATCTGTGGTTGCCGGGCGCGCGGGTCAACCCGCGACTGCGGCCGATCTGGGACCGGCTGGAGCAGGTGCCCGGATTCAGCCGGCAGTGGAACTCGTCGGTGAACTGGATCCGGGATCAGATCAGCGTGGGCAACCTGGCGCTGCTGCGTGACCTGGCGGGCCGGATGTCGGTCGACCAGCCGTGCGGGCGCTGACCACCTTCACCCGCCGATGAACACGTAACTCAGCCGGTCGACGAGTTCGCTGGGCAGGTGCAGACCCTCGCCATCGGCGCGCTGGGCGACCTGTTGCGCGACCGCCGGTGGTACCGCCACCTGACCGAGGATGGTCCGTACCGCCAACTCGACCGGCAGGTACTGGGTGTCCATCAGGGTCAGTGTGCGGTACGCGCAGAACGGCGCGGCGCTCGGGTTGAGCTGGACGACCGCCGGTAACTCGTCCCAGTCGGCGGGTAGCTCCCCGGTGAGCCGGCTCGGTTGCATCAGGGTCTGCCCGCGGTGTCGCAGCACGCCCAGCCGGGTCATCTGCCAGACCGATGCGAGCAGCGCACACGCCCACACCCGGTTCTTCGGTTCGTCGGACCACAGCTCTATGTCGACGAAGATGGAGTGCCGGGGATCGCCGGACTGCACCGGCGGGGACCACGGACGTGGCAGGGTCATCGCCGGCGCGTCCACGTACCCGGGCGAGCGCATGCCGTTGGACAGCCATCCGGATTCGCTGAGCGGGGGCCGGCTTCCGGTGGTGTGCCGAGGTGGTTCGACCACGAGGGTGTCGACCACCATCTGGGCGAGTTCGACGCCGCCGTGGCGGGCGAAGCTGGATTCCCGGGCCACGTAGTCCAACACCAGGCCGAGTTCCGCCGCAGCGCTCTGCACCTGCGGGATCACCTCGCGCGGTGAGCCGAACCGGTGGAAGTAGTCGTCCACCATGAAGCAGGTGCTGATCCGGGGCTGGCGGGCTGCCGGCAGTCCCTGGCGGGCCAGGGCCGGGATCGCCGGTGACCAGTCGGCGATGCGCGCGAACCGGCGCCGTAGCTCCTGGCAGCCGGTGCCGAAGTCCTCCGCGTAGAAGTGCCCCAACTCGACCGACAGATGTGAATACGCCACGCTCTCGGTCCGACGCACCGCAGCTGCCTCCTGGAACCTGACATCCACGTCGATCACACGGTTTCCCATGCGGTCTCGTCGAAGAGCTTTTCGGTCAGATCCACGATGGCGTCCACCGTCTTCACATTCGCGATTTTGGCTTGTACGTCGTGGTCCGAGATGAGCTGTTCCCGCCACTGCAACAGCGGGTCCAGCGGCACCGCGCCGAGCAGCGTGGTGCGCCCGACGCCGCGGCGGCGGGCCAGTTCCGACAGTTCGGTGTCGCACTTGCGCAGGAATGCCTGCTGCGCGAGGTCGAGGTGGCCGACCTCGGGGCCACGGGAGTCGATCACCGCCGTGCGGATGAAACGCAGCGACTCCCGCAGCCGCTCCGGCTCGTGGCCGTATTCCTTGCCCATGGCGAGGATGCCGCCCGCCTCGAAGGCGAGATCTGCCGCTGCGGTGACGTGCTGGGGGGTCCAGCGGTGGAAGACCAACCAGCGCGCGGTCACTTTGCGCAGCGTGGGGGTCGCGGTGGCGGCCAGCACGATCTGACTGGCGTACGAGCGGCCCGCGCTGAGGTCCACGAGGGTCAGGTCGAACTCCTCTTCCAGCCGTAGGAAGAGTTCGGCGCAGCGTTTGGCGATGTCGTTGGTGAAGCCGAACTCGCTACCGTTGCGCTGGCCGGGTAGGAGCACCAGCGGGCCCGAGCCGATGGGTCGCTGGCGCAGGCTGGCCCGTTCCGAGCTACCCCAGACATCCAGCTGTTCGGGGAAGGGGATCTCGCCGCGCAGGTAGCGGTGCAAGCCGCCGCCGTTGGGCCCGGCGCCCTCCACCCCGTTGACGGCGTCCGGGATCTGGAACGTGATGCCAGCGGTCGGCGAGCCGAAGTCGTAGTCCAGGTAGCAGGTGGGGCGGCCGGACAGGGCGCTGCGGTAGGCGATGTTCGCGGCGGTCACCGAGCGTCCGGTGCCACCCTTGTGCGACGTGACGAAGACCAGCATCAGATCCCCTCGCTGGCTTTCTGCTGCCCGGTGGTGATGTCGTTGAGCAGCAGCAGCAGCGTGTTCGCCAGGGCGGCTGCCGTACCCGGACGTTCGTCCACAAGCAGTTGCGCCCGGCGCAGGCTGGCCCGGATGCTGCGCATGCTGCGTTGCATCGCCTCGCCGGCGAACGTGCCGCGCATCAGCTCGCGGTCGAACAGGTATTCCGCCTCGTCGATCAGGTCCTGCGCGTAGGCGACGAGCCGGCCGGCGCGCGGGAAGGGCCGGTCCCAGAGCAGTTGACCGGCGTTTACCAGCGCGTGCACCACCCGCTCGGTGAGGTACCAGGACGGCGCGTCTGGTTTGGGGGCCAGCCCGGGGAAGGCACCGCCGACGTGGTCCCACAGCCCTCGGTGCCGGCCGTCGGGAATGCGGCGCAGCAGCAGATGCTCCCACACCTCGTCGGCCAACTCCAGCAGTTCGCTGCGCTGCCGGGCGTTGCTCAGCAGCCCGGCGACGGTGATCGCCCGCTGGAGCAGCACTGTGGAGAACTCGTTCACGACCCACGTCATGATCGCCGTGGACTTGGCGTCGTTGAGGGTGACCCGCTTGCCGGGGGCGTGTACGAGCAGCGCTGACTCGCCGGGCGATGCGCGTCGGGTGACGCGAGCCCGCTGGGCCAGCTCCACAAGCACCGCGGCGATGCGGCTGAGCTCCTCGTCGCCACCGCGTCCGACGGCGAGCAGTCCTTTGACTGCAAGCGACGTTGTCTGGAGGGTGTAGTAGTCGGTGCGGTCGCCGTCGGTCGTGCCCCACGGGATGTCCTCGATGGGCCATCGCCGCCGGTTGCCGAAGGTCGCCACCGTTGCCCAGTAGGTCCGGGTCAGCTCCCAGCGTAGTTGCAGGGCCCGGGACAGTCGCTGTTGTTCCTCGTTGAGCAGACCGAGCAGGCGAGTACGTTCCGAGTTCAGGTCTTCGATCGCGTCCATCGCGATGACCGTGAAGTAGAGGTAGGGGGCGTTCTCGGCCGAGCCTTCGCGTTGCCGGCCGATCGGCTCGCTGGTGGGGACTTCCTCGGCGCCGGCGATGACGCCCCACGACCAGCCGCATTCGAAGAGCATGTCGCTGTTGTCGAGGTCTTCGGTGACTCGGCCCGACCCGATGATCACGCTGCGCAGGCTGGCCATGGTTTCCCGCAACTGCTCGCGCAGCGCCGCGACGAGTTCCCGGCGCGGTAACTCGTCCTGGTTGACCATGTCACACAGCTGGCGGCCGTACTTGTCGGTGGAGGTGAAGACGAAGGTACTGAAGCTGCGCAGCAGGCCCACCATGGCGGCGGTGAGTCGAATGCCGGCCATCGCCTCCAGCTCATCCAGTTGCGCGAGCAATTCTCGCCGCTGGGTGGCATTGCGGTAGACCTTGACGAAACCGATAGTCGCCAGCGTGAGGGTGACGGAGACGGCGAACGAGTCGACGATGTCCAGGGACCGTTGTTCCTCGGTGAGCTCCGGGCCGCCCTCGATCGGGGTGAGGTAGCCGCCGCCGCCGAAGATGGGCGTGCCGTCCTCGGCGGTGTACCGCCGGAAGTAATCGATCATGATGCTGACCAGCCGGCGAGGGATCTCGATCGCACCGCCGATGGCGCCGAGCGCCTCGACCACCTCGTCGTCGGCGCGGTCGGGGTCGTCGAGCGACAGCACGGGGATCTTCGCCGCGGGAAGGAGCAGGATCAGCAGTTGCTCGGCATCACTAATGGAATTGCTACCGCTTCGGCCGCCCCAGTGCCATTCGCCCTTATCCCAACAGCTCCGCACCGTGGCCCGCCAGATGTCGAGGATCTCCTGGCGCGGTTGTATCCGCATGATCCACCGCCGTCTGCATGTAGTCGCCGACTCGGAACCGCTGGTGTTGCCGTGCGCACGATGATCCACGATTACCGGCACCGATGTGCAGTGTCATGGTAACGGGCCGGTCGAGTGCCACCGGAGACGCGCCGCCTCCCGCATGTCGGCGAGCCGCAGGACGTGGTGCAGGGTGCCCGCCCCGGCAGGCCGGGGTGTCCACTCGGCGGCGACCATGATACGCACCGGCACTAGCCGCGGGTGCGGCCGGTGGCCAGCAGCATGCTCAGGTATCCGTCGCGCAACGGCGGTCGGGGGCGCTCCTCGTGGACCGTCACGTCGTCCGCGCCGGCCGCGATGCCAGCCACCACCTCGGCACGATGCAGCGCCACGGCCGGGAAGGAGCGCGGGCCGACGCGGTAGCCGGCGGACCCGAGCATGACGGCCACGGCGAAGGGTGCGCCGGGGCACAGCGCCCGCAGGAACCGGGCGACAGCGTGTTCGGCCTCCGCCCGATCGGCCGAGATGGAGCAGGCCACGAAGAACATCGTGCCCGCGTCCCAGGTGTGCGCCGGCAGGTCGAAGACGCTGGTCCGGCAGACCCGGCCGACCTGCGCCAGACGCCGTCGCGGATCGGGCAGCGCCGCGTACGCCGGATGTTCGACGCAGACCTGCCAGTACGGGTCCCAGAGTTTGTCGTAGCCGTCGACCTGCGTACGCAGCCAGCGCACGTTCGACATGGACCATTCGCACAGGTCGATGGCGTGCGCGAACGGCAGGAGCGTCAGGGCCGGATAGAGGTTGGCACCCGATCCGACGTCGACACAGCGCGCGTCGGCCAGCTTCGCTGCGGCGAAGAAGTCTCGGGTCCGGCGGAGCAGCTCGCGGTCGTCGGGACGCAGGTCCGCGTAGTTGTGCCGGACATAGGCCTGCGGGTCGAACCCGTCCCACTCGACCTCGGTGTTCACCTGCCGCGGAGACCGGCTCGGCCCGGACGACGTGGGCGGATCGCCGCAACCGCCGGCCGCCGGGGTCAACGCCATGGACGTGCCTCCATCGGTCTCGGCGGATCACATTCGGTTGTCGCTCCGGCGCGATCAGTGCACTGACCATTGTGCATCGAACCTGTTGCCGGCCCGCAAGTGACGGCATGTCAGCCCGCATTTCTGCCGATCTGTCCTATATTGGGGAGGTTAGCGATCGTGGTGCCACGGTCGTCGCTGAATCAGCGGGGTGTGAGCCCGGGAGGGGTGGCCGTGATGACGGGTGCCAACCTGCCGACCCCTGACTTCACCTTCGTCCCGAGCGCGCCGGGTGCCTGCCTCGCCGGGATACGCCCCTACCGGCGGGGCTCCTATCGGCTGGACGCCGAGGATGCCGCGGGCAGGCTGGTGGTGCACAACTACGGCCATGGCGGCGCCGGCATCACGTTGAGCTGGGGATGCGCCGCCAAGGTGAGGGAGATCGTCCGGGCGCGCGTCGCCGCGGGCTCGACACGTGACGCGGCCGTACTGGGCGCCGGGGTGATGGGCCTGACGGCGGCAACCCGGTTGCTCGACCTCGGCCTCACGGTGACCATCTACGCAGATCGAAAGCCGGCCGAGACGACATCGTTCAAGGCCGGCGGCCAGTGGGCTGTGTCGATCGTCAACTACGCCGGCAAGGAACGGGAGCTGGCCGAGATCCTGCGGACCGCCCACCGCACCTTCAGCGAGAGCATCGGTAATGGCTTCGGGGTGTACGAACGGGACAACTACGCCGGCCGGCCGGCCGAGAATCTCGAGGTGGTGATGCAACTCGCCGCCGGGTTGGTGCACCGGGAGTTCCTGCCCCGGATGCCGTTCGAGCACCACACCCAGGCCGGCTACCGGTACCGGACACTGCTGGTCGAGCCGCCGACCTTCCTGCGGCGGCTGGAAGAGGACCTACTCGCCCGCGGGGTCCGCTTCGTCTGGAAGAGGTTCCGCAGCCGGGAGGAGGTGCTCACCTCGGTGCCCCAGAACATCATCGTCAACTGCACCGGCTTCGGTGCGCGCGACCTGTGGAACGACGACCTCCTCTGCCCGATCAAGGGGCAGCTCGCGATGCTCCCGGCACAGCCGGCGCTGGACTATCTGTACAGCCAGAACGGCTACCTCTTCCCCCGCAGCGACCACGTGGTCATCGGCGGCACCACCGAGTACGGCGTCGCGGACGAGACACCCGACCCGCCGTGTGCAGCGGGCTGGTGCAGCACGTCGCCTCGCTGTTCGGTCGGGCCGCGCCGAAGCCGCTGCCGGAGATCCACATCCATCACCCGCGCAACGCGCCGCTGGTCGACGCGGTGAGCCCGCAGTCCCAGGCGATGTCCTGATCCGATCCGGCGGCAAGGAGCGAGATGGTGGCCTGCACCGTTGTCGACTACATCCTGACGCGGTTGCGCGAACAGCACGTCGACACGCTGTTCGGGGTTCCGTCCGCGTTCTGCGCGCCGCTGTTCGACGCCGCTCCCGCCGCTGGCATGACCGCGGTGGTCACCGCGACCGATCTCGAGGCCGGTTACGCGGCTGACGGCTACGCCCGTACCAGGGGTCTGGCCGCGGTTTCCGTCGCTTACGGCGTGGGCACGCTGAGCCTGATCAACGCCATCGCCGGTGCGTACGTCGAGCGCAGTCCCATCGTCGTCATCAACGGTGGCCCGACCGAATCCCACCTGGCCGGCCTCAGTGACCTCGACGTCGTCTTCTCGCACTCCATCGGTCGGCCCGACACCGACCTGAGCGCCTACAAACTGGTAACCGCAAGTGCGCAACGGGCCGCCACGACCGCCGAGGTGCCGACGATCGTGGACACCGCCATCGCGACCGCCATCAGACGGATGCGACCCACCTACCTGGAGATCAGCAAGGACCTGTGGAATCGCGCCTGCGCGAGCCCGGCCGGACCGCTGCGACTCACCGATCCCCCGGCCGGCACCGAGCAGGGCCTCGCGGGCACGATCATCGGGCTGATCCGCGCCGCGCGCTCACCGCTCATCCTGGTCGGCGCCGAGATCCAGCGGTACGGACTCGCCGACCAGGTGGCCGACCTGATCACCAAGCTCGGCGTACGGTGGTCCACCGCGCTCCTGGCGAAGTCGGTCCTCGCCGAGCAGGGCAAGGGTTGGGTCGGGGTGTACGACCCGCCGCGTCCGGGCCCGGCGCGCGAGGCGGTGGAGCAGGCGGACCTGCTCCTGACGCTCGGCTGCGTCTTTCCCAACGGGTACGCGCAGCTGTTGGCCAGCCGCCGGGAGCACATCGTCTCCGTCTACGACGGCACAGTGCGGATCAGGGGTGGGGTCAGGCAGCAGGCGGAACTCCGCACGCTCGTGGCGGCGCTTGTCACTCAGGCCGCGACGGCACCGCCCAGGCCGGCACCCGCCGGAGTGCAACCGACGATGCCCGCTCCGGCCACCGGAGGGTTGACCTATCGCCAGGTCTTCGAGCGTATCGGCGTGGCACTTGACGATTCCTGGCTCGTCGTCCCGGACACCTTCCTCGGGGTGTTCTCCGCCGCCAGGCTGCCGGTCAAGGGTCGCGACGGGTTTCTGTGCGGGTCGGTGTGGGCGTCGATCGGGCACTCCGTCGCCGCCTCGGTCGGCGCATCGTTCGGGTCGCCCCGCCGGCCGCTGGTCGTCTGCGGCGACGGTGGCTTCCACATGATGGCGCAGGCACTGTCCACGATGGTGCGGTACCGGATCGACCCGGTCGTCATCGTGATCGACAACGGCCTGTACGGCTACGAGCAGTTCATCCTGGGCCGGCGGTACTTCGAGCAGTCCGGGGTACAGCCGCTGCCGTACGTCGTGCTCAACCGATGGGACTTCGTCAGCTTCGCCACGGCAGTCGGAATGGGATCGGCCTACTCGGTCGACACCGCATCGGCATTCGATGCGGCGCTCGCCGCGGCGAAGGCGTCGAGCGCGCCCGCGCTGATCGTCGCGAAGGTCGATCCGCGCACCTTACCTGCCGACGCCTGAGAAACCAGCAGTTCCGCTGCGGGAGGCGGCGGACGTGGTCGACGTCCTCCTGCTCGTTTCCTGCGTTCACTGCACCTTCCCGCGCGTCCACAGTCCGCGGACCCGGACCCGGATCCGGATCCGGACCGGGGTGCTGGCGGCGCGCGATCCAACCGCGATCCATCGCCGATCCAACTGCGGTCCAGCCGCGCTGCCTAACGTCCGCCTTACGTTCACCGGAGGAGGTACGGACGATGTTCTCCAGGTACCGACCAAGAGTCACGCTCGTGGCGGCGGTGGTGGCGCTGCTGACCGCGCTGGTGGGGGCTCCGGCCACCGCCAAGTCGGCCAGCAGCGCTGATCCGGCCATCGCCACGGCTCTCGCCAAGATCGCTGCCAACCGGCACTCGGCGGCGGACATCAGGCTCATCAAGCGCCATCCCGAGCTCGCCCGGGTGGTCGCCGACCCGAGCCGTACGACCGTCACCAAGAGGTTCAGCCCCAACCTGGCCGAGAACGGCAGCGGGGCGAAGGTCGTCGGCCCGTACGCGGCAAGCGAGCTGTGCGGCTGGGTCGTGGTGACCGTCACCGTCGAGACCATTCTCGGCTTCGATCTGTTCGTCTGGAACCACCGCGCCGAGGCCTGCATGGACGGCACAAACGTCACCCGCTGGCTGCTCCGGTACGACCAGATGATCTACGCCGACCCGACCATCTACGTCCGGAACCTGGACTCGCACGTCAGCGGCACCCCGGCGAGCCAGGCCACCTCGGTCATGCAGCGGCACCTTGAGCAGTGCATCATCAGGTACGGCTGCTACGCCAACTGGTACCCGTGGAGTGCCATCACCTACTACGGCAACTACTACTACTCGTGGGACTTCGGCGTCGGCTGACCGGCGGCGGTAACACACCCTTCCCGCCGGCTCAGCCTCTGGCGGAAACGGCCCGGTCACCGTTGCAGCGGTGACCGGGCCACCGGCCGTGGCGCACATCCACGCTTCTTGATGGCCTGGTGGTCGTGTGGAATATTGACGGACATGGCCGGTGGCGGCACCGTGCGGCTCCAGGTTCTCGGCGCCGTACGCGCATGGCGTGACGACGCCGAAATCGATCTCGGGCCCACCGGCCGACGCGCCGTGCTCGGGCTGCTCGCCCTCGCCGGGGCGCAGCCGCTGCCGAGGGCCGAGATCGTGCACACGCTCTGGCGGCACCAGCCACCGCCCAGCGCCATCAACATCATCCAGACCCACGTGAAGCACCTGCGCCGGCTCCTGGAACCCGGACGGCCTCCGCACAGTCGCAGCGTCCTGCTTCCCTCCGTCGGCGACGGCTACGCGCTGCGCGTCGCCGACATCGACGTACAGCGTTTCCGCGAGTTGACCGCCGCCGCGAACGACCTGGTCCACGGTGGTGCACAGCAGTCCGCATCGGGCCTGCTCCAGCAGGCGCTCCGGCTCTGGCGCGGGGCACCGCTTGCCGACATACCGGCGCTGGCCAGCCATCCCAAGGTGATCGGGCTGCTGGGCGAACAGCGGTCCGCACTGCGCCGGTACGCCGACCTGATGATCGCGGCCGGCGCTCCGGTCGACGTACTGCCGGTCCTGGAGGAAGCGGCAGCCGACCATCCGCTGGACGAGGCGGTGCAGGCTCGCCTGATCCGCGCCTACCAGGCCGCGGGCCAGCAGGCGCGGGCCTTCGCCACGTACCACGCGATCCGCGGGCGGCTGGTCGACGAACTCGGCGTCGATCCCGGTCCCGAACTCGCCGCCGCGCACCGCGCCCTGCTGAACAACGAACCGCCGGCGCCCGATCCGCCGGCCCCCGGCGACCGGGGCGAAAGCGAGCCGACGGCGGTAGCCGTGCGGGCCGCCCACCCGACCCGGCCGGTGCCCAACCAGCTACCGGCGGACGTACCCGGCTTCGTCGGCCGGGGCGCCGAACTGACCGAACTCGACCGCGTGCTCACCGCGCCGGACGCCCGGACGCCGACCCAGATCTGCGTGATCTCCGGTATGGCCGGGGTCGGCAAGCCCGAACCCGGAAACTAACCCACAAATTTCCGCCCGAATCGAACCGGTTGGTCCGATAGGCGAATCCTAGTCCACCCGCACGGCGGGGACCGGCACCGACTTCCCGGGCCTCATGGCGCACCGCTAGCGTACGGCGCCGGGGCTGATCGACACCCGTGCATTGGCGACCGACCCGGCCGCGCCGTGACCGATCCGGCGCCCCGGGCGGTCCGCGCACTCCGTGACTCCGTGACGGCCCCGGCGGCATCGACCGTGCGCAGGTCCCCGCAACCCCTTGACCTTCCTGGCCCGCCGTGCGGGCCGGGCCGATGGTGCGCGCCTCGCGTCCGCCAAGCCTCTCGATGCCCCGGCGCACCGCGCCCGGTGGGCGACCCCGAACCGCTTGCCAGCAAAGGACTTCACGCCATGACCGGCATTCACGAAAACACCGAACCCCAACCACAACCGACCCCAACCGGCCGCGCCAGCCGGCACCCGGCGTGGTGTGACCGGTCCCGTTGCATCGCCGACCCAGCCAGCCAAGCGAACGGCTATCGGCCCGGCGTCGGCGGCGAGCACCGTTCCGCCCTCGTCCGCTTCGACCTGACGTGTGCCATGTGGCTGCCCGGCCGCGCCGGTGAGGCGTGGCTGACCGAGGCGGTAACGCCGTGGCCGTGCTCGACGTACCTGCGTATCCGGGTCGGCGATGCCGAGATGGCCATGGCCGTCGAAGACGCTCGGCCCTTGCTGTCGGCGCTGGCCATGCTCACCGCGGCCGGCGAGGAAGCGAAGGAGGTGATCAGATGAGGACCCGTACGGACAAGCTGTTGTTGATCCTGACTGCGTTGTTCGTCGGCGGGCTCGCCTTTGTCGCGGGTGCCATCAGTTTCGCGCACATGCGGGAGTTGGCCCTTGAACATGGTCAACTCGGCTGGAAGTCGCTGGCGTTCCCGATCAGCGTGGACGGCCTGGAGATCGTCGCCAGCCTTTACCTCGTCGCGCAGCGTCGCGCCGGGCAGCCTACCGGCTGGATTCCGTGGATCGCGCTGATCGTCGGCACCGCCGCAAGCCTCGCCGCGAACGTCGCGGTAGGCGGCGCGGACCCGATCGGCAAGGCTCTAGCCGGGTGGCCGGCGGTCTCCATGTTGGTCTCGATCAAGCTTCTGTTCGCCATGATCGACCACACGAAAGACGATCAGCGGACGATCGTCCGGGACGATCAGCGGACGGCCGGGAGCGTCCCGGACGTCCCCGGGACCGTCCAGCAGGCCGGACGGGACGGGACGACACCGTCCGGGACCGCCCCCGGCGAGCGGACGAGCAGCCCGGTGCCGTCCGCGATCGCCCCGGCCGACCGGGCCGCCGGGACAAACGGGGGCACCCGGGTCGGCGCGGGCCAGCCTGCTCCGGGCGGGATCGGCGACCCGGGCGGGCGGGCGGCGGCGTCGGTCGGCATCCGCGCCGTGGCGCACCTGATACCGGCGGCGCGGGCGGCCCGCGCGAGCCTCGCCACCAAGGGCCGGTCGCTGTCGCGGGACAACCTCGCGGACGCCATGCGCGACGACGGGCACGGCGTGTCCAATGCACGCGCGTCACTCCTACTCAAGATCCTCAAGGCAGAGCACGACGTGACTACCATCGGCCCGGCGTCCGTCCGGCCCCGTCTGCAAGAGCCGGAACCGCTGTCGGAGGTGGTGGCGTAGCGTCGGCCGTGAGGCGTCGATAGCGAGAGGCGCCCCAGTGGCCGTCAACGGGTCCGCCCGCCAACGCGGAGAATCGCGCATAGGAACCGAACGACAACGGGGGTGCCACCGAGATCCGGTGGCACCCCCGTTGTCGTGTTGCCCATCATCGCGGAAGCCTTTGTGCCGCCAGGTACGTTGGTTCGGTGACCGCGCGCACTGCCGTTCCAGACGGCAAGACCTACGAGGCCCTGATCTTCGACTGGGATGGCACCCTGGTCGACTCCCGCGACGTTTGCTTCGATGCCCTCGCTCGTGCGATGGGTGATGCGGGGGTCAAGCTCGACCCGGATTGGTACTGGCCGCGCCAGGCGATTGCCTCGCCGGACATGCTGATCGTGTGGGAGCAGGAGTTCGGGCCGCTGCCCGAGCCGATTGACGAGATCATCGGCAGGTGTCGCTTTTACGTGCAGGCTGCTGCTCCTGACCTGAAAGTAGCTGAGGAGATCGCGCGGGTGGCTCGTGCTGCGCGGCGTCGCGGTCAGCGGCTTGGCATCGGCTCGAACGCGTCCACGAATACCGTATGGGCAGGGCTGGAAGCCACGGGTCTTGATGCCCTGTTCGATGTCGTCGTGACGTGGAGCGATGTTCCGCAGGGCAGAGGTAAACCTGAGCCGGACATCTTCCTACTGGTGGCACAGCGACTCGGTGCCGATCCGGCCCGCTGCTTGGTGTACGAAGACGCCGAAGTGGGAGTCACGGCGGCCCTCTCGGCTGGCATGACGGCCTACAACGTGCAGACCGGTGTTCTCCACAGGCCGGTTGGCAGTCCGATCAGTGCCGCTCCGGTACATCGGCCTGCGTTCGCGGCACCAAGCTTGGCCGATTGATGAGCCTCGCTCGCTGTATGGAACCCTTGCGAAATGCGTTCTGTGGACGAGGTTCTGGCGGCTTTTTGCGCTGACGACATCCGGGCCGCTGAGCTGCCGGTCCTGGCTCGCCTGCCCGAGGGCGGCTTGATGGACAGGGCCGCTGCGGCACTCAACTCGGTGTGTGCCCGGATACTGCGGGAGAGCAGCGGTGGAGTCTACGGCCGCCGTGTCGTGATGTTGGTTGGTAGCGGTAACAACGGAGGCGACGCGCTTCTTGCCGGTGCTCATCTTCAGCGTGGCGGTGCGCAGGTCACCGCCGCAATGGTCGGAGGCCACGCCTATGAGCGTGGTCTCCGAGCGTTCGTCGGTGCTGGCGGCCGAGTCATAGATGCACGGGAACCCGCAGGTGAAGACCGGATAAGCCGCCTGCTCGAACGAGCAGAACTCGTGCTCGATGGGATTGTCGGCATCAGTGGTCGACCTGGCCTGAGCGGGGTGTCGAAGCGACTGGCAGCGGCGGTTCCACGCGCAGCTACGGTCGTCGCAGTTGACATGCCCAGCGGTCTTGACCCGGACACCGGCGAGATCCATGGGGAGTGTCTGGCCGCCGATGTGACCGTGTCCTTCGGCACGTTGAAGCCTTGTCTCCTCCTGCCACCAGCGGCCCACGTCGCTGGACGGCTCGTGCACGTGCCGGTCGGCATTGACGAGGGTCTGCCGGCTCGGCCGTACGTGCGCCGGTTGACCGACGCCGGTGTGGCGGCGCGGTGGCCGGTGCCGAACCACGCCGGTCACAAGTACACGCGGGGCGTCCTCGGCGTGGTGGCGGGCTCGGACGCCTACCCCGGCGCGGCTGTGCTCGCCGTGCTGGGCGCGCAGCGGGCGGGCGTCGGGATCGTGAGGTTCATCGGCCCGCGCCACGTGACGGATCACGTGCTTCGCGCCGTGCCGGAGGCGGTGCCTGGCAAGGGCCGCGTTCAGGCATGGCTGTTGGGCTCGGGTGTCGAATCGGACACCGACCAGGACGAGGCGATCGATCAAGCGCTGGCATCTGGCCTTCCCTGCGTCGTGGACGCGGGGGCACTCACGGCGTGTGTCAGGCAGCGGTCCGGTGGAGTTCGAGCCGCCGAGGCGGACACCGTACTGCTGACTCCGCACGCTGGCGAGGTCTCGCGGATGCTCGGGCAGTTGGGCACGCCGGTCCCGCGCAGCGAGGTTGAGGCTCGGCCAGCCTTCTACGCAACGCTGCTGGCCAAGCAGGTGGACGCGACGGTCCTGCTGAAGGGACCGACCACGCTGGTTGCCAGTCCAGAGGGCTGGCTATCGAGTCAGAATGACGGGCCGTCGTGGCTGGCGACGGCGGGAACGGGCGACGTGCTGGCCGGGATCGCTGGCGCGCTCATGGCACAAGGCGTCGACGCGATGGATGCCGGTGCGATGGCGGCCTTCGTCCATGGGCGGGCCGGTGCTCGGGCGTCGGCGGGCGGCCCCATCGCTGCGGGCGACGTCGCGGCGGCGACTCCGGCGGTTATCGCTGGCCTCCTGACCGGCCGCTCGTCCGGCACCGATGGCTGGATGCGAGGTCATCGTTTCATTTCGCTGGGATGAGGCCAACTCGTTGGGCGAGTGCGCGCACATGTGTCTGTGCTCTCGCCCTGTCCCGGAAGATCAGTTCACGCAGGAGTTCGCGCACCAGTGTCGAGTCCCGTACCTCCTCCTGCGAGATCTTCTCCGCGTCGAGCAGAACGAGGATTGCTGACTCGTCCTCGCCTCGGCGGACGAAGCCGCGAGCGGTGTTGATCAGCGCGGCGGCCCGACGCTCGACACTTGGTATGTCATCGATGTGTAGACGCGCGGAGTACTCGACGACGTCATCCGCCCGACCAAGTTCGGCGCTGATGGCCAGGCCATGGATGTCGACGTTGGCGGGACCGAAGGCGGTCCATGGATCGTAGTGACGGCCGATCGCGCGGGCGGCTTCCTCGGCGACTCGGTGGAATGCCCACGCGCGCCCGTCGTCGTCGGATTGGGCGGCGCTGATGGACGCGGCTAGGTGAAGCATCCCGTAGTCGGCGAGCAGCTGCGGATCGGGCTCAGATTGATCAATGTGCGCCCTCAGTTCGTCGCCGGCGGCGAGGCACAGGCGGGTTGCCTCGTCTTGTTGCCCGGCCCGGCGATAGGACGCCGACAGCGCCCACGCCCCGATCGCGATCAAGTGGGGATCGTCGGCTTCGCGTGCGGCGTTCATGGCTCGGTCGGCGGCGATCCAGGCGAGGTCTCCGTCTGGGATGTGGTGTAGCCACTGCCGGGCGACCTGGTACGTGCCAGCGAGGTTGCGGGCGGCCGAGCGGCGGTCCTCGGCGGCGCGGTAGGCGGCGACAGCGTCGACGATCAGGCCGGGCAGCACGCCGCCCAGGATGGTGTGCGCGGTCGGCGAGCTGTGCCAGATCGTCCACGCCGCGGTTACCCGTTCGCCGATGTTTTGCACGGGCTCGGCAACTCGGGGGAAGGCGGCGGGTACCGCTGCCCGCATGATCGCTTCTCGGACGGCGGCTACCGCCTCGCCCGCGGGGCGAGGTCCGGGCACGAGGTTGTCCACGGAGCGGCCGATCAGATCCTCGATCGTGCACTGCACGACCTGCGCGATCCGAAGCAGGTCGGTAAGCCGCTCCGCGTGTCTGCGGCCCTGCTCCACAGCCGACACCCATTGGACCGACTTGCCGATCCGTGACGCGAGTTCCTGCTGCGTGACCCCGGCGGCACGTCGGTGAGCAGCGATGTTCGCCCCGATGCCGCGAATGAGGCTCGGCTCAATATCCATATCCACCACCTTCCATGACCATCACGATACGGACACTGCTACCGATGTAGTAGTTCCGGTGCGCGACGGCTCCATAACGTCAGGTCACATAGATCGACGCCGTGAATCGGCGGCAACCAATGTGGTCGCCCTGGCCGGGCGTGACAAGAGCCTCCGTCCGGCTAGGTGCCCGCACGGTGAGAGGGGGGAACAAGAGATGACAGAGATCACCGGGAATGGAGCGGTCGCGGTCGACGCCAACGTTCGGTGGGCGACGCAGGCAGTGCGAACCATTGCCCGATCGAGTGGCCGGAATGCAGCCGCTGCTTGAACTGTCACGCGCGTACCCCCTGCGCTACCTACGGGTGGGCCTTCGACGTGCCGGTCAACGTCGGATGGAACGCCAGCCAGATTGACGCTCTGGATGCGAGGACAGGCCCATGGTCGTGATCATCGAAGCTGATAAGGCGTACGCCGACGAGATCGCCGACGCGCGGTCGATCCTGCTGGTGCATCGGGCGGAGCCCGATGGGCTGTGCTGGGGATGCCATGAGGTGTCGTGCAGGTTCGCGTGGTTCCCGTGCCCGCAGGCTCGCTGGGCGCAACGGGTGCTCGCAGCGGACGGGGGTGATGGGCGGTGAAAGCCTTGAGCGCCAACGTGTTGACCGTCGCGAGCGTTCCGCGTCAGCGCATCTATGACGCGCTGCTCGCTGAGCCGGGGCGGGACTGGACGGTCAGCCAGCTCGCCGCGCTGCTGCCCGACGTATCGGTGGAGGCGGTGCGCACGACGGTGCACCTGCTGCTCGGCGACCACCTGATGGAGATCGTGCCTCGCACCCGAGCCCTGACGGTGCGGTTGACCGGCGAGGGCCGGGCCACCGTCGCCGAGATCCGGTCTCGGTGGGCATCAACCCAGACACCGCATGGCGAAGGAGGATCTTGATGGCGACGGCGACCGTGCGGGCGTCGGTGAACGGCAGCGCCTTGCATGGAGTGGAAGCGGCCCACAGCGTGATCGCTGCGCATCTGCGCTCCGATCGCGGCGGCCGGTGCCTTGCCTGCGGCGAGTTGGAGCCGTGCAGCCAGCGCAACACGGCGCACGTCGCGCTGTTCGGCCACGACCGGCAACTTCCCCGCAGGCAGCCCCTGCAACTGATCGGCCCCAACGGTGACTTCAAGGCCGCCGACCGCACACCGTTTCACGCGTTCGGCGCTCCCGCCGATCGAGAGGCTTCCGGCCGTTGACGCCTCGCCAAGGCGGCCGGATGGTTGCCCGCGCGGAGCTGCGTACCGCGCGGGCAACCCACAACCCCTAGTTCGATGCCGCCGACGTGGCGGCAGGAAGGACCACCGCGATGAGAACCCCAACCCTGCCCAGGGTGGTCGCTCCGCTGTTCTCGCCCCCGGCGCTGTTGCCGATGGGTGAGCCCGGCGGCGTGGCCTACCCGATGGCCCACATCCCGGGCGAGCTTCGGCCGTATGCGGCGAGTCTGGCTGTGCCGATGCCGCTACAGGGCAAGCACAACACCACCTCCACCTCGCCACGGACTTCCATGGCGACCGAGACGTCTTCGGACGGCAAGGTGTCCCGCGACAGCCAGACCGACACCGGCTCGGACAGCTAGGAAGCGGGGCGACGGCCGTGAACACCAAAGACACGATCCTGATCCTGACCAGCGCCGACGACCCGACAGCCGACGCTGTGGCGGCTGCGTTGGCCCACGCCGGAGGCAAGGTCGTGCGACTCGACACCGGCGACTTTCCGATGGAGCTGCGGTTGTCCGCGACGACCACGGCGGAGGGCGGCTGGGCCGGCATGTTGAGCACCGCCGCGGACACGCTCGATCTGGAGCGGGTGCGCTCGGTGTTCTACTGGCGGCCAACCAGCTTTCGGCTGCCTGCCGGGATGTCACCGGCCGATGAGGTGTTCGCGGCCGTCGAGGCCCGTCACGGCCTCGGCGGGCTTTTGGCCAGCCTGGATGCGCTGTGGGTCAACGACCCGGTCAAGTCCGCCGCTGCCGAGTACAAGCCGCTGCAACTGACGCTGGCCGCCCGGTGCGGGCTGGCGGTGCCGCGCACGCTGCTGAGCAACGTGGCCGCCGATGTGGCCGCGTTCGCCAAGCGGGTCGGCGGGCAGGTCGTGTGCAAGCCGCTGTCGTCCCTGGTGTTCACCGAGGACGGCCACCAGGCGACCAAGCCCTACACCACGATCATCGACCCCGCCGACATCTCCGCTGAGGCGTTCGCGGCGACCGCGCACCTGGTGCAGGAGTATCTGCCGAAGGCGTTCGAGGCCCGGGTGACCGTGGTCGGCGCGCTGCCGATCGCGGTCGCGATCCGCTCGCGCTCGCAGGCCGGACGGGTGGACTGGCGGGCCGACTACGACTCGCTCACCTACGAGCACATCGACGTGCCGGAATCAGTCGCAACGGGCGTGCGCCGCTTCCTGGACCGGCTGGGGTTGAGCTACGGCGCGTTCGACTTCGTTATCACCCCCGAAGGCCGCTGGGTCATGCTCGAATGCAACCCGGCAGGTCAGTGGCTGTGGCTGGAACATGAGACCGGTGCGCCGATCGCTGCGGCACTGGCCGATCTGCTGGTGAAGGGACCTCGCGCATGAGCATGTGGCAGGACCACGCGAACGCACTGGTTGCCGAGCTGACCCGGCGGGGTGTGCTGGCTCCAGGCTGGCGGGAGGCGTTCGCCGCGACGCCCCGGCACGTGTTCGTGCCGCACTTTTACGACGACGACAACGAGCGGGTCAGCGCCGACACGCCCGAAGGGTTGGCGGCGGTATACGCCGATGAGTCGCTGGTCACCCAGTTCGCCGAACACCCGGGCGGCGGCTTCTGCTGGCCGACCAGTTCCTCGACCCGCCCGAGCCTGATGGCGCAGATGCTCACCCTGCTCGACGTCGATAGCGGAATGCGCGTGCTGGAGATCGGCACCGGAACCGGCTTCAACGCCGCCCTGCTGTGCCACCGCCTCGGCGACGCGAACGTGACCAGCATCGACATCGACACGATGCTCGTGGAGACCGCCCGAGCGCGGCTGGCTGGTCTCGGCCACCGGCCGTTCCTGGCCACAGGGGACGGGGCGCTCGGGGTGCCGGTCCGCGCGCCGTACAGCCGGATCATCGCCACCGCCGCCGTCGCCACGATCCCACCGGCCTGGATCAGCCAGCTCGTGCACGGCGGGCGCATCGTCGCCGACGTGCGAGGCGAACTCGCGTCCGCGCTCCTGGTCGCCGACAAGACCACGCCCAGCTCGGTGCGGGGCCGCTTCCACGACATCCCCGGCCACTTCATGTGGCTGCGCTCCCGCGCCGACCACCCGCTCCGCGACGGCACCGACCCGGACACCAGCTTCGACTTCACCCAGCCGACGCAGACCACCAGCGACATTCCCACCGACGCGTTCGACGAGCGCGAGCTGCGGTTCCTGCTGCAACTGGCCGTGCCCGGTCTCGGCCCGATCAGCAAGAACCTGCCAGATGGCGGCGAGGGCATCTTCCTGCACACCGAGACCGACTGCTCGTGGGTGCAGTACCGGCCCGGAACCGACAAGGCCACCGTCACCTACGGCGGACCCCGCGCCCTGTGGCCCGCCATCGAGGACGCCTGGCAGCGCTGGAACCGCTGGCAGCTTCCTAGCATCCGCCGCTTCGGAATGACCGCCTACGACGACGGACGCCACCACATCTGGCTCGACCACGACCAATCGGTGATCCTCACCGGCGAGCCGGTCGCCTAACAACCTAACCCGGCCTAGAGAACACACGACGCCCCGGCGGGCGACACCCAGCAGGCCCGCCGGGTGCCTCACCCTGGCACACCCACGCACTCCGCGCCGGGCGGGGCTAGGAGAGGGGTCCGCGCACCGCTGCGGAGTGCGTGTACCGCTCGCCTGGCCCGTGCCTGCCACGACAACTACGCATTTCAGGGACGGATGTACACAGTGGCGTATCAACCGGGGCCGAACGAACTGCTGCGTAACGCGCGGCGGGCGCGGCGGTCCCCATCGGGGTCGGGTCGGCCGATGTCGCGGCAAGAGTTGGCGGAGGCGGTTGCCGCCTACCTGTTCGAGCACGCCGGACGCGTGTTCAACATCAGCGCGGGCTATATCGGCAAACTTGAACGTGGCGAGCATCGATGGCCGGCGGCGCACACCCGCACCGCGTTGCGTGCGGTGCTCGGCCGGGACACCGATGCCGAACTTGGCTTCTACATCATCCAGGGGCACGCCAGCGACGCGCCGACGGTCGAACCGGACGCGTCCGGCGAGGCTGGCCCGGCCGAGCCTGGCGCGAAGATGACGTGCGTGGGCATTGCGCCGCCCGCCGCGCCGGCGGCCGAGGCGCTTGTCGGATTCACCGGGGCGGACGCGGACGCCGGGGCGGCGGTGCGGGTGGGCGTGAGCGCGGAGGCGGGAACGGCGGTCACGGTGGTGTGCCAGGACGGCGCGGCGGGCCGGGTGGCGGTGCTGGCCGGTGGGGTGCGGGTGCTGATCGACGCGTCCGGCGCCGGTCCGGCGAGCCTCACCGCGGCCGTGGTCGACTTCCCAGCGGTTGCGGGTGGTGCGCGGGTGTACTCGCTGGCTGAGCGGTGGGTGCGGTAGCGGTGGCGGGTACGCGGCTCTTGCGGCCGGACCATCCGGCCCGGCAGGTACCGGGCAAGCCGCGCCGCCTCGTCGCGGCGGGTGGAATCACCCCGGGTCAGGTGGCCGAGGCACGCAAGGATCTCGGCCGGCACTTGGCCGCCTGGCGTGGCATCGCGGGTATGACGCAGGTCGAGCTTGCCAAGCTCATCTGCTACTCCCGCAGCCAGATCGGCAACGTCGAGATCGGCCGGGAGAGCACCACCCGCCGGTTCTGGCAGGGCGCCGACGCAGCGGTCGGCGCGGACGGAGCCCTGTTGGCCGCGTTCGATCAGGTGGACGCGCTCGTGCGGGACTTCCATGCCCAGGAAGTACAAGCCCGCGAACGGCAACGCCGGCACCACGCGGCGCCGCCGGCCGTGCCCACTGCGGAAGCGGAGTGTCCGGGTGAGTGCGGGTGCACGCCGATGGTCGTCGGCCGGTGGACCGGGCGGGAGGTCCGCGCGTTGCGCGAGGCGCTGCGGATGAGCGTCCGCGCGTTCGCCGAACACCTCGGCGTGACCACGGCGACCGTCTCTCGCTGGGAGCACCGGAGGGCGCCCGCACCGCCGAGGCCCGCGGCGCAGTCGGCGCTGGATCAGGCACTCACGCGCGTCGACACCGGCTCCAAGGCCCGGTTCCGGCTGCTCCTCACCAGTCCTGACGACTCCGCAACTCGCGCGCACGGTGGCCGAGCCACGAGAGGCAGGTCCACCGTCACCCCGATCCACCAAGCGGACCGGACACGCCCCGCCTCCTGACACCCCAGCGAGACGGCGGCCGCGACGAGAGAAACGGGGGCCTGCGGTGCATCGATCGATTCCGACCTTGGGCGGCACTCTGACCCATGCAACAGCTGTGGAGCTGTACCAGCGTCACGACGGCATCGCGGCTGAGGCGTGCGCGAGGTGTGGCAGACCGACGCCGTGCGCGGTGCGGGCGTTCGCCGCAACGGTCATCGCGGCGGCCGGGGAAGACCCCCGCTGGTATGGCAGCGGACGCGCTCTCCCCGCACCTGCCGGACCGGTAGCCGGTCAGGCTCGGCAACCCGATCCCATTCCGGCGACCGAGCAGGACCGGGGGCGGGCGCAACCGGAGTACGGCGGCTATGCGGTCGGCGGGCGTAGTGCGCCGTTGGACGCCGAGGACTTGCTGTACGAGCGGGAGCACTGATGATCCGCCACGGCAGACACCCGGATGCGATGCATGAGCGCGCCTGGGCACTGGCCGGGGCGGCGCGAGGTGGCGCTGGGTCGGCGATGAGCCGGGAGCTGGGACGCCCGGTGCCCCGGGAGCGCGGCCCTCCGGGAGTCGGGATGTCTGGTGGCGGCAACGGATGTGACTGACTCGTCGATCGACTCACGCCATTTGCGGTCCGGTTGGGCGCGGTCCCGACCACCCGTGCAAGGGAGACATTGACCATGACCATGCTGGGTATGCCAACCGTCCCTCCCGCGTCGCCTCCGCAGGCGGCCGGGCCGGTGACGTTCACCGCCGGGCACCATTTCGCCGTGACCGGCGCGGCGAGCATCGAGGAGGTTGCCGAGACGGCGACGGTGCCGCTGTCGGTCATCCTTCAGATCACCAAGCGGTGCAACTTCGACTGCTCGTTCTGCTCGGAGACGTTGCAGCTTCCCGACCCGACGTTGGCGGAGTTGGACACGATCCGCACCAATCTGGCCGGTGTGGGTCGGGTGTTCCTGTCCGGCGGGGAGCCGTTGCTGCGCAGGGACTTCGGCGAGATCGTGGACATGTACAGCCAGGACTTCATCCTCGGCATCCCGACCAACGCCACGCGCGGCTTGCAGTACGCGAAGTCGATGGTCGGCAAGGTCGCGTTCGTCAACGTCGGCCTGGAGGGGCCGCGCGCCACCACCAACCGGGTCCGGGGCGACTACGACGAGGTGATGTCCGGCATCCGGGCGTTCCTGGAGCACGGCCTGCCGCTGTCGCTGTCAGCGGTGGTGTACCGGTCCACGCTGCACGCGCTGCCGTTCACGTACCAGATCGCCGACGTGATCGGGGCGGGCAAGCTCAAGCTGATCCTGCCGCTGCGCAAGGGTAACGCGCTCGACCTGGAAGAACACGAGTTCATCAGCCTGGACGAGGCCGGGCAGACGTTCGACCGGCTGATCGAGGCGCGGGCGGTGCACGACTGGCGGCCAGCGCTGCGCATGACGACGTGGACGCCCGAGACCGAGGGCCACATGATCCTGGTGGAGGTGACCGGCAAGGCGTCGGCGTGGCCGGTATACGACGCGCCCGACCTGTTGGAACCGCTGGGCAACCTCCTGGAGGAGCCGGTGACGGAGATCTGGAAGCGGTACCGGTTCAAGCGCAACCACTTCGCCAAGTACCTCGGCAAGAGCATCCGCACCGTCGCCAACGCCAGCACGGCCGCCGGGACGGGCGGACACGCCCGTGCGTGACTACACCAACCTGCAATGGCCCGAAGCCCCGTTCGGGGCCGAGCAACGCCCGTTCGGCCGGCCCTGGGACATGCTCGCCGCGTTCGCCATCGACTGGGCCGACGGGGCATCCGGCCTGCGGGAGGTGCCGGTCGTGGCGGCGACGGTCTACCTGCGGGTGCGCCGGCACGGCTCGGCGTACGACATCAGCGGCGACACACTGCAGATCGGCTTCCGCGCCACGGTGCTCGATCACGTGGCCGAGACGCCGGACCTGCTCGCAGTGACCGACCGGGCTTTGACCCGCGCCCGCCGGCACGCCGTCATCCTCGCCGGACACGCGCTCGGTCAGGACCTGGCCCGCATGACGCTGCTGTCCACCGTGCCGCTGCGCGGCGCGGCAGGAGTGGCCGAGGCGTGGGCCAACCGGTCGATCAAGGGGCGCGGGCTGGCCCTGATGATCGACACCGCAGTCGAGGCGAACGAGGCGGCGGCGGCGCTGGACATGGCGACCGCGCCTTCCCGTCCCGATGCCGGACAGCCCCACGGGCAGCGCCACGGTGGCGCGCGCTGTGCTGGCACGCGCTCTGGCCATCGGCCTCACGGCGGCCGTCCACGCCGGCCGCTACCGCTGGGAGGGACTCTTTCGCGTCGCCGACGCGATCGACCAGGCCGCCTGGGACGTGCTCCGTCCCGCTAGCACGGCAACCGCACCGGACGACACCAACAGGCGACCGCCTGCCTCCGCTGAGGCGTAGACGGCGCTAACGTCGGTGGCCGCCGCCCGCACGCGCGGGCGGCGGTCACCGGCACCATCCGGCGCCGGAAGGACAACCACGACAGGCGGAGGACCGGTTGTGCATGTGATCAGCGATCTCGGCGGACCAGGTGGCGTGCCAGCCCGGCTGCCCGGAACCCGGCTCGTCGCCTCGATCGACGTGGAGTGGAGCAAGAACTACCGGATCAAGAACGGCAACCAGGCGTTCTGCTACTCGATCGTGTGGCTCACCGTGCCCACCGGCGACGGTTCTCCGCTGCTCCTCGCCACCGGCAGCCTGCCGGTGGCCTACACGAGCCTCTATCTCGACGGCGACGCCGAACGCGGCGACCTCGTCGCGGCAGCGGCGGCCGACATCGCCGCCGCCACCGAGGCCGCCGACCTGATCACCGGTCACCAACTGTGCAGCGACCTCGCCGTGCTGGCCGCCAACGCCGGCCCCCGCCCCCCAGCCGCGCTCCTCGCGGCACGGCAGGCGTGGCACGACCGGCGCACCGACACGGCGCGGCAGGTGCTCGACACCCGCTTCGACGCCGACCACGTGCTGTTCGGCCGCTCCCGCCGGCTGGTCGACGTGTGCGGCGAACTCGACCTCGACGTGACCCAACCCGAACTCGCCCGCAAGTCCATGACCGCGCTGCACCGCGACTGGCTCACCAACCGAGACGTCGAAGCACGGGAGCGGATCACCGTGCTCAACCTGCGCCACAGCCTGTCCACCGCACTGGTCGGCCTCCGCGCGGCCGGGGAGCTGACCTGGCCCAAGCCGGTCAACGTCAACACGATGGTCGCAACCGCGCTAGCCGGGCGACTCGGCTGGCTGGACCACCCCACCTTCCGGGCCCTACTTCCAGAAAGGCAGGCGTCGTGACGATCCGCACCTGCGTCGTGGTCGGCATCGAAGGCACCCACGCCGCCGGAAAAACCACCCTGGTCCACGCGCTGACAGCCCACTACCGGGCGCGCGGGGTGCTCGTCGCGTGCACCCCGGAACCGGCCCGCACCAGCCCGTTCATCGAGGAAACCGTGATCCATGGCAAGGGTGCCTTCGACCTCGCCACCGAAGTCGACCTGTTCGGGGCGCAACTGTCGACCACGCTGCGCGCCGCCCGCCACCACGACCTGCTGATTTGCGACAAGACAGCGATCAACGTCCTCGCCTACGCCCGCCTCGTGCTCGCCGCGCCGCCCGGCAGCCACGAGGCCGCCGTGCTGCAGGCGATGGCCGCGTTCTGCCGGGCATGGGCACCGCGCACCTACGACGCGGTGTTCTTCCTGCCCGACGCCTACACCGACCCGGCCGACCCGATGCGCGCCAAGGTCGCCCACCTCCAAGACGAAACCGCGACCGCGGTCCGCGCGGCGTGCGCCGAGACCGGAGTGCCGCTGTACGACGTGCCGCCCGGCCTGGACCTGGCCGAACGAGTCGCCCACCTCGCCCGGCGAGTCGACGCCCTGCTCAACCCCACCGGCGATAGCCTCGACCTCCGTGACCCTGGCACCCACGCACCCCGTTGACGTGCTGCTCATCCTCACCGACGGCGATCACGTCCTGCTCGCGCTACGGGACGGCACCGGATTCGCCGACGGCCAGTGGAACCTGCCCAGCGGCAAGCTGGAACTCGGCGAAGACGCGATCAGCGCGCTCGTCCGGGAAGCGGCCGAGGAGATCGGCGTGCGACTGGACCGAGACGAGCCACGCATGGTCGCCACCGTGCACCACCGCAACAGCGCCGGAGCCGGGCGGGTGGGCCTCGTCTTCGCCGCCCCGCACGACCCCGCCCGCCACGGCGAACCAGTCAACAACGAACCGCACAAGTGCGCCAAGATCGAATGGTTCCCGGCGGACATGCTGCCGTCCCACACCTACCCCTACACCGCCGCCTGCCTAGCCGCCTGGCGCGCCGGCGCACCGCTGCGCCTCAGTGGATGGCGATAGCCCGCTCGTCAGGGACGCCCTCTTGATGGGGCCCAACAGCTGCGGGCTCGATAAGTCGGTTTCGTTCTTTTCATGCATCAGCCGTTCGGTGGATCTGCCGAACAACGGAGGCCGGGAAAGCGCTTTCTGATCAGTATTAGGGAGTGCGTAGGAAGTTTCGGAAGTGGCAGCCCCGCTGGGCCGGCGACCATACTCGGAGGCCGGCCCTTCGGGAGGGGGTGGCGGGCAAGTGGCGCGGCGGTACGCGGTCGGGCCGCAGGAGAACTCGCTTCAGCCTCCGGCCCGGCGGTCCGGTGATGCTCAGCTGCATGGGTTGGGGCCGCGGCATTGGGCCGTGCTGTCGGTGTTGGCCGAGCACGGGGTGCTGCACACCGGTCAGGTCACGACGTTGCTGTTCGGCAGCCGTCCGGCCGCCGCGCGGCACCTGGGCGCGCTGGCGCGGGCCGGGCTGGTGTGGCGGTTCGTCCACGACGACGACCCGCGCCACGTGGCGTACTACGAGTTGAGCGCGGCGGGGGCGGAGGCGTTGACCGCGCGGCTGCGCGAGGCGGGCCGGACGGTGCCGGTGGCGTTGGGCCGGCCCGGTCGGGGCGAGTTCGTGGTCAACGAGTTCTTCGTCGGGCTGGCCGCCCATGCCAGCAAGGATCCGCGGTGTGAGTTGTTCCGGTGGCGCCGGGCGCTGGAGGCCGCCGTGTGGCTGCGGGAGCACGGCGTGGCGGAGGTGAGGCCGAGCGCGTACGGGGTGTGGATCGAGGGCGGGCGGGCCGTGCGGTTCGTGCTGCACGTCGAGCACACCGCCGGAGCGGGTGCGCTGTCCGGGCTTGCCGCGCCGCCTGAGGCGGACGTCCTCCTGGGGGGCTACCGGCGCGCCCCGCGAGGTGTCCCGGTTGCCGCGGTCCTGGTGCTGTGTGCGACCGTGGAGCGGGAGATCGAGGTGCGTCGTGGCGTGGCTGCCGCGCCGTTGCCGGTGACCGTCGGCACGGCGACCCTCGACCGGCTGTTCGACGCGTCCAGCGCCGCTGAGGCGATCTGGGCCGTGACCGGGGCCGAGGGTCTGTTTCGGTTGGCGGAGGTCGGCCGGTAGCTGGCAGCGGGTGAGCAGCCCACTCCTCACCCGGACTAGTGACCTGCCTTCACACCAGCGGCGTGACCAGCGGGAATCGATACAGTCACCTACGACGGAGCGGCGGGCACCCCGAAGGGTCGGGGGCTTCCTCAAAAGCGCCCGCCGCTCCCATCATCCGTCCCGAGGGGAGCCAGCTCGGCAGGTGGCGGTTCCTGCCGCCCGCTCGGGGTGTGGTGACGGGGCGACGTGCCTCCGGGACCCGCCGCCCACAGCAGCGGGTCAGCCGTCGCCCCGTCGCCAACTCACCGCCGGTACAGCCTCTCCATGGCCGCGCGGATGGCGGGCACCGCTTCGGCCGGGTGATGGTCGCGGGGCAGCTCCCGGCTCGCCTCGTAGACCGCTTCATCGATGTCTTTGACGGTGAGGTCGCCGGGTAGGCGTTGGAACCAGCGGTAGCCGGTCGGCCGCTGCGGCAGCCCCACGTCCCGCAGATACGAGTTCGCTCCCTCGTCGATGATCTGTTGATCGTCCGCGGTGCGCGGCACGAAGAACGTGCGCTCGCCCGTGCTGTCGATGACCGTCACCTCGACCTGATGGTGCCGCGTCTCGACGCACCGGGCCAGGGTGGCGGGGTCGGCGAGGTAGCCGAGCATCGCGTCCCAGCCAGATTCGCTCAGCTCCCAGAACCGGCCATCAGCAGTGTCGATGGCGTCGCGGCGATCGGAAAAGCCCGGCGGTGGTCCGGGGAACGGCCTGGCAGTGTCCCAGGCGTTCGGTGCGGCGCTGGTATCACTCATGATGCGCTCCCTCGGCCCGCGTCTCGCAGTTGTCGGGGCCGAGCAGCGGCAGGATGCCGGTGACGGTGAGGACGCGCTTAACCTGGCCGGTGGGGTGCAGCAGGGTCAGGGCGCCGCCGGCGAGGGTGGCGGCGTGGTGAGCGGAGACGAGCACGCTGATGACGGTGGAGTCGATGAAGGTCACGGCGGCCAGGTCGACGTCGACGATCGGGTTGGCGGCGATGGTGGCGGTCAGCCGGTCGCTCAACTGCTCGACGCTGCTGAGGTCGAGTTCCCCGGCGAGGGTGACCGGTGCGGTCCGGCTGGGGTTGGCTGTGCCAGCGCCAGATGTCGGCGGGGCCGCTCATGGCGCGTCCGGTGGGCCGAGGGGAACGCTGACCGTGGCGGTCAGCCCGTGCGGGCTGGTGTCCAGCGTGAGGCCGCGGGTGAGGTGGTGGGCGAGCCAGAGGCCGCGCTGGCCGGGAACGTTGGCGTTGGGCAGCGCGGGCACATCGCTGGTCATGCCGCCGCCGCAGTCGCGGACCTGACAGCTCAGGCGTCCGGGCTGGCGGTGCAGGCGCAGCTCGCCGCTGCCGCCGCCGTGGCGGGCGGCTGTCCGTAATCAGCCTATCCGCTGATCATGCGCGGACCATACCGCACCCGAGGAGCCGCCGCCCCGTAACAGCCGTCCGAGTTTTTCCCGACCGCTGCTCTGCCTGCGCCTGACAGACGCGAGGCTCTGTCAGGCGGGGTTGACCAGCTCGGCGGTCAGGGTGGGTCAGGCGCTGACAGGTCCTCGTGCCTCTGCTGACAGAGGTCGCTGTGGGCCTGGGAGGTTTGCGGATTGGTCTGGACCCGATCCGCAACCTGACAGTCCGTGAAGAGGCGGGTCGATGCCGAGTTTCGCCTGGTGAGGAGACCGGCGACTGACTATGTCCTCTCTCCCCCGGGGAAGCGGATATCCGCGTAACTGCGCGGAAGGGAGTGTGTTGATGCCGTCCGAGACGACTGATCGGCTGCGGGCCTCCGGCGGTCCCAGTGAACACCTGTTACTGCTGCTGAATGATCACCGGGTGATGACCACCGACCAGCTCGCCCGTGCCACGGCGACTCCGGCGCGGACGGTGCTGTACCGGCTGGAGCAGTTGCGCACGGCCGCTCTGGTGGACTACGACCGGCCCGGCCGCCAGCGGGGCAGCGCGCCGCACCACTGGTGGCTGCGTCCCGCCGGAGCCCGCCTGGTCACCGGGACCTCCCCGGCGGACGGACGCCGCCCGTCGGCGCTGTTCAGCGCCCACGCGGCCACCATCACCGAGGTGTGGCTGGCCCTGCGCGAGCACGGCCCCTCCGCCGGTCTGACGTTGACGGGCTGGGCCACCGACCGGGCCGGGTGGCAGGAGTGGGAAGGCTCGGCCTCCCAGTGGGGCGGCACGAGCGTCAAGCGGCTCACCCCGGACGCCGTCTACGAGGCGGTCCTGGACGACGGGCAGGAGGTGGCGGCGTTCATCGAGGTCGACCTGGCCTCGATGACGCAGACCCAGCTTCGGGGCAAGCTGGACCGGTACCGGGCCTACGCCCGCGACGAGGCGTGGCGGGGCCGGTTCCCGTACTGCCCGCCGCTGCTGCTGCTCACCACGACCGCGCATCGGGCGGTCACCTTCACCCGCAACGCCGCCCGCCACCTCGGCGAGAAAAGCCTGCCCAGCTATGGGCGGCGGCTGGTCGACGACTTCGACCTGATCGCCGCGCACGGGCGGCTCGTCGTCGCCGCGGCCGGCCTCGTCCGCGATCCGGCCCGCGCGGTCACCGAGCACGCCTGGACGCTGACCGACCCGGAAGCCGCCGAGGTCACCCTGACCGCGATCTGCACCGAACGCGCCACCACCGCCGCCGCCGCGCGGCCGGCCTACCGGCGGCAAGAGGCCGAGTCCGACCGCCTGCAACGCGACGAGACGCTGCGGCGCCTCCGCGTCAACCCGCGGCCCCTGCTCCCGCTATTCGGCCCGGCCGCCGTCGACCTTGTCAGCTACCTGCTCGACACCCACCACGATCCGGCCGACGCGTTCACACCCCACCTCGACGCCGACCCGACCCTGGACGCCCTCGCCGAGTGGTGGCGGCGCACCCCCCGCTCCAGCGGCGACACGCCCGCCCTACGCGCCACTCTCACCCGCCTACACCAGCAGGCGTGGTCGCACCAGGTCCGCCAACTCGCACACCTCGCCGCCACCGGCGAGGACCGGCCCGCCTGGTACGCCGCCGCCGCGCACCTCGCCGGGCGGCGCCTACTCACCCCCGCCGAGCACCACCAGCTTGGCGACGCCCCCACCCGCGACGCCGCGCAGGCGCAGGTGTGGCGCTACTGGCAGCCACCAGGCCACCGTGACGAGGCCACGGCACCGACCTACCCGCAGTGGCGCGACCAGCAGGTCACCGCCGAGTGGACCCACCTGTCCTGGTGGCAACGCCAACGCACCGACCGCGCGATGCTCGCCGCCGCCTTCGACGTCGAGCACCTCACCGCCTGCGCCCGCTGCGCGCTCACCATCCCCGCCATCGACACCGGCGACTGCCCCGGCTGCCACCACACCATGCGCCTGCCCCACGACCAGCGCCACACCGTCACCCCGCTGACCGACCTCATCGCGGCGCTGCTCGCCGACACCACCAACAGCCGCTGACCGCCATGTACACCCGCCTCCGCGCCCCCAGGCCGGCCCGTGGGGGCGCAGCGCGGCAGCCTCGGTGGACGCCCGCCCCGCGTCTATGCGGCCGGCGTCCCGTCGTCCGCAACGCTGCTCGGCGCGGATGAGCCAGCACTCACACGCCGCCGCTGCATACCCGCCTGGCGGCCCCTCGCCGGGCCACATCGTTCCGTAGCCCCGCCGTGCCGACCGGCACCGAGAAGCGACGGGAGCGCGGGCGGGCCGCCCGCAGACCAGCCACTACCCACGACAAGAGAGGACAAGGCGATGACCGCAGACGACCGCAACCGAGCGACCGTGACTGTGGAGGACGATGGCCACGAGCCAGCCGACGACACCTAACCCACGCCGTCGCCTACCAGGCGACCGGTCACCGGATCCTGGCGCACCCGCGTCGGGCCGGAACCTCACCCCCGCCCACCAGCCGCCCGGCCAGCCCAACGCACGGGAAACGTTACCGCCGGCCACCCACCCGCCCCGCATCCGGGCGACAGCCCGGATCACACCCCGACCCGCCCCACCCACAGACACCGACCACCCGCGACCGGCCACCGAGCAACCCACCACTGGGTCGCCGGAGGTGCGGGCGCTGATGCGGGCACGCCTCGCCGCCATCGCCGCGCCCCGCGACACCGACGACCCCGAACTGGCGGCGCTGCGGGCCGTACTGCGCGACGAGGCGCTGATGGCCCACGTGAGGGCGAACGTGGACCGGTGGCCGCCGCTGAGCGACGCGCAACGCGCCACGGTGGCCGCGCTGCTCGGCCGACGTCGACAACGGCCACCAGCAGGCTGAGTGCCAGCCATACAGAAGAAGGGGGTGCCCCCGTCCTGCACTCAGCTACGAAAGGAACCGCAGCAGGCAAAATGGGCGGCTTGTCCAGCTCGGTGATGTGCAGCCGGCCGTTTGATCGGCCCGGGTACGGGGATGAACTGCCGTCGCTGGTGCGCGCTACGCGGCGCCGCCGACATTTACAGTCTCCAAGTTCGGCGACCAGGAGGACAGAGATGGCCAAGGCCGGAGACATCATGCACCGCGGCGCGGAGTGCATCGGCGAGGACGAGACTCTGGAGGTGGCCGCGCGGAAGATGCGAGACATGCGGGTCGGATCTCTGCCGATCTGCGGTAACGACCAGCGCCTGCACGGCATCGTCACCGATCGGGACATCGTCATCCGGTGCATCGCCGAGGGGGGCGACCCGCGTACCACCACGGCACGTGAACTAGCTCAGGGCACGCCAGTCTGGGTCGACGCCCAGGCCACCGAGGACGAGGTGCTACGGCTGATGGAGCAGCACCAGATCCGGCGGCTGCCGGTGATAGAGAACCGCCGCCTAGTCGGGATGATCAGTGAGGCGGACCTCGCCACACACCTGGGGGAACACAAGGTGGCCCAGTACACGGACCGGATCTACTCGGCACCGCCGAACTTGTAGCCGCCACGCGGCGGGCAGTCGCGTGTGCCGCTGGAACCGGCCGCATGGGAGTAGTTGGTCCGTGAGCTGTCACTGCTGGTCGCTGTCGGGGGTACGGCCGGGAGCGCAGAGCTACGTACAGCCGAAGGCTCTGTCGCTGATCTTGTGACGATGTCTCACGCTTGAAGCAGGATCCGTTTGCGGAGCAGGTCGAAGTTCGCGCGGCCGTAGCCGAGGCGTTTGGCCAGCTTGGCCCGGGTGTTCTGTCCTTCGACCTGGCCGGAACTCCACGGTGTGGAGAGGCCGGCGAGGACGGCGTCGTAGTCGGTTCGGAGTCCGTCGGCGAACTGCCGCAGGTGGGGCAGGTCGTCGGCGCGAACGCTGGCTGTCGATCCACTCGGATAGATGTTGTTGGCCGGTGAGGTTGGTCAACATCTTGGCGAAGGCGCGCACATGCTGGCCGGCGGCGGTCAGGTGCGGGCATGCCGCTTGGACATCGTGCAGGTTGCCGGTCTGCTCGGGTGGTAGCCGGTCGGGATGGGTGAGCAGCAGGGTCGCCGCGGAGCGGGGAGCCGGGATCGGACGCGGTGCAGGTGGGGCGGTCACGCCGCGTTTGAGCAGGTGAACGTAGAGATTGACGGTACTGGCGCTACCGGTGTAGCCCTGCTGGCGGACTTCTCGATACAGCTGCACGGCGTTGCGCTGGCCTTCGGTGAACCGCTCGTAGATGTAGGGCTTGAACGCATCGAGTACGGAGCGGCGATGGACTGCTGGCGCGATGAGCTCGTCGAGGCTCGTGGCGCGGGCGTAGCGACGTACCGCGTAGTAGTCCAGTTGAAGGTCGCGGCTGATGCCTCGCAGCGAACGGCCGGCCGCCACGAGTTCCTGCACCGCCTGGTATCGCTCGGCGGTTCGAGCCGCCAGGACGCGGGGTCGGCCCCGGACATCAAGGTGCGCGTCTGGTAGTGGCGGCGCCGGAGTCTGCGCCGGTGGCTGCGTCGGGGTGAAGGCTGCCTTGATGCAGCCGTGGTGCGCGGCGACGGTTTTGTCCACCGCTTGGCACAGGTTGTGCCACAGGTGCCACCGGTCGGCGACCTGCACTGCTTGCGGGGCACCGGCTCGGGCGGCCTCGGCATAGGCCCGGCCGCGGTCGCGGCACACCACGTCGATGTCGGGGTGTTCTGCCAGCCACGCCGTGACCGGCCCGGCTTCGCGTCCCTCAAGTACCTCGACCGGACGACGGGTTTCCAGGTCCACGATGATCGTGGCGTACATGTGACGCCGGCGCAGCGCGAAGTCGTCGACACCGACGACGCGCACGTCACCGACGGGCGGCTCCGGCAACGCACGCACCAGCCGCAGCAGGGTGTCTTTGGCGACCGGCAGCCCCAGCCGTCGAGCGAGGCGAGCCGCTGGCCGGGCCGCGAGAGAGACCGCGACCTGCGCCAGCTGCTGCTGCAGCACCGGCGTCCGCCGTCCGTGCGGCTGGGTCAGACCTGACACCTGCTCGACGAACGTCACCGCCGGACACACCTGAGACACGCATTTGAAGCGCCGGACCAACAGATCGATCGCCACGGTGCAGCCACCGAGCGCGGCGTCGGCAAGCCGACGCCGATACGTGCCATGCGTACGCACCGAGGTCGTGCTGCACTGCGGACAACGACTCCCATGTGCCCTCGGCCGCGCCCTCAGCACGATCATCGCGGCCGATCGCGGCTCAACGAAGTTAGCGGGGGTCGAGGTGTCCTCGGGTTCGTCGGGTGGTGGCGCAGCGGGTGCGTAGTCGCTGGTTGACGGGGTTGCGGAAGCCGTAGGCGTCACGGGCGGCGGTCTTGATCACTCGGTTGGTGCCCTCGGAGCCGGCGTTGGTGATCCCGGTGCGGATGAACGCGAGGATCTGGGGCCACCAGGTCTGCACGCTGGTGGCCAGACGATCGAGTTCGGGCAGATCAGCGTTGGCGCAGCGGCGGTAGAAGCGGTCCAGCAGTGTGGCGACGCGTTCCCGGTCCGGGTTGGTGCGGGCCAGCGCGAGCAGGTCGAGTAGGTCTTCTTTGGCGTTCCACGCGGCCAGGATCGGCTCGCCGATGCGTGCGGGTAGCGCGGCGAGTTCGGCTTGCAGGTCGTCGACGTGCTCGGCGCGCATCCGGGCGGCGTTGCGGGTCAGCCGGTTACGCAGCTCCCACTCGCGGTTGCCTTTGCGTCCGCGCCGACCACGGACCTGCACGGTGACCCGGCGGCGGACCTCGGTGACGCAGGCGTTGGCCAACTGCACGAGGTGGAAGTGGTCGACGACGAGCTGGGCGTGAGGCAGCACCTGCCCGACGGCGGACTTGAAGATCGTGCACATGTCGATCGCGACGTAGCGCACCTGCTCACGCCACGCCGGCGGACGTGCCAGGAGCCAGTCGACCACGACCTGGGCGGTGCGGCCCTCGACCTGACCGAGCAGCCCTTGCCCGCCCGACAGATCGCAGAACCCGACGTGCCAGCGGTCGACGGTGCTCTCCCACCCGCCGGTGGCCTCGTCGAGCATGAACTTCGGTCGTCCCCGGCGGATCTCGTCGATGCCCAGCACCTCGACGGGTTGTGGCTGCTGCGGCAGCACCGCAGCCGCATGCGACGCGAACGCGGCGGCGACCACCGGCCAGGACAGGTCATGATCCCGCGCCGACTGCACCACCGTGCGCCCGCCGTCGGCGACCGCCGCACCAGCCGCCGCCCGCAACCGGGCGGTCAACCGCTTACGGGCCGGCACGGCCGCCACCGCCTCGGTGAACGACCCCCGCCCGCAGGCTGACTCGTCACATCGCCAGCGCCGCTTGCACCAGCGCAGCGCCGACCGCCGCCCACCGATCGGCAGGTCACGAGGCCGGGTGACCCGCCGGCCCTTCGATCTGCGCGCCGGTGTCCCGCACTCCGGACACCGCCGTGCCCGCTCATCCGCGGTGACCAGGTCCACCACCGGACCCTCCGACCCGTCCGCGACCCCGACGACGGCCAGACCGGCAAGGCCCAGCAGTCGGGTCGTATCCTCAACCATGCCCGTGGCTCTTCTGTTGTGATCAACCTTGCTTCGACAACAAGATGATCAACCAGGAGCCACGGGCACCCTCACGCCAGGGTCCACCCTGGACAAACCCGAGACGTCAGCCGACCCCCATCAACTTCGTTGAGCCCCGATCGCTCGATCGCCTCGATGACGACGCCAGACAGATGCGGGAGGACCTTGAGCAATGTGGACTGCACCGAGAGGATCTTGGCGCTCGCTACTTGCCGTCACAAGATCAGCGACAGAGCCCGTGTTTGTTGGGGTACCACCTTTACTCTGCAGGTGCCTTCCGTAACGCGGGATGATCAGGACTCTCGACAAGCCCTATTTTCCCAGATCAGAAGGCACTTCTGCGTTTCCAGCCCAGCCCTGGGACAGCCGTTAACGAAGGGCTGAGGCTAATTTTTGATAAGAGTCGGGCACGCCTCAAGATCGCCACCCTGGATCACCGACTTTTACAACCGGCGTCGCCAGCACTCCGCCTGCGACGGCCGCCGACGGCGCGCGATTAACGGCGCGAACTCTGGGGCTTTAGCCGCATAGCCGAGACTCCACGTTTTCAGGGGATTGATAGCCTCCATCCCGTCGGGGCCATTAGTTTACGGTCCCGTTCACGATTTTGCCGGCGCCGCGGTGGTGAGCAGCTGTTCGCTGAGGGTTTGGTTGAGCTTTCTCAGTTGTTGTGAGGTCTCTGTCTTTTCGACGAGGTTCTTGAGGAGGCACTGCGTGCAGGTGACGGCTCCGATGATGGTCGCCCAGTCGGTGAGGTGTTCGTAGCCGGCGATGGCGAGTTTGGTGATGCGTTGAGCGGTGTTGAGGGCGAACAGGTCGCGGACTGCGTCATTGTGGAAAGCGCTGAGAAAGCTTTGGAAGTCTTCCTGAACTCCACGAATGGGTGCGGATCGGGTTTGCAGGGGTGCTGTGCCGAGGTGTCGCAGGCAGCTGTCGATTCTTTCGGAGTGTTGGTTGCTGGCGCTGGCCATGTCCTCGATTATGCGTTTGAGTGTGTCGTTGTGGACGCGGGCGCCGATGAGGAGTCCCAGAATTGAACGCGCTTCGCGTTCAATGTCCTGCATGGCCGCGAGTTCAAAGAGGAATACCTCGTTGGCTGACTTCATTCCGTTCACCATCCTTTGGCGGATACTCTGAGTGATTCGTCAGTCAATCAACTGCGAGAGGCGCTGTCTCGTTCGTTGTGGTTGGTGTCCGGTCGTCGTCGGCCGAGGGCGTCCACGACTCCCCACCGGCCGGGAATGTCTAGTAGTTCGATGCGTCTGATGCTGTCAGGAAGCGCGGGGTCGACGACGAGGTGGTTGCCGTGAGGTTGCAGTCCGAGCATCACCCGGATTAGGAGCAGCGGCGTTCCTGCGGACCATGCCTGTGGGCTGCACGCCGTTGGGTATTCTACGGGATACTTTGTTCGCTTCCGATCGTATCCAGCGAATGCTTCTGGAAGGCGGCCGTCGAAGTATCGCGCGGCGTCGAACAGCGCTTTGCAGATGATGCTGGCTTCCTCCCGGAACCCGTACCGCCAGAGGCCCCAGGCGATGATCGAGTTGTCGAACGGCCACACCGTCCCCACGTGATATCCCAGCGGGTTGTAGCGGCCGTTTCCGGTGGCGAGCGAGCGGATCCCCCAGCCGGAGAAGAGCCGTGCTCCGAGTAGGTGGCCGACGACGTCGGCGGCGCGCCGTTGGTCGACAATGCCGCTCCAAAGCAGGTGCCCGATGTTGGATGACAGGGCGTCCACCTGCCCGCCCTCGGCGTCCAGTGCCAAGGCGTAGAACCGGCCGTCGCCGACCCAGAAGTCCCGGTTGAACCGGTCCTTGAGATCGGCCGCCTCCTGCTCCAGCCGATGCGCGTAGGTCGGGTCGTCCCACAGCAGTCGAGCGAGCCGGGCGCCCCGCTTCTTCGCGTCGTAGGCGTAGCCCTGCAACTCGCAGGTGGCTCTCGGAAAGCCGGGCAGCCGGCCGTCGGCATAGGAGATCGAGTCCCACGAGTCCTTCCAGCACTGGTTCTGCAATCCCGTCTCGGGGTTGCGTGTCTGGTACCACACATATCCGGTGCCGAGCAGATCGCCGTAGGTGTCGATCCAGTCGAGTGCGGCCCGGGCCTCCATCTCGAACCGTTTCGGAAGCGAGTCGTCGCCGGTCCATCGGTGGTACTCGTCGAGAAGAATCACGAACAGCATGGTTGAGTCGGCGGAACCGAAGTAGGGAGAATGCGGTTGTTCCCCGAAGCCGGCTGATTCTCCGTAGCGCAGTTCGTGCAAAATCTTGCCAGGCTCCTCATCGCGAAAGTCATCGAAGCGAGACCCTTGGGCCAGCGCCAGCGCGGTGATGATCGGCGGTGTGAGATGTGGCAGGAAGGGCAGAGACTGCAGACAGGTGAACAGGCTGTCGCGGCCGAACAGGGTCATGAACCACGGCAGACCAGCGGCGACCAGGTGAGTGGCGGTGCTGACCGAGGTGTACCGCAGCGCTGCAAGATCGGTCAGGCTGCGCCGGTAGGTCGATGTGAGCGTCTCGCTGTCGCTGACTAGCCGTGGCGTCCTGTCCAGCCATCCGGCCAACTCCTCGGAGATCTGCGCCGCGGATCGGGGACGGTGCAGGCGCAGGCTGTCCCGGAAGTCGCGCTGCTGTGCGCCCAGAATATTCGTCGCCACATGCAGCCGGGTGCGCCACTCGGCGTGTGCGGGAACCTGAATCCGGAAGGTCATGCCGTGCTCATCGACATCGCCGGCCACGCTGCTGGACACCACTGTTTGCCGTTCGAAGTTGCCCCGACGATAGGTGAAACACAGCATGCCATCACGGACGGCGACCGTGACCGGCGCCGCCTTCCGCGTTGGGTTCTTGACCTCGAACAGGTCCGCGAAGTCCGCGCCCATTTCGACCCTGACGACCAGATTCGCTGACTTATTTCCCTCGTTGAGCACCGCAAGATCCTCATCGAAGCTGCCACCGATCGTGCGGTGACGGATCACCGAGATGTCGGTGTCCACGTAATGGGTCGGCTCACCCGGCACCAGGAAAAACCGGCTCTCGAAATACTGCAGGTCATCCACCGACAACGCGGTAAGCCGACCGCCGTCGATGGTCAACAGCCAAGTAGACAAAAAGCGGGTGTCATAGGAGAACAGTCCTGTGGGAAAAACAGGCGAGGGATCAACATCCCCCTGCCGGTCGCTGACCAAAAACGTGTTGCCGTCAAGAATGTTGACCAGCGGTTTCATGCTCGCTCCGCCGGCCGGCTCCGGGCGACGGTCTCATCCATCCGCTCCCGCCAACGGCAGCCATCGACCCGGTCCCTCGGATCACCCGACCCGGGCGCGGAGGGAAAGAACCGCCGAAAAACCAACAACAGTGCAACTTTCCCCATCACCGCCGCCTCATTACGCAGCATCGCGGCTATCAACTGATCATTCCCCGTGATCAGGTCGTGGAACAGGCCAGTCGACAACGTGACTGTGGCATCGGCCGGCTCGCTGCCCTTGCCCACGACAACGTTCCGGTCACGCATCGCCACACGCCAGAACTCCCCACCGCCCCCGTCCTCCACACTGATCAACACCACACCAGCGACCCAGCCCGGAAGCACGTGCCCCGCACGAGACGACAGCGACCGGAAAAACGTCTCCCGCGCGCGTGTCAGCTCCTGTCTCGTCGGCGACATGCCCATATCGTAGGTGCGACGTGTCAACGACGGCCGAAAACGGGATTCAATCTGGGCGGCGGGTTCGCAACCCGGTGACGCACGCGGAGGCCCCAGACCTCATAGCAGGTCTTCAGATTCTTGTCCCTCACAACTGCGCCGATTCACTCGTTAGCGCGACGTCCCCGACATGCCTCCACCACGTGCATGCCCGGGGTTAAGGTGAAGCTGACCAACGGATCTCTTGGAAGGATCGCGATGACCACCACGACCACGGCCCGCACCGACGAACAACTCCAAAGGGACGTGCTGGCCGAGATGCACTGGGACCCCCGCGTCCAACCAAACGAGATCGGTGTGTCCGCCAAGGACGGTGTGGTAACCCTGACGGGATGGGTGGATTCATACGTAAAGAAGTGGGCGGCCGAGGAGGCGGCACATCGAGTGCGGGGCGTGAAGGCGGTCGCCAACGACCTCGAAGTCCGTCTGCCTACCGCAGCGGAACGCAACGACGCGGATCTGGCAGCGGCAGCGACACGGGCCTTGGAGTGGGACGCCCTGGTGCCGAGCCAGAACATCCACGTCACCGTCACCAAGGGTTGGGTGACGCTCAGCGGAGAGGTCGAGTGGGAGTATCAGCGGCGCTCCGCAAAGCGGGCGGTGCAGCGCCTGTCGGGAGTACGGGGAGTCACGAATCAGATCTCAATCCGGCCCCGGTTGAAGGTGGACGTAGCGGCGGCACGCAACAGGATCGAGGAGGCTCTCATCCGTGCCGTAGACACACCGGGCGAACGGCTAAGCGTGACCATCGAAGGCGACAAGGTCGTCCTAGCCGGCGTTGTCCGATCCTGGAGTGAACGCGAAGAAGCCGCCCGAGTTGCCTGGTCGACACCGGGTGTGACGTCGGTGGAGAACCGGATCGTTGTCATGCCCGATGCCTGACACGACGCGCCAGATCACCCCGCTGCATATCGAAGATGCAACCCGTCCGGCCACACATACCGGCTCACAGAAGGTTAGGGGTCGGCTGAGGCCGTCGCTCCGTCCGGCGTGGACCCTGGCGTGAGGATGCGTGGCTCCTGGTGATCATCTCGTTGTCGAAGCAAACTGATCACAACGAAAGCCACAGGCATGGTTGAGCATACGCCGGGGCGACGGCAGCACGTTGCCGGCGATCCGGGCGCGTACGTGGGCGGCGGCAACGACTCGGCTGTTGGGCCTCGCCAGTCTGGCCATCGGCGTCGCGGACGGGGCGGACGGGGCGGACGGTCTGGTGAGGACCTTAGGGCGTCGCGGGCCGTCTTGTCGTCCCAGGCGATCCTCGGCTTGCCGGGGTCGTCCCAGTCGTGGGCGTGACAGTGTTGCGCGATCACCGCCGTAGCGGCGGGTATCTCGCGGTGGACCCGCCGCACCGCCGCGATCAGCTGGGTGCTGGTGTCCTGGGTGGCCACCGCGTCATCCAGTACTACCGAGTCCAACGCCCGGCGGGTCTTATCCTTCAACACCCCGGTCTGGCGATCACCGCTCGGACCGCTTCGAAGATCCGTTCCGGGCGGTCCGAGGCGCGTAGCCGGTTACGCCACACTGTCAACGTCGTGGGATGGAAGCCCTCGTGGTCGATGGGCAGACCACAGGCCACCTTCCAGCGCAGGTCACAGCGCAACGCCTGCATCGCTTCGGTGTCGGACAGGTCCTGCAGCGTCTGCAGCAGCAGCACCGACGCGATCACCTCGCCGGGCACCGAGGGCCGGCCCCCGCCCGGAGGGGAACAAGTCGGCGAACAGCCCGTCGGGGAACACCTCGCCACGGTGCTCGGCCAGGAACGCGTACACACTCCCGGGCGGCACAGATGCCCGACCAGCGCCGCCGTGTCCCACAACTCGCGGTCGGAACCGGATCTACCCTGCACCCACCAATTATCGATCAAACCCGATCAGACCCGGCGGACCGGCACGCCACATTATTCAGGGGTCTCCTAGGCGAGGGCCAGCGTGCCGAGCGTATGCTTGGGTTCGATGTGCAACGTGGCCGGGTCGAACCCGCGTCCCTTGCGCTGGGTGCGCAGGATCGTGACGGTCATCAGCCGGTCGATCACGACCCGCTTGTCGGCCAGGGGCGCGTCCCGCCACGCCTTCACCGGGTCCGGGGCGTTCACCAACGGCGCCAACGGGTCGCTGCCCACGTTCGCGTGTAACTGCTCGTCGATCTCGGCGATCATCGCGGCGGCCTCCCGCCGGGCCTCGCGCGCGTACTCCCGCGTCTCCAACCCCCGCAACTCGTCGGCGAGGATGCGCTTCAACCGCTGCCCGATCGCCGCCCGCTGCGCCCGCAACCCCTCCACGTCGACCTCCGGGGCCGGGTCGGTCAGCAACTCGTACGCGCGCGGGTGCGTCAACGCGTACACCACGTGCGCGAACACCGCCGCGTCCACATGCGCCTGGTTACGGGTCAGGTGGTTGTGCTGGCGGCACTTGTAGCGCGGCGCCCGCCCGCCGAGGGTGACCTGCACCGTCACCGGCCGCCCCGTCACCGTGCCGGGTGGTGTGCACACCCCGCACCGGTAGATGCCCGTGCCCACCCAGCGCGGAGCCGCCCCGGGCCCGCTGCGCCGCGACGGATCGGTCAACATGTCGCGCACGGCGAAGAACACCTCCGGGCCGATGATCGGCTTCCACGGCGCCGTCACACCCTGAAGGATCTTCCCGTCGTACACCATGAACCCCGCGTTTCGCGGACGCAGCAGGATATCCCGCAATCCCTCCGCCGACCACGGCGCACCCGTCACCGTCGGCACGTCCCCCTCCCGCAACTCGGCCGCGAGGGACCGCAACGTGGCCCCCTCCAACAACCGCTCTGAGCAGTCCGCGATCACATCCGCCTCGGCCTCGACCCGGGTGATCCCCGCCAGGCAGTCCCGGCCACCGTGCCACCGGCACACATACTCCGCCGGGTCACCGATGCCCACCTGCGGCGGGCCGCCGCAGAACCCGAACGGCCGCCGCCCCCCACCCCACTCCCCGTTGATCGCCTGCCGCAGGCGGGCCGCGCTCACCCGACGCGCGGTGTCCCGGCTGGCCTTGTTCGCCATCGTCACCATCACCCGCGCCAGAGTGATCTCCGAGTCCGTCCCACCATCGGTGAACCGCAACGAACCCGACAGCGACTGCGCGTTGGCCCCCGTCTCCTGAACGACGTCGATCAGATCCTCCAAGTCCCGGGGATCACGCACCGTCCGGTCCAGGTCCACCGCCAACACCGCCTGCGACCGGCCATGCCGCAACCGGTCCAACAACCGAGTGAACCCCGGCCGGATCACCCGCAACACCGTCGTCCCGTCCGCCAACCGCACCTTCTTACGCTTGAACGCCGACGCGGGTTTCGGCTTGCCGTTAACCATGTCGTTCTCAACGATCACCTCACCCACCGCCCACCCCAGACGACCCGCACGCTCGACCAACAGCCGCTCGTGCTCCACGAGCCCCTTGCTCTCACCATCGCTGTTCAAGTCCTCGACCCGCAGGTCAGACAAGCGAAGGTAAAGATCGGCTACCACAGCAGGAGGATCAACCATGCCCATACATCGACTATGTGCTAGAAAACGGACCCCGGCAAGACGGCGCTCGCCGTGCACTGGGCGCACCGGGACCGTCCGCTCTTCCCCGACGGGCAGCTCTACGTCAACCTGCGCGGTTACGACCCGCAGCGCCCGGTGACCGCCGGCGACGTCCTGGCCCGGTTCCTCAACGCGCTCGGGGTGACCGGCGAGGCGGTCCCGCTCGACCCGGACGAGCGGGCCGCCCGGTACCGGACCGAGATCAGCGGTCGGCGGATGTTGCTGATCCTGGACAACGCGGCCTCGGTCGAGCAGGTCCGTCCGCTGCTGCCCGGAACGCCGTCGTGTGCGGTGGTGGTGACCAGCCGGGACAGCCTGGCCGGGCTGGTCGCCCTGCACGGTGCCGGCCGGCTGGTGCTGGATCCGCTGCCGCTGCCCGACGCGGTGACGCTGCTGCACGAACTGATCGGGCCCCGGGCGGACGCCCAGCCCGCAGCGGCCGTCGCGCTGGCCGGGCTGTGCGCCCAGCTGCCGCTGGCGCTGCGGCTGGCGGCCGAACTGGCCGCCAGCCGCAATCCGATCGCGCTTACCGACCTCGTTGCCGAGTTGGGCGACCGGCAGCGACGGCTACGCCTACTGGACGCCGGGGGCGACCCTCGGGCCGCGGTGGGTGCCGTCTTCTCCTGGTCATACCAGCACCTGGCCGCCGACACTGCCCGCGCCTTCCGGCTGCTCGGCCGCCATCCCGGCCCGGAGATCGAGACGTACGCGGTGGCCGCCCTCACCGGCGCGCCGCTCGACCGGGCCGACGACCTGCTCGACCAGCTCGCCCGCGCGCACCTGGTCCAGCATCTCGGCCTGCGCCGGTACGGGATGCACGAACTGCTGCGTGCCTACGCCGCCGACCTGGCCCGGGCCGAGGAGTCCGAGGCGGCCCAGACCGAGGCGCTGTCCCGGCTGCTCGACTACTATCTGGCCACCGCCGCAATCGCGATGGACATGCTGTATCCCGCCGAGCGACACCACCGCCCCCGGATCGTGGTGCCGGCCGGCGCACCACTGCCGGCGTTCGCCGAACCGGCCCTGGCCCGCGCATGGCTGGATGCCGAGCGTCCCACCCTCGTCGCGGTCAGTGGCTACGCGGCCGACCACGGCTGGCCGGCACACACCGTGCGGCTGGCCGCGACCCTGTACCGCTACCTCGAAAGCGGACACCACTCGGACGCACTGACCATCCACGCCCGGGCGCTGCACGCCGCCCGCATCGCCGACGACCTGCCCGGACAGGCCCACGCGCTGACCAACCTGGGGGCGGTGCACCGGCTGCTCGGCGGGTACGAGCGCGCGACCGACCACCTGCGCCAGGCCCTCACGCTGCACAAGCTGACCGAGGACTCGTACGGCACCGCCCGTACGCTCTCCAACCTCGGCATCGTCGACGACCGGTTGGGGCGCCACGAGTCGGCCGCCCGGCACCAGCGGCAGGCGCTCGTGCTGTTCCGGGCCATCGAAGACCGGTACGGCGAGGCGGGTGCGCTTACCAATCTGGGCAGTGTGGAGGAGAGCCTGGGCCGGCACGAATCGGCTGCGCAGTACCACCGGCAGGCGTACACCCTCTTCGGCGCGCTCGGCGACCCGGTGGGTGAGGCGATCGCGCTGGCCAACCTGGGCGATGTCGAAACCCGGCTGGCCCGGTACGCCTCGGCGGCTGAGCATCTCGGCCAGGCGTTGACGCTGTTCCGGACCGCCGGGCACCGCTACGGCGAGGCGATCGCGCTGGCCAACCTCGGTCAGGCCGAGGCCCGACTCGGCTGGTACGGGCGAGCGGTTGACCATCTCGGCCAGGCGTTGACGCTGTTCCGGGCCGCCGGGCACCGGTACGGCGAGGCCAGCGTCCTCAACGCGCTCGGCGAGGTCATGCACGCCACCGGCCGACCGGACGACGCACTCGCCCGGCACACCGCCGCGCTGCGGATCGCGACCGAAACCGGCGACCGGGACGAGCAACTGCGCGCCCAGTGCGGCCTCGACCTGATCGGCCCGATCGCGGCGGAGACGCCCCACGATCGGGCACCGGTACCCGAGGGCCGCGCCGATCCGTCAAGCGTCCCCGCCGTCCGCCGGGTCGTCTGACAACCGAGGAACCTGGTCCCGTCGGCGGCTCATCGAGAGCTACCCGATCGCGGCCCACAGCAGCATCTTCATCGATAGCCGGATGATCCGGAGCAGGGAGAGCAGCAGCGCGCCGCTTTAGGTGGACGAATCCGGGCAGCCGTCTACGCCACGATGGACGCCATGGTCGACCGCATCGCCGCGGCCCTGGCCGACCGCGGGCACGCGCCGGCCTCGGCCCGGGTCCTGGCGCGCACCTACATCTTCGGTGTCTACTTCAGCGCCCTTGAACAGTGGCACGACGATGGCCGCACCCGGCCCATCGGGGGAGTACGTGCGCGAAGCGCTGGAGGCGATCCTCGCCACACAGCAGGCGGCCGGCCCGTGACACCCCGCCAGCGGATCGTTACCGCCGGCGGACGATGCGCAACTGCGAGTGGCGCATAATCTACCGCGCCGCGAATCGTCCAGGACAGGGCACATATGCCTGGTCGAGGTGTGACCTCTACGGGTCTTCGGGCTGGTGAACAGGCGCGGGATGCGTCGGAGGCCGTGCGGTGCGTACAGTTCCGGGTCGGACTTGGGGTGGGCCGGATAGCTCCGGCGCAGGGAACGGGACGAGACAGCGACGGCATGACAGCGGACAAAACTACGCAACCCGGTCAATACCGCATTGACCCGGCCCGGCTGGAGACCTGTCTCCGCGTCTTCGAGGCGTTGGAGGACCTGCCCCCCGATCACCCCGACGTGGTACGGGTGCAGCGGGCCACCGCCAAGCTCTACAAAATGATCAAGCAGCGGCGACGCGAGGAACGCCGGGATGCCATCGCGGCGGCCGACCGCGCGGTGACCGCGGCCACCGCCACCGGCGCCCCGGGCCGGATCGACGATGAGACCCAGGGCAACCCGCTCGTCTCCCCCACCGTAGGTGCCACGGCCGGCGTCCTACACAAACCACGCGGCTGCTACATCTGCAAGCAGCGCTACCGCGATGTGGACGCCTTCTACCATCAGCTCTGCCCGCCCTGCGCCGCACTGAACCGGGAGCGCCGCAACGCCCGCACCGACCTGACCGGCCGACGCGCGCTGCTCACCGGCGGCCGGGCGAAAATCGGCATGTACATCGCGCTGCGGCTGCTGCGCGACGGCGCACACACCACGGTGACCACCCGGTTTCCCCACGACGCGGTCCGCCGATTCGCCGCGATGCCCGACAGCGGCCAGTGGCTTCACCGCCTACGGATCGTCGGGATCGACCTGCGCGACCCCGCCCAGGTGATCGCCCTCGCTGACTCGGTCAGCAGCCAGGGACCTCTCGACATCCTGATCAACAACGCGGCGCAGACCGTCCGCCGCACGCCTGCGGCGTACGCGCAACTCGTCGCCGCGGAGGCGGCGGCCCTGCCGGACGGCCCGCTGCCGGAGATGATCACGTTCGCCAAACCGGCCGGCCCTGGCGACCCGGCGGGCAGCCTGATCGCCCCACCGAACTCGCCCACCATCACCCCGCACGCGCTCACCGCGCTGGCGCTGACCAGCGGCTCCGCCTCGCCGGAACGGATCGCGACCGCCAGCGCCATCGACGCCGGCGGTCTGGTTCCGGACCTCGACCCGGTCAACAGCTGGGTGCAGCGGGTGCACGAGGTGAACCCGGTCGAACTGCTCGAAGTGCAGCTGTGCAACGTGACCGCGCCGTTCGTGCTGGTCAGCCGACTGCGACCGGCGATGGCCGCAGCCACCGCCCGCCGCAAGTACGTGGTGAACGTGTCGGCAATGGAGGGCCAGTTCGCCCGCGGCTACAAGGGACCCGGACACCCGCACACCAACATGGCCAAGGCCGCGCTGAACATGCTGACCCGCACCAGCGCCCAGGAGATGCTGGCCGACGGCATCCTGATGACCAGCGTCGACACCGGCTGGATCACTGACGAGCGGCCGCACCCGACGAAGATGCGGCTGGCGGACGCCGGCTTCCACGCCCCGCTGGACCTGGTCGACGGCGCGGCCCGGGTCTACGACCCCATCGTCCGCGGCGAACAGGGCGAAGACCTGTACGGCTGCTTCCTCAAGGACTACACACCCTGCGCCTGGTGATCGGTGCTGCCCCGCCGAAAACCTCATCCCGCAGGGGCCGGGAGTATTGGCCGCGAAGACCCGACGACACCCAGCGCCGACCCCCACCCAACAGTTGCATCAAGCGTCCGAGTGGTAGGCGAGGTTAACGGTGAGTGCGGCCAGAGCGAGTCCGAAGAACAGTGCCCAGGCGCCGAGTCGGAAATTACCCGCCCGCACATGTGCGCCCAGCGCGCCGAGGAAGTACAAGACCAAACCGGCTGCCGCGAGCGTACCCACGACCGGCACGACGAACCCAACCAGCAAGCCGAGCGCGCCCGCGCCCAGGAGCATTCCCAATGGCCGTACCCACGATCGGGGTATCCGATTGCGGTCCGCCTCCGCCTTCGGGTATTCGTGGCCGATCACGTTTGCGATGGCAGCCGAACCGTTGAGGGCTGAGGCGACCAGGGTCACCGTGAGATAGATGGCGAACATCGGCGTCTCCCATATCCATGAAAGCGGCGGTCTACGAGTCGCTCACGGACGAGGCGCTGACCCCAATTTGTGACACGGTGCTGAGTGTTCTAAGTCACATCGCTATGGCTGTCAGCTTCTGTGGGTTGCTGACGACGTGAATGGTCTGAACCAGACCCTCCACCATGTGCAGGGTCATCGCGAGCACCGGTGTTCCGTCACAGCGGACGACGACACCGGGGCCACCGTTGAGGTGGAGCACCCGGGCCATCGAGCCCACCGGCTGTTGCCGGGAGAGCACGACGATGGCCCGGGCCACGATCTCCGAACCGTGGATCGGCCTGCGTGGTGCACCGGTGAGGCCGCCGCCGTCGCTGACCATCGTCACGTTCGGTGCCAGAACCTCGATCAGAGCGGTGATGTCACCACCGGCACAGGCGGCCAGGAAGCGCTCGGTCACCTGCTGCCGGGTCACGGGATCGCTGTCATATCGGCGCCGGCGGCTCTCGACCGCCTTCCGAGCCCGGTGCGCAAGTTGCCGTACCGCCGGCTCCCCACGCCCCACGAACTGCGCGATCTCGGCGTACGGGTACCCGAACGCCTCGCTCAGCACGAACACCGCGCGTTCCAACGGAGACAACGTCTCCAGGACGAGCAGCAGGGCAGTGGAAACAGAATCGGCAAGGACCACATCGTCGGCGATGTCCGGCCGGGTGAGGATGGGCTCAGGCAGCCACGGTCCGACGTACGACTCGCGCCGCATACGGGCGCTGCGCAGTTGATCAATCGCCAGCCGGATGGTCACCCGAACCAGAAAGGCTTCGGCGTCCACCACCGTGGCCGGTTCGACGCGACTCCACCGCAGCCAAGCCTCCTGCACTACGTCTTCGGCTTCCTTGACGCTGCCGAGCACCCGGTACGCGACCGCGTACAACAGGCCACGATGCTTCACGAAGGGCGGCTCGTGCTGGTCACCTAACGCTTTCCCGGCCACCCTTCCCATGATCCGGCATAGCGCGTCAGGTGTTCAGACGGGCCACGGTGGACCGCCACGCAAGCCTCCCGTCGAGGGCATCATCGCCATCGGCGGACGACCGGCCAGCACCCGTACGGACTTTGCATCTCTTCCGGGGGCATCCGCTTCTGCCCCCGAGTGGGCGCGCTGAAGACACCGCCCCCTCTGATCTCGTCGCTGCCCGAGCTGTGGGAGGTCTCCGCGCTGGGCATCGTCCGGACCATCGTGGGTGAAGGCGATTCACGAGTACAGGTTGACAAGCGACGGGCCGCGTCTCGTTGGCAAGGCCAGCGGTCATGGGCATGCCTGGCGCGCGGTGGCCGGCGAGCATGCCGATTTCAGGGGCAGCGCCTACCCGGAGGGAACCGAATGGCGCGCCGGCGATCGGCTATGGCGGGTGGAGCGCCTCTCCCACAGTGACATTCTGCGCGTCGACCCGCAGTTGCGGGCACTGCTGGACACCATGCGTGATCTCGCCGAGCGGCATGGCGGCGACAACGTACGGCTGATTGTGTGGTTCGACAGTTAGCAACTGGCAGCCTGTTCGGGCGTAGACGTCACCCTAGGCTGGGGGTGCTGCCACGGCTGCTGCTCCGTACCGCGTCGATGACGAGCCGTATCCTCGCTCGCAGCTCGTCGCTACCGAGGCTGTGGATCTGGGCCGCATGGATGGGGCTCATCTCGTCGTAGTGCCAGTGATCAGTCGGAGTTCATCGGTGCCGTAGAGCCCGATGACCTCGGTTCTCGTCCTGCCGCGTTCCTGCCGGTCTCAGCCGTATCGCTCGACGAGCGCGTTGCCGATCGAGGCCAGGTGGTCTCGCACGCCCGGAGGGCCGGTCACCTCGATCCACTCGACAAGCCCGGCAAGCTCGCCAGCGAGTTTGTACTCGTCGTTGCCGCGGATCACGACCTCGATGCGGCCGTCGGCCGTGGAGCCTCCCACTTCGAGCCGACCGCCGAATCCCATCCGGAGCACGCCTATCCCGTGCGGCGCGCACACCGCCCGGACCTCGAGGGGCATTCGTTTGCGCTCGACCTCGTCGGCGATCGCGCGCCAGCCCTCGGCAAGGTCGAAGTCCTCCGGCCGGTGCACGGGGTCGCAGGTCGGGTCGGCGGACGAGACGCGGTCGATTCGGAAGGTCCGCCGACCGGCCTCGGTGTTGGCGACGAGGTACCACGACGGGCCTTTGGCGACGATGCCCAGCGGATGGACGGTCCGCTCGGTTTCGGTGCCGTCGCGGTCGACGTAGCCGAGCCGGACCTGGACACCGCGGATCACCGCGTCCTGGAGCGCGTCGAGGAAGCGAGGCGGTCGGGGCTCGACGCGGCTCGCCCCCCATTGCTGCGGGTCCGTGACGAGCGACGACGCTGCCGCCTCGGCCTGCACCCGGAAGGGTTCCGGCAGGGCATGGACGAGCTTGCGCAGCGCCGCTCTAACAGCCGGCGTCGCAGCCGAGACCGGGCCAGCGACCAGGAAAAGGGCGCGGGCCTCACCCGCGGTCAACCCGGACAGGTCGGTGCGGGCACCGCCCACGAGGCGCCAGCCGCCGCCTCGGCCCTGCATGGAGTACACCGGGACCCCGGCCATACCCAGGGCGTCGAGGTCACGACGGGCGGTGCGCTCGGAGATCTCCAACTCCCGGGCAACCTCCGCTGCGGTCACCTGCTCGCGCTGTTGCAGCAGAAGGAGGATGGCCATCAACCGGTCGGCTCGCACTCCGGCAACACTTCCACAGAAACCGGTCAGGAGGTGACCGGTTTGGGTCGGCAGGATGCCGGCATGACAACTGATTTTCCCGAGCCCACCCGCATTTCGGTCAACGGTGTGGAACTCGAAGTCTTCGAAGCCGGCCGGCAGAACGCGGGGAACCCCATCGTGCTCTGCCACGGATGGCCGGAGCACGCCTTCTCCTGGCGCCATCAGATGCCCGCCCTCGCAGCAGCGGGCTACCACGTCATCGTCCCGAACCAGCGGGGTTACGGCAACTCGTCCCGCCCGGCCGAAGTCACCGACTACGACATCGCACACCTGTCAGGTGACCTCGTCGCACTGCTCGATCACTACGGATACGTAGATGCCACCTTCGTTGGTCATGACTGGGGCGCAGCCGTCGTCTGGGGCCTGACCCTGTTGCACCCGAACCGGGTCAGCAAGGTGATCAACCTGAGCCTGCCGTACCTCGAGCGCGGGGATAAGCCCTGGATCGAGTTCATGGAGGATGTGCTCGGTAGCGACTTCTACTTCGTCCACTTCAACCGGCAGCCGGGCGTCGCGGACGCCGTGTTCGAGGAGAACACGTTCCAGTTCCTGCGGAACATGTACCGGAAGGACGTGCCCCTCGCGGAGCCGCAGCCGGGCTGCGCGTTGATCAACCTCGCCAGAGCGGAAACCCCAGTCGGTGAGCCCATCATGAGCGACAGCGAACTGGCCGTCTTCGTCTCCGCCTTCGAATCAACAGGTTTCACGGGCAGTTTGAACTGGTACCGAAACCTGGACCGCAATTGGCGTCTGCTGGCGGACGTGGACACGATCATCCGACAGCCCACCCTCATGATCTACGGCGACCGCGACCCGGTGGCGAGGTCTGAAAGACTGAAAGAATTTGTGCCCAATGTGGAAGTAGTCAGTCTGGATTGCGGTCATTGGATTCAGCAGGAAAAGCCGGAAGAAACAAACCAGGCGATCCTCAGGTGGCTGGCACAGCGGGCCGCCGCGTAGCACCGCAGCAGGAGATTCGCTTCCCGGACCGCTGACGGTCTGCGGACCGTAGTCGCTGGTTCGGCCCTGCGCTGCGGGCCCTTCAGTGCATAGCCAGACGCCGCCTGGTCAGTCGGTGCAGGATTCCGGGGCCGGTTCGGGGTCGCCGGAAGGTGTGCCGAGTCGTGCACGCTCCGACGTTCATGTGCGGACGACGGACTCTCGTCGGCATGAGCGCGCCGCGTCAGGTCGTGGAGGTGCGTGCCGCTGATAGGGCTCGCGCGCAAAGACGGGTCCCGAACGCCTGGCTCAGGACCGTCGAGCAAGGCTGATCTTCAGTCGAGCGGGACTCCGATCGAGGGTTCTCTCGGTCGAGTTGCTTCGCTTGTCCATGGGCGGGGTGGTGGGTCACTGCGGAGGTGTCGGGCGGGTGAGGGCTTGACGGGGTCCAGTGGTGCCCGCTCGGCCGTTGAGGGCGAGGTCCGCTACCTCGGCGGCGCATCCCCACGACAGGGTGACGCCGGCTCCGCCGTGGCCGTAGGCATGTACGAGCCGGCGGCCGGATTGGCTCGACGGGTCGAGCTCGACTCGGGGGCCGCCGTAGCGTGCCGGCCGTAGTCCGATCCTTTCGCCGAGCACTGGCGCGTCGGCCAGCTCTGGTACCAGGTCGACGCACCGGCGCCGGATCGCCGCAGCGGTGTCCGGGTCGGGCGCGGTGTGCCCCACACCCGGCTGGTACGTGCCGCCGAGGACAACGTCGTGTCGGCGCGGGTGCACGTACGTGATCCCGGCCGGATGGTCCTCGTCGCGTACCGAGACGGTCAGGCCCGGATTCGCCACCAGCACCAGATGCCCGCGCACCGGGTACACGGCCGGGTCGGCGGCGAGCCGGCCGGCGGCCAACCCGGTGGCGTTGACGACCGTCGGCGCGATGTCGAACGCGTCGGCGAGCCATCGCACCCGACGGCGCAGCAGCCGCCCGCCACCGGCCGTCAACCGCTGCCGAAGCCAGGCCAAGTACGGCGACATCTCCACCGTCGGCGCGGTGAACCGCAGCTGTGCCGTGTACGGCGGCGCCGCCGACCCCGCCACCAGGTCTGCACACGCCGGTGCCCACCAGGGCGGGCCGGCGTACGGGTCGCGCAGCAGCATCCGGGTCGGCCGGTCGACCACCCCCGGCACGCCGCCGGCCGCCTGGCGGCTCAGCTCCGTGTACGTCTGCCGCGCCCAATCCAACACCCGCCGGTCCTCGTCCGTGTGGGTCGGGTACCAGACCGCAGCGGCCACCGTGGACACCGTGTCCGCCGGGTCGTCGGCGAACAGCACGGTTACCCGTGCCCCTCGCTGCTGAAGAGTCACCGCCGCCGTCATGCCGATGACCCCACCGCCGAGCACCACCACGTCCGCCGCTGCCGTCATCGTCCGCTCCCGTCACTCGTGTCGCTGGCCTCGAATCGTCGTCGTACCGGCGAACCGTTGTCCAAGACGGATTCGAAGGCCAGCGATAAGTGGCGCTTATGATGGGTCCATGTCCGACGCGTCGGCCCCGTACGCCTGGTCGGACCTGCGCCGACTGCGATACTTCGCGGTGCTCGCCGAGGAACTGCACTTCACCCGGGCCGCCGCCCGGCTGCGCATCGCCCAACCCGCGCTCAGCCAGCAGATCCGCGCCCTGGAGCGTCAGCTCGGCGTGCCACTCGTGCACCGCACCAGCCGGGGCTGCACCCTGACGCAGGTAGGGGCGCGGGTCGCCGACGAAACCGCCCGACTACTCGCCGACGTGGACGCCTCAACCGCTCGCATTCGGAACCTGGTACGCGGGCGGGGTGGCCAGCTGCGGCTGGCCTACACCCGTTCGGCGCGCGGCGGCCGGGTCGACGACCTGGTGACCCGGTTCCGGGCCGCCCACCCCGACGTCGAGGTGGTCCCGGAGACGGCCTGGACCGCGCCGAACGTGGCCGGCCTGCTCACCGGCCGGCTCGACGCGGCGTTCGTCCGCCCGCCGATCGACGAGCCCGCGCTGGCCTGGCAGACAGTCGACACCGAGGAACTGCTGCTCGCCCTGCCCGTAGGCCATCCCCTGGCCGCCGGACGCCGTCGGATCAGCCGAACCGAAGTGGTCGACCTACCAGTCGTGATGTGGCCACGGGAGAACGGCCCCGGCATGTTCGACCGGACAATCGCCCAAGTCTGGCCCCACGGCGGCTTCCGACTCGTGCGACAGGAAGCAGACGACGAACAGCTACTGCGGGCGGTGGCGCAGGGAGACGTGGTCGCGGCCGTCCCGGCCGGCCGAGCCCGCGCACTGCGGATGCGCGGGGTACGCCTGCGTCGGTTCACCGCGCCGACACCCACCGTGGACGTCGCACTTGCCTGGCCCCGGGACAACACGAACCCGGCACTACGCCGCTTCCTCGCCCTGATCGAGAAGTTCCCATCAGTGGACTAGCGATAGTCACATCGCGTACGGCGAGGTGAAGAACGACCGAATCCTGACGCGCGGCGCACGCACGACCGGCGGCATGTGCGGGAACATGATGTTGAGGCGTGCGTCTTGGCGTGGTTGGTCAGTCATCGGGCTACGGCGTAGCCCAAGGACCACGGCGGCGGACACGACGACGTGGCCCGGGGCGAGGTCCTGGGCGCTCGTCGCGGCGGCCTCGGCGTGGCTTCGGTAGCGGGTAGCGCCCGGCTGTTCCGGGTCGATGTCCTCGCTGTGCAGGACCGCGCCGATGCGTACGCTCGCGGCCTCGGCGTATAGGTCGGCCTTCGCGCGGGCCGCGGCGACTGCCTGGCGCCGAGCCTCGGCCCGTAGGGCGGGGTCCGGCGCCGGGCACCGCTGGCCTCACGATCAGCCTGCCCGGCAAACGATGACCACGCTCGCAGAACCCACCGGACGCTTGGCAACCGCCACCGGCCGGCGCGCGTGCGGCGCGCGTGCGGCGTGCGTGCGGCGCTCGTCGTACGGGAACCGATCGCCACGGGGACGTTAGGTGTTTCATTGACGGTCGACATCGAAGTGTCTAATGTTCAAATAAACATTCTTCGATGGAGGTGTCATGAGACGAACCAGGGCAGCGCTGGCTGGAGTGGCCAGCTTCCTGCTCCTCACCGTGGGTTTTGTCGCCCTGTCTGCGCCGGCGTCCGCCGCGTCGCTGGTCGAGGTGACCAACTTCGGCAACAACCCGGGCGGCATGCGGATGCACATATACGTGCCGGACAACCGGCCCGCCAATCCGGCGATAGTGGTAGCCATGCACGGCTGCGGCGGATCGGGGCCGGGCTTCTACTCGGGCAGCGAATTCGCCTCGCTGTCGAACCAGTACGGGTTCATCGTGATCTACCCGAGTGCCATGCAGGAGGCCGGGTTCGGCAAGTGTTTCGACACCTGGTCGGACGCGTCCAAGCGCCGTGGTGGCGGCAGCGACCCGGTCTCCATCGAGTCGATGGTGAACTACGCCCGGACGCAGCACGGTGGTGACATCAACCGGGTCTACGCCACCGGCAGCTCGTCCGGCGGCATGATGACCCAGCACATGCTCGCGGTCTACCCCGACCTGTTCAAGGCGGGTGCATCCTTCATGGGCGTGCCCTTCAACTGTTTCGCCAACGCTGCCGCCTACCCGCCCGGCGGATCCTGCACCAACGGCACGATGAACCGGACTCCCCAGCAGTGGGGTGACCTGGTTCGGGCGGCGTACCCCGGCTACACGGGCCCTCGCCCGCCGATCCAACTGTGGCACGGCACCAACGACACCCTCGTGCCCTACTCCCTGTTGCAGGAGTCGGTCGAGCAGTGGACCAACGTGCACGGGCTGAGCCAGACCCCGACGTCCACCGACACCCCGCAGCCCAACTGGAACCGCCGCCGCTTCGGCACCCAGGTCGAGGCATACGCCATCCAGGGCGCCGGGCACAGCCTGCCGTCGAGCGGCATGGCGCGGGTCGCCATCCAGTTCTTCGGCTTGGACCGCTCGACCTCACCTACCACTCCGCCGCCGACTGGTACGCCGACGCCGACCCCCACCAACAACCCGACCACACCGCCACCCACCTCACCACCCGGCTCCGCCAGCGAAATCATCGGCACTCAATCCAACCGATGCATCGACGTACCCAACGCCTCCCGCAACAACGGCACCCGGGTCCAGCTCTACGACTGCAACAAGCAGACCAACCAGGCATGGACCTACACCGCCAACAAACAACTACAGGTCTACGGCAACATGTGCCTCGACGCCGCAGGTTCCGGCAACGGCGCCGCAGTCCAGATCTACAGCTGCCACAACCAGACCAACCAACAATGGAACATCAATTCCAACGGCACCATCAGCGGCGTCCAGTCCGGACGATGCCTCGACGCCTGGAGCACCAACAACGGCGCCCAAATCCAGCTCTACGACTGCCACGGGCAGACCAACCAGCAATTCCGACTCGCCCGCCTCGCATAACAATCATGACCCACACGACAAACTGAACCGGGCGGGCCCGACACCACGCCGAGCCCGCCCGAAGGCGGCCACCTGACGGGGCGGAACGCTGACGGCGGCCTGAAGCGGATCCGAGGAGATCCTGGTTGCTCAGCTACCTACATGGCGACCGAAAGCGTCTCGATCCAACAGGCTGCGACCTTTGCAGCCAGCAGGGATTGGGCCTCCCCGGCGTCCGCCCAGGTCAGGAACACTCCCGTACCCGAGATCTTCGGCCCGTTTTCGCTGCCCACGTCGAACAGATCACCGAAGCGACCCTGCGCCGACTCACCGGACGCCACACCATGACCCCGGACGAGATCCGCGTGGCAACCCTGGAAACATCACCACCGTCACCCAGGACACCATGCGCGCCGAAGAGATCATGGCCGCCGCCCGTCTCGGTGACTGGGGCGTACGCACCATCCGCACCGTCGGCATCGACCTCGTCGACGGCGTCGAGGTGCAGATCCCCGCCGACGACAAACGCATGACCGTACGCCGCAACCCCGTCACCGGCGCCACCGAGTACCTCGGTGTTGTCGGCACCGACTACACGGTCGTCCAGAACGAGGCTCCCCCGGAGCACCCGCGCCGCCAGGCACCCGCCCGGCGGGGTCAAAACCGTCGGAGTTGGCAGATCGAGCCGATCAGCCAATCCCGCATGGATCGTCACGACGGATGCCGCCGTCCAGTCGACAAGCGATGGTGACACGCTGATGATCTTTACAAGGCTCGAACGCCGTGCGAGCGTCGGTTTGTGCTCCCCATTGGCCTTAGCAACTCCGCAGACGCATCACCGCAGGCTCCGCTCGGGGTCCTCGGAGTTCTGTGCCTTACGTTCGCCCTCGGAAACCTCGTCCTGCGGCTGTGGGCCGAACGCCGGCTACGAGCAGGCAGAACGCTGCCGGGGCCATTCCGCGTACTTCGCCTGTTCGTCAACCACCCGAAGCTCTTCTTCGGTGCCCTCTGCACGCAGATCACGATCGGCGTCCTGCTGTTGGTCACCGCCATCGTCGCGACCAATCGTTGAGAGTCGGCTCTCCCGTCGACCGTCTACGGCAAGACTTCCTCAAGGGGTCGGTCTCCTCAGCGCGCCCGCTCGGCGGCATACGGTTTTGTGGCGGTCGCCGGGATGAACGTGGTGAACCTGCGAAATCAGTGGCGAGTGACCGCGACGCACTGGGACAGTCCCCGCGCTGCCCGGCGGTCAGCACGATCGACAACGGCTTCTGCCCCTGCTCGCCTGCTAGGGCCCGGGTCGAAGTCCTCGGTCGAGCCGAGGCGGAGTCCAGGCGGCGGTCCGGCAAGGCGCAGGTTCGTCGTCAGTCCACCCCGCGACCGTCCGAGCGCATGATCGGCTGGCTCGACCGCCACGCCGCCGGGCGGCTCGACCTGCACATCCCCTTTTTACTTGCATCCGCGCGGACGTCGACCCAGACCCTAGGGCACCGCCACCGCCGCGTCGTTGCCGGGCATCCGGGTCACGCTGGGCAGCTGCGGCACGGCCTCTGTTGAGTGGCTACTCATCTCGTTGGCCGGGCACATCGCGGCGTGTAGGAACGTATGCCAGGCGATGTCGATGGGGTGCGGGTCGGGCAGGCCGGCCTGGTAGTGGCTGATGTTGATCCCGGACGATACTTGGCGAGCACCGTCTCGGCTGTGCATCGAGATCGTCAGGTGACCGATCACCGCGCCGTCGTGGCCCCAGAACACGCCACACGGGGTGGGCAGCGAGTAGATGCCGAGACCGTAGCCGCCGGCTTCGGGCATGTCCGGCAGCATCGGTACTGCGTCGAGCATCTCGTTGAGGGCGGCCGGGCTGAGCAGGTCGCCGCGCAGCAGTGCCCGGAAGAACGTGTTCAGGTCCGCCGTGGTGGCGATCATCTCGCCCGCCGTCCACGCCCAACTCATGTTGAACTTGCTGAGGTCGCGAGTCCCGAACAGGGCGAAGTAGGCGCCACTGTGCGGGCCACGGATCGTGGGATCGTTGCCGGGGAAGGAGGTCCCAGTGAGCCGTAGTGGCCGCAGGATGCGCTGCTGGATCTCCGCCGTCGCGCTGTTGCCGGTGACCGCTTCAATCAACAGTCCGGCCAGGACGTAGTTGGTGTTCGAGTAGTTGAACCTGGCGCCCGGGGCGTTGGTGGGCGGCATTGCCAGGCCCGTGGCGACCAGTTCCGCTGGAGCGTACGTGGTGACCTGCATCCGGCTGATCGCCGCGTACGAGTCGATCATCGCGTTGGTGTAGTTGCCGATACCGCTGGTGTGGTTCAGCAGCATCCGGACGGTGACCTGGGAGCCGAGCTCACCCGGCACGATGTCAGGCAGCCACCGCCCGATCGGGTCGTCGAGGCCCAGCCGGCTCTCGTCAACCAGTTGCAGCACGGTGGTGGCGACGAACGTTTTGGTGATGCTGCCGATTCGGTGCCGCATCTGTGGCTGCATCGGTCGGGGTCTGGTCAGATACGCCTGGCCGGCGGCGTCGCGCCAGTCACGCTGGCCGCTGCGCACGGCGGCCAGCACGCCTGGGACACCGGCCTCGGGCACCGCGGCGAGCGCGGCGCGCAACTCGGCGCGATCCAGTCCGCCGACGGCAGGACCATCGGCGGACGGTCCGCTGTCGACCGGCCCGGTGGGCGCGGCGGGCCGCGCGGCGACGGATGCGGGTACGACAGCGATCGTGACCATCAGCGCTGCGCTGGTCGTGACGATCTTCAGTGTCCGAGAAAGACTAGACATACCCACATGTTTGATGCGTCCCGAACTGAACGCATCCTGCTCAGGCGCGAGATTCGACTCCCACTGGGGAGTGAGCCGGGATCGACCATTGGCGGACCGGCTCCGCGCAGTCGGGCCTACGAAGCCAGCGCTACCAGCGACAGCGGCGGGATCCCGTAAGCCGACTGCGCTGACTGACGGGACCACGGCACGAACCCAGCGAGTCGCGCCCCACGCGGCATGAGCCGGACGTTCAGACACAGTCCCAGAAGAAGCAGCCTTCCCGCTGGTCCGCACTGACAAAGGCGTATCCGGAACCGCCGCCGAAGTTGAGTGCGTAATCGTCGTCGCCCCACCCCTCGGCGTCAAACGTCCCCCGCCAGGGACTCTTCGCCTCGAGTCATGAACAGGTAACTCATCCGCAGGCTCGGGCCCGGCAGCGGGAACCGCCCGATTAAGATCATCGGTGACCCGAATTGGGCGGATACCGGCCAGAACAGCTCGTCTAACCAGACCGGCAGCCCACCGAGCTTGGCGACCGGATTGTCGATCGGGGTGAGGCTGGGCCGCCATGACATCTCCAACCGGGGCATCAGCCACGGATCGAACGGCCCGGTCGCCGACGAAGAGCGACTCGAACCTTCCAACCACGCCATGGCCACGCCTTCCTGTTGCCCCGCGCACGGCGCTGCTTCGACTCTACGGCGCGGCCATCTGCTCTTCGGCCCGACCGGACGCTGACGGGCGAGCGCTCGGCGGCATAGAAAGGACACTGTGCGCCTGCACCAGCAAATGACACCGGAGGGTCGAGGTAAGTCGCGGTGAGCCCGCCCGCGCAGGGCGGACCCCCGTCATCCGGGCAGTTTGGACGCCGGGTGCCAGTACCGGTCAATGGCGTCGCCCACCATGGTGAAAGCTGTTCCCCGCCCGGAACGAGGGTATGAGAAGACGTCTCGCCGCAGAATGCCTCGAAGCTCGATGGGCTGCGGCTTGCGCTGGTCAGTAACAGCTCCGCGCGATGTCATCTGGAAGAGGCTCATAGGGGCTACGCGGCCCGCGACTCCAGATAGCCGCTGCACCGGCCGGCAAAGCGTGACCGACACCGCTGGCCGGTAATGCTCCCGCGCTGCGGCCCGGTCGCCCTCCATCCACCGAATGCAGCGATCAAGAGCGCTGAGACCCGCTGCCGATGGCCTCGGCAGCGGGTCTCAGCCGGGCAGGAGGCTTCAGGCTGTGGTGGGCTTCGCCGCGGCAAGCGCCTCGCGTACGACCTGCGCGCTTGCTGGCGTACCGGGAAGCACCCCGTAAGCGCCGTAGGGAGTCACATAGACCGGGGTGTCCCGTTGAGTGCGCCAGTTTTCGGCGAGCGGGCCGGCGTCCACGGTGTCGAAGCCCAGGCTGTCGAACAGCTCGGTGACCGCCTGCTTGGCGGCCGCGTCGTCACCGGCGATCGGCAGCGCAGACCGGTCCGGACTGCCAGCCGGTCGCGCCAGGGACCGCAGGTGTTCGAACCAGATGTTGTTGAAACCCTTCACCACGCGGGATTCCGGAAGCTGCTTCTGCATCAGCTCACCCGTGGTGGTGGAGCCGTCCTCGATCGCGTCGAAGACGCCGTCGCGTTCCGGGTAGTAGTTGTTGGTGTCGATGACCACCTTGCCAGCGAGGGGCTGCGCCGGGACGTCCCGGTACGCCCGCAGCGGCACGGTCACCACCACGATGTCACCGACCGCGGCTGCCTCCGCGGGGGTCGCCCCGCGCGCCTTCGATCCAAGCTCGGACACCAGGTCCTGGAGGGTCTGCGGGCCACGGGAGTTGCTCAGCACCACGTCATGACCGGCGGCGACCGCCAACCGCGCTACAGTGCTTCCGATGTTGCCACTGCCGATGAGTCCGATCGTCGTCATGTCAGCGCGAACCTCGACGACCCTCAACCGATTCCGGCCGGCGGCACACCGTGACGGGTAGCACACCTCGACCGACACACACCGACCGTGCCTGCCGCGCGGTCAGCACCCGATGACAGCGGCATGAGCGCGCATTCGGTCGTGAGGATCGCTGGTGGGCCGGGCCGTACGTCGGGCAGCATTCAAGCCGCGTGCCGGCGAGCGACGAAGACGTCGGCCTCCGATATTCGTCCAGCGAGGCGACCGGCCTCGTGGATCTGGTCGTCCGTCATCATCGGGACGATCTTGTGTGCCTCATGGATGCCGTCGCCAATGCTGGCGCTGAGCATGGCGAGGTACCAACGCAGCGCCTGGACGAGGTCGACGGGACCACCGAAGCCGTCGCGATACCAGCACGCTGCCGCGAACATGCAACCCGGGTGCCCGATCTCGGCGCCCCGGACGTACCACCGCAACGCCTCGTCATCGATATCAAGCTCGCTGAGGCGGTTCGCAAGATGCGGATATGCCTCATGCACTCCGGCTTCCGCTGCCCGCCGAAGCCACCGCACAGCCTCGTGGTGATCGCTTTCCTTGACGCCGAGGTTGTAGGCCGCGTAACCGTCGCCGGCCTGCGCCGCCGCCCGATACAGCGCCATCGCCCGGGTCGGGTCGTCCAGCCCGTCGGCGCCGCCGTCGAGCAGAAACGCCAGCGAGCGCTGCGCCTCCGGGTCACCGTCGGCGGCGGCGGCCTCCAGCAGCTCAGCACCGGCGACCTGCTCGTCGAGGTGAAACGCAAGAATGACGCCGAGCATCGTCCGGGCACGGCTCTGATCCGCCGACAGCTCACGCAGACGCGGCACGAGCAACTCCAGTTGCCGCTGCGCTCCTGTGTCCCCCTCCTTCACCGCGCGCAGGAACCACTGCGCCGCCAGGACCGGGTCATGCCGCTGACCGGCGTACAGCGTGCCGAGGTCGAACGAGACCTGACCTGCGTCGGTCACCGCGGCCGCCAGCAGCAGCCGTTCCGCTTCGACGTCGTCTGCCGTGACACCCTGCCCGGTGGCGTACATGATGCCGGCCATACGAAAGGCCGCGGAATCGCCGAGATCCGCCGCGCGGCGGTACCAGGTCAACCCGACCGCGTACCGTCGCGCGTTCGCGTGGATCGCTCCGAGGTTGTATGCGGCCTCCGCGCTGCCCAGATCGGCGGCACGCTCGTACAGCGACAGCTTCCTGGCCGTGTCCACCGGCCCGCCGAGCCCTTCTCCGGCAAGCTGAGCTGACAGCAACAACGCGTCAGGGTCGTCGCCAGCCAGCTCCAACAGCTCCCGGGCCGTCCCGTACTCCTGCCGCTCAACAGCCAACAGACCCTGCTCGTACGCCGTCAACGCCACGATCGGCAGTGTAGGGCCTCCGGACGACGCTACGAATGCATCCGATTCACCGGAACCGAATGCGCGCACATCGGCCGAATCCGGATGTCGCATCACGATGCTGTCAGGCATCATCATCGCGTGGATGCCCGCCGGACGATCGTCCTGGTCGATGGCCTTCGTTCGTTCGTGGATGGTGCCCAGGTGGCCCGTACCAGCGCCGCCGGAGTTGAACTTCTCGATCGGTACCGGGACCGCCGTTTGGACGAGCTGTGGCTGGACCACGATCTCGGTGGGACGACACGATCTGGCCGGTCGTAGAGGTCCTGGAGCGGGCCGCCTTCGACAAGCGTCCCTTTGACATCGGCGTCATCAACGTCCACTCCGCCAACCCGACCGGCGCCGCGAAGATCGCCCAGGTCCTGCGGCACTGGGGGTATCGCGTCGGGGTCTACCGACGTCGGCTATCTCGACGGCCCCGCCTGAGCTGACCGGCTCGAACGCCCCGTCCGACGGCCGCCACACTCGCACGGGCGGTAGGTCCGGATGCCTGTTCAGGCGGCGATGACAGGCCGCTGGGAGCCCGCAGCCAGAGCGGTCCCAATCTTCAGCGGGCATATCGCAGGCGCAGTCGAGGCAAGCCGTCTCGGCGCTGACCTCGGTCGCAAGTCGCATCTTGGGGTCGGGGTTCTTGCTGTTCAACGGCGGTGAGAGACGGTCGCGAGGCCGGCCTGGACGACCTCCTCTAAGACACCTACGCCTCAGCCATCCACGTACTCGCCCAGACCAGCACGCCCGGCAAGGCGAGCAGCCCGCGACCGTCATCGGGTTCGAGACGATCCAGCAGAGGATTGCCGGAGCAGTCGGCACCATCACCCGCGCGGCCCCTGCGCTGAAGTGGGGCTGCGGTTGGCCGGGCCCGCAGCGGAATGAGCACACCGTCGACGTCGATAAAAATCAACGCTCGGCCGTCCCCGGCAGACACCCCCGAACCGTACCGCTCATCGGCGATCAGCGGTCATCGGCATCAGCGACCCGTACTTGCCGCAGCACGCCAAGCGCGTGAGCGTGCATTGTCACCGAGGTTTCGGAGACGCCCTGAAGGTGCGTGAGGGTGTGGTGCTGTTTCGGCATAGGTTCTCCGGGTGACCGTGTATGACATCGCCGCCAAGCTGCCTTCCATCGACGTACTGCGAGACCGCTGCAAGGCGCTTGCCGTGCTGGAGTGCATCGTCAACGGTGGCGAGCCCTACTACGCCTACACCCTCGCCTGGGGTGACGACGAAGCGGCACTGATGAACAACGGCAGCGGCGACGAGTGGGCGGTCGTGTTCACCGCCCACGGCGCGTTCATCCGGGTGTTCGCCCACGAGTCGGCCATGACGCCCTACCGCGATCCGGACCACGAACTGTGGCCCGGACTGCTCGACGGCATTCCGTCGGCGTTCCGTCCGCAGATCGAGGAACCAGCGTTCGGCGACGAGGAGGGACAGTTCCTCGCCACCGCCGTACTGTGGCGGCTCTGCGGTGACGACCGCTGGTACGCAGGCGAAGACATCACCTTCCCCGCGCTCCGCGGACCGTACGACGACAACGCCTCGGACGGCTCTGGCCTACTCGAAATCCTGCTCGACGACATCGCCGACCAGTACGTCACGTTCGCCGAGGACTACTACGAGATCGAGGTGGACCGGACGGTGGTCGAGCACATCGTCGCGCACCGCCCGCTCACTGACGCCGTTGTGAAGGCATTGAACCCGGAAGGAACAGTTGCCGGACTGCACGAGGACATCGCCACCATTGGATATCCGATCGCAGCAGCGTGACGTCAGAGCCACACCTGGGCCAACTTCGACAGCACGCTGGTCCCTCACCGGGCAGATTCCGGCCGCCCGACCAGACCCCGCGCGACTTGCGGCAGATCAGTGCGAACATCGGGCGTTGTAGCGAACGATCTGTACTAGGGGTTGCGGTAGGCCCCTGTCCCACCCTCGCCGTCGTGGATCTGCACTTGGTAGTGCCCTGTGCCCTGTGCGCCGTCACCTGTGTGCTGTGCTGGGCCTGCAATGTGTTCTGGGGAGTCGAACCCCTGCGCCTGCCCTCGGCGCGCCAGGAGTGAACCGGAATACCCGCCGGCTCTCGGGTTCGTGCACGCCTCCACGTCGGCTACCTGCTCCGCAACCTCTCAGTCCAGCAGGTCGACCTCCCAGTTCGTCCGCTGGATCACCGTGTCGACCTCGCGAAGTTGCCGGGCGAGGTCGTCGGCCCGGCTGCGTAGTTGCGCCACCGGCAGGGCCGGGATCATCTTCAGTTCCGACCGCAACTGCCGAAACCCGCGCTGGCCCTCTCCGGCAGCGGCGTCCGCGGCAGAGGTGACCACGCTGTGCTGCACGCGAAGCACGTCGCGGTGTGCCAGCGCGTCGGTCAGTGTGCCACCGTCGACCGGCGTGGCGGCGTTGGTGCGATTGATTCGTCGCATCAGCGACTCCAGTTCCCCGAGGACCACGCCCGCCTCGGCAAGGAGGGCCGCAGCGTCCTCAGCAGGCGTCTCGCCCTCCTGGTATCGAGCGCTGGCCACGATGCGGGCACGGAGTTGTTCGGCGCGACGCGCCGCATCCGCGCGCAGCGCAAGAGCCTCAGCAAGCTTCATGGGCACCAGTATGACCAGTGAAGATCAACGCCGCCTGCCAATTACGCGGGCCACGGGCAAGAAGGAGCAGCAAGGGCGGTCGCCGATTGCCGGCCAGGTACGAGGACCACGCAGATGCACTTGCGGCGGTTTCAATGCTCAAGCAGACCACCGATCGGGACGGGAACGACGTGGCCGGTCGGTGGGAGGGTCCGCGCGAGTGTCAGCCCGACGTCGACCAGCGACGATCGGCGCAGACGGGACACATTCGGTATCGAGGTCCAGACCACCTCGGCGGTTGCACCGTTCGGCTCGGGGCGCAGTGCGCCACCGGTGATGCGGACTTTGTAGAAAATGCCTACATTTTGGCGCTCGATCCCCAGTCGCGCCTCGGCGGCGGGAACCACCCTCGAGTCCACGCCCAGCAACCGTTCCACCAACCCATCGCAACCGGTCTCCTCGGCGAACTCGCGGATCACCGCATCGAACGGATCCTCCGCGTGTTCCACCTTGCCCCCTGGAAGGGTCCAGTTAGTGTCGCCGGTCGGCGAAACGCAGCGGGCGAGTAGAACCCGCCCGTCCTCGATGCATACGGCGTACGCCGCCAGCCGGAAACTCATCAGCACCTCCGGCCGGACCCTACGCCGCCGTCGGGCTGGAACATGGCCCATCGGGAGTGTGTCGAAATCGACACACTCCCCCGCCCGCAGTAAATGCGCGACGTGCTGTCGGCGTACAGGTCCGAGTACCGAGGTAGGTACAGCTGCAAGTACACACCTCGCCGATCTCGACCTACGCACGACGACCGCCCCCTCGGCTTGATGGCGATCCAAGTCGGTGACGCTGCGTGAGGGATTGCTGGCCCAGCCAATCCCTCGACGTGGGGATCTTGTCGATGGTCGCGAGCTGCGTTGGTCGCCGTTAGAAGCCTGCGGTGGTCTCGGGGCCTCACCCGGGCTGGCTGTCATCCGCACCGGCAGGGCAGCACCCGTAAGCCTGCTTCTGCCTTACCCATAGCGGCAGGTCACTCCTTGTCTGACCCGTCGGCGCGTGGCAGATGCGCCGGTACGGGGCTTGGCAGTAGAACCAGAACGTGAGGTTCCCCCGGTTCGCTGGAGGGTTGGTTACCTGGCGCCGGTGGGCTCAGGCTGAACGGTAGCGGTCTGGTCCTGTCGGGCCTGGTGGGCGTGCCAGGCGGTTTCGTACTCGTCTGGGGATCGCCAGGCGAGGTCTTTTTGAATGCGGCGGGTGTTGTACCAGCCGTCTATGTAGCTGAAGATGGCGTTCTCGGCCTCGTCGCGGTTCCGCCACGAGTTGCGGTAGACCAGTTCGATCTTCAACGTCGACCAGAAGTTCTCCATCAGGGCGTTGTCATAGCTGTCTCCAACGGACCCCATCGAGGGCAGGATCCCGTTGTCCGCGAGGCGTTGCGCGAAGCGGAACGACGTGTAGTTCGATCCCCTGTCCGAGTGGTGGATCAGTTGGCCGTCGCGGACGTCGCGCGACCAGATGCCGTATTCCAGAGCGCCGAGGATCAGGTCGGTGTCGCAGCGGTCGGAACACCGCCAGCCCACGATACGGTTGGAGAACACATCCCGCACGGCGGCTAGCCAGAACACGCCCTGCCCGCAGGGGATCCGGGTGGCGTCGGCGACCCACAACCGGTTCGGCGCCGGGGTGGTGAACTGCCGGTTGACCAGGTCCGGAGCGGGTGTCGCCTTCGGGTTCGACCGGGTGGACGGGATGCGCCACTTCTTGCGCAGGAACGCGCCTTGCAGGCCGGCGTCACGCATCAACCGCTCGACCCGCTTGCGACCGACGTGCCGGCCTTGGCGGCGCAGCATGGCGTGCACTCTCGGACTGCCGTAGGTGCCGCCGGAGACGTTGTGGATCTCGGCGATCTCCGCGGCCAACTCGGCGTCCTCGCGTCGCCGCGGTGACGGGTTGGCGGCCTGGGTGAGCCAGCCGTAGTAGGTGGAGACGGCGACGCCGAGGACCCGGAGGACGGGCTCGACCCCGAAGCGATCTTTCAGCTCGTCGACGAGCGTCACGACCGTCGCCGGGTCGGGTCGAGTTCCGAGGCGAAAAAAGCCGAGGCGGCCTTCAGGATCTCATTCGCCCGCTTCAACTCGGCGTTCTCCCGCCGCAGCCGACGCAACTCCTCCAACTCCGAGGTCGTCGGCCGGTCGTCACTCTGACCCCGGTCGGCCTCGTCCTGGCGGATCCAGTTCCGCAACGCTTCGTGGTGCACACCGAGCTGGCGGGCCAGTTGGCGGATCACGGGCTTCGGGTCCGACTCCCGATACAAGCGCACCGCACGTTCACGCAGCTCATCGGGGTACTTCTTCGGTGCTGCCACGGATGACTCCCTTCAGCTCCATCAGAGCATGATCGAAAGCCTCCGAGCTACCGGGGGAAGCTCAAGCAGCACCAACGCTGTGTGCCTGCCGAACAACGCGGTCACTGCCATCAGGGCAGGGTGTTCTGCGTCCCCTGCCTAGGAGTCGAACCTGTGCAAGCCGAACCGCTTGGATCGATACGAGCCTCGACGTTTGCGACCGAAGCGCAGGCCAAGTTGCCCACCGCCGGCCAGCCGAATGGCGGCCAAAGCTTACACCCGCCGGGCGCGCTCGCTGCCGCTCCGCCAGCCGGCTGTAGTATCAGCGCATGCGCACTCAAAATGCGCACCGATGCGGAAAATCTGTGTCCGAGGGGGGACTCGAACACCGGCTGGCCGGGCGATAGCCCGCAGCGTTGTCGGGGTTACCTTCCAGCATGCGGGCACGTCCTTCTGACGCGCGCCGGCCCGGGGTTTATCGGTCGCGGTCTTCCAGGTTGAGCCGGTGCCGGTCAGCGAATGCGCGGGCACGTACTTCGTTGCGGAACGCGGTGTCGATCTCGTCGTCCAGTTCGTCATCGGACACGTCGTCCTGCGGGCCGGCAGGCCGCTCGGCGTATTCCTGATAGACGAGCCAGCAGCCGCGTATTCCGTCAAGAAGGTCTTCGAGCATGTCGCGGGCGGGACGACGCGGGTCCAGAGTGGTCAACCGGATCGACGTGAACTCGACGTGCGCCTCGGGGTCATCCGCCCCGTACCGTTCCACGTTCTCATCCGCTTCTTCGATTTTGTCCCGTAGGTCATCGATGTCAGGCGCTTTGCCTTCGGCCACCGCCATGGCGTCCCGGATCATGCTGGTCACCACCTGCGTGGGCGACAGACCGATCTCCATCAGCTCCAGCACCGCGGTCGGCGTCGCGTGCGGTAGTGCCTCGATGTCGTCGGCTTCCACCACGATCTCGGTCACGGCGGTGCCGGACAGCTCCGAGGTCACCTCGGCGGCGGCCTGCAGCCAGTGTGCGGCCGCCACGCACGCCGAGGTCGGATCGAGATTGAGAAACAGCTCGCCCGCGCCGAGCGGGCTGTCGGTCAGGATCTGGTTGGCGGCGGCGACCTGGACCGGCGAGGCGTCTTGCCGGGTGAGTTGCACAGCCTGGATCGAACGCCCCGACAGATCACCCAGTTCGGCGCCTTCCACCGCGGCGATCTCGGCCTGCACATCGGCGATGACAGCTGCGGTGAGACCGGTGTCCCCGACAGCATGCAGGCAACGGCCCACCCGGTGGGCGTACTCCTCGACAGGGTCGTACGCGACCGCCAGCATGCCATCGCCGTCAGGCAGGTTCGGCTTGCCGATATACGACGTCACCGACGCGAACTCGTTGCGGGTCCGCTCTCGTCGCCACCCCTCACTGTTGAGCTCCAGGCTGTCAGCGGCGCTCGCCGGATGCGTGTAGCAGCGCCACAGCGCTTCGGACAACCGCGACAACTCGGCCGCCAACGCCAGCCGCTGCCTCGACGTCGCGCCCGCCGGCAGCGTCGCGACCCGAATCGCCACAGCCCCGTAGCCGGTTTCCCAACTCGCCATCAACTCGCCACGGCTCTCGTCGACCGCGTACCACGTCATCGCCGCCCCCATCCGAGAACTCGACGCAGCCTACCGGTGACGGCACGGTCACCCACGGCCCCGCGTGGGTGACCGCGCCAGCCGACCGACCTACACGCGCTCGCCGATACCCAGTCGCGCCTGTGTCTCCTGTGCCCGTTCGGCTGCGGCGCTGGCGCCGTAGTGGCGGGGCATGTCCTCCGAGGTCCAGCCGAGCAGCAGCATCAGGTCCCCGGTGTCGTCGCCGGCGCGTTTCCACTCGTGGGCGAAGCTGTGCCGCCACCGGTGGGCGTGCACGTCCGCCACCCCGGCCGCCGCCCCCAGCCGCTTGAGCAGGATCTTGATACCGTTCGGACTCAACGCTGCGGTGCCTCGTTCAGCCAGCCACAAGTTCGGCAGGGCAGCGCCCTTGTGCTTGTCCCGGGCCCGCAGATACCGCGACAACGCCCGGGCCGTCTTCGGCCCGAACCGCACCCGCCGATCCTTCGCACCCTTGCCGTGGAAACGCACCGACTCCGTGTTCAGATCCACATCAGCGACCAGAAGATTGCCGACCTCGGACAGGCGTGCGCCGGTGTTGCAGTACAGCCGGATCAACGCCTCGTCGCGCAGGTTCGCGAAGCCTTTACCCTTGCAGGCGTCGAGAAGCTTGCTGGTGTCCTCGTCGCGCATGACCGGGATCAGCTTGCGGGGCGTCTTCGGCTGCCGCACCCGCTGCATCGGCGAGCGGTCGATGGCCTCCTCGTCGAGGAGCAGCCACTTGAAGAACTGCTGCAGCCCCTTGTGCTTGTTCACCGCCGTCGACGCGGACCTGGTCTCGATCATCCAACCTTGGAACGCCTCGACATGCGCCCGCGTCACCGCACACGGATCCTCGGCCGCGTCCACGGCGTCCGGATCCGGCGACTGCTCCCTCAGGTAGCGGCCAAGCTGCGCGGCGGCGAGCAGATAGTTGTAGCGGGTGGTCTCCGGATAGTTCCCCGCCCGCAGGGACCGGTCCCAGTCGCGGAGGAACCCGGCCCAGGTCCGGGACAGTCCGACGGTGAGTTTTTGAAGATCCAGTAGTGGCATGACAACCTGCCCGAGTCAAGGAGTCCAACAGCGGCGTGCTAGACCAGGCATCCATGCCGAGCAATAAAATGAGGGCTCCCGCAAGTCTCTGACCTGCTGAAACCCTCTCGCTGTCGGGACGGCCGGATTCGAACCGACGACCCCTTGACCCCCAGGACGATTCGCCACACGTCCACACACGTCACGCACGCTATTCCCAAGATCAGGCCGTGCAGTCGACGGGATGCCGCCCACGATCGCGCATAACGAGTGGTCCCCACCTGGTCCCCCGAATGCTGGCGCGCTTGGCTGCCGCACCACGGTTTAGAAAGTGTGGACACGGGCGGAAGCCGCTCGGCAGTGACCTGGCTTGACCTGCGCCGCCACGCTGGTCGCCACGCCTAGTACGGCAGCCGCCGTTCGGGATCATGGTTGAAGTTCGAGGTTGAGGCGGTGTGTGTAGTGGGCTCGTCGGGCTCGGGCTTGGTGCCGTCGCCGCCAGCCTGACCAGTGCAAGCGGTGGGCGAGGTCGCTGATCGGGCGGATGATGCAGGCATTGATCAGCCGGCGGATTTCGTTGACCGTCAGCTTGATCAGTCCGGTGTCGGTCGGGTTGTCGGCGGCGTCGGCGGCGCAGATCGCCAGGACAGCGAGGGCGGCCAGGGCCAGGGTGGTGAACCGGTGCCAGGAGTCCCAGCGGCGAACCTGGTGCTGGTCCAGGCCGACCTGGCCCTTGGCGGCCTGGAAGCTCTCCTCAACGGTCCAGCGGATGCCCGCGACCCGCACGAGCTGCACGAGAGTCGCGGGCTTGGGGGTCCAGCAGCGGTAGAAGGCCAGCTCGCCGGTGGTCGTGTTGCGGCGGATCAGCAGGCTGTGTCGGCCGTCGTCGTCGGGGTCGGCATCGGTGCACGCGTCGTCGAGCCAGGCCCAGTCGTAGAAGCGCGGGCCCTTGGACCCGGCACCAGCCGATCGGCGTTGCCACGCCGTGGCGGGCAGGTCGGCGGCCACCCGGTCGGCCCGGACGCGGGTCTTGCCGCCGTCGAGCGGCACCAGATGACTGCGGGACACCGCCAGGACATAGCCGAGCCGGCGTTCGCGCAGCACGGCACGGAAGGCGCTGCTGTTGCCGTAGGCCTCGTCCGCAGCGACCCACCCGGCCGGGACACCGGCGTCGAGGGCTGCGGTGATCATGTCGGCGGCCAGCTCGCACCGAGTCGCGAACCCGACCTCGTCAGGCACCCCGCCGCGGCGCAGCGGTCACGGTCGTCGGTCCACGACACCGGCAGATACACCCGCCGGTCGATCAGGGTGTGCCCGTGCCTGCTGGCGTAGGCCAGGAACACCCCAACCTGGCTATTCTCGATCCGGCCGGCCGTGCCCGTGTACTGCCGCTGCACCCCGACGGTGTGCATGCCCTTCTTCAGATCACCGGTCTCATCCGGGATCAGGACCGCGTCCGGGTCACCGAACCGGCCCGCGACCAGAGCCCGAAGGTCATCACGCACGGCGTCGGCATCCCACACCGCCCGGTACAACAGCCGCTGCATCGCATCCGGCCGGCCGTGTCCGGCCTGCTCCGCCAACTGCCAACACGTCTTGACCTCAAGGTCAGACAGCAGACCGGTCACGAACGCCGCCGCCGCACGACGCGGCTCCACCCGCCCGAACCGGCCCGCGAAGCAGCCGAGCACCCCGGCCACGACCCGCTCCCACCCGACACGGTCTACGCTGTGGCCTGCGGCCACCGCCCGATCTGAAGTTATGTCCACAACGTACAGACGATCACGCGGTGGCCGCCACGCGTCCACCCCACCTCAGCAGCAAGATCTCAAACGGCGGCTGCCGTACTAGGAACTGACCGCCGCTGACCGCCGTCGCGCCACCCAGCGGGCATGCATCGGGCACAGCAGGCCCAGGAAGAGACGAGAGGGTCGACTGGTTGCTCGCGGTACCCTGCGTCTACTTAGGCCACCCGCCGCTGTCGGCTTGTGTCGGGCTGGCCCGGTGGGCAAGAGCAGGAAGGCTGCACAACTTGAGGCGGGTTAAGCGACTCATTTTCGAGCAGGAGGCCGCAGGCGGCGGCCGGCACGCCCCTAGGATGCCCAGGTTTGTGCTGAGCCTCTTTCTGGCTTTCGCGGCGGCATTTCTCGCCTCATGGCTTATCTTCCTGGGTCTGGCCCGTCTCTCCGGAGCGGGCAACCTGGGATGGATACCGCGCGTGGGCGACATTCCTAGACCAGACCTATTCGACCTAGTTCGGAGTACGGTTACCTCCGTCGGCCTGTTCGCGGGCGTCTTTGCAATTATTTATTCCTACCGAAAGCAACGAATCGAGGAGTCAGCCAGCCGACGCGCTGATGCAGAGATTCTGTCGAAGCGCTACCAGGATGCAGCATCGCTGCTTGGCCACGAATCAGCAGCAGTTCGCCTAGCCGGCGTCTACGCCTTAACCAAGCTGGCCGACGATGACGAATTGCAACGCCTAACCATATCGAATGTCCTTTGCGCATACCTGCGCATGCCCTATGAACCGGAAGGCGCTCCGGCGGGCGAGCGCGAAGTTAGGCATGCGATTATCCGAGCGATTGCCGAGCGTCTAGTCGACCCAGCCTCATCGACAAGTTGGTGTGGCTTCGATCTGGACTTCACCGATTGCGTCTTCGATGGTGGTTCTTTCACCGGTGCTTACTTCACGGCAGGGCGGGTATCGTTTGACGGCGCTCGCTTCATTGAAGGGCACACTCACTTTGATCGAACGCACTTCACCGGCGCCCACGTTTCATTCGGGGACGGAGACAGCCACGGCGCCGATTTCTGTGGCGGCAACGTAAGCTTCACAAGTGCCGAGTTCAGCGCCGGCTACGTGACGATGACATTCGCCAAGTTTACGGGAGGGATGATCAGCTTCGGCGACGCCAAATTCAAGAATGACGGCGCACTCTCTTTCAGCTCCGCTGATTTCAACGGGGCATGGCTCACGTTCGGGGGGCCGATTTGGATCGGGGCGACCATGAACGGTGGGCGCATAAGCTTCGCGGGCGCCAAGTTGGCCTCCGGACTAATTTCACTTGATGGCCTCGACATGACAGATGGCGAAATCTCCTTTGAGTCCGCCGAGTTTCGTGGAGCGGGTTTATCATTTTACCGAGCCGAATTGCGCGGCGGTAAAGTCGACTTCACGGATGCCAGATTCGAATCTGGGAAAATCTCATGGGAAGACGCTGGAGTCGCAGAGAATGTCGTACAGCCGTGGCCACTGCCCCGTTTCCCGAGGACGCCGAGACGCGTACCTCTGCCTAAGTGGCGCCGATTCCTTCCGCCTCGCGTCAGACGCAAGTTTCCCGGCGCGTAGGAGCCATGTCCTCGTCGGGCAGTCGTAGACCGTCCACCTGGCAACCCTTGTGGTGCCCGGCGAGGAAATCCGCAGCGGCACCAGCCGCCTTACCTGCCTCAAGAGACACTGTTGCCCGCGTCGGCGTCCTGTCACGGGTGTCACCGAAGTTCTAGCCGTTTCCGCAGTTCGAGGCGGGTTCGGTGACAGCGATGACTACCGTGACAGGCCGATGAGCGCGGAGGAAATTTCAGCTAGCCGGATTACCTGGCCGGGACCGATGAAACGCCGTGCGACCAGTAGGCCCGCCTCGTGGGCCTCAGTGCCCGCGTGGCTCGCCGACGCGTCCGCGATTAGCCACGGCGTGAAGTCGTGCTCGAATGCGTCCACGGCCCCCTTCAAGACGCAGCTCTCGGTAGCGATCCCGCAGAAGTAGAACTCTTCCCATCCGCGTTGCTTGAATAGAGCCACGCCCTCCGGAGTGAATGGGCTGTAGATTGTCTTGTCAAGCGTTACGCCCTGATCTACGTACGGTTGCAGTTCAGGCACGAAATCGATGTCGGGTGACGACTGAAGCCGTCGCCAACCAAAGAAACGCTCGAACGGGCTACCGGGGTAGTTCAGGTACCGGGTGAAAATCGTGTCGCCGCCGGCTGCCTGCCAACGGCGAACCAGGTCGACAACCACGGGAACGATGTGCGCTGACTGTTCGCGTACGAAGCCGTTTTGCATGTCGGTCACGACAAGTACCGGGCTGCCCGATGTCATTGGCTCAACCTCGATCCGTATCACGAAGTGTTTCGATGGCTTGGTCTAGGGCTGGCATTAGGTCGCACGTCCGCAGGATTGCCCGGCGCATTGCCTGATGCTGTCCTGTCTCCCGCAGGCGGGAGACAGTGAGTCGGGAGCGAACTCCCCGAAGGTAGCGCCATCCATGTTCCGGCGGCACCTGTGGATCTCGCCCCTGCTCTACCTGACGGGCGATCGCGTCGCTATATGCCCACATGGCTTGAATTGCAAGCTCGCAGCTAATCAATTCCGCTTCCGTCAAGGAACGCTCGGCTGAGATCGGGTGGTACACGACTCCGGACCACGAGGCGTAGCCGACTGAGATTCCCCGCACGCCGAATGATTCGATGCCTACATGGTCGTACGCTTCAGTCAGCAAGGATTGTTCGATTAGTTCGGCATGCGCCAGGTGTTCGTCGTCCATGGCACGGCCACGGTGCAGCAACACCTTTGGCGTCGACATGATGCGTAGCGCGGCGTCCAACAGTTCAGCCGGCCATGCTGGCTCAATAACCCACTGAACGCCGAGGACATACACCGCAGACTCGTCCTCGGCTGGCGCGATCGGCGCGAGGTAATCGATAGCCCATTTGATGTTGTCCCCGTACGACACTTCCCGCCAAGCCGCAAGCGCCGCGATCGTGGACAACTGGACATGCTCGACAAGGTGAAAGATTGCCGACCCGCACGGCCAGACGTACAGGGTGCAGTCGCCTTCCGGATGCTCGACGGGAGCCGAGTAGCAGGTGTGCCACTCCCCCACGGCCAGCGCGCAGCCGGCGCTCTCTCGCAACCGGGCCGCCCCCTCAGCGCCGACGAACGCCGTAACGAACTTGTGGGATCGTGCCGAAAAGTGCGGCCGGTCCTCAGCGCCGCCGGTCAGCTCGCCGAAGAGGTCGTGTGGCTTTGCGTCGTACGCCAGGCAGTAGAGCTGCCGGTAGATCGGATCGGTGACCGCTACCCGCCCGGTCTCGTGGCGGTACATCGCCTTTTCGATGGCTTCGACCGTGGGCGTCTCCCGGATGCCGCGCTGTTGGCCTACGCGGTGCAGCTCTCGCGCGGCGCGCTTGCGCGACTCCCAGCCGGCCGCCTTGCGGCGGTTGACCAGCACGAGATTGGGTTTGTACTGCCGTGGGACCTCAGTGGACATAGCTCGTGTCCTTCGTGTCCGTGCGTAGGACCTGCCCGAATCGCCACTCGGCGGGCAGTCTCATTGGCAGGCGAGCAAGGTGCCGCCGCAGACGGGAGCCGAGGACAGGAGGCACCAGATGATCCGACCTAGCCGGTGGTGCCTTTACGCGGCCTCTCGGCCTGCCACTTCCGAATGGTCTCGGGCTGCCAGGCAGGCGACCGGCCGAACATCCGGTCAGGCGCGGGAGCCTGCCCGCGTGAAACGTAGGAAGCCCAGGTTGCGCGACTGATCGGCGCACCTACCGAAGCCAGGTAGGTCCGTACGTGGTCTGTCGTCCACCAGTCGGCGGGCAGGTCAGCGTCAGTCATCAGTACAAGCCTACGCGGTACAGGTGCTTGCACGAATACAACGTGGCGCTGTAGCGTCACGAATACAACGCCACGTTGTACCGGCCGGATGGCTCGGGGAACGACGGCACGCCGTTGCCGCACGCCCATGAGACGCCGGATCAGGCCGTTCATTGAGAACTCCACAGCGACAGGAATGAGCACGCGTGAGGCCGCCGAGCGGCATCCCTGCCTTGAACCACCTGGTTGGTCGACCCCGGTAGGTCCCGGGCGAGCAGGGCGAGCGAAGCGGATATCGCGTGCTGCACCACCTCGGAACCAGGCCGGTGACAACTGCCGATCGGTGGCCGTCACCGGCTTGGTTCCGAGGGTTCCCCCGCTGTTTCGACCTGTACCGGAGGTTCCCCGTGAGGAAGCACCTCGTTGCCGTCACCGCCGAGCCGACCGCCGCCGACCTGGCCGCGATCGACACCGAGTGGCCGCTGATCGCCGCCGAGCTGGACGTGTTGGACGCGCAGATCACCCTGATCTACGCCGAGGACCACGGCGGTCCGTCCGCCCTGGACTGGCGTCGGCTCCGCCGGGCCGAGTCCCGCGTGACCCGCGCCGCCGCCGACCTGGCCACCCGCACCACCGGCCCGCACCGCGCGGCCTGATGTCCCGCATCCGCGCCGCCTACTACGACCCGGACGGGACGAAGTACGGCATCCCCACGTTCTGGTGGCGCGGCGCACCGCCGGGCTACGCCACCCGCCGCCAACTACGCGCCGCCGGCCTACGTCCCGCTGGTCAACCCATCGCCGCGCAGATCCTTTGGCGCGGCGTCGGTGGCACCCGCACCGCCTACCTGTACCGGGTCGACCTGGCCCGGCCGAAGCGCACCGCCACCCCCGCCCAACACCGCGCCATCGCCGCCGCCCTGACCGCCCGCCGGACCTGCCGTGTCTGCGGAGTGGTCAGGCCCTACTACATCCCGCGCTCGCTCGGCGAGTGCGTCGACTGCGCCTATCCCCAGGAGGCCGCCGCATGACCCGCACCTACACCCATCCATCCGTACTCGACGGCATCGCCGCCGGAGCACCGTGGGCCGACCCGACCATGAACCCCGCCGACATCGACTGGACGGCACGCCGCGCGGCTGCGGCGATCCCGTTCCCGCTGGTCGACGGGCGGCCCGTCAACCCGTACGCGCCGACCGGCATCCGCTACGGACGCAACGAACTCGGCCACTGGGGCGAGCAGCAGTGCGCCGACGCCATCGTCACCGCCACCGACGCCGAGGACACACGGTGGCTGTTGCTGATCGAACGCGGCGACGGCCACGGATGGGCACTGCCCGGCGGCTACGTCGACCCCGGCGAAGACCCCACCGCCGCCGCCTTCCGGGAACTGGCCGAGGAAACCGGCCTGACCGCCGACCCCACCGACCCGTGGGTGAGGACGCTGCCGGCCCGCTACGTACCCGACCCCCGCGCCTCCGACGAGTCGTGGATGGTCACCACCCCGGTACGCATCGACCTCGGCCGAGGGTGGAACACCCCGCCCCCGGTGACCGGCCGCGACGACGCCCGCCGCGCCGCCTGGATCCCCGCCGCCGACTACGCCACCGTCACCGCCCACCTCGCCGAGGTCTACGGCGGACAGGTGTTCCCCGCCCACCGCGCCCTACTCGCCGACATCCTCGACCACTGACCGGGAGGACACCCCGTCATGACTGCCCCCACCATCAACGGCACCCGCTACCCGCAACCCGTCGACGCCCTGTTGCCGGCCGCCCGCGCCCTGCCCCTGCCCGACGGGCAGGAGTTCCCGTCCCGTAACCGGTTGATGCGGGAATTCCGCATCGGTGCGCCGAAGGCCGATGAGTTGTTGGCCCGGCTCAAGTCCGAGCACGCCGAGCGGACCCGCACCGAAACCCTTCGCTCGGCGATGGCCGTCCGGGGTGCCCTGCTGGCACCGCAGACCGACAACGGCACGCCGGCCGTTCCCCGGTTGGACTACGCCGAGCCGATCGGCCCGGACCCGGACCCGCTACCAACCGTGCCCGAGCACACGCCGCCGCCCGCCGACCCGGTGAAGCTCCCACCGGCCGAGCCGGTCGCCGAGGTCGGCACGGTCGGTCACCCGGACACGCCCACCCCGGCCGCGCCGGTCCGGTCGGCGGTGGTGTGGCCGGTCATCCTGCTGGCGCTGCCCGCGTTCGTCGCGATCTGGTCCGGGTGGGTCGGACTCGGCGGACTCACCGGGTTCGGCGTGGTGCACCCGCTACCCGGCATCGCGGACGGGTTCGCCATCAACACCGCGATCACCCTGCCCGTCGGCGTCGAAACCTACGGCGCATACGCCCTCTACGTGTGGCTGTCCGGCCGCGTACCCGAGCGCGCTCGGCGGTTCGCGAAGTGGTCGGCCATCGCCTCACTGCTCATCGGCGCGCTCGGCCAGGTCGCCTATCACCTGCTGGTCGCCGCCGGTGTCGAGTCGGCCCCGTGGTGGATCACCACCGCCGTCGCCTGCCTGCCGGTCGCGGTGCTCGGCATGGGTGCCGCACTGGCGCACCTCGTTCGATCGCACGACTAGTTCCGCCCGGCGGCACAGCACACGGGCCTAGGAAACCTCGCTGTGCCGCCGGCCCTCCCATCCGGCACTCAACCATCTGGAGAGAACCTGATGTTGTCACCTCTGCGAGCGCTGCGGAACGCCGTAGCCCGCTGGCGACCCCGCCGCCCGTTCCTGATCGGCACGCCGCTGCGCGCCACGATCACCGCCGCCGCGTGCGGCGGCTACCTGCTGCTCATCCACTACACCCAGGGCACCGAGTGGGTTGACCTCCCGACCCGCATGGAGGACTACAACCGACCCGACGAGCGCGAATTTACCGCCGTTGCCGCCGCCCTGGCTTCCCGTGGCCTGACCCGCACAACGGCGTGGCAGATCGACGCCTACGGCCGCCTGTGCGCCCCCATCGCCGTCATCCGCAAGGAGGTTCACCGTGGCTAGCCCGACCCCTCACGACGATGACCGTTTCGACTGGCAGGCTGCCGAAGCCGACCTGACCGACGCCACCGGGCCGGATGCCGAGGTGGTCGACCTGGACGACGCCCGCGCCCGCCGTGCTCCCCGCCCCCGCCCACCGGCCGACACCGACACCGACACCGACGACGACGCGGAGACGGTCGACGCGGGACCGGAGCGGGTCGGCGGACCGGTCGACATGGCCGACGACATCCCCGCCGACGTGGTCGCCCGGCAGCAACAGCGCCGGCCGATCCTGGCCGATTGGGCGCGTTCCGGCCGTGCCCTGCGCGCCGCTGTGAAGCATCAGAGCAAGGACGCCGGGTATGTGGTCGCGTATCACGGTGTGCGGTTGCCGAAGTACGCGGTGAAGGCCCTGGCGTGGGCACCGATCGGCGCGGTCCGCAGCATCGGCCACGCGCTGCGGTGGGCCAGCGCTGAGGAAGGAAACTGGCACCTGCGGCAGGCCGCCGCGTCGCGGGGTGACGCCGACACCTGGTTGAAGCTCGACGCCCGCCGGCAGCGCCAGAGCGTGTGGCGGTGGTGGGTTCTCGCGGCCGGAACCGCAGGGACCGGAACCGGCGTCATCGTGCTCGCCGCCGGGCCGTCGTGGTGGTCGGCGGTGGCTGGCGCGGTGGTGGTGCCGTGGCTGGCGACCCGGGGTCGCCCGGCGGACCGGCCGATCACAGACCGGGTGACCGAGGGCACCCGCTACCGCAAGCTGACCGCCGATCTGGTGCGCCGGGCGTTGACCTCGTTGCAGATGCCCGCGATCAATTCGGCGGTGGCCAAGGACCCGAAGGCCATCAGCTTCCCGGTCGACATCCACCGCGACGGCCCCGGCCACCTGGCCGTAGTCGATTTGCCCTACGGGGTGGAAGCCGCCGAGGTGGTCGCCCGACGCGGCAAGCTCGCGTCGGCGATGCGGCTGCCGCTGGATCAGGTGTGGCCCGAACCGGCCCCCGGTCACACCGGCCGTCTGGCGCTGTGGGTCGGGTACGAACCGGCGTCGCAGATGAAGCAACCCGCCTGGCCGCTGCTCAACGCCGGGGTGAAGGTGGACGTGTTCAAGCCGTTCCCGTTCGCCACCACGCCCCGCCTGGACACGGTGAGCGTGGATCTGATGTTCCGCAACTTCCTGTTCGGCGGTCAGCCCGGGTCCGGCAAGACGTTCGCATTGCGGGATCTCATCCTGGCCGCAGCCCTCGACCCCCGCGCCGAGATTCGCGGCTACGAACTCAAGGGCGTCGGGGACTTCGCCGTGCTGGAACCGGTCATGGCCGAGTACGGCAACGGCTTCGATGACGACACCCTCGCCCGGTGCTTCGGGTTCATCGAGTGGCTGTATGAGGAATGCCGCCGCCGCTCCAAGCGCATCGAGCACTACGCGAGGTTGGGCAAGGCCCCGGAGAACAAGGTCACCCCGGAACTGGCGTCGCTCAAGGGCTCGGGGCTTCACCCGCTGGTGGCGTGGTTCGATGAGCTGCAAGAGCTGATGACCAGCAAGTACGGCAAGGACGCCGGGGAACTCTTGGAAAAGGTCATCAAGTTGGGCCGTGCGTTGGGTGTGATCATCCTGATCGGCACGCAGATCCCGGACAAGGACAGCTTGCCGACCGGCATCACCCGCAACGTCAACTCCCGGTTCTGCCTGTCGGTGGCGGATCAGACGGCGAACGACATGATCCTTGGGACATCGGCGTACAAGAACGGGTACCGGGCCACGGTGTTTCAGCCGGTCATCGAAGCCGGGTGGGGCATCCTGCGCGGCTTCGGCCCGAAGGCATCGGCGGTGCGGTCGTTCTACGTCGACACCACCGCCGCCGGCCGCATCGTCGCCCGCGCGGTGGCGCTGCGACAGACGGCCGGCACCCTGCCGAAGCCGGAGGAGCAGACCCGCGAGGTAGCCCCGGTGGCCGACGTGCTCGGCGACCTGGCCCGCGTGTGGCCGGGTGATGAGAAGTCGGCATGGAACGAGACCCTGTGCGGTCTGCTCGCCGAGCTACGACCCGACGTCTACGGCGGGTGGAAGTCCGCGCAACTGACGACAGCGCTCAAGCCGCACCCGGCGATCACGGTCACCGCCGTAGGCAAGCGCATCGACGGAGAGCAGACCACCAAGCGCGGCATCATCCACACCGAACTGCTCGCCGCGATCGCGGAGCGTGACCGGAAGCGATCCGCCGACTGACCCGCCCAGGGCTGCAATCGATAGCACCACATCCTGCTATCGATTGCAGCCCTGCTAGCACCCCATCCGAATCATGAGCTGCCCGCTTGCAGATAGCAGCTCACAGCCTCACACACTCAAAAACCGGCCCAGGAGGCTGCCGTGGACCCCCTAACCATCGCCGCTATCACCCTCGCCACCACTCTCGTACTGATCACGCTCGGTTACGGCCTCTTGTGCTGGGTCAGCCCGTTCAAGACCTGCCAACGGTGCGCCGGCACCGGTCAAACCACGACCCGTTTCCTGCGCCGGCCGCGTGCCTGCCGCCGCTGCGACCGGGGCATGAGGCTGCGCACCGGACGGCGCGTCTACAACGTCTTCCACCGGCTACGCGCTGAGGCGCACCGATGAACCGCCGGACCACCGGTCACACCGACTGGTGCGGCCGGGACCACCGCTGCAACCTCAGCGAACACCGCTCCGAGGAAATCGTGGTCGACGCCGGCCGTGCGCGGGCCGTGCTGGTCCGCGTCCGTACCGCTGCCGGCCGCGACCACGCCGAGGTACGCGTCCGGGTCGCCCTCGCTCCCGCCGAGGTGGCCGCGCGGCGTCAGCTGGTCGGGTTGCTCGGCGACCTGCGCCAGGCCGTCACTCGCGCCGCGATCGCCGCGCGGCCCCGGCCGAGGTGGTGAACCGGTGGCGCGGTGGCTCGCCGCGAGCGCGGCGCTCGGCCGACCGGTGACCGACGACGAGCCATACCCGCACATCTGCGGACAGCAGATCGACGGCACCGACACCCGTAGCGGACGGCCGGTCTACCTGCAATGGCGCGACTGTGCCGCGTGCGCACAGGAACGCCACCAGCACCGCCCGACCCGGCCGCCGCGTCCCGGCTCGCCGCTGCTGGCCGCATGACTGATCGGCGCGCTCCGCGCCCTCACTACCCGGTGGCCGGCGTCCGCGCGACGCCGGCCGTTTACCGCCGCACCGGAAAGGAGTTTCCTCATGCCCGACCCTGCCCGGCTGGTCACCGCCGCGTTGGCCTACGCCGGTCGTGGGTGGCCGGTGTTCATGCTCGGCCGGACCAAACGGCCCGTGGCCAACTGCCCCGCCTGCCCGAAGGCGGACGAGGACCCGACCCACGACCAGGAAGCCTGTTCGTGTCTGACCTGTCATGGCTTCTACGCCGCCAGCACCGACCCGGACCGGGTGGCCGCGATCGTGGCCGCCGTCCCGTCCGGGCAGCTAGCGCTGCGCACCGGGGCCGCGTCGGGAACCGTCGTGGTCGACATCGACCCGGCCCACGGTGGCCGTACCACCATGACCGACCTGATCGACCGAGGGCTTCTCCCGCCGACCGCGTACGTGGTCACCGGGTCGGGTGGATGGCACCTGTACTACCGACATCCCGGCCACAGGGTGCCGTGCAGCCAGGGAAAACCGGGACAGGGACTCGGCCCCGGAGTCGACGTGAAGGCCGATGGCGGCTACGTCGTGCTGCCGCCCTCGGTGCATCCGCGTACCGGACGCCCGTACCAATGGGCGACCGGCAGGGATACGGAGGTAGGGGAGATGCCCCCCGCCCTGCTGACGGCCTGCCTACCGCCGCCGGCACCGCCCGTGGCGACCGTGACCGGCCCGATGCGCGTGCGTGAGGCGGGGGGCATCTCCCATCCCGACCGCCTCTTGGCCGTGCTACTCGACCGCGTCACCGCCGCCCCCGAAGGCGTGCGCCGCACCACCCTCTACGGCGTCGCCCGGGGCGTGGCCCGGATGGTCACCGCCGGAGCCATCGACCACGCCGACGCCATCGCCGCCCTCACCGACGCGGGCCGCCGCGCCGAGCAAACCGACCGCGATATCCGCGCCGCCATCCGTGGTGGCTTCCGAGCCGAAGGAGTCGCCGCATGACCACCAGCGAACCAATCGACGGCGCCGCAATCCTGGACGCCCTCCATGCCGCCTTGACCCGGTACGTGATCCTGCCGTCCGCTGAGGCGGTCGACGCCGTGGCGCTGTGGATCGCCGCGACGCACGCCCAACCCGCATGGGCACACGCACCCCGCCTCGTCATCCGCGCACCAGAGAAGCGCTGCGGCAAGTCCCGGCTGTTGGATGTGGTGGAAGGGTGCTGCCACAACCCGCTGATCACCGTCAACGCGTCCCCGGCCGCCGTCTACCGGGCCATCGGCACCGACAACCCGCCCACCCTGCTCGTCGACGAAGCCGACACCATCTTCGGCGGGAAGAACGCCGACGCCAACGAAGACCTACGCGGCCTGCTCAACGCCGGCCACCAGCGCAACCGACCCGCGATCCGCTGGGACGCCGGAACCCAGCGATTGGAGAAGATCCCGACCTTCGCCATGGCGGCACTGGCCGGCATCGGCGCGATGCCCGACACCATCGAAGACCGCGCCATCGTCGTCCGCATGCGCCGCCGCGCCCCCGGCGAAACGGTTGCCCCCTACCGGCACCGCCGCGACGGACCCGCCCTACGCGCCATCGCCCAACGCCTCACCGTGTGGCTCGGCGCGAACCTCGCCACCCTCGAAGCCGCGGAACCGCCCATGCCGGTCGAAGACCGGGCCGCCGACACCTGGGAACCCCTGGTGGCCGTTGCCGACCTCGCCGGTGGCACCTGGCCGACCCGTGCCCGGCACGCCGTCACCACCCTGACCGCTGAGGCCGACGAAGCGGGCAACGTCTCCACCCGCGTACGACTACTCGCCGACGTACGCACCGCATTCACCGTGCTCGGCGACCCGCCCGCCGCATCCACACACGACCTACTCACCGCGCTCAACGGCGACGACGAAGCACCCTGGGCAGGCTTCGGGCCAACCGGCCTCACCGGCAAGCGACTCGGCGACCTGCTCCGCGAGTTCGGCATCACGTCGACCACCATCCGCTTCCCCGTCGGGCAGGCCAAGGGCTACACCCGAGAAGCCTTCACCGACGCGTGGAACCGGTACTGCCCCGCCCCATCCGTCCCATCCGTACCAACCTCGTTTCCGCAGGTCATCCCCGGTACGGATTACCCCCCTGGTACGGATCGATCCGTACCACCAACCCCACCCGGCCGCGCCCCTGGTACGCATCAATCCGTACCAGCACACCAATCCGTACCGCACCTGACCAGGCAAAACGAGCTTGGTACGGATGGTACGCATACCCCCCGGCGACACGTCGCCCACCGCCGACCCTGACCGGACCACCCCGGCCCGGCCACCGGCCACCGGCTCCCTGAAACGGCCCGCTGAGAGCCACACAGACGCAACCGCCCTACGCCCAACACCGGCACACCCGAAATCTTGCGTCTACGGCGCTCTCAGCGGGCCGTTCTACGCCGTTCTGCGGCGATACCTCCCTGTCTATTCCACAGAGTCCAACCACCCCGGAAAGGCGCTCACCGTGCGACTCGTGCCGCAGAATCAGCCCGCAGACGCGACCGACCGCCAGGAAGGAGACAACGTCATCCGCCTCTCGCCCAAGCCGTTCATGTCCACCGAGGAGCTAGCCGGACTGCTCGACGTCGACCCGTCGACCATCCGGCGGTGGCGCACTCTCCAACCGTTGCAGGGTCCGCCGTTCATCCAGATCTCTGACCGGGTGGTGAAGTACGCGACGGCCGATGTAGAGCGGTGGCTGTCCGCCCGCCGCGTCTACCCGCAGGCGGCCTGATGGCCGCGCCGCAGCAACCACCGATCGGCGTGCGCCTGGCCGCCGATGTTGAGCACCGGCCCGGCCGCGACCGGCCCTACCGGGCGCGGGTGCGGTGGACCGACCCGACCAGCAAGCGCCGGCTGTCTAAATCAACAACGGTCGCCACGCCGGAAGAGGCGCAAGCCTGGCTCGACGGCATGGTCAGCGCCGCACAGGGCGGCGTCGACCCGGTCGCCGCTACCAAACGACTCGCCGAGTACGGCGAGAGCGTGATGACGCTGGCCCTACGCGGCTTGGAACGCAAAACGCTTGATCCGTACCTGGCGGGGTGGCGCAAGCGGGTGGTGCCGACGCTCGGTCACATCCCCGTTCGGATGATCACCAATGGCGCGGTAGACCGGGCCGTCCACTCCTGGATCGCCGATGAGTACAGCCGATCCACCGTGAAGAACAGCCTCGCCGTGCTGGTCCGCGTGATGGAACAGGCCGTACGCGACGGCATCATCCAACGGAATCCCGCACAGGTCACCGGGTGGCAGCGCGAATACCAGCGGGCCGAAGACGAGTTGGACGATCCTCGCTCACTCGCACTGCCCAACTGGGAAACGCTGACCGCTCTCGCCGATGCGCTGGTCAACCGGTCCGCGAATCACTTCACGGGATGGGCCGACGTGGTGATTTTCGCCGCCTGTACCGCCGCGCGAATCGGCGAGGTTTCCGGCGTCCGCGCCGAGGACATCGACCGAGAAACGTGGATGTGGACGGTACGCCGCCAAACCACGCCCGGTCCCGGTGGTCTGATCGACAAGGGCACCAAGGGAAAGCGCGCACGCACGGTGCCGCTGATCGAAGAGGTACGGCCGATCGTGGCTCACCGCCTGGACGCCGCGTCCAAGCCCGATTCCCGGCTGTTCACCGGGCCACGCGGTGGCCGGATCAGTACCGCCGTGCTGCGCGACGCGACGCATTGGGATGAGGTGGTCACCACGCTCGGATACGAGCACCTACGCCGACACGACCTGCGGCACACCGGCCTCACGTGGATGGCAGACGCAGGCGTGCCGGTGCACGTCCTACGGAAGATCGCCGGACACGGGTCGCTCACCACAACCCAGCGGTACCTACACCCTGACCGGCAATCGATCACCGACGCAGGAACGGCGCTCAGCGCCCACTTGAAGGCTCGCCGGTCCCCAGGTGGTCCCCAGCTACGCGCCGTCTAGATCAGAAAACCCCTACTACCCCAGTACGAATTAGAGGCCGTTGACCAGGGCTTTTGCCCCGGTTGACGGCCTCTTTTCGTGCTGTCGGGACGGCCGGATTTGAACCGACGACCCCTTGACCCCCAGTCAAGTGCGCTACCAAACTGCGCCACGTCCCGATGCCGCCACCGGATCTTCCCCGCGACAGCCGGTACAGCTTAGCGCAGCTTCTCCCATCCGTCGCACAGCCCCCACCCCCGCGGTCGACCGTCGGCGACCCCGCAGCATCTCCGCCGTAGCTGTCGATCACCCCACCTCCGCCAGGGCGTCCTAGGAGGATAGGTTTGATGAGGGTGGCGTGAAGGGGTGAGCGCCCAGGTGGTGGTGGCCACCTGGGCGCTCCTGGGACCAGGGCTGGGGTCAGCCGTGCGCCTTGCCTCGGCCGCCGGGGCCGAGCTTCTTGCGCGGGCGTACCGAAATCTCGATCGGGGTGCCCTCGAAGCCGAACTCCTCGCGCAGCTTGCGCTCGACGAACCGCTGGTAGCCGGCGTCCAGCGGGCCGGTGGTGAAGAGCACGAAGCGCGGCGGCGCCACGCCCGCCTGGGTGGCGAACAGGATCCGGGGCGCCCGTCCCCCGCGTACCGGGTGCGGGGTGGCCTGGACCAGGGCGGTGAGCCAGGCGTTCAGCTGCGCGGTGGGGACCCGGGTCTCCCAACTGTCCAGCGCCCGGTGCAGAGCGGCGGCGAGCTTGTCCACCGCCCGACCGGTCTTCGCCGACAGGTTGAGCCGGATCGCCCACGGGATGCGGCGCAGTTCCCGATCGATCTCCTTGTCCAGGTAGTACCGGCGATCCGCGTCGACCAGGTCCCACTTGTTGAAGACGATCACCAACGCCCGGCCCGCCTCGGTGACCATGGACAGGATCCGCTGGTCCTGCTCGCTGATCGGCTCGCTGGCGTCGAGCAGCACCACCGCCACCTCGGCCGCCTCGATCGCCGAGGCGGTACGCAGGCTGGCGTAGTACTCGGTGCCGCTGGCCTTGCCCACCCGCTTACGCAGGCCGGCGGTGTCCACCAGGTGCCAGGTTTCGCCGCCGATGGAGACCAGGCTGTCCACCGGGTCGACGGTGGTGCCGGCGACCGCGTCGACCACCGCCCGTTCCTCGCCCGAGAAACGGTTCAGCAGGCTGGACTTGCCGACGTTCGGCCGGCCCACCAGGGCCACCCGGCGCGGGCCGCGCGGGCGGTACTCCGCCACCTTCGGCGCCTCGGGCAGTGCGGCCAGGATCACGTCGAGCAGGTCACCGGAGCCCCGGCCGTGCAGCGCCGAGACCGGGTACGGCTCGCCGAGGCCGAGCGACCACAGCGCGGTGGCCTCCAGTTCGACGCTTGTGTTGTCGGCCTTGTTGGCCACCAGGATCACCGGCTTGGCGCTGCGGCGCAGCATCTTCACCGCGGCCTCGTCGACGTCGGTGGCCCCGACCGTGGCGTCGACCACGAAGATCACCACGTCGGCGGTGCTCACGGCCGCTTCGGCCTGCGCCGCGATCGCCGCCGCCCGGTCCTTCGCGTCCGGCTCCCAACCGCCGGTGTCCACCACGGTGAACGCCCGGCCCGCCCACTGGGCGTCGTACGGGATCCGGTCCCGGGTCACCCCGGGTACGTCCTCCACGACCGCCTGACGGCGACCGATGATCCGGTTGACCAGGGTGGATTTGCCGACGTTCGGCCGACCCACCACGGCCACCACCGGCTGCGGGCCGGTCGGCTCCTCGGTGTCGAGGTCCGGTTCGTGCAGCTCCACCCAACCGTCGTCGTTGCTCACGCCGTCGCTCCGCTTCGCTCGCCGACGGCGCGGGACGCCACGCTGAAGGGTCTGATGATTCGCTTTCTCACGCCACTCCTCGATCGGTGAGCAGCTCACGCAGCCGGGCCACGACCTCGTCGATGCCCAGCTCGGTGGTGTCCAGCACCACGGCGTCGGCCGCCTGGGCCAGCGGGTCGGCCTTGCGGGTCGAGTCCAGCCGGTCGCGCCGGGCCAGGTCGGCGGCGGTGGCCGCCACGTCGGAGGCGTCCTCGGCGCTGCGGCGTGCGGCGCGCGCCGCCGCCGAGGCGGTGAGGTAGACCTTCAGGTCGGCGTCCGGTGCCACCACGGAACCGATGTCGCGGCCCTCGACCACGATCCGGCCGGCGTTCGCGATCATCTCCTGCTGGCGGGCGACAAGCAGTGCGCGTACCGCCGGCACGGCGGCCACGGCGGAGACCGCGGCGGTCACCTCGGGCCCGCGGATCTCGGCCTCGACGTTCACCCCGTCGGCGGTCACGCCGTAGCCGGCCGGGTCGGTGCCGATGCGCAGGTCGACCTCGCCGGCGACCTTGGCCACCGCCACCGCGTCGGTCAGGTCGACGCCGGAGCGCAGCACCGCCCAGGTGACCGCCCGGTACATCGCGCCGGTGTCCAGGTACCGGGCGCCCAGGCTCGCGGCGAGCCGTCGGGAGACGGTGGACTTACCCGAACCGGACGGCCCGTCCACAGCGACCACGCAGCGCCCAGCCGGTACGTTTTCCTCCACCGTTGTCCTCCTCAGCCCGTACCTCACGATTCGCCGTCATCGGCGGACGCGAGCGGTTGCCACCTGTTCCATGATGCCCGGCGCCGCGGTCGTGCGGCCCCGCCGGGACCGCCAGGGAGCCTACCCTCAGCCGTACCCGCGACTGCGCGGTCAGTCACCCACGGCCTTGAACAGGGCGGCGACCTCCGCGTTGGTCAGCCGCCGGGTGCGCCCGGCGCGCAGGTCGCCGAGCCGGATCGGCCCGATGGCGGTACGCACCAGCCGACTCACCGGGTGACCGACCTCGCCCAGCAGCCGCCGTACGATGTGTTTGCGCCCTTCGTGCAGGGTCAGCTCCACCTGGGCGGTACGCCCAAGCGTGTCCACCACCCGGAACGCGTCGACGGTCACCGGGCCGTCCTCCAGTTCCACCCCGGCGGCCAGCCGCTTGCCGAGGTTACGCGGGATCGGCCCGGCCACCTCGCACAGGTATGTTTTCGGCACCCCGTACGACGGGTGCATCAGCCGGTGCGCCAGGGTGCCGTCGTTGGTGAGCAGCAGCAGGCCCTCGCTGTCCGCATCGAGCCGCCCGACGTGGTAGACCCGCTGCTCGACCCGGTTGCCGATGAAGTCGGCCAGCGCGGTGCGGCCCTTCTCGTCGGCCATCGTGGAGACCACGCCACGCGGCTTGTTCATCGCCAGGTACACCAGCCGGGTGTCGGCGACCAGCCGCTCGCCGTCGACGTGGATGACCGCGGTGGCCGGGTCGACCTTGTCGCCGAGCTGCGCGACCCGCCCGTCGACCGTCACCCGCCGACGGAAGATCAGATCCTCGCAGGCCCGCCGGGAGCCAACACCGGCGGCGGCGAGCACCTTCTGTAGGCGTTCGGGGCCGGTGTAGGCGGGGGCGTCCGGGGAGGGGGTGCGGTTATCGCGTGGCATCGGCGAGCTCTTCTACGTCGTCGGGCAGGAACGGGGCCAGTGGTGGCAGGTCGTCGAGGCTGTTCAGGCCGAGCTTCTCCAGGAACATGATGCTCGTCCGGTACAGGTACGCACCGCTGTCGGTCTCGGTCCCGCACTCCTCGATCAGGCCCCGGGAGACCAGGGTACGGATAACCCCGTCGCAGTTGACACCCCGGATGGCGGAGATCCGCGACCGGGTCACCGGCTGCTTGTACGCCACCACCGCCAGGGTTTCCAACGCGGCCTGGGTGAGCCGCACCGACTGCCCGTCAAGCACGAACCGTTCGACGTAGCTGGCGTATTCCGGCCGGGTGTAGAGCCGCCAGCCGCCAGCCGCGCGACGCAGCTCGAACCCGTGCCCGGCGGCGACGTAGCCGGCGGCGATCTCGTCCAGCATCGGGCCGACCCGCTCGGCGGGCTGGTCGAGCACCTGCGCCAGGGTCAGCTCGCTGACCGGCTCGTCCACCACCAGCAGGATCGCCTCCAGCGCGCCCCGCAGCTCCGCGTCGTCGAGCACCGGCGTCGGCTCCGGCACCGGCCGAGGCCGCCCCGCCCGCGACTTGCGAGCCGGCCCGTCGGCGGCACCCGCCCGCACCGCCGCGATCGGCTCGACGTCCTGCGCAGGGGCCGCCTCGACCAGCTCGGCCGCCTGCCCAGGCACCGGCTCGACCGGCACCACCTCGACCACCTCTGCCGCCTGCGCAGGGGCCGCCTCGACCGGCTCGGCCGCCTGCCCAGGCACCGGCTCGACCGGCTCGGCGTCCGCCTCGGCTGCCTGGGGGCCGGCTGCGTCGGAGATGTCGGTCTCAGCGCGCCCCTGAACCGGCACCTTCGCACCGGGATGTACGTCGTCGGCTTCGGCGGGTGGGGCGGGGCGCTGCCACGGGGGGATCCAGGCGGCGGCCTGGTCGGCCAGGGACTCCGGGCGGTCCTCTTTGCTCATCCGGTTCGCTCCTCGGTCATTGCCGTACCACCCGTACCGGTTCCGGTGGCCTCGCCCGACTCGGTGGCCTCGCCCGACTCGGCGGGCTCACCGGAACCGGTGGCCTCGCCCGACTCGGCGGGGGTGCCGGCGTACTCGTCGACGGTCAGGGCCGGGCCGCCCTCGGCGGGACCGGTCCAGCGTACGGTCAGCTCCTCCAGCGCCTGTTCCTGGACGAAGGCCACCACACCCTGCCGGTACAGCTCAAGCAGGGCGAGGAAGCGGGCGACCACCTCGAGGGTGGCCTCGCAGTCGGCGCAGAGCAGCGAGAAGGTGGCGGTGCCGGCCCGGCGCAGCCGCTCGGCGATGATCCCGGCGTGTTCCCGGACGCTGACCCGGACCATGTGCACGTGGGCGATGGAGACCTCGGGCACCGGCTTCGGCGTCATCGCCTTCACCGCCAGCTTGAGCAGTCGCTGCGGGCCGATACCGAGCACCAGGTCCGGCAGCGCCTCGGCGTAGCGGGGCTCCAGGGTCACCGCGCGCGGGTAGCGGCGTCCGCCGACCTCCTCCAGCGCGGCGATGTGCGCCGCCGCCTCCTTGTACGCCTTGTACTGCAACAGTCGGGCGAACAGCAGGTCCCGCGCCTCCAGCAGGGCGAGGTCCTCCTCGTTCTCGACCTCGGCGGCAGGCAGCAGCCGGGCCGCCTTCAGGTCGAGCAGGGTGGCGGCGATGAGCAGGAATTCGCTGGCCTCGTCCAGGTCCCAGTCGTCGCCCATCGCGCGGATGTAGGCGATGAACTCGTCGGTCACCTGGTGCAGGGCGACCTCGGTGACGTCGAGCTTGTGTTTGCCGATCAGTTGCAGCAGCAGGTCGAAGGGGCCGGTGAAGTTGGCCAGCCGGACGGTGAACTTGCCACCGTCGGCCGACTCATCGCCGGACGCGGTGGCGGCGCCGGACGCGACCGGGTCGACCTCGGGGTCAACCGCCGGGGACGCGGGTTCCGCCGCGGCGGTCGGGTCGAGGGGCGGCGCACTCACGCCGACGACCGTAGTCCACGGCCTGGCCACCTGGGGTTACCGGCCTACCGCTCCGCCTGCGCCGCGATCACCTCGCGGGCCAACTGCCGGTAGTTGCGGGCACCGGAGGAGGCTGGGTCGAGCGTGGTGATCGGCGAGCCGGCGACGGTGGACTCGGGGAACTTCACCGTCTTGGTGATCACCGTCTGGTAGACCTTGTCGCCGAACGCCTCCACCACCCGCTGGAGCACCTGGCGGCAGTGGGTGGTGCGGCTGTCGTACATGGTGGCGAGGATGCCTTCGAGTTCCAGGTCGAAGTTGAGCCGTTCGCGTACCTTGTCGATGGTGTCCAGCAGCAGCGCCACACCGCGCAGGCTGAAGAACTCGCACTCCAGCGGGATGAGCACGCCGTGCGCCACGGTCAACGCGTTGATCGCCAGCAGGCCGAGCGACGGCTGGCAGTCGATCAGGATGTAGTCGTACTCCTTGCGGACGCTCTTGAGCACCCGGGCCAGGGCCATCTCCCGGGCCACCTCGTTGACCAACTGGATCTCGGCGGCGGAGAGATCGATGTTGGCTGGCAGCAGGTGCAGCCCGGCGACGTCGGTCTTGATCAGCACGTCGTCGGCGGTGACGTCGTCCTGCATCAGCAGGTTGTAGACCGACAGGTCCAGGTTGTGCGGGTTGACGCCCAGCCCGACCGAGAGCGCGCCCTGCGGGTCGAAGTCGACGAGCAGCACCTTGCGGCCGTACTCGGCAAGCGCGGCACCGAGATTGATTGTCGTGGTGGTCTTGCCGACCCCACCCTTCTGGTTGGCCATCGCGATGATCCGGGCCGGGCCGTGCCGGTCGGTCGGCATCGGCTCGGGGATCGGCTTGCGCATCGTGTAGGCGGCCGGGTCGGCCGGGCCCAGGTCCGCGTTGAGAGAGTTCTGCTGCTCGCGGAGCTCCGACGTCCAGGTCTCGGCACGGTCACCGTTGCCAGCCATGTCCTCGTTGCCCCCTCCCGACGACCATCCGGCGTCGGAGCCGCCCGACGTCCTTGCGGCGCCGCTGCGCACCCCGGTCATCTCGCCGCGAGGCCGCGCCGATCCCGACTGTACGCCACCGGCCAGCAGGCCGTTCGGCACCCGCTCGGCGTGTCGGCCGGCGGCACCGGCCCGGAGCTGCCCAGAGCCGACCAGGACGGGCCACCCACCTGGGCGCCGAAAACGCCCCCGAGCCAGCCCGAGCGCCGCTCAGTCGCGGGCGCGCGGATGGGCGGTGGCGTAGACCTCCCGCAGCCGGTCGACGGTGACCAGAGTGTAGACCTGGGTGGTGGTGACCGAGGCGTGGCCCAGCAACTCCTGCACCACCCGGACGTCCGCCCCACCGTCGAGCAGATGCGTGGCGTACGAGTGCCGCAGCGTGTGCGGCGACACCGCCTGCGGACCGTCCACGGGCAGGCCGGCGTGTTGCGCCGCGCGGCGCAGGATGGTCCAGGCGCCCTGCCGGGTCAGCGGGCCGCCCCGGGCGTTGAGGAAGACCGCCGGGGTGCCCCGGCCGGCGGCGGCCAGCCCGGGCCGGGCCCGCACCAGGTACGCGGCCAGCGCCCGCAGCGCGTGCCCACCGACCGGCACCAGGCGACTTCGTCCGCCCTTGCCGCGCAGCAGCGCCACCCCGTCGTCCACATCCAGGTCGTCCACGGCCGCGCCGACCGCCTCGGAGATGCGCGCCCCGGTGCCGTAGAGGAATTCCAGCAGTGCCCGGTCGCGCAGCGCCAACGGTGCGGTGTCCCCGGCGGTCGCCACCGCACCGGCGGTCTCCAGCAGCCGGATCACGTCGTCGACCGGCAGCGCCCGGGGCAGCCGGCGCGGCGGCACGGGTGGTCGCACGTCCCGGCTCGGGTCGGCACCGGCCAGGCCCTCGCGCAGCGCGAACCGGTGCAGGCCGCGTACCGCGCTGGCGGCCCGAGCCGCGGAGGAGGCCGCCAGCGGCGGGTGCCCGTCGTCGCCGGCTCGCAACCTGGCCAGGTGTTCCTCGATCTGCCCGGTCGAGACCGCCGCCAGATCGGTCACCCCGGCGGCGGCCAGCGAGGCGAGGTAACGCGCCAGGTCCCGGCGGTACGACGCGAGCGTGTTCGCGGCGAGTCCACGTTCGACGGTGAGGTGGTCCAGGTAGCCGCGCACGGCACGGCTCAGGGCCGGCGCGGGCTGGTGCCCCGCGCCGGCCCCGTCCGCTCCGGCGGTCGGTGGCCGGCCGGTCAGGCCAGCACCTCGGTCAGCGGCAGGGTGGGCAGGTCGTGCGCCTCGGCAACCGGGCCGTAGACGACGTGTCCGTCGTGGGTGTTCAGACCCAGGGCCAGCGCCGGGTCACGGCGGGACGCCTCGCGCCAGCCGTGGTTTGCCAACTCAAGGGCGTACGGGAGGGTGACGTTTGTCAGCGCGTACGTGCTGGTGTTCGGCACCGCGCCGGGCATGTTCGCCACGCAGTAGAAGATCGACTCGTGCACCCGGTAGACCGGGTCGGCGTGCGTGGTGGGCCGCGAGTCCTCGAAGCACCCGCCCTGGTCGATGGCGATGTCGACAAGCACACTGCCGGGCTTCATCCGGGACACCAACTCGTTGGTGATCAGCTTCGGGGCCTTCGCGCCGGGCACCAGCACCGCGCCGATGACCAGGTCCGCGTCGAGCACCGCCCGCTCGATCTCGTACGCGTTGGAGACGACGGTCTGTAGGTGACCCCGGTAGATGGCGTCGGCCTGCCGCAGCCGGGCCACGTCCTTGTCCAGCAGCAGCACCTCGGATTGCAGGCCGAGGGCGATCGCGGCGGCGTTCATGCCGGACACGCCCGCCCCGATGACGACGGTCTTGGCCGCGTACACGCCGGACACGCCGCCCGGCAGCACCCCCCGGCCGCCACCGGTACGCATCAGATAGAAGGCGCCGACCTGCGGCGCGAGCCGACCGGCCACCTCGGACATGGGGGCGAGCAGCGGCAGCGACCGGTCGGGCAGTTCGACCGTCTCGTACGCGATTGCGGTGACCTTGCGGTCGAGCAGCGCCTGGGTGCAGTCGGCGGACGCGGCCAGGTGCAGATAGGTGAAGAGCACCTGCCCCGGGCGCATCCGGGGGTACTCCTCGGCGACCGGCTCCTTGACCTTGAGGACCAGTTCCGCGGCGTCCCACACCTCGTCGGCGGTCGCCAGGATCTTGGCGCCGGCCGCGGCGAACTCCTCGTCGGTGATGCTCGACCCGATCCCGGCGCCGGCCTCGATGAAGACCTGGTGGCCGCCACGGGTGAACTCGTTGACGCCCGCGGGCGTGATCGCCACACGGTATTCGTGGTTCTTGACCTCGCGTGGGATGCCGACCTTCACCATGCAGACACCTCTCTTCGGGGAAGGCTCTCCCCGACTGCGCGGTGCCGTGGCGGCCCCTTTGCCACCACGGTCAACCGATCCCGAGGGCGGCAGTTTAGGCGCGCCCGTACGGCACCGGAGCCTGCACTGTGACACCCGGTGGCCGTGACCGCTGACGATGTGTCAGGTGTGCTCGCCAGCCGACGGTCGGACGTCGCCTCAGCCGTCAGGACAGTGTTCGCCCATCATCGTGCCACTTCAGCCATACCGGTGCCGACAGCGGCAGAGTGGATCACTATTGTGACGCCTCATGACCACTCCTCCCTACCAGCCCGGGTACCCCCAGGGCGTTTCCGACAAGAGCAAGGTCGTCGCGGGCGTCCTGCAAATTCTGCTGGGCGGCTTCGGCGTCGGCCGGTTCTACATGGGCGACACCAAGACCGGTGTCATCCAGCTGATCGTCACCCTGGTCACCTGCGGTATCGGCAGCATCTGGGGCCTCATCGACGGCATCCTGATCCTGGTGAAGGGCGGTGTCGACGGGCAGGGCCGTCCGCTTCGCGACTGACGACACCGATCACCAGGGGGCCGGGCGGGTCGACCGCCCGGCCCCCTTGTCACGTCCGCGGCTCAGCCCGGTGCCGGGGTGTCCGGCCGACGCAGCACCGACCAGCCGGCGTCGCGGGCGCGGGCGGCGGCAAGCAGCCCGGCCACGCAGGGCGCGTTCGTGATCTCGCCGGCCAGCACCATGCCGACCGCCTCGTCCAGGTCGATCCGGACGATCTGTAGGTCGGCCTCCTCGTCGTGCCGGTCGTGCCGCTGGTCCGCCGGCACCTCGCCGAGGTCACGGGCGAGGAACACCCGGATCAGTTCGTCGGTGAACCCCGGCGAGCTGTGCAGGTCCACAAGCATGTCCAGCCGCCCGGCGGTCAGGTCGACCTCCTCGGCCAGCTCGCGGGCCGCCGTCACCGCAGGATCCTCACCGGCGACGTCGGTCAGCCCGGCCGGCAACTCCCAGAGGCGCCGGCCGACCGGCTGCCGGTACTGCCGGATCAGCACCACCTGGCCGGCGTCGTCAAACGCCACCACCGCCACCGCGCCGACATGCCGGACGATGTCCCGCGCCGCGGTCCCGCCGCCCGGCATGCTCACCTGCTCGGTGACCACCTCGAAGATCCGGCCGCGGTAGCGCAGCTCACGGGAGCGCACCTCGTAGCGGTGCTCGACCGCGCTCACGACGCCGAGGTCGCCTTCGTCGCGGCACCGTTGCGGGTGGCCCGTTGCGTCGCGTCGTCGTCGCCGTCCAAGTCGACCGGGAGCTGGTCGGCGCGCGAGTACGCCACGGCGGCGCGCACGAAGGCCGCGAAGAGCGGATGCGGCCGGGTCGGGCGGCTCTTGAGTTCCGGGTGCGCCTGGGTGGCCACGAAGAACGGGTGCAGCTCGCGGTCCAACTCGACGAACTCGACCAGCCGGCCGTCCGGCGAGGTGCCGGAAACCCGCAGCCCGGCCTTGGTCAGCTGGTCGCGGTAGGCGTTGTTCACCTCGTACCGGTGCCGGTGCCGCTCGCTGACCTCGGTGCTGCCGTACGCCTCGGCGACGATCGAGCCCTCGACGAGCCTCGCCGGGTACGCGCCCAGCCGCATGGTGCCGCCCAGATCGCCCCGTCCGGCGACGATGTCCTCCTGGTCGGCCATGGTGGCGATGACCGGGTGCACGGCGTCGGCGTCGAACTCCAGCGAGTTGGCGCCGTCCAGCCCGGCCAGGTGCCGGGCCACCTCGATGGTCATGCACTGTAGGCCGAGGCAGAGCCCGAGCAGCGGGATGCCGTTCTCCCGGGCGTACCGGGCGGTGCCGATCTTGCCCTCGATGCCCCGCACGCCGAAGCCGCCGGGGATGACGATGCCGTCGACACCGGCCAGCGCCGCCGCCGCGCCCGACGGGGTGACGCAGTCGTCGCTGGGCACCCAGCGCAGCTGCACCCGGGCCCGGTTGCCGAATCCGGCCGCCCGGATCGCCTCGCTTACCGACAGGTACGCGTCCGGCAGGTCGACGTACTTGCCGACCACCGCGACGGTGACCGTGCGCTGCGGCTGGTGCACCCGCTCCAGCAGGTCGTCCCAGCCGTCCCAGTCCACGTCCCGGAAGGAGAGCCCGAGCCGGCGCACCACGTACGCGTCGAGGCCCTCCCGGTGCAGCACCCGGGGAATGTCGTAGATGCTTGGCGCGTCCGGTGCGGCGATGACCGCCTCGGCGTCCACGTCGCAGTAGAGCGACAGCTTGTGCTTGAGCTTGTCCGGGATGTCCCGGTCGGAGCGGCAGACGATGGCGTCCGGCTGGATACCGATGCTGCGCAGCTGCGCCACCGAGTGCTGGGTCGGCTTGGTCTTCAGCTCTCCCGACGGCGCCAGGTACGGCACCAACGAGACGTGCAGGTAGAAGCAGTTGTCCCTGCCCAGGTCGTGGCGGACCTGCCGGATCGCCTCCAGGAACGGCAGCGACTCGATGTCACCGACCGTGCCGCCGACCTCGGTGATCACCACGTCCGGGGTACGGCCGTCGTCGTCGGGGTCGGCCATCGCCCGGATCCGCGACTTGATCTCGTTGGTGATGTGCGGGATCACCTGGACGGTGTCGCCCAGGTACTCGCCGCGCCGCTCCTTGGCGATCACGTCGGAGTAGATCTGGCCGGTGGTGACGTTCGCCTTGCCGGAGAGCGCCCGGTCCAGGAACCGCTCGTAGTGGCCGACGTCCAGGTCGGTCTCGGCGCCGTCCTCGGTGACGAAGACCTCGCCGTGCTGGAACGGGTTCATGGTGCCCGGGTCGACGTTGAGGTACGGGTCGAGCTTCTGCATCACCACCCGAAGCCCTCGGGCGGTCAGCAGATTGCCGAGGCTGGAGGCGGTCAGCCCCTTACCCAGCGAGGAGGCGACGCCCCCGGTGACGAAAATGTGCCTGGTCGTCCGTGCTGTAGGGGCCAAGGCCTGCTCCCGTGTCGTCCGTCGCGGTCATGCAGACCGCCGAGCCGATCAGCGAAGTGATCACGCGATCCACGGGATTCCACGGTAACACCTTGCCGACGGGACCCCGGTGGCGCACCCGAGGTCCCCGTCGCCGGTCACCCGGTCGCGACCTCGGCCGACGAACTCATCGCCGCACCGCGCCCGCCGCCGGGCTCCGGTCCCGCCCCGGGCGACCGCACCTCGGCACCGTCGTCGGTCGGCGTCCCGGCGTCGACGGCCGTACTCGTGGCGGCGTCCCCGGGCCGGTCAGTGTCAGTGTCGGCGGCATCGGCGTCGGGCCGGCGGGCATCGCCCGGCCCGGCGTCGCCGTCCTGGCGAGTGACCGGGCCCTCGGACCAGCCCGGCTCCCCGGGCGGGTCCGATCCGCCGCGTGGTCGAGCACCCGCAGCGCCGACAGCGCCGCCATCGGCACCACCACGGCCGCCGCCGCACCGGCGACATCCAGCGCCGCGCCGCCCAGCACGCCGCCGATCACCACCGCCACCCCGGTGCCGGCCATCGCTGCCCGGATCGCCGGGTAGATGCCGAACAGCCGCATCAACCCACCCCAGGGCCGCAGCAGGGCGAACCAGACCAGCAGGGCGCCCGCCAGGGCCAGCACGGTCAGCGGACTGTTCACAAGCGTCTCGAAGTTGGACGTGCCGGACCGCTGCACGGTCAGCCCGCCGGTGCCGTCGCCCAGCGCCGCCAGGAACCGGCCCAGGCTGCCCCGCTCGGCCGGCACCCGGCCCAGGTCCAGCAGCGCGAACCCGACCGTCACGGCGAGTCCGGCCATCGCCGCCCAGGCCAACCGGGTCATGGTCAGCCAGCCGCCGGCACTGATCGCCGCGGCGACGCTCACCCCTGCGGTCAACGCGATCGCCCCGATCGAGTCGGCACCGAGGTACGGGCTGCCGACCACCACCACCGCGATCCCGCCCAGGGTCACCATGACCACCGGCCGCCAGTCGCGACGGACCCGCTGGGCGAGCCAACCCGCACTCAGCAGCGCGGCGGCGACGAACACCCCGAGACCGACGGTGCCGAGCCCGGCGTACCGGCCGCCCTCCAGCGCCGAGTAGCCGACCACGCCGTTGAGTTGCAGCCGCGCACCGGTGACCACGTCCAGGCCGATGGCCAGCATGGTCAGCCCGGCCACCGCGCCGAGCGGACCGAGGGTGTCCCGGTAGCCCGGCGCCAGCCGCACCAGCAGCGTCGCGGCGGCCACCAGCACGCCGGTCAGTCCGGCGAAGGAGATCGCCGGATGCGCGTACCGCCACCACGGCGCGGCCTCGGCGAGCAGCGCCGCCGGCATCGCCAGGGCGGCGGCGACGAGCAGCACCTCCACCGTTGCCACCACCCGCGGGGACACCGGCTTCGGGCCGTACGGCCCGGCGACCCGGCGGGCACGGCGCAACAGCGGCAACACCGCCATCGCAAGCACCACCTGCACGACGGCCAGCAAGGTGAAGAACCCACCGGCCACCTCCTGCTGCGCGGCGGCCTCCCGGTCGGCGTCGGCCGGCTCGGCGATCGCGGTCGGCAGGTCCGCCGGGCGGCCACCCACCGACTCCGCGGGCCGGCCGAGAAACGGCCGGTCCGGCATCGGACGGCCCAACGCGGCCAGCGCGGTCGGCGCGAGGTCGACAAGTTGCAGGTAGCCCCGGCGGGCGGTGCTGGGCGAGGTCAACCAGCCCTCCTCCCAGCCCGGACCGTCGGCGATGGCCACGTGCAGCCGCGACGGCCGCTCGGTGTCGGCGACCCCCGCCACGATCACCAGCGAGTGCGGCGGCCGTCCCGCCAGCACCCGGGCGAGCTGCGCGTCGGCCGCGCGGGCGGCCTCCGCACGCCCCGCCGGATCCGTGCCCGCCACGGTGCCAAGATCGACGATACTCAGTACGCAGGAGCCGAGCAGCCCGCTCGGGTCCTCGGGCAGGGTCGGCTCATACCGGTCCACCCGACCGAACGGGCGGGCCGCGGCCACCGCCGCCCCCGGCCCGACCGCCACCGAACAGCGCACCGACTCCGACAGCGCACCCGGCACCGTGCCCCACGGCAACCGGTCCTGGTTGTGCAGGACCACGCTGTCCTGCTCCGGCAGGTACGCCCCGATGCCGTCCGGCCGCTCCACCGTCACCTCGGCGGGCGGGCACTGCCCGTCCGGGCGGCTGCCGCCCCACGCCGCGAAGCTGCCCGCGCCGAGAGTGAGCCAGCCATCCAGCGGACAGGTGGGCCGGTGCACCGACCGCACCGACAGCGATCCGATCGAACCCGCCCGGGCCATCCGCCACAGCGTCGGAGTGGTCTGCGGATCCACGTCGTCCCAGCGCAGCCCGGCCACTCCGACCAGCACCACGAAGTCGGCGCTCGGTCGCGGCGGCGGCGACTGCGGACGGGCCGCCAACGCTGTGATGCCGAGCACCACCACGAGCAGGGTGAGCAGGATCGGAGCGACGCGGCGCAGCATCAGCGGCGTCCCGTCGACGAGGCGTCCGCGCCCGGCGCGGCCGGCCCCCGGGCCAACTCGGTGTAGAGCGCGAGCAGCTGGGCGAGGGTCTCCGCCTCGGTGGGCCAGGTCGCCGCCCGCGCCACAGCACGCCGCGCCAGGTCGGCCCGGCGCTGTTCGTCGTCGAGCAGCTCCCGTACCGCCGTGTCGACCGCGTCGACGTCCCCCGGCGGCACCAGCACCACCGCGTCGCCGACCAGTTCCGGCAGGCCACCCACCGCGGTCGCCACCAGCGGTACGCCGGCCCGCATCGCCTCCTGGGCGAACAACTGGCGGGCCTCCCAGTCGCTTGTCACCACGGCCAGGTCCGCCCCGGCGAGCAGATCGGCCACGTCGGTGCGGTGCCCGAGCAGCGTGACCGGGGCGCGGGCGGCACTGATCCGGGCCGCCAACGGCAGATAGGCCGGGCCGCTGCCGGCGATCACCACCGCTGGCGGCGGAGTGCGGTCCCGCCACCGGGCGGCGGCGTCCACCAGCACGTCGTACCGCTTCTGCGGATGCAGCCGACCCACCGAGAGCACCAGCGGCTGGTCGGCGGCGACGGCGAACTCGGCCCGTACGGCGGCCCGACGCCGACGCGGCGCGGGCAGTTCCGGAGCGGCGACCGGCGCGAGCCGGGCGTCCCGGGCACCCAGCGCGGCAGCCCGCTCGACCAGGTCGGCGGAGGCGCCGAGGGTCACCTGGGCGCCCCGGGCCACCACCCGCTCCACCAGCCGGGACAACCCACCCCGCAGACCACCGGCGAGCACCGCGTTGTGCCAGGTCACCACGAGCGGCGCGGTGGTCCGGGCGAGCACGGCGACCAGCCCGGCGCGCAGCCCGTGCGCATGCACCACGCCGACCTGCTCGGCGGCGAGCAGCCGGCGCAGGACGAGCACCGCCCGAGCATCGGCGGGCGTGGGCGTGGCCGGGATCTCCACCGGCGCGAACCGGGCACCGGTGGCGACGAAATCGAACTGGTCCTGGGTCGCCGCCGGCCCGCAGACCAGCACCGACTCCCCGGCAGCGGTCAGCCCACGGGCCAACGCCCGCACGTGCTGCCCCACGCCGCCCGTACTGGAGGCCAGCAGCAGCACCACCACACCCCGCCGGTCAGGCACCCTCGCCGCGCTCACCGAGCCAACCTCCCGCTCGCGACTGCGGGGCTCGCAAGCTCACTCCTCGCGCTCACCGGGCCAACCCTCCGCTCGCGACTGCGGGGCTCGCAAGCTCACTCCTCGCGCTCACCGGGACACCGTCTCCTTCCCGTCGCCCCGCTCCGGGGGGTTGCCGCCCTGCTGCCCGCCCCGCGTCCGGCCCCGGCTCAGGCGCCGCCGCAGCCCGGCCAGCAGTGGACGTACGTCCTGCCGGTCCACCAGCCAGAGCACGCCGAGGAAGACGAGACCGACAACGGCTCCGGACAGCATGCCCTGCACCAGCGCCACCCACCGCGTCGGGGGTGCGCCCCCGCCATCGACGAGCCCGAGCAGCGTCAGCGCGGCGAGGGTCGCCACCACACCGGCCAGCACCCCCGCGCTGCCGGCCCGCACCGCACCGGCCACCGCCGCCGCACCGGCTGCCCGCCGCACGGCGAGCAGCAACAGCCCGCCGAGCAGGAGCATCCCCACCGAGTTTGCCAGCGCCACGGCGAGCACCCGGTCGGCCACCGGGAACAGCGCCGACAGTGGCACCAGGACCAGCGGCACCACCAACCAGCCGGTGCAGATGGCGAGGCTGGCCACCCGGGTCGCGCCCCGCGCGTACAGGGCCCGGGACAGCACCGCGAACAGACCGTACCCGAGCAGTCCGGGAGCGAAGCCGGCCACGGCCGCGGCGGTGGCCCCGGCGTTGAGCGGGAAGAACCAACCGATCGGACCGGCCGCGCCGATCAGCACCGCCGCACCGAGGCAACTGAACAGCAGCACCCCGCGCAGCGTCGCCGACAGGGTCTCCCGGTAGGTGCGCTCGTCGCCGGCGGTCGCCGCCGCCGCCAGGGTCGGGTACGCGGCGGTGGCCAGCGGCACCGCCAACACCGCCCACGGCAGCAGGTAGAAGGTCTGGGCGAGGTTGAACACCTGCGGCGCCTCGGTGGGTCCGCTGGCCAACTGGCGGAGGATCACCGCCAACGCCACCTGCTGGGCGGTCACCGTGACCACACCGGCCACCGCCAGCCCGCCCACCCGGGCCCGGGCATCGGCCGGGAAGGCGTACCCGGGACGCAGCCGCAACCGCAACCGGCGCAGCGGGATCAGCAGCGACAGCGAGAGCACCACCACACCGAGCGTGGTGCCGGCCGACAGGATCAACTCCGCACCCCGGCCCGCCTGCGCCACGCTCGCTCCCGGGCCGGCAACCGCCACGAACACCAGATAGACGACGATCACCGTGAGGCTGGACAGCAGCGGCGCGATCACCGGCCAGGCGAACCGGCGGTGCGCCTGGAGCACGCCGGTCAACACGATGCCGATGCCGTACAGCGGCAACTGCGGCGCGAACACCCGCAGCATCCGGGCCCCCGCCGCCAACTCCTCCGGCGACCGGCCGTCGCCGATCAACGCGATGACCGGTTCGGCGGCCAGCGCGACCAGCACCGCCAGCGGCACCAGCAGGGTCACCGTCCAGGTGAGCAGCGCCCCCGTGGTGGCCGCCACCGCCCGCCGGTCACCGGCCGCCACCGCACCGGCGAGCAGCGGTACGACCAGGCTGGCCAACGCCCCACCGGCGACGATCTCGAAGATGATGTTCGGGATGGTGTTCGCCAGCACGTACATCGCGCCCAGGTCGCTGCCCTGCACCACCCAGGTGAAGACGGCGGTACGCCCGAACCCGGCCAGCCGGCTGAGCACGGTGAGCACGGCGATGAGCGCGGCTGCTCCGGCCAGCCGGCCGGCGCCGGCGAGGGGTGCCGGTCTGGTCACGTCAGTCGGCGCGACGGCCCAGCGCGTCGAGCTCACGCAGCCCCGGTGTGTTCGCGATGACCCGGGTGAAGCTGATCTTCTCGCTGGCTGCGGTCAGTCCGGCCAGCACCGCGAGCAGACCGGCCCGACCGAGCGGGCCGGTCCGGGCGGCCAACGCCACCCCGAGCACCGCGCCGAGCGCGTTCGCGCCGCTGTCGCCGAGCATCACGTCCTCGTCGAGGTCGGCGGGGAGCAGCCCGGCCGCCGCACCGACCGCACCGGCGGCGATCCCGCCCTGCCCACCACCGATCAGCGGCGCGCCGAGCAGCACGCCGGACTTCAGCGCCCGCCCCGGCCGCAGGTCCAGCAGGTTGAGCAGGTTCGCGGTGCCGGCCACCACGCCCGCGCCGAGCAGCACGTCGACGCCCCGGCCGAACGCGCCCTGCCGCCGTCGGCCCGGGTGCGCGGCCACCCGCGCATCACCGGCCAGCAGCGTCGCGGCACCCAGACCGGCTGCACCCACCCCGACGATTTTGACCAGGCCGGCGGTGACCCGTCCCTGCCGCAGCGCGGCCAGATGCCCGGCGAAGCCCTTGTCGCCCTTCTGCTCCGGGCGGGCACCGACCACGTCGTCGTAGAGCCCGACGGCACCCGCACCGAGCCCGGCCACCAACGTCGCCGCTCCGGCGGGCACGCTCGCCGCGCCACCGGCCGCCGCGCCGCTGGCGCCCAGCGCGAGCGCCGGCCCGGCGGCCAGGGTGACCGTACGCCCACGGAAATTGGTACGTGCCAACCCCGGTCCGGCCGGTGACGTACGCACCTGCCGCAGCGTGTACCGGGCGGCAGCCGCCCCGATCCCCGCCACCACCAGTCGACCGAGCATGCTCATGCCGGCACTCCGCTCACGTGTGGCCCTCCCGCCGGCCGCCATCGTCAGAATCGCCCACCTGGCGCATCAGGCGCGTCGGTGGCTCACTGGGGCAGTTTAGGCACCAGTGAGCCGGCGTTGTCGCCCACGCCGTACTGGCCGGCCTTGCGCTCGTTGAGCTGCTGCACAAGCGCCAGCGTGGTGACCAGTTGGCCCTGCACCGTGTTGGCGTTGTCGATCGTCGAGATGCTCTGGGCCAGTACGGCGTCGCCCCGGACGAAGGCCACCAGGTTGCCGCCGGCAGAACCGTTGCCGGCCACCACGATCGCCCCGGTCCCGTCGAACTGCTCGGCGATCTTGACCACCGCCTCGTCCTTCTTGGCGGAGTCCTTGTCCACGTACGGCGGCCCGCTGACGATCACCACGGCCTCGGCCGGCGCGGTGACCCGATCCGCCGTGGTCAGGTAGTTGGCGTTGCTGTACGCGGCCAACACCGCCCGCCGGTCGGCCTCGGTCACCGGTTCCGCACCGGCCGGCCGGTCCAGCAGCACGGTCGCCAGCAGGGCACTTGAGGTCTCCACGCCGTGACCGTTGCCGGGCAGCCCGGAGGTCGGCGCGCCGGTCGGCCGGGCGGCCGTCACCGCCAACTCCAGCAGGTTGTTGTTGTTCTCCGGGTTGATGAACTTGTCCTGTAGATCGACCAGGCCGGTGAGGTCGGCACCGGCCAGCCGGAGCATCTCCTGCACGCCCTCGGCGTGGTCCCGACCGGTCGGCGTGGTGATCACCAGCACCCGCTTGCCGCTAAGCGTGCCGGGCAGCATCACCTGGGCCATCTCGGCCGCGAACTCCTCCTCCAGTTCCAGCTCCCGCTGCATGTTCTGGACCGCCTGGCGCATCTGCTGGTTGTCCTTGCGCAGCGAGTTGACGGTCTCCTTGAGCGAATCCGCGACCGGACCGTTGAGGGCGGCTGTGCCGACGACCAGGCCGATCGCCAACGCCAGGAAGACCGCGGTCAGGGACACCACGTGGTACCGGAAGTTGATCACGCCTACAGCCTCTTGATCGGTCGGGAGCTAGAAGAGCTGGCCGAGCTGGAACACAAAATTGTCCCACCACTCGGAGACCACACCCAGGTACGCCTTACCGACGGTGGAGACGGCCACCGCCGAGGCCATGGCCGCGACCGCCGAGAGCACCAGCAGCAACAGGGAGGAACCCGAGATGCCCTGCCGGTAGAGCCGGCTGACGCCCTTGGCGTCGACCAGCTTGCCGCCGACCTTGAGCCGGGTGAGGAACGTCGACGCCATGCCGCCGCGCCCCTTGTCGAGGAACTCGACAAGGGTGGCGTGGGTGCCCACCGCCACGATGAGGGAGGCGCCCTTCTCGTCCGCCAGCAACATGGCGAGGTCCTCGCTGGTGGCGGCGGCGGGGAAGGTCACCGCCGGCACCCCCAACGCGTTGACCCGGGGCAGCCCCGGTGCCCGCCCGTCCGGGTAGGCGTGGACGATCACCTCGGCACCGCAACGCAGCACGTCGTCGGTGACCGAGTCCATGTCACCGATGATCATATCCGGCGTGTAACCCGCCTCGACCAACGCGTCCGCGCCACCGTCGACACCGATCAGCACCGGCTTGAACTCCCGGATGTACGGGCGCAGCACGTCCAGGTCGGCCTTGTAGTCATAACCCCGTACGACGATCAGGCAGTGCCGGCCCTGGATCTCGGTGGCGATCGTCGGCACACCGACGCCGTCAAGCAGCAGGTCACGCTCCTGCTTGAGGTAGTCCATGGTGTTGGCGGCGAACGCCTCCAACTGCACCGACAGGCCCTCCCGGGCGTCGGTCATCGCCTTGGCCACGCTCTCGGCGTCCTGGAGGCTGCCGTGCCCCACCGGCTCGTCACCCAGGTAGACCGTGTTGCCCTCGATCCGCACCGTGTCGCCTTCGCGGATGCGCTCGAAAACGCCCTCCCCGAGGTCGTCCAGGAGCGGAATGCCCGCCGAGATCAGCACCTCCGGGCCGAGGTTCGGATACCGGCCGGAGACCGACGGCTTGGCGTTGAGCACCGCGCCGACACCGACGGCGACCAGGGAGTCGGCCGCGACGCGGTCCAGATCGACATGGTCGATCACCGCGATGTCGCCGGGACGGAGCCGGCCGACCAGGCGCTTCGTCCGGCGGTCGAGGCGCGCGGTGCCGAGGATTCGTCCCGGTTCCGCGTTTCGGATCCGGCGCAACGTGGGTAGACGCATCGTGACCATCCTGGCATGTAGGGCAGGCGAATCTGTCGCGACATGCCTGAGCAGGGCCGCCTAACCAGGGAAACACATGACGGCGAAGGCCGGTGTGCCTCCGCTCACAATCGCGGTCTCAGGACCGCCTTTCCCGGGCCGCCACGGCCAGCAACTCCTCCGCGTGAGCGATACCCAGATCCGAATCGGGCAAACCTGCCAACATCCGGGCCAGTTCCCGGGCCCGTTCGGTGTCCTCCACCACCCGGACCCCGCTTGTGGTCACCGCGCCGCCGGTGTCCTTGGCCACCACCAGGTGCCGGTTGGCGAAGGCCGCGACCTGAGGCAGGTGGGTCACCACCAACACCTGGTGACTGCGGGCCAGCCGGGCCAGCCGCCGGCCGATCTCCACCGCCGCCTGACCGCCGACACCCGCGTCGACCTCGTCGAAGACCAGGGTCGGCGGCCCGCCGGAACCGGCGAAGACGACCTCGATCGCGAGCATCACCCGGGACAGTTCGCCACCGGAGGCACCCCGCTGCAACGGCAACGCGGGCGCGCCCGGGTGGGCCAGCAGACGCAGCTCGACCTCGTCGCCGCCGTCCGGCCCGACCCCGACCTCCACCCCGTTGACCGGCAACGTCGGCTCGGCCCGCCCGGCCGGCCGGGGCAGCACCGCCACCTCGATGCGGGCGTGCGGCATGGCCAGCCCGGCCAGCTCCACGGTGACCTGCTCGGCGAAGCGTCCGGCGGCCTCCTGCCGGGACACCGACAGCCGACCGGCCAGCTCGGCCACCTCACCGGCCAGCCGGGACGCCTCGCGATCCAACTCGTCGAGGAATTCGTCGGAGGTGTCCAGCTCGGACAGCCGAGCCTTGGCCCGATCCGCCCAGGCGATCACTCCGTCGATGTCGTCGGCGTACTTGCGGGTCAACGCCCGCAGCGCGGCCCGACGCTCGTAGACCGTCTGCAACCGGGCCGGGTCGGCGTCCAACCCGGCCAGATACGTCGACAGCTCCACCGAGACGTCCGCGACCAGGGTGGCCGCCTCCTCCAGCCGGGCCGCCAGCTCACCGAGGGCCGGATCCGTGCCGGCCTGCGCCTCGAGCGTCCGCCGGGCGGTGCCGACGAGCGTCGAGGCGTCCGGCGTGTCGTCGGCCGCCTCCAGGCCGCCGGCCACGCACTGGTGCGCCAGCTGCGCCGCGGTACGCAGCCCCTCGGCGTGCTCCAGCCGCTGCGCCTCCGCCTTCAGCTCGTCGTCCTCACCGGGCTGCGGGTCGACCCGGGTGATCTCGTCGAGACCCAACCGCAGCAGGTCCGCCTCCTGGTGCCGTTCCCGCGCGTTGCGCCGCCGGTCGGCCAGGTCGTCGACCACCCGACGCCACTGCGTGTACGCCTCGCGGACGGCATCGAGCAGCTTCTCGTGCTCCGGACCGGCGAACCGGTCAAGTGCGGCCCGCTGCTCGGCGGGGCGCAGCAGCCGCAGCTGGTCGGACTGGCCGTGCACGGCCACCACCTGCTCGCCCACCTCAGCCAGCATCGCCACGGGCATCGCCCGGCCGCCCAGATGCGCCCGGGAGCGACCCTCCACGGTGACCGTACGGCTCAGCAGGACGGCGCCGTCCTCGTCGGGATCGCCACCGGCGTCGGTGATCCGGGCGTGCACCGTCTCGGCCACCCGGCCGGTCAACCGGAGCCGCCCCTCGACCACGGCCCGGCCCGGCACCGCACGTACCCGCCCGGCGTCGGCCCGGCCACCGAAGAGCAGGCCCAAACCGGTCACCACCATGGTCTTACCGGCGCCGGTTTCGCCGGTGATGACGTTCATGCCGCCGGTAAGCGGCAACGTCGTGTCCTCGATGACGCCCAGCCCGGTGATGCGTAGCTCCTCCAGCACAGCAACCGACAGTAGACGCGCGCCCCGACACTTGACCAGCCGGCACGACGCCACGCCTGGTCGACGTCGGCCGCGCGCACCGGTCACCGTCAGCGCCGGTTGCCCCGCCAGCCCTGCACCGGCAGGCCGAACTTGGCCACCAGCCGGTCGGTGAACGACCGGTCCTGCAACCGGACGATCCGCACCGGCAGCGTGCCCCGCCGCACGGTGACCCGGGCCCCCGGCGGCAGGTCGTACACCCGCCGCCCGTCGCAGGAGAGCACGGCGAGGGTGGTGAACGGGTCGACGGTGATCGAGAAGGTCGAGGTGGGCGAGGTCACCAGCGGCCGGCTGAACAGCGCGTGCGCGCTGATCGGCACCAACAGCAACGCCTCCACCTCGGGCCAGACCACCGGACCACCACCGGAGAAGGCGTACGCCGTGGAGCCGGTGGGGGTGGCGCAGACCACTCCGTCGCAGCCGTAGCGGGACAGCGGGCGCCCGTCGACGTCGACGAGCAGCTCCAGCATCTGGGCCCGCTCCCCCTTCTCCACGCTTATCTCGTTGAGCGCCCACGACTCGATCGTCGGTCCGCCGTCGAACTGAGCGGTGACGTCGAGGGTGAGCCGTTCGTTGACGGTGTAGTTGCGAGCCACCACGTCCCGCACCGCGACGTCGAGGTCGTCGATCTCCGCCTCGGCGAGGAAGCCGACCTTGCCGAGGTTGATCCCGAGCAGCGGCACCTTCGCCGGCCGGGCCAACTCGGCGGCGCGCAGGAAGGTACCGTCGCCACCGAGCGCGATGACGATCTCCGCGCCCTCGGCGGTCTCCGGACCGGTCACCGGCACCACGCCCGGCAGGTCGAGATCCTCGGCCTCCTCGGCCACCACGCGCACCTCGAAACCGGCGGCGATCAGATCGGCAGCCACCGTCCGGGCGTGTTCGGTACTGCGGCGACGACCGGTGTGGGTCACCAGCAGCGCACTGCGGCTCACTGCACGACCTGCCCGACGCGGGCCGTCCGGCCCGCCGAACCGCCCGGGCGACCCGTGCTCGTCGCCGGCCCGAGTGTCGCCCGCACCGTGGCGATACCTTGCCCGCTGGTTCCGGTCACCCGGCCACCTCCTCCGTCACCTCGTCCGGGGCCTCGCCGGACGCCGTCAGGCCCTGCGGTCCGGCCGCCACCACGGCCCGGACCCGTTCCGGGTCGGCCGGCGGCGCGTCCCGGCGTAACCATACGAAGAACTCGACGTTGCCGCTCGGCCCCGGCAGCGGACTCGCGGCCAAGTCCATCAGCCCCAGTCCCAGCGTGGTGGCCGCCGCCGCGACATCGAGCACCGCCTCTGCACGCAGCGCCGGCTCACGCACCACGCCGCCCGCCCCGACCCGCTCCTTGCCCACCTCGAACTGCGGCTTGACCATCAGCGCGAGGTCGCCGTCGGTCCGGGTGCAGGCGGCCAGCGCGGGCAACACCAACCGCAGCGAGATGAACGACAGGTCGGCGACGGTCAACTCGACCGGACCGTCGATCACCTCGGGCGTCAGCGTCCGGACGTTTGTCCGCTCGAACACCCGCACCCGCTCGTCGGTACGCAGCGACCAGGCCAGCTGTCCGTAGCCGACATCGACCGCGACCACCTCGGCCGCGCCGGCGCGCAGCAGCACGTCGGTGAAGCCGCCGGTGGACGCGCCGGCATCGAGGCAGCGCCGACCGGCCGCCGTCAACCCACGGGGAGCGAACGCGGCGAGCGCACCGGCCAGCTTGTGACCGCCCCGCGAGACGTACTCGGAGGTCGGGTCGGCCCCGGTGACCAGCAGCGGGTCGGCGGGGTCCACCATCGCCGCGACCTTGCGGGCCGGCACCCCACGCAGCTGGACCCGACCGGCCTGCACCAGTGCGGCGGCCTGCTCGCGGGAACGGGCCAGGCCACGGCGGACGAGTTCGGCGTCCAACCGATTACGACGTGCCATGTTCGGGCGGCCCCCTCAGCCCTGATCGATGCTGGCGAGCGTTTCCCGCAACGTCTGGTACGCGGCCTCGTACTGAGCGATCTGGTCCGCTGGAGCCAGGGCGGCGGCGTTCGCCATCGCCTGCACCGCGGCGTCCACCGCCGGATGACCACCGTCGTCGTTCGCGGTCGCGGACCACCGGCCGGGCGGCGGGCCCGGCAGGCCCGGTCGCGGTCCCGGCAGGCCCGGCCGCGGTCCCGGCAGGCCCGGTCGAGGCGCGGTCATGCCGGCGGTTCCGGTCGGCGTGCGCCGTCATCCGTGGTACGGACCACCGTCCCGGGCGTCTTCTTCGCCACCGTCTTTTTCGCCACCGTCTTCTTGGCCACCGCCTTCTTCGCCACCGTCTTCTTGGCGACCGCCTTCTTGGCCACGGCCTTCTTCGCCGGCTCCGCTGCGGGCGCGGTCGATTCGGTCGGACGTGGCGGGGCGGCAGCGGCCGTCGCGGGCGTACCGACCGACGACACATCGGCCCCGGCACCACCGGCCCGGCTGGGCCCGGCAGCGGCCTCCAGTTGGCGTTCCAACTCGCGTACCCGACGCGCCAACTCGGCGACCTCCTCGGCGGTGGCCAGGCCGACCGCGCCGAGGGTCCGCTCGACCTCGAACCGCACCAGTTTGGTCAACGCCTCTCGATTGGCCGCTCCGGTGGAGCGCAGTTCCTCAGCGAGCATCTGAAGTTGGGCGGCCGTCGCTCCGGTCGAGCCCATCACTCGACGCACCGCGTCCTGCGCCTTCTTCCGGGGCGCCTCCGTCAGGCCCATGGCCAGTTCGAGGTAGGCGCGCCACGCGTCCTGCATGCCTGAGTCCTTTCGCCCGGCGGCTGGTGCAGGTGTCACGCTACCGGGCCACCGGAAGCACCCTGTGCGGTACGGTGCCGGAGGATGACGTGGTGTTGGCGAGGAGGCGATGGTGGCCACGGTGGACGAGTGCCGGCAGGCGTTGCAGGATCTGGCCGACCGGCTGGCACGCAACGCGGAAACGGTCCGCGACCGGGTCGACCTGGACCGCACGCTCGCCTGCCGGGTCACCGACCTGGAGACGGCCTTTCACGGCCGCCTCACCGGCGGGCGGCTGATCGATCTGGCTGACGGCGACGACCCGAAAGCGAAGATCGCTCTGAGCACCACCAGCGACGATCTGGTCGCCCTGGTCCGCGGTGACCTGGACGTCACCCGCGCGGTCGCCAACCGGCGGGTGTCGATCAAGGCCAACCCGTTCGATCTGATGAAGCTCCGCAAGCTGCTCTGAGCCCACCCGGTCGGGTGTCAGGTCGGCAGCCCGAGCGCCTCCAGCGCCTGTGCCGCGGCCGGGGACGCCGCCGTCGGCAGTCCCGTCGGGCGGTGCCACCACGCCACCGCGCAGAGCGCCGCCAGCGCGTCCAACGGGCGTCCCGCCCCGGAGAGCTGCCAGCCGTCCGCGCCGGTGACGACGTGCCAGCCGCCGCTGTCTCCTGAGGCCGCCGGCACCCGCACCACCTCGGCGGGGTCGAAGAGTCCGGCCAGGTTCCGGGCGACGTGCGTGGGTCGACGGTGCGACGGGGCGGCCAGTAGTTCCGGCACGTCGCTGACCCCGGTGAGCACCAGCAGGCTGTCCAGGCCGGCCCGGTTGGCCCCCTCGATGTCGGTGTCCAGACGGTCACCGACGACCAGGGTCCGGCCGTCGCCCGCCCGCCGCGCGGCGGTGGCGAACAGTTCCGGTGCGGGTTTGCCCACCACCTCGTCCGGTTCCCGGCCGAGCGCGGTGGCCAGTGCGGCGACCAACGCACCGTTGCCCGGCAGCGGACCACGTGCGCTGGGCAGGGTCCGGTCGGTGTTGGTGGCGATCCAGGCTGCGCCCGCGCGTACCGCCACCGCAGCCTCGGCCAGGTCGGCCCAGCCGACCTGAGGGCCATAGCCCTGGATCACCGCGACCGGCGAATCCTCGGCCCGGGTCACCGGGTTCAGCCCGACCGCGCGGACCTCGGACCGCAGCGCTTCCGCGCCGATCACCAGCACCGGCACCCCGGTGGGCAGTCGTTCGGACAACAGCTGCGCGGCGGCGGCGGCGCTGGTCAGTACCTCTTCCGGTCGCGCCGGTACGCCCATCCCGGTAAGCAGGTCGGCGACCTCGCTGGCCCGGCGTGAGGCGTTGTTCGTCGCGTACGCGACGGCCCGCCCCTCGCCGTGCAGCCGCACCACCGCCTCGACCGCGCCGGGGATCGGCCGATCGATCAGGTAGATCACGCCGTCCAGGTCGAACACGACCAGGGCGTAGTCATCGATCAGCCGTTCCCCGGTGTCGGTCATCAGCCCCGCGCCTCCGGCTCCTGCGCGTCGGCCGTCTCCGGGCGCTCCGGCACTGCCGCGATGTCCGGCGTCGCGGTCGTGGCCGGGTCCCCCTCGGTCCGCTTCTCCTCGATCGCGTCGTCGCCGCGCACGCTGTCCGTGCTCACGTCGTCCCGGGCCAGCGCCGGTGCCGCAGCGTCTCCGGTCGTCTCGTCCCCGGTCGGTGCCGGTGCCGTGTCGCCCTCGGTCGCGTCGTTCCCGGCCAGCGTTGCCGCGTCGTCCTCGGTCGCGTCGTCCTCGGCCGCGTCGTCCTCGGCCGCGTCGTTGCCGGTCGGCGCCGTTGCCGCCGCATCGGTTTCGGTCGGCTCGTCGGCCGTCGTCACGTCGCCGGAGAGGTCGGCGTCCGGCTGGGCCGGTACGGCACCCGGGGTACCCGGGCCGGCGGTCAACTCCTCGACCACCTCGTCATCCTCGTCGCCCTCGATGACCACTCCGTCGAGTTCCAGCAGCCGCTCCGCCGCGTCCGTCTCGGCGTCGGCGTCCACCTCGGCCGCGCGGGAGAACCATTCCCGGGCCTCCGTACGCCGCCCCACGGCCAGCAGCGCGTCGGCGTACGCGTACCGCAGCCGGGCGGTCCACGGCTCGGTCGCCTCGGTGGTGAGTTCGGGAACCTGGAGCATGGCCACGGCCGCGTCCCGCTGTCCCAGATCACCCCGCGCGCCGGCAGCGACGATCAGCAGCTCGATCGCGACGGCCCGGTCCAACGTCTCCCGATCCGCGCCCCGGAACAGGTCGATCGCCCGCTCGGGCCGGCCCAGTGCCCGCTCCGAGTCCGCGATGACCGCCAGGTGGCTCTGCACACCGCTCATCCGGTGGTACGTCCGCAGCTCCGCGATCGCGGTCTGCCACTCGCCCGCGTGGTACGCGGCCAGTCCAACTGCCTCTCGGACCGCCGCGATCCGCGCGGCAAGCCGGCGCGCGGCAAGTGCGTGTGCGAGCGCCTCGGCGGGAGCCTCGTCGATCAGCTGCCCGGTCGCCACGAGATGCCGAGCGATGGTGTCCGCGACCGGCTTCGCCAGCGACAGGAGTTCGGCGCGGACATCCTTGTCCAGGTCTGCCGCGACGATCTCATCGGGCAGTTCGGGGGCCGGCGTAGCCGCGCCTGCGGCCTCATCGGCCCGGCCGTCCCTCGGTCCCGAGCGGCGCTCCCGATCCTGGTCGTCGCGGAAACCACGGTCGCGTCGGTCGCCGCCCCGCTCGTCGTCCCGCCGATGGTAGCCACCTTCACGGCGGTCCCCGCCACGGAAACCACCCTCACGGCGCTCCCCGCCCTGGAAACCACCCTCACGGCGATCACCGCCACGGAAACCACCCTCGCGGCGCTCCCCGCCCTGGAAACCGCCCTCACGGCGGTCTCCACCACGGAAGCCACTCTCACGGCGGTCCCTGCCCTGGAAGCCACCCTCGCGGCGATCCCCACCACGGAAACCACCCTCGCGACGGTCCCCACCACGGAAACCACCCTCGCGACGGTCCCCACCACGGAAACCACCCTCGCGGCGCTCCCCGCCCTGGAAACCACCCTCGCGGCGCTCCCCGCCCTGGAAACCACCCTCACGGCGATCACCGCCACGGAAACCACCCTCGCGGCGCTCCCCGCCCTGGAAACCACCCTCACGGCGGTCTCCACCACGGAAGCCACTCTCACGGCGGTCCCTGCCCTGGAAGCCACCCTCGCGGCGATCCCCACCACGGAAACCACCCTCGCGACGGTCCCCACCACGGAAACCACCCTCGCGACGGTCCCCACCACGGAAACCACCCTCGCGGCGCTCCCCGCCCTGGAAACCACCCTCACGGCGATCCCCACCACGGAAACCACCCTCGCGACGGTCACCGTCCCGGAAGCCACCCTCACGGCGATCCCCACCACGGAAACCACCCTCGCGACGGTCACCGTCCCGGAAGCCACCCTCACGGCGATCCCCACCACGGAAACCACCCTCGCGACGGTCCCCACCACGGAAACCACCCTCGCGACGGTCCCCACCACGGAAACCACCCTCGCGGCGCTCCCCGCCCTGGAAACCACCCTCACGGCGATCCCCACCACGGAAACCACCCTCGCGACGGTCACCGTCCCGGAAGCCACCCTCACGGCGATCCCCACCACGGAAACCACCCTCGCGGCGATCCCCGTCCCGGAAGCCGCCCTCACGGCGATCCCCACCACGGAAACCACCTTCACGACGGTCCCCACCACGGAAACCACCCTCGCGGCGCTCCCCGTCCCGGAAACCACCCTCACGGCGATCCCCACCACGGAAACCACCCTCGCGACGGTCCCCACCACGGAAACCACCCTCGCGGCGCTCCCCGTCCCGGAAACCGCCCTCACGGCGATCCCCACCACGGAAACCACCTTCACGGCGATCCCCACCACGGAAACCACCTTCACGACGGTCGTCGTCGCGGCGGCTTCCGCCGGACCAACGGCCCTCCGCGCCGTAGCCGCGGTCGCGAGAGCCACGCTCCCGATCGCGGTCGTCGCGGTACGACGGACGGTCGCTTCGACGCGAGCCGGCGTCGCGGTCGCCGCCGGGCCGCCCCTCGTGTCCCCGGGGACGGTCTCCGCCCTGAGGTCCTGAACTCACAGGTACATCCTTCCTAAGTGCGCCGTTTCAACGGCGCAACGCAGTCGAGGGCCGACCCGATTCCGGGCGGCCCTCGACTGTGACGTGTGTCCGGCGGTGTCCTACTCTCCCACACCCTCCCGAGTGCAGTACCATCGGCGCTGGAAGGCTTAGCTTCCGGGTTCGGAATGTAACCGGGCGTTTCCCCTCCGCCATAACCGCCGTAACCCTATCAACATATCAAACAACACCAACACACCAACACGCTGGTGGGGCTGTTTGTTTGTCGTGAGTTACACAGTGGACGCGAGCAGAATCTTCGTGAGCAAGTCCTCGGCCTATTAGTACCGGTCAACTGAACCAGTTACCTGGCTTACATTTCCGGCCTATCAACCCAGTCGTCTAGCTGGGGGCCTTACCCACCCCAAAGGAGTGATGGGATACCTCATCTTGAAGCGAGCTTCCCGCTTAGATGCTTTCAGCGGTTATCCCTTCCGAACGTAGCTAACCAGCCGTGCCCCTGGCGGGACAACTGGCACACCAGAGGTTCGTCCGTCCCGGTCCTCTCGTACTAGGGACAGCCCTTCTCAAGTATCCTACGCGCACGGCGGATAGGGACCGAACTGTCTCACGACGTTCTAAACCCAGCTCGCGTACCGCTTTAATGGGCGAACAGCCCAACCCTTGGGACCTGCTACAGCCCCAGGATGCGACGAGCCGACATCGAGGTGCCAAACCATCCCGTCGATATGGACTCTTGGGGAAGATCAGCCTGTTATCCCCGGGGTACCTTTTATCCGTTGAGCGACACCGCTTCCACACGCAAGTGCCGGATCACTAGTCCCGACTTTCGTCCCTGCTCGACCCGTCAGTCTCACAGTCAAGCTCCCTTGTGCACTTACACTCAACACCTGATTGCCAACCAGGCTGAGGGAACCTTTGGGCGCCTCCGTTACCCTTTAGGAGGCAACCGCCCCAGTTAAACTACCCACCAGACACTGTCCCTGAACCGGATCACGGCCCGAAGTTAGATACCCAAATCAACCAGAGTGGTATTTCAAGATTGCCTCCACACATACTGGCGTATGCACTTCACCGGCTCCCACCTATCCTACACAAGCTAATTCGGATACCAATGTCAAGCTATAGTAAAGGTCCCGGGGTCTTTCCGTCCTGCCGCGCGTAACGAGCATCTTTACTCGTACTGCAATTTCGCCGGGCCTGTGGTTGAGACAGTGGGGAAGTCGTTACGCCATTCGTGCAGGTCGGAACTTACCCGACAAGGAATTTCGCTACCTTAGGATGGTTATAGTTACCACCGCCGTTTACTGGCGCTTAAGTTCTCCGCTTCGCCCCGAAGAGCTAACAGGTCCCCTTAACGTTCCAGCACCGGGCAGGCGTCAGTCCATATACATCGAATTACTTCTTCGCATGGACCTGTGTTTTTAGTAAACAGTCGCTTCCCCCTGCTCTCTGCGGCCATACAACGCTCCACCCGCACGGGGCTTCACGTCTCCGGCCCCCCTTCTCCCTAAGTTACGGGGGCAATTTGCCGAGTTCCTTAACCACAGTTCACCCGATCGCCTCGGTATTCTCTACCTGACCACCTGTGTCGGTTTGGGGTACGGGCCGCTCGGAACTCGCTAGAGGCTTTTCTCGACAGCATAGGATCACTGACTTCACCTGAATCGGCTCGGCATCACGTCTCAGCCTACATGTACTGCGGATTTGCCTACAGCACGGCCTACACGCTTACCCCGGCACAACCACCGGCCGGGCTCAGCTACCTTCCTGTGTCACCCCATCGCTTGACTACTACCCGCCAGGTTCCCACGCTCCCCCAGATTGGTCCGAAAACCGCACCGAGTTCGGATGGTTAGCACAACGAGGTTCATCAGGGACGCTCCTTCGCGGGTACGGGAATATCAACCCGTTATCCATCGACTACGCCTCTCGGCCTCGCCTTAGGCCCCGACTCACCCAGGGCGGAATAACCTGGCCCTGGAACCCTTGGTCATCCGGCGGAAGGGTTTCTCACCCTTCTTTCGCTACTCATGCCTGCATTCTCACTCGTGCCGCGTCCACAACTGGGTCACCCCGCTGCTTCACCCCCGGCACGACGCTCCCCTACCCACCCACACACCTGCACACCACCCCCGAAGAGACGATGCGAAGTACACGTGTGAGTGCCACAGCTTCGGCGGTGTGCTTGAGCCCCGCTACATTGTCGGCGCGGAACCACTTGACCAGTGAGCTATTACGCACTCTTTAAAGGATGGCTGCTTCTAAGCCAACCTCCTGGTTGTCTATGCGACCCCACATCCTTTTCCACTTAGCACACGCTTAGGGGCCTTAGCTGGTGATCTGGGCTGTTTCCCTCTCGACTACGAAGCTTATCCCCCGCAGTCTCACTGCCGCGCTCTCACTTACCGGCATTCGGAGTTTGGCTGATTTCGGTAAGCTTGTAGGCCCCCTAGACCATCCAGTGCTCTACCTCCGGCAAGAAACACACGACGCTGCACCTAAATGCATTTCGGGGAGAACCAGCTATCACGGAGTTTGATTGGCCTTTCACCCCTAACCACAGGTCATCCCCCAACTTTTCAACGTTGGTGGGTTCGGCCCTCCACGCGGTCTTACCCACGCTTCAGCCTGCCCATGGCTAGATCACTCCGCTTCGGGTCTAGAACATGCGACTCAAACGCCCTCTTCAGACTCGCTTTCGCTACGGCTCCCCCACACAGGTTAACCTCGCCACATGCCACTAACTCGCAGGCTCATTCTTCAAAAGGCACGCCGTCACCCCTCAAGGCTCCGACGGATTGTAGGCGAACGGTTTCAGGTACTATTTCACTCCCCTCCCGGGGTACTTTTCACCATTCCCTCACGGTACTCGTCCGCTATCGGTCACCAGGAAGTATTTAGGCTTACCAGGTGGTCCTGGCAGATTCACGGCAGATTTCAGGAGTCCGCCGCTACTCGGGAACACCCACAGAAGACCAGCTGCTTTCACCTACCGGACTATCACCGTCTACGGTCAGCCTTTCCAGACCATTCAGCTAACAACTGGCTTTATAACTCCTTTGGTGGTTGTCAGCCCACCACATGAGGTCCCACAACCCCGACCACGCAACCCCTGACAGGTATCACACGCAACCGGTTTAGCCTCAATCCGCTTTCGCTCGCCACTACTCACGGAATCACATGTTGTTTTCTCTTCCTACGGGTACTGAGATGTTTCACTTCCCCGCGTTCCCTCCACACACCCTATGAATTCAGGTGCAGGTGACATCACATGACTGATGCCGGGTTACCCCATTCGGACACCCTGGGATCACAGCTCGGTTGACAGCTCCCCCAGGCCTATCGCGGCCTCCCACGTCCTTCATCGGCTCCTGGTGCCAAGGCATCCACCGTTCGCCCTTGACAACTTGACCACAAAGATGCTCGCGTCCACTGTGCAATTCTCAACAAACAACCAACCCACAACCCACCACCCCACACCAGCAACACCACCCCACAAGGCAGCATCCGGTATGCGAGGCCAAGCTGTGCCTGGCAGCCGGCGAACCAACGTCCGCACCAGCCTCTGAAAGACAACCACACGGTTGTTCCTTCAGGACCCAACAGGGTGCCATCCATCCCCACCAGCCGCACCAACCAACCCCGTTCCCCACCACCCCCGAAGAGATGGCCGTACTAGAAGAAAGTCGGCCGTTGCCGATGAAAACTCACCAGTGTCTCCGCCATCGAGCACCCCGACCCGACATCCGCGGGCCGCGGGCCCCATACCAGCCTTCGCTGGATGGTGCTCCTTAGAAAGGAGGTGATCCAGCCGCACCTTCCGGTACGGCTACCTTGTTACGACTTCGTCCCAATCGCCAGCCCCACCTTCGACGGCTCCCTCCACAAGGGTTGGGCCACCGGCTTCGGGTGTTGCCGACTTTCGTGACGTGACGGGCGGTGTGTACAAGGCCCGGGAACGTATTCACCGCAGCGTTGCTGATCTGCGATTACTAGCGACTCCGACTTCACGGGGTCGAGTTGCAGACCCCGATCCGAACTGAGACCGGCTTTTTGGGATTCGCTCCACCTCACGGTATCGCAGCCCATTGTACCGGCCATTGTAGCATGCGTGAAGCCCTGGACATAAGGGGCATGATGACTTGACGTCATCCCCACCTTCCTCCGAGTTGACCCCGGCAGTCTTCGATGAGTCCCCGCCATAACGCGCTGGCAACATCGAACAAGGGTTGCGCTCGTTGCGGGACTTAACCCAACATCTCACGACACGAGCTGACGACAGCCATGCACCACCTGTCACCGGCCCCGAAGGACCCCACATCTCTGCAGGATTTCCGGCGATGTCAAACCCAGGTAAGGTTCTTCGCGTTGCATCGAATTAATCCGCATGCTCCGCCGCTTGTGCGGGCCCCCGTCAATTCCTTTGAGTTTTAGCCTTGCGGCCGTACTCCCCAGGCGGGGCGCTTAATGCGTTAGCTGCGGCACAGAGAACCGGAGAGGCCCCCCACACCTAGCGCCCAACGTTTACAGCGTGGACTACCAGGGTATCTAATCCTGTTCGCTCCCCACGCTTTCGCTCCTCAGCGTCAGTATCGGCCCAGAGACCCGCCTTCGCCACCGGTGTTCCTCCTGATATCTGCGCATTTCACCGCTACACCAGGAATTCCAGTCTCCCTACCGAACTCTAGCCTGCCCGTATCGACTGCAGGCCCGCAGTTGAGCCACGGGTTTTCACAGTCGACGCGACAAGCCGCCTACGAGCTCTTTACGCCCAATAAATCCGGACAACGCTCGCGCCCTACGTCTTACCGCGGCTGCTGGCACGTAGTTGGCCGGCGCTTCTTCTGCAGGTACCGTCACTTGCGCTTCGTCCCTGCTGAAAGAGGTTTACAACCCGAAGGCCGTCATCCCTCACGCGGCGTCGCTGCATCAGGCTTCCGCCCATTGTGCAATATTCCCCACTGCTGCCTCCCGTAGGAGTCTGGGCCGTGTCTCAGTCCCAGTGTGGCCGGTCGCCCTCTCAGGCCGGCTACCCGTCGTCGCCTTGGTAGGCCATCACCCCACCAACAAGCTGATAGGCCGCGAGCCCATCCCAAGCCGAAAAACTTTCCACCCACCATCATGCGACAGCAGGTCATATCCGGTATTAGCCCCGGTTTCCCGGGGTTATCCCAAAGCCTAGGGCAGGTTGCTCACGTGTTACTCACCCGTTCGCCGCTCGAGTACCCCGAAGGGCCTTTCCGCTCGACTTGCATGTGTTAAGCACGCCGCCAGCGTTCGTCCTGAGCCAGGATCAAACTCTCCAACAAAAACTTGGAAAATCCATCCCGACAACATAATGTTGCCAAAGGAATCCCAAAACCAGCCAAACCCCAAAAGGTCCGACCAGCACGGGGAATCAAACAAATTGGCACTGGCTTATCAAGCACCCTGTTGAGTTCTCAAAGAACAACCACACACCATCAGAACACCCACCAACCAGCAGGCACCCATCCGGGGCTTCATGTCCCACACCCACCGCTCTCGCGCCGGGCACTTTTATTACGTTACCCGGTGGTTTCCGCCGTGTCAAACCGCTCTGTCGCGCTTTGCCGTGCTTCACACCATTTCCGGGCACCACACCACGATCGACTCACGTCGTTCGCGTCGTGGTTTCTGGCGGACCGGCCGCTTACGGTCTCCCGTGAGCGCGCCCGGCTCCCCGCCAGCGGCCAACCTTACCCGGTCGGTTCCGCCTCGCCAAATCCGCCTCGCGACAGATCCGGGGCACCGCCCGTACCAGGTCGTATGGGGTGTCAAGCCCGCCGACCCGGAGGTCATTCCCGCGCTCCGGCCTCCCGTGGCTTTCGCCCTGTTCGTCCGTTCCGCGCTGGCAGAGAGAAAGTTACGCGCCCGGCGGGATGATCGTCAAATCCGCCGGGCGCGTCGCCCGTCACACCGTCGAGGTTCGGCTATCCGCGCAGCTCTACGCCGGCGAAGGAGCGCTTGCCGCGACGCAGCACCAGGTACCGGCCGTGCAGCAGATCGGCGGTCGACACCACCGCGTCGACCTCGGTGACGCGCGTGTTGTTGACGTACGCGCCCCCTTCGGTGATGACCCGGCGAGCCTCCTTCATGCTCGACACCAGCCCGGACTCCTTCAACAGGCCGGCCACGTCCGGCAACTCGTCGAGGTGCACCAGGCCGGCCTCGGTGAGCGCCGCGCGCAGCGTCACCGGGGACAGCTCGGCGAGCGAGCCCCGGCCGAAGAGCGCCTGGCTCGCCGCGACGACCTGGGCCATCTCCCGTTCGCCGTGCACCAGCGTGGTCAGTTCCTCGGCGAGGGCGCGCTGCGCGGCCCGGGCCGCCGGCCGCTCCGCGGTCGCCTTCTCCAGTTCCTCCAGCTCTTCGCGGGAGCGGAAGCTGAAGTAGCGCAGGTAACGGCTGACGTCCCGGTCGTCGACGTTCACCCAGAACTGGTAGAACGCGTACGGGCTGGTCATCTCGGGGTCGAGCCAGATGGCGCCGCCCTCGGTCTTGCCGAACTTCGAGCCGTCCGACTTGGTGACCAGTGGAGTGGTGAACGCCTGCACCGGGCCGAAGCCGCGCCGACGGACGTAGTCGACGCCAGCGGTGATGTTGCCCCACTGGTCCGAGCCGCCGAACTGGAGCTGGCAGCCGTACCGCCGGTGCAGCTCGAAGAAGTCGTTGGCCTGGAGGAGCTGGTAGCTGAACTCGGTGAAGCTGATGCCGCTCTCCAGCCGGGCCCGGACCACCTCGCGGGCCAGCATCCGGTTGACCGGGAAGTGCTTGCCCACGTCCCGGAGGAACTCGACCACCGACATCTCGCCGGTCCAGTCCAGGTTGTTCACCAGCTCGGCGGCGTTGTCGCCGGAGTACGACACGAACGGCGCGAGCTGGTCGCGGATCCGTTGGACCCAGCCGGCGACCACCTCCGGCGCGTTGAGGGCACGCTCCGCGCTCTCCTTCGGATCACCGATCTGTCCCGTCGCACCACCGACCAGCAGCAGCGGACGGTGCCCGGCGAGCTGAAGGCGACGGGCCGTGGCGACCTGCATGAGATGACCGACGTGCAAGCTCGGCGCGGTCGGATCGAAGCCCACATAGAAGGCGGCTCCGGGCGTGTCGAGCAGCGCGGACAGCTCCTCGGCGTCCGTGGAGTCCTGAATCAGGCCACGCCATTGCAGGTCAGCGGTGAGGGAACTTCGCCCGGTCGGCGGGAGGTTGCGGTCGGTCACGAGTACCGATTCTCCCCCATCAACCGGGTCCCGCCCTATCGGGTTCCTCGCCGCACACCGCCACTAGGCTGACGACGCCAAGATCAGGGAGGTTGTCGTGGAGATGCCGGAGATGTCGGGTGGGTTCTTCGCCCTGCTCGGGCTGGAGCTGGACGAGATCAGCGGCGACCGGGTGACGATCCGCTGGCGGGTCCGTCCGGAGCTGCACCAGCCGTACGGCATCCAGCACGGCGGGGTCTACTGCTCGGTGGTGGAGACGGCGGCGAGCCTGGGCGCAGGTTTCTGGCTGGGCGAGCGCGGCCGGGTGGTGGGGGTGGCCAACCAGACCGATTTCCTGCGGTCGGTCCGCGAGGGCGAACTGATCGCGGTCGGCACCCCGATACATCGTGGTCGCAGCCAACAGCTCTGGCAGGTGGAGATCACCGATGACCAGGACCGCCTGGTCGCCCGGGGTCAGGTCCGCCTCCAGAACCTCTATCCGGAGAGCGACTGACGCTCGGGACCCCCCGCCCAGCCGGCGCTCCGCGCACGTGTGGTGGGCAGTCTCGTGCGGTCCACGTGAATGGGTTCAGGGCGGGGGAATTCGGTTTCACCCGCCAATTGCGGACGATCCGAATGGCCGCGACCGGTGCCACTGTTGGAATTCCGTCACTGCACTGGCGTGTCGAATCACGACCTCGATAGCTTGCCGGACTGACCGGCCTTGAGCCCGCCGACGGCTCAGGCGTCCCGTCCTGCCAGCGAACGGACCTCCGTGAACCAATCTCACGCTGCTACCGATGATCCGATCGGCGTCGCCGTGGTCGGCGCCGGCTACTGGGGCCCCAATCTCGTTCGCAATTTTCAAACGTCCGTCGAATTCCGGCAACATTGGCTCTGCGATCTCGACGTCCGGCGGGCCGAGCGGGTGCTCGGCGATTACTCGACCGTACGCGCCACCGACGACCTGGGCACGGTGCTCGCCGACGAGGCGGTGCAGGCGGTGGCCATCGCGACGCCCGCCGACACCCACCTGACGGTGGCGATGGCGGCGCTGCGGGCCGGCAAGCACGTCCTGGTGGAGAAGCCCCTCGCGGCCAGTGCCGAGCAGGGGCGGGCCCTGGTCGCCGAGGCGGAGCGCCGAGGGTTGTCGCTGATGTGCGACCACACCTACTGCTACACCCCTGCGGTGTTGCGTATCCGCGACCTGCTGCACAACGGGGAGCTGGGTGAACTTCAGTATCTGGACTCCGTACGCATCAATTTGGGGCTGGTGCAGCGCGACATCGACGTGATGTGGGACCTTGCCCCGCACGATCTGTCGGTTCTCGATTTTGTCCTGCCGCCCGGGGTGGCTCCGGTCGCCGTGGCCGCACACGGCGCGGACCGCATCGGAGCGGGGCGGGCCTGCGTCGCCTATCTCACGTTGCATTTGAACACCGGGGCGATCGCGCACATTCACGTCAACTGGCTGTCTCCGGTGAAAGTACGGACGATGATCATTGGTGGCTCGAAACGCACGCTGCTCTGGGACGATCTCAATCCGAGCCAACGCCTTTCCATCTTCGATCGGGGCGTGGACGTGGCCGCGACCGAGGAACTCGGCGACGAGCAGCGGCGGGAAGCGCTCGTGTCGTATCGCTCCGGAGACATGGTCGCGCCGGCGCTGCCCGAACGGGAGGCGCTGCGGACCATGGTGGAGGAGTACGCGCGGGCCATCCGCACCGGCACCCCGGCGCTCACCGACGGGCGGTCCGGCCTGCGGGTGCTCGCCACCTTGGAGGCGGCCACCCGCAGCCTCGCCGACCGGGGACGGTTGGTCGAAATCACCGATTGGACGACGTCGTGACCGCAAGCCACACCGGGCTCGACATACCGGGCGGTACGGATTGGAGCAGATCATGAGCGCGGTGGAGATCGCCGGAGCGCGTGCGTTGGTAACCGGTGGGGCGGGCACGATCGGCTCTCACGTCGTGGACGAACTCGTCGACGGCGGTGCGGCCGAGATCGTCGTGCTGGACAACCTGGTCCGGGGCCGTCGGGAGAACCTCGCCCGGGCTCTGCCGCACGACAGCGTCCGGCTCGTCGAGGGCGACATCCGGGACGCCGCGCTGGTGCACGAACTGACCCGGGGCAAGGATCTGGTCTTCCACCTCGCCGCCATTCGCATCACCCAGTGCGCCGAGGAACCCCGACTGGCCAACGAGGTGCTTGTCGACGGCACGTTCAACGTGCTGGAGGCGGCGAGCGCGGCCGGCGTACGCAAGGTGGTGCTCTCCTCGTCGGCCTCCGTGTACGGGCTCGCCGACGAGTTCCCGACCACCGAGCGGCACCACCCCTACCACAACGACACCTTCTACGGCGCGGCGAAGGCGTTCAACGAGGGCATGGCGCGCAGCTTCCACAGCATGTCCGGGCTGGACTACGTCGCGCTGCGCTACTTCAACGTGTACGGCCCACGGATGGACATCCACGGGCTCTACACCGAGGTGTTGATCCGGTGGATGGAACGGATCGAGGCGGGCCGGCCGCCGCTGATCCTCGGCGACGGGCAGCAGACCATGGACTTCGTCCACGTCGCCGACATCGCCCGGGCCAACATCCTGGCCGCGCGGGCCGACGTGACCGACGACGTGTTCAACATCGCCAGCGGCACCGAGACCAGCCTGCGGGAGTTGGCGCAGGCGCTCAGCGACGTCATGAAGTGCGACCTGGCACCCGAGTTCGGGCCGGCCCGTGCGGTGAACGGTGTGTCGCGCCGGTTGGCCGACGTCACCGCCGCCGACCGGCAGCTCGGCTTCCGCGCCGAGATCGACCTGCACACGGGGCTTCAGGGTCTGGTCGACTGGTGGCGGGCCGAGCGGTGAGCGGGCACCGGATCCCGGTCATGATTCCCCGGCTCGGGGAGGAGGAGGCACAGGCCGCCGCCGAGGCGGTCCGTTCCGGCTGGGTCGCCCAGGGTCCGCGGGTGGCCCGCTTCGAGCAGGTCTTCGCCGCGTCCGTCGGTGCCGGGCACGGGGTGGCGGTCAGCTCCTGCACGACCGCGCTGCATCTGGCCCTGGTGGTGCTGGACGTCGGTCCGGGCGACGAGGTGATCGTGCCGTCGTTCTCCTTCATCGCCACCGCCAACGCGGTGCGTTACGTCGGCGCGACCCCGGTCTTCGCCGATGTCGACCTCGCCACCGGCAATCTCACGGTGGCGACCGTGGACGCCGTGCGTACCGCGCGGACCCGGGCGGTCATCGCGGTGCACCAGGGTGGGGTGCCGTTCGACGTCGACGCGCTGCGGTCGGCCACCGACCGGTGGGGGGTGCCGCTGATCGAGGACGCCGCCTGCGCCGCGGGCGCGACCGCGTACGACCTGCCGGTCGGCTCCGGCGCCACCATCGCGGCGTGGTCGTTCCATCCCCGCAAGCTACTCACCACCGGTGAGGGCGGGATGGTCACCACCGATGATCCGGAGTACGCCGCCCGGCTGCGCCGGCTGCGCGAACACGGGATGAACGTGTCGGCGGCCGACCGGCACGCCAGTGCCACGCCGGTGCTGGAGTCGTACCTGGAGACCGCCTTCAACTACCGGATGACCGACATCCAGGCGGCGATCGGGCTGGTCCAACTCGGCCGGCTGCCGGAGTTGGTGCAGCACCGGCGGGCCCTCGCCGCGCGGTACCACGAACTGCTCGCGCCGATCGGCGGCCTGGTGCCGGTCCGCGACCCCGCACACGGCGAGACCAACTTCCAGTCGTTCTGGGTACGGATCGACCGGGAGTACGGCGTGGGCCGCGACGAGGTGCTCACCGAGCTGGCCGCCGCCGGTGTCTCGGCACGGCGCGGCATCATGGCCGCCCACCTGGAACCGGCGTACGCGGATGTCGTCGCCGGGCCGCTGCCGGTGACCGAACGGCTGACCCGCAACTCGCTGATCCTGCCGCTGCACCACGCGCTCACCGAGGCCGACCAGGACCACGTCGTCGCCGTACTCCGCAAGCTGGCCACCTGATGCGCAGCCTGGTCATCGTCGGCGCGGGCGGCTTCGCACGGGAAACCGTCGCTGCGGTCCGCGCCGTCAACGACCTGCGGCCGAGCTGGCGGCTGCTCGGCTTCCTCGACGACGACCCGGGACTGCACGGCACCGAGCGGGTCGGCCTGCCCGTCCTCGGCGGGACCGACCGGCTGGCGGAACTGGGCGATCCGGCGATCGTGGTCTGCGTCGGAAACCCCCGCGATCACACGGTCCGGCGGCGGGTGGTGCACCGGCTCGCCCTGCCGGCCGAGCGGTACGCCACGATCGTCCATCCCGGCGCGCACCTCGGCACGGCCTGCTCGGTCGGCCCCGGCACGGTGCTGCTCGCCGGTGTGGTGCTCACCGCAGACGTGACCGTCGGCGGGCACGTCGCGGTGATGCCGCACGCCGTGCTCACCCACGACGCAGTGGTGTCCGACCACGTCACCATCGCCTCCGGAGCCCGCCTCGGCGGCGGTACCGTGCTGCGCCCGGGGGCGTACCTGGGTGCCGGCGCGCTGATCCGGGAGGGCGTGACGGTCGGCGAAGGGTCGCTGGTCGGGATGGGTGCGGTGGTGCTGCGCGACGTGCCGCCCGGCGAGGTCTGGGCCGGCAACCCGGCCCGCCGGCTGCGTGGCGTCGAGCCGCCGACACCGCCGGCCGGAGCCGGACGAAGGACCATGCCCGAGGCCGTGGGGAGCTGATCATGCCAGGAATTCCGCTCGTCGATCTCGCCGCCGCGCACGCCGAGATCGCGGAGGAGGTGGAGGCCGGCTTCAAGCGGGTGATCGCCGACACCGCCTTCATCGGCGGGGCCGAGGCCACCGCCTTCGAACGGGAGTACGCCGCGTTCACCGGCGTACCGCACTGTGTCGGGGTGGCCAACGGCACCGATGCGCTCGAACTGGCGCTGCGCGCCACGGGGGTCGGGCCCGGTGCCGAGGTGATCCTGCCGGCGAACACCTTCATCGCCACCGCCGAGGCGGTCGCCCGCGCCGGTGCCCGGCCGGTGCTTGTCGACTGCGACCCGCAGTCGTACCTGATCGACGTCGACGCGGCGCTCGCGGCGATCACGCCGGCCACCCGGGCGATCGTCCCGGTGCACCTCTACGGTCAACTCGCGCCGGTCGAGCGCCTGCGGGCCGGTCTGGCCGGGCGGGACATCGCCGTCGTCGAGGACGCCGCGCAGTGTCAGGGCGCGACCCGGCACGGGCGGGGCGCCGGAGCCGAGGGCATCGCCGCGACGAGCTTCTACCCGGGCAAGAACCTCGGGGCGTACGGCGACGCCGGCGCGGTGGTGACCGCCGACGCCGACCTCGCCACGGCGGTGCGCCGGCTCGGCAGCCATGGCGGTCTGCGCAGGTACGTGCACGACGTGGTCGGTGTGAACAGCCGGCTGGACGGTCTACAGGCCGTGGTGTTGCGGGCCAAGCTGGCCCGCCTGGCCCGCTGGAACGCGCTGCGGCGGGCCGCCGCGGCCCGCTACCACGCCCTGTTGGAGTCGGTCGAGGTGCACCGCCCGACCGTGCTGCCCGGCAACGAGCACGTCTGGCACGTCTACTGCGTCCGGGTTCCCGGTGACGGCACACCGAACCGCCGCGACCGGGTGCTGGACCGGCTCCACGCGGCCGGCGTCGGCGCGGCGATCCACTATCCGGTGCCGGTGCACCGCACGCCTGCCTTCGCCGGCCTCGGCTTGGCCGAGGGTGCCTTTCCGCACGCGGAGCGGATCGCACCGGAACTGCTCTCCCTGCCGATCTATCCGCAGTTGACCGCGGACCAACAGGAGCAGGTCGTGGCCGCACTGCGGAGCGCGCTGGCCGACTGAGGTCCACCACCGTCCGGTCGACGGCGACCGGTCGGCGGACCGTCGACGGCAACGCCGATCCGTGGGCGCAGGAGGCGGGCCTGGAGTTGGAGATGCCGTGTACGTGACGCTGCGGGACCGCCCGGGCGGCGCGGGTCACCGGGGGGCCGGTGGCCCGGTGCGTCGCGTCTCCGCGACGGTGCTGCTGCTCGGCCTGGTCAGCCTGCTCACCGACGTGTCGTCGGAGATGGTGGCATCGGTCCTGCCGTTGTACCTGACCGCGATGGTCGGTTTGGCCCCGATCGCGTACGGCGTCCTCGACGGGCTCTACCAGGGGGTCAGCGCGGTGGTACGGATCGCCGGGGGTTACCTCGGCGACCGTGGTCAGCATCCCAAGTGGATCGCCGTGGCCGGGTACGGCGCGTCCGCGCTGAGCCGGCTGGCGATGCTGCCCGCCACGAGTTTCGCGGCCATCACCGCGGTGGTCACCGCCGACCGGCTCGGCAAGGGTCTGCGTACCGCGCCCCGGGACGCCCTGATCGCCGCCGCGTCGCCACCCGAGGCGCTCGGGCGGGCCTTCGGCCTCCATCGGGCGCTGGACACCGCCGGGGCGGCCCTCGGCCCGCTCGTCGCCTTCGGCCTGCTGCTGCTGGTGCCCGGCAGCTACGACTCCATCTTCGTGGTCTCCTTCGCCTTCGCGGTCGCCGGCCTGGCGGTGCTGGTGCTCTACGTGCCGGACCTGCCCACCTCGGCCCACGCCGACCGGCCCGGCGCCCGGCAGGTGATCCGGGAGGTGACCGGCGGACGACTGCGGCGACCGCTGCTCGCCGCCACGCTGCTCGGCGTACTGACAATCGGCGACGGCTTCCTCTACCTGGCCCTGCACAGCCGTGACGACCTGGCCGCCCGGTACTTCCCGCTGCTCTACGTCGGCACGAACGTCGCCTATCTGGTGTTGGCGGTGCCCGTGGGCCGGTTGGCCGACCGGGTCGGCCGGGGCCGGGTCCTGGTCGCCGGGCATCTGGCGCTGCTCGCCGGTTACCTGCTCGCGGCGCTGCCCAGCGGGAATGTCGGATTCACCCTGGCCGTCCTGCTGTTGCTCGGCGCCTTCTACGCCGCCACCGACGGCGTGCTCGCGGCGCTGGTGAGTCGGCTGGTGGCGGCCGAAGCGCGGGGCAGCGGCATCGCCGCCGCCCAGACCACCGTGGTGCTGGCCCGCTTCGCCGCCTCCGTGCTGTTCGGCCTCGCGTGGACGCTGCACGGGCCGCAGTTCGCGTTGCTGCTCTTCGCCGCCCTGTTGGCCGTCGCGGTGCCGGTCGCCGGGTGGCTGCTGCGGAACGTCGACCGGCCGGCACCGACGCCGGCCGGCGAGGCCCGGCCCCAGGGAGCACCGGCATGAGTGGACTGAGTCCCCGTACCAGGCTTGTGGTGTTGACGGTGGTGCTGCTGACAGCCGTCGCCGGCGCGACCGGCTACGTCTGGCGGATCCGTCAGCAGCAGCCGGCGGTCGGTGCGGCGGCGACCGCCGCACCGGCCCGCGCCGACCTGGCCGCCGTGCGGGCCGGGCCGCACGTGGTCTTCCGCACCACGGCGCTGGGCGCCGACTACGGTCGGGTGGCGATGGTCCCGCTGGCGGAGCCGACCGCACCACGGGCGGTCACCCCGGCGTCCTGCGACCGGGTGTACGCGACCCGGGACACGGCGATCTGCGTCGCGGCGGACCGAGGGCTGGTCACCACGTCCCGGGCCCATCTGCTCGGCCCGGACTGGACGCCCCGGCGTGAGCTGCCGGTGGTCGGCCTGCCGAGCCGGGCCCGGCTGTCCCGCGACGGCTCGCTCATCGCCACCACGACCTTCGTGCACGGCGACTCCTACGCCAACCCCGGACAGTTCTCCACCCGGACCGTGGTCACCCGGGCCGACGGCGAGGTGGTCGGGGACATCGAGCGGTTCGACCTCGTCGTCGACGGCAAGGTGCTCACCGCCGTGGACAAGAACCTGTGGGGGGTCACCTTCGCCGACGACGACCGGTTCTACGCCACCGCCGCGTCCGGCGGCCGGACCTGGCTGGTCGAGGGGAGCCTCGCCGCGCGTCGGGTCACCGCGCTGCGGCGGGACGTGGAATGCCCGTCGCTGTCGCCGGACGGCACCAGACTCGCCTTCAAGGAACGCGGCGACCTGCCGGCGGGCCGCTGGCGGCTGGCGGTCTACGACCTGGCCAGCGGTACGCAGACCCGGCTCGCCGAGACCCGCAGCGTTGACGACCAGGTGGAGTGGCTGGACGACCACACCGTCGTCTACGGGCTGCCCCGGGGCCGACCCGGTACCGCCTCCAGCGATGTCTGGTCGGTCCCGGCCGACGGCCGAGGCGCGCCCGCACTGCTGATTCCGGACGCCTGGTCACCGGCGGTCGTCCGGTGAGTGTCATCCGACCATCGGGGCCACGGCGGGTCGGCCGCCGCCCCGGCCCACCGACCTGAGGATCTGGCATGCCGCGACTCGCCATCATCACCCCGAGCTACGCACCCGACTTCGAACTCTGCGCGGACCTGCACCGTTCGATCCAGGCCCAGCGCGTCGGGCCGGTGACCCAGCAGATCATCGTGCCCCGGCGCGACCTGGCCCGGTTCGGTCAGCTGGCCGGCGCCGAGGTGCACGCCGTCGCCGAGTTCCTGCCCCGCACCTTCCGGCAGTTGCCCGGGGTGAACGGCTGGGTGAACCTGCGCCGGCCGGTTCCGCCGCTGCGGGGTTGGATCGTCCAGCAGATCGTCAAGCTCGCCGCGGCGGCGGAATCGGACGCCGACGTGGTGCTGCTTGTCGACTCGGACATCGAGTTCGTCCGCCCGTTCGGGGTCGACCGGTTCCGCCGCGACGGCATCACCCGGTTCTACCGCAAGCCAGGCGAGATCGACGATCGGCTGCCGCGCCACGTGCTCTGGCACCAGGTCGCCCGGAAGCTGCTCGGCCTGCCGCCGGGTTCCGCACCCTTCACCGACTACATCTGCTGGCCGGCACCGTGGGATCCGCAGATCGTCCGGGAGTTGCTGCGGCGGGTGGAGGCGGTGAGCGGTCAGCCGTGGGCCACCGCGATCGGAGCACAGCTGCACTTCTCCGAGGAGATCCTCTACGGGGTCTTCGTGGACGAGGTGCTGGGTGCGCCGGCCAACTCGTACGCCACCGACGACATGCTCTGCCTGGGCTACTCCGCGGAGGTCGCGCTCGACGAGCATGGCCTCGCCGAGCTGCTCGACCAGGTCGCGCCGGACGACATCGCGGTGATGATCTCCGCGAAGTCGGGTACCCCGTTGCCGCTGCGCCGGGCCGCGCTCGCCGGCCGTTTCGCCGCCGGTGAGCAGCACGCCGCCGACTGAGCGGCGCGTGTCGGGTTGCCGGTCCGGCCGGGGTCCCGGTCCGGAAGGGCTACCGGTCCGGCCGGGGTGGGCCGGACCCGACCTCAGTCCATCCCCTCGACGGTACGCAGCGCACGAAGCGCGCTGCGCAGCCGGTAGACCAGCGCGCCGATCGCGATGATGCTGGCCGTACCCGCCAACGTCAGGGCCAGCAGGTCGACCGGGACGGTACGGGTCGCCGCCCAGGCGGCCAACGCCACCGCCACGGTGCCGGCGACCGGCAGGAGCAGGCGCGCCAGGAACGCGCCCACCGGCACGCCCACCCGATTCAGTTCGTACAGGTAGACCGGCAGTACCACGAGCACGGCCACGGCGAACTGGGCGGCGGCGGCACCCGCCGCGGCACCGAACCAGGCACCGCCGTAGACGGCCGGTACCAGCGCCGCCAACCAGACCAGTTGGATGGTGAAGACCGCCCGGGTGTTGGCCAGCACCACGAAGTAGTCGTAGACGAGTTCGAAGAGGATCCGCAGGATGGCCAGCAGGCCGAGCCACGGAAGCACCTCGGCGGCGGACTGCCAGGCGGTGCCGTAGACGAACCGGATCAACGGGTCGGCGGTGGCGGCCAGCAGCACACACACGGGCATGGTCACCGAGGCGAGCAGCCCGGCCGTGGAGAGGAAGGTGGTCCGCATCGCCGCCGGATCGTGCTGAAGCCGGGCCAACGCGGCAGGCGCCACCGCGCGGACCGGTTGCGAGAAGATCGACACCGGCCAGTTCGACAGGTTGACCGCCAGGACGTAGACGCCGAGGGGTACCGGTCCCAGCACGGCGCCGACGATCAGTTTGTCGATGTTGCCGACGGCGAACACCACGATGCTGGAGCCCGCCAACGGCACGCCGAAGCGCAACAGCTTGGCGGCCTTCGCCCGGTCGAATCCCAACCGGACGGCCTGCGGCGCGAACGCGACGAAGAGCACGGCACCGGCGAGCACGCCCGCGACGTGCCCGATCGCCAGGCTCATCGCGCCGAGCCCGCCGAGCGCGCAGCCGATGGAGGTCAGCGCGCTCACCCAGGTGGCCACCTGCTCGGCGATCATCTTGCGGCCCTGGCGAAACTCGCGTTGCAGCATCGCCACCGGCGTCGCCACCAGGCCGGACACGACGACCGCCACGGTGATCAGGCGCAGCACCGGGGTCGCCGCCGGGTCGCCCATGGCGGTCGCGAAGACAGGTGCGCCCAGGAAACAGCCGACATAGATCAGGACGCTTGACAGCAGCGAGATGGTCGCCACGGTCGGCGCGATCTCGGCGGGCGGGCCCGGCCACCGGACGATGGCCAGGCTCACCCCCAGCTCGTTGAAGCTCAGCACCGCGAGCAGCGCCACCATCGCCACGGCGTACGTGCCGAAGGCGTCCGGGCCGAGGATGCGGGCCAGCGCGATGCCGATCGCCAGGGTGCTCAGCCGGCTGATGATGGTGCTCGCCATGCTCCAGCCCAGGGCCCGCGACGCCTTGACGAAGAGGGCGGGTTGCTCGGTCGGCGGGACGGATCGTTCCTCGACGCTCACCCGAGCACCTGGCGGATCCGTTGGCGTGCGGTGGCCGGCAGCAGATCGGCCGTGGCCTTGTGGCCAGCCACCCGCAGCCCCTCCCGCAGCCGGAAACCCGGGACGGGACGGTGCCGCAGCGCCTCGGTGTAGACCTCCTGGAGGGTCTGGGTGGCCGCCTTGAGGCTGAACCGGCCCAGCACGAGTCGCCGCCCCCAGCCGCCACGCTCGACGCGCAGCCCCGGGTCACCGGCCAGCTCAGCGATCTGCGCGGCGAGCGGAGCCGGATCCAGGTCGCCCTCGCCGATGCCGTAGAAGCCCCAGCGCAGGAAGTAGTCGATCGTCTCCGGGGCACAGGTCCGGGAGAAGCCGTTGATGCCGAGCACCACGAGCGGGCGACCGAAGGCCATCGCCCGCAGTGCCGACCCGCCCATGCCCAGCGCGATGTCCGCCGCCGCGTACGCCGGGCGTGGGTCGTCCATCGGGCCGGTGAGCACCACCGCGGGGCGGCCCAGCGCGCTGTTCGCACGTTCCGCTTCGGCCGCCACGTCGGGCAGTGCGGGGCCGCCGCCTGTCACCACGAGACGGAGCCGGTCGTCGTCGAGCAGCCGCAGGGCACGGATGGCCCGTAACACGCCTTCGGCCTTCATCTCCGGTTCGAGGCGGCTGACCACACCGATCACGATGTCTTCCGGTCGGATGCCGTGCTGTTGCCGGAACGGCTGACCGTCGACCACGGCCGGGTCGTCGAAGTCGGTCTTGACCGGTGGCTCGATAAGGGCCGGTGGCGGACGGAAGGCCGCGGTCTCCGCCACCAGCTGTGCGGTGCCGACGATGAGACTGCCGTAGCGCGGCATCCAGCGCGGCACCTGCATGCCGTACACGGTGGTCACCACGGGAGTGCCGAACCGCAGGTGTGGGCCGTAGAAGGCGTCGAGGGCGACCGAGTACTCGTAGGCGTGGACGAGATCGGCCCGAAACTCGCGGACGGCCCGGTTCAGTGCCCGGGACAGTCCCGGCCGCAACGGCATCGTGCGGCCAAGCCGCTCGGCCCGGTGCCGCACGGCGATCACCGGTAGGCCCGCCTGCCGGGCAAGCTCCGCCACCGGCCCGGGCTCGTCCTGGTAGTTGCCGAAGATCACCACCTCGTGGCCCTGGTCCCGGACGCTTACCGCGAGATCCAGGGCGTTGAGCTGACTGCCCCCTAGCTCCAGATGGTGCAGGCCGACGAGCAGTCGCACCTCATCCCCCACTTCGCGCTGTTCGGCAGGACTGCCGCCGGTCGGTCGGATCCACGGACGCACGCCGACGGGCAGTTCGGAGCGACCACCAGGTCGACCCAGCAGCTCGCGCTCCACGACGAAGAGGGGAAGCTGCCTCCGGCACCGTAACCGTAGGTGGCGCCGGAGCTCCGCACCGTCAGCTGCCCGACAGTACGCGCAGTACCAACGGGGGATGTCTGGCCGCCCTGACTCCACAATAGTTGCGCAGAGCGATCACGGGGACACGCTGAGGGCGGGAACCTGCGCTCGGGCGGACTGCGGAGGGGACGGGCATCCATCATGATCGGTCGCACGAAGCGGATGGCACGGGACCGGATCCGACGGCTCGACCACGTCCGGGCGCTTCGACGTCGTACGCCCCCACCGCTGCGCTACGACGCCGGCCGCGCCGAGGAGGGGGTCGTCTACTACCTGAGCCCGGACGACAACCGGCCCAGCGGCGGCATCCGTAACCTCTACCGCCACGTGGACCTGCTCAACGAGTCGGGCACCGCCGCAGCGGTGCTGCACTCCCGTGCGGACTTCCGGGTCGACTGGTTCGCCAACGACACGCCGGTGGTCGCCGCCGGGCAGGTCACGCTCGGTCCCGCCGACCTCCTGGTGGTGCCCGAGTTCTACGGTCCGGCACTGGGCCGGCTGCCCGCACCCGCCCGCAAGCTGATCTTCAATCAGAACGCGTACCGCACCTTCGACGAGGTGTCGCTCGACGGCACCTCGGCCGGTGCACCGTACCGGGACTGTCCGGGCATCGAGGCGCTGCTGACGGTCTCCCGGGACAACGTCGCACTGCTGCGCCACGCCTTCGCCGACCTGGACGTACGACTGGCCCGGGTGGTGGTCGACGACCAGGTGTTCCATCCGCCGGCCCGCCCGGCACCCCGCCGGATCGGCCACATGCCCCGCCGTCGCGCCATCGAGCAGGAGCAGTTGCTGCACATCCTGCGGGCCCGCGGCGTCCTGGCGGATTGGGAACTCGTGCCGATCGACGGCATGAGCGAGGCGCAGACCGCCGAGGCGCTGCGCGGATGCGCGATCTTCCTCAGCTTCAGTGAACGCGAGGGGTTCGGCCTACCGCCGGCCGAGGCGATGGCGAGCGGCGCGTACGTCGTCGGCTTCACCGGGCTGGGCGGGCGGGACTTCTTCGATCCCCGGTACTGCTCCCCCGTCGCCGAGGGTGACCTGCTGGGCTTCGCGGTCGCCGTCGAGCAGGCGCTGCGCCGTTACGAGGAGGATCCGGCGTCGCTGGTGGCGGCGGGACAAGCCGCCGCCGACCGGATCCGCGCGGAATACCACCCGGACGGTCTGCGCGCCGACCTCGCGGACATCTACCGAAGCTACCGCCCTCGGGTGTGCTCCGCCTGACCCGGCCGCCGAAGCCGCCCTCCTCGTCGTAACTGACGACGCTTGCCGCCCTCGGCAGCACGGCGGCACCGTGCCGCGCTGCCGAGGGCGCTGGTCAGGGTCCGTTGGCCTGGAAGAAGACGTCGACCCAGTAGTTGTGCTGGGAGCTCCGGTTCGGAAACGCGCTCGGGCCGTACCGGTAGCGGCCACCGTTGGCCGACACCCGCAGTGGGCCGGTCACCAGCTCCGCCGACTGGAACGCGGCGAGGCTCACCGCGTAGCGCCCGGTCGTCGTGTGATACGACACGACGTACGTGGTACCGGCCGTGATCGGCACGGGTTCCGGGAACCGTACGCTCTGCCAACCGGATCCGGTCTCGTTCACGAAGGTCGCCGAGGTCAGCCGCTCACCGCTGGCGGACCAGAGCGAACCGGTGTGCACCCCGGTGTTGCCGCTGCCCTGCCAGAAACGGACCCCGGTCACCTTGCCGGCGACGTCGCTGCGGAAGGCGACGCCCACCTCCAGGGCGTCCGAGTCGTTCCAACTCGTCACCTGCGGTGCTCCCGAGCCGGTGAAGAGATTGACTCCGGTCGGTGGGCTGACCGGGCCGGACGGCGTCGGAGTCGGCGTGGTCGACGGCGTCGGACTGGCTGTCGGACTCGGCGGGGCCGACGACGTCGGGCTGGACGTGACCAACGGCGTCGCGGACGGCGTGGCGGACGGTGTCGGACTCGGCGTGGCGGACGGCGTCGGACTCGGCGTACGCGACGGTGTCGGGCTGGGCGGGGCGGACGGGGTGGGCCCCTCCCCGGGCTTGAACAGCGGATCCACCCAGTAGTTGGCGTTCTGGTACCAGTCCGTGGGGAAGCCCGGCGATCCGTACCGGAACACCCCGTTGCCGTTGCTCGGCGCGCTGAGCAGCCCGTTGGTCCAGGGCGTGTCGAAGAAGCCCGGATCGTAGGCGTAGTTGCCGTTGGGCGCGAAGTACGACACGACGTACGTGGTACCGGCGCTGACCGGGTACGGGTCGGCGAACGCGGCGGTCTGCCAGCCGAGACCGGACTTCGGCCCGAAGGTGACCTGCCGCAGTGGTTCGCCGCTTGTCGACCAGAGGGTTCCGGTATGTGCACCGGTGTTGCCCGGTCCCTGGTAGAAGCGCAGCCCGAGCACCGTACCGCTGACCGCCGCAGTGAACTTGACCCCCAGTTCGACCGCACCGCCGCCGTCGGACACCGCCGGGTTCGTCGGCACCGCGTCGGCCGCGAAGAGCCGCACCACCGACGGGTCGAGGTCGACGGTGAAGCTCCACTCGGTCGGCGGGTCGGACGCGTTGCCCCGGGTGTCCTCGGCGGTCACGCTTGCGGTGTAGCGCTGCGCCGACTGCAACTCCTCGGTGGGAGTGAAGGTCGCCGTCCTGGTGGACGAGTGGTAGGACGTGTCGCCCGCCACCGGATCACCGTCCGCGTCGCGGAGGGTGAACTGGATTGTCGACGGCGCGACCGCCTTGGAGAAGACCACCGACAGCGTCGAGTCAAGCGGTACGCCTGTCGCGTTGTCCACCGGAGTCGTCGCGACCACCATGGGCGGCGCGTCCTCGCTTGCCACGAACCGCACGTCCACGTAGTAGTTCGTGGCACTCGACGGGCTCTCCGGGAAGCCGGCACCGTACTTGTAGACGCCGTTGGGCTCGTCGAGCCTTGAGTGCGGCGCGATCAGCGGCCCGGCGAGGTGGTCGGCCAGGGAGAGGTAGTACTCGTCGGCGGCGTAGTGCCCGTTTGGCGCGTGGTACGAGGCCACGTAGGTGGTGCCGGCGGACACCTCGGCCGGCCTGCTGAAGGTAAGCGTCTGCCAACCGGTGCTGGTCTCGCCGGTGAAGGTGCCCCCCGCGAGCAGCCGGCCGCCCGCGGTCCAGAGACTGCCGGTGTGCGTACCGGTGTTGCCCGGTCCCTTGTAGAAGCGGATGCCGGTGATCAGGCCGTCCACCTGTGGCCGGAACCGGATGCCCAGTTCCACTGAGGTGGAGTCGTCGGCAGCGGCGGTCTGCGGCACCCGGGCGCCGAACAGCGTGCTCGGTCCGCTGAGATTGAACAGCCTGCTCTCCAACGCGCTGCCGATGTTGACGCTGTCGTCGATCGCGCGGACGTGGACCACCTGGGCACCGATGCCGGCGGTGTAGAACTCGTACTCCCAGTTGGTGGTGCCGGTGGCCGGGTGCCACGTGGTGCCGCCGTCGGTGGAGACCTCGACGCCCGCGACCCGGCCGCCGCCGGTGTCGGCGGCGGTGCCGCGGACGGTGACCTTGCTGCCGTTGGTGACCGTGGTGACCGCAGCCGGCGAGGTGATGGCGACCGTGGGCGCCTCGGTGTCGGTGGAGGAGGTGGCGGGTGCCAGGTCGGTCATCAGCGTGTCCGGCTGCACCCCCATGTCGCCGAACAGGTTCACGGTGGCCTGCTGCATCGGCCGGCTGACCGGCGACCGCACCCCGTCGTGGTAGGTGTCCAGGCCCCAGGCCCACTGAATGGTGCCGGCGGAGAAGACCAGGGCTCCGCTCGGGGCACGGTAGAGCGTCGCATGGTGGGTGGTGGTGCCGGCGGCCGTTTCGGAGCCGAAGTCCTGGAGGTACTCCGGGGTCGGTCCGACGGTGGTGGAGAGGCGGATCAGGCCCGGCGGCCGGAAGCCGTTGTCGAGGTCCTCGTTCGACTCGTAGCCGACGATGTGCGGGGCCAGGGTGGCGGTTCCGGTGGTGGGCAGCCCGGCGTTGCGCCAGAACCGGTACTGGCCCTGCTCGGCCGGCACCTGAAGCGGCAGGTCGGTGAAGTTGGCCATGTACGCGGTGCCGATAAGTGCGTTCTCCGGACGGCCGCCACCGTTTGTCGGGGTGCTGAACCGTGGATCGCGCCAGGTCCCGGTCCACTCCTGCGGGGTGTCCTCGATCCGTTCGTTGGCCCAGGTCTCCTTGTAACAGACCAGGGTGCGGTGTGGGGTGTCGGAGCCGTCCACGCTCGGCTCCCAGCGGGTGCGCCAGTAGACGTCGTTGCCGCTGAAGAAGGCGAGGCTGACTCCGGCGTCGCGGGCCGCCTCGACGTTCGCGCGTTGGGCGCCGGACCAGTATTCGTCGTGGCCGGTGGAGATGAAGACCTTGTGGTTGCGGATCAATGCGCCACGGCGGTCGGAGTCGACGCCGGTGGTGTAGCTGATGTCGTATCCGTTGCGCTCCAGGAAGCGCAGCATCGGATACTCGTTGCTGAACAGGAAGTCGCGACTGGCGTCGCGTCGGGTGGCGAACGGCCGGTTGTAGCTGATCTTGTGGGCCCGCCCGAGGGGCCCCGGGTAGAGGTTGGCCCCGCCGTAGGAGTTGTATGCCTGCCAGGTGGTGTCGGAGGTTTGGAAGAACAGATCCGAGGTGCTGGCGTCGTCGCGGATCACGAAGGTGATGTGGCTGGCTCTCCCGGTGTCCGTCCGGGTCAGCCGGGCGACGTAGACGCCGGACACCGCCGTGGCGGGCACGTTCCAGAACGCCGACACCGCCCAGTTGCCGCAGTCGACGAGATTGGTGCTCGGGTCGCTGACGCACTCGGGTTGCACCTGCGGCAGCGGCACCAGTGGGGCGAGCTCGGCGATCCGGCGCGCTCCGGCGCCGCCGTAATAGCCGAGCCGGTAGATGTCGATGCGGTAGTCCGTCGCATCGGTTTTGATCTTGAAGTCGATCCGCTCCCCCAGGTTGACGCTCATCTCCGTGGCGAAGCCCTGAATGCTCTCGTCGTCCCCCCAGGGAACATCCCACATCGCGCTGGGCGTGCCCTCCTTGCTGTTCTCGCAGACGATCGGATTCAACACCGGATTGCACGGATCGATTTCTTCGGCCGCCGACACCGCACTGATCGCCACAGATCCGGCAGCCACAATGGCGCATGTCGCAGATACCGCCACAATTCGACGGAATCGCCTCCCCAGGCCCCCACTCATGATTCACTTCTCCCGTCGTCGCCCCAGCCACGACCAGGCATTTTTCAGCCCAGCTAACTGGGAGTGACGGTATAGATGCAAACTACCGGACCACTCCGCCAAACGGATCGTTCCGCCGGGAAAACGATGATCAGCCCACCTGTTCGGACCAATCCCACCATTTCGCAACCGGTAATTCCGCTACCGGCTGTCGGCTATCAGGCCGCGAACCAGCGGGTGGTTGAGGTACGGACGGTGCGTCGCGGGTGGGTGAAACGCCACACCGCACCGGTCGCGCCGATCATGAGCGGCAGCAGCGTGGCGAAGGTGGTGAAGCTCAACGAGTCGAACGTGAACCCGACGGCTACCGCGACGACCTGGGTCGAGATGAGCGCCGCGCAGAGATGCCGGTCCTCCGCCCGGGTCGCTCGCCGTAGCGCGACAATGGCCAGCGCGATCGCGGCCAGGTGCAGCGCGGCGAGCACGGCCACGCCGACCAGGCCACCGGCGAGCGCCTGCGCGAACCACTGGTTGTCGAGATACTGATACTGCGGCCAGACCCAGGTGCCGATCCCCCGGCCGAGCCAGGGTCGCTCGACGAAGTAGCTCTGCACCATCTCGTACCGATCGGTGCGGGCGGTCACGCTCGGATCCTCGGAGGCGCCGGCGAAGAGCCCGATCACCGTGTTGATGAGGCCGGGCTTGAGGAACATCAGGGCGGCCAGCAGACCGGCCCCGATCATTGCCATGTTGTACCGCATCCGCCAATTCCAGACCGGCACCATGACCAGCAGCATCAGGCCCGCCGCCAGGAAACCGGTCCGGGAAACCGTCGTGGGAATCGCCGCCGCGATGAGCAGGGCGAGAATCACGAAACGCTGCCTGTCCTTTCGCTCGGGGGCGAAGCGGGCGAAATGAATGGCAAAAGGCAGGCTCATCGCCATCACCGAACTGAATTCGATGTAGTGCAGAGTGGTGCTGGCCACCCGGATGCCGGAACCCCGTATCTCGAAGCCGGGTACGAAGCCTTTCGGCTCAAGCCCGGGCACCATCAGATAAACGGTGACATCGGTCCAGAGGACGAATTGCAACAGCCCGACCACGGCCATGAACCCGGCACACCAGACGAACACCCGGAAGACCAGCCGTAACCGGTCCCAGTTCGGCAGCCCGTCGGCGACCACAAGCACCACACCGGCGAACGCGGCGACGTAGAGCATCGCCCGGTCAGCGCTGTTGGCCTCCATCGTGGTCAGACCGCGCAGGAAGCCCACCGCGTAGGACAGGATCGCCCAGAGCAGGTAGAGCAGCACCACCCAACGCATCGGCTGAGGCCCCACCATGGACAGTCGTGGACTGCACCGCACCAGGACCCACCAGGCCGACAGCAACACCGCGATGATGAGCGCCGGCCGCCCCAGGTCGGTCATGTTTGGCACGATCAGTTTCGCCGGGATCAGCATGAGCAGGCAGAGCATCAGGCTGAGCAGCACGGCGGCGTCCACCCGGGCGTAGCGGCGCCGGGAGGCGTACACGCCCCTCGCGACGCTTGCCGGCTCGAGATCCGCCGGATGCAGGAGCGACATGCTCAACGGTGGTTGCCGCCGGTGCCCGGCGGCGGCCACTCGGTACGCGGCACGATGACGGTCGCGTCGGCGGGAACCGGTTCGAGCGCCACGGCACGGTCGTCCACGCCGGACTGGGCGCTGTTCCGGTCGGCCCAGGCGCTGCGCTGGTTCACCGGCGGGTCGGCGGGCGGCGAGTCGTGCCCGGGGCCCGCGCCGGTGGCCGCCGCGTGCCGCCCCCGCCGCCGCCGAATCATGGCGTCCAACAGCACGGTAAGCGCCGTGGTGAGCAGTACGCCCAGCCCGGCGATGGCGACCAGCGCCCGCTTGACCTTCGAGGTCGACTCGGTGACGTTCTCCCCGACGGTCAACCGGAGGGTGGTGATCGTCTGCTCGGCGGCGGCACCGTAGTCGGCCTGGAGGGCGGTCACGCTCTCGCCGAAGCGCCGGACCAGTTCCTGGGTGGTCGCCGTCGCCTGGTCCCTGGTGGGCGCGATGACCTCGAAGCTGACGATCGGCAGCGCCTGGTCCAGGGTGAGGGTGAAGGAGTCGGTGTATCCGGCCTCCTTGAGCGCCTCCACCACCTTCTGGTCCTGCACGGTGAGGATGGCCGCCTTGCCCAGCGAGGCGAGGCCGAGATCGAGCCACGGGTTGCGCGGTCGCGGGGTGCGGCGGTCGTCCTCCTTCGGGGTGACCGAGGGCGGCACGAGTTGGACATAGCTGGTCGCCACGTAATTGGGTTCTATCTTGACCGCGGCGAGAGCGGTGGCGGCGACCGTCAGCAACAGCAGCGGACCGGCGATGTACCACCGCCGGATCAGGAGTTTGGTCAGGTCCCAGAAGTCCACTACGTCCCTCTCAGCCCCAGGTACGAGGGCCGACGTTTTTCCCGGACGTGACCCACTCACGCCACCCATGCGTATCGCCAGCCCAGTGTCCAATCGGCATGCCCCTGGTGCAAGAAGCTAGCGGACGCCCGGAGTGGCAATTGGTCGCGTCGTCCATCTCAGCGGAGGTCAGGACCGCAGCCAGTCAGGAATACGACAGTCAATTACTGCCAGCTGGTTTCGAAATTGCGACAGTCCGGCGCCACCCGTGGGCGGCGCCGGACTGTTCGGGCGGTGGCCGATCAGCTGGTCGGCGTGATCTTGTAGATGTGGTACGAGTGCTCGGTGGCGAAGTGGTCGTGAATCATGCCCCCGCTGATCGGCACCGTCCGGTTCTCGAAGAGCACCTGCGCCTGGTTTCCGGTGACGCCTACCGGCAGGGTGAGCCCCTGGGTACCGGTGCCTCCGCTGCGGCCCGGCATCGCGAAGATGTAGTACGAACCGGCGTACTCCTTGAGCATGGTGTCGAGGCGGTGGTTGAAGGTCCAGGCGTACGACTGGGTGTTGAGCACCGGCGCCAGGCTCTTGATCCGCTTGTTCAACTCGGTGACCGTCGGCCGCACCGCCGCCCCGCACTCGTCGCGCAGCAGATGCTGGGTGATGCACGGTCCGCCGAAGTTGTGATTGAAGTAGATGATGCCCCGGGCCTCGTTGATCAGAGAGTTGATCACGGCGCCGGCGATCTGCGGCCCGGTGATTGTCGGTGCCGACGACTCCTGGGACGGATGGCCCAGCTCGACGAAGGCCCAGATCGGCTGGCGTTTGCCGTCCATCGCGTCGACCTGGCGCATCCGCTGCATGGTCAGGCCGTAGTTGGCGGCGCGTCGGCAGGTGCTCGCGGGGACCCCGATGCTGGGCCCCTCGGAGGCGGACAGGCAGACGTTCGGATCGGTGTACCAGTAGATGTCACTGGAGAACAGCGACGTGTAGCTGTTGACGAAGTGGCTGGCCTCGCTGTCGGTGTTCCAGAACATCACGCCCTTGCCGAAGTTCGCGTACCGCATCCGACCGTCCCCGCTGGGCAGCTTGGCGGAGAGCCGGCGCAGCACGTCGAAGCCGCAGTCGAGCTGGGCACCGTGACAGATCTGCCCCTCACCCGGAAAGTTCCCGGTCCAGGTGCCGGTGCCGGGCCCGGCCCACATGTCGGCCTCGTCGATGATGTCCCATGCCGTCGTCTCGGCGCCCTCGCCCGGCACCTCGGGGTCGACGATGGCGAACATGCCGTTGCGCCGGACCAGGGACAGGTCGGAGTTCGAGGTCAGGACGACATAGGTGTTCAGCCCGGCCTCGCGATCGAGATCGACATCGTGCTGGGTGAGCACCGACTCGAACCACACGGCGACCGGGAAGAAGTTGTGGTTGGTCCAGCCGGCCGCGTTGGCCACCGGGAAGTCCGCGTAGTAGGACGGCCCGCCCTCCCAGGCGACCCGGGGCAGGTGCAGCGCCTGGCGGACCGGCGAAGTGGCCGTGGGCGTGAGCGTGGGCGTGGGCCCGGGCGTGCCCGTGGGTGGTGGCGTGGTGGCCGTGGCCGTGGGCGTGCTGGGTGCCGTGGTCGGGGCGACCGGCGCGGGCGCGAAGACCACATCCACCCAGTAGTTGCTCGCCCGGTACGTCTCGGTGGGAAAGCCCGACTCGCCGTACGTGTAGACACCCGCACCGGAGGTGGTCATCAGCGGGCCCGAGCTGATCTTGTCGGTGAAGTATTCCTCCGACACCCGGTACCGCGTCGTGTGATAGGAGGCGACGTAGACCTCGCCGGCCTTGATCGCGACCGGGGTCGGCAGCCGCACCTCCTGCCAGCCGGAACTCGTCTCGCTTGTCGAGGTCGCCGTGGCCAGCCGCTGACCTGCGGTCCACACGCTCACCGGGTGGGTGCTGCCGGAGCCCGCCGCCTTGAGGAACCGGACGGCGGTCAGGGTGCCGTCGGTGGTCGAGGTGAAACGCAGCCCCACCTCGACCGGGGTGGAGTCCGGATCGGTAGGCACGCCGGAGACGTCCGCGTCACCGAAGAACGAGTAGGTGGTGGCCGCCGCAGCGGTGCCCCAGGCGCCGAGCGCCGACCCGAGCACGACGATCACGGCGGCGGCGACCGCGGTGATGAACCGGCCGCGCCGCGCGCGGCCGGCCGGCGAAGCGAGGTACGGGTACGCGAGGCGAAGTGGAGCAGCAGCGGGGGGATCTGGGCTATCCACGATATGGCGCCTTTCCGGTCAGGTATGCGCTGCCGCCGCCGACGTGCCCTCGGCGTGCTGCCGCGGTCGAGCCGGGGCCCGCCGAATGCGAGCGGCGGCCCGCGTTTTGCTCGTCATTGCTTATGACGGCTAACGACGACCGGTGGTCCGCCGAGATGTTCGTCCGGCGAAATTAAGCGGTACTTAACGAATTTCCGGCTTACCCGTATCGTTCCCTTGACGGCGAAAACACGAGGGCGGCTCGGGGCTACCGGCGCACCCGTACCGACTCCGGTCGCCCCCAACCGGAGCGTGCGCTCCAGCCCGGTGCGCGCCGCTTCGCCTCGGCGAGCAGGATGATCACGACGTAGCAGACCGCCGCGGGCAGCAGCCCGGGCGACCGGAGCAGCACCTGCCGCAGCCAGGACCAGGAACGCGGGCCGGGCACCGGGTCGGCGGCCACGCCGTACTCCGGTGACGCGGCCCGCAGGAAGCGCCAGAACTCCACGTTCCCCTCTCGCGCCCGGGCCACCCGGCGGACCAGGTCCGCGGTACGGCGTGGCACCCGCACCGGGACCGAAGCCGCAATTTCCACCTTCTCGTGCGCGCCGACGACCGCGTCCAGGAACATGTCGTCCGCGATGAGGTCGGGAAAGCGCGCGAAACGCGACCGCGCCTCGGCGGAGAGCGCGATGATTCCCCGGCCGAACAACCGGTTACGAAATACCGGAAGCCGGGCGTTCACCGCGTAGTACGCCCGGACCGGCCAGGCGCTTCCCGAGGTGTCGAGCACCGGCCGGGGCACCGCTGCGGCGATCCCGGGACGCCGGACGGCGGCGGCGAGATCGTGTAACAATTCCGCCGTGAGCGGGACATCGGCATCGGTGTAGATCCGCACGTCACCGTCGACCAGCTGCTCAGCGGCATTCAGCGCGGCAGTCTTGGACGGGATCGGTATTTCCAACACGTGTACGCCGAATGAACGAGCAACCGCCGCGGTGTCATCGGTGCAGCCATTGGCCACGACGACGATCTTCAAATCATGGCTGGAATGTGAAGAATTCGACAGTTGGCGCAGCGTGTCGGCGATCCCCGCGGCCTCATTGAAGGCCGGCATGATGACATCTATTCGCACTCGCCGATAGTGTCAGTCCGCACCGTGGACAATCAACCGACCAAAGGGCCAGGATACGACCCAGAGACTGAAACACGACATTCGCTTGCCACGTGGTCGCAGCTTTGGCCTCGCTAGGATGCTGTTTCGTGTCATCCGATGCGAACGGTTCCGTTTCCGGAAACCGGATAAAACTGTACGGGATTGACTTTGATCCTCTTCACGAGAAGGACGTGATCCGGCACGTCATCGCCGAGATCAACGCGGGCCGGGGTGGGCAAATCGTCACCCCGAACGTGGATATTCTTCGCCGCACCCGGCGGGATCACGAAGCCCGCGCGCATGTGGCATCAGCAAACGTGGTGGTGGCCGATGGCAAGCCCCTGATCTGGGCCAGCCAGCTGGCCGGAAATCCGCTACCCGCGCGCGTACCCGGTGCGGATCTGATCTGGAGCCTGACCGCCGCGATGGCCGAGCAGAACCGATCCATCTACCTGTTCGGTGGCGCGCCGGGCACCGCCAGCCGGGCGGAGCAGGCCATGCGCTCCCGGTTTCCCGGACTGCGCATCGCCGGACACCTCAGCCCGCCGTTCGGCTTCGACACCCGCCCCGACCAGTTCGAGGCCGCCTGCGCCAGCGTGGTGGCCACCGCGCCGGACGTCGTCTATGTCGGGCTCGGCTTTCCCAAGCAGGAAAGGGTGATCGCCCGGCTGCGCGGCCTGCTGCCGGGCACCTGGTTCCTCGGCTGCGGCGCGGCCATCGGCTTCGTGGCCGGCATCCATCGGCGGGCTCCGCTGTGGATGCAGCAATCAGGACTCGAATGGATGCACCGCCTGGCCAACGAGCCGGCCCGGCTGGCCCGCCGTTACCTGCTCCACGACGTTCCCTTCGCGCTGGAACTCCTGGCGGTGATCGCGCTGCGCCGGCTGCGCCGCCGCAGCGCCGAGCCGGCCGCAGACCTGCCGCCGACATCCGACCGACCGTCCGCCCCCACCGGGCCGGCAACGCCGCCAGGAGAACAACCATGAGCCGCCCCGACGTCTGCATCGTGATCGTCTCGTACAACACCCGCGAGCTGACCCTGCGCTGCCTGCGCGAACTCCTGGCCAGCCGGACCCCGGACGTCCGCTTCGACATCGTGGTGGTCGAGAACGCCTCACAGGACGGCTCGGCGGACGCCATCGCCGAGCAGTTTCCCGAGGTGCGACTGGTCCGGCTGACCGAGAACGTGGGCTGGGGGCGGGGCGTGAACCGGGGCGCGGTCGCCGGGGACAGCGACTACCTCCTGCTGATCAACCCGGACACCGTACCCGTCGGTCAACCGGTCGCCGACCTGATGCGATTCGCCCGGCAACGACCAGCGCACCGCATCTACACCGGCCGGACGCTGCACGCCGACGGCACCGACGACGGGCACTCCTGCCTGGGACTGCCCAGCCTGTGGAGCCAGTTCACCTTCGCCACCGGCCTTTCGACGGTGTTCCGCCGCCGCCACTGGGCCAACCCGGAGAACCTGCCCGGCTACGACCGGCGCTCGGTCCGGGAGGTACCGGCCGTCTCCGGCTGTTTCCTGCTCATCGAACGCGCGCTCTTCAACCGCCTCGGTGGCTTCGATCCGCAGTTGTTCCTCTACAGCGACGACATCGACATCTGCACCCGCGCTGGCGCACTGGGCGCGCGGCCGGTGCTCTACCCCGGCGCGACCCTGATCCATGTCGGCGGTGCCTCGTCCAGTTCCGACGGGCAGCGGCTGAAGATCCTCCGCGGCAAGGTGACGTACCTGCGCCGGCACTGGTCACCGGCGCGGTCCCGGCTCGGGGTCGGCCTGCTGGTCGCCGGGGTCGGGCTGCGGGCCGTCGGCAAACGGCTGCTCGGCACCGACCGTGCGCGCGGAGTGAACTGGGTGAACCTCTGGCGGCAACGCGGCACCTGGGTCGCCGGCTGGCCACCGGTCGACGAGCCCCGCCCGCCACACGACCCCGACGGCGTCCGACCGGACCGCCCGGCCGACGCCAGCCCGGTCGGCTGACCAGGACACTCTGAGCGGTCTTCACGGCTGCGCATTTCGCGGCATATTGCGGCTTTGATAGCGATATGGTCGGGTCGATGATTGAGTCCGCGACGCCGACATGAGGAAACTCCTCGCCGCCACGCTCGGGATCCTCTCCGCGGTCGGCGGTTTCGTGGACATCGGCGACCTGGTCGCCGCCAGTCAGGCCGGCGCACGCTTCGGCATGGCGCACAGCTGGGTGCTGCTGCTCGGCGTGGTGGCGATCTGTGCGTACGCCGAGATGGCCGGACGAATCGCGGCGGTGACCGGCCGGGCGGTGTTCGACCTGATCCGGGAGCGGCTCGGCGCCCGGGTGGCACTGCTCAACCTGATGGCGTCGTACGTGGTCACCGTGGTCACCCTGGGCGCCGAACTGGGCGGGGTGGCGCTGGCGCTGCGGCTGGCCAGCGGAGTGCCGTACCTGATCTGGGTGCCGGTCGCCGGGGCGGCGGTCTGGTTGGTGCTGTGGCGCATCCGGTTCCCGGTGATGGAGCGGGTGTTCGGGCTGGCCGGTCTGACGCTTGTGGTCTTCGCCGTGGCGCTGTTCTGGCTGCCGACCGACTGGGCGGCGCTCGGCCGGGGCGCGGTCACCATCGACGAGGCCGGACAGGGCTGGGGGGCGTACTGGTTCGTCGCGGTGGCGCTGTTCGCCTCCACGGTCAGTCCGTACGAGGTCTTCTTCTTCTCCTCCGGCGGCGTGGAGGAACGCTGGAGCGCGGCCGACCTGGCCGACGCCCGGTTCAGCGTGCTTGTCGGGTTCCCGATCGGCGGGTTCCTCGCACTCTCCCTGATCGCCACCGCGACAGTGGTGCTGGGCCCCGCCGGCCTGACCGTCACCGGTCTCGAGGAGGTCGCCCATCCGGTCGTGCTGGCCTTCGGCGGAGTCGGCCTGGCCATCGCGGCGCTGGCGTTCTTCGCGGTCACCTTCGGCGCCGCGCTGGAGACCGGGCTGTCCGCCGCGTACACCGCCGCGCAGTACTTCGGCTGGCAGTGGGGCAAGCGGGTCAGCCCCCGTGAAGCGGCCCGGTTTCACACCGTGCTGCTGGTCAGCGTGCTGATCGGGGTGCTCCTGCTGCTCACCACAATCGACCCGGTGGCGCTCACCGAGTACATGCTGATCATCAGCGCGGTGGCGTTGCCCCTGACGTACCTGCCGATCCTGGTGGTCGCCAACGACCGCACGTACCTCGGCGACCGGGTCAACGGGCGCTGGCTCAACACGCTTGCCGCCGCGCTGCTGCTGATCATCCTGGCGGCGTCGATCGCCGCCGTACCGCTGGCCATCGGCACCAGGATGGGACAGTGAGGATCGAGGTGAGCCGCGAGTTGCTCGACCGGCAACTCGTCGACCGGCACGGTCGGCTGATCGGCAAGGTCGACGACGTGGAGTTCGCGCGGGACGCGGAGGGCAACTTGTACCTGCGGACGCTGCTCAGCGGTCCGGGCGCGCTCGGGCTGCGGGTCGGCGGCCGGCTCGGCCGGATGCTGGTACTTACCGCCGAACGGTTCGTCACGGACCGGCCGCTGGCGCCGCTGCGCATCCCGTACTCGCTGGTCGCCCGGGTCGACAGTGCCGTGTGGCTGCGGATCCGGGCCGATGAACTACCCACCTCACCGGTGGAGGACTGGCTGCGCCACCACCTGATCGACCGGATCCCGGGAGCCGGCCGTGCGAGCGGGTGAGCTGCTGGGCCGGACCGCGTACGACGACCAGGGCCGACGGCTGGGTCGGGTGGTGGACCTGGTCGTCCGCGGTGCGCCCGGCGGACCGCTGCGGCTTACCGACCTGGTCGTCACCCGACACTGGTACGGCCGGTTGAGCGGGCGGCTGATCGGCTCCGAACGGCACCCGTCCGGCCCGTGGGCGATCCGCGCGGCGGCCCGACTGCTCGGCCGCAGCACCATCCAGGTGCCGATGCACCGGGTCCGGCTGGAACCGCCGCTGCCCGGCCTGCCCGGGCCCGAGCCACCCGCACCGGGTCAGGAGAGCGTGGCCGGCGAGGGCTGACCCTCCGCCGGATCCTGCCCCGCCGCCGGGTCCCGGTCCGCAGCCGAGGTCGCTTCCGGATCCTCGTCCGACTCGGCCCGCTCGGCGTCACGGCGCAGCCGGATCCCGGAGATGGCCCGGTCGTCGGCGTGGGTGACCTCCAGCCGCCAGTCGTCGACGGTGACGTGCTCGCCGAGCGTGGGAATCCGGCCGAGCACGGCCAGCACCAGCCCGGCGACCGTGGTGTAGTCGCCCTCCGGGCGCCCCGGCAGGTCGACACCGATGTCGGGCAGGTCGTGCATCGGGAAGGTGCCGGGCAGCAGCAGCGAACCGTCCGGCTCGGTGCGCACCTCGCGTACGTCCCGGTCGGTCTCGTCGTAGATCTCGCCGACGATCTCCTCCAGGATGTCCTCCAGGGTGACGATCCCGTCGACCGCGCCGCGCTCGTCCACCACCAGGGCCATGTGCTGACGCTCCGCCTTGAACTGGCGCAGCGCGTCCACCACCGGCACCGAGTCCGGCAGCAGCATCGGCGGCCGGGCGTACTCGTCGACCGGCTGGTCGTCGCGTACGCCGACCAGGTCCCGCAGGTGGATGACGCCGACCGCCTCGTCCAGGCCCCCGTGCCGGACCACCGGCGCGCGGGAGTGCCCGGAGGCGGCCAGCACCAGCCGGGCGGCCTCGGCGGTGGTGCCGCTGTCCAGGCAGAAGACCTGGAGCCGGGGCACCAGCACCGCGCGCAGCTTCCGTTCGGCGATCTCCACCGCACCGGCGATGATGGTCTGCTGCTCCTTGGTGAAGCCGTGGTGGCCGGCGACGATGTCGCGCAGCTCGTCGGGGCTGATCTCGTCCCGCTCGGGCTTCGGGTTCAGGCCCACCATCCGCACCACCAGGTCACTTGTGGCGCTCAACGCCCAGACCGCCGGGCGGGTGAACGCGGCGAGCAGGTCCAGTGGGCGCGCGACCAGCAGCGCCCAACGTTCCGGGATCTGCATCGCGATCCGTTTCGGCGCCAGCTCACCGAAGACCAGGGTGAAGAAGGTCAACGCCAGCGTGACCAGCACGATGGCCGCCGGTTCGGCGGCCCGGCCGAACACGCCCTCAAGCAGCGGCACCAGCGGCCGGGCCAGGGACACCGCAGCAGCCGCCGAGGCCAGGAACCCGGCCAGGGTGATGCCGATCTGGATGGTGGCCAGGAAGCGGTTCGGGTCCCGGGCCAACCGGGCCAGCACCCGACCGGCCCGGCCGGTACGTTCCAGTCGCTGCACCTGGCTGTCGCGCAGCGACACCAGCGCCAGTTCGCTGCCCGCGAAAATCGCGTTCACCACGATCAGGACTCCGACCAGGGCCAGCTGACTCCAGTAGCTCTGCACGCCCGGTTCTCCCTCTCGCTGGACCGCGCCCGGTGGCGCCGCCAGCGGCTCCCGCCGGCGTGCCGGTGCCTATGCCCATTCGCCCCGTCCGTGAACCATCTCCCGACGGGCACCTACGCCACCGGCCCGGAGGGGTCAGGGTTTGGTGTGCGAGAGGGGGGTGCTCGGCAGATCCAGGACGTAGGAGTGGCCCTCGCGGCGGAAGCCGAGACGGTGGTAGTACGGGGCGATCATGCCCGGCGGGCTGACCACCCGGCGGAAACCACGGTCGGTGAACAGACTGCTGCGCCGGTAGACGAACTCACCCGGGGTGAAGTCCCGGAACGACGGGGTGACGTAGTCGAGATCGATCTGCGCGACGCCGGCACCCGCGTCCCGGGCCAGCACCACGCCGACCACCTCGTCGGCGCGGACCACGAGGTAGGCCGACCGACCCGGCACCGGGCCGGGCCGGAAGCCCGGGTTGAACCGGGCGATGTCGGCGGCGTGCACCCGCAGCGTGTGCGCCAGGAACGCGTCGTCGGGGCCCACCTCGACCACCTGGTAGGTCTGCTCGTCGTGCCGGGTGGTGAACAACCGCCGCAGATACCAGAGGTTGATCACGGCGAGCACCACGTTGAGCCCCACCATGGGCCACACCTGCACCGCCGCGTTGTAGCCGATCAGCACGAGACAGCCGACCAGGTTCAGGGCACGCAGCCGCAGGATGCGCGTCTGTAGCAGGGACCAGACCAGCAGCGCCGAGCCGGCCCAGCCGACAAGTTCCAGCCAGTTCACCCCGCGAGGGTAGTCGCCGCCCTGGTCAACGGCGAGGCGGGTGGCCACCGACCGGGCCGGCGGACCGGTCAGTCGGGCAGTTCCAGGACGTACTCGTCGACGTCGTGGCCACGAGCCGGGGCGTACGCCCGATCGGTGTCGCGCACCACGAACCCGCACTTGCGCAGCACCGCCAGCGAGGCGGCGTTGTCGGTAGCCGTTCGGGCGTACAGCGGCCGGTGGGTGACCTCGCGCAGCAGCGCGGCGAGCGCGCGGGTGGCGTACCCGCGAGACCACCGGGACCGGTCGATCCAGTAGCCGACCTCGGTCCGGTCGCCCACCGGAAAGGCCAGCACGTGCCCGACCACCTCGTCGTCCACGGTCACGGTCCGGGCCACGATCCGCGGATCGGTCAGGATGCGCACCCAGTGTGCGGCGAACGCCCGCCGGTCGGTCGGATCCGGTGCGCCGAAGGCCGCCATCCGGTTGGCCTCCGGATCGAGTTGCTGGGCGAAGAACTCCACCAGGTCGTCTTCGCCGACCGGACGCAGGCGCAGGTCGTCGGGCACCGGCCGACCATACGCGGCCAGGTGCGCAAGCGCCGGCCCCACCCACCGGAAGCGGTGCTCGCCACCAGCCGCGTCCGGCGGGGGACCTGTGGCCCCTGCCGGATCGGCCTTCGGCCCTGCCCCGGTGGTCCCCGGCGCTGTTATCAACAGGTCAGAGGCAGTTACGGCGAATTGGAGGCCGGGCCATGACCAGGTACGTGTACGACTTCATCGAGGGCGGCCGAGACCTGGCCGACCTGCTCGGCGGCAAGGGCGCCAATCTGGCCGAGATGACCAGGCTCGGCTTGCCGGTGCCGCCCGGCTTCACCGTCAGCACGGAAGCCTGCCGGGCCTACCTGGCCGGCGAGGGTGTGCCAGAGGGCCTCTTCGACGAGGTAAACGCCCACCTGAGGGAGATCGAGGTGCGGCTGGGCCGGCGGCTTGGCGACCCGGTCGAGCCGCTGCTGCTGGCCGTCCGCTCGGGCGGACGCTACTCGATGCCGGGGATGATGGAGACGATCCTGGACATCGGCCTCAACGACGCCACCGTGACGGGTCTGGCCCGGATCAGTGGCGACGACCGGTTCGCCTGGGACTCGTACCGGCGGTTGATCCAGATGTTCGGCCGCACGGTGCACGGCGTACCGGCCGAGGAGTTCGACCGGGAGCTGACCGCGTTGCGGGCCACCGCCGGTGCGGACGGGCCGACGGCGGAACAGCTGAGCGGGCTTGTCGAGACGTACAAGAAGATCTTCGCCGACCGGGTCGGTCATGACTTCCCGCAGGCGCCGCACGAGCAGCTGTACCTGGCGATCCGGGCGGTCTTCGAGTCGTGGAACGCCGAGCGCGCGGTGCTCTACCGGCACCGCGAACACATCCCGGACGACCTGGGCACCGCGGTCAACGTGATGGCGATGGTCTTCGGCAACCTGGGCCCCGATTCGGGCACCGGCGTGGCGTTCACCCGCGACCCGGCCACCGGCGCTCCCGGTGTGTACGGCGACTACCTGCCGGACGCCCAGGGTGAGGATGTGGTGGCCGGGATCCGCAACACGGTCGGGCTGGACGAGCTGGCCCACATCGATCCGGCCAGCTACCGCCGGCTCACCGGGATCATGACGACGCTTGAGCGGCACTACCGGGACCTGTGCGACGTGGAGTTCACCATCGAGCGGGGACGGTTGTGGATGTTGCAGACCCGGGTCGGCAAGCGCACCCCGGCGGCGGCGTTCGTGATCGCCGCGCAGCTGGCCGACGAGGGTCTGATCAGCTGGGACGAGGCGTTGACCCGGGTCACCGGGGCGCAACTGGCCCAATTGATGTTCCCCACCTTCGACCCGGACGCCACGCCGGAGCCGCTGGCCACCGGGGTCGGCGCCTCGCCCGGGGCAGCCGCCGGTCGGGTCGTCTTCGACAGCGCCGCCGCCACGGCGGCGGACGGGCCGGTGATCCTGGTGCGCCGCGAGACCAACCCGGACGACCTGCCGGGCATGATCGCCGCTGCCGGGATCCTCACCGCCCGGGGCGGCAAGACCTCACACGCCGCAGTGGTCGCCCGGGGCATGGGGCGCACCTGCGTGTGCGGGGCGGAGGCGCTGGAGGTCGACCCGGAGCGCGGCGAGTTCCGGGTCGGCGAACGAACGGTCCGGGCCGGCGACCTGATCTCCATCGACGGCACCACGGGCCAGGTGTACCTCGGCGAGGTTCCGGTACGGCCCTCCCCGGTGACCCGCTACCTCGCCGGTGACCTGGCACCGGAGTCCGACCGGCTGGTCTCGGCCGTGGACCGGCTGCTGCGGCACGCCGACGCGGTGCGGCGGCTGGGCGTACGCGCCAACGCCGACACCCCCGCCGACGCGACGCGGGCCCGGGCGCTGGGTGCCGCCGGCGTCGGGCTGTGCCGTACCGAGCACATGTTCCTCGGTGCCCGGCGGTCCCTGGTCGAGCGGCTGATCCTGGCCGACGGCCCGGACGAGACCGCCGCCGCGCTTGCCGAACTGCTGCCGTTGCAGCGGGCGGACTTCGTCGCGATTCTCGCCGCGATGGACGGCCTGCCGGTCACCATCCGGTTGCTCGATCCGCCGCTGCACGAGTTCCTGCCCGCGCTTCCCGAACTGGCCGAGCGGGTCGCTCGGGCCCAGGCGCTGGGGCAGGACCCGGGCCGCGACGCGGTGCTGCTGGCCGCGGTCCGCCGCATGCAGGAGAGCAACCCGATGCTGGGCCTGCGCGGGGTCCGGTTGGGTCTGGTCGTGCCGGGGCTGTTCGCGATGCAGGTCCGGGCCGTCGCGGAGGCGGCGGCGCAGCGGGTGGCCGAGGGCGGCGACCCGCGCCCGGAGATCATGGTGCCGCTCGTCGTCGACGTGCGGGAACTGGCCGCGGTACGGGCCGAGGTGGCTGACGTGCTGGCCACCGTCGCCGGTGCCCCGCCGATCCCGATCGGCACGATGGTCGAGACGCCCCGGGCGGCGCTGACCGCCGGCCCGATCGCCCGCCAGGCCGAGTTCTTCTCCCTCGGCACCAACGACCTGACCCAGACCACCTGGGCGTTCTCCCGGGACGACGGGGAGGGCTCGTTCCTCGGCGACTACCTGAAGCGGGGCATCGTCGAGGCGTCACCGTTCGAAACCGTCGACACCGCCGGGGTGGGCCGGTTGATCCGGCTGGCCGTGACCGAGGGCCGGGCCGCGCGTCCGGAACTGACCGTGGGTGTCTGCGGCGAACACGGCGGCGACCCGGAGTCGGTGGAGTTCTTCGCCGAGGCGGGACTGGACTACGTCTCCTGCTCGCCGTACCGGGTGCCGATCGCCCGGTTGGCCGCCGGCCGGGCCGCTGTGGTTCCCACCTGCGCCGGCTCCGACGCTCGATAGGAGGTTCCGAGATGACTGCGATCTTCAACGCCACCGGGCCGATGCCGCTGGTCCCGCCCCGGCCGTCCGCCGAGGCCGCGCGGCCGGCTCCCGAGCCGGCGCAGCCGGTCGCCGAGGCACCGCCGGCTCCGGTCGGCCCGGTGCTGCCGCTGCCCGGCACGCCGCCCGCCGCGCTGGTGCCGGTGACCCGCGACGGACGCCCGATCGGCGTCTTCGTGGCCAGCGACGGGGAGGTCCGGTACCGGCCGCTGCCCGACCCGGACCGGCTGCTCGTCGCGACGGCCGCGGTGCTGGCCGCCGGGTTGGTCACCGTCGGCGTCGCGGTGCTGGGCCGACGCCGGCCACCCGCGATCGGCACGTTGACCATGGGACCGGGCGGCTGGGTCAGCCTCCGTGGCGTGCGCGCACCGGCTCCGCAAGCACCCCGACCCTGGTGGGCCCGACTGCTGCGGGCCCGACGGCTGGTGGTCAACGGGTGACGGGTGCACCGAGTGCCCCGCCGGTCCCCCGGGACCGGCGGGGCCGCCGCCGGTTGCCGGGGCCGGGGCCTGCGGGACCACTGCCGGTTGCCGGGGCCGCGGGGCCGCCGCCGGTTGCCGGGGCCGCAGGGCGTGAAGATCACGGCAGGGCCGTTGGTCCCGGGTCACGTGGGCGGATCGCCCCTGCCGGTCGCGGTCGACCCGGGCGAGGCTTGGGATGACAGCGGGCGTGCCGTAGGGGCGGCCCGGCGGACGGGGTGGAGCGGCCGGTGACCGGACAGGTCCAGTTCGCGGGCGGAAACGTACGCACGGAGGCCGTCGAGACGGCGGGACAGGGCGTCGGGCTCAGTTCGGCCGAGGCGGCGCGGCGGTTGCGCGTCGACGGGCCGAACGTCGCCGCCGCACCGCCCCGCCGGCACCTGGCCGGCCGGATCCTGCGGCAGCTCACCGATCCCCTGGTCGCCCTGCTGCTGGCCGCCGCGGTGGTCACCACCGCGCTGCGGGACTACCCGGACACGGCGGTGATCCTGCTCGTCGTCGCGGTCAACACCGCGATCGGGGTGGTTCAGGAGGTACGCGCCGACCGGGCCATCGCCGCGCTCGACCAGCTCGCCGCGCCGACCGCCCGGGTGGTCCGTGACGGTCAGGACGAGGTGCTGCCCGCCGCCGAACTGGTCCGGGGCGACCACGTCCGGCTGGAGGCCGGTGACGTGGTGCCGGCCGACCTGCTGCTCGACGCCGCGAACCGGCTGACCCTGGACGAGTCGGCGCTGACCGGCGAGTCGGTCTCGGTGGACCGCGCGGTCGGCGACGACGCCAGCGCCGGCACGGTGGTGACCACCGGTCGGGGCGCCGGCACGGTGCTGCGTACCGGGCCGGCGAGCGCGCTGGGCCGGATCGCCACCCTGGCGGCCACCACCCGACCGGCCGCCACGCCGCTGCAACGCCGCCTCAACTCCCTCGGCCGGATCCTCGGCCTGGTCGCCGTCCTCCTCTCCGGGCTGGTTTTCGCCGTCGGCGTGCTCGGCGGGCGGCCGGTGGTGGACATGGCGGTCACCGCGGTGAGCCTGGTGGTGGCCGCCGTGCCGGAGTCGCTGCCCGCGGTCGTCACGCTGGCCCTGGCGCTCGGCGCGCGTCGGATGGCCGCCGCCCGGGCGATCCCCCGCCGGTTGCACGCGGTGGAGACGCTCGGCTCGGTCACCGTGATCGCCTCGGACAAGACCGGCACGCTCACCGAGGGTCGGATGGCCGTACAGCAGGCGGTCACCGCCGACGACGCCCAGTTCACGATCACCGGCAGCGGGTACGCCCCGCACGGTGCGGTGCACCGGGACGGCGTCCAGGTGACCGCGCCGGACGAGCTGCGCCAGCTGGCCCGAGCCGGGCTGCTGTGCAACGACGCGACCCTGGCCCCGCCGAACGACGAACGGCCGGCATGGGGCGCCGTCGGTGATCCGTTGGAGGCGGCGCTGGTGGCCTTCGCCGCCCGATGCGCCCTGGACCCCGAGGCGACCCGCCGGGCCTGGCCCCGGATCGCCGAACACCCCTTCGATCAGCAGCTGCGCCGGATGACCACGGTGCACCGCTCCTGTGACGGCCGCTACCTGGTGGTGTGCAAGGGTGCCCCGGAGAGCGTGCTCACCGCACCCCTGCTCGACGCCACCGCCGACGAGTTGGCCACGCTGAGCGCCGCCGCGCACCGGCTGGCCGCCGACGGGCTGCGGGTGCTCGCACTGGCGGTGGCCCTGGTCGACACCCCGCCCACCGATCCCGCCCGACCGCAGGGACTGCGCCCGGTGGGACTGGTCGCGGTCGGTGACCCACTGCGCGCCGGTGCGCCGGACACCGCCGACGGCCTCGCCGACGCCGGGGTTCAGCTGATGCTTGTCACCGGCGACCACCCGGCCACCGCGGCGACGATCGCCGGTCGACTCGGCCTCTGGCGCGAGGGCGATCCGGTGGTACGCGGCGACACCGGCGATCCCGCCGACGCGCCCCCGGCCGCGCGGGTGTTCGCGCGTACCCAGCCGGAGCAGAAGCTCGACATCATCGCCGGGTTGCAGTCGCGGGGGCACGTGGTGGCGATGACCGGCGACGGGGTCAACGACGCGCCAGCGCTGCGGCGGGCCGACATCGGCGTGGCCATGGGTGGCGGCACCGAGGTGGCCCGCCAGGCGGCCGACCTGGTCCTGGTCGACGACGAACTGTCGACCGTGACCACCGCGATCGGCGAGGGACGCCGGATCTACGACAACATCCGCCGGTTCCTGCGCTACGCCCTCTCCGGCGGGCTGGCCGAGATCGCGGTGATGCTGCTCGGGCCGCTGTTCGGGCTGCCCGTGCCGCTGCTGCCGGCACAGATCCTCTGGATCAACCTGCTCACCCATGGCGTGCCGGGAGTCGCCCTGGGTGCCGAGCCGGCCGAGCCCGGGACACTGCGCCGGGCACCGCGCTCGCCCCGGGAGTCGGTGCTGGGCGCCGGGCTCGGCCGGCAGATCCTGGTCACCGGCGCGCTGATCTCGGCGGTGACGCTCGGCGCGGGCGTACTCGCCGCACGGTGGGACCGGCCCTGGCAGTCGGTGGTGTTCGTGGTGCTGGGCCTCGCCCAACTCGGGGTGGCGCTGGCGGTCCGGGCCCCCCGGCCGGCGGGCGCACGGCGGAGCAATCCGGCGTTGCCGCTGGCCGTGGCCGCCTCCGCCCTGCTACAGGTAGCCGGGGTGCTGGTGCCGCCGCTGCGGGAGTTGCTCGGCACCGAGGCGCTCAGCGCGGTGGAGCTGCTCGCCTGCGCCGTGGTGAGCACCCTGCCGGGTCTGGTGCTGTGGCTGAGCCGGCAGATCGGCGCCCGGAAACGGCGGTGCGGGTCCGTGACACCGCCCGGTGAGTCAGGCTGACAACGGACGAGGAGGAGACGATGACCAGCAACATGGCAGCCCCAGTCGTGGTGGGTACGGACGGTTCCGAGGTGGCCTTGCAGGCGGTCCGAGCCGCCGCGCGCGAGGCCGCGGAGCGGGGCTGCCCGCTGCGGATCGTGCACGCGTTCATCTGGCCGCTGATGCGGGTGCCGCTCGGCCCGGCCCCCGGCGCGCCCGCCGACGCCGGCCTGCGCAACCAGGCGTGGCAGCACGTCAACGAGGCGGTGGCCGAGGCCCACAAGGTGGCGCCGGAGGTGACCGTGGACGGTGCGGTGGTCCCCGGCGCGGCGAGCGCGGTCCTGCTCGCGGAGTCCAGCGCCGCCGAGTTGGTGGTGCTCGGCAGCCGGGGCCTCGGCGGTTTCGCCGGACTGCTGCTCGGCTCGACCGCCGTGCAGGTGAGCGCGCACGCCGACTGCCCGGTGCTGGTGATCCGGGGCGAGGTGCCGGCGAGCGGTCCGGTGGTGGTCGGTGTCGACGGCTCGGAACTCTCCGAACAGGCGGTGGCGTTCGCGTTCGCGGAGGCGTCCCGGCGGGACACCGAGCTGATCGCGGTGCACGCCTGGCTGTATCCGACGCCGGTCGGCCCCGGCGACATCCTGCCGCTGGTCTACGACCTGGACGCCTTCCGGGAGCAGGAGGAGCGCGTCCTCGCCGAATCGGTGGCCGGCTGGTCCGAGCGCTATCCGGAGGTGACCGTGCGGCAGCGGCTGGTCCGCGGCTCCCCCGGCGGGGCGCTTGTGGAACAGTCCCGCACCGCGCAACTGGTGGTGGTCGGCGCACGCGGGCGGGGCGCGCTGGGCGGGCTGCTGCTCGGCTCGGTCAGCCACGCGGTGCTGCACCACGCCGAGTCGCCGGTGGCGATCGTGCGGAAGCCGCGTACGGTCAAGGGATCATGACCAACCGGTCGACAACGACCTGACCGACCTCTGGAGAAGGCTGATGAACCGAGCTGTCGTGGTGGGCGTGGACGGGTCGCCGCCGAGCCTGGTCGCCGCCGAGCACGCCGCGCAGGCGGCGGTGTGGCGGTCCCGTCCGCTGCACCTGGTGCACGGCTACCTGCATCCGCTCGGCTACGGGGTGCCGATCAACCCGTACGACGTGGGGTTGCCGGCACCCTCGGAGGACGGCCGCAAGATGCTCGAACAGGCCGCCGCCGAGCTGGTCGACAGGTGGCCGGGGTTGAGCGTCGAGGTGCGGCAGGTGGCCGGCGGCCCGGGCGCCACCCTGGTCGAGGAGTCCCGGCGGGCGGAGCTGGTCGTGGTGGGCAGCCGGGGCCTCGGCGGCTTCGCCGGACTCCTGCTCGGCTCGGTCGGCACCCAGGTCGCCGCGCACGGCCACTGCCCGGTGCTTGTGGTCCGGCCGCCGGACCGGCCGATCCCGACCGAGGGGCCGGTGCTGGTCGGGGTGGACGGCTCGGAGTCGGCCGAACTCGCCGTCGGGTACGGCGCGGACGAGGCCAGCCGGCGCGGTGCCGAGCTGGTGCTGGTGCACATCGCCGACGAGCGGGACGCCGGTGCGGACGCGCCGGCCACCGACCTGCTGGCCACGGCGGCAGCCGCCGCGCGGGGCAGTCACCCGGAGCTGACCGTGACCGAACGCCTGATCACCGCCCCCAAACCTGACCAGGCGCTGATCGAGGCGTCCGGGTCGGCCGCGCTTGTGGTGGCCGGGTCCCGAGGGCGGGGCGGGTTCACCGGGCTGCTGCTCGGGTCGGTAAGTCAGGCCCTTGTGCACCACGCCCGCTGCCCGGTGCTCGTCGCTCACCCGTACGGGCACGCGGCCTGAGAAATCGCCCGCCGCCCCGATGTGGGGCGGCGGGCGGGATGTGGGCGGCGAGCGTCCGGGGTCACCGGCGGGGTAGCGGGCATCCCCCGGTCCCGCAGCAACGAATCAGCCGTCGCCGCCGCGCAGCAGCTGCTCGAAGTCGGTGGTGAGGGTGAACGGATCGACCGGCCCGCTCGCTGCGGGCCGCCGGTGGATCTCCTCGGCCAGTTCCCGACCGGCCCGACCGATCCGGGCCCGCAACGCGCCCTCCGCCGTAGGGCCGGACCAGTCCTCGGGCGCGGCGAAGACCGCCGTCGGGGTGACCACCGCCCGCAGGTAGCTGAACATCGGACGGACCGCGTGTTCCAGGGCGAGGGAGTGCCGGGCGGTGCCGCCGGTGGCCCCGATCAGCACCGGCCGGCCGGCCAACGCCTCGGCGTCGACCAGGTCGAAGAACGACTTGAACAGCCCGTTGTACGAGGCGTTGAAGATCGGGGTTACGGCGATCAGCCCGTCGGCGCCGGTGACCTGTTCCAGCGCCTGCCGCAGCGGCTCCGCCGGAAAGCCGGTGAGCAGATGGTTGACGATGTCGTGGGCGTACTCACGCAGGTCGACCGGGCGCAGCTCGACCGGGTCGCCGCGCCCGACCAGCTCGTCGCGGGTGGCCGCGGCGAGCTGGTCGGCGAGCAGCCGGGTCGACGAGGGCTGGCTGAGGCCCGCCGACACCACGGCGAGGGTGCGTGCGGTCACTTGTCGGCCTCCGCGCCGGTAGCGGCGAGGGTCTCGTCGCCGGCTGCCGCGCGCTCGGCGGCGGCCCGCAGCGAGGCGTGGGTCGGCGCCAGCGGTACGTGCGCCGGCCGCAGCGAGTCGAACTCCTTGCGCAGCACCGGCACGACCTCCTCGCCGAGAAGGTCCAGCTGCTCCAGCACCGTCTTCAGCGGCAGCCCGGCGTGGTCGATGAGGAACAGCTGCCGCTGGTAGTCGCCGACGTAGTCGCGGAAGCCGAGGGTCCGGTCGATGACCTGCTGCGGGCTGCCCACCGTCAGCGGGGTCTGCGCGGTGAACTCCTCAAGCGACGGGCCGTGCCCGTAGACCGGCGCGTTGTCGAAGTACGGCCGGAACTCGCGTACCGCGTCCTGGGAGTTCCTGCGCATGAACACCTGGCCGCCGAGGCCGACGATGGCCTGGTCGGCGGAGCCGTGGCCGTAGTGCTCGAAGCGCTGCCGGTAGAGCCCCACCATCCGCCGGGTGTGCTCCGCCGGCCAGAAGATGTGGTTGGCGAAGAAGCCGTCGCCGTAGTAGGCGGCCTGCTCGGCGATCTCCGGGCTGCGGATCGAGCCGTGCCAGACGAACGGCGGTACGCCGTCGAGCGGGCGCGGCGTCGAGGTGAACGACTGCAACGGGGTACGGAACCGGCCGGACCAGTCGACCACGTCCTCCCGCCAGAGCCGGCGCAACAGGTCGTAGTTCTCGATCGCGAGCGGGATGCCGTTGCGGATGTCCTGGCCGAACCAGGGATAGACCGGGCCGGTGTTGCCGCGCCCCATCATCAGGTCCACCCGGCCGTCGGCGAGGTGCTGCAACATCGCGTAGTCCTCGGCGATCTTCACCGGGTCGTTTGTGGTGATCAGCGTGGTCGCGGTGGAGAGCAGCAGCCGCTCGGTACGGGCGGCGATCCAGCCCAGCATCGTGGTGGGCGACGACGGCACGAACGGCGGATTGTGGTGCTCGCCGGTGGCGAAGACGTCGAGACCGACCTCCTCGGCCTTGAGCGCGATGGTCACCATCGCCTTGATCCGCTCCGCCTCGGTCGGCTCACGACCGTTTGTCGGGTCGACCGTGACGTCGCCGACGGTGAAGACTCCGAACTGCATGACAGCTCCTCGTGTCGTCCGACCGGGGCGGGGTGCCACCCGGCGTCCCCGACAACATATTTGACGAGTCAACTATTCCGCGAGCCCGTCTCGCCCCAGTGTCCCCCGTCACGCCTGACGCAGACATTGCCGGACGGGTCAGCTGCGTCGTCGTGGCACGTGCCGGCGGTACGGGCTGACGGTCGGGTCGCCGGTGATCCAGAAACGCCAGGGCACGTCGTGCGCGGCGGCCACCCCGACGCGCGGGCCGGCGGAGACGGCCGACGGTGCCACCGGGCGCGACGGCGGCGTCAGCAGCAACGGTCCGGTCCCGTCGAGCATCGAGGTGCCGTTCGCCGTCGCGTCGATGCCCAGCGCCACCACCAGCCGGGCCGGCCCCCGGGCCAGCTCCCGGTCGGCCACCTCGCCGCGCCGCTTACGGGCCAGATCCACCCCATCGACCACCTCACCGGCGCGCAGCAGGACCGCCGCCGCCTCCCCGTCCCGGCCGCAGACGACGTTCAGACACCAGTGCATCCCGAACACGAAGTACGTGTAGGCGTACCCCGCCGGCCCGAACATCACCCGGGTGCGGGGCGTCGGACCACGGTGGGCGTGCGAGGCCGGGTCCGCACCGGTCCCGGCGTACGCCTCGACCTCGGTGAGCCGGATCCGCACGCCACCGGCCGAGAGTTCCCAGCCGAGCAGGCCACGTGCGGTCTCGGCGACGTCGGCGGCGGGCGCGTGCAGCCAGGGGTGGTCCATCCGTCCAGGTAACCGCGTGCCACCTCGACCCGCAACGCCGACCGGCCCGACGCGGCGATGTGATCCGGGTCGCCTAACCGGCCCGACGCGGCGATGTGATCCGGGGCGCCTAACCGGCCCGCACCACCACCGGAGCGCTGGTACGTGTGCGCAGGACCGTCCGTAGGTGCGCCTGGTCCGTCAGCACCTGGCGGTGCACCTGCCGGAGTGCGGGGCCCGGCTCCACCCCCAACTCCTCCACCAGCCGATCGCGGGTACGCCGGTAGACGGCAAGCGCGTCCGCCCGCTGACCGGACCGGTCCAGCGCGACCATCAACTGGCCGACCAGGCGCTCCCGCAGCGGATGGTGCGCGGCCAGGCTGAGCAGCTCACCGATGAGCCGGGCGTGGTGACCGAGGCGTAGTTCGGCGTCGATCCGGTCCTCGATCGCGGCTAGTCTGAGCTCCCGCAGCCGGGGTCCTTCGGTGTCGCGGATCATGGCGGGACCGAGATCGGCCAGGGCCGGGCCGCGCCACAGGGCGAGCGCCGCGCGCAGGGCGGTCGCCGCCGCGGCCGGATCGGTGGCCAACCGGGCCCGGGCGTAGGCGGTGCCCTGCTCGAAGCGGTGCAGGTCGAGCGCGGCAGGTGGGATCCGCAGCAGGTAGCCGGTGGAATTGGTCTGCAACACGGGTTCGGGCAGTATCTGCCTGATCCGTGAGATGTAGGTCCGGATCGTCCGGCGGGCACTGGCGGGCCGCTCATGCCCCCAGATTCGGTCGGCCAGCGACTCCACGCTGACGGTTCGATTGGCGGACAGCAGCAGGACGGCGAGCACGGCACGTTGCCTGGCCGCGCCCAGGGTGAGCAACCGGGTGCCGTACCCGATCTCCAGCGGCCCGAGAAGTCGGAAATCCACTTTGGTGAGGCAAGCAGCCGGCCTGTTCGTCCGGCAAGCTCCCGGCGGCAGCCGGACGATTCCAGACATCGGCGTACGGCGTTGCCGGACGATGCCGGACATCCCGGTACTGAGATCATGGTCCACAGGAGAAAGTGAGTGCGCCGGTACTGACGGTGGCGACTGGGACGGCGTCGGCAGGTGACTGGAGGCAGCGGGTGGGTTCGGCGGGGGGAATGGATACCGGATCGCGCCAGCCGGGCGACGGACCGCCGGACCCGGCGGTTGCCGGCGACGCGGCGCAGTTGGTGACGCAACTCAACCGGCTGCGCGCCTGGGCGGGGCAGCCTTCGCTGCGCGTGCTGCGGGAGTTGGCCGGGACCCGGTTGGGGCCGGGCGGTCGGCAGTTGGAGGCCCTGCCGAGCAGCACCACCCACGAGGTGCTCGCCGGGAAGCGACTGCCCCGGCTGCCTCGACTGGAGTTCGTCGAGTCGTTCGTGCGGGCCTGCCTGCGGGCCCGCCGTCGCCGGGAACACGAGATCGAGACCGAGGTCGAGCGTTGGCGGCAGGCGTGGCGCACGCTTGCCGATCCCCCGACGCCCAGTGCGGAGCGCGCCGACGACGGTGCTGCCCCCGCCCCGACCGCCGACGTGCACGAGTCGGCACCGGACCCCGACCGCTCGGCCGGACCCGCCGTGCCGGGCCGCTCGGCCGAACCGGCGGCGCGGGGCCGCTCGGCCGAACCGGCCGAGCCGGGCCGATCGACGGGAACGGCGGCGCCGGCGTCGACCGGCCGCTGGCGGCTGCTCGTCACCACGGCGCTTGTCTTCTTCCTGATCGGCGGGGCCGTCGGGATGGCCGGCACCAGGATGCTGTACGACGGCCAGCCGTCGCCGTCCGGGGACCGGACCGACCGTCTCGGCTTCGGTACGCCGCCAAGCGCTACCGCCACCACGTCCCCGACGCAGTGCGCGGCGGCCCCACCTCGTCCCGCCGGCACCGAGCTTGTCCAGGACCGCAGCTTCGGCACCGGCACCGCCGGCCCCTGGGACCTGAGCGCGGCGACCGTCGACGTCTCCGCCGAGAACGACCGGCTCTGGGCCCGGGTGCTTGGCGGCACGGCCAATCCGTGGGACGCGATCCTGATGTACCGGGGTGTCCACCTGGTCGAGGGACGAAGCTACACGCTCTCGTTCGACCTGCTCACCAGCGCACCGACCCAACTCCGGGTCACCGTGCAGGAGAATCTGCCACCCGACTATCCGGCGCTGCTGATGCGTGACCTCGACACCGATCTGGTGCGCTGCCACCAGCGGTTCTCGTTCGTCGCCGACCGGAGCACCGAGCACGCAGAGATCACCTTCCAGCTGGGCGGTCACCCCGACACCTACCAGGTCATGCTGGCCGACCTCTCGCTCGTCGAGGACGCTGCGGCCCCGAGCCCGAGCCGGTAGTCACTCTCTGTCATGGCAACGCTATCGAGATGATATTGACGCGGACCAGGCTGAGGTCGGCAATCGCCGATTCCTTCCCGCTTGGAGTCCTCAGTGGTCCGTTCGTCCTCGTCCACATCGCCACCCGCCGGCCCCCGGCTCAGACGGTACGCCCGCCTGCTGACCGGCACCGTGCTCGCCACGGTGCTGGGCAGCACCCTGGCGGCACCCGCCCAACCGGCAGCTGCCGCGCCGCTGGCGGAGCTGATCAGCAACGGCAGCTTCGGCAGCGGCTCGGCGTCCTGGTGGAACAGCCAGCACACCAGTCTTCAGGTCGTCGCCGGGCAACTCTGCGTCAACGTGGCCGGCGGAACGACAAACGTGTACGACGCCCTGGTCGGCCAGAGCGGCATCACCCTGACCCAGGGGAAGGCGTACGCGCTCTCCTTCGACGTCTCGGCGAACGCATCGGTGAACATCCGGGCCCGGGTGCAGCTCGAAGCCGCCCCCCAGACGGCCGCCGTGGACCAGGGCGTCCAGGCCAACGCCGGCCTGCGTCGGATCTCGATCCCGTTCACCTCGTCGATCGGTACCGCCAGCGGGCAGGTGGTCTTTCAGCTCGGCGGTCGGCCGCAGGCGGTGACCGTCTGCCTGGACAACGTCTCCCTGATCGAGACGGAGTTGGTCGACAACGGCACCTTCAGCAGCAGCACCGCATCGTGGTGGCGGAGCAACACCGCGACCCAGCTGAGCGTGGACGGCCAACGGCTCCGGGTCGGGGTGGGCGGCGGCACCGCCCAGCCGTGGGAGGACCTCGTCGGCCAGAGCGGCCTGACGCTGCGGGCCGGTCGCTCCTACCGGATCGCGTTCGACGCCTCGGCCAGTACCGCACGGGCCGTCCAGGCGGTCGTGCAGCGGGAGGCCGCCCCGCACACCGCGCCGTTCAGTCGCAGCATCAACCTCACCACCAGCCCGCAGCACTTCTCCTTCACCTTCACCTCGCCGCTTGCCGCCAGCGACGGGCAGGTGATGTTCCACTTCGGCGGCGGTCCCGCCTTCACCGCCTGGCTCGACAACGTCTCGCTTGTCGAGCTGACCGAGGCCCCGTTCGATCCGGTGCGCTACTGGAACGGCGTCCTGCTCGACGCCTATCGCGCCGCGACCGGCACCGCGGCCGGTCCGACCGTGCTCGGCCGAGCCGGCGCGATGATGCACGGCGCGATCTACGACGCGGCCACCTCGGTGGTGCCGACCAGCCAGCCGTACCTGGTCCGGGTGCCGGTCACGGCGGACAGCGTCGCCCCGTCGCTGGAAGCGGCGATCAACAAGGCGGCGTACAGCGCGCTGGTGGCGGCGTTCCCGGGCCGTAGCTTCACCGCGAACCTGACCCACGCCACCGCCCAGCTACCGACCGGCACCAGCCAGCTGCAACTCGACCGGGGTGCCTCGATCGGCGCGCAGGCGGCCGACGCCATGATCTCCGCCCGGAGCAACGACGGTTCCGCAAACAACGCGCCGTACCAGTCGGAAAACGTTCCCGGCGCGTGGCGGCCGACGGACTCCCGGCCGGCGCTGGCCCCGAACTGGGGTCTGGTCACGCCGTTCACGATGACCTCGGGCAGTCAGTTCCGCCCGCCGCCGCCGCTGGCCGCCACCTCGTACGCGGATCTGCTCAGCAAGCCGGAGTACGGCAACCAGCTCAACGAGGTGCGGCAGCTGGGCGCGGCGAACTCGACCACCCGGACCGCCACGCAGACCCAGATCGCCCATTTCTGGGCCAACGACCTGGACGGCACGTACAAGCCGCCGGGGCAGTTGCTGGACCACACCACGATCCTGTCGGTGCAGCGTGGCCTGACCATCATGGAGAACGTCCGGCTCTACGCACTGGTGGGGCTCGCCCTCGCCGACGCCGGCATCGTGGCCCGGGACGGAAAGTTCCTGACCAGCATCGACCTGTGGCGACCGGAGACCGCGATCCAGCGCGCCCACGAGGACGGACGTTCGGAAACCGTCGCCGACCCCAACTGGCGACCGCTGTCCAAGGACCACGCCGGGGTCAGCTTCTCGCCGCCGTTCCCGGCGTACGCCTCCGGGCACGCCACCTTCGCCGGAGCGTGGGCGGGCATCATGCGACGCTACTTCGGCACCGACAACCTGGCCTTCACCCTCACCACCGATGACCCGTACGCCTCGGGGGTCACCCGGAGCTTCACCAGCTTCAGCCAGGCCGCCACGGAGAACGCGGTGAGCCGGATCTACCTCGGGGTGCACTTCCGATTCGACGCCGATGCCGGTGTCGCCTCGGGCGAGGCCCTGGCGGCGTACGTCTTCGCCAACCGGCTTCGCCCGTAGCCGGACCGGTTCTCCTGCTGGTGCTGGTGCCGGGTACGGCCACGGGGCGTATCCGGCACCAGCCGGTCGGAAGACCTGACTCTTGCTCGACGGGCGGGTCACAGCCGCAGGGCGGCGACGGCATCGCCGAGCGTGGCCGCTTGCGCGAGCGGCCGGAGGCCGCCCTCCTGCGCCAGCCAGAGGCGGCAGCCGATCCGGTCGAACGACGCCGCCACCGGCGCTCCGGCGTGGTGCTGGCCGACCCGGCGGATCAACCCGATCGGGTCCGGCACCGGCGGGGACGAGACGGCCTGCGGGGCGGGCACCGGGCGGTCCGGTTCCCGGGGCACGGTGGCGAGCAGGTGATTGTCCAGGAACTCGACACACCGTGCGACGGCCAGTTCGACGCTGGCGTGCAGCGGCAGCTCCGCCCCGATCTCGGCGTCCCGCGCCGCGAGCCGGATGCCCCACCGCTCCCCCTGGATCTTCAGCGGGTCGCCCGCGTCGAGCCGGTGATCGCAGTAGGTCAGTACGGCGGTCAGGTCGAGGGCGTGGGCGAGCCGCAGCAGGTCGGTCAGGGGTGGCGCGTCCGGCGCGGCGGCGAGCACCAACAACCGTGCCCCGGGCAGCCGGGCGGCGAGTTGCTCGACGTGCTGACGCACCGGGTCGACGCCGGGCTCATAAACCGTCACGATCCCGTCGAGCAGGTCCTGCTCGACCGGCCAGTCCGTATCGAGGCGGGTCAGGTCGGCCGGGCGTACCCCGAAAGCGGCGGCGTGGCGGGCCAGCCGCCGGTGCGGTCCGAGCTGATGCACCGGCGCGCCGTTGGGCTGCTGGGCGACCACCGGGGCGGGCTCGTCCGCGACGGGCCGCCAGGTTTCGTGGCTCACCCGACGCCTGTCGGTCACGGTCACCGCCACCGCGGCCGGGATCCGGCCGCTGTCCCGGCAGGTCCGGCAGCAGCCCACCGAGGGGGCCAGGCCGGCACCGGAGCAGTCCGGGCACTGTGGATCCGGTCCGGGACGGCCGAGCCGGCAGTCGCAGCGGCGCAGCCGGCTGCCGGGCCGGCAGTCCGGGCAGGGCCGGTGCGGAATCGGCTCCCCCCACCAGCCCGGGTCGGGTGGTTCGGTGGCTCGCCGCAGCGACTCCGCAACGTACCGGACGATCTGTCCGGTCTCCCGCTCGTGCAGCGTCTCGACGCTGCCGGTCGGGTGCAACGCGGTGTGCCACCAGCGGCCGTCCCGCCAGATCGCCTGCGCGCCGGGCGCGTCCCCGGCCAGCTCCGCGAGCACCGCCCGGCCGAGCCGATCAAGATCCATGACCTTTGGTACGTCGACAGTCGGCATTGCCCGCACGGTGTGGAGGGGCGCGTGCCGCCCCCGCTCGTCCAACCCACACATCGCGGACCGCAAGCTCGTGTCGGCGACCGCCGAGGGCAGGTCGCGGGCCTGCGCGTGCACCTGCGGGTCCAGCGGCACCGGGCTGCCGGGCAACTCGTACCGGATGTCCCAGACCACCTCGTGGTAGTTGCGGCGGCGTGCCTCCACCACCAGGTCAAGCTGGAGCAGGTCGGCCAGCGCGCAGAGCCGGGACAGCTCGGCCGCCGGATCGGGCGGCGGCGGTGTCGCGCTGCTCCGCCCGACGAAGACCCACCACGGGTCGTAGTCGTGCCGGGCGAGCGCCTCGGCTTCCAGCAACAAGCGCTGCGACTCGGGCAGCTCCGGCCGCCACTGCGGCGGCAGCCAGTACAGCGTGTCGTCCAACGAGCGCCACCCCCACCGTGGCCGCAATCCGCGTACCCCGACGGCCGCGCAGAGCCCGCCGACCAGCTCTTCCGCCCGGCCGACCCGCTCCCGGCCCGGTGGCGGGTCGAGCCGGCCGGGCATCAGTCGGCGCGACACCGCCGCCCCGGTGTCCAGGTTGACCACCGTCACCACCAGCTGTGCCCGTCGCCGCCCACCGCTCCCGCACCGGTGACACGCCTCGGCCACGCTGCCGTCGCCGGCACAGAGCCGACAATCCGCGTACGCCTCGTCGCGGTACTCGCCGCCCGCCACGATCAGCCGGTCGCCACCCCGGGTGCACTCGCACCGCCGCACCCGAAAGCCCAGCCCACCGCAGTCGGCGCAGGCCACGGTGTTCATGACCGCCCGCCCAACCGCCGGGCACAATCACCGTCGTGGTCGGCCCGCAACAGGCACCGCCCGCCACCGGGCAACAGAAGATCGCAGAAAACCCGATGCCGTACGCCCTGCTCGTCCTCGGCCGACACGGTGATCTCCCCCGGGTCGAGCTGCGGCAACGCCCGCGCCCAGCGAGCCAACACCCGAGCCAGCCGCTGCGCCGCCACCAGATCGGCCGCCTCCACCGGCAGGTGCACCACGTAGCGTTCGCTCACCGCCAGGCCCCCTGATTCGCCGGCCGCTGCTCCACCGGTTGGCGGCAATACGTCGGGCGCTGGTTCGCGCCGCCCGGCCGCGCCTGCCCCCACTCGGACTGCCACCGCCGCAACGCGTCCCGGACCCGCGCCGCCTCCCGCTGCGACTCGGCCACCTGCCGGTACGCCGCCTCCAGGTCGTCGGCCACCCGACCAAGAAACTCGGTCACCTCCGCCGGGTCGTAGCCGCGCCGACCCAACCGGAACCGCCGATCCCGCACCTGCCACGGCCGATAACTCGCCGCCCGGTAACAGGTGCCGAGTCCGTAGCTCTCGCCGCGTTGCTCGGTGCACTCCGCAGCGTGTCTGTGCCCTGCTGCGTGCCCGGTGTGCTCGGCGGTCTGCCTGGTGTGCTCTGCGGTCTGCCTGGTGTGCCGGGCGTCGTACCGCCCGGCTCGCCGCCGGAAAGGGATGCGCATGACAGACCTCGCTCTCGTCAGCGTGGGCGATGTGAAACGGCGGGTCCATCGGCCCGCCGCGCACCGACGGACCCACCACGCACCTGCCACCGCAGCCCTTCATCGCAGTACGGCACCAGGGCAGACACGGCCCCTGACCAGCACTTCCACAGTGGCCGTGTGGAGAGTGAAGCACCGAACGAGCGCTATTGCAATGTTGCAATAGCGATCCACAGATTTTGACCTTGCTATCCGGATTTACCAGGCGTGACGTGTCTATTGATTCTGAGACACTCGACAGTTTCAATTGAACGGACGGACGTCGAACCATCCCAGCAGCGGAGGACGGGTAGTGTCACAATCAGTAACGGGATCGACGATGCTGCGGCGGCAGATCGGGCGCAAGTTCGAGTCCCTACGTAAGGCAGCGGGCCTCACCATGGAACAGGCTGCGGAGCGGCTGGATCGAGCACGCGCCACGCTGCATCGGATCGAGAACGGTGCCGAACACGTTCGCTTCCGCCAGGCAGACGTACAGCAGATGCTCGACCTGTACGGTGCCTCCGACGACGACCGGGAGCTACTGCTCGCCCTGACCGCGACGACCCGGGAGAACAAAAACTGGTGGCACGACTACATCGGCGCTGGCCTGCCACGCTGGTTCCAGCTCTACATCGGTCTTGAAGCAGCGGCATCCCGCATCCGCCAGTACGAGGCCGAACTGGTACCCGGCCTACTCCAGACCCGCGCCTACGCCGAACAGGTCTTCAAGATGCCGGGCGGCGCGGTTGATGCTGCCGATGATCAAGAGCAGCAACGCGCTATCCAACTCCGCGTCGAGCGGCAAACCCTCCTCACGCGCTTCTCTCCTCCGCAACTCAGCGTAATTATCAACGAGGCTGTGTTGCGCCGCCCGGTGGGCAACGCGACGCTCATGGTCGAGCAGCTTCACCAGATCGCGAAGGCTGCGGAGCTACCGAACGTGACCGTCCAAGTTCTAAGTTTTTCCGCCGGGCTACACGCGGGCGCGATGTCGGGAGCCTTCTCACTCCTGGAATTCCCGCAGGACGCTCACGGCCAAGAGGTCGAGCCGCCCGTGGCATATCTCGAAGCCGCGACAGGAGCCATCTACCTCGACAAGCCTCACGAGACAGCCGCATACAACTCGATCTGGGCCGACATGGCGAGTCGGGCCCTGAGCGAAGCAAAATCCAAGAGTCTTATTCACCAAGTTGCAGAGGAGCACTCCCGTGTCTGACTTGACCGGTGCCGTCTGGCGGAAGTCCGGCCGCAGCAACAACGGCGGCAACTGCGTCGAGGTGGCGGACAACCTGCCCGGTGTCGTCGGGCTGCGAGACAGCAAGGACCCCGCTGGTCCGCTCCTGACGTTCAGCCCGGCGTCCTGGGCCACCTTCGTGATGGGTATTAAGCAGAGGATCTTCGACAGCTAACAGCGGTCGGCAATAAGCGAAGGGGTGCATCAGGTCGCCAGTCGGCCAGCGGCCCCGCGCCTCAACCAGTCGAGAGCGCTTAATTTCACCCAGAAACTTCAGTTTCAGAATGCACTCAAGACGGAACAGCCCATCGCGCCGCACTCACGACTGAGATCTTCTCGCGGCCAGCGCCTTCCGTTGACCGATGGGCGACCGATTGCTGACGGAACGTACATAACCCGGTACGGTCAGACATGTTTCGATGCCCACACGGGAGGAGTGTCGCGGTGGCGTCGATCGAGGAGATCAAGGCCGGCATCAACCGCTTCGGCCAACAGACTCAGCAGAGCGTCGTCCAGCTTCGCGCGGTGCACGACTCGTTGGAGCAGAGCCTCGCGCTGTTGCAGGCGGTCACCGCTGGCACCAACCATCCAGCCGTCGGCCAGGCGATCAGCCAGATCGAACAGGTCAAGGCCAAGCTGGACGAAGCATCACAGCTCGCGCTGGGCGCGGTCGACACGACCAGGCGATACGCCGCCGGCTTCTGACACCCGAGAGGTTCCCATGCCACGCGTCATCGTCCCGGTCGGTCTGTCCATGGGTCCGCGCTACCGCTATGTCCGCCCGCCGGACCCGATCCCCGAATGCTACGAAGTTCACCTCGGCGACGACCTGGTTGAGCTGACCGAAACCGAGGCGGCGGTCTGGGCAGCGGCCTTCGTGGACGCCGAGCGCCACGCGAAACTCGGAGTCAACCGTGAGTCCCTGATCCGGCTGCTGGAAACCGCCCCGAACCCGGAGCCCCAAGCCGCCCGGCTGGTCGACAGCCTGATCGCCCGTGGCCTCCTGGTCGAGTTCGACACCGATGGCGACCTCGAACTCATCTTCCGCCGCCACAAACTCCTTCCCCTCGGCGAGGGCCTTGGCTCCACTCCCGAGGAGCCCCATCTCCACCGCATCGGCCACGCCGGCCAACCCAAGGTCGCGGTACCGGTCCAGGTTTACTCGCAGTGGGCCTTCGCGTTCCTGCATTCGAATATCTGGGAGGCATGTGTCTTCTACGCCGATGAGTCCGAGGAGCAGGAGGAGGGCGAAGAACTGCTCGGTCTGACTCCCGGCGAGGTCGCCCGGGACACTGCCTTGAACCTGCCCATAATGATCACCACCGGCTGCGCGTTCTTGGACCCTGTCGTGGCGACATGAGGTACGGACGCAAGCGGCGTAGGGAGCAGAAGAAGGAACGGCCGTTCGCGCGGCGGTTCAAGTATGAAAGCGCCAAGGAAGCGCTCGGGAAGCTGGTCGAGTTGGGCGGCGCGGGCGTCGGCGCGTTGGTCGGCCTCGGCAGCGCCAAGTACGGGTTGCCCCTATCGCCTGCCATCACCTCCGTCGGCGGAGCGATCATCGGCGGCATGGTCGGGTCACAAGGGAAGGCGTTCGTCGTCGCGGGCATCGACCACTTCCGCGAACGGAGCGACCAGAAAAGATCTGCCGCGTTGGCGGGCGCGTCTCCCAGGGCGAGACGGTCCAGCGGCAGCACCGGCCGCATCCCGGCGCGGGGCAGTTCGGCCAGCATTGCCGGGCAGGTGATTGGCGGGCTGGACAACGTGATGGCTCAACTCAACCGAGCGTCACGCCAGCTCACCGAGCTATATCGGACGATGTGGGCGAGCCAGAACGAACTCAACGCGGTGCTGGCCGGAGGACGACCGGATGTGGTGCGCGCCCTGGACGACAGCCTCACCACGGCACGAAACCTCGTTCTCGATTCGCCCTGCCTGCTCGGCAAGTGCACCGACGCCATCAGCGGCTACCGCGCCCGCATTTGACCCGATCCGCACTTGATGATCATCCGAGTTGGGTTTGCTGATGGCGGGTGTGGTCCCGAGCCGTCGGCCTAGGAATTAGGGCAGCCTTACCTTAGAGTTCCTGCGTGACTGTCGCTCCCTCCCTGGTTCCGGCCCGGCGGGCGGTGCCGTTCGTGCGCGACCTCGCCAGCCACGGCGACCGGACCGCCGTCGTCACCACGGCCGGCGAGATCAGCTACGTCGATCTCGCCCGCCGGGTCGTCGAGGGAGCCGAACGGCTCGGCAGCGTACGCCGGCTGGTGCTGGTGGTCGGCGCGAACAGCGTCGAGGCGCTGGTGGCGTACCTGGCTGCGCTGCACGGTGGGCATCCGGTGCTGTTGGTGCCCGACGGGCCCGCGCTGCCGGAGCTGGTGCGGGCGTACGACCCGGACGTGGTGCTCGGGCCGGACGCCGGCTGGACGGTCCAGGAACGCCGGGTTGGCAGCGCGCACCAGCTGCATCCCGAACTGGCGCTGCTGTTGAGCACCTCGGGCTCCACCGGCTCGCCGAAGCTGGTCCGGCTCTCCCACGACAATCTCACCGCCAACGCCGAGTCGATCGCACGGTACCTGGGCATCCGGGACAGCGACCGGGCGGTCACCTCGCTGCCGCTGCACTACTGCTACGGACTGTCGGTGGTGCACAGCCATTTGACCCGGGGCGCGGCGCTGGTGCTGACCGACCTATCCGTCGCCGACGAATGCTTCTGGGAGCTGTTCCGGGCCGCCCGGGGCACCAGCCTGGCCGGTGTGCCGTACACCTTCGACCTGCTGGACCGGGTCGGCTTCGCCGAGCTGGAGCTGCCCCATCTGCGGTATGTCACCCAGGCCGGCGGGCGACTCGCTCCCGAGCGGGTGCGCCGCTACGCCGAGTTGGGCCGGCGCGGCGGCTGGGACCTCTTCGTGATGTACGGGCAGACGGAGGCGACCGCGCGGATGGCGTACCTGCCGCCGGACCTCGCGGCCGAGCACCCGGCGGCGATCGGCGTGCCGGTGCCCGGCGGCGCGTTCCGGCTCGCGCCGGTGCCCGACCACCCGGACCCGCAGGTGGGTGAGCTGGTGTACGCGGGCCGCAACGTCATGCTCGGCTACGCCGAGCGCCCGGCCGACCTGGCGCTCGGGCGCACCGTCACCGAGCTGCACACCGGTGACCTGGCCCGGCGCACCCCGACGGGACTGTACGAGATCGTCGGTCGGCGCAGTCGGTTCGCCAAGATCCTCGGGCTGCGGGTGGACCCGGACCAGGTCGAGGCGCTGCTGTCCCGGCACGGGGTGGCCGCCACCTGCGTCGGCGCCGACGACGAACTGGTCGTGGCGGTGCCGGGTGACGCGGACGGCCGCCGCGTACGCCGGCTGGTCGTCGATGCGGTGGGGTTGCCGCCGCGCGCCGTACGGGTGCTGGTCCTGGCCGAGCTGCCGCGCCTCGGCAACGGTAAGCCCGACCTGGCCCGGCTGCGCGCACTTGCCGCCGCCGAGCCGGCCCGGTCCGCCGCCGACGGGGTGACCAGGTCGGCGCACGCCGCCAGCGGTCCGGCTGGTACCGCCTCGACCGACGAGCTGTGCCGGCTGTACGCGCAGGTGCTCGACCGCGACGACGTACGCCCCGAGTTGAGCTTCGTCGACCTGGGCGGCGACTCGCTGTCGTACGTGGAGATGTCGGTGCGGCTGGAGCAGGAACTGGGCCACCTGCCGCCGAACTGGCACACCCGGCCGATCGCGGCGCTGCGCGCCCCACAGCGACCCGACACCCCACAGCGACCCGGCACCCGACGGCGATCGCTGGAGACCAGCGTGGCGCTGCGCGCGGCGGCCATCGTGCTGATCGTCGGCTCGCACATCTCGCTGTTCACCGTCACCGGCGGCGCACATCTGCTGCTCGCGGTGGCCGGATTCAACTTCGCCCGGTTCCAGCTCACCAGCGCCGGGCGACGCGACCGGCTGCGGCAGATCGGCGCGGGTCTGGCCCGGATCGTGCTGCCGACGATGGCCTGGATCGGCGCGGTGATGCTGGTGAGCGACCAGTACCGGGCCAGCACCCTGCTGCTGGTGCACAGCATCGTCGGGCCGGACGAGGCGGGCAGCGGGTGGCACTTCTGGTTCGTCGAGGCGGTGGTGTACCTGCTGGTGGGGCTGGCGGCGCTGCTCGCCCTGCGCCGGGTCGACCGGCTGGAGCGCCGGTATCCGTTCGCGCTGCCGTTGGGGTTGACCGCGCTCGGCCTGCTCGGCCGGTACGACGTGTTCGGCCTGGACGCCCGCTACGACCTGCCGGCCGCGCTGGTCGCCGGCTGGCTGTTCACCCTCGGTTGGGCCGCCGCCCGGGCCGATGGTGTCGGGCAGCGGCTGCTGGTCAGCGCGGCGGCGGCGCTGATCGTGCCCGGCTTCTTCGGCCAGCCGGCCCGGGAGGCGCTGATCGTGGCCGGCTTCGCCCTGTTGGTCTGGCTGCCCACGGTGCCCAGCCTCCGGGGGGTCAACCGGATCGCCGGGCTGTTGGCCGCCAGCTCGCTCTACATCTACCTCACCCACTGGCAGGTCTACCCGCACCTGCGCGACCTGCCGCTGCTGGCGCTGGTCGCCTCGCTGGCCGTCGGCATCGGGTACGCCACCGTCGTCGGGCGGGTCGGGCGGTGGGCCAGCAACCGCATCTCAACATATCGTTGACAACGTTTCGTTGAAGTGCTGGACTGGGGTCATGTCCACCGAATCAGTCGCGTCCGCCGAGGCGGGTCGCGCCCACCGCACCTACGCCGCACTCCACCGGCTCACCGACCGACACGCCGCCACCGAGACGCAGCGCCGCCGACACACCAATCCGTACGCCGCCGACCCGTACGAGGCGATCGCCGTACTCCTGGCCCTGGCCGCCGGTGCCGTCGAACCCACGCCCGGCGAGGAACCGGTCGACGAGGCCGACCTGCTCGCCGCGCTCGCCCTCTTCCCGCACCTGCGCGCCGAAATCGACACCATGGAGGTGGGGCTGCTCAACCTCGCCCGCAGTCGCGGACTGACCTGGCAGGCGATCGGCCAGGGTCTCGGCCTGGGCAGCGCCCAGGCCGCCCGGCAACGCTACGACCGGCTGGCCGCCCGGACCGAGGAGACCAGCCGGGTCACCGGGTGAACCGAGCGACCGGTCCACCCGTCCACCGTGCTCAGCGCGGAACGACCTGCTCCGCAGCCCACTCCCGCCAGCCCACCAGCTGGTCGGCGGCGGCGGCGAGCTGGTCGGCGACCGGACCGGGACCGGTCGAGCCCGGAGTGATCCGGGCCGCCAGAGCCGAGCGAACCGACAACACGTCCCGTACGGAGGGGTCGAGGTGTTCGCTGATGGTGGCCAGGTCGGCGTCGGAAACCTCGTCGAGGGCGCAGTCCCGGGCCGCGCAGAGCGCCACCAGCTTGCCGGTGATCTCGTGCGCGTCCCGGAACGGCACACCCTTACGGACCAGCCAGTCAGCCACCTCGGTAGCCAGCGAGAAGCCCACCGGAGCGGCGGCGACCAGCCGGTCGACCCGTACCGTCATGGTGGAGATCATCCCGGCCAGAGCCGGCAGCAGCAGCTCCAGGGTGTCGACCGCGTCGAAGGCCGGCTCCTTGTCCTCCTGCATGTCCCGGTCGTACGTCATCGGCAGGCCCTTGAGCATGGTCAGCACGGCGACCAGCCCACCGACGAGCCGGCCGGACTTGCCCCGGGCCAGCTCGGCGATGTCCGCGTTCTTCTTCTGCGGCATGATCGACGAACCGGTGGCGAAGGCGTCGTCCAGCTCGACCCAGCCGAACTCCTGCGACGTCCAGAGCACCACCTCCTCGCCGAGGCGGGACAGGTGCACCCCGATCATCGCGGTGGTGAAGAGGAACTCGGCGACGAAGTCCCGGTCGGCGACCGCGTCCATCGAGTTGGCGAAGGAGGTACGGAAGCCCAACTCCTTGGAGACCGCCACCGGATCCAGCGGCAGGCCCGACCCGGCCAGCGCCCCGGCACCGAGCGGGCTGACCGCCGCCCGGTGGTCCCAGTCGCGCAGCCGCTCCAGGTCGCGCAGCAGCGGCTGCACGTGGGCCAGCAGCCAGTGGCCGAAGGTGACCGGCTGGGCGTGCTGGAGGTGGGTCATGCCCGGCGCGGCGGTCTCCACGTGCCGCTCGGCCTGCTCCACCAGCGCGTCGGCCAGCTCCACCAGCCGCGCGGCCACGCCCCGGGCGTGGTCGCGCAGATAGAGCCGCAGATCGGTGGCGACCTGGTCGTTGCGGGAGCGACCGGCACGCAGCTTGCCGCCGAGGCTGCCGAGCCGCTCCAGCAGCCCGCGTTCCAGGGCGGTGTGCACGTCCTCGTCGTCGACCGTCGGGCGGAACGCCCCGGAGGCGCAGGCCGCCTCCAGGTCGTCCAGGGCGGCGAGGATGCGGCCCAGTTCCTCCGGGTCGAGCAGCCCGGCGCCGGCCAGCACCCGGGCGTGCGCCCGGGAACCGGCGATGTCGTACGGGGCCAGTCGCCAGTCGAACTGGACGCTCACCGACAGCCGCGCGAGCGCCTCCGACGGGCCACCGGCGAACCGGCCACCCCACAGGCTCGTCCGGTTCGCAGGGGCGCTGTTCTCGGTCAGGCTCTTGTCATCCACCCCGCCAATTCTGGTGGTCAAGGCCGCACCCCATCCAGCCGGGCGTCCGGTACGCACTCCAACTGCTCCGTCAAGGTGTGTTGTCCCCTTCAGTGTTGTCGTCCCGGCGGGCCCAGCGGGCGAGCCGTTCGCCGAGTGCCGCCCCGCCGTCGGGCTCGCGCGCCACGACGAGGATGGTGTCGTCGCCGGCGATGGTGCCGACGACCTCCGTCAGGCCCGCCCGGTCCAACGCGCTGGCCAGGTACTGGGCCGCACCGGGCGGGGTGCGCAGCACCGCGATGTTGCCGCTGGAGTCGACCTCGTTGAGCAGCTCCCGCAGCAGCCGCACGAGGCGCGCCGGTGCCGCCTCGGCGTCGCGCAGCGGGCGGTGGCCGTCCTCCGGGATGACGTAGACGGCCCGACCGTCCCCGCCCCGGGCGGTGACCGCGCCGAGTTCCTTCAGGTCCCGGGAGAGGGTGGCCTGAGTGACCTGCACACCCTCGTCGCCGAGCAACTCGGCCAGCTCGGTCTGCGAGCGGATCTCATGGTCGCGGATCAGCTCGACGATGCGGGCGTGGCGGGCAGCACGGGTCAACGGTGCGGTCACCGAACCTCCTCGGTCGCGACGGCGGCGCTCCTGCTCACGCCGTCTGCGTGAGCAGGAACGTCAGCAGCGCCTTCTGGGCGTGCAACCGATTCTCCGCCTGGTCGAACACGGCGCTGCGCGGGCCGTCGAGCATCTCGTCGGTGATCTCCTCGCCGCGGTGCGCCGGCAGGCAGTGCAGCACGATCGCCTCCGGCGCGGCGTGCCCGAGCAGCGCCTTGTTGACCTGGTACGGCAGGAACGGGGTGATCCGGTCCAGCCCGTCGCTCTCCTGGCCCATCGAGGTCCAGGTGTCGGTGGCGACCACGTCGACGTCCCGGACCGCGGCGACCGGATCGGTGAGCACCCGTACCGACCCGCCGGTCACGGCGGCGATCTCCTCGGCCCGGGCCACCACGTCGGCGGCGGGCTGGAAGCCGGTCGGTCCGGCGATCCGCACGTGCATGCCGGCGGTCGCCCCGGCCAGCAGGTACGAGTGGGCCATGTTGTTCGCCGCGTCGCCGACGTACGCCAGGCTCCGGCCGGCGGTGCCACCGCACCACTCCCGCACGGTGAGCAGGTCGGCCAGCAACTGGCAGGGGTGGAAACCGTCGGTAAGCGCGTTCACCACCGGCACGGTGGCCCCGGCCGCCACCTCCGCGATCCGGTCGTCGCCATGGGTACGCAGCACGATCGCGGCCACGTAGCGGGACAGCACCCGACCGGCGTCGCCGAGGCTCTCGCCCCGCCCGAAGTGGGTGACCTGGGTGTCCACCACCAGCGGATGGCCACCGAGTTCGGCGATGCCCACGTCGAACGAGATCCGGGTCCGCAGGCTCTGCTTGTCGAAGAGGACCGCCACCGAGCGGGGACCGGCAAGCGGTCGGTGCCCGTACCGGTCGGCCTTCATCCGCGCCGCCAGGTCGAGCACGCTCGCCTGTTCGTCCGGCGAGAGATCGTCGTCCCGCAGGAAGTGCCGGGTCATGCGGAAGCCTCCGTGCTCTCGGTCGGGCTCGTGGTGGGCGACGGCACCCCGGCATCCGTACCGGGATCCGCCGCCGAAAGCGCGGCGGGCAGGGCGGCGAGGAAGGCGTCGGCCTGGGCGGCGGTGAGGATCAGCGGCGGGGCGAGGCGGAGCACGTCCGGCTGGACGGGATTGACCAGGAAGCCGGCCGAACGCAGCGCCTCGGCGGCGGCGACCGACACCGGCGCGGTGAGGGCCACGCCGAGCAGCAGCCCGGCACCCCGGACGCCGTCGACAAGCGGGTGGCCGAGCGCCTCGATCCCGCGACGCAACCGCTCACCGACCCGCTTGACGTGGTCGAGCAGGCCCTCGTGCGCAATCGTGGAGATCACCGCCAGGGCGGCGGCGCAGCTGACCGGGTTACCGCCGAAGGTGCTGCCGTGCGAACCGGGAGCCAGCAACTCGGCGGCCGGACCGAAGGCGAGGGTCGCGCCGATGGGCAGCCCGCCACCGAGCCCCTTGGCCAGGGTCACCACATCCGGTTCCACCCCCTCGGCCTGGTGGGCGAACCAGTGCCCGGTACGGCCGATCCCGGTCTGCACCTCGTCGAGCACCAGCAGCGCACCGTGCCGGGCAGTGATCCGCCGCGCGGCGGCAAGATAGCCGGCCGGCGGGACGACCACGCCGTTCTCGCCCTGGATCGGCTCCAGGATCACCATGGCCGTGGCGTCGGTGACCGCCGCCTCCAGGGCGGCCACGTCACCGAACGGGATGTGGTCGACCTCGCCGGGCAGCGGGCGGAACGGGTCGGCCTTGGTCGGCTGGCCGGTCAACGCCAGGGCACCCATGGTGCGACCGTGGAAACCGCCGACGGTGGCGACCACATGGGTCCGCCCGGTCCGGCGGGACAGCTTGAACGCCGCCTCGTTGGCCTCCGCGCCCGAGTTGGCGAAGAAGACCCGCCCCGGCCGACCGGCGAGCGCCAGCAGCAGCTCCGCCAGGGCCACCGGCGGTTCGGCGACGAACAGGTTGGACACGTGCCCGAGGGTGGCGACCTGCTTGGAGACCGCGGCCACCACGGCCGGGTGGGCGTGCCCGAGGGCGTTCACCGCGATGCCACCGAGCAGGTCGACGTACTCCCGGCCGGTCTCGTCGACCACGACGGCGCCGGAGCCGGAGACCAGCGCGAGCGGCGGTGTGCCGTAGTTGTCCATCATCGACTGCCGCCAGCGGCTCACCAGCGTCATGAGGGGATCACCATGGTTCCGAAGCCTTCCGAGGTGAACACTTCCAGCAGGGTGGAGTGGGCGACCCGGCCGTCGACCACGTGCGCGGCGGGCACTCCCCCGCTGACGGCCCGCAGGCAGGCCTCCATCTTGGGCACCATGCCCGATTCCAGCGTCGGCAGCAGCTTCGCCAGGTCGTCGGTGCTGATCTCGCTGATCAGGCTGGACGTGTCCGGCCAGTTGGCGTAGAGGCCGGGCACGTCGGTGAGGACGACCAGCTTGCGGGCGCGCAGGGCCACGGCGAGCGCGGCGGCGGCGGTGTCGGCGTTGAGGTTGTGCAGCACCCCGTCCACGTCCGGCGCCACGGTGGAGATCACCGGAATCCGGCCGGCGGTGATCAGGTCAGCCACCGCCGAGACGTCCACCGACTCGACGTCGCCGACCTGCCCGACGTCGACCGGTTCCCCATCGACGTACGCGGGTCGGCGCACGGCGGTGAAGAGTCCGGCGTCCTCACCGGAGAGGCCGACCGCGTACGGGCCGTGCGCGTTGATCAGCCCGACCAGTTCCCGGCCGACCTGACCGACGAGCACCATCCGGACCACGTCCATCGCCTCCGGCGTGGTCACCCGCAGGCCGCCCCGGAACTCGCTGTCGATGCCGAGCCGACCGAGCATCTTGGAAATCTGCGGACCGCCACCGTGCACCACCACCGGCTTGAGGCCGGCGTAGCGCAGGAACACCATGTCGGCGGCGAAGGCCCGTTGCAGTTCGGGATCGACCATGGCGTTGCCGCCGTACTTGACCACGACGGTGGCCCCGGCGAAGCGGGCCAGCCAGGGCAGCGCCTCGATAAGCGTGGCGGCCTTGGCCTGGGCGTGGGTGAGGTCGGAGGAGAGATTCATGTCGAGTACGCCGAGTTCTCGTGCACGTAGGCGTGGGACAGATCGTTTGTCCACACCGTCGCCGTGGCGGGGCCGGCGTGCAGGTCGATCCGGATGGTGACGGCCCGCCCGGTGAGGTCCACCTTCGAGCGGTCCTCGGCGGCGGCACCGCAGCGGCAGACCCAGATCCCGTTGACCGCCACGTCCACCTCGTCCGGGTCGAAGGCGGCGGCGGTGGTGCCGACGGCGGCGAGGATCCGCCCCCAGTTCGGGTCGTTGCCGAACAGCGCGGTCTTCACCAGGTTGTTGCGGGCCACCGCCCGACCCACCTCGACCGCCTCGTCCTCGCTTGCCGCGCCGACCACCTCGATGGCGACCTCCTTGGTGGCCCCCTCGGCGTCGGCCAGCAACTGCTGAGCCAGGTCGTGGCAGGCGGCGGTGACCGCGGCGGTCAACTCCGCCGCGCTCGGCTCGACGCCGGAGGCACCGCTGGCCAGCAGCAGCACCGTGTCGTTCGTGGACATGCAGCCGTCGGAGTCGACCCGGTCGAAGGTGACCCGGGTGGCGGCCCGCAGCGCGGCGTCGAGCGTCTCCCGACCGGCCACCGCGTCGGTGGTGAGTACGCAGAGCATGGTGGCCATGCCCGGGGCCAGCATGCCGGCGCCCTTGGCCATGCCGCCGACGGTCCAGCCGTCACCGGACACGACCGTGGTCTTCGGCCGGGTGTCCGTGGTCATGATCGCCTCAGCGGCGGCGTCGCCACCGTCGGTTGCCAGCGCCCGGCCGGCGGCGTCCACCCCCGGCAGCAGCTTGTCCATCGGCAGCCGTTCACCGATCAGGCCGGTGGAGCAGATCGCCACCTCGCCCGCGCCGATCTGATCCGGACCGGTCGAGGTGAGTACGGCGGCGGTGTGCTCGGCGGTGGCGTGGGTGTCCTGGAAGCCGGCCGGGCCGGTGCAGGCGTTCGCCCCACCGGAGTTGAGCACCACCGCCCGGACCAGGCCACCCCGGACCACCTGCTCGCTCCAGAGCACGGGTGCGGCCTTGACCCGGTTGCTGGTGAAGACCCCGGCGACCCCGGCGTCCGGGCCGTCGTTGACGACGAGGGCCACGTCGAGCCCTCCGCTGCTCTTGAGCCCGGCGGCCACGCCGGCCGCCCGGAACCCGCGTGGTGTGGTGACGCTCACGGGACCTGCCTTTCGTTCGCGACTGCGGGACTCCGCTGCGCTGCGTTCCTCACGCTCACGGGGCCTGCCTTTCGTTCGCGACTGCGGGACTCCGCTGCGCTGCGTTCCTCACGCTCACGGGGCGACTCCCCAGGTGGACAGGCCCGTGGTCTCGGGCAGGCCGAACATCAGGTTGGCGTTCTGCACCGCCTGCCCGGCAGCACCCTTGCCGAGGTTGTCCAGGGCGGCGACCACGATCAGCCGCCCGGAGTCGACGTCGACGGTGGCTTGCAGGTGGCAGGAGTTGCCGCCGAGGGTGGCGGCGGTGTGCGGCCAGCGTCCCTCGGGCAGCAGGTGCACGAACGGGTCGTCCGCGTACGCCTGCGCCAGCACCGCCCGTGGGTCGGAGCCGGCGGCGTTCCCGGCGGCCGGCAGCGCGGTCACGGTGGCCAGGATGCCGCGCGGCATCGGCGCGAGCACCGGGGTGAGGGAGAGGCCGGTGGCGCCGGTCGCCTGCTTGATCTCGGGTACGTGCTGGTGGGCGCCGACCTTGTAGGGCGACAGGTCGCCCATCACCTCGCTGCCCAGCAGGTGCGGCTTGGCGGCGCGGCCCGCGCCCGAGGTGCCGGAGGCGGCGACCACCACCACGTCGGCGGGCTGGGCCACCCCGGCGGCGATCAGCGGGGCCAGCGCCAGCGTGATCGTCGCGGCGTAGCAGCCGGTGTTGGCCACCCGGGTCGCGGCGGCGATCCGCTCCCGCTGGCCGGGCAGCTCGGGTAGCCCGTAGGTCCACGCGCCGGCGTGCGGGCCGCCGTAGTAGCTGGTCCAGGCGTCGGCGTCGACGAGCCGGTGGTCCGCGCCGAGGTCGACGATCCGGACCCCGGCGGGCAACTGTGCGGCCAGGGCTGCGGACTCGCCGTGCGGCAGGGCGAGGAAGACCAGGTCGGCGTCGGCCAACACGTCCGGCACCGTCTCGGCGAAGGTCAGGTCCAGCCCGGTCAGCTGCGGGTGGACGGCACCGACCGGCTGCCCGGCCTGACTGTGTGCGGTGGCGGTGACCAGGTCGAACTCGGGATGCTGGGCGAGCAGACGAAGCAACTCGCCCCCGGCGTAGCCGCTCGCACCCGCGACCGCAGCCTGAATTCCCATACCCACCTCCGCATGACTATGCAACGAAGGCTAGCAGTAGCCATGCTCACGATGCAAGGTCATACAGCCGACCGTATGGAAATAACAAGCCTCATTCGGAGTCCGTTGAGCCCCTGCAAACCTCGTTACCGAGGTCGGTCACTCAACGATGGTCGGGCCAGAATCGGATCAGATATTCCTCGATGCCGTCGAGACTGAGCCATCCGGCGTGGGTCTCGTCGGCGGTGGCGGCCTGGGTCTCCGCCTCGACCCGAGCCGCCTCCTGCTGTAACCGGGTCCGCCCCTGATGACCGAGCGCCACCCGGTAGCGGCCCGGCCCGGCGGGCAGATCAACCGTCGGCAGATCGAGCGGGAAACTCGGATCCGCCGCCACCACGAGCCGACCGGTGGCCAGTTCCATCGTGGCCTCCTCCTCCCAGTGCCACGGTGGCTCTTCCGGCCCGGAGGTGGCCAGAACCTCGATCCGTACCCGGGGCCGGGTCAGTTGATGAGCACCACGGACGACGAGAATGCCACCGACCGCGACGCAGAGCCGCCCGCGACGGCTGCCGGGAATGCGACGCGCCCGGAAGGCCGCCGCGAGCGCTTCCCGACTGTCGGCGCTGACGTCCCGGACCAGGAACAGACCGTTGTCGGTGTCGATGACGGCATCGACGACCTTCGCCATCAGCTCGGCTCCTTCTGCGGACGGCACCCGTGGCAGGAGTGTTAGAAAGGGGCCCTTCCTATGCACGAGGCGTTAGGAAGGGCCCCTTCCTTACATCTCAGGTGCCGCGGAGGGTGGCGCCGACGCGGTCGGCGGCGCGGGCCACTGCGGCGTCGCGGGCGGCGACGGCCTCCTCGACGGTGAGGGTGCGGTCCGGGGCCCGGAACGCCAACTTGTACGCCAGTGACTTGCGGCCGGCGCCCAGCTGCTCGGAGGCGTACACGTCGAACAGGCGTACCGATTCGAGGAGTTCGCCGGCGCCCTCGGTGAGGGCCTGCTGCACCTGCTGGGCGGGTACGGTGTCGTCCACCACCAGTGCCACGTCGATCAGGGCCGGCGGGAAGCCGGAGACCGTGGGCGCCGGGACCACCGTGAGCTCCGGCAGGGCGTCCAGGTCCAGCTCCATCGCGCTGGTCCGGCGGGGCAGTTCCAGCGTCGCCAGCACCGCCGGGTGCAGCTCACCGGCGTGGCCGACCACCGCACCGTCGACAAGCAGTTCGGCGCAGCGACCGGGATGCCAGGGGGCGTACTCTGCGGCGCGCACCTCAACCCGCTCGGCCGGCACCCCGGCGGCGGCGAGGACGTCCCGGCCCGCCTCGACGGCGTCCGCCCAGCCGGCCGGCCGCCCGGCGCCCCACCAACCGGCCGGCTCGGCATCGCCGGTCAGCACGACGGCGACGTGCCGGGGCTGGTGCGGGACCACCGCGTCGGCGGCGGCGAACTCGGCGTCGGTGGGTCGCCGGTCGACTCCCATGGCCGGCGGGCGGCCGGCGCCGGGACGCGGCCGGAAGACCGCGCCGATCTCGTAGAGGGCCAGGTCGCGCAGCCCTCGACCGAGGTTGCGTCGGACGATGCCGAGCAGCGGGCCGAGCAGCGTGGTGCGTAGCAGCGGCTCCTCCTCGGACAGCGGGTTGGCCAGCCGCACCGCCTGCCGGCGCGGGTCGTCGGCGGGCAGACCGAACTGGTCGGCCAGCTTGGCGGAGACGAACGGGTGGGCCAGGACCTCGACGTAGCCCCGCTCGGCAAGCGACCGGGACACCGCCCGGTTGCGCCGCTGCCGCCAGGTCAGGCCCCGGCCCGGCGGCGCGGTCGGCAGCAGCGACGGCACCTGGTCGTACCCGTCGAGGCGGGCCACCTCCTCGACCAGGTCGGCCGGCTCGGTCAGGTCGGGACGCCAGGTCGGCGGCGTGACGCTTAGCGTCTCGCCACCGCCGGCGGCCACCGCCACCTCGCCCGGATCCTCGGTCAGCCGGTCGGTGCCCCGCGCCACGGTGCAGCCGACCTGCTCCAGCAGGGCGACCACCCGGGCCGGCGGGTAGTCCACGCCGACCCGCCGGCTGGGCAGGTCGGCCGGCAGCACGATCGGGGTACGCGGCACGACGTGGTCGATGTCCAGCACCTCGTCGCCGACGGTGCCGCCCGCGTACGCGGTGAGCAGCCCGACCGCCCGGTCCAGAGCGACCAGCGGCAGGGCCGGGTCGACGCCCCGCTCCCAGCGCTTCGCCGCCTCGCTGAACAGCTTGTGTCGGCGCGCGGTACGCCCGACCATCGCCGGGTCCCAGTGCGCGGCCTCGAAGAGCACGTTGACGGTGCTCGGCAGCACCTCGCTGGTCTCGCCGCCCATCACGGCGGCGAGCGAGATCGGCGTGCCGTCGCCCTCACCCGCCAGCGGGTTGGGCAGGCCGGCGTCGCAGATGACCATGTCCTCCGGGGCCAGCGCGCGGGTCACCCCGTCGAGCGTGGTCAGCTTCTCCCCCGGCACCGCCCGACGCACCACAAGCGAACCGTTGATCCGGTCGGCGTCGAACGCGTGCATCGGCTGCCCGAGTTCGAGCATCACGTAGTTGGTGATGTCGACGGGCAACGAGATGCTGCGGATGCCGGCGATGGTGAGTCGCCGCTGCATCCAGTCCGGAGTCTGCGCCGTCGGGTCGACGCCGCGCACCATCCGGGCGGCGAACCGGTCGCAGCCGACCGGGTCGCGCACCTCGACCGGGTACGCCGGCTCGGCGGTGCCGGGCGTCGCGGGCAGCCGGCCCCGGTCGGCGTAGTCGACGCCGAAGGCGTGCGCCAGTTCGCGGGCCAGCCCGCGCAGCGACATCTGGTAGCCCCGGTCCGGGGTGATCTCCACCTCGACGATGATGTCGTCGAGCCCGACCACCGGACGCGCGTCGGTGCCGGGCTCGGCGACCACGTGCTCGGGCAGCACCAGGATGCCGGAGTGGTCGTCGCCCAGCCCCAACTCCTTGACCGAGCAGATCATGCCGTGGGAGTTGCGTCCGTACGTCTTGCGTGCACCGATGGCGAAGCCGCCCGGCAGCACCCCGCCGGGCAGGATCACCACGACCCGGTCACCGGGGGCGAAGTTGCGCGCCCCGCAGACGATCTCCTGCGGCGCGCCGGTGCCGTTTGCGGACCCGACGTTCACCCGGCAGAACCGGATCGGCTTCTTGAAGCCGGTCAGCTCCTCGATCTCCAGGACCTCGCCGACCACCAGCTGCCCGGTGACCGTACCGGACAGGTCCACGATGGACTCCACCTCGATGCCGAGGTCGACCAGGGCCCGCTCCAACTCGTTGACGGGCAGGTTGGCCGGGATGTCCACGTACTCCCGCAGCCAACTGAGAGAAACTCGCATGACTTTGATCCACCGTCTCCGTGACTCGTACCCGTCGCCCTACACCCCGGCCCCGAACGCGCGGGTGAACCGCACGTCCCCCTCGGCCATGTCGCGCATGTCGCTGACCCCGTGCCGGAACATCACCGTCCGGTCGATGCCCATACCGAAGGCGAAGCCGGAGTAGACCTCCGGGTCGATGCCGCAGGCGCGCAGCACCCGCGGGTTCACCATGCCGCAGCCGCCCCACTCCACCCAGCGCGGCCCGTCGCGGTGCTCCGGGAACCAGACGTCGAACTCGGCCGACGGCTCGGTGAAGGGGAAGTAGTGCGGCCGGAAGCGGGTCCGCGCGCCCTCGCCGAACATCGCCCGCGCGAAGTGGTCAAGCGTGCCGCGCAGGTGCGCCATCGTGATGCCCCGGTCCACCACCAGCCCTTCGACCTGGTGGAAGACCGGCGCGTGGGTGGCGTCCAACTCGTCGGTGCGGTAGACCCGCCCCGGCACCACCACGTAGATCGGCGGCTTGCGGGCCAGCATGGTGCGTGCCTGCACCGGCGAGGTGTGGGTACGCAGCACCAGCCCCGACTCCTCGGGCGCGATGTGGAAGGTGTCCATCAGCCCGCGCGCCGGGTGGTCCGGCGGGATGTTCAGCGCGTCGAAGTTGGTCCACTCCAGTTCGACCTCGGGCCCCTCGGCCACCTCGTAACCCATCCCGATGAACAGGTCGCTGATCTGCTCCATCAGCACCGTGATCGGGTGCCGGGCGCCGCGCGGTCGCCGGTCGTAGGGCAGCGTCACGTCGACGCGCTCCTCCACCAGCACCCGCTCGGCCTGCTCGCGCTCCAGGACCTCGGCACGGGCGGCGTACGCCTGCTCGATGGCGCGGCGGGCCTCGTTTACCCGCTTGCCGGCGTCGGCCTTGGCGGCCGGCGGCAGCGCGCCGATCTCCCGGCGGGCCAGCGCGACCGGGGCCCGGTCGCCGAGGTGCGCCGGACGCACCGCGGTAAGCGCGTCGGGGTCACCGGCGGCGGCGAACGCCTTCTCGGCCTCGGTCACGGCCTCGGCCAGGGCGGCCGGGTCGAGCAGGGCGACCTGCTTCGGGTCGTACGGATCGTTGCGGTAGCTCATGGCGTACGGGCACTCCCTCACGGCGGCGCCAGCCCTCTCGGGCGGCGAAGCGAGTCTACGGACGCGCGGCTGTGCCGCAGCCCGCCGGTGGGAGTTGTGCGGAGAGCAGGTCAGTCCCGCCGCCCGCCGACACCGGCGGGCTGGCTAAACGAACGCCGTACTGCGTTCACCATGGGGGCCGTTCTCCTCAGTGCTCTGCGCCTGACCTCAGGTCAGCGCTGCGCTCTCGCTGAAGCGTACAGGCAGACGGCGGCAGCCGCAGCCAGGTTCAGGCTCTCGGCCCGCCCGTGCAACGGCACCCGGACCCGGTGGTCCGCAGCCTTGACCAGGTTGTCGGGAAGGCCGTGCGCCTCCGAGCCGAACAGCCAGGCGGTGGGCGTGGCGAGCCGGCCGGCGTCGGCCAGGTCGTCGAGGTCGTCCTCGCCGTACCCGGTGGCGGCGAGCACGGCCAGGCCCGCGGCACGCACGGCGGCCACCACGGCCGCCGGCTCGCGCTCACGGACCACGTCGACGTGGAACAGGCTGCCAGCCGAGGAGCGTACGCACTTGCCGTTGTACGGGTCGACCGCCTCCCCGGCGAAGACCACCACGGCGGCGCCGGCCGCGTCCGCGGTGCGCAGCACGGTGCCGGCGTTGCCCGGGTCCCGAATCCCGGCCAGCACGGCGACCAGCCGTGGGGCGCGGGCCAACGCGGCGGCCAGGGGCACGTCGAGGTGCCGGCAGACGGCGACCAGACCCTGCGGGGCGACGGTCTCGGCGAGGGCCGCGAGCGCCTCGTCGGTCACCTCGGAGACGGGTACGTCGGCACCGGCGGCGGCTGCCGCCAGGTCGGCGTACCGGTCCAGGGCCTCGGGGGTGCCGAAGAGTTCGACCACGGTGTCCGGGCGGGTCAGCGCCTCGCGGACCGCCTGCGGTCCCTCGGCCAGGAACCGGCCGGTGGCGTCGCGCTCGCGCCGACGGTGCAGGCGGCGGGCGGCGACCACCCGGGGCGTACGCGGTGTGAAGGGCATGGTGTCCTCACCACACAGCGCGAGGCGTCCCCCGTCTCAGGAGGGACGCCTCGGCGCGTTGTGCGGGGATCAGGCGGCCTGGGCCGCCGCGCCGCCGGTGCCCTCGGCCTGGACCGCGGCCCGGGCCAGCTCGACGATCGCCGCGAACGCGGCGGCGTCGTTGACGGCCAGGTCGGCCAGGATCTTGCGGTCGACCTCGATGCCGGCCAGGCGCATGCCCTGGATCAGGCGGTTGTAGGTCATCCCGTTGGCGCGGGCACCCGCGTTGATCCGCTGGATCCACAACTGCCGGAAGTCGCCCTTGCGGTCGCGACGGTCCCGGTAGGCGTACTGCATCGAGTGCAGCACCTGCTCCTTGGCCTTGCGGTACAGCCGGGAGCGCTGGCCGCGGTAACCGCTCGCGGTCTCCAGCAGGGTACGGCGCTTCTTCTGGGCGTTCACAGCCCGCTTGACGCGTGCCATCTCAACTCCTTCTTGGGCTCAGGTGGCGCGCGTCAGCGGCCGAGCAGCTTCTTGATGCGCTTGACGTCGGCCTTGGCGACCTCGACCACGCCCGTCAGCCGGCGGGTGCGGGTGGAGGACTTCTTCTCCAGGAGGTGGCGCTTGTTGGCCTGCTCCTTCATGAGCTTGCCCTTGCCGGTGACCCGGACCCGCTTGCCCGTACCCGTGTGGCTCTTCATCTTCGGCATGTGGAACGTCTTCTCCCCTGTTACTGGCCGCTGGTGTCAGCGGTCGTGCCGGACTCGCCGGCTGCTGCGCTCTCACCGGCCGCCGCGGGCTCGCCGGCCGCCGCGGTGGCGGGCTGCTCCTCCGCGGTCCGCTCCCGGGGTCCACCTCGGGACGCCGTGGCGGCGACCGCAGAGGCTTTCACGGCCCGATGCGGAGCGAGAACCATGATCATGTTTCGGCCGTCCTGCTTCGGAGCGGACTCGACGTATCCCAGTTCCGTGATCTCCGACTCGAGCCGGCGCAGGAGCCGGTAACCCAGCTCCGGACGGCTCTGTTCGCGACCGCGGAACATGATCGTCACCTTGACCTTGTCGCCGGCCTTCAGGAACCGCACCACGTGACCCTTCTTGGTCTCGTAGTCGTGCGGATCGATCTTCGGCCGGAGCTTCATTTCCTTGATGACGGTCTGCTGCTGGTTACGCCGCGCTTCGCGCGCCTTCAGTGCGCTCTCGTACTTGAACTTGCCGAAGTCCATGAGCTTGCACACCGGCGGGCGCGCCATCGGCGCAACCTCGACCAGGTCCAGATCGACGTCCGCGGCCAGCTGAAGGGCGCGCTCCAGTGGGACGATGCCCACCTGCTCACCCTCGGGGCCGACCAGTCGGACCTCACGTGCCCGGATCTGCTCGTTCACGCGTGGTTCGACGCTGATGGGGCCTCCTCGAGTCGGTTCTTCATGCGTGGCCGACCCGCGCGGCCCCCGGTGGGAACCAGCCCGGAAAGCAGAAGGCCCCGGCGCATGCCAGGGCCTGCTCGACCGGTCGGCACGATCACATGATCGCGCATCCGGAACCGGGACGTGCCCGGAACCGGGGACCGGACCCGGCCACCGAAGGCGGCGACTCGGGTGGGAGCAGGCGCTCCACTTTCATGGCCGCCCGCGCATGCGGACAGCCTGGTCGACTCGACAACACTACACCCTCGGTGAGTCGCGCCCCAAACCGGGGCGCGGGTCAGCGGCGCGCGGCGCGCTCGGCGAGCGTGGCCAGGTGCGTCTGGTGCAGCCGGCGCAGGGCGCGCACCCCGTCGACGGCGAGCTGCTTGTCGGCCGCCTGGAGGGCCACCATCGGCAGCAGGTCGTCGTCGTACAGCTCCAGGGCGGCCCACGGCGCGCCCCGGTCGAACCGGACCCCCCGGACGACCTCCCAGGGCAGCTCGTACGAGCCGATGATGTTGCGGACCCGGATGCCCCGGGCGTCCGCCTCGACCCGGGGCCGGGTGAAGAGCAGGGCACCGAGGGCGAACAGGACGCCCAGCCCGATCATGGCGAACTGGTCGCCGCGCTGGAACGTGCCGTAGCCGTTGCCGGTGGGACCGGTGAGCGTGGTGGCGATCACGCTGAACAGCACCACCACCACGACCGCCGAGCTCCAGCAGACCAGCCGGATGCGCCGGGGCCGCAGCCGCACCACGTCGGTGCCGTCCGCCGGGCCGTCGGGGTGCCGCGCTGCCTCCTGCCGCTCGCTCATGGCACCAGTCTCTCATCCCCGGCCGGCGCATCCGCCGCCGCCACACGCGGGTCGGCGCCCGACCGGGCCGATCGTGGGCGGCGGCCGGCGACCAGCACCGCGAGCAGCGTCAGCAACGCGCCGAACAGCACCGGCAGCCGGACGCCCGGACCCTGCGGCAGCAGCACGTCCAGCAGCAGCGCCCCGGCGAGCTGCCCGCCGACCAGGGCAAGGCCGGTACGCAGCACACCTGCCGCGCGTACCCCCACCACCAGGCTGGCGACGATGCCGACGCCGAGCGCCCCGCCGAGGTACAGGTGCCAACCGGTCGGCCAGCTCACCGGCGGGCCGGTGAAGGCGCCGGCCAACGCCGCGACGAGCAGCACCACAGGCGTAGCGACGGCGAAGTTGACCGCGACCCCGGCGGCGGCCGAACTGGCGGCGGAGATCCGGCCGTTGAGCGCGGCCTGCACCGCCACCCCGACCCCGCCGGCCACCACCAGCAGGAGCACGCCGACCGCCAGGTCCCCGACGGGCTGGCCGAGCTGGGCCAGGCCCACCGCGGCGATGCCGAGCAGCGCCCCGGTCACCCGGGGCAGGCTCAGCGGCAGCCGGCCCACCGGGGCGAGACCCGCCCGGTCCGACGCCAACCCGCCCAGGCCGTTGCCGGCGACCTGGGCGATGGTGAAGACCGCGACCCCGACCACCGGAACGGCGTACGCGGCGAGCAGCACGATCGCCGCCCCACCCAACCCGCCCAGGTACGACCACCACGGCAGCCGGGCCCGGCGCAGGGCGGCCAGCCCGGACCGCATCGACGGCAGCACCAACAGCCCGAGCAGGACCAGCAGGGTCCCGCCGAGGTTGTTGACCACCGCGCCCAGGGTGGCGTGACCGACCTGCTGCCCGAGTTCGGCGTTTACCGCGGCCTGCGCCGCCGAGGCGGCACCACCGAGGGCGACCAGGGTGAGCGCGACCGCCGCCGGCTGCGGCCTCACAGCCGGCAGGCGTGGATGTTCGTGACCAGGATCGCCCGCGCGCCCAGCTCGTAGAGCTCGTCCATGATCCGGTGCACGTCGTCGCGGAGCACCATCGCCTGCACCGCCACCCAACCCTCGCGGTGCAGCGGGGAGACCGTCGGCGACTCGATGCCGGGGGTCAGCGAGCTGGCCCGATCCAGCAGACCGGCCGGCACGTCGTAGGCGAGCATCACGTACCGGCGGGCCACCAGCACCCCGTGCAGCCGGCGCAGCAGCTGCTCCGCCTGCGGGTGGGGCTGCGCGCCGGTACGCCGGACCAGCACCGCCGACGAGCGCAGCAGCGGCTCGCCGAAGACCACCAGACCGGCCTGGCGCAGGGTGGCACCGGTCTCGACCACGTCGGCGACCACGTCGGCCACGCCGAGCCGGATGGCGTTCTCCACCGCGCCGTCGAGGCGGATCACCTCCGCCTTGACATCCAGCTCGGCCAGGTACCGCTCGACCAGCCCCGGGTACGCGGTGGCGATCCGGTGCCCGCCCAGCTGCCGGACGTCGTCGACGTCGTCCGGGCGGGCGGCGAAGCGGAAGGTGGCCCGGCCGAAGTTTAGGTCTACCACCTCCTCGGCCGGCGCCCCGGAGTCGATCAGCAGGTCCCGGCCGGTGATGCCGACGTCCAGGTCACCGGAGCCGACGTAGGTGGCGATGTCCTTCGGCCGCAGGTAGAAGAATTCGAGGTCGTTGGCCTCGTCCCGGCAGACCAGGTCCTTCGGGTCGGTGCGCTGGCGGTAGCCCGCCTCGCGCAGCATCTCGGCGGCCGAGGAGGCCAGGGCGCCCTTGTTGGGTACGGCGACACGCAGCATGACGGAGTGCTCCTTCGATCGGTTTCTCAGCTCGACGGCGGGGCACTCAGAGATGTCGGTAGACGTCCTTCAGCTCGAGGCCGCTTGCGAGCATCAGCACCTGGACCTGGTAGAGCAGCTGGGAGATCTCCTCGGCGGTGCGCTCGGGCCCCTCGTGCTCGGCGGCCATCCACGACTCGGCAGCCTCCTCGACCACCTTCTTGCCGATGAAGTGCACCCCCTTCTCCAGCGCGGCGACCGTGCCCGAGCCGGGGGTGCCGGCGGCGGCCTTGGCCTGCAGCTCGGCGAACAACTCCTCGAACGTCTTCACGGAGACGCATTCTCGCAGTCGCCCTCGGTCGCGGCACGCACCGGGTCCGGCGGTGACCGGTGGCCGGGACCGGCATTCCCTACTGACATGGTGGGACACCTCTTCGACGTCCGCCGATGCTGGCCGTACGCTGTCCGCCATGGTCAGCACCTCACGAATCCGCACCCTCGCCACCGCCGGGACGGTCCTGCTCGCCGTCGCCGCCTGCGCCCCGCAGGCCACCCCCGCGCCGATGCCCACCGTGTCGGTCTGCGCCAAGGAGAGCCTGCCCACCCGGACACCGGGCAAGCTCACCATCGCCACCGACGAGCCGGCGTACCAGCCGTGGTTCGTCGACGACAAACCCGACAACGGCAAGGGCTTCGAGTCCGCGGTCGCCTACGCGGTGGCCGAGAAGCTCGGCTACACCCGCGACGAGGTCGTCTGGACCCGGGTCAGGTTCGACGCCGCCATCGCGCCCGGACCGAAGGAGTTCGACTTCGACATCAACCAGTTCTCCATCACCGAGGAGCGCAAGCAGGCGGTCGACTTCTCCGCGCCGTACTACCTGGTGCGGCAGACGGTCATCGCGCTGAAGTCCTCCAAGATCGCCGGCAAGACCACGCTTGCCGACCTGAAGAACGCCAAACTCGGTGCCCAGGTCGGCACGACCAGCTACCAGGCGATCACCAACCTGATCAAGCCGACGGTCAAGGCGCAGGTCTACAACAGCAACGACGACGCCAAGAAGGCCCTGCAAAACGGCCAGCTCGACGGTCTGGTGGTGGACCTGCCCACCGCCTTCTACATCACCTCCGCCGAGATCGACGACGCGGTGATCGTCGGGCAGCTGCCCCAGGTGGGCGCGCCGGAGGCGTTCGGCCTGCTGCTGGACAAGGACTCGCCGCTCACCGGCTGCGTCAGCGGGGCGGTGGGGCAGCTCTTCGCGGACGGGACGTTCAAGCAGCTGGAGCAGCAGTGGCTCACCCAGACCGCCGGAGCCCCTGAACTCACGTGAGCACGACCCTGCACCACGATCCCTCGCCCGCCCAGCGGGCGAGGGACGCGTACCGTCGCCGGCAGAGCGTGCTGAGCGTGCTGGTCGCCGCCGCCTCCACGGCGGCGCTCGGCACGCTGCTGGCGATCGCGGTGACCGGGGCGCCGGGCTGGCAGCGGGTACGCCAGACCTTCCTCGACCCGCAGATCGCCCGGGAGGCGCTGCCCCAGGTGCTGACCGGGCTCTGGCTCAACGTCCGGTTGCTGGTCTGCTGCGCCATCGCCGCACTGCTGCTCGGCCTGCTGATCGCGATCCTGCGTACGCTGCGCGGGCCGGTCTTCTTCCCGATCCGGGCCCTGGCCACCAGCTACACGTACGTCTTCCGGGGTCTGCCGCTGATCATCGTGCTCTACGTGCTCACCCTCGGCGCCCCCGGCCTGCGGTTACAGGGCATGCCCTCGGTGCTGGTGCTGGGCGGGGCGGCGCTGGTGCTCACCTACAGCGGCTACCTCGCCGAGGTGTTCCGCGCCGGTATCGAGGCGGTACACCCCAGCCAGCTCGCGGCGGCCCGGTCGCTGGGGCTGACCTACCGGCAGACCATGCGGCACGTGGTGCTGCCGCAGGCCGTCCGCCGGGTGGCCCCGCCGCTGCTCAACGACATCGTGGCGTTGCAGAAGGACGTCGGCCTGGTGGCCCTGGCCGGGCCGATCGACGCGGTCCGGGCGGCGCAGATCGCCACCGCACAGACGTTCAACTACACGCCGTACATCGTGGCCGGGGTGCTCTTCGTCCTGCTCGCCATCCCGCTGATCGCGGTCACCGACCGGGTGACGCTGCGGGCGGCCCGACGCCAGTCCGGAGGCTGATCATGGACGCGGTGCTGCGTTGTCGCGGGCTGCGCAAGCAGTTCGGCGGTCAGGTCGTCCTCGACTCACTCGACCTGACCGTGGCCGAACACCAGGTGGTGGCGCTGATCGGGGCCTCCGGCTCCGGCAAGTCGACCCTGCTGCGTTGCGTCAACCTGCTTGAGGAACTGCACGACGGGACGATCGAGCTGGACGGCGAGGAGATCTCCGCGCCCGGCGTCGACCCCGACACGGTACGCCGCCGGATCGGGATGGTCTTCCAGTCGTACAACCTCTTCCCGCATCTGAGCGTGCTGGACAACATCACCCTCGCCCCGCGCCGGGTGCACCGACGCGCCAAGGCCGAGGCCGAGGCGCAGGCCCGGGAACTGCTCGACCGGGTCGGGTTGGCCGCGAAGGCGGACGCCTACCCGGACCGGCTCTCCGGCGGCCAGCAGCAGCGGGTGGCGATCGTCCGGGCGCTGGCGAACTCCCCCCGCCTGCTGCTGCTCGACGAGGTCACCTCGGCGCTGGACCCGGAACTGGTCGGCGAGGTCCTCACCATGATCCGCGACCTCAAGGACGACGGCATGACGATGCTCCTGGCCACCCACGAGATGAGCTTCGCCCGCGACGTCGCCGACCAGATCTACTTCCTGGACGCCGGCCAGGTAATCGAATCCGCTCCCCCAGCCCACCTCTTCAGCACCCCCACCCACCCCCGCACCCGCCAATTCCTATCCCGCCTCCTCGAAGCCGGCCGCCTCTGACCGGCGGCTGCCGAGCCAGAACCAGATCAAGGCAGGCCGATGCGGAACCCGAGGCTGAGGATGCTTCCGGGGGTCGCGCGCCGCACTTCCCGAGGCTGATCAACCAGGTACGCTTCGGCCGTGGCTGTCCGACGTCCCCCGTATCTGCTCCGGTTGAAGGTTCTCAACTACCGGAGTCTGCGCGATGTCGAGGTGCATCTCAATGCCGTGAACGTTCTCGTCGGCCCCAACGGCGCGGGCAAATCCAACTTTCTCGACGTGATCGCGTTTCTGGGTGACGCCACCCGCGATGACCTCGCCCCGGCGCTCGATCGTCGCGCAGGCTTCGACCGGGTGGCGTTCCGGGGGACCAAGGGCGCCAGGACGCCGGTCAGCATCGAGGTCGAGGCCGCCGTGACGAGGAACAGCTCGCCAAGTGCCACCGACACCTACACCTTGGAGTTCTCCTCACGCAGGATGAGTTCAGGGCGCAGTGAGAAGGAGCGGTATTTCCTGAGTCGGGCGGAGAGCTTCGCCTTCAAGAGGACCGCCGGCCCGGGCCGTCGGATCACCGTCAAGGGCGGACAGATCACCTTCCACAAGCCAGAGGGCGGGCAGGACACCGCAAGCTTGCGGGAAGGCTCCCTCGGCCTGTCGACCCTGCCGAAGCTGAGCCCCGAGGACGGGGGCGAGCAGGTCGAAGCGCTGGCGAACCTTTTCGCCAGCTTCCGGGTATTCGACGTAGACGTGCCCGCCGCACGCCGGCCCTCGCACGAGCCGACAAGCGAACGCCTGCGCAATGACGGCAGCAACCTCGCCGCGTTTCTCGCGTTCCTCGCCCACTCGCCCACTCGCACGCCGACCGGTTCGACGCGTTACAGCGCGACGCGCGCCGGTTCATCCCCGGTCTGGAACGTCTGGAGTTCACCGCAATCGGCGGGGCCGGCGAGGGCACTGTACTGACGCTTGTCGAACAGGGCTTGGTCGGGGCGACCACGTTGCAGGAGGCGTCGTACGGCTCGATCCGCGCGCTCGCGCTCCTCGCGCTCCTCTACGATCCGTCTCCACCCCGGTTGACCTGCATCGAAGAGATCGACCATGGCCTGCATCCGCACATTCTCGACCGGCTCGTCGAGCTGTTGCGGGAGGCGTCTGGCCGCACCCAATTTCTCATCGCCACCCATTCCCCCGCCCTGGTGAACCGACTCACGCCTGACGAACTCATCGTGTGCGAACGAGGTGAAGACGCAGCGTCCCGGATACCCGCTATCGCCCCAGCGACCGTCAAGGCAATGGAGCGGGAGCTTCACGGCGAACTCGGGCTGGGCGAACTCTGGTTCTCCGGTGCCCTTGGAGGTTGCCCGGAATGACGGGCAGACGCGGAGAGCAACGCCCAATCGTGGTGATCCTCGGCGAAGACGACAATGACCGGAAAGCTATCCAGACGCTGGTTGCCGCGCTGCGTCCAGACATCCCTCGTGGAGCGTTGAAACCGCTCCGCAAGCCCATGGCGTTGGTCCGCAACATACCGCCACAGCGGCTACCGACTCAAGCGACCAAAGTTGGTGCCCTTCTGCGCGCCGTTGACGTGACGACCCGCATCCGCGCGGTACTCATGCACGAGGACGCCGACGAGGTGGAACCGGCGCACGAGGCCCTGATCACAAAGATCGAGAACAGCTACCGATCGCTACGGTGGCCAGTGCTCGCCGTCGTGCCGGCCTGGGAGATGGAGACATGGTGGTTCCTGTTCCCTGATGCCGTCGCAGCAGTCCGGCCGACTTGGCGTAGGCCGGACCAGTTCGCCGGACGCGACATCGGCAAGATTCGCAACGCCAAGGAAGAACTCAAGAAGCCGGTCACCCCTGTGGGGGCACGGCCGTCATTCCAGACATACACGGAGGCAGACAGCGCCGCCATCGCGGAGAAGATCGTGGAACTGGGGCAGCTCGCGCCGCCCTGGTTCGCCCGCAGCGACAGTTGGGCCGCCTTCCTCGACAAGATCAAAGAACTGTAGCGACAGCCTCGACCACCACCCCTCCACCTACGTCCTAGCCGAGGCCGCGTCAGGCGCCGAAGCCCACACGCTGGTTGGCGGAGGTGGCGACCTGCCGGATGGCCAGGGCGGCGTCCAGGGCGGCGACGGTGGCGGCCCAGCCCTTGTCCTCGCTGGAGTCGGGCAGGCCGGCACGGTCGCGCGCCTGCTCGATGGTGTCGACGGTGAGCACCCCGTGGGCCACCGGTTTGCCCTCGTCGAGGGCGATGCGGGTCAGGCCGTCGGTGACCGAGCGGCAGACGTAGTCGAAGTGCGCGGTCGCGCCACGGATCACCACGCCGAGCGCGACCACCACGTCGCAGCGGCGGGCCAGGGCCTGCGCCACCACGGGCAGCTCGACCGAACCGGCCACCCGGGCCACCACGGTCCGCGCGCCGCACGCCTGCGCGGCGGCCACCGCCCGATCCAGCATGTGGTCGGTCAGCTCGCCGTGCCAGCGCGCCGCGACCACACCCACGGTCATCCCGGCCGCGTCGACCGGGGCCGTGCCCGGCTCACCGAAACCCGCCATCGCCTATGCTCCGATCTCGTCGCCGGGGACGGGACGACCCATCGGGGCCTCGGTCGTCTCGTCCAGTTGATCCAACAGGTGCCCCATCCGGTCCCGCTTGGTACGCAGATAGCGCATGTTCTCCGGGTGTGGGCGTACCGGCAGGCCCTCCCGGCCGGTGATGGTGAGCCCGTAGCCCTCCAACCCGGCCCGCTTGGCCGGATTGTTGGTCAGCAGCCGCATCGAGCGCACCCCCAGGTCGTAGAGGATCTGCGCGCCGGTGCCGTAGTCGCGCGCGTCGGCCGGCAGGCCGAGGTCGAGGTTGGCGTCGACGGTGTCGCGGCCCTGGTCCTGCAACTGGTACGCGCGCAGCTTGTGCAGCAGCCCGATGCCCCGCCCCTCGTGCCCGCGTACGTAGAGCACCACGCCCCGGCCCTCCCGGGCCACCCGCTCCAGCGCCGCGTTGAGCTGCGGGCCGCAGTCGCACCGCACCGAGGCGAAGACGTCCCCGGTCAGGCACTCCGAGTGCACCCGTACCAGCACGTCGCGGCCGTCGCCCAGCTCACCCATCACCAGCGCCACGTGCTCGGCCGAGTCGAACTCGCTGCGGTAGCCCAACGCCCGGAACACCCCGTGCTCGGTGGGCATGCGGGCGTCGGCGACCTGCTCGACCTGCTTCTCGGTACGCCGCCGGTAGGCGATCAGGTCGGCGATGGTGATCAGGGTCAGCGAATGCTCCGCGCGGAACTTCTCCAGGTCCGGCAGCCGCATCATGGTGCCGTCGTCGTTCACCAGCTCGCAGAGCACGCCGGCCGGCCGCAGCCCGGCCAGCCGGGTCAGGTCGACGGCCGCCTCGGTGTGCCCGGGCCGCCGCAGCACCCCGCCCGAACGGGCGCGCAGCGGCACCACGTGCCCGGGGCGGGCCAGGTCGACCGGCCCGGTGACCGGATCGGCGAGCAGCCGGATGGTGTGCGCCCGGTCGGCGGCGGAGATGCCGGTGCTCACCCCCTCCCGCGCGTCCACGGTCACCGTGTACGCGGTCTGCCGGCGGTCCTGGTTGGTGTGGTGCATGGGCGGCAGGTCGAGCCGGTCACACTCGGCCTCGGGCAGCGGCACGCAGATGAAGCCCGAGGTGTGCCGCACGGTGAAGGCCAGCAGCTCCGGCGTGGCCAGCTCGGCGGCGAAGATCAGATCGCCTTCGTTCTCCCGGTCCGCGTCGTCGACCACGATCACCGGCCGGCCGGCGGCGATGTCCGCCAGCGCCTGCTCGATGCTGTCGAAGGAACCTGTCATGCCACGGCCTCCGCGTAGGTCGGGGCGGGCGCCGGGCGGGTCGCCCGCGAGGTCCGCCACCAGCTGACCAGGCCCCAGACGCAGAACGCGCCGTAACCCAGGTACATCGCCGCCGACGGGTAGAAACCGCCGCGCAGCAGCAGCGGCACGCCGACGGCGTCCACCGCGATCCAGATCAGCCAGAAGTCCACCCAGCCCCGGGCCATCCCGTACGTGGCCAGCAGGCTGCCGGTGAGGATCCAGGCGTCGGGCAGCGGGCCCCAGGAACCCAGCGCGGCCAGCACCGGGTACGCCACCGCGGTGCCGACCACCGCGGCGGCGAGCAGCCCGAGCCGCTCGGTGCCGGTGGCCCAGCGGGGCGTGACCGCCGCCCCGTCGGCGGCGGTGCCGAGCCGACGGGTACGCGACCAGCGCCACCAGCCGTAGAGGCTGACCCCGAAGAAGAAGACCTGCCGACCGGCCTGCCCGTACAGGTCGTGGGCCTGCGGGGTGGCGAAGGCACCACCGAGGAAGACGGTGAACAGCAGCGCGTTGCCGATCATGCCCAGCGGCCAGGCCCAGACCAGCCGGCGCAGGCCGAGCAGCGCCGAGCCGAGCCCGAAGACGTTGCCGACGATCTCCCGCACCAGCACCGGTGAGCCGCCGAAATGCACCTCGGCGGTGAGCAGCCAGCCGAGCGCGCCGGTCATGACCGCACCGGCCCGGGTCCGCTGCCGCCCAGCGGGGACGCGGTGTCGGCCGCGCTGCCGAGGCCGGCGGCCGGGGCGGTGCCGGCCTCCGCGCGGGCGCCGAGCAGCCGCTCCACGTACTTGGCCAGCACGTCGGCCTCCAGGTTGACCGGGTCGCCCACGGCCCGGGTACCAAGCGTGGTCAGCGAGAGCGTGGTCGGGATCAGACCGACGGTGAACCAGTCGGTGCCGACCTCGGCCACGGTCAACGAGACCCCGTCCACGGTGATCGAGCCCTTCTCCACCACGTACCGGGCCAGGGCGGCGGGCAGCCGGAACCGGACCGTCTCCCAGCGCGGCGCGGGCTCGCGCGAGAGCACCTCCCCCACCCCGTCGACGTGCCCCTGCACCAGGTGGCCGCCGAGGCGGCTGCCGAGCGCGGCGGCGCGTTCCAGGTTGACCGGATCCCCGGCGCGCAGCGCACCCAGCGCCGAGCGGCGCAGCGTCTCACCCATCACGTCGGCGGTGAACACCCCGCCGTCGACGTCGACCACGGTCAGACAGACGCCGTTGACCGCGATCGAGTCGCCGTGCCGGGCGTCGGAGGCGACCAGCGGGCCCCGGACGGCCACCCGGGCCGAGTCCTCCGCCGTCGGGGTCACCCCGACGACCTCGCCCAGTTCCTCGACGATGCCGGTGAACATGCCTAGCCCTCCCTTTTGCGGGGAAACGCGGTGATCCGCAGGTCCGGACCGATCTGCGTAACGTCGATGATCTCCAGGTCGATCGCCTCGGCGATGGTGGTCACGCCCGCGTCGACAAGCGCGGCGGGGCCGGCGCCGAGCAGCCGGGGCGCGAGATAGCCGACGACCCGGTCGACCAGACCGGCGGCGAGGAACGCCCCGGCCAGCCGGGGACCGCCCTCCAGCAGCACGGCCCGTACTCCCCGGGCATGCAGGGCCGCCAGCAGCGCGGGCAGGTCGACGCCGCCGTCCGCCCCGGCACCGACCTCCGCCGCGGTGGCGATCCAGGTGCGGGCGGCACCGTCGCGGACCTGGGCGTCGGCCGGGGTACGCCCGGCCGAGTCGACCACCACCCGCAGCGGTTGCCGGATGGCCAGGCTGCCGTCGCGCAGGTTGCGCACCGTGAGCCGGGGATCGTCGGCGAGCACCGTGCCGACGCCGACCACCACCGCGTCGACGGTGGCGCGCAGCGCGTGCACGTCCATCCGCGCCGCCTCGGAGGTGATCCACATGCTGGTGCCGTCGGCCGCCGCCGAACGCCCGTCCAGCGTCGCCGCGTACTTCCAGATCACGTACGGCCAGCCCCGGCGCATGGCGGTCAGCCAGGCCACGTTGCCGTTCTCCGCCTCGGTGCCGCGTACCCCCACGTCCACCCGGACGCCGGCGGCGCGCAGGGTCGCGGCGCCACCGGTGGCGACCGGGTTGGGGTCGGGTACCGCGATGACGACGCGGGCCACGCCCGCCTGCACCAGCGCGAGGCTACAGGGACCGGTGCGGCCGGTGTGGTCACAGGGTTCCAGGGTGACCACGGCGGTGCCGCCCTTGGCGCGGTGACCGGCCTGGGCCAGCGCGACGATCTCGGCGTGCGGGCCCCCGGCGTACGCGTGGAAGCCCTCGCCGACCACCTCACCGTCGGCGTCGAGCAGCACACAGCCGACAACGGGGTTGGGACTGGTCGTGCCGAGCCCGCGCGCCGCGAGTTCGATCGCGCGCCGCATCGCCTCGTCGACGGAGACGCTCGCCATCGCCTGGCCCTGCCCTCTCGCTCGGCTCGCGCGGGCGGGGCGGGAGGCGGACGGGCAGGCGGAGTCCGGGTACGGCAGAGCCGACCCGGTGAGCGGTGCGCACACGCCGAAACCCGGCGAGCCGCACGGCCCTTCCGTCCCGCGCGCTGTCTCCCATCCGGACTGTCTGGGCGCGGTCTGAGCCGCACCCAACCGTCGGCCCCGGATTCTCACCAGGTCCACCGGGCGGACGAACCGCTCCCGGGTCGCGGGCTTACCACGGTCGGGCCGTGGATCACCGCCGGTTCGGAATTACACCGAGTCCCGCCAGCGCGTGGTGGGTACTGAGGGAAGTTTTACACGTCGACCGGGGGGTTGGGCCACCCGGGGGAGCTACTTCACATGACGGTGGTTCGGGTCACCGACCCCGCGGCGGCGGTCCACCGCCACGTACGAGCCGGGTTGGCTCTTGGCCACCGTCTTCATCTCGGAGGCGATCGTCATCGCCTCCAGCGGGCTGGCGATGCGTTTGTCGGCGTCGGAAACGGAAACCCCGATGGAGAGGGTGACCAGGGCGGCCCGGCGGATGTTGCCGCGCCGGTCCTTCAGCTCGACGTAGCCGCGCTCCCGGTCGGTCGGGTCGTAGAGCGCGTCCGCGGCCTTCTCGAAGTCGGCCGACACCCGCGAGGTGAGCGGCAGGACCTGTTCCGGGGTGCAGACGAAGACGAAGTCGTCGCCGCCCACGTGACCGAGGAAGGCCGGCGGCAGGGCCACCGAGACCACCGCCCGGTGCAGGCTGCGCGCCAGCGCGGAGATGAAGTCGTCGCCCCGGACGAAGCCGTACCGGTCGTTGACGCTCTTGAAGCGGTCGATGTCGATGTAGCCGACCGCGTAGTCGGTTCCGCTGCGGACCCGGTCGGCGATCTCCCGCCGAATGCGACTGTTGCCCGGCAGGCCGGTCAGCGGGGAGACCTCGCGGAACTCCTTGTTGCGCCGCAGGGTCGAGGTCACCCGGGCCAGCAACTCCAGGGTGTCGAAGGGCTTGACCAGGTAGTCGTCGGCGCCCGCGCTGAGCCCGTTTACCTTGTCCTGGGTCATCCCCTTCGCGGTCAGCATGATCACCGGCAGCGCGGCGGTCATCGGGTCGGCCCGCAGCCGCCTGGTCAGCTCCAGGCCGTCGATCCGCGGCATCATCAGGTCGACCACGGCCAGGTCGGGCCGCTGGCGCTCGATCACGTCGAGCGCCTCCTGGCCGTCGCCGGCCGTGACCACATCGAAGCCGTGCAGCCGTAGGTTGAACTCGACGAAGCGGGCGATGTCCTCGTCGTCGTCGACGACGAGGATCACGTCCTTGCGGTCGCCGGTGGGCTCCACGTCAGGCCCCGGCAGCCGCACGCTCCGCCAGCCCGCGCAGCCGGCGTACCGCCTCGGCCGGGTCGTCCGCGCCGTAGACGGCGGTGCCGGCGACGAACGCGTCGGCACCGGCCGCCGCCGCCTGCTCGATGGTGTCGGCGGCGATCCCGCCGTCGACCTCGATGCGCAGTTCGAGGTGGCCGGCGTCGACGTGCCGACGCGCGGTGCGGACCTTCTCCAGCAGCTCCGGGATGAACCGTTGCCCGCCGAACCCGGCCTTGATCGTCATGATCAGCAGCGTGTCGAAGCTCGGCAACAGGTCGAGGTACGGCTCGATCGGGGTGTCCCGGTCGATCGCCAGCCCCGCCTTGGCACCCGCCGCGCGCAGATCCTTGGCCAGCGACACGGGGTCGTCGCAGGCCTCGGCGTGGAAGGTCACGTTGTAGGCACCGGCGTCCGCGTAGCCGGGTGCCCACCGGCGCGGATCGTTGATCATCAGGTGCACGTCGAACGGCAGCTCGGTGGCGGCCCGCAGGCTCTGCACCACCGGCAGCCCGATGGTCAGGTTCGGCACGAAGTGGTTGTCCATCACATCGACGTGCAACCAGTCCGCGGCGGTCTCGACGGCACGGACCTCTTCGGCGAGGCGGGCGAAATCGGCGGCCAGGATGCTTGGCGCGACGATCGGCGGCGGTACGGTCACAGGGCCAGTGTACGAACGCGGCCACCAGCCGTCGGCGGCACGGCACCAATCGAGACACCCCGTGACCCGAAGGTGACCGGTGGTACAGAATGGGCCCCATCGGGCCGACGGAACGGCACGACCTGGGATCCCGACTGGCCGACCGGCCCAATGGCGACAACACTCCATCGGGGACGGTGGCGGTATGGTGCAGGCCGGTGGGCGCGGGAGCCGACATCCGGGCGGCGGCTCTCGGAAAGGGCGAACGATGCGACGGTGGCTCGCGGCGCTGGCGCTGGCCGGCGTGACGGTGCTCCTGCTGGGCGGCTGCGTACGGCCGAGCGGCACGGACGGTGACCTCACCAACGACTGGCCCGCGTTGCGTGCGCCGACGATGTTCGTCCCGGCCACCGACGCCTGCCTGCCCCGGGTCACCGCGATCGTGCAGGCGAGCACCTACGAGACCGTGGACTGCGCCCGCAACCATCTGGCCGAGACGGTGCACGTCGGCACGTTCACCGGATCGGCGGCCCAGGGTCCGCGACCCGAGCCGGGTTCGGCGGCACTGCGCACCGCCCGCGCCGAGTGCGACCAGCGGGCCCGGTTGGTGCTCGGCGGGGACTGGCACATCGCCCGGCTGACGCTCAACATCGCCCTGCCCTCGGTGGCGGCGTGGAACGGCGGTGCCCGGTGGTTCCGCTGCGACCTGAGCGAGACCGACAGCATCGACAACACCCGACCGGTGAACCGCACCGGCAGCCTGCGTGGCGCGCTGATCGGCAACTCGCCGCTGGTGCACCGCTGCTTCGACCCGAAGCTCATCGGCAACAGCCTGAACTACATGGCCCCGGTGCTGTGCACCGAGCCGCACGGCGCCGAGTTCGTCGGCGTGTACGTCGAAGAGGACATGGCCTGGGAGGAGTTCACCAACTCCGCAGGCCAGGCACACAAGCGCTGCATGGAACTGATCGCCGCCTACGCCGACGTACCCAACAACGCCGACCTGCCCTACCGCGCCGGCTCCATCTTCTATCCGCCGTCGCAGCGGGAATGGGAGGAGGGCGACCGGGGGGTGCGCTGCATCCTGTGGAGCGACGACCGCAAGCTCACCGGTTCGATGCGCGGCGTCGGTCCGCAGGGCCTACCCGTGACCTGACCGGCGCTCCGCCTGGATCCTCCGGCGCTCGCGCGACGACTCGCGCCGCCGCCGGGTTGCCAGCGTCCGTGCCGCCGGGGGGTGCCCGCGCCGGGCCCGCGACGCCGATGCTGGTCGCGGGCCGGCGGCGGTCAGCTGCGGCGCAGCAGGGCGAGGAACATGGCGTCGGTGCCGTGCCGGTGCGGCCACAGTTGCACCGTCGGGCCGTCACCGAGGCCCGGCATGCCGGCCGGCAGCAACGGCCGGGCGTCCACGAAGTCCACCGACGTGCCGCTGCGGCGGGCCGCCTCGGTCACCGACACATGGGTCTCCACGGTGTGCGGCGAACAGGTCACATAGGCCACCACCCCGCCGGGCCGGACCGCCCGCAGACCTGCCGCGAGCAGCTCGCGCTGCAACCGGGTCAGGGCCGGCAGGTCCGAGGGCTGCCGCCGCCAGCGTGACTCGGGCCGGCGGCGCAGCGAGCCCAGACCGGTGCACGGCGCGTCGACAAGCACCCGGTCGAAGTGCTCCTCCGGCAGCTTCGGCTCGGTGCCGACCAGCCGCCCGTCGGTGTTCAGCACGGTCACCGGCAGGCCCTGGGTCGCGCTGGCGACCAGCCGGGCCCGGTGTTCGGCCACCTCCACCGCGGTCAACCGGGCACCGCGCTGCGCGGCGATCGCGCCGAGCAGCCCCGACTTGCCGCCCGGCCCGGCGCACAGGTCGAGCCAGCGGCCGTCCGGGCCGTCCACCGGCGCCACGGCCAGGGCGGTCGCGACCAGTTGGGAGCCTTCGTCCTGGACGTGCGCCCGCCCGTCGGCCACCGCCGGCAGGTCGCCCGGGGCACCGCCGTCGAGATAGACGGCGTACGGCGAGAAGGCACCCGGCGCACCACCGGCCTGCTCGGCCAACTCGACCGGGTCGGCGAGGCCCGGACGGGCGCACAGGTGCACCGGCGGGCGTTCGTTGTCCTCGATCAGCAGCCGGGTGGTCTCGCCGAGGTCTCCGCCGAGCGCCTCGGAAAACGCCCGGATAATCCACTGTGGATGGCTGTAGGCCAGGGCGAGGTGACCGATCGGATCGGTCTCCCACGGCGGGGCCAGCCGCGCCACCCAGTCGTCGGCGTCCCGCTCGGCGACCTCGCGCAGCACCGCGTTGGCGAAACCGGTGGCTCCCGGACCGACCGTCCGGACCAGGTCGACGGTCGAGGAGACCGCCGCATGCGCCGGCACCCGGGTGTGCAGCAGCTGGTACGCGCCGATCCGCAGCGCGTCGCGTACCGGCGGGTCGATCCGTTGCACGTCCCGACCGGCGGCGGCGGTGAGGATCGCGTCGAGGGTGCCGACGCGACGCAGGGTGCCGTAGGTCAGCTCGGTGGCGAAGGCGGCATCCCGACCGACCAGCCCCTGCTCGCGCAGGATCGCCGGCAACACCAGGTTGGCGTACGCGTCATCGCGGTTGACCGCCGCGACCGCCTCGTACGCGGCATGCCGTGGCCGGTCCATCGTCGGCCGCGCGGCACGCGGTCCCCGCCGATCCGTCCCCCGGCGGGGAGCGGTGTCCCTCACGCGAACTCCTCCCCGGCGCTGACCCGGGCACCGCGCGCCCAGTCGGTCGCCGGCATGGCCCGCTTGCCCGCCGCCCGCACCTCGCCGAGCCGGACCGGCACGGTGGCCGTGCCCGCCAGCACCCGCGCCTTCTCCACAAGCAGCTCCCCCGGCTTCAGGTCGGGGGCGTCGGGGGCCGGGGTGACCGGACCCAGCTTGACCCGCTCGCCACGGAAGGTGGTCCAGGGGCCGGGCGCCGGAGTGCAGGCACGGATCCGCCGGTCCACCGCGAAGGCCGGGTCGGACCAGCGGACCCGGGCGTCCTCGACCGTCAGCTTCGGTGCCAGGGAGACCCCGTCGGCGGGCTGCGGCTCGGCCCGGGCGGTGCCGTCGGCCAGCGCGTCAAGCACCGCCACAAGCAGCCCTGCGCCGGTGTGCGCCAGTCGTTCCAGCAGGTCACCGGAGGTGTCGCTGGGCCGGATCTCGTCGGTGAGTGTGCCGTAGACCGGCCCGGTGTCCAGCCCCTCCTCCAGTTGGAAGACGCTGGCCCCGGTCAGCTCGTCGCCGTGCAGCACGGCGTGCTGCACCGGTGCGGCACCACGCCACGCCGGCAGCAGCGAGAAGTGCAGGTTCACCCAGCCGTGCCGAGGAATCGCCAGCGCCACCGGCGGCACCAGCGCACCGTAGGCCACCACCGGGACACAGTCCACAGCCAGCTCACGCAGCCGGTCCAGGAACTCGGGCTCACGCGGGCGGGCCGGAGTCAGCACCTCGATGCCGCGCTCGTCGGCCCAGGCACCGACCGGCGAGCGGACCAGGCCACGGCCGCGCCCGGCCGGGGCGTCCGGCCGGGTGACCACGGCGACCAACTCGTGCCGGGAGGCGGCCACGGCGGCGAGGGCGGGAACGGCGACGGCCGGCGTACCGGCGAAGATCACACGCATCCGGGTCACCGCCCCAGGCCGAAGGGGCTGCCGGCCACGTGCGGACTCAGCTTGACCGTGGGTGGTGCGGCGGCGTCGTACCACTCGGCCTGGCGGATCGCCTTCATCGCCTCCTTGCGGCCGGCCGAATCCAGCCGGTCGATGAAGAGCACCCCGTCGAGGTGATCGGTCTCGTGCTGCACGCAGCGCGCCATCAGCCCGGTGCCGACGATCTGCACCGGGTCGCCGTGGCCGGTGAAGCCCTTGGCGACCACGTTCTGCCGGCGCTTGGTGTCGAAGTACAGCCCGGGGATGGAGAGGCAGCCCTCCGGGCCGTCCTGCTCCTCCTCGTCGGGAAACTCCAGGACCGGATTCACCAGGTGACCGAGCACGTCGTCGACGTGGAACGTGAACACCCGCAGGCCCACGCCGAGCTGCGGCGCGGCGAGGCCGGCCCCGTTCTGCTCACGCATGGTGTCGGTCAGGTCGGTGATGAGCTTGCGCAGCTCGGCGTCGAAATCGACCACCGGATCGGCCGGCGTGCGCAGCACCGGATCCCCGAACAGACGGATGGGCTGGACGGTCACGCGGATTGGCTCCTTACGGTGGAACGGCGAGTGCCGTACCAGTCTACGGAGTGCCCGGGACCGTCCCGGCCGGCGCACCATGATCGGCGGCCGGCGCCGGCTCACCCACGGTGATCGGCAGGACGTCGTAGCCCCGCAGGGTCAACCGGATCCGGCGTCGGGACGCACCGGCCGGGGCCAGCTCGGGCAGCCGGCGCAGCAGCAGCGGGAAGGCGACCTGCGCCTCCAGCCGGGCCAGCCCGGCACCGAGGCAGTAGTGCGGCCCCGCGCCGAAGGAGAGCGGGTTCAGCAGGGCCCGCCACGGGTCGAAGCGGTCGGGCTCCGGATAGCGCCGGGGGTCCCGGTTGGCCGCGCCGAACAGCAGCAGGAGCCAACTGCCGGCGGGCAGCTCGACGCCGCCGATCCGGACCGCCGCGCCGCTGGTGCGGGTGGTCAGCTGCACCGGCGAGTCGTAGCGCAACAGCTCGTCGACGTAGGCCGGGGCGTGCTCCGGATGCCGGCGCAGCCCCTCGGCAGCCCCCGGATGCGCCAGCAGCACCGCCAGGCCGTTGCCGAGCAGGTTGGTGGTGGTCTCGAAGCCGGCGACAAGCAGGATCACCAGGTTGGCCAGCAGTTCCTCGCCGGAGAGCCGGTCATCGGCGTCGTACGCCTGCACCAGCGCGGTGGTCAGGTCGTCGGCCGGACGCCGACGGCGGGCGGCCACCAGCTCGGTGAAGTAGTCACGCAGTTGCGTGGCACCCGCGTCCGCCACCGCCAGTTCGGCCGGGGTGATCTCCGGCTCCAGGACGCCGGTGAGGTCGGCCGCCCAGCGGCGGAACAGCGGGCGGTCGGCGGTCGGCACGCCGAGCAGCGCACAGATCACCCCGACCGGTAGCGGGTAGGCGAACTCGGCCATGAAGTCGACAGGTGTCCCGTTTCGGCCGGCCGCCGCCATCGTCTCGATCAGCTCGCCGGCCTGCGCCGCCACCACCTCGCGCATGGCCCCGATCCGGCGCGGGGTGAACGCTCCGGCGGCCAACCGCCGCATCCGGCTGTGGTCGGGCGGGTTGGTACGCAGCATCGACCGGGCGATCGACGACACGGCGGGACTGTTCCGCCACTCCGGCAGGACGTCGTCGCGGAGCTGATCGTCGAGCACCCGGATCCGGGCGTCCCGGAGGAGTTCGTCGATCTCCGCGTAACCGGTGACCGCGTAGAGGTCCGGGCCGGCCTGGACCACCGGACCGTGGGCCCGTAGCCGCTCGTACGCCGGGTACGGGTCGATGCGCCCCGCGGGCGACATGAGCGATGCGAATGCCTCGACGGCGTCCATGATGGCCTCCCCGTTGCGCCGAAGGCTCCATCATGCCCGCGCGTGCTCAGCCGGCGCTGCCCGTCTCCCCGGCCAACACCGCGTCGCCGGCGAGCAGGGCGTGCTCCGGCAGCGGCAGGCGGATCTCGTGGGCGGCCTCCCAGTCGTGGATCAGGCTGGGCCGGGCCTGCGCGGCGAAGTAGTCGATGGCGCTGATGTCGCCGACCACCGGCTCGTCGACCTCGGCGACCAGCCGGCCGGGCACCAGCCGGAACCCGTTACGCAGGGCGGCGCTGAGCCGACGGTGCCCGTTGACCACGAAGAAGTACTCGCCGGTGTAGCCGATCTCCAGCGGCTCCAGGCCGGTCTCGCCGGCCGTCGCGACCTCGTCGGAGACGGACGAGTCCCAGAGCCCGCGCAGCCCCGCGACGTCCTCGGTCGGGTAGACCCGGGCCGGGTCGAGCAGCAGCAGCGGCGGCGCGCCGCGCAGCACGTCGGGGGCGAGGCGGCCCTCGTACGCGTCGATGATCCGCTCGACCACCTCGTCGGCCGAGGCCCGGGTGGTGTCGCAGATCAGGTCGTAGTTGCGCAGTCGCGCCTTGTCCACGCCGTAGCGGACCAGGAACCGGCCGCGCTCGCTCTCGCTGCGCTCCCGCAGCCGGGCCTTCGCCTCCTCCAGCGAGGTGTAGCTCTCGGCCGGGCCCGAGGGGCGCAACAACACCCGCCGGGCCGCCTCACCCGGCTCGGTGATCATGTGCACCTTGAGCGCGTCGGTGAAGAAGTGCCAGGCCAGCCGGGAATCCATGACCAGGCTCTCGCCGGAGGCGGCGATGTCCCGCTGGAGTTGGTCCACGTAGCCGTCGACGGCCTGGTCCAGCTCGGCGTGCAGGTTCAGCTGGAGCGCGGTCATCTGCCGCTCCTGGGCCATCTGCCGGTAGAGATCGCCGACGCTGACCCGGCGCAGCCCGAGCCGCTCGGCAATCACCACCGAGACGGTGCTCTTGCCGCTGCCGAGGTCACCGTTGAAGACGATGGACTGACGAACGGTCACGACTGGTACACCCCTGATCACCGGCTGATTAAGATCGTTATCGCGCCGGACCGACGTGGTCCCGCCGTCGTCGGCATGACGGGCGATGCTACCACCCTCACCGGTGGCCGCCCCGATCGCCACCCGTGGCGACGGCCGGTCAGAAGAGCGCGAGCGGGTCGATCTGGAGGCGGACCGGATCCGCCGCCTTGCGGGCGCTGCGCACCCCCGCCGCCACGTGCAACGCCTCGGCCAGCGCCGCCGCCCGGGCCCGGGGCACCCGTACCAGCATCCGCTCCCGCTCACCGTCGGCCGGTACCGGGCCGAGCAGTTCCGCCCCGTCGGGCAGCCGCGCCTGGGCCAGCAGGTCGGCCACGGCCGCGGGCAGGCCGGTGACACTTGCCATCCGCACCGCCGGCGGGAAACCCAACTCCCGCCGCTCAGCCAGCTCCCGCGCGGCGAACCAGGGCGCGTCCCAGCGCAGCAGCGCCTGCACCGGCGCGAGTGCGCCGTCGGCCACCACGACCACCCGGCCACCGGCGGCAGCCGGTCGGGCCAACGCGGCGGCGGCCGTCCAGCGCCGCAGCGCCTCCTCGCCGGCACGCAGGTCGGCGCGGGTGAGCAGGGCCCAGGTGTCCAGCAGCAGCACGGCACCGTAGCCGCCGGCCGCGACCGGTTCGGCCCCCGGGGTGGCGATCACCAGGCCGGCACCGCTGGGCACCGCGGCCAGCACCTCGTCCCGCCCGGAGGTGCGTACCGGCACATCGGGAAAGGCCCGGCCCAACTCCTCGGCGGTGCGCCGGGCACCGACGACCGAGGCGCGCAGCCGCCGCCCGCCGCAATGCGGGCAGGCGTACGCGGCGGCGACCCGGCCACACCAGCGGCAGGCCGGCGCCCCGCCGGCCGACGGCAACGCCAGTGGACCGGCGCAGTGCGGGCAGCGGGCCGGGGCACGGCACTCGGCGCAGGCCACCGAGGGCAGGTAGCCGCGCCGGGGCACCTGGACCAGGACCGGCAGCTCCGCCCGCAACGCCTCGCGGGCGGCGGTCCAGGCCAGGCTGGGCAGTCGGGCGGTGGCCGCCGCCGGGTCCCGGGCCAACTGCGGATCGTCGCCGGTCGGCGCGACAGCGGGCGTACGCGAGCGCAGCACCGCCCGGTCCGCGACCACCTCGCGGGCCCACCCCGTCTCCACCAGCAGCTGCGCCTCGGCGGTGCGGGTGTAGCCGCCGACCAGCGCCCCGGCCGCTTCGAGCCGGGCCCGGGTGAGCAGCACGTCCCGGGCGTGCGGGTACGGGGCCCGGGGCTCGGCGTGCAGGTCGTCACCGTCGTCCCAGATGGCCACCAGTCCCAGCCGGGCCACCGGGGCGAACATGGCCGCCCGGGTGCCGATCACCACCGGTGCGGCGGATCGACGGGCGGTGAGGAAGGCACGGTAGCGCCGCGCCGGCCCGAGCGCGGCGGAGAGGCAGACGTGCCGATCCGGGCCGAGTGTCGCGGTCAGCGCCGCGTCGAGGCGGTCCAGGTCCCGCCCGTCGGCGACCACCACGAGCGCGCCCCGGCCGGCGGCCACGGTGGCGGCGACCACATCGGCGTAGCGGGCCGCCCAGTCCTCCCCCGGCAACGCCGACCACACAGCCCGGGGCGCGCGGCCTTCGGCGAGCGCACGCAGTAGCGCCGGCCCGGCCGGATAGTCCCGCCACCCGCCCGGCTCCGGCACGCTGCCGGCAGCTGCTGCGTCGCCGGTTTCCGGCGCTTCGGCCGCCGGGGCCTGGGCGATCAGCTCCTTCTCCACCCGGGCGTGCCGGGGCGGGACGGCGAGGCGCAGGACGTCGGCCAGGCTGCCGGCGTACCGGTCGGCGACGGCCCGGGCCAGCCCGGCCACCTCGGGCGAGAGCACCGGCACCGGCGAGACCACCTTCTCCAGGTACGCCAGCCGGGGATGGTCGGAACGCTCGGCGCGTTCCAGCAGCCAGCCGTCGACGAGCTGGCCGGCGAAGCGCACCTTCACCCGCACGCCGGGCAGCGCGTCGGCCGCCAGCGTCTGCGGGACCAGATAGTCGAACGGGCGATCCAGGTGGGCCAGCGGCACATCGACGCAGACACGAGCGACCGGCGACCCGTCCGCGGGCCGCCGGTCGTCTCGCCGTTTGCCGGTCAGGCTCCCGCGGCCGACTTGAGGTCGGCGGCCCGGTCGGTGTTCTCCCAGCTCAGTTCCGCCAGCTCGCGGCCGAAGTGGCCGTACGCGGCGGTCTGCGCGTAGATCGGACGCAGCAGGTGCAGGTCCCGGATGATGGCGGCCGGACGCAGGTCGAAGATCTCGTTGACCGCCTTCTCGATCGAGGTGACGGGCACGGTCTCGGTGCCGAACGTCTCGATGAAGAGGCTTACCGGGTGCGCCTTGCCGATCGCGTACGCGACCTGCACCTCGCAGCGCTCGGCCAGGCCGGCGGCGACCACGTTCTTGGCCACCCACCGCATGGCGTACGCGGCGGACCGGTCGACCTTCGACGGGTCCTTGCCGGAGAAGGCGCCACCACCGTGCCGGGCGTAGCCCCCGTAGGTGTCCACGATGATCTTGCGGCCGGTCAGGCCGGCGTCACCCATCGGGCCGCCGATCTCGAACCGGCCGGTCGGGTTGACCAGCAGCCGGTACCCCTCGGTGTCCAGGCCGAGGCTCTCCAGCTCGGGCGCGATGACGTGGTCGCGCACGTCCGGCGTGAGCAGCGAGTCCAGCGAGATGTCCGCGGCGTGCTGGCTGGAGACGACGACCGTGTTGAGTCGCACCGGCCGCAGTCCGTCGTACTCGATGGTGACCTGGGTCTTGCCGTCGGGCCGCAGGTACGGGACGGTGCCGTCCTTGCGGACCGCCGCCAACCGGCGGGCCAACCGGTGCGCCAGCGCGATCGGCAGCGGCATCAACTCGGGCGTCTCCGAGCAGGCGAAGCCGAACATCATGCCCTGGTCACCGGCGCCCTGCGCGTCCAGAGCGCTCTCGGACGCGCCGGTCCGCAGCTCGAATGCGTTGTCGACGCCCTGGGCGATGTCCGGCGACTGGGAGCCGATCGAGACGCTGACGCCGCACGACGCGCCGTCGAAGCCCTTCTTCGACGAGTCGTAGCCGATGCCGAGGATGGTCTCCCGGACGATCGTCGGGATGTCGGCGTACGCCTTGGTGGTCACCTCGCCGGCAACGTGGACCTGACCTGTGGTGATCAGTGTCTCGACGGCCACCCGACTGTGCGGGTCCTGGCTGAGCAGGGCGTCAAGGATGCCGTCACTGATCTGGTCGGCAATCTTGTCCGGGTGGCCTTCCGTGACCGATTCGGACGTGAAGAGGCGGCGTGTCACGGCACTCCTAAATAATTGGATGTCGTTCTGCGGCAGTGTAATCACCCGCCGTCAGTAGTGGTCGACAGTTGTCCACCGGTCCCGCGGTCAGGAGGCCGCGTCCGCCAATCGGGCGACCACCAAGTCCCACACGCCGTCGGCCAACTCCTCCTTGGCGCGTTCGGGCAGCCGGGTGACCGCACCGTCCACATCGATGACAGTGGCCGCGTTGGTGTCCGCGCCGAAGACCTTGTTCAGGCCGACCTCGTTGATCACGATGAGATCGGCCCGTTTGCGGTTGAGCTTGGCCCGCCCGTTTGCCTCCGCGTCGCCGGTTTCGGCGGCGAACACCACGAGCACCTGCCCCGGTCGACGGCGCTGGCCCAACTCGGCGGCGATGTCCGGGTTGGTCACGAGGTCGATCCTGGGCGCCGCGTCGTCGTCCGACTTCTTGATTTTGCCAGGTGAGTACGTCGCCGGGCGGAAATCGGCCGGAGCCGCCGCCATCACCACCACGTCGGCGTCCACCGCCGCCTTCAGCGTCGCCTCGCGCAGTTCGGCGGTGCTGCCCACCCGAATCAGATCCGCCCCGGCCGGATCGGGCAACGCCACGTTCGCCGAGATCAACGTGACCCGGGCACCACGAGCGACGGCGGAACGGGCGAACGCGTAGCCCTGCTTGCCGGAGGAGCGGTTACCGAGGAACCGCACCGGGTCCAGCGGTTCCCGGGTGCCACCGGCGGTGACCACCACGTGCCGGCCGGTCAGGTCGGCCGGTGCGCCGGCACCGCGGGCCAACGTCCGCCGGGCCACCGCGAAGATCTCCGCCGGGTCGGGCAGTCGGCCCTTCCCGGTGTCGGCGCCGGTGAGCCGGCCCGTCGCGGGCTCGATCACCCGCACACCCCGGGACCGCAACGTGGCGACGTTGGCCACGGTCGCCGGGTGCTCCCACATCTCGGTGTGCATGGCCGGTGCCAGCAGCACCGGACAGCGGGCGGTGAGCAGCGTGTTGGTGAGCAGGTCGTCAGCGAGGCCCTGGGCGGCCTTGGCCAGCAGGTCGGCGGTGGCGGGCGCGACCACCACCAGGTCGGCCTGCTGCCCCAGCCGCACGTGCGGCACCTCGTGCACGTCGGACCAGACGTCCTCGGCGACCGGCTGGCCGGAGAGCGCCGCCCAGGTCGGTGCGCCGACGAACCGCAGCGCGGCGGCGGTCGGCACGACCCGTACCGAATGGCCTGACTCGGTGAACAGGCGCAGCAGCTCGCACGCCTTGTAGGCAGCGATCCCGCCACCGACGCCGAGGATGATCCGGGCGCTCATCGGGGCCCGGAGGTTACGGCTGGTCGGTCGGCTCGGCGGTGAGTAGTCCCGCGTTGATCTCGCGCATCGCGATGGAGAGCGGCTTCTCCTGGGGAGTGGTCTCGACCAGCGGGCCGACGTACTCCAGCAGGCCCTCGCCGAGCTGGCTGTAGTAGGCGTTTACCTGACGCGCACGCTTGGCGGCGAAGATGACGAGCGCGTACTTCGACGTCGTCTTCTCCAGGAGCTCGTCGATCGGCGGGTTGGTGATGCCTTCGGGGTTGGCGATGGATCCCACGGATAAAACCTCTGCGTCTCTCGCACGGACCGCGTTACCGCGGTGCCGGCGCTCAACCGCGCGAACGCGGCCAGGCCGGAGCCAGGAAGGAAGAACCGATAAATCCTACCAGCTCATCCACAACGCGCTCGGTTCGGTCGTAGGACAGGCAACGGTCGAAGGCCACCGTCGCGGTCCCGCCCGGAAGCGATCCGGACGGATGGAGTAGCACGAGTCGCGCCTCGGGCCACGCGGCCCGGACCAGTAGCGCCCCGTCGAGGTCCAACGGGAGGAGGACCGGCTGCCCGGCGGCGACCCGACGGCGCAGCGGGGCGATCTCGATGCCCCGGCGGTAGGCCCCGAACCGGCTCCACTCCAGCAGTTCACCGGCGGCCATCCGGCGGTCGAACTCCGCCGGCGCGACGAAGTGTCGCTGGACGCCGTCCAGCTCGCCCTCCCGGCGCGGCCGGGTGGTGAGCGTGACCGGCGTCCACACTGACGGAGAACGCGCCCGGACCAACTCGACGACACTCTCCCTGCCGGCACCGGATGGGCTGGCCAGGACAGTGAGCCGAGTCGCCGGGCGCGCCTCGTCATCCAAGCTCACTGCTTGTTTCTACACGCAGCCGTGCTCAGTTGGCAGCGAACTCCCCAAGCAGGGCCTTGCGCTGCTGCTCGCCGAGGCCACGCAGGCGACGGCTGTCGGCGATCTTGAGCTTCTCCATGATCTGGGTGGCCCGGATCTTGCCGATGCCAGGCATCGCCTGAAGCACGGCCGACACCTTGAGCTTGCCGACGACGTCGTCGGACTCGGCCCGCTCAAGTACAGCAGCGAGGGTGGTCTTGCCCTGCTTGAGCTGCTCCTTCAGCTCGGCACGGGCTTTGCGGATCTCCGCGGCCTTCTCCAGCGCGGCTGCGCGCTGCTCAGGGGTCAGTGACGGGAGCGGCACCAGTTCTCCTCAGGTCCCTATCGCGACGGGCGGGACGCTCCGCCGCATCTGTGAAACGTGGTGTCGCTGTGAACCAAGGGGTTCCCAGCGCGGGGAAAACTAGCGGTCAACGGAGCTTTCGGCAACGTGGGCGCGCGGCCATCACCACAAAGTGACCGACCCGTCAGTCAGTCATGACATCGCCAGGGCGGTCCGGCAGTCGGCCACCGCGCGGTCCGCTGCGGCCCGCAGGGCCGCCGGGTCCGGCCCCGCGCCGAGCACCTCGCGGGAGTACGACGGCAGCACCGAGGGCAGTGCCGGACCGAAAACGATCCGCAGATCCGCCGCCGTGCCGCCCTGTGCTCCGAGGCCCGGCGCGAGCAGTGGACCGTTCACCGCCGACAGGTCACAACCGGTCTCACCGACCGTCGCACCGACCACCAATCCGATGCTTCCAAGTGGCTGCGCACCCGCGTTGAGCTGGGAAACCTCGTCGATCACCAGCTGCGCGACGCTGCGTCCGTCGGCGGTTCGGGCCCGCTGGACCGAGGCGCCCTCGGGGTTGGAGGTGAGCGCCAGAACGAAAACTCCGCCGCCGTGTTCGGCGGCCAGTTCGAACATCGGAGCGAGCGATCCGACCCCCAGGAAAGGGCTTGCGGTGATCGCGTCGACATACATGGAGCTGGATGGGTCAAGGTACGCCGAGGCGTACGCGCGGACCGTCGATCCGATGTCGCCGCGCTTGACGTCGAGCAGAACGAGCGAGCCCCGTTCTCGTAACTGTCGGATAGTTGACTCAAGTACCGCCAGCCCTTGGGACCCGAATCGCTCGAAGAACGCCGACTGGGGCTTGACCACCGCAACCCGGTCACCGAGGGCGTCCACGACGGTCCGGGAAAACCGGCTCAACCCCTCGACATCGTCGGCAAGGCCCCAGCGAGCCAACAGTCCGGGATGCGGGTCGATCCCGACGCAGAGCGGCCCCCGCTCGCTGACGGCCCGATGCAATCGGGCGCCGAAGCTCTCCATTCCGCCAGTGCCTTTCTCTTGTGCTTAACTTGCGCTGTTCGGCTACTCAATTCAGGGCGAGAAAGTTGGCTGACTACTCAGCCCGCCGTGACCGCCGCCGCGACTCCGGCCGCGATCAGCGCCAGGTCGGCGTCGTCGGTGACGTACGGCGGCATCGTGTAGACCAGATCCCGGAACGGGCGCAGCCACACCCCCTGGGCCACCGCGGCGGCCGTGGCCGCTGCGACGTCCACCTGGTGATCGAGCTGCACCACGCCGATCCCGCCGAGGACCCGCACGTCCACCACGCCTGGCAGCGTTCGTAGCGGCTCCAGGCCGGCCCGCAGCCCCCGCTGGAGCCTCGACACCTGGGTCGCCCACGTCCCGTCCCGCAGCAGCCCCAGCGAGGCGTTGGCGACCGCGCAGGCGAGCGGATTGCCCATGAACGTCGGGCCATGCGCCAACACGCCGCCCGACCGGATGCCCCGGGCGATCTCCGCCGTGCAGAGTGCGGCGGCCAGGGTCAGGTAGCCACCGGTGAGGGCCTTGCCGACGCAGAGCACGTCCGGCGTCACCCCGGCGTGCTCGGCGGCGAACATCGTCCCGGTACGGCCGAACCCGGTGGCGATCTCGTCGAAGATCAGCAGCACGTCGTGGGCCCGGGTCACCTCGCGCAGCACCCGCAGATAGTGCGGATGGTGAAAGCGCATCCCGCCGGCTCCCTGCACGACCGGCTCGACGATCACCGCCGCCAGTTCGTCGGCGTGCCGCTCGACCGCCTCGACCAGCGCCGCCTCGTACGCCGGATCGGAGGTGGACCCGTAGTCGGCCGGTGGCATCGGGGCGAAGACCTGCCGGGGCAGCACGTCCCGCCAGAGGTGGTGCATCCCGCCCTCGGGATCGCAGACACTCATCGGGTGGAAGGTGTCGCCGTGATAGCCGCCCCGCCAGGTGCCCAGCCGGTGGCGGTGCGGCCGGCCGACGGCGCGCTGGTATTGCAGGCACATCTTGACCGCGACCTCGACGCTCACCGAGCCGGAGTCGGCCAGGAACACGTGCTCCAACCCGTCCGGAGTCAGCTCGACCAGGGTGCGGGCCAACTCCACGGCGGGCGCGTGGGTCAGCCCGCCGAACATCACGTGGCTCATCCGGCCGAGCTGATCGGTGACCGCCGCGTCGAGCACCGGATGCCGGTAACCGTGAATCGCCGCCCACCAGGACGACATCCCGTCCACCAGCTCGCGCCCGTCGGCCAACCGCAGCCGTACCCCCTCGGCCGACTCCACCACGTACGGCGGCACAGCCGGCGGCAACGCGGCGTACGGATGCCAGACGTGCGCGGCATCGGCCGCGAGAATCTCCTCAGCCCGCACCCCTCCGCCCCCTTTCCGCGATCTTGCACATTTGGTCGCCGTTCTGCCCTGTATGCCCTGTCTGCCCCGACACAAAGTGCATGATCGCGGGAAGGGTGGGTGGGGGTTAGGGGTTAGGGGTTGGGGGTTAGGGGGTGGGGGTGGGGCGGATCGCGCGGGCGACCGCGCGGGGCAGGGCCGGGCCGCGGTAGATGAAGCCGGTGTAGAGCTGCACCAGGCTGGCACCGGCGTCGAACATCCGCGCGGCGCCGTCCGGGTCGACGATGCCACCGACCCCGACGATCGGCAGCCGGCCGCCGGTCTCGGCATGGACGAAGGCGACCACCTGTCGGGCCCGGTCGGAGAGCGGACGGCCGGACAGGCCGCCAGCCTCGCCGGCCCGCCCCCGGTCGGCCGGGGCGAGCCCGTCGCGGCCGAGCGTGGTGTTCGTGGCGATCACCCCGGCCGCGCCCCGGGCCAGACACACCTCCAACAGCTCGGCGATCGCCGGCTCGGTCAGGTCCGGGGCGATCTTCACCAGCACCGGCTTCTCCCCCACCAACGCGGCCAGCAAGGCGTCCAGGTGCTCGCGGTCCTGAAGGGCGCGCAGCCCGGGGGTGTTCGGCGAGGAGACGTTTACCGCGAAGTAGTCGCCGTGCCCGCGCAACGCCCGGTACGACGCGCGGTAATCCTCCACTGCGTCCTCAAGCGCGGTCACCTTGGACTTGCCGAGCGAGATCCCCAGCGGTACGCCGAGCGGGCGGCGCAACGCCGCCAGCCGCGCCGCCAGCGCTGCCGCGCCGGCGTTGTTGAAGCCCATCCGGTTGATCACTGCCTCGCTGTCCGGCAGCCGGAACAGCCGCGGCCGGGGGTTGCCCGGCTGCGGGTGCGCGGTGACCGTGCCGACCTCCACGAAGCCGAAGCCCAGCGCGGGCCAGGCCGGCAGCGCCACCCCGTCCTTGTCCATCCCGGCGGCCAGGCCGACCGGGTTGGGAAAGCGCACCCCGAACACCGTGCGCGGCGCCGCCACCGCGTACCGGGCCCGCAACGCCGCCAACGCGACCGGCCGGCCGGCCAGCGCCGACAACCGCCGCAGCGTCCACTCGTGCGCCGCCTCGGCGTCGCCGCCACCGATCCGGAACAGCCCGCGGCGCACCGTCCGTTCGAACATCACACCCGCGCCCGCAGCGTGGCGTGCAGATCCTGGAGCGGACGAACCTGCATGTCGCCCCGGATGCGGGCCTCGATGCCCATCACCGCGGCGGCGGCACCCGGCACGGTGGTGATGCACGGGATGTCCGCGGTGACGGCGGCGCTGCGGATCTCGTAGCCGTCGGAGCGGGCGCTGGCGCCGGAGCCCTGCGGAGTGTTGATCACCAGGGCCACGTGGCCGCCGAGGATCAACGAGACCGCGTCGTCGTCGGAGCCGGCCTCGTAGTGCTTGGGCACCTGCTCGCAGGCGATGCCGTGCCGGCGCAGCACCTCGGCGGTGCCACTGGTCGCGACGATCTCGAAGCCCAGGTCGGCCAGGCGCTTCACCGGGAAGATCATCCCGCGCTTGTCCCGGTTCGCCACCGAGACGAAGATCCGGCCCGAGGTCGGCAGCGAGCCGTACGCCGCCGACTGCGACTTGGCGAAGGCGTGCCCGAAGGCGGTGTCGATGCCCATCACCTCGCCGGTCGACTTCATCTCCGGGCCGAGCAGCGAATCCACCCCCTTACCGGCGGGCGTGCGGAACCGCTTGAACGGCAACACGGCCTCCTTGACCGCGACCGGCGCGTCCGGCGGCAGCGTGCCACCGTCCCCGGTGGCCGGCAGCAGCCCCTCGTCGCGCAGTTCGGCGATTGTCGCGCCGAGCGCGATCCGGGCCGCCGCCTTGGCCAGCGGCACCGCCGTGGCCTTGGAGACGAACGGCACGGTACGCGAGGCGCGTGGATTGGCCTCCAGCACGTACAGCGTGTCGTCCTTCAGCGCGTACTGCACGTTGAGCAGGCCGCGTACGCCGATGCCCCGCGCGATCGCCTCGGTGTACCGGCGGACCTGGGCCACGTGCGAACCGGCCAGGGTGATCGGCGGCAGCGCGCAGGAGGAGTCGCCGGAGTGGATGCCGGCCTCCTCGATGTGCTCCATGATCCCGCCGAGGTAGACCTCGCCATCGGCGTCGCAGAGCGCGTCCACGTCGATCTCGATGGCGTCGTCGAGGAACCGGTCCACAAGCACCGGGTGGTCCGGCGAGATGTCGGTGGCCCGGCCGATGTAGTCACGCAGCGTCACGTCGTCGTAGACGATCTCCATGCCCCGCCCGCCGAGCACGTACGAGGGGCGGACCAGCACCGGGTAGCCGATTTCATCGGCGATCTCCTTCGCCTCCTCGTATGAGGTGGCGGTGCCGTGGGCCGGGGCACGCAGACCGGCCCGGGCCAGCAGCGACCCGAACGCGCCGCGCTCCTCGGCCAGGTGGATCGACTCCGGGGAGGTGCCGACCACCGGCACACCGGCATTCTTGAGCCGCTGCGCCAGCCCCAGCGGGGTCTGCCCGCCGAGCTGCACGATCACCCCGACCACACCCGGCCCACCGGCGGCCCGGCCGGAGGAGTCCTCGGCGTGCCAGACCTCAAGCACGTCCTCGAAGGTCAGCGGCTCGAAGTAGAGCCGGTCGGCGGTGTCGTAGTCGGTGGAGACCGTCTCCGGATTGCAGTTGACCATGACGGTCTCGAAGCCGGTACCGACGCCCTCGGCAGCGGCGGCCACTGTGGTGCCGAGCGGCGCGCTGCGCAGCGCCTGGACCGCGTGCACGCAGGAGTAGTCGAACTCGATGCCTTGCCCGATCCGGTTCGGTCCGGAACCGAGGATCAGCACCTTGGGCCGGGCCGAGCCGACCACCTCGGTCTCCGCGTCGTAGGACGAGTAGTGGTACGGCGTGGCGGCCTCGAACTCGGCCGCGCAGGTGTCCACGGTCTTGTAGACCGGCCGGATGCCGAGCCGGTGCCGCAGCCTGCGCACGCCGTCCTCGGCGGCCAGTTCCGGACGCAGTGCGGCCAGCTGCCCGTCGGAGAGACCGGCCCGCTTGGCCCGCCGCAGCAGGTTGGCGTCGAGCACCGGGGCGGCCACGATCTCGGCGCGCAGCTCGACCAGGGCGGCGATCTGGTCCAGGAACCACGGGTCGATCCCGCCCGAGGCGGTGGCGACCTCGCCGATCGAGGCGCCCAGCCGCAGCGCCCGCTCCACCGTGTAGAGCCGCCCGTCGTGCGGCGTACCCAGCGCGGCGAGGGTGTTCTCCTTCGTCGCGCCCGGCGGGTCCGCGACGGTCCAGAACCCGGCGGCCTTGGTCTCCATCGAGCGCATCGCCTTGTTCAGCGCCTCGGTGAAGTTGCGCCCGAGGCTCATCGCCTCGCCGACGGACTTCATCGTGGTGGTCAACTCCGGGTCGGCGCCGGGGAACTTCTCGAACGCGAACCGGGGGATCTTCACCACCACGTAGTCAAGCGTCGGCTCGAACGCGGCCGGCGTCTTCAACGTGATGTCGTTGGGGATCTCGTCGAGGGTGTAGCCGATGGCCAGCTTCGCGGCGATCTTCGCGATCGGGAAGCCGGTCGCCTTGGAGGCAAGCGCCGAGGAGCGGGACACCCGGGGGTTCATCTCGATCACGACGATCCGGCCGTCGGCCGGGTTGACCGCGAACTGGATGTTGCAGCCACCGGTGTCCACCCCGACCTCGCGCAGTACCGCGATGCCCAGGTCACGCAGGCGCTGGTATTCCCGGTCGGTGAGCGTCATGGCCGGCGCCACGGTCACGCTGTCGCCGGTGTGCACGCCCATCGGGTCGAGGTTCTCGATCGAGCAGACCACCACCACGTTGTCGTGGCGGTCCCGCATGAGTTCGAGTTCGTACTCCTTCCAGCCGAGCACGCTCTCCTCGATCAGCACCTCGTGCACCGGGCTCGCGGCCAGCCCGGCACCGGCGATGCGCTCCAGGTCGGCGTCGGTGTGCGCCATGCCCGACCCCAGGCCACCCATGGTGAACGACGGCCGGATCACCACCGGCAGGCCCAACTCGGCAACGGTCTCGCGGACCTCGTCCATCGAGTGACACACCCGCGAGCGCGGCACCAGGCTCGCCGGGTCCTCGATCCCGATCCGTACGCCGGCCTTGGCGACGATCTCCTTGAACAGCTGCCGGTCCTCGCCGCGGCGGATCGCGTCGATGTCGGCGCCGATCAGCTCGACACCGTACTTGTCAAGTACCCCGGCCTCGTGCAACGCGACCGCGGTGTTCAGCGCGGTCTGCCCGCCGAGGGTTGGCAGTACGGCGTCCGGCCGCTCCTTGGCGATGACCAGCTCGACGAACTCCGGAGTGATCGGCTCGACGTAGGTGGCGTCGGCGAACTCCGGATCAGTCATGATCGTGGCCGGGTTCGAGTTGACCAGGCTGACCCGGATCCCCTCGTTACGCAGCACCCGGCACGCCTGGGTGCCGGAATAGTCGAACTCGCACGCCTGCCCGATGACGATCGGCCCGGAGCCGATCACCAGGATGTGCTTCAGATCGCTCCGCTTAGGCATTCGCGCGCCCCTCGCTGTGGGTCCGGTCGCGGTGCGCCCGACCCTCGATCAACTCCGCGAAGCGGTCGAAGAGGTAGTCCGCGTCGTGCGGACCGGCCGCCGCCTCCGGGTGGTACTGGACGGTGAAGGCGGGCACGTCCCGGGCCCGCAACCCCTCGACCACGTTGTCGTTGAGGCAGAGATGGCTTACCTGTACGCCGCCGAACTCGGTCTCGATCACCTGATCCGGCACCGGCGCGCCCGGCCGCACCCCCGGCACCTCGACCGCGAAGCCGTGGTTGTGGCTGGTCACCTCCACCTTGCCGGTGACCCGGTCGAGTACCGGCTGGTTGATGCCCCGGTGGCCGTAGCCGAGCTTGTAGGTGCCGAAGCCGAGCGCCCGACCGAGGATCTGACTGCCGAAGCAGATACCGAAGAGCGGCACCTGCCGGCGCAGCACCTCGCGGGCCAACTTGACCGGAGCATCGGCGGTGGCCGGGTCGCCCGGTCCGGGCGAGAAGAAGACCGCGTCCGCGCCGGTGGCGAGCAGATCCTCGATTGTCGAGTTCGCCGGCAGGACGTGCGTGGTCACGCCGCGGGCGGCGAGCCGACGCGGCACGTTGCGCTTGATGCCCAGGTCGAGGGCGGCGACGGTGAACCGGTGCTCGCCCTCGGCAGGCACCACGTACGGCGCCGTGGTGGTCACCTCGGCGGAGAGGTCCGCGCCGAGCATCTGCGGCGACTGGCGTACCCGGGCCAGCAGCGCACGCGGGTCGTCGGCGACGCTGGAGATGCCGACCCGCATCGCGCCACGCTCCCGCAGGTGCCGGGTCAGCGCCCGGGTGTCCACCCCGCTGATGCCGACCACACCCTCGGTGGCCAGCCGGTCCTCCAGCCCGCCGGTGGCCCGCCAGTTCGAGCTCACCCGGGCCGGGTCACGCACCACGTAACCGGCCACCCAGATCCGCCGCGACTCGTCGTCCTCGCCGTTGACCCCGGTGTTGCCGATGTGCGGGGCGGTCTGCACCACCACCTGGCGGTGGTACGACGGGTCGGTGAGCGTCTCCTGGTAACCGGTCATCCCGGTGTTGAAGACCGCCTCGCCGAAGGTCTCCCCGACGCTGCCGTACGCCTCGCCCTGGAACGTGCGCCCGTCCTCCAGGACGAGAATCGCTTGACGCCTACGACTCATGCCGCGCCTCCGATCCGGACTGCGGTGCTCCGCTGGGCTGCGCTCACTTGACTGCCTTTCCGTCCAGCACCGTCGCCTCGCCACGCAGGAAGGTCGCCACGATGCGACCCGGCAGCGTCATCCGGGCGTACGGGGTGTTGCGGCTGCGACTTGCCGACTCCGCCGGGTCGATCACCCGGCGGGCCGCCGGGTCGACAAGGGTCAGGTTGGCCGGCGCGCCGGGGGCGGGATCCCGGCCGTGCTCGGTCAGCCCGGCGATCCGGGCCGGGGTCCGGGACATCCGCTCGGCGATCAGGTCCCACTCGGGACCGAGCACGTCGAGCGCGATGGACAGCGCCGTCTCCAGCCCGAGCATGCCCGGCCGGGCGTACGCCCACTCGCACTCCTTGTCCTCCATCGCGTGCGGGGCGTGGTCGGTGGCGATGATGTCGATCACCCCGTCGACAAGCGCGCCCCGCAGGGCGGCGATGTCGGTGGCGGTACGCAGCGGCGGGTTGACCTTGAACACCGGGTCGTAACTCTCGGCCCGGGCATCGGTGAGCAGCAGGTGGTGCGGCGTCACCTCGGCGGTGACCCGTACCCCCCGGGCCTTGGCGTGCCGCAGCACCTCGACGCTGCCGGCGGTCGAGACGTGACAGACGTGCAACCGGCTGCCGACGTGCTCGGCCAGCAGCACGTCCCGGGCGATGATCGCCTCCTCGGCCACCGCCGGCCAGCCGGTCAGGCCCAGCCGGGTGGAGACCTCGCCCTCGTGCATCTGCGCGCCCTCGGTGAGCCGGGGCTCCTCGGCGTGCTGGGCGATGATCCCGTCGAACGCCTTGACGTACTCCAGGGCGCGGCGCATCAGCATCGGGTCGGCGACGCAGTGCCCGTCGTCGGAGAAGATCCGCACCCGGGCGGCGGAGTCGGCCATCGCGCCCAGTTCGGCCAGGCGCTCACCGGCCAGGCCGACGGTGACCGCACCGATCGGCTGCACGTCGACCAGGCCGGCCTCCCGGCCGAGCCGCCAGACCTGCTCCACCACGCCGGCCGTGTCCGCCACCGGCGAGGTGTTCGCCATCGCGCAGACCGCGGTGTAGCCGCCCAGCGCCGCCGCCCGGGAACCGGTCTCGACCGTCTCGGCGTCCTCCCGGCCCGGCTCGCGCAGGTGCGTGTGCAGGTCCACCAGGCCGGGCAGGGCGACCAGCCCGTCCCCGTCGACCACCGTCGCGCCCGGCGCGGTGAGCCCCGCGCCGGCCTCGGCGACAACGCCGTCGCGCAACAGCAGGTCGGTCGGTGCGGCACCGAGCACGCTGACGTTCCTGATCAGGTACGAGTTCACCGGTTGTTACCCCCGAGCAGCAGGTAGAGGACGGCCATCCGGACGGAAACCCCGTTGGCGACCTGTTCAACGATGGTGGAGCGGGGCGAGTCGGCCACCTCCGGGGTGATCTCCATGCCCCGGTTCATCGGGCCGGGATGCATGACGATCGCGTGACTCGGCATCCGGCGCAGCCGTGCGCCGTCCAGGCCGTACCGGCGGGCGTACTCACGGGCGGACGGGAAGTACGAGTCGGTCATCCGCTCCCGCTGCACCCGCAGCATCATCACCACGTCCGCCGACGGCAGCACCGCGTCCAGGTCGTAGCAGACGTCGGTGCCGGGGGCGAGCGCCGCGGCGATGTCGACCGGAATCAGGGTGGGCGGCCCGACCAGGGTGACCTTGGCCCCGAGCGTGGAGAGCAGCAGCACGTTGGAGCGGGCCACCCGGGAGTGCAGCACGTCGCCGACCACCGCGACCGACAGGCCGGCCAGCCGGCCCAGCCGGGACCGCATCGTGTACGCGTCCAGCAGCGCCTGGGTGGGATGCTCGTGGGTGCCGTCACCGGCGTTGACCACCGAACCGTCCACCCAGTCGGCGAGCCGGTGCGGTGCGCCCGAGGCGGAGTGCCGGACCACGACCGCGTCGGCGCCCATCGCCTGGAGGGTCAACGCGGTGTCCTTCAGGCTCTCGCCCTTGGCGACGCTGGACCCCTTGGCCGAAAAGTTGATCACATCGGCGGAGAGCCGCTTGGCCGCCGCCTCGAAGGAGATGCGGGTGCGGGTGGAATCCTCGTAGAAGAGGTTCACCACCGTCCGGCCACGCAGCGCGGGCAGCTTCTTGACCTCGCGGCCGGCCACCGCGGCCATCTCCCCGGCGGTGTCCAGGATCTGGATGGCGGTGTCGGCGTCGAGGTCGGCGCCGGAGAGCAGGTGCCTGATCACGGTTCCCGCCTTTCGTTCGCGACTGCGGGGCTCCGCTGCGCTGCACTCCTCGCGCTCACCGGGGCGTCCCCGCGTGGAGCCGGACCTCGTCGGTACCGTCAGTCTCCGCCAGCGTCACCTTGACGTTCTCGGCGAGTGCGGTCGGAATGTTCTTGCCCACGTAGTCGGCCCGGATCGGCAGCTGCCGGTGCCCCCGGTCGACCAGGACAGCGAGCTGGACGCAGGCCGGCCGGCCGAGGTCACCCAGCGCGTCGAGGGCGGCCCGCACCGTACGCCCGGAGAACAGCACGTCGTCGACCAGAACCACCCGCATGCCGTCGATCCCGCCGGGCGGCAATTGGGTGGGGCCGACCGCGCGGGTCGCGTGCCGGCGCAGGTCGTCGCGGTAGAGGGTGATGTCGAGCACACCGACCGGCACGGCGACATCTTCGAAGGCGCTGATCCGGGCGGCGAGCCGGTGGGCCAGGGGTGCGCCCCGGGTCGGGATGCCGAGCAGAACGGTGTCCGCCGCACCCTGGGTCTTCTCGAGAATCTGGTGCGCGATCCGGTCCACCACGCGCTGAACGTCAGCGCTGGTCAGGATCACCTTCACCGAGGGTTGTCGCGGTGGCGACGGATGGGCAGCCGATGGGTGGGCCACGGCAGACCTCCTTTCCCGCCTCACGGGACGGGTCGTTAAAGGACGTCGGATAACTCCAGGCCGATCGCGGGGCGGTCGGCGGAGGCTGCGGCCACGTTACCAGTGGTCGGCGTCGTGACCAGGGCCGGGCAGGAGTGGCCCGGACCACCCCGGAGCGTCACCGGAACCGGGATCGATTCAGCAGGCGAAACAGGACAAGTCGCCCGCGGCGTCAACGGTAAGGTCACGACCACTTGACCCGGTGTGCGAATCCCCGTACCGTCACGCTCCGTAGCGATCGCTGGGAGAACCCCGAGCAGCACTGGGAGTGTCAATGCCCTCTGAATACGCCAAGTCTCTGGGCGCCCGCCTGCGCTCCATCCGCCAGCAGCAGGGCCTGTCCCTGCAAGGTGTGGAGGAGAAGTCGAACGGGCGCTGGAAGGCAGTGGTGGTCGGCTCGTACGAGCGCGGCGACCGGGCCGTCACGGTGTCCCGCCTGGCCGAGTTGGCCGAGTTCTACCGCGTTCCGGTCTCGGAGCTACTGCCCGACGGCAGCGGGGTGCGGCACGAGCCCACCAGCAAGATCGTGCTGGACCTGGAGCGGCTCTACGACGAGGCCAGCGAGGACCTGGCCTACGTGGCTCGCTACGCCCGGGCCATCCAGCAGCAGCGCGGTGACTACAACGGCCGGGTCCTCTCGATCCGCGCCGACGACCTGCGCGCCCTCGCGATCGTCTACGACGCCTCACCCTCCGGCCTGATCGAGCGGCTGACCGAGCACGGCGTGCTGGTCGCCGACCCGCGGGCGTTCTTCGCCAGCTGAACAACGTAGCGAAAGGGCCCGTGCCGCAACGGCACGGGCCCTTCTAGATCTAGCTCGCCGGCCGATCTAGCTCCCCAGCCCGACGTCTCGCTCGGCGCCCGACGTCTCGCTCGCCAGCTGGCGGGAGCCGCCAACCGCCGACCCTCAGCGGGTGGCGTACTCGGCGATCCGGCCGAGCAACCCGTTGAGGAAACGGGGCGAATCATCGGTCGACATCTGTCGAGCCAGCTCGACGGCCTCGCTGATCGCCACCCCGTCGTCGATCTCGTCCAGGTAAAGCAACTCGTAGACCGCGATCCGGGCGAGGTTGCGGTCGACCACCGGCATCCGATCCAGCGTCCAGCCCTCGGCGTAGCTGGCGATCAGCTCGTCGATCCGGTCCAGGTGCCCGGCCACGCCCTCGACCAGACCGACCGCGTAACCCAGATGCTCCGGGCGGGGCGTGGCGATCCGCTCGATGTAACCGGCGAGCACCTCGGCCGGCGGACGGTCCCGCAGGTCGGCCTCGAAGAGCACGTCCAGCGCCCGCTTGCGCGCCTTGCGGCGCGCCGGCATCGGCTGCTTCGGACCCTCGGCCATCAGGCGCGGCCGAGGTAACGGCCGTCGCGGGTGTCGACCTTGATCTTCTCTCCGGTGGTGATGAAGAGCGGCACCTGCACGGTCGCGCCGGTCTCCACGGTCGCCGGCTTGTTGCCGCCGGTCGAGCGGTCACCCTGAAGGCCCGGCTCGGTGTAGGTGACCTCCAGCACGACGGAGGTCGGCAGCTCGACGTAGAGCGGCACCCCCTCGTGCGTCGCCACGATCGCCTCGGCCTCGGGCAGCAGGTAGTTCGCGGCCTCGCCGACCGTCCCACCCAGGACCGTGATCTGGTCGAACGTCTCCAGATCCATGAAGACGTAGTCCTCGCCGTCGGCGTAGAGGTACTGCATCGTGCGCTTGTCCACGGTCGCGGTCTCGACCTTGGTGCCCGCGTTGAAGGTCTTGTCGACCACCTTGCCGGAGAGCACATTCTTCAGCGTGGTACGCACGAACGCACCACCCTTACCAGGCTTGACGTGCTGGAACTCGACGACGGACCAGAGTTCTCCGTCGAGGTTGAGTACCAGGCCGTTCTTCAGGTCGTTGGTGGTGGCCATTTCCTGCCTTGATCATGATTTGGCGGACAGACCTGGCAAGTCTACTAGCCGCCGCACTACCCGCTTTCCGCCACCGTCCGCCGGGTCCGCACGGCCGCGATCGGGCCCCCGTCGGTGCCGGTCATCACGGAGAGTCGCCGAAGCGGATCATCCCGACTGGTCCGCGCGGCCGGCGCGGCGCGCCAGGGTGGCGACGTGGTGCAGGGCGAGGCGATAGCCGTCCACACCGAGACCACAGATCACCCCGGTGGCCACCGCCGAGATCACCGAGTGGTGCCGGAACTCCTCGCGCGCATGAATATTGGAGATGTGCACCTCCACCAGGGGCCCGCGCAGCAACGCACAGGCATCCCGTACGGCGATCGAGTAGTGCGACCAGGCCGCCGGGTTGAGCACCACCGCGGCCTGCTCGTCCGCCGCGGTATGCAGCCAGCCGATCAACTCGTGCTCGGCGTCGGTCTGCCGGACGGAGACGTCCAGGCCGAGGTCCCGCCCGGTCGACTCGCAGAGTTCGACCAGATCGGCGTAGCTGGTGGCGCCGTAGACGTCGACCTGGCGGGTACCGAGCCGGCCCAGGTTCGGCCCGTTGAGCACGTACACCCTCACGCTGGGCCCACCTCCGTTCGCGACTGCGGGGCTCGCAAAACCGGCTCACTCCTCGCGCTCACCGGGCCTACCTTCGTTCGCGACTGCGGGGCTCGCAAAACCGGCTCACTCCTCGCGCTCACTGGGCCACCGCGCGGTAGGCCGCGTGCAGCAGATCGTCGTCCGGGCCCGCCAGGATGGCCGGCCGGGCCAGCCCGTCGAGCACCACGAAGCGCAGGGTGTTGCCACGGGCCTTCTTGTCGACCCGCATGGCGGCCAGCAACTGGGGCCAGGCGTCGGCCGGATAGCCGGTAGGCAGCCCGAGCGCGGCAACCGCCGCGCGGTGTCGACGCGCGGTGGCGGCATCCAGCCGACCAGCCAGCCGGGCCAGCTCGGCGGCGTACACCAGGCCGACCGCGACCGCGTGACCGTGCCGCCAGCGGTAGTCCTCCACCTTTTCGATCGCGTGCGCCAGGGTGTGCCCGTAGTTGAGCACCTCCCGGATCCCCGACTCGCGCAGGTCCCCGCCGACCACGTCGGCCTTGACCTGGATCGCCCGCTCGATCAGCTCCCGGACCACCGGGCCGGCCGGGTCCATGGCCGACGCCGGGTCCCGCTCGACGAGTTCCAGAATGACCGGGTCGGCGATGAACCCGCACTTGACCACCTCGGCCAGGCCGGCGGCCAGATCCGCCGGGGGCAGGGTGTCCAGCGTGGCAAGGTCGGCCAGCACGCCGACCGGCGGATGAAAGGCGCCGACGAGGTTCTTGCCGGCCGCCGTGTTGATCCCGGTCTTGCCGCCCACCGCCGCGTCCACCATGCCGAGCAGCGAGGTCGCCACCGGCACCCAGCGCACCCCACGCAGCCAGCAGGCGGCCACGAACCCGGCCAGGTCGGTCACCGCGCCACCGCCCAGCCCGACCACCGCGTCGGTACGGGTGAACCCGGCCGCACCCAGCCGGTCCCAACACTGCGCCGCCACCTCGACCTGCTTGCCGGCCTCGGCGTCCGGCACCTCGATCGACAACGGTGTCATCCCGGCCGCGTCGAGCCGGGCGCCGATGGCGTCGGCCAGTTCCTTCAGCGGCGGGGCGTGCAGCACCGCCACCCGGGTGGCGTCCGGCAACAGGCCGGGCAGCGTGTCCAGCAGATCGCGTCCGACCAGCACGTCGTACGGCCGCTCGCCGCCGACCGAGATCCGGGTCACCTCGTTCATCGCCGGGAGCCTAGCCCACCGACCGTGGTACGGGCCGGCACCACCACCGCGTGCCCGAGGGTTGGAACGGAGGTTTACCGATTCAGGGAACGGGCATGGGCAGCCCGGATCACCATGCGGAGCAAAGGGGACGGCATGATGGAGCGGACCATCGACGGCGCAGACATCCGGCTGCCGGCCACCATCCTCGGCGTCGGCCTTGGCGGCTTCGTCGATGGCATCCTGCTGCACCAGGTCTTTCAGTGGCACCACATGCTCAGCAGCACCGGCAACGACAACATCGGGGTACGCGATTACCCGGTGGACACCGTCGCCGGACTACAGATGAACACCCTCTGGGACGGCCTGTTCCACGTGGTCACCTGGGTAGCTGTGCTCACCGGCCTGGCGATGCTGTACGCCCGGGTGACCCGATCCCGGGGCCGGCTGTGGCGCTCGCCGATGCTGTGGGGCTGGGTCCTGGTCGGCTGGGGACTGTTCAACCTGGTCGAGGGCATCATCGACCATCACATCCTGGGCATCCACCACGTCCGCGCCGGGGAACACCAGCTCTGGTGGGATCTCGGCTTCCTCGCGCTGGGTGTCGTGCTCATCGTCGTCGGCTGGCTGGTGCAGCGTCGCGCCACCGCCGTGGACGTCTGCGCCGACCAGGAGCAGACGCCGGCCCGGGGGCGACACGGGTGAATCTCGCCCTGGTCTCGGCGCACGGCACCGAGCACGCCACGACCGTCGGTCCGGCACTGCTCGTACCCCTGCTTGCCGGCTGGGTCTACCTGGCCGCCGCGCTGCGCCAGCGCGCCCCGGACCGGGCCGGCTGGAACCACTGGCGGACGGCGGCCTTCGCCGTCGGGTGCGCCCTGCTCGCCATCGCCCTGCTGCTGCCGGTGGACGGGTTCGCCGCACACATGTGGCAGCACCTTCTGCTCGGCATGCTGGCCCCGCTGGGGCTGGTGCTCGGCGCGCCGGGCATCCTGGCGTTGCGTACCGTCAACCGGCAGGCCGGTCGGGCGGCGCTGCGCGTGCTGCGCCGACCGGCGGTGCGGGTGCTCACCCACCCGGTAACCGGGCTGCTGCTCACCGCCGGTGGGCTCTGGCTGCTCTATCTCACGCCGCTGTACCGCGCCACGCTCGCCAGCCCGGCGCTGCACGACCTGGTCAACCTGCATTTCCTACTCAGCGGATTGCTGTTCACCTGGTCGATCGCCGGGCCGGAGCCCGCCGGGCACCGACCCCGGGTGCCGGTCCGGCTGGTGGTGCTCGGCGTCGCGGTGGCCGCGCACGCCAGCCTGGCCCAACTGTTGTACGCGGGACTGCTCGTCGACGTGCCGGCCCCGCCGGACCAGCTGCGCGCCGGTGCCACGGTCATGTACTACGGCGGCGACCTCGCCGAACTCCTGCTGGCGCTCGCGCTTCTGATCAGCTGGCGTCCGGAGCCGCGCCAACACCGCGCGCCGGCTGTCGCGCTCAGCACCGGCGGTTGATCAGCACCAGCCGTTAATAGGGGGCCCTTGCTATACCTGAGGCGTTAACAAGGGGCCCTTCCTTACTCCTGGACCAGGGTGGCGATCTCGGCGGCGATGTCGGCGGGGGTACGGCCGTCGGTGTGCACGGTCGCGGTGGCGACCTCGGCGTAGAGCGGGCGGCGCTGGTCCATCAGGTGCTTGAGGGTGGCGCGCGGGTTGATCGCCAGCAGTGGCCGGCCGACACCGAGCCCGACCCGCTTCACCGCGTCGGGCAGCTCGACGGAGAGATGCACCACCCGGTGCCCGAGCAGGGCGGCGCGGTTCTCCTCGGCCAGCACCGCGCCACCGCCGAGGGCGAGTACCCCGGTGCAGGAGGCCAGCGCCGCAGCCACCGCCGCCCGTTCGAGGGCGCGGAAGTGTGCCTCCCCCTCGTCGATGAAGATCTCCGGGATCGGCTTGCCGGCGAGGCGCTCGATGTCGACATCGGTGTCCCGGAACTCGACGCCGAGCGCAGCCGCCAGGGCCTGCCCGACGGTGGTCTTGCCCGAGCCGGGCGCGCCGACCAGTACGCAGACCGGGCGGGTGGCACCGGTCACCGGATCACCAGCGCGTCCAGGTAGCCGGTCAGGTTGCGGCGGATCTCGGTGACCGAGTCGCCGCCGAACTTCTCCACCGCCGCCTCGGCGAGCACCAACGCGACCATCGCCTCGGCGACGACGGCGGCGGCGGGCACCGCGCAGACGTCGGAGCGCTGGTTGATCGCGGTAGCCGGTTCACCGGTGGTGATGTCCACCGTCGCCAGGGCCCGGTTCAGCGAGGAGATCGGCTTCATCGCGGCCTTGACCCGCAGCGGTTCGCCGGTGGTGATGCCGCCCTCCAGGCCGCCGGCCCGGTCGGTGACCCGGCGGACACCGGTGGCGGTGGGGATGATCTCGTCGTGCGCCTCGGAACCCCGGGACCGGGCCTGCTGCCAGCCGTCGCCGATCTCCACACCCTTGATCGCCTGGATCGACATCAGCGCGGTGGCCAGCCGGGCGTCGAGCTTGCGGTCCCACTGCACGTGACTACCCAGACCGGGCGGTACGCCGTACGCCAGCACTTCGACCACGCCGCCGAGGGTGTCGGCGGCCTTCTTCGCGGCGTCCACCTCGGCGACCATCCGGGCGCTGGCCTCCGGGTCGAGGCAGCGCAGCGGGTCGGCGTCGATCCGGGCGGCGTCCTCCGGGCGGGGCCGCAGCCCCGGCTTGACGGCGACCGGTCCCAGCTCCACCACGTGCGAGACGATCTCGATGTCGAGTGCCTGCCGCAGCAGCGCCTTGGCCACCGTGCCGACGGCGACCCGGGCGGCGGTCTCCCGCGCGCTGGCCCGCTCCAGGATCGGCCGGGCGTCGGTGTGGCCGTACTTCTGCATGCCGGCCAGGTCGGCGTGGCCGGGCCGGGGGCGGGTGAGCGGCGCGTTGCGGGCCTGCCGGGCCAACTCGTCGGCGTCCACCGGGTCGGCGGCCATCACCGTCTGCCACTTCGGCCACTCGGAGTTGCCGACCCGGATGGCGACCGGGCTGCCCAGCGTCACCCCGTGCCGCAGGCCGCCGATGACCTCGATCTCGTCCTGCTCGAAGGACATCCGCGCGCCCCGGCCGTAGCCGAGCCGGCGGCGGGCCAGCTCTCCGGCGATCTCGGTGGAGGTCACCTCGACGCCGGCCGGCACCCCCTCCAGCAATGCGACGAGGGCGGGTCCGTGCGATTCCCCTGCGGTCAACCAACGCAACACAGCGGCAAGTCTGTCACGTCCGGCCGCCGCCACCCCGCATCGCCCGCCGCGTCCCGCCCTGCGGACGCCGGCATCCGGAGGGCAACAGAGATCTTGGTCGGGAAACGCCCTTATGCTCGGCGTAGGTCGTCCAAGATTCACTGAGCGATGCGGACCGCGATTATCGATTTGGTCAGGCCCAGCAGCCGCTCGTTGCGGATGGTCGCATCCGGGAAGAGGTGCCGCAGCTCCGCGCGGCCGATCAGTTCGGTGCTCAGCACCTGCCGCATCGCGGCCTCGTGGGACTTCCCCGGGGTGTACGCCAACGGCCAGCGCCGGGCCACCGCCACCCGGGCCGGCACCGGCAGGAACTGCATGCCGGGCGCCACCCAGTGCGGCTCGATCGGGAAGTACCGGTAGGGAGTCTGGACCCAGTACGCCGGGGCCAGCTCGCGGACCGCCGCCGCCATCCGCCGACGGCGCTCGTACCCGCCGACGTGTTCCAGCACGCTGTTGCTGAAGACGAGGTCGTAGCGGCTGGCCATGATCCGTTTCGGCAGCTGGCAGGCGTCCGCGCGGTCCGCTGCGGCCCAGGCGGGCAGCTGCGCCGGCACCGGTTCGAGGTTGACCACGTGCACGTGTGCCGGTCGGACCGGGATGCCGGCCCAGCTCTCGACCCGCCCACCGAGGTCGAGCACCCGCATCTGCGCGAGTTCGGGGTACGTCTCGGCGAGCCAGGCGGCCCGCCGGGCCCGTCGCCGGGCCCCGTACGAGGTGGGTGAGTCGACGAACCGGAACCTGAGCGAGTGCAGTGCCATCGATTTGTCGATCCTCCGGCTGGCGGGGTGGGCGGGTGGGCCGGTCAACTCAGATGCCCCGACCGCGCTTGTGCAGGGTGCGCAGCACCGTGTCGGGGCGGACCATCCGCCCGGCCACCGCCAGGGCCAGGTAGGCCCGGGCTTCGCAGGGGTTGCCACGGATGGTGCGCCGGGCCCAGCGCAACGCGGCCCGAGAATCGCCGCAGGCGGCGCGGGCGAAGGCGATCTGCCCGGCGACCCGGGCCTGACCGGCCGGCTGGGTGGCGAATTCGGGATGACGCTCCAGCAGCCACTGCAACGCGGTGGCGATGGTGTCCCAGCGCTTGGCGAAGTACGACCGCCGGTGCCAGCGCACCAGCACGTACGCGGTGCGCAGGTTGACCAGCGGGGCGGCGCGGGCGGCCCGGAGCAGGAGGTCGTAGTCCTCGGCGTAGCCACCCGGAATCTCCTCGTCGACAAGCCCGATGCCGTCGCGCAGTGCGCTGGCCCGGACCAGGAAGGTCGACGGGTGCAGTTCGGTCATCCGGTCCCGGAGCAGGTCGGCCAGGCTGATCGAGTCGCGCTCCAGTACCCGCTCGACGGTGCGCCCGTCGTAGCTGACCCGGATGCCGCAGGTGGCGAAGGCGGCACCGGTGGCGGTCAGGGCCTCGGCCTGGGCACGCAACTTGCCGGGCAGCCACTCGTCGTCGTCGTCGCAGAAGGCGATCAACTCGCCGGTGGCGGCCAGGGCGCCGCTGTTGCGGGCACCGGCCAGACCCGGGGTGCGGGTGTTCGTCACCACCCGCACCGGCCGGTGCGGACCGGCGAACTCGACAGGCGTCCGGTCCGGCTCGCACTGGTCGTAGACCACGACCACCTCGACCGGTCCGGGGTAGTCCTGCGCCACGGCCGCCCGCAGCGCGGCGGGCAGCAACTCCGGACGGTTCCGGGTGGGCACCACGACGCTCACGCTCGGATACCGCCTCACCGCCGCCGCCCCTCGTCGTGCGCGGGGGCGCGCCGGGGCAGCCAGCGGGGTCGGTGGCGGCGCTGCGCGGTGGCGATCAGGTCGTCGACGATGGTGCCCACCCGGCGCGCCGTGGCCCGCTGCCGGTCGACCGAGTCGACGTCGCGGGCCACGGTGAACCGGGACCGGTCGGCCAGACCGGCGGCGAGCGCGTCCAGCAGGTCCTGCCGGGATTCGCAGAGCGCGATCAGCCCGGCCGCACCGAGCCGGCGGGCGAAGAGTTGCTGGTGATCGTCGACGTGCTCGCCGTACGCCGGATCGCGGGGCACCACGATCGGCAGGTGCCCGTGCCGTCGGGCCTCCAGGATGGTGGCCGGGCCGCCGTGGCACACCACCAGGTCGGCCTGGTCCATCGCCTTCTGCAACTCGGCGTGCCCGAGGAACGGCACCGCGTCGGGCAGGTCGGTGACCCGGGTGTAGCCGTGCTGGACGGTGAGCACGACCGCACCGGCCACCTCGCCGTACCACTGCCGCAGCCAGTCGACGAGCCGGTCGAAGGGGTGCCGGTCGGCGCCCACGGCCACCAGCAGTTGGGGTCGCCGGTCGACGGGCTCGTGGGAAGCGCTCACAGCAGCGGCCCGACGACTGTCGCCTCCGGGTACTGCCGGCGCTGTTCCTCCCACTGCACGAGCATCACGGACAGGAACGGCCGGCACAGCCGGGCGGTAAGCGTCGGCGTGTCGATCCGGTCGTAGACCTCGATGTAGACGGTCGGGATGCCGCGCAGCCGGGCGAGGACGACGAACGGGACGGCCAGCCCCGCCCCGGTGGTGACCACCGCGGCGATCCGCCGTCGGCGCAGCACCCGGGTCGCCAGCACCCCGTTGCGCAGCAGGTTGCGCAGGCTCCGGGTGGTCGGGTGGTATGCCGGGACCAGTTCCTCGCCGGCGAGCAGCGACACCGCGTCCGGGGTGTCGAACGTGACGAAACACCTGCGCCGCTGCTCGTACCAGGGCCGCAGGGCCAGCAGTTGGGCGAGATGGCCACCGCTGGAGCCGACCAGCAGCAACAGCGGTGGTTCGCCGGGCTCCCTCTTTTTCGCGTCCACGCGACTCCCCACAAAGTCCGCTTGGAAATCCGCAAGCCATCGACACTTATCGTATTTGGGGCCTCCTTTCCACCCTCCGCTGTCGCCGATCAGTCGCCGAGTCGATGTTCGACGACGTCCAGCAACGCGGGATGCAGCCGGCGGTTCCAGCCGGCACCGGCCTCGGCCAGCCGCCACGTACGCAGCCAGAGTTCCATCAGGTACGCGTCGACCACCAGCCGCTGCCGCCGCCGGTCCAGGCCCAGCCGCGTACCGTGCCGGGCCAGCCCCGCCGTCATCCGGTCGACCGCCGAGGCGACCGGTTCACCCCGGCCCACAAGTGCGCGGTGGAAGGCGTCGTGGACCAGGTCGAACCCGACGGGTACGTCCGGCCCGCTGTGTTCCCAGTCCCAGGCGATCAGGTTCCCACCGTGCCGGCCGAGGTTCCACGGCACCCAGTCACCGTGCCAGTGGCCGAACTCGACCGTGCCGTCGCCGTGCCGACGGGCCAGCGCGGCGACGGCCCGCACCGCCCGGGCCCCGCCCGCGACCGTGGCGGCGGCGCGGCGCGCCTCGGCGGTCAGCCGGGCCAGGAAGGAGGAGCCGGCAAGCGGTCGGGGTTCGCCCGGTGGCCGGTGTCGCCGGGCCACCGCGAGCACCGCGGTCGGGTCCGCCGCCGCGCCCGCCGGCACCCGCCGCACCGTCGCCGGCAGCGGTTCGACCACCGTCACCGCCCGCCGGCCCAGGGTGGTCTCGGCGAGCAGCCGGGGAACGCGCGGGTGACCGGCGACGCCGGCCACTGCGGTGAGCGCCCGCAGTGCCGCCGCCTCCTGAGCGACGAGGATCCGGGTGGCCGGGTTCCAACCGATCTTGGCGTACCCGCGTGGCCGCCCGGCGGCGTCGAAGAGTTGCAGGGTGGGTTTGTGGTTCGGGTCCGGCGGGCGGACGCCGCACGCCGCGTACCGCACGCCGCCGCCGAGCAGGACGGCGAGCCGGTCGGCGAGGAGCACCTCGGCCGGGTCGAGCCCGACCGCGACGGCGACGGTCAGGACGGGAAACGGTGCCAACTCCACCACCCCGGCCCGGGCCGCGACGCCGAGTGCGGCGCGGATCGGGCGGACCGTCACCGGCCGCAGCGCGTTGTATGCCAGCAACGCCGCCGCCGTGACCCGGGGCGCACCGAGCGGCAGCAGGAAGCGGGCCCGGTCGACCGACGGCACAACGGCGTACCGGGCCGCGACGGCGTATCCGGCCGGCGGCCCGCCGCCCACGCGGAGCGCGATCCGGTCGTCGTCGAAGAGGGCCCGGCTCACCCAGCCCAACCCGTCGGCGCGGCACCGGGGGTCGGTCGAGACGCTGCCCGCCGCCGTCACGGCACCCGGTCCGGCCAGTCGAGGGCCAGTCCCAGCCGCTGCCGCAACGCCTCGTTGTGCGGCCGGTAGTACCCGGTCAACTCGGCCCGCGTCGCCGGCTCAAGCGCAGCGGGGTGGGTGCCGTTGTAGACCGTGAAGCCGGCCGGCTCGACCCGGGGCAGGCCGAGGAACTCCAGGGTCCGTCGGAAGGTCGCCCGGGTGTCGCGGTAGAGGTCCTCGCTGGGCAGGAAGAGGAACTGGGACCTGTCGAAGCGCTCCAGCCACGGCTCCAGGTGCTCCAGATAGCGGCCCCGGGCCCGGTAGCTGTACCAGTCGTAGCAGAGGCTCACCTGCTCCGGCTCGGCGATCAGCCGGTCCCGTTCCCCCGCTGTTCGCGCCGGCTCGGCGGCCAGCGCGGCGGCGAAGTCCAGCGGCTCGACGCCGTTGGCGCGCCGTTCCTTCCAGTGCGAGTACGCCCGCTGCACCGGATCACGCAGCAGCACGATGAGCCGTACCGCCGGCATCAGCGCGGCGACCCGTTCCGCCACGAGCGGATGGAACATGTACAGCGGTGCCGCCTCGCCGACCCGGACCGGGCCGCCGTACCGGCGTTCCAGCGCCTCCCGCTGGCGCTCGGTCGGGAAGTGCGAGCGGTACCACGCCTCGCCGCGCCGCCAGTTCTGCGCGAAGTAGTGCGACGACTTCGCGTTCCAGGCCGGGAAGAGCCGGGGCACCAGCGGATGCCGGATGAGGTAATTCCACAGCGAGGTGGTGCCGCCGCGCTTGGTGCCGATGATGAGGAAGTCCGGCAGCGGCCGGCGGTCGCTGGTGCGTACGCCGTAGTCGACCAGACCTTCCCGCACGCGGTACCGCACCTGGGTCGGTATCACCTGCTTGACCCGGTCCCGCAGCGACGACACGACACTCACCTGCCCTTCTTCGACGGCACTGGCGCGACGGCGGGCCCGGCCGGCTCGCGCCCGCGTAGTTGTCCCAGGGCCGCACCGATGCCGGCGCGTACCCGGGGCAGGGTCAACAGGCCGAGGCAACCGGCGGCCGGCAGCCCCACCGCCACCGCCAGGCCGAGCGGACCCCGGCCCGACACCAGCAGGCCCAGCAGGGCTGGCCCGCCCACCCCGAGGACGACAAGCCCGGCGGCGCGCAGCACCGGCGCGTCGACAAGTGGCTGGCCGACCACCACCCGGGCGGTGCGGTACGCGATCAGGTTCTCCACCACGATGCCCGCCGCCCAGGCCAGCGCCGCCCCGGTCGCACCGTGACCGGGGATCATCAGCAGCCCGAGTGAGACGGTGACCAGCAGGCCGGCGGAGGTCGCCGCGAGGTGCAGCCCGCTGTGCCCGCTCATCAGCAGCAGGCTCTGCACGTTGCCGACCCCGGTGTTCACGAGCATCGCTACCGCGAGCACGGCCATCGCGACGGTGCCGTCGGCGGCGAAATCCGCCCCGAAGACCGCCAGGAAGGCCGCACCGTGCAGCGCCAGCAGCAGGTAGACCGGCCAGCAGAGCAGCACGGCCCAGGCGGTCAACTGCCGGTGCACGGTCGCCGCCGTGGCCCGCCGCCCCTGACCGAGCAGCCGGGACAGCTGGGGCGACACCGCCACCCGCAGGCCCTGCATGGCGAGTTGACCGGCGAGAATGTAGCGCCCGACCGCGCCGAAGACACCGGCCTCGGCCGGTCCGGCGAGCACCGAGGTGAGCAGCACCCCCACCCAGACCGCACCGGCGTCCATCGCCGCCGAGGCGGACCGGGGCAGGGCGAAGCGCCAGAAGGTACGCCAGTCGGCCGGTGCCGGCCGCAGCAGGGCGCCCCGGCCGACACCGAGCGGACCGGTGACCAGGGTCAGGCAGAGCAGCAGGGTGAGCCCGGCCGGCACCAGCCAGCCGGCGAACCCGGCCACCAGCCCCCAGCCGGCGAGCACCGCCAGGCCGACCAGGACGGGCCGGGCCAGCGGGAACAGCACCGACTGCACGGTCAGGTAGGCGCGCAGCGGCCGGACGCAACGCAGGGCGGCCAGCAGCAGCGTCATGGCCACCACCACGGGAATCGCGGCACAGCTCAGCGCGATGAGCACGGCACCGTCGACGGTGGCGGTGCCCAGCAGTCGGTCGGCGAGCGGTTCGGCCGCCAGCAGCCCGATGCCGCCGACCAGGCCGGCCACCGTCAGGGGCGGGATCAGCGCCACCGGCAGTAGCCGGGCCGCGTCGCCCGAGACGCCGGTGCGGCGGCGCGGCAGCAGCCAGATCAGCCCGGTCTCCGCGCCCAGGGTGCAGATCGCGGCGGCCACCGTCACCACCCCGATCGCCGCGAAGAAGGCACCCGACCCGCTGGCGCCGTAGCCCCTGGTGATGACCACCACCAGCAGGAAGCCGAGCAGCCCGTTCACCGCCGCGCCGAGCAGGCTGGCCGAGGCCGCACGGGCACTGCGCCGGGTCTCCCCCGCAGCCTCGTCGGCGCACCGATCGGGTGCCGACCCATGGCCGGCGAGGCAGCCGGCTACCGGCACGGCGGAGTCGGCTACCGGCACGGCGGGATCGGCTACCGGCACGGCGGAGTCGGCTACCGGCACGGCGGAGTCGGCTACCGGCACGGCGGGATCGGCTACCGGCACGGCGGAGTCGGCTACCGGCACGGCGGAGTCGGCTACCGGCACGGCGGGATCGGCTGCCGGCGCGGCGAGGTCGGGGCGGTTCGGCGGCACACCGACGGCTGGCGACGACGAGGTGCTCACGCGGGCACCGCCGCCGCTGGTGCGGGCCGGCCACGGCGCGCCGTCGCCTCCCGTTCGACGAGCGCCATCGCCAGGGCGACGGCGAAGCAGGCGACCGAGAGGGCCGGGCTCGCCATGCCGTAGAACGGGATCTGCGCCAGGCAGATCACCGGCACCACCGCGAGCCACTGCCCGGCGGCGCCGGTGACCCGGGCGCAGGTCACGGTGGCCAGCACGAACCAGGCGAGGAAGCAGACCAACGCCGGTACGCCATGGCTGAACAGCACCATCCAGAGCTGGCCCTGGGTGCCGATCGGCACCTGCGCGGAGACGGTGTCCGAGTTGGCCGGTGCGCCGTAGCCGAGCCACGGTGAGGCGCCGATGCGGCGTACCACCTCGGCGTAGAGCGCGAACCGGTCGGCGTTGGTGTCGCTTGCCGCGACGCGGTCACCGATCAACCTGGCGACCGGGATGAAGAGGGTGGTGAGCAGCGCGGCGAGGAGCACCCCGAGGACGGAGAGCCCCACCCGGACGTTGCCGCGCAGCGCGGCCCGGGCACCGAGCACCGCCAGTCCCACCCCGAGGCTGACGAACATCACCCGGTTCAGGGTGAGGAAGGCGGGCACCAGCGACAGGGGCAGCGACGCCAGCACCACCCAGCGCAGGGCACCCCGTCGGCGCAGCATGGTGAACGCCACCGCGCAGGGCAGCGCCATCGCGTACGCGCTGCCGTAGTTGTTTGTGTACGGGAACGGCGCCGCCGGCCGGTAGATCGGGTCCGGTGACCGCAGGCTGTACTCGGTGACCGCGACGTGCACCAGGTCCCGCAGGTACCCGTGCCCAGCCAGCGATTCGGGCAGCAGCAGCTCGACCGGGGTGGTCAGGGCCAACCTCGGCGCCAGCACGGCCAGCCAGCCCAGCGCGACCAGACCGAGCCAGAACGCGCAGAGCGGCAGGAGCACCCGCGCGGGGTCGGCACCTTCCCGCACCAGCGTGTACGCGTAGACGCCGACCACCAGGGCGGTGACGTAGAAGCCCAGCCGCAGCCCGAACGGGGCCAGCGCGACCGGGTCCGGTAACCGGGTGGCGCTGAGCCCGACGAGCGCCAGGAAGAGCAGCCAGAGCCCGGTGGCCGGTGGCAGCGGTACCCGTCCCCGCAACACCAGCATCGCGAACAGCACCACACCGAGCAGCGACCAGCCGAGGTAGAAGACGCCGAGCGCCCACCAGAGCGGCACCAGGCCGAACATCAGCATCAGCGGCCAGCCCGGTAGTCGGGGCGCAGGACGGGCCGGCGGCGGCCACCCGGGCTCCGGCCGCCCGTCGCCGAGCGGATCGGTCGCCGCCGGCGCGCGGGTGCCCGGCACCGATCAGCCCCGCCCGTCGCGGGTCAGTACGAAGCCCAGCGTGTGCACCCCGGCGGCCCGCAGCCGCTCCACCAGCCGGCGCAGCTCGCTCTGACGGGTCCGGTCCCGTTCGACCACCACCACCGCGCTGCCCTGGCGGGCCACCGCGACCCCGCGCTCGTCGGACTCGGCCGGCGGCGCGTTGAACAGCAGCAGGGGTTGGTGGGCACCCTGCCGGAACGTGCCGATCAGGATCTGGCCGGCACCCACCCGGAGCGCACCGTCGGCCGCGTCCCGGCCGTTCGGCCCGCCCGCGGCGGTCACCGGCCGGGGCAGGGTGAGGGTGGCGTCCGGATCGGCCGGGACCCGCGTGCCGGCCGGGTAGGGCGAGGGCGCCGGCGGGCGGGCCCGATCCGCTCGGTGACCCCGTCGAGGTCGGCCGGTGGGCGCGGTTTCGGCAGGGGCTGCCGCGTCGGGTCCACGTACGCCGGCAGCCGCTCCCGGTCGGCGAGCACGGCGGCGCGCAGCCGGTCCAGCCGGCCGCTGTCGTCGGCGACGAAGACCTCCCGCCCGGCGACCGCGAGCGCGACGGCCAGCCGGGCGGTGATCGGGGTCGGGTCCTCCCGGGCGCTGAGCAGGGTGACCCGGGCCGGTTGGTGGATCCGCTCCGCGATGGCCATGGCGACGTATCTGATGTCGGCGTCCACCGGGCTGCGACGGCCGACGATGCCGCCCCGGCCCCGGACCGTGCCGAGCAGGTTCAGCCCGCTGGCGCGCCGCGCGTCGTCGGCCGAGCGGACCCGCCGGTCCACCGATTCCCAGGCGTACGCGAGCACCACGCCGACGAGCGCGCCACCGAGCAGACCCGCCAGCAGAACCAGGGCCTTTCGCCCGCCGCCGGGCGAGACCATCGCCGGCTCGGCGGCCCGGGTGACCCACCCGGGGTTGACGTCCACCGCCGCGATCTCACTGCGCGCCGAGTTCAACTGGGTCAGCTGACTGTTGAGGCCGGTGAGTTCGGCTGCGGCCGCGTCGCCGCTGTCCGGACCGGCCCTGGCCATCCGCTTGCGTACCGCCGCCTGCTGGGCGGCCACCTTGGCGATGCTCTCGTCGTAGGAGCGGAGCATCTCGTTGCGCTGGCGCTCGTACATCGAGCGCCGGACGTCCAGGTAGGACTCGGCGGCGAGGTTGACGTTGCGGACCGCCTCGTCGACCGAACGCGCGCCGTAGGAGAAGCGCAGGATCTGCCCGCCGGTCGGCACCTCGACCGCGAGAGCGTCGCGTACGTCGCCCTGGTCCTGCCCGTTGCGCTCGGCCAGCCGCCGCACCACCTCGGTCCCGGTGGCGATGCCGCTCTCCACGTTCATGTTCACCGCCCGGTCGGCGGCGGCCCCGCTGGGACTGAACGCGTCGGTGACGACCGGGCGGACCGCCACCACCGCGCTCGCGGTGTACCGGCCGGGCACCAGGACGAGGTATCCGAACATGGCGACGAGGCCCACCGCCGCGGTCGCCGCCACCAGCCCGATCCGGTGCAGCGGTACCCGGATCAGGTCGCTGAAGGTAAGCGTCCGCTCGGACGTGCCCTCGCCCACGGGCGGCGCAGCGGGCCACGGGCCGTGCGATGGGTCAGTCATGCTGCTTCACCGTCGGTCAGGTCTTTCGGTGCGGCGGTCTCCGTCGCGGCTCACTGCACGGAGAAGAACATCGATGGGGTGGCCCAGCTTAACCCCGCACTCGCGGGGCTGAGCAATGTGTTCTGGGCGCCGTCGGCGACCGGCGCGGGCGCCAGGGTCGGGTCGAAGGGAAGACTGCGCAGGTTGCCGTCGGTCGCGCCGTAGACGATCCGCCCGCCGACCCAGGCCAGCCCGCGCACCGACGACCACCAGATCGCGGTGGTGGGCAGGCTGAACTCGGTGGCACCGAGGTAGTTGCCGTCCGGCTCGAAGTACCGGTAGTACAACCCGTTCGCGCCGCTGCGCGTGTAGTAGAGCCGCCCGTCGAGATAGAAGGCACCGGTCAGCTGGGCCGGATTGAACCAGGCGTTGTAGCCGGAGGACTCCCATGGCACGCCGACGGTGCCGCCGGTGAACATCGAGATGTCGATCCGGCTACCGGTCGGCGTACCGGCCACCCGGTGCGACCAGTAGATCCGGTCGTCCACCCGCCAGGTCGCGCCCGCCTGGGTGTAGTTCGGCTGGCTGACCGTGGTGGCGGTGCCCAGCGAGGTGCCGTTGAACGGAACCTTCGCGAGTTGCCCCTCGCCGACGCCGAGATAGAAGTGACCGCTGGTCGCGGTGGGTGGGTTGCGCAGCACGACGGCGCGCCCGCCGGCCAGCGGGAAGACCCCGAGCCGGCCGTGGTACTCGTTGCCCATCCCGTCGGAGTTGTGCCCGAAGTACAGGCCGTCGCTGCCCCGCCAGAGCACCGGCACCTGGGAGTCCCAGTTGCTCGCGCCGGGCGGCAACGCGCTGCCGCCCCGACGGCCGGGGTTCCAGGCCACCGGCATGCCGGTGGCCGGGCTGACCGCGGCGATGCCGAGCCGGTCCACCGCGCCGGGCCCGGCCGCGTCGGTGGCGTGCGGATTGTTCAGCCAGCGGAAGTGCCCGCCGAGGTAGATGACGTTGTCGGCCACCTCGACCGAGGTGATCGTGTCATTGCCGGTGTAGTTGACCCAGGTACCCAGTTGGTCGCCGCCCCGGGCGGCGGTCTCGAAGCGGACCAGCGCGTCGCAGTAGGCGGCCGGCCAGCCCGCGCCGCCGTTGGTGCCGACCACGAACCAACTGCCGTTCCCGCCGAAGCGAACGTCCTGCACGTAGTGCGTGAACCGCTCCGGTGCCGCGCACGGCGGCACGAACTTCTCGGAACTCCAGTCGATCACGCTCGGCGTACCGGCGAGCGAGATGAGCGCCAGTTGGTTGCGGGGCAGGCCGTCGACGTACTGGAAGTTTCCCCCGGCGACCAGGGTGCGCCCGTCCGGGGTGATGTCGATGGTCCAGGCGTACGACCCGGTGCCGTGCCGGCCGACGGTCGCGTCGACGGTGAAGGCCGGGTCGACCGCACCGGTGGTGGCGTTCAGCCGGGCCAGGCCGGAGTGCGCGGCACCGTTGATCCAGTTGAAGGCGCCGGCCAGGTAGAGGTGATTCTGGTACAGCACCATGTCGCGGATCATCCCGCCGTCCGAACGGCCGATCCAGCTGGCGAGGGTCGCGCCGGTGGTGGGGTCGAGGGCCACCAGGTTGCGCCGGGCGACGCCGTTGACGTTCTTGAAGGCCCCGCCGACGATCAACGTGCCGCCCGGCCCGGCGACGAGGGAGTTGACCGCGCCGTCGAGCACCGGGAGGAAGGTGGTGGAGATCGTCCCGGTGGAGCGGTGGTACCCGAACAGGTAGGGCCGGGCGAGCCACGGCGAGCTGGCCGTCTGCCGGATCTGGGTGAAGCTGCCGCCGACGAAGACCGTCTCGCCCACCTGCGCGAAGGCACGGGCCTCTCCGTCGCGGGCGTGCGGGGTGTGGTCGGCCGGGTCGGCGGAGACCAGGGTGCCCGGCGCGGGCACCGGCACCACCGCCGCCGTGGCTGTCGCGGTGGGTACGGCCAACGCAGTCGCGACGGTCACCAACGCGATCACGCCGGCCCGGACCCGGCGACGGGCCGAATGCCACGGAAGGGGAATTCTGGGCACGCTACGCCTCCAGAGTGAACGACAATTCACTTAGCGTCCCCTGTCGGCCACGGAGGGCGATATCAGCCGATTGGTCGTTTAGCGAATCCGGAACCGGACACCGGTGCCGCCGCAACCTCGGCCCGACCCGGGCTCGGCAGCAGGTCAACGCCCTCTCGTCGGCTGCCGCAGGTAGCCGTCGCGCCCGGCGGCGGTGAACCCGGCCAGCGCCGCCGCGTCGTGGTTCATCCTCATGTCGCAGGTGCCCGTCGTCCGGGTCACCCCCGGCGAGTTGAAGTAGATCGCCGCCTTGATCTCGGGATGGGCGCGCAGTGCCGCCGGGAACTGCTCGAACCAGCGCCGCTTGGCGCTCGGGTCGCCGACGTCGAAGTTCGTGCCGAACTCGGCGAGCATCCTCGGCTTGCCCGCACCGATGCCCTGCTCGTCCAGCCAGCGGTAGAAGGGGCCGATGGTGTCGCTCGGACTCTTCCAGATCGGGTTGCCGGTGCAGGCGTGGAAGTTGTACGGATCCCAGGCCACCCAGTCGACGTAGCGGTCACCGGGATAGAGGTCGGCGTACCGGTGGTAGTGCCCGGACCAGCCCATCACCGTCCAGACCCAGACCGCGTTGTCGGCCCCCGCCGCCGCGAACCGGTCGTGCACGTGGCGCCAGGCCCGGACGAAGTCCGCGTCGCTGCCCTTGGCCGGCTCGTCCTCCGGCTCGTGGTCGAAGCCGAGGAAGACCGGAACCCCGGTGGCCCGGATCCGCCCGGCCACCGCGTCGATCGTCGCGTCGTACCGTCCGCTGTAGACGTCGCGCCAGGTCAGCACGGTGCCGGAGGAGAAGACCCGGGACTCCCAGGCGAAGAACATCAGCCGTCCCTCGCGCATCTGCCGCTGCTGGTAGGCATCCGGAAAGGCGCCGTTGCTGCCGGCGTCGGAGAAGTCGTGGTAGCGGTGCACGATGTCGAACCTCCGCCCGACCTGCTCCTCCACGTCGGTGATGGCCCGGCCGTGGTCCCAGGTCGCCGGGTCGGTCCGCGAGTACATCCCCCACCAGGCACCGCAGGAGGGCACCAGCTTCGCCGAAACCTCCCCGCACCGGTGCGCCCCCACCGACGCGGGCACGCTCCGGCTCGACGGTGCGTCCGCCCCGAGCAGCACCACCACTGCCACCGTCGCCCCCACCGCACCGAGCCCCCAGGCCCTTCTTCTCCGCACCCCCCACCCCCTGCGCCGAGACAACCGGATGTCCGAGTTCTGACCGGATCCGGTATCGAACAACTCCATCCTCGGATGAACAATGGTGGCACCGTGGCGAGATCAGCCGAAGTGGGTGCAACCTGATGGGTGATGTGGATCCGGACACCCGCGTGCGGGTCGTCGAGCTGCGAAGTGGACGCGAGATCAGCTGGGGCGACGGGCTGACGGAACGGTTGGGCCAGCGCGTCGACGACGTCCGCGCGGCGGTCGTCGACGGGGCCCGGGCCGTCGCGGCGAGCCTGCCCGAACTGGACGCGGTCGACGACTGGCGACTGACCGAGGTCTCCGCCACCTTCGGCGTCGCGCTCGTCGCGGAGGCCGGCGTCGTGCTCAGCAAAGCCTCGGCCGAGGCCACGTTCGAGGTGACGGTCACCTTCCAGCGCAGCTTATGACCGACGCGACCATCCTGTTGGAGCCGGACGGGCGGGCGTCCGGCAGCGCTTTCCTGTGTCTGCCGGAGGTCGCGGTCACCGCGGCCCACGTGCTGGCTGGCCGGCCGGCCCCGCAGATCCGGGTCCGGGCCGGCGGCCAACCGGCGGCGGTGCCGGTAGAGCGCGTCGAGTACGCCGCGGAACTGGACGTCGCCGTCCTGTGGCTGGCCACCGCGACCGCCCGCGCCCTCCGGACCGGCACCGGGGGCGTGGACACCAGGTGGATCGTGACCAGTCGGCCGGCCGCCAACGATCCGCAACTGAGCGGCCGGGTCGCCGCCACCCGCCGGGACATCGTCAACGCCGGCGGCGCCCCGGTGGCCATGCTCCAGCTCGACGTGGACCAGGCACTCGGCGACTTCGGCGGCTACTCCGGCAGCGCCGTGCGGCTGCGCGACCGCCCCGGCACCGTGCTCGGCGTCCTCAGCGAGCAGGTGCACAGTCGGCAACGCAACGCGGCGGGACGGACGGCGACCACCGTGCTCTACGCGGTGCCGATCGACACCGTCGTCAAGCGCTTCGGCCTGCCGCTGGCGCAGGACGCAGCCCCGCGTTTCGCCGAGGTCCGGGAGCGGCTCGGCGTACGCGACCCGGACGGCGCCGACCGGGTGCTGGCCCGGATTCCGACGCAGGCCCGCGACGCCGAGTTCTGGTTCTGGCGGGCCCGGGCGGCGCGGGCCCGGGGCAACTGGCCTGTCGCGGCGGCGTACCTGGACGAGGCGCTGGCGCATGACGGGCAGCACCCGCCGAGCATCTGCGCCAAGATCAGTCAGCTCCTGTTGACCAACGATCCGGCCGACCGGGCCGCTGCGGCGAGGCTTGTCGCGACGTCCCGCGGACTCGATCCCGAGCTGGACGCCTGGACCCGCTGCGTCGAGCGACACGGGCTCCTCGCGCCAGGAATCCGCTCCGAGACGGAACTGACCCGACTCTGTCCCCTACCCGAGTTCGACTCGCGCTGAGGAGGCTCCGATGTCCAGCACCGGCAAGCAAGGCGGCCCCGGCGTCCTCGTCGTCCTGTGGCCGTGCGACGAGTTCACTGACGACCCCCGACGCGACGGCGCGAGCAGGGGGAATCGGGATTTCGCCGACGCGCAGGGGTGGCAGATCGTCGGCGAGGTGACCGTGCCGGTATGCCCACACCCGAGGGGCCACCACGAGCACCGGGCCGTTGCGACGGCGACCTCCCACCGGATTCGTGAGCTCATGCGGGACCGCGACCGGACGCTGCTGTTCAGCCCATCGGAGGTGTTGCCGGCGTACGAGTGGCTCACCGTGCTGCGGGATCTTCCCGGAGACCCGGGAGAACAGGCGGACGACCTGTGGCGCGCATTCCTGCTGGACCTGCTTAGCGAGTCGCGGATCGAGATTCTCGGTTCCGGCGGCAGTTGGCAGTTGCCGTTACTCGAACGCATGCTCCGGCGGGACGACGCCATGTTGCCCGCGTTCCCGCGCGACGCCGGCATGCCCCTGGACGATGCCGACCTGCCCTTGGACGCTGCCAGCAGGCCCGATGATGATGATGATGATCTGTGGGAGGCGGCGGCCGAAAGCGTTCATCTCTATGCGCGGCGCAGGGCAACCGCCTCGGAGCTGGGCTACCGGCACCCTCGCGAGCACGGCCGCTCGGCGGGAGTCAGGGCGAACTCGTCGATGCGCAACGAGCCCCCGACGATGCTGCGGACCGGACCGTTGCCGCACGACGGTCTGTTCATCCGGCGGAACAACGCCTTCGGCACCCGGCCGGCGCTCGGCATCGCGGACCTGATCGACCAGGGTGTGCTCATCGACCAGACCCGCATCCGCTTCGACGACTTCATCGCGTCCGACACCGACCGCATCCCGGTGCCGGAGCCGGGCAGCGCGATCGCCGTGAGCCACGGCTCAACCGCCGTGCCCAGCTCGTTCACGGCGTACGAACAGACCACCCACCTGGTCGAGATCGCGTTGCGCGCCGGGGCGTCGGCGCCGTCGGGTCAACCGACCGGTACGCCACTGTCGGTGAACTTCGTCTTCGCCGTCGATGTCAGCTACTCGATGACGGGCGAGAAGCTCGACGACGCCATCGTCGCCATCCGCGAGCTGTACGCCCAACTCCGGGAGAGCGACGTGCTCGGCATCATCGTCTTCAACGAGCAGGCGCGCACCCTGCTGCGGGCGACCCGCAAGGCCGACCTTTCCGACGACCGGCTGGGACAACTCCTCGCCGGCCTGTGTGCCGCCGGCGGCACCGATCTCAACCTCGGGCTGTCGTTCGCGTTCGACGAGATCGAGCGCCACTCCGCAGCGGGCACGGTGAACCGCGTCTACCTCTTCTCCGACGGTGACCCGACCTCCGGCGAGACCAACTGGATCACCATTCGGGCAAATGTCGCCGCCCGGATGCGGGGCGACGTCACCCTCTCCTGCTTCGGCTTCGGCTCCGACGCCCGGGTGCCTGAGCTGCGCGCCCTGGCCGGGGTCAGCGGCGGGCACTGGAGCTTCGTCACGAAGGCGACCGACGTCACCAGCACGCTCTCGGAGGAACTGGCCCGGCGGGACGGCCTGGCCGCGATCAACATTCAGCTGCGGATCGACATCCCGCCGGAGACCACGGTCTGGCACATCTACGGCCACGATCTGGTCACCGACCCGGCGGGCCGGGCGGCGGTGCACGCCGAGGCCGCCGCGGCGCGGCAACGCTCCCGCGACGAGTACCGGGTCGAGAACCTGCCGGACCTGATCCGCGACGAGCACGGCATCCGCATCTTCGCCCCGGATCTTGCCTACGGTGAGACGTACTGGGTCGTGCTGGAACTCCAACTTCCCGACCCCGCATCCGCCGGAGCACTCGGCAGGGCGACCGTCCAGTACCTCGACACGCTCGCCCGCGACAACCGCCGCGTCGAGGTGGAGCTCGCCACGGCCGGTGAGCTCCCGGCGGAGACCGTCCTCACCCACGGCATCGGGCTGCGGACCAGCGAGGTCACCTTCTACGCGCTCGACGACCTCTACGAGGACGACAAGGAGAGCGCGACGCGACGCCTGAAGCAGCACGTGCAGACGTTGCGGGCCGCACAGAGCGCGGTGCCGTCGGCCCAACTCCGCGCCGACAGCGTCACCCTCGGCAAACTGGTGTCGCTCGCCAGCAATCTGGGCACCCGGCAGGCGTCGTTCGAGGGAGCGGGCGCACCGGTCGGCGTCTTCGCCTACGCCGTGCACACCTTGAACCAGTTCGGCCGGGCACGCGGCGGCCACCTCACCGCACGCGGGTTCGCCACCCGATGAACCGCCGCCGCAACGAGTGGCGCCGACTGACGGTCAGGGTCTGCGCAGGGCGGCCGACATCGCGGCACGCGGGGCAGGCACGCCGGTGAACTGTTCGAACTGGCCGATCGCCTGGGCCAGCAGCAGGTCCAGGCCGGAGACGATCCGACAGCCGGCCGAGGCGGCCGAGGCGGCCAGCGGGGTCGGCCAGGGATCGTAGATCGCGTCGAAGAGCACCGTCTCCGGCCGCCAACGCACCGTGCCGGCGAGTTCGTCGGCGGCGCCCTTCGGCACCGTGGAGATCACCACGTCGGCGTCGGCCAACGCCGGTGCCTCGGACCAGGACGCGGCGGCCAGGCGCAACGTCAGGGCGTCGGCCACCGCGGCCAACTCGGCGACCGCCTCGGGGCGGCGGCCCACCACGGCCACGCCCGCCGCGCGCAGCCGGGCCGCCGCCGCGAGAGCGGCCCGCGCGGTGCCGCCCGCGCCCAGCACGGTCACCGTCGCACCGGGACGTACGCCCGCCTCGGTCAGCACCTCGACCATGCCGCTGACGTCGGTGTTGTCCGCGTACCAGGAGCCGTCCGGGCGGCGTACCAACGTGTTTGCCGCACCCACCGCGGCGGCGACCGGCGACACCTCGGCGGCCACCCGCAGCGCGGCCTCCTTGCCCGGCATGGTCACCGACAGTCCGGCCCACTCCGGCCCCAGGCCGGCGACCAGATCCGGCAGTTCCGCCGCCGCGCACTCGATCCGGGTGTACGACCACCCGGTCAGGCCGGCGGCGACGTAGCCGGCATTGTGGATCGCCGGGGAGAGCGAGTGTGCGATCGGCTTGCCCACCACCGCCGCCCTGTGCACTGACCCGGCCACCGGCACTCCTCAACAGCAGGGGACAACGTCATCTAGCATCCAACGATGTCTGACAGCGGACTGCGGCATCGCATGGGAAAGATAACGCTCACCGTCCGGGGTCCGGATCGGCGGGCCCGCACCGACGCGGAGGTGACGGTCGCCCAGCAGCGGCACGCCTTCGGCTTCGGGAACATCGGCTTCGACTTCGTCGACCTGGTCGGCGGCGCTCGCCCTGATGGGCCCGCCCAGCCCTTCGGCGGTACGGACCAACCGGACCTGGACCGGCTCGGCGAGTTGTGGCTCAACCTCTTCAACACCGCGACCCTGCCGTTCTACTGGGGCAGTTACGAGCCGCGACGCGGCGCACCCGACACCGAGCGCCTGACGAAGACGGCGCGCTGGCTGGCCGAGCGCGGCGTGACGGTCAAGGGCCACCCGCTCGTCTGGCACACCGTGCAGCCGTCCTGGCTGCTCGGCCTCGACCTCGACGAGGTGGAACGGCTGCAACGGGTCCGCATCCGGGACCTGGTCGGCGGGTTCGCCGGCCTGATCGACACCTGGGACGCGATCAACGAGGCGGTGATCATGCCCGTCTTCGCCAATGGGGAGAACGCGATCACGCCGCTGGCCCGGGCCCGGGGCCGGATCCACCTGGTGCGGATGGCGTTCGAGGAGGCCCGCGCCGCCAACCCGGCGGCCACCCTGCTGATCAACGACTTCGACCTCAGCTCGGCCTACGAGTGCCTGATCGAGGGGGTTCTCGAAGCCGGCGTCCGGATCGACGCCATCGGGTTGCAGACCCACATGCACCAGGGCTACCCGGGCGAGGAACGGATGACGGAGTTGCTCGACCGGTTCGCCCGCTACGGCCTGCCGCTGCACCTGACCGAGACCACGCTGGTCTCCGGCCACCTCATGCCGGCCGAGATCGAGGACCTCAACGACTACCAGATCCCGCACTGGCCGAGCACCCCCGAGGGCGAGGCCCGGCAGGCCGAGGAGATTGTCCGGCACTACCGGTGCCTGCTCGCGCACCCCGCCGTCCGGTCCGTCAACTACTGGGGGCTCACCGACCGGGGCGCGTGGCTGGGTGCCCCGGCCGGCCTGGTCCGCGCCGACGGCAGCCGCAAACCGTCGTACGACGCCCTCGAAGCCCTGATCAAGGGCGAGTGGTGGCTACCGGCCACCACCATGCGCACCGACGCGGACGGCAAGCTCACCGTCGAGGGCTTTCTCGGCGACTACACCGTCGCCACCGGTGCGGGCACCGCACGCTTCACCATCGACGCCGCCGAGACCAGCGCAACTGTCGACCTGGCCTGACCGGCACGCGGCCCGGGGGGTGCCGGTCGTCACAGGACGCCGGCCTCCCGGGCCTTCGCCTTGTTCTTTTCGTGCTGCTGAATGGTCTCGGCGAAGGCAGAGTTGCCCTCCTTGTCGATGGCCACGAAGAAGAACCAATTTCCCTTAGGCGGATCCATCGCCCCTTCCAGGGCATCCTTGCCAGGGTTGTTGATCGGCGTCGGCACCAGGCCCCGCAGCTTACGGCTGTACGGCGTTGTCTCGTCCACCAACTCGTCCTGCGTCATCTGTGCCGAAGTCTTGGTCTTCTGGCCGGTCAACTCCAGGTAGTAGTTGACCGTGACATCCATCTCCAGGCAGTTGCAGGGGAATTCGCCGTAGACCCGGTTGTACGCGACTCGGGCAACCTTGCCGAGGTCCTTCTTGGTGCCGGCCTCGGCTTGGGCGAGCGAGGCCACGATCAACGCCTCGTACGGGCTGATCTTGCGTTCCTTCTGCACCCGGTCGGCGAACTCCATCTGCCCGGTGACGGTGAGGAAGTGGTCGACCATCTGCTTGAGGATGCTCTCGGCGGTGGCGTCCGGCGGGATCTCGTAGGTGTCCGGGAAGAGGAAACCCTCGATCGACTTCTTGGCCTTCTTGCCGTCGGTGCGCTCGAACCACCAGTCCGGTACGCCGAGCTTCTCCGGGTCCTTCGCGGCGGCCTCGAACTCCTTTACCGGAATTTCGGTGTGGTCGCTGAGCAGCTTGTAGACGCCCTTGGCGGTGCGCCCCTCGGGGATGGTGATGCCGTTGACGATCCGGTTGGCCGGATCGAGCATCGCGGCAAGTGCGCTCTCCCCGCTCATCTGCTTGCGCAGCTTGTAGGTGCCGGGCTGGATGTTGCGGCTGCGGGAGTTGTCGTTGGCGGCGTTGACGAACGCCTTGGTGCTCTTGACCACGTCGTTCTCGTAGAGCACGAGGGCCATGTCCGCCAGGAACGCGCCCTGCGGGATCTGGACGGTCACCTCCTCGGTGCCGTCGCCGTCGTAGTCCGGCGTGGTGAGGGCGTTCTGGATCCGGTCGAAGCCGTAGTAGGCACCACCGCCGATGCCGCCGAGCAGCACCAACGCCAGCAGCAGGGCCAGCACGGTCTTGCCCCGACCACCGCCGGAACGCTTGCGACCGCGCCGGTGCTTGCCCTTCTCCCCCCTCTCCCGCTCGTCGAACCCGAGATCCAGATCGTCCATCATCGCGTCCGCCTCCGCTGCGCATCCAGCCAGCTCTGCAGAATCTCCACCGCGGCGGCCTGGTCGACCACCGCGCGTTGTCGCCTCCCCCGGACACCCCGCTCGGCGAGCCTGCGACTCGCCACGACCGTGGACATCCTCTCGTCGGTAAGCGTCACCGGTACCGGCGATAACACATCAGCCAGAAGTCGAGCGTACGCCTTCACGTGCTCCGCTGCGGGTCCATGTTTACCAGCGAGGTTCACCGGTAGGCCCACCACCACCTCGACCGCCTCGTGCTCGGCGACCAGCGCGGCGAGTTCGGCGACGTCCGACGGCACCGCGTCTGACCTGGGGTTTTGCTCCCGAGCGAGGGTGCACAGCGGGGTGGCGAGCACCCCGTGCGGATCGGACCGGGACACCCCCACCCGGACCTGACCCACGTCCACGCCCAAACGCACGCCCCGGGACAACTCGGTCACACCACGTCACCTCCCCACCCAGACGGGTCAGGGCGGACCGGACTGGTCCGCCCTGACTCACCTCGCTGGTGACTCACGCCGCCCCGCTCACGCCTCGGCGATCGCCTTCTCGACCGTGAGCAGCAGCTTCGGCACCTCCGACTCGGGCAAACCGCCACCCTGGGCGAGATCCGGGCTGCCTCCGCCGCGACCGGAGAAGGCCGCCTTGACCAAATCGTTCGCGGCCAGCCCGCGGCCACGGGCGGCCGGGTTCACCGCCACCACCAGGGACGCCTTGCCGTTCGAGCGGGCCGCCACCGCGACCACGCCGGGTCGGGCCGGATCGATCCGGCCCCGGATCTCCTGGGCCAGGGTCCGCACGTCGTTGCCGGCCGCCCCCTCGGGCGCCTCGGTGCCGACGTACGCCACCCCGTGCACGTCCTTGGCCTGGGCCGCCAGCGCCGCCGCGCCGCCGAGCACCAGCTGGGCGCGCAGCTTCTCCAACTCCTTCTCGGCGTCGCGCAGCTGGGTGACCGTCTGCTCGACCCGGTCGGCGACCTGCTCGGACGGGACCCGGTACAACTCGGCGAGCCGGGCGACCAGCAGGTGCTCACGGGCCAGGAAGTTGAACGCGTCCATGCCGACAAGCGCCTCGACCCGGCGTACGCCGGAACCGATCGAGGACTCGGAGAGGATCTTCACCAGGCCGAGCTGGCCGGAACGGGACACGTGGGTGCCGCCGCACAGCTCGCGGGCGTAGTCGCCGACCTCGACCACCCGCACCTGCTCGCCGTACTTCTCGCCGAACAGCGCCATCGCGCCGATGCGGCGCGCCTCGTCCAGCGAGGTGATGAAGGCGTGCACCTCCAGGTCGGCCAGCAACACCTCGTTCACCTGCTGCTCCACGTCACGCAGCACGCTCGGGGCCACCCCGGTCGCGGTGTTGAAGTCGAACCGCAGCCGGCCCGGCGCGTTGAGCGACCCGGCCTGGGTCGCCGACTCGCCGAGGAAGTTACGCATCGTCTGGTGCACCAGGTGGGTCGCGGTGTGCGACCGGGAGATGGCCCGCCGACGGCTGGTGTCGATCTCGGCGTAGCCGGTCTCCCCCGCCCGCACCTCGCCCCGGATCACCCGGGCCCGGTGCACGATCAACCCCGGTACCGGCTGCTGCACGTCGAGCACCTCGACCTGGCCACCGCCGACCGTGATCATGCCGTGGTCGGGCTGCTGCCCACCGCCCTCGGCGTAGAACGGGGTGGTGTCGAGCACCAGCTCCACCAGGTCGCCCTCGACCGCCGCCGCGCGCGGCCCGTCGGCGCCGAGCACCGCGCGTACCGTCGACTCGCGGGTGACCTCGGTGTAGCCGGTGAAGGTCACCGGCCCGCCGCTGTCCAGCACCGAGCGGTACGCCGACAGGTCGGTGTGCCCGGTCTTGCGCGCCTGCGCGTCGGCCTTGGCCCGGGCCCGCTGGTCGGCCATCAACCGGCGGAAGCCCTCCTGGTCGACGTTGAGCCCCTGCTCGGCGGCGATCTCCAGGGTCAGGTCGATCGGGAAGCCGTACGTGTCGTGCAGCTGGAACGCCTTCTCCCCGGAGAGCGCCCGGCCGCCCGCGGTGCGGGTCTCGGCGATCGCGGTGTCCAGGATCGTGGTGCCGGCGCGCAAGGTGGCGAGGAAGGCGTCCTCTTCCGCGTACGCGTACGCCGAGATCCGGTCGAAGTCGGCGGCCAGCTCCGGGTAGGAGGGGGCCATGCAGTCCCGGGCCACCGGCAGCAGCTCCGGCAGCGCCCGCTCCTGCCAGCCGAGCAGCCGCACCGCGCGGATCGCCCGACGCATGATCCGCCGCAGCACGTACCCCCGGCCCTCGTTGCTCGGGGTCACCCCGTCACCGATGAGCATCAGCGCGGTACGCACGTGGTCGGCGATCACCCGCAGCCGCACGTCGTCGGGGTGCGACTGGTTGGCCGCCTGCCCGGAGTGCGCGCCGTACCGCTTGCCGGTCAGCTCCGCCGCCCGGTCCAGGATCGGCCGGACCTCGTCGATCTCGTAGAGGTTGTCGACGCCCTGGAGGATGGAGGCCATCCGTTCCAGGCCCATGCCGGTGTCGATGTTCTTCTTCGGCAGCTCACCGACGATCCGGAAGTCCTCCTTGCTCCGGACGTCGGCGATCTCGTACTGCATGAAGACGAGGTTCCAGAACTCCAGGTACCGGTCCTCGTCGACCTCCGGGCCGCCCTCCGCGCCGTACTCCGGGCCCCGGTCGTAGTACAGCTCGGAGCAGGGGCCCGCCGGACCCGGGATGCCCATCGACCAGAAGTTGTCCTTCTTGCCCCGACGCACGATCCGCTCGGCCGGCACGCCGGTACGCAGCCAGATGTCGTACGCCTCGTCGTCGTCCAGGTAGACCGTCGCCCAGATCCGCTCCGGGTCCAGCCCGAAGCCGCCCTGCTCGACCGGCTTGGTCACCAGGTCCCAGGCGAACGGGATCGCCCCGGCCTTGAAGTAGTCACCGAAGGAGAAGTTGCCGTTCATCTGGAAGAACGTGCCGTGCCGGCTGGTCTTGCCGACCTCGTCGATGTCCGGCGTCCGGATGCACTTCTGCACGCTCACCGCACGCGGGTACGGCGGCGTCTGCTGGCCCAGGAAGTAGGGGACGAACTGCACCATACCGGCGTTGACGAACAGCAGGTTCGGGTCGCTGATGGCGGGCAGCGGAGCGGACGGCACCACGGCGTGGCCGTTCGCCTCGAAGTGGGCGAGGTACCGCCGCTTGATCTCCGCCGTCTTCATCGCTGGTGTTCCTCCGGAAAGATTTCTCGGTCACCGATCCGCGGGTCGTCCCGCAGCTCGGCGAACTGGTCGTCGAACGCCTCGCCCTGGGCGAACGCCTCGTGAATCTGCTGCTCCCGCTCGACCATCGCGACGCGCACGTCCGCCACGAAGCTACGCAACTCCTCGACCAGACTGCCAGCGGATTGCGAGAGGTTGTCCGCGATGCCGGCCGGGGTGTACGCGTGCGCGGCCCGGGTCGCCTTGCGGACCACCACCACGCCGACGGCCAGTCCGATGCCCAGCCAGAACAGGCGCCTCATGCTCGTACCTCCGCCTTCGTCGCCGGTCAGCGGTTCCCGCGCCGGGCGGCGCGCCGCTGAGCCTTGATGGTGTCGCGGACCTCGCGCTCGGTCTCCGCGTGCCGGCGGGCGGAGGCGGCCTTGCGCACGCCGTAGCCGAACGCGGCCACCTTGACCAGCGGATTGGCCGCCGCAGCCGAGATCACGGTGACCAGGTTGGCGACGTTGGCGCTGATGTTCTGCGCGTGGCTGGTCATCGTGTCGACCTTGGCCAGTTGCAGGTTCACGCCATCGAGGGACGTCTGCACCTGCTCCAGCGTGACGTTTACGTTGCGGACGGTGGCGTTCACGTCACCGAGCAGCGGGCCGGTCCGGTCGTTGAGGTCGTTGATCATCCGGGTGGTGGCGTCCACGGTGTGCCGCAGCCGCAGGATGGGCAGCGTCAGGATCAGCACCAGCATCGCGAACGCGATCGCCGCGACCAACGCCGCGACCTCCAAAAAGCCCACGCCTGTCCTCCTCAACCAGGTATCTCGGGACCACGACGGCCCCGAGACGCACGACCGTCTCGCCCACGACAACCCCGGCAACCCGGATCAGCGCACCGGGCCACCAGAAGCAGACCCTACCGTCCGTGATGACGATCGGCTCAGGACGGTGGTGACGGGGTCAACTCGCCAAGCGGATCCTCGCCCAGCGTGGGGTAGGGGTCCACACCGGTCAGTGACGGGTCGGTGGTCGGTTGGGGCCGGGTCCGCTCGTCGTCGATCGCGTTACGCACCTTCACCGAGACCAACGAGCCGGGGCACTCCTCCGCCGCGGTCGACGGGTCCGGCTCCGGCACCACCGCCGGCTCGCCGTCCACCGGCGGTGGTACGCAGGCGGGTGCCCGGACCCAGAGGTCAAGGGTCAACTCGTCCCGCCGCCAGCAGGTGTAGCTCCCCTTCTCCTCCTGTTCCGGGCAGTAGGCCGGGGTCCACGGCTGCCAACCGTCGCGGGTCAGCGCGGCTTCGTACGCCTCGGCGGTCTCCTCCGGTGGCCGCTCGGAGTTGACGGTGCGCTCCCGCAGCCGGCAGTCGAGCAGACACCAGCGGCTGCCGCTGACGTCGTCGACCGGGTCGACCTCGGCCCAGGTCGGCACCTCCAGTTCGTCGAGCGAGACGAAGACCGGGTCCCGGTTCATCGCCTGTACGCCGAAGAACGCCGGCACCGCACCGAGCAGGAGCACGCTCACCAGCGCCAGGACGAGGGCCCGTACCCGAGGCTGGCCGACCGCCAGGCGGCGTGGTTCCGGGCCGGTGTCGGACGATTCGTTTGCGGACCGGTCGACGTCCGGCTGTTCCGCCTCGGTGGGCCGCCGCAGCGACGGTTCCGGACCGGGCCGCTGTCCGCTTGGGTCGACGACGGCCACGGCGGCGGCCCGGGCCACGGCCGGATTCTCGCCGGGACGCGACGGCGGGGGTACCGGTGGTCCGTCGCCGGACTCGGGGTTGCGGTGCGGCGGAGCCACCCGCCCGGCCAGCCTCTCGTCGGGCCGCGTCACCGGGGTGGCCGCGCGGGCCACCACCGGTGAGCCGGTCGGTTCGGCCCGCTCCCCGCGACGCCGGCCGGTCGGCCCGGCACCGGACCGGCCGGCGGGACAGCGCCCGGCCGGGCCGGACCGGCGTCCGGCCGAGCCGGGTCAGCCCCGGTGCGGGCCGCACCCCGGGCGGGGACCGAGGGCATGCCACCCGGGCGGCCGGTGCCGCCGACCGGAGCGTCGGGTCGGGCGGCACCGCGCGGCGGCCCTCGGCACGTGCTGGTCTCGCCGGTCCCGGCGGCATCCCGTCGGGCCGGGCAGCGCCGCGCGGCGGGCCGGGCGGCGCACCCTCGGGGCCGGCGGCTGCCCGGCCACGGCCACCGGGTGTCTCCGATCCGGGACGCCCGACCGGCGGCTCGTTCATCCCCGGCCCGGCACCTGGTGCTCCGGCCTCCGGCACCGGCCGACCTCGGCCGGTGGGCGGCTCGTCGGCGCGGCGCGGCGCGACGGCACCCGGACGACCCGGGCCGGGCTCGGCGGCGCGTCCGGCACCGGGCGGACGATTCGGCGGGGCGGCGGCGGGCGGCGGGCCGGCCGCAGCGCCGACGGGCGGCTCGGTACCGCGCTCACCGACCACCGGCGTGCCACCCGGCGGCGTACCGCCCGGGTGTCCCACCGGCACTCCGGGTGGGCTGGCCCGCCGTGCGATCGTCGGCAGTGCCGGGTCGGTGTGATGGGTACGCCCAGCCTGGCGCAGCCAGTCGGCCGGCCGCTCGGGGCGACCGGCGCGGCCGGGTCGGGGCACGGTCGTCCGGTTGTCGCCACCGGTCCGGGGCGGTCCCGGCGGCGGTTGCTCGGCAGCGGTCCGCCGCTCGTGGGTCGGCCGCTCTTCCGCGTCGCCAGCACGGCGGCCCCGGCCCAGCGGATTCGGCGCGTCCGCCGTCCGGTGCCCGACGACCGGCGTCTGCGGCTCGGTCCGGACATCGGGCATCGCTGCCTGCGGCTCGGTCCGGCCACGCGCCGGTACCTCGGTGCCGGCCCGGCCACCAGGCGCCGGTACCTCGGCGCTGGCCCGGCCGCCACGCGCGGGTGGTGCCGGCTCCGCCGGGGCGGCCCGACGGTCACGGCGTGCCGCAGCGGCGTCGGGCAGGGCAGCGGCACCGCCGGACGGCACCCCGGGATCGGCGGCGCGTTGCCGGAGAGCGGCACCACCGGCGGCTCCTGCTCGGGAGCGCGGCGGCGGCCGGCACGCCGGCCACCGGGCGGCCCGTCGGAGGGGCCGGGCGTGGTCGCCGTACCCGGTACCGGACGACCGGGACCCCGGTCCACCGGGTCCGTGCCGGGCGCGGGCTCGGCGGTGACCCGTCGGCCCCGGCGGCCGACCGGCGGTTCGGCGCGACCGGCCGGCCCACCCGCTGGCCCGGAGTTCGCCGGGACGCGGGCCGGGTCGACCCCGTCGGGCGTCGCCCGACGGGGCCCGGCGGGCCCGCCCTCGGACGGCCAACCGGGAATCTGGCGCGGTGCCGGCGGGCCCGACACGGAGCCGGCCGATTCTGCGGGTCCGGGGCGGCCGGGCACCGGGCCGGCGGGTGCCCCGGAGACAGGTCCGACGGGCGCACCGGAGACCGGCCCGGTCGGCGGGCCGGGGCGGGAACGTCGGGCGGGCGGCACGGCGTCGGCCGCCGGCCAGCCGCCGGGTGGGGTGTTCGGCGCGCCGTCGCGGCGTGCGCTGCCGGGGCCGGCCGGTGGCGGCCCGGGATACGGCGGGGCCGCGGGTGGCTGCTGCTGGGCGGCGGCGGGCACCGGCCCGGCGGGTGGCCGGGGGCCACCGGGGTTCGGCGGCCCAGCGGGAGTACGCGGATCCGCGGCACCCGGCCACGGACCATCGGGCCGGGCGCGGGGCGGTTCGGCGACTCCCCGACGCGGTGCCGGCCCGGTCGGCGGGCCAGCGCTGGGCTCGCCCGGTGCGGTACGGCTGGGCGGCATCGGCGCACGGGCGCCGGCAGGCGGGACCGCAGCGCCGGGATTCACCGGTGCCCGCCCGCCACCGGGACCCCCGGCGGGACGGCGCCACCGGGACCCCCGGCGGGACGGCGGCACCGTGGCCGCCCGGCACCCGACCACCGGGTGTCATCGGTCCACCCGGCGGGCGCGGGCCGCCGGGGCCGGTGGGCGGAACGGCTCCGCCGGGTGCCGTTTGTGGCCCGGGACCGGCCGGCGCACCCGGCGCACGAGCACCGGGCGGCACGGGCGGCATAGGACCGGTGCCCGGCGGCGCCGGCACCGGACGGCCCGCAGCTGCCGGACCCGGAGGCCCCGGCGGACCGGCGTGCTCCGGACCGGGCGGCCCCGCGAGACCCGGTCCGGGGCCGGGCGGCGGTTGCGGTGCTGCCGCACCCTCGGGCCCGAGATCGCCGCGCTGCTGCTTGGCCGAGCGCAGGTCGTCGATCCAGCCGAGGTCCTCGCCGCCGCCCGGTTCCTCCCGGGGGGCCTCGGACCTGCCCCGGCCCCAACGGCTGCGCTTGCCCCGCCGCTCGTCCGAGCCGTCCTCCGGTCGCTCCGAACCAGGCGATCTCACTGTTGACCCTTTCCGTCGGCGCTGTCACCGACCTGATCGGTCACGTCGACCTCGGTGGCCGTCAGCCGGCCACCGTCGGCTACGGACGGTGTCGGCCCCCGGCCGTTCGCCGTAGCTGCTTCCCGGTGCGCGGGGGTCGGCAAGCCGCGGACGATCCCACGCAGCAACGGCAGCCGGGTGGCCACCGCTCGCTCCGCGCCGTGCTGACTCGGCCGGTAGTAGTCGACGCCGACCAACTCGTCCGGTGCGTACTGCTGGCTGAGCACGCCCCGCTGGTCGTCGTGCGGATAGCGGTACCCGGTGCCGTGGCCGAGCCCGCGGGCACCGGCGTAGTGCGCGTCCCGCAGGCCACGGGGCACCGGGCCGCCCCGACCGGCCCGTACGTCGGCGATCGCGGCCCCGATCGCCGTGGTGGCCGAGTTCGACTTGGGCGCGGTGGCCAGATGGATCACGGCCTGGGCGAGGTTGAGCTGCGCCTCGGGCAGCCCGACGTACTCGACCGCGTGCGCGGCGGCGGTGGCCACACCGAGGGCGCCCGGGTCGGCCATGCCGACGTCCTCACTGGCGAAGATGACCAGGCGGCGCGCGATGAACCGGGCGTCCTCCCCGGCGACCAGCATCCGGGCCAGCCAGTGCAGCGCGGCGTCCACGTCCGAGCCTCGCATGCTCTTGATGAACGCACTTGTCACGTCGTAGTGGGCGTCACCCGCGCGGTCGTAGCGGACGGCCGCGGTGTCCACCGCCCGTTCGGCGGTGGCCAGGTCGATCCGCCCGGCGCCGAGCGCGATTGCCGAACCGGCGGCGGCCTCCAGCGCGGTGAGCGCCTTGCGGACGTCGCCACCGGCCAGCCGGACCAGATGATCCTCGGCCTCGGTGTCGAGGGTCAGCCGCCCGGCCAGACCCCGCTCGTCGGTCATCGCACGGCGCAGCAGGCCCCGCACCGCCGCATCGTCGAGCGGCTGGAGGGTGAGCAGCACGCACCGGGACAGCAACGGAGAGATGACCGAGAAGTACGGATTTTCGGTGGTGGCGGCGAGCAGCGTGACGGTGCGGTCCTCCACCGCCGCGAGCAGCGAATCCTGCTGGGTCTTGCTGAACCGGTGCACCTCGTCGATGAAGAGCACCGTGGGTGGGCCACCGGAACGCCGTTGCCGCCGGGCGGTGTCGATCACGGCCCGGACGTCCTTCACCCCGGCCGACAGCGCCGACATGGCGACGAAGCGCCGGTCGGTGGCCCCGGCCACCAGGTGGGCGATCGTGGTCTTCCCGCTGCCGGGCGGGCCCCAGAGGATTACCGACATGGGCGCATTGCCGGCGACGAGTTGACGCAGCGGCGCCCCGGGGGTGAGCAGGTGTTCCTGACCGACCAGTTCATCCAGGTTCGCCGGGCGCATCCGGACGGGCAACGGCGCGTCCGGCCCGACCGGAGTGAAGCCACCGACGCCATCGGAACCCGCCACCGCACTGGGCGCTGCGGCGGGCTCACCGAGGGTGAAGAGGGCATCAGACTCCATCAGGAGAACAGTACCGGGCTCGGCGGGCAGCGCCGGAATCGCGCCGCCAGCCGAGCCCGGGATGATCCCTTTCGGTCAGCCACGTCCCGGGCGGCGACCCCGGTACCAGCGCCCACCGCCACCGCCCGGGCCCCGGCCCACGCCGGCCAGGTAGAGCGAGAGCAGCAGCAGGCCGATCAGTACGAGGGTGTTCCAGTTGAACAGGTCCGGCGCTCCGAGCTTGGTGTCCAGCAGGTCCAGCAGCAGTGCGAAGCCGAAGACCACGGCGGCGGCGATGGCGAGCATGTCGTTCCTCCGGTGGGGGTTCCAGTAGGTCGGCGCGGGATGTACCCGAACGGTCCGCTCGTCAATCTCCACCGTGGATTCCCAGGCCCTGGGCCCGCCCGACTAGGCTGGCTTCATGATCGTCGCCGAGGAGGCCGTGGATGGGCGGGACGCCATCCTGGCCGCCGCGCAGCACCACCCGTTCGTCCGGCACTCGCTGCCGCCCGAGCAACCGGTCCGGGGCTGGCGACGCGACGACGCCCTCTGCTGGTTGCTGCCGGCCACCTTCCCGGGGCCGGTGGGCGGTGCGCTCGGGGCGCCGAACCGGGCGGTCGAGCTGGTCACCGCGCTGACCAGGGATCGGCTGGTCGATACCGGGCGGTGGGTGCACCTGCCCCGGTTTGACCCCGCGACGCTCGACGACCGGCTGGCCGGGGCCGCGTACGAGGACTGGGAATTTCTCTGGACCAGCACGGCACCGCCGCCACAGCCCGGCGAGGAGCGGGTGGTCCGGCTGGACGAAACCGACCACCCGGCACTCACCGCGTTGATCGAGCGGTCGTACCCGGCCAGCACCGTACGACCCGGCAGCCCCCGGGTGGTCGACTGGTACGGCATCCGGGACGGCGACCAGCTGATCGCCTGCGGTGCCGACTGCACCCGTGGTGACATCGGTTTTCTCGCCGGGCTGACCGTCGCGCCCGAGCATCGCGGTCGCGGCCTGGGCGCGGCGCTCACCACCGGGCTGACCCGGACCCTGTCGGCCCGGTACGACCTGGTGGCACTCGGCGTCTACCTGGCCAACACCGGTGCGCTCCGGCTCTACCGGCGACTCGGTTACACCGACTCGCTCGCCCTCACCTCGGTCCGCCTCGACTGACCGGCGACCGGCCCGCCGGTGCTGTCGACGTACCTGGCCTCGCGATCTTGCAGTTTTGGTCGGCAAATTGTCGCTGTTGTGGCATCTGCCGCGACACAAAGTGCAAGATCGGCGAGGTGGTGGGTGGGGCGGGGGCGGGCGTTACGGGTTGGGGGAGAGTAGTTCGGTTATGCCGCGTAGGCCGGTATTCAGCAGGGTGGTGGCGCGGGTGCTGTCGAGGCGGACCTCGGCGGGGCGGACCAGACCGAGTGCGGTGGCGGTGGTGGTGGTCAGGGCACCCGGATCGAGGCCCGCTTGCCGGGCCACCAGCAGACCCAGTTCCGCCCGGCTCACCGCGTCCGGGCCGGCCACGTTGAGCGGGCCGGCGTAATCCGAGGCGGCCAGTTCGAGCACGGCGGCGGCCAGATCGGTGACGTCGACCGGACAACGCAACTCGTCAGCGAAGAGGACACCCCGTCCGGCCAGCGCCTCCCGGCAGAGTCGGAGCTGCGGACTGCCCTCCCCCAGGATCAGCGAGGTACGCACCAGCACCGCCGACGGGTCGATCGCGCGTACCGCCGTTTCCGCGGCGGCCTTCGCCGCACCGTACGCGAAGACCGGGCTGGGCGGGTCGTCGTCCGCGTACGGCTCGGGACGCCCGGCGTGCAGCGCATCGCTGGAGACGTGCACCAGCCGGGCACCGGCCTCGGCGGCGGCGAAGGCGACGTTTGCCGCCCCGTCGGCGGTGACCGCCCAGCACTCGTACCGGTAGGAGGTGTTGATCACGGTGTCCGGGCGTACCTCCGCCACCAGCGCACGCACCGCGTCCCGGTCGGTGACGTCCACCCGCCGGACCTCGGCGCCCGGCACTCCGACCGCACCGGAATGACACGTCCCCACCACCGGCCGTCCCGTGGCGACGGCCTGCCGACAGACCTCCCGGCCCAGAAACCCGCTACCCCCCACCACCAGCACCCGCACGCCCCACCCCCTACGTCCCGTCGACCATGACGTTGTCGCCACGCCACGCCGGGCGGCCGGACGACAACTTCATGGTCAACGAGGAAGGTCGGGATCAGGTGGGGTCGGCTACCGGGGCGGCGGGGCCGGCGGTGCCCTGGTGGGACGGGGTCGGCTGGGGCTTGGGCTTGGCGTCGATGCCGGCTTCGGCACGCTGCTGGGTGGTGATCGGGGTGGGTGCGCCGGTAAGCGGGTCGAAGCCGCCCCGGGTCTTCGGGAAGGCGATCACCTCACGGATCGAGTCGGCGCCGGCGAGCAGCATGCAGACCCGGTCCCAGCCGAAGGCGATGCCGCCGTGCGGCGGCGGGCCGTAGCTGAACGCCTCCAACAGGAAGCCGAACTTGTCCTGCGCCTCCTCAGGCGTGATGCCGAGCAGGTGAAAGACCCGCTGCTGGACGTCACGGCGGTGGATACGGATCGAGCCGCCGCCGATCTCGTTGCCGTTGCAGACGATGTCGTACGCGTACGCCAGGGCCCGGTCCGGTGCCTCCTCGAACCGGTCGACCCACTCGGCGTTCGGCGACGTGAACGGGTGGTGCACGGCGGTCCAGCCGCCCTCGTCGGTCCGTTCGAACATCGGCGCGTCGACCACCCAGCAGAACGCCCAGGCACCCTCGTCGACCAGACCAGCCCGCCGCGCAATCTCGATCCGGGCCGCACCGAGCAGCTCCTGCGCCTCCCGGGTCTGCGCGCTGGCGGCAAAGAAGATCGCGTCGCCCGGCTTGGCGCCGACCGCGTCGGCCAGCCCGGCCAGGTGCTCGGCCGAGAGGTTCTTCGCCACCGGCCCGCGCGCCTCGCCGGTCTCCGCGTCGAGCACCACGTACGCCAGGCCCTTGGCACCGCGCGCCTTGGCCCAGTCCTGCCAGCCGTCCAGTTCCTTGCGGGTCTGCGCCGCCCCGCCGGGCATGACCACCGCGCCGACGTAGCCGCCCGCGTCGATCGCACCGGCGAAGACCCGGAACTGGGTGCCGCGCAGGTAGTCGGTCAGCTCGGTCAGCTCCACGCCGTAGCGCAGGTCCGGCTTGTCCGAGCCGTACCGCGCCATCGCGTCGTGCCAGGTGATCCGCGGGATCGGGCGGGGGATCTCGTGACCGGCCAGGTCGGACCAGAGGGCGGCGACGATCGCCTCGCCCAGGTCGATCACGTCGTCCTCGGTGACGAAGGACATCTCGATGTCGAGCTGAGTGAACTCGGGCTGCCGGTCGGCCCGGAAGTCCTCGTCGCGGTAGCAGCGGGCGATCTGGTAGTAGCGCTCCATCCCGCCGACCATCAGCAGCTGCTTGAACAGCTGCGGCGACTGCGGCAACGCGTACCAGCTGCCGGGCTGCAACCTCACCGGAACCAGGAAGTCGCGGGCGCCCTCCGGGGTGGACCGGGTCAGCGTCGGAGTCTCGATCTCCAGGAAGTCCCGCTCGTGCAGCACGGTGCGGGCGAGCTGGTTGGCCCGCGAGCGCAGCCGCATCGCCCGGGCCGGGCCGCTGCGCCGCAGGTCGAGGTAGCGGTACTTGAGCCGTACGTCGTCACCGGCCACCACCTGGTCGTCCACCGGCAGCGGCAGCGGTGCCGCCTCGGAGAGGACGTCCAGTTCGGTCGCGGTCACCTCGATCTCGCCGGTGGGCAGCTCCGGGTTCTCGTTGCCCCCGGGCCGCCGGGTGACCTCACCGACGACCTTGACGCAGTATTCGTTGCGCAGCGCGTGCGCGTCCTCCTCGCGGAAGACCACCTGCACCACGCCGGAGCCGTCACGCAGATCGACGAAGATGACACCGCCGTGGTCGCGCCGGCGGGCCACCCATCCGGCAAGCGTCACCGTGGTGCCGGCATCCGTCGCGCGCAGGCTGCCGGCGTCATGGGTACGGATCACGACGTGCGTCCCCCTCGTCTACTGAACGTCTGTGCTCCCGCATTCTGCCCGCCCCCGCCGCCGGGGTGTAAGGAAGGGCCCCCTGTTAACGCCTCCGGTAGAGGAAGGGCCCCTTCTTAACATCCCGTTAGCTCATCCTGTCCGTCAGGACGTCCGGCGCACGGACACGACCCTCGGGTCTTCGGAGTAGCGGCGTGCGACGTCGTCGGCGTCGCCAGCGGTGGCACCGGGGTCGAAGAGCACCTCCAGGCACGAGGTATGCGGCCCGTCGGATCCGAAGCCGGCAATGAGGTGATCGGGATCGAAGTGGTGTCTCTCGCGGATCAGCTGGTCAACGGAACCTCCCGGCCGCACGCACACCACCGCCTCGGGCTGTCTACCACCCCAGGCCAGCGCAGGAGCCGATACGCCGATGGTGAGCACGAAGGCCAACCCCATACCGATCATGGTCGTCCGACCGCGCGCCGGCCGGCTGGCCGGCAGGGCCACCGCCGCCAGGGCGGTCAGGGCGTACGCCCACAGGGCCCGCTTGTCCGCCGTGTCATACAGGGCCAGCGCGACGATCCCGGCACCGATGGTGTGGGTGAGCAGGGCGACCAGCCGGAGTTCCGGCGAGCCGACCAGTGCCGCTGGGATCGCCGCAAGCACACCGAGCAACAGGAGAAGCACGACAAACCAGTACGCACTCCATTCGCGGCGCGCGTCCAGTGCGAGCAGCAACCAGGCAAACACCTGCCCGCCCACGACAACCGGTGGACGCAGCCGCGCCAGGAGTCGTACGACCACCGGTCGACCGTACGCGATGTCCGGCGCTGGCACAGACCTAGTCCGGGATGTCCCAGGCCGACACCTCGACCGACGTCGTACCGTCGATGGCCATGCCGACCACCTGGAGCAGGATGATCCGCCACGGCTCGCCACGGTCCCGCGCCGCCTGGTAGTCGGTGGTCAGGCACAGGGTGGCGTTCTTCCGGACCGGAATCGGATCACCCTTGGGAATCAGCTCGCTGCGGATCTTCTCGGCGCACTCCTTGGGCTCCATGCCGGGTGTGGCCGCCTCGCTACCGTCCACATCGTTCATCAGCAGGAAGGTCGTGGGCTCGGTACCGCAGCTCTGTCTGAACTGGATCTCGGCACCGGCTCTGTCGTTGAGGGCCCGCGGCTCATCCAGGTCGGCGTACATCACTCCAGAGGTCGAGCAGCTGGCCTTGAAGACCAGTGGCTGCTTCGCGTACTTCGGCTTGTACTCGGTCTGCTCGTTGAGCACCGGCGCCTCACCGGACGGGAGTGGCACGTCCGCCGACATCGAGGGCGACTCGACGTCGTCGCCGGGTGCCGGGATGGTCGCAGGTGGCGGGGAAGGCTCCGGCGGCCGCTGTTCGTTGAGGGCGATCGCCTTCGCGTCCCGGGCCTGGTCGAGCGCACGCCAGGCGACCAGCGTGGTGCCGAACGCCAGCAGCAGCGCCAGGGCCGCGACCGCGAGGGCCACCAGGGCAATCCGGTGACCGGGCGCCGCGCCTCGGCGGGCGGACGCGGGGCTCGCGCTGGCCGGACCGCTCGCCGGTGGGTTGGGCGGGGCCAGGCCGGGGTCGCGTGACTGGTCGCCACCGTACGGTTGGCTCACGGGAGCCACCTCCTGCGCTCAAGCGGAGAATGTCGCGGACAGTGGCGTTTATTGCAGAGATGATGTTCGACGACTATCACATTCACGACAGCGCGCTCGCGGAACGTCGTAATAATGGGCCGCCGGTGATAGAAGTTGTCACCGTCCACGCAGCAAAGGCCTCCGGGGGAACGACGTGGCGGCAACCGACGACCCGCAGGTGGCGGAGCGGCAACGCGGCGGGCCGGACGACGGGTCGGGGCGCGGACGCGGACGCGGACGGCGCACCGCCGGGGCGCTGGCCGCGCTCAGTGTCCTGTTCGCCGGCACCGGTCTTGCCCGCGACTACTTCGACGTGACCTGGCCGGGCAGCACGTCGAACGATCCGACGAGGTCCGCACCGACCGACGGCGGTGACTGGACGACCGGCACCACCGCGACCCGGGGCACGGCCGCTACGAACAGCCCGGCCGACGCGGCGGAGGAGGACCTCAGAGGTATGACCGTGCTGGGCGGTCGTACCAACCTCGCCGAACTGCCTCGGGAACTCGCCGGTCAGCCCGGGTACGAAAACTCGATCATCATCCGTTGCCCGGAGAACACGAGTCAGGACAAGTTCCGCGCGGTGGTCTACGAACTGGGACGACGGTATTTCCGCCTTACCGCTCAGGTGCGGCACCATTCTGCGGCGCCGAGTCGACCAGCCAAGGCGTACCTGGAGGTCTTTGTCTCCATCAAGCAGCCCGACGGCACGATCAACCGGCCGAGGCGGGGTGACCCGGTCGCTGCCTCGGGCACCGGGGCACCGCTCTCCGTCGACGTCGAGGATGCCGACGACGTGACGCTGCGGGTGCAGTGCGAGCGGCCGAGCGACCTCGTGGTGCTCACCGATGCCCGCCTGGCCGCCGACTGACCGACCGCTTGGCCGCCACTGACCGCCCGGACACGGACTGACCAGCCGGACACGGAATGGCCGCCCGGACACGGAATGGCCGCCCGGACACGGCTGACCGGCCGGACACGGCTGACCGCCCGGACACTGACTGACCGCCCGGACACGGAATGGCCGCAGACGTGGGCGGGCCGCCGGAGGAGGAATCCGGCGGCCCGCTGGCGGAGGAGAAGGCTAGCGCTAGGGTCAGTAGACGCTTACGCCGTACCGGCTCAGCACCGGCCCGACCGGCTGGAAGTAGGTGGTGCCGCCGGTCGAGCAGTTGCCGCTGCCGCCGGAGGTCAGGCCGAGGGCGATGGTGCCGCTGAACAGCGAGCCGCCGCTGTCACCCGGCTGGGCGCAGATGTTGGTCCGGATCAGGCCACGAACCTGACCCTCGGCGTAGTTGACAGTGGCGTTGAGGGCGGTCACCGAGCCGCTGCGTACGCCGGTGGTGCTGCCGGAGCGCTGCGCCGACTGGCCGACATAGGCGTTACCGGAAGCGGTGATGTCGCGGAAGCTGCCGTTGTACAGCGAGACGTTGCCCGGCTGCACGGTGCTCTGGTTGCTGTACCGGACGATGCCGTAGTCGCTGCCCGGGAAGACGCTGCCGGCACGCGAACCCAGCAGCGAAGTCTGCCCCGAGTTGCTGTACCAGTTCGCGGCGATGTTGGTGCAGTGCCCGGCGGTGATGAAGTAGTACGTGCTGCCGGCGCGCACGTTGAAGCCGAGCGAGCAGCGCCCGCCGCCCTGCGCGTAGATGGCCTGGCCGCCGGAGATCCGGGTGCTCAGCACACCGGCCTCGGCTTCGATGCGTACCGCCCCGTTGGTCCGCGCCGCAGCGGCCTTCACCCGCTCCAGCTTCGCGCCGGTGACGGTGCTGTCCACGGAGACGACGACCTGGTTGGTGGCCGAATCGACCCACCAGGCGGTACCGGGGATCGCGGCGGAACGGTCCAGTTCGGCGGTGGCCCGGTTCAGCTCGGCGGCACCGCGCTTGACGATCTTCGGGGTGGCACCGGCGGCGGCCACCTGGCGGGCCGCCACGCTGTCGGTCACCGCGACGACCATCTTGCCGGCGGCGTCGGCGTACGCACCGGCGGCGCGGTCGCCGAGTCGATCGGCGAGGGCGGACGCGGCGTCGGGTGAGGCGGACGCGGGCGCCGCCTGAGCCGGCGCGCCGGCCAGCGCGCCGGCCACCAGGGTTCCGGCGGCGGCGACGGTGACGACGCGGCGCAGCATTGACCTTGTGGGTCGCATGTAACAGCCTCCTGGATGGGGGTTGAGGACCCTGTCATGGCGACAGGGCAGGGGGCAACTCGGCCACCTGCGGAAACGGCCAAGCGATGGAAAGTATTCACATATTTAAGATCGTAGGCAAGACCCCTGTTTGCCCGTATTCACCCCTCGGCCACACGTAACCGCCCCGCAACATTGTGGATACAGAAGGTCATCTATACCCTCAGGTCACCGCCGTACGGCCCGGCAACCGCGAACCGGAGGCCACGATGACCCTCGCCCGACGCACGCTGGCCACCCTCGCCAGCGTCACCGCACTCCTGCTGCTGGCGACCAGCCCCGCCAGCGCCAACCCCGGCCCACCACCGACCTCGATGGCGAGTCTCGGCGACTCCATCACCCGGGGCTTCAACGCCTGCGGGTGGTACGTCGACTGCACCAGCCGCTCGTTCAGCACCGGCGACGACTCCGCCGTGAACAGCCACTACCTGCGCATCCGCCGGGTCAACTCGGCAATCAACGGCCGCAACCACAACGCCGCCCGCACCGGGGCGAAGTCCGCCGACCTGTACGGCCAGGCCGGCACCGCAGTCAGCCAGGGGGTCGGCTACGTGACGATCCTGATCGGTGCGAACGACGCCTGCACCAGTTCCGAGTCGACGATGACCTCGACGGCCACCTTCCGGTCCAACATCGACTCCGCGCTGAACCGGCTCAAGTCCGGCCTGCCGAACGCCAAGGTCTACGTGATCAGCATCCCGGACGTGCACCGCCTCTGGTCGGTCGGCAAGGGCAGCAGCAGCGCCCGTACGGCCTGGTCGCTCTTTGGCATCTGCCAGTCCCTCCTGGCCAGTCCGACCTCCACCGCGCAGGCCGACGTCGACCGGCGCAACCGCGTCCGGCAACGGGTGATCGACTTCAACGGCCAGCTCGCGGCGGCCTGCGCCGCCTACGGGTCGAACTGCAAGTACGACGGCAACGCCGTCTTCGGCTACCCGTTCACCCTCGCCCAGCTCTCCGGCTGGGACTACTTCCACCCCAACGCCACCGGCCAGCAGGTCCTGGCCACCGTCTCCTACCCCGCCGGCTTCGCCTGGTAGTAACCCCCGCCCCCTCCCCACCCCCACCCCACCCCACCCACCCCACCCCTCGCGATCTTGCACTTTCTGTCGCCGCAAACCGGGACTTATCGCCCGTAACGCCGACCGAAAGTGCAAGATCGCGGGAGCGAGGTGGGGGTGAGGCGAGGGCGAGGGTGGGGGTGAGGGTGAGGGTGAGGGGTGGGGGTGGGGGTGGGGGTGGGGGTGGGGTGGGGTGGGGTTAGTTCACCTGGGGTTTTAGGTCGGGGGTGGGGGAGCCAGGTGTCGGGGGTGGCGGGCAACTGGGTGCCGGAGCGGATGTCCTTCACCTCGTCGGCGGCGCCGTCGGCGCCGGGGAACCAGACGTAGGGGATGCCGCGCCGCTCGGCGTACCGGATCTGCTTGCCGAACTTCGCCGCGCTCGGCGACACCTCGGTCGGGATACCCCGGGAGCGCAGGTCGGCAGCGATCCGGTTGCTGGCCTCCCGCAACTCCTCGGCTGTCACCGCCACCAGCACGCAGGTGGGCACCTCCCGGGAAATCGACAGGGCCTTGGCACCGAAGAGCAGGCCGAGCAGCCGGGTCACCCCGATCGAGATGCCGACCCCGGGGAAGCGGACGTTCCCGGCACTGGCCAGATTGTCGTACCGGCCGCCGGAACAGACCGAGCCGAACCGCTCGTACCCGATCATCTGGGTCTCGTAGACGGTGCCGGTGTAGTAGTCCAGGCCACGGGCGATCCGCAGGTCGGCCACGCAGAGACCGGGCGCGTGCGCGGCGGCGGTCTCCACCACCCGGACCAGTTCCTCAAGGCCCTCGTCGAGCAGCGGGTGGCTCACCCCGAGTGCGCGCACCGCGTCGGCGAAGGAGGCGTCCGGCGCGGAGATCTCGGCAAGCGTCAGCACCGCCTTGGCCTGCGCCTCGTTCGCCCCGGCCGTGGTGGTCAGCAGCTCCGTCACGCCGGCCGGACCGATCCTGTCGAGCTTGTCCACGGCGCGCAGCGCCGCCTCCGGGTCGGTCAGCCCGATGCCCCGGTAGAAGCCCTCGCAGATCTTGCGGTTGTTGACCTGGATGCGCACCGGCGGGATCGGCAGCGAGCGCAGCGCATCGCCGATCACCAGCGGCATCTCCGCCTCGTGGTGTCCGGCGAGGGTGTCCCGGTCGACGATGTCGATGTCGGCCTGGAGGAACTCCCGGTACCGACCCTCCTGGGGGCGTTCCCCCCGCCAGACCTTCTGGATCTGGTAGCGGCGGAACGGGAAGTGCAGCTTGCCGGCGTTCTCCAGCACGTAACGGGCGAACGGCACGGTGAGGTCGAAGTGCAGTCCGAGGGTGTCGTCGCCGGCCGGGCCCTCCGGGTCGCCGTGCAGGCGCCGGATCACGTAGACCTCCTTGGAGGTCTCCCCCTTGCGCAGCAGCTGGTCGAGCGGTTCGACGGCCCGGGTCTCCAGCGGCGCGAAGCCGTACAACTCGAAGGTGGCGCGGATCCGGTCGAGGACGAACTGCTCGATCATCCGCTGGGCGGGCGTCCACTCCGGGAAGCCGGAGATGGGCGTGGGCTTGCTCATGATGCTCCGATCGGAAACCCGCACGCACGGCGCGGGAGAGCGTGGGTGCGGCCGTTACAGGCCACGGGTGGGGGCCGTCGGTCGCCCGCCGCCCAGCCCGACCACCTCGGCGAGGTACGGGTTGGTGGCGCGCTCGCGGCCGATGGTGGTCGCGGGGCCGTGGCCGGGCAGTACGACGGTGTCGTCGGCCAGCGGAAGGATCTTGTCCCGGAGGCTGTTGATCATCGTCGGCAGGCTGCCGCCCGGCAGGTCGGTGCGGCCGATCGAGCCGGCGAAGAGCACGTCACCGGAGAGGCAGATCTGCTCCGCCTCCCAGGGCGAGCCGGCGCCGGGCAGCCGGAACAGCACCGACCCGCCGGTATGGCCGGGTGCGTGGTCGACGGTGATCTCCAACCCGGCGAGGGTGAGCGTCGTACCGTCGGCCAGCTCGGCCACGTCCTCCGGCTCGGCGTAGGGCAGCCGGCCACCGAACATCTGGGTCAGATCCGCCGACAGCCCCTTGGTCGGGTCGGCCAGCAGCTCAAGGTCGTCCGGGTGCACGTACGCGGTGATCCCGCGCGCCCCGCAGACCGGTGCCACGGAGAAGGTGTGGTCGAGGTGCCCGTGGGTGAGCAGCACCGCGGCCGGATGCAGGCGGTGCTCGGCGAGCAGCGCGTCGAGCCGGTCGATCACCCCGATGCCGGGATCGACCACCACGCACTGTTCCCCCGGCCCGGCGGCGACCACGTAGCAGTTGGTGCCGAAGGCGTCCGCGGGAAAGCCGGTCACGAGCACGTCTGCTCCCCTTTCCGTCGGTACTGTCGTCTCCGCCGCAGCCTAACCGGCACCCGAAGCGCTGGATCGCGCATCCGTCCCAGCGGCACCAGAGGACACTGACGCACCCCGATACACATCGACTGCGACCTCGTACACCACTTTCCCAGCCGGTACCCGTACACTCTGGCGGGCGTGTGGCGTGGCGCACCTGCCGCCCGACGGGTACGCGACCACCGGCTGACGACCAAGGGTAGAGGAAGGGGAGCACGGGTGGCTTCCAGCAGGGACCGGCAGCGCAAACTGGCGCGGGCCAAGCTCGACCGGCAACTGGCCCGCCGGGCCGCCGCCGCCAAACGTCGTCGGCAGATCCGCGCCGGCGTCGGCACTGTCCTGATCCTCGTGCTGGTCGTGGCCGGTTCAGCCTGGGCGCTCGGCGCGTTCGACTCCGAGCCGACGGACACCAGCGCCGCCGACGAGGTCTGCCTCTGGACCCCGCAGAACACCGAGGGCAACAGCAACCTCAAGGACGTCGGCCAGCCGGCCACCAGCGGGCTGCCGGTCACCGGCACCCGGCCGATGACCGTGGTCACCAACCAGGGCTCGCCGATCTCCATCGAGCTGAACCTGGCGGATGCCCCGTGCGCCGCCGCGAGCATCGCCCACCTGGCGAGCCAGTCGTTCTACGACAACACGAAGTGCCACGAGATCCGGCCCGAGGGCGCGCTGCGCTGCGGCGACCCGAGCGGCACCGGGCTGGGCGGCCCGACGTACTCGTTCTACAGCGAGAACCTGCCCACCGCGCCGGAAGCGTCGCCGGAGGCCAGCCCGGCCCCGGACGCGCCGCCGACGTACCCGAAGGGCACGGTCGCGATGATCTCGAACCCGCCGGGCGCCAACGGCAGCCAGTTCCTGATCTTCTTCAAGGACCACACCCCGACCGAGGAAGCCCAGTACCCGATCATCGGTCGGGTCACCGAGGGACTCGACGTCGTGGAAAAGATCGGCGCCCTGCCGACCGTGGACAATGGGGCTGGGGAGAAGGTCAAGCCGGAGAAGGACGACGTGGTCATCCAGAGCCTGACCGTCGGTGAGCCGGTGCTGGATCCGGCATCGCCCGCCGACTCCACCCCCTCGGGTACGCCGAGCCCTGCGGCTTCCGGCGCGCCCGAGGCCAGCGCGAGCGCCAGCTGACCAGCGGATCCCAGCACACAGCAGCGGCATCCACATAACGTCCAGGAGGATCGAGGCGTGACGTCCACCAGAGAGCGGCAGCGCGCGGCGGCCCGCGCCCGGCTCGAGAAGGAGATGGCCGAGCGGGCTGCCCGGGCCCGCAAGCGCCGCCAGACCCAGGCGGTGGTGGGGGCCGGCGTGGTCCTGCTGCTGGTGGTCGCCGGCACAGCCTGGCTGGCCAGCAACCTGATCGGCGACGACAGCGGCACCGACAACGCCGCCCAGAACGCGGACACCGTGCAGTGCGACTGGGTCGAGATCCCGGCGGGTGAGCGGACCCCGACGACCAAGGACGTCGGCATGCCGGACGCCCAGCAGAGCCGGGTCGGCACCCAGACCATGACGATCAACACCAACCTCGGCCCGATCACCGCCCGGATCAACCGGTCGGCGGTGCCCTGCACGGCGGGCAGCTTCGTCCACCTCGCCGAGCAGAACTTCTTCGACAACACCAAGTGCCACCGCCTGGTGACCGAGGGCATCAAGGTGCTCCAGTGCGGTGACCCGAGCGCGACCGGCAAGGGCTGGCGGGACAGCGACGGCACCGGTGGCCCGAGCTACCGGATGGCCGAGGAGAACCTGCCGACCGAGATGCGACCGCCGTACCCGGCGGGTGTCATCGCGATGGCCAACTCGGGTCAGCCCGCCAGCACCGGCAGCCAGTTCTTCATCGTCTACGGCGACTCGCCGCTGGACCCGAACTACACGGTGCTCGGCACGATCACCGGCGGCATGGACATCGTCGAGGAGGTCGCCAAGGCCGGCGACGACGGCGCGTTCGCGCAGCAGGCCGGTGGCGGTCACCCGAAGAAGGAGGTCGTCATCACCGACCTCACCATGACCGACGCCTAGCACCCCGTACCGCACGTAGCGCCCGCCGGCCCAGCCGGCGGGCGCTACCGCGCTCAGGGCCTCTGCGGTCCGGGCCGCTCTGCGTTCAGGAGCCGGAGGTTACGCGGTAGGCGTCGAAGACGCCGTCCACCTTGCGGACGGCGGCCAGCAGGTGACCCAGGTGCTTCGGGTCGGCCATCTCGAAGCTGAACCGGCTCACCGCCACCCGGTCACGGGTGGTGGTGACGGTGGCGGAGAGGATGTTCACCCGTTCGTCGGAGAGCACCCGGGTGACGTCCGCGAGCAGCTTGTGCCGGTCGAGGGCCTCCACCTGGATCGCGACCAGGAAGGTCGAGGCGGAGGTGAGCTTCCAGTTCACCTCGACCACCCGTTCGCCCTGGGCGCGCAGATCCTCGGCGTTGGCGCAGTCGTCGCGGTGCACGCTCACGCCGCCGGAGCGGGTCACGAAGCCGAAGACCGAGTCCGGCGGGACCGGGGTGCAGCAGCGGGCCAGCTTGATCCACACGTCGCTGACCCCACGGACCACCACACCCGGGTCGTGGCTGTTGGCCCGGCTGCGCGGCGGCCGGGTGGCCACGGCGGTCTCGGCGATGTCCTCGGCCGCGCCCTCCTCGCCGCCGTAGGTGGCCATCAGCTTCTGCACCACGGACTGGGCGGAGACCTGGCTGTCGCCGACCGCCGCGTAGAGCGACGCCACGTCGGCCAGGTGCAGGTCACGGGCGATCGCCATCAGGTTGTCGGAGGTGAGCATCCGCTGCAACGGCATGCCCTGCTTGCGCATCGCCTTGACGATCGCGTCCTTGCCCTCCTCGATCGCCTCCTCGCGGCGTTCCTTGTTGAAGTACTGCCGGATCTTCGTCCGCGCCCGGGGGCTCTTGACGAAACCCAGCCAGTCCTGCGTCGGGCCGGCGGTGTCGGACTTCGAGGTGAAGATCTCGATCACGTCGCCGTTGGAGAGCGTCGACTCCAGCGGCACCAGCTTGCCGTTCACCCGCGCACCGATGCACTTGTGCCCGACCTCGGTGTGCACCGCGTACGCGAAGTCCACCGGCGTCGACCCGGTCGGCAGCGGGATGACGTCGCCCTTCGGGGTGAAGACGTACACCTCCTGGCTGGACAGGTCGAAGCGCAGCGCGTCCAGGAACTCGCTCGGGTCCGCCGCCTCCCGCTGCCAGTCCAGCAACTGCCGCAGCCAGGTCATCTCGTCGATGTGCGCCGGCGGACCGACGATCTGGGTGCCCTTGTGCTCCTTGTACTTCCAGTGCGCCGCGATGCCGAACTCCGCCGTGCGGTGCATCGCGTACGTGCGGATCTGCATCTCCACCGGCTTGCCGGTCGGCCCGATCACCGTGGTGTGCAACGACTGGTACATGTTGAACTTGGGCATGGCGATGTAGTCCTTGAACCGGCCCGGTACCGGCTGCCAGTTCGCGTGGATCACCCCAAGCGCCGCGTAGCAGTCCCGCACCGTGTCGACCAGGATCCGCACACCCACCAGGTCGTAGATGTCGTTGAAGTCGCGGCCCCGCACGATCATCTTCTGGTAGATCGAGTAGAGGTGCTTCGGCCGACCGGTGGTCTCCGCCTTGATCTTGGCGGCCTTCAGGTCCGTCTGCACCTTCTGCGTCACCTGCCGCAGCAGCGCCTCCCGCTGCGGCTGGTGCTCCCCGATCAGCCGGTTGATCTCCTCGAACCGCTTCGGGAACAGCGTGCCGAAGGCCAGATCCTCCAGCTCCCACTTGATGGTGTTCATACCGAGGCGGTGGGCCAGCGGAGCGAGGATCTCCAGCGTCTCCTTGGCCTTCTGTTCCCGCTTCGGCGCCGGCAGGAAGGAGAGCGTACGCATGTTGTGCAGCCGGTCGGCCAGCTTGATCACCAGGACCCGGGGGTCCTTGGCCATGGCCACCACCATCTTGCGGATCGTCTCGGCCTTGGCCGCGTCACCGAGCTTGACCTTGTCCAGCTTGGTGACGCCGTCGACCAGCAGGGCCACCTCGCCACCGAAGTCCGCGCGCATCTGGTCCAGGGTGTACTCGGTGTCCTCGATGGTGTCGTGCAGCAGCGCGGCGACCAGGGTGGTGGTGTCCATGCCCAGGTTGGCCAGGATTGTCGCCACCGCCAGCGGATGGGTGATGTAGGGGTCCCCGGACTTGCGGTACTGACCGGAGTGCCAACGCGCCGAGGTGTCGAAGGCGCGCTGCAACAGCCGCGCGTCGGCCTTGGGGTGATTCTCCCGGTGTGACGCGATCAGCGGCTCCAGCACCTCACTGACCTGCGACGACTGCCATGGGGCGTTGAACCGCGCCAGCCGCGCCCGAACCCGGCGGCCGGTGGGCGCGTTGGACAGGCCGAAGCCACTGCTCGGCGAGGGGTCACCGGTGGTCTCGGCGGCAGCGACGTCGGCACCGACGGCCGTACGTGCCAGATCGCTGCTGGGCCGGACCGTGCCGGATCCGCCGCCCGGCGCCGGGGCGGCGCTGTTGCGATCGGTCACCGAGCCGTCCGCGTCGCCTGTCGGGTGCACCGTGCCCTCCACCGGAGGGGCGACATCGTGGGACACCGGCCTCCTCACCGCTCGCCGGAATGAAACCGACCGTCCGCCGGCCGGCCTGGGTCTCGCGCCGCTCGGACGGGCGACCGTCCGTCTCAGCAATGGGCAATGCTACCCGCACCGGAGGTGCGCTGCCGCTCCGCCGGACGGACCGTGCCGGCTCCGCCCCGTGGCGGCGTCGTCTCAAACGGTCAACAGGGCATGGACCGGACGCGGTGCCAGTCGGTCCCGCCCACCGAGGAAGGACAGCTCCAGCAGCACGGTGAAACCGGCCACCGTGCCACCGGCCCGCTCCACCAGATCCAGGGTCGCCGCGGCGGTGCCACCGGTGGCGAGCACGTCGTCGACCACCAACACCCGGTGCCCGGCCGTGAAGGCGTCCTGGTGCACCTCCAGGGTCGCCTCGCCGTACTCCAGGGCGTAGGAGGCGGCGTAGGCGGGCCGGGGCAGCTTGCCGGCCTTGCGGACCGGCACCACACCGACCCCGGTGGCGTACGCGATGGCCGCAGCGATCACGAAGCCACGCGCCTCGATGCCGACCACTGTGTCGAACGAGTCCCGTCCGTGGTACGCGACGATCCCGTCGATCACGTCCCGGAAGACGTCCCCGTCGGCGAAGAGCGGCATCAGGTCCTTGAACATGACGCCGGGTTTCGGGAAATCGGGCACGTCGAGCACCCGGCTGGCGACCAGCCGGGCCACCTCCGGGCCGCTGTCTCCGCGTACCCCGGTGCTGTGGGTCTCCGTCACGGCGGTTCCGCTCCCCTTCCACATGTCGACGGCGTCCGGCGCGCTGCTCGCACAGCATGCCGGACGCCGTCGGGTCCGTTCCTACCGGGTCGTCACCCGGTGTGCCTCAGCGACGCTTTCCGCCGCCGGGCCGGTTGCCGCCGCCACGGGGACGTCCGCCCCGGGCCGCGCCGGAGCGCTTGCCGGCCGGACGGGCACCCACCTTGGGCGCGGCGGCACCGGCCAGGGCACCGCTCTCCGCCGACACCGGCTCCTCCGCCGCCTCCTCCTCGTCCGGCTGCTCGGCCGGGCGGGGGCGGCGGACTTGCCGGCCCGGGTGGCCGGCACCTCGCCGCGGGCCACCGCGCCGCGCCGGGCCTCCACCCGCTTGTTGTGGGCCTGGATCCGCGGGTCCTGGTCCTTCAGCACCGTAAGCAGCGGGGTGGCCAGCAGGATCGAGGTGAGGAACGCCATCGCCATACCGACGAAGAGCACCAGGCCGAGGTCCTTCAGGGTGCCCGCGCCGAGCAGGCCGGCCCCGATGAACAGGATGCCGCCGACCGGGAGCAGGGCCACCACCGAGGTGTTCACCGAACGCATCAGGCTCTGGTTGACGGCCAGGTTGGCCGCCTCACCGTAGGTCTGGTTGTTGTTCGCGGTGATTCCTCTGGTGTTCTCCTGGACCTTGTCGAAGACCACCACCACGTCGTAGAGCGCGAAGCCCAGAATGGTGAGGAAACCGATGATCGTCGACGGGGTCACCTCGAACCCGACGATCGAGTAGAGGCCGGCGGTGAAGACCAGGTTCATCACCAGGGCGAAGAGCGCCGCGACGGCCATCTGCCACTCGAACCGGAAGATCAGGTAGGTGGTCACCACGCCGAGGAAGATGACCAGACCGAGCAGAGCCCGGTTGGTCACCTGACTGCCCCACGCCTCGCTTACCCGGTTGGCGCTGATCTGCGCCGGGTCGATGCCGAACTGCTCGGCCATCGCGAGCCGGGCCGCCTCGGCCTGCGGGGCGTCGAGCTGGGTGGTGCGCAGCTCGTAGAACTCGCCGCCGCCACCGCCGACCTGCTGCGCGGTGACCACGTGGGCGCCCTCGGCGCTCAACACCCGGTCCGCGGTGGCCTCCGCGTCCTGCATCGTGCCGACGCTTGTGGGGATCTGGAACGAGTTGCCGCCGGCGAACTCGATGCCCAGGCTGAACCCCTTGATCAGGATGCTGCCCAGCGCGAGCATCACCAGCACGGCGGCCACGGTGAACCACATCTTGCGCCGGCCGACGATGTTGAGGCCGGCCTCGCCCCGGTAGAGCCGGCTCGCCAGAGAATTCTCAGCAGCGGCCATCTCAGGCCTCCTTGACACGCGGGTTGCGGGACTGCGCCGACTCCGACCGGGGCGGCAACACCCGGCCGAGACCGCTGACCCGCGGGGACAGGAATGCCCGACTGCGGGCGAGCATGGTCATCATCGGGTGCCGGAAGAGGAAGACCACGACCAGGTCCAGCACGGTGGCCAGACCGAGGGCGAAGGCGAAGCCCTTCACCGTGCCGACCGAGACGATGTAGAGCACCAGGGCCGACATGATCGTGATCAGGTTCGCCGAGATGATCGTCCGGCGGGCCCGGACCCAGGCCCGGGAGACCGCGCTGCGCGGGCTGCGACCCTCGCGGATCTCGTCCTTGAGTCGTTCGAAGTAGATGACGAACGAGTCCGCCGCCACACCGAGCGACACGATGATGCCGGCGATGCCGGCGAGGGTGAGCGTGAAACCGATCTGCCGGCCGAGTACCACCAGGGCACCGAAGAGCAGCAGGGCGGAGAGCACCAGGCTCGCGAAGATCACCGAGCCGAGCAGCCGGTAGTAGAAGAACGAGTAGATGATGACCAGCAGCATGCCGATGCCGGCCGCGAGCAGACCCGCGCGCAGGTGGCTCTCACCCAGGGTGGCGGTGACGTTCTGCGACTCCTGCGCCTCGAAGGTGACCGGCAGGGCGCCGTAGCTCAGGTAACCGGCCAGCTCGCTGGCCTCGGCGTTGCTGAAGTTGCCGGTGATCTGCGAGTTGCCGGTGAGCACGCCCTGGATCTGCGGCGACGAGATGATCTCGTTGTCCAGCACCACCGCGACCCGGCACTTGCCCTCGTCGCCGAGCGCCGAGGCGTCACACGCCTGGCCCTCGTTGTTGAACGCCTCCCGGGTCAGCGCGGTCCACTTGTCCTGGCCGGAGCTGGTGAAGTTGAGGCTCACCACCCACTGGCTGGTCTGGTCGCGCACCGCGTTGGCGTCCGAGACGTCGGTGCCGAGCACCTTCGCCTGGTCCAGCAGGTTCTTCGCGTACCCGCCCTCGCAGGCGACGACCTGCTCCTCCGGGTTGGAGATGGAGGCCGGGGGCCGGTCGTCGAGCTGCACACAGCTGATGGTCGGCACGTTGAACTGCATCTGCGCCGGCAGCACCGCCACCTCGCGGCCGGTCAGCTCGCCGAAGGGCTTGAGCTTCTCGGCCAGCGTCGGGTCGGCGCTCAGATCGGCAGGCGCCTGCAAGCCGTTCGCGGCGGCCCAGGCCTCCGCGCCGACCTTCTGCTCGACGGCCCGGCGCTGCTCCTCGATGCTCTGCGGCACCGGCTGCTCGCTTGCCGTCGGCGACGGGGCGGCGCTCGGCGTCGCGCTCGGGCTGGGCGTCGGCGCACCGCCGCCCTGGCCACCCGCCGACGGCGAGGCGCTGGCCTCGGCGTCCGGGGCGGGGCTCGCGGTGCCGGACGGGGTGCCCGACGGCGTCGGCTCGGCGGTGCCGCTCGGGCTCGGCGCCGGCGACGGGATCGCGCCGCTGCCGTCGACGATCTTCAGGACCTTACGGAACCGCAGCTCAGCGGCGCTGCCCACCTCGCTGAGGTCACGGTTCTCGCCGGGCAGGGAGACGACGATGTTGCGGTCGCCCTCGGTGACCACCTCGGCCTCGGCCACACCGTACGCGTTGACCCGGCTCTCGATGATCTGGCGGGCCCGCTCCAGGTTGTCCGACGTCGGGGCCCGACCGTCGATGGTGTTTGTCGCCTCCAGCGTCAGCCGGGTGCCGCCGACGAGGTCGAGACCGAGACGGGGTTCGAGCCGGTCCTTCCAGCCGCCACTGGCGCCGCCCGAGAAGAACACCAAGATATAGAGGACGACGAGGATGCCCGCGAGGACGGCCAACTGCCGTCCCGGGCGCATCTGTCCCTGAGGTGGTGCCACGGCTGTCCTGTCTCCCTGTACGGTCGCGCCGCCGCGGGCGCGGCGGTCCTTCTATCCAGTTGTCTCACCACGTCGGCGCGGGATCCGAAGCTCGCCTCGCGTCGGCGTTCGCCCGCCGGGGACGCGTACGGGCGATCCCACCCGGTCCGAGCGAACCGGGTGGGTGTGGGGCTTACTCCTTGACGGCGTCGGTTTCCTCGGCCGCCGGCTCGACGGGGCGCTCCGCCTTGGTGACCACCCGGGCGATCGCCGGGCGGGCGTAGCGGGTCTGCACTCCGGGGGCGACCTCGAGCAGGACGCTGTCGTCCTCGACACCGGTGACCGTGCCGTACAGCCCGCCGATGGTGACCACCTCGTCGCCAGCGGAGAGACCGGACTGCATCGCCTCGGCCTCGCGGCGGCGCTTCTGCTGCGGACGGATCATCATGAAGTACATGACGCCGAAGAGCAGCGCGATCATGAGGATCGGGGTGAAGCTCCCCGCTCCGCCGCCTTCTGCTGCCTGGTAGAGCACGGTTGTCGACCTTCCCATTGGCCTCCGCCGGCATGTGAGCGCCGGAGCGGAGGCGGATTTTCACATCCTGTACAGACCGCGGCGAGTCTAGTCGCTCTATCTGGGAACGCCGAACGCCGCACAGATCACGAACAGATCACGGCTCATCGGTGTCCATCGAGAAGAGATCGGGCGCGGAAGGTGCTTCAGTGCCAAATGTACCATTCGGCGGCGTACGCCCCAGGTGCCGCCAGCCGGCCTCCATGGCCACCCGGCCGCGCGGCGTACGGGCCAGCAGACCGGCCCGCACCAGGAATGGCTCGCAGACCTCCTCCACCGTGTCCGGCTGCTCCCCCACCGCCACCGCCAGAGTGGAAAGGCCGACCGGGCCGCCCCGGAAGGAGTCGACAAGCGCGGTCAGCACCGCCCGGTCGAGCCGGTCGAGCCCGAGCGCGTCCACGTCGTACACGGTCAGCGCCGCGCGGGCGGTCTCCACGGTGACCACCCCGTCGGCGCGTACCTCGGCGAAGTCCCGCACCCGGCGGAGCAGGCGGTTGGCGATCCGGGGCGTGCCCCGGGACCGGCCGGCGATCTCCGCCGCCCCCTCATCGGTGATCGGTACGCCGAGGATGCCCGCCGAGCGGCGCAGCAGCACCTCCAACTCGTCGGGGGCGTAGAAGTCCAGGTGGGCGACGAACCCGAAGCGGTCCCGCATCGGGCCGGTCAGCAGGCCGGAGCGGGTGGTGGCACCGACCAGGGTGAACGGCTCGACATCCAACGGGATGGCGGTGGCACCCGGCCCCTTGCCGACCACCACGTCGACCCGGAAGTCCTCCATCGCGCTGTAGAGCAGCTCCTCCGCCGGCCGGGCGATCCGGTGGATCTCGTCGATGAAGAGCACGTCGCCCTCGGCGAGGCTGGTCAGGATCGCGGCCAGGTCACCGGAGCGTTCGATGGCCGGGCCACTTGTCACCCGGATGCCGGTGCCCAGCTCGGCGGCGACGATATTGGCCAGGGTGGTGTTGTGCACGACCAGGTCGTTCACGGTGAATGTGTGGTCACCGTTGACTGTCAGACACCGGCACTCGTGCAGGCCGACCGGCTCCACGGAGACCACTCGGTCAGCCGCCAGCCGTTCCTCGAACCGATCCCGGCGCGGCGCCCACTCCGCCAGCCTCCGGCCCCGCTCACCGAGCACCGTGACTCGCTGCACGAACCTGGCCACATCGTCCTGGCTGGTGATGCTGAGCCGCCACGACTCGTGCGGCCTGCCCTGGTAGCGGCCCCGCTTGAGCTTCAAGCGCGACTGCACGCCCAGCCGGAGCAGCAGGTGTTGCACGTCGGCGAGAAGTTCCCGGGACACGCTGTAGTACTCGACCACCACGTCGTACCGGTCGCTGCCTCGGCGACTCACCGTGCCGTCACAGGCGAAGTAGGCACCGAGGAAGGCCGACACCTGCCAGGTGTCACCCCGGAACACGAACGCCGGGACCCGCTTGGACCAGGCGTTCTTGCCGAGCAGACCGTGTTCGGAGAGCCAGGGCAGCAGCCCCGAGATGCGGATCAGCGAGCTCCGGGCACTGTTCGGCCGGGTGGTGTGGCCGTACCCGAGGTGATCGCAGGTGGACCGGAAATCGGCCAGCACGTCATCGTCACCACCGGTGAAGGTCACCTGGTTGGTCGTGCAACCGTCGCCGACGAGGTACCCGGCGAGCCGGTACTCCGCGGTGCTCTCGGTGCCGTCGGCGACGAGTTCCGGTGTCAGAACGTTCGCGACGAAATCCCGGTCGGTCAGATCACCTGCCTTGACCCACCCCTCCGGCGTCCAGAAGGGGTGATCCGGGGCGGCCACCACCTCCCGTCCGCTGGCCGTCCGGATCCGGACACAGTCCAGCTCGCCCTGCTCGTGCACGGCGGCGACAGTCGCCCCCGCACCGGTCCGGCTGATGACACGATCTCCCACGACGATGTCACCGAGACGCCGTCGAGTGCCGTCCTCCAGCAGCACCAGGGCATCCACGGAGACCGGCTTACCCAAGCCGGGCGGCCCGGAGAGCAGAATGTGGTCGGGTGGCGAGCCGCGCCGCATCGCACCCTTCAGCAGCAGGTCGAGCTGGTCGCGGACCCGGTGCTGGGCGATGAACTCGTCAAGTCGCTTCGGCCGGACGCTTACCTCCGCGTCCCGCTCCGCGTCGCTGACGTACGCCGAGACCAGGTTGCTCTCGGAGGCGGTCATCGGGTCCGACCCAGCAGCCGGATGGCCTGCTTGAGCAGCACCGGCACCGGCGGGGTGGGACCGTCGACGGTCTCCGCCACGGCGGCCACCGCCTGGTCGGCCTGCCCGGCCGTCCAGCCGAGCCCGATCAGCGCCTGGCGGACCTGCTCGGGCCAGGCGCCGCCGGTGACCCCGGCCGCGCCGTCGGCACCGACGGGGACCGGGCCGATCCGGTCGCGCAGCTCCAGCACCAGCCGCTCGGCACCCTTCTTGCCGATCCCGGGCACCCGGGTCAGCGCCGCGGTGTCGGCGTTGGCGATCGCCTTGCGTACGGCGTCCGGGGTGTGCACGGCGAGGACCGCCTGGGCCAGCCGGGGGCCGACCCCGCTGGCGGTCTGCAACAACTCGAAGAGCGCCTTGGCGTCGTCGTCGGCGAAGCCGTAGAGGGTGAGCGAATCCTCCCGGACGACGAGGCTGGTGGCCAGCCGTGCGGACTGGCCCACCCGCAGCTCGGCGATGGTGCCGGGGGCGCACTGCACGGCCAGCCCGACCCCGCCGACCTCGATCACCGCGTGGTCCGGACCGGTCGCGGTCACCACGCCACGCACACTGGCGATCATCTCGTTCCTCCTCGTCGTACCCGGTCGGCCGCGGCGGCCAGCTTCGAGCGCGTGCCACCGCGCCACACGTGGCAGATGGCCAGGGCCAGGGCGTCCGCGGCGTCGGCCGGGCGGGGCGGCTCGGCCAGCCGCAACAGCCGGGTGACCATCGCGGTCATCTGCGCCTTGTCGGCCTGGCCGGAGCCGGTCACCGCCGCCTTCACCTCACTCGGGGTGTACGTCTGCACCGGCAGTCCGGCGCGTGCCCCGGCGAGCACGGCGATCCCGCTGGCCTGCGCGGTGCCCATCACCGTACGCACGTTGTGCTGGCTGAACACCCGCTCCACGGCCACGCTGTCCGGCCGGTGCTCGGCGACCAGGTCGGTGAGGGAGCGGTCCAGATGCAGCAGGCGCGCCGGCAACTCGTCGGCCGGATCGGTGTACACCACGTAGTAGGCCACAAGCGTGCACGGTCGCCCGGGCACCCCCTCGACCACACCGACCCCACACCTGGTCAGCCCCGGGTCGACGCCGAGCACCCGCACGCGCCCCTCCTCCCCGCCGCCCCGGGCAGCACATGTGTTCGACACCCTACCGAGCCGAGGACACCGCCGCGTCCCGGGACACGCCCACAGCCGTGTGGTGTCCGTACCGACCACAGAGTGTGGTGGGAGTATGTGCCGCGACCCCATGTGCGCCCGGCCACACAGCTCGTAGTTTCATGCGCCATGACGGCAGAACCCGTGGCGGTCCCCCACGTCGTGAACGTCGACCTCGCCGGTCGTACCGCCCTGGTCAGCGGCGGCGGCAGCGGCATCGGCCGGGCCTGCGCCCTGCGGCTGGCCGCGGCCGGCGCGAGTGTGCTTGTGGTCGACCGCAACGTGGCGGCGGCCAAGCTGGTCGCCGCCGAGGCCGGCGGCCGGGCCGAGGGAGTGGACCTGGCCGACCCGGCAGCGGTCGAGCGACTCGACACCGACGTGGACATCGTGGTCAACAACGCCGGCCTGCAACACGTCGCCCCGGTGCCGGAGTTTCCGGTCGAACGCTTCGAGTACATCCAGCGGGTGATGGTCGAGGCACCGTTCCTGCTCGTCCGGCGGGCGCTGCCGCACATGTACGCGCGCGGCTGGGGCCGGATCGTCAACATCTCCTCGGTGCACGGGCTGCGCGCCTCGCCCTACAAGGCCGCGTACGTCTCGGCCAAGCACGCGCTGGAGGGACTCTCCAAGGTGGTGGCGCTGGAGGGCGCGGCGCACGGCGTCACCGCCAACTGCATCAACCCGGCCTATGTGCGTACCGCGCTGGTGGAGAGCCAGATCGCCGACCAGGCGGCCACCCACGGCATCCCGGAGACCGAGGTGATCGAGAAGATCATGCTGGCCCGGGCGGCGATCAAGCGGCTGATCGAGCCCGAGGAGGTGGCGGAGCTGGTGGCGTACCTCTGCTCGCCGCCCGCCGCGTTCCTCACCGGCGCCTCGATCGCACTCGACGGGGGCTGGACGGCGAACTAGTGTCCCCCCGCACAATGTCGGTCATGTCCTCGCCGGTGGAGTTCCTGGAACTGCTCGCCCGGGAGGCCGCTGCGGTCGAGTTCGAGGGTCCGCTGGTCGCCGCCCGCTCCGCCGGGCTGAGTGCCGACCGGATCGCCGAGCTGGAGCGGGCCAAGACCGTGGCGCTGCGGGTCCGCGCGCTGCTGGAGCGGCGGCGCCGCCGGGAGAGCGAACTGTCCGGCCTGTACGACACGGTGAGCGACCTGGCCGGGCTGCGGGACCTGGACGAGGTGCTGCGGGCGATCGTGCACCGGGCCCGGCACCTGCTCGGCGCCGACGTCGCCTACATGACCCTCAACGACGCCGAGCGCGGCGACACATACATGCGGGTCACCGACGGCTCGGTGTCGGCCCGGTTCCAACGGCTGCGGCTGCCCATGGGTGCCGGGCTCGGTGGCCTGGTGGCCCAGTCGGGCGCGCCGTACGTGACCGCGAACTACCCGGAGGACGAGCGGTTCCACCACACCCGGGAGATCGACGCCGGGGTGGGCGAGGAAGGGCTGGTGGCCATCCTCGGGGTGCCGCTGCGGCTCGGTTCCACGAGCATCGGCGTGCTCTACGCGGCGAACCGTTCGGCCCGGCCGTTCGCCCGCGAGGAGGTGGCGCTGCTGCTCTCGCTGGCCGCCCACGCCGCCGTGGCGATCGACACCGCCCGGCTGCTGGCCGAGACCCGGGCGGCGCTGGAGGAGTTGTCCGCCGCAAACACCACCATCCGGGCGCACAGCAGCTCGGTGGAGCGGGCCGCGGCGGCGCACGACCGGATGACCGCGCTGGTGCTGCGCGGCGGTGGGGTGGAGGACGTGACGGCGGCGGTGACCGACGTGCTGGGCGGGTCGCTGCTGGCGTTGGATGCCGAGGGCCGGCGACTGGCCCGGGTCGGCGAGATCGACGAGCCGGACCGGGCGGACATCGTCGAGGCGGTGGCCGCGTCCCGGACCGAGGGGCGCAGCGTACGCCGGGGGCCGCTCTGGTACGCCGCCGTGGTGGCCGGCGCGGAGAACCTGGGCGTGCTGGTGTTGCACCCCGAGGGCGAGTTGGCCGACGCCGACCAACGGATCCTGGAACGGGCTGCCCTGGTGACCGCGTTGCTGCTGCTGTTCCGGCGGACCGTCGCCGAGGCGGAGGGCCGGGTCCGGGGCGAGTTGCTCGACGACCTCATCGCCCGGCCGCTGCGGGACACCGACGCCCTGCACGGTCGGGCCCGCCGCCTCGGCGTCGACCTGGACGCCCCGCACGTGCTGGTGGCCGTCGGCGAGGACGCCATCGCGGCAACCGGTTCGGCCCGCCAGCGGGTGCTCTCCTGGGCCACCACGTACGCCTCGGCCCGGGGCGGGCTGGCCGCTGCGCGCGACGGCCGGGTGGTGCTGATGCTGCCCGGGCAGGACGCCGGTGCCAGCGCCCGCGCGGTGGCCCGGGACCTGGCGCGGGTCACCGGCCGGCCGGTGACGGCCGGGGCGAGCGGACCATCCACCGGGCCCGAGTCGCTGGCCGCCGCGTTCCGGGAGGCCGACCGCTGCCTGACCGCGCTTGGCGCGCTGGGCCGGGCCGGGCAGGGGGCGAGCAGCGCCGAGCTGGGCTTCGTCGGGCTGCTGTTGGGCACCGTCTCCGACGGCGGGGAGGCGGACGTACGCCGCTTCCTCACCGCCACCCTGGGTCCGGTGATCGAGTACGACGCCCGGCGCGGCACTGCCCTGGTCCGGACGCTTGAGGCGTACTTCGGGGTGGGCGGCAGCCTGGCCCGGGCCGCCGAGCAGCTGCACGTGCACGTGAACACGGTGACTCAGCGGCTGGAACGGGTCGGGCAGCTGCTCGGCGCGGACTGGCAACGCCCGGACCGCGCCCTGGAGGTACAGCTCGCGCTGCGCCTGCACCGGCTCCGTACCGCCGACAGCTGACCTGACCGCGCTCGCTGCCGGGCTCGCTCAGCGCCGGCGGGGTCGCTCAGCGCCGGCGGGGTCGCTCAGCGCCGGCGGGGTCGCTCAGCGCTGGCGGGGTCGCTCAGGGCTTGCCGTAGTGCTCGCGGGTCTCGCGGATCGCCGCCTCGGCCGCCGCGCGCTCCTGCGGGGTCACGCCCCGCTTGGCGGCGATCTGCGCCCGGAGCAGCTCCACGGCGATCGGCAGCACCGAGATCGCCACGATGGCGATCAGGATGAACTCGATGTTCGTCTTGACGAACGGGACCTGACCGAGGAAGTAGCCGAGGACCGTCACGCCGGTGCCCCAGAGGATGCCGCCGACGATGTTGTAGGTGACGAAGGTGCGGTAGTTCATCCGGCTGACCCCGGCGACGATCGGGGTGAACGTCCGCACGATCGGCACGAACCGGGCCAGCACGACCGAGCGGGCGCCGTACTTCTCGAAGAAGTCGTGCGCCTTGAGCAGGTTCTCCTGTTTGAACAGCCGCGAGTTCGGGCGGCGGAACAGCGCCGGGCCGACCTTGCGGCCGAACAGGTAGCCCACCTGGTCGCCGGTGATCGCGGCGATGGTGATGAGCAGGCACACCAACCACAGCGGATAGGTGATGTAGCGTCCGTCGGCGACGAGCAGCCCGGCGGTGAACAGCAGCGAGTCACCCGGCAGGAAGAAGCCGATCAGCAGGCCGGACTCGGCGAAGACGATGGCCAGGATGCCGAGCAGGCCGAACGTCGAGATCAGGTGTTCCGGGGAGAGCCAGTCCGGTCCGAGAGCCAGGGTGGTGACAGGCGTCGACACGACGGACCTCCGGTGAGTGTGGCGAGCCACCCCAGGGCTCGAGACGCCCGTAGTCTACGGCCGAATCGGACCCGCGCGGGCAAAGCCGGCCGGCCGGACGCCGAGCGGGCAAAGCCGGGCTTGAGCGCGGCGCCACCGGTCAGCGGGCGCGGATGCCCGCCAGGACCCCATCGACGACCTTTTCGGGCAGGCTCGCCGCGTCGAGGTCGGGATTCCAGTTCATCAGCCGCTGGATGAGCATCGGTCCGGTGAGCATCGCCATGGCCACCTCGACGTCGAGGTCGGCCCGGAGTTCTCCGGTGCGGATGCCTCGGCGCAGCACCTCCCGCATCGCCGCGCGGCGGGGCTCGATGATGTTCTGGTAGAGCACGTAGTGGTCGGGGCTGCGCTGCACCTCGGGCATCAGGCACGGCATGATCTTCGCCGCGCGCGGGTCGATGTGGTGCCCGACCGCACCGACCAGCAGGATCAGGTCCTCCCGCACGGAGCGGCCGGCCGGCTGCGGTGGATCGCCCTTGAGCGTACGCAGGGCGTCGTGCAGCAGGGCGTCCTTGCCGGGCCAGCGGCGGTAGATGGTGGCCTTGCCGACCCCGGCCCGCGCGGCGATCGCCTCGATCGAGATCTCCCCGATCGTGCTGCCCTCGGCGAGCAGGTCCAGCGTGGCCCCGATGATCGCCTCGGCGGCGCGGGTGCTCCGCGGCCGGCCGGGCGACCGCGGAGCATCCGTCGTGCCAGTCATTGCGCCATTCTCGCCGATGTCAGGACGCACCGGCCAACTCGGGCTCGCCGGCGGGTGCCGGCACGCCGGCACCGGACCGGCCCGGCAGCCAGCGCAGCGCCACCAGGATGCCGGCCGCCGCGACCAGCGCGGCCAGCGCCGCCGACCAGTGCATCGCCGAGACGAAGGCGTCGTTGGCCGCCGCGACCAACTCCGGCGCCGCCGGCCCGAGCTGACCGGCTGCGGCGTACGCGCCGGAGATCGACTCGCCGGCCGCCCCGCGTGCCGCCGGTGGCAGGTCCGCCAGGGTCGGGTCGATGCCGGCCCGGTAGCCGGCCGCCAGCACCGAGCCGATCACCGCGACCCCGAGCGCGGCGGCCACCTGCCGGATGGTGTTGCTCACCGCCGAACCGACACCGGCCTTCTCCCGGGGCAGCGCGGACATGATCGACTCGGTGGCCGGCGGCATGATGTTGGCCATCCCGGTGCCCTGGAGGAAGAAGACGACAAGCACCACCCAGATGGGTGTGGCCGCGTCGACGAGGGCGAACGCGCCCAGCGACACTGCGGTCAGGATCAGCCCCACCACCGAGACCGCCCGGGCTCCGTACCTGCGCACCATGGTGGCGCTGCGCGGGGCGAAGGCGAGTTGGGCGACCGCGAAGGGCAGGAAGACCAGGCCGGTCTCCAGCGGGCTGTAGCCGCGCACCAGTTGCAGGTAGAACGAGCTGAAGAACATCACGCCCATGGCGGCGAAGAAGACCAGCCCGATCATCGCCACCGGCGCGGCGAAGCGGGGCACCCGGAACAGTCGTACGTCCAGGGAGGGGTGGCTGCTGCGCCGCTCGTACTCGATGAACCAGGTCAGCACCGCGACGCCGCCGAGGATGGCCACCCAGACCAGCGGCCGGCCGAAGCCGTGCTCGCCGCCGTCGATGATCCCGTACGTCAGGGCGACCAGGCCGACCACCGAGAGCAGTACGCCGAACACGTCGACCCGACCGGGCTCCGGGTCCCGCGACTCGGGCACCAGCAGCGCCACCAGGAGCACGCCGAGCGCGACGACCGGCACGTTGATCAGGAAGACCGAGCCCCACCAGAAGTGCTCCAGCAGCAGGCCGCCGAGGACGGGGCCGATCGCCACCGCCAACCCGACCGCGCCGGCCCAGACCCCGATGGCCCGACCGCGTTCGCGCGGGTCGAAGACGTTGGAGATGATCGACAGGGTGGCCGGCATGATGGCCGCGCCACCGACCCCCATCAACGCGCGGGCCGCGATCAGCTGGGCCGGGCTCTGCGCGTACGCCGAGAGCAGCGACGCCAGACCGAAGAGCACCAGCCCGATCAGCAGCATCCGGCGCCGCCCGGCCCGGTCGCCGAGCACGCCGAAGGTGAACAGCAGCCCGGCGAAGACCAGGGTGTACGAGTTGATGGACCACTCCAGTTCGCCCTGGCTGGCTCCGAGACCGCGTACCGGGTCGGCGAGGGTACGCAGCGCGACGTTGAGAATCGTGTTGTCCAGGACGACCACGAGCAGGCTGATCACCAGCACTCCGAGGATCGCCCACCTCCTCGGATGTCCCGTGTTCTCATTCGGTGACATTTCCGGCACCCTCTATTTTCGATACGGTTCCGTCCGTAATCACCGCTGAGCCTAGGCTCGCCATTAGCGATACGGAACCGTTCCGTATCGAATGTGACGCCGCTCACCGGTCGGCCCACCGCCGCCAACCGGGCCGGGCCCACATGGAATGCCGGGCCACCGGGCGGCGTTGTATCGGGTAGCCGACCGAGCAGGGCCCACGGGGCCTCGGCGTGATCTCCCATCCCCCGGAATCACCGCCACCCGTCGGTCGTTGTATCTGGCTCCGGCGCCGCGACGTGGCCCTGGCCCCGCGCGCTGGATCCCCCCTTTTTCGCCTTTGAGCGCCGGACGGTGCTTGCGTGCGCCCGATGCCCCCATGTCGTCGGTGTGTGCGCCAACCCCCGAATGGAGCTTTGTCATGAACACGATGCTGCGTAAGAGCGTGCTGGGTATTGCTGGTCTGGCTGTTGCCGGCGGTCTGGCCGCCGGTCCGCTGAACCACGCCACCACCGACACCCCGACCACCACTGGTGGTCCGGTCGCCGCCGCGGTGCAGGCCGGCAAGCCGGACACCGGCAAGCTGATCCCGCATGGTGTGCAGGGTGAGCAGTCGCGAATCGAGCTGAACGACGAGCAGACCCGCAACGTCAAGGAGATCATCGCCGCGACGAAGAAGGCCGGTATGGACGAGCGGGCCGCGGTGGTGTCGATCGCGACCGCGTTGCAGGAGTCGAAGCTGGAGAACCTGGGTCACCTCGGTGACCGCAACGACCACGACTCGCAGGGCCTGTTCCAGCAGCGCCCGTCCAGTGGTTGGGGCACGGTCGAGCAGATCACCGATCCGCAGTACTCGACCACCGCGTTCCTGAAGGGTCTGCAGCAGGTCGACGGCTGGCAGCAGATGCCGCTGACCGAGGCCGCCCAGACGGTGCAGGTCTCGGCGCACCCGTTCCTGTACGCCCAGTGGGAGCAGCAGGCCGCTGACCTGGTCGCCGAGCACTGGAACAGCTGACCACAGACGAACACTCGCTGGCCGGCACCCGACAAGGGTGCCGGCCAGCCCTCTCCCCCACCCCATTCCCTCCCCCCGCGATCTTGCACTTTCGGGGAGCCGGGGTGGTGCGAGCTGTCTTCTTGATGCTGGGGCTCTTGTCAGGGGCGACTATGTTGATGATCAACTCAGCAGGTCATCCCCTGGAAGGTTCGGCAACCATGCCCTTCGGCTTCATCCTGGCGATCGCCACCGCCGTCATCGCGGCCGTCGCGGTCGCCGTCACCCTGTTCGGTACGCAACGCAGTGTGCGGCAGGGCGCGGTCCTCACGGCGATCGCCGCCGTGGCAGCGACGCTCCTGCTCACGGTCGTATCCAGCGCGCATTCGGTGCCCATCCGCTCGGTCGGGATCGTCACCAGCTTCGGTAAGCCCACCGGTGAGGTGACTGGCTCCGGCCTGAAGTGGGTCGCGCCCTGGCAGCGGGTCGGCGAGTGGGACGCCGGACGGCAGAAGTACGACCACATCGGCGACAACAACTGCGTACGGGTGCGTACCGGCACCCTCGCCGACGCCTGTGTCGAGGTGCTGGTCGAGTGGCAGGTCCGGCCCGAGAACGCGCCGAAGCAGTTCATGGACTACAAGGGCGACTTCGACAGCTTCCGGGGCCAGCGGGTCGGCGTACAGCTCGACAGCGCGGTGAACGACGCCTTCTCCTCCTACAACCCGCTGGAGCGCATCGACGCGAAGACCGGCAACCTGAACGTCGACCTCAAGCCCTTCGCGGAGAGCATCAAGACCAGCGCCGATGGCCGGCTCGCCGACGACGTGGACATCCTGTCGGTCACCATCACCCGGGTCAACCACGACGACAAGACCGAGGGCAACATCAAGGCATTCCAGGACAAGCTCGCCCAGACCCGCAACCTCGAACAGGACCGGCGCAACGCCGAGATCCAGAAGCAGATCACCGAGACCAACGCCAAGGTGGACAAGGTGACCCGCTGCCTGGAGATCTCCGAGAAGAACGGCAGCGCGCCGGGGCTCTGCATCAACCCGGGCATCGTCACCGGCACCGGCAAGTGACGGGTACGCCTACGCCTACACCGCGTTAAGAAGGGGCCCTTCCTCTACCCGAGGCGTTAACAAGGGCCCCTTCCTTTCATCCGGTCAGGGCGTTGAGGGCGAGGTCGACGTCTGCTTCGGTGGTGTAGAGGTGGAAGGAGGCCCGGACCCGGCCGGCCCGGACCGCCGCACGGACGCCCGCCCGTTCGAGCTTCTCCTGCGCGCCGGGCACCTCCACGCTGACGATCGCGCTGTTGCCGGGCGGTCGCCCCAGCCCGGCCAGGAACCGGTTGGCCAACGCCACGTCGTGCGCGTGCACCGCCGGCACCCCGATCTCCAGCAGCAGTTCCAGGGCCGGGGCCGCGCCGACCCAGTTGAGCCAGGCGGGCGAGATGTCGAACCGGCGGGCGTCGTCGGCCAGCCGCAGCGGTGGCCCGTAGTAGGAGGCGTGCGGGTCCTGGCCGGCACACCAACCGGCGGCGTCCGGGCGTAGCCGCTCGCGCAGCGCGGGGTCGAGGTAGGCGCAGGCGGTGCCCCGGGGCGCCATCAGCCATTTGTAGCCGCCGGCCACCACGACGTCGGCCCGGGAGGCGTCGAACGGCAGCCAACCGCACGCCTGGGTGGCATCGACGGCGACGAGCGCGTCGTGCGCCCGTGCCGCCGCGACGATGTCGTCGTACGCGGCCAGGGTGCCGTCGGCGGACTGCACCAGACTGAACGCCACCAGGTCGGTGTCGGCGTCGATCGAGTCGACGAGCTTGTCCAGCGGTACGGTGCGGACCTCGACGCCCCGCGCCTCCTGCACCAGCCACGGGAAGAGGTTCGAGGTGAACTCGACCTCAGGGACGAGGACCCGGGCACCGGCCGGCAGCGCGGCGGCCACCGGCGCCAGCATCTGGGAGACGGTGGAGCCGATCGCCACGTCGGCCGTTGGTACGCCGACCAGCCGGGCGAAGGCGGCCCGCGTCCGATCCGCCGCCGCGCTCCAGTCCTTCCACACTCCCCGGCCCGCGCGCCAGTCGGCGAGCGCCGTCTGCACGGCGTCCCAGGCCGGGTCGGGCGGCAGTCCGTAGCTGGCACTGTCCAGCCAGCCGGGCTGCGGGTGCCACAGCTTCTGTGCCTGTTCCCACTCCATGCCCAGCGACGCTAACCTCCCGCCGGTGCACCCCCCAGGTCCAATCCCCACCCCCTGGCCCATCTCCACCCAGGACGTGTCGATGAAAGTACGGGTCAGCTGACGTTGGCCGGGCCCAGGACGCTCTTCAGGTCGGCCATCAGCGCGGTGGTGGCGGCCACCCGGACCGGACCGAGCCGCCAGGTGGTGCTACGGCTGCCGTTGAGGAGCTTGACGTGCACCTCGGCGTCGCCGGGGTGCAGGACCAGGGTCTCCTTGAGCCGTTCCACAAGCGGCGGGGTGCAGCGGGTCACCGGGATGGTGAGCGTGACCGGTTTGTTTGTCGCGCTGGCGCTGACGTCGGGCATGGACATGTCCATCGCCATGATGCGGGGGATGTCGTCCCGCCGGTCCACCCGCCCCTTGACCACCACGATGGCGTCCTCGGCGATGTACTGGCCGATCACCTCGTAGGTGTTCGGGAAGAACAACGTCTCCACCCCACCGGCGAGGTCCTCCAGGGTGGCCGAGGCCCACGCCCGGCCCTGCTTGGTGACCCGCCGCTGCACTCCGGAGAGGATGCCGGCGAGGGTGACCACCGCCCCGTCGGGCACGGTGCCCTCCTCGGAGAGGGCGGCGATGGTGCAGTCGGCCGCCGGGCCGAGGATGTGTTCCAGGCCGAACAGCGGATGGTCGGAGACGTACAGGCCGAGCATCTCCCGCTCGAAGGCGAGCTTGTCGCGCTTGTCCCACTCCCCCTCGGTGATTGTCGGCATCACCGTGGTGGTGGTCGCGGTCTCGGTGTCGCCGAAGCCCGCGCCGAACAGGTCGTACTGGCCGACGGCCTCCTTGCGCTTGACGTCGGCGTACGCGTCGATGGCGTCGGCGTGCACGGCGAGCAGACCCTTGCGCGGGTGGCCCAGCGCGTCGAACGCACCGGCCTTGATCAGCGATTCGATGGTCTTCTTGTTGCAGACCACCGCGTCCACCTTGGACAGGAAGTCGTAGAAGTCGGCGTACTCGCCCTTCTCCTCGCGGCACCGCATGATCGCGCTCACCACGTTGGCGCCGACGTTGCGGATCGCGCCGAGACCGAAGCGGATCTCCTTGCCGACCGGGGTGAACGGCCCGGCCGAGGTGTTCACGTCCGGCGGCAGCACCTGGATGCCCATCCGGCGGCACTCCGACAGGTAGAGCGCCATCTTGTCCTTGTCGTCGCCGACGGAGGTGAGCAGCGCCGCCATGTACTCGGCCGGGTAGTGCGCCTTGAGGTACGCCGTCCAGTACGACACCAGGCCGTACGCGGCGGAGTGCGCCTTGTTGAAGGCGTACCCGGCGAACGGGACCAGGACGTCCCAGACCTTCTGGATCGCCTCGTCGGAGTAGCCGCGCTCGCGGCAGCCGTCCCGGAACGGGATGAACTCCTTGTCCAGGATCTCCTTCTTCTTCTTGCCCATCGCCCGGCGCAGCAGGTCGGCCTGACCGAGCGTGTACCCGGCGAGGATCTGCGCGGCGCGCTGCACCTGCTCCTGGTAGACGATCAGGCCGTAGGTGGGGGCCAGGATCTCGCGCAGCGGCTCTTCCAGCTCCGGGTGGATCGGGGTGATCTCCTGGAGGCCGTTCTTGCGCAGCGCGTAGTTGGTGTGCGAATCCACGCCCATCGGACCGGGCCGGTACAGCGCCAGCACGGCGGAGATGTCCTCGAAGTTGTCCGGCTTCATCATCCGCAGCAGCGAACGCATCGGCCCGCCATCGAGCTGGAACACGCCCAGGGTGTCGCCCCGAGCCAGCAGCTCGTAGGCACCCTTGTCGTCAAGCGGCAACCCCAGCAGGTCCAGTTCCTTGCCGTGGTTGAGGCCGATGTTCTTCACCGCGTCGTCGATGATGGTCAGGTTGCGCAGGCCGAGGAAGTCCATCTTCAACAGCCCGAGCGACTCGCACGTCGGGTAGTCGAACTGGGTGATGATCACCCCGTCGGAGTCCCGGCGCATCAGCGGGATGTGCTCGATGATCGGCTCGGCGGACATGATCACCCCGGCGGCGTGCACGCCGGTCTGCCGGATCAGCCCCTCGATGCCCCGGGCGGTGTCGATGACCTTCTTGACGTCGGCTTCCGACTCGTACATGCCCCGGATCTCGCCGGCCTCGGCGTAGCGGGGGTGCTTCGGGTCGAAGATGCCTTCGAGGGGGATGTCCTTGCCCATCACGGCCGGCGGCATGGCCTTGGTGATCCGGTCACCTACCGCGTACGGGTAGCCGAGCACCCGGGCCGAGTCCTTGATCGCGGCCTTCGCCTTGATGGTGCCGAAGGTGGCGATCTGCGCGACCTTGTCCTCGCCCCACTTGTCGGTGACGTACTTGATCACCTCACCGCGCCGACGCTCGTCGAAGTCGATGTCGACATCCGGCATGGAGACCCGCTCGGGGTTGAGGAACCGCTCGAAGATCAGCCCGTGCGGGATCGGGTCCAGGTCGGTGATGCCGAGCGCGTACGCGACAAGCGAGCCGGCCGCCGAGCCGCGGCCCGGACCGACGGCGATGCCCTGGCTCTTGGCCCACTGGATGAAGTCGGCGACCACGAGGAAGTACGACGGGAACCCCATCTGGATGATGACGCCCAGCTCGTACTCGACCTGCACCACGTGCCCCTCGGGGATCCCGTTCGGGAACCGGCGGGCCAGCCCGGCGAAGGTCTCCTTGCGGAACCAGGATTCCTCGGTCTCGCCCTCGGGCACCGGGAAGCGCGGCATCAGGTTGTGGAACTCGAACATCCCGGCCGGGTCGACCTTCTCGGCGACCAGCAGCGTGTTGCGGCAGCCCTCCAGCCAGACGTCCGAGTTGTCCACGCCGCGCATCTCGTCGGCGGACTTGATGTAGTAGCCGCTGCCGCCGAACTTGAACCGGTTCGGGTCGGCGACGTTGCTGCCGGTCTGCACGCAGAGCAGCACGTCGTGCGCCTCGGACTGGGCCTCGTGGGTGTAGTGCGAGTCGTTGGTGACCACCGGCGGGATGTTCAGCTTGCGGCCGATCTCCAGCAGCCCGTCGCGGACCTGCTTCTCGATGTCCAGGCCGTGGTCCATCAACTCCAGGAAGTAGTTCTCCTTGCCGAAGATGTCCTGGTATCTCGCCGCCGCTTCGAGGGCCTGCGCCTCGTGGCCGAGCCGCAGCCGGGTCTGCACCTCACCGGAGGGGCAGCCGGTGGTGGCCATCAGCCCGTCGGCGTACTCGGCGAGGAGTTCGGCGTCCATCCGGGGCCACTTCACGAAGTAGCCCTCGGTGTACGCCTTCGTGGTGAGCGTGAAGAGGTTGTGCAGGCCGGTCTTGTTGCGCGCCCAGATCGTCTTGTGGGTGTAACCGCCGCTACCGGAGACGTCGTCGCTCTTCTGCTCCGGGCGGCCCCACCGCACCCGAGACTTGTGGAACCGCGACTCCGGCGCCACGTACGCCTCGATGCCCAGGATCGGCGTCACCCCGGCGGCCATGGCCTGCTTGTAGAAATCGTTCGCGCCGTGCATGTTGCCGTGGTCGGTCATCGCGACCGCCGGCATCCCCTGCCGCTTGACCTCGGCGAACAGGTCCTTCAGCCGGGCCGCTCCGTCGAGCATCGAGTACTCCGTGTGCACGTGCAGATGCGCGAACGAATCGCCCATGCGGAGGCCCCCCGGGTCGGATGATCGAGTCGGTCGGCCCACCCTATCCCGCCGCCGAACCGGCCTCAGCGCGCCGCGCGGACATCGACTGCCGCGCGCCCGCCAAATCACGCAGAGTGACCGGTAGGCGTCGCTGGCGTGGTCGGCGTAACCTGGGCTGCACCGCACACCAGGCGAGCACGGGACGGGCGCGATGACCCTCACGGACGGGATCGAGGACCTGGCTACCGCTGCGGCGCGCGGCGACCGCGACGCCCGGGACGCGCTGCTGGCGGCGATCCGACCCGAGGTGCTGCGACTGTGCGGCCGGTTGCTGCCCAACCGCCAGGACGCGGAGGAGGCGTGCCAGGACGCGCTGCTCGCGGTGGCGCGCGGCATCCACCGGTTCGAGGCACGCTCCTCCTTCCACACCTGGCTGTACCAGTTGACGGCCAACCGGGCCCGCTCCACGTACCGGTCGCTGCGCCGCCGGTGGCTGGTGGAGGCCGGTGGCGTACCGCTGCCGGACCCGCCCGATCCGCGCCGGACCAGCGTGGTCGCCGGCACCCGGCTGGACCTGCTGGAGGCCCTCGACGCGATCCGCGCCGAAGCGGCCGAGGCGCTCACCCTGCGCGACGTGCTCGGCCTGGGTTATCGCGAGATCGCCGACCTGCTCGACGTACCCGAGGGCACGGTGAAATCCCGGATCCACGAGGCCCGCCGGCAGGTTCGGCGGCGACTCACCGACGGCGATGACTGACCTCGCCGCGAACCCGGGTGGGTCCGGCCGGCGACGCGGGCGTCGGCCACGCCGGGGCGGGCAAGCCGGCCGGTCGTCAGCGGCCGGTGGCCGGCAACGGGCCGCGTTGGTCCTGGTCGTCGCGCTCGCCGCCGGTTGCGCGGACGAGCCCGTCGCGCCGCTGCCGGTACGCCCACCCGTACCGTCCTCACTCGCCACGTCTGCGCCCGCGACCTCCTCGCCACCGCCCTCGTCGCCGTCCGCCGTCTCCTCGCCCACGCCGCCCGCCACACCCCCGGCCCCTCGGCCGGTCGAGACGAGCCGGCCACCACCCGCACCGAGCGCGACGACCGGCCGGCCGCCACCGACGATCCCCCGGGTCTCCGCCACGGCCTCCAGCGCCTGTTTCGGCGCGATCCGGTACGACCTGGCGCTGGCCACCGGCGGGCCGCTGCCGTCGTCGCTCTGTTTCGCCACCGGCGGGGTGCTACGGATCCAGGGCATCGGGCCGGGCGAGATCACGGTGGACCGGCCGGAGCTGGTCGACCACAACTACGAGGCGGGTGTCGTCGACCTGCGGTTCGTCCGGACCGGCACGGTGGACGTGTTCATCCCGCGGCCGGACGGTACGCACGTGATCACGGTGGTGGTGCGCTGACGCCCTCGGCTAGCGCACCCGGACCCCGTCGAGCAGTGCGTCGACGAACTCGTCACCGACGTCGGGCGGAGGCACCACCTGCGCGTAGAGCAGGCCGACGGGGGTCCGGGCGGCGGCCTCGACCAGCACCGGACGGTCGTGCGGGCAGTCGAAGCGGGCGATCACCCAGTCCAGGCCGCCGCGCCGCACCTGCCGTACCGGGGCCGCCGTGCAGTCGGCGTGCGGCTGTTCGGCGACGAAGCCGGCCGGACCGGTGTGACGCGCGGCGATGGCCGACAGCCCCAGGAAGGCCCCCGGCACCCTCGGATCGCTTGCCCATTTCCGCGGCTCCGGTGAGATCACCAGGGCGGGTTCGAGCTGGCCGGCTTCGTCGTACCGGCCGGCCCAGCCGGTGCCGGCCGCCCGCCAGCCGGCCGGCAGCACCACGCTCACCGGGCCGCTCGTGGCGATGGTGGCCACCGGCCCCGAGTCGGCCGCGACCACGCCGCCGGTCAGCACCAGCACCAGCACCGACCCGACGCCGAGCAACCACCGCAGCCGCCCGGACCCGGCCGGTAGCCAAGTGCCGGCCCGCCGCCGGTCGGCGGGGCCTACCGGCAGCTCGGTACGCGGCGGCCCGGCGCGGGGGCCGGGTGGTGCCGCCGGTGCGCAGGCGCTGAGCAGTGCGGCCCGGAAGGCGGCGGCGTCCGGGTAACGGTCGGCCGGGTCGGTGGCGCCGGCCCGGCGCAGCACCTGAGCCACCGCCGCCGGTACGCCCGTCCGCAGGCCCGTCTCCCGCTGCCCCACCTCACGCTGCCCCGCCTCACGCTGCCCTGCTGTTGGCGGATCGCCGCCCGCACGGGCAGGGTCGGCCGGGGTACTGCCGAGCAGCCGCAGGCCGAGCCGGCCGAGGGCGTACACGTCGGCACGCTCATCCACGACCGCAAGCGGATCGTCCTGTTCGGGGGCCATGTAGCCGGGGGTGCCGGCCCGCATGGTGAGCCCCGAGGCGGCGGCGAGCGCCTTGGCCAGGCCGAGATCGGCGATGAGTACCCGGTCACCGTCCGGACCGGAGCCGAACAGGATGTTGCCGGGCGTGAGGTCACGGTGCACCACCCGGTGCCGGTGCAGCACGGCCACCCCGGCGGCGACCTCGACGAGCACGTCCAGCGCGGTGGCCACCGGCAGCATTCCGGCGGCCAGCCGTTCCCGCAGGCTGCCCCCGTCGGCCCAGTCCAGCACCGTGTACGGGCGCCCGTCGGCCAACTCGCCCACCTGGCGCACCCGGACCAGCCGGTCGTCGTCGATCCGGCGCAGCAGCCGCGCCTCGTCCAGGAACCGTTCCCGCACCCGTACGTCGTGGTGCCAGTTCTCGGCCAGCACCTTGATCGCCACGTGGGCCCGCAGCACCGGGTCGTGGGCCAGCCAGACCGTCGCGAACGATCCCACCCCGAGCAGCCGCTGCACCCGGTACGCCCCGATCTCCGCCGGCACCCCCACCCTCCACACCCTCCCTCCCCCACCCCCGCCCCGCAACAACCCGCCCCCGTCGCGGCGGACATCACGGCGGCAGCAGGCCGTCGATCAGGCGGGCCAGGCCGAACTCGAACCACTGCGCCAACTGCGGATCCGGGTTGGCCGTCGGCACCGGCCGCGCGGCGGCCAGCCAGCCGCGCTCCCGGGTACGCCCGGTGCGTTCCAGCAGCGCGAAGGTGCCGGCCCACCAGGTGTCCCAGGCGGTGGCGCCGGCCGCCCGCTCGGCCCGCTCGGTCACGTGCAGCAGCGCCATGCCCTGCACGTAGCCACTCAACGTGAGGTAGCCGGCGAGCGCGTCCGGCAGGTCGTACCCGGCGTCGGTGAGCGCCGCGATGGTGCCGTCGATGAGCGTCAGCACCGCCGGGCCGATCGGCGGCCGGGTGGTCGCGAGGACGGCCAACAACCACGGGTGCCGCCGGTACAACGACCACTCCGCGCGGGCCAGCCGGACGAGCCGCTCACGCGGCGTCCCACGTTCCCCGTCGGGCATCGGGCCGCTGTCCAGCACCTGCTCGACCATCGCCCCGAGCAGGTCGTCCCGGTTGCGTACCCAACGGTAGACCGCGTCCGGGGTGAGCCCGGCGCGGTGGGCCAGGGTGCGCACCGACACCGCGTCGAGACCCTCGGCGTCGGCCAGTCGGACCGCGATGCGTACCAGATCGTCGCGGGTGGCGACGCCGTCACCGGCCCGCGTGCCGAGTGGACGCCGCGACGGCGCGGCCCGTCCCTGGTCCCGGCGGCGGCGGTACGCCCGTGCCTGGCAGCCACGTGAGCAGTACCGTCGGGGCCGCCCCCGGCCGGGGCCGGACGGCAGTCCGCCGTCGCACTCGACGCATCGGGAGCCTGTCATCCCGGCCCCTTTCGTCACCCCGATTGTCGTGACGAAAGTACTCCCCGGCCGCCCGCCGGCTGGCCAGCATCGGAGGTGACAGTCACCGACCGAGGAGCGATCGTGTCTCCCACCCTCGCCGTACGCGTACGGCTCGCCGCAGCTGCTGATCTCGATGCCCTCGGGCCCGCCTGCACCGCCGCCTTCGTCGACGAGGCGGTGCTCTGCTGGGTGTTGCCCGACCCGGCGGAGCGGGCCGCACGCACCCCGGCGATGTTCCAGGCCATGCTGGACGTCGCCGTACGCGACGAGCAGATCACCGTCGCCGAGCTTCCCGACGGCACCCTGGCCGGAGTGTCGGCGTGGATAGCTCCGGGCGCCACTGCCGCCGGGGCGGACCCGGCCGCGCAGCCGGCGCAGGTCAGCCCCACCGACGACCCGGTCGCCCGGCGGCTGGCGACGGTCGCCGAGACGGTCGCCGCCCACCGTCCCCGGGAACCGCACCTCTACCTCGCGTCGATGGGCGTACGGCCGGAGCGACGCGGCCACGGCCTCGGCGGCGCGATGCTCAGTCACCGCCTCCGCGAGGCGGACGCCGCCGGGCTGCCGGCGTACCTCGAAGCCTCCACCGAGCGCAGCCGTCGGCTCTACCTGCGGCACGGCTTCCACGACCACGGCCGGCCACTGGCCCTGCCCGACGGTGCTCCCGTGCTGCGGCCGATGTGGCGGCCCGGCGCGAACCCGGCCCGCCGCGACCCGATCGCCCCCACCGCCCGGCCGCAGGTCAGGACGTGACACCGCAACGTCCGGGCGGGAGACCATTCGCCGGAACGAGCACCGGCACCGGCGCAGGCTGCGCCGGTGCCGGTGCCCCGGTCGGATGGGTCAGTGCATGGCGGTCAGGCCCGCCGCCTCCTTCTCGGCACGCTCGTCGCCGCTGAGGGTGTGCAGCTCCTTCTCCCGGATGAACAGCACCGCGACCAGGGCGAGGAACGCGATCGGCGCGCCGATCAGGAACAGTTCCGAGGTGGCGGTGGCGTACGCGTCCCGCACGATCAGCAGCACCGGCTCGGGCAGGGCGGAGAGGTCGGGCACCTCGCTGGTGCCACCGTCGGTCGCCCCGGCGGCCGGTCCGAGCTGCGCGGTCATCAGGCTGGTGACCCGGTTGGCGAGCACCGCGCCGAGGGCGCTGACGCCGATCGCGCCGCCCATGCTGCGGAAGAAGGTGAGTACGGAGGTGGCCGCCCCCAACTCGTGGGCGGGCACGTCGTTCTGGGCCGCCAGCACCAGGTTCTGCATCAGCATGCCCACCCCGATGCCGAGCAGCGCCATGTAGGTGAACAGCAGCGGCAGCGGGGTGTCGACGTCGATTGTCGACAGCAGCAGCATCCCGACCACCATCACCGCGGCCCCGGCCACCAGGTACGCCTTCCAGCGGCCGTACTTCGTGATGAGCTGACCGGCGACCGTGGAGGAGACCAGCAGGCCGAGGATCATCGGCAGGCTCATCAGGCCGGCGACGGTCGGCGACTTGCCCAGCGAGGTCTGGAAGTACTGGGACAGGAAGACCGTCCCGCCGAAGAGGGCGACGCCGACCAGCATGCTGGCGAGGGTGGTCAGGGTGACCGTGCGGCTACGGAAGATCTTCAGCGGGATGATCGGCTCGGGTGCCCGGGACTCGACCCAGATGGCCGCCAGCAGCATCGCCAGGCCGCCGCCGACCATCAGGGCGGTCCAGCCGGAGGCCCAGGCGAACTTGTGTCCGGCCAGCGACGACCAGATCAGCAGGGTGGAGACACCGGCGGTGATCAGTGCCGCACCGGCCCAGTCGATGCGTACCTTGCGGCGGATGACCGGCAGGTGCAGGGTGCGCTGGAGCAGCACGATGGAGAGGAAGCTGAACGGTACGCCGATCAGGAAGCACCAGCGCCAGCCCAGCCACGAGGTGTCGACCAGGACGCCGCCGATCAGCGGTCCGGCGATGGTGCCGACGCCGAACACGGCGCCGAAGATGCCGGCGTAGCGGCCCAGTTCGCGGGGCGGGATCATCGCCGCCATCACGATCATCGCCAGCGCGGTCATGCCGCCAGCACCGATGCCCTGCACCACCCGGCTGACCAGCAGCACCTCGACGTTCGGGGTGAGCCCGGCGATCAACGAGCCGAGCACGAACAGGCCGAGCGAGAGCTGGATCAGCAGCTTCTTGCTGTAGAGGTCGGCCATCTTGCCCCAGAGCGGCACGGTGGCGGTCATGGCCAGCAGTTCGGAGGTGACGATCCAGGTGTAGACGGTCTGGCTGCCGTTCAGGTCGGCGATGATGCGGGGCAGGGCGTTCGCCACCACGGTCGAGGCGAGGATGGCCACGAACATGCCCACCATCAGCCCCGAGAGGGCCTGAAGGATCTCGCGGCGGGACATCCGGCCGTCGTCCGCCCCGGGCGCGGCGATCGGCTCGGTCGTACTCGTCATGGGGCTACTTCCTCACGCGTGGTCGCTGTCCCCGCGCGGTCGCGCGGGGAATCGATGCTGGTCTGGGTGCCGCGCCGGCTCGATCGGCGCGGGCCGGCCCGGCGTCAGCCGGTGCGCGGGTCCGGCAGGGTGCGCGGGTCCGGCAGGGTGCGCGGGTCCGGCAGGGTGCGCGGGTCCGGCAGGCCGGCGGCGATGGCGGCGAAGGCCTCGTCGAGCAGCGCGGCCAGGGAGCCGCCGCCGCCGCTGGCCGTCCAGCGGATCATCGCGGTACGCAGGGCAGCCCCGGCGACCGCCACGACCAGGGCGGGGTACGGGTCGTCGCTCGGCAACCCGCTGCGCGCGGCGATCACCTCGACGAGGGCCCGTTCGGTGGTGGTGTTGCCGGCAACCAGGCGGGCCAGCAGCACCGGGTGCTGCGCGACCACCCGCATTCGGAGCAGCCACAGCTCCGCGTCGCCCTGCGCCTCGTCGACGAATTCGACGAAGGCGCGCCGGAGCGCCTCCAGTGCGGGTGCTTCCGCCGGCACGGCGGCGAGCGCACGCAGTACGCCGTCCCGGTCGCCCTCGCCGTTGCCCACCAGAGCGTCGTCCTTGGTCGGGAAGTAGTTGAAGAAGGTCCGCGCGGAAACGTCGGCCGCCTCGCTGATCTCCTCGACCGTCACCTGGTCCAGCCCGCGCTCGGCGACCAGGCGCAACGCGGCGGTGGCGAGGGCCGCCCGGGTCTGTCGCTTCTTGCGGTCCCGCCGGCCCAGCGTCGCCGTCTCGTCAAAGGTCACGGCCGAACTCTAGAGCCAAAGATGCAGCCTCTGCAAAGTTTTATTTTGTGACGCGAAACGCCTCGACCGACACCATGTTGCCCAGCGGACATTATTGCGGGCTGGACGATAGTGTGTGGCACACACTATCGTGTGACGCATGGTCAGCGACGACGTGCTGCGGACACACCTTCAGGAGCTACGCCGGGGAACGGTGGTGGTGGCCAGCCTGGTCGCGCTCCGCCAGCCCGACTACGGCTACGCACTGCTGCAACGGCTCACCGGGCACGGCTTTCCGGTCGACGCCAACACCCTCTATCCCCTGCTGCGGCGACTGGAGGAGCAAGGGCTCCTGAGCAGCGAGTGGAACACCGAAGAGAACCGGCCGCGCAAGTTCTACCGCACCAGCGAGGCCGGCGAGCAGCTGCTCGGGCGACTGCTCGCCGACCTCGCCACCGTCCAGTCCTCCCTGGCCACCCTGATCGAAGGAGCCCCCCGATGACGACCACCCTGACCGACCGATACCTCGCCGCCACCCTGCGCTCGGTACCGGCCGACCGACGCGACGAGATCGACACCGAGCTGCGCGCCTCGATCGCGGACATGATCGACGGCCGCACCGCCGACGGCGTCGACGCCGCCACCGCCGAGCGTGACGTGCTCAACGAGTTGGGCGACCCGGCCCAACTCGCCGCCAGCTACGCCAACCGCCGGCTCCAACTCATCGGCCCGGAGTACTACCTGGCCTGGCAACGGCTGCTGATCGTGCTGGTCAGCACCATTCCGGCCATCGTCGGCACCGTGGTCGGGGTGGTCCAGGCCACCACCAGCGACAACGTGGGGGGCGCCATCGGCGCCGGCATCTCCACGGCGATCAACGTCGCGCTACAGATCGCGTTCTGGGTGACGGCGGTCTTCGCCCTGCTGGAACGGCTCGGCACCTCGCTGAACCTGCCGCGCTGGTCCGTCGACCGACTCCCCGACTCGTCCGCCCGGCGCGACACCAACCTCGCCGACACCTGCGCCTCGATCGTCATGCTGCTGCTGTTCATCGGGTTCCTGCCGTGGCAGCACTTCCAGACGGTGGTCGGTGACGACGGTCGGCTGCCGATCATCGATCCGGCGCTCTGGACCTCCTGGCTGCCGGTGCTGATCGCGGTCCTGCTCGGCACCATCGTCCTGGAACTCGCCAAGTACCGGGCCCGCCGGTGGACCGGACGGCTGGTCCTGGTCAACGTCGTACTCAACCTGGCGTACGCGGTGCCGGTGATCTGGCTGCTGCTCACCGACCGGTTCTTCAACCCCGACTTCGTGGCCCACTTCGCCTGGCTGCGCGACGGCGGCGTCGACACGGTCTCCCGGATCAGCGTGGTGGTGATCGTCGCAATCACCATCTGGGACATCATCGACAGCGCCCTAAAAGCCCCCGCCCCACCCCCTAACCCCCACCCCACCCCACCCCACCCCCACCCCCACCCCACCCCCACCCCGTTGATCATGAGGTTGGCGGCAGTTTGAAGATCAACGAGTGCCGCCAACCTCATGATCAACGCTGAAGGGGGTGGGGGACGGGTGGGTGGGGGTGGGGGTGGGTGGTCGAACGTACGATGATCAGGGGTAGGACCGACGCGTACCGAGGGAGCGGCCGTGGAACTGATCATCGGATTGTTGTGTCTGGTGCTGATCGTCGTGGCGGTGCTCGGCTTCGGCGTGTCGATCTACAACGGGCTGGTCCGGGCCCGCAACGCCTATCGCAACGCCTTCGCCCAGATCGACGTACAGCTGATCCGGCGGCACGACCTCATCCCCAATCTGGTCGAGACCGCCAAGGGCTACCTCAAGCACGAGCGGGAAACCCTTGAAGCGGTGATCTCCGCCCGCAACGCCGCCGTCAACGCGCAGGCCAGCGCGGCGGCGGCCCCCGGTGACCCGGCGGCGATGCAGCAGCTCAGCGGCGCGGAGAACGCGCTCACCGCCACCCTGGGCCGGCTCTTCGCGCTTTCCGAGGCGTACCCGGACCTGAAGGCCAACCAGAACATGATGCAGCTGTCGGAGGAGCTGACCTCGACGGAGAACCGGGTCGCCTTCGCCCGCCAGGCGTACAACGACTCGGTGATGGCCTACAACAACAAGCGCGAGGTCTTCCCGTCCAGCCTGGTCGCGGGGATGTTCTCGTTCGGGCCGGCGGCGCTCTTCCAGCCGGACGACCCGACGCAGCGTCAGGCCCCGCAGGTCTCGTTCTGAGTCGCCGATGAACTTCTTCGAACGGCAGCGCCAGGTCCGCCGGCTGTCGACCCGGTTGGTGCTGCTGTTCGTGCTGGCCGTGATCGGCATCGTGGTGGTGGTGAACCTCGCCGCGATCGTCGCGTTCAACGCCACCGCCGGCCCGCCGGAGCAGCTGCTCGGGCTGATCGCGGTGGTCAGCGTGGGCACGGTCGCGGCGATCGGGCTGGCCGCGCTGGTGCGTACGCTCGCACTGCGCGGCGGCGGCGGGAAGGTGGCGCGCGAGTTGGGCGGCGTGCCGGTGCCCACGAACACCACCGACCCGGAGCTGCGCCGGCTGCGCAACGTGGTCGAGGAGATGGCGCTGGCCTCCGGTGTGCCCGTGCCCGAGGTCTACGTCCTGCCGAACGAGGCGGCGATCAACGCCTTCGCCGCCGGTTGGGGCCCCTCCGACGCGGCGGTGGCGGTCACCCGGGGCGCGTTGCAGCGGCTCAACCGCGACGAGTTGCAGGGGGTCATCGCCCACGAGTTCGCCCACGTGGTGAACGGCGACATGCGGCTCAACATCCGGCTGATGGGCCTGCTCTTCGGCATCCTCTTCCTGACCGTGGTCGGTCGCGGCCTGGCCCGCGCCGGTGTCCTCGGCGGCGGTGGCCGGCAACGCAACAACAGCGGCGGCGGCGTGAACCCGCTGGCGCTGGTCGGGGTGGCCCTGCTGGTGGCCGGCTACGTCGGGGTCCTCGCCGGGCGACTCATCCAGGCGTCGGTGTCCCGGCAACGCGAGTACCTCGCCGACGCCTCGGCCGTGCAGTACACCCGGCAGACCCGGGGCATCGCCGGGGCGCTGAAGAAGATCGGCGGGCTGACCGACGGCTCCGAGCTGAAGTCCCCGAAGCGCGACGAGGTCGGACACATGCTCTTCGGCGAGGCGGCCCGGACCTCCTGGTTCGCCACCCATCCGCCGCTTGCCGACCGGATCAGGGTGCTGGAGCCCTCCTTCGACCCGGCCGAGCTGCAACGGCTGTCGCGGCAGTGGGCGGCGGCCCCGCCCTCGGGCCGGCAGGAAGACCTCGCGCTCGGCCTGGCCCCGACCGGCCGGCCCGCGGCCGGCGCGCCAGGCCAGACACACCAGCCCACGTCGGGTCAGGCACGCCAGCCCACGCCAGGTCAGGCACGCCAGCCCACGTCGGGCCAGACACACCAGCCCACGTCGGGCCAGGCACGCCAGCCCACGTCGGGCCGGCCCGGACCCGACGCCCGGGTGCGGGTGGTGCCGGAGGAGGTGTTGGGCCGGGTCGCCGCGCCCACCGAGACCGCCTACACCCATGCCGCGGCCATCCTCGACCGCATCCCGGACCCGCTGCTCGACCGGGCCCGCAACCGCGAGACGGCCGTACCCCTGCTGCTCGGCCTGCTGCTCAGCGCCGAGCCGGAGGTCCGGCAGCACCAGTACGCCGCACTGGCCCAGCAGCACGGCCGCGACCTGGCCGACGGTGCCCTGCGCGCGGCGGACGAGCTGGCCGAGTTGCCCGCCGAGTTGCGGCTGCCGCTGGCCGAGCTGACCTTCCCGGCGTTGCGCGAGCGGCCGGGTCAGCAGTTGGAGGGGCTGCTCGCGGCCGTGTTCACGCTGATCCACGCCGACGGTGCGATAAACGTGACCGAGTACTGCCTCTCCCGGTTGTTGCTGGCCGAGATCCAGGAGTCGCTGCGGCCGGACTCCCGCTGGCGCACCGACCGGCGCAAACTCACCGACGCCCGGTCGGCGGCAGCCGCCCTGCTGGCCATCCTCGCCCAGGTCGGGAACCCCGACCGCACCGAGGCCGAACGGGCCTTCCAGGCCGGGATCGCCGCCCTGCTGCCCGGGACCAGCCTGCCGTACGCGCCGCCGGAGAACGGTGTGCTCGCCCTGGAGACCGCCTGGCCGGTGCTGGACGGGTTGCGGCCGGACGACAAGGAACGGCTGGTCGCGGCGGTGGTCGCGGTGATCGGGCACGACGGGATGATGAGCGTGCCCGAGGTCGAACTGCTGCGTACGATCTGCGGCCTGCTGCACTGCCCGCTTCCGCCGATGGCCGGCCACGGTCTCGACTGACCAGGGTGTCTGTCCCCACGGTCCGCCGAGCGCGGACCACGTCGACGCCGCGGATGGTGGCATCCTGGTCGGGGTGAGCACCGAAACGGGGGACGCCTGGCGACGGCCGGGGCCCACCCCCGAACAGCAGCGTCTGGACCTCTACGCCGGGCTGGCCGCGACGGCCCTGGCCCTGCTCAGCCTCACCCTGGCCAGAAGCACCGGGAGCTTCCTGCTCGGGCCCCCGCCGTCCGGCATCGAACAGCTGCTCTGGACCGTCGCGGTGCCGCTGCCGCTGATCTGGCGCCGCCGCTTCCCCGCCGCCACCGCGCTGGTCATCGCCGCCGCGTTCATCGGCGCGCAGGTCCGCGCCGTGCCGGAGTGGCAGCTGTCCCAGTGGGCGTTGTTCGCCGCCATCTACACGCTTGGCGCCTGGGGACGGGATCGCCGGCTGGCCCGGCGGCTGCGGATCGGCATCATCGGCGCGATGTTCGTCTGGCTGGGCATCTCCTACGCGACAAGCTTCGACACGATCCCTGCGGACGCGTTCGCGGAGGCGGTCGGGCCGGTGCCGCCGATGCTCGCCGCGATCGTCACCGGGGTACTGATAAACGTGCTGTTCTTCGGGTTCGCGTACGCCTTCGGGGAGACCGCCTGGATCGCCGCCCAACGGCAGCACGAGTTGGCCCGGCACACGGAGCAGCTGCTGCGGTCGCAGGCCCAGATCCGGGAGCACGCGGTGATCGGTGAGCGGGTCCGGATCGCCCGCGAGTTGCACGACGTGGTCGCCCACCACGTGTCGGTGATGGGCGTGCAGGCGTCGGCCTGTCGCCGCGTCTTCGACAAGGATCCGGGGAAGGCCCGGATGGCGCTCACCGCGATCGAGGAGACCGCCCGTACGGCCGTCGACGAGCTGCGCCGGATGCTCGGCGTGCTGCGCGCCCGCGACACCGACGGTGCCGGTGAGGGCACCGGTCAGGCCGCCGGAGTCGACCAGGTCGACGCCGTGCTGGAGCGGGCGCGCGAGGCGGGACTGCACGCCACCCTGGGCAGGTACGGGGAGCCGAGGCCGCTGCCCGGGTCGCTCTCCCAGGCGGTGTACCGGGTGGTCCAGGAGGCCACCACGAACGCGCTGAAGCACGCCACCGGGGCGAGAACGCTCGACGTACGGATCCGCTATCTGGCATACGAGGTGGAGGTCGAGGTGACCGACGACGGCCGGGCCACCCGCCCGACGAACGCCGACGGGCTGGGCCTGATCGGGATGCGGGAACGGGTCGCCGCACACGGCGGCGAGTTCGAGGCCGGTCCGCGTACCGGCGGTGGTTGGCGGGTGCGGGTCCGTTTGCCGTTGCCGGTTCCGACGGGAACGCCGGCATGAGCACGGACGCGGTTGCCGACGCCGGCCGGCCGATCCGGGTGTTGCTCGCCGACGACCAGCATCTGGTCCGCACCGGCTTCCGGGTCATCCTTGAGGTGGAGGACGACATCGAGGTGGTGGGCGAGGCCGCCGACGGCGAACGGGCGGTCGGCATGGCGCGGGCGCTACGCCCGGACGTGGTGCTGATGGACGTGGAGATGCCCGGAGTCAACGGCCTGGAGGCGACCCGGCGGATCAGCGCCGACACCGACACCCCGGGCGGCCCGGCGGTGCTGATCCTCACCACCTTCGACCGGGACGACTACCTGTTCGCCGCGCTGCGCGCCGGAGCCAGCGGCTTCCTGCTCAAGAACGGCACGCCCGAGACCCTGATCGAGGCGATCCGGGTGCTGGCCAGGGGTGACGGCCTGCTCGCCCCGGAACTCACCCGGCGGGTGATCGCCACCTTCGCCCGGCCCGGCGACGCCGGTGTCGTCGGCGCCTCGGCGCAGGCGGCGCTGCGCGACCTCACGCCCCGGGAACGGGAGGTGCTGGTGCTGGTCGCCGGGGGTGCCAGCAACGCCGAGATCGCCGGCGCGCTGCACCTCGGCGAGGCGACCGTCAAATCACACGTCAGCCGGGTACTGGCCAAGCTGGGCCTGCGGGACCGGGTGCAGGCGGTGGTCTTCGCGTACGAACACGGGGTGGTCCGGCCCGGCGGGTGAGCGACCTCCGCCCAGCGGCGGAATGACGATCTCCGTCGGCGGGCGGACGGCAGTCGGCCATCGACGCCCTAGCGTTCTCACCATGACCAGCGTGCTCCGCCTCGACGGCGTCGACCGCAGCTTCGGCGACCGTCAGGTACTCAAAGACGTCACCTTCGACGTCACTGCCGGACGGATGACCGGCTTCGTCGGCGGCAACGGCGCCGGCAAGACCACCACCATGCGCATCGTCCTCGGTGTGCTCGCACCGGACGCGGGCCAGGTGACGTGGCGCGGAACGCCGCTGAGCCGGGAGGTTCGGCAGCGGTTCGGCTACATGCCCGAGGAACGCGGCCTCTACCCCAAAATGACCGTACGCGACCAGGTGACCTACCTCGGCCGGCTGCACGGGATGGCCGCTGGGCACGCCCAACGTGCCACCGACGCGCTGCTGGAGCGGGTCGGGCTGGCCGAACGGGGCGGCGACCTGCTGGAGACGCTGTCGCTGGGCAACCAGCAGCGCGCCCAGATCGCCGCCGCGCTGGTGCACGACCCCGAGGTGCTGGTGCTCGACGAACCCTTCTCCGGCCTGGACCCGCTGGCCGTGGACACGATCGTCACGGTGCTGCGCGAGCGGGCCGCCGCCGGTGCCCCGGTGCTCTTCTCCAGCCACCAGCTGGACGTCGTCGAGCGGCTCTGCGACGACCTCGTGATCATCGCGGACGGCGCGATCCGCGCCGCCGGCAGCCGCGAGGAGTTGCGCGCCGCGTACACCACGCCCCGGTTCGAACTGGTCGTGGAGACCGACGCCGGCTGGCTGCGGGACCAGCCCGGGGTGAGTCTGGTCGACCTCGACGGCGCCCGCGCCGTGTTCGATCTGGCCCCCGGCGCCGACGAGCAGCCGGTGCTGCGGGCGGCACTGGAACGCGGCCCGGTGCGCGCGTTCCGCCCGGTCCGCCCCTCCCTCGCCGAGATCTTCCGAGAGGTCACCCAGTGAACACCTTCGAGGCCACCCGCCTGGTCGCCGCCCGGGAGATCCGGGTCAAGTTGCGCGACCGTACCTTCCTGATCAGCACCCTGGTCTTCCTGCTGATCGCTGCGGCGGCGACCATCCTGCCGCCGCTGCTGGCCGGCGGGCCGCCAAGCGTGGCGGCGACCGAGGCGATGGCCGGTCCGCTGCGCGAGGCGGGTCTGGAGGTGCGTACGGTGCCCGACGACGCCGCCGCGGAGCAGTCGGTCCGCGACGGCGACGTGGACGCCGCGGTCGTCACCGGCCCGGCCGTGCTCGCCATGACCGAGGCTCCCCGCGAGGTGGTCTCCGCGCTGAGCAGTGCGCCGCCGGTCCAGCTGCTGGATCCCGACGCGGTGGACCCGGCGCTTGCCTTCCTCGTGCCGTTCGCCTTCGCCTTCGTCTTCTTCATCACCTCACAGACCTTCGGCGTGCAGATCGCGCAGAGCATCATCGAGGAGAAGCAGACCCGGATCGTGGAGATCCTCGTCTCCGCGGTGTCCGTCCGGGCGCTGCTGGCCGGCAAGATGCTCGCCGGCACACTCCTGGCGCTCGGGCAGATCGCGCTTGTGGCCCTGGTCGCGGTGGCCGGCGTGGCCTGGGGCGGCGACACCGGGCTGCTCTCGCTGCTCGCCCCGGCGATCGGCTGGTTCATCCCGTTCTTCCTGCTCGGCTTCGTGCTGATCGCGGCCATGTGGGCGGCGGCCGGCGCGCTGGTCAACCGGCTTGAGGACATCGGCGGGGTGTCCACGCCGGTGCAGCTCGCGGTGATGCTGCCGTTCTTCGCGGTGGTCTTCCTCAACGACAACCCCACCGCCATGCAGGTGCTGTCCTACCTGCCGTTCTCCTCGCCGACGGCGATGCCGCTGCGGCTGTTCAGCGGGGACGCGGCCGGCTGGGAACTGCCGGTGTCGCTGGTCCTGCTGCTGGTGGCGGCGGTCGGGTTCCTGCTCGCCGGGGCCCGGGTCTACGAGGGGTCGCTGCTGCGTACCAACGGCCGCACCTCGCTGCGTACCGCCTGGCGCGAGCGCGAGACGGTGAGCTGAACGCCTGCGCGCCCGACCCAGGTCAGGCCCGGACCGCCGACCAGCCGGCAGGCAGGCGCGGGACGGGCCAGGCCGGGTCGGGCCGCCAGGCCGCCCAGGACTCGTCCCACCAGCGGTCACCCGCGTCCAGCAACGCGGCGATCCGGTCGCCCTCGGCGCGGATCGCCGCAGCCATCCCCGGGTAGCGCCCCTCCACCAGCCGCTGGGCGAACAACTCCACGTCCTTGAAGACGTACCGGTCGGCGTCCGCCGCCCACCACAGGTCAAGCTCATGATCGAGGGTGTCCACCCCGATTGGCGTACGCCGGAACGGATCCTGGAGGTTGAAGTACCAGCCGGCGAAGGAGCGCGCCGGGCCGGACCAGAACACGTCGACCGAGTGCGCCTCCCCCGGGCGCTGCAACATCAGCTTGCCGTGCCCGGTCCAGACGGTGTGCCCGGCGAGCTGCCAGGGGTGCCGGCCGCAGGGGTAGGTGCCCTCGTCGGGGAAGCCGAACTCGGCTCCCGGCGGCAGGTAGAGCGCGAGCAGGTCGGGTGAGTCCTCGACGCAGATCGTCGGGCAGCCGAACCACACCTCGCCGCGCAGGACCTCCCGCCGTACGACCACCTCGCCCGGGGCGAAGCGCTCAGCCCTCACTCCCCCGCCAACTCGGGCCGGTGCTCCCTGATCCATGCCTCCACATCCGACTTCCGCCACACCTTGCCCATCGCCAGTACGGCAATGGGCTCCGGGAAGTTCCGCTGGTTGGCGATGACGGATGCACGCTGCCGGGAGACGTTCCCCAGCATCGCTCTGATCTCCGACACGCCCACCAACTCCATAGGTTGACAATGACAGCGTCAACATCATTCGACTCCGACAACTACGCAGCCTGTTGACACAGACAACGGCCTTCGTCAGCATGGAGGCATGACTTCACCCGCCCTGCCGCCCGCCCGGGACCAGCCACTGAGCCGATTGCATCAGGTGCATCGGCATCTGCCGGAGCGGCCCAGCTGGCGGTGTCGGGCGTGCGGCGGGGCCTGGCCGTGCCCGGTGGCCCGGATGCTGCTCCGGGTCGAGTACGGCCCCGACCGGGTCGGTCTCTCGGTCTACCTGGCCGGACTTCTCTTCGACGCCACCGGGGATCTGATGCACGAGACTCCCCCGCCCACTCCGGCCGAGCTGTTCGAGCGTTTCCTGGCCTGGACCACACCGAGGGCGCCCCGGTCGCCAGCGAAGCGCTCAGATGTCACAGGCGGTTGGTAGAAGTCCGGGCACCATCGAGACGAGGAGCATGATCATGGACGTACGGGAAGCGGCCCGGCGCTGGGCGGACGCCTGGTCCCAGGGCTGGCCCACCAGGGACGTGGAGCGCATCGTCAACCTGCACGCGGAGCAGGCCGACCACTGGGCGTCCATGTTCCGCCCGTGCCGGGGGCGGGCCGGGCTGCGGGCGTACGTGGCGGAGTGCTTCGCGGAGGAGACCCGCCCGGCCGAGGTCTGGTTCGGCGAACCACAGGTCGACGGCGACCTGGCAACGGTCGAGTACTGGGCGGTCACCTACCCGTCGGACCGCCCGCTCACCATCTCCGGCTGCACCCTGCTGCGCTTCGACGACGCCGGCCTGGTGACCGGGTCCCGCGACTACTCCCACGCCCGGGAGGGCCGTCTCCTGCCGCCCGCCACCCTCTTCCCCTGACCGGGCCACGGCTCTCCGGGCCGCTACTTTCCCGGATCTCGGCCTGTCTCCTCATCGCCCTCGGGCAGGACGCGCATGGCGCGTAGCGGGGAGAAGGCGACCCAGAGCACCCCGAGCAGGGCGCCGAGGCTGGCGATCCAGAGGGCGGGACGTACCCCGATCGTCGCCCCGAGGGTTCCGCCGATCACGGCGCCGATCGGTCGGATGCCGTAGTTGACGGTGCGTCGAAAGCCGGCGACCACGGCGAGCATCGCCACCGGCGTGGCGGCGATCTGGACCGAACCGACCGCGATGTCGAGGACCATGACGCCCAGGGCGGAGATGAACTCGGCGGCGAACAGCGCCGCGAGCACCAGCGGCTGCGGTCCGGTGGCCAGCGGCACGAGGATCAGCGGGGCCGGAAAGGCGACGAATCCGAGGAGTACGGCGGGGCCGATGCCGATCCGCCGGCTGACCGCGCCGGTGATCGTCGCGCCGAGCAGTCCACCGACCGCGCCGGCCCCGATGATCAGGCCCAGCATGCCCGGGGAGACGCCCAGTTCGGTGGTCACGTACAGCACGAAGAGCGCGGCGAACATGTAGTTGAACAGGTTGAGCGTGGTGGTGCCCAGCAGCGTGGCGCGCAGGATCGTGGAGTGGGCCACGTACCGCACACCAGCGGCCATGCCCAGGCCGGAGCCGCTCGACGCGGCGTGCTCGATGACCCTCGTCCGGGCCAGGAAGGCCGCCGAGCCCAGGTAGGTGAACACCCCGGACAGGAGCGCGACCGGGGCGGTGAGCACCTGCACCAGCACGCCACCGATACTCGGGCCGGCCACGTGTGCCATCGCCCTGCTGCCGTTGACCAAGCTGTTGGCCTGCACGTAGTCCGGTCGCTTGACGAGCGCGGCGAAGAGGCTGCTGTGCGCCACCTCGAAGAAGACCGAGAGGGTCCCGATCAGGAAGGCCACCGCGCAGAGCAGCGGCAGGCTCAGGGCGTCGATCCACCAGAGCAGCGGCACCGCCAGCAGCAGCCCCGCCCGCCCGAGGTCGGTGACGATCATGACCTGACGCCGACGCGGGTGTCGGTCAACCCAGGCCCCGGCCGGCAGGGAGAAGAACAGGTTGGGCAGCAGCGAGGCGGCGGTCAGGTAGCCCATCTCGGCGGGTCCGGCACCGACCGCGAGCAGGGCCAGCAGCGGTACGGCGAGCATGGTGACCTGGTCGCCGAAGAGCGAGACGGTCTGCGCGGACCAGTAGCGGCGGAAGTCCGGCTGCCGCAACAGCGTCGGCACTCGCGACCGGCGCGGCGGTGCCGGATCGGCCGGCTCGGTGAGGACGAGTGGTTCACTCATGGCCGGACCCCGCCGGCTGCTCCTCGGTGGGCGCGGTCTTTCGGGGCAGCGCCATCTGGACGACCGTCACCGGCCGGGAGCCGGGCGGGCGTTTCGCCGGATCGGCGAGCCGTTCGTCGTACCGGGCCAGCAGCGCGTCGATCTGCTCGGTGACCTCGCGCAGTTCGGCCGCGGTGACGTACAGCAGCGCGTCGCCGAAGCCGGCGGCGGCGCGCCACTCGGCGGGCTCGTCGGCGCGGATTGCCAGGTAGTCCTGCGCGCGTTGCAGGTAGAGGGCGACCATCACGTTGTTGATCTGGTCCGTGGCGGCCCGCATCGCCGGATCGTCGGAGTCGTCGTCCCAGGAGGTGTACTGGGTGGTGGCCCGCCAGGGTCGTTCCCGACCGTCCGCCCCGGGCACCCGTTCGGCGAAACCGTACTTCGCGAGTTGGCGCAGGTGGAACGAGCAGTTCGGCACGTTGTCGTCGAGCCGGGCTGCCGCCTGCGTCGCGGTCATCGGCCCTTCACCGCGCAGCAGCCCGATCAGACGCATCCGCAGCGGGTGCGCGTACGCGCGCAGGGCGCGGGGGTCATCGACCTTGATGGAACGCCGGGGCAGATCGTCAGCCATATAGTAGAGAATGCTTTAGAAAGACATCTCTAGCAAGTGCCAAAAGCTTCCGGAGCGCGTACGCGAGTCGGTGTCTCGGCGGCGGTCAGGTGATCCGCTCTTGGCTCAGCTGCGGCACGAGCCGGGCTGCGGTCTCGAAGTCGGCGTCCCGGTGAAGCACCACCAGCTTCAGCCGAATCGCGGTGGCCACCACGAGATGATCCGCCACGGAGAGCCCTTGGTGGGCGCTGTGGCTGGCGAGTTCCTGTCGCACCGCTCGCACGACCTGCCAGGCATCGTCTGGCACGGGCACCCAGGGATACACGTCGCGCAGCCCTCGCTCGACCCGGTCGTATGCCTTGGCATCCGCGATGGTCAGTGTTTCCACGAGCACCGGGTCGCAGATGGCGATCAGGCCGCGAGCAGCAAGGTCGGACCACTGCGGGTCGACTTGACGACGAACCATGCGGACCAGGGCGCTGGTGTCGATGAGGTACTTCAACGGTCGAGTTCGTCGAGCTGATCGAAATCGAAGCCGCCCGCGTCAGCGACGTCTTGGAGGTCAGCCAGGGCCCGCTGTCGCCGCTCCCGGCTGGACTCCACCGCTTGCCGGAGCGCCGCTGTCACCGTCTCCTTCTTGGTCGCGGTGCCGAGCGCGGCAGTCGCCTCCGCCAGAAGATCCTCATCGAGATCCAACAGGGTTTTGGCCATGAGATACACCTCCCGGACAAGAATATATCCGGGAGGTGCGTATATCCAACGAACGAGAGTCGGTCGTCAGCCGACGGCGGCCATCACCTCGTCGGAGACGTCGAAGTTGGCGTAGACGTTCTGCACGTCGTCGCTGTCCTCCAGGACGTCGATCAGCTTGAAGATCTTGCGCGCGCCCTCCTCGTCAAGCGGCACGGTGACGCTGGGGATGAGCGAGGACTCGGCCGACTCGTACTCGATGCCGGCGTCCTGCAAGGCGGTGCGTACGGCCAGCAGGTCACCCGGCTCGGAGACCACCTCGAACGCCTCACCCAGGTCGTTGACCTCCTCGGCACCCGCGTCGAGGACCGCCAGCATCACGTCGTCCTCGGTGGTGCCCGTCTTCGGCACGATCACCACGCCCTTGCGGGAGAACATGTACGACACCGAACCGGCGTCGGCGAACGAGCCGCCGTTGCGGGTCAGCGCGGTGCGTACCTCGGTGGCGGCGCGGTTGCGGTTGTCGGTCAGGCACTCGATCAACAGCGCGACGCCGTTCGGGCCGTACCCCTCATACATGATCGTCTGGTAGTCGGCACCGCCGGCTTCCAGACCGGAGCCGCGCTTGACCGCGCGGTCGATGTTGTCGTTGGGGACCGAGTTCTTCTTGGCCTTCTGGATCGCGTCGTAGAGCGTCGGGTTGCCGGCGGGGTCGCCGCCGCCGGTCCGCGCCGCGACCTCGACGTTCTTGATCAGCTTGGCGAACATCTTGCCGCGCTTGGCGTCGATGACCGCCTTCTTGTGCTTGGTCGTCGCCCACTTTGAGTGGCCGGACATCTGTTACCTCCGTTGCTACCCGCCGGCTGCATCGACCGCACCGCGCACGCCCCCGCTCCCCACCGGCGCACACGGTGGTGCCGGTCAGCTCTGGTGAGAAGCCGTGACGGCCAGATGGCCCTGCCGAATCTCGACAATCCTACCGACGTGCGACGGGTGGACGTCACCCGCCGCACGCCGACAGTCATGTCGATCGCCGCAGATGGGCGCATAGCGGACGGCGGCTACTCCCCCATGCCGTACGAACCACGCACGGTGAACTCCGCAACATCCCGCTGCTCGCAGCGCTCCTCCAGATCGGCCCGGTAGCTGCGGAAGGACGCCAGTACCGCCAACGGCCCCGGCAGTTCCGGCCCCATCGCGACGTCGATGAAGCTGTGCCCGTCATCGAGCCGCAGCGTCAGGTAGCGGAACCCGGGCGGCCCGAGCTTGGCCAGTTCCGCGTAGACCGCGTCGAGCAGGGTGAGGTGCTCGGCCAGGCGGTCCGGCCGGACCCGGTACCTGATCAGGATCGTCGCCATGCTCATGCCACCGGGGCGACGTCGCGGGCCCCGTCGAGGACGGCGGTGATCATTGCCAGCAGCGCTGCCGCCCGACCCTCGCCAGCCGCCACCTCGGTCACCCAGCCAGCCACCGTCGGCCCCCGTCGGCCCGGACGGCTGCTGCCCACGATCACGCCGATGACGAAAGGTTGTTGCTGTCTCATGACTCCACCTCACCGGCGGTTCGGCATCCCGGGGAGACCGGCGGGAGGCTGGCCCCGGTGGGGCCACCCTGATCGGCGGCGGTGCGGGCAGACTGGAGTACATGATGGACGGGGAGTTGGGCGCGTTCCTGCGCAGCCGGCGCGAGGCGCTGCGGCCCGAGCAGGTGGGGCTGCCCGCCGGCCCCCGACGGCGTACGCCGGGACTGCGTCGCGCCGAGGTCGCGACACTGGCCCAGGTCAGCGTGGAGTACCTGACCCGGCTCGAACAGGGCCGCGACAGTCGCCCCTCGCCGGAGATCCTCGCCGCGCTGGCCGACGCCCTGCGCCTCGATCACGCCGACCGGCGACACCTGCAACAGCTGGCGTCGGTCGAACACCACCGGCAGTTGTGCGCGGGACGACGCCCGTCGGTCTCGCGTACGGTCCGCCCGCAGGTTCGCGGGCTGCTCGACGCGCTGCGGGACCGGCCCGCGTACCTGCTCAACCGGGTCAGCGACGTGCTTGCCTGGAACGATGCGTTCGAGCGGCTGACCCGCCCGCTGGGGTTGCTCGACGGCGACCGGCCCAATCTGCTGTGGTTCGTCTTCGCCGACGAACGCGCCCGGGAGCACTTCCCCGACTGGGCGGAGCTGGCCGACCAGCAGGTCGCCGAGCTGCACCGGCTACGCCAGGGCGATCCCGCCACGGACGCATTCGCCGAACGGCTCGGCCGTACCGTCGGGACACCCTTCACCTCGCGGTGGCAGCGCCGCCCGGTCGCGACCCGGTCCAGCGCCGTGCGCCGGTTGCGGCATCCGCAGGTCGGTCCGCTGTCCCTGGCGTACGAGACGTTGGAGCTGGCCGACGACCAACAGCGCCTGGTGGTCCATCTCCCGGCCGACCCCGCCACCGCCGCTGCCCTGACCCGCCTGCTGGCTCCGCACCCCCGCGCCCTCCTGACTGGCATCCCCCTCGTTGATCATGACGTGGTCGCCGTGCCCCGCCGGGGCGGGTGACCGCAACGTCATGCGCGACGGCGCTGGCGGGATCAGCTGGCGGTACGGACCAGCTGGGTGAAGTAGCGGTGCAGGCGCAGGTCGTGGGTGAGTTCCGGGTGGAAGGAGGTGGCCAGCAGGTTGCCCTGGCGTACGGCGACGATCCGGCCGGCGGCCGGGCCTTCGGTGACCCTGCCCAGCACCTCGACGTCCGCGCCGACGTGCTCGACCCAGGGTGCGCGGATGAAGACCGCGTGCAGTGGCCCACCGTCGATCCCGGTGACCTCCACCGACGCCTCGAACGAGTCGACCTGCCGGCCGAACGCGTTGCGCCGCACGGTCATCTCGATGCCGTCGAAGCCACGCTGGTCCGGCCGGCCGTCGAGAACCTCCGAGGCCAGCATGATCAGGCCGGCGCAGGAGCCGTAGACCGGCAGGCCGGCGGCGATCCGCTTGTCGATCGGTTCGCGTAGCTCGAAGATATCGACAAGTTTGCTGATCGTGGTGGATTCGCCGCCCGGGATGACCAGGCCGTCGACCGCGTCCAGTTCGGCCGGCCGGCGTACCGGGCGGGCCTGCGCGCCCGCACCGGTCAGGGCGGCGAGATGTTCGCGTACGTCACCCTGGAGGGCGAGCACACCGATCACGGGCGCGGTCACGCACGTCACCAGCCGCGGTCGGCGAGGCGGTGCGGGACGGGGATGTCGTCGACGTTGATGCCAACCATCGCCTCGCCGAGGCCCCGGGAGACCTTGGCCAGCACGTCCGGGTCGTCGTGGAAGGTGGTCGCCTTGACGATGGCGGCGGCCCGCTGGGCCGGGTTGCCGGACTTGAAGATGCCGGAGCCGACGAAGACCCCCTCCGCACCGAGCTGCATCATCATCGCCGCGTCGGCCGGGGTGGCGATGCCACCGGCGGTGAACAGCACCACGGGCAGCTTGCCGGTCTCGGCGACCTCCTTGACCAGCTCGTACGGTGCCTGAAGCTCCTTGGCCGCGACGAACAGCTCGTCGGTCGGCAGCGAGGACAGCCGGCGGATCTCCTGGCGGATCTTCCGCATGTGGGTGGTGGCGTTGGAGACGTCGCCGGTGCCGGCCTCGCCCTTGGAGCGGATCATGGCCGCACCCTCGGTGATCCGGCGCAGCGCCTCACCCAGGTTGGTCGCACCGCAGACGAACGGGACGGTGAACGCCCACTTGTCGATGTGGTTGGCGTAGTCGGCCGGGGTGAGCACCTCGGACTCGTCGATGTAGTCGACGCCGAGCGACTGGAGGATCTGCGCCTCGACGAAGTGGCCGATGCGGGCCTTGGCCATCACCGGGATGGAGACGGCGTTGATGATGCCGTCGATCATGTCGGGGTCGCTCATCCGGGACACCCCGCCCTGGGCGCGGATGTCGGCAGGCACCCGCTCCAGCGCCATCACCGCGACCGCACCCGCGTCCTCGGCGATGCGGGCCTGCTCGGCGGTGACCACGTCCATGATCACGCCGCCCTTGAGCATCTCGGCCATGCCGCGCTTGACGCGGGCGGTGCCGACGACGGGGGTGGCGTCGAGGTTCGGGGAAGTCGTCTCGGACACGGGATCATCGCTCCTCGGGCAGCTCAGGGCGGGACGGCGAAATGCTACGTCCGGCCGGCCGGCCTTCCGACAGCCAATCGAACCCGTGGTGGCCTGCTCTGTGGTCGCCGTCACCGCGACGACGCGGGGGCGGGCATCCTGGCCCGGCGGGCGGAGATCCTGGCCCGGCGGGCGGGGATCGTGCCGACGGCCCGGCGGGCGGGGATCGTGCCGACGGCCCGGCGGGCGGGGATCGTGCCGTCGCTGCGGCGGGCGGAGCTCATCTGGTGGTGACGTCCACGGGCGGCACGGCGAGGGTCGGGTCGTCGATGTCGAAGTAGCGCGGCCAGGAGTGTCCGCGCCCCATCCGCAGCAGGCGGACCAGCGGCCGGCCGCGCGCCGTACGCGCGTCCCGGACCAGGTCGGTGTGCACCTGCCGGGCCAGGGCGAGCCGCCGGCTGGCGGCGATCACCGCCTCGCAGTCCGGGTCGGTGGGGTCCAGCTCGACCGCCCGCAGCTGGCGGGTCAGGTCGTTCTCGGCCGCCTCCCGCTCCTCCGGCTGCGCATCGAGAGCGATCCGCGCCGCCGCGTACAGCTCGACGCCGTAGCGACGCTCGGCCAGCACCGCCGCCGCAGCGGCCCGGCGCAGCAGGTGGGCGTCCAGGGCGCGGGCGGCGAGCTGGGCACGGGACTGGAGCCGTTCGACCCGGCCGGCGGTCCAGATCAGGTACGCCGCCACCAGGGCGACGACCACTGTCGCGCCCACCACCCACCACATGCCCGGCATCGTAGTGCTGCTCACGTCCCTCCCGGTCAGTCCGGCCCCACCCACTCCTGGTCGATCACCCGCCCATCGGTCGCCTCGATCGCCGCTGCGTATACCTCCAGAACCCGGCGGGCAACCACGGGCCAGTCGAAATTCGCCACCACCTGGTTACCGCACGCGGTCAACTCCGCCCGTTGGTCCGGATCGTCAAGCAGTTCGCCGATCGTCCGCCGCAGCGCCACCGCGTCACCGGTGGGAAACAGCCGCCCCGCCCGGCCACCGTCGAGCACCCGGCGGAAGGCGTCGAGGTCGCTGGCGACGACGGTGGTGCCGGCGGCCAGCGCCTCGGTGAGAATCATGCCGAACGACTCGCCGCCGGTGTTCGGCGCCACGTACAGGTGCACGCTGCGCAGCATGCGCGCCTTCTCCTGCTCCGGCACCAAGCCGAGAAAAGTGACCTGATCCCGCAGATCGGGCGGAAACTGCCCGAACAGGTCGTCCGGGTCGCCGGGGCCGGCCACCAGCAGGCGCAGCCCGGCGCGCTGGCGGGCCAGGTCGACGAAGGCGTCGCGCAGGATCGGGAAACCCTTGCGGGGTTCGGTGAACCGGCCCAGGAAGCCGAGGGTGCCGCCGCCGCCCGCCGTCACCTCGCCGGGCCAGCCGGGCAGCGGCTCGACACCGGCGAACTTGGCCACCGCGACCCCGTTGGGGATCTCCACCGCGCCGCCGTCCAGGTGCTCGACCTGCACCTTGCGGGCCAGCGCGCTCACCGCGATCCGGGCGGTGATCCGCTCCAGCACGATCTGGAGTACGCCCTGGGCGGCGGCGAGCACCCGGGACCGGGTCATCGCGGTGTGGAAGGTGGCGACCACCGGGCCCCGGGCGGAGAGCACCGCGAGCATGGACAGGCTCAGCGCCAGCGGCTCGTGCACGTGCAGCACGTCGAAGTCGCCCCGGATGATCCACCGGCGGACCCGGGCAGTGGAGACCGGACCGAACGCGATCCGGGCCACCGAGCCGTTGTACGGCAGCGGCACCGCCCGCCCAGCCGGCACCACGTACGGCGGCAGCGGCGAGTCCTCGTCCGCCGGGGCGAGCACGCTCACCTCGTGCCCGAGCCCGATCAGCGCCTCGGCGAGGTCCATGACGTGGTTCTGTACCCCGCCCGGGACGTCGAAGGAGTACGGGCAGACGATGCCGATCCGCATTGCGCCCGTCCCCTCAGTCCAGCCACATCCGCTGCAACATGTGCCAGTCTTGCGGATGCCGGGCGATGCCCGCCGCGAGACCGTCGGCGATCCGCTGGGTCAGCGACCGCACCCGTACGTCAAGCGTGCCCTCCTGTGGTCCCGGCAGCGGCAGCGGGCCCTCGATCGAGGCGCACGCCGCGTCCGGTTCGTACCACATCGAGGCCACGTAGAGCGGCGCGCCGGTGCGCAGCGCGAGCAGCGCCGGGCCGGCCGGCATCCGGCTCCGGCCACCGAAGAACTTGACCTCCACGCCCCGGGCGGAGAGGTCCCGGTCGGCGAGCAGCGGCACCACCGCCCCGGCGGTCAGCCGTTCGGTGAGCACCTCCAGCGGCGGTCGTTCGCCCCCGGTGGCGGGCAGGATCTCCATCCCCAGGCTCTTGCGGAACGCCACGAACCGCTCGTAGACGCCCTCCGGCTTGAGCCGTTCCATGACCGTGGACAACGGCCACTCGTTGGCCACCACCCACGCGCCGGCCAGGTCCCAGTTGCCCGCGTGCGGCAGCGCCACCACCGCGCCCCGGCCGGCCGCCACGTCGGCGGCGAGCAGTTCGGCGCCGTCCAGCCGGAACCCGGTGCGAATCTGCTCCCGGCTCAGCGACGGCAGCCGGAACGCCTCCATCCAGTACCGGGCGTACGACCGCAGGCCCTGGCGGACCAGATCGTCGAGTTCGGCCTCGGGCAGTTCCGGGCCGACCACCCGGCGCAGGTTGGCGCGCAGCCGGTTGGCGCCGGCACCGCGCCGGCGGTAGGCCCGGTCCGCCACCGCGTTGAAGCCGGCGGCGGCGACCGGCCGGGGCAGTGCACGGACCAGCCGCCAACCGGCGGCGAAGCCGAGTTCGGTGAGGTTCACGGGCAGCTACCGCTCACCGGCCGCCGCCCGGCACGTCGATCTGCCGGGCCTGCTGGTAGACGTGCCGCATCCGCTGCCCGACGGTGAACAGCGACACCGCCGCCAGCAGCCAGAGCGCGACCGGCAGCGCCGCTTCGACGCCGAGGCCGGTGAGCAGGCCGCCGACGCCGACGATCAGCAGCCGCTCGGTGCGTTCGGCGATGCCGACGTTGCAGCTCATGCCGAGCCCTTCGGCCCGGGCCTTGACGTACGAGACGAGCCCGCCCGCGGCCAGACAGATCAGCGCGGCGGCCAGCCCGGCACGATCGCCCTCGGTGGCCAGGTAGAAGGCGACCGCGCCGAACACCGCGCTGTCGGCGACCCGGTCCATGCTGGAGTCGAGGAAGGCACCGAACCGGGTGGAGCCGCCGCTCATCCGGGCCATCGTGCCGTCGAGCAGGTCGGTCAGCGCGAAGACCGTCACGATCACCGCTCCGGCGACCAGGTGACCGCGGGCACCGAAGCCGAGGGCACCGACGAGCACCCCGAGGGTGCCCGTCACGGTGACCGCGTTGGGGGACACGCCCGCGCGCAGCAGGCGGCGGGCAATCGGCTCGACGACGCGGGTCATCCCCGCGCGGGCCGACACTTGGAAGATCTTCGCCATGGCGGTCCCACGATAACGGTCGGCTGCTGGCCATCGACAGCACCGTCCGTGCACGGAGGGTTGTGCCGGCCTCTCATCGGGTGTGAGATCGAGCCGGGAGGGTGACCCGGCTCACCTGACCGCCCGTTGATCGTCCGGCTCGACGCGATCCACCGGAAGATATCGCCGCAGTATTCCGCCCGGGCCGCATCCCCGTCGCGCGCGGCGGTCACCACCCACCACCACGGCTGAGGGAGGTGCGCCCGATGGCGCAGAGGAATCAGGACAAAGGGGTCACCGGTGCGCCAGTGGCGACCGATCCCGCGAAGATCCGCAACGTGGTGCTGGTCGGGCACTCGGGAGCGGGCAAGACCAGCCTGGTCGAGGCCCTGCTCGCCGCCACCGGCACGATCGCGCGGGCCGGCTCGGTCACCGACGGCACCACCGTCTGCGACCACGACCCGGCCGCCGTCCGCCAGCAGCGTTCGGTCTCGCTGGCCTGCGCACCGCTGACGCACGACGGATTCAAGGTCAACCTGCTGGACACGCCTGGCTACGCCGATTTCGTCGGTGAGCTGCGGGCCGGCCTGCGCGCGGCGGACGCCGCGTTGTTCGTGGTCTCCGCCGTCGACGGGATGGACGCGGCCACCGCCGCCCTCTGGGAGGAGTGCGCGGCTGTCGACATGCCCCGGGCGGTCGCCGTCGCCCGGCTGGACCATCCGCGCGCCGACTTCGACGAGGCGGTGGCGCTGTGCCAGCGGGTCTTCGGCGACAACGTGCTGCCGCTCTATCTGCCCATGCTCGGCGACGACGGCGTATCCACCGTCGGCCTGCTCGGGCTGATCACCCGGCGGGTGTTCGACTACACCGACGGCCTGCCGCCGCAGGTGCGCGAGCCCGATCCGGAGCACCTGCCGGCCATCGTCGAGTCCCGCAACGAGCTGATCGAGGGGATCATCGCGGAGAGCGAGGACGAGACCCTGATGGACCGCTACCTCGGTGGCGAGGAGATCGGCACCGACCTGCTCATCGAGGACCTGGAGAAGGCAGTGGCCCGGGGCCACTTCTACCCGGTGGTGCCGGTCTGCGCGGCGACCGGGGTCGGGCTGGACGCGCTGCTGGAGGTGCTCACCGCCGGCTTCCCGTCGCCGCCGGAGCACGCGCTGCCCGCGGTCACCGGGATCGACGGCACGCCCCGCCCACCGCTGACCTGCGACCCGGACGGTCCGCTGGTCGCCGAGGTGGTCAAGACCACCATCGACCGGCACGTCGGGCGGGTCTGCGTGGTCCGCGTCTTCTCCGGCACGCTGCGCCCCGAGCAGACGGTGCACATCTGCGGGCACGGCCTGGCCGACCGTGGCCACCCCGACCACGACGCCGACGAGCGGATCGCCCATCTCTACAGCCCGCTGGGGGCCACCCTGCGGGAGGTCGGTGTCGCGGTGGCCGGTGACATCTGCGCGATCACCAAGTCCGGCAGCGCGGAGACCGGCGACACCATCTCCGCCAAGGACGACCCGTTGCTTGTCGCCCCGTGGGAGATGCCGGAGCCGTTGCTGCCGGTGGCGATCGTGGCGAAGTCCCGCTCGGACGAGGACGCCCTGGCCCGCAACCTGGCCCGGCTGGTGGCCGGCGACCCGACAATGCGGCTGGAGCGCAACCCGGAGACCCATCAGCTGGTGCTCTGGTGCATGGGCGAGGCCCACGCCGACGTGGTCCTCGACCGGCTGCGCGCCGGGGGCGTCGAGTTGGACACCGAGCCGGTCCAGGTGGCGCTGCGGGAGACGCTTACCGCCCCGGCGCGGGGACACGGCCGGCACGTCAAGCAGTCCGGCGGGCACGGCCAGTACGCCGTCTGCGACATCGAGGTGGAGCCGCTGCCGCGCGGCGCCGGCTTCGAGTTCGTCGACCGGGTCGTCGGCGGTGCGGTGCCGCACAACTACATCCCGTCGGTCGAGAAGGGGGTACGCGCCCAGATGGAGCGCGGTCTGGTCGCCGGCCACCCGGTGGTGGACCTGCGGGTGACCCTGGTCGACGGCAAGGCGCACAGCGTGGACTCCTCCGACGCGGCGTTCCAGACCGCCGGGGCGCTGGCCCTGCGCGACGCCGCCGAGCGGGGCCAGCCGACGCTGCTGGAACCGATCGACGAGGTGACCGTCCGGGTGCCCGACGGCAACGTGGGCGCGGTGATGGGCGACCTGTCCGGCCGGCGGGGCCGGGTGCTCGGCACCGAGCCGGACCCGGACGCCGAGGGCCGCACGCTGGTCCGCGCCGAGGTGCCCGCCCTGGAGCTGCTGCGCTACGCCGTCGAGCTGCGCGCGATGACCGCCGGTGCGGGCACCTTCCGCCGCCGCTTCACCCGCCACGAGCCCCTCCCCACCCACCTCACCACCACCACCCACAAACGCGGTTGATCATGAGGTTGGCGGCAGTTTGAAGATCAAATACTGCCGCTAACCCCATGATCAACGGGGTGGGGTGGGGGTGGGGTGGGGGTGGGGTGGGGTGGGGAGGGGCTCGTGGGGGGTTAGGGGCGGGCGGTGGGGAGCATGGGGCTGGGCCAGTAGGGGCGGTCCACCTCGCGGAGGGCGGCGGCACGCAGCGCGGCGAGTTGCCGCTCCACCTCGGCGAAGTGATCGGGACGCAGCGGACCGAGGGCCAGCGCTGCGGCGTTCTCCGCCACCTGCTCGACGGTGCGGCAGCCGGGAATCGGGATCGCGCGCGGGCTGCGGGCCCAGATCCAGCCCAGCGCGCCCTGGGCCAGGGTGCGTCCGTCGGCGGTCAGCGCCGCCCGCACGGCCTGCACCCGGCGCAGCCACTCCGGGGCGGGCCGGCCGCCCCGGAACCACTCCAACCAGCCCGAGGTGATACCCCGGACGTCGTCATAGGGCAGGGTCGAGGCGGCGTGGTACTTCCCGGTGAGCAGTCCCATGCCGAGCGGGCCGCAGCTGATGCTGGCCAGGTCGTACTTCTCGCAGAGGTCGAGCAGGTCGGGGGCGTCCCGCAGCACCGAGAGGCTGTGCTGCACGGCGGCGGCGTGCAGGGCGTCCTGGCCGAAGGCGATGGCCCGGTCGGCCCGGTCGGTGCTCCAGCCGTACGCTCGGATCAGGCCGTCGGCCACCAGATCCTCCAGCGCGCCGACGAGCGCCTGCGCCCGGTGCACCGGCAGGTCGGGCAGGTGCAGCTGATAGAGGTCGATCCGGTCGGTGCCGAGCCGACGCAGCGAGTCGCGCACCGCCCGGTGCAGGTACGCCGGTGAGGCGTCCGCCCCGGTGGCCTGCCGGGTCCGCTCGTCGAACGTGTACCCCCACTTGGTGGCGATGACCGCTTCGTCACGCCGCCCCGCCAACGCCCGCCCGAGGACCCGTTCGCCGTGTCCGGCACCGTACGTGTCGGCGGTGTCGAACAGGGTGACGCCGAGGTCGAGCGCCCGGCGGACGGTACGGATGGACTCCTCGTCGTCGACCGCACCCCAGCCCAGCGGGGTGTGTCCCTCGGCCCAGGGGCCGGCGATCGCCCAGCAGCCCATGCCGAGGGCACTCACCTCGATGCCGCTGCGGCCCAGGGTCCGTGTCGACTGCGCCATCGGCGCATCGTGCCATCCTGCGGGCGGAATTTGGCAGAGGTCCATCACGATCATCCGTACGGGTCGCCCGGTCCGACGGATCATCCCGAACCCGCCCCGGTTTTGGGCCCCACCCACCACCGGATCCAGCGCCGCAGCTCACGGCCGGGAATGCCCGGCCACGTTTTACGCTCGGCGCTGACGGAGCGTACCCGCCAGCGTCACCCATCCCGTCTCGCTCCTTTGCTCTGCTTCAGCGGACGCAACGGTTCCGGCAGCAAGCGGTTGCGTGGGTTGAAGCAGAAGTCATTAGGGACGCAGCAGGGGTCGCCGGGTGGCGCCAGCGAGCCGGAAGTAGAGCCAGCGGACCGGAGGTAGACCCCGGCAGGTCGGAAGTAGAGCCGGCGGGCCGGAGAAACGGCGCCGGCGGTCAGCGTAGGAGCCGGGTCGGTCAGCCGGGCCAGGCGCGGACGAGCAGGTCGCGGGTGTCGCCGAGCAGCTGCGGCAGGACCTTGGTGCGCCCGATCACGGGCATGAAGTTGGCGTCGCCGCCCCACCGGGGCACCACGTGCTGGTGCAGGTGGGCGGCGATGCCGGCGCCGGCCACCCCACCCTGGTTCATGCCCAGGTTGAAGCCGTGCGCGCTGCTGACCTTGCGGATCACCCGCATGGCGGTCTGGGTGAACGACGCCAGCTCGGTCGTCTCCGGCCCGTCCAGGTCGGTGTAGTCGGCCACGTGCCGGTAGGGACAGACCAGCAGGTGCCCCGGGTTGTACGGGTAGAGGTTGAGCACCACGAAAACGTGCTCGCCCCGCGCGACCACCAGATTCTCCTCTGGTGGTCGGCGCGGGGCCAGGCAGAACGGGCACCCGGCCGGCTTGTCGTAGCCGCCCTCGGGCCGGTCGCCACCGGAAATGTAGGTCATCCGGTGGGGCGTCCAGAGCCGGTCCAGCCCGTCGGCCATGTCCCTGTCGATGTGCTCCTCCGCCCCAGTCACACCGGCGATCCTACGACCCCTCCAGCTGTGCGGAGGGGCCGGAGTTGGCGCGGGAGCGGATCACGTCGAGGACGTGGGTGACCGCGTCGGCGAGCGGTACCCCGTTGCGCTGGGAGCCGTCGCGGTAGCGGAACGACACCGTGCCGGCGGCCACGTCGTCGTCACCGGCGATCACCATGAACGGGATCTTCTGCTGCTGCGCGGTGCGGATCTTCTTCTGCATCCGGTCGTCACCGGCGTCGACCTGGGCGCGGACGCCCTCGGCCCGCAGCGCCGCGACGAAGCCGTGCAGGTAGTCGACGTGCTCGTCGCGGATCGGGATGCCGATCACCTGCACCGGAGCCAGCCAGGCCGGGAACGCGCCCGCGTAGTGCTCGGTGAGCACGCCGAAGAACCGCTCGATCGAGCCGAACAGCGCCCGGTGGATCATGACCGGCCGCTGCCGGGTGCCGTCGGCGGCCTGGTACTCCAGGCCGAACCGCTCCGGCAGGTTGAAGTCGACCTGGATGGTGGACATCTGCCAGGTCCGGCCGATGGCGTCCTTGACCTGCACCGAGATCTTCGGGCCGTAGAAGGCCGCGCCGCCCGGGTCGGGCACCAGGTGCAGGCCGGACTCCTCGGCGGCGGAGCGCAGCGCCTCGGTGGCCCGTTCCCAGTTCTCGTCGGTGCCCACCGACTTCTCCGGGTTGCGGGTGGACAGCTCCAGGTAGAAGTCGTCCAGCCCGTAGTCGCGCAGCAGTTCGAGCACGAAGGCGAGCAGAGACTTCAGCTCCCCCGCCATCTGCTCCTCGGTGCAGAAGATGTGCGCGTCGTCCTGGGTCATGCCGCGTACCCGGGTCAGCCCGTGCACCACACCGGACTTCTCGTACCGGTAGACGGTGCCGAACTCGAACATCCGCAGCGGCAGTTCCCGGTAGGAACGACCGCGCGAGCGGAAGATCAGGTCGTGCATCGGGCAGTTCATCGGCTTGAGGTAGTAGTTCGCCCCCTCCACCTCCATGGGCGGGAACATCCCGTCGGCGTACCAGTCGAGGTGCCCGGAGACCTCGTACAGGTGGCCCTTGGTGATGTGCGGGGTGTTGACGAACTCGTACCCGGCCTGCTCGTGCTTGAGCCGCGAGTAGTTCTCCATCTCGCGGCGGATGATGCCGCCCTTGGGGTGGAAGACCGCGAGGCCGGAGCCCAGCTCGTCGGGGAAGCTGAACAGGTCGAGGTCCGCGCCGAGCTTGCGGTGGTCGCGCCGGGCGGCCTCCTCCAACAGCTTCAGGTACGCCTTGAGCGCGTCCCGGGTCGGCCAGGCGGTCCCGTAGACCCGTTGCAGCTGCGGGTTGCGCTCCGAGCCGCGCCAGTACGCGGCGGCCGAGCGCATCAGCTTGAACGCACCGATCAGCCGGGTGTTCGGCAGGTGCGGCCCTCGGCACAGGTCCGACCAGCAGACCTTGTCGGAGTCGGCGGCGAGGTTGTCGTAGATGGTCAGCTCGCCACCGCCGACCTCCATCACCTCGGAGGAATCCAGCCCCTCACCCTTGACGTCGATGAGTTCCAGCTTGAACGGCTCGGCGGCCAGCTCGGCCTTGGCCTCGTCCAGGCTGTCGAAGCGACGGCGGCGGAACCGCTGCCCGGACTTGATGATCTCCTGCATCCGCTTTTCGAGCTTTGCCAGGTCGTCCGGCTGGAACGGCTTGTCCACCGAGAAGTCGTAGTAGAAGCCGTTGTCGATCGGCGGGCCGATGCCGAGCTTCGCCTCGGGAAAGACCTCCTGCACGGCCTGGGCGAGCACGTGTGCCGTCGAGTGGCGCAGCACGTTGAGCCCGTCCGGCGAGTCCAGGGCGACCGGCTCGACGACGGTCTCCTCGGCCGGACGCCAGTCCAGGTCGCGCAGCATGCCCTGTGGGTCGCGGACCACCACGATCGCCTTGGGGCCCGCGTTGGGCAGCCCGGCCGCGGCCACCGCGTCGGCCGCCGTCGTCCCGGCGGCAACGACGACGGGGTCGGCCACGGCGGGGGTACGGGGTGCGGACACGGGTGACTCCTCTGGGCAGATGTGACGGTAGGTGCCGAGGTCGGCTCTCCTGCGATGCTATCGGTCCCCCGTCGGGCGCTGCCGCCCGATATCGGCCGCACGAGATCGGGCCGACCGTTGAACCTTTTCGGCCCGGCATCCGAACTACCAGGTGCGGCCGGATCCGGTTCCGGCCGGTTCGACACGGATGGGGACCCAGGATGGCGATGACGCGCGGCGGGAGCCGTCGACGCCGGGGCGCTCTGGTGGCTGCCCTGGCCACGGCCGGGGTGCTGCTCTGGCCCGCTACGGCGTGGGCCGACGGCGTGACCTTCACACCGACCGAGGCCCAGCAGGGCAACTCGGTGAAGCTCGAATTCGTGGTGCCCGACGAACGGCCCGGGGTCCGTACCGAGCGGATCGAGATCCGGATGCCTACCGACACCCCGGTCGCCGAGGTGTGGCCGCTGTCGGTGCCGGGCTGGGCGCCGAAGATCACCACCCGGAAGCTGGACGCGCCGGTGACGGGCCTGCACGGTCCCGCCACCGATGTGGTGACCGCCGCGCTCACCTGGACCCGGGCCCCCGGCCAGGCGGATCAGGGCCCGGCCCGGCTGGTCTTCTCGATGGCCCCGCTGCCGCAGACCGACCGGCTGACCTTCGAGCTGACCCAGACGTACGCCGACGGCCTGGCGGTGCACTGGGGCGGCGGCCCAGGTCAGCGCCCGCTGCCCGCGCTGGTCCTGACCCCGGGCGACCCGGCCTACCCCGGCGGCGGCCACGGCGGGCATGGTGCGCCGCCCGGTGCCGGTACGCCGGCCGACGCCCCGCCGGCCACCGCCGCCTCCGACGGCGGCCCGAACCCCAACAGTCTGCTCGCCGCGGGCCTGGTCGCCGGTCTCGGCGGCGGCGCGGTGGTGGGTTGGCTGATCAGCCGGCGACGCCGGTCCAGTGCCGACGAGGTCGACCGCTCGGTGCTCGACTCGGCGGTCGCCACCGACGACGCCGCGACGCCGGCCGGCGAGGTGGTCGAGGCCGGCGCGCCCCGCTGAGACCGAACCCGGCCGGTCGCGTTCCGCCCAACCGGGGCGCGGCCGGTCGGCGTCAGCCGGCCCAGTCGGGCAGCGGCTCCCGGGCCGTCAGCCAGTCGCCGGGCACCCCGCCCGGGGTGCCCACTCCGGCGTACGCGGCGACCACCCCGCCGACGATCGCGGCCGTGGTGTCCACGTCTCCGCCGGCCGCCACGCAGGCCCGCACCGCCGCCGGGTAGTCGTGCAGTTGGGTGGCCGCCACCCAGCAGGTGAACGCGACGGTGTCCTGGGCGGTGACCTGGGAGCCGTTGCCGACCGCCGCCACGATCTCCGACAGTGGTCGACCGAGCAGGCCGGCGACCCGCCGGATGCCCCGACACACCTCGGTCGTCGGGTCCAGCGCCGCCGCCACCCCCGCCAGCAGGCGGGCCGGTTCGGGCCGGTCCCCGTCCAGGCGGGCGCGGGCGGCCAGCGCGGCGGCCACCGCCACCGCCTCCGCCCCGGCGATCCCCTCCGGGTGGGCATGGGTCACCTCGGCCGATGCCCGGGCCTGCGCGACGGCCCGGCTGGTCGAGTCGGCGAAGTACGCCCCCAACGGCGCCACCCGCATCGCCGCGCCGTTGCCGCAGGAGCCCTGCCCGTCGAAGGCGGACGCCGCGGCGACCGGCCACGGCGTGCCGGTGCGGATCAGGCGCAGAATGCGTACGGCGCCGGGGCCGTACCCACGGTAGGGCTCGCAGCGCTCGGCGAAGGCCAGGGCCAGCGTGTCCCGGTCGATCCGGCCGTCCTCGGCGAGCGCCGCCAGCACCGAGCAGGCCATCTCGGTGTCGTCGGTCCACTGCCAGGGCGCGGGTGGTAGCCGGCCGGCGGCCAGGTCGGCCGGCTGGTGGCCGGGCACGAAGAACTGGGATCCGAGGGCGTCGCCGACCGACAGGCCGGCGAGCGCGTCGCGGGCCAGCGCCAGGCGGGTGTCCGGATAGAGGGTGAAGGACATGGTCATGCCATCTTGGGCGGAACGTCGGGTGGGCCGCAATGACGCCGCTCGCGGCGGCGAGTACCGTGCTTGGGTGGCCACCGTCCTCCTGGTCGAAGACGATCACGTCGTACGCGGCGCGATGCTTCGGTCACTCACCGACCGGGGTCATGCCGTGCACGCGGTCGGCACCGCGTTGGACGCGCTGCGCCGGGTCGCTGCGGAAACCCCCGACCTGGTCGTGCTCGACCTCGGCCTGCCGGACCTGGACGGCTCCGACGCCCTGCGGATGCTGCGCGGCATCACCGACGTGCCGATCATCATCGCCACCGCCCGCGACGACGAGCAGTCCGTGGTCCGGCTGCTGCGGGCCGGTGCCGACGATTACATGGTCAAACCGTTCACCGGCGCCCATCTGGACGCCCGGATCACCACCGTGCTGCGCCGGGTGGGCCGGGCCAGCCGGGCGGTGCAGCCGGCCGTGCACAGCGTCGGCGGGCTGCGGGTCGACGTCGGTGAACGCAGCGCCCACCTCGACGGGACGGCGCTGGCGCTGACCCGCAAGGAATTCGACCTGCTGGCGTATCTCGCCGCCCGTCCTGGCCGGGTAGTGTCCCGGCGGGAACTCTTGGAGGAGGTATGGCGGCAGCCATCGGTCGGCGAGGACCAGACCATCGACGTTCACCTGTACTGGCTCCGCCGCAAAATGGGCGAGTCCGCGGCGAAGCCACGTTACCTGCGCACCGTGCGGGGGGTGGGCTTTCGGCTGGTGGCGCCGGACTGAGGCGCACCCTGGCCCTGCTCACGGCGGGCGTGGGCGCGCTACTGGCGCTGGCCTTCCTGGTTCCGCTCGGGCTGACCCTGAACGGTCAGGCCCGCGAGGAGGCGATCGCGGACGCGGCCCGCCGCAGCGCCCTGGTCACCGGGGCGCTCGCGGTGAGCACCGACCCGGAGGTGGTGGCCCGCGCGATCGAGGCCACCGGCAACGACCCGGCGACCCGGCCGGTCGTGCACGGCCTGACGGTGGACGGCGCCGCCGGGCGGGCCGACGACGCGCAGTTGGCGCGGGCTCGCGCCGAGGGACATTCGCTGGTCGTCGACGTCGACGGTGGCGCGCTACGGCTCGATCCGGTGGTGCTCGGCGAGCAGATCGCGGTGGTGGAGGTATTCGTCCCGGACTCCGCGCTCGGCGATGGCTGGAACAGCTGGCTGCTGCTGGGCGGGGTCGCGCTCGCCCTGGTGGGTGCGGCGGTGCTTGTGGTGGACCGGGTCGCGGCCCGGACGGTGGACGCCGCCCGCTCGCTGGTGCAGGCCGCGCTCGCGGTGGGCGACGGCGAGTTGGGCGTACACGTCGAGCCGAGCGGCCCGCGTGAGCTGGCTGAGGCCGGGCACGCCTTCAACCGGATGGCGGAACGGTTGGTCGCGGCCCGCACCGAGGAGCGGGAACTGGTGGCGGACCTGTCGCACCGGCTGCGGACCCCGCTTACCGTGCTGCGGCTGGACGCGGAGGCGCTGGAGTCCGACGACACGAGCGTGGGCGCGTTCAGTCAGGCGGAGCTGGACTACCGGCGCGGCATCCGGCGGATCCGGCAGGCGATCGTCACCCTGGAGGGCGAGATCGACACGCTGATCAAGACCACCCGCAAGGCGGTGGCCACCGAGGCGGGCCCGGCGATCTGTGACGTGAGCGAGGTGGTCCGGGAGCGGATGGTCTTCTGGGCGGCGCTGGCCGGTGACCAGAACCGCCCGCACCGGGTCAGCGGCGCCCAGCTGCGGATCCCCGCGCCGGTGCCGCGGGCCGAGTTGGCCGCCGCGCTGGACGCGGTGATCGGCAACGTCTTCCGCTACACCCCGCAGGGCACCGCGTTCGAGGTGGCGGTCTCCCGCCGGGACGGGTACGTGGCCATCCGCATCGACGACGCGGGGCCGGGCATCGCCAATCCGGACCGGGCGCTGCGCCGGGGGGCCAGCGACCAGGGTTCCACCGGGCTGGGGTTGGACATCGCCAAGCGGGTGGCGTTGCAGGCCAACGGTTCGGTAAGCATCGACCGGGCCCGGCTGGGCGGGGCCAGCGTGGTGATGCTGCTCGCCGACCCGGAGGCGACACCGCGCCAGGTCAGTCGGTTCGGCCTGGTGGGCCGGATGGCCCGGGAGGGTCGAGAGGCGAAGAGCACCGGGCGTCGGTGGCCCCGGCAGCGGCCCTCGGACGGCTGAACCGGCCCCGCGCCGGCCACCGGTGTCGGGCCCGACGACGCGGGCGGTGCGGGTTCAACCGCGCGGGCGGTGCCGGGCCGGAGGGCGTGGGCTGTGTGGGGGCACAAGTCTTCCTTAGATCCGACTTAACGCCACACCACCTGCCGCATCGGGCTGCCAGGATCAGTCGGCGAACCCAGTAGTTCCACCGGCCCTTCGCTCCCAGCGCAATCGGCCGGTGGGGCCGTGCGCGCGGCGGGAGAAACGGTCCCCCCACACCACACCCTCCCGCCGCGCGCCACTTCGGTCCTTCGTCGACACCGCCCGGCACGACCGGGCCCACCGCCCGCCCGCCGAGGCGCTGGACTCCTCAGCCGTGGGTGCGCAGGTAGGTGTCGATCTCCGCGCCGATCCGCCGCTTGCCGGCCTCGTCGAGGAACGAGGCGTCCACCGCGTTACGGGCCAGCTGCGCCACCTGCCCCGGGCCGGCGTCGAGCAGGCCGGCGGCCACCGCGTACTCGTCGTCGAGGGTGGTGCCGAACATCGGCGGATCGTCCGAGTTGATGGTGACCAGCACCCCGGCCTCGACCAGCCGGGGCAGCGGGTGCTCCTCGATCCGGGGCACCGCGCGGGTCCGCACGTTGGAGGTCGGGCAGACCTCCAACGGGATCTGACGCTCGGCGAGGTACGCGAGCAGTTGCGGGTCCTCGGCGGCGAAGATGCCGTGGCCGATCCGCTCGGCGCCCAGCTCGCGCAGCGCGTCCCAGACGGTCTGCGGGCCGGTGGTCTCCCCGGCGTGCGGCACGGAGTGCAGCCCGGCCGCCCGGGCCCGGTCGAAGTACGGCTTGAACTGCGGCCTCGGTACCCCGATCTCGGGGCCACCCAGACCGAAGCTGATCAGCCCGTCCGGGCGTTCGTCCAGGCAGATTCGCAGCGTCTCCTCGGCCGCCGGTAGGCCGGCCTCGCCCGGGATGTCGAAACACCACCGCAGCTCGATGCCGAAGTCCGCGGCGGCCCGCTTGCGGGCGTCCTCGATCGCCTCACAGAACGCCGGTGCGGGGATGCCGCGCTTGACGTGCGAGTACGGCGTGACCGTCAGCTCGGCGTAGCGGACCTGCTGGCGGGCCAGCTCCCGGGCCACCTCGTGGGTGAGGAGCCAGACGTCCTCCTGGTCCCGGATCAGGTCCACGACGCTGAGGTACAGCTCGATGAAGTGTGCGAAGTCGCGGAAGACGAAGTAGTCGGCCAGCAGCTGCGGGTCGGCGGGAACCGGGCTCTGCCCCTCGTGCCGGGCGGCCAACTCGGCCACGATCCGGGGCGAGGCGGAGCCGACGTGGTGCACGTGCAGCTCCACCTTGGGCAGTCCGGCGATGAAGGTACGCAGCTCGGTCACTGGTGCTCCTGTACGCAGGGTCGGTTGGCGCGGGTCCGGCGGCTCACCCGGGCAACGCGCCGGTTCGGGCGACGACGAAGATCCGGCGGAACGGAAAGTACACCCGCCCGCGCCGCACCGGGTACGCCTCGGCCAGACGTACCTCAAGGGCGGCCCGGAAGGCGGCCCAGCCGGCGGCGTCGAGCGCGGCCCGGACCGGGCGTAGCGCGGTGCCCTCCAGCCAGGTCAGCACCGGGTGTTCGGCGTCGGGGCGGGCCGGCAGCAGGTGCACGTAGGTAGTCTCCCAGGCGTCCACCGCGCAGCCGGCATCGGCAAGCGTCGAGGCGTACTCGACCGGTTCGGCGACCGGCGTGGCGCGCAGCAGCCCGGCCAGCGCCGCCCGCCACGTGGCGTGCGCGGCCACCTCGCGCAGCAGCCGGTGCGAGGCTGCGTCGAAGTTGCCGGGCACCTGCACCGCCAGCCAGGCACCGGCGGGCAGCTCGCCGGCCCAGCGGGTGAGCAACTCGCGGTGACCGGGTACCCATTGCAAGGCTGCGTTGCTGACCACCACGTCGGTACGCTCATCGGGGTGCCAGTGGCGTACGTCGGCCAGCTCGAAGGTGACCGGAGCGGTCAGCTCGCTGGCCCGCGCGATCATCTGCGCCGAGGAGTCCAGCCCGACGATCCGGCTACCGGGCCAGCGCTCGGCGAGGGTGGCGGTCAGGGTGCCGGGGCCGCACCCGAGGTCGACGACCGTTCGGGGATGCTCGGCACCGACCCGGGCGAGCAGGTCGTGAAACGGTCGGGACCGCTCGTCGCCGTAGCGCTGGTAGGCGGTCGGATCCCACATCATGCCTCCGCGTCAACTCTTACAAACCGTACGTCCGTCTTGTTAAGCGTACGGCCCGGCCACGGGCGGGGCAAGGCGGATCACTAGGCTCACCCGTATGGAACAACGCAGCTTCCCCCGGCTGGGTCGGCAGGTAGGCGTGGTCGGCCTCGGCGCCTGGCAGCTCGGCGCCGACTGGGGCACGGTCACCGAGGACGACGCGATGGCGGTGCTGACTGCCGCGGTCGAGGCCGGCGTCACCTTCCTGGACACCGCCGACGTGTACGGCGACGGACGCAGCGAACAGCTGATCGGCCGGTTCCTCGCGGCGCACCCCGACGCCGGGCTGACGGTGGCGACCAAGATGGGCCGCCGCGTGCCGCAGACCCCCGAGGCGTACACCGTGGACAATTTCCGGCAGTGGACCGACCGGTCCCGGCGCAACCTCGGGGTGGACACCCTGGACCTGGTGCAGTTGCACTGCCCGCCGACGGTGGTCTTCGCCGACGACGCGGTCTTCGACGCCCTCGACACCCTGGTCGCCGAGAAGCGGATCGCCGCGTACGGCGTCAGCGTGGAGACCTGCGACGAGGCGCTCACCGCGATCGCCCGCCCCGGGGTGGCCAGCGTCCAGATCATCCTGAACGCGCTGCGGCACAAGCCGCTGGAGCGGGTGCTGCCGGCCGCTGCCGCCGCCGGGGTCGGCATCATCGCCCGCGTACCGCTGGCCAGCGGGTTGCTCTCCGGCCGCTACGACGAGCAGACCACCTTCCCCGCCGACGACCACCGCTCGTTCAACCGGCACGGCGAGGCGTTCGACGTGGGCGAGACCTTCTCCGGCGTCGACTTCGCCACCGGGCTGGCCGCCGTCCGCCGGCTCGCCCCCCTGGTCGGCGACGACCGCACGACTGCCCAGTTCGCGCTGCGCTGGGTGCTGGACCAGGCGGGGGTCACCGTGGTCATCCCCGGTGCCCGCGACGCGGCACAGGCCCGCGCCAACGCCGCCGTGGCCGACCAGCCGGCACTGTCCACGACGGAACTGGCGCAGGTGAGCGCGGTATACGACGACCTGATCCGTCCGCAGGTGCACCACCGATGGTGACCGACGCGCCGGGTGCAGTGACCGCCGACGGGTCCCGGCAGAGGGAGGTCGCGATGAGTGGCTGGTTCCGCCTCACCCTCGGTCTGCTGGCCGTGGTCGTGGGTGCACTCTGGACCGTGCAGGGTCTCGGCTACGTCGAGGGCAGTGTGCTCACCGACAAGCGGGTCTGGGCGATGGTCGGCGCGGTGCTGATGCTGGCCGGCGCGGTCCTGCTCTGGCTCGGTGCCCGGGCCCGCGGTCGCCGCTGAGCGACCGGTGGGAAGGCCCGATGCCTGGCGTTTCCCACCGGTGCGGCGGTGACACCGAGGCACAGCGGACGGGAGTCACAGACGCGGAAAGCCCCGCGTCCCGGACGGGATGCGGGGCTTCGCTCGATCCGAGTGGTCGGATCACCCATTGCCGGCGGTCACCGGCCGGCACCACTCAGAGGGGGCGGACCTGCTCGGCCTGCGGACCCTTCTGGCCCTGGGCGATCTCGAACTCCACCCGCTGGTTCTCCTCCAGCGTGCGGTAGCCGCTGGTCTGGATGGCCGAGAAGTGGACGAACACGTCAGCACCCCCGCCGTCGACGGTGATGAAGCCGAAGCCCTTGTCAGCGTTGAACCACTTCACGGTTCCCTGCGCCATGTGTATCTCCTTCTAAAACTGGCGGCCGAGCACGCCGTGCGGCCGGTTGGCCGTTTTCGAGCAGCGGTGCCTGAGGCGGCCCCCAGTGAAGGGAACTTCTCTCAACCCACGCCATCTCGCAACAGCGTGGAACAGCAAACCACGTACGCAAAAACTTCGCACAGCCTACCCGACGAAATTCTCCGACATGTGACCTGAAGGATGCGTCAGGTCCGCCGGGCGGCGCTGTCCGGTACGGCGAAAGGCCCCCTCACCAGCGAACCGGCGAGCGCGGCCTGACCACGCGTTTTTCCGTTGTGACTAGTCCGGCCAGCGGCCGGTCAGTCGGCGCACCCCGACCGCTCCGCCCCGGTCCACAGCGGCCCGGACCACCGAAAAAATGGCTCCCTGTAGGGCTGCCGCCGCGAGGATCTCGCCCCATCGACGGTCCTCGTCGGTCGGGTTCGGGGCATCGCCGTCGCCGGCGGTCATCTTCCACACCTGGCGGAAGATCGCGCCCGCGAGTGCACCAGCGGCGAAGCCGGCCAGGATGCCGACCGGCCGGTAGGCGGCCTTGCCGATTCCCTTGCTCACCCTCGCCTCCCTCTGATGATCAGCAACACCACTGCGGCAACCACCGCGCCGGCCGCGAGAGCCACGAACGGCGCCGGACCCGACCGCATCGCGACCTCGCCGGACCCCTCCTGCTCATGGCGGAGCCCGGCCTGCGCGCGGACCCGCGCCACGGTCTGCGCGGCCTGCTCCCGCACCCGTTCGCGGGCCTGGTCCGCCGAAGACTTCAGTCGCTTCTTGACGTCGGCCTTGGCGGCCAACGCCTCCATCGTCTCGCCCAACTCGACCCGGGTACGCCGGATCTCCTCCCGCAGCGCCTCGGTGTCGCCGGTTCCGTTGCGTGTCATGCCCGTCCCCTGTCCTTGACCGCGGCGCTGAGCACGTCGACGTCGGCGCGCAGGCTGCGTACGGTCGCCTGCGGCACCGGCGGAACCGCCCGGTTCACCTGCCGCTTGCCGATCAGGGCGAGCACGCCGGCAACCAGGAACAGGGCCGCCGCCACGATCAGGGCCGCCGCCCAGGCGGGCAGCACCAGGGCCAACAGCAGGATCGCGGCGGTGATCAGCGCGCCGAGACCGAAGAAGGCGAGCGCACCCCCGCCCGCGAGCAGACCGGCACCGATGCCGGCGTGTTTGCCCTTCGCGGTCAGCTCCGCGCGGGCCAGCGCGAGTTCGTCGCGCACCAGGCGGGACACCTGCTCGGCCGCCCGCTGGACCAGCTCGGCGGTGGACGGTTCGCTCCCGTTCTGGGAGACGCGGACGTTCGCCACATCAGCCATGCTGTCCCCCTCTCATCGTTCCCGCGCTGTATGCCCGAAGTCGCTGCCCGTCAATCCTGTCCAGCGGAAAGGAGCAGAAGCGTCGTCGCAGCAGGTCCCCATCAAACGCGCCGCCAAACGTCCTCGACCGTCGCCGTTCGGGCGTAACCGCAGGAATCCGGCTAACCGGAGAGCGCTGATTCCGCGGACCGGAGAGCGTGAGTTCCGCGGACCGGAGAGCGTGCGACGAGCGACCGGAGAGCGTGCGACAGACGGACCGACGCGCCAACGGTCAGCGGCGGGCCTCGGCGGTCTCGTCGGGGCCGACGAAGGCTTCGCTGCGGGCCTCGCCGTCGTCACTGCCGCCGAAGAGACGCGCGTCGTCCGGGACCTCGCCCTCGGCGGGGCGGCGGACGGCCGAGGCCCGGGGCTTCACCCACTGCCAGGGCAGGTTGCCGGCACCGTCGCCGACCTCGGTCCGCAGCCGGGGCATCGCGGTGGGCCGCTGGTCGCGTACCCAGGCCACCAGATGCTCGCGGACCAGGCAGCGCAGGTCCCACAGAGCCCCGGCGCTGCCGGCGCTGACCAGCGCCCGAACCTTGATCATGCCGCCGGTCGCGTCGGTGACCTGGAGTACGCAGACCCGGCCGTCCCACAGCTCGGTGCTCTCCACCAGCCGACGCAACTCCTCCCGCATGGCCTGCACCGGGACCGACCAGTCGACCTCGAACTCGGCCGTGCCGAGCACCTTCGCCTCGGTGCGCGTCCAGTTCTGGAACGGGGTGCTGGTGAAGTAGGAGGTGGGCAGGATCAGCCGCCGGTCGTCCCAGATCTGCACCACCACGTAGCTGAGCGTCAACTCCTCGATCCGGCCCCACTCCCCCTCGACCACGACCACGTCGTCGAGGCGGACCGCGTCGCTGAAGGCGAGTTGCAGGCCGGCGAAGACGTTGCCCAGCAGGCTCTGCGCGGCCAGCGCGGCGACGATACCGACCACACCGGCACTGGTCAGTACGCCGGCACCGATGCCGCGCACCGCGGGGAAGGTCATCAGCATCACGCCGACGGTGAGCACGACGATCACCACGATGGTCACCCGGCGCAGCATCACGACCTGGGTGCGGACCCGGCGGGCGTGCCGGTTGTCCGGCACGTCCACCCGGAACCGGGCCAGCGCGGTGTCCTCCACCACCACCAGCAGCGAGGCGACCAGCCAGGCGGTGGCCGCGATGACCGCGAGCACCAACATGTGCAGCAGGGCCTGTCGCCAGCCGGTGCCGACCGCGTACCCGGTGCTGAACCGGATGGCGAACTGTACGGCGAGCACGGTGGCGGCGACCTGGAAGGAGCGGTGCGCGTGCTCCGCCAGCTCGGTCAACAGCAGCGACCGACGACCCCATCGCCTGATGAGGCGGTGGACCACCTCGACCACGGCAAGGGCGATCGCCGCCGCGGCGAACGCGGCGACGATCGTCACGAGGTAGCTGTGCACGTGTCCTTCTCCTTCTGACCCGACGGCAAGATCCGCACAAAGGGGCAATGTTGCCTCGGATCCTCGCCACCGGCCACCGTGGGGGGTGGTGGAGAAGTCAGACCTTGCGGTAGCGGGACTGGAGGAAGCAGTAGACACCGAAGGCGGCGATGCCCAGGCCGATGAGCACCAGCAGGATGGTACCGAACGGCTGGTCACGCAGCGTCCGCAGCGCGGCGTCCAGGCCCCGGGCCCGCTCCGGGTCGTAGTTGACCGCGGCCAGCACGACCAGCAGGCCGGTCACGGCGAACGCGCTGCCCCGGGAGATGTAGCCGGCCATGCCGAGCCGACGCGCGAGCTGGCTGGTCCGGGCGTTCATCTCGCCGGTCTTCAGGCGCTTCATGAACTTCTTCTGGAAACCGTAGATGCTCATGCCGATGCCGAGCCCGATCAGCGCCAGGCCGGCGAGCCCGACCAGCCACCGACCGCCGGTGGACTCCATCATCCGAGCGGTCAGCTCCTCCTGCTGGGAGGCGCTGTCGGAGTTGGCGTTGGAGAAGACCTTCCAGGCGGTCCAGGCCAGCCAGAGGTAGATGACCGTCCGGGCGGCCGAGATGATCCGCTCCTTGAGGCGGTCGTTGCCTCGTTCGGTGCGGTGCCCGACGGCCGCTTCGAGGGCCTGCCAGATGGCCATCGCGACCATACCGACCGCGATGGCGATGACCAGGAACTTGCCCATGGGTTGCGCGGCGAGGGTACGCAGCGCGCCGGACTGGTCGCCGTCGTCGGCGGAGTTGCCGAAGGCGATCTGTAGCGCCAGCCAGCCGAACAGCAGGTGCACGATCCCGTAGCCGATGAAGCCGGCCCGGGCGAGGAGTTCCAGCCACCGGCTGTCGGCCGTACGGGCAGCGGTGGCTTCGGCGTTCCGGGTGAGAGACATGGGCCCTCAATCTCCGATGGCGAAGATTTCCAAACGTGCGCCACCGCCGCCCGGTCGAGGTCAGCCCGGGTTGCGCGAGATATCCACCTTCACCTCGGAGTCGGTGACGCTGTCCAGGGTGACCGCGAGCCCACCGACCTCGGTGGCCTGCTGGCCGACCGTCAGCGACAGCTGCTGGCCGGCCACCTCGATGGTGACCACGTCGTCCTGCGCCTCGACCAGTCGGGCCTCCACCCCGAAGATGCTGGCCCGGGCGTCCACGCCCCGGTCGAAGGTGACCGTGCAGGCATCCAGGCGGCAGTCGGTGCGGGCGCCCTCGCTGCTGCACCCGGCCAGCACGGCCGCGCCGAGCGCGAGGCCGGCCAGCAGCCCGGCGGTCTTGCGGAGGGGGATACGGAGGGGATTGCCGGCGAGGGGCTTCATCGTCACGCCGCCAAGGGTACGTCGCACCCGCGAAAAGTTACCGCGCCGCTGCCGGCCGGTGACAATGGGCAGGTGAGCATGCTGATCGAGGACGATCCCGCAAAACGCCGCTACGAGATCCTGGTCGACGACGCGCTGGCCGGCTTCACCGCGTACCTGCCGCGAGACGGGGTGCTCGTCTTCACGCACACCGAGGTGGATCCGGGCTTCCAGCACAAGGGCGTCGGCTCGGCGCTGATCCGCGGCACGCTGGATCAGGTGCGCGAGCGGGGGCAGCGGGTGGTGCCGCGCTGCCCGTTCATGACGGCCTTCATCGAACGTCATCCCGAGTACGCGGACCTGGTCACCAGCCTGGGCTGAGTGCGCCGCCGCCGAGCAACTCGGCCACGGCCCGGCCGGCCGCCCGGGTGGCGCCGTGGGTGGCCACGTGCACGCTGCCGACGACAAGCGCCGGCACCCCCAGCTCCACCACCACCGCATCGGGCCGGCCGGTAAGCGCCCGGTCGACGGCGGCGCGCATCCAGCCGTGCCGGTGCAGGTCGCGGACGACCAGGACCAGCGGGCGGCCGGCGGCACCGGCGGTCGGGTCGGTGGGGACCGTGGCCTCGCTCCAACGGGCGCTGGTGGTGCCCGGCACCAGTTCGGCAAGCGGAGCCGCCACCCCCCAGGGGGTCGCGGTCCCGATCGCGATGTTTGGCGGCGGCTCGAACTCCACCACGTGCGGCGCGGCGGCCAGCGGCAGCGGGGTGGCCGCCGCGCCGGTGGTGATCCGGACGGCGCGTCGGGCGGCCAGCAACCCGACCGCCGAGCCGTCGGCCTGGGCAGCACCCGGACCGCCCTGGGCAGCACCCGGACCGGCCTTGAGCACATCGGGACCGGCCTTGAGCACATCGGGACCGGCCTTGAGCACATCGGGACCGGCCCGCTCCGCGCGGGCGGCCACCGTCCACGCCGCCAGTTGGCCGACCCGCTTCGCCGCCTCGGCCAGCCGTTCCTCAGGCAACTGCCCGGCGATCACCGCCGCCACGATCGCGTCGCGCAGGTGCCGCGCCGTCTGCTCGTCGGCGTGCTCACCGCCGACGCAGATCGCGTCCGCCCCGGCGGCCAGGGCCCGCACCGCCGCGCCGGCCAGGCCGTACCGGCCCGCGACCGCGCGCATCTCCACCGCGTCGGTCACCACCACGCCGTTGAAGCCCATCTCCTCGCGGAGCAGGCCGCCCAGGATCCGTTCGCTGAGCGTGGCCGGCAGCCCGGGATCCAGCGCCGGCACCAGCAGGTGCCCGGTCATCACCGCCTGTACGCCGGCCGCCACGGCGGCCCGGAACGGGCCCAGTTCGACGGCGTGCAGCCGCTGCCGGTCCGCAGTGATCCGAGGCAGGTCGTGGTGCGAGTCGACCCGGGTGTCGCCGTGGCCGGGGAAGTGTTTCGCGCAGGCCGCGACGCCGGCCGCCTGAAGGCCGCGTACCCATGCGGTGGTGTGCCGGGCGACCAGCGCGGGGTCGGCGCCGAACGAGCGGACGCCGATCACCGGGTTGTCCGGGTTCGAGTTGACGTCGACGTCGGGCGCGTAGTTCAGCGTGATGCCGGCGGCGGCGAGTTCACCGCCGAGATCACGGGCGACCTCCTCGGTCAGCACCGGATCGTCCACCGCGCCGAGGGCCAGGTTGCCCGGCCGGGAACTGCCCCGGCCCGACTCGATGCGGGTGACGTCCCCGGCCTCCTCGTCGATCGCGACGATCACGTCGGGCCGCTCGGCGCGCAGCGCGGCGGTGAGCGCGGCCACCTGTGCCGGGTCGACGACGTTGCGGCTGAACAACACGACCGAGCCGAGGCCCGCGCCGAGCCAGCGACAGATCCAGGGCGGCGGGGCGGTGCCGACGAAGCCCGGTTGCAGGACCGCGGCGGCCAGCCCCGCCAGATTGCTCTCGCCCATGCGAGCGTCGCCCCCCGCCTTCTGCGCCGTGGATTCTCTCCGCCACCCGGCGGTGCAGACATGGTCACATTGCGCCACCCAATTAGTCAATAAACCTTACAGTTGTCTTGGGAGCGCTCCGCCGGGAAAGTGCGGCTATGGATCCGCTGCTACTTGCCGACGCGACGAGCCCGGCCGACATCCCCGGCGTACGCCTGCTCGGCCTGGTCGTGGGCGGCCTGCTGCTGCTCATCGCGATCCGGGCGATGTTCCGGCGCTGACCGCGACCGGGGTGTGACCGGCCCCCGCCTGGGTACCGCCGCAGGCACCACCACGGTGAGGGGGAAGAGATGAGGATCGGCTATTTCCTGTCCACAGAGGAGTACGCGCCCGCCGAGTTGCTGGCGCAGGCACGCGCCGCCGAGCGGGCCGGGTTCGAGGCGCTGTGGATCTCGGATCACTACCATCCGTGGATCGACGCGCAAGGGCAGAGCCCCTTCGTCTGGTCGATGATCGGCGCGTTGAGCCAGGCCGTCACGCTGCCCGTCACCACTGCGGTGACCTGCCCGACCACCCGGATCCACCCGGCGGTGCTGGCCCAGGCGGCGGCCACCAGCGCGGTGCTGCACGGCGGCCGGTTCGTCCTCGGGGTGGGTTCCGGCGAGGCGCTCAACGAGCACATTCTGGGTGACCCGTGGCCGCAGGCCGGCGTCCGGTTGGAGATGCTGGAGGAGGCGGTCGAGGTGATGCGGAAACTGTGGGACGGCGGTTTCGTCAACCACTACGGCCGCCACTACCGGGTGGAGCACGCGCGGATCTACACCCGGCCGGAGACGCCCCCGCCGGTCTACGTCTCGGCGTTCGGCCCCAAGGCGGTACGGCTCGCCGCCCGCATCGGCGACGGCTTCATCAACACCATGCCCGACGCCGACCTGGTCCGCCGGTTCCGGGAGGAGGGCGGGGGCGACAAGCCGTGCCAGGCCGGCTTCAAAGCCGCCTACGCGCCGACCGAGGAGGAGGGCGTACGGCTGGCGTACGAGCGTTGGCCGACCGAGGCGATCCCGGGTGAGCTGTTGCAGGTGTTGCCCTCGCCACGCCACTTCGAGCAGGCCGCCCAACTTGTCGACCCGGCGGCGATGCGCGAAACGTTCGTCTGCGGCAACGACGCCGACGCGCACCTGGCGAAGATCGACACGTACGCGAAAGCCGGCTTCGACGAGGTCTACGTGGCCAACACCGGGCCGAACTGGCAGGGGCTGCTCGACCTGTACCAGCGCGAGGTGCTGCCCCGGCTGCGTTGAATCTCACCAGGGACGCACGCTCGCCCGGCCGACGGGTTTCGCCGTCGGAGCACCCGGGTACCTGCGGCCCTCGATGAAGCTGACCACGCACTCGATGTCGTTGCGCCGCGCGGCACGCAGCCTGTTCGGCTGGACCGCCCTGCGCCCCAACCAACTGGCCGCCATGCGGGCGGTGATGAAGCGGCGCGACGCCCTGGTGGTGCTTCCCACCGGTGCCGGCAAGTCGGCGATCTACCAGATCCCGGCCAGCCTGATCCCCGGCCCGACCGTGGTGATCTCGCCGCTGCTCGCCCTTCAGCAGGACCAGATCGCCGCGCTCAACGAACGGCAGCGACCGGAGCTGCGGGCGGTCCGGATCTCCTCGGACGAGAGCCCGACCCAGCAGGCCGAGGCGATCGCCGAGATCCGCGACGGCCGGGCCGAGTTCCTCTTCATCACCCCGGAGCAACTGGCCAATCCGGACCGGCTGGCCGAGGTACGCGCCCTCAAACCGGCCCTGGTCGCGATCGACGAGGCGCACTGCATCTCCGCCTGGGGACACGACTTCCGCCCGGACTACCTGGCCCTCGGTCAGCTCATCGACGGCATCGGCCGCCCGCCGGTGGTCGCGCTGACCGCCACCGCCTCCCCGCCGGTACGCGACGACATCGTCGCCCGGCTGCGCCTGCGCCAGCCGGAGATCGTGGTGTCCGGGCTGGACCGGCCCAACCTCTTCCTGGAGGTGGCGCACTGCCCCACCGAGGACTACCGGTGGCGGCGGCTGGTCGCGTTGCTGCGCGACGACGAGCGGCCGGGAATCATCTACGTGCCCACCCGTCGGGCGGCCGAGGAGTTGGCCGTCCGGCTCACCGAGGCCGGCTTCCCCGCCCAGCACTACCACGGTGGGATGTCCAGCGGCGCCCGCGTCCGGCTGCACGAGGAGTTCCTCGCCGACCAGGTGCCGATCATGGTGGCGACCTCGGCCTTCGGCATGGGCATCGACAAGCCGAACATCGCCTGGGTGGTGCACATGGCGCTGCCCGACTCGCCGGACAGCTACTTCCAGGAGATCGGCCGCGCCGGACGCGACGGCCAGCCGGCCCGCGTACTGCTGCTCTGGCAGGCCGAGGATGTCGGCCTGCAACGCTACTTCAGCGGCGGGCTGCCGGACGCCACCGAGCTGCGGGACCTGGCCGCGCTGCTGCGCCGCGCCCCGGTCACCCGCAAGAAGCTGCGCGAGCTGACCGGACTCGGGCCGCGCAAGCTCGGCCAGTACCTCGCCCTGCTGGAACAGGTCGGCGCCGCCGAGCCCCGCGCCCGACAGCGGGTCGGCGCACCGCGCTACTCGCCCGCTCCGGTCGACGCCGCCGCAGCCGCCGTGGCCGAGGCCGAGCGCCAGCAGAGCCTGACCCGGTCGCGCACCGACATGATGCGCGCCTTCGCCGAGACCAACACCTGCCGGGGACAGACGCTGCTTGCCTACTTCGGCGAGCAGATGACCCAGATCTGCGGGCACTGCGACAACTGCCACGCCGGCACCAGCGTCGCCGACAACGGCGCGGTCGGACCGTTCCCGGTGCACAGCCAGGTCCGCCATCCGGAGTGGGGTTCGGGTCTGGTGCTCAGCTACGAGGAGGGCCGGATGACGGTCCTCTTCGACGAGGTCGGGTACAAGACCCTGTCGGTAAGCGTGGTGTCCGAACAAGGACTACTGACGCTGAACTAACCTGAGCCGGCCGCCTGCGGCGGCTCAACCAGCCGGCCGCCGACGCATCGCATCGGCACGGACCGGCGAGAAGGTGGACGACGAGCGGGAGGGACACAGCCGTGATCGAAGAACCGGCGTACACCGGTTTTGGTTTCTCGGACGAGGAATGGGGGCTGCTGGTCGGCCTGCCGCAGTCGGTACTCACTGCGGCGAGCGCCGCCGAGTCCGACGGCACCCGGGCGACGATGGCCGAGGGCGCCGCCGGCCTGGAGAGCATCTCGGCCGGCCGGGAGTCGGCCAGCCCACTGGTGGCGGCCGTGGCCGGCGAGATCGTCACCCGGGTGGGCGACCCGGAGGCCGGCGAGGAACTGCCGGTCATCGCCCCCGACGACCCTCGCGGCTACGCCGAGGAGGTGCTGGGCCGGGCCAAGCAGGCCGCGGCGCTGCTGGCGGCCAAGGTGGACGAGGGTGAGGCCGGCGCGTACCGGCACTGGCTGGTGGAGATCGCCGAGCACGTGGTCGGCGCGGCCAGCACCGGCGGCATCCTCGGCCTGGGCGGCAGCACGGTCACCGCCTCCGAACGCCGCTTCCGCGACCGCCTAGCCGAAATCCTCAACGACTAACCCCCTTACCCTCCTCCCCTCCCCCTCCCCCTCCCCCTCCCCCTTTTCTCCCCGTTGATCATGAGGTTGGCGGCACTGGTCGATCTTCAAAGTGCCGCCAACCTCATGATCAACACGGGTGAGGGTGGGGTGGGGGTGGGGGTGGGGATGGGGTGGGGGTGGAGGGTGGGGTGGGGTGGGGTGGGGGTTAGGTGGTGCGGCGGTGGAAGAGGAGGGTGGCGAGCAGGACGGCCAGGGCCAGGAAGCCGAGGCACCAGGCCGCCGCCCGGGCCGGCGCGGAGCCGACCGGGGTGTCCAGCAACAGCCCGCGCAGCGACTCGATGACCGGCGTGACGGGCTGGTGCTGGGCGAAACCGCGCAGCCAGCTCGGCATCGTCTCCACCGGCACGAAGGCGCTGCTGGGGTAGGGCAGGAACATCACCAGGAAGGTGTAGCCGCTGGCCGCCTCGGGGGTACGGGCGAGCAACCCGAACGCCGCCGAGAGCCAGGAGACCGCCAGCAGGAACAGCAGCAGCACCCCGGCGGCGGCCAGCCAGCGCAGCGGTGCGACGGCCGGGCGGAAGCCGATGGCGACCGCCACCCCCAACACCAGCACGGTGGAGACGCTGTTGCGCACCACGCTCGCCATCACGTGCCCGCCGAGGATCGACGTGGCCCCCACGTCCATCGTGCGCAGCCGTTCGACCATGCCGGTGGTCAGGTCCGTGGTCACGCTGATCGCGGTGCCCGCGGCACCGTAGCCGGCGCAGAGCAGCAGTACGCCGGGGACCACATAGGTCACGTACGCCGAACCGGTCTGGATCGCCCCGCCGAAGAGGTAGACGAAGAGCAGCATCATCAGCACCGGCAACAGCAGCGAGGTGAGCAGCGCGTCGACGTTGCGCCGGGACAGCCGTACGCAGCGGCCGATCAGCACGGCGGCGTGCCCCGGTCGCAGACTCAGCTCAGACACCGGCCACCTCCCGTTCGGTGCGTACCTCGGGGCCGGTCAGGGTGAAGAAGACGTCGTCCAGGGTCGCCTCCCGGACGGTGAACCGGACCACCCCGTGCCGGTCCGGGTCGACCTCGTCGAGCAGGCGGCGCACCTGCGGCGCGCTGCCGTCGGTGGCCACGGCCAACTGCCGGCGGGCCGGGTCGCGGTGGCTGACCCGGTCGCCCAGCCGCTGCTGCGCGTCGGCGTAGCCGGCCGTGTCCCGCCAGGTCAGCTCCAGCCGCTGGGCACCGAACCGGCGCTTGAGGTCGGCCGCCGTCCCCTCGGCGGCGAGCCGCCCGCCGTGCAGCACCGCGATCCGGTCGGCGAGGCGGTCGGCCTCCTCCAGGTACTGCGTGGTGAGCAGCACCGTGACCCCGGCCCCGGCCAGCTCACCGATCAGCTCCCACAGCCCGATCCGGCTGCGCGGGTCAAGGCCGGTGGTGGGCTCGTCGAGGAAGATCACCGAGGGCGTGCCGACCAGGCTGGCCGCCAGGTCGAGGCGACGTCGCATGCCACCGGAGTACGTCAGCACCCGGCGACCGGCGGCGGCGGTCAGGTCGAAGCGCTCCAGCAGCGCGGTGGCGCGTTGGCGGGCCGCCGGCCGGGACAGCCCGGCGAGCCGGGCCAGCATGGTGAGGTTCTCCTGACCGGTCTGCCCGTCGTCGAGGGCGGCGTGCTGGCCGGCGAGGCTGATCGTCCGCCGTACCCGCCGCCGCTCGCGCAGCACGTCGTGGCCGGCGACCCGGACCGTGCCCGAGTCCGGTCGGGTCAGGGTGGCCAGGATCCGCACGGTGGTGGTCTTGCCGGCGCCGTTGGCACCGAGCAGGGCGTGCACCCCGCCCCTCGGCACCCGCATCGAGAGCCCGTCGAGCACGACCAGACCGGCGAAGGATTTACGCAGGTCGACCAGTTCGACCGCGGGGGGTTCAGGCATGGTCACTCTCCATAATCTGCGTATGGCATACGCTTTAATGCGTAGACCGTACGCAGAAGTTAGGATGATCGTCAAGACCCCGGCCTGGGAGGTGGAGTGGGCGATCCCGACGACGTCCGGTCTGAGAACGACGACGTCCTGCCCGAGAACATGGCGCTCGCCTGGGGGCTGCGCGACCGCCCCGCCCGAGGCCCGAAGCGCAGCCTCAGCCTGGCGCAGGTGGTCGCCACCGGGATCCGGGTGGCGCAGGCCGAAGGGCTCTCCGCCGTCTCGATGAGCCGGGTCGCCAGCGAACTGGGCGTGGGCACCATGTCGCTCTACCGGTACGTACCGACCAAGCACGATCTGCTCGATCTCATGGCCGACACCGCGTACGGGCCGCCGCCGCCACCGCGTGCCCCGGGCGAGGGCTGGCGGCCGGCGCTGGCCCGCTGGGGCGAGGGGAACCTCGCCGCGCTCCGTCGCCAGCCGTGGATCCGGCACGTGCCGATCAGCGGTCCGCCGATCCACCCGAACTCGGTGCGCTGGATGGAGTACGGGCTCGTCGCCCTCCGTGGCACCGGGCTACGGGCCGCCGAGCGGATCTCCACCATCCTGCTGGTCAGCGGGTACGCCCGCAGCTGGGCCGTGACCAGCGCCGACCTTGCCGAGGCAGCCGCCCGCAGCGGGCAGACGCCGGAGGAGGTGGGCCGGCGGTACTGGCAGCACCTGGCCATGGTCACCGCCCCCGGCCCGTACCCGGCCATCCACGAGCTGATCGCCGAGGCAGGCGCGGACGAGGAGGAGAACGAGGCCGAGTGGCGGTTCGGGCTCGACCGGGTGCTCGACGGCGTCGAGACCCTGATCAAGGCCCGCGCGGCCGGCCGGACGCAGCCGTGAGGTCGCCCCTCAGGCTCGGCGGCCGGGGGGCGATGGTCGTCAGGACGGCGACATCCCGGTGGAATCAACAACTCACCGGGAAAATCACGCCGGTTCACGGAGGTGCATCCGGCCGGGCGTGCCGGCGGGCGGCGCCAGCCCACTTCTGGACATGAGCCCTCTCGGGCAACGATCTCTGCCCTGTGGGATGCACACGGTTCGCTTGCGCCCGACTACGTCCGACGGGCTTGCTCTGTGAGTGGGTAGCAGACGCGAGCGTCGCGAAACAGCGTGCGCGGCGGACAGGTTGCCGCAGCGAACCGCCGCGGCGCCAGTGGCCCTGCTCGGACTCCAGCGTCTCGCGGGAAATCGTGCCGTCGATGCTCTGCTGACGGGTGCGACAAAGGCACCGGGCACCGGGTTCGTGGTGCAGCGCAGAGAGGAGAACAACGCCCCGCTCGCGGAGATCCAGGGTCTGCCGATGTACGACCTGTTGCCGCGATTGGCCAGGCTCGGCGAGCAGGTTCTCAGGGACGAGGAGGCCGGCGGGTTGGTCGGCGGACCGAGGCTCGTGCTCGCCATGCAGACCGTGCGCGCCAAAATGCAGCGGGATCTGGAATTTCTGCTCCGCGAGAAAAATCGGGTCGAGACACTTCCCCGGGATCAGATCGCGGACATTGTCAACTTCCTGTGGGGGCCGAGCGTCGGCACGAGCATCGCGCTCGTGAACACGGATTTGGAGATGGAGCCGATAATCGCGCCACCGGCCAGCGTCCGACTCCCGGGCGAGCCGGCGCACGCTGGCGACGGCGGCATCGTCGTGGACGACGAGTCCGGCCCGCAAGGCATCAGCGACTTCGAAGAAGACCTGCCCGAGAACCGTAACCGCATCAGCGGTGTGGTGCTGGACCCGGAAACCAGAGAGATCATCGGTTACCGGACGTTTCATGCTGACGGAATCTCCCGGCTCGTCGATCGCGAGGGAAATTTTGTCGTCGATGCCGGGGTTGCGATCGGCGTCGAATCCGAAGGACTCGGTCCGCTGGACTACGTTCCGACGCCGTCCGGAGTCGGCAAGGGCGCCGCTGGCGTCGCCGCGAAGCTGCTTGTCAAGGGCGCGCTGAAGAAGGGCACAGCCACCGGCGGCAAGGTGACGTTGGGTGTCATCCTGAAAATGCGGAGTGTCGCCAAGGCGGTCGCCAAGAAAGCGATTTCACCCAACGCGGAAGGAAAGGCTTTCATTCAGGCGGTACGATCCGGGCAACGGGTCAGCCGCACATTGTCCGTCGAGGCGGCCGAGTCTCTCACGAAGAAATTCGACAAGGGCGCGCCTATCGTCGCGTCAGAATTGAACAAACGCGGCATCATCGGGCCTTTTGATTCCTTCTCGGTGTTCACCAGAGGCCACGGCGGCGCGTACCAGGCCCATCACATCATTGAACAGTCCGTGCTCAAGCATCTTGGGCACGACGTCCAAAAGGCCCCGTCGATCATTCTGACCGCCGGCCAGCATTCGCCGATTTCTACCGCACTGGCCAGGAAGATCCCCAAGGACGAACTGGAGCATCTGACCAAGAAAGAGATTCTTGATTTATACCGGAAGGTCTACAAGGGTATGCCGGAGTGGATCGCCGAAGTGGAGCGGTATCTCAGATAGGACCCGCCGGCTCCCGGCTCAGGACCGCTCAAGCAGGGTCAGCACCGCCTGTTCGGCCTGCTCGCGTGGGGTGTCCCGGGTGACCGGCGCGACCACGCCGTCGTGGAACAGGTCCACCACCCGGGGATCGACGTATGACGTACGGGCCACCGTCGGGGTGTTGCCCAGCAGCTCCGCCACCTCCCGCATCACCCCCGCCACCGCCCGCCGCCGCGCGGTCGCCGACCGGGCCGAGGTCCACCCGGCCAGTTCGGTGGCGGCCCGCACCGTGGCGTGCCAGGTGCGGAAGTCCTTCGCGGTCATCTCGCCACCGCTTGCGGTACGCAGATAATCGTTGATCTCGTCGGCGCGGACGTCCCGCCAGGTGGTGCCGTCCCAGTAACCGAAGAGCCGCTCGGCCGCCCGGCGTCGGCGGCGCAGGTCGAGCAGCACCCGGCACAGCTGCGGATCCTCGACCAGCCGTACCTGCTCGATGCCGCCCTTGGCCGGGAACTCGAAGAGCACGCAGCCGCTCCGGGCCCGGGCGTGTTCGGGGCGCAGGGTGGCCACCCCGAACGTCGGGTCGTCGCCGGCTGCGTACTGGTCACTGCCGACCCGGAAGATGCCGGTGTCCAGCAGCCGGGTCACCGTCGCCAGCACCCGCTCCCGGCGCAGCCCCCGCCCGGCCAGGTGGTGACCGACCCGCTCGCGCAGCACCGGCAGCCGGCGCGCCACCTCCAGCACGTGGTCGAACTTCGCCTCGTCCTGCCGCTGCCGCCAGACCGGGTGGTAGAGGTACTGCTTGCGGCCGGCGGCGTCGATCCCGGTGGCCTGGATGTGCCCGTTCGGGTACGGCGAGATCCAGACCTCCCGCCACGCGGGCGGAATCACCAGCGCCCGCAACCGGGCCAGCTGGTCCGGGTCGCGCACCGGCACACCGCGCGGGTCCAGAAACGACCAGCCCGCACCCCGCCGACGCCGCGCGTACCCCGGCCGGCCCGGATCGCTACGCCGCAACCGCACGGTCGGCACGCACCACCCGTTCCACCTCGTCCACCGCGGCCAGCACCTCGTCCACGCCGAGTGCGGCCATCGCGGGATGGCTTCCTACCCCGTTCCAGCCCGGCCATGCCGCCGGACCGGCCCAGAGCGCCCGGTGCCGCCGACGCCCCGGTGGTGGCCCCCACCGGCTCGGCGGGACCGGGCCGAAGAGCACCACCGAGGCGACCCGGTAGCCGGTGGCCAGGTGCGCCACCCCGGTGTCCCCGCTGACCACCAGGCGGGCACCGGCGACCAGGGCCGCCAACTCACCGAGGTCGGTCCGGCCGGCCAGCACCGCGTCCGGCGGCAGCCCGGCGTCGGCCGCCACCCGGGCAGCGGCCGTCCGCTCCCCGCGCTGCCGGTGAGCACCACCCGATGCCCCCGGCGGGTCAGCTCCCGGGCCAGGGCCGCGTACCGGCCCGCCGGCCAGCGCTTGGCGGCGATCTTGGACCCGGGATGCAGCACGGTACGGCCGGTGGGCACGCCGGGCCGCGCCGGACGGCGCAGCTCCAGGTCGCCCGGGTCGGCCGGGATGCCGTACGCCGCCAGCAGCCGGCACCAGCGCGCCACCTCGTGCTCGTCGTCGTCCCACGCCGGCCCGTCGACGTGCCCCGCGTCGGGGTTGGCGAAGGCGAGCAGGCGCTCGGGCCGGGTGGTGGCCAGCAGCCGGTGCGAGTCCGGTCCCCGGCCGTGCAGGTTGACCGCGACCTCGACCGTACCGGCGGGGCGGTCCAGCCGGTCCAGACCGCCGGTCGGCAGCAGCCGGTCGACGCCGCCGACCAACTCGACAAGCGGCCCCAGCCAGGCCGGCGCGGCGAGCACCAACTCCCGGTCGGGATGGGCCGCGCGCAGCGCCCGCAACGCCGGGACCCCGGTGGCGAGGTCACCGACGCCCAGGGCACGCAACGCCAGAATCACGGGTACGACGTCTCCTGCTCGGCACAGACCACCAGCTCACGAACCGCGCAGCCGGCAGGCTGGGAGAGCGCGAACAGCACCGCGGCGGCGGTGTCCGCCGGCTCGTTGAGCTTCGCGTCCGGCCCCGGGCGGTACTGCGGATCCCGCTCGTCGAAGAACGCGGTACGCATGCCGCCCGGCACCAGCAGGGTGACGCCGACCCGGCCGGCCAACTCGGCGGCGAGTGCCCGGGTGAACCCGACCACCCCGAACTTGGCCGCGCAGTACGCCGTCGCGTCACTTACCGCCTTCAGCCCGAGCGTGGACGCGACCGTGACGACGCTGCCCCGGGACGCCTCCAGGAACGGCAGGGCGGCCCGGATCACCGCCGCGGTGGCGAGCAGGTCCACCGCGACGATCCGGTCCCACGTCTCGCCCGGTACGTCGGCGAGCCGGCCGGGCACGTCGATGCCGGCCGCGGTGACCACCGCGTCCAGCCCACCCACCCGCTCGACGAGCCGCCGGGTGGCCTCCTCCGCACCCCGGGTGTCGGCCAGGTCGCACTCGATCCACGGCACCCCGTCGGCGGGAGCCCGCCGGTCCAGCACCAGCGGCCGGCCGCCGGCACCGGCCACCGCCGCGACCACCGCCGCACCCAGCCCGCTGGACCCACCGGTGACCAGCACCGTTTTTCCGACACCGCTCATGCCGGCACTCCGCTTCGCTCCGCGCCGCCATGAGGCACCAACGCACTGAGCCGATGATTCGCTCGCTGACGCTCGCTCATGCCGGCACTCCGGCGGCGCGGGCGGCGGCGATCATCTGGCTGGTCGACCGCCCGTCCAGATAGGGCACCACGACGGTGTGCCCGCCCCAGCGGTGCAGGATCTCCGCCTCGGGCAGCGCGTCGTCGTCGCCGGTGGCGTAGTCCCCACCCTTGACCCAGATGTCCGGCCGCAGCCAGGACAGCGCCGCCGCCGGGGTCGACTCGTCAAAGATCATGACCGCGTCGACGCAGCTCAACGCGGCCAGCAGCCGGCTGCGGTCGTCCTGCCGCATCACCGGACGGTCCGGCCCCTTCAGCCCGCTGACGCTGGCGTCGGAGTTGAGACACACCACCAGGCAGTCGCCGAGCTGCCGCGCCGCCTGGAGGGTCGCCACGTGACCGGCGTGCAGCAGGTCGAAGCAGCCGCCGGTGGCGACCACCGTCCCACCGGCGGCCCGGACCCGGGACACCACGGCGGCGGCGGCGGCCACCCCGACCCGGTCACCGGCGACCGCCGCGTGCACCGCCTGCGGCGCCCGGCGTACCGGTGCCGGCAACGCGGTGGCCACGCCACCGCCCGCCACGTACGCGGAGGCCTCGGCCACCGCCTCCTGCACCGCCTCGGACACCACCGCGCCACGGGCCAGGGCGAGCCCGGCGGTGGCGGCGAAGCGGTCCCCGGCGCCGCAGGTGTCCCCTCGGCGGCGAGCGGCGCGGGCACCATCAACGGCGTCGAGCCGGCGTGGCTGAGCAGCGCGCCGTCGGCGCCAAGCGTGACCGCGACCGCCCCCGCCCGCCACCGCTGCCGCAGCCGGTCGGCCCCTCGGCGGCACTGGCCAGCCGGGTGGCGGCGGCCGGCACCTCCACCAGTTCCCGTACCTCCGTCTCGTTCGGGGTGACCAGGTGCACCCCCGGCACCGCCGCCGGCCCGCGCGGATGCGGATCCCAGACCAGCGGGGCCCGGGTCGCCGCCAGCGCCGCCCGCAGCGCCGGCTGCCGGGCCACCCCCCGGCCGTAGTCGCTCACCAACACCACCGAGGCCCGCTCGATCGCGCGCAGCACCGCCTCGGCGGGCTCACCCGGCTCCCCGGTGCCGCCACCCCGGTCGTGCCGCAGCAGCACCCGTCCCCCGGCGCGCAGCCGGATCTTCTCCGGAGTGGCACCGGCCAGCGGCAGCGGGAACACCTGCACCCCGGCAGCGGCCAACAGCACACCGAGCCGGGCCCCGCCCGCATCATCGGCAAGCGCGGTGACCAGCACCACCTCGGTGTGGTGCAGCGCGGCGAAGAGGGCGGCGAGCCCCGCGCCCCCCGGCCGGTCGACGTGCACCATCTCGTCGAGCACCGGTGCCGGCGAGTCCGGGCAGAGCCGGTTGACGATGCCCTCGACGTCCCGGTCGAGCAGGGTGTCGCCGACCACCACCACGGGTCCCGTCACGATTGTCTCCTCACGCCTCGACCGCCCGTCCGACACCGCCGTCCAACACCACCTCGACCCCGGCCCGCACCGGGCCGGCGGCCGGCGCGGCGGGAACGGACGGTGCCAGGTACTCCCGCATCGCCCGTTCGACGTACTCGCAGAGCAGGTGACTGGAGACCAGATGCAGCTCCTGGACCACCTGACTGTCCGGCGAGTCCACGGCCAGCACCTCGTGACAGGCGTCGGCGAGCGGGTTCGGCGCCGGGCCGGTCAAGGCCCAGCAGCGCAGTCCGGCGTCCCGCCCGGCCCGCGCGGCGGCGAGCAGGTTGCCGCTGCCGCCGCTTGTGGACAGCAGCAGCAGCACGTCGTCGGGGCGGCCGTGGGCGCGGACCTGGCGGGCGAAGACCTCGTCGTAGCCGTAGTCGTTGCCGATCGCGGTAAGCGCCGAGGTCTCGGCGTGCAGCGCGATCGCCGACAGCGGCTGACGGTCCTCGCGCAGCTTGCCGACCAGTTCGGCGGTGAGGTGCTGCGCCTCGGCGGCGCTGCCGCCGTTGCCGGCCACCAACAGCCGGCCGCCCGCGGTGAGCCGGCGCGCCAGCGTGGCACCCCAACGGGCGAGCAGCGGCTCGCACCGCCGGTACGGGGCCAGCGCCGCCGCCAGCTGCGTCAGGTGCTCCTCCAGTGGGTTCCCCGTCGGCATCAGGCCACCACCCGACTCGGCCGGTGCACGGCGGCCACCTCGGCGTAGACCTCGGCGAGCCGCTCGGCAGTGACCGACCAGGAGTAGTGCTGCCGGGCCCGGGCACGCGCCGCGCCCGCGTAGGCGAACCGGCGGATCCGGTCGTCGAGCAGCCGCCGCAACGCCTGGCCCAACGCCCTCGGGTCCCGGGCCGGCACCAGATCGCCGGTCACCCCGTCGACCACCGTGTCCCGCAGCCCACCGACTGCGGTGGCCACCACGGGCACCCCGCACGCCATCGCCTCCAGCGGGGTCAGGCCGAACGGCTCGTACCAGGGCGCGGCGACCAGGATGTCCGCCGACCGGTACCAGCGGCCCATCTCCTCGCGGGGCACCGCGCCGACCAGCCGGACCCGGTCGGCCACGCCACAGCTGCGGGCCAGGGCGCGCAGTCGACGCGCGTACGGGTCGGTCTCCAGCAGGCCGGCCGGCGGACCGCCGACCACCACGCACTCCGCGTCGGGTACGTGGGTCATCGCCCGCACCACGGTCTGGAAGCCCTTGCGTTCCACAAGCCGGCCGACGGTGAGGATCCGGGCCCGGCCGGGCTCCTGCTCGGCGGCCGGTCCCAGCGGGGCGAAGGTGGCCAGGTTGACCCCGGACGGGATGACCGTGATCCGGGACCGGGGCACCCCCATCCGGACCAGCTCACCGACCTCGTCGCGGCACTGGGCGATCACCCGGTCGACGGTGCGGCCCAACTGGAGTTCGGAGCCGATCCGCCGCGCCGGGCTGGTGTCCTGAACCCCCTGGTGGCGGCGCTTGACCGTGCCGAGCGCGTGGTACGTCTGCACCACCGGTATCCCGGTCTGCCGGCTGGCCTGAAGCGCCGCCAGCCCGCTCATCCAGAAGTGCGCGTGGATCACCTCGGGTGCCCAGTCCCCGCCCCGCCAGCGTTCCACCAGCCAGGCGCTGAACGGCTGCATGTGCGGCAGCAGCGCGTCCTTCGCCACCGGCTCGGCGGGACCGGCCGGTACGTGCACCACGTCGTAGCCGTCCGGGGCGCGTACGGTCACCGGCAGGTCCACCGCGTCGCGGCGGGTGTAGACGCGTACGTCGTGCCCGGCGGCGACGAGCGCGGCGGAGAGCTCCGCGACGTGTGTGTTCTGGCCGCCGGCGTCCTCGCCGCCGAGGATGGCGAGCGGGCTGGCGTGCTCCGAGATCATCGCTATCCGCATACTTCCTCCTCCAGGAGCCGGTCCCAGTCGGCGAGGAAACGGTCGAGGCCGTAGCGTTCGCGGGCGGCGGCCCGCGCCTCGGCTCCCGCCCGGCGCGCCCGGTCCGGTTCGGCGACGAGCCGCTCGGCGGCCACCAGCAGGGCGTCGACCCGGGTGGCGAGGGCACCGGCGCCCGGCGGTACCGCCATCACCGCCTCGGTGGTGGCCAGCGCCACCACCGGCATGCCGATGCTCATCGCCTCGATCAGGCTCAACCCGAGCGAGGTCCATCGGCACAGGTGCAGGTACGCCCGCCGCCTGGCCAACTCGGCGTGCATCCGGTGCTGCGGCACGTCGTCGTGGCTGGTCAGCCGGTCGGCGGGCAGACCCAGCTGCTCCGCCAGCCCGGCCACCTTCAGGCCGAACACGTCCAGCGGGGCGATCTCGGCGAAGCGGGGCAGCAGGTCCGTGCCGGTGACCCGCCAGCGACGCACCGGCTCGTTGATCACCACGGCCAGCCGGTCCAGCTCGCCGGTGTACTCCACGGTCGGCGGCACGATGCCGTGGTCGACGACGGTGGTCCGGGTCGAGCCGGTGTCCCAGAAGAGTTCGTTGAACGCGGTCACGTGCGCGACGAGCAGGTCGTCCCGGTCGGCCATGGGATGGCGGCTCTGCGGGACCTGCCCGTCCTTCGGGGTGTTGTGCTCCACGTAGATCGCCGGCAGGTCCCGACCCGGTCGGCGGCCGAGCCACTCGGCCGCCAGGTCGATCTCCTCCGGCCGTTGCAGGATGACCACGTCGACCTCGGCGTCGCGCAGCTGCTCGGGGCTCACCTCGGCCGCGCTCTCCGGCCAGGTGTAGGTGCGCGCCCGGCCGAGACCGTACGGGCCCCGGTCCGGGGTGGCCGGTACCAGGTAGCGGTGCTTGCCGTGCACGAACGAGGTGGTCCAGGAGCCGTGCACGTGCCAGAGCAGGATGTTCATCGTGTCCTCCCACCGCCGGCGGGCACCGGCGGCGCGGCCCGCGACACCGGGCTGAGCAGGGCCGCCGGGGGCTCGCCGCGCTGCGGTGCGGTGCCACGCCAAGCAGCCGCAGGGCGTCGAGCACGGTGTCCGGCTCGACACCGCTGAGGCAGGGTGCCCGGGCACCGGGCAGTGCGCGGCGCGGGTGTCGCGGCAGGCGGCGGTGGCGTCGCCGAGGCGTACCGTCGGCACCCGCCAGGGCCCCACTGGCCGAACGGGACGGTCGGGGCGAAGAGGCTGACCACCGGCACGCCGTGCGCGGCGGCCAGGTGGGCCGGGCCGGTGTTGCCGACCACCACCGCACCGGCGGCGGCCACCACCGCGGACAGCTCGGCCAGCCCGGTGCCGCCGCCCAGGTCCACGGCGTGCCGGCCGGCGACCCGGGCGGTGAGCTCGCGCTCCGTCGGGCCGCCGGTGACCACCACGCGGTGCCCGGCCGCGGCCAGTCGCCGGGCGATCCGCTCGGCCACCTCCGGCGGGCAGCCCCGGCCGGCGCGGCCGACCCGGGATGCAGCACCACGTACCCCGGAGCACCGGCCTCGGGCGGCGGCGGCGCCACCGGACGCAGTCGAAGGTACGGCTGGTCACCGGCGGGCAGCGGGTAGCCGGCCGCGGCGGCCAGCGACAGGGCGCGCTCGGCCTCGGGCACGCCGACCGGCACCCGGTGCCGAACGTCCAGCAGGCTGCCCGGATAGTCGTCGCTGATCGCCGCGATCCGCCCGACGCCGGCCATTCGCAGCAGCAGCGCCAGCGGCAGCGGCGACTGGTGGAACGAGGTGAAGATGACCGCCTCGTCGGCGGCGACGGCGGTCAGCCGGTTGACGAGTGCGGCCAGTGCAGCCGAATCGACCGGCGCGGGCGCCGGGTCGATCCACGGCAGCGCGTGCTCGACCACCTCGTCGACGCCGGGCAGCAACTCGGCCGCGGCCCGGCCACGGGGACCGCAGAGCAGCACCACCCGGTCCGCACCGGCGGCGACCGCCCGGATGCCCGGCCCGGTCACCAAGACGTCTCCCGCCGAGTCCGACCGCACCACCAGCACCGTGCGCCGGGCAGCGGTACGCACCGACGTACCACCGACAGCCGGGTCGGCCGGCGCGGCGGCGCACGGCGTGGTGCCGACCGGCCCAGCGGGGTCGGCCGGTGCGGCGGCGGACGGCGTCGGTCGCAGCGCCGCCTGGCGACGCAGCAGTTCCGCGACCGCCGAGGGCAGGTCGCTGGCCACCCAGGGTGCCGCGGCGATCTCCTCGGTCCGGGTCACCGGCGTCGGCACCAGCAGGCCGGTGGCACCGGCGGCAAGCGCGGCCGTGACGTCGCGACCGATGTCGCCGATCAGGACGCAGCGGGCGGGCACGGTGCCCAGCGCTTCGGCGGCGGCGTGCACCAGACCCGGTGCCGGCTTGCGGCAGGCGCAGCCGTCCCCGTCGTCGTGCGGGCACACCAGCCAGGAGTCGAAGGGGCCGAGCAGGGTCTCGATCCGGCGGTGCACCCGGTCCAGTTGCCGCTCGGTGAACAGGCCCCGGGCGAGCCCGGACTGGTTTGTCACCACGGCGAGCTTGAGCCCGGCCGCGCGCAACCGGTCCAGCGCGGCGCGGGCGCCCGGCATCGGGCGTACCTTGTCCGGATCGCCGTTGTACGGCACGTCCTCGACCAGGGTGCCGTCCCGGTCCAGCAGGACCGCGTCGAACAGCACCGGCCCATCGGACAGCACCGGCCCGGCATCGGACAGGACCGGCCCCGGCGCGGCCCGGCCGGCAGCGGCCAGCACCCCGGCTGACCTACGCTGATCCGGCTCCCCATGGTCCTGTCGCACGGGCGGCGGGTTCCCGGCGCCCCGGGGAGTAAACGTCGGTCGCGGCGCGGTGCACGGTACGCGCGTCGGCAGCGCTCGCTCGCCGCCCGCGGTGGCCTTACCCACGGCCCCCGAGAAGCTAACCCATCAGCCCGGTTAGCCAGCGTTACCGGCTGGGTACGGCTAGGCGGTGGCGATCGTGGAGAGAGTGATCGAGGCCCCCGTCAAGCAGGTCTGGGCAGTCCTCGCGGACGGCTGGACCTACAGCGACTGGGTGGTTGGCACGGCGCACATGCGCGACGTGGACGAGGACTGGCCCCGGGTCGGATCCCAGCTGCACCACCGTGCCGGACCGTGGCCGTTCTCCCTGGAGGACTCCTCCACCGTGCTGGCCTGCGAACCGGAGCGTCGGCTCGTGCTGCGGGTCAAGCTCTGGCCGGCCGGCGAGGCGGTCGTGGTCTTCACCCTCGAACCGGTCGGCCCCACCTCCACCCGGGTGCTGTTGGGCGAGGACTTCGCCGCCGGCCCCCTGCGCTGGGTGCGCACCAAGCTCAACGACCTGGTGCTGCACCTGCGTAACAAGGAGACGCTGAGCCGGCTCTCCGACATCGCCCGACGGCAGAAAACGCCGGACTGACCAGCCGCGACGAGCAGGCCGGGGAGCGTATTTCCCCCCGGAAGGGACAACTGGCTACGCTCTGGGGGACCCCGTCCGCCGACCGAGGATGTCCCCCATGATCGAACCCGTCCAGTTGCCCTCGCCGTGGCGGGACGTACGGCTGACCGTCGTGGTGCCGACCTACAACGAGGCGGGCAACCTGCCAACGCTTGTCGAGCGGCTGCTCGCCCTGCCGCTGCCCGGCCTGAAGGTGCTGGTCGCCGACGACAACTCCCCGGACGGCACCGGCGAGGTCGCCGACAAGCTCGCGATCGAGCATCCCGAGCGGATCGAGGTGGTGCACCGGCCGGGCAAGGAGGGCCTCGGTCGGGCGTACGTGGACGGGATCGGCCGGGCGCTGGACGGCGGGGCCGAGTACGTGGCCCAGATGGACGCCGACCTGTCCCACCCGCCGGAGGCGCTGCCGGGCATGCTCGGCGCCCTGCTCTCCACCCAGGCCGGGGTGGTCATCGGCTCGCGTTACGTGCCGGGCGGCGAGCTGGACGAGAACTGGCCGCTGTACCGGCGGGCGCTCAGCGGTTGGGCGAACCTCTACGTGCACACGCTGCTGCGGGTGCGGATCCGGGACCTGACCGCCGGTTTCAAGATCTGGCGGGCCGACGCGCTGCGCGACATCGGGCTGGAGCGGGTCCAGTCCAACGGCTACAGCTTCCAGGTCGAGATGCACTACCTCGCCACCAAGTTGGGGCACACCATCCTTGAGGTGCCGATCCGGTTCGAGGAGCGCCGCGACGGTGCCTCGAAGATGACCACCGCCACCAAGATCGAAAGCGCGTTGATGCCGTTCAAGCTCCGGACCCGCCACCGCAACCTCGACGGCTGACGCGATCAGCCGACCGCCCGGCGTCAGCGGTAGATGGCGTGCTGGGCGGTGGCCACCGCCCGGTGGTAGACCTCGCCGGTGACCGCCCGGTCCCGGGCCAGGGCGGCCCGGGCCGCGTTCGCGCCCGGCGCGCCGTGCACCCCACCGCCAGGGTGCGCCGATGCGCTGGCCAGGAAGAGTCGGTCCACAGGCGTGTCGGCACGCCCCAGACCGGGAATCGGGCGCAGGAACAACTGCTGGTAGGGCGCGGCGGTGCCAGCACCGAGGGCACCGCCGACCAGGCTGGGATTGGCCTGCTCCAGGTCGGCCGGGCCGGCCACGTGCCGGCCCACGATCAGGCTCCGGAACCCGGGGGCGGCGGCCTCCAGCACCGCCTCCATCCGCTCGACGTGCTCGACGACCTCCTCGGCCCGCCAGTGCCGGCGGAACGGCAGATGGGTGTACGACCAGAGCGACTCGGTACCCGGCGGGGAGTGACTCGGATCGGCCACCGACATCTGTCCGACCAGCAGGAACGGATCGCGCGGTCGCTCGCCGCGGGCCAGTGTGGCGGCGTAGTCGGTGAGCCCGTCGAGATCCGCGCCGAGGTGCACGGTGCCGGCGGTGGCCAGTTGCCGGTTGGTCCACGGCACCGGCGCGGAGAGGGCCCAGTCGACCTTCACCGTCGAGCCGTCCCAGCGGAAGTGCTCCAGGTCGGCCACCAGCCGGGGTGGTAGCGCCGCCGCACCCACCAGATCCAGGTAGAGCGCGGGCGCGGGCACGTCGGCCAGCACCGCCCGGCGGGCCCGCCACAGCTCTCCCCCGGCCGTGCGTACGCCCATCGCCCGGCCCCGGGCGAGCAGCACCCGCTCCACCCGGGCGCCGTAGTGGATGCGACCGCCCCGCTCGGTCAGCCGGGCCACCAGCGCGTCGGTGATCCGCTGCGCCCCGCCGGCCGGCACCGGCCAGCCGACCTGCTGGCCGAGCATCACCAGCAGCCACCCGTACAGGCCGGAGCCGGCCTCCTCTGGCGACAGGTCGGTGTGCAGGGCGGAACCGGCCAGCAGCGCCGGACCGCCCGCCCCGGCGAACATCTCCGCGCCGAGCCGGCGTACCGGCAGCACCATCCGCCGGGCCAGCCGCAACGCGCCGCCGGTCCGCAGCCGGCGCAGCAGCCGCAGGCCGCCACGGACCGGCGGGAACGGTGTGGTGATCAGTTCCGTCAGCGGCCCGGAGATCTGCCGCCACTGCGCGTACGCGGCCAGCCAGCGCTCGCCGTCGCCGGGCGCGAACGTCTCAAGCGAGGCTGCGGTGACCATCGGGTCGAGATTGAGCAGTGCCGCCCGGTCGTCGGGGAAGAGGTGGGCCAGCACGTCCGGGGCGTGCCGCCAGGCGAGCCCGTACCGGTCGAGGCCCAGCCCGCGCAGCACCGGCGAGATGTAGCCGAGCGGGTAGAAGGAGCTGTAGAGATCGCTGAGGTAGCCGGGCGCGGTGACCTCGGCCGAGCGGACCGCGCCACCCGGCACCTCGGTCGCCTCCAGCACCACCACGTCCCAGCCCGCGTCGACGAGCAGGTTCGCCGCGACCAGCCCGTTGTGGCCGGCACCGATAACCACGGCGTCGGCGGGTTCGGCACCGGAGAAACCCCGCGAGATCATCCATCGGCGCTACCCCAGACCCGGCCGGCTGAAACGTTTGTCCGCTCCGGGCCGGGGCATCCTGCGCCCATGTACACGGTTGCGCAGCTGATCGGTGGCGTGTGGGGGGCCGGCGGCGAGGCCGGTGAACTGGTGGTGCACGACCCGGCCGACGGCAGCCGGGTGACAAGTGCGCCGATGGCCACCGCCGACGAGGTGGGCAAGGCGGTGGCGGCGGCCCGGGGGGTGGCGGCGGAGTGGGCGGACACGGCTCCGGCCGAGCGGGCCGCCGCGTTGCACCGGGCCGCCGACGCGGTCGCTGCTGCCGCCGACGAACTGGCCCAGGCCACCACCGCCGAGATGGGCAAGCCGCTCGCGGATGCCCGCGGCGGCGTCGAGGCCGGCATCGCCACCCTGCGGCAGTACGCCGAACTCGCCCCGGCCCGGGGCGGGCGTACGCTGCACGGCTCCCCCGCCGCGCTCGACTTCATGACACCGCAACCGCGCGGCGTGGTCGCCGCCATCACCCCCTGGAACGACCCGGTCGCCGTTTCCTGCGGACTGCTCGGCGCGGCTCTGGTCACCGGAAACGTGGTGTTGCACAAGCCGAGCGAGCGAACCCCCGCCACCGGCTGGCTGCTGGCCCGGGCGTTCGACGCCGCGCTGCCGGCGGGAGTGCTGTCGCTGCTGACCGGCGGCCCGCAGACCGGCGCGGCGCTGGCCGCCGCCGAGGTGGACGTGGTGGCGCATGTCGGCTCCACCGCCACCGGCCGGGCCATCGCCACCGCCGCCGCCACGACCGGCGCGAAGGCGCTGCTGGAGAACGGCGGCAGCGACCCGCTTGTCGTCGACGCCGACGTCGATCCGATCTGGGCGGCGACCCAGGCGGCCCAGGGCGCCTTCGCCAACGCGGGGCAGATCTGCGTGGCGGTGGAACGGATCTACGTCCACCGGGACCTCGCCGAGGACTTCGTGGCGGCGCTTGTCGACCGGGCCGCCGCGCTGCGGGTCGGACCCGGTCGGGACCCGGGCACCGAGTTGGGTCCGCTCGTCGACAGGCGCCACCGCGACCAGGTGCACGGGCAGGTCACCGCGGCGGTGGCCGAGGGCGCCCGGATCCGCGTCGGCGGCACGCTGCCGGACGGCCCCGGTGCCTTCTATCCCGCCACGGTGGTGGACAACTGCCGGCACGACATGGCACTGGTCCGGGAGGAGACCTTCGGTCCGGTCGCGCCGGTGGTGGTGGTCGACTCGTTCAGCGAGGCGCTGCGCTGCGCGGCCGATTCGCCGTACGGGCTGGCAGCCACGGTGCTCACCGGTTCGATGAGTCACGCCCAGCGGGCCTGGCGGGAACTTCCGGCGGGCACGGTCAAGGTGAACGCCGTCTTCGGCGGTGCCCCGGCCGGTGCCGCCCATCCGCGCCGAGCCAGTGGCCAGGGTTTCGGTTACGGCCCGGAGTTGCTTGACGAGTTCACCGCCGTGAAGGCGGTGCACATCGAGGCACCCGGCGGCGGCCACTGGTGAGCCGCGACGCCACCGGCCGGCACCACGTGGGCCCCTGGCCCGAGCCGTACGCTCGGATCAGGGGCCCGTCGCCGACGGCGGGTCAGTCGCCGCGCGCCCTGGCGGTCTGCCGGTCGTTTGCCTTCTGGATGGCCCTGACCAGTTCCGGCTTGGTCATGCTCGATCGCCCCCGCACGTCCAGTTTGCGGGCGACCTCCATCAGGTGTTCCTTGTTGGCGTTGGCGTCGACACCACCGGCGGTGGGTGCCCGCCGGGCCGGACCGCCGCCGGCGGCCTGCTTGTCGCTCGGCCCCTTGCGGCCCTTCGGCTCCCAGTGGTCGCCCACCTTCTCGAACTCGTGCTTCACGGCGGCGAAGGCGGTCCGGTGGGCCCGCTCCCCCTCGCCGTACGTCTCGACTGCGGAGTCGTGCGTCTTCTCCCAGGTGCGCTGCGCCTTCTCCGGGGAGCGCCGCAGCGTGCTGGGCAGTACCTCGCGCCCGGGCATCTCGATCCTCCTCCGTGTGCGAGCCATTCCCCCTGGCGTTCCCCACGGCGGCACCGACAAACCGCCGGCCCGGTTTGCCGGCGGACCGTGCCGGGTACCGGCGCCGGCACCGGCGCGCGGCGCACGTGCCGGCCGGCGACAGGAGCGGTACATGGCGACGACGACCCCCGAGACCTCGACCACCGACGCGCCGGTGTCACCGCTGCCGGGCATCCGCCAGTTGCACTGGCCCACCTGGCGCGGCGTGCTGGTCCGCAGCGGGCGCAACTATCTGCGGGACAACTGCACGGACTGGGCCGCCGCGCTCACCTACTACGGGGTGCTGGCGCTGTTCCCCTCCACCGTCGTGGTGGTCGCCCTGGTCGGGCTGGTCTCCGATGGGGAACGCACCGTCGACACGGTGCTGGACCTGGCCCGGGACATCGGTGCCGGCTCGGTGGTGGCGGACGAGAGATTCGTCGGGGTGATCCGGGCGGTGGTGGACCAGAACAGCTCGGCCGGGGTCCTGCTCAGTTTCGGCCTGCTCGGCGCGCTCTGGTCGGCCTCGAACTTCATCGCCTCGTTCACCCGGGCGTCGAACGCGATCTACGGGGTCACCGAGGGGCGGCCGGTCTGGCAGCTGCGCCCGACGCAGCTCGGTCTCGCGGCACTGTCGCTGGTGCTGCTCGCCACGGTGGCCGCCGGCCTGATCGTCAGCGGCCCGGTCGCCGATGCGGTGGGCAACCTGGTGGGTGCCGGCGACGCGGCGCGTACCGCCTGGTCCGTGGCCAAGTGGCCGGCGCTGGCGCTGATCGCGATGCTGCTGCTCTCGCTGCTGTTCTGGGCCGCACCCAACGTCCGCCAGCCGAGGTTCCGCTGGCTCACCCCCGGCGGGGCGGTGGCCCTGCTCGCCTGGGCGCTCGGCTCCTTCGGCTTCGGCCTGTACGTGGCGAACTTCGGCTCGTACGACGCCACCTACGGCAGCCTGGGCGCGGTGATCGCCTTCCTGGTCTGGCTCTACCTGTCCAATTCGGCGCTGATGCTCGGCGTGCAGATCAACGCCGAACTTCAGCGCGGCCGGCTGCTCCAGTCGGGTGCGACCGACACCGAGGAACCGGTGCTGGCACCGCGCGCACGGGCCGATTCGTGACGGCTTGCCGGGTTTACCAAAGGCGCGCTCGGGTAGCGCAGAAGGTATGGAACGCGGCAACAGCAAGCACTCACCGAGGGTCGACGAGCAGATGAGCCAGGAGGTCAACGGCCTCGTGCAGGGGCCGGGGACCGGAGGTTCCCGGGTCGACGAGTTCCGGGTGCCGGAGCCTGCGGGTGAGGACCAACCGGAGCCGACCACTGCGCCGGCCGGCGACCTGCGCAGCGGCAGCCCGCAGGGCATGACCTCCTCCGACGTCGAGGCACGTAGCCGGCTCGGGCGGTTCATCACGATGACCGCGCTGCCCGGCGACCGGGCCACGTTGCTCGCCAACGCGCGGGACAACGAGGCACCCGACGACGTGCTCGCCGAGCTGGAGCGACTGCCCGAGGACACCCACTACCAGACGGTGTCCGAGGTGTGGGCGGCGCTCGGACACAAGAACGAGACGACGCGCTGGTAAGGCGGACCGTCCCGGTCCGTCGAGCCCGCATGCGCAGAAAGGGATGCTGATGAGTGGCGTTACCGAGCATGTCGATGTGGCCGTCCCGGTGCGGACGGCGTACGACCAGTGGACGCAGTTCGAGGAGTTCCCCCACTTCATGGAGGGTGTGGAGGAGGTCCGCCAGCTCTCCGACACGATGACCCACTGGACGGTCGAGATCGCCGGCGTCAAGCGCGAGTTCGACGCCGAGATCACCGAGCAGCTGCCCGACGAGCGGGTCGCCTGGCGCTCGACCGGCGGCACCCAGCACGCCGGGGTGGTCACCTTCCACCGGCTGGACGAGCACAACAGCCGGGTGAGCCTCCAGTTGGAGTTCGACCCGCACGGCGTGGTGGAGCAGGCCGGTGACAAGCTCGGCGTGATCGATCGCCGGGCAAAGGGTGACCTGCACCGTTTCAAGCAGTTCATCGAGCGCCGTGGCCAGGAGACCGGTGCCTGGCGCGGAAAGGTCGACCGCCCCCAGCCCTGACCCCCGTACCCGTCTCAGCTGGCCGCCGCACCGTCGGCGGCCAGCTGCGTTGATCATGAAAACGTCGCCAGCTCGGCCAGCGTCATGGTCAACAGCTGCGAGGGGCCGGTTTGTGGGGGTGGGGTGGGGGTACGGGTTAGGGCATGAGCGAGGACAGGGTGTGGCGTAACGAGGATCGGCTGTCGGCGAAGGAACTGGATCGGGCCGTCGCCCGGTCGTCGCTCGACGGGCAGGCCGACGACGTGACCGCCAACGACGCCGGTGAGGAGGCCGCCTTCGGGCACGGCCCCGAGCCGGTCGACCGCGGCGCCGAGATCCCGGGCAGCGGTCGCGAGCCCACCGACCCGGACCGCGCGTACCGCCCCTCCACCACCGGTCGCACCGGCCCGGACAACCTCTGACCGGCAGCGGTGGCCCGGTCCGCAGCTCACCGTGCGGCGTTCATCCGGGCAGCAGCGGTGACAGTGGGCCGAATGGGTGACGTTGCGGACAGGTCGGCCAGAATCGGCCGTTCGGCTGACGGCAATCGCGGCGTCCCGCGCAAGACTTTCGGAATGCATCAGGGCTCCGGCTACCTCACCACGCGCCAGCGTCGCCTGGCATGGCTCGGCTTCCTTCTCGCCGCCGTGCAGGCCCCCGTCTCCGCCAAGCTGGTCTCGGACAGTTCCTGGCTGTTCAGCCTCTGCGTCGCCCTGATGGTGGCGACCGTGATCATCGCCGACGACGCCGCTCGCCGCCGCCCGGCCGCCGGCACGTCCTCCGCCGACTGACAGCTACCGGCCAGCCGGGTCCGCGCCGGCGTCCGGGGTTACTCACCCGGGCGCGCCTCGTGACCGGGCCGGCCCCGGGTCCGGCGGCGTTCCTTCATCTCCGCCTCGTAGAGGTGCCGCCGGCCGCCCACCAACTGCTCGCGGGCCGCCCGGTCCACGTCGCGGAAGAGCGCGTGGTAGCCGTCGTCGAAGTCCTCGACGATCTGGAACGTCCACCGGCCGGCGATGACGTTGCGCCCGATCAGCTCGTCGGCGATCCGGTCGGCGATCACCGGGTGTCCGGCGTCGCGGAACATCCGTACCGCGTCGTCGAGCATGAGGTCGGCGTGCCCGATGAGCTGGTGCAGCGAGTAGAGATGGCCGCGCGCCCGCTCGACACACTCCAGGGCCTCGCTGAGTTTGCCCAGCGCCGCCACCGTGTCGTCGCTCACTCCGGCGGGCCGCCGGTGCCGCTCGTCCGGTCCGTCGGTGGACGGGTCCATGGGTACCTCCCAATGCCGGCCATGTTGCAGTTCGTCCCGTTCTGCTGTCCGGTCCATGCCGGCTCGATCCCGCCGGTCAGTCAACCGGCGACCGGCGTACCGCCCGCACCAGCCGAGCGGCCGAGGGCACGGCCGGTACGGGTTGGATACATTCGTTCCCCATGCGCGTGCCGTCGAACCGGGTTTCCGCCCCCACCGCCGTCGACTCGACGCGGTCCACCCTGGTGGCACTCACCAACGCGGTGGGCCTCGACGGGCTCGCCGCCGCCAGCCACCTGCCCGGCCTACGCGCGGCTGTCGATCAGCACGCCGCCGCGGTACGGGAGAGCCTGCACGGCGACCGACGGCCGCTGACCGCCGCGACGCTCGCCGGTTACGCCGAGGGAATCCGGTCGGTCGCCGAGGAACACGGCTGGCAGCCGCCCACCGACCCGGTGTACTGGCCGGAGGCGGACTGGGTGCTGGTGCGCCTGCTCGCGGTCTGCGCGCTGAGCGCCAGCCTGGACACGCCGACGCCGCAGCCGCCGGTTCCCTGAGGCACGCCGACGCCGCAGCCGCCGGTTCCGTGACGACGGACGGGCGCCCGCCAAACGGCGGACACCCGTCCCGGGTCGCGCGGACCTGATCAGGCCCGTCACTGCCGGTACTGCTGGGGCTGGTCGCCCATGTTTCCGGACTGGTAGGTGCCCCGCCCGCCGGCCATCTCCCGGCCGGGTTCGGCGCCCGCCCGGTCGGCCATCTGCCGTTGCATGTCGCTGCGGCCGGCCGCGGCACCCTGCTGCTGTTCCCGGACCGCGCGCGACTCCTCGGCGATCCGATGGAGCCAGCCCTCCCAGCGGTTCTGCATCGGCCGGACCAGACCACCACCGACCCCGACGATCAGGATGCCGGCCACCGTGGCGAGCACCGCGACAAGCACGGGTGTGGTCACGGTGGTGGCGATGCCCACCTGGTTCAGCGCGGCGATCACGCCAAGCGCGATGATGAAGAACGCCGTCAGGTCGGCAAGCACCTTGCCGTACGACAGGCCGCCCAGCGCCCCGCTGACGAGGTCCCGCACCGCGTTGGCGATCGCGAAGGCGATCACCACGATGACGATCGCGACGAAGGCTCGCGGCAGCCAGGCCACCACGCCCGCGATCAGGTTGCTGATGGCGTTGGGGCCCCAGACCCCGAAGGCGAACTGCAGCGTGAACAGCAGCACGGCGTAGTACGCCAGCTTCGCCAGGATGTCACTGGCGTCGTACTTGGTCCGTTCCAGCGCCCGCTTGATGCCGCCCCGTTCGACCGCCCGGTCGAACCCCACCCGTTCCAGGACGGTGTCGACGATTTTGAGCACGGCTCTGGCGATGAGCCACCCGATCACCAGGATCGCGATGAACGCGATGGCCCTCGGCACGAACAGCAGCACCGAGCGCCACATGTCGGCCACGGCGGTACCGATGTCGACCTGCCTGGCCGCAAGGGTCTCCGGCATGATGTCCCTCCTGTCGCATGGTTTGCCCCGCGCGCTTACCCCAACGCCGGGACGGCACGCCGCGCCGGTCCCCTACTTTTTCTCGGACAGGCCGCAACAGAACCACCCTGACCTGGCCTTTTGTCCCGACCTCGGCGGATCGGAACATGATCGTAAACGCCGGTTGAACGGGTCGGGTTAGGCTGCGGTCATGCCAGGAACGGTCGGGCGAGTCCCCACGCCAGCAGGCCCCGTGCCGGGCGAGTCGGTCTCGGACGCCACGACCGTCGTCGACCGGCACCCCTGGGCCGGCACGGCGCTCGGCCCGCCCGAGGACTGGGACGTCACCGTCCGCGCCGCAGTCGAGATCGTGCTCGCCTCGCCCGCCCCGATGGCCCTGCATCTCGGCGACGATCTGCTGCTGCTCTACAACGACGCGTACGCGGAGCTGATCGGCGACAAGCATCCGCAGGCCCTCGGGCGGCCCGCCGCCGAGGGCTTCGCGGAGGTGTGGCGCATCCCGGGGGTCGGTGACGTCGTCGAGCACACGTATCACACGGGCAAGCCCTTTCTGGATCGCGCGGTTCCGCTTCCGCTGCGCCGGGACGTCGGCGACCTCGATCAGGCCGTCTACATCCGGGCCTGCTCCGCCATCCGGGACAGCCGGGGCCGGATCGCCGGCGTACTCTCCGTGGTCGCCGAGACCAACCCGGCCACCCGGCAGTTGCAGGGGCTCAGCGACCTGGCCGCAGCGCTCTCCGGCACCCTCACCCTTGACGACGTGGCGCGGGTCGCGCTGCGCTACGCGCTCACCTCGTTCGACGCCGACCGGGTCTCGCTCGCCGTGGACGAGGGTGGTGGCGGTGGCTGGCGAATGGTCCGGCGGGTCCGGGGCGAGCTGGTGGACGAGGCCGACGAGCGGCTTCCCCCGCTGTGGCGGCGCGGTGCGGCGGACTGGTCGGCCCCGGCGGTGGTGAGCGCCCGCAGCGGACGGGCCATCTTCGTGGAGGACGGCCAGCCGCTGCGGGAGATCGCCGCCGACCGGCACGACCAGAAGGTCCGGGCGCTCGCCTCGGTGCCGCTGCGGGCGTCCGTGGTCCGGGGCGGCCTGACCGTCGGCTACCGCACCGCGCACACCTGGTCGGCGCCGGAGCGGGCACTGCTGGCCGCGTCGGCGGAGCTGATCGGGCAGGCCACCGAGCGGGCCCGCCGCTTCGAGACCCAGCACGGTACGGCCCAACTGTTGCAGCGCAGCATGCTGCCGGAGAACCTGCCGGTGCTGCCCCGGCTGCGGGTCGCGGCGCGGTACGACCCGGGCGTCGACGGCAACGCCGCGGGCGGCGACTTCTACGACGCCTTCGTGCTGCCCACCGGCCACCTGGGGGTGGTGCTCGGCGACGTCGCCGGGCACGACGTGCAGGCCGCCGCCCGGATGGGCCAGGTACGCGCCGCGTTGCGGGCGTTGGCGCTCAACGACCCCCGCCCCGACCAGGTCCTCGCCGGGCTCGACCGGCTGGTGGGCAGCCTGGGTGCCGAGGCCGGCACGTACGAACTCTTCGTCACCGTGGTGTTCGGCGTCATCGACGTCGACCGGGAGCAGCTCACCCTGGCCAGTGCCGGCCACCCGGCGGCGCTGCTGCGGCGCTGCCCACCGTCCGGCCCGCCGAGCGCCGAGTACCTCGACGTGGCGCCCGGCGCACCGCTCGGGGTCGGCTGTCGTCCCCGGACCCGTACCGTGGCGTTCACGCCCGGCGACACGTTGCTGCTGTTCAGTGACGGTGTGGTGGAACGGCGGCGGCAGAGCCTGTCGCACGGCCTGGCCCGGCTGGCGGAGTCGGTGGCGAACGCGCACAGCGGCGACCCCCGGGCGTTGTGCGCCACGGCCACCGCCGCGGTGCCCGGGGCGACCGAGGACGACGTGGCCGTGCTGGCCGTCGAGTACGCGCTGCGGCCCAGCCGGTCGGCCCGGATGGAGGTACCGGCCGAGCCGACCGCGCCGAGCCGGGTCCGGCACTGGATGACCGACCAGCTCAACCGGTGGGGGGTGGCCGAGTCGGTGATCGGCGCGGCGGTGCTGTGCACGAGCGAGCTGACCACAAACGCCCTGCTGCACGCCGGTACGGCGGCCCGGGTGGAGATCGACCTCAGTCCCGAACGCCTGCTCGTCTCGGTCGCCGACTCCGGTTCACGGGGCACGGTCACCCGGGCCCACACCGACACGCTGAGCAGTCGCGGTCGCGGGCTGGGCCTGATCGAGGAGCTGAGCGACGCCTGGGGCACCGATCCCACCGTGCGGGGTTCGACGGTCTGGTTCGAGATTCTGCTTCCCCGGGAGTAACGGGTGCCGGCGTCGGCTGGCCCCGGCCGTAACGAATGCCGGCGTCAGGTCAGGCGGCGGACCAGGGCGCGCCCGAGGTCCCGGCCGGAGCGCCAGGCGGTCTGCACCCGGGGTGCGCCGAACGCGTCCCCGGCCAGCCCGATCCCGTCGTCATCGAGGTGGAAGCCCGGGCCGGCGCCGCTGCCGACGGGCTTGGCGTAGGTCCAGCGGTGCATGTGCACGTGCACCGCCGGGTCGGGCAGGGCGAACAGGTCACGGACCGCCGCTTCGATGGCCGGTGCGGCGGCGGTGGGTTGGGCGAGATGTCCGGCGGCGAACTCCGGCGTGGTGTGCGCGACCAGGACGGGGGCGCCGTCGCCCCGCCGGTCTCCGTCGTCGCAGACCGTGCTGAGCAGCGGGTGGTCGTTCACGAAGGCACCCCGGAACTCCGCCCAGCGTCGGGCCGGAAAGCGCAGCACCGCCGCCAGCGTCGGGGACCACCGCTGCCGTGCGACCGCCTCGGTGGCGGCGGCGAGCGCCGGATCGAGCAGCAGTGCGGCCTGCGGCCCGGGCATGGCCAGCACGACCGCGGCGTACGGCCGGCCCTGCACCGCCGGCCCCGGCTCGACGCCGAGCACCAGCCGGTCCACCACCACCGGCAGGTCGCGGGCCAGCTGCTCGACCAGGGAACGCAGGCCGCGCGGGGCGGCCCAGCGCATCGTCCCGGTGACCTCGCGCCGGCCGCCTTCGCCGTACGCGACGAAGGTGTCGGTCCACTCGCGGATCAATCCGGCGTCTCGCCAGCCGTGTACGACCTCGGCGAAATCCGGGTCGCTGACGGTCAGGTAGGCGGCACCCAGGTCGGCGGGGCGACCGTCGAAGCGCTTCGTGGCCAGCCGACCGCCGGGCACCCGGGCGCGCTCGCGGATCTCCACCGGTACGCCGGCCCGCAGCAGTTCCCCGGCACACGCCACACCGGCGATACCAGCACCGACCACCACCACACCCGCCCGGTCCGGACCCATCCGACGATCGTAGGTGTCCGTGGCCGGCGACGGCCGACGCCGGGCCATCGACGGCGGGAAACTTCCGGAAGGTCTTCACAACCTGGCAACCGGCCCGTACCTTGGCGGAAACGTGGGAGCGCTTCCACGCAATTTCTTCGATGTGCCCGAGGAGCAGAGCATGAGAACCCGAAGCACGTTCGCCGTGGTCGGCGCGGTGGCGACGGCCATCACTGTCGCCGCCACGGTCGGCGTGGGCGCGCTGCGGCCGACTCCCGCCGCGGCCGCCGACTCCGTCTTCTACGTCGATCCGCAGACCAGTGCCGCCCGCTGGGTGGCGGCCAACCCGAACGACTCGAAGGCCGCCGTGATCCGGGACCGGATCGCAAGCGTCCCGCAGCCTCGCTGGTACACGACCACCAACACCTCGACCGTACGCGGCGAGGTGGACTCCTTCGTCGGCGCTGCCGCGGCTGCGGGCAAGATCCCGATCCTGGTGGTCTACAACATCCCCAACCGCGATTGCAGCAACCACAGCGGGGGCGGCGCGCCCAACCACACCGCCTACCGGCAGTGGGTGGACCAGGTCGCCGCGGGTCTCGGCGGGCGTCCGGCCACCATCATCCTGGAGCCCGACGTGCTCCCCATCATGACCAGCTGCATGGACGCCAACCAGCAGGCCGAGGTGCGGACCTCGATGGCGTACGCCGGCAAGGCGCTCAAGCGCGGCTCGTCCGCCGCAAAGGTCTACTACGACATCGGCCACGGCGGCTGGCTCTCCGCCGGTGAGGCCGCCGCCCGGCTGAACGCCGCCGATATCGCCAACAGCGCCGATGGCATCTCGGTGAACGTGTCGAACTACCGGCGCACCGCCGACGAGGTCTCGTACGCCAAGCAGATCATCGCGGCGACCGGCATCTCCCGGCTGAAGGCGGTCATCGACACCAGCCGCAACGGCAACGGTCCGGCCGGCTCCGAGTGGTGCGACCCGCCGGGACGGGCGATCGGCACGCCGAGCACCACCGCCACCGGCGACTCCGCCATCGACGCCTTCCTCTGGGTGAAGCTGCCGGGCGAGGCGGACGGCTGCATCGCCGCCGCCGGTCAGTTCGTGCCGCAGCGGGCGTACGACCTGGCCATCGCGGCCGGTCCGGTGCCGACCACCGCGCCGCCGACGTCGACCCCGCCGACGTCGACTCCGCCGACCAGCACGCCGCCCACCACCACGCCGCCGACGTCCAACCCGCCCACCGGCGGCTGCTCGGTGACCTGGACCCCGAACGTGTGGACCGGCGGCTTCACCGCCGAGATCCGGGCGACCAACCGCGGCGCGGCGCTGAGCAGCTGGACGCTCGCCTTCACGGTCGGCTCCGGGGTACGCCTGAGCAACGGCTGGAACGGTGACTGGAGCCAGTCGGGCGACCGGATCCAGGCTCGCAACATGGCCTGGAACGGCAACGTACCTAGCGGCGGCACCATCTCCCTCGGTTTCCAGGGCACCTTCACCGGCAGCAACCTGTCCACCCCCACCTCCTTCACGCTCAACAGCACCCCCTGCTCCTAGGTCGCTGCCCCCGTCCCCCGGGATCCTGGGACGCGGACGCCCTGTCCAGGGCCGTTTCGCACCAGGGTCCCGGGGAACGCCGGGGTAGAGCGACTGGGAGGGGGCGAAGATGAGTGGGCAGTCGAATCCCTCGGCGTGGCAGCCCGGAGTGACCGGTGGGGGCACACTCCCCTCGGGGCCGGGCGGGCGAATCGCCGCGCCGGGCGCCGACGGGCACGGACCGTCGACCGGGCCGCCGACCGTGACGATCGGGACGTACCCGGACTACCCGTCCGCCCAGCGCGTGGTGGACTACCTGGCCGACAACCGGTTCCCGGTGGAACGGACCGCCATCGTCGGCACCGACCTGGCTCTGGTGGAGACCGTGCTGGGCCGGATGAGCACCGGCCGCGCGACGCTGATCGGCGCCGGTACGGGTGCCTGGTTCGGTCTCTTCATCGGGCTGCTGTTCGGCATCTTCACCGTCGGAAACTGGCTTGCGGTGGTCCTCGCCGGCCTGGTCATCGGCGCGATCTGGGGTGCCGTGTTCGGTGCCGTGGCGCACGCGATGACCGGCGGGAAACGCGACTTCACCTCCGCCAGCTCGTTGCGCGCCAGCCAGTACGCGGTCACGGTCGAGGCGGACTTCGCCGAACAGGCCCGTCAGCTGCTGAGCCGCTCGCCGATGGGTGGCCGTACGCCCCAGGCGGCGGGCTGAGCCCGCCCCGCTCGCCGCGCCGCCGCAGCTGACCGGCAGAGTGACCGACAGCTGACCGGCAGAGTGACCAGCGCTGACCGGCACGGCGCCCCGCAGCTACCGGCAGCGGCGCGCCGAGCGGGCGGACCCTTCAAAGCTTTACGACTTCCGTTTCAGTTCCGTGCCATCGGCGCAACTGGCGGCACCATGCAGCAGTTGTTCAAATTTTGAATACCGTGCTACTCTCGGCCCATGACCGAGAGCCTGAGCAGCGTCCGCCAAACCGCCTGGCGGGCCTACATCGAGGCCAGCCAGCGGTTGTTCACCCGGCTGGAGGACGACCTGCGCGTCGCCAGCGGGCTGAGCTTCGCCGACTACCACGTGCTGGTCCTGCTCTCCGAGGTGCCGGGGCAACGGCTGCGGATGGGCGAGCTGGCCGGTCGCCTGGTCTTCTCCCCCAGCCGGCTGACCTACCAGATCTCGTCGATGCAGCGACGCGGTCTGGTCGCCAAGCAGCCCTGCCCGCAGGACGGTCGGGGCAGCGAGGCGGTGCTCACCGCCGCCGGGCTGTTGGCCCTGCGCGAGGCCGCCCCACATCACCTGCACTCGGTGCGCAGCCACCTGATGGACGATCTCGACGATGCCGAGGTCGCCTGCCTGGACCGGATCTTCACCCGGCTCGGCCGGCGGCTACAGGGCGCCGACCGCAACACCGCCACCGCCCCACCCACCGCCCTCAGCGACAGTCACTAGAGGAGCCTCCGATGCCCGCCATCACCGTCGACAACGTCCTCGTCCTGCCCCGGCTGCCCCGACTCGACGAGTCCACCACCACCATCCGGCCGGTCCGACGGCTGAGCACCGCGCCCAGCGGCTTCGAGGGTGAGGGCTTCCCGGTGCGCCGGGCCTTCGCCGGGGTACCGACGAGCGAACTCGACCCGTTCATCCACCTCGACCAGATGGGCGAGGTGGACTACGCGCCGGGCGAGCCGAAGGGCACCAGCTGGCACCCGCACCGGGGCTTCGAGACCGTCACGTACATCATCGACGGGATCTTCGAGCACCAGGACACCCACGGTGGCGGCGGCACCATCACCAACGGCGACACGCAATGGATGACCGCCGGCAGCGGCCTGCTGCACATCGAGGCCCCGCCGGAGCACCTGGTGGTCAGCGGCGGCCTGTTCCACGGCACCCAGCTCTGGGTCAACCTGCCCAAGGCGGCCAAGATGAGCCCGCCGAAGTACCAGGACATCCGGGGCAGCCAGGCGGCGCTGCTCACCACGCCGGACGGCGGCGCGCTGATCCGGGTGATCGCCGGTGAGATCGCCGGGCACCGGGGGCCGGGCTCCACGCACACCCCGATCACCGTCGCGCACGTGACGGTCGAGCCCGGTGCGCAGGTCGACCTGCCGTGGCGGCCGGACTTCAACGCCCTGGTCTACGTGCTTGGTGGTCGTGGCACGGTCGGCTCGAACGGGCGCGGCGTACGCACCGGCCAGCTCGCCGTGCACGGTCCGGGCGACGCCCTGCGGTTGCGGGCCAACGCCCGGCAGGACAGCCGCACGCCGGCCCTGGACCTCTACATCATGGGTGGCCAGCCGATCCGGGAGCCGGTGGCGCACTACGGCCCGTTCGTGATGAACACCCGGGACGAGCTGATCCAGGCGTTCGAGGACTTCCAGGCCGGTCGGCTCGGGGTGATCCCGGCGCAGCGGTTGCCGCACACCGACGGCCAGGGCGACCGCCCCTGACCTGATCCGTCACGCGAGCCCTCCGGCCCCGGCCGGGGGGCTCGCGCCGGTCGTCGGGCCGTCGCCCGGTCAGGAGACGGCGAAGATGCCGGCCACGCCGAGCAGGACCATCACCAGTACGGCCAACAGCGCCCCCCGCTCGCTCTCCACCGCCTGCTCGCGGTGCTCGGTGACGGAGTTCGTCGTCTCGCCGGGCATGGTGTGGCCTCCTCGCTCGTCGATGTGGGGAGGGCAGCGACGTTGGCGCTGGGACCTGGTTACGCACCGCACCGGCACGTGCCACCCGGCCTCTGAGTACCCGTCTGGTCCAGCGGAAACCTCGCCGTGCCACGGATGCCTGTGACACAGCACACCGGGGCGGTCGGCGGGTCGGCCCCGGCCTGGCGGGTGCCGGCCTGGCCGCGCGCCCGGCCCTAGCGACCGGTCGGCTGGCCCACGATCCCGACGGCCGACCGCTGCGGGTCCGGCCCGCCGGGGGCCGGTGAGGGCCCCAGCTCACCCAGGATCGTCAGCCCACCGGGGTACGCGAAGGACGAGCGGGGGGCGTAGTAGCCCCAGGCGATGGTGAGCGGGTTCTCCGGCCGCAGCGCGTAGATCGGATGATCCGGCTCGAGGAACTCCACCGACTCGATCTCGAACGGGTTCACCGGTTCGGCGACCACCGGATAGATGCTGCTGACCAGCTGACCGTGCAGCGCGGTGAGGTAGCGGTGGTGGCCGTTGTGCACGGCGTGCCCGGTGTCACCGATGCGCACCTGCGTCCGGATCACCGGCACACCGTCGATGTCGGTCTCGGTGACCACCAGGTCCCGCCGCACGTCGATTGTGGTGCGGCCGGGCAGGGCGGGGGCACCGCGGGCGAGAGCGTAGTCGCGCACCAGCTCGCTCGAGGTCACGTAGTGCGTCCACCAGCCGCCCGGGGTCACCCCGTCGGGAGCGTCCGCGTCGGCCAGGGTCACCCCGAGGTAGGCCAGCGAGTACGAGCCGAAGCCACTTGTCTGGCTCTCGTCGTCGACGACGTACTGGTTCAGGAAGACCTGCCGGTCGGCCTGGGGGCGCAGCCCGGTGGGGACCAGCGCCGCCACCGCCTCCGGGTCCGCCGGCAGCCAGCTGAAGTAGAGCGTGCGGCAGTTCACCACGAGCTGGGGGACGGCAGGGTCGAGCACAGCGCCTCCGGGTAGGGGTCCGCCCGTGACGCTACGGGTGGTCCCGCTCACGGGACAACGACAGAAAGATGACAATCCGCCGCCGTCACCTCCGGCGGACCGCCCGTGCGGACACCCCTCCCGCCGACGGAGATACCGCTTTGTCGCTTTCGTGGTCGAAAATAACTTAAGTACATCGTCCGTTCGGCTAGATTTCTGGGAGACGATCAGGCTATGGTGACTTCCGAACGGCTATCCCCACTAAACCAAAGCGTCACGTCTTTATCCGCGGACGAGGTGCAGGGAGGACCACCATGACCGCGCAAACGATTAGCGAGCCGGCGACCGCCTCGACAACCGCGGTGCCCAAGCTCGACCCGCGGGCGCTCTCCGACAGCGCCACCGATCTGCTGAACGCGATGGCCGCACTGCCGGCCGGGCACCCGTCCCGCGCCGCACTGCGCGACCGGGCGATCGAGGCCTGGCTGCCGCTGGCCAACCACCTCGCGCACCGCTACAGCGGGCGCGGTGAGCCCACCGACGACCTCGCCCAGACCGCGGCCGTCGGCCTGATCAAGGCCATCGACAAGTTCGACCCCACCCGTGGCGTCGACTTCGCCGGCTACGCGATCCCCACCATCATCGGCGAGCTGAAGCGGCACTTCCGGGACCGCACCTGGGACATCCGGGTCCCCCGGCGGTTGCAGGAGCTGCGGCTGGCCATCTCCGACGCGAACAGCTCGCTGCTACAGACCCTGGGTCGCTCGCCGACGGTGGCCGACATCGCCGCCCACCTCAAGCTCACCGAGGAAGAGGTGCTGGAGGGCCTGGAGGGCGCCCGCGCCTACAACGCGGTGTCGCTGTCCACGCCGACCGGTGACGGCGACCGGGCGACCGAACTGGGCGACATGCTCGGCGGCGAGGACAGCGAGTTCGAGCTGGCCGAGCTGCGGGTGGCCCTGGGCCCCGCGCTGGCCACGCTGGACGAGCGCGAGCAGAAGATCCTGACGCTGCGGTTCTACGGCAACCTCACGCAGTCGCAGATCGCCGAGCAGATCGGTGTCTCGCAGATGCACGTGTCCCGGCTGCTGGCCCGGGCACTGAACAAGCTGCGCGGCCAGCTCGACGGTACTTACTAGGAGGGGGTGGCGACGGTGGCCGGGTCCTGTCGGACCCGGCCACCGTCGTGTCTGCGGTCAGGATCAGCCGGCGAGCGGCTCCCGCCACATCGGCCAGAACGGCGTACCGTCCGGCAGCCGGAACGGCTCGGACACCTGGTAACCGTGCCGCGCGTACAGGTCGCGGCTGGTCTCGCTGCTCGCCTCCAGATAACCCGGTACGCCGTTGGCGTCCAGCCAGGCGTGGTGGTGGCGGAGCAGCGCGCTGCCGACGCCCTGGCCCTGACGGTCCGGCCGGACGGCCAACAACGCCAGGTGATGGTGGTCGGCGTGCGGGTGGTGGGCGTCGAACAACTCGTCGAGGTGCACGAAGCGGGGCGTCCACTCCCCGCAGGCGGCGGCGAGCCGCGCGTCGTAGTCCTCCGGCGGCGGCAGCGGCTCACCGACCGACGGCAGCCAGACCGCCACGCCGGCCCGGTCCCCGGTGCCGAACACCAGGCCGTGCCGCATCGCGTGGTCGACGATGATCTCGAAGTTCCCGGCCAGCACCGATTCCCGCTTGGCCTCGTCCGGCACCAGCCAGCGGGGCTGGTCCAGCACCAGGAACGCCTCGGCGATCCGCTCGGCCACCCAGCGGGTGTCCGGCAGGTCGAGTCGCTCGACGCTCGGCTGCGTCATCGCCGTACCTCCGTGGTGACCGGCATCGGCTCGGCGACCGGCGCCGACGGCACGACGCCCGCCGCCGCGCTCTCCGCGCCCAGGCCGATGCGGGCGTACGTGTCGGGGCGGTTGCGCCGCAGCACCAGCGCCCAGAGCACACCGAGCAGCGCGGCCACCGGGTAGACCGCCGGGAAGAGCCAGCGCAGCGGCGAGTCCGGTTCGACCCCGAGCAGGTTGGCGAAGTTCTGCACCGCCAGCACGATGATCGCGACCAGCGCGATCGCCGCGATGCCCGGGGCGATCAGCCGACGCCACAGCGTCTCCGGTTCGCTGCTGCGGGCGAAGTACGTGATGATCGCCACCGCGGTGGTCGCGATCAGCAGCAGGACGCCGAAGCCGCCGCTGGTGCCCAGCCAGAAGAACAGTTGCAGGACCGGGTCCCAGCCGTTCACCGCGTACAGCATGATCACCAGTAGGCCGAGCGTGCTCTGCGCCAGCGAGGCCGCCCGGGGCGCGCCGGTGGTCGGCGAGGTCCGCCCGAACACCGCCGGCAGCACCCGCTCCCGGCCCAGCGCGAAGGCGTACCGCGCGGTGGTGTTGTGGAACGAGATCATGGCGGCCAGCACCGAGGTCAGGAAGAGTGCCTGGCCGATGGTGAGCATGGTGTCGCCCAGCTGCGCCCCGGCCAGGTTGAAGATCAGGTCGATGCTCTGGGTGCCGGCCTCCTCGACGATCCGGTCCGGGCCGACGGCGACCGTCATGCTCCACGAGGAGAGCGCGTAGACCGCCGCGATGATCGCCACCGACAGGTAGGTGGCCATCGGCACGGTGCGCTTGGGGTCCTTGCTCTCCTCGCTGAACACCACGGCGGCCTCGAAGCCGACGAAGCCGAGGATCGCCAGCACCAGCACCGCGCCGACACCGGGTACGAAGAAGTTGTCCGGGGAGAACGCGGCGAAGCTGACGTTGCCACCGGCCGGGTTGCCCAGTTGGCCGAGGTCGAACACCACGATGATGGCGATCTCGGCGCAGAGCAGCGCCGCCAGCACCATCCCGTTGATGTCCACCCGGAGCAGACCGAGCACCGCCACCAGCGCCCAGGCCACAAGCGCCACGATCCACCACAGTGGCTCGATTCCGAACAGCCGGTCCAGCACCGGCGTGGCCGCCGCGCCGATGGTGCCGTAGAGGCCGACCTGGAGGGCGTTGTACGCGATCAGGGCGACCCAGGCCGTGCCCACCCCGGCCGGGCGGCCCAGGCCACGGGTGACGTACGCGTAGAAGGCGCCGGCGTTTGCCATCCGGCGGGCCATCGCCACGTAGCCGGCGGCGAACAGCGCCAGTACCGCGGCCACCACCAGGAAGGCCAACGGGATGCCGAGCACCCCGACGACCCCGTAGCCGGTGGTGACCACACCGGCGACCACGGTCAGCGGCGCCGCCGCGGAGAGAACGAAGAAGACCACCGACGGCACGCCGAGCCGCCCACGGGCCAGCGCCTCGGAGACGTTGCTCGGTCTGTCGGTTGTCGCTGTCGAGGACATGAACTGCTCCGGTTCATCAGAGGAGGGGGTACCGGTTCAGGGCGTGCCGGATCAGGGAGCGCCGCGCAGCACGGCCGCACCCACGGCGGCCTCGGTGTGCGCCACGAGTTCCTTCAGCGGGGCCGGCAACGCCGGGACGATCAGGTTGAGCCGGTGGTGGGCCCGGGGACCCGCGCTCCACAGCACCTCGCGGGTCAGCCCGGCGGCGGCGACCAGGCCGAGCAGCAGCGCGTCCGGCACGCTTGGCGGCTCGGCCCGTTCCAGCACCGCCCGCAGGCGGGTGGCCGGCCAGGCGGCCACGTTGAGGTCGATCGGCAGGTACGTGACGGTGGTCCGCAGCAACCGCCGGGTCTCCTGCCGGCGCAGCACGCCGGCCCGGGCCAACCGCTCCCCCACCGAGGCCACCGAGGTCTGGGCGAGGAAGCTGAGCCAGGTCCGCACCGCCTGGTGCTGGGCCTCGCCGATCAGTTGGTCCAGTACGGTGTGCGCCAGCGCGTCGGCCGGTGGACGGCGGTCGATCACGCTGACCTGCGCAGCCTCGACAGTGATATGTCCATAGAGGACAAGCTCGCCGAGGAGTCCGGCAGCCAGACCGAGACCGGTCGCCGCCGGGTGCAGCTTCGCCTTGCCCCGGGTGTCGTTGTGCGCGATCAGGAAGAACTCGTCGGCGATGAGCAAACGTCCTCCCCGGCCGCCGTCCATTGATCGCTAACCCGGGAAAGGATGCACCGAGCGCTACTGCAACGCAACTCCCGTTTTTGGCGGTTGCACTCCGTGCTGATGCGACCTGCACTTATTCCCATGACAGACTCGGAGGGTGACCGCGAGCCCCACCGTCCGCCGCCGCCGCATCGCCCGGGAACTCCGCCAGTTGCGCGAGCGCGCCGGGATGACCCTGGATGTCGCCGCCCGGCAACTGGACATGTCCAAGAGCAACCTGTCCCGCATCGAGAACGCCCAGATCGGCATCAAGCCACGGGACGTACGCGCCGCGCTGGCGCTGTACCAGGTCACCGGCAACGACGCCGAGGCGCTCATCGAGATCGCCCGCGGTGCGCAACAACGCGGCTGGTGGCAGCACTACAGCGACGTACTGCCGGAGTGGTTCGAGTTCTACGTCGGACTGGAGGCCGAGGCCGCCACCCTGCGCACCTACGAGGCCGAGGCGGTGCCGGGCCTGTTGCAGACCGAGGCGTACGCCCGGGAGGTCTACCGGCTGACCGCGGGCGAGGACGGCCTGGACCGCAAGGTGGCCGCCCGGCTGCGCCGGCAGGACGTGCTGCGCGGGGACAGTCCGGTCGAGTTGTCGGTGGTGCTGAACGAGGCGGTGTTGTTACGTCCCGTGAGTGATCGGGCCGTCATGGCCGACCAACTGTCCCATCTGGAGACCGTCGCTCAGCTACCGAACGTCACGATTCAAGTACTTCCGTTCAGTGCCGGTGGACATCCTGCGCTGAATTCGCCGTACGTCCTCCTCACCTTTGCCGACGCCGCCGACGCCGCCGTGGTTTACCTGGAAAATCTCACGACAGGACTGGCACTGGAGGAGGTCGCGCAGGTGCGCTCGTATAGCCTTGTGCACGAGAGGCTGCGTCGCCTGGCGCTCGATCCGGCGGCGTCCCTGGTCCGCCTGAAAGAAGCTTCTCGCTACTTTACGTGACCGCTGCCACGCGGTCACTTTCGGTTACGACGAAGGGGATCGCGATGACCGCGCTCGACCTCTCCGGGGCGAAGTGGCGTACCAGTACGCGCAGTGTGGGCAACGGCAACTGCGTCGAGGTCGCCATCGTCGGCGGTGGGGTCGCGGTCCGGGACAGCAAGGATCGCCGGGGCCCGGTCCTGGCCTTCCCGGCGTCGGCCTGGCACGCCTTCCTCGCCAGCCTCCCCGCTGACTGACCGACTCAGACCGGGTGGGGCTGGCACACCTTCCTCGCCAGCCTCCCGCTGACCGACCGATCCCGACCCCGGCGGGTCCGGCCCCACCGGGCCCGGTGGGAGACTGGGCCGTGCTCTCGGACGTGCCCCTCGACCTGCCGGTCCGGCCGGTGCTGCCGGCGGTGCTGTCGGCACTCCGCTCGGCCGGCGCCGCCGTCCTGGTCGCACCGCCGGGCACCGGCAAGACCACCCTCGCGCCGCTCGCGGTGGCCGACGCGGTCGACGGGCGGGTGATCGTCGCCCAGCCCCGCCGGGTGGCCGCCCGCGCCGCGGCCCGACGGATGGCGGCCCTGCTCGGCGGGCGGGTCGGCGACCAGGTGGGCTACGCGGTACGCGGTGAGCGCCGGACCGGCAGCCGCACCCGCGTCGAGGTGGTCACCACCGGCCTGCTGGTCCGTCGGCTGCACCACGATCCCGAACTGGCCGGCGTCGGCGCGGTGCTGCTCGACGAGGTCCACGAGCGGCAACTCGACGCCGACCTCGCGCTCGCCTTCACGGTGGAGGCCCGCGCCGCGCTGCGGCCGGACCTCCGGCTGCTGGCGATGTCCGCGACCCCGCAGGCCGACCGCTTCGCCGCCCTGCTCGGCGGCACCACGCCCGCGCCGATCATCCACGCCACGGCGGCCCTGCATCCGGTGACCCGGATCTGGGCGCCGCCGGCCCGGCCGGTGCCGCCGCCCGGCGCCGGCCCGGTGGACCGGGGCCTGCTCGACCACGTGGCGGCCACGGTCCGGCGGGCGCTGCGCGAACGCACCGGAGACCTGCTGGTCTTCCTGCCCGGGGTCGGCGAGATCGCCACCGTCGCCGGCCGGCTGGCCGACCTGCGCGACGACGGCGTCGACGTGCTGCGGTTGCACGGCCGGCAGGACGGCGCCGAACAGGATGCCGCCCTGCGACCGGGCGCACGGCGACGGGTGGTGCTGGCCACCGCGGTGGCGGAGAGCAGCCTGACCGTGCCGGGCGTGCGGACGGTGGTGGATGCCGGGCTGTCCCGGGTCGCCCGGCTGGACCTGGCCCGCGGGCTGGGCGCGCTGGTCACCGTGCCGGTGTCCCGGGCGGCAGCCACCCAGCGGGCCGGCCGGGCCGGGCGGGAGGCACCCGGCCACGTCTACCGCTGCTGGTCGGAGGCCGGGCACGAGCGGCTGCCGGCCCAGCCGGAGCCGGAGATCGCCGCCGCCGACCTCACCGGCTTCGCCCTGGAGCTGGCCGCCTGGGGCGCACCCGACGGTGCCGGGCTCGCCCTGCCCGATCCGCCGCCGGCAGCGGCCATGACTGTGGCCCGGCAGACGTTGCGCACCCTGGGCGCCCTCGACGCGGACGGCCGGATCACCGCCCGGGGCAGGGCGATCGCCGCCGCCGGGGCACCTCCCCGGCTGGCCCGGGCGCTGCTCGACGGCGCCCGGCGGGTGGGTGCGGAACGGGCCGCCGAGGTGGTGGCGCTGCTCGCCGACGAGTCAGTGGCCCGCCCCGGCGACGACATCGCCGCCGCCTGGCGCCGGCTACGCGCCGGCACCGATCCCGCCGCGACCGCCCGCTGGCGGGCCGAGGTACGCCGGCTGCGGGCCGCCCTACCCGCCGCCGGGGAGCCCGACCCGGGGACGGCGAGGGAACTGCCGCTGCCCGATGACCTCGCCGCCGGGCTGCTGGTCGGGCTGGCGTACCCGGAACGGCTGGCCCGGTCCCGACGGCCGGGCGGCTCGGCGTACCTGATGAGCGGTGGGACCGCGGCGGAGCTGGCGGCGGGCTCGGCGCTGGCCGGTGCCGACTGGCTGGCCGTGGCGGTGGCGGACCGCTCCCCCGGCGCACCGACCGCCCGGATCCGGCTCGCCGCCGTGCTCGACGAGGCGACCGCCCGCGAGGTCGGCGCGCCGTCGCTGCGGACCGTCCGGGAGGTGGCCTGGTCCGGTACCGACGTGCTGGCCCGGGAGGTGACCCGACTGGGCGCGATCGAGCTGGTCGAGCGCCCGCTGTCGCGGCCCGCGCCGGCCGAGGTCGCCGCCGCCCTGCTGACCGGCCTGCGTAGCGTCGGTCTCGACCTGCTGACCTGGACCCCGGCGGCGCGGGCGCTGCGCGAACGGCTGGCGTTCTGCCGGCAGGCGCTCGGCGCGGACTGGCCGGACGTTTCCGACGCGGCGCTGCTTGCCGGTGCGCCCGACTGGCTCGGCCCGGAGCTGGCCACCGCGCGCCGCCGCGCGGACCTGGCCCGGATCGACGTGGCCGGCGCGCTGCGCCGCCTGCTGCCCTGGTCACTTGCGGGGCGGCTGGACGAGCTGGCCCCGGAACGGATCACCGTGCCCAGCGGCTCCCGGATCCGGGTGGACTACGCCGATCCGGCCGCGCCGGTGCTCGCGGTCAAACTCCAGGAGACCTTCGGTTGGGCGGTGGCGCCCCGGATCGCCGGTGGTCGGGTGCCGGTGCTGCTGCACCTGCTCTCTCCGGCGGGGCGACCCGTGGCGGTCACCGCCGACCTCGGGTCGTTCTGGCGCACCGGCTACCGGCAGGTCCGGGCCGAACTACGTGGCCGCTATCCGCGCCACCCGTGGCCGGAGGACCCGACCACGGCACCGCCGACCCGGTCGGTCGGCCGGCGGCGCTGACCAGGCTCACTCCTCGTCGACCACGTCCGCGACGACGACGGTGACGTTGTCCGGGCCACCGGCGCGCAGCGCCAGGTCGATGAGCTTCCGCGTGCACTCGTCCCGGTCCGGGTAACCGGCCAGCACCTCGGCCAGGGTGTCCGCCCGGACGACGTTCGACAGCCCGTCGCTGCACAGCAGCCAGCGGTCGCCGGGGCGGGGCACCATCGTCGCGTACGTCGGGGAGATCTCGTCGCCCTGCAACGCCTGGGTGACCACGGCCCGGCGGGGGTGGCTGCCGGCCTGGTCGGGAGTGATCAGGCCCTGGTCGACGAGCATCTGCACGAAGGTGTCGTCCCGGGTGATCTGCTTGAGCACCCCGTCGCGGAACAGGTACGCCCGGGAGTCGCCGACGTGGACCAGCGCCAGGCAGCTGCCGGTACGCGCGAACAACAGCGCGGTGAGCGTGGTACCCATCCCCTGCCGCTGCGGGTCCTGGGCGACCGCCTGCCGGATCCGGGCGGTGGCCAACTCGATGCCGCTCTGCAACGCCGCCACCAACGCGTGCTCGGGGGTCTCCACGTCCAGCGGAGCGATCGCCTCGATGGCGATGGAGCTGGCCAGGTCGCCGGCGGCCATGCCACCCATGCCGTCGGCGACGGCGACCAACCAGGCACCGGCGTGCACCGCGTCCTGATTACCGCTACGGATCAGCCCGCGGTCGCTCGTCCCGGCGGAACGCAGCTTCAGGGTCATGGCACGCAGCCTGCCAGGCGGAGGGCGCGGTTGTCTCTAGGAGATCAGGAGGACCGGGCGTGGCGCGGCGAATCTCACTGCCGGGCAACCCCGGAGACCATCGGGCAGGATCAATTGACAGCTTGCCTTTGTCCTGGAAACATGCCCGATACCTGGGAGCGCTCCCAGCTTTTCGCCACCACTGGCACGCCTCCGTCCCGCCCTGTCGGAAGGAATATCCGTGACGCCATCCCGACGTCGTCTCGCGGTGCTCGCCGCAGCGACCACCGTGGCGCTGCTCGGCCCGAGTGCCGGCACAGCCCATGCCGATCCCCCGGCCGACGCTCCCGAACAGATCAACAACGGCGACTTCAGCAACGGCGTGTCGCCCTGGTTCTCCTTTGGCACCGGCCCGCTCGGGGTGACCGACGGCCAGCTCTGCACCACCGTCGCCGGCGGGCTGGCCAACCCCTGGGACGCCGGAATCGGTCAGGATGCCGTCCCGCTGATCGCCGGGGCCGAATACACCCTCGGCTTCGACGTCACCGCGACCCCCGGCGCCTCGGTCACCGCCGTGCTGCAACTGGGCAACGCCCCCTACACCGGCTACTACAGCGTGGTGGCCGCCGCCACGCCGACGCAGCAGCGCATCGAGCGCACCTTCGTGGCGCCCGAGGACGACTCGCGCGCCCAGCTCATCTTCCAGGTCGGTGGCAGCGCCGAGGCGCAGACCGTCTGCCTGGACAACGTCTCGCTGCGGGGCGGAAACCCGCCCGAGCCGTACGAGCCGGACACCGGCCCACCGGTGCGCGTCAACCAGGTCGGCTACCTGCCGAACGGCCCGAAGAACGCCACGGTGGTCACCGAGGCGACCGAGGCGCTGCCCTGGCAGCTCCGGTCGGCCGGCGGCACCGTGCTGGCCAGCGGCACCACCACGCCGCGCGGGGTCGACCAGGCGTCGGCGCAGAACGTGCACACCATCGACTTCTCGTCGTACCGCACGCCGGGGCAGGGCCTGACGCTGGCCGTGGACGGGGAGGTGAGCCACCCGTTCGACATCTCCGGCACGCTCTACGACCAGCTCCGCTCGGACGCCCTCCAGTTCTTCTACATCCAGCGCAGCGGCATCGCCATCGACGGTGACCTGGTCGGCGAGGAGTACGCCCGCCCGGCCGGACACCTGGGCGTCGCCCCCAACCAGGGCGACACCGACGTGCCCTGCCAGCCCGGCGTCTGCGACTACCGGCTCGACGTACGCGGCGGCTGGTACGACGCCGGCGACCACGGCAAGTACGTGGTCAACGGCGGCATCGCCACCTACCAGCTGTTGAGCACCTTCGAGCGGACCAAGAACGCCGCCACCGCCGGGTTCGGCGCCGCCCTCGGCGACGGCACGCTGCGGGTGCCCGAGCGCGACAACGGGGTGCCGGACATCCTCGACGAGGCCCGCTGGGAACTGGAGTTCCTGCTGCGCATGCAGGTGCCGGCCGGCAAGCCGCTGGCCGGGATGGCCCACCACAAGATCCACGACCAGAACTGGACCGGCCTGCCGTTGCAGCCCGAGGACGACCCGGAGCTGCGCGAGCTGCACCCGCCGTCCACCGCCGCCACGCTGAACCTGGCCGCCGTCGCCGCCCAGTGCGCCCGGCTGTTCGCCCCGTACGACAAGGAGTTCGCGCAGCGCTGCGGCAGCGCGGCGAAGACCGCGTACGCGGCGGCCAAGGCAAACCCGACCCGCTACGCCAGCCCGACGGACGGCAACGGCGGCGGCGCGTACGACGACAGCAACGTCACCGACGAGTTCTACTGGGCAGCCGCCGAGCTGTACCTGACCACCGGCGAGCGCACCTACCTGACCGACCTGACCGCGTCGCCGCACCACACCGGTGACGTCTTCGACCCCCGTGGCTTCGGCTGGCAGAGCGTCGCCGCGCTGGGCCGCCTCGACCTGGCGACGGTGCCCAACGGGCTGCCCGCCGCCGACCTGGCCCGGGTCCGGGCGTCGGTCACCGCCGCCGCCGACAACTACCTCGCCGAGATCCGCCGCCAGGCGTACGGGCTGCCCATGCCCGGGGACCGGAACAGCTACTTCTGGGGCGCCAACGGTGCGATCATCAACAACGCCGTGGTGCTGGCCACCGCCTTCGACCTGACCGGGCAGGCGAAGTACCGCGACGGCGCGGTGCAGACGATGGACTACATCCTCGGCCGTAACGCGCTGAACATCTCGTACGTGACCGGGTACGGCGAGCACGCGGCGGAGAACCAGCACAGCCGGATCTTCGGCTACCAGCTCGACCCGAACACGCCGAAGCCGCCCGCCGGATCGATCGCCGGTGGCGCGAACGCGGCCCTCCAGGACCCGTTCGTGGAGCAGCTGCTGGCCGGCTGTGCGCCGATGTTCTGCTACGTCGACGACATCGCCTCGTACTCCACGAACGAGGTGGCGATCAACTGGAACTCGGCGCTGACCTGGATCGCCTCGTTCCTGGCCGACCAGGGCGACGCCGCCGCGGTGCCCGCGCCGACCTGCGCGGTGACCTACACCAACTACGGCTCCTGGCAGGGCGGCACCGGCTTCACCGCCCAGGTGACCATCCGCAACACCGGCACGAGCGCGGTGAACGGCTGGACGGCCCGGTTCGCGTTCACCGGTGACGCGAAGGTCCGCGAGGCGTGGATGGCGAACGTCACGCAGTCCGGCGCCACGGTGACCGCGAAGAACGAGTCGTACAACGCGCGGATCGCTCCCGGCGGCACGCAGATGTTCGGCTTCAACGCCACCACCGGCAGCGGCGCCAACCCCGGCCCGCACCTGATCACGGTCAACGGCGCACCCTGCACCGTTTCCTGATCCCCGGGTGGGGCGCCGTCGGCGACCGGCGCCCCACCCGGCCCCACCCCACCGATGAGTTGGTCAAGTCGGCGATCCGCGTCAGCTGGTCCGGCCGCGCAGCTTCGGCAGCACCCGGTCGCCGAACACGTCCAGGAACGGCCGCTGCTCCTGCCCGACGTGGTGCAGCGCGATCTGGTCGAAGCCGAGGTCGAGGTACTCCTCCAGCCAGCCCACGTGCCGGCCCAGGTCGGCGGAGATGTTCACCACCTCGGCGAGGCGGGCCATCGGCACCTCGGCGGAGACCACGTCGAAATGCTCGGGCATGGTCAGATCCCAGCAGACCGGCGGCGCGAAGACGTTGCTGCGCCACTGGTCGTACGCGATGGACTCGGCCTCGGCCTGGTCGGGCGCCCAGCTCAGGTGCACCTGGAGGTGCAGCGGCCCGCGACCGCCCGCGCTCCGGTAGGCGTCGATCATCCGGCGCAGGTGCTCGGTCGGTGCGTTGACGGTGATCAGCCCGTCCGCCCATTCGGCGCACCAGCGGGCGGTCTGCACGCTCACCGCCGCACCGACCAGGGCCGGCGGCTGCTCCGGGCGGCTCCACAACCGGGCCCGGTCGACCCGGACCAGGCCGTCGTGGCTGACCTCCTCGCCGTTCAGCAGGGCACGGATCACGTCGACGCACTCGCGCAGCCGCGCGTTGCGTACGTCCTTGCGGGGCCAGACTTCCCCGGTGATGTGTTCGTTGGCCGCCTCACCGGAGCCCAGGGCGGCCCAGAACCGGCCCGGGTACATCGCGCCGAGGGTGCCGATCGCCTGGGCGATGATCGCCGGGTGGTAGCGCTGTCCGGGCGCGTTGACCACACCCAACGACAGCCCGGTGGCCTGGAGTGCCGAACCGAGCCAGGACCAGGCGAAACCGGAATGTCCCTGGCGCTCGCTCCACGGGGCGAAGTGGTCGGAGCACATGGCCGCGTCGAAGCCGACGTGCTCTGCGTGGATGACCGCCTCCAGCAGGGCGCGCGGGTGGATCTGCTCGTGGGAAGCGTGGAAACCGATCGCCGTCATGCCGCCGATGTCTACCCACCCCGGCCTGGATGTAAGCAGGGGCCCCTGGTTAACGCCTGCGGTATAGGAAGGGCCCCCGCTTAACGCCCAGCCACGCGCTCAAGCGGCAGGCGCGCCCGCACCGGCACCGCACGCCAGCTACGCGCTCATTCGGCGTGTGCGCCGGCACCGGGCACCGCACGCCAGCTACGCGCTCATTCGGCGTGTGCGCCGGCACCGGCACCGGCCGCGCCCTCGCCCACCCAGACGGTCTTGACGTTGCAGAACTCGTGCATCCCCTGGGCCGACAACTCCCGGCCGTAGCCGGAGTTCTTCACCCCGCCGAACGGCAGCTGGGGATAGGAGGTGGTCATGCCGTTGATGAAGACGGAACCGGCCACCAGGTCGGTGGCGAAGCGCTCCTGTTCCTGCGGGTCCCGGGTCCAGGCGTTCGAGCCGAGGCCGAAGGAGGTGCCGTTGGCCAACTCGATCGCCTCGTCGTACGACGACACCCGGTACAGCCCGGCGACCGGCCCGAACACCTCCTCGGTCCAGATCCGCATCCCCGGGTTCAGGTCGGCCACCACTGTCGGCGGATAGAACCAGCCCTCACCGCCCGGCTTCTCCCCGCCGCAGAGCACGGTGGCTCCCTTGTCGACCGCGTCGCGGACCTGTGCGTCGACCTCGTCGCGGCCCCGCTCGGTGGCCAGCGGGCCGACGTCGGTGGCGTCGTCCATCGGGTCGCCCACCCGCAGCGCCGACATCCGGTGCGCGAACGCTTCGGCGAAGGCGTCGTAGACGTCGGCGTGCACGATGAAGCGCTTGGCCGCGATGCAGGACTGGCCGTTGTTCTGGCAGCGGGCGGTGGTCGCCACCTCGGCGGCCAGCTCGACATCGGCCGAGGGCATCACCACGAAGGGGTCGCTGCCGCCCAGCTCCAGCACGGTCTTCTTCAGTTCCCGGCCGGCGATCTGGGCGATCGAGCGGCCGGCGACCTCGCTGCCGGTAAGCGTGGCGGCCCGCACCCGGGGGTCGCGCAGGATCTTCTCCACCGCCTCGGAGCCGACCAACAGGGTGGTGAACGCCCCCTCGGGGAAACCGGCCCGGCGGAACACGTCCTCCAGCAGCAACGCGGTCTGCGGCACGTTTGAGGCGTGCTTGAGCAGCCCGGTGTTGCCGGCCATCAGCGCCGGTGCGGCGAAGCGCATGACCTGCCAGAGCGGGAAGTTCCACGGCATCACCGCGAGCACCGGACCGATCGGCTGGTACCGGACAAACGCCCGGATGGCCGAGACCGCCTGGGCGTCCGCCGGCACGTCGGCGAGGAACTCGGCCGCGTGGCGGGCGTAGAAGCGGCAGGCGGCAGCGCACTTGGTGACCTCGGCCCTGGCGGCGGCGAGCGTCTTGCCCATTTCGGTGGTCATCAGCCGGGCGATGTCGTCCCGCTCCGCTTCGAGTAGCTCCGCGACCGTGGTCAGCCATTGCCCCCGCTGCTCGACGGTGGTGCCGAGTAGCTGCCGGTAGGCCAGGTCGGTCCGTTCGATCGCGTCGTCGACCTGCTCGTCGGACATCGCACCGTACGTCTTGAGCACCTGGCCGGTGACGGGGTTGGTGGTGGCGATGGTCATCAGGGCAACTCCAGTCACTCGAAGAGCGAGTGCCGCACCCCGGGCTCCTCCCGGCGGCGAGCGGCGCGGCGACGTTGAATCACGGCCAGGTCGACGACGGCGACCACCGCGAAGACGACGCAGACGACGCCCAGCCAGGTCACATCGGCACGGAAGGCCAGGATCGCGAACACGGTCATGCTGACGAGCCCGAAGCTGGCCAGCGCGAGCCGCAGATTCAGGGCGCTGTACGCGTGGCCGACCGTGCCGCGGGCACGCCGGGGCTGTGATCTCGTCATCACCCCCACCTACCCCGCGCCGACGGCGCTAACCGTCCCCGCGCCCGCTTTCGGGCGCCGCCCGACCCGGGCACGCCGAGCTGTGCGCCGCTGTGCGCCGCTGTCCGCCGCTGTTCTCCGCTGTGCGCCGCCGACCAGGATCACCACCCGACCGGCGACCGGCCAGGAACACCGGGCTTCGGTGCACTTACCACGCGGGTCGGCACAGCGGCAGGCATCTGCCACATCTCCGACAGCCACAGGTGACCACCGACCATGCCGCGCGTACAGTCACCATGCCATCGCTCTGCGCTGTGAGGCTGGGGAAGTCATGCCTGGACGTTGGACCACCGCTGCTGTCTGCCTACTCGCGCTGGTCGCGCTGGCCTGCGAGGGAGGCGGGGAGGCCGCGCCCAGACCGACCGGGAAACCCCCGGCCGGCACACCCAGGGTGGTCGCGGCGCTCGGCGACTCCATCACCACCGGATTCGGCTCCTGCCTGGTGCTGACCTCGTGTGCGCGCAACTCCTGGTCCACCGGGGACGGGCTGCGGGTGGACAGCCACTACCGCCGGCTGCTCGACCGCAATCCGGGGTTGCGCGGCAAGGCGTACAACCATGCCAAGCCGGGCGCCCGGGCCGCGGCGCTGGCCGGCCAGGCGGAGGCGGCGGTACGCGACCGCGCCGACTACGTGACCGTCCTGATCGGTGCCAACGACGCCTGCCGGGGCACGATCGACGAGATGACCCCGGTGGGCGACTTCCGGGCCGAGGTCGACCGGGGGCTTCGGGTGTTGCGCGAGGGCCGGCCGAAGGCCCGGGTCCTGGTGGTCAGCATCCCCGACCTGTACCGGCTCTGGGAAGTCGGCCACGACGACAAGCGCGCGGTACGCGCCTGGCGACGGGGCATCTGCCCGTCGCTGCTGGCCGACCCGACCTCGACCGCAGCCGCCGACCGGAAACGTCGGGCGGCGTTCCGGGACCGCGTCGACGCGTACAACGATCAACTCTCGGCGGCCTGCCGGGCGTACGGCTCCCGCTGCCGATACGACCGGGGCGCCGTGCACCGCGTCCGGTTCAACCTGGACCTGGTAAACCCGCTTGACTACTTCCACCCCAACACGTTGGGCCAGTCCCGCCTCGCAGAGGTGACCTGGCGCTCCTCCGGGTACGCCGACTGAGACTCACCCCTGCCGGGGCGGCGGCACCTGCGGGCCGGCCTGCCGATACATGGCCCGGGACCGGTCGGCGAGATTCTTGGTGGCCGAGGAGTTCGCCCAGGTGCCGAGGATGATCGCCGCGCCGGGGATGACCTTGGCAAAGGCGCGCTTCGCCGCGCGTACGCCGGCCATCTGCGCGAGCCGGACGCCGAGCCGCAGCATCGCCCGGCCCAGCGGGGCCGATTGGCCACCGCCGAACAACGCCCCGGCCCGCTCCCGCCCGGCCGCCACTCCCAGCGCCACCCGGGCCCCGGCGGCGACCTTGTGCACCTTCTGCAGGACCAGCAGATCGGCGGCCCGGTCCGGGTGGCTCGGATCCACCCCGTACGCGGCGGCGATGTGCAGCACCATGCGGGCCTGGGTCCAGGCGAGCACACCCACGTCGATCACCGCGCCGGGCAGCCCGGCGGCGCCGGAGACCGCACCGGAGAGCCGGGCCCGGTTGACGAAGCGGCGGACCGCCTGCTCCGCCAGGACCTCGGCGGTGGCGTCCGGTCGCTCGGCTCGGGCCTGCCGCAGCCACGCCGCCGCCTCCGGCCCGAGCCGGCGGACCGCCTCCAGGGCGAGATGCTCCGGCGCGTACTGCGGATCCTGGCGCATCCGGTCCCACAGGGTGGCCGGCGGCGCCTCGGGCGCGTCGGCCCCGTCGGCCGCGCCGACCGGCGCAGGCGAGGCGGGTGGGGTTGCGGCTGGCGAAGGCGAGGCGGACGGGGTTGCGGCTGGCGGCACAGGCTGGCCATCGGTGGCCGCGGGATCACTCATGGCCTCTCCCTTCGATCGCGCTCATCCATGTGTACCCGGGCGCGGCAACGGCGTACCGGGGTCGGCGCGAACCGGTGCCGGGCCGGGCGGGCCGGCGAAACAGGAATGCGCCAGGATGACGGGTACGTTCTGGCGAACGGGAACGCCGCTGACCTGGCGCCCCCGTTACCCGCATTGAGGGAGGCCGCACCGGTGCTCGACCCACACGAGCTCTACGAACTCACCGACGATCTGCCCGACCTCGGTCAACCGGTCCTGATCCAGGCGCTCACCGGATTCGTCGACGCCGGCAACGCCGGTCGGCTGGCCCGCGAACAGCTGTTCAACTCGTTGGAGTCCCGCCAGATCGCCCGCTTCGACCTGGACCAACTCTTCGACTACCGCTCCCGGCGCCCCGTGATGACCTTCGTGGAGGACCACTGGGAGAGCTACGACGCGCCGGAACTGGAGCTGCACCTGCTCCACGACGACGACGAGACGCCCTTCCTGCTGCTCACCGGACCAGAACCGGACTTGCAGTGGGAGCGGTTCACCGCCGCCGTCGCCGGCCTCACCGCCCGGTTGGACGTCCGCCTCACCGTCGGGCTCAACGCCATCCCGATGGCGGTGCCGCACACCCGCCCGACCGGGGTGACCGCGCACGCCACCCGGCCCGAGCTGATCGCCGGCTACGAGCCGTGGCTGCAACGGGTGCAGGTTCCCGGCAGCGTCGGCCACCTGCTGGAATTCCGCCTCGGCGAGGCCGGGCGGGACGCGCTGGGCTTCGCCGCACACGTGCCGCACTACGTGGCGCAGGCCGAGTACCCGGCCGCCGCCGAGGTGCTGCTGGCCTCGGTGTCGCGCAGCACCGGGCTGCTGCTGCCCCGCGACGGACTGAGCTCGGCCGCCGAGGTGGTCCGGGTCGAGATCGATCGCCAGGTGGCCCAGAGCGACGAGGCGTCCGCGCTGGTCCAGGCCCTTGAGGAGCAGTACGACGCGTACGCGCGCGGTCGCGGTGAGAAGAACCTGCTCGCCGCCGAGAACGGCCCGCTGCCCACGGCGGAGGAACTCGGCGCCGAGCTGGAACGCTTCCTCGCCGAACAAACCCGCCCCAACAACGACGGTTAGCGTGTAAGGAAGGGCCCCCTATTAACGTCTCGTGTATAGGAAGGGCCCCTTGTTAACACGCCGGCCCGGTGAGCCCTGCCGAACACGCCGGCTCGGTGAGCCCTGCCGAACACGCCGGCCCGGTGAGCCCTGCCGAACACGCCGGCCCGGTGGGTTCTGCGGAACACGCCGGCCAGCCCCCGGCGGGCGGGCCGGCCGGGAATGCGGCAGGCTGGCAGCATGCGCCTGGCCACCTGGAACGTTAACTCGGTCAAGGCCCGCCTGCCCCGGCTGCTCGACTGGCTGGCCGGGACCGGGCCGGACGTGGTCTGCCTACAGGAGACCAAGTGCCCGGACGGCGCCTTCCCGGTCGCCGAGGTGGGCGAGCTGGGCTACACCGTGGCCAGTCACAGCGACGGCCGGTGGAACGGGGTGGCCATCCTGTCGCGGGTCGGCCTGGCCGACGTGACCGTCGGGTTTTCCGGCGAACCCGGTTTCCCCGAGCCGGAGGCCCGCGCCATCGCGGCCACCTGCGACGGGCTCCGGGTCTGGTCGGTGTACGTGCCGAACGGCCGCACGCCCGACGACCCGCACTATGCGTACAAGTTGGCCTGGCTGGCGGCCCTGCGGGACGCGCTGGACACCGAGCTGACCGGCGCGTCGGCGCTGGCCGTCTGCGGCGACTTCAACGTGGCCCCGACTGACGACGACGTGTGGGATCCGGCGCTGTTCGCCACCTCCACCCACGTCACCCCCGCCGAACGGGCGGCCCTCGCCGCGCTCCGCGACCTGGGCCTCACCGACGTGGTTCCCACCCCGATGAAGGGTCCGCATCCCTTCACCTACTGGGACTACCGCGCCGGGATGTTCCACCAGAACAAGGGCATGCGGATCGACCTGGTGTACGCCTCGGCGCCGGTGGCCCGCGCGGTGCGCTCGGCGTACGTGGACCGGGAGGCCCGCAAGGGCAAGGGCCCCTCCGACCACGCCCCCATCGTGGTCGACGTCGACCTGCTCCCCTCCGTCGAATCCTTCTGACCGGCTAGCGGCCGGGGCGTCGGCGGACCAGAATCTGGTTCCCCTCGTCGCGCGTAGGGTGGGTGGCATGGCAGTTGTGAAGATCAACGCGATTGATGTGCCGGCCGGCGCGGGCGCCGAACTGGAGAAGCGGTTCGCGGCGCGGGCCGGTGCGGTGGAGAACTCGCCGGGATTCCTCGGTTTCGAGCTGCTGCGTCCGGTGGCCGGGGAGAGCCGATACTTCGTCTACACGCGCTGGGAGTCAGAAGAGGCATATCAGCAGTGGGCGGCGGGACCGGCCCGGGCCGCCCACGCCGCACCGCCCGGCGCCGAGCAACGGCCGCCGGTCGCCGCCGGTGCCACCCTGCTGGAGTTCGAAGTGGTGCAACAGGTCCCTTAGCCGATTTTCCGGTCGACCACCAATCAATCTCCCAGTTTCCACCCGATCCTGATTCGATCCTTACCGCAGGCAGCCGACTCTTCCCCCGAAAGGAGTAATTTCCCGCCTCGCCGCTTGCAGCAGTTCGGCCTGTTCGTTGGATGGTGAGTGAACCCACCACCGTCTGACCGATGGCCAATAGCAGCGGTTGTGCTGATGGCTTCCGCCGTGTTCGGCCCGTACCTCGCCCCTAATCTGGGGATACGCACCGAGCAGACCGTCGTGTACGCGGCAGTGGTGCTGATCCTGGTCTGTGGGGTGTGGAACCGCGTCCGGCTCAACAGCCACGGCGTACTGGCAGTCGGCCTTCAGTGCGTAATTCTGGTGGCGGCCGGGATCGGAACCCTGTTTCCCGTCGCCGGATCGGCTCACCAGTCCGGCAGCGCACTCGCCATGCTGGACAACCTGATCCTGCCGTTGTGTGTCATAGCCGTGACCGCCGCGCTCGGGCAAATAGGTGGGGACCGGACGCAAATGATCGCCGCACTGTGCCGGACTGTGGTATGGCTGATGATCGCTAATGCGTTCCTCACCATGGTATGCGTGAGCAGCGGCACGCCCGAATGGTTGTTCGCCTGGTGGTCCGGTGGCGGCGAGGCGGTAGCACACGGCGCCGAACAAATGGGCCGTTTCTCGGGCATCTTCAATCAACCGGCGGAGGCCGGCGTCCTGTATTCGGTGGCAATACTCGGCGCCATCTGGCTGTACCAACGCTCACCCGTCCGGCTGGCCCTGGTGTTGGTGGTGCTGTGCAGCGGTGGAATCATCACCGTCTCCAAGATTTTCCTTCTCGGCGGTATACCGGTGGCAGTGTGGCAGCTCCTCCGGCCCTCGATGGGATGGTGGCGACGGTCGCTGGCTGTCACGGTCGCCATGGCCGGCGCATGGATATTTTCCGGAGCTTTCCCGGCGTGGGCCGACCAAACCCCGCTCTTCAAACTGTTCCCGAGCAACAATGCCGATCCGCTCAAGCTCGTCACCGCAGGCCGCTTCGGCGAAGAGTCCATTCTTGCGCCAATGGCGGAGGTCGTGTGGCAATCGTCGCCGCTGGTGGGACTCGGCGTCACCGGACAGGTGGGGGCTGTCGACAATGGCTGGATGCAGGCACTTGTGGTCGCCGGGTCGGTGGGCGTGGTCGGCTACACCCTCCTGCTGGCCACGTTGGCTGCTGCCTGGTGGCGGATCCGGGACAACGGGCCGGACGCTCGCCTTGCTGGTGGATTGCTCATCATCGTCGCAGGTGGCTCGCTGGGCCTGCCCGTGTTGACCGCCAACCGGACGGCGACGATCCTGTGGATGTTGCTCGTCCTGTTGCTGCTCACGCCAACCTCGCAGCGCCCCAACCGGGACAGTCACGGCGGTGCGAGCTCGGATCAGGGCGCACGGACGGTGTCGAGGGCGGCGAAGACGATCACGTTGTCCTCGTAGCCGGTCCGGCCGCCGACGAACGTGCCGCCGCAGGTGATCAGGCGCAGGCCGGCCGGCCCGTCGTGGCCGTAGATGCGATCCGCCGGAAACTGGTCCTTGGGGAAACGCTCCACCGACTCCACGGCGAAGACCACCGTCGAGCCGTCGTCCCGGTTTACCTCGATCTTGTCGCCGGGCCGTAGTTTGCCCAGGTGGTAGAAGACCGACGGGCCGCTCTTGGTGTCCACGTGCCCGACGATCACCGCGGGGCCGGGCTCGCCGGGCACCGGTCCACGGTCGTACCAGCCGGTTTCCTGGTGCCGGCTCAACGGCGGTACGGCGATCGACCCGTCCGGTGCCTCGCCGACCGGACGTACCGGGGCGGCGACGTCGATCGCGGGCACGGAGAGGCTCACCGGCCGCACGGTGGTACGCGCGGCGGTGCTGGTGGTCGACGACTGCTCACCAACGGCTGCGGCCCAGTCCAGCGGTCCGCCGACGGTCCGGCCGAGCCCAGCGCCGGTGGCGAACACTCCGGCAATCACCAGTAGCACGGCGAGCGGGAAGGACCAGGGGCTGCGCTCCGACCGCCCCTTCCGACGCACCGGTGCGGTGGCACTGCCAACCCGGGCACGACGCGCGACGCGCGGGGTCGGGGTCGGGGCCGACTGATCAGGGGCCGGCTGATCAGGGGCCGGCTGATCGGCGTACGGCAGGAAAAGCTCCGGACGCGGCGGGCCGCCGATCGGACGGGCTCCCGGACGCGGCGGCTCGCCGGTCAGACGAGGTCCTGGACGCGGCGGCTCGCCGGCCGGACGGGGTCCCGGACGCGGTGGACGGCCGGCGGGGCGGGGCGTCAGGGCCGGGACGTCGGATCGCCCGGGGCGGGCGGAGCCGGCGGGGCGGGGCGTACCGGAGGCGGGCATGGCGGCCTCACCGGCGGGTGCCGCGACGACGGGCGGCGACGATCCACAGGACCATGCCGCTGACGGTCAACGCCAGCCCACCGGGGAGCAGCAACCCGGCACTGAGACCGTCGGCCGCGCCACCGAACCCGGTCGCCGGCCCCGGGGTGGGCTTCACCTTGCGTACCACCTGGATCATGGTCGACGCGGACTCGCCGCCGCGGCATTCCAGCTTGACCCGGTAGTTGCCGGGCCGTACCCGGTCCCGCACCATGGCCGTGCCGTACAGCAGTCCGCGCTGCGGATGTACGGCGACCTCACCGAAGGCGTCGGAGACCACGGTGTCGCCGACCGAGTTGTCGTGGCAGCTCGCGCGGATGCCGACCATGTTGCCCGGTTCCACCATGGTCGGCGTCACCTCGACGAAGACCGTCGGACCGGGCATCCCGGGCTGGCCCCCCGGCTGCCCGGCGGGGTCGGGCTGGCTGCCGGTGGCCGGCTGCCCGGCGCGGACGATGCCCGCGCCGACCTGGTTCGTCGCCCACGCCGGTGTCGCGGGCGCGATCAGGGCCACGGCGAGCAGGGAAACTGCGGCGGGCAGGGCCAGCAGGGCGGTCGGCAGCGCGGTGACCGATCGGACTGCACGGGTACGAGTCGCTGCCACGATGCCCCCTCTCGGCGCGCTGGAGCAGTCGCCGGGCACCGCCGGACCACCCGGTCTGCCGTACGGGATGATGTTCTCACCCCCGGTCGTACATCACATCCGATCCGCCGCGATCCTCGCGTAGGCTCGGTTCGCTGTGACCACGACCGAACCGTTCCCCGCCGCCGCCGCGCCACACCCGGCGCGGACGATCCGTACCTTCCACCCACGTCGCGGCCGGATGAGCGGCCGGCAGGCGGCGGCGTTGGCACAGCTGTGGCCGACGTACGGCCTGCGGGTCGACGATGCCGCTCCGTTCGATCCCGTCGGTCTCTTCGGCCGCCAGGCGCCCCTGGTGCTCGAGATCGGATCCGGCATGGGCGACACGACCGTCGAAATGGCCGCCGCCGACCCGGATCGAGACTATCTGGCGGTCGAGGTGCACACCCCGGGAATCGCGAACCTGCTGGACCTCGTGCACCGGCGGGGCCTGGGCAACGTCCGCATCGCCGAAGGCGACGCGTTGGACCTGGTGGGGCTGCTGCCGCCCGACTCGCTGGACGCGGTACACGTCTTCTTCCCGGACCCGTGGCCGAAGTCCCGGCATCACAAGCGCCGACTGATCCAGCCGGCGCACGTCGCCCTGCTGCGCTCCCGGCTCGCGGTCGGCGGCACCCTGCACTGCGCCACCGACTGGGCGGAGTACGCCGAGTCGATGCGGGCGACCCTCGACGGCGACCCGGGCCTGGTCAACCTGCACGATGGCTACGCGCCCCGGCCCGCGCAGCGCCCGGTGACCCGGTTCGAGCGACGTGCCCTGGCCGCCGGCCGGCCGGTCGCCGACCTGCGCTACGCAAAGGTGTAAGGAAGGGCCCCCTTCTAACGCCTCAGGTAGAGGAAGGGCCCCTTTTTAACACCAAGCCGGTTGGCGTCCGAGGGTGTGCTCCAGGCACCATGGACCGGCCATGACACTCACCGCCGCGCTGCCGAAGACCGCCGACCCCGACACCCTCTACGACGCGTTCGCCAGTTGGGCGTCCGAGCGCGGGCTGGACCTCTACCCCCACCAGGAGGAGGCGGTCATCGAGATCGTCTCCGGCGCGAACGTGATCATGAATACGCCGACCGGCTCCGGCAAGAGCCTGGTCGCGATCGCCGCGCACTTCGCCGCCCTTGCCGACGACCGGACCACCTTCTACACCGCGCCGATCAAGGCGCTGGTGTCGGAGAAGTTCTTCGCGCTCTGCGAGGTTTTCGGTGCCGAGAACGTCGGCATGCTCACCGGGGACGCGAGTGTCAACGCCGACGCCCCGATCATCTGCTGCACGGCGGAGATCCTGGCGAACCTGGCGCTGCGCGAGGGCAGCCGGGCCGATGTCGGCCAGGTGGTCATGGACGAGTTCCACTTCTACGCCGAGCCCGACCGGGGTTGGGCCTGGCAGGTGCCGCTGATCGAGCTGCCCCAGGCCCAGTTCATCCTGATGTCCGCCACGCTGGGCGACACCACCCGGTTCGTCGACGACCTGACCCGGCGTACCGGCCGGTCGACCGCCGTCGTCCGCTCGGCCGAGCGGCCGGTCCCGCTGCTCTTCTCGTACGCGATGACGCCGCTGCACGAGACCCTTGAGGAACTGCTGGAGACCAAGCAGGCCCCGGTCTACGTCGTGCACTTCACCCAGGCCGCCGCCCTGGAACGGGCCCAGGCGCTGATGAGCGTCAACGTCTGCACCCGGGCCGAGAAGGACATGATCGCCGCCGCGATCGGCGGGTTCCGGTTCACCTCGGGCTTCGGCAAGACGCTGTCCCGGCTGGTCCGACACGGCATCGGCGTGCACCACGCCGGCATGCTGCCCAAGTACCGCCGGCTGGTGGAGACCCTGGCCCAGGCCGGGCTACTCAAGGTCATCTGCGGTACGGACACCCTCGGCGTCGGCATCAACGTGCCGATCCGTACGGTGCTCTTCACCGGCCTGTCCAAGTACGACGGGGTGCGTACCCGACTGCTCAAGGCCCGCGAGTTCCACCAGATCGCCGGCCGGGCCGGGCGGGCCGGCTTCGACACCCTGGGCCGGGTCGTGGTGCAGGCCCCCGAGCACGTGATCGAGAACGAAAAGGCGCTCGCCAAGGCCGGCGACGACCCGAAGAAGCGGCGCAAGGTGGTACGCAAGAAGCCGCCCGAGGGCTCGATCGGCTGGGGCGAGCCGACCTTCCAGCGGTTGGTGGCGGCCGAACCGGAGCCGCTGACCTCAAGCTTCCAGGTCAGCCACTCGATGCTGCTCAACGTCATCGGCCGCCCCGGCGACGCGTTCGCCGCCATGCGGCACCTGCTCACCGACAACCACGAGGACGCCGCCGCCCAGCGTCGGCACATCCGGCGGGCCATCGCCATCTACCGGGCGCTGAAGGCCGGTGGCGTGGTGGAGGAGCTGCCGGAGCCGGACGAGACCGGCCGGCGGGTGCGGCTCACCGTCGACCTCCAACTCGACTTCGCGCTCAACCAGCCGCTCTCGCCCCTGGCGCTGGCCACCATCGAGCTGCTGGACGCCGAGTCACCGTCGTACGCCCTGGACGTGCTGAGCGTGATCGAGTCGATCCTCGACGACCCGCGCCAGGTGCTCTCCGCGCAGCAGTTCAAGGCGCGCGGCGAGGCGGTCGCCGCGATGAAGGCCGAAGGCATCGAGTACGAGGCCCGCCTCGAACTGCTCGACGAGGTGACCTGGCCCAAGCCCCTGGCCGAGCTGCTGGGCAACGCGTACGAGATGTACCGGCAGGGCCATCCGTGGGTGGCCGACCACCAGCTCTCCCCCAAGTCCGTGGTCCGCGACATGTACGAGCGGGCGATGACCTTCACCGAGTACGTGCAGTTCTACGGGCTGTCCCGCTCGGAGGGTCTGGTTCTGCGGTACCTGGCCGACGCGTACAAGACGCTGCGGCAGACCGTGCCCGAGGAGGCCAAGACCGAGGAACTGGTCGACCTGATCGAGTGGCTCGGCGAGTTGGTGCGCCAGGTCGACTCCAGCCTGATCGACGAGTGGGAGCGGCTGCGCAACCCGGGCGACCTGCCGGACGTCGCCGCCGCCCTGGACGACCGACCGGCCGCGGTGACCCGCAACGCCCGGGCGTTCCGGGTCCTCGTCCGCAACGCCCTGTTCCGTCGGGTGGAGCTGGCCGCGCTGCGGCACTGGGACGCCCTCGGCGAGTTGGACGCCGACGCCGGTTGGAACGCCGACGCGTGGGCCGACGCGCTTCAGCCGTACTTCGAGGCGTACGACGAGATCGGGACCGGGCCGAACGCCCGGGGTCCGGCGCTGCTGATGATCGAGCAGGGCCGGGAGCGGTGGACGGTACGGCAGATTCTCGACGACCCGGAGGGCGACCACGACTGGGGCATCAGCGCCGAGGTCGACCTGGCCGCCTCGGACGAGGCGGGCGCCGCAGTCGTCCGGATCACCGACGTCGGCCAGCTGTAGAAAATCCTTTCTTCAGGGGCCATCCGGAGTGTCCGGGTGGCCCCTTATCTTCCCTGGGCGATGTCAGGCCCGTCGATTAGAATGTATGTACTAATCGGGTTACTGACCTGGGAGGATGCTCGTGACAGCGCCCACCTCCACCCCCCTGACGCCGTACGCGACGCTGCTCGGCTTCACCCGCTACGTCGACCGCACCGGCCCCACCAAGGCCAACTTCGTGGGCGGCCTACGCCGGCAACGCGCCAGTCGATCCGGGTTCAATCCGCACGGCCAGTTCGTCAAGGCCCTCAAGGCCGACGTCGCCTTCCACACCGGTGGCACCCATGTGTCCCAGGTCGTCGATCTGGTCAAGCCCCGCTGGCGCCCGCTCTACCAGGCCCTGGTGCCGGGCGCGACGGCCTGGCTGCACTCACTCGGCACGCCGGCCGACGTCGACCTGGCGCAGACCCGCGACGCCCTGGCCATGCTCGGCGACCTCCCCGTAAAGATCAATCCGCACTTCGGTGTCCGCTACGCCGACGGCCGCGCCGAGGCGGTGCGCCTGCACTTCGACGAGGCGCCGCCGAGCGAGGAGGCGGTCCTCGCGACCCTGCACCTGATGGCCCGGCACATGGACGCCGTCCTGCCGCACGCCGAGCCGGTCCTGGTCGACGTCCGGCGCGGGACCACCCACCGGATGCCCGCCGACGTCAAGCCCGAGCAGGTCGAACAGTGGCTGGCCGGCGAGGCCGCCGCGTTCCGCGCGATCTGGTCCACCGCCGCCTGATCCGCATTCAGGGGCTATCCGATCAGGGCTGCGCTGTCATGGCCCCACTCGTCCAGGGTGGGGCCGTGACGCACTATCGGGGAAATCGCGAGGATCACGTGTCGCCCCTGCCTAGGGTGTGGACATGCGCTTCGACCAGCACACCGTGGTGCTCCTGGTTCGGCCGCAGGACGCGCCCGAGTTGCCGCAGGAGGCGGCTGACCTGCTGGAGAACGCGCACCTTGCGCATCAGGCCGGGCTGGTGGAGCAGGGGGCGGTGCTCGCGGCCGGGCCCTTCCTCGACCACGACGACCAGCAGTTCCGGGGCGCCGTCGTGCTCTCGGTCGACCCTGACATGGCGCGCGAGCTGTACCGCAACGATCCGGCGGTACGCGCGGGCCAGCTGATCGCGCAGGTGTTCTCCTGGATGGTGCCCGAGGGCAACGTCCGCTTCGAGAACGTACCGGTCCCGCGCTCGATGCTGGAGGCCGCCACCGGCGATTGAGCCCCCGGCCGGCGACTCACGCCGGGGAGACCGACCGGCACGGATCAGCCAGCGGCGGAGAGGCCGACCGGCACGGATCAGCCGGCGGCGGAGAGGTCGGTGATCGGCCGTACCTGCGGATCATCGGCCGGCCCGACGATCACCCGCAGCGTCGGGAAGCGCTCGGCCAGCAGCCGGCGACATGATTCGCAGGGAGCGACGACGTCGCGCCCGCGATCTCCGACCGTCACGATGGTTTCCAGCTGCTCCAGGCCCTGGGTAGCGGCGGTGCCGAGCACCACCACCTCGGCGCAGGCGCCACCGCTTCCGTGCACCACGTTCACCCCGGAGACGACCCGACCTTCGGCGGTGCGTGCCGCGCTGGCGAGGGTGTGGGCGGCGCTGCGGCAGCGCAGCTTGGCCACCGCGCTGGCGGCCTGCACCAGCGCCCGGTCGGTGTCCCGCATGGTCATCGGCGTCCCCGTGCTCGTTCCCGGTCGGTGAGCAACGATAGACCGCCGCTCACCGCACCGGTGCACCACGCACCCCCTAATGCACTGCCTCAACCCACGCACAGGTTTCCGGCCGGAACCGTTGCGCATGGTGAAGCAGAGCAAAGGGGCGACGGGGATATCCGGGCGGTCGACAGGGATCGGCCCGGGGTAACCCGGAGGCGGCTCGACGGCGGGCTGCCTATCCTTGGCGACGACATGCAGAATCCACCCGCCTCCGCCACGCCCGACACCGTCCGCGACCTGCACCGCCGCCTGCCGAGCCTGATGTTCCGGGACCAGCGCCAGCTGCGTCGGCGGCTCGACGGGGTGCGCCGGCTACGCGATCCGCAGCGGCGCGAGTCGGCGTTGACCGAGATCGCCGCCGCAGTGGCCGCGGCAGAGGCCCGGCTGGAACGACGCCGCAGCGCGGTGCCGACCATCACCTACCCGGCCGTGCTGCCGGTAAGCGAACGCAAGGACGACATCGCCGCCGCGATCCGCGACCACCAGGTGGTGATCGTGGCCGGCGAGACCGGTTCGGGCAAGACCACCCAGTTGCCGAAGATCTGCCTGGAGCTGGGGCGCGGGATCAGCGGCCTGATCGGCCACACCCAGCCCCGCCGGCTGGCCGCCCGTACGGTCGCCGACCGGATCGCCGAGGAACTGGGCACCGAGTTGGGCGACGTGGTCGGTTACAAGGTGCGCTTCACCGACCAGGTCGGCGAGCAGAGCCTGGTCAAGCTAATGACCGACGGCATCCTGCTGGCCGAGTTGCAGACCGACCGGATGCTGCGCCAGTACGACACGTTGATCATCGATGAGGCGCACGAGCGCAGCCTGAACATCGACTTCATCCTCGGTTACCTCAAGCAGTTGCTGCCCCGTCGGCCCGAGCTCAAGGTGATCATCACCTCGGCGACCATCGAGACCGACCGGTTCGCCAGGCACTTCGCCGACGCCGACGGTGAGCCCGCGCCGGTGGTCGAGGTTTCCGGGCGCACCTATCCGGTCGAGGTCCGCTACCGACCGCTGGTCGAGGTCGTCGAGGACGAGCAGGAGGCGGACGAGGAGAACGTCCGCGACCAGATCCAGGCCATCGGCGACGCGGTCGAGGAACTGGCCGCCGAGGGTCCCGGCGACATCCTGGTCTTCCTCAGCGGCGAGCGGGAGATCCGGGACACCGCCGAGGCGCTCGGCAAGCTGGTGCAGCAGAAGCGGGCGCTGCTGGGCACCGAGATCCTGCCGCTGTACGCCCGGCTCAGCGTCGCCGAGCAGCACCGGGTCTTCGCTCCGCACTCCGGCCGCCGGGTGGTGCTCGCCACAAACGTCGCGGAGACCTCGCTGACCGTGCCCGGCATCAAGTACGTGGTGGACCCCGGTACGGCCCGGATCTCCCGGTACTCGCAGCGGCTCAAGGTGCAGCGGCTGCCCATCGAGCCGGTCTCGCAGGCCAGCGCCAACCAGCGCAAGGGCCGCTGTGGGCGTACCTCGGACGGCATCTGCATCCGGCTCTACGACGAGCAGGACTTCGCCGCCCGCCCCGAGTTCACCGACCCGGAGATCCTGCGTACCAATCTGGCCTCGGTCATCCTCCAGATGACCGCGATCGGCCTCGGCGACATCGCCGCCTTCCCGTTCATCGACCCGCCGGACCGCCGCAACATCACCGACGGCGTCAACCTGCTGCACGAGCTGGGCGCGCTCGACCTGACCGAGAGCGATCCGGCGCGCCGGCTCACCCCGCTGGGCCGGCGGTTGGCCCAGCTTCCGGTCGACCCACGGCTGGCCCGGATGGTTCTCGAAGGCGAGCGCAACGGCTGCCCGACCGAGGTGCTGGTGATCGCCGCCGCGCTGTCGATCCAGGATCCCCGGGAGCGGCCGGCGGAGAAGCAGGCCCAGGCCGACCAGGCGCACGCCCGCTTCGCCGACTCCGAGTCGGACTTCGTCGCGTACCTCAACCTCTGGCGTTACCTGCGCGAGCAGCAGCGGGCCCTGTCCTCCAGCGCGTTCCGCCGGATGTGCAAGGCCGAGTACCTCAACTACCTGCGGGTACGCGAGTGGCAGGACATCGTCAGCCAGCTGCGCCAGGTGCTGCGTACGCCGACCGCCGACCTGCCGGAGGAGATCGACACTCCGCTGGTGCACCAGTCGCTGCTGCCCGGCCTGCTGTCCCATGTCGGTCTCAAGGACGCGCAGAAACACGAGTACCTGGGTGCCCGGGGGGCGAAGTTCGCGATCTTCCCCGGCTCGGCGTTGTTCAAGAAGCCGCCGCGCTGGGTGATGGCCGCCGAGCTGGTGGAGACCTCCCGGCTCTGGGGTCGGGTGAACGGGCGGATCGAGCCGGAGTGGGTCGAACCGCTGGCCCAGCACCTGGTCAAACGCAGCTACAGCGAGCCGCACTGGGAGAAGAAGCAGGCGGCGGTGATGGCCTACGAGAAGGTCACCCTCTTCGGCGTACCGCTTGTCACCTCGCGCAAGGTGAACTTCGGCCGGATCGACCCGACGCTGAGCCGCGAACTGTTCATCCGGCACGCGCTGGTCGAGGGCGACTGGTCCACCCACCACCAGTTCTGGCGGGACAACCAGCGGCTGCGCGACGAGGTGGCGGAGCTGGAGCACCGGGCCCGGCGGCGGGACATCCTGGTCGACGACGAGACGATCTACCAGTTCTACGACGAGCGGATTCCCGCCGAGGTGGTCTCCGGGCGGCACTTCGACAGCTGGTGGAAGAAGACCCGGCGGGAGCGGCCCGAGCTGCTCACCTTCACCCGGGAGCTGCTGGTCAACGCCGGGCGCGGCGGGGTGGACGAGACCGCCTACCCGGACCAGTGGCGGGCCGACGGGGTCGCGCTGCCGTTGACGTACACGTTCGAGCCGGGCACCCCGGCCGACGGGGTGACCGTGGACATCCCGTTGCCGCTGCTCAACCAGGTGCCGGCGGAGAGCTTCGACTGGCAGGTACCGGGGCTGCGCGAGGAACTGGTGATCGCGTTGATCCGCTCGCTGCCGAAGCCGGTGCGGCGCAACTTCGTGCCGGTGCCCGACTACGCCCGCGCCGCGCTGGCCGCGATCACGCCCGGCGAGGAGCCGCTGCTGGACGCCCTGACCCGGCAGCTGCGCCGGATGACCGGGGTGACCGTGCCCCGGGAGGCCTGGGAGCCGAGCAAGCTGCCGCCGCACCTGCGGGTCACCTTCCGGGTGCTCGGCGAGGACGACAAGCCGGTCGCCGAGGGCAAGGACCTGCCGGCCCTGCAACGCCAACTGAAGGCCGAGGTACGCCAGGTGGTGGCCGCCGCCGCGCCGGACGTGGCGCGCACCGGCCTGACCACCTGGGAGTTCGGCACCGTGCCGCGCACCATCGAGCAGGTGCGCGCCGGGTACGCGGTGACCGCGTACCCGGCGCTTGTGGACGAGGGCGCCACGGTCGGGGTGAAGGTGTTCGACTCGGCTGCCGAGCAGGAGGCCGCGCACTGGGCCGGCACCCGGCGGCTGCTGCGGCTGAACGTGCCGGCACCGGCGAAGTTCCTCCAGGGGCGACTGAGCAACGAGGCGAAACTGGCGCTGTCGCGCAACCCGCACGGCGGGGTGCAGGCGCTGATCGAGGACGCCACCGGTGCGGCGATCGACAAGTTGATCGCCGACGCGGGCGGCCCGGCCTGGGACGCCGACGGTTTCGCCGCGCTGCGGGACAAGGTCCGCGCCGGGCTGGTGGACACCGTGCTGGCGGTGATGGAGCGGGTCCGGGCGGTGCTCGCCGCCGCGTACGCGGTGCAGCAGCGGCTCGGCGCGACGCGGAACCTGGCCGTGGTGGCCGCCCTGGCCGACATCCGCAAGCAGCTCACCGGCCTGGTGCATGCCGGGTTCATCACCGAGGCCGGGTACGCCCGCCTGCCCGACCTGCTGCGCTACCTGACCGCAATCGAGCGGCGGCTGGACCGGCTGCCCGGCAACCCGGCCCGGGACAAGTCTCAGCAGGACCGCGTCGCGGTGGTCCAGCGGGAGTACGACGAGATGCTCGCCGCGCTGCCGCCGGCCCGCCGCAACTCTGCCCCCGTACGGCAGATCCGCTGGATGATCGAGGAGTTGCGGGTGAACGTCTTCGCCCAGGCGCTGGGCACTCCGTATCCGGTCTCCGAGCAGCGCATCTACCGGGCCATGGACGACGCGGAGGGGCGCTGAGCCTCAGGCCAGGGGTTCCACGCCGGGCGGAAGTTCGGCGGTGGCGGTGGCGGTGTGCACGTACTCGAGGAGGATGCGGCGTAGTTCGCGGCCGGCGTGGGTGGGCACCACGTCGCGGCGGCGGGCCACCGCGATGGTCCGGCGTACGCCGGGCGGAGCGAGCCGGGTGACCCGGATGCCGGGCCGCCGGGCCACCACGATGCCGGGGACCAGGGCGACGCCCAGCCCGGCCTCGACGAAGCTGAGCACGGCGTCCATCTCGCCGCCGTCGACCGAGAGGGTGGGCTCGAAGCCCGCTTCCCGGCACGCCTGGAGCGTGGCGTCGCGCAGGTCGTAGCCCTCGCGGAACATCACCAGGGGCTGGTCGCGCAGGTCGGTGATGCGCAGCTCGCCGCCGCAGGAGGCGGTCGGCAGCGGGTCGACCGAGGCGACCACCAGGCTCTCGGTCAGGATCGGGTCGGCGCGCAGCCCCGGGTCGGCGCCCTGGGCAGGCATGATGATCAGCGCCAGGTCCAGGTCGCCCCGGAGCAGGTCGCGGACCAGGTCCTGGGAGCCGCCCTCCTCCACCCGCAGGTCGACGGTGGGGTGGGCGTCGCGGAATCGGCGCAGCACCGGCGGTGCGAGAGAGGTGGCCAGGCTCGGGGTGGCACCGAGGCGGACCCGGCCGCGCCGCAGGCCGACAAGTTCCTGTACCTCGCGGGTCGCGGTCTCCACGTCGGCGAGGATCCGCTTGGCCAGCGGCAGCAACACCTCCCCGGCGGCGGTGAGGGTGATGTTGCCCCTTACCCGCTCGAAGAGGGGGGCACCAAGGGTGTCCTCCAGCGCGTGAATTTGCTTACTCAACGATGGCTGGGTTATGCCGACGATGTCGGCCGCCTGGGTGAAATGTCGCACTTCAGCCACTGCGACGAAGTACTTCAGCTGATGGAGCTGCATCTACATAGCTTATGGCTATCAAGACTGCGGTGTCGATGCATTGGACGACTGGTTGAAGTACTCCTAGCGTCGGTCGCGTGGTAGTCACGACGAGAACCCGGTCGCCCATCCGATCCAATGTCGGCCTCAAGGCCGTCATGGCGGTGACGGGCATCCTGCTTGTGCTTTTCCTCATCGCACACATGCTCGGCAACCTGAAGATCTTCACGGGTGCGATGGAGTTCAACCACTACGCCGAGTGGTTGCGCGAGATCGGCGTCCCGTTGCTGCCCAGCGCCGGATTCCTCTGGATCCAGCGGATCGGTCTGCTGACCGCCGTGGTCCTGCACATCTGGGCCGCCACCGTGCTGGCGCTGCGCGCCCGCGCCGCCCGCCCGGTGCGCTACGCCCACCGCAAGAAGATCCAGGGCAGCTACGCGGCCCGCACCATGCGGTGGGGCGGCGTGATCATCCTGCTCTTCGTGATCTACCACATCCTGGACCTGACCACCGGCACGCTGAACCCGGTCGGTGACCCGGCCCGGCCGTACGCCAACGTGGTCGCCGACTTCGCCCTCGACCGCTGGTACGTCACCCTCTTCTACACCCTGGCCGTCGTCGCGCTCGGCTTCCACCTGCGCCACGGTCTGTTCAGCGCGCTGCGCAGCCTCGGCCAGCAGACCCCGCGCGGCGAACAGCGCGCCCGGGCGGTGGCCCTGGTCTTCGCCGTCGTGCTCTGCGTCGGCTACCTGGTGGTCCCGTTCGCCGTACTCACCGGATTGGTGTCCTGACCATGGATCTCTTCACCGAGGGCGACCCGATCGCCGACACCAGGGCTCCCGAGGGTCCGATCGAGACCCGGTGGGAACGCCGCCGCTTCGAGGCCAAGCTGGTCAACCCGGCCAACCGCCGCAAGATGACCGTGATCGTCGTCGGCACCGGCCTGGCCGGTGGCTCCGCCGCCGCCACCCTCGCCGAGCAGGGCTATCGGGTCAAGTCCTACTGCTACCAGGACAGCCCGCGCCGGGCCCACTCGATCGCCGCGCAGGGTGGCATCAACGCGGCCAAGAACTACCGCAACGACGGCGACTCGGTGCACCGGCTCTTCTACGACACCGTCAAGGGCGGCGACTTCCGCTCCCGCGAGTCGAACGTGCACCGGCTGGCCGAGGTGTCGGCGAACATCATCGACCAGTGCGTAGCCCAGGGTGTGCCGTTCGCCCGGGAGTACGGCGGCCTGCTCGACACCCGCTCCTTTGGCGGCGCCCAGGTGCAGCGCACCTTCTACGCCCGGGGCCAGACGGGCCAGCAGTTGCTGCTCGGCGCGTACCAGGCGCTGGAGCGGCAGATCGGCCTGGGCAACGTGGAGATGAACGCCCGACACGAGATGCTTGAGCTGATCGTCGTCGACGGCCAGGCCCGGGGCATCGTGGTCCGGGACATGGTCACCGGCGAGATCACCTGCGAGTTCGCCGACGCCGTGGTGCTCGCCTCCGGCGGCTACGGCAACGTCTTCTACCTCTCCACAAACGCCAAGGGCTGCAACGTCACGGCCACCTGGCGGGCGCACCGCAAGGGCGCCTACTTCGCCAACCCCTGCTACACCCAGATCCACCCGACCTGCATCCCGGTCTCCGGCGACCACCAGTCGAAGCTGACCCTGATGAGCGAGTCGCTGCGCAACGACGGCCGGGTCTGGGTGCCCAAGGCCAAGGACGACGACCGCAACCCGCGGGACATCGGAGAGGACGAACGGGACTACTACCTGGAGCGGATCTACCCCTCGTTCGGCAACCTGGTGCCCCGGGACATCGCCTCCCGGGCCGCCAAGAACGTCTGCGACGAGGGCCGGGGCGTCGGCCCGACCAAGCTCGGCGTCTACCTCGACTTCTCCGACGCCATCGAGCGGCTCGGCCGCAAGGCCATCGAGGCCAAGTACGGCAACCTCTTCGAGATGTACGAGCGGATCACCGGCGAGGACCCGTACGAGGTCCCGATGCGGATCTACCCGGCCGTGCACTACACCATGGGCGGCCTCTGGGTCGACTACGACCTCCAGTCGACCATCCCCGGGCTGTTCGTGATCGGCGAGGCGAACTTCTCCGACCACGGCGCGAACCGGCTCGGCGCCTCGGCGCTGATGCAGGGCCTGGCCGACGGGTACTTCGTGCTGCCAAACACGATCGCCAACTACCTCGCCGCCGGCCCCTTCGAGAAGATCGACGCCAGCCACCCGGCGGCGGTCGAGGCCCGCCGTGACGTGGAGGACCGCATCCAGCGGCTGCTCGCGATCAACGGCGACCGGACGGTGGACTCGTTCCACCGCGAGTTGGGCCAGATCATGTGGGAGCACTGCGGCATGGAGCGCTCCGAGGCCGGGCTACGCAAGGCCATCGACGAGATCCGCGCGCTGCGCGAACAGTTCTGGCAGCGGGTGCGGGTGCCCGGCGACGGTGAAGGGCTCAACCAGTCGCTGGAGAAGGCCGGCCGGGTGGCCGACTTCTTCGAGCTGGCCGAGCTGATGTGCATCGACGCCCTGCACCGCGAGGAGTCCTGCGGCGGGCACTTCCGGGCCGAGCACCAGAGCGCGGACGGCGAGGCCGAGCGCGACGACGACAACTTCGCGTACGTCGCCGCGTGGGAGTTCACCGCCACCGGGCAGCCGTCGGTGCTGCACAAGGAAGACCTCAACTTCGAATACGTCCACCCCACGCAGCGGAGTTACAAGTGAATCTGACCCTGCGCATCTGGCGCCAGTCCGGCCCTGCAGACAAGGGTCGGATGGTGACCTACCAGGTCGACGACGTCTCCCCCGACATGTCGTTCCTGGAGATGCTCGACGTGCTCAACGAGCGGCTCATCCTCTCCGGTGAGGAGCCGATCGCCTTCGACCACGACTGCCGCGAGGGCATCTGCGGCATGTGCGGCCTGATGATCAACGGCAACGCGCACGGGCCGCAGCGCGGCACCACCGCCTGCCAGCTGCACATGCGGCAGTTCTCCGACGGCGACACGATCGACATCGAGCCGTGGCGGGCTCGGGCCTTCCCGGTGATCAAGGACCTGGTGGTCAACCGGGGCGCCTTCGACAAGATCATCGCGGCCGGCGGGTACATCACCGCGCCCACCGGCAGCGCGCCCGAGGCCCACTCCGTGCCGGTGGCCAAGGCGAGCGCGGACGCCGCGTTCGAGTCGGCCGCCTGCATCGGCTGCGGCGCCTGCGTGGCGGCCTGTCCGAACGGCTCCGGCATGCTCTTCACCGCCGCCAAGGTCACCCAGCTCTCCCTGCTGCCGCAGGGCCAGCCGGAGCGCTACACCCGGGTGATCGGCATGGTCGACGCGCACGACGAGGCGGGCTTCGGCGGTTGCACCAACGCCGGCGAGTGCACCGTGGTCTGCCCGAAGGGCATCCCCCTGAGCACCATCGGCCGCCTGAACCGCGACTACCTGACCGCCACCACCAAGCGCCCCGACAACACCCCCGGCACCTAACCCACCCACCCCCACCCACCCCTCCCACCCCCACCCCACCCCACCCCCACCCCCGTCCCGTTGATCATGAGGTTGGCGGCAGTTTAAAGATCAACCACTGCCGCCAACCTCATGATCAACGCAGAGGGTGAGGGTGGGGGTGAGGGTGGGGTTGGCGGGGGTGGTGGGGTTGGCGGGGGTGGTGGGGGTAGCAGTCGGTTACCGACTACAAGGAGGTGCCGGCATGCGGGCAGTGACGTGGCAAGGCAAACGGGACGTACGGGTCGAGGAGGTGCCCGACCCTCGGATCGAGGAACCCACCGACGCGATCGTCCGGATCACCTCCACCGCGATCTGCGGCTCCGATCTGCACCTGTACGAGGTGCTCGGGCCGTACCTCAAGCCGGGCGACGTGCTCGGCCACGAGCCGATGGGCATCGTCGAGGAGGTCGGCCCCGGGGTGACCCGGCTCAAGCCCGGTGACCGGGTGGTGGTGCCGTTCAACATCTCCTGCGGCAGCTGCTGGATGTGCGAGCGCCAGCTGTACGCGCAGTGTGAGACCAGTCAGGTCACCGCCGAGGGCAAGGGTGCCAGCCTGTTCGGCTACACCTCGCTGTACGGCTCGGTGCCCGGCGGGCAGGCGGAGTACCTGCGGGTGCCGTACGCCGAGTTCGGCCCGATCGCGGTGCCGGAGACCGGACCGGACGAGCGGTGGCTCTACCTTTCCGACATCCTGCCGACCGCCTGGCAGGCGGTGAAGTACGCAGACACCCCGCGCGGCGGGACCCTTGCCGTCTTCGGGCTCGGCCCGGTGGGTCAGTTCTGCGCCCGCGTCGGCCGGCACCTTGGCGCCGAGCGGGTGATCGGGCTGGACCTGGTGCCGGAGCGGCTGGAGATGGCTCGCCGGCACGGCGTGGAGGTGCTCGACGTCTCTCAGCTCGACGACGTGGCCGACACGCTTATCAAGCTGGTGGACGGACGCGGGCCGGACGCGGTGATCGACGCGGTCGGCATGGAGGCGCACGGCGCGCCGCTGGGCAAGGCCGCCCAGACCGCCGCCGGGCTGCTGCCCGACAAGCTCGCCGGGCCGATGATCGACAAGGTCGGGGTGGACCGGTTGGTCGTGCTCAAGGCCGCGTTGAAGGCCGTCCGGCGCGGCGGCACGGTCTCCATCTCCGGCGTGTACGGCGGTGAGGTGGATCCGTTGCCCCTGATGGAGATGTTCGACCGGGGCATCCAGTTGCGGATGGGTCAGTGCCATGTGCGGCGCTGGACCGACGAGATCATCCCGCTGCTCGCCGCCGACGACGACCCGCTCGGCGTGGAGGATCTGCGTACCCACCGGCTGTCGCTGGCGCAGGCCCCGCAGGCGTACGAGATGTTCCAGAAGAAGGAGGACGGCTGTGTGAAGGTCGTGCTCGCGCCGTGACCGCATCGACGGGACCACGTATTTCGATCAGTCGGCCTAGGGTGTCCGGAGGAGACATCAGGGAACCGACGGGAGAAATCAGTGACTACCCGGATGAACCGCAGGGCCGCGCTCGGTCTGGGCACCGTGGCCACGGCCGGCACCGTTCTCGGGGCAGCGGTGCCCGCCACCGCTGACCCGGGACGCGCCGCGTCGACCGTGGCCGCACCGCTCGACGGCGATGCGGCCACCAGCGACCGGGACCGGGTGGCGGCCCGGATCGCAGCCATCTACCAGCGGGAACGTACCCGGGCCGGCGGGAACTGGCAAGCGTACGTCAGCCTCGCCGGCCCGGCCGGCGGTGCGCCGCTGGTGGCGGTGAGCGAGTCGGCGGACCGGCGGATCGAGGCGTACAGCGTCAACAAGATCGCCGTGGCGGTCGCGGTGCTGGACAAGGTCGACCGGGGTCTGCTCACCCTCGACCAGCGGGTGGACGTGACGGCGGCGATCGTCGTCCCGGGTGGCGACGGCATCTTCAGCCTGGACGGCGCCTACCCCAGCTCGGTCACCCTCGGGCACGTGCTGGCCAACCTGCTAACCGTCTCGGACGACACCGCCGTCCGACTGTGCGGGCTGGTCTGCCCGGCCGCCGAGCTCAACCAGATCCTGGTGACCAAGGGCTTCCCCAACACTCAGGTGCAGCCGGTGGCCAACCCGAACCGCTTCTACCTGGGCACCAGCACCCCTCGGGAGACCCACGACCTGCTCCGGGCGCTGGTCGGCGGCGCGCTGCTCTCCGCCGCCTCGACCGAGATCGTGCTGCGGCTGCTGCGCTCGCCGGTGGCCTTCACCGACGGCATCCGGCGCGAGATGTCCTCGGCCGAGCGGGCCCGGATCGCCACCAAGGCCGGATGGTTCGCCGATGCCCGGCACGAGGCCGGGGTGATCTTCGACACGGCCGGTGCGCCACTGCTGACGTACGCCCTTTTCGCCGACGGCCAGGCCGGGGCGGACGATTTCGGTGCCACCCACCCCGCCGTGCAGGCCCGGGCCCGGATGGGCCGGCGCTTCCTGGACGTGACCGGTCGCCTCGACGGCACCGGCACCGCGCACCGGGCCCACCGGTACCGGCCGAGCAACGGCGGCTGAACGCGCCATCGGCGGCTAACGTGGTCCCCGGGGCGCAGCTGAGGGGGGACCATGCGGGTGCCGAGCGAACCGAAGCAGTCGACCACCGGCCGGCGGATCAGCGGGTCGGTCGCCGGCCTGACCGCGTTGGCCGGGCTGGCCGGCCTGGCCTGGGCCGCCCGGGAGATACCGGCCGCGCTCGGCGGGCGGCTCGCCGGGGCCCGGGCCGAGCGGGCCGCCCGGTCACCGCAGTTCCGCGACGGCACGTTCCACAACCGGGCAGCCACCCGGACCATGACACCGGCCCCCGACCGCAACCTGCTCCGAGAGATGATCTTCGGCAAGCAGCAGCGTCGGCCGCGCGTCGCCGTGCCGCTGGTCCGGCCCGTCGCGGCACCCGAGGTCGATTCGGCGCGCGAGCTGAACGTGATCTGGTACGGGCACGCCTCCACGCTCATCGAGATCGAGGGGCGGCGGGTGCTGCTCGACCCGGTGTGGAGCGACAGGTGCTCCCCGTCCGCGGCGGTCGGCCCGCGCCGGCTGCACCGGCCACCGGTACGCCTCGACGAGCTGCCCCGCCTGGACGCGATCCTGATCTCGCACGACCACTACGACCACCTGGACATGGCCACGGTGCGGGAGTTGACCGCCCGGCAGTCGGCACCGTTCCTGGTGCCGCTGGGCGTCGGCGCCCACCTCGATCGGTGGGGCGTGCCGGCCGACCGGATCATCGAGCTGGACTGGGCGCAGACCCACCGGCTCGGTGAACTGGAGATCACCTGCGCCGCTGCCCAGCACTTCTCCGGGCGCGGGCTACGCCGCAACGGCACCCTGTGGAGCTCCTGGGTGGTCGCCGGACGCCAGCGCCGGGTCTACTACACCGGCGACTCCGGCTACTTCGACGGGTACGCCGAGATCGGCGCGGAGCACGGGCCGTTCGACGTGACGCTGGTGCAGATCGGGGCGTACGACCGGGCCTGGCCGGGCATCCACATGTTCCCGGAGGAGGCGGTCAGCGCCCACCTGGACCTGCGCGGTGGGCTCTTCGTACCGGTGCACTGGGCGACGTTCAACCTCGCCCTGCACGACTGGTCCGAGCCGGTCGACCGGCTCTGGGCCGAGGCCAAGGCGCGGGACGTCCGGCTGGCCGTGCCGCGCCCCGGCGAGCGAGTGGTGGTCGACGACCCGCCGCCTGTCGACGGCTGGTGGCAGGCGATCGCCTGACGTCGACAGGCGCACAGCGCGCGGGACAGCCAGCGGCGGGGCAGCCAGCGTGCGGGACAGCCAGCGTGCGCGACAGCCGGTATGCACCACGGCCGGGGTGCGGCGCGGCCGGGGCGGCGCGGCCGGGGTGCGGCGCGGCCGGGGTGCGGCGCGGCCGGGGTGCGGCGCGGCCGGGGTGCGGCGCGGCCGGGGTGCGGCGCGGCCGGGGGCGGCCGGTATGGCGGCGCGGCCGGCAAGCGGGCGGGACCGGCGGGAAATGCGGGTGCCGTTCGATAGCCTCCCGGCTACCGTGCTGGCCATGTCGCGCGTGGAGATCCGGCCGATCGTGGCCGCCGACGTGCCGGCCTGCGGCGCGTTGCTGGCCGACCGGCACCGCCGGCACCGGCTCGCCCAGCCGCTGCTGTCGCCGCGTTTCGAGACCGTCGATGCCGCCGTCGCGGAGCTGACCGCCGCGTTCGAGACTGCGGACGCCTCCGGTGCGGTCGCGCTCCGGGCCGGCGTGCCGGTGGGGTTTCTGCTCGGTGCCCCGAAGACGTCGCCGTTGTGGGGGCCGAACATCTGGGTCGAGGCGGCCGGGCAGGCGGTCACCGATGCCGAGGTGATGCGCGACCTCTACGCGAGCGCCGCGACCCGCTGGGTCGACGAGGGGCGCACGGCGCACTACGTGGTGGTGCCGGCCCAGGACGAGGAACTGGTCCGGGCCTGGTTCCGGCTGGGCTTCGGCCAGCAGCACGCGCATGCCGTCCGACCGCCGACGAGGCTGTCGACCGCAGCCGGGGACGGTGGGGTGTCGGTGCGCCGCGCCGGCCGGGCCGACATTCCCCCACTCGCCCGCCTCGACCTGGAGCTGCCCACGCATCAGGGCCTGTCCCCGACGTTCTCCGCCGGCCGGGTCGGCACGCTTGAGGACAGCCTCGCCGACTGGGCGGACGACATCGACAACCCGGAGTACGCCACGTTCGTGGCCGAACGCGACGGCGAGGTGATCGGCTCGGCCATCGGATGCGCGCTGGAGAAGTCGAGCAGCCATCTCGGCCTGGCCCGCCCGGACAACGCCGCGTTCCTCGGGTACGCTGCGGTCTTCCCGCACGCCCGCCGGGCCGGTGCCGGTCGGGCGCTCGGCGCGGCGGTCGTCGACTGGGCCGTCGACGGCGGGTTCGACAGTGTGGTCACCGACTGGCGGGTGACGAACCTGCTCTCCTCGCGTACCTGGCCGAGGCTCGGCTTCACCGAGACGTTCCTCCGCCTGCACCGGATGATCGGCCACTGAGCGGGCGCCCCGGCCGCCCCGCCGGCCCAGGTCCCCCGCCGCCCGGCCATCCCGGGGCGTCCCGGCGCCCCACCGGCCCCGGCCCTCCCGGTCGGCTGTTCGGCGGCAGAAATCGGAATACCGTCACTTCTGCCCCCGAACTTCTCTACTCTGCTCGCTTGACCACCTCAGCGGCCGGAGGACCAGCAATGAAGATCGGATCACGATGACCCTCGACCTCGTCATCGTGGGCTGCGGTGGCCACGGGCGGGAGATCGCCCAACTGGTGGCGGCGGTCAACGAGGCGGCCGGTCGCCTGACCTGGCGGCTGCTCGGTTTCGTCGACGACGATCCCGCGGAGCGCAACCGCAAGCGCGCCGAGGCGACCGCGCCGTACCTCGGCACCCTGGGGGCACTCGGACAACTGCCCCCGCAGACCCATGTCACGCTCGGCGTGGGTGATCCACGGATCCGGCGGGCCGTGGCCGCCCGGATCGACGCGCTCGGCCTGCCCGCCGCCAGCCTGGTGCATCCGGACGCCACCGTCGGCGCCGATCTCGTCTCGGCCGAGGGCCTGGTGGTGTTCGCCGGCGGCCGGATCACCACGAACGTCATCGCCGGGCGGCACCTGCACGTCAACCAGAACGCCACCCTCGCCCACGACTGCGTGGTCGGCGACCACGTCTCGCTGCACCCGCTCGCCGCCGTCTCCGGCGACTGTCACCTCGGCACCGCCGCGCTGATCGGCGCGGGCGCCGTGGTGCTGCAAGGGCTGCGCATCGGTGCCGGGGCGACGGTCGGCGCCGGTGCGTGCGTGGTACGCGACGTGTCAGCGGGCCGCGTGGTCAAGGGCGTACCGGCGCGTTGAGCCGCGCCCTCAGAGCACGAACGCGTCGGTCCAGAGGGCGCCGGAGCGGCCGGAGAGCGCGTCCAGCATCGCCACCGCCTGGCCGTCGGTGAGCTGGGCCACGAAGTCCACGATGGCTCGGCCACGGGCCTTGCCGATCCGGTCCTGGGTACGCGGATGCAGCTCCGCCTCGGCCAGCTCCACCAGGTCGTGCAGCCGCCGGGGCAGCCGGGACTCCTCCTCCGGGTCGAGCAGCCACTCCAGCAACGCCTCGACAAGCGTGCCGAGCAGTCGCGCCTGCCCCCGCTGATGCAGCGCCAGATCGGGCCGGGCCAGCACGAACCGGTGGTGGACGAACTTGAGCACCTGCACCTCGTGCCACTGCGCGGGCGCCAGCAGCACGTGCCCGGAGCGCATCGACGGCTGCTCGGCGACGGTGATCGCATCGACGAACCGGGTGGTCCAGCGGGCCGAGAAGCGTGCCACGTACTGCTCGGCCTCGATCGAGCCGTCGAACGGCAGGGCGAGCAGCCCTTCGACCAGTTCCTCGCGGACGTGCTCGACGGCGGCGGCGAACGCCTCGTCGTCGGCGATCCAGCTGTCCTTGCGGTGCAGGTGGCGGCGCAGCCGTTCGATCGCTGCGCCGGGCCGGCGGGCCGAGGTGGTAAGCGCGGCGTCGGTGATCCCGCGCAGGCTCGCCCCCTCGCGCTGCCAGGCCATCAGCTCGGCGGCCACCGCACCCTGCTGGAGCACACCGACCCGGTAGAAGTCCTCCACGTCGTGGATGGCGTACGCGATGTCGTCGGCGGTGTCCATCACCGACGCCTCCACGGTCTGCTGCCAGTCGGCGATCCGGCCGGCGAACGGTGCCCGGGCCTGCCGCAGGTCGTCCAGCTCGGTGCGGTACGCGCCGAACTTCGCCGAGCCGCTGTCCGGGTCGTCCGGCGGCGGGCTCGCTCCGCGCGGCGGCAGGTCCATCAGGCGCGGATGCGGGTCAGGGTGATCCAGCCGGGTCCACGGGTATTTCAGCATCGCGGCCCGGACCGCCGCCGTCAGGTCGAGCCCGGTGGTCGCCGCGCCACGGATCTCGGTCGAGGTGACGATCCGGTACGACTGGGCGTTGCCCTCGAACCCGTCGGTCAGGCCGAGGCGGTGCCGGGCCAGCCGGTCCAGCACCCGCTCGCCCAGGTGCCCGAAGGGCGGGTGACCGAGATCGTGGGCGAGCGCGGCGGCCTCCACCACGTCCGGATCACAGCCGCCCAACTTCTCCACCAGGTCGCGCTGCCACCCGTCGGCGGTGAACCGCTCCGCGATCGCCCGCGCCACCTGGGCGACCTTGAGGCTGTGCGTGAGTCGGTTGTGCACCAGCAGGCCGGATCCGCCCGGACTGATCACCTGGGTGACGCCGCCCAGGCGGGTGAAGAACGGCGAGCCGACGATGCGGTCCCGGTCGGCCCGGAACGGGCTGGTCGCGAGGTCGCCGAGGGCCCGGGCGCTGCCCCCGAAGAGGCGTCGGGCGCGCGGCTCGACAGGTGGTTCCATGATCGCCACGGTAGCCCGGCAGAATGCACCACGGAACCCACACCCGAAGGCGGAGCGACATCGTGACCCTCTCTGTTCATCAGCGCATCGCCGAGGAACTCGGCGTCGCCGAGCGCCAGGTACGCGCGGCCGTCGAGCTGCTCGACGGCGGCGCCACCGTGCCGTTCATCGCGCGGTACCGCAAGGAGGCCACCGGGCTGCTCGACGACACCCAGCTGCGCACCCTGGAGGAGCGGCTGCGCTATCTGCGCGAGCTGGACGAGCGCCGCACGGCGGTGCTGGAGTCGATCCGCACCCAGGGCAAGCTCGACGAGGCACTGGAAGCGCAGATCATGGCGGCCGACTCGAAGTCCCGCCTGGAGGACATCTACCTGCCGTACAAGCCCAAGCGCCGGACCCGGGCCCAGATCGCCCGCGAGGCCGGGCTGGAGCCGCTCGCCGAGACGCTGCTCGGCGACCCGACGCAGGATCCTCGGGAGACAGCGGCCGGTTATGTCGACGCCGAGAAGGGGGTGGCCGACGCCGCCGCCGCGCTGGACGGGGCGCGGGCCATCCTGATCGAGCGGTTCGCCGAGGACGCCGACCTGATCGGCACGCTGCGCGAGCAGATGTGGTCGCGGGGCCGGCTGGTCTCCCGGGTACGCGAGGGACAGGAGAGCACCGGAGCCAAGTTCGCCGACTACTTCGACTTCGCCGAGCCGTACCCGAAGCTGCCCTCGCACCGGATCCTGGCCATGTTCCGGGGCGAGAAGGAGGGCGTGCTCGACCTGACCATGGCCCCGGAGGCCGACGGTGACGTCGACGCGGCGGTGACCGGGCCGAGCCGGTACGAGGCCGCGATCGCCGGCCGGTTCGGGGTCAGTGACGCCGGGCGGCCCGCCGACAGGTGGCTCGCCGACACGGTGCGCTGGGCGTGGCGTACCCGGATCCTCATCCACCTCGGCGCGGACCTGCGGATGCGGCTGTGGCAGGCGGCCGAGGAGGAGGCGGTCCGGGTCTTCGCCACCAACCTGCGTGACCTGCTGCTCGCCGCACCGGCCGGGGCCCGCCCGACGATGGGGCTGGACCCGGGGCTGCGGACCGGGGTGAAGGTGGCCGTGGTGGACGCCACCGGCAAGGTCGTGGCCACCGACACGATCTATCCGCACGAGCCGCGCCGGCAGTGGGACGCCTCGCTGCACACCCTCGCCACGCTGGCCGCCGCGCACGGCGTGGAGCTGGTGGCGATCGGCAACGGCACGGCCAGCCGGGAGACCGACAAGCTCGCCGGTGACCTGATCAAGCGGCACCCCGAGCTGAAGCTGACCAAGGTGGTGGTCTCCGAGGCCGGCGCGTCGGTCTACTCCGCCTCCGCGTACGCGGCGCAGGAGCTGCCCGGGCTGGACGTGTCGCTGCGCGGTGCGGTCTCCATCGCCCGCCGCCTCCAGGACCCGCTCGCCGAGTTGGTCAAGATCGACCCGCGCTCGATCGGCGTCGGGCAGTACCAGCACGACCTCTCCGAGGTGAAGCTCTCCCGGTCGCTGGACGCCGTGGTCGAGGACTGTGTCAACGGCGTCGGTGTGGATGTCAACACCGCGTCCGCTCCCCTGCTCACCCGGGTCTCCGGCATCGGGGCCGGGCTGGCCGAGAACATCGTGCTGCACCGGGACGCAAACGGCCCGTTCCGCACCCGGGCCGACCTGAAGAAGGTGGCTCGGCTGGGGCCGAAGGCGTTCGAGCAGTGCGCGGGCTTCCTGCGCATTCCCGATGGCGACGACCCGCTGGACTCCTCAAGCGTGCACCCGGAGGCGTACCCGGTGGTGCGCCGGATCCTCGCCGCCACCCAGCAGGACCTGCGGTCGATCATCGGCAAGAGCACCATCCTGCGCGGGCTGCGGGCCACCGACTTCGTCGACGACACGTTCGGCCTGCCCACCGTCACCGACATCCTCGCCGAGTTGGAGAAGCCCGGCCGCGACCCACGGCCGGAGTTCAAGACGGCGACCTTCGTCGAGGGCGTCGAGAAGATCAGCGACCTCACGCCCGGCATGGTCCTGGAGGGCGTGGTCACAAACGTCGCCGCGTTCGGCGCGTTCGTGGACGTCGGGGTGCACCAGGACGGTCTGGTGCACGTCTCGGCGATGTCGCGCACCTTCGTCAAGGACCCGCACGAGGTGGTCAAGTCCGGCGACGTGGTCAAGGTCAAGGTGCTGGACGTGGACGTACCGCGTAAGCGCATCTCGCTGACCCTGCGGCTGGACGACGAGGTGGAGCCGGGCGGTGGGCGCGGCGGCCCGCGCGGCGGCGGTCGCGGCGAGCGTGCCGGTGCGCCCGGCGGCGGTCGCGGCCGGGAGGGCGGCGGTCGGGAGGGCGGCGGTCGGGAGGGCGGCGGTCGGGAGGGCCGCACCGGCGGGCCGCAGCAGCGCCAGCGGCGTGACGGCGGCGGGCCGGCACCGGCCAACGACGCGATGGCCGAGGCGCTCCGCCGCGCCGGCCTCGCCTGACAGCGCGACGGCGGCGGCCGTGGTGAGGAACCGGGGCCGCCGCCGAACCCCGCGCCTGCGCCGCCCCGGTGCCGCCACCGGGGCGGCGGGCGTACCGTCGTCGGCGTGGACGCCCACGACGGCCAGGACTGGCGGGAGCAGCGGCGGCAGGCCGTTACGGCGCACGCCGCGGCCGAGGAGCGTCGGCGCGCCACCGAGCAGGCCCAGGCGGCGCAGTTGGTGGCTCGGTTCGTGGCCGAGGCGCTGCGGCGTGGGCTGCCGACCACCCGACTCACCGCGCGCTCGTACGACGGGCGGGGACGGTACCGGACCCGGCTGCGGGGCTGGTACGTGGACCAGGCCCGCAGCCGTGCCGTGGACACCGACGGGCGGTTCCATCTGTTGACCGTGCCAGGCGGTCTGCGGGCCCGGCTGTTCGGTGCCGATCCCGAACCCAGCCCACCACCCCTTGTCGTTGGCGCGGGTGGCCGCGACGGTGAGTCGATCCCGCTGGAAGTTCTGCTCGATCGACTGCTCGCCGGAAACGACAACTGAAAGCCGTGTCTCCCTCGCCAGCCGGGCGGTTGTACTAGCGGAGCTTTATCCGCTTTCGAGGGATATTCGCACCCTCTGGCTGATAGCTACCCGGGAAGTTTCGAGGGACAGTCACGTGATTCGGCGGAGGTAGTCGGTGCCGGTAGATGGTGCGGTGCTCCCGCAGGTTGCCCCCCGGACAGTGCGCCCGCAGCGCAGCAAGCGCCTGATCGATGTCGTCGCGGCGACCGTCCTGCTGGTGGTTCTCGCGCCGGTGATGGCCGTGACCGCCCTGGTGGTGCTGGTGCGGCTGGGCCGCCCGGTGCTGTTTCGGCAGTGCCGGACCGGTAAGCACGGGGTGTCGTTCGAGTTGGTCAAGTTCCGCACCATGCGTCCGCCGGATCCCGGCAGAGGTCTGGTGGCAGACCCGGACCGGCTCACCGCGCTGGGGCGCTGGCTGCGGTCCACCAGCCTGGACGAGTTGCCCACGCTGTGGAACGTGCTGCGCGGCGACATGAGCCTGGTCGGCCCCCGGCCACTGCTGCCGGAGTACCTGCCCCGCTACTCCGCCGCTCAGGCTCGGCGACACGAGGTACGCCCCGGCATCACGGGTCTGGCCCAGGTCCGCGGTCGCAACGGGCTCAGCTGGGAAGAGAAGTTCGAGTTCGATGTGGAGTACGTCGACACCCGGAGCCTGCGGCTCGATCTGTCCATCCTCCTCATGACCGTACGCACCGTGCTGCGCCGCGAGGGAATCTCGGCCGTCGGCCTCGCTACCGCGCCGGAGTTCCGGGGCACCACGGCCAGCCGCGCGGCTGCGCCGGACGGCGGGCACCGATGACCTACGCCGTGCATCTCTCCCGGCCCGACGTCGGACCGCTCGAAGAGTCGTACCTCATCGCCGCACTGCGTTCGGGCTGGGTGGCGCCCGCCGGTCCGGACCTGGAAGCCTTCGAGCGCGAGGTCGCCGGCCGACTCGGAACCCGGGGCGCGGTGGCGGTCAGCTCCGGCACCGCCGCACTGCACCTGGCCCTGCTGGGGGTGGGTGTCGGTCCGGAGGATGTGGTGGTCGTGCCCACGCTGACGTTCGTGGCCACGGCGAACGCGGTGCGCTACACCGGGGCCCGACCGGTCTTCGTCGACTGTGACCCACGCACCGGCAACCTCGACGTCGCGCTGCTCACCCGGTTGCTGCGCGAGCTGCGCAGTCGGCGTACGCGGGTCGGTGCCGTGGTCCCGGTGGACATGTTCGGCAGTTGTGCCGACTACACCGCGCTCCTGCCGGTCTGCGCCGAGTGGGAGGTGCCTGTCGTCGAGGACGCCGCCGAGGCTCTCGGGGCCACCCATGCCGGCCGGGCCGCCGGCACCTTCGGCCGGGGCGCGGCGCTCTCGTTCAACGGCAACAAGATCATGACCACCTCCGGCGGTGGCATGCTCGTCTCCGACGATCTCGCGCTGTTGACCCGGGCCCGATATCTGTCCACGCAGGCACGGGAACCCACGGTGCACTACGAGCACCGGGAGACCGGATACAACTACCGGCTCAGCAACCTGCTGGCCGCGCTGGGCCGGGCCCAGCTGGTGCGGCTGGACGGCATGATCGGCCGCCGCCGGCAGTTGCGCGACCGGTATGCGAAGCTCTTCGCCGCGGTGCCGGGTGTCGAGCTGCTCGGCGCCGACGACCCGGAATCGAACTGCTGGCTGACGGTCATCCGAGTGCGCCCGGAGCAGGCCGGCTGGCGGGCGGCCGACCTGGCCGCCCACCTCGCCGCCCGACACGTCGAGACGCGCCCGGTGTGGAAGCCGATGCATCTGCAACCGGCGTACGCGGGCGCGCAGAGCCTGCTCACCGGTGCTGCGGACGAACTGTTCGCCGAGGGCCTGACGTTGCCCAGCGGGAGCGCCCTCACCGAACGACAGATCACGTTCCTGCTCGGCGTGATCGACGACTTCCTGGCCACCCGCACCTGAGCCCGCAGCTGGGCGTCGCCTGCCGACGTCAGCGGCGGACCGCCGGGTCAGCGGCGGATGCCCGCCCAGTCGTGGTGTCGGCGGACGGTGGACAGCATGAAGTCGACCACCCGGCGGGAGGTGTCGGTCACCAGGTAGTCGGCCGGGCAGGGCACTCCGTGGGCACGGACCTGGTCGACCACGACCCGAACCGCCTCCACCACGCCCGCCGGATCGAGGCCGGTCATGATGATCCCGCCGACGTCAAGCGCCTCCGGACGCTCGATCGACTCACGCAAGGTCACCGCAGGGAAGCCCATGATCGCCGCCTCCTCGCTGATCGTGCCGCTGTCGGAGAGCGTGCAGTATGCCGCCGTTTGCAGGTGCACGTAGTCGAGCAGTCCGAACGGCTCGCTGAAGACGATCCCGTCCAGCATGGTCGCGTCCGGGGCCAGCGCCTCAAGCCGCTTGCGGGTACGCGGATGCGTCGAGACCAGCACCGGGAGATTCCAGTGGTCGCGGACCGCGCGCAGGCACTCCAGCAGCCGCGCGAGCCGGTCCGGGCGGTCCACGTTCTCCTCCCGGTGCGCACTGACCAGGAAGAAGCGGCGCGGGGCCAACTCCAGTTGTCGCAGGATCGTCGAGGCGGCGATGTCGGGCCGGTAATGTTCCAGCACCTCCCGCATCGGCGACCCGGTGTGCAGGATCCGCCGGGGGTGCAATCCCTCCGCCAGCAGGTTACGCCGGGCGTGCTCGGTGTAGACCAGGTTGAAGTCCGCGACATGGTCGACCAGGCGGCGGTTCGTCTCCTCCGGCACATTCAGATCGAAGCATCGGTTGCCGGCCTCCATGTGGTAGACCGGCACCCGCATCCGGCGTGCCATCAGCGCCGCGATGCAGCTGTTGGTGTCCCCGAGCACCAGCAGGGCGTCGGGTCGACTTTCCTCGATCGCCGCCTCGATGCCGACCAGCACACCGCCCAGCACCCGACCGAGCGAGGACGTGTCGACCCGGAGGAACCGGTCCGGCTCGCGCAGCCGCAGCTCGGTGAAGAACACGTCGGAGAGCGTGCTGTCCCAGTTCTGCCCGGTATGCACCAGCAGGTGGTCCACGGTCTCGTCGAGGCGGGCAATCACCCGGGACAGTCGGATGATCTCGGGTCGGGTGCCGACCACCGTCATGATCCGGGTCATGCCCGTCCTTTCCGTGCCGCCAACTTGGTCAGGATGTCCTCGAACTGGTCCACGCCGACCGGTAGACACATCCGCTCCTGGTAGAGCTGACGGGCCCGGCGGCCCATCTCGGCGCGCTCGCGCTCGGACGTGCCCGCGGCCGACCGGAACCGCTGCGCGAGCGCGCCCCAGTCCCCGGGCGGGCACACCAGGCCGGCTCGGGCCGACTCGACCACCGTCGCCGCCGCCCCGGGCAGTGCGGCGACCACCGGTCTGCCACACGCCAGGGCGGCCTGTAGTTTGGACGGCACGGTGCCGCGCAACCCGGGCAGGTCCCGCAGGCAGACCAACTGCCACTGGGCCGCGGCGTAGAGATCCGCCATCTCCTGCGGGGCACGCCGGGCGATGAACCGTACGTTGTCCGCGCCGATCTCGGCGGCGAGACGGCGGGCTGTCTCCTCTTCCGCACCTGACCCCACCAGCACCAGGTCCATCCGGTCGCGGACGGCGGCTGCCGCGCGGATCGCCGTGTCGACGCCCTGCAACGGCCCGAGGTTTCCGGCGAACATCACCGTGCACCGACCCCGGTACCCGAGTGCCGACCGGGCCGCTGCGGTGACCGGCACGGGCCGGAACAGCGCGTCGTCGGTCCAGTTCCACACCACGCGTACCCGGGCCGGGTCGGCACCGCGCTCGATGACCATGTCGGCCATCGCCGGGGAGATCACCACGATGGCCGACGCCATCCGGTAGGCCGTACGGATCAGGGCGTCCAGGCCGCCCGCCATTGCCCGACCGGCCAGCCCGGTGGGCGCCATGCCGGACTGGAGTACCGACTCCGGCCACATGTCCTGCACGTGCAGGACGATCGGCGTCCGCCGGGCGCAGCGGAGCAGGGCTGCCGCCGTGACGGCTGTCGGCGGTGGGTGATAGACGTAGGTGACATCGACACCCGCCAGCCAGCGGAGGCCGGCGAGGCCACTGCTGAGGCCGAAGGAGAGGTGACTCGCGGCCCGACGCAGTGCCGAGGTGTCATGACTGGGGTACGCCGGCACCCGCCGTACCGCTACCGGTCCCTGCCGCTCGACGTGCCGCCACCGCTGCCGCCAGCCCGGATAGATGCTGCCCTGCGGATAGCTGGGAAAGGTGGTGAGCACTCGTACGTCGTGCCCGCGTACCGCCAGTTGCTGTGCCAGGTTCCCCGGGATGAACACGCCCTCGGGCGGATACCACTGGCTGACCAGACCGATCCTCATCCGACCGCCGCCACTGGCCTCGGGATGCTCGCCTCCACCGGTTCGGGCCAGGTGTCGGGGCGTACCGGGTCAAACAACTCGTTGGTCCAGAACAGCGTGACCAGTTCATCGGAGCCCGTGTTGACAAGCTTGTGCACCCACATGGTCGGCATGTCGACGAGCGCCGGCTCGGTACCGCCGACCTGGAACCGCACCACCTCGGTGCCGCCCACCCGGCGCAGGCTGATCTCCGCCGAGCCGCGCAGCACCACGAACCGTTCCACCTTGGCCAGGTGATAGTGCTCTCCCCTGGTCGCTCCCGGGCGGGTGGTCGAGCAGAAGGTCTGACCAGCGCCACCATGCACCTTCACCGTCTCCACGAGTACGCCCCGCGCGTCGGCCCGGCGCGGCAGCACCAGCGGATAGTGCGCCGGGAAGCAGTGGGCGCGGTAGGTGTTGAACAGGCGCACCGTGTGGCGGTCGGTGAGCGGCGGAATCTCGCCGGTCCGGTAGCTGGCGGCCATCTCGGCCAGCCGCGTGGCGAGTTCTCGCACCCCGATGTCAAGCGCCGGCATGGTCGCGTCCCACGAGCCGTCGGTCGCCGTGCCGACGAGCCGGGCGGCGGCATCGGTGGCGTGCACCAGACTGAGTTCCCGGTCACCGTGCACATCGGGTCGCCCACCGTCGGCCAGCACCCGGCAGAAGGTCGCCACCACCGAGTTGTAGTGCGCCCGCCCGCCCTCGCCGTACAGGTTCGGCAGCAGGACATCGTCGACCGGTAGACCCGCCTCGGCGAGGATCGCCGAGACCTCGGCCTTGGCGTCGCCGTACGGGGTGCCGTTACCGGCCTGTACGGAATTGGCGTAGCCGATGGCCTTCGGTGGCGCGTCGGCGGCGCGCATCCCGGCGACCAGTTGCCTGGCGATCCTGAGGTTGCCGCTGGCGACCTCCGTCGGGTCGCCCCGGTTGATCCCGGCCAGGTGCAGCACCCGGTCCACGCCGGTGACCTTCGCGGCGACCGCGGTCGGGTCGGTCAGATCGTGGCGGGTGACGACGACCGGCTCCGGCCAACCCAGCGTCCGCAACAGCACGCGTACGTGCCAGCCGAGGAAGCCACCGGCACCGGTGACGGCAAGCCTCAGCACGCGGATACCGCATCCCGCAGGGCCAGTTCCGCGCGGACCTCCGGCAGGCTCCGCAGCAGCTCGACGATCTCGGCAACGCCGAGCCGCCGGGTGTTTGCCGAGTTGAAGTCCTCGGTCGGCCCGCCGCCCAGGTCACCCTCGGTGACGTAGAGCGCGTAGTTGAGGCCACGGACGTCCAACGGCACACGCAGGAACTCGCCGAAGTCCTCGGCCCGCAGCAACTCCTCCCGGCTGGCCAGCGTCTCGTCGGACTTCTCGCCGTGCCGGACACCTATGACGTCCAGCTTGGCCGGGACGTCGAAGAGTTGGCAGAGGGCCTCGGCCAGGTCGCCGATGGTGCAGGCCGGCGCCTTGCGGACGAAGATGTCGCCGGGTCGGGCGTGCTCGAAGGCGTGCTCCACCAGGGCCACGGAGTCGTCGAGCGACATCAGGAACCTGGTCATCTGCGGATCGGTCACCGTGAGCGGCCGGCCGGCTTTGATCTGTTCGATGAACAGCGGGACCACCGAGCCGCGCGAATACAGGACGTTGCCGTAGCGGACGCAGGAGACCGTGGTGGCGCTGCTCGGGTTGTTGCGGGCGTACGCCTGGGCGACCTTCTCCATCATCGCCTTGCTCATGCCCATGACGTTCACCGGATAGACGGCCTTGTCGGTGCTCAGCACCACCACCGACCGCACGCCGTTGCGTTCGGCCGCCTCGATCACGTTTGTGCTGCCGAGGATGTTCGTCCGCACCGCCTCCAGCGGAAAGAACTCGCAGGACGGCACCTGTTTGAGCGCCGCGGCGTGGAAGACGTGATCGACGCCGCGACTGGCGCGCAGCACCGAGTCGCGGTCCCGCACGTCCCCGACGTGGTACCGGACCCGCTCGTCGCCGAAGATTCGACGCATGTCGTCCTGCTTGGCCTCGTCCCGGCTGAACACCCGGACCTCGTCCACATTCCGGTCGAGCAGGCGACGCACCATGGTCCGGCCGAAGGACCCGGTCCCGCCGGTAATCATCACCCGCCGTGCTGCGGTCAAGAAATTCACTGCCGCTCCGTTCGTCACTGTTCGGTACGGCGGCGTTGTCCGGGGACGGCGTCTGCCGCTGCATTCCAGCCAACGAGAAGACGGTGCTCCAGAAACGCCACAAAGCACTCAGTTCATAGAATTTTTAGAAAATGCCGGCACAATAAGGTGATCTCTTCCCAGAAGAGATCAACGAGGCAGCGGTATCTCCGGCTGGCACTCGATGCCGGTCGCGCTGGGTAGCCGGCCGCAGAGACGCGCCAACTCGTTGATCGCCTTCTCCGGCTCGTCGAACGGATCCAGCCCGCTGATGTCCAACGGCGCCAGCACCGGCACCGGGACGTGTGAGATCAGCGGATGCAGCGGACGATGGTCGGCCTCGGCCAGGCCCAGCAGGTCCTCGTGCAGCTTCTCCCCCGGCCGCAGGCCGGTGTAGACGATCGGGACCGGGGTGCCCGCCTGGGCCACCATCCGGCGCGCCAGGTCGTCGATGCGGACCGGCTCACCCATGTCCAGCACCAGCGCCTCCCCGTCGCGGCCGATGCTCGCCGCCTGGAGCACCAGATGCACCGCCTCCTGCACGGTCATCAGGTACCGCGTCACCTCGGGGTGGGTGACGGTCAGCGGCTGCCCGGACTCGATCTGCCGCTGGAAGGCGGTCAACACCGAGCCACGACTGCTGAGCACGTTGCCGAACCGGACACTGAGGAAGGTGCCCGGATGGACAGCCGCCGCGTGCGCGGTGAGCATTTCCGTGATGCGTTTCGAATAGCCGAGCACGCTTATCGGGTTCGCCGCCTTGTCGGTGGAGATGTTGACGAAGCGGGTGACATCCCGGCATGCGTCGAGAATGGTGAGCGTTCCCCAGATGTTTGTCTTGATCGCCTCGCCGGGATACCGCTGCAACAGGGTCAGATGCTTCAGCGCCGCGGCGTGGAAGACGATCTCGGGCCGGCGCTCCCGCATGATGCGCCGAATGCCCTCGTCGTCGCGCAGGTCGGCGAGGATGAGTTCGGAACTGTCCAGCAGTGCCCGCCCGGTCAGCGACATCTGAAGGCTGTGCAGGGCGGACTCGTCCCGGTCGAGCATCATCAGCTCGCCGGGATTCGCCCGCATGATCTGGCGGCACAGCTCCGAGCCGATCGAGCCCCCGGCACCGGTGACCAGTACCCGTCGTCCGGTGAGTCCGTTGTCGTCAAGGGTCAGGTCGCTGACCACCTGGCGCCTGCCCAGCAGGTCACTGACCCGGACATCGCGTACGTCACTGACGGTGATTCGATGATCCACCAACTCCCGGACCGGTGGCAGCACCTTGAACGCGGCACCGGTGCGGAGGGTGGCCTCGCCGATCTCCCGGATCAGCGTGGCGTTCGCATTCGCCACACAGAAGATCACGGCGGTCGCCTTGGTGCGCTGGACGGCACTGTCCAGTTCGCCGCGACCGCCCAGCACCCGGACACCGGCGATGCGCAGGTCGCGTTTGTCCGGGTCGTCGTCGAGCGCGCCGACCGGCAGGTACCGGCCCTTCGGGTCGCTGAGCATCGCACGCACCAGGCCCTGGCCGGCTTCGCCGAGACCGAACAGCAGCACCGGAGTAGCCGAACGGGCATCCGGGCGCATGGCGCGGTCCCGCCGGTGCCGGTACAGCAGGCGGAAGCTGAGCATCAACAGCAGCGCCAACCCGCCACCGACCAGAGGGCTGCTGGCGGGTATCGGACGGTCACCGGAGGCGAGCAGCGCAATCAGGACGGCGGTGGCCGTGGCGGCGGTGGTACCGGCGAGTCCGCGTACCTCCTCGATGCTGCCCAGCGGCTGGCGCCCGGCGTGAATCCGCCGGATGGCACTGACCCCGAGGTGCAGCACGGCGGCGGCGAACCCGAGCATCGCCGCACTCACCACCTGGCTGGCGGTGAGGCCGTACTCGTACCTCGCCCAGGTGGCGACCAGGAAACCGCCGATCCAGGCGAACCCGTCGGCGCCCACGAAGCCGGCGGTGCGACGAGTCGCGGCGGCCCGGGCGACGGTTGTTGATTCGGCCTGCTGGACACGCTGAACGTCCGTCGGCATGTACCACTCCCTGCTCTGGTCGTGGCCCTCGGCAGGTCAGGCCACGTGCATCCCCTAAGTACTTAGCGGGTGCTGCGCCGGAAGTCGTCTTTTTCACGTTTTTCGACCGCGCGTCCGGTTAAACGGGTTCGTCGGCCGGCAGGCGGCAGGCGGCAGGCGGCAGGCGGCAGGCGGCAGGCGGCAGGCGGCAGGCGGCAGGCGGCAGGCGGCAGGCGGCAGGCGGCAGCGCGTAACCAAGTTTTCCCAGCTGTCGTTGCGCGTAGTGCCCCGGAAAGGTCTATCGCTGATGCACCTGCACCTGCTGCGGAAAGCCGTTCTCGCCGACCGGCACCGTCGGCTCGCCCGTCAGATCGCCGTTTACGACGCGGCACCGTCCCGCGCGGAGATCGAGCGGCACCAGGTCCAGCGATTCAACGAAACATGGGCGTACTGCCTTGCGAAGTTGCCGTTCTACCGGTCCTGGCGACAGGAGCACGGATTGCCCGAACGGATCGAGCGGCCCCACCAACTCGCGGATTTCCCGCCGCTGACCAAGGAAGTGCTGATCGCCCGTACCGACGAGATCTTCGAGGGCGGCCGGATCACGCGGTACTACACCACCGGTGGCAGTACCGGTCAACCCACCCGGTACCCGCGCGGTCCGGGCGAGACGACGGATCGCTGGGTGGACGCCTATCTGGGTCGACACTGGGCCGGCATCCGACCGACCGACCCCAGCGTTTTGCTGTGGGGCCATTCGCACCTGTTCGGCAGCGGATGGCGGGGACAGGTGGCCCAGGTCCGACGGAATCTCGCCGATCGCCTCATGAACATCACTCGCCAGAACGCCTACGATCTCACCGAATCCGCACTGACTGGCCACTACGAGGCGGTACGCCGAACCGACCCGGTGTCCCTGGCCGGTTATGCGTCGGCAGTGGCCAAGCTGGCCCGGTTCGTCGAGCGGAACGACCTCGACCTCGGTGACCAGAGGCGGCTTCGGGCCGTCGTGATGTGTGCCGAGACCGCCTACGACGCGGACATCGAGGCGATCGAGCGGGTCTTCCGAGCGCCTGCCGTCATCGAGTACGGCTCAGCCGAGACCGGCGTACTGGCGATGTCATACCAGCGGGCGCACGTCATCCGGGTGTTCTGGGACAGCTTCCTCTGCCTGGTCTCCGACGAGCGCGAGTTGCTTGTCACGACCCTCGCCCGACGACTGTTTCCCCTGGTCAACTACGCGATTGGTGATCGCGTCGAGCCGAGCGACGCGGTACGCGGCAATGCGCTGTCGTTCCGCGCGGTGCTCGGCCGCCGGCAGGACGTCGTCCGGGTGGCCGCCGCGTCGGGCGTGCTCGATCTTTCCGCGATCCTTCCGGTGCACATCCTCAAGTCGTACCCGGGAATCATCGGCGTGCAGTTCCAGCAACTGCGGCGCGATGAACTACGGATTCTCGTGGAGGCCGATCGTGACCTCGACCTGGACGAGGTCACCTCGTATTTCGTGCGGGAACTCCGCAAGGACCATCCGGACCTGGACCACCGGTCCGTCACTTTCCAGCAGGTAGCCGAGGCGGTGAAGACCCGCGCGGGCAAACATGCCCTCTTCGTCCCCTGAGGCACGTCGACAGTCGTCGCCGACTGCCGTGCGACACCAGCAACCGCCACTTGCGCAGTGCGAACCGTTCGGAGGAGACGATGAACCACGGGGGCAGCACGGCCCCGGCGACGGTGCCCCGGACGCCAGCGCCCACCTACCGGGTGCTGGCCACCTGCGGTTTCTTCGCGCCGGGCTTTCGGGCCGGTGGTCCGATCCGGTCGGTCATGAGCATGCTCGACACCCTTGCCCCGGACGTCCGACTGGCCCTGGTCACCAGCGATCGCGATTTCGGCTGCCGACAGCCCTATCCGGGTCTTTCCGGCCGGTGGCGCACGTGGTCGCGGTGCCGGGTGTTCTACCTCAACCGCCGTAGCCTGCCGCAGTGGTTTCGGCTGTGGCGTGCTCAACGGGCGGCCGGGCCGTACGACCTGCTCTACCTCAACAGCGCCTGGGATCCGGTCTTCTCGATCCTGCCGGTGCTCGCGACGGTCCTGGGACTGGTTTCGGCGCAACGGATCCTCATCGCGCCGCGCGGGGAGTTCTCTGCTGGCGCGCTCGGCATCCGGGGCCGCAAGAAGCGCCTGTTCCTGGCGGTCTGGCGCCGGGTTCTCCGGCGGCGCGACGTGCTCTGGCATGCGACGAACCACAGTGAGGCGGCGAGCATCCGGGCCCTCATCCCGGACGCCGAGATAGTGCTGCGGGCCAACGACACCCTGCTGCCGGCGGAGCCCCTGCCGCCGGTCGATCATGGCGATTCGCGACTCCGACTCGTCTTCATCAGTCGGATCTCGCCGATGAAGAACCTCGACCTGGCGTTGCGGTCCATGGCGTCGGTCACCCGACCCCTGATCTTCGACATTTACGGGCCGGTGGATGACAGGTCGCACTGGAAGGAGTGTCAACGGTTGATCGGCAACCTGCCGGCCACCGTGACGGTCAGCTACCACGGGCCGCTGGATCCGGCGGAAGTCCCCACCACCTTCGCCCGCTACGACGCCTTTGTGCTGCCCACCAGGGGAGAGAACTTCGGGCACGTCATCGCCGAGAGCTTGTCGGCCTCGTGTCCGGTGGTCTGCTCGGCGCAGACGCCGTGGACCGACGTCCTCCGGCACGGCGGCGGCGTTGTCCTGCCCGAGCTGTCCGAGGCGGAGCTGGGCCGGGTCATCGAGGCGATGGCTGCCACCGACGCCAGCGAACGTTACGCGCGGCGAACCGCCGCCGGGGCGGCTTTCCGAGGCTGGCGACGCAGACCCCCCGAGCCCGGTGTGATCGAGCTGGTCCGTAGCGGCTCGGTGCTCAGTCCGAGCGGGCCGCCGTCAGGCCGGCCAGCGGTGCGGACGGCAGGCACCGGAGGAAGAGGAGTGTGAGCGGCATGGCACAGGTGCTGTTCATCATCGACGTGCCGACCCCGTACCGGAATCCGGTGCTGAACCATCTGCATCGCGAAGGGCTGGACGTGCTCGCGCTCTACCACTGGAGCACCGCGGGACGCGGCTGGGGATCGGTCGTGCCGGACCATCCCCACCAGATCCTCAGCGGCGGACGCATCGCGAGATGCGCCACCGCAATCCGCGCCGTGCGCGATCCCGACCTGAAGGTCCTCTGCTGCTACGGCTACGCCCGACCGGCAAACGTCCTCGCCGTGCTCCTCGCCCGGTTGCGCGGAGTTCGCATCGTGCTCCGCTCGGACAGCAACTGGCTCCGCGAGCAGCGGCGTCCCCGGTACCGGCGCTGGGCCAAGCGGCTGCTGCTGCGGGCGATCTTCGGTCGCCGGGCCCGGGTCTGGACCGTGGGAGCGGTGAACGACCGTTACTGGGCGGAGTACGGGTTCCCCGATCGACACCTGATCCCGTACGGGCTACCCCATCCACCCGTGGCAAGCCCGCCGGAGGCGACCGCGTTCCGGGCCCGGCACGACCTCGGTGCGGGGTTTGTCGTCCTCTTCGTCGGCCGGCTCGAGCAGATCAAGGGAGTGGACACTCTGCTGGCGGCCTTTCGGGCTACTGACGACCCCGACTCGCGGCTGGTGATCGTGGGCAATGGCCCGACGCGGTCGATCGTGGACCACGCTGCCGCCGCCGATCCGCGCATCCGCGTCCTCGGCGCACTGCCCCAGGAGGAACTCGGGCCGGTCTACGCGGCGGCCGACCTGTTCGTCCTGCCGTCCCGGTCCGAAGCCTGGGGCCTCGTGGTGGCCGAGGCACAGGCCAATGGCGTACGGGTTGCCGTGAGCGACGTGGTGGGCTGCCATCCCGACCTGGTCACCCCAGACAACGGCTGGGTCTTTCCGGTCGACGATGTCGAACGTCTGACCGGGGTCCTGGCGGAGGCTCGCGCCCTGAAGAGCGCCAACCGGATCCGGATACCCCCCACCCCTGCGTACCACGCGGGGCCGGCGATGTTGGTCGAACTCGCCGCCGCCGGCGTCCGCCCCAGGCCGCTGAGTCGCCATTAGGTACTGCCGATTCAAGGTGAATTCGATGTCGGATGCTGTGCCAGCACCAAACCCGAGCCCGCCGAGCCCACTGCACGCCGCCTCAACCACGAACTCCAGCCATGAGCGGCTGGAGCACTAGCAGCACTCTCACACTTCGCCAATGCACACCAGGTAGCCAGAAAACACATCGTCATGGGCCCTACCGGCGTGAGTAGCCAGCCCTCGAAAAAGCTGTGCACGACCATCGCGCCGGCGAACAGCAGGGTTCGTCGGCCAACCTTTGCCGAGCAATAAATGATCACCGCGTACATCGCCAAAATGACGATACCGCCGACGAGCCCCGCGTGGGTAAGTGCGCGCAGCGGCGTGCTGGCCACCTGAACCACCTCGGCATCCAGGCCGATGCCCCGCCATTCAGTGCCTTTCAAAACTGCCATGGTGTATTCGTAGGAGTCAGTCCGCGAATTGTTGGATCGGAGGATTGTCAGATCACTTTCCGTCACCCAGCCCGGGTGCGCCAGCACCAAGACAAGGCTGGACATTCCAAGCAATAGCCACAAGGGCCGCAGCGGCCCCCGCCGCAGCGCGAGGTTCGCCGTCACCAACAGCACCGTGGCGACGAGCGCCGCACGGCTTCCTGACCACACCAGCGCGACCCCGGTCACGGCGCCCGCAGCAAACAGCCAGCTATTGAATCTCTGGTATGACAGGATGAGCGCAAAGGTGAGAACCGTGTAGAACCCGAGTAGGTTCGGATTGACGGTGAGCCCTCTCAGCCGATCTCCGAGCAGGCCATCGCTCGGCCTGAGTAGCCCGAAGGCAACGCTGCCTGACATCACCAAAAGCAGTGCCACGAAGACACCATTGCGAATTTGCGCCCCAGGGATCCACCGAACGAAGATACTTCCGTAGATCACCGCCAGCACGGCACCCGCAATGTAGAGCAAGAACTCCCAGTACATCCCGTGCCCTACGGTGGAGAACGCCAGGTATGCCACTATCGTCGCAGTCAGCGCCCGAACAAACTGAATGCAGTTCGGAACCTGCCTGAGTTCCCCGCTCGGAACCTGGACAGCTGGATTCCAGATAACCCCGGCAAGCACGAGTACGCTGGCGAACCGCACAATCTCGGACAGCCCGGTGCTGGCCGTTCCCTCCAGGTATGTTGACGAGCACACCACCAAGATGATCGACATTGCGACCATCGCCGAGGCAGGTATGAACAGCACGTTGAGTAGAAACAGAACTGCCGCGCCGAGCAACCCGGCTTCCGCTGTTAGGCCCATGCCGCTATCCGTTCAAAATGTCGTACGCCTCGAACGCAGCGGCGCTGATCGCCGCGCGACGCATGGTGACCTGCTCGATCAGCGTCTTTATCGTCGCCTCTCGCTCCTCGTAGAGCTGACCGGTCATCGCGGCAAGGGCCGCCGCAGTCGTCTCCGATGTGCGCAGCGTCCAACGCCCGGTGCCGACCGACTCCTGGAAGTCCCGACACTTCGGGCGGTACTCAAGGGCGATCGACGGGGTGGCCACGCACGCGGCGCCGACGACCGCGTGCAGCTTCTGGGCGACGAGCAGGTCGATGTCCTTCAGCACGCGCCGCATCGTGCCAACGGTGCGCAGCTCGGCGGCGAGGACGGCGGGGCAGCCAAGCTCGGCGGCGACCGACGCGGTGATCGGATCGTCGCTGTCCCACACCGAGATGAGCACCACCTGTAGGCCACGCTCCTGCATCAGGTGGCCGTACGCCACCACGGCGCGGACCAGATCCGCTGGGTTGCGCTGCCACTGGTTGCCGGTGATCCCGAGGTTGATGCCGATCCGCCCCACGGCGGGCCGGTCGTGCAGGTCGGCGTCGAGCGCGAACAGCAGGACCGGATCGCCACTGACCTGCGCATCGATGCCGGCGGTACGCAGCAGGTCCCGGGAGAGCGGACCACGCACCCACACCTTCGGCATGGCGCGCAGCAGCGGGATCCAGGCCCGAAGTTCGCTGCTGTCGCCGGGAGTGCCGACGGACGGCATGGCCGGGTCGTCGACTCCGGTGCCGAGGTTGACCACCGGGTGCTCGGGCAGCAGGGCCAGCGCCGATTCGAGCCCCCGCCGGAAACCGGGCGACCCGATAAGCGTGCCGCCGCCCAGCACGGTCCCGCGCAACTGACGACGCCGCACGATGCCGGGCCCCAGGAGCGCCGGGAGGGTGTGCACCTGCCGCAGCGGAATGTCGGGGAGCGCATGCTGGTGCGCCCAGTACAGGAGATTGTCACCGAGATTGAGGTTCCCCGGCACCCGCGGACCGACATACACCGCAGTGCCGACCTCGGCCGTGCTGATCCGCACCGAGTCGTGCGCGTACGTGACGATTCGGCTCGCCATCTTGCGGAGGCTTCCGGTCATGACGCCAGCACCGCCGCCCGCTCCGTCACGGATCTGCGGAGCACGTCGGCCAGTGCCTCGGCGTGGGCCTGCCAGGTACACCGGTCGGCGAGCGCCCGGCCGTACGCGACGGCCTGTTCGTACTGCGCCGGACTCGACAGGATCGCGGTGGCCTTCGCCAGGATCTCCTGGCCGTCGTCCGCGTCGTGCAGGTACCGGTCGTCATCGACGAGGGCCGCGATGCCGGCGGACCGGGGCATGATCGTGGGCACGCCCACCGCCATCGCCTCCAGGTACACGCAGCCGAACGCCTCGACGCGGGACGGCAACACGAACAGGTCGGACTGGCGCAGAATCTCCGCCACCTCGGCGGGTGCCAGCCGACCGGTGAAGTGGATCCGGTCGTGGTGGCCCAACTGGTCACGCAGCCTTGCCAACCGCTGTCGTTCGGGGCCGTCGCCCACCACCCACCAGCTCGCCGCAGGCCAGGTTTCCCGTACCGCGGTGAAGGCCCGCAGGACGGTCTCCTGGTTCTTGTTGGCGCCCACATTCCCGACGGAGACGAAGCGTGGAAAGTCGGCTGCGCTCGCCCGCGCGGAAGCGGAGACGGCGCGTCGAGGGAATGCGTCAAGTGGCACCCCGTTGGGTATGACCGTGCAGGCCCGCCGCAGCTCGGGTGGTAGATCCTCCCGAACACCGGCACCGACGGCGACAAGCGCCGCCGCCCGTGCCAGGGAAGCGGCGATGATGCGCCGACGGATCGGATCGGTGCGGGCGCCCGAGGAGGTCATCGGCTGGCGGCCGTGCAGCACCACCACCACCGGCGTGTTCACCCGCCGCAGCAGCGTGCTCATCCACGGGCCTTCGGCCAGGACGGCGTCGCAGCTTCCGGACCAGAGCCGCCCCCCATCGAGCAGTGCGGCGAAGTGACGCGAGCCGAAGAATCGGCTACTCGACGACGCAACAACCGTCCGCGTGTCCGGGTCGATCTCGTGCACCGTGAACACCGGGCCCCGCCGGTTCACCTTGAACACCCGTACCCGCACACCGGATGCGCGCAGCGCCTCGCACTGGTTGGCGATGAAGGTGCCGTCCCACGGATGGTCGGCGTCCGGGTACCAGGGGGTGAGTACCGCGACCGTCATCCGGCCGCCGGTGGCAATGTCTGTCCGCACGGTTGTCGCTCCACTCTCAGCTGGTCGCGGGCACTTCGGTCAGGGCATGTCGGGGTGGTGGATGCGACGCCGACAGGGTGCGGATCCGCTCGATACGCCCCTGCTCCAGTAGCACCTGGGTGTCACAACGCTCGATGGTGCTGAGCCGGTGCGCGACCATCACGATGGTGACCTCGCCGTGCAGCCGTTCGATCGTGGAGACGATCTGCTCCTCGGTCGCGCCGTCGAGCGCGGCGGTTGCCTCGTCGAGCACCAGGATGCGCGGCCGGTGGTACAGCGCGCGGGCGATCCCGATGCGTTGGCGCTGGCCGCCCGACATGCGTACGCCTCGCTCGCCGAGGCGGCTGTCCAGGCCGCCCGCCAGCCCGTCGACCAGGTCACGCAACTGAGCCAACTCCAGCGCCCGCCAGACGGCCTCGTCGTCGATGTCCGGGTCGTCGAGCCCCAGCGCGACGTTGCGCCGTACGGTGTCGTCCACGATCACGGTCTCCTGCGGCACGTAGCCGATCTGCCGACGCCAGGAGGCGAGATTGGCCCGGGTGATCTGCACACCGTCGACGTAGAGTCCGCCGGCGGTGGGCAGCAGCAGACCGGTGAGCACGTCGACGAGGGTCGTCTTCCCCGAACCCGACGTCCCGCTGATGCCCACCGACTCGCCGTACCGGATGACCAGGTCGACCGCGTGCAGCACCGACGTCGGCGCGGACGGGTACCGGTAGCTGAGGCCGCGGAACTCGATGTGTTCCCGGAACGACACGGGTGCCGTGGGCGTCCCGGCTGGCGCGTGGCTGCCACTGGCTGCGGCCAACGACAGATCCCGCTCGATCGTGTCGATGCTGCCGGCACCGGCTCTGATGGTGTTCAGCGCCACCAGCAACCGCTGCACCGAGGGCAGCAGGCGCATGGATCCGGCGAGGATGACGCCGATGGAGCCGAGCGCGCCGGCGCGACCGTCGTAGAGCGCCACCGCGGCGATCGTGGCGGCCACGACGAGGACGACCGACTCAAGGTAGTAGCGCGAGAGGTTGGACATGAAGAGCAGACCTCGCAGGGCCTGGGTGTGCTGGTGGCGGGAGGTGTCAAAGCGGGAGATCACCTGAGCGCGGCGCTCAAGGATGGTGAGCACCTTTACCGCACCGAGTCCCTCCTGGACGATGCGCTGGTCCAGGGCGCTGAGCCGCTCGTCGTCGAGACCGATGCGGCGCGCCTTGCGTCGAACCCCCACCAGATAGAGCGCCATCGCCAGGCCCAGCGTGGTCATCGAGGTCAGCGCGGGCATCGGCTCCATGACCAGGAGCGCACAACCGAGCCCCACGATGAGGGCGCCCTCGATGATGACGACGGCACCCGGCAGCAGGACGCGGGCTATGATCAACCGCACGGACACGGCGACCGTCCGGGTGAGTTCGGCCGAGTGATGTTCCAGATGAAACCCGTAATCGGCGGTGAGGAACGTCCGGAACAGCCGCGTCGACAGGCCGGCCTCTGCCCGGGCCAGCACGCTCGCCTGCCACCAGGCCACGATCGAGGCGAACACACCACGGGCGATGAGCAGACCGATCGCGATCGTCCCCACGGTGGCGACGTACGCGGTTGGCGACCCTGCCCCCACGATGCCCTGGGTGATGCCGATGAGGCTCTTCGGTCCGGCGGTGGAGAGCAGGGCGGGTGTGGTCAGCACCTGCACCACGGCAGCCAGCGCGATGAAGCCGACGAGTTCCAGGACCATCACGACGAGCGCGGCCGGCACGGCGAGGATGTAGCGGCGACGGGACTGGCGGTCGAGCAGCGCCATGGCCCGCCGCAGCGTACGCACCATCCCGTCGTTGCCGGCAGGCGCTTCCGTGCTGCCCAGAGTCATCGCACTCCCCATCGTTCGCGTGACCGTGGCGGCGTGACCACGGAACCTCGGTCCAGACTGCCGAAATGAAGCATAAATGAGAAACAAGGGATTTCTGGCCATTAATTACTTCATGAATTACATTCCAGATCGGTATTCCGGCAGGACCGCGAACATGTCCTGCGCCGAGGTGGCGACGGCCTCGGCGTCCTGGAAAACTCCTCGCTCGTCGGGGCGTACGAGCTGGTAGCCGCACTCTTCGAGCAGGGCCGCGATGGGTAGTCGATCCTCGCCCAGCAGGCGGCGGCTCATCCCGTTCCACTCGATTTGCAGCACCCCGATCCGGTGCTGCCGCAGGGCTTCCCGGGCCCCGTCGAGCACCAGGCGTTCGACGCCCTCGACGTCGATCTTCACACCCACCGCGAACCGGTCCCCGAGAACGTTGTCCAACGTGTCGACAGCGACCACCTCTCCGTCGGCGTCCGGCCCGAGCAGGAGATGGTTCGTGGTGTCGCGGCCAGTCGTGAGCCGCAGTTCGCCCGGGCGGTCGGCCAGCCCGCATTCGAGAACCGAGACCGGAAAGTCGTTGAGCGCGACGTTCTCCCGCAGGCGTCGCGCGCTCTCCCGGCTCGGCTCGATCGCGATGACCTCCGCGCCCGCGTCCGCGGCGAAGAGCGCGTACGCACCGACGTTGCTGCCCACGTCGACAAAGAGATCCCCGGGTTGCAGGATGCGTCGCCACGCCAGCATCTCGTTCCAGTCAGGCGGATTGACGTAGGCAACCTTCGAGGCTCCGTGGTAATGCAGCTCGGCCCACATCCGGCCACCGCTGCCCACCCGGGTCAGGGTGCGCAGGCCCATCCGCCCGCGCAGTTGAAAACGCACGGCACGAGCGAGCCCACCGAGCCGAGCGCCACGGTTGGCGGGATGCGACCAGACAAAGGCGATTACGTTGCCGCTCTGCCGCACGACTGCGGGAACAGCCCAGTTCATTCGTTCTCCTATTGCTGAGCGGGAAGCGGAGCCGCATCGGCGGCGACGGGCAGAATGTGGCGAGCCCACAATTCCGCGAGCATCGCTCGCCTTGAAATCCATTGGCGGAACGCAACGGACTGGATATTAGCGCCGCACCCGTACCGAAGGCCGGTTTTTCGTCGACACGCTGCCGTTCCACGCCGACCAGCGACTCATATTCGACCGCTGTCAGTCATGGGTCGGGTTGTAGCGGCCGATCGCCGCGCGGGCAGCGACGGCGAACATGTCCAGGTTCCCGGACCAGCCTTTGATCTTGGTAGGCACCGCCCCCGACGGATAGGCCCGGATCACCGGCACCTCACAGACCCGCAGGCCCAGCCGGGCCGCCCGCACCGGCAGGTAGGTCAACAGCTCGTAGGCGTCGAAGACCTCCCGGAACACATCCACCCGGGGATCGGTAAGCAGTCGTGCCGAGTGGCCCCGAAACCCGTTGGTGGTGTCCGTGTACCACTTTCGCGCACCGGCCGACAGCAGCGGCGCGTGCACCAGCCGGATCCCCAGATACCGTGACCAGGGGGTGTTCTCCGCCCGGCCGCCGGGGACGAAACGGGAACCCTGCACGTAGTCGTACCCCGCGTCCAGGGTGGCCGCGAAGCGCGCGATGGCCTCGACGCCATCCTTGCCGTTGCCGTCCACGGTGATCACGCCCTGGTAGCCGTCGGCCATGGCGGCGGCGAAGGCCATCCGCAGTTGGGCGCTGAGCCGGCCCGGCCCGGTCTTGGTCAGCAACGACCGTACGCCGTGGGCGGCCAGGAAGTCCTCGGCGAGCGAGCCGTCCGTGCTGCCGCCGTCGGCGATCAGCACGTCCAGGCCGTGGCCGCAGGCGAACATCCGGCGCACCTGGGCCTGGATCCGCTCGCCCTCGTTGATCACGGGCACCACCACCGCGTACCGGCTGCGCCGGGGGGCGAAGTCCCGCCGCTCGTGTGGGGGTACCTGCCAGTCCGGGCAGGTCACCTGCCGCAGCTCGGTCATGGTCGCCCGCCACACAGGGTCACCGCGTACCGGGCGGCCCGTTCCACGGCGGCCCGCCGATCACCGGCCACCTGTCGCATCTCCACACTCAGGTAACCCGGGTAGCCCACCGCAGACAGGGCGGCCGCGAAATCGCGGTGCCGCGGATCGGGATCGCCAACCGGTCCGAGGTCGGGTTCGCTCACATGGGTGTGCCGCAGCAACGGGGCGAACCTGCGCACGCACGCCGCCCCGTCCTCGCCCGCCAGCGCCAGGCACGCGGTGTCCAGATGCAACCGCAGCCCCGGCGAGTCGACCGCGCGGACCAGCGCCGCCGCCTCCACCGCCCGGGTGAGGTAGTCGGTGCCGTACTCGGCGGGGTTGGCCTCCAGACAGAGGCTCGCGCCGAGCGCCGTCGCCCGGTCCGCCAGCCGCCCGAAGACCTCGACGGCGATCCGGTCCGCAACCTTCACGGGCAGCCCGTCCCGTCGCCGGTTGCGCGGACTGCCGAAGACCAGCACGGTGGCACCCATCGCGACGCACAAGTCGATCACCCGGGCCAGGTACCCGACGAACCTCTCCCGATCCGGTCCGAACAGGGTGAGATCGGGCCGCCCGTACAGCAGCGACTGGGCGGCCACCACCGGCAGGCCGGCCCGCGCCCAGGTGCGCGCGTACCCGCTGGCCTCCTGGGGAGTCACGGCGGTGAGATCCGGCCAGATCTTCGTCGGCGCCACCTCGATGCCGTCGACTCCGACGTGACGCAGCAGATCGGCGACCTTCTCGTCGTCGGCGGGCTCCCAGGCGATGTTGCTGATGGCCACCTTCATGCCGGCACCTGGTTTCCGGCGAACGCACGCAGCCCGGCCAGCACCTCGTCGCGGGCACAGACGTACGGCCCGTCGACACCGAACACCGCACCGTGGCGGGTCCGCATGTCGTAGTCGACCTTCGGCACCGACTCGCAGGTCAGGGTCCGCCCGAAGACCTGCTGCGCGACGGTCTGCGCGGCGAGCGGCTCGGTGGCCAGGTTGAGCACGGTGAGCCCGGCGGCCACGGCCAGCTCGATGTCACGGGTCAACCGCACCAGGTCGTAGAACTGGAAGGTGGACTCGTGGTGGCAGTACTCCTCGGTCCGCCCGGTGGTCAGGTCATAGATCAGGTTCTTGCGCAGGCCCGGCCCGAACAGCGCGGGCAACCGGACCACCAGGCAGCGGGGGTAGTGCTCCTGGACGAACCGCTCCAGCCGGGCCCGATTGCGCCCGTACGCCTGTGGGTGCCGGGCCGGGTCGAGGCGGGTCGTCTCGTCCACCCCGCGCGGCTCGGGATACACCTCGATCGTCGAGATGAGCACCGCCTCGTCCGCAGTGGTGGTACGCAGGTGGGCGATCAGGGTGTCGATGGCGTCGGCATCGGCGTCCGGCTCGGCGTTCGCCCGCCATTTCAGGCCGGCTGCTCCGCTGATGACCAGCCGGGTGAACCGGCGGCCGTCGAGCGCACCGACGGTGCCCCGGTTCACCTGAAGATCGTACGTCCGCTGCCGGGACAGGTTCCCGCCGACGAAGCCGGTATGACCCACCAAACCCGTAAACATTTACAACCTCGCTTAAAACCGACAAAGTGCCGACAAAGTGCCCAGAAAGGACGTTATCATCCGCCCATGGTGAATGGGCGCATTTCTATTGATGCCGTCGTCTTCGGAGCCGGTGTCTTCGGGCTCTGGGCGGCGCGCCGGCATCTCGCCCAGGGGCGGTCCGTCGCCATCGTCGACGTCGACCGACGCCCGCTGGTGCGGGCCAGCCTGATCAACCAGGCCCGTGGTCACAACGGCTACCACTACCCGCGCAGCGTCTACACGGCGGTACGTTCGGCCAGCTACTACGACCGGTTCCTGCGGGACTTCCCGACCGCGGTCAACCACCGCTTCCGCGCGGTGTACGCGGTCGCCGCGGAAGGCTCCTTCGTGGACGCCGCACACTTCGAGAAGTTCTGCGCCACCGTGGGCGTGCCGGCACGACGGATCGATCCGACCGAGTTCTTCCACGACGGCGCCGTCGAAGCGGCGTACGAGACCGACGAGTTCAGCTTCGACGCACCGCAGTTACGCACGGCGCTGCTGGCGCACCTGGCGGCGTACGCCGACCGGGTGCACTGGTTCCTCGGTGACACCGTGGCCGAGGCCGGCCGGGACGGCGAGGCGTGGCGGATGACGTTGCGATCCGGTGTGCGGCTGACCACCGGTTCGGTGGTCAACGCGACATACGCCGGCACCAACGCCCTGCTCACCGCGTTCGGCCTGGACCCGGTGCCGCTGAAGTACGAGCTGTGCGAGATCGCCCTGGTGGACGCCCCGGCCCATCGGGACGTGGCCCTCACCGTGATGGACGGTCCCTTCTTCTCCCTCATGCCCTTCGGGCACAGCCCCTGGCACAGCCTCTACGCGGTGGCGTACTCCCCCCATCTGACCAGCTCCGAGGTCCTGCCCACGTTCGGCTGCCAGGCTCGGGTGCCGGATTGCCGACCCACCACGCTGGCCAACTGCGGCCCGTGTCCGGCCCGACCGGCCAGCAGTTATCCGTACATGCACGCCGTCGCCCGGCGCTTCCTTTCGAATGCGCATCGGCTGCGGCAGAGCGAAAGTCTCTTCACGGTCCGGGCGGTCCTTTCCGCGGCGGAGGTCGACGACTCCCGCCCGACCCTGGTCCGGGTCGAGCACGAGCAGCCCTCCTTCATCACATTGCTCGGCGGCAAAGTGAACACGATTTTTGACCTCGATGAGGTGCTATGAAATTCAAGACCTTCGTGAGTTTCGTGCTCTACTGCCGAAACGAGGCGGCCGGGCTGGAACGGTTTCTGGAACAGGTGGGTCCCTGGCTCACCGAGAATTTCGAGCTGCATGAACTGGTGGTGGTCGACGACAACTCGACGGACGATCCGACCCCGCTGGTGCAGAGGTGCGCGGCCCGATTCCGGCTCAACGCGGTGGTGATCCGCCTGGCCCGGCGACACGGTGTGGAGGCCGGCATCAAGGCCGGGCTGGACCGGGCGATGGGCGACTGGGTCTTCGAGCTGGAAAGCTCGGTGGTGGACTTCCCGCTGGACACCCTGGCCCTGATGTACCAGGTCGGCACCACCGGCGGCTGCGACATCGTCACCGCCAGCGGCGACGACGGACCGCTGCGCAGCCGGATCTTCTACCGCCTGGTCAACAGGTACAGCGACCTGGACATGCCGTTGCGGGCCGAACGCCTGCGACTGACCTCCCGCCGCACGTTGGTCGCCATGCTCGCGATGCGGGAGAAGGTCCGTTACCGCAAGGCCCTGTACGCCATCCTCGGGCACCGACACGAGCACCTGCGGTACGAGCCGACAATGGTGAACAGCGCCCAACGGCGCCGGCTGAACCGGGAGACGACCAGCCTCGCCTTCGACATCCTGCTGTCGTTCTCCAACTTCGGACTACGCGCCGCGCACCGGCTCTGCCTCATCTTCGGCGCGCTGTCGGTCGCCGGGATCATCTACGCGGTCGTGGTGTACCTCGTCAAGTCCGACCTCATCCAGGGCTGGACCACGCTCGCCATCCTGGTCTCCGGTGGGTTCACCGGCCTCTTCCTCATCCTCGGCGTACTCGGGGAGTACCTGGCGCGGATCCTGGTCGAGGTCCGCGCCCGGCCGATGTACTCGGTGCAGGACACCGCGGTGTGCCAGTCGGCCGAGCTACCGGGACGCACGGCGGGACCGCCTGGGCCGTACCTGCGCGAGCAGATGGCCGAGACCCCCGGCCACCCGGCGACGATCGGTTCGCGCGCATGAGCGCCCCGCAGCGGGTCGAGAACCCGCCGAGCGAGGCGCGGGCCGACACCACGCGCACCCTGGTGGTGCCCGAATGGCTTGCCATCACCGGCTGGGCCGTACTCGTCGGGATCCTCGCCGTACTGCTGCTCCTCTACTGGAACGGCGCGCCGTACAGCCCGGACTCCTGGCGCTACTACGAACTGTCCCAGACGCTCGGCGGCGACTTCTTCCGCTTCAGCTCCCGGCACAGCTACCAGTCGACCGAGCCGTACGCGATGGGCTGCGGCCCGCTCTGGCCGGTGCTGATCGGTGTCACCGCGGCACTTACCCGCCTGGGCGCGCAGGCCGGGCTCGTGGCCGCCGTGGGATGCGTACTGGCCACCGCCGCGACGCTGTCGGCGCTGGGCCGGCGGATCGGCGTACGCGGACTCGGCCCCATCGTCGCCGTCGGGCTGCTCGGCTTCCCGCCCTTCCTCGACGAGGTGCTGTCGGCACGTACCTTCCCGCTGGCCGTGCTCCTGCTCAGCCTGCTGCTCCTCGCGCTGGTCGCGACGGACCGGCGGCCCGCGCTGGCCTGGCCGGCGGCCGGTGCCGCCGCTGGCGGCCTCGTGCTCACCCGGCCGGACACCCTCCTCGCGATATCGCTGCTGGCGGCACTGCTGATCATCGCGCGTCGCCGGGACTGGCGCTGGTTCGTTCCGGCCGGTCTGGTCTTCGCGATCGTGCTGGTCCCCTGGGCAATCTACGGGCTGACGCACTTCGACACGCCCTTCCCCGCGGACAACCGCATCGTCGCGGCGGCCGTGCCACAACTACACGCCTCCCACGTCGTCGATGTCGATCAAGTGCCCACGTACCTCGACGACCCGCTCGGCTGGCTGGCCCGGCTGGCGCGCAACGTGCCCGGCGCGGTCCTGGAGACGGTGAAGGGTCTGGTGCTGGCACCGACCGTGGTGGCCACCGCCGCGGCCGGGCTGCTGCTCCTGCGCCGCTGGCGACTTCGTGGCGCACCCCGTTGGCTCCTGCTGTGCCTGGCCGCGGTCGCTGCCTTCACCGTGCAGGTGACCTTCTCCGAACTGAGCACCGGCTACCTGGCCCGACGCTACCTCGGCCTGGTCGTGCTGCTGGTCCTGCTGCTGGCCATCGTCCTGCTCCGCCGGACACCGATGCCGGCCGCGCTGACCCGGCCCCGCACCGGACTCGCCGTCGGCGTCCTGCTGCTGATGCTGCCGGCCGGTTGGGCGATCGGATACCAACTCGTCCGGGTGCCACCGCAGCCGGAGAGCCTGACCGGCGGGGCGGTGGAGCAGGAACTACGCCGCTGCCAGAACGGCACCACGTTGACAATCGATCCCGCCACGGAAATGACCCGGCACAGTGCCCTCACCGGCCGGCAGACCGCGAAGTTCCCGGAGAACTTCGCGGACCTCTCGGTAGCGCAACGCCGCGACTGGATCGCGACCTACCGGATCGGCCAGCTCTACCTGCCGCCGCTACCGGCGAACGCCGAGCCGGACGCGGTACGGCGAAACTGGGAACCGCTGCTGCTGCTTGCCGCCGCCGCACGGGTGACACCAGACCCCTGCGCCACCACCGGCCAGCTCTACCAGGTATCGCTGCGCTGACCCGTCTCGGACGCCGTGCGGCGCGGCGACGAGCCGGCCGGGTTGCCGGCTCGCTCGTCGCCGCCCGGACGCCTCAGGCGGTGTCGAGGACCGCGGTGACCAGGTCTGCCGCCTCCTGTTGGAGGCGGGCCAGGTGCTCCGGGCCCTGGAAGGACTCGGCGTAGATCTTGTAGACGTCCTCGGTGCCGGAGGGGCGAGCGGCGAACCAGCCGCTCTCGGTGGTCACCTTGAGACCACCGATCGGGGCACCGTTGCCGGGGGCCGTGGTCAACGTGGCGGTGATCGGTTCCCCGGCCAGTTCGGTCGCCGTCACCTGCTCCGGCGAGAGCTTGCCGAGCACCGCCTTCTGCTCCCGGGTGGCCGGGGCGTCGATCCGGGCGTACGCGGGCGCGCCGAACCGGTCGGCCAACTCCGCCCAGTGCTCGCTTGGGGTACGACCGGTGGTCCCGATGATCTCGGCCGCGAGCAGGCAGAGCAGGATGCCGTCCTTGTCGGTGGTCCAGGTGCCGCCGTCGCGACGCAGGAAGGACGCACCGGCGCTCTCCTCGCCGCCGAAGCCGACCGCGCCGTCGAGCAGGCCGGGCACGAACCACTTGAAGCCGACCGGCACCTCCAGCAGGGGCCGCCCGAGGTCGGCGGCGACCCGGTCGATCATGGAGGAGGAGACCAGGGTCTTGCCGACCGCGGCGTCCGGACCCCACTGGTCGCGGGTACGGAACAGGTGGGCGATCGCCACCGCGAGATAGTGGTTCGGGTTCATCAGCCCGGCGTCCGGGGTGACGATGCCGTGCCGGTCGGCGTCGGCGTCGTTACCGGTGGCGACCTGGTAGTCGGCGCGCCTGGCGATCAGCGAGGCCATCGCGTTCGGCGAGGAGCAGTCCATCCGGATCTTGCCGTCGCCGTCAAGCGTCATGAACCGCCAGGTCGGGTCGACGTTCGGGTTGACCACGGTCAGGTCGAGCCGGTGCCGGTCGGCGATCTCGCCCCAGTAGGCGACGCTGGCGCCGCCTAGCGGATCGGCGCCGATGCGTACCCCGGCGGCCCGGATCGCGTCGAGGTCGAGCACCGCCGGCAGGTCGTGGACGTACCCGCCGAGGAAGTCGTACGTGCCGGTGGTGTCGGCGGCACGGGCCCGCGCGTACGGGATGCGGCGCACCTCCTTTCCCCCGGCGGCGAGGATCGCGTTCGCGCGGTCCTGGATCCACTTCGTGACGTCGGAGTCGGCCGGCCCGCCGTGGGTGGGGTTGTACTTGAACCCGCCGTCGTCCGGCGGATTGTGCGACGGGGTGATCACGATGCCGTCGGCCAGCGCGGCGGTGCGCCCCCGGTTGTGGGTGAGGATGGCGTGCGACACCGCAGGGGTCGGGGTGTAGCCGTCCCGGCTGTCCACAAGCACGGTGACCTCGTTGGCGGCGAGCACCTCCAGCGCGTCGACCGCCGCCGGGGCGGAGAGCGCATGGGTGTCCCGGCCGAGGAAGAGCGGGCCGTCGATGCCCTGCTCGCGGCGGTAGTCACAGAGCGCCTGGGTGACCGCGAGGATGTGGTCGGAGTTGAAGGCGTTGCGCAGGCTCGACCCGCGGTGCCCGGAGGTGCCGAAGGAGACCTGCTGCGCCGGGTCGGCCGGGTCGGGATGCTCGGCGTAGTACGCGGTCACCAGCCGGGGCACGTCCACCAGGTCGTCGGACTGGGCCGGCTGGCCGGCACGAGGATGACTGCTCATGGCTCTACCTTCTGTCCCTTACCGATGACCACGATGCCGTTGTCGGAGACGGTGTAACGCTGCCGGTCCCGTTCCAGGTCCACGCCGATCTCGGCGCCCTCGGGCACGTAGACGTTCTTGTCCAGGATGGCCCGGCGGACCACCGCGTGCCGGCCGATCTCGACACCCTCCATCAGCACCGCGCCGTCCACGTGCGCCCAGGAGTGCACCTTCACCTTCGGCGAGACGATCGAGTTCTCCACCAGCGAACCGGAGATCACCGCACCGGGCGAGACCATCGAGGCGACCGCCCGGCCGACCCGTTCGCCCCACTGGTGCACGAACTTGGCCGGCGGGTACGGCGGCTGCTCGGTGTAGATCGGCCAGTCGAAGTTGTAGAGGTTGAACACCGGGTGCACGTTGATCAGATCCATGTGCGCGTCGTAGAACGAGTCCAGGGTCCCCACGTCGCGCCAGTAGCCCCGGTCCCGGTCGGTGCTGCCCGGCACCTCGTTGTCGCGGAAGTCGTAGACGTTCGCCTCACCCCGCTCGACAAGCATCGGGATGATGCTGCCGCCCATGTCGTGCTTGCTGGTCTTGTCCTCCGCGTCGCGTTCGACCGCGTCGATCAGCGCCCGGGTGGTGAAGACGTAGTTGCCCATCGAGGCGTAGATCTCGTCGGGCGCGTCGGGCAGGCCGACCGCGTCGGTGGGCTTCTCCCGGAAGGCGCGGATCTGCCGGCCGTCCTCGCCGACCTCGATGACCCCGAACTGGTCGGCCATGGTGAGCGGCTGCCGGATGCCGGCCACGGTCACGCTGGCACCGGAGGCGATGTGCTCCTCCACCATCTGCCGCGGGTCCATCCGGTAGATGTGATCGGCGCCGAAGACGATCACATAGTCGGGCTGCTCGTCGTAGATCAGGTTGAAGCTCTGGTAGATCGCGTCGGCCGAGCCGGCGAACCACCACGGACCCCGACGCTGCTGCGCGGGCACCGGCGTGACGTAGTTGCCGAGCAGCGTCGACATCCGCCACGTCTTGGTGATGTGCCGGTCGAGGGAGTGGGACTTGTACTGGGTCAGCACGACGATCTTCAGATAGCCGGCGTTGGCCAGGTTGGAGAGGACGAAATCGACCATGCGGTACATCCCGCCGAACGGGACGGCCGGCTTGGCCCGGTCCGTGGTCAGCGGCATCAGGCGCTTGCCCTCTCCGCCGGCCAGGACGATCGCGAGCACCTTGGCAGCCATGACCAGACGCTATCCATCCCGGTGCCACTTCACCACTCGTACGGGCACAGTCGGGCAGCCGGTGCCGGGGCGAATTCTGCACTAGGGTGCCGGGCATGACCGACTCCCCACCGCTGCGCGTCGACCTGCTCACCCGGGAGTACCCGCCGGAGGTCTACGGCGGCGCCGGGGTGCACGTCGAGTACCTGGCCCGGGAGTTGCGTCGGATCACCGACGTACGGGTGCACTGCTTCGGCGCGCCGCGCACCGAGCCGGGCGTGCGGGCGTACGCCGAGCCGGCGGGGCTGGCCGACGCGAACCCGGCGCTGCGCACCATGGGGGTGGACCTGGAGATGGCCGCCGGGTGTGCCGGCGCGGACGTGGTGCACAGCCACACCTGGTACGCCAACCTGGCCGGGCACACCGCCAAGCTGCTGTACGGGGTGCCGCACGTGGTGACCGCGCACAGCCTGGAGCCACTGCGACCGTGGAAGGCCGAACAGCTCGGCGGCGGCTACGCGCTCTCCTCGTGGTGCGAACGCACGGCGTACGAGTCGGCCGACGCGATCGTGGCGGTAAGCGCGGGGATGCGCCGGGACGTGCTGGCCGCGTACCCGACTATCGACCCGGACCGGGTGCACGTGATCTACAACGGCATCGACACCGCGCAGTACGCCCCCGACCCCGGCACCGACGTGTTGGCGCGGCTCGGCATCGATCCGGCCCTGCCCAGCGTGGTCTACGTCGGCCGGATCACCCGCCAGAAGGGCCTGCCGCACCTGCTGCGTGCCGCCCGTGACCTGCCGCCGGACGTCCAGCTGGTGCTGCTGGCCGGCGCACCGGACACCCCGGAGATCGCCGCCGAGGTGCAGGGCCTGGTCGCCGAGTTGCGCGCCGGCCGCTCCGGGGTGATCTGGGTGCCCGAGATGCTGCCGAAATCCGAGGTGATCCAGATCCTCACCCACGCCACGATCTTCGTCTGCCCGTCGGTGTACGAGCCGATGGGCATCGTCAACCTGGAGGCGATGGCCTGCGAGACGGCGGTGGTCGCCACCGCCACCGGCGGCATCCCCGAGGTGGTCGCCGACGGCGACACCGGCCTGCTGGTCCCGATCGAGCAGACCGCCGACAGCACGCCGGTCGACCCGGCCCGCTTCGAGGCCGACCTGGCGGCCCGGCTGAACGAACTGCTGGCGGCTCCGGAGCGCGCCGCCGCGCTCGGCCGCGCCGGCCGGCGGCGCGCCGTCGAGCACTTCTCCTGGGACGCCATCGCCGCCCGCACCCTGGAGCTCTACCGCGCGTTGCGCGGGTAAGGAAGGGCACCTTATTAACGCCTGGTGTAGAGGAAGGGCCCCCTTTTAACACTCGCCATCACTCATCCGGTGTGATCAATTCAAGTCTGGGAAAGTACGTTCGATAGCGGGCCCCGCCACGGGTGAGCAGCCGATACCCGCACACGGCGGCATGCGCACCGATATAGAAGTCAGCGATCGGGGACCTCTTGGTGCCGCCCTGCGCGCGGTAGGCCAGGTATGCCTTGCCGGCTAGAAAGCCGGCCGGATATGGCAGTTCCTCGCGGAGGAAGTCGCCAGCTGGCAACGCCTCGTCCAAGTCCTCGATGCGGGCGAAACGCACCGACGCCTCCGCGTAGACGATTGGGTTTATGACGAGGGCACCAGCGTCGCGGGCCTCCGCGAGCGCGCCGCTGGACCAGTCGCCCCACCGGGGATCATCGGTGATGACGTCCAACAGCACGTTGGTGTCCACCAGGGTTGTGGCCGAGTCGGCGGGTCCGTGTGCGACAGCGCGGAGCCGGTCACTCGCCACGCAGCAACTCCATCAGTTCGTCGGTCGACATGTGTTCGGTCTGCTTGGCATTCCCTCTGCCGCGCATGTGCCGTACGAGACGTTGTCCTCGGCTCTCGGCACCGCTGATACGGACGATCCGCAGCGTGCCGCCGTCCTCAACGACGTCGACCTCGTCGCCCTCATGCAGGCCGTACCTGGCGCGCAAAGCGGCCGGGATCGTTACCTGTCCTTTGCTGTTGAGCTTCATGGCGCCTCCGCGTATCACGTAATACCAACGGATACGTGTCAGACGAGGGATACGCCGAGAAATCAAGTGACCTGGAAGGGGTCCCACCGGAGCTGCCTGTTCGAGGTTTGCACGCGTCAGGTGGTGTGGAGGGTGGCGGCTAGTACGGCAGCCGCCGTTTGAGATCTTGCTGCTGAGGTGGGGTGGACGCGTGGCGGCCACCGCGTGATCGTCTGTACGTTGTGGACATAACTTCAGATCGGGCGGTGGCCGCAGGCCACAGCGTAGACCGTGTCGGGTGGGAGCGGGTCGTGGCCGGGGTGCTCGGCTGCTTCGCGGGCCGGTTCGGGCGGGTGGAGCCGCGTCGTGCGGCGGCGGCGTTCGTGACCGGTCTGCTGTCTGACCTTGAGGTCAAGACGTGTTGGCAGTTGGCGGAGCAGGCCGGACACGGCCGGCCGGATGCGATGCAGCGGCTGTTGTACCGGGCGGTGTGGGATGCCGACGCCGTGCGTGATGACCTTCGGGCTCTGGTCGCGGGCCGGTTCGGTGACCCGGACGCGGTCCTGATCCCGGATGAGACCGGTGATCTGAAGAAGGGCATGCACACCGTCGGGGTGCAGCGGCAGTACACGGGCACGGCCGGCCGGATCGAGAATAGCCAGGTTGGGGTGTTCCTGGCCTACGCCAGCAGGCACGGGCACACCCTGATCGACCGGCGGGTGTATCTGCCGGTGTCGTGGACCGACGACCGTGACCGCTGCGCCGCGGCGGGGTGCCTGACGAGGTCGGGTTCGCGACTCGGTGCGAGCTGGCCGCCGACATGATCACCGCAGCCCTCGACGCCGGTGTCCCGGCCGGGTGGGTCGCTGCGGACGAGGCCTACGGCAACAGCAGCGCCTTCCGTGCCGTGCTGCGCGAACGCCGGCTCGGCTATGTCCTGGCGGTGTCCCGCAGTCATCTGGTGCCGCTCGACGGCGGCAAGACCCGCGTCCGGGCCGACCGGGTGGCCGCCGACCTGCCCGCCACGGCGTGGCAACGCCGATCGGCTGGTGCCGGGTCCAAGGGCCCGCGCTTCTACGACTGGGCCTGGCTCGACGACGCGTGCACCGATGCCGACCCCGACGACGACGGCCGACACAGCCTGCTGATCCGCCGCAACACGACCACCGGCGAGCTGGCCTTCTACCGCTGCTGGACCCCAAGCCCGCGACTCTCGTGCAGCTCGTGCGGGTCGCGGGCATCCGCTGGACCGTTGAGGAGAGCTTCCAGGCCGCCAAGGGCCAGGTCGGCCTGGACCAGCACCAGGTTCGCCGCTGGGACTCCTGGCACCGGTTCACCACCCTGGCCCTGGCCGCCCTCGCTGTCCTGGCGATCTGCGCCGCCGACGCCGCCGACAACCCGACCGACACCGGACTGATCAAGCTGACGGTCAACGAAATCCGCCGGCTGATCAATGCCTGCATCATCCGCCCGATCAGCGACCTCGCCCACCGCTTGCACTGGTCAGGCTGGCGGCGACGGCACCAAGCCCGAGCCCGACGAGCCCACTACACACACCGCCTCAACCTCGAACTTCAACCATGATCCCGAACGGCGGCTGCCGTACTAGGGCCTGTGTCGAAGTCGGTCACAGCCACTCGTTGATCGCGGCGATGTGAACGGTAGCTTCGTAGCGGACGGCGAGTTTGTCGAAACGAGTCGCTACGGCTCGATAGCGTTTGAGCTGGTTGATGCCGCATTCCACGGCGTGACGCTGCTTGTACCGCTCGGGATCGAAGGCCGGTGGCCGGCCGCCCTTGGACCCCTTCTTGCGCCGGTTGGCGTCTTGGTCGGCCTTTGACGGGATCGTCGCGGCGATGCCGCGTCGGCGCAGGTAGCGGCGGTTAGCTCGGGACGTGTACGCCTTGTCGGCCAAGACTCGGTCCGGGCGGGTTCGGGGCCGGCCGCCGCCGAGGCGGGGCACCCTGATCCCGTCGAGCACCGCCACAAACTGCGGGCTGTCCCCACGCTGCCCAGCGGTCAACACGATCGACAACGGCTTGCGCCCTTGCTCGCAGGCCAGATGCAGTTTCGTGGTCAGCCCACCCCGCGACCGCCCAAGCGCGTGATCGGTCGGCTCGACCATGACCCCGCCCGGCGGCTCGGCCTGCAGATCCCCCTTTTACGCGCCCCGGCGGCGTGCTGATGAGCCCGGGCAACCGTCGAGTCCACCGACACGTCCCAGACGACGCGTCCGGACGCATCAGCCACCGCCTGCAACACCGTCAGGATCCTCGCCCAGGTCCCATCACGCTGCCAACGCCGAAACAGCCCGTACACCGCAGCCCAGGACCCATAACACTGCGGCACGTCCCGCCACGGGGCACCGACCCGAATCCGCCACCGAATCCCATCAATGAGCTGCCGTTTCGTCCATACCGACGGCCGACCTGGCCTACGCCCCACAGGCAGCAGCGGCTCCAGCGCCACCCACTGTGCGTCGGTCAAGTCGTGCCGCCTCGCCACCGCTAGGGTATCCACGAGGTCTCCGGTGTTCGGGTTCTGCTTGGTCGCTGAACCAGATACCGGAGACCTCGCTACATCTCGAACACCGACACACGAAGATCCTCAAGCCGGCAGCTCAAGCCCTGCCACCGACTTCGACACACGCCCTAGCCCGCCACTGCGCGACCCGCCGACCCACCGGTAACTCGTTCACCGCCGGCCCCTCACCGCAGCGCCCCGACCAGGATCAGCAGGAGTACGAGCAGCGCCGCGCCGACGCCGTGGGCGTACCGCCGCCGGGTGAACGCCGCACGACCGGGATGCGGCGGCATGGGCACCCGGTCACCATCGGGATGTCGCGGACGGCCTCCCGGAACCGGGTACGCCGGTGGCAACGGCCCGTCATACGGCCGCTCATTCATCTGTGCCTCCTCCATCGGGTGCATCTGTTGTCGTCAGGGCAACAAGAAACGCACCCAGAGCCGGTAAAGGAAGGTGCAGGTCAGGGACAGATCAGGGGCGGGTCAGGGCGGGGCGGCACGGGAAGCCACCCCGCCCACTTCGAAGGCACTCCGTTGCTGACGAGAGGGCCAGGATAGAAACTAGCGTGCAGTGTATACACAGTCAACACTGCACGCACAGGATGCAGGATTGGCGTGGCATGCTCGACGGGCTGACGAGAGGCCGTTGCCATGCCCAGACAACCCGTATACGAGCAGATCATCGCCGATGTGATCGCGTCGATACAGTCCGGCGCGCTGCAACCTGGAGACAAGTTGCCGTCCATCGCGCAACTGTGCGAGCAGTACCAGGCCAGCCCGACGCCGATCAGGTTCGCGCTACGAATCCTCGACGAACGGGGCTGGATCGAGGTGCACCAGGGCAAGGGCTCGTTCGTGGCGGCGGCACCGCCCTCCTGATCGGAAAGCTGCGGTGTCAGCGCGCCACTGAAGGGAGCAACGGGGATCTTGGACGGGGAGCGCCCCTATGGGGGCGGTTCGGGTCCAAGATCTCGTTTGCTGGTCAGACGAGCGCGAGGCGATCTCGCACAGTAGGTTGAGGCGGTGAGCGGACGGTTCCCGATCGAAGACGTCTCCCCCGTCGTCTCCTGCGGTCGCTACCCGGCCCGTGCCGTGGTCGGCGAGTTGGTGCCGGTGTCGGCAACGGCGTACCGCGAGGGGCACGACGCCCTCGGCTGCAACGTGGTCTGGCTCGGGCCGGACGGGCTGGCCCGCCCGTTCACCCGGATGCGGCCGGGCGAGCCCGGCAAGGACCGCTGGCACGCGACGATCATGCCCGACGCGGTCGGCGAGTGGATCTTCACGGTGGAGGCGTTCAGCGACCCCTACCTGACCTGGCACAACGCGGTGACCAAGAAGATCGCCGCCGGCCAGGGTCCGGCCGAGCTGGCAAACGACCTGGCCGAGGGCGTACGCGTGCTGACCGCCGCAGCGGTGCCCAAGGCCGACCGGGCAAGCCTCGACCAGGCCATGACAGCCCTGCGGGACACCGACCGGGCGCTGCCGGACCGGGTCGGGCCGGCGCTGGAGCTGGCCGACCTGCTCTGGGCGCATCCGGTGCGGGAGCTGGTCACCACCGGCGAGACGTACCGGATCTGGGTGGACCGCGAGCGGGCCCTCTTCTCCGCCTGGTACGAATTTTTCCCCCGCTCGGAGGGGGCGATCCCGGCCAGCGGCGACGCGCCGGCCCGCTCCGGCACCTTCGCCACCGCCACCGAGCGGCTGCCCGGGGTGGCCGCGATGGGCTTCGACGTGCTCTACCTGCCGCCGATCCACCCGATCGGCCGGGTCAACCGCAAGGGCCCCAACAACAGTCTGGTCGCCGGCCCGGACGACGTCGGCTCGCCGTGGGCGATCGGCGCCGACGAGGGCGGGCACGACGCCATCCACCCCGATCTGGGTACGCCGGCCGACTTCCGCGACTTCGTCGCCGCCGCCGCCGAACACGGCCTGGAGGTGGCGATGGACCTGGCGTTGCAGTGCGCGCCGGACCACCCCTGGGTGACCGAGCACCCGGAGTGGTTCACCACCCGGGCCGACGGCAGCATCGCGTACGCGGAGAACCCGCCCAAGAAGTACCAGGACATCTATCCGCTGAACTTCGACAACGACCCGGAGGGCATCCGGGTCGAGATCCTGCGGGTGGTACGGCACTGGGTCGGCGAGGGCGTGCGGATCTTCCGGGTGGACAATCCGCACACCAAGCCGGTCGACTTCTGGCACTGGCTGATCTGGGAGGTCAAGCGGACCGACCCGGACGTGCTCTTCCTGGCCGAGGCGTTCACCCGACCGGCGATGATGCACGGGCTGGCCAAGGTCGGCTTCACCCAGTCGTACACGTACTTCACCTGGCGGACCTCGGCCGCCGAGATGCGCGAGTACTGCGCGGAGCTGGTCGCGGCGGCCGACTACATGCGGCCGAACTTCTGGCCCAACACCCCGGACATCCTGCACGCCTCGTTGCAGTACGGCGGGCCGCCGATGTTCAAGATCCGGGCGGTGCTGGCCGCGCTGCTCTCCCCCTCCTGGGGCATGTACGCCGGCTTCGAGCTGTTCGAGCACGTCGCCCGCCCCGGCGCGGAGGAATACCTCGACAACGAGAAGTACGAGCTGCGGCCCCGGGACTGGGCCGGCGCCCAGGCGCAGGGGCGGTCCCTGGCGCCGTTCATCACCATCCTCAACCGGGTACGCCGAGACAATCCCGCCCTGCACCGGCTGCGCAACCTCGTCTTCCACGACATCGACAACCCGGCGCTGCTCTGCTGGTCCAAGCGGGACCCGGCCACCGGCAACACGGTGCTCGTGGTCTGCTCGTTCGACTCGCACACGGTGCAGTGGGGCAACACCACCCTGGACATGCCGGCGTTGGGGCTGGACTGGCACGACCGGTTCACCGTGCACGACGAGCTGACCGGGGCAAGCTACGACTGGGGGCAGCGCAACGCGGTACGCCTCGACCCGTACCTGCAACCCGCGCACGTCTTCACCCTCCCGGCCGCCACCGCCCCCCACAGCGACACCGCCCCCGGTACCGCCGGTGCCACCGACGACACCGCGCCCCGCAGCGACACCGACTCCGCCACGAAGGACGACACCCGATGGACCAGCTGATCTCCGGGGAGACCCACGACCCGCACGCCGTGCTCGGGGCGCATCCGGCGGACGGGCGTACGGTGATCCGCACCCTGCGTCGGGGCGCGGGTGAGGTGAGTGTGCTTGTCGGCGAGCGGCGGTACCCGATGAAGCGGGTGCACGACGTCGGCGTGTTCGAGACGATCGTCCCCGGTGAGGTGCTCGACTACCGCGTCGACGTGGACGGGCAGGCGCACGACGACCCGTACCGTCATCCGCCGACCCTCGGTGAGCTGGACCTGCACCTGATCGGCGAGGGCCGGCACGAGCGGCTCTGGGCGGCGCTCGGCGCCCGCGTCCTCGACGGCGGCGTCGCCTTCGCGGTGTGGGCGCCGAACGCCCAGGGCGTACGGGTGATCGGCGACTTCACCGGCTGGGCACCCGACGACGGCTGGCCGATGCGCTCGCTCGGCTCCTCCGGCGTCTGGGAGATCTTCGTGCCCGGGGCACCGGCCGGTGCCCGGTACAAGTACCGGATCCTCGGCGCCGACGGGCACTGGCGGGACAAGGCCGACCCGCTCGCCGCGTACGCGGAGGTGCCGCCGGCCACCGCCTCGGTGGTGCACCGCTCGGCGTACCGGTGGACGGACGCGGACTGGCTGGCCCGGCGGGCGCAGCGGCAGCCGCACCAGGAGCCGATGAGCGTCTACGAGGTGCACCTCGGCTCCTGGCGACCCGGCCTGGGTTACCGGGAGCTGGCCGAGCAGCTGGCCGCGTACGTGGTGGAGTTGGGCTTCACCCACGTGGAGTTCCTGCCGGTGATGGAACATCCGTTCGGCGGCTCGTGGGGCTACCAGGTCACCGGCTACTTCGCCCCGACCTCCCGGTTCGGCGACCCGGACGACTTCCGCTACCTGGTGGACCGGCTGCACGCCGCCGGCATCGGCGTGATCCTGGACTGGGTGCCGGCGCACTTCCCCAAGGACGACTGGGCCCTCGCGCGCTTCGACGGCACCCCGCTCTACGAGCACCCCGACCCGCGTCGCGGCGAACACCCCGACTGGGGCACGTACGTCTTCGACTTCGGCCGCCGCGAGGTACGCAACTTCCTGGTCGCCAACGCGCTGTACTGGCTTGACGAATTCCACATCGACGGGCTGCGGGTGGACGCGGTCGCCTCGATGCTCTACCTGGACTACTCCCGCTCCGACGGGCAGTGGGCGCCGAACCAGTACGGCGGCCGGGAGAACCTGGAAGCCATCGCGTTCATGCAGGAGACCAACGCGACGGTCTACAAGCACCACCCCGGTGTGGTGATGATCGCCGAGGAGTCCACCGCCTGGCCCGGAGTGACCCGGGCGACAAGCGACGGCGGGCTGGGCTACGGCTTCAAGTGGAACATGGGCTGGATGCACGACACCCTGCTCTACACCTCCAAGGACCCGATCTACCGGCAGCACCACCACAACCAGCTCACCTTCTCCCTGGCGTACGCCTTCAGCGAGAACTACGTGCTGCCGATCAGTCACGACGAGGTGGTGCACGGCAAGGGCTCACTTGTCGGCAAGATGCCTGGCGACACCTGGCAACGGCTGGCCAACGTACGCGTGCTGCTGGCGTACATGTGGGCCCACCCGGGCAAGCAACTGCTCTTCATGGGCTGCGAGCTGGCCGACGAGCGGGAGTGGAGCGAGGAACGCGGCCTCGACTGGTACCTGCTGCACGACCCGGCCCGCGCCGGAGTACAACGGCTCGTCGCCGACCTCAACCGGGTCTACCGGGACACTCCCGCCCTGTGGGCGCAGGACACCTCCCCGGCCGGCTTCCGCTGGCTCGCCGGTGACGACGTCGCCAACAACACCGTCTCGTTCATCCGGATCGCCCCCGACGGCAGCACCCTGGTCTGCGTGGCCAACTTCTCCGCGCTGCCGCTGGAGGACTACCGCATCGGCCTACCGGCCACCGGCGCCTGGGCGGAGATCCTCAACACCGACGCCCACCACTACGGCGGCTCCGGCGTCGGCAACCTCGGCACCGTGTACGCCGAACCCCTCCCCTGGCACGGCCAACCCGCCTCCGCTGCCCTCCGCGTCCCCCCACTCGGCGCCCTCTGGCTCCGCCTGGGGTGAAAGGAAGGGCCCCCTATTAACGCCTCGTGCATAGGAAGGGCCCCTTATTAACGCTGAACCGACCGCGTTACTCATGCTGGACCGTCCGCGCTCTGTGTGCGTACCCTCATCGATTCACTCGAAGAGCGCGAGGCGCTGGCCGGGCTGCACCGGCCGGTTCGAGCTGGCCCCCGGCGCAGCTGACGGATTCCGACGCAAGCGGAGGGCGGCAGGCGCGGACGGATACGGCGGGTGCGGACCAGGCGCAGCACACGCAGGCCAGGCGCAGCACACGCAGGCCAGGCGCAGCACACGCGGACCAAGCGCAGCACACGCAAGCCAAGCGCGGCACACGCGGACCAGGCGGGCAGGTGCGGACCAGGCGCGGCACACGCAAGCCAGGCGGGGCAGACGCAGACGGATGCGGCAGGCGCGGGGTGGGCTCGGGCAGCCTGGGTCAGACCAGGCCGGCGCCGCGCAGCAGGGTCCAGAGGCCGGCGCCGTCGGGCGCGGAGAGCCACTTCTGCCCCACCGGCCCCTCCTCCGGGCCGTCGTGCGGGACGGGCAGGCTACCGGCGAGCACCGCCTGGGTGGGCGAAAGGCGGCGGATCGCCACGCCGGCCACGTTGTCCGGATGGGCGGCCGCGAACTCCCGGTAGATCTCCTGGTCGTGCTGTCCGTCGTCGCCGACGAGCAGCCAGCGTACGTCGGGAAACTCCTTGGCCAACCGGGCCAGGGTGGCCCGCTTGTGCTCGCGACCGCTACGGAACCAGCGGTCGTGGGTGGGTCCCCAGTCGGTCAGCAGCAGCGGCCCGGCCGGATAGAGGTGCCGGGACAGGAACCGGGTCAGCGTCGGAGCCACGTTCCACGCGCCGGTGGACAGGTAGAACACCGGAGCACCGGGATGGGCGGTCACCAGGCGCTCGTACAGCACCGCCATGCCGGGCACCGCCGCCCGCGCGTGCTCGTCCAGCACGAAGGTGTTCCAGGCGGCGAGGAGCGGTCGGGGTAGCGCGGTGACCATCACCGTGTCGTCGATGTCGGAGAGGACGCCGAAGCGGACCTCCGGGTCCAGGATGCGTACGGGTGCGTCCACCGGCTCGGCGTCCGGAATGCTGAGCCGTACCGAACCCCACCCTGGCGGCAGGTCCGCCGGCACCACGGTGTCGATGAAGCCGCTGCGGTCCGCCTGCGCCTCGTGCACCACCCCACCCGTCTCGATCGTCACCGTGACGTGCTTGGCCGGCAGGGTGGTGAAGCTGCGCCAGCCGCGTACCTTCTCCAGCCGACCGCGCTGCCGGGTGTCCGGACGCCCCAGCAGCACCCGGCACATCACCCGCACCCAACCCGGCGCGCCATAACCGGTGTACGCGATGATGTTGATTCGCCAGCCGGTCCGCCGCAGCCGGCGCTCGACCAGTGAGTGCACGGCGTCCTCGATCCGCGCGGCCCGGTGCAGGTTCGGTATGGCCAGTTGGCCAGCGGCAGTGGGTGGCACGCTGCAACCCTGCCACACCCCAGCGACCTCGGCCACGCGAGCGCCCCGGCAGCCGGGCACCCCCGCCCGGCAACTCCCGCCGAATCCACCGGCAACTTCGCGCCAAGCCCACCGGCAACTTCGCGCCAGGGTCTGCTGCACCGATAGGTGACATCTGAGTTGGCTTGCCCCGCCGGCAACTTCGCGCCGAGCCCACCGGCAACTCCCGCCGAGCACAGCGCTGCCTTCGCCGGATGCGCCGGCTCCTCGCCGGTGCCGCATCCGCGCTCCCGGTACGCCAGTTGTTAAGAAGGGGCCCTTCCTATACACGAGGCGTTAAAAGGGGGCCCTTCCTTACACCAACGGCGGGGATGGGGAGTGGGGGCGATCTCAGCGGGGCGGCTGGACCGGGCGGCGCTTGTCGCGTTGCTGTTCGGGCTGGTCGGGATCGGTTACCGGCTGTTTCTGGTGCTGAACACCGTGCCGGTCGGCAACAGCGACGAGGCGACGTTCGGGTTGGCCGCGCTGCACATCGCGCAGGGTCGGGAGCACCCGGTCTTCCTCTACGGTCAGCACTACATGGGCATGCTCCAGTCCTACCTGGCGGCGCCGCTGATCGCGGTGACCGGCCCGAACTGGCCGGTGCTGCGGCTGCCGGTGCTCGCGCTCTACGCGCTGTTTCTCTGGCTGATCCACCGGCTGGCCCGGCGGATCGGCTCGCCGTGGTTCGCCACGCTTGTCGTGGGGCTGCTGGCGCTCGGTTCGGAGCGGGTCATCCGCGATCAGGTGACCACCGTCGGCGGTCGGCCGGAGGTGAAGGTCGCGGTGCTGGTCATGCTGCTGGTCGTGCTGGGGTCGGCGCGGGGTTCGGTGCGGCACCGGCGGCTGGCCGTCGGCGGCTTCGGGTTGCTCGCCGGGCTGGCGCTCTGGTCGGACTGGCTGATCGTGCCCTACCTGGCGGCGGCCGGGCTGGCGCTGGTCTGGGCGATCCGTCGGGAGTTGCTCGGCGGGGCCGGGCTGCTGCTGGTCGCCGGCTGCACCGTCGGCATCGCCCCGATGATCTACGACAACCTGGTCGCCCCGCCCGGAAAGGACTCGTTGTCGGTGCTGCGTTCGATAAGCGGCGGCAGCGGGGCGGTGCCGTCCTGGCCGCGTCGGCTGGACGGCGGGCTGCTGGAGGGTGTGCCGCTGGCCAGCGGGCTCTGCCCGGTCACCGGCTGCGCCCGCTGGCAGGAGTGGTTCGGCCTGCTCTATCCGCTGCTGCTGGCCGTCGCGGCGGTGCTCGCGGTGCGCGCGTACCGCCGGGCCGGCGGACGATCCGAACGGGTCGTGCCGGTGGTGCACCTCGCGCTGGTCGCCGGTGCGGCGTTGACCCTGCTGTCGTACGTGCGCAGTCCGTTGGCCGCGACCGATCCGCTGGGCAACGCCCGCTACCTGTCGGTGCTGCAACTGTCACTGCCTGCGGTGTTGTGGCCGCTGTGGCAGGCGGCGGTGGCCGGCTGGCGGGGCACGGTCGGTGTCGCGGGCCGGTTGGCCGGCGCGCTGGCCACCGCCGTGCTGGCCGCCCTGGCGGTGACCTCGCTGGTGGTGACCCTGCTCTTCGCCACCGTTGGCGCGGCACCCGGGCGTCGGGAGGAGCGGCAGGCCCGTGTCCTGGCCGCGACGGTTCGCGCCGCCGGGCTGCGCGAGGTGTACGGCGAGTACTGGACCTGCAACCGGCTCGTCTTCAACACCGCCGAGGAGGTGGTCTGCGGGGTGCTCGACGACGACCTGACTCCCGGTCTGAACCGTTATCCGGCGTACTGGACCCGGCTGGCCCGGGCCGCGCGTCCCGGGTACGTGCTGGCCACCGGCACCCCGGCCGACCGGCGGCTGCGGGAGTTGCTCGGCGAGCAGCGCGACGCGGCGCTGCTCGCCGAGGTCGGCGGGTATCGCGTGTATCACCCGGCGACACCGCCACGACCCTGGCGCTGACACCGCCGTACGCTGGCCGGGCCCGGTCGCGTGGTGCGGACCGGGACGTCGTAGGAGTCACATGCTCATCCTGTTGCCGCCCTCGGAGGGCAAGGCCGACGCCGGCAGAGGCCGCCGACTCGACCTGGACCGGCTCTCGCTGCCGGAGCTGAATCCGGTACGCGCGCAGGTGCTTGCCGCGTTGGTCACGCTCAGCGCCGGGGTGCCGGAGGCGGCGTTGGCCGCGCTCGGGCTCGGCGCCGGCCAGCACGAGGAGTTGCGCCGCAACGCCCGGCTGGACCGGGCCGCCACCGCACCGGCCGGCCGGATCTACACCGGGGTGCTCTACGAGGCCCTCGACCTGGCCTCGCTGCCGCCGTCGGCGCAACGAGCCGCCGGGCGGCAGGTCCTGGTCAGCTCCGGCCTGTGGGGTGCGGTACGGCTGACCGACCGGATTCCGTCGTACCGCTGCCCGATCTCCGCCCGGTTGCCCGGCATCGGCGCGCTGCCGGCGTTGTGGCGGCCGGCGCTGGGACCGGTGCTGACCGGGGCGGCTGGCAACGGCCCGGTGCTGGACCTGCGCTCCGGCGCGTACGCCGCCGCCTGGACGCCCCGCGGCCCGCTCGCCGACCGCACGGTGACCGTGCGGGTGCTGCACGAGCGGGAGGTCGACGGCGTACCGGTGCGCTCGGTGGTCAGCCACTTCAACAAGGCCACCAAGGGACGACTGGTCCGGGACCTGCTGCTCGCCGGTGCCCGGCCGCGCACCGCCGACGCGCTGCTGGCCGCCCTGCGCGAGCTGAAGTACACCGTGGCCGAGCAGCCGACCGCTCCGGGCCGCCCCCGCCAGGTCGACCTGGTGGTCACCGAGCTGTGAACGAGCACGGCGTCGGGCGCATCGTTTCCAGGCGGTAACCAGGCGCAAGATTTCCTCAAGGCTGGGCCGGATCAGTACCACCCGCCGGTGTCACAGGTCACCGTAAGGAGGACCGACGCCGCAAGGAGGCCTCCGGTGGTTGAACCGATCCTGCTCGACCGGCCCCATCCGTCGGCGATCCAGCCGCCACTGGACTGGACGACGCTCGCCGACGCCTTCGAGGCAGCGTGCCTGCTGCGCTGCATGCCGCCGCCGGCCACACCGGGCCAGCGGCACGGGCACCAGCTCGGCTTTCCGGCGACCATCGAGTTCAACCGCGAGGAGGCGGCACGCCGGGCCCGGCAACTGCTCGACCGTCTGGAGATTCCGGTACGCCACGAGCTTGCCGTCGGCGGGCTGCGCCGCCGTTACGAGCTGCATCGGCTGCACGTGTCCCGACAGTGCCGTCCGGCGTACGCGGCGATGATGGAGAACGGCTGGCGGCGTGGCCGACGGGAGCTGCTCGGCGGCCCGGTGCCCGGCGCGTCGAAGGCCCGCCGGCAGTGGCGCATCCGGTTGGCTGCCGCCGCCTGGCGGGCCACGCTACTGGCCGGTGGCCGACACGTGCGCCGACACATTCTCGGCGTACGGATCACCGACCGGGAACTTGCCGCCGTCCTCGTCCGCGGCGCCGCACTGCTCGACGTACCGGCGCTGCTGCGCCCCGGCACCGGCTGCTACCTGGTGAGTGTCGCCCACGGACCGGACCGGGAGCGGATCCTGCGGCACGCCGCCGAGGAGACCGCACACCGCCCCGTCGCCTGACCGCGCGACGCGGTCGGCGACGGGTTCCGCCGCCCCGGGGGCTTGCGCCACAGGGGTCCGGCGGCGCACAGTGCTGCCCGTGACCCGTACCAGGTACGCCGACCGGACCGGGCGGCACTACGCCGGGGTGGCCGGCCTGGCGGTCGTGCTGCTGCTCCTGTCCAGCCTCGTCAGTTGCCGGGATGATCCGGGCGATCCGGTACGAATCCGCATCGCCACCGGCAGTCCGACCGCCGTCTATCACGCCTTCGGCCAGTCGCTGGCCACCATCCTCAACCGGGAGTTGCCAAACGTACGGGCAGAGGTCATGGTCACCGCCGCCTCGGTGGAAAATGTCCGACTGCTCAACAACCTCGACGCCGAACTCGGGTTCAGCCAGGCCGACGTGCTGCGCGCCGACCCGAACCCGGATCCGGATCCCGGGGTGGTGGCGATTGCCCGGGTCTACGACGATCTGCTGCACCTGGTCACCACGGCCGACAGCCCGATCCGGACGTTGACCGACCTGCGCGGGCGGCGGGTGTCGACAGGCGCGTGGGGTTCCGGGACCGACTTCACGGTGCGTCGGCTGCTCACCGTGGCCGGGCTGGCCGACACCCAGGTGAACCGGGTGCAACTCAACCTGGACGACTCGGTGGCCGCGCTCCGCACCGGTGAGATCGACGCCTTCTTCTTCTCCGGTGGGCTACCGGTGCGCGCCATCGACCAGTTCGCCCTGGACAACCCCGCCCGCATCATCGACCTCGGCGAGTGGACCGCCCCACTGCGCCGGGACAACCGGGAGGTGTACGTGCCACGGGACATTCCCCGTTCGGTCTACGGCATCGAACCGGTCACCACCGTGGCGAACCCCAACCTGCTGCTGGTCCGCCCGGACCTGCCGGACGACCTGGTCCGGGAGATCACCCGGCTGCTGATGGAGCGACGCTCCGAGCTGGAGGACGCGCATCCGGCCGCCGGCCGGATGAGTCCCCGCTCGGCGATCGTCACCGCGCCGCTGCCACTGCATCCCGGGGCGGCGGCGTACTACCGCGACAAGAAGCCGTGATCAGGCCGATCGGGTCAGCGGGTCACCGAGGCGCGGGAACGGCTCGGCGGAGAAGACCACCTCCACCGGTACCTCGAAGTGGCGGGCGATCCGCAGGGCCAGGTGCAAACTGGGGCTGAACTCACCCCGTTCCAGGTAGCCGATGGTCTGGTAGTGGACGCCCAACGCCTCGGCCAGTTGCCGGCGGGAGATGCCCCGTTCCGCCCGCAGCATGGCGATGCGGTTGTACACCACCTCACTCATGCCGGCACTTCCACTCGCTGCACGCTCACTCATGTCACCCCCGCTGGAGGGCCTTCTCGCGCCGGGCGGCGACGCTCGACCCGGACTCCCGGCGGGCCATCCGGCGCAGCAGCACCGGTGCCAGGGCCAGCCCGACGATCGCCCAGCCGCCGAGCACCAGCAGCGTCTCCAGGTGCCGCCACGATCCGCTCACCTCCACGGCGGCCATCGCATCGGGCAGCAGCGCCGACCGCATGCCGAGGCCGAGCCAGTAGACCGGGAATGCCTGACCGAGCCCCTGGAGCCACCCCGGCAGGACGGTGAGCGGGTAGAAGATGCCGGAGATAGCGATGAGACCCATCATCGGAAGCATGATCAGCCCCAGGTTACGGGGATTGGAGAGCAGCGATCCGAAGGCCGCCCCGATCGGCATGGTCGCCACCATCCCGAGCACCAGCACCCAGGCCAGCGTCACCCAGGCCCACCCGCTGCCCAGCATCAGCCCGTCGAAGAGGAAGATCCCCGGTACGAGCAGGAGGGCGACGCTGACCAGAGTCATTCCGCTGACCAGCACGATCTTGCTGATCAGGTAGCCGAACATTCCGTTCGGGGTGGCCTTCGCCCGCAGCAGGGTGCCGTCCTCCCGCTCGACGGTGAGGATGGACGCCACGCTGACCAGGCCACCGAAGGCCACCGTCATGCCGAGCGTGCTGGGTAGGGTCTGCGCCCCGAGCGAGAATTCGGTGCCGGGCACCTGGGCGTCCCGGAGGAAGAACATCACCACCAGCAGGACGACGGTCGGGAAGAGGTAGCCCCAGAGCGTCTCGGCGTTGGTGAAGCCCTGCCGCAGCTCGATGCGGCCACGGGACAGCCCCGCGCGGGCCGCCACCAGCAACGGACCCACCGACGGATTCATCGGGCCACCTCCTCGAAGGCACGGGCCGCGCCGTCGGCACGCCCGGATTCGTGATCGCGGACCAGGGCCATGTAGGTGTCCTCCAGGCTGGCCCGTCGCACCTCAAGGTCGGCGATTTCCGCGCCGTACTGCGCGAACAACTCCCGGACGAAGCCGGTCGCGTCGCTGGTGGAGTGCACGAACCGCGTACCACCTCGGCTCCACCGCACCTCGGCGTCGATGGAGATCCGCCGCGACAACTCGTCGGCGGAGCCACTGGCGATGATCCGTCCACCGGCCAGGATCAGGATCCGGTCGGCCAGCTTCTCGGCCTCGTCCAGGTCGTGCGTGGTGAGCAGGATGGTGGTGTCGTCCAGGTCGGCCAGTCGGTGCACCAGGTCGTGGAACTCACGCCGGGCGGCCGGGTCGAACCCGGCGGTCGGCTCGTCGAGGAAGAGCACCTCCGGCCGACCGACGATGCCGATCGCCACGTCGACCCGGCGGCGCTGACCGCCGGAGAGCTGGCCGACCTTCTGCTGCGCGTGCGCGGTCAGACCGACCAGGTCGATCAGCTCGTCGACATCCCACGGCCGGCGGATCCGCTGGGTGGAGTAGGGCGAGTAGAAGGTGCCGAGGTGGGCCAGCAACTCCCGGATCCGCCACCGGCTGTGGTCGCGCCAGGACTGGAGCACCACGCCGAGTCGGGCCCGCCACCGCTCGTCGCCGTGCCCGGGATCGACGCCCAGCACCGCGACCTGGCCGTCGGAGCGCATCCGGAAGCCCTCCAGGATCTCGATGGTGGTGGTCTTGCCGGCGCCGTTCGGGCCGAGCAGTGCCAGCACCTCGCCGCGCCGGGCGGTGAACGACACCCCGTCGAGCACGTCCTTGCTGCCGTAGCGCATCCGCAGGTCGCGTACGTCCAGGGTGATCTCCGGCTCGGCCGGTGACCCGGTGCCGGTCGGGGCGTTTGCCTTCGCGTCCACCGTCATGGCCCCTGCCTCCCCGTAATAGCTGTGCCCCAGAAGATAGCAGTCATACTACATTTCGCCACACACATGCACTACCAGTGGTGTCCGGTGTGGTCAACCGACGACGGCGGTGGACGGTGCCGGCTCGGGCGCGGTCGACTCCTCGGCAGCGTCGGCCGACGGGAACCACAGCGCGGCGACCAGCCCGCGCGGCGAGTTCGACTGCATGGTGAGCCGGCCATCGGAGGCGTCGACCAGCACCGCGGCGATGGTCAGCCCCAGGCCGGCACCGTCCACGTTCTGCACCTCCGGCGCCCGCCAGAACCGCTCGGTGGCCTGACCGAGCTGACTGCGGGTCATGCCGGGGCCGGTGTCGCGTACCTCCAGCTCGACCCCGTCGTCGCGGGCCGCGACGGTGACCGTCACCTCGCCGCCCGCGCCGCTGAACTTGACCGCGTTGTCGATAAGCGCGTCGAGCGCCTGGTCGATCGCGGTCGGCACGGTCCGCGCGTACGCCGCAACCGGGTCGGCGGCCAGCCGCAGCGTCACCGACCGGTGCCGGGCCAGCGGCTCCCAGGCCGCCACCCGGGACGCGGCCGCGGCAGCCGCGTCGACGATCACCCGCTGATTCTCCCGGCGCTCGGCGCGGGCCAGGGTGAGCAGCGCGTCAAGCAGCAGGGCCAGCCGGTCGGTCTCCTCCAGGGCGAGCTGGTGCTCGGCGCGGCCCTGCGGGTCGGTCAGGCTGGGCCCCAGCTCCTCCACCCGCAGCCGCAACGCGGTCAACGGGTTGCGCAGTTGGTGACTGGCGTGCGCGACGAAGGCCCGCTGCCGGTCCATCACGTCGGAGACCACGTCGGCCATGTGGTTGAAGCTGGCCGCCAGGCGACGCAGCTCCGGCGGGCCCAGCCGGTGCTGCACCCGGGCACCCCGGTCCCCCTCGGCTATCTCGTGGGTGACCGCGTCCAGTTCGGTGATCGGCCGTAGCACCCAGCCGGCCAGCCCGAACGCGGTGAGCACGCAGGCCACCACCGCGAGCAGCCCCAGCGCGGCCAGCAGCAGCCACCAGGTGGTGACCGAGCGGCGGACCTCGTCGGTGGGGCTCGCGGTGACCACCGCGCCGAGTACCTCGCCACCGTCGTTGATGGGTACCGCCACCACGATCGGCCCGTCCACCCAGGGCCAGACCGAGTCGGGCCCACTGGCCTGCTGCCCGGACAAGGCGACGTTCAACGCCTCGTGGGTGCCCAGCGCCGGCCGCCAGGCCGGTGAGCCCACCACGACCGCCCGGTCCCGGTCGACCACCACCGCGTCGATGCCGTAGAGCTGCTGGTAGCTGGTCAGTTCGTTGGCCAACGGGTCGCTCGTGCCGCTGCGCAGCGCCGGACCGGCAAGCGAGGCGAACCGGGTGGCGTCGGCGAGCCGATCGGCCCGGACCCGGTCGGTTTCCCGGGTGGCCAGGGTCGCCGCCAGTGGCGTACCCAACGCCACCAGCACCAGCACCATCAGGAGCAGGTAGCTGATCACCAGGCGCCGACGCACCGCTGGCCCCTCACTCGGCCCGTAGCCGGTAGCCGACACCGCGTACGGTCTCCACCAGGCGGGGGTCGCCGAGCTTGCCGCGCAACGAGCCGACGTGCACCTCCACGGTGTGCCGGTCGGCGAAGGTGGTGCCCCAGGCGTCGAGCAGGATCCGGTCCCGGGGTACCGCCACGCCGGGCTGGCGGGCCAACGAGAGCAGGACGTCGAACTCCTTGCGGGTCAGCGAGACCGGCCGGTCGGCCACGGTCACCGTACGGGCTGCCGCGTCGACGCGTACCGGCCCGACCTCGATCAGGTTGCGCTCCGGCGCGGCGTACGCGGCCCGGCGGAGCACCGCCTCGATCCGCGCCTGCAACTCCACCATCGAGAAGGGCTTGACCACGTAGTCGTCCGCACCGAGTCGCAGCCCAAGCACCCGGTCCCGCTCCTCGCCCCGGGCGGTCACCGCGATGATGCCCAGCTGGCTGCTGCGGCGCCGCAGCTCCCGGCAGAGCTCGGTGCCGTCGCCGTCGGGCAGGGTCAGGTCGAGCAGCACCAGGTCGCACGGGGCGGCGGAGATGGCGGCGGCAACGGTGGCGGCGTGTTCCACCTCGTATCCGCGCCTGGTCAGGGCGGACGACAAGGCGGCGGCCACCCGACGGTCGTCCTCGACCAGCAGTATCCGCACCCGGGCCCCCATTCGTCGGTCCGTCGCCCTCGCATGGTGGCAGAACCTCGCCTCGGACGGGAGGGCGGTCCCGCCCGGCGGCGCCGTTGACGGCCGGCCGGCCGACGTCCGCGGTGACCGCAGGGACCGACCAGGGGTCGGTATGCTACCCCGAGTTCGCACCCGTGCAGCCTCGACGAGAGTTGAAGATGACTGACAAGAGCTCTGGGTCCCCCTCGGTCTTCGTCCACCCCACCGCCGACGTCGAGGAGGGCGCCCGGGTCGGCGACGGGACCAAGGTCTGGCACCTGGCCCACATCCGGTCGTCCGCTCAGGTGGGCGCCGGCTGCGTGATCGGTCGCAACGTGTACGTCGACGCGGGCGTGACGGTAGGCGACCTCGTGAAGATCCAGAACAACGTCTCCGTCTACCAGGGGGTGACCCTGGAGGACGAGGTGTTCGTCGGCCCCTGCGCGGTCTTCACAAACGACTTCCGGCCGCGCGCCCAGAACCCGGACTGGAAGATCACCCCGACCCTGGTGCGTCGGGGCGCCTCGATCGGCGCGAACGCCACCCTGGTCTGCGGCATCGAGGTGGGCGAGTACGCGATGATCGCCGCCGGTTCGGTGGTGACCCGGGACGTCGCGCCGTACCAACTGGTGGCGGGCAACCCGGCCCGGCCGAAGGGCTGGGTCGACGAACGGGGCGAGGTCGTCTCGCGCGACGTGCACAACCCGCCCCGACGCGACTGATCGACACGCCCGCCACGACAGCCGGCCCGCGCGGCTGACCCGGAACGAAACGAAAGGGCCCGGCACGCCACGTGCCGGGCCCCTTCGGGTGACAGCTGCCGTCAGCCGCCGATGACCACCCGGCGGACTCCGGCCCAGCGGGCCGGGTCGGTGACCCGACGGCCGTCCACAAGCACCGTCACGCCGGGCAGGTCGGCGGGGCCGAGCGTCCGGTACTCGGCGTGGTCGGCCTGGATGACGGCGGCGCCGATCGGCTCACCCTGGTAACCGGGCAGGCCGTGGGCCACCAGTTCCTCGTTCGTGTACATCGGGTCGGAGACGTACGGGGTGGCGCCCCGCTGCCGCAGCGCCTGCACCGTCGGGAAGACACCGGAGAAGGCGGTCTCCTTGACGCCGCCCCGGTAGGCGGCACCGAGCACCAGCACGCCGACGCCGGTCAGGTCGCCGTACGCGGCGGCCAGCAGGTCGACGGCGTACTCCGGCATGGCGGCGTTGGCCTCCCGGGCCGACCGCACGACGGTGGCCGCCGGGTCGTTCCACAGGTACATCCGCGGATAGATCGGGATGCAGTGCCCGCCGACCGCGATGCCCGGCGAGTGGATGTGGCTGTACGGCTGGGTGTTGCACGCCTCGATCACCTTGGTGACGTCGACGCCCACCGTGTCGGCGAACCGGGCGAACTGGTTGGCCAGGCCGATGTTGACGTCCCGGTAGGTCGTCTCGGCGAGCTTTGCCAGCTCGGATGCCTCGGCCGAGCCGAGGTCCCAGACGCCGTTCGGGCGATCCAGGTCGGGCCGCTCGTCGAAGTCCAGCACCGCCTCGTAGAAGCGCACGCCGTGCTCGGCCGACGCCTCGTCGATGCCGCCGACCAGCTTCGGGTAGCGGCGCAGGTCGGCGAAGACCCGACCGGTGAGCACCCGCTCCGGGCTGAAGACCAGGTGGAAGTCCCGGCCGGCGGTGAGCCCGGAGCCCTCCTGGAGCATCGGCGCCCAGCGGGTGCGGGTGGTGCCGACCGGCAGGGTGGTCTCGTAGCTGACCAGGGTGCCCGGCTTGAGGCCGGCGGCGATCGCCCGGGTCGCGTCGTCCATCCAGCCGAAGTCCGGTACGCCCTCGGCGTCGACGAAGAGCGGCACGACCACGACGACCGCCTGGGACTCGGCCACCGCGGCGGTGGTGTCGGTGGTGGCCGAGAGCAGCCCGGCGGCCACCGCCTCCTTCAGCTTGACGTCCAGGTCCGTCTCGCCGGGGAAGGGCACGGCACCGTCGTTGACCAGCTGGACGACCCGCTCGGAGACGTCCGCGCCGATCACCCGGTGTCCCTTCGAGGCGAACTGCACGGCCAGTGGCAGGCCGATCTTCCCGAGGGCGACGACGCAGATGTTCATGGAACTACTTTCCTGCTGAGGGCCGTATGCGGGCCAGACGGGCAATGATCCGGCGGGGCGTGATCGGCGTGATCGTCACGAGCACCTGACCCTTGCGGTCCGTGCTCGGCGTGACGAGGTAGCACCGCGAGCCGCGCCACGCCAGCCGGCGCGGCCCGGCGAGGCGCCGCTCCGCCCGCAGCGACGCCGAGGCGGCCCCGCCCAGCGCGGCGACATTGATCTTGGTTTGCCATCGTTTTCCGTCGGAGGGAAGGGCTGCGAGCAGCTGATCGACCGCGAGCTCCGCCTGAACGACGGTACCCGGTCCACCCGGGCGCGACGACACGACCGCCGCCACGTCGCCGGCCTCGACCCGGAGCGCCTCGGCGGTCAGGTGCGCCCAGCGGCTGTGCGCGGTGAGCACCAGGGCCCGATCCCGGCCCCAGGCCGCCTCGGTCGCGGTGAGCTTGACCGCCAGCTTGGCGGCCCGCTCGGTGACGTCGTACCACTCGTCGGGGAAACCCAGCTCCGCGTCCCGGAACCCGACGTAGTGGGCGTAGCAGCGGTCACCGACGACGGTCACCGCCGGCAGCAGCTTGTCGCTCTGCTGGCGGACCAGCTCGCGCAGCCGGTCCAGGCCGCCGTCGCGGGCGAGCAGCAGACGCAGCCGTACGTCGGCGGCGAGCCGGGCGATGATGGCGTCGGTCAGGTAGTTCTCGGTCAACTCGCGGATCCGCCGGTGGACCTGCTCCTGCATCGACGCATCGAGGTCGAGGAAGTCGGCCCGCAGCAGCTTGGCCACCTCCCAGCTGAAGTTCCGCAGCAGGACCGCGTCCCGCTTGGGGCCGGGCTCGATCAGCCCGGCCGCGAAACGGATCAGCTCCTCGGCGCAGCGCAGCCGCTCGGCGAACTGGCTGGCGTAGGTGATGTTCTGCGCGTTGTCCCGTTTGACCGCGTAGTAGTACACGTAGTCGGCGAGCACCGAGATCTTCCCGGCGCGGACGCAGGCCTCCAGGGTGAAGGGCTGGTCGCTGCCCATCGACATGTCCTCGCGGAAGCGCAGTCCGTGCCGCTCGATCAGGTCCCGCCGGAACAGCTTGGTGTTCGACAGCGACCAGGGCAGCTCGCTGTCGAACAGGTCGACCCGCTCCTCGGTGCTGGCGTAGATGGCCTGGTGGACGTAGCGCTTGTTGGTGCCGACCATCCGGCCGAGCACCACGTCCGAGCCCCATCGGTCGGCGGCGTCCACCAGCCGCTCCAACGCCTCCGGACCCAGGTGGTCGTCGGAGCCGACGAAGAAGACGTAGCGGCCCCGGGCGATCCGCAGGGCGCGGTTGCTCGGCGCCGCCGGCCCGCCCGAGTTGGGCTGGTGCAGCACGGTGACCGTGCCCGGGTACTGCTTGGCGAAGCGGTCCAGTTCTTCCCCGCTGCCGTCGGTCGAACCGTCGTCGACCGCGACCACCTCGAGCCGCTCCAGGCCGATGCTCTGCCCGACCAACGACTCCAGACAGGCCGTCAGGTAGGGCATGGTGTTGTAGACGGCGACGACGACCGTCACGTCCGGCGCGGTCATCCGGCCGATTCTCCCTCGTAACGCCCGCCGACGGACGGCCCGGCGCCATCCGGCGCGGTGGTCGTCGTCCCTGCTCGAGCACGCGATGTCCTGGCGGCACCGTCGAAACTCATCGTCTGCCTCTCGCTGCGCGGCCCCGGACGGAACCCCGGCGAGTGTACGGCACCACGTATGCCGGTGTGGCCACGCGCAGCGGTGCCCCGATCCGCCGACCAGGCGCACCAGAAACCGGACAGGCGGGTACGTTTCCCACGGTCACTCATTGCTAACCTGCCCACACCACACCGCCACCATCCGCGCCCTTTGCGCGTTGTCCTGCCGTCATTAACCGGGAGAACAGCGGATGAATTCTGTGGAACAGCAGACCGAGAGCGACGCCCGGCAGGTCGATGACCGGCCCGGCGGCCGGCTCGCCGGATTCCGGCGGGCCATCGCCCTCGCCTGGCCAGCCCTGCTGGGCTACGCCGTGGTACGCGCCATCGGCCTGCTCACCCTGGCGGTGTGGGGTGCCGCCCGGGATGCCCGTTTCGAGCGCCTGATCGGTGCCCGGGCGGACGCCGGCTGGTATCTGCGCATCGCCGAGCACGGCTACGACTCGGGCGAGCAGCTGCACAGCGACCTGGCCTTCTTTCCGCTGTACCCGCAGTTGGTGTCCTGGCTGACCCCGCTGTCCCCGCTGACCATGCGGGGTACCGCGATCGCGATCGCCTGGATCGCCTCGCTGGCCGCCGCGTGGGGGCTGTTCGCCGTCGGCCACCACCTGTACGGGCGCCGGACCGGAGTGCTGCTGGCGCTGGTCTGGGGCGCGTTGCCGCACGCCGTCGTCCAGTCGATGGCGTACACCGAGTCGCTGTTCACCGCGCTCGCCGCCTGGTCGCTGTACGGCGTACTGACCCGCCGCTGGCTGGTCGCGGGGGTGCTCTGCCTGCTCGCCGGCCTGACCCGGCCGACCGCGGTGGCGTTGATCGCGGTGGTGGCACTCGCCGCACTTGTCGCCCTGGCTCGGCGGCAGGGCGGCTGGCGCGCACTCGCCGCCCTGCTGCTCGCCCCGCTCGGTTGGCTCGGCTACCTGGCCTGGGTGGGCCAGCACACCGGTCAGCCGCTGCGCTGGTTCGAGATCCAGGGCGAGGGCTGGGGTTCCCGGTTCGACTTCGGTGCCGGCTCGCTGGCCACGGTCCGCGGCGCGTTGGACGAGCCCTCGGGGCTCCAGTGGTACATGGTCGCCGCAGTGGTTGTGGCTGCCGTCACGCTGTTCGTGCTGACCATCCTGGACCGGCAACCGTGGCCGTTGTTGCTGTACAGCGGATTGTTGCTGGTGGTGACCCTGGGCTCCAGCGGCTATCCGTACGCCAAGGCGCGGTTCCTGCTGCCGGCGTTCGCCCTGCTGCTGCCGGTGGCGCTGGGACTCGCCCGGACCACCCGGCCGCGAGCCGCAGTCGCGCTTGCCGCCCTTACCGCATTGTCCGCCTACTACGGTGGCTATCTGCTGTTGATCTGGACCGCCTCGCCCTGAGCAGTGCGGGTGAGCACCGGCCGGTGGATCCTCGCCGAATCAACCACAAGGTCCGGATTTTGTCGGCGGCCGAGAATTCGACTGCGGGCGCGCCGATCAGGCACCTCGACGGGACCCGGAAAGCCGCTCGGGATAAACATGTCGGCGTGGGGGTAGATTTGGAACGCCGCGCGGGACTGAGGCACAATCCGGCGGCAGCAATCCAGACGGCCGTGCCCGGCGCGGCTGCCCTTCACGACACACTGGAGGAGTCACCCGAGTGAAGGTCGTCAGCGTCGTCGGAGCGCGCCCCCAACTGATCAAACTCGCCCCCATCGCCGCCGCGTTCGCCCGGACGGAGCACGAGCACGTCATCGTGCACACCGGGCAGCATTACGACGCGGACCTCTCCGATGTCTTCTTCTCCGGGCTCGGCATTCCGGACCCGGACGTGCACCTGGGCATCGGCTCCGGCTCGCACGGCGTACAGACCGGCAAGGCGCTTGCCGCGTTGGACCCGGTCTTCATGGCCGAGAAGCCGGACTGGGTGCTCGTCTACGGCGACACCAACTCGACGCTCGCCGGTGCGGTCTCCGCCGTCAAGCTGCACCTTCCGGTCGCCCACCTGGAGGCCGGACTGCGTTCCTTCAACCGCCGGATGCCGGAGGAACACAACCGCATCCTCACCGACCACGCCGCCGATCTCCTGCTCGCCCCGACCGAGGAGGCGATGCGACACCTTGCCGCGGAAGGGCTCGCCGAGCGGTCGGTGCTCGCCGGTGACGTGATGGTCGACGTCTGCCTCGGCGTACGCGACGCCGTGCTGGCCGGCACGCATCCCGCGCCCGCCCTACCCGAAGGCGTGTCGCCGGACGAGCCGTACCTGCTGGCCACCCTGCACCGCGCCGAGAACACCGACTCGCCCGAGCGGCTGACCGCCCTCGTCGACGCGCTGGCCAACCTGCCCGTCCCGGTCGCGCTCCTGGCCCACCCCCGGTTGCTGGCCAAGGCCGAGGAGTACGGCGTGAAGCTGGCCCGGGGTGCGCTGCACGTCGGCCGGCCCCTGCCCTATGCCAGCATGGTCGCCGCCGTGCTGGGCTCGACCGGCGTGGTGACCGACTCCGGCGGGTTGCAGAAAGAGGCGTACCTGCTGGGGCGGCCCTGCACCACGCTGCGGCCGGAGACCGAGTGGATCGAGACCCTGGTCGGGGACTGGAACCGCCTGGTGCCCGAGCCGGCCGCGCTGACCCCTGGGGAGTGGGCGGACATCGCCACGCGCCCCGCCCCCACCACCGAACGGGGCACCCCGTACGGCGACGGCCGAGCGGCCGAACGGGTCGTCTCGATCCTGGCACAGAGGTGAACGTGCTCCCCTCCAGCAGCGACCGCAAGGTCCCGCCGCACCTGATCTACCTGGCCATCGGCTTCCCACCCGCAGCGAAGAGCTGCGCCTACCGGATGCGCGAGACCGCCAACCAGTTCCGCCAGCTGGGCTGGGACGTCACCGTGGTGACGATCGCCGCCGAGTCCTGGGAGCGTGACTCCGGTCTGGACGTCACGCTGCTGGAGCAGGTGGATCCCGGGATCAAGGTGGTGGAGCTGCCGCTCGCCCGGGAGGATCTCGAAACCGACATCCGCAAGTTCAGCGAGGAACGCGCGCTGCGCCCGGTCAAGTGGCTGAGCAACCTCCGCAAGCGGGAGACGAAGATCTTCCCGGAGCCGGTGTTCGGCGGTTGGCGGAGCACCCTCGAACAGGCGGTCCTCGACATCCACGAGCAGCACCCGGCCGACCTGCTGTTGGCCAGTTGCGTGCCGTACGTGAACCTGGCCGCCGCGTGGAAGCTCTACGAGACGCACCGCGTTCCCTACGCGGTCGACTTCCGCGACGGCTGGTCGATCGACGTGGTCAACGGCGGTGAGGCGTTCGCCGAGGACTCGGAGGCCGGTGTCTGGGAGCGTCGCATCCTCGACAACTGTCTCTCGCTGTGGGTGGTCAACGACCCGATCGCCGACCACTACCGGCACCGGTACCCGCACGTCGCCGACCGGGTGCACGTCGTGCGCAACGGTTACGACAAGGACAGCGTGCCTTCGATCAAGCCGCGGCAGCCGGATCCCGAGGCCGGGTTGACCTTCGGTTACCTCGGTACGGTCAACTACTCCACCCGGCAGTTGCAGGTGGTGCTGGATGCCTGGCGGGAGGCCCGCGAGCGGGAACCACTGCTGCGTAACGCCAAATTCGACATCCGTGGCCACATCGGTGCCGGCGCCAACCGGGAGGCCAACGGGCTCACCGAGCTCATCCGCGCGGCCGAGGCCGACGGGGTCTCCTTCGGCGGTCCGGTCCGCAAGGCGGAGGTGCCGAAGGTCTACGCCGGCTGGGACGCGCTGGTGCTGATCCTGATCGGCGGGCGCTACGTCACCTCCGGCAAGGTGTACGAATACATGGCCACCGGTCTGCCGATCGTGTCGGTGCACGAGGTCGATCACGACGCCTCCCGGGTGCTCACCGGACATCCACTGTGGACCGGCGCCTGCGGGTTGGACGAGTTGCAGCTGGTGGACAGCTTCCGGCGCGCAGCCCGGATGGTGCTGGAGGCGACCGAGGCCGAACGGTCCGGCGTACGCGCCCACGCGGACCCCTTCACCCGCGAGAGCCTGATGCGCACGGGCGTCCGGCAGCTGGCGGAACGGGCGCTCGCCGCCCGGCACGACCTGCCCGGCGACGGTGTGCCGCTGGACGAGATCAAGTCCGACCATGGGGGCGGAGTACTCGCATGAGCGATGTGTTGCTGGTGACCGGCGTATCGCCGAAGCCAGGGATCCTGACCACCGCCGTGACCCGGCTGCGCGAGGTCGGCGCGCGGGTCCACCTGGTCGGGGCGCTCGACATCGAGGACGTTCCCGCCGACCTGGCGCTGGACGGGCTCTGCGCCCTGCCGGCGGACATCGCCAAAGCGACCCCCAACCGGGCGGCTGCCCGGGCCACGCCGGGTGAGCGGGTCTGGACCCAGGTGTGGCGGGAGTCCTGGGCGCGGGAGCAGGCCCGCAGCGCGGACGTGCTGGTCGCCCTGGATGCGCACGCGATCTACACGGTGTGGCGAATGGCGCAGCGCAACCCCGCTGCCGCCGCCCGGTACGGCGTCCAGGCGGCGGTGCAGGCCGTGCTCGACGGGCCGGGCCAGCCGGCGCCGAAGTCGCTGCAACGCCCGACGACGTCGGTCCGGCAGCGGGTACACCGTCTGATCAACGCCGCGCCCCGGGCGGCGGTCGACGCCGTCACCGCCCGACCGATCATGCGCAGCAAGGCCGGCACCCAACTCTGGCTGAAGGCGGTACGGGCGCCGAAGATGCCCGACTCGCTGCGTTCCAAGGTCGCCTATCAGGTGGCCGAGGGAATGGCCTGGGCCGACCGGCCCGACGGCGAGGCGTTGATCCTCGCCGCCACCGCCAGCAAGCTGCGCAAGCCGGCCGCCCGGGCCCGGATGCTTGCCGACGCGGCCAGCCGGGAGCTGAAGGCGGGCATGCCGCCGCGCGATCTGGACAGCGCGGTGCAGGCGCTGCTCTCCGTCGCCGACCAGCGGCACCGGGCCGACGAGCAGGCCGCCGCGGCCGATCTGCTCAACCGGGCGATGACCCTCGCCTTCGACCGGGTGCTGCACATCGACCAGCTCAGCTCCCCGTTGGCGGAGGACCCGGAAGGGTTCGTGGCACCGTTCCGGCGTTCCGAGGCGGCGGCCACGTTGGCCAAGCCGCGCGGTCGCCGGCAGCCGGCCGCCGCACCGCCGACCGACCGACCGCTGCGGCTGCTGATCGCGACAAGCGCCAACGACAACTTCCTCAAGCTGATCCGGGAACACTACGACGCGCATCCCGGGGTCGAGGTCCGCTTCCTGGACCTGGCCGCGAACGCCTCGCTCAAGAGCGTCACGTGGGCCGCCAAGCACATGCTCCAGGACCGGCTCTCCGCCGAGGCCACGCCGTACCACGAGAAGGTCGAGGACCGGCTCCGCGGCCACCTGGACTGGGCCGACACGGTCTTCGTGGACTGGTGTGTGGCCCCCGCCGCGCTGTTCACCGTCGTGGACCCGGGCACCACCCGGATCATCGTCCGGCTGCACAGCTACGAGGCGCTGTCCCGCTGGCCGCACCTGGTGGACTTCTCCCGGGTCGACGACCTGATCTTCGTGGCCGACCACATCAAGGACCTGACCACCGCCCTGGTGCCCTACCTACAGGGTCCGGACGCGCCCCGGATGCACGTCCTGGACAACGCGATGGACCTGCGCGGCTTCCAGATCGAGAAGTCGCCGGAGGCCCGCTTCCAGCTGGGCCTGGTCGGCATCGGTCAGGTCGCCAAGGACCCGCGCTGGGCGTTGCAGGTGCTGCGGCTGTTGCGCCGACGCGACGACCGCTACCGGCTGCTCCTCGTCGGCGGCGACATGAACCCCGATGTCAGCCTCGCCAGCCGGCAGTACCTTGAGGCGTTCAACCGCGACGTCGACGACCTGGTGGCGGCCGGTGCGGTGCGGCGGTTCGGGCCGACGAACAACGTGCCGAAGGTACTCACCGACGTCGGCGTGATCCTCAGTTCGTCGGTACGCGAGGGCTGCCACTGTGGCCTGATGGAGGGTGCCGCGAGCGGCGCCGTTCCGGTGGTACGGGACTGGCCCTTCTTCGCCGGTCGACCGCACAGTGCGCGCACCCTCTACCCGCAGGGCTGGGTGATCGGCAGCCCGGAGGAGGCCGTCGAGCGGATCCTCGCCACCACCGGCACCGACCAGGCGTGGCGCGACAGCGGCCGGGAGGCCGCCGAGTACGCGCTCGGCGCATGGGACTGGTCCGTGGTCAAGCACCGCTTCGACCGGCTCCTGCTGGGCGACGCCGCCCGCTGACTCGCGCCAGCTGGGGACGATGCCGCTGGCTGACTCGCCCCAGCTGACGCCGGCTGGCTCCCCTGCTGGGCGGAGCGACGCGGCGCACCGGCGGACGGACGACGCGCGACGGGCCTCGCGTAGCTACCTACCGCGAGGCCCGTGCGGGACGGGTGCGGCGTACCCCCAGTGGCGCCCTCGGCGTACCCCGGTGGTGCTTGAGCCGCCGGTTGGGCCCGGTCCGGGCCGGCGCTACCGGCCGGTGGCGCCGACCGGCAACAGGTGCGGGTCCGCGTCGCCGCCCAGCACCTGGTCACGCAACTCGTCCCACTGCAACGAGTGGCGGATGCCGTCGCGAAGCGACAGGGTCGGCTCCCAGCCCAGCAGCTGTCGGGCCCGCTCGCTGCGGGTGTAGGTACCGGCCGAGTCGCCCGGGCGGCGGTCGGAGACCGCGGTCGGGATCGGCCGACCCAGCACGGCGTGGAAGGCCGCCAGCAGCTCGCGCACCGTCGTGCCGTCGCCCGTCCCCAGGTTGATCACCTGGTACCGCTCGCCGTGCTCGGTCGGCAGGATGGTGTCGAACCGGCGCAACGCCTCGACATGGGCGCGGGCGAGATCCCACACGTGCACGTAGTCACGGATGCCGGAGCCGTCGCGGGTGGGCCAGTCGGCCCCGGTGAGCTGGAACGTCGACCCGGTACGCGCTGCCTCGATCATCTTGCCGAGCACGTGCGTGGGACGGGCCAACTGGAGCCCGGTACGCATCTTCGGGTCGGCGCCGACCGGGTTGAAGTAGCGCAGCGAGATGACGTGCAGGGGGTAGGCCCGGGCGCTGTCCTGGAGCACCTGCTCGACCATCGCCTTGCTGCGCCCGTACGGGCTGGTGGCGGCCACCGGAGAGGACTCGTCCACGGCGAAGTCCTCGCCGGGCTGGTAGATCGCCGCCGAGGAGCTGAAGAGCAACCTGTCGCACCCGTTGCCGACGAGCGCGTCCACGAACTCCACCGACTTGCCGACGTTCTCCCGGTAGTAGCTGAGCGGGTGGGCGACCGAGTCCGGCACCACGATCAGCGCCGCACAGTGCACGGCCGCCTCGATGTCGGGGTGTTCGGCGAAGATCCGGTCGATCAGTCGCCGGTCGGCGATGTCACCCTGGTAGAAGATCCGGTCCGCGGCGAACTCGGCCCGTCCGGTACTGAGGTTGTCCAGGATGACCGGAGTGATCCCGGCATCCAGACAGGCCGAGGCGATCGTGCTGCCGATGAATCCGGCGCCGCCGGCGATCAGGACCTTCACCGGGGCGTCCCGCCCTCGATCGGAATCGTCACGCCGTCGCGGGCCGAACGCACCAGGCAGCCGGCCACCTCGACCGTCCGCAGCCCCTGCCGGAGCGTGACGATGTCGCTCTCCTTGCCCTCGACCGCGTCCCGGAATCGCTCGTGCTCGACAAGCAGCGGTTCGCGCTTGGGGATGGCGTAGCGGACCATGTCGCCCTCGGCGACGCCGCGGAAGGCCCGCAACGCCTCCCACTCAGTGTCGATGGCGCCGTTGGCGTAGAAGGTCAGGTCGGCGGTGAGCGTGTCGGCGACGAAGCAGCCCCGGTCACCGGTGATCACAGTGGACCGTTCCTTGAGCGGGCTGAGCCAGTTGACCAGGTGGTTGACCATCGTGCCGTCGGAGAGCAGGCCGACGGCCGCCACCATGTCCTCGTGCAGCCGGCCGCTGCGGGAGACCGTCCGGGCCGACACCGAGGCGTACTCCTGGCCGGTCACCCAGCTGGTCAGGTCGATGTCGTGGGTGGCCAGGTCGAGCACCACGCCGACATCGGCGATCCGGTGCGGGAACGGACCCTGCCGTCGGGTCACCACCTGGTAGACCTCGCCCAACTCGCCCGCTTCCAGACGAGACCGCAGGTTTTGCAGGGCGGGGTTGTACCGCTCGATGTGGCCGACCCCGGCCACCAGCCCGCGGCTCTCGAACGCCTCGACCAGCCGGGTCGCCGCCTCGACGGACTGCGCGAGCGGCTTCTCGATCAGCGCCGACACCCCGTGGGCGGCGAGTTCGAGCCCGATCGGCTCGTGCAGCGCGGTCGGGCAGGCGACCACGGCGTAGTCGATGTCGAGGGCCAGCAGTTCGCTCAGCTCGGGCAGGACCGGCGCCCGGAGCAGGCCGTTGGGGTCACCGAGCGGGTCGACGATCCCGACCAGCTCGACTCCGTCCAGACCGGACAGTACCCGGGCGTGGTTGCGGCCCATCGCGCCCAGGCCGATCAGGCCGGCGCGCAGCTTGCCACCCTGTCGCGCGCTCACCGGGCACCACCGGCGAGGTTCGCGGCGTCGGCGATCCGCTCCAGGTCGGCGGGGCTCAGCGAGGGGTGCACCGGCAGCGAGATCACCTCGGCGGCGGCCCGCTCGGTCTCCGGCAGCTCCCACGGGCCGGGCTGGCCGTCCTTGCCCAGGTACGGCTTGAGCCGGTGGATCGGGGTCGGGTAGTAGACGGCGTTGCCGATGCCCAGTTCGGTGAGGCGGGCCTGGGCCGCGTCCCGGTTGCCCCGGGCCCGGACGGTGTACTGGTGGTACACGTGCCGGGCGGCGTCCGCCACCGGCGGGGTGACCATGCCGTTGATCTTCGAGTCGAGGTACTTGGCGTTGGCCCGGCGCTGCTCGGTCCACTCGGCGAGCTGCGTGAGCTGCACCCGGCCGATCGCGGCGGCCACGTCGGTCATCCGCATGTTGGCCCCGACGATCTCGTTGGCGTACCGCTGCTCCATGCCCTGGTTGCGCAGCAGCCGCAGGGTGCGGGCGAGCCCGGCGTCCGCGGTGCTGATCATGCCTCCCTCCAGGGAGTGCATGTTCTTGGTGGGATAGAAGCTGAAACAGCCGGCGGTGCCGAACGCACCGACCGGAGTGCCGTGCAGGCTGGCGCCGTGGGCCTGGGCGGCGTCCTCGACGACGGCCAGGCCGTGCCGCTGCGCGACCGCCATGATCTTGTCCATCGCAGCGGGGTGACCGTACAGGTGCACCGGCATGATGGCGACGGTCCGCGGGGTGACCGCGGCGGCGACCGCTTCCGGGTCGACACAGAAGGTGTCCGGCTCGATGTCCACGAAGATCGGCTCGGCACCGACCAGCCGTACGGCGTTGGCGCTGGCCGCGAAGGAGAACGACGGCACGATGACCTCGTCGCCCGGGCCGAAGCCGAGCGCCAGCAGGGTCAGTTGGAGGGCGGAGGTGCCGGAGTTGACGGCTACGCAGTGCCGGTCGCCGACCAGCTCGCCGAACTCCTCCTCGAACGCCGCGACCTCGGGCCCCTGCACGACCTTGCCGCTACGCAGCACCCGCACAGCCGCTTCGATCTCGGCTTCGCCGATGATCGGCCGGGCTGGCGGTATGAAGTCCGGGTGCTGCCCAGCCATGAAGATCCTCCTGTGTCGCAAGACTGTTTTGCGGGTGTCGGGGTGCGATACTAGTCCGTTCGGTGGCGAAGACGAGACCGGCGCTCACGAGCGTTGGTCGGGATTTCCCGGCCCGTTTCGGTCACGGCCATCCGGGGCGTGCGCGACGCCGCCGTCCGGGCAGCTCAGAGCCGGTCGCCCGGGCAGCTCAGGAAGGCCGGTCCCGGCAGCTCAGGAAGGCCGGTCCCGGCAGCTCAGGCCGGTTGGTCCCGGTCCGGCTCGGCACACGCCACCCGGAGGGCGGCCACTGCGGCGTCCGCCAGCCGGGCGAGTTCGGGTGGCTCCAACGGCACCCGGGCGATGGCCAGCCGCCAGTAGACCGGCCCGACGATCAGGTCGGCGGCGACCCGGGGGTCGGCACCGGCGGGCAGTTCGCCGCGCTCGACCGCCCGGCCGATGACGATCTTGCCGATCCGGTCCTGGTAGTCGTTCAGGGCGCCCTGGAGCGTGCCGGCGATCTGCGGGTTGCGCGCCGCCTCGGCGAGCAGATCGGGGATGATCTGCGACGCCAGGGGGTGCCCCAGCGCTCCGGTCACCACGAGCAGCAGCAGCCGTACGTCGCCGTCGAGGGTCCCGGTGTCCAGCAGCGGCAGCTTGCGGCGCGCGACGGCCGAGACCACGTCAAGCACCAGTTCGAGCTTGGAGCGCCACCGGCGATAGACCGCGGTCTTGCTCACTCCGGCCCGACGCGCCACCGCTTCGATCGACAGCCGGCCGTAGCCTACTTCCGCCAGTTCCTTGGTGACCGCGCGGCGGATCGCCGTGGTGATCTCGTCACGGAGCACCGCGGCACCGGCCGGCGCCCGCCTCTTGTCGGTCTTCACGTGCGACAATGTACCGCAACGACGCTACGGTTGCGTCCCGACGTGTTTCGGACTACTGTCCACGCAGCGACGGGGGCGGCGCTCCACGCACTGGCCACGCTAGATTCCACGTCGCGAACATTCCGCCCGGCTCGATAGATCGGAGCGCCTTTCCCCATGGCCAACGCGCTGGCCGACCCCGATTCCGGCCTCACCCCGGCCCAGCTGGCCGCCCGGCACGGGCTGCGGGTAGCTGGCGAGCGACCCTCGCTCGGCCGTTACACCCGCCAGCTCTGGCAGTACCGGCACTTCATCGCCGCGTACGCCAGCGCCAAGCTGACCGCCTCGTTCAGCAACGCTCGACTCGGGCAGCTCTGGCAGGTGCTCACCCCGCTCACCAACGCGGCGGTCTACTACCTGATCTTCGGTCTGGTCCTCGAACAGAGCCGGGGCGTGGACAACTTCCTCGCCTACCTGACCACCGGCGTGTTCATCTTCAACTTCACCCAGACCAGCGTGCAGAACGGCACCAAGGCGATCAGCGGCCAGCTCGGCCTGATCCGCGCGCTGCACTTCCCGCGGGCCAGCCTGCCGCTGGCCATCACCACCACGCAGTTCCAGCAGCTGTTCGGATCGATCGTGGTGCTGCTGGTGATCGTGCTGGTGACCGGGGAGCCGATCACCCTGATGTGGCTGATGCTGGTGCCGGCGGTGCTGCTCCAGGCGATCTTCACCGCCGGGCTGACCATGGCGGTGGCGCGGCTGGGCTCCAAGGCCACCGACCTGAAGCAGGTGATGCCCTTCATCCTGCGGGCCTGGATGTACGGCTCCGGCGTGCTCTACAGCGTCGAGCTGTTCGCCCGGAACCTGCCCGAATGGACCACCACGGTGCTCCAGTTCAACCCTCTGCTTGTCTACATCGAGCTGGCCCGGGTCTCCCTGCTGGAGAGCACCCCGCTGCTCAACGAGTCCCTGCCGCAGGCCTGGCTGATCGCGCTGGGCTGGGCGCTGGTCATGGGGATCGGTGGCTACCTCTACTTCTGGCGCGGCGAACAGGAGTACGGCCGTGGTTGATCAGGTCGCGATGTCCAATGATGTGACGGTGACCCTGCCCCGGATCCAGGAGCGGATCCCGACCGTCGTGGTGGACGACGCACACGTCGTCTACCGGGTGCACCGGCGGCGCGGCGCGGGCAACACCAGCCCGGCGACGGCCTTCAAGCGGCTGCTGACCCGTACCTCCGCGCCGAACGTCCGGCAGGTGCACGCGGTGCGCGGCGTCACCTTCACCGCGTACCGCGGTGAGGCGATCGGGTTGATCGGCACCAACGGTTCCGGCAAGTCGACCCTGTTGCGGGCCATCGCCGGGCTGCTGCCGGTGGAGCACGGCGCGATCTACACCCAGGGGCAGCCCTCGCTGCTCGGGGTGAACGCCGCGCTCCTCAACGACCTGCCCGGCGAGCGCAACGTCACGCTCGGCTGCCTGGCCATGGGCATGCACCCGGCGGAGGTGCAGCGCAAGCTGCCGGAGATCATCGAGTTCTCCGGGATCAACCAGCGCGGTGACTTCGCCTCGCTGCCGATGCGTACCTACTCCTCCGGCATGTCGGCCCGGCTGCGGTTTTCCATCGCCGCGGCCAAGCAGCACGACGTGCTGCTGATCGACGAGGCCCTCGCCACCGGCGACAAGAAGTTCCGCAAGCGCAGCGAGAAGCGGGTCCGGGAGCTGCGGGAGAGCGCCGGCACCGTGTTCCTGGTGAGCCACCAGCTCTCCTCGGTGCGGGACACGTGCGAACGGACAATCTGGCTGGAATCGGGCGAGATGCGGATGGACGGCCCGACCGATGAGGTAATTCGCGCCTACGAAGCATTCACCAACGGCAAGTAGAGCCGGTCGCGGCCGTCCGAACCGCAACCCGGTGACCGCCCGCGCCGCGTCGCCCTCGTTGGGGCGACGCGGTCCGCGCGTTACTGTTCATCCCGTCGCCACCTCGGCGCAACCCTTCCTGGCACCCATTCACCGCGAGCGACACCCCCCGAGAGCGAGGACCGGCAATGACGCAGGACCTGACCACCGAACCGGGCACCCGGCGGGAGAACCCGGCGCCGTGGCGACCCTCCCGGACGGTGGCCGTGGTGCTTGCCGGCGGCACCGGCACCCGCCTGGGCCTCGGCATCCCCAAGCAGCTCCTGAAGATCGCCGGTAAGCCGATCATCGAGCACACGCTTGCCGTCTTCGAGGCCGCGCCGGAGATCGACGAGATCATCGTGCTGATGGCCAGCGGCCACGTCGACGAGGCGCGACGGATCGTCGACAAGGCCGGCTTCCGCAAGGTCACCAAGGTCATCGAGGGCGGCGACACCCGCAACGCCACCACCCGCATCGCGCTGGACGCGGTCGGCGAAGGGGACTGCAACATCCTCTTCCACGACGCGGTACGACCGCTGCTCAACGGCCGGATCGTCCGGGAGTGCGTGAACGCCCTCTGGACCTACTCGGCGGTCGACGTGGCCATCCCGTCGGCCGACACGATCATCCAGGTGGACGAGAACGACTGCATCACCGACATCCCGGTCCGGGCCACGCTGCGCCGGGGCCAGACCCCGCAGGCCTTCCGCTCCGGGACCATCCGGGAGGCGTACCGCCGGGCCGAGGGTGACCCGAACTTCGCCGCCACCGACGACTGCGGCGTGGTGCTGCGCTACCTGCCCGAGACCCCGATCAAGGTGATCGACGGCTCGGACGAGAACATCAAGGTCACCCACCCGGTCGACGTGCACCTGGCCGACAAGCTGTTCCAGCTGGCCGCCGCCAAGGTGCCCCGGCTGGCCGACCAGCGGGCCTACAGCGAGGAGGTCGCCGGCCGGACGATAGTCGTCTTCGGCGGCAGCTACGGCATCGGCCACGACCTGACCGAGCTGGCCCGCCGGCACGGCGCGCAGGTCTTCCCGTTCAGCCGCTCCAGCACCGGCACCCACGTGGAGCGGCCCGAGGACGTCGAGGCCGCGCTGAAGACCGCCTTCGACGCCACCGGCCGCATCGACCACGTGGTGGTCACCGCCGGCATCCTGGAGAAGGGCGCGCTGGCCGAGATGGACCAGGACACCATCGACCGGGTGCTCCAGGTCAACTTCGTCGGCCCGGTGACCGTCGCCCGGCAGGCCCTGCCGTACCTCCAGCACACCAAGGGCCAGCTGCTGCTCTACACCTCCAGCTCGTACACCCGGGGGCGGGCCGACTACGCGCTCTACTCGGCGACCAAGGCCGCCCTGGTCAACCTCACCCAGGCGCTGTCGGACGAGTGGGCGGAGCAGGGCGTCCGGGTGAACATCATCAACCCGGAGCGAACCGCCACCCCGATGCGAACCAAGGCGTTCGGCGAGGAGCCCGAGCACACCCTGCTCGCCGCCGAGACCGTCGCCCAGGCCTCGCTGGACGTACTGATCTCGGACCTCACCGGCCAGGTGATCGACGTCCGCCGGCCGCCCGGCGAGGCCGCGCCGCTCGCCGTGCCGGCGCCCGCCCAGGCCGACCGGCCGATCGACACCGCACCCGTCGGCTGACCGGCCGGCAACATAGCGCGAAGGCGACACCGAGATGCGTGGTGACCTGGTCACGAAGTTGGCCGCCCGGGGCCTGGCCACCGGCGGGGCGGTGCTGGCGTTCGGCGTGGTCGCGCTCACCGACGCGACCGCCTGGGGTCTCGGCCTGGCGGTGGTCGCGCTCGCGGCCACCGTCTGGGAGCGCCGGGTGCGCCCCGGCGCCGACAGCGTCGCGGAGACCACACTGATCGCGGCCGGAATCCTGGTCGGCTACGCCCGGCAGCTCGACTCCGGGTTCGACCCGGCGCTGGCCGCCGCCGCCCTGGTGCTGCTGGGACTGCTGCTGCTGGCCGGTCCGCTGCGGGACGCCGGAAACCTGGAGATCCGCGCCGCCAACCTGCCGGTACGCACCTGGGTGCCGCAGGTCGCCGCCGGCCTCGGGGACGCCCTGGCCGGCCTGCTCGCGGTCCTGGCCCTGGCCGCCCTGGCCGCCCTGCCCGCCGTCCTCGCGCTGGTGGCGGTCCTGTTGGTGGGTGCCGTCGTCGGCGCGGTCGCACTGGACCTGGCCCGGCGGCGGTTCCGGCCGGCAAGCGGCGGCTCGCCGGTCACCCGGGCGCTGCGCCGGCACCAGCCGGAGTTCGTGCTGCACTTCTCCGCCCCGCCCGGCTCGGAGTACCAGGTCACCATGTGGCTGCCGTACCTGGCGCGGATCGGTCGGCCGTTCGTGGTGATGGTGCGCGAACCGGAGTCGCTGGCCGCCATCGCGGCGGCCACCACCGCCCCGGTGCTCTACTGCCCCACCCTGCGCAGCATGGACGAGGTGCTGGTGCCCAGCCTGCGGGTGGCGTTCTACGTCAACCACGGCGCGAAGAACAGTCACTGCCTCCGTTTCACCCAGCTCACCCACATCCAGCTGCACCACGGCGACAGCGACAAGGCGTCCAGCGCCAACCCGGTGTCCGGGATCTTCGACCGGATCTTCGTGGCCGGCGAGGCGGCCATCGACAGGTACGCCCGGGCCGGGGTGGCGATCCCGGCGGAGAAGTTCGTCGTGGTCGGCCGTCCGCAGGTCGAGACGATCGAGGTACGCACCGAGCCCGCCACCGGCCTGGCCAACCCGACGGTGCTCTACACCCCCACCTGGACCGGGCACCACGCCGACGCCGACTACTGCTCGCTGCCGATGGCCGAGCCGCTGCTGCGGCGGCTGCTGGACCGGGGTGCCACGGTGATCCTGCGGGCGCACCCCTACACCACGCAGAACCCGGCCTCGGCCCGGTACCTGGCGCGGCTACACGACCTGCTCGCCGCCGACCGGTCCCGCACCGGACGGCAGCACCTGTTCGGTGCCGCAGCCAGCCGGCTGAGCCTGGCCGAGTCGGTGAACCGTGCCGACGCCCTGGTCTCCGACGTCTCCGGCGTGGTGTCCGACTGGCTCTACTCGGGCAAGCCGTACGCGGTCACCGACACGGGTGCCGACGGCGACCGTTTCACCGAGCGGTTTCCGCTGGCCGCGTCCGGCTATGTGCTGCGCCGCGACCTGACGAACCTGGACGAGGTGCTGACCGGGCTGCTCGACACCGATCCGCTCGCCACGGCCCGCTGGACGACCCGGCGGCGGTACCTCGGTGACTTCCCCATCGACGCCTACGCCGAGGCGTTCCTGGCCGCCGCCCGGCGCGAGTTGGACCCCACCTGGGCTCCGCCGACGCCGCGCGCCGCGCGCACCGCCCCGCTCTCCCCCACCACCTGACGCGCGGGCACTGCCCGCCAGGTCCCCGTAGCCGGGGACCTGGCGGATCCACTTTAGACTTGTCCGCATGTCGCAACCGACGCCCGACCAGCCGCCCGCCCGCAAGTTGGTGTGGGCCCCCGACGAGATCCGCGTCAACCTCGAACAACAGGTCGAACCGCAGGACAGCCTGGGGCAACGGGTGGCGCGGGTCGGGATTCTGGCGTTCCTCTTCACCGGGTTGCCGGCCTTCGTGGTGTTCGCCGCCACCACTGTCGTCGCACCGTCGGTGACCGACGGAGCCGGGATCGGCACCACCGCCCGCTGGGCGGTGCAGGTCGCCGGCCTGATCGCGATCGCGGCGATGGTCACGTCACGGCCGCCGAAAGCCACCGCGCCGGACCCCGCCGCGCCGGACGCGCCGGGGTCGACCCGACGGATCACGCTGCGGCTGGTGCGGCACGTACTGGTCACCGGCGGCTGCGCGGTGCTGATACTGGCGCTGGAGGGGCTCGCCGTGGGCCAGATCGCCACGTTGGCGCTGCTGCTCGTCGGCGTACTGCATGTGCTGCCGCTGGCGGTGGCCCGGCTGCTGGTCCGCCGTCAGTCGCGGTAGCGGTCGGCCACGGCGGCGAAGGCGGCCTTGGGCTCCCAGGGCAGGCCGGGGTAGGTGTCGCCGTCCCGGCCGTCGAGGACCTTGACGATCCCGAGGCTGGCCAGGTCGAGGTCGTCGGCGGGGTCGCCGTCGGGGCGGTGCGGCAGGTTGTACAGCGCGAACAGGTGCACGAAGGCGCTGTCCACGCCCTCGCTGTCGAAGATCTCCAGTAGCTCGCTCAGGTAGGCCGCCTGGCCGGCCTCGTCGCGCTGGTAGCGCCCGTTGAGTCGGACCGGTTCGCCGGTGGCCTCGTCGTACTCGATGATCTCCATACTGCGCGGCGCGACGTCGCCCGCACCGCGCCAGGTCGCGGTGCCGAAACCGGTGATCGCGACCGGACTGGGCTGGGCGACGAGTTCGCGTACGGCCGCCCGGAACTGGTCGGCGACCTCGGCGGAGCGGATGAGTTCGAGGGTGACGAAGTCGAACAGCTCCCAGTCGACGCCCTCGAACGGAATGGCGGCGTAGGTCACCTTTCCGTGGAAGCGTTCGCGGATCGCCGCCACGGCGGTGCGGAGGAACCGGTCGAGCCGGGAGCGGACCTCGGCGATCCGTTCGGCGCGGCCGACCGGGTCGGCAAGGAGGTTGCCGAGTCGGTCGTCGATGCGGTCGCCGACGACGAAGCCCCGGTTCATGATGCTCAGCTCGACGCCGGAGACGAAGACCACCTCGGCCCCGGTCGCGCGCAGTCGCTCGGCCCGCTCGGCGCAGTCGAGAAACAGGGCGAGGGCCTCGTCGGCCGACAGGTCCAGCGGGTACGGCGAGAACCAGACCTCCAGTCCGAGTTCGGCGGCGAGCCGGGCGGCGAGTTCCAGGCGCTGCGGGTCGCCTCCGACGATCTGGACGGCGGTGCAGTGCAGGTCGTCGCGGATGATTGTCAACTCTCGCCGGACCAACTCCGGGTCGAAGTGCGGCAACGAGTTGTGCCCGTCCCGGACGAAGCCGGTGTCGTAGCTCATGCCCTTGGCTCGCATGTCTGTCGGTCCTTCTCGCTCGGGGCGCCGCCGGGGTGGGGGCTCGTGGCGACGCTAGCAAATTTCTGCGCGCACGCAAGTTTGCGGACACGCAGAGATTGTGCGATGGTGAGCGGGTGACAGCAGCGGGCCGCCCCTCCTTGCGGGAACGGAAGAAGCAGGCGACCAGAGCGGCGCTCCGCACGGCCGCGCTGCGCCTGGCGCTGGAGCGCGGGCCGGGCAACGTCCGCGTCGACGACATCGCCGAGGCCGCTGGGGTGTCACCAAGGACGTACAACAACTACTTCTCAAGCCGCGAGCAGGCGATCATCGCGGCGGTCACCGCAGAACGTACGGCACAGGTCGCGGCGGCCGTGCTCTCCCGGCCCACCGAGATCGGCCTCGCCGACGCCGTGCTCGACGCCGTCGTCGGGCAGTACGCCGACCAGGGCGACCAGTCCAGCGCGGCGCTGTTGATGATCACGACAAGTCCCGCCCTGCGCGCCTGCTACGTCGACACGGTCAGCACGATCGAGGGCCCGCTCGCCGACGCCATCACCGAACGCTGCCCGGACATCGACCGCCTGACCGCCCGGGTGCTCTCGGCCAGCGTCGGGGCAGCCGCCAGGGTCGCCCTCCGGCAGTGGCTGGAGTCCACGACCGTGGCACCGTCGATGCCCGGTTTCGTCGTACCGTCCGGGTCGCTGCCCGACCTGGTCCGGGCCGCGTTGACGCCGCTGGTGCCGGCGCTCGACGCGGCAGGCACGGCGGCCGGCGCGGCCGGCACGGCAGAGAGCACGGCCGGCGGGGCGGGCAAGGGCGGGCGACAGGGGCGGTGACGGTAGGGCGCCGGTTCCCCAGCGGGGAACCGGCGCCCGTTCGGGTCCGTCAGGTCGGTCAGGCCGAGTAGCCGCGCGTGGCCGCCCAGTTGGCCAGGTCGATGGTGCTCATCCAGTAGGAGTAGTAGGACCCGTCGGCCGAGTCGGCGATCTTCACCATTCGGCCCTCGTCCTCGTAGCCCACCACGGCGATGTAGTGCCCGCCGGGGAAGGAGTGCCAGCGACCGTTGGTGTCCGTGGCGCTGCCGGCCACGTTCACCACGACACCCCGCCCGTCGTTGATTGTCGCCACGACGTCGGCCTGGAGCTGGTCCATCTGGGCCGGGGTGGCCGCACCACCACGGATCCACCTGGTCTGGTAGGGGTCGCCCTTGAGCACGGCGTTGAGCACCCGGGTGGTGTCCGCCGCCGAGTTGGTGCCGGCGAACGTGGTGCCGAGCTGGCTGGCCAGGGTGTCCTGGTCGCGTTCGACGCCAGCGGCGCTCAGCGCGTTGCGCACGGCGGCCGGGCCGCAGTAGTAGCCGTTGACCTGTGCCTGGTAGTCGTAGTCCAGGACCTTCTTCGCCGGCGGCTTCGGCGCGGCCTTCTTACTGGTCAGGTCCGGGTCCGGCGTGGCGGAGCTGGCCTTCGGCGAGGGCGACGGCGAGGGCGAGGCGGCGGCGCTGGCCGCGACCGATTCGCTCGGCGCGGACGATGGGGTCTGCGCCACCCGGGCGTCGCTGCGGGAGGCCGCCGCGTCACCGCGCAACTCGGCGACGGTGGTGGTCTGTGCGCTGGCCGGGGCGTCCCCGGTGCCGGCGAGCGCGGCACCCGTGCCGGTCGCCAGGATGAGCGCCGCCGCCGATCCGGCGACGATCTGGTACGGACGCTCCGTCGCCAGGCGGCGGAGCTGACGCTTGACGGTGTGCTTCACAAAATCCTCCACGAGGGCTGGGGCGGCCGTACCGGTGCCGGCGGTCGGGTCGGCAGGGGAAACCGACGACCACCCGGACGCGGACGGACCGTTCGAGAGATTCACCCGGGGACACCGGGCGGTGGCGGTGGGTCCGGTATCAGCTCGCCGTCGGAGAGCCGGCGAACGCGGACACCGCGATGCCGTGGAGGCGTGGGAACAACGGGGGGATCGGTACGTGTTGCACGCGAATGGAGCTCCTTCCGACACCGCCGACCGGGTTAGCTGACGGATTCGGGCGGGAAGATCGCCCTACCGCGGGCCGAGGCTCGCGGATTCACCCCAGGTAATGCAGTGGGTCCCCGGTTCGTGAGATCACGATTGAGCGGGTCGGCGCGGCGTCGCCTTTTGCGATCGGTTACCGCACCGGACGGGGCGACATTACTGGCCGGTCAAACCGCGCGCCAACCCGTCATTGCCTGCGTAAACATGATCCAGATCAATTATTTCCGGGTATTCGGCGACTGGCGTCGCTCAATGGGATTCGGGGAATTGAGCACGCCGAAAGGCGACAACCGGACCGACCACCCAAAAAGTCCCGGAAATTACGTAACCGATGCACCCGAGCGCGCTCGGTGACCGTTTCCGGAGTCAATGTGACCGGGGTCACCCATCTCGGGGACTGCACCCGCACCGGTCGGCGAGGTCGGTCCGACCGCCCGACCGGGCGGTCATCCGATCAGCCCACCCGGGCCGGACGCCAGCGCCGGATGACGGCCGGCCGGCCGAAGGCGACCCGGCGCCGCGTCGGCACCCGGTCCGGCCGAAGTCGCTGTGCGGCAGCGTACGCCTCGGCAGCGAGCGTACGGGCGGCCTCGGCGGCGATTCCGGCCGCCCGCCACGCCGCACGTTCCCGGGCCTCGGCCGTCCGGTACGCGGCCAGCCGACTGTCGCGCAGCAGCCGGGCGAGGGTGATCTCCTGCTCGGCAGGGTGCCATCGGGGATCCCCACCGCGCCGCCGAGCGAACACCTCGCTCAACTGCCGGGCTGTCAGGTCGCCCCGCCAGTGCGCGGCCATCGCGGCGCGGTGCAGCCACCGCTCCCGGGCGGCGTACTCGTCCGGGCTCCGCACCGCCCCCGGCACCGCGAGCGGCACCGTGGCCGCGAGTCGCCGGGCAACCTGCTCCGCCTCGTCGTACGCGGTCCAGGCGCGTTCGAGTTCCTCGTGCGCGACCCGCCAGGCGTCCCGTCGCCGCTGGGCGTTGCGCGCGGCACCGGCCGCCGCCACGGCCACCTCTCCGGCGTACCTGCTCAGGTCCGCGGCCGTGGTCACGGCGGGATCCTCGGCCGAGTCGCCCTCGGCCACCGGCGCACCCTCGACCGCCGGTGCCCCCTCGGTCGACCGGGCCCGCTGCGGGCGGGCGACCAGGGCGGTGAGCACCCCCAGCGCGAGCACCAGCAGCGCCGACCAGATGGCGACGGCCCGGGGTACCTCGGTCAGGAACTGGTAGAGGACAGACTGCTCCATGACCTGCCTCAGCGGGAACGAGGCACGAGGCCGGTCAGCATCCGGACGGCCGGACGCCGCGAGCACCACAGTGGACAGGCAGGCGCGGCGATGAGCACGGCCCTCACGCTACCGCCGTCGTCGTGGCAGCCGCATCGCCGTCCGGGCGTGTCGGGTGGGACTGTTCGCCGGATCGAGCCGACGCTCGGCCGAGCCCTATCGTCCGGAGTGGACAGTCCCGGCGGCGCTCGGGCGGGGCGGCGCCAGCCGGCGCATCATGGGTTGCTCGACGTAGCGGTGCAGCAACGCGGCCAGGGCCAGGGTGAGCAGCAGGAATCCGATCACCGCGGCCGGACCCCACCAGCCCGGGAAGCCGGTCCCCCAGTCGCCGGTGATCCGCATGATCGTCATGATCGCGAAGACGTGCACCAGGTAGAAGGCGAAGGAGACCTCGCCGAGCCAGACCATCGGCCGGGACCGCAGCGGCGACCGGCTGCCCCGCACGTCCGCGTCGGCCGCCGCCGCGATCAGCACGACGTACGCCGCCGACAGGATCGCCGCCCACAGTTCGGCACGGATCCACTGCGCGGCCACCACCCAGGTCGCCACGAAGATCAGGCTCGCCACCAGCAGGCGCGGTCCGCGCCAGCGACCCCGCAGCATCAGTTCGGCGGCGGCCACCCCCATCCAGAACTCCAGCGACCTCACCAGCGGGAACACCTGGGTGAACCACCACCGGTACTGCTCCGGCACCAGCGTCTGCGCCGGCCAGAGCGCCAGGATCAGCAGCGGCACCGCGATCACCACGGCCCACAGCTGCCACGGCCGGGCCCGCCGCACCAACGGCAGCGCCAGCGGCAGGCACAGGTAGAAGAACAACTCGCAGGAGAGCGACCAGCTCACGTTGTTGACGCTGTAGAAGTAGCCCGGCCGGGGATCCCAGGCCTGGAGCAGGAACAGGTTCTCCACCGCGGCCACCGGGTTGATCGGGTCGGCGAACCAGAGCGCGGCCAGCATCGCCACCGCCCACATCAACAGGTGGTTCGGGTAGATCTTGGCGAACCGACGCCGCCAGAACCGCCGCCGGGAGTCACCGGGTCGAGCCGACCAGACCAGCACGAACCCACTGAGGACGAAGAAGAACTGCACCCCGGACAGGCCGAGGGTGAAGATCTTGCCGACCACCGCCTGGTGGTCCGGCTCGGCGATGATCCGCATCGTCCCGGCGTGGAAACCGAAGACCAGCAGGGCGGCGACCCAGCGCAACCCGGTCAGCGACGGCAGCCGGCTCGCCGTGCCGCGTCCGGTCGGGGCGGTCGGCCGGTCGACGGTCGTGCTGGTCATCCGGGCACCCTACCCGCCCACTCCCACCCCAGGTGTAAGGAAGGGCCCCCTGTTAACGCCTCGTGCATAGCAAGGGCCCCCTGCTAACACACCTGCCCACCAGCGCCGAATCGCGCCGTACCGGCATCTTCCGCGCCGACCGCCCATGCTAGAAACAACGTTCAGGGTCGACCGCGCCCCCGCCATCTCGGATGTGAAGGGCCAACCATGACCCAGTCCCCCACCCCCACGCGCTCCCGCTGGTCACCCTGGTCGGTGCACGGCGACGGCCGGTCGATCCGCCCCGGCGAGGTGGTCCACCCCGACGAACGGCTCACCTGGCCGCGTACGATCGGCGTCGGCGTGCAGCACGTGGTGGCGATGTTCGGCGCCACCTTCACCGTGCCGCTGATCACCGGCTTCCCGCCGGCCACCACGCTGTTCTTCTCCGGGCTCGGCACCCTGCTCTTCCTGGTCATCACCGGCAACCGGCTGCCGTCGTACCTCGGCTCGTCGTTCGCCTTCATCGCACCGGTGCTGGCCGCCAAGTCCGGCGGCGACATCGGCCCGGCGCTCGGCGGCATCGTGGTGGCCGGCGCCGCGCTGGCCCTGGTCGGCCTGTTGGTGCAGTTCGCCGGGGCCGGCTGGATCAACCGGCTCATGCCGCCGGTGGTCACCGGCGCCATCGTGATGCTGATCGGGCTGAACCTCGCCCCGGTCGCCTGGGACGGCGGCGGCGACGGCGGAGTCAAGGCCCAGCCGCTGATCGCGGTGCTCACGCTCGCCGCGATCCTGCTCTTCACCGTGCTCTTCAAGGGCTTCCTGGCCCGGCTCTCGATCCTGCTCGGCGTCCTCGTCGGCTGGCTGGTCGCCGCGCTTACCGGCGGGCTGGCCCCGGCCGCGGTCACCGGGCTGCGCGAGGCCGCCTGGGTCGGGCTGCCCGAGTTCCACACCCCCAGCTTCAGCCTGCGCGCGGTGGTACTGATCATCCCGGTGGTCCTGGTGCTGATCGCGGAGAACGCCGGCCACGTCAAGGCCGTCGCCGCGACGACCGGCCGCAACCTGGACCGGGACATGGGCAAGGCGTTCATGGGCGACGGGCTGGCCACCGTGCTCGCCGGCTCCGGTGGCGGCTCCGGCACCACCACGTACGCCGAGAACATCGGCGTGATGGCCGCCACCCGGGTCTACTCCACCGCCGCGTACTGGGTGGCCGGGCTGGCCGCGGTGCTGCTCGGGCTCAGCCCCAAGGTCGGCGCGCTGATCCTCACCGTGCCGGCCGGTGTGCTCGGTGGCGCCACCACCGCGCTCTACGGACTTATCGCCATCCTCGGCGCCCGGATCTGGCTCGACAACCGGGTCGACTTCCACGACCCGATCAACCTGCTGACCGCCGCCGTCGCGGTGATCATCGGCGCCGCCGACTACACGCTCGCCGCCGGCGACCTCTCCTTCCACGGCATCGCCCTGGGCACCGCCGCCGCCCTGCTGATCTACCACGGCATGCGCCTGGTGGCCCGCCTGCGCGGCACCACCCCGCCGTCCCGTCAGGGCCCCGAGCCCGAACTCTGACCATCGAACCGGCCCGCCCCCGCCGGCTCGGCGAGGGCGGGCTGGTCACCGGGTCCGCCCACCGGCTCGGCGAGGGCGGGCCAGCTACCGGGCCCGTCCGCCGGCTCGATGGGGGGCGGGCCAGCTACCGGGCCCGTCCGCCGGGCTCGATGGGGGCGGGCCAGCTACCGGGCCCGTCCGCCGGCTCGATGGGGGGCGGGCTGGTCACCGGCGGGTTCGGCTGGGTCAGAACTGGGCGAAGAACCGCCAGACCTCGCCCTTGGTCCAGGTCCGGGCGCCGCTGTCCCCGCCGCCGTCCACCGGACCGGGGGTGTGGCCGCCGTCGAACGCGCCCCACTGCACCGGATAACCGGCCCGGCATCCCGAGTACGCGGTGGTGATGTGCGTCCGGCTACCCGCCGCCGGCTCCGGCGGATTCTGCGGGGTGCATCCGTTGTTGCGGACGAACCTGTCGCGCAGCGACCGCCCGCTGGCGATGTTGTCGGAGATGCCGTGAATGCCGAAGTACGCGATCGGCTGGGTTCCGCCGCTGCATCCGCTGAGCTCTCTGGGCGCGCCGTAGACCGCGACCGCCCGGAAGACGTTCGCGCGGGCACAGGCGAGTGCGTAGCTCATCGCACCGCCGTAGCTGAACCCGAGGGCGAAGCGCTGGGTGGTGTTGACGCAGAGGTCGCTCTCGATCCGACGGATCATGTCCTCGACGAATGTGACATCCTCGCCACCGGAGTTGGCCCAACCGTTGCCGATGCCCTGGGGCGCGACCAGGATCGCGCTGTTGTTCGACTGTTCCTGCTGCCCGTAGTACGCCCAGGCGGCCCCATCGGCACCGCCGTAGGCGACATCACCCGCGGTACCACCCAACCAGTGGAACGCGAACATCAACCGGTAGCGGGTGTTGCTGTTGTAGTTGGCGGGAATCCGCAGGATGAAGCTGCGGCTCTTGCCGCTGCTCTGGATCGTGTGCGAACCGCTGCCCAGCGTCGGCGTCCGGCCGCACCCGGCGCCCGGCTCACCGCTCGGTGGCGGCGATGTGGGGCCGCCGCCTCCGTCGACCCGGGCGAGTTGCCACTGCTGGTTGGTGCCGTTCCAGTCGGCGTACTGCACGATGTTCGCGCCGTCCGCCGTGGAGGCGCCCTGCACCTCGACGACCTTACTGCTGTGCCGGCTGATCAACCGGACGTGACCGCCGTCCGAGTCGGCCAATCGGAACTGCTGGTTGGCACCGTTGTGGTCGGACCACTGCACGATCGCGGCGCCATCGGCGGTGGACGCGTTCGACACGTCCAGGACCTTGCCGGAATGCCGCGACTTCAACCGGTAGTAGCCACCGCCGGAGTCCACGAACTGCCATTGCTGGTTGGCCCCGTCGTTGCGCGTCCACTGGCTGATCCGCGCGCCGTCGTTGGTGGCCAGACCGTACACGTCCAACGCCTTGCCGCTGTTGCGGTTGACCAGCACGTACCAGGCGTTGGTGTCCACCGTCGCCGCTGCCGCGGGTGCCGCGTTGACCGCCACGAGGGTGCCCGCCACCAGCAGCGCGGCACCGGCCGCAGCCACCACCGACCATCGCCGACGCCGGGGTGCAGGAGAGGCGGGACGAACCTCACCATTCATTGACTTACTCCTTTGACTGGGACCACGCGCGCTCAGGACGGACGCGCGTTGTCGCAGGCGCCGGCGTTTCGATGGTGGGGTAAACACGCTGGGCCAAGCCTGCGAGCATGGCCTAACGTATCGTCGTCATACGTCATACGTCAATGACGGTCATCGATGGATCGGGCGCGTGGCGCACCGACGGTCAACCCCGCCGGCCCACACCACGCGCCCGATGAACAGGAACTACTGACGGTCGATCTGGTGACCGACCACGGTCGGGCCCAACATCACCGCGAAGCCGGAACCGTCGCGGCGCGGATCCGCCGCCGGCAACTCCACCGCCTCACCGTTCGCCGTCGACCCCACCGGCCGTGGACCGACCCAACCGACCACCACGTCGGTCTCACCCTTGAGGAACCGCTGCGCACGCACCCCGGCGGTCGCCCTCCCCTTCGCCGGGTACGCCGCCAGCGGCGTCACCTTCACCGTCGCCCCGGTGGAGGTGACCACCATCGGCTCACCATGCTCCGGATCGTCGGTACGGACCGCGCCGAAGAAGACCACCTGCGCCCCGCCCGACAGGGCGATGCCGGCCATGCCGCCACCCTTGAGCCCCTGCGGCCGAACCAACCCGGCCGGAAAACGCAGCAGTGACGCCGCGCTGGTGAGGAAGGTGAGGGACTCGTTGCCATCGGTAAGCCAGGTCGCCCCCACCACCTCGTCCCCCTCACGCAGCCCGATCACCTCGAACTCGTCGGAACGCACCGGCCAGTCCGGGGCACAGACCTTGACCACACCGTGCCGGGTACCCAACGCCAGGCCGGGCGAGCCCTCGGCAGACGAACCCAGCGGCGCCAGGCCGACCACGCTCTCCCCCGGCTCCAACGGCACCAACTCGGCGGCGGACATCCCGCCGCGCAGCGACACCGTGCCGGTCTGCTCCGGCAGCACCGGCAACGGCAGCACATCCACCTTGAACGCCCGCCCGGCGCTGGTCACCAGCAGCACCCGGCCCCGGGCGGTGGAGTGCACCGTGGCGCGTACCGCGTCGTGCTTGACCCGGCCGTGCCGGCGGCGCCCCTCGGCGGCCTCCTCCGACTCGGCGGCGGTGCGGGCCACCAGCCCGGTCGCCGAGAGGATCACCTGGCACGGATCGTCGGCCACCTCCAGCGGACCGGCCGGCGCCGACGCGGCCAGCACCTCCTTGAGGTCGCCGTCGACCAGGGTGGTCCGCCGGGGCGCGTTGAACTGCTTGACCACCGCCGCCAACTCGTCGGAGACGAGCTTCTTCAACACCTTCTCGTCGTCCAGGATGGTGGACAACTCGGCGATCTCCGCGCGCAGCTTCTCCTGCTCAGCCTCCAACTCCAGCCGGTCGTACTTGGTCAACCGGCGCAGCGGAGTGTCCAGGATGTACCCGGCCTGGATCTCGGAGAGCTTGAAGCGGCGCATCAGGCCGTCCTTGGCATCCTGGGCGTCCTCGCTGGCCCGGATCAGCTTGACCACCTTGTCGATGTCGAGCAGAGCGATCAGCAGCCCGTCGACCAGGTGCAGCCGCTCCTCCCGCTTGCGCCGACGGTACGCGCTGCGCCGGGTCACCACCTCGTAGCGGTGCGCCAGGAAGACCTCCAGCAGCGCCTTCAACCCCAGGGTGCGCGGCTGCCCGTCGACAAGCACCAGATTGTTCACGCCGAACGACTGCTCCAACGGGGTGAGCCGGTACAGGTCGGCCAGCAGCGCCTGCGGGTTGACCCCGACCTTGCACTCGATGACCAGCCGGGTGCCGCTCTCCCGGTCGGTGAGGTCCTTGACGTCGGCGATCCCGGTCAGCCGCTTGGTCTTGGTCACCTCGTTGGTGATCGCCGCGATGACCTTCTCCGCACCGACGCCGTACGGCAACTCGACCACGGTGATCGCCTGCCGACCCCGGCTGCCCTCCAACGGGCCGATCTCCACCTTGCCGCGCATCCGCACCACACCCCGGCCGGTCTCGTACGCCCGGCGCACCTCGTCCAGACCGAGCAGCAGGCCGCCGGTGGGCAGATCCGGACCGGGCACGAACTCCATCAGCTTGTCGAGACTGGCGTCCGGGTGCCGGATCAGCCACCGGGCGGCGGAGACGACCTCACCCAGGTTGTGCGGGATCATGTTGGTCGCCATTCCCACCGCGATCCCCGAGGTGCCGTTGACCAGCAGGTTCGGGAAGGCGGCCGGCAGCACGGTGGGCTGGGTCAGCGAACCGTCGTAGTTCGGCTCGACGTCGACGGTCTCCTCGCCCAACTCACCGACGAGCAGCATCGCCTCCCGCGACATCCGAGCCTCGGTGTAACGCGCCGCTGCCGGTCCATCGTCCGGGCTACCAAAATTTCCATGCCCATCGATGAGTGGGACGTTCAGCGAGAAGCCCTGCGCCATCCGGACCATCGCGTCGTAGATCGCGGTGTCACCGTGCGGGTGGTAGCGGCCCATCACGTCGCCGACCACGCGGGCCGACTTGACGTGCGGCCGATCCGGCCGGAAACCCGCCTCGTGCATCGAGTAGAGGATGCGCCGGTGCACCGGCTTGAGGCCGTCCCGGGCGTCGGGCAACGCCCGGGAGTGGATCACCGAGAAGGCGTACTCCAGGTAGGAGTCGGAGACCTCGGTCACCAGCGGGTTGTCGAAGACCCGCGCACCGGCCCGGTCGAACGCGGAGTGGTCGACCTTCGTTTCCTTGCGGCGTGCCATTGCTGGGCTGTCCTTCCGAAAGAGCCGGTGCTCAGGCGTCGATGGCGTCGCGGTCGACCCGGTCGGCGGAGTCGATCAGCCAGTTGCGGCGCGGCTCGACCTTCTCCCCCATCAGCAGGTCGAGAATCCGCTCGGCGGCCTCGACGTCGTCCAGGGTGATCCGGCGTACCGCGCGGGTGGCCGGGTTCATCGTGGTCTCCCAGAGCTCGTCGGCGTCCATCTCGCCGAGGCCCTTGAACCGTGGAATGGGCGTGACGATCTGCTTGCCGGCCTGCTCCAACTTGCGCACCGTCGCCTCCATCTCCGCCTGGGTGTAGGTGTAGACGGTCTGCGGGTTGCGCCCCTTCGTGGTGACCTTGTGCAGGGGCGGCATCGCGGCGTAGAGCCGACCGGCCTCGATCAACGGTCGCATGTAGCGGGCGAAGAGGGTGATCAGCAGCGTCCGGATGTGCGCGCCGTCGACATCGGCGTCGGCCATGATGAGTACGCGGCCGTACCGCATCGCCGACAGGTCGAAGGTACGCCCGGAACCGGCGCCCAGCACCTGCACGATCGCCGCGCACTCGGCATTGTCCAGCACCTGCTGAAGGTTGGCCTTCTGCACGTTCAGGATCTTGCCCCGAATCGGAAGAAGCGCCTGGTATTCGGCAGAACGGGCAAGTCGCCCCGTACCCAGGGCGCTGTCACCTTCCACGATAAATAGTTCACTTCTATCGATTCCTGAGGCGCGGCAGTCGACCAGTTTGGCGGGCATCGCCGCGCCTTCGAGGGCGGTCTTGCGGCGGGCGGCGTCCTTCTGCTGCTTCTGGGTGAGCCGTACCCGGGCCGCGTCGACGATCTTCTGGAGGACGGTGCGCGCCTCGGTCTTCGTCTTGCGGTCCTCCAGCCAGGACTTGACGTGCCGCTCGACCAGCCCCTGCACCACCTTTGTGACACCGGCGGTGGAAAGCTCGTCCTTGGTCTGCGAGGTGAACTGCGGCTCGGGCACCCGCACGTGCACCACCGCGGTCATGCCCTCCAGGACGTCGTCGAGCGTGGGCGCGTCCTCCTTGGCCTTGAGCAGGCCACGGGTGTTGCGTACGGCGTCGGCGAGGGTACGCGCCAGGGCCCGCTCGAAGCCCTTGCGGTGGGTGCCGCCGTGCGCGTTGCGGATGGTGTTGGTGAAGCACTCGACGGTGCGCTCGTAGCCGGTGCCCCAGCGGAAGGCGATCTCGATCTCGGCCCGGCGCTGCACGTTGGACTGCATGACGCCGTTGGCGTCGGCGGCGTTCTCCCGGTACGTCCCCTCGCCGGTGACAAGCAGGGTGCCGGAGACGGGACGGTCGCCGGCCGGGGCGAGGAACTCCACCATCTCGGTCAGCCCGTCGGGGTAGTGGAACACCTCTTCGGTGGGCTGCTCGCCGGTGCGGTCATGCAGGGTGTAGCTGACCCCGGGCACCAGGAAGGCGGTGTGCCGCAGCTTGGCGCGTACGGCGTCGTGGTCAAGCGTCGCGCCGGTCTCGAAGTAGCGGGGGTCGTGCCAGTAGCGGATCGAGGTGCCGGTGCGCTGGCCGCGCTTTGTCGCGCCGACGACCTGGAGGCCGGGCCCGGGGGTGAACGGCGCGTCCGGGCCGTCGCCGTCGAAGATGCCCGGTACGCCGTGCCGGAAGGACATGGCGTGCACCTTGCCGCCCCGGCGGACGGTGACGTCGAACCGGCGGGAGAGCGCGTTGACCGCCGAGGCGCCGACGCCGTGCAGGCCGCCGGAGGTCTTGTAGCCGGAGCCGCCGAACTTGCCGCCCGCGTGCAGGCGGGTGAGCACCAGTTCGACGCCGGAGATGCCGGAGCGGGCGTGCACGTCGGTGGGGATGCCCCGCCCGTCGTCGTCGACCTGCACCGAGCCGTCGGCGTGCAGGATCACCGCGATCTTCGTGGCGTGACCGGCGACCCCCTCGTCGGTGGAGTTGTCGAGGATCTCGTTGACGAGGTGGCCCACGCCACGACTGTCGGTGGAGCCGATGTACATGCCGGGCCGTTTGCGGACGGCGTCCAGCCCCTCAAGGTGCGTGAGGTCGTCGGCTCCGTACAGGGTCTCAGGCTCTGCGGTCAACTGGTCGTACTCCCGGGTCTCGGCGATGTGCTGCCCCGCACCGTCGGCGGTCGGCCCAGCGTGGGCACGCCGCAGCGAGCGTAGCCGTACGCCCCGACACGCGACGCGGACACCCGTACGGCACGCCGCACGGGGCCGCTGCTGGTGGCCCTGCCGCGGTCAACGCCTCGGGGTCCGGCGTTATGCCCCGACCCCGGCGAGGGCTGCGGGTGGCGGGGCGCGGTGCGGCCGGTCTAGCACCCGGCTGACCCACATGTCACAGGCGTTTCCCGCGGTTGACGTGCGTCACACCGGCGTGATCCCATCACACCAACAGAGGATCTTTCACATTTCCATGAACGGATGTGATGCCATGTCCGGGTTGCGTCGTACCGCCGCCGCGATGGCCCTGGCCGTCGCCGCAGCGACCTTCTCCACCACCGTCGCGGCACCCGCCCCCGCCTCGGCGGCGCTGCCCACCGCCGCCGTCGCCCTCGGCGACAGCTTCATCAGCGGCGAGGGCGCCGGAGCGTACCAGCCGGTGGTCGACTCGACCGGCGTGGCGCGGGCCTTCCCGGGGTGGACCGCGCCGAACAGCAACGCCTTCTTCTGCCACCGGTCGGCCAACGCCTCGCTGCACCAGGCCACGCTGCCCGGCATCCAGAGCCGGTTCAACCTGGCCTGCTCCGGCGGCCAGCCGCACGACATCGGTGCCGCCTCCTCGGCGCGGGCCAACGGCCGCCAGGTCGCCGCCCAGCTCGACCAACTCCGCGCGGTGGCCCAGACCCACGACATCGATCTGGTGCTGATCGGCCTCGGCTCGAACAACAGCTCGTTCACCTTCGGCGGGGTCGCCGAGAAGTGCGCCAACCGGTTCATCGCCGACGCCTGGACCGGCTGGTGGGAGTTCTGGGCGTACCTGAACGGGCCGGTGGAGCAGAAGCCGTGCAGCGACGCCGACCTGGCCACCGCCGCTCAGCTCAACGCCGCGACCGCCGAGACCACCGCGGCGGTCCGGCAGATCCTCACCACCCTGCGCGAGGTGGACGGCGACGGCCAGCACCGGGTGGTGTTGCAGGACTACACCAACCCGCTGCCGCTGGAACTGGCGGCGTCCTACCACTCGGAGGACGGCCGGGACGACACCCGGGACAAGTTCCGGGCCCTGGGCGCCGAGCGGTACGCGGCGGGCTGCCCGATCCACCGGGCCAGCCTGGCTCCCGGGCACCGGTTCTCGCAGGGTCTCGGCACCATCGTGCGCACCACCCGGGACACACTGGCCGCCGAGTTTCCCAGTGCCGACCTGGTCTACCTCAACGTCCAGCGGGCCTTCGACGGCGCCCGGCTCTGCGAGTCCTCGACCAGCCCGTCCGGCACCCTGGCCACCCCGATCCGGCTGATGGACAACCCGCCCAACGGCACCTTCGTCACCAGCCTCGCCGGCAAGGACAAGATCGCCATCCAGCGCATCGCGAACACCTGCGTGACCTATTTCCAGACCTGCCAGGAGTCGTGGCACCCGAACGCCGCCGGGCACCAGGTGCTGGGCCAGTGCCTAGCCGGCGCCGCCACCACCACCGCCCGCTCCCTGGCCTGCACCCGCACCCCCACCGGCACCCTCACCCTCACCCTCTCCTAACCCACCTCACCCCACCCACCCCACCCCTTGCCCCGGTTGATCATGAGGTTGGCGGCACTAGTTGATCTTCAAACTGCCGCCAACCTCATGATCAACGGGGTGGGTGGGGGTGGGGGTGGGTGGGGAGGAGGAGGGAGGAGGGTGAGGGTGGTGAGGAGGTCGGCTAGGGTGAGCTGGTCCAGGACGGCGAGGAAGGCGTCCTGCGCACGCCGCAGCTCGACCCGTAGCCGGCAGGCCGCCCGCAGCGGACAGGCCGGCGTCTCGCAGTCGACCACCTCGCCCTCCCCCTCGAACACCCGGACCACCTCCCCGACGGTGTAGGTCGCGCCGTCCGCGGCGAACGCCACCCCGCCGGAGCGGCCCCGGATGGTCACCAGGACCCCGAGGTGCTGCAACCGTTGCACCACCTTGGCCACGTGGTTGCGGGGCAACGCCAGTCGCTCGGCCAGCTCGTCCACGGTCGTCCGTCGGCCGGAGGCGGCGGTGAACATGGCGATCCGCAACGCCATGTCGGTGGACCGGTTGAGCTTCACCTTTCGACCCTAGCCAGTGGCCACGCCCCGGACGGTCCGCCGTGTGACCGGCGCGACCAGCGATCCAGGACTTTCGACCCTAAAGAGGTATCTCCGATACCTGTTTTGGTGAGCAGGTCCGTAAGGTCGTTTCCGAAGGAGAACATCGTGCTCACCCAGTCCTCAGCAGCGGTGGTGACGGCGACCCTGCCCGCCGTGCGGGCGCACGGCGAGGCCATCACTCGCCGGTTCTACAAGCGGATGTTCGCCGCACATCCCGAGCTGCTCGATCTGTTCAACCGGGGCAACCAGGCGAGCGGCAGCCAGCAGGCGGCCCTGGCCGCAGCCGTTGTCGCGTACGCCGAGCACCTGACCGATGCCCACGCCGCGCCCTGGGGTCCGGTACTGGACCGGATCGCGCACAAGCACGCCTCGCTGGGGATCACCCCCGCGCAGTACACCATCGTGGGCCGGCACCTGCTCGCCGCCGTCGGCGAGGTACTCGGCGACGCGGTCACCCCGCCCGTCGCCGCCGCCTGGGACGAGGTCTACTGGCTGCTGGCGGTCGAGCTGGTCGCCCGGGAGGCCCGGCTGTACGCCAGCGCCGGACTGGCCGAGGGCGGGTCGGTGTGGCGTCCGTGGCGGGTGACGGCGCGCCGGCAGGAAACCTCCGACGTGGTCTCGTTCACCCTGATCCCCGACGACGGGGGCGAGGTGCCCACCTTCGTGCCGGGCCAGTACACCTCGGTCGCGGTCGACCTCGACGGCGGTCGCGGTCGGCAGATCCGCCAGTACAGCCTGGCCGGCCGCCCCGGCGCGGCGCACTGGCGGATCGCTGTCAAGCGGGTACGCGGCGTCGACGGCGCCCCGGACGGCCAGGTCTCCACCTTCCTGCACGAACACGTGGCGGTCGGTGCCAGGCTGCGGCTGAGCCCACCCTTCGGCGAGGTGAACGCCGTCGCCGGTGACGGTCCACTGCTGTTGGTCAGCGCCGGCATCGGGCTGACCCCGGCGATGGCCGCGCTGGAGCACCTGGCGGTCACCGCGCCGCAGCGCCCGGTGGTGCTGGTGCACGCGGACCGGACCGGCGCGGCCCACGCGCTCCGCGATGACCTGCCGCGCCTGCACGCCGCGCTGCCGAACCTGCGCACCCGGCTGTGGTACGAGGACGCCACCGGGGTCGCCCTGCCCGGCGTCGCCGCCGAGGTGACCGGCGGCCGGGTGGACCCCGAGATGATCCCGCTCTCCCCCGACGCCCACGTGCACCTCTGCGGACCGCTGCCGTTCATGAACATCGTCCGGGGTGGGCTGCTACGCCGGGGCGTACCCGTGGAGCGGATCGCCTACGAGGTCTTCGGTCCGGGCATGCTACGCGGCTAGGGCCTGTGTCGGCGCCCCGGCAGGTCGGCGCCCCGGCAGGTCGGCGCCCCGGCGCACCGGCGGGTCGGCGCCCCGGCAGGTCGGTGCCCCGGCGCACCGGCGCCCCGGCGCACCGGCGGGGCCCGACCCCCGGCGCACCCCTACTGATCGGTAACCTGGCCTGGTGAGCGCGAGTGTGGAATACGTGCAGGAGTTCGTCCAGGTCGACGGCGCCCGCCTCGGCATCCAGGTCTACCCCGAGCCAGTGGGCCGGCCGAACGCGCCGGTGGTGCTGGTCCTGCCGGCGATGGGGGTACGGGCCCGGTACTACCGGCCGTTCGCCGCCGCGCTGCGCGACGCCGGGCTGGCCGTGGTCGTCGCCGACCTGCGCGGCACCGGGGAGAGCACCCCGCGCCCGAGCCGGGCCTGCCGGTACGGGTACGCGGAGCTGGCCGCCGACGTCGGTGCGGTCCGGACCGCGCTGAAGGAGCGGTTGGACGGGCGGCGCACGTTGCTGCTGGGGCACTCGCTCGGCGGTCACGCCGCCGTGCTGCATCTCGCCCTGCACGACGAGCCAGAGGTGGACGGGCTGGCTCTGGTGGCCGTCGGCCTGCCGTACTGGCGTGACTTCACCGGTCCTCGGCGCTACGGCCTACTGCCGTACACCCAGGGCATCGCGGCCACCACCCGGCTGTTCGGCGTCTGGCCCGGGTGGGGGTTCGGTGGCCGGCAGGCCCGGGGGGTGATCCGCGACTGGGCACACACCGCCCGGACCGGCTGCTTCCCGCCGCTGGACGGGGCCGACACCGAGGCGGCGGTGGGCCGCATCGGCATGCCGGTGCTGGCGGTAAGTGTCGAGGGCGACCAGTACACCCCGCACCCCACGCTGGATCGGCTCTGCGCCAAACTCACCGCGGCTCAGGTGCAACGCGAGCGCTACCACGTGCCGGGCAACACGCTGGATCACTTCACCTGGGTACGCGCCGCCACGCCGCTGGCCGCCCGGATCGCCGACTTCACCGCCGGCCTGCCAGCACGCTGATCCGGCGGCGGGCCGGGAGCGGGCCGGGCGCATGCTGCGCGGTACGGGATTAACCCCTGGTCACCGGGGTAAGCCGGCACGCCCGATTCGGCGGAGGGAGACCAGATGTCTGACAGTCACACCGCACTACGCTCGATGCACGACCTGGGCCTGGCGGCCTGGTTCGGCGGTTCCCTGATGGGTGCCTTCGGCGTCAACGGCGCCGCGGCGCGGGTCGGCGACTCGACCCAACGGCTTCCGGTCGCCTCGACCGGCTGGGCCCTATGGACCCCGGTCAACGCGGCAGCCATCGGTGCCCACCTCGCGGGCGCGGTCGGCGAGCTGGTCACCGAGAGCCCTCGGATGGCCGCCCAGCGGGGCGTCGGTCGGATGAGCACGGTGAAGACGGCGCTTACCGTCGGCGCCCTGGCCGTGACCGGCTACAGCCGGATGCTCGGCAGGCGCCTGGAGCGGGCCGGCATGCCCTCGGTCGAGGGGATCACCGAACCGAACCAGCAGACGCCGCCGCAGGTGGCCTCCTGCCAGCGCCAGCTCCGGATGCTCCAGTGGGCGATCCCGGCGCTTACCGGCGCGCTGATCGTGGTCACCGCGTACATGGGTGAGCAGCAAAAGCCCGGACAGGTGCTGCGCGGCATGCTCGGCCGGGCGAACGGGCTGATGCATGTCCCGGGGATGGCGGGCAAGGGCGCGACCGGGGTCGCGGCGATGAAGGCGGTCCGCCGCAACATGGCGATGTCGGGGCGCTGACCGCTCCCCGCAGCAGCAGACCGACGGCGCGGCCGGGACCGGTGACCGGCCCGCAGCAGAGACCGGTGACCCGGCCGGGACCGGTGACCGGCCCGCAGCGGGGACCGGCGGCCCGACCGGCAGCAGGCACCGGTGAACCGGCCGGCAGCAGACGCGGGCCGGCAGCCCGGACCGGTGCCGGGGGCCGGCAGCCCGGCCCGGGAGCGTGATCGGTGGCGGGCGGTCCGGTGGGGACGCATCCAGCAGTGAGGTGGTCATGACCGACAGGAAGCGGCAGGACCGGGGACCGGAGCAGGTCACGCCCTGGGGGACCACGGACGGCTTCGATGCCGACCCGCCGTGGGGCGCCGGTGCGGACTCGCCGATGAACGAGGGCAGCGAGGAGTCCGCCGTGCCGGAGGGGCGGCGGGGCGAGCGACGGGCGGGCGAGATCCCGACGGAGCATCGGCCCGCCGGCCGGCACGGGCTCGGCTCGGTGGAGCCGACCGTCGTGCCGGCCGCCGGTCCGGGGGCGCCGCCAGATCCGGCGCCGGCCCGGCGACCGTTCCCGGACGAGGTGGCCGGCGAGGATCTGCCGGACAACGCGCTGGAGGAGGCGACCGGCATGCGACCGAAGGGGGTCACCCGGGACTGACCGGCTGCCCGGCACCGACGGCGAGCAGCCCGGCCATTTTCTCCGCGTCGCGCTGCGCCTGCCCGGCGCAGCAGTTGTTGAACAGTACGTGCAGCTCGTCGGCCTGCCCGGCGAGTTCCGCAAGCAGTTGCGCCCAGCAGCGCAGCTCGTCGTCTGCGTAGGCGTAGCGGAACCGATCCTCCTTGTTGCCGCCGGCCCAGGCGGTGCTGTGCCCGTGGAACCGCACCATCGCCAGGTCGGCGGTAGCGACCAGGGCCGGCGGCACGGAATCGGGATGGCCCTGCGGCATGTCGACGCAGCAGAACGTCAACTCGTGTTCCCGGAGGAAGGCGAGCGTCTCCAACGCCGCCCGGCCGTCGAACCAGGACGCGTGCCGCAGCTCGACGGCGACCCGCCCGGGTCGACAGCGGGTGGCCAGCTCCACGATCCGTCGCCGGGCCGCGTCGCCACGGGCCAGCCACGGTGGGAACTGCAACAGCACCGCGCCGAGCCGGTCGACCGCCGCGATCGGTGCCAGCGCCGCGCGGAACCGCCGCCACAGCTCGTCGTACGCGTCCGGCGGCAGGTCCCGGCGGCGGATCCGGTCCGGCCCACCGGTCGGCCGCAGGTCGGCCGGGAGCGCGGCCACCGGCGTCGGGTGGCCGGTGAAGAGGCTGAACGCCTTCACGTTGAAGGTGAATCCGTCCGGTGTGGCGTCCACCCAGCCCTGGACCGTCTCCGGTGCCGGCACCGCGTAGTACGACGTGTCCACCTCGACCAGTGCGAACCGGTCGGCGTAGTAGCCCAGTCGCCCGGCGGGGGTGTTCACCTGCCGCGGGTACCAGCCGGAGCGCAGCAGGGTCCGGTCGGCCCAGGACGACGTGCCCACCTTGATGACAGTCATGTAATTCAGTGCACCGCCGAGCCGCCGGATCGGCAACCGCTGGGGCGGTCACCGTCGAGCGCGTGCCGCGCCGGTGGCAACCGCTCGGCGGTCACCGTCGAGCATGTGCCGCGCTGGAGCTGCGGGCCGCGATCAAGGTCCTGACCAGGCAATAGGGAGGGTCGGAAAGCGTCGGATCGGGGTTTGTTTCGGCGCCGGACGGGGAGCCCGGAGCGAGACGCCACCGGGACGAGGAGGTATGGCATGCGTGCGCTGCGGCTACCCGACTGGAAGACGGATCCGGAGCTGGTCGAGGTCGACGAGCCGACGCCGGGCCCCGGCCAGGTGGTGGTGAAGATCGGCGCTGCCGGTGCCTGCCATTCCGACCTGCACCTCATGCACGATTTCGAGGCGGGTGCGGTGCCCTGGAATCCGCCGTTCATTCTCGGCCACGAGAACGCCGGCTGGGTGCACGCGGTCGGCGCCGGGGTCACCGGGCTGGAGGTGGGCCAGCCGGTGGCCGTGTACGGCCCGTGGGGCTGCGGCACGTGCGCCCGCTGCCGGATCGGTGCCGAGAACTACTGCGAGAACCCGGCCGCGGCGCCGGTGCCCAGCGGCGGGGGTGGGCTGGGCCTGGACGGCGGCATGGCCGAGTACGAGTTGGTGCCGGCCGCCCGGCTCGTCGTACCGCTGCCCGAAGGGTTGGACCCGGTCCAGGCGGCGCCGCTCACCGACGCGGGACTGACGCCGTACCACGCGATCCGCCGGTCCTGGCCCAAGCTGCCGCCCGACAGCACCGCCGTGGTGATCGGTGTCGGCGGGCTCGGGCACGTCGGCGTGCAGATCATCAAGGCGACCACCGCGGCCCGGGTGATCGCCGTGGACACCCGCGACGAGGCGTTGCGGCTCGCCGAGGAGTGCGGCGCGGACCTGACCCTGCGCTCGGGCGAGAAGACCGCCGAGGAGATCAGGTCGGCCACCGCCGGTCGCGGTGCCGATGTGGTGCTGGACTTCGTCGGGGCCGACGCGACCCTGCGGCTCGGCGCCGCCGCCGCGCGTACCTTGGGGGACCTGACGATCGTCGGCATCGGCGGCGGGAGCCTGCCGGTCGGCTTCTTCTCCGTGCCGTACGAGCTCAGCATCCAGACCACCTACTGGGGTAGCCGGCCGGAGCTGATCGAGGTGCTCGAACTCGGTGCCCGGGGGCTGGTTCGGCCAAAGACGACGACGTTCAAGCTGGACGACGCGCTGCGCGCGTACGGCCAGATGCAGGATGGCACATTGGAGGGTCGCGCCGTCATCGTGCCGTGAACCCTAAGCTGATCATGTGGTCGCCGCGCTGGAGCTCTACCTGGACAACGTTGCCACCCGACGGATCCGGGTGCTCTGGGACGCCCTGGAGGCCGAGGGCGTACCGAGCATGCGCTCACTGCTGGCGCAGCGGCACCGGCCGCACGTCTCACTCGCGGTGGCGCCACGGCTCGACCCGGAGCAGGTCGGCGCGGCTCTGGCGGGCACCACCGTGGCCGTGCCGTTGCGGCTGTCGTTCCAGTACGCGGGCCAGTTCGTCGGCCGGGTGCTCTGGCTGGGTCCGGTTCCCACGCCGGAGTTGCTGGCGCACCATCGGCTGGTGCATGCCCGGCTGGCCGCGGCCGGTGTCCCGCTGGTCGAGCACTACCAGCCGGACCGGTGGGTCCCCCACTGCACCCTCTCGATGCGGGTACCGAACACGCTGATGGCCCCCGCCATCCGCCGCTGCCTGGAAGTCCTGCCCCTGAACGCCACGGTGGTCGCCGCCGCCCTGACCGACCACGCCCGCAACATCTCCCACCCCTCCCCTAACACCCTCCCGCCCACCCCACCCTCCTCCTCCTCCTCCCCACCCTCCTCGCCCCGCCCCGCCCCGCCCCGCCCCGGCGATCTTGCACTTTTAGTCGCTGATACGCCCCTTTGGGGCTTTTGCCGCGACAAGAAGTGCAAGATCGCGGGAGCGGGGAGGGCGGGGAGGGCCGCGGGGGCGAGAGCGGTGGGGTGGGGTGGGGTGAGGTGGGGTCAGGAGGGTGTGGGCTGGCCTTGGCGCCAGTAGCCCATGAAGGCGACGGCGCGACGGTCGAGGCCGCGCTCGGCCACCAGGTGGCGGCGCAGGGTGCGGATGACCGCCGCCTCGCCGGCCAGCCAGGCGTAGAGCGGTGCCGCCGGAAACGGGTCGGGCACCTCCCAGAGGAGTTCGCGGTCCACGTCGACGTCGTCGACCGGCTGGCCGGCCGAAGCGGCGACCGACCGGGCCGCGAGGGCGGGCACTCGGTCGGCAAGCAACTCGTCGGCCGCGGCGACCACGGCACCGACCAGCCGGGCACCGTACGGGTCGGCCGCCCGGGGCAGCCAGGTCACCGCCACGCCGGGCGGGGTGGCCAGCGGCAGCACGTCGGCCGCCTCGGGCACCTCCAGCAGCACCCGACCACGGGCGTGCAGCGGCAGCCGGGCACAGATGCCACTGATCGCCGGCACGGCAGTCTCGTCCCCGGCCAGCAGCAGGCACCCGGTCGACGGGGGACGGAACTCGACGCCGCCGTGGTTCCCCTCGTACGCGGCGTTCGGTCCCAGGATGGCGATCTCGTCGCCGGGGCGGACCCGCCGCGCCCACCGGGTCGCCGGCCCGCCGTCGCCGTGCAGCACCAGGTCGACGTCCACCTCGTTGAGCTGCGGCCGGACCGCGCGGGCGGTGTACGTGCGGATCGGGCTGCGCAGGTGCTCCGGCAGTGCGCGCCAGCGGGCGTACCAGTCGGGGCCTTCGGGCAGGTGGACGCCGCGTTGGCCGGGCACCGGCAGGGCCAGCTTGATCCGCTGGTCGTAGCCGTTGTCGGCGAAGCGGTCCAGGTCCGGGCCGGTGAAGGTGACCCGGACGAAGGACGGGCTGAGCCGGCGTACCGCGCGGACCTCGACGCTGAACAGCCGCCAGGGCGCGGCGGGCAGGGTGCTGGTCATGGTGCCTCTCTCAATGCGGACCGGTGCGTCACCGGGTTTGCGGGGTGGCGGCGCGGGAGCGCCACAGCAGCCAGACGAAGTACGGGGTGCCGATCAACGCGGTGACCAGGCCGGCGGGGACCTGTGCCGGGGCGATGACGGTGCGGCCGAGGGTGTCGGCGAGACTGACCAGGGCCGCGCCGAGCAGCGCGGCCACCGGCAACACCCGGGCGTGCCGACCGCCGACCAGGGCACGGGCGGCGTGCGGGGCGACCAGGCCGACGAAACCGATCACGCCCACCGCGGAGACCGCGGTCGAGGTGAGCAGCGCCGCCGCGCCGAGCGCCACCAGTCGGGTGCGCTCCAGCCGGACGCCGAGCACCCGTGGTGTGTCGTCGTCCAGCGCCATCAGGTCCAGCTCGCGGCGGGCGGCGACCACCGCCGGGGTGAGCACCAGCAGCGCGATCGCCACCGGCAGCACCTGGCCGGCGGTACGGCCGTAGGTGGAGCCGGAGAGCCAGGTCAGGGCCTTGCCAGTGTTCCACGGGTCGAAGGCGACGATCAGGTACGTGATCAGCGCCATGCCGCCCTGCCAGGCGCCGAAGCCGATCAGGACCAGGCGGTCGGAGCTGAGCCCGCCCCGCCAGGCCGCGCCGTAGACGAGGGCGAAGGCAAGCATCGCGCCGACCCCGGCGACCCCCGAGACGGCCCAGACGCCGGCCAGCGGGACGAAGGTGAGCAGGCAGACCGCGCCCAGCCCGGCCCCGGCGGTGATGCCGAGGATGCCGGGCTCGGCCAACGGGTTGCGGCAGACCGCCTGCACTGTGGTGCCGGCGACCGCGAGCGCCGCGCCGGCCAGCATCGCCGCGGCCACCCGTGGCCACCGTTGGTCGAGCACGAAGGTGTACGCCGGTCCGGTGCTGCCGTTGAGCCAGTTCACCACGTCGCCGAAGAGCACCCAGGTGTCCCCGGCGAGCATGCCGAGCAGCACTGCGGCGGCGGTCACCGTGCCGGCCACGACCACCACGGTGCGGTGGAAGGCCGCCGTACGCACCGCCGCGTGCCCGCCCGGCGGGCGGCGGGTGGGGCCGGCGTCGCGGTGCCGGCGGGCCAGCCAGATCAGGATCGCCGCACCGAGCAGGGTGGTCACCACTCCGGTGGGGATGTCGACGCCGGCCTGACCGCCCATGACGGCGCGCAGCAGTACGTCGGCACCGAGCACGATCACCACTCCGGCGATGCCGGAGAGCGGCAGCAGTACCCGGTGCCGGTGCACCTCGGGTACCAGTGGCCCGAGCAGCCGGACGATCACCGGCGCGCAGAGGCCGACGAAGCCGACCGGTCCGGTGAGGGTGACCGCTGCGGCGGAGAGCAGCACGGCCAGCACCGTCACGACCAGCCGGGTACGCCGTACGTTGAGGCCGAGCACGGTGGCGGTGTCGTCGCCGAGGGCCAGGATGTCGAGGCGGTGACCGAGCAGCATCAGCGCCACCAGCGCGGCGCCGATCACCGGGGCGAGCTGGCTGAGCGCGACCAGGTCGGCCTGCACCAGCGAGCCGTTGCCCCAGGCGAACAGGCCGATGGTGGCCTGCTCGAAGAGCAGGAGCAGCAGCATGGTCACCGAGCTGAGCGCCAGTGCGGTGGCCGAGCCGGCGAGGATCAGCCGGGTGGTGCCGGCCTGCCCGCCGGAGGACATCGCCAGCACCAGGCCGGCCGCGGCGAGCCCGCCGCCGAAGGCGAGGCCACCGGCAGGCAGCGCGGGCAGCGCGATACCGAACGCGGCGACCGAGACGATGGCCAGGTGGGCGCCGGCGTTGACGGCGAGGGTGTCCGGCGAGGCGAGCGGGTTGCGGGCCACCGACTGCAAGGCGGCACCGGCGAAGCCGAGGGCGATGCCGATGGCCAGCCCGGCGAGCAGCCGGGGCAGCCGGGACGCGACAAGCACCCGGGCCGCCTCGTCGTCACCGCCGGTGAGCAGCCGCAGGAGGTCGAGCGCGCCGATGCCGGAGGTGCCCTGGGTGACGTGCACCGCCGCGACGACCAGGCACAGCGCGATGGCGGCGAGGAAGACCCCGGCCACCCGGGAACCGGAGTGGCGCCGGCCCGGAGCCGGCGGGGCGGCCGGCTCCGAGCTCGTGGGCGCGATCAGCGCAGTCACCCCGCGTACGTGGCGACGAACTGGTCGATGTACTGCTTGCCGGAGAGCGGCCCGCCGAAGGTCCAGATACCGTCGGGCATCCGGTGCAGGTTGCCCTGCTGCACGAAGGGCAGCGAGGTCCAGATGGCGTTGCCGGCCAGGCCGTCGGCGAAGACGTCGGTGCCGTCCGAGGCGTTGTAGAAGAAGTGCAGGTCGGGGCTCTTCAGCCCGGTCAGCCCTTCGACGTCGGTCTGGCCCAGGCCCCAGACCTCGTCGGTCTTGCCCTGCCAGGCGTTGGTGAGGCCGAGCTGGATGCCGAGCTGGGAGACGAGGGCACCCTCGCCGAACATCCGGATGCTCACCGTGCTGCCTTCCTTCCAACCGTCGGCGATGGCGAACGACTTGCCGGTCGCGCCGGCCTCAGCGATCTTCTGCTTGCCCTCGGCGATCGCCGTGTCCAGGTCGGCGAGCAGCTTCTCCGCCTCGGTGGTCCGGCCGACCGCCTGGGCGATCATGTTGAGGTCGTTGCGCATCCGGCCGAGGTTGTCCGTGGCGTCGCTGCTCTTGGTGACGATCACCGGCACGTACTTCTCCAGCTGGCTGACCAGGTTGGGACCGCGACCGTCGGCCATCACCACGAGGTCGGGCTGCAACGCGACGATCGAGTCGACGCTCGGCTCGCCCCGGGTGCCGACGTCCTTGACCTCGGCGTCGAGCTTGGCGGCGGTGACCCAGGTGGCGTAGCCCTTGGGGTCGGCCACGCCGACCGGCATGACGCCGAGGCTGACCAGCATCTCGGCCTCCCCCCACTCCAGGGCGACGACCTTGGAGGCGGGGTTGTCGAGCTTCACCTCCTTGCCGCGGCTGTCGGTCACGGTGACCGGCCCGCCGGCGGCGGGGGTGGCGGCCGTGGGCTCGGCGGTGTTCTCAGTGGTGCCGCAGGCGGCCAGCGCCAACGCGGTGACGGCGGCGACCAGGGCGGTGACACGGGTACGAGACATGACGTTCTTTCTCTGGTGCGGGTGTTGACGGGGTGGGGTTCAGACCGGGATCCGGGTCAGGTGCCGGCCCACGGGGCGGGTGGTGACCAGCCCGCTGGCCGGGTCGACGGCGACCTCGATCCGGATGCCGTAGGTCTCGGTCAGGTCTGGCTCGGTGAAGACCTGGGCCGGAATGCCGCTGGCGCGGACCCGGCCGTTGTGCAGCAGCACCACCTCGTCGGCAACCGCGGCGGCCTGGTTGAGGTCGTGCAGCACGACGCCGACCGCGACGCCGTGGTCGTCGGCGAGGTCACGCATCAGGTCGAGGATCTCGACCTGGTAGCGCAGGTCGAGGAAGGTGGTCGGCTCGTCGAGCAGCAGCACCGGGGTGTCCTGGGCCAGGCAGGTGGCCAGCCAGACCCGCTGCAATTCGCCACCGGACAGCTCGTCCACCGGCCGGTCGGCCATCGCGGCCACCCCGGTGACGTCCATCGCGCGGGCCACCGCGGCGGGCCCGTCGGGATCGTCGGCACGCCAACGGCCCCGGTACGGGTGGCGGCCGTAGCCGACCACGTCGCGGACGGTGACCCCGCTGGGCACCGGTCGGCTCTGCGCGAGCAGGGTCACCCGGCGGGCGAATTCCTTGGCGGGCAGGCCGGCCGCGGCGGTGCCGTCGGCGAAGTGCACCGCGCCGCCGCCGATGGGGTGCAGCCGGGCGAGCGCCCGCAGCAGCGTGGACTTGCCGCTGCCGTTGGGTCCGACGAGCGCGGTCACGGTGCCGGGCCGTAGCGTGATCGTCGCACCGTGCACCACAGGTGTGCCGTGGTAGCCCAGCCGGAGGTCGGCCCCCCGTAGGCTCTGCTCGGCGTTTTCCGACGCCGGTCCGCTAAACATGCGGGTTAGGTTAACCTAACCTAACTTGATGTCAAGGCGCGGGTCCCGGCCGTCCGCGCCCGCCCCGGCGACCACGTCGCCGCAGGTAGATGCGGGTCGATGCAACCGCCTCCCCCGGGTCGCCAGCTCCGTCGGGAGGTCCACACCGGAGGCGTACCACCGCGGGTTGGCGTCGCCCGGCGGCACCGCCGGTCAGGTGGCCGGAAACGGTACCGGGGTGGGACGACAGACCATCGCGAGCAGCGGTAGCGTTGCGCGTCATCGCCGCCGGGCCGCCCCGGTGTGGCGACTCGCGACCGTACGGAGGATGAGGCATGTCCATCGGCGAGGAGCCGTTCGCAGCCCGCGACGACCTGGTTTTGCGGCCGAACTTCGAGGTCACCCTGCGCGGGTACGAAAAACGCCAGGTCGAGCGCTACGTCGAACAGATCGAGGGCCGGCTCAGCGCGGTGTCGACCGAACGGGACCGGGCCGCCACACAGGTCCAGGAGATGGTCGCCAAGCTGCACGCGTTGCAGGCCGAGGTGACCGAGTTGCGCCAGCGGCCCGCGCAATTGGACAAGGCGACCTTCCAGGACGTCGGCCCGATGGTCGGCCAGATCCTGGACCTGGCCGAGAAGCAGGCCGCCGCCATCATCGAGACCCACACCCAGCGCGCCACCAAGCTCCAGGCGGAGGCGGAGAAGATCCTCGCCAACGCTCGCGAGCGGACCGTCAAGGCCCTCGCCGACCTCGAAGAGGAGCTGGCCGGCCGGCGGGCCGAGCACGAGAAGAAGTACGAGGAGCTGCGGGCGGCGGCCGATGCCGAGCTGGTGCAGAGCCGCGAACGGGCCGACCAGCTGCGTACCGAGGGCGAGGCCGCACACGAGCGGGCCCAGCAGGAGGCGCAGCGGATCGGCGAGCAGTGTCGCCAACAGGTCGAACAGGCCCGCGCGGCGGCGGAGGCGCTGACCACCTCCGCGCGTACCCAGATCCACCAGGAGATCCAGGCGGCCCGCGCGAAGAACCAGCAGGAAATGGCGCAGTGGCGGTCGACCGTCGAGGAGGAGCTGGCGGAGCGGCGGACCGCGGCCGAGGAGGATCTGGCCGAGCAGCGGGCGAGCGTCGAGCGCGAGCTGGCCGCCCAGCGGTCCGCCGCGGAGCAGCGGGTCAGCTCGATGATCGCGGACGCCCAGCAGTACTCGGCGGAGATCCGCAAGCGCGCCGACGAGCAGGCCGCCGACGTACGCAAGCACAGCGACGAGCAGGCCGCTGCCGCCGAGGAGCAGCTGCACGCCGTCCAGCTGGCGGTCGGTGAGCAGCAGGACGTGTTGGCCCAGGTGCAGGAGCAGCTGGAGACCGCCCGGCAACAGCTCGACGAGGCGCGGCGCGACAAGGAGAGCACGGACGCCGAGCTGACCCGGCTGCGCCAGCAGCTGGCGGAGACCAACCGGGATCTGGAGACGGAGAGCCGGCGGCTGGACGAGGTACGCCGGGCCGTCGAGGCGGCCGAGCGGCACGCCAAGGAGACCCGGGCCCGGGTGCAACGCGAGGCCAAGCGGGTCGCCGACCTGGCGGCGGCGGCCGTCATGGCCGCTGCGGCCGGCGGTGGCGAGACCGCCGAGTACCCGGTGGTGGCTGCGCGCCTTAATGAGCGGCCGGCGGCCCGGACCGGCGACGCGGCGACCCTCTCGGCCGGCAACGAGAACCAGCCCGGCGAGAGCGATTCCGGCACCCCAGCGGCCAGCGGGGGCGGTGCCGGCCGGACCGGGCCGACCACCGACGGGAGCGTGGCCGGAAACGATGCGGCCCCGCACGCAGGTACGCCTGACTCCGCCGGACAGCAAGCGGCGGGTCTCACCACCGCCGCGCCGACGGATCCGGTGGCGCGGGCGGCGGCGGCCGTGGCGGCGGGCAAGCCGGGCGGCATCGACTGGTTCGCCGGCCCGGCGGCCACCGGGGAGGAGGCCCTGGACCGGCCGGCCTCCGACGACCGGGCACCCGAACCCGCGCCACACTGAGCACCGCCTGCTGCCCGGACGCGGTCCGCCGAGCCGCACCGCCCGCGCGCCCGCCGGTCCGCCGGGCTGCGGACCGCAGCCCGGCGGACCGCAGCCCGGGTCGCCGGAGCGCCACCCGAGCGGACCGGCGCGGGGGCAGCACTGATCAGAACGGCCGGCGCGGCAGCCAGCCGAGGAACCGGTTCCGGGCTCTGGCCAGCGGCAGGCCGGGCAGGTCACGAGCGGCGGCGAGCAGGCACGAGCCCAGGTAGACCGCGAGCGCCGCCCGGGCTCCGCCGAACTCGGCCAGCAACTGGCTCTGTTTGACCGCGCACGGCCACTCCTGGCCACATCCGGTGCAGGTCCAGGCTGGCGGCGAGGGCAGGTGCTCCGGTGGCTTCGCCGAGCGGTAGCGCCCCGCCGCACTGTTGCGCCGACCCGGATGAGCACGGACCCGGACCGGCTCGCCGGACGGCGGACCACCGGATGTGAACAACTCCCGACGGGCCAGCCCGAGCGCACCGCCGACCCGTACCAACGCATCCGGCCCCGGCCGATAACCGACCAGGGCACCAAGCAGATGATGCCCAAGCAGGTCGAAGGCATCGGGACCGAAACCCGATTCCCGACACAACGCGATGAGCCGTGCCGGTGTGGCCAGCCGCTGCGCCACCAGGGCCACGCGCAGCACATCCCGGAGGCTGCCGCCGAGGGCGGCCATCCGGATCCCCAGAAGGCCGGTCAGGAGGGTCTCCTCGGCGATCCGCCGAAGCGCTTCAGCCGACGCCAACCGGACGATGTCAGTCGGATTTTTGATCTCCAACACCCCACCCCTAATTCATCCGTTCGGTCGAATAGCTACCTTTCGCTCGACACGCTTTGCATGATCATGGCCACGATCGGTCATCGGCTAGTCCGGCAGGCGCACGGGAACGTGTGGCCCTAGCCCGAAAACGAAGCCCTCCCCCGGTCGGCAACGAGCGACATTCAGCCCACGGCACCGCATATGCCGCATGAGATCGACGGGAATCCCTCCTTTGTGGATTAGCATTTACGGGAATTTTCAGGTCACGCTGCCGGACTGAGCCCAGTACACCGGCTGGCCGTGCGTGGCGACAGACCACTCCGTCCACTGTGATGGAGACGCCGTGAACACGAAGGTTCCGACCGCACACCGGTTCGACAGCAGCGACCCGGACACCATCAGCGCCTTCCTGACGGGCGCGTACGGCACGGAACTGATCATGCGGTCGACCGAACGCTATCGGCTGCGCCATCACCGCATCGACGCCGGAGCGTTCTGGTTGGAGACGGTGGAGCAGACCACCCGGCTGGACATCGACGTCGGGCCCATCGAGGCGCTGATGATCGGCCAGGTGGTGAGCGGTCGGGTCGACCGCAGCTGCGCCGGGGTGAACGATCGGCTCGGTCCGGGCGACGTGTTCCTGGCCGCCGCACCGGGCCTGCCGTTCTCGATGCACTGGCGACCCGGCAAGCTCGTCGGGTGCGTGCTCGACCGGTCCGTGCTGACCAAGGTGACCGGCGGCACCGCGGACGACCGGGCGGGTGCGACCAGGTTCACCGGCCTGACCCCGATCTCGCCGGGCCTGGCCCGGCTGTGGCGGCACACCACCAGCTACCTCAACCACGTCGTACTGGGCAACCCGTCCGCCCACCGGCAGCCGCTGGTGCTCGCCAACGCCGCCCGGATGCTGGCCGCCGCCGCCCTCGCGGTTTTCCCCAACACCACCGCCGGCTGGCCGACCGCGATGGAGCGACGCGACGCGACGACCGCGACCCTGCGCCGAGCGACCGCGTTCATCGAGGAGCACGCGGACCGGGACATCGGCGCGGCCGACATCGCCGCCGCCGCCCAGGTCTCGCTGCGGGCCCTGCAACTGGCGTTCCGCCGCCACCTGGACACCACGCCAATGGCCCACCTGCGCCGCGTCCGGCTCGATCGGGCCCACCACGACCTGCTGCTGGCCGATCCGCGACAGGAGACGGTCTCGGCCATCGCCTCGCGATGGGGATTTCTCAGCCACAGCCGGTTCACCGCGCGATACCACGCCATCTACGGAATCCCACCCAGCCGGACGCTGCACGCCTGACCGACCGCCGCCGGTGGCTCGCCGTCCGCACGATGGTCACCTGTGGTCAGGCGGTGCCAGAATCCTGTCCATGCGGCGAGCGCTCGTCGGCCGGGACGAACTGTTCGATCAGGCGTGGCGCTCCCTCAGCGAGCCCGGGCCGGTGCTGTTGGAAGGCCCGGCCGGGATCGGCAAGACGGTGTTGCTGCGGGCGTTGGTCAGCGAGGCGGCCCAGGCCGGCTGGCAGGTGCTCTCCTGTGCGCCGACCGAATGCGAGACGGACCTGCCCTTCGCCGCCCTCGCCGACCTGCTGCGCCCGTTGGCGGAGCTGACCACCCAGCTCCCGCGTCCGCAACGGGTCGCGGCCGAGATGGTGCTGCTCACTCGCGAGGGTGACGAACCGGTGGACGAGCGGGTGATCGGCGCGGCCACCCGCTCGCTGCTGGAGGCGGCGCTGGCCATGGGCGGGCCGGTGCTGGTCGCCGTGGACGACGCGCCGTGGCTGGACCGGCCGAGTGAACGCGCCCTGCGGTTCGCGCTGCGGCGGGTCGGCCCGGGACCGGCCACTCTGGTCAGCTGTCGCAGCGACAACGCGGGCGCGTTGCGGGCCGCACCCCTCGGGCTCGGCGCCGCCGCCGGCCGGCTGACCCGGCTGTCGCTGACGCCGCTCGGCGTGAACGAGTTGCACCATGTGCTGCGGGAGCGGGTCGGCAGCACGCTGAACCGCTCGCTGCTGACCCGGATCGCCCGGGAGGCCGGCGGCAATCCGCTGGTCGCCATCGAGGTGGCCCGTGCCGTGCAGCGCCTGCCGGAGCCCCCGGAGCCGGCCGAGGACCTGCCGGTGGCCTCCTCCATGCACCAACTCCTCGGCGAGGTGCTCGCCGGGCTGCCGGCCCGCTGCCGGGACGCCGTACGGCTGGCGGCCCTGCTCGGCGTACCCCTGCTCCGGGAACTGGCGGCGGCCGGGGTCTCCCCCAGCGCGTTCGACCCGGCGGAGGAGGCCGGGCTGCTTGTCGTCACGCCGCTGCGCGTCGAGTTCGCCCACCCGGTGTACGCCGCGGCGGTCCGCGCCGGCATTCCACCCGGCGTCCGGCGTGGCCTGCACCGCCGGCTGGCCGAGGTGGTGACCGACCCCGACGAACGGGTCCGGCACCTGGCCCGCTGCACGGTCACCGCCGATGCGGTGGTGGCCGACGCGCTCGCCGCAGCCGCCGCCCGTCAGCACGCCCGGGGCGCGGCAGAGGCCGCCGCCAACCTGTACGAGGCGGCCGGCCGCCTCACCCCCGCCGACGACCGGGTCAATCACGGCGAGCGGCTGTTGGCGGCGGCCCGCTGCCGGTTCGACTGTGGCGACCATCCGGGGGCCCGAGCCGCCGCCGAGGTGGTGGCCGCCACCTTCACCGGCGACGTACGCGCCGAGGCGTTGCTGCTGCGGGCGGTGGTCGCGTGGAGCGCCGACGAGCCGGGGGGCACGGCGGTCGAGGCCGCGAGTCGGGCGCTGGCGGCGACTCCGCCCGGCACCCTGCTCGCCGGCCGGATCCACGCCCACCTGGCGCTCTTCGTCGACGTGCCGGAACCGGCCCGGGCCCACGCTCAGGCGGCCATCGCCCTGCTCGCCGGGCCCGGCGGCGACCGCACCCTGCTGGCCGCGGCACTGCTGCACCTGTTCTTCAACGAGGCACGGGCCGGCGAGCCGCCGCGCACCGAACTGCTCGACCGCGCCCTGGCGATGGAAGGCGCGGAACCGTCCTGGCTGGCCGGCACGATTCCGGCGATCTGGTGGAAGGCGATCGACGATCCGGGCCGGGCCCGCGACCGGCTCCAGGCACTGCTGGACCGGGCGGCGGCGCGCGGCGACGAACCGTCGCAGTACGAACTGCTCAAGCATCTCGGCGAAACCGAACTGCTGGCGGGACGCTGGGCGGTCGCCGAGCGACACATCGCCGCCGCCCGGGACCTCGGTGAACTGCTCGGCACCGAGCTGACCGCGGAGACCTGGCTGGCCGGGCTGCTCGACGCCCTGCGCGGCCGGCTCGACGTGGCGGCGCGGGTGGCCGAGGCGGGCGTACGGCTGGGCGAGGAGCTCGACGACGACTGGTGTCGGCGGATCCATCTTCAGCTGGCCGCCTTCGTCGATCTCTGTGCCGGGCGGATGGCCGAGGCGGCGGCCGGGTACGGCCGGCTCGCCGAGACCGTGGACCGGATGGGCCTGACCGAACCGCTGGCACAGCGCTTCGAACCGGACTGGATCGAGGCGTGCGTGGGCGCCGGCCACCTGGCCACCGCCCGGGCGGCCCTGGACCGGCTGGCGCGGCGACACCGACGCCTGCCCCGGCCCTGGACGTCGCTGGGGCTGGCCCGCAGCCGGGCCCTGCTGGACAGCGCCGGTGGGGTGGACCCGTCGGCCGCCCTGGCCGAACTCGCCGCGGCGCGTGCTGCGGTGGCACCGGACGTGCTGCCGCTGGACCGGGCCCGGTGCCTGCTGGTCGCCGGGGTGGTGCACCGCCGGCTGCGCCGCAAGCGACCGGCCCGGGAGGCATTGGCGACCGCTGCGGTGGAGTTCGACGCGCTCGGCGCGACGGCCTTCGCCCGGCGGGCCCGGGCCGAGGCGGCCCGGCTCGGCGGGCGTCCGCCCGCGCCGTCGGACCTCACCGCCACCGAGGAGCGGGTCGCCCGGCTCGCCGCCCAGGGACGGACCAGCCGGGCCATCGCCGACGAACTCTTCGTCAGCCCCAAGACCGTCGAGACGAACCTGTCCCGTGTCTACCGCAAGTTGGGCATCTCCCGTCGGGCCGAACTCGGTACCGCGTTGGCCCGCGCCGGCCTCGGCGCAATGGTGGGGGAAACGCCGGATTCCTTTGCGGACGGCCGACCGTAGCGTCGAGACGTCACCTGCCGGCTGTCCGAGGCCGGGCGGAAGAAGGGAACAGAAACACGTGCGGCGACTGATCCTGCCCGCGGTCTTCGTGGCCGTGCTCGCCCTGACCGGATGCAACCAGACCGAGCCACCGCCGCCGGCCGCCGGCCCGGACGCCGATCAGTCCGTCGACGACACGGACCTCGACCTGCCCGCCGACGGTGCCGACGCGGTCCGCCCGGACTGCCCGTTCACCGCCGATCAGATCGCCGACCTGGTCGGTCAACCAATGGTCGACCAGGGCAACTGTAGCTTCGGTGACGGCAACGGGGTGGCCCTGGCCACGGTGACGACGGCGTCCCGGCTGGCCGGCGAGACGACCTACGACTACCAGCGCCAACAGGCCGACGAGCTGTATCAGCAGGTGACGGAACTCGACGGTGGCGGCAAGGGCTACCTGGCCGTCAAGGAACTCGGGGCCGAGGCCGTGGTGATCAACGACGCGGGCAGCTTCACGGTGACCCTGAGCAGCTTCCAGCGCCTCGGCGCCGAACCCGACGGCTATCAGCAGGCGATGCGCCGGCTGCTCGACGCCCTGCCCAACTGAAGCGGACGAGGGAGACCCGGTGAGCTACCTGACCTCCGCCCGGCTCGCGGCGACGGCCGTCGCCGTCGCCACCCTCGCCGCCTGCGGCGACTCCGCGCCCACCGAGGCGCCCCCGTCGCCCGCCGCGACGGCGGAGGCGGCGCCGCCGACCGAGCCGGTCGACGCGCCCGAGCCGGCCGCCGCGCCGCCGGTGGACGCCTGTGCGCTGGTCTCCAAGCGGGAGGCCGAGCAGCTCGCCGGTACCCGGCTGGAGGACGCGGTGCCGGGCGGGGAGAGCTGTTCCTACACCGGACCGGTCTCCGGCCCGCTGGCTCAGGTGGAGGTCTACGTCGGGGACGGGGCGAAGAAGATCCTCGACATCGACCGCGAGCTCGACCACGAGTTCGAGACCCTCTCCGGCATCGGCGACGAGGCGTATCTCGAGGACGGGGCCGTCTTCGTCAACGCCTCCGGGGTGTGGGTCGCCATCCGGCTGGTCCGGCTGGAGGACCCGGCCGGGTACCGCAAACCCCTTACCGAGCTGGCCCGCACGGTGGCCGGACGGCTCTGATCACGTCACTTGCGATCCGGCTCGGTGGAGTGCTCCGCCGGGTCGGCACGCATCCGGCGTTCGAAGTGTTCCCGGACGAGGGCGCTGGCAGCTTCCTCGTCGTATCCCTGGGTGCGCAGCAGGTCGGTGGCGACGGTACGGATCTGCGCCACCACCACGTTGCCGGAGAATCCGACTCCCTCCTCGTACGCCTCGGCGGCCCGGCTGACCGCCTTCAGGATCAGCTTCTCGGAACGGGCGGAGTGGTGCCCGCTCTCCACCTCGATCTGGATCAGCGCGAGGGCGTCGCCGAAGTAGTGCACCGCGGCCGGCAATCCGGCCGGCATCGGCTCGCCGTCGCGGGTCGCGGTGGCCGCCCGGCGCAGCATCTCCTGCGCGCCCCGGATGGAAAGTCCCAGGAAGCGGGTGCCCCGTTCGTAGTGCTCGAACTCGCGCCGGCGGTGCCAGCGCAGCGGGGAGATGGCCACCGCCTCCTCGGCACCGGAGACGGCATCGGTGAGCAGTTGGATCTTGTTGGTGGCGTTGACCACCTCGTCCTTGGCACGGGCAACCGCGTCGGCGTCGCCGTCGGTCATTCCGTCTGCGGCCAGGTGCAGGTGCTCCAACAGGACCGTGAACAACGGCCGGGCGGCCCGCTGGATGATCCGGACCGGGTTGACCGGCAGGACGGCCACCACCAGCACGGCGGAGACACCGCCGATGATCGCGTCGATGATTCGGGGTACCTCGAGCCCGCGCTGCACCGGTGCGAGCGTCGCGATGAGCACTGCGGTACCGCCGGCCTGGGTCACCACCGAACCGCCCCGGCTCAGGGAGAGGGCGAGCAGGATGGCCAGCGTGACGATGGTGGCGAGCTGCCACGGGCCGGTCCCGATGATCATGATCAGCGCGTCGCCGACCACGATCCCCGCCAGCACACCGATCAACAGTTCGACGGTGCGGCGGGTGCGTCGGCCGATGGCCGCGGCGATCGTACCGACGGCGGCGGTCGGCGCGAACACCGGCGACGGGTGGTTCAGCAGGTTGTGCGCGACCGTCCAGGCGATCGCGGCCGCCACTCCGGACTGAATGGCCAGGATCGCGTACAGCTCCAGGTTGCGCCGCCGTTCCTGCCAACCGGCCCGCCGGCTGACACCGCCGACCGCCCTCGCGACCAGCGCCTCCGCCCTGGCAGCGGCGGCGCGCACCGGCCCGCCGCCCCGCTCGTCCGCCGCTGTCACGCTGCGGACTACCCGCCGAGACCGTGATCAATCGTCCCAATCCGGACCTGCACCCCCAGCACACTCCGGACGCTCCATCGAAGCCATACGGACGACCAACAGTCAGCGCAACTTCGGTTGACACCATCCCGACCTGCGAAGCTGCGCACCGCATCGCGAAACATCGATTGACAAAGTTGTTGATCCCAACTTATGGTGCGAGCCGGCCGGACGTTTCCGGTGGTCCCGGCGGCGCCCGGCCAGCCACCCGTCGACACCATCACCACACGAGGAGCGTCATGGCCGGGCTGAGCGGCACACTACGAAGGACACGATGGCGATTCGGCCTGATCACCAGCGGCATCGCGGTGCTGCTGGCCGGTGTCGGCTTGATCAACGCGGGTGCCGCGCACGCGGCGGCCGGATGCCGGGTGGCATACGCCGCGCCCAGCCAGTGGCCGGACGGGTTCACCGCAAACGTCGACGTGACCAACCTGGGCGATCCGCTCAACGGTTGGCGGCTGACCTGGACCTTCCCCTCCGGCCAGCGGGTGACCCAGGCGTGGAACGCCACAGTCACCCAGTCCGGTAGCGACGTCACCGCAAGCAATGTCGGTTACAACGCCGCGCTCGGCACCAACCAGACGGCCTCGTTCGGCTTCAACGGGTCGTGGTCCGGTGCCAACAACGCACCGACCTCGTTCGCGCTCAACGGTGTCACCTGCACCGGCAGCGTGGGCCCCAGCACCCCGCCGCCGAGCACGCCGCCACCGACCACCCCGCCGCCGACCGGCAACCCGATGGCGTACGTCGCCGCCATGCAGCCCGGCTGGAACCTCGGCAACACCTTCGACGCGGTCGGCGCCGACGAGACCGCGTGGGGCAACCCGCGCGTCACCCAGGCACAGCTCGACGCCATCCGGGCCCAGGGCTTCAACAGCATCCGGATCCCGGTCACCTGGAGCAACCACCACGGACCGGCGCCGTCCTACACCATCGACGCCGCCTGGCTGAACCGGATCAAGGAGGTCGTCGGCTGGGCGCTGGACGACGGCTTCTACGTGATGATCAACCTGCACCACGACTCGTGGCAGTGGATCCATGAGATGCCGACGAACCGGACCACCGTGCTCAACCGCTACAACGCGCTCTGGACCCAGATCGCCGCGGCGTTCCGCGACGCCTCACCGCGACTGCACTTCGAGAGCGTCAACGAGCCGCAGTTCGCCAACAGCTCCGGGGACGCGCAGAACGCGCAGTTGCTGCACGAACTGAACGTCAACTTCCACCGGATCGTTCGCGCCTCCGGCGGCAACAACGCCACCCGGATGCTGGTCCTGCCGACCCTGCACACCTCCTCCGAGCAGGCCCGCATCAACGAGCTGACCACGACGATCAACCAGCTCAACGACCGCAACCTGATCGCCACCGTGCACTTCTACGGCTACTGGCCGTTCAGCGTGAACGTGGCCGGCGGCACTCGCTTCGACGCCACCACCCAGCAGGACCTGGTCGACTCGTTCGACCGGGTCTACAACGCCTTCGTCGCCCGGGGCATCCCGGTCGTCATCGGCGAGTACGGGCTGCTCGGCTTCGACCGGCACACCGGCACCATCCAGCAGGGCGAGAAGCTCAAGTTCTTCGAGTTCCTCGGCTACTACGCCCGACACCGGCAGCTGACCACCCAGCTGTGGGACAACGGCCAGCACTTCAACCGGATCTCCTACCAGTGGACGGACCCGGAGCTGTTCGCGCAGATCAAGTCGAGCTGGACGACCCGCTCCGGCACCGCGTCGGCCGACCAGGTCTACGTGCCGCGTACCGGTTCGATCACCGCCAAGTCGCTCACTCTGCACCTCAACGGCACCACCTTCGCCGGGCTGCGCCAGGGCAGCACGAACCTGACGCAGGGCACCGACTACACCGTCTCCGGCAACCAGCTCACCCTCACCGCCAGCGCGGTGACCCGGCTGGTCGGCAACCGGGCGTACGGCGTCAACGCCACCTTGCAGGCGCGGTTCTCGACCGGCGTGCCCTGGCGGATCGATGTGATCAGCTACGACCCGCCGGTGCTGTCGAACGCGACCGGTTCGACCGCTTCGTTCGCCATCCCGACCCAGTTCCGGGGCGACCAACTCGCCACCATGGAGGCCAGGTACGCCGACGGCAGCAACGCCGGGCCGCACGACTGGACGTCGTACAAGGAGTTCGACGTGGCCTTCGCCCCCGACTACCCCGGCAACCGGATCACGCTTACCGACACCTTCTTCGACGCGGTCCGCGACGGCGCTGCGGTGACCCTCACCTTCCATTTCTGGAGCGGTACGCAGGTGACGTACCGCGTCACGAAGTCCGGTGGCAGCGTCACCGGCGTCACCGGCTGACCCGTCGGGTGCCACCGGCCGCCCCGGGTGGCCGGTGGCACCCGCCAGTCATGATTGATTCATGATCCGATTCGTGCTGAACGTGCTGTGGCTCATCTTCGGCGGCGGGATCGTGTTGGCCATCGGCTACGGCATCGCCGCACTGATCTGCTTCGTACTCGTCGTCACCATCCCGTTCGGGGTCGCGTCGCTGCGGCTGGCGTCGTACTCGCTCTGGCCCTTCGGACGCACCCTGGTGCCCAAGCCCGGCGTCGGCGTCGCCTCCGGCATCGCCAACGTCATCTGGGTGGTGCTGGCCGGGTGGTGGCTCGCCCTGTCCCACATCGTCGCGGGCGTCGGCCTCTGCCTCACCATCATCGGCATCCCGTTCGGGGTGGCCAACTTCAAGCTCGTGCCGGCGGCGATCTGGCCGCTCGGCCAGGAGGTCGTCCCGGCGCCGTAGCCGGCAATGGCGCAGGATCCCGGCACCCGACTCGTACCGCAGGCCGGGGTCCGGCACGGCGGTCCCGGGCCTGCTGCCCGGTCGAACCCTACCGACTCGGGCCGCGACGTCCGGTGGTTGCGCCGGACCGATCATCCGATCCGGACCGGTTCCGGCGGTCACAATCAGGACATGGAGCGGGCCCTCACCATGATCGCCGCGCTGCCACCGGTGGTGGTGCTGATCCTGGTGTTCGCCCTGCCCGCGCTGGAGTCCTCGACCCTGCTGGGCCTGGTCGTGCCCGGGGAGACCGCCGTGCTTGTCGGCGGGGTGGTGGCGCACGGCGGCGGGCTGCCGCTGTGGGCGGTGATCGTCACGGCGACCATCGGCGCGTGCCTCGGCGACCAGGCCGGCTACCTGCTGGGCCGGCGCTACGGCCCGCAGGTGGTGGCCCGGGCACCCGCGGTGGCCCGGCGGCACCTGGACCTGGACCGGGCCCGACGCCTGGTCGCCCGCCGGGGCGCGACGGCGGTGCTGATCGGTCGGTGGGTGGCGGTGCTGCGTACCGTCGTGCCGATCATCGCCGGTGCCAGCGGGATGCGCCGGGCGGCGTTCGGGTGGGCGAACCTGGCCGGCGGGCTGGTCTGGGCGACGGGGGTGGCCCTGCTTGGCTACCTCGGCGCGGCCTCGCTGCGCTACCTGGAGCGGGAGTTGGGCATCGGGACGCACGTGCTGCTCGCCGTGGTCCTCGTCGGTGTGTTGGTGGCGGCCTGGCGGCACCGGGCCCGGCAGCGGCACTGACCGATCGGGCCGACCGGCCGCGCGGCACGTGGCTGCACGGCACTGACCGATCGGGCCGACCGGCCGCGCGGCACGTGGCTGCGCGGCACTGACCGATCGGGCCGACCGGCCGCGCGGCCCGTGGCTGCTCGGTAGCGTCAACGTCGCGGCGGGATGCGCCGCCGCGACGCTGCGGAGGGTGGGTGGGGGCGGCAGAGGGCGGGCGGCAGACCCACACCGGGCAGTTCTGGGCCGGGCCGCTGCCCGAGGCGCTGGCCGCCGTCGGCGCACCGGTTTCGGGTCTGACCGGCGAGCAGGCCGCCCGGCTGCTGCGTGAGCGCGGCCCGAACCGGGTCGCGGTGGCCCGCCGTCGCGGTTGGCGCCTGCTGCTGACCCAGTTCACCAACCCGATCATCGTGATCCTCATCGCCGCGACGGTGCTGTCGATGGCCGTCGGCGACCTGATCGACGGTGCCATCATCCTGGCCATCGTCGTGGCCAGTGGTGGGCTCGGATTCTGGCAGGAACGGGCCGCCGGCCGGGCCGTCGACGCGCTCCAGGCGCGGGTGCGGGTGGACGTGGAGGTGCTCCGCGACGGTCGCCAGGTCGCCGTACCGGTCGAGGAGGTCACGGTCGGCGACCTGGTGGTGCTGCACGCCGGTGACGTGGTGCCCGCCGACTGCCGGGTCGTCGAGGCGCACCGGTTGCAGGTCGACCAGGCCGCGCTGACCGGGGAGTCGTTCCCGGTGGAGAAGAGGCCGGATCCGGTGCCCGCCGACGCCGAGCTGCCCGCGCGGACCAACGCGCTCTGGATGGGTACGCACGTGGTCAGCGGCACCGGCCGGGTGGTGGTCATGCGGACCGGCCGGGACACCGCGTACGCCGAGGTGGCCGCCCGGATCGGGGCCCGGCCCGCCGCGACCGGCTTCCAGCGGGGTCTGACCCGCTTCGGGTTGCTGCTGGTGCGGATCATGCTGGTGCTGCTCGTCGGCATCGCCGCGGTCAACCTGCTGATGGGCCGGCCGGTCATCGACTCCCTGCTGTTCTCGCTGGCCCTCGCCGTCGGGCTGACCCCGCAGATGCTCCCGGCGATCGTCGCGGTCAGTCTCTCCGCCGGTGCCCGGGCGATGGCCGCGCACCGGGTGATCGTCAAGCGCCTCGAAGCGATCGAGGACTTCGGTGCGATGACCATGCTGTTGACCGACAAGACCGGAACACTTACCGCCGGAACCGTCACGCTTACCGACTGTCTCTCGCTGGACGGCGCACCCGATCCCGAGACCGCCCGCCTGGCCCGGCTCAACGCCGGCCTGCAACAGGGCTTCACCAACCCGATGGACAGCGCGATCATGGCCGGGCAGCCGCCCGCCGATCCGGCTCGCCGGCTCGCCGAGGTCCCGTACGACTTCAGCCGTCAGCGACTGTCCCTGCTGGTCGACGACGGCGGCACCGCCACGCTGATCACCAAGGGTTCGCTGGCCGCCGTGCTGGACGTCTGCGCGACGGCCCGCACCGGCGGTGGGGTGGTACCGCTCGACCAGGTCCGCGACCGGGTCCAGCAGCGGTTCACCGAGCTGAGCGAGCGCGGGCACCGGGTGCTCGGCCTGGCCGTCCGGGCGCTGCCCGGGGCCCGGACCGCCACTGCGGACGACGAGACCGCGATGACCCTGGTGGGCCTGTTGGCCTTCCAGGACCCGGCCAAACCCGACGCCGCCGAGGCGATCGACCGCCTCAAGACGTTGGGCGTCGCGGTCCGGTTGATCACCGGCGACAACCGGTACGCCGCCGCGCACGTCGCCGCGCAGGTCGGCCTCAGCGGCGAGCCGCTGCTCGGCGCCGACATCGCCGCCTGTGCCGACGCGGAGCTGCCCGACCGGGTCGGCGGCACCGAGATCTTCGCCGAGGTCGACCCGGTCCAGAAGGAGCGAGTGCTTACCGCGCTGCGCGCCCGGGGGGCCGTGGTCGGATTCATCGGCGACGGCATCAACGACTCCCCCGCCCTGCACGCCGCCGACGTCGGCATCTCCGTCGACACCGCCGCCGACGTGGCGAAGCAGGCGGCGGCGATCGTCCTGCTGGACAAGGACCTCGACGTGGTCGCCGACGGCGTCCGGCTCGGCCGGCAGACGTTCACCAACACCCTGAAATACATCCGGGTCAACACCAGTGCGTCCTTCGGCAACGTGGTCAGCATGAGCATCGCGACCGTGCTGCTGCCCTTCCTGCCGCTGCTGCCCCGGCAGGTGCTGCTGCTCAACTTCCTCTCCGACATCCCCTACACCACGATCTCCACCGACCACACCGATCCCGAGCAGCTGCGCCGCCCCCGCACCGTCGACGTTCGGGCGATCCGCCGGTTCATGCTGGTCTACGGATCCATAAGCATCGCCGTCGACCTTGCCGCGCTCGCCGTACTGCACTGGTGGTGGCGGACACCCACCGACGTCTTCCGTGCCGCGTGGTTCATCCAGTTCACCGCGACCGAGATCATCGTTCTGATGGTGCTGCGGACCAACCGCACCTTCCTGCGCAGCCGACCCTCGACGCCGCTGCTCGCCACCGGTGCCCTGCTCATCGCGGTCACCGTCGCCCTGCCGTTCAGCCCGTGGGGCGGGCCGCTCGGCCTCGGCCGCCCGCCACTGCCCGTGCTGGCCACGCTCGCCGGGCTCACCGCCGCGTACGTCGCCGCCAACGAACTGGTCAAACGATGGGTGCCACCGGACTAGCAGCCAGGTGGATCTTGGTCCGAGAACGCCCTCCTGGGGGCGCTTGCGGACCAAGATCTCGAAAAGGGCCGGGTCAGAGCAGGGTGGACCAGTAGTCCCAGAAGCGGACCAGGATCGCGAGCCCGATCACCACGTACCAGGTGACCAGGAGGAAGCTGTGGTAGCCGGCGAGCCCGGCCAGCCGCGACGACGGCCGCCACCGTTCGAGGTTGTGCAGCGTGGTGTAGAGGAAGATCGCGATGGTGACGACCCAGACCACCATGCAGTACGGGCAGAGCGCGCCGATGACGTAGAGGCTCTGGTAGATCAGCCAGTGCACGAAGACCACGCCGAACGTGGCACCGGCCTGGAGGCCGAGCCAGAACCAGCCGGGCAGCCGTACGCCGGCCAGCAGGACGACGCCGAGGGTGGTGACCACCGCGAAACCGGCGATGCCGAGCAGCGGGTTGGGGATGCCGAAGGCGGCGGCCTGCGGGGTGTTCATCACCGATCCGCAGGAGAGGATCGGGTTGATGCTGCACGTCGGCACGTAATCCGGGTCGGCCAGCAGGTTGATCTTCTCGACGGTGAGGGTGGCGGCGGCGAGCAGGCCGACGCCACCACCCACCGCGAGGACCCAGGCGGTGACCCGGGCGAGGAAACCCGCCGCCGGTGCGGCGGCCCCGGTGCTGCGCTCCAGGACGGCGCTCATGCGGCGAGCGCGGCGTCGATGGCGGCGATCATGTCTGCCTGGGTACGGACCTCGGTCAGCTGCCGACCGTTGAGGAAGAACGTCGGGGTGCCCCGCACGCCCACGGTCTCGCCGTCGGCCCGGTCCCGGGCCACCCGGGCGGCGGTCGCGGGGTCGTCGAGGTCCCGCTGGAAGCGGTCGACATCCAGGCCGAGGGTGCGCGCGTACTCGACGAACCGCTCGGTCTGCGGCGTGCGCTGGTGGCCCCACGCCTCCTGGTTCTCGAAGAGCGTCGCGTACATCTCGGCGAACCGCTCCTGGTTGGCCGCGGCCTGCGCGGCCCGCGCGGCCAGTTCCGCGTTGGGGTGGCTGGGGATCGGGAAGTACCGCACGACGAAGGTGATCCGGTCGCCGTAGCTGTCCCGGATCTCCTCGATCGCCGGGTAGACCGCGCCGCACGCCTCGCACTCGAAGTCGAGGAACTCCACCAGGGTGACCTTGCCGTCGGCGGCCGTGGAGAGCCGGTGGCTGTCCGCGCGGACCAGCACGGCCGGGTCGACCGGCTGCCCGGCGTCGCCCGTGGCGCGCCCGGTGTGGTCGCCGTTGCGGTTGACGGCGAACAAGCCGATCATGGCGAGGATCACCACCAGGATCATCGCCAGCGTCAGTCGCAGATTCCTCGTCATTCGGGTGCCAACCTTCCCTGCGGGTGCCGCCAATGCTGTACCGACCGGCTGTCAGGTTCCTGAGAGCCAGCTGATGGTCGGGTGGATCAGCGCACGGAAGACCCGGGAGCGGGCGAAATCGTCACCACTGGGCGCCGTCGCAGACGCCCTCGGCGTCCTGGGGCTCGACCTGGATGGTGGCGTGCTCGATGGCGAACCGGTCGTGCAGGACCCGCCGGGCTGCCGCCAGCACCCCGCCGAGCTCCGCACCGGGATCGAGGATGAGGTGCGCCGAGGCCACCTCCATGCCCGAGGTCAGGGTCCAGACGTGCAGATCGTGGACGTCTGCCACACCGTCGACCGCGCGCAGCCCGTCGCGGACCGCCGCGACGTTCACGTGTGGCGGCGCGGCCTGCACGAGAACCCGCACGGCGGCCCGGCCCAACTGGTAGGTCCGGGGCAGGATGAACAGGCCCACCGCCACGGCGATGATCGGGTCGGCGTACCACCAGTCGGTGATCGCGATCACCCCGGCGGCGACGATCACGCCGACCGAGGCGAGCAGGTCGCCGAGCACCTCCAGGTATGCGCCGCGAACGTTCAGGCTCTCCGTCGCACCGCTGCGCAGCAGCAGGAAGGCCACGATGTTGGCGACCAGACCCGCCACCGCGATGGCCAGCATCGGGCCGGCCATCACCTCCGGCGGCTCGTCGAGCCGGCGCAGCGCCTCGACCAGCACGTAGACGGCCACCCCGAACAGCAGCACCGCGTTGGCCAGCGCCGCGAGGACCTCCATCCGGTACAGCCCGAAGGTGCGCTGACCGTCGCGGGACGCCCTGCTCGCTGCGGTGATCGCGGCGAGCGCCATCCCGATGCCGAGCACGTCGGTGAACATGTGCCCGGCGTCCGAGAGCAGCGCCAGGGAGCCGGTCCACCACGCCCCGACCGCCTCCACCACCATGAACACCGCGAGCAGGGCGAAAGCCGCCCACAACCGGCCACGGTGCTTCTCGCCCGCGCGCAACACCTGCTGCCCATGGTCGTGTCCGGCACCCACTGCACGCCCCTCCCCCGCTGACGCCCCCTCGCTCAACGTATGCTGACATTGCAATGAGTGCAACAATATTGGCCGACAGGACGCAGACGATCACCCGGTCGGGTACGGCGGGTCGGCGCTCAGTGCGCGCCGCGGAGGTTGAGCAGCACGACACCGCCGATGCTCGTGCCGGTGACCTCGGCCGCGATGGCGAGCAGCAGGAAGACGTACGGCACGGGGCCTCCTTTCCAGCGTTGACGAACGTGTGCGGGCTGCGCAGGGCAGCCTCGCCCGACGGTCAACCGTCAGCGGGCCCGGCGGTTGGCCCGCAGGGCGTCCAGCAGCACCCGGGGCCGGGCCAGCGAACTCGGGTGGGCACGCAGGGAGACCACGTCGTTGAAGCGCCGGGCGGTGGTCACGTCCGTCACGGTCGCCGCGACGATCTGCCGGCTGACCCAACTGGAGAGCCGATGGCCGCGCGGGTAGGGACCGGCCACGTGCGGCAGCGCCAGGTCGGCGGAGGTCGACAGGGACCAGGCGGCGTCGACCACCACCTGTTGCCGGGCGAGGAATTCCCGCGCCGGCTGCCGGAGATCGGGCCCGGAGCGCAGGTAGGTCGAGAGGCAGGCCGCGTGCAGGGCCGCCGCGGTGATCCCCTGCCCGTACACCGGGTTGAACGAGGCGACCGCGTCGCCGACGGGCACCAGTCCGGCGGGAAACCTCCGCAGCGCGTGGAAGTCCCGCCGCCGGCTGTCGGCATGGTGGTAGGTCCGGACCTCGCCGAGCATCTCGCAACCGGCCACCGCCCCGAACTCCGGCGGGAACTGCTCCCGCATCCGTCGGACGAAGTCCTCGGCGGTCTGCCCGGGACGGTGCTCGGCGTAACCGGCCATCATCGCCATCCAGCGTCCGCCCTCGATCGCGAAGAAGGCGGCCCCGGCCACGTCCGGCGAGAGGCGCGGGCTGTTCAACGCCAGGACCAGGGCGTGCTCCGGGTTCGCCACCGACCGCCGGAACAGGGCCGTCGCGTAGTTCAGGTGCACCGTCATCCGCCGCATCGCGGGCCGCTCCCAGCCGGCCTGCTCCAGCCAGTCGGAGAGCCGACTCGATCGGCCCATCGCGTCCACCACGAGATCCGCGTGCTCCACACCGGACGCCCCACCGACGTCGTACCGGACCCCGGTGGTCAGCGCACCGTCGAACACCAGGCCCGTGGCGCGGGCGGTGACCGTCTTGACGTTCGGCAGTCGAAGCACCTGCGCACGGATCAGCCCCTCCAGCAGCGGGCGGCTGCCGGCCAGGCTGTCGGCGTCGTCCGGCACCGTCACCTTGAGCCGGCCGTCCAGGTAGTGGCGGCGGGCCGCCGGGGGCGCCTCGACCGCGCCCTGCGCCACGGCCCGCTCCCGGAAGCCCGGAAAGAGCTGCTCCAACTGGAGGAACCCACCGGGCAGCAGCGCGTGCAGTTGGGTGCCCTGGGGCACGCCCGGCCGGGGCCCGTTCACCCGTAGGTCGTCCCGGTCGATCACCACTACGGACTCCGCGTGGTCGGCCAGCACCCGAGCAGCCAGCAACCCCGCGACGCTGCCGCCCAGCACGACGGCCTTGCCCAGCACCGGGGACTGCTGGGCGGGCGGGCGCACCGCGTTCAGTTCGGCGAAGACCCGGGCCGGCGCGAGGGACATCGTGCTCTCCATGGGTACGAGGTGGGGCGACGGCGGCCAGCCGTAGGCTCGAAGCGTGGTCCGGCCGGCGGACCGGTCGGCGGACCGGCCAGCCGGCATGACGCTCAACGATCGTTGCACAGGCGGGCTACGCCACCGGTCGCCGCACGACCGGGTATCTGCGGTCCCGCTTCGACGGATGCCTCAGGTCGTGGCCGCCCCGTTCCCGGCGCCGGCGGACCGGGTACCAACGCGGTTCACCAGGTAGCCGAAGGCCGCCGCGGTGAAGAACATGACGATGCCGTAGACGGCGCCCGGGATGGCCATCTGCGTGCTGTCCAGCAGCGCCGGGCTGAGCGCGATCGTGATCGCCAGCGTGCTGTTGTGGATACCGATCTCGAATCCGGCCGCCTTGGCCGCGCTCGGCTCGACCCCGGCCAGCCGTGGCACCCCGTACCCGATGGCGAGACTGAGCAGGTTGAACGCGAGCACGGCCAGGCCGACCGAGACGAAGTAGTCGGCGATGTTCTCGCGTTCGCCGAGCACGGCCCCCGCGATCACCGCGACGAGCACCACGACGGAGAGAATCCGCACCGGACGGTGCAGGCTCTCGGCGACGCGGGGCAGCCGGGCCCGGATCAGCATGCCGATGGCGACCGGTACGAGCACGATGGCGAAGACCTGGAGCACCTTGTCGAACTGGAGACCGATGCTTCTCGCGTCACCCAGGAAGTGGGCCGCCGACAGGTTGACCACGATCGGCAGGGTGAAGACCGCGAGCACCGAGTTGACAGCGGTCAGGGTGATGTTCAGGGCCACGTGCCCACCGAACAGGTGACTGTAGAGGTTGGCCGTGGTGCCACCGGGTGAGGCGGCCAGCAGCATCATCCCGACGGCCAGTTCCGGCGGTAGGTCGAAGGCGAGCACCAGGCCGAAGCAGAGCGCGGGCAGCAGCAAGACCTGGCACGCCAGCGCGATGACCGCGGCCCTGGGGTGGCGGGCCACCCGACGGAAATCGGCGATGGTCAGACCGAGGCCCAGACCGAGCATGATGATGCCGAGGGCGACGGGTAGTCCGATCAGGGTCACGGCGGAGTCCATGACACGACATCGTTACCACCCGGTAACGCCCTCGCCATCCTCCATGTGGCTGGCTCCGGTCAGGAGAGCTCAGCTGTACATCCGGCGTACCGGCCTGGGCGGGGCGATGATCTGGTCACTCGACGGCGACGACGACAACGCCACCCTGACCAGGACGATCAGCCTCGGGCTCAGCACCCGGTAGGCGCGCCGGGCCGCCGACGGCGGTCGCTACCATCGCCCGATGCAGCTACGCGGCACGATCAGCCCGGACCGTCCGTTGCTCGTCCTGGCGCTCGCGGAGGAGGCCGCCCACCTCGATCCGCGGCTCCCGGTCCTGCTCACCGGCATGGGAAAGGTAAACGCCACCGCCGCCGTCGCGACGGTGCTGGCCCGGGGCGCGCTGCCGGCGGCGGTGGTCAACCTCGGCACGGCCGGCGCGCTGCAATCCGGTTGGACGGGCACCCACGAGGTGGGCAGCGTCATCCAACACGACCTGGACACCGAGTTCATCCACCGGCTGACCGGGCAGACCGTCGGGGCACCGCTGGCGCTTGCCGGCGACGGCCCGGTGCTCGCCACCGGCGACCAGTTCATCGCCGACGACCGGGCCCGCGCCGCGCTGGCCGCCCGAGCCCAACTGGTGGACATGGAGGGCTACGCGGTGGCCTCGACGGCGCGCCGGTTCGGCGTACCGGTCCGCCTGGTCAAGCAGGTCAGCGACGAGGCTGGAGCCGGTGCCGACCGGACCTGGCAGCAGTCGGTGGACGACTGCGCCCGACGGCTCGCCGGGTGGGTCGCCGACCAACTCTGAGGAGCAGCCACGGCGGCCCGACTTTCACTCAATGAAAACGTGACTCCCGCCACCGGCGTCCGCACGCGATGATGCGACGACACCCTCGCCCACCCTCTGGAGGTTCGGTCGGATGGCCTTCGCACGTGATCAGTGGTATGTGGCGGCCTACGGCAGCGAGGTCGGGCGCGAGTTGCTCGCCCGCACGGTGCTGGGTGAGCCGCTGGTGCTCTACCGGACCGAGTCGGGTGCGCCGGTCGCGCTCGCGGACCGGTGCGTACATCGCCGCTATCCGCTCTCCGAGAGCCGGCTCGACGGCGACACCATCGTCTGCGGTTACCACGGCTTCACCTACGACCCGACGGGCAGCTGCGTCTTCGTCCCCGGGCAGCAGCGCATCCCGCGTACCGCCCGGGTGGCCGCGTACCCGGTGGTGGAACAGGATTCCTTCATCTGGGTCTTCATCGGCGACAAGAACCTGGCCGACCCCACCACCATCCCCCGGGCACCGTGGCTGGCCGACCCGTCGTACGCGGTGGTACGCGGGATGGCACCGCTGAACGCGCGCTACGAACTGCTCGTGGACAACCTCATGGACCTGTCCCACGAGACCTATCTGCACGGTGGCTACATCGGCACGCCGGAGGTGGCGAACACGCCGATCACCACCGAGGTGGACGAGGAGCGCGGCATCGTCTACGTCAGCCGACACATGGACGACGCGGAGTGCCCGCCCTTCTACGCGCGTTCGACCGGCATCCAGGGCCGGATCACCCGCTGGCAGGACATCGAGTACCACCCGCCCTGCCTCTACCTGCTGCACAGCCGGATCGCACCGCAGGGCGTCTATCCGCCGGCGGAGGGTCCGGACAGCGACGCCTTCCACGCCGAGATCGTGTACGCGATCACCCCGTCGACCGAGCACACCACCTACGACTTCTGGGCGGTGGCCCGCGACTTCGCGATCGACGACGAGTCGGTAAGCGAGTACCTGCACAACAGCAACCACACCGTGGTGATGCAGGACGTGACGGCGCTGAACATCCTGGAGCAGGTGATCGCCTCCGAGCCGGAGAAGTACCAGGAACTCAGCATCAACATCGACACCGGCGGGCTGGCCGCCCGGCGGTTGCTGGCCCGGTTGATCGAGCCGGGATCGGTGGGAGCGGCCCGGTGACCGCCCCGACCAGCATGCTCACCGGTGACCGGATCTACCGGATCCACTGGCTGCCGGGCACCGACACGCTGCGCGGGATCTGCCACTGCGGTGCCGAACGGACCGCCGAGGAGCCGGTGGAGCTGTGGGAGTGGTTGCTGGCCCATCCGGACGGCCACCAGCCGTCGGCGGCGGTGCCGGCACCGCCGCAGTCGCCGTCCGGCGCGGTCCCGGCGTCGCCCCGACTGGCGGTGCCGGCGTGAACGACGGCGACCCGACCGGCATCGAGCTGACGGTTACCGGCCGGGACGAGGTCGCGGCGGGTGTGGTCGTGCTGACCCTGTGCCGCCCGGACGGCGGCGACCTGCCGGGTTGGACCCCGGGCGCGCACCTCGACCTGGCGCTCGGCGCCGACCTGGTCCGGCAGTACTCCCTCTGCGGTGACCCGGCCGACCGGAGCGGGTGGCAGGTCGCGATCCAGCGTGAGCCGGACGGGCGCGGCGGCTCCCGGTTCGCCCACGAGCGGCTGACGCCCGGCGCGACCGTGCGGGTGCGCGGGCCACGGAACAATTTCGAGCTGGTCCCGGCGCGACGGTACCTCTTCGTCGCCGGTGGCATCGGCATCACCCCGATCCGGCCGATGGTCGCCGCCGCCGACGCCGCCGGTGCCGACTGGCGGCTGGTGTACGGCGGACGCAGCCGCGCCACCATGGCCTTCGCCGCCGCCCTGCGGGAGAAGTACGGCGACCGGGTGAGCCTGCATCCGCAGGACGAGACCGGGCTGCTCGACCTGGCGGCGCTGGTGCAGCCGCCGGGCGACGGACTCGTCTACTGCTGCGGGCCCGAGGCGCTGATCAGCGCGGTGGAGCAGCACTGCCGGGCGTGGCCGGCGGGCACACTACACGTCGAGCGCTTCAACCCGGTGTCCATCGTGGACGACGTCGAGACCGCCGTCGAGGTCGAACTCGCGCTCTCCGGCCGGACCCTTACCGTACCGCCGGGCACGTCGATCCTGGCGGCGGTGGAGCAGGCCGGCGTACCGGTGCTCTCCTCGTGCCGGGAAGGCACCTGCGGCACCTGCGAGACCACCGTGCTCGCCGGTGAGCCGGAGCACCGCGACAGCCTGCTCACCGAGGAGGAGCGGGCCGCCGGGGACACGATGATGATCTGCGTGTCCCGGGCCCGCACCCCCCGGCTCAGGCTGGAGCTGTGACTTCGCCGGGTTGAGCAGGGATGATTGGCGGGTGCAGGCACCACCCGGACGGTCGGTCACCAGCAAGGTGCTGGCCCTGCTCGACGCCTTCTCCCCTGCCGCCCCGGCGCTGACGCTCACCGAGCTGGCCCGGCGAGCCGACCTGCCGCTGCCCACCGCGTCCCGGCGGGTGGCGGAGCTGGTCGCCTGGGGAGCGCTGGAACGCGGTGACGACGGGCGGTACCGGATCGGTCTGCGGCTCTGGGAGGTCGGTTCGCTCGCCCCCCGTGGCCTGCGGCTGCGCGAGCTGGCTCTGCCGATCATGGAAGACCTGTACGAGGTGACGCACGAGAACGTCCAGCTCGCCGTCCGGCAGGACCTCGAACTCGTCTTCATCGAACGGATCGCCGGGCGACACGCGGTGCCGGTGCTCACCCGGGTCGGCGGTCGCTTCGCGTTGCACGCCACCGGGGTCGGGCTGGTCCTGCTCGCATGCGCGCCGACCGAGGTGCAGGAGCAGGTGCTCGCCGCGCCGCTGGAGCGGTACACCGAGCTGACCATCACCGACCCGAGGCGGCTGCGGCGCCGCCTCGCCGAGGTGCGCCGCCTCGGTTACGCGGTCAGCGACCGGCAGGTCACCCTGGACGCCCTCTCCGTGGCGGCACCGATCCGCGCGGCGGACGGCACCGTCGTCGCCGCGATCTCACTTGTGGTCGCCCACGACCGGGCCGACCCGGTGGCGCTGGCGCCGCTGGTCCAGGCCGCCGGCCGGGCGATCTCCCGGGCGCTGGGCACGGCGTACGGGCCGCAGGGTTGAGCCGTCGGCGTCCGTACCGCCTGGTCACCGGAGGCAGTAACGTATCCGGGTGTTCGTTCTCCGCACAGCCTCCGACCAGCCCGGCACCCGCGCACCCAGCGACGGCGGACGATGATGGACGACGACGGCCTGCACGGGCTGCCGGCGGCGGCACCGTCGAGCCGGGCGGCGGCGGTGGGGCGGGCCCGGGCGCAACGACTCCTGGTGACCCTGCTCGGTGACCACTGGCACGCCGGCCGCTCGCCGTTGCCGTCGGGGGGTCTGGTCGCGGTGCTCACCGAGTTCGACATCGCGCCCGCCAACGCCCGCGCGACGCTCGCCCGGTTGACCCAGCGGGGGATGCTGACCCGGACCAAGGAGGGCCGGCGGACCAGCTACCGGCTCACCGAGCCGGCGTGGCACATCCTGCAACGGGGTGCCCGCCGCATCTTCGCCACCACCGACGAGAGCGCCTGGGACGGCAGCTGGACGCTTATCGCGTTCACCCTGCCGCTTGACGATGCGAACCAGCGCCGGCTGCTGCGGGCCCGGCTGCGCTGGTTGACCTTCTGGCCGTTGTACGACGCCACCTGGGTGACCCCGCACGACCGGTTCGACGAGGTACGCGAGCAGCTCAGCGAACTGGGCATCACCGACGCGGTGGTGCTGCGCTCGCGGGATCTGGAACTGCTGCCCAGCGGGCTGGCCCGGCTCGAGGCCGCCTGGCACATCGACGAACTTGCCGCCGGCTACCAGGATTTCCTGGATCGCTACCGCGACCTGGCCCGCCGGGCGGTGGCGGGCGAGGTGTCGCCGGCGGAGGCGCTGGTCCAACGCACCGAACTGGTAAACGACTGGCGGGCACTGGTGGGGGCCGACCCTGATCTGCCGGCCCGGTTCCTGCCGCCGTCCTTTCCGCGCGCCGAGGCGCGGACGGTGTTCCTGAACGCCTCGGAGGCGCTGGCCCCGCTCGCCCAGAAGCGCTTCGAGGCCCTGGTCCACACCCCCGACCACGCCTGACTCCGACGCCTGCCCCGGCCCCGGGCCGGCACCCGGAGATCGCGCCGGAGCACTTCCAGACGTAGATACACTGCAAAGTCATTGACTCGTGGTCTTATTTCGCATTACGTTGCCGGTACGCATTTGACCAGGAGGTCCAGCCGCACCGTCCCCGGCTGAGAGGGGTTCCCCCATGCACTTCCATCAATTCAAGGCGAAGACCAGGCAACGATCCGCGCGGGTGCTGCTTACCGCGTTCGTCGCGACGGCGCTGATCAGCGGCTCCGCCACCCCGGCTGGTGCCGGCGGCGGCAAGGGCATCGACCGTGATTTCGACGTGGCGGTCGTCTCCGGCCGCCCGGACACGATCAGCGGCGGCGACGCCCTGATCCGCATCGGCGTGCCGCGCACCGTACCGCCGCATCAGGTGCGGGTGCGCGTCGACGGCCGCGACGTGACCAAGCGGTTCCGGCCCGCCGGTGACCAGCGGACGCTGCTCGGCCTGGTGGACACCCTCGCGCTGGGCCGCAACCGGCTCGAGGTCCGCGCCAACGGGTTGGGCAAGGGCCGACCCACCGCCACCTTGACGCTCGTCAACCACCCGGCCGCCGGCCCGGTCTTCTCCGGGCCGCACATCCCGCTCTTCTGCACGGCGGCGGACGCCCCCTGGCACCTCGGCCCGGTGGACCGGAACTGTCACGTGGCCGAGCCGCAGGTGACCTACCGGTACCGCAACACCGCGGGCAGCTTCGTCGACCTGCCCGCCGGCCCGCTGCCCAAGGACGTGGCCAGCACGACCACCACGGCCGGCCGGACCGTGCCGTACGTGGTACGGATCGAACGCGGCACCATCAACCGCGCGGTGTACGAGATCGCGCTGCTGCACCAGCCGGGCACGCCGACGCCCGACCCGTGGACGGCGACCCGAGGCTGGAACAACCGGCTGGTCTACACCTTCGGTGGCGCCTGCGGCATCGGCTACACCCAGGCCACCAGCACCGGCGGGGTCATCGACCACACGCTGCTCGGTCGCGGCTACGCGGTCGCCAGCGCCACCTTCAACGTCTACGCCCACAACTGCAACGACGTCACCTCCGCCGAGACCGCCATGATGGTCAAGGAACACTTCAGCGAGACGTACGGCGTACCGGACTTCACCATGGGCTGGGGTGCCTCGGCCGGCACCATGCAGCAGTTGCTGATCTCGAACGCCTACCCCGGCATCCTCGACGGGGTCATCGGGCACATCGGCTACCCGGACGAGCGCTCCACCACGATCAGTGGCCACGAGTGCCGGTTCATCTCGCAGGCGGCGACCGCGGCCGGGCTCTCCACCGCCCAGCGGCAGGCCGTGTCCGGCTTCGGCAGCCCGGACACCTGCACCGGCTACCAGTTCTTCGACAGCGTCGACTGGCCCACCGCCTGCCCGAACCATGTCCCCGCGCAGCTGCGCTACCACCCGGTCACCAACCCGGACGGCATCCGCTGCGCCATGGCGGACTTCATCTCCAACGTGTACGGCGTCGACCGCAACGGCGCGGGCCGGCCGATCATCCCGGACACCGTCGGTGTGCAGTACGGCCTCCAGCCGCTCCAGGCCGGCGTGCTCAGCCCGGAGCAGTTCGTCCGGCTCAACGAGGGCATCGGCGGCCTGGACGTCGAGGGCAACCGGACGCCGCACCGCACCTCGGCGAACGTCGACGCGATCAGGGTGGCGTACGCGACCGGCCGGATCAACCAGTTCGACGGTGGGCTGCGCTGGACTCCGATCATCGAGACGCGCGGCTACACCGATCCCACCGGCGACTTCCACGACCGGTTCCGGTCCTGGACGATGCGGGAGCGCCTGCTGAAGGCGAACGGTCACGCCGACAACCACGCAAGCGTCACCAGCCCGCCGGGTGCCGCCACCACGGCGGCCCAGGAGCAGGCGCTTGCCGACATGGATGCCTGGCTGACCGCCCGGACCAGGCTGGCGGCGGACCGCCCGCATCTGGACCCGGTCGCGCTCACCCGGCTTTCCCGGCCACGCGGGGTGGTCGACAGCTGCGTGGCACCGGACGGCAGGCGGATCGTGGAGAAGCTGACGCTCAACTCGTCCGCCCGGTGCAACCAGCTCTTCCCCTACCATCGCAACCCCCGGGTAGTGGCCGGCGGGCCGACCACGTCGGCGGTGCTCAAGTGCCAGCTGAAGCCGCTGAAGCGGACGCACTACGCGGTGACGTTCAGCGACAGCCAGTGGCAGCGCCTGCGGGCGGTCTTCCCCGGCGGCGTCTGCGACTGGTCGAAGCCCGGCGTCGGCCAGGTGCCGCTGCGCCAGACCTGGATTCGCTTCTGACCCGACCTGGCTCCGCTTCCGAACAGTAGGTACCGCCCGGACCGGGCAGCGCGTGCGGCGCTGCCCGGTCCGGCTGTGGCGGAGTTGCTCGTCAGTCGGGGAAGGCCAGCAGCCGCAGCAGTTCGGCGAGCCGCTCGTGGTCCTCGGGTGTCACGGTGGCGAGCAGGCCCAGCTCCACGGCACGCGCCGATTCCTGCGCGCGGGCGAACAGGTCCCGGCCCGCGTCGGTGGCGACGAGGACGTTGGCCCGCCGGTCGGCCGGGTCGGTCTGCCGCTCGATCAGCCGGCGCTGCTCCAACCCGTCGACGAGGGCGACGACCTGGCTCGGGTCCAGGCGGAGAAACTCGGCCAGTTCCCGCTGGGTGGGGCGGGCCTCGTCGGCGGCCAGCGCCAGCACGGAATAGGAGCGCGCCTTGAGCCCGTGCTGCGCGAGGGCGGCGTTCGCCGCGGCGAGGGTGAGCGCGTTGGCGCGGGCGAGCAGAAAGATCAGGTCCCCGCCGAGCACACTGTCCCGCAGACTGTCGCGTCCAGTCGGCCGGGTCTTCTCCGTGGGGGACATGGCGACGATGGTATCAAGCTTCACAAATAATTGACATTCTCAACGATTCGTGCTCAGATCTGGGTCAGACGCAAAGGAGCTTCCATGTCGCTGGACGGCAAAGTCGCGATCGTCACCGGGTCCGGACGAGGTCTCGGCCTCGCGTACGCGCAGGAACTCGCCCGGCGGGGCGCGTCCGTCGTGGTGAACGACGTCGATGCGCAGGCCGCGGCCGACGCGGTCGCCGCGATCCAGGCGCTCGGCGGGCAGGCCGTCGCGGTGGTCGCCCCGGTCGGCCCGACCGAGACGGCGGAGCAGTTGGTCGCCGCGGCGGTCGAGAGCTTCGGGCGGCTCGACATCCTGGTCACCAACGCGGGCGTGCTGCGCGACACCGTGCTGTGGAAGATGACCGACGACGACTTCGACACCGTGATCAACGTGCACCTGCGCGGCACCTTCACCACGGTACGCGCGGCGGTGCGGCACATGCGGGCGGCCGGCGAGGGCGGACGGATCATCTGCATCGGCTCCCCCACCGGCCAGCGTGGCACCTTCGGCCAGACCAACTACGCGGCGGCCAAGGCCGGCATCGTCGGCATGGTGCGCACCTGGGCGCTCGAACTCAAGCGCGCCGGCATCACCGCAAACACCGTCGTACCGGTGGCCGCGACCGCCATGACCGCCACGGTCCCCTACTTCGCCGCCGCCGTGCAAGCCGACGCCAACGGCGAGCCGATGCCGGCGTTCTTCCGGCACGAGCTCGGCTTCGGCACGGCCGACGACGTGGCCGGCCTCATCGCGTTCCTCGGCTCCGACGCAGCCGCGGCGGTGACCGGGCAGGTGATCGGGGTCGGCGGCGACCGCATTCAGATCTGGACCCACCCGGAGGCGGCACTGACCGCCTACCAGGAGGGCGGCTGGAGCTACGACGCGCTGGTCGAGGCGTGGCCGGCGCAGTTCGCCGGTGCGCTCCAGAGCGTCGGCGAACGCTTCCCGGAGCTGCCCGAGGAGTTCAAGGCCGAGGCCTCCTGAGTCACGGAGGTTCCCGAGTCATGTACCAGCCCGCCATCGACCTCGCCGCCGTCACGGCGATCGACATGCACGTGCACATCGAGGTCGACGACCACGGCCACAACTCGCTGCCCGACCCGCTGGTGGCGGCGGTGTCGAAGTACTTCCGGACGGACGGGCCGCGCCCGGCGATCGACGCGGTCGCGCAGTACTACCGGGAACGCCGGATGGCGGCGGTGGTCTTCACCGTGGACGCCCGCACGCAACTGGCGCACCCGCCGCTGTCCAGCGTCGACCTCGCCCGCGCCGCCGCCGAGCACGCCGACGTCCTGATCCCCTTCGGGTCGGTCGACCCGCGCACCGGCACGGCCGCCCTCGACCTGGCCGCCCGGCTGATCGAGGAGGAGGGCGTACGCGGCTTCAAGTTCCACCCCACCGTGCAGGGTTTCGATCCGAGCCACGAGGAGTACGCGCCACTGTGGGGCCTGCTCGAGTCGGCGGGCGTACCGGCGCTGTTCCACACCGGGCAGACCGGCATCGGCGCCGGGATGCCGGGCGGCTACGGCTTCCGGCTGGGACTGTCGAACCCGATACTGCTCGATCCCATCGCGGCGGAGTTCCCGCAGCTACAGATCATCATGGCGCACCCCTCCGTGCCGTGGCAGGACGAGGCGCTGTCGGTGGCGACGCACAAGCTGAACACCTGGATCGACCTGTCCGGCTGGAGCCCGAAGTACTTTCCGGCCACGCTGGTACGGCACGCCAACACGATGTTGAAGCACCGGGTGCTCTTCGGCACGGACTTCCCGCTGCTCACTCCGGACCGCTGGCTGCGCGACGTGGCCACCATCGATCTCAAGCCCGAGGTGCTCCCGGGCATCCTGAAGGACAACGCCGCCCGGCTGCTGCGCCTGGCGGACCCGGCCACATCCGTTTGACGACCACGGGAGGAAGCCCATGACGACGACAATCGCGTACGACCAGCTTCCCGAACTCGCCGGCACCGACCTCGGTCAGACCGAGTACCGGACGGTCACCCAGGAGCAGGTGAACCTCTTCGCCGACGCGACCGACGACCACCAGTGGATCCACGTCGACCCCGAGCGGGCCAAGGACGGCCCGTTCGGCGCCCCGATCGCCCACGGCTTCCTCACCCTCTCGCTCGCCGTACCGTTCTGGACGGAGTTGCTTGAGGTCAAGGGCGTGACCACGAAGGTGAACTACGGTCTCGACAAGGTGCGCTTCCCGGCTCCCGTCACGGTCGGGTCGCGGGTGCGGATGCGGGCGGTCGTCGCCGAGGTCGCCGAGATTCGGGGCGGCTACCAGATCACCGTCGACCAGACCATCGAGATCGAGGGCGGCGCCAAGCCCGCCGTCGTCGCGCGCGGCCTGTACCGCTTCTACGCCTGAGCACGCTCGCCGTGCGCACCACCGCCTCCACCACCGGGAGACTGATGATGCACCAGCAGGGAATCGGCGCCTGGATGGCGAAACGTCGGCTGAAGTCACCCGACAAGATCGCCCTCGTGCACGACGAGTCGACGGTGACGTACCGGCAGTTGGCGGACGGCGCGGACCGCATCTCGGCGCTGCTGCGGCACCACGGCGTCGGTAAGGGTGACGCCGTCGCCTACCTGGGCGAGAACAGCCCCGAGTTCCTCCGGGTGATGTTCGGTGCCGCGCAGCTGGGTGCCGTCTTCGTGCCGGTAAACACCCGGCTCGCGCCGCCCGAGATCGCGCACGTGCTGACCGACTGCGCCGCACGGGTGCTGATTCACGATCCCGAGTTCGCCGAACGGGTGGCCGGCGCCGTCGACACGGCCGGGACCGCGCACGTCATCGTCACCGGCGACGGCACCGCCGACCGGCCCGGGCTGGCCCGGCTGGCGGCTGCCACCACCGCCGAGCCGATCGACGGGCAGGTCAACCCCGACGACCCGGCGGCCATCGTCTACACCTCGGGCACGACCGGCAGGGCCAAGGGCGCGGTGCTGACCCACCGGAACCTCACCTGGGTCGCGCTCAACTGCATCGTGGACTACGACGTGGTCTCGACCGACGTCGCGCTCATGATCTCGCCGCTGTTCCACGTCGCCTCCCTCGGCATGGGCGCGCTGCCGGTGCTTCTCAAGGGCGCCACCATCGTGCTGGAGAAGGGGTTCGAGCCGGGGCGGGCGTTGGCGCAGATCGAGCGGCACGGGGTCACCATGCTCAGCGGCGTGCCGACCACCTACCAGCTGATGGCCGACCATCCGGCCTGGGCCGGCACCGACCTGTCCACGCTGGCCAAGCTCACCTGCGGCGGCTCGGCGGTGCCGGTTCGCGTGCTCAACGCGTACGAGGCGCGGGGGTTGTCGTTCTCGCAGGGTTACGGCATGACGGAGGCTTCGCCGGGGGCGACCGCGCTACCCCCCGCGATGACCCGTGCCAAGCAGGGCAGCGTGGGTCTGCCGCACTTCTTCACCGACGTACGGATCGCCGACTCCGACGGCGCGCCGGTGCCGGCCGGCACCATCGGCGAGATCGAGATCGCCGGGCCGAACGTCTTCCCGGGCTACCACGGGCTGCCGGCGGAGACAGCGGCCGCGTTCACCGAGGACGGCTGGTTCCGTTCCGGGGACCTCGGCTACCTCGACGACGACGGCTACCTCTACATCGCCGGTCGACTCAAGGACATGATCATCTCGGGCGGCGAGAACATCTACCCGCCGGAGATCGAACGCCTGCTCAACGAGTTGGACGGGGTGACCGGGGCGGCGGTCATCGGCGTTCCGGACGCACGCTGGGGAGAGGTGCCCTGGGCGGTGCTCACCGTACGGGAGGGCGTGGCCGTCGACACCGAGCGTGTACGGGAGTTCCTCGACGGCAAGATCGCCCGCTACAAGCTGCCGAAACACGTCGTGGTCGTGGACGACTTGCCGCGCACCGCGTCGGGAAAGGTCCGCAAGGCGGACCTTCGGTCCCGCTTCGAGGCGATTGATCAGTAACCGAAACTTTCGGTCAATCCGCAGTAAAGTGAGCCCTGACCTGCACCGGGTCAATTCCCCCAACCTCGACATTGCGCATTACCGATCGACATCGGTTGATGCCTCGACCTGCCGGTGCCATACTCCTGGAAGCGCTCCCACCCACCACCGATTATGAGCGCTGAACGGAGGACACACCGTGCGTACACCGAAGCTCCGACAGTCCGGCCGTCGACCCGTCCGGGCGCTCGTGCTGCTCTTCAGCCTGATGGTCGGCATGGTGACCTGGACCGGAACGGCCCAGGCCCACGGCACCATCGTCAACCCGGCCTCCCGCGCCTACCAGTGCTGGCAGAGCTGGGGCAGCCAGCACATGAACCCGGCCATGCAGCAGCAGGACCCGATGTGCTACCGGGCCTTCCAGGCGAACCCGGACACCATGTGGAACTGGATGAGCGCGCTCCGGGACGGCCTGGGCGGCCAGTTCCAGGCCCGCACCCCGGACGGCCAGCTGTGCAGCAACGGCCTCTCCCGCAACAACAGCCTGAACCAGCCGGGCGCGTGGCGGAAGACCAACGTCAGCCGCAACTTCACCGTCCAGCTGTACGACCAGGCCAGCCACGGTGCCGACTACTTCCGCGTCTACATCAGCAAGCAGGGGTTCAACCCGGCCACCCAGACCCTCGGCTGGGGGAACCTCGACTTCATCACGCAGACCGGGCGGTACGCGCCGGCACAGAACATCTCGTTCAACGTCTCGACCTCCGGTTACACCGGACACCACATTCTCTTCGTGATCTGGCAGGCATCCCACCTCGACCAGGCCTACATGTGGTGCAGTGACGTGAACTTCAGCTGATCGGCCCGACCGACAGCGCAGCACCACTCCGGCCCAGGGCGACAGCGTCCTGGGCCGGAGCGCTGCGCACTGCGCTCGACGTCAACCGGCACCGGTGTCCGCGGTGGCCGGTCCGCCACGGGAACCGCCCTGGCGACGCAGAAAGCGCGGCCCGGCCGTGCCCTGCGTGACAAGCGCGGTGAACTCGGCCGCGGAGTCACCGGCCAGGCGCTCGTGCATCCGCCGGTAGACCTCCGCCGATCGGGTGGCGGGCCATTGCGCGTCCATGAAATCGCTGGGCAGCCGAGGATCGGCGCGCAGCAGCGCGAGCCAGTCCGCCACGAGCATCGTCCGCACGGTCAACGCACTCGGCGCCAGCGAGGCAGCGGCCGGGTCGTCCCAGATCTCGATGAAGGCGAGGTGTTCGCGCCGGATCGCCTCGATGTCCCAGGCGGCGCGGACGCTCTCGCCGATCGGGAACCCGGAGAGCTCGCGCGCGTGGAAGGCGACCACCGCGTTGACGGGAAGGTCCTGCCGCAGGGGTCCCAGCGATCCGGCGAGGTCGACCTCGCCCGGCGCCAGCCACAGACCGTCCCGGATCGGCGCGAAGCCCTCCCAGGTGAGGGTCGACCGCAACCGGTGCCGGAGCATCCGCTGGTGCTCGGGAATCGAGAAGGTGACAAGGGTCCATCCCGTGCCCTGCGGGTCGAAGGGCCGGGGTCCGCGTACCCGGTGCGTCGCCTCGCGCAGCACCGCCGTGCCGTGCTCGGTGAGCGAGAAGAGGATCTCCCGGCCGCTCCGGCTGCGCGCGAGGACGCCGCTGTGCACCAGTCGATCAAGGGTGGCCCGGGTCGCCGGGGCGGCGACACCGGCACCTTCGAGCACGCCGATCAGCGCGCTTGCCCGGATCGGGCCGACGGCGGCATCGACCACGTGCTCACCGAAGAACGCGAGCAACAGTTGCTTCGGCTGCCGGCTGCGCACAGTCCCCCCTCTCGGCGATCCTCCTCGTCGATGAGGATCACGGCGCCGATCGAGCGGCGACGGTATCCCCACGTTTGGCCCGCTGGATCTGGTCATAGACGTGGGTCCGCAGTTCCGTGAAACGGGGCAACGCCCGGGTGGTGATCTGATCACGCTCCGGCGGTAGATCGATCGCGAGATCTTCCTGCACCCAGGTCGGCGACGCCGACAATACTAGGACGCGCTCCCCCAAATAGACCGATTCGTCGATGTCGTGCGTGACGAAGACGATCGACATGTTTCGGGTCACATGCAGCTCGCGTACCAGGTCCTCCAGGTCCGCGCGGGTCTGCGCGTCGACGGCCGCGAACGGCTCGTCCATGATCATCACTTCGGGCTGGTACGCGATGGCCCGGGCGATCGCCACCCGCTGCTGCATCCCGCCGGAGAGCTGCCACGGGTGGCTGCCCGCCGCGTGTGCCAGGCCCACCGCCTCCAGGGCGTCGGTGACGAGCTTCGCCCGCTCGGTGCGGGAGAGCTTCTTGTGGCGCAGCGGCAACTCGACGTTGCCCCGCACGGTCAACCACGGGTAGAGGCTGCGCCCGTACTCCTGGAAGACCACCGCCATGGCCGCGCTCGGACCGGTCACCGGCGCGCCGTCCATCTCGACCACACCACTGGTCGGCCGGAGCAGACCGGCGAGGCACTTCAGCAGCGTGGTCTTGCCACAGCCCGAGGGTCCGACGATGCAGACGAGTTCGCCCGCGTGCATGGTGAAGTTGATGTCGCCGATCGCCTCGACGTCGCCGTTTGCGGATTCGTAGACCTTCCGCAGGTGTTCCACCCGCAGCAGGGTGCTCCGGTCAGGCACGGGAAACCTCCCTGATTCCGTGGTACCAGCGCAGAACGCGCCGCTCGACGAGGCCGAATGCCACGGCGAGGAAGACACCGACGAGGCCGAGCAGGAGAATCCCGCTCCACATCTCGGCGACGAGGTAGTTCCGTTGGAAGTACGCGATCCGGTAGCCGAGCCCGGAGGACGAGGCGAACATCTCGGAGATCACCATCAGGATGAGGGCGACCGAGAGGCCCTGCCGGACGCCGGCCATGATGCGCGGGCTGGCCGCCGGGAGCACGAGGTACCGGAGCCGCTCCCACCAGGTCACCTGGAACGAGCGCGCGGTCTCGGTCATCACGCTGTCGGTCGCCCGGACGCCCTCGATGGTGTTCAGCAGAATGGGCCAGACCGCACCGGAGATGATGACCACGACCTTCATCGTGTCGGTGATGCCGAGCAGCAGCATCACCACGGGGATCAGCACCGGCGGTGGGATGGCCCGGAAGAACTCCAGCAGCGGTTCGAGGAGTTCACGCAGCCAGTGGACCAGCCCGATGACGGTGCCGGCGGCCACCCCGATGACGATCGACGCGACGATGCCGAGGCCGAGGCGGTACAGGCTCGGCAGCACGTCCTCCACGAAGGCCGGGCCGACCCAGGTGTCCACGAACGCTTCGAAGATCGTGACCGGATCGGGGAAGAACCGGTTCGTCGACCTCGTCGCCGCCAGCGCCCAGATCACCAGGAGCAGGAACGGCAGCCCGAGCGCGTAGAGCAGGCTCGCGGCGATGCGGGCCCCGACGCCGCGTCCGCGACGCGCCGTGGCGATGTCACCGGTACGCGTGGTCACCGGACATCCTCCCCTCGTATGGACTGGTGCCAGGAGAGCGACCGGCGCTCGATGAACCGGAAGACGAGGTTCACCAGCAACCCGAGCAGGCCGGTGACCACGACGAAGGCGTACAGGCCGACGGAGTCGCCGGCCGAGCGGGAAAGCTCGATCATGCGGCCGAGGCCGGGATTGCCGATCACCATCTCGGCGGTGATGGCCAGGATGAGGGCGACCGCCGCGGCGAGCCGGAGACCGGTCATCAGGTACGGCAGGGCGGTCGGCAGCACCAGGTGCGACAGCCGCTCGCGGCGGGTGAGGCCGAAGCTTCGCGCGGTGTCGCGGGCGACCGAGTCCACATCCGCGACGCCGTAGATCATCTGCACGAACACCTGCCAGAACGACGCGTAGATGATGATGACGAGCGCCGCCTGCCGCTGGATGCCGAACATCAGCACCGCGAGCGGAATGAGGGCGACCGACGGGATCGGCCGGAGGAACTCGACCATGGTGTGGGTCGCGCGCCGCAGGACCGGCACCAGGCCGACGATCGTGCCGAGGACGACCGCGGCGAGCGTCGCCACCGCCAGGCCGATCGCCCAGGACGTCATGGTGGCACCCAACCGCCGCCAGAAGGCGAGGTCGCGGGACTCCTCCAACAGCCGCGCGACGACGTCCGTCACGTACGGCAGGTACTGCGAGTTGATCAGGCCCAGCGTCGGGATCAACTGCCAGATGACGAGGAATCCGGCAAGGCCGACGGTGCCCAGCAGTGCCTTGCGCACCGCGCGCAGGCGCCGGGTGGATGGCACGCGCATATCACTCCCGTGGTCGGTCGGTGGCGACCCCCTCCCGGGTACCGGGTACCGGGGAGGGGGTGCGCGTGCCGGTTACCGCTGCTGGATGAGGCGGTCGAAGTTGGGCTGGTTGTCGAGGACCTTGTACTTCTGGGCCAGCTCGGCGAGCGTCTGCATGCTCGTCCGGTCGAGCTCCCAGCCGAAGGCCGGCAGCTTCACCGAGTCCGCGACCGGCTCCGGAAGCTGGAGGTTGTCCTTGATGGCCTGCCGGACCGCCGCCTCGTTGGCGGAGTCCTGTGCCCAGGCGAGCGTCTCCTTCATGGCCGCGGTGAAGTCGTCGACAAGCTTGGCGTCCGACTCCGCCTTCTTCGTGGTGGTGAAGGTGGTGAGGGTGGTCAGCCCCGGGACGACCGCCTGGTACGGCGCGACGATGAAGGTGTCGCCGCGGCTCTTCAGCTGCGTGACGAAGGGCTCCGGCACCCAGCCGGCGTCGATGTTGCCCGCTTCGAGCTGGGCCGGCACGTCGGGGAAGGCGACCTCGACGAACTTGATCGTGGACGGGTCGCCGCCGTCCTTCTCCACCGCGGCCATGATGGTCACGTCGCCGGCCGCACCGAGGCTGTTTACCGACACCCGCTTGCCCGCGAGGTCGGCGGGGCGCTTGATGCCGGACTTCGCCGACGCCACGACGGCGTTGATGTCGTCGCCTTCCGCGTAGGACGACGCGTAGTTGCCGATCACCACCACGCCGAGGTCCTGGAGGTCGGCCCGGAACGGACCGAACGGCTGGCCGATGGCGAAGTCGATGTCGCCGTTGATCAGAGCAGGGATGGCCTGCGCGCCGCCCTGGGCGGGCAGCACCTCGACCTGGAGTCCGTGCTTCTCGAAGAGCCCCGCCTTGATGCCGCCCCAGAGAGCGGCGGTCTCGGTGATGGGTAGCGCCGCGACCCGGACCTGGCGCAGGTCGCCGTCGCCCTGTTCGGTCGGGGACGCATCGGAGTCAGTACATCCAGTGAGGGCGATCGCGGTGGCCGCGATCAGCCCGAGAGCCATGACCTTCTTCATTGACGAGGCCCTTCCTGGGCAGAGGGGGTCGGTGCGTCAAAACCGGCGGGATGCCTCGGACCTGCAGGTGTGGTACCGCTGCGTGAGGGCACGCCGCTGTGTTGTTGGTCATGGTTCGGCACGATGAACTAGATGTCAAGAAATTCTGACGCCCGTCATGGATCAGTTAAATAACGCTTCGCTGCGGACATCGACGAGCCCTGTCACCAAGGGCCGCGCGAGCGACCGCCGTCGCCGTCTGGTCAGCTCAGCGGGCCGAAGCGGACCGGTACGCTGGGCGAGTAGAGCACGCTGGCCGGCGGGCCGACCGGCGGCGCGAGACCGCCCACAGTGATCAGCTCATCACTCAGAGACAACAACTCGGCCCGGTGCAGCGGCCAACGGGGATGCCAGTTCGGCAGGTGCCGGGTACGCCCGAACAGCCGGGTGTGCAGGCCCCACCGGGCGGTGAGGAAGTGTTCCAGCGGGCTCGGGTCGGCGATGGGCTCCCCCACCCGGACCTCGATGCGGCTCGTCGTGCCGGCGGGCCCGGGCCAGCGTCGGCGGCAGTGGTATCGCAGCCGGTCACCGTCGCGTTCCAGCCGCATCGCCGACCACATGTACGGCAACCGCAGCGATGCCCGGGCCACCAGCACCGGAATCAGCCGGGAGGCGTCGAGCGAGCGGAACACCACTGCCCGCCGCCCCAGGTCGTCGACCGAGTAGAGCCGGACGTTCGTCTCCCAGAAGCTGCCGAGGTACGGCACGCCCGGTCCACGGCCGAGCCCCACCCCGACCATGCGGAAGCCGATCAGCCCGACGTAGCTCACCCCGTCGAGGGTGTCCGGGCGGGTCCCGGCGGGCAGCAGGGGCGCCACCGCGGCCGGCTGCACCGGCCAGTGCAGGAAGACGAGATCCTCCCAACGCTGCCGCAACACGGTCCGCCGGAACGGCCGGACCGGCGCCGCGTCGATCGGCTCGATGTCCACCTGCCCAATCCTGCCCGCCCGGGCCGCCGCAGACCAGGGGCCCGCCGCTCAGCGCAGCACGTCGTACACGGCCAACTGCACACCGTTGCCGTACGTGGCGTGCTCGACCAGCGCCAGCTTCTGCTTCTCGGCATCCTCCGGCGCGAAGAGCCGCTTGCCACTGCCGAGCAGGATCGGGAAGATCAGCAGGTGGTACCGGTCGACGAGGCCGGCGGCGGCGAGGTTCTGCGCGAGCGTGGCGCTGCCGTGCACCAGAATCGAGCCACCGTCGCCCCGCTTGAGCTCGGCAACCTCGTCGAGCGAACGCAGCACCGTGGTGTTGTGCCACTCCGGGTCGGTGAGGGTGGTCGAGACGACGTACTTCGGCATCGCGTTGTACTCGGCGAACTCCTCCATCTTGGGCCAGATCGGCGCAAACTCGTCGTAGCTCACCCGGCCGATCAACAGCGCGCCGGCCTCCTCCTGCTCACGGCCCTTGATCTCGTACGCCGCCTCGTCCATCGGGACGTCCTTGAACGTCCAGCCGGCGTGCGGGTGGTCGCCACCGCCCGGCGAGTCGATGACGCCGTCGAGAGACATGAACTCGGTGACGATCAGCTGACGCATCGTGGTTCTCCTTCATCGGTGGTGCTGTCATCAAAACGTCGAACGGCCACCGCCGGATTCGACAACCCGACCCAAGAAATCAGTGGGATCTCGGCCAGGGACAGAAACGGCCATCTTCAGACCAGCCCGAGAGCGATGGCGAGCTGCGTGATCATCGCTGGGGCGTCCGGTTCGCGGGCGACCTGGGCGATCACCTCCCGCACCGCCGGCCGGTGCCGGACTTCGGCGGGCGCGAGGCTGTCGGTCTGCATCAGCAGCCGGGCCGCGTTGGCGGCGTCGTCGGACTGGAGGTACGCGCGGGCCGCGTCGACCAGGTGTGCCGCCCGGTGTTCGACCGGCAGCCATTGCCACCCGTCGCGCCCGATCGCCTTCTCATGCCGGGCGAGCGCCTCCGGTCCGTCGCCAAGTTCCACGGCGGCGGTGACCCGGGCCAGCTCGACAGCAGTCGGCCCGAACGCAGTTCGGTGATGGTCGTGTCCATCCCCAACTCGGGCGGCCATCTCGGCGGCTTCGTCCAGCAGGTCAGCGGTGGTGCGGTCGTTGCCGCACCTGGCTGCTATCAGGGCGGCCTGCACGAGCAGTGATCCGCACAGCGACAGCTCCTGTGGTGTGCCTGCGTCGAGGTCGGGTGGAGCGATCTGATAGGCGGCAGTCAGCATCACCGACCTTGCCCGCGCTGATGCCCGCAATACCTGGCCGAGCTGGACCGCCGCACACGCCAGCGCTGTCCGGTCACCGGTCGCGGCGGACATCGCCCGGTCGGCTGCGAGCCAGGCAAGATTGGCTTCGTCCAGCTTCACCAGCAACGCCGCCGTCACCCGGTACGCCTCCACCACCAGCGCCCGGCCCGCCGGGTAACGGGCGTGGGTACGGTGCGCCTCGGTCAGCAGCGTCGGCACCAGCTCGACCAGGTGCGGATACCGCGCGTGCTGGTAGGTGGCCCACGCGTGCCCTACCTCCCGGGCCAACCGATCCGGCGGCATCACCTTCAGGCGGGCTGACGGACGGCCGAGGGCCATCTCGTACGTCGACAGCGCCGCTCGAATCCGTGCGACGCCTTCGCTGCGCTCAGCCACCTCGACGGGCTGGGCGTCCCGGCCGAGCAGGGTCGCGGCGTCGACCCGCAGCACGACGGCGATCTCTCGGATGGTCGATACCCGCTCCAACGAGCGCACTCCGCGTTCGACCTTGTCCACCCAACTCTTTGACTTCCCCAGGCGATCGGCCAACGACTGCTGCGACAATCCCCGCCGTACCCGCAGGTAGGCGACGCGCCGCCCGATCGGTCTCGGGTCACCGGTCACGACGCCACCGCCGATCGGGCACCGCGCGCGTCGTCTCCTCCACGGGTATCCGCTCTGCCTCGGCTTGGGCGAGCAACCGACGTTTGGCTGCTTCCCGTTCGGCGGCGTCGATCTGCTCGCCTCTGCTGGGCCGGTCGGCGTTGTCCTGGCCGCTCATCCTCACCTCCGCTGGCAGGGGCGCAGTGCCTGTTCGGGCCGCCGCACCCGGCTACGGGCGGGTGTCTGGTCGCGTCGCCGACCTGGCTGTGCTGATCCCGCCCTCGCCCTAGCATCGGGTGAACAGGCGGTGACGGAAAGCGATCGGCTGTCCGCTGGGGAGGCCTGTTGTCCGCTAGCGAGTCTCGGGCCGGTGCGCCTCGTAGACCTCACGGAATGCCGCCGTCTCCGCCGTGCCGGTCAACTCCAGCCGCCGGAGTACCTCGCGCGCCCGCCACCAGTTCGACGACACCACCCGACCCGACCGCACCGCGTCGGCGGCCACCGCGCTGGCCTCGTCCGGCTGATCGGCGGCCAGCAACGCCATGGCGAGGTCCAGACGCGCGGACGCGGATCGCCGTGGTCGATCCCCACCATCGCCACGCGGATCCAACTCCGCCAACGCAGTCCGCGCGATCTGCTCGGCGGCCGGGTCACCGGCCCACGACAGCGTCGTCGCCGTGTACGCCAACGCCTTCGTCGGGTCGTACCGGTAGTGGTGCTCGGCCCGCTCCGGCACCGGCAGGTTCGCCGTCAACCGCGCCAACCGATCCAGCGCATCGCGCGTCAGCCGCACGTCACCCAGCCGCGCCCACACCCGCGCCTCCTGGGCGGTCGCCTGGATATGCGCCGAACTACCCGGAGGCGCCAACCGCTGGGCCTGCTGCGAAAGGTCGATGGCCCGCTGATAATCCCCCCGGGTGAGCCAGTCCCACGCCTGCGTCTCCAGACACCACGCCTGGATCTCGGGATGCTCACCATGCTCTGCGAGCGCCATGGCGGTGCCCAGATGTGCGCCGGCCGCAGAGCGTTGCAGGAGATCGATGTGCACCGTAGCCCGCAGCACCGTCAACCAACCACCCGCAACGACAAGGCGCCGACGCTGTGCCAGCGTCCCACGCCCGTCAAACAGCCGCCCTACGTAGGCCAACTGCCTTCGCACCCTCGGCAGCAGATCAACCGGCCGGGTGGTCGCGTACGCGCTCGCCAGGTCGTCCACGCTCGCCTCGATCCGCGCGAGCGTTTCGGCACTCACATCGGTGGCCCGCACCCGGGCCAGCAACTCGCTGGCCTCAGCGTCGTGGTCGACGGGCTGGTCCACGAGACGGGCAAGTGTCCCGTCCGCCCGCAGCACCTCATCGAGGTGCCGGGCCGTCTCGGGTGTGGGAGCCTTCGCGCCGCTCTCCAGGTCGTGCAGGTGGCTCTTGCCTCGATGCGCGAGCTGACCGAGCGCACGCAGCGACAACCCGTGCTTGGTCCGAAGCGCACGCAGTTGGGCACCGAAGCGCGGATCGACGTGTGACACGGCGACGCTCCCGGATAGCAGGCTGGACGAATCAGAAGCGAACCCCTACTACGGACAGTACATCCGTCGAATCCTCATCGTGCGGGTCGGCGGCGTTCGATCCGGTACCTGGACCAGGGCGGGTGGGTGTCCCGTTGACCTGAACCAGGGTGCAGGTGCTTCGCTGTTGGTCATGAATCTCCACGGCCTGAACGTTGCCATCACCGGCGCCGCACGTGACACCGGGCGGCTGCTGGCCGAAGCCTTCGCGCAGCGCGGGGCCCAGGTGTTCCTGTCGGCCCGTGACCTGACGGCGGCCGAGCGGGTCGCGGCGGCGATCAGCCGGCGGGGACCGGGCCGGGCCGAGGCGTTCCGTTGTGATCTCGCCGTACCGGATTCGGTGCGGGCGTTCGCCGCCGCCCTGGTCGCCCGGACGGATCACCTCGACGTGCTGGTCAACAACGGTGCGCCCTATGCCGACGGCGACGACCTGGCAGACGCCTCCGACGACGAGATCGAAGGGGTGATGGCGGCGGGTGGGACCGGCACCATGTTGGTGACCAAACACCTGCTGCCGCTGCTGCGGGCTTCGACGCGGCCCGACATCGTCAACCTGATCTCGGCCTGCGGCGAGGTGGGGCACCGCCGATCGGGTGCGCATCCCGCGTTCTACGCCGCCAAACACGCCCACGCCGGGCTGGCCGAGATCCTGTCGTACCGGCTGCGGCCGGCCGGGATCCGGGTGATCTCGCTGTTTCCACCGGACTTCGTGCAGGAGGGGCCCCGGCAGGCCGACCACGATCTCACCGCGCGGTCGGTGGTCGACTGCGTGCTCTTCGCCGTCGGTCAACCACGTGACTGTTTCATTCGCGAGTTCCACTTCGAGCAGGTCCGGCCCACCGGGCAGAGCGGTTGACCCGCCTGGCACCCGAGCCATCGACGATGGCCCAGCACGCCGATCACGACGTCGCGTTTCAGCGTCGGGCGCTGGGACTGATGTGCGAGGCGGTGGCCGCCGGGACCGCCGACGCGACCGAGCTGGCCTATCTGGCGGATCGGGTCGCGGTGAACTCCGGACGACCGCAGATCTACGGCACCCAGTTCGGCGGATGCGAGCAGGGCCGCCCGGTGCCGAAGCCGATCGCGGACGAGGCCGGGGTGCACGAGCGGCGCGCCCGGGTCGGCCTCCAGCCGCTTGACGAGTACCTTGCCCAGTTCCAGGACGCCTGCGACGAATAGCCGCTCTGGTCGGGTCGACGGGCAGCGGCGACAGGCGCCGCACCGGTGACGGTAGGTCCTCGTGCGGTCAGCCGGCGGGGAGCGTCGACTCGCGCATCAGGACGCGGCCGGGGAACTTGCGGTGGGGGCGTCAGCGCAGCTGGCGGGCGGTGAACCGGGTCGGCGGCTCGGCGATCGCGTCCTGGGCGGCGACCAGCTGGATCTCCCGGGTGCCCGCCGCGAGGGTCGTCTCGAGGACGGTGAAGACGGAGGCGACTGTGCGTTCCAGGGCCGTCGCGGGCGAACCCGTCGTGGTCAGGTGCGCCAGGTACAGCGCGGCGGTCACGTCGCCGCCGCCGTTCGGATTGATCGGCAGCAGCGGCGTGGTCACCGCCCAGGCGCCCTCGTCCGAGACGGCCACCACCTCCAGCGTCCCGGCCGGCAGGTCGCCGTGCAGCACGCTTGTCACCAGGACGTGCCGTGGCCCGGTCGCGCGTACCACGTCGACCGCCGCCAACAGCTCGGGCAGCGAGTTGGTGCTACGGCCGGCGAGGAAGTCCAGCTCGAAGTGGTTCGGGGTGATGATGTCGGCGCGCGGGACCACCACGTCGCGCAGGTACTCCGGGATGCCGGGCCGGACGAACATCCCCCGCCCGACGTCGCCCATCACCGGGTCGCAGCAGTAGACCGCGTCCGGGTTCGCGGTCTTCACAAGCGTCACCGCGTCGAGGATCACCGCGCCCATCGCCGGGTCGCCCTGGTAACCCGACAGGACCGCGTCGGCGTCGCCCAGGACCCCACGGTCCGCGATGCCCGCGATCACCTCGGCCACGTCGGCGGGCGGCAGCAGCGGGCCGCGCCACGCGCCGTACCCGGTGTGGTTGGAAAAATGGACCGTCAGCACCGGCCAGACCTCGTGACCGAGCCGTTGCAGGGGAAAGACGGCCGCCGAGTTGCCGACGTGGCCGTAGGCGACCGACGACTGGATGGACAGGATTCTCACGCGCCAATCATGACGCCTGGCCACCGAGGCGTGGCACGGTGGTGGCCGGGACCCGATCGGGTCCCGGCCACCACGGGGTGTCAGCTCAGCGCAGCCAGGTCGGCAGCTCCGGCTCCGCGCGCAGCGGAAGCATCTCCGGGGCCGGTCCCTCCGGCGGGCCCGCGGAACGGCCACGGGCGTCGTCCGCGGTGGTGCCCGGCGGCGGGGCGGCAGCGCACCGGGTGCCCGGCGCCGGTACGACCAGGTCGATCAGGTACCGGTCGATCGCCTCGTCGGCGCAGGCCACCCGGCCGTAGACGATGTGTCCCCAGCCCTCATAGGTGAGCAGCTCGGCGCGGTCGCCGAACTGGTCGGCGGCGCCCAGCGCCCAGTTGTAGCCGGTGGCGGGGTCGTGCAGCGAGTTGGCGAAGAGCAGCTTCGCCTCGTTGGTCGGGGTGATCCGACGCTGCGGGTTGTTCGCCGGGGTCGGCCAGCCCAGGCAGATCGCGCCCACCGCCGCCCGGGGCGGGTCCGGCAGATCCGGCGCGGCGGCCTGGGCGGCGGCGAGGATCGAGCGCCACTCGGCGTAGTCGCTGGCCTTGAGGTTCCAGTCCTGACAGAGAACCGCCTGGTACGCGAAGGAGACGACCGTCGGCTCGTTCTCGGCCGACCGGCGGGCCGGGGCAGCCGGCGTGGTCGACGGGCGGCCGGCGTCGAGCCGCTCCAGCTCACTGGCGATTCCGAGCCAGTAGGGCTGGTAGTTCAGGTTGCCCAGCACGAAGTTGACCAGGTCCAGCTTGGTGATCTTGTAGCTCGGGTCGTCCGGGTCCGGCAGTTCGCCACGGTCGGCACGCTCCAGCAGTCGCCGCCAGAACTGCCGGATGTCGCGGCCGTACAGGGCACACTCGGTGAGCCGGGCGCAGCCGGCGACGAACTCGTTGAACGTGTCCTGCCCGGTGGCCGCCTGGGTGACGGCGAAGCCCCGGGCGTCCTGGCTGTGGTCCATCGTGCTGTCCGCGACGAGGGCCCGCACCCGGTCCGGATACAGCTCCGCATATTGCTGGGCCATCAGCGTGCCGTACGACATTCCGAAGAAGGTCAGTTTGTCGTCACCGACCGCCGCCCGGATGGCGTCGATGTCACGAATTACCTGAAGCGTGTCCACGTGGTCGAAAACCGGACCGGTGTGCGTACGGCAGTCGTCGGCCAGGGCCCGGCTCGCGGTGACCATGGTGGCGAAGTCGGTGGCCGTTTTGATCGGTCCGGCCGGCAACTCCAGGATCTTGTCGAGCGAACACCGGACCGGCGCGCTGCGGGCCACGCCACGCGGATCGAACCCGAGAATGTCGAAGTGCCGACGGAGGTCGTCGCTGTATCCGCCCCACAGTGCCGCGTCGACCCCCGAGCCACCCGGCCCACCCGGGTTGACCACAAGCGATCCGCGCCGCACGGCCGGGTCGGTGGCCGGCCGCTTGGCCAGCGCCAGAGCGATCGAGGGGCCGTCCGGATCGGCCCAGTCGACAGGCACCTCAAGGGTGCCGCACAGGGCTTCCGCGTCCTGCTCGCAGGGGGCCCACTGCACGGCCTCGACCGGGGCCGCCGAGGCGACCGGCGGAGCCAGCGGCAGCAACGTCAATCCCGCCGCCGCACCGACAAGCAATTGTCGGATCAGTTTTCGGTGCATGCTCCCTCTCCCAGGTAATTGCCGGCCATTGCCGGACCGTGCCGACGTTAGCGAATCGAACGAAGGGGCGAGGTTACATGATTATGTCGCCAAAATGGCCCGCGTTGAAACGCCGAGAATTGACCGGCAGAACAACCGGCAGAACTTCCTGCACTACATTCCTGCCGTTCTTGTCGAATGCTGAGGTCACTGGTCGTCGGCGAAATCGGGGCAGGTTTCCGCAATCGTTGAAACATTGCTGCGGGTGCCTGGCTGTCAAGATGGCCGACGTCACAGGCAGCCATGCGGGCGGGGCCCTCCCACCCGGCGCACCCGGTCCCCGCCGCTTCGCCGTTGGCAGGTCAGGAGCTGGCCGTGGCCCGGTTGCCGCCCGCGCGTTTGGCCGCGTACATGGCGCTGTCGGCGCGGGTGAGGGTCTCGTCGATCAGGTACGCCGGCCCACTGGCGACCCCGACGCTGACGTTCACCGGCCAGGCCGTCAGGCCGGCGATGGCGGCCACGGTCCGCTTGGCCACCTCGGTGGCGGCCCCGGTGTCGGCGCCGGGCAGGATGGCCACGAACTCGTCACCGCCCAACCGCGCCACGAAGTCACCCTTGCGTACCTTGCTGGTGAGCAGCTCCGCGACGGCCCGCAGCACATCGTCGCCGGTGGCGTGCCCCAGCGAGTCGTTGATCTGCTTGAACCGGTCGATGTCCACGGTCAACACCGCCACCGGTTGATCCGCGACGGTGCCGGGGGCGGTCAGGTTCCGCAGGAAGATGTCCAGACCGCGACGGTTGGCCACCCCGGTGAGCGGGTCGGTCCGCGCCGCCCGCTCGGCCTGCTCGTGCTGCCAGCGCAGCACGTCGTACGACTGCATCGTCATCGCCGTGTGCAGCCAGCGCTGCCGCTGCCGCCAGAGCAGTTCGGCAAGCGCGTCACCGTAGGTGAGCCCGGGTACGGCGTCGGACGAGCCGGTGGCCGACAGCAGCACCGCGTGCGTGCGGTGCAGGGCCGCCGAGATCAGCCAGTCCGGATCGGGGGCGAGGGAGGCGACGGCGTCCTGGATGACCCGTAGCGCCTCCTCGGGCCGGCCCGAGCGACGCAGCGCGACGGCGTGAAAGGGCCGGCACAGCAGCAGCTCCTGGTGTTGTTCCCGCAGGCCGAAGGTCTCCAGCAGGCCGATGTACCGGGGGATGTCGACGGCCGCACCCGCCGGGTCCTGGCGGTCGGCGCGGGAACAGGCCGCGTACAGCAGCGCCGACAGCCGCCACACCTCCGCCTGCGGTCCGGACGCCTCCGCCGCCGCCCGCACCGCGTACTCCTCGGCGACCGTGGTGTGTTTCTCCGCCTCGGCGACCTGACCTATCTGGTACAGCTCCAGCGCCCACATCAGGTTGAGCTCCGCCAGGTTGCACAGCCACATCGCGCGGTTGCCGTTGTCCGGGTACGACGCCCGGCAGGCCGCCTCGTACGCGGCCTGGAACTGCGGCCCGGCCAGCTCGTAGAGGCGCAGTTGGGCGTAGCCGATGGCGATTCCGGTGCGGGCGTTGCCCCGGATGACCGGGTCGGGTTCGTCGGCGAGCAGGGCGGTCTCCGCGCTCACCAGATCGCGTAGCACCGCCTCGATGTCGTACTCGGCGATGTCCTGGTCGCCGAGGCGCAGCCGTCTGGTGGCCCGCAGCGACAGAGCGCAGGAGCGCCAGCCGGCGCTGCCCTCGCGATCCGCGGCGGCGAGCATCAGATCGGCGGCGGCGATGGCCGCGCGCAGGTCGCCCAACCGGGTCAACGCCACGACGCGCGCGAAGTGCATCGCCGCCGGGCCGTCGGGAAGCTCTCCGGTGGGTTCGCGCAGCGCCGCTTCGGCGACGGTAAGCACTCGGGCGGCACCGCCGGCCTGAGCCTCCTCAAGGAGGTTCAGGGCCCGGAGGGTCACATCGTCCACGCGGTCCTCCGCGCCGCCCTGGGAAGGAAACAGACCGATGTTACGGCACGCCGTACGGTTCGCGGGAAGGCACGTCGGCCGGGCGGGCTCAGCGGCTCACCCTGATCTCCCGCTGCACCCCGGACAGCTTCTGCGGGTTGCGTACGTAGTAGAGCCCGGTGACCAGGCGGTTGTCGAGCCGCACCGCCAGCACCCCGTCGAGCTGCCCGTTGAGCCGGACGATAAGCGCCGGGGACCCGTTGATCAGCGCCGGTTCGACGGAGAGTTCACCGTCGGCCCGCTTCAGGCCGGTGGTGAACAGGCGCGCCGCCTTGTCGGCCCCGACGACCGGCTTCGGCAGGGCCTGCCGGACCCCACCACCGTCGGCCAACAGGACGACGTCCGGCGCCAGGATGTCGAGCAGACCTTGCAGGTCGCCGGTTTCGACCGCCCGTTGGAAGGCACCGAGCGCCGCCCGGGTCTCGCGGACGTCGACGGTCTCCCGGGGCCGACGCGCGGCGACGTGGGCCCGCGCCCGGTGAGCGATCTGCCGTACCGCGACCGGGCTCTTGTCGACGGCTTCGGCGATCTCGTCGTAGCCCACGTCGAAGACCTCACGCAGCACGAAGACGGCCCGTTCGGTCGGCGTGAGCGTCTCCAGCACCAGCAGCATCGCCATCGAGACGCTCTCGGCCAGCTCGACGTCCTCGGCCACGTCCGGGGTGGTCAGCAGTGGCTCGGGCAGCCACGTGCCGAAGTAGGTCTCCTTGCGGCGGCCGAGCGTACGCAGCCGGGTAAGCGCCTGCCGGGTGGTGATGCGGACCAGGTAGGCCCGCTGGTCGCGGACCGTGTCGAGCTCGACGCCGGCCCAGCGCAGCCAGGTCTCCTGGAGCACGTCCTCGGCGTCGGCGGCCGAGCCGAGCAACTCGTACGCGACGGTGAAGAGCAGGTTGCGATGGGCGACGAAGGTCTCGGTAGCCGGATCCGGACGACCGTCCTCGCTCGCCATGGGGTGCCTCCTGTCCGCTCGCGGTCGACTGTCCACGCACCAGACGCCCGGCGCCACTGTTTCGTGACACCGGGCGTACCCATCGCGGGTCTTCGGCACGACCACCGGGTCGGCCGCGGCGGGTCAGCGGATCAGCACCTGGTCCAGTTCAGGTTGAACAGGGTGTCGACGTCGCCGTCGGTGGCCGTCATCGACATGCTGCTGCGCCCGCTGGAGGTGCCGGCGTCCACCCGCAGCTCGGTGTTGATGTTGAGGACCCGCTGCTGTTCACAGGGTAGGTAGATCAGCGCATGGGCGACGTCCCGGGTGCTCCAGAAGCCGTTGTACGGGCCCGCGAACGTCACCTCGGTACGGCCGCTGTCCGACGAGCCCTGCCAGTAGTAGTTGGTGCGTTGCAGGCCGGTCGCACCGGCGGAGAGCCGGGCCCGGCCCCGGTAGTCCACCGCGGCCACCGCGAAGGTCCAGCCGGCCGGCACGGTCAGCACCACGCCGAGCTGGCAGTTCTTCCGGCGGGCGGTCGTGTCGACGCCGCTGCCCGCCTCCGCGACGAAGTCGCTGTAGCGGATCCGGAACCCGGTCTTGTCGGAGTTGGCGACGACCCGGGCCGTGCCGGGCGCGCAGCCCGAGCCGTTGGCGGCCACCACCTCGGCGGTGATGTTGCCGTCCGGCACCGTTTCCGGGGTAGCGACGGTACTGGCCTGGGCCGGCGCGGACAGTGCGAGCGTGAGCACCGCGCCGAGCACGGTGACGACGCCCTTTCTCGCGACGGCAACTCGTTCTCTCATATCATTCCTCTCAGTACGGGGGCACCCTCGACCGCAATAGCGCATGAATCGTCGCCAGCCATCGAATGCACACATTCTGCGAGCCTCGGGCAACCGCCCCCAGCGTCGAGTTAGATTGCTTCGGCCACGACCTGCGACGAATGCTAGCGGCGCCTCCGCGAGCCAGGCAAGCATTCATTGTGATCGATTCGTAACCTTCCCATAACACGGAATCGAGCAGCTCAGCACCGCCAAATGCAAGGTCAACCCAGGCCCAGTTCCCCACAAATGCCGCGAAACGGCCGCCGGTATCGCGGCAATCGATCGCACTCGCGCGGGATGCCGGTTTTTGCGGGCCCGAACCGACCGGGTGCCGGATGCGAATTCACCTCACCTTGAACGAGAGTTCAATGAACGCAAAAGGCCGTTGACGTTGATCTATATGTCTAATTACATTGGTGGCCCACCATCAACCACGCATCGAACTGAAGGGAGTTCCATGCGAAAATTGTTTGCAGGTGGCGCCGTAGTGCTCGCGCTACTTGCCCCGTCACTGACCGCGGGCGCACCCGCGTCGGCCAGCCCAATCATGAACAACCCGCCGCCGGACCAGGTCGTGATCGACCTGGTGGCGATGGCCGGCTCCGGCTGTCGGCCCGGCACCGCCGACGTCGCGGTCTCCCCGGACAACAAGGCCTTCACCACGATCTACAGCGACTACCTGGTTCAGGCCGGTCCCGGCATCTCGGTCACCGAAGGCCGCCGCAACTGCCAGCTCAACGTCCTGGTGCATGTGCCGAACGGCTACACGTTCGCGATCGTCAAGGTGGACTACCGCGGGTACGGCCTGCTCAACCGGGGCGCGGTGGCCAACCAGCTGGCCAACTACTACTTCCAGGGCATGACCCAGACCACGACCACAAACCACCGCATCGCCGCCCCGTTGGACGACAACTGGCTGATCACCGACGAGGTACCGATCGCCTCCGCGGTCTGGCACCCCTGCGGTGAGGTGCGCAACCTCAACATCAACACGGAGCTGCGGCTCAGTCGGGGCACCTCGACCGGCACCAGCTTCCTGACGATGGACTCCACCGACGGCAGCATCACCACCATGTACCACCTGGCCTGGGCCGCCTGCCCGTAACCACTGAGTGGGTCTTGGTGCGAGAGCGCCCCGCCGAGGGGCACTTTCGCACCAAGACCCGTGTTCAGGACCTGATGTAGTCGGCCAGGTGGCGGCCGGTCAGGGTGGTGGGGTCAGCGGTCAGCTCGGCGGGGGTGCCCTCGAAGACGATCCGGCCGCCGTCGTGGCCCGCGCCGGGGCCGAGATCGATGATCCAGTCGGCGTGCGCCATGACCGCCTGGTGATGCTCGATGACGATTACCGACCGGCCGGAGTCGACCAGCCGGTCGAGCAGACCGAGCAGTTGCTCCACGTCGGCCAGATGCAGACCGGTGGTCGGCTCGTCGAGGACGTAGCTGCCGCCCTTGTCGGTCAGGTGGGTGGCCAGCCGCAACCGCTGCCGTTCGCCGCCGGAGAGCGTGGTGAGCGGCTGGCCCAGCGTCAGATAGCCGAGGCCGACATCGACGAGCCGGGTGAGGATGGCGTGGGCGGCCGGCAGCCGCGACTCGCCACCGCCGAAGAACTCCTCGGCCTCGGTCACCGGCATCGCGAGCACCTCGCTGATGTTGCGGCCACCGAACCGGTACTCCAGCACCTCGGCCTGGAACCGCTTGCCCTCGCACTGCTCGCAGACCGTGGCGACACCCGCCATCATCGCCAGGTCGCTGTAGATCACACCGGCGCCATTGCAGGTCGGGCAGGCCCCCTCGGAGTTCGCGCTGAACAACGCCGGCTTCACGCCGTTGGCCTTGGCGAACGCCTTACGAATCGGATCGAGCAGCCCGGTGTACGTCGCCGGGTTGCTCCGGCGCGAGCCGCGGATCGCGCCCTGGTCGATCGCGACCACGCCGTCGCGCCCCGACACCGAACCGTGGATCAGCGAACTCTTGCCCGAGCCCGCCACCCCGGTGACCACGACCAGTACGCCGAGCGGAATGTCGACGTCGACGTCGCGCAGGTTGTGGGTGTTGGCGCCGCGCACCTGGAGCACGCCCGACGGGGTACGCACCTTCTCCTTGAGCGTGGCCCGGTCGTCGAGGTGGCGACCGGTGAGCGTGCCGCTGGCCCGTAGCCCCTCGACGGTGCCCTCGAAGCAGACGGTGCCGCCCGCCGTGCCGGCGCCGGGACCCAGGTCGACCACGTGGTCGGCGATGGCGATCACCTCCGGCTTGTGCTCCACCACGAGCACGGTGTTGCCCTTGTCCCGGAGCCGTAGCAGCAGGTTGTTCATGCGCTGGATGTCGTGCGGGTGCAGCCCGATCGTCGGCTCGTCGAAGACGTATGTGACGTCGGTGAGCGACGACCCGAGGTGGCGGATCATCTTGGTGCGCTGCGCCTCGCCGCCGGAGAGCGTGCCCGACGGCCGGTCGAGGCTGAGGTAACCGAGCCCGATCTCGACGAACGAGTCGAGGGTCTCCCCCAGCGCCGCCAGCAGCGGCGTCACGGACGGTTCGTCAAGCGCCCGTACCCAGTCGGCGAGGTCGCTGATCTGCATCGCGCAGCAGTCCGCGATGTTGATCCCCTTGATCTTCGAGGACCGGGCCGGCGCGCTGAGCCGGGTGCCGGCACAGTCGGGGCAGGTGGTGAAGATGACCGCCCGATCCACGAACGCGCGGATGTGCGGCTGCATCGCCTCGCGGTCCTTGGACAGGAACGACTTCTGGATGGTCGGGATCAGCCCCGAGTACGTCAGGTTGATCCCCTCGACCTTGATCTTGGTCGGTTCCTTGTACAGCAGGTCGTCCAGTTCCCGCTTGCTGAACCTGCGGATCGGCTTGTCCGGATCGAAGTACCCGCAGCCCCGGAAGATCCGGCCGTACCAACCCTCCATGCTGTAGCCGGGAATCGTGATCGCGCCCTCGTTCAGCGACTTGCTGTCGTCGTACAGGGCGGAGAGGTCGAAATCGCTCACCCGGCCCATGCCCTCGCAGCGCGGGCACATGCCGCCGGTGATGTTGAAGCTCCGCCGTTCCTTCGTGGTACGCCCGCCGCGCTCGATGGTGACGGCGCCGGCACCGCTGATCGAGGCCACGTTGAAGGAGAATGCCTGGGGCGAGCCGATGTGCGGCTGGCCGAGACGGCTGAACAGGATCCGCAGCATCGCGTTGGCGTCGGTGACGGTGCCGACCGTGGAGCGGACGTTTGCGCCCATCCGCTCCTGGTCGACGATGATCGCGGTGGTCAGCCCATCGAGCACGTCGACGTCGGGGCGGGCCAGCGACGGCATGAAGCCCTGAAGGAACGCGCTGTAGGTCTCGTTGATCATCCGCTGCGACTCGGCGGCGATGGTGCTGAACACCAGCGAACTCTTGCCCGAGCCGGAGACGCCCGTGAACACCGTCAGCCGGCGCTTCGGGATCTCGACGCTGATGTCCTTGAGGTTGTTCTCGCGGGCACCCCGCACCCGGATCAGGTCATGGCTGTCGGCGACGTGTGACGCGGCCGACCGGGTTTCCGTCATGCTCTTCCTGTCTCTGCCGGGTGCCGGGCGACGCGAGAACTGCGTCCGCTCAGCGCTGCTCCTGGATGCGGACCATGTTGCCCGCCGCGTCCCGGACGGCGCAGTCCCGCACCCCGTACGGCTGCTCGATCGGCTCCTGGACGATCTCGACCCCGCTGGCCTGGAGCCGCTCGAAGGTGCCGTCGAGATCCTTGGTGGCGAGCACGACCATGGCGTAGGTGCCCTTGGCCATCATCTCCGTGATCACGCGACGCTCGTCGTCGGTGATGCCGGGGTCGGCCGCCGGTGGGTGCAGGACGATCGACGTGCCGGGCTGACCGGGTGGGCCGACCGTGATCCAGCGCATGCCGTCGTAGCCGACGTCGTTGCGGACTTCGAAGCCGAGGACGTCGCGGTAGAAGGCCAGCGCGGCGTCCGGATCGTTCTGCGGCAGGAAGGTGTTCGCGATGGTGAGGTCCATGTCGGTCAGGCTAGTAGCGGACGCCTGAGCTGGGCTTCTCGATTCCTGATCGGTCTGGTCACCTGCTTTGTCACGCAGGACGGCAGACCCGCCGTGGTGCTTGTCACCTGACGGCGGTAGGCGCTGGGCGACATGCCGACCAGTTCGGTGAAGCGGGTGCTGAAGGTGCCGAGCGATGCGCAGCCGACCGCGAAACAGGCCTCGGTGACGGTGTGGTCGCCGCGCCGCAACAGGGCCATCGCCCGCTCGATGCGCCGGGTCATCAGGTACGCGTACGGCGATTCGCCGTAGGCGAGCCGGAACTGGCGGCTGAGATGCCCGGCCGACATGTTCGCGTCCCGGGCGAGCGCCTCGACGTTGAGCGGCTGCGCGTACTCCCGGTCCATCCGGTCCCGGACCCGGCGCAGGCGGGCGAGGTCACGCAACCGTTGCTCCTCGGCGGAACTGCTGGTCATCGGCTCATCATGCCACCGTAACGTCGCGTCCCGCCCCCACCCGTCGCCGAGCACCGCCTAGGCTTCGATCCGTGCTGATGCGCCAGTGGCCCGGGTGGGCGGCGAACACCTCGCTGGTGCTCGTGGTCGGCCTGGTCGCCCTCGCCGGCCTGGTGGTGCAGTCGCGGGGCGTCGACACCGTCGCCGAATGGGCGGCGCTGCTGATCGTGCTGGCCTCCGCCGGTGCGCTGAGTCTGCGTCGCCGCTACCCGGTGGCGGTGGGCGTGGCGGCGCTGGCCGCCGTCGGGGCGTACGGCGCGCTGCTGCACCGGCCCGGTCCGATCATGTTGGTCTTCGTCGTGGCGCTCTACACCGTGGTCGACGAGGGGCATCTCGCCGTCGCCGTCGGCCTGGGTCTCGCCTCGGTGCTCTCCTTTGCCGTCGCCGACAGCGGTAACCGGACCGCCGACAACGTGAACGGGGCCACCCTGCTGCACGCCGGCTGGCTGGTCGCGGTGATCGTCGGGGTGACCCGCAACCGGCGGGCGTACCTCGCCGAGGCCGAGGCCCGGGTGCTCGCCGCCGAGCAGCGTACCGAGGAGCAGGCCCGCCGCCGGGCCACCGAGGAGCGGCTACGCATCGCCCGCGAGCTGCACGACGCGCTCGGCCATCACCTCTCGCTGATCAACGTGCAGGCCAGCGCCGCGCTGTTCCGCCCGGATCCCGACCGGTCCACCCAGGCGCTCACCGCGATCAAGCAGACCAGCGGGGAGACCCTGCGTGAGTTGCGCGCCACGCTCGGCCTCCTGCGCCAGGATGATCGGGCGCCGGCCGTCCCCAGCCCCGGCCTGAACCGCCTGTACGAGCTGGTCACCGCCGCCGGACGGGCCGGGTTGGAGATCCGCACCGAGCTGACCGAGACCCGACCGCTGTCGCCGGACGTCGAGTTGGCGGCGTACCGGATCGTCCAGGAGTCGCTGACAAACGTGACCCGGCACGCCGACGCGACCGCCGTGACGATCCGGGTCCGACCCGACGGCGGCGATGTTCTGGTGGAGATCGAGGACGACGGCGCTGGCGCGCCCGGCCCGCCCGGCAACGGGATCGTCGGCATGGGTGAGCGGGTGCAGGCGCTGGGTGGCGAACTGACCACCGGCCCCGGCCCGGCCGGCGGCTTCCGGGTCCGCGCCCGCTTCCCGAGCGGGGTGGCGGTGTGATCCGGGTACTGCTCGCCGATGACCAGAACCTGGTCCGCGCCGGCTTCCGCGCCATCCTGGGCGGTACGGACGGCATCGAGGTCGTCGGTGAGGCCGCCGACGGCGCCGAGGCGGTGCGGCTCAGCCGGCAGTTGCGCCCGGATGTCGTCGCGATGGACATCCGGATGCCCGGCTTGGACGGCCTCACCGCCACCGGGGAGATCACCGCCAGCTCACCGGTCCGGGTGATCATCCTGACCACCTTCGACCTGGACGACTACGTCTACGGCGCGCTACGGGCCGGCGCGAGCGGCTTCCTGGTCAAGGACACCGAACCGGCCGAACTGATCCACGCGATCCGGGTGGTGGCGCGGGGCGACGCGCTGATCGCGCCCTCGATCACCCGCCGGCTGATCTCCGAGTTCGCCGCCCGGGTGCCGCATCCGGACCCGGGACCACGGCTGCGCCTGCTCACCGAACGCGAGCGCGAGGTGCTGGTGCTGGTCGCCGCCGGGCTGTCCAACGACGAGATCGCGGCGCGGCTGGTGCTCAGCCCGGCCACCGCGAAGACGCACGTCAGCCGGATCATGACCAAGACCCGGGTGCGGGACCGGGCGCAGCTGGTGATCCTCGCGTACGAGTCCGGCCTGACCGTGCCGGGCTGGCTCCACCGGTCCTGACCGGTCAGCCGGTGCGACGGCGCCGGGCCAGCGCCAGCCCGCCGAGGACGGCGGCGACCAGGCCCACCGCCAGCGCGACGTAGGCCCCGCCACGGCCGTTGCCGGTGCCGATGCCACTGTCGGAGGTGGCCACCACCACCGCGCCGAGTGCCATGCCGACCACCCCGGCCAGCAGGGCTGCGGCGGCGCCGAGCGGTCCGGAACCGGTCCCGAACCGGCTGGCGGGACGGGCCAGCGCCAGCCCGCCGATGATCACGCCGGCCAACCCCAGCACGGCGGCGAGCAGGGCCCCGATCCGCCCGGCGCTCATGCTCGTGACACCGGGGGCGGCAAGCAGGTGGTAAACGTCCATCACAGATCTCCTTCGCACACCGAACGAGTACGCCTGGAGCGTAGGGAGGCCACCGCTGGCAGGTCGTCCTGCCGAAGTGGTCGATGGCGCTACCTCCCGGGTTGCGCGAGCGCCCGGCCGCGTACCACCACGGTTGCGGACGGACGCGCTGGCCACCAGGTCCGAGCAGATGCTCACCGCCACAGGCGTCTCACCGCCACGGTTGTCGGCCATGGCGGCGACGAAGCGGGCGAGCCGCCGACCGATGTCGGCCGACGGCTATTGTCGTCAGTCGTGAAAGACGATCACAGCGTGGTGTGGACGCTGCACCGGCGCGACGACGACCAGGTACTCGCCGAGCTGGTGGTGACCGGCGGCGACTTCCCGTGGCTGGACGCCCGCGTCCAGCCACGCGACGGGCTCGCCGAGCTTCGGCCGCTCTTCGCCGAACAACTGCGGCGGCTCGATGGCGACACCGACGTGGAGACCTCGGAGAGCGCGTACGAGGCGATCCGGAAGGCCGTCACGCTGCGGTACCCGGAGGGTGACGAGGTGCCCGAGTTCATTCTCCACATCGACGGCGACGCGGCCTGGTGGCGGTGGCACGACGAGCCGTTCGACCAGGAGGACGACTAGGTCGTGGCGGATCCCGGTGTGCCTGGTTCGGCGACGGGGAGGATCTGCCGCAGCTTCGGTGCCCACGGTCGCGGGCGCCACTCCCGGGGATAGCCCAACGACACCTCCTCGAACCGCACGCCGTCGTACCAGGTCGTACGCGGGATGTGCAGGTGCCCGTAGACCACGGCGGCGGCGCGGAACCGGGTGTGCCAGTCGGCCGTGCGCACCGTGCCGCACCACTGGGCGAACTCCGGATAGCGCAGCACCCGGGTCGGTTCCTGCACCAGCGGCCAGTGGTTGATCAGCACGGTGGGCAACTCGGGTTCGATCTCGTCGAGGCGGGCGGCGGTCTGCGCGACGCGCGCGGCGCACCACGCCTCCCGGCTCGGGTACGGGTCCGGATGCAGCAGCATCTCGTCGGTGCAGATCACGCCGCTCTGCTCGGCCCGGGCCATCGCCTCGGCCTTCGTCGTCGAGCCGGGCGGCAGGAACGTGTAGTCGTAGAGCAGGAAGAGCGGGGCCAGCACGACCGGGCCGCCGACGCCGCGCCACACCGGGTACGGGTCCTCCGGCGTGACCACGCCCAGCCCCCGCGCGACCTCGACCAGGCGTTCGTACCGCGCCACCCCGCGCAGCGGGTCGTCGCCGGGAATCGTCCACAGTTCATGGTTGCCGGGTGCCCACAGCACGGTGGCGAACCGCTTGGCGAGCACCTCAAGCGTCCAGGCGAGATGCTCTTCGGTCTCGCCCACGTCCCCGGCGATGATCAGCCAGTCCCGCTCGGACGAGGGCCGCAGGCTGGTAACGAACTCCCGGTTCTCGTCGTACCGGACATGCAGGTCACTGATCGCGTAGAGGCGACCCGTTGGGCTGTCCACCCCGGGGACGGTAGCAGTCGCCCGGTGGTGGTTCGAGATCGCCGGGTCCGTGCACCGGCAACCTCACCGAAACATGAATACCCACAGTAGTCAGATCTTGGATAACACCAGGTCAGGCGAACACGTAGCGTGAAAACGCCATTGCTGCACCCCCGCAGGCGACAGGCGTGGAGAGACGCCAGCTGCGGGTAGCGGAACAGGAGCAACACCATGTCAGCTCACACCGGACACCGCCGTCTCGTCGCGCGTACGCTCGCCCTCGTCCTGGGTGTCACCGGCGCGACCCTGGTCGTCCCGGCCACCTCGGCCACCGCCGCCGTACCCGGCCTGGTACGCATCGCCGCCGTCAGCGCCACCAACTCCGCCTCCTTCCGGAGCGTCACCGCCACCTGCCCGGCCGGCAAGGTGCTCACCGGCACCGGCTACGAGATCAACGGTGCGCTCGGCGAGGTCGTCGTGGACGACCTGCGCCCCAACGGCAGCACCATCAGCGCGCCAACCGCCGTCACGGTGGGCGCGTACGAGGCCGACCCTCTCGCCGGCAACTGGAACGTCACCGCGTACGCCATCTGCGCCAACCCGCTACCCGGACTGGTTCGGGTCACCACGGTCAGCCCCACCAACTCAAACGACTTCCACAGCACCACCGCGACCTGCCCGGCCGGCAAGCGACTCACCGGCACCGGCTACGAGATGACCGGCATCCTCGGCGAGGGCGTGGTGGACGACCTGCGCCCCAACGGCAGCACCATCAGCGCGCCAACCGCCGTCACGGTGGGCGCGTACGAGGCGGACAGCTTCCTCGGCAACTGGAACGTGCGGGCGTACGCCATCTGCGCCAACCCGCTACCCGGGCTGGTGCGGGTCACCGCGACCAGCGCCAGCAACTCGACCGACTCGCGCTTCGTCAGCGCCGCCTGCCCGGCTGCGAAGGTGCTGACCGGCGCCGGGTACGAGGTCGTTGGCGCGCTCGGCGAGGTCGTGGTGGACGACTTCCGGCCCAACGGCAACGCCGGCACCGCGCCCACCGCGGTCACCGCGGGAGCGTACGAGGAGGACGCCTACCCGAGCACGTGGCGGGTGCAGGCGTACGCCATCTGCGCGACCAGGTAGTACGAACGATCGGGCCGCCCCGGCAACCAGGGGCGGCCCGATCGCGGCTCAGGCCACGAAGATGCAGAACGGATGCCCGGCCGGGTCGGCGTAGACCCGGAACGGTTCGTCGGGGCCGTTCTTCTGGTCGGAGAGCAGGCGACCGCCCCGCGCCAGCACCCGCTCGTGCTGCGCCTTCAGCTCCTCGATGGAGGTCACGCTGAGGTCCAGATGCAGCTGTTGCGGCACCGGACCGTCGCCGTCGACCGTCTCCGCGACGGGCAACTGGACTGCGCCTTCCTGATCGGGGTGGAGCAGTCGTACGAGGATCTGGAGTTCAGCATCCTCCGGCCGGAACCACTGGCGTTGGTGGCCGCGCCGGAGAGCGGTTGCGGTCGACCCGCCGGCACCGAGGAGATCTTCAGCACGATGCTTGTCTGTTCCGACGTCGATGCCCGGCAGTGCCTGGCCTTTCCGCCTCAGGACACCCCCCTTCGCGGCCCCGCCCCGGCGGATGCTCAAGCTGAACTCGTTGGAGGCGGTCAAGCGCAGCGTCGCCAACGGGGTGGGTGCCGGGCTGCTGCCCGAGGTCGCGGTCTCCCGGGACATCGCGGCGGGTGTCCTCCACAAGGTGCCCTGGCGACCGGCCGATGCAGACGTTCACCCAGGCGGTGTGGCGACGCAGCAGCGCCCGTCATCCCGCCCTGGAGGTCGTGCTCGCCGCCGCCGAAACAGGTGATCCGGGAGGACTGAGCAACCCGTCACTCCCCCGCGAGTGCGGCGAGCAGCCTGCGCTGATCGGTCTTGCCGTGCTGGTTGACCGGCAGCGCGTCGGCCACCCGCATCCGGCTCGGTGCCATGTACGACGGCATGGACCGCGGACAGAAGGCCATGATGGCACTCTCCTCGACCGGCGGCGCGTCGGCGGCGAGGACCACGAAGGCGGCCAGCTCCGGCTCCCGGCCCGGCGCTGCGGTTCAAGCCGGGCGAGCGGCTCGTCCGGACGGTCGACGACGAGAGCGAGCCGGTGACGGTGGGTCTGATCCACCCGGACCGGTCGGTCCTGCTCTCCGACTTCGCCACGGTCTGCTACCTGGACGGGTTCGGTTTCTACGACATCGATCCTGGGCAGTGAGCGGTCACCTGCCGTACCGACACCGCCACGATGACGGCAGTCGAGGTGGTCCGAGCAGTCGAGGGAGCAACGTGGCGGAGGGTTGGCGCCGGGACTTCCGGTTCTTCTGGGCAGGCGAGAGCGCCTCCTTCTTCGGTACCCAGGTGTTCCAGCTCGCGATGCCGCTGACCGCGGTGCTGACCCTGGACGCCACCCCCGGGCAGCTCGGCCTGCTCGGGGCGGTCACCTTCGCCCCGTACCTGGTCTTCGGGATACCGGCCGGGCTGCTTGTCGACCGGTGGCAGCGACGCGGCGTACTGATCATGTCCAGCCTCGCCCAGGGCGTCGCGATCGGTGCCATCCCGCTGCTCGCGGCGTTGGACCGGCTGACCTTCTCCTGGCTGCTGACGATGGCCTGCCTCGCCGGCGTCGGTCGGGTCTTCTTCAACATCGCCTACCGTTCCTACCTGCCGACGATCGTGCCGCCCGAGCACCTCACCGGGGCCAACTCCCGGCTGACCGCCAGCGAGTCGGTGGCCGAGATCGGCGGCCCCGGGCTCGGCGGCGTGCTCGTGCAGATCGTCGGCGCGCCGTTCGCGCTGCTCGTCAACGCCGTCACCTATCTGGCATCGGCCGCCGGTGTCACCGCCGTACGCACCCGGGAGAAGCCGGTCGAGGTCGATCCGACGCCGCTGCGCTCGCAGATCGCGGAGGGCTTCCGGTTCACCTTCCGCAACCCGTACCTGCGGGCCTTCCTCGGCGAGGCGGCCAGCTACAACATCTGCTGGCAGATCGTGCAGACCGTACTGGTGATCTTCGCCGTCCGGGAACTCGGCATGAGCCCCGGCACGCTGGGCTTCATGCTCTCCATCGGGGCGGTCGGCGCCCTGCTCGGCGCGACGGTCACCGAACGCGTCGCGGGGCGGGTGGGTCTCGGGCGTACGCTGCTGGCCGCCGCGGTCATCGGCGACCTCGCGCCACTGCTGCTGCCGGTGACCCAGCGGGGCACCTGGGCGGCACCGATGTTCGCGATCGCGTTCTTCATCCAGGGCTTCGGGATCACCGCGTGCAACGTGCACACGATGAGCGTGCGGCAGGCCATCACGCCGCAACGGCTGCTCGGCCGCACCAACGCCGCATACCTTTTCGTGGCGCTCGGGGTCAAGCCGATCGGTTCGCTGCTCGGCGGCTGGCTCGGCACGCTGGCCGGGCCCCGCAGCGCCCTGCTGATCGGCACGGTCGGGCTGCTTGGCACCAGCCTGTTCCTCATCCTCTCGCCGCTGCGCCACGTCCGTTCCCTGCGCAACATCCTGCCCGAGGAACGAACACCCGTACCCACTGCGGGGTAAGGAAGGGCCCCTTATTAACGCCTGGTGTAGTAGCGGGGCCCCCTATTAACAATCTGCCCGGCCGGCCGTTCAGGATGTGTCGACGCGCAGCGCCCGGCTGGCCGCGTCCAGCGCGGCCCGGCACTCGTCGGCCGTCGCGCCCAGCGCGATCGCGTAGGCGACCCGCCCGTCCATCAGCCCCTGCGGCGGCGGCGACTTCACCTCACCCGGCTGCGCCAGCGGCCCGTGCCGGACGATCGCGGCGGGCAGCGGCGCCCGGTCGAAGGCGATCTCGGCGATCCGGCTGTCGTCGTGCGGCGGATAGTAGAAGCGGATGGCGGCCACCTGCCGGCGGGGCTCGACCTCCACCGGCGGCCGGTGTCCGCAGGCCACGGCCGCCGCGGCCAGGCCCAGGTCCGCGCCACCGCCCAGCAGGTTGAGGTACGGGATCAGCCCGCCACCGATCCGGGCGTTGACCTCGATCACCTTCGGCCCCTGCCGGGTCAGCTTCACCTCGGTGTGCGTCACCCCGTCGGAGAACCCCAGGGCCGCGTGGGTGCGTTCGACGGCCTCGCCCAGCGTCGCGTCCTGCCACAGCGGGTCGGCCGGATCGACCACGTGCCCGGTCTCCTCGAAGTACGGCGCGAAGCCGACCTCCTTACGGGCAATGCAGAGCGGGATCACCTCGCCCCGGTACACCACCGAGTCGACGCTGATCTCCGGGCCGTCGGCGTACTCCTCCACCAGGATGTTGCGCTCGTGTACCGGCAACTCCGGGGCCATCCGGCCGCTGCCCGCGGTGAACCCGACGAACCGGCGTACCGCTGCCGGGTCGTCGGCATGATCTCCGCCTTCAGCGACAGTTCCCGGTGCTTGTGCTCGAACATCGGGCCGAGCAGGTCGGAGCCGCTGGCGATGCGTACCCCGGCGCGGTACGCGTACTCCAACGAGCGCAGGCCCTGCTCGTGCGCCATCCGGATCTTCTCCAGCGGCTCCGGGGCCACCCCGTGCTCGGCGCCCTGGCGGTGCAGCAGCTCATAGGTGGAGAGCGTGGGCACCAGGTAGGTGCCGGCCTCGGCGAGCAGCGCCGCGGTCGCCTCGTCCATCAGGTTGCCGTGCTCGATCGACCGGACGCCGGCCTCGACGCAGTTGCGGATCGCGGCGGAGGAGTACGCGTGCGCGAGGACGTACTTGCCGGCCGCCGTGGCGGTCTGCACCGCCATCCGCAGCTCCTCCGGGCTGTACTGGATGGTGTCCAGCTCGTCGGCGGGCGACATGGCACCGCCGCTGGCCATCACCTTGATCTGGTCGGCACCGGTACGGATGTTCTCCCGGACGCCCCGGCGGATCTCCCGCTCCCGCAGCCCCGCTGAGCGACCCGCAGCCACCGGCAGCAGCGGCGAGTCGCCGGTCAGCCGACGATGATCACGTGCAGGTTCCGGGGTCCGTGCACGCCCTCGACCCGGTTGAGTTCGATGTCGCTGGTGGCGGAGGGACCGCTGATCCAGGTCAACGGCCGGCGCGGGTCGAGGCGGGCCAGGGCGTCCGGCACCGCGGCGACGACCTGATCGGACCGCAGCACGCACACGTGCACGTCGGGCAGCAGAGTGATCAGGCGGCGGCCCTGGTCCGGAGCACCGTCGAGCACGATGGTGCCGGTCGCCGCGACGGCCACCGCCGCCCCGGTGACCGCCCCGTCCACGGCGGCGATCCGGGCCACGGGCAGGTCGTCGTCCGGCACCACGCCGACGCTGTCGGGCAGCCACCGCCGGGGCAACCCGGGTGGCACCACGACCTGCCGGCCGCCGAGCACCTCGTCGACGACCCGGGCGACGCCAGCGGAATCGCACAGGTGCACGGTGGCCCGGTAGTCGGTGAGGCGCGCCACGAGCAGGTCGAGGTCGGCGACCGAGCCGGCGGGCCGGTAGTCCCGGGCCACCTCCGCCGGTGCCGGCCGCGCCTCGCCCAGGGCGGCGCGGAGTCGGCCGAGGATGAGTTCCCGCCCGCTCACCGCTCGGCCCACCACTGGCGAAAGGTCTGCGGCGGCGGCTCCGGCAGGTCGCGGCTGGCCGTCCAGCCGGAGAACGGCGGTGGCAGGCCGCGACCGCGCCGGCCGGCGAGCCGGCTCAGCCGGGTGGCGCGCTGTGCAGCCGCGTACAGCGCCGGATGATCCATCGTGTACGCGGCAGCGGCCATCGCCGTCGTCTCGGCGCGCGAATGAGGTGCCTGACCCCGGAGGTGAACCAGGATGGACGGAATGTCGATCATCACCGGGCAGGCGTCGTAGCAGGCACCACAGAGCGACGACGCATACGGCAGGGAGGCGTTGTCGGCCACTCCGGTCAGCTGCGGGGAGAGCACCGCCCCGATCGGCCCCGGATAGACCGACCCGTACGCGTGCCCGCCGGTGCGTTCGTACACCGGACACACGTTCAGGCAGGCCGAGCAGCGGATGCAGTGCAGCGCCTGCCGGCCCACCGGGTCGGCGAGCACCGCGCTGCGTCCATTGTCGAGCAGCACCAGGTGGAACTCCTGCGGGCCGTCGCCCGCAGTGACCCCGGTCCACATCGAGGTGTACGGGTTCATCCGCTCGCCGGTCGAGGCCCGGGGCAGCAGTTGGAGGAAGACCTCCAGGTCGCGCCAGCTGGGGACGACCTTCTCGATGCCCATCACGGTGATCAGGGTCTCCGGCAGGGTGAGGCACATCCGCCCGTTGCCCTCGGACTCGACGACAGCGAGGGTGCCGGTCTCGGCGACGGCGAAGTTGGCTCCGGAGACGGCCACCCGCGTACTCAGAAACGTCTCCCGCAGGTGGCGGCGCGCGGCGGCGGCCAGGGCCGCCGGCTCGTCGGTAAGCGCCGGGTCGACACCCGGCATCGCCCGCAGGAAGATCTCCCGGATCTCCGCCCGGTTGCGGTGGATGGCCGGCACCAGGATGTGGCTCGGCCGGTCGTCGCCGAGCTGCACGATGAGCTCGGCAAGGTCGGTCTCGACCGGCGCGATCCCGGCGGCGGTGAGGGCCTCGTTCAGGCCGATCTCCTGGGTGACCATCGACTTGACCTTCATCACCCGGTCGGCACCGGTCGCCCGGACCAGGTCGGTGACGATCCGGTTCGCCGCCACCGCGTCGGCGGCCCAGTGCACCGTGCCGCCGGCCCGGGTGACCTCGGCCGCCAACTGCTCCAGCAACTCCGGCAGGCGGGCCATCGTGTCGGCCTTGATCGCCCGCGCGGCGGCCCGCAACTGCTCCCAGTCCGGCACCTCCGCCACCACGGCGGCCGACTTCGCCCGGATGGTGGCGGTGGCGTGGCCGAGGTTGCGTCGCAGTTGGGCGTCGGCGAGTGCCCGCCGTGCGGCAGCAGGGAAGGGCTCGGTGCCGCGCAGCTGCCCGACCCCGGGCGGGGCGGTGGCCGGCATGCCGAGGAATGACCGGGTCATCTCGCACCTCCGGTGCTCGGCGCCGCGACCGCACCGCCGGTCGGGGTCGCTTCGGTGCTGGCCAGGATCTCGGCCAGGTGCACGGTACGCACCCCGGTGCGCAGCCGGGACAGCCCGCCGCCGATGTGCATCAGACAGGAGGCGTCGCCCGCCGTGCAGACGTCGGCCCGGGTGGCAAGTACGTTGCGCATCTTGTCGGCGAGCATCGCCGTCGAGGTGTCGGCGTTCTTCACCGCGAAGGTGCCACCGAAGCCGCAGCACTGTTCCGCCTGCGGCAACTCCACCAGCTCCAGCCCGCGTACCGCGCGCAGCAGGCGCAACGGCCGGTCCGCCACCCGCAGCAGCCGCAGCGAGTGGCAGGTCGGGTGGTACGTCACCCGGTGCGGGTAGTACGCGCCCACCTCGGTCACCCCGAGCACGTCGACCAGGAACTCGGACAGCTCGTACGTGCGGGCGGCGACCTCCTCGGCCCGGCCGGCCAACCGTTCGTCACCCACCCGCCGGGCCACCATGGCGTGCTGGTGCCGGACCGAGCCGACGCACGAGCCGGAGGGCGCCACCACCACGTCGTACCTGTCGAACACCCGCACGTGCCGGCGAACCAGCCGCAGCGCCTGGTCGGGATAGCCCGTGTTGACGTGCATCTGGCCGCAGCACGTCTGCTCCTGCGGAAACACCACCTCATGCCCGAGGCGCTCCAGCAGCCGCACCGTCGCCGACGCCGCCTGCGGAAACAGCGTGTCAGCCAGGCAGGTCACGAACAGCGCGACACGCATCCTCAACCATCCCTCCGGTGCGGCCCACCCAGCGTAAGTCCCGGCGCTGAGCGCGCATCCCGGGGCGGGACGTGCAGCGAGAGGTGCGGGGAGAGGGCACGTAGGAAGTCCGGGGCGTCGAACATCGCGCCGGCGGAGGCGACGCCTGTGGTCCTGGTCCGGCCGGTGAGGATGCGGTCGACGGCCTCCACCGCAAGCGGCGCGCTGCTGGCGTAGATGTCCTGGCCGCTGACGACCGCGCGGCGTTCGGCACCGCCGGAGCGGACCAGGACGTCGACGACGAAGGTCTGCGCGGAACGTCCGCGCTCGTCCACCGCGACCGGTGCCGGGGTGCCGGAGCCGGACAGGTCCGCCGCCGCCTTGGCGGTCAGGTAGGTGCGCACCTGCGGGACGGCCAGGTGGCTGGGCACGGTGACGATGTCGGCCATGCTGAACTCCGCGATGACACGCTGCGGGCCCAGCGGGGCCGGGAAGGGCCAGTCCAGGGTCGGCAGCACGTCCTCGTGGTATTCGAGCCGACCACCTGTGTAGCGCACCCGGCGGCCACCTCGGCGCTGTGCCGAGACCGTGCCCGACGCGAGCGTCCCGCCGGTCGGGTGCCAATCGCTCAGGCCGTAGGCGATGTGCGCCTCGTCCGCCGCGGTCCAGTCCCCGAGCGCGGTGGTGACCAGCAGGTCACCGAGGCCGCCGAAGAAGGCCATCGCCGGGACCACCACCGCGCCGAGGTCCCGGGCCCGCTGCGCGAAGTGCGCGAACGTGTCCAGGTTCGCCTCGATCTCGGCCGCCACGTCGACGTACGGGAGGCCGGCGCGCAACGCCGCCTCGACCAGCGGGGCGGCGGTCGTGGCGAACGGACCGGCGCAGTTGATCACCGCAGCCGCACCGCGCAACGCGCGGTCGAGTGTGGCGGGGTCGTCGATCGAGGCCGGCCGCGCCTGGAGCCCCGGTCCGGTCCGCGCCAGCGCCAGCAACCTGTCGTGGTCACGGCCGAGGAGCAGCGGGGTGTATCCGCGCGCCTGCAACTCCGCGACCACGAATCGTCCGGTGTGCCCGTAGGCACCGAACACCGCCACGTCCCGACCCGGTCCCATGTCTGCTCCGCACGCTCGAAGTGATCCACTGAGCAGATCCTGTTCCTCTCCACTCTGCTGAGCCAGTGTCTGAAACGACACGACGCGTACAGTTTCGGACATGACTTCCGCCCCGCGTACCGTCGCGGTCGCCGCCACCGAAGGGATGCTGCACTTCGAGTTGGCCCTGGCCTTCGAGGTCTTCGGTGCCGCGCCGGCGGCCCTGCCCGGCCCCTGGTACGACATCCGGGTGTGCGGCACGCACGAGGTCCGGGTCGGCCGGTTCCGGCTGGAGCCGGACTGCGGACTCGACCGGTTGGCGTACGCCGACACGGTGATCGTGCCCGCCCTGGCCGACGTCGACCAGGACCCGCCGGCCGACCTGGTCGAGGCGGTCCGCGCGGCCCACGAAGCGGGGGCGCGGGTGGCGTCGCTGTGCACGGGCGCCTTCGTGCTCGCCGCCGCCGACCTGCTCGACGGGCTGCGTGCGACCACCCATTGGGCGCACACCGCGCAACTGGCCGCGCGCTATCGGCGGGTTCAGGTCGACCCGGACGTGCTCTACGTCGACAACGGCAGCGTGCTCACCTCGGCCGGCAAGGCTGCGGCGATGGACCTCTGCCTGCACCTGATCCGCCGCGACCGCGGCTCAGCGGTCGCCAACGTGGTCGCCCGACGCCTGGTGGTGCCGCCCCACCGGGCCGGTGGCCAGGCCCAGTTCGTCAGCACCCCGGTGCCCACCCGGGACGGCCACCCGCTGGCCGAGTTGCTTCCCTGGGTGATGCGACGCTTGGATCAACCGCTGACTGTGCAGGACCTGGCCCGGCAGGCGAACCTGAGTTCGCGTCACCTGGCCCGCCACTTCCGCTCGATAACCGGCACCACCCCGCTGCGGTGGCTGCTGACCCAGCGGATCCGTCGCGCCCAGGAACTGCTGGAGAACACGGACGACAGCGTCGACGCGATCGCCTCGGCCGCCGGCCTGGGCACCGCGACGACGCTGCGCCGCCACTTCCACCGCACAATCGGCGTTCCCCCGGACACCTACCGCCGCACCTTCCGTTCGTGACCCCGGCTCCGAGGACGTCGGGCTTCTCGCCGCCAGGCCCCGCCGGATCGCGCAGCGCGACGGCCACCTCCCCGAACCAGGAAGGTGGCCGTCGATCGGCGACTACTCGCAGCCCAGCGAGCCCGTGTACCCGGCGGGGGTCTTACCGGCGGCCACCTCGTCGGCCACCTCCCAGAACACCTCCGGCCAGTCGCCCTCCTCGTTCATCTCGTGCAGCACCTTCCAGTTGTGGCTGCTGCGCATCGCGTCCGCGGCCCGCTGCCGGGCGGCATCGTCGCCGGCCTCCTTAGCGCGCAGCCATTCGGCGATCCAGGCGCAGCCGACCCGGCTGGTCACCCGGGCACCGAACTGGTAGGCGTCGTTGACACCGAGACCGAGCAGCGTGGTGGCGTCGAAGCCGGGCGGGAGCGGCACGTCGGCGAGGATCTTGGCGGCCTGCTCGTTCACCCGTTCCGGGGTGACGATCCCGGCCGGCAGCGCGGCGAGCCAGGTACGGGTGTCGACGCGGACCACGTCGGCGAGCACCCGGTCGAACTCGCTGCGCGTCCAGGCTCCACCGGTCCGGAATTCGACGAAGGAGCCCTCGCGCGGGCGGAGCATGGCCGCGAAGTCGCTGTCGCTGTAGCGGAACAGGTCGGCCGGCCAGCCGTCGATCTTGACCTCTTCCGGCGCGCTGACCCCGAGCCGATCCCGGTAGTAGCTGTCGTGCTGGCTCGCCGGGTACCAGGTGATCTCCAATTCCCGTCCGCCGTTGCTGAAGGTCATGCTGCCCTCCTTCTCGGCGAAGCCGTACGCGCTGGTCACCGTCCAGCCAGGCTGTTCGATAAGCAGCCGGGGGTTCTCCTCGGCCGCCTTCAGGACCATCGCCGAATAGGCTTCCGGGTCCATCGTCTCGGCGGCGGTCGGCGGGACCGCCGGCTCCTCCGACTGGCCACGCATCGTCGAGACGACAAGCACACCGGCGAGGAGGGTGGCCGCGACGCTTGCGCCGGCAAGCCCGTTCAGCACGGCGCGGCGTGGACGCAAGCGTCTGACCGGTGCTTCGGCCGAGCTGGGAGTCGGCACGGACATGATCTCCTCCAGGAGGTCTTGCGCGGCCTCGTCGAGGTGCCGGATGGCTCCCGGTCGGTACGGGTCGGCGTCTCGGACCATCCGGTCCAGTTGCTCGTCGCTCATCTGCCCTCCTCCGAGGTGCGTACGGTCATGACGTCGAGTACATGTCCGGGCGGGCCCAGGTCGTCACCGACGAGATTGCGCATCCGGGCCCGGGCGCGGGACAGCCGGGTACGGACCACCGTCGGGCTCACCTGAAGCACCGCGGCGGCCTCGCGCGGCTCCAGTCCCTCCCAGCAGGTCAACGTCAACACCTCGCGGTCCAACTCCCCCAGCCGGGCCAGCGCGGCCCGGACCGTGAGCCGTTCGGGCACCTGGCTGCCCGGGTCGACGGCGACGCCGTTCCGCAGTCGCTGCCGTAGCCGCTCGCCCAGCCGTTCCCGGCGCGTGCCGGCGCGGTGGTGGTTGGCCAGCACCCGCCGGGCCACCCCGTAGAGCCAGAGCCGGACCTCGGCCTCCGGCGGCATGTCGCGGCTGCGCCGCCAGGCGATGAGGAACGTCTCGGCGACCACGTCCGCCGCATCGTCAGGCTGGTCGACGCGCCGCATCGCGTACGCCAACAGCGCCTCGAAGTTGACCGCGTAGACACGTCGGAAGCGGTCCTCGTGCTCAGTCCCGGAGCCCACGCCTACTCCATGTCCGGTCAGGCGGGAATCGTGACAGGCCCGATCGCGAAGGTTGCGCCGGGCGCCGCGTAGTCGACGACACCGCCGAACCGCGCCGAGGCACGCGCCACCGCCTGCTGCGGGGTGAGCGAACGGCCGACGTGCGTGACGATCAGCCGGCCCGCCCGCGCCGCGCGTGCGGTCTCGCCGCTCTCCTCCGGCGTGTGGTGCACCGGCTCGCCGTCGGCCAGCGCGGCTGTGCTGTCGGCCTCGCACAACAGCACGTCGCACCCCTGCGCCAGCGCGGTGAGGCTCGGGCACGGCGCCGTGTCCCCGGAGTACACAAGCGACCGGCCCGCCGCCTCGATGCGTACGGCGAAGGCCGGCATGCCGTGCGACACCGCCCGGCTGGTCAGTCGGAGCGAGCCGACGACCGCCTGATGCCCGTCGTGCAACTCGGTGACCGCGAAGGCGGATTCGATCGGGCTGCGGGTCGCCGAGTTGGTGAGGAAGCCGGCGAGCCGGTCGGCGATTCCGGGCGGGCCGTAGAGCGGGATCGGCGCGGCCGGCTCAAGGTCCGCGTACAACAGCCCGTAGTACGCGGTGAGCAGATCCGCACTGTGGTCGGCGTGCAGATGCGAGATCCAGATCGCGGCCAACTCGTCCAGCCGCACCTGACGTTGCAGCGGGCCGAGTGTCCCACTGCCCGCGTCCACCCAGATCCGGGTCTTCCCGCTGGACACCAGATAGCCGGAGCACGGATTGTCCACACTCGGATAGGGCGTCGCGCTACCCAGGACCGTGAGGTGCAGACCCTCGGCACTCATCCCCGAGGCCCGGGGTTGGGCTCCTTCGGTTTCATGGCGCCCACCCTATGACGTCGACGTCGGTCCCCAAGCCTCAGAACCGTCGTACACGTGTCTCACCGGCACGCGGTTCTGGCTATCTCCGGACCATCATTGTCCAGCGAGTGATTCGCCCCGGCGCGGTAGCGATTAGGCGCGACAAGTGGTGTTTCCGCTGGTGGCCGACCGCGGACTACGAACGGCCCGCCGCCCGGTAGGCCGCCCCCGCCTCGGTGAGGGTGCCGTCTTCGCGGTACAGACCGTGCGCCGCGTGCTCGCCGGTGGCCGGCAGCCCGAACCAGGCGTACCGCTCGACGTACGGCGTGGCCTGCAAAGCGGCGCTCGCCTTGGCGATGAACGTGACGAGCTGCTGCGGCGACGGGTAGCGGGGGGCGCCCTGGCTGAAGTCGATCAGACCGAACTCGGTGATCCAGATCGGCAGGCGATAGCGCTCGTGGACCGCGTGCACGTACCGCATCAGGTGCTCTGCGGCGTCGTCGCCGAAGTCCGAGCCGTACCAGTGCAGGGCGATGAAGTCGACCCGCAGCCCGCGCTCCCGGGCGCCGGCCATGAACCGGTCCAGCCAGCCGCCCGGAGTGTCGGCGCCGAAGGCGACAGCCGGGCTACCCAGCCGCATGCCGGTGCCCTGGAGTCGGGGCCACAGGTCCAGCGCGTGGTCGACCGACATGTTCGCCTGCGACGGCAGGTCCGGCTCGTTGAAGCCGAGCAGCGTACGCCCGGACCGTTTGGCGGTGGCCAACTCGGCGTCGGTGACGAACGCGGCACCCCAGATCATCGGCACGAACTCGGCCGCCGCCGGTACGTCGCTGTTGGCGGTGGACCAGTCGTGGTACCAGGTCGCACCCACGTCACGGATGCCGTCGCCGGTGGGTGCGAACTGCCAGGTGGCCACGCCCTTCTTCGTCACCTGGCCGGCAGCTGGCGAACCGCCGCGCGGTGCCCAGGTCTGGGTGGCGGCACCGGAGCAGGTGCGGATCCGTAGTGGCGTCCCGGTCGCCGCCCCACCGGCCGCGTCCAGGCACTTGCCGGACCCGGTATTGATCAGCTGCCCGTTCTCGGCGATCCAGCTCTGCGCGTCGGTGCCGTTGCACTCCCACAGCTGCACCCGGGTACCGTCCTGGTGCGAGCCGCCAGCCACGTCGAGGCACTTGCCGAAGGCACGCAGGGTGCCCCGCTGCCCGACCCCGGCCCAGTTCTGCGCGTTGGTGCCGTTGCAGTCCCACAGCCAGACGGTCGTGCCGTTCGCAGTTCCGGACCACTGGACGTCGACACACTTCCCGGCCACGCCGACGATCTGGGTGCTGACGTCGGCCACCGCCGCCGGTGCCGCGGCCAGGCCGACCATGATCGCGCTACCGGTCAGCGTCGCGATGACGCGCACGAGCCGGCGGCGGCTCGTAGTACGTGGGGTCATGAACGTGCTCCTCGGCATCCGTGGCTGGTTGCGGGTACCACGGCCCGCCACCGGCCACGGTTCACCACCCCGCGACTCCTTTTTGCGGATCAGGCGTCGGCGTACCGGGTGGCGACGTCGAGGATCCAGGTGATGCCGAAGCGGTCGGTAAGCATGCCGAACGCCGGCGCCCACTGCGCCGGGCCGTACGCCTCGACGACGGTGGCACCGACGGCCAGCTTCTCCCACAGCGCGCCGACCTCTTCGACGCTCTCGCCGCGTACGGACAGGAAGAACGGCTCGCCGGTCAGTGTCATGCCGTGCTCGCGCCGGGTGGCGGGCACCGGCGCGCTGCCGGCGCCGGCCTGGCTGGGCACGTCGTAGGCCATGACGCGGAAGCCGTCGTCGGCCGCGACCTGGCCCCACACGACCTTGTTGGCGTCGGGCAGTTCCTTCGGCATGCCGAAATCGCCGTAGGTGATGACCGTGACCTCGCCGCCGAACACCGAGTGGTAGAACTCCAGCGCCTCCCGGGCGTTGCCCCGGAAGTTCAGGTGGGCGGTAGTGGTGATGCTCATGAGACTCCTGGTGAGAATCGCGGTCGGAGCGTCCGACCGGCGTCGTCCCCAAGATTCGACGACGTAGGTGACAGGTTGTGGCACCTACTACGCTTAGGTTCGAACCCGTGCCGAAGACCTCTGCTCGACTGCTGGCGCTGTTGTCGCTGCTCCAGACGCGCCGCGACTGGCCGGGCACGCTGCTGGCCGAGCGGCTCGACATCAGCCTGCGGACCGTGCGCCGCGACGTCGACCGGCTCCGCGAGCTGGGCTACCCCATCGCCGCCGGCAAGGGCCCCTACGGCGGCTACCGGCTCCGCGCCGGCACCGAACTACCGCCCCTGCTCTTCGACGACGAGCAGGCCGTCGCACTCACCATCGCGCTCCAGATCGCCACCACCACACTTGGCGACAGCACCGGCGAAGCGGCGGCCCGGGCGTTGACCACCATCCGACAGGTCATGCCGTCCCGACTCCGGCACCGCGTCAACGCCCTCCAGATCACGGCCGTCGAACGGCCCGCCATCCGACCGGCCGCCCCGATCGACAACGACACGCTCCTGGCGCTCGGCTCCGCCGTGCAAGCCCACGAGATCGTACGCTTCGACTACGGTGCCGAGACCGTCGACAAACCTCCGCGCCGCGTCGAGCCGCACCACGTCATCACCTGGGACGGACGCTGGTACCTCGTCGCGTGGGACCTCGACCGGGCGGACTGGCGCACCTTCCGCGTCGACCGAATCAACCTGCGCGTCCCCAACGGACCCCGCTTCACGCCCAGGCAGCTACCCGGCGGCGAGGTGGCCACCTTCGTCACCGGCAGGTTCCGTGGTGCCGACGACGGCACCACCGGCTGGCCCTGCCAGGGCACCGCGATCCTCGACCTGCCGGCCGCCACCGTCGCCCGCTACACCCGCGACGGGATCGTCGAGGACCTCGGCCCGTACCGCTGCCGGCTCACGCTCGGCTCCTGGTCCTGGCCCAGCCTCGCCGCCGCCTTCGCCCGCTTCGACACCGAGATCGACGTCGTCGGTCCCGCCGAGCTCACCGACGCCTTCGGCCACCTGGCCCGCCGCTTCGCCCGGACCGCCCACCTGCCCGATGCTCCAGGCGGAAGCCCTATCCCAGGCTCAGATCGTGCTGCTCCAGCGCACTCTGAATGATGCCCAGCGCTTTCGGGCCCATGCCGTGCAGCTTGGCCAACTCGGCGCGGGGTACCCCCACCAGGTCGCGCAGCGTCGAATAGCCGGCGTTGTGCAGCGCTCGCGTCGCTGGCGCACCGATCTTCGGCAGGGTGTCGAGGGAGGAGGGCACGTCGCTGATCCTATGCCGTCACCGGGGAGCAGAACCGCGCTGCTCATGCCCGAGATCAGTACGACTGATCTCGATGGCCAGACTGCCGCGAGCATCGCCGGCATCGTGCCCCGGAGCTCCGTAAGATCTGGTCAATGGGGTGGGAGGCACTTCGGTATTGGGGAGACGACGCCGCTCGCGTCGAACGGCTCGCTGGCGGCGTCGCAAACGACGTGTGGAGCGTACGGGTCAACGGGCAGCGTGCCGTCGGTCGTCTCGGTGTCCGGAGCGACGCTGATCTCGCCTGGGAGACCGATCTTCTGGGCTACCTCGACCGTGCAGGTCTGACCGTGCCGGTGCCGATCCCTACCGTGGACGGCCGGCTCTTCGCCGATGGTCTGGTGGTGATGACCTATCTGGACGGCGGACCGCCCGAGACGCCCGCCGACTGGCGTCGGGTGGCCGCCACGCTCCGCGAGCTGCATCGGTTGACGCGGGGCTGGCCGCAGCGCCCGGGGTGGCGATCGTCGACCGACCTCCTGCACGCCGAGACCGGGACGAAGATCGACCTGGGCGCGATGCCCCCGGAGGGCGTCGCGCGATGCCGGGCAGCGTGGGCGCGACTGGCCGGACGCGAGACCTGTGTCGTGCACGGCGACCCGAATCCGGGCAACATCCGCATGACGGCGCACCAGGTCGCGCTTATCGACTGGGACGAGTCGCACGTCGACGTCCCCGACCTCGACCTGGTGCTGCCGGACAACGCCGCCGGTCTCGACGACGGCGCGTACGACCTCGCCGCGCAGGCGTCGGCCGCGTGGGAGGCCGCCGTCTGCTGGGGCGACGACTACGCGGTCAAGCGGCTCGCCGAAGTGCGAGCGCACTGAACGGGCGTCCCGACGACGGTGGTCAGGACGCGCGTACGTCCGCTGTGGCGCTGGTCGCCGGGCTCAGTCCGGACCGGCTACCGCCGGTTCACCGCGGCACGCCAGGGCGCTGAGCGCCTACCTCGCGCTGATCGCGGGTCACGGCTACGCGGCAAGCGGCGACATCATGCGAGCCATCAACCGGGGAGAGATCGACGCGGCACTGCGCACGATCGACCACAGCCATGCCCATGTTGCAGCGCGACCGGGAAACCCTGGACGCGGTCGAGGCGGCCGTCGCCATCCTCGCCGATTCGCAGCGGCAACCGCAGCGCCGGAAAACCGTGCCGACCAGCGCGCTGGCCCACCGGCTCGACCACATCGCATGCGCCTCTGGTCAGTCGACCATCACGGCGAAGACCGACGACACCGGCACCGGCCCGGCACACCGGGAGTCGTTCGACCGAGCGCGGCTGTCGCCCATGACGAAGACGGAGTCGGCCGGCACGGTGACCGCAGCGAACCGGCGCGGCCCGCAGTAGTTCGGATTCGGCGGCTCGTCAAGCGAGGCATCCTCAGCCACGTACGGTTCGGCCAGCGGCTCACCGTCGACGGTCACCTTGCCCGAGGCATCGCAGCAGGCGATGGTTTCGCCGCCGACCGCGACCACGCGGCTGAGCAACGGCACCTTACGCTCACCCCAGAGACCGCCCGGGGCACGGAACAGGACGACATCACCGCGCCGGGGCTGATAGCTGCCGCTGACTGTCCGTGCGGTGACAACCTGGCCGGCCCTGACCGTCGGCTCCATGCTGACGCCGCCCTGGGTGAACTGTTCGGTGGCCCCCGTCTCGGTCACCGCACCGCCACCGCAGCCAGCAACGGCCAGCACGAGAAAGCACGCCATCAATCTGCGCATCCGACGGATCCTGCCAGAAGCGGCGGTGCCGCGCGGCCCCCGCCGGCAACGTGCTACTTCACGACGCCACCGAATCACTGGCCCGACGGAGTTCGGCAGCCATCTGCGCTGAGTCGTGGTCGGGCGCAACACCTTCGACAAGAATCACCTCACCGGCGAGGTGCCTGGTCCGCAGGGGCTTGATCTCCTGGTAGGTGCTGGAGTCGTACCAGGAGCGGGCCTTGGCCAGGTCCGGAAACTCGATGATCACCAAGTCGCCCGGCCAGTCGCCTTCAAGTACGTCGAGGGTGCCACCGTGGACGATGAACCGCCCACCGAACGGAGCAAGGGTGCCCTCGATGCGCTCCAGGTACTCAAGCACGTCGGCGTGGATGGGTGCCCGGCGCAGGTGCGCAAGCGCGTACGCAGTCATGGGTTTCTCCGTTCGTCAGCCACCCGGGGATCTCGTCATTGCCAGGGCGAGGGCTGTCGCCGCAGCTGACAGAGATGATCTCCGCCGCCTTGACGGGCTGTCGATTACCTCGCAGGTAATGATCGGTACGCCAACGCGGCAATTAGGGTCGGCGGCGTGACGACTATGACCAGGGCGGCGCGACCGGTCGGAGAGCTGCTGCGCGACTGGCGCCGAACTCGCGGAATCAGTCAGCTCGACCTGTCGATCGAGGCGGGGGTGTCGGCCCGGCATCTGAGCTTCGTGGAGACCGGCCGATCTCGGCCGAGCCCGGAACTGATCCTGCGACTGGCGGAACAGCTCGACATTCCGCTGGTGGAGCGCAACACGATGCTGCTCGCCGCCGGCTACGCGCCCGCCTACCCCAGCCACGAGCTGAGCGACCCGGAACTGGCTCCGGTACGTGCCGCCGTACGGCAGATCCTCGACGGACACCGCCCGTATCCCGCAGTGCTGATCGACAAGCACTGGCGTCTCGTCGAGGCCAACCCTGCCGTCGCCCTGCTCACCGCCGGTGCCGCGCCCCGCCTGCTCACCCCGCCGGTCAACGTGCTGCGGCTCAGCCTGCACCCCGACGGCATGGCGCCGCGAATCCTCAACCTGCCCGAGTGGCGCGCCCACCTGCTGCACCGGCTGCGCCAACAGGCCGCGACAACCAACGACCCGCGGCTGTCCGAACTACACGAGGAGCTTCGGGGCTATCCCGGCGGCGACGACCGGACCAGACGTTGGCCGTCGGGCCAGGCGCCGAACCCGGTCATGGTGTCGAAGCATTTGCCAGTGCCGCCTCGACGATCCGAATCGCCTCGGCCGGTTCGATGCCGATGCTGGTGATGACGGCTGCGTAGTCGCGGGCGGCCCGGCGGGCCTGTTCGAGGGCCTGCTCGCCGGCGGCCGAGACGAACGAGCCGGCCCGCCCGCGGGTCTCGATCAGCCCGGCCTCCTCCAGTTCCCGGTACGCCCGACCGACGGTGTTCACGGCGAGGCCGAGGTCGGCCGCGAGCCGGCGGATCGTCGGCAGTCTGGTGCCTACGGCGAGCGAGCGGTCCTGGATCTGCCTCGCGAGCTGGGCCCGGAGCTGCTCGTACGGCGGCGTTGGCGAGGCCCCGTCGATGACGATCATCGGGTCGCCATCGCTCGCCGGGCGGCCGTCCCGGCACCGGCGCCCCGGATCTGGATCAGGCTGAGCGCGAGCGCGCCCGCCACCACGAGCACCAGCGAGACCGCGTTCCACCAGCCGAGCGACTCCCCGTACAGGAAAATCGCCGGCAGCGACCACACCAGGCTGGGTGTGACGAGGGCGCGGGCGTCCTCGACCCGCATGATGACATCGGCGGTGAGCGACGCTTCGTCCTCCGCCACGGCCGGGCTCGCCAGCACCTGGCGCAGCTGCATGATGGTGCCGGCACCGGTGCCGGCGAGGCCGATCAGCACGACGATCGCCCCGTACCGCAAGCCGGAATCCGAAACCGGCAGCACGCTCACGGCGAGCAGCACGGCGCTGGTGAAGGCGGCGGCGGTGAAGATCGCGTACGGCCGACCCAGCACCGCCGGCCAGCCGAGCTTGACCGGATGGGCGACCCGTCGGGACAGGTGCGCGCCGGCCCGCTTGTCGACGCGCCGCACCCACCAGCCGAGCAGCCACTGCGCCACCAGCAACCCGACCACCAGCCCGGTCAGCGCCAGCAGTGGCAGCCAGGAGGACCTGGCGTAGGTGAGTCGCAACGCGTGCGTGAGTGCCGCGCCGATCAGGAACCCGGCCAGCAGGAGGCTGTCGGCGAGCCTGGCGCGCCGCCGCACCGCCAGCCGCGTCGCGAGCAACGAGGTCGGCTCGATGTCGGCCAGGCCGTGCCGGGCCAGCCACCGCCTGACCTCCGGGTGATCTGCCTGTCGCATGCCCCACCTCCAAATGTCGCAAGCTTTGTATCAAAACAATGAGTCATAGCATGCGACAATGTCAACCCTGGGTTGGGACGTAGCGGCGGCGAGGCTCTCGGCGTGATCCGAAGACGAGTACGCTTCCACCGATGACACTGGCGCATGCGTCAGGCCCTCCCCCACAAAGCCACCCAGCTACTGGAGTTCCCTTGGCCGAGACCACCGCACGGGATGCCCTGTGGTCCGCCACTCACGCCGAGCGCGCCGCCCTCGCCGACGACCTCGCCGAACTCCGCGACGCCAACTGGGCGCAGCCCTCACTGTGTGGAAACTGGACAATTGAAGAGGTCGTCGCCCACCTGACCGCGGCGGCGAGCACCGGAACAGTGCGCTGGCTGACCAGCATCCTGGGCGCACGCTTCGACTCCGATCTGCACAACCAGCGCCGGCTGGCCGAGCAGCGTGGTGCGACACCCGCCGAAACCCTCGAACGATTCCGTCGCGTCATCACCAGCACCACGGCAGCGACCGGGCATACCGCCGCCTGGCTGGGCGAGGTCATCGTGCACGGACAGGACATCCGCCGGCCGCTCGGACTGCCGCACACACCGCCGGTGCCAGCCGTCACCGAGGTCGCCCGCTTCTACGCCAGCCGGGACTTCACCGTCGCCAGCCGCAGCGCCACCAAGGGACTACGCCTGGAAGCCACCGACGGGCCCTTCGCGACCGGCACGGGCCCGCTGGTAAGCGGCACAACGCTCGCGCTCACCATGGCCATGGCGGGCCGCCACGTCTACCACGACGAGCTGACCGGTCCCGGCGTGCCCATCATGCGCGCACGCTGCTCGTCCTAGCGGCGTAGCCAGACGAAAGACCCTCGTCGTACGACCCGACGACGGCGACCCGGGGTGCGCGGCAGACCCGGCGACAGGCTGGCACCGAGTCCTGCCGGGGCGGTCCGGCCGTGGCCGGACCGCCCACCGGTTGGTCAGGCGCGGGTGCGCTGCCGCAGCCGGGTCGAGACGACCGCGGTGGCGGCCATGAGGATCGCGACGACCAGGGACGGCAGGGCGTCGGGCCGGTACAGCAGTTCCCCCGTCGGCCCGGCGTTGCCCAGTTGGTAGAGCGTGCCCAGCAGGAAGGTGGGAGCGACGGCGATCAGCAGTCGCTGGTCGGCCGTGGCCACCCACAGGAAGGCGGCTGCCGCGGCGATCACCATGGTGGCGGCAACGATCTGCGAGCTGATGTCGGCGTGGCGGAAGCCGTCCGCAGGGATCAGATGCAGGGCGAGTATGCCGGCGGTGACCAGAACGGCGTTGGCCCGGGGTGCCGGCGGCACGTCCGCCGGACGCCGCAGGCCCACCACGATCAAGGGCGTGGCGACGACCGGTGCCCACCACTGCGGCAGGCCGTTGAGGAACAGGTACGGAGAGATTACGGTCGGCACCACCGCCGCAGCCACCACCAGGACGGCAGCGGCGCGGGCGCGGCCCGCGACGAGCGCCACCAGCGCCGCGCTCACCATGACCGGCTGGATGCCCTGATCCCGCAGGACGGCCAGGGGGTCCAAGAATCCGCCGAACTGGAACGCCTCGACGAGGTCGTCCAGGCCGATGAGCACACCCAGCGCCAGCACCGCCATGGCGCCCAGGTGGATGCCCTGCCAGAGCAGCACGGCGGTGGGTCGAGCCGCGGTGCTGCCACCGTGCACCCGTAGGGCGCCCCGGATCAGCGAGGCCGCCTGCCGGACGCTGGGCCAGCGGCGGGTGGTCGGTTCGTCGCCGATCAACGTGTCGATCAGTTCGTCGGCACGTTCGCGGCGGTAGCCGGCCGGATAGGCCCGCAGCAGCATGCGGTAGCGCTTCTCCAGAACGTCAGAACTCATGCTGGTCTGATCCTCGCGATAGAAGGTTGAGACGTGCTTCCCTGCGGGAAGCTCCGGTGCGACAGGCGGTCCATGACCACCCGGGCGGCCCGGGCGAGCCGGTCGGCTTCCTCGGCGAGTACGCGGTAACCCTCGTCGGTGAGCCGGTAGTAGCGACGGGCACGCCCGTTGACGATCTCTTCACCGTCGGCGGTGATGAGCCCCTCGCCGAGCAGCCGGTCGATCACCGAGTACAGCGAGCCGGCAGCGAGCGTCACCCGCCCATCGGACAACTCGGTCACCCGCTTGATCACGGCATAACCGTGGAGCGGGCCACCGAGCAGGGCAGCAAGGACGAAGTACGACGGTTCCCGCAGCGCGGGGCGCGAGGTCGATCGCATGGTGTCGAATACACAAGCAACATGAGTATCTAGCCAGCATGACCATGCGTCCGGATCTGGGCGCATGGCGGCCCACTTGGCGGTGATGCTAAATTTTTGGCCATGGTGCCAAATTCTGATCACGACGGCCAGTCACGCTCCTTCATCGAAGAGGCACGGCGGGCCCAGATTGTGAACGCCGCCGTTGAGACCATCGCCGAGGTCGGTTACCACCGCGCGTCGATGGGCAAGATCGGCACCCGTGCCGGGATCAGCCGCGGACTGATCTCGTACCACTTCGCGGGCAAGTCCGAGCTGATCGCCCAGGTCGTCACCACCGTCTACACCGATGCGGCAGCGTTCATGGCCCCGATGATCGACGCCGAGACCACGCCGGCCGGCCAGCTGCGCGCCTACCTCAGCTCGAACCTGGAATACATGCGCGCCCATCCGGCCCGGATGATCGCGCTCGTTGAGATTCTCACCAGCGGTGGCCTGGCTGACCTGCCCGACACCGACCCAGCCGCATTCGACCGGCAAATGCTGCTGCCGCTGGAGCAACTGTTCGCGGCGGGGCAGGAATGCGGCGAATTCCGGGACTTCGACGTCACCGTCATGGCCCGGATCGTGCGCGGCGTGATCGACGCCGTACCCACCGCGCTGTCCCGGGATCCCGACCTCGACATCGACCGTTACCTGCGGGAGATCACCACCGCTATCGACCACGCCACCCGGCCGGTCCCGTCCACCACGGAGCAGACATGAACCCCCTCGACGGCAGAGTCGCACTCGTCACCGGCGGAGCCAGCGGAATCGGCGCGGCCATCGCCCGCCGCTTCGCATCTGGCGGCGCCCGCGTCGTCATCGCCGACGTCGATCCGGCCGGCGAGACGGTCGCCCGGGAGGTTGCCGGCGCCTTTGTCCGTACCGACGTCACCCGGCCGAGCGACAACTTCGCCGCCGTCCGAACCGCGACCACGCACTTCGGCAGCCTCGACATCGCCGTGCTGAACGCCGGAATCGGTGAACAGGGCAGCTTCATCGAGGATTTCCGGCCCGAGCACTACCGCGACCTGGTCTCGGTCAATCTCGACGGGGTGGTCTACGGGCTGCACGCCGCCCTGGAGGTATTCACCGCCCAGGGTTCCGGCGCGATCCTGGCCACCTCCAGCCTCGCCGGCTTGAGCGAGAGCCCGATGAACCCGCTCTACGCGGCCACCAAACACGCCGTGATCGGGCTGGTCCGCTCCGTCGCGCCGGTCGTGGCCGACCGGGGCGTCACCGTCAACGCGCTCTGCCCCACCTTCATCGACACCCCGATCCTGGGGGAGGCGATCCCGTTCATCAGCGACCTGGGCGTGGCGGTCCTGTCGCCCGAACGGGTCGCCGAGGTCGCCGAACTGGTGCTGACACGCGGCGGGACCGGACAGGCGTGGCCGGTCGTGCCGCACGGCGAGCCGGGCCCGTTCGCCTTCCCCGACATCCCGTCGATCATGTCCGCCCCGAACCGACAGGTCCCGGAGGCCGCCTCATGACCGTCCTCGCCCGCGCAATCGACCTCACCCGCCGGTACAACGACACGACCGCGCTTGACGGCGTGTCCCTGGATATCCCTGCCGGGCAGGTACTCGGATTGCTTGGCCCCAACGGTGCCGGAAAGTCCACACTGATCAACGTCATGACGGGCCTGCTGCGGCCCAGTTCCGGCCGTGTCGAACTGTGCGGCGGCGACCCGCGCAGCGAGTCGACCCGCCGTGTCATCGGTGTGACGCCGCAGGAGACCGGGCTCCCGGAAACCTGGCGGGTCGCCGAACTTGTGGACTTCGTCGCGGCGCACTTCCCCGATCCGGTGGACCGGGCCGAACTACTTGACCGCTTCGACCTCACCCCGCTGGCCGACCGGCAGGCCGGCGGCCTTTCCGGCGGACAGCAGCGGCGGGTCGCGGTCGCGCTGGCCTTCGTCGGGCGGCCCCGACTGGTGTTCCTGGACGAGCCCACCACCGGTCTCGACGTGGACGCCCGGCGGGCGCTGTGGGACGGCATCCGTTCCTTCCACGCCGACGGCGGAGCCGTCCTGCTGACCAGCCACTACATCGAGGAGGTAGAGGCGCTGGCCGACCGGGTCGTGGTGATGAACCACGGCCGGATCATCGCCGACGGCAGTGTCGCCGAGATCCGCAGCCAGGTCCGGCTCAAACGGGTCACCCTGACCGACCCGGTGCTGCCCGCGCTACGCGCGGTCGCCTCGATCGAGCGAGACGCCGACCGCACCCATCTGCTCACCAACGACGCCACCGCGCTGGTCCGGGAACTGGTGGCCTCCGGCGCGTCCTTTACCGACATCGAGATCGAAGCCGCATCGCTGGAGGACGCCTTCCTGGCGATCACCGGCGACCGGCGGACCACCTGACCCGAAAGGCCGTTCCATGTCCTCATTGACCATGACCTACACCCGGCGAAACCTCGCCGAGACCATCCGTACGCCCACGATGTTCCTGACCGTGGCACTGGTCCCGGTCGGAGTCATGGTGTTCTTCGTCGTACCGTTCATCGGGCAGGATGCGGCGGCGATCACCTCGGCCACCGCGACCCTTGTGGTGTTCGGGGTGCTCATGGCCTGCGTCGCCCACTTCAGCGTTGCGATCGCCGCGCAACGGGAATCGGTCTGGGGGCATTATCTGCGCACCCTGCCCGGCGGGATCGCGCCGCAGATGTTCGGCTACCTGCTGGTCGGGCTCGCGGTCGTCGCCGCAGCGATCATCCCGATCCTGCTGGTGGCCGGAGTGTTCACCGCCGCCTCGGCTCCGCCGTCACGGGTGCTGCTGGCAGCGGGGGCGCTGCTGATCACGGTGGTGACCTTCACCCTACTGGGGCTGGCGATGGGCTACCTGATGACGATGCGGGTGGCGGCCATCGCCAACAGCATCGGCTTCCTGCCACTGGCGGTGGCCGGCGGGATGTTCTTCGACGAGGCGGACACGCCGCGAATCATCGAGCAGATCGCACCCTTCGTACCCACCCGGGGCGCGACCGACCTGGTGCTGGTCGCGCTCACCGGGGAGCCCGTCGGGCCGCTGTCACTGGTGATGCTCGCAGTATGGATCACGATCTTCGCCGGGCTCACCGTCTGGGGTCACCGCCGCGATCAGGTCCGCCGGTTCAACTGAGGCGCGCTTTCCTAGGCAGCGGCGCCGGACCTCAGTGAGGCCGGTCGGGCGTACGCGAACAAGAACCCTGTCGGTGGGAAAGCCGATCTCTCGGCACCATCTTTCGGCGCCGCACCGACAGCCATCGGGCTTGTCTTCTGCTCGTCGCGCGCTCCTGTCGCCCGCCCCGGGTGCGGACGAGCTGCTCGCGGACGCACTCCGCGTCGGGATGACCGAGATCGTCAAGGATGCGCAGGGCCCGCTGCCAGGTGCGCGCGGCACCCGCCCGGTCGCCCGACGAGCGTCGGCTGGCACCGAGCCGGATCAGGCTCTCCGCCTCGTCGTACCGGTCACCGATCTGCACGAACAGGCGCAGCGCCCGGTGGTAACACCGGACCGCTCGACGATGGCGGCCGAGACGGTCGTAGATGAAGCCGAGACTGTCCCAGGTGTTCGCCTCGCCGTGCCGGTCGTCGGTTCGACGCAGCAGTACCAATGCCCGCCGGCAGTGTTCGAGCGCCGGCCCGTACTGGCCGAGTTGCGCGTACGCCCAACCGATCCCGTTCTGCGCGCTGGCCTCCCCGGACAGGTGACCGACGGCCCGATACAGATCCGCGGCCCGTTGCGCGTGGTACAGGACCTCGGTGTGCCGACCGAGTCGATCCAGCATCGCGCCGAACGCCCGATGGGTACGCGCCTGGCCGGTGCAGTCGTCGAGCTCACCGAAGAGCTTCAGCGCCGCGCGGTAGTGACTCTCCGCCCTCTCCCGCTCGCCTGTCCGGGCCAGCACCCGGGCGAGGTCGCGGTGGGCGCTGGCCTGCCCGGACGGGTCGTTCGCCCGCCGCGCCGCGGCCAGGGCGGTCTGCTGCGCGTCGACCAGGTCGAACCAGTGGCCCCGGCGTTGCAGGAAGTCCACCAGGGTGCGTGCCAGCCGCCACGCGTGCCCCTCGAACCCGATACGCGCCGCGTGGGCGACCGCCGCGAGGAGGACGCGATGCTCGGCGGTGAACCAGGCCAGCGCGTGGCGGTGGTCGCTGATCGCCTCGGGCACCACCCCGGGTGGGGCAGCGGCCAGCGGGATCGGATCCCAGCTGGGCTGCAACCGCAGCGCGGCGCTGTGTGCCGAGTGCAGGTAGTGGTCGAGGCCGCGTTGGATTGCCGCGCGGTGGGTCCCGGGTGTCTCGGTGCTCTCGATCAGTTCGGCCGCGTACCCGCGTAACAGGTCGTGGGTGCCGAACCTGCCCGGCGCGTGTTCGGTGACGAGGTGGGCGTTGGCCAGCTCTGCCAGCAGCCGGTGCACCTGATCGCGGGGCAGTCCAGCCAGGCTGGCGGCGGCGGGTATCCCGATCTCCGGCCCGCAGTGGCAGCCGAGCAGCCGGAACAGGCGCGCGGCGGGCGGAGTGAGGCTCTGGTACGACCAGGAGAAGACCGCCTGCACATCGGTACCGACGTCACCACCGTCGAACGCGTCGCGTAGGCGCCGCGTCTGCCGCAGTTCGGCGGCGAGGGTGGCCAGGGGAAACCCCGGGTGCGCCAGTCCTCGGGCGGCGACCACGGCCAGCGCGAGCGGCAACCGCGCGCACCGCTCGATCATCTCGTCGACGGCCCGTGGTTCGACCGTCAACCGGTCGGCACCGAGGCGTCGGGCCAGCATCTGCCGGGCCTCCTCGACGGTGAGCAGGTCCACGGTGATCGGTCGGGCTCCCTCGGCGGCGACCAGGCCGGCGAGACGGTTGCGGCTGGTCACCAACGCCAGGCAGCCTGGGCTGCCGGGCAGCAGGGGGCGAACCTGGTCGGCGTCGTGGGCGTTGTCCAGCACCACCAGCATCCGCCGGCCGGCGAGAAGGCTTCGGTACAGCCCCACCTGTGCAGGCAGGTGAGCGGGGATGCGTTCGGGCGGCACGTCGAGGGCCTCAAGGAACCCCCGAACCGCTTCGGCGGGCGTCGTCATCGGGCCGGCGGGGTCGAATCCCCGGAGGTTGACGTAGAGCTGTCCGTCCGGGTAGCGCTCGGCGACCCGGTGCGCCCAGTACACCGCCAGGGTCGTCTTGCCGACCCCGGCGGTGCCGGACAACACCACGCTCGTCGCGGCGGGTTCACCGGGGCCACCTGCCCCGGGGACGGCAGACCCGTTGTCGACGCCGCACGCGACGTCGAGTTGGGCGAGTTGCGCGGTACGGCCGACGAAGCTGGCCAGGGCCGGTGGTAGCTGGTGCGGCACGACGGTCGATCTCCGGGCGGCACCTGCTGCCGGGGCGCTCGCCTGGGCCACCGGGACTTCGGCTTCCTCCTGCCCGTCGGCCGGGTTCGGCTGCCGCCGACCTTCCTCGACCCGGTCGCGCGCGGTGGCCAGCGCCCCCTGCTCGACTCCGGTGGCGCCGAGCAGGCCGGTCAGGATGTCGAAGCGCTCGGTCGAGGGCAGCACGTTTCCCGCGAAGTACTCCCCGATGATGCCGCGCGACCAGCCGGTCTTCGCCGCCAACTGCCGGTACGTCAATGGGGTGTCGCCCTGCTGCCGGGCGTGTCGGCGCCGGAGCTGGCGCAGCAGCCCGGCCAGATCGTGCACCGTCCGCACGTCGGCGGACTCGCGCACGATCGCGAGCGTGGAACGGGATGCCTCAGACACTCGGTCGATCGCCGGTCGGGCGTCGGGACGTACCCGTTGGTCGGACATGCGGCCTCCGCGTGCTGGCCGCCCGGCGGTGGGCGCTGATGTCCGGGAGCGTAATCATCCCGGTTGGGCACCGGCAGCAAACCGACCGATATCCGTCAATGCACCCAGACTTCGGGAAGGCGCTTGCCTTCGCCTCGTCCGTCCATCGTGGTGGGCGATCGTCGCCGGGGCTCGGAACCCGGGTCGAGGGTCATGGCCGGTACCCGGCAGGTCGGTTCGACGGTGCCGGCCGTCACCAGGGTCCACCCGGGATTTCGGTCCCAATTGCCCGTGTCCAGCGGCGTCCAGTGGCGTCCAGGATGCCCCGCGCCCGGCGGAAACGCGTGCCACCGTCCATGGGCGGGATCGTCCCCGCCCAGCAGATCGAGGAAGGAACACGACATGAACTTCCGGCACGTGACAGCGCGAGGGCCGGCGACGTTACCGCGCGACCGAAGGGGAGGCCCCATGACAGAAACCGATCGGCTGCTGAGCGTCAGCCGCACCAACTCGTCGGTTCTCATCAGCCATCAGCGGCTCGGCGCGCTGCTGTTGGCGCTCGTCGTCGCCGCCGTCGCCGCCGTCTGGAGCGGCCAGCGACCGGCACACGCCGATGCCGACGCGCTCACCGATGACAAGTCGGTGTCCGTGGTCACCGGATGGTGGTCCTACACCAACGTCACCGAGCAGTTCGTGACGGACCGAATCAACGAGCACGACGCCAGGTTGACCGACATCGAGGTGTACGACGCCGCTGCCGGCACCTACACCGTCGTCATGGTCCGTGACTCGGGCGCGTACGCGGTGCCCGGCTGGTGGTGGTACCCGAGCCTCACCTTCGCCGAGGTGGGCCAGAAGATCAACCAGCACACCGCCCGGCTGATCGACATCGATCCGTACGTGATCAACGGCCAGGTCCGGTATGCCGTGGTGATGGTCTCCAACACCGGCTCCGCCGCGCGCACCTGGTGGTGGTCGAGCGGCGTCACCTCGGCGGCGGTCGGTGATTTCCTGGCGGCGAACAAGCCCAACGCGGGCGACCCGGTGAAGCGTCTGATCGACCTGGAGACACACACCGTCGGGGGCACCAAGGTGTACTCCGCCATCTACGTCGCCAACACCGGGACCGATGCCAAGTCCTGGCAGTGGTGGCTCAACCAGAGCGCTGCCTCGGTCCGGCAGAAGATGAACGACTTCGGCGGACGGATCACCAACCTGGAACGTCAGGCCGACGGCACGTACAACTTCATCCAGGTGCACAACTCGGGCAGCGACGCCAAGGCATCCTGGGTGCATTTCGGCCTCACCTCGCTGAGCCAGGCGCTCAACGTCGCGGCACAGCACGGGGCACGAGTGTTCGACGTGGACACGTACCTGGTCGGCGGCGTACGCCGCTACGACGCTCTCATGATCGACAATGTGAACGCGGAGACCCGACGGCTTTCCGACCTCATCGCACCCGCGTACACCGACGCCGATGGGCTACCCACCGCCGACTTCGGCTTCTACCTCAAGCGGGTGGGCGGCAGCCAGAGCACCGGCCTGCGAACCACCTTGCAGTACGAGCCGGCCAGCTCCATCAAGGCGGTGCACAACCTCACCGTCATGCGCAGCGTGCGCAACGGCGAATCGCTCAACTCGTCGTTCACCTACTACAACTACCCGAACAGCCCGTTCAACGCGAACACGAAGGACGCCTGCCCGATCCCGGCCGACGAGGTGGTGGCCAACCGGGTCACCAGCACCCTCGACTTCGGCAAGGACAACATGATGTCCATCTCGGACAACCGCACGACCAGGGGCGTCGTCCTGCGATACGGGTTGGCCGCGGTCCAGAACGCGGCGAACGCCGCCGGGATGACCTCGACCACCATCGATCAGGACCAGGCCGGTTGCGCGTACCTCGGCGGGAAGCGCAACTTCACCACCCTCGTCGACATGGGCCGGCTCTACGAAGGAGTGGAGGACGGCACCCTGCTCGGCACCGGGCAGTTCCGCACCGAGTTCTACCAGCCGATGAACACCGGCGTGGGTGGCGGTAGCCCGCTGGCGGCGATCGTGACGGCGGAGGCCAACGCGCAGGGCAAGGGCGCCGTGGCCGCCCAGTTCATCGCCCTCATGCGCAACCACTTCAAGGGCGGCAGCTACAACGTGCCGTGTGCCCAGGTCGGTTGCTCGAACGGCTGGGTCTACGTCCGCACCAACGCGGGCAGGATGGCCCTGCCGGTCAAGTCGGGCGGCGTCGTGAGCGAGCGGGTCTTTGTGTACGGCACATTCGTGGACAATCAGTACCTCTGCACCACCTGCTCGACGGTGTCGCTGGACAACGCCGTGGCGACGATCAACGCCGAGCTGTTCCGCGCCGAGATCCGATCCGCCCTGCTCACCTGGTAGCCGCAGGGTCCAACCCCGACAACCGCAACACGACACCGCTGTGATCGGTGGGGCGCGCCGCGTCGCGGGCGCCCCACCGGTCATTGTCGCAATGGTGAACGCGGCCCGATCCCCGGCTGGGGTCCAGCTCTACGACTGCCACGGCGGCACCAACCAGCGATTCAGCCTCGTCGCACGATGACCATCGCTGATCCACTCTTCGCCGGCAGCCAGGACGACAGGCTGGCCCTATGAAGCGAGGCCAACCTTTATCGCCAGATCACGAGCATCGGTGCGGGTGGAGCGTGGCCCGTCGAGCAAATCCAAGGAGATGGCGTGCCCGACGCGGCCTCGACGGAATCGCCGCCGCATCATGACGACGAGCCTGCCGCACCGCCTCACCCGACTTCTGCAACTCCACCGCCACCGTCACCGCGTGCGCGCCCATGATGACCCGGGAAAACGACGTCTGCGGCTGGTAGAAACCCTGCGGCAGGCGCTGCGCCACCTGGTCCGCACGATCCCAGTACCGCCAGGCCCGCCCTTCCTCACCCGCACGAGCAGCCGTATACGCGGCCTCGAAGTTCAACGCACCCCACAACGCCAGCAGATTCGTGCCCCCATCGGCCACCTGCCGCTCCAGAGCCGACAACACGTCAAGCGTCACCGCCATCGCGGTATCCCAATCCCCGGCGTCCCGATGCACCTGACGCAGAAACCACCCCGCACACGCGATCGCCTCCGGATCACCGGACTCCTGCGCCGCCACCATCGCCCGATCCGCCACCCGCCACAACAACTCGGCAGCCGGCTGGTACGCAATGAACATCTGCGCCAACCCGAGCGCCTCCGCCAACAGCACCTGTGCCTGCCGCCGCTCGCCACCCTCGTACACCAACACGGCCCGCTGCCCGTCCCGCGGCAACCCCGGCAACAGCCCGCCGCGATGCGCCCACCGAGCACCCAGCCGACCACAAGGGACACAAACACGAAGGTGTTTGACCCGCACTTTTCCGCAGGTCAGACGCGATGCTGAGAGCGGAACTCCTGCCATGCCGGTCACTTCGCGCAGAGCGCGGCGTCGACGAGGTCGGCCCGTTCGGCGGCGACAGAGCCGTCCGTGACCGACCCGTTGAGCGAGGTGACCACCACGGTCGCCGCGCGACCGTCGTCGGTGGCGCCGTTGACGGTCGAGTAACCGGGGATGTCACCGCCGTGGCCCCACGCCACCCCGCCGCAACTCAACGGGGTGCGGAAGAGGCCGAGCCCGTACCCCACACCTGATTGCGGATGCAGCGCGACGGCGGTGCGCATCTCGGCCAGCTGCGCAGGTTTGAGCAGTTTGCCAGCCAGAAGGGCCAGCAGGAACGTGTTGAGATCGGCCGGAGTGGAGACCAGTTGGCCGGCGGCCCAACCCCAGCTCGGGTCCATCCGGGTGAAGTCGAGCAGTTCGCCGGTGGCTTCGTCGAGCTGGTAACCCTTGGGATGCCTGCCGCGGATACCTTCCTCACCGATCCCGGGCGCATAGGTGTCACGCAGACCTATCCGCTCGATGACCCGGGTGGTGACCAACTCGTTGAACGGCCGGCCGGTGACCCGTTGGGCGATCAGGCCGGTCAGCAGGTAGTTGGTGTTGCTGTAGGCCCAGTCGCCGGCCGGCCTGCCTGCCCTGGCGTTGGCCATGTCCAGCAGCTCCCGGGGCTCGAAGTAGATGTGCTGGTACCGCGGAATGTCGATCATTTCCGGGAACATCGTGTCGGTGTAGTCGGGCAACCCGCTGGTGTGTTGCAGCAGTTGACGGACCGTGATCGCGTCGGCGTCCACCCCGGGGCTGCGCACCAGACCCGGCAGGTACGTCTCGACCGACTCGTCGAGGTCGACTGCGCCTTCGTCGACGAGTTGCAGCACGACGACGGCGGCGAACATCTTGCTGGCGCTGCCGATGCGTACCTGGCCGTTTTTCGGCACCTTCGCGCCGGTGCGCAGGTCGCCGACCCCGGCCGTGTAGTAGTGGGTCCGGCCGCGGCGGTCCCGGACGGCGGCCAGCGCCCCCGGGTGCCGGTCGGCGCCGACGAGGGCGTCGATGCGTTGCCCGATGGCGTCGGGGCGGGTCTCGGCCCAGGCGGCACCGACCGGGCCGGCGGTCGTGAGACCACCCGCCGCGATCACCGCGGTCGTCGCCATCGCGACGACCCGGCGACGCGACCGGGTGGGCCGGCGGAGTCGAGTGAGGTGAGTGGGCATGGCAGGCTGCTCCTTGACTGGGTACGGATGGCGGCCGGGCCGCCGCCGGTGCGGGTACGCCAGGCGTTCCGGCACCGGCGGCGGATCGCTCCGCCAGTGGCTGTTCGGGCGAAGGGACCGGGGCAAGTTGACTCGCGACAGCTAACTGCCGGCGCACAGGGCGGCGTCGAAGGCGTCCAGGACCTGGAAGATGCCGTCGGGGACCGGGCTCGATTCGGCGGTCACCACGATGGTCACGGCCCGACCGTCGGCGGTGATGGCGGTCCGGCTGGAGTAGCCGTCGATGTCACCGCCGTGCCCCCAGGCGCGACCGCCGCAGGAGAGGTCGTACCCGGTGGTGCCGAGGCCGTAGTGCCACACCAGGTCCGGGAAAGCCTCGCCACCGGGGAGGAAGACCTTGCTGTCGCGCATCTCGGCCAGGGTCGCAGGCGAGATCAGCTTCCCGTTCTGCAGCGCCACCAGGAACTTGTTGAGGTCACTCGGGGTGGAGATCATCTGGCCGGCCGCCCAGGCGATGGAGGGATCCACCTGGGTGGTGTCGACCCACTTCATCGTCTCCGGGTCCGGCAGGTAGCCCTTGGCGTACGGCCGGCGGATGGTCTTGTCACCGACACTCGGCCAGTACGTCTCGTGCAGCCCGACCGGCTTCAGGATCTTGTTGGTGATCACTTCGGCCAGCGGGCGACCGGTGACCTTCTGCACCAGCAGACCGGCCACGATGTAGTTGGCGTTGCGGTACTGCACCTGCCCGCCGGGGGCCGGGGCGTGCGCCTCGTGGGCGAACGCCGAGTCGAGCATGTCGCGCGGCTCGTAGTACCTCTTGCTCCACACGGAGACATCCGGCAGGTCATACTCGGGCAGGCCGCTGGTCATACCCAGCAGGTGCCGGACCGTGATGGTGTGTCCGTCGAATCCCTTGCCACGGACCAGCCCCGGCAGGTACGTCTCGATCGGCTCGTCCAGCTGCACCTTGCCCTCGTCGACGAGCTGTAGGACGGCGACGGCGGTGTACATCTTGGTGTTGCTCGCCATCCGTACGTACCCGTCGGTGGGCACCTTCGCCCGGGTACGCGGGTCGTTGACGCCGGCGGTGTAGTTGGTGACGCGGCCCGTGCTGTCCCGTACCGAGGCCAGCGCCCCGGGCGCGACGCCGGCCTTGACCAGGGCGTCCAGGCTGCTCTGGATGGTGTCCTTCTTCGGGCGGTGGGCCTGCGCGGCGTCGGCGTGCTGAAGTCCGATGCCGGCGGTGCCGGTCAGCGCGACGAGCGCCAGTGCGGCGGCGGTGCGGCGTCCGGCGCCGAACCGCTTGCGCGGCGTCGCGGTGCCGTCGTCGTTGGTGTTCGCCTTGCCATACCTCTCGGTGTGTAGCGTTGACATGGAACCTCCTGGTGAGTGTTCGGACCGGGCACCCTGTGCGCCGATCCACGGAGCCGACGACGATTCGTCGGAGCCTGCGGTGGACTGACTGGCGGTCACTCCTTGACGCCGATGCTGTGCACCGGCGGCGTACGAAGGAGCACGCTGATGGGGGCGACGGTGGTGACCAGCGCGAGCAGCGCGGTACCGCCGATGATCGAGATCCAGCCGAGCGGCGGGACGTACGGGATCAGTTGCCCGGTCATCGTCCGGACCACTGAGACCAGCGTGACGGCGGCGATGACGCCACCGATGAGCAGCGACGTGCCGAGCAGGCCGGCCTGTTCGGCGTGCACCATCCGCTTGACCTGACGGGTCGTGACGCCGACCAGGCGCAGCAGGGCCAGCTCGCGGCCCCGGGCCAGCGCCGCCATGATCATGGTGTTGGCGGCGGCGAGGGCGGCGTAGCCGACCATGACGCCGATGAGCAGCTTGTTCAGCCAGGCGCTGAGCGCCAGGTCGGTGGCGAGCTGGGCGCCGATGACCCCGGTGTCGATCAGGCCGCTGCCCGGGTACCGCTCGACCAGGCCGGCGAGCCCGGCGACGGCCTCGGCGTCGCCCGGTACGGTGCTGATCAGGACCTGGTCGTCGAGGTTGGTCGGGGTGTGGCCGTCGCCCGTCTCCCGGTGGAGAGTCACGTCCCCGAAGGCGAGCCCGCGTTCGTAGACGGCGACCAGCCGCAACGACACCGGGGTGCCGTCACCGAGCCAGAACTCGACCTGGTCGCCGAGATCCGCCCCCTGTGTGGACGCCTGCAAGGTCGACATTGCCACGGCGTCGCCACGCAGGTCAGCGAGGCTGCCCTCGGTGACCGACAGGTCCAGGGCCCGGTCGGCCCCGTCGGGGTCGATCACCTGGGCGGCGACGGGTTCGACGCCCCCCATCACCGGGACGATCACCGAGGTACGCCGGATTCCGGTGGCGGCGACGACGCCGGGCACCTGGCGGGCGTCCGCCACGGCGGTAGCCGGCAGCCCGACCGCCGACACCAGCGCGTGCTGGGCCAGCATTCCGTCGCGGGTCTGGGCGATGCTTTCCCGCTCCAGGTTGTCCTGCAAGAACCAGATCGAACCACCGAAGCCGACCGACAGCACCAGCGCGGTCAGTACGGTCGCCATGCCCCGAGCGTTCGCCCGCAGGTTGGCCGCCGCCAGGTATCCACTGTCGCCCCACACGGCACGCAGCACCGGGCCGAGTACCTGCGCGGCGTACCGGTTGATCCACGGCGCGAGCAGCGCGGCGGCGAGCACGAAGACGAACAGCATGCCCAGCGCCGCGCCGAGCGCTGCTTCGCCACGGAGGGCCGTACCGAACATGGTCAGCGTGACCCCGCCGCCGAGCGCGATCAGACCGGCGACGAGCCGGACGCGGCTGCTGCGGGCCGGCTCCACGGCGACCTCGCCGAGCGCCTCGGTCGGGCGGATCTTCACCGTACGGCGGGCCGCGATCAGCCCTGCCGTCACCGCCACCAGCACCGTCGCCGCGCTGACCGCCACCGCGGAGAGCACCCCGCCGGCGATCGGGAAGCCGTCGGGGATGAAGCCTCTGGTCATGAGCTGTCCGTGCACCCAGTCGGTCACCCACAGCCCGGCAGGGACGCCGAGCACGGCTGAGACGATGCTCAACTGCGCGACCTCGGCGACGATCATCAGGCGTACCTGTCCCGGGGTCGCCGCGACGGCACGCAACAGGGCCAGGTCGCGGCGGCGGTGGCGGACCGCCAGGCCGATCGTTCCGGCGACGACGAACATCACGAGCCCGGCGACGTAGCCGCCGAAGACGGCACCGAGCTGGATCAGCATGGTGGCCGCCGCGAGTGCCTCGGACTGTTCGAGCTTTCCGCGATCGTCGCCGGTGTGGACGGTCGCGCCGGATTCGGCGGCCAGCCGGCCGACCTCGCTCGTGACGGCGGCGGAGTCCGCGCCCTGGGCCAGGACGATCCCGATCAGTCCGGCCCGGTCCGGGCTGCCACTGAGCGCCGCGGCGTGGTCGTCGGTGAAGAAGATCGCGGCCGGGGTGTCACCGGTGGCGGTACGGTCCACGATGCCGCTGACCCGGTACTGGCGCTCCGATCCGGCGGCGCGGACCGGGATCTGATCACCGGGCCGAAGCTGGGCACCGGCCGCCGTGGCGAGCCGGGTGTCGATGGCGACCTCGTCGGTGGTGTCCGGCCGGTTGCCGTCGACGATCCGGTACGGGGTGAGCGCGGCGCTGCTCCAACCGTGCGCGACCGCCTCCTGTGCCGTGTCCTGGATCGGTACGACCGCCTGGATCGAGCGGTCGGCGGCGGCGACCGCCACGCCGGGCAGCCGCCCGATGCGGTCGGCCAGGTCGACCGGCACGCTTCCGCCGGTGGGCAGGTCCACGGTGACCGTGGTGGTCTGACCGAACTCGGTGTGCTCGATGGTCATGTCGCGATCCGCGACCAGGATGTCGGCGGCCGGGTACCGCTGCGGTGCGGGTGTGAACCGCATCCCGGACTCGACCAGCACGCCCATCGACATGAGGATCATGACGCCGCAGGTGAGCGCGACGAGGGTGGCGACCGCGCTGCCGATGCGGTGGCGCAGCATCCGGAGGGCGAGCATCAGCATCGCTCAGCTCTCCACAGTGGTGAGCTGGCGGCGGCCGAGCCACGCCAACTGCTCGGCGATCTGCTCCGCACCCGGCTGGGGCATGTCCCGCACGATCCGGCCGTCGGCCAGGACCATCACCCGGTCGGCGTACGAGGCCGCCACCGGATCGTGGGTCACCATGATCACCGTCTGCTGCGACTCGTCCACCACCGACCGCAGCAGGGCCAGCACGTCAGCGGCGGTCTGGGTGTCCAGCGCGCCGGTCGGCTCGTCACAGAAGATCACCTCGGGGCGCATCGCCAGTGCCCGGGCGATCGCCACCCGCTGCTGCTGCCCGCCGGACAACTCGGCGGGGCGGTGGTGCAGCCGGTCGCCGAGCCCGACCCGGTCCACCACCTGGCGCAGCCACGTCGCGTTGGGGCGTGCCCCGGACAGCCGCAGCGGCAGGTGGATGTTCTCCTCGACGTTCAGCGCGCCGATCAGGTTGAATGCCTGGAAGACGAAGCCGATCCGGCTGCGCCGCAGCTTGGTCAGCCTCGTCTCCGACAGTCGCGACAGCTCCTGGTCACCGATCCACACCTGCCCGGAGGAGGGCCGGTCCAGGCCGGCCGCGGTCTGCAACAGGGTGCTCTTGCCGGAACCGGACGGCCCCATCACCGCAGTGAACGTGCCGCGGTGGAACTCCGCGTCGACGCCGGCGAGCGCGGTGACCGCCTGCGGTCCGGAACCATACGTACGGGCGAGCTGTATCACGCGGACCGCCGGGTCGGCGGGGCGTCCAACGCGGACGGACATCTGGACCAACCTCTCCATGTCGTCAGAGGACGATGACATGGAAAAAGCTATGGTCAGACGGGCTATCGGACGATCCAGCGTACTGGCCGACCGGGGTAGCGCAGGCTGTACTAGCCGCGCCGCTGGGCGTCTTCGAGGTGACGCAGGACCGCCGTCACCCGCCGGTCGGCGCGGTCGCCAGGCCGTCGAGCGCGGCGGCGAGCCCACGGTCGTCGAGCGCGGCGGCGAGCCCACGGTCGTCGAGCACCGGGGGCAGCATCCCGCGTACGACACTGCGAAGCTCCGCTCGGGCCAGTTCGGCCGAGTCGTGCGCGCGGTCCAGGATCTCCACCGCCCGCGCCCGGTCCGCGACCCGGCGATCCGCTGCCATGCGGGGGCGGTGGGTGGCCAGCGGCGATCCCGGGCTTTCGTCGCCTCACGTAGGGGCCACCCGGACAGTCGACGAATCCGTTTGAAGACAGCAATCGTCGGTCAGAGCAGGAGTCGGACAGCCGGGCGGATGCTCCTTCATCCTCACGTCAGGTACGAGCATGATGGGTGGTTGATCAGGGAGCGGCCTGCTCCCATCCTGCTCCCAATTCAAGGGGTCAACGGCCAGAAGCCCGTTACCGGCGCTTCCGGTCACGGGCTTCCAACCTGCGAATATTTACGGTGGGCGATACTGGGATCGAACCAGTGACCTCTTCGGTGTGAACTCACGGCAGGCTGGCCGGATCGGGTGCCGTGCGAGGTCGTCCGGCCTGGTGGCGCTCGTGCTCGTCGGGTTCGGTTGGCACGGTTGCTGTACTTCGCTGCTGTATTTTCGCCAGCGCCCGGAGGGCATCCGCCGCGCCGCACACCGGGCACCGGCTCCCCTGCCACCTCCGGTCGCGAAGGGTGCGCCGGGCCGCGAGGGTCAGCCGGTTACGGATCTGCGCGAGCGACAGGAACGGCGCGGTCACCGGTCACACCAGCCCGAGGCTCAGCGCCAACTCACCGACCATCGCCGGAGCCTTCGGAGCACGGGCGATCTCCGCCAGCACGTCCCGGCCCACCGGGCGGCGGCGTACCTCGTACGGCGCCAGCCGCTCTGCATTCAGCAGCACCCGCGCCGCGTTGGCCGGATCATCGACCTGGAGATACGCGCGGGCAGCATCAATCAGGTACGCGGCCCGATGCTCAACCGGCAACACCCCCCACCCAGCCCGGCGGATCGCCTGCCGGTGCCGGGCGACCGCCGCCGACCCGTCACCCAACTCCACCGCAGCGGTTACCCGAGCCAGCTCCACCGCCGTCGGCCCGAACCCCGTCCGATGCAGGTCGAACCCCTCCCCCACCCGCACCGCCATCTCAGCAGCCTCGTCCAACAACTCGCCGCTGACCCGCTCCTCACCACACCGAGCCGCCACCAACCCCGCCTGCACCACCAACGCCCCACACAACGACACCTCCCCCACCCCACCGGAATCAAAATCCGAAGGAGCAATCCGGTACGCCGCCGCCAGCAACACCGACCGCGCCCGACCCGAGGACCGCAACACCTGCCCAAGCTGCACCGCCGCACACCCCACCAACACGGGATCACCCGCAGCGGCAGCCATCGCCCGATCCGCCGCCAGCCACGCCAGATCCGCCTGACCCAGCTTCACCAACAGGGCAGCCGTCACCCGATACGCCTCCACCACCAGACGCCCAGCCGACGGATCCCGGGCATACGCGCGCCGCACATCGCTGAGCAGACTCGGTATCAGCTCCACCACCTGCGGATATCGAGCATGCTGATATGCCGTCCAGGCGTACCCGACGTGCCGGGCAACCTGGTCGTCCGGCAGCACCGGCGCCGGCCGGTCACGCCCTATCTCGTACGCCGACAAGGCTGCCCGAACCCGCGCCACGTCCTCGTCCCGCTCGACCATACCGGCGGGCTGGGCGTCCCGACCGAGCAGCGTCGCCGCGTCGACCCGCAACACCGAGGCGACCTCCCGGATCGTCGACACCCGCTCCAGGCGGCGGACCCCACGCTCGACCTTGTCCACCCAACTCTTCGACTTGCCCAACCGATCAGCAAGGGTCTGCTGCGACAACCGCCGCCGCGCCCGCAGATACGCCACCCGCCGACCGATCGGCACCCGGTCACCGGTCACGACGACGCCACGGCCGATCCGGCACCGCCCGAGTCGTCTCCTCGACCGGTATCCGTTCCGCCTCAGCCTGAGCAAGAATCCGCTGCCTCGCCGCCTCCCGCTCCGCCTCCTGGATCTGCTCGCCCCGACTCTTGGACGAAGAGTTCTCGCTCATCCCCACCTCCGCTGGTAGGGGCGCGGCGTCATGCTCCTGAAGGACCAACATCGCCCACCGCATCCCGTGAGCGAAAAACTACGGTCAGTCGCGAGGCGGAATGGGTAAGGTTCCTACCCGCGATTCAAGAGGCGAGGCCAACCTTTATCGCCAGATCACGAGCATCGTTGCGGGTGGAGCGTGGCCCGTCGAGCAAATCCAAGGTGATCTGACGGGCGTACCCATTGAAGCGGATCGTCTCAGGAGCCGACTCGTACGCCCGCCGCAGCGTCGCCACAGTCGACTCCTTGTCGTCCTTGCCGTAGTGCGCCCGCGCGACCTCGATGAGATGGCGTGCCCGACGCGGCCTCGACGGAATCGCCGCCGCATCATGACGACGGGCCTGCCGCACCGCCTCACCCGACTTCTGCAACTCCACCGCCACCGTCACCGCGTGAGCGCCCATGATGACCCGGGAAAACGACGTCTGCGGCTGGTAGAAACCCTGCGGCAGGCGCTGCGCCACCTGGTCCGCACGATCCCAGTACCGCCACGCCCGTCCTTCCTCACCTGCACGAGCAGCTGTGTACGCGGCCTCGAAGTTCAGTGCACCCCACAGCGCCAGCAGATTCGTGCTCCCATCGACCACCTGCGGCTCCAGAGCCGAGAGCACGTCCAGGGTCACCGCCATCGCCGTGTCCCAGTCCCCCGCGTCCCGATGCACCTGACCCAGGAACCACCCCGCCCGCGCGATCGCCTCCGGGTCGCCGGACTCCTGTGCCGCCACCATCGCCCGGTCCGCCACCCGCCAGAGCAACTCGGCGGCAGGCTGGTACGCAATGAAAATCTGCGCCAACCCGAGCGTCTCTGCCAACAGCGCTTGTGCCTGCCGACGCTCGTCACCTTCGTACGCCAACACGGCACGCTGCCCGTCCCGCAGCAGCCCCGGCAACAACCCACCCAGCACCGTACGGTGATCCGACGCCTGATGACGTGCCCGCCACGCCACCGCAAGCCGCTCCCTCAGACTGGACAGCGATTCGGCCGGGTCGTCGCCGGAGAACGCGACGCGGTTAACGGCGTCCCGGACCGATCCCAGCGCCGGATGCTCCGGCCCGTTGACCACAGCAGAGCGGTCACCAAGCTCCACGGCCAACACCGACACGTCGATCTTGAGGGCACGCGCGATCCGATCCAGCATGTGAATGCGCGGCGGCAGAATCCGATCGGTCTCCACCGCCTTGACCCACTCGGCGCTGCGCCCCACCAACCCACCGAGCACCGCCCGAGTCTTCCCGGACCGCTCCCGGTAGACCTTCAACCGCTGCCCGAACGTCAACTCCGGCAAGGAATCCACCCGGAACCTCCTCGCATAGCGCGGGACGCGGAACCGATTGATCGGCCGCGATCACGCCCAACGCTACCGATCGACAGACCGTCCCATAACCCTCACACGCCGGCGACCCCTGGTCCTGGCAGCATCCCGACCTTGAACCAACAACTTCAGGCCAGTACGCCAGGGCAGTTTCGACGCCATCCGTACGGCCCGTGGCGAGTGGGCTGTTCGAAGGGTCGATCAAGAGATGAGCAGGTGTCACGCTTGCAGGCATGGCAAGTGAGCAACGGGAACAGTGGGTCCGGATGGCTCGTGCAGCCCTGATCATCGCCGCAATGCGAAGGTCACTGCTCACCTACGGCGAACTGGGGCGGGCCATCGGCATGGCCGGCATAGATCTCCGAAATCAGATGCGCCACGTGCTCGCCCAGGTCGCCGATGAGTGCATCGCAGCCGGTGAACCATCATTGCCCGCACTGGTTGTCAATGCCACAACAGGACAGCCAGGTGCCGGCTGGACCGACGGGGCCGTCCGCTGGCATGCGGAGGTACAGCAACTGTTCCGGCACTGGAACTCACCTCACTGAGGGCTGGATCTGAACCGAGATCCCTTGTTGCGGAAGCAGCCATATCAAGCTTGTCATTCCTCGCCACAAGTCGGCGAGCACCGGAGCCGCCCTAACTACGCGGCCAGGCTCAGCCGCTCGCACAGTCCTCGCAACTCCGGTGACATCGACCCCTTGCGCAGCAACGACCGGGCCGTCTCCCGCGCCGCCACCGACGAGCGGGCATGCTGCGGCCCGATCCGCTCCGCCGCGAGGAGCATCCGTACGGCATCGCGGTCCCGACCGACCGCCTCGGCGGCACGGCCCATATCGAGCCAGAAGTAAATCTGTCGCACCGCTGGCAGACCCGCCAACTCCACACCCGCCGCTGTCTTCATCGCCGCCTCCGGACGGCCCGTGTCGAGCAGGAACGCCATCAACCACAGCGTCACGTTCCGTGGCCCCCAGGCGAGATCCCAGCTCTCGGTTTCCCCGGTGTGCGCCGCGATCCGCCCGGCCTCGGCAAGATGCTCCTCCGCACCGGCCTCGTCATGCAGCCCGCCGAGGTGAAGCGCCCGCGCCAGGTGCAGGAACCCCAGCACGTCCAACGCCCCTTCCGTCCCGCTACCGGCAAGATCAGATGCGGCGGCATCACACAGCGTCCGCGCCGGACCGTACGCCCCCGAATAGGCCAACACCCGCGCTCGATTGGCCGCCGCGACCCCGACCGCCACCGGGTCATCGAGCAACCCCGCCGCCTCGGCACACCGCTCCGCAGCCAGCCATGCGTGCGCCGGAAAACTCACATTCAGCAACGACCCCATCACCACGCCGTACACCGGCACCATCACCATCAACGCCACCCGTCGATCAGCCAGACTGTGCATCGCCGGCACCAGATCAACGAGCCGCCGCAGCGCACCCGCGTAGTCGCACCGCCCGTACAGTTCACGCACGAGCGCCGCCTCCCGACGCACCTGCTCAACAGTCGCCACCGCACTGGAACGTCTAGCCATCGGCGTATCCATCATGATCCGCCACACCCGCTCCGCATCGATGCGAGCCGCATCAAGCTGTCGATCAGCCGGCATGTACGCCTGCCCAGTCAGGTCAACCACCGAACATTCAAGAGCCGCCGCCAGATCCACCACCATGTACCGGTCCGTGCGCTGCTGACCACGCTCAATCCGCGACCACGACGTATGAGAGATCCCCGACTGGCCGCGTACCGCACACTCCAACCACGCAACTCCCGACGAGCCCGGATGCGATCACCAATCGACGGATCAGCAGGTATAGGCCGACGAGGCATCAGCGGCACTCCCAGGTCACATGAGATCCCTGCCGACCATCCCCGGCAGGCTGCCACTTCGGACGGTACACCGCCCCGCACCGATGACAGCCTGACGCAGTTGATCCCTCTGTCCGGTTGTCAGCGCTTGAAGCGGCCACGCGGACAGGTGGCGACCTGGAGACCACGGGCAACACCGCGTACCAGTCGCCGAGCGTTACGCTGGGCGGCGGATCGGTCCGCACCTCACTGCTGGATCGGTTGGCCTGGTAGACCGGCGCGAGATCGGCATCGGCGGAGACGTCTCGACCGGGTGATAACCGGCCGTTCGGTCGGCGGCAGATCCAGACGCCGTGCTGTCAAGGTTTGCCGCAGTCGGGCGACGAAATCCGCCAGCTGTGCGAATCACCCGCGAAAACCGTGCCTGCCACTTGCCGGCCCGAGCGGAACGCCGCGCGGGCGCGCCGGCGTGGCGTCAGTCTGCCGCACCCGGCTGCCGTCCGGCGGCGCCCGCGCGGGTCTCGATCGCGTCCAGAGCCGCGCGGGCGTATTCGCCGATGGGCCGGGTCCGGCCGTCACTGTGCCATTGTTCGAGGGCGCCGAAGTAGACGCCGAACAGGTAGGTGCGGGCCAGCACCCGGGCTTGGATGGCGTCGTGTCCACGGTCGGCGAGAGCCGCGGCGAGGCGGCCGGCCATGGCATCCATGGTGGCGTAGACGGCGGCCCGCACGGTCGGCTCTTCCAGTACGTAGCGCATTCCGCGCCACGGGCCGCCGGGCCCGGCGCTGGCCGCGAGGCGTTCCATCGTGCCGGGTAGGTCGTCGAGGTCGAGGACTTCGCGGAAACCGTCGGCACCGACGGCGGCAAAAGGATCGACCGTGAACAGTCCCTCTTTGGTCACGAAATAGCGGTAGAAGGTGGACGGCGAAACGCCCGCTTCCCGGCAGATGTCCTCGATGGTGACGTTGTGGTAACCCTGGGCGTCGAAAAGGTTCATGGCCGTGTCCTGGACGGCCCGGATTGCGGCCATCCGGTTGCGTTGACGCAGGTTAAGTGGCACGCCCGTCATCCTATCGACCGGCGGGCGGCCGCTATCGGTAGTGGCTGCCAACATGACAGCTACTGTCTTCCTGTGTCAGGATGCCAGGATGGATGCGATCACCGTGCGAGGAGTGCGCAAGGCGTTCGGCCGGACGATGGCGCTCAACGGCCTGGACCTCACGGTCGCCAAGGGCGAGGTGCACGGCTTCCTCGGCCCCAACGGCGCCGGCAAGAGCACCACCATCCGGGCCCTGCTCGGCCAGCTTCGGGTGGACGACGGCGAGGCAAAGGTCTTCGGCCTGGACTGCTGGGCCCAGTCGGTGCAGGCCCACCGGCGCCTGGCGTACGTCCCGGGCGACGTGGCGCTGTGGCCGGGACTGACCGGCGGAGCGTGCATCGACATCCTCGGCCGGCTCCACGGCGGCACCGACCCGCGTCGCCGGCGCGAGTTGATCGACCGGTTCGAACTGGACCCGACGAAACGCACGCGGACCTACTCGAAGGGCAACCGGCAGAAGGTGGCACTGATCGCGGCGCTCGGCACGAACGCCGACCTGTTCCTGCTCGACGAACCGACCTCGGGACTGGACCCGCTGATGGAGGAGGTGTTCCAACAGTGCGTGCGAGAGCTGCGGAACGACGGCCGCACGGTGTTGTTGAGCAGCCACATCCTGTCCGAGGCGGAAGCTCTGTGTGACCGGGTGAGCATCATCAGGCGCGGTACGGTGATCCGGACCGGCACGTTGGCCGACCTGCGTGATCACACCCTCACCCGGGTGGACGCGGTGACAAGGTGTGCGGTGTCCGGACTGGATCGGCTCGACGGCCTCGTCGACCTGTCCGTGGTGACGCGGCCGGACGGCACGCACGTCACCTTCCGGGCCGGCCCGGCAACCCTTGCCGCAGCAGTCGGTTGCGTCCTCACCGCCGGTCCGAGCAGCCTCAACGTCCAGCCACCCAGCCTCGACGAACTGTTCCTCACCAACTACCGCAGTGACGTCCCCTACGCCGTGGCCGAGGGCGCGGCGCGATGACCGGCTACTGGCGCTTTCTGTCGTTGAGCTTGCGTACCGGCCTGCCGCAGGTGATCGGCTGGCCGATCGTGGTCGCCGCGCTGGTGGCCACGAGTGCGGCCACCATCAACGGTACGTACTCCGAGCAGGCCGCCCGCGACCACTACGCCGACGCGTACCAGGTGATGAGTGGCAGTGCGGCGCTCCAGGGCCGCGGGTACGCCCTGGACACCCTCGGCGGCATCCTGGCCAACGAGATGGGCTACCTGACGCTGATCATGATCCCCCTGATCGGGTTGCATCTGGCGATCCGGTTCACCCGCGGCCTCGAAGACACCGGACGCCTGGACATCCTGACCTCCTACCCGGTCCACCGGCTGGCGCCGGCTGCCGCCGGAGCCAGCGCCGCCGCGGCCACGGCGGCGCTGACCGCCGTACTCAACGGGGTCGCACTCACGGCTCTGGGTTACCCCATCGCGGGATCCTGGCGTTACGCCGGTGGTCTGGCGATGCTCATGCTCGCATTCACCGCTCTCGGCGCCTTGATCGCGCAATGCTGCCGGACGGCCCGGACCGCGTACATCCTCGCCACCGGATGCTGGCTCGTCGGCTACCTGGCCCGGGCTGTGGTGGATGCGCGTCAGTGGGATGCCGTCTGGATCAACCCGCAGTCCTGGCTGGCCGAAATCCGGCCGTTCAGCGCGGAACCGCCGTCGTGGCCGTGGGCCGCCTTCGGCGCGCTGGCCGTCGCGTCGCTCGCCACCGCCGCCGCCGTGGCCGCCCGGCGTGACCTGGGGGCAGGCATCATCACCCCCCGACCCGGGCCGGCCGCCGCGCCGACCTGGATACGCTCACCCCTGACCCTCCTCGCCCGGCTCACCGCCGGCGTCGGTGTCGGGTGGATCGCCGCCACGGCACTGTTCGCCTTCGCGTTCGGATACCTGACCCGCCAGATGAACGCCCTCAACGCCGTCGCCCGAGCCGACCACGACGACCCGGTCAACGCCAGCTTGACCATCTTCGTCCAGCTCACCGCGTTGCTCGCCGCAGCAGCGGGGATCCACATCACGCAGTGGCTGGCGACCGAGGAGACCTCCGGCCGGGTGGGATACAGCCTGTCTGCCGCGGTCAGCCGTCCACGCTGGTGGGCATCGGTTGCCCTGCTGGTCACGGCGTGGTCGGTGCTCGTCCTGCTCACGGGTGGCCTCTCCACCGGCCTGGGCCTCGCGGCCGGTTTCGGTGAAGCCCATTACATCGGCCGGGGGATGACCGCCACTGCCGCCTACCTGCCGGCCGTCGTTCTGCTGATCGGGCTCGCCCTGGCCGTCCATTCGCTCAGCCCCCGGTGGGTCTCCATCGTGTGGCTGCCCGTCGGCTGGGCCCTCGTGGTCTGCCTGCGGGCCGACCTCCTGGAACTGCCGTCATGGGCCCGCCAGCTCTCGCCCCTGCACTGGGTCGGGGCCGTTCCCCGGGCTGCGTGGGATCGGCCGGCCGCTCTCACCCTGGCCGTGTTCGCCGTGGTCCTCACCATCGGGTCCACGGTGGTCTACCGTCGGCGAGACCTCGTCGCCGGCTGACGGCTGGGCTCGCGTCTGGCGGCCGTCGCTGGTTCGACGCGGAAGGCGTCCCGTGGAATGCGGAGTTCACCACCGAGCGGGGAGCGGTCGCGCACGTGGCGAAGATGGCTCCGGACGGGCTGCGGTTCCATGACCTGCGGCACTCGTACGCGGCCAAGCTGGTGTCGCGCGGCGTTCCGGTCAACGACGTCCAGGCTGTGATGGGCCACGAGAAGCCGTCGACCACGCTCAACCTCTACACCCACCGGTCGGACGGGCGGGATCGGCGCATCCGCGACGCGTTTGCTGATGATCCGCTGACTTCCAACGGCGACTAGCGATGCAATCAGCAAGAGGCACCCTCGCTTGAGGGTGCCTCTCCTTCGTTGTTTCGATGGTGGGCGATACTGGATCGAACCAGTGACCTCTTCGGTGTGAACTCTCGGCAAGCGGGTCGGATCGGGCTCGACGCGAGGTCAGACGGCCTGCTGAGGCGCTTCTCGGCCAGGTTCGGCTGGCGCGGTTGCTGTACTTCACTGCTGTACTTCTCATCCGCGTGTAGCGCTGCTCAGCCGACCCCGAGCGTGGCAGCGAGCTTGGCGATCGTGGTCGGGGCGCGCGGGTCGCGGGCAACCTCGGCAAGGATGTCCCGGGCGACAGGCCGGTGCGTGGTCTCGGCCGGTGCAATGCGCTCGGTTTCGGTCAGCATGCGAGCCGCGTTGCCCACGTCCCCGGCATGCAGGTGGGCGCGGGCGATGTCGAGCAGGTGCGCGGCGCGGTGTTCAGCGGGTAGCCACAGCCAGCCGGACCGCGCGGTGGCCTTCTCGTGCCAAACGATCGCCTCCTCGGTGTCGCCGACTTCGACGGCTGCGGCGGCGCGGGCCAGGTCCACGGCGGTGGGCCCGAAAGCGGTGCGGTGATGGTCGTACCTGTCGCCGACCCGCTCCGCCATACCGGCGGCCTCAGCGATCAGATCCCCGGCGGCGGACTCGTTCCCGTCCTGCGCCGCCGCCAGGCCGGCCTGGATAAGCAGGGTCCCGCACAGGGACAATTCCGCTGGCAGGCCGTGGTCGATCACCGGCGGGGCTATCCGGTACGCGGCGGCGAGCATCACCGACTTCGCCTCCCGCGCCCGCCCGAGCGCGCGCAACACCTGGCCGAGCTGGACGGCTGCGGCAGCCACCAGCTCCCGATCGCCGGTGGCGGCGAGCATCGCCCGGTCCACGGCCAGCCACGCAAGCTCAGCGTCACCGAGCTTGACCAGCAGAGCGGCGGTGACCCGGTACGCCTCGACCAGCGGCACCCGGCCCGCTACCGGAGCCGCGGCATCGGTGCGCTGGGCATCGGTAAGTAGGTCCGGCACTAAATCGACCATTTGTGGGTAGCGGGCGTGCTGAAACGTCGTCCACGCGTACCCCACATCCCGCAGCATCCGATCCACCGACACCACCGGACGGCGACCCGCCGGCTTGCCCAACGGGATCTCGTAGCGGGACAGCGCCGCCCTGATCCGGTCGACGCCGTCGCCGCGACCCGTTGCTCGGACCGGCGCGGCATCCTGGCCCACAAGAACGGCGGCGTCGATGCGGAGTACGCGGGCAATCTCCTGAAGCGTCGACAGCTTGTCCAGCCGCCGGACTCCACGTTCGACCTTGTCGACCCAGCTCTTCGACTTGCCGAGCCGATCAGCGAACACCTGCTGCGACAACTTCCGCCGACCCCGCCAATACGCCACCCGCCGGCCAACCGGCAACAACTCAACGCTGCCCACGACGCCACCGCCGATCCGGTACGGCTCGGGTCGTCTCCTCTACCGAAATGCGGTCCGCCTCCGCCTGGGCGAGAAGCCGCCGCCTGGCCGCCTCCCGCTCAGCCTCCTGAATCTGCTCACCCCGGCTCACCGCCGGCTCGTCGCCCTTACCCGGCATCTCTTGCCTCCCGCGCCACATCAAGTGACGGAGAAGCTACGAAAGGCTAAGAGACGGGCCCATGACCAGCGGTCATGTCACCGTGACATGAAGCGGCTCGACCGGCGCGAGCGGTCGCCATACGCTCTTGCCTTGAACACCATGAGTAGTCGAAACGCGACGCTAGGAGCCGCCGTGCTGCTCGATCCGCTTCGAATACCAGACGACGCGTGGTCGCACGGCGAGGTGCTCGCCGCCCTGGCCGCCCGCGACATCGCCGGGCTGTTCCGCTGGATCACCAGCCTCACCGGCGCGAGTCAGAGCCGGATCGGGGCCGCCGTCGGGCTGGAGCAGGGCTACGTCAGCCGAATCATGGCCGGACGCAAGGTCACCTCAATCGACGTCCTGGAGCGGATCGCCGACGGATGCCGGATGCCCGACCAGGCGCGAATCGCGATGGGCCTGGCACCCAAGCAGGCCGCGCCGCCGGCCGAACCCGGCCGGCTCACCCCCGGTCGACCCAGCGAGCCGCCAACCACCCGGACCTGGCAAGAGGACGTACGCAGTGCCGCAGAGCTTTGGCGAGGTGACGTGAACCGTCGAGAGGTACTCCGGCAGGTGGCCTTCAGTTCCGCCGGCTACACCCTGCCGGCGTTGCGCTGGTTCACCGCCCCCGATCCAGCCCCGGTGACCCAACCCGGCCGGGACGCCGTCGGTCAACCGCAGATTGACACCATCCGCGCGATGACCGCGACCTATCGCCAGTTAGACAACCAGTACGGCGGCGGGCACGCCCGCGACACCGTCGCCCGCTACCTCCACCAGGAGGTGACCCCGCTGCTCACCGACGGCCGCTACGACCACCCCACCGGCCAACGGCTGCTCAGCGCCGCCGCCGAACTGGCCCAGCTCGCCGGATGGCAGGCGTACGACACCGCCGAGCACGGCATCGCCCAGCGGCACCTCACCCTCGCCCTGGACTTCGCCCACGCCGCCGCAGACGACGGCCTCGGCGCGGAAATCCTCGCCGCCATGAGCCACCAGGCCACCTACCTCGGCCACACCGCCACCGGACTCGACCTCGCCCGCGCCGCCGGCCGGACCGCCCGCCGCGCCGGGGTCCCCGTCCTGTCCGCCGAAGCCCACGTCATGGAAGCCCACGCCCTGGCCAAAGCCCACGACGAACGGGCCTGCGCCGCCGCCCTGCACCAGGCAGAACAAGCCCTCGACCGGGCCGACCGCAGCACCGACCCGCAATGGCTCAGCTACTTCGACGAGGCATACCTGTCCGCCAAGTTCGGCCACTGCTTCCACGCCCTCGGCCGCAACACCCACGCCGAACGCTTCGCCGTCCGATCCCTACACATGGACAACCGCTACGTACGCGGCAGAGCCTTCAACCTCGCACTACTCGCCAGCATCCACGCCCAACAGGGCAACCCCGACCGCGCCTGCACCATCGGCGCAGAAGCCCTCACCCTGACCACCCAACTCCGCTCCGCCAGGGCCGTCCGCTACCTCCGCGACCTGCAAACCCAACTCGCCCCACACCGGCGACTACCCGCCGTCCGGCACTTCACCGGCCGCATCGACGCCAGCCTCGGCCCACGACGCTGACCTTCTACAGCTCTCCCCGGGCCTTACGCGCCACCAACTCCAGCACCGCAATCACCGTGCCGGCACCGACGATCTCACCCCGAGACACCAACCCGTACGCCTCGTCGAGCGGAATCCACGCGACCTGCTCAGCCTCGTTCACGTCCACGGGTGCGCCGATGTGCTCGGCCTGCCGCGCCAGGAACAGCAGATTCTCGGCGTCGGCAGTCCCGACCCACGGCTGGAAGGAGAGCAACGGCTCCACCGCGTGGGGCCGCCAGCCGGTCTCCTCCTCGACCTCCCGCGCCGCGCACTGCGCCGGCTGCTCCTCGTCATCGACGTAGCCGCCAGGCAGTTCCCACACCCACCGGTCGAACACGAACCGGTGCCGCCGCATCAACAGCAGCCGCTCCCGATCATCGAGCACGGCGACCATGGCCGACCGGGGAGCCCGGATCACGTACTGCTCGAAGCGCACCCCGTCCGGCAACTCCACCTCGGCGATGCTGAGCCGCGCTCGCCGGGAGTCATCAACCACCCGCTCGCCGTGGATGGTCCACCGGGTCAACTCCGTCGCCTGCTTCTCCACCACCCCGCCAGTATCCGCGCCGGCCTCACCGCGCGCTGCGGCGCCGATGCGTCCCGGCAGCAAGCTCTACGCCGCTGACCGCACCAGTGTCGGATGGAAGGGCCTCCCCTGCGCCTTCTCCCACGGCAGGTGGTCAGGCTGTGCCAGCAAACTGCCCAGCAACGGTGATCGCCGTCGCCGCAATCGTCGAAAGGAGCCCCGCGATCGCGCCCAGGGTCGTCAGCCCTTCCCGAGGTGACGCCCAAAGCCCACGGTTCATTTGACGCCAAGCATGCGGAACGATGGTCATCCTTAGCTTCTGCCACTTGTGCTGCCGCTTGCTGCACCCGAGCAGGAGGCCAGCTGAGTTGTTCCGGCATAGGGTGCCATCCCGATTGACGGCGCAGCACCACACCGGGGCTTGGAGCAGGAAGAATCCGGTCACCAGTATCGACAGCACGAGCAGCGCCACCGGCCCCACGGAACGAGTCCACCAAGCCGTGACGAGGATGATGAACGCCAGATAGCCCCAGTACCGTTCCAGACCCTTCATGGTGATCGAACGTATCGGAACGCATGCCTAGGGTTACCATCGTCTGTCCGGCACCCGACTCGCACCGCCGCACGTCACTTGGCGTTGAACTGGAACCGGGTGCCAGGCGAACCGGACATAGGTCGCCCATCACTAAGGGACGTCTCGTAACTGGGTGAAGGCGTTGCCCGGCACCGGACCGGTGGTCAGCCGGCGAGGATGATGTTGTGGAGGTTGGCGATGCCAGAAGCGGCATCGGTCAATGTGTGGGCGGCGCGGCGGTAGTCGCGCAGGATCTTGAAGCACTTCATCCTGGCCAGGGCATGTTCGACCCCAGCCCGAACGGTGCGGTGCTCGACGTTCAAGGCCTCCTTCCACTCCGGCAGCAAGCCGCCGTCAGTGGGCTTGCGGTACGGCATGATCACCTCCGGGTTGCCGCGGTAGCCGCCGTCGGCCATCACCGGCCTGCCTGCGAGTTTCTGGTCGATGCCCGAGGTGCGGTAGACGATGGTGTCATTGCGGTTGCCGGGCTGCGGGTCGCCGACGGCGATGACCAGTCGGGTGCTGGCGTCGATGGCGACCTGCAGGTTCGTCGAGTACCGGTAGTTCTTGCTCCGGGCGGCCAGGCGGTGATCGCGGGTGGGGATGAGCGTCCCGTCGACGATCGCGATCTGCTCGACCGGCCGTTTGCGCACCGGCGCCAGGGCCAGCAGCGGCGCGAGGGTGTCGATGACCCGGTGCGCGGCGGAGTGCGACACCCCGAACAGCGGGCCGATCTGCCGCATCGTCAGATTCGTCCGCCAGTACGCCGCGACCAGCAGCACCCGGTCGGCGAGGCCCAGGGCCCACTGCCGGCCCGGCCGGCCGTCGGCGATGCCGTCACCGCCACGCTCGGCGACCAGTCGGACCAGCGTGCGGAACTGGGCGGGCTGCAACCCGGTGAACGGAAAGATCCACTCCGGGCGGGCTGCCGTGATCACCTGCACCTGGGCATCCTGCCCGATCATCCTTAAGGGACAGATGCCAGAGTTACGAGACGTCCCTTAGCCTGGGCTGCACAAACACTCGGCATCGAGTGTCATTTTGGTCACTACTGGTTGACGTTCTACGGCCTGGCGACGGCCTGAAGCCAGGGGCATTTTGGCCCCTCGCTTGGAAAATCTGGGCGCGTCGTCCGGCGGGGTCCGTTCGCGTGGATGACCTCGGGTGACTATCCGCGGCCGACGACTGGCGACTCGCCTCACTGCTGCTGTCGAACTCAGCTGCCCTGTACCAGACTGAGCGCTCGCCATACCATCACCGGATGGCCACAGAGGAGCCGCTCCCCCACAACGAAGCCAAGCGCTCAGGCGGCCAGGCGGCAGTTGCGCAAGAACTGATCCTGCTCCAGAACAACGCCCACTACGGGGCGAGCACCCAGTTCGCCCAGGCTCGTCTATGGCGACTCATAAGCAATTGCCTTGTGGTTCCTGCGGCGGCGCTTGCGGCGCTAGCTGGAGGCATCTCGTTGTCCGATCCCTCGTCAGGGAACTTGGCAGGAGTCTTAGCGCTTGTGGCCTCTGCCCTTGCTGGTGTACAAGCTGCGCTAAACCCAGCACGCAAGGAGCTTACCGCACAGAATTGCGCAAACGCCGCAACCGAGGTACGCAACGACGCTCGACAGCTACTCAGGCTGGACTTGGAAGGCATGTCTCCGCAGGATGCCCGTGACCGCGTGCGCGAGCTAACGATGAGGATTAACGAGATCCATCGAATCGCAGACCCACCATCCGAGATCGCCTTGAGGCTCGGCCATCGCAGAGCCAGGAGGTCACGGGCATTCTTCGTGAAGGACGCGGAGCGAGCGGCCGACACCTCGACAAGCGGAAGGCAGTAGGCCCCGAGACAAAGTCGCCGTGCAGGTCGACTCGTCCGTCGCCCATCAGGTTAGCCGCTATCGAATGGTGGCTGACGTGCAAGTTCCTTGGGTGTTGTAGTCGTCTTTAGTCATCTTTGGCGGCCGGCGACGCCCCAGAGACGACTCAGGCCGATCCCTCGCTTGTAAGTTCTGGGCGCGTCGTCCGGCGGGGTCCATCCACGTCTGCGACCTCGGGCAACCGTCCATGCCCGGCCGCTGCCGGCTGTCCATGTCGCGGCTTGTTGCTGTCACCGTGGCTGTCGACAGCGCCCGTCAGGCTGTGGTCCCACGCTCGGGCCTCGCCACGCTCTGCTGGGCCTCTGTGCCCGCAATGCTGATCTTGCTATGTTCCTGTCCGTGCCCGTCGCTGTCGACGGCCTGGCCCTGCTCCTCGTCGGCTTGCCTCACTGGCGCACGCGATGCAGCATCTCAGTAGCCTCGGCCGCCGCCGGCTAGCTACTATGCCCGACAGCCCTCGTCGCGCACGGCATGGGCTGACAGCCTCGTGCGGCCTCAGGGTGCTCACGCCCCGCCGGACGATGAGCCGGACGTCGGACGAGTCCCGGGTGAGCAGGCTTGCCCGCCCTAGCACCTTCACTTGGCAAGGAAGGTCAAGATTGTGCTGAAAAAGCAGACTGAAGCGCTGAAACTAGCTGAAGATCTTCTTGCGGACATCGAGCTTAGCCGAGTTGACGCTGAAAATTTGCTACTCAAAGCTTCTCGGCTCGCCCGATTGATCGGCGACGAGGATAGCTTGCAATGGTTGCAGCTAGAACTAAATGGCTACACCTTCAACCAATCAACGCGCCCACACTTGAAGCGTTCGGGTCGAATATACAAGAACGAAAAGGGCGAAGAGCGGGCGAAAGTAAGGAGCTTTGGGGCGATTGCTTCGAACATCAAATCCCTAGAGGGAATGCTAAGTACTCTCCACACACCCAGCCTTAGTGGCGAACATTTGAGTCTCGCATTGAATGCCCACTACCGAAACGTGGGCCAGGTTACGAACAGCATTGCCGAACTGTCCGCCATTCGCTCTGCCGTAATCGCAAACCTTTACGAAGTCGCGACCCGCACGTATCATGAACTGCTCTTCAGCGAGTCACAAGGAGAGTTGTTCGAGTCGACTCGGCAGCATGTCGACTCGATGCTCGCCCCGCTAAGCGGGACAGCGCTCACGAAGGTCGAGTCGATCATCGAGCGACTGGATGCTGGCGACCCTGAAGCCATCAGCCAAGCCATGAGCACATGCCGACGCCTCATTGACAGCTTCGCTGATGCTGTATTTCCTCCACAGGAAGAGCCGATTCAGCATGGAGAGCAGAAGGTCGACGTACGCAAGTCAAACGTACTGAATCGGATTGACGCCTTTGTCCGGCAATGCACCAGCAGCAAGAGTCGCCAAGGTCGCCTCCGACAGGCGATGCGAGGAATATATGACCGAGTCTCCACTGGTATTCACAATGACGTGACGCTTTCAGAAGCGAGGTTTTTATTCCTCGAAACATATGTTCTGCTTGGAGAGATTCTGTCTCTCAAAACACCATCACCTACACAGATCTCGTAGGCAAGCCACGTTGTGGCTACCATCCCGTCTGCCATCGACCCGTCCTCCTGGAGAGCGGGCCGCCGCCCGGCCCGCCACGTCAAGCGGACCTTGACGCACGGTCGGGCGCTGGCGGGTCGGGCGGTGGTCTGCTCGGCTCGCCCGGGTCGACGGTGGGCGGGATGGCTTCCACCGCCACCACCCACGAACCGCGACCCGCCGACGGAGCCCCGGCCATCCTGGAGCCGGAGCGCCCCCGCCGGAGGCGCAGTAGCCGCAACCCCGCGACCGCCGCCAGCTCGCCGACGCAGCCGGCGTCCCCTGCCCTACGCCGCGTGGGCTCGTGGCCGCGCGGCCCGGCCGGCTGCCGGCCTACCCACTCGGTCAACGCGGCTGTCGTGCTGCGGCGGCCCACCGGGCTACCCGCCCTCCGCGCCAGCCGCCGGGCGTGTTGCGTGGCCGGAGTCGGAGCGCCAGCGGAGCGACGGACGCGCGCCCAGGCGGCGGCGCGTGCGGCCCGTTCAGGGCCGCCTTGATAGACGTACAGAAAGTCCTCCCACACCGGCCGGCAGCCGGTCGCCCCGCCTCGGGCCAGCGGGGTCACGGCGGGTTGACGTGTCGGTACCCGGTGCTACTCTGGCCCTCGTTGAGCACGCCAGCGCGGCCTTCCCGCCGCAACGCTGGACTCGACCACTGAGACCCCGAGCGGCCTTCCTGCCGCTGATGCGGGCCACGTCCCGCCGCCTCTCCACCACCCCGGCCACAACGCCGGCTCTCTGAATCCGCCGAGCGGCCCAGCACGGTCTTCCGCCGTCCACGATGGCTCGGATTCGCTCACCTTTCACGGGTGGGGCAGCCTGCGGAAATCCCCGCCGGATGCCGGTATCCCAGGCTCCTCACCCGTGCCGGCCCCATAACCTCCACGAGCACGAGAGGACATCATCGATCGGCGGAGTGTGGCACCACCACGATTCCGCCCTCCGGCGTGAGCCGCCCTTTCGGCGGTGCCAGGAGACACGACGAACACCACCAGCGGACAGGCGTCCACGGCTGGTAGTGATTCGTCTTCCGTCCCTGCCACCCCCGTGAGGAGAAAACGATGTCCGCCCCGCTCACCCTGTCCCGGCCCGGCCTCGCCGCCGGCCGGTTCGCCCAAGCCCTGCACCGTGTCGCCACGCCGGACTACTTCGGCTGGCTGGAGCACACCGCCTCCGCTGGCGGCTGTACCCGCCCGATCCGCCTCACCGGCACCCTCACCGCCGTGGACGCTGACACCGGCCGGATCGTCCGGGAGCTGCACACCGATGAGCTGCCCGACCGGGCGATCTATAAGGCGTGCGGCAACCGCCGTGCGTCGCAGTGCCCGGACTGCGCCTGGGTCTACGCGGGTGACGCCTTCCAGGTCGTCCGCACCGGCCTGACCGGTGGCAAGACCGTCCCCGCCACCGTCGCGCGGCATCCGGTCGTGTTCGCCACCTTCACCGCACCCTCCTTCGGCGCGGTCCACCACCGGCACATCCCCCGCCACACCTGCGCCACCCGCCAGCGGTGCGACTGCCGACCCGCACCGTGCCGCGCCCGCCGTGACGCCGACACCTGCGCGCACGGGCAGCCCGCGGCCTGCTTCGCCCGTCACGACGCCGACGATCCGCGGCTCGGGCGGCCACTCTGTCTGGACTGCTACGACCATGACCACCAGGCTGTGTGGAACGGCTTTGCCGGTGAGCTGTGGCGACGCACCAAGCAGGCGATCGAACGTCAGCTTGCCGCCCTATGCCGCCGACGCGGCATCGGCCACGTCCAGGTCGTCGCCGACTCGGGCCGGGTACGTCGGGTGCCGCCGGTTCGGGTGTCTCACGGCAAGGTCGCCGAGATGCAACGCCGGGGAGCTGTCCACTTCCACGTCCTGCTGCGCCTCGACGGCGTCGACTCCGGCGACTCCGGCGCTCTGGTGCCGCCGCCGGCCGGCATCACCGCCGACGACCTGGACGCCGCCGTGCACGCCGCCGCCCGGCAGATCACCGTCACCACCCCGCCACACCCCGACCGTCCGGACGGCTGGCCGGTGGCCTGGGGAGAGCAGACCGACGTACGCCGCATCGGCAGCGGCGACGATGACGTGACCGACGCCAAGGTGGCCGCCTACCTCGCCAAGTACGCCACCAAAGCCACCGAGGTCACCGGCCACACCTCGACCCGCCTCACCTCCGAGACCATCGACGCCTACGCCAACCCCGACGGCGACCACGTCGCCCGCCTCATCGACGCCTGCTGGCGACTCGGACGCCCCACGGCCACCCGCACTACCCGCAGCGATGCACAGGACGGCGACCGTCAAGGCCGCGTTGACACCACACCGAATCCCTACGCCGGACTGCGCCGCTGGGCACACATGCTCGGCTTCGGCGGCCACTTCCTGACCAAAGCCCGCCGTTACTCGGTCACCTTCGGCCTGCTCCGCGACACCCGCGCCACCTACCGCCGCGCCGAAGATGACGAACCCGCCGACACCCTGACGGTCGGGACGCTCACCTACCTCGGGGCCGGCTGGCGCACCGACGGTGACGCGCTGCTCGCCAACACCGCCGCCCGACAGCGACGGGAAAGCAGACGCGTCGGCCGGGAAGAACTCGCCCACGAATCCTGGCTCAGCGGAGCCGCCGCATGAACCACGAACTCCGCCCCCGCTGGTACTCGCCCGCCGAGGTCGCCGTGCTGCTCGGCTTCGGCATCTCCAAGGTCAAGATGAAGATCGCCACCGGTGAGCTGCGCTCCATCAAGGACGGCAAGTACCGCCGCATCCTCCCCGAATGGGTCGACGACTACATCCGCGACCAGGTCGACCGGCAGGAGGCCGCCTGATGCCCGCCCGTGCCCGCGCCAACGGGGAAGGGTCGATCTTCCCGTACCGCCACGGCTTCGCCGCGTACGTCTGGGTCACCAAGCCCGACGGGAAGCGGACCCGCAAGTACGTCTACGGCAAGACCCGGGACGCCGTCCACGACAAGTGGATCAAGCTGCACCAGCAGGCCAAGGCCGGACCGGTGGCGACCAGTGTGCCAACTGTGGGCAGCTTCCTCGCCTACTGGCTGACCGAGATCATCGAGCCGAACCGGGCACCGCTGACCTACGCCACCTACGAGACGTTCGTCCGGCGTTACCTCTCCCCCGGCCTCGGGGGAAAGCGGCTCGATCGGCTCCAGGCGCGGGACGTGCAGACCTGGCTGAACCAGGTGGCCCGCACCTGCCAGTGCTGCGCCCAGGGCAAGGACGCCACCCGCCGTCAGGAGAAGCGGCGCTGCTGCGCGGTCGGCCGGTGCTGCCAGGCGGTCCCGTCGACGCGCACGGTCAGCGACATCCGGGCCGCACTGCGGGCCGCCCTCACCCACGCCCAGGCCGAAGACCTCATCACCCGCAACCCGGCCGTGCCGGTCACCCTCGCCACCGTCCGCCGTCGACGCGGCAAGTCCTGGTCCAGTGACGAAGCACGGAGGTTCCTCGAATCCGCGCGTGCCGCCAGCGATCCGCTCTACGCCGCGTACGCCCTGGTCCTCGTCACCGGCTTGCGCAAAGGCGAAGCCCTCGGCCTCACCTGGGCCGACGCCGACCTCGACGCCGGGGAGCTGACCATCGGCCGGCAACTGCAACGCGTACGCGGAAAGCTCCTGCACCGCGACACCAAGACCCAGGCGTCCGACGCCACCCTGCCGCTGCCCGACATCTGCCTGGCCGCACTGCGACTGCGCAAACACCAACGCGACGAGGCCCGCGCGACGGCCGGTAAGGCGTGGCACGACAACGACCTGGTCTTCACCACCCGCTACGGCACGCCCATCGAGCCGCGCAACTTCCAGCGCTCCTGGCAGACCCGCTGCGACAAGGCGGCGGTCAAGCCGATCACCGTCCACGACGCGCGGCGGACCTGCGCCACCCTCCTGGCCGACCTCGACGTCCACCCGCGAGTAGCCATGCAGATCCTCCGGCACGCCCGCTTCTCCGTGACCATGGAGATCTACACGCAGGTGTCCTCGAAGGCAACGAGAGACGCGCTCAAGCGCCTCGGCGAATCCCTGACGCAATGACGAACTGCTGTATTTAGCTGCTGTACGGGCAGCAGAAAGGCCACCTTCATCGATGGAAGGTGGCCTTTGACGTGCGTGGGCGATACTGGGATCGAACCAGTGACCTCTTCGGTGTGAACGAAGCGCTCTCCCGCTGAGCTAATCGCCCTCAGCGCGGATGACTCTACCCGATCGAGCGTCCGGACCGCGAACCCGGGGTCAGTGCGTCGCGAGGTAGTGCAGGACGCTGGCGATCACGTCGATGCCGAGGCTTTGCTTGATCGAAAACAGGGCCACCGCGCTGACGAAGACGATGCCGAGCAGGCCGATCAGGAAGCGCACAGCGAGTGATTGCTTCTTCACCCAGTTGGCCCAGCCGTGGACGTGGCGGCGGGTGAATCCGAGCAGCCGCTTGGCCCAGTGGAACTCCACCGCCCAGATGCCGAGGCCGGCGATCACGATCAGCCAGCCGGGGCCCGGTAGCGGGATGAGCACGATGCCGACGCAGACCACGAGGGCACCCAGCACCCCGATCATGATCTTGAGGGCGACCCGGCCGGTGGGGTTGGCCCGGACCAGGGCCAGGGTGGTGGACATCCGCTGCCGCCAGCGCGCCGGGGCGCGGCGCTCGGACATGGTGCCACCACTGCCCTCGCGCTCGCGTTCCGCGCTGTCATTCACCTTGACCGACCCACCGTCGTTCGCCTCGACCGGACCCGTTCGCCGTACTGAGGTTTTACCCCGTCCGGCGGGACCATTCCCCCTGGCGTCGCCACGTCCGGCCCGGCCCGGCCGGCCACCGCCGGACGGACCGCGTTCGGCCACGGACCGACCATGCCGGTCCCCCTGCTCCTCTGGCACCCCGTACCCCCGCTGTTCGGCTGCGCGGACCGCGACGTTCGACGAATTTCGCGTCGCCGAGAGGTCCACTGAGGATCGCTTACCGAGCCATTTCATCCCCAGTGTGACGCGAGCCCGTCACTGCAACGGCCGACTGGACGTTACCGGAGTAAGTCGACGACTGAGCCACCCGATGCCGGGCGGGATCTACGCACTGGGCAGAACCGGAAATCCTACATGAATCTTCACATTCACACGGCCTTTCCGACCCCCTTCCCACCACTGGGTGAAGTCAGCGTATGGCGGAGCGTAGCCAGGACTAGCGGCTGAGTATGGGAAAAGCGGGACGGCGCGTTCCGCAGCGGTGCCGGGGGGAGAACGTACATGAGTGTCATCCGACCGACGACCGTAGAGGTCGAGACGTCACTAAGGCTCGTCGCACCTGACGCAACCGCCTTGCCGGTGCGCGCCAGTCTGCGATACGACCCTGCTGATCCGTATGCGGTCCATGTCCTGTTCCATGCCGAATCGGCCGGTGGCGAGGCGGTGAGTTGGTCCTTCGCCCGCGAGTTGCTGGTCACCGGGCTTGACGAACCGGCCGGCATCGGAGACGTGCGGGTCTGGCCCTGGGCAACGCCGCGCGGGGACTTCGTCGCCCTGGCGCTGTCGTCGCCCGACGGCAACGCCCTGTTCGAGGTGCCACGCAGCGTGCTGGTGCGCTTCCTGCGGCGGACCTACGTCGTCGTCCCGCGCGGCCGGGAGGCCGAGCACCTGGACGTCGACACGGCGGTGAACCGGCTGCTCGCCGGCCGTTGACCGCGACGGACCAAGGCCGCGCGAAGCTCTCCGCTCCGCGCGGCCCAGCCCCAACCAAGACTCGACGCCGATCATGCACTTTCGGTCTGCGATACGCGGCTTACGCCCCAATTGCGGGGACACAAAGTGCAAGATCGCGGGGGTTAGGGCGGGCGGGGAGGGCGGGGAGGGTGGGTTAGCCGTGGGTGGTCAGGCCGCCGTCTACCGGGATCACCGCACCGGTGAGGTAGGCGCCGGCCCGGGAGGCCAGGTAGATCGCGGTACCTGCCATATCCTCCGGCCGGCCAATCCGGCCCAGCGGAATCTGGGACTCGATGGCCGCCCGGGTGCCCGGATCGTCAAGCGCGAAGGCCATCATTTTGCTCTCGAACGGACCGGGTGCGATCGCGTTTACCGTGATCCGCTCACCGGCCAGCTGGTGGGCCAGGTTCCGGGTCATCATGTGCACGGCCGCCTTGGTTGATGCGCAGTTGAGGCGTACGGGCTATGGTGTGCGGCATGCGCTCCGACCTGTACGCCCGCAAGTCGAACAAAGACCAGGCGCGCAGCGTGGACCGGCAAGAGCGGTTTTGGCGTGCCGACTGCGCCGCCCTGGGCGTCACGCCGGGGCGCACGTTCGTAGACCCACACTTCTCCGCATCCCGGTATGCGAAAAAGGCCAGACCCGACTACGAGGCGCTGCTGGAGTGGATTCGGGGCCGCAACAGCGAGATGGTTTCCGTTTGGGAAGTGACCCGCACCGACCGGCAGATGGGGTCGTGGGTTTACTTCCTGGACCTGTGCCGCGACATGGGCGTGTTGATCCGTGTGTTCGGCGACGACGACCCGGTCACCTACGATCCGCGCCGCCAGCGTGACCGCGAACAGCTCCTCAAGGAAGGCATCGCCGCCGAAGCTGAGGTGGAGAAGCTGCGGGCGCGAGTGAGGAACGGAATCTTGGACACCGCCCACCTGGGTCGCCCGCCCGGCCCGTTGCTGTTCGGCTACCGGCGCGTTTACGGGGCGCCGCTGGAAGACAGCGTCACCCCGTCCGGTCATAAGCGGCGGGAGGTGCAGCAGGTCATCGACGCCGAAAAGGCGAAGGTGATCCTCAAGCTAGCCAAAGACACGCTCGCCGGGGTGCCGCTGCAACGGCAAGCGAACCTGCTCAACGACGCCGGGGTGCCGACTGCGTCCGGTCGGGGTTTGTGGAAGGGCGGGACCATCCGGAACCTGCTGTTGAATGCCGGCTATCAGGGTCATCGGGTGCTCGGCGGCTTGGTGGTGACTGAGAATGCGTGGCCGGCGATCCTGGACCCGGCGACTGCCGGGCAGTTGCGGGCGATGCTGGAACAGCCTGGGCGCCGCAACCATGCTGATCCGACGCTGGTTCACCAACTCAGTGGGGCGATGCTGTGCGGCAAGTGTCGCCGGACGGTTCGGGCGAAGAATTCTCGCGGCGTGCCGCGCTACCAGTGCACGTGGCGCGGCTGCCTGGGCACGTCGGCGTTCCGGTCGGATGTGGATGCGGCAGTTGACGCGATCGTCAAGGCGCGGCTGTTGGATCCGGGCGCGGATGCGGCGTTCACGCCGGCCGAGAAGTCGGCCGAACTGTCGGAGGCTGAGGCCGAGTTGGAGGGGTTGGAGCGCCGACTGCGGGAGTTGGTGGAGGCGGCGGGCAAGCCGGATGGCCCGTCGGCGGCGTTTTTGGCTGCGGCGGAGCGCAGGCTTCGGCCGCAGATTGATGAGGCGTCGGCGCGGGTTCGTCGTCTGCGGACGCCTCCGGTGTTGCGCGGCTATGACCGTGCCGATTTGGTGCGGCGGTGGTCGGAGTATCCGGTAGGTGAGCGCCGGCTGGTGATCTCCTCGTTGGCGGAGGTGGTGTTGTCGCCTGCCACCAAGTCTGGGCCGGGGGCGTGGTCGTGGTGGCGGTTGGCGGAGTCCCGCTGGCATGGTGATGACCGCACGTGGGGTGATGTGTGGCGTGCGAAGGGGCTTGGTTAGCCGGTTTTGCGTCGGGCGCGGCGGGCTGGTGGTTGGCGTCGTGCTTCGAGGAGTGCGGCGATGGCGTCTAGTTCCCGGTCGGTGATGTTGGGGTCTTCGACGGCGTCGATGATGCGTTGCACGATGGGCCTTCGCGTGGGCTGGGGTGGTAGGTCGAGTTCGTCTGAGGTGGTGAGCCCGAGGGCGATGGGCACTCTGCTGGGGTGGATTTTGAGTGCGGCGATGACGGCGCGGACGTTGCCGCGCTTGGGTTCCGGGATTTTGCCGTTTTCGTAGCGTTTGATGCTTTCGACGCTGACGCCGGATTCTTCCGCTAGGTCTTTTTGCGTCCATCCGCGTTCTTCGCGGGTTCGGCGGATGAGTGCGCCGAGTCGCTTGACCCCAGCTTCGTCGGGCTGCATGGCGTCACGATAGTGCAGGTAGACGCCGAGATCAGGTGTCATTGGTGACACTCGCACTGTTGGCCCCCCAGCCTGATGTTCCCCATCTCGCCACATAGAGCGAGATGCCGGTTACGGAACACGGTCAGGCTACATCGAGCAACCTCACTTAGAAAAGATCAACACATCGGTGACACTTGCATGTCAGCGATGACACCCGCATGATGGTGTCATGCCAGACACCCTGAGTGCTGACAGCGGTGTCACCACCGACACCCACACTCCCCGCTACAGGCTTACCCGGGCAGCCGCCGAACGCGCCCGCCGCAAACTCGGCCTCCGCCGACTCGACAGCCTCGCCACACACCTAGGCATCAGCCGCAGCAGCTTTTTCCGCCTGCTCGCCGGCACCTACCCCATCAGCCTCAACCAGGCCGCCGCGTTCGCCGACGAAATCGGCTGGCCCATCACCCGCGTGTTCGAGCGGTGCGACCCGTGACCGACACCGAACAGCAGATGGTGCAGGCGCTCACCGCCGCCGCCCCCGCTCTCACCACCGCCCAGGTCGACACCCTGCGGCTGGTGTTCGCACCCAAGGCGGTTGCGGCTGAGCAGCCGAAGCGCCGCACCCGACGCGCACCGCAGCGGCGGGCCGCATGAAGCCTGACCTGATCACCCGTCCCGGCGGTGTCGCGAAGCGGCTCCGCACGATGCCGGGCCACTTCACGGTCGACCGGGTTGGCGACTGGATGCCGGTAATCGCCGACAGCGAGGCGCAGGTGGTTCGGCTGCTGGATGAGCGTGAGTACGCGCTGCGGGTTCGGCAGCAGATCGACCCCTGACGGGCTGGACGCCCACCGGGTCGCATCCGGCAGGCGTCCGACAAGCCCCACGTGACCAACCGATTGGAGCAAGCCACGTGACTATCCAAGTACAGCACACCAGCCGAACGGCCGACACGCGGCCCGGTATGACGCTGCGCACCCTGGACGACTTCCGCACCAGCCCTCGCCCGCTGCCGTCGTGGTCGGATGAGGCCGCCTGGTCTGACCCCGCCACGGTGCCGGCCATCCTCGCCGGTGAGGTGTGGGATGGCGGCTGGGTGCCGTCCGGTGACCACGTCAACCCGGAGCCGACGCCTGCCGATCTGGCCGACATGTACGGCACCTCGGATGCGGACGCCCTGGCCGCGTTGGGTGCGCTTGACGTGCACATCGATGCCGCCCGCCGTCACGCCGACGCCCGCCGTGAGGTGGCCGCATGATCGTGGACCTGTACGCCGGGGCGGGCGGCTGGGAGCAAGGGGCCTACCAGATCGGTCTACGCGGCATCGTCGGCTTGGAGCTTTGGCACGACGCCTGCGTCACCGCCGTCCGCGCCGGACACCCCCGCATCCGCTGCGACGTCGCCACCTACCCCACCGCACCATTCGCCGCCCGCATTACCGGTCTCATCGCCTCCCCACCCTGCCAGGCATGGTCGATGGCCGGGAAGCGGGCTGGCGAACAGGACAAGGCCCGCGTCCACCAGCTCGTCAACGAGTACGCGGCTGGCGCGACCCAGCCCGGACACGGATGGGCCGACGAGCGGTCACACCACGCCGCCCAGCCCGTCCGCTGGATCCGCGACCTCCGCCCCGAATGGGTGGCCCTGGAGCAGGTGCCGCCCGTCATCGACCTGTGGCAGCACGTCGGCGACGTGCTGCGCGGCTGGGGCTACTCCGTCTGGATTGGTGTGCTGAACGCCGCCGACTACGGGGTGCCGCAGACCCGCAAGCGGGCCATCCTCATCGCCTCCCGCGTCCGGCCCGTCTACCAGCCGGAGACCACCCACGAGCAGAACCCGCCGGACAACGCCCTGTTCGGCGCCCGGCTGCCGTGGGTGTCGATGGGGCAGGCGCTCGGCTGGGATGCGGATGTCGCGGCGGTCAGCAACTACGGCACCGGTGGCGATGCGGCGAATCGGGGTGTTCGTCTTGCTGGTCAGCCGTCCGCGACGGTGACCAGCAAGGCGGGGCGCACAAAGTTGGTGAACCGGCGCGACAGCCCGAAGTGGGTCGCCGGTGAATCGCAGTCCGAAGAAGGCTCGCTGCGGGTGACTGTCGCTGAGGCGGCGGTCCTTCAATCCTTCCCAGCCGACTATCCATGGTTCGGCAACCGGACGAGCCAGTTTTTGCAGGTGGGCAACGCTGTCCCGCCTGGGTTGGCGGCTGCTGTTTTGGGTGTGGCTGCTGGCGTTTTTCGTCCGGTGTCGCTGTCCCGCGACCTGGCGGGGGTGGCGGCGTGAAGACGGCGTTCGGTCCGAAGAGTGTCCCGTCTGGCCCTGAGTCGGAGTGGCGTGCCTCCGAGGCGGAGTGGGCGCGTATCGAGTCCCGGCACACGTGGTGGCCGGTGGTCGGCTTCGGCCTGCTGGGTGCGCTGACGGTGGCTGCCGGTGTGTGGCTGATGTCGCACGGGCGCCTGCCGTGGATCGGCGGTGGCTGGTGACTGCCCGCGTGTTGCGTCTGGCCCCGGCAGTGGAGGGGCGCCGCGTGGTTGAGGTGTCGATCGGGCCGGGTGAGCTGCCGGATGCGGTGCGGTTGCGTGACCGGCTGTCCCGTCTGCCGTCGGTGCAGTCCGGCCGCCGGACGGTGGAGATCGTGGCCGTGGCAGGTGATGCGGCGTGACGACTGTTGTCAAGGTTGCCACCTGCGGCTGCTGGGAGCCGATCACCCGCCCCAACCCGCTCAAGCCTGCCGAGTGGCTGCACACCGACGGGCGCACCGAATGCCGTGACGCGCTGACCCGTGAACTGACCGGTGCCACTGCTGCCCCGCGTGAGGAACCGGCCCGCCTCAATCAGCGCATCCTCGCCACCAACCTGCGCCGGGCGGGGGTGCGGCGGTGACCGGGCTGGCGGTGTGTGTCGGCTGGTGGCGGGCTGTGCTGCTGGTGGTGTTCGGTGTGCTGCTGCTGGTGGCTGGCGCCTGCGCGTCGGGCGACCGTCCTGAGCCGCCGGTGTGGCATGTGTGGCCGGCGTCGCAGGTGGAGGACCGGCGGTGGCAGGTGGACAACCTGTCCAATTTGATCGACGTCGAGCGTGTGCGTGACGGGATCGTGTCGTGAGCGCCCGGGTTGGTTTGGCTGTTGGCGGGTTTGCGCTCGCGGTGTCGGTCACGCTGGCCGCGTTCGGCTGGTGGCTGCTGGCGGTCGCGTTGCAGATGGTGCCTGCTTTCGTGGCCGGGCGGTGGGAGCGGCGCCGTGCCCGTGAGGCTGCCGACGCTGCGCTGGCTGCTGCCGTAGCTGAGGCCGACAGGCTGCGTGACGAGCTGGATTCGCGGTGGGTGGCTGCGCATGCGTACCGGTTTCTGCCGGATGACCGCCCTGATTGGCCTGCCGTGGACTGCAAGCCCGCCCCCACTTCTGCGGGCGCCACCTCACCTGTGCGTCCGTTCTCCACCGCCTAGCCACCCCTCGAAGGGAGACATCCCTGTGTCTCTGCGCTCTCGTCTGCGAAGCATGTTGCATTTCGCAACCCGTAACACGCCGCCTGCTGTCCGTGACATTGCGGTAGGTGTCGCCCCTGTCCCGCCCGCCAATCTGGTCCGTCTCGGCGAGTGCGACGGCGACACGGTTTGGCTGCCCCGGCCGGGTGCCGCCACCAATGCGGCCCGCTATCAGCCGCGCCGCCGGCCCGCCGACCTGAACCGCATGCCCGCTGCTTTCGCCCGCCACCGCATCGCCGCCTAACCCCAACTGTGAGGAGTTTCCGATGACAACCAACCAATTCTTGGGCCTGTTCATCCTGATCGGATGCGCGGTGCTGGGCGCTGTCGCCTTCCTTTGCTTCCGTGTCGGTCGGATCGCTCGCGGTCCTGTGCCGGTCGGCCCGCAGTCGGCGAACGAGTCGGGTGTGTTGGAGGCGACGCGCCGCTGGCAGGCTGGCGCAGCCGGTGTGCATCCCTCTTACCTGCCGCCGAAGCCGACAGGTTCGGGTCGGCATGCCGTGGCCCGCCGTGTGCCGCCGGAGGGTGAGACACGGCCGGTGACAGTGGGGCCGGTTCCGGATCCGGCCGACATGACTGCCGTGGATGCGATGTTCCGGGACCGGTTCGCTGACCGGCGGGAGCCGCTGGTCGAGCCGACACAGCGGGTGTCGGTGATCGGCTGGAACGACACCCCGCCCTCTCCCCCGCCGGCGCCGTCGTTCGCCGACTACATCACCGGCAAGAACGAGGAACTGCGGGCACGGCTCAACGATCCGGACCGCACCGGCTTGCTGCCGCCTGTCACCTCGCGGCGGGGTGCCGCATGAGGTGGTGGAACCGGGCCGTCATCTGGTGGCGCAGCCGGTCGTGGCTCGCCGGGCGGGTGCGTGAGCTGGAAGCCGAAATCGTCCGTCTGAAAGCGGCACACCGAGCCGACCGCGCCCTCTGGAACGCCGAAGTCACCGCGCTGCGGGAAAGCCGACTGGAACTACTGCGCGAAAACCAGCAACTCGAAACCGGCCTCAACGCCGCCGTCGATGCTGCCGCCGGCCTGCGCTCTGAGGTGGAGCGGGAGAAGGCGCGCGGCAACGTGCTGATGCACCGGGCTCGTGAAGCCCGCGATTGGGCGCGCTGCCTGGATCCGGTCAAGGCCGTCGAGTTGCGTGCCCTGCTGTCCCCCCACCTGCCTACCCAGCCTGCCCGCGAGGAGTCGCCTGATGCTGCTGTCGTCTGACCCGTCCCCGTCCGTCAAGCCGATCTTGGTGGTGTTTCCGACGCCAAGCCACCTGCTGTTGACGTTCGGCATCTACGTCGGGGTGGTGGTGGTGGCTGTCCTGCTCGGCATGTGGGTGCGTCAGCCGGCTCGTGACGGATTCGAGGATGAGGACAACGAGCAGACCCCCATGCCCGGCGACGGGTCGGATCCGGAGAAGACCGTAGACCTGTCACCTCACCGGAAGGTGTTGGCGCGGTCGACGGGCACGGTGTGTGCCCCCGGCTACCGGCATGAGGCGGCGCACGACAAGACAGTGTCCATGGATTTGCGGGCTCTGCGGTGAGGGGCTACCTGGTCGGCGCGCTGTTGATGGCGGTTGCGGTCGGGTTGACGGTGCTGCTGGTGGTGCGTGTGCGCCGGCAGCGTCGTTGGCGTCGTGATGTGGCCGTGCAGGGTCCGGTGCGGGCGGCGTTCCGGGTGCCGCAGGGCCGGTGGCATCCGTGTGATGGGCCGCAGCGGGTGTATGCGGCTGGTCGGGCTCGGGTGCCCCGACCTCGGGACGGTGGCCGTGGCTGACGTAGCGCGAGTGGTTGGGGCTGCCGTGAGGGTGGCCCCGATCTGTGTCGGCGGTGCCCGGTGAAAGCACGCGCCTTCTACCGCAGCTATCCGTCGCCGCGCGTTACCCGGCTGCACATCATGCGGGAGGACGGCAAATTTCCCGGTAGGTCCGCGCTGTGCGGTGTCGCCGGGTGGGGTGTCCGCAATTCGGAGCCGGTGATTTTGGATCCGATGCCCGCGAGTCCGCCGGCCGGGTTGTCGTGGTGTCCGCCGTGTGTGGGCAGGTTGGCGGAGCGGGCCGGGGTGCTGGCGGGGTGGGCTGCCGAGTTGGCGGCAGGTGACCGGTGAGCGGGTCAGGTGTTGGGCTGGCTGCCTTCGGTGGGCTCCGGGTTGGTGTCGACCTTCCGCCGCCGCCTGCCGGGGTGTTCCTTGCGCCAGGCAAGCAGCGCCGCGCGTTCCCACATAAGGGCGCGGCCGAACGTCTTCGGCTTCGGGAAGCCGATCTTCTCGGCGTCACGCCGGTAGGTGTACATGGTCTTAAGGTCGACGCCGAGCAGGGCGGCGGCTTCTCGACTGGTCATGTACTCCTCCATAAACCCAAGACTGTAAGACCTAGCTTAACCCAAGAGTCTTGGGTTAAGCTATTGAGGCAGGGGCGAGAAGGCGCAGGCAGCGCCCACCCTGCGAATTACTCCTACCTGTGGAGTCGATGACGCATGTCCGAAACCGATCTGACCACCGACGACCGGTCGCTGCCCTACAGCCCTGGAACCGTCCGCAACCTCAGGGAACGGATCCTCATCCACGGCTACGCCGGAGAGCAGCGCTTCAACGAGCTGATGACCTCACCCGAAACGCCGCTCACCTCGGAGCAGGCGCGGGACAGCCGACTTGCCCACTACGCCTGCCTGTACGGCTACGCCACCGCGTCCCTTCTCGGGTTCATCGCCGACAAGTTCGGTGACGAGGCTGCACACGAGGCTGCCGTGATGGTCGATGACATGGGCATGAACGGTGGTGCCCCGTACTGCGACGAGTTCCCGTACCCGCCGCAGGTGCAGCCGTGACCGCCCCCGTCATCGGCTTCGACCTTGTTCAGGCCCGCCGCGACACCCCGCACTGGCCGCCGCTCGACGGCGACATCTGGGCCGACCGCAACGGACGCGAATGGCTCGCCGGCATCCAACTGCTGCCCGGCGACCACGCCATCATCGCGTTCCGCTACGGCAACACCGGCTGTCTGCCCTCGTACGCCCTTGAGGTGTACGGCCCGATGCGGATGGTGTCGGCGGGCCATGAGCGGCAGCGGTTCGATCGGCTTCCCGCTGATGCCCGCGAGCGTCACGCCGCCTATCTGGCTTCCGTGTGCTGGCTGTGCGGCCCGGAGGGTGCGACCGGCGACTACTGCGGCACCTGCGACGAGCCGGCGGTGGCGGCGTGAGCGAGCCCAACAGCCCCTCGTACGTCGCGCTGGTCGCGGCCCTGCGTTCCGAGTTCAACCCGCTGGCGCTGGAAGCAATGAAGATCCAGCTCGCCGAGCACCGCAACCATCGGTCGTCGGTCGGCACGCTCGTCCAGGCCATCACCGACGCCGGAGATGTCAGCTACGACGCGGGCGAGTCCGTGCACCCGGCAGTGCGGGCGTTCCTGTATCGGGCACTGCGCACCAGCGGTGGCGCGTAATGGCTGCCGACCCGCGCTGCGCCTGCATTCCGACCGCTGACGGCCCCGACTCGGATGGGTGTCCGCTGCATGACCTGATCGTGTGCGGGCCACTAATGGGAGGCCACCAGTGACCCTCCCGCTGCTCGCCGACCCGCCGTTGGTGCCGGATCCGCCGCCGCCTGCCCCCACCCCGTGGCCGATCACCCCGCAGCGTCCCTGCCAGCAGCCTGCCGGCCACACCTGCCACACCTGCGGCGGACCGGTCGCCTCACTGCTGGCCGGCTGCTGGAAGCCCGAATGCCTGCGGGCCGACCTCGACTACGACGCCCACTTCGACAACCAGGACTGGTGATGACCGACAACGACACCGCGAACTGGGCGCCCCTCGAAGCGGTCATCCCCGCCGACGACCGCTACCTGTGGATGTGGATGGGCCGCGCCACCTCCGACGACGGCACCGTCATTGAGCAGTACAAGCACAGCCTCACGCGCGGCTACCTGAACCTGTCGGCTGACGGGCGGGCGTGGCTGATCCGTGGCACCGCCGACGGGTGCACCCCGTTCTGCGGCGAGCAGCACGAGCACCGGCCGGATTCGCCGCCGACGGTGGAAGTGGTGGCGATGGCGACTGCCCGCGAATGGGCGTGGATCTGATGACCATCACCGCCGAACCGCAGGCCAAGCCCGGACCCCCGTCCGCCCTCACCAACCCCGACACCGGGCACCGCTGGTACATCCACCCCGTTACCGGCGAACGGTTCATCTCCGTCACCACCGTCCTCAGCCACATCGCCAAATTCGGGCTTACCGACTGGGCTGCCAGGCTCGCCGCCCAAGCCGCATTCGACAACCTGCCCATGCTGAACCGGGCGTCCCGGCAGCCGTTGTGCAACTCCACCCGCACCGACGACGCGTGCGGCAACTGCCGTGACTGCGTCACCTACTGGCTGGCCGACCGGCACAACGCCGAACGGGACGCCGCCGCCGAACGCGGCACCAAACTGCACGACGCCGCCGAACACACCATCCTGCACGGGCCGGGTGTGCACGTCGATGAGGATGCGAAGCCGCTGGTTGACCAGTGGTACCGCTGGTACGACCGGTACCGGCCGGAGTTTCTGGCCACTGAGATCACCGTCATCTCCCGCAAATGGGGGTACGGGGGCACGCTCGACGCGATCCTCCGCTTCACCGAGCAGTCTCGGCTACCGAAGCGGCTCGCCCACCTGACTGGCCTTCCGCTGGTCGATGACTACAAGTCCTCGCGGAACGTCTACCTGACGAACGGCTGGCAGGTGGGCGCCTACGCCAACGCCGACGCCGTCCTGCTGCCTGACGGCACCGAGCAGCCGATGCCCGAGATCAAGGGCGGGCTGATCGTGCACATCCGCCCGGAGCGGGTGCAGATGCGTGAGGCGTATCTGACGGAAGCCAACTTCGCCTACTTCGTGCACATGTGCCGCGTGGTGGAGGGGTTGGCCGCTCCCTTGAACAGCGTTCTTTCCCGCCCTGTGACCATGACCATGAAAGAGGCCAACTGATGCCCATCTTGGGACTCCAACTGAGCCAAACCGAGGTAGGGCGTATCCGCCTCGGCGTGAAGGTCCGCAACGCGAACGGCCGTGAGAAGCCCACGAAGCTCGACCGACTGCGGTTCACCTCCCCCCGCCAGGTGCTCATCGAGAAGATCGCCGCCACGTATGGCGGCAAGGTGGAGCCGTGGCAGCCGCCGAGAGGCTCCCAGCAGTGGCAGGTCATCACCGACACCGCCGAGGTTCCGGTGCTGATTCCGCCGCAGGATCCGGGCGAGTCGCAGTGGTACGAGATGTGGTCCAAGGGTGGCTGCCTGCGGCGTTGCGACGGACAGCAGGAGAAGATCAGCAAGTCGAATTGCCTGTGCGACCCGGCTGCCCGTGACTGCAAGATTCACACCCGCCTGCGGGTCATGTTGGAAGACATTCCCGGCCTTGGGGCGTGGCGGGTCGACACCGGCTCCTACTACGCCGCTGTTGAACTGCCGGGTGTCGCCCAACTGTTGGCGATGGCGCAGGGCGCGATCCCCGGCCGGCTCGTCCTGGACCAGCGGACCGTCACCCGCCAGGTGGATGGGAGGCCGCAGACGTTCAACTTCGCTGTCCCCACGCTGCATGTGGACGAGTTGACGCCGAAGCAGTTGATGTCGGGTCGGGTTCAGGAGTTGGTGGCGGCCCGCAACGCCGCCGCTGTCGCTGGTGACGTCCAGTTGGCGATTGCGGCGACGGTCGACTACACGACGCTGATCGACGCCGCTAAGAGCGTGGAAGCCCTGTACGACGTGGCGAACCAGATCAAGGAGAAGAACGGCGGCAAGATTCCGGCCGATCTGCTGGCCGTGCTGGAAGCCCGCCGCGATGCCCTCAATGGTGCGCGGCCTGCCGCCGAGGTGGTGGTTGTTCAGCCCTCGGACGTGGTGGCCGGTGACGACGTGGACGCGCTGTGGACGCAGATTTTGGCGGCGTCGCCGTGGGGCAGCAACGACGAGTTGGAGCGCAACTTCTGCGAGGTGGTGGGCCGGTCGTCGGCTGACGCCACAGCCGACGACATGCGCCGGTTCCTTGCCGCGATCGAGAAGGCGGGAGCGACGGCATGACCTGGCACCTCGGGGAGATGGCCCCGTTCGACACGGAATCAACCGGGACCGATGTGGAGAACGACCGGATCGTCTCCGCCACCGTCGCCCGCATCCGCCCCGGCAAGCCGGTCGACGTGCACTCGCATCTGATCGCGGTCGACGTGGACATTCCGCAGGCCGCCACCGATGTGCACGGCATCACCACCGAGCACGCTCGCGCCAACGGGCAGCCGGCCGGCGTGGTGCTCGATCAGGTGGCCGGTGCGCTTGCTGACGCGATGCTCGCCGACGTTCCGGTCGTGGGTTCCAACCTGGCGTTCGACTTCACTCTGCTCGACCGGGAGTGCCGCCGCCACGGCGTGTCGACGGTCGAGCAGCGGTTGGGGCGTCCGATCGGCCCCGTGGTGGACGTGTTCGTCATCGACAAGGCACTCGACCGGTTCCGGCCGGGTAAGCGGCAGCTTGACGCCCTGTGCCAGCAGTACGGGGTGCGGTTGGACGGCGCCCACGATGCGGAGGCTGACGCTCTGGGTGCGGCCCGTGTGGCGTACCGGATCGGTCAGCGGGCTCAGCGGGCGTTGGCTGAGCCGCTGGACGTGATGGACATGTACTCCGACCGGCGTTACCCGGAGAACATCGTTCGCGGGTTTCAGGAGTTCGGGAAGCTGACCCTCGCTGAGGTGCACGCCGCGCAGGTCGGCTGGTACGCCGAGCAGGCCGAAGGTCTCGCCCAGTATTGGCGCCGGCAGGCCAACGAGCTGGAGTACCGGGCGCAGCGGACGCAGGACGAGGCCGAGCGTGCCAAGTCCCTCGATGATGTCGCGTTCCTGCGGGAGCGGGCCGACAGCGTCACCACCGACTGGCCGATCCGCCCGTACGGCGGTGCCCGATGAGCGACGTTCTGAACCCCGTCGACATCGAGGCGGCTATCCGCTCGTGCTCGGACCGGATCGCCAACGGGGTGCGGGTGTGCAGCGAGCGGTACGACGCTTTCTTGAAGGCTGACGCCGCCTACGACCAGGCGTTTGCGCGGGCGTACATGGCGCATCAGGGGCCGCAGACGGAGAAGAAGTACGCAGCCGAGTTGGCGACAGCCTCGGAGCGGGCGGCTCGCGACGCGGCGGATGTGGCGTACAAGTACGCGGACCGGCAAGCGAAGGCGTTGGAGTCTGAGCTGCGCGCCTGGCAGAGCGTAAACGCCTCGGTCCGGTCAATGTATGCGGTGGCGGGGCACTGATGGAGCGCCGTACCGGGTTGCGTCCGATGTCGGCTAAGCGTGCCGCCCTGCTGGCCGAGCAGGGTGTGTCGCGCCCGTGGTCGACGCTGGTCAACACCGGCGCTGGCCTGTCCCGCACCGCCGCCGACCGGGACCGGAAGCCCGCCGCGCGCAAGCAACCCGCCTACACCGGCCCGTCCGATGAGGTGAAAGCCCTCGTGGACGGCCGCTCCGGGCTTCGCTGCGAGTGGCCCGCCTGCCCCCGCCAACAGCAAGACCGCCACCACCGCCTGAACCGGAAAAACGGCGGACGGCACGGCGAGATGCGGGAGCGCATCAACGGCGCCGCTTGGCTGCTCGGCGCATGCCGCCCGCACCACGACCGGGTCACCAACCCTGTCGGTGAGGTGCGGGTTGAGGCGGAGCGGATGGGTTGGATTCTCCGCGAGCACCAGGACGCCGAGATGGTGCCGGTGCTGATTCGTCGGGGCTGGGTGCTGCTGCGCCCGGACGGCGACACGACTTCCCTCTCCCCCAACCACGACCACACCCCAGCCTGAGGAGGCACCCATGACCGAGTACAGCGACTTCGAGCGCCAGCAGTTGCAGGCGGTAGCCGACTTCAACAACGCCTGCCTGCCCGGCAACTGGGTTAGCTACAAGACCGACGGGCGCATCCAGTACGGCCAGACCATCGGCACGGCGCTGGTTGTCGGTTCCGGCCCGGCGATGAAGGCCATCGTGGGCGTGACCGGACATGACCGCAGCGTCGCACTGTCCGACGTCACCGTGATCCCGCCGCAGCCGGACGACATCAAGGACGACAGCCGGGACCTTCCCGAGTCGACGGCGGCTGCCGGGCGGGTGCGCGAGTACATCGCGTCGAGCGGTGACGGCCTGTACGACCTGATCGATGGGCATCCGCTGTACGCCCGTGACTTGGAGGCCGTCTGCCGGGCCGTTTTGGACCGGGCGGGAGTGGCGGCGTGACCGCGTCGATGCCTGAGCCGCCGGACCGCGCCCTGGTCGGCCTGCTCGACCCTGCCGGCCGTGACTTGCCGATCGTGTTGGAGCGCGACGATGCCGAAGACGCCGAGTTCGGCAGCGGCGATCACTGGTTTACGGAGGGCGGGGCGTACACGTGGCAGCAGGTGTTGGAGTGGGCAGACGGCGACGGCCTTGAACTGGTGCGCCTGTACCGGGCCGACGAGCCGGCCGTCACTGACGCATTCAGCGCCGGGGTGGAAGCCGCCGCCACAGCGATCGAGGCGCACGCCGAAGCGGTCGGCTGGTATGAGGGCTCCGGCGTGTGGGCTGATGCCATGGAGGCAGCCCGCAAGGCGGTGAAGCCGTGACGCTCGCCGCCATCACGATTCGTCCCCCGTGGTCGTGGGCCATCGCCGAAGCCGCCGCCCTCACCGCCCTCGGCATCACCCCGAAGCTGGTCGAGAACCGGGGCCAGCGGATCGCCGACCGTCACATCGGGCAGCGCATCGCCATCCACGCCGGCCAAACGTGGTGCACCGTCGGCGAACGCGATTCCCACATCAACGAGGCATGGCACGAGTTCGCCAACGCCATCGACCTCCGCAAGCCGAACCCGAAACTCGCGGCGATCGGCGACACCCGCACCGGCTACGTCGGTCGGTTGCAGCCGTCCCCGCACCTGTGGATGGACTGCGGCGCGGTCGTTGCCGTCGCCACCCTGACCGGCTGCCACCAAGCCGACCAGAGCAACGACGTGTTCACCTGCTGCTGGCCGTGGGGTCAACGCGAGTACGTGTCGCCGTCCAAGGTGGGTCCTGCGTGGCATTTGGTGTTGGCGGATGTGCAGCGGCTCGCGGAGCCGGTGCCGTGTCGTGGGCAGGTGCGGGTGCCGTGGGAGTTGCCGGAGGCTGCGGCTGACGCGGTACACGCACAGCTTGATGCGGTGGTGGCCCGATGACCACCACCACCGGCACCCGCGTGTGGAAGCTCAGCCTCCCCGCACCCACCATCCACGTCCCCCACCGCAAAACCGGCCAGCCCAAGCCGCCCGGAGGATGGCCCAACAAGCCTGCCGCCGGCTGGCTCACCATGAACGGCGACAAAGGCTCGTGGCGGGCAAAGCATCGGCTCACCACCGAGTGGAGGAACCTCGCCACCACCGCCGCGATGACCGCCCGCCTTCCGCGCGGCGACGTGCAGCGCGCCCGGTTCGATGTGGCGCTGCGGTTCGCCCGGGGTGGCCGCCGCGACCCGATCAACTGGCATCCCACCTGCAAAGCCGTAATCGACGCTCTCACCTCCGGCACGAAGAAGCACCCTGGCTGGGGGTTTCTTCCCGACGATGCGCCCCGGTTTCTGCACTGCGAGGACTGCCCGCACATTCGGATCGGTACGCGGCTGCCGGTGGTTCCGCTCGGTCCTCTTGGCGTGTTGGAGCTGACGATCACCGACTTGTCGGATGGCAACGATGCCTAGCCTCGCCGTGCTGGACGTCGCCCGGGTGACGCTGCCGTACACCACCAGCCGCCCCGCCTACACGCTGACGCTGGACGACGGAACCATCCGCCTCAACGGCGTGCGCCTGGCCGCCACGGACGCCCTGGACCTGTCTGCCGCGCTGCTCGCGGCCTGCGACACGTGCCGCTGGCATCGCCTGCCGCACACCAGCCGCGCCGGCTGGACCGTGTCCATCTGCCGGGCCGTCATCTACCTCAACGCGAGGCCGCTCGACCGTGCTGACGCGCTCGACCTCAGTGCAGCACTCGCCCACGCCCTCAACGCCCTCACCGTGAAGGAGCCCCCGATGACCACCCTCAGCTTGACCGACGCGCAGATTCTCGACCTCGCCGCAGCCCAGCGTGAGGCCAGCGACAAGGCCCACGGGCAGCGGGGCTGGATCGTGCAGACACCCGAAGCCGCCCGCGAGTCCGCGCCACAACTACGCGCCCGGCAGCAGGCCACGAAAACCCTCAACCCCACCCCCACGCCCGTCAAGGAGTACGCCCATGGCTGACACCAGCATCGAATGGACACAGCGGCCCGGCACCATCGGCGCCGTCTGGAACCCCACCACCGGCTGCGACAAGATCAGCGACGGTTGCGACAACTGCTATGCCCTCGGCATGGCCAGACGGCTCAAGGCCATGGGGCAGGCCAAGTACCAGAACGACGGCCACCCGGTCACCTCCGGCCCCGGTTTCGCCCTCACCGTTCACCCGGACGAGCTGGGCACGCCGCTGACGTGGCGCAAGCCGCGCACCGTGTTCGTCAACAGCATGTCCGATCTGTTCCACGCCCGCGTGCCGCGTGAGTTCCTGGCGCAGGTGTTCGCGGTCATGGCTGAAACGCCGCAGCACGTTTACCAGATCCTCACCAAGCGGCCGGAGCGGATGCCCCAGATCCTCAACGACCCGTGTACCTGCGGTGTTCACCACTCGCTGATGTCGCACCGTCTCGGCCGGGCGCTACCGCTGCGGAATGTGTGGCTGGGAACGTCTGTCGAGTCCGACAAGCACGCCGGTCGCGCCGACGCCCTGCGGGACACCCCCGCCGCCGTCCGGTTCATCTCCGCCGAGCCGCTGCTTGGCCCGCTGCCGAGCCTGGACCTGGCCGGCATCGACTGGTTGATTATCGGTGGTGAGTCGGGTCCGGGTTCCCGCCCGATGCAGATCGGCTGGGTTGAGGAGTTGATCGGCAAGGCCCGTGATGCTGGCACCGCCGTGTTCGTGAAGCAGCTCGGCAAGGTGTGGGCCGGGTCGGGTAAGGGCGGCGATTGGTCGGTTTGGCCGGAGCACCTGCGGATCCGTGAATACCCGGCCGAGCGTGTGGCGGTGGCCGCGTGAGCCCGCAGCGGATCCAACGCAAGCGCACCCGAGGGTGGAGCCGGCCCGACAACGCCGTCATCGTGGACCGCACCAGCCGATGGGGCAACCCGTTCCGCGTCGCCGACTGCCTGGACGCCGAGGTCGCCGCCAACGAAGCCGACGCCCGCAAGGTGTGCGTCGCCGCTTTCGACGCCTGGCTCGACGGTGAACCCGAGTATGCCCACGTTGAGCCGGCCCGCCGGGAACGGATCCTCGCCGAACTGCACACGCTTGCCGGCAAGGATCTGGCGTGCACCTGCGCGCCGGGGTTGCTCTGCCACGGAGACGTTTTAATCCGCCGGGCCAACCACGCTGTTCAGGCGGTGGCCGCATGAGCCGCCGGTCTGCGCACGGCATGTCCAGCCAGCCCGCAGGCGACTGGCGACACCACGCGGTCTGCCGCGACGAAGATCCAGAGCTTTTCTTCCCGATCGGCACGTCCGGCCCCGCGCTGTTGCAGGTCGAGCAAGCCAAAGCTGTTTGCCGTCGCTGCTCGGTCACCGACCAGTGCCTGCAATGGGCGCTCGAAAGTGGCCAAGACGCCGGTGTTTGGGCCGGCATGTCCGAAGAAGAACGCCGCGCCCTCAAGCGTCGCGGCGGCCTGCGGATCCTGCGAGCCCACCAAGCATGACCACTGCCAGCACGGCCCGCCCCACCACCGGGGCGGGCCACACCCCCAGGAACAGGAACATGGCCGACCACCGCACCTACCAGCGCATCTACGACGCCATCATCGAAGGCCGCATCAGCCGCGACCCCGCCACCTACGAATACGTCGACAGCGCCGGACGGCTTCGTGTCCTCGACCTCGCCATCTACGAGATGGCAGACCAGCAATGGCTGCGCCTCGACCTCGACGGCAGCATCAGCATCACCGACAAGGGGCGAGTCAAGTGGGAAGGATCGGCCGCGTCTGACCGGATGGTCCTCCCCACGTTCAGCGACAGCGGGCAGGTGGCGTGATGCGCGTCATCCCCGACCTGCACCCCGACGACACCCGCAACCGCGACCACATCGCCACCTGGCTACGGCGCATCCGCGAAGGCCGACACATCTCGCAGCCGCAAGCCGCCGACCGGTACGGCTGCACCGAATTCGCGTTCTCCCACATGGAGCTACGTCGCTCCTGGCACGTGACCACCGTCCAACACTGGGCACGCGTCTACGACTACCGACTACAGCTCACCCCGCTTGGTCTGACCGTGCCCGACGACGGGGATCCGCTCGCCGCCATGTACGAGCACACCAGCCCGGCGACCGCAGAAGCCGAAGACCGACTTGATCTGCGGATCTACGTCAACAACCTGGCCCGTATCCGCCGCGCCGCCGGGCTCACGTTGGCGGCGCTCGGTGAGCGCATGGGTTGCACGGAGCCGGCGGTTCATCGCCGGGAAGCAAACCCTGACCGGGTTTTGGTGTCGACGCTGCAACGGCACACACGCGCTCTCGGCGGGGTGCTCGACCTGTCTCTTGTCCCCGTGTTCGAAGGAGCCGCCGTATGAAGGTCACCGTTGAGCGCGATGCGTTCGCCGAAGCCGTGCTCGCCGCATCCAAAGCCGTCGCCGGCAAACCCCACATCCCGGTGCTGGGTGGGCTGCTGATCCGCACCGCCGACGACGGCGTGACCGTGTCCGGTTTCGACTACGAGGTGTCGCACGAGTCGTGGGCGCGCGGCACCGTCACCGACCCCGGCACTGCCCTCGTGTCGGGTCGTCTGTTGGCCAGCATCGTCAAGGCGCTCCCCGGCAAGCCCGTCGAACTCGCGTCCGTCGGCGCACACCTGGAACTCGTGTGCGGTGCCGCCCGATTCACCCTGCCGACGATGCCGGTGGAGGACTATCCGACCCTGCCGGCCCTGCCGGAGGCGATCGGCACAGTGGACGCGGCCGAGTTTGTTGCCGCCATCAACCGGGCCGCTGTCGCCGCCTCCCGCGACGAGACGCTGCCGATGATGACCGGCGTCCGGGTCGAATTCCGTGCCGGCACGGTCGATCTGCTGGCCACCGACCGGTACCGGTTGACCCACATCACGATCCCGTTCGCCGGGGCCAGCGACGACCTGTCGGTGGACCTACTCATTCCCGCCCAGGTGTTGGTGGAGGCCGCGAAGACGTGGACCGGTTCCACGATCGAGGTGTCGGCCGCGTCGGGCGGTGACGGACTGGTCGGGTTCGCGGACGGGCGCCGCAAGACGACGTCGCGTCTGCTGGACGGCGGCAACTATCCGCCCGTCCGATCGCTGTTCCCGTCTACCGCCAACGCCACGGCGATCGTGTCGACCGGCCAGCTGATCGAGGTCGTCAAGCGGGTCGCCCTGGTCGCCGAACGCACCACACCGGTACTGCTCACGTTCGCCCCCGACTCGCCGCTGATCGTGGAGGCGGGCGGCACGGAGGAGGCGCGGGCGTCCGAGTCGATGGACATCGGCAGCTACGACGGCTCGCCGCTGACCGTCGGTTTCAACCCGCAGTACCTGCTCGACGGGCTCACCACCGTCGGCGGTGACGCGCAGATCGCCATGGTCGACGCGTTCAAACCGGCTGTGATCTCCCCGGCCGGGCAGACCGACAACGCCCACCGCTACTTGATCATGCCGATCCGGGTGTCCAAATGACCACCACCAGCCTGCCCCGGCCGCGCGTCCACACCTGCCAGCGGCACCGCCGATACCAAGCAGGCTGCCCCGGCTGCCAACAACGCACCGCCGAATCCGCCCGCAACCGCACCCGCCTCGCCGCCTACAGCCAATGGGACCGGGCCCTCATCGACACCACACCCGCCCGCAACCACATCACCCAACTACAGCGGCACGGCATGAGCCGCCGCGCCATCGCCGACGCCGCCGGTGTCTCCCCGTCCGGTATCGACGCCATCGCCAACGGCCAACGAGCCCGAGCAGCCCAGTTCACAGTCGACGCCATCTGCGGTGTCCGGCCCCGCCACACCACCCCCACCCGGCGCGTACCAGCCCACGGCGCCACCCGACGGCTACAGGCGCTCACCCTCGCGGGCTGGCCCACCGGCATGTTGGCCGACCGGCTCGACACCACCGTGCCGCACGTGCAGCGGTGGCGGTGCGGCACCTTCCGGCAAGTCACGGTCAACAACCATCTGGCGGTCGCCCAGTTGGCTGATCTGCTCGCCGGACGGCAGGGGCCGTGTTGGAACGCCCGCCGGCATGCGCGGCGCCGACGGTGGGCGACCGTCGCCGACTGGGGTGGCCGCATCGATGACCCGCAGGCGCAGCCGGAGCCGATGCTGCTGCCCGATGACCTGGTCGACATGTTTGTGGTGGCGGAGGCTGCGGCCGGTCGTGTGCCGGTGTCTCGTCTCACGCCCGCCGAACTGCCGCACCTGTATCTGCTGTGGTGCCAGCACGAGGTTGCGGCCGGTCGCACACCCGGCCAGAAGCCGTTCGCTCGCACGTTCGGGGTGACGGAGTGGCAGGCCCGGCAGATCGCCCACCGGGCCGCCCAGCTCGACACCAAACCCAACCACTCAGACCCGTGCCGTATCAGCGGAAAGGTGGCCTGACATGGCGAGCACGGCCACCCTTCCCAGCCGCCGCACCGCCACACTCCCCTGCTCCATCGACCCCGAAAAGTGGTACGACCAAGACCAGGAACAGGCCGCCAAAGCCGACTGCGGCGCATGCCCCGCCCGCGAAACCTGCCTACTGCTCGCCCTGCGCACCGACGAGCCGTGGGGTGTGTGGGGTGGCTTCACCACCGTCGAACGGGCACGCATCGCCGCCGGCAGCATCCCCCGCCCCTGCCGCCACTGCCATCTGCCGTGTGTGCCTCGCCGCGCCCAGCACGCCTCCTGTGACCGTTGCGCCGACGAACACGCCAGCCGCAACCGGGTTGAGGACGTGGATGCCGTCTCACAGTTGGCGGCTGCCGGGCAGACCGACCCTGACATTGCGGCCCGGCTGGGCTGGAAGGTGTGGCAGGTGAAGGAGTTTCGTAAGAAGCACAGCATCGTCTCGCGGTGGCCGAACGGTGGCGGATGCCGTAAGCAGCCTGCCGACCTTGCGCCGTGCGGTACGAACGCCGCGTATCGGCGGCATAAGCGTCGGGGGGAGCCGGTGGATGAGGCGTGTTTGGTGGCGGAGCGGCGGAAGGCTGCCGCGTATTACCGCAGCAGTAAGGCGAAGACGCGGCGGCAGTGACCGTCTGACCTGCGTAAACGAGGCGCGGTTCCGCCTTCCGGTGGGCCGCGCCTCGACCCGTTCCCCACCACCCATAGATCGAGGTGAACGCCATGGCTGCGACCGCGACACTTCCCCACCGGCCCGACATCGACACGGGGGCTGGCGACGTCGACCACCACTACATCCACTGCGACCCCGACACCGCGTTGTGTGGTGTCGACCTGACCGGGGTGCCGGAGGGTCCGGAGCGGGGCCGGGTGTGTCCGCTGTGTGTGTTGGTGGTTGACGGGTTTGCGCCGTGTCCGGGGTGCGGGCTGTGAGCGCGCCGAAAGTGTGCCCCACACCGCGCAAGATCCGGTTCAGGGATCGGGTTGCCGCCGCCCTGGCAGCCACTCGGACGGCGGCGAAGGCTCGGCGGCGGTCGCGTTGATGGGTAGCGCGAAAGCCCGACGCTGCGGGGGCGCCGGGCGTGCGGGTTGCCGGCGATCAGGTTTCGGCGTTGTCCTTGCTCGGCGGCGGCACGGTCTCAAACCCCAACGGATCCTCGCCGATCGCCTCGGTCGCGCGCTGGTACCAGTCGACATCCACGAGTACCGCCACGGGCACCCCGTGGCGAGTGAAGATGGTGTGAATGCCGCGCTGGACGTCGGCCACGCGCTCTCTGAGCCGCAGTCGCAGCTCCTGGATCCCCATCATCACACGTCGCGCCACACCCAGATCGTACGGCCTTCTGTAACTCGCAACGCACAGGCTGCGGGGCTTGCTCGTTACCACGGACACCCTGTCACCTACCCTGCTACTAGTTCTGTAACTTTTACTGTAGTGTCGTAGTGGCACATGAGCAACTAATGGAGGCATGCCTGTGACCAAAAAGTGGGAGGGGGATGCGTGGGCGTGAAGCTCGTCAACGAGGTGCTGGACCACGCACCCGCCGACTGGACGCAGGCCGAGCGGCTGTTCATCGCCGTGCTCGCCGAGAAGGCCCGCGACAACACGCGCCGCGCGTGGCCGGGCCAGGCGACGATCATGCGGCGTACCGGGTTGAAGGCCGACAGCATCACCCGCTTGTGCCACCGCCTGGCCGCCAAGGGCTGGGAGTTGCGCGAGCAGTTGGGGGTGGACCGGAAGGGTAAGCCGGTGTTCGCCTACCGGGGCAAGGCGGCGGTGTACGCGATTCCGGCGATGTGTCCTCTCGGCGACCACGATCCGGACCGCTGCTTCCCCACAAAAGCCCGGACGGTGGTCCGGCCTTTCTCTGATGACAAGACGCCCGAGGGTGAGCCGGACACGGACGAAAGCCCGGACGAGGGTCCGGCCATAGACGAAGAAAGCCCGGACGAGGGTCCGGCCTTCGACCCGCCCGCACCCGAGGAAAGCCCGGACGGTGGTCCGGGCATTAGCGAGAAAGGCCGGACGGTGGTCCGGGAAAGCCCGGACGGTGGTCCGGCCCTAACCGTCATAGAACCCTCAAACTTCAACCCTCAAACCCCGACGACGGCCAACCCTCCGATCCCCAAGCCGCGAACCACCGACGACGTCATCGCCTGGTCCGTCGCTAACAACCCGTCACCGGCCCGCACCGCCACCAACCCGCCGCACGTCGGCCGACAGAAGCCGCTGTTCGCCAAAACCGACGTGAAGATCAGCGACCGGGAACAGGTCATCCTCGACTGGCTGCGGGAGAACGACTACCCCGAAGCCACCCCCGCCGATGCCAAGGCCGTCGACAAGAAGGCCCGCAAGATGTGGCCCGGCAAGAACGTCGGCTATCTGCGCGGGGTCGCCGCCAACAGCGGCTTCGAGAACCTGTACCGCAAGGTCCGCGAGGAACGCGCCGAGAAGGTCGCCGACCAGATCCGGCACCTGGAAGCCACCAAACCGGCCTGCGCCCACGGCACCCCCGCCGGCAACGAACCCCACCCCACCCACGGCACCATGCTGTGCCCCCAATGCCGGGCCGGCATCCCCCCGAAGCCCGACGAACCCACCACCCCCGCCCCTGTAGCTGCCGCCATTGATGCGTTCCGGCGCGAATACGGCGGCTACCTCGCCACCTACGACCTGATCATCGTCACGCAGCAGATCGCCGCCCTACATGCCGCAGGCGCCACCGAACAGCAACTCGTGACCGTCGCGGCCACCGCAGCCAAAACCGGCGCCGGCGTTCTCGCCGCCGCAGCACGGAAGGACTCCTAGTGCACACCGAAACCCAGCCAGCACAGCAGCGCGGGGACCGTGCCCCCTCCTACGACACCAGCGCCGAACAGGTGGTCATCGGGATCCTGCTGTCCGACCCGAACGCACCCCGCGCTGTGGAAGCGCTACTCACCGACGAAGACTTCTACAGCCCGAAACACGCCGAACTGTTCCGCACGATCATGCAGGCGGCATCCGACGGCACCCCCACCGAGCCGATCGCCATCGCGGCGGTACTCGCCGACCGGGGCGACCTCGAACGGCTCGGCGGCGCCCTCTACCTCAACGAGTGCGTGTCGAAAGTGCCGCTGGCCGCCCAACTCGGCTGGTACGCCAACCGCATCACCGTATGCGCGCAGCGACGCGCGTACGAGCAGACCGGCGTGCAGTTGGTCAACGCCGCCACCTCACCCAGCCGGGATGTGGACGACCTGGCGGCGCTCGCCCATTCGCTGCTTGAGAAGGCGCAGCCCCGCAACCGCCAGTTGAAGATGACCGACCTGGGGTCGCTCATCAACCCCGGCCTGGATGAGATCGAGGCTCGCGGGAAGCGTCCGCCGGGCATCAGCACCGGCTACCACGACGTGGATCAGATGCTGGGCGGCCTGCGACCGAAGCAACTCGCCACCGTGGCGGGTGCGACCAGCATGGGCAAGAGCGTCGCCCTGATCGACATGGCCCGCCACATCGCGATCAGGCTGCGGCTCAACGCCGCCTACTTCACCTTCGAAATGTCGAACGGTGACGTGTTCGACCGGGTCCTGTCCGCCGAGTCGGGGGTTCCGTTCCGGCTCATCCGCGACGGGCAGTTGGAGGAACGGGACTGGCAGCGGGTAGCCAGCAAGATCGGGCCGATGTCGAATGCGCCGCTGTTCCTGACCGACAAAGCCCCGATGACGGTGGCGAACATCAAGGACCACTGCAAGCGGCAGCAGGACGGCCCCGGCCTCGACGTGGTGTTCGTGGACCACATGCATTTGGTGTCGCCGTCCAACCCAAGGATTGTGGACCGCACCGCGATCATGGCTGATGTCAGCCCCGCGTTGAAGCTGCTCGCCATGGAGTTGGACGTGCCGGTGGTGGCCGCCGCCCAGCTCAACCGTGGCCCGTCTGCCCGCCCGGACAAGTTGCCGGAGTTGACCGACCTTAAAGGTTCGTCATCGATCGAGCAGGACTCCGACGTGGTGATTCTGCTGCACCGGCCCGACTACTACGACCACGATTCGCCCCGCCGTGGCGAGGTGGACTTCATTTTCGGCAAGAACCGCAACGGAGAGAAGGGCGTGGTCACGCTGGCCGCCCAACTGCACCTGTCCCGGTTCGTTGACATGGCCATTGCCTGAGAGGGGCGAGCCGACATGACTGTTTCGTTCGAGATCGCGGGCGAGCACCGCGACAAGTGGCCGCCGTTCGCCGACGGATGCGAAACGTGCCTGCGGTCCGGGTTCACCGGCACGGTGGTGCCGCACGCCACGGTCACGCAGGGAGACACGCTGATGGCGTTCTACCACCACGCCCGATGTGGTCGACGCTGGTTCACCTCGTGGGGTGCGGCATGGGACTGGACGTGGCAGCGGATCGGCCCCAGCGGCACCCCGATGGTCGCCGGCCGCCGCGAGCTTCGCGCTCTGCCCGGACCGGGGCGGTCGGCGTGACGGGGATGGACGAGTCGCCGACCGGCGCCGCGACGGACGCTGGCGTGCCGGAGCCGCGCCGGCTTGAACCGGACGAGCTGCACTGCTGCCGCCGCTGCGGGCGCGAGGCGTGCCGCTGCCCGTCGCTGGAAGACGCACCGTACGGCAGCCTGCCCGGTGAGCCGGGGTACGTGCCGTGACCTACGACGACGATGAGCGGTACGGGCGTGCCGGCAATCAGCCGCCGCCAAAGATGACCCGCGACGAGTGGCGCGACTACTGGCAGCGTGCGCTGGACGACCCGGACCGGATTTGGCCGGAGGACGTTCTCAGCGAGGACGAGTGGAATCGGGGCTGGTTCGACCGGCAGGTGATCCTGGGCCGGCTGCGGCCGGAGGACCGGGCCACTGTCTGGCGGGAGCTTGGCGGCGACCTCGAAGGGCCGTCCGGTGGAGTGTGACTACTGCGGCCTTGCGACGGGTGCTGTTGCCCGGTGGGAGGTGTCGTCGGGTTGGCCGGGTGAGGGCATGACCCGCTACGTGTGCACGGCGCACAGGCCGGCTGCGGTCGCTTTGGTGGCGATGGTCGGGCCGGTGCAGGTGATGGAAACAAACACCGAGTATTGGCGGCGGCAGGCGCAGGTTGTGGTGTTGCCGCCCAGGATCGACCCAGTCGGGGAGGCGGCATGACCGGGCCAGTAGCTGACCGTCTGCGTGCCGTACAGCGCGCGGACCCGGATTTGGCTGGTGTCGCCTACCGGCATCCGCGCCGCCAAGCGACCGTGCACGACGGGCCGCCACCCGCCCGGCGGGCAGGCAGACGCCGCCTGGAACTTCTGCCCGAACGTGCACGGCCGGAGGTGCTGCGGCGGTGGCGTATCCGGCAGCGGCTCACACAGACGCAGGTGGCCGGATTGTTGCAGGTGCCGCCGGGTCGGGTGGCGCGGTGGGAGCGCGGCGAGGACGTGATGCCGGTGGAGATGCTGGCCCGCCTGGGTGTGGACGCAGGATGGATGGAGGCAGGCAAATGAGCGAGAAGCCGTACACCGACGCCGACGTGGAGATCGCCGTCAAGGCCATGTGGCGCGTCGGCGCACCCTGCGACGGGAGCTTCACCCGGGCCGAGGTCGCCCGCGTCGTGCTGGACGCGCTGACCGCCAACGGCTGGCGGCGGGTCGACCAGTCGGCGGTGGTGGTCGACCGGGACGACTTGCGGGTTGTGCTCGACCAGCGGGTGCAGCACAGCCACGAACGGCCGGGCCGGTGGGATGCGGACGGGCGCGCGTGTGTGGAGTGCGCGGCGCGGACCCAGCTGACTGCCGCCCTGGGCGACACCGACCGGACGGAACCCAGCCGGTGACCGCTCCGAACTGCGACGGGCTATGCGTGTACGCCGCCGACATCGGTGTTCCCGGCTACGGGGTGGCATACCCGCATCCGGGCTGCCCGGCGCATGACCCGGATGCGGTGTGCGAGTGCGGGCAGCCTGATCGGTGCCTGTCGCCTATCCACGGGCAGGTTTCGATGGGTGAGGCGTTGACTGTCCGGCACGCCCAGGCGGAGGGGTGGCGGTGAGCGCGGTGGGGAACGCGGGCACCCGCATGGTTGCTGCTCTCGAAGCGGCCGGGTTCACGGTTGTTGGCGGGCGGGCCGGAATGTATGTGCGTCTCGCCTGGCCTGACGCCCACCCTCGGGCGAACACGCTGGCGGTGCCGGTGGGTGACGGGTTTGCCGACTTCGAGGATTCGCTTGCCGATGTGGTGGCCGAGTTGGAGTACGTGGCCGGTCGGGGTGAGGCGGCCCGGCGGGCACTGGACCTACACCGGACGGAGACGCAGCCATGACCGACGCGCCTGTTGCCCTCGACCTGCTGCGCCGGCAACTCGCCGCTCTGCTCTCCCAGATCGACACCGTGTCCCTACCCGCCCCAGACAAGCTGAACAGTCGACGCGACGACCACCCCGGTCAGGAGTGGAGGCCGGCGAAAGGCTGGCGGGCGTTCACCGTCGAGGACGGGGAGAGCGCCGGCATGGTTTACCTGGATCACGCCTGCGATGACCTCGCCTACCGGTGGGGTGTGCCCGGCGATTGGGAAGCCCTGCGCGTTGAGGATGCCCGCCGTATCGGGTTGGCGTTGCTGGCTGCTGCCGCGCGGGCGGAGGAGTTGCTGGCGGGGGTGACCCGCATGGATGCGTTCCGCCGTTCGGAAAGCCCTGCCGAGGATGTGCCCGTCGCCGGTGAGGTGCGCGAGTTGAAGGCGAGGAGGCGGAAGTGATCGACGTTGACCCCGACCGTTGGCTGCCCAGTCGTGACTACGCCATCAGCGGCAAACCGAAAGTCGGCAACCGTGTGGCGTGGCGGTACGCCATCTGGCTGGTGGTGGACGAACACATCACCGACGAAGCCAACTGGACCGAGCAGGAAGCCGCCTACCTCGCCCGCATAGCACCACAACACCGCGCCCACAGCCTGCCGCGCACCATCGTGTTGCAGCACGAATGCGGCCCCAACCTGAGCGGTGTTCCCGACGGCCGGCAGGTGCATCTGCACCTCGACCCGTGGTCGGGTGTCATGTCGCTGGTCGCCGTCCGCTACCAGACGTGCTCCTGCCACGGGCATCCGTGGCCGTGCATCGAGTACGACCGTGACTGCATGATTGCCAGCCAGTCACGGAAGACGGCACGGTTGCTGGCCGGGGCGAAGCCGGGCGTGTGCGCCTACTGTTTGGAGCCGGTCACTGGACGGCAAAAGACGGTGACGTTCCCGGAGCCGTCGCTGCTGGTGCCGGGCGCCCCAGGCCCGACGTTCCATGCTGGCCGTTCGGACTGCTGGCGTGGTGCCCGCGACTACGAGACGGAGCACCGTCTGGCCGCCTATCCGGAGGCGACACGCCTCGCCTCATGCCCCGGTGACGTGTTCATCCACTGCATCGGCCAGACGGTGGAGTGCACTGCCGGTCCGGGCTGCACCGGTCTACACGGCCCGTTCCGGGTCCGTCCGGGTGACGGGGGGACGTGCGCGACTCGCGTCCGCAGCGTTAAAGACTTGGGCCACTATGCGCGCCCGTTGTCGGACTGCGGCTACCGGGATCACGGTTCGTCATGTTTGGGGGCGGAGACGGGTCCGTGTGAGCCGCTGCCGCCGGGCGTTTCTGACCTGTTCGGGCGTCCGCAGTGACCGCCCCGGTGTGGTCGCAGGTGATGGTGACCGGGCATCGCCCGCAGGACATCCCCGACGACACCCACGGTTGGGTGCGCGGCGAACTGGCCCGGGTCGCCGTCAAGCTGCGCGACGGGTACGGCATGACCACCGGCATCACCGGCATGGCGCTCGGCTCCGACATGTGGTGGGCCGATGCCCTCCACCGGGCGGGGGTGCCGTTTGTGGCGCACATTCCGTTCCCGCAGCAGCCCGGCCCGTGGGCGAGACGTGCACCGGAGGCAGTGGCCGAGTGGTGCCGTCTGCGCAACCTCGCAGCGTCCGAGGTCGTGTACGGGGATCTCGCCGGGCTGGCCGAGCACGCCCGCAAGCGGGTAGTCGTTTCGCTCCTGCACAAGCGCAACGACGGGATGCTGCGCACCGCCAACGCTGTGGTGGGGGTGTGGCGTCCAGACAAGCGGGACGGCGGCACCTACTCGGCGTTGACGAAAGCCCACCGCCTGGGCCTGCCCGTCATCCACATCAACCCGCTCGCCCGGACCGTCACGGTGCCGTCTGCGGCCCGCCTCGCCGAACTGCTGTATCCCGGCAAGCCTGCCCCACTGTTTGGCCCGCCTTTGGGGCAGCCGACAGCCGATCACTCACCCCAAACCCTGACCCAAACCAACCACTGAGGAGGCAACCCATGAGCATCAAGTTCCGCAAGAAGCCCATTGAGGTCGAGGCTATGCAGCTGATCGATGATCTCGGCAACCACATGACCGTCGCCAACTGGGTCAAGGAGAACGGCGGCGAGGTGTTCGTTCCACCCCTCGCTCCCTGCCTGTACATCGAGACGCTGGAAGGCCGGATGCGTGCCGACATTGGCGACTACGTGATTCGGGGCGTCAAGGGCGAGTTCTACCCCTGCAAGGGTGATATATTTGAGGCCACTTACGAGAGGGTGGCCGCAGATGGTAGCGGAGTTTCGGTGTCCGAAGTGCGGAGAGACGAAGCCTCGTGAAGACTTCTATGGCGTTCGCAAGCGCTCCGGCTGGTGCAAGCCCTGCACACGAGTCCGGACGGCGGCCTACTACGCCGCCAACAAGGAAAAGCAGAAGGCTGCGCACCGAGAGTGGGTCAAGGCCAACCGGGAGCGCGTCGCGGCACACAAGGCCAAGTCGGCGTACGGAATCCCGCTCGATGAGTACGAGCAGCTCATGCGCGAGGGAAAGTGCGCAATCTGTGGAAATACAGAACGCCTCCGCATCGACCACTGCCATGCCTCAACCCGCGTACGTGGAGTTCTCTGCGATTCATGCAATAAGGGCCTGGGGTTCTTCCGGGATGACCCGGCGCGGCTTCGGGCGGCCATTCGCTACCTCGGGCGGGAGTAGCAAGCCGGACATCTTCGAGGAGACGTACGAGCGGGTAACGTCGTGACCGACACGACCAGCACCACCGACAACTACACCGCTGAGGCACTGTCTGCCCGCTGGACTGCCGTCTACAGCCCGCTGCTGGACTCGTGGGCGGTCTCCATCAACGGCCGGGAGCCGGGCGACGGCGGCAGGATGGCCGCCGTTCTGGTGATGTCCCGCGAACTGGCGGAGCACATCGCCGCACTCCACAACGCCCACCTCGACGGGCGTATCCTGCCCGGCGGCACCGAAACCGTTGAGCGCTTCGGCTACCGCATCACCATCGACGGCGAGTTGGTGGCCGAAACACCAGCCCTCCGCGCCCAAGCCGAAGCGCTGGTGGAGTTGCATCGCGAGAAGCGGGCCGCGAACTGCGGTTGGCGTGGTGACGCGGTGCTGGTGCGCCGCTGGCAGCACACGACCCCCTTTGAGCCGGTGGAGGGTCAGCCGTGACTGCCCCGTCTCTGGCTGAAGTTGTGTCGGCGGCCCGCGTACTGCTGGACGCCCTGCGCTGGCAGCCCGGCCAGACACCCGACGTGGTGGACGCCCGCACGCGGGTGGAGCAGGTCATCGACCGCCACGACCGCGCGCAGCCGCCCGCGAAGGACCGCCCATGATCCCCGAATCCCGCGAGGTGCACGACCACGGCAGCCGCCAGTTCGACCGCGCCGACCGGCGGCTAGGACGCGCCGAACTGGTGGTCCTCGCCGTGGTGCTCGCCCTGGTCGCCGTGCTGATCGCCGCCTGATGACCACGCCGCTGCTGCCGGGCCCACCTGCCCGCCGCTGCCGATGCTGCCGCCGGCTGATCCGAGTCGGCCCGGTCATCGACGGCTACGGCATCGAGTGTGCTCGGCGGCGCGGCCTCATCCCGCCGGCCGTATCCAAGCCGGACAGTGCCCCGCAAGACGGACCCGACCTGCTCGGTTGGCGGACGGAATCCGCGCCCCAAAACGACGATCAGATAACGGATCCCGACGATTCATCACATGCCCTGAACAGGTAGAATATTCACGGGAGGTGCGATTTGGTGACCGGCCGAAACAAGCGACGTGGCCGCCGCTCCGTGCATCTCCTCATCGCCTGGACCGCCGTCGACCGCATCGAGCAAACCGCCCGCGATGAAGACGTGGTCGACCGGGACGGCAAGCCGAACCGGTCGGAGATGATGCGGATCATGCTGGCGTACGCGGACCGGCACAGGCCGAAAGGATGGCGCCCATGACCCATCAGTGGCAGACCGACACCAGCGGGCGGCCGGACAACTTCGTCATGGACTCAGGTGACGCGAGCGGACGAACCCACAACGGCCCCCGCTGCACCGTGTGCGGATTCACTTTCTGCGAACACTGCTGGCCGGAAGGATGGCAGCAAACCTGTCCCGGCCCGCCGCCTGAGGGCATGGAGTACGACTGGATTGGCTGCGGCACCACCCGCGAACCGGAAGTGCCGGAGCTGACGCCGGTCATCGACGTTGGAGGCCCGCGCTCGTGACCCACGAACTGGTGCCGTGGCTCGCCGAGCAGATCGACGCCGCCGAAACCCGCACCCGCAAGCTGCTCACCGAAGCGCAACGCAACGATCTTGCGGTGAAAGACCCGCGACTACTCGGCCGATACATCCCCGGCTGGCACGACTGGCCCGACGTCGAACGGGTCTGCCGCGACCGGCTTGCCGACCTTGATGCCAAACGGCGAATCCTCGGGCTGGTCACCGACTGCGGCCCAAGCTGGCAGGACGGCTACACCGAGGCGTACCGGGACGTTGTGCGGCTGCTCGCTGCCGCGTTCGCAGGCGAGTCCGGCTACCGCACCGAATGGGGGCCGCAGTGACCGAAGACCAGCGCAACTCGTTCGGTGTGGAGGCCGACCGAGACGGCCAACTCTATCTCCGCCACTACATGCCCGAAGGTGCAAAAGCCACCGACCCGTGGTGCGACTGGGAAACCAGCATCCGCGACTGCACCACCCTGCCGGAACTGGATCGGCTCGCCGCCGCCCACCTGACAGAAGACCACCGGGTCATTCTCGACGGGGAGCACACCGTCATGCGAGCGACCACCGACGTATACCCCACCATGGCTGTTCACCACGGCGTCCATGTGCAGTCGATCACCGCCGAGGAGGCACAGTGACCGGCTGGATTGAACGCGGCTGGACTGACCGCGACGGCAACAACTGGGTGACCACCGCCGACGGTGCCCGCATGCTTGGCCCGAGCCCGTTCCTGTCCGCCAAGCGTGAAGACACAGCGACCGACCCTCGATGCTGGTGGTGCGGCATCGAACCCGACGCGGTGATCGAAGACTGGCAGCTCGGCAAACCACACCCCGACCTGATCTACAACTGGCCGTCCGGCGACCACCAGCACGCCGTCACACCACCCAGCCCGCAGGAACTCGCCGCCGACGGACACGACACCTTGCGACGCATCATGGAGGCGCAATGACCGCGAACGACGGCATGACTCCCGTGGCCGCTTGGCTGGCCGAGCAAGGCATCGACCCGAGCACCGTCCCAGTGGGCGCCCAGGCCAAAATTCAGCCAGGCGCACCAGGGCGGCCCGCCCGTTTGACGGTCGACTGCTTCATCGGCTGCACCGACACCGGCCAGCCCGCCCCCGGCAGCCTCACCCCCGTGACAGTCAACGTGGTCAGCGCCGCCCCCTGGTGGACCCCGGAAGAGGTGACGTGGTACATGCCGCCAGCACCTACGCAGGATTGAACACGATGATCGCGTGCCCGCACTAACACGAGACGGCGGCCCGACCCCTCCCCGGACCGGACCGCCGCCCACCTCCACCCCTCGCCCACCAAGGTCAGGGTGTCCCCACCAGCGTAACCAGCACCGACCGGGGGGACCACATCATGCACGACACCACCGACACCGACTGCACGTTGTGTCCGACGTTTCGAGGCAACGCCGAACCGCGCCGCCCCGACCGGCCGCCAGTGTGCGAAGGCTGCCGACTGCGTCTCAGCCGGCTCATCGGCGAACTTCACGACCTGCACGAGCGGCTAGCCAACCCCGACCCGACTGAGGCCGACCAGCGCCGCTACCGCCGCTACGACACCCAAGGCCGCGCCCAAACCGTCTGGGCCGACCCCCTCGCCACCATCGGCGGCAGCGGCCCCATCCCAAGCAAACCCGACCAGCCCCACGTGTCCGGCACCCCCAGCAAGTCCACCCCCGCCAACCTGGATCACGTCGACCTCACCAACGAGGCCCGCATCCCCAACCCCACCCCCCAAGCCCGGCAGCACCCGTGGGATCAGATCGGGCACCTGTCCGTCGCCACCCGCCTGTACGAACTCGCCCGCGACTGGCGCGACACCCTGTGGCCCGGCCACCACCTACCCGTACCCACCGTGCCCGAGCTGACGATGTGGCTGCGGGCAGGGCACACCCCCGAATACGCCGGCAACCGCATCGACGCAGCCTGCACCGAGCATCCCGGCATCGCCGACATCGCTGCTGAACTCCACCAGTTGCGCGGCACCCTCCGTGCGGCACTCGGCGAAACCGAACCCCGGCCCCGCCACTGGCTCGGCGTCACCTGCCCCCACTGCCGCGAAATCTCCACTATCAGCCAACAAGCCGGCGACGACTACGCCGAATGCTCCGAATGCGGACGCATGTACACCGCCGACCAGATGGCTGAACTCGTCCACCAACAAGCCGCCGCCGTAAACGCCTAGACCCCCGGTGTTGCCGAAGATCCACCGATGTGTCATCCTTCGCGCAGGGGACACGTGTCTCCGCAGGCCAACGAACGCCCCGAACCCACCACGGTTCGGGGCGTTCGCCATTTCCTGGGGAGGTGCCAGTGAACCGCAGCGCCTACGTCACCCGCGCCCACGCCGCAGCGGCAGCCGGCGTAGCACCCCGCACCCTCGAAGGCTGGCGACGCCGAGGCTGGGAAACCACCGACGGCGAACGGCGGGAACTCACCACCCGGCCAAGCCGCAGCCACGCCGGCCACGTCGAATACCTCCTCGGAGACGTACTCGACGCCGCCCGCGACACCAAAGCCAACCCGCGCAACCCCGGCCGGCAAACCCGCATCCTCGTAACCGCATAGCCGTGGCCTCCGACGACATCCACGTCACGCCGGTCGCCGACCTCATCGACCATGACACGGCGGGCGACTGCCCCTGCGGGCCGCAGATTGAACGTGTCGTGCGCGACGACGGCAGCGACGGGTGGCTACACATCCATCACTCACTCGACGGGCGCGAGCAGAAGGAGCGGCAGTGAACATCTACAGCCGCCACACCACCGTCGGCATGCCCGACACCCAGCATGAGCAGTGTCTCGCCTGGCTGCGCAGCCTCGGCCTCAATCCCGAAAACTTCGGCGTTCCCTTCGCCATCGGCTACCAGCCCGACGGATGGTACCTGCACCTCTCAGAAGTCCAGTACGACGAAGACGGCAACACCGTCATCGACCACGCCAAAGGCCAGGTCGCCACTCGGCCCCGCGTCGTGCGGATCCCGCCCGACGTGGAGTGGCCCGCATGGCTAGACCCGACGAAGGAAGAGAACGCCCCCGCATGAGCGCCGACCCGCACCGCATACCCCTGTCCAAGGTGCTCGACTTCCTCCGCGACCTCGGCCTCGATCCCGTCGACCCGGTCACCCTCCAAACAGTGCACATCAGCAACCGGGGTGTCGAAGTCGTCCGGGCACGCCTCAACGAACACGGCGACAAGTACCGGGTCGGCGACGACGAACTCGCCACCGAAACCGTCACCATCGCACTCGACCCCGACACCTAACACCGACGCACAGTCACGGTGCATCGACACCCGTTAGCGCAGACCCGGCAGAACACCAACCGGCAGTCACGCAGAGTCCACCCCAAGGGCAGGTGACTGGTCATGGCAACCGCAGATCAGCCCACCGAACATGGCAAATCCAAATGCGGCGGCAAACGACGCGGCGAGGGTGCAGGCAAACTCTGCACCCGCCCTGCCGGATGGGGCACCGAACACCCCGGGACAGGCCGATGCAAGATGCACGGCGGCTCCACCAAGTCTCATACGGTTGCCGGACAGAAAGCCCTTGCCGAGAAGGCAGTGGCAACGTTCGGGCTTCCCCGTGAGATTGACCCCCGTGACGCCCTGCTCGAAGAGGTACACCGCACCGCCGGTGCCGTTGCTTGGCTGCACGAGCAGGTTCAGGCGCTGCGGGCCGAAGACGTCGTGTGGGGTGTCACCGAAGAGGTGACGAAAGACGCGGGCGAGTTTCCCGGCGTCGACACCACCCGCGCTGCCAAAGTCAACGTGTGGGTAGAGCTGTACGCCCGAGAGCGCACGCATCTCGTTCGAGTGTGCAAAGAGGCGATCGGCGCTGGCCTGGAAGAACGACGTGTGCGGCTCGCCGAGCAGCAGGGGGCGATGCTCGCCGGAGTCATCAAAGCCATCCTCGGGGATCTGGACTTGTCGCCTGAGCAGCAGGCCACGGCAGCGAAGGTGGTTCCGTTCCGGCTGCGTTCCGTGTCGACAGGTGCAGCGTGAGCGAGATGCAGCCGTGGCGTGCGCCGGGATGCGAGTTCGTGATTCCCGATGCGCGGGCGAAGGCTCGGGTGCGGGCACGGCTCCTTGCTGCCGTCGCCGACTGGTATGCCACCGGCTGGTACGCCAAGGGCGGTGTCATCACGCCGCCGCAGGCGACACCGCCGGCTGCCGATTCTGGCTAGGTGTGACCGGGAGGACGACATGGCGGGCTCACTGTTCGCCCCGACCGTCGACCCGTTCGAGGCCGCCGCGCGGTTCTTCGAGCCGACACCTGAGCGTGAATGCCCCTGGGCGACGCCCGGTGAGATGGCGTTGGAACTGGACCCGAAGACGGTCCAAACTCCGGCGCTGAACATGATCGACCAGGCGCTGGTGGATGTGGCCGAGGGCCGCTGCAAGCGACTCATGCTCGCCATGCCCCCTCAGGAGGGAAAGAGCCAGAGAACGTCCCGGCGGTTCCCGCTGTGGATGCTGGTCCGCAACCCCGACCTGCGGATCGCGATCGTGTCGAACAGTCACGGCCTCGCCCGGCGGTGGGGTCGGAACATCCGCGACGACATCGCCGAGCACAGCGGCAAACTGAACCTGACGGTCAATCCGGCATCGTCGGCAGCCGACGAGTGGGAAATCCTCGGCCACCAGGGCGGCGTCTTCTGTGTCGGCATCGCCGGCAGCTTGACGGGTCGTCCCGTTGACCTGCTGATCATCGATGATCCGTACAAGAACAGCGAGCAAGCCGACTCGAAGGCATGGAAAGAAACGGTCCAAGAGTTCTGGACCGAGGTCGCGATCCCCCGTCTCGGCAACAACGTCGCCGTGGTGATCATTCAGACGCGGTGGCGGAACGATGACCTGTCCGGCTGGCTGCAAGAGCGCGACGACGGCGTGGACTGGCGGGTCCTGAACATTCCTGCCCAGGCTGATCACGATCCGAACAAGGGTGAGACGGATCCGCTGGGCCGCGAGCCTGGCGAGTTCATGATTTCGGCGCGCGGCCGGTCGCGGACGGACTGGGAGCAGCGGAAGCGTGAGGCTGGTTCCCGGTCGTGGAATGCGCTGTTTCAGGGGCGTCCAACGCCGGCTGAGGGCAACATTTTCCAGCGGGAGTGGTGGCAGTCGTACGGCAACCCGCAGTGGGCCGAGCGGGAGGACGGTTCCCGTCTGGCGCTCGGCTTCGATGAGTTGATCGCCTCCTGGGATATGACGTTCAAGAACACCGAGGGCACCGACTACGTGTGCGGCCAGGTGTGGGGCCGGCGTGGCGCTGAGGCGTACCTGCTCGATCAGGTGCACCGGCGGATGACGTTCGTGGAAACGTTGCAGGCGGTGCGAGCACTGTCGGCACGCTGGCCTCAAGCCACAGCCAAACTGGTGGAAGACAAGGCCAACGGCACGGCGGTCATCAACTTTCTGCGCCGCACCGTGCCAGGGCTGATCCCTGTCGAGCCGGACGGGTCGAAGACTGCGCGTGCTGCTGCCGTGTCGCCGCTGGTGGAAGCCAAGAACGTGTTTCTGCCCGCGCCGGAGATCGCCCCGTGGGTTGATGACCTGATCGAAGAGGCGGCCGGGTTCCCGAACGCCGCCCACGACGACCGGGTGGACGCAATGTCGCAGGCCCTGAACCGGCTACTGATCAACCCGCTGTTCGTGGATGACGAGTTGTTCGAGGACGAAGACCAGGCCGACGCCGAAGGTTCGATCTCACTCTATTAGCGGGAGGCTTCATGCGTACCGCCGAGCTTGACCCTTTCAAGGTTCACATCGCCGCACCGCCTGTCGGGCTGGTGCAGCGTTGCGCGGCCTGCCAGCTCGTGTTGATGGACAACACGGCGTGGGTCGAGGGCCGCGTTGCGGTGATAGAGGGCGACGATGCCGGCCCGTCGTGGTGGCCGGTCGGTGAGCGGATTGCCACCGACAAGACCGAGGCGCGGCAGCCGTCCATCACTTACGTGGTTGCGGCGGGCCGCACGCTGGACGACGACGAACAGCCGTGCGCTGGTTCGAACTGATCTCTTTGCCTCCAACCTGACCTGTTGTTGAGGGGGTGGCTTGTGGGCCGCTCCCGTAACCGTCGCAGTCCCGCCCGGTTGGCCGAGTCTGATGGTGGCCTGCACCGCCAGTTGGCGGTGGCCCGTAATAACGCCGAACTGGCCGAGCAAAGGCTGATCGACGCAACCCCGCTTCGAGAGTCGGTCGCCGACCTGGAACGGGCCATCTCCGGGGATGCCGGCTGGCGGCGGTTCACGGCGCTTGGTGAACAGGAGTTCACGGCCGAGGGCATGCGGCAGATGCGCGCCATCTGTCGCCTTATGGCCTTGTCGAATCCGCTGATCAAGCGGGGACTCAACCTGCGTTCTGCCTATGTGTGGGGGCAGGGCGTTGAGATTACGGCGAGAGCAAACGGGTCCCGTGACAGCCAGCAGGATGTGCAAGCGGTCATCACCGCGTTTCTCAACGACGGGCAGAACCGCGACTCGGTGACCGGCCCGGCGGCCCGCGATCAGCTTGAGCACGCGCTCGGCACCGACGGGGACGTGTTCATCGTCCTGTTCACTCGGCCGATGTCGGGGTGGGTGCAGGCGCGCACGGTGATTGCCGACGAGATCGCCGAGATCATCGCCAATCCGGATGACCGCACGGAGACGTGGTACTACCGGCGGCGCTGGACCGAAACCACCTACACCAACGAAGGTGTGCCGGTTCTGGTGCAGCGGGAGAAGCTGTACCCGTCGGTGGACTACCGGCCGACGGTGAGACCGAAGCGGTTCGCCGGTGTCGACATCGACTGGTTCGCGCCAATGGTGCAGGTGGCGGTAAACCGGCCGCTCGGCTGGCAGCGCGGCGTACCCGACGCGTATGCGGCGGTGAACTGGGCTCGCGCCTACAAGGAGTTCCTGGAAAACTGGGCCACGTTGGTCAAGTCGCTGTCCCGGTTCGCGTGGCGGCTGACCGCAAAAGGTTCGACCGAACGTCAGGCTCGAACCAGGTTGGCGACGCCGCCACCAGTCGACCCCACCGGGCGGGCTTTGGATGTTGGCGCGACTGCTATCACCCCGATGGACGCCCAACTGGAAGCAATCCCCAAGAGCGGCGCCACGATCGACGCCGAATCCGGCCGCCCGCTCGCCATGATGGTGTCGTCGGCGCTGGACGTGCCGGTAACTATGCTGCTGTCCGACCCCGGCCAGACCGGCGCACGAGCCACCGCCGAAACGCTGGATCAGCCGACCGAGCTGGCGATGGGCCAGCGTCGCGAGTTGTGGACGCAGGTAATGCTGCGGATCCTCCGCTACGTCATCGCGGAGAGTGTGCGCGCCCCGCAGGGGGTGTTGCAGGGCACGGTGAAGCGGGATCCGATCACCGGCCGCGAGGTGGTCAAGCTGGCGGGCGACACCGACGACACGATCGACATCACCTGGCCGGACCTGGACGACATCGACCCGTTTAAGGCCGTGGAAGCGATCAAGCTTGCGTCCGATACGGGAACGGTGCCGCCGGAGCAGATCGCCCGCCTGCTGTTGACGGCGCTCGGGGTGCGGGATGTGGACGGCATCATGCGCGCCCTCGTGGACGATGACGGCCAGTTTGTGTGGCCACGCGGCCCGGACGTCGGTGACGGCGCCAGGGCGTTGTCGGCGGCGCGACGTGGGAGCGATCCGGCTGGTGCCGGCATCGGGTCCATGGCACCCGACGACAACGATGAAGACGGCCCCGATGACGAGCTGGACGACGTCGAGCCGTTGGAGGAGTCAGCCGAACCCATCACGCTGACCGAGGCTGAGAACAACCTGCGCCGCTACTGGCTGCACGGCCCGGGGTTGGCGAAATGGGCGACGAAACCGCATCCGTGGACGGCCTTGTACCAGCATCTCCGTAAGCATGTCGGTTCGGCTCGCGCGAAGCGGATCGCGTCGCAGTGGTTCAAGGATCACTTCGGCTACTGGCCGGGCCACCGCAAGGGCGCCAACAAGACCGGTCCGGGCTGACCCGTACGGCCGGGCGGAGGGTGTGATGGTTGACCGTCGCACTCTCCGCCTCCTACGGGACCTAGCGGCGGATGTTGGCGGTCAGGCAGATGAGGCGGTGCGGCTCATCACCGCTGCATGGCTGCGGGCGTGGGACGACCTGGAACCCGCGTGGCGGGAAGCGGTCGCTGACCTCGCCGACCGTGCCGTTTCGGGGCGGGCATGGCCGTCGCCGTGGGAGTTGTCCCGCATCGCGCGGCTTATGCAGGCGGTTAACGCGACCAGCCGCGCCCTAGACGGTTTGGCGGTGCAGGCGCAAAGCCACATCACCACTGGTGCTGCCGCGACTGTGGCGGTGGTTGCCGCATCCGAGCCGGCGGTGATCGCCTCCCAATATCCGGCTGTGGTTGCTGCCGCTGCCGCCGAGCAGATCGGCGGCCGGTTGGTGCCGTCGGCGTTGGATGCGATCGTGGCTCGCACCACCGGGCAGATCACCTCACTTACGCTGCCGCTGTCGGCTGAGGCCACCGAGGCGTTGAGTCGGGCGCTGATACGTGGGGTGGCGGCCGGTGAGCACCCGAACAAGGTGGCGCGGGATGTGCTCGCCCGCGTTCAGGGGGCGTTCAACGGCGGCCTGACGCGCGCCATCAATGTGGCGCGCACCGAGATGCTGGACGCGTATCGGGAAACGTCGCGGTACGCGCACACCGTCAACGCCGACGTGTTGGACGGCTGGACGTGGCACGCCGACCTAGGGCCGCGCTGCTGCACGGCCTGTTGGGTGATGCATGGGCGCACCTATCCGGCGGAGGTTCCGGGTCCGTGGGGGCACCAACAATGCCGGTGCGCCCGCCTTCCACGGGTGAAGCCGTGGCGGGAACTCGGTATCGAAATGGACGAGCCAGCCGACCTGATGCCGAATGCGCAAGCGCGTTTCGATGCGTTGCCGCATGCCCGGCAGGTGGCGGTGATGGGCGCTGCCCGACTCGCCCTCTACCGGTCCAGCGCCGTCACATGGGCCGACCTGGCGACCCGCCGCGACAACCCCGGTTGGCGGCCCTCGTATGTGCCGACGCCTGTTCGTGATCTGCGCCGGATGGCCGGACTGAAACCGGAGGTTCCGTGAATCAGCGTATCGGCGACACCGTCCACTACGTGTCGTACGGCACCCCCGGTGGCGAGTTCCCGTCCGTCTGCCGAGCGGCAACCGTCACCGAGGTCGGCGACGACCACGTGTACGGCCTGTGCGTGCTCAACCCGACCGGATTGTTTTTCCATCCGCTCGCCAGCGGTGGCGCCGAATACGACTCGGCGCTCGGTCGCACACCACGCGGCGGAACCTGGCACGGCATGGACGAATGCAACCCCGACGGGCGCACCACGTCCCGCCTGTGGTCCGGCGACAGCAGCGGCATCGGCCCCATCTCCATCACTGCCCGCGAGCGGGAGGCCCCCTGATGTCCCATCGTCCCGTCCGGGTGCAGCTTGACACGAGCATCGCCCCCTACTCGAAGAACGCGTTCGCCGTCGCGCTCCGCGAATCCGCCACCGCGCCGACCGCCGAGCGCATCCAACTGGGCGAAGCGGTTACTGCCGCCATCACCGAAGCACCCGCCCTCACCGGCGGCGTCGTGGACATCCTGCTCATCGAAGCCGGATGGAACCTGTCAGGCAGCCGCTACTACCCGGCCGAAACCCTCGCCCGGGACCTGCCGCAAGTCATGCCCGCCGGAACCCACATGCACTGGGACCACCAAACCCCTACCGAAGAGGCGGAGCGGCCGGCAAGGTCGCTGTCCACGCTGGCGGCAGTTCTGGTCGAGGACCCATACCCGGTCGACGGTGGCCGTCAGATGCGCGCCAAGGCTCGGGTATTCGCCGCCTACCGGGAGTCGGTGCGGGAAATGTGGCGAGACATCGGCGTGTCCATCAACGCCGACGGGGTCGGCAACTACGGCGAGCGGGACGGCCGTAAGGGGCTGATCGTGGAGGCAATCACCCACGGCAAGTCCGTCGACTTCGTGACCAAGGCCGGTGCCGGAGGGCGGATTCTGTCGCTGCTGGAATCCGACCACGTCAGCCTGCGGGAAGCGCGCACGTTCGGCGGATGGCTGGAATCACGGCTACACCTGGCGCTCACCCAGTACGCCGACGAAGCGTACGGCGACGGCCGGCTGACCCGCGAGGAACGCATCACGCTGTCGGCGGCGATCGGTGACGGGTTGAAGGCGTGGACGGCGCGGGTGGATGCGGAAGCCCCACAGCTGTTCGCCCGTGACCTGTACGACGAGCCGTCCAAGCCTGTCGCGGTCACCGAGTCCGAGCAGCCCGCCGGGCCGGCGGCAACGCCCGCCGAGCCCGTCGCGCCGGATCCGGTCGAGCCGGAAGCGGATGCACCGTCCGCACCCGCCGAGACGACCCCCGAAGACCCCCCGGCCGGCGACGGCGGGGACAGCACCACCGAAGACGCGCCGGGCACGACGCCCGCCGAACAGAAGGAGGGCGTCATGCCCGAGGAGAAGACCGAAGAGGTCAAGGCGCGCGAGGCCGCCGAGCAGGCACGCGCCGAAGCCGAGACGAAGCTGACGGAGGCGCTACGGGAGGCCGAAGAGTCCCGGAAGCAGGCCGCCGACACGGCCCTGCGGCTCGCCCGGTTCGAGGCCACCGAAAAGGCGCGTCCGCTCGCCGAGACGAAGCTGACCGAATCCGACCTGCCGGCCGCAGCCCGCACCCGCGTCCTGACCGCCGTCACCCGCGACGTGCCGCTCACTGAAGCGAACATCCTCGATGAGGCGGCGTTCACCGCACTGGTCGAGTCGGCCATCACCGACGAGGCCACGTACCTTGCCTCCCTCAACGAGGCCAACGACGCCGGGAAGGTCACCGGCATGGGCGGCACCACCCAGATCCGGGAGTCCACCGCCGGCCAGACCGTCGACCGCGAGGCCGTTCGCGCCCGCCTGGTCGAGTCGTACAAGCAGAGCGGCCTCAGCGACACCGCCGCCCAGATCGCCGCCACCGGCCGCACCTTCTGAGAGGGCACGTCATGGCCAAGAACGTCATTCGTGAGATCGGCAACCAGCTTGATGTGCTGGTCGACCACCCCGAGAACCCCAAGTCCAGTGACATCGTCCGCTGGGGCGACCTGATCGGTGTCGCGCTCGCCGACAAGGACCCCGAGACGGGTCTGACCCCCGTCAAGTTCGACGGCACCGTGTCCATCCCGGTGCGCGGCGTCAACGGCTCCGGCAACAGTGCCGTCGCCTCCGGCAACCAGCTCTACTACGTGGACGCCGACACCCCGCCGGTCAGCAAGAAGGCCACCGGCAAGCTCGCCGGGCAGGCCATGGGGGTCGTCGGATCCGGCGCCACCGCCACCATCGAGATCCGGCTCGCCGGCTGAAAGGGCAGACGACAACCATGAGCAACACCATGTTCGAGCAGCGGATCGAGGCGCTGGACGCCGACTCCGCGAGCGTCGCTGCCGCGTTCGGCGGTGACCAGCGTGTCGGCGACCACGCCCGCCGGGGTGACCCCCGCTGGGAGCAGCGGCTCCTGGAAGCCCAGGAGTTCATGCACGACGTGTACACCGGACGCCGGGGCATCCACCACTTCGTGGAAGCCATGTCCACCAGCGACTTCCCGCTGCTGTTCGCCGACTCCCTCGACCGGCAGCTGTACGGGGCGTACGAGGCGACGCCAACCACGTGGCAGAACTACGCCCGCGCCGCCACCGTCAACGACTTCCGTGAGGTGAAGCGGTTCGCCACGTCGGGTATCCGGAACCTGCTGACCCGTGTGGGTGAGTTGGCGGAGCACCCGCGACGGTCGCAGACCGAGGCCGAGTACAAGTACGCGGTCCACAAGTACGAGGCGGGCTTCGCTCTCTCGTTCGAGGCAATGATCAACGACGATCTGGGGGCGTTCCGGCGGCTGCCGCAGGATCTCGCCCAGTCCGCCCGCGACAGCGAGGAAGACTTCGTCACCCGCCTGTACGTGGGCCCGAACGGGCCGCTGTCGGACGTGTACTCCGGCCCCAACGACAACATTCTCGCCGGCAACCCGCCGCTGTCCCGGGAGGCGTTGCAGGCCGCGATTACGAAGCTGATGAAGCGCAAGGACGAGCGCGGCAACCCCATCCAGGTCCGCGCCATCGAACTGGTGGTCGGCACCGGCCTGTCGCTGGCCGCCAACGAGATCATCAACGCGACCGAGTACCGGGCTGTCGGCCCGAACGGCGACGTGACGATCATCCGGGGCAACGGCATCGGCGGAAACCTGCGCGTCAACACCAACTACTTCATCGACTCGGTGGCGTCGACCGCCAACGCCGACACGTCGTGGTTCCTGTTCGCCAACCCGAACGGGCCCCGTCCGGCGCTGGAGTTCGGCCGGCTGCGCGGCTACGAAGCCCCCGCCCTGTACGAGAAGATCCCCGACATGCGGCGTCTGGGTGGCGCCGAGGTGCCGTGGAGCTTCAACCACGGCGCGTCGGAGAAGAAGGTTCAGCACATCTACGGCGGGTCGTTCGTGGACCCGAAGATGACGATCGCATCGAACGGCACCGGGTCCTGACGATGGATCTGCCGCTGGCTCGCACCACGGAGCAGCGGCTGATGGTGACCATGTGTGAGCTGCTCGGCGAGCAGAACAGTCTGCTGGCTGAGCTTCGTGACCGGCTGTCCTCCGGCAACGGGCAGGGGCAGCCGGTCACGGGCGGCAACGAAGGTCAGCCGGTGAAGCTGACCGAGCCGGATCCGCTGCCAACCCAGGTCACCGAGCCGTCTGACTCCGGCGAGCAGAACGACGCGAAAAAGCCTGCCCGCAGGCAGGCAGCGAAGAAGGCAACTGCGGCCGGTCGCCGCACCGCGAAGGGAACAAGTTGATGGGCACCCGAGCCGCCTACTACGGCACCAAGCCGGTTCTGGCCGATGCGACGCAGGGCGGAGCGGTGGCGAACGTGGCCACGGCCGACGCCGACGCCACCTACGGCCAGCCGGAAGCCGATCTGATCAACGAACTCAAGACGAAGGTCAACGCGCTGCTGGCGTCACTGCGCGATGCGGGTCTGATCGAGTCCTGACGGTACGGGTTCTGCGGGACGGGGGTGTGTTGTGCCGCTGCCTCTTCCCAACATGGATCCGGCAACCCCGGTCGGCATGGTCCGGCTGCTGATCACCGACCTCAACACGTCGGATCCGCTGTTCACTGACGCTGAACTGGCGGCGCTGCTGGCGGCTGAGCGGTCATCGGTGAAGCGGGCGGCTGCGGCTGCGCTCGACATCATTGCCCGGTCTGAGGTGCTGATCGCCAAACACATCTCCACCAACGACCTGTCCACCAACGGGCCGAGCGTGGGCGCCGAACTGCGGGCGTCGGCGAAAGCGTTGCGGGATCAGGCAAAGCAGGATGAGGACGACCTGATCGGCGGCGCGGACGCGTGGGGCATTTCGGTGATCGATTTCGATCCGCAGGCCCCGTACAGGCGGTGGTGAGTGATGCCGCTGCCGAACTCGCGCCTGATTCACCCTCGCTTCGAGCAGCACCACCGCCCTGTTGTTGAGGGTTCGATGACCGTTGAGGTGCGGTTGTCCCGCCCTGCGATGGGTGGTGTCCGCGACAAGGCGACCGGCGTGACCTCGTTCGCCGCCGACGAGCAGGTGTGGCAGGGCATAGCGGCGCTGCGCGCCAACGACGGCGGCGGGCCGACGGTGCAGGCCGATCGGGTGGTCGCGTTGGGCGGCTATCTGCTGCGGCTGCCCGCTGATGCCCCGGCACCGCACGTCCGTGATGTCGTGGATGTGCTCGGCGGCCAAGTGGATCCGAGCTTGGTGGGCGCGAGGCTGCGGGTGGTGTCCGTGCCCCGCAACGGCCTCCGCTGGCAGCGGACGGTCGGGTGTGACATCGAGCAGCCCATCAACCGGCAGGAGGCGTGATGGTTGACATCCGCGTGGAAGGCGGCCGGGTCGAACTGGCGGCGATCGAGGCGAAGCTACGCACCAAAAAGACTCGGATCGGGTCCGCCGGATCGCAGGTCGTACGACGGTCAACGCTGGCCGGGGTGACGTCCGCCAAGGCACGCTCGCCTGTCCTGACGGGCTTCATGAGGTCGTCTATCAGCCACGAGTTTCGTGGTGACGGGCGTGCCGGTCTGATGGAAGGTGTGTGGGGTGCTGAGGCCCGGTACTCCCGGTTCGTGGAGCTGGGCACGAGGCGTCAGGCGCCGCAGCCGTTCATCGGTCCTTCCCTGGAAACAGTCACGCCCACGTTTCTGCGCGCCGTTGAGGCGATCGGTGATCCGCTCGACTAGCTGACCGGTCGGGGGGTGGTCTGGTGACTGCCCCGCTGGTGCCGTCGGTCGAGCCGTCGGTTGACCACGTTGAGGCCATCGCCGCGATGCTGCGCGCCGGCACCGACTTCGACGTGTATGTGGGCGAGCCGGAGCCGCCCGACGACGAACTGACCTACCCGCACTACATCGTGTGGGGCGCGCCCGCGAGCGCCGGCCCGTATCGGCTGGTAGGTGACGGCGGCGAGGTGTGGACCCGCACCCAAATCACCTGCGTCGCTGAGGCGTATCTCGACGCGATCGGTGCTGCTGATCGTGCCCGCCGCGCCCTGCATCGCAAACGGCCCGTCATTCCGGGTCGGCGTTGCGGCGACATCGAGCAGGACCCGGAAGCCGCTGTTGCCCCGCCAATCCCGGACCCGTCGGTGAAGTCGCCGCCCGGCCGGCAGGTGTACATCACCGCCCTGTTTTTTCTGCTGCACAGCTCACCAAGAGGAGACACCTGACCATGGCTGACGACCGCCTCGGCGGCCGGCGGTCGACCCGCACCCCGACCGGCCGCGTGCCTTTCGTGTGGGTGCAGGACGACACGACCGGCCACCGCTACGACGTGCCGGAGAACGCCATCCGGGCCGGCATGACGCCGGTACCGGACTACCCGAAGAACACGACCGGCCGTGCCCGGCCGGCGGTGTTCCGCACCGACCTGGCGGGTGAGTCCACCACCCCGCAGCAGCCCGCCGCCGATGAGGCCGCCGAGCAGCCCACCGCACCGCCCGCCGACACCGGCACCAGCGGCCGGCAGGCCAAGACCAAGCAGACGGGGGGTCAGTGATGTCGCAGCCGCTGGGAGTCAACACCAACGGCACCATCATGGTGCTGTGGGTGCCGGCCATCGCCAACCTGGCCGCACCGACCGTCGCCGAGTTGACGGCAGAGTCGGTGCTGGATCTGACCTGCTACCTGACCAGCGACGGATTCACTCTGGAAACCACGGAGAACACCGTCGAAGACGGCCGACTGTGCTCGAAGCAGGTGTTCGAGGCGCGCGGCGACTACACCGACTCGATGGAGTTCACGTACGTCTTCAACACGGCTAGCCCGGCCAACGATGAGGCCCGCATCACCCTGGTTTCGGGCGCGCTCGGCAACATCGTGACCCGTTGGGCGGTCGACTTCGAGGATGCGATTGCCGCCGCCGATTTGGTGGATGTGGCTCCGGTGGAGATGGGCATCCAGCGCAAGCAAGCGCCGACCCGAAACGGTATGCATCGGATCACGCAGAAGCCGTTCATCATCGGCCAGGTGCGCCGGGATGTGGCGGTCGTGGCCGGCGGCGGCTGATCCGCTCTTTCCTCTCGGGGTGGGTTGGCGTGTGCGCCGGGCGTCGCCAGCCAACCCACCCCTCTCTCTTCCACCTCTGACTGACCTGTTGCTGGGGAGCGACCATGGATTTTGATCTGCTGCTGGATGAGGCCACGCCGCGCGAAACAACCGTGTGGCTGTGCCTTAACGGAAAGTTGCGCGCCGAGTACGAGGCTGTGAAGGCTCGTATCGAGGAGCGGGCGGCGAACGCCGACACCGGCGACGACCTGCCGGAGGGCGACGAGCGGCTGGCCACCCGGACGCGGAAGGCTGAGCCGGATCCGGAACAGCCGCGACTCGATGAACTCGAAGAGAAGATGCGGCAGCACACGATCCCGTTCAAGGTGGTCGCGCTCGGCCGGCAGGAGTGGGAAGACCTGTTTTCCAAGCATCCGCCGCGCCGCGACAAGGACGGCAAGCGGGATCCGCGTGACGGGCTCGGCGTCAACTCGTCCACGTTTTTTCCCGCGCTGGTGCGGCAGTCGATCGCCGAGCCGGAGATGACCGCCGACCGGTGGACGAAGCTCTACAACAAGCTGTCCGACGCGCAGTTCGAGCGGCTGTGGCTGGCCGCGTGGGAGCTGAACAGGTCGGAGGAGGATGTCCCTTTCTTGCCGAGCGGATCAGCCAGCACCCCGACCTGAGGCGGAAGCTGACCGCAGCCCGAACCCTCGGCGTGTCGCTGCGCCGCTTTGACGGGTGGGAGCCAGCCGAACGGACGCGCGTCGTCGCATGGGATGAGCAGGGCCGCCCGTCTGAGTGGGTGACCCGGCGTGAACCGGAGTGGGATGCCCGCGAACGCGCGTGGATGCTCGCCCTGGACTGGTACGAGTCGTCGCTGTGCCGCAAATGCGGGCAGCCATTGGCCGAATGCACCGACCCGAACAACGACCCAGACAACCCGGCAGCGGAACGCGCGTACGTCGCCGAACCACCAACCGAGTGTTTTTCCTGCAAGGTGCTGGTCAAGGCTGAAGAGAAGTGGCACAAGGAAAGCCCTGACACCTCCGGGTTTGTGATCCACACCGTCGCCTTGGTCGACAAACCGCCGCGAAGGATGCCAGCACGCAGGGGGTGATCCTCCGTGGCCGACCGCACCGTTTCCGTCCGGCTGCGCCTGATGGTGCGCGACTACACGTCGGGGGCCACCGAAGCGGAGCGGGCCACCCGCAGGCTGCGCGACGCACAGGATGCGCTGGGCAACACGTCGCGTCGAACCGCCTCTGACCTGACCAAGTCGGCGAAGGCGATCGATGACTGGTCGCGCAGGGTGGCTATCGGCACTGCTGTGGTGGCCGGTGGTGCGGCTGCCGCCGGTGGAAGTCTCAAGCTTCTGCCGCCGCTGCTGGCCGCGACGGCGACCGGTGCTGCCGCGCTGCCGGGCATGCTGACGGGTACTGCTGCCGCGTTCGGCACGTTGAAGGTCGCGACGGCCGGTGTCGGGGATGCCCTGGACGAGATATTCGACGCCGATGACCCGTTCGGCCGGCTCGCGCCGTCGGCGAAGGCCCTGGTCAACGAGATGGGCCGGCTCAAGCCGCAGCTGTTGTCGTTTCAGCAGTCCATTCAGGACGCCACGCTCGCTAGCGGGGCCGGCAATCTGAATCGGCTGGCGACCACGACTCTGCCCCGGCTGACCAACGAGGCTGTGATCCTCGGGCGGGCGTGGAACCGCACCTGGACGGCGTTGACGGACGCGGCCACCGACACCACGTTCCTTGACGGCGTGTCGGTGGCGTCCCGCTCGACGGCCCGCTTCATCGACCAGCTTGCCGTCCGCACGCAGGCACTCGCCCAGTCGTGGGGCATCCTCATGATGTCCGCCGACCCGCTGGTCAGGCTCATCGGTGACCGGCTGGTCGGGGCCATCGACCGCATGAACAACGCCGCCCAGAAGGCACGGCAAACCGGCTCCCTGGACGAGTTCTTCCGCGCCGGGGTCGAAACCGGCGGCGCGCTCATGTCGATTCTCGGCGACATCATGCGCATCACCGGCCAGGTCGTCGGGGCCGTCAACAGGCAGAACGGCTCCATCGTCCAGGCGGCGCAAACCCTCGACGCCTACATCAAGTCCGGCCGGTCAGCTGCCGACGTGGCCGGGATCGTGGACACGCTGACCGCCGCCTACGAAGGCATGGCCGATGTGCTGGGTCCGCTCGGCACGATCGCCCGCGACGCGCTCGCCGACCCGGCCACCCGCGACGGTTTGGCCGCAATGTTCGACATCCTCGCTGCCGGCTCGCAGGCACTGCGGGTGGTGTTCGACCTGTTTCAGGCGCTACCAGACCCGGTGCAGTCGGTGGTCATCGCCGCCGTTGCCTTGGGTGCGGTCGCGCAGAAGTCGGCGACCGCTGTCACTGCGCTCGGTGTCGCCGCGCAGGGCGCTGCCGCGAAGCTGACCGCTCTCGGTGGTGCCGGCGCGACCGCCGGGAAGGGGTTGACGACGCTCAGTGCCGCTGCCGGTAAGGCGATGACTGCCCTGATCGCGCTGCAACTGCTGGGTGTGGTGACGCAACAGTTTGAGCCGGCTGCCGCGAACGTGGACCGGCTGAATGCCTCCCTCAAACAGTTCGCCGAGACAGGCCGTATCGGCGGGGAGCTGACCCGAGTTTTCGGCGAAAACCTGGACGGCCTGGACAAGGCTGCTCGGGCTGCCGGTGACGGTGTGCTGGCGAAGACTGGTCGCGCGTTCGAGCAGATGTTTCCGCACGTCAAGTCGTTGAACGAGATTTTTCAGGGCGGCTCGTTTCTCGGCTCGGTGGAGCGTTTCCAGTCGCTGGATGCGGCGATGGCGCAGTACGCCCGCACCACCGACGACACGGCTGGTGTCACCGCGATGTGGCAGCGGGTGCTGGAAGAGTCGGGTCTGTCGACGGCCGATCTGGTCAAGCTGTTGCCGTCCACGTGGTCGGAGTTGGAGCGGTTGCAGGCTGCCGCGCACGGCGGTGCCGGTGGGGTGGCTGAGCTTGAGGCGCGCACGAAGCTGCTGTCGGGCGGGTTGCAGGAGGCTGTCCGCAACGGCCGGGACCTCATTTCGATCTTCGAGGAGTTGAACGGGGCGGCAATCAACTCGGCTGAGGCGGAAATCAAAGCCGAAGAGGCCATCGACCGACTCAGCGAAGCGTTGAAAGAAAACGGTGCCGCCATCAACAAGCGGACCGGCGAATTCAACACCAACAACGAAAAAGGTCGCGAAAACCTTCAACTCACCCTCGATCTGATCAAAGCGGGTGCGCAGGCGGCGCAAGCCAAGTACGAGGAAACCGGGTCGATCGAGGCCGCGAACGGTGTATACGACTCGTACATCGGCCAACTGCGGAAAACCCTCAGCCAGGCGGGGTTGACGAAGGGGCAGGTCGACACGCTGATCTCCACGTACGCGCAGATGCCCGACTACAAGGGCACGGAGATCGCGGCACCGGGTTTGCCGGAGGCGAAAGGCCGGGTGGAGGATTTCAACTTCGCCGTCAAAAGTGTGCCGCCGTCGAAGACGGTGCCGTTCTATGCGACGACCAGCGAGGCTGAGGCTGCGGTGCGGGTGTTGCAGGGTCGCATCAACGCCCTCAAAGACAAGCACATCTACATTTCGGGCACCGTGCGGTGGACGTCGACCGGCGATTTGAAGGTGCCGGGCGGGACGGTCCTCAAAGGCAACCGGTGGGGTGGCGTGCACACGCCGACGGCGATGGCGTCCGGTGGTGTCATGCAGGCCGGTATCTACCCGGCCTCCAATCCGCCGCTGATGCAGTGGGCGGAGCCAGAAACGGGGGGCGAGGCGTACATTCCGCGTCGGGGTGACCGCCGCCGCAACTTGGCCATTCTGGCTGAGGTGGCTGCCTGGAACAGGGCTGCGATTGTGCCGATGGCTGCCGGTGGGGTGCTGCAAACGTCGGTGGCCCGGTCGGGTTTGGTGGGTATCGCACCTCCGCCGCCGCCTCCGGCACCGAAGGAACGCGGCAGCCGCCTGGACACGATCGACACGTACATTCGGGCCCGGGATGCGGTCATCGACCTCAACAAGTCGCTGAAGGAGAACGGGCGCAGCTTCTCGCTCAGCACGGCGAAGGGCCGCGAAAACCGGTCGGCCCTGTCGTCGGCGATCCGCGCAGCCCAGGCCGCCGCTGAAGCCAAGTTTGAGGAAACCGGGTCGATCAAAGAGGCCAACAAGGCGTACGACTCCCACATCAAACGGTTGAAGGCGACACTCAAACAGCAGGGCGTCAACGCGGCGACCATCAAAAAGCTGATGGCGTCCATGTCGCAGCGACCTGACTACGATGTGCCAGCCAAGACGCCGAAGATGCCGCCGTCGTCGGAGAAGAATGTTGCGGCGATGGAGGGCCGGATCGCGGCGGAAGAGTCACTGTCCCGCCTGGCCGACCATTTTTCGCTGGTGAAGCCCACTTTGGACATCAAGGATGAGGTTGGCCGCGAAAATTTGACCGAGTTGTTCGGTTTTTTGAAGTCGGCGGAGCGGGCGGCGCAGGCCGTGCTGGAGCAGACCGGCAACACGAAAACCGCGACAGCCGTCTACGACCAGTATGTGGCACAGTTGCGGCAGGTGCTCGCCCAGTCGGGCATGCCGAAGTCGCAGGTCGACGCGCTACTCAAGCAGTACGGGCGGATCGTGCTGCAACCCAACTTGGTGGGCGGCGTGTACGGGCCGGGAGCGCCGACACCGGGTCGTCTGCTGAAGGGCGGCCAGTACGGTGCGGCCCGCACCCTGTACGCCTTCGCCGAACCGCAAACCGGCGGGGAGCTGTTCATTCCCCGCATGGGTGACCGCCGTCGCGGCGAGCATCTGTTGACGGTCGGTGCCGGCTGGTACGGCGGCCGATACGTGCCCGCATCCGGTAAGGGCGACGTGTCGACCACGAACACCAACACCATCAACGTGTACGGCACCCACCGCATGACACTCGCCGATTTTCAGGCGCTCCAGCGGCAGATCGACGCTCGTGCCCGGATCCGCCGCCCCCGCTGACCCGACCAGCCTGCCGGCAGGGGGTGCGTGGTGGAGGTGGATCCGGGCGAGTACGTGCCGACGTGGATCGGCCCTGCCGGTGACGTGTGGGAGCTGAATCCGCCCGGCCGCGACCTTTTCACCATGAACGCGGTGACGGGCTACGGCATTGTGCCGGGTGAGCTGGTGACACGGCCCCGGTCGTGGGGTGGTGTGACGGTGGCGGGGGTGCGGATCCGGCAGCGGATCCTCACGTGGCCGGTGCGGATCCGCGCCGCCACGCACATGGAGTTTCTGGACCGGTGGCGCGGGTTGGCGGAGTCGCTGGCCTCCACCTGGCATGACGGGCCGGGCCTGTTTCGGCTCACCCGGCCGGACGGCTCGGCCCGGGAGGTGTTGGCCCACTACCAGTCGGGGTGGGACGGGGAGCCGGGCCAAGGTCAGACGATGGACACGCCGGTGGTGACGTTTCTGTGTCCGGACGGGTTTTGGCGCGGCTCTGAGCCGATTTCGTGGTCCCGCTACTACGGCACCAACCAGGACTTTCTGGACCCGTTTCCGTCGGTGTCGTCTGGTGATGTGCTCGGCGACACCGAAATGGTCAACCCGGGCACGGTGCCGGCGTGGCCGACGTGGCAGATCACCGGCCCGCTGACGGCGATCACCGCCACCAACCTCACCACCGGCGAAACTTTCACCCTCACCCACGAGCTTTCGGCCGGCGACTGGATCGACATCACCACCCGACCCGGCCGGGTGACCGGGTCTGCGGGGCAGATGCTCGGCGGCGCGCTCACCCGCCCCGGCTCCACCCTGTGGGGGCTGCGGCGGGGGCTCAACCATCTGCAATTCGAGGCGTCCGGCGGATCGGAGGGCACGAGCGTGACATTGACGTTCCGGCCCCAATACCACACCGCCTGACATGGGAGTTTACGGACCGCCGCCGACGCATGCCCGCTACATCATGTGGGTCACCGACCATGATCTGACCCCCATCTCGCAGCAGGTAGACGACTGGACCTCCATCTCCGTCACGCTGCGGCACAACGAGCCTTCCAGTGGCGAATTCACGGCCCCGCAAACCCGCGACCTGGTGGAAGCAGTCCGCACACCGCGAGCACGCATCGTGTTGGAGCGTGACGGTGAAATCCTGCTGGCGGGGCCGATCGAATCGACACCACTCGTGTGGTCGGCAGACGAGCACGGCTACGACGGTGCCGGTGATTTGACGGTCCGCTGGGCTGACGACCTTGCCCTGATCGCCGGCAGGCTCAGCTACCCGAATCCGGCGCAGGCGGCGACCGCCCAGACGTCGGCGAAGTGGACGGCCACGGGGAATCCGGAAACGCTGATCCGTGACCTGGTCAACCTCAACGCCGGGCCAGGTGCCCTGTCTGAGCGTCAAATCCCGCAACTGGTGCTCGGCCCGTCAGCCGGCGCAACCGGGTCGGTCACCTGGTCGACCCGGTTCCAGCCGCTCACCGACGATCTGCGGGGTGTCGCCGCTATCTCGCCGACCCGCATCGGTTTCCGCACCCAGCAGGTCGGTTCGACGATCGAGTTTCAGGTGTATCTGCCTACCGACCGCACCCAAGGCATCTGGTTTTCCCGGTCGATGGGCAACGTGCTGTCGATCGAGCACGAGCCGGAGATCGCAGTCGCGACGGTAGCGATCTGCGGCGGCAAAGACGCCGGAGCCAACCGGCTCATCCTCGAACGCGGGGCAGCTGATGTGGGCAGCCAGCACCGCATCGAAGTGTTCGTGGACGGATCCGGGGCCGACAACTCCACCCAACTCGCGGCGGTCGGCGATGAGGAACTGGCCAACTCTGCCGAGGTGCAGCGCCTAGCGGTGCGGGCCGCCGACATCGACGGGCAACGCTACGGCGACTACCAGCTCGGTGACCTTGTCGCGGTGGAAGCGTACCCAGGCATGCCCGACGTACCGGACATCGTGTCCGCAGTCGAAATCAGCGTCGACCCGGAAAACGGCGAAACAGTCCGCCCCATCATCGGCGTCAACTCGGCGCAAATGCTCAACCCCGCCGCCGCCGTGCAGCAGCACATTTTGCGGGCGCTCGCCCGACGCGGCGCCCTCGTAGAAATCCCCGCATAGGAGGTGCCGCGTGGCCGAGTACGCCTACCCGACCACCGCCTACAACGACAGGGCTGTCACCCCCCGCGAATACGAAGACTTGATGAATCCGATGGCCCCGGACGGGATCATCGGCACCCCCGCCCTGTCGGATCTTGTGTACGCCGACAGCTCCCTGCTGGGGGTGAAGATCCGCGCCAACCGGTCGGCGATGATCCGTGGCCTGCGGTGGGAGTCGGGCGGCACCGAACTCACGCAGACAGTCGACGCCAACACCACACCCAGCACCACCCGCCTCGACCTGATCGTGCTGAGGCTGTCCCGCAACCCGTGGACTGTCGGCATCGCGGTAGTGAAGGGCACCCCAGCGTCGTCGCCGACCACACCCTCACCCACCTACGGCGTCGACACGTCGACCGGTGTGTGGGAGCTGCCGCTAGCAGTGGTGACGGTGCCGTACAACACGGCCACCATCGGTGCCGGACAGTGCAGTTTCGTCGGCTGGTATGTGGGTGAGGACGGGCAGATTCTGTGCACGTCCACCAACCGTCCACCGCACCACCCGGGCAGGGTGATCACGGAGACGGACACGGGACGCGGCTACGTGTCAGTCGGCGGAACGTGGCTGGCTTTGTTCGGCAACGTTCAGTCGGCGGCTGTCGCCACATCCGGCACCACCGGAGCGACGTCGTACGTCAATTTGACGGGAAATGTTGGGCCGACGGTGAGCATGGTGACCGGCGCGACAGTAATGCTTTTCTGGTCGGTGTTGATGTCCAACAACACCGCCAACGCGAAAACGTTTGTGGATTACGTCGTGTCGGGTGCCACGTCCCGGTCACCGTCTGATGCGTCGGCGCTGCGGTTTCAGTCTTCGACCGCCAACCAGGAGATTCGCGCAGGTCAGGTCATGTTTGAGTCGGGTTTGACGCCGGGCTCGAACACTTTCACGCTGCAATACAAGACGAATGGCGGGACCGGTTCTTTCGCTGACCGCCGCCTGACGGTTATCGCCCTCTGACGCATCCGTCTCCATTCTGTTTCTTCTGCTGGGGGTTGTTGTGAATCGTCGTGCCGTTTTAGCGGCTGGTGCTGCCGCCGCTGTCGCGCCGCTGACTGCCGGTGCAGGTTCAGCGCAGGCTGCTGCTGGGAGGCCGGCGCTGTTTGTGGTGCCGCATCCTGATGATGAGACGCTGGCGGCGGGGACTGTGATCGCCGAGCATGTGGCGGCGGGCAGGGACGTGCACATCCTGCTGCTGACCCGGGGTGAGCGGTCGGTGGTGTTGGAGGCCCTCAACGGCGGCCCGGCGGTGGGCTGGTGGGGGGTGCGACACGACCCGGCAGTCGAGGGGTATGAGCCTTTGACCGAGGCCGATTTCGGGGCGGCACGCTATCGGGAGTTGGTGGCGGCGGTCGGCTGTATGGGCGTACCCGCCGACAAGATCCACGAAGCGGGGCTGCCCAACGAAGGTGTCACGATCAACAGCGCCAAAGCGGCGATCGTCGCCACCGCCAACCAGATTGGCGGGGACGTCGGCCTGTGGGCCCCGAGCCACACCGTCGACAACCACACCGACCACCTGGCGGCCGGCAGGGCGGTGCGGCAGCTCGGCACCGACGACCCGGTCCGCTGGTGGGACCGCCGCTACTACGTGCTGCCCATGTACTGGTCGGATGCCCGGCTGAGCCAAGTCGACTGGTGGTGGGACACCCCCAACAACGCGGACGTCGCCGCCAGGGCACGTAACGCCGTCAGGGCGTATCAGGGCTGGTCGCCGCGCACCGGCAGCTACGCCATCGGCTGGCAGTCGACGTACGCGCCTTTCAGGACCATCGAGCAGACACCCAAGTCGATGGTGCACCGCTAGCAGAAAGGTGGGGGCAGTGGCCCGATACTGGTACGGCGCAACCCTCACCGACTGGACGCTGGCCACCACCACCGTCGCCGGGCAGCCCGCCGTCGTCACCGCCACCGCAGACGTGCCAGTCACATTCTGGACGGCCGAAGTTGGCGGCACCCAGTACACCGACCTGCTCGACGCTGGCGGGCAGCCGGTCGTGTCGGTGCTGTCGGCGTCGGGTGACGCCCGTCCTGTCGGCACTATCCCGCCGGTGCAGGGCCCTGACGGGGTGCGTCACATGTGGGCGTCGGCGGGCGGCGGACCCCGGCTGCTGATGGCAGGCCGGGTGGATGCGGTCGACCGGGCAGGCGACACGATGACCGGGCCGCTGACGCTGGTTGACGGCTCCCTGGCCGCGTCTGAGCGGTATGTGGACGAGGCGGTCGCCGCCGTCGAGGCTGCCGATGTGGGGGCCGCGCCGGCAGTGCACGGGCACACGGTCGCCGACGTTGACGGGCTCGCCGCGCAGCTTGCGCACCTGCCTGCCGCGTGGCGGTGGGACGGCACCGAGTATGTGCCCGCCGACGGTGCTGGCGTGTATGCCGGCCCCACCGATCCCGGTGATGTGGCGGACGGGTCGCTGTGGGTGGGCCCCAGCGTCGCCCGGATGCGCGTGGATGGCGAGTGGGTGGATTTCGGGCCGGAGGGCGGACCCCCACAGCCGGGTGACCTTGAACTTGCCGCCGCCGACCGTCCGGTGGTTGCCGGGCAGACTGTCGACTTGGACGTCACCGTGACTGGCCTCGCCAGCGGGGAGACGGTCACCGACTATTCGTGGACGGTGCAGTCGGGTGGCGGTTCGCTGACTGGCACCACCACGGCGACGCCGACGTACACCGCCCCCAGCGGGCAGGGGTCGGCGGTGCTGCGGGTGGAGGTGGCTACCAGTCTGGGTGGCTCCGACCTGCTCGACGTGACGGTGGCGTACGGGCCGACGATCACGGCTGCCGAGAATGCGCTGCCGGGTGTGGCGCGTGAGGTGTGGGATCTGCCGGTCGGCACCCTCGGCGGCGTGAGCACCTTGCAGGGCTTCGCGGACGGATTCTCGTTCAACCGGGATGAAACGGTCGCCTTCAAAATCGGGCAGTCGGACAATGCGGGCTGGACGGCGGACGTGTACCGGCTCGGCTGGTACGGCGGCGACGGCGCCCGCCACTACGCCACCCTCACCCCCAACGGCGGACAACTGTCGGCAAGCCAGGCGCAGCCGCAGCCGGGCGACGTGGATCCGGTCACCGACCTCCCGTCACTGGACTGCGACACCTGGTCGACCACCCTCACGTGGGATCCGCCCGCCTGGGCACCGTCCGGCGTGTACGTGCTCCGGCTCAACCGCACCGGCGGCGGCGCGAGCCATGTCATGTTTGTGCTGCGCGACGACGCCCGGACGGCGGACCTGATGGTGATGCCGTCGGACTCCACCTGGGTCGCCTACAACGCTTTCGGTGGGCTCGGCGCCAGCCAGTACGCGGGCAACAGCCTGTACTACGGCACCGCCGTCAACCAGTACGCCAGCGACTGCGCCCGCTACGTGTCGTACAACCGGCCTCTCGTCAACCGGGGTGCCTGCGATCCTGGCCGCGAATACGGCGAAGTCAGGTGGTCCACCTTCTTCACCGGCGAATATCCGATGGTGCGTTTCTTGGAACGCAACGGCTTCGACGTCAAGTACTACGCCTGCATCGACGCCGCAGGCGACCCGGACGGGGCGCTGCTCGACACCGTCTCTGCGGCGTTGGCGGTGGGCCACAACGAGTACTGGTCGGACGGCATGCGCGCCGGCTGGGAAGCGGCGAAGGCCGCCGGTCGGAGCCTGTTCTTTTCGGCCGGCAACGAGGTGTTCTGGCGGCTGGTCGGCCACGACATCGACAGTTCGGGCCGCCCACGCACCTGGGAGTGCTACAAGACGAACATCGACAACCGCGAGTCGCTGGGCCGCGACGAGTGGACCGGCACGTGGCGTGACCCGCGCGGCGACAGCAAGGGCGGCGCTGCCCCGGAGAACACGCTTACCGGCACGATCTTCGTGGTCAACGGCCCGGATTTGCGGTCGCTGGTGGTGCCGCATGACGGCGGGTATTCGCAGACGCCGCTGTGGCGGCACACCGAGGTGGCCGACCTCACTTTCGGCCAGTCGTGGACGTCCCCGGCGCAGATCGTCGGCTTCGAGTGGGACGTCTACGGGCCGGAGGGTGTCAGTTCGGCTGCCGCCGACTATCTGGCCGACCCGCACCCGGACGCCGTGTACTGCTCGGATGTCACCTACGAGGTGACGGCCGGCAAACTTTTGACCGACGCCGGGGCCGGCTACGACGGCTCGGGTACGGCCACCCACCGGCTCGTGGTGCACCCGTCCAGCGCGGATGGCGGTCTGACGTTCGGGACGGGCACCGTCAACTGGGCGCTCGGCCTGGACTCCGCCAACACCTACCAGCAGGGTGACGACAACACGTCGGATGTGATCCAGCAGGCCACCATCAACATCCTCGCCGACATGGGAGTGGCCGCCGCGACGCTCATGTCCGGACTGGCCGAACCCACCCCGGTCGACTGGTTCGGCGACCAGCCGGGAGGCGAGGACATCGGTGAAGCACTGACCATGGCCACCCCTGCCGGCGGCACCGACCACGCAGACGACCCAATCACCATCGGCACCAAGTTTGCGGTGACAACCGACGGATCGTGGACCGGTGTGCGGGTGTGGGTGACCCCCACCGCGCCCGGCGTCACCCCGTCGATCGCCGCCTACAACCACGACACCGGTGCCCGCCTGGCAGTTCAGGCGTACACGGAGCCGGGGACACGCGGCGGTTGGTATGACGTCGAGTGGGAGGTGCCGATCCCCGTCGTGGCCGGCACCACCTATCAGGCTGCGGTGTGGACCGACAGGTACGGCTATTCGCCGCTGTCCGGCATGACGCTGCCACTCACGTCGGAGTCGGAGCGGATCTACACGTCTGCCGCAGCGGATTCGGTCGCCGCCTACACGTATGGCGAAACACCGGCAGCCGACTCGTGGCTGTCGACATCGACCAATTTCATGCACGTGTCGCCGATCGTGCTTTTCCCGTGACTGGGGACAGGGAGGAGGCAGGCATGCATGAAGGCGTGTGCCTCGGTGGGCCGCTCGACGGCCACCCAGCTGTGAGCCGCTTCCCGAAGGGGTTTCTGCTGGTCGACAAGCCGGCCGGCGTGTGCTGGATCTACGAATGGCAGCCGGACCGGGGTGTGTTCACGGTCCGCGACGAGATGCCCGAGCCGGCGTACACGGAGGGTCCGAAGAACCGATATCGGGCCGCCGAAGAGGCCAACTACGACGTGCTCGCCGCGCCGTGGATCGGCTGGCAGGGGGTGGCCGATGGCGACGCTGGTCAGTGACCCGATCCGCTATCTGGCAGACCAGTGGGAGAACCATTGCGGCTACCCGTCGGCTGTCCTGTCGGGCATAGTCCCTGATCAGAGGCATCTCGATCAGGGCGGGTTTCATTGCTCGGTGGAGGATCTGCGGCGGTTCGGCAACCAGAACGACTACTCGAACACGCGGCCCGACGACAAAGACTGGAACGTGCGATACGGGGCCGCCGTGGACATGTCGATGAGTCCCGCCGACATGAAGCGCACCCATGACCGGGTGCGGAAGGCGTGGGCCGACCTGTCGGATCCACGCCGGCCGTACATCAACGCCATCAACACCTGGTCCGGCTCGGGCGATGCGGTGCGGCTCGACTTCTACGCCAACACAGCGAAGTACGCGAGCCCCGACCACAAGTGGCACAACCACGGCGAGATGCGGCGCCGATGGCTGCTCAACATGACCGCCGCAAAGGCAATCGTGTCCGTGCTGAAAGGCGAAACGAAGCAGCAGTACCTCGCTTCGACCGCCGACAGCGGTGGCAGCGGTAGTGGAGAAGGAGGCGACGACGTGAGCAGGCATGTCCGTCACGGCGACAACAGCGAAGCAGTCAAGGATCTCCAATTCCGGCTGAACCGGCTCGGCATCAAAACGGTGCACCCACGCAAGACGAAAGGCCAGCCGGGCTACGGCACCCGCGAATTCCTCACTGTCGACGGCGGCTACCAGGACCACACCGCCGAAGCGGTGAGGGCGTTCGAGCGCCAGGCGCTGGGATCGGACTACAAGGGTGACGGCAGGGCGGTGCTGGCGGCGACGTGGACGCGACTGGATGACGCCTACTGGCGGCAGCTCATCGTCCAGCACGCCCCAAAGCCGCAGCCTGCGGCGGCACCGACAGTCGACTACACACAACTCGCGGCGCGTGTCGACGTCGCCCAGGTGGCGGCCCGCGTCGACCACCCGACGATCAGCGGCATGCTCGTCCGCGACCCGGACCTGCTCCAGCGGCTCGTCACCGAACTGGTGCGCGAGTTGACGGCGCAACCCAGCAAGTCGTGACCCGAGAACTGCTGCACGGCAGGGTCGGTCGACGCGGCACGGCGCTGCTGGTGTTTGCGGTGCTCGACGCCGTGTACGCGGCCCGGCTTGTCACCGTCGACCCCGGCTCGCAGGGCTTCTACGCGTGGCTGCACGAATGCGGGCCGCTGTGGCTGTGGGCGCTGCCGTGGGTTTTGGTGGCCGTCATGTGCGCGCACGGTGCGGTCGGGAGCGCCTGCGACAAGGTGGCGTTCGCGGCGGCAATCGGCATCAAAGTGCTGTGGGCGTCGCTGTACCTGTCGGGCTGGCTGTTGGGGGACGTGCCAGAGGGTTGGGTTTCGGCGAGCGTGTGGGGAGCGTTTGCCTGCTGTGTGTGGCTGATAGCCGGGTGGCCCGAACCGATCAACGGAAGAGGACACCCGCCATGGACGCCACCTTCGGAGTAGTTCTTGCCGCCGCGCTGTCCGCTGTTGCGGCAGTGTTGGCGAGTGTCATCACCAGCCGGGTAGCTGGCCGCGCCAACCGCACCAACGCGATGCTGACGTGGGCTGAGCAGATGCGCGAAAGCGAAGCCGAAGCCCGCCGTGAAGCCCGCGAATCGCGGGAACGCGCCGAACGGATCCGCGACGAAGCTGACGCGGATGTGGACCGGCTACGCGGCAAAGTGCGCGAGTTGGAGTCTGGGCTGGCGAACGCGACCGCGTTGGTGGAGCGACTGTCGGACACGTTGACGCAGGTCGCTTCGGAGGTGTGGCGTCCCGAGCCGGACATTCCGGCGCTGCGGCGTCTGGTGGGTCGCCCGTCGTCTGGTGTCAACGGCAGACCCTAGTACGGCTCGCGGGTGTGGGTGCGCCACGTGCTGGCGGTGTCGTGCTGCCGGCACCAGTCGGTGATGGTGTCGCGGATCCGTCGAGCCTCCGACCGGGCGTCGTGTTCGCTGTCGTGTTCGGTGCGCACCGTGGGCGCTGAGGCGGGCGCGTTGTGCAGAACCACCCACACGCCGGAGCCGTCCATGTGCTGCTCAACCCGGATGAGCGCGGCGGGGATTGTGTCGCCTGTCAGGTACAGCCATGACACCTCACGCAACTGCGGCTGACCTGGCATGAGTTCACGGTACGCCGTCGAACCCTGAACAATGCCGGCCCGGATTCAGGTTCCGGGCCGTTTCCTTGAGTCTCAACGTCCCCTTGGAGGGGTCATGACCACCGACGTCGACATTTCCCGGCCCATCCTCGGGCGGGAACCCGCAGTGCTGATCAACGCTGCCGCCGCCCTTCTCGCCACCTTCATCGGTTTCGTGCCGACCGCCCTCACCGGCGGTCAGGCGGGTGCGATCCTCGCGTTCCTGACCGCCGCCGCCGCCGTGTGGACTGCCGTCAAGGTGCGTCCGATCGCGCCCACCATCTTCGTCGGCCTCATCACCACCGGCGCCACCCTCGCTGGCGCGTTCGGGTTCGACCTGTCGCAGCAGCAGGTGGGGTCGCTGGCTGCCGCATCGGTGGCGTTGATGACGCTGCTGGTGATCCGGCCGCAGTCGACGCCGGTGGCGGATCCGCGCACGATCGACGGCACGGTGGTGTCGGGCGACGTCCGTGATGCGGACCTGCCCGGCGCGGCGGCGTGACAGTGGATCTGCTGGTCGCGTTGCTGCTGGTGGCGGCGGTCGCATTCGCCATCGTGCAGGCACTCGGTGTGCCGTCACGGGTCGGCTTCGGCTGGCTTGCTGTCGCGTGTGTGATCGCGGCGGTGTGGATGATTCCGGCGGTCGCCCGCCTGTAGACCTCCCTCCCCGGAGGCGGGGCACCCTCACCCCAGCGAGGGCGGCCCTATCGCCGGCCACCCGTTCTGCGTTCTGCCGCCACGAGCGGACGCGGGCGGGTGGCCGGCTTCTCCGCGTTCAGGCTGCGGTGCGGGTGGGGTGCGGCCAGATGCGGTCGCCTAGCTCGACGTCGGCGCGCAGCCGGTAGAGGCACGGGTAGAGGGCGCCGCAGTCTCGGCAGCGGCGGGGTTCGTCGTCGTGCCGTCCGTGGCGGGCGGCGAGGATCCGCCAATGGTCACGATCCACAGCCATGCATATACCCTGCCAGGGTGCGAAACGAACCGGCCCCACCTGCCCGTCGTGGGCGGTGGGGCCGGTGCGTTGCGTCCCATCCTCGGCTGTCTCAGCGTGGCAGGATCGTTCTGCCCAGGTCCAGGGTGTTGCGCTTGCCGGTGGCGAGGGTGAGGATTTCCAGCTTCTGCGTCTGGACGATCTGCGCCTTGCTGCCGGGGTGGTCTCGTTCGACCAGTCGGGCGTAGAGGCGGGCGGCCAGTTCGCGGGGGGTGGTTTCCCACTTCGGGTTGTGGATGTGGGTCCAGTCTTGCTGGCCGGGGTGGCGGATTTCGACGTGGTAGTGGCTGATGCGCTGGGCCATGATGGTGTCGTCTACAGCCATGTCGGTCTCCTGATGTAGTTGTCAACCTCCGTGCTTATGTAGTCCAGACTACACCGCGTTTGTAGTTCTGTCTACACATGCCTCATCGCTCCCCGAGCGCCTTGAGCAGCCTCATGCGGTCCACGCCAGCACGCCGCGCCGCCGTCGCCTTCGGCACCCCGCCCACCCGGTGCGCCATCACCGCCACCTGCAACGCGGCCACGTACGCCTCACGCTCCCGGCGCCGCGCCTCGATCAGCGCCCGGTCGGCGTCCTCCGGTGTCGTCTCGCCGAGCAGGTATTGCACGGTCGCGGACAGGGCCGCGTCTCGCTCCGGCTGCTCATCCGGGTGCGGGTAGCGGGTGTCGATGTCGCGGGCAGCGTCGGCCACCTGGTCGATCTGCTCGGCGGTAAGTTCGGCGGCGGCCGGGCCAAGCCAAGCCATTAGCTCGTTGTTGGTCATGGTGTCCCCTTTTTCAGTCGTCCCAGTCGTTGGATGCGAATCCGGCGAAGAAGTCGGCCTTCTCATCGAGCAGCGCCAGAAAGTCATCGCCGACGGGGGTGACGGAGACTATCGCGGTTGGGCGGACGAGCTGCTCGTATTCGGCGTCGACCGGGTGGGCGTCGGGGATTTCGTCTGCTTCCAGTTCCACGATCACCCAGCCGCCGTCGCGGACGGTGAGGGCTCCGGCGAGGCCGCTTTCGAGGTATTCGGCGAGTTCTTCGAGGGTGGTGCAGACGCTGACGCCTTCGCGGGTGAGGGTGGTGTTGCCGTTGTAGGCGTGGGAGAACTGGTAGCCGGGGTCGAGTAGGTCCGCCGGGTTGCGGTCGGCGGTTTGGACTCGGAAGTACGTTCCCATGTAGTTCAGACTACACGGTACCTGTAGTTCTGTCTACACATGGAAGGCGACGAAAGCCCCCGCCAGCTTCGGCCGGCGGGGGCTTCGTCTTGCGTAGGTCAGGCCGGGGTCAACTTACCCCGCGCCGCCGACCGCACGAACGCGGCGAAGTCGAGCGGCGCGACCATCAGCACCGGCCCGGACCTGTCCTTGCTGTCCCGGATCCCAACCGACCCGCCGAGGTCCGCGTTGACTTCCACGCAGTTGTCGCAGTTCGGCCCGCTCTTGCTGCTCTTGAACCACCCGTCTTGCATGTCGTGCTCCTCTGTGCCCGCCCGGACCACGCCGGGCATCCTGTTGGGGTGGTCTATGTGCCCGGCTGGCGGGGCTGCTCGGCGGCCGTCTGCTCGCGCGCCCACGCCAGTTGTCGGCAGTCGTCGCCTCCGGGACAGTCCATGCAGCAGCGACGCTTCTCTCTGTGCGCTTTCATCGTGAGCGCGGCCGAGAAGCGGACACTGCCAGGGTCGGTCGGCTCATCGGTGCGGCTCACCTGAACACCCCCGCCAAAGGCGCCACCGCAGCGACCAGCAGCACGGCAACGGTGATGAGGGCGGCGGTGGCACGGGCACGCCGACTGGCGCGCCGCACCGCCGGGACAGTCCGGCGGGCGGGCACGGCGGGCCGCAAAGGCGGCAAGGTCGGCCCGGTCATGGCAGAAAGTCCAATTCTTCACGCACCGCCGACGGCACCAGCTTTCCTTCCCAGCAGTGATCCCGGCCGCAGTCGGGGGCGTGCGGGTTGCAGTCGTGGCCGTGCGCGGACACCAAACCGCCCACCATCTCGGTGTCGACGGCGACGACATGCAGCAGGATCGCCTCTGAGGCGGGTTCGCCGGTGGGCCCGTACCATTCGCCGCGCCGCAGGTGGATGACGGTTCCGACTGCCTTGGTCAGGTCGACTTTCACCGCGTCCACCTCCGACGCGATGGCTGGTTGGCGGCGATGCGGTTGGCCGCCGCCGGTGGTGTCGGGCCGGCGTTCCGTCTGCGCATGTCTCCCCCTCGCGTTTGGGGGTTGTGGTGGCCGTACCGGACGTCCTGGGGGTGACGTCTCGGGTGGCGACGGCACGGCCACCGCAACCGCGCGGGCTCGCAGCCGCTCTAGCGACTCGACTGTCCACGTCGAGCGGCGCGTCTTGCCCGAAACACCCCGCCCGTACAGGGGGGCCTGAGTCCAGGATGGTCGATACGCTGCCGTTATGGCAGGTGTGAGCAGTGGGCCCACACTTTTGCCCACACGCTGGGGGGCGGAATGGACGATTTTGGGGTCACACTGAGACGGCACCGGAAGACAGCCAGCATGAGTCTGCGTGACCTCGGCGAGGCTGCGAACCTTGATTGGTCGTATCTGTCGCAGGTTGAGCGGGGTGTACGCAAGCCCACCGAATCGCTGGCTGCCGCATGCGATCGGGCTCTCGACGCGGGCGGTGCACTGATCGCAGCGTGGCAGCAGCAGGCAGGTACCGACATGCGTAGACGAACAATTCTCGGGGCCATGAGTGCCCTCGCGGGCGCGGCTGCGGTCGGCCCGCACATCAACATGGAGGCGCTACGCCACGGGCTGGGTGCTGCGGTGGGCGGCGTGGACGAGTGGCAGCGGATCGTCGCCGACTACGGGGTGGACTTCTACCGGCTGCCCGCCGACACGCTCGCCGAGCAGCTGACCGCCGACCTGACCGTGTTGCAGCACCAGATTGCCGCCGCCGACGGCACACAGCGCGCAGGCCTGTTGCGGGCGGCAGCACACCTGTCGGTGATCGTCGCGCTTGGGTTGGTGGCGGCCGGGCAGGGCTGGCAGGCACGCCGCTGGTGGGCGTCGGCGCAGCGCGTGGCGGACGAGTCCGGAGACCGGGGCACGATGCTGCTCAGCCGGGCGTGGGATGTGGTCAACGGGTCGTATGACGGCCGGGATCCGCACGCGGTGGTCGAGGCGTCGGCGGAGGCGCTGCCACTCATCGGCGGTCGCGCATCGTCGGCGGCGTGTGGTCTGCTGGCCGGGCACGCGCAGGCGTTGGCGCTGGCCGGGCGGCACACGGAGGCGGCAGCGACGGTACGGCAACTGTCGGATCTGGCCGAGCGGCTACCCGCCTCGGTGACCGGTGATGTGGAGTCGCTGTGGGGGTGGCCCGCCCACCGGGTGCATCACACCGCCTCGTGGGTGTACACGCACGCGGGCAGGTTGCGTGAGGCGGAGCAGGCGCAGGATGCGGCACTGTCCATGTACCCGGCCTCGCAGGCGCGGTTGCGGGCGCAAGTCGAGTTGCACCGCGCCGCCTGCCTCATCCGCTCCGGGCATGTGCCGGACGGGCTCCGGCACGCCGCAGGCCAACTGGATCGGCTGCCGGCCGAGCACCACAACGGCCTGTTGCGGACCGTCGCCCGGCATGTGGTGGATGCTGTGCCGGAGGCGGAGCGGCGCCGGCCCGCGTACGGGGAGCTGACCGCCCGCGTGGGCGTCTAGGCTCGGCGGCATGGGAGTCACCAACCCCTCTACCCAATGCCCGGCCTGCCTCGGCGACGACTTCCGCAGCCTGTTTCGGATCGAGGCCGGCGAACTGCCCGGCTACCCGGAGGATGCCGCCGTGTATGCCTGCGACGACTGCGCGCACGAGTGGGACACGCAGCATCTCAGCTACGTACAGCACAGCGAGGTCAGCCCGGCGTGGGTGGACGCCCTCGGTGATCTGTACGCGACCGTGTACGCGGAGCCGCCGTACTGCGAGGGCCCGGACGAGGTGCGGGGGTTCCGGGCTGGGCTGCCGGAAGAGGCGACCCGGCCCGGCTTCGCGCTGATCACCGCGCATGACGGGGACACGCTGGTCGGGGCCGCGTACGGGTGGACGATGGAGCGCGGACGGTGGTGGAAGCGCGCCGACCGGCAGCCGCCCGCCGACGTGCTCGACGCAGACAAGCTCGCGGTGTTGGAGTGGCTGGTGCGTCCCGCCCACCGCCGCCGGGGTGTCGGGGCCGAGCTGCTGCGCCGGCTGCTCGACGGACGCCCGGAGCCGTACGCGACCCTCGCCTCCAATCCGGAGTCTGCGGCGCGCGACATCTACGAGCGGGCAGGTTGGGTGCAGGTGGGTGAGTCGGAGACGCCGTGGGGTGCCCACATGCACCTGCTGGTGCTGCGGTTGGGCCGCTAGCCCGGCGAACGGTTTCCTCCGAGGAAACAGTTCATGCACACGGACGCCCCGGTTCCCCTTCTCGGGGCCGGGGCGTTTCCGTGGTGCGCGGGTCAGGCGAGCGGGTCGCGGCCGAGCTTGGCGACAACCTCCTTGTACTGGCGGAGGGCCACCTTCTGGCGGCGGCTGCCGTCTGCGGCGGTGCGGTACTGGGCGGCGAGGCGGTGGGCGCGGGCGGTGAGCTGGGCTACGGTCTCGGCCATTTTTGGTTCCTCCTCTTGTTCCTGCCTGTACCTAAATTCTAGCCCACACTAGAAACGCCGTCAATAGGGTGATGTAGAATAGGCGGCATGGAATCCGACCCACTCGCCCACCTCCAAGACATCGCCGCACGCCTCACCGCAGCCGCCCGCCTCACCGACCCCATCCAGCAATACCGCGCCCTCCGCGACCTCGCCCCCGAAGCCAAAACCGCCATCGCCATCGCCCAAGACCACGCCATCGCCAAAGCACGGTCAGCCGGCATGCCCGAAACCGACGTTGCCGCACAGGCCGGCGTCGGCGTCCACGAAGTACGTCGCCGCGTCACCGCCCACCGGCACCACATCAACCGCCACGCTGACGAGGCGTAGGCCGCCCAAAGTTGAGCCCCCGCCCGGATGTGGTCCGGCGGGGGCTCACACATCTGCGCAGCTACAGTCGACGTGCCGCTGCGGTAAGAATCGGCCGATGCGGCGCATACAAGACGCCACCCGCCCCGCCGACCGCCCCCGTCAGCGCGTCCACGCTGCCGAACGGCCACCATGCGGCGTCGAGCGCATCACTGCCGGCGTGCGGGGTGACGGTGGCAGGCAGCCGGTACAGGGCAGCCGTCGAACAGATCCACGCCTCATCGCTGTTGCGCGGATCGTAGACATACCCCTGCCACACGATCTCGCACGGCAGCCCGGCCAGGTCGACACCCGTCTCCTCCCGCAGTTCACGCACCAGCGCCTGCGGGGCTGTTTCGCCGGGATCGACCATGCCGCCGGGGATCGCCCACATGCCGCAGTCGTCGCGGCGGATCAGCAGCACCACCCGACCGTCGGGGCTGTCGGCAACCACGATCGGGTCGGCGGCCTGGTTCTCACCCCACCGACCGAGGTCGCGCCCGACACGGCCGGTGCGCTGGACGGGGTTGACCGGTCGCCCGTTGTGCACGTCGAACGGCTCGATCGCGGAAGCCTGTCGGGCGGGCCAGTCGCGGATGGTGGACGGGTCGCAGGTCACATCCTGCACCCAGCCCTCACGCGCGGTCTCGGCGATGCGGTCGGCGCGCAGCTCGGGCGGGGTGATGTCGACGGGCGCGTACACCCGGCTAGCGGTGATGTTGGGCATGGCGATACTCCTCGGTTGGTGATCGAATCCCTTGCTATCGGCGAGTACGGCGGCGCCTGGTCTTTCGCCGCTTCTTGCGGTCATAGGCGCGGGCGGCCAGCGCGGCAGCCGACACCAGCGACGCGGCGATTGCCGAGTTGCGCGGACCCTCCCAACCCGGCCATGCATTTCCCACCGCCAGCCAAAACCCCGCGAACAGGGCCAGCCACACACACGCACGGGCCGCCCACAGCATGCGGGCGCGCACCACATGCCGGGGCAGATGCCGGCGGCGACGCACAGCGCCAGGGTTGTTGCCGTTGTGGGCCACGTTGTGGACGGGCCGCTCGGCGACGATCGCGGCCCGTTCCGCTGCCAACACCGACTCCTGCGACGGCCACACCTTCGGGTCCCGCTCCCAGCACGCGATGTCCGGCGCCCAGGTCTTGCGTTCCAGATGTTCGGCCCAGCGCGCGACGGCGGTGCGTTCGGTGATGCCGATGTACAGCAGATGCTGCCAGCCACCCAACAGCCAGCCGCTGATCGCAGCCCACAGGCCGCGTTCGGGCGGCAGGTCACCCCACGCCCGGTACATCCGCCACTCGCCGGGCGGAGCCCAGTGTGCCGGCCGAGACTGGCTCGGCCGACGTACCTGCGTGACTGCCATCTCAGGACACCGCCGAGGGGTACGGGAAACCCATCTTCGGCCCAGGGAAGTACGGCGTTCGGTTACCGCCAGGCTGGATCAGCGTTCCGTCCGCAGCGTCAGCCTTCAACCAGCCGTTCACCGTCGGGAACGTCGTCGGGTAACCCTCGCCCTGCAACTTCTTGAACACCTTCCCCGGGCCGATTCCGGAAGCGTGGGCGGCCCGAACGATCTCGCGCATCCTGTCGCGGGGATGCTTGCGGAGGCGGTTGGTGGCTAGGTCCATCTCCATCCGCTCCAACTCGCTGGCCTTCGGCGCCGATATCGACTCCCGCTCCGGAATGGGCGTAGGAGTCGCCGCGACCGGCGGCACGGCGCTGGCCGCAGCAGCCACGGCGGCAGGAAGCGGCGGCGGCGACAGCGCCCGGTTGTACACCGGTCGGGACGTAGCGATGACCGCCCACTCGGCCCATTCCGCCTCGTACCTGGTTTGGAACGCCACCTTCGTTGTCCGGGCGACGTCCCGCCACCAAAATTTGTCTTTGGCGTGGTCACGCATGCGCCGCTCCACGTCGTCCGTAATGCCGACGTAGATGAGCTGGCCGTCGCGGTCCCACAGCCAGTACAGGTAGGTGACAGGCTTCACGGCTTCGGCCCCCTCGCCCACTTGCCATAGCCCGGCTGGTGCGCCTCGCCATCCGCCTTGGCTGCATTCAACATCTGGTGCAGCTTGTCCCGACCCATCGGCTTGCCCTGGTCGGCCAACTTCTGCCGCAACTCCTTCGGCCGCATGCCCTGCGGACCGGCGTCCGCGAGGATCGACAGCATCAACGCCTTCTCGTCCTCCGTCACCGGCGCATTCACACCCTCCGGCGGGCGAGACCACACGGCCGGGTCCTTCCAGTCCTCCTCATCCGGATCGAAACCGGCCTCCCGCAGCACCCGCGCGAAGTCCTCCTTCACCTGCTCGGACTGATCGACAGTCATGCCCTGCGACTCGGCGATCCGGGCCGCCAGAGCGGCATCGCCGTCCTCGGCGGCCTGGATGACGTCATCGACGGTGGCGACGCTGCTGTCTCGTGCAGGCATGGGCGGCACGGGCGGGATGGCGGGCTGCGCCATCTCCACCTGGCGCGGCTGGTCGGTGCGCTCCCAACCGGCCCACCGCCGCTCATACCAGTCGAGGTCGTCTTGCGGGACACCCTTCATGGGGGCTCCGTCCAGGGTTCGGCCGTTCGCGGCGGCGCGGGAAATCGGATCCAGTTCGGGAATCCACGCGTCCGCCGCCACGGCGATGCGATCGATGACAGAGGGGGTGAGTCGCCACGCCCGGAACGGACGCGGCTTGGTCGCGGAGTCGTGCTGGATGAACCCGCATCCGGGGAAGGGGGCATCTTCGGGCGCGATGCCTTCGGACCAGCCGAACAGGTACGACATCTCCGACTTGCTGGTCATCTTCATGCCGATCTTGATAGAGCACATGGCTTGGATCGAAGACGCCACCACATCGTCGGTGGCCCGCAGGCCGAGCAGCACCACCCGCACACCGGACGCCCGCAACTCGTTGATGACCTGCACGATCAGATCCCGCAGGTCGGGCCACTCAGACCGCGTGCCGGTGATTTTCGCGATCTCGTCCACCATCAGGATGACCTCGGACAGGATGTTGCCGTCCGGCAGGATGTGACCGATCGGTAGCTTGTCGTCGTCCACCTGCGCCATCAGATCCTGGTAGCCGGCTTTGCGGGCGTGCCCGATGCGCAGCAACGCCCTCAGCATCTGCATCGCCTTGTCGGGGGTGTCGGCGACGGCGTTGATGGCGGGCCGACCGGCACGGCCTTCCAGCCACGGACGCAGCCACGGCCGTGACAGGCCGGCGCCGGTGAGGTCGATCTGCATGACCAGCGTGTCGACGGTCCGCACAAACCCGGCGGTCAGCCCGTGACCAAGGTTCGTCTTCCCCGAACCCGTCTCGCCGACAGCGAGCAGACACTTCGAGCGCATCTCCACCGTCTCCAAGTCGCTATTCGGCTGCACACCGAACGGCACCGGATGGTTGATGGTGAGGCGGGTGATGTCCTGCGGATACGTCTGGTCGTCGGCGAGCGCGTTCTCAGTCGGCACGTCCATCAGAAAGTCCCGACGTCCCCCGCCAACCTTCGGGTAGATGCTGATGGCGCAGCCGGCCGGCAGGTCGATGTCGGATGCCAGGTTGGCGGCCTGGCCGCGCAGTCGGTCGAGCAGCACCCCACCTTCCGGGAGGCGTCCGGCGAGGGTGTAGCCGTTGCCTTTCGCCCACTGTTCCAAGGCGTGGAACTCGACCTTGATGCCGCACACCCGCTCGATGCGGGCTTCCCAGTCGAGTGCGACGGTGACGCGCTGCGCCTCGCCGGGGTCGGACGGCAGCACCACCGTGTCGTCGTCTTCGTCGTCGTCTTTCGGTTCGGTGGCGAGACCGACGATGACCCCAGCGCCGGTCGCCGCGCCAGCCAGGTACATGACGCCTTCGGCCCACGACTGGAACGTCCAGTTCGGGTTGTCGAGCATCCACACACCCCACGTGCCGGCACCACCCCAGCAGCCGAGCCGGTACAGGACGGTGGAGCCGGGGATGCGTTTGCGGGAGAACGCGGCCCGTACGAGGTTGAACAGGATGGCGCCTCCCACGGCGCTGCCGATGACGACAGCGCCGTGGTCGGTGGTGAAGTGCGCGACGGTGGTCGCGGTGACGGTGGTGAGTCCGGCGTTGAAGGTGCCCCACGCGGTGCCGTGGGGTCCCGCGAAGTCGAACTCGACCAGCCGGGTCTTCTTGGCGGCCATCAGGCCCGTCCGTTCGCGGACAGGTCCCACATCTCCTGGCCCACGCCGGGGTTGCGGAGATCCTGGAGCTGCTTCTTGTGGATCTCTTCGACGGCCTCGGGGATCTTGCGGGACATGACGGAAGCGGTCGCCAGCATCTCCACGATCTTGCCGATCTGCTGGGCGATGGCCGGGTCGACGGGGAACCGCTTCATCGACCGGTCCATCAGCACACCGACGGTGGCGCGCACGTACTCCAACGTCTGCGGCAGGTCGTGGTACTCGTCAACGACGGCGAGCATGCCGCGCGGCTGCCACGCCTCCACGTTGGCCCACATGCGGGCCGCGATCTCGCGGGCGCCGCTCGGCACGTTTGCGCTGCTCATGGTGTCCTCCTTCGCGGCGGCCGTGTTGTCGCCGGGGGTGATGGGTTGGCCGGGGGCGGCCTGCGGGTTGCTGTTCTGGGTGGGGCTCGTGGCTTGCGGCGGGGTGCCGCGATCAACGATCGGGGCGACGGTCTTCTTCGGCGCCTTCTTGGCTGTGTCCTTGACCTTCTTCTTCGGTTTGCGGCGCAGCACGAACCGGCGGAACCATTTGCCGGCGTGCCGCCACCCGTTGCGAATACCGGTGCGGCCGGCGGCGCCGAGGGCGGTGGCGAACCCGCGCTTGCGGTTCTTCTGGTAGGCGGATCCGACGGTGGTTTTCTTGCCGGGCCGGGTGGCGAGGCCGCGCCCGAACCGGCTGAGGCTGCGCATGGGCGCGGTGGCGACCCTAGCGAAGCTGCTGCGACCGGAGCCTCCGGTGCGACCGCCACCGCCCTTGCTGTTGCCGCCTGCCCGGTTCTTCGCGTTCGTGCGGTTTCCGGGGGTGGCCGACGAGCTGCCGATGCCGAGCTTGCGGAGGATCCCCGACTTGCCTGCCGCGCCGCCCGACCGGCTGCGCGGTGACGTGCCGCCGGTGCTGGTGTTACGACCACCGGCCCCGCCCATGAGCCCACGCAGCGGATTCGGCGCCCGGTGCCGACCCGCGCCGGCACCACCGCCGCCGCTGTTTCGCCCGCCGCGCGACCCTCCGCCTCCGCTGCCGCCGAGTCGCGGCATGCGCGGCGCCCCGACCGTCCGCTGGGCGGTGGTGGTCGTGACGGTGCGCTGCTGCCGGTTGGCTTTACGCCGGTTAGCGGCCTTTCTTGCCGCCACGGCGGCAGGTACGGCGGCGACAGCGCCGGCGGCAGCCCAGCCGACCGGGCCGGCGACAGCAGCGGCGGTGCCTGCGAGGGTGGCGATGTTCGCGGCGGTAATCGCGGCGGGCTTCGCCGGGACGGTGAGTGTGGTGGTGGGTGCGCTGCTGGTCATGTCGCCTCCTTTCCGGTGACTGGTTGTGACTGTCGGAGTGTCGGTGTCTGCTGTCGGTCGACAGTTCGCGTGGGTGTGTTTCCGCTGCTAAGGGGGCACCTGTTGGCACTGTCTGTCGGCAGACAGTCAGTGTCGGATAGTTACGTCACGTAGTGGTCAGGTTGAGGATGAGTCCGCTGGCGAATGCGACGATGAGGACCAGCAGCACGGCTGAGATGGCTCGTCCGCTCATGAGTTGACCTCCTTCCAACGCTCGTGGATGGCGGCGATCAGGACTGCGACGACGGCGACGCCGATGAGCGTGGCCTGCACGTTCCGGCCCGCCAGCAGGGACACGACTGCCATGAGCAGACCGGCGAGGTCGGCTACGAGTAGGCCGGTGGACAGCCGCATCGGCTGCACGGTGGGCGTGCTGGTGGGCTGCCGTACGGCTACAGCGGTGCTGGCCCGCAGGGCAGGAAGGTTGTCATTCGTCATCGGGGTTCTCCTCGGTGGTCGGGTAGATCAGCTTCGGTGGGTCGTTCCAGGCGAAGCGGAGAAGTTCAAGCACTCTCTCCGCGTCTCTCCGCTCGTCATCCGGCAGCCACAGTCGCGGCGGTTCGAGCAAGCTCCGCGTCCTCTCCGTTCGGGTTCTCCGCACCCTCCGTGCGGTGGCCCTCCGCAGCCCTCCGCCGCTGCTCCGCTTCCGGAGTGCGGTGGTACTCCGCGAGGGCGGAGAGAAGGCGAGGGATCCGCCCGTAGCCCGCTCCGGTCATGTCCCGGACGGTGTCGTGCGTCCACCTCCGCTCCGGGTTCATGTCGGCGGAGAACAGGGCTTCAACTGCTTCTTCGTCGGTCATCCGCGCCGCGTTGGAGGGGGCGGAGGGCGTCTCGGTGGTTTTGCTCCGCTGCCCGCCGGTGGGCTTTCTCCGCCCTCCGCTGCGGTAGGCGGAGAGGTTGACGGTGCCGACCTCCGCCCGGATTCGGGCTTCGTGCTCCGCCATCTCCGCCCGCATGCGGTTGGCGACCTCCGCCAGTTCGGCGGAGTGCTTCTCCGTCGTGTCGCGGAGGGCGGCGCGGAGGGTGTTGGCTTCTTCCTCCGCCCGATCGACGGCGGCGTGGGCGGAGGACACCTCCGCTTGTGCGGAGGACAGGGCGCGGGCGGACACTGCGGCTTCCTGCTTGGCGTCGATCCACCGCTGTTCCATCTGGTCGAGCCGGGCAAGCGCGGCGGTCAGCTCCGCCTGTGCGGCGGCCATCTTCCGGTCGGCTGCGGCAACCAGCTGCTCGGCACGCACCCGGGCGGTGTCGGCGGCATGGGCGCGACGGTTGGCGTCCTCCGCCGCGCGCTCTGCTGCTTCGGCACGTGCCTTCTCTGCCGCGTGGTCGGCGGCCACCTTGTCGAGTCGCGCCGACATCTCCGCCATCTCCGCCCGCTCGGCGGTGAGGGTGGCGACCAGCTCGCGGAGCGGAGGAATCCACGCCAGCCAGCGGTGAACGGTGTCCCGGCCCCGGTTGAGGTCGGCGGAGTGCCGGGCGATGCGCTTCGCCCTCCGCACCTTGCCGAGGTGGGCGACAGCGTGGTTGATGGATCCCCACCACGCCCGCTGGGCGTCGGTCGGCTGTGCGGGCAGCGGCAGCGGCGGGTAGTTCCGCCACGCGATCCACGCGCACACGGTGTTGGTGGGCCACGTCAGCCACCGCAGCCCAAACGACGGGTTGACGCGCTGCACGTAGGCGGCGCCTTCGGTGAACTGGTCCAGGAACTCGTGGAAGATCAGCAGCCCGAGAATCGACAGCAGAGCGAGGTAGCCGCCGCCAACCCAGGATCCGCCTACGCCGACTTCGTGGGCGTAGTTGATGAGGGCGGACGCGACGGCGGCGCCGGTGGCGACGTGCACGGCCCGGTCGGGTGAGCGGTGGGCGCGGACGGCCCGGAAGGCGAGAAACCCGAAGCTGATGGCGATGCCGTCGAGGGTGAGCGGAACAAGGTATTCCCAGCCGTCGGCCCATTTGAGGGTGTCGCGTCCGAAGGCGGCGAGTCCCCGGAAGGAGCCGGCGAGGACGGCGACCCAGAAGAACACGGCGGGCACCATGGCGGCGATGAACAGGGCGGTGCCTTTGGTGTCGCGGGTGGTGGTGTGCCCTGCGGCGCGCTTGCCGGCTTTGTATGCCTGGGCTCGGGCGAACGGCAGGGTGATGACGGTGAGGGTCATGAGGGCGGTGATGGCGACGACCCACATCCATGCGGGTACGAGGTCGGCCCAGGCGGTGATGTGGTCGAGCCAGCCGCGTGTGTCCGCCGCCGGGGTGTAGGGCACGGACGACACCGGCTCTCCCGGCTCGGGGTACATCAGCGGCTGAATGCTCACGGGCCGCCACCTCCTTGGCTGTGGTTGGGGTTCGCGTTCTCGGCTGGACTGTGCCATAGTGCGAACAGTTTGACAACCTAGAACAGTACGAACACTAGCACGACATCAGACGGAGAGGCATCTATGAACACGGCGGTGATCGCGAACACCGGGAACGGTGGGTACGCTCACCGCAAATTCCAGCGGCGGAGAGCAGGGGCGATGGGGGACGACGACAACCGCGACAAGATCGCCGAGCTTGAAGCCCGCGTGCGGGCCGGCGAATGGCTGAAAACAGGGCCAGTCGCGCTCCTGCTCGGCATGGGCCGCACGAAAGTGCACACCCTGGTCAGGCAGGGGGTGATCGGCCATCGCAAGATTCCGGGTGCCCCACAGAAGCCGCAGCGGGAGTGCAATCCGAAGGATGTGCTGCGCCTGCTGGAGGAGCGTCGCCGCGAGTTCCACGGCGACTCTGAGGCTTCCCCCGAGGTGTGACCGCTCCGCCTGCTTTCGGGTGTTCTTCTCACGTCTGCGAGCATCACCCGCCGCCACCCTGCGGTGACACGATCTGCTGCTGCCTGCATGCTGGACGGTGCGATAGGCAGCAGGATCCGGCCACCGGGAGGCCCTGTGAGCGCGTTCGGTAGAGCCATGAGGGATCGACGTGAGCAGTTGGGCTGGACGCAACGGGACCTTGCCGGGCGGGCGTTCCTGAACCCCGGCTACGTGGCGAAGTTGGAGCGCGGCACCCGGAATCCGTCGCGCGAGGTGGCGGAAGTGCTGGATCGGGTGCTGGACGCGGGCGGCTCCCTGGCCGCGTTGGTGAATGCGCCGCGCCGTGAGCCGTCTCCCCCGATGCTGACGTCAGCCGACGTGGAGGGGCTGCACGGCCAGATTCGCGCCCTGGTGGCGGACGACATTACGCACGGGGCGGACGGCCTGTGGCGTCGAGCAGGCCGTGAGTTCCGGCGGGCCCATGAAGCCCTCGCCGCTGGCCGCTTCCCCGACGCGCACCGCGCCGACCTTCACGCGGCGGTGGGCGAGCTGGGCGAGGTCGCCGGATGGTTGGCCTATGACGCTGGCCGCCCGGAGGTGGGCCGCCGTCTGATGACGGACGCCCTGCTGGTGTCGCAGTTGGCGGGTGATGCGGCGATGGAGGGTTTGCAGCTCAACCTGCTGGCTTTGCTGGCACAAGAGGCGGGCCGGTACGCGGAAGCCCTCGCCTTGGCCGATCGGGGCCTTGCTTTGGCGCCGCCTGGTGGCCGGGTGGAGGCGATGCACCGGCTGCGCAGGGGGCGGGCGTTGGCGTCGCTCGGGTCGGCGGAAGGTTTGGGCGAGCTGTCGCGGGCGCGTGCCCTGCTGGACGGGGGCGGCCGGTCGGGTGAGCCGGCGTGGTCGTGGTGGGTGTCGCCGCAGGAGTTGGCGCTACACCAAGGGCAAGGCCACGCGGCGTTGGGTGAGTTCGGTCGGGCGGTGGAGTGGTCGGGTGTGGCGGTCGACATGCTGCCGGCGGCACAGCGCAGGGATCGGGCCGTGTATCTGTCGCGGCATGCCGGGCATCTGCTGGGTGTGCGGGATTGGTCGTCGGTGGAGTTGGTGGCGGGCGAGTTGGGTCCGCTGCTCGACGCTGCCGGATCCGGGCGTGTGCGGGGCGAGGTTGCCGGCGTGGTTCAGGTGGCACGCAGGGTGGGCGCGCCGGGCAGGGTGGTGGACGCACTCACCGCCGTCGCTGCCGCGTAGGCTGGGTGGGCAGCTCGTCTAGTAGGGCTGGGCCCCGACCGGATGCCGACTTCGGTGCTGGTCGGGGCTTTCCCATGCCTACGTGACGACGAAGCCCCGGCCGGTGATCCGGTCCGGGGCTTTCGTCTGACGTGGATTCAGGACACGACGTCGAGTGCATCCGCGTGGTACCAGCCGGCGGCCGGTGACTTCACGGCCTTGTCGCCAGCGAACCAGTGGACCCACACGTCGGCGTCGTGGGTGTCGTTGACGAGGATGTGCTGGCCGATCTGACCCCACCGCCTGCGGGACTTCGGCGGCTTCGGGGTGACCGTGCCGCGCCAGTCGGCCAGTTCCGGGTTGCGGTGCCGCACGACGACGCCGGGCTGGAACATGCGGATCGTCTCGCTGATCGGGCGCTGCGTGGTGGTGTTCATGGCGTTCCCCTCGTTCGGCTTGTGCGTCAGATGGTGATGTTGGCGCGGTGGAGGCGGTGGGCGGCGAGCATGTACCGCAGCGCCTCCACCGAGTTGGCGAACCCGTGGGCGGTGGCGTTGGTGCGAGCCGTCTGGATGGTGGTGGTGGCGGGCTGCCCGGCGGGGGCGAGCATCCACAGCAGGCAGGCGGTGTCCATCTTGCTGCGGTCGAAGGTGCTGTTGCGGCTTGCCGTGTGGATGACGGTGAGGCTGATGGAAATCCGCGTGTGGATGGAGGGCTTCTTGGCGGTTGTCATGTCGACTCCCTCACGTTGTCTTGCTGACATGGACAACGCTAGGGCGGCCCATCCGGCTTGTCAAGCCCAACAGGACAACGTACCTTGATGGGTATGGAAGGCCTCCTCACCACCGACCAGCTCGCCGACCGCCTCGGCATCAAACGCACCTCCGTACACCGCTACCGCAGCCGAGGCGACATCCCCGAACCCGACCAGTACGTAGGCCGCACACCACTATGGGCCGAGTCGAGCGTTGACGCCTGGTTGAAGGAACGCCCCGGCCATGGCTGGCGCAAGGGCAAGAAGCAGCAGCCACCCACCGTTGCCGAGTAGACGCCGCTCGACGCAGACGAGTAAGCCCCGGACCGGATGACCGGCCGGGGCTCACTCGTGTCGGCGTTTCGTCAGCTCATTTGGGCCCTGTCAGACCGCCAGCTAGCTGCATAGGACACACGTCGGGATCGGTGTTGCAGCACCGTCTCCCAACGCCCATGATAGGCGACCGGCTGGGGCATCGGCCGAGGTCAGCATGATCCAGACAGCAGGTAGGATGGGGGCACAAATACAGAGCGGCCCCGGCAGGTGTTGGTAGCACCTTCGCGCCGGGGCCTGAACGCCTGCTGAGGAGGCGTCCCATGTCTAGGGTAAGAGCATACCCTTCCCGCACGTCTGTGCGACCGGCCGGTGGTGTGCGATGAGCGCCACTACCAAGCCGCGAACCTTCACGATGGTCCCCGACGAACTGTTCGACCTCGTCGCGGACGGCAAGCTCTCCAAGAACGCCGCGTGGCTGTACGTGACCCTGCTGCGCCGCCACAACCGCAAGCGCCGCGACGACGACGTGTGGCCCTCCCGAACCAGCCTCGCCCAGGCTCTCGGCTTGAAGAAGCCAGAGTCGGTCGACGGCTACATGGACGAGTTGAAGAAGCTCGGCCTGGTCGAGGTGTCGGAGCGGCGGATCGCCGGGATGAAGGCCAGCAACCGGTATACGTTGACGCTGATCGCCGAGGGCGGCCCTCAATCGGCCGAGGATGGCGTTTCCGCAGGTCAGCCCGATACCCCGAAAAGGGGGCAACGTTACCCCCAGGAGGGGGGCCACGCTACCCCCAAACAGGGGTATGAACTAGATGAAGGTGAACTACACCAAGGGGAATCAAACCAAACCCCTTCTCTCTCCGGCCACACGCCGACTGCTGCTGCCGCTTCGGTAAAGGTTCCTCAACCCCGTGAGAGAGAAGCCGGATTTTCCGATCAAAAGTTCCCGTCGTCAGAACACCGGATCCTCGCCAAGTACGGATGGCGAGGCACAGACGCAGACGCGCTCATCAGCAGGCTCCGCGACGAACACGACATCAACAGCATCGGGTGGTACATCACCGCCGACAAGAACGGCACCTTGCCTGACCGCATCCAAGAGTTGGTGGAGACGGCGTTGGCGGCGCAGCCCAACTATTCGGGTCCACGGCCGACGGACGGCAGGTGGCCGGGGTCGGCGTAGGGTCGCGCTGGCTAGGGCCGGCACCGACCGTCTGCGCGGGCCAGCAACCACACCTCGACCGGATCTTAGGATCGTCGCCATGACCTTGTGCCCCGTATGCGGACCCGACGACGCCCCACGACCATCCGGCACCCAGACCTACCCCTACAGCGGTGTCACCCACAAAACCCGGGAGTGCGCCGCCATGTCGTCGCTCGGGGAGAAGGTCGTCCGCACCCAGAGCGGTTACCGGGCTGCTTCCGGTCTGAACGTGTGCTTGGACTGCTTCAGCAAGGGGGAGCAGCACATGTACTCAGGGCGGGATCCTCACGACCCGCCGCCGCCCGGCTGGCCGTACCGGTGAGCAGAGCGGTAGGCGGATAGCCATTCGCTGGTTGCGGGGAACCGATCGCACGTCCAGAGAAAGTCGCTGAAACCGTGGCGGAATCTGGCGCCCAGAAGGGAGAAGCCTGAGGCGTCCGACCATAAGCACGATTGGGTCAGGTAGTAGAATTCTGACAATGAACGGACAGCGGGCCGGGTGGTTGCACACCCGGCCCGCCTAGGACGTCCGCTCCACACCTAACAACGGAAGGACATCCCTGTCGTGGATGCTAGCCCAATCGATCCTGGCAGCCCTTGCGAGGGTTCCCGCCGACGCGACCCCTCTCCCGCATGGCCTGCGGGGCGGTGATCATCATTTCTCGAAAGGTTCACCCAGACACGTTCCGGCGCACGCGACTCGCCGTCCATCTCCGGGACGACTTCAAGTGTCAACACTGCGGCTGGCAACCGCCCGTTCCTAGCGACTATGACGGCAGGTACGCCTTGAGTGTCGTCACGTACGACGCAGATCAGGGCAAGTACGGCTGCCGACTGCTCGAACTTGACCACATTCACCCATACGCACGCGGCGGGAAGTTCCAGATCGGGAACCTCCAAACGCTCTGCAACTACTGCAATTGCAGCAAGGGGGACCGGGTCTAGTGGCGCGGAACGCAACCGTAATACCTACGTCCATTTGGCGGGATGACCGGTTTCGGGGCCTCACCACTGAGGCGCAGCGGATGTACCTCCTGCTCGCATCGCAGCCGGACATCTCCGCAGCCGGCGTGCTTCCCCTCAGCCTCACTAGGTGGGCGAGTAGGGCGCAGAACAGCACCAGGGAATCGGTTGTTGCTGCGCTCAATGAGCTGCAAGAGTCTGAGTTCGTTTGCTTCGATGTGCTTAGCGAAGAACTCCTGGTGCGCACCTTCATCGAATGGGACGGCGCACACCGCAACCCCAAGCGCAAACCGGCGATCCTCGCTGCCGCGCACGTCGTGGAGTCTCTGGCGATCCGCCGCGCACTCGCGACGGATCTTCACCGCCTGAGGCTACCGACCCGAGAACTGGACCTTTCGCCGCAGCATGAGTGACTTCGGATAGCCATTCGACCTGTGCAAACGCCGAGGGCCGCCCGACCGTGATGGTGGGCGGCCCCTCAGCTGCCGTCGGTCAGTCCTCGCGAGTGCCCACGAACTCGACCCCCGACATCACATCCGTGGACGTGACGACACCCGTCGGCGCCCACCCGTCCGCAACGAACTTGGCGGCCACCTCACCCGGCACCCAGTCCCGTCCGCGCTCCGGATCCGACATCCACGCCACCAGCCCTTCCGAGGTGTCGAACACGGGCGAGATGGGGGAGCCTTCGCTGACCGTCTCCCACAACTGCCACCCGTCACCGGCCGGCGGCTCGGTCGGCTGCCACGCTTCGGCTTCGGCACGCTGCCCTGCGTACGCTTCGAGGCTGCCATGCCCGCCGCAGGTTGCGCATTCGACGGGCATGCCTTCACGCGCGCATCGCGCCCGAATGGCGATGTGGGCGTTGATGCTGTCGTGGCCGAACCCGGACAGTGACCATTCGTTGACCTGGGCGGCGGTCGGTACCACCGGCGGGTCGATGGGCTGCCAGCCGTCACCTCGGGTCCAGGTGTGGGTGAAGTCGTGGAGCCGGCCTTCGGCGATCAGGGCGTCTACGTCGTCTTGGTTGAGGTGGTGGGACCATCCGCTGTTGAAGAAGTCGGCGAGGCGTTGCGCTTCACGCGCTGTCGCTGCGTCAATTCGGCCCTGGTCGTATCCGGCCAGAGTGGCTGCGCGGGCGGCGGCAATGTCGGCCTCGTGTTGCGCCGGGTCGGTCCAGTTGATCGAAGGGCGACCCAAGTAGTAGTCGGGGCTGCGACTGACGTTGCGTTCGGCTACGGCACGCACGGCGGGCGTGTCGGCGGTGAACGGGGTGCTGCCGGTGCTTGCCGGGTCGAACGGCAGGTGGCCGTACCACAGGCTGTAGAGGTGTTGTGCTTGCGGCGAGTAGCCGTTTTCGCAGTCGGGGCAGGGGTTCTCTTGGAACCGGTCTGGGGTGAGGTAGCCGGTCCACACTTCGCCGAGTGGGGCGTTGAAGTCGAGTGGTACGCGGACGATGCGGCGGCCCATCAGTTCACCTCCGAGTTGTCGTTGAGGTAGGTGCGCGCCCACTCGGGCACGTCCCGCTCACGCTCGAAGCGGCGGACGGCGTTGAAATTCTCGTTGCTGTCGGTGGTGAGGTGCCACAGCACGGTGAGTAGCCCGTAGCCGGCGGCTGCGGCGATCAGGAACACGCCGAGGTGCGGGCCGCCGTCACTCACCGACCAGGCGATGATCCAGGCGGCCACGGCGGCGTACAGGATGCGGTTGCCGGTGTGGGTGAGGCTGGCACGGGATGCGGGGCGGGGTGCGGTCACGGCGTCTCCTCGGGGCGCTGAATGTTCCACACCTGCATGTAGGCGTCTGCCAGCACCTCCGCCAACTCGCGTACGTCGCGGCCTTCAGCGGCAGCCCACAGCGTTTTCATGCGGGCGGCTTCGGAGCGGCTGAACAGGTTCGGGTCTTCGACGGGAACTTGGTCGCGGATGTGGGCGGGTACGACGTGCGGGTTTTGGCGGATGAAGTCGGCCGAGTAGGTGTAGGGGTAGCGGGTGGGGCTGAACTGCTCGGCGTTGTGGGCGGCTACTTGGGCTACGAGTTGTTCGACGGTGGTCTTCATGGCTTCTCCTTCGGGTTGGGGCGTACGCGGACGGTGCGGCTCGTTTCCAGCTTGCGCGCGTACGTGACAACCACGTTCGACTTCTTCCGCCCGATGACGTCACCAACCTCCTGCCAAGTGACGTCCAACTCGCGCAACGCGGCGACGATCGCGAGTTCGGCGTTGAATGCTTCGTCGCGTGCAGCCCGGTTGAAGGTGCGGCCTGGGGCGGGGTCGAGCAGGCGGCGCCGCTGGTAGGCGTCGGCGAGCTGGGCCAGCAGCACATCCTTGGTGGGCTTGTCGGTCACTGCCGCCCCTCGGTGAACTGGTCGGCGGGTGCCAGCCACGGGCCGATGATCTGGGTGCCGTCGACCAACATCCGCACCTCACGGAACACGGCGTAGGCACGCACGGGCATGCTGTCGCCGGGGTCGCGGGCTGCGGCTTCGGCGTTGGTGCGGCTGGCGTCGTCGCGGGCTTCCTGCTCGTCGTCCACCTCGCGGGTGCGTACTTCGCCGTCGCGGTAGGTCCAGGCGACGGCCCAGTCGACGCGGGCGGGTTCGGGTAGGAGGGCGTGGTCGCCGGTGAGGATGCGCTGTGCGGCGGCGCGGACGTTCGGGTCGCTGCTGGTGCGGGCGTGCCGGGCGAGGGCGTGAAGGTCGTCGTGGAAGGCCACCGTCACGCCTCCTTGCCGGTGATGGCGGCATCGATGCGGGCCAGCAGGTCACGCGCCGACTCGTGTACGGGGCCGGTGGGGCGGTTCGGGTTGGACAGCCACGCCTCAACGGCAGCCACGACGGCGGGGTGGTCGGCGAGCGGCAGCGCAACCTTGATGGGGGTGCTGCCGACGGTGCTGTAGTCGTCGGGGTCTTCGATGTGCCAGCCGCCGCCACCGGCGTTGCCGATGTGTTCGTCCACCATCTCGTCCAGGGCGACGGCCCGCTGGGTGGGGGTCATCGCGTTCCACCGGTCGCGGTCGTATTCGACGGTGTCGGTGGAGGGGTGGGCTTCGCAGTTGAGTTCGATGATGACGGGGTCGCGCTGGGTCATGGTCACGCCTCCTCGGTGCCGTCGTTGCAGGTGCAGTCGTCAAGGGTGTCGCCGCAGGTGTCGCAGGTGCAGACACAGTCTTCGACGGGCTCGTTGCAGCCTTCGCAGATTTCGTTGCCGTCGTCGTCGGTGTAGGTGTCGATCTGCCGGGTCACGGTCACTGCTCCTCGTTGTCGTCGGCGGCCGGCTCCGACGGGGTCGGGCCGGACCAGCAGTCGCAGTCGTCGTAGGGCTTGTCGCAGCCGCCGCAGATCAGGTGGGCGGCGGGGTTGGGGCAGTTGTTGTCGCTCATTGGCTGCTCGCTCTCTGGGTTGGTGTCTACACCATACCAAGGTATACCCACAATGCCAAGGCTTATCTATCCCAACGACGAAGCCCGCCACCACCACGGCGACGGGCTCCACCAACACAGCTCAACGCGGCTCAGCCGCCACCTCAGCCATCAACTCCGCAGCACGCCCAGCCCACAGCTCGGTATCCGCATCCGACACCCGCCCCCGATCCCAAGCCTCCAACCGGTCCCCCACATGCGCCGGACCGAGAGCGTTGCCGTACAGCCAGCGGGCCGCCCGATACTCGCCCTCACTCGGGCCGGCATCGAACACCACAACGCGCTCATCGCACACGCCATCCGAATTCCACTCCCGGATGACCAGCTTGTCGTCGCGGGCCGGACCATCACCCGGCAGCCCGCCCGTGATGTCGACCAGCGTCATGTCCCGGCGCCGCTTGAACGGGTCGCCGCTGATGCTCTCGGCGGCATGGAACCTCTTCCACACCTCCGCCTCCACCGCGTTCCGGTCGGATACGTAGGCGGAAATGCTGAACCCGGACATGAGACCGGGCCGCAACGTCACCCCCAGGTGATGCCCGTCGCCGCTGACGCTCTCGCGGATGCCGCCGCTGCGGGCGCTGACGTCCAGGGTCAGGCCGGCAGTCACCTCGGGCGGGCTGTCGACGTACGTGTACCGGCGGGTGACGGTCATGCGCCGCCCGTGGGCGAGCAGGTTGCGTACCCGCGTGGCGAGGTGCGGCATGGTGTCGAGCGCCGCCATCGCCGTACAGTCCCGCTGGGTGAGGATCCGGGCAGGGTCAGCCATGGTCAACTCTCCTCGGGTAGGGGTTGCCGTAGGTACTCAGGTCCAGTAGCCCGTCACAAACCTCATCCATGACCAGCCGCACCCGGCCTTCACCGTGGGCGAGTCGGAGCCGCGTCATCGTCTGCTCGGCGGCGAAGTTGTTGCCTTGCTCGGCCAGGTCGCGCGCATCGGCGAGGCCGTTCATGATCTGGTCGGCGTGGTAGCTGCACGGGATGTTGCCTTCGCATCCGCACATGTCAGTTCTCCGTTCCGTTGATGGCGTTGAGGGCCGCGTCGGCGGCGGTCAGAAACTCGTTCCGGATGTCGTCGCCCACCTGCCCGCTGTCCCACCGGTCACCGGCGTCCAGGTAGTCGCCCCACTCGACCAGGTACAGGTGCCGGGCCAACCGCTCACGGGCATCCCGCGACGACGCGGCGGCCATCAACTCAAGTTCGCGCGCCACCCCGCCGAGCGCGTCCACGTGCGGCTTCTCCTGGTCGACGCACAGCTCGCAGTCGTCTTCGCGGCGGCGTCCACGACGCTGCTGCTCGTCGCGGACAAGCTGGGCGGCGGTGGACAGGGCGGCGGCGCGGTACTCGTCAGCCACGCCACTCCTCCCCCACCGCAAGCGCCGCACACCGCAACACAAACCGGTCCATCCAGTCGCTGCGCCCGGCCGCACCGTTGTCGGCCTGCTCGATGACCTCCATATCGACCGGCGGCAGACCGTTGTTGGCGCGAATCTCGTTGACGGCGGTGTGCATCACCTGCCGCTCGTACACCACCCAACCGGTTTCGGGGCCGTCCCGTGTGTCGACTACATCCCACCGGCTGTCGCGCTGGTAGGTGGCGGCGTAGAGGAGCCGGTGCAGGTCGCGGGCGGCGGCGTCTCTACGGTTGGCGGCGCGCAGGTCAGACATGGTCGTCCCCCTTGGGTAGCAGCTCGTATTCCTCGCAGTCTGCCGTGGCCCGGTAGACCGCCCCATCCGTGTATCCGGGCCGTCCGGGAGGCCACTGGAACGGCACATACAGCGTCCGCTCGTCGTCGTTCATCCGCTGGGCGGGGCCGGTGGCCGTGCACACCGTGCCGTCGTGAATGTTGGCGGGCTGTCCGGGTTTCTGCCTCCACCGGAAACGGTCACCCGTTTTGACGGTGGCGAAGAAAAGGTCAGCGTTGATGTAGGCCACGGCGGTCACTCCTCTGTGTCGGGCCAGCAGTCGGGGCACAGGGTGGCGGTGGCGCGTGCCTCCGCTTCGGGCACCCGCCGGCCGAGTTTGGCGGGCAGCCACGGCGCACAAACCAGCGCGCCGGTGGTGAGCCCAATCCTGTGCGCGACTGGGGTGGGTAGGTCTGGGTCGTCGGCAGCCACACCGAGCACGGTGGGGTCGGCAATCCACGCCACATCCACCAGGGCGGTCATGGCTACCGCCCCCCGGTGTCGCGGGCGGTGGCGATCAGTTCGGGGGTGGGCGTCAGGTCAGTCATCGGGTGCTCCTCGGGTCGCGGGTCGGGTTGGGTGTGGTGCCTCCGGCCGGATCCGATCCGACACCCCTCACGGCAGAATGCGGAGGCTGGTGGGGTCAGACAGGCGTGAACACCAGCAGCGGGGAAACCCACTCCGGCAGGCGTGCCGCGTAATCGGCCCACGTGAGGTAGTAGGACTCCTCGTGACGGTTGACGCCAGCGGTGCCGTCCTTCTTGGCGTTCGGGCCTTCGATCACAACCCTGACAGCTACGCCGTTCACGAAGGTCACCGTCACCTTCGTCGGGATGATGCGGACGCTGCTGTGCTGGTTGTCGACCGGCTCGGCGTCGACAACCTCGTAGCTGCGGATGACGGTCACGTCGGTCGGGGTGAGCGTGGGCACGGCGGGCTCCTGTCTGCCGGTCGGATGGTCAGCGGACGGTCTGGGCGATGCGGTCGAGCAGCGCGGTAGCTACATCGATCGGCGCGGCGTCGGTGCACAGGTGGAGGCCACCAAGCCACGTGCCGTTGCGCCACAGCGCGTACATGGCGCCGGCGGCGGGCATGGCCAGGTCGTAGCGGTTGGCGCGGCCGATGGTGACGCGCACGGTCCACGTTTCGGCGGCGCGGTCGTATCGGACGGTGACGCGGCCGGCGGCGTGGGGTGCGTGGTTGAGGGCGTCGGCGATGTCGTGGGCGAGCGCTTCGGCGTACTTGGCGGTGGCCTGCATGTCGACTCCCTCAATTCTCTGTCCGGGTTACATGGACCAGCCTAAGCGCATGGACCCGCCGGGTCAACAACCCGGACCGAGTTTTCTTGCCTAGCTTCCACCAGCAGACTTCGGCGGCCGACCACCCACACCCGTACGGTCCCGGTTCCGCCCAAACCACGCCTCAATCAGCTCACGCCGCTCCGCAGACCACCACGGCCGACTACCCGACAACGAACCCTCACGCCCACCAATCCGACCATCCGGCTCCGGAAACGGATCCGCCTCGTACCGGCCGCCCGGCTTCGACCGCTGCAACGCCTTCGACACCGTCTCCGGCTTTACCCCACCGATCGCAGCAACATCAGCCATCAGCAGCATGGGCAGGTCAGCAGGCACAGCACACCCCGAAACTCGGTCTACGTTGTCTGCCACAGCGTAGGCGGTCCCGGCGCCGCCACCGCGCATCACGTCACCCACCCGCCTTCGCCGCATGCTCCGCCACCACCTGCCGGTACTGGTCGAAGTTCACCGCACCCGGCGACACCAGCTCCGCCCGGTCGATCAGGGCAAGCGCGTCATCCCACCGGCCGTCACGGAACGGCGCCTCAGCCTCCGCCAACAGGGCGCGGGCAGCCGCATCCCTCGCGGCCTGCTTCTCGGCCCGCTGTGCGTCGCTCAGCCGGCCGGCGGCCAGGATCTCCGGGTGCGCGTCCAGGTGGTTGCGCACGGCAGCCCACACAACCTTCAAGGTGTACTGGTCGCACAGCTTCGACAACTGCCCCTCGGCCACGTACCGCTCGCAGTCGGAGCGGCCGAACGTGAACCCGCCCTGCGGGCCGTGCCAGTTGCCGGCCCAGTCTTCGCAGGCGTGCGCGACCCTCACCAGGTCAACCGGAGTCAACGTCACCGCCATCACCCCGCAGCCAGTTGGGCCGGCGTCGGCTCGTCCTCGTGGGTGGGGCACGGGCAAGCGCGGTATGGCGACGCAACGCCCGGCCCCTCCCCCGCCACACTGACCGTCGCGAGGGTCAACAGCATCACTTCGCCGTAGTCGGCGCACATCACAGCGTTGCGCGTGTACTGGCTTGCGGCAGAGGCGTAGCCGGCGCGGGTCAATGCGGCGGCGACCTCGCCGATGGTGCCGAACACGTTGGTGTCCTGCGCCGACAGGTCAACAACCACGTCGGGGAATTGGGCGACCATACGAACCTCCATTGCCGGATGGAACAGCGGACCCGCGCGCCGGGTGGCCTAGGACCACTCGACATCCGCGCCGTGCTCGATCGCCCACAGCGCCAGGCCGTGCAGCTGGGTGAGCCGTTCGGCTAGGTAGCCGGGGCGACGCCCACCTTCGATCCAGCGCCCGTCGACCGCTTCGGGTCGCCCGACACCATCGGTGGTGGTGTCGAGTAGGGCTAGGGCGAGCAGCACCCGGCCGAGGAAGTCCGGGCCGGTGGTGTTGCCCCAGTCGCCGTCGAATTCGAGGCCGAGCAGGTCGAACACCTGCTTGGCGTTTCCGCCGTTCATGTTGATCGACGGGGCTTCGGCGGCGTTGGGGGTGATGGTGATGGACACGGGGGCCTCCCTGGGTGGTTGGTTGGTGCTTGCGCTTCCCTTCGCGCCCTGTGGCGCTGGGGTGGCCCCGATGTCCCGCTCGCGCGGGTCCGCTGTGGAGTTGTCGCAACCCTCGGTCCGGGTTACATGGACCAGTTTAGGTGGAGCGAGAACGCCGGGTCAACAACCCGGACCAGGTTTCTCTAGACGGAGCCGACCGGCACGTCCGCCCACGTCACGGTGAGCGTCGCCCCATCCCGCAGCACCGTGTACGTGCCGTCCCCCACGTCGAGCACCCACCAGCCGCGCCCGTACCCGTCGACTGCGACGGTGACGGGCTCGTTGGTGTCGAGCAGCTGTCGGATGCGGGCAGCCTGGTCGGCGCGGGCACTTCCCGGCGTGGGGGTGCGGCGCCGGTGGATGCGGGCAGGGGCGGCGGTCGGTGCGGTCATCGGTTCGTCTCCTCGTTGCAGGTTGAGCAGTTGGCGGGCGCGTTGTCGCGGTGCAGGTTCCGACCACATTCCCGGCAGCGGTCCGGGACGGGCTCGTACTGGACGCGGGGTCGGCGGGCGGTGGTGCGGGGGTGACCTGTGCCGGCCACCCCCGCCAGGAACTTGCTCACCGGCTGCCGTTCGTCTTACTGGCGTCGGTCGTGCCGCTGTCGGCGCCGGCCCGGCCGTGGCGGGTGGTCCAGCCGGTGTCGGGGCTGTAGGTGACCCTCTTGCCCGAGGCTCCGGCGGCCAGGGTGGCGGCCACCTTGCCGGCCCGATCCAGGTCGCGGAGACTCATCACCGGCCCCCGGTGATTTCGCTGCCCCACACGCTCTGCTGATACGCCAGACCGGCAGTGCGCTGCCGCTGCCACTCAGCCTCCGGCGTCGCCTTGAGCGCCTGCCGCGCCTCTTCCAGCCGCCGCCGGTTGCCGGGGGTCGGGTTTGCCTTGGCGTCCTGCTGGGCTTGCCGGAATTCGTCTGCCTTCTGTTTGAATAGGCCCATGGTCGGCCCTCCTTGGGGTGCGGTCGGCCAACCCCCGGGCGCTCCAATCGCCTTGTGGGGGTCGGTCCTCTCGGTTGGGGATCGGGTGGGGGCGGCCGGCTTTCCAGGCGCGGGCCGCCCTCACCGCCGTTAGTCGTCGCGGGTCTACGGCGACCCCGCACAGGCTCGGAACATCCGAGCCCGGCAGGCTCACATCGCAGGCCGTCAGCGGGTGTCGATCAGCCGGGCCACTTCCGAAATCCGCTCGTCCTGCTCGGCGAACAACTTCTTGAGCAGCCCAACCTCCGGGCCGTCGCCGTACCCGTACGACTCCTGCGGCCACCAGTCGCCCAAATCCAGCCCGGCAGTCTTCGCCAGATCGGACAGCACCGGCAGCGACTCCAGCACCCGCTCCGGTAGGCCGTCGGTGACGCGGCACAGGTCGTCGGCGTGGCGGTCAACCTGCCGGGCCGCCTCCAACGCCACCTGACGGTGCTCGGCGAGGGTCAGCAGCTTCGCCTGCCAAAACCCGTCGGGGGTGCCGCGCAACTCCTCGTACGTGTCGACAGCAGCCTTCTTGGCCTGCTGGAAGGCAGCCACCAGGGGTGCGATCTGCTTGAGCAGGTCGGTTGAGCGCCGGTTGTGGCGGGCCACCTGCCACAGCGTGTTCGCGGCCCGCTCGTCGTCCCATGCGGCCCGCCGCGCGGCGGACACGGCCCGTCCCGTGTCGGAGTTCCACGGGTGCGCCTCGCTGGCGGCCAGGAACGCCTCTTCGACGGCGGCGGGGATCTTCGGCTCCGGCTCGTTGCCGGTGAACTCGCGGAACCGCCAGTTGATGCCGTACTTGGTGTGCTCGGCGGACACGAAGTGCGGGTGATGCCACGTGGGGATCGCGGCGGCGGTGTCGACGTCGGTCATGGTGTCCTCCGGTGGGTTGTCCGTTGTGGTCCCTCCGTCTGCCACGTGCCGGGGCTCGCGGCAGACAGGCACCCAACGGGCGGGTCAGCGGGTGTTGCTGGCGGGCAGCGGCGTCCAGGGCCGCTCGGACGGGTCGATCTGCGAGGTGTGGACGCCGGCCACAAACTCGGCGGGATCGAGGGTCTCGGCGCAGTCCGGGCACCACGCCTCACCCGGCTGGGCGGGCATCACACGGCAGGCGGTGCACATCAGCGGTCACCTCGCCGCTCAACCACCGGCCGGTCGATGTGCTCGTGCACCACATCAACCCCGATGTCGTGCTCCCGCAGCCACGCGGCCACGCTCTCCGCCACCACCACGGACCGGTGCCGGCCGCCCTGGCAGCCAATCCACACGTGCACGAGCAGCGAACGCCGGTTCGCGAACCCGTCCAGCAGCCCCATCACCTGGTCGGCGATGTCGCGGACGGTGGTGAGCGCCGACGGGTGCATCAGCACGTGGTCGCGCACCAGTGGGTGCAATCCGGTGAGAGCGCGCATCTCCGGGTTGACGTGCGGGTCGCGGAGCTGATGCCGAAGGTCGATGACGAGTCCGGCTCCGGGCTGCCCGTGCAGGTAGCCGAAGCTGTGCACCTCTACTCGGGTGATCACTTCGACTCCTGCCCACGCTGCTCAGTGACGTGCTTGTCTTTGCGCTCGGTGGCGTTGACCGTGGCTCCGCAGTCTCCGCAGGTGGCGGTGATTCCGGCTGCGGTGATGGTCATGCCGTTCCAGTTGGTGCTGTTGCCGCAGTTGCAGTTCATGTGACTCCTTCGGTTGCTGCTGGCCTGTGGTGACCGTTACCTCTCAGTGCGCTCTAGCGAGCACGCGATCGATAGTCCCGCCTTGCGGTGAGACAGTCCCGGTCTGACCGACTGGCGTCGCGCCGGGTTGACGCTTCACGGCCACCTGCCCACCAAGGCGGGTCTTCTGGTCGGCTCCACGTCCTGCCACCGGGCCACTCCCGGCAGTGTCGAACTCAGCCGCCAGGGCGGCCAGGTTGCGGGCGGCATTGCGGTCACGGTCGATGACCAGGCCGCACGCGTCGCATTCGTACTCGCGCTCGGACAGGGCGAGCTTGGTTTTCACCGCGCCGCAGCCCGAGCATGTCTTGCTGGACGGATACCAGCGGTCAGCCACCAGCAACCGGCCGCCGCCCCATTCGGTCTTGTACGCCAACTGCCGGCGGATCTCACCGAATCCGGCGTCGGCGATGTGCCGGGCGAGTCTGCGGTTGCGGAGCATCCCCGCCACGTTGAGGTCTTCCACCACGATCGTGCCGTGCTCACGGGCGAGGCGGGTGGTCAGTTTGTGTAGTCCGTCGCGCCGCAGATTCGCCACCCGGGCGTGGGCGCGGCCGAGCCGGGCGGATGCGCGTTGCCACCGTTTCGACGGGCGCTGCCCGGTTCGCCGGTCTGGGCCGGTCTTGCGCGACATTGCCCGGTCGAGTTGCCGCAGCCGGGCCTGCGCGGCGGCAAGGTGACGCGGGTTGGCCACCAGTTCGCCGGTGGACAACACCGCCAGGTGCTTGACCCCGACGTCCACCCCGACCACAGAACTAGGCCGGGCCGAAATCCCTTCGGCGCGGTCAACCTCGACGATGAAGGACACATGCCACCGCCCGCCGTCACGCCGCACCGTCGCAGACATGATTCGGGCGGTGCCGTTGTCAATGCGGCGAGCCAACTTGCGCGCTGATTCGTGGAGCTTCAACCGCCCCAACCGGGGCAGCACCACATGCTTGCGGTCAGGCTCGACACGGATCGCACCGGTGGTGAACCGCACGCTTGGGGTGGTGCGGCGGCGGGACTTAAATCGGGGAAACCCGACCGGACGCCCGGCATGCTTCCCGCTACGCGAGTCCGACCATTTCTTCAACGCTCGGGCCAATGCGTCTAGGCCGGTGTTGAACGCCTCCTTCGAGCAGTCGCGCCACCACGGCGCAACGTCGTCCTTTGCGGCGTTCCAGGATCTACGTAGCGCAGGAAGAGTCCACGAGGCTGCGGGAGTAAGGTTGCGTTCGGCGATTCCGTAGGTGCGCTCCGCCAGCCTTTGATCGATGACCGCTTTGACTCGGGCAAGCGACCAGTTGTAGGCCACTCGCGCGGCGCCAGCATGCGCCAACACCGCCCGCTCCTGCCTCGGAGAGAGGTCGAGTGCAAATCGGTATGCTCGTAGCACGATTGGACTTGGCGTTTTCATCGAGCACCCTTCCCCTCTTGTTGGTCGGATCAAGTGGCTGTGGTGGCCCTGCGCGGGCTGGGAAAGCGAGGTCCAGCCCGGCAGGCTTACGTGCAGGTCAGCGGTCGGTGGTGTCGTCGGTGGGCGGGGTGCTGTACCGGTCGGCGAGGCTTCCCGCCGCCATCGCGGTGATCGCAGACGGCGCCAGCAGCACCATCCCGATCGGGGCGAGAACACCCCACACGCTGCCCGGGTGCGTGACCCGGATGACCATGCCGGCGCCCAGCACGATCAGGGCGATGGTGGCGATCCAGCCGGCGATGGAGGCAACCAGCTCGGCGCGGGCGTGCCGGGCGGCACTCTGGTCGGTGGCCATCAGACCGTCAAACCCATCTGAGAGGCGCGGATGGCGGCCTGCTTGACGTGGCCCCGGTGCGGGCGCTTCGCCGGACGGAACACGGTGCCCTGCTCGTCACCGAGGTCGGCGACGATGGCGATGACGTTGCGCTGGGCGCGGGCGATACGGCGGGCGGTCGCGTTCTTGAACATGGCACTACTCCCTGATGTGAGGGCGGTTCGGGTTGGGTTTGGTGGCTCGTGGGCGGCCCCGACACGGGCTGCGGCGCGGAGCCGCCCGGAGTGCTACTTGATCGGCTTGCTGTCGGGCTTCGGGGCCGGCTTCGGCTCGTCCAAGCCGGCGCGGATGTTGTCCCACCCGCGCATGTTCTTGCGGTCGTTGATTCCGGTGACCTTGCCCATCACGACACCGCCGGCAGCAGCATCGTGTCCGTCCACGGGCAGAGGGCCTCACCCTCAGCCCACGGATCCTGCGGGGCGGGCCAGGCGGGCAGCGGACGAGCCGCCCCCGACCGGTGCTGGCCCCGGTAGCCGAGCAGGCCACGCAGGCGGCTCACCGGACCGGCTCCGTCCACAACACCCGACCATCCGTGCGCCAACCCACCCGCGACTGGTACTCGACGTTGGCCGGCACACAAACCTTGCGTCCGTCGCTGTAGGTGGTGTGCGCGGCAACGGATCCGTTGGCGTGGCGGCGGGTCCGAATCCGGTGGATGTCGCCGCTGAGCGGGGCCGACCGGCTGTTCAGGTTGGGGCTCACGACGTCGCCTCCTTGGCGGTCGCGTCCAGCCAGGCAGCCACATCGGTCGCGGCGGCACGCCGCTCGACCCGGTACCGCTGCCATTCGGCGGCCTCACGCGCGTGCAGCGTGACCGCGATCATCGTCCAGCCCTGGCCGACGGCACCGGAGTAGTACCAGATGGTGCCGTGGTTTTCGGTGCAGGCGATGACGGTGTTGCCGGTGACCGGGTTGGGGTTGTCGACCCACACGAGCGTCAAGTTCAGGGCCATCACGCATGCCCTGCCTTCGACTCGACCAGCAGCGCCGCAGCCACGGTGGCCGCGTTCTGCGGGTTCTCCGAGTGCAGGTAGCGGAGCATTACAGCTTCCGCATCCTCGACCGTCCAGCCGTTCGCGTCGGCGATCTCGCGGGCCTTGCGGTGGAATGTGGTGGCCACCGAGGCAAGGTCAGTGCGGTTCGCGGCTCCCATCACGCCACCGCCTTGGAGACGGCGGCGAGGCCGCGACCGTTGAGCACCAGCGACACGACCCGCTTGCGGCGGCCCTCGTACGCCACGCTGCCGTAGCCCTTACGGTCCAGGCTGCGCAGGGTGGCCGTGGTGATGCCGTCGCCGGGGTAGATGACGCCGTCGATCGCGGCGTTGAGTGCCCGCTGCTGTGGTGCGGTGAGCGGGGTGAGGTGCGCGCCGGCCATGGTGGGACGCACCTGACGGTGGGTGCCCTGCTTCGCCATCTCGGCCAACGACTTGGGCTTGATGTTCAGCGCGTCGTTCAACGCCTGCCGAATACCTTCCGGCTGGACGCCCTTGTCTGCGCCCTCGGCGATGATCCGGTAGGCGAGGTTCGCCTTGGTCACGTCGCCGGTGGTGTAGGACAGTTCGTCGTAGCGGTGGGGGCTTCCGGTGGCGGTGACGCCGATGGAGAAGCCGCCGTCAACCGTGAGGTTGAGGGCGATCTCGTAGTTGCCGTGGATACGGCGCTGGATGTGTCCGGCGTCGGTGATGACGCCATTGGTACCGTTCATGGATCGACTCCTGGTTAGGTCAGGCGGTCGTGTAGGCGCTGGGAGTGTTGACGCACTCCTTGGTGCCGGGCCCTCGGCTGGTGTTGACGCACCCGCCGGGGGCTTCTCTCTTTGGTGCTGACCTTGAGTCTGCCAACCCCCAACCCGAGTGTCAACAGTCCAGTTGGCCCATCTTGCTTTGAACAGTCAGAGTGTGACATGATCTCGGCATGACAGACCACACCCACGCACTCCGGGAGGCTGCCGACGAGTACCGGCGGGAAGTCGAACGCGCCAAAGAGATCCGCAAGCAAGCCGACGAAGTACAGCGGCAGGCCAGCGACAAGCTCTCTGCGGTGATGCGAACCGCCTACGCCGCCGGCCTCAAGAAGGCAGCAATCCTCCGCGCAACCAACCACGTCTGGTCACGAACGTGGCTAGACCGAGCCGTCGAGCCACAAGACAAGCCCGACCCGACCGCCTGAGATGAGGCGGCCCCGACCGGTGTCCTACCACCGGCCAGGGCCAGAGCAGCCCAATCCCCAACCATCAGCCAGACAGACAGGAACACGACCGCTCATGGGCGAAGGTACCAACCCCGCTTCGCCGTACGTATGTACGGCTACCCGGCGTGAACCGGAACGCACCCCGGCACACGCCGAGGCTGGCCTGACCATGGCCGCCGCCGACGCGCTACGCGGCGACCAGCAGACATTCAGCCGGGCACAGGTCGCCCACCTCATCTCGCTCGCCTTCCAGTCGGGCCGCGAACTCGGCATCGAAGAAGGCCACCGCGAACGCAACGACGCCCTCGCCGAAGGACTCCGGCTCGCGCTCGGCGGACCAGACGCCCGCGACATGGGCGACGCGGTCAGCCGCCACCTGCGGCAGGTCGACCAGAAACAACGCCGCACCGACAGCGACCGGCAGGCACGCCAACCCCGCCCCCACGGGCTGCGGCTGGTCGACCCCAACTGGCCGCCGGTCACCGAGCCCGGATCCGTCACTGTCGAACAGGCCCGCGCCATCTCCGCCCGCATCTGGCGCTGCCCGTGCCGGCGTCACACCGAACGGCACTGGCTCGACGGCTACCACCGCACCCCCGAACCGTTTCCCGGACAGCGCCACATCGAGCAGGAGGCGGCATGACCTTGACGCCATACCGCCAAGACTGGACCGACGTCTTCGGCGACGAACCACCACCGGATCTGGGCGATTTGCCACCGGTCGCCGATGCGCCTGCCATACAGCTCGGGTCCGGTGCCACCCCGTTCACCGCAGGGGCGGGCTACGCGCGACGGTTCCCCACCCACACCCTGCCGCCGATGATGCGGGACTACGTCCACGACCTGGCCGTCCGCAAGCAGGTGCCCGTTGACCTTCCCGCGCTCACCATGCTCGGCATCCTCGGATCCGTCGCTGGGCCCCGCATCACCATCCGGCGGGATCTCGACTGGCGGCAGCCGTTGAACCTGTACACCCTGTGCGCCCTGCCGTCCGGTGCGGGAAAGTCACCGACGGTGGACGAGTTGCGCCGGGGGTTGTGGAAGGCGGCGAAGACGCTCGCCGAGCAGCACGAACGAAACGTGGCCGCGAAGATCGTGGAGCTGACTCGCCGCGTGGAAGAGATGCGAACGAAGGCCAACGACATCTCCACCCAGATGGACGAGCGGGATCTGCTACGCACGCAGGCGAAGGCGTTGGAGAAGGAAGCCGATGAACTCGCCGAAACCCCGCCGCCCGCACCGGAGCTTGTGTTTGACGGGGACACCACCCCGGAGGCGCTGGCCCGGTCGATGGCGTTGAACCAGGGTGCCGCTGCCGTCATCGATGATGAGGGCACGTTCCTGCGGAACCTGGGCGGGCAGTACAGCGGCGGCAAGACCGGCAACCTCGGTTTGGTGCTGGTCGGCTACGACTGCCGCTACTACCGGCCGCAGCGTGTCACCCGCACCGCCGAACCGATCGAACGTGCGGCGCTGTCGCTGGTGATCTCACCGCAGCCGGGCATCGTCGCCGACATGATGCGCGACCACATGATGGACGAGACGGGCGTGGTCAACCGGTTCCTCGTGTGCATCCCCGGCGAGTTGACCGGCTACCGCACCGAACGGCCATCCACCTACTTCCGGGACACACCCACGGATCGGCCCGACCGCACGGGCCGGGACTGGTGGGCGGCGCTGCTCAACTCGGTCGCGCAGTATGACCTGATCGGCGGAACCGACCCGGAAGACGCCGCGACGATCGACCTCAGCCGGGCCGCGTGGAAACTGCACCGCGCCTACGAGCAGGATATTGAGGTTCGACTACGCCCCGACGGGGATCTCCGCCGGATCAGCGCTTGGGCGACGAAACACACCGCCCGCGTGCTGCGGGTCGCCGGGCTGCTGCATCTCGCGGGAGATGGAAGCACCGACGATGAGGTGGATGAGGCGACGATGGAGCGCGCTATCGAGATCGGCGAGTGGTCGGTGGAGCACTTCCAGGCGGCCGGGTCGGTGGTGGGGTTGACGACGGAGGCTGGTCGGATCAAGGAGTACATCGACGGCACTGACCTCGGGTTCGCTTCCCGGTCGGTCATTTCTCGTGAGGTGTTCAAGGGGCACGCGTCGGCGGATCAGTTGTCGGCGTGGATCGATGAGTTGGTGGCGACGGGCGACTACGAGCGGCACGTGCTGGCGACGACGGGCCGCCCGAAAGAGGTCGTGCGGAAGAAGGTGGCTCGTGCGAACTAAGGGGGGTTCTTTCGCGGCAGGTGCGAGAGAAGGTGGGGGTCGGAATCCGCGTGTTGACCTGCGACTTTGCATGATCGATGGACCTTTTCGCGCTTCTTTCGCTTTTTTCGCGGGTGCGTGCGTGGGAAGGCTGCTGCGGGTGGGGTCCCTACACACACAGACCATTTTTCACAAATCTATCTATCTTCTTGCATACGCCCAGGTCGCTCCGGGTGCAGCAACCCCGCTACTCTCTCCGCCCACCGTCACCCCTGCGAAAGAAGCGAAAGAAGCGAAAGAACTCCGACGAGCGGCACGTTTCCGCAGGTCAAACCCTAAGCCCGACCGGGACGGCCGTGCGAAAGAAGCCGCGAAAGAAGTGCGGACTATCTCCTCGATGCCCGATCTGAGCCCAACCGACCACTACCCGGAGGAACGATGACCAACCCGAGCACCGACGCCAGCGACAAGCCCCTGTTCACCAACCCACAGACCCGCCGCGACAAGCCGACCGACCGCCGCACCGTCGACCCCGGCAGCGAGCCGATCCTGTTCGCCAGCCCGGTCCCCGCCACCATCACCGACCCGGCCAGCGGCCAGAAATACGCCCTCCGTAAGCGCACCCAACCACGCAAGCCGCAACCCCGCCTGCGGGATGAGGACATGCCGTTGCGTCCCGGTGATGTGCTCGCCGCCGGACTCGACAACGGACGCTGCCCCGTCGGCAAGGTGTCCGCCGTCAACGACTTCTACATCCGTCTCAACGTGTACTCCTGGTCGGCGTGCACGTTCACCGCTGGTACGGCTGTGATCCGGCACGATCAGGTGCGGGAGTTCTCCCACCTGGCTGAGCAGGTCGACGGCGTGCACGTAATGGATCCGCTGGCCGAGTTTCAGACCGCATGGACGGAGGCCAACCAGTGACCGCGCCCGAGCCGACCTCAACCGCCAGCATGCACCGCCTCGGCGACGACGCATGGATCGTCGTCGTAGACGGCTGCAACCACACCATCGGCCCCGACACCATGACCAAGGTCGACGCCGCCATGCACGAACACATAGCCACCTGCCCCGACCTGCCCGGCAACCAGAACACCTGGCCAGCCGCAGCAAACGAAGGTGACGGAGACGACGACTCGGCAGCCAGCGAGCTGCACACCCTGATCGTCCGCAAGGTGCACGCCGCCGACTGCGGCTGCACCTCCGAAGTTCACCCCAACGAGCCCGACCGCTGGGACTACTACCACCGCATCGCCGACGCCGTGATGCCGCTATTCGGTGCGCGCTGGCAGTACGGGGCCCGGCACCTCGGCGACACGGACAGCGTTTTCGAACAGGACGACCTGGACGACGCGGTCGAGTTCATGCGCGCGCTGGGCTGGGAGGGTTCACCGTTGCGGCGTCTACAGGTGCGGCATGTGGGCGAGTGGACTGAGACGGCGGTCGACCGGTGACCGCGCAGACCCAACCCGAGTGTCCTGCCGGGCACGGCCCGATGGTGTCGACCAACCCGCGCACTGGCCGCGCCAGCGACGGCTGGGAAGGCGTGTGGCGCTACTGCCCGGTCTTCTACTGCAACAACTCGCACCTGACGCCGTCGCCGGAACTGCTCGCGCTGCTGGCCGAGCAGAAGCGGGCACAGGCGCAAGGTGATCTGCTCGCCCCCGCCGTCTCACGCGGCTAACCCAACCCCCGAAGGAGGAACGCCATGACCGATACCGCCAACGACAACTGGCACCTGACCCGCACCACCACCGACCGTGGCTTCGGCCACCTGCCACCCATCCCATCCGAGTACGGCGGCGAAATTCGCGCCTACGAGTCGTCCGCCGCGTCCGGCCCGCACATCTGGGTCCGCGCCACCGCGCCCGCGAACATGAACGACCCGACCGGGCCGACGGTGGAAGCGCCGATGCACCTGACCGCAGACAACGCCCGCCGCCTGGCCGAGCAGTTGCTCGCGCTGGTCGACGGCCACTACCAGAACGACTGACCGGAGGACACCATGACCGACACGGAACGAGCACACCCCGCCGGCCCCACGACAGCCGCCGGTGGCCTCGCCAAAATGATTCACCGACGTGTCCCCCACTGGACAGTCACCACCAACGGCGCCGCATGGACCATCACCGACCCCGACGACGACTACGACCGGCGGGCAGCCATCGACGCCACCACCAACCAGCACCACAGACCCGTCGACCCGCGCACCCCTCGGGCGTGGAAACGCGGCCCGCTGGTAGTCGGCTGCAACCGTGGCATTGAGGTGCGTGTGCAGTTGCCCGAGACAGTTGATGGCGGGGACCTGCGACGTGTCATTGACGCTTTGGTGGCTGTGGGAGTGCTGCCCGACGAACACGGCATCAACCACTGACCGGAGGACACCATGACCGACACGACAAAGGCCATCTCGCGAACCTTGCTCAACTTCAAGCCGGATTTTCGGTGGGTTCACGGCATCTTCATCGTCCAGGATGCCGACGACCCGCGCATCACCCTGCCCTTCATCGGATGGGCCACGATCGCGACCACCGCACCCAGCCCAGAGGGAGACGCCCGCCGGACGACGATCGAACCTGTCTTCTGGTATCGATCTGCCGCGACGCCGCTCGGGGACCTGGTGGACATTGTCCGCATCGACCACGGCATCGACTTCGACTTTCGCGGGCTCGAAACGGCACATGGCAGCAACATCAACGCGGCACGGACGACTGATCCTTTTGCCGGAGCCGCTGGGATAGGCGATACCAGCAACCAGTCTGGCCGCGACCGCAAGGTCACGCCGTGACCGACTTCGACCCGATGGACTGCGCGTTCTGCTGTGCCGGTGGTGGCCGCCGCCTACCGAACGGTGCCCTCGCGTCCTGCCCACTGCACGGCGGACCCGTGGACGCCGACGATCCGCACCTGCCGGCCATCCTCGCCGCCATCGACAACGCACTCCGCAACGGCTCCCACATGACCGGCGCCAACCTGGCGTTCGAGCTGCTGTGTGAGCGGCTGGGGGTGGACCGGGCTGGGCTGGTGTTTCAGTCTGGCTGGGCTGCGACTGTCCCCGACAACCCTGCCGCCGAGCGCGGCTGACCCGACCGGAGGAACCCGCCATGACCGGCTCAACTCTCGCCCTAGCGATCATCCTGATAGCCGTCGTCGCCGGCCTAGCCCTCGGCTGGGTCCTGTTCCTGGCCATCCGACCCGCCTGGGACGCCACCCGCCCAATCCCGCCCGTCAACGAAACGCTGCAAGCCGAGCGCCGCTGGCGAGCCCACAACGCTGCCGCCCGCGCCGCCGGCTGCCCATGCGGCCAGCCCGCCACCGAAGTCCGCTACGACAACCGCAACACCGGATCGGTGCCGGTGGAGACGTGGACGTGCGCCGACCATGTGGGCGCCGAAATGTGGTCCGGCAACCGCCCTGCGTGGGGGCATGACCGGCAGTTGCCGGGGGTGGAGTGCTGGGGGTCGTCGGGGCCGATCGGCGGGAAGCCGAACCGCTGGTATCACCCGGTCAAGCCGACCGAGGTGGCTTCGTGACCGCCGTCCCGTACAGCGACACTGACGTGTCTGTTCTCGCCGACCTGATCGGACGCCATCGGGACGGCCTCGGCAACACCCCACTCGCGCTGGCCCGCGCCATTCTGGAAGCCGGCTACCGGCGCACCGTCGTCTCTCCGTCCGGCGAGCCGGTCTGCCAGCACTGCCACCCGGCCCCGCCCACATTCCGGTGTCGGGAACTCGGCCACGTCATCCACCCCAACTGAACGGAGACACCCATGAACGACGACATGGTGATTGCCTGCGCCGACCTCGTGGGCCGGGCCGGTGCCGCCGGCTTCGAGATCGGCTACGCCGGAGACGAGAACGGCCCGGTCGAAGAAGCCCGCTGGTATGCGGTCGCCACCTACCAGGGTGCGCGGCTCATCTCCGACGAACACCGCTCCCCCACAGCCGCGGCACTCGGTTTAGCGGAGCGACTGCTGACGGGGGCAACGTGCCGCTGCACCAGCCCCGTCAGCCTGTCCGACACCCGCGCAGGCTGCCGCTGGCAGTTGGTGGGCCAACGGTGGGAGCCAGGCTGCGACGCGGCCCCCGTAGCCGTCTCGGGCGGCAAGCGTGGTGATGTGGCGGCGATGCGGCAGGCGTTGGCCCAGGTGCCGCAGGGCGGAAACCGGGCGGCCCGGCGTGCGGCACAGCGGAGGCGGTCACAGTGACCAGCCTGACGCCGGAGGTTGAGGCCGAAATCGACGCCATCCTCAGTCCGATCAAGGCCGCGCATCCTGGCATCTCGAACGGGCAGATCGTTAACCATCTGCCGGAGCATCTGCGGCAGCCGTTCTGGGAGCGGGCCGTCGGCCGGTACCTCGAAGCCGAGCTCGCCAAGGTCGAGCCGGAAGGTGAGGCCACCCGATGACTGACCTGCCCGCCGCCGTCACCCGAGCCGCCGCCGTGGCCGCCCAGTTCGACATGCTGGCGGACACCCTCGAAGCCATCAACCGCACGGACCCGTCACCTGACAGGGCCGGTGAGATTCGGGCGTACCGCATTGTGGCCGGACGTCTGCGCAACAAGGCCAACCCGGCCACGGAAGCCAGCCGGTGACCGTCGACCCGCGCATTGACGCCGCCGCCCGCTCCCTGCTCGCCCGCTTCGCCCTGCAGCCGGTTGAAGGCTGGCAGCTGGCCACCACCACCGCCGACCCCGACGACACCGAGGCGGTACAAGCCCGGCTGGCCGTGTACGCCAGCCAGTTGCGGGACGGCACCCTCACCGCCGTCGAGGAGGACCGATGAGACTGCACGCACGCACCATGCCCGTCCAGCGGGCCAGCAACGCCATCCGCGCCGAACTAGACCGGCTGCAAGACGAACACGACCTTACCGATATTGAGATGCTGCGGGTGCTGATCGAACACCAGCAGAACATCACCAAATACATGCTGCGGGCCGAGCGGCACCCCAACGACCCCGAGCGGAAGGCCGACGAAGAATGAGCGCTGTTGTCTACGCGACTTGCCCCGACTGCGACACCCCGCTACCAATCACGGTCACCGCCGAGCCCGCCGGACGCGCCGACGACGGCACGTTGCAGGTGGTGGTGTTGTCCGACAAGACGGAGGTGGAGGCGCACAGCCTCACCTGCAACGGGCTCGCTGGCTGATGGCCACCGAAGGTGCGCTGCGCCGCCGCTACCTGTGGGCTCACCGCGCCCGCGTGGCCGCCTGCCGCGCCGGCCTGCACTTCCTCACCTGGAACCACCAGTGCGACAGCTACGCCTGCCAGTGCCGCCGGATTGTGCTCGGTGCCGAACACATTCGCTGAGAGGATGACGTCATGCCCGACAGTCCCAGACACGTCCGCGTGAAGCCCGCCCGCGCCATCATCGGCGGCGTCGTCCACGAAGCGCCGCCAATCGCCACCCCCGGTGTCACCATCGACCCGGACGGCATGGTTCGCGACCCGGACGGGTGGCCGCTCGTTCGGCTCGTCAACGCCGACGGCGTAATGCCCTCCGGTGTTCAGGCTGTGCTCGTGGCACCGTCGGACCCGACCGACCCGATTCCCGTCGAACGTCGAGCGGTCGTCATCCGCGACGAATGAGCCAGGTTGTGCGACGCCTGTGCTGCGCCGGGTGTCGCACAACCTGTCACACAGGTCGTGAATCAATAGACGGGTGACGTAAAGTGACCGCATAATGGCGGCATGGCTACCGTGAGCGACGCCGACGAATTCTCGTACATCGTGCCCGGCTGGGTGTGGGACAAGCAGCGCGGCACGGCCATCCGCAACGCCCGGCAGGCCGCCCGGCGGAATCGCAAGCGGGCCGACGGGGAACCGCAGGTGCATGTGGTGCTGGTGTGGCCGCAAGGCGCGGCTATCGCAGCCGCCAGCTAGGTCGCAGGTGCCATCGCGGGCCGCCGTGCAGCGGTGCCACGATCGGCTGAAACCCCACCCCACCAGCACTGTCTAGCCGCTTGACAGTTGTCTAGCGGCTTTACTAGCGTGTAGCGTATGAAGGCGCGGGAAGTCAACCGACGAATCGAACACCTCGGCGGCAAACACACCCGCCAACGCGGCTCCCACCGCATGTACGAAGCGTCAACCACCCACAACGGGGAAACCGTGACCGCCCGCACCACCGTCGCCCAACACCCCGGCGACATACCCAACGGCACCCTACGAGCCATCGAACGCGACATGGAACCGGTCTTCGGGAAAGGCTGGCTGCGATGAACCAACACCACACCTACCGGGTCGTCGTCACCCGCGAAGACGATGCGTGGCTCGCCGACGTGCCCGAACTCGACGGCGCGCACACCTACGCCCGCAACCTGCCCGGCCTAGACCAAGCCGTCCGCGAAACCATCGCCATGCTCGAAGACATGCCAGAAGGAGCCGAACCCGGCATCCGCCTGTCATACGAGTACCGCACCGGCGACCCGCACCTAGACGCAGCCGCCGCACAACTACGCGCCGCCCGCAACCGGGTAGCGGTTGAAAAACAGCAGGTAGAGCGGCAGACCGTCGAACTGGCGCAGCGCATGCTGTCGCAACACGCTCTGTCAGTTCGGGACGCAGCGACACTGCTAGACGTGACCCCGCAGCGCATCTCGCAGGTCGCGCCGTCGGAAAGGCGCGCCCGGAAGGCGGGCCGCCCTAGCGTGAAGGGCCGAAAGGCTGCCGAGAACGCCCAGGTGAAGGGCGTGGCGTGAAGGTTCGTTACGCGGAGGGTTGGCTTGCTGCGGTGCTCGCTAGCCAGCCGTGGGCGGGCGACGTGTCCCGCTGGTCGACCGATGGCGGCCCGAAACCGGTCGGGTTGACGCTCGCCGGCCGCGTCAGGTTGCAGCTCGTGCTCGGCGGCACCACCGACGCCACCCACGCCGACCAGCCGCACGAATGGGACGGCAGCCCCGTCGCCGCGCCGGCAGTGGACGCATCCCCGAGCACCCCGGCAGGGTGGGCTGACGTGCTCGCCCAGGCCGCCACCGCAGCCGCACATCCGGGCATCAAGTCGGTGGAGACGTACGCGCAGTGGGGTGGCAGTACGAAGCCGGGCGGGGTGCGGATCGTGTGCACGGATGGTGCCGAGATTTTCGGGTCGCTGATATAGCCGATGGAGCGATTTGACGTGTCGTGATACGTTCGGCTGGTACCTCCCGGTGCGAAGCTTCACGGTTACTTCTTTGGCATAAGACACCGTGTAGCGCCCTTGATCTCGGGAGATGCCACAACTCCAGATGCGGGTGCCCGGTGCGTAGGCATCGGCTACTTCCTCTCTTCAAGGTGAGACGCGGGTTCGAATCCCGTCGCGGGCCACGGCCCGTGTCGACTAGCGGTCTAGGTCACATGTTTCCGCTGCCGCCTTTGATCTCGGGCACCCGCAATCTGGCTGACGGCTTCTTCCGGTGCGGAAGGAGCCCTTTTCCATGGCCAAGTTCAACACCGCCACCGCCCGCCCGTCGGGCACATCCCCGATCGTCGGCGAGAACACCCCGACCGGCCTCACCCACGAAGGCGCCCCCGGATTCGCCCGCGATGCTCGCTCGGAACTGTTCCTGCTCGCTGTCGCCAATATGGTCGGCGAGAAGACCTTCTACGAGTCGGCGAGCACCCGCGACGACCGGTACGAACAGCTCGTCCGCCACCTCGCCGTCACCGACCCGCAGTGGACCGGCGCGTTCCTGCGCTGGCTGCGCGCCGACGGCAACATGCGCTCCGCGTCCCTCGTAGGCGCGTTGGAAGCCGCTAAGGCCATGGTTGCCGCCGGAATCCCCGGATCCCGCGCCATCGTCGCCGAAGTGCTTCAGCGCGCCGACGAGCCGGGCGAAGCGCTCGCCTACTGGACGGGCCGCTACGGGCGCGCGATTCCGAAGCCGGTGAAGCGTGGTATCGCCGATGCGGTGCTGCGCCTGTACACGGAGCGGAGCCTGCTCAAGTACGACACCGCCAGCAAGGGTTTTCGGTTCGGTGATGTGATCGACCTCGTTCATCCGGTCGCCGACGCACCGTGGCGGGGTGACCTGTTCAAGTTCGCGCTCGATCGGCGGCATGGCCGCGACGACGACATTCCCGAGTCGCTGGCGACGATCTGTCACAACGATTTGGTGCGTGCGACTGCCGCCGACGACCCGGTAGTGCTGCTCAACGCTGACCGTCTCAACCTGGCGGGCATGACGTGGGAGGACGCGCTGTCGCTGGCCGGGTCGAAGGTCGACAAGGCGCGACTGTGGGAAGCCCTCATCCCCTCGATGGGCTACATGGCTTGCCTGGCGGAAGGCACACCGGTGTGGTTGCCGGATGGCACGACCGCCCCCATCGAGGAGGTTGTGGCGCGGCGCCTTCCGGTCCTGTCGTATGACAAGTCGTGGGACACCCGCCCTGTGAAGTACGGCCCTGGGCAGGGACCTCGGGACATGTCCGTTGGCGCTTTGGTGCCCGCTGCCCCCTCGGCCTGGCTCGACATGGGCGTTCGACCGGTGGCAACGATTCGGTTCGTCTCTGGGCGGGTTATTGAGGCGACGTACGACCACCGCTGGGTGCGACAGCGGAAGAGTGGACGCCAAGCGTGGGAGTGGACCACGACGGCCGACCTGAGGGTCGGTGACCGGATTCCGGCACCGCTGACTGCCGACTATTTCGGCGACGAGGGTGACGCATGGGACGGCTACTTCGTCGGCGCGATGCTCGGCGACGGCGGAATGACGGCGCTCTCGCCAGAGTTCCACGGCGACCCGGACGACGGTGCAGTGGCGTTCATGCGCGAGTACGCGACCAAGCACAACTGTGGGATACGCGAGGATCAGCGCGGAAAGATCGTTCGGATGCGGTTCCCGTTCAAGCAGTGGCAACGCAATCCGCTTACCGACGTGTTGCGCCGCTACGAGGTGTGGGGCAAGCGCGTCGAGGTCAAGGCATTGCCGCAGCGGCCGTTTAGTCGTGAGTTCTGGATCGGGGCACTCTCCGGTCTCATCGACACAGACGGGTGCGTGCGCGAGCGACACAACGCCAAGGGCACGTTCCATGCCTCGGTGGAGTACGCAACGGTGTCTCGGCGGCTCGCCGACCAGGTGTCCGACACGCTGCTGCGGCTGGGCGTGACAAACGTTGTGCGGGAACGCCCGGCGAGGGGCATCGGCAACTTTCCGCTGTTCGTGGTGGAAGTGAGCCGGGCGACCGCCGTAGTGCGGCTCGCCGGACTGCTCGACCTTCGGATCGGATACAAGTCCACGGCCCTGATTCGGGCTGCCGAACGCCTTGCTCACGTTTCTCCTGCCCAAAGCGAGATGCACGGCTACGACGAGGCTGTGGCGCTGGACCGAATCGCAGCGATCGAGGATGGGGGCGAGCGGGCCACCTACTGCGTGACCGTCGAGCCATCGAACTTGTTCATCGCCAACGGGATCGTCACAGGCAACTGCCTCCGCAACCTCCGCAACTTCGACCAGGCCGGCGTATCCGATGAGGTTGCCGCCCAGGTTGCCGCCCGCCTCGCCGACCCGCAACAGGTGGCCAAGTCGCGGCAGTTTCCGTTCCGGTTCCTCGCCGCCTACCGCAACGCGCCGTCGCTGCGGTGGGGGTATGCGCTCGACAAGGCGCTCACCGCGTCGCTGTCGAACGTGCCCGAACTGTCTGGGCGGACGCTGGTGCTGGTGGACCGGTCCGGGTCGATGTTCGGTCGCATGTCGGAGAAGTCGGAGCTGACCTCAGCCGACGCGGCAGCCGTGTTCGGGTCGTCGGTGGCGCTGCGCAACGTCGGCCGGGTGGATCTGGTCGAGTTCGGCAACGGGTCGAACGTGATCGACGTGAAGCCCGGCGATTCGCTGCTGCGCACCGTCGACAGGTTCACCAACCTGGGCGGCACGCAGACGCTGGCGGCAGTGCAGCGCCACTACGCCGGCCACGATCGGGTGCTGATCGTCACCGACGAGCAGGCATGGTCGGGCTACGGCGATCCCGGCTCGGCGATTCCGGCGACGGTACCGCTGTACACGTGGAATCTGCTCGGCTACCGGCACGGGCACGGCACGTCGGGGTCGCGTCACCGCCACACTTTCGGCGGGCTGACTGACGCTGCGTTCCGGATGGTGCCGCTGATCGAGGCAGGACAGTCGGCGAAGTGGCCGTGGAACGAGTAGTGGCGGAAGCCGCGATTGCCGGACGGCTGGTGCTCACCATCGACCCGGCCGTCCGGTTCGGGCATCCGCATCTGCGTGGTATCCCCACCGACGCCGTAGCCGGCATGGTGTACGGCGGCGATTCGGTTGCTGTGGTCTGCGACGAGTACGACATGACCCGGCATGAGGTGCTGCTGTGCTGCTGGTGGGAAGGCTCGCAGGGCGTCTACCGCAAGCAGTGGCGGGCGTGGGCCGAACAGGTGCAGCCGGCGTTGGGTGGCTGGGTGAAACCGCTCGACGTGGATGCGCTGCCGGACCCGCCCGGCCGAGACGCCGCCGAGATGTAGGGACGCCCCGCAGCCGAGGATGGCGCGGGGCGTCTCGCTGTCCGGGCGACTGTCAGCCAGTCAACCCGTCGTCGGTCTTGTCGACGTGTGGAAGTGGCGCACGTCGAGGCATCTTCGCGCCCTTCTCGTGGACTGCCCATCGGGCGAAGTCTCGCAGGTAGGAGGAACGGTCGGTTCCGACTGCCTTCGCTGCGGCATCCAGTTTCTCCCACAGTTCCTCATCCATGCGGATGGTCTGCCGGGCTGTGCCTCTGCCGCTCTTGCTGGTCACGTCGGACACGGTATCGGCTGCCGAGGTGTCATGACGCTGGTCGAGAGAAGTGTCATGACGTTTTCGCGTCGCGCTCGTTGAAGGTGTCATGACACCATGCTACCGTGAGTGTCATGACACAGGGAAGCTCGGTCGGGGCGCGTGACGACGTGTTCGCGCAGGCGGAAGCCGCAGGGCATCACTGGTTTGTGCTCGAAACCGCGACCGGTCGAATCCTGTTCACCGACCACACCTGCCGGGGTGCCCGCTCGTGGGCCGCGCACGTAGCCGGTGCACCCACCTGGCGGATCCGCGCCGGTCTGTACGGCGTGGGCAGTCGGACGGGAAGCCTCACCATCACAACGCGAGACGAGGCCGAGCGCCGCCAACAGCCGACCAACCACAACCGGGAGGTCTGACCGTGGTCGTCACCGTCGCGGCCACCCTCGACAACACGATCGGCGAGCGGGTCACCACCCAACTGGCCGTGGAGCGCGCAGACCGGCTCGGCTGCGGCTGCACCCGCTACACGTGCCGCCGGCCCGGACCGCCCACAGGCTGCCAGCAAGTGCAGCTGCTCACCGGCTGCGGCTTGCACCCCCGCGACTTGGAGGACTAACCCATGCCGTCTGCGTCACCCCTTGCGGAGGGCCGACCTGTGGCCTCGCACGCCTGCCTGTTCGTCGGCGACCACCACATCAGCCTGACCCTGTGTCACCCCACCGCCCGCCAACACATCCCCCTCGCCGGGCGTGTGGACGACGGCGACTGGTACGACGACCCGGCTGGTTGCGCCCGTGTGGCCGCTGACCGTGTGCTGGCTGCCGCCGGGTATCGGCGTGCCAGCGGGTGGGGTTACGACCCTGCCAGTGACACGCTCACCGCATCCCTCGCCGTGACCGAAAGGACTCCCGCGTGACGACGGTGACTGTCGAATACGACTGCTTCAACGCCTGCCGGTACGACATTCCGACCGCGCTCAAGGACAGCCAGTCGGCGCTGTCGAACGCCGCGCTGATTGACACGCTGACGGCGATGGCCGACGCCCAGCACGACCGGGAGTGCCCGACATCGCAGCAGACCAGCAAGCCGAACAACTGACCGAAGGAGAACCCGCATGCCCCTGTTGTCTGACCTGATCGGCGAGTGCAACGAGTCCACCATCGCGCATCACGCCTCCGGCCGCCGCACCCGCACCGAAGCGCTCGCCCGCCTGACCGCGAACGGCCTGACCGTCGACCGGGCCAACGAGCTGCTGGACGCGCCCGTCGACCCGGCCCTGTTCGACCACTACGGGACGTGGCCCGCGCACCTGCGGCCCGCCAACGCCTGACCGGCGTACCGCCGCCCCGGAACCCGTGTCCGGGGCGAGCGGTAGCCGACCAGACCCCGAAGACAGCATCAGGAGCCGACAATGACCGCCCTTCCCCGCGCCGTACTCGTAGACATCGACGGCACCCTCGCACTCCGCACCGGCAACCGCAGCCCCTACCACTGGCACCGCGTCGGCGAAGACGACCCCAACCCGGCTGTCATGGAACTTGTGCAGACCATCGCCGCCGCCGGCCAACACCACATCATCCTGCTGTCCGGACGCGACGAAGTATGCCGCGAGCAGACCGTGATGTGGCTCGACGCCCAGGGCGTGCCGTTCCACGAGCTGCACATGCGCGGGCACAAAGACAACCGAAAGGACTCCATCATCAAGGCCGAGCTGTACCGCACCCACATCGAAGGCCGCTACGCGACGGCGTTCGTCATCGATGACCGCGACCAGGTCGTGCAGATGTGGCGACGCGAACTCGGTCTGACATGCCTCCAAGTTGCGGAGGGGGCGTTCTGATGCACATCCTTCTCTCCGGCGTCGTCGGGTCGACCGCGTACGGGCTGGCCGGGCCCGACTCCGATCGGGATGTGCTCGGCGTCTACGTCGCACCCACCGAAGCGTTTCACGGGCTCAACCCGCCCACCGGCCGTGACGCATCCATCGTCCGCCACGACCCGGACGCCACGTTCCATGAGGCGGCGAAGGCTGCGACCCTCATGCTGGGCGGCAACCCCACAGTGACTGAGATTCTGTGGCTACCATCCGACCTGTACGAGGTGCGCACACCACTCGGCGACGAGATGATCGCCATCCGGAAGGCGTTCCTGTCCGCGAAACGTACCCGCGACGCCTACTTCGGCTACGCCACGTCCCAGCTCAAGAGGCTGCTCGACACCGGCCAGTTCAAGTCGAAGATGCGCAAACGGCAAGCCAAACATGGTCGGCATCTGCTTCGCCTGCTGGATCAGGGGTTCGCCCTCTACGCGACTGGTGAGCTACCGATCCGAGTCGATGACCCGCAGCGGTATCACGACTTCGGCGAGGCGGTGGCCGCCAACCCCGAGGCGGCCCGTCCCGCGCTGGCCGAGGCCGAAGCCCGGTTCGATTCAGTCCGGTCGGTGCTGCCGGACGAACCTGACCGGGCGGCGGTGGAGGCGTGGCTGTTGCGGGTCCGCCGCGCCTACCTGGATCCGGCGTGACCGGCTTCGAGGCCGCGTCCACCGAGACGCTAAGCGCCGTCGCCGCCAATCTGCGGCGGGGTTTGGATGTGGTCGCGTCGCGGATCGCCGCCGGCACGTTCCATGAGGTCGGGCCGAAAGGCGCGGCACCGCCGTCACAGTCTGGCCAGCTCACGCTTCTGCTCCTCACGGGGGTAGAGGCGGAGTTGGCGCGTCGTCTTCCTCACGTCCCGACCCAAAGGAGCCCTCATGCCTGACCTGCCCGATGCCGCAATCTCTGGCCTGGTCCTCTTCGGCGTGCTCGCCGTGGTGTGGGCCATCCACTCCGCCGCCCGACCGAGGAGGCGTCGATGACCGCCGACGTCTGCACGATCGTCACCGAGTTTCTGGGCATCATGCTCGACCCGTGCGGCAGGGAAGCCACCCACACCTCTACCGGCCGCTGCGAGCACGGGCACACCCGCACCCGCCACATCTGCACCATCCACGCCGACGGATTTCGGAACGTGCCGGCGGCGATCGTGTGCGAGCAGTGCTCCGGTGAAGGCCGCGACACGCAGATGGTGGTGCAGATCGCTGAGGTGACGGCATGACCGACTTCCACTGCATCGAGGTGGCTGCGTTCTTCGGCGATGAGGACACCTACCACGACCTGCATCTGATCGGCCCGTACGGGTCAGCGGCCCGCCGCGACCGCGACCTGGTGCGGCTGTCCGAACTGCCCGGCAACAACGGTGACGCCACCTTCGCCGCATCCAGCCGCAATCCGGCAACGGCCGACCACTGGTGCACCCCCGATCAGATCGAGCACGTCAAGCACTTCAACCAGGTCGTGGGGGTGCTGTACCACTACGAGGTTGACGACGACGGCAACGACGTCCGGTATCACGCTGCCGAAGTTCCGACGCCTGCCGCACCGGGACGGCGGACGGCACGTCAGGTGACCGGGCAGGACGCCCTGTTCGACCTAGCCGGAGGTGCCGCGTGATGGGTATCCGCTTCTTGGAGGGCTGGATTCCCCTCCACCGCATCCGCGTTCTCGCCAACCTGTACGGCGGGGCCGCCCGATTTCGCACCCTCGCATCGGGGCGACGCTGGTCGATTCTGCTGATCCGCCACGACCCGTCCATGCCGGCTGTGCCGCCGGGTGAGCGGCCGACGTTGGCGGAGGCGATCGAGGAAGCCGACCGGCACCACCACGCCAAGCCAATCGGGCCGGGAGTACAGCCATGACCACCAGTGACCCGTTCGTGCTCGCCCGCCGTGTCGCCGGATGGCTCGCCCACACCAACGGCACCAGCCGCGAACAGCAAACCCTGCAAATCTTGAAGGTCACCGAAGAAGCCGGCGAGGTCGCCGCCGCGTGGATCGGCACGGTCGGCCAAAACCCGCGTAAGGGTGTCACCCACACCACCTCGGATGTGGCGGGCGAGTTGGCGGATGTGGTGTTGACGGCGCTGGTGGCGATTGCCGGCCTCGGCCTGGACCCGGAGCGGGTTGTTGGCGAGTGTGTGGCCAAGATTGCTGGCCGGTTGGATGAGGCTGCCGGGGTTTCGTCGTGACCTGCCTCGCCGAGCATGCCCCGTCCGCTGTGCGCACCGAGTTTGAGGGCTGGGATCGTGTGCCCCGCTCGTGGGTGCGGCAGGCCCGTAGTGGCTGCCCGGACTGTGCCCGCTGGGATGTCCGCCGTGCCCGCCTCGCCGGGATGCGGGCCACGTACCGGCGTCGCGCTCGGGGGCGTAGCTGGTGACTTGGACCGTGTTCACGTCGTGGTGTGCCAGCGGCAGCCTGCGAGCCGACGAAACCTCCCAGACGTTTCCCGACTGGCCGTCTGCCCGCCGCCAAGCCCTCCACCTGGCCTGTCTCCGAGATGCCCGCTACGTGTCGGTGCAGGGCCCGGGTGATGTGGCGGTTGCCGAATGGGACCGGTACACGAACAGGTGGCGGGAGTATCCGCGTGCCCTAGCGGTCGCCGGTCATCACGATTCGGATGCGTGGGAGACGGTGTCCGGGTGGGTGTGGGTGTGCCGCACCTGCCACGCCAGAGGTAAGGGCGACGGTGAGGCGGATGCCCGCCAGCAGTTGGCCCGACATGATGCCGGCCCGGTCGCGTGGTGGGTGGTCGAATTCGCCAAGCCCGTCGCGTCCGCCAACCAAACCCACACCGACTGACCCACACCCACCGAAGGAGAACGCCATGGGCTACCTCAACCCGCACACCCACAACCTCGATGGACCCGAGAGGCCGCCGATCGTCGTCCTCTGCGGATCGACCCGCTTCCGCGACTACTTCCACCGCCTCAACCAGCAACTGACCCTCGACGGCTGGATCGTCCTCGCTCCGGGCGTCTACGGGCACGCTGACGGCTACACGCCCACCGAGGACGAGAAGAACCGTCTCGACACACTTCACCTGCGAAAGATCGACATGGCGGACCGCGTGCTCGTGGTCAACCCGAACGGCTACATCGGGGAAAGCACCCGCAACGAGATTGCGTACGCCGAGCGGATCGGCAAGCGGATCGGCTACCTCGAACGGCCCGCCGTCCGCACCAACTAACCCGCGCCGACCCGAGAGGACCGACCGTGGACAACCCGACCGGACTGGCGTTGCTCGCCGAGATTGCAGCCGACAAGGTGGTCCGAGACCAGGCCGGGCGCAGCTGGTATCGCACATGGAGCAATGAGGTCACCAACCAGGTCACCGAACTGGTAAAGGCCGGCTGGCTCTCGACCCGCTTCGTGGACGGGCAGTGGATCCTGACCCCTGCCGGTGAAGCAGCGCTCAAGCAGGCCGCCAACCCCGACCCTGCTTCGCAGTGATGCCCAGCAGAGGTCTCTCTGTCGTACCTGCCGCCTACGCTCCGAAATCGCCGGCCCGCCTTACCCCCGTGGAGGCGGGCCGGTCCATTTCTTGACTGGTTCAACTCAGGCCCCCCTGCCTGCCGACTGCTCGCATACGGCTCGGTCCGACACTTCCGAACGTGGTGTCCCCAGACCAGCCGTGGCCGCCCGGCCATCAAGAGCTGGCGGAGATTCTGCGCCGCGACATCCACGCCGGCCGGCTAGCCCCAGGTGCCCCGATCCCCTCAGACCGCTGGCTAGAGGAGACGTACGGCATCGGCCGCAACACTGTCCGCGCCGCCGTGACGCTACTGCGCGCGGAAGGACTCGTTGTCAGACGGCACGGCCAAGCTACCCGGGTGCGCCAGATGCCGGTCAAACAGCCGATCGACCTCGCTGGTGTGACGCGGATCGAGGTGCGGATGCCGTCCCCAGACGATCGGGACCGTCTGCGTGTTCCGGACCTGGGTGTGCCTGTCTTCGAGGTGCACCGTCGGCCTGGGGTGGTGGAGTTGCTGCCCGGCGACCGCTGGTTTGTGCCCGCACCGGGCGCATCCTAACGACTATTCACCCTGGACGGTTACGGCCTGCGCGGAGGTTTCCGCCATCTGTATAGGCCCCCTACTGCAACTTGCATCCCGCTCATGTTTCGGCATCCTCGGATACTCAACAACCACAGTGGATCTACTCAAATGGGTGGCGATGCGCCATGTCTGAAACCTGGCTTTGACCCCCGAACAGGGGTCACCCGAACAGGCATGACGGGCGGCACAGTAGGTCACAGCAGCGCAGACACCCGCCGGATACTCTCCTGCAAAACAATCCACCAAGGTAAACATTCCGTAAAGTGAACGACCGGTAACGCAAGATCGATCCATGGGGGGACCGGCATGCGAAAAATCCGCCACCGACGGCACCGACCCGGACGCTAACCCCCGCACCCCTCCCCAGCGTCCCCAGGAGCCGACATGCGCCTCATCCTCTGCGCCGCAGCCGCAACCGCCGGCATAGCCGTAGCCCTCGCCTCCGGCCAGGACCCGGCCCACGCCGACACCCCGGACGGCCTAGTCACCGGCACCGTCAACGCCGTACTCGACCCACTCACCAGCAAACGGAGCCCGGACCGGCCGACACCCGTCCGCGACACCCTCAGCAAGACGACGACCGCCGTCGACAAGACGCTCACCGCTACCGGCGGCACCGTCAAAGCGGTCACCGACACCGTCGACAAGGCCGTTGAACCGCTGCCCGTCGTCGGGCGCACCGTCGACAAGGTCACCGACACCACCGACAAGACGCTGGACGCCGTCACCAAGCCCGGCAGCAATCCTGCCGAGCCGGCCACCGACCCGCACGAAGGCGAGAACGGTCACGGCAGCCCAAATCCCGACGCCCAAATCCCGACACCAGCAGCACCCGACACCCCGGACACCCAACCACCCACACCCGACGCCACCCGCCGCCCCAGCGGCCCCCAGACGGCGCCCGAGCCGGCCGACCGGTCCCCCACCCGCACCGGCTCGGGCGCCCACCCGCTGCCGTGGCAGACACCAGCCACCAAACCCGCACCGCCCACCGCCACCGCCACAGCGACCCCAGACGGCAGCGCCGTCATCGACAGCGGACGCGACCGCCACGACCAGCAGCAGCACGCCCACCACGACAGCGACAGCCGGGCACCAGCCCCGTCAACCCCCACCATCGACGCTGAACCCGCCACCACCACCGCCACCGCCGCACGCAGACAGCAGCCCGCCACCAGCCCGATCCCCCACCGCCACGGCAGACGATGCCCGCCGCAACCCCCATCAGGCTGAGCCACACCACACACCCCCGCACCGCAGGTGCACCGGCCGCAACCAGCGGCACACCCCCATCCACCTCTCTCAGCCTGGGAGCCTCACGTGAACAACCTGGAAGACACCGGGGAAATCACCGCCCGGCAGCGCGCCGCCGTACACATCGCCGACCTGTTGGACCGGCGCGCGAAAGCCCGCCCACCGCGATGCATGATGCTCGGCGCCGTGAGCATGGGCGTCCTGTTCATCTTCGACCTCGCCATCTTCGGCAGCCACCTGTGGCAGTCCCGACACCGCGCCGAAATCGGGGTTGCCCTTGCCGTACACCTAGCCCTGTTCGCGGTGATCTGCCTCCTCACCGTGTACATGGCAGTCACGGTCGCCCGCGTCAGGATCGACATGCGGCGTTCCGCCGAGCAGGATCAGATCGACTCGTATCGGGAAGACCGGTGGCGTCAGCAGCGGCAGGCCGACGTCGACACGATCCTTGAGGCGCTGTCGGAGGTGAGTGAGAGTCTGCGGCAGGCGAAGGTCGGGAAGCTGATCGAGGATTTGGCGTACGGCGATGAGGTGGTTCCGATCGGCCGCCGCCGTACGTCCAGCTGACACCCTCGGCGAAAGCCGCCCGTTCGCATTGCGGCGGGCGGCTTTCGTGTTTGTGCAGGTCGAAGCTTGGTGTGTGTACGCCTCAACTGCGCTGCCGCCTTGGTGGCCGAGTAGGCGTAGACCTCCATGGCCGGGACCCGCAGGCCGTCGACCGAGCCGATGTTGATCACGCGGGCCGGGTCGTCCGGGCCGGCGGCGGCACGCAGGGCGGGCAGTAGCTCGGTGGTCAGCCGGAAGGCTGCCTTGACGTTGATCGCCCAGAGCTTGTCGAACGCGCTCTCCGGGTAGTTTTCCAGCGGCGCGCCCCAGGTGGCGCCCGCGTTGTTGACCAGTACGTGCAGTTGGTCCACCCGGTCCCGTACGGCGGCGGCCAGGCCCCGCGCTCCCTCGTCGTGGCCGAGGTCGGCCGGGATGGCCTCGCACCGGCCGTGGGCGGAGAGTTCCTCCGCCACCGCCGCACAGGTCTCCGCCTTGCGGGACGAGATGATCACGTGTGCGCCAGCGGCGACGAAGCCCTGGGCGATCATCAGCCCGATGCCCCGTGAGCCACCGGTGACCAGCACGGTCTTGCCGCGAACCGAGAACAGATCGTGCATGCCCACCCCTCGCGAGCCGATCGGCGCCCGACCGGGAGCCCGGGATCGCCGGCACGGACCGCTCGGGCGCCGCGGCGACCAGATCATACCGATCGGTAACCTATCGGCCCGGCCCGGCCACGACAACCCCACCACCACGTGCCGCCGCGCCGGCACGAGTCGAAGACGCTCCGCGAAGCGGACGCGCGGGTCAGAAGATGCCGCGGCGCGAGCGCACGCGCGGGTCGGAAGATGCCGCGGCGCGAGCGCACGCGCGGGTCGGAAGATGCCGCGGCACGAGCGCACGCGCGGGTCGAAAGATGCCGCGGCACGAGCGGACGCGCGGGTCGAAAGATGCCGCGGCACGAGCGGACGCGCGGGTCGAAAGATGCCGCAGCGCGAGCGGACGCGCGGGTCGAAAGATGCCGCAGCGCGAGCGGACGCGCGGGTCGGAAGAGATGCGTACGGCCGGGTCGCGGGCTAACGTCGCAGGTGATGGTCCCTTCCCGTCACCTCGCCACAGCCCTGCCCGACGCTGTCTCCGGTCCCGTCGAGATCGACACGATCACGTTGAGCAGCCTCGCCACTGACGCGGGGTGGCGACGCCAGGTGCTGCTGGACCGAGAGCTGATCGTGCTGGCCACCGGCGGTCACGGCTACGCCGAGGTGGATTTCCGCCCCCTGCCCTGCCGGCCCGGCACGTTACTGCGGCTGCGTACCGGGCAGGTGTTGCGCTGCACGCCACCCCACCTGGACGCCACGGTGGTCCGCTGGCATCCGGAGGCGCTCTACGGTCTGGACGTCAGCGTCGACGAGGTGCCGCCCTGGGCGCAGCTCGCCGGGGAGGACGAGGACGCGGTCATCAACGAGGTGAGCCAGCTGACCGTGGACGCTCGCCGGCATCGGGACACCCCGACCGGCCGCAGCCTGCTGCGCCACCAGTTGACCGTGCTGCTGCTGCGGCTGAGCATGCTGCCGTCCGGTAGGCGCCGCGCGGCGCGCCCGGAGGAGGAGACCTTCCACCGGTTCTGCCGCGAGGTGGAACTCAGCTACCAGCACACCCGCCGGGTCGAGGACTACGCCGAGCGGCTTGGTTGTTCGGTGCGTACGCTCACCCGGGCCTGCCTGGCGGTGACCGGGCGCAGCGCCAAGCAGGTGCTTGACGAGCGGGTCGCGCTCCAGGCCAGCCGACTGCTGGCCGCCACCGACGAGCCGATCGCCCGGATCGGCCGGCGGCTCGGATTCACCGAACCGACCAACTTCGGTCGCTTTTTCACCCGGGAGGTCGGCGTCAGTCCCGGTGCCTTCCGGGCCACTCGCGAGCATCCCCGGCCGGGCCCGGTCATCCGCCCCCGGCCACCCGCCGAGGCCGCCGGAGGCTGACCGGCCGCGAGCCGAGGCCACCGGAGGCTGACCGACCGCGAGCCGAGGCCGCCGGAGGCTGACCGGCCGCAATCCGAGGCCACCGGCGGCTGACCGACCGCGATCCGAGGCCACCGGCGGCGCGCCGAGGCCGCGGAGGCTGACCGGCCGCGTGACCAGTCGGCCCGGCGACGCCCTGACCGGCACGGGTTGGGCATGATGGCAGGGTGCAGATCTCCGCGCGTGGCGACTACGCGGTGCGGGCGGCGCTGAGCCTCGCCGCCGCGTACCCGGCACTGCTGTCCACCCAGACCATCTCCACCGAGCAGGACATGCCGCGCAAGTTTCTCGAAGCGGTACTGGCCGACCTGCGGCGGGCCGGCATCGTCCGGGCCCAGCGGGGCGCCGAGGGCGGCTACACGCTGGCCCAACCGCCCCGGGAGGTGACCATCGGCGCGGTGTTGCGCGCGGTGGAGGGGCCGTTGGCCGGCGTGCGGGGGCTGCGCCCGGAGGAGACCAAGTACGAGGGGGTGGCGCAGCACCTGCCCGGCTTCTGGGTCGCGGTGCGTGCCTCGCTGCGTCGGGTGGTCGACGAGGTGAGTCTGGCCGACGTGGTCGCCGGTCGGCTGCCGGCTCACGTCCGGCGGCTGACCACGCTGCCCGACGCCTGGGAACCCCGCTGACGCGGGGTAAGGAAGGGCCCCCTGTTAACGCCTGGTGTATAGGAAGGGCCCCTTCCTAACGCCGTCAGGCCGCGCGGGATCACCTGCTCGACGCCGCCGGTCAGGCCGTGCGGGATCACCTGCTCGACGCCGCCGGTCAGATCGTGCGGATCACCTCGTCGGTGGGCAGTCGGGGCAATCGGTCACCCCATGCCTGCGGGCCTGGCCGCCCGATGTTGATCACCAACAGCGCCTCGTGCCGGCCGTCGGGAAAGAACTCCCGGGTCACGCCGGCCGCGTCGAAGCCGGCCATCGGTCCGGCGGCCAGCCCGGCGGCGCGTACCCCGATCAGCAGGTAGCCGAGCTGGAGGGCGGCGTTGAACCGGGCTTGCGCGGCGCGCTGCTCCTCGTCGGCCAGCCAGTCGCGGGCCTGCGGGCGGTGCGGGTACAGCTCCGGCAGCCGTTCGTGATAGTCCAGGTCGGCGGCGGCCACGGCCACCAGGGGCGCGGCGGCGGTCTTCGCCCGGTTGCCGCTCGACAGGTACGGCAGCAGCCGCTGGCGGGCCTGCGGCGAGCGGATCAGCAACAGTCGCAGCGGTTGTCCGTTGTAGGCGGTCGGGCCGTACCGGACCAGGTCGTGGATCGCGGCGATCTGCTCGTCGCCGACCGGCTCGTCGGTGAAGGTGTTTGCCGTGCGGGCGGCCCGGAAGAGCAGGTCCTGGGCGGCCCGGTCGAGCATGAACAGATCGTCGCGCAGCGGTACCCCGGTCATGCCGAGGTCGCCGTCGGGTCTTCGCCGCGGCGGTGCCGGGCGGTCGGATGGCACATGGATGATCCTCTCCGAAGGGCATTCGTCGCGACCTAAAACCTACCTGATGGATAGGATTAGCGGATCGCAGCCGACCGCCGGCGTCCACTACGGACGGGGCGGGGTTTGACGGATCGACGCCGGGGGCATCTTCGAGCGCGCAGGGACCGCGATGAAGGGAGGCCCACGATGGGTCTGATGTTCCGCAAGCGCAAGAAGTACGGGCCACTCGTTTTGAACTTCACCGAGAACGGCTTCTCGTCCTGGAGCATCCGGATCGGCCGGTGGTCCTGGAACTCGCGGGCCAAGGCGCACCGGGTCGATCTGCCCGGCCCGCTGTCCTGGAAGCAGGACAAGTCTCGGGCGTGAGGTCCCGAGGTCGAGCGGGGCGCCGGATCTCTCCGGCGCCCCGCTCGGCGTCCTACCCCCCACAGGGGTTATCGCCACCGGTGGGTGGCTTGTCGTCACGCAGCTGACCGGACGGCTGTGACCAGCACGTCGCCGCCGAGCCGGCCCTGCTCGGGCGTGCGGCTGACCTGCCCCGCGTCGAGCAGCGCGGTCAGTGCCCGCGCCGCGTCCACGGCCCGGTACGCGGTGGCGGTCACCGCGTACCGGCGCAACTCGGTGACCGTACGCGGGCCGTTGCCGGCCAACTCGGCCAGCAGGGCGCGTGCCAGCGGCGCCGGGTCCACCTCCGGCGCGGGCGACAACGGCATGCCGTACGGGTCGAGCAGCCGGTGCCCGGCCGCCCACAGTTCCTCCTTCATCGCCTCCAGGCTGCGGTCGGAGCCGCTGCCGAAGCCGACCCGCCGCCCGGTGTCGGCCAGCTCCACCTCGGTCGACAACGGGAACCCGGCGTCGGCCAGCGCCGGCCGCAGCGGTACGCCCGCACCGGCGAGCAGCAGCGCTTCGGCGGGCCGCCCGGTCGCGGCGGCGGAGAGCGCCACCGGGTCCACGGCCTGTTCCGCCGCCAGATAGCTGAGCAGGGGCGCCCCGGCGGCGCCGGCCGCTCGCAGTGCCACCGGCAGTCGGCCCGGCGGGCCGGGCATCAGGTGCACCGCGACCTCGGGTGGCAGCCCGGCCTCCAGCGCGCCGAGCCGGGTGGGCAGGTCGTCGACGTCGTCGGCAAGCACCAGCACGGTCAGCCGGCAGCCCCGCAGCCGGTCGGCGTACGCACCGACCACCCGCAGCGCTTCCTCGGCGACGCCCTCGTCGTCCGCACCGCACACCAGGGCGACGGTGCCCCGTCCCCCGCCACGCTGGCGCCCGCTCCCACGCACCACTCCCGCCACCCACCCCCGCAACCGCGCCCCGAACATCCCGCCCAAACCCACCACCGGTCCCCCACATCGCCTGTTGATCAAGAGCCTCTGGCCAGCGAACAGCACTCAGACTGACACAAACCTCTTGATCAACTCGGCGCGGAATCGCCCACACTCCCTTGATCATGAGGTTGGCGGCAGTTTGAAGATCAACGACTGCCGCCAACCTCATGATCAACGGGACAAAGGGGTGGGGTGGGTGTGGGTCGGGTTAGGCGGGGATGGAGATGCCGGTGCCGCCGCGGGTGTGGGAGCCGTAGCGGGCGATCTCGGCGGACAGGTCGAGCCGGCCGATCCGGGTACGGGCGGCGAGCGCGGCGTCGTCGAGCCGGTCGGCCGGCACCAGCCAGACCACCTCGAACTCCAGCCCGTCCGGGTCCTGGCCGTAGAGGCTCTTGGTGGTGCCGTGGTCGGAGGTGCCGACGAGCGCACCCGCCTCGGCCAGCCGCTTGGCGGTGGCGGCCAGTTCGGCGAGCGTGTCCACCTCCCAGGCCAGGTGGTAGAGGCCGACGGTGGCCCGGCCGGCGGTCGACCTGCCCGCGCCGGCACCGATCTCGAACAGCCCGAGATCGTGGTCGTTGGTGGAGTCGGGTGCCTGGAGGAAGGCGGCACCGCGGAAGCCTTCCGGGGTCATCGGCACCCGACGGAAGCCCAGCACGTCGCGGTAGAACGCGACGCTGCGGTCGAGGTCACTGACGTAGAGCACGGCGTGGTTGAGGCGATGAATTCCCATGCCACCAACGCTAGCTCCTTTTAGTTGAGCGTTCAACCAGTTGGCTATGATGGTGGTCATGACCCGCTGGCTGGATCCGGACGAACAGCGCACTTGGCGGGCCTTCCTGGCCGCCTCCCGGGCGCTCATGGACACGCTCGACCGAGAACTGCAACGCGACGCCGGCATGCCGCACGCCTACTACGAGATCCTGGTACGCCTCTCCGAGGCACCCGAACGCCGGCTGCGGATGAGCGAGTTGGCCGACGCGACCGGTTCCTCCCGCAGCCGGCTCTCCCACGCGGTGGCCCGCCTGGAGGCCGCCGGCTGGGTCCGCCGCGAGGACTGCCCGACCGACAGGCGTGGGCAGTTCGCCCTGCTCACCGAGGAGGGCTTCGCCACCCTGGCCGCCGCCGCACCCGGCCATGTCGAGGGGGTACGCCGACACCTGTTCGACCCGCTCAGCCCGGCCCAGGTCGACCAGTTACGCCAGATCAGCGAGGCGCTGACCGATCACCTGAACGACCCCTGACCGGATCCGGACCGAACCACTCCGGCGCGGGTCTTGTACATATCGTCGTCGGATGAGCACGATGGGGCGTGCCCTCCGGCTTCGGTGAACTGACTGATCAGGTGCACGACCTGGTCTCCGCTGGCGATCTCGCCGGCGCCCAACGGCTGCTCGCCGACGCGCTGACCGGCGCCGATCCGCGCCCCGCCAACGCGACACCAGAGCTGGCCGAGGCGGCCAGCCTGCATGCGCGGGTGCTGGTCGCGCTCGGCGAGCCGCACTCGGCGCGCGGCTGGGCCGCCTTCGCGTACGCCGCCGCCAGCCGACTGCACGGTCGCTCCGACCCGCGTACGGTGGCCGCCGCCGCCACCCTGGCGGCGGTGCTGCACCGGGTGGGCAGCTGGTCCCGGGCGGCCCGGCTCTACCAGGAAGTGATCATCGAGCTGACCGCGTCGGACGGGCCGGAGTCGTTGCGGGTGCTCGCCGCACATGCCGACCTGGCCACCGTGGAGTACGCCCGCGGCCAGTGCCAGATGGCACGTGACCGGCTCCAGGACGCCTGGGAACTGCACCGCGAGGTCTACGGCGACGGGCATCCGAGCGGGATCAAGATGCTCGCCCGGCTCGGTTCGATGCAGCGCGACTGCGGGCTGTTCGGCGAGGCGCACGACAACCTGTCCCTGGCACGCGAGCTGTGCCGCCAGTACCTCGACCCGGACGACCCGCTGGCGGCCCAGGTGACGACGCTGGCCCGGGCGGCAGCAAATCCCGATCATGTCTGCGCCGACACGCCACCGGTCGGCGCGCAGGGGCCGACGGTGCCCGCCGCCCGCACCTCGCCGCCCGAGGGCCTCGCCGCGTCGCAGTGGCCCGACCCGCTCCGATCGGACAGCACCGGTTCGGGCCCGGCCGCGCCACCCGCGAGCGCAACCGACCCGACGGAGACCAGCGCGACCGGCACCGCCGGGACGGGCGGAAGCGGTCCGGGGTGGTCGGATCAGGACGGGGACGAGTTCGCCGGGACACAGCTCCCGTGGCCGGACAGCGACCCGGGCTGGGCGGCGGACTCTGCCCCGGGCCCGGCCCCCTCCGGCCCGATCGACTCACTCCACCCGAGCGCCGAACACCACCCGAGCGCCGAACACCACCCGAACACCGAACAACGCCCAAGCGCCGAACAGCAGCACGAGACTGCGGGAGCGCACCTGGCAGGAGAACCCTTCGCGGGCCCGGAGCAGCATCCGGCCGAGGGGTATCACCCCAGCCAGGGGCATCCGTCGACGGGTTACGCACCGGCCAGCGCGGCCTCGCCCGTGCCCACCCCCCGGCAGCCGGTGGACGGACCGGCCGGGCCGCCGGAGGACTGGTGGACCGGACCCGCCGTCGACGAACCCGAGCCCTACCCGTACTCGTACCCCACGGTCCAGCCCGGCTCCCAGCAGTACCCCGCCGGCCAGACCGAGACCGATCCGTACCCCGCCGGCCAGACCGAGACCGATCCGTACCCGACGGGCCGGACCGGTGGCGATCCCTACCCTGACGAGCCCGACCTCGATCCGTCCCCCGCAGCGGCGGCGTCGCCGTCGTACCCGGACCAGTCGACCGCCGTGCCGCCGAGCGTGGCCGACCTGACCGGGCCGGCCCCGCAGGCACCCGGCGTGTACCGGCTGCGTCGGGTCGCCGAGCCGGAGCGGTCGGAGCCGCCGTCGCGGCTGCTGCCGGTGCCGGTACGCCGGACGCCGGTGCCACCCCGGCAGCCGAACCGGCTGGTCTTCATCGTCGCGGCGGGCGTGATCGTGGTGCTGCTCGGCACCGCTGCGGTCATCGCGGGGGTGTCGCGGGTCGACCGGGCCGGCACCACCACCCCGACCGCGAGCGACGCCCCGGGTGGGCCAGCCGCACCCACGGCCACCACCTCCGCCCCGGCTCCGGCGTCCCCCGGTACCCCACCCACCGGGCTCGCCCTGACGGACAACCGCGACAGCGTGACGCTGAGCTGGAAGTACCCGGCCGGGAGCGAGGGACCGGTGATCGTCTCGGGTGGCCGGACCGGCCAGCCGCCGACGCCCTTTGCCGACCTGCCCGCCGGCACCGAGAGCTTCATCGTCTACAGCCTCGACCGTAGACTCGACTACTGCTTCACGGTGGCGGTCGCCTGGTCCACCGAGACCGTGGCCCGCTCGGACGAAGTCTGCACGAAGCGTCGCTGATAATTGCCGGCCCGGCGGGGCCAGGAACGCGCACGGCCCGCGGCCGGGGGCCGACCGCAGGAATGTCGCCGGGTCGGTCGTGCTGGAACCCGTCGATCACGGCGCGGTATCTTTGTCAGTTCAGGCAACAAAAAAGAACGGCTGCGAGAAGCCGTTCTTGTGTCGCATTCTAGCCACCTGGGAGACGGATTGTCAAGGCACTCCGGCGGTTCGCCGTCCGACGACGAGATCGGCCGCGAGCAGGAGTACGTCTCGATGCTCTACCGCCGCCTCGACGACCTGCGGGAACAGGCGTCCGAACGGCTCACCGAACAGCTGCGGGCCACCGGCGGCACCCGCCAGGACCGTTCCCAACGCGACAGCTCGGTGCGGATGTACGCCGAGCAGGTCGAGCAGTTCTCGGCAGTGGAGAACGGCCTCTGTTTCGGCCGGCTGGACACCGACGACGGCGAGCGCCGCTACATCGGCCGGATCGGCATCTTCGACACCGACGGCGACTACGACCCGCTGCTGATGGACTGGCGGGCCCCGGCCGCCCGCGCCTTCTACCTGGCCACCGCCGCCAATCCGCAGGGCATCCGTCGGCGTCGGCACCTGCGTACCCGGCAGCGCAAGGTGACCGGCATCAACGACGAGGTCCTCGACCTGGCCGCCGTCTCGCCCACCGGGCACGAGGAACTCACCGGCGAGGCGTCGCTGCTGGCCGCGCTGAACGCCGGCCGGACCGGCCGGATGCGCGACATCGTCGAGACCATCCAGGCCGAACAGGACCGGATCATCCGGGCCGACCTGCCCGGGGTGATGGTGGTGCAGGGTGGGCCGGGCACCGGCAAGACCGCAGTGGCGCTGCACCGGGCGGCGTACCTGCTCTACACCCACCGCCGGGAGCTCTCCAGCCGGGGCGTGCTGCTGGTCGGCCCGAACGCCACCTTCCTGCGCTACATCTCGCAGGTGCTGCCCGCGCTGGCCGAGACCGGCGTACTGCTGCGTACCCAGGCTGATCTTTTCCCCGGCGTGACCGCGCGGCGCACGGAGCCGGCCACCACCGCCGCGGTGAAGGGACGCGCGGTGATGGTGGAGGTGCTCGCCGAGGCGGTACGCGACCGGCAGCGGGTGCCCGACCAGCCGCTGGAGATCGCGCTGCCGCAGCGGGAGATCCTGATCCTCGACCCGGCCACCGTGCAGGCGGCCCGGGACCGGGCCCGCCGCAGCGGTCGGCCACACAACCTGGCCCGTGCGGTGTTCGACATCGAGATCGTCCACGCGTTGGCGGCCCAGGTCGCCGAGCGGATCGGCGCCGACCCGCTGGGCGGGGAGAACCTGTTGGAGGAGGCCGACCTCGCGGAGATCCGCCGCGAGCTGCGCGAGGAGCCGGAGGTACGCGCCGCGCTTGACGACCTGTGGCCGGTGCTCACCCCGCAGCGACTACTCGCCGATCTGTACGCCTCGACCGAGCGGCTCGCCACCGCCGCGCCGATGCTTACCGCCGACGAGCGGGCCGCACTGCACCGCGAGCCGGGCGGCTGGACCCCGGCGGACGTACCGCTGCTGGACGAGGCGGCGGAGCTGCTCGGCGAGGACGACCGATCCGCCGCCGCCCGCCGGGAACGCCTCCGCGCCCTGCAACGCGAGTACGCCGAGGGTGTGCTGGAGATCGCCCGGGGTTCCCAGTCGATCGACGTGGAGGACGAGGCCGACGGCGGTGAGATCCTCGGCGTGACCGACCTGCTCGACGCCGACCGGCTGCTGGAGCGGCAGGAGGAGGCCGACCGGCTGACCACCGCGCAACGGGCGGCGGCCGACCGGGGTTGGGCGTTCGGTCACGTCATCGTCGACGAGGCGCAGGAGTTGTCGCCGATGGCGTGGCGGCTGCTGATGCGTCGCTGTCCGAGCCGCTCGATGACAATCGTCGGTGACGTGGCGCAGACCGGCGCACTCACCGGTACGCCGTCCTGGGCGGAGGCGCTCAAGCCGTACGTGGCGGACCGGTGGCGGTTGACCGAGCTGACCGTCAGCTACCGCACCCCGGCCGAGATCATGGCGGTCGCCGCGGACGTACTGGCCGAGATCGACCCGGCGTTGCGACCACCGCGCGCCGTACGCTCAAGCGGGTTTCCGCCCGTCGAGCGGTCCGTGCCGGCGCGGCGGTTGGCCGCAGAGCTGATCGAGATCGCCACCGCGGAGGCGGCCGGGCTGGCCGACGGGCGGCTCGGCGTGATCGTGCCCGGCGGTCGGGTGGACGACCTCGGTGCGGCCCTGACCTCGGCGTTGCCGGAGGCGGCCGTGGGCGAGCAACCCGACCTGGAGAGCCGGGTGGTGGTGCTCACCGTCGCCGAGGCCAAGGGGCTCGAATTCGACTCGGTCATCCTGGTCGATCCGGATCGGATCGTCGCCGAGTCCCCCCGTGGCCCCAGCGACCTCTACGTGGCCCTGACCCGCGCCACCCAACGCCTGACCACCCTCACCCCCACCCCCTGACCCCTCGGGTTGATCATGACGTTGTTGCCGGCGCGCTCGGACGGCGTGTCGGCGACAACGTCATGTCAACAGGTTGGCTGAGGTGGGTCAGTCGAAGCTGCCGGAGTGGGTGGCCGGGCTGGACTGGTCACTTGTGGAACCGCCCGACGGGGTGCTGAAGCCACCGGTGGTGGCGTCACCCGTCGTGGTCGGGGCCACCTTGCCCCGGTGCCGCTCCGGCTGGCGGGCCACCCGACGGGCACTTGCCGGTCCGGCCGTACCGCCGGTCGTGGTGATCGCGCCCTGCCCACGGGTGGGGCCACCGTCGCGCAGCACGGTCGGATCGATCGGCACGTGCGCCGGATCGTCCCGGTCGTCGCGCTGAATGGCACTCTCCACATCGGTCGGTGGCACGGTCACCTCGTCCAGCGCGCCTTCGCCGTACACGCCACCGGCGATCCGCTCCTCGGCCCGGCGGGCGGCTTCCTGTCGCATGTCGTCCTCACGCACGATCCATCACCTCACAAAAGGGCTGGTCCTGAGTGCGTGCCCGGTAACCGGCGGGACTAACCCGTCGGGCGACCGGATGGCGGGTACCCCCGGCCGTGCCGCGCGGCAGCGGAAGCGGACGGCCCGCGCGGAACAGGGAGCGGACGGCCCGCGCGGCGGAAACCCGACATTCGGCACCAACGGCCCAGGAGGCGGAGGCGGCGCAGGAGGCGGAGGCGGCGCAGGAGGCGGAGGCGGCGCAGGAGGCGGAGGCCGCGCAGGAGGCGGAGGCCGCGCAGGAGGCGGAGGCGGCGCAGGAGGCGGCAACGGGTGGCCGGGCCACTGCGCGCAGCCCTGATCGCGGGGATCCCCTGGCCGATCGAGGGTTACTGCTTCCGTGACGCCGGGTAGACGCGGGGTGCCCCCGCCAAGCACGCGAACCGTGCCGTGGCCGACACGCGGTAGCGGGGCGAGGGTCGCAGGACTCATCACATCCTGAGGAGGACAGATGAGCACGCAGGCTGCATCCACCAGGCCGATGAACCGTCCGGGTCCGGACGTCCAGCATCGGCAGGCAATGCAGGAGACACCGACCCAGCCGATGCCGATGATGCACGACGGGCATCGGGAGCCGATGCCGGCACCGGGTACGGAGACCAAGCAGGCGTTCCTGACCACGGAGTTCTGGATCTACGCGGCTGCCGTCACCCTCGTGGTGATCTCCGCCTTCTGGCGTGGCACGACCGCGAATGGTCTGAACATCAACAACCCGGGTCAGGCGTGGCTGTTCATCACCCTGCTGACCCTCGGTTACCTGGGTAGCCGTGGTCTGGCCAAGGCCGGAAGCCAGCGGCGTTCCGGCCAGGAGCGGCGGCAGCGCGGGCGCTGACCTCCGCGCGTAACACGGTGGCCTTCCGGGTTCGTCCCGGAAGGCCACCGTCCCGTTCACCTGGAGCGGGTCGGCCTAGAACTCCTCGAAGCCGCCGAAGTCACCGCCGAAGTCACCGCCGCCGAAGTCACCGGCCGCCTCGGCGATCTCCTCCTCGCCGCCGTCGAGAGCGTTGCCGATCATGTGACCGGCGAGCATGCCACCGGCGGCACCGAGCGCCGCACCGGCCACCACGCCACCCATGCCGACGCCACCCCGACGCTGCGGCTGGCCGTACTTGCCGGGCGGGCCGTACGCCTGCGGTGCGCCGTAGCCGGGCGGGCCGTAGCCCGGGGCACCGAACGCCTGCGCCCGCAGGGTGCTGAAGCGGTCGATCGTCTCGCGCAGCCAGCCGTCGACCACCTGCGTCCAGTCGTGGTTGTCGGCCTCGGCGTGCCCGACCTGGTAACGGCCGAAGACGTCCTGCCCCGGTACGAGGAAGCCGCCTCGCTTGTCGCACTCCAGCACCACGTCGATGCCGTGCGGGTTGGTCACGAAGGTCAGCTCGACCTCGTTGATCACCTGCGCGTACTGCGGCGCGGCGAAGAACTCGATCTCCTGGTAGAACGGCAGCGTCTGCTGCACGCCGTGGATCATGCCGCGTTCGAGGTCCGCCTTCTTGAACCGGAAACCGAGCTGACCGAACGCCTGAAGGATCCGCTCCTGCACCGGCAGCGGGTGCACGTTGATCTCGTCCAGGTCACCCTTGTCGACCGCGCGGGCGATCGCCAGCTCGGTACGCAGCCCCATGGTCATGCCGTGCAACCGCTGCCCGTAGACCGCGGTGACCGGGGTCTCCCAGGGCAGCGGAAGCTGGAACGGGATGGACAGCGCCTGCTTCGGGGCGAGCTGGAGCGGGCCGCTGACCACCTGCCGGTGGAACTCCATCACGCCGGCCTGCTCACCGACCTCGACCCGGGTGACCAGCCCGATGACGATCTGCTCGATGTCCGCCTGGGCTTCCCCGCCGATCAGGTTCACCTGGCCGTTGAGGATTTCTCCGGGCCGGGTGTTCGGGTTGGCCAGGACGGTGTCCACACTGGGACCGCCCACGCCGAGCGCGCTCAACATCTTCTTGAAGACCATCGGTACTCCTGCGAGGTCTGGTGCCCGTTCTCCCTTTAGGAGCGGACGCTGACGGCGGCACGCTATCGAGCGGGCCTGTGAGGTCGCTGAAAATTCGCCCGCCGTCAGGCCCGAACAGCCGTACCTGCCCCAGGCGCGCGGTCCGCCTGAGCGGCGCCGGGGTGGCCGGGTCCGTACGCAGCCGGTGGTCGCCGGGTCCGTGCGGGCCCGGCCACCGCCTGCTCGTGCATTCAGCTCGCGGTGCAGGTCACCGCAGGCACCGGGTTGGTGCCGTTCCAGCTGCCGAGGAAGCCGAAGCTGGTGCTGGCACCGGCACCGAGCCGGCCGTTGTAGTCGACGTTGCGGGCGGTCACCGTCGAGCCGCTGCTGGTGACCGTGGCATTCCAGGACTGCGTCACGCTCTGCCCGTTGGCGTAGCTCCAGCGCACCGTCCAGCCGGTGATGGCGGCGCCACCGGCGGTCACCCGGACGTCAGCCTGAAAACCGCCCTGCCACTGGCCGGTGATCGCGTACGTCGCCGAGCAGCCGGCACCCGGCGGCGGCGTGGTCGTCGGCGGCGGCGGAGTCGTGGGCGGCGGGGTGGTGGCGGGTGGCGGGCTGGTGGTGGTCGGTGGCGGGCTGGTCGGCGGGATCGAGTCGTAGATGGTGGCCTGGCGCGCGGTCTGCCGGATGCCGTTGGTGCCGTTGAACAGGCGCTGGCCCCAACTGGTCAGCTGGTTCGGGTTGAAGTTGGTGGCCATGTCCAGGTACTCCACGCCGCCACTGTTGCCGCTCCACGACCAGCCCAGCCAGCCGATGCCGTTGGCCTGGGTGTACGACAGGATGGCGTCCTCGTCGGGGTCGCCGTCGGAGTGGTAGTGGCCGAACTCGCCCACCACGATCGGCAGGCCACGGCTGCGGAAGCGGCCCAGGTAGTCGCTGATCTCGGCGGCGGTGTCGAAGACGCCGTACATGTGGATGGAGAAGACCGTGTTGCGGGCCGGATCGGCGTTGAACACCGTCGGCGCGTTGTCCCGCATGGTGAAGGACCAGTCCTGGCCCCAGTTCGGCGCGTCCACCATGATGGTGTGCTGGATGCCGCCGTTGCGCAGTCGGCGGATCGCGTTTGACGTGTCGGTGGCCCAGGACGAGTAGTTCTGGTTGCCGTACGGCTCGTTGCCGATGTTGACGATCACGAAGGATTCCTGGCCGTTCAGCGCGCTGGCGATGCTGAGCCAGTAGTCGACCGCGCGGTCCAGGGTGATGGCCGCGCCCTCCTCCCCGTAGCCGGTGGTGTCGTGCACCTCCAGCACGCAGATCAGGCGGTTGGCCTTGCAGAGCTGGATCACGTTTGTCACGTCGGCGGCGCTGTTGCGGGTCCACCGGTCGCCGCTGGAGAGCACGACCCGGACGGTGTTCGCACCGAGCGCCTTGATGTTGGCGAACGAGCTGGTCTGGTTCGCGTACCAGGTGTGCGCGTGGTTGACCCCGCGCATGATGAACTCTCGGCCGTTCGCCTCGTAGAGCTTGCCGTTGCTGACCGTGAAGCCGGTGGCGGCCTGTGCCGACGGGCCGAAGGCGAACACGGCGGCGACGGTCGCCAGCAGGACGGCGCCGACGCCCGCGAATAGTTTTCTCATCACGATTCCTCGCAGGAGATCTCTCCCCCGTGCCCAGGGGGAGTTGCGGTGATGGCTGGTGTGGCGGCTGTAGCCCGACAGCCGCTGCCCGGGGCCCGGCGAGGCAGGGATCAGCGTAGGCCGATGGATTGTCGAAAGCAACCGGTTCAGTAATCTCCGCGACCGCCGCCCGACCCGTGGCGGCCCGTGAGAACGCGGGCCGCCACGGGGGCAGACATCCCCACCACAGGATGTGCACCACGCCGGAGTCTGAACCGGTTCAGGCCAACGGTAGGCAGGGGCCGGGTGAGCGTCAAGACACCGACCAGGGTTGATCGAACCGGGGCGGGGTATCCGGAACGGGTCACCCGGTCCGGAAGGAGACACCATGGTCAGCATCGGCTACACCCTGCTGTGCGAGCAGGCCGGCCCGAAGCAGCTCGTCGACTACGCGGTACGGGCCGAGGCGGCCGGTTTCGACCAGCTCGTCATGTCCGATCACTACTACCCCTGGCTGGAGTCACAGGGTCACTCACCGTACGCCTGGTCGGTGCTGGGCGCGGTCGCGCACGCCACCTCCCGCGCGGAGCTGATGTCCTTCGTGACCTGCCCGATCCGTCGCTACCACCCGGCGGTGGTGGCGCAGAAGGCGGCCACCATCGGCGTCCTGTCCGACGGTCGGTTCACCCTCGGCCTCGGTGCCGGGGAGAACCTGAACGAGCACGTGGTCGGCGCCTGGCCGCACGTGCAGCAGCGGCACGAGATGTTCGAGGAGGCGTTGCAGATCATCCGGCCGCTGCTCAACGGGGAGACGCTCACCTTCTCCGGCAACCACTACGAGGTGCCGGACGCGTACGTGTGGGACCGGCCGGAGCGGCCCGTGCCGATGGCGGTGGCCGCCTCCGGTCGGCAGTCCGCCACCCTCGCCGCCGAGTACGCCGACGCCATGATCGCCACCGACCCGCAGGCGCGCCTGGTGGAGATGTACGAGGAGGCCGGCGGCGCCGGACGCCCCCGGTACGGGCAGCTGGCCATCTGCTACGGCCCGGACGAGGCGGAGTGCCGCAAGATCGCGCACGACCAGTTCCGCTGGTTCGAGCTGGGCTGGAAGGTCAACACCGACCTGCCGGACACGGACGCGTTCGAGGCGGCCACCCAGAGCGTCCGCGAGGAGGACGTGGCGGCCGGCATCTCCTGCGGCCCGGACGTGGACAAGCACGTGGCGGCGTTCAAGAAGTTCGTCGACGCCGGGTTCACCCATGTGGCGCTGATCCAGATCGGCGGCGACAGCCAACCGATGTTCCTGGACTGGGCACAGGAGCAGTTGCTGCCCCGGCTGCGCGAGCTGTGACCTGCCACCCGCACCACGCCCGCAGCTGCGGCCTTCCGGATCCGCTGCGGCGGATCGACAAACCATCCGCCGCAGCCCCGTCCGGCGCGCAGTCCGCCGATCGCGGACCCGCCACCACTCCCGGCGGGACACTCGCCGCCGCGCGGCCCGGCCTGGCGCCCACCGCCGCCCGGCCCAGCGGGGCACTCGCTGCCGCGCGGCCCGGCCGGGCGCTGCTGCGGCTGGCGCTCGCCGCGCCCCGGGACGCGGCCGGCCTGACCAGCGAGTGGCGCACCATCGACGGTCTGCGCACCCACGTACGCCGCAGCGTCGAGCGCGGCCAGCCGACCACGCCGGTGCTGCTGGTGCACGGGCTGGCCGTGTCACACCGCTATCTGACGCCGCTGGCCGTCACGCTTGCCGAAACCCATCCGGTGTACGCGCCGGACCTGCCCGGCTTCGGTCTCAGTGACCGCCCCCGGGCCGCGTACGACCCACGGCAGCACGCCGAGCATCTGGCCGCGCTGCTGGCCGCGTACCGGCTGCCGCCGGTCTGCGTGCTGGGGCACTCGTTCGGCGCGGAGGTCGCCGCCGCGCTCGCCGCCCACCACCCGGAGGCGGTACGCGCGGTGGTGCTCGCCGGGCCGACAAGCGATCCGCGCGCCCGGTCCCGGCAGGCCCAGATCCGTCGGTTCCTGGTCGACGCCACCCGGGAAGCCCGCTGGCAGGCGCCGATCCTGCTGCGCGACGTGGTCGACGCCCGACCGTGGCGGGTCTGGGCCACCCTGTCGCACTCGATCGGCAACCGGATCGAGAACGACCTGTCCCGGATCACCGCTCCCACGCTTGTGCTCACCGGCAGCCGCGACCCGATCGTGCCGACGCCCTGGCGGTCGCGGGTCGCCGAATTGGTGCCCGGCGGCCGTACGGTCGCGGTGCCCGGTGCGGCGCACAACGTCGCCACCACCGCACCGTGGCAGGTCGCCGACGCCGTACGCACCCTGCTCGACCCGAGCCACCCCGACAAACCGACGAACAGGTGAGAACATGCGCATCGGCAACACGGAAATCCGTCCGGCCGGCGGCGGCCTCGGCTGCCTCCTGATGATCCTCGTCTCGATCGTCGCCTCGATCGTGCTGACCGTCCTGCTCAACCTGGTCCTGTGACCGCCGGTGCGTCAGCGGCGCAGGCCGAGCGCGGTAAGCGCCTCGCGGGTGGCCTGGCGGGCCGGGTCGAGGACGCTGTGCCGCAGCCAGCGGGCCGCCGGGGTGACGGTTGCCCGCCAGGCGGTACGGACCGCTCGGCCCACCGGCACCAGCGTGACCCGCCACAGCCAGCGGCCCGCGAACCAGACCGGACGCAGGGTGAGCGCCCAGCACCACCAGAGGATCCGGCCGGCCGTCCGCCAGGCCCAGCCGAGCACGACTGCCGAGCCGCGAGCCAGCGCGTGCAGCCACCGGCCCAGCGCGGCCAGGACCAGCCGGGCGGGCGGGGTGAGCACCCGGACCAGCCAGGCCAGCGGCACCCACACCAGGTAGTACAGCGGCACCAGGACGAGGATCCGCGCCAGCCAGGCCAGCCCCAGGCCGCACCAGCGCAGCAGCCGCGCCAGACCGTGGCCACACCAGCGCAGCGGGGGCCACAGGGCGGTACGCCAGAGCCAGCCGACAGCGTCGCCGAGCCAGGTCAACGGCAGCCAGATCAGCGTCCGCCACAACCACGCCACGGCCCGCGCCGACCAGACCAGCGGAAGCCAGACCAGGTGCCGCCACAGCCAGCCGAGCGGTCGCAGCAGCCAGCGGTCCGCGAACCGGGCCGTCGGCGCGAGCACCAAGCGGTACAGCGCTCGGCCGGTGACCGCCAGGACCTCCCAGGCCAGCCGGAGCGGCAGCACCACCGCCAGCGCGACGCCCCGCGCGACAACGCCCACGGGCGACACCCCGCCCGCCGTCGCCCCGCCCGGCCGCCCGCCGCCCGCCGGCTCACCGCCCCCTCCCGACCCCGAAGATTCGATCACGGCCCGAAGCTAACCCCACCCGACAACCCCCACCGCCGGCGGAGTCGACCAGGAGGTGTCGGTCGTCCGGACGGGCGCGTCGCGACCAGCCGTCCTGGTCAGCCCGGCGGAGCGGGGAGCGAGAGGGTGGTGTGGAGGGGGTAGTGGTCGGAGGCGTGGTCCGTTTCGGGGGTACGGAGCACCTGGGTCTGGAGGTGGTGGGTGGCCAGCCTGGGGGTGGCCAGTAGGTAGTCCAGGCGCATGTCGGAGAACTCCGTGCCGCCGTGCCGGGTGGGCACGGTGGGACCGGCGGTCGCGCCGAGGTCGACCAGGCCGGTGCCGAGCAGCCGGGCGACCGCCCGGGTCTCCACCGTCCGACCGTCCCGGCGCAGGTGTCGACGGCGGTACGCGGCGGGCAGCCGGGCGATCCGCTCGGCGTGCTCGGCGTACGGATCGAGGGTGTTCAGGTCGCCGGCGAGCAGCGCCAGGCCGTCGCGGGCCGGGCGCAGCGCGGCGGCCAGCCAGCCGGCCTCGACCAGCCGGCGGGTGCCCGAGTACGGGTCAAGGTGGGTGCTGAGAATGGTCAGCGCCCCGGCGCCGGTCTGCACCACGACCCGCTGGGCGGCGTGGTGCAACGGTCGGCGCACCGGCGCGGCGGTGCGCACCCGCCACGGCGGGCGGACCAGCACCGCCACCGGCTGCCCGAACCAGGATCGGGCCAGGTACGCCCGCATGCCCACCCGGTCGGCGAAGGCCGGCACGTCAAGGTCCCGCAGCTCCTGTAGCGCCAGCACGTCCGGCCGTTGTTCGGCGATCACCCCGGCGATGCGGTCGCGGCGGTCCGGGCCGCCGGTGTCCCGGCCGCCGGTGCGGATGTTCCAGGTCATCACCCGCAGCATGGCTGCTCACCCAGGTTTGGCAGCCTCGGCCAACTCGTCGTCGAGGCGGTCGACGTCCTCGGACTCGATTGCCGGCTGGTTGCCCTGGCGCAGGTCCTCGTTGGGGCGCACGACCCAGTACAGCAGTCCGATCCAGAGGCTGGTGAGCAGGATGGCGCCCATGAAGTCGGTCGGGTGGTGCATCCCCCGGTACATCCGCGACATGGCGACCCCGACCGGCATCACCACCGCGAGCGCCACGAAGACCCACCGCCACCACCGGTCGGTACGCGGGAAGACGACCACCGCGATGGCGACCCAGAGGCAGAGCGTGGCGGCGATGTGGCCGGACGGGAACGACGAGGTCGGCATGGGACCGTCCAGGTTCTCCACCGGCGGACGCGGTCGGTCCACGGCGGCGGCGCTGGCCAGGAAGAGGGTCAACTCGCCGAACATCACCAACGCCATGAACAGCACCGGCCGCCAGCGCCGCCAGATGGCCAGCACCAGCGGGCAGAAGACCATCGAGACGAGCAGGATGGCGTGGGTGTCGCCGACCTTGCTCCACCACCAGCTCACCCCGTCGAGCGCCGGGGTGCCCCGCTCGGCGAACCAGGCCGGCACCACCTCGTCCCAGGTGGCGAGGAAGGTGTCCTGGGCGTAGTAGCTGACGAACATGCCGAAGCCGTAGAGCGCGCCGAAGACCAGTACCCAGCCGACCACGATCTCGGCCACCGCGGCCCGGGGGTGCGGCAACAGCTGCCGCTCGTCCGGCGCGGGTGCCACCTCGTGCGCCGCCTCGGGTTCCAGCCCCTCCGCCAGCGGCGTCGCGGGCCGACCCCGCTCCACCCGCCACAGCCGGAAGGCGTACGCGGTGACGCCGAGCCAGGCCGCGCCGAGCAGCCAGGCACCGATCACGTCGGAGAGGAAGTGCACGCCGAGCGCGACCCGGGTGAACCCGATCAGGAAGACGACGACACCGACCAGAGCCATCGCCGGCCGGCGCCAGCGGGGTGCCATCGCCGGCAGGAACACCAGCAGGATCGCGCCGTAGGCGACCATCGACCCGAGCGCGTGACCGCTGGGGAAGCTCTGCCCGGCGTACGTGCCGATCTCCACGTCCACCTCGGGGCGTAGCCGGTCGACAAGGGTCTTCAGCGTCGGGTCGAGGATCAGCGCGCCCGCGCCGGTGACGATCAGGAAGACCGCGAGCCGCCCCTGCCGACGGATCAGCAGGCCGACCACGGCGACGGTGACCAGCCAGATGATGACCGGCCGACCACCCAGGTCGGTCAGCGCGTTGAGCACCGTGACCAGCGGACCGATCGGGGACACCTGGTCGTTGAGCCACTGCGCCACGCCGTGGTCCACGTCGTACAGCGGGGTCCACCGTACCCGTACCAGCACCAGCACCAGCCCGAAACCGACCCCGGCACCGAGTACGAGCGCCAGGCCGGCGAGCGTACGTTCGGTGAAGTGCCCGAGAGGTCGGCGCAGTACGTCTCTGACCGCGCCCACGGCAGCCTCCTTCGCTTCTGGCGTGCCGCTGTACCCGGTCGATGTGTCGCGTACACCCGGACAGGCGTCAGAGGGAGGTCATCTCGCCGGTGTCGTACAGTCCGTCGCGCTGGACTTCGGGCTTCCACAGGTCCGGCTGGGCCGGCTCCTGCACCCCGATGCGTACCGCCTCCAGTTGGGCGGCGAAGGCGAGGCCGCCGAAGATCGCCATGCCGGTGAGGTTGGCCCAGAGCAGCAGGGCCATGATGCCGGTCAACGCGCCGTAGGTCTGCCCGAAGCCGTCGCTGAACTGCACGTACCCGGCGAGCAGCAGGCTGGTCAGCCACCACAGGGCGGTGGCGATGGCGGCCCCGAAGAACAGCCAGGACAGGCCGGGCTGGCGGCGTCGGGGCGCGTAGCGGAACAGCACCGCGACGGCGAGCACGGTCAAGCCGAGACTGAGCGGCCACCGGACCAGGTCCCAGCCGGCGCTTGCCACCTCGCCCCAGGCGTAGTGGCGGGCCACCGAGTCGCCCATCGGCCCTCCGCCCACCAGGATGAGGAACCCGGCCAGCGCCGGCAGGCCGGCGGTGACGGCGAGGACGGCCGCGCGCAGGTACTTCCAGAGCGCCGGGCGGTCCCGCTCCACGCCGTAGATCCGGTTGGCGCCCCGTTCGATCTGCGCCATCGTGCTGGTCAGCGCCACCAGCCCGGTGATCAGGCCGAGGGTGAGGGCGACCTCGCCGATGGTCTCGACCCGCTCGGAGCGTTCGGCGTCGCCGAGCAACTCGGCGACCACCTCTTCGCTCGCGCCGGGGGTCAGCGCGAGCACGGTGTCGGCGACCACCTCGCCGCCCTCCGCCACCCCCAGTTCGGAGATCAGCCCGGTCAGTGCGATCAGGAACGGCACCACGGCGAGGCAGAGCTGGAAGGCGAAGGCCCGGGAGTGGCTGAACCCATCGCCGTAGCGGAACCGCGTGAAGGCGTCGCGCAGCAGCTGCCAACCGCCCTCGCGGCGCAGCGTCTGCCAGGCGTGGTCGGCGCAGAGCTGCTCGTCCGGCATCAGCCGGGTCTCCGGCACCAGCTTGGTGCTGCTCACGGCTGGCTGCCCTCCTCGACCAGGTGCTCACCTCGCTCGGCGGCGGCAGCCGCGTCCTCGGTGAGGTCGGGTGCCTGCTCCGGCCGGGGTACGCACAGCCACAGTGCCCGACGGCGGATCTGGACCCGCAGCACCCGCCCCGGCTCGATCAGATCGCCGTCCAGCTCGCGCGGCTGGGTCCGGTTGCTGGTTATCTCCACTCGGCGGGCCCGGTACACCTCCATCCGGGGCACCCGGTCGCGCCGCCGGATCACCGCCCAGCCGAGGGCGAGCCAGTGCCGCAGCGCGTGCGGGGTGAGCACGGCGACATCGAGGTAACCGTCGTCGGGCTCGGCGTCGGTGAGCAGGACCACCCCGCCCTGGAGCCGGCCGACGTTGGCGACCAGCACCGAGCGGGCCCGGCGGCGCAGCGGCTGCTGGTCGTCCAGCCGGATGGACACCCGCATCGGCCGGTCCCGCAGATGTCGGACGGCACCCACCACGTACGCCGGCCAGCCGATCCGCCGCTTGGTCGTCTCGCTGGTGGCGGCGAGCATCTGGGCGTCGAAGCCCATGCCGGCCATCACCGCGAAGTGTTGCCCGTCCACCTCGCCGATGTCGAGCAGCCGGCGGCCACGTTCCACCGCCACCGCCAGCCCGGCGGCCAGTTCGTTCGACAGGCCCAGGTTGGCCGCGAGCAGGTTGCCGGTGCCCTGGGGCAGGACGGCGAGCGCCACCTCGGTGCCGACCAGGGCGTCGACGCAGGCGCGTACGGTGCCGTCGCCGCCGCAGGCGAAGACCACGTCCACCCCGGCGGCCAGGGCCTGCTCGGTCTGGCCGCGCCCGGGGTCGTCGACGGTGGTCTCGAACCACAGCGGTTCGGGCCAACCCGCCGCGGCGAGCGTGTCGTCGACGGTGCGACGCAGTTCGTCGAGATCGGCCACCTTGACCGGGTTGACCACTACCGCGCTGCGCAGCGGCTGCGCCTGCCGTCCAGCTTCCACGGCGCAAGTGTGCGCCATGCTGCCCGGTTCGGCGACTCAGGCGGCTTCCCGCAGGACGAGGGTCACTCGACGGCGTACGTCGTCCAGGTCGACGCCGGCCTCGCTGAGCACCAGTGCGCCGAGCCCACCGCGCTCACGTAGCAGCCCGAGCAGGATGTGCTCGGTGCCGATGTGCCGGTGACGCAGCCGTATCGCCTCGCGCAGCGACAGCTCCAGCACCTTCTTGGCCCGGCTGGAGAAGGGGCCACCGGAGTGGCGGCGCCGCCCCCAGCGACGCCGGGGCGCCGGTACGGCCTCGCGCAGCGCGTCGGGGCCGAAGGACTCCTCGATCCGGGCCACGATGGCGGCCAGGTCGATGCCGATCTCACGTAGTGCGGCGGCGTCGGCCTCGGCGAGACCCACGCCACCGGTCTCGGTGTGCCGACGGATGCGCGCCCGCAGGTCGTCGGCGGTGACCCCGACGTCGCGGAGCACCCGCACGGCCAGGCTGTCGTCGTCGGCGAGGATGCCGAGCAGCAGGTGCTCGGTGCCGACCGGTCGCTGGCCCTCGGCTCGGGCCTCGTCGCGGGCCCGGACCACGACGGTGCGGGCCCGGTCGGTGAACCGTTCGAACATCACGCCTCCCAGGAGGATTCGACCGCCGGTCGCCCGGCGTGCTTCTTGTGCACCGCCTGCCGGCTGACCTCGAGTGCGTCGGCGATCTCCTGCCAGGACCAGCCCTGTCGTCGGGCGTTGTCCACCTGGACCACCTCAAGCCGTTCGAGCAGCCGGCGCAGTGCGCGGACCGCGCGCAGGCCGACCCGGGGGTCGGTGCTACCGGCCGCGGCTGCCAGTTCCGTTGCCTGACTCATGCCTGTCAACTTACATTGACACCGCCATGTTCGTCAACCTCAGTTGACACAACGGTGACTGATCGATTCTGTTCCGGCGAGACGGCGGATGACGGCGGATGACGGCGGGCGGTAATCGCCATAGCGCCGAAACGAGGCGCACGCCACGCCGTCACCGCTAGCCTCGGACGCAGGCCGGCGCGACAGCTGCGGGGGTGGTGTCGGGATGACCTCAGCCAGCGACCGACCGGTGCTCGCCGGCGTCGGTCCGGAGGACGCCACGACCGTGGCCGGGATCGCGGCGCGGGTGGCCGCCGCGCACGGTCGCGGGCTGCACCTGCTGCACGCCTTCAACTGGGCGGCGATGCAGGCACCGGCGGTTTCCGCGTCGCGCACCGACGCCGAGGAGCTGATCGCCCAGGCCACCGCCGCGGTGCGACAGATCGAGCCGGCGCTTGCGGTCACCACCGAGATAGCCGAGGGCTCGGCGGTGGCGAACCTGGTCCGCCGGTCCGCGGCGGCCTTCCTGGTGGCCATCGGGGACGGCGGCATGTCCCACTGCCAGCGCTGCATCCCGGCCGACAGCCCGGCGGTGCAGGTGGCCGCCCGCGCCGAGCGCCCGGTGCTGGTCATCCGACGGGAACCGCCGCCGCGCGGTCCGGTGCTGGTCGGGGTGGACGGCTCGGCCACCTCGGAGATCGCACTGACCTGGGCGCTGGCCTGCGCCGCCGGGCAGGGGGCCCGGCTGCTCGCGGTCCGGGTGGTCGAGCCGGACGGGGACGTCGCGTCGGCCGGCGACCAGCTCCGCGAGCTGGTGTCCCGGTGCGCCGCCGACCGCTCGGACGTCGCCATCGAGTGCCACGCCGTCTGTGGCGACCCCGGTGAGGTGCTGGTCGACCAGTCGCGCTCGGCACAGCTGGCGGTGGTCGCGGCCCGGGGCGACGAGCCGTTGCGCGGCATGCTCGGCGCGGTCAGCCAGGCGCTGCTCTACCACTCGCCGGCACCGGTGATCGTGGTACGCGGTGTGTCCGGCCCGCCCGACGAGTCATGACGCCCGTAGGTGCGGCCAGGACGCCCGTACGGGCGGGACCATTGGCCCTGATCCATCATCACCGATCCGGGAAGGATCAGACGTGAACCCGCGAGTTGCGGATGCAGGATCCACCCACCCGCGAGAGGCTTGGACAGTATGGATACCGCTGTAGCGCTGCACAGTCCCCTGACCGAAGACGAGTTGCGCCGGCTGGACGCCTACTGGCGGGCGGCAAACTACCTCACCGTCGGGCAGATCTATCTGCTGGACAATCCGCTGTTGCGCGAACCGTTGGCCCCTGAGCACGTCAAGCCCCGGCTGCTCGGGCACTGGGGCACCTCCCCCGGGTTGAACCTCATCTACGCACACCTCAACCGAGTCATCGTCGCCCGGGACGTGAACGCCATCTACATCACCGGGCCGGGGCACGGCGGGCCGGCGCTGGTGGCCAACACCTGGCTCGAAGGCACGTACAGCGAGCTGTACCACGACATCGCCCGCGACGAGGCCGGCATGGCCCGGCTGTTCCGCCAGTTCTCCTTCCCCGGCGGCATCCCCAGCCACGTGGCGGCCGAGGTGCCGGGCTCGATCCACGAGGGCGGTGAGTTGGGGTACGCCCTCAGCCACGCCTACGGAGCGGCCTTCGACAACCCCGACCTGCTGGTCGCCTGCGTCATCGGCGACGGCGAGGCGGAGACCGGCCCGCTGGCCGGCAGTTGGCTGTCGAACGTGTTCCTCAACCCGGCCCGCGACGGGGCGGTGCTGCCGATCCTGCACCTCAACGGTTACAAGATCGCGAACCCGACGGTGCTCGACCGGATCCCCGAGTCCGACCTGATCGACCTCATGCGCGGCTACGGCTACCAGCCGTACGTGGTGGCCGGCGACGACCCCGCCACCGTGCACCAGGCGCTCGCCGCGACCCTGGACCGAGCCCTCGACGAGATCGCCGACATCCAGCGTCGCGCCCGCTCCGGTGGCACGGTGGAGCGCCCCCGCTGGCCGATGATCGTGCTGCGTACGCCGAAGGGCTGGACCGGCCCGCACGACGTGGACGGCAAGCAGGTCGAGGGCACCTACCGCGCACACCAGGTGCCGGTGTCGCAGGTCCGTACCGACCCGGCGCACCTGGCCGAGCTGGAACGATGGCTGCGCAGCTACCGGCCGGAGGAGCTGTTCGACGCCACCGGCGCACCGGTCGCCGAGCTGGCCGACCTGCCACCGAAGGGGCCACGGCGGATGAGCGCCAACCCGATCGCCAACGGCGGCATGCTGCTGCGTGACCTGGTCCTGCCGGACTTCCGCGACTACGCCGTCGACGTGCCGCGTCCGGGCGAGCCGATGGCCGGGGCAACCGGCGAGCTGGGCAAGTGGGTCCGGGACGTGATCGCCGCCAACCCGCAGACGTTCCGCCTGTTCGGCCCGGACGAGGTCGCCTCCAACCGGCTCGGCGCCGCCTTCGAGGTCACCGACCGCGCCTGGGTGGCCGCCACGGTGCCCGGCGACGACCACCTCTCCCCCGACGGCCGGGTCATGGAGGTGCTCTCCGAGCACCTGTGCCAGGGCTGGTTGGAGGGCTACCTGCTGACCGGCCGGCACGGCATCTTCACCAGCTACGAGGCGTTCATTCACATCGTCGACTCGATGGTCAACCAGCACGCCAAGTGGCTGAAGGTGACCCGGGAGATCCCCTGGCGGCTGCCGGTGGCGTCCCTGAACTACCTGCTCTCCAGCCACGTGTGGCGGCAGGACCACAACGGTTTCTCCCACCAGGACCCGGGCTTCATCGACCATGTGATGAACAAGAAGGCCGAGGTGGTCCGCGTCTACCTGCCGCCGGACGCGAACACCCTGCTTTCCACAATGGACCACTGCCTGCGCAGCAGGAACTACATAAACGTGGTGGTGGCCGGCAAGCAGCCCGCGCCGAACTGGCTGACCATGCAGGAGGCGGTCCAGCACTGCCGCCGCGGCCTGGGCATCTGGGACTGGGCCAGCTCCGACGCCGGCAGCGAACCCGAAGTGGTGCTGGCCTGCGCCGGGGACGTGCCCACGCTGGAGACCCTCGCCGCCGCCGACCTGTTGCGCAAACACCTGCCCGAGCTGAAGGTGCGGGTGGTGAACGTGGTCGACCTGATGCGGCTCCAGCCACCGTCGGAACACCCGCACGGGCTGCCCGACTCGGAGTTCGACACCATCTTCACCCGGGACAAGCCGATCATTTTCGCCTACCACGGCTATCCGTGGCTGATCCACCGACTCACCTACCGGCGCGCCAACCACAACAACCTGCACGTCCGTGGTTACAAAGAGGAAGGCACCACCACCACGCCGTTCGACATGGTGATGCTCAACGACCTGGACCGGTTCCACCTGGTGATCGACGTGATCGACCGGGTGCCCGGCCTGGCCGCCCGCGCCGCGCACCTGCGGCAGGAGATGGTCGACGCCCGGCAGGCGTGCCGGGACTACACCCGCCGCTTCGGTGAGGACGATCCACGGGTGTCGGAGTGGCGCTGGATCCACGAGACCGACCCGACCAACCGCTAGGAGGTCCGGATGACCGAGGCAGAGATCGTGGTGGGCTACGACGGCTCACCGGACGCGGCGGCGGCCCTGGACTGGGCGCTGGATCAGGCCCGTCGCGACGGGCGCCCGGTCCGGCTGGCGTACGTCTTCGAATGGCTCACCGTGGCCGGCTGGATCGGGCCCGGGATCACGCCCGGCATGTGGCCGGACGAGCGGGCCCGGCAGCAGGTCGACGAGTTGGTCCACAAGGCCGCCGCCGACGCCGCCGCCGCGCACCCCGACCTGACGGTACGCGGCGAGGTGCTCGACGGCCCGCCCGCCCTGGTGCTTGAGGAGTGCTCGACCGACGCCGGACTGCTGGTGCTGGGCAGCCGGGGGCACGGCGGCTTCGCCGGCCTGCTCGCCGGCTCGACCGCGGTCAGCGTCACCGCGCACGCGCACTGCCCGGTGGTGGTGGTCCGCCGCGACACGGCCGGCGGTGCCCGGGCCGGGCACGTGGCGGTCGGCGTGGACGGTTCGGAACACTCGCTGCTCGCCCTCGGCTTCGCCGTCGAGCAGGCCGCCCTGCGCCGGGTCCCGCTGCACGTGGTGCGGGCCTGGCAACCCGCGCGGGAACAGTGGCAGCTCCGCGGCGAGCAGGCCGACCAGGCGGCGCTCGCCGACCAGCGCGCCGAACTGGACGAGCCGCTGCGTCGCTGGCGGGAGAGTTTCCCCGACGTCGAGGTGACCGTCGAGACCGCCGTCGCCGCCCCCACCGGGCTGCTCATCGACGCCAGCCGCAACGCGCAGCTGATGGTGGTCGGCACCCGGGGTCGTGGCGGCCTGCGCGGCATGCTGCTCGGCTCGGTCAGCCAGCAGCTCATCCAGCACGCGCACTGCCCGGTCGCGGTGATCCGGGAACGCTGATCGACCGCTGGCCGGGGCGGCGGCCCCGGCCAGCGCTTTCCGCCGCGCGGTGGCGTCAGTCCGAGTGGCGGGGACCGCCGCCCAGGGCGCGCAGCGCGTTGAGGATCACCAGCACGTCGATCCCCTCCTGGAGGAACGCCCCGGCGACCGGCGGCAGCCGGCCGGCCGCCGCGAAGCCCATCGCGAGGACGGCCAGCCCCATCCCGATCGTGGCGCTCTGCACGGCGATCCGGCGGGCGTACCGGGCCACCTCGACGGCGTCGGCGAGCGGACCGAGCCGGTCGACGGTCAGTACGGCGTCCGCGACATCGGCCGAGGCGGTCGCCCCGGTCGCCCCCATCGCCACTCCCACCTGCGCTTCGGCCAGCGCCGGAGCGTCGTTCACCCCGTCGCCGACCATGACGGTGACCGCCCGCTGCGCCTCGGCCCGTACCCGGGCCACTTTCTCCTGCGGGGTGCACCGGGCCAGTACGTCGTCCACGCCTACCGCGTCGGCGACCCGTCGGGCGGTACCCGGCCGGTCCCCGGTGACCATCACGATCCGGGACAGCCCGGCGGCGCGCAGCCGGGACACGGCCCGGGACGCGTCGGGGCGTACCGGGTCCTCGAACAGGACGGCGCCGAGCGGGCCACCCGCGTCGGTCACCCAGACCACCGAGTGTCCCGCCGCTTCGGCCCGGGACCGGGCCTGTTCCGCCCACCCGGGCAGGTCACCGGCGTGCCCGGTCCGGCCGGGCAGATCGCTGGCGAGCTGGCCGACCTGGATCCAGCGGCCGTCGACCCGGCCGCGCACGCCCCGACCCGGCTCCTCGGTCACCTCCGTCGGGGTGGTCAGCCGCAATCCGCGCTCACCGGCCTGGGACACCAGCGCCGCCGCCAGCACGTGCGGGGAGAGCTGTTCCACCGAGGCGGCCAGCCGCAGCACCTCGTCGGGTTCGCCGCCGGGCGCGACGACGGTCTCGGCGAATCTGGGCCGGCCGGCGGTGAGCGTGCCGGTCTTGTCGACAAGCAGGGTACGGGCGCGGGCCAGCACCTCAAGCGAACCGCCGTCGCGTACCAGAACGCCCCGGCGGGCCACCCGGGACAGCCCGGAGACGATGGCGATCGGGGTGGCCAGCAGCAGCGGGCACGGGGTCGCCACCACAAGCACCGCCACCGCCCGGATGAAGTCCCCGGACAGCGCCCAGCCCAGACCGGCCAGGGCCAGCGTGAACGGGACGAAGGCCGCCGCGTACCGGTCGGCCAGCCGTACCGTGGGCGCCTTGCGCGCGGTCGCCTCCTGGGCCAGCCGGACGATCCCGGCGTACGTGCTGCGTTCGGCGCTCTCGGTGGCCCGCAGCCCGAACCCGGCACCGGCGTTGATCACGCCGCTGGCCACGGCCTCGCCGGCCGCCCGCTCGACGAGCCGGGACTCCCCGGTGACCACCGACTCGTCGAGCGTCGCCGGTGCCTCGGTGACCCCGTCGACGGCAACCACGTCACCCGGGCCGACCAGCAGCCGGTCCCCCGCCGCCACCCGGTCCACCGGCACCACCTCGACGCCGCCGTCGGGGGTACGCCGCCGCGCGGTACGCGGTGCCCGTTCGAGCAGGGCCCGCAGGTCGCGGGTCGCCCGGCGCTGCGCGTACGCCTCAAGCGTCCGGCCGGTGGCCAGCATCACCGCGATCACGGCACCGGCCAGGTACTCCCCGACGCCGAGCGCGCCAGCCAGCGCCAGGACCGCGATCACGTCCACGCCGAACCGGCGCCGCCACAGCTGCCGCAGCACCGAGACGGCCGCCGGCAGCAGCGCGGTGAGCGTCACCACCGCCCAGACGGCGTCGGCCGCGCCGGACCGCCCGGACAGCCACAGCACCGCCCCGACCAGCACCAACCCGGTGAGCCCGGTCAGCGGCGTCCACAGCCCCCACCGGATGCGCCGCCGACCGGCCCGGCCACCCGCCCCGGAGTCCGGCCGGCCACCCGCCGCCCCAGGCTCGGGCCGGTCGGATCGCACCGGCCGCTCCGGCAGGCACTCGGGCCCGTCCACCCGCTCGTCCCGCCCCGACCCGCCCGCCGCCGACTGCTCCCCCACCTGCGGATCGTCCCAACCTCCGGGGCCCGGTGTCGGGCGCTCCGGTCAGATTCCGGGCCGGAGTGCCCGTCCGGGCGGGACCAGCGGGGCGTGCGTACGGACGGCGGATGGCACAGGATGAACACCGACCCGCCCCGCAGACGTACCGTGGTGCGGCACGATGGCACAGACGGAAAGGTCGTGAGATGAGCCACCAGACGCCGGCTACCCACCGCCCGTTGGCCACCGCGCTCGCGGAGGCCGCCGCGATGGCCGGCCATGCCCCGTCGGTGCACAACACCCAGCCGTGGCGCTGGCGGGTGCTACCCGAGGCGCTGGAGCTGCGGATGGTGCGCGACCGCCAGCTGGCGGCCACCGACCCGGACGCCGAGCTGGTCACGCTGAGCTGCGGCGCCGCGCTGCACCACGCCCGACTGGCGCTGGCCGCCGAGGGCTGGACGGCCACCGTCCACCGGCTGCCCGACCCGGCCGAGCCGGAGCTGCTCGCCCGACTCACCGACCCACGCCCGGCCGGCACCGATCCGGACGCCATGCGCAGCGTGCAATGCATGCAGGTGCGGCACACCGACCGGCGGCCGGTCAGCGACGAGCCGGTCAGCGGTGACGCGCTGAACGCGATCGCCACCGCCGCCGATGGCGAGGGCGCCCGCCTGGAGATCCTCAACCGGGACCAGGTCCTGCAACTGGCCGCCGCCGCCTCGCACGCCGCCGCGGTCGAGGCGGAGGATCCGCAGCTGCGGGAGGAACTGGCCTACTGGACCAGCCGCGCGGGCGGGGTCGGGCTGACCCCGGAGGTGCTGCCCGAAGAGGCACCGCAAACCACCGTCCCGGGCCGGGACTTCGGCCGCCCCGGCAACCTGCCGGTCGGGCCGGGCCACGACCAGGCGGCCTCCTACGGCGTGCTGCACGGCGACGAGGAGACCCCGGTCAGCTGGCTGCGCGCGGGCGAGGCGCTCTCGGCCGCCTGGCTGGCCGCCACCCGGCTGGGAGTTTCCGTGGTGCCGCTGAGCGGGGTGGTGGAGGTGGCGGGCACCCGGCAGATCCTCCGGCAGGTGCTCTCCGGGCTCGGCTATCCGTACCTCGTCCTGCGCCTCGGGGTCGCGGACCCGGCCCACGCCGGCCCACCGCACACCCCACGGCTGCCGCGCGAGCAGGTGGTGGACACCACGGCGGTCGACGGCACCGCCTGACCAGGACCGGCTGCGGGGTGTACCCTTCCCGATCACCCGCCGGATAGCATCGCCGGGTGACCGTCGGTGCACCCAACCCCAGACCGGAGCCACCCTCGCTCGGGCTGAGCCCGCTCTCCCGGGTCCGCCTGGACGAGCTGCTCCAGGAGATGCTCGACCGGGTCGGCGAGGTGGTGACCAGCCGGGAACGGCTGCGGGCGCTGCTCGACGCGGTCGTCGGGATCGGCACCGATCTCGACCTGCGCAGCACCCTGCAACGCATCGTGCAGTCGGCCTGCGAGCTGGCCGGCGCCCGCTACGGCGCGCTCGGCGTGATCGGCCCGGACCGGCTGCTGCACGACTTCATCGTGCACGGCATCTCGCCGGAGCTGCACGCCAAGATCGGCGACCTGCCGCACGGCCGAGGCGTACTCGGCCTGCTCATCGACGACCCGAAGCCGCTGCGGATGCCGGACATCACCAAGCATCCCGACTCGTACGGCTTCCCGCCGCACCACCCGCCGATGCACACCTTCCTCGGCGTGCCGGTCCGCATCCGCGACCAGGTCTTCGGCAACCTCTACCTGGCTGAGAAGCACGGCGGCGCGCAGTTCACCGAGGACGACGAGGAGATCGTCGTGGCGCTCGCGGCAGCGGCCGGCGTGGCGATCGAGAACGCCCGGCTGTACGCGCTGGCCCACCGGCGGGAACGCTGGCTCGCCGCCACCGCCGAGATCACCTCGCTGCTGCTCGGCGAGGTACGCCGGACCGACGCGCTGACCCTGGTGGCCCGTCGGGCGCGGGAGGTCGCCGAGGCCGAGCTGGCCCTGGTGCTGCTCTACGACGACGAGGCCGACCATTTCACCGTGGAGGTCGTCGACGGCGCGGGCACCCAGGCCCGTGCCCTGGCCGGCACCGTGCTACCGGCCGCCGACACCAGCTTCGCCGAGGCGATCGCGCAGCGGCGGCACGACCTGGTGGACGATCTCGCGCATGCCGCGCCGTGGCCGGCGGTGCTGCACACCGGGCCGGCGGTGATCTCCCCGCTGGCCACCGCCGACACGCTGCACGGCGTGCTGGTGATCGCGTACTCCGCCGAGCACGGTGGCGCGACCGACGACGACGTGGTGCTGCTGGGCAGCTTCGCCGGGCAGGCCGCGCTGGCCATGGAACGCGCCCGTGGCCAGGAGGAACGCGAGCAGTTGGTGGTCCTGGAGGACCGCGAGCGGATCGCCCGGGACCTGCACGACGTGGTCATCCAGCGGCTCTTCGCCACCGGCCTGCAATTGCAGAGCGCGGTGCCGTTGGCCGCCCGCCCCGAGCTGGCCAAGCGGATCAACGCGGCGGTCGACGACCTGGACGCCACCATCTCCGACATCCGGCGCACCATCTTCGAGCTGCGCAGCCCGGTGAGTGCGGCGCTGCGCACCGAGATCCGCGAGGCGATCGAGGTGGCCACCGAGTCGTTGGGCTTCCGCCCCCGGCTGGAGTTGACCGGGCCGATCGACAGCGCCGTCCCGGACGCGGTCCGTCCCGACCTCACCGCCGTGCTCCGCGAGGCCCTCTCCAACGCCGTACGCCACGCCGAGGCGTCGGCGGTGTCGGTGGCGGTGATCGCCGCCGCCACCCGGGTCACCGTCCGGGTCACCGACGACGGGGTGGGCTGCGATCCGACCGCCGCCCGGGGCGGGCTGGTGAACCTGCGCGAACGCGCCGAGCGCCACGGCGGCACGTTCGAGGTACGCGCAGCTCAGCCTCGCGGCACCGAGTTGTGCTGGTCGGTGCCGCTGCGGGACTGACCAGCCACGCCCACGCCGACCGACGATCGGTGGCGTGTGGCGGACAGCCGGGCGGCCAGCACGGTGCGGCTCCTGCCGGACAGCCGGGTGGCGAGCACGGCGGCCTGGTTCAGTGCTCGCGGCCTGGTTCGGTGCTCGCGGGCTGGTTCGGTGCTCGGGTTCAGTGGCCTTTGCCGAGCAGCCGGGTGGCCAGCACGGCGGCCTGGGTGCGCCGTTCCAGGCCGAGCTTGGCCAACACGCTTGAGACGTAGTTCTTGACCGTCTTCTCGGCCAGGAACATCTTGCCGGCGATCTCCCGGTTGGTCAGCCCTTCGGCGACGTACTCCAGGATCCGCCGTTCCTGCTCGGTGAGCGCCTGCAACTCGCGGGGCTGCTCCACGCCGCTGCGGATGCGGTCCAGAACCCGGGTGGTGATCGCCGGGTCGAGCAGTGACTGGCCGGCCGCGACCCGGCGTACCGCGTCGACCAGGTCGGTGCCGCGGATCTGCTTGAGCACGTACCCGGAGGCGCCGGCCATGATCGCGGCGAAGAGTGCCTCGTCGTCCTCGTACGAGGTGAGGATCAGCCCCTTGATCGAGGAGTCCACCGCCCGGATGTCGCGGCAGACGTCGATGCCGTTGCCGTCGGGCAGCCGGGCGTCGAGGATCGCCACGTCCGGCCGCAGCGCCGGAATCCGGCGCGCCGCCTCCGGGGCGGAGCCGGACTCGCCGACCACCTCGATGTCGCCGCTGGCGTGCAGCAGATCAGCAAGACCACGACGGACCACCTCGTGGTCGTCCAGCAAGAACACCCGAATCACCCCTCCTTTCTACCCCGTCCACCCATCCGGCACCCGGGCCAAAGGTCCCGAGCCACCCACGCCCTCATCCGGCCGGTGGACAGGGAGGTGGGTCCCGGGCGGTTGGGACGTGTGGCCCTGATGGGTGGGGGTGCGGTGCGGGCAGGGTGGGGGTGTAGGCGAGGGCGATGGTGAGGGGGTAGGGCGATGGGGAGCGGTTACAGCGCTGAGCAGTTGCGGGTGGCGGCAACCGACGCGGTCCGCGCGCCGTCCCTGCACAACGTCCAGCCGTGGCGGTTCCGGCTGCGCGATGGCGGGATCGAGGTGCTGGTCGACGCGGCCCGCCGGTTGCCCGCCACCGATCCGAGCGGCTGGGGTGCCCGGGTCGCCTGCGGCGCGGCGCTGTTCAACCTGCGCCTGGCGCTGGCGGTGGCCGGCGCGCCGGCGACGGTCCGGCTGCGCCCGTACCCGTCGGAACCGGATGTGGTGGCCCGGCTGGTGCCGGACCTGCCGCGCCGGCCCACCCCCGTTGAGCAGAGCCTGTACGCGGCAATTGCCCGCCGGTTCAGCAACCGGGCCCCGTTCTGGCCCGATCCGGTACCGGCGGACGCGCGCTGGCAGCTCGGCGAGGCGGCCCGGGCCGAATTCTGCTGGTTGGAGTTGCTGATCGGGGTCAGCGCGGTCAACGCCTTCGCCGAGATCGCGCACAGCGCGCACCGGGTACTCGAACGCGATCCGGCCTACCGGGCGGAACGGGAGGCATGGGTCCGCGCTGCGCACGCACCCGACGGCGTACCCGTCACCGCCGGTGGCCCACTGGCCGAACCGCAGGACCTGCTTCCGTCCCGCAGCTTCGGCGGCCGGCCCCGGGCGGCCGGGCGCGACTTCGAGCCGGAGCCGCTGGTCGCGGTCCTCGGCTCGCCCGGCAACACCGCGATCGACCAGGTCGTCGCCGGGCAGGCCCTACAGCGGGTGCTGCTCACCGCCACCGACGCCGGCCTGTCGGTGTCGATGATGTCCCAGCCGGTCGAGGTGCCGTCCGCGCGGGAACAGCTCCGGATGTCGCTGGGGCGCTTCGGCACGCCGCAGATGGTCATGCGGATCGGGTACGGCCAACCCGGCCGGCCCACCCCTCGCCGGATGGTGGACGAGGTGCTGGACCTGCCGGTGCACCACGGATAGGACCGACGCGGGTCAGGTCGCGCGGCTCGTGCCGAGCAACGCGGCCTCCCGCGTCGGGTCGAGGCCGACCGGCGCTCGGGCCGGCCGACCGGCCCGGCCCGGGAGGTCGCCGACCCGGCGCAGCCACGCCCAGGTGTCCGCGACGGTCTCGGTCACCGGCCGGCAGGTCAATCCGTCGGCGTACGCCCGGTCGACGGCCATCTCCTGCAACCAGCGGTACTCGTGCCCCGGCGGGACCCAGATCGGCAGGTCGTTCCAGGGCACCACACCGGCGGCCAGGATCGGTTCCGGTTCGACCCAGCGCAGCCGGGCGTTCGCGCCGGTTGCCGTGACGCAGGCGGTGAGCAGCTCACCCATCGTGGTGTGCCCGGAGCGGCCCACCACGTTCACCGCACCGTCGCGCCCGGCGGCCCCGGCGTCGAGCAGGAAGACGGCCAGGTCGCGTACGTCGATGTACTGCACCGGCAGGTCGGTCGGGCCCGGTGCCAGGACGTCGCCGCCGCGGGCGATCCGAGTCAGCCACCACGGCAGCCGGCCGATGTCCTCTCCCGGGCCGAGGATCAGCCCGGACCGGGCGAGCAGAACACGTTCGCCGAACTCCTCCCGCAGCGCCCGTTCCGCACCGGACTTCAGGGTCGGGTAGTCCCCGTCGTCGGCGGCATCCGGGTCCGCCGGTACCACCGGGGTCTGCTCGGTCGCCCCGAGCGGCACCGGTGGCGCGTAGACCGAGCCGCTGGAGACGTAGACGTAGTGGCCGATCCGGCCGGCCAGGACCCGCGCTGTCGCCCGCGCGTCGCGGGGCGCGCCGTCCCAGGTGTCGACGACGATGTCCCATTCCCCGTCGGCAAGCGCGGTCCGCCCGTCGGCCGTGGTCCGGTCACCCACAAGTCGTCGTACGCCGGCCGGCGGCGAGCCGTGCCGGCCACGGTTGAACACGGTGACGGACCAGCCCCGGTGCAGCGCCTCCGCGACCGTCGCCCCACCCACGAATCCCGTTCCGCCCAACATGAGAAGTCGCATGCGGACCACCCTGCCGCCGACTGGCCGGGTGCGGGAGTGCTGTTCACCCTTGGCGGATCTGCCGTCGGCAGAACGCCACGCGATCCGGCGGCCGTCCGGCTGAAGGTGGGTCGCCCGCGTCGGCCGGACGCCTGATTGTCCGGCCGGCGCGGGCTCGGTCGACGGTGCCGCGGGCACGGCGGGCTACCACCTACCGGCTCCTTCATCGAAGGTTCGCAATCACCATCGTCGGCCGCATCCGATACTCCAGTCAACAACTTCCGGAAAAATATCGGTAGCCGATCGGAAGTTGTGCAGCCTCGCTCAGGCGGCCTGGGTGGCGCTGTCGCGGATGACGAGTTCGGTGGCCAACTCGACCCGCGGACTCTCCACCTTCTCCCCCTTGGCCAGCCGCAACACCGTACGCGCGGCCAACATCCCCATCTCCGCCAACGGCTGACGCACCGTGGTCAACGGCGGCGAACACCACCGCACCTCCGGCAGATCATCGAACCCCACCACACTGATGTCGTCCGGCACCCGCAGACCCCGCTGCCGCACCGCCTCGTACACACCCAACGCCATCTGATCACTCGACGCGAAAATCGCCGTCGGCGGCTCCGCCAACCCCAACAACCGCACCCCACCGGAGAAACCGGTCTCGTGATAGAAGTCCCCGGGACAGACGAGTTTCTCGTCGAAGCTCAGCCCGGCGGCTTCCAGTGCCGCCCGGTAGCCGTCCATCCGGGCCCGGCTGCACATCAACTGCGGCGGCCCGGCGATGAACCCGATCCGCCGATGCCCCAGACCGATCAGATACTCGGTGGCCCGCAGCCCGCCGGCCCAGTTGGTGGCCCCGATCGTCGGCGCGTCCCGAGCCGGCAGGCCGTCGGCGTCCACGACCACCACCGGGATGTCGAGCAGACGCAACTCGTCCTGCAACGGGGGCTCCACCATCGAGGTCACGAAGATGACCCCGTCGGTGCCCCGTCGGCGCATGCCGTCCAGCCACTGCTCGGCGGCGGAGGTGCGGCGGTGGATGGCGGAGACCACGGTGCCCACCCCGGACGCGTGCGCCACGTCCTCGACACCCCGAATGATCTCCACCGCCCACGGACTGTCCAGATCATTGAACACCAGATCCAACAACCCCGAACTCGCCCGCATACTCGGCGGACGACGCCGATACCCATGCCGCGTCAGCAACTCCTCCACCCGCGCACGAGTCTGCGGAGCCACATCCGAACGACCATTGATCACCCGAGACACCGTCGGCACCGACACCCCGGCCAAGTCGGCGATCACCGAGATGGTGACCTTGGGGGCTTCTCTGGCAGCCACGACACTCCCTAGCCAAGGCGACAGCCCGCGCGGCGACAAGGGACGGCCGGGACGGGCTGCCGGCTGCCCTCCCCACCCTAATGCCGGGAATTTCAGCCGCCTACCGGTAGTTGGTGCGGTTCACACCGGGTCAACGGCCAACAGCGAGATCAGCCGGCAGGGCAACGGCGGCGGCGAGCCGGGTCGACCCGTGGCGAGCGAGCCCGGTGCCGGCTGCGCGTCGACGGTCGCGGGCCGGCCGGACGGCTCAGCTGCGTGGTGCCGCCGCGCTGTCCCGGATGACGAGTTCGGTGGCCAACTCGACCCGCGGACTCTCCACCTTCTCCCCCTTGGCCAGCCGCAACACCGTACGCGCGGCCAACATCCCCATCTCCGCCAACGGCTGACGCACCGTGGTCAACGGCGGCGAACACCACCGCACCTCCGGCAGATCATCGAACCCCACCACACTGATGTCGTCCGGCACCCGCAGACCCCGCTGCCGCACCGCCTCGTACACACCCAACGCCATCTGATCACTCGACGCGAAAATCGCCGTCGGCGGCTCCGCCAACCCCAACAACCGCACCCCACCGGAGAAACCGGCCTCGTGATAGAAGTTGCCGGGCTGGATCAGCCGGTCGTCGATCGGGATGCCGGCCGCCTCCAGTGCCGCCCGGTAGCCGTCCATCCGGGCCCGGCTGCACATCAACTGCGGCGGCCCGGCGATGAACCCGATCCGCCGATGCCCCAGACCGATCAGATACTCGGTCGCCCGTAGGCTGCCGGCCCAGTTGGTGGCGCCGACCGTCGGTGCCTCCTGGGCGGGCACCCCGGCCGGGTCCACGATCACCACGGGAATGTTGAGCCGCCGCAACTCGGCCTGCTGCGGCCCTTCGAGGGTGGAGGTCACGAAGATGACCCCCTCGGTGGACCGGGTCCGGATGTTGTCCAGCCACTGCTTGGCCGAGGAGGTGCGGCGGTGGATGGCGGAGACCACGGTGCCCACCCCGGACGCGTGCGCCACGTCCTCGACACCCCGAATGATCTCCACCGCCCACGGACTGTCCAGATCATTGAACACCAGATCCAACAACCCCGAACTCGCCCGCATACTCGGCGGACGACGCCGATACCCATGCCGCGTCAGCAACTCCTCCACCCGCGCACGAGTCTGCGGAGCCACATCCGAACGACCATTGATCACCCGAGACACCGTCGGCACCGACACCCCGGCCAGGCGGGCGATCGCCGCGATGGTCACGGTGCGGTTGTCGTTGGCAGCCACGCGGCGCCCTCCCTCTCCTCGCGCTTGCCCGGACGCCGGCTGCGGACCGCCGGGATAGCTCATCGCTACTGGCTCCTCGCCACGGCGGTGATGTCCTTGACGATCTGGTCCGGCCGCTTGGTGCCGGCGACCAGGTCGGCGACGCTGTCGTTGATCTGTTGCCCGACCTTTGGCGGAAACGCCTGGTCGAGGTAGAGCTGGAACCCGGTCGCGACGGCCAGGTTGGCCGCCACCACCTGGTTGTTCGGATCCTTGATCTGACCGACAGCAGCAAGGTTGGTGGGCAGCACGGCACCGGTCTGGGCCGCCCTGCGCTGATTCTCCGCCCGCAACAGCGTGCGCAGGAAATCCACGGTCGCGCTCGGCGCGCCGCGGCCCACCGCGAAGCCGTTGCCGCCACCGAGCACGTCGGTGGCTTCGCCCTTGCCACCCTCCACGGTCGGGAAGGTGAAGAAGCCCAGGCGGCTGCCGATGCCCCGCTTGCTTGTCGACGAGGACGCCTGGATCGAGGGGGCCCACTGGCCCATCAGCTCCATGGCCGCCTCGCCGTTGCCGATCGCTGCGGCCTGCCCGTCCGGTGAGCCGTACTCCGCGCGCCGGTAACCCGACTGGAACGGCTTGAGTTTGACCAGATCCAGGAACCGCTCACCGGCGGTCACGAACTCCGGGGTGTCGAAGTTGCCGTCCAGGGCCGCGCGCTCCAGCGGTCCCAGGCCGCCCACCCGCATCGCCAGGTAGGCCCAGTAGAAGTGCGCCGGCCACTTGTCCTTGCCGGCGAGCGCGATGGGTACGATCCCGGCGTCCTTGAGCTTGCCGACCGCCTCCAGCAGCTGCGTCCAGGTGGTCGGCGGCGAGGTGATGCCGGCGTCGGCGAAGTGGTCCCGGTTGTACCAGAAGCCCACCATGCCCAGGTCGAACGGGACGCCGTAGAGACGGTCGTCCACCGTGTACGGCTGCAACGCCGCCGGCAGCAGTTGGCCGACCCAGGGCGCCACCTCGTCGGTGATGTCCCGGACCAGGCCCGCCTCGACCTGCTGACGCAGCAGGCCACCACCCCAGGACTGGAACAGGTCCGGCGGCGACCCCGCCCGGCTCACCTTGGCCAGCTCGGCCTTGAACGCCTCGTTCTCCCGCGGCTCGACCTTGATCGTGACGTGCTCGTGCCGGACCTCGTACAGCCGCGCCATCTCGGCCCAGACCGGCAGCATGGGCTCGGTGTCCTGGATGTGCCACCACTTGATGGTCTGCGGTTCCGCTGAGCCGCCAGACTCCCCACGCCCACATCCTCCGAGCAGAACGGTGCCCGCGCCGAGACCGGCCAGGCCGAGTAACGACCTGCGAGAGAGGTGCGCTGTCATGGTCATCCCTTCATGAACGTTATGTACGCGCGGGGCGGCGCCGCGATCGATGACAGACCAGGGAGAGCAGGCCGAAAGTTTCAGCTCAATGCCGGTATTTTCGATGTGATGGCCGGGACGTTACGACGCGGCGACGCGCCCGGTCAAGAGGGCTGTCGCAAGGGGACCACAGCCGATAACGTGAGCGAACTTTCTCGGTGTGTCGGTCGGGAGAATTCCGGAAATCCACCGGGATCAAAGCTTGAAGGAGTCGAACATGTCGACCGAGATCGCGGACGTGGCCACCACGCCGTCCATCCGTAACCCCGTGCTCACCGGCTTCCATCCGGATCCGTCAATCCTGCGCGTCGGTGACGACTATTACCTGGCCACCTCGACCTTCGAGTGGTACCCGGGCGTACGGGTGCACCACTCGAAGGACCTGGTGAACTGGCGCGCCCTGGGGGGCATCATCACCGAACGTCGCCTGCTCGACCTGCGCGGCTGCGGCGACTCCAACGGGATCTGGGCCCCCGACCTCAGCTGGCACGACGGGCTGTTCTACCTCGTCTACAGCGACGTGGCGAGCTTCGCCAGCGGCTACTGGGACGCACAGAACTTCCTCACCACCGCCCCGGCCATCACCGGCCCCTGGTCGGATCCGGTGCGGCTGCACTCGCACGGCTTCGACGCCGCGCTCTTCCACGACGAGGACGGCACCACCTGGCTGCTCGCGATGAGCGCCGACTGGCGGCCGGGACGTAACCGCTTCGGCGGCATCGAGATCCAGCAGTACGATCCGGCCCGCCGGCAGCTGGTCGGCGAAGCGCGGATCATCTTCACCGGCACCGAGGTCGGGCTGACCGAGGCGCCGCACCTCTACCGGCACGACGGCTGGTACTGGCTGGTCACCGCCGAGGGCGGCACCAGCTGGGAGCACCAGGTCACCGTGGCCCGCTCGCGCGAGCTGTTCGGGCCGTACGAGGTCGACCCCGCCGGGCCGCTGCTCACCTCGGTCGGTCGGCCGGACCTCACGTTGCAGAAGGCCGGTCACGGCAGCCTGGTCCGCACCCAGGGCGGCGACTGGTACCTCGCCCACCTGGTCGGCCGCCCCTACACCCCGCTGGGCAACTGCGTGCTGGGGCGGGAGACCGCGCTACAGAAGGTCGAGTGGCCGGCGGGCGGCTGGCCCAGCATCCCCGGCGGCATTCCAGCCGACCAGATCCCCGCCCCGGACCTGCCGCCGCACCCGTGGCCCGCCGAACCGACCACCGACCACTTCGACGCACCGGAGCTGGCGGCCTGCTGGTCGACGCTGCGCCGCCCGGCCACCGACGAGTGGATCGACCTGCGGTCCCGCCCGTCGCACCTGCGGATCCGCGGTGGCCAGTCGCCGGTGGGCAAGCAGACGCCGAGCCTGGTGGCGCGGCGGGTGGGCGCCACGCACTGCACCCTGGAGACGGTAGTCGAGTTCACCCCCGGCGACCATCGGCACCTGGCCGGGGTGACCGGCTACTACAACACCCAGAACTGGCACTATCTCTACCTGACCCGCGCCGACGACGGTCGGGTGGTGCTGGAGGTGCTCAGCTGCGACAGTGGCCGGCGCAGGGCGTACCCGGAACTCACGGTCGACACCGGCGGTGCCGCCCGGGTCGGCCTGCGGGTGGCCTTCGACGGCCCGGCGCTGCGCTTCGGGTACGACCTGGGCGACGGTTGGCAGCAGCTGCCCGTCGAGCTGGACGCCACAATCCTCTCCGACGAACACGCGGCGATGATCGTCGACGGCGAACCGGCCGCCTGGGGCTTCACCGGCTCGCTGCTCGGGTTGTGGGTGCAGGACATCGGCGGTGACGGCCGGTACGCCGACTTCGACCACGCCAGCTACTTCGAACACTGACGGCGATCCGTCGACCGGGCCGAGGCGACCCACGCCCGGCCCGGTCGGTGCCGTTCGGCGAGGCCATCGGGGTGCCGATAGTTCCGATATCACCGCGATCGTCGTCAGCAGCGGATACAGCGGGTTCCCGAAACTCCGGATGGTTGACGGCGGAAATAGATGGTCCTAACGTTTCGGAGAAGTTACCGACCACCAACCGAAACTATCGGCGCCGCCCCCACATCGAGATGATCACCGCAACACCCCGGCGTCGAGCCCTCTCTCCCGACTCACCGACACCTGATCCGAACTCCGCCCGCAATGATCGACATCTCTCGATCAACCTCGGAAGGTAGGCAGATGAAGCTGAGCAGGTGGGTGTCCATCGCCACGGTCGCCGTCGCGACCGCAGCGGCGTTGAACACCGTGCCGGCCACCGCCGGCAAACCGTACGACCCGACCACGCAGACCCTGGGTGCCCTCGGCCTGCGACACGGTCTCCAGATCGGCACCGCGGTCGACCTGGCCGCCCTCAACGACACAAGCAATCCGCAGTACCGCCGGATCACCGCTACCGAGTTCACCTCGGTCACCGCGGAGAACGCGATGAAGTGGGAGAGCCTGGAGCCCACCCGCGGCACCTACAACTGGGGCCCGGCCGACCAGCTCGTCGAATTCGCCAAGCGCAACAAGCAGAGCGTACGCGGCCACGTGCTGGTCTGGCACAACCAGCTGCCGGCCTGGCTGACCAGCGGCGTCGCCGACGGCTCCATCAGCAAAGCGGAGCTACGCGAGTTGCTGCGCAAGCACATCACCACGGTGGTCAGCCGTTACAAGGGCAAGATCTGGCAGTGGGACGTGGTCAACGAGGCGGTGAGCGACCCCTGGGACAACCCGCCCACCCTGCACTACAAGGGCTTCTGGGCCGAGCACCTCGGGCCCGGCTATCTCGCCGACGCCTTCCGCTGGGCGCGTGCCGCCGACCCGAAGGCGCTGCTGTTCTACAACGACTACAACATCGAGGCGTTCGGCTCCGGCAACCCGGCCGACGACAAGACGCAGTTCGTCTACGACATGGTGAAGAAGCTGCGCGCACAGGGCGTCCCGATCGACGGCGTCGGCGCACAGGGACACCTGGGCACCCAGTACGGCAACTTCAACACCTTCCAGGTGACCGAGGCACTGAAGAAGTTCACCGCCCTCGGGCTGGCCACCGCGTTCACCGAGGTCGACGTCCGTAGCCAGATGACCGACGGCGTTCAGGCCGGCAACTCGGAGGAGATCAACCCGAGGTTGCAGGCCTCGGCAGCCAACTTCAGCGTCCTGATGAAAGCCTGTCTCGCCGTGCGCAGTTGCCTGTCGTACACCGTCTGGGGCTTCAGCGACCGGCACTCCTGGGTGCCGGGCTGGTTCGACGACCCGCCCGAGGGCCTGGCCACCATCTACGACGAGAACTACCAGCCCAAGCTCGCGTACCACGAGATCAAGTCCGATCTGATCTTCGCCGGTCCGCCCTACGTACTCCCCCGCATCACCCCCAAACCCCGCCGCTGAGGTGCAAGGAAGGGCCCCCTATTAACGCCTGCGGTATAGGAAGGGCCCCTTCTTAACAAAAACCCGAACCGGCAAGCGCCATGCCGGACGGGCCGGGTGCGGCGCAACCCACCGACCCGGCCCGTCCGCCATCGCCCCGAAAGCCATCGCCCCGTCCACAGTCGGCCCGACCGCCGTCGACCCCACCGCCACCGACCCCACCGCCACCGACCCCACCGCCACCGACCCCACCGCCACCGACCCCACCGCCACCGACCCCACCGCCACCGACCCCACCGCCACCGACCCCACCGCCACCGACCCCACCGCCGTCGACCCCACCGCCGTCGACCCCACCGCCGTCGAACCCAGCGCCACCGACACCACCGCCACCACAGCCGTCGGCCCGACCGCCGTCGAACCGGCAGACCAGCCCCAGCCACGGAAGGTACGACGATGCCACCCAGCACCTATCCCCTGCGCACCCCGCACCACACCGCGTCGGGCCCAGGTGCGGCGGTTCATCCCGTCGAGGCGATCGGCACCGAGCAGGTCGTCTGCCTCACCTTCGACGACGGGCCGCACCCGGTGCACACACCGCGCCTGCTTGACGTGCTGGCCGCGCACGACGTCCGGGCAGTCTTCTTCCTCCAGGGCGACCAGGCCGCAAGGCATCCCGCGCTGGTCCGCCGGATCATGGCCGCCGGGCACACGTTGGGCAACCACAGCATGCACCACCACGACATGAGCGGCTGGAGCGCCGGCCGGATCGCCTCGGATCTGCTGGAGACCAACGCGGTCATCCGGCAGGCCGTGCCGTACGCCCCGGTGCCCTGGTTCCGGGCTCCGTACGGCGCCTGGGGGCAGAGCCCGACGGTGGCGACCGCGTTGGGGATGCGGCCGATGGGCTGGCGGCTGGCGGTCACCGACTGGGAGCCGCCCGGCACCGGTGAGTTGGTCCGCCGCCTGACCGAGGGCGTGGCTCCCGGCGCGGTGGTGCTGCTGCATGACGGTGGTGGCGACCGCAGCCAGACCGTCGACGCCGTCGACCGCGTGATACCGGCCCTGCGGGCGTACGACTGGCGTTTTGTCCTGCCCGAGATTTCCTGAGCCGCCGGCGGCGCCGGCCTGGCTCGGACCGCGCCCGACTGCCGGCGGATTCTGCCTGACCTCGTCGCGGCGCTGCTGCTCAGCCGCGCCGGACTGGTGGGCGATACTGGGTTTGAACCAGTGACCTCTTCCGTGTCAAGGAAGCGCGCTCCCACTGCGCCAATCGCCCGTGGTGGCTGCCGCGCCCGTGCTGGCGGCGGGCTGCGAGCGGACGACGGGACTCGAACCCGCGACCCTCACCTTGGCAAGGTGATGCGCTACCAACTGCGCTACGTCCGCATGCCCCCGTGGTGCCTGGGGACGCGCCAACTCTACCCGATGACAAGATCGCCCGGCCGGCGGCCCCACGTACGGAGGTGATTGCGCCGGTCACCACCGGGGTACAGAGCCTCCTCGACAGCGCACCGCACCCCCTGCGAAAAGGAGGCTGTCATGGGTATCGGCACAAGTGTTTTCCTGCTCGCGCTCGGGGCGATCCTCACCTTCGCCGTCAACGCGAGCATCGGCGGACTTGACCTGGACGTGGTCGGTTGGATCCTGATGGCCGCCGGGCTACTCGGCCTGATCCTGACCACCCTCGTCTGGGGGCGCCGCCGCCAGGTGGTCGCCACCACCGAGGAGCCGGTGGAGTACCGCCGGGTCGAGGAGCGTCGGGACGTCGCGCCGCCGCTGTGAGCGGTCGCACCCTACCGAGCGGCGGGTCAGCAACCCGCCAGCAGAACGCGAGAGCCCGCACCGGATCCGGTGCGGGCTCTCGCGTCGTTCGTTCAACTGGTGGGCGATACTGGGTTTGAACCAGTGACCTCTTCCGTGTCAAGGAAGCGCGCTCCCACTGCGCCAATCGCCCGTGTTGTCTTACGAGGTGGGGACGGGATTTGAACCCGCGTACACGGCTTTGCAGGCCGTTGCCTCGCCTCTCGGCCACCCCACCGAGGTTGCCCCCGTCACGCGTGGCGGCAGCTCCGAGCGGACGACGGGACTCGAACCCGCGACCCTCACCTTGGCAAGGTGATGCGCTACCAACTGCGCTACGTCCGCATGCCCCCGGCTGTTACCCGGTGACGGATGAGAACTCTAGCCGAGCGACGGAAGGTTGCCAAATCGACTCCCGCCCCAGCGCGTCCGAAACGGTCCGTGTGCCTTCCTAGGAGCCTGGGTCAGAAGCTCAGGACGTTCCAACGACCGGCCGCGACCTTGGCGAGCCGCCGTCGGCGGGGTGATCTGTACGGCGGAAGGGCCAGCTGCGGCAAGTGTCCGGCTTCTGACTGTCGGGAAGGATCACCGAGTTTGGTAACACGCCGTATCCGAATGGATGGGCTACGGTGACGGGCGTGACGAGACGTGCGGCCGAGATCCGCCTGGATGCCCTGCTGCGCACCGCATGTGACGTGATCGTGCAGCGCGGGCTGGCAAACACCCGCACGGCGGACGTGGCGCAGGCCGCCGGCGTGAGCCAGGCGCTGGTCTTCTACCACTTCGCCACCAAGGAACGACTGCTCGCCCAGGCGTTCGCGTACGCCGTCGAGCAGGACCTGGCCCGGCTGGACGCGGTGACCCGGTCCAGCGCCCCGCCGCTTACCAAACTCCGGCGCATCCTGCGCCTCTACACCCCGGCCGGGCGCCCGATGTCCTGGGCCATGTGGATCGACGGGTGGGCGGAGTCGCTGCGTACGCCGGAGTTGGAGAAGGTCTCCCGCAAGCTGGACCTACGGTGGCGGCAGGACCTCACCACGGTGATCACCGACGGCGTCCGGGAGGGCGTCTTCGAGTGCGCGGACCCGGCCGGCGCCGCGTGGCGGATCAACGCCGTGATGGACGGACTGGCGGTCCAGGCCGCGGTGCACGACCGCGTCATCTCCCGCCGCCAACTGGCCGAATGGGTACGCCTGGTGACCGCCCGAGAACTGTCCCTAAACCCCACCCAACTCGACTGACCCCTCCCCCACCCCCGTTACCTTTTTGATCGTCCCCAGCCGGGGACTCCTCGGTCGCCCGGCCCGGTATGACTTCCTGCCCCTGTCGTAGGCATGATCCGGGGGGTGTTGTCGCCGGGTCGGGTGGCGTCGGCGGACCGCTGATAGGGACACGGCCGCCCTGTTTGGGGTTGGTCTCTTCGTAACGTGGGTGCCGGCAGTCCGACGCCTGGACCTGTGGCCGAGGCCACGGACGATGCGTGGAGGCGGGTGTGGTGCACGGCGGATACGGCGTCTACCTCGGGTTGGATGTCGGTAAGGGTGATCATCACGCGGTCGGGTTGGCGCCGGACGGCAAGCGGCTGCACGACGCACCGTTGCCGAACACCGAGGCTCGGCTGAGGCAGTTGTTCGACAAACTCGCCGGCCACGGTCGGGTGCTGGTGGTGGTCGACCAGCCCGCCTCGATCGGCGCCCTGCCGGTCGCGGTGGCTCGGGCATGCGGTCATCAGGTGGCCTACCTGCCCGGCCTGGCGATGCGCCGGATCGCCGATCTGCACCCCGGAAGCGCGAAGACCGACGCCCGCGACGCCTATGTCATCGCTGATGCCGCCCGCACCCTGCCGCACACGCTGCGGCGGGTCGACGTCGGAGATGAGGCTCTGGCCGAGTTGGAGGTCCTCGTCGGCTTCGACGACGACCTCGCTGGCGAGGCCACGCGCGTGTCGAACCGTATCCGGGGACTACTCACCCAGATTCATCCCGCCCTGGAACGGGTTCTCGGCCCGAAGGTGCACCACAAGGCCGTGCTGGAGTTGCTGTCGCGCTGCGGCGGACCGGCCGGACTCCGCAAAGCCGGTCGCCGCAAACTACTCTCGATCGCCGCCGTCCACGCACCCCGCATGGGTGAACGGCTCATCGAACAGCTCATGGCAGCCCTCGACGAACAGACCGTCACCGTCCCCGGCACCCAAGCAGCCGAGACGATCCTGCCCCGTCTCGCCGACAGCCTCCGCGACGTCCTACACCAACGCGACCAAGTCGCCGACCAGGTCGAGAGGATGCTTGATGCACACCCTCTTGCCCCGGTCCTGACATCGATGCCCGGCATCGGCGTCAGGACCGCCGCCCGGATCCTGCTCGAAGTCGGCGACGGCACCGCCTTCGCCACCCCGGCCACCTCGCCGCCTACGCCGGCCTCGCCCCCGTCACCCGACGCTCCGGCACCAGCATCCGCGGCGAGCACCCACCCCGAGGCGGCAACAAGAACCTCAAACGCGCGTTCTTCCTCGCCGCGTTCGCATCCCTCGCAGACCCCGTCAGCCGCGCCTACTACGACCGCAAACGCGCCGAAGGTAAACGCCACAACGCCGCCCTCATCTGCCTCGCCCGACGCCGCTGCGACGTCCTATACGCCATGCTCCGCGACAAGATCCCCTACCAACCCCGCCCGACCAGCCCCGTCCCCGCTTGACGAAACCCATAGGGACACCTCCCCCTCCCTCGCCCTCACCCCCACCCCCATCGCCGCGCCGATCTTGCACTTATCGTCGCCGATATACGGCTTTCGCGGCGTATAACCCGACCGAGAGTCCATGATCGGCGGGGCGAGGGGCGGGGGCGAGGGGCGAGGGGTGGGGAGTGGGGAGGGGTGGGGGTGGGTCAGGACAACGGGTGGGTGGGGTCGCGGGGGACGGTGCGCCAGCGGGAGCGGCGGCCGGGCTGCCGCTCCCAGCGGCCGGCGGCGGTGGTCCCCGCGGTGGCGCCCGCGGCGGCCGGCTCCGGTTCACGGGTCAGCTGCCGCAGCCGCAGCAGCAGCCCGACACCGAGGAAGAGCAGCAGCCCACCGAGGAGGAACGCGGCCTCGGTCAGGCCGATCCCGGTGCCGGTCTGCGCGACCTGGTTGCCCGCCGCACCCGCGGCCGGCGGTTCCTGGGCCCCGCCCGCGTAGCCGGCGTCGTCGGCGAGGTCGCTCTCCTCGTCGGCCGGGTCGACCGTCGGTTCCTCGGTGGGATCCACCGTCGGCTCCTCGGTCGGCGTGCGGCTCGGCGGTGCGGTACTGGGCCGGGCCACCTGACCCCGGCCGACCACCTCGCGCGTCGCGGTCTGCCGGGACAGCAGTTGCAGGTTCTGGTCGTACGCCTCGGCGGCCAGGCTGACCCGGCCCTGGTCGACGTCGCCGGTGAAGGCGATCCGGTACTGCGCCGTCACCGTACGCCCCGGGCAGAGCGTGCCCGGGTCGAGTTGCCGGTCGGTCAGCCGGGCCGCGTCACCCTCGATCCGGACCTCCATCGGAAACGAGCCGGTCTCCTCGATCCGGTCCACCCGCACCTGGTCCAGCCGTAACCCTTGCACACCGAGCACCATCGACCAGCGGACCTTGATGCAGCCACCCTGATCGGATCGCGACACCACGGCGGAGACCGTCTCCACCCGCCCACCGGCGGTGAACTGGTCCGGCAGGCCGCTGAGTTCGGTGGCGAACGCCGCGTGCGCCGGCGCGGCCATGGCGACGTCCACTCCGGTGAGACATGCCAGCACCACTCCGATCCGTAGCGTGCTCCGCCACAGCCTCTTCACGATCCGTCCTCCCGTCAGTTGCCTCCATTCGCCACGCTATGAGCGCCGGGGGCCACCCGGTAGACGGGCGTGTTCGCACGGGTTGTGAAGCAGGATGCCCGATTTCACGTACGGTATTGAACCGGTCACCGAGCCACCGCGACACGCCGTGCCGGGTCACGGTGCACAATCGGCCGGTGTCCGAACTTTCCGCCGCCTTCGTCCGGCTGCACGCCCGGCTCGCCCCCGTTGCCTTCGTACCGGAGGTGCGACTGCACCAGGCCGACGAGCCGATCGGCCTCTGGGAGCTGACCGAGGGTGAGTTCCGCAGCGACCGGCCGCCGCCGTTCTGGGCCTTCGCCTGGGCCGGCGGCCAGGGACTGGCCCGGTACGTGACCGACCACCCGCAGCTGGTCGCCGGGCGTCGGGTGCTCGACCTGGCCGCCGGCTCCGGCCTGGTGGCCATCGCCGCCGCCCGGGCCGGTGCCGCCGCCGTCCGCGCGGTGGAGATCGACGAGCTGGCCGTCGCGGCGATCGCGCTCAATGCCGAGGCCAACGGGGTACGCGTCGACGCCGAACTCGGTGACGTGCTCGACGGCGACGCGGGCGACGCCGAGGTGGTGCTCGCCGGAGACGTCTTCTACAGCGAGGCGATGACCAACCGGGTGCTGCGCTTCCTGCTGCGGACCGCCCGGGGCGGGGCGCGGGTGCTGGTCGGCGACCCCGGACGCGCCTTCCTGCCCAGGGATCGGTTCGACGAACTGACCGCCTACGACGTGCCGGTCACCGAGGCGCTGGAGAGCGTACGGGTGAAGCGCACCACCGTCTGGCAGCTGCGGGTGGGCGGTGGAAAACCGGCCAGCTAGCGTGACGCCGTGCTGTTCCGCAGCTGGGAGCGGACCCCGACGGCCGTCGCCGACGCCGGGGCCGGTAGCGGCATGGCCCGGTGGCCGGACCTGGCCCGCGTTGCCGACCACGTGGGCGTCGAACACCTGCTGGTGACCAGGCACGCGCTGGTCCGCCAGGTGCTCACCGACCCGGTGACGTACCGGCCGGACAACGCCCTGGACGCGGTGACCCCGTTGCCGGTGGCCGCGCTGCGGGTGCTCGCCGCGCACCGGTTCCGGCTGCCGCCGACCCTGGCCAACAACGCTGCCACCAGCCACCCGGGGATCCGGGCGCTTGTCGCCGAGGCGCTGCACCCGACCCGGGTGGCCGCCCAGCGGGACTGGCTGACCACGCTGGTCCGGCACCGGGTCGCCGACCTGGCCGCCACCCTGGACACCGGCGCACCGGTGGACCTGCACGCCGGTCTCGCCGCCGACCTGCCGCTGCTGGTCCTGGCCCGGCTGGTCGAGCTGCCGGACGCCCCGGTCGCGGCGGTGAAGGACTTCGCCCGCGCGGCGCTGGAGCTGTTCTGGGCGCCGCTGGACGCCGACCGGCAGCAGGTTCTCGCCGCCGAGGTGGGTCGCTTCCACCGGGTGCTGCGGGAGTTCGCGGCCACCGGCGGCGGCCTGGCCGCCTCGCTGCGCGCCGCCGGGCACCCGCCCGACGTGGTGGTCGGCGCGCTGTTCTTCCTGCTGGTCGCCGGCCAGGAGACCACCTCGCAGTTCCTCACCCTGCTGCTGCATCGGCTCACCGGCGAGCCGGCGGTGCTCGCCGGGCTGCGCGACGGCTCGGTCGCGGTCGCCGACGTGGTGGAGGAGGGACTGCGGCTGGAGCCGCCGATCGTCACCTGGCGGCGGGTCGCCGCAGTGCACACCACGCTGGGCGGGACCGCGGTGCCGGCGGGCACCAGTGTGGTGTTGTGGCTGGCCGGGGCCGGACGGGATCCGCAGCTCGTGGCGGCGCCCGACGAGTTCCGGCCGGGGCAACGCGGGTCACGCCGGCATCTGGCCTTCGGCGCGGGTGTGCACCGCTGCGTCGGGGACCAACTCGCCCGGATGGAGGCCGCGACGGTGGTGGCGGAATGCGCCCCGCTGTTGGCCCGGGTACGCGTGCTGCGCCCACCCCGGTACCCGGACAACCTCACCTTCCGGATGCCCGACAGCTTCCTGGTGCACCCCGGCACCGGTGCGGGCGGATCCTGACGAAAGTAAGCAGTCGGAAGGTCAGCTGATCTCGTCGGCCCAGGCCCGCCAGTCGTCGAGCACGCCGTACAGCGCCGGGGTCAGCCAACCCGGCGCGGAGCGTCGGAACACCCCCGGGTCCATCGCCCCGGCCCCGGCCGGCAGCGCGCCGAGCAGGCTCGGCAACAGGTCGCTGAGGTTGGCCCAGTGCACCAGCTCCGGTTCGGCGGGCCAGGCGCCGATCACCACGCCGGCCGGCACCGCCCGCCGCTCCAGCGCCTCCAGGGTGAGCGCGGTGTGGTTGAGGGTGCCGAGCCCGGCCCGCGCCACCACCACCGCCGAAGCTCCCAGCGACACCGCCAGGTCGGCCACCGTCCAGGGCTCGCCCGAGGGCCGCAGCCCCATCGGTACGAGCAGTCCACCGGCCCCCTCGACCAGCACCAGGTCGTGCTTCTCCACCTCGTCCCGGACCGCGTCGACGGCGTTGTACAGCTCCAGCGGCGGCAACCCGGCCACCCGCGCGGCGGCCAACGGGGCGAGCGGGTCGGGGAAGCTGGCAAGTGTCCGGCCGGTCATCGGGGCGGCGAGTCGGGTGACCGCCTCGACGTCGCCGGGCACAGCTGCGGCCGTACCGGTCTGGCCGGGTTTGACCACCGCCACCCGCAGCCCGGCCGCCTGCGCGGCGGCCGTGATGGCCGCGGTCACCACGGTCTTGCCGACCTCGGTGTCGGTCCCGGTGACCAGCACCGCTCCCCGCCACTGATCCGTCATGGCGCACATTCCACGATGACCTCCAGGGCCCGTTCGAAGTCCGCCCGCGACACCCCGGCGCCGATGGTCAGCCGCAGCCGGGAACGGTTGTCCGGGGTCGACGGCGGCCGGAAACAACCGACCGCCACGCCCTGCTCCCGGCAGGCGGCGGCCCAGCCGGTGGCGGCCTCCGGACCGGGCGCGGTCACCGAGACCACTGCCGCGTCGGGCGTGCTGACGTCGAGCCCGGCGGCCCGCAGCCGGCGGGCCGCCAGAGCCGCCCGGTCGACCAGTTCGGCGCGCACCCCGTCACCGGCCCGCGCCAGGTCGAGGGCGGCGCGCACCCCGGCGGCCACCGCCGGGGGCAGCGCGGTGTCGTAGATGAAGGTCCGGCCGGTCTCCACCAGGTGCCGGACGTACCCGGCCGGGCCGGCCACCACCCCGCCCGCACCGCCGAGCGCCTTGGACAGGGTGGCGGTGATCAGCACGTCCGGCTCGCCGGCCAGCCCGGCGGCGGCCACCGCGCCGGCCCCGGCCGGACCGGTCACGCCGAGCGCGTGCGCGTCGTCGACAAGCAGCAACGCGCCGTGGTCGCGGGCGACGGCGTGCAACCGGGCCAGCGGGGCCAGGTCCCCGTCGACGGAGAAGACCGACTCGGTGACCACCACCGCCGGGCGGCCGGGCGCGCCGGCCAGCGCCGCGGCGACCGCGTCGACGTCGGCGTGTGCGGTGACCACCGTCTCCGCGCCGGAGAGGCGGCAGCCGTCGATAAGCGAGGCGTGGTTGTGCGCGTCGGAGACCAGCAGCGTGCGGGGTCGGACCAGGGCGCGGATCGCCCCGAGGTTGGCCAGGTAGCCGGAGGAGAAGACAAGCGCCCGGTCCGCGCCGAGCCAGTCGGCGAGATCGTCCTCCAGCGCGTGGTGGGCGTACGTGGAGCCGCGCACCAGCCGCGAGCCGGTCGCGCCCAGCCCGTACTCGGACAGCGCCTTCGTCGCGGCGGCCATCACCTCGGGATGGGTGGCCAGGCCCAGGTAGTCGTTGCCGGCCAGGTCGACCACGGCGTCGGCGGCGGCGCGCGGGTGCAGCCGGCGGGTCAGTCCCGCCTTCGCCCGCAGCTCGGCACGGCGATCAAGCGCCGCCAGCCAGTCCGCCACCCTCGCCTCCCGCCGTCGCCCCCCGCTCGCGGGGGCGAAGTTACCATCCGCCGGCCGCGCCCCGACGGCTCCACACCGGCTCGCCTCGTCTCGCCGCGGGCTGTTTCGCCACCCGGCCTGCTGCGCGGCGGTGGGCCCGCAGCGGCGCGGTGCGGGGCGGCGTGCAGGCCGTTTCTCGCCGCCCGGCGGCCTTGTAGGGTACGACCCATGCCAGAGATCCTCGACCAGGCCCGGACCCAGGTGCTGGACGGTGGCGTCGGCCTCGACCAGGCTGGTGTCCGCGCCGTGCTGAACCTGCCCGACGAGCACCTGCCCGCCGCCCTCCAGCTCGCCCACGAGGTGCGGATGCGCTGGTGCGGCCCGGAGGTCGAGGTCGAGGGCATCGTGTCGCTGAAGACCGGCGGTTGCCCGGAGGACTGCCACTTCTGCTCTCAGTCCGGCCTCTTCGCCTCACCGGTGCGCTCGGTCTGGTTGGACATCCCGTCGCTTGTCGAGGCGGCGAAGCAGACCGCCGCGACCGGGGCGACCGAGTTCTGCATCGTGGCTGCCGTACGCGGCCCGGACGCCCGGCTGATGAAGCAGATGCGCGAGGGCGTCGCCGCGATCAAGGCGGAGGTCGACATCCAGGTCGCCGCCTCGCTGGGCATGCTCAGCCAGGAGCAGGTCGACGAGCTGGTCGCCATGGGCGTGCACCGCTACAACCACAACCTGGAGACCTGCCGCTCGTACTTCCCGAACGTGGTCACCACGCACACCTGGGAGGAGCGCTGGGAGACCCTGCGGATGGTCCGCGAATCCGGCATGGAGGTCTGTTGCGGTGGCATCCTCGGCCTCGGCGAGACCGTGGAGCAGCGGGCCGAGTTCGCCGCGCAGCTGGCCGAACTGGACCCGCACGAGGTGCCGCTGAACTTCCTCACCCCCCGCCCCGGCACGCCGCTTGCTGATCGGCCGGTGGTCGAGGGCAAGGACGCGCTGCGGGCCATCGCCGCGTTCCGGCTGGCCCTGCCGCGCACCATCCTGCGGTACGCGGGCGGCCGTGAGCTCACCCTCGGGGATCTGGGTACCCGCGACGGGCTGCTCGGCGGCATCAACGCGGTGATCGTCGGCAACTACCTGACCACCCTCGGCCGCCCGGCGGCGGAGGACCTGAAGCTGCTCGACGACCTGAAGATGCCGGTCAAGGCGCTCTCCGCGACGCTGTGACGACGGAGGTCTCCCCGTGACGACGATCGAGTCTGTGGCGCGCTGGTGCGACCGCTGCGGCGAGTCGGCCGAGGTCGGTGAGCACCGCGCGTGCGCAAGCGCTCGGCTGCTGGAACCGCCGCGTTACTGTCCGCACTGCCGGCGCCGGATGAAGGTTCAGGTGCTGCCGGCCGGCTGGTCGGCGGTCTGTGTCGCGCACGGCGAGCTCCGGAGCTGAGCGGATGCTGCGTGGCACGGCGGTGACCCTGCGGCCGGCGACGGCCGCAGACGTCGGCGTACTTGCCGCGATCCGGGCCACCCCCGAGGTGCGCCGCTGGTGGCGCGGCGGCGAGGACCTGGTCGCGGCCGTCGCGGCGGACCTCGCCGACGACAACCTGATGGTGTACGCCATCGAGCACGACGGTCAGCTGGTCGGCGCGATCCAGTGGTACGCCGAGGAGGATCCGGACTACCGGCACGCCAGCATGGACATCTTCCTCGACCCGGTGGTGCGGGGCCGTGGGCTGGCCGGCGACGCGATCCGTACCCTGGCCCGGCACCTGATCGACGCCCACGGCCACCACCGCTTCACCATCGACCCGGCAGCGGCGAACACCGCCGCGATCCGGGCGTACGCGAAGGTGGGTTTCCGGCCGGTGGGCGTGCTGCGCCGCTACGAGCGCGGCGCGGACGGCCGCTGGCACGACGGCCTGCTGATGGATCTGCTCGCCGACGACCTGCCCGACTGAGCGCACGGCTTCTCCCGGCCGCCCAGCGGCACCGGCCCGTCCGCGCGGGGCAGCGGCCCGTCCGCGCGGGGCAGCGGCCCGTCCGCGCGGGGCACCGGCCCGTCCGCGCGGGGCACCGGCCCGTCCGCGCGGGGCACCGGCGGTTCCCCCTGGGCGTCACCGACGGCGGACTGGCCGCCGGTCTGCGGTGACGGCGGGATGACGCAACCTTCGGCAGGGTCGCAGCACGCGCCGTCGAAGGAGAACGAATGATCAGGACGATGGTCCGGCTGCGTGCCCGCCCCGGCTGCGAACCGGCCGTGGCGTCCGCCTGGCAGGCGACCCGCGCGGCAATCGGCGAGCTGCCCGGCAACCTGCTGCGGGACCTCCTCGTCGACGCCACCGAAGCACGCTGCTGCGTCATCGTCACCGAGTGGACCGACGAGGCCGCCCTGCGCGACTACGAGCAGGGGCCGGTCGCCGCGCGGTTCGCCGAGGCCGTCCGGCCGCTGTGCGAACCGTCCGCCGCCACCGACCGCCGGGTGATGCGCGACGTGCCCGGTGGCGGCTCGACCGTCTTCGTGGACGTCGAGCTGACCGTGCCGGCGGCCCGGCGCGCCGAGTTCGACCAGGGCTATCCGCAGGTGCTGCACCGGATGGCCGGCGTACCCGGCTACCTGCGGGAGGACCTGCTGCGCGAGCCGGACTCGGACACCTTCCACATTTTCGCCGAGTGGACCGGCGCCGCCGAGTTCCACAGGTGGATCGCCAACCCGGCCCACGCGCGAGAGGAGGCCGGACCGATCGCCGAGTTCCTGCTCCGGATCCGCCGCCGCCTGTTCCACGGCGTGGCGACTTCCGCCGATGTGGCCCTGCCCGAGCGCGGCCGCACACCGAGCAAGGAGACCGACGTGCACACGACAACGGACGTACTCATCGTCGGGGCGGGGCCCACCGGGCTGACCGCCGCCATCGAACTGGCCCGGCGCGGCATCGACTGCCGGCTGGTGGAGCAGCGGGCCACCCCGCCCGGGCACGCCGACAAGGCGATCGGGGTGCACTGCCGCACCATGGAGCTCTGGGAGGAGCAGGGCGTCGTCCGCGAGGCGATGGACGCCGGGATCTGGCTGACCGGCAACATGGTGTTCGTCAACGGCCACGAGACGCACCGGATGAGCTGGGAGCTGCCCGAGCTGCCGTACGCGCACCTCGGGCTGCCCCAGTACGAGACCGAGCGGATCCTCACCGAACGCCTCGCCACCCTCGGCGTACGCCCCCGGCGGGGTGCCGCGTTGACCGCCTTCACCCAGGACGACGACGGCGTCACCGCCACCCTCGACACCCCCGGCGGCGAGGAGACGGTACGCGCGAAGTACCTGCTCGGCTGCGACGGCGCGCACAGCAACGTCCGCGAGCTGCTCGGGCTCACCTTCACCGGCGGGCTGGGCCAGTTCCCGCAGCTGTTCATGCTCGGCGACGTCGACGTGGACTGGGACATGCCCGACGGGCACCTGCTGCGCTTCATGCACGAGACGGACGGCCGGATGGACGGCATGCTGGTCTGCGTGCCGCTGCGCGGCGAGTCCCGCTACCGGATCGCCACCCTGGCACCGCCGCGGTTCTTCGCCCAGACCGGCGGCCAGGACGCCCCGCCCGGCTTCAGCGAGGAGCTGGCCGAGCCGACCCTCGCCGACGTGCAGGCCGCCATCGACCGGCTGGCCCCGCCCGGCACCCGGGCGTCGAACCTGCGCTGGTCGTCGGTGTTCCGGATCAGCCACGGCATCGTCGACCGCTACCGCGACGGTCGGGTCTTCGTGGCCGGCGACGCGGCCCACCTGCACCCGCCGGCCGGCGGTCAGGGCATGAACACCGGTATCCAGGACGCCTGGAACCTCGCCTGGAAGGTGGCCCTGGCGGTGCGCGGGAAGGCCGCGCCGGGACTGCTGGACAGCTACGAGGCCGAACGGCGCCCGGAGGGCGAGGAGATCGTCGGCCGCGCGGTGCGGATGGCGTTCACCGACGAGCTGGACCGCGAGGACCTGAAGCGGCAGTTCCTCCAGGAGATGTCGATGCTGCTCAGCTACACCGACAGTCCACTTGTCGGCGAGACCGTCACCGACCCCGACGCGCTGCGCGCCGGCCCGCGCCCCGGCGACCGGGCACCGGACGTCGGCGGCCTGCACCGCCGCGGCGTCGGCCACCCGCTGCGGCTGCGCGACCTCACCCGCGGCACCCGGCACACCCTCCTGCTGTACGCGGACGGCTCGGCCGACGAGGCGGCGGTCGCCGCGGTGGAGAAGATCTGCGCCGACCTGGGCGCCCTGGCGGCGGGGGAACTCGACGCGTACCTGCTGCTCGACCCGCAGGCCCCGCAGCCGCGACTGCTCGCCCCGCCGGTGCTGCGCGACGCCGCCGGGGAGTTCCGCGCCCGGTACGGCGTCACCGGCACCGCCCTGTACCTGATCCGCCCGGACGGGCACGTGGGCTTCCGCAGCCAGCCGATCGACGCCGACGGGCTGCGCAAGAACCTGCACCTGGTCTTCGGCGGCGCGAAGTGAGCACCGTGCGCACGGTGCTGGCGATGCGGACCCGGCCCGGATGTGAGGAGCGGTTCGAGGCCGAGTGGCTCGCGGCGGCGGAGAAGATCGGCGCGCTGGACGGCTGCCTGCGTCAGGACCTGGTCCGCGACGCCGACGACCCGCGCAGCTATCTGATCATCAGCGACTGGGCCGACCGTGACCGGCTGGACGCCTTCGGCCGCAGCGCCCAGCGCGACGAGCTGCTGCGGGTGATCCGTGACCTGCGCGAGTCCGCGCAACGCCACACCTACCAGGTGCTGCACAGCATGCGCGGCGGTCCGCAGGAGGACCGATGACCGAGTGCCCGATCCCCGCCGCCGAGCTCTACACCGACGAGTTCGCCGCCGACCCGTACCCGACGTTCGCCCGGCTGCGCGCCGAGCAGCCGGTCTGCCCGGTCAGTTCACCGCGGTTCGACTCGTACCTGATCAGCCGCTTCGACGACGCCCGCACCGCGCTCACCGACCCCCGGCTCTCCAAGGACCTGTACGGCCCGCAGGAGCACTACCTGCGCATCTTCGGCCCCAACTCGGCGGGCTTGAACAAGAACATGCTCAACGCCGACCCGCCGGAGCACACCCGGCTGCGCCGGCTGGTGTCGCAGGCGTTCGCGCCGCGCCGGATCGAGGCGATGCGGCCCCGGGTGGCGCAGATCGTGGACGACCTGCTCGACAAGATCGTGCCGCACGGCGAGGCCGAGCTGATGCACGACTTCGCCATCCCGCTGCCGATGCTGGTGATCTCGGATTTGCTCGGGATACCGGCGACCGACCACGACCGGGTGCTCGACTGGACCCAGGTGATCCGGACCTCCGGGTCGTCGCGCCGCAGCCCGGAACAGGAACGGGCGGCCGTGCAGGAGGCCCAGGCGCAGCTGCACCGGTACCTCACCGAACTGGTGCAGGCAAAGCGGGCGCAGCCCGCCGACGATCTGATCAGCGCGCTGCTCTGCGCCTGCGACCAGGAGGGGGCCCTTTCCGAGCCGGAACTGGTCACCACCACCTTCCTGCTGCTGTTCGCCGGCCACCAGACCACCGCCGACTTCATCGGCAACGCGGTGGTGGCGCTGCTGACCCACCCCGACCAGCTCGACCTGCTGCGGCGACAGCCGGAGCTACTGCCCTCGGCCATCGAGGAACTGCTGCGCTTCGACGGCCCGCTGCCGGTGGCCAGTCCCCGCATCGCCAGCGAGGACGTCGAGTACCAGGGGGTCCGCATCCCGCGCGGATCGATCGTCGGCGTGGTGCTCAACGCGGCAAACCACGACCCGGAACACTTCGTCGACCCGGACCGGCTGGACCTGCGCCGGGTCCGCGGCCCGCACCTCGGCTTCGGTTACGGCGTGCACTACTGCCTGGGCGTCTCGCTGGCCCGGCTGGAGGCGCGGATCGGCATCGGGACGTTGCTGCGCCGCCTGCCCGGGCTGCGGCTCGGGGTGCCGGTCGGCGAGCTGCGTCGGCTGCCGGCCGCGTCGCCGTTCCGGGGGCTGCTGGAACTACCCGTCCGGTTCACCGCGTGACGGGTCCCCCGCCGAGGTCACCGCGGCCCGCCCGGATCGCTCCCCGCGTCCACAACCGACCCACGCACCCAAGGAGTCCCAGTCATGACCTTCCGCAACGTGATCGTCTGCCGGATGGTGCCCGGCGAGGAGAGCGAACGCGTCGTCGCCGACACCTTCGGCTACTACGACCGGACCACCCGCCCGCAGGACCTCGGCGTCATCGGCCGGACCCTGCTCTCCTTCCACGACCTCTACATCCACGTCATCGAGCGGGTCGCCGACCCGGCGGTGACCGGCCAGACCCGTGGGTTGCCCGCCTTCCAGCAGATCGCCGAGGCCATCGCCCCGTACGTGACGCCGTACCCGAGGTACTGGAAGAACCCGTCCGACTCGGTGGCGAAGCAGTTCTACCACTGGGCCCCGGCCGAACCGCCGGCCGGCGAGACGACCGGCCCCAACCGGACAATCATCGTGGCCCGGATCAAGCCCGGCGCAGAACCCGACGTGGCGCGCATCTTCGCCGAGTCCGACGCCGGTGAGCTGCCGGCGCGCCTCGGCGTGACCGGCCGCTGGCTGTACTCGATCGACGACGTCTACCTGCACGTGCTGGAGCAGACCGACGCCTCGTTCGCCGCCGTGCGGGAGAACCACGACACCCCGGCCTTCGCCAAGATCATGGCGGATCTCGGCCCGTACATCAGCGCGTACAGTCCCGACACCTGGCGCGGTCCGGAGGACGCCGTGGCCAAGGAGTTCTACCGCTGGCGCGCCGAGGACTGAGGATCGCCTCGGCCGAGGGCCGGATCCGCGCGCTCGCCCCGGCAAGCAGCGCGCGGATCCGGCCCCCGCCGTCACGCGACGGTGCAGGTGGAGCCGTTGAGGGTGAAGCTCGTCGGCCTCGGGTTGCTGCCGGTGTGGGTGCCGTTGAAACCGATGCTTGTCGAGGCACCCGGCGCGATGGTGCCGTTGTAGGAGAGGCTGGTGGCGGTCACCGCCGTACCGGTCTGCTGGTACGTCGCCGACCAGCCCTGACCGACCCGCTGCCCGGCGTTCGGGAAGGTGAAGGCAAGCGTCCAGCCGTTGATCGCCGTCGTGCCGGTGTTGGCGATGGTGATGTTCGCGGTGAAGCCGGTGCCCCAGTCGTTTGTGCTCCAGGTGATCCGGCACGGCGAGGTCGGCAGCGGCGCCGAGGTGGTCACCGTCACCGTCTCCGTCGGCGTTGAGGCGTTGCCCGCCGCGTCGATCGCGACCACGTGGAAGTAGTACGTCGTCTGCGGGTTCAGCCCGGTAAGCGTGTAGGTGGTGCCGGGGACCGTGGCGACCAGGACCGCGCCCAGCTCGGTGCGGTAGATCCGGTAACCGGTCACGCCCACGTTGTCGGTCGACGGGGTCCAGGTCAGCGTCGCTCCGGTCGAGGTGATCCCGGAGACCGTCAGGCTGCCCGGTGTGCTCGGCGGGGTGGTGTCGCCCTCGTCGACGGCGGGGACGGTCACGGTCAGACTCGGCGAGGTGGCGGAGCGGTTTCCGGCCTTGTCGCGGGCCTGCACGCTGAACACGTACGTCCGGGCGGGGGTCAGGTTGTCGATCGTCACCGAGTTCGTGACGCTGGTGCGGAGCAGGATGGCGTCGCTGCCGACCTCGCGGATGCTGACGCTGTAGTCCTCGATTCCGCTCTCAATGTCGGTGGACGCCGGCCAGGTCAGGCTCACCGTACGGGAGGTGACCGCGGTGGCGACCGGGGTGCCGGGGGTGGTGGGCGGCGTGGTGTCCGCGGTGGTGGTCGGCTCCTGCCCCCAGACTCGCGTCCCGCCGACGTAGAGCGGCACGTTGCGGTTCGGCCCGGCGGTGGCCTGGTACGAGGGATCGTTTGCGGTGTTCCAGGTGCCGCCCTCCGGTACGCCGATCTTGAACTGCACCTCCATCCGGTGCTGGGATTGCCCGGCCGGGGCGATGGTGTACCCGGTGCAGTCGACCTCGACGTACCAGAGATCGCCGCTGACCTGCCGGGCGGTCGACGGCGACGGGCAGCCCTGGGTGTAGCCGGAGGTGACCTGCACCGGCCCGGTGCCGTCGGTGCGGAAGTAGTAGCGGAACTTGGCGTCGGTGAGCGCCCGCGCCGGGAAGGCCGACTTGTTGTAGATGATCGCCTTCAGTCCGGTAGCGCGCGGCTCGTTCTGCATCACCGTGGTCTCCACGGTCAGCTCGTCGATGTCGGGCCGCTCGACGCCGGGGAAGCCCGCCAGCGGAGTGCCGCCGTACTCCTGGGTCAGTCGGGCCAGGGCCGAGGTGAAGCCGGCGTTGTAGTCGGTGGCGACCTCGTTCATCACGTAGTCCGACCGGTTGTCGGTGTACGCGTCGTTTGGCGAGGACGGGCCGCCGACAAGCGCACCGTAGAGGATGTGCCGGGTCTCGGTGGGCACGGTCATGCTGTCCCACCAGGAGCCGTGCGCGGTGCGGTGGTGCGGGTTCTTCGGTGAGTTGGCGCCGAACCCGATCTGGTAGCTGGAGTTGCGCGGGTTGTCGCCGAGCGCGTAGTTGATCTGCCGGACGGCGAAGTCCTTGTAGCGGGTCTTGCGGGTCGCGTCGGTGGTCTTGTCGCTGTAGACGAGCGCGGCGAACGCGGTGTTTGCCGCGTAGCGCAGCGCGCCCCAGGAGTCGAGCACCGCCATCCCGCCGGGCGAGTACCGGATCCGTTCGCCGTTGACGCCTACCGTCCAGAAGTCCAGCCACCGGTTCGCGTCGTCCACGTACTTCTGCTTGCCGGTCAGGTTGGCCAGCAGCACGTACGCGCCGAACTGCTTGTTGTCCCAGGCCACCGTCCACTTGTAGGAGCGGGTGGTGGTCTGCGGCTCGGTGCCGAGCTTGTCGTACTCGCTCTCCGCCTTGGTCAGGTACGCGGCGTCGCCGGTGGCCCGGTACAGCCAGATCGCGCCCCACACCAACTCATCCTGGTAGCCGCTCCACGATCGGTAGAAGCTGGTCGCGTCGGTGATGCACTCGTGGTAGCTCTTCCGCACCGTGTCGGCGAAGGTGTAGAGCTGCCGGGCGTGGGTGAGCAGCTTGTCGGCGTACGCGGCGTCGGTGGGCCGGAACACCATCGACGACGCGGCCATCGCCGCCGCCGTCTCCCCCGCCAGGTCCGCGCCGCCACAGCTGGCATCGATCTTGTACGCGGGCCGCGCCATCGGCATCACCTCGGCCGGTCCCCACCACTTGTGGTCGTCGTCGCCCTTGCCCACCTGTCCGTAGAGGACGTTCGGCGAGGGATGCGCCTTGATGAAGTAGTCGTTGACGAAGCGCAGGTTGTTCAGCAGGTGGGTGAGCTGGCCGGAGGCGACATAGCCGGCGCGGTACTCCACCGCACCCCAGGCCAGCATGGTGGCGCTGAACGCCATCGGAAAACCGAACTTGACGTGGTCACCGGCGTCGTACCAGCCGCCGGTGAGGTCCAGCCCGACGTCCGAGCCGTCGCGCAGCGCCGAGTCGCCGCGCCACGAGACCCGGTTCCAGTCCGGCAGCTTGCCGGACTGCTGCGCCTCGTAGAACAGCAACGACTTCTGCAACGCCTCGGCGTAGTTGAAGGCCGGCGCGGCAGCGGTTCCCACGTCCGCCGCCTCTGATCCGGCGGCCGGCGCGGCGGTTGCGGCGGTGGCGGGGCCGCCGATCGCGAGCGCGAGCCCGGTGAGCAGCGCCGTCGCGGTGGTCGAGAGTGTTCGGGGTTGTGCGGCGCCAGCGCGGCGCGGCCAGCTGAGGTGCATACGACTGTGCTCCTGTCGATGCGGGCAGGCAGCACCGGCCGGGCGCGAACGGACACGACGGGTAGGGAGGCTGCCGGCGTAAGTGGTGGTGGCGGGGGTGTCACATGGGACCGGGAGCGCTCCCATGGATAGCTGACAATGTAATCCGACCAGCCACGCCTTGTGAAGCCCGAACCCCCACCTCCTCCCACCCTCCTCACCCCCACCCCACCCTGTTGATCATGAGGTTGACGGCAGTAGATGATCTTCAAAGTGCCGTCAACCTCATGATCAACGGGGCGAGTGGGGGTGGGGGTGGGGGTGGGGGTGGGGAGGGGGAGGGGAGGGGAGGAGGCGGAGGGCAGGGTACCCGAACCGGGTGCCCTGCCCTCCTCACCGGCCTCCGCACCGGAGGTCGGTCATCTGTTCCTCGTCGTCAGCCGGCGATCTGCACCGGTGTCGCGAGGTCGGTCCTCAGCCGGTGCTTTCCACCGCCGTCGGCAGATCCGCTCCCGCGACCGACCGATCAACCGGCCGGCCGGTGGTCAGGGGCACGGTGAGCGTCAGCAGGCCGGCGTCCTGCTGGACCCGGGTCGGCCGGGACAGCCGGCGCAGCGTACGCAGCATCGGCGTGTTCTCCGCCTGCACGTGCAGCACCATCGCGGCGTAGCCGGCCGACTCGGCCTGCCGGGTCAACCGCCGCAGCAGGGTCGAGCCCAGCCCGCGCCGCTGCCAGTCGTCGCGTACCAGCAGCGCCAGCTCGGCCTCGTCGCCCTCGGCGAGAAGGTTCGCCATCGCGACGACCGACTCCGCCGCCCCGTCGGAGCCGGTCGTCGCGGCGATCAGGGTCAGCCCGCGGGCCGGCTCCAGCAGCCGACGCAGGCGGGCCGGGGAGGGCAGTGACGCCCCGCCCAGATAACGGCGCTGGCGGGTACGCGCCGAGCAGACCTGGTGCAGCTCCAGCACACCCGCCAGGTCGTCGGCGCCCGCCGGCCGTACGGTCAGCTCGGCACCGTCGGGCAGGACCACGGTGACCTGCTCGGCGCACCGGCGGGTCGCGGCGGCACCCACCTCCAGCAGGGCCTGGGCGCGGGCGTACTCGGCCGGCGTGAAGCTCGGCGCAACGCGGCGCAGCAGGTAGGAGCCGCCGTTCGGGTCGGTCAGCAACATCGTCATGCCGTCGATCCCCGACCGGGTGGCGGCCGGCACCGGTCGCCAGGTCACCTCGTCCGCGCCGAGCAGGGCCCGCAGCACCTCGCCTGTCGCGTCCGGGTCGTGCACCAGCCGGGCGGCCAGCCCGAGTACCCGGGTCGGCTGGTCGGCCAGGCCGCGCGCCTCGCTGCGCGCCACCCAGCAGTGCCGCCCCCGGCCCCGCTCCACGGCGGCGATCAGCTCCGCCTCGTCAAGGGTGTCCGGCGCGTCGACCAGGAAGTCGTCGACGGCACCGCCCTCGGTGGTGTGCACCTGCACGCTGAGAATGTTGACTCCACGCAACGCGAGGCTCGCCGTGAGCACCGACAGGTAACCCGGTCGGTCGTCCACGGTGGCCCGGATCCGCCACAGCGTCATGGTTGCCTCCCTTCCCGTGTCACCCTCGCTGCCGGCTGTTGCGGGCCGGTTGCCCCGCCGTGTCCGGCCGGGAGCGGCCCTGCGTCGTGCGTCACAGTCGCTCCGGCGAGGTCACGGGTTGGCGCTTACCGGCGGGCTACCGACCAGGTCGAGCCGGTCGCCGAGGATCACCGCGCTGGCCCGGACCAGCTGGGCCAGCCGGTCCACCTCGGTGGAGTGGAACGCGGCGGGGCTGAGGGTGTCGCTGTGTTCCCGGGAGACCACCAGGACCAGCCCGGCCCGGCCGAACGGTGCCACCGCGAAGTGGCCGCCGTCGGGCATGGTCATCGACCGGGCGCGCAGCGGCGTCACCTCCGGCAGCCGGGGCGGTACGGGCGTACGCCAACTGGCGTGCCCCACCGTCGCGCCGCCGCCACCGGTCCGGGAGGCCCAGTCGACCGGCACCACCGCCGCGACCGCCCACTCGGCGGCGAGCAGCCCCGGCACCGCGTCGACCACGGTGGCCAGCCCGTCGGCCGGGTTGGCGGCGACCTGAGCCAGCAACTCGGCGTCCTGGCCGGTGGTGGTGGGCGCGCCGATCGCCCGCCACACGCCGTCCACCCGGACCCCGGGGATCGCCGCCAGGCCGGCCAGCAGGCGTTCCACCCGTGCGGCCCCCGGCCACACCACGGTGAAGTCGTCGACCGCGCGCCCGCCGAGGCGCTCCAGCACGACCACCTGCACGATGTCCGCGCCCGACACCCCGAGGGTGCGAGCCACCTGCCCGAGCGTTCCCGGACGGTCCGGCAGGGTGACCCGAACGCGCAGCAACATCGCAACCCCTCCGCTCGGCGAGCCGGCACAGTGTCGGCAGGCTGATCAGCAGCCTGACAGTTGACCATTTCGTCCCCGTTGCGGCGGCATGTCCCCAGGGCTAAACCTGACCTTGACAAGCCTCGCGAGCTGCCATGGACTGTCCGGATGACCGATCCGGCGGACGAGACCCCGATCCCGGCCGCCGGCTCCCCCGCCGGCCTGGATCTCGACCGGCTCACCGGCTATCTCGCGGTGCACCGGCCCGACCTGGTCACCGGGGGGCTGCGGGCGCAGTTGATCGCGGGCGGCCGGTCCAACCTGACCTACCGGCTCTGGGCCGGCGACCAGGAGTTGGTGCTGCGCCGGCCGCCGCTCGGGCACGTGCTGGCCACCGCGCACGACATGGCCCGCGAGTTCCGGGTGATCTCGGCGTTGGCGCCGACCGACGTGCCGGTACCCCGGGCGGTGCTGCTCTGTCCGGACACCGACCCGATCGGCGCGCCGTTCTACCTGATGGAGAAGGTGCCCGGCGAGGTGTTCCGCAGCCGGGCCCAGACCGATCGGCTCACCGTCGAGCAGCGGCGCGGGTTGGCGATGGCGATGATGGACACGCTCGCCGCGCTGCACGCCGTCGAGCCGGCGGTGGTCGGCCTGGCCGACTTCGGCCGCCCCGAGGGCTACCTCGCCCGGCAGGTCCGCCGCTGGTCCGGCCAGTTGGACCGCTCCCGCAGCCGGCCCCTGCCCGGCATCGACGAGCTGCGCGACCGGCTCGCCGCCACCGCACCCGAGGGCCGGTACGCCGGCCGCGTCGTGCACGGCGACTACCGGCTGGACAACCTGCTCGCCACCGTCGACCCGGTCACCGTGACGGCGGTGCTCGACTGGGAAATGGCCACCCTCGGCGATCCGCTGGCAGACCTCGGGCTGCTGCTGACCTACTGGACCGTCCTCGGCGACAGCGACCTCAACCGCGACCACGAGAGCGCCGGCAACCCGGTGGTCGCCGACGCCCTCGGTCCCCGGGCCGGCTTCCCCGACGCGACGGAGTTGATCGACCGGTACGCCGCCGGCAGCGACGTGGACGTCGGCCCGCTGCACTGGCACGTCGCGCTCGGCTGCTTCAAGCTCGCCGTCATCTGCGAGGGCATCCACTACCGGCACACCCTCGGACAGACCGTCGGCGCGGGCTTCGACGCCATCGGTGCCATGGTGGCCCCGCTTGTCGCCCACGGACTGAGCACCCTCGGGGAGGCGTGATGGACTTCGCGTACGACGAGCGCACCGAACGGTTGCGCGCCGAGTTGACCGAGTTCCTGACGGAGCACGTCTACCCGGCCGAGGCGGTGAACGCCGCGCAGGTCGCCGCCGCCGGTGACCCCTGGGCGCGACCGCCGGTGCTTGCCGAGTTGCAGGCCGAGGCCCGCCGACGCGGCCTGTGGAACCTCTTCCTGCCCGATCCGCGCCACGGTGCCGGGCTGACCAACCTCCAGTACGCCCCGCTCGCCGAGCTGACCGGGCGCAGCCCGCACCTCGCCCCGGAGGCGCTCAACTGCGCCGCGCCGGACACCGGCAACATGGAACTGCTTGCCGAGTTCGGCTCTCCCGCCCAGCGCGAGCGCTGGCTGACCCCGCTGCTGGCCGGCGAGATCCGTTCGGCGTTCTGCATGACCGAACCCGACGTGGCCTCCTCCGACGCGACGAACATCGCCACCTCGATCCGGCGCGACGGGGACCACTACGTGATCGACGGCCGCAAGTGGTGGTCGTCCGGGGCGATGGACCCGGCCTGCGCGCTCTTCGTCGTGATGGGCCGGACCGATCCGGGTGCCGACCGGCACCGGCAGCAGAGCATGATCCTGGTGCCCCGGGACACGCCCGGGGTCACCGTCCGGCGGGGCCTGACCGTCTTCGGCTACACCGACGCGCCGCACGGCGGGCACGCCGAGATCGACTTCGACGGCGTACGGGTGCCGGCGGAGAACCTCGTCGGTGCCGAGGGCGCCGGTTTCGCCATCGCCCAGGCCCGACTCGGACCCGGCCGGATCCACCACTGCATGCGCCTGATCGGCATGGCCGAACGGGCCTTGGAGCTGCTCTGCCGGCGGGCCATCGAACGGATCGCGTTCGGCCGCCCGCTCGCCGAGCAGGGCGTGGTCCGGGAGTGGATCGCCGAATCCCGGGTCCGCATCGAGCAGGCCCGGCTGTTGGTGCTCAAGACGGCCTGGTTGATGGACACCGTCGGCAACAAGGGCGCGCACACCGAGATCCAGGCCATCAAGATCGCCACTCCGGCGATGGCCGAGTGGGTGATCGACAAGGCGATCCAGGCGTACGGCGGTGCCGGGGTAAGCCAGGACACTCCCCTGGCGGCGCTCTGGGCCCAGGCCCGCACCCTCCGGCTGGCCGACGGGCCGGACGAGGTGCACCGGGCCAGCCTCGCCCGACGCGAGCTGCGCCGCTGGCGTACCCCGCCGGTCTAGGCGGAGGCGCGCTCGACGAGCTCGGTGTCCAGAACGAGGTGCGGTGCGGGAATCTCCTCACCGCGGATCCGGGCGACCAGCAGCCGCGCCATCTGCCGCCCCATCTCGTCGGCCGGCTGGAAGACCGAGGTCAGTGGCGGGTCGGTCTGCCGGGCGATCGGCGCGTCGTCGAACCCGATCACCGCCACGTCCTGCGGCACCCGTCGGCCCGCCTCGCGCAACGTACGCAGCGCGCCGCAGGCCATCAGGTCGGCGGCGACGAAGACCGCGTCCAGGTCGGGGCAGCGCTCCAGCAGCCTCCGCATGGCGGTGGCGCCGCTCTCCTCGCTGAAGTCGCCGTACCCGATCAGGTCGGGGTTGATGCCGAACCCGGCGGTACGCACCGCGTCCCGGTACCCGGCCAACCGGGCCAGGCCGACGCCCATGTCCTGCGGGCCGGCGATGGTGGCGATGCGCCGCCGCCCCCGGCCGGCCAGATATTCCACCGCCTGCCGCGCCCCACCGGCGTTGTCCACGTCGACGAAGAAGGCGGGCTGGGCTTCGGGATGCAGCATCCGCGCCGGTCGGCCGCCCAGCACGGTGGGCAGGCCGCGCTCCTCCAGCAGGGTCGGCAGCGGGTCGTCGTCGTGCAGCGACAGCAGGAGTACGCCGTCGACGTGCTGGTTGGTCAGGTGGTGCTCGACCCGCTCCCGCTCCAACGGTGACTGCGCCATGGCCAGCCAGAGTTGCAGCGGTGTCTCCAGCAGCACCGAACTGACGCCCCGTACGACGCCGGCGAAGAACGGCTCGGCGAAGAGCCGCTCACCTGACTCGCTGACCACCAGGGCGACCGAGTCGTTGCGTTGGGTGACCAGGGCCCGGGCGGCCCGGTTCGGCACGTACCCCAGTTCGGCGATGGCCTGCTGCACGGCGGCCCGGGCCTCGGGACTGACCTGGGGAGAGCCGTTGACCACGCGGGAGACCGTCCCGCGACCGACCCCGGCCCGGGCAGCGACCGCGTCGAGGGTCGGGCGCCCGAGTGACCGGGTGCGCTGCGTTGTCATCGTCTGCTCCTCCGACGTAGGCGGCCCCGGCACCTGAATCAGCGTCGATGCCGGGCCGCCCGTTACTGGCTGGCCATCGCCTTATTGTGCGGCCAGACCGTTGCGTCGGATCACCTCCGCGTACCACCTGGCGCTGGACTTGGGAATGCGGGTCTGGCTGTCGTAATCGACGTAGACCATGCCGAACCGCTTGGTGTAGCCCCAGGCCCACTCGAAATTATCCAACAGCGACCAGGCAAAGTATCCCCGCAGGGGCACGCCCGCCTTGATCGCCTCGTGCGCGGCGCGCAGGTGCGCGTCGAAGTACGCCAGCCGCTCGGCGTCGTCGACCTTGCCGTCGATCACGGCGTCGACGAAGGCCGAGCCGTTCTCGGTGACGTAGAGCGGCAGGTCAGTATACTCCTCGTGCACCCGGCGCAGCGTCTCCACCAGGCCGGGCGCGTCGATCTCCCAGTCCATGTCGGTGACCGGGAAGCCCCGGTTGACGAACCGGACGTCCTCGCTGCCCGGCCAGCTGGACGGGGCCCGCCAGTAGCGCTCCGGCTCCTCGCCGGGCACCGGCGCGGCCACCACGTGGCGGCTGTAGTAGTTGACCCCGACCATGTCCATCGGCGTGGCGATGGTGGCCAGGTCCCCGTCCCGGACGTGCCCGAAATCGGTCACCTTGGCCAGGTCGGCGATCAGGTCGCCGGGGTACGCCCCGCGCAGCAGCGGATCGAGGAAGAACCGGTTGGCCAGTCCGTCGATGCGCCGGGCGGCGTCCGCGTCGCCGGGCGCGTCGGTGGCCGGGGTGACCGGGTACAGGTTCACGGTCACCCCGAGCTGCGCCGCCGGCCGGGCCGCGCGCAGCGCCTGCACGGCAAGCCCGTGCCCGAGCATCAGGTGATGCCCGGCGTGCACCGCGGCGGCGCCATCGGAGCGGCCCGGCGCGTGCACCCCGGAGCCGTAGCCGAGGAAGGCCGAGCACCACGGCTCGTTCAGCGTGGTCCAGTACTTCACCCGGTCGCCAAGCGCGTCCGCCATCAACTGGGCGTAGTCGGCGAACCGGGCGGCGGTGTCCCGGGCCGGCCAGCCGCCCGCGTCCTCCAGCTCCTGGGGCAGGTCCCAGTGGTAGAGGGTGAGCCAGGGCTCGATTCCGTTGGCGAGCAGTTCGTCGACAAGCCGCCGGTAGAAGTCGAGCCCCTCGGCGTTGGCCGGACCCGACCCGCCCGGCTGCACCCGCGGCCACGAGACCGAGAACCGGTACGACTTCAACCCCAGCTCGGCCATCAGCCGCACGTCGTCGGAGAGCCGGTGGTAGTGGTCGCAGGCGACGTCGCCGGTGTGCCCGGCGACCGTCTTGCCCTCGGTGTGGCTGAAGGTGTCCCAGATCGACGGCGTACGCCCACCCTCGGCCGCTGCCCCTTCGATCTGGTAGGCGGCGGTCGCCGCGCCCCAGAGGAAGCCGGGCGGGAAGGTCAGCGGCGCACGCTCGTCGAGGACGCCGACTGCGGGCGGGGTGGCGGGGTTGCTCACGACTTGACTGCACCTTCCATGATGCCGCCGATGATCTGACGGCCGAAGACGATGAAGACGATCACCAACGGCAGGGTGCCGACTGCGGTGGCGGCGAAGACCTGGGAGTAGTCGGTGTAGTAGGCGTACGAGAGGAAGGAGAGCGAGACCTGGAGGGTCGGGTTCTCCGGGGTGAGGATCGCGTACGGCCAGAGGAACGAGTTCCACTGCTCCATGAAGGTCAGCAGACCGAGCACGGCCGCGGCGGGGCGCAGCGCGGGCAGCACGATGTTCCAGTAGATCCGGAAGGTGCTGGCGCCGTCGACCCGGCCGGCCTCGATCAGTTCGTCGGAGATCGCCTGCATGGCGTACTGCCGCATCATGAACACGCCGAAGGCGGTGACCAGGAACGGCACGGTGACCGCGTACAGGGTGTCGTACCACCCCAGCGTCTGCATCATGCTCCAGAGCGGAATGATGCCCATCTGGGTCGGGATCATCATGGTGACGATGATCGACAGCAGCAGAACGTTACGTCCCCGGAAGCGCAGCTTGGCGAAGGCGAAGCCGGCCAGCGAGCCGGTGATCACCACCGCGATGGTGACCACCGAGGAGACGATGATCGAGTTCACCAGGCCGGTGAGGAAGTTGGCCGCGTCGTTTTCGAGGACCCGGCCGAAGTTGTCCCCGAAGGACCCGCCCGGAGTGATCGGCGGCGGCACGTCATTGATCGCGTCCAGCGAGCGGGTGCTGATCACGACCATGTAGTACAGCGGGTAGATCGAGAGCAGCGCCGCCATCACGAGCGCGACGTAGGTAAGCGGACTGGTGCGCCACAGGCGCTGGGAAGCCGAGATCATTGGAGATCTCTCCTCACTTGGCCGAGCGGCGGACGAGTAGGAAGTTGATGAGCGACACCAGCACGATGATCATGAAGATCGCCCAGGCCACCGCGGCTCCGTAACCGGCGGTGCTCAGGTTGTAGATGCCCTTTTCGAACATGTACATCGCCAGGGTCTGGAACTCCCGCTGGTTACCGCCGATGACGCTGCCGTTGCCGAAGAGCAGCGGCTCGGTGAAGAGCTGCATGCCGCCGATCGTGGAGAGGATGACCACGAAGATGAAGGTGGGCCTGAGCATCGGCAGGGTGATCTGCCAGAACTGCCGCCACTGGCTGGCGCCGTCGATCTCGGCCGCCTCGTACAGGTCCTTCGGGATGGCCTGCATGCCGGCGAGCAGGATCAGCGTGTTGTAACCGGTCCACCGCCAGTTGACCATTGTGGCGATCGCCGTCCAGGAACTCCACGTCTGGTTGCGCCAGTCGATCGGGTCCACTCCGACGGTGCTGAGCAGCCAGTTGAACAGGCCGAAGTCGCGCTGGAACAGCATGCCGAAGACGATCGCGACGGCGGCCACCGACACCACGTTCGGGACGAAGATCGCCATCCGGAAGAAGGTCTTGGCCCGCAGCATGGTGCGGTTGAGCAGGTTCGCCAGGAAGAGCGCCAGCAGCAGCTGCGGAATGGTCGACAGCAGGAAGATGCCGAAGGTGTTGACAAGCGCGTTCCAGAAGTAGTCGTCGGAGAGCAGCGCGGTGTAGTTGTCGAGCCCGATGAAGGTGTGCTCGCCGATCATGTCCCAGTCGTGCAGGGACATCCAGGCGGTCCGCGCCATCGGGTACAGCTGGAAGACGCCGAAGATCAGGAAGAACGGCGCGATGTAGAGGTACGGCGAGTACTTGAGATCGAAGCGGTTGAGCAGACTTCCCCGCCGCCGGGGCGCTGTGTCGGGAGGCGGTGGTGCTGGCGACGGCGGTGCCGTCGTGGCCGACAGGCTCATGAGGTCATTCCTTTCCCGGCGAGGAACGGGGGTCCTCGCGCAGGGGTGTTACGCGGAGGGGGGACCGACCGATGGCGTCCGGGGAAGTCCCCGGACGCCACCGGTTGGCTATTGGCTCAGAAGGCACCCTGAGTAGCTGCGTCCTTGACGAACTGCTCCCAGGCCTTTTCCTTGCTGGCCTGCCCGCCCTCGAAGGCCCGCATGGCCGGCTCGTACGCGTTCTCCTTCACCGCCTGGTGCTTCGGGCCGAGGTGCACCGGCTCGATCTTGGCGACGCTCTCCCCGAAGATCTTGCCGGTCGGCGCGTTGCTGAAGTACTCGTTGGTGTAGCTCAGGAACGCCTCGTTCTTCAGCGCCTCCAGGTTGGTGGGCAGCGGGCCCTTGAGCTTGAACGCCTCCACCTGGCTGGTCGCGTTGGTCAGGAACTCGGCGAGCTTCGCCGCCTCCTCCGGGTACTTGCTCTGCTCCGGCACGGCCAGCCACGAGCCGCCCCAGTTGCCGCCGCCGCCCGGCACGGCCGCCACGTCCCACTTACCCTTGTTCTCCGCGCCGGAGTTGTCCTGAACGATGCCGAGCATCCAGGACGGGCAGAAGGTGGTCGCGAAGGTGCCCTGCTTGAAGCCGCCGTTCCACTCCGGCGACCAGGTCTGGGCCTTGGCGGAGATGTCCACCATCGAGGTCGCGGTGTCCCAGGCGTTCTTCACCCCGGGGCTGCTGTCCGCGATGATGTTGTTTTCCTTGTCGTAGAACAGATCGCCACCGTGCTGGAACAGCACACCGTTCGAGACCGCGGTGATCGAGTCGACGAACGCCTTGCCAGTGGCCTGCTTGTACTTCTGACCGGTCTGGTGGTAGGCGTTCCAGTCCGGCCAGAGGGCCGCGACCTGGTCGCGCTCGGTCGGCAGGCCGGCCGCCTCGAAGAGGTCCTTGCGGTAGCAGACGGCGAGGCTGCCGACGTCGGTGGGCAGGCCGAGCAGCTTTCCGTCCGGCGTCTTGCCCAGCTCCCACTTCCAGGGCAGGTATTCCTTGGAGTGGTCGGGGATCAGCGGGGCCAGGTCGACCCAGTTGCCCGGGTTGGCCTTGAACTCGTTGAGGATGCCCTCTTCCAGGGCGGTCACGTCGGCCGCGCCCTTGCCGGTGGCCAGGTAGCGGACCAGCTTGGGCCGGTACTCACCGAGCTGGGCGGTCTTGCGCAGCTCGATCTTGATGCCGGTCTGCTGCTCGTACTGCTTGACGAGTTCGTCGTAACCGAACTCGCTGAAGGTGTCGACGACCAGCTTGGCCGGCTTCTCGCCGGCGGCCGGCTTGTCGTCGTCCTTACCGCAGGCCGCGAGACCGCCGACAGCGGTGATCGCGGCCAGGGTGGCTGCCGCCATGCGGGAACGCCGCGTGGTGAGGCTCATCCTGGGCCCTCTTTCGATGGTGAGGCTGATTTTTGTGGTGGGGGTGCCGCAGCGTCTGCCGGCACCGACCGTTCGGCCGGCGGCGGCGCCCGGGGGCGGGACTGTGATCCACGCCTCTTGGGAACGCTCCCATGAGATTGCCGGGAGGTGTCGGGAGTGTCAATAGTCCACTGGGAGCGTTCCCAGATCGTTACCGCTAAAAGGGTTTAATCGATGGACATATTGCCGGCCGGTGGCTACCACTCACCAGGGCACATCGACGGAACCCCCGCTCAGCAGAAATGGCGCAGCAGCGTGGCGACCCGGCCCGGGTCGAAGGCCGCCGGATCGAAACCGTCCGCCACCCACTCCCGCATCGCCGCGTGCTCGGGATGCTCCGGGTCCGCCAGCGCGGCGAGCAACAGCAGATAGCCCTGCGGCCCGCCGACGTCCTCCGGTGGCCCGGCCCGCTCGCCGTCCAGGCAGGTCGGATAGCGCTCGTCCGCCTCCGCGGTGAAGACGTCCTCCACCAGCAGGTCGTGCTCCCACCAGTCGCCGAAGTCGTACGTGTAGTGGAACCGGCTGCCCTTGCCGAGCACCGTGTCCAGCCGGATGTCCAACTCGTCGTGCACGGCCAACTCGCCCTGGGGATCAGGCTCGCCGTACTGCGCGCCGTCGATCTCGAACGCATGCAGGTGGCAGTCCCGCCAGCCGATGGCATGCTGCACCACCCGGTGTAGGCGGTCCAGGGTGTATCCACCGGGCACGAGCACCCGGCGCCAGATCGTTGGCCGTACTCCCGCCAGGGCGATCCTCAGCTGGAAGATCTGACGCGGCATGCTGTCCCATCCTCCCTCGGCATAGGCTGCGAGCATGATCTGCCGAGCGTGCCGGACGCGGCGGCACGACGACTGCCCGGGCCGGAACTGGTGCGACTGCCAGCACCGTACCCCTCGACCCACCCCTCCGGTCACCGGTCCGGCAAGCGAATAACGTCGCGGCCCCGATTTCGCCGCCGCTGCGTCCGATCCTGCGCGCCGACAAACGCCGGTCGGTCTCACGCCCGGAAGGGCGTCGGTGGCGCGCCCGGAAGTGACCGTCGGTGTCACGCCCGGAAGTGACGGTCGGGCGAAACGTGCACGCCGGGCCGGGCCGGCTCACTACGGTGAACCGGGATCGGCAGCTGCCGGAAGGCGAGGGCGTTGGCGCGCGAAGTGGTCGAGCTACGGGTGCACGGAGTCTCCGGCGCCTCCGCCGAGGAACTGCTCGATCACCCGGTGGTGAGCCGGGTCGCCGGTGACACCAACGCTGGCTTCTACCGCCCCCGACCCGGGTTCGGGATCAGCGACCGGCCGGGCGAGCTGAAGGTGGAGGCGTACCGCTGGGGAGCGCTCACCGCAGGCGCCGCCGTACGGACGCTCTCGCTGCTTTTCCTGCTGCCGTTCATGCTTGTCAACCTCGCCCCCTGGGCCCGGCCGGCGACCGGCGGGAGCGGCGGGCTGATCGGCCCGCTGTGCCGGTTGCTCGCCGCCACCCTGACCGCCGCCTTCGTCCTGTCCATCGTGGGGGTGACCGTCGACATCATCGGCTGGCAGTGCGTGCCCTACCGGCCCTGCATTCAGGGGCGCGGTTATCTGGCCTGGCTGGCCAAACTGCCCCTCGGACCGCGACTGGCGCTGCTCGCGCTGGTGCCGATCGGCGCGCTGCGGCTGCTCTGGTGGCTCGGCGAGCGCTCCGCCCGGGCGTTCGAGGCGTTCCCCGCCAGCCGCGGGCAGGACCGCACCAGTGGTGGCGAGGACCGCATCGACCTGCCCGGCTTCTGGAACGACGCCCTCGTGGTGCGTCGACTGCGCGCCATCCACCTCGCGATCGGTCTCGGCACGCTCGCCACGATGCTGCTCGGCGCGCAGCTGTACATCCACCCCACGCCCGTGGCGTACGTCATCTACGTCCTGGCCTGGCTCCTGCTGGCAGCCGGCGCCGTCCTGCTCTGCCTACCCGCCCGGTTCCCGGCCGAAGTGCCGGGCCGTGGCCCGGTCGACCTGCGTGGCATCCGGACCCTGCGGCTGGCCGCCGTCGGGCTCGCCGTGCTCGCCGTGCTCTACACGGCGGTGCCGTTGGAGCGAGAGCCACCACGCGGGCAGCTTCCCAACTACGAGGCCGCGGTCGCCCTGCTGGTCGCGATCCAGGCTGGCCTGCTGATCGCCCTGGTCGTCACCACCATGCACCAACGGCGCCGTAGCCGGGACATCGGTTCGTCCCGGATGAGCGGACTGGCCACCCCGGTGCTCGCCATGGCGTCGATCGCCGCCGCGTCCGGGTTCGCCGCCGCCCTGGTCTACCGGGTGGCCGACTTCCTGGACCGGGGCGACATCCCGAACCCGGTTCGGCCGAACCAACCCGGCGCGCCGCCGCTGGAACCGCCGGTCACCTACCGGTGGGCGGCCCTGGCCGGGCTGGCTGCGATCCTGATCGTCGCCGCCACCGTCCTCTGGCGGAGCCTGGCCACCCGGCGTCGGCGGCGGCGGCGCGCCGACGAGATCGTCCGGCGGGACTTTCCCGACCCGCCGCCGGAGGCGATGGCCCGATGGACCGCCGTGCGGGACGTCGTCGCCCGGTCCGCGCTCGCCGAGCAACTGGGACCGGTCTTCATCACGTTCCTGGTGCTGTCGTTGCTCGGGGTCACGATGGCGGCGCTGGACCTGCTCGGCATCGGGCCGTCCCAGTTCAACGAGGAACTGGCCAGGAAGGACGGCAACCTGAGCAACGAACTCGCCCTGCTGACCGACATCGGGATCTACGTCATCGGACTGATCGCGCTCGGGATCCTCGTAGTCGGGCTGCTCTCCTACCGCTCGGAGGGCACCCGGCGTACGGTCGCGGTGATCTGGGACCTCGGCACCTTCTGGCCGCGTACGGTGCATCCGTTCGCACCACCCTGCTACGCCGAGCGGGCCGTGCCGGAGCTGGCCAAGCGGACCATCGCGCTGAGCCGCAAGGGCGGGGTGATCCTCTCCGGGCACTCGCACGGCTCCGTCATCGTCACCGCCACCGTGCTCCAGTTGCCGCCGGAGGTGCTGCCCCGGGTGGCGCTGCTGACCCACGGCAGTCCGCTGCACCGGATCTACGCCCGGCTCTGTCCGGCCTTTCTCGGCGACTGGGTGCTGCACGAGACCGGCGACCGGATCGGCTGGCGCTGGGTGAACCTGTGGCGGGACACCGACCCGATCGGCGGTCCGCTCTTCTCCGCACACTGGCCCGGGCAGCACCCCCGGGTCTCCGGACCGGCCGGCACCGTCGACCGACGGCTACGCGACCCGCAGGCCGTCACCGTGCCACCGGACGACACCGTGCCGCCGTCGATCGACCAGCACTGGCCCTACCACACCGACCCGGCGTACGAGGCAGCCGTGCGGGAACTCGCCGGCCGGCTCGCCGACCGCACCGCCCCCGAGTCGCCACCGAGAACGCGGCGCTGAACCGCCACCCGGGGTAGAGGTGTCGTCGCGGTACGCGGTCACCGTGCGGCCCCGACGTGTCCTCCGCCGCGTCGCGTGGCGGCCTGTCGTACTCCTCCGGCAGGATGCAGGGCGTGCCGCCCGCGACGACCAGCCGAGGAGAAGCTGCCCGATGACTGACGAGGGGTTCGACGGCCCGGGCGAGGGGGTCGGTCGGGTGCTCGGCACCGCCGACGCCACTCCGCTGCAATTCTGGACGGCGGTCTCCCCCGGCAGCTACCTCCAGCTCGACGACGTCGTGGTGACCCGCCGTGAGCTGCCCGACCGGGAGCCGGTGACCATCGCCGGCGTGGTCACCCAGGTCCGGGCCCGGCACGAGGGCGCCCAGTTCGACTCCGACGTGTTCGCCATCGCCGACGGCACGCTGCCCGCCCAGGTGCAGGAGGCCGCCGAGATCACCACCACCCGGGTCGACCCGGAGTTCTACGTGCCGCCGCAGCCCGGCGCCGTGGTGCACCGGGCCGAGGGTGACGCCCGGGCCCGGGCGCTGCACTTCGACCGGATGGAACGACGGGTCCCGATGGGCATCGGCCGCGACGGGGTGCCGGTCTACCTCAACGCCGACTTCCTCGACGGCACCCGGGGCGCACACGTCTCCATCTCCGGCATCTCCGGGGTGGCCACCAAGACCAGCTTCGCCACCTTTCTGCTCTACTCGGTCTTCCGCTCCGGGCAGTTGGGCGGTGACGCGGTGAACGCCAAGGCGCTGATCTTCAACGTCAAGGGCGAGGACCTCCTCTTCCTCGACCATCCGAACGCCCGGCTGGACGACACCACCCGGGCCGCGTACGCCCGGCTCGGTCTGGTCGCCGACGCCTTTCCCGACGTGCGGGTCTACGCCCCGCCCCGGGTCGGTGACTCCGCCGGCACGCCCGACGTGCACAACCGGCTGACCGGCGTGGACGCCTTCTACTGGACGCTCACCGAGTTCTGCGAGAAGCGCCTCCTGCCGTACGTCTTCGCCGACGCCGACGACGAACGCCAGCAGTACACGATGGTGGTGCACTCGGTCGCCGCCCACCTGGCCCGCTACGCCCAGCCCGCCGACGGCGGAGTCAGCATCGACGGCACCCGGCTGGGCAGCTACGAAGACCTGGTCGACCACATCGTCGAGCAGCTCAGCGACGACGAGACCCGCGGCGACTGGGCCGGCAGCGCGGTCGGCCTGGGCACGGTAAACGCCTTCGCCCGCCGGTTGATCGGCAGCAAGAAGGACCTGTCCCGGCTGATCCGGGGCGACCTGGCCACCCGCCGCCCGCACTCGATCAACACCGCCGAGTCGGCCCAGGTCACCGTGGTCGACCTGCACAACCTGCCGGATCGGGCGCAGCGTTTCGTGGTGGGCGTGACGCTGAAGACCGAGTTCGACAACAAGGAGAAGCAGGGCGCCAAGCCGCTGCTCTTCGTGGTGCTCGACGAGCTGAACAAGTACGCCCCCCGGGAAGGCTCCTCCCCGATCAAGGAGGTGCTGCTCGACATCGCCGAGCGGGGGCGTTCGCTCGGGGTCATCCTGGTCGGCGCGCAGCAGACCGCCAGCGAGGTGGAGCGGCGCATCGTCACCAACTCGGCGATCCGGGTGGTGGGCCGGCTCGACCCGGCCGAGGCGTCCCGGCCCGAGTACGGCTTCCTGCCACCGGCACAGCGGCAGCGGGCGCTGCTGGCCAAGCCGGGCACGATGTTCGTCAACCAGCCCGACATCCCGGTCCCGCTCTGTTTGGACTTCCCCTTCCCGGCCTGGGCCACCCGGGTCTCCGAGGCGGGCACGGCACCGTCGCAGACGCTGCGCTCGCTCACCCAGTCCGCCGACCCGTTCGCGGTGGTGGCCTCCGGCGGCGGCGCCGACGACGACATCCCGTTCTAGGCAGGAGGCGACGGCGAGCGTGAGCGCGAGGAGTGCAGCGAAGCGGAGCCCCGCAGTCGCGAACGAAAGGCTGGCACCGGTGAGCGCGAGGAGTGCAGCGAAGCGGAGCCCCGGCTGGCGTGGCCGCGAGTGGCCGGGCGGATCGTGCCCCGTGGTCGCGAACGAAAGGCTGGCCCAGTGAAGATCCTGCACACCTCGGACTGGCACGTCGGCAAGGTCCTCAAGGGGCAGTCGCGCGCCGAGGAGCACAAGCAGGTGCTGGCCGGCGTCATCGAGATCGCCCGGCGGGAGCGGCCCGACCTGGTCGTCATCGCCGGTGACCTCTACGACACCGCCGCGCCGACCGCGGAGGCGACCCGGCTGGTCACCCGGGCGCTCACCGCGCTGCGGCGTACCGGCGCGGACGTGGTGGCCATCGGCGGCAATCACGACAACGGTCCGGCGCTTGACGCGCTGCGCCCGTGGGCCGAGGCCGCCGGCATCACGCTGCGCGGCGGGGTACGCGAGGATCCGGCGGAACACGTCATCGACGGCACCACGGCCGGCGGGGAGCGGTGGCGGCTGGCCGCCCTGCCGTTCCTGTCCCAGCGGTACGCGATCCGGGCGGTGGAGATGTACGAGCTGACCGCCGCCGAGACCACCCAGACCTACGCCGACCACCTCGGCCGGATCCTGACCCGGCTGACCGAGGGCTTCGACGAGCCGGACCGGGTGCACCTGGTCACCGCGCACCTGACCGTGGTCGGTGCGAGCACCGGCGGCGGCGAGCGGGACGCGCACACCGTCATGGGTTACGCGGTGCCCGCCTCGGTCTTCCCCGGCACCGCACACTACGTGGCGTTGGGGCACCTGCACCGCGCCCAGCGGGTGCAGGGGCCGTGCCCGATCCGCTACAGCGGTGCCCCGTTGGCGGTGGACTTCGGCGAGCAGGAGAACGTCGCGTCGGTGACCCTGGTCGAGGTCACCGCGAGCACGGCGGCGCGCGTCCGGGAGGAGCCGGTGCTCGCGGCGACCCCGCTGCGTACGGTTCGCGGCACGCTGGCCCAGCTCGCCGAGATCACCCCGCCGGAGGGCTGGCTGCGGGTGTTCGTACGCGAGCAGCCCCGGGCCGGGCTGCGCGAGGAGGTGCAGGAGTTGCTGCCGCGCGCACTGGAGATCCGGATCGATCCGGAGCTGGTGCCGGCGCCGGGCAGCGGCACCCGGGTGGCTCAGCGCGCCGGCCGCACGCCCCGCCAACTCTTCGCCGACTACCTGGACAGCCGGGGGCACGCCGACGAGGGTGTCCGGGAGCTCTTCGACGAGCTGCTTGAGGAGGTCGAGCACTGATGCGGCCGATGCGGCTGGACCTGGCCGGCTTCACCGTCTTCCGCGACGAGACCACGATCGACTTCACCGACGCGGACTTCTTCGCCCTGGTCGGACCGACCGGCTCCGGCAAGTCGACGGTGCTCGACGCGATCTGCTTCGCGCTCTACGGCACGGTCCCCCGCTGGGGCGGCACCCGAGGGCTGGGCAACGCCCTGGCTCCGTCGGCGACCGAGGCACGGGTCCGGCTGGTCTTCGAGTCGGCCGGTGCCCGCTACGTCGCCACCCGGGTGGTCCGGCGCGACGGCCGGGGCAACGTGAAGACCGCAGGCGCCGGGCTTCAGCTGATGCCGGACGGCTTCGACGTCACCAAGCTGGACACCGGCCTCAGCCCGGAGGATCTCGGCGAGGTGGTCGCCGGCACCCCGGCCGAGATGGACGCCGCGGTGCTGGCGGCGGTCGGCCTGCCGTACGAGCAGTTCACCAGCTGTGTGGTGCTGCCGCAGGGACAGTTCGCCGATTTCCTGCACGCCCGCCCGGCCACCCGGCAGCAGATCCTGGTCAACCTGCTCGGTCTCGGCGTCTACGAGGAGGTGCAGAAGCGGGCCACCACCCGGGCCGGACAGGCCGAGGCGAAGTTGGAGACGGTCGACCAGTTGCTCGCCGGCCTCGCCGACACCGACGATGCCACGCTGGAGCGGGCCACCGAGCAGCTCGACCGGATGCGGGAGCTGGCCGAGGCGGTGACCGCCGCCGTACCGGAGCTGGACGCGGCGCGGGCGGCGGCGCGCGAGGTGACGGCGGCGCTGGCCGCGCTCGACGCCGAGCTGGCCGAGCTGGCGGCGGTGCGGGCGCCGGACGGGGTGACCGAGCTGGCCCGGACGGTGGCCGAGGCGCGAGCCGAGGCCGACGCGGCGGCCAGCGCGGTCCTGCTCGCCGAGGAGCGCGAGGAGAAGCTACGCGGGGAGTTGGCCGCCACCGACGACGAGAGCACGCTGCGGTTGCTGCTGCGGGCGTACGCCGACCGGGAACAGCTGGCCGGTCAGGCGGAGCAGGTGCAGGCCGTGGTGGCGACGGCCGGCGCCGAGCACGAGGCGGCGGCCGGCGCGCTGGCGCAGGCGCGGTCGGCGGCCGACCGCGCCGAGCAGGAGCTGGCGGCGGCCTTCCAGGCGCACGAGGAGGCGAAGACCGCCGATCAGGCGGCGGCGCTGCGGGCGCAGCTGGCCGACGGGGACGCCTGCCCGGTCTGCGCGCAACCGGTCGCCCGGGTGCCGGCGATGCCGGCCGGTTCGGCGGTGGCCCGCGCGGTGGCTGCCGGCAAGGCCGCCCGGACCGCGAGCGAGGCCGCCAAGCGGCTGCTGGCCGAGCGGGACGCTGCCGCCCGCGAGTTGGACCGGGTGCTGCTGCGCGCCCGCGCCGAGCACGACGGCCTCCAGGCTCGGCTGGCCGAGTTGGACGAGCGACTGGCCGGTGCGGCAAGCGTCGAGACGCTACGCGAGCGGCTGGCCGAGCAGGCCCGGCTGCGGCAGGCGCTGGACGAGGCGGCCGGTGCGGTACGCGCCGGCCGGGACGCCGCGCGACGGGCCCGGGGCACGGTGGATGCCGCGCAGGAGCGGCTGCGCGCGGCGTGGCGGCGCTTCGACAGCACCCGGGACGGGCTGGCCCGGTTCGGTCCGCCGGCCGCCGACCGGGACGATCTCGCCGCGGCCTGGACCGCGCTGGCGGACTGGGCGGGCGCGCAGGCCGAGCGGCGCCGCACGGAGCGGGCCGCGCGGGCGGCGGCGGTCACCGAGGCCGAGTCTGCGGCGACCGCGGTGGCGGGCCGGATCGCCGCGCTCTTCACCGCGGCCGGGCTGCCGGCCCCGGACGATCCGGTGCGCGCCGCCACGGTCGCGCACGAGCGGGCCGAGGCCGACCGGCGTCGGCTGGTGGAGCGCCGCGAGCAGGCCGTCGAGCTGCGCGAGCAGCGGGCCGAGCACGAGCGCCAGGCCCAGGTGGCGCGGGCGTTGGCCGGGCACCTGCGGGCCAACAACTTCGAACGCTGGCTGCTGGCCGAGGCGCTGGACCTGCTTGTCGACGGGGCGTCGGGGATCCTGCGGGAACTCTCCGGCGGCCAGTACGACCTGGTCCACGACAAGGGCGAGTTCTTCGTCGTCGACCACCACGACGCCGGCCTGCGCCGGGGGGTGCGGACCCTCTCCGGCGGCGAGACGTTCCAGGCGTCCCTGGCGTTGGCGCTGGCGCTCTCCGAGCAGCTGGCCGGGATGTCCACCACCGCCGCCAGCCTGGAGTCGATCGTGCTTGACGAAGGCTTCGGCACCCTCGACGCGGCCACCTTGGACACGGTCGCCGCCACCCTGGAGAATCTGGCCGCCCGGGGCGACCGGATGGTCGGCGTGGTCACCCACGTGCCGGCGCTGGCCGAGCGCATCCCGGTGCGTTTCGAGGTACGCAAGGACGCCCGCTCGGCCCGGGTCGAACGGACCGGCCGGTGAGGATGCGGTGAGCCAGTTCTTCGTCGACACCTGGGATCCGGCCTACGGTGCCTCGTTCGAGGCGTCGGCCGCCGGTCCGGCCGCGCCGAGCAGCGCCCAGGTGGAGGCGGACCACGAGCTGCCCGCGGTGGACTGGCAGGCGATCGGCCCCCGCCCCGGCGTCCGGGCCCCCGACGTGGTGCTGCTTGTCGACGGGGTACGCCGGATCGACGCCAGCGTCTGGACGGCCGAGGAGGACGGCACCTCCTTCCCCGGCCTGGCCGCCTCGTACGCCGCCGGGGTGGTGCGCTGCGACCTGGAACGCGGTGCCGCCCAGTTGGCCGGTGCCAAGGTCGGCCGGGGACTCTTCACCGCCAGCCCGTCGGCGACCGATGTGGTCGCCGGCAACGTCCGCTATCCGGTGCACCGGGTCAGCGGCACCGGGGAGCTGGCCAAGCTGCCGGCCGCGGTGCAGGGGCCGCTTACCGCCCTGGAGGTGGAGGTCTCCAATGCCGCCCGCACCGACGGCGACCTGCTGGTGGTGGACGGTCCGTTGCGTAACCGGCGGCAGTTGCCGCGCACCCTCGGCTACATCAAGACCCAGCACAGCCAGTACCTCGACGCGCGGCTCAGCACGGTGGTCACCGGCCTCGCACCGGGTCACCGCTCGCCGGTGTTCCGGCTCGGCACCGCCTGGGGCGGCTGGTCGTGGTATCTGCGGTTGCCGGTGGCTGCCGGTGCGCCCTGGGCAGGCATCGTCCGGATGGAGTGCTCGGCCGAGCTGGACATCGCCGAGGCGGTCGGGCTGGCGGACCTGTCGCTTGTCACCCTGCCCCGGTTCGCCTCCACCCCGTACAAGGACCCCCGGGCACCGCAGAACCTGGTGCCGATCGCCGGGCTGGAACGCCTGCTGCGCTCCCGGCTCGGCGACGCCCGGCTGTTGCACCGCGCGTTGACCGCCGCGGCCCGGACGGCCGCCGCGCGAGCCGGTCGCTGATGGGCCGCCGCCGCGACACCGACCGGATCGCCGAGCGGGTCGACACCGGCCTGGCCGAGCTGATGCCGGACGCGGACCGGCCCGGCTCGTGGACGCTGTCGCTTGATGGTGCGCCACAGTCGCACGTGGACCTGACCGACCCGACGCACCTGGAGTTCGAGTACGTCCGTCGGCTCGCCGCGGCGCTCGACCTGGTCGCGCCCGCCGGTGCACCGCTGCGGGTGCTGCACCTGGGCGGCGGCGCACTGACCCTGCCCCGGTACGTCGCCGCCACCCGTCCCGGCTCGACGCAGCGGGTGGTCGAGGTGGACGGTGCGCTGGTCGAGCTGGTGCGGCGGGCGTTGCCCTGGCCGGCCGACTTTCGGCTGAAGGTCCGGGTCGGCGACGCCCGCGCGGTGCTCGCCACCACCCGGGAGGACAGCTACGACGTGGTGGTCGCCGACGTGTTCGCCGGTGCCCGGACCCCGGCCCGACTGACCTCGGTGGAGTACGCCGCCGAGGTGGCCCGGGTGCTGCGCCCGGCCGGCTGGTACCTGGCCAACCTCGCCGACGGCCCGCCGCTGCGCTACGCCCGCGGCCAGGTCGCCACCGTACGCGCCGCACTGCCCCGGGCCTGCCTGATCGCCGACGCCGGGGTGCTGCGCGGGCGCCGCTACGGCAACCTGGTGCTGGTCGCCGGCCGCCACGAGCCACCGGTGCCGGCGTTGGCCCGGCGGGCCGCCGGTGACTGGTTCCCGGGCCGGGTGCTTGCCGACGCGGAGCTGGACCGGTTCGTGGCGGGTGCCACGGTGGTCCACGACGAGGCCGCCACCGACTCCACACCGCCGCCGCCGGGAATTTTCTCCGTCCGGCGTTGATCCGTTCCGGGAATCCATGCGTACCACTCGGCAGCCATGCCCGTGGGGGGACGGCTTCTGTCCAGCGACATCCGGAGGTCTGCATGCACGCACTGGCGGCCGGTTGGCACGGCGACCGGGTGCGGGTGGACTGGATGTCCGCCCGGTCCCAGTCGCGGCCGACCACGTCCACCCATGGGGTCGACTCCCGCGCCGCGTCTCGCCAGAATAGCCCGGTGACGCCGCGACCCGCCCCTGGCCGCCACCAGGCTACGACCACCGAGGCCGCCCACTCCGACCAGCTGATCCGCACGCTCTACGCGGAACACGCCGGGCCGCTGCTGATGTTCGTGATGCGGCTGACCGGTGGCGACCGGCAACGGGCCGAGGACATCGTCCAGGAGACGCTGCTGCGGGCCTGGCGCAACGCCCACCGGCTCGGCACGCAGGGGCAGGGGTCGCTGCGACCGTGGCTGGTGACGGTGGCCCGACGCATCGCCATCGACGAGCACCGCAGCGAACAGGCCCGCCCGGCCGAGACGTACGACCGGGATCTGACCGCGTTCGCCGAGTCGGACAGCACCGACCGGGTGCTGCGCTCGATGACGGTGGCGGACGCGTTGCGGACGTTGAGCCAGTCGCACCGGGAGATCCTGGTCGCGACGTACTTTCGAGGTAGGACGGTGCCGGAGGCGGCCGAGGAACTCGGGTTGCCGCTGGGCACCGCGAAGTCACGGGTTTACTACGCGCTGCGCGCCCTGCGCACAGCTCTGCAGGAAAGGGGGGTGACGGAATGAGCCGGGTAGACCACATGGACGTCGCCGCGTACGCGCTCGGCGTGCTTGACGAACAGGACATGGAGCGGTTCGAGGAACACCTCGCCTCCTGCTGGGCGTGCGCCGCCGAGCTGGAGACGATGGTGCCGGTGGTCGGGTTGCTCTCCGACATCGACGCGGAGTCGATATCGGTGTTGGAGCAGACCCAGTCGAATCCGGTCCTGCTCGACCGCACGCTGGTGGCGATGCGTACGCACCGGCGCCGGGCCCGGTTGCGTCAGGTCTTCGCGACCGCGGCGGCGGTGGTCGTCTTCGGCGGGCTGACCGGCGTCGGATTCGCCAGCCTGAGCGCGGAGAGCACCCCGCCGAGCCTGGGGTCCGGCCAGAACACAAATGCGCCCGTGGAGCCGTCGAACCCCGGTTCGGGCCGGCCGGGCCCGGGGTTCGGCGGCAACGAGCAGGAGGGCGAGCAGGTCGACGTCACCGACTCGGCCACCGGGGTGGAAGGCACGTTCTTTCTCGACTCGCGGGACTTCGGCACCATGGTCGCCTTCACCCTGAGCCGGCTGCCCGGCCCACGGGAGTGCCGCCTGGTGGTGGTGCGGGAGGACTCCAGCACCGAGGTGGTCTCCAGCTGGTCGGTGCCGCCGGGCGGGTACGGCACCAACAGCAACCCGACGGCACTCACCCTGTACGCCGCCACCTCCACCAAGCTGGACGACGTGAAGCAGTTCCAGGTGGAGCAGGTCGACGCCAAGGGATCGGCAAGCACCCTGCTGACGGTGCCCGCACCCTGACCAGGGCGCAGCGAAGGGCCCGCCTCCACACTGGAGGCGGGCTTTCTCGTTCGCATGACCGGTGTCGGCCGACGCGCGGTGTCTGCGTGATCGGTTGGCCTACCGAAGTGTCTGCGTGATCGGTGTTGGCCGACACGCAGTGGGACGAGGTTCGGTTCAACCGGTTCGCTGTGAAATTAGCCACCGATCGGCATTCAACCTTGACACTGCCTCGCCACGTACTTCCCGGTGACTGTCAAGCATGAGGAGGGCACGTGGCAAAGATCAAGCGGACCGTTGTCGTCGCGAGCGCCATGGTCGCGCTCACGGCCTGCGCTCCCGCAGGCTACGAAGACGGAACGAACGCCGGCGCGGCCGAGCCGGTAGCCGTCGCCGCGGCCGAGCCCACCGTGACCGTGGACCCCGAGTCCAGCGCGACGCCGGGTGCCTCGGCGTCCCCCGGCGCGGAGGCCGAGGTCGACGCTCCCCTGCCCGACGGCGTCGAACTGACCGTGAGCCTCACCGGCAAGAAGTTCGACCGGATGGGTAGCGCGGTAGTCAACCAGGACGGCTTCATCCTCTACCGCTTCGACCGCGACACCAACGACCCGCCGTCGTCGAACTGCGTCGACGAGTGCGCCGAGGTCTGGCCGCCCGCGTTGACCGACGGCAACCCGAAGCTCAAGGGCGTCTCGGACGACGCCGTGGGCACCATCACCCGCGAGGACGGCACCCGCCAGATCACCCTCGACGGCTGGCCGCTCTACACCTACATCGGTGACAAGAAGGCGGGCCAGTGGAAGGGCCAGGGCGTCGGCGGCACCTGGTTCGTGGTCAACCCCGACGGCAGCAAGAACCTGGAATGCCTGCCCAAGGGCACCCCGAAGGCGGTCGCCCCGCCGTCGAAGACCAAGTCGGACAGCTCGGACTCCGACTACTCGTACTGAGCCGACCGGCAGTTGGCCGGCCGTCGCCCGCAGGGGCCACGGCCGGCCATCGTCATGTCGGAGGTGCTGCCAAGCGTCTGGCTGACCGTGACCGGATCCGGCACGCCGCCGACCACCAGGTGAGAACCGGGGCGGCGGAATGATCGGTAACGCATGGCAGAGTGGGCCGGTGACCTCGACCGAGCCGGCTGCCCGCCGGAGCCTGCGCCCGCCGGAGCACTACCGGCTGGTCGCCTCGGTGCGACCGCTCACCTTCAGCCCGTACGATCCCTGCGCCCGGATCGTGGCCGGCACCCTCTGGTGGGCCACCCGCACCCCGGACGGCCCGGCCACCCTTGCCCTGCGGCCGGTCGGCGGCGAACTGCTCGCCGAGGGGTACGGCCCGGGTGGTGGCTGGGTCGTGGCGCGGGCGGACGCGATCGCCGGGCTCCGCGACGACCTGGCCGGCTTCGCCGAGCTGGCCGCCGGCCACCCGGTGGTGGCCGAGCTGGCTAGCCGGCACCCGGGGCTGCGGATGCCGGCGACCGGGCTGGTCTTCGGCCGGGTGCTGCGGGCAGTCTTCGAACAGAAGGTCACCGGCAAGGAGGCCTACCGGGCGTACGCGGCGACCGTCCGCCACTTCGGGCAGCCGGCCCCCGGGCCGGCGGGACTGCTGCTGCCACCGGAGCCGGCCGCGGTGGCCGCCACCCCGTACTGGGTGTTCCACCCGTTCGGCGTGGAGCAGCGCCGGGCCGACACGCTGCGCCGCGCCGCCGCAGTGGCCGACCGGCTGGAACGCTGCGCCGACTCCGCCGAGGCCAGCAGGCGGTTGACCGCGATCGCCGGCATCGGCCCGTGGACCGCCGCCGAGGTGGTCCGGGTGGCGTACGGCGATCCGGACGCGGTAAGCGTCGGCGACTACCACGTACCGAACACGGTCGCCTGGGCGCTGGCGGGCGAGCCGCGCGCCGACGACGCCCGGATGCTGGAGCTGCTGGAGCCGTTCCGGGGGCACCGGGGCCGGGTCTGTCGGCTGCTGGAGACCGCCGGCATCCAGGCGCCGAAGTTCGGCCCGCGCGCCCCCATCCGCTCCTTCGCCCACTTCTAGGCCCGTCCCGACGGCGCTCGTTCCGACCGCGCGGGCGTCGTTTCAGGCGGCTTCGTGCAGGTCGGCCAGGCTGACCGGGGCAACCCGGCGCAGCAGTTCCGCCAGCTCGGTCACCGAGCCGACCTCGCCGAGCACGTTCTTACCGCCGCCGAAGCGGCGGGGATAGCGGTGAACCAGCCGGTAGACGTACCGGCCCCGGATCAGCTCGACGCTGACCCGCCACCGGCCACAACACCCGCACACCCACTCCGACACCTCGCGAAAGTAGCTCTGACCTGCGGTTTTGCGATTCACCCGAGCGGTACGCGACGACTCGTCCCGGGACACGCCACCCAGCGGGCGACAGTGATCTGGCTCACCGTTGTCGGTGGTGTCTGGTTGACTGTCGCCGTGAAGCTGCCGATCAATCCGCCCGTGGAGCCGATGCTGGCCCGCAGCGTCGCCTCGATTCCCACCGGCCCGGGCATGACCTACGAGCCCAAGTGGGACGGTTTCCGCTGCATCGTCTTCCGCGACGGTGACGAGGTGGAGCTGGCCAGCCGGGGCGGCAAGATGATGACGCGCTACTTCCCCGAGGTGGTCGAGCAGGCGCTCCGGCAGCTGCCGGAGCGCTGCGCGGTCGACGGTGAGCTGATCGTGATCCGGCGCGACGGGCCGAGCGGTCAACCCCGGCTCGACTTCGAGCTGCTGGCCCAGCGCATCCACCCGGCCGCGTCCCGGGTGAAGCTGCTCGCCGAGACCACCCCGGCCGACTTCGTCGCCTTCGACCTGCTCGCCCTCGACGGCGAAAGCCTGCTCGACGCGCCCTACCCGGCCCGCCGTGCCCGGCTGGAGCAGGCCCTGGCGGCGGTGCGCCCACCGGTGCACGTCACCCAGGTCACCACCGACGCCGAGACCGCGCGCCGCTGGTTCGACGTGTTCGAGGGCGCCGGGTTGGACGGGCTGATCGCCAAACCCGCCGACCTGCCGTACGAGCCGGGCAAGCGGCTCATGTTCAAGGTCAAGCACGCCCGCACCGCCGACGCCGTGGTGGCCGGCTTCCGCTGGCACAAGTCCGGCCCGGTGGTCGGCTCGCTGCTGCTCGGGCTCTACGACGACGCCGGGGTGCTGCACCACGTCGGGGTGAGCGCCTCGTTCACCATGGCCCGCAGGGCCGAGCTGCTGGAGGAGTTGGCCCCCTACCGGGACGCCGGGGCGGAGCACCCGTGGGTGCACGGCGACCACGAACGCGGCCAGCGCATCCCCGGCGGGGTCAGCCGGTGGACCGGCACCAAGAACCTGGAGTGGGAGCCGGTCCGCCCGGAACTGGTGGTGGAGGTGGCGTACGACGCGATGGAGGGCGACCGGTTCCGGCACACCGCCCGGTTCGTCCGCTGGCGGCCCGACCGCGACCCGCGCTCCTGTCGGTACGACCAGTTGGAGCGGCCGATCCGGTTCGACGTGGACCAGGTCCTGCGGGGCGATCCGGCGGTCCCGGTCGGGTCCCCGCCCGACTCCGCGTAGCCTGGCGGTCGACTCGATCACGGAGGCTAGCTCGTGACCCGTACTTCCGACCGGATCCGTCGCTTCCGGTTAACGCTGGCCGGCCTGACCGCCGCCGTGGTGCTGACCGCCGGTTGCACACTGCCGGCGTTCGCGCCGCGCGGCGGCGACGTCGAGCCCGAGGCCGCCCCGCCGGGCACCGCACCGACCTGGCAGTCCTGCTCGGAGGTGCCCCGAGAGGTGGTCGGGCGCACCGCGCCGGGCATGCGCTACGAGTGCGCCCGCATCAAGGTGCCCCGCGACTGGACCAACGGCAACACGGCCAGTCCCGGCGGCACGGCCAGTCCCGGCGGCGGTGCCACGGCGGGTCCCGGTGCCGGTGAGACCTTCGAGATCGCCCTGATCCGGATCCGCTCCGACAAGCAGCGCGACCGGATCGGCTCGCTGCTGATCAACCCGGGCGGGCCGGGTGGGTCCGGGGTGGACACCGCCGTCTACCTCACCTTCGGCGAGCAGTTCGGTGGCCTGCCCGACGCCGTCCTGGAACGGTTCGACATCGTCGGCTTCGACCCGCGCGGAGTGTCCCGGTCCAGCCCGGTGGAGTGCATCCCGGATGCCGACCTGGACGCCACCTTCGGCTACGACCCGGATCCGGAGAGCCAGCAGTCGTTCGACGACTTCGTCGCGCTCAACCGGCAGATCGGTCAGGGCTGTGGCGCCAAGTACGGCGACCAGTTGCCGCTCTACGGCACCGAGCAGGCCGCCCGGGACATCGACGCGATCCGCGCGGCGGTCGGCGACGAGAAGCTGACCTACCTGGGCTACTCCTACGGCACGCTGCTCGGCGCCACGTACGCGCAACTGTTTCCGCAGCGGGTGCGGGCGCTGGTGCTCGACGGCGCGGTCGACCCCCGGCAGAGCCTGATCGAGGGCTCCGAGAGCCAGGCCCGGGGCTTCGAGCGGGCCTTCGGCAACTTCACCCGGTGGTGCGCGGCCAACGCCAACCGCTGCCCGATCGCGCCGGACGCCCGAGCGGCGGTCACCTCGGCAATCGACAAGGCGAAGGTTTCCCCGGTCCGCTCGGCCGACGGCCGGGAAGCCACCGCCGGCTGGGTCTTCTACGCGGTCATCTCCTCGCTCTACACGGAGTCCGGTTGGCAGCAACTGGCCCGGGCCATCAATCAGCTGGAGGAAGGTAACCCGGACGGCGTCTTCCGCCTCGCCGACGCGTACGCCGAGCGCGACGAGAACGGCCACTACACCAACCTCTTCGACGCCAACCTGGCGATCAACTGCGCCGACGAGGAGGATCGGCCGAGCCTGGAACGGATCCGCCAGTTGCAGTCGCAGTGGCGCACGCAGTACCCGTTGTTCGGCCCGGCACTCGCCGCCGGCCTGGTCTCCTGCACGGAGTGGCCCGGCGGCAGCGACCCCTACCCGAAGGGACGCGCCGACGGCGCCCCGCCGATCCTGGTGGTCGGCACCACCGGCGACCCGGCCACCCCGTACGAGCAGACCCCGGCCCTGGCCGAGATGCTCGGCGTCGGCCGGGTGCTCACCTGGGAGGGTGAGGGCCACACCGCCTATCCGCAGACACCCTGCATCACCCGGGCTGTCAACGCCTACCTGATCGACCTCACCGTCCCCGCCGACGGCACCCGCTGCCCGGCCCGCTAGCCGCAGCCCTACCTCTGCCCCCACTTGGTGGCGGCGTACGGGTGTGGGGTTGATCGGTGAGCGTGACCTGCTCGACGATGCCGGCCTGCTGTAGCGACCGGAGTCGGTCGCTGAGGACGGCCGGGGTGATGCCGCGTGCCGCGTCCGCCAGGTCCGAGAAACGTTTCGGTCCGAGGATCAATTCGCGTACGACGATAAGCACCGACAGCGCGGGACTCTCGGCTGCCCTGAGGGCAACCAGCAGAAACGAACGGCATGGCAGTTTGCCTGACCGGTTTGTGCCAGTTCTACTGGCCGCATGGTTCGGATCGCCGTAAGTGCCTCCGCGCTGCTGCTGGCCCTGGCCGGTTGCGGCGGCAGCGGTGCACGCCTGCCGACCGCCGAGGCACCGGCTCTCCGAGGGTCTGCCAGCCCGGCCAGCGCGGGCGGCAGCATCCTGGCGGGAGAGGGCTTTCAGACGCTTGTCGCAGCCACCGAGGTGCACCTTCTCGCCGCGTTGGGCGGTGAACTCGCGGTCGGCAGCGGCGGCTGCCTCGTCCTGCGCGACGCCGAGATGCGGTCGTACGTGGTGGTCTGGCCCCCGGGCGTCACACTGCTCACCGACGGCAGGATCGGCGTACGGGTGCCCGAGGTCGGCGCGTTGACGGCCGGTGACCTGATTGCCGGTGGCGGCGGATACCAGGATCTATCAACAGTCGAACACCCATCTATCCTGTATCCGCCGATTCCGCCCGAATGCACCGATGCCACGTCGAGCGTGTTGTTCGGCAGCATCAGCAGCATCGGCAGGGAGTGACGGCTTACTCCCACCGTCGCCCTGCGCCGTGTGCTCGGTTCGGACTCCGATGTCCTGGCGTTCGATCCCCTGATGTCGGGATCGCAGTACGCCACGGCGGAATGATGCCCCCACCCCCGTCGTTGTACAGGGGTAACCGCGACGACCCCAGCGCCGCCCCCGGGACCGGGCCGGAATGACCGCCCCCCCACCCGGCGTTACACATCCACCGGGACATCGCGAGCGGCCCTACCGGCCCGCGACACCCGAGCAGGGCTCACAGCCCACATCCAGATCTTCCCCCTTCGCGCGGCCACCGCGACCCCCTCGCTCGCCGCGCACACCCCCGAACGGAAGGCGGAACCCCATCATGCGTACCACCATGCTGCGTAAGACCGCCCTGACCATCGCCGCTGCCGCCGCCACCGCCGGAGGCATCGCCGCACCCGCCATCGCCGCCCAGGCCACCCCCGCCGCCGTGCCGGCCGCCGCCGTGCAGGCCGACCGCAAGCCCAACGGCGAGCGCCAACTCGACGTGCGCTACCAGGCCCAGGACACCTTCTACTACTGCGGCCCCGCCGCCGCCCGCAACGCCCTCAGCGTCCAGGGCAAGAACATCGACCAGCACGACATGGCCAAGCGCATGGGCACCACCGAAGCCGGCACCAACTCCATCAACGACATCACCCCCATCCTGAACAAGGAAACCGGCAAGAACGTCTACAAGTCCGTCGAGATCCGCGACCCCAAGGCTGACCACAAGCAGACCGACAAGCTGCGCGAAGACATCGTCCGCACCATCGACGACGGCCGCGCCGTGGTCGCCAACATCGCCGGCACCACCACCGACACCAACGGCACCACCCACAGCTTCGAAGGCGGCCACTACGTCAGCGTCACCGGCTACCGCGACGGCGGCGACCAGGTCAAGATCGCCGACTCCGCCGACCCCAACCAGGCCGAATACTGGATCACCACCGACAACCTCGCCGACTGGATCGCCACCCGCGGCTACAGCGCCACCAGCTGACACCCCGAACACCCGCAAGGGCCGACCCCCACCCAGGGTCGGCCCTTCACCACCCCACCCCCACCCCCTCCCCACCCCCAACCCCTCCCCACCCCCGCCCCACCCCGTTGATCATGAGGTTGGCGGCAGTCGTTGATCTTCAAACTGCCGCTAACCTCATGATCAACGGGGGTTTTGGTTTTGGTTTGAGGCCGGGATGGGTGGGGGTGGGGTGTCGCGGTAGAGGGGGATGAGGCGGTCGACGGGCGCTCGGTCGCCGTGGATGAGTACGGTTCCGTCGCGTTCGGCGTCCTCCAGAGGCAGGTCGCCGAAGAGCACCTCGCTCCAGGCGGTCGACTCGGCTTCCAGGGTCAACGCCGGGTCGGCGGGGACGCCCGGTCGGGCGGTAAGGATTCCGTTGACCACGGCCAGGCGATAGTTCCGCACCGGCGGGTCGGGCTGGCGGGCGTCGTACAGGCGGAGGGCGATCGCCGGTAGGTCGTCCGGCGCGGACGGCGCCATCGTCCGCATGGCGAGGACCACCGCGTCCGGGGTCATCCGCCCCCGGGTCCGGGGATCGGGGCCGGTCGAGTACCACCGCCCCAGGGACGCCAGCACCGACTCCAGCCCACGTCCCCACTCGGTGAGGACGTACGCGCGGGTGCGCGCGAGGTCAGCCAGGGTCACCTGCTCGACGATGCCGGCTTCGCGGAGCGACCTGAGCCGGTCGCTGAGCACGGCCGGGGCAATGCCCCGCACGGCCTCCATCAGGTCGGCGAAGCGTTTGGGCCCGAGGATCATCTCCCGTACGACGATCAGCGTCCACCGGTCGCCCACCAGGTCGAGAGCGTACGCCGCTCGGCAGGCGTCGCCATGATCAGCGTAGTTCCGTTTGATTGGCAACCCGCCACTCACTTTCACCAAAAAAGCATCAGCTATGTTTAAGATAGCAAGATGCAGAACATGGACACTCGACCGACGCCTCCCACTGTCGATCGCGACACCTGGCTTCGGGAACGTAACGCCCTGCTCGTCCGGGAGAAGGCCCACACGCGGGAGGGTGACGCGATCGCCGCCGCCCGTCGCCGCCTGCCGATGACCGAGATCGCACCCGTCAAGCTCATCGGCGAGCACGGCCCGACCGCGCTGCCCGACATCTTCCAGGGCCGCGACCAACTGGTCGTCTACAAGCACATGTGGCATCTTGGCAAGCCGTTCGAGGAGCAGTGCGAAGGCTGCACCCTCAGCATCTGGAACTTCCACGACGCGATCTACCTTGCGGCGCGCGGCATCGCGTTCGCGGTCTTCGGCGAGGGTCCGTACGAGGAACTGGCGCCGTTCCGCGAGTTCATGGGCTACACCCATCCGTGGTATTCGACGTACGGCGTGGAGGAGCCCGCCTTCGCCGAAAGCGGCGCCATCGCCTGTTACCTCCGTCGGGGAGACCGAGTCTTCCTGACCTACGAGACGACCGGCCGCGGCGTCGAGGCGATCATGGGCTCGCTCAAGCTGCTCGACATGACGGTCTACGGCCGACAGGAGGCATGGGAAGACTCTCCCGACGGTTGGCCCCAGGATCCGGCCTCCTACAGCTGGTGGCGCAGGGACGGGCGCCCGGTGGCACAGTGGTCCCGCCCGGACGTCACGCCGGTCCAGGCAGCGAAGCAGTCCCACTGTCACTAGTCCCACCTGCCGAACGTGAAGGCACGTTTCCGCGATCCCGAAGGCACGTCCCCGGGTGTCGACAGCAGGTCAGCTGTTGCTCGTGGGAACGATGCCGAGGCTGGTCAGCACGGCCCCTTGGTAGACCACGACGGGTTCGCCGGTGCCGTCCCGTCGGGCGACCACCACGACGTCGAGGTCTCCTGGCTGTGACCGGCCTCTGGTCGACCGCAGCGAGATCAGCAGGTGTTCCTGGTCCGGGGTGCGGATCACATTGGATACCCGCTGGTCCGGGCCGGCGCCGGTGGGGACCTCGATCCGGCCGCCGGAACTGTCGGTCACCAGCAGCCGATCCGCCCGCGCGCTCCCGTTCGCGTCGACCAGGGTGTGCAGCACCGCGCCGGGACCGAGCGTTTCCCGGGGGGTGGCTCCGGGCGGGGCGCTGGTGACCGTACCGTCCGGGCTGAGGGTCAGGGTTTCACCGCCTGGTTGGAACGACAGCGCTGTCACCGCGGCCGGGCTGGTCGGCGGGGTATCGGACGTCAGCACCGTCACCGCCGATGCCTGCGGCGTGTTCGGGTGGGAGGTCGCGGTCGCGGTGGAGAGTCGTACCGACCAGGCGCGGCTGGGGCGGGGCGCCCGGTGGCCGGTGTCCGGCCGGGCCGCCAGCTCGACGACCAGGGCGGTGTCGCCGGAAACCGTCGCGGTGACGGGGCCGGTCACCGGCGGCAGTTCCGCCGGCCGAGCGGGCTGCTCGCCGCCCTGGTCGGCGCCGTCGCCGACCACCGGGGTGACCGCGCCCGACTTCAGGTCGAGTACGGAGAGCCGGCCCTTGCCGGTGCGGGTGTCCACCACGATGGCGCGCCGCCCGTTCGGGGCGAAGGCGACCTCACCGACCGGGGAGAGCAGGTCACGTACATCCCCCTTCGGGGTGACCAGACTGATCCGGCGGGTGCCGGGAACGGTCTGGCGTAGCAGCGCGAATCCGCCGCTGGTGAAGACCCCGGGGACGTCCGTCCCGCCGACCGTCACCGTGGTGGGCCGTGACTGGCCGGTCCTGGTGTCCCCGATGACGAGTTGCCGAGGCCGCTGACGGGTGAGCGCCGCGAGGTAGCGACCGTCGGGTGTGGCGGCGATCGGATACGACGGCAGCTCGATGGCCGGGCTCGCCGCTCCGGACGCCAGATCGATCCCGCCGTACCGGCCGCCCTGCCGGTCCTGCCAGATCACCCCGCCCCGTTCGGCGATCTCGCAGGATGCCTCGACCGCCGGTTGCCCGATCGCGCCCTCGCCGGTCACGGTGAGGCATCGGGATGCCGTGATCGACAGCGTGGCGTCGACACCCAGGGCCTGCCGGGCGTACGCGCCATCGGGCAGCGTGACGTCGCGCAGCCGACCGTCGACGAGCACGGCGTCCCGGCGATCGTCACCCAGACCTCGGGCGACGGTCGGGAAACGGGGATCCCCGAGGGCGACCTCGGCGTGCCGCCGGGTGGGCGTCAGGCCGGCGAGATCGTCGCCGAACCGTTCCAGCGCGAGCAGCCCGATCAGGTCACTACGACGATCGTCCGCCACCGGTACTGCGAGCACCGCCGGACCGAGCCCCTGCACCTCGGCCGGCACCTGCGCCGCCCGGGCGGGTAACTCGGCCGGGCCCGCCTCGGTGCAGCCCGTGGCCATGATCAGAACCAGCATCGCAGTCGGCGCAGCCTGGCGCATACCCGTCATGCGAGCATTGTGATCACCTTCGGCAAGCGACCGACCAGGGCGGGGCCCAAGGATTTCATCCTGCAACGAACCCGAATGTCCGTTATGTTGCCGTTTGCGGGGTGGCCCGATCGGCCGACGGCGGAATGCGGCCGGGCCGCGGGTCGTTGTACATGGCATACCGCGAGGGCCTCCCCCGCCCCGCCACGCAACCTCCCGGCACCCCCTGGAATGTGGGGCCGACCGGGATCGTTACATCTCTCGGACGCCCGAGCACCCCCCGCCGGGCGTTCCTCTTTCCCCCCGCAGCACTGCGAGCCCCGAACCGGGTTGATTCCTGCTGCGTACCCCCGAACGGAAGGTGTGACTCAATCATGCGTACCACCATCCTGCGCAAGACCGCTCTGACCTTCGCCGCTGCCGCCGCCACCGCTGGTGGCATCGCCGGCCCCGCCGTCGCCGCCAACGCCGCCCCCACGCCGGCTGCCGCCCAGGTGCAGACCGACCGCAAGCCCAACGGCGAGCGCCAGCTCGACGTGCGCTACGAGGCCCAGCCCAACTTCTACTTCTGCGGCCCGGCCGCCGCCCGTAACGCGCTGAGCGTGCAGGGCAAGAACATCGACGTGTACGACATGGCCAAGCGGATGGGTACCACCGAGGCCGGTACCGACTCCATCAACGACATCACGCCGGTGCTGAACAAGGAGACCGGCAAGGACGTCTACAAGTCGGTGGAGATCCGCGACGCCAAGGCCGCCGAGAAGCAGGCTGACAAGCTGCGCGAGGACATCGTGCGTACCGTCGATGACGGTCGTGCCGTGGTCGCCAACATCGCCGGCACCGCCACCGACACCGATGGCGTCGCGCACAGCTTCGAGGGTGGGCACTACATCAGCGTCACCGGCTACGACGACGAGGGTGAGACCGTGACCATCGCCGACTCCGCCGACCCGGCTCAGGCTTCGTACCAGATGGACATCGACACCCTCGCCACCTGGATCGCCACCCGCGGCTACTCCGCCACCAGCTGACGATCCGACAACCGAACACCCGAAAGGGCCGACCCCACGTCCGGGGTCGGCCCTTTCGGGCTGCCAGAAATCGGTCGCCGCGGGTATGCGATTCTCGCGGGATGAGCGACGTGATCTTCCGTGAGGCGGTCCGGGCCGACCTGCCCGCCGTGCTCGACCTGCTCGCCGACGACATGCTGGGACGTACCCGGGACGTCGGCGAGGTCGACGCCACCTACGAGAAGGCGTTCGCCGACATCACCGCCGACCCGCGTAACCAGCTCGTCGTCGCCGAAGCCGGCGGCGAGGTGGTCGGCTGCATGCAGCTCACCTACATCCCCGGGCTCGGGCGACACGGCACCGAGCGCCAGCTGATCGAAGCGGTCCGGGTCCGCTCGGATAACCGGGGCCGTGGCCTGGGTCGGCTGATGATGACCTGGGCGATCGATCAGGCCCGGCAGCGTGGTTGCGGGCTGGTGCAGCTCACCACCGACAAGAGCCGACACGACGCCCACCGCTTTTACCTCGGCCTGGGCTTCGTCGCCAGCCACGAGGGCATGAAGCTCGGTCTCTGACCCCGGTCGTCGCAACGCCGCCCGCGCTCGCGCCCGTACGACCGCGCCTGACCGGTGCGGCGGCTCAACTGAACGCGGTGAACGATGCGGCGGCGCGGGCGAGGGGTCAGCGGGGGCGGTCGCGGTCCTTGGAGGGTTGGACCCGCTTCGGTTCGCCGGGCATCTTCGGGTGGTCGGGCGGGTAGGGCAGGTCGCCCTCGCCAGCGGCGGCGTCCCGCTCCGCCCACTCCAGCAGCGGGGTGATGTCCCACCCGGCGTCGTCGATGCCGGCGTGCGGGTCGCCCCGCTCGCTCAACAGTTGCGGCACGCTGCGCAGGTCGAAGTCGTCCGGGTCGACGTCGGCCAACTCGTCCCAGCTGACCGGGGTGGAGACGGTGGCCCGCGCGTTCGCCCGCAGCGAGTACGCGCAGGCGATCGTCCGGTCCCGGGCCATCTGGTTGTAGTCCACGAACACCCGCTCGCCGCGTTCCTCCTTCCACCAGGCGGTGGTGACCAGGTCGGGGCGGCGGCGGGCCAGCTCCCGGGCCAGCGCGATGGTGGCCCGGCGCACCTCGACGAACGTCCAGCGCGGCTGGATGCGCAGGTAGACGTGCACGCCCCGGCCGCCGGAGGTCTTCGGCCAGCCGGCCACGCCCAGCTCGTCGAGGATGGCGCGCAGCTCGGCGGCGGCGGTCGCCGCGTGGGCGAAGTCGGTGCCGGGCTGCGGATCGAGGTCGACCCGCAGTTCGTCCGGCTGGTCGACTTCGGCGGCGCGCACCGGCCACGGGTGGAACACGACGGTGCCCATCTGCGCGGCCCAGGCGACGTGGGCCAGGTCCGCCGGGCAGAGCTCCGCGGCCTTGCGCCCGCTGGGGAAGCTGATCTCGGCGGTACGCACCCAGGGCGGCACTCCGCGCGTCGGCACCCGCTTCTGGAAGAACATCTCCCCCTCGATGCCGTCGGGGAAGCGTTGCAGGGTCGTCGGCCGGTCGCGCAGGGCGCGCATGATGCCGTCGCCCACGCCCAGGTAGTAGTGGAAAACGTCGGCCTTGGTGAAGCCGCGTTGCGGAAAGATCACCCGGTCCGGGCTGGACAACCGTACGGTGTGCCCGGCGACCTCGATCTCCTCGGCCGGAGCCTTCGTGCCTGCCATTTCGCGACCATATGCGATGGCTCCGACGTTCGACGTACCGTTGGCACGTGAGTCTTCCCGACAGCGAACTGCCCCGCACCGAGGACGAGTGGCGGGTCCGGCTCAGCCCCGACGAGTTCCGGGTGCTGCGTGAGCACGGCACCGAGCCAGCGTGGACCGGCGAGTACGTCGACACCAAGACCCCCGGCATGTACCGGTGCCGGGCCTGCGGTGCCCAGCTTTACCCGAGTGACACCAAGTTCGACTCGCACTGCGGCTGGCCGAGCTTTGACGACGCCATCCCCGGTGCGATCAAGGAGATCGAGGACAACAGCCTCGGCATGCGCCGCACCGAGATCCGCTGCGCCCGCTGCGACAGCCACCTCGGGCACGTCTTCCGGGGCGAGGGCTTCACCCCGAAGAACACCAGGCACTGCGTGAACTCGCTCTCCATCCGGCTGGACCCGGGCACCGCCTGACCGCCCGGGCCGCACCCGAACTGCCGCTGGGAGGTGCGGCCGGGGCCCGGCCGCACCTCCCGCTGGTCAGACCAGACTCCACAGCGCCGGTACGTTCGGCGGTTCCCAGCCGGCGATGGCGGTGTGCGCCTGCCGGCAGCGGTACGTCCGCCCACCGTAGGTGACCTGGTCCCCGACGGCGTACGCGCGACCGGCCGTCCAGGTGCCGCCGGTCGGCGGGGTGCTGGTCGGGCCGACCGTCGGGGTGGGCGACGGGGGCGGCGGGTTGGTCGGGCTCGGGCTGGGCGGCGGGTTGCCACCTCCGCCGCCGATCTGGAGGTCGACGCAGGAGTAGAACGCGTTTGCGGTGTCGGCGATGTTCCAGACGGCCAGCACCTTCTGCCGTCCGGAGTAGCCGGACAGGTTGATCGTGTGCGAGACGCTGGGGCCGGGCTGACGCCCGCCGCCGGAGAAGACCGCCACCCGGTTGTTGCCGATGAAGTACTCCCAGTCGCGGGTGGCGTGCTGGGCGGTGTTGACCCAGCTGAAGGTGACCGTGGTGCCGACCGAGGTGGCGGGCCAGCCACGGTTGTCGTCGTTGAGGACGGCGAAGTGCGCGATGTTGGCGTGGCAGTTGCGCAGTCCCTTGGGACCTTCGACGCTCTGCGGCTCCCATCTGATCTGCCCACAGTCGGGGACCCGGTTCTGGGCGCAGAGCGCCTGGCGGCTGGGCGGCGACGAGACGTAGCCGTGGGCCTGGACCGGGGTGGCGATGGCCAGGGTGGAGACCATGGCGCCCGTCGCGACCAGCGGAAGGGTGATTCTTCGGCGCATGACGGCAGCTCCTTAGCGGCGTGTTGCCTGGTGAGGTGCCATCAACATAATTTAAACATTGTTAACAGTAAAGACCGCTGTCAATAAAGGCAGACCGCGCACGACCCTCCTGGCGGCCGGCAGCCTTCGCCAACGGCCACGCAGGCCCGCCCGCGAGCGTCACAGCACCAGCAGGCCGCCCTGGTCGTCCACCTGGTCGGCGCACTCGTCGTCGAACCACAGCCCGCCCGTGGCCAGGTACCGGAAGCGGTGCTGCCCGGGACCAAGGCGTACGGTCACCGTCCGGGTGCCGTCCCGGCGGGCCACCAGCACGTGCTCACCGGGTTGCCACCCGTTGAAGGAGCCGACCACGCTGACGGTGCCGGGTGGAGCGTCCCGGGGAAGACAGAACGTGACCCGGGTCTGGCTGCCGAAGAGCCGGTTTCGCTTGATCATTGTCGTCCTCCCGGTTCGCGATCTCGACGGACCGGCGGCCGGGCCGCCGCCACCGGCCAGGTCATCCGGTACAACGCCCGACACACCGGCGCGACACGCCGCCCCGCCCGGGTGACCCGGCCGGTTTCCGCCCGGCACCGACGATGGCGGGCCGCACGCTGGGCGGGACACCGACATGAGGAGACGGGCCATGGCGACGTGCGAGGTCTGCGGCAACGACTACTGGATGGCGTTCGAGGTACGCACGGTCAGCGGCGACGTGCACACCTTCGACTGCTTCGAGTGCGCGGTACACAAGCTGGCGCCGATCTGTGAGCACTGCCAGATCAGGATCGTCGGGCACGGCGTGGAGGTCTCCGGCCGCTTCTTCTGCTGCGGACACTGCGCCCGAGCCGTCGAGTCCGAGCAGGGTGCCGAGATCCGCGACGCCGTCGGCGCCCGCCCGGCCTAGACCACCACTGGCTAACCTGGCGGGATGCCGAGCCCGGAACTGCGGATCGCCGCCTTCGCCGACCTGGACGCCCGCACCCTCTACGACCTGCTGCGACTGCGCGTCGACGTGTTCGTGGTCGAGCAGGAGTGCGCGTACCCGGAACTCGACGGACGCGACGTCGAGCCCGGCACCCGGCATCTCTGGCTGGCGCTGGACGGCGCTCCCCTGGCGTACCTGCGAATCCTGGCCAACCCCGGCGGAGTGGCCAGGATCGGGCGGGTGGTGGTGGCGCCGGCCGCCCGTGGCACCGGGCACGCCGGTCGGTTGCTGACTGCGGCGCTGGTCGAGATCGGCGACCGGCCCTGCGTCCTGGAGGCCCAGTCGCATCTGGTCGACTTCTACGCTCGGCACGGCTTCACGGTCAGCGGCCCGGCGTACGTCGAGGACGGCATCCCGCACACCCCTATGCGCCGCCAATGCTGACCGACCAGTCAGCGAACTCTCCCGCCGCAGCGCTGACGAGGATCGGTACGACGTGCTGGAAAACGTTTTCCTAATTGACCGATGACGATGGCTTGTGCCATCCTTTTGATTGGAGCCAGTACAAACGACGGGGCCACCCGAACCGGCCCGGGAGAGGCAACTCCCGCGCGTCTGGGCGATGTCGATCCGACGATTCCCCCTGGGGGCTCCATGTCCAACGTACTCAGATCATCGCGCGCGGTATGGCTATCCGCCGTGGCGGCCGTCGCTGCCGTCGCCGTCGCCACGCTGCTCGCCACCACCGCGCTGGTGGCGCCCGCCTCGGCGCACGGCTCGGTGGCCAACCCCATCTCCCGCAACTACGGCTGCTGGCAACGTTGGGGTGGTGACTTCCAGAACCCGCGGATGGCCACCGAGGATCCGATGTGCTGGCAGGCGTGGCAGACCGACACCAACGCCATGTGGAACTGGAACGGCCTCTACCGCGAGGGTGTGGCCGGCAACCACCAGGCCGCCATCCCGAACGGTCAGCTCTGCTCCGGCGGACGTACCGAAAACGGGCGCTACCGGGCGATGGACGTGCCCGGCGCCTGGCGGACCACCTCGGTCGCCAACAACTTCCGGCTCAAGTTCTACGACCAGGCCAGTCACGGTGCCGACTACATCCGGGTGTACGCCACCCGGCAGGGCTACGACGCGCTGACCACGCCATTGGCCTGGTCACACCTGGAACTGGTCGGTCAGATCGGCAACACGCCGGCCTCCCAGTGGCAGTCCGAGCCCGGCGGAGTCTCCATCAAGGTGCCGGTGAACGCGCCGGGACGCACCGGCCGGCACGTCATCTTCACCATCTGGCAGGCCAGCCACTCCGACCAGTCGTACTACATCTGTAGCGACGTGCAGTTCGGCGGCGGCAGCACCCCGCCGACCACCGCGCCACCGACCACCACCCCGCCGCCGACCATCCCGCCCACGTCCAATCCGCCGACCGTCCCGCCGACGACCGGCGTGCCGGCGGCCGGCACGTGCTCGGCGACGTACCGGGTGACCTCGACCTGGACCGGTGGTTTCCAGGGTGAGGTGCAGGTGACCGCGGGCAACACGACCATCCGCGGCTGGCGGGTCAACTGGACGTACGCCAACGGCCAGCAGATCAGTCAGTTCTGGAACGCCAACATCAGTTCCAGCGGCTCGACGGTGACCGCCACCAACGTCGGCTACAACGGCAACCTCGGTGCCGGCGGCAGTGCCACCTTCGGCTTCCTGGGCTCGGGCAGCAGCAACGTGCCCACGCTCACCTGCACGGTGATGGCCTGACCCCGGGTGGGGCCACGCCTCACTCCCTCCGGTGCGGCTCCACCCGGTCGAACCCGATCCGCACCGGCCACGGTGACCACCACGGCCGGTGCGGATCGGTTGTTACGTTGTGTTAAAAGGGGGCCCTTGCTATGCACGAGGCGTTAAAAGGGGGCCCTTCCTTACACCAGGTTCGCGATGATGTCGGCGATCGGGCGGCGGCGGCCGGTGTAGAAGGGGACCTCCTCGCGTACGTGCAGCCGGGCCCGGGAGCCGCGCAGGTCGCGCATCAGGTCCACGATGCGGTGCAGCTCGTCGGCCTCGAAGGCGAGCATCCACTCGTAGTCGCCGAGCGCGAACGAGGCCACCGTGTTGGCGCGCACGTCCGGGTAGCCCCGGGCCATCTGGCCGTGCTCGGCCAGCAGCTCGCGGCGCTCGGCGTCGGGCAGCAGGTACCACTCGTACGAGCGGACGAACGGGTAGACGCAGAGGTAGGCGCGGGCCTCCTCACCGGCCAGGAACGCCGGGATGTGGCTCTTGTTGAACTCGGCCGGCCGGTGCAGCGCCATCTGCGACCAGACCGGGGTCATCGCCCGCCCCAGGGTGGTCCGCCGCAACCGCAGGTACGCGTCCTGGAGAGCGTCGCTGGACGAGGAGTGCCACCAGATCATCAGGTCGGCGTCGGCGCGCAGGCCGGAAACGTCGTACGTGCCCCGCACCACGACGTCCTTGCCGGCCAGTTCCTCGATCAGCGACTCGGCCTCGCCGGTCACGTTCTCCCGCAGCGACGGCAGCGGCGCGCTGGACCGGAACACCGACCACATGGTGTAGCGGATGGTGTCGTTCAGCTCCCGCAGCCGGGCCGCGTTGCTCTGCTCCGTCAACTCCCCGATCCTTCCAGTGCTGTGATGATCTCCTCGGCCGCCGTCTCGCCGGAACGGACGCAGACCGGGATGCCCACCCCGTCGTAACCGGCGCCGGCCAGCCGCAGCGTCGGATGTGCTGCCCGCAGCGCGGACCGCGCGGCGGCCACCCGGTCCAGGTGCCCGGGGGTGTACTGCGGCAGCCCACCACCCCAGCGTTGCACGTGCCCGTCGACCGGTGCCGGCAGCGGCACGTCGAGCACCGCCGACAACTCCCGGTGCACGGTCGCCGCCAGGTCCTCGTCGGGGCGCTGGAGCTGGGCCTCCTCCCCGTACCGGCCGACCGAGGCCCGGACCAGGGCCAGCCCGTCCGGCCGGCGCAGGTGCCCCCACTTGGTGGTGAAGAACGTGGATGCCTTGATCAGCAGCCCCTCGGTGCCGGGCACCAGGAAGCCGGAGAGCTGCGGCAACGCCGGCCCGGGCAGGGCCAGCGTGACAAGCGCGACGCTTGCGTAGTCCAGCCCGCCGATCCGCTCCGCCGCCTCGGCGGCGACCTCGGCGAGCAGCCGGGCCGCCGGGCGGGCCGGCACGGCCAGCACCACCGCGTCGACCTCGACGTGCTCGGGATCCCGGGTCGGCCCGACGGTGAGCCGCCAACCGGCACCGGCCGGCGTGAGTTCGCGGACCGCCGCGTTGCGGCGGATGGTCGCCCCGCTGGCCGTGGCGGCGGCGTCGACCAGGGTGCCGAGTCCGCCGTCGAGGGTGCCGAAGACCGGTTCGCCGGGGGCGCGTGGGGCAGCGGCCTGTGCCGCGCGTACCGCGCCGAGCAGCGTGTGCTCCGTGCGGGCCGCCCGGGCCAGGGCCGGCATGGTGGTGGCCAGGGAGAGGTCGTCGGCGCGGCCGGCGTAGACCCCGCCGAGCATCGGGTCGACCAGCCGGTCCACCACCTCGCCGCCGAACCGGGCGCGGACCAGCGCGCCGACGGAGACGTCCTGCTCCGGGGCGAGTAGCGGCCGACCCTCGTCGCGGTCGGCGTCCGGCGTCGGCCGGGCCACCGTCGCCACCTGCTCCAGATCACCCGGTACGCCCACCAGCGTGCCGCCCGGGATCGGGCGCAGCCCACCGTCGACGGCGAGCGCCGCCTGCCCGACGGTCGGGTGCACGATCCGACCGGCCAGCCCGAGCCGGTGGACCAGGGCCACCGCGGCCGACGGGCCGCCGGCCGGGTCACGCATCAGGAACGACTCCGCGCCGAACTCCACCGGGCCGCCGGCCAACTCGCCGGTGCGCAGCTTGCCACCGAGCGCGCCGGACTGCTCGTACACGGTGATCTCGGTGCCGGCGGGGGCCCGGTCCCGCAACCGGACCGCGGCGGCCAGGCCGGCGACACCGCCACCGACCACCGCCACCCGCCAGCGCCTCGCCACCGCGGTCAGCCCCTGGCGGAGAGTTCGTGCACCAGGGCAACCACCCGGGTCAACACCTCCGGATCGGTCTCCGGCAGCACGCCGTGACCGAGGTTGAACACGTGCCCGGGTGTGGCCCGACCCTCGTCGAGGATCCGACGTACCTCGGTCTCCACCACCGGCCACGGAGCCAGCAGTACGCACGGGTCGAGGTTGCCCTGCACGGCCCGCTCCGGGCCGATCCGCCGGGTGGCGACGTCCAACGGCGTACGCCAGTCGACGCCGACCACGTCCGCCCCGGCCTCGCCCATCGCACCGAGCAGCTCGGCGGTGCCCACCCCGAAGTGAATCCGGGGTACGCCGGCCTCGGCCAGCCCGGCGAGTACGGCAGTCGAGTGGGGCAGCACGAACCGGCGGTAGTCGGCCTCGGAAAGCGCGCCGGCCCAGGAGTCGAAAAGCTGCACCGCGCTGACCCCGGCGTCGATCTGCACCCGCAGGAACGTCAGGGTCATCTCGGCCAGCCGGCCAGCCAGGGCGTGCCACAGCTCGGGATCGCCGTACATCAGCGCCTTGGTCTTCGCGTGGGTCCGCGACGGCCCGCCCTCGACCAGGTAGCTGGCAAGCGTGAAGGGTGCTCCGGCGAAGCCGATCAGCGGGGTGTCGCCCAACTCCTTGACCAGCATCCGGACCGCCTCGTCCACGTACGGGACGTCGTCGCGACCGAGCGGCCGGATCCGCTCCACGTCGGCGGCGGTACGCACCGGCTCGGCCACCACCGGTCCGGTCCCCGGCACGATGTCCAGGTCGACCCCGGCGGCGGCGACCGGCACCACGATGTCGCTGAACAGGATCGCGGCGTCCACCCCGTGCCGGCGTACCGGCTGGAGCGTGATCTCGGTGACCAGGTCCGGCCGACGGCAGGACTCCAGCATGGCCACGTTCGCCCGGATCTCGCGGTACTCCGGCAGCGACCGGCCGGCCTGCCGCATGAACCAGACCGGGGTGTGCGGGACGGAGCGGCGGCGACACGCCCGCACGAAGGGCGAGTTCGCAGGCCCGCCAGGGCGGGGTTCGTCGTCTCGGGCGGCGATGCCCGTACTCTCGGTGGTCATCACCCCCATCGTCCCACGCCCCACCCTGGTGTAAGGAAGGGCCCCTTATTAACGCCTGGTGTAGAGCAGGGGCCCCTTATTAACACGATCACCAGCAACGACCGCAGGGCGCGATCGGATACCGACGGCCACGGAGCGTGGACATCAGCGAGCGCGGGAATCGGCGAGCACGGGGCGAGCAGCATCGGGCGCGGGCAGCAGCGGACACAGGGCGGACAGCAGCGGGCACGAGCAGCAGCGGACACAGGGCGGACAGCAGCGGGCACGAGCAGCAGCGGACACAGGGCGGACAGCAGCGGGCACGAGCAGCAGCGGACACAGGGCGGACAGCAGCGGGCACGAGCAGCAGCGGACACAGGGCGGACAGCAGCGGGCACGAGCAGCAGCGGGCACGAGCAGCAGTGGGCGCGGGGCGGGCCTCGGTGGGCTGGGGGTACGGCGATCATCGGCGAGTGGATCGTCGGCGCGCCGTCCCGGCCGGCAAGCGGGTGGCGGCATAGGCTGCGGGCATGGCCGCCCCGATCGCGCTTCCGGACACCTTCGCCCGCGCGGTCGCCGGGCTCCGGTCGGCGACGCCCCGGCCGGAGATTCTGCTGGAGGAGATAACCGCGCCGCAACGGTTGGCGCCGTACGCCTTCGCGCTTTCCGCGACCGTGCTGCGCGACGGCGACGAGGTGGCGACCGGCCGGCTGATTCTGTTGCACGACCCGGCCGGACACGAGGCGTGGCAGGGCACCCTGCGGTTGGTCACCTACGTGACCGCCGAACTGGAGGTCGATCTCGCCGCCGATCCGCTGCTGCCCGGAGTGGGCTGGACCTGGCTCACCGACGCCCTCGACGCCCAGGCGGCCGGGCACCGGGCCATCGGCGGAACGATCACGCAGACGATGTCGACCCGGTTCGGGGAGTTGGCGGGGTCGCCCACGGCGAGCGACATCGAGATCCGCGCCTCGTGGACCCCGACGGACCTCGACCTCACCCCGCACCTGTACGCCTGGTGCACCCTGCTTGCCTCCACCGCCGGCCTGCCCCCACCCGGTGTCACCGCCCTGCCGGAACGCCGCACCGCCATCACTGGCTGACCGACCCCGCAACGCCGCAGCGCCGCCACCGGCTGAGCGACTCCGCAACACCCCAGCGCCGCCGCCGACTCAGCGACCCGGGGCCACTGCACCGCCATCACTGGCTGACCGACCGCGCAGCGCCGCCACCGGCTCAGCGACCCGGGACACCGCAGCGCCGCCACCGGCTGAGCCCACCGCCGGCTGACCGACCCCGACCAACACCGCAGACGCCGCCACCGACTCAGCGACCCGCAGCGCCGCCACCGACTCAGCGACCCGCACCGCCGCACCGCCGCACCGCCGCACCGCCGCACCGCCGCACCGCCGCACCGCTTGAGCGATACGCGACCGCAGCGCCGCCGACGACTCAGCGACCCGCACCGCCGCCACCGGTTGAGGCGATACGTGACCCGTGACGCCGCCGCCGACTCCGCGACCCGTAACGCCGCCGACGGCTTAGCGACACGCGACGGGACGGGTGCGCGCCGCACGATCCGTTCGCGCACTAGGGTTGTCAGGTGACCGACGAACCACCCCTGCGCCGTCGGGCCGCCGCAAGCCGTACGGGAAACGACACGCACCACCCGCCGTCGGCGCGGCCGGAGCCGTCGGACGCGGGGACCGAACCCACCGGCAGCGAGTCCGTGCCGCTGACGGCGCCCCGTGAGGGCACTCCCGAACCGATCGCCCAATCCGAGCAACTTGCCGAGGTGGTGGCCCGTTTCGCGGCCGGTGCCGGGCCGGTGGCGCTGGATGCCGAGCGGGCCTCCGGGTACCGCTACAGCCAGCGGGCGTACCTCGTGCAGCTGCGCCGCGGCGGCGCCGGCACCGCGTTGATCGACCCGCTGCCCTTACCTGACCTGAGCGCCCTGGACGCCGCGATCGCCGAGGCGGAATGGGTGCTGCATGCCGCAAACCAGGATCTGCCCTGCCTCGCCGAGTTGGGGCTGCGGCCACGCCGATTGTTCGACACCGAGTTGGCTGCCCGGCTCGCCGGGTTCGAACGGGTGGGCCTGGCCGCGCTCACCGAGCAACTGCTCGGGTTCAGCCTGGAGAAACATCATTCTGCGGCGGACTGGTCCAGCCGGCCGCTGCCGCAGTCCTGGCTGACGTATGCGGCGCTGGACGTGGAGCTGCTTGTCGATCTGCGCGACGCGCTGGAGGCGGAGCTGGCCCGGCAGGGCAAGTCCGAATGGGCGGCGGAGGAGTTCGCCGCGCTGGTGCGTACCGGCGCACGACCGCCCCGGGTGCGGGCCGAGCCGTGGCGGCGTACCTCCGGCATCCATCGGGTCCGTGGTGCGCGGGCGCAGGCGCGGGTCCGTTCGCTGTGGTACGCCCGCGACCAGATCGCCGCTCGCCGCGACTCGGCACCGGGTCGGGTGCTGCCGGACTCGGCCATCGTCGCGGCGGCCGAGCTGGACCCGAAGGACGAGAAGACGCTGCTCACCCTGCCCGGGTTCGGTGGCCGGTCGGTACGCCGGCTGGCCCGCACCTGGTTGGCCGCGTTGGACGATGCCCGGCAGTTGCCCGATGACGAGCTACCGGTGACGCCGACGGTGGAGGGCCCGCCCCCGCCGCACCGGTGGGCGGAGCGGGACCCGGCCGCCGCCGCGCGCCTGGCACGCTGCCGCGAGGTGGTGTTGCGGCTGGCCGGCGAGCACCGGCTGCCACCGGAGAATCTGATCACCCCGGACACGGTCCGCCGCATCGCCTGGCAGCCGCCCGAGGAGATCACCGAAGCCTCCGTCGCCGAGGTGCTCCGCGGCTACCACGCCCGCGAATGGCAGATCGCCCTCCTCCTCCCCGCCTTCGCCGAAGCCCTCCTCCCCCTGCCGACCACTCCCACCACCCCGCCCGACCCGCGTTGATCAGGAGGTTTGCGTCAGCCGCACGGCGGGTCGCTGACGCAAACCTCTTGATCAACAGGGCCGGGTTGGGGGGTGGTGTGGGCTGGGCCACAGGGGGAGGCGCGGGCAAGGATTGTTACTGACGGGTAGCATCCGGAGAAACGCCAGTGCCGGCTAGGAGGCTCACAGTGCCCCGTGAAGTACGGGATGTCGTTTTCGTCGACGGCGTCCGCACCCCGTTCGGCAAGGCGGGTGGCATGTACGCCAACACCCGCGCGGACGACCTGGTGATCCGCTGCATCCGCGAGCTGCTGCGGCGCAACCCGCAGCTGCCGCCGGAGCGGGTCGAAGAGGTCGCCATCGCCGCCACCACCCAGATCGGTGACCAGGGCCTGACCATCGGCCGCACCGCCGCCCTGCTGGCCGGCCTGCCCAAGACCGTGCCCGGCTTCGCCATCGACCGGATGTGCGCCGGCGCGATGACCGCGGTGACCACCGTCGCCAGCGGCATCGCCATTGGCGCGTACGACGTCGCGATCGCGGGCGGCGTGGAACACATGGGCCGCCACCCGATGGGCGAGGGCGTCGACCCGAACCCGCGCATCGTGGCCGAGAAGCTTGTCGACCCGTCCGCACTGGTGATGGGCGCCACCGCGGAGAACCTGCACGACCGGGTGCCGCACATCACCAAGGAGCGCACCGACGCCTTCGCGCTCGCCTCGCAGCAGAAGACCGCCAAGGCGTACGCCAACGGCAAGCTCCAGGACGACCTGGTGCCGGTGGCGATCCGCGACCCGGAGACCGGTTGGGGTCTGGCCACTGTGGACGAGGCGCCCCGGGACACCTCGCTGGAGAAGCTCGCCACCCTCAAGACCCCGTTCCGCCCGCACGGCAAGGTCACCGCGGGCAACGCCGCCGGCCTGAACGACGGTGCCACCGCCAGCCTGCTGGTGGCCGAGGACGTGGCCCGCGAGCTGGGCCTGCCGATCGCCATGCGGCTCGTGTCGTACGGCTTCGTCGGTGTCGAGCCCGAGGTGATGGGCGTCGGCCCGATCCCATCGACCGAGAAGGCGCTGCGCATCGCCGGCCTGAGCATCGACGATATCGGGCTGTTCGAGCTGAACGAGGCGTTCGCCGTGCAGGTGCTCGCCTTCCTCGACCACTTCGGCATCGCCGACGACGACCCGCGGGTCAACCCGTGGGGCGGTGCGATCGCCATCGGGCACCCGCTCGCCTCCTCGGGCGTACGGCTGATGACCCAGCTCGCCCGGCAGTTCGCCGAGCATCCCGAGGTCCGGTACGGGCTCACCGCCATGTGCATCGGCATCGGCATGGGCGGCACGGTCATCTGGGAGAACCCGCACTGGACGGGATCCGCGCAGGAGGGTGGAGACAAGTGAGCGCGCTCACCGCACCGAACGAGGTGGTCACCAAGGCGCTGCTGCGCCAGGTGAACGTGCCGGGGCTGGACCGTCCGGCCGCCCTGATCACGCTGGACAACGGATTCGACCACACCAAGCCGAACACCCTCGGACCGGCCGGTCTGGCCAGCCTGGACGAGGCGGTCACCGCCGCGCTGGCGGCGAACCCGGCGTTCATCGCGGTCACCGGCAAGCCGTACATCTTCTGTGTCGGCGCGGACATCACAAGCCTGCCGCTGCTGGCCGACCGGGACCAGGCGCTGGAGATCGGCCGGCTGGGTCACCGGATCTTCGCCCGGCTCAAGGACAGCGCGGTCCCGACCTTCGCCTTCGTCAACGGCGCGGCGATGGGCGGCGGCCTGGAACTGGCCCTGCACTGCCACTATCGGACGCTGTCGGCCGGTGCGGCGGCCCTGGCCCTGCCCGAGGTCTCCCTCGGTCTGATCCCGGGCTGGGGCGGCACCCAGCTGCTGCCGAACCTGATCGGCATCCCGGCCGCCACCCAGGTGATCATCCAGAACCCGCTGATGCAGAACAAGATGCTCAAGCCGAAGCAGGCTGCCGAGCTGGGCATCGCCGACGTACTGCTGGAGCCGGCCGACTTCCTGGAGCGGTCGCTGGAGTGGGCCGCCGGGGTGGTCCGCGGCGAGGTCACCGTGACCCGGCCCGAGGTCGACAAGGACATGTGGGCGGGCGTGCTCTACTTCGCCCGGCAGACGCTCGACCAGCGGCTGCACGGCGCGGTACCGGCCGCCTACCGGGCGCTGGACCTGCTGGAGACGGCGAAGGACGCCGACTTCGCCACCGGCACCGCCGCCGAGGACGAGGCCCTGGCCGATCTGGTCTTCTCCGAGGAGTTGCGCAGCGGCCTGTACGCCTTCGACCTGGTGCAGCGGCGGGCCAAGCGACCGGCCGGCGCGCCGAACAAGGAGTTGGCCCGCCCGGTGACCAAGGTGGGCATCGTCGGTGCCGGCCTGATGGCCAGCCAGCTCGCGCTGCTCTTCGCCCGTCGCCTCCAGGTGCCGGTGGTCCTGACCGACCTGGACCAGGCCCGGGTGGACAAGGGTGTGGGCTACGTGCACGCCCAGATCGAGAAGCAGGTAAGCAAGGGCCGGATGGACAAGGGCACGGCCGCCAAGCTGTACGGCCTGGTGAGCGGCTCGGTCGACAAGTCGGTCTTCGCCGACGCCGACTTCGTCATCGAGGCGGTCTTCGAGGACCTGAACGTCAAGAAGCAGGTCTGGGCCGAGCTGGAGAAGATCGTCAAGCCGGAGGCGGTGCTGGCCACCAACACCTCCTCGCTTTCGGTCACCGCGATGGCCGAGGAGCTGGCGCACCCGGAGCGGGTGGTCGGCTTCCACTTCTTCAACCCGGTCGCGGTGCTGCCGCTGCTGGAGATCGTCCGGGGCGAGCGCACCGACGACACGACCCTGGCCACCGCGTTCGCGGTCGGCAAGCAGCTGAAGAAGTCGAGCGTGCTGGTCTCCGACGCGCCGGCCTTCGTGGTGAACCGGCTGCTGACCCGGTTCCTCGGCTCGGTCTTCGCCGCCGTGGACGCCGGCACCCCGCTGGAGGTGGCCGACCGGGCGCTGGATCCGCTGGGTCTGCCGATGCGTCCGCTCGCGCTGCTTCAGCTGGTCGGCCCGGCCGTGGCGTACCACGTGGGCGGCACCCTGCACGCCGCCTTCCCGGAGCGGTTCGGGGTGAGCGAAAACCTCAAGCGGATCGCCGACTCCGGCCAGCCGATCGTGGTCGACGACCAGATCAACACCGAGGTGGCGAAGCTGCTGGTCGTCGGCGACCAGCCGCTCACCGAGGAGGAGGTCCGGCGCAACGCCCTGGACGGGCTGGCGCAGGAGATCCGGCTGATGCTCGACGAGGGCGTCGTGGCCGAGCCGCAGGACATCGACCTGTGCATGATCCTCGGTGCCGGCTGGCCGTTCCACCTGGGCGGCGTCACGCCGTACCTGGACCGGACCGGCACCAGCGAGCGGGTCACCGGTCAGCGCTTCCTGCCCCCGGGAGTGGCCAGCCTGCCCGGCTGAGCCCCCGGCGAGCCGAGGGCCGGGGGCCCAGCCGCGACTGCGGCTGGGCCCCCGGTCCGTCACATCACCCGGCCGCCGCCTTCTCGGCGGCGCTGCGCAGTACGCAGAACTCGTTGCCCTCGGGGTCGGCCAGCACCACCCAACCGGTGCCGTCCGGCCGGATGTGGTCGGCGACGTGCCGGGCGCCGATGCCGAGCAGCCGCTCGACCTCCTCGTCCCGGGTCCGGTCGGTGGGTTCCAGGTCCAGGTGCAGGCGGTTCTTCACCGTCTTGCCCTCCGGTACGGCCAGGAAGAGCACCTCCGGCCCACCCGGGGGCAGCAGCATGGCCTCCGGGTCACCCGGGAAGTCGTCCGGCTGGCGGGGGCACTCGAACACCTGGGCCCAGAAGCCGGCCAGGGCGTACGTGTCGTGACAGTCGATTCCGATGTTGTGGATTCGTGCGCTCATTGTCGTCCCTCTTCGCAGTCAGAACTGACGTGCTGGGTCCGCTGATCTGCGGGACGGTTCTCCCGCTGGAAGGTGCCCCGCGAAGGTGAGCGGTCAGCCGGCGAGGCGGGGCGCGGACAGCATCACAGTGAACATCGACGCACCCCCCTCCTGATCGGGCTGACACCGTGATCTTCGCACTCGCCCGGTCCTACCGGCAACCCGTTGTGCACCGGACAGCGCGACGTGCCCTGCCTGGTTAGGATCACCGCTTCCGTCAACAGCAGGAGCTGACCCCATGTCCCAACCCCCGGACGAGCACCAGAACCCGCCGAGCGCGTACCCGCCAGGGGCCGGCTACCCGCCGCCGGGTGACACTCCCTACCCACCCGCCGCGCCCGGCCCGTACCCGCCGCAGCCGCCGGCCGGGCCCGCCGCGCAGCCGCCGGGCGCACCCGCCAGCTTCCCGCCGCCGCCCGGCGCCGTACCGCCCGGTGGGGCATATCCGCCGCCCGGGGGTGCCTTCCCGCCCGGTGCCGTACCGCCCGGCGGTGCCTTCCCGCCCGGCGCCATGCCGCCCGGGGGCGCTTTCCCGCCGCCGAAGAAGAAGTCGAACGTCGGGAAGATCGTGCTGATCGTCCTCGCGGTGCTGTTGGTGCTCTGCGTCGGTGGCGGTACGGCCATCTGGTTCGCGGTCAAGGACACGGTCAACGAGACGATCGACGCGACCCGGACCCGGGTGGTCGCGCCGGACACCCTGGCCGGCCGGCCGAAGGTGACCGATCCGCAGTTGCAGACCGCCTCCGACCAGATGGTCCAGGGTCTGAAGTCCAGTGTGGAGAACGAGACCGGCGCGGTCGGGGCCTTCTACGGTGACCCGACCGCGCAGGATCTCGTCCTGATCGTGGCGGTCTCCGGGGTGATGGTCGACCCGAAGAAGGAACTGGACGACGCGATCCAGGGACTCTCCGGCGAACTGGGGGTCACCAACATGGCGGCGGTGGACGCGGGTCCGCTCGGCGGCGACGCCAGTTGCGGTGACGGCCAGGCAGAGGGCGTGCCGATGGGCATCTGCGCCTGGGCGAACCGCGGCAGCGTCGGCCTGGTGGTGATGTACTTCTCGTCCCGCGCCGAGGCCGAAGCCCAGTTCGTCACCATCCGTGGCCAGATCGAGCAGCGAGACTGAGTGGGCGAGCCACGACCAGGCCCGCGACCGACCCGGCCGGCACCGCCGGCCGGACGGGGCCCGGTCGTGGTGCTGACCCGCCGCCGACTGCTCGGCGGCCGGTGGATACCGCGTCCGGACGGGTGCCGATGAATTGTTTCCGGCTTGCCCGTTCACGGCAGGTACGACACGTTCATTGATCATTCGGGGTGTGCGTCGGATTAGCCTCGGCCCTTCGTTAAGGGCTGTCCAAGGAGTGGACCGGAAACGAAGAAGTGCCTTCTGATCAGGGAAAATAGGGCTTGTCGAGAGTCCTGTTAACCCGTCACGGAAGGCACTTGCTGGGTGAAGACTACCCGAACACGTCCGAAGATCATGGTCACGGGGGACGGGCGAGGCGTGGTCGGTCACGCCGGCGCCCGTCTGCTCGCCGATCTCGCGGATACGACCGGTTTGACCAGCGCATTCAGCCAGGCACTGGCAGGACTGCGGCAGCGGCAGGGCGGGCACGACCCGGGCCGGATCGCGGTCGATCTCGCCGTGATGCTCGCCGACGGCGGCGAGGCCATCGCTGACCTGGCAGTACTGCGAAACCAGCCATCCCTGTTCGGAACGGTCGCGTCCGACCCGACCGCGTGGCGACTGTTGTCGCAGCTCGACGAAACGATGCTGGCCGAACTGCGGGCCGCCCGGGCACACGCCCGCGAGGTCGCCTGGGCCCAGCACGCCGAGGTCCGCGGCGACCTGCCGCAACCGATGGTGGCCGGTCAGCGGGTGGACGGCCTGGTCCTGGACATCGACGCGACCATCGTGATCTGCCATTCCGAGAAGGAGTCCGCGACCCGCACCTGGAAGAAGACCTTCGGGTTCCACCCACTGCTGTGCTTTCTGGACAACACCGGCGAGGCCCTCGCCGGTCTGCTGCGCGAAGGCCGGGCCGGCTCGAACACCACCACCGACCACATCACCGTCCTGGACCAGGCTCTCGCCCAGATCCCCGACATCCACCGGCACGGGACCCCGATCCTGCTGCGCTCGGATTCGGCCGGATCCAGTCACGGTTTCCTCGCCCACATCCGGTCCTGGCGCGAACGTCACCTCGACATCCGCTTCAGTGTCGGCGCCGCGATCACCGAACCGGTCAGGAAGCGATCCGGGCCGCGACCGGCTGGGTCCCCGCTGTCGACACCGGCGGTGACCTGCGCGAACATGCCGAGGTCTGCGAGATCACCGGCCTGTTCGAGGCGGCCGGCTGGCCCGAGGGCACCCGGTTCCTGGTCCGCCGGGAACGCCCGCACCCCGGCGCCCAACTGTCGTTGTTCGACACCATCGAAGGCTGGCGGCACCAGGTCGTGGCCACCGACACCCCGCCCGGCACGGGCAGCATCCAGTTCCTGGAAGCCCGGCATCGGGCTCACGCCAGGGTGGAGGACAAGATCCGCACCGGCAAGACCACCGGCTTCGGCCGGTTCCCGTCCCGCGTCTTCGCGATCAACCAGGCCTGGCTCCAACTCGCCCTGACCGGCATCGACCTGCTCGCCTGGACCCAGACCATTCTCCTGGACGGCGACCTCGCCAAAGCCGAACCCAAGAAGCTTCGCTACCGGCTGCTGCACGTCGCGGCCCGGATCACCCGCACCGCCCGCAGGACCCGCCTCGCCATCGCCGCCGACTGGCCTTGGGCCGATGCCCTGAACAGCGCATTCACCAACCTCACGGCACTACCCCGCCCCACCGGCTGACCCCGCGACTCACGCCCCGACCAGCAACACAGAGGAACCCGGCCCCGCGCCGGGCCTTTAGCATGCCACCAAAACAGCAACAAACACCCGAATCACATTCATCGAATGATGGCTATGGGTCGACGCTTAAGCGAAAGACCGAGGTTAGCCAGCCGATGCGGGCAGCCACATCAACGTTCAAAAATATTCACTATTATGTGTTGTCATTCTTCCCGCCACGACCTTGGGGGAGGATGCCGGTGTCCGGTCAGCGTTTTATGTCCTCGTTTCTCGTCAGCGCACTCGTCGCCGCACTGCTGGCTGTCGTCGGATTACCGAGCCCGGCATCGGCCGCCGTGCTGCCCACCGGATTTCGGGAACAAACCGTCCTGACTGGCCTCAACCAACCGATGAACATCGAATTCGCGCCCGACGGGCGGATATTCGTCGCCGAGAAAGCCGGCCGGATCAAGGTGTTCGACTCGATCGCCGACACCACGGCGACAATCTTTGCCGACCTTTCGGTAAACGTACACAATCAGAACGACCGCGGCCTGCTCGGCCTCGCGCTGCATCCCGACTTCCCGACCCAGCCGTACGTCTACGTGCTCTACACCTACGACGCCCCGCCGGGGCAGGTCGCGCCGGTGTGGAACGACAACTGCAACGCGGTCGGCGGGGCCAACGGCGGGCAGTGCATCGTCACCGGCCGGCTGTCCCGGCTGGAGGCCGCCGGTGACGTGATGACCGGCACCGAGCAGGTGCTGCTGCACGACTGGTGCCAGCAGTACCCCTCGCACTCGATCGGTGACCTGCACTTCGGCGCCGACGGCATGCTCTACCTCAGCTCCGGTGACGGTGCCAGCTACAACGTCGTCGACTACGGGCAGCTCGGCAACCCGATAAACCCGTGCGCCGACCCGCCCGGCGGCAGCATGACGCCACCGACCGCCGAGGGTGGCGCGCTGCGCTCCCAGGACGTCCGTACGGCGGCTGACCCGACCGGCCTGGACGGCACGATCCTGCGCCTCGACCCGCTCACCGGTGCCGCCGCACCGGACAACCCGGCGCTCGGCTCCACCGACCCGAACACCCGACGGATCGTCGGCTACGGCTTGCGCAACCCGTACCGGTTCGCCGTCCGGCCCGGCACCGACGAACTCTGGATCGGTGACGTCGGCTGGAACACCTGGGAGGAGGTCAACCGGCTCACCGACCCGACCGGCCAGGTCGCCAACTTCGGTTGGCCCTGCTACGAGGGACCCAACCGGCAGGGCGGCTACGACGGCGCCAACCTCGACCTCTGCGAGGGCCTCTACACCGCCGGTACGCAGACCGCGCCGTACTACGGATATCAGCACTCGGGGCGGGTGGTGACCGGCGAGAGCTGCCCCACCGGCGGGTCGAGCGTGTCCGGCATGGCGTTCTACCCGACAGCCGGCGGCGACTACCCGGCCGCGTACCGGGGTGCGCTCTTCTTCGCCGACTACACCCGCGACTGCATCTGGGCGATGCTCCCCACCACCCCCGGCGGTACGCCCGACGCGGCGAACCGGCTCACCTTCGTCGCCCAGGCGGCGAACCCGGTCGACCTGGCGATCGGCCCCGGCGGCGACCTGTACTACGCCGACGCGGCCGGCAGCATCCGCCGGGTCCGCCACTTCGCCGGCAACCAACCGCCGGTCGCCGTGCTCCAGGCCGCCCCGACCACCGGCGACGCGCCGCTTACCGTGTCCTTCGACGCGACCGCCTCCAGCGACCCCGACCCGGCCGACGAGGGCCTGCTGCGCTACGAGTGGGACTTCACCGACGACGGCACGGTCGACGCGCGTACCCCGACCGCGAGCTTCACCTACCCGGCCGGCGGCCCGTACACCGCACGGCTGCGCGTCATCGACACGCTCGACGTGGCGGACACCCGTACGGTCACCATCCAGTCCGGCAACAGCGGCCCGACCGCCGTCATCGACACCCCGGCGGCGGGCAGCACCTTCGTCGTCGGGCAGCACATCACCTTCACCGGCCGGGCCACCGACCCGGAGCAGGGCACCCTGCCCGCCTCGGCGCTGCGCTGGCAACTGCTGCAACACCACTGCTACACCCCGGACAACTGCCATATCCACACGGTGCAGGAATGGACCGGCGTGGCCGGGGCGAGCTTCCCGGCACCCGACCACGAGTATCCGTCCTATCTGGAGCTGGTACTCACCGCCACCGACGCGGGCGGGTTGTCGGCGACCGCCAGTCGGCGGCTCGACCCGCGCACCGTCGAGCTGACCTTCACCAGCAACCCGCCGGGGCTACCGGTCGCGGTCGGCAGCGCCAGCGAGACCACGCCGTTCACCCGGACCGTCATCCAAGGCTCGGCGAACACCATCAGCGCGGTGACGCCGCAGACCGTCGACGGCGTCCGGTACGTCTTCGGTGCCTGGTCCGACGGGGGCGCGCAGACACACCTCATCACCGCACCCAGCACGGCCCGGACCTACACCGCGACCTTCGTCCGCGAACGGCTGCCCCAGTCGCAGCTGACCGTGCGTTCGGTGGACAGCCAGGAGACGGCCGGCGAGAACGGCCGCGGCACGAACGTGCTCGACGGCAATCCGGCCACCATCTGGCACACCCAGTGGCAGGCCGCCAGCCCGTCGCACCCGCACGAGATCCAACTGGACCTCGGCGGCAGTTACGACGTGACCGGCCTGTACTACCTGCCCCGGCAGAACATGACGAACGGCCGCATCGCCGGCTACGAGGTCCACGTCTCCGCCGACGGCACCACCTGGGGCAGCCCGGTCGCCACCGGCACCTGGCCCAACGCCACCGCCGAACAGTCCGCAAGCTTCGCCGCAAAGACCGGCCGTTACGTACGCCTGCGGGCGCTCGGCGAGGTGAACGGGCAACCCTGGACGTCGGTGGCCGAGCTGAACGTGGCGGTCGCGCCGCGCCTGCCGGCGACGGCGCTGACGGTGCGTAGCGCCGACAGCCAGGAGGTCGCCGCCGAGGACGGCCGGGCGACAAACGTCCTCGACGGCAACCCGGCCACCATCTGGCACACCGAGTGGCAGGCGGCAAGCCCGTCGCATCCGCACGAGATCCAGCTCGACCTGGGCCGCGCGATGAGCGTGAGCTGCCTCTACTACCTGCCCCGGCAGGCCAGCCAGAACGGGCGGATCGCCCGGTACGAGGTGCACACCTCCGGCAACGGGACGACGTGGGGCACGGCGGCGGCGACCGGGACGTGGGCCAACACGACAGCCGAGCAGACCGCCTGCTTCAGCGCCCGCTCCGCCCGGTACGTCCGGCTGCGGGCCCTGTCCGAGGTGACCGGGCAGCCGTGGACGAGCATCGCCGAACTGCGGGTGGCCGCCCGGTAGGCACCGCTGCGGATGCCGCTCAGATGTCGAGGATCAGGGCCCGGTGGTCGGAAACCTCCGGTTCGGCCATGATCTCGAAGCGCTCGACGGCGGCGACGTCGGAGACGAGCAGGTAGCTCGCGTGGCGTACCGGCTTCGCATAGCGGGACGTCCGGGTGTCGGCCGTACCGACCAGGTCGGTCAGCCCGACCTCGGCCAGCACGTCGAAGGTCTCGCTGTCGGGCAGCAGGTTGAAGTCCCCGCAGACCACCACCAGGTCGCGCGGACCACGGATCCGGCGGACGAGTTGCGCCAGCCGCTCGGCCTGGCCACGGCGGGCCGGGGTGTCGGCCTTGCCGGCCGGATCGCGCAACCCGTGCATCTGCACCACCCACACCGACCGGCCGGCCACGCGGTCGACGGTACGCACGGCGAGGGCGACCCGGGGCCGGATCGGGACCCGCCACTCGTCGTGGTCGACGAACTCCCCGTGCACGAAGGCGGAGTCGACCCCGACGACCGGCAGGTCCTCGGCCACAAAGGTCGCCAGGCCGAAGTCCTGCCGATGGCGGGCACCCATGTCGTCGTGCACCGGACCGGAGTCGCTGGCGAGGAAGATCGCCTGATGCCGGGGCAGCGTGCCACGTACGTCGTCGAACAGGTCCGCACGCTGCGGCAGCTTGCGTTCACCGTCCTCGAACCGGGTCCAGCCGGTCAGGCCGGCGGTCCGGGTCACCTCCTGGAGGCAGAGCACCTGCGCCCCGTTGCCGGGCAGCCACTCGACGAGTTCGTCGAAGAGCATGCCGCCCCAGGCGTTCACACTCGTGATCCGCATTACCGAACCCCCGCTCGCTCGCTGGACCGGTGGCTACCCGCCGGTCGAGGTCTGCTCCACCGTCGGCGCGGCGTCCGCCACCGGCAGCATCACCGTCACCTCCAGGCCGCCGCCGGGCTGTGCCACCGCGGTCACCGTACCGCCGTGCGCGTCGCACACCGCCCGCACGATGGACAGGCCCAGCCCCGACCCGCGCGCCCCGGTCCGTTCCCGGCCGCCCCGCCGGAACGGTTCGAACAGGCCCGGCACGTCGGCCGGATCCACCTCGAAGCCGGTGTTGCCCACCACCAGCCAGGAGCGCTGCCCGTGCGAACCGGTCCGCACCCAGAGCCGACCGTGCAGGTGGTTGTAGCGGACCGCGTTCTCGATCAGGTTGCCGGCCAACCGGTCCAGCAGGCCGGGATCGCCGACCACAGGTGCCGGTTCCAGCGAGGTCTGCACGTTCAGCTTGATCCGGTCCACCTCCCGGCGAACCGCCGACAACGCGTTCGCGGTGCCGGCGGCCAGGTCACATTCGGTACGCCGGCCGAGCCGGCGGCCCTTCTGCGCCTCGCTGCGCGCCAGCACCAGCAGGGCGTCCACCAGCCCGTTGGCCCGCTCCGAGGCGTCCCGGACCACGGTGGCCATCCGGCGGTACTCGGCCGTGTCCGCCTCGTCGTCGCTGAGCGTCACGTCGATCTCGGTACGCATCACCGCCAGCGGCGTACGCAGCTCGTGGGAGGCGTTGGCGACGAACCGCTTCTGCGCCTCGAACGCGGCGGCGATCCGGTCCAGCATCGCGTCGAAGGTGTCCGCCAACTCGGCCACCTCGTCGTCCGCCCCGGTGTAGCTGATGCGCTGGTCCAGCGTGGTTTCGCCGAGTCGGCGCGCGGTCGCGGTGACCTGGTGCAGGGGCCGCAGCGCCCGCCCGACGACCGCGTACGCGCCGACCGCGCCGACCGCGCCGATCGCCAGCAGCACGGCCAACCCCTTGGCCAGCAGTTCCCCGGAGGCCGAGTCGACCATCCGCTGCTGCCAGGCGGCGGCGTCCAGCGACGTCCCGTCGGCCAGCAGCACTGTCGTGCCCGGCAGCAGTTCGTCGGTGGGCCGCAGCGCGTCGCGGACCAGCAGCCAGGCCAGCAGCACCAGGACCGCGCCCGCGCCGACCAGCAGCACGCCGTTGAGCAGGGTCAGCCGCAGCCGCAACGTGGGCCGCAGCCGCAGGCCGGGCCGCCAGTTGGGCCGGCGCCGCAGCGCGCGGGTCACCCCGGCGGCTGGGGCGTGCGACGACAGCCGGCCCCGCAGGGGCGTCACGCCGACACCTCGGCGGTCCGGTAGCCGGCACCCACCACGGTCTCGATGAGTGGGGGGTCGCCGAGCTTACGGCGCAGGGTCATCACGGTGACCCGGACGATTGTGGTGAACGGATCGGTGTTGGCGTCCCAGACCCGCTCCAGCAGTTCCTCGCTGGACACCACGGCACCGCGCGCCTTGAGCAGCTCACAGAGCACGCCGAACTCCTTGTTGGTCAGCTCCACCGACGCGCCGCCCCGGGTGGCGGTCCGGCGGGCCGGATCCACCACCAGATCGGCCAGTTCCAGCACCGGCGGCGCGGCCGGGGTGGCCCGCCGGCCCAGCGCCTGCACCCGGGCGACCAGTTCGTCGAAGGCGAACGGCTTGGGCAGGTAGTCGTCGGCACCGAGCTGCAACCCCTCCACCCGGTCGGCGACCGTACCGCTTGCGGTGAGCATCAGCACCCGGGTCAACGCGCCGGAGGCGGCCAGCTCCGCGCAGATCTGGTCGCCGTGCATCCCGGGCAGGTCACGGTCGAGCACCACCACGTCGTAGCGGGTGACGAAGGCCATCTCGTGCCCGCTGTCGCCGTCGTAGGCGATGTCCACCGCCATCCCCCGCTTGCGCAGGCCACGCGCGATCGCGTCGGCGAGGTTGCGCTCGTCCTCGACCACAAGTACCCGCATGTCCCGCCCCTTTCCGCCCACGACCACCGACAACCTAGCGCCGGTCGCCAAGTCGCGGCTCGGCGCGCCCGGCGTCGCCGTCAGTCGGGCAGCTGCCACAGCCCGAAGTCGCCGCCGTGGCGGCGGCAGGCGATCAGGCCGGCCCGGTACTGGCAGCCATCGACGGCGCCGGCCAGCACGTCGATCCGTCGCGGCTGCGGCTGCGCCGGGTCGAGCCGGGCCAGCACCAGACCACCGCCGGCCACGGACCGCACCCCGAGCAGGTACGGGGCGAGGCCGGGCCCGGCGACCCGGGCCCAGGTGCCGTAGTCCGGCGCGGTCCGGCCGGTTGCCGCGTCGATTGCCGTCACTCCTGGAGTCGACGGTCGGAAATCCATCGCCAGGGCCCGTCGCTCGCCGGCCAGGTCGATGTACACGTCGTCGGCGTCGGTCACGTGGGTCCACCGGACGGCCCCGGTCACCGGGTCGAGCAGCTGCGTGCCGCCATGGTGGGCGCGGGCACAGAGCAGGTCGCCGCACCCGGTGACGTAGTCGACCGGCGTGACCGACACCCGCCAACGTTGCACCAGCCCGTCGAGGTCGTAGCCGACGACGGTGGTGGGGTTGCGGAGCACCACCACCAGGTCGCCGGCGATCGCCGCGTACAGCCGGTCGCTCGGTTCGTCGACGTCGGACAGGCGGCCCCGTACCGCACCGGTCGCCGGATCCAGCACCTCGATGTCGCCGGCCGGGGTGTACGTGACGACGACCGCGTGCGGCTCGTGGTAGCTCGCCCAGGCCGCCGACGACGACCAGAGTTCGCGACCGCTGGCCACCTCGACCACGGTCAGCCTGTCCGGCCGCGCGGCGGCATCCGTCTGGAGCAGCAGGCGACCGGACGGGTCGAGAGTGCCGGTGCCGGATCTGCGCCAGCGTTCCTGCCCGGTGCGGCCGTCCAACAGCAGGGTCTCGGCGTAGTTGTGGTCGGCCTGACCGGTCGGGGCGAGAATGAGCAGCACGCCGTCGGCGACGGACTCCACCAACTGGACACCGTGGAAGGACCCGAGCGGCATCCGCCAGAGCGGCGTGAGTGGCTGCGGCGGGCCGACGGTGGGCTCCGGCCGGCGGTAGGCGAGCAGTTCCTGGCTGCCGTCGGTCACCCCGCGCTGAGCGACGACGGTGAACACGTGCTCGGTGCTGAGAAACACCGCAAGCGCGGCCGGCAGGATCGCCCGCACCCTCGGGGTCGGCGGCGCGGCACCGGCCACGACCAGCAGGGTGACCGACGCCAGCAGCGCCAGCAATGTCCGCGAGCGGCCGGGACGGCGCCGACGGGTCCGCAGCGGCGGTGCCGGCTCGGTCGGCTCGGTCAGCTCGCCGAGGTCGATGAAGGTCACGGCCGTCCTCTCCACCATCGTCCCGCCTCGACCGGATCGCGCGGTCTCCGGTCCGCGAGATCACTCAGCCAGTCGCCACACCCCGATGTCACCGTCCGGACGCGGGCAGTCGCCACACCCCGATGTCACCGTCCGGACGCGGGCAGTCGCCACACCCCGACGTCACCGTCCGGACGCCGGCAGGCGATCAACCCGTACCGGTGCTGGCAGTCGCCGGCGGCGCCGACAAGCACGTCGACGATCCGCGGTCGCGCCTGCGCCGGATCGAGTCGGGCCAGCACCAGGCCGCCGTCGGGCCGCTGCTGCACCCCGAGCAGGTGTCGTTCGTACTCGTAGTTGGCGACGATGTTCCAGCTGCCGTAGTCGGCCGGCGGCCGGCCGGTCGCCGTATCGATGGCGACGATCGCCGTGGCGTCGCGCCCGGTGGTGTCGAGCGCCAGGACCCGGCTCTCGCTGGCCAGCATGACGTTCACGTCCTCGGGGCTGCTCCACCGCACGGCGCCGGTCTCCGGATCGAGGAGCTGGCCACTGCCCCGGTTGACCCGGGCACAGAGCAGGGTGCCGCACCGGCTGACGTAGTCGGCCAGCGGCACGACGGCCTGCCAGCGCTGGGTGAGCCCGTCCAGGTCGTACGCGGTCACGGTCCGCGAGTTGCGCACCGTCACCAGCAGGTCGTCGACCACCGACGTCTGCTGGTAGCCGGCCAGGTTGTCGTCGGGGACGGGCAGGCTGTGCCGGACCTGGCCGCTCGCCGGATCCAGGATCTCGATGTCACCGGAGGACGTGGTGACCACCAGGGCGTCGACCACACCGTCGCGAGCGTGGTAGTCCACCCAGGTCGCCGCCATCGTCTTCGACCACAATTGCCTACCGCTTGCCAACTCGACCGCCCGCAGCACGAGCGGCTCATCCACCGGCCAGGTGCGCAGCAGCGCACGTCCCGAGGCGTCAAGCGTCGCGGTCCCGGGTGCCCGCCACCGTTCCTGCCCGGTACGGGTGTCGAGCAACACCGTCTCGGTCGAGTTCGCGTCCGCCGTGGAACGCCGCCGGACCACGGAGACCAGTACCGCCTCGTCGGCGACCGGAGCCACCTGGACGACCTGGCCGCCGGTCGGCACCGGCAGCCGCCACAGCGCGGTGAGCCGCTGCGGCCGGACGCTTGTCTGCTCCGGCCGGCGGTAGGCGGTCAGTTCCTGCCGGCCGTCCGTCACTCCCGGCAACGGTGTGACGGTGAAGATCTCGTCCTCCGCGAGGAACACATCGGAACCGAGCGTGGCGGGCACCGTCGCGTGCACCCGGGCCGGTGGCGGCGCGGCACCGGCCAGGGTCAGCAGAGCGGCCAACGCCACCAACCCGGCCGGCAGCCACCGGTTGCCGGCCCGGTGCCGGCGGCGCGGCGGTGAATCGGTCGGCTCGGTCAGCTCGCCGAGGTCGATCAACGTCACGCTCGTCCTCTCCGCCGCGCATCCGACGCGCGGCCCTGACAGCGTCGGATGCGCCGGCAGCCGCCTGTACGATGGCCCGTCGTGGCTGTGCCGGTGGTAGATCCCTCGCTGAATCCCGTCCCCGAGACCGTCGAGGCGGACGCGCCGACACGACGCTCCCGCCGTTGGCCGGCCCGCGCCGACCTGCTGGCCATCGGAGCCTACGTGCTGCTCGGTGTCCTCGTCTGCCTCAACTACTGGGTGGACGTGAACAACCGCGTGTCGTCGCATCTGCCCACCGACCACAGTTGGTTCGAGTGGTTGTTCTCGCACGGCGCGTACTCGCTGCTGCACCTGGAGAACCCGCTGTTCACCACGCGGCAGAACGCCCCCGACGGGGTGAACATGATGGCCAACACCTCACTGCTCGGGGTGACCCTGCCGCTCGCCCCGCTCACCTGGCTGCTCGGCCCCCAGGTGGTCTACGCCCTCTACCTGGGCGGCGCGCTGGCGGCCACCGCCGCCACCTCGTACTGGATGCTCTCCCGGCACCTGGTGCGCTCCCGCGCCGCGGCCTTCGTCGGTGGCGCGTTCCTCGGCTTCGCCCCGGGCATCGTGCACCACGCCAACGGCCAGCCCAACTTCGTCTCCAACTTCCTGCTCCCGCTGATCGTGGTGCGGGTGTTCCGGCTGGCCGAACCGGGTCGGTGGCGACGCAACGGACTGGTGCTGGGTCTGCTGGTGGCGTACCAGATCTTCATCAACGAGGAGATGCTGCTGCTCACGGCGTTGGCCTGCCTGGTCATCGTGATCGCGTACGCGATCATGCGACCGCGCGTGGCGTGGCGGCGCGCCGGCACGTTCGGTGCCGGACTCGGCGTCGGTGGCGGGCTGGCCCTGCTGCTGACCGCCTACCCGATCTGGTTCCAGTTCAACGGCCCGCAGTCCTACCGGGGATTGCAGGGCGGGGTGTTCCACAGCTGGGGCGAGGACGTCGTCGCCTTCGTCACCTTCCCCCGCGACACCATCGCCGGCACCGAGGCGGTGGAGGCCACCATCGGGCTGACCGAGCAGAACACCTGGTTCGGCTGGCCGCTGGTGTTGGTCTCCGTGCTGGCCCTGGCGCTGCTGGTGCGCCGCTCGCTGGTCGCCCGGATCCTGGCCGTGCTTGTGGTGTTCTTCTCGGTCGCGGCGCTCGGTCCGGAGATCCGGTTCAACGGCGAACTGACCGGCATCGCCGGCCCGTGGTCGTACATTCCGGCGGATCTGCCCCTGGTCGAGATGATGATGCCGACCCGACTGACCCTGGTGACCACCGCCGCGCTCGGCGTCCTGCTCGCGCTGGCCTGGGACGCGGTGGCCGGTAACCGCCGGCCGCCGGTGCCGGCACCACGCGCCGGGGAACCGTCGGTCGGGGCACCCGACGCCGGGGAACCAGCGACCAGCGACCAGGAACCGGTGGCCACCGCCCGGCAGCGACCGCGCTGGCGGCGCGGCATCGGGTACGCCGCGATCTCACTCGCCGTGCTGCCGCTCATCCCCACCCCGCTGCCGGCCGAGCCGGTCGACCCGCCGCCGGCCTTCATCACCTCCGGCGCCTGGCGGCCGTACGTGCCGGACGGCCGCACGCTGGTGCCGGTGCCCATCCCCAGCAACGTGCACGGGCTCTCCACGCTGCGCTGGAGCGCGCTGACCCAGCACGAGTTCCCGATCCCGGCCGGCTACTTCATCGGCCCGAACCTGGACGGCGAAGGCGTCTTCGGCGCACCGAACCGGCCCACCAGCACCCTGATCTACCGCACCATGGACACCGGGGAGCTGCCCGAGCTGACCGAGGAGAACCGTCGGCAGGCGGTGGAGGACATCACCTTCTGGCGGGCCTCGGTGGTGGTGCTCGGCGCCCATCCCAAGGAGGCCGTGCTGCGTGACCTGATGACCGCACTGCTCGGCGAACCGCAGCGGGTAGACGACGTCTGGCTCTGGGACGTACGCGACCGGGTGTAAGGAAGGGGCCCTTCCTAACGCCTGGTGTATAGGAAGGGCCCCTTCTTAACAAAGGGTCACCGCTGCACGCGCGTTCGGCGAGAGCAGTCCCGCCGCGACCGGGCTCAGCTCCGCGGGTCGGTGAGCGAGCGCACGTCCCACACCCAGACGTCCAGCTCCAGGCGGGCCGGGCCGACCAGCTGCTCGACGGTCTGCCGCAGCGGCTCGGAATGCTGCTGTCGGACCGGCAGCACCAGGACGGCGGCCCGCCAGTGCCGCAGCTCGTCCAGACAGCGACGCCGCTGGCGGTCGTCCAGCTCCGGCGTGCGGCCGGTCGACGCGACCTCCTCCAGCAGCTTGCCCATTCCGCTCGGCCGGCCGCCGAAGCGGCCCGGGTCACCGGTGTTGGCGTTGCGCGGGGCGAGGAAGTAGCCGCCAGGGATCTTGAAGTCGAGGTTTGTCGCGGCGGCCCAGCGCATGCCGTTGGTGTTGCCCATGCTCGGCACCGGGATCGGCACCAACGTCTGGTCCGGCCCGACGTAGGCGCGCCAGCGGTCGGCGGTGATGAACTCGGGCACCGGCGGCCGGGAGGTCATCGGCAGCGGCATGGGCGCGATCGGCAGCAGGGCGAGCACCAGACCGGCGGCGGTGAGCGTACGCACGGTGCGCCGGTCCAGGTCCAGGGTGCGGCTGCGTTCGATCGCCAGGGCCAGCAGGACCGCCACCACCACGCTGGTGATCATGCCGAACCGGGTCGGCACCACCGCGTCGAGCAGCGGCAGGCGGACCAGCCACTCCCACGGGCCGACGATCAGCTCGCGGTCCCACCAGGTGATGCGCTCGCCGAGGGAGAGGATGGTGTAGAAGGCGGCGGTCGCAGCAAGCGCCCGGACCAGCACCTCCCGCCGGAGCCAGAGCACGATCCCCACCGCGATCAGCGCCAGGCTCCAGCCGAAGAAGGCGTTCTCCTCCGAATAGTTCGGGGCGAGGTTCACGTTCGCCCGCTGGTTTCCGCCGATCGTCGGCGAGCCCGGGGCGAAGTAGGCGGCGATGTCGTTGCCGTAATCCCGTACGGCGTCGCTGAGCCCGTGGTACGCCATCGGCCCGGCGAACTGGATGTACAGCGGGTAGGCCAGCAGCGCACCGGCGATCACCGTGCAGGTGGCCAGCGCCTTGCCCAGCGGACGCCAGGCCGCCGACCAGAGGTCGGGGCGTTGCACGACCACCGCGATCAGGAAGATCCCGAGGCCCATCGCGGTGAAGAGCAGGATCTCCTCGTTGATGAACGCCTGCGCGGTGACCAGCAGCGCCAGCAGCGCACCGTCGCGGTAGGGCCGGGTCGACCGGGTGATCACCAGCACCCGCCAGACGATGAACGGCAGCAGGAACTGGCTGATGATGTTCGGGTGCCAGCTGGCGTGCGAGAGCATCGCCGGTGAGAACCCGCAGAGCCAACCACCGACCACGGCTGCCAGCCGGTTGCTCACCACGTGCCGGGAGAGCACGTAGTACCAGGCCGAGGCGGTCCCGGCGAGGCCGAGCGTCACCAGCACCACGAAGGTGACGGCGGGTCCGAACAGCAGGGTCACCGGCACCATCGGGATGCCCAACGCAAGGATGGCCGTGTTGGCCATCAGGTTGACCCCGTCCGGGTAGTTGAACTGCTCGGTGAAGAACGGGAACTCGCCGTGCAGCACCACTCGGACCGAGTGGGCGAGGAAGAACTGCACCTGCGCCGGGTCGCTGCTGTAGAGCGCGGCGACCCGGCCGGCCGGATCGACCCAGATCTGGCTTGTCACCCAGACTGCGGCGAGCAGAAATCCACCGAAGACGGCCAGGTCCAGCCGGCGGCGGGTCCACCGGAAGCGGCGCCAGCGCGCGGCCAGTCTGCTCGCCGCGCCGGCCGCGCCGGCCGCCGCACGCCCACCGGGTTCGGCGGCCCGGCCGCCCGCCACGGCGGCCCCGGCGTGGCGTCCTCGCTCGCCGGCGCGTCCCCAGCGGGAGCATCAACGGCCGGAGCATCGACGGCCGGAGCATCGACGGCCGGAGCATCGACGGCCGGAGCATCGACGGCCGGAGCATCGACGGCCGGAGCATCGACGGTCGGAGCGTCGGTGACGGCAGCATCGATAAGGGCAGCGGACTGCTGCGTACGCTCGGTGTGCCGCGCGCTCTCACTGACGGTGACGGATGCGGACGGTGAGCCCACGATGGCGTCGGATTCCGGCGGCGCTCCAGCGCGGGTCTCAGCAGGCGTCACAGTCGGCGGAGTCTACCCGAGTAGGGAGATTGCTCCCAAGTCACGCGGTGTCCCCTGTGGCCACGGTAGGGCCGCCGCGACGCAGCGTGAGGCGGTCCGCAGCGTGAGGCGGCGCGGCGTACCGCCGGTTCGTCTCGTACTATTGCCCTCCGTACACGACGACCGAGGCGATCGGGGGCGTAACAGGTGGCTTCAGTCCGCTGGCGGGGCGTGACAGCCACCAGCCTGTCGGTCCTGCTGGCCACCCTCACCGCGTGCGGGCCCGTCGCCGAACGCCGACCGCAGGACCTGCGGGTCGGGTACGACAGCCTGGACGGTTCGTTGACCGTCTGGCCCCCGCGCGGCTCGCTGATCGAGGACGCCACGGTGACGGCCGCCGTGACCGAGGCGGTACGCGACTGGCGCTCGCCTGTGGACGACCGGGTCCACGTACCCTCGTCCGGCATCCTCTTCTCCGGCGAGGTCGACGGTGCCCGGCTCGCGCTGGTCGCCGCCTCGGTACCCGGTCAGGCCGCCTCCTGGCTGTTGCAACTCACCGCCGACGGCGACCGGTACGCGGTCAGTCACGCCACCGAGTACACCGACCCGGGCTACCTCGTCTACTCCGACGTGCTGCCGGTGCAACTCGCCGACGGGCGGCGCTACCTCGTCTCGGAACGGGTCCGGCGACTGCTCGGTCCGGACGGTCGCACACTCTCCAACACCGACGGGCTCACCGCTGCGGTCGACGTACCGCAGTGTCGGGCGGTGACGCTGACGGCCGCGCTGCGGTCCACCGAGTCGCTGCCCCGGGGCCGGGCCGCCGATCGGCTGCTCGACCTCGGCACCGGCACCGCGAACCCGCGCTATCCGTTGGTCCGGGACGACAGCGGCTCCGGCAAGCGGGCCCTGACCGGTCTGGACACCTGCCAGCTGGCCGAGGCGGATGGTCCATTCGGCAGTATCACGCGGCGGGTGGCGGATCGGGATGCCCCGGATTCGGTGCCGGCCTCCTGGCCCAAGGCGAAACTGGCCGTGCGTACCCTCGGCGAGGTGGCGCTCGACGGCGGCGAGCCGGCCGAGTTGGAGCAGCTGACCTGGGAAACCGCCGACGGCATGATGAGCGCCGTGGTCTACCGGCCGGCCGACGACGGCCCGGTGGTGTTCTCCCCCGCCGATTGGACCAACGCGTTGCAGGTCTACGAGCTGCCGGTGCCGGGTCAGCCGCTGGCGGTGCTGAGCTGGCGCGCCACAAAGGACACCACGCTGTCGGTGCCGCCGAACACGACCCGCCTGGTCGACCGCCCCGGCCTGGTGGTGGTCCCCCTGCCCGAGCGCAGCGAGACCTTCAGCCTCGCCGCCGAGGACAAGACCCACTACCGCTCCGCCGGTTCCCCCCGCCGCTAACCCCACCCCTTACTCCCCACCCCTTACTCCCCACCCCCACCCCACCCCCACTGCGTCGATCTTGCACTTTCTGTCGCCACACAAGGGATATTCGCCGCATAAGTGCGACCAAAAGTGCAAGATCGGCGGGCGGGGCGGGTGGGCGCGGAGGGCGAGGGAGGGCGTGGGGGCGAGGGAGGGCGTGGGGGTGGGGGGAACGGGGGTGGGGTTAGTTGGGGGTGGGGGTGTTGTTTAGGGGAGGGGGTCGACGGGGGTGGCGTCCAGGCGGGAGATCCAGCCGGTGACGTCGCGGGCCACGTCCTGGGCGGTCAGGCCGAGGTCGGCCAGGATCTGGTTGCGGGAGCCGTGCGGATGCCAGGCGGCGGGTACGCCCAGGTCACGCAGGGGAACCCGGACGTCGGCGTCCCGCATCGCCTGCGCGAGGGCGTCGCCGACCCCGCCGATCCGTACGCCGTCCTCGACGGTGACCACCAGCCGGTGCCCGGCGGCCAGCTCGACCAGCTCGGCCGGGACCGGACGGACCCAGCGCGGGTCGACCACGGTGACCCCGTAGCCCTGCTCGGCGACCCGGGCGGCGACCTCCATGCCCAGCTGGCCGAAGGAACCGACGGCGACCAGCAGTACGTCCGCGCGGGCGGACTCGGTGAGCACGTCCACCGTGCCGACCCGCCGCACGGCCGGCAGGTCCGCGGCGACCGCCCCGGTCGGGTAGCGCAGCACGGTCGGGCCGTCGTCGACGGCGACCGCCTCGCGCAGTTCCTCGCGCAGGGTGGCGGCGTCGCGGGGCGCCGCGATCCGCAGACCGGGCACCACCCCGAAGACCGACATGTCCCAGATGCCGTAGTGGCTCGGGCCATCCGGACCGGTGATGCCGGCCCGGTCCAGCACGAAGGTGACCGGCAGCTTGTGCATCGCCACGTCCAGCAGCACCTGGTCGAAGGCGCGGTTGAGGAAGGTGGCGTAGACCGCCACCACCGGGTGCAGCCCGCCGAGCGCCAGCCCGGCCGCCGAGGTGGCCGCGTGCTGCTCGGCGATGCCCACGTCGTAGGTGCGCTCCGGGTACTTGCGGGCCAGCTTCGCGATGCCGGTCGGCTCGGCCATCGCCGCGGTGATGCCTACCACGTCGGGTCGCTCGTCGGCGATGGCGACCAGCTCGTCGGCGAAGACGTGGGTCCACTTCACCGACGGCGCGGCGACGAGCTGACCGGTCTCCACGTCGAACGCACCGCCCGGGCCGTGCAGGCAGTCCGCCTCGTCCTCCTCGGCGGGGCGGTAGCCGTAGCCCTTGCGGGTGACCGCGTGCACGATCACCGGGCCGCCGAAGTTCTTCGCCGCGCGCAGGGCGGTCTCGACCGCGGCGACGTCGTGCCCGTCGACCGGGCCGACGTACTTGATGCCGAGATCCTCGAACATCGCCTGCGGCGCGACCGCGTCCTTGATGCCCTTCTTGACCGCGTGCAGCACCTCGTACATCGGCTTGCCGACCAGCGGGGTCGAGCCGAGCGCATCCTTGACCGTGTCGAGCACCTTCTCGTAGCCGGGGTTGAGCCGCAGCGTCGAGAGGTGGTCGGCGAGCCCGCCGATGGTCGGCGCGTACGAGCGGCCGTTGTCGTTGACCACGATCACCAGCGGGTTGCCGGCGGCGGCGATGTTGTTCAGCGCCTCCCAGCACATCCCGCCGGTCAGTGCCCCGTCACCGACCACGGCGACCACGCTGCGCGCCTCACCCCGCAGCGCGTACGCCTTGGCCAGCCCGTCGGCGTACGACAGGGCGGTGGAGGCGTGCGAGTTCTCGATGATGTCGTGCTCGCTCTCGGCCTGGCTGGGGTAGCCGGAGAGCCCGTCACGCTGGCGCAGCTGGTCGAAGCCGGCCTGCCGGCCCGTAATGATCTTGTGGACGTACGCCTGGTGACCGGTGTCGAAAAGCAGGCGGTCACGGGGAGAGTCGAAGACCCGGTGCATGGCCAGGGTGAGTTCCACCACACCCAGGTTGGGACCGATGTGCCCGCCGGTACGCGACACCTTGGCGATCAGGAAATCGCGGATCTCGGCGGCGAGGATGTCGAGTTCGGTGCCTGACATCCGCTTGACGTCCTGGGGACCGTGCACCGCGGCCAGCAGCCGGCCCTGGTTGGCCGTGTCCTCATCAACACTCATGACCGCAGAGTCTATCGGCCCCCGCACCCACCGCAGCTTGTGCAAGGAAGGGCCCCTTGTTAACGCCTGCGGTAGAGCAGGGGCCCCTGCTTAACACTTCTCCCCCGGTACCAGCAGCCCGACCAGCTCCACATGCTGGGTCATCGGGAACAGGTCGTACCCGCGCAGCGCCGCCAGCCGCCAGCCGAGACCGGTGAACACCCGCAGGTCCCGGGCGAACGCGGCCGGATCACAGGCCACGTACGCCACCGCCCGGGGCGCGGCGGCGACCACGTCGCGCACCACCTGCGCACCGGCTCCCGAGCGCGGCGGGTCGAGCACCACCACGTCCACCGGGCCGGTGATCCGGCGACGGGCCAGGGCCTTCTCCACCCGGGCCGACACCACCTCGACCTGGGGCAGGTCGCTCAGGTTCTCCCGGGCCGCCGCGACGCCGTCGCCGGCCGTCTCGACGAGGGTCACCCGCCCGTCGGGACCGACCCGGTCGGCCAGCGCCGCGGCGAACAGCCCGGCTCCGCCGTAGAGATCCCACGCCGTCTCCCCCGGTTTCGGCGCGGTCAGCTCCAGGACCGCGCCGACCAGGGTGTCCGCCGCGGCCGGGTGCACCTGCCAGAACGACGAGACGGGCAGCCGCCACTGCCGGCCCGCGGCCCGCTCCCGGACCCGCTGCGGGCCACGCACCAGTTGGGTACGCCCCGCCGCAACGGCGATCATCGCCACGTCACCCTCGGTGGAGGCGACGGTCTGCACCGCGTCGGCCTCCGGCCAGCTGGCCCCGGCGGAGGTGAGCACCGGCAGCTCCTGGATGGCCGGGTGGGCGATCAGGCAGCGGTCGACCGGCACCACCTCGTGCGAACGGTGCTTCAGCAACCCGGCCCGGCCCGCCGCGTCCACCGCGTACCGGACCCGGGACCGCCAGCCGAGCCGGCCGCCCGGCAACGCCTCCACCCGTACGCCAAGCGCGTCGCACGCGGCCTCGTCCAGGCCACCGAGGCGGAGGAGTTGTTCCCGTACCACGGTCTCCTTCCAGCGCAGCTGGGCCTCCGGAGCGACGTGTTGCAGGTCGCAGCCGCCACAGCGACCCGGCCGGGCGTACGGGCAGGGCGGGGTGACCCGCTCCGGCGCGGCCTCCAGCACGGTCACCGCATCGGCCCGGACGAAGCCCCGGTGTACCTCGGTGACCTCGGCAAGCACCCGCTCACCGGGTAGCGCGTGCCGGACGAACACCACCTGACCGTTGACCCGGGCCACGCAGTGCCCGCCGGGGGCGACCGCCGCCACGGTCAGCTCGACCCGCTCGGCCTCCTCCAGGCCGCGCGGCACATCAACCGCCGCGCCACGCGCACCGCCGACCGAGGAGCGCGCACCGCCGACCGAGGAGCGCGCACCGCCGACCGAGGAAAGCGCACCGCCGACCGAGGAGCGCGCACCGCCGGCCGAGGAAAGCGCACCGCCGGCCGAGGAGCGCGCACCGCCGGCCGAGGAAAGCGCACCGCCGGCCGGGGCGCGCTCGGCCTCGGTGGGCCGGTTCGGTCGCCGTTGCTCAGTCACCGCGGCTCACTTCCTTCCTGCTGATCCGCAGCGCTGCTCGCCGGCGGGACGCTCGGCGGCAGCGTACTGCGCGGCGCGACCCGGGGTCCCCGGGCCGGTCCACGGGCCAGCGTGGCGTCCATCCGGTCGAGGTCCTTGCCGGCGGTCGAGGCGAGCTGCCAGGGCACGCTCGTCACCATCACGCCCGGCTCGAACAGCAGCCGGCCCTTCAGCCGCAGGGCGCTCTGGTTGTGCAGCAGGTTCTCCCACCAGCGCCCGACGACGTACTCGGGGATGAAGACCGTGACCACGTCGCGGGGCGAGTCGCGACGGACGCCCGCCACATAGTTCAGGATCGGGCGGGTGATCTCCCGGTACGGCGAGTCGATCACGGTGAGCGGGATCGGCACGTCCCGCCGTTCCCAGTCGGCCTGCAACTGCCGGGTGTCGTTGTCGTCCACGTTGACGGTCACCGCGGTGAGGGTGTCCGGCCGGGTCGCCCGGGCGTACGCCACCGCCCGCAGCGTCGGCTGGTGCAGCTTGCTGACCAGCACGATCGCGTGGTTGCGGGCCGGCAGCACCGGCCGGCCGTCGTCCGGGGTCAGCTCGACGGCGACCCGGTCGTAGTGCCGGCGGATAGCCAACATCAGCAGGTAGATCACGCCCATCGCGACGATCGCGATCCACGCACCGAGCAGGAACTTGGTGATCAGCACGATGACCAGCACCGCGCCGGTCATCGCCATCCCGAAGGCGTTGATGGCCCGGGACCGGGTCATCCGGCGGCGCGTCTGCGGATCCCGCTCGGTACGCAGCAACCGGTTCCAGTGCCGGATCATGCCTGCCTGGGAGAGGGTGAACGAGACGAAGACACCCACGATGTAGAGCTGGATGAGCTTGGTCACCTCGGCCTGGAAGCCGACGATCAGCACGATCGCGAAGGCGGCCAGAAAGAGGATGCCGTTGGAGAAGGCCAGCCGGTCGCCCCGGGTGTGCAGCTGCCGAGGCAGGTAGCGGTCCTGGGCAAGGATCGAGCCGAGGACGGGGAACCCGGTGAAGGCGGTGTTGGCGGCGACGAAGAGGATCGTGGCGGTCACCCCGACGACCAGGAACAGCAGCAGCGAGCCGGAGCCGAAGATCGTCTCGCCGAGCTGGGCGGTGACGGTCTTCTGCACGTACCCCTCGGGACCGGAGACGATCTGCATCCGGGGGTTCTCGACGAACTGTAGGCCGGTGAGCCGGGCCAGCCAGACGATGCCGACAAGCATGGTCACCGCGACCAGGCCGAGCATCAGCAGCGTGGTGGCGGCGTTGCGGCTCTTCGGCGCCTTGAACGCCGGCACACCGTTGGAGATCGCCTCCACGCCGGTGAGCGCGGCGCAGCCGGAGGAGAAGCTACGCAGCAGCAGGAAAGCCATCGCCCAGCCGGTGGTGTCGTGCCACTCGGCCGCGATCACCAGGTCGGCGCTTGGCGCACGCAGATCCTCGCCGAGCACGACGATCCGGACCAGCCCGGTGAGGATCATACCGACGATAACGATCATGAAGCCGTACGTGGGGATGGCGAACGCGCTGCCCGCCTCCTTGAGGCCACGCAGGTTGACCGCGGTCAGCAGCACCACGGCGATGACCGCGATGAGCACCTTGTGCGTCGCCACGAAGGGGATCACCGAGCCCAGGTTCGCCACCCCGGAGGAGACCGACACGGCGACCGTCAGCACGTAGTCGACAAGCAGCGCGCTGGCCACCCCGACCCCGAAGCGGGGACCGAGGTTGACCGTGGCCACCTCGTAGTCACCACCGCCCGAGGGGTAGGCGTGCACGTTCTGCCGGTAACTGGCCACCACGGTCAGCATCACCACCACGACGGCGAGCGCGATCCACGGTGAGAAGACGAAGGCCGAGGCGCCCGCGATGGAGAGCATCAGCAGGATCTCGTCCGGCGCGTACGCCACGCTGGACAACGCGTCCGAGGCGAAGACCGGCAACGCGATGCGTTTCGGCAGCAGGGTGTGCTTGAGTCGGTCGGACCGGAACGGCCGACCGAGGAGCAGCCGCTTCAGCAGGGAGGTGGATCGGGCCACGGTCGCCAAGCGTACGACCAGCGTCGACAACCGGCCGCCGGTGGCCGGCTGCCGGTCGGCGCGGCACCGGAGTAGCGTCGGTCCCCGCCCGCGGTCGGAACATGGCAGGCTCGCGGACGACGAGGCGCAACGGCGGGCAGCCTGGGAGGCAGCGTGCATGTCGTGATCATGGGATGTGGCCGGGTCGGCTCGACCCTGGCGCACAACCTGGAGTCCCGGGGCCACTCGGTGGCGGTCATCGACCAGGACGCCGACGCCTTCCGCCGGCTTGGTCCGGACTTCGCCGGGAACACGGTGACCGGGCCCGGTTTCGACGGTGACGTGCTCCGCCAGGCCGGCATCGAGCGGGCGGACGCCTTCGCCGCCGTCTCCAGCGGCGACAACTCCAACATCATCTCGGCCCGGCTGGCCCGCGAGACGTTCGGCGTCTCCCGGGTGGCCGCCCGCATCTACGACCAGCGTCGGGCGCAGGTCTTCGAGCGGCTGGGCATCCCCACCGTGGCCACCGTCCGGTGGACCGCCGACCGGATGCTGCGCCACCTGCTGCCCGAGGGCAACGTGGAGATCTTCCGCGACCCGACCAGCACGGTCTCCATCATCGAGGTGCCGGTGCACAAGGACTGGATCGGCCGCCCGGTGCGGGCCCTGGAGCAGGCGGCCGGAGCCCGGGTGGCGTACCTGATCCGCTTCGGCATCGGCACGCTGCCCACCGCCTCCAGCGTGGTGCAGGAGGGCGACCAGGTCTTCATGCTGGTCACCGATGACTTGGTGGCCACGGTCACCGCGGTGGTGGCGGCGGCTCCGGAAGGCGGGCAGTGATCATGCGGGTCGTCATCGCCGGTGCCGGCAACGTGGGTCGGTCGATCGCCCAGGAGCTGATCGAGAACGGCCATCAGGTGATGCTGATCGAGCGGCAACCACGGATGCTGCGCCCCGAACGGGTACCGGAGGCCCGGTGGGTGCTGGCCGACGCCTGCGAGCTGACCAGCCTGGAAGAGGCCGACCTCGCCAACTGCGACGTGGTGGTCGCGGCGACCGGCGACGACAAGGCCAACCTCGTGGTGTCGCTGCTGGCCAAGACCGAGTTCGCGGTGCCCAGGGTGGTCGCGCGGGTCAACCGGGCCGAGAACGAGTGGCTCTTCACCGAGCAGTGGGGGGTGGACGTGGCGGTCAGCAAGCCGCGCGTGATGGCCGCGCTGGTCGAGGAGGCGGTGACCGTCGGCGACCTGGTCCGCATCATGACGTTCCGGCAGGGTGAGGCGAACCTCGTGGAGATCACGTTGCCGCCGACCGCGCCGTACGTCGGCCAGCCCCTGCACGCGGTGCCGCTGCCCCGGGACGCCGCGCTGGTGGCGATCCTGCGCGGCAAGCGGGTGCTGGTCCCCACCCCGGACGACCCGATCGAGGCCGGCGACGAACTGATCTTCGTCTGCACCGCCGAGATGGAGGACGCCGTCCGCTCGGTGGTGCTCGGGCCGGACAGCGTGGAACGTACCCGCGAGTCGCGCTGACGGCCGGACCCGGCCCGGCCGCTGCCGGTCCGGGCAGGTCAGCCGCACGATCCACGCCGTCGGCCGGCCGCCGGCAGCGGCGTCGGCTGCGTCCGGTCGGTCAGCCGCCCGGCAGCGGCGTCGGCTGCGGATGCGGCTCCCGGGTGACCCGACGCACGGTCCACACCGTGATCAACAACAGCATGACGTACGGCGGATAGCCCAGCGCCAGCCGCGCCACGCCGAGCGCGGTGTCCTGCTCGGCGAGGTACAGCCCGGCCTGCACTCCGACCTTGGCCAGCCAGACCACGCCCCACAGCACGGTCAGCCAGGTGAAGGTCCGCACCAGCCTGGGGTCGTTGCGCCACTCGGAACTACCCTTGGCCACCAGCACCGACCAGAGCCAGCCGACCAGCGGCTGGCGGATCGCCGCCGAGATCAGCAACGCTGCCCCGTAGCCGATGCCGTAGAGAATCCCGGGCAGGTAGAAGTCGCGCGCCTCACCGGTACGCCAGGCGATGGCCGCGCCGATGGCGATGCCGAAGAGCCCGTTGACGGCGTGCCGCACCGGGCGGCGCTGGGCCAGCCGCAGCCCGCCGATAAGCACCGCCACGCTCACCGACGCGATCACCGCGGGCCGCAGCTCGCCGACGATGTTGGCGATCACGAAGACCACCACCGGGATGCTCGATTCGAACAGCCCTCGCCAGCCGCCCAACTGGTCGGCCATCTGCTCGGCGACGGTGGGCAGCCGCTCCTCCTCCACCGACCCGGTCTCCGGCTGGGTAGCCGGCGGCTGTCCCGTGGTCATCGCCCGCCTTCCGTCCGCCGCGCCCGCACGTTCATCTCGACGGCTCCAACTCGTAGTACGGGTTGTAGATCACCTTGCGGTCGTCCCGCACCGCGACCCGTCCCCGGGCGGTCAGGTGCCGCCCTGGTTCAATGCCGGTGATGTGCCGGCGGCCCAGCCAGACCAGCGTCACCACATCGCTGCCGTCGTAGAGGTCCGCCTCTAGGGCCGGCTGGTTGGTCCGCGGCGTGTAGACGACGGTACGCAGCCGGCCGGAGACCGAGACCACCTGACCGCGCCCGCACTGCCGCACCGGCACCGCACCGCACCGGGCGCTCTCCCGTTGCAGCTGCTGGGCCTCGATCTCGGCCTCGCTCGCGGTGAGCCGGCGCAGCAACCGGCGCAACGAACCCGGACCATCGTCGGCGGCCATGACCTCCGCGTCACCCTCTCCACGCCAGCCGACTGGCGCCGGCAACCGGCCGCGCCGGCGGCGCCGGGACGGCTCACGCCAGCGTACCGCCGACGGCGGCCGTCCCGGTGCTCCGGCAGTCGGCCGAAACCTCGGATCAGCGGCTACCCGTGGTCGATGCGGCATCCGCATCCGCCGGGCCGGCCTGCGCTCCGGCCTCCCGCGGCAGCCGCAGCGGCAGCGGCTCACGCACCGGCTTGGCCTCCACGCCCCGGTCGACGACCAGCCCTTCCAGGCACTGGGCCAGTGGACCGGCCGCAGCCGGGTTGGTGGCCGCCTCGCCCTGGTACACCGCGCGGACCATCCACCGCGGTCCGTCGACGCCGACGAACCGCAGGTCGGTCAGGCCGTCCTCGTTGCGCACCCGGGCGTGCAACTCGATGCCGTACTCGCCGGCGACCTCCTGCGCGGCGGCGCCGTCGTTGAACAGGGACTGGCGGATCTCCTCGCGCACCTCGTCCCAGATTCCATCGCTGCGCGGAGCCGCGAAGACACCGAGTTGCAGGGCACTGCGCCCGTGCACCAGCACGACCTGCTGGATCACGCCCTGCGGGTCGGCCTGCACCCGCACCTCGACGTCGGCCACCGCCGGAATCTGCAAACTGCCCAGATCGAGCCGCTGCACCCCCTCCGGTGCCTCGGTGACGTCGTACGGCCCGCGCGCCGGGGCCTCCTCGACGACATCGGTGGTCTCGGGAATTTCGGCGGCCCGCTCGGCACGGGCGTGCCGCCCCGCGTCCCGCTTTCGGGAGAAGATCACTGCGTCCACCCTCCGCTGTTCGCACCCACGGTGCCATCTGTTCCGTCCGCGCCAGCCGTCTCCGGTGGCGGCACCAACCCGGCGTGCCCGCCGGTGGAGCCGTGGCCGCCGGTCCCGCGTCCGGACGCGGGCAACTCGGTCACCGGCCGGAACGCGGCCCGCGCCACTCGCTGCACAACGAGTTGCGCGATCCGGTCGCCCCGGGAGATCTTCACCGGCGTGGCCCGATCATGGTTGATCAGGTTGACCAGGATCTCACCCCGGTAGCCGGCGTCGACCGTACCGGGCGCGTTGAGCACCGTCACGCCGAGTCTGGCCGCAAGCCCCGATCGGGGATGAACCAGGCCCACGTACCCCTCGGGTAGCGCGATCGCCACACCGGTCGGCACCAGCGCCCAGCCACCGGGCGGCAACTCGACGTCGGTGGCCGCCACCAGATCGGCACCGGCGTCACCGGGATGGGCGTACGCCGGCAGCGGCAGCTCAGGGTCGAGCTGCCGGACCAGCACGGGCACCACGTCGGTCACGGTTTCCCTCTTTCGTCCTCATCCGCTGGGGGTGACCCTGCCATCCTGCCCGGTACCGGGGCCAGCCCGCGCCGTACCCTGGTACGAGTGAGCCAGTCACCGTCTGCTTCGTCCACCACGGCGTCTGCGGCCTACTCCGAACGGCTCCGGCTGCCCTGGTGGCTGTGGCTCGCCGGGCTGGCCGCCGCCACCCTGGTCGCGGTCGAGATCTGGATGGGTGGCGCCGGGGTACGCGCCTGGTTGCCGTTCGCGGTGCTGCTTCCCGCCGCGGTCGCCGGGTTGGCGTGGCTGGGCCGGATCCGGGTCGCGGTGGCCGACGGCGAGTTGCGGGTCGACGATGCCCGGCTGCCGGTCCGGTTCGTCGCCGACGCCATCGCGCTGGACGCCGAGGGACGGCGTGAGGTGCTCGGCGTCGGAGCCGACCCACTGGCGTTCGTGGTCCAGCGGCCGTGGATCTCCGGCGCGGTTCAGGTGGTCCTGGACGATCCGGCCGACCCCACCCCGTTCTGGGTGGTCAGCTCCCGGCACCCGGTCGAGCTGGCCGAGGCGATCCTGGCCGCCCGGCAGTCGACGAACTGAGCCGGCCGGCACCGTCGCGCACCGCCAGAAGCACCAGCCCTCAGGGTGCGCCGGGCAGCGCTGGCGGAGTACCCGGCAGCGGCGGTGACGAGCCCGGCAGGCCGCGTCGCTGCCGACGCAGATCGGTGCGGAGCTGGTCGGCAAGCGTCCGGGTGGCCCGCCGGTTCAGGTAGCTGGCCACCGCCGCGCCGGTGAGGAACGGGCCCAGCGTGGTCAGGTTCCGCCCGAACCGCTTCAACAGGGTCTCCCGCAGCTCGCGCCGGGCGGCCGTGCCCAGCACGGCACCCACGCCCACCCCGGGCATCATCGGGTTGACCCCACGCTGGCTGGCCCAGGCCTGGACCAGGGCCACCGTACGCGGGGTGCCACCGGCCGGCAGCGGGGCCCGGTAGACCTCGTGCAGTTCCCCGGTCAGCTTCAGCTCGATCGCCACCACGGCCACCGTCTCGGCGGCGAGCAGGACCGGCGCGGAGAGTAGCGTCGGCGCGACCGTCCACTGCACGGCGGAGGCGCCACCGCCGGCCGCGCCGATGCCCGCGGTCGCCCGGGACGCGTTGCGGATCAGCCGGTCGGCCAGCGCCTCGTCGTCCAGGTCCGGGAAATGCCGACGCAGGGTGGCCAGGTCACGGATCGGCACGTGCGGGGCGATCTCGGCCACCGTGTCGACCATCCAGCGCAGCGCCGCCCCTGGCTTGAACAGGTCACGGACGCCACGAGCGCGGGCCTGCTGCACCAGTCGACCGAGCAGCTGCCGGCGGGTGGCCGGCTCGATCTCGTCGGCGGTCAGCGCCGCGACCGTCGCACCCAACTCGTCCGGAGCACCCTCGCTCATGCCGGCACTCCGCTGCGCTCCGTGCCGCCACGAGGCACCACCGCACTGAGCCGATGATTCACTCGCTGCCGCTCGCTCATGTCCCGACCTCCCCGGCTGGACGACCGCCAGCACGGCGGCCCGCCATAACGAGTCAATCAGGTCGGTGCGCGCAGCGCTCGCCGAGCCGGGCAGCGGCGGCCCCACGTGTGGAGCCGCCGCTTGCCAGTGGTGTCGATCCCTCGGTCAGACGCACTCGCGGCAGATCAGCTCGCCGTTCCGCTCGACCGCCAACTGGCTACGGTGATGCACCAGGAAGCAGCGGGCACAGCGGAACTCGTCCTGCTGCATCGGCAGCACCTTGACCGTGAGCTCCTCGTCGGCCAGGTCGGCCCCGGGCAGCTCGAAGCTCTCAGCCACTTCAGCCTCGTCGACGTCCACGGCGCCCGACTGTGAGTCGACGCGCCGGGCCTTGAGCTCTTCCAGGCTGTCCTCGCCGAGGTCGACCTCGTCGCGGCGCGGGGCGTCGTAGTCGGTGGCCATCGGTTTCACTCTCCCATTTCGATGTTGTCGCTTCCGGTTGTAACGCCGGACGACTCTGTTTCGGTTCCGCAAGCCGGCCACCGCTAGTGTCGGCCACCTGACCCGATGACCGCTCGGGTCAGACCGCCGGAGGATCTCTCCGGCGAGCGCGGAACCTACCCCCCCTTTGGGCGAGGCATGTATACCGCCCTCGTGGCTGAGATGTACGCCCCTGCACGGGAAGTTGTTCCCAATGTGACTCAGGCGACACGAAGATAGGGGTAGTACTACCCGGTTATCGGATGGCGCGCCGGCATGTCGGACTGTTTCCACGCGACGGTCGGACAACCGCTAACCTCAGCGGCGTACCTGACGGCCGGCGGCACAGCCCCAGCATTGACGGCCGCCGCCACCCACCCACACCGCCTGGGAGCGCTCTGATGAGCTTTGCGCGAGTGCGAGCACTCGTTGTCGTCGGCATGCTGGCGGTGCTCGCCCTGGTCTTCGTGGTCGTCGCCGTGCTCCGGGACACGCAGAGCAGCGCGGGCACCGCCGAAGGCTGCCCCGATGACTGGCCGCGCGCCGACGTCACGCTGCGGGAGCGCAAGGACGTCAAGCTCAATGTGATGAACGGCACCGACCGCCCCGGGCTGGCCGCCGTCGTCGGTGACGACTTCCGCAACCGCGACTTCCAGGTGAAGAAGCGCGGCAACGAGAAGAAGCAGATCGACGGGGTGGCGGTCCTGCGCTACGGCCCGAAGGGCGTCGGGTCGGCGCACCTGCTGCGGGCGTACTTCCTGGGCCGGGCGAAGCTGGAGTACAACCCCGAGCGGGAGGACGACATCGTCGACGTGGTGCTCGGCAACAACTTCCAGCAGTTGGCCACCACCACCGAGGTCAATCAGTCCCTCGGCGACCTCGGTGCTCCGGTCGCCCCGCCGGGCTCCTGCCCGATGCCGGTGGAGAAGTAACCGACCGGGCGGTCAGCACCGGCGGCCAGGCAGGTTCTCCGGCCGGACGGGCCGATCTGACCGGACTGGTGGCCGCTGCGGTGATCGCCCGACCGGGCAACGGTCACGGGCCGCCGGAGGCATCCAACCGAGCCAGGTGGTCGTGCAGGGGGTCGAACAGGGCCGGCGGGGCGGCGACGACCATGTCCGGCCCGGGCGGCAGGCCCTTGAGCCCGCCGATCCGTACGCCGGCCTCGGTGGCCACCAGCGCACCCGCCGCCTGGTCCCAGGCCGCCAGGCCCTTCTCGTAGTAGGCGTCGGCCCGCCCCTCGGCGACCAGGCACAGGTCGATGGCGGCGGCGCCGAGCCGGCGGATGTCCCGCACCTGCGTGATCAACTCCGCGACCACCCGGGCCTGATGGGCCCGGCGCCGCGAGTCGTAGCCGAACCCGGTGACCACCAGCGCCTGACCGAGGTCGGTCTCGGTGGAGCAGGTCAGCCGCTGACCGGCCCGCCAGGCGCCGCCGCCGATCGTCGCGGTCCACTCCTCGCCGGTGTGGATGTTGCGGACCACGCCCGCCACCACCGCGCCGTCCACCTCTGCGGCGATGGACACCGCGCAGTGCGGTAGCCCGTACAGGTAGTTGACCGTGCCGTCGATGGGATCGACGATCCAGCGCACCCCGGTCGGGGCGTCGGTGCCGTGCTCCGCCGTGCCGTACTCCTCGCCCAGCACGGCGTCACCCGGTCGCAGCCGCCGCAACGTGCCGGTGATCTGGCGCTCGACCGCCCGGTCGGCGGCGGTCACCACATCGGTGACGGTGCTCTTGGTCGCCGTGACCGAGACCCCCTCGGCCCGCATCCGGTACGCGGTGGCCGCCGCGTCCCGCGCCACGCCGAGCGCGATCTCCAACAGCTCCGGCGGCGATGGCACCGAGCGATCCATCATCCGTCCCCTTCCCGCACGGCCGAATTTCCGAATTTCGTGCGGGTATCATCCTTACAAAGTCCACAAGAACACCGAATCGGCGGTCCAGACCACCGATCAACCGTGCGGCGCAGGATGATCGCCGCCGACGGCGTTACAATTCACCCCTGCCCACGCGCCACGGGCGGCCGAGCGACCGGCCGGCCGGGGACACGGGGGTTCCTCAACCACATCGCCCGGCACGGTGCCCCACGCTGCGCCAGACGATCCGGCCGTGCTCGCTCTTCGCCTCCGGAAGGTCATTCGTGACAGAACCCCGCCAGACCGGCGCCGACGTTCGCTCGCTCACCGACACCTTGATCGCCCACGCGCAGAGCGCCGGCGGCCAGCTCACGTCGGCCCAGCTCGCGCGCACCGTCGAGTCCGCCGAGGTGACTCCGGCCCAGGCCAAGAAGATCCTGCGAGCGCTCTCCGAAGCGGGGGTGACCGTGGTGGTCGACGGCTCGGCCAGCACCCGCCGCCGGGTCGCCGCCGCCCGCTCCGCGACCCCCGCGTCGCGGGCCACCACCGCCAAGACCACCAAGAAGGCCGCGCCGGCACCGAAGCAGGCGCCCGCGGCCGAGGAGGCCGCCGCCCCGGCGCCGCGCAAGGCGACCTCGCGCAAGGCCGCCGGCACCACCGCCGAGGTGGCCGCCAAGGCCGCCGGCCCGGCCAAGAAGACCACCCGGGCCACCAAGGCGACGGTGGCGGCTGCGGCGAGCGCGACCAAGCCCGCCAAGGGTGAGGGCGCCGAGGGCGAGGTGGACCCGGAGGAGCTGGCCGCCGAGATCGAGGACGTGGTGGTCGAGGAGCCGGCCGAGCTGGCCCAGGCCGCCGAGGCCGACGCCGCGAGCTCCGCCAGCGACAACGACTTCGAGTGGGACGACGAAGAGTCCGAGGCGCTCAAGCAGGCCCGCCGGGACGCCGAGCTGACCGCCTCGGCGGACTCGGTCCGGGCGTACCTCAAGCAGATCGGCAAGGTTCCGCTGCTCAACGCCGAGCAGGAGGTGGAGCTGGCCAAGCGGATCGAGGCGGGGCTCTACGCCGCCGAGCGGCTGCGCGCGGCCGACGAGGGCGAGGAGAAGCTCGCCCGGGAGATGCAGCGCGACCTGCTCTGGATCTCGCGGGACGGTGAGCGGGCCAAGAACCACCTGCTGGAGGCGAACCTGCGCCTGGTGGTCTCGCTGGCCAAGCGGTACACCGGCCGCGGCATGGCCTTCCTCGACCTGATCCAGGAAGGCAACCTCGGCCTCATCCGCGCCGTCGAGAAATTCGACTACACCAAGGGCTACAAGTTCTCCACCTACGCCACCTGGTGGATCCGCCAGGCCATCACCCGCGCCATGGCCGACCAGGCCCGCACCATCCGCATCCCGGTGCACATGGTCGAAGTGATCAACAAGCTGGGCCGGATCCAGCGCGAGTTGCTCCAGGATCTGGGCCGCGAGCCCACCCCGGAGGAGCTGGCCAAGGAGATGGACATCACACCGGAGAAGGTGCTGGAGATCCAGCAGTACGCCCGGGAGCCCATCTCGCTCGACCAGACCATCGGTGACGAGGGCGACAGCCAGCTCGGCGACTTCATCGAGGACTCGGAGGCCGTGGTGGCGGTCGACGCGGTCTCGTTCTCGCTGCTTCAGGACCAGCTCCAGCAGGTGCTTCAGACGCTGTCCGAGCGTGAGGCGGGCGTGGTACGCCTGCGGTTCGGCCTGACCGACGGCCAACCGCGTACCCTCGACGAGATCGGCCAGGTCTACGGCGTGACCCGTGAGCGGATCCGGCAGATCGAGTCCAAGACGATGTCCAAGCTGCGCCACCCGTCGCGCTCCCAGGTGCTGCGGGACTACCTTGATTGATCAGCATCCGTCAACCGATCGTGTCTTTTTGATCACCTGGCGTACAACGCCCCATGGTGATCAGGTGATGCACGAATGTGATCGTTGACGTGGCACCCTGGAGGCACGGCACACTGTCCGTGCCAGGTGTGACCTCGGTCCCCCGAGGGCACACAGGGAAGGCGAGGCCCGACAAGGGTGTTGCACGATAGGTGACCAAGACCGAAGAGAGTGTTCATCGGTGACGACCAGAGGAGGAAGGCGATGACCCCGACCCTCACGCCGCCGCCCGAGACGGTGAGCCCCCCGGCCGCCGATGAACGGTGCGACCGCTGCAATGCCGCCGGCAAGCTCCGGATCACCCTCGCTGGTGGGAGCGAGCTCGTGTTCTGTGGGCACCACGCGAACAAGTACGCCGAAGATCTCGTGAAGATCACCGTGCGGTACGCGACGGACCCGGAGTTCACCTGGCGCGGCGCCGACCTGATGGCCAACTGAGATCCATAACCTGCTCCAGCCGGCCGGAGACATCCCCAGGGATGTCTCCGGCCGGCATTTTCGCGTCCCTTGACCCCCGTGTCCGGATGGCGGCCCGATAGCCGCCCACCCGGTACAACAGCCTCGTGATCAAACCCCGGGCCGGTCAGAGGGTCTGGACGGTGGCGATGCGTTCTTCGAGTTGCTCGATGGTGGCCTGGGCGCTGGGTGGGCCGCCGCAGAGGCGGCGCAGCTCGGCGTGGATCTTGCCGTGCGGTTGGCCGGTGCGGTGGTGCTGGGCGGCCACCAGGGCGTTGAGCTGACGGCGTAGCGCCACCCGGCGCTGGGCGGCGCTCATCGGTGCCGGGGCGGCCGGTGCCCCGGCCGGTTCGGCGCTACGCTCGGCGGCCCGCCGCCGCTGGGCGGCCAACTGCTCGGCCTGCCGCTTGGACAGCAGCGCCGCCACCTGCTCGGAGGTGAGCAGACCCGGCAGGCCCAGGTATTCCTCCTCCTCGGGCGTGCCGGCCTGGGCCGCCGTACCGAAGGAGGCACCGTCGAAGATCACCTGGTCCAGCTCGGCGGTGGCGGAGAGCGCGGCGTACCGCTTCTCCAGCTCGCCGCTTGCCTGTTCCTCGCGCTGGGCCCGGTCCAGCAGGTCGTCGTCGAAGCCCTCCCGGTCCTTCGGCTTGCCCAGTACGTGGTCCCGCTCGGTCTCCATCTCGCTGGCCAGCCCGAGCAGGTGCGGCACGCTGGGCAGGAAGACCGACGCGGTCTCCCCCGGCCGGCGGGCCCGGACGAACCGCCCGATCGCCTGCGCGAAGTACAGCGGGGTGCTGGCACTTGTCGCGTACACGCCGACGGCCAGCCGGGGGATGTCGACGCCCTCGGACACCATCCGCACCGCCACCAGCCAACGCTGCTCGGAGGCCGCGAACGTCGCGATCCGGGCCGAAGCGCCCACGTCGTCGGAGAGCACCACCGCGGCCCGTTCCCCGGTGACCTGCTCGATCAGCTTGGCGTACGAGCGGGCAGCCTGCTGGTCGGTGGCGATGACCAGGCCACCGGCGTCGGGCATGCCCGCCTCCCGCAGCACGGTCAGCCGGGCGTCGGCGGCGCGCAGTACCTGCGGCATCCAGTCGCCGGCCGGATCCAGGGCGGTACGCCAGGCCTGGGCGACGAGATCCTGCGTCATCGGCTCGCCCAGCCGGGCCGCCAGTTCCTCCCCGGCGTTGGTCCGCCATCGGGTCTCCCCCGAGTACGCCAGGAACAGCACCGGCCGCACCACGCCGTCGCGCAGCGCGTCGGAGTAGCCGTAGACCGAGTCGGCTCGCGAGCGCAGCAGACCGTCGTCGCCGCGCTCGTAGCTGACGAACGGGATCGGATTGTCGTCGGAGCGGAACGGGGTGCCGGTGAGCATCAGCCGCCGTACCGCCGGTTCGAAGGCGGCCTTCACCCCGTCGCCCCAGGTACGCGAGTCGCCCGCGTGGTGGATCTCGTCGAGGATGACAAGGGTCCGCCGGGTCATGGTGCGCCGCCGGTGCACCTGCGGCGCCATGCCGACCTGGGCGTAGGTGACCACGGCACCGTGGAAATCGGCCGAGGAGTGCAGGTCGGCGTTGCGGAACGCGGCGTCGAGTTGGATGCCGACCCGGGCCGCCGCAGCCGCCCACTGGCTCTTCAGGTGCTCGGTCGGCGCGACCACGGTGACCGCCTCGACGGTGCCGTCGGCGAGCAACTCGGCGGCGATCCGCAGCGCGAAGGTGGTCTTACCGGCGCCGGGCGTGGCCACCGCGGTGAAGTCCTCGCTGCGACGGCGCAGGTACTCCACCATCGCCTTGCGCTGCCAGGCCCGTAGGGGCGGAAATGTCTCGAGCGCCGGCGTCCGGGCTGCCACAGGGGTTGGCTCCTCTCCGACCGCACGATGTCCGACGCGCGGGCAGCGGGCCGGGCCGAGGGGCACGGCAGCCGTCGCCCACGAAAACGCCTCCGCGCAGAAGCCGCGAAGGCCGACTCAGCATAACCAGCGGCGACCGCCGCCCCCACTCGACGCCACACCGGGCCGGGCCGTGCTGTTCACCACTACGGCCCGACCGCCGACCCACCGAGCCGGCTGGAGCATCGACGGCCCGGTCAGCTCACTCCGGTGGCGGGCCGGGGGTGGCGGTGGGCGGCGGCCGTGGCGCCGGCACCGGGGCCGACCAGCGGCGGCGCAGGGCCACCAGGCGTACGCCGAAGACCAGCATCGCCGCGCCGGTGAGCGGGATCGGTCCGGTGTGCCCGAGGCCGTTCAGCAGCACCATCAGGATCGCCCCGGCGAGCGCCGCGACGGCGTAGATCTCCCGCCGCAGCACCACCGGGATCTCGCCGGTCAACAGGTCCCGAACGAGCCCGCCACCGATCGCGGTGATCATGCCGATCAGGACCGCACCGACCGGCGGCACCTGGGCGTCGAGGGCCTTGAGGGTGCCGGTGACGGTGAACAGGCCGAGCCCGGCGGCGTCCAGCACCAGCACTGTGGTGCGCAGCCGGGCGAACTGCGGGTGCAGCCAGAAGATCGCCGCCGCGGTCACCGCGGCGGTGGTCGCGTATCGCCAGTCGGCGAAGGCCAGCGGCGGGACCTCGTCGATCACGAGATCCCGCACGATCCCGCCGCCGAGGGCGGCGACGAAACCGACGAAGACGACGCCGAACAGGTCGAGCCGCTTGGCCACCGCCGCGGAGGCGCCCGAGGCGGCGAAAACCGCGACGCCGGCCAGGTCGGCCAGGAGCAGGGCGGTGGAGGTGGTCACCGCCGCAGGCTACGCCGCCGGTGGGAGCTCACTCGGAGTACGAGTCGTAGATCTCCTTGCACTTGGGGCAGACCGGCGAGCCCGGCTTGGCCGACTTCGTCACCGGAAACGTCTCCCCGCACAACGCCACGACGAAGGTGCCCATGACGGCACTTTCGGCGATTTTCTCCTTCCGGACGTAGTGGAACATCTCCGGACCGGTGTCGGCGTCCTTCAGCTCCGGACGCTCGAGGACCTGTGTGCTCACGTCTGCACCTCCAACTGACAAGTCTGGCAGGTCACCGTGACCCCGGTCCAGCTGAGTGGACCGAAGCGGCACGCTACGGTGGGCGATTGTGACCGACTTTCCCCTTCGCCTCGGCCCCGAGGTTGCCCAGGCGCTGCGCGAGCGGCGTCCCGTGGTCGCCCTGGAGAGCACAATCGTCTCGCACGGCCTGCCCCGGCCGGACAACCTGCGGGTGGCCCGGCAGATCGAACAGGCCGTCCGGGACGCGGGTGCGGTGCCGGCCACCATCGGCATGGTCGCCGGTGATCTCGTGGTGGGCCTCGACGACGCTGAGCTGACCCGGCTGGCCACCGCGGACGGGGTGACCAAACTCTCCGTACGCGATCTCGCGGTGGCCGCCGCGACCCGCGCCGACGGCGCCACCACCGTGGCGGCGACCAGCGCGGTGGCCGCCCGGGCGGGGATCGGGGTCTTCGCCACCGGCGGCCTGGGCGGGGTGCACCGCGAGGCCGCGCAGACCTTCGACGAGTCGGCCGACCTGATCACCCTGGCCCGGACGCCGATCGCGGTGGTCTGCGCAGGGGTCAAGTCGATCCTCGACGTGGGGGCGACGCTGGAACGCCTGGAGACCTTGGGGGTGGCCGTGGTCGGCTACCGCACCCGCAGGTTCCCGGGCTTCTTCATCACCGACGGCGGCTTCGACCTGGACTGGTCGGTCGACTCGCCGGAGCTGATCGCCGACGTGCTGGCCGCTCACGAGGGGCACGGCGTGCATCGTGGCGGTCTGATCGTCGCCAACCCGCTGCCCGCCGACGAACAGCTCGACCCGGAACTGCACGACCGTACGCTCGCCGAGGGGCTGGCCCGGCTGGAGCGCGACGGGATCAGCGGCAAGGCGGTGACGCCGTTCCTGCTGGCCCACTTCCACTCCGCCACCGAGGGTGCGAGCCTGGCGGTCAACGTACGGATCATCCTGCGTAACGCCGACCTCGCCGCCCGGATCGCGGTCGCCGCCGCCACCCGACGGGGCGACCCGCCGGCGTGAGCGCACGGAACAGCCGCGGCGACCGTGACGTGCCGCCGTACGCCATCGGCCGGCGCGGGACCACGGCGTGAGCGCAGCGGACGAGACAACCGGCGGGCACGCCGGCCGGGTCCTGATCGTCGGTGACGTGATCACCGACGTGGTGGCGGCGCTCGGCGGTCCACCGGCGACCGGCTCGGACACGGCGGCGACCATCCGGTTCACCGGCGGCGGGCAGGCCGCCAACACGGCCTGTTGGCTCGCCGCGCAGGGCCTGCCGGTGACCCTGGTCGGCGCGGTCGGCGACGACGCCGCCGGCCGGGAGCGGCTGGCGGAGCTGGCCGCCGCCGGGGTCGACTGCGCGGTGGAGCGGGTCGCCGGCTGCGCCACCGGCACGGTGATCGTGCTGGCCGTCGGCGAGGAGCGCACCATGCTCACCGAGCGCGGTGCGAACCTGCGGCTGCGTCCCGGGCACATCGACGCCGCGTTGGCGGACGCGCCGGAGGCGGTGCACCTGCACCTGTCCGGGTACACCCTGCTGGACGCCGGCTCCCGCCCGGCCGGTCTGCGCGCGTTGGCCGTGGCCCGCGAGCGCGGCCTCACCACAAGCGTCGACGCCGCCTCGGCGGCTCCGCTGCGGGCGGTCGGTGCGGCGGCCTTCCTCTCCTGGGTACGCGAGGTGGACCTGCTGCTGGTGAACCAGGACGAGGCGGCGGTGCTGGCCGGCGGCCTCGATGCGGCGGCGCAGGGGCGGGCGCTGGTCGCCTCGGCGCGGCGGGTGGTGGTCAAGCGGGGTGCCGCCGGTGCGACCTGGGTCGACCGGGACGGCACGGTCGCGGTGGCGGCGGCGCACCGGGTGGCGGCGGTCGACGTGACCGGAGCGGGCGACGCCTTCGCCGCCGGGCTGCTGGGCGCGTGGCTGGCCGGGGCGCAACCGGACGCCGCGCTACGCCGGGGCGCCGACCTGGGCGCGGCGGCGGTCTCTCAGCTGGGTGCCCGCCCGGCCCGTTGACCGGGTGGGGATCAGGGTTCGGCGTCGATCACCTTGTGCGGTCGTTCCTCGGCGGGCAGGCTCTTCGGCGGGGCCTCCTCCGCCGGGCCGGACCGCAAGCGGTTGGCCAGCCGATGCTGCTCCTTCGGCGGCCGGTCGTTGGCGAGGAGCACCGCGAGCCACGGGATGAGCACCATGCCCAGGGCGACAAGCGGGAGCCAGAGCCAGAGCAGCGGCGCCTTCGCGCCGACCAGGATCGCGCCAATGATCACGCAGGCCACCCGGACGCCCATCATCGCGACGTACCGCCGCTGCCGGGTGGTCAACTGGTCGTCCTGGCTGCGTGGGGCGTCGGTGATCAGGATCGGGCGGTACGCCTGACGCTTCACCTGGTACCTCCTCAGGGGGTCACCCCATCCTGACACCAGGAAAGGGCGGGCGGCGAGGTATCGACCCGCCCGATCTCGTGTTACGTGCGTGGTACGCTCGCCCCGTGGGCAGCAGGTTCAGCTTCACCGACGAGGCGCTGGCCAACCTGCGGGTCTACGACGTCACGCCGGGGGAAGTCTGGGAGGCGCTGCACAGCAGCCGGCGGGTCATCCGCCACCTGGGAGACGACGTGATGGTGGTCTACGCCACCACCGCCCGTGGGCGCCGGGTGGCCGTGCTGCTCGCCGAAGCCGACGGGACCGACAACGACTGGGACATCCTCTCCGCCCGCGAACTGAGCGACGCCGAAACCAAGCGCTACGACGAGGCCGTGCGGAGAGCTCCAGAGACGAGGAGGCGGTGACGATGGACCGTCACGACGCGACAAAGCAGTTCCACAGCGGCGGCGACCGGCTCGCCGAGTTGATCGACGAAAGCCGCCAGGTGGAGCTGCCCACCCCCGACACCGACACCCCGATGGTCAGCCGCTCGGTCCGGCTGCCACTTGAGACGTACGAGCGGGTCCGCGCGGTCGCCGACGCCCGCAGCATCGGGGTGACCACCCTGATGCGGCAGTGGATCGAGGCTGGCCTCGCCGACCTGGACGACTCGGCGACCGTCTCGCTTGCCGACGTCCGCCGGGCCCTCGCCGCGTTGGCCCAGCCGAGCGCCGCCGCCTGACGGCCTGACCGGCCGAGCGCCTGAGCGCCTGAGCGCCTGAGCGGCCCTGCGCCGCCCGACCAGCCGAGCGCCGCCTGACCGGCCGAGCGCCGCCTGACCGGCCGAGCGCCGCTACGGCGGCACGTGGTCAGGCGCCGTCGGTCCGCGCCTTCGCCGCCGCCTTCACCTGCTGCTTGTACTCCCGGACCAGGCGCAGCGACTCGGCGTCGGTGACGTCGGCGACGGACCGGTGGGCGTCCGGCTCGCCGTAGCCGCCGGCCGCCTCCCGCCAGCCCGGCGGTCGTACGCCGAACCGCTTGCCGAGCAGGGCGAGGAAGATCTGCGCCTTCTGCCGGCCGAACCCGGGCAGGTCGGCGATCCGGGCGAGCAGCTCACGACCGTCCGCCGGGTCGGCCCAGAGCCGGGCGGCGTCGCCGTCGTACCGCTCGACAAGCACCCGGCACACCTCCTGGACCCGGGCGGCCATCGCCTTGGGGAACCGGTGCAACGCCGGCGGCTGGGCGAAGAGCGCCACCAGGGCCTCCGGGTCGTACTCGGCGATCACCCGGGCGTCCAGGTCGTGACCGAGCCGCTGGGCCAGCAGGTACGGCGAGGAGAACGCCTTCTCCATCGGAACCTGTTGATCGAGAACCATCCCGGTCAGCAGCGCCAGCGGGCTGCGCAGCAGCAGCTGGTTGGCCTCCGGGGCGATGGGCAGGGCGAGCGTCATGGCCTCCATCCTGCCTCTTCGCCCTGGGCCGACGTGATTCACCGCCCAACCCGATTTCCGAGTGAGGTTAGGCTGTGCTAACTTCGCCCCGACGGTCGCTCTGACCGAAGAAAGGGCCTCCCGTGTCACTGAACCGCCGCTCCACTGCCGCGCTGCTCGCCGTCGGCGTGCTCACCCTCGGCCTGGCCGCCTGCGGATCCGGCGGGGAGGACGCAACCGACCCGGGCAAGCCGGACGACAAGCAGATCACCGTCTACAGCGGACGCAACGAGCAGCTGGTCAAGCCGCTGCTGGACAAGTTCACCGAGCAGACCGGCATCACCGTGCAGGCACGTTACGCCAGCACCGCCCAGCTCGCCGCTCAGCTGGTCGAGGAGGGCGACAAGTCGCCGGCCGACGTGTTCTTCGCCCAGGACGCCGGCGCGTTGGGCACCGTCGCCAAGCGCGGCATGTTCAGCACGCTGCCCGAGGCGACCACGGGGAAGGTGCCGCCGACCTACCGCGCCGGCAGCGGCCACTGGGTCGGCGTGAGCGCCCGGGCGCGGGTGCTCGCGTACAACCCCGACCTGGTCCCGGCCGACCAGCTACCGGCGTCGGTCTTCGACCTGACCACCCCCGCCTGGAAGGGCAAGGTCGCCCTCGCCCCGACCAACGCCTCGTTCCAAGCGTTCGTCACCGCGATCCGGGTGCAGCACGGCGACGCCAAGGCCGAGGAGTTCCTGGCCGGGCTCAAGGCCAACGACCCGCAGATCCGCGACGGCAACGTCAAGATCGTCGAGGACGTGAACAGCGGCACCGTCCCGGTCGGCCTGGTCAACCACTACTACCTGGGCGAGGTCGCCAAGGAACAGGGCACCACCCCGGACGGGCTCAAGGTCAAGCTGCACTTCTTCCCCGGCGGCGACACCGGCGCCCTGGTCAACGTGGCAGGCGTGGGCGTACTCAACCGCTCCGCCGCCGATCCGGACGTGCAGAAGTTCGTGGACTTCCTGCTCGACACCGAGGCACAGACCTACTTCGCCGAGCAAACCTTCGAGTACCCGGTGGTCGGCGGCGTGCAGGGCCCGGCGTACGTGCCGCCGCTGGCCGAGCTGGCGGTGCCGGAGATCGACCTGAACGACCTGGACACGCTGGACGCCACCGTCACTCTGATCAAGAATTCGGGGCTGGTTCCCTGACCGCCACGCCGACCACCACAGGGCCGTCCAGAATCGGGACGGCCCTGTCCGGCGTACCCGGTCGGTGGCGGCGTCTGGCACCGCGGCCAGCGCTGCTCGCGGCCTCCACCGCCGCGGTGGCCGTCGCCCTGATCCCGCTGGCCTACCTCGCGGTACGCACCGCCGAGGCGGGTTGGGACCGGATCATCGCCGAGCTGTGGACCGACCGGGTGGGGCTGCTCGCCCTGCGCAGCCTCGGATTGGCCGCAGTGGTCACCACGGCCTGTGTGCTGCTCGGCGTCGGCACCGCCTTCCTGGTCACCCGCACCGACCTGCCCGCTCGTCGACTCTTCGCCGTGCTGGCGGCGCTGCCGCTTGCCGTACCCACCTACATCGCCGCCTTCGCCTGGGTTTCCACGATGCCTCGGCTGGAGGGCTTCTGGCCGGCGGCGCTGGTGCTCACCCTCTGCTCCTATCCGTACGTGCTGCTGCCGGTCGCGGCTGCGCTGCGCGGCGCAGACCCGGCTCAGGAGGAGGTGTCCCGGTCACTGGGGCGCAGCGGGTGGCAGACCTTCACCGCCGTGACGCTGCGGCAGATCCGCCCCGCCACCGCCGCCGGAGCGTTGCTGGTCGCCCTCTACGTGCTCTCCGATTTCGGTGCGGTCTCCATCCTGCGCGCCGACACCTTCACCCGGGCCATCTTCGTCGCCTTCGACCTGGGCTTCGACCGCACCGGAGCGCTTGTGCTCTCCAGCGTGCTGGTCGCGCTCACCGTGCTGCTGCTGGCCGGCGAGACCGCCACCCGCCGACGCGGGGCCCGGTACGCCCGCCTCGGCGGCGCCCGCCGCCCGGTGGCCCGGCTCTCGCTCGGGCCGGCCCGCTGGCCCGCCATCGTGACTCTGGTCGCGGTCGCCGGGCTCGCGCTCGGCGTACCGGCGGTCAGCCTGGGCCGGCGACTCGCCGCCGGAGTGTCCCGCCCGGGAGCGCTGCCGGAGGTGCTCACCGCAGCCGGCAACTCGCTTACCGTCTCGCTCGCCGGGGCCGCGCTGACCATGCTGCTGGCGCTGCCCCTGGGCCTGCTCGCGGCCCGCGCGCCGGGTCCGCTCACCACCGCGCTGGACCGGCTGGCGTACCTGGCCCACGCCCTGCCCGGCGTGGTGATCGGCCTCTCGCTGATCTTCTTCGGCATCAACGTGGCGTACCCGCTCTACCAGACGCGGTGGCTGCTGGCGCTTGCGTACGCCACGCTGTTCCTGCCGCTGGCCGTCGGTGCGGTGGCCGGTGCCGCCGCCCAGTCCCCCACCGGGCTGGAGGAGGTGGCCCGCTCGCTCGGCCGTGGGCCGTGGACCGTGCTGCGCACGGTGACCCTGCCGCTGACCCTGCCCGGCATCGGTGCGGGTGCCGCGCTGGTCTTCCTCACCGGCATGAAGGAACTTCCGGCCACCCTGCTGCTGCGCCCCACCGGGACGGACACCCTGGCCACCGAGCTGTGGACCAGTACCGCCGTCGGTGCGTACGCCGCCGCGGCACCCTACGCTGCCCTGCTGGTGGCGATCTCGGCACTACCCACCTGGTTGCTGGTCGCCCGCAGCGGCCTGCTCGACAAGGAGGACCGGCCATGAGCGAGCGTCAGCGAGCGAATCATCAACTCAGCGCACCGGTGCCTCAGGCCGGCACGCAGCGCAGCGGAGAGCCGGCATGAGCAAGCGTCAGCGAGCGAATCATCAACTCAGCGCACCGGTGCCTCAGGCCGGCACGCAGCGCAGCGGAGAGCCGGCATGAGCAAGCGTCAGCGAGCGAATCATCAACTCAGCGCACCGGTGCCTCATGGCGGCACGCAGCGCAGCGGAGGGCCGGCATGAGCAAGGTTGTGCTCAGTGGAGTGGTCAAGCGGTACGGGCGGGTCACCGCCCTGGCCGGCGCGGACCTCAGCGTGCCGTCCGGCCAGCTGACCGCCGTGCTCGGCCCGTCCGGGTGCGGCAAGACCACCTTGCTGCGTTGTCTGGCCGGCTTCGAGCGGCTGGACGCCGGTGAAATCCGCATCGACGGCAACCGGGTGGCTGGCGGCGGCAAACACCTGCCGGCGCACCGGCGCAACATCGCCGTGGTGCCTCAGGAGGGTGCGCTCTTCCCGCACCTGAGCGTGGCGGAGAACGTCGGCTACGGCCTGGACCGGGCCGCCCGGCGCTCGGACCGGGTCGAGGAGGTGCTGTCGCTGGTCGGGCTCGCCGGATACGGCGACCGGATGCCGCACCAACTCTCCGGCGGGCAGCAGCAGCGGGTGGCGGTGGCCCGGGCCCTGGCACCCCGGCCGTCGGTGGTGCTGCTGGACGAGCCGTTCAGCGCGCTCGACGCGGGCCTGCGCGCCGGGCTGCGGCACGACGTACGCGAGGCGCTGCGCGCCGACGGCGCCACCGGCGTGCTTGTCACCCACGACCAGGGCGAGGCGTTGTCGGTGGCCGATCAGGTGGTGGTGCTACGCGACGGACGGGTGATCCAGGCCGGTACGCCGACCATGGTCTACCGCGAGCCCACCGATCCCTGGGTGGCCGGGTTCGTCGGCGACGCGGTGTTGCTGCCGGCGGTCGTCGAGCACGGTTCCGCGCGCACCGCCCTCGGCGTCGTTCCGGTCGCCGGCACGGTCGCGGACGGCCCGGTCACCGTGCTGGTCCGCCCCGAGCAGGTACGCTTCGCCACCGGTCCGGGCGCGGTCACCGCCACCGTGCTGCGGCACGACTTCCACGGCCACGACGCGCTGGTCGGGCTCCGGTTGGCCGACGGCACCCGGATCACCGCCCGGATCCTCGACGGCGACGCCGCAGTCTGTCTCGGCGGCGAAGTGACCGTGCACGTGGACGGCGCGGCGCGTGCCTTCCCGGCGGACCTTGGCCCCGCCCACCCGCTTGTCACTCCGATCGAGCTGGCGGCGTAACGTCGCCTCACGGCAAGGTGGCTAACGGGGCGCGCCCATGCGGGTCACCCAATCGTGCGTTGCGAGCCGATACCCTCGAAGGGGCCAGCCGAGGGAAGGGATCTGATGCCTAGTCTGGAGCGACCGCGGGTCGAATACCGGACGCCGGAAGATCTGGTCCGCGACGTCGAGCGGGGACTCGTCCGGGTTCCGCCTTTTCAGCGCGCCCTGAAGTGGGAAGCGTCCGACATCGTCAAGCTGTTCGACAGCATTCTGCGCGGTTTCCCGATCGGGAATCTGCTGCTCTGGCGTCGGCCCGCCCCAGCTCAACGGCTGGAGATCGGTCCACTCACGATCGAGGCTCCGGCCACCGAGTCAGCGCTCTGGGTAGTGGACGGGCAGCAACGCATTGTGTCCCTGGTGGGGGCGTTGACCAAGGCAGACCAGACAGTAGATCACCGGTTCCGGGTCCACCTCGATCTCGACACGGGGGAATTTCACACCCTCGGCGCTCGTCAACAGCCGCCCGATTCCTGGATTCCGGTCAGCTTCCTGCTGGACACCGCCGTGCTGCTCCGCTGGATGCGCGATCATTCGGACTGGCTGAGCGAGGATCAACTGGCGCTCGCTGAGCAGGCAGCCAAGGCGATCCGCGAATATCAAATTCCGACCTACGTAGTGCAGGCGGCAGACGAAGAAGCGCTACTGGAAATATTCACTCGGATGAACACCACCGGCAAGCGGCTCACCAAATCCGAGGTCTTCCAGGCCCTGCACGCAGGCAACGTCGCCAGCGATCTCACGCTCAACAACCTTGGTCAGGTCACAGCCGAGCTCAGCTTTGGCGCTGTTGATGACCGCCTTGCTCTCCGCTGCATCCTGGCATATCGGGGCGGGGACGTGTTCCGCGAAGATTTCCGAAACGAGTTCGCACCAGAAGACGATCGAACCGAGATCCTCCGGGGAGTCGCGGCCGCTCTGCGGGATGCTGCGGTCTTTCTACGTAACACCTGCGCCATTCCACACATTAAGCTGCTTCCCTACACTCACGTTCTGCCCACCATCGTACGATTCATTCATCTACACGGTTCGCCCGTTGGACGGAGCGCCACCCTCCTTCGGCGATGGGTGTGGCGCAGCGCCGTGGCCGGCACCCGCGCCCGTGGTGTCAGTGTTGCCGACATCCGAAATCAGGTCGCCGCCGTGGACGCGGCGAATGCAATGGACGCCGCGACCAGCCTGCTTCGCCAGGTCCAGCCGTTTCCCGACTTCATCCCGGAGTTGGACAAGGTTCATTTCAATCATGCGATGACAAAGATCAGCGCTCTGGGCCTGCTTTCCATGGAACCCCGGAGCCTGGCGTCCGGTGAGATCCTGGATGCGGCACGACTACTTGACAGCGGCAGTCCGTTACGCCCGCTGCTGGCAGAGAAGGGTCTTCCCCGGCTGGACACCATCGCCAATCGCCTCATCCTGCCGCCCGGAGAGCGACCAGACCCAACTCGATTGGCATCCGCAACAGTCTCCGTTGCCGCCAGTCAGCTTGTCGACGAGCGGGCACAGGAGTTGCTCACACGGCATCGATGGATTGATTTCCTGGCTCACCGTGCGGAAGCCTGCGATGCTGTCATCCGGTCACACGTCGATCGGATGGCCGAGTGGGGTGCCCGAGACGGGCGGGCACTGACCGACATCCTGCGGCCTGCGGCCTGAGATGGCAGCTCACACCGTCGCCGAGGTCCGTCTGCACGGACGACATGTCGGGCAGTTGCGGTTTCGGCAGGGCGGATCCGAGTTCACCTACGGGGATGATCTCGCCTCCCCTGAGCACCGCGTCCTCGGCCAGATTTTCGAGGACGACCCCGCGCTCGTCCGCCGGGCTCGGGTCGGCCTACCCGCTTGGTTCAGCAACCTGCTACCCGAGGGAGCACTCCGTCGGCAGATCCTGCGCGAGATGGGTGGCGGCAACATCGGGGACTTCACGCTGCTGCTGCGGCTCGGCAGCAACCTACCAGGCGCTGTCACAGTCCATGCTGATGACGAGCCCACGGACGACTTCCTGTCAGCACAGGTGGACGACGCGGCGCACCCCCTGCGGCATTCTCTTGCCGGCGTCCAGCTCAAGTACTCGATCTCTGCGGCACGGCTCGCGATCCCCGCGAGCGGCCTCGGCGGCTGGTGGATCGTCAAGCTTCCCGATCGGAGTCTGCGGGACCTGCCTCTCAACGAGTACCTCACCATGCGTTGGCTGGCGGATGCAGGGTTCTCGGTACCGGAGATAGCCCTCAGCCCTGCCGAGGGGGTGAAAGGGCTGCCAGACGGTATGGTCGATCCTGTCGATCTTGTCTATGCCATTCGCCGCTTCGACCGCACGATTGACGGGCGGGTCCACGTCGAGGACTTCGCCCAGGTAGCGGACGTCGAGCCAAGGTACAAGTACAGCGAATCAGGCGTCAGCTACGACAGCCTTGCCACAGCGATCCGGCAGTTGACCGGAGAGGACGGCTACCACGACTTCATCCGTCGCCTGGTTGCCATGATCGTGGTTGGCAACACCGATGCCCACCTAAAGAACTGGGCGATCATCTATCCGGATGGGCGCACGCCGCGCCTGGCGCCTGTCTACGATTCCACTCTCTGACTGTCTACGATCGTTACCGGTACACACCGCTGGCGCTGAGGTTGGGCGGCGAGACCATGCCTTCGGCGATCAATTTTGATCATCTACGGCGTCTGGCAGAGAATGCGGGGGCAAATCCCGAGCAGACCGCCCATATAGCTGACGAGACAGTCCAACGGCTGCGGAACGCCTGGACTTCGGAGGCAGGGGTCGAGGCCAAGGCGCGATTCGGCACACTCGCGGACCACTACTCCCACCGGCTCTCGGTGCTGCCGCTGTGCAAGGCCGCAGGCTGAACAACCCAAGGGGCCGTCAGGGCTCCTCGACGCGGCTGGCGACGTGAAGCGGCCCGGCGGGTCGGTCGAGCCGTCCGCCGGGCCGGTTTCACATCAGGGCCAGTGACCAGTCGGGGTCAGTTGACCACGAAGAGCAGGCGGTTCGGCGAGCCGCTGCCGGGGCTGGTCACCACGCCGGTGGTGGCGTTGTTTACCAGGTAGGTCTTCACCTGAGCCGGCGTGTAGGACGGGTTGGCGCCCAGGACGATCGCCGCCGCGCCGGCCACGTGCGGCGAGGCCATCGAGGTGCCGTTGATCGTGTTGGTCGCGGTGTTGCTGGTGTGCCAGGCCGACGAGATGCTGGAGCCCGGCGCGAAGATGTGCACGCACGAGCCGTAGTTGGAGAAGGACGACCGGGCGTCGGTGCTGGTCGTCGCGCCGACGGTGATGGCGGTCGAGGTACGGGCCGGGGAGTAGTTGCAGGCGTTGGCGTTCGAGTTGCCGGCCGCCACGGCGTAGCTGACGCCGGAGCGGATCGAGTTGGCCACTGCGTTGTCGATGCTGGTGCTGGCCCCGCCGCCGAGGCTCATGTTCGCCACGGCGGGCTTGACCGCGTTGGCGGTCACCCAGTTCACGCCGTTGACCACGCTGGTGGTGGTGCCGCCGCCGGAGCAGTTGAGCACCTTCACCGCGACCAGGCGGACCCCCTTGGCCACACCGTACGTCGAGCCGCCGACAGTGCCGGCGACGTGGGTGCCGTGGCCGTTGCAGTCGGTGTTGTTGGAGTCGACCGTGTTGGTGCCCCAGGTGGCCCGGCCGCCGAAGTCGTTGTGCGTGGTCCGGATGCCGGTGTCGATGATGTACGCCCGCACGTTCGAGGCGGTGTTCGGGTAGGTGTAGCTGTTGCTCAGCGGACGGGTCCGCTGGTCGATGCGGTCCAGGCCCCAGGTCGGGTTGCTCTGCGTCGCCTGGAGCGTGATCACCTGGTCCTGTTCGACGTAGGCGACGTCGGGGTTGGCGGCGAGCCGGGCCGCCTGCGTCGGGGTCATCTTGGCGGCGAAGCCGGTCAGCGCGGCGCTGTAGACGTCGGAGACGCTGCCGCCGTACCGCTTCACCAGCGCGCTGGCCCGGTTCGGCACCGCGCTACGGGCGGTCGAGGAGCCGGCCGCGCCGACCGTGTCGGAGCGCAGGACGACGAGGTAACTTCCACTTACCGCGTTCGCCGCGCCGGCGCCACGGACCTCGCCGGTGGGTGCGGCTACCGCCGCGGTGGTGCTGGCCGCCGAGACGGCCGCCGCGGTGGCGACGACGGCGAACGCCCGGATGAGGTGCCGTCGCGCGGGGGAACCTGATGGCATCGTCTGCCTCCTTTTGCAGGCGTGACCTGCCGGGCTTCTGGCCGGCCGGCTCACACCATCGACTGAGTTGGATGAGATGCTAGCCCTTGATCGACAAATATGACAGAGATTGGTGTCAATACTTTGTGAATGTAACGGGTCGACGCGCCGTAACCAGCGCGACCAGGCAGGATTGCGGCGTGGACGGACACGACATGCTGCTCCCGCCGGCCGGCGTCGACGCGCTGCGAACCGCGCTGGTCAGGGCGAACTTCACCGCGAACGGCATCGCCGCCCGGCTCGGCTCGCAGGCCACCGGCGGGGTGGCCCGCAACGACTTCCGGGCCGCGCTGCGGGCCACCACCGACGGTGACCCGCTCGCCACTCTGATCCGGGTGTTCATCTGCGAGCAGACCGAGCCGGAGGCGGCCGTGGCCGCCGCACTGGCACCGCTGTCGATTGCCGACGCGCTCGCGGCGGGACTTGTCGAGCGGCACGGCGACGGGCTGCGGATGGGGCTGGACCTGGAGCCGTACGGCGACGACTGGTGGGTGCTCGCGGACGTGCCGGCGAGCGCCCGCCCTGGGCGCCCACTGCACGCCGAGCACGTGCTGGGCATCGGCGGGGCGACCCAGACCATGATCGGTGCCGCCGTCCGCCGGCCCGTGGACAGCGCCCTCGACCTCGGCACCGGATCGGGCGTACAGGCGCTGCACCTGAGCACCCACGCGCGGCGGGTCACCGCCACCGACGTCTCGCGACGGGCGTTACGGTTCGCCGCCACCACCGCCGCGCTCAACGGCCAGGACTGGGAGTTGTTGCACGGCGACCTGGTCACGCCGGTCGCCGGCCGCCGTTTCGACCTGGTGGTGAGCAACCCGCCCTTCGTGGTCGGGCCCGGCACCACCACCCACGTCTACCGCGACTCCGGCCGGGTCGGCGACGCGATCGGCGCCGAACTGGCCGCCGCCGCGCCGGGACTGCTCACCGAGGGCGGCACCATGCAGTACCTCGCCAACTGGGTGCACATCACCGGCGAGGACTGGGGCGAGCGGGTGGCCGGCTGGTTCGCCGGCACCGGCCTGGACGCCTGGGTGATCCAGCGCGAGGTGGCCGACCCGATGGCGTACGTCAACCTGTGGCTGACCGACGTCGGCGAGGCGGCCGACCCGCAGCGGATGGCCGACTGGCTGGACTGGTTCGACGCGCACAAGGTGGAGGCGATCGGCTTCGGCATCGTCTCGCTGCGCCGAGGTGGCCATGCCGACCCGGTGCTGCGGGTGGAGGACCTGCGCCAGCGGGTGCAGGCACCGATGGGCGACCGGATCGCCGCCTGGTTCGACCGGCAGGACTGGTTGCGCACGCAGGGCACCGACGGGCTGCTGGACGCCCGTTACCGCGCCGCCGACGGGCTCCGGCTGCACCAGGAGGCGACGATGGGTGACGACGGGTGGGGGGTGGACCGCCAGGTCCTCACCATGCCGCACGGTCTGCGATGGACCGAGGAGGTCGACCCGCTGGTGCTGGCGCTGGTCGGCGGAGCCGACGGCCGCCTGCCGCTGCGTGACCAGCTCGCGCTGCTCGCGGTCGCGCACGACGTGGCCGTCGACGAACTGGCCGAGGCCGCCGGCCCGATCGTGGCGCACCTGGTCGAGCGCGGCCTCGTCGAGCCGGTGACGGCCTGATGCGGGCGGCGGGAATCCTGCTGACGACAGTGCGCCTGACGACGGTGGTGAGTCTGATGACGACGGTGGTGGCCTGATGCGGGCGGTGGTGCAGACCGTGGGGCGGGCCAGTGTCACGGTCGACGGCGAAGTGGTCGGCGCGATCTCCGACGGGCTGCTGGTGCTGCTCGGGGTGACCCACAGCGACACCGCGCAGACCGCCCGGACGATGGCCCGCAAGGTGCACGAGCTGCGGATCCTGGACGACGAGCGATCGGCGGCCGAGGTGGGCGCACCGATCCTCGTCGTCAGCCAGTTCACCCTCTACGGCGACGCCCGCAAGGGACGCCGCCCCACCTGGACCGCGGCCGCCCCGGCCGAGGTGGCCGAACCGCTTGTCGAGGCGGTGGTCGCGGAGCTGCGTCAGCGCGGCGCGAAGGTCGAGACCGGCCGGTTCCGCGCCCATATGCTGGTGGAGAGCGTCAACGTCGGCCCGCGCACCCTTCTGCTCGACCTCTGACGGCCCCGCTCGCCGCGACTTCGTGGTCGACGGGGGCAGCGCGGGTCAGCCGAACAGGCCGCGACGGCTAAGGGACTGGCGCAGCCAGCCGTCGAGCTGGGCGGCCCAGTCGACCTGGTCGACCGTCGCGTGGTCGACGGTGAAGCGGCCGAAGACGTCGCGGCCCTCGGTGAACAGGCCGCCGCGCTTGTCCAGCTCCAACACCACCTCCAGCTGCCGCGGGCCGGCGACGAAGGTGACCTCCAGCTGTTTCATCGCGCCGGCGTACTGCGGTGCCGGATAGAACTCGATCTCCTGATAGAACGGCAGGGTCTGGTGCACGCCGTAGATGTGCCCCCGCTCGACGTCCGCCCGGGCGAACCGGAAGCCGAGCCGCAGCAGCGCCTCCAACAGGCGTTCCTGGGCCGGCAGCGGATGCACCGCGATCGGGTCCAGGTCGCCGGAGTCGACCGAACGGGCCACCTCCAACTCCGTACGCAGTCCCATCGTCATGCCGTGCAGGTGCTGCCCGTACAGCTCGGTGAGCGGGGTTTCCCAGGGCACGTCGAAGCGGAACGGGATGTCGTACCGCTGCCCGGCGGCCAGCTGGAACGCCCCGGTCACCCGCTGCTGGTGGAAATCCTGGTTGGTCGTGTACTCGTTGTCGCCGCTCTCCACCTCGACCCGGGTGAGCAGGCCGAGCGCCACGTACGAGATGTCCACCGTGTGGTCGCCGCCGGTCACCGCGATGGTGCCCGTCAACTGCCCGCCCGGGCGGCAGTTCGGGTTCGCCAACACCGTCTCCACGGACGGGCCACCGACCCCCATCGCCTGCATGAGCCGCTTGAAGACCACGTCGCCTCCGTCGCTTGAATACCGTTGCGCCCGCTCGGGGCTTGGCCATGCCGGCATCCGCCGACCGCTGGCACGGTAACCGGCATCGACAAGCTCGTCCGGCCGAACGGCCGAACCGGTCGGACCGACGGTCGTGTCCCGCTGTCGGGTCTCCGATCGCCTCACTCCCGTTTTACGCCCCACCCGCCAAGCTGTGTGTCACCGGCGGAACTTCGCCGAAGCAACACGGCACGGACGTGGAACGGGGAGACAGAGATGGCCCTGCAGATGATCGAGCACCGCACGCGCGCCGGCGTCGAGGTTGAGCCCGGCGTCGACACCCTGACCGACCTGGACGCCACCGACGAACGCGGCGTCTCCACCGACCTGGTCCGGGCATACCTGAATGGAATCGGTCGGCGGAAGCTGCTGACCGCAGCCGAGGAGGTCGACCTCGCCAAGCGGATCGAGGCCGGCCTCTTCGCCGAGGAGAAGCTGACCACCTGCACCCCGGTCTCCGCCGGGCTCCGCGCCGACCTGGAACTGGTCGCGCAGGAAGGTCGGGCGGCCAAGGACCACCTGCTGGAGGCGAATCTCCGCCTGGTGGTCAGCATCGCTAAGCGGTACACCGGCCGCGGCATGGCCTTCCTCGACCTGATCCAGGAAGGCAACCTCGGCCTCATCCGCGCCGTCGAGAAATTCGACTACACCAAGGGCTACAAGTTCTCCACCTACGCCACCTGGTGGATCCGCCAGGCCATCACCCGCGCCATGGCCGACCAGGCCCGCACCATCCGCATCCCGGTGCACATGGTCGAGCAGGTCAACCGGATGGTCCGGGCCCGCCGCGAACTTGCGGTGTCGCTGGGCCGCGAGCCCACCCTCACCGAGGTGGCCCGCGCGCTCGACGTACCGGAGTACCAGGTGATCGAGCTGATCTCGTACGATCGCGAGCCGGTCAGCCTGGACCAGGCCGTCGGCGAGGACGGCGAGAGCGCCCTCGGTGACTTCGTCGCCGCCGTCGACCCGAGTGCCCTGCCCGGTGACGCCGCCGCCCAGGGCGAGCTGCGCAACGAGGTGAGCATCGTGCTGGCCACCCTGTCGCAGCGCGAGCAGGCGGTCATCCGGCTGCGGTTCGGGCTGGACGACGGCCGGCAGCGCACCCTGGACGAGGTCGGTCGCGAGTTCGGCCTGTCCCGGGAGCGGATCCGGCAGATCGAGAAGGTCACGCTGCTCAAGCTCCGGGCGCCGGAGCGGGCACAGCGGCTGGAGGCGTACGCCTGCTGAAGTTGGGCGGCACCACGTCGGCCCCGGCGGTTCGCCGGGGCCGACGTTGTTCGTTCGCTGCTTGACTAGGACCGGGCAGATCCGATACAAACCTCTTGGTTATCAAACCAAGGGGTTATATACAGTGCACAGCGATCTGGACGCCACCTTCGCGGCGTTGGCCGACCCGACCCGGCGGGCGATTCTCGCCCGGCTGGCGACCGGCGACGCGACCGTCACCGAACTCGCCGCGCCCTTCGCGATGAGCCAACCGGCGATCTCCAAGCACCTGCGGGTGCTGGAGCGGGCCGGTCTCATCAGCCGCAGTCGGGTGGCGCAGCGCCGCCCCTGCCGGCTGGAGGCGGATCCGCTACGGGAGGCCACCGCCTGGCTGGCGGCGTACCGGGACCACTGGGCGGAGCGCTACCAACGCCTCGACGCCCTGCTCGACGAACTGCACGCGATGGAGAACGCCGACCGCAACGGCGAGGCGCCGTGATCGACGATCACCTCGTGGTCGCCACGCCCGGCGACCGGGAGATCGTGCTGAGCCGGATGTTCGACGCCCCGGCGCGCCTGGTCTTCTCCGCCTTCACCCGCCCCGACCTGCTGATGCGGTGGTACGGCGCACGCGGCTGGCGGCTGGTCGAATGCGAGGTGGACCTGCGGGTGGGCGGGCGCTGGCGGTTCGTGTCGCAGGGGCCCGGCGGGGAGCGGATGGTCCAGAGTGGTGTCTACCGGGAAGTCGACCCGCCACGCCGGCTTGTGCAGACCGAGCGCTTCGAGCAGCAGTCCTACCCGGGACAGACCCTGGTCCGCCACGACTTCACCGAGCTGGCCGGGCGGACCACCGTCACCACCACGCTGCGGTTCGCCACGCCGGAGGGACGCGCCACCGCACTGCGGTACCCGATGACCCGCGGCGTCACCGAGAGCTACACCCGACTCGCCGACCTGCTGGCGACGACATCAGAGGGAGCATCATGAACTGGACCCTGGAAGTGGTGGTCGTACCCGTCTCGGACCTGGACCGGGCCAAGGCGTTCTACGCCGACCAGCTCGGCTTCGTCGTCGACCATGACACGAAAATCAACGACGACGTACGAATCGTGCAGTTGACCCCGCCCGGCTCGGGCTGCTCGATCGTGATCGGCAAGCACGCGGTGCCAGACATGCCGCCGGGTTCGTTGAAGGGTCTCCAACTCGTCGTGCCGGACCTGCACAAGGCCCGCGCCGAGCTGCTCGAACGAGGCGTCGAGGTGAGCGAAATCCAGGTGGTCGGGAAGAATCCCCGCCCGGTGCCGGACCCGCTGGACAACGTCGGCTTCGTCTTCTTCCAGGACCCGGACGGCAACGGCTGGGCGGTGCAGCAGATCTCCAGCCGCCCCTGACACCCCGAGCGGCTGGCGCCGAGCGGACTGGCGCCGGGCGAGCTGGCGCCGAGCGGACTGGCACCGGGCGAGCTGGCACCGGGCGAGCTGGTGTTAAAAGGGGGCCCTTGCTATGCACGAGGCGTTAAAAGGGGGCCCTTCCTTGCTCACAGGCGGCGGGGGCCGGTGTCGGGGCGGGGGGCGGCGGAGCCGGTCAGGACGGTCGCGTGCAGCACCGACAGGCCGTCCGGCCGGGCGAGCACCGGGTTCAACGTCAGGGCGCGGACCCGGGGCTGTTCGTCGGCGAGTCGACCGACCCGCAGCAGCAGGTCGGCCAGGGCCTGCCGGTCGACCGGGGCGGCGCCGCGATGACCACGCAGCAGTGGCGCCGCACGGGGGGCGTCCACCAGCTCGGCGGCGTCGCGGTCGGTCAACGGCACCGCCCGCCAGGCCCGGTCGGCGAGCAGTTCGGTGGCGACCCCGCCGAGTCCGAATCCGACCACCGGGCCGAACGCCGGATCCTCCACCAACTCCACCACGCAGGCCACGCCGGGCGGCACCATCGGCTGCACCAGGACCTCCGTGCCGAACGCCGCCGCCAGTTCCGCGTACGTCCGGCGCACGGCGGCGGCGTCGGGCAGGTCGAGGCGAACCGCGCCGAGGTCGAGCCGGTGCCGCAGGCCGGCCGCAGCCGCCTTCAACGCCACCGGGAACCCGAACCGGGTCGCCGCCTCGACGGCCTCCTCGGCCGAGCCGACCGGAGTCGAGGCGACCACCTCGATACCGTACGCACCGAGCAGTGCCAGCGGATCGGCCCCGTCGACCCGCAGCGCCGCCTGGGCCGCCGCCCGGTCGATATCGGGCAGTTCGGGCGGCACCCCGGGCGGTCGGCGCAGCCAGTCGGCGTACGCGGTGACCCGGGCGAGCGCCCGCACCGCCTCCTCCACGCTCGGATAGGAGGGCATCCCGGCCGGTGCCCGACCGACCAGGAAGGTCGCCACCGCCGGCTTGGCCTCGGCGAGCGCGGTGGGCAGGGCGGCGGTGAAATCCGCCTCGGTGCCGGTGAACTGGCCGGGTAGCGGCGGCGCGAAGAGGGCCACCAGCGCGTCGACGGTCTCGGCGGCGGCGGCCTCGGCCAGCGCCTCGGCGAACTCGGCCGCACTGGCGCGCGGCCCGACGTCCCGGGGGTAGCCCACGGCAACGGTCAGTCCCTGGGCCGCGCAGGCGGTCGCCGCCAGGCCGGTCAGCGCCGAGGAGTTACCGACGATGCCCACCCGGTTTCCGGCCGGCAACGGCTGGTTGGCCAGCAGCACCCCGACATCGAGCAGTTCGGCGACGGTGTCCACCCGGATCACGCCGGACTGGGCGAACAGCGCACTCACCGCAGTCGCGTCCGGGCCGACGGAGTCGCCGACCCCGGGTGGGCGGGCCGGCGAGGCCAGGGCCACCACCGGCTTGTCCCGGCCGATGCGCCGGGCCAGCCGGGCGAACTTACGCGGGTTGCCGAACGTCTCCAGGTACAACATGATCACGTCTGTCGCGGGATCGTCCTGCCAGTACTGCAACAGGTCGTTGCCGGAGACGTCGGCCCGGTTGCCGGCCGAGACGAAGCTGGACAGGCCGAGCCCGCGCCGATCGGCCTCGGCCAGCAGCGCCACGCCGAACGCGCCAGACTGGCTGAAGATGCCGACCCGTCCGGGTACCGGCAGGCGCGGGGCGAGCGTGGCGTTGAGGCGTACCGTCGGGTCGGTGTTGGCCACCCCCAGGCAGTTCGGGCCGATCACCCGCATGCCCGCCGCGTGGGCCGCCCGGACCAGCGCCCGCTGCGCGGCGGCACCCTCGACGCCGGCCTCGGCGAAGCCGGCGGAGATGACGACCAGGCCGTGTACCCCGGCCGCGGCGGCGTCCGTGACCACCGCGAGCGCGGACTCCGGTGGCACCGCGACCACCGCCAGGTCGACCGGCAGCCCCGCGTCGGCCGCCGACGGGTACGCGGGCAGCCCGGCCACCCGGGTGGCGGTGGGATGCACCGGCACCACCCCACCGGTGAACCCGCCGTCGCGCAGATGCCCGAGCACCGCCGCGCCGACGCCCTGGCCGGTGGCGCTGGCACCGTAGACCGCGACGCCACGCGGCGCGAGCAGCCGGGCGATGGAGCGGGCCTCGGTGCGGTGCTCCCGCCCGCGCTGCACCTCCAGGGTGGCCTCGGTGGGCGCGATCGGGAAGGTCAGGTGCACCACGCCGTCGGCGAACTGTCGCTGGATCTGGTATCCGAAGTCGGCGAAGACCCGCAGCATCGCACCGTTGGCCGGCAACACCTCGGCGACGAAGTTGACGATCCCGACCCGCCGGGCGGCGTCGGCGAGGTGCTCCAGCAGCACCGACCCGATGCCCCGCCCCTGGTAGGCGTCCTCGACCACGAAGGCCACCTCGGCGTCCGGTGCGGCCGGGCCGAGCCGCTCGTACCGGCCGACAGCGACGATCCGCTCGCCGGCCAGCACCACGAACGCCTCCCGGTCGCGGTGGTCGACGTTGACGAAGCGTTGCAGGTCCCGCTCGGGAATGCGCGGGTACGGCGAGAAGTAGCGCAGGTAGCGGGTGCGCTCGGAGAAGCGGGAGTGCATGGCCACGATCGCCGGCCCGTCCGAGGGCCGGATGGGTCGCAACTGGACCGTGCTGCCGTCGCTGAGCAGCACGTCAATGGCTTGTTCGGCTGTGGTCACGTTTGGCGGCCCTCCCCCGGCCGGCTCAGTCGCGTGGATCGTGCGGATCGAGGCCGAGCAGCGGGAAGACCGCCTTGCGGGTGGCGGCGATCGCCCGGTCCACCGGGTTGGGCTCGCCGGTGGGTTGCCACGGCTCGTACCCCGGATCGACGTCATCGGTCATCCGCAGCGGCACGTCGAAGCCGGGGCGGCGGGCCGCAGCCAACTCCCGCCAGGCCGGTGGGGTCAGCACGGCCGGCTCCAGCGGTGCGCCGGTGGCCACCGCCAGCAGGTGCGTCCAGGCTCGGGGCACCACCTCCACCAACGCGTAACCGCCGCCGCCGGTGGCCACCCAACGCCCGTCGCACAACTCGTCGGCGAGCGCCCGCAACGCCAGATAGGTGGCCCGCTGACCGTCGACGGAGAGATGCAGGTCGGCGAGCGGGTCCTTGTGGTGGGCGTCCGCGCCGCACTGGGTGAACAGCAACTGCGGACGGAACGCCCGCAAAACCGACGGGACGATCGCGTGGAAGGCGCGCTGCCAGCCGGCATCCGTCACCCCGGGCGGCAATGGGACATTGACCGCGGTGCCCGCCGCGTTCGGGCCGCCGGTCTCGTCGGGAAAGCCGGTGCCGGGAAAGAGCGCCAGCGGGGTCTCGTGCAGGCTCACCGTGAGCACCCGCGGGTCGTCCCAGAAGATCTGCTGCACCCCGTCGCCGTGGTGCACGTCGACGTCGACGTACGCGATCCGCTCCGCGCCGAGGTCGAGCAGCCGGGCGATGGCCACCGCCGGGTCGTTGTAGACGCAGAACCCGGCGGCCCGCGCCGGCATGGCGTGATGCAGGCCGCCGGCCACGTTCACCGCCCGGCGGGCCTCGCCACGCCACACCGCCTCGGCGGCGGCCACGGTCGCCCCGGCAATCAGCGCGCTGGACTCGTGCATCCGCTCGAAGACCGGGTTGTCCGAAGTGCCCAGCCCGAAGCCGGCGAAGAGCGGGTCGCCCGGTGCGATCCGCACCGCGTCCAGATAACGCGGATCGTGCACCCGGGTCAGCAGCGCGTCGTCGGCCGGTGCCGGCCGGACCAGCCGCACACCGGGGCGTTGCAGGACGCCGAGTTCCCGGGCGAGCGCGATGGTCAACTCGACCCGCACCGGATCGAGCGGATGGTCACCGAGGTCGTAGGCGAGCAGCGACTCGTCCCACACCACCACCGTGTCGTCGGACATCTGCCCATGGTCGCACGAGGCCGGCCGGGCGGCCGGTCCGGCGGCCGAGGGTGCGTCCGTCCGCAGCCGGGCGCCGGGACCGGTCACGACCTGGCCACCGGCCGATCCGGGTCGGCGACCCAGTTGCTCCAGGAGCCGACATAGAGCGCGGCGTCCGGCCGGCCGGCGAGGTGCAGCGCCAGCACGGCCTGCGCGGCGGTCACCCCGGAGCCGCAGTACGCGCCGACCGCCGCACCGTCGGCCACCCCGACGGCCGCGAACCGGTCACGCAGCACCTCGGCGGCCGGAAACCGGCCCTCGGTGACGTACTCCGGCGCCGGCAGGTTCACCGCACCCGGCACGTGACCGGCGACCGGATCGATCGGCTCGTGTTCGCCCCGATAGCGCGGGGCGGCACGCACGTCGAGCAGCACACCATCGCCGCCAGCGGCCAGCCGGGCGGCGGCCGTGGCGTCGAGCACCGGCAGGGCACCCGGCGCGACGACCACATCGCCCGCGACCGGGATCGGCGCGTCGGTGCTTGTGGGCAACCCGGCGGCGAGCCAGGCCGGGTAGCCGCCGGAGAGCAGCCGGACCGGCCGGTGCCCCGCCCAACGCAGCGTCCACCAGGCACGGGCCGCGGCCATTCCGTCGCCACCGTCGTACACCACCACCGGATGACCGGCGCGTACCCCGGCGGCCCGCAACGCCGCCTGCAACGCGGCCGGGTCGGGCAGCGGGTGCCGCCCCGCCGGGCCCGGCGGGCCACACAACGCGGTATCCAGATCGACGAAGACCGCGCCGGGCAGGTGCCCCGCCGCGTAGTCGTCCCGACCCGGCGGCCCGATCAGCCGCCAACGGACATCGAGCAGGGTGGGCGGATCGGCCGCGTCGAGTTCGGCGGCGAGCCGCCCGGCCTCGACCAGAAGCTCCTCGGTGTCGGACATGGCGTCCAGTCAACACCATCTGTAACCGGGCGCGATTCGTCGAAGCCCCTCCGACGTGCGGCGCGGTACCATAGATCACCGGAGGGCCGCTGACACTATGAAGTCTCACGACCTGGTCGATACCACTGCGCGCGAAGCTACCTTCGCCACCTTCGGACAAAAGGGGCGAAAGTGAAAAGTCATGACCTAGTGGACACGACCGAGATGTATTTGCGTACGATCCTCGAACTCGAGGAGGAGGGCGTGCCGCCGTTGCGCGCCCGGATCGCCGAACGGTTGCGCCAGAGTGGCCCCACCGTCAGCCAGACCGTCGCCCGGATGGAGCGCGACGGCCTGCTCACCGTCGAGGGTGACCGGCACCTGAGCCTCACCGAGCTGGGCCGCAGCACCGCCGTGTCGGTGATGCGCAAGCACCGGCTCGCCGAGCTGCTGCTGGTGAACGTGATCGGGATGCCCTACGAGGAGGCCCACGAGGAGGCCTGCCGCTGGGAGCACGTGATGAGCGACGCGGTCGAGAAGCGGGTCTACGACCTGCTCAATCGGCCGACCCGGTCGCCGTACGGCAACCCCATCCCCGGCCTGGAGGCGCTCGGCTCGCCGGGTGAGGCCGAGCCGGAGCCGACCGACGCGGAGCGCAACCTGGCCTTCCCCGGCCTGACCGGCAAGGTGATCGTCCGGCGGATCTGCGAGAGCGTGCAGACGGACGCGACGGTGCTCCGGCAGCTGCACGCCGCCGGGGTCGACCCGGGCGCCATGGTCACGGTCGCCCAGGAACGCGACGGGGTCTCCATCGACCGCTCCGGGGAGAGCGTCCGGCTGCCCCGCGAGGTCGCGTCCCGGGTCTTCGTCGCCGCCGCCTGATCACCACCCGGGAGCGGATCGTCGCAGGTACGGGCCGGATCATCGCAGGTACGGGCCGGATCATCGCAGGTACGGGCAGTGCCGGCAGCCCCGACCGCAGCAGGTCCCACGCTGGGCGAGAAAGCCTGCGGTGAGCACGAAGAGGCCGGTGGCCGGGTCGAGGTAGCCGGCCTCCCCGGCGGCCAGCGCGTCGGCGTGGGCCGCCAGGATCCGCTCCCGCTCCGGGTGCTCGGGTGACAGCCGAGACGGATGTGGCTCGGTCAGGGGCCGTGCCGCCAGGCGCCGTCGCTCACCGCTCATTCGCGGCAGTCTAGGCAGCCGACGACCCGTCGTCGGCGAGGCGGCGGTGTCCGGGCAGCCGGCGTCGGGGCTCGCGGCCTCGGTGCGGTCGGCGTCGCGCCTGGCGGCCTCCCGTGCGGCGGCCTCGCGGCGGCGATCTCGGTGCGGTCGGCGTCGCGCCTGGCGGCCTCCGTGCGGCGGCCTCGCGGCGGGCGGCCTCGGTGCGGTCGGCGTCGCGCCTGGCGGCCTCCCGTGCGGCGGCTTCGGGGCGGCGGCTTCAGGGCGATCGGAAATTTCTTCCGGTAGCGGTCGATTCGCGCTGGCCTCATGCGTCGGTTGAGCAGAGGATAAGCAGCGATTCGAGGAGGCACCATGGCCCAGTACGCAGTCCTGATCTACTCGCCGGCACCGGCCGACCCGATGGAACTCACCCCCGACTACGTGGCGCTGCTCGAACGTTACCCGGCTCAGGTGGCGGAGCTGGGTGGGCAGATCGTCGCCGGTTTCGCGTTGGCGCCGAGCACCACGGCCACGGCGGTACGCGGCGACATCGTCACCGACGGCCCGTTCATCGAGGCCAAGGAGGTCGTCGCCGGGTTCTTCGTCCTGGAGGCGCCCGACCTGGACGTCGCCCTGAAGATCGCCAAGCTCAACCCGGCCACCATTCACGGCGGGGTGGAGGTCCGGCCGCTGTTCGTGCCGCCCGCCGAGTGAGCGATCGGCCTCATTCCGACCCGGCCGAACAGGCCCTGGCCGACCCGGCGGAGCACGCCCTGACCAACACGGCCGAACAGGCCCTGGCCGAACAGGCGGAACACGCCGTGGCCGAGGCGCACCGGCGCGAGTGGGCCTTCGTACTCGCCGCCACGGCGCGCGTCGCCGGTGACCTCGACCTCGCCGAGGAGTGCGTCCAGGAGGCGTACGTCGCCGCGCTGGGGGCGTGGGCCCGGGACGGCGTACCGGACCGACCTGGGGCGTGGCTCACCGCGACCGCCCGACGCAAGGCCCTCGACGCGCTGCGCCGGCGGCAGGTGCTCCGCGCCAAGCTGCCGCTGCTGGTGGAGCCGGAGGCGGCCGAGCTGGACCTGCCCGACGAGGTCGCCGTACCCGACGACCGGCTGCGCCTGGTCTTCACCTGCTGCCATCCGGCACTCGCCCGCCAGGCCCAGGTGGCGCTCACCCTGCGCCTGGTCTGCGGGGTGGGCACCGGGGACATCGCCCGCGCCTTCCTGGTCACCGAGCCGACCATGGCGGCCCGGGTCACCCGGGCCAAGAAGAAGATTGCCGCAGCCCGGATCCCCTACCGGGTGCCGGAAGCCGCCGAGCTGCCCGAGCGGCTGGACGCGGTGCTCACCGTCGTACACCTGCTCTACACCACCGGGCACACCGCGCCCTCCGGGGCCGACCTGGTCCGCGCCGACCTGGTGGACCGGGCGCTGCACCTGGCCCGGATGCTGCTCACCCTGATGCCCGACGAGCCGGAGGTGCGCGGGCTGCTCGCCCTGCTGCTGCTCACCGACGCCCGCCGGGCCACCCGCACCGACGAGCGGGGCCGGCTGCTCCGGATCGAGGATCAGGACCGCTCCGCCTGGGACCGGACCGCCATCGACGAGGGCCGCCGTCTGGTGGTCGAGGCGTTCCGCACCGGGCGGGTCGGCCGGTACGCGCTCCAGGCCGCCATCGCCTCGCTGCACGCCCTGGCGCCCAGCTACCAGGCGACCGACTGGCCGCAGATCGTCGCGCTCTACGACGCGCTGGCCCGCGCCTGGCCGTCCCCGGTCGTGGCGTTGAACCGCGCGGTGGCGGTGTCGATGGTGCACGGGCCGGCCGGGGCGCTCGCCGAGGTCGACACGCTCGCCGAGGACGGGCAGCTGGCCGGTTACCACTACCTGTCGGCGATCCGCGCCGACCTGCTGCGCCGGCTGGACCGCCACGCGGAGGCCGCCGAGGCGTACCGCGCGGCCCTGGCCCTGGTCGACAACGATGCCGAGCGGGACTTCCTCACCGCCCGCCTCGCCACCCTGCCCACCCCGTGACCCCCTCCCCCACCCCTCGCCGATCTTGCACTTTCGGTCGCTGATATGCGGGGTTCGCGACTTTTGTCCGGACGGAAAGTGCAAGATCGGCGCGCGAGGGTGGGGGTGGGGGTGGTCTGCTCGCGGAAGTGCCGGCTCAACGACCTCGGGCTCATCATCGCGTACGCGGCGATCTCGGTAAGCGTGAGTGGCCGGTGCAGGTTGTCGGTCAGCCACGCCAGCAGCGGCTGGAGGCTGTGCCCGGCCGGTACCGGCGGCTCGTACGCGATGAACTGCGCCTGTCCCCCGGTCCGCTCCAGCGGCATCACGCAACTGCGGGCGGTGTCGGCGGCGACCGCCGCACCGTGGTCACGGCGTACCACGTGCAGGCAGAGGTCGAGACCGGCAGCGGCACCGGCCGAGGTCAGCACCGCACCGTCATCGATGAAGAGCACGTCCGGGTCGACGGTCACCGTCGGATGGCGGCGGGCCAGCTCGGCTGCGGCTGCTCATCGTCGTCTGCTACGTCTGCCTCAACTCGCTGATCCGGGAACCACACCGTCGCCGGTTCAACGCGATCATGATCGCCGGGGCGGGTGCGGCGTACCTCAGCGGCGGTGGGCTCGGCGGATGGGAGTTCCCGTTCGTGGCGGTGCTGGTCTGCGTGGCCTACCGAGGGCTGGAGTCGTGGCGGTGGATCGGCGTCGGCTGGTTGCTGCACACCGGCTGGGACGTGGTGCACCATCTCAAGGGCAGCCCGATCATCCCGTTCGTGCCCGACTCGTCGTTCGGCTGCGCGGTCTGCGACCCGGTCATCGCGCTCTGGTGCCTGACCGGCGGCTGGTCGATCCGAGACCTGCCTCGCCTGCTGTCCAGCTCGACCCGGAGTTCGGCCCGAAGCGCCGACCCGAACCAGGTGATCTCCGCCCCGGCCGGCCGCCGCTGATCGCAACAACAGAACCGGCGTCCGCCCGACCTCCTGGGAGCTCGGGCGGACGCCGGTTCGGGCGTACGTCAGCTGCAACCGCTTGTGGAGCCGCAGCCCTCGCAGACGTAGCAGCTACCGGCCGGGCGCATCTTCGTACCGCAGGTGAAGCAGAGCGGTGCGTCGGCGGCCTTGCCGATCACGGCCTCAAGCAGTTCGGTGCTGGAACCGACCGCCGGTGCCGGCTTGACGGCGGCGACCTCGGCGAGTTCCTGGGCCGGCTGGGCGACCGGACCGCTCTTGACCTCCTCCGGCTTGTTCTCCACCGGGGCGGAGGCGGCCATGGCGGTGAGGTCCGTGCCGTTCGCCTCGGCCTCGGCCTCGGCCGCCAACTGGGCGGCCCGCTCCTTGGCGGTGAAGATGCCCAGCTCGGCACGGCGCTCGTAGGGCAGGAAGTCCAGCGCCAGGCGACGGAAGATGTAGTCCATCACCGAGGCGGCCATCCGCACGTCCGGGTCGTCGGTCATGCCGGCCGGCTCGAAGCGCATGTTCGTGAACTTGCTGACGTACGTCTCCAGCGGCACGCCGTACTGGAGACCGATGGAGATGGCCACCGAGAAGGCGTCCATCACGCCGGCCAGGGTGGAGCCCTGCTTGGACATCTTGAGGAAGACCTCGCCGAGGCCGTCGTCCGGGTACGACGACGCGGTGAGGTAGCCCTCGGCGCCACCGACCGAGAAGGAGATGGTCTCCGACGGGCGCTTCTTCGGCAGCCGCTTGCGCACCGGGCGGTACTCGACGACCTTCTCCACGACCTTCTCGACCTCGGCCGAAGCCGTGGCCGCAGTCGGCTCGACGGCCTTGTTGGACTTCGCCGCCGACAGCGGCTGGCCGACCTTGCAGTTGTCCCGGTAGATCGCCAGCGCCTTCAGGCCGAGCTTCCAGCCCTCGAAGTAGATCTTCTCGACGTCCTCGACGGTGGCCTGCTCGGGCATGTTCACCGTCTTGGAGATGGCGCCGGAGATGAACGGCTGGACCGCCGCCATCATCCGCACGTGGCCCATCGGCGCGATGGAGCGCTCGCCCATCGCGCAGTCGAAGACCGGGTAGTGCTCCGGCTTGAGACCCGGGGCGTCCACCACGTGGCCGTGGTCGGCGATGTGCTCGACGATCGCCTCGACCTGCTCCTCGGGGTAGCCGAGGCTGCGCAGGGCGCGCGGCACGGTCTGGTTGACGATCTGCATCGAGCCGCCGCCGACCAGCTTCTTGAACTTGACAAGCGCCAGGTCCGGCTCGACACCGGTGGTGTCGCAATCCATCATCAGGCCGATGGTGTTGTGGCTGACGAAACCGCCCGCGACGTAGGTGACGTTCTCCGGCACCGACAGGTCGTAGGTCGGCTGGATGCCGCCGTCCTCGTTCGCGGCGACCGTCTCGAAGAGGTAGCCGAGCGCGTGCCCGAGCCGGTCGTCACCGGTCTCGGCGAAGATCCGCATCGCCACCGCCCGGGGCACTCCCCCGGTCCTGCGCAGCGACTGGGTCAGCGTGTCGCGCAGTTCGTGCCCGGCCGGCACGAGCAGGTCCCACAGCGCCTTGGGCAGGTGGATGCGGTCCCGGTTGCCGGTCTGGGTCGGCTCGACGACCAGCAGGTGGGCCTTGCGCTCACCGACGAAGCCGATCACCTCGTCGAACGCCAGGGCGTGCTCCATGTTGCGCAGCCGGACCTGCCACACGGTCGAGCCAATGCCGCTGGTCGTCTGCCGGGTGGTGGTGGCCATGCCGAGCGTGAGCAGCAGGGTACGAACCTCGGCGGCGAAGGATTCGGTCGCGGTCGAGACCGATGGCACACCTTCGATGACCGTGCCGTCGGCCTCGAAGAGACCGCGCAGGAACGCCGCGTAGACGGCGGGGTCGTTGGTCTCCAGGATCGCCGACGGCACCCGGGGCGACCAGCCCTTGCCGGTGTGCTCGACGTGCGGCAGGGTCTTGGCGAAGCCCGCCGCCTGCCACCACCGGGCCAGCCGCACCGACTGGAAGGTCACCTCCTGGTAGCCGGTCTGCGCCGTGACCACCGGCTCCAGACCGAAGAGGCCCTTGCCGAGCACCCGGAGCCGCTCGACGACATCCAGGTCGGCGTCGGCGACGCAGAACCGGACGCCCTTGGCATGCAGGCTGCCGTCGCCCATGAAGTAGCCGACCAGTTCGGCAAGCTCCGCATCGACGTGGTCGGGCACGTACAGCCGGCGGTCACCTGCGTGGTACGCCTGGTCGAGCACGGGCAGCGGCACTCGACGCGGCTCGCCGACCAGCGTGCCGAGCTGAATCGGCACCAGGTCGTTCGGGGCGACGTCGGCCATCCGCTTCCAGACCCACTCGCCGGACTGCGGGTCCACGACCTTGATCCGGTGGGCCAGGGTGCCCTGGATCGCGTAGCCGCCGTCGGTGACCACACGCCGGGTCGGCTCCTCACCGTTGACGAAGAACTTCGTCGCCCGGCGGGCACCCTCATCCGTGGAGACCTGCATGTCCAGGTCCTGCCAGCGGTCGCCGTACACGTCGCCGATCTCACCCAGACGAGTCAGACCCCGGTCGGTGGTGACAATCGTGTCCGCGGTCAGGCAGCCGGTGGGTGCGAGCACCGCGGCCTGCGAGTTGCGCCAGCCGTTCTTGTCGCCGATCTTGTTGCCCTGGGTCCACTGCTTGGTGGCCTCGCGGACCACTGCGGTGGCCACCGGGCCGGTCGGCTTGATCTGGTCGTTTGCGGCGGCGTGCTTGCGCATGACCCGCTTGTGCGGCTCGGCGTTGCGGGCGTAGCCGTCGTACGCGCCGACGATGCCGGCCAGCTCGGCCGAGCGGCGGTACGCGGTGCCGGTCATCAGCGAGGTGATCGCCGCCGCGAGGGAGCGCCCCTGCTCCGAGTCGTACGGCAGGCCGGAGGCCATCAGCAGGGCGCCGAGGTTGGCGTACCCGATGCCGAGCTGCCGGTAGGCCCGGGTGGTCTCGCCGATCTTCTCGGTCGGGAAGTCGGCGAAGCAGATCGAGATGTCCATCGCGGTGATCACGAACTCGACCGACCTGACGAACTTCTCCACCTCGAAGCCACCGTCGGCGCGGAGGAACTTCATCAGGTTCAGCGAGGCCAGGTTGCACGAGGAGTTGTCCAGGTGCAGGTACTCCGAGCACGGGTTCGACGCGGTGATCCGGCCGGTCTCCGGGCAGGTGTGCCAGTCGTTGATGGTGTCGTCGTACTGGAGACCCGGGTCGGCGCACTCCCAGGCGGCCTGGGCGATGGTGCGGAACAGCTTCTTCGCGTCGATCGTCTCGATGGTCTGCCCGTCGAGCCGACCGCGCAGGTCGAAGCCGCCGCCGTTCTCCACCGCGGTCATGAACTCGTCGGAGACCCGGACCGAGTTGTTGGCGTTCTGGTACTGCACGCTGACGATGTCGGCGCCGCCCAGGTCCATGTCGAACCCGGCGTCGCGCAGCGCGCGGATCTTGTCCTCCTCGCGCGCCTTGGTGACCACGAACTCCTCGATGTCGGGGTGGTCGACGTCGAGGATGACCATCTTGGCCGCGCGCCGGGTGGCCCCGCCGGATTTGATGGTGCCGGCGCTGGCGTCCGCGCCTCGCATGAAGCTGACCGGGCCGGAGGCGGTGCCGCCGGAGGAGAGCAGTTCCCGGGAGGAGCGGATCCGGGACAGGTTGACCCCGGAGCCGGAGCCGCCCTTGAAGATCAGCCCCTCCTCCTTGTACCAGTCGAGGATCGAGTCCATCGAGTCGTCGACCGAGAGGATGAAACACGCACTGACCTGCTGGGGTGAGGGCGTGCCGACGTTGAACCAGACCGGCGAGTTGAAGCTGAACACCTGGTGCAGCAGCATCCAGGTCAGCTCGTGGGCGAAGACCTCGGCGTCGGCCGGGGAGGCGAAGTAGCCGTACTCCTCACCGGCGGTGCGGTAGGTGTCGACCACCCGGTCGATCAGCTGCCGCAGCGACCACTCCCGCTCCGGGGTCCCCACCGCGCCCCGGAAGTACTTGGTGGTCACGATGTTGGCCGCGTTGACGCTCCAACTCTGCGGGAACTCCACCCCGCGCTGCTCGAAGTTGATCGAGCCATCCCGCCAGTTGGTCATCACGACGTCGCGTCGCTCCCAGGCGACCTCGTCGTACGGGTGCACGCCTTCGGTCGTCCAGACCCGCTCGACCTTGAGCCCGGCGCCCGCCTTGCTTCGTGACCTGCTTGTTGTCACACCATCCCCCGGCATCTCATCCGCCCCCTCGTCCGCGCGGGCCCCCGCGCGTTCCGACTGTCACTGCTGCTGAAAAAACTCACTGCGCGCCGGTCGTGGCAGCCCCGGTGCCTTCCCGGGCGTGCGCGGCGGCCCGTAGCGTCTCGATCTCCCGCTCGAAGTCGGCGAGCGAGTCGAACGACCGGTAGACGCTTGCGAACCGCAGGTAGGCGACCTCGTCCAGGTCGCGGAGCGGCCCCAGGATGGCCAGCCCCACCTCGTGGCTGGGGATCTCGGCGGCCCCCTTGGCCCGGATGGTCTCCTCGACCCGCTGCGCCAGGATCGCGATCGAGTCCTCGTCGACCGGCCGGCCCTGGCACGCCTTGCGTACCCCGCCGATGATCTTCGTACGGCTGAACGGCTCGGTCACCCCGCTGCGCTTGACCACCGCAAGCACCGCCTCCTCGACGGTGGTGAACCGTTTGCCACACTCCGGGCAGGAACGCCGCCGACGGATCAGCTGGCCGTCGTCGGCCTCCCGCGAGTCGACCACCCGGGAGTCGGCGTGCCGGCAGTACGGACACCGCATCGCCCGACCTCCTCGATCGACACGGGTACGCCCCGCCCGCCCCCGGGCACGCGTCAGCACGGCGAAGCCATCCCGCAGGATGGCCGCCGGATCGACGGTCCAGGAGTGCGGTCGGTAGTCGAACCCAACCTATAGGCGACTTACGCCCTTGTGACTACTACATCTAGGGGTCGACCGTATGTGGCCGGCGATCCGAGGTCAAGTTGACCGGCGTGTCCGGCGCGTCACCTGACAGCCCACCCGCTCCCCCCTTCCGGCGCAACCCGAGGGCCCAACGCACCGCGGTGACACCGGTTACCACCCGGCCGGGCAGGATCGCCCACCAATCCGGACGGGGTCGAACACCCGTTCGACCAGACGTACCATTTATCAGAACGGGCGTACGACTGTCGCGCTTTTCCGGCCCGACACGCGGAGCCACGTCGTACAGATGTTTGAAAATGACCGATCTCACCTATACGGTCATCAACAGCCGGAGGTGACCATGGTCGACTGCCACCGGCCGCAGCAACCACACGCACCACGAGCCGCCGAGGCACCCAGCGCCGACCAGGGAGGACGGACGTGACCGAGGACCGGGCCACCCGGCCACAGAGCCCGCAACAGAGCACCGAGGCGGGCCCGCCGGCCGGCCGCCGCCGCAGCGTCTCCCGCACCCGCAGCGGGCCGCCGGCCCTGCGTTCGGTCACGCCGGTGGCCAGTGCCTTTCCCGACCCGGCCACGGTCGACCTGACCGCCCGGCAGCGACGCATCCTCGACTTCATCCGCACCTGGGTGGAGCGGCACGGTTACCCGCCAAGCGTGCGTGAGATCGGTGAGGCGGTGGGGCTGGTCTCCCCGTCCAGCGTCGCCTACCAGCTCAAGGAGCTGGAGAAGAAGGGCTTCCTGCGCCGCGACCCGAACCGGCCCCGAGCGGTGGATGTCCGCTCGCCAAACGACGTGGACGACGAGCTGAGCCGCTCGCAGCGCCCGGCGCCCGCGTACGTGCCGATGCTCGGCCGAATCGCCGCCGGTGGGCCGATCCTCGCCGAACAGTCGATGGAGGATGTCTTCCCGCTGCCCCGGGAACTCGTCGGCGAGGGCGAGGTCTTCATGCTCCAGGTCAAGGGCGACTCGATGCTCGACGCGGCGATCTGCGACGGGGACTGGGTGGTGGTCCGGCAGCAGCCGACCGCGGACTCCGGCGAGATCGTCGCCGCCATGCTCGACGGCGAGGCGACGGTGAAGACCTACCGCCGCCGCGACGGCCACGTCTGGCTGATGCCGCAGAATCCGGCCTTCGACCCGATCCCGGGCGACGACGCCACGATCATGGGCCGGGTGGTCGCCGTGCTGCGCCGCATCTGACCCGTTCCGCGCGGCCGGTCGGCCGTCGAGCCCAGCACCGGGTCAGCCGGCCCGACCGGTGTTGGCCAGGATCACGACCGGTGCAGGCCGGAGACGGCGCAGGCCGGAGACGACGCAGGCCGGAGACGACGCAGGCCGGAGACGACGCAGGCCGGAGACGACGCAGGCCGGAGACGACGCAGGCCGGAGACTCAGTACCGGTCGCCTCGGTAGCCGTAGTTACCGTGCGGCTCCGAGCCGTCCTCGCGATAGCGCCCCGGACGTCGGCCGCGCTGGTCCGGCTCGGCCGGGCCACCGCGCCGGGGTGGCTCGGCCCGACCACCGCGAGGCGGCTCGACCCGCCCGCCCCGGGGCGGCTCGACCCGCCCACCGCGAGGCGACTCGACCCGCCCGCCGCCGCCAGCTCCGCCGCCGCCGTAGACACCGCCACCGCCACCGCCCCGCCCACCGCCGGCCGGCCGGCCACCGTTGGGTCGCCCACCGGCACCGGGAACGCCCTCCGCCGGCCGAGGGCCGCCGCCGTACACGCCGCCGCCCTGGGCCGGTCGGGCAGCGCCAGCGCCGCCTCGGCCGCCGTAGACCGGCCCCGGTCGGGCTCCGGACCGCTCGCCGTTCGGCGAGCCGCCGTAGACGTTGCCGCCCGGCGCCCCGCCGCCGTAGACCCCGCCTCGCGGTCGCTCCGGCGGTGGGCCGGACCCGTCGTCCTTGCCGGTCGGCCCCGGGCCGTCGCCGTCCCGGTCGCCACGGCCGCGGTCGTTGCCCGGCGGGGCCGGCCGCTTGCGGGCCCGGAAGATGCCGACGATGCCCGCGCCGACCAGGAGTGCGCCGAGCACACCCACGGCGGCGATCAGGTACATGATGTCGTCCAGGCTCAACCCGTCGACGAACGACTGGCCAGCGGACTTCTTCGCCGCGTCCGAATCCTCGGCCAGGTTCTTCGGCCCCTCCGTGGACGGGGTGTAGCTGAGGACGTCGACCGGTTCATCGTCCTCCAGGCTGCCCGCGTCGGAGACGGTAAGGAAGGTCTTGCCGTCGGTCGAGTAGGCGATCGCCTCGCCGAACGGATCGTCAAGCGCGGTGACCCGAGGCGTGCCGGTGGTCAGCGCCGCCACGATGTCGCCGTTTGCGATGTCGTACTCGAAAGCGTCGGCGTACGTGCGCAGCACCACCCGCGAACCGTCCGGCGAACGGGCCGCGCCGGTGATCGTGATGCGGCCGAAGGGACCGAACCGGTTTCGGTGTCCGTCTTCGGCAGCTCGATCTCGCCAACCCGCTTCATCGGCACCGGTTCGGTGTCGCCGCTCTTCAGCTGGCCGTCCGGGGTGAAGATCTCGGCCTTGCCGGCGGTGACCTTCGTGATGATCAGCGGCTGGTTGTCGTCGCCGACCAGCAGGGCCTCGGCGTCGCGCGGCTTGCCGTCGGCGTAGGCGAGCCGGTGCAGGGTCGGCTGCTTGTTGCCGTTGACCGGCATGGTCCAGACCGCCACCCGCTCGCGGCGCTCCCGGCTGAGCGGGTTGTCGCCGGTGTCGGCGATCCACAGCGTCTTGCGGTCGGGCGAGAGGGCGAGATCCTCGGTGTCGAACGGCCCCGCCCCGGAATAGGGGACCGCGCGGGTGACCTGGCAGTCCTTGTCGAGGTAGAAGACCCGCTTGCGGTCGTCCTGGTCGGTGCTGTCGTTGATGACGATGTAGCCGTTCTTGGTCACCACCAGGCCGGAGAGCTCACGCAGCCGGGAGTCGGTGACGGTGCACTGTTTCTTGGGGGCGGCCACCAGCGGCGCGCCGGCAGCGGCCAGCGGCGCTCGTGGACCCGCCAGCGACGCCTCGGCAACCGTCGGCAGCGCCGCTGCCGCACCGGCCACGGTCGACGCGGGCGGCGGCGCCGCGACAGCGGTGCCCGTCAGTGCCACGGTGCCCCCGAGCAGGCCGAAGGCGACCGTGACGAAGGAAACAGTGCGGTGCATGAAAGAAGTGTCGCATGCCGCCGGTTTCCGTTGCGTGACGCGGGATACGCGGTTACCGCACGGTATGGACCGCTTCCGCCGGGTCGCCGAACGGAACCAACTCGGCCGCCAGTGCCTCGTTGACCCGGACGTGCAGCATGGTGCCCTCCGGCAGGTGGGCCGTGCTGAGCACCTCGCCCTGCCGGTGCAGGCGGGCCACCAGGTCACCCCGGTCGTACGGCAGCACCACCCGCACCTCGACGGCCGGGCGGGGCAACCGCCGCTCGATCGCCTCGCGTAGCTCGTCGATGCCGCGCCCGCTGTGCGCGGAGACGAAGACCGCGTCCGGCCAGAGCCGCTTCAGCTGGAGCAGCGTCTCCTCGTCGGCCGCGTCAGTCTTGTTGACCACCAGCAGTTCTGGCAGCCGGTCCGCACCGACCTCGGAGAGCACCTCCCGTACGGCCCGGACCTGCTCCTGCGGATCCGGGTGGGCACCGTCGACCACGTGCACGACCAGATCCGCCTCGGCGACCTCCTCAAGCGTCGAGCGGAACGCCTCGACGATCTGGTGCGGCAGGTGCCGGACGAATCCGACGGTGTCGGAGAGCGTGTAGACCCGCCCGTCGGGGGTGCTGGCCCGGCGCGTGGTCGGGTCGAGCGTGGCGAAGAGCGCGTCCTCCACCAACACGCCCGCCCCGGTGAGCCGGTTCAGCAGGCTCGACTTGCCGGCGTTCGTGTAGCCGGCGATGGCCACCGCCGGGATGGCGTTGCGGGTGCGCCGGGCGCGCTTGGTCTCGCGTACCGTCCGCATGGCCTTGATCTCCCGGCGTAGCCGGGCGATCCGGTGGCGGATGCGCCGCCTGTCGGTTTCCAGCTTGGTCTCACCGGGACCACGCACGCCGACGCCGCCACCGGCGCCACCGCCACGGCCCGACCCACCGGTCTGCCGGGAGAGCGTCTCGCCCCAACCCCGCAGCCGGGGCAGGAGGTATTCGAGCTGGGCCAGCTCGACCTGGGCCCGCCCTTCCTTGCTCTTGGCGTGCTGGGCGAAGATGTCGAGGATCAGCGCGGTCCGGTCGACCACCTTGACCTTGGTGCGCTGCTCCAGGTTGCGCAGTTGGGACGGGGAGAGTTCCCCGTCGCAGATCACCGTGTCCGCGCCGGCGGAGACCACCACCGAACCGAGGTCGTCGACCTTGCCGCGACCGATGTAGGTGGCCGGGTCCGGCCGGTTGCGCCGCTGGATGAGCCCTTCGAGCACCTGCGAGCCGGCGGTCTCGGCCAGCGCGGCCAGCTCGGTGAGGGAGTTCTCCGCGTCGGCCTGGCTGCCCTCGGTCCAGACGCCGACCAGGACCACCCGCTCCAGCCGCAGCTGTCGGTATTCGACCTCGGTGACGTCGGTCAGCTCGGTGGAGAGGCCGGGGACCCGTCGCAGTGCCTGCCGCTCGGAGAGCTCGTACTCGCCGGTGGTGGTTTCGAGCTCGTCGTCGGGGAAAGAAACGTAGGTCTCCTGGTCTGGCAAGCGTCTCTCCTGTCCGTTCTGTGCATGTACCGAGCAATCCTGACATGTGTCAACGCCTGGTGCACCTGGTATATGCCCACTGCGCGAAGCGGCAAAAGCGGGGGCGGCTGTCGGGCCTGCCAGCAGGGCGAGTAGAAATGCGGGCGAGCCGTTCAGCGCCGACGGAGGGACCTGCGTGGCTACCACCCGACTACCCAGTGCCGGATTTTCGATCACGATCCGGATCGCCGTGCCCGCCGATGCCTCCTCGATCGGGCGGCTCACCACCTCGGTCGGCGATGCCGGAGCCATCGTCACCGCGCTGGACGTGGTCGACTCCGACCCGACCCACGTGATCGTCGACCTGACCTGCGACACCGCCGACGCCGGGCACGCCGACCAGGTCGTCGACGCGCTGCGGGAGCTGGACGGCGTGGACGTGCGCAAGGTGTCCGACCGCACCTTCCTGCTGCACCTGGGCGGCAAGATCGAGGTCAGCCCCAAGGTCGCGCTGCGCAACCGGGACGAGCTGTCCCGGGCGTACACCCCGGGGGTGGCCCGGGTGTGCCAGGCGATCGCGGACAACCCGGCCGACGCCCGCCGGTTGACCATAAAGCGCAACACCGTCGCGGTGGTCTCCGATGGCTCCGCGGTGCTGGGGCTGGGCAACCTGGGTCCTGCGGCGTCGCTGCCGGTGATGGAGGGCAAGGCGGCGCTCTTCAAGCGCTTCGGCGGGGTGGACGCCTGGCCGGTGGTGCTGGACACCCAGGACACCGACGAGATCGTGGCCATCGTGAAGGCGATCGCGCCGGCGTACGGCGGGATCAACCTGGAGGACATCGCCGCGCCGCGCTGCTTCGAGATCGAGGCACGGCTGCGCGAGGCGCTGGACATCCCCGTCTTCCACGACGACCAGCACGGCACCGCGATCTGCGTGCTGGCTGCGCTGACCAACGCGCTGCGGGTGGTGGGCAAGCAGCTCGCGGACGTCCGGGTGGTGGTCTCCGGTGCCGGCGCGGCGGGCACCGCGATCATGAAGCTGCTGCTGCGTCAGGGCGTGGGCGACATCATCGCGTACGACCGGCAGGGCGCCCTGCACCGCGGCCAGACCGACCTCAACCCGGCCTGGCGGTGGCTGGCCGAGAACACCAACCGCGACGACTACTCGGGTGATCTCGCCGGGGCGCTTAACGGCGCGGACGTCTTCATCGGAGTGAGCGCGCCGAACCTGCTGACCGGCGACGACATCGCGACGATGGCCAAGAATTCGATCGTCTTCGCGTTGGCCAACCCGGACCCGGAGGTCGACCCTCGGGAGGCGCGCAAGCATGCCGCCGTGGTCGCCACCGGCCGCTCCGACCAGCCGAACCAGATCAACAACGTGCTCGCCTTCCCGGGCGTCTTCCGCGGCATGCTCGACGCGCACGCCGAGGAGTTCACCGAGGAGATGGCGATCGCCGCCGCCCGGGCCATCGCCGACGTGGTGGGCGAGGAAAAGATCAACCCGACGGTCATCGTGCCCAGCGTCTTCGACGCCCGGGTGGCCCCGGCGGTCGCCGCCGCCGTCCGGGCCGCCGCGCAGAACCCCACCCTCACCCCGCCGCCCGCCGCCGACCCCGGCCCCGCCGACCTCCCCGAAATCGCCGCCAACGCCTCCGCCACCCCATAACCCCGCCACCCGTTACCTTTTTGATCGTCCCCAGCCGGGGACTCCTCGGTCGCCCGGCCCGGTATGACTTCCTGCCCCTGTCGTAGGCATGATCCGGGGGGTGTTGTCGCCGGGTCGGGTGGCGTCGGCGGACCGCTGATAGGGACACGGCCGCCCTGTTTGGGGTTGGTCTCTTCGTAACGTGGGTGCCGGCAGTCCGACGCCTGGACCTGTGGCCGAGGCCACGGACGATGCGTGGAGGCGGGTGTGGTGCACGGCGGATACGGCGTCTACCTCGGGTTGGATGTCGGTAAGGGTGATCATCACGCGGTCGGGTTGGCGCCGGACGGCAAGCGGCTGCACGACGCACCGTTGCCGAACACCGAGGCTCGGCTGAGGCAGTTGTTCGACAAACTCGCCGGCCACGGTCGGGTGCTGGTGGTGGTCGACCAGCCCGCCTCGATCGGCGCCCTGCCGGTCGCGGTGGCTCGGGCATGCGGTCATCAGGTGGCCTACCTGCCCGGCCTGGCGATGCGCCGGATCGCCGATCTGCACCCCGGAAGCGCGAAGACCGACGCCCGCGACGCCTATGTCATCGCTGATGCCGCCCGCACCCTGCCGCACACGCTGCGGCGGGTCGACGTCGGAGATGAGGCTCTGGCCGAGTTGGAGGTCCTCGTCGGCTTCGACGACGACCTCGCTGGCGAGGCCACGCGCGTGTCGAACCGTATCCGGGGACTACTCACCCAGATTCATCCCGCCCTGGAACGGGTTCTCGGCCCGAAGGTGCACCACAAGGCCGTGCTGGAGTTGCTGTCGCGCTGCGGCGGACCGGCCGGACTCCGCAAAGCCGGTCGCCGCAAACTACTCTCGATCGCCGCCGTCCACGCACCCCGCATGGGTGAACGGCTCATCGAACAGCTCATGGCAGCCCTCGACGAACAGACCGTCACCGTCCCCGGCACCCAAGCAGCCGAGACGATCCTGCCCCGTCTCGCCGACAGCCTCCGCGACGTCCTACACCAACGCGACCAAGTCGCCGACCAGGTCGAGAGGATGCTTGATGCACACCCTCTTGCCCCGGTCCTGACATCGATGCCCGGCATCGGCGTCAGGACCGCCGCCCAGATCCTGCTCGAAGTCGGCGACGGCACCGCCTTCGCCACCCCGGCCACCTCGCCGCCTACGCCGGCCTCGCCCCCGTCACCCGACGCTCCGGCACCAGCATCCGCGGCGAGCACCCACCCCGAGGCGGCAACAAGAACCTCAAACGCGCGTTCTTCCTCGCCGCGTTCGCATCCCTCGCAGACCCCGTCAGCCGCGCCTACTACGACCGCAAACGCGCCGAAGGTAAACGCCACAACGCCGCCCTCATCTGCCTCGCCCGACGCCGCTGCGACGTCCTATACGCCATGCTCCGCGACAAGATCCCCTACCAACCCCGCCCGACCAGCCCCGTCCCCGCTTGACGAAACCCATAGGGACACCCCCCACCCCCACACCCCCGCCGCCCGCCGCCCGCCGCCGATCTTGCACTTTTTGTCGGGACAGACCCGCTGCAAGCCTCACAATTCGGCGACCAAAACTGCAAGATCGGCGCAGGGGTGGGGTGGGTGGGGTGGGTGGGGTGGGTGGGGTGGGTGGGGTTAGGGGAGGGTTAGGGTGCCGGTGGCGACCAGGGTGGCGGGGCCGGAGAGCCAGCAGGAGTCGTCGTTGAGGGTGACGGTGAGGCGTCCGCCGGGGACGTCGACGGCTACCGTGCCGGTCTCCTGGTCGGCGTCGTGCAGCGCCACGGCAGCGACCGCACAGGCACCGGTGCCGCAGGACAGGGTTTCGGCGGAACCGCGCTCGTAGACCCGCATCAGCACATGCGCGTCGACGCCGTCGACCGGGCCGCCGGGCACGGTGAACTCGACGTTCACCCCGGACGGGAAGAGCGCCGGGTCGAAGTTGGGTGCCCGGGTCAGGTCCAGCCCGGCCAGGTCCAGCCCGGCCGGCAGCGGACAGACAAGGTGGGGGTTGCCGACGTCGACCGCGGTGCCCGGCAGGGTCAGCCCGCCCAGGGCGGCGGTCGAGGTCGCGTACCGCCGGGGACGGCGCATCTCGACGGCGATGGCCTCGCCGTCGACCCGGGCGCGGACCAGTCCGGCCCGGGTCGCCACCGGCAACGCCCCGCCGGCCGGCGCGGCCAGCCCGGTGTCCAGCAGGTACCGGACGAAGACCCGGGCACCGTTGCCGCACATCTCGGCGAAGGATCCGTCGGAGTTCCAGTAGTCCATGAACCACTCCGCCGAGTCGGCCAGCGCGGCGCCGTCGGGGTGTTTGGCCGCCCGGACCACCCGCAACACGCCGTCGCCGCCAAGCCCCCGCCGCCGGTCGCAGATCGCTGCCACCAGGTCGGGCGTCAGGTCGAGCGCGCCGTCCGGGTCGGGCAGGATCACGAAGTCGTTGCCGGTGCCGTGTCCCTTGGTGAACTCCACGCCTCCATCATCGCGCAGCGTCACCGAGTATCCGCAGGGCGGCCTCGACCAGTCCCGGGTCGGCCGAGTCCAGCCAGTGCACCCGCGGATCGCGCCGAAACCAGGAGCGTTGGCGGCGGACGAAGCGGCGGGTGGCCCGGATGGTCTCGTCGTACGCCTGCTCCTCGGTCAGCTCGCCGGCCAGGAAGCGCAGCACCTGCTGGTAGCCGAGCGCCCGGCTGGCCGTACGCCCCTCGGGCAGGCCGTGGCCGACCAGCTCGCGGGTCTCGGCGACCAGCCCGTCGGCCCACATCCGGTCGACCCGCGTCGCGATCCGCTCGTCGAGCAGCGCAGTGTCCAGGTCGACCCCGATCTGCACCGCCGGATAGTGCGGGGTGGGCTGCGGCAGCGCGGCGGTGAACGGTCCGCCGGTCAGCTCGATCACCTCCAGTGCGCGGACGATCCGCCGGCCGTTGCCGGGCAGGATGCTCTCGGCCGCCACCGGGTCGGCCGCACGCAGCCGCGCGTGCAGCGGTGCCGGGCCGAGCGCGGCGAGTTCGCCCTCCAGTCGCGCCCGCACCGCCGGGTCGGTGCCCGGGAACTCGAACTGCTCCAGCACCGCCCGCACGTACAGGCCGGACCCGCCGACCAGCAGCGGCACCCGCCCCCGGGCCCGGATGTCGTCCACCGCCGCCCGGGCCAGCCGCTGATACTCCGCCACGCTGGCCGGCTCGGTGACCGGCCAGATGTCGAGCAGGTGGTGCGGCACCCCGGCCCGCTCGGCGGGGGTGAGCTTGGCGGTACCGATGTCCATCCCCCGGTAGAGCTGCATCGAGTCGGCGTTGACCACCTCGCCGCCGAGCGCCTGGGCCAGGGCGATGCTCAGGGCCGACTTGCCGGCCGCGGTCGGCCCGACCACGGCGACCACCGGACCGGGGGCGGTCACGACCGCTCCCAGCTCGCCACGAGGTAGGCCACGCCGTAGGGCGCCGCGTGGTAGAGCAGTTCACCGCGCCAGTCGCCGCCCGCCGCCCGGGCGGCACCGGCGAGCACCTGCCAGGGCGCCCGGCCGGCGACCCGCAGCTGCGCCGAGACCGCCGGGTCCAGGCCGAGCAGGGCGTCGACGTCCACCTGGGCCAGGGCCCGGGCCACCCCTTCGTCGTACGCCTCGGCGCGCGGATCGGCGTAGCCGGGTGCCTTTTCTCCCCGGCACGCCGACCCGTCGCCCATCACCAGCAGCGCCCACGGCTGCCCCGAGCCGAGCCGGGCGCCGAGGGCGGCGCAGTTCTCGGCCGACTCGTCGGCGCCCACGGTCATCATCCGACGGACCGTCCCGTCCGCCCCGGCCAGCGGCATCCGGTCCAGCAGCCAGGCACCGGCCAGCAGGCTGAGCGGGAGCCGGGCGCTGCCGTTGCGCTCGTCGGCCCGCCACCCGGCGGCGCTGCCGGCCACGGCCCGACCCGTGCCGTCGACCCGGCCTTCGCCGTCGACCCGGCCTTCGCCGTCGACCCGGCCTTCGTCGGCGTGGCTGGTGAGGCGCACCTCCAGCGGCGCTCCCCAGGGGGCGAAGCTACCCCGGTACGGGGGGTCGAGATCGACGGTGCCGGGGCCGGCACCGATCACCAGGATGCTCCGGGCACCAGCGACCGCCAGCCGGGCCACGGCGCTGGCACAGGCGGCACGCAACTCGTCCAGTTCAGGTGCGGCGGCACCGGCCACCTCGGGCACGAGCAGCGGCGGATGGGGGCAGACGGCGGCGGCGACCAGTGGCACCAGGCAACGTTATCGGTCCACCGGCACCGCCCGGCGGGGCGGATTGCCGGCGCGGTCCGGCAAGTTGGAATTCGTCCGGTTATCGACTGGTGCATCCCGGCCCGACAGGCGCGACAATTCCCGCCGCTGGCCGACCGAGGACTTCGACACCGGCCCCTAGGACACCGTATGGTCACGGTCGGCGATAGGCGCTCGACGCGGACCGGGGCGGACCTGTGACAATGCCCGGAGAAAGTTGGCTGCGCCGTGGCGGGCTCGGGAGGCTACCTTCTGGGCACCGGGAGAACGAGGATGGGCACATGAGCGACTGGACTGCCTTCGGACGGGTGGACGCGGACGGCACCGTTTACGTCAAGACCGCCGAGGGCGAGCGGGTGGTCGGATCCTGGCAGGCGGGAGCACCTGAGGAGGGGCTGGCCCATTTTGCCCGCCGCTTTGCCGACCTGGTGACCGAGGTGGATCTGACCGAGGCGCGGCTCAACTCGGGCGCGGCGGAACCCAACCACTCGCTGAGCAGCATCCGTCGGCTACGCGCCTCGCTCGCCGAGGCGCATGTGGTCGGCGACATCGACGCGCTGGCCACCCGGCTCGACAAGCTCGCCGCGGTCGCCGAGGAGAAGGCCGGTGAGGCCAAGGCCGCCAAGGAGGCCGCCCGCATCGAGGCGCTCGCCCGCAAGACGGCCCTGGTGGAGGAGGCGGAGAAGCTGGCCGCCGAGTCGACCGGCTGGAAGACCGCCGGTGACCGGCTGAAGGAGATCCTCGACGAGTGGAAGACCATCCGGGGGGTCGACAAGAAGACCGACGGTGAGCTGTGGAAGCGGTTCGCCGCTGCCCGCGACGGGTTCACCCGCCGCCGGGGCGCTCACTTCGCCTCGCTGGACGCGCAGCGCAAGCAAGCGCAGACGGTCAAGGAGGAACTGGTCGCCGAGGCCGAGAAAATCAAGGACTCGACGGAGTGGGCCAGCACGGCCAACCAGCTGAAGAACCTGATGACCCAGTGGAAGGCTGCACCGCGCGCCTCGAAGGAGGCCGAGCAGCGGCTCTGGGAACGGTTCCGCGCCGCGCAGGACGCCTTCTTCACCCGCCGCAGCGAGGTCTTCTCCGCGCGCGACAACGAGCAGCGCGCCAACCTGGAGCGCAAGCAGGCGTTGCTCGCCGAGGCCGAGGCCCTCGACGTTGACGGCGACCCGAAGGGCGCCCAGGCCAAACTGCGGGAGATCCAGGCGCAGTGGCACGAGGCCGGCCGGGTGCCGCGCGAGGCCGCGGCCGGGCTGGACCGGCGGCTGCGCGCCGTCGACGACAAGGTCCGCGAGGTGATGGATTCGGCCTGGCGTCGCACCACCCGCGAGGACAACCCGCTGCTGGCCCAGATGCGGGCGCAGGTCGCGGAGGCCGAGGAGCGGTTGACCCGGGCCCAGGCTGCCGGCGACGCGCGGCGGATCAAGGAAGCCGAGCAGGCCCTCGCCTCGAAGCGGCAGTTCCTCCAGTTGGCCGAGCAGGCCGGCTGAGCTGACACCGGACGCCCTCGGTCTCCCCGGTGGGACCGGGGGCGTTTCCGTGGCTTGTCGCCGCTGGTCACGGCGATGTTAGCGTATGACATTTACATCGACGTCGATCTGTGATTACCTGAGGAAAGCGCTTGCCCTTCTGGGGCGGGCACGGGAGCCGTTCCGACCAGTTCATCCGAGGGCAGGGCGCATCTCTGCGACCGCCTGGGCATCGCTGCCGCTGGGCACGGCAGCCACCGGTGCCGAGGCGTACTCCTGCCAACCGCACGAGATGGCGCAGCCAGGCGTAGCCACGGCGAACCACCACCATTCCGGTCGCCGGGGCAGCCCGCGTCGCGGACTCATCCGGGCCGGCGTCGGCCGCCGGTCCGCGACGGCCGAGGCGTCGTCCGACCCGTTCCGCGTACCTGAAGGATGAGGAGAATGACCGTGCTTGCACTCGTCAAGCGGCCCCTGGCGCGGCGGCTCGCGGCACTGGCCGCAGCGGCCGTCGCACTGCCCGCGGCGGCCGTGGCGGTGGCCGTCGCCCCGGCGGCGGCGGCCACCGTCGACACCAGCGCCCACTACGTGTTCGTGAACCGCAACAGCGGCAAGGCGATGGACCTGTGGAACTGGTCCACCGCCGACGGCGGCGAGATCCGGCAGTTCACCCGGGCCGACGGCAACAACCAGCAGTTCCAGTTCGTCGACGTGGGCAACGGCTACTACCAGTTGCGCAACCGGCACTCCGGCAAGGTCGTCACCATTCCCAACTCGAACGACGGCGTGCAGGTCACCCAGGTCACCGCGAGCGGCGACACCAAGCAGCACTGGCGGCTCGTGGATTCCGCAAACGGCGACGTCCGGTTCGTCAACCGGCACAGCAACAAGGCCCTTGAGGTGTGGCAGTGGTCCACCGCCGACGGCGGCGTGGTCTCGCAGTACGCCGACCTCGACGGTGCCAACCAGCGGTGGCAGATGATCAAGATGGGCGGCGGCACCACTCCCCCGCCCAACCCGACGCCGCAGACCGGGCTGGTCGGCTGGGCCACCCAGAACGGCGGCACCAGCGGCGGCGGCAACGCCGGCACCACCACGGTCACCAGCGCCTCGGCGCTCACCAGCGCGCTCAACTCCACAAGCGCGGCGGTGATCCGGGTCTCCGGCACCATCAACTGCTCGGGGATGCTGCGCGTACGCTCCAACAAGACGATCCTCGGCAACGCGGGCGCGACAATCGTCGGCTGCGGCTTCACCATCAACGGCGACCGCAACGTGATCATCCGTAACCTGACGTTCCGGAACTGGGGCGACGACGCGATCAACGTGGAGCAGTCGGCGACAAACATCTGGATCGACCACAACACCTTCAGCAGCGGCTACGACGGCGCGGTCGACATCAAGCGCGGCTCCGACTTCATCACGGTCTCCTGGAACCGGGTGTTCAGCCACGACAAGACGATGCTGCTCGGGCACAGCGACGACAACGCCAGCCAGGACGTCGGCCGACTGCGGGTCTCCTACCACCACAACTGGTTCGACGGCAGCAACCAGCGCAACCCGCGGGTCCGCTTCGGCAACCCGGTGCACGTCTACAACAACTTCTACAGCAACGTGCGCGGCTACGGCGTGGCGTCCACGATGAACGCCGGCGTGCTGGTCGAGGGCAACTACTTCGAGAACACCCCCGACCCGTTCCACCGGGGTGAGGGCGACTCCGGCCCGGGTGCCCTGGTGGCCCGCAACAACCACTTCGTCAACTCGGGCAGCGGGCAGTCGGGCGGCAGCGTGGCCGGCATCCCGTACTCGTACACCCTGGACACCCCGAGCAACGTCAAGTCGATCGTGACGGGCGGTGCCGGCGCGGGCCGGATCTCGGTCTGACCGCACGGGTCGGTCGGGGCCTGCCGCGCGGGCCCCGACCGGCACTCAGGGCGAGACGGCGCAGCCGGTCGTCGGCGCGGGCGCCGCGGCCGGCGCACCGATCGTGGGCAGTCCGAGCAGCACCCCCGGGGTACGCGGAGAGCGCCCCGCCTCGGCCGCGTCGCCCGCCCGGGTCCGCCGGTGTGACAGCGGCGCGCCGTCGGCGTTGAGGTGGTGCGGCGCGGCGTAGGTGACCGTGGTGTGCACGATGTCGCCGGGGCGGATCGACCCGGCGTACGAACCGGCGTCGCCGAACTGGCCGTTCGCTCCGGCTGCGCCCGTCGCGAAGTGGACCAGGCGGCCGTCGCGGGCCCGACCGGACATCCGGCCGGTGCGCTCGTCCTTGCGGCCCTCGCCGACGGCGACCAGCACCTCGACGGTCTCGCCGACAAGCTTCTTGTTCTCCGCCCAGGTGATCTCCTCGACACAGGCGATCAGCCGCTCGTAGCGCTCCTGCACGACCTGCTTGGGCAACTGGCCGTCCATCGTCGCGGCCGGAGTGCCGGGACGCTTCGAATACTGGAAGGTGAAGGCCGAGGAGAACCGGGCCGCCCGGACCACGTCCAGGGTGCGCTCGAAATCCGCCTCGGTCTCGCCCGGGAAGCCGACGATGATGTCGGTGGTGATCGCCGCGTCCGGCATGGCCGCCCGGACCTTGTCGATGATGCCCAGGTACCGCTCGGCCCGGTAGGACCGGCGCATCGCCCGCAGCACGTCGTCCGAGCCGGACTGCAACGGCATGTGCAGCGAGTGGCAGACGTTCGGCGTCTCGGCCATCGCCGCGATCACGTCGTCGGTGAAGTCCTTCGGGTGCGGGCTGGTGAACCGTACCCGCTCCAACCCGTCGATCTCGCCGCAGGCGCGCAGCAGCTTGCCGAACGCGTACCGGTCGCCGAACTCCACACCGTAGGAGTTGACGTTCTGCCCGAGCAGGGTCACCTCCAGCACACCCTCGTCGACAAGGGCCCGTACCTCGCTGAGGATGTCGCCGGGGCGACGGTCCTTCTCCTTGCCGCGCAACGACGGCACGATGCAGAAGGTGCAGGTGTTGTTGCAGCCGACGGAGATCGACACCCAGCCGGCGTAGGTCGACTCGCGGCGGGTCGGCAGCGTGGAGGGAAAGACGTCGAGGGATTCGAGGATCTCCACCTCGGCGGCGGCGTTGTGCCGGGCCCGCTCCAGCAGCACCGGCAGCGACCCGATGTTGTGCGTGCCGAAGACCACGTCGACCCAGGGCGCCCGGCGGACGATGTCGCCCCGGTCCTTCTGGGCGAGGCAGCCACCGACCGCGATCTGCATCCCCGGATGCCGATCCTTGACCGGACGCAGATGACCGAGGTTGCCGTACAGTCGGTTGTCGGCGTTCTCCCGGACCGCACAGGTGTTGAACACCATCACGTCCGGGGTGTCGTCGGCCTCGCCCGCGCGAACATAGCCAGCCCGCTCCAGCAGGCCGGAGATGCGCTCGGAGTCGTGCACGTTCATCTGGCAGCCATAGGTGCGCACCTGATAGGTACGCGGGCCACCCGCCGCTGCGGTAGTCATGACGTGCACAGCGTATCCGCCCCGGCGGGAACCGACGGAACGAGGAGGAGCCATGTGCCGGAGCATCAAGACCCTACGAGAGCCGTACACCCCGACGGTCACCGACGCGGACGTCCAGGCCGCCGCGTTGCAGTACGTCCGGAAGATCTCCGGCTTCCGCGCACCGGCGGCGCACAACGCCGCCGCGTTCGACGCCGCGGTGACCGCCGTCGCCGCCGCCACCCGCACCCTCCTGGACGACCTCGTCGTCCGCGGCAGCTAGCGGCCCGGAGGTAAGGAAGGGCCCCCTATTAACGCCTGCGGTAGAGGAAGGGCCCCTTCTTAACACTCAGCCCGGCCTTAACGCTCAGCGAGCGGCCGGAGCTCAGCGAGCGGCCGGAGCACTCGGCCCGGCCGGAGCAGTCAGGCGGCGGCGAGGGCGGGGTTCACCGAGTCGGGCGCCCAGCGGGAGCGGTGGCAGCGCGACCAGCCGCGACAGCGCGGGTCGGCCTCGGTGCACAGACGCCTGTTGCTCAGCACCTCGCCGTCGTCGGTCTCCCGCACGTCGAAGTGCACCGGCCGGATGCTGCCGTCCGGCGCGACCAGCAGGTGCCGGGTGGCGTCGAGGGTGTCGTCGCGCAGCACGCAGTTGCGCCCGAGCAGCCGGGCCAGCGCCGCGACGCTGGGCAGCTCGGGCAGGCTGTCCGGCACCCCGTAACAGTCCACGATCGTGGCGAACTCGCCCGGAGCCTGCCACACGTCGCACACCACCGCGTACGTTGGCAGCCGGGCCGGGTCGGCCACGGCCAGGGGCATCACCACCCGGCCGAGCGCGTCGGCAAGCGCCGGGTAGACCTCCACCGGCCGTACCCCGTCGATTCTCCAGTTCCACAGCTCGGTCATGCCGCCTCCTCGCTGTGCTCGTCCCACCGGCCTCCAGATCGGGCCTTACCGACGATGGTGGGGGGCATTTGCCCCTAGCCGGGGGCAAGTTACCGGTCTGTGACCATTCTGGGCAAAATTTCCCTGAGCCTCGTCGCTCCAGGTAGCAGGAAGGTGACAGTTTATCGGGTATGGTGCGCGTTTCCGCGTGGCGGCTCGCCGGTCAGCAGCGATCAGCGCAGCACGACGGCGTGAGCTGGTCGGCGACGCCGACCCAGGTGCTCAACCCCGGGGCAGCACTGATCAGCGCAGCACGACCAGGTGCTCGCCCCGGGGCTGCAACTCGCCGACGATCGGCGCGCCGGGCACCTCACCCGCGACCAGCAGGCCGCCGGAGGTCTGCGCGTCGGCAAGCAACAGCCGCTCCGTCTCCCCGGCCGCGCCGAAGTCGGTCCACGGGGTCACCCACTCCAGGTTGCGCCGGGAACCGCCGCTGACGTACCCGTCCCGGGCCGCCTCCCGGGCACCGGCCAGGTACGGCACCCGGGCGACCTCGATCGCCACGGTGAGCCGGCTGGCTCGGGCCAGCTTCGAGGCGTGACCGAGCAGCCCGAACCCGGTCACGTCGGTGCCGCAACGGACCCCGGCCGCCACCGCCGCCCGCGCCGCCTCCCGGTTCAGCGTGGTCATCGCCGCGACCGCCTCCGGAAAACTCTCCCCGGTGTTCTTGTGCCGGGTGTTGAGCACGCCGATCCCGAGCGGCTTGGTCAGCGACAGCGGCAAGCCGGCCTGCCCGGCGTCCAGTGTGATCAACTCCGTCGGCCGGACCAGACCCGTCACCGCCAGGCCGTACTTCGGGCCGTCGTCGTCCACGCTGTGTCCGCCGGCCAGGTGGCAGCCGGCGGCGCGGGCGACATCCCGGCCGCCACGCAGCACCTCGCCGGCCAGTTCCAGCGGCAGCACCGTACGCGGCCAGCAGAGCAGGTTGAGCGCCACCAGCGGACTGCCGCCCATCGCGTACACGTCCGACAGTGCGTTGGTCGCGGCGATCCGGCCCCAGTCGTACGCGTCGTCCACCACCGGGGTGAAGAAGTCCGCGGTGCTGACCAGGCCGGTCCGCTCGTCCAGCCGCACCACCGCGGCGTCGTCGCCATGGTCGAGCCCGACCAGCAGGTCAGCGGTGTCGACGGCCGGACCCAGCCCGGCCACCATCGCCTCCAGCTCGCCGGGCGGAATCTTGCAGGCACACCCGCCACCCCGCGCGTACCTGGTCAACCGCACCGGCTCCGTCATACCAACATGATCTCGATCACGCTTCCCGGACGCCACCCGGAGCGGGCAATTTCGGACTCCAGGGCGCGATCCGAAAGGGTGTTACCGCTCCGTGACCATCTGAGTTGCGTACCGCCACGTCACCCCGCCTACAGTGGCCGCTACCGGGGGCCGACCGGCCCCCGTCAGGCAACGAGGGGGACGGTGGACGACGTGGCGACGGGCGAACCGCTCATCGTGTTGGACTCGGTCAACAAGTGGTTCGGGCCGCTGCACGTGCTGGACGATGTCTCGCTGTCGGTCGGCCGGGGCGAGGTGGTCGTGGTCATCGGCCCGTCCGGCTCCGGCAAGTCGACCCTGTGCCGCACGATCAACCGGCTGGAGCCGATCGACTCCGGCACCATCACCTTCGACGGCCGGGCGCTGCCGGCCGAGGGCAAGGCCCTGGCGAAGTTGCGCAGCGAGGTCGGCATGGTCTTCCAGTCGTTCAACCTCTTCGCGCACAAGACGATCCTGGAGAACGTCACGCTGGGCCCCATCAAGGTACGCGGGGAGAAGCCGGCCGCCGCCCGCGAGCGGGGTCTCGCCCTGCTCGACCGGGTCGGCATCGCCAACCAGGCCGAGAAGTTTCCGGCCCAGCTCTCCGGCGGCCAGCAGCAGCGCGCCGCGATCGCCCGGGCGCTCGCCATGCAGCCCAAGGCCATGCTCTTCGACGAGCCCACCAGCGCGCTGGACCCGGAGATGGTCGGCGAGGTGCTGGAGGTGATGACCTCCCTGGCCCGCGATGGCATGACCATGGTCGTGGTCACCCACGAGATGGGCTTCGCCCGGCACGCCGCCAACCGGGTCATCTTCATGGCCGACGGCAAGCTCGTCGAGGATGCGGCCCCGGCGGAGTTCTTCGCCAACCCGCGCAGCGCACGCGCCAAGGACTTCCTTTCCAAGATTCTCACGCACTAGGCGTTCCGTAGCGGAGCAGGCCGTGACCCGGCCGGCTCCAGTTTCCGAAGGAGAACAGGTATGCGAATGAAGCGCATGGCGGCGATCGCCGCCGCTGCCGGCCTCGCGGTCTCGATGGCCGCCTGCGGCGGTGACAGCGACGAGGGTGGCTCCGGCACGGGCGCCAGCGGCATCGTGGGCAAGGCCGAGAACCAGAAGAAGCTGGTCATCGGCGTCAAGGCCGACCAGCCGGGCCTCGGTCTGCAGACCGGCAGCCAGTACGAGGGCTTCGACATCGAGATCGGCAAGATCATTGCCAAGGGTCTCGGCGTCGAGGAGAGCGGCATCGAGTGGAAGACCACCGTCTCCGCCAACCGTGAGCCCTTCATCGAGCAGGGCACCGTCGACCTGGTGGTGGCGACCTACACCATCAACGACGAGCGCAAGCAGAAGATCAACTTTGCTGGCCCGTACTACGTCGCCGGTCAGGACCTGCTGGTCAAGACCGACTCCACCCTCACCGGCCCGGACCAGCTGGCCGGCAAGACGGTCTGCTCGGTCAGCGGCTCCACCCCGGCCAAGCGGATCCAGGAGAACTACCCGGACGCCCGGCTCCAGCAGTTCGACTCGTACTCCAAGTGCCTGCCGTTGCTCGACGGCGGCCAGGTCGACGCGGTGACCACCGACGACATCATCCTCGCCGGCTACGCCGCACAGGACCAGTACGCCGGCAAGTTCAAGGTCGTCGGCAGCACCTTCTCGGACGAGCCGTACGGCATCGGCCTGAAGAAGGACGACACCAGCGGTTGCGAGAAGATCAACGAAATCCTCAAGGCCGCTGCCGAGGACGGCAGCTACAAGGCCGCCTGGGACGCCACCCTGGGCAAGAGCGGCACCCCCGCGCCCGAGCTGGACACCACCAAGCTGACCCACTGCGGCGCTGCCTGACCGGTACCGGAGCCGGCACCCCGAGCGGGTGCCGGCTCTGGCCTGTCACCGGCCGCCACGACGTGCCCCGGGAGCCGAAGCATGGACGTATTCACCGATCCGAAGAACATCGACGCGTACCTGTCGGGTTTCTTCTGGATCCTTAAGCTGACCGGCGCGTCCGCAGTCTGCGCGCTGGTAATCGGCGTGCTGCTGGCCGCGATGCGGGTCTCCCCCGTACCCGTGCTGCGCGGCTTCGGCGCAGCCTGGGTCAACATCTTCCGTAACACCCCGCTCACGCTTGTCATCTTCTTCTGCTACTTCGGCCTGTTCGTCACGCTCGGGCTGAGCCTGTCGCAGGACCTCGACCTGAACATCTACTGGCTCGGCGTGATCGGCCTGTCGACCTACACCTCCGCGTTCGTCTGCGAGGCGGTGCGTTCGGGCATCAACACGGTGCCGACCGGTCAGGCCGAGGCGGCCCGGGCGATCGGGCTCTCCTTCGCGCAGACCCTGCGCATCGTGGTGCTGCCGCAGGCCGCCCGCTCGGTGATCGCGCCTTTCGGCAGCATCCTGATCGCGCTCTGCAAGAACGCCACAATCGTCGGCACCATCGGGCTGCTGGAGTCCTCCAACATCATGAAGGATCTGATCAACAGCTACGGCAACGCCGTCATCCCGATCTTCCTGGTCTTCGCCGGTACGTTCGCCGCGATCCTCATCCCCACCGGCTACTTCTTCGGCTGGCTGGCCAACAAACTGGCGGTGAAGCGCTGATGAGCACCAGCAGCGTCCTCTACGACCACCCGGGACCGCGCGCCCGGGCTCGCAACACGGTGCTGAGCGTCATCTTCGGCATCGGCCTGCTCGCGCTGCTGTACTGGATCTACAGCAAGTTCGACGAGGCCAACCAGTGGGAAGCCTGGCTGTGGAAACCGTTCACCCAGTCGACCACGTGGACGCAGTTCATCCTGCCGGGCCTCTGGGCCACCCTCAAAGCGGCCTCGGTCGGCATGCTGCTCTCGCTCGCCTTCGGCATAGTCTTCGCCTTCGGCCGGCTCTCCGACCACTGGTGGATCAGGGTGCCGGCCGGTGCGGTGGTGGAGTTCTTCCGAGCCGTACCGCTGCTGTTGATGATCTTCTTCATCTTCTACGGCCTGCCGTGGATCATCAAGCAGCCGGTGACCGCCTTCTGGGCCGTGGTGATCGGTCTGACCCTCTACAACGGGTCGGTACTCGCCGAAGCGTTCCGCGCCGGCATCCGGGCCGTACCCGGCGGGCAGTCCGAGGCGGCGTACGCCATCGGCATGCGCAAGAACCAGGTGATGCGCATCATCCTGCTCCCGCAGGCGGCCCGGGCCATGCTGCCGATCATCGTCAGCCAACTGGTCGTGCTGCTCAAGGACACCGCCCTCGGCTACATCGTGGCCTACCCCGAACTGCTCCAGCGCGGTGTCAACGACCTCGCCGCCAACTACGGCAACATCATCCCTGCCGCGATGGTGATGGCGGTCATCTACATCATCATCAACTCCCTGCTCACCTGGTTCGCCGGTTGGCTCGACCAGCGCTCCCGGGTACGGGCCTTCCGGGTACCGAGGCAGACCGCGCCAAGCGGCTCGGCCGACTCCACCCCGGAGGGCGGCGCCACCGTCGCCGAGCCACAGGGCTGAACTGAGCCACGCAAGTGCGGCGCCGGCCAAACTGGCCGGCGCCGCAGTGCGTTCGTCGATCGCGCCCCACAAGGTGCCGGCCCGCACAAGCCGCGGCACGCGGCACGCGGGTGCGCGGCACGCGGGTGCGCGGGTGCGCGGGTGCGCGGGTGCGCGGGTGCGCGGGTGCGCGGGTGCGCGGTGCGCGGGTGCGCGGTGCGCGGGTGCGCGGTGCGCGGGTGCGCGGCACGCGGTGCGGTGCGGTGTTAAGAAGGGGCCCTTGCTATGCACGAGGCGTTAAAAAGGGGCCCTTCCTTACACCTCAGCGGGCGATTTCGGTGACGCGGGACTCGCGGACCACGGTGACCCGGATCTGGCCGGGGTAGGTCAGCTCCTCCTCGATCTGCTTGGCCACGTCCCGGGCCAGCACCGCCGCACCGATGTCGTCGACGTCGTCGGGTTTGACCATCACCCGGATCTCCCGGCCGGCCTGCATGGCGAAGACCTTCTCCACACCGAGCTTGCCGGCCGCGATCTCCTCGATCCGTTCCAGTCGCTTGACGTACGCCTCCAGGCTCTCCCGCCTCGCCCCCGGCCGCCCGCCGGAACAGGCGTCGGAAGCCTGGGTGAGCACGGCCTCCACGGTCTGCGGCGGCACCTCGTTGTGGTGTGCCTCGATGGCGTGCACCACGTCCTCGCTCTCGCCGTACTTGCGGGCCACGTCGGCACCGACGATGGCGTGACTCCCCTCCACCTCGTGGGTGAGCGCCTTGCCGATGTCGTGCAGGAACGCCGACCGTTTGATCAGCGGCACGTCCAGGCGCAGTTCGGCGGCCATCACGCCGGCGATGTGCGCGGTTTCCACCAGGTGCTTGAGCACGTTCTGCCCGTACGACGTGCGGTAGCGCAGCCGGCCCAGCAGCGTGACCAACTCGTCGTGGATCTCGGTGATGCCAACCTCCACCAGGGCGTCCTCGGCGGCCCGCCGGCAGAGTTGATCGACCTCTTGGCGGGCCAGGTCGTGCACCTCCTCGATCCGGTGCGGATGGATCCGGCCGTCCAGCACCAGTTTCTCCAGCGTCAACCGGCCCACCTCCCGGCGTACCGGGTCGAAGCAGGAGAGCAGCACCGCCTCGGGAGTGTCATCGATGATCAGGTTGACTCCGGTGACCGACTCGAAGGCCCGGATGTTGCGACCTTCCCGGCCGATGATCCGCCCCTTCATCTCGTCGCCCGGCAGGTGCAGCACGCTGACCACGCTCTCGGCGGTCTGCTCGCTGGCCACCCGCTGGATCGCGTCGACCACGATGTGCCGGGCCCGCTGCTCGGCGGTGGAGCGCGCATCGGCCTCGATGTCCCGCACCAGCAGCGCGGCTTCCCGCTTCGCCTGGGTCTCGATCGCCTCCACCAGTTCGGCCCGCGCGGTGTCGGCGGTCAGGCCGGCCACCCGCTCCAACTCGCGCCGTCGCTGGTTCTCCGCCTCGGTCAGCTCCTCCTCGCGGACTGCCAGCGCGGCCTCCCGGGCGGCGAGGGCGGCGCTGGCCGCGGTCAGCTGGCGCTCCCGCTCGGCGAGCCGCTCCACCTCCTCGGTGTGCAGCCGCTCCCGCTCGTCCATCCGGGCCGCCCGCCGCTCCACCTCGGCGGCCTGCTCGCGGGTGGTCGCGGCGAGCACCGCCACCTCCCGTTCACCGCTGCGCCGGGCCGCGGTCCGCAGTTGCTCGGCGTCCGCCTCGGCCTGCTTGTGGGCACGTTCCAGGACGGTGTCCGCCTCGGCACGGGCGTCGTCGAGCACCCGGCGCGCCTCTGCCCGGGCCGCCTTCGCCTCGGCCTTGGCCGCCGCCGCCTCCGCGCGGGCCGCCGCGGCGGCGGATTTCGCCACGTCGATTGTGCTGTTCGCCTCGTCTGCGGCGGTACGCAGCGCGGCCAGGGACTGCTCCTGGCGGTCCTTCTCGGCGATGTAGGCGGGGTCTTCCGGCGCCGGACGCGACTGCAACCCGCGCACCAGCCGCATGCCGAACACCACCGCACCGAGCACCACCAGGGTGAGCAGCAGCACAGCGACAAGCAGTACGACCTCGAAGCCGCTCATGACGCGACCTCGCGCGGCAGATCCTGCTCGTCGTCGTCGGGGTTACCGGCCTCCGCCGGGCCGGCAGTCGACTCACCGCTCATGACGCGCCACCGCACCACGCGAATGATCCGCTCGCCCACACTCGCTCGTGCCCGCCACCCGGTTTGTCCTGTGCCGCCAAGCCATGGCGCGCCTCCCCTGAACGTCTCGCCGTAGCAGCCTGCCGGTAGGCAAACCGCTACGGCTCTGGACGCCCGACCGGAGCGCCTGGCCATGGGATGGCTTTCTCCGCCGGCGGTCTCCCTCGGGAGCGCCGACGGGCCGGGTGCAGTTGTCCTGCCGGCCCCGGACTGGCCTGTCCGGAGCTGGCGTCAGGCCGTAGAGCTGGCCAAAGTGATGCAGTTCTGTTACGCGTTCTATGTTGTGCGCTTAGCCTGCGCTGGTCGGGCAATGTGAGCCTTTATGGCGAGGCTAGGTCTCCGCGGCCCTCCGGTCAAGAAGTCATGATCAAACCACCCGGACGGAGAGAAGTTGAACCGTCACCGAACGCCCATCATGAGTCGGACGCCTGGGGACAAAAAAGACGGTGCGCGGGCCGAAGCGCCGGATCAGCGGGCACCGACGGCCACGGCGGCTGCCACCAGGGCGGCGTTGTCGGGTGCCGGCGAGCCGTCGGGCAGACACAGGGTGTCCTCCAACCCGATCCGGGTGTCCAGACCCCGCCGGACCGCCTCACCCAGCACCGCCCACACTCCGGCGCCCTCGGCGTGCAGCAGCACCGGCGGCCCGCCGGTCGGGAGCGCGTCGAGCATCGCCGCCGCGTCCGCCAGCGCTGCCTCGGGCGACTCCGCCATGCACTCGACCAGCACCCGCCCGACCGGTGCCCGCCATTCCCGGTAGGCCTCGACCGCCGCCACCGTCCAGAGCCCGGCCTCCACCATGACGCCCCGCTCGTGCAGTGCCGCCGCGACCGCCTCCGCCCCCGGCTCGTGTGCGTTGACCGACGCGAAGTCCGGCAGCACCGTCCAGGCACGCACCGCAGCCACCCGGGCGAGCGGCTCCGGCTCGATCCACGCGCCGGTGCTCACCCCCACCGGCAGCCCCGGTCGGGCGGCACGGATCGCCTCGACCGCGTCGGCGATCACCGCTGGCCGCAACGACTCGACCCCCTCGCCGGTACGCGGATGAACGTGCACCGCGCCCACCCCGAGCCCGGCGCAGCGGGCCGCGTCGGCGGCCAGCTCGGCCGGGGTCAGCGGCACGGCAGGGTGTGTGTCGCGTCCGCGGTCGCCGTTGAGGCATCCCTTCAGCATCTCGCCTCCTCGGGCGGTGCGGGTCTCAGCGGAGACCTTCCTCCTCGGCGTCGGCAAGCGCGTCGGCGTCGATCTGCTCGGCGAACTCGGCCGCCTCGGCGCTCTGCGCCGCAAGCGCCTCCTTCACCGCCCGGATGGCCACCCCCGGCGGGTAGCCCTTGCGGGCCAGCATGCCGACCAGCCGCCGGAACACCGCGTCCGGTTCCCCCCGGGCGGTCCGCAGTTTCCGCCGCACCAGGGCCTGTGCGGTCTGCGCCTCGGTGGTCTCGTCCAACTCGCCGAGGGCTTCGCTGGCGGTGTCGCCGTCGACCCCGCGCTGGCGCAACTCGTTGGCCAGCGCCCGGCGGGCCAGCCCCCGGCCGGCGTGTCGGCTGGTCACCCAGGCTCGGGCGAACGCGGCGTCGTCGATGATCCCGACCTCGTCGTAGCGGTCGAGGACCTCGGTGGAGGTCTCCTCGGAGATGCCCCGTCGGGCGAGCGCGGCGGCCAACTCGGCCCGGGTGCGCGGGCGCACCGACAGCTGCCGCAGGCAGATCTCCCGGGCCACCTCAGCCTCGTCACGCGGGGCCGCTCCGGCCGCCTCGTCAGGAGGACCCGTGCCGGGCCAGCCTGCGTCGGCCGCGCCCGGATCGGTCTCGTTCCCGGGAGCACGGCGGCCTCGGCGGGGACGCGGAGTGGTGTCACCCGCCCGGGGCGGACTGGCATCCCAGCCCCGCCCCGTGCGGGCGCGTCGTCCAGCCACTGAACTTCGATCAGAAGTCGACCGGCGGCAGCTCCGGCCCACCGGCGGCATCGCCCGCGCCGACCCCGACGCCGAGCTTCTCCAGGATCTTCTTCTCGATCTCGGCGGCCACGTCCGGGTTCTCCCGGAGGAACTCGCGGGCCTTCTCCTTGCCCTGACCGAGCTGGTCACCGTCGTAGGTGTACCAGGCACCGGACTTGCGGATGATGGACTGCTCCACGCCGACATCGATAAGCGAGCCCTCGCGGGAGATGCCCTTGCCGTACATGATGTCGAACTCGGCCTGCTTGAACGGCGAGGCCACCTTGTTCTTCACGACCTTGACCCGGGTGCGGTTACCGACCACGTCGGTGCCGTCCTTCAGGCTCTCGATGCGCCGCACGTCGAGCCGGACCGAGGCGTAGAACTTCAGCGCCCGCCCACCCGTGGTCGTCTCGGGACTCCCGAACATGACGCCGATCTTCTCGCGGAGCTGGTTGATGAAGATCGCGGTGGTGCCGGTGTTGTTGAGCACACCGGTGATCTTCCGCAGGGCCTGGCTCATCAGCCGGGCCTGGAGACCCACGTGGCTGTCGCCCATCTCACCCTCGATCTCGGCGCGCGGCACCAGGGCGGCGACCGAGTCGATCACGATGATGTCGATGGCGCCGGAGCGGACCAGCATGTCCGCGATCTCCAGCGCCTGCTCGCCGGTGTCCGGCTGGGAGACCAGCAGGGCGTCGGTGTCGACACCGAGGGCCTTGGCGTACTCCGGGTCGAGCGCGTGCTCGGCGTCGATGAAGGCGGCGATGCCGCCGGCCCGCTGGGCACTGGCCACCGAGTGCAGGGCGACCGTGGTCTTACCGCTGCTCTCCGGGCCGTAGATCTCGACGACCCGGCCGCGGGGCAGGCCGCCCACACCGAGCGCGACGTCGAGCGCGATGGAGCCGGTGGGGATCACCGCGGTCTGCACGACCGGCCGCTCCCCCAGGCGCATCACCGAACCCTTGCCGAACTGTTTGTCGATCTGAGCGAGAGCAAGGTCGAGCGCCTTCTCCCGGTCAGGTCCTGCCGCCATCGTTGCCACCCCTGCCTTCGCCGGCGTCTTTCCTGAGCTTCGCGTCACGCGAGACACGCTAGGCGCTGGGTCCGACAGAAAACCAGCCGACTGGCCGTGGCCTGTGGACGAGCACCCCGCTGTGGACAATAGCCGAACAGGTGTACGACTCGGCAAGAGACACGCGGAAGTAACGAATTGACTGCTCAGCGTAGCCGGGAGGGGACCCGGTCCGGGTAGGCGGCGACCACCGCCCGCCACACCACGTGCGTCTCCACTCCGGCCGCCAGTGCCTGCTCGATGGTCCGCCCGCCGAGCTGCGACAGCACCTGGTCGCTGGCGATGCTGGCCGCGTACCCCGGCCCGAACGCCTCCTCCAGTCGCGTCCAGAAGTCGGTCAGCCGCACGTGTATCAGCCCTCCTTGTCCGCCGCCCGTACCGGACGCAACGCTAGCGCCAGCAGGGGCGCCACCGCGACCGCGGCGAGCAGAGTCAGCACCGGATAGCCCGACAACTGCATGACAAACCCGCTGACCGCGCCGGCCAGTGCCCCGGCGAAGCCCATGACCAGGTCGGACAGGCCCTGCGCGCTGGGCCGTACCGCGTCCGGTACGGACTCCGACAGCAGGGTGGAGCCGGCCACCATGGTCGCCGACCAGCCGAGCCCGAGCAGCACCAGCCCGATGGTGAGGCGGGGGGTGTGGTGCCCGGCGGTGCCGGCGACCGCACAGGCGGCGAGCAGGGTGCCGACCCCACCGAGGATGACCGGGCGCCGGCCGAGCCGGTCGGTGAGCCAACCGACCACCGGGGCCAGCGCGTACATGCCGGCGATGTGCAGGCTCAGCACCAGCCCGACGACCGGCAGCACCTCCTCGACGGGATGGAACTCCCGCAGGTGCACCGGGGTCATCGCCATCACCGCCACCATCACCAGGTGTCCCACGGCCACGGCGGCGATGCCGAGCCGGGCGGCCGGTCGGGTGCGTACCACCGACCAGGCGGCACGCATGCTCGCGCCGCGCCGGGCCGACGGGGCCGGCACCGCGACCGGCCCGGCCGTGGCCCCCGCACCACCGGCCGCCGCGACCGGCCCGGCCGCCGTGCCAGCGGCGGAGGCCGCGCTCTGGTCGACCCGGGCCGCCGCGAGTCGGCGGGCGGTGAGCAGCGGGTCGGGCCGCAACCACAGCAGGAGTACGCCGGCGGCGAGCACGAACGCGACGACGCTGAACGCGAACGGGCCGGAGAGCGCCGGCAGGCCCCACGCGGTGGTGGTGCGGTCGGCGAGCGCGGCGAAGTTCGGGGCGGCCACCGCGCCGATGGTGGTGGCCCAGACGATCAGGGACAGTTGTCGGGCCCGGCGGTCCGGTGCGGCGAGGTCGACGGCCGCGTAGCGGGCCTGGAGGTTGGCGGCGGAACCGCCGCCGAAGAGCAGCATGCCGAGGAAGAGCAGCGGGATCCAGCGGGTCGCCGCGGCCAGCACGATCAGCGCGCCACCGAGCGCACCCACGCCGTACGCGAAGGCCAGGCCCGGACGACGGCCGTGGCCGGTGATGATCCGGGTGACCGGTACGGCGAGCAGCGCGCCGCCGACCACGGCGGCGCTCTGCGCCAGCCCGGCGACCGCGGTGCCGGCGATCTCGGCGGCGAGCAGCGCCCCGACGGAGATGCCGATGGTCACCCCGATCCCGCCGATGATCTGGGTGCTGAAGAGCAGCCGCAGGGTACGCCGCTGGATCGGTGCGGCGTCGGGGTGCGGCGGTGCGGCGGTGGTCAGGTCGGTGGCCAACAGCATGCTCCTTGGTGCCGGGGTGCCCATCCTCTCGCCTCCGGCCGATGCCAGCAGCCCCGTTTTCCGCGCAGCCCCGGTCCGCGCCGTCGCCGACCCGGGGCGCTGCGCGCCGTCACAACCCCAGGCCGCGACCGATGATCTCCTTCATGATCTCGGTGGTGCCGCCGTAGATGGTCTGCACCCGGCCGTCGAGCCAGGCCTTCGCCACCGGGTACTCCAGCATGAAGCCGTAGCCGCCGTGCAGCTGTACGCAGCGGTCGGCGACCCGGTTCTGCAACTCGGTGGTCCACCACTTGGCCTTGGCGGCGTCGGTGACCGACAGCCGACCGGCGTTGAACTCGGTGATGCAGTGGTTGAGGAAGGTCCGCGCGATGGTGACCTCGGTGTCCAGCTCGGCCAGCAGGAACCGGTTGTGCTGGAACTTCCCGATCGGCCGGCCGAACGCCTCGCGGGTGCGGGCGTAGTCGAGGGTGATCGCGAGCAGCCGCTCCGCGGCGGCGACCGCGGCGACGGCGATGCTGAGCCGTTCCCGGGGCAGGTTGGCCATCAGGTGGTAGAAGCCGTGGTTCTCAGTGCCGAGGAGGTTCTCCGCCGGCACCCGGCAGTCGTCGAAGAAGAGTTCGGCGGTGTCGTTGGCCTTCAGCCCGACCTTGGCCAACCGCCGGCCACGGGTGAAGCCCGGCGTCCCGGTCTCCACCACGATCAGGCTCACCCCGTGCGCGCCCCGGTCGGCGGTGCGGGCGACCACGACCACCAGGTCGGCCATCTCGCCGTTGGTGATGAACGTCTTCTGGCCGTTGAGCACGATGGTGTCGCCGTCGCGTACCGCGCTGGTGCGGATGCCGGCCAGGTCGGAGCCGGCGCCCGGTTCGCTCATCGCGATCGCGGTGACCAACTCGCCGGAGCAGAATCCGGGCAGCCAACGCTGGCGCTGCTCCGCGGTGGTGAGTTCGATGAGGTACGGGGCGACCACGTCGTTGTGCAGCCCGAAGCCGAGCCCGGTGCAGCCGGCCGAGATGATCTCCTCGGCCAGGACGGCGTGGTACCGGAAGTCCCGCTGACCACCCCCGCCGTACGCCTCGTCGACGTCGATGCCGAGCAGCCCGGCGGCCCCGGCGCGCCGCCACACGTCGCGGTCGACGATGCCGTCGGTCTCCCAGCGTTCGTGGTGCGGTACCGCCTCGCGGGCGAGGAACCGACGGCACAGGTCACGGAACTCGTCGTGGTCGGGTTCGTACAGGTGCTGCTGCATGGCGGCAAGTGTGGCACCGCTCACCCGGGCTGCCCAGCGGCGTTCTCCGCTCGCGGTGGACAGCCCGGGTCGTGCGGATGCTCAGCCGGCCAGGGTGCGGGCGACGACGGTGAGGTCGGCGACCAGCCCGTCGTACGCGACATCCTGGTTGTCGGCGCGGAGCACGGCGGACGGGTGGATGGTGGCCAGCAGTTGGGCCGGCGGCGCGTCGGCGGTGCGGCCGGCGCTGTCCACCGGCACCCGTTGGAAGTCCTCGGGGTGCTGCGCGGCGGCCGGCCAGGGCAGCAGTTCGCCGCGCTGGCGGGTGACCCGGAACGCCGGGCCGAGCAGTGCCTTCGCGGCGGTCGCGCCGAGCACCACGACCACCTCCGGGTGCAGTTGGGCGAACTCGGCGACCAACCAGGGTCGGCAGGCGGTGATGTGTACCCGGTCCGGGGTCTGGTGGATGCGCCGCTTGCCGCGCAGCTCGAAGCGAAAATGTTTTACGGCATTTGTCAGGTAGATGTGTCCCGGGTCGAGTCCGGCGTCGTCGACCGCCCTGCGCAACAGCCGGCCGGCGGGACCGACGAAGGGCAGTCCCTTCTGGTCCTCCATGTCGCCGGGTTGCTCGCCGACGAAGACCACCCGGGCGGTCGCGTCGCCCCGACCGAAGACGGTCTGCGAGGCGTCCCGGTACAGCTCGCAGCCCTGGCAGCCGGTGGCGGCGGCACGCAGCTCGTCGAGGGTGTCGGCCTGCGGCGGGATGAACTGTTGAGCACCGGGCGCAATGTCGTTCTCGGCCATGGCCTCTGTTCTACCCGCTCCACCTCATCCCGCCCCGCAGCCTCGCCGATCTTGCACTTACGGTCGCCGATATGCAAGCTATGTCCCGCTTTTTCCCGACGGAAAGTGCAAGATCGACGCCGGTGGTGGGGGTGGTGGGGGTGGGGTGGGGGTGGGGTGGGGGTGGGGTGGGGGTGGGGTGGGGGTGGGGTGGGGGTTAGGCGGTGAGGGTGGTGGGGGTGGGTGGGGTGGCGGCGCGGGTCAGGGCGGTGGCCAGGGTGGGGAGGTCGGCCTCGTCAAGTGTGCTGACGGTGATCCGTAGGCCGGGTGGGCCGGCGATCCGGAAGAGGGCGCCGGGCGCGACCAGCCAGCCGGCGTCGCGCAGCACGGTCGAGGCGACGGTCTCGTCGATGACCGGCAGCCAGACGTTGATCCCGCTGCGCCCCTGTGCGGGCAGGCCGCGTTCGGCGAGGGCGGCGACGAGCCCGTCGCGGCGGCGTTCGTAGCTCTGCGCCGCCCGGTCGATCAGGGCGGTCACCGCCGGGTCGCGCCAGAGGGAGAGCACCAGGCGTTGCAGCACTGTGGAGACCCAGCCGGCACCGACCCGGGACCGTCCGGCCACCCGGGCCACCGTGGTCTCGTCCCCGGCCAGCACCGCCAGGCGCAGGTCGGGACCGTACGGCTTGCTCACCGAGCGGAGCAGGGCCCAGTGGGTGGTCGCGCCGGCAAGCGAATGCAGGGGTACGCGGGCCAGTTCGGCGGCGTGGTCATCCTCGATCAGCAGCAGGTCCGCCCGATCGGCGAGCAGATCCCGCAGGGCGGCGGCCCGGTCGGCCGAGAGTGCCGCGCCGGTGGGGTTCTGGGCGCGGCTGGTCACGATGAGCGCTCGGGCCCCGGCGGCGAGCGCGGCGGCCACGCCAGCGACAAGTGGGCCCTCGTCGTCGACAGGTACGCCGATCGGGCGCAGGCCGAGCGCGGCGATGAGGTCGAGTTGGTTGGCCCAGCCCGGGTCCTCGACCGCGACCGCGTCCCCGGGCCGCAGGTGGGCACCGAGCAGCCGCTCGATGCCGTCCAGCGCGCCACCGGTGAGCGTCAGTTCGGCGGCCGGCACCCCGTCGGCGGCGAGCCGGTCGCGGGCCGCCTCGGCGAACTCGGGCAGCACTCCGGCGTCGGAGTAGCTGATCGCCTCGCCGACGGTGTCGGCGAGCGCGGCCAGGTGCGGGCCGAGCCTCGGCAGCAGCCGAGGGTCGGGTTCGCCCTGGGACAGGTCGCGCAACCCGGCGGCGGGTGGCGGGCGCAGCGCCGCGCGGCGGGCCGCGACCGGCGGGCGGGGCCGGACCCGGGTGCCGTGCCGGCCGGCGGTCACCACCAGCCCGCGCTGGCGCAGTTCGGCGTACGCGCGGGAAACGGTGGCCGGGCTGACGGACAGGTCGGCGGCGAGCGTCCGCACCGGGGGCAGCGGGTCACCCGGGGCGAGGCCGGCCCGGCGAATTCCCGATTCGATGCTTGCCGAAATCTCGGCGGCCGTCGTACCGGTGATCTGATAGCGTCCTGACACAAACAAGAGATTGTACTAGAACAAAGGTGGCAGCATGTACGCGCAGACCGCCCGCACCACCGCCAGCCGTTCCCGGGACCGGATGAGCTACGACCGGGACACCGCACATGCCGTGCTCGACGAGGCGTACCACTGCGTGCTCGGGTTCACCGTGGACGGCGAACCACGCCTGCTGCCCACCCTGCACGTACGTGTCGGCGACACGCTCTACCTGCACGGCTCCACCGGCAGCCGGCCGCTGCTGGCCGCCCGGGCTGGCGGGTTGCCGGTCTGCGTGGCGGTCACCCTGCTCGACGGCCTGGTCTACGGCCGCTCGCAGTTCCACCACAGCGCCAACTACCGCTCGGTGATCGCGCACGGCACCGCCCACCTGGTCACCGACCCGGTCGAGCAGGCCGAGGTGCTCACCGCCCTGGTGGAGAAGGTCGGCACCGGCCGCGCGGCGGAGAGCCGCCCGCCGAGCCGGCGGGAACTGGCCGAGACCGCCGTGCTGGCACTACCACTGCGCGAGGTGTCGGTCCGCGCCCGCACCGGTGGGGTCGCCGACGAACCGGCCGACTACGCGCTGCCGCACTGGGCCGGGGTGGTGCCGCTGCGGCTGACCGCCGGCCCGGCCGAGCCGGACGCCGGGGTCACCACGCCGGTGCCGGCGTACCTGCGGCCGGCCCGCACGCCGTGGCACGAGCCGGTGCCGCTGCGCGGCACGCGGGTACTGCTGGAGCCGCTGGATCCGGCGCACGCCGAGGACCTCTTCGCCGCCACCGCCGACCCGGAGGTCTGGCGGCACCTGTCCGCGCCGCCGCCGGCCGACGCCGCCGAGTTGCGGAACATCCTCACCGCCGCGCTGGCCGAGCAGCACCGGGGCGAGCGGGTGGCCTGGGTACAGCGCTGCGCGGTCACCGGCGCGGTGGTCGGCTCCACCTCGTACTACGAGTTGGACCCCGAGCGGCGGTCGGTGGCGATCGGGCACACCTTCCTCGGCCGGCCGTGGTGGCGTACCGGGATCAACACCGAGGCCAAGCTGCTGCTGCTCGGCCGCGCCTTCGACGAACTCGGGGCGGTACGGGTGGTCTGGCACACCGACATCCGCAACGAACGCTCGCAGCGGGCCATCGAGCGGCTCGGCGCCACCCGGGAAGGGGTGCTGCGGATGCACCGGCTGCGTCCGGACGGCTCGTGGCGGGACACCGTGCAGTATTCGATGACCGTCGACGAGTGGCCAAACGCACAGGTCAGGCTGCGGAAAAAGCTTCGCGTACCGACCCCGGCGACCCCATGATGTCCAGCGTGCTGGGAGTCACCGACATCTGGACGTACCTGCTGGGCACCGTGGCCATCGTGCTGCTGCCCGGCCCCAACTCGCTCTTCGTCCTCTCCACCGCCGCCCGCCGGGGCATCCGCACCGGTTACCGGGCCGCAGCAGGCGTCTTCGTCGGCGACGGGGTGCTCATGTTCCTCTCCGCCGCCGGGGTTGCCTCGCTGCTCCGGGCGTACCCACCGGTCTTCCTCGTGATCAAGTACGCGGGTGCCGCGTACCTGGGCTATGTGGGGTTGACCATGTTGCGCGGGGCCTGGCGCCGCTGGCGCGACCGCAACGACCCGACCACGCCGCGACTGATCGACGCCGCGGAGCCGGCGGCGATGCGCAGCCCGTTCCGCAAGGCCCTCGTGATCAGCCTGCTCAACCCGAAGGCGATCCTCTTCTTCGTCTCGTTCTTCATCCAGTTCGTCGACCCGACCTACCCCTGGCCGGCGCTCTCGTTCCTGCTGCTCGGTCTGATCGCCCAGGTCACCAGCGTGCTCTACCTGACCGCGCTGATCTTCGCGGGCACCTACCTGGCCACGCAGTTCGGCCGGCGCCGCCGGCTCGCCGCCGGTGCCACCACCGCCATCGGCGCGCTCTTCCTCGGCTTCGGTCTCAAGCTCGCCCAGGGGTAGCGGGAAGGGCCCTTACCGACGCCTGGGTAGGTGAAGGGCCCCTGCCTGACCCGCTCAACTGCCGTCGCCGCCACCGCCGATGCCGGCGCCGCCCCCCGTGCCGCCCAGGCCGAAGCCCGGCTGGACCGGCTCGTCGGGCGGGCGGCTGACATGGGCCGACTCGGTGATGGCGGCCGACCAGTCGCCATGGGCCGCCGCCGCGGCATGCCGGTTGATCGTCTCGCGCAGCCAACCGTCCACGGTCGACACCCAGTCCCGCTGCTCGGCGCCGGCGTGCCAGACCCGGAACCGGCTGATGCTGGTGTGGGTGATCCCGGCCAGCGCCAACCGGCGATCGCACCAGAGGATCACCTCGAGGCCCGCGGCGTTGGTCACGAAGATCACCTCCAGTTCGGTGATCGGCCCGGCGTAGAGTGGCCCGACCCAGAAGCCCCAGCGTTGGTGCAGGGGCAGGGCCTGCTCCACCCCGGGCAGCCGACCGTCGACCAGCCCGGCCTGGCGCACGCTGAAGCCGAGGGTGTCGAGGGCGGCCAGCACGTGCTGCTGGGTGGGCAGCGGGTGCACGAAGATCGGCACCATCGCGCCCTGGTCCACGGCGGGTTCGATGGCCACCTCCGTCCGCAGCCCCATCCGCAGGCTGAGCAGCGGTACGCCGCCGAATGTGGTCAGCGGCGTCTCCCAGGGCAGCGGGAACTCGAACGGGATCGACCGGGCCCGGCCCGCCCGCAGCACCAGGGCATCGGCCACCTGCGCCTGGTGGAACTGCACCAGCCGGCGGGGTGCCTCCGGATCGTCCGGCTCGACCTGGCTGACCAGGCCGAGCCGGACGTGGTAGACCGGCACGTCGACGGAGCCGGCGACGAGGTTCACCCGCCCCGGCAGCAGCAGGCCGGGGCGGGTGCTGGGATTGGCCAGGACGGTCTGCACCGTCAGGCCCGTACCGCCCGACTCCGGTGACACCCCCGTCAGCCGCACCCGCGTCGCTCCTACCTCAGGCGGCGCACCGCGCGCGGAATGGGATCGGTCTCGTCGTCGAACTCCCCGATGACCTCTTCCAGCAGGTCCTCCAGCGCGACGAAGCCGACCGGGCGGGTCGGGCCGCCGCCGTTGCGTACCAGCGCGAGCTGGGACTGGCGGGCCCGCATCGCGGCCACCGCCTCGGTCACCGTGGCGGTGTCGGGCAGGGTGATGGCGTCGTTCATCAGGTCCGCCGCCGTGGCGTCGGGACGGATGGCGGTGGCCCGCACCGCCTCCCGTACGTGCACCAGGCCGCAGACGTCACCGGTGGCGTCCAGCACCGCCAGCCGCGACCGGCCACTGTCCCGGCTGACCTGCTCGATCCGCTCGACCGGCTCGTCCCGGCGTACCGTCACCATCCGGTCGAACGGCTCCATCACCTGGGCGACCGTGGTCCCCTGCAACGCGAGCATGCTGGTAAGCATCTCGTGCTGGGCGGCACCGAGCAGCCCGTGCTCGCGGGACTGCTCCAGCAGCATCCGCAGCTCGTCCGGGCCGTGCACCTGGGCCAGTTGGTCCTGCGGATTCACCTTCGCCAGCCGCAGCATCGCGTTGGCCACCGCGTTGAGCACCGACAGCACCGGCCGGGCCACCCAGGCGAACGCCCGGAACGGCAGGGCCAGCAGCAGCGCGGAGCGCTCCGGGTGGGTGATCGCCCAGGACTTCGGCGCCATCTCGCCGACCACCAGGTGCAGGAAGGTGACCAGGCTCAGCGCGAAGATCAGCGCGATCACGTGGCTGGCGCCGTACGGCAGCCCGACGGCGTGCAGCAACGGGCTGAGCAGGCGCTCGATCGCCGGCTCGGCCAGCGCACCGAGGCCCAGCGTGCAGAGCGTGATGCCGAGCTGCGCCCCGGCCAGCATCAGCGACAGCTCGCGTACGCCGTCGAGCGCGGCCTTGGCCGCCCGCCCGCCGCCGGCCGCGGCCTGCTCCAGGCGGTACCGCTTGCTCGCCACCAGCGCGAACTCGGCGGCGACGAAGAACCCGTTGAGCGCCAGCAGGACCACGGAGGTGATCAGCGCGAAACCGGTACTCATGCGGTCACCCCCTCGCGTCCGCCGACGAGCTGAAGGCGCACCGAGTCGGCGACGTGCCGGTCGACCGCCAGCACCTCGACAAGTGCCCGCGGCGTGGTCTCGCCGTTGTCCGCGTCGGCCGGTAGGCCGATCTCCAGCCGGTCGCCGACCTCAGGAACCCGGCCCAGCTCACGCATGACCAGGCCGGAGAGGGTGTCGTACTCGGGATGTTCGGGCAGCGCGATGCCGGTGCTGTCGGCGACCTCGTCGATCCGCCAGCGGGCCGGCACCACCCAGGAGCCGTCCTCCTGCCGCGCGGGGGCCCGCTCCGGTGGGTCGTCCTCGTCGAGGATCGGGCCGACCAGCTCCTCGGCGATGTCCTCCAGCGTGATCACGCCGGCGAAGCCGCCGTACTCGTCGACCACGCAGGCGAGCTGCCGATGCCCGGAACGGAGCCGGTCCAGCACCGTGGGCAGCGGCAACGTCTCGGGCACCAGCAGCGGCGGTACGGCCACCGCGCCGACCGGGGTGGTCGCCCGCTCGGCCGGGGCAACGCGGAGTACGTCGGCGATGCCGATCACGCCGACCAGGTCGTCGACGCCCTCGGCGCCCCGGACCGGAAAGCGGGAGCGGCCGGTGTCGAGCAACTCGACCACCCGGCTGATCGGCTCGTCCGCCCGTACGGTGTGCACGTCGACCCGCGGCACCATGGCCTCGCCGGCGGTCAGCTGACGGAAGTCCAGCCCGCGGTCCAGCAGCTCCGACATCTCGGCGTCGAGGTGCCCTTCCAGCCGGGACTCGGCGATGATCTGCTCCAGGTCCTCCGGGGTGGCTCCGCTGGGTAGCTCCTCGATCGGCTCGATGCCGACGCGACGGAGCAGCCGCACCGCGGCCCGGTCGAACAGCTTGATCAGCGGGCCGGCCACCGCCATGTAGAAGAGGGTGGAGCGGGCCAGTGCCCGGGCGACCGGCTCGGGCCGGGCGATGGCCAGGTTCTTGGGCGCCAGTTCACCCACCACCATCTGCACCACGGTGGCGATGACCAGGGCCAGCACCACCGACAGCGGCAGACTCACGGTGGTCGAAACGCCAGCCACGCCGAGCAACTCGGCCAGGCCGGCACCGAGATACGGCTCGGCGACGTAACCGACCAGCAGGGCGGTGACGGTGATGCCGAGTTGGGCGCCGGAGAGCATGAACGACAGTCGCGCGCTGACCTCCAGCGCGCGGGCGGACGCCTGGTCGCCCTCGGCGGCGCGCTGGCGCAGCTTGCCCCGGTCCACGGCGACGTAGCCGAACTCTTGCGCGACGAAGTACCCCGTCGCGACGGTCAGAACGATGATCAGAAGAAGACCGACGAGGATCAACACGGGAGGCTCAGGGCTCCCGGGGCCGTCGGGTCAGATGAATGCCGGGGCCTACCCGGCTGGCTACTGCTGCCCTCCTGGGCAGAAGAGTCGATCATCCCGTCATTCTACCGGCGGGGCCAGCTGGAAGTGGGATGGTGTGCGGCGAGAACGCCGGCGGCACCGCCGGACGCGAGGCGAGGCGTGCCGCCGGCGGCGTGCGCGTTGCGGTGCGCGGCCTCGCCAGCGCGGCGTCAGGAAGGGGCCCCTCCCGTGCCGGCGGCAAGAAGGGGCCCTTCCCTGCGGCTACGCCGCGGTGATCCGGATGTCGTCGAGGGCGGCCTCGACCAGGCTGGCCGTGCTCGCGTCGGCGGCGTCGATCACGATCCGTACGGTTTGACCGCGCAGGGCCGAGATGTCCGTACTGGCGCTCTGCCAGACCGCCGCCCGGTTGGTGGCCGCGCCGGTGACGTTGAGCGCGGTCACCGTACCGCTGCCGATCACGCGGACCCGCAGGTAGTCGGCGCTGCTGGAGTTGTTCAGGTGGGCCAGGTACCAGGAGAAGGAGAGGGTGAGCGTGCCGGTCGACGGCAGGGTGATGGTCGGGGACTGGATGGTGCTCACCCCGCCGTCCAGGTCGTGGTCTCCGGCGCTGCTGCCGGCGAGCGGCCCGGTGACCAGGTCGAAGCTCCCGCTGACCGTGGTGCCGAGCTGGGTGGTGACGCCGGAGCTGCTGGTGGCGGCGGGGTCTCCGCGCTCCCACCGGCCGGCGGTGGCGGTGTCCGTACCGGCCGGGTTGGTGGTCCAGCCGGTGGCGGTCTCGAAGGTGTCGCTGTAGACCGTCGTGCCGGGCTGTGGGGTCGCCACCTGCGCCAGCGTCCAGACCGTGTACGCGATCGCGTCGGCGTTACGGTCCAGGGCGGTGTCGTTGATGTTGGTGGTGGTGTCGCAGGACCGGTGGTAGCAGGGGTCGAAGGCCTGCCCGGCGGTGCCGCCCCAGAGCGTGGCCTGGGCGCTGGTCTTGACGCCCTCGGCACCGGTGAAGGTGCCGCCCGCCGGAATGCCCACGCTGATGAACGGGCCGTAGTCGCTGCGCCCGTCGAAGTCGGTGCCGCGGGTCGGCACGCCGATCGAGGTGAAGTAGGCCTGGATCGTCTGCTCGATCTGCGCCGACCCGGCCGGGCCCGGACCGGCACCCACGCCGTCGGAGTTGTCCCCGTCGTAGACGAAGTAGCCGGCGTTGGGCGAGCCGACCATGTCGAAGTTGAGGTACTGCTTGATCCGGCTCCGCTCGGTGGTGGAGAGGTTGTCGACGTAGTAGCGCGAACCACGCAGTCCCAGTTCCTCCGCGCCCCACCAGCCGAACCGCAGGTGGCGGTCGGGCGCGAAGCCGGTACGGGCGACCGCGAGCGCCACCTCCAGGATGGCCGCCGAGCCCGAACCGTTGTCGTTGATGCCGGGCCCCGCGGTGACGCTGTCCAGGTGCGCTCCGGTCATCACCACCGCGTTCGGGTCGCCGCCCGGCCAGTCGGCGATCAGGTTGTACCCGGTGGCCCCGTTGTAGGTGAAGGACTGCACGGTGGTGGTGTAGCCGACCGCGTCGAGCTGCGCCTTCAGGTGGTTGACCGAGGCGAGATAGCCGGGCCGGCCATGAGCCCGGTTGCCCCCGTTCGCGCTCGCGATCGACTGCAACTGGCTCAGCTGCGTCTTGACGTTCGCCAGGGCGATGTTGGGCGCGGCGACGGCGGCGGACGACGCGGCGACGGCGACCGTGGCGGCGGGTGCGGTGGCGGTGTCGACCGCGGCGCCGGTTGCCGGTGTGGCGAGCAGGGCCGATGCCGCGACCATCGCGATGGTCACCGGCCCGGCGAGCAGGGTGCGGGGTGTCATGGGTCCTCCCGGTTCGGGGGCGAACACCGGCCCACGCGGGGTACGCGCGGGCCGGAGGACGGGATCTTGATCGATGACCGTCACTGCGAGAGGGTTCCGGCGGACGTTGCGTCGGGCAAGACGCAAGACGCCGGAATAGTCGGCCTGCCCGAAATCCGGCGGCCCCGGCCGGCTCCGCGACGAGCGGGACGCCGGCCGCCGACCCCGGCGCGACGAGCGGGACACCGGCCGCCGGCACGTGCGCAGCGCGGGTTCAGCGCTCGGCCAACTCGTCGACGTCGAGTAGTCGCCGGTCCACCCGGTCGCCGCGGTACGCGGCCCGGCCGATCATCTGCGCGGCGACCGGGGCGGTGACCAGTTGGAACGCCCCGACCAGGACCACCATGCCGAGGTCGGCGACCGTACGCAGCCGCAGGGACACCCCCAGCAGCAGGAGCAGTACGCCCAGCACCTGCGGTTTGGTGGCCGCGTGCATCCGGCTCAGCGTGTCCGGGAAGCGCAGTACGCCGACCGCGGCTGCCAGGCTCAGCGACGCACCGGCCACCAGGCTGACGGCACCCAGCCAGTCGGCGACCACGGTCAGGGACAGCATCCCCTCGGCAGCGGCCGAGGAGAGCGTCGGCGTCACTTCTTCTCCGCCGCGGCGAAGCGGACCAACGACACCGAGCCGACGAAGCCGAGCAGGGCGAGCACCAGCAGCACCGGCAGGGTGGTGGCGTGCCGGTTGATCGCCGCCTCGGCACCGACCGCGCCCACCATCGTGGCCAGCAGCATGTCCGCGGCGACCACCCGGTCCATCAGTGACGGTCCCCGGTAGAGCCGGACGAGGGCGAGCAGGGCCGTCACCGACAGCAGACCGGCGATGATCACGGTGAGCAGTGTGTTCACGGCAACTCCTTGTCGACGGGTACGGAGCGGACCTGGCGTAGCTCGGCCGCCGAGCCGACCGCCGCGACGATCCGTCGCTCCACGGTGCGGATCTGCTCCCGCGCGGCGGCCAGGTCCGCCGGGGTGCGGATGTCGAGCACGTGCACGTAGAGCACGGCCGCGTCCCGGTCCACCTCCACGATCAAGGTGCCCGGCACCAGTGAGATCGCTTCGGCGGTGAGGGCCAGGTTGAAGTCGGTGGGCACCAGCAGCCGCACCGCGAGGATGGCCGAGCGTGGCGTGTAGCCGGGTTGCACCGCGATCCGGGCCACGTGCAGGCTCGCCACGACCAGTTCGACCACGAAACGCCCGGCGAACACCAGCAGCCCGCGCAGCCGCAACCGGCCGCCGAAGCTCACCGCGGGAAGCGGGAAGAACACCAGCACCGCCACGCCCACCAGCAGTCCGCCCAGCAGATTTCCCCAGCTGAGGTCGCCCCAGAGCAGGATCCAGACCAGCACCAGCCCGCCGACCGCGAGTCCCTGGTCGCGCCAGCGACGGGCCCGGGTCGGCCGGCCCCGCCCCGCCCCGGCCCGCTCGGGCCCAGCCGCCCCCGCCGGCTCCGGTCCGGTCATGGCGGCCCGCCGGGCAGTACGGCGTGGATGTACGGGGTGCGCTCGCGCAGATCGACCGCCGCGCCGGTGGTCACCTCGAACAGCGGGCCGGCCACCACGGTCAGCCCCACCCCGAGCGCCACCAGGACCACGGTGGCGCCGACCATCAACGTGGGCAGCGGAGCGGTCGATGTGACGGTCTGGCAGGGCGTACGCCAGAACGCGATGTTCCATACCCGGCTGGCCACGTAGAGGGTGAGCAGGCTGGTCGCCGTGCCGACGGCGACCAGGGTCCAGGGCAGCGCACCGCCGGCCGCCACGCCGGCCTGAAGCAGGCCGAGCTTGCCGAGGAAGCCGGAGAACGGCGGGATGCCGGCGAGGTTCATGGCCGAGACGAAGAAGAGCACGCCGAGCAGCGGCGCGATCCGGGCCAGGCCGCTCAGCCGGCGCAGGTCGGTGCTGCCGGCCCGCTGTTCGACCAGGCCGGCGATGAGGAACAGGGTGGTCTGGATGGTGATGTGGTGGACCACGTAGAAGATCGCCCCGACCAGGCCGGCGACCGTGCTCAGCCCGATCCCGAAGATCATGTAGCCGATGTGGCTGACCAGGGTGAACGAGAGCAGCCGCTTCATGTCCGACTGGGCCACCGCGCCGAGGATGCCGACCACCATGGTCAGCCCGGCCACCACCATCAGCAGTTGGGCGGCGCGTGGCCCGGGAAAGAGCAGGGTCTGGGTACGGATGATCGCGTACACCCCGACCTTGGTCAGCAGGCCGGCGAAGACGGCGGTGACCGGGGCGGGCGCGGTGGGGTAGCTGTCGGGCAGCCAGGCCGACAGCGGGAAGACCGCCGCCTTGATGCCGAAGGCCAGCAGCAGCATCAGTTGCAGGCTCAGCCGCACCCCGTCGGGTAGCGCGTCGAGCCGGCCGGCGAGGTGGGCCAGGTTGAGCGTGCCGGTGGCCGCGTAGACCAGACCCACCGCGATCAGGAAGATCATCGAGGCCAGGATGTTGACCACCACGTACGTCGAGCCGGTGCGGATGCGCAGCGCGGTGCCGTTCAGCGTGATCAGGACGAAGCTCGCGGCGAGCAGCATCTCGAACCCGACGAAGAGGTTGAACAGGTCACCGGCGAGGAAGGCGTTCGTCACGCCGGCGGTCAGCACCAGGTAGGTCGGGTGGAAGATGGCCACCGAGGAGGTCTCGCCGATCTCCGCCTGCCCCTGGCCGATGGAGTAGAGCAGCACGCACAGGGTGACCGCCGAGGAGACCACGAGCATCAGCGCCGCCAGTTGGTCGGCGACCAGGACGATGCCGACCGGCGCGGGCCAGCCGCCGATCTCGACCACCAGCGGCCCGTCCCGGTAGGTCCGCACCAGCAGCACCGCCGACACCGCCAGGGTGGCGACCAGGCAGGTCACGCTTACCACCCGTTGCGACCGGGCCCGCGTCGCCAGCAGCAGGGTCAGCGCCGCACCAAGGATCGGCAGCAGCACCGGCAGCGACACGAGGGCGTTCATGCCGGCCCCTCCCCGTTGCCGGGCAGGTCCTCACCACGCGGCCGGCGGGGTGCCGGGGCGTCGATCTGTTCCGGGTCGGTCGCCGCGCTGTCGTCGCTCAGGTCGGCGGTGGAGACCTCCTTGTGCGCGGCGCGGCGCACGATCTGCCGGTCCTCGATGTCGTCCGGCACCTCGTCGTCGCCGGTCAGATACCAGCTGCGATAACTGATCGCCAGCAGGAAGGCGGTGAACCCGAACGTGATCACGATGGCGGTGAGCACCATGGCCTGCGGCAGGGCGTCGCTCATCTGCTCGGGCTCGGAGACCCCGACCACCGGTGCCCGACCGGCTCGACCGCCAAAGATGATCAGCAGGTTGACCCCGTTGCCGATCAGGATGATGCCGAGCAGGACGCGGGTCAGGCTGCGCTCCAACAGCAGGGCCACCCCGCAGCCGACGAGCACGCCGATCGCGAGGAAGGACACCAGGTTGGCACCGGAGACCATCACGAGCTCTCCCCCTGCGGGTCGGGGGTGAAGTCCCCGTTGGCCCGGCCCGCCTCGATGTGCCGGTCCACCTCGGCGCCGAGGCTGCGCAGCACGTCCAGCGCCAGCCCGATCACCACCAGGTAGACACCGATGTCGAAGAAGAGCGAGGTGACCAGGTAGAAGTTTCCGATCAGCGGCAGCCAGAGATCGACCTTCGTGCTACCCAGAACCGCACCACTGGTCAGCAGTGCGAGCGCGCCGCCACCGGCCGCGACCGCCAGCCCGATGCCGAGCACGGTGCCGGCGCCGATCGGGGCGGCCTCGGCCAGTTCCTGGCGACCGCCGGCGAGGTAGCGCATGGTCAGCGCCAGGCTGGCCACCAGGCCGCCGGCGAAGCCGCCGCCGGGCGCGTTGTGCCCGGAGAAGAGCAGGTAGAAGGAGAAGAGTACGGCGGTGTGGAAGATCAGCCGGGTGATCACCTCCAGCACGATCGAGCGGTGCCGCTCGTGCAGCGTGGCGCCGCCGCGTAGCCAGATCGGCCGGCCGGCCGGCCGCTCCTGTTCCGCCGCCAACCGACGGGGACGGGGCCCGGTCCGGGACCGCAGGAAGACCAGGCTGGCCACTCCGGTCGCCGCCGCCACCAGCACCGTCAGCTCGCCCAGGGTGTCCCAGGCCCGGATGTCGACAAGCGTCACGTTCACCACGTTGCGGCCGTGGCCCTGCTCGACGGCCAGGTCGGGAAACTGCTCGGAGATGGAGGGCGCCCGGCGGGCACTTGTGGCGGCCACCGCGAGCCCGGCGACCGTCGCACCGACCGTCAGGCCGATCACCTGGCGCACCCAGCGACTGCGGCGCAACGGCCGCACCGAGAACCGCGCCGGCAACCGCCGCAGCACCAGCACGAAGACCGCGATGGTCACGGTTTCCACCAGGAACTGGGTCAACGCCAGATCGGGGGCGCCGTACAGCACGAAGAGCATCGCGGTGCCGTAGCCGGTCATCCCGACCAGCAGCATCGCGGTCAGCCGACGGGTGGCGCCCACGGCGAGCAGGGCGGCGATGCTGATCACCAGCAGCACCACCGGCTGCACTGGGCTGGACCACGTCGCGATTGGCTGCTCCCAGGGCTTCAGCAGCAGCAACGTGCCGCCTGGCACGGCGGCCAGCACGATCAGGATCAGGCCGAGGTACTGCGGCAGGGAGCCACGCTGGGTGACGCTTGTGATGTCCACCGCCGCCCGGTCGAAGCGATGGATGATCCACTCGTAGCCTTGTTGACCGGTGACCGGCGAGCGCAGCCGGGACAGCACCGGAGCCAGCGGGCCGCGCAGCGCGAACAGCACCACGCCGGTCACCAGGGTCAGCGCGGACAGGCCCAGAGCCAGGTTCAGGCCGGGCCAGAGCGCCAGGTGCGCGTGGGGCGGGCCGAGGAGTTCGGCGTACGGGCGCAGCAGCTGGTCCAGCCCACCGGCCGCCAGCCCCGCGACCAGCCCGGCCACCGCCAGCAGCGCCGGCGGCACCAGCATCGGCACGGCCACCCGGCCCAGCTCGGTGGGGGCGGCCGTGCGGCGGGTGGCGAACGCGCCCCAGAGGAACCTGATGCTGTACGCGACGGTGAGTGCGGTGCCGGCGACAAGCACCGCCAGCACCAGCGGGCGGTCGGTGAACGCGGCGAAGATGGCTTCCTTGGCGACGAAGCCGACCAGCGGTGGCATGCCCGCCATCGACGCGGCGGCGAGCAGCGCCACCCCGGCCAGGACCGGCGCGCTTCGCCACAGCCCGGACAGCTCGCGCAGGTCCCGGGTGCCGGCACCGTGATCGATCGCGCCGACGACGAGGAACAGCGCCGCCTTGAACAGGGCGTGGGCGAGCAGCATCGCGACCCCGGCCAGGGCGGCGTCGGCGGTGCCCAGCCCGACGACCGCTGTCAACAGGCCCAACTGGCTCACCGTGCCGTACGCCAGCAGCAGCTTCAGATCGGTCTGCCGGAGCGCGGCCCAGCCGCCCAACACCATTGTGGCGAGCCCGGCGACCAGGACGACCGGCCGCCACGGGCCGGCCAGGGCGAGCACCGGGGCGAGCAGGCCGAGCAGGTAGACGCCGGCCTTCACCATCGCCGCCGCGTGCAGGTACGCGCTCACCGGTGTCGGTGCCGCCATCGCCACCGGCAGCCACGAGGTGAACGGCAGTACCGCCGACTTGGACAACGCCCCGAGCAGGATCAGCAGCACGGCGGTGACCAGGTACGCGCCGCCGGGCAGCGGGCGACCGGCCAGCTCCGACAAGCGGTAGGTGCCGGCGTGGTGGCCGAGCATGATGAACCCGACAAGCATGGCCAGCCCGCCGAGCGTGGTCACGGTCAGCGCCTGGACCGCCGCCCAGCGGCTGGAACGCCGCTCGGTGCTGTGCCCGATCAGCAGGTACGAGAAGACCGTGGTGAGTTCCCAGCAGACGTAGAGCAGCAGCAGGTCGTCGGCGAGGACGAGGCCGAGCATGGCGCCGGCGAAGGCCACCATCACCCCGGCGTACCGGGCGGTGCCGACCGCGCCGGGCGGGAAGTACCGACCGCTGTAGAGCAGCACCAGCGCGCCGACTCCGCCGACCAGCAGCACCATCAGCCAGGACAGGGTGGTCATCCGCAGGTCCAGGTTCAGGCCCAGCCGGGGAATCCACCCGTACGTCTCGGTCACCGCGCCGCCGTCGGCGACGGTGGGGGTGCGCACCAGCGCCCAGCCGAACGCCACGGCCGGCACCAGTGCCAGGAGGTAGCAGGCGCGCGGGCCCCACCAACGCACCAGTAGCGGTGCCACGAGGGCCGCCACGAGATGCAGGATCAGCAGTACGAGCACGCGCGCTCCCGGTCGAGGTGGGCAGGGGCGCCCCTCCCGGGTGCACGGCGCCTAGGAGCGATCAGACGATAATTCGCGTACGTTATGGGCCGTTTTCCCGAAATCGCCACAGTTCCGCAGCGATCGGGCGGACGGCGCGGGAGCCGGCCGGCCGGTCACTGTCGACCGGCGTGCCGGGCCCGGCCCTCAATCGTCGTGCCCTCGACGGCGCGCCCGTTTCGCCCCTCGACGGTCAGGTCGGGCCGGCCGAGCCGGAGCGCCGCCCGGTCGACAAGCCGCTGGGTGGCGGTAAGCGAGCGCACCGAGAGCAACCGACCACGGCTCTCCCGGCGCAGCACGAAGTAGTGCACGGCGACGCGCACCTGCGCCCGGTCGACCGCGCTGGCCTGGGCGGTGGAATGGACCAGCTCGCGCAGGCAACCGGCGAGCCGTTCGGCCAGTTCGAGATCGGGGCCGTGCAGCCCGGCCCGGAGGGCGACGAGGCGACTGTCGACCTTGCGAATCAGGACGTCGGTGCCGGACCCGGGGCTCCGCTCCTCGACGGCCATACGCTTCCCTCCACCACTTACCGCATCGCGAGTGAAGTTACTTTATGTTGTTGGCCACTAGCAAGCAGTTAAGTAAGACTTAACGGAATCTACGGTCAACTCACCTGTAATGGCTTAACCAGGCATACCCCTCCCGCCGTCCCGGGCTGGTTGTCGGTGGGCGGGGGCAGGATGGGGTGGTGGCGGATTCCCTGGCAGCCTCGCCGGCCGAGGCGGCGCTCTCCCGGTTCGGCCCGGCGACCCGGGAGTGGTTCGACGCGGCCTTCGCCGCGCCGACGGCGGCACAGGTCGGCGCCTGGACGGCGGTCGCCGCCGGGCGCCATGCCCTCGTCGTGGCACCGACCGGCTCCGGCAAGACCCTCGCGGCCTTCCTCTGGTCGCTCGACCGGCTGGCCCGCGAGCCGGCACCGACCGACGCCCGGCACCGCTGCCGGGTGCTCTACGTCAGTCCGCTCAAGGCCCTCGCGGTCGACGTCGAACGCAACCTGCGCGCCCCGCTCGCGGGCATCCGGCAGGCCGCCACCCGACTCGCGCTGCCGCCACCCGAGATCACCGTCGGCATGCGCACCGGCGACACCCCCGCCGACGAGCGCCGAGCGTTCGCCCGCACCCCACCGGACATCCTGATCACCACGCCGGAGTCGCTGTTCCTGCTGCTCACCTCGGCCGCGCGGGACTCGCTGCGCGGCGTCGAGACGGTGATCATCGATGAGGTGCACGCGGTGGCCGGCACCAAACGCGGTGCCCACCTGGCGCTCTCCCTGGAACGGCTGGACGAGTTGCTGCCCGCCCCGGCCCAGCGGATCGGGCTCTCCGCGACGGTCCGACCACTCGACGAGTGCGCCCGGTTCCTCGCCGGTGCCCGGCCGGTGGACGTGGTCGCGCCGGCGAGCGCCAAGACGATCGAGGTCAGCGTCCAGGTGCCGGTGGAGAACATGACCCGGCTCGACGAGCAGGACGCAGCGCAGGACGACCTCGGCGGCCCGCGCACCGCCTCGATCTGGCCGGCCGTGGAGGAACGGGTCTATGCCCTGATCCGGGCGCACCGGTCCACGATCGTCTTCACCAACTCCCGACGCAGCGCCGAGCGGCTCTGCGCCCGGCTCAACGAACTCGCCGCCGAGGAGAGCGCCGGAGCCACCCCGAACGCGGCCCACCAACCCGCCCGGCCGCCGGCGGAGATGATGGCCCAGGCCGGCTCGGTCTCCGGCGCGCCGCCGGTGCTCGCCCGGGCACATCACGGCAGCGTCTCCCGGGAGGAGCGGCGGCACATCGAGGAGTCGCTCAAGGCGGGGCAACTGCCCGCCGTGGTCGCCACCTCCAGCCTCGAACTCGGCATCGACATGGGCGCGGTAGACCTGGTGGTGCAGATCGAGGCGCCACCGAGCGTGGCCGCCGGCCTGCAACGCGTGGGCCGGGCCGGGCACCAGGTCGGCGCCGTCTCCCGGGGGGTGGTGTTGCCCAAGCACCGCGGTGACCTGCTCTCCTGCACCGTGGTCGCCGAGCGGATGGGCGACGCCGCGATCGAGGAGTTGCACCATCCCCGCAACCCGCTGGACGTGCTCGCCCAGCAGATCGTCGCGATGGTCGCCCTGGACCAGTGGCGGGTCGGCGACCTGGCCGCGGTGGTCCGCCGCGCGGCACCCTTCGCCGAACTGCCCGACTCGGCCCTGCACGCCGTGCTGGACATGCTCTCCGGGCGCTACCCGTCGACCGCCTTCGCCGAACTGCGTCCCCGGCTGGTCTGGGATCGCACCGCCGACGTGCTGACCGGCCGGCCGGGGGCGCAGCGGCTCGCGGTCACCAGTGGCGGCACCATCCCGGACCGGGGCCTGTTCGGCGTCTTCCTGGCCGGCGCGGAGCGCGCCGCCCGGGTCGGCGAGCTGGACGAGGAGATGGTCTACGAGTCCCGGGTCGGCGACGTCTTCCTGCTCGGCTCCTCCTCCTGGCGGATCGAGGAGATCACTCCGGACCGGGTGCTGGTTTCCCCCGCCCCCGGTCAGGCGGCCAAGATGCCGTTCTGGAAGGGCGACCAGCCCGGCCGTCCGGTGGAGTTGGGAAGGGCGATCGGGGCCCGGATCCGGGGCCTGCTACGGCAGACCGACGACGCGGCGCTGGCCGCGCTGCGTACCGCCGGGTTGGACGACTGGGCCGCCGGCAACCTGGTGGCGTACCTGCGCGAGCAGCAGGCCGCGACCCGCGCGTTGCCGGACGACCGGACGGTGGTGGTCGAGCGGTTCCGGGACGAGCTGGGCGACTGGCGGCTCGCCGTGCACAGCGTCCTCGGCGCCCGGGTGAACGCACCCTGGGCCCTGGCCATCGGCCGCCGACTCGCCGAACGCCACGGCGTGGACGCCCAGGTGATGCCCGCCGACGACGGGATCGTCGTACGCCTGCCGGACACCGCCGACAGCCCACCCGGCGCCGACGTGGTGGCCTTCGACGCGGAGGAGATCGCCCAGTTGGTGGAGGAGTCGGTCGGCACCTCGGCGCTCTTCGCCGCCCGGTTCCGGGAGTGCGCCGCGCGGTCGCTGCTGCTGCCCCGCCGCGACCCGCGCCGCCGCCAGCCGCTCTGGCAGCAGCGGCAGCGCGCCGCCCAACTGCTCGACGTCGCCCGCGAGTACGCCGATTTCCCGGTCACCCTGGAGGCCGCCCGGGAATGCCTCCAGGATGTCTTCGACCTGCCCGCCCTGACCCAGGTGATGCGTGACCTGGCGGGCCGTCGGGTGCGGCTGGTGGAGGTGGAGACGCCCCGGCCGTCGCCGTTCGCCCGGTCGCTGCTCTTCGGTTACGTCGGCGCTTTCCTCTACGAGGGCGACGCCCCGCTCGCCGAGCGCCGGGCCGCGGCGTTGGCGCTGGATTCGGCCCTGCTCGGTGAGCTGCTCGGCCGGGTCGACCTGCGTGAACTGCTCGACCCGGCGGTGCTCGCCGAGACCGAGCGGCAGCTGCGCTGGCTGACACCGCAACGCCGGCCCCGGGACGCGGAGGACGTGGTCGAGTTGCTGCGCCAGCTCGGCGACCTGAGCGACGACGAGTTGGCCGAGCGCGGGGTGCCGGTCGACTGGCTGACCGACCTGGTTGCGGCCCGCCGGCTGGTGCGGGTACGCATCGCCGGGCAGGAGCGCTGGGTGGTCGTGGAGGACGCCGGCCGGCTGCGCGACGCCCTCGGCGTGGCCCTGCCGGTGGGCATCGCCGAGGCGTACCTCGAACCGGTCACCGACCCGCTCGGCGATCTCGTCGCCCGGTACGCCCGCACCCACGCCCCGTTCAGCGCGGCCAGCTGCGCGGCCCGGTTCGGGCTGGGCGTCTTCGTGGTGGAGCAGGCGCTGCGCCGGCTGGCCGCCACCGGGCGGGTGGTCTCCGGCGAGTTCACCCCGCAGACGGCCGGCACCCAGTGGTGCGACGCGGAGGTGCTGCGGCTGCTGCGCCGCCGGTCGCTGGCGGCGTTACGCCGGGAGATCGAACCGGTGCCGCCCCGGGCGTTGGCCTCCTTCCTGCCCCGGTGGCAGCAGGTCGGTTCCGCGACCCGTGGAGTGGAGGCGGTGGCCGCGACGGTGGAGCAGTTGCAGGGCGCCGTCGTGCCCGCGTCGGCGCTGGAACGGCTGGTGCTGCCGGCCCGGGTCGCCGACTACTCCCCCGCGCTGCTCGACGAGTTGTGCGCCAGCGGGGAGGTGCTGTGGGCCGGTGCCGGGGCGATCTCCGGTGGGGACGGCTGGGTCACCCTGGCGTACGCCGACACCGCGCCGCTGCTGCTCCCACCGCCGGACGAGGCGCTCGCCCGTACGCCGCTGCACGACGCGGTGCTGGACGCCCTCGGGGAGGGGCAGGCGTTGTTCTTCCGGCCGCTTGCCGACCGGGTCGGCGCCACCGACGACGCCGAGCTGACCACCGTCGTCTGGGACCTGGTCTGGGCCGGCCACCTCACAAACGACACCCTCGCGCCACTTCGGGTACTGCTCGGTGGCGGCGGGGCGCACCGCTCCCGGCCGACCGCCGCGCGGAGCCGCTACCGGCGCCCCGGGCGGGTGGCCCTGCCCAGCCGGGGTGGCCCGCCGACGGTGGCGGGCCGCTGGTCCCGGCTGCCGGAACGCGACCTCGACCCGACCCGGCGAGCCGCGGCCCTGGCCGACGTGCTGCTGGAGCGGCACGGGGTGCTGACCCGGGGCGCGGTCATGGCCGAGCAGGTTTCCGGCGGCTTCGCGGCGGTCTACCCGGTGCTCTGCGCGCTGGAGGAGCGCGGCGCGGCCCGGCGGGGCTATTTTGTCGACGGGTTGGGCGCGGCGCAGTTCGCGGTGCCCGGCGCGGTGGACCGGATCCGGGCCCTGGCCGAGCCGCTGGAGGGCGGACGGCTCCGCACCGGCCCGGCGGGGGCCGGCGGTCCGGCGGTGGTGCTGGCGGCCACCGACCCGGCGAACCCGTACGGTGCCGCACTGCCCTGGCCGGAGCGGGTGGTCGACTCCGGCGATGCGACGGCACCACCGGCCACCGGCCACCGGGCCGGCCGCAAGGCGGGCGCACTTGTCGTGCTGGTCGCCGGTGAGCTGGTGCTCTATGTGGAACGTGGCGGGCGGACCATCCTCTCCTTCAGCGCCGACACCGACGCGCTGACCGCAGCCGGCAAGGCCCTGGCCGACACGGTCCACATCGGCGCGTTGGGTCCGATCTCGGTCGAACGCGCCGATGGCGAGCCGGTCCGCTCCTCACCGCTGCACGACGCCCTCACCGCCGCCGGTTTCCGCCCCACCCCTCGCGGCCTGCGCCTGCGCAGCTGACCGCGGCTCGCGCGGCTGACGACTCTGCCCGCAGCCTCGCCGCCGTCGCCGGACCGGTCGTAACATGCGGTGCTGTGACAAGTGGAACCGGCGACGAGGCACCGGCATCGACCGGGTTCGTCTCGCTGACCACCGACTACGGCCTGGCCGACGGTTTCGTGGCGGCCTGCCACGGGGTGATCGCCCGGATCGCGCCGGCCGTCCGGGTGCTCGACGTGACCCACCTGGTGCCGCCCGGTGACGTACGCCGGGGCGCTGCGGTGCTGGCCCAGACCGTGCCGCACCTGCCGATCGGGGTGCACGTGGCGGTGGTCGATCCGGGCGTCGGCACGGCCCGCCGAGGGCTCGCGCTGGCCGCGCCCGGCGGGTTCCTGGTGGGGCCGGACAACGGCCTGCTGCTCGACGCCGCCGACGCGCTCGGCGGGGTGACCGCCGTGGTGGAGTTGACAAGTCCGGAGTGGCTGGCCCCTCGGGTGTCGGCCACCTTCCACGGTCGGGACGTGTTCGCGCCGGTGGCGGCACGGCTGGCGGCCGGCGCGCGGCTGGCCGGGGCCGGTCCGGCGGTCGATCCGGCGACCCTGGTCCGGTTGCCCGAGCCGGTCGTCGAGCAGCGGCCGGACGGGTTCACCGCCGAGGTGCTGACGGTGGACCATTTCGGCAACGTGCAACTGGCCGCTCCCGCCGCTCTCCTGGCGCCGTTGCCGGCACGGGTGCGGGTGAGCCCGGCCGGCGACCGTGCCGCGATCGAGGCCGTGCACGGGCGTACCTTCGGGGACGCACCGGTGGGCGCCCTGGTGGCCCACGCCGATTCGGCCGACCTGGTTGCCCTTTCGGTCAACGGTGGCCGCGCCGCTGACCTCCTGGCCGTCCGCCCCGGTACGCTGCTGCGGGTCGACCGATCCGCGGGTGCTGGCGCGGCCCCCGTGCCACCCGCCTGAAACGTCCATTGTGGAAAGCTGTCGGTGTGGATGATCGCTGGGTACCCGCTGCCTGCCCCTGCTGCGCGTCCCGGACCGGTGGGGGCACCTGTCCCGTCTGCTTCTGGACCGACGACGGCCAGGGTGACGCCGACGCCGACGTCGTACGCGGGGGAGCCAATGGCGACATGAGCCTCTCCCTGGCCCGGCTCAACTTCGCCATCTACGGTGCCTGCCACCCCCGCTACCAGGACCTGGTGCGTTCGCCACGCCCGGAGGAACTGCCCTGAGCGCAGCGCAGGGCAGATCGGCTGAGCGCAGGGCCGGGCAGATCGGCGGACGGTGCCCGGCCGGGCGGCTCAGCAACGCGATATCGCCGGCCCCCGGACCGTCGCGATGAACGCGTGGCTGACGTACTGCCGGCTGGCCAGGCGGTTCCATCGGTTTGTGGTGCGGTAGGGGCCGGTGACGGTCTGACCGGCCACGTAGCACTGGATCGGCACGTGGGCGTAGGTAGCGGCGAGGCCGCGGCTGCCGTAGCTGGTGCCCGGTCCGGCCCGGACGTTCAGCGGACCGTCGCCGACCACGCCTCGGGACCCGGTACCCGTCCACAGGTACGCCACGTCGACCCAGCTGTTCGTGCTGAGCCGCAGTCCGTCCCAGAAGGTGCCGTCGGCGAGGTCGATACCAGCCGGGTTCAGCACCACCCGGCCGAACTGGTCCCGCCCATCGTGGTAGCCGTACTGGTACGCGGCCTGCGCCTGCGGTAGCCCCTGCGGCAGACCCTTCCAGTCCTCGCGTACGGCGGCGGGGTTCCAGTAGTCGTCACGGGTGTTCCACGGGCCGACATCCCAGACCGGGGCGTACTCACACCGGCTGCCGCCGGTGGTGCACACCCGGACGGTACGGTCGCCGGTGCCGCGTGGGGAGAGTCCTCGTCGTGACGGCAGGGCCACGAAGTGGTCCCGCGCCACAATCGTGTGTCCGTTCGCGGTCACCTCGCCGACCAGGCCGATCCGGGTCGCGTACACGCGATAGGTCGGACCGACCGTGACGGCGGTGGCGACCGGCGCGGCCGAGGCGGGAACGGGAAACGGGTCGAGCGCGAAAACGGCGATCAGCAGCAGAGCACCAGCGTGGGATTTTTTCACCGAATTTCTCCTAACAACTCCCTGATAGTGCGCATATTTGATGATCGAAAGTAATGTGCGCTACAAATAGCGATATACATGAATCGCGTTCGAGCCGAGGGAGGATGGTGCGGTGCCCGAGGGAGACACCGTCTGGAACACCGCCCGCGTCCTGGACCGCGCGTTGGCCGGGGCCCAGCTGACCGGCAGTGACTTCCGGGTGCCTCGACTGGCCACCACCGACCTCACCGGCTGGGCGGTGCTCGGGTGTGTCAGCCGGGGCAAGCACCTGCTGCTGCGGCTGGCCGCCCCCGATGACGCCCGGTGGACGCTGCACTCGCACCTGCGGATGGACGGCACCTGGCGGACGTACGCGCCCGGGGAACGCTGGGCGGCAAGGCCGGCGCACCTGATCCGGGCGGTGCTACGCGCGCCGACCACCACCGCCGTCGGCTACCACCTGCACGACCTGGCCCTGCTGCCGGCCGCCGAGGAGGACCGCCTCGTCGGCCACCTCGGCCCCGACCTGCTCGGCGCGGACTGGGATCCGGCCGAGGCGGTACGCCGACTCGCCGCCCAGCCCGAGGAGAGCATCGGCGTGGCGCTGCTGGACCAGCGCAACCTGGCCGGAATCGGCAACCTCTACAAGTGCGAGGCGTTGTTCCTGCGCGGAGTCCATCCCTGGACGCGGGTGCGCGAGGTATCCGACCTGGCCGCTCTGGTCGTCCTGGCCCAGAAGTTGCTCGCCGCGAACCGGGGCCGGTGGACGCAGAGCACCACAGGTTCGGTTCGGCGCGGCCAGACCAGCTATGTCTACGGGCGGCGGGCCCAACCGTGCCGCCGCTGCGGCACCGCCATCCGCAAGGAGGAGTTGGGCGAACGGGTCACCTACTGGTGCCCCAACTGTCAGCCCACCCCCTGATCGAGGCACCGCTGTTCGGGCCGGCGAGCCGGAGTGGCGGGAGGGACACGCCGGGAGCGCGGCAGATTGGCACGATTGGGGACTTCCTAACCGGCCGTTCACGTCGCATGCTGCGGTTGGGTGCTCACGGATCGTCAACACCGCGCGACCGCGCCTGCCCCGCCGTCGTGGCAGCCGTCGCGCCCGATCCCCGGGAGAGCCATGGCCGTCTTCCGCAGACTCCGCTCGACCTGGATGATCCGCGCCGACCGCGCTGACCACACCGAGCAGGCCAACCGCGCTGACCTGCGACGTGCCGCCACGGCGGTGCCCGGCGCGCGGGCCGGCCAGGACACCGCCGAGCAGAGCGCGCCGACGCCGCCCGGGGCGTCGGCCAGTCTGGATCCGGCCGCCGTGCCGCGTTGCCTCGGTGCGGTACCGAACCACGCGTACAGTCCGTTGCCGGTTCTCGACGAGGCCGGTCAGGTGGTGGCCGGCACCGGGATCCGCAAGTTCGTCGACCCGCTGCCCCGCCTGGGCACGCCGGAGGCCGCACCGCTCGGCGGATACCTGCCGGTGGCGGTGCCCGACACGATCAGCTATCCGGGCTGTGACTACTACGAGATCGGTCTTCAGGAGTACGCCCAACGCCTGCACCGGGACCTGCCGGCCACCCGGCTGCGCGGCTACCGGCAGCTCAACCTGGGCACCGACGGCGACGGGCACAACACCGTCGCCCCGCCGCAGCGGCCCTGGCACCTCGGCCCGGTCCTGCTCGCCCGCCGTGGACGACCGGTACGGCTCAAGTTCATCAACCAACTGCCCACCGGCCCGGCCGGTGACCTGTTCCTACCGGTCGACCCGACGGTGCCCGGTGCCGGGGCGGGTCCGCTCGCCGGGCCGGCACCGTACCCGCAGAACCGGGCGGTGTTGCACCTCTGCGGCGCGTCGACCGGCTGGATCAGCGCCGGCAACCCGTGGCAGTGGATCACTCCGGCGGGTGAGATCACCCCGTATCCGACCGGCACCGGCCTGACCCACGTCCCCGACATGGCCCACCCCGGTCGCGGTGCCACCACGCTCTACTACCCGAACGAACAGAGCGGCCGGCTGCTCTGGTTCCACGACAACACGGTCGGGCTGTCCCGGCTCACCGGCTATTCCGGGCAGGTCGCGCTCTACCTGCTCACCGACGACGCGCAGGAGGCACTGATCGCCGACGGGCTGCTGCCCGCCGAGCAACTGCCCCTGGTCTTCGAGGACAAGACCTTCGTACCGGACGACGCCCAACTCGCCAACCAGGACCCGACCTGGGACCGGGACCGCTGGGGCACCCGGGGTGACCTCTGGCATCCGCACGTCTACCAACCCCGGCAGCACCCGTACCGGCCGGACGGGATCAACCCGACCGGTCGGTGGGACTACGGCCCGTGGTCGCGTACCGCCGCACCGACCGGCCCCGACACGCCCGCCGCGACCGTGCCCAACCCGCGCCACGATCCGGTCACCGACCCGGACGAGCCACCGGACCTGCCCGGCGTACCGCACCCGAGCGCGGTGCCGGCGGCGTACGGGGACACCGTGCTGGTCAACGGCGTCGCGTACCCGTACCTGGAGGTCGAGCCCCGGCTGCACCGGTGGCGGATCCTCAACGCCTGCACCGACCGCTGGCTGAACCTTCAGCTGTACCGGGCCGGCTCCGACGCGCCGATGTGGACTCCGGAGGGGAAGCTGGTCGAGCCGGCTGCCGGCGAGGTGCCGATTGTCGATGCCGTTCCCGCCGCCGACCGGCCGGCGGGCTGGCCCATCGACGGTCGGCCCGGCGGCGTGCCGGACCCGCGCGCCGCCGGGCCCGAGCTGATCCGGATCGGCAACGAGTGCGGCCTGCTGCCGATGCCCGAGGTGATAGCCAATCGGCCGATCGGCTTCCGGTACGACCGGCGCGATCCGACAGTGCTCAACGTGGCCGGTCACGCGCTGCTGCTCGCCCCCGGTGAGCGGGCCGACGTGCTGGTGGACCTGGCCCCGGTCGCACCGGGCAGCACGCTGATCCTCTACAACGACTGCCCCGTCCCGCTGCCCTGCTTCGATCCCCGCTACGACCTGCACACCGGCGGGCCGGACCGGACGGCCGAGGGCGGCGCGCCACCGACCCACCCCGGGTACGGCCCGAACACCCGGACCCTGTTGCAGCTGCGGGTGGTCGGTCAGCCCGCACCGGCGTACGACCTCGACCGGCTGCGGGACCGGCTGCCCGGCGCGTACGCGGCCAGCCAGCGTCCGCCGGTCGTGCCGCAGCCGGCCTACGATCCCTGCTACGGCACCGCCACGGCCGGCCCGGTCCGGTTGCCGGTGCACGCCACCGGGGTCGAGTTCATCCCGGCCGGCGGTGCCGCCCCGGTGACCCTGCCGCTTGTGGTCAAGGCGGTCCGGCAGGTCTTCGAGCCCGATCACGGTCGGCTCACCGGCCGTCTCGGCGTGGCGCATCCCGACGCCGGGCCGCTTGTCGCAGCCGCCCTGCCGCTCGGGCCGACCGATCCGGCGACCGAACTGCTGCACGTCGGCGACCCGGCGATCCTGGTCGGCGCGCCCGGCGACGGCAGCCAGCTCTGGCGGATTCGCGGCACCGGCCGGCAGAGCCATCCGGTGCGGTTCGAGGGGCTGGATGTGCAGGTGGTCGGCCGGGTCGGCGACGACGGCCGGATCCGGCCGCCGCAGCCCGGCGAGCTCGGCTGGAAGCAGGTGGTCCGGGTCGACCCGGGCGAGGACGTGGTGCTGGCGCTCCGGCCGGCGGCACCACCCCTGCCGTTCAAGATCGGCGACAGCGTACGGCTGCTCGACCCGGCCCGGCCGACCGGCGTACCCGCCGGCTCCACCACGACCAGTCCGGTCGACGGGCAGCGGGCGGCGGTGGTCAACCAGGCCGTCAACCTCGGTTGGGAGTACCACTGGTCGAGCGCCGCGGGCGGGCACCGCGACCAGGGCATGAGCCGACCCCTCGTGGTACGCGTCTCGCCCCGGCCGCCGACCGGGCTGACCGCCATCGCCGCCCCCGGCTCGGCGACCGCGCTGCCGGCGATCGCCCTGGCCTGGACCGGCAACGGCAGCCTCCCGGCCGCCACCAGCCACCTGCTGCACCGGGCCACCGACGCGGCCTTCACCGTCGGGCTGACCGAGATCACCGTGGCGGCCACCGCCACCCGGTACACCGACGCCACGGTCACTCCCGGGGTGACGTACCACTACCGGATCCGGGCGGAGAACGCGGCCGGCTGCTCCGCCTGGTCGAACGGTGCCCCGGCCTCGGTCGGGCTCGCCGCGCCGACCGGGCTGACCGCGACGCTGCCGCCGGCCGCTCCGCTGCGGGTCGCGTTGCGCTGGACCAACCGCTCCTTCGCCACCGGTGTCGACGTGCAGCGGGCCACCAACCCCACCTTCACCAGCGGGCCGGGCACCACCGCGATCGGTGTCGGCAACCACCACCTGGACCCGGCGGTCGCTGCGGACACCACCTACTACTACCGGGTGCGGACCACCTACCTGGGTGCGGCCTCACCGTGGTCGATCGTGGCCAGGGTGACCACCCCACCGGTGCCGGGCACCCCGAACGCGGTGAGCGTGGCCACCAGCGCCCCCGGGCCGGACACCGCGACAGTGGTGCTCGGTTGGGCGGCCAGCACCCCCACCGGCCAGGGTTCGGGATTCGTGGTGGAACGGGCCCGCGATCCGCTCTTCCGCCAGGAACTGGCGACCTTCACGGTCACCGGTCGGGGCTTCACCAACACCGGCCTGGCCCGGGGCGTCACCTACTACTACCGGATCCGCTCGGTCAACCTGGTGGGCGCCTCCCTCTTCACCGGCCCCATCCCGGTCACCACCCCGGACTAGGCCGACGTCACCGCGATGGGTCAGGGGAACGGCGGCATCGCGCCGTAGCCGATGGCCCCGCTCGGCTTGCCCAGGGTGAACGCGATCATGTTGCTGGCGCCGAAGTTCCGGGCGGTCGGCTTGATCGTCGCGGTGATCTCGCCGGTCCAGCCACCGCTGCTGGCCCGCAGCCGCCAGTTGCCGGGGATCAGCTGGCCGCTCGAGTCGTAGAGGTAGGTCTGCCAGCTGCCGTCCGGCTTGACGTGGGATCCGACCACAACCTCTTGACCAACAGGGGACGGCCGGAGGGCGGATCAGCGGGTGGGGGCGGGGCGACCGCGGAGTTCCGACAGGGCGGAGGCGAAGCCGTGGAGGAGATCCGTCGCCTCGGTCAGGCGGGTGGCGGCCGGATGCTCGGTCTCCGGACGGTACTCCTCGGCCAGGTAGCCGGCGGCGGCCACCACCAGACGCTCGTACGCGGACACGCCCGCCTCCAGCTGCCCGGTGAGCGCCTGATGCGCCTCGGTCAGGGGCGGCCGGGCATCGGCCGGCGCGAGCCGTACCGCGCGTTCCACGCTGGCCACCCGGCTGGCCAGCTCGCGCAGGGACCGCTCGGCCGCTGCCGCCTCCGCCACCGCCGGCCCGGCCAGGCCGGTGAGCCGGCCGGACATCCCGGCCATGGTCGAGGCGGCCCGGTCCAGCCGCTCCCACGGACCGGCGGCGGTGGTGCCGCGCAGTTCGCTGCGGCTGCGGACCCGGCGTACCTCGGCCACGACACCGGCACCGGCGGGCAGGCGTTCCACGGCGGCGACCAGGCGGGCTCGGGAGCGGGCGGCGGCCTGCGCCGGATCGAGGGCGGGCGGGGCCGGCTGGGCGGTCAACGCGCGCAGGTCGCTCCAGCGCCAGCCGGCGAACGCGGTGGCCGCGCCCGCGGCGGCGGCCCAGGCCGCGTCGGCCAGCCCGATCCCGGCGTACGGGGTCAGGATGACCGTCGCGCCACCGAGCCCACCGGCCAGTACGCTCCACCGCCGGGCGGAGCGTCGCAGCTTGCCCAGCCGGCGAAAGTACCGGGTGCGCTCGTCTGCCACCGTCGCCTCCTCGACTCCTCCGCTCAGCCGGCGGCGCTGGTGTCGCCGGTGCCGCGGTCGCGGCTCATGCTGGCCCGGATCTCGTCGAGCCGCGCCACCGCCGGATCGTTGCTCGCCGCCGCCGGCTGGCTACCCACGGCACCCTGTCCGGTGCCGGCACCGAGCTGCTCACCGGCCATGCTGGCCCGGATCTGGTCCAGCCGGGCCGAGCCCGCGGTGTCCAGGGTCGCCTTTTGGATCTCCAGCATCCGCCCTTCGGTCGAGTTGCTGGCCAGCTCGGCGCGGCCCATGGCGTTGGCGTAGCGGCGTTCGATGCGGTCGCGGACCTCGTCCAGGCTGGGCGTGGTGCCCGGCGCGGTGAGCGCGGACATGGACTCCAGCGAGGCGGCCACGCTCTCCTGCATCTTGGCCTGCTCCAGCTGGCTGAGCAGCTTGGCGCGCTCGGCCAGCTTCTGCTGGAGGATCATCGAGTTGTTCTCCACCGCGCGGCGGGCCTGCCCGGCTGCGGCGAGCGCCTGGTCGTGCAGGGTCTTCAGGTCCTCGGCGGACTGCTCGGCGGAGACCAACTGGGTGGCCAGGGTCTGCGCCGACTGCTCGTAGCGGCCGGCCTCGGCCTCGTCACCCTTGGCCCGGGCCTGGTCGGCGAGGACCAGCGCCTGCCGGGCGTTGGACTGCAACCGCTCGACGTCGGACATCTGCCGGGACAGCTTCATCTCCAGCTGTCGCTGGTTGCCGATCACCGCTGCGGCCTGCTGGACGAGCGCCTGGTGCTGCCGGTGCGCCTCGTCGATGGCCTGCTGGAGCTGCACCTTGGGATCGGCGTGCTCGTCGATTCGGGCGCCGAAAAGCGCCATCAGGTACTTCCAACCCTTGACGAACGGGTTCGCCATCTCCGCGGTATCCCCTCAGTAACGTCGCTGCCCCTGCCCCACGCCTGTGGGCCAGGGCGGCCACCGGCGCTGGTGAATCCATCGTCCCAGCCGACGGCCAGCACGGCATCCGTACCGGCCAGCGGGGGGACGAGCACGATCAACCCTACGCGGCGCGGGCAACCGCGACCATCGGCCGCACATTCAGGCGGCGCAGACCACGTCCCGATCGGTGCGGTCGGCCGGGCGGACCCGGGCGCTGCGCAGCGTGGCCTTGAGCGGGGAGTCCTGGCGCACGGAGACGGCCACGGTGCCGTCCGAGCTGACCTGGTGCACGCCCCGACCGGCACTCCTGGCCACCGACGCCGCGGCGACCGGCGTCGACTCGGCCGGCCCGTCCTGCACCGGAACGAGCACGCCCGGCATCTGCTCGGCGAGCGCGACCGTGTCGCTCACCTCGCGAAGCAGCTCGGACAGGCGGGCGCCCAGCGCGTCACAGATCGCGGCGAGCAGTTCGCTTGAGGGTTCCTTCTGGCCACGTTCGATCTCGGACAGGTACCCCAGGCTGACGTTTGCGGCGGAAGACACCTCGCGCAGCGTGCGGTGCTGCCCCTGCCGGCGCGCCCGCAGTGCGTCACCGATCACCCGGCGTAGCAGGACCATCGCACCTCCCCTGAGGGACACAGTTCACCCGACCTCGCGAGGACCGGCAGCGGCACCGGCCCCGATCGTCGGAGCCTTCAGGCAACCGTACCCGTTACCCGCCGCCGCGACATCCCACCCCGCCCGGGTACCCCACGGCGTCACCTTCCGACCGCCGCCGATGAGCTTCCCCGGTACCGCCCGACATCGGCCTGTTTCCGCAGGCAGCCGCCGCTCTCAGTCGCGACCGACCGCGGTGCTCGGCTGGTCGGCGGTGTCCGGAACTTGGATGTGCTCGGCGAGCAGCCGCAGCGCCCCGGTCACCGCACCCGCCCGGATCCGGTCGCGCCCGCCGTCGAGGTCGAGTTTGCGCACCTCGGTGCCGTCCGGCCCGGCGACCGCGACATAGACCAGCCCGACCGGCTTGCCGTCCTGGGGCTCCGGGCCGGCCACCCCGGTGGTGGCCAACGCCCAGTCGGCTTCACAGCGGCGTCGTCCGCCCTCGGCGAGCGCCGCGGCCACATCGGGGTCGACCGGGCCGCGTTCGGCCAGCAGCTGCGCCGGTACGCCGGCCAGCCGCCCCTTCAGCTCGGTGGCGTAGACCACCAGCCCGCCCCGGTAGGCGACGCTCGCCCCGGCGATCTCGACGATCGTGGCGGCCAGCAGGCCACCGGTGAGCGACTCGACGGTGGCCACCGTCTGCCGCCGTTCGGTGAGGCGGTGCACCACACCGGCCGCCGCGCTGCCCATGGATCCTTCGGCTTCTCTGATGCCCATTTGTCGCATCCTTCCCGACCTGGCGGTGGTCTACTCGCCGCACCGCCGATCAGTCGGTGCGCCGGCACCGGCCAGCGACCTCGCGCAGTGCCGGTCAGCGGGTGCTGCGGCGCAGCCGTAGGGCCTGGGCGAGGTAGTCGAAGCCGGTGAGCACGGTCACGGCGACCGCCGCGCCCATGATCCACGGACCGATCAGGGCCAGGGCGGCGGGCATCGGCCACAGGTACCAGGCGATGGCCAGGATCTGTAGGCCGGTCTTGACCTTGCCGCCCCGGCTCGCGGCGATCACACCGCGTCGGATCACCCAGAACCGCAGGACGGTGATGCCCAGTTCCCGGGCGAGGATGACGATCGTCACCCACCACGGCAGCCGGTCGTAGGCCGACAGCAGCAGCAGGGCGGCACCGGTGAGCGCCTTGTCGGCGATCGGGTCGGCCACCTTGCCGAACGCGGTCACCAGCTCGAACCGACGGGCGATCCAGCCGTCCACGAAGTCGGTGAGCGAGGCGACGGCGAAGATCAGCGAGGCGACGACCTGCCAGCCGGTGTGCGTCATGCCCGAGACGATCGCGGCGGCGACGAAGACCGGCACCAACGCCAGCCGGAGCGCGGTCAGCGCGTTTGCCGCGTTGACCACCGGCACCCGGGCCACCACCGGCAGCGGGGCGGACTCCGTCGCGCCGGTCATCGGCCCACCGTCGGGCACCACACCTCGTCGCTCCCCCGCCTCGTCCCGGCCCACCGTCACCGCGCCGCGCCGGGCGCCGCCGAGATCATCTCATCCGGTACCGCCACCAGGTCGACGCCCTCGGTGCCGGTCACGGTGGCCCGGACCAGGTCACCCGGGCGCAGCGCGGCCAGGTCGACCCCGCCGGTCTCCGGTGCGACGAGCGTGGTCGAGCCGTCCACCTCGGGTGCCTGATGCGCGGCCCGCCCCTCGACGACGTCGCCGTCCACGGAGTCGACAAGCACCTCCACGGTCGAGCCGAGGCGGTCCTCGGCGCGCTGCGAGCACAACTCGTCGGCGAGCGCGCTGAGCTTGTCGTACCGGCGCTTGAGGGTGGCGGCGGAGACCTTACCGGGCAGCCCGGCGGCCTCGGTGCCGTCCTCGTCGCTGTAGTCGAAGACCCCGATCGCGTCGAGCCGGGCCTCGGTCAGGAAGCGGACCAACTCGTCGACGTCGGCCCGGGTCTCGCCGGGGAACCCGACGATGAAGTTGCTCCGCGCCCCGGCCTCCGGTGCCAGTGCCCGCGCGCCGGCCAGCAGCTCCAGGAACCGGTCGGTGGAGCCGAAACGGCGCATCCGGCGCAGCACGGGCTCACTTGAGTGCTGGAACGACAGGTCGAAGTAGGGCGCCACGCCCGGGGTGGTGGCGATCGCCTCGACCAGGCCGGGCCGGGTCTCGGCCGGCTGGAGATAGCTGACCCGGACCCGGACGATGCCGTCGATCACCGCCAGCTGCGGCAGCAGCTTCTCCAGTGCGCGCGGGTCGCCCAGGTCCTTGCCGTACGAGGTCGAGTTCTCGCTTACCAGCACCAGCTCGCGTACGCCGCTCTTGGCCAGCCACTCGGCTTCGGCGAGCAACTCGTCCGGGGTACGCGAGACGAAGGCGCCCCGGAAGGCGGGGATGGCACAGAACGCGCAGCGCCGGTCGCAGCCGCTGGCCAGCTTGAGCGAGGCCACCGGACCGGCGTCCAGCCGGCGGCGCAGCACCGGCCGCAGGTGCGCCGGGGTGTGCTCGTCGACGTCGGCGGCGTTGCCGTGGCCAGGCAACGAGACCGCGCTGTCGCGGCGGGCGACCGGGGTCAGCGGCAGCAGTTCACGCCGGTCCCGGGGGGTGTGCGCGGCGAACTCGCGGCCGGCCACCACCGCGTCCAGCCGGGCGGAGATCTCCGGGTAGTCGTCGAAGCTGAGTACCGCCCGAGCCTCGGGCAGGCTGTCGGCCAACTCCCGGCCGTACCGCTCGGCCATGCAACCGGCGGCAACCACCTTCGCCCCGGTGTCGGCGGCGGCCAGCAGCGTCTGGATGGAGTCCTGCTTGGCCTTCTCCACGAACCCGCAGGTGTTGACGACCACCACGTCGGCGCCCTCGCCGTCGGTGGTCACCTGCCAGCCGTCGGCGTGCAGGCGGGCGGCCAGTTCCTCCGAGTCGACCTCGTTTCTGGCACAGCCCAGGGTCAGCAGGGCGACCCGGCGGCCGTCGTCGGCGGACGACTCCGCCGCACGCGCCGAGCCGGGCTGGTCATCAGGGGAGGTGGCAGACACCATCCGAGGGTACCGGGCCGCTCCGTCCGATCCAGCGGGGCGGCCGGCACCGGTCAGCCGGACGCGGTCGTCGCGAGCAGCCGGACCAGGCGGTCGAGCAGGAACACCTCGGTGCCGGCGAGACCGACCGAGCAGAAGACCGAGATCTGGTCCGCGCCGGTGCGGCCGGGTGCGGCACCGGCCAGCACCGCGCCCAGATCACCCAGCCGCGACCCGTACGGCGGCTCGGCGGCGAGCATCGGCGGAGCGTACGACGTGGCCTGCGCCGGGGAGTCGCTTACCAGCACGGCGGCCCGGTCCAGCAGGTCGGCGGCGAACTCGGCGCGATCGCGTTGCTTGAACCCGACCGCGTTGACGTGGCTGCCCGGGGCCAGGTCGGCGGCGGCCAGCACCGGCGTGGGGCTGGTGGTGGCCAGCACCACCACGTCCCGGTCACGTACCGCCGCCCGGGCGGTGTCCACCGCGCGGGCCGGGATGTCGAGTTCGGCCCGGACCCGGGCAGCGAACGCCTCCCGCCGCGCGGCCGAGCGGCTGTGCACCGTCACCTCGCGCAGCGAACGCACCGCGGCGGCGGCCCAGACCTGGGTCCACGCCTGGCCGCCGGAGCCGATCACCCCGAGCGTGGCCGCGTCCGGACGGGCCAGCGCGTCCACCGCCACCCCGCCCAGCCCGCCGGTACGCCGGGAGCCCAGTTCCTCCCCCACCGCGACCGCCCGCACCGCGCCGGTACGCCCGTCGTGCAGCACCACCAGCTGTTCGGTCTCGGGGTGCCCGAAGGTGTCGTACGCCCGATACCCGTACCACTGGCCCACCAGGTGTCCGGCGGTCAGCACCATCCGGCCGCCGCCCAGCGGCACGGCGGCTCTGGGCGGAGCCACCAGCCGACCCTCGTACCCGGCCAGCAGGGCCGCGCGCATCGCGTCCACTGTGGTCTTTGCGTCGAGTGCGGCGGCGACCTCCGCGTCGGAGATGAGCACGGTCATGGCTCCATCGTGCTAGGTGAAGCAAGGTTGAGGTCCACTCGGGTGATCCGCGTCACCCATGCCGCCCCGGCCCGGCCGGTGCTACGGTCGGTGGCGACGGCCCGAGGTGGCCGTCCCGGACGAGTCGTGGGCGTACCCGGTCAGGCCAAGACGCCCCGCACGTGGAATCGACTCCGCCCGGCGCCCGGTGCCCGGGCGACGGCGAAGAGGTGACTCGATGGCCTGGATCGTCCTGGTGATCTCTGGACTACTGGAAACCGCGTGGGCGGTCGCCCTGGACCGCAGCGCGGGCTTCACCCGGCTGGCACCAACTGTGGTGTTCGGGATCACGTTGGTGCTGAGCATGGCCGGCCTCGGGTACGCGCTGCGCGAGATCCCGGTCGGCACCGGATACGCGGTCTGGGTCGGTATCGGCGCGGTCGGCACCGCCCTGGTCGGCATGCTGGCCCTCGGTGAACCGGCAAACCTGCCCCGGCTGCTCAGCCTGCTGCTCGTGGTCGCCGGGGTGGTCGGCCTCAAGCTCTTCCACTGATCGACCTGCCGTACGCGAGCGCCCCGGACGGGCGAATCGGCGATGCTGTTTGGACCGTGACCAGACCTGGGTACTCCGCGATCAACCGAAGAGTTGACAACCGGAGGAGATCATGGCCAACCCGTACGCCGGCAGCCGCCCGCGCACCAACGCCGCCCGCATCTGCACGATCCTCGGCTTCGTCTTCGCCGCCCTTGCCCTCTTCCTGTTCCCACTGCTGTTCGGCCTGATCGCCGTGGGTCTCGGGGTCGCCGGTGCGGTGCAGGGCGACAAGCCGCTCGGCTGGTACGCCGCAGGCGCGGGCGTGGCCGCCATCCTGCTCAACCTGGTGCTCGCCGCCGCGCTCACCTGAGCCCGCGCCAAGTCGACAGACACCGCAGCGGCCCGCCGGACTCTCCCCCGGCGGGCCGCTGCGGTTCGTCGTATCGACTACCGGGAGGCGACGATCACGCGGTTGCCGTCGGGGTCGGCGACGATGGCCATGCGCTCTCCCCATGGCTGGTCCGCCGGCTCCGCCAATACCGGTACGGTCCCAGCCGACCGGAGCCGGTCGAGCGCGGCGTCGCAGTCCGCCACGTACAGCCAGAGGGTGATCCGGTCGTTCGTCAGCGCACCTGGCTCTTCCTGACGGCCGAGGCCCACCTGGCCGGCGGCAAAGCGGACCGTGACGAAGGTCGGCTCACCTGTTTCCGGGAACTGGTAGTCCTGCGTGCCGCCGAGCAGATCCCGGTAGAAGACCAGGGCCGTCGTCAGGTCGGCGGTGGTCAGGATCGGGAAGATCTCCTGCCCGGCCGCGCCGGTGTCGGTCACTGCTCGTCCCCCTGGAGGCCGGCCAGGACCTCCGCCAACTCGTCCGGCTTGACCAGCACGTCGCGCGCCTTGGAGCCCTCGGACGGGCCGACCACGCCCCGGGTCTCCATCAGGTCCATCAGCCGGCCCGCCTTGGCGAAGCCGACCCGCAGCTTGCGCTGGAGCATCGAGGTCGAGCCGAACTGCGAGGTGACCACCAGCTCGATCGCCTGCACCAGCAGGTCCAGGTCGTCGCCGATGTCCTCGTCGATCTTCTTCTTGCTCTCCTGCGCGACGGTCAGCACGTCCGAGCGGAACTCCGGCTCCCGCTGGTCCTTGCAGAACTTGACCACGTCGGCGATCTCGCGCTCGGTGACCCAGGCGCCCTGGATGCGGATCGGCTTCGACGCGCCCATCGGCAGGAACAGCCCGTCGCCGCGACCGAGCAGCTTCTCCGCGCCGGGCTGGTCCAGGATGACCCGCGAGTCGGCCAGCGAGGAGGTGGCGAAGGCCAGCCGGGACGGCACGTTGGCCTTGATCAGGCCGGTCACCACGTCGACCGAGGGGCGTTGGGTGGCCAGGACCAGGTGGATGCCGGCGGCGCGGGCGAGCTGCGTGATCCGGACCACGGAGTCCTCCACGTCCCGGGGCGCCACCATCATCAGGTCGGCCAGCTCGTCCACGATCACCAGCAGGTAGGGGTACGGCCGGATCTCCCGCTCACTGCCCGGCGGGGCCTTGATCTCCCCGTTGCGCACCTTGCGGTTGAAGTCGTCGATGTGCCGGACCCCGTTCGCGGCCAGGTCGTCGTACCGCATGTCCATCTCGCGGACGACCCATTCCAGCGAGTCGGCCGCCTTCTTGGCGTTCGTCACGATCGGGGTGACCAGGTGCGGGATGCCCTCGTAGCTGGTCATCTCGACCCGCTTCGGATCGATCAGCAGCAGCCGCACCTCGTCCGGTGTCGCCCGGGTCAGGATGGAGACGAGCAGAGTGTTGAGGCAGCTCGACTTGCCGGCACCCGTGGCGCCCGCGATCAGGATGTGCGGCATCTTCGCGAGGTTGGCGATCACGTAGCCACCCTCGATGTCCTTGCCGAGCGCCACCACCATCGGATGGTGGTCGCTGGTGGCGACCCGCGAACGCAGCACGTCGCCGAGGGCCACGTTCTCCGGGTCGGTGTTCGGGATCTCCACGCCCACCGCGCTCTTGCCCGGGATCGGGCTGAGGATACGCACGTCGGGCGACTTCACCGCGTACGCGATGTTGCGGGAGAGCTGGGTGATCCGCTCGACCTTGACCCCGTGGCCCAGCTCGACCTCGTAGCGGGTCACCGTGGGCCCCCGGGTGAAGCCGGTGACGTCGGCGTCCACACCGAACTGTTCGAAGACCCCACGCAGCGCGGCGATCACCTCGTCGTTGGCCTTGCTGCGGGTCTTCGGCGCGGCGCCGGTGCTGAGCAGGTTCGCCGGTGGCAGGGTGTAGTCGCCGGCCAGCCCGGTCAGGGCGAGCTGTTCGGCCCGGGTCGGTGCGGGTGAGTGCTCGGGCGGTTCGGCCGGCTTGCGGCTCGCCGGCACCCGCGACGGCGGCTTGCGCGGCAGGACCATGGTCTCCTGGAGGTCCGCGCCGTCGAGGTCGTCGAACTCGTCCGGGTCGACCGGCGGCGGCACCCGCTTGGCCGGCCGGCGGCGCGTCGGGGCGGCCGGCTCCGGCTCCGCCTCGGTCTGGCCGAGCACGGACCCGGCGAGCAGGCCGAGCCGCTCGGGGACCTTGTTGATCGGTGTCGCGGTGACCACGAGGAGCCCGAAGACGAGCAGCAGGATCAGCAGCGGCACCGCGACCCAGGCGGTGACCGCGCGTTCCAGCAGGCTGCCGATGCCGGCACCGATCAGGCCGCCGGCGAAGTCCCGCTCGCCCGGGCCGGCCGGTTGCTGGCCGATGTGCAGCATCGCGGCGGTGGCGACCAACATGGAGCCCCAGCCGACCAGGCCCCGGCCGCGGTGCTCGGGATCGCCGGGCTGGCGCATCAGCCGCCAGGCACCGATGCCGAGCAGCACCGGCACCACGATGGAGATCGCCCCAAGGAAGAGCCGGACCGTGTCGGCCAGCTGGGCACCCACCGGTCCGGCCGCCGAGAACCAGATCGCCCCGGCGCTGAGCAGGGCCAGGCCGATCACCAACAGACCGGCGCCGTCCCGCCGGTGCTCCGGGTCGAGGTCTCGACCCGAGGCGGCCCGCACCGCCCACCCGACCCCGTGCGCCAGGCCCATCCACAGTGCCCGGATCCCCCGACCGACGTACGCGGCGGGGCCGGGTCCGCGCGTGGTGGTGCGGCGTCGCGCCGACGCGCTTGTCTTCTTGGCCGGCTGGCGGGCACGACTGTTCGTTCCACCGCGCGGCGACGCGCCGCGTCGGCGGCTCGCCTGAGAGGTACGGCCCGCCATAGCATCACCGTAACGGCGGCCCCCACGATCCGCCGGTCTTCCTGGTGGCGTCCGCGTGTCGCAACGCGGTCCCCGCCGGCTGTCGTGATATTCGCCTGGCGAAGGAGTGCCGATGGCGTCGCCGGAGTTCGAGGACGATCCGGACCCTGCACTGGCCGGGCATCCCTCGACGCTGCGGCCGTTGACGCACGACCTGCTCGCCGCGGTACTGGCGCAGCGGGGGCATCCGGTCACCACCGACGCCGGTGGTGACCTGGTCGGACGCTGGGCCGGTGGCCACATCTGGTTCCTGCGCTCGGGCAGCGCCGGGGAACTGCTCCAGGTGCGTACGGTGGCCGCCGACACCTTCCCGGTCGATCTGGTGCCGCTGCTGCACGAGTTCTGCAACACCTGGAACCGGGACCGGTTCTGGCCCAAGGCGTTCGTGCACGTCGACGACGCCGGCCGGGCCCGGATCTGCGGCGAGGTCATCACCGACCTGGAACGGGGGGTCACACCACACCAGCTGGACCGGTTGCTCGACCGGGGCATCACGACCGGCTGCCGGTTGGCCGCCGAGGTCGGCCGGCTCGCGGGAGCACGTCCGTGACCGGCTGGGGCCCCGGCGGCCGGCGGCGCCCACGGGCGAACACCGGCGGCGGTGGGCGGGTCGAGTCGCGGCCCGCCGACGCGCTCGCCGACGCCCGGGACCTGCCCGACGGCGAGGCGCGCGTCGCAGCTCTGGAACGGGTCGCCGCCCTCGCCGAGGCGGGCGGCGACCGGCGGTCCGCGCTCGACGCCTGGTCCGAGCTGGTCGAGATGCACCTGCGCGGGGGCGAACGGTGGCGGCTCTTCGAGCCTGTCCGTCGCTGCCTGGACGCGGCCGAGCGGCCCGTCGCGCCGGCGGGTGAGCCTGACCAGGTGACGTTGCGCCGCTACCGGCGGTACGCCGTCGAGGCGCTGCTCGGCACCCCACGCATCGGCCTCGACCAGGCTCGTAGCCTGCTGGACGGGCTCACCGGCGGGGCCTGCGGCGACGAGGCGCTCAGCGCCCAGCTGCACTGCCGGATCGCCGACCACGTCGGCGACGAACCCGCCGCCCGGCGTTGGCTGGACCGGTGGCGGGCCGCTGCCGGTGACCCGGCCGCCGGCTGTCCGGACTGCCTACCGGTGCGGCAGGCCGAGTTGCTCGCCGGCTGGGGCGACCAGGCCGAGGCGCTGGCCACCGTGGAGTCCGTGCTCGACGGCTCGGCCCACCGCAGCGCCCAGCCGTCGGTCCACTGCACCGCGCAGCCCGAGGCGGCCCTGGTCGGGGCGCTGTTGCCCTGGCTGCGGACGGGGCAGGCCCGGCGGGCCGCCGGGGCGCACGTGCGGGCGTACCGCCGGCACCGGGTGGCACCGGACGGCTTCGGGTACCTCGCCACGCACCTGCGCTTCTGCGCGCTCGGCGGGTACCTCGACCGGGGTCTGGAGATCCTCGTCGAGCAGCTGCCCCGGCTCGACGAGCCACACGACGACCTGTCCGTGATGGAGATTGCCGCCGCGGGCGCGCTGGTCTGCACGCTGGCCGCGCAGGAGTCAGGTCAGCGGACGGTACGCCGACCGGCGTACCGTGGGCGGCCGGCCGCCGAGGTCACGGTGGCGGCGCTCGGCGCCGAACTGCTCGCCGTCGCCACCGGGCTGGCCGGCAGCTTCGACGCCCGCAACGGCACCGGGCACCAGTCCGGCCGGATGGGCGCCTGGTTGGCCGAGCGTCCGCTGGTCGGGCCGATGTCGCTGGCCGAGCCGGCATCGCTGGCCGAGCCGGTACCGCTGCCCGCCGACGAGCCGGACGACGATCCGGGCGAGCCCGACGAGCCGGTGGCCGGTGACGGATCGGACGAGGGACCGCGCGCGGACGAACTGGCGGCGTTGACGGTACGGATGATCACGGCCGCGCTGGATCGGCGCGGCGACGGATATGCCCTGGATGCCGCCGGCACCGTGCTGGCCCGGTGGGGCGACGCGATGATCCAGTTCCGGCGGGCCGGCGAACGCGGCGAGATCCTGCACGCCCGGGTGGTCGCCGATCGTCGACTACCGGCGGACCGGCGGGCCGAGGCGTACGCGTTCTGCAACGGTTGGAACCGCGACCGGTTGCTGCCCAAGGCGTACGTGCACGATCCCGGTGACGGTGCACTCGTGCTGGCCGGCGAGGTCACCACCGACCTGGCGTACGGAGTGGCCCCGGCCCAGGTCAACGTGCTTGTGGACGCGGCGGTACGCACCGGCGTCGCGTACGCGCAGGCGGTCGCCGCCCTGCCCTGACGCCCGGGGCCGCGTGGCCGGAAAGCCGTGGGCCCGGCCGAGGCGGGTGATCCGCTCGGCCGGGCCCGGCAAGGTCAGCGCCGGCCGCCAAGCGCGCGGAAGTTCTGAGTGGTGATCAGGGTCAGGTTGTTGCGCTGGAGGATCTCGTTGACCGGCTGGTAGAACGTGGTGCCGCCGACCCGGCAGTCACCCGAGCCGCCGGAGGTGACGCCCTGGGCCTGGTTGCCTGAGATCCACGAGCCGCCCGAGTCGCCCGGTTCGGCGCAGACGTTGGTCCGGACCAGCCCGCCGACCAGCCCCTCCGGGTAGCGCACGGTGGCGTTGCGCGCCTGGACGGTGCCGCAGCGCACCCCGGTGGTGGAGCCGGAACGGCAGATCGACGCGCCGGCCGGCACCTCCTGCGAGCCGGCGACCCGGGCGACGCCGCCGCGGAAGTCGGTCACCTCGGGCAGCACCGTGTTGTTGCCGCTGATCTGGACGAAGGCCCAGTCGTCGCCGGGGAAGGAGGAGGCCCGGAAGGCACCCAGCGAGGAACCGTCGAAGTTGCGCACCGGATCACCGACCTGACCACAGTGCCCGGCCGTGACGAAGCCGCCGACCACCGCGAAACCGACCGAACAGCGTCCGGGGCCGTTCAGGAACGCCTCGCCACCACGCAGGTCGGCGAAGAGGCGGGGCTGCTCCTCGGTGGCCATCCGGACCGCCTGGCGGGGCACCCCGGCGCGGGCCACGAAGCGCCAGCCGGCCTCTTCCGCGCCCGGCTGGGCGAGCACCACGACGGTGTTCGACGCCACGTCGACGTACCAGCCGGAGACCTGTCGGGCGGCGGCGGCCGTACGGTCCATCCGGGTCTTGAGCGCGTCGAGCTGACCGACCCCGCGCTCGACCACCTTCGGCACCGCACCGGCGGCCTGGACCCGCCGCGCCTGCGCCTGGTCGGCGACGGCCACGTTGAGCTGGCTGCCGTCGGCGCTGAGCCAGCTGCCGCCGTAGGCCGCGCCGAGTTCCGTCCGGAGCTGGTCGACCACGCCGGTCGCCCAGCGTTCGGTCTTCAGCCGAGCGGCCACCTGCGACTGGTTCAGCCCCAGGTCGCGGCGCATCGCCTCGACCACCTCCGGGTCGACTCCCGCCACCGCCTGACTGGTCGGCGCGGTGCTCGGCGCGCCGCCGTCGCCGGCGAACGACGGTAGGGTCACCGCCGCCGCCGCGCCCACCGCCGCCACCACGACACCGATGGCTGTCAATCGTCTCCGGTCCATCCGCCATGCTCCTCCCGGCCGGCGTGGGTACGCCTGCCGGACCGGAGTACGGGCAAAAGGGCCGAACGGTTGAACAAACCGGCGATCGGTTTCGATCCGTACCCGCCGATGTGCGCTGCGCGGCGCTCGGGCGGTCCGTCGGCACCCAGTCGGCCTGGGCCGCCGCCGGACCGCACCGGACGGGTCAGACCTCGACGACCGTGGGGACGATCATCGGACGGCGGCGGTAGGCGTCGTTGACCCACCGGCCCACGGTCCGCCGGACGATCTGCTGGAGCTGGTGCGGATCGGTGATGCCGTCCGTCGCCGCCCGGTTCAGCGCCTCGGTGACAAGCGGTATCACCGCGTTGAATGCCGCCGGATCCTCGGAGAAGCCCTTGGCGGAGACCGTCGGGCCGGCCACCACCTTGCCGGTGACCGAGTCGACCACCACGGTCGTGGCGATGAAGCCGCCGTCGCCGAGGATGCGTCGCTCGGTGAGCAGCGACTCGCTGACGTCACCGACGGCCAGACCGTCGACGTAGACGTACCGGCTCTTGACGTGGCCGACCAGGCTGGCCCGCCCCTCCACGAGGTCGACCACGTCGCCGTCCTCGCAGAGCACCACCCGGTCCGGTGCCACCCCGGACTCGATGCCGAGCCGGGCGTGTGCGCGCAGGTGCCGCCACTCGCCGTGCACCGGCATCAGGTTGCTGGGCCGTACGACGTTGAGCAGGTAGAGCAGTTCGCCGGCGGGCGCGTGCCCGGAGACGTGCACCTTTGCCACGTCCTTGTGCACCACCACCGCGCCGGCCCGGGCCAACCGGTTGATCACGCGGTAGACCGAGGTCTCGTTGCCGGGCACCAGCGAGGAGGCCAGCACCACGGTGTCGCCGGGGGCGATGGTGATGTGCCGGTGGTCTCCGCTGGCCATCCGGCCCAGGGCGCTCATCGGCTCACCCTGCGAACCGGTGGACATCAGCACGATCTGCTCCGGCGGCATCGACGTCGCCTCGTCCAGCCCGACGACCAGCCCGGCCGGGATGTTCAGCAGCCCCAGGTCACGGGCGATGCCCATGTTGCGGACCATGGACCGGCCGATCAGCGCGACCTTGCGGCCGTGCTCCAGGGCCGAGTCGAAGACCTGCTGCACCCGGTGCACGTGCGAGGCGAAGGAGGCCACGATGATCCGGCCACGCGCCTTCGCGAAGATCGAGTCGAGGACCGGGCCGATCTCCCGCTCCGGGGTGACGAAGCCGGGGATCTCCGCGTTCGTGGAGTCCGACAGCAGCAGGTCCACGCCCTCGGCACCGAGGCGCGCGAAACCCGCCAGGTCGGTGATCCGACCGTCCAGCGGAAGCTGGTCCATCTTGAAGTCGCCGGTGTGCAGCACCAGCCCGGCCGGGGTGCGGATGGCCACCGCGAGGGCGTCCGGGATCGAGTGGTTGACGGCGAAGAACTCGCACTCGAACGGGCCGAGCCGTTCCCGGCCACCCTCCCGCACGGTCAGCGTGTACGGCTGGATCCGCCGCTCGGCCAGCTTCGCCTCGACAAGCGCCAGGGTGAACTGCGAGCCGACAAGCGGGATGTCGGGCTTGTGGGCGAGCAGGTAGGGCACCGCGCCGATGTGGTCCTCGTGACCGTGGGTCAGCACGATCGCCTGGATGTCGCTGAGCCGGTCCAGGATCGGGCCGAAGTCGGGCAGGATCAGGTCGACGCCGGGCTGCTCCACGTCCGGGAAGAGCACGCCGCAGTCGACGACCAGCAGCTTTCCGTCGTACTCGAAGACGGTCATGTTCCGACCGATGGCACCAAGCCCGCCGAGCGGGATGATCCGCAGCCCGCCCTCCGGCAACGGCGGTGGAAGTGGAGCCTCCTCGTTGTGCGCCGCGGTCACGCTTTCACCTCATTCTGTGACGCCGTCACCCGGCGTCCGTCGTGTCGTTCGATCATTCGGGGAGCGGCAGGCCCGCTGCCGCGCAGTCGGCGCGCAGCTGGGCCAGCTGGTCTTCGGTGGCGTCCACAAGCGGAGACCGGACCGGGCCGGCCGGCAGCCCCTGCGCGGTCAGGCCGGCCTTGACCAGGATCGTGCCCTGGGTACGGAAGATCCCGGTATACAGCGGTAGCAGCCGGCGATGCAGGGCGAGCGCGGTCGCCGCGTCACCGGCGTCGTACGCCTCGATCATCCGCTTGGTGTCCGCGCCGGTGAAATGGGTCGAGGTGCCGACCACGCCGACCGCGCCGACGGCAAGCGCGGGCAGGGTGAGCGAGTCCTCGCCGCTGTAGTACGCCAACTCGGTGCGGCTGGTCACCCAACTGGTGGCGGTCAGGTCGCCCTTGGCGTCCTTGACCGCGACGATGCGGCCGTGTTCGGCGAGCCGGACCAGCGTCTCGGTCTCGATCGGCACGCCGGATCGGTGCGGAATGTCGTAGAGCATCACCGGCAGGCCGGTCGCGTCGGCCACGGCGGTGAAGTGCCGCAACAGCCCGGCCTGCGGCGGCTTGTTGTAGTACGGGGTGACCACCAGCAGCCCGTGCGCGCCGGCCTTCTCCGCCGCCGCGGCCAGTTCGATGGTGTGCCGGGTGTCGTTGGTGCCGACGCCGGCCACCACCCGGGCCCGGTCGCCGACCGCCTCCACCACGGCCCGGATCAGGCGTTCCTTCTCCGCGCCGGTGGTGGTCGGCGACTCACCGGTGGTGCCGTTGACCACCAGCGCGTCGTTGCCCTGCGCCGTGACCAGGTGGTCGGCCAGGCGCGTGGCACCGTCGAGGTCGAGCGCGCCGTCAGCGGTGAACGGGGTCACCATGGCGGTGAGCACCCGACCAAAGGGGCGGGACGCGGCCCGGACCGGGGTGTCAAGGTGGTCGTGCGTCATGAAGACAACCTAGCGGACTGCCGGCGGAGGCCCGCCGGGGAAGGGCTCAGGACCCGAAGGGGCGTACGGGCTCCCGCCCGATCGGCATCGGACGTGCCGACTCCCGCCTCGGTCAGGACGGGGCGTGCGGGCTGGCCGCGACCTCGGTGCCGTCCGGCCGGGTCGAGATCACGAAGTCGGCGAAGACGTTCGGCGCGACCCGCTGCAACTGCCGCAGGCACTCCACCGCCAGCTCGCGGATCTCCACGTCGGCGTGCTCGGTGGCCCGCATCGCGATGAAGTGCCGCCAGGCCCGGTAGTTGCCGGTCACCACGATCCGGGTCTCGGTCGCGTTCGGCAGCACCGCACGGGCCGCCTGACGGGCCTGCTTGCGGCGCAGGGTCGGGTTGGGTTCGTCGGCGAACCGCCGTTCCAGGCCCTCAAGCAACTCGTTGTACGCCCGCACGCTCGCCTCGGCCGCCTCGACGAACCGCTTGTGCAGCTCCGGGTCCTCGGCGATGACCCGCGGCTCGACCATTGCCGCGTCCCGCTCCGGGACGTAGCGCTGGGAGAGCTGGGAGTAGGAGAAGTGCCGGTGCCGGATCAGCTCGTGGGTGAACGAGCGGGACACCCCGGTGAAGTAGAAGCTCACCGAGCCGTGCTCAAGCACGGAGAGGTGCCCGACCTCCAGGATGTGCGCCAGGTAACCCGCGTTGGTCGCGGTGGCCGGGTTCGGCTTCTTCCAGCTCTGGTAGCAGGCCCGACCGGCGAACTCGGCGAGCGCCTGACCGCCCTCCGCATCAGTCGACCAGGCCACGTCCTCCGGCGGATCGAACTGGGTCCACGCGATCAACCTCACCTGGGGCTGCACCATCTCCGCCATGCCGCGACTCTAACCACCCGGCTCCCCCACCCCGCCCCGCACCCCCCCGCACCCCCCGCACCCGACTCGCCGATCTTGCACCTTTGGTCGGCGAAACACACCCTTGGCCCGTTTTGCCGGGACAGGAAGTGCAAGATCGGCGCCGACATCGGGGGCGCTGGGTGGCGGTGGGGTCAGACGTAGAGGGCGGTGAAGGGCGGCCAGGGGAGGTTGCGGACCACGGAGAAGGCCAGCCAGGCGGCCAGGAAGCCGCCGATCAGCTTGGGGCTGACCCGAAGCTCGGGCAGCCGCCAGCCGAACGCCTGCCGACCGGCCCAGGCGACGAAGAAGTAGGCCAGGAAGGGCAGCGCGAAGACGAAGAGGAAGTGGTGCCGGGCGGCGGCCGGCAGGTCGGCGTGCAGCACGTACCAGAGGGCACGGGTGCCGCCGCAGCCCGGACAGTCCAGCCCGGTGGTGAGCTTGAGCAGGCAGGACGGCAGTGCGTCCGGCGCCGAGCGGGTCGGGTCACTGAGCAGCGTGTAGCCGATGCCGGCGGCGACACAGCCCAGCGCGGCAAGCGGAACCACCCAGCGCGGCGTACGCGCGTGCAGCCGCGTCACGAGCCGGGTGAGCCGGTCCGGCTCGGCCACCTGATAACCGACCGGATAGCCGCCCGGCTGACCGCCGGGGTGATGCGCCGGGAAGCCAGGGCCTTCGACGGGTGCCGCCGGCCACCCCTCGGGCGCGACCGCCGCGCCGGCCGGCTCCCCAGTGGGCGACTGCGGCTGGGCGGGCGATCGGTCAACGCTGCTCACGACGCTCACCGTACACCGGCCACGCCGGTCAGCGCGGCGGCCAGCGGGGCCGCGAGGTCACCGGCGAGCGGCGGTGCCACCGCCTCCAGGCCGAGCCAGCCGGCCAGCCGGTACAGCTCGGCGGCGAGCGCCACCGCGGTCTCGCCCGGGTCGGCGCCCGGCTCCACCCAGGCGGCCGGCACCAGCAGCACGCCGGCCTTGCGGTCGGCCTTCAGGTCGACCCGGGCGGTGAACCGCTCGCCCTGCCGGAAGGGCAGCACGTAGTAGCCGTAGACCCGCTTCGGAGCGGGCACGTAGATCTCGATCCGGTAGCTGAAGCCGAACAGCCGCTCGGTGCGTCCCCGTTCCCAGACCAGCGGGTCGAAGGGGCTGACCAGCGTGTTGCCCCGGACCCAGCGGGGCAGCCGGGCCAGCCCGTGCAGCCAGGTCGGCTGCCGCCAGCCCGGCACCGTCACCGGTCGCAACTCCCCCGCCTCGACCAGCTCGGCGATGGCCTGCCGGGCTCCGGCCACCGGCAGCCGGAAGTAGTCGCGCAGCTCCGGCTCCGCGGCCACCCCGAGCGACCGCGCGGCGATGCCGACCAGGGTGCGGTACGCCTCGGCGTCGGTGGGCGTGGGCGCGTCCAGCACCGTGGCCGGCAGCACCCGCTCGGGCAGGTCGTAGCGGCGGGCGAACGAGGTGGTGCGCTCCGCAGCGCACACCTCGCCGGCCCAGAAGAGATATTCCAGCGCCTGTTTCACCGCCGACCAGTTCCACCCCCAGTTGCCGGTCTGCCGGGGTGCGTCGTGCTCGATCTCGGCCACCGTCAGCGGGCCACGGGCGGCCACCTCGTCGCGCACCCAGGCCACCAGCTTGGGCTGCTCCTGCACGATGCGACGCATGCCGCCCCAGGCATCGGTGTGTGCCCGGGCCATCCGCCAGCGCAGCATCGGATGCAGGCGCACCGGCACCAGCGACGCCTCGTGGCCCCAGTATTCGAACAGCTCGCGGGGGCGGCGGTAGGCGGCCGAGTCGAGCAGCCCGGTCGGATAGGGCCCGAGCCGGCTGTAGAGCGGCAGGTAGTGCGCGCGTTGCAGCACGTTCACCGAATCCATCTGGATCAGGCCGACCCGGTCGAGCACCCGGCGCAGGTGTCGACGGGTGGGTGCACCGGTCGGCGCGGGATCCGCGAACCCCTGTGCGGCAAGCGCGATCCGCCTGGCCTGGCTGAGCGAGAGCGATTCCGGTGCGACCATGGCCCGGCAGGCTACGTCAGCGGTACGACATCGGTGGGCTGCCGGCCGGGCTGGTCGGCTCGCGCCACGTCCCCCGGCTGGGCAGAGGCGGTGGCCGGCTGGACGGGTGCGGCGGGCGGCCGGGTGGGCCGGGGCGGCTGCCGCACCGGGAGGAAGGCCAACAAGGCCAGACTGATCCAGACGTACGTGTTGCTGAACAGGAAACCGTCCACCCCGCTGAAGTCCTTCTCCCACGCCCAGACGATCCGGCTGATCAGGAAGGCGTACCCGACGGTCGCGGCGACCAGCAGGACGCGGCGCCGGCGGCTGCGCGACGGCGCGGCCATGCCGTTGTCGACAAGCAGGATCAACCCGGGCAGCAGCCAGACCAGGTGGTGCACCCAGGTGACCGGGCTGACCAGGCACATCACCGTGCCGGTCAGCGCCAGGCCGGTGGCCTCGTCACCGGCGGCAGCGGCGGCGCGGGACCGCCACACCCAGAGCGCCACCGTCGCGGCGACCAGCGCCAGCCAGGCCACCGTGCTGGGACTGGTCGGGTCGAGCCGAGCCACCACGCCGCGCAGCGACTGGTTCGAGACGAAGGCGAGTTCACCGACCCGGCCGGTGTTCCACAGCGCGGTGGTCCAGAACTCCCGCGAGGCGTCCGGAAACAGCCCGGCCGCGAGCAGTGTCGCGCCAGCGGCGGCACCGATCGCGGTGACCGCCGCCCGAATCCGCCCGGTGACCAGCAGGTAGACGATGAAGATGCCCGGGGTGAGCTTGATCGCGGTGGCCAGACCGATGCCGATCCCGGCCCACCGGCTGCCGCCCGGCAGCAACCGCAGCAGGTCCACCGCGACCAGGAACAGCAGCAGCGTGTTGACCTGGCCGAAGTTGATGGTCTCGCGCATCGGCTCGAAGGCCGCGGCGAGGCAGAGCGCCACCGCGAAGGCGAACCAGCGGGTCCACCCGGCTCGCCGCGACACCGGATCCAGCAGCCACCAGATCAGCACCGCGCTGGAGACCACCCCGGCCGCGACGCTCACCACGATCGCCAGATGCCACGACAGGTACGCCATCGGCAGCATCAACAGCGCCGCGAAGGGCGGATAGGTGAAGCCGTACTGGGTGCCGGGCCGCAGGTAGTCGTAGATCTCCCCGCCGTCGTGCACCCACCAGACCAGCGCGCCCCGATAGACCTGAAGGTCGAAGAAGCCGTGCCGGACCGCCGCCACGGACAGGAAAGCGGCCACCGCGACGGCGAGCAGCACCACCGCGACGACCTGCCCGAGCGTCCGCCTGGCACCCTGCGCCAACGTCGTCTCCCTCGCCCTGCGTAGGCTGTTGTCCCATGGCTCTCGGGTTTGTCCGCCCGGCGCGTCCGGAGGACGTCGCCGAGATCGCCCGCATCCAGCTCGCCACCTGGCGGGCCGCCTACCGGCGGCTGCTACCCCGGCACGTGCTGGAGAACCTCGACGAGGCGTGGCTCGCCACACGCTGGGACGCCGCGGTGCGCCAACCACCAGGTGACACCCACCGGGTGCTGGTCGCCGTCGAGCAGGCCGAGCAATCGTATCTGGTGGGTTTCGCCGCTTCCGGTCCGGTCGACGCCGAGGCGCTCGCCCCCAACGAGCCCGCCGACGCGCTCGGCGCGGGCGTGGTCGCGGTGACCGACCTGTTGGTCGAACCGCGCTGGGGCCGGCGTGGACACGGCAGCCGGCTGCTCGCCGCAAGCGTCGACCTGTGGCGCGAGTCCGGCTTCGACACGGCGGTGGCCTGGGTCTTCGAGGGCGACCAGGCGTCCCGCAAGTTCCTCACCGCCGCCGGCTGGCAGCCCGACGGGGCGGGCCGGGCGCTGGACGTGGACGACATGCTGGTACCCCAGATCCGCCTGCACGTCGCGGTACCCGGCGAGCCGGCCGAGTCCAGCTGACCGGGCCCGGCCCGCTCGGCGGGGTGCGTTCAGTCGAGCAGCGGATCCAGGCCGACGGTGAGGCCCGGACGGTCCCCGACCGCGCGGACCGCGACCAGCACGCCGGGCATGAACGAGACCCGGTCGTACGAGTCGTGCCGGATGGTGAGCGTCTCACCGGTGGTGCCGAAGAGCACCTCCTGGTGGGCGACCAGCCCGGTGGCCCGTACCGCGTGCACGCGTACCCCGTCGATGTCGGCACCCCGGGCGCCCGCGACCTCGTCCTTGGTGGCGTCGGGTGCCGGGTCGAGCCCGGCCTCGGCGCGGGCCGCCGCGATCAGGCGGGCGGTGTGGGTGGCGGTGCCGCTGGGCGCGTCGAGCTTGCGCGGGTGGTGCTGCTCGATGATCTCGACGGACTCGAAGTGCCGGGCGGCGCGGGCGGCGAACTGCATCATCAGTACGGCACCGATGCCGAAGTTGGGGGCGATCACCACACCCACGCCGGGTCTGCCGGTCACCCAGTCGCGGACCTGGTCGAGGCGCTGCTCGGTGAAGCCGGTGGTGCCGACCACCGCGTGGATGCCCTGCTCGATGCACCAGCGCAGGTTGTCCATGACCACACCGGGGGTGGTGAAGTCGACGACCACCTGCGCACCGGCGTCCGCGACGGCGGCCAGATCGTCGTCCTGATCCACCGCGGCCACCAGCTTCATGTCGGTGGCGCCGTCGACGGCCCGGCACACCTCGGCACCCATCCGGCCACGGGCACCCAGCACAGCCACCCGGATCGCGCCCTGCTCCTGCTCCTCAGTCACGGGGCACAACCTATCCCAATCAGAAGTCGGACTCGCCGAACGGACCGACCACCGCCAGGGACATCGGCCGGGCGAGCAGGTCGGCGGCGAGCGTGTTGACCTCGTCGAGACTTACCGCGTCGACCCGGTCGAGCAGCTCGTTCACCGGCATCAGGTCGCCGTAGAGCAGCTCACCCTTGGCCAACCGGCTCATCCGCGAGCCGGTGTCCTCCAGACCGAGCACGAACGAGCCCTTGCTCATCCCCTTGCCCCGGGCGAGTTCGCCCTCGGTGATGCCGTGTTCGGCGGTCCGGGCCAGCTCGGCTCGGGTCAGGTCGAGCACCTCGTTGACCCGGGTCGGCGCGCAGCCGGCGTAGACGCCGAACAGGCCGCTGTCGGCGTACTGGCTGGCGTAGGAGTAGACCGAGTAGGCCAGCCCACGGCGCTCGCGGATCTCCTGGAACAGTCGGCTCGACATCCCGCCGCCGAGCACGTTGTTCAGCACGCCGAGGGCGAAGCGGCGCTCGTCGAGCCGGTCGATGCCGGGGCAGCCGAGCACCACGTGCGCCTGCTCGGTCTCCTTCGCCTCCACCACCGTGCTGGCGGCCCGGGTGCGTACCGCCGGGCTGGTGGGCCGGTACGGTGCCGGTGCGGCCGGGTCGGAGTCCAGCGGGCTGCCCTGCAACGCCTGGCGGACCAGCCGGACCACTGTCGTGTGGTCGAGGTTGCCGGCCGCGGCGATGACGATCTGCGGCGCCACGTAGCGGCGGCGGTAGAAGCCCTGGATCTGCCGGCGGGTCATCGGGGTGACCGTCTCCGCGGTGCCGGAGATCAACCGGCCCAGCGGGTGGTCACCGTAAACGGCCCGCGCGAACAGGTCGTGCACCTCGTCGCCGGGCTCGTCGTCGTGCATGGCGATCTCTTCGAGGATCACGCCGCGCTCGGTCTCGACGTCGGCCGGTTCCAGCACCGAGTCGGCGACCAGGTCGCACATCACGTCGATGGCCAGCGGCAGGTCCTCGTCCAGCACCCGGGCGTAGTAGCAGGTGTATTCCTTCGTGGTGAAGGCGTTGGTCTCCCCGCCGACCGCCTCGATCGACGAGGAGATCTCCAGCGCGCCCCGCTTGTGGGTGCCCTTGAAGAGCAGGTGCTCCAGGAAGTGCGCGGCACCGGCCTGCGGTCCGGTCTCGTCCCGTGAGCCGACCGCCACCCAGATGCCGAAGGAGACGCTGCGCATCGCCGGGATCGCCTCGGTGAGTACGCGCAGCCCGCTGGGCAGCACCGTGCGCCGCACCGTACCGCCCAGGGGGTCGTCGCTGAGCGTCCTGGTCACCGCTCGGGTGGGAGCACCGACGGCCCGACCGGTCACGGTGGCGTGTCGATCGGTGCCGGGCGGCGACACCCCCGGTACGGCCACGGGACGGGACGAACGCCGGGTGCGACTCACGGCAACCTGCTTCCAGTGCGACGAAGAGTGGTGGGTCACGAACCGGCCGGGCGACATCGTCGCCCGGCCGGTCAGCGGATCAGTACGGCTGCTCGGAGATCAGCTGTGCCGGGTGCGACGCCGCGGGCGGGACTCGCCGCCGCCCTCGCCGCCCTCGCCCCGCTCCGGACCACGGCCGCCACGGTCGCCACCGCGCTCCCGGTCGCCCCGGTCGCGCGGGGCCCGGTCACCCCGGTCCCGGCTGGCCGGACGCTCGTCGCCGGCCTCGGCCGGAGCCGGCGCCTCGGCACCCTCCGGGCGGACCTTGTCCAGGTAGATCTTGCCGCGCTGGTCGATGTCCGCGATCTCGACCTCGACCCGGTCGCCGACGTTGAGGAAGTCCTCGACCTTCTCGACCCGCTTGCCGTCGCCCACCTTGGAGATGTGCAGCAGGCCGTCGCGGCCCGGCAGCAGCGAGATGAACGCACCGAACGGCGCGGTCTTGACCACGGTGCCGAGGAAGCGGTCGCCGGTCTTGGGCAGGGTCGGGTTGGCGATCGCGTTGATCCGCTCGACCGCGGCCTGCGCCGACGGGCCGTTTGTGGCACCGACGTAGATCGTGCCGTCGTCCTCGATGGAGATCTCGGCGCCGGTCTCGTCCTGGATGGCGTTGATGGTCTGGCCCTTCGGGCCGATCACCATGCCGATCTTGTCGACCGGGATCTTCACGGTGGTGACCCGGGGCGCGTAGTCGGACATCTCGGCCGGCGCTTCGATCGCCCGCTGCATCACGTCGAGGATGGTCTGCCGGGCCTCGTGGGCCTGCTGGAGCGCGGCGGCCAGCACGTCGGACGGGATGCCGTCGAGCTTGGTGTCGAGCTGAAGCGCGGTGACGAAGTCCCGGGTGCCGGCGACCTTGAAGTCCATGTCGCCGAAGGCGTCCTCCGCGCCGAGGATGTCGGTGAGCGTCACGTACTGGGTCTTGCCGTCGACCTCGTCGGAGATCAGGCCCATGGCGATGCCGGCCACCGGTGCCTTCAGCGGCACACCTGCCGACAGCAGGCCCAGCGTCGAGGCGCAGACCGAGCCCATCGAGGTGGAGCCGTTGGAGCTGAGCGCCTCGGAGACCTGCCGGATCGCGTACGGGAACTCCTCGCGCGAGGGCAGCACCGGGATCAGCGCCCGCTCCGCGAGGGCGCCGTGCCCGATCTCGCGACGCTTCGGCGAGCCGACCCGGCCGGTCTCACCGGTGGAGTACGGCGGGAAGTTGTAGTTGTGCATGTAACGCTTGGACTTCTCCGGGGAGAGGGTGTCCAGCGCCTGCTCCATGCGCAGCATGTTGAGCGTGGTGACGCCGAGGATCTGGGTCTCGCCACGCTCGAACAGCGCCGATCCGTGCACCCGGGGCAGCACGCCGACCTCGGCGCTCAGCGGCCGGATCTCGCGCGGCCCCCGACCGTCGATGCGGACCTGCTCGCGCAGCACCCGGCTGCGTACCTCGGACTTGGTAAGCGAGCGGAAGGCGGCGGAGAGCTCCTTCTCCCGGCCCTCGAAGCGCGGACCCAGCTCCTCCAGCAGGCGAGCCTTGATCGCGTCCAGGGCGCCCTCGCGGTCCGCCTTGCCGGCGATCTGGAGCGCCTCGGCGACGTCGGCGCGGGCCAGGTCGGCGACCGCGTCGTACACGTCGTCCTGGTAATCGAGGAAGACCGGGAACTCCGCGACCGGCTTGGCGGCCACCTCGGCCAGCTCGCTCTGCGCCCGGCACAGCTCGCGGATGGCCGGCTTGGCGGCCTCCAGGCCGCTGGCCACGATCTCCTCGGTCGGCGCGGCGGCACCGCCGGCGACCAGCTTGACGGTGTGCTCGGTGGCCTCCGCCTCGACCATCATGATCGCGACGTCGCCGTCGGCCAGGGCGCGGCCGGCCACGACCATGTCGAAGGTGGCCCGCGCCAGCTCCTCGTGGGTCGGGAAGGCGACCCACTGGCCGTCGACGTGGGCCATCCGGGTGGCCCCGATCGGGCCGGAGAACGGCAGGCCGGAGAGCTTGGTCGACATCGAGGCGGCGTTGATCGCGACCACGTCGTACGGGTGCTGCGGGTCCAGCGAGAGGATGGTCTCGACGACCTGGACCTCGTTGCGCAGGCCCTTGACGAACGACGGGCGCAGCGGCCGGTCGATCAGGCGGCAGGTGAGGATGGCGTCCTCGCTGGGCCGGCCCTCGCGACGGAAGAACGAGCCGGGGATGCGCCCGGCGGCGTACATCCGCTCCTCGACGTCGACGGTCAGCGGGAAGAAGTCGAACTGCTCCTTCGGCTGCTTGCCGACGGTGGTGGCGGAGAGGACGACCGTCTCGGCCAGCTGGGCGATGACGGAGCCGGCGGCCTGGCGGGCCAGCCGGCCGGTGGAGAAGGTGATCTCACGGGTGCCGAACGACCCGTTGTCGATCACGGCGGTGCGGGATTCGGTGCCGAGTCTGGTCTCGGTCATGGTGTTGTCGTGCTCCTTCGCATCGGGGGCCACGACGCGGGAGCTGTGCGGACGGCCGGTCTTCGATCGAAGCGCCCGGGACCGCCGGCGGGATGCCGCGATGCCCGGAGGCCACTACCGGAGACCGGTACGCCGACGGCTCCTCTTGGGGGTCGCGGCCCGTGTCTCGGGTGGGGACGCCGACGGGGGAGCGGCCAGGTTGGGCCACTCCCCCGTCCGAGTCACCGGCGCAGGCCGAGCCGCTCGATGAGCGACCGGTAGCGGTTGATGTCCTTCTTCTGGACGTAGTTGAGCAACCGACGGCGACGGCCGACCAGCAGCAGCAGCCCACGGCGGCTGTGGTGGTCGTGCTTGTGCACCTTCAGGTGCTCGGTGAGGTCGGCGATCCGCTTGGTGAGGACCGCAACCTGCACCTCGGGCGAACCGGTGTCGCCCTCGACGGTCGCGTACTCCTCGCGGATCTTGGCCTTGGACTGCTGGTCGAGCGCCATGTTCTCCCTGTTTCAGTGGGTTGTCGATGCTGTCCGTCGGGCCGGGCTCGGGCACCGGCGACGAACGGTCCTCGCACCCGCGGCGTCGAGCAGGCATGCGAGGCCCTACGTCGGTCAGCCGACGTCCTCTCCACCGTACACCACCTCGGGCGGATCTTCCGGTCAAGGCCGGTCAGGCCAGCGCTTCGCGGGTCCGCTCCACGTCCTCGGTGATCTGCGCCACCAGCGGCTCGATCGCGTCGAACCGGATCTGGCCGCGCAGGTGCGCCACGAAATCCAGGGCGAGCCGCTCGCCGTACAGGTCGCCGTCGAAGTCCAGGGCGTACGCCTCGACCCGGCGCTCCCGGCCGGAGAAGGTCGGGTTGGTGCCGATCGAGACGGCGGCGGCGAGGGTCTGCCGCTGCCCCCGGCGGACCATCCGGGCGGCGTAGATGCCGTCGGCGGGGACCGCCGCGTACCGGTGACAGAGCAGGTTGGCGGTTGGGAAGCCCAGCTCACGGCCGCGCTGGTCACCCCGGACGACCACCCCCTCCAGCCGGTGCGGGCGGCCCAGCGCGGCAGCCGCCGCCGTCACGTCACCGGCGTCGACGCAGGAGCGGATGTAGGTGGAGGAGAAGACGGTGCCGGCCTCGGCCACCAGCGGGGCGCCCTCGACGGTGAAGCCGAACGTGCGCCCCAGCCGCGCCAACAGCGCCACGTCGCCGGCCGCCCGGTGCCCGAACCGGAAGTTGTCGCCCACCACCACGAGCGTGGCGTGCAGGTGCTCGACCAGGACGTCGTGCACGAACGCCTCGGCGGGCAGCCGGGAGAACTCGGCGGTGAACGGCACCACGCAGAGCACGTCCACCCCGAGGGCCTCGATCAACTCAGCCTTGCGGGCCGGTTCGGTGAGCACCGTCGGATGCGAACCGGGCCGGACCACCTCGGCCGGGTGCGGGTCGAAGGTGACCACCACCGACTGAACGCCCAGTTCGCGGGCGCGGGCCACGGTGTGCCCGATGGTGGCCTGGTGCCCCTTGTGCACGCCGTCGAAGACGCCGATGGTGACGACCGACCTCCCCCAACCGCCGGGCGCCGCGTCGTACCCCCGCCACCGCTGCATGCTCTTCCTCTCCTGTCCTCCCGCCGGCCGTCGGCGCACCGGGTCGGGGATCCGCCGTCAGGCCGGGGCCAGCACGATCTCCGCGCGGGCCCGGCCGGCCCGCTCGCTGACGATAGCGATCAGCCCACCGGCGGGGTCGAAGACCGCGTACGGCCCGGTGCGGCCGACCGCCTCCAGTGGCCCGCCGTGGGACAGCACCTTCGCCTCCTCCGCGCTGGCGTCCCGGCGCGGGAAGAACCGTTGCGCCGCGACCGCCAGGGGCAGGTCGACCACGTCGGGCGCCCGCCGCTCCAACTCGTCGAGGGTGGCGGCCTCCGCCAGGTGGAAGCCACCCACCGCGGTACGCCGCAACGCGGTCAGATGCCCGCCCACGCCCAGCGCCAGGCCCGCGTCCCGGGCGATGGCCCGGATGTACGTGCCGGTGGAACAGGTCACCTCGACGTCGACGTCCACCACGTCGGGCGCAGCGCGCCGGATCGCCAGCACCTCCAGCCGGGAGATGGTGACCCGGCGGGCCGGCAGGGCGACGTCCTCCCCCTCCCGGACCCGCTTGTACGCCCGCTGTCCATTGATCTTGATCGCGCTCACCGCGCTCGGCACCTGGTCGATCTCACCGGTCAACGCGGCCAGCGCCGACCGGACCGCCTCGTCGGTGAGCCGGCCGGCGGGCGTGGTGGCGATCACGTCGCCCTCGGCGTCGTCGGTGACGGTGGCCTGACCGAGCCGGATGGTGGCGGTGTAGCTCTTGCCCGCGCCGATCACGTACGTCAGCAGCCGGGTGGCCCGGCCCACCCCGATCACCAGCACCCCAGTCGCCATCGGATCGAGGGTGCCGCCGTGCCCGACACGGCGGGTACGCGCGAGCCGACGGATCCGCGCCACCACGTCGTGCGACGTCATGCCGCCTGGCTTGTCCACCACGATCAGACCGTCTGCGCTCACGACGTGCAAGCCTGCCAGACCCTTCCGGGCGGCCGAGCACCGCCACGGTCGAGGCAAAACGGGATGCCGCTGCTCGCCCTCTGCTGTCACGATGAGGGCATTGGCGTGGGCGGATGCGCCGATGGCCAACGGGGAGGTCACCATGTCCATGGACCGCACGACCGGCGGGGACCGGCAGGACAGCGCGGATCCGATCCGCCTGCGTACGCCGACCCGCTCGACCACGTTGCCCGACTGGATGCTCGACCCGCCTCCGCCGCGGCGCACCCTCGGCGTCCGGTTCAAGGAGCGGGTCGCCGCGCTGCCCGGCGCCGCGCGGCTACGGCGGCGCTGGTGGGCCTGGCAGCGACGGGAGCGGCTCTACCAGCGGCACCCCAACACCGTCAAGATCGTCGCCATGGTGGTCTCCTGGACCGTGATCCTGCTCCTGGTGCTGTCCGTCCACGCCCTCTACGGTCGGTCCTGATCAGGCGGGTGCCGGGTCCGACCGGGGCTCGCTGCGGACCGCCCCGGTCACCGCCCAGGCGCCGGTACGCAGCCGCAGCAGCAGACCGATCAGACGAATCACCACGAACAGCATCAGCCCGGCCCAGATGCCGCCCAGGCCCAGGTCGAAGGCGTAGGCGAGCCAGATCGCCGGCAGGAATCCGCCCATCGCCCCGGCCACGGTCAGATTGCGCAGATAGCGAATGTCGCCCGCACCGATGAGCACCCCGTCGAGAGCGAACACCACACCGGCAAGCGGCAGCATCGCGACGAACCAGGGCCAGGCCACCAGCGCCTGCTCGTGCACGGCCCGCTCCGAGGTGAACCAGGTCGGCACCACACCCGCACCGGCCAACGCCAACCCGGCGAACGCCGTACCGCAGACCGCGCCGAACCACGCGATCCGCCGGGCCAGCGCCCGGGCCACCGCGGCGTCCCCGGCGCCGAGCGCGGCACCGACAAGTGCCTGCGCGGCGATCGCCAGCGCGTCGAGCACCAGCGCCGCGAAGAACCAGAGTTGCACGGCGATCTGGTGGGCGCCGACCACCGCCGCACCGAAGCGCGCGGCCACCGCCGTGGCGGAGAGGAAACTGGCCTGGAAGGCCAGGCCCCGGATCAGCAGGTCCCGGCCGAGCACCAGTTGCTGACCGATGATCCGGGGACGGGGACGCAACGACACCCGTTCGGACACCAGCGCGGCCACGAACAGCGCTCCGCAGAGGGTCTGCGCGATGACGTTCGCCACCGCGGAGCCGATCAGCCCCATCCCCACCGGATAGACCAGCACCGGGCACAACACCGCGGAGAGCAGGTTCGGGCCGACCACGAAGAGCAGCGGACGGCGGGTGTCCTGCACCCCGCGCAGCCAGCCGTTCCCGGCGGCGGCGAGCAGCAGCCCGGGAGCGCCGAACGAGGCGATCCGCAGCCACTCGCCGGCGGCGACGCCGACCTCGCCACCTCCGGCCAGGGCACTGGCCAGGGCACCGCCGCCGAACTGCATGCCGACCACGACCAGCAGACCGGCGGCAAGGGCCAGCCAGGACGACTGGACGCCCTCGGCCACGGCGGCGGCGCGGTCGCCCGCGCCGAAGCGGCGGGCCGCGCGCCCGGTCGTGCCGTACGCCACCACCGTGCCCAGCCAGGCGGTCAGGGTCATCACCGTGCCGCCGACGGCCACGGCGGCCAGCGGGACCCGACCCAGATGACCGACGACCGCGGTGTCGACCAGGACGTAGAGCGGCTCGGCGGCGAGGACCACGAGGGCCGGCAGGGCGAGCGCGGCGATCCGACGGGGTGCGGCGACCCGGTCGGCGGCACGGGTGGACTGGCTCATCGTCGCCGATCGTGGCATGTGAGCCGTAAGGGGGGCAAGCTTGTGCGCTACTTACCTAAACGGGCTTCCGTCGCTCGCTCGGGGGACGGAAACACGGGCCGGCGGCGCGGACCGGTGGTTCGGACGACCGGTGCGAACCGGCAGTGACGCCGTACGCACTTCGACGGCTCGGCGTCACCGCCGGTCGAGTGCGGTCACTGACGGGTGTCCATGGAGGTCTGGAGGGCGCGGCGGGCCTGCTCCCGGGCTTCGTCAGTGGTCTCTGGCTTGGGCTTGGCGGGCATGGTGGACCCCTTTCCAGGGCGCGCTGCTGCGTCACGGCGGTGTTTCGACAGACACCCGGAACCTGCTCTGGGGTCACCGGAGCGATGGCTGGGCGGCGTGGTGGCCCGGGGTCGGTCGACCCTGGAGAGAGGCGGCGCCGGGTATGGCTCCGCCACCTCTGACCTGCGTCAAAGCAACGCCGGCCGATTCCCAAGTTATCGTTCAGGTCCACATGGTGCGCGCTGTTCCCGCCATCTGGACAACTCGGGTACCGGTCGCCGGAGGGTCAGATAGCGGTCACCGGGCCAGGAAGTGCCAGCCGACCCACCACCAGAAGCCGAACAGGCCGATCCGCCCGACCGGCACCGGGCCCACCTCGTACCGCATCACGTAGGCGCAGACCTCGCCGAGGGTCGGAATCCGCGACCCCTCCCGCCGGGCCAGCCACTCGACCACACCGAACAGCGCCAGCCCGACCAGAAAACCGCCGATCGCCAGTGCCCGCATCATCGCCGCACCAGCCCCCAGAACGCCGACAGCCACACCAGCCAGGCGGCAGAGCGGACCAGCCGGTCCTCCAGCAACGGGTCAGCCAGCCGCGAGAAGGTGGGGAAGTCGTCACCGGCCGCCGCCATGAAGGTGGCCCCCTCGAAGATCCCGAAGACCAGCACCGGCACCGTCCACCACACCGCACCCGAACTCAGCCGTCTGGGTGCCGGGCGGCGCGGCACCCGATTGCTCAGGCCGAGCCAGATCAGCACCCCACCGGCGCCGAAGACGTAGAGATTCGCCTCGGTGGAGAAAGACGAAAAGCGTCCGCCGACCAGGGACAGGGCGACGAGAATCGGTACGCAGACAACCGGACGCTCCCAGGTGCGGGGTGCCTCGACGGCAAGGTCGTGGGGCTGCTCCATCATCCGATTGTCCCTGTCCTGTCCCGGCACTGAAATGCCAACATGCCCGGAGCCGACCCTGAAATCAGCCCGGTCGATCGGTGCCGCCCTCCGACGCGAATACCGCCAACTCGGCCCGGATCCGCTCGACGACCTCCTCGACGCTGCCCCGACCGGTGAATCCGGCGGCGAGTCGATGCCCGCCACCACCCAACGCGACGGCCACCCGGCTGACGTCCGTCGCACCCTTGCTGCGCAGGGAAACCGCCCACTCCTGCGGCCCGGTCTGCTTGACGACACAGCTCACATCGGCCTCCGCGGTGCACCGCACCGGGTCGATCAGGGCCTCCAGCACGTACGGCCGCTGCTCGTGCCGGGCCAGGTCGTCAAGCGTCGCGTACGTCCACACCAGGCCCTGCCCGCCAGCGGCCTCGGGCTCCAACCGGGCCCGGCCGAGCACCTCGCCGAAGAGGCGGACCGCCCCGAACGGGCGGCTGTCGAAGACCCGCCGGGAGATGTCACCCGGGCGGATCCCGGTGGCCAGCAGGCGAGCCGCCATCTCGTGCACCGCCGGGGTGGTCGCGTCGAACCGGAACGAGCCGGTGTCCGTGCTCAGGGCCACGTACAGGCATTCGGCGATGCCGGCGTCAAGCGTCACCCCGAGCCGGGCCAGCAGCTCCTCGGCCACCACCGAGGTCGCCGCCGCAGCCGGATCGACCAGGTGGACGTCGCCGAAGCCGGTGTTGGAAGCGTGATGGTCAAGCACCAGCGCGGCCCCGGGGCCGGTCAGCCGGTCGGCCAACTCACCGAGCCGCGAATCACTCGCCGCGTCGAAGCAGATGACCAGGTCCGGCGCCGGGTCGGCCTCGGCCGCCGGCACCAGCAACTCCAGACCGGGCAGGCCACGGAACGGCTCGGGTACCTCCGGTGGGCCGGGGAAGGTCGCCTGGAGTTGGCGTACGCCGAGCCGGCGCAGCCCGAGCCCGAAGCCGAGCATGCTGCCAAGCGCGTCCCCGTCGGGGTTGATGTGGCAGATCAGCAGCACCCGGCCGTCGGGCGGCAGCCGGCGCACGGCCGCCACCGCGGCGGCCCAGTCGTCCTCGCTGGGCCCACTCGTGATCGGGCCCGCCGGGCCAGGGGCGCCGCCCCTGGTCGGGCCGGGCAGCATCGCGGTCGAATCAGCCTCGGTCAGGGCACCGCCGGAGGAGGCGGTCACCGCCGCTCCCCGCCCCGGCCATCCTCGGCATCGGCATCTGCCCGGCCAGCGTCCACTGCCTCGTCGCCCTCCGCCGCCTCGTCGCCCTCCTCCTCCAGCCGGTACGGCTGGGCCTCCCCGGCGTACTCGGCCTTGGCGGCGAGTCGCTGCACCTCGGCGTCGGCCGTGCGGGCTGCGGCGAGCAGGTCGTCGATGTGCTTGACCTGATCCTGCACGTCGTCCAGGACGAAGGTCAGGGTCGGCGAGTGACGTAGGCCGAGGGCCTTGCCGACGGTGCTGCGCAGCATGCCCTTGGCGCTGTCCAGCGCGGCGGCCGTGCTCGCCTGGGCCGCCGCGTCGCCGAGCACGGTGTAGAACACCGTGGCGTCGCGCAGGTCGGCGGTGATCCGGGCGTCGGTGATGGTGATCATGCCGAGCCGAGGATCCTTGATCTGGCTACGCACCACCGAGGCCACCAGTTCCCGCACCCGCTCCGCGTGCCGGCGTACCTTGGCCGGATCCGTCATCTCCGTCACCTCCACGGGCGTCCCGCCACCCGCCGGGACCGGCGACGGCGACGTCACCGGAGCCGGCCGGGCCCCAACACCTCGAACCCTACCCGCGCCGGACCTCGCCGCGCGCGGGCGGCCGGTGCACCCGCAGGCCCCGACCGCACAGTGCCGACGTGGTCGCGATCAGTCGTCCCCGCCGTACAGCCGGCGACGCACCGAGAGCAGTTCGATCTCCGGCCGCCCGGCCACCAGACGCTCGCACGAGTCGAGCACCTCGCGGGCGTGCGCCGCCTCGGCGGCCACCACGGCCACGCCCAGCTCCGCCCGCCCGTGCAGGTCGAGCGCGCCCACCTCGGCGGCCGAAACCTCGAAGCGGCGCAGTGCCGCCACGATCGGCCGAACATATGATCTCTTGGCCTTCAGCGACCGGGAGTCGCCCGGCAGCAGCAGGTCGAATACTGCGGTTGCGGTGTACATCGCTGCGGACACTACCCGCAACCCGCCCCAGGCGATCAAGGGGTTTACGCCGGTCGGCGTAAACCCCTTGATCACCTACTTCAGCACCGGATCAGGCGCGAACCTTCTCCCGCATCTCGAAGGTCTCGATGATGTCGCCGACCTGGACGTTGTTGTAACCACCCAGGGTCAGACCACACTCGAAGCCCTCCCGGACCTCCGTCGCGTCGTCCTTGAACCGCTTGAGCGAGCTGATCGTGAGGTTGTCCGCCACGACCGTGCCGTCGCGCAGCAGGCGCGCCTTCGCGTTGCGCCGGATGATGCCCGACCGGACGATGCAACCGGAGATGTTGCCGATCTTGGACGAACGGAAGACCTCGCGGACCTCCGCGCTGCCCAGCTCGACCTCTTCGTACTCCGGCTTGAGCAGGCCCTTGAGCGCCGCCTCGATCTCCTCGATGGCCTGGTAGATGACCGTGTAGTACCGGATCTCCACGCCCTCGCGGTCGGCCATCTCGCGGACCTTGTTCGAGGCCCGCACGTTGAAGCCGATGATCGTGACCGGCTCGGACGAGGCGCTGGCGAGCATGACGTTGCTCTCGGTGATCGCGCCCACGCCCCGGTCGAGGACCTTGAGCTGGACCTCCTCGGGAATGTCGAGGTTGAACAGCGCGTCCTCCAGGGCCTCCACCGAACCGGAGACATCGCCCTTGAGGATGAGGTTGAGCGACGTCTTCTCGCCCTCCTTGAGCTGCTCCATGAGCGTCTCAAGGGTGGCCCGGCCACGGGAGTTGGCGAATGCCGCCGCCCGCCGCCGCGCCTGGCGCTGCTCGGCGATCTGCCGCACCGTGCGGTCGTCCGCCGCAGCCAGGAAGGTGTCACCCGCACCCGGCACCGCGGTCAGACCGAGAACCATGACCGGACGCGCCGGACCGGCCTCGGTGACCTGGTTGCCGTTCTCGTCGAGCATCGCCCGGACCCGGCCGTGCGCCCCACCGGCGACGATCGAGTCGCCCGCCCGCAGGGTGCCCTTCTGCACCAGCACGGTCGCCACCGCACCACGGCCCTTGTCCAGGTGCGCCTCGATGGCCACACCCTGCGCCGGCCCGTCGATCGGAGCGGTCAGCTCCAGCGACGCGTCGGCGGTGAGCAGCACCGCTTCGAGGAGATCCTCGATGCCGATGCCGGGCTTCGCGGCCACGTTGACGAACATGGTGTCGCCGCCGTACTCCTCGGCGACCAGGCCGTACTCGGTCAGCTGCTGGCGGACCTTGTCCGGGTTGGCCTCCGGCTTGTCGACCTTGTTGACCGCCACCACGATCGGCACTTCCGCCGCCTTGGCGTGGTTGAGCGCCTCGATGGTCTGCGGCATCACGCCGTCGTCGGCCGCCACCACCAGGATCACGATGTCGGTGACCTGGGCACCACGGGCACGCATGGCGGTGAACGCCTCGTGACCCGGGGTGTCGATGAAGGTCACCGCCCGGTCCTCGCCCTCGTGCGGGACGTGGACCTGGTAGGCACCGATGTGCTGGGTGATGCCGCCGGCCTCGCCGGCCACGACGTTCGCCTTGCGGATCGCGTCGAGCAGCTTGGTCTTACCGTGGTCGACGTGACCCATCACGGTCACCACCGGTGCCCGGCTGACCAGGCGGTCCTCGGCCACCTCGGCGTCGAGGTCGATGTTGAACTGCGCGAGCAGCTCGCGGTCCTCGTCCTCCGGGCTGACGATCTGCACGTTGAAGCCAAGGTGCTCACCCAGCAGCAGCAGGGTGTCGTCGGAGCAGGACTGGGTCGCGGTGACCATCTCGCCCAGGTTGAACATCTCCTGGACCAGCGAACCCGGGTTGGCGTTGATCTTGTCGGCGAAGTCCGACAGCGAGGCGCCCCGGGAGAGCCGGACCGTCTGCCCCTGACCCCGGGGGGCACCCGAGCTCATGGTCGGGGCCGACAGGTTGTCGAACTCCTGTCTGCGCTGCTTCTTGGACTTGCGACCACGGGTCGGCTTGCCACCCGGACGCCCGAAGGCACCGGCGGCACCGCCGCCACGGCCACGGCCGCCGCCACCCGGACGCCCACCGCCACCGGCCGGCGCACCCGGACGGAAACCGCCGCCACCGCCGCCGCCACCGGGGCCGCCACGGTAGCCACCGCCACCGCCGCCACCACCGGGGCCGCCACGGTAGCCACCGCCACCGCCGCCACCACCGGGGCCGCCACGGTAACCGCCGCCACCGCCACCGCCACCGGGACGACCGGCGCCGCCACCGGGACGACCGGCACCCGGACCACCGGGGCGGCCGGGCCGCTGGCTCGGCATCGAAGCCGGGCTCGGCCGCGGCGGCATCGAGGCGGGACTGGGCCGAGGCGGCATCGAGGCCGGGCTCGGTCGGGGACCGCCGGCACCGGCGGCCGGCGGTCGCTGCTGCTGGCTGCCCTGGATGCCGAACGGGTTGTTACCGGCGCCCCGCGCCGGCGGACGGCCCTGCCGGCCACCCGGACCGGGGTTGGGTCCGCCGGACCGACCCGCGGCCGGGGAACCCGGGCGGGGCGGCATGGTGCCGGGCCCCGGGCGGGGACCCGGACGGGCACCACCCTCGGCCGGCGGCTCCCGGCGGACGTTCTCGCGCTGCTGCTGGCGGGCGGCCTGGGCGGCCTTGACCGCGGCCTCCTGCTCAGCCTTCAGCGCGGCGGCACGCGCCTCGGCGGCGGCCACCTCGATGTCGTGGGCACTCGCCGGCTTGGCGACCGGGGCCGCCGAGGGCGGCGGACCGGGCACCGGGGCCTTTGGTTTCGGTCCGGGCACCGCCGGACGCCGGGGCGGCGTCGGCTTGGCGGTGACCCGGGGCTCGCCCGGGGTCGGCGGTGGGGTCGACACTGCCGACGGAGCCGGCGCGGCCGACGGCGCAGCCGACGGTGCACCCGAGCCGCCGGAGGCGACGAACGCGCTGCGCAGCCGCCGGGCGACCGGCGCCTCGACGGTGCTCGACGCGGACTTCACGAACTCGCCCATTTCCTTCAGCTTGGCGAGAACGGTCTTGCTTTCGACCCCGAGCTCTTTCGCAAGCTCGTGTACGCGGGCCTTGCCTGCCACTGCACTCCTCACTCCGAGGTCGTGCGGGCAGCACCCGCAGCGACCTCACTCGTGCACTTGAAGCCTGGTCATTTCTGGGACTTCATCGTGTGCTCATGTCGGTCGTCCTACCTTGCTAGCGACCCACACCCGGTCGGTTGACCGGAGGTGGTTGGTTGGCGCGTCAGGTATTCCGCGAGAACCCCGTCATCCGGAGCTCCGGCGAGGCGCAACGCGCGCCCGAAGGCACGACGCCGCACCGCCTGCGCGAAGCAGGCCGGATCCGGGTGCATGTTCGCTCCCCGACCCGGCAGTCTGCGGGTCGGATCGGGTCGGAGGCTGAAGCCAGCCTCGTCCTCGACCGCGACGATCCGCAGTAGTTCACTGGCCGGCGCACGCAGTCGGCAACCCACACAGGTGCGCTCCGGCCGCGCGCGTCGTGCCACTGGTGGAAGTCTACCCCTAGGTGCCCGACACCGCGCCGCCCGGTTCCCGGACTTGATCAGGTCCCGACCGGGTGGCGGGGGCGGACTGTTCCGCATCCGACCGGATGTCGATCCGCCAACCGGTCAGTCGGGCGGCAAGCCGAGCATTCTGCCCTTCCCGCCCGATTGCCAGCGACAACTGGAAATCCGGGACCGTCACCCGAGCCGCCCGAGCGGCCAGGTCGACCACCTCCACCCGCAGCGCCTTGGCTGGCGAGAGGGCGTTTCCGACGAAGGTCGCCGGATCGTCCGACCAGTCGATGATGTCGATTTTCTCCCCGTGCAACTCGCTCATCACCGCCCGGACCCGCTGTCCCATGGGACCGATACAGGCACCCTTTGCGTTGACGCCGGGTGCGGCGGAACGCACCGCGATCTTCGTACGGTGACCTGCCTCACGCGCGATCGCACTGATCTCGACCGTGCCGTCGGCGATCTCCGGCACCTCCAGGGCGAAAAGCTTCTTCACCAGGTTGGGATGCGTCCGGGACAACGTGATCTGCGGACCGCGCATTCCCTTGGCCACGTGCACCACCACGCAGCGGATCCGCTCACCGTGGTTGTACCGCTCGCCGGGCACCTGCTCGGACTGCGGCAGCACACCCTCCAGCTTGCCGAGGTCGACGGTGACGATGCCCTTCTCCGCCCGCGCCTCGTGCGCCTGGACCACCCCGGTCACCAGGTCGCCGTCGCGGCCGACGTACTCACCGAAGTGCACCTCGTCGGTGGCCTCCCGCAACCGCTGGAGGATCACCTGCTTGGCGGTCATGGCCGCGATCCGGCCGAAGTCGTGCGGAGTGTCGTCCCACTCCCGCACGACGGTGCCTTCGGCATCCACCTCCTGGGCGTAGACCAGCGCCCCGCCGGTCTTGCGGTCGATCTCCACCCGGGCGTGCGGCTGGGCACCCTCGGTGTGCCGGTACGCGGTCAGCAGCGCGGTCTCGATCGCCGCGAGGATCGTGTCGAACGGGATCTCCCGCTCGCGCTCCAGTGCGCGCAGCGCCGCGAGGTCGATGTTCACCTCTCCTCGTCCTCCACATCGTCATCGTCGTCGACGTCTTCTGAATCGGGCAGTTCGTCGAGGCGGCTGAATTCGACCTGCACCCGACCCGGACCGAGATCCGCGTAGCTCAGCTCCGTACGCTCGGCATCGGTCTCCAACACCACGCGCTCGTCATCGGCGGCGACCACCCGCCCGGTGACCTGCCGGTCGCCCGCCGGTCGCGCATCCTGTCCCCCGGCCGGTGCGCCCGCACCACGAACCGTCACCCGGACCAGTCGGCCGACGTTGCGGCGCCAGTGTCGGGGCAGGGTCAGCGGCCGGTCCACCCCCGGGGAGCTGACCTCCAACTGGTACTCCCCCGCGACGATGTCGCCGCCGCTGGCCTCGGCGGCGTCCAGCGCCGCCGACACCGCCCGCGAGACCTCGGCCACCGCGTCCAGGTTGATCCCGCCGTCGGCATCGACGATCACGCGTACCACGTGCCGGCGACCGGCACGGGACACGGAGAAGTCCTCCAGGTCGTAACCGGCGCCGTCCACCACCGGGGTGATCACCGCGCGCAGCCGCTCGCGACGGGCGTTGAGCTCACCGCGCGGCGCCTGGCCACCGGAAACCTGACCTCGCGGAGCCGGGCCGCCGCGGGATCGCCCCGTCGTTCTGGTGACACGGCCACGCTGCGTCATCTCCGTCAGACCCTTCCGCTGGTCGCCGGCCGCCATGCCGGCACGCCACCGGTGCGGGCGCGCCGGTGGCTGCGCAGAGCGTAACGCGCCCGCCCGGGGACGGCCCCGGCGGCGCACCGACGCCACCGCCGGACACGGGCCGTGGCGATGGTGTTGACTTGTCCGGTGGTGATGGGCAGAACGACTCGCCGGAACGGGACAACGGAGCTTTCCCGACGCGTGGTGCTGGGGGCCGGTGCGCTGCTGGCGCTCGGGGGCGCCACCGCGCCGCTGACCGGCTGCGGTCTCCTCGACCGCGAGGAACCCCCGAGACCCGACCCGCTCGCGCCGATGATCGACGAGGCGTTGCGGCTCGCGGCCGGGCTGCGGGCGGCCGCCGCGGCCCACCCCGACCTGGCCGGCCGGTTCACCCCACTGGCCGAGGCGCACGAGGCGCACGCCGCGGAACTCGCCCGGGTGACCGGCACCGCGCCGCCGTCCGGGCCGGCCGCCCCGGCAGCTCGCCCGCCACCGATCCGACCGCCACGCTCACCGCGCTGCGGCAGGCCGAACGGGCCGGCCGGGAGTCGGCGTCGAAGGCCTGCGCCGAGGCGCCCGCCGAGCGGGCCGCACTGCTCGGCTCGATCACCGCCGCACGCGCCAGCCACCTGGAGGCGCTCAAGTGAGGACCGCACCGACCGAAGCCGGCGAGGCGCTCGCCGGGGCGCTGACCGCCGAGTACGCCGCCATCTGGGCCTACGGCCCGATCGGGGTACGCCTCTCCGGCGCCGACCGTAAGGCCGCGGTCGCGGCGGAGGCGGCGCACCGGAGCCGGCGGGACGCCCTGGTGGTGCAGTTGAGCACAGGTGGTGGCAGCGTCCCGCCGGACCGGGCCGGTTACGCGCTGCCCTTCCCGGTGACCGACCGGGCCAGTGCGCTGCGGCTCGCCGTGCAGGTGGAGGAGCGCGCGGCGGCGTTCTGGCGGGCGGTGCTGCCGACCAGCACCGGCGCCGAGCGCGACCGGGCCCTGGCCGCTCTGGTCGAGTACGCGGTGCGGGCCACCCGCTGGCGGCGCAGCGCCGGGATCGCCCCGCTCACCGTGGCCTTTCCCGGCCGTCCGGGGTAGCCGTCGGCGCACCGTTGCGGTTGCGGATGCCATACCAGGTATGCATACTCCGGTTCCATGTCCATCCGTTACGGCCTGCTCGCCCTGCTCGAACGCGGGCAGATGTACGGCTACCAGTTGCGAGCCGCGTTCGAGGAGTCGACCGGCTCGACCTGGCCGCTGAACATCGGGCAGGTCTACACCACGCTGTCCCGGCTGGAGCGGGACGGGTTGGTGCGCTCGCTGCCGGAGAGCGAGGCCGGACAGCGGCCGTACGAGATCACCGACGCCGGGCGTGCGGACCTGGCGCTCTGGTTCGCCACCCCGATCAGCCGGACCGACCGGCCCCGCGACGAGTTGGCGATCAAGCTGGCGTTGGCGCTGACCACACCCGGCGTCGACGTCCGTGCGGTGGTGCAGAATCAACGCACCGCCACCATGCGGGCGTTGCAGGAGTTGACCCGGTTGAAGTACGCCAGCGACCGTCCCGAGGATCTGCCCTGGCGGTTGGTACTGGACGCGATGATGTTCCAGGCGGAGGCCGAGGTGCGCTGGCTCGACCACTGCGAGACCAGCCTGGTACGCCACCGCCCCCCGGCCCCCGGCCCGTCGCTCAGCTCTGAGACGGTGGGCCATGGTGGCGAGGAGGACCGGCGGAAAAATGCGGTCAACGGAACGGCAGGTGAGGAGGCCCGACGGTGAGTGCGGTCAATGGAACTGCACCGGCCGCGCCCGATCCGGCCGCCGTCACCGGTGCCGGTGACCCCGCCGGCCCGCCGGTCGACGCCGTGCTCGACCTGCGTGACGTGCATCGCACCCATGGCAGCGGTCCGGCCGCAGTGCACGCCCTGCGCGGGGTCAGCCTGGCCGTGCGCCCCGGCGAACTGGTCGCCGTGATGGGGCCCTCCGGCTCCGGCAAGTCGACCCTGCTCACCCTGGCCGGCGGGCTGGACAGCCCGACCGCCGGTGAGGTGTACGTCGAGGGGCAGCCGCTGCACTCGCTGGACCGCAACGAGCTGGCCCGGTTGCGCCGCCGCCGGATCGGCTACATCTTCCAGCAGCTCAACCTCATCGGCGGGCTCACCGCCGAGGAGAACGTCGCGCTTCCGCTCGAACTCGACGGCGCGGGGGTACGCCGGGCCCGCCGGCTCGCCCGGGACGCCCTGACCGAGGTGGGCCTGGCGGAGCTGGGTGACCGCTTCCCGGACCAGCTCTCCGGCGGCCAACAGCAGCGGGTCGCGATCGCCCGAGCGCTTGTCGGCGAGCGGCGCCTGGTGCTGGCCGACGAGCCGACCGGTGCGTTGGACTCGCAGACCGGCGAGGCGGTGCTGCGCCTGCTGCGCCGTCGGGTCGACGCGGGAGCCGCCGGGGTGCTGGTCACCCATGAGGCGCGCCACGCCGGCTGGGCGGACCGGGTGGTGTTCCTGCGCGACGGCAGGGCCGTCGACTCGACCGCCCCGCTGGCCGGCGTCGAGGCGCTGCTCGCCGGCAGCGACCGGTGAGCGGGGTGCCGCACCGCAGACCACAGCGGGCACGGCTGGTCGAGGCCGTCGGATCGTGGCGGGTGGCGCTGCGGATCGCCCGACGGGAGGCGAGGCGGGCCCGGGGGCGTACCGCGCTGGTGCTGGCAATGATCATCCTGCCGGTGCTGGCGCTCAGTTTCTTCGCGGTGAGCATGGAGATGTCCCGGCTGACTCCGGCCGAACGGGTGGACCGCCGACTCGGCGTCGCCGACGCGGAACTTCGGGTGGTGAGCAGCAACCCGATCGACCAGACCGCCGACGGTGGCGACTGGATCGTGCACGGCGACCACGACGGTCCGGGACAGCTCGACCTGCCCGGGATCCGGGAGCTGTTGCCCGAGGGCAGCCGGATTCTGCCGATGCACCGGTGGGGTTACCTGTCCATCTGGGACGGTGACCGGCTCCGCAGCGACATCCCCGCCACCCTGGTCGACCTCTCCGATCCACTCGGACGTGGGCTGGTCCGGGTGCACGCCGGCCGGGTGCCGGCAACCCCCCACGAGATCGTGGTGAACCCGGCCGCTCAGCGCTGGTTGACGGTTGACATCGGCGACCGGATCATCGCCGCCGACGGCACGGATCGAAGCGTCGTCGGCGTGGTCGAACTTCCCGAGCAGCTGACCCCGATGGTGATGCTGCACCCGACCGGGATGCCGGTCACCGCCGAGAGGTCGGACACCAGCTACCTGGTCGACCTGCCCGGCCAGTTCACCGACGACCTGTTCCGGCAGTTCAACCAGCGCGGTGTCGTGGTCACCGCCCGGGTGCCCGCGCCGGACAGCTCGGCGGTGCCGTCCCCCGCCCGGTCCCAGCCGTGGAGTGTGGAGGAGGTGAGCACCGGCGTGCTGGCGGGCGGCCTCGGTCTGCTTGAGGTGGTGCTGCTGGTCGGCCCGGCCTTCGCGGTCGGCGTACGGCGACGGCGGCGAGACCTCGCACTGGTCGCGGTGGCCGGCGGCGACGCCGCCCAGCTGCGCCGGGTGGTGCTCGCCGACGGCGTGGTGCTGGGCTGCCTCGGTGCCGCGGTCGGCATCGCGCTCGGGATAGCCGCGGCATTCGCCGGCCGGCCACTTGTCGAGCAGTTCATCTTCGGGCAACGATTCGGCGGATACCGCGTCTGGCCGGCAGCCCTGATCGTGATCGCGCTGGTCGCGGTGCTCGCCGGCGTGCTGGCCGCGCTGGCGCCGGCGTGGACGGCGGCCCGGCAGGACGTGGTGGCCGGGCTCGCCGGTCGCCGGACCCCGCCGAGACACTCCCGCCGCTGGCTGGTCACCGGCCTGCTGCTGGCCGTCGGCGGGGTCGGGGTGGCCGGGGTCGGCGCGGTGCTTACCTCGCAGGCGGTCATCCTCACCGGGTTGGTCATCGGTGAGCTCGGTCTGGTCTGCGCCACCCCGACCCTGGTGGGGCTGCTGGCCCGACTCGGTCGGATCCTCCCGCTGGCGCCCCGGATCGCGCTACGCGACGCCAGCCGCAACCGTTCCTCGGCGGCACCGGCCATCTCCGCGGTGATGGCCGCGGTGGCCGGCAGCGTCGCCCTCGGGCTGATGCTCGCCAGCGACCAGCAGCGCTCCGACCTTCGCTACCCGCCTGACCTGCCGCAGCACACGGTGCTCGTCTCGGACGCCGGGACGCCCGACGCGCAGCTGCCCACCGGCAACGAGATCGCCGGCCCGGCCCGGCAACACCTCGGTGCCCGGACGATCGCCCCGCTGATCTCGATCGGTTGCCCGGGGATGGCCGAGGGCTGCCTGGTCACTCCGGTGCTGCCGGCCGAACGGGCCTGCCCGTGGCAGGGGCACGAGCCGCTCAGCGAGGCGCAGCAGCGGCAGGCCCGGGCCCACCCCCGCTGCCAGGGACCGGCCGACGACTACTACGAGCAGTATCCCCGCACGGTGGTGGACGACGGGACGGCCCTGCCGATCCTGACCGGCGCCGGGCCCGAGGACGTCGCCGCCGCCACCGCCACCCTGCGAGCCGGCGGCGCGGTGCTCACCGACAATCGATACCTGCTCGACGGCCAGCTGCGGCTCAGCGTCCGCAGCAGTATCGAGGAGCCGGTACGCCCCGCGAACACCACGCTCGTGCCCGGTTTCACCATGGAGACCGGGATGGGTACCACCTGGCTCGTGCTCTCGCCAGCCGCGGCCGAGCGCCTCGGCCTGCTGGCCGAGCAGACCGGGTGGGCACTCGACGTCGATGAGGCACCGGACGAGCAGCGCCAGCAGCAGTTTGCCGCCGCGACCCGCTCGTTCGCCTCGCTCTCGCTGGAGTTCCACACCGCCCGGGGCAGCGGCGAGACCATGCCACTGCTGCTGTTGCTCGCCGGGGTGTCCGCAGTGGTCACCGTGGGAGCCGCCGGCATCGCCACCGGCCTCGCCGCAGCGGAGGGCCGCGCCGACCTGTCCACCCTCGCCGCGGTCGGCGCCAGTCCCGGCGTACGCCGCCTGCTGTCGCTCTGCCAGGCCGGGGTGATCGCCGGTCTCGGCTCGGTGCTGGGCATCGTCGCCGGTTTCGCCGCGGCGATGACCATTCTTGTCTTCACCAATCGCCGGTACGCCGAGAGTTGGCCGATCGAGCCGTCGTATCCCCTGGTGATCCCGTGGGTCACCCTCGGCGTGCTGGTCGTCGTGCCGCTGATCGCGATGCTCGGAGCGGCGCTGTTCACCCGCTCCCGGCTGCCGGTCGAGCGCCGCCTGGACTGATCGGGCGTACCGCATCGCGCGCCGGCGAGGCAGACTGTCCGGGTGTCCGTTCTGGGAAGCCTCACCCGCCGGGTTGGTCATCAGCGCTGGTTCGCCGCCACCATGCGCCTGTTGGTGCCGCTCGACCGGGTGGTCGGGCGGCTCACCCGGGGACGGGTGGTGGCGCTCGGCCTCGTGCCGTCCCTGGTGATCACCACCACCGGCCGGCGGTCCGGTCAGCCCCGCAGCAACCCGCTGCTGTACGTGCCGGACGGCGACGCGTACGTGGTGGTCGGCTCGAACTGGGGCCAGCAGCACCAGCCCGCCTGGGCACTCAACCTGCTCGCCCAGCCGAACGCCGAGGTCGACGTGGCGGGACGCCGGTTACCGGTACGCGCCGAGATGGCGACCGGCCCCGAACGCGAGCGGCTGTGGCGGGTGTTGGTCGCCGAGTGGCCGGCCTACGAGGCGTACGTCGAACGGGCCGGCGGGCGCGAGATCCGGATCTTCCGCCTGGTGCCGGCGGCACCAGGCACGCCCGGTCCGCCCGGCTAGGCACCGGCACGCCCGGTCCGCCCGGCCAGGCACCGGCACGCCCGGCCAGACACCGGACGGGGCCCGGCACGCCCGGCGACACCGGCCGGCCGCCTCCCCCGGCAGCACGGCACTAGGGTTGCGGTGACCGGGCCGTCGCTGACGGCGATGGTGACGCGATCGCGGGGTGGTCGGCGTGGACGATGTCCAGGAACACCGGGACGATCCGCGCTGGAAGGTGGCCGAACGGATCACCGAGGCGGCCCGGCGACGCTTTCCGGCCGACGTGCTCGCGGTGGCCGTGCACGGGCCGCTGGCCCACGGCGACGACGACGGGGGCGGCGACGGCGAGGTCGGGCTGCTGCTCGTCACGTACCGGCCCGGCACGGGACCGTCCTCGACCACCCGCCGGGTGGAAAACGTCCTGGTCAGCCTGACCGTGGTCGCCGCCGAGGAGCGGCTGCGCCAGGCCCGGCAGCTGACCTCGCGGTGGCCGCTGGTCGCCGACCGCTACCTGACCACCCGGGCGTTGCACGACCCGACCGACTGGCTGCGGACCCTGCGCGACGAGCACCTCGGCCGGTTGGCCCGGGCCCGCCCGGCGGAGTTCACGGCGGCGGCCCGGACCGCGTGGTACCGGGGCAGCGCCGCGCACGCGCGGGCCGCCCGGCTCGCCGAGTGGTACGAGACGGATCAGGCACTGTTGATGCTCGGCGAGGCCCGGCTGGCCGCTGCGACGGTCAACGGCCTGCTCAGCCGCACCTACTTCCGCGACCCGGGGGACGCCGTCCGCCGCACCGGCCTGGCCGGTGCCGACATGACCGAGGTGGGCCGGGTCCTGACCAGCCAGTCAACCGAGCTGGCCGCCCGGGGCCACCCGGTGGACGGCAGCATCCAGGATCTGCTCACTGCCCGTTAGAAAGCGCCCTGGACGCCGATCAGTGCGCCGATCACGTAGGTGGCCGCCGCGGCGGCGGCACCCATGAGCAGCTGACGCAGGCCGGCGCGCCACCAGGGGCGGTTGGTGAACCGGGCGACGACCGCACCGGCGATGAACAGCCCGAGCCCGCCCACCAGCAGGGCCAGCGCCAGGCTGGTCGCGCCGAACAGGTACGGCAGCAGCGGCACCAACGCACCGACGGAGAAGCAGAGGAACGAGGAGATCGCGGCCGTCCACGGGTTGGGTTGCTCGTCCGGGTTGACGCCAAGTTCCTCCTGGACGTGCACCCGGAGCGCCTGCTCCGGGTTCTCGCGGATCGCCTCGGCGACCTGGGTGGCGAGATCCGGCGGCAGGCCCCGGGCGATCCAGATCTCGGCCAGTTCCCGGGCCTCGGCCTCCGGGTGCCGCTCCAGTTCGCGCCGTTCCTTGGCTACCTCGGCGGCGATCTGCTCGTTGGCCGAGCGGACGCTTGTGTACTCGCCGAGCGCCATCGAGATGGCACCGGCGACGAGGCCGGCAGTGCCGGTCAGCACGATGTTGCGCGGCGAGACACCGCCGCCGCCGACCCCCGCGATGAGGGCGATGTTGGTGACCAGTCCGTCCATCGCGCCGAAGACGGCCGGCCGTAGCCAGCCGCCGCTGACGTCCGCGTGGTGCGACTCCCGAAGCGCCGCCGGGGTCTCGGTCACGGCAGGGTCAGGATCTCGTGGCCATCCTCGGTCACCAGGATGGTGTGCTCGAACTGGGCCGTCCACTTCCGGTCCTTGGTGACCACCGTCCAGCCGTCCTCCCACAGGTCGTACTGGTGGGTGCCGAGGGTGATCATGGGCTCGATGGTGAACGTCATACCCGGCTCCATCACGTCGGTGGGCCGAGGGCTGTCGTAGTGCGGAACGTACAGCCCGCTGTGAAAGGACTCACCGATGCCGTGGCCGGTGAAGTCGCGGACCACGCCGTAACCGAAGCGTTTCGCGTACGACTCGATGACCCGACCGATGACGTTGATCTGCCGGCCCGGGGCGACCGCCCGGATGCCCCGCATCATGGCCTCGTGGGTCCGCTCGACCAGCAGCCGGGCCTCCTCGCTCACCTCACCGACGCAGAAGGTCGCGTCGGTGTCGCCGTGCACGCCGCCGACGAAGGCTGTGACATCGACGTTGATGATGTCGCCGTCGGCCAGCACGGTGGAGTCGGGGATGCCGTGGCAGATCACCTCGTTCAGGCTGGTGCAGCAGGACTTCGGGAAGCCCTTGTAACCCAGCGTCGAGGGGTAGGCGTCGTGGTCGACGAGGAATTCGTGGACCACCCGGTCGATCTCGTCCGTGGTCACGCCGGGCTTGCAGTGCTCCCCGGCGAGCTGCACCGCCTGGGCGGCGATCCGGCTCGCCACACGCATCCGCTCGATGATCTCCGGAGTCTGCACGTGCGACCCCTGCCAGGGACGGGGTGCCTTCTTGCCCACGTACTCCGGTCGCGGAATGTGGGCGGGCACCGGCCGCCAGGGAGAGAGCGTGCCGGGGGTCAGCGGCGCACGGACGGTCATGGCGCAAGCCTATCGCCGAGCGTCGGGTGACTCCCACCACCGTCCGGCGCGGGAGGTTGTTGCCCCACCCCTTGCGCTGTGTCAAGGTGTCAGCGTGGATCAAGGGGGTGCAGCTCACGTCTTCTCCGTCAGCGCGGAGATCGACGACGACCACCTCCGGGTGGTGGTGACCGGTGAGGTCGACATGGCGACCGCGGACACCATGTTCCAGACCGCGCTGCGCGAGCCGGCCACCCGCGTCACGCTCGACCTGCGCGCGGTGACCTTCTTCGACTCGGCGGCCATCCACGCCCTGGTCCGGCTCGCCGGCCGCTATCCGGATTCGCTCACGGTGTTGCCGTCGCGGCAGGTCAGCCGGGTGCTGGAGATCGCCGGTCTGGCCGAACAGCGCTGGCTGAGCGGCAAGTGAGCTGCGCTGCGTTCAGGAGTTGAGCCGCCGACGCAGGGTGACCTCGGTCCCCTCCGGCGTACGACTGACCGACAGCTCCCCGAGTGCCTGGATCAGGGACAGGCCCCGCCCCCGGAACCCTGACCCCGTCGACTCCCGCCACCGGCCGGTGTCCCGCACGGTCGCCACGACCGTGCGGTCCTCCACGCCCACCTCGATGTCGATCGTCGGTTCCGCCGGGTCGACCGGGTGTTCGATGGCGTTCGCCGCCGCCTCGGAGACCGCCACGGTGAGGTCGAACAGATCGGTCTCGCTCACCCCGTGCGCGACCAGGAATTCCTCCAGCCGCTTGCGCAGCACGCTCAGCCGGGTGGGGTCGGCCGGCAGCCGCAGGGTCAACCGGTTGAGTTCGGCGGCCTCCAGCGCGAGCACCGCCACGTCGTCGCGGCGGGGCCGGTCGACGACCCGCTCGACGACCGTGTCGATCAGGCTGGTCACGTCCGCCACGGATCGGGTCGCGTCGGCGCGCAGCTGGGCCAGGGAGACGTCGATGCCGACCTGCCGGTCCTCGATCAGGCCGTCGGTGTAGAGCAGGAGACGGTCGCCGGCCCGCAGCTCGCCGGTGACCGTCCCGTACTCCGTACCGGGGATGGCCCCGACCGGCGGGCCGAGAGCCCGGTCGTACAGGAACGCCGCGTCGTCGCCGCGGATCAGCAGCGGGGACGGGTGGCCGGCGCTGGCGTACCGCAGTTGATTGGTACGCGGGCTGAACCAGACCGAGAAGACGGTGGCGAACGAGCGCGACTCGGTGGAGTCCACCAGCCGGTTGAGCCGGGTCAGCGACTCGCCCGGACCGAAGCCCTCAAGCACGTACGCGCGCAGCGCGTTGCGCAACTGACCCATACTGGCGGCGGCTGCTACGCCCTTGCCGACCACGTCCCCGATGACCAGTACGAGTTCGTCGTCGTCGCGGGCGATCACGTCGTACCAGTCGCCGCCGATCTCGACCTCAGCGCTGCCGGGCAGGTATCGGCTGGCCACCAGGGCACCGGGCAGCTGGGGCAGGCGCTGCGGCAGCAGGCTGTGTTGCAGGGTGGTGGCGATGCGGTGCTCGGCCTCGTAGAGCTGGGCGTTCTCCAGGCGTACGCCGACCAGCCGGGCCAGTTGGGTGAGCGCGGCCTCGTTGGTGTCGGTGCCTTCGGCCCCCGCGCGCCAGACCCGCAGCTCGCCGAGGCGTTGGCCGGCGACGCCGGTCAACGGCAGCAGGTACGTCGGCTCGGCGCTGGCCGCCCCGTCACCGGCCACATAGCGGGCGTCACCTGCGGAAACCTCCACCCGGACGGCCTCGGCGAGACTTAGCGCGTGCCGGGCCGTGACCTGGAGCACGTCGGCGGTGGAGCGGGCGGTGTTCACCGCGACCGCGACGTCGGCCAGGGCGTACAACCGTCGGACTATCTGACCGCGCAGCTGGCCCAGTTCCACGTTGGCCCGGACCCGGGCGACCAGCTCCTGTCCGGAGAAGGGCTTGGTCAGGTAGTCGTCGGCACCGACCGACAGGCCGGCCACCTCCTCGCCGACACCGGCGCGGGCGGTGAGCAGCACGATCGGCACGGACCGGGTACGCGGTTCCGCGCGCAGCGCGGCGACCAGACCGAAGCCGTCCAGCCGGGGCATCATCACGTCGGTCAGCACCAGGTCGAAGGTGCTTTCGGTGGCCAGGCGCAGGGCCTCGACCCCGTCGCCGGCCGTCACCACGTGCCAGGTCGGTTCGAGCAGCCGGACGACGTGTTCCCGCAGGTCTGGGTTGTCGTCCACGACCAGGATCCGGCCCGCCGCAACGGTGGGCGGACCCGCCGCCGGACGATCGGCGGGCAGCACGCTCCGGGAGGCCGGTGCGGGGCCGCCGCTCCAACGCGCGGTCTCGGCGACGAAGAGCGCAGCCTGCAACGGCTCCCGCTCGGGTCCGCTGGCGGCGGCCACCCGGTCGGCCGGCAGGTGGGCGGTGCCGAACGGGAGCGTGATGACGAAGCTGCTGCCCCGGTCGACCTGGCTGGTCGCGCTGATCCGACCGCCGTGCATCTCGACCAGTTCGCGGACCAGCGCCAGCCCGATCCCGGTGCCCTCATGGCTCCGCGACCGGGTCCCCGGTGCCCGATGGAAACGCTCGAAGACGTGCGGCAGTTCCTCCGGCGGGATGCCCACGCCGGTGTCGACGACCTCCAGGCGGGCGGCTCCGTCGATGGTCCGCAGCCGCACCGTGATCTCGCCCTCGAAGGTGAACTTCAGGGCGTTGGAGAGGAGGTTGAGGACGATCTTCTCCCACATGTCCTGGTCGACGTGGACCGGTTCGGGCAGGGCCGGGCAGTCGACCACCAGCCGCAGCCCGGCGCGCTCGGCGGCGGAGCGGAACGTGCTGGCCAGCCGGGTGGTGTAACTGGCCAGATCGATCGGCTCGTAGTACGCGACCAGCCGTTTCGACTCCAGCCGGGAGAAGTCGAGCACGGTGTTGACCAGCTTCAGCAGCCGCATCGCGTTGCGGTGCATGCTTGTCAACCGCTCGGTGTACGGCTCTGGCAGCACCGGGTCGGCGAGCATGTCCTCAAGCGGGCCCAGCACCAGCGTCAGTGGGGTCCGGAACTCGTGACTGACGTTGGCGAAGAAGTTGGTCTTGGCCAGGTCCAGGGCGGCCAGCGCCGCGACCCGGGCCTGTTCCTGCTCGTACGCCCGTTGCTTGCCGACGGCGCGGGAGATCTGCGCGGCGACCAACTCGACGAAGGTGCGGTAGTCGCGGGTGACCGGCAGCCGGCCGGCCAACCCCAGCACCAGCACTCCGGCCGGCTCGTTGGTCGCGCTGATCGGCAGCACCACCGCCTCCTCGGCGGCGTCGGCCGGTACGTGCCCGAGCAGGTCGACGGTGCGCACCGTGTCGGCGGTGCCGGCGGCGGCGAGCTCGACCAGGCGGGAGGGTGCTTCGACGCTGACCACCGCCTCCCCGCTGGCCCCGGCCGGGCGCAGGTACCCGTCGGCGTCGAGCAGGTAGAGCAGGGTGAACGGCAGATCCGGCCGGTGCCGGTCGAGCACGGCTGCGGCGGCCCGGCCGAGTTCCTCGGTGCTGCTCGGATCGGCCAACTCGGCACCAAGTTCGGCCAGGGCCTGTAGCCGGCGCTGACCCAGCACCCGGTCGGTGGTCTCGCTACAGATGCAGAGCACCCCGTTGATCGAGCCGTCCGCGCCCCGAATCGGGTCGTACGAGACGTCGAAGAAGACGTCCTCGACGAACCCGTGCCGGTTGAGCAGGAAGTGGTGGTCCCGCGCCTGATACGACTCGCCGTCGCGAAGCACGCCGGTAAGCAGCGGTTCGAGCACGTCCCAGGTCTCCGCCCAGTGCTCGCGCGCCGGCTGCCCGAGCACGGCGGGATGCTTGTCGCCGATCGTCGGCCGGTACGCGTCGTTGTAGAAGGCCCGCAGGTCCTCCCCCCAGAACATCGCGATCTGCGCCTTCGAGGCGAGCATCGTGCTGATCGCGTTACCCAGGGCCGCTGGCCAGCGGTCCGGGGCACCGAGCGGGCTGGCCGACCAGTCGTGGTCGCGCAGCAGTGCGCCCATCTCGCCGCCGCTGGCGAACGCCGCCGCGATCATCGGCGGAATCCCGTCACTCATTCCGGACGGATAGCCCCCGCCCGCACTCGCCTGGGCCGAGTTCATGCAGCCTCCCCGGCCGTGTCCACGACGCGTCCGATCATCAATTGCCGTGTTCCGCCTTCTACCCCGGCGGACCAGCAACGTAACGCCTCGGCACCCCCAGACGCTGTTTAGCGCCACCACTAGTGGATCAACGTATCGGCCGGTCACCGTGGGTGTCGGCGAAATCACAGGGGGGTGACGTACGCCCCGGTGATCCCGCCGTCGACGACGAACTGCGCAGCGGTCATGAAGGAGGCGTCGTCGCTGGCCAGGAAGGCGACGGCGGCGGCGATCTCGGCCGGTTCGCCGAAGCGTCCCATCGGTACGTGCACCAGCCGGCGCGCGGCCCGTTCCGGGTCGGCCGCGAACAACTCGCGCAGCAGCGGCGTGGCCACCGGCCCGGGACAGAGGGCGTTGACCCGGATCCCGTCCCGGGCGAACTGCACGCCCAACTCCCGGGTCAACGCCAGCACCCCGCCCTTGCTCGCGGTGTACGCGATCTGCGAAGTGGCCGCGCCCATCAGCGCGACGAAGGAGGCGGTGTTGATGATCGACCCACGGCCCTGCCGGCGCATGTGCGGGATGACGTACTTGCAGCAGAGGTAGACGCTCGTGGTGTTGACCCGCAGCACCCGCTCCCAGGCGTCCAGCCCGGTTTCCAGGATGGAGTCGTCGTCCGGCGGCGAGATACCGGCGTTGTTGAACGCGATGTCCACCCGCCCGTACTGCGCGGCCACCCCGTCGAAGAGGTCCCGCACCGCCGGCTCGTCGGCCACGTCGGCCGCGACGAAGCTGCCCGCCACCTCCTCGGCGGCCCGCTGACCGGCCTCGACGTCGATGTCCACGCAGACCACCCGGGCGCCCTCGGCGGCGAACCGGCGCACCGTGGCCAGCCCGATCCCGCTGCCCGCCCCGGTTACCACGGCGACTCGATCCTGCAACCGTCCCGGCATGCTCACTCCTCCGTGCTGGCTTGCTCCGTGCTGGCTTGCTCCGTGCTGGCTTGCTCCGTGCTGGCTTGCTCCGTGCTGGCTTGCTCCGTGCTGGCTTGCTCCGTGCTGATGAACACGTTCTTGACGTCGGTGAACGCGTGCAGGGCGTCCGGGCCCAACTCCCGGCCCAGCCCGGAGCGCTTCATCCCGCCGAACGGGGTCCAGTAACGCACCGAGGAGTGCGAGTTGACGCTCAGGTTGCCCGCCTCCACCGCCTGGGCCACCCGTAGCGCCCGGCCCACGTCACGGGTCCAGATCGACCCGGAGAGGCCGTACTCGGTGTCGTTTGCCAGCCGGATCGCGTCGGCCTCGTCGTCGAAGGGGAGCACCGAGACGACCGGGCCGAAGATCTCCTCCCGCCAGTGTCGGTCGGCTGGCGAGTCGGCGAGCAGCACCGTCGGGGCGTACCAGTAGCCGGGGCCGTCGGGGCAGGAGCCGGTGAACGCGACGTGCGCGCCGTCGACGTAGCCGGCGACGCGGTCCCGGTGCCCGGCCGAGATCAACGGGCCCATCTCGGTGCGCTCGTCGGCCGGGTCACCCACCCGGAAGGCACGCACCGCCGGTTCGAGCAGTTCGAGGAAGCGGTCGTAGACCGGGCGTTGAACCAGCAGCCGGGACCGGGCGCAGCAGTCCTGGCCGGCGTTGTCGAAGACCCCGTAGGGTGCGCTGGCCGCCGCCCGCTCCAGGTCGGCGTCGGCGAAGACCAGGTTCGCCGACTTGCCGCCCAGTTCCAGGGTGAGCCGCTTCACCTGGGCCGCGCACCCGGCCATGATCCGCGTACCGACCTCGGTGGAGCCGGTAAAGACGATCTTGCGTACGGCCGGGTGGGTGACGAACCGCTCGCCCACCACGTCGCCCCGGCCGGGCAGTACGGTGAACACGCCCTCGGGCAGCCCCGCCTCCAGTGCCAGTTCGGCCAGGCGCAGCGCGGTCAACGGGGTCAGTTCGGCGGGCTTGAGCACCACCGTGTTGCCGGCGGCCAGCGCGGGGGCGAATCCCCAGGCGGCGATCGGCATCGGAAAGTTCCACGGCACGATCACCCCGACCACGCCGAGTGGCTCGTGGAAGGTGACGTCCAGCCCGCCCGGCACCGGGATCTGCCGCCCGGTCAGCCGCTCCGGCGCTCCCGCGTAGTAGTCGAGTACGTCCCGGACATTGCCCGCCTCCCACCGCGCGTTCCCGATGGTGTGCCCCGCGTTGCGGACCTCTAGCCGCGCCAACTCCGCCACGTGCGCGTCCACCACCGCGGCGAACCGCCGCAACATCCGCGCCCGATCCCCCGCCGAAACCCCCCGCCACCGTGCATAGGCCAGGGCCGCCCGCGCCACCCCCTCATCAACCTCCCGCAGCGACGTCTCGACAACCTCCCCCACCCCGACCCCGGTAGCCGGATCCCTAACCACTCCCACCCGCACCCCTCCCCCTAGACCCGTCTCCCCTAGACCCGTCGATCTTGCACTTTTAGTCGGGACAAAAGCCATCTATCACCACAAATCACAGACCGAAAGTGCAAGATCGCGGGGGCGGGTGGGGCGGGGGCCGGGTGGGGTGGGGGGTCAGAGGCGTTCGAAGCCACGGGTTAGTTCCCAGTCGGTGACGGCGGCGTCGAAGGCGGACAACTCGACGCGGGCCATGTTGGCGTAGTGCTCGACCACCTCCTCGCCGAAGGCGGCGCGGGCCACCTCGGAGGACTGCCAGAGGGTGAGGGCGTCCCGGAGGGTGCCGGGAACCCGCTCGGCCGTCGGATCGTCGTACGCGTTGCCGGTGCACTCCTCGCCCAACTCAAGCTCGTGCTCGATGCCGTGCACGGCACCCGCCACCAGCGCCGCGATCGCCAGGTACGGGTTCACGTCCGCGCCCGGCACCCGGTTCTCCACCCGCATCCCCTGGCCGTGCCCCACCAGCCGCAACGCGCAGGTGCGGTTGTCGGTGCCCCAGCGCAGCGCGGTCGGGGCGAACGAGCCCGGCTGGTAACGCTTGTAGGAGTTGATGTTCGGGGCGAAGAGGAGGCTCATCTCCCGCATCGTGGCCAGCAGCCCGGCGAGCACCCGCTGACCGGTAACGCTGAGGTGGGCCGGCCCGTCGCCGAGCATGGCCGAGCGGCCGGCGGCGTCCCGCAGCGAGAAGTGGATGTGGCAGGAGTTGCCCTCCCGGTCGTTCGGCTTGGCCATGAAGGTGATCGACATGCCCTCCTGGGCGGCGATCTCCTTCGCCCCGTTCTTGTAGATCACGTGATGGTCGGCGCAGGCCACCGCCGCGTCGTACCGGAAGGCGATCTCGTGCTGGCCGAGGTTGCACTCGCCCTTGGCGCTCTCCGGCGTCAACCCGGCGCCGGCCATCTCGGTGCGGATGCGGCGCAGCAGCGGCTCCACCCGGGCCGTGCCGAGCAGCGAATAATCCACGTTGTACTGGTTGGCCGGCGTCAGGTCGCGGTAACCGCGGGAGAACGCCTGCTCGTACGAGTCACGGAACAGCACGAACTCCAGCTCGGTCCCGGCGTACGCGGTCAGCCCGTGCCCGGCCAGCCGGTCGAGCTGCCGGCGCAGGATCTGCCGGGGCGAGGCGGTCACCGCGCCGCTGCCGTCCAGCCACTCCAGGTCGGCCAGGAGCAGCGCGGTGCCGGGCTGCCACGGCACCCGACGCAGCGTGTCGAAGTCGGGCCGCATCGCGAAGTCGCCGTAGCCGCGTTCCCAGCTCGACATCGCGTACCCGTCGACGGTGTTCATGTCCACGTCCACGGCGAGCAGGTAGTTGCACCCCTCGCTGCCGTGCGCGACCACCTGGTCGAGGAAGTACGGCGCGTGGAACCGTTTGCCCTGCAACCGACCCTGCATGTCGACAAGGGCCAGCGCCACCGTGTCGATCTCGCCCTCGGCGACGGCGACCCGCAACTGTTCGAGCGTGAGCGGTGGTTTCCTCATCCGCCAGCCTCCATCACAATGGTCTACCGGCCGAGCCGATCACCGTCAACAAGACGCTCCGCTCGTACCCCCTCGCCCTCCCCCCGCAAACCGCAGGGGCCGCGGGTCGAGCCCAGCACCATCACCGTGCTGGACCCGACCCGTCTCATCGCCGGATGGCTGGAGCGGGGATCAGCCGGGCATGCGGCGCAGGAACACGTCGATCACGCCGTTGGTGTCGCCGGGCACCAGATTCGTGGCCGCCGAGGCGAAGGCGACGTGCCGGCCGTCCCGGGTGACCACCCCGTTGTAGCTGGCGTCGTTGCCCTCTCCGCCGTCGGCTGCCAGGCTGGCCCGGACGGTCGTGCCGGCGCGCAGGTCCCGGACGAACACGTCGGCCACACCATTGGTGTCGCCCGACACCAGATTCGTGGCCTCGGAGCTGAACGCCACGAACCGGCCGTCCGCGCTCATCATCGGGCCGTAACTGCTGCCCCCGCCGGCCTGCCCACCGGCGGCCGGCACGCTGACCCGGGCGGTCGTGCCGGCGCGCAGGTCCCGGACGAACACGTCGGCCACACCATTGGTGTCGCCCGACACCAGATTCGTGGCCTCGGAGCTGAACGCCACGAACCGGCCGTCCGCGCTCACCGTCGGGGAGACGGTGAGACCGTTCGCCTGTCCGCCGGAGGTGGCGACGTTGGCCCGCCGGAGGCTGCCGGTACGCAGGTCACGGAGGAAGACGTCGGCTGTGCCGTTGGTGTCGCCGGGCACCAGATTCGTGGCTTCGGAGGTGAACGCCACGAACCGGCCGTCGGCGCTGATCGCCGGTGCGTCGGACGCCGCATCGGCGTTCGTGCCGCTGACCCGGACGGTGGTACCGGCCTGTCGGTCCCGCAGGAAAATGTCGGCCACGCCGTTGGTGTCACCCGACACCAGGTTCGTGGCGTCGGAGACGAACGCCACGAACCGGCCGTCGGCGCTGATCGCCGGTGCGTAGCTGCGGGCATCGGCCTGGGCGTCGCCGTCGGTAAGCGTGACCCGGCTGGTGCGGCCCGTGCGGCGGTCGTGGATGAAGCCGTCGGAGGCCCCGTTGGTGTCGCCGGGCACCAGATTGGCGGCTTCGGAGGTGAAGGAGACGTAGCGGCCATCTGGGCTCAGCGAGTGGCCGTAGCTGGAGCTGTCGCCCGCAACTCCCGCAGTCGACTGGCTGACGCGACTCGTGGTGCCGGTTCGACGGTCGCGGATCAGCACGTCCCAGGTCTCGTTTGTGTCGCCCGGCGTCAGGTTCGGCGCGGCAGAGGTGAAGGCGACGTACTGGCCGTCCGCGCTCACCCCGAAGGGCTCGCTGCGGTACTCGACGGCCTGGCCGCCCGTGCTGTCCACACTGATCCGGGTGGTAGCTGGCGGTACGGCGGAAGCGGCGGCAGGCACGACGGCGAGGCCGCCGAGCACGGCGACGCCGACAGCGGCGATGCCGAGCTGACGGCGAGACCGTACGGTCCTGCGATGCGTGGTGGCGGGTGTCGCGAGTTGTGTCGTCATACCTGGTGTGTCTCGCGCTGACGGACAATTGTTCGCGCAGTCCGATACCCGACACTATCGACCTGCGGCCCGGTCTCCGCCTGAGTCACTGCCGATCCCGACGCCGGGCCCAGCCGAGAAAGCGGTCGTACAGGTCCGGGACGTGCTCCGGGTTGAGCTGGGCAAGCTGATCCCGGGCCTCCGCCATCAACCCGCTCAGGTAGAGCAACAATCCGATCCGGTCCTGCCGGTACTCCACCAACAGGGCCAGCCGGGCCGGCTGGCACGGCCACTCGGCAGCACAGTTGCGGCACCGCCAGAGCGGACGCATCGCCACGTGCGGGACCACCCGACGCCCCATCAGCGCACGCGCCATCTGCGGCCTGCGGCGTGGTCCCAGGCCACGAGGCACGGTACGGCAAGCGGGTGCGAACGGACAGACATGTCGACCTCCTCGACCGTGGAGGGGGTCGCCCCACCCGGCCGAAGCAGGGCGACCCCGCGCAGAAGCCCACCCCACCGCCGATCCCGACAGAGCAAGCCCGCATGAGCAACACTTGCCGACAGTGATGGGATCAGTACACGACGTTCATCTATTCTCAGGGACGTCCAGGACATCCATTGCGGAGGCAGGATGAACCTTGCACTTCAAGCAGCCATGGCCGAGGCCGGCGAAACGGCCGAGAGCTTGGCAGCTCAGACCGGGGTGGATCCCAAGACAGCGGCGCGTTGGATCTCGCCGGGACGCATTCCTCAGCCTCGGCGACGCGCGAAGGTGGCCGCACTCCTCGGCCGGGACGTTGGTGATCTGTGGCCCGATGTCCTCAGGCGGCGCGAGCCGCAATGGCTGCGCGAGTGGGTCGACTGGGAACGCGAGGCAGTGGCCCTGCGCTGGTTCGAACACACCTGGATTCCTGGCCTCCTGCAAACCGAGGCGTACGCGCGGGCCACGCTCGCCGGCGAGATGCTGGCCTCTAGTGATGTCGATGAACTCGTCGCGTCGCGGCTGGACCGGCAAGCCATCCTGCGCCGCGACCGTCCCCCGATGTTCGTCGCCGCAGTCTTCGAGGGGGTGCTCTACCAGTCGGCCTATGGAAACCGCGAGCTGATGCGCGAGCAGGTCACACACCTCGCGGCGTGCGCGGCGCTACCTGCGTTGCAGGTGCTTGTCGTACCGAAGGATGTCGGGATGTACCCAGGTCTCGGTGGCGGCTTCATCATCGCTGAACTGCCCGGCGGTGAGTACGTCGCCCACGCGGACAGTCAAGCGCGGGCAGAGATCGTTACGGGAGCCGAGGAAGTTGCTACGCTCAGCCGAAGGTGGGAACGCATCAGGGGTGAGTGCCTCTCCCGAGCCCAATCCCTGGATTTGATCAGGAAAGCGGCGGAATCATGGACGTGACCAGGGCGCAGTGGCGCAAGAGCACCAAGAGCGGCAACAACGGTGGGTCCTGTGTCGAGGTTGCCGACAACCTGCCCGGCGTCGTGCTGGTCCGCGACACCAAGGACCGCGACGGCGGCACCCTCCACCTCACCCCGTCGTCGTGGCAGTCCTTCGTCGACCTCGCCAAGCAGATCGGCCCCATGAGCTGACCCTGCCCGGCAGCCCGAAAAGGTCCGCCACCCAGGCAGCCCTTCCCTCGCCCGCTTTGCTCTGCTTCAACCCGCACCGCAGTGGAAGCCGCGAAGGCGGACGGGCGGTGGGGCGCCGCAAGCTGCCGTCGACCGCTTGACCAACGGCGTGCAGCGGGAATGGCGCAAACGCGAAAGGCAGGAAGATGTCCGTCTTCCTGCCACTCTCAACGTATATCGCACCCCGGGTCTTGCCGCAATACCCGGGTGGTGGCGCAGAATCTGCGACCGAAGCCGGGAACTGCGGAAACCCGAAATCCGCGACGGTACGCGCTGCCCGGAAACAGCCGAGAACCACATGGGGGTACGCATGTATGACGTGATCATTGCCGGTGGGGGGCCGACCGGTCTGATGTTGGCCGGCGAGTTGCGGCTGCACGGCGTACGCACGCTGGTGTTGGAGAAGGAGCACGAGCCGCCGCCGTTCGTCCGCGCGCTCGGTCTGCACGTACGCAGCATCGAGGTGCTGGACCAGCGCGGCCTGTTGGATCGGTTTCTCGCGCTCGGCCAGCGGTACCCGGTCGGCGGTTTCTTCGCCGCCATCGACAAGCCCGCGCCCGACCGGCTGGACACCGCGCACCCCTACGTCCTGGGCATTCCGCAGCCGGTCACCGACCGGCTGCTGGCCGAGCGCGCCGCCGAGGTGGGTGCGGAGATCCGGCGCGGCGGCGAGTTGGTCGGGCTGAGCCAGGACGAGCACGGGGTGAGCGTCGAACTGGCCGACGGCACGCAGCAGCGATCGCGCTACCTGGTCGGCTGCGACGGCGGGCGCAGCACCGTACGCCGGCTGCTCGGGATCGGTTTTCCCGGTGAGCCGAGCCGGGTCGACACGCTGCTGGGCGAGATGGCGGTGACCGCGCCACCGGAGACGGTGGCCGCCGTGGTCAGCGAGGTCCGCAAGACCCAGAAGCGGTTCGGACTCGGGCCGATCGGCGCCGGGGTGTATCGGGTCGTGGTGCCCGCCGAGGGGGTGGCCGCCGACCGTTCGGCACCGCCCACCCTGGCGGAATTCAAACAGCAACTTCAGGCGTACGCGGGCACCGACTTCGGCGTGCACGCACCGCGCTGGCTGTCCCGCTTCGGCGACGCGACCCGGCTGGCCGAGCGTTACCGCCTCGGCCGGGTGCTGCTGGCCGGCGATGCGGCGCACATCCACCCGCCGACCGGCGGACAGGGCCTCAACCTCGGTATCCAGGATGCGTTCAACCTCGGCTGGAAGCTGGCCGCCGAGGTGGCCGGCTGGGCTCCGGAAGGGCTGCTGGACAGCTACCACAATGAACGGCACCCGGTCGCCGACGACGTACTGAACAACACCCGCGCGCAGATGGAGCTGCTCTCCACCGAGCCGGGTGCGCTGGCGATGCGCCGGCTGGTGACGGAGCTGATGGACTTCGACGAGGTGAACCGGTACCTCACCGAGAAGATCACCGCGATCGGGGTGCGCTATGACTTCGGTGCCGGGCATGACCTGCTCGGCCGGCGGATCCGGGACGTACGCCTCAAGCAGGGCCGTCTCTACGAGCTGACGCGCGCCGGCCGGGGCCTGTTGCTCGACCAGACCGGTCGGCTCTCGGTCGCCGGCTGGGCGGACCGCGTCGACCACGTGGTCGACGTCAGCGAGGAGCTGGACGTGCCTGCCGTGCTGTTGCGGCCGGACGGCCACGTGGCCTGGGTCGGCGACGACCAGGGTGAGCTGGTCAGGCACCTGCCCCGCTGGTTCGGCACCGCCGCCTAGGCGCGTCCCGATCCCCGGATGAACTGGTCGACGGCCGTCGGCAGGAGGTTGTCGAGCAGTTCCGGTGGGACCAGGTTCCCGTTGGTCAGCGTGGCGATGCCGTGCAGGGTGGCGAACAGCACGATGCCCACCTGCTGCGGGTCGCCGGGGGCGAGTACGCCCTGCTCCTGCCCCTGCATGATCAGATCGTTGAGCAGCCCGAACGCCGCAGCGGCGGCGGCGACGAGCCGGTCGGCGCCGTCGCGGTGCTTACCGGCGAACATCAGGTCCAGCAGCGCGGCGTCCTCGGTGGCGAACCGCAGGTAGGCCGTTGCCACGCCGTGCAGGCGAGGTTCGAACTCCGGCCCGGCGGCAGCCAGCGCCGCGCGCAGTTCGGCGTCCAGTCGGGCGAATCCGGCCTCCGCGAGCGCGTCCAGCAGCGCCTGGCGGTCGGCGAAGTGCCGGCGCGGCGCGGCGTGGCTGACCCCGGCCTCGCGAGCCAGCTCGCGCAGGGAGAGCTGCTCCGCGCCGTGTTGGCGCAGGCTGCGCTCGGCCGCGGCAAGCAGTGTCGCGCGGAGGTTCCCGTGGTGGTACCCGGACATGGGCTCCACTCTAGCCAAATGTAGTCGTTGACATCATTGTTGACACCGCATACATTGTTTCTCATGACAACATTCACGATCGGCCAGCTCCCCGCCATGACCGGCCGGACCGTCATCGTCACCGGCGGAAACAGCGGCATCGGCCGCACCGCCGCCCGCGCGCTCGCCGCCAAGGGCGCCCGCGTCGTGCTCGCCGTCCGTGACCTGGCCAAGGGGAAGGCCGCCGCCGCGACAATGGCCGGCGATGTCGCCGTACGCCGACTCGACCTCGCCGACCTCAGTTCGGTGCGTACGTTCGCCGAGACGTACACCGAGCCGATCGACGTGCTGATCAACAACGCCGGCCTGATGATCCCGCCGCTCGGCCGCACCGCCGACGGCTTCGAACTTCAGTTCGGCACCAACCACCTCGGGCACTTCGCGCTCACCAACCTGCTACTGCCACGGATCCGGGGCCGAGTGGTCACGGTCTCCTCAAACGCACACCGAGCCGGCACGATCGACTTCGACGACCTCAACTGGGAGCGCAAGCCCTACCAGGCGTTTCGCGCGTACGCGCAGTCGAAGCTGGCGAACCTGCTGTTCACCGCCGAACTACAGCGCCGGCTCACCGAGGCCGCTGCACCGGTGCTCGCGACCGCCGCGCACCCCGGTCTGGCGACCACCAACCTGCTCGGGCATCTCGACGGCGCACCGCTGCCGAGGCGTCTGCTGCACACCACCGCCGTCAACTGGTTCGCCCAGAGTGAAGAGGACGGCGCGCTTCCCACGCTCTACGCGGCGGTGGCCGACATCCCGGGCGGCAGCTACGCCGGCCCCGGCGGCTTTCTGCAAGGACGCGGCGCACCCAAGCTCGTCGGCCGGTCCAAGGCCGCCCAGGACGACGCCGTCGCCCGCCGCCTGTGGCGGGTGTCCGAAGAACTGACCGGCGTGCCGTTCCCACTGACCGTCGCGCCGGCTCGGCGCAGCTGACGTCGACCGGCCGCCCCTGCCGTCGCGCCGGCTCGGCGCAGCTGACGTCGACCGGCGGACCCGGCCGCTGCACCGGCTCGGCGCAGCTGACGTCGACCGGCCGACCCTGCCGTCGCGCCGGCTCGGCGCAGGTGACGTCGACCGGCGGACCCACAATTGCCTTGCCGGGCGGTCGGGCGTACCCCATGCTTGGGCTTGTGACCAGGCCCGATCGCGACGGGCCGACCCGGGCCCTCGGAACGGCCCGGCAGCCGCGGCGGCGCGGGGCACGTCACCTCTCTCTCGGGTACGGCGCTGCGCCCTACCCTGGCTTCGCCCCGCGCCGCCCGGCAGCACGGCTCAGGTCAGCACCAGGCCGGCCACCCAGAGCACGCCGATCACCACCCCGGCGAGGAACTCGATAAGCATCGCCAGCCCGGCCGCGCCGACCGCCTGTTTGGTCGCCGGCCAGGCCAGCCGGGTGTCGCCCAGCCGCAACCGTTCCATCAGGAAGATGCCGCCGACGAAACCGATGACCAGCCCGACGACCGGGATGACGAAGAAGCCCACCAGGCCGAGCAGCGCGCCGACGAGCAGCGTGGAGGTGGGCACGCCGGCCCGCTTGAGGTTGCGGCCCGGCCAGGCGTACTTGACCACGGTGCCGCCCAGGGCGACCACGGTGGCCGCCGCGAGCACCAGCCAGCGCCCGGCACCGGCGTCGCCGAACAACGCCCACACGAGTACCCCGCCCCAGCACAGCGGCAACGCCGGCAGGCCGGGCACCACCACCCCGGCCAGTCCGGCGAGGATGGCCAACGCGGTGATCACCGACACCAGGGCACCGGTTTCTGTCAGGCTCACGTCGGCTCCCCATCCGATCGCTTCAACTGTTAAAAAGGGGCCCTTCCTCTACCGCAGGCGTTAATAGGGGGCCCTTCCTTACCCGCCATCCAGGCGGGTGGAGATGGTGTCGGCGGGTGCGGGTGGGCCGAACAGGCGGCCCTGTGCGGTGTCGCAGCGTAGCGCGCGTAGCCGCTCGGCCTGCGCCTCGGTCTCCACCCCCTCGGCGGTGACCCAGAGTTCCAGGGCGTGCGCCAGCCGCACCAGGGCGTCCACGATCCGCTCGTCCCGGTGGTCGGCGGCGTCCGGCTCGTCGGCCCGGATGCCCTCGACGAAGGGCGCGGCCAGTTTGAGGCAGGTGATCGGCAGCCGGCGCAGGTACGCGAGGTTCGAATAGCCGGTGCCGAAGTCGTCGATCGCCAGCCGTACGCCGAGGGCGGCGAGCCGGTACAGCGTACGCAGCGGCTCACCCGCCGAGCCCATCACCGCGCTCTCGGTCAGCTCCAGTTGCAGCAGCTCCGCCGGTAGCCCGCTGCTGGCCAGGGCGTCGGCCACGGTGTCCACGATCGCCGGGGCGTCGGCCTGGCGGGCGGCCAGGTTCACGCTCACCACCAGCCGGGCGTCGGGGAACTCGGCGTGCCAGCGCTTGGCGTCCAGGCACGCCTGCCGCAGCACCAACGCACCGAGCCGGACGATCAGGCCGGTCTCCTCGGCCAGCCCGATGAACCGGTCCGGGCCGATCAGCCCCAGTTCGGGGTGCTGCCAGCGGACCAGTGCCTCGACGGCCAGCATCCGTCCGTCCAGCAGCGACACGATCGGCTGGTAGTGCAGCACGAACTCGCCCCGCTCCAGCGCCACCGGCAGCCCGGCGACCAGGGCCGACCGGGCGATGTCCCGGGCGGTGCGTTCCGGGTCGTAGGCCGCCCACCGGCCCCGCCCCTCGGCCTTGGCCCAGTACAGCGTGGTGTCGGCGGCCTTCATCAGCTCGGCGGCGCTGGTGCCGACGTGCTCGGAGTCGACGATGCCGATGCTTGCCGACACCATCAGCTGCTGGTCGTCGACGAACACCGGGGCGGAGACCGCGGCCAGGGCCGCCTCGGCCACCGCGATCACGGCGTCGACTCCGGGGGCACCGTCGACCAGGATGACGAACTCGTCGCCGCCCATCCGGGCGACCAGGTAGCCCTGTTCCGCCACGCAGCCGGCGAGCCGGCGGGCGATCGTCACGAGCAGCCGGTCGCCGAGGTCGTGGCCGAGGCTGTCGTTGATCGCCTTGAATCCGTCGAGATCGAGGAAGCAGAGCCCGACCCGGCCTCCCGAGCTCAGCAACCCGTCCAACGTCTCGAAGAACAGCGTCCGGTTGGGCAGGTCGGTGAGCGGGTCGTGCAGCGCCTGGAAGCGTAGCCGGCGTTGCAGCTCGTACCGCTCGGTGATGTCCTCCACCATGGCGACGGTGAACCGGGGCCGACCGTCGTCGTGCCGGATCAGCGAGGCCGCCAGGTCCGTCCAGACGGCGCTGCCGTCCTTGCGGTAGTAACGCTTCTCGACCCGTACGCTGTCGTGTTTGCCCTCGATCAGTCCCCGGTACAGCTCGGCCATCCCGGGGGCGTCGTCGGGGTGGAACAGCGCCGCGACATTCAGCTGCCGCAGTTCCTCGACCGGGTAGCCGAGCATGTCGGCGAAGGGCTGGTTGACGTCGATGATGGTGCCGTCGATGTCGGCGATGCCGATGCCGATCGCCGCTCCCCGGAACACCGCCCGGAACCGGGCCTCGCTGTCCCGCAACGCCTGCTCCACGGCGTCCCGGGCCTGCCAGGCGGAACGGGCGATCCGCTCCTGGTGGGCGAAGGTACGGTCGCGCAGGGCGCGGGCGAAGCCAGCGGCCAGGCCACCCTGCGCGGCGGCGATCCGCTCCCCCAGCCCGCCCGCATCGTCAAGCCCGCCGGCATCGCCGGACCCGCCCGCGTCGCCGGACTCGCCGGGATCGCCGAGCCCGCCGGAACCGCTCCCCGCACCGGGGGCGGATCGCACCCTGAGCACCTGGGCCGGGAACCGGTCGGCAAGGGCCTGCACCGACCACTCGATCATCTCCGGCTCGGTCAGGTTCGCCGCCACCAGAGCCCGGCCGACCTCCGCCGCCACCGCGGCGACCGCCTCCCCGGTGCGCAGGACGTCGGCCAGGCGCAGGGTGTGCGCCAGCAGCAACCGTTCGGTCTCGGCCGCGCTCAGCGGCACGAAGCCGAGCCGGCGTACGGCCTTGGCCCACTCGGCCGCGTAACGCTGAGCGCCGGTGCGGTCGACGGCGTTTCCGCCGACGGCGTCGACCCCGGCCATCGGTCAGCCCGCAGGCCGGTCGTTCCGGGCCACGCCACCGAAGGCGCCGAACCGCTGCGCGTCGGCGGCCACCTCGGACGGTGAGTCCGGCCGCCACAGCTCCATGTGCACCACCCCCGGTTCGAGGATCGTCCAGTCGCCGAAGAAGCCGGTGATCTCGGCGCGGGAGCGCAGGGTGATCTCGGTGGCGGTACGCGCCGACAGCCGCTGCGCGTCCAGCATCTCCTGCGGCTGGTCTTCGAAGGTGGAGTGGGAGACGACCAGATGGCTGCCGGGCGCGGTGGCGGCCCGCAGGGTCGCCAGGATCTCGCCGGGACGGTCGGCGTCCGGGACGAAGTGGACCACGCCGGCCAGCAGGATGCCCACCGGCCGGTCGAAGTCGAGCAGTTCCAGCCGGCGCGCCTCGGCCAGGATCAGGTCCGGGTCGCGCAGGTCAGCGTGGACGACCCCGGTCAGGTCGTTGCCGGCCAGCAGGTCCCGGCTGTGCGCCACCGCCACCGGGTCGATGTCGACGTAGACGACCCGGGCCTTCGGGTTCGCGGCCTGGGCGACCTCGTGCACGTTGCCGACGGTGGGGATGCCGGAGCCGATGTCCAGGAACTGGTCGACGCCGGCATCGAGCAGCGCCCGTACGGCCCGACGCAGGAACTCCCGGCCGGCCCGCATGGTGGCCGGCAGGTTTGGCGTCATGGCCGCGATCTGCTCGGCCAACTGCCGGTCGATCTCGAAGTTGTGGGCACCGCCGAGGAAGTAGTCGTACACCCGGGCCGCGCTGGGCCGGGAGAGGTCGATCTTGGCGGGCAGCCCGTCCGGCATCTGCACTGGTACACCCCAAGTCGTCGCCGCGGATCGTGTGACGGTGCCCACTCTAGGCCGGTGCGTCACGCGACGGGAGATCCAGGGGACAGCGGGCCGCTCGTCCGGACGGCCCGGCCGGTCAGGCGGCTTCCAGCAGCAGCGAGATGCCCTGCCCGACCCCGACACACATGGTCGCCAGCGCCCGCCGGCCACCCCGGCGACGCAGTTCCAGGGCGGCGGTGAGCGCGAGCCGGGCACCGCTGGCCCCGAGCGGATGTCCCAGGGCGATGGCACCGCCGTTCGGGTTGACGTGCTCGGCGTCGGCGGGCAGGCCCAGCTCCCGCAGCACCGCGATGGACTGGGCGGCGAACGCCTCGTTCAGCTCGATCACGTCGAGGTCGGTAAGCGCCAGCCCCTGCCGGTCGAGCAGCCGCCGGGTCGCCGGTACCGGGCCGATGCCCATGATCCGGGGCGGTACGCCGGCGCTGGCCGCCCCGCTGACCCGGGCCAGCGGGTTGAGCCCGTACGCCGCGACCGCCGCCTCCGAGGCGACAAGCAGCGCCACCGCGCCGTCGTTGACGCCGGAGGAGTTGCCGGCGGTCACCGTGCCACCGTCCCGGAACGGCGTCGGCAGCGCGGCGAGCTTCTCCAGGGAGGTCTGCCGCGGGTGTTCGTCGACCTCGACCAACCTCGTCTCGCGCCGGCCCGCCGGCACGGTCACCGGCACGATCTCCTCGGCCAGCCGGCCGTCGGCCTGGGCCTTGGCGGCCCGCAGCTGCGAGCGGTACGCGAACTCGTCCTGGGCGACCCGGTCGACGCCGTACTCCGCGGCGACGTTCTCCGCCGTCTCCGGCATCGAGTCGATGCCCCAGCCCCGCTCCATCAGCGGGTTGACCAGCCGCCAACCGATCGTGGTGTCGTACATCTCGGCGGCCCGGGAAAACGCGCTTGTCGCCTTCGGCAGGACGAACGGCGCACGGCTCATGCTCTCCACGCCGCCCGCGACGATCAGATCCGCCGCACCGGCGACGATCGCCCGCGCGGCGGTGGCCAACGCGTCGAGGCCGGAGCCGCAGAGCCGGTTGACCGTGCTGCCCGAGACCTCCTCGGGCAGCCCGCCGAGCAGCGCCGCCATCCGGGCCACGTTGCGGTTGTCCTCGCCGGCCTGGTTGGCGCAGCCGAGAATCACGTCGTCGGTCCGCGACCAGTCCACGGCCGGATGGCGGGCGACCAACTCGCGGATCACGTGCGCGGCCAGGTCGTCGGGGCGTACGCCGGCAAGCGCGCCGGCATACCGGCCGATCGGGGTGCGGACACCGGCCACCAGGTATGCCACGGTCATCGCGAGTCCTTCGGGGGTGGGCAGGTCAGGGGCGACGGCGCGTCACCCACCAGGTCGACAGGGACGGCCAGCAGCCAGGATATCGCCGCAAGATCGGAGATAGGTTGTCGGCATGGCACGAGCCCAGTTCAGTGCGGAGACAAACGACGGCGGAGCCTTCGTCCGGCAATCCAACCGGTTCACCGGGCGGGTCACCCCGCACTCCACCTCGCCACCCGGCGGTGGGCCGGACGAGCAGGACCGCTGGCCGCTGGAGTCGGGACGCTACCGGCTGATCTGGTGTCGGGCCTGCCCGTGGGCGCACCGGGCGCTTATCGTCCGCAACCTGCTCGGGTTGTCCGACGCCATCTCGTTGGGCACCGTCGACCCGATCCGCGACGAGCGCGGCTGGCGGTTCACCCTCGATGCGGACGGCTTCGACCCGGTGCTGGGCATCGGCTTTCTCTCCGCGGCGTACCTGGCCACCGATGCCGACTACGTCGGCCGGGTCACCGTGCCCGCCCTGGTGGACACGGTCACCGGGCGGGTGGTGACGAACGACTATCCGCAGCTGACCCTGGACCTGTCCACCGAGTGGCGGCGGCTGCACGCCCCGGGCGCACCGGATCTCTACCCGGTCGAGCTGCGTCCGGAGCTGGACGCGCTGATGGCCGAGATCCATCGCGACGTCAACAACGGCGTCTACCGGTGCGGGTTCGCCACCTCGCAGCGGGCGTACGACGAGGCGTACCTGGCGCTCTTCGCCCGGCTGGACGCCCTGTCGCAGCGGCTGACCGAGCGGCGTTACCTGATGGGCGACACCATCACCGAGGCGGACGTGCGGCTCTTCACCACACTTGTCCGCTTCGACGTGGCGTACCACGGCCACTTCAAGTGCAACCGGAGCAAGCTCACCGAGATGCCGGTGCTCTGGGCGTACGCGCGGGACCTGTTCCAGACCCCCGGTTTCGGCGAGACGGTCGACTTCGACCACATCAAGCGGCACTACTACGCCACCCACGGCGAGATCAACCCGACCGGCATCGTGCCGCTCGGCCCGGACCTGGACGGCTGGACAACCCCACACGGGCGTGGCTGACCGCAGCGCCGTCGGGTCGCGGGTCGCCGCCGCGGGCGCGGCGTTGGGTGTGCTCGTCGGCGCGAGCCTGGTGACGCTCGCCGTGGTCGCCGGTCCGGGGCCGGGCCTGACCGGGTACGTCAGCGAGGCCGGTGTCGCCGACAGCGGATACGCCTGGACGTACCGGATCGGGGTCTTCGCCCTGGCCCTGGCATTGCTGCTGCTCTCCGCCGCGCTGCACCCCGACGGCGGCCGGCGCGGCAGTGCGGGATGGTGCGGCGTGGCATTCCGGCACGGCGGTGCGGGATGGTGCGGCAGTGCGGCGTGGCGCGGCAGCGGCGGGTGGCGCGGTGACCGGGGGTTGCGGGTCGCGGCGGCGTTGCTCGTCGCGGGTGCTCTCGCCACCGGCCTGTCCGGAGCGGTCACGTGCAGTGCCGGCTGCCCGCTGCCGCCGTTCGAGCAGGCCACCGTGGCGGATCTGGTGCACGGTGCGGCGAGCGTCGCCGCGACGGCCGCCGTGGTCTTCGCCATGATCGCGATCGCCCTGGCACCTGCGGCCGGACGCGCCCTGCGCCGGATCGCCGCGACCGCGACGGTGGTGGCCCTGCCGCTGGCGGGCGCGGTCGGGCTCACCATGCTGTTCGTCGGCCGAGGCTCGCTTGTCGGCGTGCTGGAGCGGCTGCTACTGGCGGTGGCGGCCGGCTGGGGTCTGGTCACCGCCGCCGCCCTGGCCCGCCGCCGACGACGCGGCGACTGATCCGGTGGTCGTCGGCGCCCGCAGCCGGCGACCCGGCCGATCCGTAAGGACTGTCATCGATATCACTCATTACGGACGTCGTATCTGGCGTGCTGCTCGGGAGAGGATGTGGCAATGAGTTCGTTGTTCACGCCGCTGGCGCTGCGCACGGTGACCCTGCCCAACCGGATCGCCCTGGCGCCGATGTGCCAGTACAGTGCCGGTCCCGACGGCCTGCCCACCGACTGGCACCTGGTGCACCTCGGCACCCGCGCCGTCGGCGGCGCCGGGCTGGTGATGACCGAGGCCACCGCCGTACTGCCGGAGGGCCGGATCAGCCCGCAGGACACCGGACTGTGGTCCGGCCGACACGTCGACGCCTGGCGGCCGGTGACCCGGTTCCTGGCCGCGCACGGCGCGGTGCCGACCGTGCAGCTCGCGCACGCCGGCTTCAAGGCCTCGACGTACCGGCCGTGGGACCCGCGCCGGGGCGGCGTGCCCGATACCGAGGGCGGCTGGGTGCCGGTCGGCCCCACCGACGAGCCGTTCGTGCCGGAGTACCGGGTGCCGACCGCCCTGGACGAGGCGGGGATCGCCGCCGTCGTCGAGGCGTTCGGCGCGGCGGCCAGCCGGGCGCTGGACGCCGGGTTCGCCGCCGTGGAGGTGCACGCCGCGCACGGTTACCTGCTGCACGAGTTCCTGTCACCGCTGACCAACCACCGTACGGACGGCTGGGGCGGGGACCGGGCCGGACGGATGCGACTCACCCTGGAGGTCGCCCGCGCGGTACGCGCCGCCGTCGGTGCCGACGTGCCGGTACTGGCCCGGATCTCCGCCACCGACTGGGTGGCGGGCGGCTGGACGGTCGACGACAGCGTCGCGCTCGCCACCGAACTCGCCACCGCCGGGGTGGACCTGGTCGACTGCTCCTCGGGCGGGGCGAGCCCGAACGCCAGCGTCCCGGTGGGTCGTGGCTACCAGGTGCCGCTGGCCGCCCGGGTACGCCGCGAGGCGCGGGTCGCCACCGGCGCGGTCGGGCTGATCGTCGAGCCGGAGCAGGCCGAGGCGATCATCGCCGAGGGCGAGGCCGACCTGGTGCTGCTCGGCCGGGAACTGCTGCGCAACCCGTACTGGCCACGGCAGGCCGCGGCGAAGCTCGGCGCCGACGCCAGCTGGCCCGACCAGTACCTGCGGGCGGCCTGAGGTACCTGGCCGCCCGCTCAGCCGGCCAGGTGTCCCCAGCGCTGCGCCAACTCCCGCCACGGCCCCTGGGCCGCCACCGCGCCGCCGATGAGCACCACGACGTGGTCGGCCCGCACCAACGCGGCCCGCTTGGAGGTCGAGCCGACCACCGTCACGCCGCGCTCGCGCAGCGCCTGCCAGAGCGCCAGTTCGGTGGTGACGTCAAGCGCGGAGGAGACGTCGTCGGCGACCAGCAGTTCGGTACGCGGCGCCAACGCCCGAGCCAGCGCCAGCCGCTGTAGCTGCCCGCCGGAGAGCCGGGTGCCCTTGTGCCCGATGAGCAGCCCCAGCCCACTGCCGGTGGTGGCCAGGTCGTGCTCCAGCTGGGCGGTGGTCACGGCGTGCCCGGCGTCCACCGGATGGCCGAGGGTGATGTTGTCGGCCACCGTCCCGGAGAGCACCCGGGGCAGTTGCCCCACGTAGCCGACCTGGTTCGGGCGCAGGAACAGCTCCGGTTCGGTGACCGGCGTACCGTTCCAGGTCAGCCGGCCGGTGTGCGGGGCGATCCCGGCCAGCGCCCGCAGCAGCGAGGACTTGCCGGCGCCGACCGGCCCGACGACCAGCACCAACTGGCCACGGTCGACGGTCAGGTCGACGTCGCGTACGGCGACGGTGCCGTCGGTGTGCCGCACCCCGAATCCGGCCAGCTCCAACCGGTGCAGCGGGGTACGCGGGGCCACCGGCGGCGCGGGCGCCGTCCCGGCCGCCAGGTCCACCCCCGGCACCGCCGCCGAGTACGCCTCGATCCCGGTCATCTCCGCCGTCCGCCGGGTCCACACCCGGGCCGACGGGACCTGCGAGATGAGCGATGCGGTGGTCCAGGCGAACCAGCGTGCCGCACCCAGGGTGGAGACCGCGACCAGTGCCGCCCCGGCGGAGAGTCCGCCGGTCAGGAACAGACCCCATACCGCGATCGGCAGCAGGCCGCTGGTCAGCGACGGGGTGGAGCGGGCCCACACCTGCACGGCGATCTCCCGGCGCTGCCGCTCGCTGCGTACCACGTCGAGCGCGGCGAGATGGGCCAGCACCGGCCGGGTGGCGCCGGCGAGCTTCACCGTCCGGGCCGCCGACAGGCTGGAGACCAGGGCGGTGGCGAAGGCCGCCCGCGCCGCCACGGTGTCCCGCGCGGCCGTCTCCAACCGGGGCCCGAACGCCGTCGCCGCCAACCCGGAGAGCACCATCGTGCCGAGGAAGAACAGCCCCGGCACCAGGCTGCCGGTGACCAGGGTCATGCTGACCAGCATGATCAGGCCGACCCCCTGGTCCACCACGTTGTCGGCGAGATTCACCACCCGCTCGGTGTCGCCGCCCTGGGCCACCACCTCCGCCGGGGTGTGCCGGCTGACCCGACGTGGACCGGTCTGGCCGTGTACCAGCCGCAGGCTGATCCGCAGCATCTGCCGTACCCACCAGCCCGGATACCACAGATGGGTCCAGTAGTACGCCGGGATGGCGAGGACCAGTCCGGCGGCGATGCCCAGGGCGGGCAGCCACAGGTCGTCCGTACCGTCCACCACGTCCGCCCAGAGCCAGGCCAGCAGCGGCCCGTCCAGGCCGAGGATGACCAGCACGGCGAACATCACCACCGAGGCCAGGCCATAGCGGGGGTTGTTGAGGCAGAGCCGGCAGATCTCCCGCAGGGTCCGCGCCCGCGACGCCGGCCGCCGGTCGTGGTCCGGGGCAGCCGCAGCGGCCGGCACAGCCGCAGCGGTCGGGCCGCTCCGCTCCCGGCTGCTGACCTCCCGCCCCTCCGCCGGCTCGACCGGCTCGGGCCCGACCATCGGCGCCGGGTCACCGGCAGGGGCGAGCGCGCCCTCCACACCCGCCCCACCGGTCGGAACGACCGCCCCACCGGCCGGCAGGCCCACGCCGGTCGTGTTGCCGGACGGGCCGGCATCGGCCGCGACGCTCACCGCCGGGTTGGCGCCGACCAGTGCCGGCTCGGCGTGCGCCCGGCCGGTCTCCGCCAGCTCGATCCCGGTGTCGCCGTCGTACGCGCCGGCCCGACCAGCCGCGAGCAGCTCGGCGTCGCCGCCGTACCCACCGGCCCGACCAGCCGCGAGCAGCTCGGCGTCGCCGCCGTACCCACCGGCCCGACCAGCCGCGAGCAGCTCGGCGTCGTCGCCGTACCCACCGGCCTGACCAGCCGCGAGCAGCTCGGCGTCGTCGCCGTACCCACCGGCCCGACCAGCCGCGAGCAGCTCGGCGTCGTCGCCGTACCCACCGGCCTGACCGGCGGCGAGGAGTTCGGCGAAGCGACGCGACTCGGCCAGCGGAGCCGCCTCGACCACCGCGCCGTCGGCCAGCACCACCACCTCGTCGCACCGGCTCACCGAGGAGAGCCGGTGTGCGATGACGATGCCGATCCGGCCACCCAGCAGCCGCTCGGTGGCCTGCTGCACCCGTACCTCGGTCACCGGGTCGAGCCGGGCGGTGGCCTCGTCGAGGATCACCACGTGCGGGTCCCGGACCAGGATGCGGGCGAAGGCGACGAGCTGCTCCTGCCCGGCCGAGAGCACGTGCCCACCCTCGCCGAGGCGGGTGTCCAGGCCGGCCGGAAGTTCGGCGATCCAGTCGGCCAGGCCCAGCTCGTGCAGGGCCCGGGCGGCGGCGTCGAGCAGCTCGGGATCGAAGAGCGCCACGTTCTCGGCGAGCGTGCCGGCAAGGATCTCGGTCCGCTGCGGCACCACGGCGATCCACCTGCGCAACTGCTCCACATCCAGGTCGAGCACGTCACGCCCGCCGAGCAGCACCGTGCCAGCCGGCACGTCGACGGCTCGGGTGAGCACCTTGGCCAGGGTCGACTTGCCGGAGCCGGTCCGCCCGACCAGGGCGTACGAGCGGCCCCGGACGAAGGTGAGGTCGACCCCGCGCAGCGCGGGCCCCCGGTCGGCGTCCGGGCCGGTCGCCGGGTAGTGGTAGGTCAGGTCGCGGATGACCAGGTCCCCGTCGGTCGGCAGGGCACCGCCGGTGGGCTCCTGCGGGGATTTGGCGAGCAGTTGCACCCGGCCCCACGCGCCGAGTGCGTACTGCACCTCCGGCACCATCCGGCTGACGTGTTCGACGGTCATGCCCAGGGAGAGCGCGAGCAGCCAGATCGCGGTCAGCCGGGCGGCGTCCACCCGGCCGGTGGTCAACGCCCATACCCCGCCGAGCACCACAAGCGCCACGCCGGCCCGGGTCACGCTGGCCGCGATGGTGTTCACCTGCGCCGACATCCGCCAGACGACCAGGCCACGGCGGAGCACCTCGGCGGCCCGCGCCGCGTACAGGCGTAGCACGTACGGGCGGGCCAGGCTGGTGCGTACGTCGTCCTGGCCGTGGATGGCCTCCTCCATCACCGCCGCCAGGTCGGACCAGGCCGCCTCCTCGTGCATCCGGGCCGGCGCGATCCGCCCGGCGGGCCGCCGCAAGGTGATCACGAGCAGGACGGTGAGCAGCAGCAGGCCGACCCCCGCCGGCCACCAGACGGTGATCGCGACAAGCGTGGACACCACGCCGACGGCCAGCGCCTGGGCCAGTCGTACGCCGGGACCGCGCAACCCCGAGGCCACGTCGTAGACGTCGCCGTCGATCCGGTCGAGCATCTCCCCGACCGGCGTGGTCTCCAGGGCGGGGACCGGTTGCCCCATGGCCACCCGGCACAGCCGGCGACGCAGGTCAGCCGACCAGTCGGCGGTCACCCCCGCCATCACCAGGCTGATCACCAGGTCACTGACGACGGCGGCGACGAGGGCCACCGAGAGCAGCACGAAGAACCCGACGGAACGGTGCACCAGCACCGGCCCGGCCAGCGCGGCGGTGGCCGCCTGACCGATGCCACCGACCACAACCAGGACGGTCACCAGGGTCATCCGGCGCGGGGAGGTGACCCACAGATCACGGAGTAGGCGCATGGGTCGGTTCCTCCGGTTTCGTGGCGGAGGTTCCAGCCTGCTCGGCCCCACCCGACGGCTCAACGGATTTTCGCCACCGGCAGACCGACCCGGCGGACCGACCGGCAGACCGCCGGGTCGGTCCGGCAGATCGGCCCACCCGGCCCGGGCGGATCGGCTCCCCGGGCGGATCGGTCACGGCCACCGGGCCGTGCGGCGTCAGAAGAGGTCAGAAGAGGACGGTGGCCAGGGTGCCCACCGGGCGGAAGCCGCAGCGCTCGTAGACCCGCCGGGCGGGCCGGTTGAAGTCGTTGACGTAGAGGCTGACGGTCGGGGCGACCCGGGTCAGTGCGTCCCGGACCACCGCCGCCATGGCTCCGGTGGCGATGCCTCGGCCCCGCCACTCGGGCGCCACCCAGACCCCCTGCACCTGGGCGGTGCGCCGGGTGACGACCGCCAGCTCGGCCTTGAACACCACCCGGCCGTCGACGAACCGGGCGTACGCCCGGCCGGAGCGGATCATGTCGGTGACCCGGCGCCGGTACCCGCGCCCGCCGTCCTCGGCCAGCGGCGAGACGCCCACCTCCTCGGTGTACATCGCCACCGCGGCCGGAAAGAGCCTGTCGAGTTCGCCGGTGCGGACCCGGCGCACCTGCGGGTCGACGGCGACGTCGGGCAGCGCGTCGGTGACCAGCAGCGGCTGGTTCGGGCGTACGTCGCGGGCCGGTCCCCAGGTGTCGGCGAGGCGGTCCCAGAGCTCCAGCACCGCATCGGCCCGGCCGACGATCGAGGAGCAGAGCCGTTCCTCACCGGCGAGCAGATCGGCGAAGGCGGCCACCGCCTGCGGACCGGCCAGCACCGGCGTCAGGTTGCCGCCCAGCCAGCAGACCGCTTCGAGTTGGCGGCGCGAGCCGTATCCGAGCACCCGGCCCTCGGCCCGCCACCAGGCCAGGCCGCGCGCGGCGATCCGCTCCGCGACCTGCGCGCTCGCGTACGGGTCGAGGTCGAGCAGCCGCTCGACCGCGCGCCGTTCCGATTCCCCCAGTTGCCGCACCGGCGCCGTCAGCACGGTTACAGCCTGCCAGATCGGTCCGGAACGTGGTGGCGGACGGTGACCGCGCTCCGACACGCCGGTCGCCCGGAGGGGGACGAGCTGGCCCTAACGCCCCAGCCGACCCTTCAGCACCTTGTCGCCGTTGTATTGCCGATATATCGTTGATGCATCAGTGATAGTCCTACGGAGGAGACGGAATGAAATTCCATCGACGGGGACACCTTCCCCACGAAGGCCGGCTACGCGGCTTCGGCTTCCCGCCGTTCCCGCCCGGTCCCCCGTTCCCGCCCGGCGCGTCCGGGCATGGTCACGGCCGGCGCGGGCGCGGCCGGGGACGCCGTCCGAACGTGCGCAACGCCGTGCTGGCGCTGCTCACCGAGCGGCCGATGCACGGCTACGAGATGATCCAGGAGATCGACTCCCGCACCGGGGGCTCCTGGCGACCCAGCCCCGGCTCGATCTACCCCACCCTGCAACTGCTGGAGGACGAGGGCGTCATCGCGGCCACCGAGGAATCCGGCGGTGGCCGGAAGCGGTTCACCCTCACCGAGCAGGGCCGCGCCGAGGCCGACCAGGCGGCACAGGCGCCACCGTGGGCGGAGGTCGCCGAGGACACGATCAACAGCTGGCACGACATCCGGCACGCTGGCGCCCAGGCGATGAACGCGCTGCGGCAGGTGATGCTGACCGGCACCGACGACCAGCGGGAACGCGCCGCCCAGGTGCTCGACGAGACGCGCCGCAAGCTGTACGCGATCCTCGCCGAATCCGAGTGACCCGGTACGCGCCGAGGGCGGCCACCCGGTGCGGTGGCCGCCCTCGTGCTGGTTCCAGGGGTCAGTGCACGCTGACCGTGGCGCCGGGCAGCAGGCCGCGCAACTCCTCGGGCAGTTCGGCGCCCATCTCGTCGGCGAGGCGCAGCGCCTCCTCGATCAGGGTCTCCACGATCTGCCCCTCGGGCACGGTCTTGATGACCTGACCCTTGACGAAGATCTGCCCCTTGCCGTTGCCGGAGGCGACGCCGAGATCCGCCTCGCGGGCCTCGCCGGGACCGTTCACCACACAGCCCATCACCGCGACCCGCAGCGGCACCGGCAGCCCCTCCAGGCCGGCGGTGACCTCCTCGGCCAGCTTGTAGACGTCCACCTGCGCCCGCCCACAGGACGGGCAGGACACGATCTCCAGACCCCGCTCCCGCAACCCCAGCGACTCCAGGATCTGGGCGCCGACCTTGATCTCCTCGACCGGCGGCGCGGAGAGCGACACCCGGATGGTGTCACCGATCCCCTCGGCCAGCAGCGCCCCGAAGGCGACCGCCGACTTGATGGTGCCCTGGAACGCCGGACCGGCCTCGGTGACGCCCAGGTGCAGCGGGTAGTCGCACTGCTCGGCGAGTTGCCGGTAGGCCCGGATCATCACCACCGGGTCGTTGTGCTTCACCGAGATCTTGATGTCCCGGAAGCCGTGCTCCTCGAAGAGCGAGCACTCCCACAACGCCGACTCGACAAGCGCCTCCGCGGTGGCCTTGCCGTACTTGGCCAGCAGCCGCTTGTCCAGCGAACCCGCGTTGACCCCGATCCGGATCGGCGTACCGGCGGCCGACGCCGCCGCCGCGATCTCCTTGACCTTGTCGTCGAACTGCCGGATGTTGCCCGGGTTCACCCGCACCGCCGCGCAGCCGGCTTCGATCGCCGCGAAGACGTACTTCGGCTGGAAGTGGATGTCGGCGATCACCGGGATCTGCGACTTGCGGGCGATCGCCGGCAGCGCCTCCACGTCGTCCTGGCTGGGCACCGCCACCCGCACGATCTGGCAGCCGGAGGCCGTCAGCTCCGCGATCTGCTGCAAGGTGGCGTTGACGTCGGCGGTCAACGTGGTGGTCATCGACTGCACCGACACCGGCGCTCCACCACCGACCGGCACCGAACCGACCATGATCTGGCGGCTGGCCCGGCGCGGGGCGAGCGGTGGCGGCGGCACAGCGGGCATACCGAGGCTGACAGCAGTCACTTCAGGCACTCACCTTGGGAAGAGGGTGATCGGGTTGACGACGTCCGCAGTGATCGTGAGCAGGGTGAACATGCCACCGATCAGAATCACCACGTACGTGAAGGGCATCAGCTTGAAGTAGTCGACCCGGCCCGGGTCGGGACGGCGCAGCCGCGCGTACACCCAGGAGCGGGCCCGTTCGAACCAGGCGATGGCGATGTGCCCACCGTCCAGTGGCAGCAGCGGCAGCAGGTTGAACACCCCGATGAAGAAGTTCAGCGAGATGAACAGCATCACGAACATCTCCCAGGCGTCGTTGGCGACCGCCTCGCCGCCGAGGACGCTGGCGCCGACCACGCTGATCGGGGTGTCGATGTCCCGCTCGCCGCCGGTGATGGCGCGCCAGAGCGCCGGTACCTTCTCCGGCAGGCGCTGCATCGCCTGCGCGGTGGCCACCGCCATGTCGCCGAGGAAGGTGCTTGTCGCACCGACCGCCGCCACCGGGCCGTGGGAGACCAGGCCCGGGGTGGAGACGACCAGCCCGACGCCGAGCGCGGAGACCTCGGTGACCGGGCCGCTCGGGTCGTTTATCGGCGGGCGCTTGGTGGTGGCGAGCACCGTCTCGGTGCGGCCCGGCTGGCCGTCGCGCTCGTAGCCGATGGTGGCGGTGCTGCCCGGGGTGGTGGCCCGCAGGGTGGTGAGCAGCTCGCCGTAGTTGTTGATCGGGGTCCCGTTGATCGAGGTGATCCGGTCACCGTCGCGCAACTGGCCCGCCGCGGCCGGGCTGGGCGCGTCCCCGGCGGCGCACTCCCGCCAGGTGGTGTCCGGCAGGACGCAGTCCTGGATGGCGATCACCGCCGGCTCGGCGCGGATCTGCTCCTCGTTGCGGGGGAAGTCCGGGTTGGGCAGGCCGAAGGTCATCGCGGCCAGCCAGGTCGCGAAGATCGCCAGCCCGAAGTGGGTGACCGATCCGGCGGACATCACGATGGTGCGCTTCCACACCGGGTAGCGCCACATGGCCCGCTTCTCGTCGCCGGGCTCGACGTCGTCGTCCTGTGGCGTCATCCCGACGATCTTGCAGAAGCCGCCGAGCGGGATGCCCTTGATGCCGTACTCGGTCTCGCCCCGCTTGAACGACCAGAGGGTGGGGCCGAAGCCGACGAAGTAGCGGGTGACCTTCATGCCGAAGAACTTGGCGGTGAGCATGTGGCCTGCCTCGTGCAGGCTCACCGAGATGAGGATGCCGAGGGCGAACAGCGTCACCCCGAACGCGAACGACATCAAGCTCCTTCCACCGCAGCAGCGATGATCGCCTGCGCGTGCGCGCGGGCCCACGACTCGGCTTCGAGTACGTCCTCGACGGTACCCGGTTCACCGAAATCGGGGGCCTCGTCCAGTACGCGCTGTAGCGTGTCGACGATGCCGAGAAACGGCAGCCGGCCGGCGACGAAGGCGGCCACGCACTCCTCGTTTGCCGCGTTGTAGATGGCCGGCCGGCAGCGGCCCGTCTCGCCGGCCGCCTTGGCCAGCGCCACCGCCGGAAACGCCTCGTCGTCAAGCGGCGCGAACTCCCAGGTGTGGGCGCTCGTCCAGGAGACGGCGGACGCGGCGTCGGCGACCCGGTCCGGCCAGCCCAGCCCCAGGGCGATCGGCAGCCGCATGTCCGGCGGGCTGGCCTGGGCCAGGGTGGACCCGTCCACGAACTCGACCATCGAGTGGATCACCGACTGCGGGTGCACCATCACGGTGATGTCGGCGTACGGCACGTCGAACAACTCGTGCGCCTCGATCACCTCCAGCGCCTTGTTGACCATCGTCGCCGAGTTGATCGTGACGACCGGCCCCATGTTCCAGGTCGGGTGAGCGAGGGCCTGCTCGGGCGTGACGGAGGTCAGCTCGTCGCGCCGCTTGCCCCGGAACGGGCCGCCGCTGGCGGTGACGATCAGCCGGCGTACCTCGCCTCGGGTACCGCCGCGCAGGCACTGCGCGAGCGCCGAGTGCTCCGAGTCGACCGGCACGATCTGCCCGGGCCGGGTCACCGCGGCCTTGACCAGCGAGCCGCCGGCCACCAGCGACTCCTTGTTGGCAAGCGCGAGGGTACGCCCGGCCCGCAGCGCGGCGAGGGTCGGCGCCAGCCCGAGCGACCCGACCACCCCGTTGAGTACGACGTCACACGGCCACTGCGCCAGCTCGCTCATCGCGTCCGGCCCGGCCACGATCTTGGGCAGCTTGAACTCGCCCGAGGCCCAGCCCCGGCGGCTCGCCTCGGCGTAGAAGGCGAGCTGAAGGTCCTGCGCGGCGGAGGCCTTCGCCACCCCGACCGCCTCGACGCCAAGCTCCAACGCCTGGGCGGCGAGCAGTTCCACGTTTCCGCCACCGGCACCGAGCGCCACCACCCGGAACCGGTCCGGGTTGCGCCGCACGATGTCGATGGCCTGGGTACCGACCGAGCCGGTACAGCCCAACAGCACAAGATCGCGGGGGGAGGTCACCCCGCCATTCTTCCGCACGCCCTGCGGGCGAGAAGGAAGGGCACCTTATTAACGCCTCGGGTAGAGGAAGGGCCCCTTATTAACACGGCCCGAGATCGACTCAGCCGTTGCTGGGCGGGACCCATCTCAACCCGACTCGGGCTGCGGAAAGAGGTGTCGGGGGACGAACCACAGATAGAAGATCATGCCGAAGAGTTCGACCAGGGACTGCATCACGACGACCACGGCAGCGATCTCCCACCCGGCGGGCAGCGAGAGCGCGAACGGCAGCACGATGAACGAGTTCCGGGTACCCAGCGAGAAGGCAAGCGTACGGCCCTGCACGGTGGGCAGCCTCCCGGCAGTGGCAAGCAGCCTGGCCAGGGCGAGGCTGCTGGCGAGGAAGGCGGCGGCGACCGCGATGACGACGGGCAGCACGTCGAGCGCGTCGCGGGCCGGCCCGACGTGCGCGGCGGCGACCAGGAAGATCACCACGGAGAGCAGGGGCACCGGCCACCAGCCCAGCCGCTGGCGGATCCGGTCCCGCTCGGGCCGCCGGGCGAACCACACCTCGCTGAGCGCGGCCAGGCCCAGCGGCAGGAGCAACACCAGGAGCGCCGGCCAGACATCACCGGGCGCGAAAACGACAGCGAAGTCGGTGCCGGACATCAACCAGAGGTACGCGGGCAGCAGCGCCAGTTGCAGCAGCAGGCTGATCGGAGTCAACGCGGTCGCCCGAGTCGCGTCGCCCCGGCCCAGTTGGGCGAAGGTGATGAACCAGTCGGTGCACGGCACCAGCAGCACCAGCAGCAGGCCCAGCCGCAGCGCGTCATCGGCGGGAGTGAGCTGGAGCAGGCCCCACACGACGCCGGGGACGAGCACGAAGTTGCCGATCAGCGCGACGGCGAGGAAGCGCCCGTCCCGGAACGCGGCCGGGATCGAGGTCAACGGCACCTGGGTGAACGTGGCGTACAGCAGCATCGCGAGCACCGGCCAGACCAGCGCCTCACCGGCATGCCCGCCCCACGGCCAGACCGCCCCCACGACCAAACCCAACACGACCGCACTGAGATACCACCAAACCTGATACCGCTCCAGCCCCTCCCGACTCATCCCCCACCCCACCCCCACCCCCAACCCCACCCCACCCCCACCCTCCCGCGTTGATCATGAGGTTGGCGGCAGTTTGAAGATCAACTACTGCCGCCAACCTCATGATCAACGGGGGACGGGCGGGCCAGGACGAAGGTTTCCAGTTCCTCACCGCCGTACCAGTCGCTGCGGCGGCCGATGGGCGTCATGCCGAGCCGGCGGGCCACCGCCATCGACGCGGTGTTCCCCGGATCCACCACGGCATGGATCAGCGGCGTCCCGGTGGCGAACTCCCGTTCCAGCACGGCGCGAGCGGCTTCGGTGGCGTACCCGTTGCCCCAGACTTCGGGATGCAGGTGCCAGCCCACCTCGATGTCCTCGGTGAGCACCTGCTCGTCGCGCCCCGGCAACGGTTTCACCATCACCGAGCCCACCACGACGCCGGTCTCGCGCACCTCGATCGCCCAGATGCCGTACCGATCGCCGTACGCCGCGTGCCGCCGATGCCACCTGGCCAACCGCTCGGCCGCCTGCGCCGGATCCGTCAACGGCAACCCCGACCGCGCGCCGAGCCACCGGGCGATCTCCGGCCGAGAGTAGATCTCGAACAGCCGAGCCAGATCGCCCGGCCCATCGGTCCAATCCCGCACCAGCAGCCGCTCAGTGATCACGATCGCCATGACCCGCGATCGTAACAAAGCGACGTCCTTCAGATCCGACCGATCCGGTTGAGCAGCCGCCACCACTGATCGCCTTCAAATGCCCCATTCAGAGTCAGATACGAACGCCCAGCCACGCCCTCAAGAAAGAAATCTTCAAGACTCGAAGAAAATTGTTCGAAACGGCTACTCATCGACCAGGGAACCCCGGTGTCCGGAAACGTCCAAACAGTTTCGTCTGCCCTGTCGAGGGCTTTCACCGTCAGCTTATCCAGCAGTAGACGGAAGCGTCGTCTTTTGAATTCAGCTGCACAAGCATCACCAATTGGCGGACTATCTCCTCAGCAACCGCTGGATCGATAGCCGTTCCATTCGAAACTTTTTCTTCGGCCCACCAATCCGATAGCTCACGAACTTGCAGACGATCCATTACAGAAAGCGACATAACGAGATCTTCAGAAAGGCGCAGGACCAGCGAACCGCTATCATTCTCCCCCACAACTTCCGGATGACCCCTAGCAATAAGCTCTTCAAAGGAATACCCAGTAAGACGGGACTCCCAATCCAGAAGCGCTTCCTCGGCATCAAAGTTTCCAAATTCAACCACAGGAAGCGAGCCCATTGGCCCCCGCTCAAGTGCCGCTTGCGCATCTTCCTGCATCGCCACGAAAAACTTGACAATCACGCTCACCGACGAAGCCTCCCAAAACTATGCAAGTTCCCTCATGGTCACCAGTTGGGCGACCATGAGGGAACCTTCAGGACGACAGACTATCGACCACTAGTTCCAGAGAATACCCACTCCCGGCCCGTAATTCGGACTGTAATCGAAGACATGTTGGCCCCACATGCGTTGGGTTGTCAGATCGTACCAACCGACCCCCGCCACCTGCTTACCGGTGTTCACCCAGTCGGGTCCGGGCATACCGCTCGGCGTAGAGAAGAGGTCGCCAAGTTTTGGATCATTTGCCGCGAGCTCCTTCACCCGCGCATCAAGGATGTTGCCCTTGATGGTGTTGGCCCTACTCGGACGGCGGGTGATCCTCAGGTGGTCTCTCGCGGAGAAGCCAATAACTCCCGCATCCCATTCACTGAGCGCCTGGTTGGTGTGTTCCAGGAGGCGCGCCGCGAGCGGGTCCGGATTCGAAATTTCGTTACCCTGCATATCGACGACCCTCGCCCCGCAATTGTGGACGAGAAGCGATGAGTCATCCGCGACAATGTAGTACGTGTGGGTGTTGGCGACGGTGAGGTTGTGGACGGTGGCGCGGGGGACGCTCCAGCGGTCGACAGCGCTGATCTGGACGTACGTGCCAGCGCTGGTCCGCAGCCACTGCCCGGCCTCGAGGTCGGTAGCGTCGACCCACTCGCCCAGCTCAGGCACCCAGAACGGGTGACCGTCGGTCGCGATGACCTCGGCAGTCTCGGAACCATCCGCACCGTCTGTGTCGATGGTGACCTTCACCAGCTGCTTGACGCCGTCACCGGTGACCGTCGCGGTAACCGTGTCTACCTCGGTACGACCGGTCTCCGGATCGGTGACCACCACCTCGTCACCCGGCTCGACATCCTCGATCGGCTTGGTCGATCCGTCGGCCATCAGCACCCGGGTACCCGGGACGAAGCTGTTGCCCGAGGTTTTGCAGGAGCCACCACTGGTGCCGCCGCTGCTACGTTCCGAAGCACCCGACTTGCCGCCCGGCTTCGCGTCACCCCCGCCGCCGCCCTTGCCACCGCCGCCGCCCTTGCCGCCGGCGCCGCTGGATGCGGCGGTCGACGCCTTCGGGTTGGACTTCGCCTGGGCCTGCTTCTGCTCCGGGTTACCCGTCTTCTTCGACGTGTTCGCCGCGCGATTGCTCGTCGTATTGGCCTTGTCGGCGGCTTTCTTCTTGGCCGCCTGAGCAGCCTTCTTCGCCCGCTCGATCGCCAACTTCTTGGCGTTGAGTGCCGCAGCCTCGGCCGCCCGCGCCGCCGCCAGCACCGCCTCGGCGGCACGCTTCGCGGCATGCCACGCCTGGATCGCGCTGATGGTCCGGTTGACCGCCTTGATCACCGACGGGATCTTGGCGATCTTGCCCCACGGGATCGCACCGATGATCAGGCTGCCGCACGCCCACATGTCACCGCCGAAGCAGTTGATCGCATCGTTGATCCCGATGAACTCCTTCAGCACGTACCACGCCGATTCGAGGATCACCGACACCAGGGAGCGGTTCATGTTGGCCTGCGCCTGGGCGACCATCGCCGCCGACAGACCGGCACCGGCCAGCGCCGCCGCCATCTCGGACGGGGTCAGCGACACCGACAGACCGGTCGGGTCCGAGTGCGTCACCGGGTTGTTGTGCGCGTACGTGTAGCCGTTGTTCTGCACCGGGTCCGTGAGATCCAGGACCGGGTCCGCGGAGAGGAACCGACCCACCTCCGGGTCGTACAGCCGGGCACCCAGCGGCACGAAGCCCGAGGCGTCGTCGCGTACCGCACCCAGGAAACCGAGGTTGGTCTGAAGGTTGGCGGGCGAGTTGGCGATCCGCTGGTTGCCGAACGGGTCCTGCTTGCGGATCCGCATGAGCATCTCGCCGGAGAGTGCCACCTCCGCGTACGGGCTGCCCTGGTGGTCACCGGCGAGGGCGACCAGGTTTGACGAGGTGCCGCTGCCGTACGCGTACCGCATCACCGCACCACCCGGCGCGGCGTAGGTGCGCTGCGTGTTGAGCAGCATCCCGCCGCGCTGCACCGAGACCTGGGCCTCGCCGAGGTCGAGCGTGGCCTGCTGGCCCTGCACCTTCAGCAGCCGCGTACCACCCGGCCCGTAGATGTGCCGGGTCTCGTCCTCCGCCTCCCACACCTGGGCCGGTACACCACCGGCGCAGGCGGCGAGCACGATCGGCGTGGAGTTGGCGATGGCGCCGTTCTGCACGGCCAGACAGAGCCCGGAGGCGGCGTGCTTCAACTGCCCCGTCGAGAGCCGCTCCACCTGCTGAGCGGGCGAGTTGTCGCAACGCTGGAGGCGCAGCGCCGACCCGGCGGTGTTTGCGGCCGGCTGGGCACACCAGGAGTCGAAGATCGACAGGGTGCCGAGGTTGCCGTTGTTCTGGCCCGGCGTCGGGACGAACGCCCACTTCTGCGCGATCGTGGCGTTGCAGGTGTAGAGCTGGATCGGCCGGTTCGGCTCCGCCAGGCTGGAACTCAGGTCCAGACACTTGCTGGCCAGACCCACGTACGCGGTGCGGCCCTTGCTGCCGGCTCCGGTGATCCGCTCGACCTGGCCGTCGTAGGTCCAGGAGAGTTCCTGCTGGTCACCGTTGCTGGTCGAGGTGACCGACTTGGCCTCGCCGGTCAGCTCGTACAGTCGCTTCGCCTCGGCGACGATCGCCGCGCCCTGCGGGGTGGTGTAGGTCTTGGTGACGGCGTCCAGGATGCGCGGCTGCGCCCCGCCGCCCTCCATGCCGTAGCCGTAGCCGTAGGTGGTCTCGATCGGGCCGGTGGAGGTCCGGCCGGTCAGGTCGCGCTCGACCAGCTTGGTGCGGTTGCCGAGCAGGTCGTACTCGTACTCCTGCCAGTAGCCGGTGCCGTCGGGGCCGGCAATCGCGTTGGGCGAGGCCGCGGTGCCCGGACCGGCGTCGCAGGACGTCTGACTCGTTGCCGTCCAGGCATTGCGGAGCTGGCCCAGCGGGTCGTAGGTGAAGCACTGCCGCTCCGCGATGGCGCTGGCGTGCTCCCGGATCGCGGTGACGTTGCCGGCGTTGTCGTACGAGTAGGAGCGGTTGGAGACGAGGTGAGAATCCTTGACCTCGCGGAACACCTGCTGGCGCTTGAGTTCGCCGCTGGCGTCGTCGTAGTCGGCCATGGTCCACACCCGGTACGGGTGCGCGCCCAGGGTGGAGCGCAGCACCTGGCCGTACGGCGAGTAGACCGTCTCGGAGCCGTACCAGTCCTTGCCGGAAACCGAGAGTGGCAGGCCGTCGGAGCTGTAGCGGACCAGCAGCTTCTCGCTGGGCAGCGAACCGACCGCCGGCAGCGTGGTCGACTCGGGCAGGCCGGTGTCGGTGTAGGTGTAGTCGTAGCGGTACTCCCGGTTCAGCCCCCACGTGGTGGCGATCGACTCCGGCAGCGTCAGCGTGGTCGAGGTGGGCTGGTAGTCCTGGGTGTAGCCGCCGACCGACTGGGTGTACGGCAGGCCGTCGGTGTACCGGGTCGACGTGGCCGGCAGGCCCTTGCCGCCGGGCACCGTGTCGTAGGTGTACTCGGCCAGCAGGGTGCCGCCGCTGCCGCCGAGCCGCTGCTGGGTCGGGCGGGACAGTTCGTCGTACCCGTTCCACACCGTCACGCCACGGGCGTTGGTGGTGGTCAACGGCCGGTCACGGTGGTCGTACGTCATGGTGGTGGCGCCGGTGTCCGGGTCGGTGCTCCGGGTCAGCCGGCCACGCTGGTCGTACGCCCAGGTCCACGGGACCGGGTTCGCCGAGTGGTTGGCCTGCACCAGTTGGCCACGCGAGTCGTACTCGTAGTGCATGGTGGTGAACTGGGTCCGGGCGGCGTCGGTGAAGGTGTCGACCTTCGTGGTGCGGCCCAGGGCGTCGGTCCAGATGCGGTACGAGGCCGCGCCCTGCGGGTTGATCACCGTCGAGTGCTCGAAGCCGTACTCGTAGCGGGTGGCCCGCTCCGGCCGTTCGGCACCGTTGAGCACGGGCAGTTCCTTGACCACCCGGCCGAGGCCGTCGTAGGTGTAGAGCGTGGCGTTCGGGACGTTGCCCGGGTTCTCCGGATCCTCGTACGGCACGAAGAGCCGGCCGATCGGCGAACCGTTGGCGAGGTAGGCGTTGTTGGTCTGCCAGATCTCACCGGCGGAGTTGTAGAGCGTGTCGGTGATCAGGCGACCGCCGTTGGTGGCCTCCACCTGGGTCTGCCGCTCCCGGCCCAACCCGTCGTAGATGGTGACCGAGGTCTGGATACGCCCCTCGTGCCCACGGGTGAAGGTGGTGATGTACGGCGGCTTGCGGATCTTCTCGCCGGGGTTCTCCGGATCGTCGACCACTGCCGGCAGGGCGTACTCAGCGCGGAAGTCCGGCACGGCCGTGGGCGATGGGGTGCGGCCGGCGGCCCACGCCTTGACCAGACGGCCGAGCGCGTCGTACTCGGCATGGCTGACCCGGTTGTTCGGATCGGTGGTCTTCAGGGTGACCGCGCGGCCGGGGTCCAGTTCCCGGGTCTGCTTGTGTTGCAGCGAGTTCTCCTCCGTCACCGAGTACGCCTGCCCGGTGGCGGGCGTGTAGGTGATCCGGGAGACCTTGCCGTCGGGGTCGGTACGGTTCAGCACCCGACCGATGGCGTCGAAGCTGGTGGTGCCGTCGCTCTGGTAGCCGGAGCCGTCCGCCTTCAGCGACCAGGTCTGGGTGGCCAGGCCGCGGGTGGTCGAGGCCAGAGCCGTGCCGTACGCGGCGCCGTCGTAGGCGACCCGACCGGCGGAGGAGAGCGTGCTCAGATTGGTGAAGTTGGCGGCCAGGCAGGTCGTCGGACTGGTCAGGATCTGCTTGGTCAGGCCGATGATGTTCTTGTCGGTGCGGTGGAGGTACTCGACGTCGGTGCAGGACTCGTCGCCGTTCTTGTCCACGTCGCCGAGCGATTCGATCCTCGTCGGCAGGCCGTGGTCCTCGTCGTACGTGGTCCTCGTCTCGACCACGCGAGCGTCGGCGTCGCTGGCCGAGGTCCGCGCCCACGCCTTCGACCGCGTGTCGGTTACCCGCCACGCCTTCAGCGGGCTGAGGCCGTCGTCACGGGCCCTTGAGGCAAGTTCCTTGACCGCCGGATAGGTGACGTTACGGGTGAGCCACTTGCTGTCGGCGTCGCTGGCGCTGGCGTAGCTGAGTTCCTCGGCGACGCGGCCGGCGAACGCCTCCCGGTCCTTGGCGATCTCGGTGCCGGCGGCGTCCCGCACCGATGCGGAGTCGTCCAGGCCCTGGAAGTAGCGGGTGACGGACTTGGTCCGCTGGCTGCCCAGCTCCGGCTCTTCCGGCCCGGTGAGGACGGTGACCTTGGCGAAGCCGGCGAACTGCGAGTAGGTACGCCGGGACTTCTTGGTGAACTCCTGCTCGGCGAGCTTCCAGCCGGCACCGGCGTACGCGTACTTGGTCACCGTGGAGATGGCACCGTCGATGGCCGGCAGTTCCTCGACCGACTCGACGACGTACTTGTGGAACCAGTCGATCGTGTCGTCGTTTGTCGCGTCCGGGTGCCAGTAGCTGGGGTAACAGAGCCGTTGGTTCCCCTTCAGCCCGGCGGTCGTGGTGGGCAGGCCGCTACCCGTCTTGCACTCACCCTCGGGCTTCTTGTAGGTGACGACGGTCTCGCCGCCGTACTCGTTGACGACCCGGGCGATGCGCAGCCGGGAGAAGCCGGGCCGGTTGTCGTTCTTGACCCGGTTGGGCATGTCCTCGGCGTTGTGCTCGAACCGCACCGCGTTGAGCTTGGCCGCGTCGCCACCGACGCCGTAACCGGTCCGGCTGATGGACTCCAGCCAGAGCGCGGTGTTGGGACCGGTCCGCAGCACCGGGAAGGACTGTTCGAGCTGGTACTCGTCGACCTTCTGGAGCGCGGTGGAGCCGCTGCGCCGCTGCGCGTACGTGGTGATGGTCTCCAGCCGCTTGCGGGTGAAGAAGGAGGGCCCGGCGTTCCAGCACTTGCGGCCCGCGATGCACCCGAGGTCCGCCGGGGTGTCGTACCAGATCCGGTAGTCGTCCGGGATCTTGCTGTTGAAGTTCGACTCGGAGCAGGTGAGCGAGCCCTCCGCGAAGCAGCGTTCCTTGACGTCGAACGTCACCTGGGCCAGCGGCGGGGTGGAGTAGATGTTGTTGCTGCGCTGTCCGTAGTCGATGCGGAGCAGGTAGCCGCCGCGGTCGTACTCGACCGACTTCTGGAAGTTGAAGTTCTGGGCGTAGCGGTTCTTCTCCTTGGCCCACCACAGGCTCATCGCGTTGCCGTGGATGTCCTCGACGTAGTCGAGCGACCACCGCCACGCCTGGGTGCAGACCGAGCCGGCCCAGTTGTTCGCCTTGTAGCAGTCCTCGCCGTCGTGGTTGCCGTACACCGGCACCGTGAGGACCGAGTTGGTGACCGGGTCGCCGCTGGACCAGCCGGGCAGGCGGTGCCGGCCGAAGTGGTACCGGGTGCCGTCCTTCGTGGTGACGACCCAGTACTCGCCGTCCTTGTCACCGTTGGCGAGCGTCGCGTCCTTGCGCAGCTCGACCTTTGACCCGTCACCGTTGGCGGTGGTCCAGGTGCCGGTGATGTCGTCGCGGACCAGCTCGGTGGTCATTCCGCCGAGCGAGAGGGTGGCGTTCTCGGAGCCCCAGCACAGATCTGCGGTGCGGTGCTCCTTGTTGTTCGAACCCGCCTTCTTGGAGTCCTGGCGGCAGTTGGCGTAGGTGCGGGTGATCGCGCCGGCCGCGTAGTCCCAGCCGTCGCCGATCCAGGAGGCCTGGTTGTTCGTGGCCGAGGTGCGCCCGTCCACCGACTGCGACGAGTAGCCCAGCGCCACCTTCGGCATCAGGCCACCGGCGGTCTCGGGCACCTGCACCTGGTACGAGTAGGTGAACGCGCCGGACGAGGAGCCCGCCGCCCAGGAGCCCGAGAAGAGCAGCGGAGTGGCGGTGAAGTCGCCGGACGCCGACGCGCCGGTGTCCAGCACGCCGACCACGTTGCCGCCCGCGCTGGTCGCCTGGGCGTCCACCCCGGACCGACCGGCGGTGCCGGGCTCGACGCCGAACAGCGGGCCGACCGGCACGGTGCTGGTGACCACCCGGCGGGCCGGGGCGTCCTCGTCCACTCCGGCGACGCGGGCGGAGCGGGCACCGGCACCGGTGACCGGGACCAACTCCACCTCACTCGGCACCGCCTGAGCGCCGAGCGTCTGGGGCTCCGGGTCGTCTTCGATGACGGCGCAGTCTCCGCCGTCCGGGTCGTCGAAGACACAGTCCGGCAGGAGCATGACGCCGAACCGGTCGGCGGCCTGCGGGCCGTACAGGTCGGCGAAGTCCGTGTAGTCCACGTTCAGCGCGACCTCGGCGGCCGGGTCGGCGGTGGCCGGCGGGGTGACCTTCATGATCAACCCGGACACACCGGCGTCCTGGGACGCCTCGGGGGCGGCCAGGTCGACGGTCCAGGTGCCGGCGAGGGCCGCCGCGTCGCCGCCCTCCGGCACGCCGAGGGCGACCGGCAGGTCGTCGACCGGGAGGGCCTCGCCGGGCGCCAGCCCGGTCAGGTCCACGCTCCCGGTGCCCTGCTGCCATGCGTCGACGGCCGCCGGCTCGTAGGGCTCGACCGGCTCCGGCTCGTCGGTGAGCAGGTCCGTGACCGCCTGCTCGTTCGGGTCGACCTGGTCGACCTCCGGGATATCCGGCAGGTCGATGTCCACCCGGCTCATGCCGGGCGCGGGGATCGCGAACGCGGCGGCGGGCAGGCTCGTCACCGCCATGACCGTGGACAGCGTCAGAACGAACGCCGTACGGGTGGGGCGCACCCACCGCCGGGCCAGCAAACCGGTACCACGCATGCGCGTCGACTCCCACCCAGGCGCGAAGACGAAAGAGGAAGGTGCGGAAAACCGCGAGTAGCACGCGCCGGTTCGGCACGTGCGTGAGCACTGTCCGGCAGCGCCGACCACAACTCAAGGTCACCGAAAGTGATCTCAACAAAGTTCAAGTGATCCTCGTCACTCAACTTTCGCCACAGTGGATCATCGATCAACACGAAGATCACCAAAACGCGCGTTCAGGCCACGGCCGGACAAGTTACATCGACAAATCGTCATACATGAGCTGCAATCTCGGCATTCTGCGCGTTGTTCGCCGAGTGAAGGTCACGAATTCATCACATTGACGGGATGGACGGGGCGCCCTGTCGGCATGCGATCGTGTGCCCGCGTTTCTGCCCCGCGGCCCGCCGGAGGGGCTGTTTCCGCGCCTATCCCTGTCCGCCCGGCCCCACGGGAGTAGCCCGCCGTGACCGTGCCTCGCCTGATCAGCCCGCTTGTGCGTACTCGCACCAGGCTGACCCTCACCGGCGTCCTGTTGGCCGCACTCACCGCCGCCCTGCTGCCAGGGTGGCCCGGAGCCGAACCACGGCAGGCGGTCGTCGCCGCCCCGCCGCCTGCCCCACGCGACGAGATCATGGCCCGCGACGAAGCCCGCCGCACCGGCAACGAGGTGCTCGTGGAGACCGCCACCACGGCCACCACGATGACCTGGGCCCTGCCCACCGGCCAGCTGCGCACCACGATCCACGCCACCCCACAGCGGGTACGGGACGACGCGGGCCGCTGGGTACCTGTCGACAACACGCTTACCCACGTCACCGACGGCCACGACGGACTCCACATCCGCCCGGTCAATCCGCCGGCACCGGTGCGCCTCTTCGGCGGCACCCCCGGCGATACCGGAGACAGCGGCGGCAGCGGCGGCAGCGGCGGCACCGGCGGTAGCGGGGGTGCCGGCGAGACCGTGCTCGCCGAGCTGGAACTCGACGGCCACACCATCGCGTACACCTGGCCCGGTCCGCTGCCGCAGCCGGTGCTGGACGGCCCCCGCGCGCTCTACCCCGAGGTGCTGGCCGGCGTGGACCTGCTGGTGGTGGTCCGTGACGACGGCGCCGTCGCCCAGCTCCTGATCGTCAAGAACCGGGCCGCCGCCGCCGCGCCGGCCGTCCAGGCCCTGGAGTACGGGCTGCGCTCCGAGACGCTGCACTTCCGTCGCGACGCGACCACCGGTGGCGTACAGGCGCTGGACCCGGCCAGCGGCACCGAGGTCGGCACGATTCCCACCCCGTTCGCCTGGGACTCCGCCGGCCGCGACCCGGAGGCTCCCGAGGCCGGGCCGCGTACCGCCGTGGACACCCCCGCCGACGTGCTGCGGCTCTCCGGCCTCGCCGGCAGCGAACCGGGCGCGCGGCACGCGCAGATCCCGACCCGGCTCGACGGCACGGGCACCGGCAACGCGCGGCTGCACCTGGACGCCGCCGCGACCGGCCTGCTCACCGACGACGAGACCCTCTTCCCGGTCTTCCTCGATCCGACGCTGAAGAGTGGCCGCCAGGCCTGGGCCACCGTCTACAAGCAGCACCCGAACACGAACACCTGGAACGGCACCAACTTCAACTCGGGCACCACCGACGCCCGGGTGGGCTACGAGCAGCAGACGCCGCTGACCGCCCGCTCCTTCTGGCGGATGGGGTTCAGCACCACCATGAAGGGCGCCGACGTCAGCTCGGCCAGTTTCAAGGTGTACAACAACCACTCCTGGAACTGCACGGCCCGCCAGATGGAGCTGTGGCAGACCGCCGCCATCTCCTCCGGCACCACCTGGAACAAGCAGCCGACGTGGCAGGTCTCGCAGGACAAGAAGTCCTTCGCGTACGGCTACAACACCAACTGCAACGAGGACTACGCCTCCTTCAACGTCCAGAAGGCAGCCCAGGCCGCCGCCAACGCCGGTGCCTCGAACGTCACCCTGGGCATGCGGGCCACAAGCGAATCCGACACCCTCACCTGGCGCAAGTTCCAGATCAGCAAGTCAGAGCTGTCGGTCACCTACAACCAGCCGCCGGGGGAGCCGACGAACGGCAAGACCTCCCCCGGTGGGAACTGCGTGGCCGCACCCGGCAGCGTCACGGTGGCCCGGACCAACCTGGTCATCTCCGCCAAGGCGGTCGACAAGGACGGCAACCTGAAGTCGCTGCGGTTCCGCTTCTGGAAGACCGGTGCCACCGTGCCGTCGGGCACCCTGCGCACCCCCGACAGCACCGGCCTGGCCAGCCTGACCATCCCCGCCGCGGAGCTGGAGGACCAGGCCACCTACTCGTGGGACGTACGGGCCGAGGACGAGGTCGGCGCCGTGTCGAGCTACTTCCCGCCGGGTAGCGAACCGTGCCGGGTCAAGATCGACGCCACGGCGCCACCGGCTCCGGACGTGAGCAGCGATGTCTGGCTGGAGGCCACCGAGGATGGCGCCACCTGGGCGACCGTGGACTTCGGCGGGACCGGGGCCATCCGGTTCAGCGCCACCGGGGCGGTCCGGTTCACCTACTCCTTCGAGAGCATCGCCACCGAGTCCGTGAATGCCACCAACGGCGTGGCCACGGTGCCCAACCTGAGGCCGCGGCACGCCGGCCCCACCACCCTTCAGGTGTACGCCTACGACGCGGTCGGCAACCGCAGCGCCCGGACCGACTACTCGTTCTACGTGCCGCCCCGCGCCTCCGGCGACGGCCCCGGCGACGTCACCGGTGACGGAGTTCCGGACCTGATCCTCGTGGACAACAACGGGAATCTGCGCAGCTACGCGGGCGACCGCCCGGCGGAAGGGACCGGGCCCGACAACGGTGAGCTGTACGGCTGGGTGTACGCCTCGTACGACAACGCCGGCACCCTGAACCCGCCCGGTCACTGGTGGAACCCGACCACCGGCAAGGCCGCGTTGATCACCAAGCACTCCGACGCGTACCCGGGCGACGGCATCACCGACCTGTTCGCCCGTACGCCCGACGGCGGATTCTGGCTCTACCCCGGCGACGGGTACGGCAGCTTCAACGTCGACAAGCGGCTACGCATCATGCTGCCGGCCAACGCGCCGAACCCGTCGACCTGGACGCAGATCAAGGCGCTCGGCGACATCACCGGCGACAAGCGGCCCGACCTGGCGCTGCGCTCCGGCGCGGAGTTCTGGGTACTGTCCGGCTACACCGGGGCCGCCTTCACGGAGGCGACCCTGATGAACCACGACGCCTGGGCCCGCCGCGACGTGATCAACATCATCGACATCGATCTGGACGGCACGCCCGACCTGCTCTGGCGCAACCTGGACGCCGGCACCATGTACATCCGGCACGGCCGGCCGGGCGCGGTCGCCGGCAGCGTCGACCTGAACTCGCTGAAACTCGCCGCCAACAGTCGCGACGGCGACGTCTCCTACGGCACGAACTGGACCGAGGCGAGTATCGGCGTCGTCGTCAGCATCCCCGACGTCAACCGCGACGGGATCCCCGACATGTGGGTCCGTTACGAGTCGAACGGGAACATGCACATCTACCACCCGACCAAGACCAACACCGGACAGTCGAAGAAGGTCGTCCTCTCCGCCAACTGGCGGCTCTACCACGCCTTCGGCTGAACCACCCCGCCCCGACGACGGGCTGACCCGGCGACGGGCCTGAGCAGTGCTTCCCTGCCCAGGCCCGTCGCCAGGTGCTACCCGGCGCTCAGGCTCCCGACCCGGTCCACCACAGCGCGGCGGCGACCTGCGGGTACAGGCCCTCGGGGTGGGCGCGGAAGAGCGGCTCGGTGCCGAACAGGGTCACCTTCGCGCCCTTCGCCTCGCCGCTGACCACCACCGCGTGTCCGGCGGCGGCCTCCTGGCCACCCCAGTGGCCCGCGAGGAAGAAGTCCTCGCCGGCCAGGCGCTGGTCGACGCGTACGCCGTCACCGACTCGGGTGAAGTACTGCGGCGCGTCGACGAACGCGGTGGGCAGCGCGTCAGCGGTGATCGGCGAGCCTGGCGTGTTCACCACCTTGACGATGCCGTTCGCGTCGGCACGACCCGCCGCGATCGTCACGTCGAGCAGCCCGGCCCGGTCGTTGAACTGCTTCCCGCTCGCACCGCGTCCCACCACGGTGCCCCCGTCCGCCAGCCACCGGTCGAACGCGGCGCGCTGCGTGGCGTCCAGACTCAGCGGGTTGAACGCCGTCGTCGAGACGAAGAAGGCGTCGAAATCGGCGAAGGACAGGGTGCGGTTGTTGAACGCGGTGTGCGTCACGGAGATCGGGTCGAAGCCCATCTGCCGCAGCGCGAAGATCTCACCCGCGTTGGCCGCGACACCGAGCCGGGTCCTCGACACCGGCGTGGCGGTGCGTACCTGCGGCGGGGTGAGCTTGGTGAACTCGACCCCGTACGCCTCGGCGATGGGCCGCACGACGGGCACGTCGCCCGGCACCACGAAGATGCCGTCGGCCGTGCGGGACACCGGCACCCCGTCGGCGAGCAACCGGTTGACGGCCTGGATGCCCGCCACCGAGTCGGCGACCAGGCCGTAGTTCGCCTGCCTGCCCGGCGCCACGACACCGGTGGCCCGGGCCTCGGTCACCGGCCGCAGCGCCTGGCTGTCCAGGCTGACGTCCGCGCTGACCCGCTGCACCGTCGCGCCCCAGAGGTGACCGTGGCTCCAGGCCGAGATGTCGTACATCGCGTCGAAGTCGTTTGTCACGTCCCGCCCTACTTCGAGCAGGGCGCTGGCCAGGCCCCGCTTGGGCTGCCGCATGTCCACGACGTAGGTGCCGGCCTCGTAATGCGTGCCGCCCAGCTTGACCGGCCGCCAGGCACGGTGGACCTTCAGGTCGTTGTCGAGCATGAACTGCACCAGCCGGGCCGCCGAGGTGGTGCTGCGCTGGTCCGTGCCGGCTGGGATGACGTACGCCCGGGCGAAGTCCTGAAGGTGCGTCTTGGCGTTGTCCCCACGGGCCAGCGAGATCGCCAGCGGGTCGCCGATCGGTCGGGTCGACTCGCCGTCGACGCCCCGCCGGAACCATTCGAGCTGGTTGGCGAGCAACTCCGCCCGGTTCTCGGTGGCGTAGCCGAGGTTCCCCTTGATCGACGCCACCGCGACTGCGGTGTTGATCCGGGTCCGCTCGTGCCGTTCCGTCACGGTCAGGTTGCCGCGCGGGTTGAGCGGCACCTCGACGGTGTGACCGATGGTGCCGTGGTACATCGAGTACATCGGCGTGAAGATCGGCGGCCAGTCGTCCCAGCCCTGGGTCCGGTCCCGGAACGGGATGTCGTTGCGCCGGGTGCCGTCCTGGTTCTGGCAGCTGGCGCGGTTCTCGCCGGTGGCGAGAACGGCCTGCTCCATGGCCAGCGCGTTGCGCAGCGCGTGCTTGATGTAGAGGTCGTACTCGTAGTTGTCACCGTGCGGGCCGGTGGTCGGCTCGATAAGCGTGCAGGACACGTACCCGTGGATGTCCAACATGGTAAGTGGGCTGTAGCGGACCAGCTGCGCACGCACGGCACGGACCTCGGGCTGGGACGCCGTGATGTAGTCCCGGTTCATGTCGAAGCCGTTGGCGTTGGCCCGGGTCGCCGCCACCCGACCGTCCGGGTTGTTGGTGATCACGAAGGCGATCACGTGCTTGTTGAGCATGTCCACGACCGCCGGATCGGTGGAGAAGGCCAGCTCCTGCAACACCTGGAGGCTGGCGTCGGTGCCTTCCCACTCGTTGCCGTGGATGTTGTTGTTGATGAACAGCGGGGTGCGCCAGTCGGCGTACCCGCCGGCAGCGAGCGTGGCCCGGGCCGCGTGCGGATCGCTGAACCGCAGGTCCGACAGCTGCTGCCAGCTCTTCCACTTGGCGTCGCTCATCGGCGCGGTCGCCACCACCAGGTGCAGGTCGCGGCCGAGCACGGATTGCCCGATGACCTCGACGCTGATCCGGTCGCTGCGCTGAAGGTCGCGCAGGGCGGGCGGGATGTCGTGGTACGGAATGAGGTTGTACGCGATCGACGCGTCGGTCAGCTCCACCGGCGCGTCGGCGATGACATCGTTCCGTGGCTTGCCCGGCAGCTTCGCCGACGGCACCGGCTGGCTGGGCTGCCGGCCGGGGGCATCGGCGGAGCGGCCTCGCTGGCCGGGCCCGACGCCGAAGGGTAGGTCGGTGTCGGATGGCCCTCGCGGCGACGCGGCGGCCGAATCGGCGCTGTCCGGGTCGGCCGGCGCCGCGACGGCGGCGGGTGCCGGTCCGAACAGGAGTACGCCGGCAAGTAGGGCTAACACTGATCGTCGTAGGGTCACGCAGGTACCTCGCTTCGAGGGACAGGGCGCCAGGTGGCGACTCTTGATCGCCAAGGCGACGATGATTGGCTGTTCTACCAGCCAGGACAGTGCAAGTCGATAGCCTGCGTACTGTGCCGACCAGGCGGCCACTCGCCCGGTGGCCCGGTCGGGCCCGGTGAGCCGGGGCACGGTTGCCAGGGCGGACGACGGGGAACAGAAGCTGGATGAGTGGTGCGTGGCAACGAACGAGGCGGATCATCCGAGCCGCCTTTCGGCCGGTACGCGGTCGGGATCTGTCGCTGCACGCCGCCGCGATCACGTTCTACGGGGCGATCGCCGTGGTGCCGGTGGCCCTGCTGGCGATCTGGCTGACCACCCTGGTGGCCGGCGCGGAGCGGGTCCACCGGCTCGCCGGGTACGCCATCACCGCCCTGCCGGACGCGATCGGCGCGCCCGCGGCGGTGGCCGCCCTGGTCGAGGCCGGGGTCGACCTGACGCCGTGGCTGGCGCTGGCCGCCGTGCTGCCGGCGTCGCTGTACGGCGAAGGGCTGCGTCGGGCGTTCGTGTCGGTTGCGGCACCCCGCAGCGACGAGCACCTGGTCGGCTGGCGGGGGCGGTTGCTGCTGCTGCCGCTGCTCGCCCCCGCCCCGGCCCTGCTGCTGGCGATCCTGCTGGCCCTACCGACCACCACCGGGCTGGTCAGCCGCGGCGGCTGGGTGGGCGTGCTCGGGGTGGTGCTCTCCTTCCTGGCGGTGTGGCTGGTGCTCACCCCGGTGCTGCTCTGGGTGTTCCGGGTGGTGGGCCCGGCCTCGCCGGACTGGCTCTCGGCACTCGGCGTCGGCTCGTTCACCGCGGCGAACCTCTCCGGATTCCTGCACGGCTTCGTCCTGTTCGCCTCGCTCCCGCTCGACCTCGGGGTGCCCTTCGGTGGCCTGACCGAGGTGGGTGGTGCGGTGGCCGTCCTCCTCTGGCTCTACCTCTTCCACGTGATCGTGTTGGCCGGCTACTCGGCCACCCTCGCGCTCGCCGGTTGGCGTGACCGTCGTGCGCGCCGCACCGACCCGGTCACCGCCTAGCCGGCACCGCCGGAGCCGGTGTGGTCGCTCGCGCGGCCGTCCGCCTCGGTACTGCGCCACCGCCCCGGCCCGTCGATACTGGTCCCTTGCGCACGGAACCCCTCCGTGCGGCTGCACACATGTCGACGACGCACCCCAAGAGGAGTAGTTGGATGACGGACACTTCCGCACCCGCCGTGCCTGCGCGTAAGCCCCTCGGCTCCACCGTACGACTGCTGTCGATCCTGGTGATCGTCGCTGGCCTGGTCATGCTGGCCGCCGGTGCGACCACCTGGTTCGTCGTGCAGAGCCAGCTCGCCGACGAACGAATCACCGTCTCCGAAGACGCCGACCGGTTCGCCGGCAAGCCGATCAAGGGCCCGTTCACCGCGTACGCGGAGGCAGAGGTCATCGAGAAGCACTCGCTGGAGGCCAGCGGCGGCAAGACCTACGCCGAACTCGACCGCGAGGACCCCACCCGGCAGGTCGTGATGACCGGCTCGTTCCTGCGCGCGTCCCTGTTCACCTCGGTGGTGTCCTTCGGCGTCGCCGCCATGGCGATGGGCCTCGGGGTGATCCTCGCGTTGGTCGGCTACGCCCTGCTGGCCGTCTCCCGTCAGCTCGACGCCGGCCCGCCGGCATCCTCGGGCAACGCCTGACCGACAAGCGGCCGGCCACGACGCCCCGGCGTTTGTGGCCGGCCGCCTCGAACCGGGTTGACCGGGCCGGCCGCGGGTTAGGGTGCGGAGATGACGGGTGCTGAGTTGCCGGGCCGGGCCGACGTGGTGGTGATCGGCTCGGGACACAACGGGTTGGTCTCGGCGATCCTGCTGGCTCGGGCCGGGCTGGACGTGCTGGTGCTGGAGGCGGCCGACGTGATCGGCGGGGCCACCCGCACCGAGAACCCGTTCCCCAAGGTGCCCGAGCTGCGTCACTCGACCGGCTCGTACCTGCTCGGGCTGATGCCCCCGGAACTGCTCGCCACGCTCGACGTACGCATCCCGGTGCTGCGCCGCGACCCGCACTACTTCCTGCCCACCCCGGGCGGCGTCGGATCGCCGTACCTGCTGTTCGGCACCGACACCGCGGCCACCCGCGCGCAACTGGCCGAGTTCTTCTCCCCGGCCGACGTGGCGGCCGACGACGCGATGCAGGCCGAGCTGGCCGAGCTGCGCGAGGACCTCGCCCCGGCCTGGCTGGCCGAGCCGCTGCCGGTGGAGCAGACCGCCGACCGTTACCTGCGGCCCGCGCTGCGTGAGGTCTTCGTCGACCTGGTACACGGCTCGGTCGCCGACTACCTGGCCCGCTTCGAGTTCCGCTCCGAGCTGCTGGTCAGCATGTACGCCGTCACCGACGGGCTGTCCGGGCTCAACGCCGGGCCGGACGACCCGGGCACCGGGCACAACTTCCTGGTGCACAACATGTGCCGGCTGCCCGGCTCGGGCGGCACCTGGATGATCGCCGAAGGCGGCATGGGCACGGTGTCGCGCACCTTCGCCGACGCGGCCCGTGCCGCCGGCGCCCGGATCGTCACCGGCGCGCGGGTCACCGCGATCACCCTCGACGGCGGCGCGGCCTCCGGCGTCGTGTTGTCCGACGGGCGCGAGGTCGCCGCCGAGGTGGTGCTCGGCGCCTGTGACCCGTACCGGCTGATCGAGCTGCTGCCCGACGGCGCGCTGCCGACCACGCTCACCGGGCGGATGGCGGCGGTCCGGCGAACCGGCACCACCCTCAAACTCAACCTGGCGCTGCGCGGGCTGCCCCGCTTCTCCTGCCTGCCGGCGGGCGCACCGAGCCCGTTCGGCTCGACCATCCACCTGCTGCCCGGCTCGGCGTCGCTTACCGGCGGCGGTGCCGAGTCACCGATGGCGGCGCTGCGGGCGATGTGGGCCGACGTCCGTGCCGGGCGGCTGCCGGCGGAGCCCACAATCGAGTGGTACCTGCACACCACCGTCGACCCGTCGCTGGCCGACCCGGCCGGGCACCACTCGTCGGCGCTGTTCGTCCAGTCGGTGCCCTACGAACTCGCCGACACCAGCTGGGACGCGGCGCTGCCCGGCTACGTCGAGCAGCTGGTGGCGATCTGCGAACGGTACGCCCCGGGCACCGGCGACCTGATCGCCGACGCCGTGCCACTGCCGCCACCCGGCATCGAGGCGCACTTCGGCATCACCGGCGGGCACATCCACCACGTCGACAACACCGTCTCGTTCACCGACCGGATGCCGTACGCCACCGGCATCGACGGCGTGTACGCGGGCAGCGCCGGCTGCCACCCGGCGGGCAGCGTCATCGGCGCCGCCGGCCACAACGCCGCCCGCCGCATCCTTCAGGACCTAAGGAAGGGCCCCCTATTAACGCCTCGTGTATAGGAAGGGCCCCTTCTTAACAGCCAGAGCTCAGCTCGACCGGTCGACGGTCTCCGGGACGGGGGTTTCCTCGCCGACGCGGTGTGCGCGGATCTTGTGGCCGACACTGGTCAGGCAGCGCCCGCTGGGCAGGTCGAAGCGCCAGCCGTGCAGCTGGCAGGTGAGCTGGTCCCCCTCGACGATGCCGAACCGGCTCAGATCCGCCTTCAGGTGTGGGCAGCGTCGCTGCACCGTCCAGTCGCCGATGGTGATGTCCTCGGCGTCGACCGCCCGCTCGTGCTCGTCGTACCAGCCCTCGGCGTACTGGAGGCGCTCGGTGGAAAGGCACTTGAAAAAGGCGTACACGAACTCGTTGTACTGGCCGATCCGGGCCGCCGAGAAGCGGCAGGAGAGGAAGAGCGAGTTGACCCAGTCCACCTCACCGATGTGCAGCAGGTGTTCGACAAGCGCCCGCTCGGTCCGGAACCGGTAGCGCACCTTCTCGTCGGCGTACGACCGCACCTGCTTGCCCGGGAAGTCCACCACGATCGACTCGATGCTCTCGCCGTCGTAACCGACCAGGTCGAAGCGGACCGGACCGCCGACCCCCTTGGCCAGGTAGATCGACTCGTCGAGCAGTGGCTCGATCCGCTGCTTCAGCTCCTTCAGCACGTCGATCTCAGGGTGCCGCCAGGATGCCTTCTCCGCCTCAATGATCGGCCGCTTGCGCTCGCGCATCTCCTCCAGATGCGCGACCTTGTTGGCGAAGAACTCCGCCACCGGCTGCGGGTGGGTCGTCGTCGCCCCGGAGGTGGTGACCTCGGCGACGCTGCCGGGCAGCAGCACGATGCCGTTGGTCCCACCGACCTTGGCGTACTCGGCCAGGAAGACCGACTGATCGGGGAAGATGTTCCCCTCGTCGCCGAAGATGTCGTTGAACTGCCACAACTCGTCGTCGAGGAAGCAGGGCGGGCCGGCGATCGGGAAGACGTGGTCGGCCTTCAGGTCGTCGATGTAGCGCCAGGTACGGTCGAACTGCCGATCGCGCTTCTGCTTGCCGAACGCGGTCTTCGCCGCCTGCGGCAGCTCGTAGACCATCGGGTACCAGATCGCGCCGGAGAACTGGAGCATGTGCGCGTGCACGTGGCCCAACTCGGCGAAGACGCTCAGGTCGGTCGGGCGGGCGTCGTTCTGGTTGAGCAGGCGGACGCCGTCGTACTCCACCCAGAGCGAGGAGTCGCCGATCGGGCCGTCGGTCGGGCTGGTCAACGCCTGGATCATGATCTTCAGGCCGCCGTCCAGCTCGACGACCTCCTCGTTGCGGGTCTTCAGGAACTTCGTGAAGCCCAGCTCGCGGAACTCGTCCTCCATCTCCGAGGTGGGGAACTCGGGCAGCAGCACGGTGGCCTTCTTCGACACGTACCGCTTCAGGTGCGCCGCGTCGAAGTGGTCCCGGTGCAGGTGGGAGACGTACAGGTAGTCGACGTCACCGAGCGCCTCCCAGTCGAGCTGGGAGTTGTCCGGGAACGGGAACCAGGAGGCGAAGTAGGCCGGGTTGACCCACGGGTCGCAGAGGATGCTGCCCGCAGCCGTGTCGATCCGCATGCTCGCGTGCCCGGTACCGGTCACTCGCACCGCAGTTCCCCCTCATCAAGACAATCAAGGCGTACGCCAGAACGCTACCGGAGGCAGTGTGGTCGCCGTTCCGCGACGCCGGTAGTCCCCTCCGGCCCGCCTGAACAGGTCGATCGGCCCGGGTGGTCAGGGGCTCGACCGGCAGCGGTGAACCCCGCCGGCTGGCATCGCTTTTCCTTGATCGGCCGGACCCTGCGCCAGGGCCGGTACGGGGCGTGCCAGACTAACCGGAGATCCGATCGCGAGGGAAGGACCGACAGTGGCAGGAAGCGAGCCGGTAACGTCGCCAGACCAGCACAAGCCTGGGCACCGCAAGGCCGGGCGGATCGGCGCGGTCCTCACCGCGCTCGCGATGCTGGCGATGCTCTGCGGCAACCACGAGGGCAGGGTCGAGGACCTTTGGCTGATCGGCGTGGCCGTGCTCCTGCTGCTCATCGTGATCGGCGACGTGGTGCTCCGCCGCAACGGGCTGCGATCCTGATCCAGCCGAGCACCGTCGTCCGGTACGTGCGAGCAGGGCCCGCCCCCGATTTCGGGAGCGGGCCCTCGCACATTGTCGTCCTGCGGCGGCCAGACGCCGGGCCGCTCAGCGGCCGAACAGGATGTCCTGGACGTTCTTCAGGGCGGCGTCGACCTCGGCCTCGAAGTAACCGCCCTGCACCAGCCCGAACCGCAGGGTGTCCAGGTCCTTCGGGTTGACCGGCATCGGGTTACGTCCGGCCATCCCGCCGAGCAGGCTCTCGAAGAAGCGGTCCACCTGGTCCGGGTCGTACCCACTGCCGAACCGGCGTACCTGGAAACTGCGGCGGATCTGGTCCACCCGGTAGAGGTCGCTGCCGGGCGGGCCGGCCATCGGCGGTCCACCCACGGACGGCCCGGTCATCGCCGGCGGACCCGCCATCGGCGGCCCGGCCATCGACGATCCGCCGAGCGCCTGCTGCGGCATGCCGGGCGGCCCCGCCGGACCGCGCCGGTCCGGCAGCCGGATCTCGGCAGTCATGTCGGCGCGGCCACGCCGGCCCGCCTCGAAGCCATCGAAGCGCTGCTCATCGGGGGGACCGTAACCGCCCGGCCCGTCCGGCGGTCCGTAACCACCGGGACCGTCCGGAGGGCCATAGCCACCCGGTCCGTCCGGCGGCCCGTAACCGCCGGACCGCTCCGGCGGACCGTACCCGCCGGACCGCTCCGGCGGACCGTACCCACCGGGACCGTCCGGGGACCGTAACCACCGGGACCGTCCGGGGACCGTAACCACCGGGACCGGCGGGCAGGCCGCGCGACGGCGGACCGCCGTGGCCCACCGGAGCGCCGGGCGGCCCCATCGGGCCGGCGGGGCCACGCGGCGCGTCGTAGCCGCCCCGGGGTGCGTCGTAACCGCCGGCGAAGGCGCCGGTCGGCTCGTCGTAGCGACCGTACGGAGGACCGGCCTGCGCCGGCATCGACCGGGGCGGCATCGGCGGCTGCGGCACCGGCGACATGCCACGGTCCTCGCGCCCGGGCGGACCCATCCGGTCGGGCGGACCCATCCGGTCGGGCGGGCCCAGTCGCGAGTCTGCGCCGGGGCGGCCCGCGCCCCGCTCCTCCAACTCGGCCAGCTGCCGTTCGACCCGGTCGAGGTGCAGGTCGACCTGCCACTCGTCATAACCGTTGAAACGAACCCGGAAGACAACGTCGTGGACCTCCTGGGAGGCCACCGGGGCTCCGACCGGCTGGCCGGCGAGGGTCGCCTCGACCCGGTCCAGGAAGGCGTCCACCTCGTCAACCTTGTATCCCCGGCGGAGCGCCTTACGCCGGAAACGCTGACCCTGACTCGCCACTATGTCTCCTGGTCTCGTTCGCCACGCCCGGTCACGCCGACAACTCCCCGGCCGGGTCGGTGCCTCTGTCCTCCGCGGCGGCCAGCTGCCCACATGCTCCGTCGATTTCGCGGCCTCGGGTGTCCCGCACCGTCGTGGACACCCCGGCGTCGCGCAACCGCCGGACGAACTCCCGCTCGACCGGCTTCGGGCTGGCGTCCCAACGACTGCCCGGAGTCGGGTTGAGCGGGATCAGGTTCACGTGGGCCAGCTTGCCGGCCAGTAGCCGCCCGAGCAGATCGGCTCGCCACGGCTGGTCGTTCACGTCCTTGATCATCGCGTATTCGATCGACACGCGACGCCCCGTGCGGGCCGCGTAGGCCCACGCCGCGTCCAGCACCTCGGACACCTTCCAGCGCTGGTTGACCGGCACGAGTTCGTCGCGCAGCTCATCATCGGGCGCGTGCAGCGACAACGCAAGGGTCACCGAGAGGTCTTCGCTGGCCAGTCGGTGGATGGCCGGCACCAGCCCGACCGTGGAAACGGTGATGTGTCGCTGCGACAGACCGAGCCCCTCCGGTGCCGGTGTGACCAGCCGACGGATCGCCGCCAGCACCCGGTTGTAGTTCGCCAGCGGCTCCCCCATGCCCATGAAGACCACGTGTGACAGCCTCGGCGGGGACCCGGCCACCACGCCGGAGGCGGCTACGCCGGCCAGGTAGACCGCTTGGTCCACGATCTCGGCGGTGGAGAGGTTACGGGTCAGCCCTGCCTGACCGGTCGCACAGAACGGGCAGGCCATCCCGCACCCGGCCTGGCTGGAGATGCAGACGGTGACCCGGTCCGGGTAGCCCATCAGCACGCTCTCCACCATCGAACCGTCGTGCAGTCGCCAGAGCGCCTTGCGCGTCGCCCCGTCGTCGCAGGCCAGCTCCCGTACCGGGGTGAGCAGTCGGGGCAGCAGCTGGTCGGCCAGCCGCTCCCGGGAGGCCGCCGGCAGGTCGGTCATCCGGGCCGGGTCGCGAACCAGCCGACCGAAGTAGTGGGTGGAGATCTGCCGGGCCCGGAACGCCGGCTCACCCAGCCCGGTGACCAGGGCTTTCCGGCCGGCCAGGTCGAGATCGGCGAGGTGTTGTGGGGGCATTGCCGCCCGGCGCGCGCCGGGCGCGTCCGGGTCGACCGGAATCAGGGGCAGACTCGTCATGGCTCGTCCAGTCTGGCACGCCGGACACGGAACGTACCCGTCCGCGACCGGCGAATCCGATCCCACCGTCCCCGCGAGCCGGCCGCGCCAGCGTGATCCATGCCTCAGCTCACCGCCGGCACGAAGACCACGAGCAGCAGGTACGCGGTGGGTACGGCGAACAGAACCGAGTCGAGCCGGTCCATCAGGCCACCGTGACCGGGCAGCAGATTACTCATGTCCTTCACGCCGAGATCACGCTTGATCATGGACTCGGCCAGATCACCGAGGACCGCGGCGACCGAGATCGCCATCCCGAAGACCGCACCCCACCAGGGGGCCACGTCGAACAGCAGCCAGAGCAGCAGGGCGCTGCCCAAGGCCGCCGCGCTCACCGAACCGGCGAACCCCTCCCACGACTTCTTCGGGCTGATCGTCGGCGCCATCGGGTGCTTGCCGAAGTTGGCTCCGGCCGCGTACCCGCCGGTGTCGGAGAACACCACGGCGACGAGGGTCACCAGCACCCGCAGGTCCCCGTCGCCCGGGGACGAGGCGAGCAGGGCGGCGAAGCCGCCGAGGAAGGGGACGTACACCGCGATCAGCGTGGCGGCGGTAATGTCCCGTCGGAAGTTGGCGATGCCGTCACCGAGCCGCCAGACCATCGTGCCGGCGACCGTCACGAGCAGCCCGAGCAGCAGCGCGTCCGGGCCGGCGAACCAGGCCATGGTGACCGTGAGCACCCCACCGGCGATCAGCGGCACCAGCGGCACCTGGGCGCCGCTGCGCCGCACCGCGCGGGACATCTCCCAGATGCCGATGCCGAAGGCGGCGGCGAGCACCAGCAGGAAGGCCGGCGTGTAGAGGAACAGTGGCAGCAGGACCGCAGCGGCCAGGCACACCCCGACCGAGATGGCCGCGGGGAGATTGCGTCCGGCCCGACCGGACGACTTCTGCTGGCCTACCGGCCGGCCGGCACCGGCACGGCGCCGACCACGGTGACGCTTGCCCGGCGTCGGCTGCTCGTCGGGCCCCGGCTCGTCGGCAGCGCGCACCGGCGCCTCCTCCTGATCCGGTCCCACCCCGGCACGCACCGGCGCGAACTGTGCGGTGGGTGCCTCCTCATGTTCGAGACCCCCACCCGCGCGTACCGGCGCGAGCTGCGCGGTCGGCGCCTCGTCGTGGTCCAGATCCCGGCGTCCGTTCATCCCGCCCGGGCGCGGCTGGCTACGCGGATCGGCGTGCAGCTCGGTGGCGGGGCGTGGGTCGCGGCCCCACGGACCCGGTGCGAGCTCCGGCTCCGGCCAGGGCAGCGACGCCTGACGCTCCGGCCGATCCACGCCGCGAGCCTCGGCGCCACCGTAGGGGTCGAGGTGGGACATCACGCACCAGACGAGAGTGGTACGAGGTCCACCGCTTGACGCACAGCCACTACCATCCCCTACCCGCGCGAGGCGCTCCGTCTGCTTTGCCGGCCCGTCGGCTGGCCGATTCCCGCCGTTCACCGCCGGGTCGCCGGGAATCGTGCCGAGCCTACTGCACCTCCCCGCCGGACCGGACCCAGCAGCCCCGGCCGCCGTTCACGACCCGCGCCGCGTCGACCATGAAGTTGTCGCCACGACACACCACGGCGACGACAACTTCATGGTCAAGCTCGCGGAGCGTCGGTACGCGCGGCCGGAGGGGTCAGACCTCCAGGAGTTCGGCTTCCTTGTGCTTGACCAGCTCGTCGACGTGGGAGACGTAGCGCTGGGTCAGGTCGTCCAGCTCCCGCTCGGCGCGGCGACCGTCGTCCTCGCCGACCTCGCCGTCCTTCACCAGCCGGTCCAGCTCTTCCTTGCCCTTGCGCCGGATGTTGCGGATCGCGACCTTGGCCTCCTCGCCCTTGTGGCGGGCGACCTTGATCATGTCGCGGCGGCGCTCCTCGGTCATCTGCGGAAGCAGGATGCGCAACTGGTTGCCCTCGTTGTTCGGGTTGACCCCGAGGTCCGAGTCGCGGATCGCCTTCTCCATGGCGTTGATCTGCGAGTTGTCGTACGGCTTGATGATGGCCATCCGCGGCTCCGGGACGGCCACCGACGCCATCTGGGTCAGCGGCGTGGGACTGCCGTAGTAATCGATGATGATCTTGGAGAACATGGCTGGAGTGGCGCGACCGGTGCGAATGGCCCCGAACTCCTCCTTGGCGTGCTCGACCGCACGCTCCATCTTCTCCTCGGCCTCGAGGAGGGTGTCGTCGATCACCGCTCTCCTCGCCTCCTTCTTGTGCTTGTCGTGGGCTTGTCAGGTCGCCGGGACCGCCGAGGTCGGCGGTCGGCTCAGGTGGTGATCAGCGTGCCGATCTGCTCGCCGCCCACCGCCCGGACGATGGTGTCCTCGCCCTGCGCGCCGAAGACCAGCATCGGCAGGCCGTTCTCCATGCAGAGGCTGAAGGCTGCCGCGTCGGCGACCCGAAGGTTGCGGCGCAGCACCTCGGAGAAGGTGATCGAGTCGAACTTGCTGGCGGTCGGGTCGACCCGGGGATCGGCCGTGTAGACACCGTCCACGCCGTTCTTGCTCATCAGCACCACGTCCGCGTGAATCTCCAACGCGCGCTGGGCGGCCACCGTGTCGGTGGAGAAGTACGGCATCCCCGCGCCGGCACCGAAAATGACCACGCGGCCCTTCTCCAGGTGCCGGATCGCCCGCAGCGGAATGTACGGCTCGGCGACCTGGGCCATGGTGATGGCGCTCTGCACCCGGGTCTCGATGCCCTCCTTCTCCAGGAAGTCCTGGAGGGCGAGGCAGTTCATCACCGTGCCGAGCATGCCCATGTAGTCCGCCCGTGCCCGGTCCATGCCCCGCTTCTGTAGCTCCGCGCCACGGAAGAAGTTGCCGCCGCCGACCACCACGGAAACCTGCACCCCGCGGCGCACCACGGTGGCGATCTGACGGGCGATGGCCTGGACGACATCCGGGTCGACACCGATCGCGCCGCCGCCGAACACCTCGCCGGAGAGCTTCAGCACCACCCGCCGTGCCCGGCCCGGCGGCGGTGCCGTCGGATCGCCCGCCGCCACCGTCCGGTCCCTCACAACCTGCGTCATCCGCCCGTCCTTCCCCCACCGGTGCGCCCGGGTGCGTACCTGCCCTTGCAGACCTTATGGGACGAGGAGGCCGCGGTGTCTGTCGCGTACACCGGCGGCCTCCTCGTCGTGTCGTTGCTCAGCCCACGGGCGCAGCGCGCCCGGTCGGCGGCGTCAGGCCTGGCCGACCTCGAACCGCACGAAGCGGGTGACCTCGATGCCGGCCTCCGCCAGCACCTGCTTCACCGTCTTCTTGTTGTCGGTGACCGACGACTGCTCCAGCAGGACGAAGTCCTTGAAGAAGGAGTTCACCCGACCCTCGACGATCTTCGGCAGCGCCGCCTCCGGCTTGTTCTCCTCGCGGGCGGTCTGCTCGGCGATGCGCCGCTCGGACTCGACGACCTCGGCCGGCACCTCGTCACGGGTGAGGTACTGCGGACGCATCGCGGCGATCTGCATGGCCGCGCCGCGCGCGTCGGCGTCGCCCGCCTCGTCGGTCTTGCCGCTGTACTGCACCAGCACGCCGACCGCCGGGGGCAGGTCCTGGGCCTTGCGGTGCAGGTAGACCGCAACGGTGCCGTCCAGCTTGGCGAAGCGGTTCAGCACCAGCTTCTCACCGATCTTCGCGGACTGCTCCTGGACCAGGTCGGCGACCGGACGGCCGTCGATCTCGCTGGCCAGCAGTTCCTCGGCGGTGCTCACGCCGGAACGCTCGCCGTGCTCCACCAGCTGCTGGGCCAGCGCGATGAAGGCGTCGTTCTTCGCGACGAAGTCGGTCTCGCAGTTGAGCTCGAGCAGGGCCTGGCCGGAGTGGGCGATCAGGCCGTTGGCGGCGGTACGACCGGCGCGCTTGCCGACGTCCTTGGCGCCCTTGACACGCAGGATCTCGACGGCCTTGTCGAAGTCGCCCTCGGCCTCGGTCAGGGCCTTCTTGCTGTCCATCATGCCGGCGCCGGTCAGGTCGCGGAGCTTCTTGACGTCCGCCGCGGTGATCTGGGACATGGCTCTCTCTTCGGTGTTGAGATTGCGGTGGGATGGTCTGAGGTGCCGGTTACCCGGATCCGGGAAGTTCCTGCCCGGCCTGGCCGCTCGGCCACCGTCGCTGACGGTGGCCGAGCGGCGGCGGGGTCACTGCCCGGAGACGGCGGCCGGCTGCTCGGCCGGCTGCTGCTCGGCCGGCTGCTGCTCCGTTGCCGGCTGCTGCTCGGCTGCCGGCTGCTCGTCGGCCTTCTTGGGCTCCTCGAGCAGTTCGCGCTCCCACTCGGCCAGCGGCTCGTCGGTGGCGACACCCGCCTCCGGCTTCTCGTCGCCGCCCCGGCGACGGCCGGAGCGGGTGATCAGGCCGTCGGCGACGGCGGCGGCGACGACCTTGGTCAGCAGCTCAGCCGAGCGGATCGCGTCGTCGTTACCCGGGATCGGGAAGTCGACCTCATCCGGGTCGCAGTTGGTGTCGAGCACGGCGATCACCGGGATGCCCAGCTTGCGGGCCTCGTCGACCGCGATGTGCTCCTTCTTGGTGTCGACGATCCAGACCGCGGCCGGAAGCTTCTGCATGTCCCGCAGACCACCGAGGGTCTTGGTGAGCTTGGTCTTCTCGCGGGACAGCTGAAGGGTCTCCTTCTTGGTGTAACCGGCGGCGGTGCCGCTCAGGTCACCCAGCGCCTCCAGCTCCTTCATCCGCTGGAGCCGCTTGTACACCGTCTGGAAGTTGGTAAGCATGCCACCGAGCCAGCGGTGGTTGACGTACGGCTGGCCGACCCGGGTCGCCTGCTCGGCGATCGCCTCCTGGGCCTGCTTCTTGGTACCGACGAAGAGGATGCTGCCGCCCTCAGCCACCGTGTTGCGCACGAACTCGTACGCCTTCTCGATGTAGTCGAGAGTCTGGCGCAGGTCGATGATGTAGATGCCGTTACGCTCGGTGAAGATGAAGCGCTTCATCTTCGGGTTCCAGCGCCGGGTCTGGTGCCCGAAGTGAACACCGCTCTCCAGCAACTGACGCATGGTCACGACGGCCATGGTTCGTACTCCTTGGATCCCTGGTTGTCCCGCCCGGCCGGCGGCCGGGCGGCCTGGTGCCCGGTCACCGGCCATGGTGGGCCCGACCAAGATCGAGACCAGGGAGGCCGCCGCCGCACGACGACTCGTGAGGAGGGCACGCGAGGTCGACCGCACGAGGCGGTCGCCAGTCGACCAGTGTACGCGCCCCCAGCTGAGGTGTAAGGAAGGGCCCCTTATTAACGCCTGCTGTAGAGGAAGGGCCCCCTATTAACACGGCCGGGCACACGCGCAGCCCGCACGCACCGCATCGGCACCCGGTCCGCACGCACCGGATCGGATCGGCACCCGGCCGGCAGGCACCGGGGCGAGGTTCACTCAGCCGGCGGCGAGGGCGGCAGCCAGGAAGAGCGCCAGTCCGACGGTCAGGTACGCGGTCGGCGGACGCAGCCAGCCGCGCGCCCCGTCGGTCAGCGAGAATCCGGTGGTCCGCAGCCCGTACAGGCCGGCCGCGAAGATCGGCAGGCCGCAGGCCAGGAACGTGCCCGCCAGCACGTCGGCGGCGGACACCGGATCCGCGGTCACCCCGTGCAGCAGCACCAGGAGCGCCGGCACCTCGAAGATCACGACCAGCACGGCACACAGTACGGCGAGAACCGGCCGCCGACTGCGGTAGACACGGTCGCCGGCCGGCAGGCTCGCCTGCGTACCGATCGTGGGGTACCCGGCCTCGCCCGTGACGGCCTGCGGTCCGGTCTCCCCCACCGGCAGGTCGGCCCGGGGGGCAACCGACGGCATCGGGCCGGTCGGCTGTTCCAGCGGGTTCGCCGGCTCCACTGCCCGGTCCACCGGGTTCGCCGGCTCCACCGCCCGGTCCACCAGGTTCGACGGCTCCGGAACCCGTTCCGGGGGATTCGCCGGCTCCGGAACCCGCCTTGCCTCGACGATCGGGTAACCAGCGAGCAGGGTGGACCGGGTGGTCTCCGTCGCCAGCGGATCCGCCTCGGTCGGGTGCGGCTCGGGGGCGGCGCGGCGACCGGGACGATCGGCCGGCAACTCGCCGGAAACCTCCGGATCCACCCATTCGGGACGCCGCATCCGTGATGCCCGGTACCGCTCGGTTTCTGCCGGCGCGTCCCCCAGCGGGTCCGCGCTGCCGAAGCGACGCGCCGAGCCGTACCTGTCGTCGTCATCGGCCCGCGAGTCGAATGCGGCCCACGAGTCGGACCCGACCCGGGAGTCGGTGGCGGCACTCGGACTGGAGGTAACACCGGGGTCGGGCCCGATCACCGGCTCGGTGGCGCTCCGCGACTCGTCGTCGCGGTAGCGCGCCTCCGCCGCACCGCGCCAGTCCGGGTCGCTGTAGCCACTGCGGTCACCCGGGTACCAGCGCGATTCCTGATCGTCGGCAAAGCTTCGTCGTCCGTCCACGCCCGGCACCGTATGCGACCGATCAGCCAAGCGCCATCCGGCCCCTGCGCTGGCCAGAGGCGGTGCAGCCCTTTCGACCCGGTACGGAGAGTAAGAACCGAATTTGATCGCCATAACACATCAGGGGCAAGATCGTCCGCTTGTCCACAGCACCCTCGGTTGTCCACAGGTTGACCGAACGGGGTCGCCGAGAAACGGCCGGCGCGAGCAAGGTGCCGGTCATGACCAAGCGGAACCAGGCCGTCGGCGGGTACGGCGAGCGGTGCGCCGTCCGACACCTCATCGAGGCGGGGCTGCGCCCGGTGGCACAGAACTGGCGTTGCTCGTCCGGAGAGATAGACATCATCGCCTGGGACGGCCCGGTGCTGGCCTTCTGCGAGGTGAAGACGCGCCGCACCGGGGACTTCGGCACCCCCGCCGAGGCGGTGATCCGGAGCAAGGTCCACCGCCTGCGCCGTCTCGCGGCTGAATGGCTCTCCGCTACCGGCACCAGCGCCGACGAGATTCGCTTCGACGTCATCTCGGTCCTGGTGCCCGGCACCGGCCGGGCCCGCGTCGAGCACCTCAGAGGGGCGTTCTGATGAGCTACGCGCGGGTGCTCTGCGTCGGGCTGGTCGGGATGACCGGTCACCTGGTGGAGGTGGAGGCGGATCTCGCGCCCGGCCTGCCCGGCGTGGCCATATCCGGGCTACCCGACACCGCCCTGCACGAGGCCCGGGACCGGGTCCGCGCGGCGGTGGTCAACTCCGGGCAGCGCTGGCCGAACCGACGGATAACCCTCAACCTGCTGCCCGCCACCCTGCCCAAGTTCGGGTCGGCGTTCGACCTGGCGATCGCGGTGGCATTGCTCGGCGGTTCCGGTGAGCTGCCGTTGGCGCCGCTGGACGGCGTGGTGATCCTCGGCGAGTTGGGCCTGGACGGGACGGTGCGGCCGGTTCGGGGCGTACTGCCGATGGTGGCCGCAGCCGCCAAGGCCGGCGTCCAGCGGGTGATCGTCCCGACCGGCAACGCCGCCGAGGCTGCGGTCGTGCCCGGGCTACGGGTGCGGGGAGTGGACAACCTGCACCGACTTGTCGGCTTCGTCCGCGACGGCGACCCGCTGATCGAACCGCCGACCGGTGCGCCACCCCCGGTCGACGGTGGCCCCGATCTGGCCGAGGTCGCCGGCCAGTGGCTCGGTCGGCGGGCCCTGGAAATCGCCGCCGCCGGTGGGCACCATCTGGCGCTGATCGGGCCGCCCGGAGCCGGAAAGACCATGCTCGCCGAGCGCCTGCCGTCGATCCTGCCGGAGCTGGACGACGACGACGCGCTGGAGGTGACCGCGCTGCACTCGATCGCCGGGCTGCTGCCGGCGGGTGGCGGGTTGCTCCGCCGACCTCCGTTCCAGGCCCCACACCACAGCGCGAGCGCGCCGTCAATCGTCGGCGGTGGCGCGGGTCTGGCTCGCCCCGGAGCGGTCTCCCTCGCCCATCGCGGGGTGCTCTTTCTCGACGAGGCGCCCGAATTCAGCAAGGCGGCTCTGGAGGCGCTGCGGCAGCCGTTGGAGAACGGCCGGGTGCTGTTGGCCCGCAGCCGGGGCGGCGCCGAATATCCTGCCCGGGCCCAGCTGGTGATCGCGGCCAATCCCTGCCCCTGCGCCAACCCGGCCGGCGACGACCGCTGCGAGTGTCCCCCGCTGGCCCGGCGCCGTTACCTCGGTCGGCTTTCCGGCCCGCTGCTCGACCGGATCGATCTTCAGGTCCGACTGCCACCGGTGCGCGCGGCCGAGCTGATGGAATCCGCCGCGATCGAGTCCTCCACGGTCGTCGCCGCACGGGTGGCCGCCGCGCGCACGGCGGCGGCCATCCGGTGGGCCACCTCAGGGCACCGGCTCAACGCCGAGATACCCGGCCCGCACCTGCGCCGGTCACCATGGCGGCTACCGGCCCGGGACACTGCCGAGCTGCGCTCACGGCTCGACGCCGGATCGCTCTCCGCGCGCGGATTCGACCGGGTCATCCGGCTCGCCTGGACGATCGCTGACCTGGACGGACGGGCCCGCCCCGACCGGGGCGACGTCGCCGAGGCCATTCAGCTGAGAACGGGAGAGGGCACATGAGTACGCGCGAGCAGTCGGTGCTGGCCCGGGTGGCGTTGACCTGGCTGACGGAGCCCGGCACCCGGTCGGTGTACGGGTTGGTCGACGAACTCGGCCCGGTGCGGGCACTTGACCTGTTGCTCGACGGCGGGGCGCCGCAGGAAGGACTGCGCGACAGTGTGGCGGCACGCAGTAGAGCCGGGGACGCCCGGCTGGTGGCGGCCGAGGCGCTGGAGCGCAGCGATCGGCTGGGTGCCCGCGTCGTCATCCCTGGCGACGAGGAGTGGCCCATGACCGTGGAGCAACTTCGCACGCTGCACCTGCCCGACGCGCGCCGCCGGGTCGACCGGGAGACCGCACCGCCGCTCTGCTTCTGGGTACGCGGCCCGTGGCCGCTGGCCGAGATCCTGGACCGGTCCGTGGCGGTGGTGGGTGCGCGGGCCGCCACGGCGTACGGCGCGCATGTCGCGACGGGCCTGGGCTACGGCCTGGCTGATCGCGACTGGACGGTGGTCTCCGGTGGTGCCTTCGGCATCGACGCTGCCGCGCATCGTGGTGCCCTGAACGCCGGTGGTCGGACCGTGGCCGTGCTCGCCTGCGGCCTGGACCGTCCCTACCCGATGGGCAACACGGCGATGTTCGACCGGATCGCCGACACCGGCCTGCTGGTAAGCGAGTGGCCCCCGGGTGCAGAGCCCCTGCGCCCACGGTTCCTCATCCGCAACCGGGTGATCGCAGCCGGCACGAAGGGCACGGTGCTGGTCGAGGCGGCGGCCCGCAGCGGGGCGACCCAGACCACCCGGCGGGCCATCGCCCTGCGCCGACCGGCGATGGTGGTGCCCGGTCCGGTCACCTCGGCGATGTCCGTCGGTGCCCACGAGTTGCTGCGCGAGGAGCCGGCGACGCGGCTGGTGACCGGCCTCGACCAGGTACTCGAGGAGGTCGGCCGGATCGGGGAATTCGCCCCGGTGCCGCGCGGCCCGGATCGGCCCACCGACCTGCTCGACGACGATGCGAGGGCGATTGTGGAGGCGATGCCCCCGCGCGGCAGGGTCGACGTGGACACCCTCGCCGCGCGGGCCGGCCTGCCGGTCCGGACCGTGCTGCGCACGATGTCCATGCTGGAGGAACTGGCCCTGGTGGTACGCGGATCCGACGGCTACCTCCTGGCAGCCGGGCCCGGCCGGACGACCCGGCCCAACTGAGCCGGGCCCGGCCGGACGATTCGGCCCAACTGAGCCGGGCCCGGCCGGACGACCCGGCCCAGCTGAGGCGGGCGACCAGGCACAGCTGAGGCGCACCCGGCCGGGCCGAGGGCGACCCGACATCGGCGACCAGGCCGGGTGCGTGACGGAGCCCGTTTGGCATGGCCCTGCGCGGGTAAGGCCAGGCGGGCGATCCGGGGATCGGCCGACGCGAGGGGTTGGGAGACGAAGATGCCATCCGGGTTCGATCCGATCGGCCAGGTGACCTTCGTGGGGACGGCGACCACCGTGCTGCGGCTCGGCGGGTTCACCCTGCTCACCGATCCCAACTTCCTGCACGCCGGGCAGCGCGCGTACCTCGGTTATGGCCTGTCCTCGCGCCGGCTCACCGATCCCGCGATGCAACTTGCGGAGCTGCCCGACCTCGACGCGATTGTCCTGTCCCACATGCACGGCGACCACTTCGACCGGATCGCCCGAGACGGGTTGCCCAAGTCCCTGCCCATCTTCACCACCACACAGGCGCAGCGTCGACTCAGGCGGTGGGGTTTCGCTGCCGCCGACGGTCTGGACACCTGGGAGCGGCGGGAGCTGCACCACGGCAGGGAGCGGCTGTCCATCACCGCCGTGCCCGGCCATCACGGTCCCGGTCTGCTCGATCGGCTGCTGCCGGCGGTGATGGGCTCGATCATCGATCTGGAACGCGACGGGCAACGGCTGTTGCGCCTCTACGTCACCGGCGACACGCTCTATCACCCGAGCCTGGCCGAGATACCCGAGCGTTTTCCCGACATCGACGCGATGCTTCTTCACCTGGGCGGCACTCGCATCCTCGGTTTCCTCGTCACCATGGACGACCGGCAGGGAGTCGACCTGATGCGCCTGGTCAAGCCGCAGGTCACGCTGCCGATCCATTACGACGACTACCGGGTGTTCCGCTCGCCCCTGCGGGACTTCCTCGCCACGGCCGCCGAGCAGGGCCTGCGCCCCGCGATCCAGACTCTCCGGCGCGGTGAGACACGACCGCTCTTCGGCCACACGACGTCACGCGGCGGTGACATCCGCAGCGGGACCGGCAGCCACGGCCAGCCGTAGGCTGGACTCGTGCACGGTACGGATGGGCAGAACCGGAACGCCCGCAGCACGCAGGCCATGCATGCGGCGCTGCCGGAACCGTTGCGGGACGTGGTGGACGAGTTCGCCCGCCACCTCGCCGGAGTACGCAACCGCTCGGCACACACCGTGCGCGCGTACGTCGGCGATCTGGTGTCCCTGCTGGACCATGCCCAGCGGATGGGCTGCACGCAGGTGTCGCAGCTGAGCCTCGACACGGTACGCAGTTGGTTGGCGAGGCAGCGCACCACGGGCGCAGCCCGCGCATCGCTGGCCCGACGGGCGGCCACGGCGCGGACGTTCAGCGCCTGGGCCCACCGCAGCGGACTGCTGCCCGCCGATGTCGCCGCCACGCTGGCCAGTCCCCGTCCACAGCGCACGCTGCCCACCGTGCTCCGCGCCGACCAGGCCGCGCTGCTCGTCGAGGCACCGGCCCGCGCCCCGACCGACCGCCCCGAGCCACCCGACGCCGCCGACCAAACCAGGCCACCCGACGCCACCCTCCGAACCGGACCACCCGACGCCACCGGCGGCCCGGAACCAGACGAGGGCACCGACGGCCCGCAACCACCCGAGGGCACCGGCCGGGCCGGGACCGACTCCGCCGGGAGCGACACCGCCGAGGCCGTGCTGCTGCGCGACCGGGCACTGTTGGAACTGCTCTACGGCACCGGCGTACGCGTCAGCGAGGCATGCGGGATCGACGTGGCGGACATCGACCACGGGCGGCGGGTGGTACGGGTACGCGGCAAGGGCGGACGGGAACGGTCGGTGCCGTACGGCCTGCCGGCCCAGCGGACGATCGACGACTGGCTGCGGCGAGGGCGGCCGGTGTTGGCGGTCCCGGGATCGCGCGATGCCCTGCTGCTCGGTGCCCGAGGCGGTCGGCTGCATCCGACGACCGCCCGCCGGATCGTCGGCGGGTACGCGGACGCTGCCGGCCTGCCCCGGGTCAGCCCGCACGCGCTACGCCACTCGGCCGCCACCCACCTGCTCGAAGGCGGCGCGGACCTGCGGGCGGTGCAGGAGTTGCTCGGGCACTCGTCGCTGGCCAGCACGCAGGTCTACACCCATGTCTCGATGGACCGGCTGCGGGCCGCCTACCAGCAGGCGCACCCCCGCGCCTGACCTGACCGCCGCGCCGCCATCCCCGTGCCTGACCGCCGCGCCGCCATCCCCGTGCCTGACCGCCGCGCCGCCACCTTCGGCCGCAGCGATTGACGCTGACAGACCCGAGGGGATCAGCGACGGCGTTACGATCATCCGGTGAGCATCGCGGCGCCCGAACCGATCGCAGGCGCCCGGCTGCTCTTCTCCCTCGATCCGGCGGTGAGCCATCTCAACCACGGTTCGTTCGGCGCGGTGCCGATCGTGGTACAGCGGGCCCAGCAGCGGTTGCGCGACGAGATGGAAGCCGACCCGCTGCGCTTCTTCACCCAGGGGCTGGTCGACCGGATCACCCACACCCGCCGGCACCTGGCCGGTTTTCTCGGTGCCGACCCCGACGGCACAGCGCTGACCACGAACGCGACGACCGGGGTGGCGGTGGTGCTCCAGTCGCTCGGACTACGTCCCGGTGACGAGGTGCTCACCACCGACCACGGCTACGGCGCGGTCGGGTTCTCCGTCCAGCGGGAGTGCCGCCGCACCGGAGCGACCCACCGGGTGCTGCGGCTGCCGCTCGGCGCCCCGGCCGAGGAGGTCGTGCAGATCGTGCGCGCCGGCCTGCGGCCCGGGCGCACCCGGCTGCTCATCGTGGATCAGCTCACCTCGGCCACCGCCTGGTTGCTCCCGACTGCCGCCATCGTCGGGGTGGCCCGGGAGCACGGGGTGTCGGTGCTTGTCGACGCCGCGCACGCGCCGGGCATGCTGCCGGCGACGGTGCAGAGCATCGGCGCCGACTTCTGGGTGGGCAACCTGCACAAGTGGGGGTACGCCGCACGGGGCACCGCCGTACTTGTGGTCGCCGGACCGTGGCGGGAGCGGATCGAGCCGTTGGTGGTTTCCTGGGAGCAGGAGGCGGGCTTTCCCGGTCGGATGGAGTGGCAGGCGACGGCGGACTACACCGCCTGGCTCAGTGCCCCGGTGGGGCTGTACGCGCTGCGCAGCCTCGGCGTCGACCGGGTACGCGCGCACAATGCGGCCCTGGCCGCGTACGGTCAGCGGGTGGTGGGGGACGCGCTCGGGGTGCCACCGGCCGATCTGCCGGACCCCGGCGGACCCACGGTCGCCATGCGGATCATTCCGTTGCCGGCGGGCCTGGCGACAAGCATCGACGCGGCGCGGGCACTGCGAGCTCGGATCGCCGAGCGGCTCGCCACCCAGGTCGCGGTGATGACCTGGAACGCGCGCGGTTGGCTACGGCTCTGCGGGCAGGTGTACAACTCGCCCGAGGAGTACGAACGGCTCGCGGCGCGGCTGCCCGCCCTACTCGCCCAACGGTGAGCGGCAGGGCCGGGTCGGCGGGGATCTCGCCGAGCGGCAACAGGCGGGCGCGACCGAGGCCGAGCAGGGCCAGCGGGTCGTGGTAGTCAGACTCGCGACGCAGTCCCCAGTGCAGGCAGGCGACCTCCGGGCAGCCCGGATGGCCGGCTAGCAGGCGGCCCAGGACGGACCCGGCCGACACCGCCGCGCCGACCGGGACCGAGGGCTGGACCGGCTCGTAGGTGGTCCGAAATCCGTCGGCGTGGCCCACAGTGATCACCGGTCGGCCGGCGACCGGGCCGGCGAACAGGACCGTACCGGCGCCGGCCGCCCGGATCGTCGCGCCGGTCGCGGCGAGCAGGTCGACTCCCCGGTGACCGGAAAGCCAGGGGCGGGGCGGGGGATCGAATCGGCGTACCGGCTGTGGTGCGCCATCCACCGGCCAGCGGAACGGACCGGCAACCCGCGCCAATTCGCCCGTCGGCACCGCCGACCGCACCGCCGACCGCACCGCCGGCGGCTCCGTCGACCGCACCGCCGACGGCGCGGTCGACTGCGGCGGCACCAACTGCGCCGCCGCGACGGCCGGCGCGACAAGCGACATGAGCAGGGCCAGAGCAAGGCCGCGCACGACAACGTGGCGCAGCCGGAGCGGATCGGGTGGGCCGGGAACACCACGCGATCCGGCAGCGGCGCGACGCGAGCGGGAGCAGGTCGACATGCCCGCCAGCCTCATCGACCGCCATGTCTGCCGCCACCCCACCCGACTGAACTGTGGACAGCGGAGCGCTCTGTGGACAGTCCGCGCAAATCGAGGTGATCTGTTATGGCGATTCTTCTAGGCTCGGGCGCATGACCCGCGACTGGTACACCTGGCACGACCACTACGCAGATCCGGCGTCCGCGCTGTCGCACAGGTTGGCGGAACTGCGCACCCGGATCGCCGCCGAGCTGGATCAGGCGCCACCCGGGCCACTGCGGGCAGTCAGTCTCTGCGCGGGACAGGGACGCGACCTGATTCCGGTGCTGGCGACCCACCCGCGCGGCGGCGATGTGACGGCGCGGCTGGTCGAGCTCGACCCACGAAACGCCGACCTGGCCCGTGCAGCGGCTGCCGCGGCCGGGCTGTCCGGCGTCGAGGTGGTGCTCGCCGACGCGGCACGCACCGACGCGTACGCCGGGCTGGCACCGGCCGATCTGGTGTTGGTCTGCGGTGTCTTCGGCAACATCTCCGACGCCGACGTGCGGGCGGTGGTGGGCCACTGCGCATCGCTCTGCGCCACCGGTGGCGTCGTCTTCTGGACCCGGCACCGTGAGGAACCCGACCTGGTTCCGACGATCTGCGACTGGTTCGCCGAGGAAGGCTTCGAGCCAGTCGCGGTGACCACCCCGGCGGAGCAGGTCGGCGTGGGCGTGCACCGGTTTCTCGGCACACCGCGACCGCTACCGGCCGGAGTGTCGATGTTCGAATTCATCTGACCGCTCTCGCCGAAGCGAGCAGGGCCGCAGCACGGCCGCCGGCCGGTCGGATCTACCGACGCACGCCGACGGGCAGCATTGTGGACGCAGCACGGCGGGTGGGGGGCCGCCGAGGTGCCGCACCCGGAGGGCGGCCGAGGATCAGCCGCCGAAACCGGAGTCGGCGGGTAGCGAGATGTCCGGCTTTTCCAGTTCCTCGACGTTGACGTCCTTGAAGGTCATCACTCGGACATTTTTGACAAACCGGGCAGGGCGGTACATGTCCCACACCCAGGCGTCGTGCATCTCGACCTCGAAGTAGACCTCGCCGTCGGAGTTGCGCACGTGCAGGTCGACCTGATTGGCCAGGTAGAACCGCCGCTCGGTCTCCACCACGTAGGAGAACTGGCGGACGATGTCGCGGTACTCCCGGTAGAGCTGGAGCTCCATCTCGGTCTCGTACTTCTCGAGATCTTCCGCGCTCATCCCACTCCGCCTTCCATGACCACATCTTCCCCCACTGGCGCCGAGGGCCGAGGCTGCTCGCCCAACGCCACGCCGACGGTACCTCCTACGACGCCTGAACGCTCCATCGGCTCGTCCCGGCTTGCGCCCAGCGGTCGGCGCGAGCGCGGCGGACGGCTGTCGAGGCCGGTGACGGCGGCGACGTTGACATAGGAGAACCGGTGCTCCCGACACGGACCGCGATCACGCAGTGCCGCGGTGTGCTCGGCGGTGATGTACCCCTTGTGCTCGGCGAAGCCGTAGCCGGGATAGGCGGCGTCCAGCTCCACCATGATCCGGTCCCGGGTCACCTTGGCCAGCACGCTCGCCGCCGCCACGCAGGCCGCCACCCGGTCGCCCTTCCACACCGCCAAACCGGGCACCTCCAGGCCGTCGACACCGAAGCCGTCGGTGAGTACGTACTCCGGCCGGACGGTGAGCGACGCCAGGGCTCGGCGCATCGCCGCCAGGTTGCACACGTGCAGCCCCCGGGCATCGACCTCGTCGGCCGGGATGACCACCACCGCGTACGCCAACGCACGCGCCACGACCTCGTCGTACACCCGTTCCCGGCTGGCCGCGGTGAGCAGCTTGGAGTCGGCCAGACCGTCGATCTCGCCACGCCGTCCCTCCGGCAGCACCGCGGCGGCGGCCACAAGCGGCCCGGCGCAGGCACCCCGACCAGCCTCGTCGGCACCGGCGACGAACCGGAAACCACGCCGTTGCAGGGCCCGCTCCAGCGCATAGAGCCCGGCCTCGCGGCGGATCACGGTACGCGGCGGAGTCAGCACGCCGGACCTCCCGTACGCTGCGCCGGACCGGTCAACGCATCGGCAAGCACCGCTGCCAGATCGCTCGGGTAACAGCGCTCGCCGGTCGTGGCCAACTCCTGCGCCGACCACCAGCGATGACCGTCTACGCTGCCCCGCTCCACCTCGCTGAACCCGGCCGTGTCGACCTCGTGGCTGGCCACCCGGACCAGGAAGAACTGCTGTTCCTGCCGGTATGACACCCCGGCGAAGGAAAACTCCGTCACGTCGGCGTGGACCGGCTCGCCGAGCTCGGCCACCGTCAGTCGCAATCCGGTCTCCTCAGCCAGTTCGCGGGCGGCGCACTCGGCGTACGTCTCGCCCGGGTCCAGGCCCCCACCCGGGGTGAACCACCAGCGTCCACCCTCGGGACGAGCCGGGTCGAAGCCACGGAAGAGCAGCAACCGACCGGCCGCGTCGACCAGGAGCACGCGGGCGGCGCGCCTCGGGGTGTGGACCGTCACCGCACCAGCCTGCCAGACACCGCCGACAACGCCCACGCCCCGGGTGGCCTGAGATCAGGGCGTGGGAATCGCCTCGAACTGCTCGGGCACGCTCAGCAGGGTGGCTCGGTTGACCGGCCAGAAGATCGTGAAGGCGCGGCCCACCACCTCCGACTCCGGGATGGTCGCCGAGGTGATGTTCTCCCCCGACTGCTGGTAGTGCTCAAGCGAGTCGCCCGAGGCCGAGCGGTGGTCACCCATGACCCAGAGCCGGCCCGGCGGCACGACCACGTCGAACTCCTGGTCCGCCGGCTTGTCCCGCTGGCCGTCGAAGGAGAAGATGTACGGCTCGTCCAGCGGCACGCCGTTGATCACCAGTCGGTCCTGCTCGTCGCAGCAGACCACCCGGTCACCGCCGACGCCGATCACCCGTTTGATGAAGTCCTCCCCCGCCGGGTTGCCGCTCCACTCCATGGGTGCCTTGAAGACGATCACTTCACCCCGGTGCGGCGACCGGAAGTTGTAGACCAACTTGTTGACCAGCACCCGATCGTCGATCTTGAGAGTGTTCTCCATGGACGGCGAGGGAATGAAGAAGGTCTGTAGTACGAAGGCGCGCACCAGCACCGCGACCAGGATCGCCACCCCGAGCAGGATGGGTAGTTCCTTCCAGAAGGAGTGGCGCGACTTGTCGGTCTGCTCGTCAATCACGGGAGGAGCCTACGTTGCCCGGATCCGGACCAGCGCCTGGAACGCGCGAGAACGGATAGTGTGGCTGCAATCGGGAGAAGCAGGACGACACCTCCGGCGGGGGTGGGGCGTACCGGCGGGGCAGCGCCAGCGGTGGCGGTGGCCGGCGGAGCGACGGTGCGGAACGTGTCGGGGATCGGCAGGGAATGCCAGCGGCTGGAGGGCCAGACCACGGCGAACGCCCGCCCCACCACGTTGTCGATGGGCACCGGGCCCTGGCAGCGCGCGTCCTGCGAGACCAGCCGATGGTCACCGAGCACGAAGATCTGGCCGGGCGGGATGACGATCTCCTCGAACCGCCGCGACCGGCACTCCTCCGGGTTCGGTGGCAGGTCCAGCGGCGAGTCCCGCAGGACGTACGACGACTCGTCAAGCGGGGTGCCGTTGACCAGCACCCGCCCCTGGTCGTCGCAGCAGCTGACCCGGTCGCCGGGCAGCGCGATGACCCGCTTGATGAAGTCCTTCTCGCCGGGGCGGCTGTAGCCGACCAGGTCGCCGATGGTGCGACCGAGCTTGTCCGCGAAACCCGTCGGCGGTTGCGCGTCGACCTGCGGGACCCACTGGTCCGTGCCGCGGAAGACCACCACCTCGCCGCGCTCCGGGTCCCGCATGGTGTAGACGACCTTGTTGACGATGACCCGGTCGCCGACGAGCAGGGTGTCCTCCATCGACCCGGACGGGATGAAGAAGGCTTGCAGCAGGAACGTGCGGATCAGCACCGCGAGGCAGAAGGCCACGATCAGGAGCAGCGGCAGTTCCTGCCACAACGGCATCTGCGGCTTGCTTCGACGGGTGCGTCGGCGCCACGGATCGACCGCACCGCCGTCGTCAAGCGTCCGTACCACGCCCACTCCCCGGTCCGCAGAAACGACTACCGCCCGGCAGTCTCGTCGAGACTCCCCGGGCGGTAGTGGAGGTCACCCGCCACGCAAGGCGGATCACCGCGCGCTGCGCCCGTACGACCAGGGTAGTGCGATCTGGCCAGTACGGCATACGCGCAGCTCGGGCGGCGTGGCGCAGAGCGAGGTCAGCTGGGCTGCTTCTCGCGCAGCTCCTTGATCTTGGCCTTCTTGCCCCGCAGCTCACGCAGGTAGTAGAGCTTGGCGCGGCGGACGTCACCGCGGGTCACGACCTCGATCCGGTCGATGCCCGGGCTGTTGATCGGGTAGGTCCGCTCGACGCCGACACCGAAGCTGAGCTTGCGGACGGTGAAGGTCTCGCGCAGCCCGGCGCCCTGGCGACGAATGACGACGCCCTGGAAGATCTGGACCCGGGACCGGCTGCCCTCGACGACCCGGGCGTGCACCTTGACGGTGTCACCGGCGCGGAAGGCGGGCAGGTCGGTGCGCTTCGACTGGGCGTCAAGGGCGTCCAGGATGTTCATCGCTGCGTCCTCGTAAGGCTCACGGCGCACCGTCATTCGGCGCGCGGATGGGTGATACTGATCCCCGGGTGGTGGCTGGCGACGGCCGACCCCGGTCGGAGATCCTCGCAGCCGTCTGCGGCGCAGACGACTGCGGCAACCCCTCTACTCTGCCACATCCGCTCCGGGCACCTGAAATCCGCCCCGGTCCAACGCCGCCACGTCCCGTTTGTCCAGGCTTGCCGGGTCGAGCGCGGCCAGCATGTCGGGCCGCCGGTGGCCGGTACGCTCCAGCGCCTGGTCCCGGCGCCAGCGGGCGATCCGGCCATGATCGCCGGAGCGGAGCACCTCGGGCACGTCCAGCCCACGCCAGGTCGCCGGCTTGGTGTACATCGGCGCCTCCAGCAGCCCGTGCGCGTGCGACTCCTCGTCCAGCGAGCCCGCGTTGCCGAGCACCCCGGGCAGCAGCCGGGTCACCGCCTCCAGGATCACCAGCACCGCCACCTCGCCGCCGAAGAGCACGTAGTCGCCGAGGCTGACCTCGGTCACCCGCATCCGGGTGGCGGCGTGGTCGAGCACCCGCTGGTCGATGCCCTCGTACCGGCCGCAGGCGAAGAGCAGGTGCGGCTCGGCGGCCAGTTCCTGGGCCAGCGCCTGGCTGAACGGAACGCCGGCCGGCGAGGGCACCAGCAGCCGGGGCGGGGTCAACTCGGGCGGGGCCAGGGCATCCAGCGCCTCGCCCCACGGCTCGGGCCGCATCACCATGCCGGGCCCGCCGCCGTACGGGGTGTCGTCGACGGTGCGGTGCACGTCATGGGTCCAGCTGCGCAGATCGTGCACGACCAGCCGCAGCGTGCCGTTGGCCCGAGCCTTGCCGACCAGCGACAGGTCCAGTGGAGCGAAGTACTCCGGGAAGATCGACACGATGTCGACGCGCATCAGGGGTGCTCCGCGCTCAGAGGTCGAGCAGGCCGCCCGGTGGGTCGACCACCACCCGGCCATTTGCGAGATCGACCTCGGGGACGATCGCCTTGACGAACGGAATCAGTGCGGTCCGTCCCTCGGGGCGACGCAGCACCAGCAGGTCGGAGGCGGGGGCGTGGTCGATCCGGGCCACCTCGCCGAGACGTTCGCCGTCCGGGGTGACCACGGCCAAGCCGACCAACTGGTGGTCGTGGAACTCCTCCGGGTCGGTCGGCGGGGCGACCTCGGCGCTGTCCACCACGACCAGGGTGCCGCGCAGCGCCTCCGCGACGTCGCGATCCAGCACCCCTTCGAAGGCGACAAGCAGCCGGCCCTGGTGCCAGCGGGCGGCCTCCACGGTCAGCTCGTCGGGCACCTCGAACGGCACGCCGGGGCCAGCGGCCGAGGACGGCACATCACCACCGGCGGTCGAGGACAACGCGCCACGGCCGGCGGCCGGGGGTGGCGCGCCACGCCCGGCGGTCACCCCCGGCATGGTGCGCAACACCATGCCGGGAGCGAACCGCGCATCGGGCTCGTCGGTACGTACCTCCACGGTGACCTCACCGCGGATGCCGTGCGGCTTGCCGATCCTGCCGACGATGAGCAGCATCAGTACGAGTCGACGATGTCGACGCGTACGCCGCGTCCACCGATGGAGCCGATCACCTGGCGCAGCGCCTTGGCGGTCCGGCCGGACCGTCCGATCACGGTGCCCAGGTCCTCGGGGTGTACGCGGACCTCCAGCCGCTTGCCCCGCCGGGAGTCGACCATCCGGACGCGTACGTCGTCGGGGTGATCGACGATCCCCTTGACCAGATGCTCCAACGCCGGCCGCAGCGCCATGTCAGGCCTGCTCACCGGAGTTCGCGGCCGGCTCCTCGGCCTTCGGCGCCTCAGCCTTCGGCGCCTCGGCCTCGGCCTTGGCGGCCTTCTTCGCCGGCTTGGCCGGGGTGTCGGCCACGCCGGCGGCGGCCTTCGCCTCGGCCTCGTAGGCGGCCTTGCGGTCGGCCCGCTCGGGCGCCACCTTCAGCGGCGGCGGAGCCGGCAGGCCCTTGAACTTCTGCCAGTCACCGGTCAGCTCCAGCAGCCGCTGCACCGCCTCGCTCGGCTGGGCGCCGACGGACAGCCAGTACTGGACCCGCTCCGACTTGACCTCGATCACCGAAGGGTCTTCCTTCGGCTGGTAGATCCCGACGAACTCGATCGCCCGGCCGTCGCGCTTGGTGCGCGAGTCGGCGACGACGATGCGGTACTGCGGGTTGCGGATCTTGCCCATCCGCAGGAGCCGGATCTTTACGGCCACGGTTGTTTCGCTCCTGTTGCGATCTCACCGGCCCAATGCGGGCGGTGTGCACGGGTGAGCGCCAACCGGCACAGTGGGGTTGGGCCGGAGACAGCTCGGGTGGACTGGCGACGTGCCCGGGTTAGAGGGCGCCGGACACGCGCCGGATACCAGCCAGCCATTCTGCCAGATCCACCCGGGATCTCTCACACCGGACCGGCGCGGTTCATCCGACACGAGCCGAACGTGACCGAGGACACATCCGCCGGAGGGCTCGGGCGACGTCAGCGCGCGGGGGGCCGGTCCCAGCCATCCGGCAGGCGCCCGGGGGTGCGCCACTGCGCCGGTGGGACGAAATCGCACCAGGTGCCGTCGAACGGGAACTCGCCGGCCTCCGCCAGGGCGATCACCCGCTTGCCCTCGGCCCGGACAGCGGCCTCGTCGGGCACCCAGTAGTGCTCCGGGAAGGCCAGCCGCTCGACGAACTCCTCCTCGTCCTTCCACTCCCAGGTACGGTCCGGCCGGACCCACACGTCGAGGTCCTGGTCCACGATGTCGACCCCGGCCAGCCGTCCGTCGTCCCACCGGACGCCGGACTCCTCCAGGTTGACGTACCAGCCAGCGAAGCGCCCCTGCGCGTCCCGGAACCACCAGACGGAGTGGGCCGCGCCGGTGGGCAGGAACTTCAGCAACGGTGGCCCGTTCCACCGGCCCTCGGCGAGGCGGTAGCTCGACGTGATCCACTCGGCGAAGGGCACGGCTCGCATGCCCAGCCCGGCCTCGGTCACCTCACCGGCGACCGGCGACCCCTCGGCCACCCAGAGCAGCAGGCCGCGCTCGTCGTCGCTGACCACCCGGGCCGGCCGGACCCAGCCGATCCGCCCCCGCCGCACGTTCCGGTGCACAACCAACCGACCTGGCTCGAATCTCACGCTCCGACCCTATCGATGAACTGTTAGAAAGGGGCCCTTCCTATACCGGAGGCGTTAACAGGGGGCCCTTCCTTGCACGTCAGTAGGCGCGGGCGAGGATGGCGATCAGGTCGGGCTCGTCCTCGGTGTCCGGCACGGAGCCGTCGGCGCGCAGCAGGCAGCGGACGGTGACGCCCTGCCCGTTGGCCTTCGCCTCGCCCTCGACACCGACGGCCGGCCACGGCACCCGGGCCCAGCCGGTGGCCGCCGCCTCGATCGCCTCGTCCAGGGTCGCCACGTCGACCGTGCGCGAGTCGCGGAAGGCGAGCGCCTGGTCGTGCAGCGCCCGCTGGTCGGCGTCGACGGCGGCCAGCACTGCGCCCACCACGTCGGCCACCGGCGTGGGGGCCTTCGAGCCGTCGGTACGCCGGACCACTACCGCGTTGCCGGCGGCCAGGTCACGCGGACCGACCTCGACGCGTACCGGATAGCCGCGCAGCTCGGCATCGACGGCCCGGCGGCCGAACGGGGTGTCGGTGCGGTCGTCGAGGGCCACCCGGACGCCGGCGTCGCGCAGCGCGTCGCGCAGCTTGGCCGCCGCCTCGCCCACACCCTCGCCGTCCTTGACCACCATCACGTACGCCTGGACCGGCGCCAGCTTCGGCGGCACCCGCAGGCCGTTGTCGTCGCCGTGGCACATGATCAGGCCACCGAGCATCCGGGTCGAGGTGCCCCAGGAGGTGGTCCAGGCGTGCTCCCGGCCGCCCTCGGCGGAGGAGTAGCTGATGTCGAACGCCTTGGCGAAGTTCTGCCCCAGCTCGTGGCTGGTGCCGAGCTGGAGCGCCTTGCCGTCACCCATCATGCCTTCGCAGGTGTAGGTGGCGGTCGCCCCGGCGAACCGCTCCCGGGCGGTCTTGAGCCCGACCACCACCGGAATGCCGAGCACGTTGACCATCAGGTCCTCGTACGCCTCGTGCAGGATCCGGCGGGCGTAGGCCCGGGCATCCTCACGGGTGGCGTGCGCGGTGTGCCCCTCCTGCCAGAGGAACTCGCTGGTCCGCAGGAAGACCCGCGGGCGCAGCTCCCAGCGGACCACGTTGGCCCACTGGTTGAGCAGCAGCGGCAGGTCCCGGTACGAGTCGATCCACTTGGCCATGAACTCGCCGATCACCGTCTCGCTGGTGGGGCGGACCACCACCGGCTCGGCGAGCTGCTTGCCGCCGCCGTGGGTGACCACCGCCAGCTCCGGCGAAAAGCCCTCGACGTGCTCGGCCTCACGCTTGAGGTAGCTCTCCGGGATGAAGAGCGGGAAGTACGCGTTCTCCGCCCCGGCCGCCTTGATCCGGGCGTCCATCTCGGCCTGCATCCGCTCCCAGATGGCGTAGCCAGCCGGTCGGATCACCATGGTCCCCCGCACCGGCCCGTTGTCGGCCAGCTTCGCCTTGGCGATCAGGTCCTGGTACCAGCGGGGAAAGTCTTCCGCCCGGGGAGTGAGCACACGCGCCATGACCGCACATCCTATGCCCACTCCCCTCCCCCACCCCTGCCCGCCCCGCCCGCCCCTCCACCGCGCCGATCTTGCAGTTTCGGTCGCCGAAAAGTCATGTATGGGCTGGTTTACGGCGACGAAAAGTGCAAGATCGCGGGGGTGGGCAGCGGGCACGGCGGGGCAGCGCGACCGGGCGCGGTACCACTAGCATCGGCCGCCATGTTCTCCGCCAACCCGGACTTGCGTTGGGATCTGGCCGAGCTGGCCGCCCGCTGGGTGCGCTGGGTGGCCGCCCACCGGCAGCCGAACAACCCCATCAAGGACCGCACCGGTCGGGACGCTGGGCGTCACCAGCCCGACGACGTCTGGTTCCTGGCCGGCACGTTCGGCGGCGCGGTGACCCGGCAGTGCGTGGTGCCGGCCGGGCGAACGCTGTTCTTCCCGGCCTTCTGCTGGTGGGAGGTTGGCCGCACCGCAGAGCCGGCCGAGCCGTGGGCAGAGGCCAGCGGATTCGCTCAGCTCGACGGCGCGCAGCTGCCGCTGTACCCGGTGGGCTCACCCGCCTCCTTCCCGGTTCGGGGCTTCTTCAACAACGTCGTCACCGACTGGCCGTGGCCGATGCAGGTCTCCTGCTGGGGACTGTGGAGCCTGGTGCCACCACCTTCGCCCGGCATGCACCAGCTCAGCTTCGGCGGCACCGACGGTCACGGGTTCCAGGTCGAAGCGCAGTACCAGCTCGACGTGCGACAGGTCAGCGGATGACCCGTCCGCGCAGGACGATGCGGGCCGGCTCGCGTACCGCCCGCAGGTCCCGACGCGGGTCGTCGGAGTAGACGACGAGGTCGGCGAGACCGCCCTCGACCAGACCGGGGAAGCCGAGCCAGGCGCGGGCACCCCAGGAGGCGGCGGCGAGCACGTCCTCGGCGGCCAGGCCGGCCTCGTCGTGCAGCAGCAGCATCTCCTCGGCGGCCATGCCGTGGTCGATTCCCCCGCCCGCGTCGGTGCCGACGTAGATCGGCACCCCGGCCTCGTACGCGGCCCGGACCACCTGCGGGAAGCGGTCACGCAGGGCGAGCATGTGGTCGGCGTACCCGGGGAACTTGGGTCGGGCCTGGTCGGCGATGTGGCCGAAGGTACGAATGTTGATCATCGTGGGGATCAGCGCGGTGCCCTGCCGGGCCATCAGGTCGATCAGGTCGAGGCTCAGCCCGGTGCCGTGCTCGACCGAGTCCACCCCGGCCCGCACCATGATCTCCACCGCCGACTCGCTGAAGGTGTGCACGGCGGCGCGTACCCCGGCGGCGTGCGCGGCGGCCACGGCGGCGGTCATCGTGTCGGCGTCCCAGGCCGGGGCCAGGTCACCGACGCCCCGGTCGATCCAGTCACCGACCAGCTTCACCCAGCCGTTGCCGGCGGCGGCCTGCTCCGCCACGGTCGCCGCCACCTCGGCCGCACCGACCTCCACACCGATGTCGCGCAGGTACCGCTTCGGCGGCGCGATGTGCCGGCCGGCGCGGGCCAGCCGGGGCAGGTCGGGCTCGTCCTCCAGCTCCGGATACGGGTACGGCGAGCCGGCGTCCCGGATCGCCAGCACCCCCGCGTCCCGATCGGTACGGGCCAGCGTGCGGGCCTGATCCAGCGAGGTGATCGGCGCACCACCTCGGGCGATGCCGATGTGGCAGTGCGCGTCGACCAGGCCGGGCAGGACGAAGCCGCGCTCGGCGACCGTCTCCGCGCCGGGCACCGGGTCGAAGGTGACCCGGTCGCCGACCAACCACAGATCCCGGACCTCGTCGTCGGGCAGGAGCACACCGCGCACATGCAGAGCCATGCGCACAGTCCTACCCGATCACTGCCCGTCGTTGGCGAGAAGCCCCGCCCGCCGGGCGGTAAACGCCGGCAGGTCGACCGACACCTTCCACGGTCGCTCGGTGACGAACAGGTCGTCGGTGTGGGTGGCCACCTCGTACTCGCCGGACGGGCCGCGCACGTACTCGGTAAGGGTCATCTTGTCGTGCAGCGGGTCGACCACCCAGTAGGTGCGCACTCCGGCGCGGGCGTAGACCCGGGCCTTGTCGTAGAGGTCACGGAAGGTCGAGGAGGGCGAGACGACCTCGACGGCCAGCAGGGCGTCCTCGACCGGTACGGGCGAGCGGTCGGCGTGCTCACGCCGGATGGCGACCACGTCGGGCCGAAGCTCGTTGCGGCGGTCCACCCGCATCGACAGGTCGATGCTTACCAGGTATTCCGCCGGGCAGTTGACTTCGAGCGCGAGCAGCAGTCGGACACAGAGGTCTTGATGGAGCGCGGTGGGGGACGGCACGATCAACCTTCCGTTGATCAGTTCGTACGGAAGGTCCTTCGGCAGGTCGCCGAGGTCGTCAACCGTCCACTCCGACCGCTCGGGCAGGATGGGCGCCACGGTCATGACTCCTCCTTCCAGGGGCGACATCACCCTAGGCGATGATGAAGTCACCCGCCGTCACCGACACGCTCAGCGCGGCGGCTGGCCGCCCTTGCCGAACTTGTTGAAGTCGATCTTCGGCAGCTTGAAGCCCGGCGGAAGGCCCTGACCGGCCGCCAGATCGTCCGGGTTCATCCCCGGCGGCAGCTGCGGCATGTCACCGGGGAAGCCGCCCGGCAGCCCGCCCTGCGCCGCCCGGGTGCCCGCACCGCTGCGCGGCCGGCCACCGCCCTTGGTGCCCTTACGCTTGTTCTTCGGGCTCTTGGTGGCCTTGCGCCGACCGCCGCCCGGCAGGCCCATCATGCCGCCCATCTGCTTCATCATCTTCTGCGCGTCGTTGAAGCGGTTGAGCAGCTGGTTGACGTCCATCACGGTGACCCCGGAGCCGTTGGCGATCCGGGCCCGCCGGGAACCGTTGATGATCTTCGGGTTGCTGCGCTCGGCCGGGGTCATCGACCGGATGATCGCGGTGATCCGGTCGAAGTGCTTGTCGTCCAGCTCGGCGAGCTGGTCCTTGACCTGCCCCATGCCCGGCATCATGGCCAGCACGTTGGCGATCGGGCCCATCCGGCGTACCGCGATGAGCTGGTCGAGGAAGTCCTCCAGGGTGAACTGCTCGCCGCCCATCAGCTTGGCGGTCATCTTCTCCTTCTGATCGGTGTCGAAGGCCGCCTCGGCCTGCTCGATCAGAGTGAGGACGTCGCCCATGCCGAGGATCCGGCTGGCCATCCGGTCGGGGTGGAAGACATCGAAGTCCTCCAGCTTCTCGCCGGTGGAGGCGAAGAGGATCGGCTGGCCGGTCACCTCGCGGACCGACAGCGCCGCGCCGCCCCGGGCGTCGCCGTCGAGCTTGGAGAGCACCACACCGGTGATGCCGACGCCGTCCCGGAACGCCTCGGCGGTACGCACCGCGTCCTGGCCGACCATCGCGTCGATGACGAAGATGACCTCGTCCGGTGCGACCGCGTCCCGGATGTCGGCCGCCTGCTGCATCATCTCGGCGTCGATACCGAGCCGGCCAGCGGTGTCGACGATGACCACGTCACGGGCGGCCCGACGGGCGTGCTCGATCGAGGACTTCGCCACCTGCACCGGGTCGCCGACGCCGTTGCCGGGCTCCGGGGCGTACACCTCGACGCCGGCCCGACCACCGAGCACCTGGAGCTGCCCGACGGCGTTGGGACGCTGGAGGTCGGCGGCGACCAGCAGCGGCTGGTGCCCCTGGGCCTTGAGCCAGCGGGCCAGCTTGCCGGCGAGCGTGGTCTTGCCGGAGCCCTGGAGGCCGGCGAGCATGATCACGGTCGGCGGCTGCTTGGCGAACTGGAGCCGGCGTCCCTCGCCACCGAGGACAGCGATCAGCTCCTCGTTGACGATCTTGATGATCTGCTGGGCCGGGTTGAGCGCCTGGGAGACCTCCGCGCTGCGGGCCCGCTCCTTGACGTTGCCGATGAAGCCCTTGACGACCGGGAGCGCGACGTCGGCCTCAAGCAACGCGAGGCGGATCTCGCGCGCCGTCGCGTCGATGTCGGCGTCGGTGAGGCGTCCCTTGCCGCGGAGCTTGGTGAAGATCCCGGAGAGGCGGTCACTCAAGGTGTCAAACACGCGAACATCCCGATTGTCAGTGTCCCGGCGAGCACGAACGCGACCGGACAGAGGTGTCCAGTCACCGCTAGGGTAGCCCGCCACCCACAGCCATGCTCCGCGCCAGCCACCTCACCGCCGCCCACGACGGGTGGATCATGACGAAAGCGCCAGCCGGTCGAGATCTCCACCTCGGCGGTCAGACCGCGGTCACGGCTCGACCACCCCCGACTGGTACGCGAAGACCACCAGTTGGGCCCGGTCCCGCGCGCCGAGTTTGACCATGGCCCGGCTGACGTGGGTACGCGCGGTGGCCGGGCTGAGCACCAACCGCTCGGCGATCTCACCGTTGCTCAGCCCCTCCCCGACCAACCCCAGCACCTCCCGTTCCCGCTCGGTGAGGGTGTTCAGCCGGGGGTGCGGGCGGGACACCCGAGCCGGGCGGTGGGCGAACTCCCGAACCACCCGCCTGGTCACCGAGGGCGACAGCAGCGCCTCCCCCTCGGCGACCAGCCGGATCGCCCGCAGCAGTTCGGCCGGCGGGGTGTCCTTGGTGAGGAAACCACTGGCCCCGTACCGCAACGCGTCGAAGACGTACTCGTCCAACTCGAAGGTGGTCAGCACGACGACCCGGGTACCGGTCAGCTCCGGATCGGCGACGATCCGCCGGGTCGCCTCGATGCCGTCGATCCCCGGCATCCGGACGTCCATCAGTACCACGTCGGGGCGTACCCGCCGGGCCAGTTCCAGCGCACCGAGCCCGTCGGCAGCCTCGCCCGCGACCGTGACGCCGTCCTCGCTCTCCAACAGGGCACGCAGACCGATCCGGATCAGGTCCTGGTCGTCGGCGAGCAACACACTGATCATCCGGCTCCCTCCACGGGCAGTGTCGCGCACACCCGGAACCCGCCGCCGCTCGCCGCACCGGCCTGACTCGCGGCGTCGGTCCGGCTGGTCGCGCCGGTCTGGTTGTTCGTGCCGGTCTGACTCCGCGCACCGGCCTGGAAGGTTCCGCCGAGCGCGGCGACCCGCTCCCGCATGCCGGCGAGCCCTAAACCGTGTCCGGTGACCGCGTCCGATGCCGCTCCCCGGCCGGTGTCGGACACCACCACGACGAGCCGGTCCGGCTGGTAGTCGACCCGGACGGTGGCGGTCGCCGGACCGGCGTGGCGCAGCACGTTGGTCAGCGCCTCCTGCACCACCCGGTAGGCCGCGAGGTCGATGGCGACGGGGAGCGGACGCGGCTCGCCGACGGTCTCGACGGTCACCGGCAGGCCGGCACCGGCCAGCCGGTCGCGCAGGTACGGCAACCGGGCCAGGCCGGGCATTCCAGACCGCTCAACGGCGACCTCGTCCCGCTCCTCTCGTCCGTCCTGCCCGGTCCGCTCGTTGCGCCTGACGACGCGCAGCGTGACCCGCAGTTCGTCCAGCGCCTCCTTGCTGGTCCGGCTGATCGCGGTCAACGCGATTTCCGCCTGCTCCGGCTTCCGGTCGAGCAGATGCAGCGCGATCTGCGCCTGCATGTGGATCGCCGCGAGTCCGTGGCCGACCACGTCGTGCACCTCGCGGGCCACTCGCAGCCGTTCGGTGTCGGCCAGCCGCCGGACCTCCTCCAGGCGCGTCCGAGCCGCGGTCTCCCGCCCGAGTCGGACCACCGTGCCGACCGCGAACGGCACCACCACCCAGGCCGCGACGGGCATCAGCCCCGGCCAACCGGGCGCGCCCCGGCCCACGAAGATCCCGATGAGCAGGGCGACGAGTGCCACGCCGCAGCCCACCATCGCGTCCCGCGTCGGCAGATGCGCCGCGACCGTGTGCACCGCGACGAGCAGCGACACCAGGATCGGCCCATACGGGTTGCCGAGCAGCAGGTAGGACAGGACCGCCCCGGTCACGATCGCCAACGTGAGCAACGGCCAGCGCCGGCGCAGCGTCAGGGCCAGCGCGGCCACCACCACCAGCGGGTACCCGGCCGGCCCGACGGGCACGCCCTGGTTCGCCCCGGCCGGCGCGGTGCCGACCAGCCCGAGCGCGACCAGCGCCAGGGCGAGGATCACGTCCACCAGATCGCGTCGCCAACCGGTCCGGTTACGCATCATCGAGCCTTTCGTCTCCGCCTGGCTAGGCGATGTCTCGCCGCTGCAACAGCAGCCCGCCGAGCAGCACGAACGCAACGAGGTAGCCGGCCAGGACCAATGTCGCCTGCCCGGCACCGACCGTCGCCGCGACCCCCGGCGTGTCGCTGGGCGCGCCGAGTGCCGCCACCAGCGAGCCGGCGTTGGGCCCGGGCAGCCCCTTCTGCAACTCGGCCACCCAGTCCAGCAACGGCGCGGCCACCCCGGCGAGCAGGTTCTGCACCGCGAGCAGCCAGACCAGCCCGAGACCGACGGGCAACGCCACCGACCGCATCGCGACCGCCAGCACTCCACCGAGCATGGCCCAGGTCACGGCCACGAGCCACCCCGCACCTACTCCGGCCAGCAGGTCGCCGCCGGACGGCCAGCGCACGGGCTGCGACTCGGCGACCGCGACCAGCGAACTGGCCGCCGCACCCACGGCGAAGACGGCGAGCACCACGACGAGCGCGGCGGCGGCCAGGGTGAACAGCTTGCCTGCGTACACCTCCAACCGGGTCGGGCCCTGGGTGAGGATGGTCTTCCAGGTGCCCCAGCCATACTCGCCGCCGACGACGAGCACGCCGATGATCAACACGATCGCGCCGAGAAAGATCGGCAGCCCACCGATGCTGTTGCCGACCAACTGGTCCGGCAGGAGCATCGGCAGCGTCCGATCGCTGTTCGGGCCGCCCGTCCCGCCGACGATGGCCGCGTACGGCAGCAGGTAGGTGAAGGTCAGGGAGATCACGAGCGCGATGCCGATCAACAGCCAGAAGGCCGGCCGGCGGACGAGCTTGACGATTTCGGCGGACCAACTACGCGACATCCACGGTGCCTTTCTCGATGAGGTCGAAGAAGACCTGTTCCAGATCACGCTCGCGGGGGCGCAGCTCACGGACCGCCACCCCGGCGGCGACCAGTTCGGTGTTGAGCCAGGCCGCCCGCTCCGGCGCGACAGACAGTGCCAAGCCCCCGTCGACCACCCGGACGTGCTCCGCGCCGACCAACGCCCGGGCATGCTCGACAGCGGCGTCCAGCGGATCGGCCAGCACCCACAATCCGGTCGCGCCACGCAGTTGGGCGACGCTGTCCTCCGCGACGAGTCGCCCTCGGGAGATCACCCCGACCCGGTCGCAGATCTGCTCGACCTCGCCGAGCAGATGGCTGGAAACCAGGACCGTGTGACCACTCGCGCCAAGTCGCCGGATCAGTTGGCGCATGTCCGCCATGCCCGCCGGGTCGAGCCCGTTGGTCGGTTCGTCGAGAATCAACAGACGCGGGTCGCGAAGCAGCGCCGCGGCCACTCCCAGGCGCTGCTTCATGCCAAGCGAGTAGCCGGCGTACCGGTCGCCGGCCCGATCCGCCAGGTCGACCAGATCGAGCACCAGCGCGACCCGATCCGTACCCACCCCGGCATAGCGGGCGAGCACCCGCAGGTTGTCCCGGCCGGACAGGTACGGGTAGAACGCCGGACCCTCAATCAGCGCCCCGACGTCGGCGAACCGGCCGGTACCGGGTGGCCGGCCGAACAGCCGGACCGTCCCGGCACTGGGTCGGACCAGGCCGAGCAGCATCCGCAGGGTGGTGGTCTTGCCGGCGCCGTTGGGGCCGAGGAAGCCGTACACCTCCCCGGGCCGGACGATCAGATCGAGATCTCGTACGGCAGTCTTGCCACCGTACCGCTTGCTGAGCGCTTCGGTCCGCACTGGCAGTTCCATGCCCCGAGCCTGCCGTCACGTGCACCGGGGCACATCACCCCGCGAGCGGCAACGCAGCTACGTCCCGACGCGTACGCTCACCGTTCGCCACGCGTACGCCGGCCCTCGTTCGGCTGCCTGCGGTGGGCGTTAACAAGGGCCCTTCCTGACACCTACACGGCGGCGAGGATGGCGGCTTCGATCCGGGTGCGCTCGTCGGCGGCCGGCCAGCCGCCGACCAGGTAGAAGGCGTCCACCACGTCGCCGCCGAGGGTGGCGATCCGGGCGGCGCGGACCTGGGCGCCGGCCGCGTCCAGCGCGCTGGTCACCCGGTAGAGCAGGCCGGCGGCGTCGGCCGCCCGCAGTTCCAGCAGCACCGCGTCGGTGGCGGCGTCGCGGTGCCAGACCACCCTCGGCTGGGCGCCGGCCCCGGGCGGCCAGCGCCCGGCCGCGCAGTCGCTGGGTCACCGACACGTCGCCGCCGACCGCGCGGCGCAGGTCCGCGCTGAGCGCCACCGGGTCCGGGGCCAACCCGTAGCGCGGCTGCACCCGGCACTCCACCAACGCCCGCCCGTCCACCGTCGAGGCGTCGGCGGCGACCACCTCCAGGCGATGCAGGGCCAGGCAACCGGCCACCGTCGCGAGCAGGCCACGCCGGTCGGCTGCGGCCACCGCCACCCGGTCCCCGGTCAGGTGTACGACCGGCAGCGGCCCCGCCACCAACGTCGGGTCCGGTGCCGGCGGCTCGGGTACGGCGCCGGTGTCCAGCGTGGTGCGGACCCGGGCGACCAGTTCGGCGACCAGCCGACCCTTCCAGTCCGACCAGGCGGCCGGGCCGGTGGCGGCGGCATCGGCGCGGACCAGTGCGTACAGCAGGTCGAGGGTGGTGGCGTCGCCGACCGCCTCGGCCACCCGGGCGATGGTGACCGGGTCGGCGAGATCCCGGCGGGTCGCCACCTCCGGCAGCAGCAGGTGCAGCCGGACGAGCGTGCCGATCAGCTTCGCCTCGACGGCGGGCAGGCCGACCCGGGCGGCGATCTCCTCGGCGATCGGCGCGCCGACCGTGGAGTGGTCACCGGGTAGCCCCTTGCCGATGTCGTGCAGGAAGGCGCCGAGCAGCAGCAGGTCGGGACGGTCCACGTCGCGGGTGTGCCGGCTGGCTTCGAAGGCGGTCTGCACCAGATGCCGGTCGAGGGTGAACCGGTGCACCGGGTTGTGCTGGGGCAGGCTACGCAGCCGGGTCCACTCCGGCAGCCAGCCGTCGATCAATCCGTACCGGTCGCAGGTCTCCCAGGCCGGGAGCAGGCCCGCGCCGGCGCCGAGCAGCGTGGTCAGCGCGGACCGCGCCTCGGCCGGCCAGGGCGTCGGCAGCGGCGGGCAGTAGACGGCCAGCCACTCGCAGGTGGCCCGCGCGATCGGCAGCCCGGTGGTGGCCGCGGCGGCGGCCACCCGCAGCGAGAGGCTGGGATCGGGGCGGGCACCGATGGCGGTCCGGGCCAGCACCAGTTCGCCGTCGTGCTCGACCACGTCCCGGGCGACCGGCCGGCGCAGCGGTCGTCCGTCGGCGCCCCGGCGGCGGCCGGAGCGGAGCCGGTCGGCGGCGCGGAAGGCATCGTCCAGGGCATGGCTTACGGTCCGGGCGTCGCCGGCCACCCGGCGCAGCAGGGCGTCGCCGTCGCCCTCCTCGGGTCGCCGCGCCGCGTCGGGCTCGGGTCGCCGGGGGCGAGGCGGGTCCGCGTCCGGTTCTCCCCGGTCCGTGTCCGTTTCACCCAGTTCCGCGTCCGGCCCGCCGGGTGCGGTGTGGCGGAGGCCGAGCAGCGCGGCCACCCCGGCGCGTTCCTGGGCGAGCAGCCGGTCGACCCGCCGGCCGACCTGCTGGTGCAGTGCGTCGCGGGTGTCCAGCAGGCGCAGGTGCGCGGCGTGCACGGCGGGACGCAGCGCGTCGGTGATCCCGGCGATCGCGATGGCGCGCAGGATGCCGACGTCGCGCAGGCCGCCGGCCGCCTCCTTGAGGTCGCCTTCGAGCAGGAACGCCAGCTCGCCGTGGGCCTGCCAGCGGGCGGCGGTGCTCTCCCGCAGCGGAGCCAGTTGGCGTACGGCGGTGCGCCGCCAGTGGTCGGTGGCGCTGCGGATCAGCGTTTCCGCCAGTTCGGGGTCGCCCGCGACGAGCCGGGCGTCGAGCAGCCCGAGGGCCACCTTGACGTCGTCCTGGGCGACCGAGAGTGCCTCGGCGACGGTACGCACCGAGTGGTCCAGCCGCAGCCCGGCGTCCCAGATCGGGTACCACAGCTGGGCGGCGAGTTCGTCGACCCCGGGCAGCCCGGCGTGCACCAGCACCAGGTCGAGGTCGCCGTAGGGCGCGCACTGCCGCCGCCCCAGCCCGCCGACCGCGAGCAGCGCGACGCCCGGCCGGTCCGGCATCAGCCGGGCCAGCCAGGCGTCGTACGCGTCCGCCCGGGCCCGGCGCGCGCTGGCACCGGTACCGGCTGGTATTCCGACGACCTCGTTGACCAGCAGGTCCGCGTCGCCATTGGGTTCTGCGGCTGCCCGCTCGGTCAACGAGGTCATCGACGGTGTTCCTACAGTGCGTCCAGGCCGCGCTCGCCGGTGCGGACCCGGACGACCTCCTCGACTCCGGTCACCCAGACCTTGCCGTCACCGATCTTGCCGGTCCGGGCGGCGCCGACGACGGCGTCGACGATCTTCTCGACGTCGATCTCGTCGGTGAGCACCTCCACCCGGATCTTGGGCAGGAACTCGACGGTGTACTCGGCACCCCGGTAGACCTCGGTGTGGCCCTTCTGCCGCCCGTAGCCCTGGACCTCGCTCACGGTCAACCCGGCTACGCCCAGCGTGTGCAGGGCTTCCTTGACGGCGTCCAACTGGTGCGGCTTGATGACCGCGGTCACCAGCTTCATGTCCAACCCCTCCATTCCAGGAACGTTAGCCGGCGACCTTCTCGCTTACCGGTTCGGTGGGCTCCGACTTCGGCGCGGCCGAAGGCGCGATGCCCGCAGCGGCGAAGGCACCGCCGCCACCGCCACCCGTGGTGCTGAACTCGTAGGCGCTCTCCGCGTGCTCGGCGTTGTCGATGCCCTCGACCTCGGCGTCGGCGCTGGCCCGGAAGCCGATGGTCTTCTCGATCGCGAAGCCGATGAGGTACGCGACCACGAACGAGTAGACCAGCACCGCGATCACGCCGACCGTCTGGAGACCCAGCAGCTTGATGCCGCCGCCGTAGAGCAGACCGTCGTTGCCCTCGCCGGCCAGCACCTCGATGGCCAGGAAGCCGATGAGCAGCGAGCCGATGATGCCGCCGACCATGTGCACGGCCACCACGTCGAGCGAGTCGTCGTACTTGAACCGGTACTTCAGGCCGACCGCGAGCGCACAGACCGCACCGGCGATCACACCGAGGGCGATCGCCCCCAGCGGCTCCAGGAAGGCACAGGCGGGGGTGATACCGACCAGACCGGCGACCGCACCGGAGGCCGCACCCAGGGTGGTCGGCTTGCCGTCGCGAAGCCACTCGACCACGATCCAGCCGAGCACCGCGGCGGCGGTGGCGACCTGGGTGTTGATCAGCGAGACCGCCGCAGCGCCGTTGGCCGCGCCGGCCGAGCCGGCGTTGAAGCCGAACCAGCCGAACCACAGCAGACCCGCACCGAGCAGCACCATCGGCAGGTTGTGCGGCTTGAACTTGTCCTTCGGCCAACCGACCCGCTTGCCGAGGACGAGTGCCAGAGCGAGCGCCGCAGCACCGGCGTTGATGTGCACCGCGGTGCCACCGGCGAAGTCGAGCACGCCGAGCTCCATGATCCAGCCGCCGCCCCAGACCCAGTGCGCGACCGGGAAGTAGACCAGGGTGGCCCAGAGGCCGGCGAAGAGCAGCCACGGGCCGAACTTGGCCCGGTCGGCGATCGCACCACTGATCAGGGCGACCGTGATCACCGCGAACATCAGCTGGAAGCCGGCGAACAGCAGGTCGGGGATGCCGCCCTCGGTGCCGCTCTCCAACATGCCACGCAGACCGGCGGCGGAGAGATCACCGGTGATCCCGCCGATGTCCTCGCCGAACGCGATGCTGTAGCCGTAGAACACCCACAACAGGCTGACCAGGCCGATCGCCCCGAAACTCATCATCATCATGTTGAGCACGGACTTGGATCGCGTCATGCCGCCATAGAAAAGCGCCAGGCCGGGCGTCATGAGCAACACCAGCGCGGCAGAAGTCAAAATCCAGGCGGTGGCACCAGAATCTAGCTCCGGCACGCTGCCTCCTCTCGGGTTGTTTTCCCTCCCTCCCGGCATCGCGCAGCATCGCCCGTACGCCGGTTGCGCGGAAGCCTGGTAGCCGGCTGTTTCACCCAGGGTCCCCGGCTGGTTTCCGGATCGTGACGGGTTGTTTCGGACGTGTGAAGAACGTTGCTCGCCTCGGTGACATGGACGGGGGCGGATCAGCCGGTCGGTGCCGGTCGATACCCCGACGGAATGCCGGTCGATCCCCGTGGGGGATCAGCGCAGGGCGTCCTCAAGGATCTGGCGTTCGTAGTCGAGCAGCCGCAGGTCCCGCATGGGCCGGCGCAGGTGGCCCTTGTGCACGATCCGGACGAAGGCGGGCTCACCGGCGGCGGCCATCCGGCGGATGCCCTCGACGTGGTCCACGATCCGTTTCCGAATGGTCCGGATCAGCCGGTGCCGGTCGCGCGGGATCAACCCGTACGCTTCGGCGAAGAGCCGCAGCCGACGCGGGCGGTCCGGGTGCTTCCAGCCCAGGGTGATCGAGTCCCGGTCGGAGAAGATCGGCACCCAGGTCCAGGCCGCGTACGCCACGTCGTAGATCCGCGCCCCGGGTGAGGCCAGGTCGAAATCGATCAACCCGAGGGTGCCGTCCGGCCGCCAGATCACGTTGTGCGGCGCGGCGTCGTGGTGGCAGATGACCTCGGTGTCCGGCGGCGGCGGGCCGAACGAGCGCCACACCGCGCCGGGCGGCGGCGCGAAGCCGTACTGGGCGTCGTGGAACATCCGGAGCATGGTGGCGACGGTGACCAGCGCCTCGTCGGTCACCCAGTGCGGGGCCAGCGGGTACTCCCCGCACTCCCCCTCCAGGTACGACAGCACCTCGCGGTTGCGCTCGTCCATGCCGAGCGCCCGGGGCGCGCCGGTGAACCCGACGTACTCCAGGTGTCGCAGCAGGGCGTGCACCGACGGCGTCCACGGTCCGGCGTTGCGCCGGACCGTGTCGCCCACCCGGACGACGGTGCTCACGTTCCCGCCGTGCAGGGGGATCTCCTGCGAAGTCACGTACGGTCTCCCGAGGCGCTGCGACGGGTGGCTCGGATCGCGCCAACCCGCGTACGCGCGGTCTTCTCTGGTCACCCGAGGTTACGCGGTCGGACCGGGGGCTTCGGTACCCAGCAGCGCGTCGACGAACTGCGCGGGATCGAACGGCGCCAGGTCGTCCGGGCCCTCGCCGAGGCCGACCAGCTTCACCGGGATGCCGAGCTTGCGCTGCACGGCGATCACGATGCCGCCCTTGGCGGTGCCGTCGAGCTTGGTGAGCACCACGCCGGTGACGTTCACCACCTCGGTGAAGACGCGGGCCTGCTCCAGACCGTTCTGCCCGGTGGTCGCGTCGAGGATCAGCAGTGTCTCGTCGATCGGGCCGTGCTTCTCCACCACCCGCTTGACCTTGCCCAGCTCGTCCATCAGGCCGACCTTGTTCTGAAGGCGACCGGCGGTGTCGACGAGCACGGTGTCCACGCCGGTGTCGATGCCGCGCCGGACCGCGTCGAACGCGACGCTTGCCGGGTCGGCACCCTCCGGGCCGCGGACGGTCTCCGCACCGACCCGCCCGGCCCAGGTCTCCAGCTGGTCGGCGGCGGCGGCGCGGAAGGTGTCGGCCGCACCGAGCAGCACGCTGCGACCGTCGGCGATGAGCACCCGGGCGATCTTGCCGCAGGTGGTGGTCTTGCCGGCGCCGTTGACCCCGACCACAAGCAGCACCGCCGGCACCCCCTCCTTGGGCGCGGTACGCAGCGAGCGGTCCAGTGCCGGGTCGAGCGCGTTCACCAGCTCGGCGGCGAGCAGGGCGCGTAGCTCGGCGGCCGAGCGGGTGCCCAGCACCCGGGTCCGCTCGCGCAGCCGGTCGACGATCTCGCGGGTGGCGTCGATCCCCACGTCGGCGGTGATCAGGCTGTCCTCGATCTCCTCCCAGACGTCCTCGTCCAGCCGGTCGCGGCTGAGCAGGCCGAGCAGCCCCTTGCCGAGGGCGTTCTGCGAGCGGGACAGCCGGGACCGCAGCCGCACCAGCCGGCCGGCGGTGGGCTCGGGTACCTCGACGGTCGGTGCCGGTGCCTCGATGACCGGCGGCGGCTCGACCAGGATGCCGGTGGACAGCTCGCTCTCCGGCGCCTGCACCGGCGGTCCGGCGAGCTCCTCCTCCGCCCGGGTGTCGACCTCGGTGCGCGGCAGCGGCGGTTCCGCCCGCCGACGCAACCTCGGCACGACCAGCCCGATGCCGCCGAGGATCAGCACGCCGAGCAGGGCGAGAGCGATGAGGAGGTAATCCATCATGCCGAAATCCTGTCAGATGCCGGCGAGCACGTCTCAGCCACCGCTCCCGCCACGCCAGGCGGCAGTAGTTTCGACCACAGCCAGCGGTGGTGCGACCGTCGGCCGGGTAGTGGAGGATGAAGCTCTCTCACCTGGAGGTTCCGGATGCCCGCCGAGCTGCTCATCGGCCCCCTGCTGCGCCGGGTGGTCGGCGCGCGGGCCACCGTGTGGGTCGAGACGACGGCACCGGCGGTGGTCACCGTCCGCACGGCCGGCGGCGCCAGCGGCACGGCCCCCACCTTCTCCGCGTACGGCCACCACTACGCGCTGGTGGTGGTGGCGGGGCTCACCCCGGACAGCGCCACGACCTACGAGGTGCTCATCGACGACGAGGTGGTCTGGCCGCTGCCCGACGGCCGCTACCCGCCAAGCGTGATCCGGACCCGCGCCGCCGACGACCGGGACCAGCCCGTCCGGTTGCTCTTCGGCTCCTGCCGGGAGACCACCCAGCACGCCACCACCCGCAAATTGCCGCCGGACGCGCTCGACGCGTACGCCCGGCGGATCCTGGCCGACCCCGACCCGGCCGCCCTGCCGGACCTGCTGGTGATGCTCGGGGATCAGGTCTACGCCGACGAGACCTCGCCCACCGTGAAGCGGCTGCTGCGGCGGCGCCGGCGGCGGCCGGCTGACGCGCCCAGCGACCAGGTGGTCAGTTTCGACGAGTACACCAAGCTCTACCTGGAGTCCTGGGGTGACCCGGAGATCAGGTGGCTGCTCTCCACCGTGCCGAGCGTGATGATCTTCGACGACCACGAGATCATCGACGACTGGAACACCTCGGCCTCGTGGCGGGCCGACATGCGCCAGCAGCCCTGGTGGGCCGAGCGGATCGCCAGCGGGCTGGCCTCCTACTGGGTCTACCAGCACCTGGGCAACCTCGACCCCGACGAGATCACCGCCGACCCGGTCTTCGGCAAGGTACGCGCGGCCGAGGACGCCACCGAGGTGCTGCGCGAGTTCGGCGAACGGGTCGACACCGAGGCCGACCTGGCGCACGACACCGAGCGGTGGCGCGCGGTGCAGTACCAGTTCAGCTACGCGCTCGACCTGGGCCGCACCCGGCTGGTGATGCTGGACAGCCGGTGCAGTCGGGTGTTGCAGCCCGGCCGGCGGGCGATGTTGCCGGCCGGCGAGTGGTCCTGGTTCGTCGACCGCGCGCACGGCGATTACGACCACCTGGTGGTCGGCTCGTCGCTGCCCTGGCTGCTGCCGCCCGGCATCCACCACGTCGAGGCGTGGAACGAGAAGCTGGCCGACTCGTCCCGGTCGTGGGTCGCCACCCTGTCCGAGCGGCTGCGGCGCGGCCTCGACCTGGAGCACTGGGGTGCCTTCCGCCGCTCCTTCGAGGGCCTCGGCGAACTCTTCGCCCGCATCGGCAGCGGCACACCGGGCACCCCCGACGACCGCAAGGGCGCCGGTCCGGCGTACCCGCCACCGGCGTCGATAAACGTGCTCTCCGGGGACGTGCACCACTCGTACGTGGCCCGGGTCCGCTTCGCCGATCCCGCCGTACGCACCCCGGTGCACCAGCTCACCTGCTCGCCGTTTCACAACCAGGTACCGGCCGGCATGCGACCGCTGATGCGACTCGGCTGGGCACCGGGCCCGGTCGGGGCGACCCGGGCCCTCGCGCGCTCCGCCGGGGTACCCCGGCCGCTGTTCAGGTGGCGCAAACTGGCCGGCCCGTACTTCGGCAACGCGGTGGCCACCCTCACCCACGCCGCCCGCACCGCCGAAGTGATCATCGAGGGCACCACCAGCGACGGTCACCTCCGCGAAGTAGCCCGCCACCGCCTCACCAGCTGAGGTGTAAGGAAGGGCCCCTTATTAACGCCTCGTGTAGTAAAAGGGCCCCTTGTTAACTCGCGCCTGAGCGGGGCTACCCAGACTCGTCGGAGTCGGACGGGCGACCGGCCAGCGGGCGGCTCTGCGCGCTTCGTACTCTCGTCGGGTGGACGAGCAGCTGCCGGAGAGCCTGCGCGCGGTGGAGCACGAGCTGGCCGCGCTGCTGCGTCGGGGCCGGGCCATCTCCTGGGAGATCGCCAGCGAGGTGCATCCCAATCTGGAACCGAACGCGTACGGGCTGTTGCTCTGGCTGCGGCGGTCCGGCTCAATCCGGCTCACCGACCTGGCCGCCCGGCTCGGCGTCGGCAAGGGCACGTTGAGTCGGCAGATTCACAGCCTGGAGACCCTCGGCCTGGTCCGGCGGGATCCGGACCCGAGCGACCGGCGCGCCGCGCAGCTCAGCCTGACCGAGGAGGGCCAGCGCCGGTTCGACGCGGCCCGCGCCTCCCGGCTCGGTCAGATCCGACGCACGCTGGAGAGCTGGCCGGCACAGGACATCGAGGATCTCGCCCGCCTGATGCGTCGGTTCAACGACGCCTGGGGCTGACCCGACGCCACCAGGATCTACCTGCTCGGCTCGGTGGTCGGGCCGCACGAAGCCACCAGGAGACGAAGCCGCCAGGACGCACACCACCGGATGCGGAACCGCCAGGACCGACGCCACCCGGACCGCTACCGCCACGACCACCGCTCGGACCGCTACCGCCAGGACCGACGCCGCCCGGACCGCTACCGCCACGACCACCACACCGTCGACACTGGTCGCGGCGGCACTCGGACCGGACATCCGGCCCGGAACCCCGGAATAGACCTTCCTCACGAGAAGTTGTTGCTTGAGGCAACCAAGCCATACGGTTGCCTGCGGCAACACTTTTCACTGCGCTTGGAAGGCACCGCTATGACTCAGGCGAGCGCCCCCGCCCGAGGGATCCCCGTCCAGATGACCCACCGGCAGATCCTGGAGGCGCTCTCCGGCCTACTCCTGGGCATGTTCGTCGCGATCCTCTCCGGCACCGTCGTCGCGAACGCGCTACCGAGGATCATCACCGAACTGCACGGCACCCAGTCCGCGTACACCTGGGTGGTCACCTCGACGCTGCTGGCGACCACCGCGACCACCCCGCTCTGGGGCAAGCTCGCCGACCTCACCAGCAAGAAGGTGCTGGTCCAGGTGGCCCTGGCGATCTTCGTGCTCGGCTCCGTGCTGGCCGGGCTCTCGCAGTCCACCGGGCAACTGATCGCCTGCCGGGTGCTCCAGGGCGTGGGTGCCGGCGGCCTCGCCGCGTTGGCCCAGGTCATCATGGCGACGATGATCGCGCCGCGGGAACGCGGCAGGTACAGCGGCTACCTCGGCGCGGTGATGGCCGTGGGCACCATCGGCGGGCCGTTGATCGGCGGCATCATCGTGGACACCTCCTGGCTCGGCTGGCGCTGGTGCTTCTACGTCGGGGTGCCGTTCGCGCTGCTCGCTCTGATCGTGCTCCAGAAGACCCTCAACCTGCCGGTGGTCAAGCGGAAGGTGAAGATCGACTGGTGGGGCGCCACGCTGATCACCGGTGCCGTGTCGCTGCTGCTGATCTGGGTCTCGCTCGCCGGCAGCCAGTACGACTGGCTCTCCTGGCAGACCGCGGTCATGGTGCCCGGCGCGCTGCTGCTCGGTGCCGCCGCGGTCCGGGTGGAGACCCGGGTCACCGAGCCGCTGATCCCACCGCGACTGTTCCGCAACCGCACCATCACCCTCTCGGTGGTGGCCAGCATCGCGGTCGGCGTCGGCATGTTCGGCGCCTCGGTCTTCCTCGGCCAGTACTTCCAGATCAGCCGTGGGGTCAGCCCCACCATGTCCGGCCTGATGACCCTGCCGATGATCCTCGGCCTGCTGGTGGCCTCCACCGCCGTGGGCCGGATCATCACCAACACCGGCCGCTGGAAGCGGTACCTGGTCGCCGGTTCGGCCCTGCTCACCGTCGGTTTCGCACTGATGGGCACGCTGCGGGCGGACACCCCGTACTGGCAGGTCAGCATCTTCATGGCGTTGATCGGCACCGGCGTCGGGATGACCATGCAGAACCTGGTGCTCGCCGTGCAGAACACCGTCGGCACGCACGAACTCGGCGCGGCCAGTTCGGTGGTGGCCTTCTTCCGCAGCCTCGGTGGCGCGGTCGGGGTCAGCGCGCTGGGTGCCCTGCTCGGCCACAACGTCAGCCGGTACCTCGCCGACGGGTTGGCCGCGCTTGGCGTACCGGCCTCGGCCGGCAGCGGCGGCACCCTGCCGGACGTACACACGCTGCCCGCACCGATCCGGGCCGTGGTGGAGTCCGCGTACGGGCACGGGGCCGGGGACATCTTCCTCGCCGCCGCGCCGTTCGGGCTGATCGCCCTGGTCGCCGTCCTTTTCATCAAGGAGGTACCCCTGCTGCGGCACACCGGCGGCCCGCTCGCCGACGAAGTCGAGCAGGAGTCGACGGTGGCCACCGGCGGCGCGACCGCCGTGATCCGCACCGGCGTACGCGGCTGACGCCGGGCCGCCACAGGCGGAAATTCGCTCGCCGCTGTCGGACCTGGGCCGCACGATGGCCGGATGACCTGGAGAGCACCGGAGATCACCCGAACCCCCGAGCCGTACGTCGGTGACGAGCGCACCATGCTGGCGGGGTGGCTCGACTACCACCGGCAGACCCTGCTGCTCAAGTGCACCGGCCTGACCGCCGAGCAGCTCAAGACGGCGAGTGTCGAGCCGTCCGGGCTGACCCTGCTCGGTCTGGTCCGGCACATGGCCGAGGTGGAAGCCTGGTGGTTCCGGGAGAACTTCCTCGGTGAGCGGGTCGACTACCCGTACTTCACCGAGGACGATCCCGACGCGGACTTCGACATCAGCGCCGCCGACGCCGAGGCGGACTTCGCCACCTTCCAGCACCAGGTGGAGCTGGCCCGCGCCGCCGTCGCCGACCGGTCCCTCGACGGGACGTTCACCTCGATCGGCCGGAAGGGACGGACGTGCAACCTGCGCTGGATCTACGTCCACATGATCGAGGAGTACGCCCGCCACAACGGGCACGCCGACCTGATCCGCGAACGCATCGACGGGGTGGTCGGCTCGTGACGGAGGACGACCTCAGTAGGCCAGCGCCGCGCGCAGGTAACGCAGGTCGGCCGGACCGGTCCAGCGGTACGCGGACAGCCCCGCCACCCGGGCACCGCTGACCGCCCGGTCCTCGTCGTCGACGAAGAGCACCCGGTCCGGTGAAGTCTCCAGCGCCACGCAGGCGGCCTGGAAGTACTCGCGGGCCGGCTTGTGCACCCCGATCGCCGAGGAGTTGACCACCACGTCCAGCTCGCCGGTCAGCTCCAGCGCGGCCAGGTCGGCGTCGAGCAGGTCGGTGGCGTTGGTGCCCAGGCCGACCCGGATGCCGGCGGCACGCGCCTCGCGGATGAAGGCCAGCACCTCCGGGACGACCTCGCCGCGATAGCGCTGCCACTGCTGCACGGCGGCCCGGGCCCGGCTCGGGTCCCCCACCGAGGGAGTCAACGCGTCGGCGACGCTCGACACCCACTCGGCGTGGCTGATTCGACCGGTGAGCACCGGCTGGAGCAGTCCCCAGGACATGGCGATCTCACCGAGCACGCCGGTGGTGAGGCCGTACTCCCGTTCCACGCCGGCGGCGACCGCCGGGTCCCACCGCCGCAGTACGCCGTCGAAGTCCACCAGGAGCGCCGTCGCGCGTTCCCGAGCCACTACCCGTTCTCCTCGCCGCGGCTGTGCCGCTCCTCGTCCCCGTCGGCCCGGTTGAGCCGTTGGCTGATCACCTGGGTCACCCCGCCGCGCATGGTCACGCCGTACAGGGCGTCGGCGATCTCCATGGTCCGTTTCTGGTGCGTGATGACGATCAGCTGACTCTTCTCCCGCAACTGGGCGAGCAGCGTGATCAACCGGCCCAGGTTGACGTCGTCGAGCGCCGCCTCGACCTCGTCCATGATGTAGAACGGGCTGGGCCGGGCCCGGAAGATCGCCACCAGCATCGCCACCGCGGTCAGCGACCGTTCGCCACCGGAAAGCAGCGACAGCCGCTTGATCTTCTTGCCGGGCGGGCGGGCCTCGACCTCGACGCCGGTGGTCAGCAGATCGTCCGGCTCGGTGAGCACCAGCCGGCCCTCACCACCGGGGAAGAGGACGGTGAAGACCTGCTCGAACTCCCGGGCGGTGTCGGCGAAGGCGCTGGCGAAGACCTCCAGGATCCGGTCGTCGACATCCTTGACCACGGTGAGCAGGTCGCGCCGGGTCGCCTTGAGGTCCTCCAGCTGCTCGGAGAGGAACTTGTACCGCTCCTCAAGCGCGGCGAACTCCTCCAACGCGAGGGGGTTGACCTTGCCGAGCAGGGTCAACTCCCGTTCCGCCTTGGCGGCCCGCTTCTCCTGCACCGCCCGCTCGTAGCGGACCGGCTCGGGCACCGGCAGGCCGTCGCGTTCCGCGGCGGCCACCTCCGCCTCGGTCGGCGGCACCGGCTGACTCGGGCCGTACTCGGCGACGAGGGTCTCCATGGTCAGCCCGAAGTCCTCGGCGGCCTTCGCCTCCAACTGCTCGATGCGCATCCGTTGCTCGGCGCGGGCGACCTCGTCCCGGTGTACCTGGCTGGTCAGCCGCTCCAGTTCGGTGCCGAGCCGCTTGGCGGCGGCCCGCACCTCCTGAAGTTCCGCCTCGCGGGTGGCCCGCTCCCGGGCCACCGCGTCCCGGTGTTCCTCGGCCCGGGCGATGCTTGTGGCCAGTCGGGTCAGCGCCTCACGCGCGCCGCCGGCCACGGCCCGGGCGATGCCCGCGCCCCGGGTCCGGGCCGCCCGCCGGGCCGCCGCCCGTTCCCGCGCCGCGCGTTCGGCGGTGGCCTGCCGGCGCAGCGAGTCGGCCCGCCCGGCGATGGAGGCCACCCGCTCCTCCGCGGTACGCACCGCGAGCCGGACCTCCATCTCGTTCTGCCGGGCCTGCGGCACCATCGCGGCAAGCTGATCGCGTTCGTCGGTGGAGGGCTCGGCGTCGATCGGGGTCGCCTCCGCCAGCCGCAGCCGCTCCTCCAGCTCGGCCAGTGCGCTCAGGTCGCGTTCCCGGGCCGCCTCGGCCCGGGAACGGGACTCGCCCAGCCGGTCGGTCTCCGCCTTGGCCGACCGGGCGGCGGCACCCAGCTCGGCGAGCCGGCGGGCGGCGGCGTTGCGATGGCTTTCCGCTTCCCGCTTGGCGGCGGCGGCGTGCTGCACCCGGTCCTTGGCCTCGGCCACCGCACCCCGCGCGTCGACCAGTTGTTCCCGCAGTTCAGCACTGGTCCGCTCGGCGGTCAGCCGGTTGGCGCGTGCCTCCTCGACGGCCGCCTGCACCTCGATGTGGCTGGGCGCCTTCGCCGACCCGCCGGCCGCCGCGTACGCCCCGACCACGTCCCCTTCCCGGGTGACCGCCCGCAGCTCGGGGTTGCCGGCGACCACCTCCGCCGCGGCGGCGAGGTCGTCGACAAGCACCACGTCGCGCAGCGCCCGGTGTACCGCCGGACGGATCTGCGCGTCACAGTCGACCAGGTCGGGTGCCCAGTGGGCCCGGTCGGGCAGCTTGGGACGCAGCGCGTCGGCGGAACCGGCCATCCCCGGGCCGGCGGGGCTGCCGACCAGCAGCCCGGCGCGGCCGGCGTCGGAGATCTTCAGCAGCCGCATCGCCTCCACGGCCTCGTCCACTCCGCTGACCGCGACCGCGTCGGCCAGTCCGCCGAGCGCCGCGGCGAGCGCCGCCTCGTGCCCGGGGGCGACCGTGAGCAGGCTGGCGAGACTGCCCAGCAGGCCGGGCACCTGGTCGGCGCGGGCCAGCAACGCGCCGGCACCGTCCTTGCGGCGCAGGCCCAGGGCGAGCGCCTCCTCCCGGGCCTTCCAGGTGGCGGCGTCCTTCTCCGCCGCCCGCTCGGCGTCGGCGAGCGACCGGACCGTCGCCTGCGCCTTCTCCTGGGCGGCGACGGCCTCCGCGTGCCGGGCGTCCAGGTCGGCGTTGTCCCGGTCCGCCTCGGTGGACTGCTCGGCGACCGCGTCCAGCTCGGCCTGGGCCCGCTCGGCGCGGCCCAGCGCGTCGGTGTGCGCGGCGGCCAGCCGCTCGATCTCCTCACCGGCGCTTGTGGTCCGCGCCCGGGCGGAGTTGACCTGCCCGGTCAGCCGGGCCAGCCCCTCTCGCCGGTCCGCGATCGCCTTCGCGGCGGCGACCAGCTCGCGTTCGGCCGCGGCCAGTTGCCGTTCCAGCTCCTGGCGGTGCTCCACCGCCTCGGCCAGGCGGATCTGGTCGTCGGTGAGTGCCGCGCGCAGTTCCTCCTCCTGCTCACGGACCCGCTCGGCCTCGGCCTCCAACTGATCCGGGTCGCGGCCCGGTCGCTCGTCGTCGGGCGTGGCGCTCAGGTGCCGCAGTCGTTCCGCCGCGAGCTGCTCGATCGAGCGGAACCGCTCCTGCAACGCGGAGAGCTTGTACCAGGTGTCCTGGGCGGCGGCCAGCAGCGGGGCGTCGGACGCCAGTGCCTCCTCCAGTTCGCCGAGGCGGGACTGCACCTCCGCGTGCTCCGCCTCCACCTGCTCGCGCCGCTCCCGCAGCGCGGTCTCGTCGGCGATCTCCCGATCCAGGGTGGTACGCAGGGTGGCCAGGTCGTCGGCGAGCAGCCGCAGCCGGGCGTCGCGCAGGTTGGCCTGGATCACGGCGGCCCGGCGGGCCACCTCGGCCTGCCGGCCGAGCGGCTTGAGCTGGCGACGCAGCTCGGCGGTGAGGTCGGTGAGACGGTTGAGGTTCTGCTGCATCGCGTCGAGCTTGCGCAGCGCCTTTTCCTTGCGCTTGCGGTGCTTGAGGACGCCGGCCGCCTCCTCGATGAACGAGCGCCGGTCCTCGGGCTTGGCGTGCAGCATGCCGTCGAGCCGCCCCTGCCCGACGATGATGTGCATCTCCCGGCCGATGCCGGAGTCGGAGAGCAGTTCCTGGATGTCGAGCAGCCGGCACGAGTCGCCGTTGATCTCGTACTCGCTCTCCCCCGATCGGAACATCCGGCGGGTGATGGAGACCTCGGTGTACTCGATCGGCAGGGCGCCGTCGGTGTTGTCGATGGTGAGGGTCACCTCGGCGCGGCCCAGCGGGGCCCGGCCGGCGGTCCCGGCGAAGATGACGTCTTCCATCTTGCCGCCGCGCAGCGCCTTCGCGCCCTGCTCACCGAGCACCCAGGCGATGGCGTCGACGACGTTGGACTTGCCGGAGCCGTTCGGGCCCACCACACAGGTGATCCCCGGCTCCAGCTTCAGCGTCGTCGCGGAGGCGAAGGACTTGAAGCCCTTCACCGTCAGGCTCTTGAGATGCACCTTCTCGATCCTCGTCCGTGGCCGCCGTACCGTCGCCCGGCTGCGCGGACCCTGGTAAACCCGCAGACTAACCCGGAACCGGCCGGGTGGTGCCACGCGACCCACCCGCCGCCGACCGCACGCCGACCGCACGCCGACCGCACGCCGGCCGTTGCGGTCCGCGCACCGAACCGCCCAGACCGAGGGAGTACGCACAGAATCGCGCGCCGGCACATGGTGTCCGGCGCGCTCTGGGTGCGGTGGTGCTATTCGGTTGTAGCGGCCAGGTGGATCAGGTCAGGGCCGGCTCGGCCAGACGGAGCAGATCGTCCGCCTCCGCCGCAGCCGCTGCGAGCCGATCGTTCTCGGCGCGCAGTCGGGTGACCTCGAACTCCAGTGATTGAACCCTGGCACGCAGTCGGGTGACCTCGTCGAGCAGGCGCCGGTCGGGCGCCGCACCTACGTGGCCGAAGAGGGCCTTCGCCATGTTGACTCCTTGAATTGCGCTGCCGGAGAGGCCGGCCAACGCGCGCCCATACGTACGCGGCTACCATTCCCACGAATTTCTAGGCATGGCCGGGCGCGACTGGCGACATCTCCATATTGAGCCGACAGCCCCTGCTTCGTCAAGTTCACGCAGGCCGTAGATCATCCCGGCGTCGACCCGGCCCCTTTCTGGCCGGGTGCCAATAGGCGCGGACACGCTCTGTCCGGACGCACCGACTCTACGCGACGAATCGCCGGAACACCTCACCCGGATGGACAGGGTCCCCTTAACTCTTCCTTAGCCACATTGCTGCTGGTCAGCCCGACACGTAGCGTCACCCCGGCCCATACCCGACCCGTGGAGGCGACAGGCGTGCACGGCTGGAACGATCCGATCGACCCGGCGGACAACCCTCGGCGGCCGGAACCAACCGACGACCCGGCCTGGTTGACCGACCGACCGGCCCCACGGTCGTCATACCTGTTCGGTGACGAACCGGACCGCCCCGCCGACGATTGGCAGCGCGACCAGCCGGTGGCGGAGTCGACCGACCGCTGGCCGGTGGCGGAGCCCGCCGCACCCGCCGACGACTGGACCGCACCGCACGACACGGCGTGGGCCGCCCGCCACGCGGCACCAGCGGCCGACCGGTACGACGCCGACCGGTACGCCCCCGAGCAGTACGACGCCGACCGGTACGACTCCCTCCGGTACGAGGACGGTCGGTATGAACACGGCCGGTACCAGGACGCTCGATACGAACCCGGTCGATACGACGCCGAGCGGTACCACGTCGAGCCGCAGGAGGCCGATCGCGTACCTGCTTCGGCTGCGTACGGCGCAGCGGGCGGGGAGGTTCCCGGCCCGACCGGGACGGACCTGCCCGCCGCTGCGGCCCGGGGCGGTCGCCGCAGACGCCGGCTGTCGCGTCCCCTGGTGATGGGCGGAGCCGCCGCGGCGGCCACCCTGGTGGTGAGCGTCGGCGTGGCCGCCCTCGCGTTGCCCGGTGCCGACGCCCCGACCAGCACCAGCGCTGGTGAGGTGCCCGCCGCCACCACATCGGCCCAGCCCGACGAGGAGGTGGCGATCCCGTTCGAGGCGCTGGAGAGTCCGAGCCCGAGCCCGAGCGTCTCCCCCAGCAGCGCCGCGCCTTCCCCCACCCCGAGCCGGACCGCCAAGCCCAGGCCCGCACCCACCCCGGCCCAGTCACGCAGCGCGGCGGCCTCCCGGCAGACCGCCGAGCGTCAGGGCAACGCGAACCGGGGCACCACCACCACCTTCGCCCCGCCCGCCGGCACCAGCGCACAGGCGGCCGAGGTCGTCGAACTGGTCAACGCGGAACGGGCCAAGGCGGGCTGCGGCGCGCTGAGCATCGACGAGAAGCTGACGACCGCGGCCCAGCGACACAGCCAGGACCAGGCGGACCACCAGAACATGTCGCACACCGGCAGCGACGGCAGCGACCCCGGCACGCGGCTCGACCGGGTCGGGTACAGCTGGCGGACGTACGGCGAGAACGTGGCCTGGAACCAGCGGACCCCGGCTGCGGTGATGGACGCGTGGATGAACAGCCCCGGGCACCGGGCCAACATCCTGAACTGCTCCTTCACCGAGATCGGCGTCGGCGTCGTGAGCAGCAACGGACCGTACTGGACCCAGGTCTTCGCCGCGCCCCGCTGACCCCGCGGCCCCGAAGACCCCACGGCCCGCTGGGCCCACGCCCTGCTGGTGGGCGACCGACCGCGAGTCCTTGTCGGGTCTGTGCTCGTTTGACCCGGTGAGGTGCGTCGGGATCCGGCGTACCGGCTCGGGCGGCGCGGACGCCGCCCCGCGACCGCGGAGCTGGCCATGCGCGACGGGCTGGACGGGCGACCGAGGCGAGGGGTAACCCCGGCGCTGCCGGCCGGCCTGGCACTCGTACTGCTCACCACCATGGCGGCCTGCCGGCCGGACGCCGCCCCGCCGGGCGCGCCGACCGGTTGGCCGGCCGCCTCGGCGCGGCACTGGCGGTGGCAGTGGCAGCTCGACGGGGTGCTGGACCCGACGGTCGAGGCGGAAGTCTTCGTGCTCGATCCGGTGGCCACCACCGCGGCGCAGACCACCGAGTTGCGCTCCCGGAACCGGCGGTTGATCTGCCAGGTGTACGTCGGGTCGGTGCACCCCGACGATCCGGACGCCAGCCGCTATCCGGCCCAGGTACGCGGTGCCACGTCGACCGGAACCGGCCGCAGCTGGCTGGACGTACGCCGCTGGGAGACGCTGCGGCCGGTGCTGGCCGACCGGTTCCGGCTCTGCCGGGGCAAGGGCTTCGCAGCGGTGGTGATCGCCGACGCGGACGGCTACGACAAGCGCAGCGGCTTCCCGCTGGAGTTCGACGACCAACTGGCGTTCAACCGCCGGGTCGCCGCCCTGGCCCGCTCACTCGGCCTCTCCCCCGGCCTGCTGGGTGCCCTCGCGCAGGTCGCCGCGCTGGCGCCGGATTTCGACTTCGCGGTGAACGAGGAGTGCGTACGACTGAAGAACTGCGCCAAGCTGCTGCCCTTCGCCGACGCCGGCAAGCCGGTCTTCCACGTCGAGTACACCGGCGCCACCCTGGATTTCTGCGTCACAAGCGTCGGGTACGGCTTCGCCTCCATGCGCAAGAACCGCACCCTGGACGCCTGGCGGCAACCCTGTCCTCCGCCGCCGTGACCACGCGGGTCAGCGGCGCGGGCGGGGTTGGCAGCGCGGGCAGCTGTACGACGAGCGGTTCATGAACGCCTCGCGGCGCACCGGTGCGCCGCAGCGGCGGCAGGGCTGCCCTTCGCGGCCGTAGACGTTAAGCGACCGGTCGAAGTAGCCGCTCTCGCCGTTGACGTTCACGTACAGGGCGTCGAAGCTGGTGCCACCCGCGGTGATCGCCTCGCCGAGCACATCCCGGACGTGCCCGAGCAGTCGCCGGGCGGCCGGCCCGGTGAGCGCCTCGGTCGACCGGGCACCGTGCAGACCGGCACGCCAGAGCGCCTCGTCGGCGTAGATGTTGCCCACTCCGGAGATCAGCGTCTGGTCGAGCAGAGCGCGCTTGACCTCGGTACGGCGTCGACGCAGCGCCGCCACGAACTCGGCGTCGGAGAACTCCGGGTCCAGCGGGTCCCGGGCGATGTGTGCGATCTCCGCAGGCAGGGTGGCGCCGCCCTCGCTCACCGACAGCCCGCCGAACGTACGCTGGTCGACGAAGCGCAGCTCCGGCCCGCCGTCGCCGAACCGGAAGCGGACCCGCAGGTGCGGCTCGTCGGGCGTGGTGGCCGGTTGCAGCAGCAACTGCCCGGACATCCCGAGGTGCCCGATCACCGCGTCGCCGCTGTCCAGCGGAAGCCAGAGGTATTTGCCGCGGCGGCGTACGTCGAGCACGGTCCGGCCGGCCAGGACGCCGACGAAGTGGGCGCCACCCGGCACGTGCCGGCGCACCGACCGGGGGTGGCGTACCTCGACGGAGTCGATCCGCCGGCCGGTGACCCAGCGGGCCAGCCCCTGCCGGACGGTCTCCACCTCGGGCAGCTCAGGCACCGCGCGCCTGCGCTTCGGCCTGGGCCGCCGGCTGCGGCAGTCCGCCGGTCGGCGCGGTTGCGGTCTCCCCCGCCAGCGACGACGCCGGCCCGGTCGCCGACTCGGTTGGCTGCGCCGGCTCGGCCGCCGGTTCAGCCAGCTCGGCCGGCTCGGCCGTGGACTCGGCCTGCTCGGTGAGCGTTCGCCAGGCGGATTCCGCCGCCCGCTGCTCGGCTTCCTTCTTGCTGCGTCCCTCCGCGCCGCCGTACCGGTTGCCGGCGACCACCACCCAGGCGGTGAAGGTCTTGAGGTGATCCGGACCGGTGCCCTCGATCCGGTACTCGGGGACACCGAGACCGAGCGCGGCCGTCAACTCCTGGAGGCTTGTCTTCCAGTCCAGTGCGGCACCCCGACCAGCGGACTCGGCCATCAGCGGATCGAACAGCCGGTGGATCACGATGGCTGCGGTGTCCAGCCCGTACTGGAGGTAGATCGCGCCGAGCAGTGCCTCCAGGGTGTCCGCGAGGATGCTCGCCTTGTCCCGGCCGCCGGTGGCCTCCTCGCCCTTGCCCAGCAGCAGGTACGGGCCGAGCCCGTCCGGGCCCAGGCCACGCGCCACATCGGCGAGGGCGCGCATGTTGACCACGCTGGCCCGCAACTTGGCCAGCTGCCCTTCGGGCAGGTCCGGGTGGTTGTGGAAGAGCGCTGTGGTGATCACCACACCGAGTACCGAGTCGCCGAGGAACTCCAGCCGCTCGTTGGTGGGCAGTCCGCCGTTCTCGTACGCGTACGACCGGTGGGTCAGCGCCCGCTCCAGCAGTTCCGGCTCCATTGACACGCCGAAGGCCGCTTCGAGATGGCCGATGGAGGGCCGCCGTCGCTTGTCGTTGTTCATGTGCGTACCTCGGTGTCGGTCGTGCGGATGGTGCGGTTCCCAGCGAGCAGCGTGGCGACCCGGGCGATGGCGTCCTGGCGCCAGAGCTGGGCGGAGAGCGCGATGCCGGAGGCGATGTCGCCGGCTCGGGCGGCACCGTGGCAGACCACCACGGTCCCGGCCACCCCGAGCAGGGTGGCGGCCTGTGGTGCGGCCCCGCCGGGCGGCGGCCCGCCAGCCAGGGCGTACGCGCCCTCCACGGCCTTGAGTAGCACGTTGCCGGTGAATCCGTCGGTGACCACCACGTCGGCCCGGCCGCCGAGGCAGACGTCGTACCCCTCGACCAGCCCGACGTAGCGGGCCTTGCCGGGCAGTTGGGTGGCGCTGAGCACCGGGTCGGTCAGCCGGCGGGCCCGGTCGCCCTTGCCGGGTTCGGTGCCGACGGAGAGCAGCCCCACCCGGGGTTCGGCGTGGCCGTGCGCGACCGCGGCGTAGGCGGCACCGAGCAGGGCGTGCTGGGCGAGGGTCGCCGCGCTCGGCTCCAACGATCCACCGACGTCGAGGAGTACGACCGGCCCGGCGACCGCGGGTAGCGCGGCGACGAGGGCCGGGCGCCGCACGTCGGGCCAGCGGCCGAAGCCGAGGGCGGCGGCGGTGACCGTGGCACCGGTGGAGCCGGCGGAAACCACCGCGTCGGCCTGCCCGGAACGGACGGCGGCGACGGCCGCCCGGATGGTGGTGTCGGCGCGGGCCGCGGTCAGGTCCTCCGCCATGTCGACGGCGGCGTCTGCCGGCCACACGGCGACCCGGGCGCGCTGGTCCGGGTCGAGGGCGTCGATCAGCGCGCCGGCTGCCGTCATCGGGCCGACGAGTAAAAGGTGCAGGTCGGGGTCGGCACGCACCGCCCGTAGAGCGCCGTCCACCACGACGGCGGGAGCCTCGTCCCCGCCGAGGAGGTCAACGGCGATCCGTGCGGTACCCGGCTGCTTCGCGACGCCGGCCGGACAGAGCCGGCCGGCGTCGGCGGGAGCAGCGGGCGATCGCCGGGGTGTGCGCGTCGCCCGACCCGTGGTCGGAGACGTCACTCGGCGTCCAGCGTCAGACCTCGAGGACCTGGCGGCCGTTGTAGGTGCCGCAGACGGAGCAGGCGGCGTGCGGCAGCTTCGGGGACTTGCACTGCGGGCAGGCCACGGTCGCGACCGCCGCGGCCTTCCAGTTCGCCCGGCGGGACCGGGTGTTGCTGCGCGACATCTTGCGCTTGGGGACGGCCACGGTTCTTACTCCTCTGTACGGGTCAGTTGCGACAGGCCCGCCCAACGCGGGTCGATCTGCTGGTGGCTGTGGTCGGCCGGCAGATCGTCCCAGTGCACCCCACACTCGGGGCACAGGCCGGGGCAGTCCTGCCGGCAGAGCGGGTTGGTCGGCAGCGTCAGCACCACCGCGTCCCGCACCGCCGGTTCCAGGTCGATCAGGTCTCCCTGCATCCGACCGACCTCATCCTCCTCGGTGGTGACGTCCGTGGTGCTGTTCGCGTACGCGTACAGCTCCTGGATCGTCACCGCCAACGAGTCGTTGATCTCGCGTAGGCAACGACCGCACTCGCCACGGACCGGACCGCTGACGGTCCCCGAGACGAGCACGCCTTCGGACACCGACTCCATCCGCAGATCGAGGTCGAGGTCCGCGCCTTCCGGCACACCGATCAACTCTCCGCCGAGGTCCGACGGCGCCGTAACCACCCGTTTGACGGTACGCATCGCACCAGGCCGGCGCGGTAGCTCCCTCGTGTCGAGGACCAGCGGCGACCTGGGATCGGGTGCGGTGGGTGAATGTTTGGGCATAGTCAGACTCCGGCCGGTGAGAGGCCGACAAACGAGGTTACCTGGACCAGCACCCCAGCGTCGAACCGGGGCTGCCGGGCCGTTCAGAACGGCAGGGGCCGTTCCGCCTCGTCGCCGGCGAAGGTGCCGATCTCCCGCAACGCGTGCATCTTGTCCCGCCCGCGCTCGATGGAGGCCAGCGCCCGGGTGAGGAACTGCTCGAAGTTGGCAAGCGCGGTGTCGACGTAGTCGTCGACCTCCTCGCGCAGGCGCTGCGCCTCGGCCCGCGCCTCGGCGATGATCCGGGCACCTTCGTGCTCGGCGGAGACGGTGATCTCGTTCACCGACACCAGGCGGGCGTGTTCCGCCTCACCTTCGCTGATGATCCGGTCGGCCTCCCGCTTGCCGGCTTCCATGATCTTGTCCCGCTCCTCCAGCAGGACGGCGGCCCGGCGCAGGTCGGCAGGGAGTTCGGCGCGCAACTCGTCGAGGGCCGCGATCATCTCGCCCCGATCGACCATGCAGTTGTTGCGCGACATCGGGACGGAGCGCGCCTGCTCCACCATGGCGATCAGTTCGTCGATGCGGTCGAGCGGGTCCACCGGTACCTCACTCCTGTCGTTCGTCGGGCCGACCTACATCATGCGGGCAGCGACCCGGTTCCCGCTTCACCCAATAATGTCGTCCCGCACCCCACCCATCCCACACCCCCACCCCGGCGCGTCGCCGCACCCGCCACCCACCTCCCGCCGATCTTGCAGTTATCGACTCCGCAGAAGGGGCAGGTCGGGGCAAAAGGCGACCGGAACTGCAAGATCGCGGGGGTGAGGGGGTGGGGGGTGGGGTGGGGTGGGGGTGGGGGTTAGGCGGGTGGGGGGTGGTTAGGCGTTGTTTCAGGGCGTCGCGGACCACGTCGGGCACGTGGGGGGTGACGTCGCCACCCCACTTGGCCACGTCCTTGACGAGGCTGGAGGAGAGGAAGGAGTAGAGCGGGTTGGTCGGCATGAACAAGGTCTCGATCCCGGCCAGGCCCATGTTCATCTGGGCCATCTGCAACTCGTAGTCGAAGTCGCTTACCGCCCGGATCCCCTTGACCAGCACGGTCGCCCGCTGCGCCCGGCAGAAGTCCACAAGCAGGCCGCGGAACGACTCCACTCGGACGTTGTCGTACGAGGCGGTCACCTCGCGGAGCATCTCGATGCGCTCCTCGACGGTGAACAGGCCACTCTTCGACTGGTTGACCAGAACCCCGACGATCACCTCGTCGAACAGCCGGCTGGCCCGGCCGACGATGTCGAGGTGACCGTTGGTGACCGGGTCGAACGAGCCGGGACACACCGCACGTCTCATGATCGGCGACCGTACCAAAGGGTGGTCTCGCCGTACCGGCGACTGCGCTGGCCGGTGACGCCTTCCACCCACTCGATGGGGGTGCTGCGGCTGGACCGCTCCACCACCACGACCGCCTCCGGCGCCAGCCAGCCGCCGTCGACGAGCGCGGCGAGCATGGCGGCCACCGCCTCGTCCGACACCGCGTACGGCGGATCGGCGAAAACCACGTCGTACGGGTCGCCCTCGGGGCCGGCAGCCAGGACCGTGGCCACCTTGCCGGTGACCAGCCGGGCCGCCGGTGCGGCACGCAGGGCTGCCACGTTGTCCCGGATGACGCGCGCGGCGCGCGGATCGGACTCCACCAACAGCACGTGCGCAGCTCCCCGGGACAGCGCCTCGAGGCCGACCGCGCCCGACCCCGCGTACAGATCGGCGAAGCGTGCACCATCCAGGTCGAGTTCGGTGGCCAGCGAACTGAACAGCGCCTCGCGTACCCGGTCGGAGGTCGGCCGGGTGCCGGCGCCCGGCGGTGCGGTGATCCGCCGGCCGCCGAGGGTCCCGGCGACGATCCGGGTCACCGCCTGCTCCTGCTCATGCCCGCCCCGCTCTCATGCTTCGGCTCGCTCTCCCGCCTCGGCTTGCTTCGTTCGGCGACGGGAAGCGGTTGCGGCACACCCGAGTCGGCACCGCACTCGCCACCCATCAGTTCCTGTCTCGACGCTACGCGACGGCCGGGCGACCGTCGGACAACCCCACTTGAGCGCTGCGCGACCAGACGAAGACCTTACGTATATGAAAGATCACGAATGCACAACATCATTCTTAGGTTTCGCTGAAGGCTATGGCGCACGGGGCGCGATCGCTAATGTCTGCCCGGTGTTGGACGCGGCGTGTGGTTCCGCTGCCAGTTCGACTTAACCTCCGGTTTCCCCCTACAGGAGTAGACGTGAACCGTCTGAACTTCCGGCGTATCGCGGCCGCTGCCGCGGGTGCGCTGATCGGCCTGGCCGGCGTCGCCGTCGTCGCCAGCCCGGCCAGCGCCCACCACCCGATCATCAAGGGCGTTGGCTGCGTACAAAAGGATGGCAGCAAGAAGATCACCTGGACCGTCTCGAACAGCGAGCGGGACCTGGAAGGCAAGATCACGGCCGTCTCCACCGGGGTCCGCACTCCGGTCACCAACATCCGCCGCGATGCCGTGCTGCCCAAGGCGGGCGAGGGAGCGCTGGTCGGTGAGCAGATCGTCCCGAGGAACGTCCGCGACCGGGACATCACGCTGGCCGTGACCGCCGAGTGGACGAGGCACCGGCAGACGCACACCCGGTCCGCGAACGAGAAGGCGGTGATCATCGGCAACTGCCCGAAGCCGCCGAAGCCGTCGCCGACGCCGACGCCGAGCCCGAGCGAGGAGCCCACCGAGGAACCGACGCCGTCGCCGAGCCCGAGCGAGGAGCCCACCGAGGAGCCGTCGCCGTCGCCGAGCCCGAGCGAGGAGCCCACCGAGGAGCCGACGCCGTCGCCGAGCCCGAGCGAGCCGGAGGTGCCGAACCTGCCGGAGCCGGGTGAGCCGACCTTCGAGCTCATCGAGACCTGCGACGAGCTGACCTTCCAGATCGTCAACCCGGCCGACGGCGTGGCCTTCTCGATCACGCTGACCTCGGAGAAGGGTGAGGTCAAGACGCTGGAGGCCGTTCCGGGCCAGACCACCTCGGTCTCCTTCGACGCCTACGAGGGCCTGGAGGTCACCCCGAGCTTCGAGGGCGAAGAGGGCGACCCGATCGCCTGGGAGCAGCCGGCGGACTGCGACAACGGCGGGGGCGGTGGCGGCCTGCCGGTCACCGGCGCCGCGACCGGCGGCATCATCGCCGGTGCGGTCGTGCTGCTGGCCGCAGGCGCGGGCCTGTTCGTGGTGACTCGTCGTCGTCGACTGCGCTTCACCGCCTGACCTGAGCTGAGCTGAACCGAGCCTGAAACCGAGGGCGCGTCGACCACCCGGTCGGCGCGCCCTCGGCGTGCGCACCGCGCGACGCGCCAAGCGGGCACACCGGAGAGCCAGGGTGCGCGTAGACTGCACCGCCCGGACGCGCGCTGCCGGCAGTACCGCAGCTATCCGTCGCCAGCCGGGCGGTCCCGACCGGACAGATCGACACCGATCGTCCCCGTTTGGCGACTATCCGTATATCAATGATCTCGCATTCATAACATCATTCTTAGCCGCGTTTGAAGGCTGTATCGACACTCGCGATCTCGCTAAGGTCTGCCCGGTGCCGGCATATCGCCGCCGGTTCATCGGCCGGGCAGACATCCCTCTGGCGCGGCGAACTCCGCCGGAGCCGTCCGTCCCACCCGCGCCGAACAAACGCTTTTCACCCCGGGAGTACGCGTGATCCGACCAAAGCTGTCGCTGCGGCGACCGCTGGCTGTGCTGGCAGCCGCCCTCATCGGCATGACCGGAGCGGCGGCGGTGGCCACTCCGGCCAGCGCCCACCACACCACCATCACCGGCACGGTCGTCTGCGACCAGCTCAGCGGCGAGCGGGTGATCACGTGGCGGGTCGTCAACAGCGAGCGTGACAAGGCCGCCACGATCAAGAAGGTGACCGCCGACCCCTCGACTCCCGTCCAGGTGTTGGTGCCCGGTGCCGACCCCGTCAACCTTCAGGGCACGGCGATCCCCCGGGGCGGCTCGGTCGAGGCCGTGCAGCGGGTGCCGGGTGACGCCAAGAGCGCCAAGCTCACCGTCGAGGCGCGCTGGGACAACCGGCGCGAGCAGACCAACCACGGCACGGTCAAGCTCGACCGCGACGAGCCCTGCAAGCCGGCGCCGAAGTGCGTCGACGCCAGCCAGGCGAAGTACAGCCACACGTTCGACGGCCCGAAGGGCACGGCGACCGTGAAGCTGGAGGGCAACCTGCCGCTGTGCGAGGACCAGAAGCAGTACTTCACCCTGGTGTCGTACTTCGCGCCGCGTCCGCAGTTCGCCACCCCGCAGTACGTCTACGGCACGCCGGACAGCGACTTCCTCGGCGGCACCCAGACCGAGATCGAGCTCAACGTCGAGGTTCCGGAGTGCTACACCCAGGTCGACCTGATCTGGGGTGGCCTGGACGAGGTCATCGACCCGCTGGTCGAGAACGGCCCGCGTTACGGCGACAAGAAGCTCGGCGAGAAGGGCGCCCCCGGCAATCGTTCGTCGGGCCCGCCCGGCTGGTACAACGGCGGTGACAAGAACTGCACCACCCCGACGTCCACCTTCGCCTCCTCCTGCGACGGCACGGTGACGGTCTCGCTGAGCAACGACGGCAAGATCTCCAAGTACCCGGTCGAGTTCGAGGTTCGGGGCGAGAACGGTTGGTCGAAGAAGGTCACCGTCGAGCCGGGTAAGGCCGACAACGAGACCGTCGTGCCCGCCGAGAACGCCGGCAAGATCGAGGTGCTGGTCGACGGCAAGGTCATCGAGGGCGGCACCTACTCCTGGGAGCGTCCGGAGGACTGCCCGCTGCCGACGGTGACCACCGAGGCCGACTGCGAGACCTTCGCGCTTACCGCGACCAACCCCGAGGGTGGCCTGCCGGTCAAGGTGGAGTTCACCTACGGCGACAAGACCGAGACCCGTACCGTCGAGCCGGGCAAGTCGGAGACGGTCACCTTCAAGGCCGGTGACGACGAGGCGGCCCTGGTCGTCCTGCCCGAGCTGGGGCTGGAGCTTGAGGTCATCTACGCGCCCGAGGGCTGCGAGGGTGGCGGCGGCGGTGGCGAGGAGCCGGGCCTGCCGGTGACCGGTGCCGCGGCCGGTGGCATCGCCGCCGGTGCCATCGCCCTGCTGGCCGTGGGCGCGGTGCTGTTCGTGATGGCGCGCCGTCGTCGGATCCACTTCACCGCCTGAGCTGAGCTGCTGGGTTGAGCTGAGCGAAGCGAACCGTTAAGAAGGGGCCCTTCCTATACGCGAGGCGTTAGGAAGGGCCCCTTCCTTGCCGCATGTGAGGGGCGCGCCGGCCGGCGCGCCCCTCAGACGTCAACGGCTCAGCCCTTTTCGAGGTACTCGGCGCGGTCGGCGTCGACCAGGGCCGCGACCGAGGCGGCAAGCGCCGGATGGCGGGACAGGTCGGGATCCTCCTCGACCAGGGCGATCGCCTCCGCCCGGGCGTCGCGGATCAGGTCGGCGTCGCGCAGCAACGACAACAGCCGCAGGTGCGAGCGGTGACCAGACTGGGTCGCGCCCAGCACGTCGCCCTCCCGCCGCTGCTCCAGGTCGAGTTCGGCGAGCTTGAAGCCGTCCGTGGTGGAGGCGACCGCATCCAGCCGCTCCCGCGCGCTGCTGCCCTCGGCCGCCTCGGTGACCAGCAGGCAGAGCCCGGCCGCGCTGCCCCGGCCCACCCGCCCGCGCAGCTGATGCAGCTGGGAGACCCCGAAGCGGTCCGCGTCCAGCACCACCATCATTGTCGCGTTCGGCACGTCCACGCCGACCTCGACCACAGTGGTGGCCACCAGCACGTCCAGCTCCCCGGCGGCGAAGGAGCGCATCACCGCGTCCTTCTCGTCGGCGGGCAGCCGACCGTGCAGGACGCCGATCCGCAGCCCGTGCAGCGGCCCCTCGGCCAGCAGTGGAGCGACCTCGGTCACCGCCAGCGGCGGACGCCGCCCGGTGTCGTCCACAGCCGGTGGCTCCTCCTCGGCCCCCCCGGTGGCGTCACCGATGCGCGGACAGACGACGTACGCCTGATGGCCGGCGGCCACCTCCTCGCGCAACCGACGCCACGCCCGGTCGAGAAATGCCGGTTTCTCAGCCGCCGGCACCACATGTGAGGCGATCGGCGACCGGCCACGCGGCAACTGGGACAGGGTGGAGATCTCCAGGTCCCCGTAGACCGTCATGGCCACCGTACGCGGGATCGGGGTGGCGGTCATGACCAGCACGTGCGGCGGCTGGTCGGCCTTGGCCCGCAACGCGTCCCGCTGCTCCACGCCGAACCGGTGCTGTTCGTCCACCACCACCAGGCCGAGATCGGCGAAGTCGACACCCTCGTAGAGCAGCGCGTGGGTGCCGAGCACGATGCCGGCGGCGCCGCTGGCCACCTCGGCCAGTGCCCGGCGCCGGGCCGCCGCGCCGAGCGAGCCGGTGACCAGCTCGACCCGGGTGGCGTGCTCGGCGGCACCCAGCTCACCGGCCTGGGCCAGCGGGCCGAGCAGGTCGAGCATGCCGCGGTAGTGCTGCGCGGCGAGCACCTCGGTCGGGGCGAGCAGTGCCGCCTGCCCGCCCGCATCGACCACCTGGAGCATGGCCCGCAACGCCACCACCGTCTTGCCGGAGCCGACCTCGCCCTGCAACAGGCGGTGCATCGGATGGCTGGTGGCCAGATCCGCCGCGATCTCGGTGCCCACGTCCCGCTGGCCGGAGGTCAGCTCGTACGGCAGTCGGGCGTCGAAGGCGTCCAGCAGGCCACCCGGGCGCGGCGGCCGGGGCCGGGCCGGCCAGGCGGCGGCCTGGTGCTTGCGCCGGACCAGCGTCACCTGCACGGCGAACGCCTCGTCCCACTTCAATCGTCGGCGGGCCCGGTAGAGCTCCTCCTTGCTGGACGGCCGATGGATCTCGCGTAGCGCGGTGCCGAGGCCGACCAGGTTGCGGGTGGCGCGCACGGTGGCCGGCAGCGAATCCTCCGGTGGCGCCACGGTGTCCAGCACCACCCGTACACAGCGGGCGATCACCCAGGTGGGCACGGCCGCCGCAGCCGGGTAGACCGGGATCAGCGCCCCGGCGAACTCCTCGATCTGCTCGTTGGCCGCAGCCTCGGTGTCGGTCTGCTCGCCGAGCAGGACGTACTCCGGCCCGTTGAGCTGGCGCTTCCCCCGAAACTCGGTGACCTTGCCGGCGAACAGACCCCACCGGCCAGGACGCAGCTCACGCTCCCGCCACGCCTGGTTGCCGAAGAAGGTAAGCGAGAGGGTGCCACCGGTGTCGTCACCGACGGTCACCTCCAGCAGGTTGCCCCGCCGCTGCCGCATCGGGCGTACGGCGGTGCGCTGCACCTGGGCCAGCACGGTCACCTGCTCGCCGACGTCAAGCGCGCGGATGTCGGTGTGTTCGCCGCGCTCGTCGTAGCGGCGCGGGAAGTGGTAGATCAGATCACCTGCGGTGTGCAGGTCGAGGTGGGCGGCGAGCGCCTTGGCGGTCTTCTCACCGACCAGCTTCTTCAGCGGGGTGCCCAGGGTGGACTCGTCGGCGGTCATTCGACACCTACCAGCAACGGATAGCGCGGCTGCCCACCCGGGTACGCCTGCACCTCGACGAAAGGCCAGCGCCGTGCGACGTGCGCCTGCACCGCATCGGCCAGCCCGGCCGGCGCGTCGGCCCCGACGAGCAGGGTGACCAGCTCGCCACCGCCACCGAGCAGCCGGTCGACCAGGGCCACGCAGGTCTCCTCCAGATCGCTGCCGATCAGGTTCACCTCCCCCTCGACCAGGGCGAGCAGATCGCCTTCGCGGCAGGGGCCGGCGACGGTGAGCGCGTCCCGGCCGGCGTGACACACCTCCGCGTACCGGCAGGCCCCGGCGGCCTCCGCCATCGCGATCACGTCGTCGGCGAAACGCCGGCGCGGGTCGCGTACGGCGAGGGCGGCCAGCGCCTGCACCGGAGACCGGGTGGGTACCACGCTCACCGTCACGCCGAACCGCTGCGCCTCCTCGGTGACCTGGTTCGCCACCGCCTGCGCGTCGGGGTCGTTGGGCAGCACCACCACCCGGGCCGCACCGGTGGCCAGTACCGCCTCCAGCAGCTCTCCGGTGGAGGGATTGCCGGGCACCGTGATCGCGCCCTCCCCGGCGAAGAGTTCGGCGAGCCCGGCACCGGCCGCCACCACCACGGCGGCCCGGCCATCCGACGGCGGAGCCGGCGCCGTCTGGTCGGCGAAGCGGGTCACCGAGATCTGGTACGGGCGGCCGGCCACCACCCCCGCCTCGATCGCCGCGCCGACGTCGTTCACGTGCACGTGCACCTGCCAGGTCCCGCCCGACGGGCTGCCGTCGCCGACCACCACCAGGGAATCGCCGAGCGCCGCCAGGGTGTCCTGCATCCGCCGGACGGCCTCGGCCTCGGCGTCGAGCAGGAACTGCACCTCGTACGCGTACTCCGGGGAACCGGTCTGCCGGGCGGCGGTGACCGGCAGCGGCACCGTCCGGGGCTGCGGCGCGGGATGTTCCGGGCTCTCCCCCGTGATCACCTCGACCAGGGCGTCCAGCAGCAGGCAGAGTCCCCGCCCACCGGCGTCCACCACCCCGGCTCGGGCCAGCGCCGGAAGCTGGTCGGGCGTACGGGCCAGGGCGCTGGCGGCGGCACCCGCCGCCGCCCGGGCCACCGTCCGCAGCTCGTCGCTGCCGGCCCGGCCGGCCGCCTCGGCCGCCGCGGCGACCACGGTGAGCAGGGTGCCCTCCACCGGCCGGGCGACCGCCGCGTACGCCGCCGTGGTCGCATCGCGCAGCGCGGCGGCCAACTCCCGGCCGCGAACCGCCGGAACGGTGGCCAGCGCGTCAGCGAAGCCCCGCAGGATCTGCGACAGGATCACGCCCGAGTTGCCCCGCGCGCCGAGCAGGGCGCCCCGGGCCATCAGGCGCAGCGCGTGCCCGTGCGCGGTCGAGTCGCCGTCAGCGACGGTATCGAGGTCCATTGCCAGGGCCTGCTGGGCCGAGGTGAGGGTGAGCACCAGGTTGGTGCCGGTGTCGCCGTCGGGCACCGGATAGACGTTGAGATCGTCAATCTCCCCCTGGTGCCGCTTGAGCGCGGCCAGGCCACTGGCGCACCAGCGGCGCACGGCGGCGGCGTCGAGGGTGTCCAGCACGCTGGGAAGCCTACTGGCGTACGCTGACACCCGCCGGACCGACAGGCTTGTGCAAGGAAGGGCCCCTTGTTAACGCCTGGTGTATAGGAAGGGCCCCCGGTTAACACTTCGCCAGGTTCGGCCTGGACGTCCGGTCGAGCGCTCGCCTGCCCGCGGAGCCGGCGCGGTTGGGCCCGGTTGGGCGGGTGGCTGGGACATCGGGTACCCTGGCCAGGTTGCCCGGGCAGCGCCTGGCGGCGACCTCATGAACGTTTCAATCCCAGGAGTATCCCGTGGCTAGCGTGTGCGACGTCTGTGGCAAGGGACCGGGCTTCGGCCACAACGTGTCCCACTCGCACCGGCGGACCAACCGCCGCTGGAACCCGAACATCCAGTCGGTGCGTACCCCGGCCGGTGGCGGCACGACCAAGAAGCTGAAGGTCTGCACGTCCTGCATCAAGGCAGGAAAGGTCGCCCGCGCCTGACGCGGTAACACCGACACATCACGACATCGATGCCGGCGGGCCAGGCGGCCCGCCGGCATCGTTTCGTGTCCACCGCCCGCCGAGGCGACACACTCCCGTACGCCGGCGTGCCTGCCGTACGCCGCCATCCCGGCCGTACGCCGCACGCCGGCACCCCGATCGCGCGCCGGCACCCGGCCGGGTGGATGTTAATAAGGGGCCCTTCCTATACACGAGGCGTTAAAAAGGGGCCCTTCCTTTCACAGCGGGCGGGCGAAGGAGAGGCAGCCGGGGGCGTCGGCGTAGAAGCCGAAGTTGGGGATCCGCTGGTAGCCGGCCGCGGTGTACATGGCGATCGCCTCGGGCTGACGGTCACCGCACTCCAGGATGATCCGCTTGCGGCCGTGCTCGCGGGCCGAGCGTTCGATGGCGGCCAGCACGGCTCGGGCCACGCCGCGTCCCCGGGCCTGCGGTGCGGTGTACATCCGCTTCAGTTCGGCGGTATCGCCGTCGGCACCGTGGCTGCGCCAGCCGCCGCAGCCGACCGGTTCCCCGTCGAGCCGCGCGACCAGGAACGCCCCGGCCGGTGGCACGAACTCGGCGGCGGCGACCGGGGTCTCGTCGCCGCTGCCGCCGTACCGGGCGCCCAGGTCGGCAAGCGCAGCGGTGATCAACCGCTGCGCCACCGGCGAGTCGAAGGGCTCCGCGTAGATCTCGATCTGTGGCATTCGTGCAGGGTACGACCAGGTTGATCGGGCCCGGTGCGGTGGCCGCAACGAGGTGATCCGCAAATCAGCGGAAGTGGTCCCAGCCGGCCGGCCCGTCGAACTCGGCTGCGTCCACCGTCACCCCGGAGCCCTCGCTGACCCGGCCGATGATGCGCCAGCCGTCCGGCAACGCCGTCGTCGGCGGGAAGGTCGCGGCCAGCGCGTGGTCGTCGCCACCGGCGAGCAGCCAGGCGTACGGGTCGATGCCGAGCGCCTGGGCGGCGTCGCGGATCTGCGGCGGCACCGCGAAGGCGTCCCGGGTGAGGTCGATGGCCACCCCGCTGGCCTTCGCCACGTGCCCGAGGTCGGCGAGCAACCCGTCCGAGACGTCGATCATGGCGGTGGCGCCGAGCCGGGCGGCCTGCGGTCCGGCCGGGTAGGGCACCTCCGGTCGGCGGTACGCCTCGACCAGCAGTCGGGGCGTACGGAACCCGCGGGAGAGCACGGTGAAGCCGGCCGCTGCGTACCCGGTTCGACCGGCCAGGGCAACCAGGTCGCCGGGGCGGGCACCGGTCCGGGTGACCGGTGCCCGGCCGGCCAGGTCTCCGAGGGCGGTGACCGCGATGGTCAGGGTGGGGCTGGCGGACATGTCCCCGCCGACCACGCTGGCGCCCACCCCGGCCGCTTCGGCACCGAGCCCGTCGGCGAGTTCCTCGACCCATTCGGTGGGCGTACCGACCGGTACGCAGAGCGCCACCAGCAGGGCGGTCGGATCGGCACCCATCGCCACCACGTCGGCGAGGTTCGCCGCCGCCGCCCGCCGGCCGATGTCGTACGCACCGGACCAGTCCCGGCGGAAGTGCCGCCCTTCGACCAGTACGTCGGTCGAGGCGACCACCCGGGCGTCCGGCGCGGCGACCACGGCCGCGTCGTCGCCGGGGCCGAGCAGCACCGTGGATCCGTACGACAGCCGGGCGGTCACCCGGTCGATCAGGCCGAACTCTCCCACCCCCGCGACGCTCACGCCGCCGCTCCGCTCCGCTGCGCAGCGGGGCGAGGAGCCACACCGTCGCGTCCAATGGTTCGCTCGCCGCGCTCGCTCACCGCTTCTCCTTGACCACCGATAGGGATCCGACCTGGTCCGTAAGGTACTTTCTCCCTTCGGGCCGTCTGGCAGGCGGCGACGGAGGGAGGTCGAGTCGTGGTACAGGCGTACATCCTCATCCAGACAGAGGTCGGCCGGGCACGTGACGTGGCCGGTCTCATCGCGGACCTCGCCGGGGTGGTCCGGGTCGACGCGGTGACCGGGCCGTACGACGTGGTCGTGCTCACCGAGGCGAACACCGTCGATGAGCTCGGCAAACTCATTGTCAGCAAGGTGCAGATGGTGCCCGGCATCACCCGTACCCTGACGTGTTCGGTGGTGCGACTGTAAGTGAAGAGCACCTCCGAAGCCCCCGTCGTCGAGGCCGAACGTCCGGCGAAGGCACCCGATCGGACCAACCGCCGCGCGGCGCTGATCGCCACCGCGGTGGCCCTGCCGGTGACCCTGCTGGTGGGCGCGCTGGCGCTCGCCAACCTCGCGCCGGACACTCCGGCCGCCGCACCGGATCCCTCGCCGACCACGCCCCAGCCGCGCTCCACCGTGCCGGTGGAGATGGCCGCTCCGGCGCTGGCCGAACGCCCGGCCGTCGTCTGCCGCGCCCTGCTGTCCCAGCTGCCCGCCTCGATCCGTAACCTGCCGCAGCGACCGGTCACCGCCGGACCCGAGCAGAACGCGGCGTACGGCGACCCGGCGGTGACGGTGGCCTGCGGTGGCGCCGAGCCCGAGGTGCAGCCCACCGACCATCTGACTCTGGTCAACTCGGTCTGCTGGCATGCGACCGAGCGGGCCGACGTCACCGAGCTGACCACGGTCGACCGGGAGACCGCGGTGACGGTGCGGGTGCCGCACTTCTACGGCGAGGCGCTGCAATGGGCGGCCCCGATCTCGGACACCATCGTCGAATCGATCCGCTCGGCGGGCCCGGCCCCTTCCGGCTGCACCCGCTGAGGGTCCGCCAGCGGAGATCCTGCTGATCTGCGGGCCGCAGCGAGCTGGCGGGCCCGGGACCCGGTGCGACATCGGCAGCTGCTCGGTGACCCATGCCCCGACATCGGCAGCTGGTCAGCGCACCCTGCGCCGGCATCGGCAACTGGTGAACGGCCTGGGCCGACATCAGCCGTCGGTCAGTGGCCGGTGCCCCGGGTCAGGGCGGTACGGATGAGCCGGTCGACAAGTTTCGGGTACTCCAGGCCGGCCGCCGCCCACATCCGGGGGAACATCGACGTCGGCGTGAAGCCGGGCATCGTGTTGATCTCGTTGAGGTAGACGTCCAGCTCGGGGGTGACGAAGAAGTCGGCCCGGGCCAGCCCGGCGCAGTCCAGCGCGATGAACGCGCGGACGGCGTACTCGCGCACCTGCCGGGCGACCGGCTCCGGCAGGTCGGCCGGGATGTCGTACTCGCAGGCCGACTCCGCGTCGACGTACTTGGCCTCGAAGTCGTAGAAGTCGTAGTCGCCGACCACCCGCACCTCGGCGAGCACGGACGCCTCCGGCATTCCGGCGGCCTCGCCCTCCAGCACACCGCACTCGATCTCCCGGCCGACGATCGCCGCTTCGACAAGCACCTTGCTGTCGATCTCCCGCGCGGTGGCGATCGCCGCGTCCAGGTCGGCCCAGTCGTTGACCTTGGTGATGCCGAATGACGATCCGGCCCGGGACGGCTTGACGAAGACCGGCAGCCCGAGCCGCTGTTTCTCCGCCTCGCTCAGCGTCACCCCGCTGCGCAGCACCGCGTACGGGCCGACCGGAATGCCCTCGGCGGCGCAGAGCTTCTTGGTGAACTCCTTGTCCATGGCGGCGGCCGAAGCGAACACCTTCGATCCCACGTACGGGATGCCCGCCATCTCCAGCATGCCCTGGATGGTGCCGTCCTCGCCGTAGGCGCCGTGCAGCACGGGAAACACCACGTCGACGTCGGCAAGCGCCCGGGGGCCCTCGGTCGGGTCGAGCACCAGCAGACCACCGCCGGTCGGATCGGCCCGCAGCACGATGTCGGTGCCCGACGCCGCGGTGATCTCCGGCAACCGACGGGCCTCGATGGCCAACCGGCCGGGGTCACCGTCGGTCAACACCCACTGGCCGGCCCGGGTGATGCCCACCGGCACCACGTCGAACTCGTCCGGGTCGAGCGCGCCGAGCACGCTTCCGGCGCTGACGCAGGAGATGCCGTGCTCCGGGCTACGGCCGCCGAAGACGATCGCGACACGAGTCTTGCCTGGGGTGGTCACTGCGGTCACCTTTCCGGGACGCACTGCTGGCGCTCTCCCGGATGACCTTACTGTGCGTGGCGAAGGTGGGCAGTCGATACCCGGCGACAACGGGGAACGCCGCATTAACCCCACACCACACATACGGAGCGTAATCAGACAGTACGGAAATCGACCCCGTCCGGTGCCCGACTAGCCGGTTGCCTCGCGCTCGACGTACGGATGTCGCCGACCGATGGCGATCACCTTGACCCGCTGCCGACCGGCCCGCACCATGCCCAGCGCCATGAACGCGCCGGCGATCCGCTCGGCCGCCTCCCGACTGCTCGCGCCGACCACCTGACGGCGACGCTCGGGCGCGGTGCGCTCGTTGCGAGCGCCCCCCTCGTCGGGACGAACATCGGTCAGCACCACCAGGAAACGGGTCATCGCGGGCCACCGAGGCGACAGTCTCCAAGCACGTCGTTTCCCTTCCGGTGCCCGACTTCTGGCGTGGGGCACGCGGCGGCCGAGTACGGGGGAAACCCGACCGCCGCGTGCCCCATCCCCTCCGGTCGCTCACCACCACCGTCGCCACGACAACCGGCGGTGAGGACGCGCTAACAGGTTGACACTCTTACGGCCATGAATGCAACTCTCACCGACGTTTTCTCATGTACAGAGTCCCAAATACGTGCGACCATCAATGCATGGCACCGAAGACGGCCCGTGCCCGCCGGCTGGGCATCGCCCTGCGCCTCCACCGGGAGGCCGCCGGCCTCACCCTGGAGGCCGCGGCGGACGAGATCAACAGCACCCGAAGTACCCTGTCCCGCTACGAGAACGCGCAGACGCTGGTCAGCCCGGCCACCGTACGCGCGCTGCTCACGCTCTACGGGGCCAGCGCGGACGACGTCGCAGCGGCTGTCGCGCTGGCCAAGGACGCCCGCAAGCCCGGCTGGTGGGTCTCCTACTCGTACCTGCTCGACCGACGCACCATCGACTTCATCTCGCTGGAGGCCGAGGCGACCGGCATCTTCAACTTCGAGCCCTCGGTGGTGCCTGGGCTGTTGCAGACCGCCGACTACATCCGCGGCGTGATGCGGGGCGGCCCACACACCCTCAGCGACAGCGACGTCGAGGATCGGGTGCACCTCCGGTTGGACCGGCAGCAGCGGCTCGCTGGCGAGGATCCGCCGATCTTCGACGCGATCCTCGACGAGGCCGCCCTGCTGCGCCCGGTCGGCGACGACTCGGCGATGCAGGGGCAGCTGCGCCACCTGCTGAAGATGAGTGAACTACCGAACATCACCGTTCAGGTGATCCCGTTGGCCGCCGGCTATCACCGGGGCACCCGAGGTTCGCTGCACATCCTCGAGTTCGCCGACCCGGAGGACCCGATCATCGCCTCGGTGGAGACAGTCGCCGGTCAGATGGTTCTCGATCGCCCCGGCGATCTGCGTACCTGCACCAAGATCATGGAACACCTGCGGACCGTCGCGCTCAGCCCGGCGGACAGCCGCGACGCAATCGTCAACGCCCTGAAGGGACGGTACCTGGCATGACACCGACGATAAGCGCGGCGGCAGCCGTGGTCGGATGGCGCAAGAGCAGCCACAGCGGCGACGAGGGAGCCTGCGTGGAGGTCGCGGTCGCACCCGGCACGGTGGCCGTACGCGACTCCAAGGACCCGGGCGGTCCGCAGCTCTGCTTCCCGCCGGCCGCCTGGAGCGCCTTCGCCCAGGCACCGCCGACCCGCTGACCCGCGCACCACGACCGACACACCCCCATAGCCGCTGACCGGGCCGGTAAGGGCACCGCCGGCCCGGTCAGCCTGTCCCCACCAGCCGACTCAGCCGCACCGCCGGCCGACTCAGCCGCACCGCCGGCCGACTCAGCCGCACCGCCGGCCGACTCAGCCGCACCGCCGGCCGACTCAGCGGCACCGTCGCTCGGGTCGGCCCCCACCAGCGCCCAGCGGCATCGCCGGCCGGGTCAGGTCGTCATCGCGGTCAGCGCGGCCAGGGCCACCCCCCGCGCACCGGCCATGTCCCGCTCCGGCACCAGCGCGAAGGTGGCCAGGGCCGCCTGCTCGGCGCGGAGCCTGGTGTGTTGGCGCACCGTGGCCAGGAACCAGTCGCGGAACTCCGGAGCCGTCTCCACCACCCCACCACCGATGAAGTACGCGTGTGGATCGGTGAAGTTGGCCGCGATCGTGAACAGCGCGCCGAGCGCCCTCGCCTGCTGGCCGAAGATCTCCCGGCCCAGTTCGTCGCCGCGCTCGCCGTAGTCGCGGACCAGCTTCGCCGCCCGTGCGGGCGCTTCGCCGGCCAGCGGGTGCTCCGGGAAACGGGTCAGCCAGTACGGCAGCAGGTTGCGCTCGATCGCGGTAAGCGAGGCGACACTCTCCACGTCACCGGCGAAGCCGCAGGCGCAGGTAGGCACCGGCTGCTGCGGTGCAAGCACCTCCGTCAGCGGGATGTGCACGTGCCCCAACTCGCCGGCCATGCCGGCCGCACCGGCGATCACCCGACCCTGTTCGACCAGGCCGCCGCCCAGCCCGGTGCCGACGATCGCGGCGACGGACGACCGTCGCATCGCCTCGGCGCCGAAGTGAACGTGGTGGGCGTAGAGCGCGGCGGCGTTGCCGTCGTTGTGATAGATCACCGGCAACCCGAGCCGGTGCGCCAACGCGCCCCGGATGTCGTAGCCGCGCCAGGCCGGTTGGGAGAAGTTCGTCGAGCCCTTCGACGAGATCACCCCGGTGGCGCTGGCCGGACCGGGCGTGTCCAGCCCGACCGCGCGGACCTGGGCGCGGGACACCCCGGTCAGGGCCAGTACGCCGTCGAAGGCGCGGGCCATCGCCTCGACCGCCGCCGCCGGCCCGGCCTGCACCTCGCTGGGCGTCTCCACGAGCCGGTCCACCAGGAACCGCCCGTCGAGCGTGAGGACGGTGGCGTTGTTGCTCGTACCGCCGTTGTCGATTCCGACGACCACCGGCACCGCTGTGCTACCCACCCGACATCCGCCTCTCGCCGTCGGTGACCTGACGCGAGGCTAGTTCTCGTTTCGCCGGCCCGCCACGTCAGCCGGGCACCGCGCCGTCATCGCGGTGGCACCGAGCACCTCGTCCCGGACCACCGTCGCCTCCAGTCCGGCGTCGGTCAACACGGCACGTACTTCGTCGACCTGGCCGGCGCCGATCTCCAACACCAGGTGCCCGCCGGGGGCGAGCCAGCTCAGTGCCGCAACGGCGATTCGCCGCAACACCGCCAGCCCGTCCGAACCACCGTCCAGGGCCACCGGTGCCTCGTACCGGCGGGACTCCGTCGGCAGCAGCGTCAGCTCCGCCGTCGGTACGTACGGCGCGTTCGCCACCACCAGGTCCAGGCCACCGCGCCAGGCCACCGGCAACGGGTCGAAGAGGTCACCGGCGAAGACCGGCACGGAGAGCGCGGCCAGGTTACGCCGCGCGCAGGCCACGGCCGCCGGATCGAGGTCCACCGCGGCCAGCAGGCGGGGCGTGACGAGCCGACGGGCCAGCGCCCGGGTGAGCGCGCCGGAGCCGCAGCAGAGCTCGACCACCGTCGCCGCCGGCCCGGTCACCGCCACGGCCGCGGCGACCAGCAGGGCGGTACGCGTACGCGGCACGAACACCCCGGGGTCGACGGCGATCCGCTCGCCGCAGAACTCCGCCCAACCGAGCAGGTACTCCAGCGGCTCTCCGGCGACCCGCCGGTCCACCAGGGCCGCGAGCATCTCCGGACCGGTGGCGGCCTCGACGAGCAGCCGGGTCTCGTCCTCGGCCCAGACGCAGCCGGCGTCGCGCAACCGGCCGGTCACGGCGTCCCGCTGAGCCGGGGAGACGGGCCCCATCAGGCGGTGGCGTCCAGCGCGGTCGTGACGTCGTCGACCAGGTCCACGGTGTCCTCCACGCCACAGGAGAGCCGGACGAAGCCCGGCGCGGTGTCGTCGCCCCACTGCGCCCGCCGGTCGGCGGTGGTGTGCAGCCCACCGAAGGAGGTCGCCGCGGCGACCAGCCGGGACGCCGCCAGGAACCGGGCGACCCGCTCCGCGCTGCCCAGATCGAAGCAGAGCACCCCCGGTACCCGCCGGAGCTGACGCGAGGCCACCGGGTAGGCCGGGTCCTCCGGCAGGCCCGGCCAGCGCAGACCGGCCACGTCGGCGCGGGCGGCGAGCAGCCGGGCGAGCGCCTCGGCGTTTGCGGTCTGCCGCCCCAGGCGCAGGTCCAGGGTGGCCAGGGAGCGGTGGGCCAGCCAGGCGTCGAATGCTCCGGGCACCGCCCCGGTGGCGGTACGCCAGGCGGTGAGCCGCTCCAGCAACTCCGCCGACCGGGTCGCGAGGTAGCCGAGCAGCAGGTCGGAATGGCCGGTAAGCGCCTTGGTGCCGGAGGCCACCACCAGGTCCGCGCCCAGCTCCAGCGGACGCTGCCCGAGCGGCGTGGCGGTGGTGTTGTCCACCGCCAGCAGCGCGCCGGCCGCGCGGGTCCGCTCGGCCAGGGCGGGCAGGTCGACCACGTCCAGTCCCGGGTTGGCGGGGGTCTCCACAAGCACCAGGCGTACCCCCTCGAAGGACGGGTACGGCCCGGCGGTCGGCGCCAGCAGCACCCGTACGCCATTGCCGGCCAGCGTGTCGGCGGCGAACGCCCGCACCGGGAAGTACCCGTCGGCCGGGAGCAGCACGGTGTCACCCGGGCGCAGCACCGCAAGCAGCAGGCCGGTGATTGCCGCCTGCCCGCTGGCGAAGACCCGGCAGTCGCCCGCCTCCAACTCGCCGATCGCCGCCTCCAGCAGCCGGCGGGTGGGGTTGTCCGGGCGCCCGTAGCCGTTCGGTGCCGCCGCCGGCCCCTGCCGGGGGTCGAGGTGGTACGGCGCGGCGAAGACCGGTCCGGGCAGGAACGGCGCGCCGGGCGTGGGCTCGGGCAGACCGGCCCGTACGCATCGGGTGCCGTCACGGTGCGTGGTCACCGGTCACTCCGGCTTCGGGGTCCGGCTCATCAGGGCCTGCACCGCGGCCCGTGGATCGACGCCCTCGTGGCAGACCAGCTCGACCTGCTCGGTGATGGGCATCTCCACCCCGTGCGCGCGGGCCAGGTCTCGAATGGCCAGCGCGCTCTTCACCCCCTCGGCGGTCTGCCGGGTGGCCACCCGCGCCTCCTCCAGGGTGGCGCCCCGGCCCAGGTGCTCGCCGAAGGTACGGTTGCGCGCCGACGGCGACGAGCAGGAGGCGACCAGGTCACCCATGCCGGCCAGGCCGGCGAAGGTGAGCGGGTCCGCGCCGAGCGCCACGCCCAACCGGGCCGTCTCGGCCAGCCCGCGGGTGACAAGCATCGCCCGGGTGTTGTGGCCGAAGCCCATTGCGGTGGCGATGCCGTACGCCAGGGCGATCACGTTCTTCACCGCCCCGCCCAGTTCGCAGCCGATCACGTCGTCGTTGGTGTACGGGCGGAAGTACGGCGTGGTGATGGCGCGCTGCACAAGCGTGGCCCGGTCGACGTCGGTGCAGGCGACCACGGTGGCGGCCGGCTGCCCGGCAGCGATCTCCGGCGCCAGGTTGGGGCCGGAGACGACCACCACCCGGTCCGCCGCCACCTGAGCGGTCTCGACGATCACCTCGCTCATCCGCTTGGTGGTGCCGAGTTCGATCCCCTTCATCAGGGAGACCAGCGTGGCGTCGGGATGCAGGTGCCCGACCCACTCGGCGAGGTTGCCCCGCAGTGTCTGCGACGGCACCGCCAGCACCACCATCTCCGCGCCCTTGATCGCCTCGGCGGCGTCGCCGGTGCCGGTGACCCGCTCCGGCAGCACCGCACCGGGCAGGTACTCCGGGTTGCTCCGGTGCTCGCGGATCGTGTCGGCGATCGCCTGCCGCCGGGCCCAGATGGTGACGTCCCGTCCGGCGTCGGCCAGGATCTTCGCGAACGCCGTACCCCAGGAGCCGGCCCCCAGCACCGCCACGTGCCCGCGACCTTCCTCGCTCATGCGGGCGTTCCCGGGTGCTGGTCCTCGGTGACGCTACGGCCGGCCCGCTGCCACAGCGGCGGCGGGGTGCCGCCCCGAATCTCGGCCAGCATGTCGCGCAGCCGCAGCATGATCACGTCGGTCATCTCCTCGAGCACCGGCCGGGTCGGGGTGGCACCGGCCCAGCGGCTCAGGTCGATCGGCGGCCCGGCCACCACGGTCACCGGGATACGGGGCCGTGGGTTGATCCGGGCCCGATGCGGGTCGAAGATCCGCTCCGGTCCCCACATCGTCAGCGGGACCACCGGGGCACCGGTGGCCAGCGCCAGCCGGGCGGCGCCGGTCTTGCCCTTCATCGGCCACAGGTCCGGTTCGCGGCTGATGGTGCCCTCCGGGTAGATGATCACCGCGCCGCCCTCGTTGACCGCCTTGACCAGGGCGTCCAGCGACCTCGCCGCCTCCACCGAACCGCGTTCGACGGGGATCTGCCGGCACCGGTGCAGGATCCAACCGATCACCGGAACCTTGAACACGCTCGCCTTGCCGAGAAACTGCGGCCACCGCCCGGCGTCGTAGACGAAGTGGGCGCAGACCAGCGGGTCGGCGTGCGAGATGTGGTTCGCCACGACGATCACGGGGCCGTCCTGGCTCAGGTGCTCCAGGCCCCGCCAGGTACGCCGCGTCCAGACGGTCATCACCGGCTTGATCAGCACCACGGCGAACCATTGCCAGAAATTGAGCCTCCGTCGACCCACCCTGCCTCCTCGTGCCCGCCCCGACCCGCCCACCGGAACAGAACCGGTGACCCCCGCAGCCGAAATCATGCCTGCTCGCCCCTGGTACGGCCAGAGAGGGTACCGGTGCCGGGCTGGCAGGATGGCAGCTGTGAGTCAGCCATGGACCGTGGTGGTGCCGGTCAAGCGCCTGAGCGCGGCAAAGACCCGGCTGCGCGGCGGGCTGCCCGGCGTACCGCATGAGGAGCTGGCGCTGGCCCTGGCCGCCGACACCCTGGACGCGGTGCGGGCCTGTACCGAGGTGGCCGAGGTGCGGGTGGTGACGGACGATCCTCGGGTGGCCGGCGCGGCCCGTCGGGTGGGTGCCCGGGTCCTGCCGGACGTCGCGGGCGCCGGTCTCAACGCCGCGTTCCAGCACGGCGCGATCGGCGCCGCGGGCTGGGTGACCGGGCTTACCGCCGACCTGCCCGCGCTGCGCCCGGTCGAGCTGACGGCGGCGCTGCGCGCGGCGCAGGCCGGCCCGCCGGGCGTACGCGGCTTCGTGGCCGACGCGCCGGGCACCGGCACCGTGCTGTTGGCCGCGCCGCCCGGCGTACCGCTGGCACCCCGGTTCGGGCCCGACTCGGCCGCAGCGCACGCGGCCAGCGGCGCCCGGCCGCTCGCCGGCGACTGGCCCAGCCTGCGCCGCGACGTGGACACCGCCGACGACCTGGCGGCGGCGGCCCGGCTCGGCCTCGGGCCCCGCACCGCCGCGCTGGCCGCCGGTTGCCTGACCGGCTGAGGCCGCCCGCACCGCCGACGGCGGTGCGGCGAACGGCACCGGCGCGTTGTGCCACCGCCAGTCCCGCCGGGCGCGTCCGTCCGGGCGCGGGTCGCACCGCCGGTCCCGGTCCGGTGCGGCGGTGTACGGTGCTGGGCATGCAGGGCACGGTGGCGACCTTCGACGCGGCGACACGCAGCGGACTGCTGCTGCTCGACGACGGCACCGAGCTGCCGTTTCCCGCGCGGGCCTTCGACGCCTCCGGGCTGCGGCTGCTCCGGCTCGGCCAGCGGGTCCGGGTCGAAACCGACGCCGACGGTGACGTCGTCCGGGTGACGCTTCCGACAATGTCCTGAGCCACCCGCCCCAAGTTCAATCTGCATTAACCCTGGTCAGGCAATTATGAGCAGGTGAGCAACCCTCGCGAGCGCGCTGCGGACCCGGCCGTCGCCGACGAACCGGGCGGCGACGGCGGCCGGTCGCGAGGGCCCGATGGGCGATTCCGCCCGAGCCGACCGACCCCCGACGACGTGGCCGGCTCCGATCCGGCGGCGGCCTCCGCCGGGCTCGACGAGGTGCTCGACCCGATCAGCGAGCCGGGGCTGCCGGAGCCTTCCGCAGGCGACGAGCCGCCGGCCGGTCGGCCGCTGCCGGACGACCGGTTCCTCAACCGGGAGTTGTCCTGGCTCGACTTCAACGCCCGGGTGCTGTCGCTGGCCGAGGACCCGGGCACGCCCCTGCTGGAGCGGGCCAAGTTCCTGGCCATCTTCGCCAGCAACCTCGACGAGTTCTACATGGTGCGGGTCGCCGGGCTCAAGCGGCGGCTCTCCGCCGGCCTACCGGTACGCGGCGGCGACGGGCTTCCGCTGCGTACCCAGCTCGAACGGATCGCCGAGAAGGCCGCCATCCTGGTGACCCGGCACGCCAACTGCTTCGTCGACGACGTGGCGCCGAAGCTTGCCGCCGAGGGCATCCAGGTGCTGCGCTGGTCCGACCTTGACGAGGCCGAACAGGAGCGGATGCGCAGCTACTTCCGCGACCAGATCTTCCCGGTGCTCACCCCGCTCGCGGTCGATCCGGCCCATCCCTTCCCGTACATCTCGGGCCGGTCGCTCAACCTGGCGGTGTCGGTCCGTGACCCGGACGGCGGCCCCGAGTTGTTCGCGCGGGTGAAGGTGCCCAACAACGTGCCCCGGTTCGTCCGGGTGGACCGGGATCAGCCCGAGATCCGGATGCTCCCGCTGGAGGACCTCATCGCGGTGCATCTCGGGCAGCTCTTCTCCGGCATGCAGGTGGTGGAGTGCCACCTCTTCCGGGTCACCCGCAACGCCGAGGTGGAGGTCGACGAGGACCGCGACGAGGATCTGCTCCAGGCGCTGGAACGGGAGTTGGCCCGGCGCCGCTTCGGCCCGCCGGTCCGGTTGGAGGTGGCCGCGTCCATCTCCGACCACATGCTGGAGCTGCTGATCCGCGAACTGGACATGAACCCCCAGGACGTCCTGCGGGTACGCGGCCTGCTCGACCTCTCCGCGCTGTGGCAGCTCTACGGCGCGGCTGACCGGCTCGACCTGAAGGATCCGCCGTTCGTCCCGGCCACCCATCCCCGCCTCGCCGAGGGCGAGGTGCCGCGCAGTGTCTTCGCCACCCTGCGCGACGGCGACGTGCTGGTGCACCACCCGTACCACTCGTTCGCCACAAGCGTGCAACGCTTCATCGAGCAGGCCGCCGCCGACCCGAACGTGCTGGCCATCAAGCAGACCCTCTACCGCACCAGCGGCGACTCGCCGATCGTGGACGCGCTTGTCGACGCCGCCGCCGCCGGCAAACAGGTGGTGGTGCTGGTCGAGCTGAAGGCGCGCTTCGACGAGGTGGCAAACATCGGCTGGGCGCGCACCCTGGAACGCGCCGGCTGCCACGTGGTCTACGGCCTGGTCGGCCTCAAGACGCATTGCAAAACCGCCCTGGTGGTACGCCAGGAGGGCAACCAGATCCGGCGGTACTGCCACATCGGCACCGGCAACTACCACCCGAAGACCGCCCGGCTCTACGAGGACTTCGGTCTGCTCACCGCCGACCCGGAGATCGGTGCCGACCTGACCGACCTGTTCAACGTGCTCACCGGCTACAGCCGGCAGACCACGTACCGGCGGCTGTTGGTGGCGCCGCAGGGCATCCGCAGCGGCCTGATCGAGCGGATTCAACGCGAGATCGCGCACGTCCGGCTCGGCATGCCGGGGCTCGTCCAGTTCAAGGTGAACTCACTCGTCGACGAGGAGGTCACCGACGCGCTGTACCGGGCCTCCCAGGCCGGGGTGCACGTCGATCTCATCATCCGGGGGATGTGCACGCTGCGGCCGGGCGTACCCGGGCTGTCGGAGAACATCCGGGTCCGCTCGATCCTCGGCCGGTTCCTGGAACACTCCCGGATCTTCCGGTTCGGCAACAACGGCGACGCCGAGTTCTGGATCGGCTCGGCCGACCTGATGCACCGCAACCTGGATCGGCGCATCGAGGCGCTGGTCCAGGTGAGCGACCCGGTCGCCCGAGCCGAACTCGACCAGGTGCTCAGCACGGCGTTGAGCCCCGACGTCGATGCGTTCGAGTTGCACGCCGACGGCAGCTGGAGTCGGCGGAGCGGCTCGCCCGAGGTGTCCCTGACCCACCTCCAGGATCTGTTGCTGCGTCGGGTCGGCGACAAGGCCGGCGCGGCGGCGCGGGCATAGGGTGAGCAGATGGTCGAAGCGATCCGGGCGGCCGGCGGCGTGGTGTGGCGGCCGATGCCGGACGGCGGCGTCCAGGTGTGCCTGGTGCACCGCCCCCGATACGGGGACTGGACGTTGCCGAAGGGCAAGCTGGAGCCGGGCGAACATCCACTGCTCGCCGCCGCACGAGAGGTCGCCGAGGAGGCCGACGCTCAGGCCGTGCCGCAGGTCCGGCTGCCCAGCGTGCGATACCGCAGCGAAGGTCGGCGCAAGACTGTCGACTACTGGTCCATGCGGGCGGTGGGCACCGGTGGCTTCCAGCCCGACACCGAAGTCGACGAGCTGCGCTGGCTGGACCTCGACGGCGCGATGGCCCTGGTCAGCTATTCGCACGACACCGAGGTGCTGGCGGCGTTCGCCGCGCTGCCGCCGGTCACCGCGACGATGATGCTGGTCCGGCACGGGCACGCCGGCAAGCGACTCACCTGGTCCGGCCCGGACGCGGGCCGGCCGCTGGACGCCCGTGGCTGGTCCGAGGCGTACGCCCTGGCGCCGCTTATCCAGCTGATCCGCCCGGTACGGCTGCTCTCCGCCTCGCCCCGGCGGTGCGTGCAGACCCTGGACCCGGCCGCCGCCACGCTGGACCTGCCGATCGAGGTGTGCGGCGACCTGGACGAGCCACTCGCCGGTCAGCAGCCCGACGAGTGCGCGCTGGCCGCCGCCGGCCTGATGGCCACACTGGCCGCAGCCGGTGAACCGGTGGCGGTGTGCAGTCAGGGCAAGGTGATTCCGGCGGCCCTGGAGCGACTCGCCGGCCACGACGGCGACTTCCGCACCGACAAGGGCGGCGGCTGGCTGCTCGCCTTCTCCGGCGACCGGCTGCTCGCCGCCGACCGCCTCTGAGCGGACCGCCGGGGCAGGGCGCCCGCCTTCCGGGTCACCGCGAGGTTGCGACCCGGGCCCGCCGGCAACGCACCGGCGCCCCGGTGCCGGCCTGTCTCAGCCGGTGGGCAGGGTGAGGGTGACGGCCACCGGTAGGTGGTCGCTGGCCGTGCTCGGCACCGCTACCGGGTCGCTCGCGGCCAGGTCCGGTGAGACGAAGATGTGGTCGATCTGCCCGCTCGGGTCGTCGGCCGGGCTGGTGGGCAGTGGGCGCGCCGCCGCGAGGGCGTCGCGCAGGCCGGCGCCGGTGAACGTGGTGAACGCCGGATCGCCCGGCTCGGTGTTGAAGTCACCGGCGACCACCAGCGGGGTGCCGTCGGCGTACCCGGTGGCGAACTCCGCGACGGCGCGGGCCTGGACCACCGGATCCGCGCCGGGCGGGGGTTGCAGGTGGGTGCTCACCACGGCCAGTCGTACGCCGTCGCTGAAGTCGACAGTGACGCCGAGGGCCTGCGCCCCGGTGGGTGCGCCCACGGCCGGCAGTGACCGGGTCCGGGCCCGCTGCACCGGCCAGTGGCTGAGCACCGCGTCGCCCCAGAGCGAGCCGGCGGCCGGTGCGAAGACGTAGGGCATCTGTAGCCGGGCGGCGAGCAGGTACAGGGTGTCGTGGCCGCCGTTGAGCAGCCAGCCCCGGTCGACCTCGCTGAGCACCACCACGTCGGCCCGGCCGATGGCGCGTTCCAGGGCGGTCAGGTCGAACCGCCCGTCCATGCCGAAGCCCATCCGGATGTTGTACGCCACCAGCCGTACCTGTGCCGGTGGGCCTTCCCGGTTGCTGGCCACCAGCCACGGCTCGTGCACCGCGGCGGCAGCGAAAGCCACCAGGGCGGCAAGTGCCGCCGCCGGTACCGCTCGCCACGCACCGGCGGCCGGGGCGTGCCGGGACGGCGCCGACGCCGGTGTCGGCCCGATCCGCAGCCGGCCACCGAGCGCGACGCCGCCGATCAGGACGGCCACCACGGCCGGCACCCAACCGTTGGGGTAGCCGATGTCGTAGGCGGCGTAGTAGAGCACCGCCGCGACGGCGAAGACGAGCATCCCGCCCACCGCCGCGTACGCCCGTCGCGCGCTCGTCCCGCCGGTGTCGGTGGCGGTCAGGGCGAGGCAGCCGCCCAGCCCCGCCGCGGTGAGCGCCATCGCGAGGGCGAGCAACGCCGGTGGTCCGTACCCGAACAGCAGTGCTCCCGCCAGCAACAGCACCGGCGGCAGCGGACGCCACCGGCGGGCGGGCGGGGTCAGCGCGCCGAACACGAACAGCGCCGCCGCGACGCCCAGCGGAGCCAGGGCGAACAGTGGCGGCGTGGCGGTGCCGGCGGAGCCGGCCCAGTACGACATCGCGGTACTGGCGACCGCCGGTGACAACGCGACCATGCCGGCGAAGAGCAGCGCCGGACCGGCGAGCAGCCAGGTCCGGCCGTTGGCCGGAGCGGGCGGCGAAGTTCGGCCGTCCGTGGGGGTCGGGGCGTCCGGGCCGGGTACGCCGGCCGCAGGCGCCGCATCGGTGCGGCGGGCGTCGGTCGCCGCCGCGACGAGCAGCAGCGCCACCAGCCCGACGCTTACCACCCAGGCTTCCCACCGCTCCCACCAGAGCAGGTCGTACGTGCCGAGTAGCGCGTGACCCAGCCCGCTGGCGGTCAATCCGAGCACCAGCCCCGGCAGTGCACGCGCCATCCGGGCCGCGCTGGCGGCCAGCCACACCAGCCCGGCGAGCAGACCGGCGCTGGCCAGCCAGAGTTGGGCCCGACCGCCGGGGGCGGCGGTCAGCGCCAACCGGGCGGTGCCCAGCAGCGCGGCCGACGCCAGCCCCACGGGTACGGCACCGACTCGCGCGACGAGCGCCGGTGCGGCGAACGCGAGCACGAACCAGCCGAGCGCGAACGCGCCGAGCAACTCGGCCGGTGTCGACGCGGCCTGCCCGAAGATGGTGATGACCGAGGGCAGGAAGACCCGGAGCACGTCCATGAGGACGACGAGGCCCAGTGCCAGGGTGGCGGTACCGAGGTGACGGTGACGCAGCACGGTGCTCATTTCGCCGAGGGATCGTGCGGCGATTCTGGGCGTCCGATCCCGCACCGGTCAACGGTCGGCTCCGCCGGAGGCCGGATCCGCGTACCGCGAACATGCTGAGGGCGCCCACCGATCTGGCGGGCGCCCTCGTCGTACGGCCGGCTCAGCGCCGGGTCGCTGCCTTTCTGGCCGGGGCTTTCTTCGCCGGGGCCTTCTTCGCCGTCGCGGTCTTCTTGGCCGCGGTGGCCTTGGTCGCCGCGGCGGTCTTCTTCGCCGGTGCGGCCTTCTTCGTGGCGGTCTTCTTGGCCGTGGTGGCCTTGGTGGTCTTGGTGGCGGTGGTCTTCTTGGCCGCGGTCGTCTTCTTGGCTGCCGCGGTCTTCGCCGTGGTCGTCTTCTTCGCGGCGGTCGCCTTGGCGCCGGTCGCCTTCGCACCGGTCGCCTTCGCACCGGTCGCCTTCGCACCGGTCGCCTTCGCACCGGTCGCCTTGGCACCGGTCGCCTTGGCACCGGTGGTCTTGGCGGTGGCCGCAGCGGCCTTCTTCGCCGCCGCCGTGGCCTTCGGCACCTTGCCGCTGGCCACCATCTCCTTGAACCCGGCGCCCGGACGGAAGGTCGGCACGGAGGTCTTCTTGACCTTCACCGCCTCGCCGGTGCGCGGGTTGCGCGCTGTTCGCGCCCCGCGTACGCGCTTCTCGAACGCTCCGAAACCGGTGATCGCCACCTTCTCGCCCTTGGTGACCGCCGCCTGGACCTCAGCGAGGACCGCGTCGAGCGCTGCCGTCGCCGTCTTCCGGTCCCCCAGGCGAACGGCGAGCGCCTCGATGAGCTCGGCCTTGTTCACTACTTCCTCCTGATTGTGCAACTGACTCGACGCGAGCCATTCTGCGCGCACCGTATGCCCTGTGCTGCCAGGACACAAACATTCTGTGGAAAAAAGCCCTTGTGTCGTAACGGATTCGCCCCCACCGGGTGGCACCGGTGGGGGCGAAATCGGCTGTGCGGTTGGGCGAACGGCTAGGCGACCCGGGGCAGGAAGGCCGGTCGAGTGGCCTCGAAGGAGGTGATCCGATCGGCGTGCCGGAGGGTGAGTCCAATGTCGTCCAAGCCCTCCATCAGCCGCCAACGGCTGAAGTCGTCGAGCGGGAACGACCAAACGGATTCGCCGGCACGCACCTGCCGGGCGGTCAGGTCAACGGTGATCGGGGTGGTCGGATCGGACTCGACCAGACCCCAGATCTGCTCGACGGATTTCAATTCCAGCTCGACCGGCAGGAGACCTTCCTTGAGGGCGTTGCCCCGGAAGATGTCACCAAAGCGAGGTGAGATCACGACCCGGAACCCGTAGTCGCGCAGCGCCCAGACGGCGTGCTCGCGGGACGAGCCGGTGCCGAACTCCGGACCGGCCACCAGAATCGAGGCGCCGGAATACGATTCATCGTTGAGCACGAATCCGGGGTCCTCGCGCCACGCGCTGAACAGCCCGTCGGCGAAGCCGGTTCGGGTCACCCGCTTGAGGTACACGGCCGGGATGATCTGGTCGGTGTCCACGTCGGACCGACGCAGCGGCACGGCGGTGCCGGTGTGCACGGTGAACTTGTCCATCTTCTCGCTAGCCCTTCTACAGGTCGGCGGGGGCGGCCAGCCGGCCGACCACAGCGGTGGCGGCGGCGACCGGCGGACTCACCAGATGGGTCCGCCCACCCCGGCCCTGGCGGCCCTCGAAGTTGCGGTTGGAGGTCGAGGCGGAGCGCTGCCCGGGGGAGAGCGTGTCCGGGTTCATGCCCAGACACATGGAGCAGCCGGCGAACCGCCACTCGGCACCGGCGTCGGTGAAAACCTTGTCCAGCCCCTCGGCCTCGGCGGCCTCGCGGACCGCGGCGGAACCGGGCACCACAAGCATGCGTACGCCGTCGGCGACCTGGTGGCCGCGCAGCACGTCGGCGGCGGCACGCAGGTCCTCCAGCCGGCCGTTGGTGCAGGAGCCGACGAAGACCACGTCCACCGAGAGGTCCCGCAGCGGCGTGCCCGGCCGCAGGTCCATGTACTCCAGCGCACGCCGGGCGGCAGCCCGTTCCGGCTCGGTGTCGAAGGTCTCCGGGTCCGGCACCGCCGCGCCGAGCGGCGCGCCCTGACCGGGGTTGGTGCCCCAGGTGACGAATGGCGCGATCTCGGCGGCGTCGAGGGTCACCTCGGCGTCGAACGTCGCCCCCTCGTCGGTGGGCAGAGTCCGCCAGTACGCGACCGCCGCGTCCCAGTCCGCGCCGGTCGGGGCGTTCGGCCGCCCCTTCAGGTACGCGAAGGTGGTCTCGTCCGGTGCGATCATGCCGGCCTTGGCGCCCCACTCGATGGACATGTTGGCGATGGTCATCCGGCCTTCCATGGACAGCGCCCGGATCGCCTCGCCGCGGTACTCCACGATGTGTCCGCGCCCGCCGCCGGTGCCGACCTTGGCGATCAGCGCGAGCACCAGGTCCTTCGCGGTGACGCCGGGGCCGAGCTGACCGTTGACGGTGACCGCCATCGTCTTCGGGCGGGCCTGCGGCAGCGTCTGGGTGGCCAGCACGTGCTCCACCTCACTGGTGCCGATGCCGAAGGCCAGCGCCCCGAACGCGCCGTGGGTGGCGGTGTGCGAGTCGCCGCAGACGATCGTCATGCCGGGCTGGGTGAGCCCGAGCTGCGGGCCGATGACGTGCACGATCCCCTGGTTCTCGTCGCCCAGCGGGTGCAGCTTCACGCCGAACTCGGCGCAGTTGCGGCGCAGCGTCTCGATCTGCGTACGCGAGGTGGGGTCGGCGATGGTGAGCAGGTCGCCGCGGCGCTGCTGGAACGAGGGATCGGCGTACCCGGTCGGGGTGTTGTGGTCCTCGGTCGCGAGCGTGAGGTCGGTGCGGCGCACCCGGCGGCCGGCCAGTCGCAGCCCGTCGAACGCCTGCGGGCTGGTCACCTCGTGCAGCAGGTGCAGGTCGATGAAGAGCAGATCCGGCTCACCATCGGCGGACCGGACGACGTGTGCGTCCCAGACCTTCTCGGCCAGGGTCCTCTTCTCAGGAGTGACTCCCACCATCTGGACATCCTAAATTCTGGGAGGTAAATTTCGGCTTGTGGGACACAGTATGAGCGGTGTCGGCGTTCTCGACAAGGCGGTGGTCATCCTGGCCGCCTGTGTCGACGGCGCCAGCCTGGCCGAACTCGTTGAACGCACCAAGCTGCCCCGGGCCACGGCGCACCGGCTGGCGCAGGCGCTGGAGATCCATCGGATGCTGGTCCGGGATACCCAGGGCCGTTGGCGTCCCGGTCCTCGCCTGGGTGAGCTGGCCAACGCGGCGCCGGACGTGCTGCTGACGGCGGCTGAGCCGCTGCTGGCCGCGCTACGGGACGCTACCGGCGAAAGCGCCCAGCTCTACCTGCGCCGAGCGGACGAACGGATCTGCGTGGCCGCCGCCGAACGCGCAAGTGGGCTGCGCGACACCGTTCCGGTGGGCTCGGTGCTGCCGATGACCGCCGGATCGGCGGCCCAGATCCTGCTCGCCTGGGAACCGCCCGAGGCGGTGATGCCGCTGCTCCCCCGGTCGAAGTTCACCGGCCGCACCCTGGCCGAGGTACGCCGCCGGGGCTGGGCACAGAGCGTCGCCGAACGCGAGGCCGGTGTGGCGAGTGTCTCCGCCCCGATCCGCGACCGCACCGGCCGGGTGATCGCCGCGATCAGCATCTCCGGCCCGATCGAGCGCCTCGGCCGCCGCCCCGGCGAACGCCACGCCATGGCCGTGGTCAGAGCCGGCCAACGCCTCTCCGGCCTCTGACCCCCGCCCACCCCACCCCCGGCACGCCGCCGTCCCGGGTTGATCGAGAAGTTCCGTCTCCCGGCGGGCCAGATCCGGACGCAAACTTCTTGGTCAACCCAGCCAAGGGTGGGTGTGGGATGGGAGAAGCCCGTCTCGGCGGAGACGGGCTTCGGTGTGGTAGCCCCGACCGGATTCGAACCGGCGCTACCGCCTTGAGAGGGCGGCGTCCTGGGCCGCTAGACGACGGGGCCAGAGACTTTCCTGTTCACCAGCCCTCGCGGGCGGTGCGGCAGTAGTCTAGCGGCGCAGTCGCCGGGGTGCCGCAGAGGGGGTCGGTGGCGGCGTTGCGCGAAACCAGGATCGGCCTCCGGCTCGGCGGATTGGCTGGACGACAAACGGCTCGTTCCGCCGAAGCAGAACGAGCCGAAATCTGTAGCCCCGACCGGATTCGAACCGGCGCTACCGCCTTGAGAGGGCGGCGTCCTGGGCCGCTAGACGACGGGGCCAGAACACAAACGCGACACCACCGGGTAGGTGGTGCCGCCGAACTCTACCAGACCTCCTGGTCGATCTCCCCGGGCGGGAACATCGACGCTGAACTCCACCAGAATCCAGCGACCTCGATTCTTGCGAATCTCGGCTGCGCTGGGGTACCAGGACTCGAACCTAGACTAACTGAACCAGAATCAGTCGGGCTGCCAATTACCCCATACCCCATTGGCCCCTTGCGGCGCCGGGATCAAACTCTACCCTCCCGGCACCGACAGGCCAAATCGACTTCCCCAAACCGCCCTTGAGCTGCGAAAACAGGGATCAGGTCGCAGACACGACCGGGTTGGTCAGGTCACCGATCCCCTCGATCCGGACGGTGACCGTATCCCCCGCGGTGAGCGGGCTAACCCCCGCTGGCGTACCGGTCAGCACGACATCGCCGGGCAACAGCGTCATCACGTGTGAGACGTACGACACCAGGGCCGGAGCGTCGAAGACCATGTCCCGGGTCCGGCCGAGCTGGCGCACCTCCATCTCCTCCGGGTCACGCCCCACCTCGCAGCGGATCTCCAGATCGCGGACGTCAAGCCCGGTGGTGATCCACGGCCCGATCGGACAGAACGAGTCGAATCCCTTGGCCCGGGTCCACTGGTTGTCGGAGCGCTGGAGGTCCCGAGCGGTGACGTCGTTGGCGCAGGTGTAGCCGAAGATGGCCCGCTCCGCCGCCGCCCGGTCGGCCCGGCGGGCGCCCGGCGCGCCGATCACCACCGCCAACTCGGCCTCGTGCTCGACCTGCTTGCTGAACTCGGGCAGCCGGATCGCGTCCCGGGGGCCGATGACCGAGGTGGAGGGCTTGAGGAAGAGCAGCGGTTCGGTCGGCACCTCGGCACCGTGCTCGGCGGCGTGCTCGGCGTAGTTGCGGCCGACGCAGACCACCTTGCTGGGCAGGATCGGCGAGAGCAACCGGACGTCGGAGAGCGCCCAACGGACCCCGCTGAACGTGATCTGACCGAACGGGTGGCCCGAGATCTCCGCGATGGTGAGCCCCTGCGGACCCGCCTCCGGCTCCCCCTCGACGACCCCGAACGACATTCCCTTGGCATGGGCGAAACGAGCGATACGCACGAGGCCAATCTAGTCCGACCTGGCGGACCGGGTGCGGCACCTTACCGGGTACGCCCACCGCCGGGGCCGGATTCTCCGCTTCGTACCCACCCGACGTGACCCCGCGCCTAGCGTCGGCTGCGGAGGTTCGTTCGTATGCCTGCATCGACACGACACCACAGGGCCCTCGCGGCGATCGTGCACTGCGTCGGCTTCCTCACCGCCCTACCGGTGCTGCCGGCGGCCACCGCCCCGGACGCCCCGATGGTCGGACGGCCACAGGTGGCCGCGACGGCGGAGCCGGATCCCACCGCGCCGGAGCCCGATCCCAGCCTGCTGACGCCGGATCCCGCCCTGCCCGCAGCGCCGCCGGCCGTGCCCACCCCGACACGACTCGCCTCACCGGCTCCCGCCCCCAAGGTCAGCGTGGCGGTGGCGCCGAAGAACAGCACCGAGCCCGGGTACCGCATCGAGGTCCGCAACGCCGGAAACGCGCCGGTGAGCACCACCGTGCGCCAGGAACTGCCCCGGGGCGTCTCGGCCACCTCGATCAGCGACGGCGGCCGGGAGGTACGCCCGGGCGGGGCCACCGCGACCGCGGTGACCTGGCAGTTGAGGTTGCCGCCGCGGAGCACCACCACGCTGGGCACCACGCTGCGCACCGCTGCGGCGCAGCAACCGCTCACCGCTCCGGCCTGCGCGTTCGCCGGGGACGGCAGGCAGCCGTACGACTGCGCGAGCGCCACCTGGACGAGCCCGCAGGCCGCGACCAACGAGTCGCAGCAGCCGTCGGGTTGGCGGGGCCAGGTGCCCGCGCTGCTGATCGGCGCGGTGGCGGCGCTGATGCTGGCCATCGTGGGGTTCGTCACCTGGCGGCGCAATCGGCGGCCGGTCGCCGCCGCACTCGCCTCGGACGGGCCGGGGAGGGTCTATCCGCGTCCGGCCACGCCCCGCCCGCCGGCTAGCCGGCGTACCCCGCCGATCTGGCTGATCGTGCCGGTGGCCGCGACGGTGCTGATAGCCACGATCGGCATCGCCGCCTGGACCGCCACCCGGCGGGTCACCGCGATCGACACCGACAGCCAACCCACAAACGGCGCGTGGAAGGGCACCGGAGTCAGCGGCAGGCTCGGCGTCCCGCTGCGCGAGGACGCGTTCGAGTTCACCGTCTACCGGATGATCTGCGAGCCCGGCCAGCAGCTACGCCAGTGCCAGGCCACCGTCGGCGTCCGCAACGTCACACCGGAGCACCAGAGTTGGCACGGCAAGCTGCAACGGGCGTACCTGCCGAACGGCAACTGGGTCACCACCGACGAACCGGCCACCCGACGGGCGAACCAGGGCCGGGACGTCTTCGCCGAGCCGATGGCGGCGGGCAGCCGGATGGTGCTGCCGCTGGTCTTCACGGTCGACGGGCGGGCGGCCCCCGAGCGGCTGGAACTGCGCAGTGGGGTCTTCTCCGCAGGTGTGCGAGTGGACATGCCCTGAGCCAGCCGCCGCGACCGGCTCGGGCCGCTGAGGCATCTGCCGGTGACCGGCGGGCGGGCGGACCTGCCGGTGACCGGCGGGCCGGCGGACCTGCCGGTGACCGGCGGGCCGGCGGACCTGCCGGTGACCGGCGGGCGGGCGGTGGTCGTACCCTTGGGCCGTGCGGGGGCAGGCAGGCGGCGCGGCGCCGAGCGTGGGTGCGCCGAAGGTGATCCCGGCGACGAGCTGGCTTCCCGTGCTGGCCGCGCACGAGGAGCGCGCCGACGCGCTCACCGCGGCCCACCGTGCCCGTAGGGCCACCCGGGAACGGCACGCCATCGACGACTTCCTCTACGACTATTACGGCACGCGGCCGTCCGTGCTGCGCCGCTGGCACCCCGGCGTGGGGGTCGCCCTGGCCCCGGGCCCGGACGGTCCCGCACCGCACCGGCAGTGGCGGTGGTACGCCACGGACGCCGACGGCGTGGTCAGCCTCGACGCGGCGGCCTTCCTCGCCGACCGGGCCGACTCGGTGCGCTTCATCCACCGGCTGCTGTCCTCGATCGCGTCGCGCCCCGCCTTCACCGGCTGTTTCGGCCTGCACGAGTGGGCGATGGTGTACCGCCAACGTGAGCACCGGCATCCGCTCCCGCTGCGACTGGGGCAGCCCGGCACCGACGCGGTGGTCGAGGCGCACCAGATCCGGTGTACGCACTTCGACGCGTTCCGGTTCTTCACCCCCGAGGCGGTCGGCCTGAACCGCCTGCAACCGACCCGGGCCAGCCAGGTCGACCTCGACCAGCCGGGCTGCCTGCACGCCGCGATGGACTGCCACAAGTGGGCCGGCAAGCTCGGCCCCGCAGTCCCGGGTGACCTGGCGCTCGACTGCTTCGAGTTGGCCCGGGACATCCGGCTGCTCGACATGCAGGCGTCGCCGTACGACCTGTCCGCGTACGGGCAACCGGCGGTGGCCATCGAGACGCCGGAGGGCAAGGCCGAGTACGTGGCTCGGCAACGCGAGTTCGCGCACCGGGCCGGCCGGCTACGCACCAGGTTGATCGGGATCTGCGCGGCGTTGCTCGCGGCAGCGGAGCCGTCGCCGACGGTGGGGTGAGCCGCTCGCGACGTACGCCGGCAGGCACCGCCCCGGCCCGGCCCGCCGGCCGAGGTCACCCAGGCGAAGAGGGGCCGACCGTTACTCGCCGTCCACCCGTCGGTCGCGCTTGCGCTGGGACCGGCGCTTCTTGTCGGCCAGCCGGCGCTCCTTGGCCCCTCGGGACGGGCGGGTCGGGCGACGTGGCGGCGGTGGTGGGGCGACCGCCTCCCGCAGCAGCGCGACCAGTCGCTCCCGGGCCGCCTCCCGGTTGGCCAACTGCGCCCGGTGCTCGCTCGCGGCGATGGTAAGCACCCCGTTGACCAGCCGGCCGGAGAGCCGCTCCAGCGCCCGGGCCCGCAGCGACTCCGGCAGGCTCGCCGAACCGGCCAGGTCGAAGCTCAACTCGACCCGGGAGTCGGCGGTGTTGACTCCCTGCCCGCCCGGGCCGGACGACCGGGAGAAGCGTTCCCGTAACTCGGCGGCAGGGACGACCCACCGGTCGGTCACCCGCAGTCCGTCGTCCACGCCCTGAGGTTAGCGTGCCGGCCGATCATCCTCAGCGGTGCTGGGGCTGGGCGCCGAGGGGGCGGGCCGCTCCTCCTCGCCACCGGCGGCGGCGTAGGCGACCGCCCCGAGCAGCAGCAGGGCGATCACGCCGACCTTCGTGGTGACCACCTTGATCAGCAGCCACGCGGCGCGACGCGCGCCGGGCACTGTCTTTTTCGCGGCCTGGTAGTCGGTCCAGCCCCGCCGAGCGCGGGCGTACGACGACCCGACGCCGCTTCCGATGATGAGGCCCACCAGCAGGAGGACCGCAATGAGAGGACGCTCCACCCACGCCAGTATCCATACTCAGCGTAATATTTCCATGGGCCGATCACCCCTCGCAAAAATCCGACACTTGCCCCGATCTCCCCGTAATCGGACAGCTACTCTGCGTACATCAGCCGCCCTTTCCGATGATCGTGTCGGCGGTCTGCTGCACCTGCTCGATCGGGATGGCGAAACCGATGCCGATCGAGCCGTTGCCGTCGATTGTGGCTATCGCGGTGTTCACGCCGACCACCTCGCCCCGCGCGTTTACCAACGGACCGCCGGAGTTGCCCGGATTGATCGACGCGTCGGTCTGCACGGCGCGGTGCCGGTTGTCGCCGAGGCGCACCTGACGGTCCAGCGCGCTGACGATGCCGGCGGTGACCGTCCCGGACAGTCCCAGCGGCGACCCGACGGCCAGCACCGGCTCGCCGACCCGGGTGGCTCCCGGCTTGGCCAGCGGCAGCGGCGCCAGGCCCGCCGAGGCGGGCACCTTGAGCACGGCGAGATCGCTGCCCGGCTCACGGCCGACCACCTCCGCGTCGAACCGCCGGCCGTCCGGCAGCTCCACGGTCACCGGGCCGCCACGCCCCTTGGCCAGAATATGGTCGTTTGTGATGATGTGCTGCTCGGCGTCCACCGCGAAACCGGAACCGCTCGCCGACGCCCCCCGGGCCCCGCCCACCAGCACCGACACCACGCCGGGCACGGTCTTCTCGGCGGCGGTGACCAACTCGGCCGGCACCGGCGCGGCCGAGGCGGCGGCCGGCCCCGGCACACCGTCCCGGCTGGCCACCCAGCCACCGGCCACCGCCCCCGAACCGGTGGAGAGCGCCACCACCGCCAGCCCCGCCAACAGCCGCCGTCGCCAGCCCCATGCCGCCAGCTCGCCCGTCCCGGCGGCACCGTCCGGCCGTCCCCGCCCGTCCGGGTCGAGGTCCGGCGAGACGAACCAGGGTCCCCGCGGCTCGCCCAGTCCGGTCTGCACTGCCATACGTACGCTCCTCCCGTGTGCGCTCGGCGGTCTGCCGGCCGCCAGCCGGCGGCGCTGCGCCGGCATCAGGTCAGGGCAGGCGGGAGAACCACCTGATCGAGCCGAACGCCGCGCCCATCGCGAACACCAGCCCGAGCCCGATGAACCGGGCCGAGACGTCCTGCCGCACCTTTCGCCAACCCACCGAGCTGCCGATGTCGTCGTAGACCGCGCGCAGCTCGTCGCTCGTACCGGCCTGGTGGAAGCCGCCTCCGGTCTCCTCGGCGACCGCCTGCAAGGTCTCCCCGTCGACCGGTACCTGGATCGGCCGGCCGCCCCGGTCGACGAAGCCGCCGGGCGTACCGAAGGAGATGGTGTGCACCGGCACCTCGGCGGCGACCGCCTCGGCGGCGGCCTCCATGGGGTCCATGCCCGAGGTGTTCGCCCCGTCGGAGAGCAGGATGATCCGGGCCGGCGGCGGCTGGGTGGCGGCCTGGTCGTCCAACGCCTTGACCGCGCCCAACGAGGTGCTGATCGCCTCGCCGATCGCGGTGCCCTGGACGCCGGTCACCCCCTCGGCGAGGCGTCCGATTCCCTCGTCCAGTGCCTCCCGGTCGGTGCCCGGCGGCACCAGCACCGCCGCGCTGCCGGCGAAGGCCACCAGCCCGACGTTGAACTCCCGGGGCAGCCCGTCGACGAACCGCCGGGCGGCGCTCTTGGCCGCGCTCAGCCGGTCCGGTTCGACGTCGGTGGCGAGCATCGAGGTGGAGACGTCCACGGCCACCATCACGGTGGCCCGCTCCCGGGGTACCCGGACCTCGGCGGTGGGCCGGGCAAAGCCGACCACCAGCAGCGCCAGCATGGCCAGAAAGAGGCCGGCCGGTAGGTGCCGACGCCAGGTCGGCCGCCGGGGTGCCACCCGGTCGAGCAGTCGCAGGTTGGTGAACCGGACGGCGTAGCGGCTGCGGCGCCGCTGCGCCACGACATAGACCGAGGCCAGCGCGGCCACGCCGAGCAGCAGCCAGAGCCGGTCGGGCGACTGCCAGTTCATGCGCCCCCTCCCGGTGCGGCACCGGCCGGAGCCAGGGCCAGTCGACGCTGGGCGTGCACGTGCCGCACGATGTCGGCCGCCCAATCCCGGTCGGTGCGCAGCGCGAGATGGGTCGCGCCGGCCCGACGCAACGCGTGCCGGACCTGCTCGCGCTGGGCGGCGGCGGCTGCCGCGTACCGCTCGCGGAGCCGGCGGTCCCCGGTCCAGACCTCCCGGTGCTCGCCGGTCTCCGGGTCGGCGAGGGTGATCAGCCCGACGTCCGGCAGTTCCAGCTCACGCGGGTCGGTGATCTCCACGGCGAGCACCTGGTGCCGCACGGTCAGCCGGCGCAGCGGCCGTTCCCAGGCGGCCGGCGCGACCGGGTCGTCGGGCAGTCCGTCGAGGAAGTCCGAGACCACCACCACCAGGCCGCGGCGGTGGGCGACCCGGCGCACCGCGGCCAGCGCCTCGGCCAGTTCGGCCGGTCCGGCCGTCTCGGCCGGACCGGACACCGACGCGAGGTCCCGCTCGCGGTCAGCCACCCGGGGCGCGGCGAGCAACCCGCGCAGCAACCCGATCAGATGCGTACGCCCACTCCGGGGCGGCACCCGGTGCAGCCCGTACGGGGTGAGCACCTGCGCGCCGAGGCGGTTGCCCGGGCCGGCGGTGAGGAAGCCGATGGTGGCGACCGCCGCCACCGCCAGTTCCCGCTTGTCCAGCTCGGCGGTGCCGTACTCCATGCTGGCGCTGGCGTCGACAAGCAGCCAGGTGGTCAACTCCCGGTCGGCGTCCACCTCCCGCACGTGCGGCACGGTGGTGCGGGCCGTCACCGACCAGTCCATCCGGCGTACCTCGTCCTCGCCCGGCCGGTACTCCCGACTGCCCGCCGGTTCGCTGCCCGGCCCCGGCAGCAGGCCGCGCCGCTCGCCGTGCAGCAGTCCGTCGAGCCGCCGGGTGACGGTGAGTTCCAGCCGACGCAGTCGCTGATCCGGGGTGAGGTCGGTCAGCCCCGGCTCCGCCGCCGGTGTGGGGCGGCGTCCCATCACGCGGTCGCCAGATCGGTCGCGTACTCCGGCTGCCCGGCCGCCACCCGGGGCGGCGGCACCCGTTCGACCAGCCGGTGCACCACCGACTCGGCGGTCACCCCGTCGGCCACCGCGTCAAAGGAGAGCACCAGACGGTGGGCCAGCACGTCCACGGCCAGCTCCCGGACATCGTCGGGCAGCACGTACTCCCGGCCGCGCAGCAGCGCCTGGGCCCGGGCGGCGGCGACCAGCCCGAGGGTGGCGCGCGGACTGGCACCGTAGGCGAGCAGCGGGGCGATTTCCGGCAGCCCGAACCGGCCCGGGTCGCGGGTGGCGAGGATCAGCCGGACCACGTACTCGGCGATGGCGTGGTGGACGAAGACCTGGGTGGCGCGGACCTGGAGGTCGCGCAACCGATCCGGGTCGAGCACCCGGTGTGCCCTCGGGCGTTCGGCGCTCATCCGGTAGAGGATGGCCAGTTCGTCGGCGCCGTCGGGATAGTCGACGACGATCTTCATGAGGAAGCGGTCCCGCTGTGCCTCGGGCAGCTGGTAGACCCCCTCCGACTCGATCGGATTCTGGGTGGCCAGCACGAGGAACGGCTCCGGCACCGGGTAGCTGCGCCCGCCGATGGAGACCTGGCGCTCGGCCATGGCCTCCAGCAGCGCCGACTGCACCTTGGCGGGGGCCCGGTTGATCTCGTCCGCGAGCACCAGGTTCGCCATGATCGGGCCGAGTTCGACGTCGAAGTTCTCCTTCGACGCCCGGTAGATGCGGGTACCGACGATGTCCGAGGGGACGAGGTCGGGCGTGAACTGGACCCGGGAGAAGGTGCCGCCGACCACCGTCGCGAGGGTCTGCGCGGCCAGGGTCTTGGCTACCCCGGGCACACCCTCCAGCAGGCAGTGGCCATCGGCGATCAGGGCGGTGAGCAGGCGTTCGACGAGCCGGTCCTGCCCGACGATCACGCGCTTGACCTCGTAGAGCGTCTGGTCCAAATCGGCCGCGGTCGGGTCGGGATCGGCCGGGCCGGCCAGGCTGGCCATGGTGTCCGAGATGTCCGTCACGGTGCTTGCTTCCCGGCCATGCGACCCGACAAACGTCGGACTTGCCGGGCCACCGGCACCGTTAGCCGCCGAGCCGGGCCGTCCGGCACTCTTACCGGCCGAGCCGCGCCCTCCGGCACCCTTACCCGCCGAGTCAGGCCGTCCGGCACCCTCGGCGGGACAAGCCGGACAGCGGTACCGGCCACCCGGGCGGGCGGCCGGTACCCGGTGTCGCTCGTCAGCTGAAGACCGCCAGGTGGAACGGGCGGTCCGCGGGCCTACCGGACGAGTTGCGCGTCTGGATGTAGACCGCGTTCGGCGTGTTCAGGCGCGGGGCGACCGAGATCTCACCGGCCGGCGGAATGCAGCACTGGAAGTTCGTGCCGATGGTGGCCACGTAGGCGCTGCGGGTCATGTCCCGGTTGAACAGCACCTGGTACTGCCCGGGGCCGTACTTGGTGGCCGAGACCGCGTCGAGGCCCCGGATGAGGTTGCCGCCGGACCCCACCACGGCGAAGGAGGTGGATCCGATGATCGCCTCGGTGCCGACGGACCCCTTGAGCGCCGCCCTGGCCTGCCGGGCCTCCTCGGGCGTCACCTGCGGCTGACCGCCGGAGACACCCGCGCGGGCGTCCGCCTGGGCGGAATCGACGGGGGCTTTGGCGGCGGTGGGCGGCTGGGCGGCAGCGGCGATGCCGCCACCAGCGAGTGCCAGCGCCAGCGCGCTTGCCGCCACCGCCACCGATCTGCGTGAGAAGAGCTTGGCCATGACAGGTTCTCCCTTGGTTGACCGGGGTGATCCGACCGACCCACTTTCAGCGAATCGGAAATCTACAGCGATAATGATCCGGAGTAATTTGACGGCTCCGCTCCAAGAATGGCCGACCGGGCGCATGACATTGAACAGACAAGATCATAAGCCGGCCTGACCAGGCAGTACGTCCTCTGTGCTCTGACATCACAACCATGTGGAAAATAGCACCGAAAAAACAACTCAGTCAACGCCCGGTCACCACATTTCGCAATCCGCACAAGGGGCCGACAGAATTGTGAAACGCGAGTGTGGGACTATTCGCAAACGAGCGGCGCGGGTTCGATAATCTGAACCCGTGAGCACGCGTACCGGCACCGCGCCGAGCCGACCGACGCCGGCAACCGGAGGACAGCGTCGCCGTACCGCACTCTGTTGGGCCGCCGTGATGCCCGCCGCCACCTGGCTCGCCGTCCGGCTCCTCGGCATCGAACGCGGGCCGTTGGTGCAGTTGGTCGCCTTCACCCCGTACGTCCTGATCGGGTCCCTCGGCCCGCTGGTGCTCGCCCTCGCGCTGCGGCGCCGGTGGCCGGCGAGCGTCGCGGCGGTGACCACCGTGGCGCTGCTCGCGGTGGTGGCACCCCGGGCCCTGCCCACGCCGCAGCCGCCGGCCGACGGGCCGACGCTGCGGCTGCTCACCGCGAACCTGCTGGTCGGTTCCGCTGATCCGCAGACCCTTGTCGACCTGGTTCGCACCGAGCGGGTGGACGTGCTCGTGGTGCAGGAGTTCACCCCGGCGGCCGCCGCCGGACTGGACCGGCTCGGCCTCGACCGGTTGCTGCCGTACCGGCAGCTCAACCCGATGGAGGGCAGTCCCGGCTCCGGGCTCTACGCCCGGCACCCGATCAGCGACGGCGGCATCCGCCAGCTACGCGCCGCATGGGGCTTCACCCAGGCGTACGCCACGGTGGCGGTGCCCGGCGCGCCCCCGGTCCGCGTCGAGTCGGCCCATCCGGCGGCCCCGTACGCGCTGGACCAGGTCGGCGCGTGGCGCGCCGACCTGGCGGCACAACCGGCGGCCACCCCGGACGGGGCGCTGAGCATCCTCGCCGGGGACTTCAACGCCACGCTCGACCACGCACCGCTGCGGGACCTGATCGACACCGGCTACACCGACGCCGCCGCCTCGGTCGGGGCGGGGCTGGCCGGCACCTGGGGCCCGTACGACGGGGCCCTGATCCCGCCCGTGACGATCGACCACGTGCTTGTCGACCGCCGCATCGCGGTACGCGACGTGGCGGTGCGTCCGCTACCCGGCAGCGACCACCGGATGGTCCTCGCCGAGCTGACACTGCCGGCCGCAGCCGGCTAACCCGCTACACCCGGGCCCGGTCCACCCCGTAGGTGAGCGCGTCGACGAGGGCGTGCCAGCTCGCCTCGACCACGTTGGGGTGCACGCCCACGGTGGTCCAGCCGCCGCCCCGGCCGTCGGCCGTCTCGACCAGCACCCGGGTCACCGCGCCGGTGCCGTGGCTGCCCTCCAGGATGCGCACCTTGTAGTCGGCCAGCTCGAAGTCGCGCAGTTCCGGGTAGTGCCGGCCGAGGCCGACCCGCAGCGCCTCGTCCAGCGCGTTGACCGGGCCGTTCCCCTCCGCCGTGGCGATCACCCGCTCGCCGCGTACCCGGATCTTCACCGTCGCCTCGGAGACCACCGCACCGTCCTCGCGGTGCTCGACCTGCACCCGGTACGACTCCAGGGCGAACGGCCGCGCCGGGGCGGCACCCGGCAACTCGGAGCGGACCAGCAGCTCGAACGAGGCGTCCGCGGCCTCGAACGACCAGCCGCCGGCCTCCAACTCCTTGACCCGGTTGGTGACCCGGGACAGCGCCTCCGGATGGCCGGCCAGATCCAGCCCCAACTCACGACTCTTGAGTTCGATGCTGGCCCGGCCGGCCATCTCGGTGACCAGGATCCGCATGTCGTTGCCCACCACCTCGGGTTCGATGTGGTTGTAGAGCAGCGGATCCACCTTGATCGCACTCGCGTGCAGCCCGGCCTTGTGGGCGAAGGCAGCGGCCCCGGCGTACGCCTGGTGGGTGTCGGGGGCGATGTTGGCGATCTCGGCGATGGCGTGGGAGACCCGCACCATCTGTTCGAGGCAGCCCTCCGGTAGGACGGGCATCCCGAGCTTGAGCTGAAGGTTGGCCACCACGGCGAAGAGGTCGGCGTTGCCGGGCCGTTCGCCGTACCCGTTGGCAGTGCCCTGCACGTGCCGGACACCGGCCTCGACGGCGGCGATGGTGTTGGCCACCGCGCACGCGGTGTCGTTCTGGGCGTGCATGCCGAGCATCTCCGGCGCGACGCCGATCCGGTCGGTGAGGTCGGCGATGGCGGCGGTCACCCAGGAGGGCAGCATGCCGCCGTTGGTGTCGCAGAGCACGAACCGCTCGGCGCCCGCGGCGAGCGCGGTCTCCACCACCGACGCGGTGTACGCCGGGTCGTAGCGGTAGCCGTCGAAGGTGTGCTCACCATCGACGAAGACCCGCCGTCCCTCGGCCACCAGGTGGGTCACCGTGTCGTGGATCATCGCCAGGTTCTCCTTGGCGGTGGTGCGCAGCGCCCGCTCGACGTGCCGCAGGTCGGCCTTGGCGACCAGGGCGATCGCCGGGGTCTGCGCGTCGAGCAGACCGCGTACCTGCGGATCGTCGGCGGCGACGGCGCCGGCCCGGCGGGTGGCACCGAAGGCGACAAGCACCGCGTGCTGGAGATCGAGTTCGGTACGCGCCCGACGGAAGAACTCGGTGTCCTTCGGCACCGCGCCCGGCCACCCGCCCTCGATGAAGCCGACGCCGAACTCATCCAGCAGCCGCGCCACCGCGAGCTTGTCGACCACCGAGTAGCTGAGCCCCTCGCGCTGGGCACCGTCGCGCAGGGTCGTGTCGTAGACCTGGAACGTCATGGAGATCCCTTCGTCAGGCACCGGCCAGCGCAACAAAAAGACCCCCCGCGGCTGCGGGAGGTCTGCGCGCTCGGCGGAGGGAAGGCCGGCGCGCTAGTTGCCAATAATGCGGGCGGTGCTTGTCACGTTCTGCACTCTGCCACCTCACGGGGGGTTCTGGGAGGCGGAATCCACATGTCGGGACGACACCCGCGCGTGGTCGGACCGGGTGTGTAGGACCCGCCGGGCGGGGTAGGAGTTTTCGGGACAAGGAAGCACGTTCCTCCGAGACGACTCACGCAGTCGAGGCAGGAGAGATTCCCATGGACAAGCTCAACCAGAACACCACGCAGGCCACGCCCGACCCGGCCCTTCGCGGCGTCGACCAGGGGGTTGTCATGGGCGGCGCGCCCACCGGCAACTTCGACCCCTGGAGCTACCGGGACGAGGCCGGCGTCGCCGGCAGCACCCTGATCGGCTACAAGGTCGAGGCCACCGACGGCTCGATCGGCAAGATCGACAGTGACAGCAACGAGGTCAACGGCAGCTACCTGGTGGTCGACACCGGCCCTTGGATCTTCGGCAAGAAGGTCATGCTGCCGGCCGGCACCGTGAACCACGTGGACCACGAGGAGCAGAAGGTCTACGTGGACCGCAACAAGGACCAGATCAAGGCCGCGCCGGAGTACGACGAGACGGCCGCCGACCCCGCGTACCGCGACAAGCTGGGCGGTTACTACTCCGACACGTACGCCGCCACCCCGCCCGGCAACCTGCGGTGACCTGAATCTCCGCCACCTGCTCCGGCGGGACAGCCCGACAGCTTCCCCGCGCTGGAGCGACTTTCGGCGGCGGAGCCCGACAGCTTCCCGCCAGCTTTCGGCGGGGCAGCCCGACGCTTCCGCGATGGAGCAGCTTTCGGCGGGAGAGCGCGACGGCCGGTGGGGCACCGCCCCACCGGCCGCTACCGTGTCAGGGTGGACGCCACCGAGGTAACCCGCAGGATCCCGTTCGCCACGACCTTCAACTTCCGCGATGTCGGCGGCTACCGCAGCCGGGACGGCCGCACCGTCCGCACCGGCCGCCTCTACCGCTCCGACTCGCTGCACCGCATCAACGACGCCGACCGGGACGTCTTCACGTCGCTCGGCGTACGGACCGTCATCGACCTGCGCCGCCCGACCGAGGTCGAGCGGGACGGCCGGGTCCCCGACTTCGACGGGCTGAGCTACCGGCACATCCACCCCGAGCACGCGGACTGGAGCCAGCAGCCGTACCAGTCGGGCGGTGACCTCGCCCGCTACCTCGCCGACCGGTACGCCGACCTGGCCCGTACCGGCACCGCCGGGCTGGCCCAGGCGATCGGCCTGATCGCGGACAGCGCCAACGCACCGGTGGTGGTGCACTGCGTCGCGGGCAAGGACCGTACCGGCATCGTCTGCGGCCTGACGCTCTCCGCGCTCGGCGTCGAGGACGCGGACATCGCGGCGGACTACGCGCTGACCGCCGAGGCATCGCAGCGCTTCAGCGCCTGGGTCACCGCCACCTTCCCGGACGCCCCGGAGGTGCCGCCACCCTTCCTCGCCTCGCCGGCGGAGACGATGCTGCTCTTCCTGGCGGAGATCCGCGAGGGGCACGGCTCCGTCGAGGGCTACCTCCGGCACGCCGGGGTCACCGACGGCCAGCTCGCCGCGCTCCGCACCCACCTGCTCGACTAGCGCCGCTGACGAAGCCCCGGCCGAGCCAGCCGAGCCGAGCCGAGCTCAGGCGAGCCGAGCTCAGGCGAGCCGAGCTCAGGCGAGCCGAGCTCAGGCGAGCCGAGGCGTTAATAGGGGGCCCCTTCTCTACCTCAGACGTTAAGAAGGGGCCCTTCCTTACACCTCAGAAGATGCGGTGCACCCAGTTGTGGGGGTCGGCGGCCTTGCCGCGCTGGAGGTCGATCAGCTGCTGGCGCAGGGCCATGGTGATCGTGCCGGGCTCGCCGCCGGCCACGGCGAACTCACCGTCGGGGAAGCGCACCCCGCCGATCGGGGTGATCACCGCGGCGGTGCCGCAGGCGAAGACCTCGCGGAGCCGACCGCTGGCGGCGTCGGCCTGCCACTCGGCGAAGCTCACCGGCCGCTCCTGCACCTGGTGCCCGGTCGCCTCGGCCAAGGCGATCACCGACTCCCGGGTGATGCCGGGCAGGATGGTGCCGGTCAGCGGCGGGGTGGCGATCGAGCCGTCGTCGTAGACGAAGAAGATGTTCATCCCGCCCAGCTCGTCGACGTAGCTGCGCTCCACCGCGTCCAGGAAGACCACCTGGTCGCAGCCGTGCTCGATGGCCTGGGCCTGGGCGGCCAGCGAGGCGGCGTAGTTGCCGCCGCACTTGGCCGCACCGGTGCCGCCCGGCGCGGCCCGGGTGTAGTCGGGCGAGACCCAGACCGTGACCGGCTTGACCCCGCCGGCGAAGTACGCGCCCACCGGTGAGGCGATCACCGCGTAGAGGTACTCGTTCGCCGGTCGGACGCCGAGGAAGACCTCGCTGGCGAACATGAACGGCCGCAGGTAGAGGCTGCCGTCCTCGCCGTCGGGGATCCACTCGCGGTCGATCTCGATCAGCCGGCGCAGCGAGTCGACGAAGGTCTCCTCCGGCAGCTCCGGCATCGCCATCCGGGCGGCGGAGGTGTTGAAGCGGGCCGCGTTGGCGTACGGGCGGAACATGGTCACCCCGCCGTCGGCGGCGCGGTACGCCTTCATCCCCTCGAAGATCTCCTGCGCATAGTGCAGCACGGCACTGGCCGGATCCATCGGGATCGGCGCACGAGCCTCGACCCGGGCGTCGTACCAGCCCTTGCCCTCGGCGTAGCGGATAGTGACCATGTGGTCGGTGAAGACCCGACCGAACCCGGGGTTGGCCAGCAGGGCGGCCCGGTCGGTGGCGGATACCGGCGCGGGATTCGGACGGATCTCGAAGTCGATCTTGTCACCACCGCTCATCGCGCTGACCTCCCTGAGGGACCACGGCATGCGCGCAGCCGCACACCGGAAACGTATGTGCCAGAAAACTTACCCCGAACGGTCGTTCAGCGGGTAGGTCGACCGGTCGGTAGGAAGACGACGGCCGGTAGCCGGCGGAGCAGGCCACCGACGGCGGCGGCCCGCCACTCGAAGCTCACCGGCGGCGCGTCGGCTCAGCCGGCTACCTGCGCCGCGATCCGGTCGCCTACCTCGGCGGTACGCAGAGTCGCCGCCGGGCCGCGGGCGGCCAGCTCCGCGCTGACCGCGGCGGTGATCCGGGCCGCGGCGTCGGCGTGCCCGAGCTGGTCGAGCAGCAGCGCGCCGGAGAGGATGGCGGCGACCGGGTCGGCCACCCCGCGACCGGCGATGTCCGGCGCGGAGCCGTGCACCGGCTCGAACATCGACGGGTACGCCCCGTCGGGGTTGATGCTGCCGCTGGCGGCCAGCCCGATCCCGCCGGTCACCGCGGCGGCGATGTCGGTCAGGATGTCGCCGAAGAGGTTGTCGGTGACCACCACGTCGTAGCGCTGGGGCTGGGTCACCAGGAACATCGCGGCGGCGTCGACGTGCTGGTACTCGGTGGCCACGTCGGGGTGCTCGGCGGCTACCGCCTCGAAGGTGCGGGCCCACAGCGAGCCGGCGTGGGTGAGCACGTTGGTCTTGTGCACCAGGGTCACCTTGCGCCGCTCGCGCCGCTTGGCGCGGGCGAAGGCGTCCCGGACCACCCGCTGGACTCCGTGCCGGGTGTTCAGGCTCTCCTCGGTGGCGATCTCGGCGGGGGTGCCCCGGTGCAGCGCACCGCCGGCCCCCGCGTAGAGCCCCTCGGTGCCCTCCCGGACGACCACCAGGTCGACCTCGCCCGACTTGACGGTGGCCAGCGGGCTGGACACGCCCGGCCAGAGCCGCGACGGCCGGAGGTTGACGTACTGGTCGAAGGCGAAGCGCAGCTTCAGCAGCAGGCCCCGCTCCAGCACACCGGGCGGGACGGTCGGGTCGCCGACGGCACCGAGCAGGATGGCGTCGTGCCCGGCCAGCTCGGTCAGCACGGAGTCGGGCAGCACCTCGCCGGTGCGGTGGTAACGTGCCGCACCGAGGTCGTACTCGGTGGCCTCGACCCCGGGCAGCACCGCGTCAATGACCTTGCGGGCCTCCGCGACCACCTCAGGTCCGATCCCGTCCCCGGCCACCACCGCGATCCGTGCCACGTCGTCAGCTCCTTCGCTCGTGTGGCTCGACGGTACGCTGCCGTCCCGCGTCCCGGTACGAATGTTCCACTTTTCGGGAAGCGGAACGCACAGCAGAATCCCAGCACGCATTCATGCAGCGGTCATCTGCGCTGCCTAGCGTGATCCTCGACGGGCCGGCTGGCCCGGGGGGCGACCACCACGACGGCGTGGCGGAACGTCGAGGGAGGGACGAGGCGATGTGGACCGACGAGCAGCCACGAACCCGTTGGGTGGATCCGGCCGCCTTCCGCTACCGTCGGCCCGACCTGCGGCTGGGCACCCGTGACCGGCGCCCGGACCGGTCCGGCCTGGTAGCCGGGGACCGGATCGCCGTCCGGCACACCGTACGCACCTCGACCGCGGAGTACACCCTGCTACTGAACGCGCCGGAGTGGGTCGGCCGGCGGGGCACTGGCGAGGCACTGCGCGACGCGGTGGCCGAACTGCGGGCGATCGACCTCACCTACGGCCCGAACCGCCCGGACAGTCTGGTGTCCCGGCTGCGCCGGGGCGAGATCAGCCCGGAGTCGTACCCGCCGCTGGCGGACCTGGTGGACCGGTGCGCCGCGATGCGGGCGGCCACCGACGGCTGGTTCGACGCCTGGGCCGTGCCCGGTGGGTTCGACCCCGGCGGCCTGCTCGGCGGCTGGGCCGTCGAGCGAGCGGCGGCCCGGTTGCGCGCCGCGGGCATCCACGACTACGCCGTGCTCACCGGCGCCGACCTGACGGTACGCGGCCACGCGGCGCACGGTGGCCCGTGGCGGGTCGCGGTACACCATCCGACCGACCGCCGACGCGCGCCACTGGTATTGGAGCTGACCAGCGGCGCGATCGGCACCTCCGGGGTCACCGGCCGGCAGGGCCACGTGGTGGACCCGCACACCGGCGCACCGGCCGACCAACTCGTCGCCGCCACCGTGATCGGCCCGGATCTGGCGGTGGCCGACGCCTACGCCACCGCCCTCTACGCCGCCGGCCCGGCCGGACTGGACTGGTTCGGCCCCGGATCCGAGTACCGGGTGCTGCTCGCCGCCCGCCGCTGAGGCCGACACACCCCACCCACCGGCGCACCGACGGCATCGGCGCTCGCTGCCGGACGGCAGCAGAGACCGGACGGCAGCAGAAATGTGCACGGGTGTCGCGGACGACGATCGACTGCGGCCGAGTGCAGCGATCGGCCCCCACGGTCGCGGCAACGACCGTGGGGGCCGGTCGGCGACGAGTGCGCGTGGCTCGCGCAATCGAGGGGTGCGGGACTGGTCGGCCGGTGCGTCAACCTCGCCACCCGAAGACGGGCCGGCGCCACGGGCGCGGCCAGCAACCGCCTGCGTACGCTATCGAATTGACGCGATTTACGGCAAGGGGTCCACACAGGACATCCCGGCACCGTTCCACCCTGGACCACCCGGCAGCCGGGGCGTTTTCGACAAGGGAAAGTGCGGATGGCACGCTGTCCGCCGTGAGTTTCGATCTGAGCGTGTGGGCCCTGGCGGACAGGGCGACGCCCGAGGACGTGCGAGCGGCGGTGCAGCGGTGCCGGCAGGGCCAGCACCTCCAGCGCCAACCGGACCCGCGACTGGTCGCCTTCTATCGGGCGATCACCGCCAGTTACCCCGAGCGCGCGGCGGGTCCGGGCAGCCCCTGGGCGGTCACGCCCCTGCACACGGCGGCCGACCACATCGAACTGAACCTGGATCCGGCCTGCGCCGATCAGGTGCTGCTCGACATCGAGCGGCTGGCCGGTGAGTGTCGGCTGATGCTCTTCGACGCCCAGGACGGTTCGGTCTATCCGCCGCCGGCAGCCCGCCTGCCCGGCTGAACCGCGCGGCAGCCCGCAGAGCCCCGCGCGACGACGAGGGGCCCGACCATGAGGTCGGGCCCCTACCGGTCGTGCGTGGACTACTCGTCGCGCAGGTCGGCCGCGCTGGCCGCGGTCGCGCCGATGGAGTCGGCGGCCGAGGTGAGCAGGTCCGCACCGAGCGCCTGGTCGACGGTGAGGGTCATCAGCGTCTCGCCGCCGGCCTCGCGCCGGGCCACCTGCATCGCCGCGATGTTGATGCCGGCCTCACCGAGCAGGGTGCCCACGGTGCCGACCACCCCCGGACGGTCGGCGTAGCGCAGGAAGAGCAGGATGCCCTCCGCGCCGATCTCCACGTCGAAGCCGTCCACCTCGGTCAGCTTGAGCAGGTCCCGGCTGCCGGCGTGGGTCACCGTGCCGGAGACGCTCACCGTGCGGCCGTCGGGCAGCGCGCCGCGTACGGTCACCAGGACCGGGTGCTCCACGGTCTCGGTCTGCGTGGTCAGCGTCACCTCGACCCCGCGCTGGGCGGCCAGGTGCGGCGCGTTGACGTAGGTCACCTGCTCCTCGACCACCGAGCTGAACAGCCCCTTGGTCGCGGCGAGCTTGAGCACCGAGACGTCGTGGTCGACGATCTCGCCCCGCACCTCGATGGTGACGCTTGCGGCGACGCCGCCGGCCAGCGCGGTGAAGGCGCGGCCGAGCTTCTCGGCCAGCGGCAGCAGCGGGCGGACGTCCTCGGCGACCACGCCACCGGCCTGCACGTTCACCGCGTCCGGCACGAATTCGCCCTGCAACGCCAGCTTCACGCTCTTCGCCACGGCCAGACCCGCCTTGTCCTGCGCCTCGGCGGTGGAGGCGCCCAGGTGCGGGGTGGCCACCACGTTGTCGAAGGCGAACAGCGGCGAGGAGGTGCAGGGCTCCTTGGCGTACACGTCCACCCCGGCACCGCCGACCCGGCCCTCGGCGAGCGCGTCGGCGAGGGCCTGCTCGTCGATCAGGCCGCCGCGCGCGGCGTTGACGATCCGTACGCCCGGCTTGACGATCGACAGTTCCTTCTCACCGATCAGGCCCACGGTCTCCGGGGTCTTCGGCAGGTGGATCGAGATGAAGTCGCTCTCCCGCAGCAGCTCCTCCAGCCCGACCAGGCGTACCCCGAGCTGCGCGGCCCGGGCCGGCTGGATGTACGGGTCGTACGCGATCAGCCGGGTGCCGAACGCGGCGATGCGCTGCGCGAACAGCACGCCGATGCGGCCGAGGCCGACCACGCCGACGGTCTTGCCCTGGATCTCGACGCCGGTGTACTTCGAGCGCTTCCACTCCCCCGCCTTGAGCGCGGCGCTGGCGCTTGCGGTGTTGCGGGCGACCGCGAGCAGCAGCGCGACCGCCTGCTCGGCGGCGGAGACGATGTTGGAGGTGGGGGCGTTGACGACCATGACACCCCGGGCGGTGGCGGCCGGCACCTCGACGTTGTCCAGACCCACACCAGCGCGGGCCACGACCTTCAGCCGCGGCGCGGCGGCGATCGCCTCGGCGTCGATCTGGGTGGCGCTACGGACGATGACGGCGTCGGCCTCGGACAGCGCGGAGAGCAGGGCCGGGCGGTCGGTGCCGTCGACGTGCCGGACGTCGAAGTCGTGGGCGAGCACCTCGATGGCGGCGGGGGCAAGTTCTTCGGCGATCAGTACGACAGGAGTCATTGGTCCTCGTAGACGCTGGTGTGCGAGCGGTCTGGAGCGCCGGAACGCCGCGCTGCGGCCGGCGCTGGTCCGTGCCATGTGCCGTCAGGTGCCAGCTGGCCAGCACCTATCAGGGATCGTAGGCGGCAGCCCGGGCAACGTGTCTCAGACCGTGGGGTGAGTGCCCTCACACGGGTCTGTCGCACGCCTGTCATGCCCCGTTCATCAGCGCACCGCGTGGCGAGGCCCACTACGGCCCGACGCCGGGCAGGCAGCCCAGCGGCACGCCGGGACATGACGGCGGCCCGTGACCCGCCGCCGGGGAGAGCGTCGGGGCACGGGCCGCCGGCCCGAAAAGCTGATCAGGCGGTCTCGGTGATCGGGCGGTCCACCCAGCTCATCATGCCGCGCAGCTTCGCACCGGTCTCCTCGATCGGGTGCGCCGCGCCCTCGGCCTGCCACTTGCGGAAGTTGGGCCGGCCGGCCTCGTCCTCAGCCACCCACTCGCGGGCGAACTCGCCGTTCTGGACCTCGGTGAGGATCTTGCGCATCTCCTCCTTGACCCGGCTGTCGACGACCCGCGGCCCCCGGGAGAGGTCGCCGTACTCGGCGGTGTCGGAGACGCTGTAGCGCATCCGGGCGATGCCGCCCTCGTACATCAGGTCCACGATGAGCTTCAGCTCGTGCAGGCACTCGAAGTAGGCCACCTCGGGGGCGTAGCCGGCCTCGGTGAGCACCTCGAAGCCGGTCTGCACCAGGGCCGCCGCGCCGCCGCAGAGCACCGCCTGCTCGCCGAAGAGATCCGTCTCGGTCTCCTCCTTGAACGTGGTCTTGATGACACCCGCGCGGGTACCACCGATGCCCTTGGCGTACGACAGGGCCAGCGCCAGGGCGTTGCCGCTGCCGTCCTGCTCGACGGCGACCAGGCAGGGCACGCCCTTGCCGTCGACGTACTGCCGGCGGACCAGGTGGCCGGGGCCCTTCGGGGCGACCATCGCCACATCCACGTCGGCCGGCGGCTTGATCAGCCCGTACCGGATGTTGAAACCGTGCCCGAAGAAGATCGCCTTGCCCGCGCTGAGGTTCGGTGCGATCGACTCGGCGTAGATGTGGCGCTGCGCGGTGTCCGGCGCGAGGATCATGATCACGTCGGCCTCGGCCGCCGCCTCGGCCGGGGTGAGCACCCGCAGGCCCTGCTCCTCGGCCTTCGGCCGGCTCTTCGAGCCCTCCGGCAGACCGATCACCACGTCGACCCCCGAGTCGCGCAGCGACAGCGCGTGGGCGTGGCCCTGGCTGCCGTACCCGATCACGGCGACCTTCTTCGCCTGGATCAGGCTCAGGTCGGCGTCGTCGTCGTAGTACACCTCAACGCTCATGACTTCCCTTTCGTACGGCGGCCGGTGCGGCCCGTCGTGGTCGTGGTTCCGCCCGGCCCGCAGGCCGACCGGCGCGGTCTGGGTCAGGCGGCCCGCAGGGCCGGACCGGCGGTGATCGCACGCGAGCCGCGCCCGATCGCCACCAGGCCCGACTGGACCATTTCCTTGATGCCGAAGGGCTCAAGGTCGCGCAGCAGCGCGTCGAGCTTGTCGGCGGTGCCGGTGGCCTCGATGGTGAGGGTGTCCGGGGCCACGTCGACCACCCGGGCCCGGAACAGGTTGACCGTCTCCAGCACCTGGCTCCGGGCGTTGCGGTCGGCACGCACCTTCACCAGCAGCAACTCCCGGGCCACCGAGGTCGACGCATCCAGCTCGACGATCTTGAGTACGTTGACCAGCTTGTTGAGCTGCTTGGTGACCTGCTCCAGCGGGGAGGACTCGGCGTTGACCACGATCGTGATCCGCGAGACGTCCGGGTTCTCCGTCTCGCCCACCGCGAGACTGTCGATGTTGAAGCCGCGCCGGGAGAACAGCCCGGAGACCCGGGCCAGTACGCCCGGCTTGTTCTCCACCAGCACGGAGAGGGTGTGCATCGTCACGGCTGTGCCTTCCTAGATGTCGTCTTCGTCGAAGACCGGGCGGACGCCACGGGCGAACATGATCTCGTCGTTGCTGGTGCCGGCGGCGACCATCGGCCAGACCATGGCGTCCTTGCCGACCACGAAGTCGATGACCACCGGCGCGTCGTTTATCGACATCGCCGCCTCGATCGTCTTGTCCACGTCCTCGGCGGTCTCGCAGCGCAGCCCGACGCAGCCGAGCGCCTCGGCGAGCTTGACGAAGTCCGGGATCCGGTGCTTGTGGGTGCCGAGATCGGTGTTGGAGTAACGCTCGCCGTAGAACAGCGTCTGCCACTGGCGGACCATGCCGAGATTGCCGTTGTTGATCACGGCGATCTTGACCGGGATGCCCTCCAGGGCACAGGTGGCCAACTCCTGGTTGGTCATCTGGAAGCAGCCGTCGCCGTCGATCGCCCAGACCACCGTGTCGGGCTTGCCGACCTTGGCGCCCATCGCCGCCGGCACCGCGTAGCCCATGGTGCCGAGGCCACCGGAGTTGAGCCAGGTCTGCGGCTTCTCGTACGAGATGAACTGGGAGGCCCACATCTGATGCTGGCCGACGCCGGCCACGTAGATCGCGTCCGGTCCGGCGATCTCCCCCAGCCGCTTGATCACGTACTGCGGAGAGAGGGTGCCGTCGGAGGGCTCCTCGTAGCCCAGCGGGTACCGCTCGCGCAGGTCGTCGAGCTGCGTCCACCAGTCGGCGAGGTCGGGCGTACGCCCGGCCGTCCGCTCGGCGGTGACCGCCGCGAGCAGTTCGTCGATCACGTGCCGGGCATCGCCGACGATCGGCACGTCCGCGTGCCGGTTCTTGCCGATCTCGGCCGGGTCGATGTCGGCGTGCACCACCGTGGCGTCCGGGGCGAAGGAGTCCAGCTTGCCGGTGACCCGGTCGTCGAACCGGGCGCCGAGCGCCACGATCAGGTCGGCCTTCTGGAGGCCGTAGACCGCGGCGACGGTGCCGTGCATGCCCGGCATGCCCAGGTGCTGCCGGTGCGAGTCGGGGAACGCGCCGAGGGCCATCAGCGTGGTGACCACCGGGATGCCGGTCAGCTCGGCCAACCGCCGCAGGCCCTCGGTGGCACCGGCCTTGAGCACGCCGCCGCCGACGTAGAGCACCGGACGCCGGGCGCCGGTCATCAGCCGCGCCGCTTCCCGGATCTGCTTGCCGTGCGGGTGCAGGGTGGGCCGGTAACCGGGCAGGTCCAGGGTGGGCGGCCAGGCGAACGCGGTGGACGCCTGAAGGACGTCCTTGGGGATGTCCACCAGCACCGGGCCGGGCCGACCGGTCGCGGCCAGGTGGAACGCCTCGGCCAGCACGCGCGGGATCTCGCTGGCGTCCTGCACCAAGAAGTTGTGCTTGGTGATCGGCAGCGTGATGCCCTGGATGTCCGCCTCCTGGAAGGCGTCCGTGCCGATCGCCGGACGGGCCACCTGGCCGGTGATCGCCACCAGCGGCACCGAGTCCATGTACGCGTCGGCGATCGGGGTGACCAGGTTCGTCGCGCCCGGTCCGGAGGTGGCGATGCACACCCCGACCCGGCCGGTGGCCTGCGCGTAGCCGGTGGCGGCGTGGCCGGCGCCCTGCTCGTGCCGGACCAGGATGTGCCGGACGGTCGAGTCGTAGAGCGGGTCGTACGCCGGCAGGATCGCGCCACCCGGGATGCCGAAGACGACGTCGACGCCGAGCGCCTCCAGCGAGCGCACCAGCGAGCCGGCACCCGAGACCTGGGCCGGGGCGGAGCGTACCGGCGTGGCGGCGGGGCGGACGGATTCGGTGTCGCCCGGGGCCTCGACGGCGGTACGGGCGCGCCGGGCGGAGTGGGCGAGGGTCTCTGGCGTGGGTCTCGTCATGACGTTGGCCTTCGGCTGGAGTTGGTGGGGCTGCTCAGACTGTGGAACGCGGGCGAGGCCAGCGTTCGATGGGTTCGACGGCAAGAAAAAGGCCCACGTGCCAGATGCACGGGGCCAGCGCACTCTCAGGCGAGGAGAGTGCGCTCAGATAAGTACTCGCAGCGACCGGTACGACGACATGGGCTCAAGACTGACGCATCTCACGCGATGAGTCAACTGATCCCATATTTTGGTCCACGGAGTTCGGCGTGGCATGCCCCGGCACGCCGGCCACACCCGGCGTGACCTGCTCGGCGACCCCCTCGCCGGGGCGTTGACCGGGCGGTTGGCGGCCGGCCGCACGCTCCCCCGACACCGGCCGACTCGGCGCGCCGGCGGCCAGCACCGGGCGGCTCGGTGGGCCGGCCGCTGCCGGCACCGGGCGGCTCGGTGGGCCGGCCGCTGCCGGCACCGGGCGGCTCGGTCGGGCGCCCGGTGAGGTGGCCGCCTCCAGCATCGCCTCCAGGTGCTCGGCCGGTACGCCCCAGCCGAACAGCGCACCCTGGCCGAAACGGCAGCCGGCGGCCACCACCGCGGCCAGCTCCGTGGGGGTGGTCACCCCCTCGGCGATGACCTCCAGGCCGAACTGGTGCCCCAACCGCATGACGATGTCGACCATCGGCGCGAAGGCCGGACCGTCGCGGCCGACCGGCCGTACCGGCTCGTGCTCGGCCACCAGCCCGTGGTCGATCTTGAGGATGTCGATCGGCAGCCGGCGAAGCTGCCCCAGCGAGGAGTAGCCGGCGCCGAAATCGTCAAGGGCGATCCGTACGCCGGTCAGCCGCAACGCGGTGAGTCGCCGGATCAGCTCGTCCAGGTCGGTGGCGACCGCGTGCTCGGTGACCTCAAGCACCAACCGCTGCGGCGGGACGTGGTGGGCGCGCAGCGCCTCGGCGACCTGGACCACGTACTCGGGTGCGTGCAGCTCCCGTGGGGAGACGTTCACCGACACCCAGACGTCGTGCCCCTCGGCCAGCCAGCGGGACAGCTGGTGACAGGCCTGGTGCAGCACCCAGGCACCGAGTGTGGAGATCATCCCGCACTCCTCGGCCAGCGGGATGAACTCGTCCGGGCGGACGTTGCCCAGCTCCGGGTGGCGCCAGCGGAGCAGCGCCTCGGCACCGACCGGACGGACCGAGGGCAGGGAGGCCACCGGCTGGAAGACCAGCCGTAGCTCGTCGCGCTCGATCGCGCCGCGCAGCTCGTGCTCCAGCGTGGTACGCCGACGCAGCAGCTGGTCGTAGGCACCGTCGTAGCGCTCGATCCGGTTCTTGCCGCGCTGCTTGGCGTAGCGCAGCGCGAGATCCGCGTGCCGCAGCAGCAGCTCGACGTCGGGCGCGTCGGTCCAGCCGGCCAGTCCGATGCTCACCGAGAGGAACACCGCCCCCTCTGGCTGCTCGTAGCCGCCGCCGAGCACGCCCAGCAGCCGCTCGGCGACTGCCCCCGCCTCGGTGGGGCCACCGTGCATGAGCACCGCGAACTCGTCCCCACCGAGCCGGGCGGCCAGGTCACCGGGGCGCAGGTTGCCGCGCAGTCGTCGGCCGACCTCGGCCAGCACCGCGTCGCCGACGTCGTGGCCGCGCATGTCGTTCACGTGCTTGAAGCCGTCGAGGTCGAGACTGAGCAGGACGCAGGGGCCGCCCGCCTCGACGCACCGGTGCAGCGCCCGCAGCAGCCCGCGCCGGTTGGCCAGGCCGGTGAGCGCGTCGGTGTGCGCGAGCTGGCGGAAGTGCGCCTCCCGCTCGGCGAGCCGCCGGGCGTAGGCCCGCGCCTCGTGCAGGGTGAGGTACTGCCGGGCCACCAGGGCGAAGCCCTGCACGCTGCTAGCGAGGACACCGAGCGCGTCGAACCGGCCGTCCTGGAGCAGGTGGTAGATCGCCGAGCCGACCATCGCGGCCATCGGGATCACCGCGTACTCGCCGTCGTGCCGGATCACGTCGATGGCAACCTGGCCGGGCGGGTCGATCCGGTGCACGGCCAGCGCGGCGATCAGCAGCCCGCTGGCGAGCGCGACCGCGCTGACCGAGGTGACCACCGGACCGGCCTGGCAGAGGCCGGCAGCCAGGCAGAGGCCGCCGCAGGTGGCCACGGTGATGCCGGCGGCCAGCACGGCGAGGCCGCGCCGGGGCGCCGAGACCCGGAAGACCATGATCGCGGCGAGGCCGGTGCTGGAGGCCGCGCTCACCGAGGCGATCAGGATCGCCGGGCAGGACGTCGGGGTGGCGTCGCCGAGCAGCCGGGTCGGCTCGGTGAAGAGCACCCAGCCGACGAACCACAGCGCCGTGCCCACGATCAGGCCGTCCAGGGCGAGCCGGGCGACCGAGCCCGCCGAGCCGGCCACCCCGGGCATCCGCAGCAGACCGAGGCAGAAGAGCAGGCCGCTTACTGCCGTGCCGAGCGCGACCACGCTCGGCCAGCCGACGTCCTGGGCCGGCTCGTGCGGCCAGTGCCCGCCCCGGTTCAGCGCCACGACCAGCGCGCAGAGCAGGGTGAGCAGGGCGACCGCGGCGGCGACGGCGAGCAGCGCGTACGCCTGCCGGTGAGGTCCGGCCCGGCGCCGGGCCGCGACGGCCAGCAGCCCGCCGGCCACGAGCGCCACCAGCGCGCTCAGCGCAGCGGCGCCGATCAGGCCCGGGGGTGTGTGCACCCCCACAACTTTGCCGGATGAGCGCACGCCATGGGAGTCGGGTGTGCAACTGGTGGGACACGGCCGGCAGCCCTGTCCGGTACGGCTTTGTCGGTGCCAGACTGGTAGGCATGCCTGAGCTGCGGTCGAAGACCTCCACGCACGGTCGGACGATGGCCGGTGCCCGGGCCCTGTGGCGGGCCACCGGGATGACCGACGACGATTTCGGCAAGCCGATCGTCGCCATCGCGAACAGTTTCACCCAGTTCGTCCCAGGTCACGTACACCTCAAGGACATGGGTGGCCTGGTCGCCGACGCGGTCGCCGAGGCCGGCGGGGTGGGCCGCGAGTTCAACACCATCGCGGTCGACGACGGCATCGCCATGGGCCACGGCGGCATGCTCTACTCCCTGCCCAGCCGGGAGTTGATCGCCGACGCGGTGGAGTACATGGTCAACGCGCACTGCGCGGACGCCCTGGTCTGCATCTCCAACTGCGACAAGATCACTCCGGGCATGCTGCTCGCCGCGCTGCGGCTCAACATCCCGACCGTCTTCGTCTCCGGCGGCCCGATGGAGGCCGGCAAGACGGTGGCGATCGAGGGCGTCGTGCACTCCAAGATCGACTTGATCGACGCGATGATCGCCTCCTCGAACGAGGCGGTCACCGACGACCAGCTCGACGCGATCGAGCGTTCCGCCTGCCCGACCTGCGGTTCCTGCTCGGGCATGTTCACCGCGAACTCGATGAACTGCCTCACCGAGGCGATCGGGCTGGCGCTGCCGGGCAACGGCTCGACGCTTGCCACCCACGCCGCCCGCCGGCAGCTCTTCGTCGAGGCCGGCCGCACCGCCGTGGAGATCGCCAAGCGGTGGTACGACCAGGACGACGCCTCCGTACTACCCCGGATGGTGGCCTCCCGGGCCGCGTTCGAGAACGCCGTCGCCCTGGACGTGGCGATGGGCGGCTCGACAAACACGATCCTGCACCTGCTGGCCGCCGCCCGCGAGGCCGAACTGGACTTCACCGTCGCCGACATCGACGAGATCTCCCGCCGGGTGCCCTGCCTGGCCAAGGTCGCCCCGAACTCGCCGCAGTACCACATGGAGGACGTGCACCGGGCCGGTGGCATCCCGGCCATCCTCGGTGAACTGGATCGCGCCGGCCTGCTGCGGCGGGACGTGCACGCGGTGCACGCCCCCTCGCTGGAGCGCTGGCTGGCCGACTGGGACATCCGCGGCGGCTCGGCCAACGCCGAGGCGATCGAGCTGTTCCACGCAGCGCCGGGCGGAGTGCGCACCACCGAGCCGTTCTCCACCACCAACCGGTGGTCCACGCTGGACACCGACGCGGCCGGGGGCTGCGTGCGCGACCGGGAGCACGCGTACACCGCCGACGGTGGGCTGGCCATCCTCTACGGCAACCTCGCCCCCGAAGGCTGCGTGGTGAAGACCGCCGGGGTGCCCGAGGAGTGCCTGACCTTCCGTGGGCCGGCAAAGGTCTACGAGTCCCAGGATGACGCGGTCGCCGCCATCCTGGCCAAGGAGATCGTCGCCGGGGACGTGGTGGTGATCCGCTACGAGGGCCCGAAGGGCGGCCCCGGCATGCAGGAGATGCTCTACCCCACCTCGTTCCTCAAGGGCCGGGGGCTGGGTCGGGCCTGCGCACTGCTCACCGACGGCCGGTTCTCCGGCGGCACCTCGGGGCTGTCCATCGGGCACGCCTCCCCCGAGGCCGCCTCCGGCGGGCTGATCGCGCTTGTCGAGCCGGGCGACGAGATCGTCATCGACATCCCGACCCGCTCCATCGAGCTGAACGTCCCGGCCGACGTCCTCGACGCCCGCCGGGTCGCCCAGGAGAAGCGGGACCGTCCCTACACCCCCGTCGACCGGCAACGCCCGGTCTCCGCCGCGCTGCGCGCGTACGCCTCGATGGCCACCTCCGCCAGCGACGGCGCCTACCGCCGCGTACCCGAGTGAAAGGAAGGGCCCCCTGTTAACGCCTCGTGCATAGCAAGGGCCCCTTGTTAACAACCGCACTCGCCGTTGCGCTGTCCCACGAACCGGGGCAGCGCAACGGCGCTCGCAGTTGGCATGATCAGCGAGTGAGCACCGACAACCGGCACCTGCGACTGTGGTACGGCTTCCGGCACACCCGGGCGGGTCGGCTGACGACAGTGCTGCTCCTCGGGCTGCCGGCGGTGGGCTTCGCCGCCTGCCTCGGCACCGTGCTCTCGTGGGTCACCATCACGCTGCTCGATGTGGCCGACATCGGCAGCGCCGACGCGGTGGGTCCGTTGCTGTACGGCATCCCCGGGCTGTTCGTCGCCGCCATGGCCGGATGGTGGGTGTGGAGCCTGCTCGCCGTGCTGCGCACGGCCGCCTGGCTGGACGGTACGCGACTCACCGTGCAACGGGTCCGGCCGCGCACCGTCGACCTGGTCACCGCGAACAGCATCGGGCTGCGGCCCACCAACCGCCGGTTCAAGGCACCGCCGCCCGGCGTGACCGACGACCGCGTCCCCGAGCTGCTGGTCGCCGGGCCGGACGGGAGCGTACGCCTTCCGCTGCTGGTCGACACCGGTACGCTGCCGCCCCGCTCCCAGCTGGTCGCGCTCGCCGAGATGCTCGCCACGATCCAGCGGCCCGGAGCCGCCGAGGTGGCGCAGGAACTGCACGCCCTGGCGAACCGGGCCCCCTGGGGCTGACCAAGAACGCAGCCGCGACCAGCAGGCTGACCAAGAACGCGGCCCGCGACCAGCAGGCGGTCACGACGCAGCCGCGACCAGCAGGCTGACCATGAACGCAGCCCGCGACCAGCGCACGGTCACCACGCGGCCCGCGACCAGCGGGAGGGCTGCGGCCCGCGCCAGCGGGCTGCTCACGTTTGCCGATGGACGGGGGTCGACGGGTCAACGGAAAGGCCGAGGACCTGCTATTTTCGGCCGCACGAAACGGGGGACGGTAATGGCTGTCGAAAGTGAACTACGCGCTATGCGCGTCGCCGCCGAGCAGGCGGCCTGGCAGGTGGACCCGTCGGACCTCATCGGTGTGGGTCACGACGAGTCCCACGCCGTACGCGTCGAGGTCGACCACAGCGACCGGGTCACCAAGCTGGAAATCGCGCCACGGTGGTCGTCGATGGTGGGCGACGGCCTGGCGCCTGCGGTGCTCACGGCGATCCAGGCGGCGGTCGAGGACCGACGCGCGGCGTGGGTCCGTCGGGTCGAGGAACGCGCCGATACGCCGGCACCCAACCCGGCAAGCGGTCCGGCGTCCACGTTCAGCGGTGGGCAGCTGCTTCCGACGGGCAGCGGCCGGGCAACGGCCACGGCCAGCGGATTGGGGCCGCAACGGTTCGAGTTCGCCCCGGCGCCGGATGCCGCCGGCCAGTTGGAGGTCATGCAACAGCTGGTCCAGCAGCTCCGGCAGACCCGCGACGAGCTGCGGCGCTACCAGGAGAACCTGCGCGATCAGCAGCAGCAGGAGATCGTCGGCCGGTCCGGGGACCACGTCACGGTACGGCTCACCGGTGGGCAGATCACCGACGTCGAGTTCAGCCAGCGTTGGCTTCGGCAGCAGCCCGGGAGTCAGGTCCTCGCCACCGAGACGCTGCACGCCTGCCGCGCCGCCTATCAGGCCGCCGCCGAGCGTACCGCCGAGATGATGGCGGCGTTCCCGGCGATCACGGCGCTCCAGCCGTCCGGTGACCCGACGGCCCTGTTGCGCCGCCTCGGCCTGCTGACCTGACCCGCCGCACTCAACCTCAGCCGGCCGCACTCAACCCGGCCAGCCACACCGACCTCAGCCGGCCGCACCCGACCTGAGCCGGCCGCACTCGACCCGGCCAGCCACACCGACCTCGGCCAGCCACACCGACCTCGGCCAGCCACACCGACCTCGGCCAGCCGCACCCAACCTCGGCCAGCCACACCGGCCCCGGCCGTCCGAGCCAGCCCCTTGGCTGGCGGCTCCAACCGCTTACCGGCCGCGCCGCTGCCGGCCGGCCCGAGCCCATCCCTGAAGATTTGGAAGGAGAGCTGTGACCACACCGGACAGTGACGTGGTCGAAGTCGCGTTGGAGGCGCTCGCCACGGATGCTCGCGCCTGGCGCGGGTCGGCCCAGGTCCTGCACAAAGCCGGCCAGGCCGCTAACTCCTACTCGCTCACCAACTTCCACATGGGTTACCTGGCCGGCCTGGTCGATGTGACCAACAAGTACGCAGAGGTGCAGGCCCTGGCGGTACGACTGCTCGGCGAGGGCACGGCGGCGATGTGTGAGTTCGCCGACGTCCTGGACAAGGTGGCCGAGGACTACCTGGCCACGGACACCGCTTCGGCCGGCACGTTCGTGACGATCGAGGGGCCCCGATGACCGCGCCGGGTGCCAGCGCCTTCGAGGCCGCTTTCGAGGAGAAGCTGACCGAGATCAACGAGCTTCTCGATGAGATCCAGCAGCTCATCAACGCGGTCGCCGTCGAACTCAACAACACCATGCGCCGGCTTCCGTCGCCGGTGTGCTGGGCCATCAGCAGATCGTGGGACTTCTTCCTGCCGCAGGCGAACAAGTACTTCGACCGGATGCAGGAATTCATCGGTGCCCCGGGTTATCCGCCCGCGCTGTTCCGGCTCGGTGACTACTGGGATCTGCACGTGGGCACTCCGGTCAGCGGAGAGCAGCAGGTCGTCTCGGCCTTCGGCATGAAGGCCGACGACAAGTGGACCGGCTCGGCCGCGTCGGCCTACAAGGACTCGGCCGAGGCCCAGGCCCGGGCGGTCGGGACGATCAAACCGCTGGCGGAACGCATCCAGAACGTCCTCAACGATCTGGCCTGGGGCATCATCGCGTTCTGGGCGGCGCTGATCGTCGCTGCGGGGACGTTCGTGGTGGGCATGGCGGGAGCCCTCGGCCTGGCCGCCTCGGTCTTCGGCGCGCCCGCCGCTCCGATTGACGCGGGTGCCACGGTCGCCACCGTTGTGGGGTTGCTGGGCGCCGCCGTGCTGGCCTACGTCGCCTATGCGGAAAAGATCCAGGGCAGCATGTCCACCATGCAGCAGGCGCTCAACGACAACGGCGGGCTTGTCGTGCAGGGCGGCCAGGGTTCCTGGCCGCGTGTGGACGGCAGCACCTACGACGGTACGGGCCGCTGGCGGGTCAACTACTGACCCAGCTCACCGCTTGTCGACCTGCCCGGCGCACCTTACCTCTCGGCCGGTGCGCCGGGCCCGGCGCAGGGGGTGGCCGCTCAGCCCTGCTCGAACATCTGGCCGATCCGGATCCGGTTGCCGAACGGGTCGCGGATGCCGAAGTCGATTCCGTACGGCCGTTCCATCGGCTCGTCGGTGATGTCCACCCCCTTGGCGACCAGGTCCTCGTACGTCTTCTGGGCGTTGTCGGTGGTCATGAAGAGGAAGCCGCCCGCGGCGCCCTTGGTGAGCAGTTCGCGGACCTGTTCGGCGGTGGCCGGGTCGAGGTTGGGCGGGCTCGGCTTCTCCAGCAGGATCTCGCGCTTCGGATCGCCGGGCACGTTCACCGTGAGCCAGCGCATGAAGCCGAGATCCTGGTCCGTGTTCAACTCCAGACCGAGCTTGCCGATATAGAAGTCGAGCGCCTCGTCCTGGTCGAGGACGTAGATCTGAGAGCGGCTGATCGCGTTCATCGTCATGCCGGGAACGCTAGTTCAGCGCTCTGACCTGCTGCTTATCCAAAACTGCTCGGTCTGGTCCAGGACTTGGTGAAGCAGCCCGGTACCGGCGCGCCGGGCATCGTCCGCCCCTTGCGGTAGTCGCTTGGCGACTCGCCGACGATCTGCCGGAAGGTACGACTGAAGGTGCCGAGACTGCCGAACCCGACCGCGTGGCAGATGTCCGTCACGTCCTGCTCGGTGTGCAGCAGCAGGTACATGGCCCGCTCCACCCGACGCCGTTGCAGATAGCGGTGCGGAGTCTCGCCGAAGGTCGCCCGGAAGGTACGGATGAAGTGCGCCGGGGAGACGTGCGCGATCCGCGCCAGCGTCGGGATGTCGAGCGGGTCCGCGTACGCCCGGTCCATCGCGTCCCGGGCCCGCAGCATCGCCCGGTTCGTCTCCTCGACCGCCCTGCTCACCCCGTCCCTCCCCCCGCGACACGACCATGTCTACCAGCTCGGCGGCTCCAATTCGGTAAGCAGGCGTACGCCGTCGTCGTCGTGCAGGTGCAGGGTGCAGCCGGCGCGGGTGAAGCGGACGGTCAGAATCTGCCCGGCGTGCCGGGCGGCCAGCCGCAGCAGCACCGGCACCGGGTCGGCGGGTAGGTCATTCGGCGCGGCATCCGGCGTCGGGATCGGGATCGCCGGGTCCACCGGCACCACTTCGGCGATGGTGTCGGGCAGGCATTCGACGCACCAGGCGAGCGCCGTCTCCAGGGTCGGGCGGTAGGGCCACTCGTCGGGGCGTACCGGGGCGTCGCGGGGTCGCAGGTCGACCGACCAGCGCAGCCCGTCGAGGCGCAGCGGATCGTCGGCATTGTGCCGCAGGTCGCAGAGGCTTACCTCAAGCGCAAGGTCCAGGCCGAGCCCGAGCCGGACCAGCTCGGTAAGCGGTGGGGCGTCGGGGCGTACCGCCGTCACGATCAACCGGGCCGCGGGCTGGCTCCGGCCGGCGGCGCGTACCTGTTCGGCCACCGGGTCGGCCCCGGCCCAGGGCAGTGTGACGTACCCACCGCACAGGTCCTGATCGATCTCGTGCCCACCGTCGGCCTCGGCCAAATCCTCGGGGCGTACGCCGAGGATGGGCGCCCAGGCGGCGAGCCGGTAGCGGTCGGGCAGCCGGACCACCGGCTTGCCGCCGGGTTGCGTGGCGGCGAGCGTGACCTCTTCCGACGTGCCGGCGTGCCAGGTCAGGTGCAGCACCCGGTGCCGCAGGTCGGTAAGCGTGATCGTCACCGCCTGGTACCGCCGGTGGGTGTCGTCGCAACTGAAGCAGGCAAGCGCCGAGGTACGCAGGCCGGCACCCCGGCAGTCCGGGCAACCGGCATCGGCGGTACGACCACCGAGCCGACAGTCGCAGCTACGCAGTCGGCTGCCGGGTACGCAGTCCGGGCAGGGCCGCCAGCCGATCTCCGCACCCAGCCAGGACGGGTCGGGCGGGGTGAAGCCGCGACGCAACGGCACCCGCACCCGGCGGAGAACCTGACCGGTGGGCTGCTCCACCAGTTCCTCGGTTGGCTCGCCGCCGCGCAGGCTGGTGTGCCACCAGCGTCCGTCCCGCCAGATCGCCTGCGCGCCGAGCAGCTCGACACCCTCGACCGGATCGACACAGTCGGCGAGAATCCGGCGTTCCAGCTGGTCCACGTCGACGGTCGGCACGGCAGGCAGCCCGGCGGTCGGTGCGGCGGGCAGGCGCTGCGGGGCGGGCTGCACCAGCCGGGCGGCGACGCCCCGGCCGCGTTCGGCGAGCCCGGCGAGCGCGTCGGTCACGTCGGTGCCGATCAGCGCCTGTGGCAGGTCGAGCCGCCCGGTCCGGAACATCGGCACCGGCGAGCCGGGCACCTCGTACCTGACGTCCCAGCCCAGGCCCTCCCGCCGTACCTCGATCACCAGGTCGAGCAGGAGCAGGTCGGCCAGCGCGCAGAGCCGGGCCAGCCGGTCGGCCGGGTCGACCGGCGGCGCTTGTCGGCTCCGGCCGAGGAACAGCCGCCAGGGCATGTTGTCGAATCCTGCGATGACCTGGGCCTCCAGCTCCAACCGCTGCACGGCCGGCGCGTCGGGTCGCCACTGCGGCGGCAACAACAGCGTCAGTCTTTCGTCGGTGACGGTCGCGCCGACGCTTGCGGCCAGCTCGCGTACCGTCCGGCCCAGGTCGACCACCCAGCCGGAGTGCGTCCGCTCGGGGGTGAGGCCGCCGGGCACGACGTTGTGCGAGGCGACCGCGCCGCTGTCCAGGTTGGCCACGCTGAGCACCAGCTGCGCCCGCCGTCGCCCGCGCCGCCGACAGCGATGACAGGGGTACGCGACACTGCCCGCACCCCGACACTGCTCACAATCCCGGTACGCCTCCCGGCGCTCGGGCGAGGCTGCCGCTGTTTCCTCGGCCAGGAACCGGTCACCGAAGCTGGTGCACCGGCAGGGCAGCAGCCGAAAGGTCATCCCGGCACAGTCCGGGCAGGTTATGACGGTCACCGCTCACCCGCCGGCTTTCCGTTGGTGCACTGTCGTGGTGGAAAGAATGCGCGCACGGGTTGGCACCACCCCTTCTGCATGGGACGGATGAGTTCGGAATTGACGTCGCGGTCATCGCCGTTGTCAGACTCATCTTGTAGGGTCGGAAAAGCCATCACAATGAATGTCGCGTCATACTGATCAACTGCTTGATCGCACCAATTCCGAGTTCCACGATCGCCGTCAGGATGTTGCAAAACCCAACAGGAGGGAGGGTGCGATGGCCGAAGACATGGGGTCGACAGTGCCCCGCCGCCAACTCGGCAGGACCCTGCGTGACCTGCGCACCGAGGCCGGCATCACGCTCGACGCCGCCGCCGAGGCGCTGGAGTGCAGCCGACAGAAGGTGTGGCGGATCGAGAGCGGCCTCGGCTCGGTACGCGGCGTCGACGTCCGCGCCATGTGCGACCTGTACGCCGCCCGTGGCGAACTGACCCGGGCGCTTACCGCCCTGGCTGCCGAGACGAGAGCGAAAGGCTGGTGGCACGCCTACGGCGACGCCATCCCCGACTGGTTCGAGCTATACGTCGGCCTCGAAGACGCGGCGTGCCGACTCCGTTTCTTCAACGAGGCGATGCTGCCGGGATTGCTGCAACAGCGGGACTACGCGCTCGGCGTCTACCAGCACCGCACGGAGGTGAGCACCGAAGAACGGGAACGGCTTGTGCAAGTCCGACTCCAGCGCCAATCCCTGCTCACCCGCCGGATGCCCGCGCCTCCAACGCTGGATGTGATCATCTCCGAGTCGGCTCTGCTGCGCACGGTGGGCAGCCCCGAGACCATGACAAATCAGCTACATCACCTGCTGACAATCTCCGAGACGCCAACCAATTCAATCCGAGTCCTGCCGCTCACGGCTGGGTTGCATCGTGGCGTGGAGGCAGGCTCCTTCGTGATGCTCAACTTCCCGCTCAAGAACCGCGCGACTCCTGAACCGCCCGTGATCTACAGCGAGTCCTGGACGGGTGCTCTCTACCTCGATCGCCCCGAAGAGTTCGCTGCCTACGAAAAGGTGTGGGCGAGCCTGGAACAGCTCGCCCTCGATGAAGCACAATCAAGACACCTGATCAACAAGATCATCGGGGAGGTCCACCATGGTTGATCTGACCGGCGCTCGCTGGCGCAAGAGCACCCGCAGCGGTAGCAACGGCGGCGAGTGTGTCGAGGTCTCCGACAACCTGCCCGGCGTCGTCGCCGTACGCGACAGCAAAGACCCGCACAGCTCTGCCCTCACCTTCACCCCCACCGCCTGGGCTACCTTCGTCAAGGCCACGAAAGCTCGCTGATCGGCCCGAGATGCCTCACGTGAAAGTGGGACAGCTTCCGAGCGCCGACGTCTGCCCCCTTCACGAGTAGCGGGTCTGGGTGCATCTGTTGTTGCTATCACGACAACAGATGCACCCAACGAGCACCAGACCGACGTCAAGAGCAACTGATCGAAAAGTGATCGAGGAGGCTCACCGTGGTTGATCTGACCGGTGCCCGCTGGCGCAAGAGCACCCGCAGCGGCGGCAACGGTGGCGAGTGCGTCGAGGTCGCCGACAACCTGCCCGGCATCGTCGCCGTACGCGACAGCAAAGACCCGCACGGCCCCGCCCTCACCTTCACCCCCACCGCCTGGACCACCTTCTTGGCGTCCACCCGCAAGAACCGCTGACGCTCGAAGCGCAACCGGCCCAAAACCGTGGACAGGTTCCGTCAGCAGACCTGTCCACGGGCTTTTCTGGTGCCCTACAGCAAGCCCTGAGTTCCGCAGGCGGTGCTCACACCGTCGCCCTCAGCGGGGCTGCGCTGGACTGTCCCGCTCGGATACCGTCCTCGCGTGGCAATCGGTGACGTCAAGGCCACCATCCGACGCGGCAACCAGTCGCTCAACGATGCCGAGAAGAGCGTTGAGATGGCCAGCGCCCAGTTACGCGACGCCTCCGCCTTGGCCATCGCCACTCTTCACGACAGCCAACGCGAGGAGGCGGAGGACGCCAGGCAGACGCTGCTCGCCGCAGCTCGCGAGGTTGAGCTGACTCTGCGCCGAATCAACGCTGCCAGGGAGCACGCCGACGCATACTTGGGCGCTATCGGATGAGCGCGAGTCTGGACGCGGTGGTCTCACAGCTCCGTCAGGTAATCGGGACTCTGCAAGGCGCTGCCATCGTCGCTCGGCGTGCGCAGGAAGACGCCAGCCAGGCCACCACCCACTACACCGAGGCCGCGCGCGGCACCAGCCATCCCAACTTGACGGGCGCTGTGCAAGAAAGTGAGGCAGCCAGGGGGAAGGCCGTCAGACTCGCCAATCTCATCAGCAAGGCAGCCGACAGCGTTGCCGCCTTCTCCAACGCCGTAGTTCCCGGCTCCGCCCCCACGGCGCCCTCCGAGGCCGCCATGCCCTCGGGCGAGACGCTGCTCTCCGAGAGCGTTGAACGCGAATCCGGTCGACGGAACGTCGGGTCCTTCCTGAGTACGATGACCCGGAACGTCGAGGACCTTCAGGACAACACCCAGAAGACCGTGAGCGCAGCGCGGGAAGCCTTCAACTTCATCCGAGGACCGCAAGGCCCGACAGGAACGCAGGCCGGCACCACTACACCGAGCGCCAGCCCAACCCTGGGCCAACGTCTCGCCAACGAGGCACCGGACACCGCAGGGCACTTGGTCGTCGTTGGGCTGGTGGCCGGCATCGCCGTCCACCGCTCCGTCGTGTCGATCCGCAAAGGGATAGCGAGGTTACGAAACCGTGAGCGTACGGACGGAATTCAGCGACCTGATTCGCGCGATGGCGCGTCGTGACTGGGGCACGGTAGACCAGATCCTGGACGGCTTGGAGACCACGGGTTGGCGCGGCGGCAGCCAGGTGATCGGCGCGGCTTTCGCCATCGCAATCAACGACCGCTTCCCCGCCAACCCCTCGCCGACCGACGTGGCTCGGTTCGTAGCCGAGACGCGATCGCAGTTCCCGGACGCGCAGTCGCTTCCCACGCTGGAGATGGAGGGACTCGTCCGGGCAGCGCTCGGCGAGGTCAAGCTGATCGAGAACCTCAACCCCGAGACGGCCCTTCAGATACAGATTGTCCTCCTCGGCAAGCTGCTCCAGGACCGCGACCAAGACGAAGCACAGCTTGAAGAGTTCATCGCCGACGTGGAACGGACCGCAGCCGACCACCTGTAGCTACCGGGCTGCGAAGCGAAGTCATCTCCGATAGTGTCCGCCCGACTACGCAAACGTGATCTGCGCTCGCGGACGATCGACGGAGGGACAGCATGGCCAGCATCGAAGAGGTCAAGGCGGCGCTGATGCAGGCAGCCGAGCAGGGCAATGCCACGATCAACCAGATCCGGGCCGCCGCCGAGAACACCGAGCAGATGCTGACCCGGCTACGTGCTGTCGCTGCCGGCACCGGCCACCCCACGATCGCCGAGGCCATCGCCCGAGGAGAGCAGAGCAAGCAGCGCCTGGCCGAGGCCATGACGCTCGTGCAGGGCAGCTCGGAGGCCGCCCGCCGCTACGTCGGCATTCTCGGCTGACCGTCGACCACCATGAGTGTTGGCGAGGTCAAGGCGACCCTTCACGCCGCCATCGAAGCCGTCCGCCAGGGACAACGGGTGTTCGACCAGGCTGTCTCCGAGGCCGAAGCAGCAACCGGCACGGCGAACGCCATCCTGCGCGGCAGCCAACACGAGCACGTGACCGACACTCATCAGGCACTCGCCGCCGCCAAGGCAGAGGTCGAACCGACTCGCCGCCGCTTCGCAGGCACCGCCGAGAACGCAAGCGACTACCTCACCCGACTCGGATGAGCGGCAGCATCGCCGAACTGGTCGCACGGCTTCTCGCCGTACGCGGAAAGCTTGATGCCGCAGCGGTCACCGCGCTGCGCGCCCGGACGGACGCCGAAGTGGCCTTGGCGCGGCTGGTCGAGGTGCAGCGCGGTAGTAGCGACCACCGGTTGCGCGCCGCCGTCGCGGACGCCGAGGTGGCCCGGGACAAAGCCGGCCGCTACGCCCGCCTGCTGTCTGAGGCCGCCAGCCATATCACCGCGTACGTCAACACGATCGCCCCCGGCGCCGCGCCCGCCGGACCAGATGATGCGGCTTCACCGTCCGGCGAACGCCTGGTCGCGGAGACGGAGGAACGCAACCGCAAGGGCGAGGCGTTCCTCCGCCGGCACGTCAAGAAGGCAGACGATACCGAGGACACCCTCAAGCAGACCGAGCAGGCCATCACGACCGGCTTTCGCGAGCTGCAAAAGGGCCTGAAGGGATCGGGATCGAGTGGTAGCACGACGTCCACGGCCTCCGACCCCGGCACGCCGGTCGACCGCCCTCAGTTGGAGCACCCGGTCACGTCGGTCATCATGGCTGCTGGCGCAATCGTCGTGGGATTTCGAGGTGTCTGGAACATGGTGAAGAAACACCGCGAGAGGAAGCGATCTGATGAGCAGCCCTGAGATGGTCGACTACATCCGGACGATGGTCAGAGGCGATCACGAGGCCAACGACCGGATCGAAGCCCGCCTCGATGAGATCGGCTGGGACGGCTTCCCGACGCTGCTCGGTGCGGTCTTCTACTTCGCCGTCAACCGGCGCTTCGACGAGCGGACATCCGCAGGCGAGATCATGCGGTTCGTTGCCGACATGCGAGCAGCTGCCCCCGCCGGCACCCCGGAGATCGACGCCAACGCAGCCGAGACGCTGATCCGGGCCGCTGTGGATCCCGATGTCGAGACGGCCATAGCGCCCCAGATGGCCGGGCGGATCCAGGGATTGGTGATCTTGGAAATCTTGGGCAATGGCGCTGTCGGTGACGACGAGCTGAACGAGCTTCTCGCTGAAGCAGCAGCGCTGGCCACCAGGTTGTGAGCCCTGCATCTTCCGGCTGACAAGCCACACGGCCTCTCACGAACAAGTAAGTCCTAGCATGTCGGACAGCGAGCTGGACGTCTTTCTCGCCGAAGCGGTCGACCTGTCCTCGCGTCCCTGATCACTCGACGCTGATCGGGTACGTTGCCCGGATGAGCGGGCAGACTGCCGGCCGGGCTGACCTCTACTTCAGGTGCCGGATGAAGAACCGGTTCGCGCCTTCTCCGGCGTAATGCGGGATGCCGGTGTGTCCGCCCATGTTGGCGTGCAGCGCCTTCTCCCGGGAGCCGAAGGCGTCGAACAGATCCAGCGCCAACTGCCGGTCGTTACCTTCGTCGTCCCATTGCAGCAGCACCTGCAACGGAATGCTGACCTGCCGGGCTTCCTCGAACATGCTGCGGGGCACGAAACTCCCGGCGAACAGAAGGGCCGCCCGGATGCGCGGCTCGACCACCGCCAGCCGGACGCCGATGGCGATGATCCCTCCCGAGTAGCCGACCGGGCCGCCGATTTCGGGCAACGCAAGCAGGGCATCGAGGGTGGCCCGCCATTCCGGGACGGCTTTGTCGACAAGCGGGAGGACGAGCCGGTCGACGATCTCGTCGTCGACCCGCTCGCCGGCCTGCAACGCCCGGCGCAGGTCGGCGCGGGCCTCCTCGACGGCGAGGAAACGGGGCCGGTTACCGCCGCCGGGAAGCTCGATGGAGGCTGCGGCGAAGCCCTCCGCCGCGCAGTGCTGGGCCCGGGCCACCAGTCGGGGATACATCATCGGCAGTCCGCCGGGGTGGCCGAGCAGAATCAGCGGCACCGGAGCGGTTACGGAGGGAGGCGTCCACAGGATGCCGGGGATCTCGCCGAGGGTGAATTCGCGCTCGCGGACGCCGTCGTCGAGGCGCTGTTCGGAAATGAACTCCATGGTCGTACCTTTCGGGAGTGCGCTGAACGGCGCTCCCGGACGACCTATCGCCCGACCGTGACCCCTGAGGGGAGCACCCATGTCGACACGTTCACGGGTACCACCTCCTCGGTTTCTCGCACGGCCTCCGGAAAGCTAGCAGCGGTTGCCGTGGCCCGCCAACAGGTTATCGCGGAGGCTACGGCGCGGTGCGAACTGCCTCGGACAACCGGTGCAGGACGCCGGAAGTGCGGCGGAGTTGGTACGGTCTACACAGGTCATGAGCGCCAGCGCGAAGCCCCGGCTTGCTGGCCGGCAACCCTCCGATCGTGGGCGGGGTGCTCCGGGTGAGGACCCGGCTCGGCACGAGTGATGTCGAGCAAGCTGCGAAGCCCGGAGGTGCTTTCGTGCCAACTCCCATCTCCAGCCAGGACGGGGAATCCGACCAGGCATTCAAGCAGGACGATCTGCTGCGAGTACGCCTCGCCGACGTTGACGACGCCGGGCAGATCGCGCTGCTGCACGCCGACAGTTGGCGTCGCTACTATCGCGGCGCGTACTCCGATTCCTTCCTCGACGGCGATGTCGTCGCCGACCGGCGCTCGGTCTGGTCGACCCGCCTGGCCGACCCCACCCGCAGCCGGACCGTGGTGGCCGAGGACGGCGGCCGGCTGATCGGCTTCGTCCATGTCATGTTCGACCATGACCCGCAGTGGGGCAGCCTCGTCGACAACCTGCACGTCACGTACGACCAGCACCGCACCGGTGTCGGCACCGCGCTCCTGGCCCACGCCGCCCGAGCCGCGGTGGCACACGCGACGACCCACGGCCTTTACCTGTGGGTGCTGGAGCAGAACACCGCGGCGCAGCGGTTCTACCAGGCTTGCGGAGCCTGCCATGTCGAGACGGCGACGGTGTCACCACCCGGCGCCGACCCGTCCCGACTCAACGGCTCTCCCCGCAAGTTCCGAATGGCCTGGCCGGACGCCACCGGCCCAAGCCAGCTCGACACGGCCTGTGCGAGCACGCCCTGACACTTCCTCCGTCGGCCTGTACGCCCTTTGCTCCGGCACCCGGCAGCAGCACCTGCCCATGAAGGGCTTCCCCCACCTCTTCGTGGTTTACTCGCAGAGATGCGTTTGTAACCGCCCACCAGGTAGGGGCACACCGCCGATGCTGCTGAGTTTCCGCTTTGCCAACCACCGCTCGTTCCGCGACGAGCAGCAGCTCAACCTCACACCGGTCTACGGAGACAACATCGAGGCGGGTGGGCCTCCGACCCCGGCTGTCAGGGTTGTCGGCATCTTCGGGGCCAACGCGTCCGGCAAGTCCAACTGCCTCGGCGCTCTGGCGTTCATGCGGCAGATGGTCGTGGAGTCTGACCGCGCGGTCGAGCCCGGGGTGGGGCTGTTCCGCGAACCTTTCCGACTGGATCCTGAGAACGTCGGGCAGCCATCACGTTATGTCGTAGACCTTATGCTCGGCGACGTCCGGCACACCTACGGGTTCACGATCGACGACGATCGGGTGCTTGAAGAGTGGCTCTACCACTATCCGTTGGGCCGCAAGCGACGCATCTTCGAACGCGATGGGGACAACTTCGCCTGGGGCGAGGAGTCAGGCCGGCGGCCCCTGGAGCAAATTGCAGAGATCACCGCGCCAGCTGCACTTTTCCTCAGCACTGTTGCCCGCTTCGGCCACAGCCGTCCAGAGCCGGATCCGACGAACCCGCAACCGCTGCACAACACTTACCGCTGGTTCTACCTGGCAGGCCAGCGGATGGAACCCGAGATGGTCTTGTCCAGCCTTCTCCGTCCTAACGACGCGGATGACCAGGACATGCTCCAGTTGGCCGTTGAACTGTTGCAAGCTGCCGACGTCGGAATCGTCGGCGTCGTGGTCAACCCAAGACCGAGCGAAAGCACTCACGAGCCGGCACTGCCGACTGATCGCACATTCGTTCAGCGGCGGGCTCGTCGGTGGGCGGTGCTCGAACGATCGAGGATCCAGTTCGCCCACCAGGGCCCCAACGGCACCGCTCTGCTCGAACTTCGAGACCAGTCGACCGGTACCCGGCAACTTCTCACCCTGGGGCTGCACGCCGCCGCGATGCTCCGGACCGGTGCCACCATGCTGATCGACGAGATCGACGCCAGCCTGCACCCGATTTTGACCGCCAAGCTCATCAGCCTCTTCCGCAGCCCGGAGGCCAACCCGCTGGGTAGTCAGCTCATCTTCACCAGCCACGACGCCGCGCTGCTCGGCACTCTCGATGCGGAGGAGATCCTGCGCCGCGACGAGATCTGGTTCGTGGAAAAGGACGACCAAGGCGCTTCCTCGCTCTATCCGCTGACGGATTTCAAGCCTCGGAAGGAAGGCGAGAATCGACAGCGTCGGTACCTGAACGGCAACTACGGTGCGGTGCCGGACCTTTCGACCCACCTGTTCGAGCAGGCACTCACCAACCGTGGAGGTACGGATGACGCCTCGACGTCGTGAGCGCCAAACGGGTCGCATGGTGCATGCGGGCGGCCGGGAGACGGACCTGCGCAGAGGGCCGGCAACACGGGAGCAGCGGCGGACCGTACTGGTCACGACGAACGGCGAGTCCACCGAGCGCGCCTACTTCGAAGCATTGAAACGGGAACCTTGGGTCAGTGTCAGGGTCGCGGTCGCCGTCGAGCGCGGTTCACCCGTCGATCTGGTACGTGGCACGTACCGCCGGCAGCAGGAGAACGACTACGACGAGGCGTGGGCCGTCTGTGACGTCGACCATTACTCGCCCGGAGAGGCTTCGGAGACAGCCCGAGCGTCAGGGGTGCGTTTGGCAGACTGGGACAAGACGGCACTGAACTTCGACAGCTTTCGGGATGGGGTTGCGACCGCATGCCAGCGAGCAGCACGACTCGATCCGCCGCCCGCAGGAAACCCCTCGACCTCGGTAGGTGATCTCGTCACCGCGCTACAGCGGTCGAGTTAGTCGTCGATTGCCTGGTAGACGGCGTTCCAGAAGTCGTGCCAGATGGGCAGCGTCTGGTCGCCGAAGTGCGCCCGCTGCATCATGAGGATCGTCGTCAGCTCCTCGGCGGGATCGTTGTACCAGGCGGTGCCGTAGAAGCCGGGCCATCCGTAGCTGCCGACCGAGGGGCCCAGCAGCGTACGACGGGTCCGGACCGACATTCCGAAACCCCAGCCCATCGCGTCGAAGTAGCCCGGCCAGAATCCGGAGATCGCCTTCTGTTCGGCAGACAGGTGGTCGGTGGTCATCAGGGTCACCGCCGGCCGCGAAAGCACCCGCTCGCCGCAGTGGGCGCCGCCCGCGAGCAACGCCGAGGCGAAGGCGAGGTAGTCGTCGGCGGTCGAGACCATCCCGCCGCCCCCTGACTCGAATGTCGGCGGCCGGCTCCACCGCCCGTCGGGGGTGTCCTCGACGATCGCCGCACCGCTGGGGGCGCTGTCCCGTTCGTACGCCGTGGCGAACCGATCCATGCTCTCGCCGCCCACGCTGAACGCGGTGTCCTTCATCCCGAGCGGGTCGCAGATCCGCTCGCGCAAGGCATCCTCGAAGGACATGCCGGTGGCCCGGGCGATGAGCACACCCGTCACGTCGGCGGCGGTGTGGTACATCCAGCGCTCGCCCGGCTGGTGGACGAGTGGAAGCCGGCCGAGCCGGCCGAGCCACTCGTCCGGCGACGGGCTGCCGAGGGTGTCCAGCGCATCGGCGATCGGAACCGTTCCCGGCTGGGCAGGGACCATGCCGATGCCGAGGGTGTAGGTCAGCAGATCCCGCAGCGTGATCGAACGCTGCGCCGCAACGGTGTCGTCCAGTGGCCCGTGCGGATCGGTGAGCACGGTCATTTTGGCCAGCTCGGGGAGCAGGTCGTCGACCGGGTCATCGAGCCGCAGGGTGCCGTCCTCGACGAGCGTCATCGCACACGCGGCGGCGATCGGCTTGCTCATCGAGCCCAGGCGACAGATCGTGTCGCCCGCCATCGGCGTGCTCGATCCGACGCCCTCGAACGCGAGCCTGCCCGTCGCCACCACGTGCACCTCGCCCTTGCGGGCGAGGACGGCCACCGCGCCCGGAACAAGGCCGGACTCGACGTGCCGCTCAAGCAGCTGCCGCACGCGAACCAGCCGTCTCGACGAAAAGCCGCCAGCAGCCACCTGTCTTCTCCTCGCCTCGCCCGTTTGCAAATTACCCGTCGCACGACGATCCCACGGTCCCTACGGATACGGCGCCAGTCAATGAGCGGGGTCGCCTCCCCGGTCACCCGGTGGGGGCCAGGGCGAGGGCTCGGGCGTACGCGATGGCGGCCGGGGTGTCGGCGAAGACCAGTCCGTCGCGGCGCAGTTGGTCGGCCACGCCGAGGGCGTCGAGCACCTGGTCGTGGCCGGGTACGACGCCGGAGAGCAGCACGGTGATGCCGCGTCCCTGGAGCCGGCGGATGGCGTCGCCGAGAACGTGGGCACCGGTGGCGTCGATGGTGGAGACCCGCGACATCCGCAGGATGACCACCCGTACGTCGGCGACGTCGGAGAGCCGGAGCAGGAAGTTGTGCGCGGCGGCGAAGAACAACGGCCCGTCCAGCCGGTAGGCCACGATGTGCTCGGCGAGCAGGGCCTGCTCCTCGGCGGTGTGCTCGCTGGCGTCGAGCGGCACCTGTTCGAGTTTCACGCTGCGGGCGATCGCGCGCAGCGCCACCACGACGGCCACGCCGACGCCGACGGCCACGGCGGAGACCAGGTCCCAGATCACGGTGACGGCGAAGGTCAGCACCAGCACGAGCGCGTCGCCCCGGGTGGCGCGGGCGAGCGCCCACAGCGACGCCGCCTCGACCATCCGTACCGTGGTGGCCAGCAGGACTCCGGCCAGGGCGGCGAGCGGAATGCGGCCGACCAGCGGGGCGGCAGCCAGCACGATGCCGGCCAGCGCCACCGCGTGGGTGAGCGCGGCCAGCTTCGAGACCGCTCCGGCCCGTACGTTTACGGCGGTACGCGCGATGGCCGCAGTGGCCGGGATGCCGCCGAACAGCGGGGAGGCCAGGTTGGCCAGGCCCTGCCCGAAGAGTTCCCGGTCGGGGTCGTGCCGCTGGCCGACGGTCATCCCGTCGGCGACGGTGGCCGAGAGCAGACTCTCCAGCGCGGCAAGCGCCGCCACCGCGAACGCGGCAGGCAGCAGCACACCCACCGCCCCGAGGTCGAGAAAGTCCAGCGACGGCGCGGGCAGCGCCTGCGGCAGCGCACCGATCCGGACCAGGTCGACCGGCGCGAACTCGGCGAGCAGCGTGGCGGCGGCCACCGCGAGCAGGGAGAAGGGCAGCCCGGGACGCCACCGGGCACCGAGCAGCATCACCGCCGCGACACCGAGGGCCACCGCGACGGCGGCCGGCCGAGGGTGTACGACGAAACGGGCGACCGCGTCGGCCGCCACCGCCCACACCCGGTCGCCCTGTGCGTCGGTGACGCCGAGCGCGGCCGGTACCTGTTGCAGGGCGATGACCACGGCGATGCCGGCGGTGAAGCCCTCGATCACCGGCACCGGCAGGTAACGGACGTAACGGCCGAGGCGGGCGAGGGCCAGGGCGATCAGGATCAGCCCGGCCAGCGCACCGACCATGAGTACGCCTGTCGACCCGAACTGCGCCACGACCGGCACCAGCACCACTGTCATCGCGCCGGTCGGGCCGGAGACCTGGAGGTTCGAGCCGCCGAAGACGGCCGCCACCGCACCGGCGACCACGGCGGTGATCAGACCGGCCTCCGCGCCGAGCCCGGAGGTGACCCCGAAGGCGAGCGCCAGCGGGAGCGCGACCACGGCGACGGTGAGCCCTGCGACGAGGTCCCGCCGGGGTGAGCGGCGTACCGAGTGCCAGTCGGCGCGGCCGGGTAGCAGGTCGCGGACGCGGTGCCAGGCGGCGGACAGGGTCGGTCCGGCCGGGTTGACCGGCCTGGTGTCGGTGGGCGTCACCGGTCTGGTCCGCCGGCGCGCAGTTCGTCCAGCAGGGCGTCCCGGTCGGTGAGCACCGCGCCGAGGATCCGCCGGCCCGCGGCCAGCAGGTCGGCGACGTCGGGCGTGCTCAGCGCGTACATCACCAGGGGGCCGTCGCGGTACGAGGTGACCATGCCGGCCCGGCGCAGCACGGCGAGCTGTTGGGAGAGATTCGACGCCTCCACCTCGATGGCGGCGAGCAGGTCACGTACCGGCTTGGGGCCGTCCTGGAGCAGCTCCAGCACCCGGATGCGGACCGGATGCCCGAGCGTGCGGAACAGCTCGGCCTTCGCCTGGTAAAGCGGCACGGACACGGCTCAGTCTCCTCCCGGCGCCACGAACGGCATGGTGAAGAGTTTATCACTTGCAGAATTCTTCAATTCGGAGAGCACTCGCCTACACGCCGCAAGCGGTGGGGACCGCGCGCCGGCCCGGTACCCCACCGCTGCTCTGCCCCTCGCCCCGGCGCACCGTGGGTGCGGCCGGGCGGCCCTACCGCCCACCCGGCGCGAAGGCCCCGGGTGCGGCCGTACGACCGGGTGGCCTACTCGGCGCGGAGGTGATCCAGGTCGTGGGTGCCGGGGCTGACCCAGATCAGGATCCCGCGTACGTCCGCCAGGGCCGAGGTGTCGCAGGACATCTCGGTGAGCAGGTCGATCTCGACCGTGGTGGTGGAGCCCTGGTTCACCCAGCCGAAACTCGACTGGCACCAGGCCCAACCGGCACCGGTCTGCACGGCGATCGAGGTGGAGGTGCCCGCCGAGGCCGAGGTGCGCACGTCGTAGCGGAGCACCGCCTTGGTCGACAGGTCGACCGGCTCGGGCAGGGCCACCCCGAACCAGCCGCCACCGGTCGCGCTGACCCGCAGGCCGTACGTGCCGTCGGTGGCGAATTCGTCGGTACGGTCCAGGGTGCCCGCGTCGGGCTGCCAGTCACCCGGCGCCCAGCCCTCCAGGCCGGTCTCCCAGGAGGCGAGCCGGATCGGGTCGCCGGGCGCCGGCTTGACGGTGACGGTCAACTCGGCCACCTTCGACCGCCGGCCCGCGTTGTCTTCGACGGTGTACCCGGCGACGACCCGGCCCTGGAACCCGTCCGCCGGGGTGAACACCACCGACCCGTTGATGCCCAGCGCGAACCGACCGCCGGTGACGGACACCGCGCGCTGCTGTCCGCGTACCGTCGGATCGAGGTCGATGGTGGACGGCCGCACGGTTGCCGCGTACGCGATGTCGTTGCTCGTCGGGGTGAGGGTGACCGGCGTGCCGGCCGCGGTGACCGCGGTGTCGTGGTCGGCGACCGGCGGGCGTGGCCGGAAACCCCGGCGGATGCTCTCCCCCGCGTTGCTCAGGGTGGTGCAGACCGGGCTGGGGCAGTAGACGGTGTAGCCGTCGTAGTCCGGATAGAGCGTGCCGTCGTCGGAGACGCCGGAGAGGATCCAGTACAGGAAGCCGGTGCCGCCGGTGCGGCTGAAGGTGTCGGTCCAGCGCTGGTAGACCGGGTTGCGGGTGGCCCGGTCGTGCCAGCCGAACTCGCCGAGCAGGGCCGGCTTGCCGATCCGCTTCGCCTCCCGGTTGTGCCGCTCGATCCAGCGCACGCTCCAGTCGGCGTCGGTGCCCCAGTGGTCCGGGTACAGGTGATAGCCGAGCACGTCGACGGCGGGCAGTCGGCTCAACGCGATCGAGTCCACGCCCTCACCGCAGTTGACCGTCCAGTGGCCGGCGTCCGGACCGTCACAGAAGAAGCCCTCGTCGCCGACGCCGACCAGGTGCCGGCGGTCGACGGACTTGATGTGCCGGCTCATCTCGTCGGCCCAGGTGGTGATCGTGTCGGTGGAGCACTGCGGCGACGGCGGATAGACCCCGGAACCCTTGCAGCGCGGCTCGTTCGCCAACTCCCAGGCCATGATTGTGGGATCGTCCTTGTACGCCACCCCGGTCACCGTGTTGACCCGGTTGAGCAGATGCGTCACCCAGTCCCGGTACCAGCCACGGATCACCGGGTCGGTGTAGAAGTCGTCGTGGTGGTCGGCGCCGCGCCAACGGACGTACTGGTCGATGCCGCCGAAGTCGCGCCAGTTGTTGGTCAGCGGGATGATCACGCGGATGCCGGCCCGGCGGGCGGCGGCAAGCACGTAGTCGAGGCGTTGCAGGCCGTCGGGCCCGCCGTTGATCACGGGCCGCTCGCCGTCCCAGTGCTGGAACCACACTCCGTCGGCGGGCCCGTGCACCGAGTCGGTGCCGTCGGGCGTCCCGATGTCGAGGAATCCCCAGTGCCGCAGCACGGTGAAGCCGGCCGCCCGCGCGTCGGCGAACACGTCGTCGACCATCGCCCGGGACTTGTACATCAGGTAGTAGTTGTTGGTGCCGGCGAACCGGAACGGCTTGCCGTCGGCGTACAACCGGTCGCCCTTGCGTACCACGAAGCCCTGGCCGCCGCCCGCCACCTGGCCTGCCGCCGCCTGGCCTGCCGCCACTTGGCCAGGTGCCGCCTGGGCCGCCGCTTGGCCTACCGTCGCCTGGCCTGCTGTCGCGTGGGCTGCCACCTGGCCTGCTGTCGCGTGGGCTGCTGCCTGGCCTGCTGTCGCGTGGGCTGCCGCCTGGCCTGCTGTCGCGTGGGCTGCCGCCTGGCCTGCTGTCGCGTGGGCTGCTGCCGCCTGGGCCCTCGCTTGGCCAGGTGCCGCGTGGGCCGCCGCGTCCGCCGGGGGTGCGGGCGGGCCTGTCGGGGGTACGGCCGCCGCCGGCCCGGCAGCCGTCGTCGCCAGCAGGCCGGCCAGGGCCAGCAGTACGCCGCCCAGTCTTCTCCTCATCGGATCCCCCTTCGGGTGGTGGTGTTTTCAGGGGCTTGTTTGTTGTTAAGAAGGGGCCCTTCCTCTACACGAGGCGTTAATAGGGGGCCCTTCCTTACCGGTCGTTCACGCAGCGGAGGGTGGGGCGGCTGGTGAGCGCGACGGGGTCGAGCGGCGCGTCAGCCCGCACCGTGAACGTCGCCGACTCGCCGGGGAGCAGGGTTATCAGGGCGTCGTCGACCTGGGCGGACGGGTCGAGGCGGTCCGGGAAGAGGGTCACGTCGCGCAGCATGGTGCGGGCGGTGACGCGGACCAGTTGGCCGCCGTCGACCGACTCGACCGTGGCGTCGTACCCGGCCGACGGGTAGTCGATGTCGCGGTCCTCGGCGAAGAACCAGAGTGCCCGTTGGGTCGGGTCGCCGGTGTCGGCGACCAGCAACTCCTTCCGGGGCTCGTCGGGCCGGGTCAGCTCCGCCGGCAGCGTCACGGTCGCCGTCGCGTACCCGGGGACGTCCAGTTCCACTGTGGTCTTCGACATCGGTTCCCCGGTCAGGGCGAGCCGGGCGACGGTGGTCGACGCCCGCCACGGTCGACCGCTGTCGTTGACCGCGACCAGGGCCAGTCCGCCGTCGCGGGGTTGGATGGTGAGCAGCCGGTCGGCGTAGGCGCGGCGCAGGGCGTACCAGAGTGGTTTGCGGCGGCCGTCGCCGTCGATCGCCGCCCACGAGGTGACCGGCCAGCAGTCGTTGAGCTGCCAGACGATGGTGCCCATGCACACGCCCCGGTGAGAGCGGAAGTGCTCCACTCCGAGCTGGATGGCGCGCCCCTGGTTGAGCTGGGTGAGCCAGTGCCAGTCGTCGAAGTCGCGGGGTGCCGGCAGGTGCGCGTCCAGCCCCCGGCGCAGCTTCAGGTCACCGTCGGCGGCCTTCTGGTGGTGCGCCATGCCGGGCGAGTCGGGGGCGAGGGGCTCGTCGGAGAGCGCCCGGCGCAGCGTCGCGTACGCGGGAGGGCCCTGGTAGCCGAACTCGGCGACGAAGCGGGGCAGGTATTCGCGGTACTTGACGTAGTCGTCGGAGTTCCACACGTCCCAGATGTGCATGGTGCCGTACGCCGGGTCGTTGGGGTGGATCTCCTCGCTGCCCGACCAGGGGCTGCCCGGCCAGTACGGTCGGGTCGGGTCGAGGTCGGCGACGATCCGGGGCAGCAGCTCAAGGTAGTAGCCCCGCCCCCAGCTGCGCCCGGCGAGGGCGTCCTGCCAGCCCCAGTCGTGCCAGCCCCAGATGTTCTCGTTGTTGCCGGTCCAGAGCACCAGCGAGGGATGCGACGCGAGGCGGACCACCTGCTCGGTGGCCTCGGCGGCCACCTCGGCGTGGAACGGTTCCTCCTCCGGATAGGCCGCGCAGGCGAACAGGAAGTCCTGCTGCACCAGCAGCCCGCGCTCGTCGGCCAGGTCGTAGAAGTCCTCCGACTCGTACCGGCCCCCGCCCCAGACCCGCAGCAGGTTCACGTTGGCCCCGATGGCCTGGTCGAAGCGGTGGGCGAGACGGTCCCGGGTGACCCGGGTGGGAAAGGCGTCGTCGGGGATCCAGTTCACCCCGCGTACGAAGATCGGCACGTCGTTGACGTGCAGGGTGAACGGTGCGCCGTGCTCGTCGGGGGTGGTGTCCAGGCGTACCGCGCGGAAGCCGATCCGCCGGTGCCAGTCGTCGAGGATGGTGCCGTCCGGTCCGTGCAGGGTGACCGCCAGCGGGTAGCGATGCTGGGCGCCGTGGCCGTGCGGCCACCACAGTTCGGGTTCGGCGACGGTGAGGGTAAGCACGGCGGCCCGCTGCCCCGCCGCGATGGTGACCTCGGCGGTCACCCCGGCCACCTCGGCCTGCACGGTGAGCGGCACGTCGGCGGTCGCGTGGGCCGCTTCGGGGTGGCCGGCGGTCGGCTCGGCGGGCCCGGGGCGCGGCGCGTCGGTGGCGCGTTCGACCTCCACGTGCAGCTCCACCCGGCCGGTGTCGCGCTCCACGGTGACAAGTGGGCGCACCAGCGCCAGCCGGGCGGTCGACCAGCCGTGCAGGCCGATCTCCTGCCAGATGCCCGCGGTGACCACCGTCGGACCCCAGTCCCAGCCGAAGTTGCAGGCCATCTTGCGGATGAACTGGAACGGCTCCGGGTAGGCGTTGGGCCGGTCTCCGAGCCGGTCGCGGTGCGCCTCGGCGTACCGGTAGGCGGAGTCGAAGCGTACGGCGAGGGTGTTGTCCTCGGCGCGGAGCAGCGACCCGACGTCGAAGCGGTAGCCGCGGTGCATGTTCTCGGTGCGGCCGAGCTCGACGCCGTTGAGGCTGAGCGTGGCGACCGTGTCCAGCCCGGCGCAGACCAGGTCGAGGCGGTGGTGGTCGCCAGTCGGCCGGTCGAAGGTGGTTTCGTAGCTCCAGTCGGTGTGCCCGATCCAGCTCAGCGCGGTCTCGTTGTCGTCCAGGTACGGGTCGGGAATCAGCCCGGCGGCGAGCAGGTCGGTGTGCACGCAGCCGGGCACGGTGGCCGGCACTGTCCGGCCGTCGATGCCGGCTGGCAGTTGCGGGCCGGGTGCCGCTCGCAGCGTCCAACCCTGGTGCAGCGCCAGCCGGTCCGGCCCGGTCCCCCGCGCGTCGCTCAAGACTTCACCGCGCCTTCCATGATTCCGCGGACGATCTGCCGACCGCCGATGACGAGCATGATCAACAGTGGCACCGTGGCCACGAAGGCTCCGGCCAGCACCCGGCGGTAGATCACGTAGTTGCCGCTGGCCAGGTCGGAGATGGCCACCATCGAGGTGGGGTAGTCGGTGCCGTTGAGGGTGATCAGGGGCCACTGGAAGTCGTTCCAGGTGGCCACGAAGGTGAGCAGGCCGAGCACCGCCAGTGCCGGACGCACGGCGGGCAGGACGATGTTCCAGTAGACCCGCATGGTGCTGGCGCCGTCGATGCGCGCCGACTCGACCAGTTCGTCCGGCACCGCGTTGACGATGAACTGCCGCATGTAGAACACGCCGAACGCGGTGACCATGCCGGGCACGATCACCGCCAGCAGGGTGCCGTTCCAACCCAGCTCGCCCATCACGATGTAGAGCGCCACCACGCCGAGTTGGTTGGGCACGGTCAGGGTGAGGATCACGAAGAGCAGCAGTGCCCGGCTGCCCTTGAACCGGAGCTTGGCGAAGGCGAACCCGGCCAGCGAGCAGAAGAACAGCACCGAGGCGGTCACCACGGTCGCGACGATGACGCTGTTCACCAGGGAGGCGGCGAAGTAGACGTCCTGCATCGAGAAGACCTCGTCCAGGTTGACCAGGAACTGGTCGCCCGGGATCACCACCGGCGGCAGTTGGGCGGTGGCCTCGTCGGTGCTTGTGGCGATGACGAACATCCAGTACAGCGGGAACGCCGCGAACAGGGCGGTCACCGCCAGGAAGGCGTACGTCCAGAATCCGCCCGGGGTGTCCTGCGGCGCCCGACCCATCAGGACGGCCCGCTTACGCCCGGTCGTCGGTGCCGGCGCGGGCTCGCCGCGCGGCGGGGCAACGGTCGTCACTTGCGTCCCCCTGACAGGCGGTTGGTCAAGTAAGTGTTCAGGGCGGCGACCGCCAGGATGATGAGGAACAGCGCCCAGGACATCGCGGCGGCGTAGCCGAGATTCAGGTCCTTCCAGCCCACCTTGTAGATCAGCTGCGCGACGGTCTGCCACTCACCGCCGGCCCCGCCCCGGGCGGTCTGCGCGTTGAGGTCGAAGAGCATCGGCTCGGTGAAGAGCTGGAGCCCGCCGATGGTGGAGAGCACCACCGTGAAGATCACCACCGGACGGATCATCGGTACGGTGATCCGCCAGAGCTGACGCCACGGGCCGGCGCCGTCCAGCGCGGACGCCTCGTAGACGTCGCGCGGGATGGACTGCATCGCGGCCAGGTAGAGCAGCGCGTTGTAGCCGATCCACTTCCAGTTGACCATCGTGGCGATGGCGATCCAGGAGTGCAGCTTGTCCGCCCGCCAGTCGATCGGGTTCTCGGTGCCGATGCCGATCAGCCCGAGCGCCCAGTTCGCCATCCCGAGATCACGGGAGAAGAAGACGTTGAAGACAAGCGTGGAGGCGGTGATCGGGGTGATGTAGGGCAGCAGGACGCTTACCCGCCACCAGGTCTGCGCACGCAGCCTACGGTTGAGCATCGACGCGATGACCAGCGCCAGCAACAGCTGCGGGACCGTGGAGAGCAGGAAGATACCGAAGGTGTTGTAGAGCGCGTTGCCGAAGTCGCCGTCGCTGAAGAGCCGGCCGAAGTTCTCGAAGCCGGCCCACCCGGTCAGCTCCGGGTCGTCCAGGCGCCAGTGGCGCAGCGCCACCACCCCGTTGAAGATCATCGGGAAGAGCCCGAAGACGAAGAAGAGCAGGAAGAACGGCGCGATCAACAGGTACGGGACGACCCGTACGTCGAAGCGGTGCAGCCGGTCATGCCAGGTCATTCGCCGGCTTCGGGCGGGTGGGGGGCGGCGGGTGGTCGGTTCGGGGGCCGCGCGCGTGGCGGACATGGGCACTCTCCAGGTGCGGACGGACGGATGCGGCGGAAGACGGGTGCCGGAAGGCGCGGGCAGGCGTACGCCGGGGGCGGCGCGGGCTGACCGTCACCCGCACCGCCCCCGCACGGCTACTTGCTGGCCTTCTCGGCTTCCTTGATCGCCTCGGCCCAGGCCGCGTCCGACTTGAGCGTGCCGTTCTGCACCCGGTTGAGCACGTTCTCCACCGCGACCCGGGTGGGGCCGTTCTTCTTGCCCAGGTACTGCGGCGTCAGGGCCTGCGCCATCTTGGGGAAGATCTGCCCGACCGGCGCGGAGTTGAAGAACTCGTTCTTGAACTCCGTGATCGCGGGGTCGGTGTAGAGACCCGGCTGCGACGGCAGGTTGCCGACCGTCTTGAAGATCTCGATCTGCTGCTCGGGCTGGATCAGCCAGTCCAGGAACTTGTACGCCTCGTCGACGTTCTTGCCCTGCTTGGGAATGGTCAGGAAGGAGCCGCCCCAGTTGCCACCGCCACCGGGCACCGCGGCGATGTCCCACTTGCCCTTGGTGCCGGGCGCGGTGTTCTGGATGTGCCCGAGCATCCACGCCGGGCAGGCGAGCACCGCGAACGATCCGCTGGTGAAGCCCTTGTCCCAGTCGGCCTGGAAACTGGTCAGGTTGGCGGAGATGCCGGCGTCGACGGCCTTGACCGCGTAGTCGAAGGCGACCTTGGGGCCGCCCTCCATCTGCAACTGGTCACTCTCGTTGTAGAAGCCGACCGGCTGCTGGCCCAGGATCGGGTTGAACAGGTTGGTGCCGTTGTCGATGAACTTCTTCTTCGTCTTGGCGGTGTACTGCTGACCGACCTGGATGAAGTCGTCCCAGGTGGGCCAGAGCGCGGAGACCTGGTCCCGTTCGGTGGGCAGGCCGGCCGCCTCGAAGAGGTCGGTGCGGTAGCACATGGCCAGGCCGCCGACGTCGGTGCCGAGACCGATCTGGGTGTTGCCGTCGGGCGAGAGCGACTGCTTCCACTTCCACGGCAGGTAGTGGGTCTCGTGCTTGCCGGCGCCCTTGTCCAGCAGGTTGACGAACTTGTCGGCCTGGCCACGGAACTGGACGATGAAGCCCTCGTCGATGGCCGCGATGTCGGGTGCGCCCGAGCCGGCGATCAGCTTCTTCTGGAGGTCCTCGTGCTGGGCGTTGAACTCGCCCGAGTTGAGGGCGATCTTGACATTGGTGTGCTCCGCCTCGTACTTCGCCTTGAGATCCTGGAGGCCGAAGTCGCCCCAGAAACTGATCGTCAGCGTGACCGCACCGTCGCCGCCGGAGCCGCCGGTGGTGCTGCGCCCGCTGCACGCCACGACCATCGACCCGACCACCAGACCTACGGCTGCGACCCGCAGCCAACGAGGCGTAGACCGTCTCATGACCCATCCTCCGAGACCATGTGGGAACGCTCCCTAGATCGAGGAACGTCGACTGAACCGGATAAGTGAGGCCACCGTACGGGCGCGATTCCACAGTGTCAACGGCCGGTTAACGACGTACCCGACACGTAATCCGGGCACCGCGCCGGCTCCCCGGAACGCCCCGAAGGGCCGCGCGGCGGCGCAGCCCAACGCCACCACCCGGCACGCTGAACGGATCACCCCTGCGGTGCGCCCGTAGACTGAACCGAACAAGCTGCGGATGGTTCAGGAGGACGTACCCGGGTGAAGCGACCCACCATCGCGGATGTCGCCCGGCGGGCGGGAGTTTCCAAGGGCGCCGTGTCGTACGCGCTAAACGGTCAGCCGGGGGTCTCCGAGGCGACCCGACAACGCATCCTGGCCATCGCCGCCGAGATCGGGTTCAGTCCGAGCAGCGCGGCCCGTGCCCTCTCCGGCGCGACCGCCCGGGCGATCGGGCTGATCCTCGCCCGGCCGGCGCGCACCCTCGGCATCGAGCCGTTCTTCATGGAGCTGATCAGCGGCGTGGAGGCGGAACTCTCCGCCCGGTCGTACGCGCTCACCCTCCAGGTGGTGGCCGACCAGAGCGCCGAGATCGAGGTCTACCGGCGCTGGTGGGGTGAGCGGCGGGTGGACGGGGTGCTCGTCTGCGACCTGCGTACCGACGACCGCCGGGTGCCCGTACTTGAGGAGTTGCGCCTGCCCGCCGTGGTGATCGGCGGCCCGACCGGCACCGGCAGCCTGCCCAGCGTCTGGTCCAACGAGGCGGCGGCGCTCGTGGAGACCGTGGAGTACCTGCACGCGCTGGGACACCGCCGGATCGCCCGCGTGGCCGGCCTGCCGGCCCTGCTGCACACCGCGATCCGGACGCAGGCGTTCGCCGAGGTGTGCCAGCGGCTCGGGCTGACCGAGGCGGTCACCGTCTCCTCGGACTACACCGGCGAGGAGGGCGCCCGGGCGACCCGTCGCCTGCTCAGCTCCCGGCTCCGGCCCACCGCCGTGATCTACGACAACGACGTGATGGCGATCGCCGGGCTCTCCGTGGCCCAGGAGATGGGTCTCGCCGTCCCGACCGATCTGTCCATCGTGGCCTGGGACGACTCCCCGCTGTGCCGGCTGGTGCACCCGCCGTTGACCGCGCTCGGGCGGGACATTCCGGCGTACGGCGCGCACGCGGCCCGGCAGCTGTTGCAGGTGATCGAGGGCTCGCCCGCGACCGGGCTGGAGGACGAGACCGCGCACCTGACCCCCCGGGGCAGCACCGGTCCACCGCCGCCGAACGCCGACTGAACCGGTTAAGTTTCCATCGATCATCACCGTGATGTGGAAGGAAACTCCTCGAAGTACGCCTCGACCCGCTCCGCGGTCGCCGGACGGGCCAACTCGAACCCCTGGCCGTAGCGGCAGCCCGCCCGGTACGCCCCGTCGACCTGGTGGGCGGATTCCAGCTCCTCGGCCACCACCTCCAACCCGATGCGATCGGCGACGGTGACCACCACGTCCAGCAGTGGACGCTGATCCCCGCTCGTCGCGACCAGTTCCGGCCCGACCTTGAGCAGGTCGATCGGCAGCCGCCGCAGCTGCGCGAGCGAGGCGTGCTCAGCGCGAAAGTCGTCGAGCGCGGTGCGGATGCCCATCGACCGCAGCCCGGCCAACCGCGCCACCACGGTCGGCAGTTCGGCACCCACCCGTGGCTCGGAGACCTCCACCACCAGTTGGTCCGGCCCCAGCCCGTACGCATCAAGCACCGCCACCGTCCGGGGCACGAAGTCCGGCGAGGTCAGCTCGCGGACGGAGACATTCACCGCCATCCACAGCCGCCGACCACCGGCGGACCAGTCGGCCAACTGGCGGCACGCCCGGTCCAGCACCCACGTGCCCAGCTCGCCCACGATGTCGAGATCCTCGGCGACCGGCAGCAGTTCGGTCGGGAACACCGTGCCGAGCACCGGGCTGCGCCAGCGCAGCAACGCCTCCGTGCCCACCGGCCACCGGTCGGTGAGCCCGAGCACCGGCTGGTAGACCAGATCCAGCTCGCCCCGGGCGACCGCGCCGGGCAGCTCCCGCTCCAACTCCAGCCGGCGCACCAGTTGCTCCTCCAGGTACGCGTCGTACCACTCGATCCGGTCCCGGCCGAGCTGGGCCGCGCGCCGCCGGGCCAGGTCCGCCTGCCGCAGCACGTCCTCCGGGCCGCCGTGGGCGAGTTCGGCGAGCCCCACACTGGCCCGGGAGCGCAGCACCGCCCCGGAGACCTCGTACGGCCGGTCCAGCTCGGTGAGCAGCCGTGCGCCAAGCGCGTACGCCAGCACCGGCCCGGCCCCGGTGATCACCGCGAGCCCGCTTCCGGCCAGGTCGAACAGCTCGTCGTCGGGGGCCACCACGGCCCGCGCCCGGCGGATCGCCTCGGTCGCCACGTCGTCGCGGACCGCCATGCCGGGCAGCTCGGTGAGGTGCAGGTCGACCACCAGCAGCGCGCCGACCGGCGGCGCCGGCCGGGCCGCCAGGGCCCGCAGCAGCGCGGCGCGGCCGGCGGGCACGGCAGGCTCGATCGCGGTGGCCGGTTCGGGTGCCGGTTCGGGTGCCGGCGCGGTGGCTGCGGCGATCAGCAGGTCCGGGTCGGTGTCGCTCGGGTGGTCCGGGTCGCTGCGGAGCAGCTCGCGGGCCACCAGCGGAGGCACCGCGGCGAGGGCGAGCAGCACCGCGACCCGGTCGGGCAGCCGGCCCACCTGCAACTGGTGGACGATGGCCAGCACCACCCCGGCCGCCGGGACCAGCGCCCGCGGCCAGACCAGGGTGGCCCGCCGGGGCGGGTCCCCGCCCGGCTGCACCACGCGCCGCACCCCGTCGGCCACCAGCAGCACCCCGACCACAAGCGGTCCCACCGCCAGCAGCGCCACCCGGCCGGCGGTGGGCCCGGCCGGCAACGCGGCCAGCAGCACCAGCGCGAGCAGGGTCAGCGCGGCACCGACCCGGCTCCGCGCGGCGCCGGCGTTGCGGTGTGCCCCGGTAAGCACGGTCAACACGTCGCCGGCCAGCAGGCCGAGCGCCGCCGCCGTGGCCAACCGCGCCGCGGCCGGCACACCTGCGTACGGCAGCAGCAGCCAGGCCACGAGCACCAGGCCGAGCCCGGCCACGGCACCGTCGAACAGCCGGCGCAGCCGCACCCGGGTCGGCGGGCGCGGCCGGCGGGGCAGGCTGAACAGGCCGATGCCGAGCAGGGCGGCGGTGCCGACGAGGCCGGTGGCGGCGGCTGCCGGTCGGTATCCGGCGGAGGCCAGCGGCAGTACCGCCGCAGTCAGGCCGGCGGTCACCACCCCGGCGTGCAGTAACGCGGCGGCCCGGCGTGGTCGGGCGGCCCGGCGTCGGGCGAGCCGCCCACCGGGGCGGCGGGCAGCCGGCCCATCGGGGCCGATGGCCAGCCGGGACAGGCGTACGCCGGCCAGCGTCGAACCGGCGGCGCCGGCGAGCGCCACCACGGCGAGGGCCGGCACCGGGCCGGTGGTGCCGATGGCGACCAGCACGGCGACCACCGTGAGGACGCAGGTTTCCGGCAGGATGCGCCGGTGGACGACGGCGCGGAGGACTGATGCGACGGGCACGGCGTTCGCCTTCGTGAGGGGACACTGCGGCGGTGCGGCGGTGCGGCGGACGGCGACATGGTAGTCGGCCGCCCACCAACGGTGAACGAGTCAGTACGCGAGTCAGTGACGACCTCGGACAGTGAGTCAGATCACTCTCGCATCGCCTTGCGTCGACCCGCCGAAGCCCGGTGCGACCCGGCCCGGGGCTGGTGGGATCATCGGAGGATGGCCCGTTCCGACACCGTCCGTTTCCGGCACCACCAGGCCAGCCTGGTCGCGGCGATCGTCGCCACCATCGGGGCCGTGCCGCTGGCCAGCGCCCGCGCGTATCTGCTGCCGGTGCTGCTGGTACCGCTGGCGGTGGCCGCCTGGGCCTGGCGCGCCGGCACCGACGCGGACGCTGACGGGCTGCGCCTGCGGGCACTGGTTGGCCAGCGCCGGATCGGCTGGGAGCAGATCGCCGAACTGGGCGCCGATCCGCGCGGCCGGGCGGTCGCCCAGCTCACCGACGGCCAGCGGCTGGTGCTGCCGGCGGTACGCCGAGAGGACCTGCCCCGCCTGGCGGCGGCGGCCGGTCGGGGCGAGGTCGAGCCGGCTCAGTAGCCGTTCGTCACCACGTTCGTCAGCTGTGCGCCGGTCGCGAACCGGCGAATCTGCTCGCCGACCAGGCGGTACGCCCGGGGCAGCAGACCGCGTACCGACCCCGCCACGTGCGGGGTGATCAACACGTTCGGCAGCTCCCAGAGCGGATGGTCGGTGGGCAGCGGCTCCGGATCGGTGACGTCCAGCGCGGCGGAGATCCGGCCACTGGGCAGCTCGTCGACAAGTGCGTCGGTCCGGGCCACCGGCCCCCGGGCGGCGTTCACCAGCAGCGCACCATCACGCATCGCGGCCAGGAACTTCTCGTCGACAAGCCCCTGGGTCTGCTCGGTAAGCGGCACCAGCACCACCACCACGTCGGCGTGCGGCAACAGCTGCGTCAGCTCCCCGACCCCGTGCACCCCCTCTTCCGGCCGGGCGGTCCGGGCCACCAGGGTGAACGTCACCTCGAACGGTGCCAGCCGTTGCCGTACGGCGGTGCCGATGGAGCCGGCGCCGACGATCAACACCCGCTTGCCGGCCAGTTCGTCGGTGGGCGCCACGTCGTCGTACGCCCACCGCCGCTGCGCCTGGGCGCGGGCCATCGCCGGAAAGGCGCGCAGTTGGGACAGGATCGCGGCGACCACCCACTCGGCGGTGGAGGGATCGTGCACGCCCCGGGCGTCGCAGAGCAGGACCCCGGGCGGTACCCGGTCGACCCAGGCGTCCGCGCCGGCCGAGAGCAACTGCACCACCGCCAGCTCGGGCAACTCGGACAGCAGGGCGGTGGCTTCCCGCTGGGCGAGGAAGGGCGGCACCCAGAACCGGACGTCGGCCGCCGACGAGGGCAGCTTCGCGGGGTCGGCCATCGTCTCGACGGTGACCTCCGGGGGCAGGTCACCGAGCAAAGCGTGGCCGGTCTCGTGCGGGATCCATACCTTCACGCTTGTCGACGATATGCCCTGCGACAGGCCCCGCCGTTCGGAGGGCGACCGGCGTGGGCCTCCGCGCCGGTGCCCGCAGCGGGCTACCCTGGGCGAGGTGAGCGCTCCCCCGTACTCCCGCGCCCGTCAGGTCCGCACGCTCCTCGCCGCGTCCTGCGCGACGTTGCTGCTCGTCGCCACCGGGTGCAGCCTCGGCGAACCGGACCCGGACCCGGCCGGCGAGCCACCGAACCTGCCCAGCCCCTCGACCACCGCCGGCAACGGCAGCCAGGAGGTCGTCACCACCGTGCTCGCCCAGGGGCTGCGGGTGCCGTGGGGCATCGCGTTCCTGCCCGACGGCGGTGCGCTGGTCACCGAGCGCGACACCGGCCGGGTCCTCCAGGTCGGCCCGGAGTCCGGCCCGGACGGCCTGAAGATCACCGAGGTGCAGATCATCGACGAGGTGGCGGCCGGCGGCGAGGGTGGCCTGCTGGGCATCGCCGTCTCTCCCAAGTTCGAGCAGGACCGGACGGCGTTCGTCTACTACACCGCCGAGCGGGACAACCGGATCGCCCGGTTCAAGCTCGGCGAGCGGCCCACCCCGATCCTCACCGGCATCCCCAAGGCCGGCATCCACAACGGCGGCGGGCTGGCGTTCGGCCCCGACGGGCAGCTCTACGCCAGCACCGGCGACGCCGGGGACACCGCTCAGTCCCAGGACGCCGAGCAGCTCGGCGGCAAGATCCTGCGGATCACCCCGGACGGCAAGCCGGCAGCCGGCAACCCCTTTCCGAACTCCCCGGTCTGGTCGCTGGGCCACCGCAACGTGCAGGGCATCGCCTGGGCGGGCGACCGGATGTACGCCGTCGAGTTCGGCCAGAGCACCTGGGACGAGATCAACCAGATCACCAAGGGCGAGAACTACGGTTGGCCCGAGGTCGAGGGGCGCGGCGGCGACAAGGAGTACGTCGACCCGATCGTGCAGTGGACTACCGACGAGGCGTCCTGCTCGGGCCTGGCCGCGGTGGAGCGGATGCTGACCACCGCCTGCCTGCGCGGGCAGCGTCTCTGGCTGGTCGAGCTCACCGAGACCGGCACCGTGCTCGGGCAACCGCACGCGCTGCTGACCGAGGAGTACGGGCGGCTGCGGGCGATCGCCGCCGCACCGGACGGTTCGCTCTGGGTGGGCACCTCCAACCATGACGGGCGGGGCCGACCGGCACCGGAGGACGACCGACTGCTGCGGCTGGTCTTCTCGGGTGGCGGCGCCGGACGCAGCTGAGGCACGCTCGGGTATCTTCGGGTTTTCCGACCGTCTCTCAACCCAGGTTTGCCAAGATCCTTCGGCGGGCAGGTCAGAATCTCAGCATGGACGGTCACCAGAACGAGCAGCCGCGTGACGACCGTGCCGGGGACACCCCGGACGATCGCGCCGGTCGCCTCGCCCCGCTGTGGCGCGCGACCGCCGCGTCCCGGCGCGTCGGACGGCACCGGAGCGTACGCCGGCTCGCCGCCGGCCTGGCCGTCCTGGCCGTCACCCTGGCCGGGGTGCTGGCCGGGGTCATCGCCGGTGGACAGGTCGGCACCGACCTCGGGCCGTTCCGCGCCAAACTGTCGGTCTCGCCGGCCACCACCGGCGGCACCACCATCGACATCCCGCCGCTGGGCGCGCTGCATCTGGACAGCCACGACGGGCCCACCCACCTGACCGTGGAACTGGGCGCGCTGGAGCAGAGCCGCGTCGAGGCCCTGATCGAGGACCCGGCGAGCCTGAACCGGGCCACCCAGTCGGCGGTCGACGAGATCCGTGCCGGTGTGCTGCGCCTCGGGCTGCGTACCGTCGGCTCCGCCGTGCTGGCCGCCCTGGTGCTGGCCCTGCTGGTCTTCCGGGACACCCGCCGGGCCGCCTGGGCCGGTGGCCTGGCGCTGCTGATCACCGCCGGCAGCCTCGGCACCGCCGCGGCGACCATTCGCCCGCAGTCGATCGAGGAGCCCAGGTACGAGGGGTTGCTTGTCAACGCCCCGGCGATCGTCGGTGACGTGCGGAAGATCGCCAACGACTACACCCGGTACGCCGAACAACTTCAGCGCCTGATCGGCAACGTCACCCAGCTCTACACCACCGTCTCGGCGCTGCCGGTGTTCGAGCAGGAGCCGGGCACCACCCGGGTCCTGCACATCTCCGACATGCACCTCAACCCGACGGCCTGGCAGCTGATCCGGACCGTGGTGGAACAGTTCGGCATCGACGTGGTGATCGACACCGGCGACATCACCGACTGGGGCAGCGAGCCGGAAGCCTCCTACGTCGGCTCGATAAGCCTGCTCCGCAAGCCGTACGTCTACATCCGCGGCAACCACGACTCGGGGCGTACGGCGGCGGCGGTGGCGCAGCAGCCGAACGCGATCGTGCTGGACAACGCCACCACCACCGTCGCCGGGCTGACCATCGCCGGCATCGGTGATCCCCGCTTCACCCCGGACAAGAGCACCTCCCCGGCTGCCGGCGGGCTCAACCCGCCCACCGCGAACGAGCTGATCACCAATGGCGAGCAGCTCGCCGCCACGATCCGCAGCTCACCACGGCCGGTGGACATCGCGCTGGTGCACGACCCGTCCGCCGCCGGGCCGCTCTCCGGCACCTGCCCGCTCGTGTTGGCCGGGCACACCCACGACCGGCGGGTCGAGAAGCTGCCCGAGGTGCCGGGCCAGCAGCCCACCACGCTCATGGTGGAGGGCTCGACCGGTGGCGCCGGCCTGCGCGGGCTGGAGGGCGAACAGCCCACTCCGCTGGCCATGACCGTGCTCTACTTCGACCAGCAGAAGCTGCTCCAGGCGTACGACAGCATCACCGTCGGCGGCACCGGCCAGGCCCAGGTCAACCTGGAACGCACAGTGGTGGCCCAACCCGCCGCCGGCCCGCCCGCCCCGGTAACCCCCACCCCCACCCGCTAGCCCTCACACCCCCGCAAAACCCCTCGCGATCTTGCACTTTGTGTCGCGACAAAGGCCGCAAAAGGGACAGAAATGCGACCGAAAGTGCAAGATCGGCGGGGAGGGTGACGGGGGTCAGCGGAGGGAGAGGGCGGCCAGGGCGGCGTTGACGATGGTGCCGGGCAGCAGGTCGTGCAGCTCGTACAGTTCACGCACGGTGCCGGACTGGCCGAACTCGTCGACGCCGAGCGGCACGGCGGGAGCACCGACGGCCGAGCCGAGCCAGGCCATGGCGTGCGAGGCGGCGTCGTGCACGGTCACCACCGGCACCCCGTCGACGAAGGCGGACCGCAGCGCGCCGGGCACGCTGGGCACGGTGGCGGTGCGTACGCCCTGGCGCAGCGTACGCTGCCAGGCCCGGTAGAGCCGGTCCAGGCTGGTCACGTCGACCACGTGCGCGGCCACGCCCTCGTCGGCCAGTTCGGCCGCCGCAGCCAGCACCTCGGGCAGCACCGCGCCGGAAGCGGCCAGCTGCACCGTCGGCGCGTCGACCAGGCTCGGGTCCGCCTGATGGGCGTCGACCAGCCGGTACGCCCCGGCGAGCACCTGCCGCCGCAGCACCGCGTCGCCGAGCCGGGCGCGGGCCGCCTCGAACGGCGCCTGATCCAGCGGGCGGGTGCTGAGCCGGAAGTAGTAGGCACCGTCCTCGGCCGGTGCGGCCGTCGCCGCTGGCCCCGGCGCGTCGGCGAGCTGCCCCAGCGCGTCGCAGAGCAGCCAGTCCAGGCTGGTCGCGTACGCCGGCTCGACGAAGGTCACCCCGGGCAGCTCCAGGCCCACACTCGCGGTGATCGTGGACTGGTGCGCGCCGCCCTCCGGAGCGAGCGTGATGCCGGACGGGGTACCCGCCACCACGAACCGTGCGCCCGAGTAGGTGCCGTAGAGAAAGGCGTCCAGCCCACGCAGCACGAACGGGTCATAGACCGTACCGACCGGCAGCAGTGGCTGGCCGGACAGATCCCAGGCCAGGCCGAGCTGGCCGAGCAGCAGGAACAGGTTCATCTCGGAGATGCCCAGCTCGATGTGCTGCCCCTGCGGGCTCTCCGTCCAGCGCAGCATCCGGTCCTGCGACCACGACCGCTGCTCGATCGGGGCGAACACGCCGGTCTTGTTGATGAACCCGGCCAGGTTTGTGGAGGTCGCCACGTCCGGTGCGGTGGTGACCAGGTACCGGCCCACCTGCGGGTCCCGGGCCAGGTCGACAAGTACCCGACCGAAGACCTCCTGGGTGGAAATCGGCTTGTTGGCGCGTACCTTGGTGCTCTGCGGGACGGTGACCCCGAGCGCCCGCTCGCGGGGCGCGCGGGACAGCGCCTCCCGACGCTGCCCGGCCCGGATCCCGGCCGCCGAGGCCGGGTCGAGGCGGTCCCACTCGGTGTCGCGGGTCAGGCCGTGCGCCGCGCGCAACGCGGCGACCTGATCGGCGGAGAGCAACGCCGAATGGTTGCGCGGATTGCCGGCGATCGGCAGACCCCAACCCTTGACCGTGTACGCGAACACCACGCTCGGCCGGTCGGTCACCGCGTCACACTGGGCGTACGCGTCGAGCAGCGCACCGAGATCATGCCCGCCCAGGTCGGTCACGAGCGGGCCCAGTTCCTCGTCGGCGAGGTCGGCGACGAAGGCGGCCACCTCGGCCGACGCACCATCCAGGAACTGCTTGCGCAGCTGCGGTCCGGTCAGCCCGAACAGCGACTGGTACTGCTCGTTCGGCATCGCGTCGATCCAGTCGCGCAGCGCCGTGCCACCCGGCTGGGCGTACGCCCGGGCCAGCTTGCGGCCGTACTTGACCTCGACCACGTGCCAGCCGGCGGCCTCGAACTGCCCGCGCCACTGGTCGATCCGTACGCCCGGGACGACCCGGTCCAACGACTGCCGGTTGAAGTCGACCACCCACATCACGTTGCCGAGACCGCCGGTGGCCGGATCAGCGACCGCCTCCCAGACGTTGCCCTCGTCCAACTCGGCGTCACCGAGCAGGGCGATGAACCGGGAGTGCGGGCGTACGCCGAAGTGCGCATCGACGTAGCGCCGGGTCACCGCCGCGAAGAGCGGCGCGGCGGCACCCAGGCCGACCGAACCGGTGGAGAAGTCCACCCCGTCCGGGTCCTTCGTCCGCGACGGGTACGACTGCAACCCGCCGCGCGCCCGCAGCCGGGTCAGGTACGACCGGTCCAGGTTGCCGAGCAGGTACTGGATTGCGTGGAACACCGGGGAGGCGTGCGGCTTCACCGCGACCCGGTCCTCGGCGTCCAGGTGGGCGAACCACAGCGCGGTCATCGCGGTGACCAGGCTGGCGCTGGACGCCTGGTGCCCACCGACCTTCACGCCGTCGCCGGTGGCGCGATCGTGGTTGGCCGCGTCCACGATCCGGGTGGCGAGCCAGAGCACCCGCCGCTGAATCTCGTCGAGGACATCGATGTCGTGTTGGTTCACGGTGGACTCCAGGGGTCCGGTACGTCGTCGTTGACGCCCGGTCGGCGGCGCGGGGTTACGGCATGGTGTTAGGAGGGGGCCCTTCCTATACACCAGGCGTTAATAAGGGGCCCTTCCTTACACCTCAGCTGAGGCGGGCGAGGATGAGTTCGCGGACGGTCTTGGCGTCGGCCTGACCACGGGTGGTCTTCATGACCGCACCGACAAGCGCGCCGGCCGCGGCGACCTTGCCGCTGCGCACCTTCTCGGCGATGTCCGGGTTCGCGGCGATCGCCTCGTCCACGGCGGCGGTCAGCGCGCCGGTGTCGGAGACGACCTCCAGGCCCCGCTTGGTCATGATCTCGGTCGGCGAGCCTTCCCCGTCGACCACACCCTCCAGGACGGTACGGGCCAGCTTGTCGTTGAGCTTGCCGGCGTCGACCAGGCCCTGGAGTTCGGCGACCTGGGCCGGGGTGGCCCCGACATCGGCCAGTTCCACGCCCGTCTCGTTGGCCCGGCGGGACAGCTCACCGAGCCACCACTTGCGGGCGGCGGCCGGGGTGGTGCCGGCCGCGACGGTGGCCTCGATCAGCTCGACCGCACCGGCGTTGAGCACCGACTGCATGTCGAGATCGGAAAGTCCCCACGCCTGCTGGAGGCGGCGACGGTGCAGCCGGGGCAGCTCCGGCAGGGCGGCCTTCAGCTCGGCCACCCACACCGGGTCCGGCGCGAGCGGGACCAGGTCCGGCTCCGGGAAGTAGCGGTAGTCGGTGGCGGTCTCCTTGGACCGGCCCGGGGTGGTGTCGCCGGTGTCCTCGTGGAAGTGCCGGGTCTCCTGGGTGATCCGCCCGCCCGCGTCGAGCACGGCGGCCTGACGCAGCATCTCCGAGCGGACCGCCCGCTCCACCGAGCGCAGCGAGTTGACGTTCTTCGTCTCGGTGCGGGTGCCCCACTCCTCGCCCGGCAGGTTCAGCGAGGTGTTGACGTCGCAGCGCAGCGAGCCCTCTTCCATCCGTACGTCGGAGACGCCGAGCGAGCGGAGCACGTCGCGCAGCTCGGTCACGTACGCGCGGGCCACCTCGGGGGCGAGCGCACCGGTGCCGGGGATCGGCTTGGTGACGATCTCCACAAGCGGAATGCCGGCCCGGTTGTAGTCGACAAGCGATTCGGTGGCGCCGTGGATGCGACCGGTGGCACCGCCGACGTGCAGCGTCTTGCCGGTGTCCTCCTCCAGGTGCACCCGCTCGATGCCGATCCGCACGGTCTCGCCGTTCACCTCGACGTCCAGGTAGCCGTCGACGCAGAGCGGCTCGTCGTACTGGCTGATCTGGAAGTTCTTCGGCATGTCCGGGTAGAAGTAGTTCTTCCGGGCGAACCGGCACCACTGCGCGATGGAGCAGTTCAGCGCCAGGCCGATCCGGATCGTCGCCTCGATCGCCGCCTTGTTCGCCACCGGCAACGAGCCGGGCAGGCCCAGGCAGACCGGGCAGACCCGGGTGTTCGGCTCGCCGCCGAAGTCGGTCGGGCAACCGCAGAACATCTTCGTGTTCGTGCCCAGCTCGACGTGGGTCTCCAGGCCGATCACCGGCTCGTAGCGCGCGACGACCTCGTCGTACGCGGGCAGCGTCGTGGTCATGGGAACTCCAGTTTGCAGGCGGTAACCGGCCCGCGGCGGCAGCCGGACACAACGCCGCCAAGCCTAACCGCTCGCCCTGCTCGGCCTCGGCCGGGCATCACTCGGGTGTGGTGAACCGTCGACGGCGCTCGTACGCGACGACGAAGAGGATCCCGCCGATGGAGAAGGCCAGCACGCTCAGCAACAGCAGCACCACTGCCGAGTTCGAGCCGGTGATCGGCAGCCACGCGCCACTCGCCTTGGACGGCGAGGATGTCGGCTGGGGTGCCGCCGGGCTGCTCTCCGATGGTGTGGCGGTCGGATCGCTTGAGGTCGGCGTGGCCGTCGGGGTGGGCCTCGGACCGGTCGGGGGCACCGTGGGCGTGGTCGGGGTCGCAGCGGCGACGGTGAGCGACACCTCGTTGGTGGCGCTGGTTTGGTGACCCTTCGCCTGAACGGTGAAGGTGAACGTGCCGGCACTGCCGGGGGCGCCGCTGAGCAGGCCCTCCTTGTCGAGCGTGAGCCCGTCCGGCAGGGCCCCGCCGGCCAGGGTGAACGCGATGTCGGAATCACCGTCGGCGGTGAACTCGAACGAGTAGGGCTTCCCGACCGTGCCGGGGAGCGGGTCGCCGGAGGTGAAGGCGGTCGCGGCCTTGGCGACGACGATGGTGACGTCCTGCTCGTCGAACCGGCCGTTCTTGTCCGTCATCCGCAGGGTGAACGGGTAGCTGCCCGGCGTGTCCGGCTCGCCCCCGAGGGACGACCCGACCAGGAGCATGCCCGACGGCAGACTGCCCGACACCACCGACAACCGGTACGGCTCGGTGCCACCGGTGGCCTCGACGGTGTGGATCGCGTACACCTGCCCGAGGTACCTGGGCGATCTGGGGGCGCCCGAGGTGATGACCACCTTCTGTTCGCGTACCTCGATGGTTGCCGTCTGCTCGTCGAACCGGCCGTCCTGGTCGGTCATCCGCAGGGTGAACGTGTAACTGCCCGGCGTGTCCGGCTGACCTCCGAGGGACGACCCGACCAGGAGCATGCCCGACGGCAGACTGCCCGACACCACCGACAACCGGTACGGCTCGGTGCCACCGGTGGCCTCGACGGTGTGGATCGCGTACACCTGCCCGAGGTACATGACCGACCTGGGCTTGCTTGAGGTGATGGTGACTGTTTCGGTGGCGGCGGCCGGTTGCGAGGTGCCCAGCAGGAACGCGAAAACCATCATCAGGGCCATGACCGAGCGAAGTGTCCTCATCGCACATCCAGGTCTGATCGGAACCGCTCGCGTTCGCCAGCGGACCAGGAGTCGAGTCGATCCAGCAGCCTCGGAGCATATTCGACAAGTGCCAGTGACTGTCGGCAACCCACTTATCGTAATCATGGTGTGCTGCGACGGCAGCCGCGCCCGGCGCGGTCGTGACGACCGCACCGGACGCGGGGGACGATTCCGGGCGCGGGCCGGCAGCCCGGCGCCCGGTGGATCACAGCGTCGGTGGGGTGAGCGTGCCGAGAGCGGTCTCCAGCGCGGCGGCGACCCGGTACATCCGGTCGTCGGCCATCGTCGGGGCCATGATCTGCAAACCGACCGGCAGCCCGTCGGAGAGCCCGCACGGCACCGAGATGCCCGGCCCGCCGTACAGGTTCGTCGGGATGGTGAACAGGTCGGCCAGGTACATCTGGTACGGGTCGGAGGTACGCGCGCCCAGCGGGAAGGCCACGAACGGGGTGGTCGGCGAGATCAGCGCGTCGACCCGCTCGAACGCGGCGGTGAAGTCCCGGGTGATCAGGGTGCGGACCTTCTGCGCCTGGCCGTAGTAGGCGTCGTAGTAACCCGAGGAGAGCGCGTACGTGCCGATCATGATGCGCCGCTTGACCTCGGGCCCGAAGCCGGCCTCCCGGGTCAGCGACATGACCTCCTCCAGCGAGCGGTTGCCGTCGTCGCCGACCCGCAGGCCGAACCGGACGCCGTCGAAGCGGGCCAGGTTCGAGGAGCACTCGCTCGGCGCGATCAGGTAGTACGCCGGCAGCGCGTACCTGAAGTGCGGGCAGGAGACCTCGACGATCTCCGCGCCCAGCTTGGTCAGCGCGTCGACCGCCTCGTTGAAGGCGGCCATGACGCCCGGCTCGGCACCCTCGCCGGCGAACTCGGTCACGATGCCGAGCCGCACCCCGCTCAGGTCGCCGGTGGCGCCGAGCTTCGCCGCGGCGACCACGGCCGGCACCGGCGCCGGGATCGAGGTCGAGTCGCGGGGGTCGTGCCCGCCGATGGCCTCGTGCAGCAGCGCGGCGTCGAGCACCGTACGCGCACACGGGCCGGGCGTGTCCAGCGAGGAGGAGAAGGCCACCAGACCGTAGCGGGAGGTGCCGCCGTACGTCGGCTTCGCGCCGACGGTGCCGGTGACCGCGCCCGGCTGGCGGATCGAGCCGCCGGTGTCCGAGCCGATCGCCAGCGGCGCCTCGTACGCGGCGAGTGCCGCGGCGCTGCCTCCGCCGGAGCCGCCCGGGATGCGGTCGGTGTCCCACGGGTTGCGGGTCGGCCCGTACGCGGAGTATTCCGTGGAGGAGCCCATCGCGAACTCGTCCATGTTGGTCTTGCCGAGCATCACCGTGCCGGCGGCGCGCAGCCGCTGCACGATCGTCGAGTCGTACGGCGGACGCCAGCCCTCCAGGATCTTCGACCCGACGGTGGTCGGTACGCCCTTGGTGGTGAGCACGTCCTTGACCGCGACCGGCACCCCGGCCAGTGGGCCCAACTGCTCCCCGGCGGCGCGCCGGGCGTCCACGTCACGGGCGGCGGCCAGCGCGCCCTCGCTGTCGACGTGCAGGAAGGCGTTGACCCGGCCGTCGACGGCGGCGATCCGGTCCAGGTGGGCCTGGGTGACCTCGACGGCGGAGGTCTCGCCCGCGGCGACCAACCCCGCGATCTGCGTCGCGGTCATTCTGGTGATGTCGGTCATGAAGCCACATCCTCGTCCAGGATCCGCGGTACGCGGAACCGCTGTTCCTCCGCGTCGGGCGCGCCCGACAGCGCCTCCGCCGGGGTCAGGCAGGGCGTCACGACGTCCTCGCGGAGCACGTTTGTGAGCGGCACCGAGTGCGAGGTGGGCGGGATGTCCGCGGCGGCGACCTCGCCCACCTGGGCGACCGCCTGGAGGATCACGTCGAGCTGGCCGGCGAAGGTCTCCAACTCCTCCTCCGTCACGGCGAGCCGCGACAGTCGCGCCAGATGCGCGACCTCCTCGCGGGAGATGGCGGCCATCGGTGCCCCCTTCGTGGCTGTCCTGCGTCTGGGTACGCCCACCCCGGTCGCCGAAGCGCGTCCCGCGGTGACCGCAGCGAGTCTATTGTTCCGCGCCCGGCCGACCGCCCCCGGCTCCCCCGGGACGTCGGAGGCTGCCCGTCACCGCGCGTGCCGGTGCGGGATGTCCGCCTCGTCGTGGCCGCCGAGCGGGCGCACCGGGCGGTAGCGGGCCAGCCAGGCGACGAGTTCGGCGGCCGGCATCGGTCGGGCGTAGAACCAGCCCTGGGCCACGTCGCAGCCGGCGGCGTGCAGCATCCGCCAGCTCCGCTCGTCCTCCACGCCCTCGGCGACCACCCGCAGCCCCAGCGCCTTGGCCAACTCGATGGTCGACCGGACGATCGCCGCGTCGTCGGCGTCGTCGACCATGCCGAGCACGAAGGAGCGGTCGACCTTCACCTCCGACAGCGGCAGCCGGCGCAGGTGCTGGAGGGAGGAGTATCCGGTGCCGAAGTCGTCGAGGGCGATGCCCACCCCGATCCGGTGCAGCCGGGTGATGGTGGTCAGCACCCGGCGCGGGTCGGCCATCAGGGCACCCTCGGTGATCTCCAGTTGCAGCCGGTCCGGAGCCAGGTGGTGGCGGGCGAGCCGGTCGGCGATCTGGTCGGCGATCTCGCCGGTGTGCAGGTCCCGCACGCTGACGTTTACCGCCGCCCGCAGTTCGAGACCCGCCGCCGACCACTTGGCGAGCTGTTCCGTCACGTCGTCGATGACCCGGCGGGTGAGCAGGCGCATCACGGCGCTCTGCTCGGCGACCCGGATCAGCTCCTCCGGATCGACCATCCCCCGGCGTGGGTGCCGCCAGCGCAGCAGCGCCTCCACCCCGACCATCGCACCGGTGGCGATCGCGATCTGCGGCTGGTAATACATCATGATCTCGCCCGCGTCCTCGATCGCTTCGTTGCCGCGTTCGGGGCCGGACAGCTGCGGCTGCCCGGTCGGCTGGCCGTCGGCCCGGTCCGGATCGGGCGGTTCCCCGGCAGGCACCGGCCGGGCCCACAGCTCATCGGCGGCTGCGGCCTCGTGCGCGGCGCGCCGCAGGATCGGGTCCGCGCCGGTGACGATCCGGTTGATCAGCTCGTCGTCCTGGGCCGCGAGCGGCGGGCGGCGGCGACGCCGGCTCCACCACCGCTGGCCGGGCCGCTCGTCCAGCCCGGCTGCTGCCGGCGGCACGTCCCGAGTCGGTTCGGTGGACGCCGACGGCATCGCCGACAGCATCGCGCCGTCCCCGCCCCGGACCACGGAGGCGGGCGCAGCCGGCACCGCTGCCTCGCCGGGCTGTCCGGCCGCCCCGCCCTCCAGTACCCGACGCAGGTCGGCCAGCAGGCCGAGCCGCTCGGCGGAGTTGTGGTCGGACTCGGCGGTGTAGACGGCGACGGTGTCGTTGCGGTGCTTCGCGTCGTACATCGCCACGTCGGCGTGGCGCATCAGGGTGGCGAAATCCTCGCCGTGGTCCGGGTACAGGGCGATGCCGATGGAGCCGCCGACGTCCAGCGGCAGCCCGTCCAGCGGCACCGGCGTGGCCAGCACCTGCACCACCTGGTCGGCCAGCGCCCGGGCCTGCGCGACCTCGGTCAGCCGGGTCATCACGATCGCGAACTCGTCACCGCCGAGGCGGGCGACGAGATCCGGCGGTTCGACCACATCGGTCAGCCGGGCGCTCACCTCGACGAGCAGCCGGTCGCCGACCTCGTGCCCGAGCGCGTCGTTGACGTTCTTGAACCGGTCCAGGTCGATCAGCAGCAGGGCCAGCCGGGCATCCGGTTCGCCGCGGGCACGACACTCGGCGTGCCGGTGGATCTCCTCGCTGACCTCGGCCAGCAGCGCCTTGCGGTTCGCCAGCCCGGTGAGCGGGTCGAGCGCGGCGAGTTGGTGCTGCTCGACGGTGAGCCGGGCCATCCGGTACACCGCGAAGAGCGGCACCAGCACCAACGGAACCAGGGCCGCGCTGGCTCGCGCGGCGGTGACGAGCACCGGCGCGAGCAGCAGCAGGCTGCCGGTGGAGAGGAGCTCGAAGGGCAGCCCGTGCCAGGCGTTGGGCCACCACCGCTCACCGAAACGCAACCGGACGGCGGTCGTCACCAGGCTGTAGTTGACCACGAGCCAGGCGACCCCGGCACCGCCGATCGCGGCGATGTCCGTGACGCCCAGCGCACCGCCGTCGAAGACGCCGCCGGGGCCGAGCCGGGTGACCGCGTACGCGGCGGCCAGGGCGCAGGCGTACTGGCCGGCGTTGAAGGCCGTCCGCCAGGGGGCGTACCCCATCCGGAATCCGGAGACCAGCACGGCGACCGCCTGCACCGCGACCGCGGGGCCGAGCCCCCAGCCGAGCAGGATCGCGAAGGTGAAGCAGGTCGACGGAAAGACCGCGGAGGACTGCCGCCGGCCGGGCGGGACGAACGGGCGTGCGTCGCAGGCCACCGCGAGCACCGCCATCGTCCAGAACGCCACCGGAAGCTCGGGCAGGGTGCTGCCAAGCGACACCAGCGGGGCGGCCGAGACCAGCACGGCCACGGCCAGCACCCCGCCGACGAAGACCGTGAACTGGGCCGTCCGGCCGGGCGGGACCAGGTTTCGCGGGTCGGGCGGCTCCATCACACCTCCCGGTACGTCACCTCCGCGCGTGGGTTCACGCGCCGTTCCCAATGAAACGCTCCTGGTGACCACTTTCCCGCCACGACAGCCACGAATCGGTCGTAGTCGTAATTAAGTTGGTATCCGGGCGAGTGCCCTGATGGGGAGGGGTACGGCTCACTCCTCGACGCGGGCCACCGCGCGGGCCGCCTCCGGACCCGCGTCGAGCAGCACCCGGAAACCCTCCTCGTCGAGGACCGGCACCTTGAGGGTGGCCGCCTTGTCCGCCTTGGACCCGGGGTTGTCGCCGACCACCACGAAACCGGTCTTCTTCGAGACCGAGCCGCTGACCTTGCCGCCCCGGGACTGGATCGCCTCGGTGGCCTGGTCCCGGGAGTATCCGCTCAGGGTGCCGGTGACCACCACCGTGACCCCCTCCAGTGGACGGGCGCCTTCCGGGACCGCCGCCTCGGCCATCCGTACGCCCGCCTCGGCCCACTTGCGGACCACCTCGCGGTGCCAGTCGACGGCGAACCACTCGCGGATGCTGGCGGCGATTGTCGGCCCGACCCCGTCGACGGCGGAGAGTTCCTCCTCGGTGGCGTTGTCGATCGCCTCGATCGAGCCGAACTGCCGGGCCAGGGCCTGCGCGGCGGTCGGCCCCACGTGCCGGATGGAGAGCGCCACAAGCACCCGCCACAGGTCACGCTGCTTGGCCACGGCCAGGTTGTCGAGCAGCTTGACCGCGTTGCTGCCGAGGCTGCCGTCCTTGTTGACGAAGAACGGCGAGCCGGCCAACTGCTCCGCGTCGAGCGAGAACAGGTCGCCCTCGTCGGCGATGATCTGCGCGTCGAGCAGCGCGGCGGCGCTCTTGTAACCGAGCGCCTCGATGTCGAACACCTTCCGCCCGGCCAGGTGGAAGACCCGCTCGCGCAGCTGCGCCGGGCAGCTACGCGAGTTGGGGCAGCGGATGTCGACGTCGCTCTCCTTGGCCGGGGCCAGCGGCGTGCCGCAGGCCGGGCAGTGCGCCGGCATCTTGAACGGCTCCGCATCGGGTGGACGCAGGTCGACCACGGGGCCGAGCACCTCGGGAATCACGTCGCCGGCCTTGCGGATCACCACCGTGTCGCCGATCAGCACCCCCTTGCGCTCGACCTCACGGGCGTTGTGCAGGGTCGCGTACGCGACGGTGGAGCCGGCCACCTTTACCGGTTGCAGCACGGCTCGGGGGGTGACCCGCCCGGTACGCCCGACCTCGACCTCGATGTTGAGCAGCTTGGTGTTGACCTCCTCCGGCGGATATTTGAAGGCGATCGCCCAGCGGGGTGCCCGGCTGGTCGAGCCGAGCCGGCCCTGGATCGGCACCGGATCGACCTTCACCACCACCCCGTCGATCTCGTGCTCGACGTCGTGCCGGTGCTCGGCGTAGTGCGCGATGTAGTCCCGGACGCCGGCCAGGTCAGGCACCACCCGCCACCGGTCGCTGGTCGGCAGGCCCCAGGCGCGCAGGGCGGCGTACGACTCGGACTGGGTGACCGGCTGGTAGCCACGGCGGGCGCCGATGCCGTGCACCACCAGGCGCAACGGTCGGGACGCGGTGATCCGGGGATCCTTCTGCCGGAGGCTGCCGGCGGCGGCGTTGCGCGGGTTGGCGAAGGGAGCCTTGTCCTGCTCGACCAGGCTGGCGTTGAGGTCGGCGAAGCCCGCGACCGGGAAGTAGATCTCCCCGCGCACCTCGATGAACTCGGGGACCGGGCCGTACTCCGCGGAGTCGGTGAGCCGGCTCGGCACGTCCCGGATGCTGCGGACGTTTGCCGTGACGTCCTCGCCGGTGCGGCCGTCACCCCGGGTCGCGGCCCGGACCAGCCGGCCCTGCTCGTAGGTCAGGTTGATCGCCAGCCCGTCGACCTTCAGCTCGCACAGGTAGGGCACCGGACCACCGGCGTCCCGCTCGACCCGCTCCGCCCAGGCGGCCAGCTCCTCGTCGGCGAAGGCGTTGTCCAGCGACATCATCCGCTCGGCGTGGTCGACCGGGGTGAAGTCGGTGGAGAAGGTGCCACCCACGCGCTGGGTCGGTGAGTCGGGCGTACGCAGCGCCGGGAACTCCTCCTCCAGCGCTGCCAGCTCGCGCAGTTGCCGGTCGAACTCGGCGTCGGAGACGGTCGGTGCGTCGAGCACGTAGTAGCGGTACTGGTGCTCGGTCAGCTCCTGGCTGAGCGTGGCGTGCCGCTCCCGCGCCTGCGGGCTCGGCTCGGCTCCCGCCGCCGCCTCCTGCGCCGCGCTGACCTGCTGAGGAATCGCTTCCTCGGACACCCTGCCGTCTTCGGACACCGCTGCCGCCCTCCCGTGATCACGCTACCCAGAACCGTAGCGGTCGGGCCTGACAACCGTGGCCTGGCCCGCCAGTGACCAGGTACGCGACGCGGCGGAGGAACGGCTCGTCGCCGTCGGTCCGGCCCGCGCGACGCTACCGCTCCCAGGTGATCGCGAGAGTGGTCAGCTGGTCGGCGTACTCGATGCGGTCGGCCCACTCCCCCGGCCAGGCGGCCATGCCGTGCGCGGCACCGACGAACGCGCCAGCGAGAGCGGCGATGGAATCGGAGTCACCGGCGGTACGGGCACCCCGGGCGAGCGCGCCGACCGGATCGTCGGCGTGTCGGACGGCGCAGTAGAGCGCGGTCGCGAGGGCCTCCTCGGCGATCCAACCCTCCCCGGTACGCCGGCACGGGTCACCGCCGTCGTCCGGCGCGGCCAGCGCCATGCTCAGCCGGCGCAACGCCGCCCGGCACTCGTCCCAACCGATGGCGATGAACTCCTCCGGCGTTGCGGCACCCGCCCGCCGCCACAGGTCGTCGAGCCAGTCGGCCCGGTAGACGGTGCGCTGCTGGTGGGTACGCGCGACGAGCAGGTCGGCCAACTCCGCCAGCGTGGCGCCGTCGACAAGCAGCCGCACGGCGTACGCGGTCAGCTCGCTGGCGGCCAGGCCGGTGGGGTGCCCGTGGGTCAGCCCCGCCTGGAGCTGGGCCAGCCCGGCGAGGGTGTCGAGGTCGACGTCGAGCAGCCCGATCGGGGTGACCCGCATGTTGGCCCCGCAGCCCTTCGAGCCGACCACCGTGGCCTGCTGCCACGGCACGGCCCGGGACAGTTCGGCACAGGCCCGCAGGCAGGTCATCCCCGGCGCGCGGTTGTTGTCCGGGCTGGCCGCCCAGGCCAGGAAGCGCTGCCGCAGCAGTGGCTCCACCGTCTCGGCGGCGTATCGGGGCGCGTCGTGCAGCGCCCACCCCACCGCGAGCGCCAGCTGGGTGTCGTCGGTGACCAGCGCCGGGTCGCCGGCCAGGTCCCGAGGGCCGGCTGGACCGTACCGGCGGTCGATCTCGGGGACACTGAGGAACTCCGTGGGCTTGCCCAGGGCGTCACCGTAGGCGAGACCGAAGAGCGAGCCGGCGGCCCGGCGGCACGAGGAGTCGATCACGCCCGCGATCATGCCGTGCCGCCGCAAGCCCACGCGCTCGCCGCTGCCGACTGTTCCGTCCCGGCCGAGGCCGCACGGGTGGCCGCCCGGGTCGGCGACACACCGGCACGACCGGGGAAGCTCACTCCTCGAACAACCGGCGGCCAGCGTCGCGGCAGGCCGTGAGGACCGCCCGGGCGTCCGCCGGAGTGGCCCCGGCCAGGCCACAGGCGGGGGTGACCACCACCTGTTCGGCGAGTCGGCTGCGCGGGAAGCCGAGACGGTCCCAGAGGGTGCGTACCCGGTCGGCGACCTGTGCGGAGGTCGGTGCGCGACCGGTCGACGGCGGCCGGGTTCCGGCTGCACCGCTTCGACCGGGACCGGTCGGCGGGATGGTCGGTGCGGCGCCGGCCAGCAGCCCGAGCCCGGCGTCGATCGCCTCGCCGAGCGGGTCGAGCTCGGTGACCAGACTCAGGTCGAGCGCGACGCCGACCGCACCGGCGGTCCGGATCAGGTCCACCGGCACGTCCGCGGCGCAGCAGTGCACCACGGTCGGCACCCCGGCCGCCGCGATGACCGCGCTCAGCAGCGAACGAGCGTCCGCCTGGTCCATCGCCCGGTAGGTGCCGAGGCCGCTCTCGGTCGGTATCCGTCCGGCGAGCACCGCCGGCAGGGCCGGCTCGTCCAGCTGGAGCAGCACGGACGCCCGGGGCACCCGGCGGGTGACCGCCTCGACATGGCCACGCAGTCCCTCGGCGAGCGAGCCGGCCAGGTCGCGGACCGCGCCGGGATCGCGCAGCATCCGGCCGCCGATCGGCAGCTCCACCGAGGCGGCCAGGGTGAGCGGGCCGGCCGCCTGGATCTTCAGCGGGCCGGCGTACTCCTCGGCCTGCTCGGCGAGTTGGTCGAGGTCGCGTTCCATCAGGTCACGTGCGCGGCGCAGATCCTTGCCGGGGCGCGGGGCGATCCGCCAGCGGGCGGCGTACAGCTCCACCGGCAGCTCGACGAGCAGGCCGCCGGTGCGGCCGATCAGGTCGGCCCCGGGGCCGCGCGCCGGCAGCTCCGGCAGGTGGGGCAGCGCCGGCAGTTCCCCGAGCACCACCCGCTGTGCCTCGGCGATGTCGGTGCCCGGCAACGACCCGATCCCGGTCGCCGCACCCGCTGGCCATGGCCACACCTGATCACTCACGGCCGAAGCGTACCCAGCCACTTGTTGATCAAAAGGTTCGCGTCTGGATTCCGCCGCCCGGAGACGAAACTTCTTGATCAGCTCGAAGCGGGGGTGGTGATGGTCGCGGAGCCGAGGACGATGTCGCCGGCCGGATCGGGGCGGTAGGCGACGATCGCCTGGCCGGCGGCGACGCCACGAACCGGGCGGCGCAGCTCGGCGTGCAGGCTGTCGGCGGTCACCGTCACGGCGGCGGGGACGACCACGCCATGGGCGCGCAGTTGCACCTCACACTCGATGGGCGCGCTCGGGCGGGGGGCACCGGTCCAGATCGGGCGGGTGGCCCGGACCTCGGCCACCTCCAGCGCCTCGGCCGGGCCGACGGTCACCGTGTTGGTCTTCGGGGTGATCGAGAGCACGTACCGCGGCCTGCCGTCCGGAGCCGGGCGGTCCAGGTGCAGCCCGCGCCGCTGGCCGACGGTGTAGGCGTACGCACCGGCATGCTGGCCCACCACGGCACCGGTGGTCGCGTCGACCACGTCACCCGGCGTCTCGCCGAGCCGCTGGGCCAGGAAGCCCCGGGTGTCCCCGTCGGCGATGAAGCAGATGTCGTGCGAGTCCGGCTTGTCGGCGACCGCCAGGCCCCGGCTCGCCGCCTCCTGGCGGACCTGCGCCTTTGTCGAGTCGCCGAGCGGGAAGATCGAACGGTCCAACTGCTGCCGGGTCAGCACGGCCAGCACGTACGACTGGTCCTTGGCCTCGTCGACACTGCGGCGCAGCAGGCCGTCGGGGCCGAGCCGGGCGTGATGGCCGGTGACCACGGCGTCGAACCCCAGCGCCACCGCCCGGTCCAGTACGGCGGCAAACTTGATCTTCTCGTTGCAGCGCAGGCACGGATTCGGGGTACGTCCGGCCGCGTACTCGGCGACGAAGTCGTCGACCACGTCGGCGTGGAACTGGTCGGCCATGTCCCACACGTAGAACGGGATGCCGAGCACGTCGGCCGCGCGCCGGGCGTCACGGGAATCCTCAAGCGTGCAGCAGCCCCGCGCGCCGGTGCGATAGGTCTGCGGGTTACGTGCCAGCGCCAGGTGCACGCCGGTGACGTCGTGGCCGGCCTCCACCGCCCGCGCTGCCGCCACGGCGGAATCCACTCCGCCGGACATCGCCGCCAACACCCTCACCCGGACCACGCTCCCTTCGTCAGTCGAGCCTATCTCTGCCCGCGTCCACCCCGCGCGGCCCTCATGGCCCAGCGACGAACCCCGCCGATCTTGCACTTACCGTCGCCGATTTACCCCCCTTCACGGCTTTTGCCGCGACCAAAAGTGCAAGATCGGCGGGGTGGGGGTGGGGCAGGGGCAGCGGGGGTGGGGGTCAGCGGGGGTGCGCAGGGCGGCGGCGCGGCGGGCGCGGTCGACGGCCGCCGGGAGGGCGGCGATGAGCGCGTCGATGTCGGCGGCGGTGCTGGTGTGGCCGAGGGAGAAGCGCAGCGAGGAGCGGGCCCGGTCGTCGTCCGCGCCCATCGCCAGGAGCACGTGCGAGGGCTGGGCCACCCCGGCCGAACAGGCCGAACCGGTCGAGCAGGCGATGCCCTGAGCGTCCAGCAGGAGCAGCAGGGCGTCCCCCTCGCAGCCCGGGAAGGAGAAGTGCGCGTTGCCCGGCAGGCGGTCGGTCGGATCGCCGTTGAAGACGACCTCCGGTACCGCCTGCCGGACCCGCCGGACCAGGTCGTCGCGGAGCGCGGCGACCCGGGCGGCGTACTCCTGCTGGCCCTTGACCGCGGCCTCGACGGCGACCGCGAAGGCGACGATGCCTGCGGCGTCCAGGGTGCCCGAGCGCACGTCGCGTTCCTGCCCGCCACCGTGCAGCAGCGGTACGGCGGCGACGTCCCGGGCCAGCACCAGCGCGCCGACCCCGACCGGGCCGCCGAGCTTGTGACCGGTCACCGTGAGCGCGGCGACCCCACTGGCCGCGAAGTCGACCGGGACCTGGCCGACCGCCTGGATGGCGTCGGTGTGAAACGGCACGCCGTACTCCGTGGCCACGGCGGCCAGCTCGCCGATCCGCTGCACGGTGCCGACCTCGTTGTTTGCCCACATCGCGGTGATCAGGGCGACCCGGTCGCCGTGCTCGGCCAGTTCGGTGCGGAGCGCGTCGGGTTCCAGCCGGCCGGCACCGTCGACCGGCAGCCAGCCCACCTCCGCCTCCTCGTGCCGGCTCAGCCACTCCACCGCGTCGAGCACGGCGTGGTGCTCGACGGCGCTGGAGACCACCCGGCCCCGGCGGGCGTCGGCGTCCCGGCGGGCCCAGAAGATGCCCTTCACCGCGAGGTTGTCGCTTTCCGTACCGCCCCCGGTGAAGATCACCTCGGACGGTCGGGCGCCCAGCGCGGCGGCCACCCGCTCCCGCGACTCCTCCACCCGCCGCCGGGCACGCCGACCGGACGCGTGCAGGGAGGACGCGTTGCCGACCTCGCGGGCGGTCGCGACGTACGCCTCGAGTGCCTCGTCGAGCATCGGCGTGGTCGCGGCATGATCCAGGTAAGCCATCACGGTTCAGCCTAACGACCGCGCCCGCGCCGACCGCAGACCGGATAACCGGATGCCAAAGGTCAGACCGGTTCGGCGGTCACGACGATGTTGTCGCGGTACCGACGGGCCTCGGCGTCGAACGGCCCGCCGCAGGTGATCAGGGTCAGTCGGGGCCGACCGTCGCGGGCGAAGTAACGCTCCAGCGGGATCTTCGTCTTGTCGTACTCCTCCCGGGCCACGACCCGGTAGGTCCGCTCGACGCCGTCCGCACCGGTGGCCGTCAGGGTGTCGCCCGGGGCGAGTTCACGCAGCCGGTAGAAGGCGCCCTTGCCCTGCTCCGCGCTGTCCACGTGCCCGGCGATCACCACCGAGCCGGTCTCGGCCGCCAGCCCGGGGCCGTAGCGGTACCAGCCGATCTGGTCCACGCTGGGCGGCACCTCGAACTCCCCGGTGCGCTCGTTCACGCCGACGGGGTTGACCTGCGCGACGACCTTGATCCCGGGGATCCGCAGCCGGACCGGAGGCACCGTTTCGGCGTCGCCGGGAAGCGTGCCGGGAGCCACTGCCACGGACGGTGCGGCGCCCGGTGTCCCGGCGACCGACGGACTCGCCTCGGCCAGCGCGGCGGCCTGCTCGGCGCCGACGTCTCCCGCCGGCCGGGACACCACGGCCAGTACGGCGGCGACGGCGAGCGCGGCGGCGCCGGCGGCAACCGCCGCCAGCGCCCCACGGTTGACGACGGTCACCGACGACCGGACCTGACGACCGCCGCCCGCGCCCCGCCCGCGACCAGCAGCAGGACCCCGGCGCCCGCCAGCGCGTACCACCAGGCACCCAGGCCGGTGTCGGCCTGCCCGCCGGTGCCGCTCGGCACGCCGGAGGGCGCCGAGTGCAGGCCGGTGATGGTCTGCGCCACGACGGCCAGGTTCTCCGCCTCGGCGGAGCCGATGGCGTAGACGATCGTCGCGGTGCCCTCCCGCAGGTTGAGCTCGGCCGGCCCGATCGCCACCGTCTCGGTGCCGGCGAGCACCACGTCCGCCGAGACACTGCCCGCGTCCACGTCGGCCTTGGCCTCGTTCGGGTTGGTCAGGTCCTCGAAGACCGGGCTGCCGCCGGCTCGCACGTCCACTGCCGGGGCGGCGGCGGTGTGCCGGACGATCAGCCGGGCCTTACCGGCGTCGAGCTTCGCGGTGTCGTTGACGAACGGAGTGATCTTGGGCTGGCCCTCGGCGTCGAGGTGGGCGGCGAGGCTGATGTTCGCCCCGCCCGGCACCTCGGCGTCGTCCACGGTGAGGATGGCCGCATCGAGCGGCTCGCCGGGCTTGGTCAGGGCGATGTCGTACGCGCCCTCCGCCAGGTCCAGCGGGCCGGCCACGTCGCCGGGCGCGAAGTTCTCAAGCGTCTTCTCACCGTTCACGTACACGTCGACCGGAGTGTCCGGGATGCCGTGCACGACGGAGACCTTCGAGCTGGCGGCGTACGCGGGAGTCGCCGTCGCGATGCCGGTGCCGACCAGGGTCAGCGCGGCGACCGCGCCACCGGCGGCAATCCGGCGAAGGTACCCGAACCGCATGTCTGCCTCCTGATGGTTCGTACTGGTTCGTTGGTGTTGCTGGCACCCCGAGTTACGCCGGCAGGTCGCCGCCTGGATGCGACTGGATGGGACTTTCTTTTCTTCGTTCCGACTGCATCCGGCGGACGGGTTGCCGACGAAGTGAGGTCGAGGAGCTACTGGGCTGACAGAGGGGACGGCACCGGTGCGAGCTACAGTCGGGCATGCCCCCAACCAGGCGAACTGTCCCGTGACCGGGACCCGGCCGGAGCCGGGAACACCCGAGGACGACCTCGCCGACCGGTTCCGCCACGGCGACGAACTGGCGTTACGCGAGGCGTACGACCGCTACGGCCGCGCCGTTCTCCATCTGGCCACCAGCACCCTGGTCAATCGCAGCGACGCGGAGGACGTCACCCAGGCCACCTTCGTCGCCGCCTGGCTCGGCCGGGACACCTTCGATCCGACCAAGGGCTCCCTGGTCGGTTGGTTGCTCGGGATCGGCCGGCGCAAGGTCGTGGACCGGCTGCGGTCGGCGACCCGGGAGAACCGGGTGACCGAGGCGGTACGCCAGCTGCCCGAGCCGGCGGCCACCGCGACCGACCCGGATGTCGTGGTGGACCGGCTGGTGGTCGCCGACGAACTCGCGCGGCTCCCCGCCGACCAGCGACGCATGCTGGAGTTGGCGTTCTTCGACGACCTGACCCACCAGCAGATCGCGGCGGTGACCGGAGTGCCGCTCGGTACCGTCAAGAGTCACATCCGCCGCGGCATGGCGAGCCTGAAGCGCAGATGGGAGGTGGACGGTGCCGCACCTGGAGCACGATCGACTGGTCTTTCTGGCACTCGGTGAGAGCGAGGCGGACGAGGTCGACCGCAGCCACCTCGACGTCTGTTCGCACTGCCGGGGGGAGTTCGAGAAGCTGCGGCACGTCGCCGGTCTCGGCGCCGCCACCCAGGGGCTGCGCCACCTGCCCGACCCGCCGGAGCACGTCTGGCAGGGCATCACCGCCGAGATCCGGGCCGCCCAGGAACTGCCCGCGCTTACTGCCGACCGGCGGCAGCGACCGCCCGCTCCCCGCGACGGTGGCGCCCCGACCACCGCCGGCCCGGCCGCACAGGTCCGGCCACGACGGGTGCCGCGCTGGGCGACGACCGTGGTCACGGCGGTGGCCGCCGCCGTCCTCGGGGTGGTCGGCACCGCCGCCGTGCTGGCTGGGCGCTCGGCCGAGCCCGGCCCGCCGGAGCAGCAGACGGTGCTGGCCAGCGCTGCGTTGGTCGCCTACGGCAGCACCCCGCCGCAGGCCCGGGGAGACGCCCGGGTGCTTGACAGCGGCGAGCTTCACCTGCATGTGGCGAATCTCCCGGCGGTGCCGGGGTACTACGAGGTCTGGCTCATCAACCCGCAGAACATGGAGATGTTCTCGATCGGCGTGCTCGGCACCGGCTCCGACGTGTTGCTCCCGCTGCCGCCCAACGTCGACCTCGGGCAGTACTCTGTTGTCGACATCTCGGCCGAGCAGTACGACAACAACACCGCCCACTCCGGGGACAGCCTGGTGCGGGGCTCCTTGACGGGCTGATCGGCGGGCCGGATCAGCTCCCCGGCCCGCCGATCAGCTCCCTTCGGCACGAGACGACGAGGCCGCCGCCCGACATCCGGGCGGCGGCCTCGACGCGTACGTCACTTGCGCTTGCGGATCTCCTCGGCGGCCTGCGGCACGATCTTGAACAGGTCACCGACCACGCCGTAGTCGGCCAGTTCGAAGATGGGCGCTTCGCCGTCCTTGTTCACCGCGACGATGGTCTTCGAGGTCTGCATGCCGGCCCGGTGCTGGATCGCGCCGGAGATGCCCAACGCGATGTACAGCTGTGGGGAGACGGTCTTGCCGGTCTGCCCGACCTGGAACTGGTGCGGGTAGTAGCCGGAGTCGACCGCGGCCCGGGACGCGCCGACCGCCCCGCCGAGCAGGTCGGCCAGCTCCTCGACCAGCTTGAAGTTGTCCGCGTTACCGACCCCACGGCCGCCGGAGACGACCACCCCGGCCTCGGTGAGTTCCGGGCGGGAGCCCTTCTGCTCGGCCACCCGCTCGACCACCCGGGCCAGCTTGTCGGTGTCGGTGACGGTGACGGTGAGCTGCTCGACCGCGGCGCTGGCCGCGGCCGGCGTCGGGGTCACCGAGTTCGGTCGGACGGTGACCAGCGGCAGGCCCCGGGTGACCTTGGACTTCACGATCGTCGAGCCGGCGAAGACCACCTGGGTGGCGGTGCCGTCGGCGGCCAGGTCGACCACGTCGGTCAGGATGCCGTTGTCCAGCTTGACGGCCAGTCGGGCGGCGATCTCCTTGCCCTCCTGGGAGGACGCGAGCAGCACGGCGACCGGCTGCACCCGCTTGACCAGGTCAGCGACCACGGTGGCCTTCGGCGCCACCAGGTAGTCGTCGATCTGGTCACCCTCGGCGGCGTAGATCTTCTCGGCCCCGTACTCGCCCAGCTTGCCGGCGAGCGCGTCGGCGGCGCCGGCACCGCCGAGCACCACCGCGGACGGGCTGCCCAGCTGCCGGGCCAGGGTCAGCATCTCCAGGGTGACCTTCTTGACGCCGAACTCCCGGGTGGCTTCGACGACGACGAGAACCTCAGACATATCCCCCACCTCTCACACGAACTTCTCGGTGGCGAGGAACTCGACCAGCTGTACGCCGCCGGAACCCTCGTCGGTCACCTTCACGCCGGCCGAGCGCGGCGGACGCTTGCTGTGCTCCACCACGACGCTCGTCGCCCCGGCGGCGCCCACCTCGTCGGCGGCCACGGCCAGGTCGGCCAGGGCCAGGGTCTGCACCGGCTTCTTCTTGGCGGCCATGATGCCCTTGAACGACGGGTAGCGCGGCTCGTTGATGGTGTCCCACACCGACACGATCGCCGGCGTCGAGGCGGTCACCACCTCGTAGCCCTCCTCGGTCTGCCGTTCCACCGTAAGCGTGCCGCCGTCGACGGTGAGCTTGCGGGCGCCGGTAAGCGCCGCGATTCCGAGCCGCTCGGCCAGCATGTGCGGCAGCACCTGCACCCGGCCGTCGGTCGACTCCGACCCGCACAGCACCAGGTCCGCGTTGAGCTGACCCAGCGCCGCGGCGAGCACCTTGGAGGTGGCCACCGCACACGAACCGTGCAGCGCGTCGTCCACCACGTGCACCGCCTTGTCCGGGCCCATCGACAGCGCCTTACGGATCGACTCGGTCGCCCGATCCGGACCCATGGTCAGGATGGTCACCTCGCCGCCGTGCGCTTCCTTGATCTTCAACGCCTCTTCGATGGCGTACTCGTCCATCTCGTTGATGACGTTGTTCGCCGAACCGCGGTCGACAGTGTTGTCGTCAGGACGCAGGTTGCGGTCCGCGCCCGAATCGGGCACCTGCTTGACGAGTACGACGATATTCATCGCGCTTCGACGACCCTCCTGCTGTGGTGGTGTGATCATTCACCCGGTCTGTGGGCCGCAGCCTCGCTCCTGAGCCACCGTTAGGTCAACCACGAGCCGCTGTGCGGTTGCCCACGGCGCAATGTTACCTGCCAGTAGCATCCGCGCCCAGCGCACCCCTGACCCGGTCGATGGCCTCGGCCTCGGCGGGACTGACGCCGTCGTGAGCCCGCGCCGTGCGATCGGCGGCAGCCAGCACCACCGAGCGGTACACCGGCACCTCCTCCGGTGCCTTCTCGGTCAGGATCTCCACCGCCCGGCGCAACGCCGGCAGCGTCACCGACTCGATGTCCGCCGCCGAGTCGCGCGGCAACCTCGGCAACGGCCCACTTGTCAACGCCTCCTTCACCACGCCACTGGCGTCGGTCATCACCCCGGCGGCAGCGAAGCTCTCCCGGAACAGGGCGAGTATCCCCGGGTCGGCGTTCACGACCAGGAACACCGCGCCGAAGGCGCCGGTCTTGAGGGTCAGTTTCTCCTCGTCCGTCAGCCGGTGCGCCATGATCACGGAGTGTAGACGTAGGGCGTCGTGGTGGTGACCGGGACGAGCCCGAGTCGTCCCAGCAGCGGACGGCTCTCGGCACCGGCGTCGACCTGCAACATGGTCCGGCCACGCTGCCCGGCGAGCCGGGCCCGATAGGTGACGAGCGCCCGGTAGATGCCCTGCCGCCGCCACTGCGGCCGGGTCGAACCACCCCAGAGGGTGGCGAACGTGGTGCCGGCCGGATACCGCACCCAGCCCGCGCTGACCACCGTCTCGTCCGCTTCGGCCACCACGACCGTGATCGCCTGCGGATCGGCGGTCATCTCCCGCTCCAGCCCCTCGGCCAGGCCGGCGAGGTCGTGACCCCACAGCTCGGTCTCCAGCTCCGCGATCCGGTCCAGGTCCGCCCGGGTGGTCACCTCCCGCAGGCGTACGCCATCGGGCACCACCGGCAACGCGGAGGCCAACGGCGCGACCGGACCGACAAGCACGCTCTCCTCGTCCTCGGGCACGAAACCCGCGGCGCGCAGCCGCTGCGGCAGGTCGGCCGGCTCGTCGTGGCCGTGCAGCTTCCACTCCACCGGCTCACCCCGCTCCCGGAACACCGCCACCTGGCGGCCGATCAGGTCGTCGAGTTCGGCGCCGCCCAGGCCGCCGAGGTCGCGGTAGGTCACCAGGCCCCGGTCGTGGCGGCCCAGCACCCGGAACAGCGGACCGTCCGACTCCACCTCGACGCCGTCCGGCACCGGGTCGGGCAGGCCCGGCCGCAACTGGGTGTCGTACGCCGATCGCAGCGTCAACTCGTCAAGATCCGTCATGTCTCCAGGCTATTCCCGCTGTGCACCGGATAATCACCACCGTGTGGCAAGGGATCAAGAACTGGTTCGACCCCGAGGAGCTGCGGTCGGTGGGCACCACCCCCGACTACCGCTTCTCACTGGCCAACGAGCGCACCTTCCTGGCCTGGCTGCGTACCGGACTGGCACTGGTCGCCGGCGGGCTGGCCGCCGCGCAGTTCCTACCGAAGCTGCCGATGGTGCACCTGCGCGAGGCGATCGCGGTGAGCCTGCTGCTGCTCGGCGGCACGGTCGCGATCCGGGCGGTCGACCACTGGGCGCGTACCGAACGGGCCATCCGGCTCGGCCGGGAGCTGCCCGCGTCCCGCTTCCCGGCGGTGCTCGCCCTCGTCGTCGGTCTCGGTGCACTGCTGCTGGTGGTGGCGGTGCTGGCCGGCGCGATCAACGGATGACCGGTACCCGCGACCCCGGGCTCCAGCCCGAGCGGACCCGGCTGGCCTGGCGGCGGACCGCCCTGGCCATGACGGTCGTGACCCTGCTGACCGTCCGGCTGGCCTTCACCGGCGGCCCTGCCGGCGCGCTACCGGCCGCGCTGGCCATCCTCGGTTGGGGCGGCGTCGTCGCGCTCTGCTGGCGACGGGCCACCGGCACCGGCCGGCCCCGCACGGGCGGTCGCACCCTGGCCACGGCAGGTCTCGCCGCCGCCGGATTCGCCCTGATCGGCGTGGTGCTGGTGCTGCGCGGACTGTGACCACTGTCCCGGGTAGGCCATGATGGGTACATGGCCCGGCTCTACATCCTCCTCTTCGTGGTGCAGGTAGTCCTCGCCGTCTGCGCCCTGATCAGCTGCCTCTCGGCCGAGGAAGACGACATCCGTCATCTGCCCCGGATCGCCTGGGTGCTGATCATCCTGTTCTTCCCGCTGGTCGGCTCGATCGCCTGGTTCCTCGCCGGACGCGAACGCAAGGCGGTCGCCGGTGGCCCGTGGGCGGGCAGCCGTCCCGCCCCGCACCGGCCGGCCCGGCCGGTCGCACCCGACGACGACCCCGAGTTCCTGCGCTCGATCGAGGAACGTTCCCGCCAGGAGGACCAGGAGCTCTTCCGGCGCTGGGAGGAGGATCTCCGCCGCCGCGAGGACGATCTACGCAAGCGCGAGGGCGACCCACCCCGCGAAGAACCCCGCCCTAACCCACCCCCACCCCACCCCCGGCCCCCGCCCCCGCCCTCTCGCGTTGATCATGAGGTTAGCGGCAGTAGTCGATCTTCAAACTGCCGCTAACCTCATGATCAACGCGGCGGGTGAGGGTGGGTGGGGGCCGGGGTGGGGTGGGTGGGGTGGGGTGGGGTTAGGCGAGGTTTGAGGAGCGGGGGTAGGCGTCGGTGGGGTCGGTCAGGACGTTGACCAGGTAGGGAACGCCGGCCTCGAAGGCGCGGTGCAGGGCCGGGCCGAGGTCGGCGGCCTTGGCGACCGTCTCACCCGCACCACCGAGCGCGCTGACCACCTGGTCGTAGCGCAGCTCGGGTTGAAGGTCGGCGGCGACGTCGTAGCCGTACATGGCATGCATCGGGTGCTTCTCCAGACCCCAGATGCCGTTGTTGCCGACCACGATGACCACCGGCAACTGCTGCCGGACCAGGGACTCCACGTCCATCAGCGAGAAGCCGGCGGCACCGTCGCCCATCAGCACGCAGATCTGCCGGTCCGGGTGGGTGACCCGGGCACCCATCGCGTAGCCCATGCCGGTGCCGAGGCAGCCGTACGGGCCGGGGTCGAGCCAGGTGCCGGGCTGGGCCGGCTCCAGGTAACGGCCGGCGTACGAGACGAAGTCGCCGCCGTCGCCGATGGTGATCGCGTCACGGGCGAGCACCTTGCGCAGCTCGCCGTAGACCCGGGCCGGCCGGATAGGGTCCGTCTCGGCGGCCATCTCCTCGGCGTCGCGCGCCTTCGCGGCATCCTCGGCGGTACGCAGCTGCGCGACCCAGTCACCGTGGTCGGTCCGGTCGCCGGGGTACTCGGCCAGCGCGGTGAGGATGCCGCGCAGGTCACCAGCGGGTGCCACGGCCGGCTGCACGTGCGAGGCGCGCTGGCTGGGCGCGTCGACGATGTGCACCACCTTGGCGTCGCCGAAGTCGCCGAAGGACAGCCGGAAGTCCAGCGGGGTGCCCACCACCACGACCACGTCGGCGCCGGAGAGGGCCACCCGGCGGGCCTTGGCGAAGGCCAGCGGGTGCTCGGGCGGCAGTGCGCCCCGGCCCATGCCGTTGGTGAAGACCGGCACGTCGAGGGCCTCGGCGGCGGCACGCAGGGCGTCCACGGCGGCACCGGCGTAGACGTCGGAGCCGGCGACGATGACCGGACGCGCCGCGCCGGCGATCAGCGCGGCGGCACCGGCCACCTCGTCGGGATCGGCCTCGATCGCAGCGATGGCCGGGCCGGCGGGTGCCTCGGCGTCGCCGGTGGAGAAGATCGCTTCGAGCGGGAAGTCGAGGAAGACCGGGCCACGGTGCGGGGTGAGCGCGGCGTCCAGCGCGGCGGCGACGGCCCGGGGGATGTCGTCGGCGCCGAACACCGTCTCGGCGTGCTTGGTGACCGGAGCGACAAGTGGCAGGTGGTCCATCTCCTGGAGGCTGCCCGAACCCCAACGGAACTGCGGGGCCCGCCCGCCGAGCACCAGCACCGGTGAGGCGTTGAAGTACGCGCTGGTCAACCCGGAGATGCCGTTGGTGACGCCGGGGCCGGCGGTGAGCACGGCGAGACCGGGGCGGCGCTGGAGCTTGGCCACCGCCTCGGCGGCGAAGACGGCGGACTGCTCGTGCCGGACGTCGTAGATCGGGAACCCGGTCTTGTGCGCGGCGTCGTAGAGCGGAAAGACGTGCCCGCCGGAGAGGGTGAACATCTCCCGCACCCCGTACGCGCGCAGCGCCGCGAGGGCGAGTTCTCCACCGTGGCCTTCGATCCGCTCCGTCATGCCCGCTCCCTCTCGTCGCCCTCGTCGCCCTCGTCGCTCGACCGGAGTCACACGCTACTGGCCGGTAAGGGGAATGTGAACCTTCCTCACCGGCCGGTGAAGTCCGGCTTGCGCTTCGCCACGAACGCCGCCATTCCCTCCCGCCGGTCGTCGGTGGCGAACAGCGCCGCGAAGAGCTGGCTCTCCCAGGCCAGACCCGAGTTCAGGTCCATCTCCAGGCCGCCGTCGACAGCCAGCTTCGCCGCGCGCAGCGCCTGCACCGGGCCGTTGACGTACGGCTGCACCAGCGCCACCGCAGCGTCGTAGACCTCACCGGCCGGGGCCACCCGGTCAGCCAGGCCGATCCGCAGCGCCTCCTGCGCGTCCACCATCCGACCCGACATGATCAGATCCTTGGCGCGGGCCGGACCGACCAGCCGGGCCAGCCGCTGAGTGCCACCGGCACCGGGGATGATGCCGAGCTTGATCTCGGGCTGACCGAGCTTGGCGTCCTCGGCCACCACCCGCCAGTCACAGGCCAGCGCCAGCTCGCAGCCGCCGCCGAGGGCGTAGCCGGTGATCGCGGCGACCACCGGCTTGGGGATCCGGGTGATCGCGCCGAGCGCGCTGGACAGGTCGGCCGCCCGGTCGGCCATGTCCACGTAGGACATGTCGGCCATCTCCTTGATGTCCGCACCGGCGGCGAAGACCTTCTCCCCGCCGTACACGATCACGGCGTGGACCTCCGGGTCGGCGGTGGCCGCCGTCGCGGCGGCGCGCAACTCCTCCTGCACCTGGGTGTTGAGGGCGTTCATCGGTGGCCGCGCCAACCGGATGGTGCCGATGCCGTCCCTGGTCTCCAGCCGCACGAACTCGCCCACGCTGACCCTCACTTCCTCGTCGAAGTCGTCTGCCAACCTTACGGCCAGCCGGCAGCGACACGTAGTCTGGCTGCCAGTCCCACGACCCGGAGCTCCCGTGATGGTCACGTACTACGACGACAGGTCCGTGCAGGTCACCTCCGTCGCCGTCACCGTCGACGGCGACTCCTACCCGCTGGCCGAGATCACCGATCTCTGGCATCACCGGGGCCGCCTCTCCTGGCGGGTCCTGGCCGGTCGCGGCGCGCTCGCCGGGGCGATGATCGGACCCGTGGTGGCCGCCGTCGCAGGCATCGCGCTCGCCGTCTGGCTCGACGGGTCGGCGACCGTCACCGTCGCCATCATCGGCGTGTCGATCCTGATCGGGCTGGCCGCCGGCCCGATCGCCGACCAACTCTTCGAGTACTTCGACCGCTCGTACGCCCGGGGCAGCCGCCCCCGGGAGGTCTGGATCCGCTGGCGGGGCCACCCCGTCCGGCTCCTGCGCACCCCCGACGCCCTACGCTTCGGCCAGATCTACCGCGCCCTGCAACGCGCCCTCGAAGCCACCCAGATGCAAGGAAGGGCCCCCTATTAACGCCTGCGGTATAGCACGGGCCCCTTATTAACAAAGCACCCCCTCCGATTGACAAAGCCACCCCCTCCGAGTCCAGCGGTCATCCGACCGGCACAGGTTGCCCGGAGATGGTTAGGCTTAGTGATGGTCCTCTATTACCGGGACGACGCGGTGCAGGTCACCTCGGACGCGATCCGGGCCGGTGGGCAGGTCATTCCGATCGACGAAGTCACCTACGTCTGGCATCAGAAGGGACGCACCACACTGGCCGTACGGGGTCGGGTGCTCGGTCGGGGCGTACTGGTGCTGCTGCTCTCGCTGCCACCGCTAGTCGCGCTGGTCTGCGTACTCTCGCTGGCCTGGTCGGCCCAGGACCGGGGCGAGTGGCTGCCGGCCCTGGTCGTGCTGGTGGCCTGCGTGGTCATCGCGCTGGCGCTGACGCCCTTCCTGGAGATCCCGCTCGGCTGGCTGGATCGCTCGTACGAGCGCGGCAGCCGGGTGCACGAGTTGTGGGTGCAGTACCGGGGGCAGCAGGTGATGTTGCTAGACACCCCGGACGCGCTGCGCTTCGGGCAGATCTACCGAGCGGTGCAGCGGGCCGTGGAGCACGACACGCCGGGCGGATGACGCCCCCGGCCGCAAGGGTGGCCGGACCCGCGGACGGGCCCGGCCACCATCAGTACCCTCGGCGACACCGGCAACAGCACCGGCGGTCGCTCACTGGGTGAGCTCGGCGACCTGCTCAGCGGTCAACCGCGGCACGTCCGCCGCGGCGCGCTGCGTCGCGGCGGCGGTCGGCGGATCGGCCGGCCGCCGCAGGTGCCAGTCCGTCACCGCCTGGTACGCGGCGACCACCGACAGCAGCCGGGCCTCGGCGTACGGGAGGCCACCGAGAATGGTGCCGATCGGCACCCCGGCGGCGGTGGCGCCGATCGGGAAGGCGATCTCCGGCAGGCCGAGGATGTCGAACGGCACCGGTCCGGTCTGCACCACCACGTCGCACTTGTCGAAAAGCTCGTCGAGCACCCGTTCCAGCAGCACCAGCTTGGCCCGCTGGCCGGTGATGAACTCGTTGCTCCCCAGCAACGCCCCCTGCAACCAACTGGTCACGGAGACCCCGAAACCGCGCAGGTCCGTACGCAGGTACGGCATGAACGGCTCGCTGCGCTCCGGCAGGCGGATGTTGTTGAACGTGGTGCCGGTCAACTCGTTCCAGCCCTCGGGCAGGGCGACGTCGACAAGCGTGACGCCGGGAATCGCGGCAAGCTGAGCCAGGTACGCCTGGCGAGCCAGCGCGGTCGCCGAGGTGCCGTTGGCGAAGCCGGGCAGCACCCCGATCCGGCTCTTCCAGCGCAGCTTGACCCGGTGTCCCTGGTACACCGGGGTCGCCGCGTCGATCAGGTCGGGCACCTCGGGCAGCCCCTGGCTGCGCGGGTCGGCGGGATCCTCGCCGGCCATCGCGGTCAGCATGATGGCGGCGTCCTTGGCGTCGCGGGCCACCGGACCCGGATGGTCGCGGGTGTAGCTGAGCGGGATGATGCCGGCCGCCGAGACCCGGCCCATGGTCGGCTTGAGCCCGGTCAGGTTCTGCGCGTTGGCGGGGGCGGTGATCGAGCCGCCGGTCTGGGTGCCGATACCCGAGGTGGCCATCCGGCCGGCCACCGCCGTCGCGGTGCCGGTGGACGACCCACCCGGGTCGGTGTTGCGGTTGGTCGGCGTCCAGGCGTTGACCGTGGTGACGACACCGGCCGGGGTGGTGGCCCGGGTGGTCGCCAACGGCCCCATCTGGGTCTTGCCGAGCACGATCCCGCCGGCCGCGGTCAGCCGGGCCACCGCCGTCGCGTCGTACGGCGGCCGGAAGTCCTGGAACAGGAAGGAGTTGGCGGTGGTGGGCACCCCTTCGGTGTAGAAATTGTCCTTGATGGCCAGCGGGATGCCGTGCAACGCGCCGCGTCGGGGCCGGCGGCGGGCGTCCCGCGCCGCCGCCAGCGCCGCGTCGGCGAGCACCAGGTTGAAAGCCTGATAAACGCCGTCGTACGCGGTGACACGCGCCAGGTACGCCTCGACCAACTCCTCCGGGGTGAGCTTGTTGGCCCGGATGAGCCAGGCCGCCTCGGCGATGGTGAGTTCGGTCGGGTCGGCGACAGCCTCTGGACGTGGCTTGACGTAGGCGCTGGGGCGATCCAGCGCCTTCTTCGCGGCCCGGGCGTTCGCCGCCGACGGGCTCGCTGCGGCCACTGCGGGAAGCGCGACCGTGGTGCCCACCGCGGAGGCCGTGGCAAGCGCGGCGGCGCGGGCCAGGAACGCCCGCCGATCGATCGAGCGGTCGAGTGGTTGAGCGCTCATGCCTTCCGCCATTCGGTGCTGTTCGCCGGGTACAGGATCGGCACCCGCTGCTGGGACAGCGCCTTCGCGGTGTCCGGGTCGGCCGCATCGGGTGTTGGCAACTGGTACGCGGCCAGCGCCACCACGGTGCCGCGCAGGAAGGAGCGCAGTGAGGCGAGCACCGAGTCGCGGCCCGGCGAGCCGGTTTCCGGGTCGGCGGCGGTGCCTGGCGGAAGTTGGTCGAGGTCGATGCCGAGCGCGGCGAGCCGGGCCCGGATCAGGGTGTTCAACTCAGCATCGGTTGGCGGAGTAGGCGCCATGGTGCTCCTCCAGGTGCTCATCGATGATGTTCGTGATCCACAGTGACCTGAAGCTAGGCGGCCCACCGCCAGCAGGGCTTACGACATCCATGGAATTGAGCAACATTTGATTCTGGCTCCGCGCCCGCCGGTCGAGGCGGGGTCTGACGTTCGCGGCCGAGCCGCACGCCGGGTGGTGGACACCGCGAGCCGACGGCGGCGCGGCACCCGGCCCGGCAGCGCGGCACCCGGCCCGGCAGCGCGGCACCCGGCCCGGCAGCGCGGCACCCGGCCCGGCAGCGCGGCACCCGGCCCGGCAGCGCGGCACCCGGCCCGGCAGCGCGGCACCCGGCCCGGCAGCGCGGCGCGCTGGTGCCGGGGTTGTCCGGCTTACCGGGGCCGCCCGACGCGCTGGTGCCGGGGTCGTCCGGCGTACCAGGGCCGCTCGGCGCACACTTGACCCATGGCGATCCCCCTTCCCCGGCCGACCGCGGTCGTCGGTCTCACCCGTTCGGCCTTCGACTCGGCCGCGTCCTTCGCTGCGATCCCGGGCCGCGCCTTCGCGGTGCTCGACGGGGTGGAGGCGCTGCTGACCCGGATCAACGGCGTGGTGGACCGGGTCGAGCAGACCCTCGACCGGACCGATCAGCTGCTCGCCGACGCCGACGTGGCGGTCCGCGAGGTCGCCGTGATCAGTGCCGCCGCCACCGCCGCGGTGGAGAACGCGGCCGAGGTCACCGCCGCCGCGACCGCCGTGATCGGCGAGGCCGAGCAGGTGTCGAGCGCCGCCGGGGTGGTGGTCGCCACCGCCGACCGGGTGGCCCGGGCGGCGGCCGGTGTGATCGACACTGCCCAGTCGGTGGCCGGCCGGGCCGCCGAGACGGTGGGGGTCGCGGCCGAGGCGGCGAGCACCGCCGCCGAACTGCTTGCCGCGTACGAGCCGGCGTTGCGGCGGGCCGCACCGATGGCGAAACACTTCATCGAGCAGCTCAGTCACGAGGAGGTGACCGCGGCCGTTCGGCTGGTCGACGAGTTGCCCAAGCTGCGGCAGCACCTGACCTCGGACGTCCTGCCGATCCTGGCCACCCTGGACCGGGTCGGCCCGGACCTGCACGATCTGCTCGACGTCACCCGGGATCTCAAGCTGGCCGTGGCCGGCATCCCCGGCCTGGGCATGCTCCGGCGGCGGGGCGAGAAGATGAGCGACGAGACCGGCTGACGTGGACCTTCCGGCGGTCGCGACCAACACCCTGGGTCGATCGGTCGCGACCAACACCCTGGGTCGATCGGTCGCGGCCAACACCCTGGGTCGATCGGTCGCGACCAGCACCCTGGGTCGATCGGTCGCAGCCAGCACCCTGGGTCGCGGTCGGTGCCGGTTCAGCAGTCGCAGCCAGCGGCGGTGCAGGCGGCACCGGCGGGACGCGGCGCGGTGAGGTCGTCCACCGGGCGGTGGATCCGCCCAGCGGGGGTGACCACGGGCAGCCCTTCCCGGACCCAGTACTCGTACCCGCCCCGCATCTCCTTGACGGGATAGCCGAGCCGGGCGAACTCCAGCGCGGCCCGGGTGGCGCCGTCGCAGCCGGGACCCCAGCAGTAGGTGACCACCCGCGCCCCGGCCGGCACCGTACCGGCAGCCGCCGCGACGATCCGGGCGGTGGGCAGGTGTACGGCACCCGGCAGGTGGCCCTGCTCCCAGGCGACCGCACTTCGCGAGTCGACCACCACCAGGTCGGGCGCCGCAGCGGTGAGGTCGGCGTGCACATCGGCCACGTCGGTCTCGAAACGCAGCCGGGCGAGGAAGTGGCGAACGGCGGCGGCCGGTTCGGCGGCCGGCACGGCGAAAGCTCTGGTCATGCCCGTGATCATGGTTCGGCAGGCGGTGGGCGGGCCAGTGGCGGGAACGACGTACTCCGCTAACATCCCGCCATGGCTCCGGTCGAGCGCAGCGTCGCCGTGCTCGCGTACCCCGGGATGTCGGTCTTCGAGACCGGGATCGTCACCGAGGTCTTCGGGCTGCCCCGCCCCGAACTCGGCGTGCCCTGGTACGACCTGCGGCTCTGCGCCGAGCGACCAGGCCCGGTCCCGGTGCTCGGCGGCGCCAGCCTGCACAGCCCGTACGGCCTGGACGTGCTGGCCGCCGCCGCGACGGTGATCGTGCCCGGGGTGCCCGACGTGGCCGGTGTGCCGTCGCCGGAGCTGGTCGCCGCGCTGCGCCGAGCGCACCGCGACGGCGCCCGGATCCTCTCCATCTGCTCGGGCGCGTTCGCCCTGGCCGGTGCCGGCCTGCTCGACGGCCGACGGGCCACCACCCACTGGCGGTACGCGGACCTGCTGGCCCGCCGCTACCCGGCGGTGACGGTCGACGCCGACGTGCTGTACCTGGACGACGGCGACATCCTCACCAGCGCCGGCAGCGCGGCCGGTCTGGACCTCTGCGTGCACGTGGTCCGACGCGACCACGGCGTGGCGGTCGCCAACGCGGTGGCCCGCCGGCTGGTGATCCCGCCGCACCGCGACGGTGGCCAGGCGCAGTTCATCGAGGCGCCGGTGACCGTGGGGCCGGACGACGACCGGATCGCCGGCAGCCTCGCCTGGGCGCTGGCGCACCTCGCGGAACCGGTCACCGTGGCACGGCTGGCCCGGCAGGCGCACATGTCGACCCGTACCTACCTGCGGCACTTCGCGCGGGCCACCGGCACCAGCCCGATCCGGTGGCTGGTCGAGCAGCGGATCCGGGCCAGCCTGGCGCTGCTGGAGACCACCGACGCACCGATCGGGCAGATCGCGTCGGCGGTCGGCTTCGACACCCCGGTCACGTACCGGCACCACTTCGCCCGGGCGATGCGGACCTCGCCCTCGGCGTACCGCCGGGCCTTTCGGGCCGACCGGGGTGGCCCGCCTACGCGCGGCGACTGAGCAGCGCATGCCGCCGGCTGCCGGGCCTTCGGAGCGACCAGCGTGACCTGCCTACGCGCGGCGACTGAGCAGCTCATGCCGCCGGCTGCCGCCGGGCCTCTCGGCGACCGGGGTGACCCCGCCGGCTGGGCAGCTCACGCCGCTGGCCGCCAGCGTTCGGCTCGGCCGGGGCGGCGGGGCGGTCAGGGCGCTGGTACGTACAGTTCGTCGATCTCGGGGCGGCCGGGCAGTGACACGCTCGCGCCGAGCCGGCGGACGCAGGCCGCGCCGGCCGCCGCGGCCCAGCGCACCGCGTCGACCAGGTCGCGACCCTCACCCCAGGCCACGGCGAGCGCGCCGGTGAACGCGTCCCCGGCGGCGGTCGAGTCGACCGTGTCCACCGGTACGGCGGGCACGTGCACGGCGGTACCGTCCCGGTCGCCGTACCAGGCACCCTGCCCACCCAGGGTGAGTACCGCCCGGGGCACCAATTCGAGCAGCGCCTGCGGGTCCTCCCGGCCGCGCCCGGTGTACGCCTGCGCCTCGTTCTCGTTGACCACCAGCAGATCCACAGCGGCCCACAGTTGCGGCGGGAGCGGGACGGCGGGTGCCGCGTTGAGCACCACCCGGGTGCCTGCGGCCTGGGCGGCCACTGCGGCCTCGGTCACCGTCTCGATCGGGATCTCCAACTGCGCGACCAGGACGTCGGCGTCGCGTATCACGGCGAGTTCGGGCTCGGTGAGCGCAGTCATCGAGGCGTTCGCACCCGGCGTCACCAGGATCGCGTTCTCGCCCTCGGCATTTACCATCACCAGGGCCACCCCCGAGCCACCGTAGGTGACGCGCAGGTGACTGGTGTCGACACCGGCGGCGGTGATCCGGCCGCGCAGCGTGACGCCGAACGAATCCGAGCCGATCGCACCGAGAAACACGCATTCGGCACCCGAGCGGGTCGCGGCGATGGCCTGGTTGGCTCCCTTGCCACCGGGCACCATGACGAAGTCGGTGCCGAGCATGGTCTCGCCCGGCCGGGGCAGGGCCGGGGCGGTGGCGACCAGGTCCATGTTGGCGCTGCCCACCACGACGACGCGGGGCTGTCGCACGATGGCCTCCCGGGGTGTACGGCGATTTGCCGGCGCGGCGGCCGGTTTGTTAAAAGGGGGCCCTTCCTCTACACCAGGCGTTAATAAGGGGCCCTTCCTTACACATCTGCGCGGGCGGTGTAGCGGGCGCCGGCCCGTTCGACGAGCAGCGGCAGGCCGAAGGTCTTGGTCAGGTTGTCGGGGGTGAGGACGTCCGCCAGCAGTCCCTGGGCCATCACGGTGCCCTCGCGCAGCAGCAGCGCGTGGGTGAAGCCGGGCGGGATCTCCTCCACGTGGTGGGTGACCACCACAAGCGCCGGGGCATCCGGGTCCTGCGCCAGCTCGGCGAGGCGGGCCACCAGCTCCTCCCGGCCACCCAGGTCCAGCCCGGCCGCTGGCTCGTCGAGCAGCAGCAGCTCCGGGTCGGTCATCAGCGCGCGGGCGATCTGCACCCGCTTGCGCTCGCCCTCGGACAGGGTGCCGTACGCCCGGTCGGCCAGGGAGCCGACGCCGAGCTGGTCGAGCAGCAGGCGGGCGCGGGCCTCGTCGGCCGGGTCGTAGCTCTCCCGCCAGCGGCCGACCACCGACCAGGCCGCGGTCATCACCACGTCACGGACCCGCTCGTCGGCGGGCAGCCGCTCGGCGAGCGCGGCGGTGGACAGCCCGATGCGGGTACGCAGTTCGTTGACGTCGGTCCGGCCGATCCGCTCGCCAAGCACGTGCGCGGTGCCGGTGGTGGGGTGCAGCCGCCCGGCGGCGAGGTTGAGCAGGGTCGTCTTGCCGGCCCCGTTGGGTCCCAGCACCACCCAGCGTTCGTCCAGTTCCACCCGCCAGTCGACGTCGTGCAGCAGGGCGGTGCCGGACCGGCGTACGCCGACGCCGTCGAGGCTGACCACCAGATCCGCGTCCACGGGCGAGGGGGCGGGTGCGGCACCGGCGGCGCCGGGGATCAGGTCACCAGTCACCTGCCCATCCAATCACGCACGGCCGGGCGGTCCCCACCGGCGTACGAGGTGGCCGTATGGTGAGGCGCCGTGTCGTTGCTCACCCCATCCGGAGGGACCATGCCGAGCGGGGTCATCGAGATCGAGGGTCTCCGTAAGACCTTCCACAGTGTGCGCCGCGGCCGTCGGGTCGCCGTCGACGGTTTCGACCTGCACGTCGGGGCCGGTCAGGTGCACGGATTCCTCGGCCCCAACGGGTCGGGCAAGACGACCACGCTACGGTCGCTGCTCGGGCTGGTACGCGCCGACGCGGGGCGGATGAGCGTGCTCGGTGCGGACGCGCCGGGCCAGCTGCCCCGGGTCGCTGGCCGGGTCGGCGCGATCGTGGAGAGTCCGCAGTTCTTCGGCAACTTCACCGGCTACCGCACGCTGCGGCTGCTCGCCCTGGCCGGTGGCGTGCCGCTGGCCCGGGTGGACGAGGTGCTGGAGGAGGTGGGGCTGGGCGACCGGAGCCACGAGCGGGTCAAGGGCTACTCGCTCGGCATGAAGCAGCGCCTGGCCGTGGCTTCCGCCCTGCTCAAGCGTCCCGAGCTGCTGATCCTGGACGAACCGGCCAACGGGTTGGACCCGGCGGGCATCCGGGAGATGCGCGACCTGATGCGCGGGTTGGCGGCGAACGGGGTGACCGTGCTGCTGTCCAGCCACATCCTGGCCGAGATCCAGTTGATCTGCGACCACGTCACGATCATCTCGCACGGCCGGCGGGTGGCGGCCGGTCCGGTGGAGCAGGTGCTTGCCGGTTTCGACCGCAACGAGTGCCTGGTCCGGGCGGACGACCTGGGCCGGGCCGAGGAGTTGCTGCGGGCCGCCGGGCTTACGGTCACCGGCCACCCCGATCACCTGGTGGTCGGCGGCGTGCCGGATCCGGTAACGGTCAGCCAGACGCTCGGCGAGCAGGGCATCTGGGTACGCGAGCTGACGCCGCTGCGGCCGGATCTGGAGAGTGTCTTCCTGGAGCTGACCGGCACCATGCCGGATCCGGGTATCCCTCGGCAGCCGGACGGTCCGGGGCCGTACCAGGATCGGGCCTTGATCGACCTCGACGTGCGGGGAGCTGACGCGTGAACCTGATCCGGGCCGAGGTGGAGCGGCTGGCCGCACGACGCTTCGTGCAGCTGATGGTCGTCCTGCTGGTCTTTGCCTTCGGCGTGACGGCGGCGACCACGCTGGCCGGCTCGCACCAGCCGAGCGCTGTCGAGCTGGCCGAGGCGCAGCAGCGGGCCGTGGCCGAGCGGCGGGAGATGGAGGTGCAGCACGCCCACTGCCTGGCCCGGGAGCAGGGCGCGCCGCCGCCGGTCGAGGACTTCGGCTACGTACCGGCCGACTGTAGCGAGCTGGATCCCGCGTTGCAGGACCGGCTGCCGGTGACCGCCGACTTCCTGACCGGGGTGTTCACCTTCACCCGGCAGGCGGAGCCACTGCTGTACTTCCTGGTGGCGTTCCTGGTGCTGTTCGGTTTCCTGGTCGGCGCCTCCTACATCGGTGCCGACCTGAACTCCGGTGGCGTGGTCAACCTGCTGTTGTGGCGACCACGCCGGCTGACGGTGCTCGGCGCCAAGCTGGGCACGCTGCTCGGGCTGACCCTGGTGTTGTCGGTGCTCGCCTCGCTGGCCTACCTCGTCACCTTCTGGATCATCGCGCAGATCGCCGGCTATCCGGGCCCAACAAACGCGTCCTTCTGGAGCGCGCTGGGCGCGATCTGGGGACGTGGCCTGGTGCTGGTGCTGTTCGCCACGGCGGCCGGTTTCGCCATCGCCACGCTGGGGCGGCACACCTCGGCGGCGCTCGGTGCGATAGCCGCGTACCTGGTGGTGTGGGAGCTGGGTGCCCGGATCGTGCTGGAAATCCTGAACGCGGCGCGGCCGGACCAGCTGATGCTCTCCACCTATCTCAGCGCGTGGCTGAATGGTCAGGTGACGAGCTGGGACAACAGCGCCTGCTCGGAGGTGACCTACGGATACTGCGACGGCAGCTACCTGGTGACCTGGCGGCCGGCGCTGGCCGTGCTGCTGCTGTTCACCGCCGGCCTGATCGCCGTGGCCTTCGCCGTGTTCCGGCGCCGCGACCTGGTCTGAGCCGGCGACCCGGCGGAGCTGGGCCGCGCCGGCTGAGGCTGCTCCGTCCGCGCCGGATCAGCCGACCGTGGAGCCGAACACCTCGTCCCGGACCGCGTTCAGGGCGGTGCGGAGCGCCCCGTGCAGGATCGGCTCCTCGGTGAGTCCGGTGGGTACGACCCGGGGGCGGACCAGGGTGATCGCGGCGACCTCGTGCTGGACCCGCTCGGCCAGCGCGGCCCCGCCGGCCTGGCCGACCTCCCCGGCGAGGACCACCAGCGGCGGGTCCAGCACCACGCAGGTGCTCGCCACGCCGAGGGCGAGTCGGCGGGCCACCTCGTCGAGCATCGGGCCGCCGGTGGTGCCGTCGGCGATCGCGGCGCGCACCGCGTCGGCGGCGACCGCGTCCGGATAGCCGTGTTCGCGGGCCAGCGCCCGGATCGCGTCCGCACCGGCCACCTGCTGGAATGCCGGCTTGGCACGGCGGGAGACGTCGCGCGGGATGGGCGCGCCGGGCACCGGCAGGTAGCCGATCTCGCCGGCCGCGCCGCTGCTGCCGTGGTGCAGCCGCCCACCCAGCATGATCGCCAAGCCGACCCCGGCACCGACCCAGACCAGGACGAAGTCCGCCACGCCCCGGGCCGCGCCGGACTGCGCCTCGGCCACCGCGGCGAGGTTGACGTCGTTCTCGAACACGACCGGGGTGTCCAGGTCGTCGCGGAGCGCGGCGAGCAGACCGCGGTGCCAGCGCGGCAGGTTGAACGCGAAGGTGATGTCGCCGGTGCCCGGGTCGACCAGGCCGGGGGTGCCGAGCACGATGCGGCGTACGCTCGACAGCTGCGCTCCGGCGCTGCTGGCGGCCTGGACCACGGCGTTGTGCACCACGCCCACCGGGTCGTCGGTGTCCCGGGTGGACTGTTCGACCCGGCCGATCACCGCGCCGGTGATGTCGGCGCAGGCGGCCACCACCCGATCCGGGCCGACGTCCACGCCGACCACGTGGGCGCTGCCCGGCGCCACCGCGTAGAGCTGGGCGTTCGGCCCACGCCCGCCGGCCTGCTCACCGACCCGGGTGACCAGCCCGCGTTCTTCCAGCCGCTCCACCAGTTGCGAGGCGGTGACCTTGGACAGGCCGGTCAGCTCGCCGAGCCGGGCCCGGGTCAGTGGCCCCTGTTCCAGCAGTAGTTCCAGCGCCGCGCGATCGTTGAGGGCTCGCAACAGACGTGGGGTGCCGGGCAGCCGGGTCGCACTCATGCCGTGTCCTCAAGTTCAGTAAACTTTGCTAACTGTAAACTGCCCTGCGCAAGGGTAGCCGTAGCGTATCGGCCACGTAGCCGGGAAGCTCTCCGCCGACCCGGTACGAGATCCACGACGGCCCGGCAGGTACGACATCCGGGGACGGCCCGGCAGGTACGACATCCGGGGACGGCCCGGCAGGTACGACATCCGGGGACGGCCCGGCAGGTACGACATCCGCGACGGTCGTGCGGAGAGGAGAGATCACGTGGGACTGGATCCCGGACTTCGCCGCCTCGCGCTGGGCACCCTGCTGGCCGCGTACCCCGGACCGGTCCCGCCCGACTGGGCCGTCGACCTGGTCGCCGACGGGCTGGCCGGGCACACCCTGTTCGGCACCAACATCCACCAGCCGGCCCAGGTGGCGGCGAGCACCGCCGCGCTGCGGGCCGGCCGACCCGACGTACTGATCGCCATCGACGAGGAGGGTGGCGACGTCACCCGGCTGGCACACGCCACCGGCAGCCCGTACCCGGGCAACGCGGCACTCGGCGCGGTCGGCGACGTCTCCCTCACCCGCCGGATCTACCAGGCCATCGGCGCGGAACTGGCCGGCCTCGGCATCACCGTCAACCTGGCGCCCACCGTCGACGTGAACAGCGCCGACGACAACCCGGTGATCGGCACCCGGTCGTTCGGCGCCGACCCGGTGCGGGTGGCCGCGCACTCGGCCGCCGCGACCGCCGGCCTCCAGTCCGCCGGGGTCGCGGCCTGCGCCAAGCATTTTCCCGGGCACGGTGCCACGGTTGCCGACTCCCACTACGAGCTGCCCACCGTGGACGTGCCGCCGGAGCTGCTGCGCCAGCGCGACCTGCTGCCGTTCGCCGCGGTGGTGGCCGCCGGGTCCCGGGCGGTGATGACCGCGCACATCCGGGTGCCCGCGCTGACCGGTGACCGGCCGGCCACGTTCAGCCGGGCGGTGCTGGTGGACCTGCTGCGCGACGAGTACGGCTTCACCGGCGCCGTGGTCACCGACGCGCTGGAGATGAAGGGTGCCGCCCTCGCGGCCGGCGGGATCGCCCCCGGCGCGGTGCTGGCGCTGGCCGCCGGTGCGGACCTGCTCTGCATCGGTGCCAAGGTCGACGCCGGGCTGGTCGAGCAGGTGGCGGCCGAGATCGTGGCCGCGCTGGGCGACGGCCGGCTGACGCTGAGCCGGGTCGAGCAGGCGGCCGGCCGGGCCGCGGAACTCGCCGCCTGGACCCGGACCGCCGACGCCTCCCCCACCGTTGCGACCGACCTGGGGTACGCGGCGGCCCGCCGCGCGGTACGCGTGGAGGGCGCACTGACCGGGCTGGCGCAGCCGCCGCTGGTGGTGCAACTGCACGCCGCTGCCACCATCGCCGAGGGGCGGGTGCCGTGGGGCCTCGGCCCGCACCTGAACGGCATTGAGCAGGTCCGCGTGGTGGCTGCCGAAGCCGACCCGGAGAACCTGCGTCAACGCGCGGGCAGTCGGCCGATCGTGCTGGTCGGCCGGCATCTGCACCGGTTGCCCGGCGGGCCGGAACTGGTCGCCGCGCTGGCCGCCGGGCACCCGGTGACGGTTGTCGAGATGGGCTGGCCGGCCAGCTGGCGACCGGCCGGTGTCCGGGCGTTCGTGACCACGTACGGCGCGAGTCACGCCAACGGCCGGGCCGCTGCCGAGGCGCTCGGTTTGACCCGCTGACTCGCCGGCCGTCCTGAGTTCACCGCTCCACACCCGACCAATGCGTCGACCCGCAACTTGAACGTGTTCAAGTCCTGTCGTACGCTTACCGCGTCGATCCTTGAACACGTTCAAGAAGGAGATCTGGCGTGGACATCAAGGTCTGGATGTACCTGGTCTACCTGTTGGTCAGCATCGGACTGACCATCTGGGTGGCGCGGGCGCTGGCGCGCAACGGGCTGATCTTCCTTGAGGATGTGTTCGCCGACGAGCGCCTGGCCCGCGCCGTGAACAACCTCCTGGTGGTCGGGTTCTACCTGCTCAACCTCGGCTACGTGACGGTCGCCATGCGCCACTCCGGCTCGGTCGGCTCGACCAGCCGGGCGATGGAGGAACTGTCCTGGAAGATCGGTCTGGTGCTGCTGGTGCTCGGCGCACTGCACTTCTTCAACGTCTACGCCCTCGGCCGGTACCGGCGCAGCCGGCTACGCCAACTCGCCACCCATCCACCGCTGGCCCCGATCGGCCACCTGGCGATGCCGCAGCCGGCCACCGGATACCTGCCATCCCAGCGGCCGCAGCAGCCGCACCCCCAACAGCAACCCCAGCAACAGCCGCCGCAGGGGTCAGCGGGCCCCACCCCGCCGGCCCGATGACCACAAACGATCAGGGCGGCACGACGAGGCTGCCGGATGCCACCACACACGGGGGTGGTGGCATCCGCAGCTTCACCGTCCTCTATGACGCGCACTGCCCGCTGTGCCGGGCGGCCCGCGAGTGGCTGACGTCGCGGGCTCAGCTCGTACCGCTGGAGTTCGTGCCGGCGGGGTCGGCCGAGGCCCGGCGGCGCTTCCCCGGCCTGGACCACGCCGCGACGCTGCGTGATCTCACGGTGATCGCCGACACCGGAGCCGTCTACGCGGGCGACGGCGCCTGGTTCGCCTGCCTGTGGGCCCTGGCCGACCATCGGGCGACGGCCGACCGGCTGGCCCGCCCGCACCTGCTGCCGCTGGCTCGGCGGATGGTGGCCACCGCCTCGGCGATCCGCGAACGGGTCCGCGACCCGAGGTCGGAGCCGGTCGACGACGCGGCGGGATACGGTGGCCCGGATGACCGACCAGAGTGCGCCGACGACCGCTGCGGGTGGTGAGCCAACCACCCCCCGGGGCGAGCAGACCCGGCAGCTGATCCTGGAAACCGCGATGCGGATGTTCCGCGAACGCGGCTACGCCCGCACCACCATGCGCGCCATCGCCCAGGAGGCTGGCGTCGCGGTCGGCAACGCCTACTACTACTTCGGCTCCAAGGAACACCTGATCCTGGAGTTCTACAACCGCACCCAGCAGGAGCACTGGGCGGCGGTCCGGCCGGTGCTGGACCGCGAGTCCGACTTCGCCGCCCGGCTCTCCGGGGTGCTGCACGCGGCCATCGACGTGCTTACCCCCTCGCACGAGTTCGCGGGCAGCTTCTTCAAGGTCGCCGCGGAGCCCACCTCGCCGCTGAGCCCCTTCTCGGCCGAGACGGCGGCGCCACGCGCGACCGCAATCGCCATCTTCGCCGAGGTGCTGGAGGGATCCACCGCCAAGGTCGACGCGGAACTGCGGCCCCAACTGCCCGAGCTGCTCTGGCTGGCCTACATGGGCACGGTGCTCTACTGGGTCTACGACCGCTCGCCGGGGCAGGTCCGCACCCGGAAGCTGATCGACGGTGCCGTACCGCTTATCGACCGGCTGGTGGGGCTCTCCCGGCTGCGGGTGCTGCGGCCGGTCACCCGGCAGGTGGTCGACCTCATCCGCACCCTCCGTCACTGACCTCCCCGACCGACGCCCAGCACATCTCCCCAGTTCAAGTCCACTATTGGACAGCCTTCAAGCGGCGTTGACACCTTGCCGAAGAACAACCAGATACGTAGCGTGATCGAGGTCGGAGCCGCTAGGACAAACCTGGGGAGGGAGGCTGCGGACCGTGGATCCGGCCCGGGATCCACGGTCCGCGCCCTGCCGCCCGGTCAACTGGGATAGACCCCGTACGAGCGCCAGCCCCGGTCCGAAAAGCCGGCCGCCTGCGCCACCCTTGCGGAGGCGGCGTTGCGCCGGTCGTGCAGATAGGTCGGCACCGCACCCTCGTCGAGCACCCGGCGAGCGGCCTGGGCAACCAGCCGCCGGGCCAGTCCGCGTCCGCGGGCTGCCGGCACCGTGCCCACCGCCAGTTCGTGCCCGTACCGGTCATGACGTTTGATCCCGACCCCGGCCAGGTACCGACCCTCGTCGTCGCGGACCACAAGCACGGCCCGGTCGAACAGCCGCAGCCAGGAGGGCAGCCCGGCGGTGCCGGGCGAAATCCACTCGCCCACGTCCGGCAGCGGCGCGGGTGCGACACTCCACCGGAACACGTCGTCATGAGTCGCCCACCCGGTGTGGCCGACCGCGCCCGGTAGGGCGCGCAGCAACCGGTCCGGCCGTCGGGTCAGCTCGCGCACCGCCGCAACCCGGTCCGGCGGCACGGACAGCACCCCGCTCGCCCCGGCGCGGACCGCGACGGCCGGCCGCAGTCGCCCGTCCCAGGCCGGACGGGCCCGCCGCCACGATCCCACCACGTGCAGCCCCGGACCGGCCGGCCACTGCCCCAGCCAGGTCGCCAGGTGCAGGTGGAGTCGCCGGTCGAGCATCCGTCACCTCCCGCGCCGCCGCTGCCAGCCCAACGTCACTCACCGTACGACGGCCGAGCACGACGGCGCGGACCGATGATCGACGGGCCAACCCGGTCGCGCCGCGCGCCGGCCCGCCCTAAGCAGGCCGGTTGAGGCGCGGGACCGGCGGGTAGAGGTGGACCACGACGCCGAACCGGTGCCAGTTCGCGATCATCCTTGCCGCCCCGGGAACCCGATCCATCGACCGAGCGTCATATCCATTTCCATACATGGACAACTTTCTCTGAAACGGTGGGGGCATGCCAATTCAGCCGAACGACCGCTGCCAGCAGGACACCGAGCGGATCTGGCGGGGTCGTACGCGCGCCGGCCGCTTCCCGGCCCAGCCGCCGCACCGCGACCACCGCATCGGCGGGCTCTCCTGGCACGAGCTGAACGAGCTGCCGGCCGCCGCCACCCAGCACCGGTTGAACACCCGCTGACGGCGAGCCAGCGGCGGCTTTCGCACACCTGTCGGGTAACGTCTGTTGGTCCCTCGACCGGGTTACGACAGGAGCTACCGCACCCATGGGCAAGAAGACCATCCGCGTCTCCGACTTCAGCGGCACGGTGCTGCGCCCCGACGACGAGGCGGTCCGCGTCGTCGTCCTGGAGCACCCTGACCTGGTGGCCGGGCCCGTGCAGCTGGACGCCATCCCGACCGAAATCGAAACCATCGACGACGCCGCGTTGGACGTGGCGGTGGTCGAGATCTACGACCAGCACGGCGGCGGCGAGCCTCGCCGGGTGGTGCTGACCGCCAGCGAGTTCGACGCCATGGCCACCGACACGCCGATGGCCCAACTGTTGAAGACCGCCGAGCGGGTACGCCCACCCAAGGCGCGCCGCAGCGCGGAGAAGGTCGACTACGGCACGATCGAGCATGCCGGTAAGCCGCACCGGGGACGGGTCACCGAGGAGGAGGCCCGGCTGGTGCGCGAGCGGCTCGACGAGGTGAACAAGCGCCTCGCCGACGTCGGGCTGCGCCAGATCGACCCGGCCGACCCGGAGCACGCCGCCCGGTACGGCTTTCCCACCGCCTCCTGATCGACTACTCGAACGTCCGCAGCTTGGCCAGGGCCGCCGCGATGTTCGCCTCGGTGGCGGCCTTGTCCACGCCGAGGCCACTGAGCACGCCCTCGCCGTTCTCCTGCTCCAGCAGGGCCAGCAGGATGTGCTCGGTGCCGATGTAGTTGTGCCCGAGCCGCAACGCCTCGCGGAAGGTCAACTCCAGCGCCTTCTTGCCGGCGCTGTCGTACGGGATCAGGTCGGGCACCTCGTCGACCGACGGCGGTAGCGTGGCGGTGGCCGCCTCGCGTACCGCCTCGGCCGACACCCCGGCGGCGGTAAGCGCCCTCGCGGCCAGCGCCTCCGGCTCGGCGAGCAGGCCGAGCACCAGGTGGGCCGGGGTGATCTGGGCGTTGCCGGCGGCCTTCGCCTCGTTCTGCGAGGCCATCACCACGTTGCGGGCCCGCGGGGTGAACCGCTGGAAGCCCTGCTGCGGGTCCAGTGCCGAGCTGACGAAGCGCTTCTGTGCGGCCTGCTTGCTCACCCCCATGCTGCGGCCGATCTCGGTCCAGGAGGCCCCGGAGCGCCGGGCCTGGTCCACGAAGTGGCCGATCAGATGGTCGGCGACCTCGCCGATGTGGTCGGCGACCAGCACGGCGTCGGTCAGTTGGTCGAGGGCATCGGTGTGGGCCTGTTTGATGGTCCGGATCAGATCGTCGAGCCGGACCGGGCTGCTCATCTCCACGGGATCGGTCATGCGTCAACCTTAGGTTGACGGAACCCCATCGTCAACCACTGGTTGACGATCACGGGCGGCAACCGCGCCCGATGATCGCTGTTAACAACCTTGACTAAATGACGTGAAATCGACAGACTCAGATCTGGAGAGCGCTCTCTATCCACCCGTCATTTCCCCTCGCCAGCGCATCCGTCCCTCCGCCCCCGAGGAGATCCATCGTGTACGCCATCTCCCGCAGCCTGCGACGGGCCGCCGCCGCCATCGCCGCGGCCCTCGTCACCAGCGCGCTCGTGCTACCCGTGCAGTCCACCCCGGCCGCCGCCGCCATCGGCGGGCTGACCTGGCAGGACGAGTTCAACGCCCCCGCCGGCACGCCTGTCGACCAGGCCAAGTGGCGCTTCGACATCGGCGGCCACGGCTGGGGCAACAACGAACGGCAGTACTACACAAACAGCACAAGCAACGCGATGCACGACGGGCAGGGCAACCTGGTCATCACCGCCCGCCGCGAGAACCCGGCCAACTACCAGTGCCACTACGGCCGGTGCGAGTACACCTCGGCCCGGCTACTCACCGCCGCCACCTTCAGCCAGGCGTACGGCCGGTTCGAGGCGCGCATCAAGATCCCCCGGGGTCAGGGCATCTGGCCGGCGTTCTGGATGCTCGGCAACGACTTCGGCAACGTCGGCTGGCCGGCCTCCGGCGAGATCGACATCATGGAGAACGTCGGCCGGGAACCGAACACCGTGCACGGCACCATCCATGGGCCGGGTTACTCCGGTGGCGGCGGGATCACCGGCAGCCGCACCATCGGGCAGCCGCTCGCCGACGCCTTCCACACCTACCGGGTGGACTGGGAGCCGAACGTCATCCGCTGGTACCTCGACGGTCAGGAGTTCTTCCGGGTCGACCCGGGCCGGCTCGGCGGCAACCGCTGGGTCTTCGACCATCCCTTCTTCATGATCCTCAACGTCGCGGTCGGCGGTAACTGGCCCGGCTACCCCGACGGCTCGACCCAGTTCCCGCAGCAGATGCTTGTCGACTACGTCCGGGTCTACGGCTACGTGCCGGACGGCAACACCGGCACCACCCGGATCCGGGGTCAGCAGAGCGGCCGGTGCATCGACATCCCCAGTGCGAACCCGGTCGACGGAGCGCCGTTGCAGATCTGGGACTGCAACACCACCGCCGCCCAGGCGTGGACCTTCGCCGCCGACGGCACCATTCGCGCCATGGGCAAGTGCATGGACCCGGCCTGGGCCGGCACCGCCAACGGCACCGAGGTCAACCTGGTCACCTGCAACGGCAACCCGGCGCAACGCTTCACCCTCAACGCCGCCGGTGACCTGGTCAACCTGAGCGCGAACCGCTGTGTCGACGTACGGGACAACAACCCGAACAACGGCGGCCGGCTGCAACTGTGGGACTGCGCCGGCACCCCGAACCAGAAGTGGACGCACGTCTGACCGCCCTCGGCACCCATCCGCCGGGGCGCACCGTGGCAGCGGTGAGCCCCGGCGGTCGCTGGTCCGTATGAGTCGGTGACGGACCCGATGGGTAGTAGCCCGTGCGGTCACGAGGTACGGGAGGCGACTGTGGACAACGCGCAACCGGCATACGACCCGAACTCCGCACACCGGGTGGGTGGGCGCCGGTTGTGGTGGTGGCTCGGCGGCGCGCTGGTGCTCGTCGTGGTGGTGCTGGTGGCCAGCTGGACCTGGGTGACCGTCCGGGGCGAGTCCCGGGGCGGCAGCCACGTCGTCACCGGCGCCACCGACCTGCGCGAGGCCACCTTCGTGCTGCTCGACGGTGCCGACGTGATCCGGCTGCGCACCGCCGACCTGGGCGAGGAGACCTACCGGGTGTCCACGCCGCGCGACGCAAGCCTCCGTCCCACGGTTTCGGTCTCCGACGGCAGCCTGCTGACCAGCCTCCGGGACACCGGCCGGGACGGTCCGGCGCTTGTCGAGGTGGTGCTGCACGAAGCGGTGCGCTGGCACGTCCGGCTCGACGGCGGCGCCAAGGAACAGCACCTCGACCTGCGTACCGCCCGGCTCGACGGGGTCGAACTGACCGCTGGCGCACACCGGATCGAACTTGACCTCCCGCCGGCCGAGGGCACCCTGCGCACCCTGCTCAGCGGCGGGGCGAGCCAGGTCGTGGTGCGACTGGCCGGCGCCGGGCCGGTGCAGGTGCGCACGGGCGCCGGGGCCGGCACCGTCACCGTCGACGGCACCACCCACTCCGGCGTGGCCGGCGGCACCACCTTCACCCCGCCCGATTGGCCGACGACCTCGGACCGCTACGACATCGACGCGAGCGCGGGGGTCGCCACCCTCACCGTCGATCGCGGCGACGCCGACCGCTGACCACCCGCCGCGTCCGCCGGCCCCGGGCAGGCGGATACGGTACGTCGGGTGCGAGCCGGGCGACGACAGTGGCGTCGAACCGGCCAGGTGGGGAAGGAGCGCCGGTGAAGCGTCTGCACGTCGGTTGCGCGATGTGGACGCACAAGGCGTGGCAGGGGCGGCTGCTCGCGCACCCGCTCCCGCCGCAGGAGCGGCTGCGGCACTACGCCGGCTGGTGTGACGCGGTCGAGGGCAACACCACCTTCTACGCGACCCCGGCCCGCGACACGGTCGCCGCCTGGGCCCGGCAGACCGGGCCGGACTTCCGGTTCGTGGTCAAGCTGCCGAAGGTGGTGACGCACGAGCGCCGGCTCACCGAGGTCACCGAACCGATGCGGGTCTTCCTGGACGCGATCGAGCCGCTCGGTTCCCGGGCCCACGCCCTCTGGGTCCAGTTGCCCGGATCGTTCGGCCCGACCGACGTACCGTCGCTGCTGCGCTTCCTGCGCCGGCTGCCCGGCACCCACCGGCGGGCCGTGGAGGTCCGCCACCCCGCGTTCTTCGCCGACCCACACGCTGCGCGGGAGTTAACGGCGGCGCTGAGCGCAGTGCACGCCGAATGGGTTCCCTTCGACACCACCGCGTTCTTCGCCGAGCCGCCGACAAGCGACGCCGAGCGGGACGCCTGGACCAAGAAACCTCGGCTGCCGCTGCGTACGGTCGCGCTGACCGACCGTCCGATCGTCCGGTACCTCGGCCGCGACGACCCGGACCGGACCGTCGCGGGTTGGCAGCGCTGGCTCGACGTCACCGCCGGCTGGCTGCGCGAGGGCCGCTCACCGACCGTCTTCATCCACACCCCGGACAACGCCGACGCGCCCACGCTGGCCCGCCGGTTCCACGCCGAGGTACGCGCCCGCGTGCCCGATCTGGCGCCGCTGCCCGAGCCGATCCCGGTCGAGCCCACCACCCTGTTCTGAGCGGCGGTTCAGTAACCTCCGGCCGCACCTCGGGTCACCCGGTAGCAGCGGCTCAGCCGAGTGGGCCAGCCGAGGAAGCGCTCGAACATGTCCGCCGCACTGCCGGTCACGCTGGGATCGAGCTGATGCAGTTCGTCGAGGGCCTCCTGAAGCCAGCCGGCCAGGTAGAGGGAGAGATCGATCGGGTTGTCGCCGTACTCGGCCAGCATCGCGATCTTCGCCTGGGTACAGGGCCACGGGTGTCGACACCGGCGGCACAGCCACCGGGGCCGTACTGGCAGATGGTCGCCCAGGCCGGACGCGGACAGGTGGACGGGCGGCGGAGGTTTGCCGCTCATCGGTCGTCGGACAGTTGGTGCCTCACGCAATAGGAGGCGTTCCGGCCACCGCTCGGATAACGAAAATCCCCCAACCGGACGAACGCCCGGCCGCGATCAGGCCCAGGGCGTACGCACGACGAAGGAACTCTCGGCGCCGAACGTACTCGTGCCGTCGGGGACGTCGATCCAGTACCCGTCGTCGCGATGGCGCACGACAAGAGCCGGGTAGTTGTGCGACTGCAAGGTCACCGAGCCGTCGACCGCCCCTCGACGGGGACAGAAGGTGGCGTCCTCGCGGAAGAGCGGGGTGCCCTCGTTCGGGCTCAGCCTGAGCCGGAGATTCGAGTGCCGCAGGTAGCGACCGTCGGCGGCCCGCAGCGTGACGCAGTCGGCGTTGGCGAGACCTCGGCTGACGGTGAAGGTGGCCCGCTGCCTGACGTCCGCCCGGCTGGCCGCGCGGACCACGCCAGCGGCGGCGAAGTCGCCGTCGACGGTCAGGTACCGCCCCTGGGGCTGGACCGACTCCAGCGACCAGGTGCCCACCGGTATGGTGCCCGCCGGCACGGACGGCCGCGTCGCGCGCGGCGACGACCTGGCCGCCGAGGTCGGTGCGGAGCTGGTTGGGGCGGCGGCCGGACTCGGCGGGACGGGCCGTTCGGTGGGTGGGGTGGGTGGGGTGGGTGCCGCGACGGCGGCCGGCGGCGGGGCGGGCGGCGGGCCGGGCTGGACGGCGACGGTGACCGCGGTACCGGTGACGAGCACCGCACCGGCGGCGGCGCTCGCCAGCGGGTGAGCTGCCACCGCCTGACCGAGCTTGCCGAGCAGGGACGCCGGCACCACTGCGCCGGGATAGGCGGCAGCCAGCACGGTCGTGCCGGTCGCCGTGCCGCCCAGGATGCCCTTGGCGGCGAGCGCGGCGGTCAGCCCGGCCGGCACCGCCAGCGGTGCGATGCCCAGCAGCAGCCGCTCGGCGGCGACCCGACCCTCGGCCGGTGCCGTGCAGGTCGGACAGCTGCGGAGGTGCCGGGTGATCCGCTTACGCCAGACCGGCGTACGGCTGCCGTCCCAGCCGTGCACGGTCGCGGCCAGTTGCGGGCAGCGCGGGTCGGCGGTCAGCGCGGCGACGATGCTGCGGCCCGTTTCCAACTGCTCGCGCATCCGTTGCAGGCGTACGCCGACGTGGGCGACGGTCAGGCCGGTTGCCGCCGCCACCTCGCTGCGGCTCAACCGGCCGGCGCACTCCTGCCACCACAACGACAGCAACGGCCGGTACGCCGGGTCGAGCCAGTGGCTCGCCTCGACCACCTGCCGGCGCTGGTCCGACACGTGCAGTCGGAGGATCGCCTCGTTCTCGACGTTGCCGACGTGCGGAAGCTGTTCGGCCGGGTGGACCGCGCTGCCCCGATGGGCGGCGCTGCGTACCCGCTGCCGGTGGCTGGCGATCTGGCGCAGCGCGATCGCCACCAGCCACGACCGGAAGCTCTCCGGGCTGCGCAGGGCGGGCAGGTCGCGGAGCACCCGCAGCAGGGTCTCCTGCACCACGTCGTCGACATCGGAATGCCCGTCGAGCGCCCGACCGACCACGTTGTACAGCAGCGGCAGGTGCGCGGCGATCAGCGCCTCCCGGGCCGACCGGTCCCCGGCCTGCGCCGCGACGACGAGGTGCGCGTGGTTCGCCGTCACCGTCATCTCGCACCGCCTAGGAATGGGCCCCGCCGAGCAGGAAGCCCCACCCTACGGCCTGCTGCATCCAGTGACGAGTGCGCCGATCGAGGTGGACTCGGTGGGCCGGCCTCGGTTACAGTCTCGAATATTGTAGTGGTCGATACAAAAAGGAGTCGGGCATGACGGGACTCGACGGCAAGGTCGCGTTGGTGACCGGCGGCAGCCGCGGCATCGGTGCGGCGATCGCCGCCCGACTCGCCGCGGACGGTGCCGACGTGGCGATCACCTACCGCGCTGCGGCGGACCAGGCGAAGCGGGTGGTCGCGGAGGTGGAGTCGGTCGGGCGGCGTGGGCTGGCCATCGCGGCGGACAGCGCGGACGCCGCGTCGGTCACCGCAGCGGTGGCGCGTACGGTCACCGGGTTGGGGCGGCTGGACATCCTGGTCAACAACGCCGGGATCTTTCCGTACGGGCCGGTCGAACAGGTCAGCCTCGCCGAACTGGACCACACCCTCGCCGTGCACGTACGCGGAGTGTTCCTGGCCACCCAGGCGGCGGTACGGCACATGGGAGCGGGTGGGCGGGTCATCAGCATCGGTAGTTGTTTCGCCGAACGGGTGCCGTACGCCGGGGTCAGCCTCTACGCGATGACCAAGAGCGCCCTGCTCGGCCTGACCCGGGGTCTGGCGCGCGACCTGGGACCCCGCGGAATCACCGCGACCGTCGTCCATCCCGGCTCCACCGACACCGACATGAACCCGGCCGACGGCGCGGGCGCGGCACACGAGCGCAGCTTCATCGCCCTCGGACGGTACGCGGCGACGGCGGAGATCGCGGCGACGGTGAGCCATCTCGCTGGTGCGGGCGGTCGCTACATCACCGGCACCGCCATCGCCGTCGACGGCGGCTTCGCCGCCTGAGCACCCGCATCGAGTCTGAGGAGAGCATCCATGGCCTGGCTCGTCCTGGTCCTGGCCGGACTGCTGGAGGTCGTCTGGGCCAGCGCGTTGAAGCACACCGACGGGTTCACCCGGCTCTGGCCCTCGGTGCTGGCGGTCACCACCGCGGCGATGAGCTTCTTCCTGCTGGCCTGGGCGATGAAACGTCTCCCGGTCGGCACCTCGTACGCCGTCTGGGTCGGCATCGGCGCGGTCGGCGTCATCATCGCCGGGGTCGTCACCATGCAGGAGGGCCTCGGCGCCGCCCGGCTGTTCTTCCTCGGGCTGATCGTCGCGGGGATCATCGGGCTGCGGCTGGTGGAAGACTGATCCACCCCGGGGGTGGAGAGGAGATGAGACACCCAGATGGCGAAGCGAGGTCGGCCCCGCACCTTCGACCGGGCCGTCGCGTTGCGGCGGGCGATGGAGGTCTTCTGGCGCCACGGCTACCAGGGCGCCTCGATGGCCGGGTTGACCGCGGCCATGGGCATCAACTCGCCGAGCCTCTACGCCGCCTTCGGCAGCAAGGAGGCGTTGTTCCGAGAGGCCGTCGACCTCTACAACACCACCGAGGGGCGCGGGCCGCAGGCGGCGCTGAACGGCGACGGCACCGCCCGGGACTCGATCGAGGCAATGCTGCGCCACCATGCGCGCAGCTACGCCGACCCGGCGAACCCGACCGGCTGCCTGGTGGTCCTCGCCGGGGCCGGCAACGTGCCCGAGTCGGACGCGGTGGGGCGCTTCCTCGCCGAGTGCCGGGAACGCGACATCGCCGAGGTGCGGCGCAGGATCGTCCGGGGCCTGGACGAGGGCGACCTGCCGGGCACGGTGGTGCCCGAATCGCTCGCCCGATTCGTCGGGGCGGTCGCGCAGGGCATGGCGATACAGGCCCGGGACGGGGCCACCACGGAGGAGCTCGACGGCATCGTCGACTGGGCCATGGCCGCCTGGGACAGACTGGTTTCCGACCCGAGCACGGGACAACGGTTTCGGTAGCCCTCGATTACCCTGAGCAAGGTGTTCGACGTTGGCGCTGAGCCGTGGCCGGTCCGCATCCGCGGCCCGCACGGAGTCGTCGGCGCCGGCATGGCGGTGCACGAACGCCATGTGCTTACCTGCGCACACGTCGTTCGCGATGCGGGCGCAACCACTCCCACCGGCACCGCACCCGACGCTCCGGTCGACGTCGACCTCATCGGTCAACCGGGCACCCCGACGGTTTCGGCCCGGGTCGTGCCCGGCTGCTGGGCCCCACCCGGCGACGACGGGCGCGGTGACGTCGCGTTGCTGGAGTTGGCGGTGCCGTTGTCGCGCGGCCCGTTCGCACCGCTGCGCCGGGTGCGGCCGTGGGGCCGCCGGGTGGTGGTGTGCGGCTTTCCGGAGACAGTGGAGCACGGCCTGCACGTCCGGGCCCGGCTCGCCGGGCCGGCCGGTGCCGGACGCGAGTGGGTCCAGATGGATTCGGACACCACCGGCCCTCAGATCATCCAGGGCTTCAGCGGCGCGGCGGTGGTCGACTCGGCCACCGGGCACGTCGTGGGAATGGTGGTGAGCGCGTACGACAACAGCGACGGCGAGCAGCTTCCCGTCGCCGGCCGCGCGCCGGCCAGCGGGCTGTCCTGGATGATCCCGGTCGAGACGATCCTGCGCTACCTTCCGCCGGCCCGTGCCTGGGTGTCCGGCGAGCCCTCGGTCGATCGCGATTTCCTGCGGCTCGATCACGCTTCGGCCGACCCGACGATCGCCAGTCAGCTGGCCGACTTCTTCGAACAACGGCGGTTCGCGAACGTGCTGATCCTGGTGCTCGGCCATCCGGGTTCCGGCACCGCCGCAGCGGTGCGGCAGGCCGCCGTCTCCTCCAGCCGGGAGTTCCGCCCGCCCGCCGGCCCGACTGGCGATCCGGACGATCGGGCCGCCCTGCTGCCGGTGGGCAGCATCGACCTGGCGGTGGACGTGGCGGGCAAGAGCACCCGGGAGGTGTCCCAGCGGATCGCCGACTGGGCCGGCGAAACCGACGGCGGCACCGATGTCCAGACCTTCGACACGGCACCGCAAGCCCTGATCATCAACAACATCGACGAGGCCGACGATCCGGACAAGCTGCTCTCCACTGTGGTGCTGCCCATGGTGGACCAGGCGCCCGCGCGAGGGCTGCGACTGCTGCTGACCTTCCGCAACGAGTCGGTACCGTTGCGCATCACCCTGCTGGCCAGCCGCGTCGCCAGTCTGCGGGCCACCGAGGAGGCCGCCCGCCGCGCGTACCGCAAGGTCGCCACGCTGGTGGCCGACGCGCCGCCCACCCCGTCCCGGGCGACCGAGCTGCGGGTGCTGCTCACCACGCTGCGGGCCGCGGTCGCAGCCGGCGGACCCGACTCGCTCGCCGCCGACCTGGCCGCCGCCGAGCGGGTGACCGACCGGGCGTTGCGCAAGGCCGAGGCGGTGCGGCAGCAGCTCGTCGGGTTGGCGGAGAGCTGGTCGGAGTTGTCCGGTCGACTCGACGGGTTCCTCGCCCAGGCGATCCGCCACGGCCTCGCGGAGGACCCGGTGCTGAGCCCGATCTACCGTCGGGCGCACGAGTTGCTCGTCGGCGGCGATTGCGACCTGGTGGCCGCCGACGCGGCGGTGCGGCGATACAGCGAGGCGCTTGTGGACCGGATCGCGGACGGGTCGCAGCGGGGTGCGCGTTGAGCGGCTGCACCCGGACGGCCGGCTGCACCGGCACGGTCAACGAGACCGGCTACTGCGACCGCTGCGGGCTTTCCCCCGTTCCTCCCACTCCCCCGGCTGCCCAGTTCGTGCCGGTCGATCGGCCGGAGCAACCGGCGGCGTCCCGGTCGTCCCAACGGGACAGCTGGCTGGTGGCCAGCCTCGTCTCGCTGCCGGTGCTGACCTTCTCCCCCGGGCAGGCGGCGACGCAGCCACTGCGGGTGCCGGAGCAGGACCGGTTCTGCGCCAAGGGTCATCCGGTCGGTCGGAGCCGGGCCGGCCGCCCCGGCCTGGACGAGGGGTACTGCCCCCGCTGCCGCACCCCCTTCCGCTTCCTGCCCGGCCTCGGGCCCGGGGCGGTCGTCGCCGACCGTTACGAGGTGGTGCGCTGCCTGGCCCGGGGCGGTCAGGGCTGGATCTACCTGGCCCGGGACGCCCATCAGGATCACATCGAGGTCGCGCTGAAGGGCGTGCTGCACGCAAACGACGAGAAGGCACTCGCCGCTGCGGTCCAGGAGCGACAATTTCTCAACTCACTTGACCATCCCAACATCGTCCGGAGCATCGACTTCGCCATCCACGACGACCCGGTCGCCGGTCCGACCGGCTACATCGTGATGGACTACCTCGACGGCATGTCGCTGCGCAGCCTGCTCAGGGCGGCCAAGGACCCACGGCAGCCGGACGTCTCGCTGCCGCTGGACCACATCCTCGCGTACGGGCACGAGATCCTGGCCGCCCTGGACTACCTGCACCGGCGCGGCCTGCTCTACACGGACATGAAGCCGGACAACGTGATGCGTACCGCCGACCGGATCAAGGTGATCGACCTGGGCGGGGTCCGCCGCGACGACGGCGGCCACACCGGGCTCGTCGGGTCTGCCGGCTTCATGGTCGGCAGGGAGGAACTCCAGACCCGGGGGGCCAGCCCGCGCTCCGACCTGTTCGCACTCGGCCGCACGCTCACCGAACTCTTCGCCCACCGGACGCCGGGGCCGGACACTCCCGGCGCGGCTGACGACGCGCTGGGCGTCGAGTCGTTCCGCCGGCTCGTCGATCGCGCCACGCACCCCGACTGGAACCGGCGGTTCGCCACCGCCCGGGAGATGTCCGAGCAGTTGCTGGGAGTGTTACGGGAGATCCTGGCCGGCGCACCGGACCAGCGCCAGGCCGAGCCGATCTCGCTCTTCCAGCCCGCCGCCCGGCTGCTCGACGCGGGCCTCGGGCTGGTCCTGCCGCTGCACACCTGGATCGGTGAGCAGGACGCCGCCGTGCTGGACCACGGCTGTCCCGCCGCCCGGGTGGTGGCGCTCGGCCTGCCGGTGCCACGCCCCGACCCGGACGACCCGGCCGCCGGAGCACTGGGCACGATCGACGCGCCGGACGCGCAGAGCCTGCTCAACAAGCTGGCCACCGTGCCGCAGGAGTCGGTCGAGGTGGCACTGAGCCGGGCCCGGGCCCACCTCGAACTGGGCGATGCCCGCTCGGCCGTGGTCGCCCTGACCGCCGCCGAGGCGCTGCTCGGGGCGCGGGCGGCGGCGGACTGGCGACTCGCCTGGCACCGGGCGCTGATCGCCCTGACCGAGGACCGGGTCGGCGATGCCGTCGGCGAGTTCGACGCGGTCTACGCCGACATTCCCGGCGAGATCGCGCCCAAGCTCGCCCTGGGCTACTGCGCCGAGCGGCGCCGCGACGGCCCACGAGCGGCCCGCTACTACGCCGCGGTCTGGCGGCGGGACCCGTTCCAGGCAAGCGCCGCGTTCGGGCTGGCCCGGCTCCGGTTGGCGGCGCTCGACCGGGCCGGCGCCGTCGCCATCCTCGACGAGGTCCCGGCGCTGTCCCGACACCACGACGCGGCGCGGATCGCCGCCGTGCGGGTGCTCTCGTCCCGGCTGGCCGGCGAGTCGTCCGCCGCCCCCGAGTTGCCCACCGCCAGCGACCTGAGCGCGGCCGTACGTCGGCTGGCCACCCTGCACCTCGACGGCGGCGAGCGGCACGGCGAGTCCCGCGACCGGCTGACGGCGGCGATCCGGGAGGTGGCGCTCGACCTGATCCGCTCCGGGAGCGATGCCGGCCTGGTACCGGGCCCGGTGCTCGGCACGCCGCCGACCGAGCGTGGCGTCCGCGAACTGCTGGACCGGTCGTACCGGGCGCTCGCCCAACAGGCGCACCAGCCCGAGGAGCACAACGTGCTCATCGACCGGGCGAACGCGGTACGGCCCCGGACCCGATGGTGAGGACCAACCTGGAGGGGAGCGTGATCAGTGAACGCCGCCGTGGAGTTCAGCCTGGAGGTCAACCAGAACAAGTATCTGCCGGTGGGCGGCACGACGATGCACGCGATCCTCTCGGTCACCGGGCGCCGGGCGACCGACGGGGATGATCGGGCGCCCGGACCGGATCCGGCGCAACTGGTCGAGGTGCTGGTGATCGACTGCTCCGGATCGATGACGGATCCACCGACGAAGATCGGGGCGGCGCGCCAGGCCACCGCCGCCGCCATCGACGTACTGCCCGACGGGGTCCGGTTCGCCGTGATCGAGGGGACCGAGCGGGCCCGGCTGGTCTACCCGCCCGAACCCGGGCTGGCGGTCGCGTCGGCGGCCAGCCGGAAGCGGGCCAAGGCGGTCGTTGCCCGGCTCAGCGCCAGCGGCGGGACGGCAATGGGCAGTTGGCTGGCCGCAGCCCGAGATCTGCTGCCCACCGAGGCATCGGCGATCTGTCACGTGCTGCTGCTCACCGACGGCATCAACCAGCACGAGACCCAGGAGGAGTTGGAGCGGGTGCTGCACACCTGCGTCGGCAGGTTCGTCTGCGACACCCGGGGCATCGGCGACGGCTGGCGTCCCCGGGACCTGATCCGCATCGCCACCGTGCTCAACGGCACCGCCGAGGCGGTGCGCCGGCCGGCCGAGTTGGAGGCGGGTTTCCGGGAGACGATCCGTGCCGCCCTGGCCAAGCTGCAACCCGATGTACGGATCCGGGTGCAGACCCTGCCGTACTCCCGGGTCGGCTTCTTCAAGCAGGCCAGGCCCGCCCTGATGGATCTCAGCGAGCAGGCGAACGAGGTCGACGAGCGGACCGTGGAGTTCGCCACCGGATCATGGGGCGCGGAGCGCCGCGATTTCCACCTGCGCCTGGACGTCACAGCGCCCGACGGCATCCTGGACGAGGACCGCCTGGCCGCCCGGGTCGACCTGGTGGTCGGTGGAAAGGTGCGGCCCGGCACCGCCACCGTGCTGGTGAACTGGACCGACGATCTGGTGAAGTCGGCAAGGCTCGACTCCGACGTCTCCCAGGTGACCGGGCAGGAGGACGTGCGCCAGGCGATAAACGCCGGCTGCGACGCGTACGACCGGGGCGACCTGATCGAGGCCCATGCCCAGTGGAGCCGAGCGGTGAGGCTGGCCACCCAGACCCGGGACGAGCCGGCGCTGGAGCAGTTGCGGTACCTGGTCGACATCGAGCCCACCGGCCTGGTCCGGTTGAAACCGCAGCTCAGCCGGATGGACGTACACGTCAGCTCCGTGATGTCGAGCCAGACGCGGTACCCCGACCAGCCACGCCCACCGGCCCAGCACGGGCCGCCGGAGGCACACCGCCTCTGCGGTGACTGTGGCTGGCCGTCGCCGTCCGACGCGGAGTACTGCGAGCGTTGCAACGCCGAGTTGGGCACCGCCGATCCGGCCGGGCGGGCGGGGACGTGACGACGGTAGCCACTCCCCGGCCGCCGGGCCGGCGCGTCAGCACCACCCGGCGTACGCTGTTGCGCCTGCGGACGGCTCTGCTCGCCAGCACGGCGATCGCCCTGATCGGCTGCCTGACGGTCTTCCTCGGTGTCGCCCGCACTGCCGACGCGGCGGCCACCCGGTCGGTGCCGGCGATTCTCGCCGTGCACGACGCGCAACACGCGCTGCGCAGCGCACACGCCGCGGCGGTGGGCAACCTCGCCGACGGTGGGACGGTGCTGGGCGGGCCGGGGGTGGAATACCAGCGCCAGATCGCCGGGGCCGGCCAGTACCTCACCCTGATCGCCGAGAACAATGCGGCAGGCGACGCCGGCACCCGGGACATCCAGACCATCGAGGCACTGCTGGTCACGTACACCGGGCTGATCGGGCAGGCCGACGCGCGGTACCGGGACGCGGGCCTGCGGGCGCTCGGCGCCGCCGCGCTGCGCGACGCGACAAGCCTGCTGAACGACATCCTGGCGCTGCTCGACACGTTGCGGGAAAAGCAGTTGGCCGTGCTTGACGAGCAGGTGGCCGCCGGCTGGACGCAGCGCTTCACCCCGCTCGCCTGGCTGTTGCCGCTGGTCGTCCTCGGCGTACTGCTGGTGGTGGCACAGGGCTACCTGTCCCGCCGGTTCCGGCGGACGGTGAACGTCCCCCTCCTGCTGGCGACGGCGGCGACGGTGGTGATGGTCTGGCTGACCTCGCTGAGCCTGGGTTCGGCGACCCAGCTGGATCAGGTCGGGCAGGACATCCAGTCCGTCCACGACAGCCGGCAACAGCAGGTCCAGCAGGTGGGTGCCATGGCTGCCGAGCGGCTCGCCGCCGAAGTGCGCAAGGAGTGCCCGCAGGCGTGCGAGTCCGTCCTCGCGGCGCTCGACGCCGACGCCCAGGCCGACCCGGCGGGGACGCCGGGCGGTGCCGCCGCGCTGGAGGCCGAGACGATGGCCCGCGCCGACCGGGCGGCCGACAGCCGCTCGGTGGAGTTCGTCCTGCCGGTGCTGGCCCTCGGCATCGCGGTGCTGGTGCTCGCGGGATTCCAGCCCCGCCTGGCGGAATACGGACACCTGTCGACATGACCAACCGCAGAGGTACCTCAGCAACGGCGCTGGCCCTGGTCACCACGCTGCTGGCCGGCACCGGGCTGGTCGGCTGCTCCGCTGCCGAGCCGGCCGGGCGGGTGACCGTGCTCGGCTCCTGGACGGGCGAGGAGCAGGACGTCTTCCGCGCGGTGCTCGACGGGTTCGAGGCCGAGACCGGCATCCGCGCCGACTACCAGGGCCACCGGGACGTCAGTCAGGTGCTCCAGGCGGGCATCGAGCGGCAGCGCCCGCCCGATGTCGCGATCGTGCCCCGCCTCAACGACCTGCAACGCTACGTCAACGAGGACGCGCTGCGCCCGCTGGACGGGATCGCCGGGCTGACCGACGACCCGGGCGCGGGGCCGCAGTTGATCCGCATCGCCGGCCGGGCCGAACCGGACGGCCAGCCGGTCGGCCCGAAACGCGTCTACGCGGTCGCCGTCGCCACCCATCTCAAGAGCGTGTTCTGGTACGACCCGGCCCGGCTGGCCGAGGTCGGCCACCCCCGGCCGCCGACCAGCTGGGACGAGTTGGTGGCCATCGGGTCCGACGCGCGGGTCTCCTGGTGCCTGGGGATGAGTTCGCCGCCGGTCACCGGCTGGCCCGGCACGGACTGGATCGAGGACATCCTGCTGCACCAGTCCGGGCAGCAGGCGTACGAGCAGTGGACCCGGGGCGAGCTGTCCTGGCGCGCCGAGCCGGTCCGGAACGCCTGGCGCGCCTGGGGTGAGCTGTTGCAGACCGCATCGTCCCGGGACGCGGCGCGGGCCGCGCTCTTCGCCACCTGGCTGGAGGCGGGGGCCGGCCTGTTCACCTCGCCGCCCGGTTGCCACCTGGACCATCAGGGCTCGTTCGTGGTCCGCAACTACCGCTCCCTGCCGGACGTCGAGCCGGGCCGCTTCGACTTCTTCCCGATGCCACCGATCGGGTCGGCGGCCACTTCGTCGCTTCAGGAGGTCTCCGACGATGTGGCCGCGATGTTCCAGGACACCGAGCCGGCCCGGAAGCTGATGGCCTACCTGGCCTCGGAGCGGGCCCAGCAGATCTGGCGGCAGTCCAGCGAGGGGCTGTTCTTCAGCCGCCGGGGCCAGCCGGCCGGCGATGCCGATCCGGTGATCGGCAGGATCGCGGCCCGACTCGGCACCGGGACGCTCTGCCGCGACGGCTCGGACCTGCTGCCGACCGCGGTGGCCACCGCCTTCGAGCGGGCGGTGCTGGTCTATCTTCATCAGCCCGACCGTCTCGACGCGTTGCTCACCGAACTCGACGCGGTGGCCGGTGCGGTTCCGCGCGCCGAGTGGATGGACCTGGGCTGCGATCCGGCAACACCACCGACCGACGAACAAGGGGCCTGAGAGATGAGCCAGTTGCGACGATTCCAGCTTGAGTCCGGTGGCTCGGTGGTGGTGGAGGTCGACGGCAAGCCGGGTGTGACCCAGGCCGGCAACGCGGGCAAGGTCGTCCAGGACGCGCGGGTGACGTTCGACCGGGCCCTGGCGGAGGTACGCGACGCCGCCTCCGTCGCGCTCGCCCAGTTCCAGTCGATGGCCCACCGGCCAGACGAGATCGAGATCAAGTTCGGGGTGCAGTTGACCGCGGACGCGAACGCGGTGATCGCGCGTACCGGGGTCCAGGGTCAGTTCGAGGTGACCGTGCGGTGGCAGCGGTCACCGGACGCTCCCACCGCGTGACGAGGAACACCTGTCGAACCCGACGGTAGGTAGATAAACCGGCGGCGCGCTGTCGGTGGCGGTGATTAATCTTCCTGGGCGCGCCACGCCACCACCGGCACCGATCCCGGTCACATCCGACTTCAGGAGACCTCGTGACACAGCAACCTGTCGCGGCACCGCCGCCAGTCGCGACATCGAACAAACTCGACGCTGCCGTGCTCAAGGTGGCCGGTGTCGTGGTGCTCGGCGCGATCATGTCGATCCTCGACGTGACTGTGGTTAGCGTCGCCCTGCCGACGTTCCAGAGCGAATTCGACGCCTCGTACGCCCGCGTCGCCTGGACGATGACCGGCTACACGCTGGCACTGGCCACGGTGATCCCGATCAGTGGGTGGGCCGCCGACCGGTTCGGCACGAAACGCCTCTACATGATCGCGCTGGCACTGTTCGTCATCGGGTCCGGCCTCTGCGCCACGGCCGACACGATCGGGCAACTGATCGCGTACCGGGTGTTGCAGGGTCTCGGTGGCGGCATGCTGATGCCGATCGGCATGACGATCATGACCAGGGCGGCCGGCCCGCACCGGATCGGCCGACTGATGGCAGTGCTCGGCATTCCGATGCTGCTCGGGCCGATCAGCGGCCCGATCCTCGGTGGCTGGCTGATCGACGTGGCGAGCTGGCACTGGATCTTCCTGATCAACCTGCCGATCGGCATCGTCGCGCTTGTCTACGCGCAGTTGGCCCTGCCGAGGGACAACCCCGAGCCGTCCGAGTCGTTCGACTTCGTCGGCATGCTGATGCTCTCCCCCGGCCTCGCCCTGTTCCTCTACGGCGTCTCCACGCTGCCCGAAACCGGCACCTTCGCCGACCCGGAGGTCTGGGGCCCGATGCTTGTCGGCGCGGCGCTGGTGGTGGCCTTTGTCCGCTACTCGTTCAAGCCCCAGCACCCGCTGCTCGACCTGCGGTTGTTCCGCAACCGCCGGCTGACCGTCGCGGCGGTGACCATGTTCGTCTTCATCATCGCGTTCATGGGTGCCGGGCTGCTCTTCCCGAGCTACTTCCTCCAGGTACGCGCCGAGTCGACGCTGCACGCCGGCCTGCTGATCGCGCCGCAGGGGATCGGCGCGATGCTCACCATGCCGATCGCGGGCGTGCTTGCCGACAAGGTGCCGGTGGGCCGCACGGTGCCGTTCGCGCTGCTGCTCATCGTCGCCGGGATGTTCACCTTCACCCAACTCGACGCGGACACCTCGTACCTGCTGCTCTGCGGCTCGCTGTTCGTGATGGGCCTGGGCATGGGCGGCACCATGATGCCGATCATGACCTCGGCGCTGAAGACCCTCACCGGTCACGAGGTGGCTCGCGGCACCACCCTGCTGAACATCCTCCAGCAGATCGGCGGCTCGGTCGGTGCCGCGGTGATGTCGGTGATCCTGACAAACGAGCTGAACTCCGCGCCGAAGGTCCCCGGTCCGAACGGCGAGCCGATCAGCGAGGCGGGGCTGGCCATCGCCGCGCAGCAGCAACCCGACCTCGCCCAGCAGCTGCCGCAGTCGCTTGTCGAACGTGGGCTCGACTTCGCCGCCAGCTCCTTCGCCACCACGTTCTGGGTGGCGTTCGCGCTGGTCCTGCTCACGCTCATCCCGGCCGCGTTCCTGCCCCGCCGACGGGAACGCTCGCACCTGCTGGACGACCAGCCCGGGGGCAGCCCCGGCGAGCAGCCGAGAACCCCGGTCATCGTGCACTGATTCCGCTGTCGTTCGTCGGGGCCGGCCGGACGCCACCGTCCGCCGGCCCCCTCGTCCGGTCGACACCTTCTCGCCGAGGGCTGGGCGCGACCGTCAGGCGGGAGTTATCTCACCCGCAGTGAACGCGAGGTCCGCAAACCCGTACCGCGCCCGCATGGTGTCGGCCAGCTTGGCGCTGGCCCGGTCGACCATGACCTCGACCCCGGACCCGTCGGCACGCGGCGTCACCGCCGCGACCACAACCCCTTCAGCACGCCAGTACGCGATGTCCGTCCCGATGCGCTTCGCCACCTCGTGCAGGAGCAGGCGAGGGTGTCGGGCGTCGGCGAAGGTGAGCCGGAACTGCGGGTACCGATCGCGTAGGCCAGCGTCGAACTCCTCCACACCTGCCACCGGCACGCGGTGCACCACGAACCCCGCCACCGCCACGGTCAGCCCGGCGTACGAGTCGGTGGGATAGCTGCCCTCGGCGTCGCGGATCAGCAGTTCTCGTGGTGGCTCAACGATTGTCGTCGACGGCCCGGTCACGAGCTTCCGGGACTGGGTCGACGCCCGGTCCGCCGGCAATCCGGCACACCCGGCGGTCGCGGCCAGGACGCCGGCCGCGACTAGAACCCACCACTTCGTACGCATGGAGTTCAGCGTATGTCAAACCATCTACGGCTGTCTTGCGAGCCTGTTAACAGCGGAGTATGTTAACGCTCACATCGAGCTATTCAAATGGCTTCGATGGCCTCCGCATGGAGAGATCACACCGCTGTCGCACCTCTGGTCACGCGCACGACCGCAGCCAGAAAGGTCACCACCATGCCGTTAACCCGACGACAGTTCACCCTGAGGACAACAATCATGGGAAGGTCCCTCGCGGGTCGCCGCACAGCCAGCGGGCTACTCGCCCTGCTGATGAGCGTCTGTGCCGTCGTGGCAGTGCTGCCGGCCACGACCGCCAAGGCCGACAACCCGATCGTGCAGCACATCTACACCGCCGACCCGGCCCCGCTTGTGCACAACGGCCGGGTGTACCTCTACACCGGGCGCGACGAGGACGGTTCGACGTACTTCACCATGCGCGAGTGGCGGGTCTTCTCGTCGGCCGACATGGTGAACTGGACCGACCACGGCGTACCGATGAACCTGGCCACGTTCAGCTGGGCCAGCGCCGACGCCTGGGCCGGGCACGTCATCGAACGCAACGGCCAGTTCTACTGGTACGTGCCGGTGAAGAACCGGGCCACCGGGCGGATGGCCATCGGAGTCGGTGTGTCCAGCAGCCCCACCGGGCCGTTCCGGGACGCCCTGGGCCGCCCCCTGCTGGAGAACGGTGAGATCGACCCGCACGCGTTCATCGACGACAACGGCCAGGCGTACCTCTACTGGGGCAACCCCAACCTGTGGTACGTGCGGCTGAACCCCGACATGATTTCGTTCAGCGGCGGCCTGACCCAGATCCCGCTGACCACCGCCGGCTTCGGCACCCGCACCGGCAACGCCAGCCGACCCACCCTCTACGAGGAGGGGCCCTGGGTATACAAGCGCAACGGCACCTACTACATGATCTGGGCCGCCGAGTGCTGTAGCGAGTTCATCGCCTACTCCACCGCCCCCGGCCCCACCGGACCGTGGACCTACCGCGGCACGGTCATGCCCCGGCAGGGTGCCAGCTTCACGAACCATCCCGGCATCATCGACTTCAACGGCGGATCGTACTTCTTCTATCACAACGGCGCCCTGCCCGGCGGCGGCGGCTTCACCCGCTCGGTGGCGGTGGAGAAGTTCACCTACCGGGCCGACGGCACGATCCCGACGATGAACATGACCACCGCCGGTGCCCCGCAGATCGGCACCCTCAACCCGTACGTCCGGCAGGAGGCCGAGACGATCGCCTGGGGTTCCGGCATCGAGACCGAACGCGCCAGCAGCGGCAGCATGAACGTCGGTTGGATCGAGAACGGCGACTGGATCAAGGTCAAGGGCGTCGCGTTCGGCACCGGCGCGGCCTCCTTCACCGCGCGGGTGGCCTCGGCCGCGTCCGGCGGCACCATCGAGGTACGCCTCGACAGCGCCACCGGTCCACTGGTCGGCACCTGCCGGGTCTCCGGTACCGGCGGCTGGCAGAACTGGGTCGACACCTCCTGCCCGGTCAGCGGAGCGACCGGCACCCGTGACCTGTACCTGCGCTTCACCGGCGGCTCGGGCAGCCTGTTCAACGTCGACTGGTGGCAGTTCAGCAGCGGCGGCACGTCGACGCCGGCGTCGTACCGGATCATCAACCGCAACAGCGGTCAGGTGATCGACGTCCAGTCACCCAACATGAACGACCTGGCCGTGATCGGCCAGTGGACCAGCAACGGCAACCCCTGGCAGCAGTGGCGCTTCCTCGACGCGGGCAACGGCAACGTCCGGCTCCAGAGCGTCAACAGCGGCAAGTGCATCGACATCTCGAACGTCTCCACCGCTGACGGGGCGCAGGTCATCCAGTACACCTGCCACGACGGCCTGAACCAGGTGTTCACCTGGCGGTCGACCGGCGACAGCTACTTCCAGCTGGTCAATGTCAACAGCAACAAGTGCCTGAACGTGGTCGGCGGCTCGACCACCGCCGGTGCCGCGCTGGAGCAACGCACGTGCAGCTCCGCGACCAGCATGCAGTGGTCGCGCGCCTGAACAACCCGCACCTGCCGACACCATCACCAGACGCCGGCAAGCAGGCCAGTTCGGCCGGGTAGCGGTGGAACCGGCGCAGGCCCAGCTTGCGCACCGCGACCGGCCACGGCGTCTCGGTGGCGAGCACGACGAGATGCTCGAAGTTCGCCAGGTAGGACTCGCCGCGCGCCGCCCGGCGGGTGTGTTTCAGTCCTGCGGATCCAGCCCGAGGTACGGGCCGAGCAGCCGACGTAGCCGGGCCAACGTGACCTCTCTGATCGGCGCCACCTTCGTCCGGTCGGCGACCGCGACCTCCCGGGACGCCTGCACGATGAGGGAGTCGACGAGTTGGGCCATCGTCTCCGGCTCGGGCTCGCCGAAGTCGGCGAGCGCCTGCCGCAGGGGCACCTGGAGCTGGGCGTGGAACTGCTCCATCGGCCCCTGTAGCAGGCGCGGCTCCACCACCTGGGTGAGGACGCGCGCCACCGCCTGCTCGGAGCTCGCGAACAGGTCCACGCTGGCCGCCACGTACGCCCACACCCGGGTGGCCGGAGTCGGTGCCGCCATCACCCGGTTCAGAATCTGGCTGGCCCACTTCGGAAACACGTCGGCGACCACGGCCGCGAGGAGCTCGTCGGCAGAGGTGAAGTACTGGTAGACGCTGCTGCGGGCGAGCCCCGCACGACGCCCGACCGCTGCCATCGACGGTGCCCGCTCCTCCTCGGCCAGCAGGGCGCGGGCGGCGTCCAGCAGGGCGCGCCGTTGCCGAGCGTGGTGCTCGGCAACGGTGGCTGCCTGGATGCGCGGCACCCGCTCCTCCTCCTGGGCCGTTGATCGACGGTGATCGGCGGCGCTCAGGCGGCGCTGGGCTCGGCGATCATCAAGCGTCCGTCAATCATCTCAAGCACCCGGTCGCAGTGGTGCAGCACCTCGTGATCATGGGTGACCATGACGGTGGCGACGCCGTGGTCATGTGCCTCGCGGGCCAGCAGGGCGACGACGTCCTGGCTGCGCTGGCGGTCCAGCGCGGCGGTCGGCTCGTCGACAAGCAGCACCTGCGGGCGGGTGACGAGAGCCCGGGCGATACCGACCCGCTGCCGTTCACCGCCGGAGAGCTGATGCGGGCGGCGATCGGCCTTGTGCGACATGCCGACCTCGGCCAGTAGTTCCCGGGGATCGCGGGGGTTGGCGTACTTGCCGAAGGTCAGCGGCAGCCGGATCTGGTCGAGGCTGGTGAGGGCGGGGAGAAGGTTCCCGCTCTGGAACACGAATCCGATCCGTTCGCGGCGGATCGCGGTGAGCCGGCGCGGCGGCAGCGCGGTGAGATCGAGATCGTCGAGCCGGATCTCGCCCGAGGTGGGCCGGATGAGGGCTCCGCAGACGGCGAGCAGGCTGGACTTTCCGGCACCCGAGGGGCCGACGATCGCGACCAGTTCGCCCGCCGCGACCTCCAGGTCGACCTGGTCGAGGGCGGTGACGGTGTCGTCGCCGTCACCGTGCAGCAGGGTGACGTCGGACAGGGACAGCACGGCAGTCATCGGTTGCCTCCGAGCGCGGTGAGCGGGTCGACGCGGGTGATACGTAGGACGGCCACCGCGGCACCGATGACGCCCAGGACGAGCAGCAGGGCGGTGGCGGTCAGGATGGGGCCGGCCTCCAGCACGAACGGCATCGGGGTGGAGGAGATGGCGGCGCCGGCCGCGACACCGAGGGCCACACCGGTCGCGGCGGAGAGGACGAGGAGCACCACCGATTGCAGCAGGCTGTCCCGAAGCAGGTAGCGGGTGCTCGCGCCGAGCGCCCGCAGCACGGCGATCTCCTGCTTGCGTTGCACCGTGAGCACCGTGAAGAAGGCGCCCACCACGAGCGCGGAGATCGCGTAGAGGAAGACCTGGATCAACTGGAGGGTCGAGGTCTCGGCGGTGTAACCCGGCGAGGCACCGTACGACTCCTCGCGGGTCATCGAGGTCGTGCCCGCCGCCTCGTCGCCGGCCGTCAGGTCGACATCGGCACCGTCCGCGGCGCGGACGGCGACCGCGGTCATCTCGTCGTAGATGCGCTCGGCGGGCACGTCGCCCGGGCGCACCCCGGCCTTCACCTCCTGCCAGGTACGCAGGGACAGGTAGCCGATGTCGACGTGACCAAAGGTGTGTTGATCGGCGAGTACGCCCACCACCTTGAGCCCGGTGCCGGCGGGCTCGACGAAGATGGTGTCGCCCACCGCGATCCCCTCCTCGGCCGCGGTGGCGCTGATCACCACCTCTCCCTCCCCGGCGAGGCGGTTGCCCTCGGCGACGGCCGGGTCGAGGAACGAACCGAGTTCGACGCCGAAGAGGGCGAGGTCGATCTCGACGTCCCGGTCGGTCCGCCCGTTGGCCAGGGTGTTGCCGAGTGGCGCCGCCTCCGCCACACCGGGCTGCTCGGCCCAGGTGGCGACGGCTTCGGTCGGCACCACGCTGCGGGAGAACGCCGAGTCCTTGGCCACCTCGTGCTGGAAGGCAAGCGAGGTCACGGGGAGCCGTTGCAGGCCGGAGACACCGTCGTTCACCAGCCCGACGGAGAGACCGCTCAGGAGCACGGTGAGGATCGCGATGAGCGCGACCACGACACCCATGAGGGCGAATCGGCCGCGGGCGAAGGCAAGTTCGCGAATGGCGAGGAACATGGGCTTACCAGATCCGAAAAATAACCGACAGCATGTCGGCAAAGATACCGACATGCTGTCGGCAAGCTACCGGCGGCCATGCCCTTGTGAACGTTTTCACCTGAGCCCGATCAGCACCGCGCCCCTACCGGGGCACCCGCGAGGTGGCCGGTTCGCGCGGCCTGTGCCGCCGCCGGAGACCCCTCGGCAACTCCGTCGAGACGACCGTCCGGGGCCAGGCAGGTAGCGCCTGGCCCCGGACCCGGTTTCTCAGCTGCGCCGACTCCACTGCTGGTTCGCCCCGCCGTTGCACGACCAAAGAATGATCTTCGTGCCGTTGGCGGTGGCGGCACCATTGGCATCGACACACAGCCCCGACTGAACGTTCGTGATGGTGCCATCAGCGTTGATGTTCCACTGCTGATTGAGACCACCATGGCAGTCCCAGATGATGACCGTGGTGCCGTTGGTCGTACCCGCACCGTTGGCGTCCAGGCACTTGTTGCCGTACCCGGTCAGCTGCTTGCTGGCGGTGTAGGTCCACCGCTGATGCGTGCTGCCGGCACAGTCCCAGAGCTGCACCTGGGTGCCGTTGGCGGTGGTGCCGCCCGGGACCTCGATGCAACGGCCGGACTGGCCGCCCACGAGTTGTACGCCCTGCCCACCGCCGGTGCCCTGCTGCCGGACGAGCGACCTGGACTCGGCCGATCGATTGCCCTGGGCGTCGACGACGTAGAGCCGGTACTCCCCCGACGAGGTCGGCACGGCTATGGAGGTGGCGTTGCCCGCCGCCCTGGTCATCGTCGGGCCGGCGGTGAAGGTGGTGGTACCGGCCGGCGCCAACCAGATCGTCCTGGTCGGGTCACCGGTGCTCCGGATCGGGATCGAGGACGTCCCGCTGGCGACGAACGTGCTGGCCGGTAGGGCGTAGTCCGCCAGCGGCAGGTTGCGCGGCCCGGTGATGTCCCGGTACGGCTCCTCAAGCCCGGAGTTCACGGCGATGCCATAGGCCGGTGCCGGCCAGACATAGTCGGCGGAGACAAGGATGTCGTGAATCGTGCTGTTCGGCAGATTCTTGTTGGAGACCTTGTTGATCGGTCCGTACGTCTGCGTGATGTTCAGATCGTGCTTGCGGCCGAAGTCGTCGGAATTGATCATCCAGGTGATGTTCTTGTCCACGCTCAGCACGTTGTCGCGGAAGGTCAGGTACGCCGAGCCCTCGTCCGGGTGCAGCCCGTACTTGTGGCCGGCCGGCACGCCCTGGAGGTAGTTGTTGGTGACCGTGGTGCCCGGCTGGCTGCCCAGCGTGTAGATGGGGGCCGTGTCGCTGAGGCGCTGCACGGTGTCGATGATGTGGTTGTAGCTGATGTTGTTGTTCTTCGCCGTCGTGGTCGGCCGGTTGGGCACGATCGACCCGGCGGACCCGTCGAAGTTCCACCACCCCCAACCGAGCGTGATGCCCGCCCACGGCGCCTTCTCGATGCGGTTGTGCTGCACGGTGAGGGAATCGACGAAGTAGGCCGCGACCGCGCCGTGCCCGTTGAACAACACCGCGCTGTCGTGGATGTAGTTGTTCTTGATCTGGATGTTCTTCGGTAGCCCCTCGACCTGCGGCGGATATTTCTCGCGATTGCTCGACGTGTGGTCCCCGAGGTAGACGTGCTGCGGGTGGCCCACGGAGATGGCGGAGCCGGCGACGTCGTTTGTGTAGTTGCCGATCAACTGGGTGTCCGTCACGTCGTTGACCAGGTTGATTCCGTCGGCACCGGTGTGCTGGATCCGGTTGCGTTGCAGCAGGATCCCGTCGGCGTTTTGCAGGTGGATGATGCCGGGCGTGACGTCGACGTTGCGGTAGTAGTAGACGTGGAAGTTACCCTTCGCGTACGCCTGTGCCCCCAGATTGCCCTGTTGCGCCTGCTTGTAGACCGAGCCGGCCACGTTGAACAGGTTCCAGTCCGAGTGCTGCACGGTCAGGCCGGAAAAGGTGATGTTGCGAGCGTGGCTGCTCGTCGAGGTGCCGGCGACCCGCAGCACGGTGGATACGTTGTTCGGCGCGAAGACCGTCGCGGTCGACATGTTCTCGGCGCTGGATTTGTAGTAGTACACGGTCCGGCTGGACTTGTCGAAGTAGAACTCCCCCGGCGCGTCCAGGAACTCGTAGGCGTTCATGACCTTGTGGCTGCCGTTGATCTGGGCGTTGCCGTTGAACGCGCCCTGCGCGATAGCGGCACCCGGTTGCTGGAACGTCGCGACCCGGCTCGCGCCGTCCGCACTCGTGGTCACCTGGCGGACACCCACGATGGCCGTGGTCCAGGTCGTCGCCGTCTCGATCTCGATGTCTTCCTGGTTCCGGGCGATGGCCGGGAAGTCGGTCAGGCTGTATCGCGCGCCAGCGCACTGCGAGCCGGACTCCCAGGCCCAGTCGGCCTGTCCGGCGGTGATGTTGTACGTCCCCTGGCAGCCCCCGGAGTTGATCGTCTTGGCTGCCAGGTAGGCGCGCTGGCCATTGACGTAGAGCGCCCGCAGCTTGGTGGCCCGGTCCAGCGGCGCCTTCCAGATGTTGCCGCTGTGCTGGGTCCAGCCGGTCACCTGCACGCCGCCCTCAAGCACCGGCGTCTCGTTGGGGTACGCGGCGTAGCTGACCCGGTAGCCGTTGGTGCCGGAGTCGCTCGGCCCGAACTCGATCGTGCTGTTCACCGGGTAGCTTCCGCCGCGCAGGTAGACGTAGATGTCGCCGGTCATGTTGGCGTTTATCGTGCGGACCGCGTCCCTCGCGCGCTGCACGGTCCTGAATGGTGCGCTGATCGTGCCCGGGTTGGTGTCGCTGCCGCCCGGGGCGACATAGTAGGTCGCCTGGGTCGCGGCCGAAGCCGGCGTCTGTGCTGCCACCACGGCCGGCACTACGGCGGAGACGAGCACCGCCGCCGCCAGCAACGAACTTCTTCCGGCATGGACGAAGGATCTCATTACCGCCCCTTCCGCAGGGCTGTCTCGGGCAGCGAAGAACCCGCACGCTCGGCGTGCGTTCAGCACCGGAGCAGCGGAACTTCTGATGTCTGGCGATCGACTTCCGCCGCCACATGGCGGACTTTCATCCACATCGATCAAAGTCTGTCTGTAGCGTAGGCGTCGAGCAGATCGAAAGCAACAAAGAACAGACGTCTGTCGTCTTACCAATGTGGCCGCGACCGAGCGACCGTCGCCCGGGCCATCCTGCGCACCGCGCGTGGCCGGATCAGACGTACTCCACCTGCCACTTCTGGTTGTCCCCGCCCCAACAGGCCCAGAGCTGGACCTTCGAGGTGGCGGTGTGCACGTCCAGGCAGAGGCCGGACTGGACGCTGCGGATCAGGCCGTCGCCGCCGATCGTCCACCGTTGGTTGTCGCCGCCGTTGCACGCGTACGTGCCGACGACGGTGCCGTTCGCCGTCCCCCGGTGGTATGCGTCCAGGCACCGCTGGCCAGCCAGCGCCGTGAGCTGTCCACCGGCCGTCACCGTCCACCGCTGGGCGGCGGTGTTGTTGCAGGCGTACACCTGGACCTGGATGTTCGCGGTGGTCGCGCCGGGGATGTCCAGACACTGCCCGGTGCCGACGTTGCGGAGCCGACTCACCCGCTCCGGAACGCCGCCGTCGGTCAGACCCCAGGCGTACCGGAGGCGATCGAGGCCGCTGGCGTTGGGGGTGCTCAGGGTGAGGTTGGTGCCGGTGCCGTGCAGTTTCTGCATGGCGTACCAGTCGTCGCCCTGGCCGGCGGTCACCTTGCCGCCCAGGCCCGGCCAGTAGATCGAGCCGATTCGCAGTTCGCGCAGCACGTCGGTGGTGGCACGGAAGTAGCGCACGAAGTTGTCGGTGCTGCTGGCGTCGTGGTAGTTGAGCCCGGTGTCCATCGGCGCGCCGAACTCGTCCATGACGGTACGCCCGGCACAGGAGCCGATCGCGTCCCGCAGGAACGCCACCCACTGGTCGTAGTTCTTCGCACCGCTGAAGAAGGTGTAGTGGTGCAGCGACACGATCGTCCCGTCGAGCCGGCGGTCGGCACACATCGACTTGATGTCGGTGTTCAGCCCGGCACCGCTGACGAAGACCCGGTCACGTGGGATCGACGGACGACTGTCGAGCCAGTTGCTCACCACGTTGGCCCAGTCCGCGGCGGTGTGCCCGCCGGGCTCGTTCATCGGCTCGAAGTACACCAGCGGGTTGCTGCCGTACCGGGCGACCACGGTGTTCCACATGGTGTTGAAGGCGCCCGGGTTGACGATCCGGCCACCGCTGGCGGCCACGCCGTCGTCCCAGTAGGAGAGGACGACCTTGAGGCCCTTCGCCGTGGCGGCGTCGATCGCCCCGGTGTACGAGTTCCACCAGTTCGTACCGACGGTGTAGGTGTTGATCGGGAGCCGGACCGTGTTGGCGCCCAGGTTGTGCTGGAAGCCGGTGTAGATCGCGTTGGCCTTGGCCTGGACCGTCGCATAGCTGTCGGAGCTGCTCAGCCCGTGCAGGACCAGCGGGCCGGCATGGAAGTTGTCACCCAGCCGGGCCCAGTTGACGCCACGGAACGCAGTGGTGTCCGCAGCGGCCGGCGCGGCACCGGAGAACACGGCGGCCGGCACCGCACCGAGAACAGCCAGGGCGCAGGTGAGTGCCCGGGTGAGGTAGCGACTCGATCGGGATCGGGTCATTGTCGTTTCCCTTCGGTGCAGTGCCGACTGTCGTGCTCGTTCGTCAGCTCAGGCTCGTGACCAGCGTTGGTTGGCGCCGCCGTGGCAGCTCCACACGATCACCGCGCTGCCGTTGGCGGTGGCGGCGCCGTTGACGTCCAGGCACAGCCCGGTCTGCGCGTTGCTGATCGTGGCGTTGCTGTTGAAGACCCACTGCTGGTTCGCCGCGCCGTTGCAGTCCCAGATCTGCACCCGCGTGCCGGCAGCGGCGTTGCTCGGCACGTCCAGGCACTTGCCCATCACCTGCAACGCCCGCCCGTTCTGGGTGAACTGCTGGTTGGCGTTACTGTGGCAATCCCAGATGATCATTTGCGATCCGTTGGCCGAGTTTGCCCCGTTGACGTCCAGGCAGCGACCGGATGCCTCGTTGCGCAGCCGGTTGCCGGTCGGGTTCGTGGGCGGGGTCGAGCCGCCGTTGAGCGCGTCGAGGACCGCCGTGTACGCGGGCTTCTTGTTGCCCGCGCAGTCGAACAGCAGGGCGTTGTCGCCGCCGCGCCAGGAGTCGCAGTCCCGTACGCCCCACACGGTGATGCCGGTGCAGCGCGAGATCGCCAGGCAGGCCCGGGTGACGGCGCCGTACATGTTGGCCTGGTTGCCGCCCTGGGTGATGTCCAGTTCGGTGATCTCCACGTCCACGCCCAGGTCGGCGAAGCGCTGGAGGTTGGCCTGGTAGTCACCGGGGAGCGTGGTGCCCAGGTGGGACTGGAAGCCGACGCAGTCGATCGGCACGCCCCGGGACTTGAAGTCCCGGACCATGTTGTAGACGCCCGTCGACTTCGCGTTGATCCCGTCGGTGTTGTAGTCGTTGTAGCAGAGCTTCGCGCCGGGGTCGGCCGCGCGGGCGGCCCGGAAGGCGGCTTCGATCCAGTCGTTGCCGGTGCGTTGCAGGTTCGAGTCACGCCGGCCGCCGCTGCCGCCGTCGGCGAACGCCTCGTTGACCACGTCCCAGGAGTAGATCTGCCCCCGGAAATGGCTGGCCACCTGGGTGACGTGGTTGATCGCGGCGTTGCGCAGGTCACCGCCGGACAGGCCCTGCGCCCAGCCGGGCTGCTGGGCGTGCCACAACAGGGTGTGCCCCCGCACCTTCATGCCCCGGGACCGGGCGTGGTTGACGATGCGGTCACCGGCGCTGTAGTTGAACACGCCCCGCTGCGGCTCGGTCGCGTCCCATTTCATCTCGTTCTCGGCGACCAGGCTGTTGAACTCGCGGTTGAGCACCGTCATGTAGGTGTTGTCGTTGAACTTGTACGTCCCGACCGCGGCGCCGAAGTAGCGACCCTTCTCGGCAGCCGAGGTGCCCAACGTGGTGCCGGCACTGGCGGCACCGGCGGGCACCAGCACCATGCCGGTCGCCAGCAGCCCGGCCGCCAACACAGCCAGGGTCGCCCTGGCCCGCCACCGCCGTCGCGCAGAACCATGCGCAGGTACGAGATCTTTCATGTGCGTCAGCACCTCCCGGAGTCGAGCCTCGTGCCACCTGTGAGCGCTAACATCCCCGGCCGGCCAACCGCTCATCGAGCAGGCGATACAGGGAGAGAGAACGCTACACGTCAATGAATCCGAGATTGCCACATTGTTACGGGAGACTCAAGAAGTCCTGCCCAGCGACGTAAAGATATCTACACTCATCAAGGTCTGAACTCGGGCCTCCCGGGCTTCAGTCCTGGTTGGATATATACGGACATCGATGTACGGTGAGGAGGCTCCCGGATTGCGTCCCCACTCCACCTGCTCGAGGAGCTGAAAACATGTCACGGCTTCATCGCCCGGCCTCCGTGCTGGCCGGGCTGCTCGCTCTGGTCCTGGCTGCGCTGCTGCTGCCACCGGTGTCGGTGGCCGACTCCGCCGCGGCCGGCACCCCCCGCACCAGGGCGGTGCCACTCACCGAACTGACCGTGGTCTCCGAACAGGTGGCCTTCGGTCTCCAGCGCCCGATCGCGCTCACCGGGCTACCGGACGGCCGGATGCTGATCGCCGAGAAGAACGGCACCGTCCGCGCCTACCACCCCGCCACCGGCCTGGCGGCCCAGCCGGTGCTCGACCTGACCGCCCGGGTCGACACGTCGGGCAACGAGCGTGGGCTGCTCGGCATCACGCCCGCGCCGAACTTCGCCCGGACCAAAATCCTCTACGTGGCCTACACCAGCCTGCCGGCCGGCGCGCTGACCCTGGCGCGAGTGCCCCTCGGCGCCCCTGACCGGCTACAGGTGCTGCTCACCCAGGAGCACGCCGAGTACAACAACCACAACGGCGGACAGGTGGCGTTCGGCCGCGACGGCTACCTCTACTGGTCCCTCGGCGACGGCGGCCACGCGAACGACCCGTACAAGGCCGGTCAGGACCTCGGCACTCTGCTCGGCAAGATCGTGCGGATCGACGTCAACCGCAGCTGCGGCGCGAAGCCCTACTGCGTACCCGCCGACAACCCGTTCGTCCGCAAGCCCGGCGCGCGGCCGGAGATCTGGCTCTACGGGCTGCGCAACCCGTGGCGGTTCTCCGTCGACCCGGTCGACGGCTCGCTCTGGATCGGCGACGTCGGTCAGGGTCTGGTCGAGGAGATCAACCACATCCGCCCGTGGCAGGGTGGGGCGAACCTCGGCTGGTCCTGCCGGGAGGGCACCCCGGTGTTCGACCCGGACCAGTGCCGACCGGGCGTCAAGTACACCGACCCGGTCTTCGAGTACGAGCACTACATGACGGAAAGCTGCTCGGTGACCGGCGGCGTGGTGTACCGAGGGCGCGAAACCCCGGAGGCCTGGGGAACCTACGTCGCGAGCGACTACTGCTCGACCCTCGCATTCGCCGTACGCCCCAAACCCACGGGCGGCTACGAAACCGCCACGATCGGCAACTTCCCCATCCAGCCGACCGCTATCGACACCGACGTGCACGGCGAGCTGTACGCGCTCAGTGACCTCCCCGGCTGGCTCAGCCGGGTCCGGTTCGAGCGGGTCCAGCCGGCCGCTGGCGGCGCGACCACGAACCGCTGAACCCGTTGCTCAACAGGGCGGGCCGGCACCGAGCGCGTCGAGCACCTCCCGATCGACCTCGGTGACCCCGCCGTGGGTCCGGCACACCTGTTCGTGCCAACTCCGGGGATCGGTGCTGACGCGCCCCCACCCGGCGTTGTCGTAGGAGACGAGCAGCTCTCCCCCGTTCGGGGAGAGCTGCTCGGCCGTACCCGCCACGGGCAGGACGACCTGTGCCGTGGCCTCGCCACGTAGCTTGTCCCACCACGTGGCCGGCTCGGTGCGCTGTATCACGAGGCCCGCCGCAGTGGACAGCGCGATGCGGCCCGGTACCGCCAACCAGTGCGGGTGGGTCCCGTTCACCTCGAAGCGCTGAGTGTCCCGGCCGCCGTCGGTGCTTTGCAGGAGCAGCGGGCCATCGCTGTAGGTGATCGCCAGGCGGTTTCCGTCCGGGTGCAGGGCCAGGCCGTACACCGACCGCCCCCGATCATCCGCCAGTGGCTGCCATCCCCCCGTGCGGTGACCGGTGACCAGGTCCCACGTCTCGATGGAGTTGTCTGGTCCGGTCAGGGCGAACAACACCGGCCGCGTCGGGTGGGGCACCGCGTGTACGTAGCTGTCGGCAACTCGCAACGGTGCGCCCCGTTGCGCGCCGGTGCGGGCGTCCCACACCGAGGTCGTTCCATTGCAGGTGACCACAAGCGTCGCCGCCGAATAGCCCCAGCTCAGCAAGGGTTGGTGACCGCGCAGAGCAGTGCTGGCGGTGCAGTGCGGCGAGGCGATCGTCGCCAACCGCCGCAACGTTCGGGTCTCCCACAGCGCGAGCGAGCCAGGTGCCGTCCCCGGGGTGGCCACCAGGGAGCCGTCACCGTTGAAGGCGATCGAGTTGTGCAGCTGCCACGTGCTGGTCCAGCCCGGCGTAACCCGCTCGGTGCTCACTGCCCGTCGCTTACCGGTACCTCGGTCCCAGGAACTCAGGACCCCGTTGCGCCCCTGCACCACCATGAAGGTGTCCGTTGGGTCGTACGCCGCAGCCTCGGCGGAGGCCAGCGCGAAGTCGACAGAGTCGGCCGCGGGAAACTCCAGCACCGCGATCCCTCCGTCACTGTCCACGGTCAACACGCCACTGCCGTCCGGGGCGGCCAGCAGCCGTAGTAGCGGATCGGTGCCGCCAGAGAAGCTGGTGGGTGCCGGGAACGAGGCGATGTGCCGACGGTCGCGGTGATCCCACAGCTCGACCGCCTCGTCCAGCAGGTGCAGGCGCGTCCCGCCCGCTTCGAACCGTCCGTTCTCGAGCAGGGCGGTGAAGCCCTGGGCCAGGTCCACCGCGGCGTAGGCGCAGTAACTCGGATCCGCCGATCTCGGCACGTCGGCGAGCAGTGGCCGCTCGCGGCCGGTCTCCAGGTTCAGCAGCAGATAGTCCACCCGCTGGACCGCGTCACCGAGCGCCTTGCGCGGACGACACAGCACGAGCTCAGCGCCGTTCGGAAGGGAGCCGACGACCTGGGTGTCAGCCGCCATCGGGGTCACCGGCCCTTGGGACGGTCGGAACAGCCCGTAGCGGACGCTGTCCTTGTCGTCGTACGTGACGACGCCGAGGCGGCCGTCCGGACCGAGACGCAGCGACGCACCGTGCCGCGACTGTGGCTGCACCGGCAGGCGGGACCGCTCGCCCCGGTCGGCACCGGTGGCAGTGTCGATCACTCCGGCCAGGTCGCCCACGATGTAACCCAGGCTGGTGCCGGTGTGGTCGAGTGCGAGCCGAACCGGTCGGTCGGTGAAGAGGTCCGCCACCGGGCGGGCCAGCGTACGCCGGGCCACCGGTCTTGCGTCGGTCGCGTCCCACAGGGTCAGGACGCTGTCGGTGAGCGTCGCGACGGTGCGTCCGTCGCCGCTGATGGCCGCGGCCTTGGCCGCCGTGGGCAGCACGACCGCCTGCGGTGGGTGGCCGGCGGTCAGGGTGTCCAGCCGCCACACCTCGACTCCGCCCCGGCCACCGTCATACACCAGCTGAGCCTCCTGGTTGGCGCTGGTGGTGATCATCTCGTGCCCGGACCGCCAGCTTCGGGCCGGCGGTGACACCGACCGTACGTGCCGATAGCTGCGGTAGGCGCCGGCCAGAGCTGCCCGGGTCCTGGGGGTATCTGCCGAGGTGAACGCAGCAGCCGCCACCAGCGCACCGGTCCGCCCGCCCTGGGCGAACGACATGTCCAGCAGCCCATGGGCTGCCCCGGCCGCAGCCTGCTGCTTACTCGTCCGGTCCCGCAGCCACCACAAACCGGTGGAGGTGACGACGCCGGACAGCAACACCAAGACGACCGTGAGAGCGGCGGCCAGCACCATCCGGGCGGCACGCCGTTGGCGGACGCTCGCGGTCACGAACTCCCGCTCCGGCCCGCTCAGCTCGCCGTGACTGCCGTTCATCAGCGCCTCGGCCCGGCGCAGCTCGGTGCCTTCCAGCAATGCGGATCGGTCGTCGGCGTCACCAGCCCAGGCGAGGACCCGGTGGCGCACCTCGCTGCGCCACCGGAGCAACTCGTGCGACTCGGCAAGCCACCCGGCCAGACGCGGCCACTGGGCCATCAGGGCGTCGTGGGTGAATTCCACCGTCTCGTTGCCGTCCACCGCGACGCGCAGCACAAGCATCCGGGTGGTGGCCAGCACCTGGGCCAGCTCCCACTGGGTCGCGTCGAGTTCGTCACGGTGCGCGATGCGGCGGGCGTGCCCACCGTCCTCAAGCGGCAGGGCCAGGTGCAGCGCGAGCCGCCGCGCCTGCTCGCGCTCCTGCGGACCCAGGTCACGGCGCCACACCTCGTCCAGGTGCTGGGCGATCGGGCCAGCGCCCTGCCGACTCTGCTGGTACGCCTCATGGGTGAGCAGTCCGTCGACGGTCTGCCGTTCCCACAGGTACGTCAGGGTGGCCTGGAGTACCGGAAGGCAGTACGGCTGGTCGCGCAGATCGGCGATGATCCGCTCGGCCAGTGCCGGCTCGTACCGCACCGTCCCGGCGGCGCGGACCGGCTCGGTCACCACCCGATGCAGTTCCTCGGTGTCCATCGGGGTCACGTCGATGACAGTGGTCGTCACCCGGGCGAGCCCAGCCACGGAGTTGTCGCCATCCGGGGCGGCGCCGGTCAGCTCGGCCAGCACATCGGTGCGGGAGGCGATGACCAGCCGGACGTCCGGCGGTCGCTGGGACGCACCGACCTCGGCCAGGCGTACCAGCATGGCGAGGAAGCGCCGGGCGGTGGCCGGGTCCGCCGCCGACACCTCCTCGAACTGGTCGATGATGAACACCAGGCAGCTGGACCGCAGGCGGTCGAGCACCCCCTGGACGTAATCCTCGGGCGGCGCGTCCCTGAGCAGTGCGGCGACTCGTGTCTCCGCTTCCAGCGCTTCCGCCGGCTCCCGCTCGGGGGCGACCAGCCGCTCCGTGGCCGACGCGAGCGCCAGCCACGGATCGCTGCGGGCCGCCGGGCGAACCACGACCGGAAGGTAGCCGTCCCGCCTGCGTAGCGCAGGCAGGATGCCCGCGTGCAGCAGCGACGTCTTACCGGCTCCGGACGCCCCCCGCACCAGGCAGACGCGACCGGCCACGATTGCCGCCACGGTCCGCTCGATCAAGCGTTCGCGGCCATGAAAGTTGCCGGCGTCGGACTCTTCGAACGGTGCCAGCATCCGGAACGGACAGGCGGCGCGGACCCGGTCGGCCAGCAGTGGCCACGCGGTGAGCACCGTGTCGGCGGGCAGCGCGAATCCTTCGACCGCTACCCCCCGATGTCGTCGTACCGCACGCACCAGACCCACCACCTGGCCACGGTGGCGGTCCCACAGCGGCGTACCGCTGAATCCGGGCTCCACCCGCGGCGCGTCTGCGGTGGCGTCGGGTGCCAGTTGCAGCCAGCCGTGCCGGACGACACCCCGAATCTCACCGACGACCCAGGTGCCGATGCCTACCGTGTCCCGCGCGGAGCTGCCGTAGGCCACGAATCCGTGCCCATTCACCCCGGCCGAGCGAGCCAACGGGGTGGGATGGGCGCCCTCGGGCAGGGTGCCGTACAGGCGCAGTCCCGCTACGTCGCCTGATTCGTCTTCGGCGATCGGCTGCCAGATTTCGACCCGAGCGGTGAGAATACGGTCCTCGACAAGGAGCGGGAACTCCAGGAGAACCGGGGCGTCAGGCACCGCCGCCGACGCCTCGGGAAACCGTTCCGGCAACCCCAGCGCTCGAGCTACGACATGGGCGCACGTCACCACCTCGCGCGGACCGACCAATAGACCGAGTCCTACGCCGTTCCGCTCCGCGTCGAGAATCCGGACGATCGACGCACGCAGCGGGTACGCGGAAACACCATCGAACATGGACACGCGATCTTGCCCGGATGAGGACCGACTCACTCGTCGTCGGCCGATTCTCCCGGCGTGACCCCACTACGTCGCCACTCGAAGAGAACCTTCAGCTGGCCCTCAACGCCGGTCTCCGCCAACACCAGCTTGCCATTTGCGGTCACCTTGACACCCAACTCGATGGCCACCCGCTCGGGCGGGTCCACCTGGTCCCACGCCTGCCGAGCAACCCCGGTGGCCATCATGCGGAATCGGGCAAAGGACTCTTCAAACGACTCGGTCACGCGACCCACGACGTCGCCTACTCGACCTGCTGAAACAACTCCTTCCACCTGCTCGGTAACCTCAGCGAGCACTACCGAACCGTCGGACAGGGGCACTTCAACATAGAACGCCACTTGATCAGATCCCTCCGATGACCACCGAGTGTCCGAAGCTAGCATTGTCGACGGACGCAAGAATCCGACAGGCCACGCTGGATCTTCCATGCAGCCGCTAGTGCCTCTACTTGGGAACGTTGATCGGGTAATCCGACGATCTCGCCGAGGCTGTCCGCCCGACCGGGCTGGAGCGGCTCGATGCCTGACTGGCCTGCGGGAGCGATGGTCGTCGGGACGCTGATTGCACGCTGAAATCAATATTTCAGGGTGAAATCACGCCAGCTCAGAATGTGCTTTCTGGCCGGGCAACCCCGGCGCGCAGCCGCCGGCATCATCCTTCGTCACAAGGCGAATCGGGTTATGGTGGTTCACCCGACATACAAGGATGTGTGGGAGATCCCCGGCGGGATGGTGGAACCGGACGAGTCCCCGGCGCACGCGTGTACCCGCGAGGTCCGGGAGGAACTGGGCCTGTCCGTGCCCGCAGGAGCGCTCCTGTGCGTTGACTGGGTGCCGGCGAGCCCGCCGTGGGACGGTGGGCTCGTGTTCGTCCTCGACGGCGGAGTGCTGACGACGGACCAGATCGCGACGATCCGCCTGTGCCCCGACGAGTTGGATCGGGTTGAGTTCGTCGAGCCGGAACGCCTCGACGAGGTGCTGATTCCTCGATTGGCTCGGCGGGTTGCCGCCGCGGTCGCCGCGATCGGGCGTGGCGGCGTCTACCCTGAGGACGGACTCACGACCTCAATCAGGTAGTCCGCGGTCTCGGCTTCGGTCAATCCGCGGCACTGACGACGATGTTCAGGGCCTCGACGGTCAGTCGGGTGAGGTCGGACAATTGATCTTCACCGAGAGCGACGCCGCGCAGGTTGTCCAGCGGTGTTCTGAAGTGGTGCAACCGGCTGCCCCGCAGATCGGCGCCGTCGAGGCGGCTGGATTCCAGCTCCAGGTCGCTAAAATCGCAGGAGCGCAGGGCAACGCCGGACAGGCGGCAGGACGACCAACTGCCGTGGCCGAGGGTGCAGTTGGTGAAGGCCACCGAACCGGCGGCGCTGACGCGATTCAGGGTGGCGTAGTCGAACCGGCAATTGTCGAACAGGACGTCTTTGAGGCGGACATCGATGAGCCGGCTGCCGGTGAACCGGGATCCCGTGAACGAGCACCGTTCGATGCTGATGCCGGTGAGGGTCGCGCCGGACAGGTCCGTCCCGACAATCTCACATCCGTAGAGAGCCCCCACTTCCCAGCTGACCTCACCTAGGTCCGCGCCGGTGATCCGGCAACCTCGGATGCTCTGGTCCGCAAGCTGCTCACCACGCCAGGAGACCCCATCGACAAGGCCGTCACGGACATCATCGCCGGACAGATCAGTGACCTGGTCGAGGTCCTCCGGGTCGAGGTCCGGCAGGAGAATAGTCACGTCGCCCACGGTCGTCGTACGCATGTCTCCTCAACCTGTTCGGGCGCGGGGTGGGAACGCCACCCCGCGTCGAATGAAGCGTCGGCCGGCGGGCTACTTCTTGTTCCAGTTGTCCCACGCGGGACGGCTGTCGAACTTCCCCTTGTTGTCCCAGGTGGGACGGTTGTCGAACTTCGCCGCGTCGATCGACGCTACCGCGCGGGATGGTTCGACGCCGAGCAGGGCGAGGCTCTCCGGCGGGGCGTCGAGAAGCGCGGTGAGGGCGTGGGTCATGACGATCCTCCTTGAGGGGTGAGGTGATCCGCAGCAGCACGGATCAAGGCTTGCCGAGTGTTGCGGCAGTAGGCGGTCTCCCGCGCAGCGTCCTGCTCAAGGTCGGCGATCGAGGCATGGCCCTTGTCGCAGCCGAACGCAGCACCCGAGCAGCTGCGGCCAGTGAGGAGCCGGTAGCCGCCGCCACGAGTGCTCGGATCATGACCCACGCCCTGATGAGCAACGGCCACGACAAACAGGCAGTGACCCTCGCCGGCAACGCAGCAGGCGTGCTCGACCGGAACACGCGCCTCGCGTCGACTGACGCGGTAGCCGTGTACGGCGCCCTCGTCCTCCGAGGTGCCGTCGCCGCCGCCCGCAGCGACGACCGTGATACCGCGCAAGCAATGCTCGATGAAGCGAGCCGCGCCGCCGCCCGACTCGGCTACGACGGCAACGACCGCTGGACCGGGTTCGGTGCCACCAACGTCCTGCTGCACCGGGTCAACGTCGCCCTGACCCTTGGCGATGCCGGCACGGCCATCGGCATCGCACGCACGGTACCGCTTAAGAAGGTGACGCTTGCTGAGCGCAAGGTTTCGCTTTACGTCGATGTCGCCCGCGCCTACACCCAGTGGGGGCGCTACGAACACGGCCTGACCGCGTTGCGCACCGCGTACGAGGTAGCACCCGAGGAGGTCCGCTGCCGCCCCGCCGTCCAACGCATCGCCACCGAACTCGCGCTCCTGGCCAAGGGTTCCGCCCGCACCGCCGTCGTCGACTTCACACGAGAGGCCGGGATCCGGCTATGACCGGCGGCCACCTGCAGATCGTCGTCTGCGCCGCCGGGCCCGCCGCCGACGTGACCCAACTGATCAGCGTCGCGCAGATGCATTCCTGGACGACCGCCGTCACCGCCACACCCAACGGCATCGACTTCGTCGACGCACCTGCAATCGAGGAGCTGACCGGCGCTGCGGTGCGATCCAGCTACCAGGCGTCCTCCGGCGTCCGCCGCTTGCTACCCACCGCCGACGCCCTGATCATCGCACCCGCGACGTACAACTCGATCAACAAGATCGCCCTCGGCCTCGCCGACAACTACGCCATGACCTCGGTCGCCGAACTGATCGGACGGCGGGTGCCGACCGTCATCGTCCCATTCGTCAACGCCGCCCTCGCCGACCGCCTACCCTTCCGCCGCGCCGTGGCCAGCCTCCGTGACGAAGGAGTACGCATCCTGCTCGGCCCCGAGGACCGCTGGGAGCCACACTCGCCTGGCAGCGGGAAAGACCGCCGGCGCACCTTCCCCTGGACGACCGCCTTCGAGACAGCAACCCGACTTGCCCATGCCGATCGGACGGCCACGTCTGACCACGGCTAATCGCAGCCAAGCCAGGAGCCGGACGGCCACCCCATCCCACGCTCCCCTACCGCGCACCCCAATCCGCGTCGATCATGGAGTTATGGTCACCCTTATGTCCGTCAAGAGGCGTTTTGCGACGACCGAAACTCCAAGATCGACGGCGGCCTGGGCATCGCACCGCGTCCCATCGACGCCGGGTCGGTCCAACGGCTTCCGAGCGCCCGGCGAGCGACCAGCCGCCACCGGCGTACGCGAAGAAGGCCCCGACCGGCACAGAGGTACCAGGTCAGGGCCTTGCTCGTTGGTGCGCCGCCAGGGACTCGAACCCCGAACCCGCGGATTAAGAGCCCCGTCGATACCGTGCTCATCGGTCCCGCACGGCGCTGGTAGTCCCACATCCCCTACCAGTCCATTGCCTGTGGGCCGCCGTGTACCACCGGATGCCCGTCTGTCCACGGCGCGCGAGCACCCAGCGAGCACCCGCATTCCGCGCCCCAGAGACCGTACGCCAGCTAAGCGGACCGGTGTTCGGCCGGACACGCTACTCAATGCGGTTGGCGAAGAGGTCCTTGTGCCTCGTTCGCGTCCGTCGTACGGTGCACGAGTCGGGACGTCGGTCCGTCCGCCTTCCCTTGCTTGCCGCTTCCTCTCGCGGAGCCCACATCGCGGCGTAAATGCCTAGGGCTGAAGACCCCGCTTGCGGCATCACCCAATCCGATTGCTGAAGAGGTTTCGCCTCTCCGGACGGACCTCTTGTCTCGCGCGTTCCCATACCTGTCGGGCCCCACGCTGCCGCACCTGCGGTCAGCGTCGCGCCCGTCGCCAGAGGAGTACCACCATGAATGCCGGATCCCATGCCGCACCGAAAGATCCCGTCGGCGCTTGGCTGGCCAAGACATTCCCGCACCAGCATGTCCTGCGCGCCGAAATTGCTGCGGACCTTCGCCGCTGTCCATTCCTGCAGGTCGACCCGCCGAACAAGTCGCTCTTCGGCCATGTCGTGGAACTCGCCATCGGCCTGTCCTTGTGTGATCAGAGCCCGTACCTTGGCCTGCTTCACTGCCTCGACCACGACCTCGCGAACCGGCTGCTCACCATCGCCGGCTACCGACCCACCGTCGACCTCGCCGCTCCCTACGACGCCTGGCGCCGCACCGACTCAGCGCTGCACCCGGCGCACATCTTCACCGCCGCCAGCCGACTCGCCCACGTTCATAGTCTGCTCAACGACCTCGGCCGCCATCGCTCCGACGCCGGGGATGTCGCACGTCTCGTCCTGAAACAGCACCCGCGCCTCCTTAACAGCCATCCTCACGAGACGTATCGCACGAGGCGCGGATTCCGTACCGTCTGGTCCAGCTACTCCAGCGGTTTCCACAGCGCTCTCCGCTCATTCGGGCCGGCGACCGCACAGTTGTCCCTGCTCGACGGACACCGGCACGCCGACTTCCTCCTCGGCACCACCGTGCTCGAACTGAAGAGCGGCCGGCTCGACGACGATCGCTACCTCGATGAGCTGATCGGTCAGATCATGACGTACTCGCTGCTCGCCCATCACGACGGCCACCGCGTCACCCACGTCGCCGTCTACGCCGCTCGATACCAACGGCTGCTGCGATACCGCATCGACGAGCTGGCCAACCGGCTCGCGGGCACGCCAATCGACCTCACCTCATCCGGAGCCCACCTTGCCACCCTCATAAGGGACTGGCCATACCGAAGGTCGGTCGCCTGACCCGAGGCAGGTGTCGGCCTACATCAACAGGCGGTTAGACGCACTGTCTAGCGCGGTTGGCGGAGATCAACGCTCCGGGCGATCTAGCCAAGTGCTGGCCGCTCCACCATAATCGTCACCATGTGCTTGCGAACAGCTACCTTGTGCGCCGGCCAATGGTAGGAGGTCGCGGGATCTCGAGGGGTCGGAGCCGAGTGAGTGGCGGTGCGACCTCGCAGACCGCTTCACGTCTACTGCTGGCGATGGACAAGCTCGGCGAGCGCGTCCCTCCCGGCTGCTCGATCCCAGACGCTGTGGTCGTCGTGCAGTCGTTAAGCCTGTTGATAAAGATTGACTTCTGGATCAGGAATCCCGACTACCTTGCCGACGAACTCCTCACGGAGATTGAGCAACAGCGCCAGCCACCCGAGCTTCTGTCACGAGTCGCGACCATGATTGGCGGCAAGGTGCCAGCGTTGCATCGCTACCCGATGGCGAAGTATCTCTACGGCGCCTACGAACGGCCCGACAACGCGCTCGCGCTGCTGGCCTCTCTGAAGCTAATCCGCCATGTTCGAACGAGTGAAGCGGCCAGGGCTCGTCGTGACTACTACCTGCTGCAGAAGGGCCGCGACGCCGCACAGACCATGCGTGCCGAGGTGCCCGTTTTGGCCTGGTACGACGATCAGGCCGACGCCGTCGGTCTAATCCCGGAGACCAAGATGGGCAGCCTCACACGCAGACGGCAGTACGAACAACCTGAGTACGACCAGACACCATGGGGCGCGATCATCCCGGAGATCACAGATCGTGTTCGGGATCGTGCACTGCGGATCGCCGGGAGGTTTGATTACCCCATCGAAATTGAGCCTAGAGCCGTCGCTGCAGGGAATCCGTTATGACCGATCGACTTGATGCGTTCCTGCCGGATATTGAACCGTTCGAGGGAGCTGACGAGTGGGTCGCTGCCGTGGCTGGCCGTGCTCGATGTACTCCCGAGCAAACGCGTGCCGAGCTGGCGCGACAGCAGATCCGCCCTCCCGCCGGGTGGGGCCCTCAGCGGCATCTTCATCTCAACGCACTTTTGTTTGCAGGCGTGAAAACTCCCACCAATGGGCCGCGGACCCCCTACATTTTCGATGTCGCGTTCAGAGACAGCATCACGGCGTTCGGGACCCACAACGAGAACGACGCCGGCAAGTCCTCGGTAATCAAGACTTTGCGCTGGGCCTTGCGGGGTCGCTGCCAGCTTCAGCAGGATGTCCGCAAGTGGATGCGAGCGGTCGTGCTCGAGCTTCGCGTGGAGGAAGAAGACCTCGCGGTGGCGTTCGGAGTCAATAGCGGGGAGCCCTTCGGCGCGGTCATGCGGCTGCGTCAGCCGATCGACTTCGTCAAGTTACGTCGCTGCCTGAGCGAGCCGACCGATGCGCTACGCGATCCACCCGGGACGCAGGTCGACGGCCAGTCCAACAATGTTTTCGCCGCCCTCAACGCCTACCTGAGGGACAGTAACGCCGTGACAGTTGCCGAGTTCAGCTGCACGGAGGACTTCGAGCGCGTCATGGACGATGTGATGCTCGACCGCCTTGGGTTCCCGCACGTCGCAACCTGGCAAAGCCGCCCCAGGGAGCAACAGGCACATCAAGGAGACGGAACGCTCGGGATGCTAGGCTGGCCGACCTGGAGTTCGGCACTGAGCATCACCGAGCCAAGCGTTCCCGTGGTCCTAGGGGAGGAACGCCACGCTGTCGTTCGGCTGCTTCAGATGTACCTTGGCAGTCCTTGGGCAGTTACGGTCGCAGCAATCGCCGCTCGCAAGGGCCAGTTGAGCAGCCGCCTCGGAACGTTGCAGCGTCGCCACCAGGACCAGCAAACAGCTCATAGAGGTGACCTGACGGAATTGCGTCGTCGTCTGAACGAGATCGACGCTGCTTTGGCGGCCGCGCCGGCGCCAGACGATCTTTCCGATCTCGATCGACGGATGCGAGCTGCCGCCGATGCCGGCCATGCTGCTGAGGCCGCTGAATCCAACTTTCGGAACGTGTCGCTCCGATACGGCGAAATCAGCCGCCTACTTGATGAGGCGGAGTCCGATGTGGCGGCGCTGAAGGAAGCCAAGCTGACGCGTCGGTTCTGGCATGCGCTAAAGCCCAGCTGCTGCCCGCGCTGCGACACCAGTGTGGGGGAAAAGCAATGGGCGCGCGAACGGCAAGGTCAATGCTCGTTGTGCGCAAGCCCTCTCGACATCAGCGAACCACCACCTACGACCGAATCAGGGCAGGAGACGGATGCTTCCACCCTCGAGGCGTACTTGGCCGGCGACGAGCAAGCCGACATCGATTCGCTAGACGACCTCACAGCTGCGACGCTGCAGGTCCGCCAGCTCGAACGACACCTAGCCGTGGTTGACGCCGAACGGGACGCTGCCCGGCTACGCCGCGACGAGGCTCAGCAGAACTGGCAGGCAGCCCACGCACACGTAGCCGAGGACGGCGGGCGCCTATCGTGGACGCAGTGGCAGAAACTCGTCACCGAGCGGGCAGTAACCCAGGCGCGAATTGAGGAACGCGAGAACGTCCGACCCACCGTCCACCTGGAGCAGCAGATCGAGGCGATCGAACGCCAGCAGAAAATTGTTCTCGCCGCTGAGATCGAGGCCAAGGCACGACTGAAGTCAGATCAGGACGAACTACTCAGGCTTGTTAGTCAACAGGTTGCCACGCTCGGCCGGAGTCTCGGCGTCCGCAACCTTGAGGCCGTCATGCTCAGTGGCAACGGTCAAATGCCGGTGATCAAAGGCGGCGAACGGACGAACTTCGGCGACCTGGAGCCGGGCGAAAAGCTCCGCTTGAAGATATCGCTGATCGTCGCCCTGATGCGGGTCGGCGAGGAAGCCGGGGTGGCGCGTCACCCTGGTCTCATTGTGATCGACTCTCTTGGACGTGAAGAGCTCAACCCCAAGGACATGATCGGCATGCTCGCAGAACTGGTAAAACTCAGTCATGAGGTGCCATACCTGCAAGTGGTCTTGACGAGCGCATACGGTGACCGGCTCGTTGAAGGACTTGGCAAGGAACGAGTCATCCTGGCGGAAGCAGGGCAGCCACTCTGGTGAGAACGACCGTCATCACGCAGAATCGAGCGCAGCCCGATCAGGGACGAAGCGGGCGGAGGGAGGCGACGTGGGACATGCCATCGAGCAACTGCGTCAAGCCCTCGCCAGCCACGAAGAACCTAGCCTCACCACCATTGGTGGCCTTGCCGCCGTCGTAGCAGCTGCTGAGGAACTCCCGTCAGCACCAGAGCTACCGTTCGTCGCCTCCTTGCTGCTGGCTGAGTGGGAGCACATCTCAGAACGAACCGCCCTGGTCGACATGTTCGTCGCCTCTGTCAACGTGGCGCGTCCCGTCGAACTCGACGACCTACTCGACCTCGTCCTCAACGATGAAGCCGTCGTGCCCGAGGTAGCCGCACATCTCGAAGATCCACTCAGGAGACGCGCAGCTGGCCAAGACGCCGCCGCCGGCATCGCTCTGGAGGCATGGCTACGACTCAGCCTCGGACAATGGACCCGATCGCTCCCACTCCTAGGCCGACTCGACGCACACGCCACCGCCGCAGCTGACACGGCAGCCGATGACATCGATCCGACCTTCCTACACCGCTTAATTCGCTGCCTCGGTGCAGCAGGCGAACAGTGGCAGGATCACTCCGCCGACATGGCCGCGCTGCTGCGAGGGCTGCTCCACCACACGAACGTAGATGACAACGTCGCATTCGAACTCGCGATGCTCGAGCTACGCACAGGCCTGGAGAGCCCCACCCCCGAGGAATCACTCGTTGCACTCAGAGAGGCACGAGACCATCTGACGCTCACCGCTCAATACGAGGACCGAATTGACGCTGAAATTTTTGGCACGGCGATCGATGCGCTGATCGCGTTTGTTGGCGGCACTGTGCCCGTTCGGCAGGATGTTGATCGCCTGAAAGACCTCGTCGCCATTTTCCACCTGCAGTCTCTATCCGAATATCGGCACTGGCGACAGCCGCGGGCAGACACGGCAGTACAGTGGCTTGGGCTCGTTGACACCCTTGCCCACCTCGAGGATCTTGATCACAGCTGGTTTGCCCCTGCCGACATCATCGCTAGCGTGGCGGCAGCCTACAGAGCTCACCGCACCTTGACGCTGGTCCTGCCGCCCGATGTTATCCTCCGTAGCCACGGCTCCGACGTGTCTATAGAGAGCAACGCATTGTCAGCGCTGCTACAACCACGCCTAATCGAAGCCGTGAGGCAACGCGGGGACGGACCCGAACTGCTGGATCGCTGGCTTGTCACTGTCGGGCGTACCACAGCGGACCCGGACGATGTCGCGGCAATCAGCGAGATCCGTGAGCGCGTCAGAGCAGGAGGTGCCCCAGATCGCCCAAAAGACTCTAGCGTCGATGTATCGACGCTGACCGAGTTACTTGGACTTGCCGCCAGCGACGCCGCAGCTCTTGCCGCCGCCCTCGCGCCCCATCCTCACGTCGCGCGCATTCTCGACAGGTCCGCCGCTGCCAAGGTCAGCGCAAGCGCAGTCGACACGAACATCTACTTCCAGGAGGAGTTCGCTCGTATTTGCCAAGAGATTCACAGCGCGAGCGGCCTCACAGGCATACGCGCTATGCGCGTGGAGCAGGTCACCCGAGCCATATTGCTGTACATGCGATGGCGCGGCTCGGTGACAGCCGGCAGCGCCCTAGCGGCGACTTTCCAACGTCGATTCTCGAACGAGAGCGACGCTCCAAAGGAGACCGAGTTCGCCGATGACCTCCACCGCCACTTGGCGATGAACCTACCTGTGCTGCCCCTCAAAGAGGTATCACACATCGCCAACGGCCGTGTCGATTTGATCTGTCATTTCGGGGAGATATCGCTCGTCATCGAGTGCAAACGCGAGCTCAACGACGCCTCCATGCAACACCTGGCGACGCTATACGCCTTTCAACCTGCAGAATACAACTGGGCAGACTCTGGCGTGGCATTCCTTGTCGTGCTAGACCTCACGACGCAGACGCGTAGGGTGCAGCTCGGCGAAGCCACACGTGTCGTGACAGTACCTGCAGTAGAGCCAGACGGTAAGCCGGAGACCGTGATGGTGGCAAAGGTACAGGCAAACCTTCCTTCCCCTTCGCATCAATCTACTCCCGCAGCAGCCAGGGCTCGAGCCGCTGCCGGCGTCACACCAACAGAGGTCTCGCTGAGCTAGGCTGGAGGCTCGGCGGCCTTGTTTGTCGCGGCGGCGTGGATGGCGGTCGCGCGGGTCACGTCGCGTGAATTGGGTGTTGGCTGCGTCGTGCGAGTCCTGAGGATCTGTAGAACGAATGGATCTCTTTCACGCCCAACTCATTCAGATTACTGATACGGCGTAGGGCCAGCTGACAATGTTGTCGGCTGGGCCTACGCCGCCAATATGCCGTGCACCTGGAACTATGCCGACCTTGCGGTGCCACCGCGACGTGGGACGACGGCGGCGGTTGCTTCGGCGGCGGCGTGGGATAGCTCGGGAAGGACATCGCCGTAGAACTTGGCGGTGAAGTGTGGACTGGAGTGGCGGAGCCGGTTGGAGATGATCTTCATCTGGACACCGGCAGCGAGGCCCATGGTGGCGGCACCATGCCGGAGGTCGTGAAGCCTGATAGGCGGGAGACCGGCCTGGGCGGCCAGGTGGTGGAAATGGTCGGTGACGTCAGCAGGGTGAAGCCTGCTGCCGGTCGGGGTGGTGAACGCCAGCCCACTCTTGGCCCAGGCGACACCGGCGGCGAGGCGTTCGCGGTGTTGCCGCGTGCGGTGGGCGCGCAGCACCGCGACGGTCTCGGTGTCGAGAGCGACTGCGGCTTCGCTGTCGGTGGTTTTGGGGGTGTCGATGGCGGTGGCCCAGCCGTGTTGGACGAGTTGCCAACGGACGGTGAGGGTCCGGTTGTCGAGGTCGATGTCGTCCCAGTGCAGGCCGCAGGCTTCGCCTCGGCGTAGGCCGGTGAAGGTGATGAGGTGGTAGAGGGCGTAGAGGCGGTCGTTGGCGTCGTGGGTGTGGTCGAGGAATCTGCCGGTGTGTTCGGGGGTCCAGATCATGACGGGGCTGGGGGTTCTGCCGGTGTCGCGCCACGTCTTGATGCGTTGGTCGGTCCAGATGGTGGGCTTGGGTGGTCGGGCTGTCGGTAGTTCGACCATGAGGGCAGGGTTGCTGTCGATGTAGCGGTGGCGGCGCATCGCGTCGTTGAGGGCCTTGCGCAGGGTGGCGTGGATGACGTGCATCGTTCTGGGGCCGACGATTCGCTGGTTCTTGACCTGGTCGCGTTTGGCGGGGTCGCGGCTGGTGCGCAGGGTGGTGATGGTGGTGTTGCGTTCGTCGATGGCGTCGTACATGGCGTCGATGTGGCCGGGGCGGAGTCGGTCGATGCGCAGGTGGCCGAGGTGCGGGATCAGGTACAGCCGGATGTGGCCTTCGTAGGAGCGCAGCGTGCCTTTCTTGATGTTCTTGCGCCCGGCGAGCCAGTCGGTCAGGTACGCCTCCATCGTGGGCAGCTCGATCGGAGTGATGTCCAGGTGCAGCGCCCGCCGGACCTGATCCGGGGCGGGGATGGGTGCGCCGGTCTTGACGGCGGTTTCGATCAGGTCGCCGGTCTTGACGGTGGTGTGCGGGTCGGTGGGGTCGGGGACGGCCAGGGCGGCGCGGATGCGGTCCAGGATCGCGTCGGCGTCGGCCTGAGTCGGGTAGGGGCCGTGGCGCAGTGGGCGGCGGGTGCCGTCGGCTCGGGCGGGGATCTCGATTTGCCAGTGCCAGTGGCCGTGGGTGCGGGACCAGCCGCCGCCGGGCCGGCGCAGTTGGGGGCAGGAGCGTCCGAGTCGCCGGCCGGTGGTGGTGTCGCGGCAGCCGCAGCGTTTGAAGGTGGATCCCTTCACGGGTTGTCTCCTGGGTGCTCGGCGTGGTGCCGCCAGCGGTGGCGGTGGTAGTCCGCTGGTGGCGGGGTCGTTGCATCCACGCTCGCCGCGGGGGCGGAATCAAGTCGCCGGCCGTCGTCGGGGGTCGGGGTGATGTTGTCGAGGAGGAGGAGTCGGAGGAGTCCGGCGACGGGGACGATGATGCGGGTGCCGGCGCGGATCAGCGGTGTGGGGAAGGTGTCGGTGGCGGCGAGGCGGTATGCCTGGGATCGGCTGATGCCGAGGACGGCTGCGGCGGTGGGCAGGGTGGTGGCGGCGCCGAGCGCGCGGATCCGCTCGGCAGTCCACGACGTACCGGCAGGCGGGTGTGGGCTGGTCGTTTGGGTGTCGCTGGTTGGGGTGTTGGTGTTCATGGTGTCGGTTCTCCTGACTGCGGTTGACGCTGATGCGAGTCGAGTGCGGTGGTGGGCGTAGGAGCGCCGGGTACCGGGGTCATCGGTGGGGCGCTGTCACCGGCTTCCTGGTCATGAGACGGAGACGCCGCAGGCTGGTCGGCTTTGAGGATCTTCAGCAGGTGCGATGCTCTGGTGTTTGACACGGTGTGTCCGCTGGAGCGCAGCGCCGCAGCGAGTACGGCGCGGGTCAGCGGCTTGCCTTCGGCGGCACGCCGCTCTCGGACGCCCCTGGCGGCGGCGAGCAGTTCTTCGGTGCCGGCGGGGTGGGTGGACGGTCCACGTCGTGACGACCGATGCCGGTGGACCGGTCCACCCATACGGGAGCGGTCCGGTCCGTGGTGATCCTGATGGTTGCCGGTGTCGTGGACGGTCCGCGCGTTGGATGGTCGGTCCGGGTCCGGTGGGGTGGAACGGCCGTCACGGTCCCCGGCCGGCTCAGCCGGGGTGACGGTGGTGGACTGGTCCGGCGGCTCGGCGGTGGACGTCTCGGCGTCCGCTCGGACGGAGGTGGCGTTGGTGTAGCCGAGGGCGATTTTGACCATGACGAGGAAGCCGAGTGCGGGCACGGCTGCGGCGATCCAGCCGATTGGTGACGGTTCGGCTTCCACGACCTGCGCTGCGAGGGACAGCGTCACCGCGCAGGCCAGCACCGTTGCCGGGAACACCACTGACACGCCGGCTCGTTTGCGGCGGCGTAGTTCCAGGCCGGAGGCGACCGACATCAGTTCCAGCACGATCGCGTCCGCCCATGCCAGCCAACCTGGCTGGCCGTGCGCGGCGGCGACGTCGCGGACGTGGGTGAAGCTGGCCGCGCCAGCCGCCCCGCCGATAGCGAGCATGATCACGACCTGGACGAAGCCCTCGGCCCGGCTACGTCCCGAACTGGCATCCGTATCACCTGGTGGAGTCGTGGCGGACCACCTCCCCGGACCGGACCACAACCGCCCGCGGTCCCCCGGGCAGGATGAGTGGACGGAAGGTCCCGACACACCGGTCCGGGACCGTGAGTGGGCTGGTCCGGACGGGGAGCGCGGACCGGCCGGGTGAGGGCCGGGACGATACCTCGGGCCTCGCACTGTCAGGGCGGTCCGGTTCTGTCACCGGTCTGTCGGCTGCCTCCGGTGAGACGCTGATAGACCGGTGACAGGTCCAGTCCGCTGCGGTGTCGTACGCGGACCGTGCGGTGACGGTGTTCGGTGGGCTGTCGAGGTTCATGCCGCCGTCTCCCCCGCCAGGTCACGAGTGTCGGCGACCCACACCGCCAGGTCGGCGAGCGTCGATCGTTGGCCGTCGCCGCCGGCTGCGGTCCACACCGCCTGTGCGGGGCACAGGCCCGCCGTGGTGGCGTGGTCGCGGGCTCCGGTGGCGACCGGCACCAGCGGCGGCGTCTCGGCCAACACGCGGCGGAGGTTGCGTTCCCGGGGGGTGGAGTGCAGCCAGAACAGCACCGGCCACACCCTGCCCAGCGCGGCGAACCACTGCCGGTAGCCGGTGAGCTTGGCGGTCAGTACCGACAGCTGCTCGCCGCCGGTGTCGTACTCGACGAAGAACGGCACCCTGACACCCCGCGCGGTCCACAGGCCGTAGCCGTCCGGACGGACCCGAGGCTGATAGGCGCGCACCAACGCCGGATCCTCCGGCCGCGTGAACACCGCCGACCGTTGGCACGCCGCCTCCGACAACCACTCCCCCAGCCGGGCATCCGGGTGGGTGCGGGCGTAGCCGGCGAGGTCGGTGAAGAAGCCGTTGACACCAAGCCGGTGTTCCAGGGTGCGGCTCGAGGTCCAGCGGCGCCGTTCCACCCGTGCGTGATCACGCCGTGGTGGCCGCTGATCGCGGCCGGCGGCCACGACCTCCACGCCGAGTTGGTCGATGACGTAGTGATACGGGTACGAGCCGCCGTCAGCGCGCTGCGGCCGGAACCGGCCCACCAACCGCAACCGGTACAACGTCAACAACCGGCGCTGACAGAAATCCAGCGACGGGAACAAGGCATGCGCGATCTGGAACGAGGTCAGCACCCCGTGGTCGTACAGCCAGCCCAGCAACACCCGATCACGGGCGGTCAACTGCGACTGGACCCGCAGAACCGGATCATCCATCCACCATCACCTCCTTCTCCGATACGTGTGTGGTCTCTCCAGGGGAGAGACCCGAGACCAGGGCAGGTCTGTCGCAGGACAACCAGCCACCACTGACAGACCGGCTGACCTGCGATGTGAGAACGGGCCAGGGGGCCGTCCGGGGGTCCGGTCGAAGACCGACACCAACCCGGACGGCAAGCCCGACCCCCGAACGGGGGCCAAGTCGGGAACTGTCACCACCACCGGCTACAGCGGTGGTCGAAAGCATGGGGAACAACAACGGAACTCCTTGTCGAGAAGGTCACCGACGCCGGCCAAACACGGCATCGGGTGCAAACACGGGATCGCCCGACAGACGCCCAGCAGCGGACGAGGGGGCACCGGCAGCAGCCCTTCCTGACCCGGGGGTCAGAGTGGGTAAGCGCCGCCTCCACTGTGGAGTTGTCAAGAGAAGCCCGCCCCCAGGTGGCGCGTAGACGGGTACGCCACGGTGCCGCGCCAGCGGTCAGTGACCCTGACAGCGGCGCACGGAAGGCGTACATCAGCGAGAGGTGCGTTCAGACCGATCAGATCCGGGCCTGGGCCTCGCGCGAGGCGTGGACAGGGGCGGCACCGAACCGGCAGCCACCAACGGGGAAGCTGCGGCGGCGCACCGGCTCAACCAGCCGGAAAAAGATCCTTCATGGCAGTCCCCCTGTCACTCAGAACCCTTTGACCGCCCGCCCAGTCCTGAGGGCCTAAACGACAGGCGACGCTCCGGAGGAGCGCCACCAGATCGGCCGATCGAACCCGGCAGGCAGACCGTCAAACGGTCGCGTGCATCCCAGTACGCCTCCACCAGCAGCGCCCTGTCAACCAGATACATCCGCAGTCGATCATGACGGATCCGGACCCAGCAGGACCCGTCAGCACGCGCTGACCCGCATTGGTCTCCGTCAGCACGAACTCCCCGCGATAACAGGTGAAAGAATCTTGAAGCGTAGACGCCCTTATCTCGTTATTTGAGATGCAGCTCCCGCCAGCCCTTGCGCTCGGAGCGAGACTGAGGGCCACACGCTACGGTCGCCGGACCAGCTCGATCCGGGCGAAACACACGAGGCGAGCCCGTAGGGTCGGTCGCGTGGCCGAGACACAGACCGAATCTGACCTTTCGTACATTGCCAAACTGACGCGCGTTCGCGCGGCCGCCGGCATCGTCCTGCGTGACGAGGCCGGTCGGGTGTTGGTGGTCCACCCGACGTACAAGGACGTGTGGGAGATTCCCGGCGGGACGGTGGAACCGGACGAGTCCCCGGCGGACGCATGTGTCCGCGAGGTCAGGGAGGAACTGGGCCTGTCGGTGTCCGCAGGAGCGCTGCTGTGCGTCGACTGGGTGCCGGCCAGCCCACCGTGGGACGGCGGACTCATGTTCGTATTCGACGGCGGGGTCCTCACGCCGGACCAGATCGCGACGATCCGCCTGTGCCCCGACGAGCTGGACCGGTACGAGTTCATCGAGCCGGAACGCCTCCACGAAGTGCTGAATTCTCGGTTGGCTCGGCGGGTAGCCGCAGCAGTCGCCGCCATCGGGCGCGGCGGCGTCTACCTGGAGGATGGAGTCGCGACCTCAAGCAGGTAGTCCGTCGCACTGGCCCGGTTCGCGGTGCACGTTGATCCTGATGGGGGCACCGGGCACAATCGCCGGGTGATCGCGAGCGTGTTTTTCGATGTGGGCGAGACCATCGTCGACGAGTCCCGGGAGTACGGGACCTGGGCAGACTGGCTGGGCGTGCCGCGCCACACCTTCTCGGCTGTCTTCGGGGCGATCATTGCTCGCGGACTGGACTACCGGGAGACGTTCCAGGTCTTCCGGCCGGGCTTCGATCTGGCTGAGGAGCGGGAGCGCCGGACGGCGGCGGGACAGCCGGAGTCCTTCACCGAGGAAGATCTCTACCCGGATGCTCGACCCTGCCTGGCGGCGCTACGCGAATCAGGGCTACAGGTCGGCCTCGCCGGCAACCAGACCGCACGGGCGGAGACCATCCTGCGTGCCCTGGACCTACCGGTCGACGTGATCGGCACCTCGGACGGCTGGGGTGTGGAGAAGCCCTCCGCCGCGTTCTTCGACCGCGTGATCGCCGAGGCGGGATGCCCGGCTGACCAGGTGCTCTACGTCGGGGACCGGTTAGACAACGACATCCGGCCGGCACAGGAGGCGGGTCTCGCGACCGCCCTGGTCCGTCGCGGCCCGTGGGGTTACATCCTCGGCGACAAAGCGGTCAGCGACCGGTGCCTGTTCCAGCTCGACTCACTGGCCGAGCTGCCTGACCTCGTCCGCAAGCACAACGAGTCGGCGCGCTAACTACCCGGCAGCGCGGCGCGGCCGGCGGTGAGGGCGGCAACGCGTTCGTCCAGCAGGGTGCCGTGTCGGCTGTCGCCGAGCATGGGACGGACGGCTCGGACCCGGTCGAGGCCGACGCCGTACCAGTCGTTCTGCAGGGCGTCGACGGCCTGGTTGAGATAGTCGGCGGCCTTGTCGCCGTCTTGGCCGTTAGCGGTGGCGAGGTCGGCGAGTACGACGCTGCGCTGCTTGGCGCCGGTGGCGGTGAGCGCGGCGAGTGCCTGGTTGAGCTGGCTGGCGGCTTCGCTGTGGTCGCCGCCGGCGAGGGCCGCGTAACCAGCGAACGAGTGCAGGCGGCCGTTGTCGTAGAAGTCGAGCCACTCTGGCGGGGTGCCGTCACCGGCGACCGCGCCTGCGGCAAGGTCGATGTGACGGCGGCTGGCGGCTGCGGCTCCGGCACGCGCCTCGACTTCGGAGGCGACGCAGTGCAGCCATGACCGGACCAAGGGGCTGACGCCGTGCCAGGTGTGCTGGAGAGCCGCATCGATCAGCGGCCGTGCGTTGGCCGGCTGGTGGCCGAAGGCTGGAACGAACGCCATGTGGCCGAGGACAGCGGCGGCCAGGGCGTGGTCGCCGGCTTCGCGGGTGGCGGCGAGAGCGACGTCGTAGCAGCGTTCGGCGATGGCGGGTTGGCTGAGGTCGAAGAAGGCGAGTCGGGCGGTGAGCAGCGCGGACTCGGCGAGAGCGGAAGCGAGACTGGTCCGGCTGCTGCCGGTGGCAGCGCGCAGGAGCCCGACGCCGAGCTGCGTGTGGGCGTAGGCAGCCTCGTAGAGCGGCCGGGGCGGGCTGGTCCAGTACAGCTCGCGTTGGCAGCGCACGATCTGCCGGTACGAGTCGGGGTCGATGGTTTTGCCGTCGGCGTGTGCGGCTTCCGGGTCGAGGGACAGCAAGGGCGCGACCAGTGGCAGCATGCTGGCACCGACCAGCGCGCGTAGCACGGCTGCGCGGTCCCAACCGTTGCCGTTGTCCTCTCCAGTGAGCATGTCCCACAACCTCCTGAACTCGTGCAGTGTTTCCGCGTCTGGGCGTACGGCCAGTTCGTCGGGGGTGAGTAGGCCGAGGTCGCTGGCCGGCTTCCCGAAGATCGCGACCAGGTGTTTGCGGTACCGCGGGTCCGGCCACCGCTCGCCGATCTCCCACCGCCGGACGGTGTTGGCGTTGAGCCCGGTGTCGGTCTCTCCGGCGCGGCTCATTTCGGTGCGAATGCGTTCGGTGACCTCCTCGTAGGACCAACCGCGTTGGAGTCTCTCCCACGCTAGCCGCCGGTTCGAGGGGTAGCGCCGTCCCGCCATCGCGCACCTCCGGGCATCGCCTGTCGACATCGATCACGCTAGCCAGTCCGGCTACGCGTCGTCACCATCTGGTTGCGATTGGACGGGTAGTGGACGGTACCGGTCCGTTGCCGTGGACGGTTCGCTATTGCCGAGCATCGAAGCCGCCTGCTCTGGGCTGGCCTCGGTGGTCGCCGACCAGTCCCGTCAACGGCATGAGGTTCGTGGTGGACACGTCGCACAGACCCGAGATTGCGTCGCCCCGGCCGGATTCGATTGCCGCGACGGCGGTCGGCTTCGGTGCCGTGAGGTTGACTCCGCGCCCGCGTACCGCCAACGAGGCTGCGCGGGCGAGTGACCGGCGAGAATGCCCCACTCGCCGCCTCCCGGTTGCGGGCCCGCCAGGCTCCCGGCGGGCCCGCCACACCGGTCGTCGATGCCGCGCGCCCGACAGCCATCCGGAGGTTGCGCAGCAAAGAGCGGAACTGAGGGGGCAGCGGCGATGACTCTCTACATCTCCCGACATGCCACCGCGGCGACTGCCAACAACTCCACCAGACCGGTTCCCGCTGAACCCCTGCTTGTGGCCGAGCGAGTTGATGTCCCGTGCGTCGACCCGCCCCTGTTCAACCACGTCTGGCAGCGGCTTTTCCAGCAGACCCTGCGAAAGAAAGAGCATCGATGATTTCTCGTGTCCTGGTTACCGGTGCCGCTGGTTTCATCGGCTCGCACCTGGTTGACGCGTTGCTGGCCAGAGGCGTCACGGTCGTTGGCCTAGACCGTCGTCGACTCGGCGAGCATCCATTGGCAGATGAGAATCTGACGGGCGCCGCCGCCAGTCCGCTCTTCTCCTCGTGCTGCTTGGATCTGGCCGTCGATCCGCTGGACGAGGCCGTGGCCGGCTGCGACACCGTCTTCCACCTGGCCGCGCGACCCGGCGTTCGGCCCTCGTGGGGCCGTGAGTTCCTCGACTACACCCAGGCCAACGTCCTCGGTACGCACCGGTTGCTCGATACCTGCGCCCGTCAGGGTGTACGTCGGTTGGTCGTCGCCTCGTCGTCGAGCGTCTACGGGCCGGCCGATCGGCCCAGCCGCGAAGACGATCCGACCTGCCCGGTCTCCCCGTACGGGGTGAGCAAGCTCGCCGCCGAGCAGCTCTGTCTCGCCTACGCCCGGCGAGCCGACAGCGCGCTGAGTGTCGTGGCGCTGCGCTACTTCACCGTGTACGGGCCCCGGCAGCGTCCGGATATGGCGATCGGCCGGGTCCTGTTCGCCGCCTATACCGGCTTTCCGGTCACGCTCTTCGGCGACGGTAGCCAGCGACGCGAATTCACCTACGTCAGCGATGTCATCGCCGCGACCCTCGCCGCCGGCCACCTCGATGGCCGAGCCGAGGTCGTCAACATCGGCGGCGGTGCCAGCGTCTCGATGCTGGCGCTGATCGACGAGGCGGCCAAGGTCACCGGCCGCGAGGTGCCGGTGAAGGTCGTGGGCGCTCAACCCGGCGACGTGGCCGCGACCGCAGCCGACCTCACCCGCGCCGGCCGACTACTCGGCTACTGGCCCACCGTCGGGCTCCGCGAGGGTCTCACCCGCCAGGCCACCTGGCTGGTCAACCTTCCCGGCGATCGTCTCGCCGCCTTTGCCTCCTGACCTCCATTAAGGGAGTCCTACATGATAGTGCTGACCGCTGGCTCGGCGAGTGAGCTGTTCACCGCCGCCTGCCAGGCCGTACTGCTCAATGGTCGCGTCGTCTGTCCGCGTGACCTCACCACGACCGAGGTGATCGGAGCGCACCTGTGCCTCACGAATCCCCGGCGGCGACTCGTCGACATACCACCTGTGAGGGTGATCAATCCCGCCTTCGCGGTCGCGGAGGCGCTCTGGATCTTGTCCGGTTCCGACGCCCCCTGGATCTTCGACTACAACGACCGGCTGCGCATATACGCCGACGACGGTGTACTGCGCGGCGCCTACGGGCCCCGGCTGCGCCGATGGGACGGCCAGATCGACCAGCTCGACGCGGTACGGCAGCAACTGATCGAGGACCGGGACTCACGGCGAGGAGTGATCCAACTGTACGACCCCTCCCGCGACCACCGGGGTTACCGCGACGTGCCCTGCACCCTCGGGTACCGGTTCTTCATCCGAGACGGACGGCTGATCATGCACACCAGCATGCGCAGCCAAGACCTGTGGCTCGGCTTCCCGTACGACATCTTCACCACCACGCTGATCCACGAGTTGATGGCGGGCTGGCTCGGCGTCGAGCTGGGCGAATACCACCACCATGTCGATTCCCTGCACCTGTACGCCGACAACGCAGAGGCAGCCGCCGCTTCCCTACAGGGCGCCGAGGGCACTGCGGAACTGGATCCGGTCGCCGTGCCCTGGCCCGACCTCGATGCTCTGCTCCAGCGTGTGATCTCCGGAAACGCCGGCCCTGCGGACAGTTCGGTCTGGGACGCCTTCGGCCGGACTCTCGCCAGCTACCGGGCCTGGAAGTCCGGTGAGCGCGACCAGGCACGCAAGATCGCCGCCGACACTCCCGATCCGCTCGGCCACGCCCTGGCGACCTGGTACGACCACCTCACCTCGCGCACGCCCGGCGGCCGGTGATGATCGCGCAACGGTCCGCACGAAATGCCGAGGTGGTGCTGGGGCTCTGCGCCTTCACCCACGACTCGGCCGCAGCGCTCCTGGTCAACGGCCACCTGGTCGGCTTCGCCGAAGAGGAACGCCTCGACGGGTTCAAGCACAGCAAGGCGTACCCGGCCGAAGCCGTGGCCTGGCACCTCGACCAGGCCGGTCTCACCGCGAACGACGTGACGACGGTGGCGTACAACTTCGACGGTGGCCGCTACCTGTCGGCGCTCGGTCAACTCCCCGCCCACCTGACGAGGGCCTCGACCCGCAGCCGGGCGATTCCACGCGCACGCAGCTTCCGCACCGTGCAGCGCCGATACCGGGCGCGCATGCGGGATCTGTCGCGGCGGTTTCCGCTCGCTCGGCTCGTCCCCGTGCTGCACCATCGTGCACACGCCCTCTATGCCTTCCTCGCCGCCGAGGTGGACGATGCGGCTGTCCTGATCGTTGACAGTCTCGGCGAGCTGCAGACCACCACGATCTGGCACGCCAGACACCACGATGAGCAGCCCTTCCGCCTCCGTCTGGTCGACTCCGTCAAGGATCCGGCGTCGCTCGGCTACGCGTACGGCGCTGTGACCGAGCACCTCGGGTGGCGGCGCGGTGACGAGGAAGGCACGGTCATGGCGTTGGCCGCCCTCGGCGACCCGGCACGCTTCCGTGATCTGATGTCCCGCGCGATCCGGCTGACCACGGACGGGTTCACCCTCGATCCGAGCCTGTTTCCGCTCCGGGTGCTGTCCGGCCGGTACCGCCGGACAAGCCCAACGTTCACCGCCGCCGCATGCCCGCCCCGACCACCGGACGCTCCGGTCGAACCGGTGCACGCTGACCTCGCTGCCGCCCTACAGGAACGCACCGAGCAGGTGATGCTGCACCTGGCCAGGCGAGCAGCCCGGCTGACCGGCTCCGGTCTGCTCTGTCTCGGCGGTGGCGTCGCGATGAACTGCGTCGCCGCAGGGCAGATCGCCCAGGCCGGCATTGTCGACGAGGTCCACATCCCGCCCGCGCCGGGAGATTCGGGCACCGCGATCGGCGCTGCCGCAGCCGCCTGGCTCGACGCCACCAGCCGCCCACCCACCGGCATCGGCGGCCGCTGCTACCTCGGCCCGGCCTACCCCGACCTGGCCCTACCCGCCGAACCACGGCCCGGCCTGGCCGCCGCACGTCCGGCCGACCCGGTCCAGCACCTCGCCCGGCAACTCGCCAACGGGGCGATCGTCGGCCTCTTCACCGGCCCACTGGAGGCCGGGCCACGCGCGCTGGGTAACCGGTCCATCCTCGCGTCGCCTTTCGCCCCCGAGGTCGTGGACCGGTTGAACGGCACGGTGAAGTTCCGCGAGCCGTTCCGCCCTTTCGCTCCGATGGTCCTCGCCGACAAGGCCGCCGACTATGTACGGCTCCGCCAGCCCTCGCCATTCATGTCCATCGCCGCACCGGTCACCGAACTGACCCGGACCGACCTACCTGCGATCGTGCACGGCAACGGCACCGCCCGGGTCCAGACCGTGACCCGCACGCAGCACCCGTTCCTCGCGAACGTGATGGCCGCCTTCGGCGAGATCACCGGACACCCGGTGCTGATCAACACCTCCTTGAACATCAAGGGCAAACCGATCTGCGGCACCCCGGACATGGCCCTGGACTGCCTCGCCGGAACCGGCCTGGACGCCCTGCTCATCGAGGGCTGGTGGGTGACGAAGTGCTGATCGGGTACAGCTTCTGGGGATTCCTCGGGCCCGGTGTCGTCGACACCCCCGACGGCGGACGCAGCCACCGCCGGCCCTTGGTCGACGGGCTTCGCCAGGCCGGCCACGACATCGTGTTCCTCCAGCTCAACCGTGACCTCTGCGACGCCGGCCTCGACCTCACCAGCAGCTACCGGTGGGATGTCGGCCTACCCGAGCTCGACGCGTTGTTCCTCGAATGGCGCTGGCCCATCGCCGGCCGCAACACCACCCCGTGCGGTCGGCCCGGACACACCTGCGACCTGCACCGGCAGGCCGAACTCGTCGCCCACTACACCCACCGGCTCGGCACTCCGACAATCCTCTGGGACAAAGACAGGCAGCTCGACCCGGCCGATCCGCTTCGCCGGACCGCCAACGTCACCGTCTGCGAAGCGGCCATGCACCCAAGCCCAGGAGCGTCTTCGCTGCTCTTTCCCGTCCCCGACGTGATCCTCGACAGCGCCGATCCCACCATGCTCGCTGCCCAGAATCGCTCGACGCCGCTGGTCTACGTCGGCAACCAGTACGACCGTGACGAGGCCTTCGACACCTTCTTCGCTCCCGCCGCCGCGCACCTGCCGCACCTGATCGCCGGCAAGTGGACCAACACTCACCGTTGGCCCGGCCTCAACTTCATCGGCCGGGTCCCGTTCCCAGAGGTCGCCGAGATCCACGCCGACGCCCTCGCCACAGTGCTGCTGCTCCCCGACCGTTACGCCGAAGCCGGCCAGATCACCCAACGAATCTTCGAAGCGGTCCTCGCCGGCTGCGTACCTCTGCTGCCCACCGGTGTCCGCGGTGCCGCCGAACTCGTACCGGCGAGCCTGCACGTCAGGCACGCCATCGACGTACGGCAGCGGGTCGGCTGGCTCGCCGACATCGCCAGGACAAACGACCACGCCGACCTGATCGACGACTGCCTGCGCCGTCTTGACCCGTTCCGGCTCTCCACCCAGCTCGGCGTGCTCGATCGTCTCCTACGCCATCCGGAACCGGTGCCGTCATGACTCGCCGTGTCCGCCCGACCTCACCCCGCAGTGCCCCTACTCTGGAGGGCCATGGACAGGATCGCCATCATCGGCTGCGGCGGCAGCGGCAAGTCGACCGTTGCCCGGCAGCTCGCCCAGATCCTCGACGTGCCGCTGACCCACCTCGACGCGATCTTCTACGACGAGCAGTGGAACCCGCTGCCCCAGGAGGAGTTCGCCGCCAAGCAGGAGAAACTCGTCACCGGCGAGCGCTGGATCATCGAAGGCAACTACGCCGGCACCCTGCCGATCCGGCTGGCCGCCGCCGACACCGTGATCTTCCTCGACCTTCCCGCCGCCAGCTGCCTCTGGGGCATCGCCCAGCGACGCCGACGCTACCGGGGTGGCCAGCACCAGGCCGACGGCGTCTACGACCGGATCACCTGGAACTTCGTCCGATACATCCTCGGCTACCGACGCACCATGCGACCCCGCGTTCAGAACCTCATCCAAGAACACGGGCCGCACCTCCGACTGATCTCGCTCACCAGCCGCCGCCAAGCCAACCAACTGATCGAACGGATACGACAACAAGCCCAGCCGATGACCTGACCGACCCGGCATGGGAGACCACCCATGTCGGCTAACCCGTTCCTTGATCCGAAGCTGGTTCACGGTGACCTCTACCGTTCCAGCGGCCGGCTCGCAGACCGCACCCGCGCACTACACAAAGCCAAGATCGCCGGACGGGACGCCGCCGACGTCATCGTCGACCTGCTCGCTCAACGCACCCCGCCCGGCGCGATCGTGCTCGACATCGGCTGCGGACGCGGCACCACCACCCTCCGCATCTCCGACCGCCTCCGCCCCCGACGCCTCATCGCTGTCGACGCCTCGTCCGCGCTGCTGGCCACCGTCCGTACCCGGCTGGCCGAGGCCAGCGGAACCGGCTCGACGATCTGCGCCGACTTTCATCACCTGCCGCTGCCCGATGCGATGGCCGACGCGGCGGTAGCCGCGTTCTGCCTCTACCACTCGCCCACACCGGCCGCCGCAGTCGCGGAGATCGCCCGCTGCCTCCGCCCCGGAGGTACCGCCGTCCTGGCGACCAAATCGCTGGACAGCTACACCGAACTCGACCAACTCGCACAAACCGCCGACCTCGACCCCGATGCCGTCTGCCGGCCGAGCCTCTACGAGTGCTTCCACAGCCGCAACCTCGTCGACATCGCCGCCACCCACCTCACAGTGCTCGACGTCCTGCATGAGGAACACGTCTTCGAATTCGCCAACGTCGCGCACCTCGCCCGATACCTCGCCACGACCCCGAAGTACCGGATCCGCGCCGCCGGTGGTCCGGCCGGCCTCGCCGCGATCCTCCGGGAACGACTACCGGCACCGCCATACCTGACCCGATCCACCGTCAGCTACGCCCTGGCAGCACGACCGTGACCAGCAACCTCTTCATCAAGCAGTACGACGACCCACAGCGCTGCTCAGCAGCGGCGGCCCACCATGGCTGGCTCATCGGGCTGGATTCCGGCGTGCGCCTCCCGCGCCTGGTCACGCGGACCAGTCGCCACCTGGTCTTCGAACGGCTACCGGGCCGGACACCCGAGGTGGCGGACCTGCCCCGCGTGGCGGCCACACTCGGCCGGCTGCACCACACCGCCTACCGGAGAGAACTCCATACCGCGCGCCTCGACCAAGCGCACACCACGACGGCAGGGCTGGTGCTCCCCCACTTCGCCGGACCCCGTCGGCAGGCGCTGCACCGTGCTGCCCACATCACGGGCGTCAGCCTGGCCGCGATCGACGCCGTCCTCGATCGGGTTGACCAAGCGGTGGCCTTCTACAAGGACCCAAACATCCGCAACTACCTCGTTGAGGGCGAAGACGTCGCCGTCGTCGACTTCGACGACCTCACTCTCGCCCCCTTCGGCTACGACCTGGCCGGACTACTCGTCACCGCCTCCATGACGTACGGACGCCTCGACCAATCCACCCTGACCAGCTGCGTCGACGCCTACCGGACCGCCATCGCTCCGAGTCGGTGCGACCTTGACGAGCTGCAAAAGTACGCCGAACTGCACCATCTCTTGACGCTCCGGTACCTCGGCACCAACGGCTACCGACACCCTTGGCCCACTGTCCGGCCCTGGCCCGACCCGTTCGCTCCAGACTGACCACTCCGAAGGAGCCCTGCCGATGGCCCCAACCACCGAACTCGTCATCGCCCGCCACGGCGAGGCCGCCTGCAACGTCGCCGGGATCGTAGGCGGCGAACACGGCTGCACCGGCCTGACCGACCGGGGACGCCACCAGGTCACCCGACTCGCTGCCCGGCTGGCCGCCGAGCACGCAGCCCGACCGTACGCGACCTTCTACTCCACGCCTCGACTTCGGGTAGTCCAGACCGCTGAGGTCATCACCCAGACCCTTCGCCTACCGTCCACCGTCGAGCCGGAACTTCGCGGGCCTGACCACGGCGACGCCGATGGCCGCCCTTGGGCGGACATCAAGACCGCCTTTCAAGGCCCGCCCCAACACACCCCGGACATCCCGTACGCCAACGGATCCGAAACTTGGAACCGATACCTCGACCGGGCAACCAAAGCGCTACAGCGGATCCTCGCCCGGCACGAGGGTCAGCGGATCCTCATCGCCGCCCACGGCGAGACCATCGAGGCCGCCAACAACCTACTCCTCACACTCCCCCGGGACGCCTGCCTGCGGCTCGGCTTCGTCACCGATCACGCCTCGGTCACTCGATGGCAGCGACCAACCAACCGGTTCGGCCGCACCATCTGGCAACTCGTCGCCCACAACGACACCCGCCACCTCGAATCCGGGCAATGAGCAGCGACGACCTCCTCCAACTCTGCCGACGCCTCCTCAACACCGACGCAGTACCCGTCACCTGGCACCCAGGCCACGCCGGCACCCACGTACTACGCGTCATCACCGACGAGCACGACGAAGTAATCGTCAAGCCGCACCGCAGCCAGGAGCGGCACATGCAGGAGGTACATGCTTACCGGAGCTGGGCTCCGGCCCTCGGCAACCGGGCACCCCACCTACTCGCAGCCGCCGACGATCCGCCCGCGATCGTCGTCACCGCCGTGCCAGGTGTCCCACTCAACCAGCGAAGACTCGACCCTGAGGCCGAGCAGGACGCCTACCGCCAGGCAGGGCTGATCCTCAAGACGCTCCACGCTGCCGGGTCTCCGAGGCTGGAGCCGGACTGGACGGCCTGGCTTGCCCAACGCGCCGAGTACTGGATCCACCAAGCCGGAGACCGCATCACACCCAGCTTCCGCGCCGAGGTACGCGCCCACATGCGAGCCCTCCGAGACCTCGCACCGCTACCGACCGTGCCGTGCCACCTCGACTTCATGCCCCGCAACATGATCTACGGCGACGACGGCATCGTGCGCCTGATCGACTTCGAACACAGCCGCTACGACCTGCCCGCCCGCGACCTCGTACGCCTCGCCACCCGCATCTGGCCCCTCCGGCCCGACCTGCGAGACAGCTTCCTCGCTGAGTACGGCCAGCTCAGCAAAATCGACCAAGAGGTGCTGGAACACGCCTCCTACCTAGATGCCCTGAGCCGAGACAGACGGCATCCGTCACGATGAGCCAGCCGTTTTCTGCTCTCCACCGCCCTTCGGTAGCCATGATGACGTCGGCACCTGAGCGACCTGGGCATCGTGAACTGTCGCCGCTTCCGGCACACGACCTCGGGCGAGTGAGAGAGATTACGCGACATTTCACCCAATCCGCTTATTCCTCGACGGAGTGCCCTCCTGGCGGGGCGCGTGGGACATTAACAGCCGCAGACACGTCGTTAGCGGTTCCGACGTCAAACCGGAACTCGACCCAGACGAGGTGGCAGCCGGCAGTCTTGCAGGCAGACGCAGTAATCAAGACCGCCCCCGGGTGGTGCTTCTCTAGATACCTCAGCACGCCCGCATGCTTTTTCGGCGCACCACCAGACACCTTGAACCGCTTCTTGTGTGGACACCGACGGCCGGTCTCGCTAAGGACATCAAAGTTAGAGCCGTCGCCGGTTTTGATCAGGACCGCTTCCCGAACGGCAGGACCGATGGTTCGCGCTTTCGTCTGAAGCGGCAGAACAGGCGGCTGCCGCAGCTTGGATACCGCTGCCAGGACAGCATCCGCGAGCGTAACCGCAGAGTCATCCGCAGCGACATCGACCAACCGTCGGCTCCCCCGCGCGAGGGCCACCTCGCGCAGCCGCCACACACCCGTCTCGCCGCCACCAGCAACCACCACTATTGGCCGATAGGTCTCCAGCACCTGATGTCGGACGGCCTGCCAGCCTTGGGTAGAAGGATCCGACGGTACATCGAGCAGCTGGAGCTGCACGCCGTCCACGGCTGCGGTCGCCAGCAGTTCCGCTCGATTGACGGCCAGAGCCCCGGCCGCAACCGGACCGACCAACACAAGCACGTCGTCGTCGCCGCCAGCGACCGGAACCCATCCGGTAGCCATTGCCACCAGCACAAGTTCGGTCCGGAGCAGTTCCTCTTCCTCGGGCAACCGGCATTCCCCGACTACACCCGCCTGGGACGGCCGCCAGTGGGTCCACACGACGACGTTCTCAACGACGTTTTCGACGACGTCCTCGATCAGCGCTGCCAGGAACCACGAACCGTCGCCCAAGTCCACGGCTCGGTGAGGTTCAGTGAGCAGAGTCAACAGTCGATCTGGCCGCGCTGCTGCTGCGACCTGCTTGCGCACCTCTGCGATGCCCTCGCTGCTGCGGCCAAGCAACCGGCGAACCGGCTCAGGCATTTGGCCCCTGTCCCGACGAGCGCGGTTGATACGCCGCCCAATCTCAACTTCGTCCTGAAGAGCTGGACTAGCAGCTCGCGGAGTCTCGTTGAGCAGTCTGCGGAGTATGAGGTTCCCACGGGAGGCAGGATCCGATCGCCGGTCCCGGCCGGCTCTTCCCGACGACGACATGGGTCACCGCCGATACAGCTGACCAAGTGTGAACGGCAGAGCGAGCAGCTCCTCCACCGTCATCCGGTCGACCAAATCCTTCACTTGAGCCCGCAGTGCCTTGACATTGATCTCTGCCGGACCGTACGCATCAACTGGCGACACGTGGGTCGCGGAGGTACGGGGTGTAGCGATGGCGACCGGCGGCGTGGATGGAGGCGCGAAGGGATCGAGATTGATCTCATTCTTGTCGGCCCAGGCTCGGATGACGTCGGCTACTTGTCGATTGCGGAAGGACGCCCACTCCCCGGCGATCGACATCGTGCGGATCCGGCGGGTAAATTCCTGCATCGGGCGCTCCGTGTTGAGGTCTTCGGTGAGCCGCTTCCGGTCCATCGTCGACTCAAGACTGGCGACAAAGGTCCGAGCCCAGGAAAGCTGGGTAGCCAGGACAACCGGATCGATCCTGAGAAAGCGATCGGGGTCATTGGTCCGCGCCTCGCGCAGCGCCCGCATTTCCGAGTCAGTATCCTCCGCATCGGAGGCTGGCACCAGGCGCCGCGCTCGCTGCTCCCGACGGTCGTAGAGTCGTTCGATACCGGGCGACCAGTCCATGAACGTAGACCACAGATCGGGGCGGATTCGCCCTGCGGGCACTGCCGTACTCGTCGTCGACTCGTCAGGCACGATCACATCGACGTCCGGACCCGGCCCGACTGTACGCAGTTCGATAAGGCCCGCCTGCTGCGCAGCGGTCAGAAACTCGCGGAAGGTGGAGAACCCGTAGTCGGCTTCATTGAAACGGCCATCAAGCGACTGCGTCAGTCGTGGTTTTACGCCGGCCGACTTCGTGGAGCGGCCGCTGCGTTGCATCTCGGTGACGACCTCGATGAGCCGACCGAAAGCCTTCTCGCGGCTCAGCCGCTGGTCTGCCGACAGGCCAGAAGGTAGGGATAGATTGGTCACGTCATGCCTTTCAGTGTGACGTGCTTTAACAGAAAGCCGAAAGATCGGCTTCCTGTTAGGCACGCTTCTCACACTGCTGCAGGCACCGACATCGTCAACGCATCGGGGCGGACGAACCGAATCCCGATGAGAGTCGCACGAGTGCCTACCCGTGGTCTCCCCTACGTCGACAACTGCCACCCGAAGACGGGACCGCCCCTTCAATACGGAGGAGCGCAAGCAATGCTTACAATTGCCCATCTCGACCTTTGCCGAGATGGCGGTCACTTTACCCCACTGACGAGCCGACAGTCAAGAAGCTGCGCTTCTCCAAGATGCAATTGCCGCCATCAGCCCCCTGCCCCACCAGTCCAGGTCGGTCCAACGGCTCCCGAGCACCCACAGAGCGACCACCCGCCACCGGCGTACGCGAAGAAGGCCCCGACCGGCACAGAGGTACCAGGTCAGGGCCTTGCTCGCTGGTGCGCCGCCAGGGACTCGAACCCCGAACCCGCGGATTAAGAGTCCGCTGCTCTGCCAGTTGAGCTAGCGGCGCTCGCTGACAACGGGGAGAACACTAGCACGGCCGGTGAACCGGGTTCCAATCCGATGCCGGGCTCCTCCCTTCGGACGAGCTTTTCGGAACATACGTGAGCAATCGCCGCATAAGGTTTGGGACTGGCTGATGCCGGTAGGTAGCGATAGGGCACGATGTCCGCCAGGTGCGTGAGACAGGGGTGGGGATGGGCAGGTTCGCGCGGGCTGGGGCAGTGGTGGGGACCCTGACTCTGGTGGCGTCGCTGGCGCTGACGGGTTGTGGTGGGAAGGGTGGCGGAGCCCAGTTCGTCGACGGGGCCACTCCTGGTGCGACCGGAGAGGCGGCGGCACCGGGGACGCCGGCCGAGCCGGTGTCGTCGAGTGGGCCGCCGCTGGAGGTGAGCCCGGCCGACGGCGCGAAGGACCGGCCGGTGAGCGTGGAGATCAACGCGAAGCTGCCGGACGGGGCGACGGTGTCGCAGGTCACGCTGACCACGGAGAACGGCAAGGAGGTCAAGGGGAAGCTGCGTACGGACGGCTCCTCCTGGGTTCCGGCGGCGCCGCTGAAGTGGGCCACCACCTACGTCGCCAAGGTCACCGCAACCGGGCCGGACGGCGCGGTCAGCGAGGGCACCAGCACGTTCACCACGATGGCCAAGCCCAACTCGATGATCACCTCCGGGCTCTACCTCTTCGACGACAAGACGTACGGGGTGGCGATGCCGGTGGTGGCGGAGTTCCACCCGGGCATCCCGAAGAAGGACCGGGCCAAGGTGCAGAAGCGGATGTTCGTGCAGACCGACCCGCCGCAGCCGGGTGCCTGGCACTGGGTGAGCAACGGCACCCAGGCGTACTACCGGGCGCCGGAGTACTGGAAGCCGGGCACCACGCTCACCGTACGCATCGCGTTGGCCGGTATCCCGCTGAGCAACGGTCGCTTCGGCAACGTCGACCGCAAGGCCACTGCCAAGATCGGCTCCGCCTTCGAGATGAAGGTGACCAACTCCGACAAGCAGATGCGGGTGTACGAGAACGGGAACCTGATCAAGACGCTGCCGGTGAGCCTGGGCAAGAAGAAGACCCCTTCCTCCAGCGGCACCCTGGTGGTGATGGAGAAGAAGGAGGCCACCGTCTTCGACACGATGGACGATCCGGACCCGGAGAACCGCTACGTCACCGACATCCAGTTTGCCCAGCGGCTCACCTGGGGTGGCGAGTACATCCACGCCGCGCCCTGGTCGGAGCACGTGCAGGGGCAGGAGAACGTCTCGCACGGCTGCGTGAACGTGTCGATGGCGAACGCCCGCTGGCTCTTCCAGCGGACGAAGATCGGTGACCCGATCACCATCAAGGGCACTGAGCGTAAGCTGGCGCAGGGCAACGGCTGGACGGCGTGGGACCTGAGTTGGGCGGAATTCGTCAAGGGCAGCGCGCTGCCGGTTCCGGACGGTGGTGCCGGTCCGGCCCTGTGACCGGCCCCTACCGGGCAGGTCCAGCCGGGGCAGGTCCCGCCCGGTCGGCCCCCGCCGATCGGTTCCCGCCGGGCAGGCCCGCCGGTCCGGGCCGGTGACCGGTTCGCTGGGACCGGCCCGACCTGTCACCATCCGGACAATCCGCGCCCACGTGTTTCAGTTCACCTTCCGCAACGGGTAGGACTTCCGGTGCGTCTGTGACATGAACGGGCAGCGGACCACGACTGTGAGGACACCATGCGAGTTCGGGACCAGCGCAACCGGCGGCGGGGGGCACTCGCCGCGGCAGTGCTCGCCGCGGCGTTGGCGCTGACCTCCGCCTGCACCGGCGGCAGCAAGAGCGGCGACCAGGGGCCGGGCTGGCAGGGCGGGGCCGAGGAGCCGGCACCGAAGGCGTCGGTGAGCATCAGCGAGCCGGCCGCCGACGCGAAGGACGTCCCCGCTGCCACGGCGATCACCTTCGCCGCCGAGCAGGCCCAGGAGACCACGGTCGAGCTGACCGGCGCGGACGGTACGGCAGTCGAGGGCACCCTCGCCGCAGACGGCAGGAGCTGGCTGCCGACAAAGGCGCTGGAGTACGGCAAGTCGTACACCGCCACCGTCACCGCGACCGGCGACGACGGCCGCCCGGCCACCGCGACCAGCGCGTTCACGGTGATGAAGCAGCCGGAGAAGCAAGTACGGATCAGCAGCTTCCTCGGCGACGACCAGACCGTCGGGGTGGCCATGCCACTGATCGTGAAGTTCGGCCGGGAGATCCCCGAGAAGTACCGGGCCGACCTTCAGCGGCGGATGACGGTGACCTCGACCCCGGCGCAGGAGGGCATCTGGCACTGGGTCAGCCCCACCGAGGTCCGCTACCGGCCGAAGGAGTTCTGGCAGGCCGGCAGCAAGGTGTCGTACCGGGTGCAGGCCGGCGGCCTGCCGTTGGGGGACGGCTGGTACGGCCGGGCCGACCTGACCGTCGACATCAAGATCGGCCCCAAGCTCGTGATGACCGTGGACAACAAGACCAAGCGGATGGTGGTCACTCGGGACGGGAAGACGATCAAGACGATCCCGGTCAGCCTGGGCAAGAAGAGCACCCCCTCCTCCAGCGGCACCATGGTCGTGATGGAGAAGCTGCGCAAGACGGTCTTCGACACGTACGACGAGTTGGGCCCCGAGGACGGCTACCGGACGAAGATCGACTACGCCCAGCGGTTGACCTGGGGTGGCGAGTTCATCCACGCCGCGCCCTGGTCCGAGGGGCAGCAGGGCAGCACGAACGTGTCGCACGGCTGCGTGAACGTCTCGATGGCCAACGGCGCCTGGCTGTTCAAGAACACCACGGTCGGCGACCCGATCGTGGTGAAGGGCACCGAGCGCAAGCTGGCGAACGGCAACGGTTGGACCGACTGGAACGTCAGCTGGGACGAGTACGTCAAGGGCAGCGCCCTGCCGTACGAGCCGACCGAGGACGCACCGGCACCGGACGACGAGACCGATCCCGACGTGTCGGCGAGCGAGACCGCCACCGCCTGAGCACCGCCCCGTGGCGGCCTCTCCTCGACGCAGGGAGGCCGCCACGGCCGATTTCCCTACCCGGCCGGCCAACGCCCCTACCCGGCCGGCCAACGCCCCTACCCGGCCGGCTACGGGTCCGCCACAAACGCCGCAGGCCCCCTCAACGAGGGGGCCTGCCGGATGGGGTGACTGATGGGAATTGAACCCACGACAACCGGGACCACAACCCGGTGCTCTGCCAACTGAGCTACAGCCACCATGCCCACCGCGCCGGTCGATTGCCCGGTGCGGGTGCGGAGAAATCATACCCCCACCACCGCCGACCGCGTCCACCGGGTTGCCCGCGGAGACCTCCGGACACCGGCCTGAGCGCAGTGCGCCTGCCGATATCGCTCGGGCCGCCCCTCACCAGCGCGGCACCGGCCCGGTGCCCCAGCCGGCACCAGGTAGCCGGCCCGGCAGCGGCTCAGAGCTCGGCCGCGATGGCCTTGGCGCTCTCCACGTCGGGGCCGGGCAGCGGTACGAAGATGGTGCGCCGGTAGTACGCCAACTCCCGGATGCTCTCCCGGATGTCCGCCAGGGCGCGGTGCGCCAGGCCCTTCTGCGGCTGCCCGAAGTACACCCTCGGGTACCAGCGGCGACACAACTCCTTGATGGAGGAGACATCGATCATGCGGTAGTGCAGATGGGCGTCGAGGCGGGGCATGTCCCGGGCGATGAACCCGCGGTCGGTGGCGATCGAGTTGCCGCAGAGCGGAGCGGTACGCGGGTCCTTGACGTGCCGGGTGACGTAGTCGAGCACCAGGTCCTCGGCCTCGGCCAGGGTGACCGTGGAGCGCCGGACCTCGTCGGTCAGCCCGGACTTGGCGTGCATCGTCCGGACGATCTCGGGCATGGCGTCAAGCGCCGCGTCGTCGGCGTGGATCACCACGTCCACCCCGTCCCCGAGCACGTTGAGGTCGGGGTCCGTGACCAGGGCGGCGACCTCGATCAGCTTGTCGCCACGCAGGTCGAGCCCGGTCATCTCACAGTCGATCCAGACGAGAAGATCAGCCACCGGGACAGCCTACGCGCAGCGCAAGCCTCGTGGCTGCGCGCCGCCGGGGCCACCGACCGCTAGGGTCTTTCCCGTGCCCGCCGATCCCGCCACACCCTCCGCCGTCGACGTCGAGGACCCCGGTAGCCGTACGGCACGCCGAGTGGTGGGCGCGCTCGCGATGGCCGCGGTGCTACCGGCGCTGTACCTGCCGGGCACGGTGCACAACTTCTTCGACCTGAAGATCTACATGGCGGCGATGGACTGGTGGCTCGCCGGCAACCCGCTCTACGACTACGTCCAGCCGGACCGGGTGCAGGGTGAGCTGTATTTCACCTATCCCCCGTTCGCCGCGTTGCTGCTGCTGCCGTTCGCCCTGCCGAAGCTCGGCGCGACGGTGGTGATCTTCACCGGGTTGACCCTGCTGGGCGTGGTGATCAGCACGAAGTGGCTACTCGACCCGGTGATCCGCCGGCACCGCCTGCCACACCTGTTCACCCTCGTGGTGGGGGTACTGCTCGTGCTGGCGGTGGAGAGCACGAGGGAGACCATCACCTTCGGGCAGATCAACATGCTGCTGGTGGTCCTGATCCTGGCCGACCTGCTCTTCGCCGTACCCAAGAACAGCAGGTGGGCCGGGGTGGGCATCGGCCTGGCCACGGCGCTCAAGCTCTTCCCCGGCATTTTCGTGGTCTACCTGCTGGCGACCCGGCGGTGGCGGGCGGCGGTGGTGGCTGCCGCGACCGCCGCCGCCGCGACCCTGCTCGCCGCGGCGGTCGCGCCCGGCGACTCGTGGCGGTTCTGGACGCACGAGCTGTGGGCCACCGACCGGGTCGGCCGGACCGACTACACCGGCAACCAGTCACTGTTCGGGCTGCTGAGCCGGCTCACCGCGCCGGAGGAGCCGAACCGGCTGATCTGGCTGCCGCTGGTCGCGGCCATCGCCGGATACGGCCTGTGGCGGGCGGTACGGGCCGCCCGCGCCGGGGACGCCCTCACCGGCCTGACCCTGACCGGCCTGGTGGCGGCCCTGGTCAGCCCGATCACCTGGACCCACCACATCTACTGGTTCATCCCCGCGGTGGTGATCCTGGTCGACGCGACGCTGCGCACCGACCCGCGCACCGAAACCGGCGCCCGCCAGCGCCGCCGGCTGGGCACGCTCGCCGTCGGCACCTCGGCGATCATCGTGTACGGCGTGGTCTCCTTCTACGACTTCGGTGTCGCCCCGGTGCCGACCAGCACGCCCTGGGAGTTCCTGCTCCGCAACACCTACGTGCTGCTCTGCCTGCTGCTACTGGTCACCCTGCCGGTGCGTACCGAGAGCACCGCCCCGACCACCCAGTCCCCCCAACCAACCCCCTCCCCAAAACCCCCTCCCCACTGAGCCCGCCCTCCCTCGCCCTCCCTCGCCCCCGCGCCTCGCCTCCCTCCCCTCGCCTCGCCTCGCCTCGCCGATCTTGCACTTTCGGTCGCCGGTTTGCCCCTTATAGTGCTTTTGTCGAGACAAGAAGTGCAAGATCGGCGAGGCAGGTGGTGGCGGGAGGTCAGTGGGGTGGGGTGGGTGGGCGGAGGGGTGCTCGGGGGCGGGGAGGTCGGCGAGGGTTTCCGGGCGGGGGATCGGGGCGATCGCCGTGGGCGTTTGCGGGGCCGGGCCCAGGTGCGGGGCCGGGCCCAGGTGCGGGGCCGGGCCCAGGTGCGGGGCCGGGCTCAAGTGCGGGGCCGGGCCCAAGTGCGAGGCCGGGCCCAGGTGCGAGGCCGGGGCGAGGTGCGGGGCCGGGGAGAGGTGCGGGGCCGGGGCGGGGGCTAGGGGTGGGGCGGGGTTGGGGGACGGGGTGGTGCCGATGGACGGGGTGGGGTGGGCGGCGGCGGTGGCCACGGAGACCAGTTGCCGCTCGGCCGGGCGGCGCGGTCCCGGTGACGGCGCAGTGCCCAGGCCGCTGAGCGAACTCACCCCGAGCCGGCCGGCGAGCACCGGCACCTGATCGGGCTCGACCACGAAGATCACTTCGCGCGGACGGATCGGCCGCAGCAGGACCAGTGCGGCGAGGATGACCAGCAGGACGCCGCCGGCCAGTGAGCCCCAGGTGGCCGGGGCCACCCAACCGGCGCGCAGTTCGGCGCGCAGGTCCAGGCCCAGGTCGGCCCCGCCGTCGGGACGCATCAGCACCAGGCTCAACTCGCGGCCGGCCAGGTCGGCGGGGCTCCACTCAAGTGCGCCGGTGCCGGCGCGTACCCAGAAGGTCTGTGCGGCGGGGGCGGCCGGGACGGTCTGCGGGGTGCCCTGCGCCGGGCGGACCTGCGCCAGCCGGACCGGCAGCGAACCCCGGGTCAGCGTGATCCGCTCGACCACGGCGTGCGGTGCCGCCGCGAGCCAGCGCTGCGCCTCGGCGGCGGGGGCCAGCCCGACGAAGGCCGGCCCGTCGGGCGTACGGGCGTCCAGCCGGAACCGGGCCGATCCGCCCCGGGCGAACGGCACCTCGCGGCGTACCAGCGCGTCCAGATCGGTCACCACCACCGCGTGGCCGGGCGTCCGCACCGTCTCGACCTGCGCGGTGAACACCCCGTCGGGAGCGGCCCGGCCGGTCAACAGGCCGAGCGTGGCCGCGCCGACCAGCGCGGTCGTGCCGACGGCCAGCAGCAGCATTCCGACAAGCGCCCACACGAAACGCATCTGCCCTGTCTCCCTCCGTAGCCAGATACCCGGCCGACCATACCCACGACCCGGCGCTGAACAGCGGATATCCACGGCTGGAACGGTGAGAAGGGCGAAAAGCGGACGGGCCCGCCGGGAAGTCCCGGCGGGCCCGCGAGGCGGTGCTTCTCAGGAGGTCGGCGGGGTGGTGTCGGTGCCCTGGACCGCGACGTCGCCCGGCCGGCGGGTCCGGGCGAATGCCAGTCCGCCAAGCGCCAGCCCGCCGAGCCCGGCGACCAGGCCGGCCACGCCGAGCCCGACGGCCAGCCCGTTGCCGTCGCCGTCGCCGTCGCCGGCCGTGCCGTCGCCCGGTGCGGCGGCGGGCGATTCGGCGGGTGACTCCTCCGACGCGGCGGCGGCGAGAGTGAGCACCGGTGCCGGGGTGGCCGGTTCCTCCCCGCCCGGTGCCGGCGGTTCGTCGATCCAGCGCACCACGGCGCCGTCGGAGTAGGTCTGTAGCGACTTGAAGACCATCTGGTCCACCTCGGGCAGCGGGCCCATGGAGACCGGGAACTCCTGGAAGGTGCCCGGGGCGATGGCCGCGTCAGCGCCGGCCGTCCACGTGATCTTGGACACCACCTCGGAGATCTCGGCGCCGTGCACCTGCACCGGCGGGTTCACCGTGCGCTTCTCCACCGCCACCGTCCAGCCCGGCACCGGCATTGTCGACACCGAGCCGACCGGGGCGTTCTCGGGCAGGAAGATCTCCAGCTTGGTGGTCGAGGCCTCGTCGCTCTCGTTCGGCACCCGGAACGCGAACCGGCCGTAGCCGCCCTGGGTCGCCTCCTTCGGGTTGACCGACACGTGGGCCGACGCCGGGGCCACGAAGCCGAACACGGCAATGGCCATGGCGCCGAGCGTCAGGGCGGCAGCGGCGCCTGCGGTACGCCGGTGACGGATCATGGGGGGACCTCTCTATCCGATCGGCACGGTGGCGGTCACCGTGGCCTGGTCGATCTCGGTGGTACGGGCAGTGATCCGCAGCTCCCACTCCCCCGCCGCGGGCAGGTTGATCTCCCCGGTGGCGTGGTTGTCGGTGAGCGGCAGCAACGGTACGTCGATCGCTTCGATCCCGGCCGACGGCAGCGCCACGGTGGCCTTCCACTCCTTGATCGGCTGCGGCCGGTTGTCGGAGGTGTACGCGTAGAAGTGCACCGAGTTGTTGCCGCGCTCGGCCGGCGCCATCTCGACCTGGAGGCTGAACAGGGTGCTGGTGACCGTGGTGGTGAAGTAGCCGCTCTCGGTGGCGGACACGTCGGCGGAGGCGGTGCGGGCCGGGGTGGTCTGCACCAGGGTCGCCGACACCCCGAGCACGATCGCGGTGATCGCCAGCTCCGCCCAGATCGCCCGGCGTACCGGCGCGGGGCGGCTGGCCGCGATCCGCTTGCGGACCAGGTGACGAGAGTACGCGGCCACCCCGATCACCAGCCCGAACAGCCCGATCTTGGCGAGCACCAGTTGCCCGTACGTGCTGTTCACCAGGGCTGCCGGGGTGGCCACCTCGATCAGCGCCTGGACGATGCCGGCCAGCAGCAGTGCGGAGACCGCCAGGGCGGCCCAGCGCGACCAGATCGGCAGGATCGCGCCCAACTCCCGTTCGTCCGCCCGGGGCAGCAGGAAGACGGCGAGCATCACCAGGCCACCCAGCCAGACCGCCATGCTGCCCAGGTGCACCGCGTCCACGAGCACCGACACGGCCGGGGCGGGCGAGGCCGCCGGGTGCCCGGCCAGCGGCCAGGTGAGCAGCGCGCCCGCGCCGAGCACGCCGAGCACCACCAGGTCGGCACGGCCCACCGGGCCGGCCAGCAGGGGCCGGAGCAGGAACGCCGCCGCGGCCAGGATGCCGAGCCGGACCAGGTGCGCGGCGCCGAAGACGCTGCCGAGGACCAGCCGCAGGCCCTCGCCGGTGATGTCGAAGAGGCCACCACCGTTTGTGTACGGCACCTGCAACAGCGTCACCGCGACCGTGGCGAACGCCACCAGCCCGAGACCGGTCCAGGCCAGTCGGGCCGGGCCACGCCGGGACAGCCGGCGCGGCCAGAGGAACGCGAGCACCAACGCCGGGCCGACCAGCAGCAGCAGCCCGGCGTAGCCGACGAACTTGGCGACCTTTACCGCGTTGCTGACCACCGGGTTGGCCCGGCCGTCGTCACCGCTGTCCACCGGCGGCTCGGAGGGCGCGCCGACGGAGTAGGTGAAGGCCCCCGAGACCGGGTGGCTGTCGGCGGAGATCACCCGGTAGGTGACCAGGTACGTGCCGTTCGCGCCGGACGGGTCGACGGGGATGCTGACCACACTGTTCTTGAAGGCGGGCTCGCCCCGGTCGGCGCGGGAGCCGTCCGGCGCGATGACCCGGATCCGGTCCGGCACCTTGCGGACCGGCTCGCTGAAGGTGAGCACCACCTCGGCGGGGGCGGTGGGCACCACGGAGGAGGCGGCGGGACTGCTGCTGGAGAGCACGGCGTGGGCGCTGGCCGGACTGGCCGGGAGGAGCAGCAGGGCAAGGACGGTGACCAGCAGGCCGGCGGCGGCGGTCAGCCGGGCGAAACGGCGGCGAGGTGCGGCAGTCATGCCCGCCATGCTCGCCGAAAACACCCCCGCAACGCGAGCCATCGGTGATCGCGAATGGCTAAGATCGCCACCATCGCACGCCGAAGCGGGTGCGCGCACCGGGCCGGGGGTCATGAGCGGATAGTCGGCTGGCGGGCCGGAAAAGTTCCCAACGTGTCCCAGCCCATGGAAGGGCCGAAGGACCCTGCTGCTCCGCACGGTGCCGCGTAACCTGGGTTGTCGTGATCCCCGCCCCGCGCGACACCGCCGCCATCGACTCCGTGCCGGCCGGCGAAGGCGCACCGGAGCCCAGCGAGCCGGCCGGCGCCGAGGCCACCCGGTGGGCGTTGGCCGCCCGCGACGGCGACCGGGCCGCCCAGGCGGCGTTCGTCCGGGCCACCCAGGTCGAGGTGTGGCGGTTCGCGGCGGCCCTGGTCGATCCGGACAGCGCCGACGATCTCACCCAGGAGACGTACCTGCGGGCGTTCCGCGCGCTGCCCGCCTTCGAGGGACGCTCCAGCGCGCGTACCTGGCTGCTCGGCATCGCCCGGCGGACCTGCGCCGACCACCTGCGTACGGTGGTCCGGCGGCGGCGCCTCGACCAGCGGCTCACCGCCCACGCGCACACCGACGTGCCGCACCCCGACCCGGCCGGGCACCTCGGCGCGGCCGACCTGGTGCGTCGGCTGCCCGCCGAGCGGCGCGGGGCGTTCGTGCTGACCCAGTTGCTCGGCCTGTCGTACGCGGAGGCCGCCGCCGTGGAGAAGGTGCCGGTGGGCACGATCCGCTCCCGGGTGGCTCGGGCCCGCGCCGATCTGGTCGACTCGATCGGTGAGGCGCTGGCGGGGTGAACGGGGCCTCGCGGCGCGCGACGTCGAGGTGGGCGCGGTGGCGCCCCTGGCTCGGGCTCGCCGTTCGACTCGGGTTGGCGGCCGTCTGGCTCTACGCGGGTGCCACGAAGGTAGGCGACCTGGCCGCCTCCGGCCGGTCCGTGCACGCGTACCAGGTCATGCCGTACGACGTGGCGATGGTGGTCGGCGCGGCGCTGCCCTTCGTCGAGCTGGCGTTGGGCGTACTCCTGCTGCTCGGGCTGGCCACCCGACTGACCGCCGGGGTCTCCGCGGCGCTGCTGCTTGTCTTCATCGCGGGCATCGCCTCGGCCTGGTCCCGCGGGTTGGCGATCGACTGCGGCTGCTTCGGTACCGGCGGCGAACTGCCGGCCGGGCAGCGCCCCAGTTACCTCCCGGAGATCCTCCGGGACCTGGGCTTCCTGGCGCTGGCCGGGTTCCTGCTGATCTGGCCCCGCACGGCCGTCTCGGTGGACGGCGCGCTGACGGGCGAACCGGTGGAGGACGACGATGAGTAGTCGCAAGGGACGCAAGGACGCCGCCCGCGTGGTCCGGGAACAACTGGCCCGGGAACAACGCCGCAAGCGAACGCTGTGGATCTCACTCGGCGCGGTGGTGGTGCTGGTCATCGCCGGGCTGATCGGCTGGAGCGCCTGGTCGGGCCAGCGCGGTGGGGAGTTCACCCCGCCGCCCGGCGCCAACGATGCCGGCACCGGCATCGTGGTCGGCTCCGGGCCGGTCACCATCGACATCTACGAGGACTATCTCTGTCCCGCCTGCAAGCAGTTCGAGCAGACCAGCGGCGAGACCATCAACCAGCTGGTAAGCGAGGGCAAGGTACGGGTGGTGTACCACCCGGTCGCCTACCTGAACCGCTACTCCAGCACCGAGTACTCGACCCGGTCGTCGGCCGCGGCCGGCTGCGCCGCCGAGGGTGGCCGGTTCACCGAGTTCGGCAAGGCGCTGTTCGAGCGGCAGCCGCCCGAGGGCGGGGCCGGGCTGAGCGACGACCAGCTGATCGACATCGGCGCCGAGGTCGGGCTGGACCGGGACGCCTTCGGCAGCTGCGTCCGGGAGGGCAAGTACAAGTCGTGGACCGCGCACGTCACCGACGAGGCGAGCCGGGCCAACGTCACCGGCACGCCGACGGTCCTGGTCGACGGGGAGGCGGTGCAGGACTGGCGGCCGGAGAACATCACCGCCGCGGTGGAGGCGGCCGGCCGGTGAACCCGCTGACCCGGGCCGCACTGCTGCTCGCCGGCACGGTCTGCGCCCTGCTCGCCACCGCCGCCCCCGCCGCCGCGCACGGCGCGGACGCACCGAACGGCAGCGACTACCGCACCGAGGTCACCGGCGTGACGCCGGCCGGGCCGCAGTTGCGGGTCCGGGTGGTCGAGGCGGGGGCCCGGCTGGAGCTGACCAACACCGGCGCCGAGCCGGTCGAGGTGATCGGCTACTCGGGCGAGCCGTACCTGCGGGTCGGCCCGGACGGCGTGTTCGAGAACACCCGCTCCCCCGCGACCTACCTGAACCGGACCATCGCCGGGGACACCGTGCTGCCGGCCGAGGTCGATCCGGCCGCCGCGCCGCACTGGCGGCGGGTCGACGACGGGCCGACCGTGCGCTGGCACGACCAGCGGGCGCTGTGGCGCGAGCCGGGACCGCCCGCCCAGGTCCGCGCCGCGCCCGACCGCGAGCACCTGGTACGCGACTGGGCGGTGCCGCTGCGCGCCGCGCCGGGGCCACTGGAGATCCGGGGCACCCTGACCTGGGTACCGCCGCCGGACGCGTACGTCTGGTGGGTGGCGGTCACGCTCGGCGCGCTCGCGGTGGGTGCGGTCGGGCTGCTGCCGGCCGCCTCGATGCCGGGTCGACGGGCGCTGACCGGGCTCGGCGGGCTGTTGGCCTGCGGCGGGCTGGCGGCCGTGCTGGTCACCATCGGGCGGGTACGCGATGCCGGGGCCGAAGGGGTCGGCGGGATGCTGGCCGGGCTGCTGACCGGCCAGGCGTGGGCGCTGCTGGCCGGGCTCGGCGCGATCGCGGCCGGCTGGTGGGCGTCGACCGGCTCGTCGGCGCCGACGGCCGACGGTGCCCCGCGCCGATCCCATGTGGACTTCGTGGTGGCGCTGGCCGGGGCCTGTGTGGCGCTCTTCGCCGGGGTGGCCAACGCCGCCGCGTTCGCCCGATCCGTGCCGCCGGTGCCGTGGCCGGCGACGGCGACCCGGGTGCTGGTCGTGCTGGTCCTGGTCGCCGGGGCCGGTGCGCTCGCCGCCGCCGTCCTGCGCCTGCACGCCACCGGCCGTACGGCGGCTAGCCTCGTGGCGGCAACGAAGGACTGAACGGGTACGGCAGTTCGAGGCGGTGCCGGGCGAGCAGTTCCTGGTCACCGAGCAACTCGGCGGTCGACCCGTCGGCCACGATCCGGCCGTCGTCGAGGATCACCGAGCGGTCGCAGAGCTCGAACGCGTACGGCAGGTCGTGGGTGACCATCAGCAGGGTCACCGGCAGGGCGCGCAGGATGGTGGCGAGTTCCCGGCGGGCCGCCGGATCGAGGTTCGACGACGGCTCGTCGAGCACCAGGATCTCCGGGCGCATGGCGAGCACGGTGGCCACCGCAACCCGGCGGCGCTGCCCGAAGGAGAGATGGTGCGGGGCCCGGTCCCGGTGCTCGGTCATGCCCACCGCGGCCAGCGCCTCGTCCACCCGGGCGGCCAGTTCCGACCCGCGCAGCCCGAGGTTTGCCGGCCCGAACGCCACGTCCTCCGCGACGGTGGGCAGGAAGAGCTGGTCGTCCGGGTCCTGAAAGACGATGCCCACCCGCCGGCGGATCTCGGTCAGGGTGGCCCGGTCGGGGCGAACCGGCAGGCCACCGACGGCGATACTGCCCTCGGTGGCCGTGAGGATGCCGTTGAGGTGCAGCACGAGGGTGGTCTTGCCGGCACCGTTCGGGCCGAGCAGGGCCACCCGCTCGCCCCGGGCCACGGTCAGGTCGATCCCGCTCAGGGCGACGTGCCCGTCCGGGTAGGCGTACCGGACGCCACGCACGTCGAGGCTGGGAACGGTCGGCTGCACACCGGAAATCATGTCAGCAGGGCGGCGGTGGCGGCGACGGTGCCCGCCACGATCGGCACGGTGGCCGCGAGCAACCACTGCCCGGCCGTCGCCGCGCCGACGCCGTGCCCCACCGCCGGCATCCGGCCGGTGTAGCCGCGCGACAGCATCGCCAGGTAGACCCGCTCGCCGCGCTCGAAGGCACGCAGGAACAGCGCCCCGATGCCGGCGGCGAAGCCGCCCAACTGCCACAGGAACCGGGGATCGTCGCCCCGGGACAGTCGGGCCACCCGCATCCGCCGGGCCTCGCCGACCAGCACGTCCAGGTAGCGCAGCATGAAGGTGGCGATCTGGGTGACCGGCTGCGGGCAGCGCAGCCGGTCCAGCCCGACGATCAGGTCCCGGGTGGTGGTGGTCGCGGCCAGCAGCAGCGACGCCCAGACGCCGAGGGTGCCCTTGGCGAGTATGTTGAAGGCACCGTACAGGCCCTCCACGGAGAGGCTCATCCCGGCGACGTCCACCCGTTCGCCCGCGCCGAGAACCGGCAGCGCGAACGCGAAGAGCACGAACGGCAGTTCGATCGCCGACCGGGTCAGCAGCCAACCGGCGGACACCCGGGCCAGCGCCGCCAGCACCGCGACCAGCAGGGCGTACGCCCCGAAGGCCCAGAACGCCTCGCGCGGGGTGGCGACCACGGCGACGGTGAACGCCACCATCGCCGCGATCTTCACCTCCGGCGGTAGCCGGTGCACCGGCGAGTCGGACTCCCGGTACAGCACGTGCGGGTGGCCGGCCCCCATCCGCGCGGCTATCTCCGGCCGGTGGTGGCGCGGCTGCGGACCAGCCAGAACGCGCCGCCGGCCACGGCGAAGGTGAGCAGGACGCCAAGCACGCCGGAGAGCCCGGTGGAGAGGAACTCGTTGTCCAGGCCGGCGATGCCGTAGTCGGCCAGCGGACCGCCGATCTCGTGCTCCCGCTCCTGCTGCGCCGGGCAACTGCCGCCGGTGATCTCGCCGTCGGCATCGAAGGTGCAGCCCTCCCGCAGCGACGAGTCCAGCCCGTCGGGGTGCGCTGAGGCGAAGTTGCTCACCACGCCGGCCAGCAGCAGGGCGACGAGCAGGCCTCCGACGATGAAGCTCCACTTTCTCACCGGACACCTCCGACGGTCGGAACGGTCGCCGCCGGGGCCGGCTTCAGGGCGCGCAGCGCGTACACCAGGTCGGGTCGTACCTTCGCCACGGTGACCACCGTGGTGGCGGTGATCAGGCCCTCGCCGATGCCGATGAACAGGTGGGAAACGGCCATCGTCCCGGCCAGCCCGGTCAGGTTGCCGCCGAGGTCGGTGGTGCCGCCGAGCCAGTACTGCAACACGAAACCCATCGCCGCGACGACCACGCTTACCAGTGCGGCGACGAAGGCGGTGACGGCCAGCCCGGCGTTGCTGCGCGGCAGCACCCGCAGCAGCAGCGCGATCAGCAGGTACGCCACCGCGACGCCGATCACGGCCATGTTGGTGATGCTGAGCCCGAGCATGGCCACGCCGCCGTCGCCGAAGACGAGTGCCTGCACGACAAGCACCACCGCGATGCAGAGCGCGCCGACCCAGGGGCCGACCAGCATGGCGGCGATCGCCCCGCCGAGCAGGTGGCCGCTGACGCCGGCGGTGAAGATCGGGAAGTTGAGCATCTGCACGGCGAAGATGAACGCCGCGACCAGGCCGGCCATCGGCGCCAACCGGTCGTCCAGGTCGTGGCGACCGCGCCGGACGCAGAGCGCCATCGCCGCCAGCGCGATCACCGCGAAGGCCGCGGCGACCGGACCGTTGATTATTCCGTTGGAGATGTGCATGGCCAGGATTTCCACGTGACCTCCCACGTGACGGCGGACCCGCGTGCGCCGGCGAGGATGAGCGTATTTCCCTTCATAGGCTGTTGCCAATACCTGGCAACAGCTGACTTGTCCCCACCGGTTGCCGGCCGGCGGCGGCAGTAGGGTGGTGCCATGACCGCACCCGTTCGCCTCTCCCCCGGTGACCCGGCCCCCGAGTTCACCCTGCCCACCGACGCCGGCGGGCAGGTCACCCTGGCCGACCTGCGCGGTCGCCGGGTGATCCTGTACGCGTACCCGGCGGCGATGACCCCCGGCTGCACCAAGCAGGCCTGCGACTTCCGCGACTCGCTCGCCTCGCTCCAGGCCGCGGGCTACGAGGTGGTGGGCATCTCGCCGGACAAGCCGGAGAAGCTGGCGAAGTTCCGCGAGCGCGACGCGATCACCTTCCCGCTCGTGGCCGACACCGACAAGGCGGTGCTCACCGCCTACGGGGCGTACGGCGAGAAGCAGTCCTACGGGCGTACCGTCACCGGCGTGATCCGCTCGACGTTCGTCATCGACGAGGACGGCAAGATCGAGCGGGCGCTCTACAACGTGAAGGCCACCGGGCACGTCGCCAAGCTCCGCCGCGACCTCGGGCTGGACTGAGCCGGCGGTCGGTGGGCGAGGCGGAGCCGGCGGTCGGCGGGCGTCGGTCGGTGGGCGAGGCGGAGCCAGCGGTCGGCCGGCGAGGCGGGCGTCGGTCAAGCCCGCCGGCTCGACACCGTCGCCGGGCGGCATAGACTCTCTGAAGCCAGCGGGAGTGGCGTAACAGGCAGCCGCGCAGGTCTTAGGAACCTGTGTCCGAGAGGACGTGGGGGTTCGAATCCCCTCTCCCGCACCGTTTGACCTGTCACCCTGGTCACGATCACGGGCGGTCGGGGGTGTCGGCCGGCAAGGATCAGCCCCGTGAGTCTGCGCTTCGTCCTCGACGCCGAACTGACCCCTGAGCTGCGTACGGCGATCGTCGCGCTCTGGGTCGACGTCACCAACGCCGGCGGCGCGGTCGGCTTCGTGGCTCCGGTCACCGCCGAGCAGGTACGCACGATCGCCGATCCGACGCTGGCCGGCATCGCGGACGGTCCGGACCGGCTGCTGCTCGGATACGACGGCGACCGCCTGGTGGCCATGGCGATCTTCACCGATCCACGGTTCCACCTGAAGCCGCACCTGCGGGTGCTGACCCGGGTGATGGTCCATCCCGACACGCAGGGGCGCGGCTTCGGCGAGGCGCTCATGCGCGAGGCCGAGCGGGTGGCCCGGGGCCTGGGGCTGGCGGCGTTGCACGTGACCGTGCGGGACGGGTTGGGGTTGGACCGGTTCTACCGGCGGCTCGGCTACCGCGAGGTGGGCCGCTGGCCCGGCGCGCTGCGGGTCGCCCCCGGCGATGACCGCGACGAGGTGCTCATGTGGCTCGATCTGACCGGCGAACCCGGCGCTCGTCGCTGATTCCGGGCCGGCCCAGCGCCCGTCGCTGATTCCGGGGCAGCCCGGCGCTCCGGGGCGGCCCGGCGCTCAGCCGCAGCCCGGGGCGGCAGGGCGCTCAGCCGCAGCCCGGGGCCGGCAGCGGGTCGGCCGCCGCCAACGCCGCACCGTCCACCGGGGCCGTTGCCGAGGGCGTGGGATCGGCGCTCGCGACCGTGCCGGACGGCGTGGGCTCGGCCGTCGCGCTGGCGCTCGGCTTCGGGCTGGGGCTCGGCTTCGGGCTGGCCGAGGACGGCCGGGGCGCCGCCGACGCCGCCGGGGCGCCGCCGTACATCCGGACCGTGCTGCGCTGGACCTTGCCGGGGGACATCCGGATGCCGGTGGCGGTGGCCCGGTGCCCCTGGGTGTCGGTGACCCGGATCTGGTACGGCCCGGGACCGGCGCCCGAGTCGATCAGCCAGTAGTTGTAGCTCTCCCGGCTGGCCGCCCGCCACCCGCCCGAGCTGCCCTGGCGCACCTCGACCGAGCGCAGCGGGTTGCCGTGCCCGGCGACCAGGACGGCGAACCAGTACTGCGACGCGCCCTCCTTGATCCGGAAGGTGAGCGGGCCGGTCAGCGGCGGGTCGGCCACCAGGCGGTAGCTGACCTTGACGATGCCCTGCACCGGGTCGGCGATCCGGGCGAACGCCTCCCGGGACAGGTCGACGTGGCCGGGGGCGCACTCCGGGCACTGGTCCATGACCAGCACGCGGATCGTGCCCTTCGGCCCGGTCACGTCGAGGTATCCGCCGCAGGCGGCACCGTCGGCGTACTCGCTCGGGCCGAGCGCGACGTAGTGCCGGTCGGCGGGGGCCGCGGGATAGGAGCAGTTCCCGCCCGCACCCTTCGAGTCGTAGAAGGTGGCCTTGCCCTGCTGCGTCTTGCCGGCGGCGGGCGGGGCGAGCAACGCACCGGCGGCGACCGGCAGCGCACTGCCGAGGCGCGGCGGGGCAGCACATGCGGGCGCGGCGCCCGAGCGCAGCGCGAGGGTGAGCCCCAGGACTGTGGCGAGCGCGGCCACGGCCCCGCCGGCCAGCCAGCGGCTCCGGTGGGAGCGCTTGGCTGCTGTCCGCGCGGCGGGGCCGTCCGTACCGTCGGTCACGTGCACTGATGCTGCCGGACCACGTCGGTGCCGGACAAGCCAGCTAAGCGAAAGCTAAGACTAGGTCAACTTCGCCTGGCACCGACCCGCACCCGGCTACCAGGCCACGCCGATGCCGTCGCCCGGGTACCAGTGGTTGGCTGGCGTCTCCCGGTACGCGAGGAACCGACGGCCGGTGGCCTCGGCGTGCTTGGCAAGCACGTTGGTGTGGGTGACGTTGTCGGTGAGCAGCATCGCTCCCGGGGCCAGCTTCGCCTCGACCGCCTCGAACTCGCGCCGCTCGTACCCTCGACTGTGGTCGCTGTCGTGCAGGAACAGGTCGACCGGCTGCTCCAGCGCGCCGATCGACTCGACCGAGTCGCCGATGACCAGGTCGATCACGTCCGACCAGGGTGCCGTGCGGGCCAGGTAACCGGCCTCGGGGTTGATGTCGATGGAGCTGACCCGGCCCGGATGGCCCTCGGCCGCGTTGCGCAGCAGGGCGGCGGCCAGTACGCAGCTGCCCAGCCCCTTGTCCACACCGGTCTCCACGATGTGCTTCGGCCGGCGGGCCCGCACGATCGCGTACCAGCCGATGCGGCGGGCGTACCGGACCTGCTTGTCGGCAAGGCCGCGACGCGCGGCGGCCGCGGTGGCCGAGGCGACGTGCCGACGCAGCTCGTCATCCGACTCGATCTCGGTCAGATAGTCCCGGACCTGCCCGACCGGCAGGTCACACACGACGCTGACGAACCAGGCGAGGTGGCTGCGGCTGAGTCGGGTCAGCTCGTAGGTGTAGTTGTGATGTTCCCGGGAGGCGACCAACCAGCGGGCGGAGACCCGCAACACCTTGGCGTCGTAACGGGCTACCGCGGCCAGGCGTTTCGGAAAGGCGGCTACAGGGGCGAGGCGCGTACGGGCCAACGCCCGACGCAACTTGACGGCGTCCACGGCGAGGTTTTACCAGACTTGAGGAAACATACGGGTAACAACCGCGAGTTGATCGGTGCACGCGGAATCCAATTTCCGCCGCAACCCCGCGCACTCCGACCTATGCCCCGAAACGTGAATGGAACCCAAGGGGGAATGCGATCAGCAGGTCGGAATCAGTAGCATCCCTCGCATGCGCCAACACCACGGGGACGGCGAGCCCGACACCTTGCTCTTCGACAGGCCGCCGGCAGAGCAGGCGGGTCGTGACAATCCGCCGGCTGCGGCACCGGCCACCGCAAGCCCGCGGCGGCGACGCCGGTGGAAGCGGATCGCGCTCGTCAGTTTCCTGGTGCTGATGCTGCTGGGTGGTGCCGGCATGGTGGCCGGCGGCCTCTACTACCGCTCCGTCGAGTCCAGCATCGAACGGGTCGACGCCTTCGAGGGTGTCCCGGAGGAGTCCCGCCCGCAGACCGTGGCGACAGGCGCCATGAACATCATGATCCTGGGCAGCGACACCCGGGACCCGGACAACACCTCCGGCTCGCGCACCGACACGATCATCCTGGCCCACCTGCCGAAGGACCGGTCGAGCGCCCAACTCATCTCGATCCCCCGCGACACCTGGGTGAGCGTGCCCAGGTCGCCGCAGGGGCGGGGCGGTCGGGACGCGAAGATCAATGCCGCGTACGCCTGGGGCGGCGTACCGCTCATGGTGCAGACGGTCGAGAAGTTCACAGGCGTCCGGATCGACCACGTGTCGATTGTCGATTTCGCCGGCTTCAAGGAAATTGTAGACGCGCTCGGCGGCATCGAGATCACCGTCGAGAAGGCGTTCACCTCGCGGCATTCGCTCAACCCGGACGGGCGGCGGGACTTCGCCGCCGGCAAGCAGACCATGGACGGTGCCGCAGCCCTGGACTACGCCCGCGAGCGGTACGCCTTCGCCGACGGCGACTTCACCCGCATCAAGCACCAGCAACAGGTCATCAAGTCCATTCTGGACACTGCCGCCTCCGGCGGCACCCTGGCCAGCCCCACCAAGCTGAACTCGTTCGTCCGGGCCACCGCCGACGCGGTGGCGGTCGACGAGTCGATGTCCCTGTTGGACCTCGGGATGGAGCTGCGCCACCTGCGCGGCGGCAACCTGACCTTCCTCACCTGCCCCACCAAGGGCACCGGCACCATCGGCACCGAGAGCGTGGTGCTTGCTGACAAGGAGAAGGCCAAGCAACTCTTCGAAGCGGTGCGCCGCGATGCGGTTCCGGAGATTCTCGCCGCCGCCAAGTAGGAACCGACCGGCTTGCGGGATACGGGGGGAGAGCGGGTCATGTCAAGCCAAGCGACAACAGGTCACAGTGCACCCGTACCAGCTCTCAGTCAACTGACGCCGCGGGTGCCGGTGGCCCGACCGGAGCCGCCGGAGCGGGACGACCCGGCGAGCGAGGCCAGCGCCACGGCGCCCGCTTCGCACCCTTCGTCCGGCCTGGACACCACGGCGGTGCTGCCCTATCCGAGGTCGCAGGCGTCTTCTCGCACGGGATGGTTGCGCTCGTGGATGCTGACGCTGCCCGTCGACATCCTTGCGCTGCTCACCCCGCTGGCGCTGAGCCAGACCTATTGGCGCGGGACGCTGGCCAATGCCGCACTCACGGTGCTCGTCTTCGCGGCCGGTGGGCTCTACCAGCCGCGCCGACACGTGAGCATCCTCGACGAGTTGCCGGCCCTCTGTGGACGGCTGCTCGCCTCGGCTGCGGTGGTGGCCATCATCGCGGCCGAACGGCATGCCTCGGTGTCGTACGTCGGCGGTTTCATGCGTGGCGTCGCACTCTCGGCCGGGCTGGTCATCCTCGGTCGCGCGTTCAGTCGCGCGTTGACCATCCAGGTGCGCCGGTGGCGGTGGGTGGAGCACAACGCGATCATCATCGGCAGCGGTCCGCTCGGGCTCGAACTGGCCCGACTGCTGCGCCGCTACCCGCAGTACGGCCTGCGTTTCGTCGGTTGTGTGGACGTACCGTCCCGCCAGGAAACGGCCGCGCTGCCGCTCAGCGGCAGCCTGGACGATCTCGAACATCTCGTGCGGTTGCTGGACTGCGAGGTTCTGATCATCGCAGACCCGGCCTGTGCCGAGATCCCACTCACCGAGGCGCTGCTGCGACCGCGCAGCTCCCGGTGCGACCTCTGGGCGGTGCCGCGACCGTGGGGCTACCGCTCGCACGGCGGATATCCGGACCACATCGGCGCCATCCCGATTGCCAAGATCGACGACCTCACCTTTTCGGGTCCCCGGTGGATCATCAAACGCGCCTCGGACATCCTGTTCGCCGCCGCCGCGCTGATCCTGCTGAGTCCGATCCTGCTGCTCTGCGCCCTCGCCACCTTCGTCGAGGGCGGCTGGGGCATCTTCTTCCACCAGGAGCGGATCGGCCGCTACGGCAAACCGTTCAAGGTCATCAAGTTCCGATCGATGCGCCCGGACAGCGAGCAGGAGTCCCAGACGAACTGGTCCATCGCGCACGACCGCCGCGTCGGTCCGATCGGCCGGTTCATGCGTCGCACCTCACTGGACGAACTACCCCAGCTGTGGAACATCCTGCGGGGTGACATGAGCGTGGTCGGCCCGCGCCCGGAACGCCCGCACTTCGTCGAGCAGTTCTCGGCCACGTACCCGAACTACGCCATGCGGCACCGGGTGCCCGTGGGTCTGACGGGCCTTGCGCAGGTCAGTGGCTTACGTGGGGACACCCCGATCTCCGACCGGGCCCGTTTCGACAACTACTACATCGAGAACTGGTCGCTCTGGTTGGACATCAAGGTGATGCTGCGCACCGTCGCGGAAGTCTTCCGCGGCGGCGGGCGCTGAAACCGGGCGGTCAGTCCGTACGGAACAACGGCAGGGGCGTCGACCGGTACCCCGCGCCGAGGTATCGGTCGGGGTCGGCGTGCAGCACCGAGGCCAGCACGGCGCCGAACACATCCCGAAAGTCCACCGTCGCCTTGAGATCGCCGTCGTCCAGGTCGGTCAGGCTCGGCTGCTCACCGAAGAAGCCGCCGTCGACCTGCGGGCCCAGAACGAACACCGGCCCCGCCGTACCGTGGTCGGTGCCCTGCGAGGCGTTCGCCCGCACCCGTCGGCCGAACTCGCTGTACACCACCACGGTGACCCGGCGACCGGCCTCCGTGCGCGCCATCCGGTCGAGAAACGCCGACAGGGCGCGGTCGAGCCGGCGGAGCAGGCTCTCCTGCCCGACCAGAGCGTGCGCGTGCGTGTCGAAGCCGTCCAGACTTACCGAGTAGACCTGGGTGGGCACGCCGGCCTCGACGCAGCTGGCCACGAGCGCCAACTGTGTCTCCAGCACGCTCCGGCTGCCCGGCCCGGTCGTCGGTAGCTCCTCCGCCGCGCCGCCCGGCCCGGCAGCGTGGTGCTGTTCGGCGCCGCGTACGAGCCGCTCCACCCGCAGCAGATCCCGGTACGTGCCGGCCGCCCGCGCCTGCATCTCGGGCTCGCCCTCCGCCACCTCCCCGAGCGCCGCGACCGATTCGACGCTGACGCCCGGTGGCAGGTCGAGTCCGCCGACGCCGACACAGGCCCCGGCGCGGGTCTCCCCCGCCAGCACCGGCGGCAGCACCGGTTCGAAGCTGACCGCCGCCTCCGGGGCGGCCTTCGTGCCGTCCAGCCACCGACCCACCCAACCGGTCGGCACCGCCGCCTGCGGTGAGGCCGTCTGCCAGATGTCCATGGATCGGAAGTGACTGCGGTCGGGCATCGGGTAGCCCACCCCCAACACCACTGCCAGTTGCTTCTCGTCCCACAGCCGCCGCAGGCCAGGAAGGGTCGGGTTCAGGCCGAGGGTGTCGTCGAGGTGCAGCACCTTCTCGGGGGCGTACGCCAACTCCGGGCGGGCGCTGTGGTAGGCGGGGTCGGTGTACGGGACGACGGTGTTCAGCCCGTCGTTGCCGCCGTAGAGCGTCACCAGCACGAGCTTGTTGGTTTGCGGTGCATCGGCCGGGGCGTCCGCCCCGGTCCGCAACAGCTCGGCCAGCCCGATCCCACCCGCTCCCGCCGCGATCGCCGCCCCGGCAGCGACGCCTGAGGCGCGGAGGAACCGTCGTCGGGTCCATGGGTCCATGGTCATGACACCAGGTACTCCGGACTCACCAGTCCGAGGATCAACAACTGCCGCTGGTCCTGGCTGTCGCGCAGCACCGCGTACGTGCGGTTGGTCCACTTCTCGACGCAGAGGAGGTACGCAAGTTCCTCCGGCGTCCGGACCGGAGCCGACACGTGGTCGGCGATCCGGCCGGCAAGACGCAGCCGGACCTGGGCCGCCGCCGAGGTCAGCCAGGTACCCCCGGCAGGCCAGCCGCCCACGTTGGGTGGGGCGAAGGGCAACTGCCCGAGATTGTCCAGATCGCGCAGGATCGCCGCGCGGGTTTCGGCGGGCAGAGCAGCCGGCCGTAGGCCCAACTGCCGCAGGGCGCCGACGAACCACTCGACCGGCTGCTTCACCAACGTGCCGGCGGTGGCGTGGAACGCCTCGTCCGAGAAGAGCACCCGGAGCATCTCCATCGCCACCGGGAACGCCTGGGCCATCTTCTCCCGCAGCGGCTCCGGAATCGGCGACGTGGACGAGCCGTAGCGGAACCAGAGACGAGAGGCGATGAAGCGGGGACACGCCTCCCGCTGCAGCAACAGTTCGACGAGACTGTGGGCGGTGAACCGCTCCGTCCGGCCGAGGATGGTCTTGTGGCCGGCGTCGTGGGCGGCCGGGTCGAACACCGAGGCGCCCCGGGTCAGGCTGAACCGCCAGCCGGTAAGCGCCCGGCCCGCCTCCTTGATGTCGTTCTCGGTGTACTGGCCATGACCGAGGACGAACAGCTCGAACAGCTCGCGGGCGAGATTCTCGTTGGGCGCCGCCTTGACGTTGAGATGACCATCCAGGTAGAGGTTCAACGCCGCGTCGACGACCATCGACCGGGCCATGGCCCGGAAGTCGGTGGCGTTCCGGAGCGCCCGGTGCTGCTTGAGCATGAGCTGTGGGCTACGCACCTTCTTGACCGAGGTGGCCCAGTGTCCGTGCCAGAAGAAGACCAGCTTCTCCAGGCACTGGTGGCTGGCCACCACCATCCGGCTCAACCACCACTGGGTGAGCTGCTCGGTCTGAATGGTCCGCAGGGCTTCCAGCTTGACCTTCTCGTCGTAGGTCAGGTCCCGCGTGCCGGCGTAGACATCGTCGCCCAGATCGGGAACCGTGGCGCTCGCCGCCCCGACGTCCGGCCCGCGGGGAGCGACCAGAGCCGCCAGCGTCGGCGCGTAGCCGGCCTGGCGCGCGGCGGCGATCTCCGCAGCCGTCGGACCGAAGCCGGCGCGCCGCAGAAGCAGGCCGGTACCGTCGCTCATGGGCCCAACCTAACTCATTACGAAACCCTCATGGGTTGCGCGATCGACGCCGTCGGTGGCGGTCCGACCGGCAGGGCGAGAACGGCAAGGGAGTACCCGAACAGGCCGACGGCCGAGCCGATCAGGTAACCGGGGGCGCCGATCACGGCGGTCAGCAGTGGTGCGGCGAGCACCGTCAGCCCGAGCATCACGTAGCGGGCCCGCAACAGCAGCGTGAACTCGCCCCGGACGAACCTGTTCAGCGAGCATCCATAGGAGAAGCCGAGGGCTGCGCGTTCCACGGCGGCGGCGATCAGCACCACACCGACCGGGATGAAGGCGAGCGCCGGCACGAGTTCCCGGCCGGCGACGACCGCCGCGCCGAGCACGGCCGCGCCGGCCGACATCAGCCCGAGGGCCAGTATCCCGTCGCGGAGGTCCTGCCGCCTGGTCGTGCCGACACCGGCCTTGCGCTGGTAGACCAGCACCCGGCGGAACGTGATCGAGACGAACGCCAGCGGTGCGAACAGCTGCTGCACGAGCCGGATCGCGCCGAGTGTGGCCGCCCCGGTTACCAGGGCGGTGATCTGGATCGCGAGCAGCGGCGTGAGGCCGACGAGGAAGGCGTCGACCGAGGCCGGACCCAGCACCCTTCGGCCGGACCGGACCCAGCCGGTCAGTCCGGCGAAGAGCGGTCGCCGGTCGGGCAGCCGTGCTGCGGCGACGAGGAACACCGCGTTCACCACGGCCCAGGACAGGCAGATCCCCAGGGGTGCGCGCCAGACGGCGAAGGTGACCATCAGGATGAGCTGCGCTGCCAGCCACGCGGCCGTCTCCACGAAGACGGACCGGGCCGCACCGGCGGCCACCCCGGCGGCACGGCCGATGTCCAGCGCGATGGCGAAGGGAATTCCCGCCGCGTACGCGGCAGCCAACTCGATCGGCGCTCCCGGGACCGCGAGCGCCGCCACCACCGCGACCACCGCGCCGGCCAGCCCGCCGAGGAACGCGACGGCCACGGATCGCCGGCAGTCGGTACGCTCCGCCACCCGCTCGGCGTGCGCGGTGCTGAGCAACGTCGCCTCGGCCAGCGCCCGTTGCAGGACGCCGCAGGTCAACTGGAAGACGAGCACGGCTGGGGCGGTGGCACCGACCGCGACCAGATCACCGCCGTACGCAAGGGAGAGACTGAGGATCAGGCTCGTGCCCATCAGGGCGAACTGGCTCAGCACGAGCGCGGGCCGGGCCCAGTTCCGCCCACGCGTACCGGCTGTCACTGCCCCTGCCCGGCGCTCACGTCGGGCCAACCGGCGAGCGCCCTGCGGGTGGCCGTGACGATGGCCGCCCGGAGCGTCGGCACGGTGCTGACGGTCGGCCGGTTCTCGCTGGCGGAGCCCGCCAGCAGCGCGCCCAGCGAGACCGCGGCCTCCTCCGGGTCCTGGAAGTCGGCGAACAAGTACTCGCCCCCGGAAACCGCTGCAGCTTCGGGTAGACCGCCCAGCGGCGAGATCAGCATCGGCCGGCCCGCACGCCCGACCTCGACGGCGACCCGGCCGAACGGTTCCATCCACCGGGACGGGATGACGACGACGTCCACCATGGCGCAGAACTGGTCGACGGGCAGGTGGCCGGGCGTATCCAGGGAGATTCCTTCGGACCGGGCGAGGTCGGTCAACGTCCGGGTGTAGTCGGCCTGTCCCTCCCCGGCGGCCAGGACGGTGACGGTCGTACCCGTGCGGCGTCGATAGGCCGCCGCGGTACGGATCGCCGCCTCGATGCCCTTCACAGGGCTGATCCGACCGATGTACCCGATGACGATCCCGGTGCCGTCCCGCCGCCGCGCGCGTACCGGTTCCTCCGAACCGACCAGCGGGTAGCCGACGATGCTCGACTCCGGGGTGACCAAGCCCGCGCGGACCAGATCGTCGCGGACGAACGCGGACACGCAGACGCTCGTCGCGGTGGGCGGGGTGGCGCTGCGCATGATGCGCGCCTTGACTCGGCATTCCCCGCAGACCGTGTGGCAGCTGCGATCACCCCGGAGCCGGGACCGGCGCCAGCAGGTGTCGCTGAGATCGTGGAAGACCCGGACGAAACGCAGGCCGCGAGCCCGCGCCCAGCGGGGCAGCCAGGGACCGGTACGCGAGATGTTCGCCGCGACGACGACATCGGGTCGGAAGTCGTGGACCCTGCGCACCAGGCGTGCCGCACTCCAGGGCAGCAGCCAGGCGCTGAGGAACTCGAGGCCCCGGCGGAACCGGGTGTCGGCGTGTACCCGCCGGGCGAGGGGACGCCGGACCGCGTGGACGCTGAGCGAACCGTCCGAGTAGGAGCGCTCCACGGCAGCCGGCACGAAGATCGCCACTTCGGCGAAGCGGGCAAGTTCCATCGTCGCCTCGCGGCCGGAGCGCTCCGCGCCACCGACATCCTCCGGCCACCACCAGTCGGCGACCACCGCGACCCGGGGCATCCGCTCACTCATGCGCGGCCTCCACCGCATCGCGGTCTGGGCCCACGCCGGACGCCTTGTCCGCCGAGACGGGAGGTCTGGTGGCGCCCCAGGCTGGACCACGCCACGCCGTGATGCCGACGACGAGCACCACGAGGGCCGCACCGACGAACGGAATCTGCGCGCCGAGCGGTCCCCGTAGCAGGCCGATCTGAAACGCCGCGAACATGATCGTGAAGGCGACCAGCAGGTCGGTGGACGCACCGGCCAGCGACCTGTCGAGGCGCTTCGCGAGCCTGCCGTAGAAGAAGAACAGCACCACCACGCCGATGAAGCTGAACTCCAGGTAGGTCTCGGCCCAGAACGGCAGGGCCAGGTTCTGGAACTCGTAGCCCCGGCTGTCCGCCACGGCGTTGCCCGCCGGGACCGCCTTGCCCTCCCAGAACGACCGGGGGACCCAGAACAGCAGCGCGGAGACGAAGTGATGGCCCCAGGTGTGGCCCGTCACGCCCGCGTGGTGCACCGCGTTCACGGTCTGCTGGAAACCGTCGAAATCCCAGGTGTAGTACGCGTCAAAGCCCCACCGCAGGTCGCTACGGGAGCGCTCGTTGCGGAACAGGTTCGCCAGCGGGTAGAGCACGGCGAGACCCAGCAGCATGCCCACCGAGAACAGGACCCGCAAGCGCTGCCGGTCGAACCGGACGATAGCGAGCCCGGCGGCGAGCATGACCCCGAACGACGCGAAACGGTTCGCGGACAGCGGATTGCTGTAGATGAGGTTGAGGACGCTGGCGAGACTGGTCGCGGCCAGCAGGACCCGCCTGCCCCGGCGGGTGTGGTTCCGGCTACGCCAGCACAGCAGACACAGCAGCAGCGCGACCGCGCTGATCGCGGCCGGGAAGGTGTTGAGCAGCCCGAGCAGCGCCAGGTCCTGCTGGCTCCTGAGCCCCGCCTCGGCGATCGCCCGCTGTAGGTCGTCCCGGCTGGAGAAGCGGACCAACAGCCCGCCGGTCATCGGCAGGCAGACCACCGCCAACACCGCCGCGAGCGTGGTCACCACCGCCGCCTTCTCGACGGTGAGCCGGGCACGTGGCGAGGTCGTCGGCCGCCGGTCGGTGTCAGGCCGGTCGGTGCCACGCCACGCCTTGCCACGCCGCGCGTTGCCGGCCCAGAAGGCGACCACCGCGAAGAGCAGAATGACCTGTGCGCTGACGTAGTGCTGGTCAAGGGGCAGGTCGGGCCAGGGCAGGCGCCGGTCCCTGATCTGAAGCAACGGCGCGAAGCCGACCCACACCGCCACGAAGGCCCAGAACGTCACCGCCACCGGGCTGAAGATCCCGGACACCGTGGTCTGGTACAGCGCCGCCAGGCAGATCGCGACCGCGCCGAGACCGAGCAGTCCGGCCACGGTCGGGCGGGGCAGCACGGTGGTGATCCCAAGGACCGCGATGACGACGATCCACGTGGCCGTCGCGGCCAGGGTCACCCTGCGCGAGCGGGACGCCGGTGGCCCGCTCGCCGGTTCGACGTCAGGAGGTTTCATCAGTGACCCACACCGCGATCTTCTCGCGGAACACCGAGGCGGAGAAGACGTCCGCGTGCCCCTGGATCCGGTCCCGGTCCAGGTCGTCGGCCTGGTGCAGCAGAGCCGCGTACGCGCGTGGGTCGTCCGAATCCACCAGAAAGCCGGTCTCGCCGTCGACCACCGTCTCCAACACCCCACCACGGCGCAGGCCGAGCACCGGGGTGCCGCAGGCCATCGCCTCCACCGGGATGATGCCGAAGTCCTCGTGGGTGGGAAAGAGCAGGCAGCTGGCACCCCAGTACAACTCGCGCAGGCGGTTCCGGGTCGGCCGGACCTCGAAGGTCACCGGCACCCGGGCCAGCGCCGCCCGCCGACGCAGGGCCTCCTCCTCCGGCCCCGAACCGGCGACGACCAGCGGCAGCCCGGCCGCGTCCGCGATTTCGATCATGAGATCGAACTTCTTGTACGGGATCCACCGCCCGACGCCCAGCAGATAGTCGCGATCCTGCCGGCGCTGCTGGTCCGGCGCGGCGCGGAAGTAGTCGACGTCGACCGGGGGATGGATGATCCGGGCGTCCCGCTTCCAGAACCGCCGGATCCGGTTGCGCACCTCCCGGGAGTTCGCGGCATAGCTGTCGACATGCCGGCTCAACCGGACATCGGCGGCGCGCAGCACGGCCCGGGGAAGCGCCAGCAGGCCGTTGGAACCGCGACCGTCATGGTCGGGACTCCACAGGTAACGAGCGGGTGAGTGGACGTAACTCAGGTAACGCGCCTGCGGGGCGGACGGCAGCTTGACGGTGTGCGCGAACGCGTGGCTCGACGAGATGACCACGTCGAAGCGTTCCCGGGTCAGGGTGCGCCAGGTCACCGGCATGAGGGGCAGCGCCGCCGCCTTCGCGCGTCGAAACGGCGTCCGGGCGAGCCAGGACTCGTGCAGGTCGAGCCCGCGCCGGGCGTCGCGGTCACGCCAGAGTACGAACCCCTTGGCCTCGGGCAGCACCTTACACAGCGAGAGGAAGACGTTCTCGGAGCCGCCCGTGGCACCGAACCACTCGTGCACCAGCGCGACCGACCTGCCGGCCAGCAGAGATGTTGGTCCATTCTGGACATTGGGCGCAAGCTCGGTGATCGCCGTTTCCTTTCCTCACCACGGAAGGCCGCCCGCCTGTTATCGCATCGCAACATGCAGCGACAAAGCCGTATCAATAAAACCGTTTACCACGGCCATGTCAATACACCGCCGCGCACACCATCCACGTCGCCTCCCCCGTCACCTGGCGATCGCCGGTAACTGCTCGTCAAGTCGCGGCGCGAGCGTCCGTACGTATGTCGCGGTGAGATGGTTGGTGTCCCGGTAAACGAGTACGTCGCCGATCACCGCCGCACAGCGGTCGGTGGGGCAGATCGCCTCGGTCAGATCGATCAGATGCACACCCTGCGCGCCCTGGGCCGCCTCGACCTGCAACGGGCCGATTCCGGCCAGGGCCTCGTCGCGCGATACCGCGCACGCGGTAAGCCGGGTCCGGTTGCCGGAGACGCAGTCCGCGATGTCGATGCGCGGCGCCGGACTGTCGCGCAGCACCACGACCGGCGCCAGCGAGCTGAGTTCGCGCCAGGTCCGGCGCATCGACTCCACCAGCGCCGTCCGGTTCTGCCGGCCGGATAGTACGCCACCGTCGGAATAAGCCGAATAGTTGAAACTGCTGGTGACGATCAGGTCGGGACGGTCCTCGGCCACCGCTCGGCGCACCGCCTGGTTCCAGGTCCGACAATCGTGGTACGGCTTGTCGCTCTCCGCCACCACGATGTCGAGGTAGGGACACGAGGACTTGGTGTAGGTGATCAGTTTCCAATTCCGCCGCTGCCCGATCGCCTGGAGGGCGGGCGCCCACTGTGCGGCGTGCGAGTCACCGATCAGGACGACGGTTGCCGTGGGCGTGGCACCCCCGTAGGTGCACCGGCGAACCCGGGTCTCCTCCTTGCTGGCGTGGCAGTCGTCGGCGTAGATGGTGGGCAGGTCGTCACGGGCTACCCGGGGGTCGGGCACGATCTGGTCAGCACGATCGACGGGAGCACCGGCCCGCTCGGCGTCGTCCACGTCGAGTGCCGCTGCCCCCTGCATGTCCCACACCGCCGGGTTGTCGCCCCGGTCCGGCGCGGTCGCGACCTGGAAGACCACCCCGCCGCACCCGGACAGCACGGTGCAGGCCAGCCCGACGGCGAGCGCGGCTCGTGGCCGTACCGACAGCTTCCGGGAATGCCAGAGCGGTCGCTCGACGAGCCGACTGGTCAGGTACGCGAGCAGGACCGCCAGGGCCACTGCGGCGGCCGGTGCGGTGAATCCCGGGTCGTCCATGCCGACGGTGAACGCCACGAGCAGCGGCCAGTGCCACAGGTAGAGGGTGTAGGAGATGCCGCCGACGAACTGCATGGGCCGCAGGCGCAGCAAGGCTACCGGACCGTACCGGTGGGTGGTCCCGGCGGCGATGACGAGCGCCGTACCGACGGTGGCGGGCACCGCCAGCAGCCCTGGAAAGGCCGACGAGGTGTCGAGCAGCATCGCCGAGCCGGCGATGGCACCGACGCCGGCCCAGCCGAGGACCGGAGCCAGGGCACCAGGCAGCCGCAGCGGCGCGAGGGCGAGCAGCGCGCCGATCGCGAGTTCCCAGACCCGTCCGGTGGTGACGAAGTAGGCGCGGCCGGGATCTGTCTCCACCAGGAACACCGACCAGGCGAAGGACGCCAGCCCCACCACGGCCACCGCGCCGAGCGCGCCGGCGCGAAAGCGCGACCCGGCCGACGCCCGCCGACGGGCCCACCAGGCGACACCGACCAGGAGCAGTGGCCAGCCCAGGTAGAACTGTTCCTCCACGGCGAGCGACCAGTAGTGCTGGACGATGCTCGGCGCCTGTTCGGCGGCGAGGTAGTCCACCGCCTGGTCGGCAAGCCGCCAGTTGACCACGTAGAAAGCACTGGTCACCACGTCCCAGGCGGTGTTACGCCAGCGGATGTCGGGCAGGAAGAGGTAGGCCAGCACCAGTGCGGCGAGCAGCACCAGCCCGGCGCTGGGCAGCAGGCGCTTCGCCCGGCGGGCGTAGAACCGGCTCAGCGACAAGCGGCCCCGTTCCCGAACCTCGGCCAGCATGCCCCGGGTGATCAGGTAACCGGAGATGACGAAGAAGACATCCACTCCGACGAAGCCGCCGGAAATCAGCGGAGCGTCCGCGTGCCAGAGCACGACCAGCAGCACGGCAAGGGCGCGCAGGCCCTCGATGTCGGCCCGGAAGGCGCTGCGCGGGCGTCCGTCGGACACCGGCTCCCAGCCGCCGCCGGGCGCGGATGGCGGCGGCACCGGTCGCGTCGACGGACGGTCACTACTGGTGCCGTACGAGGTCATCGTGTCTCCGCCGTTCCGGGCGTCGGTGCCGGCTGGTCTGCCCCCGACGCCGGGCTGGCGAGGATCGACTGGCGCAACTCCCCGGTGTCCGGCACGTCGGCCACCGCGCCGCTGGCGGATCGTTGGCGCAGGCGGGGCAGGTGACCGATGGCGGCGATGATGGCGGCTCCACCGGCTGCGGAGACCAGGTACAGCGTCCACTCTGCCGAGTTCTCGGTGGCGTCGCCGTCGCGCACCAGGCGTTCCTGCGCGCGTTCGCGGTAGCGCAGCGCCGCCGGGTGCGCGGCGTCCTGCCGTAGCACCGCGTCGAAGCGGGTTACGGCCTGCGAGTACCGGCCGAGGTAGTACTCGCCCAAGGCCGCCCGGTAGGCCCGATCGACCTCGCTGAGGCGGGCGTCGACGTTGCCCTGTTCGAGCAGCCGGCGGAGGGTGGCGGCGGTGATCAGGTCACGGATCGGCTCTCCGGCGGCGGAGCCGTCGGTGTCCAGGAGCGCGACAAGACGACCCGACTCGTTCACCACCGGGCCACCCCGAGAGTCGGGGCCGATCTGTTCGCTGACGCCGATCCGGTTGGTGCCGGTGCGTCCGATCACCTCGACCGCCCGGTTCCGCAGCCGGTAGCGTTCCGAGCCGTCGGTCGTCTCTTCCCGACCGAAGCCCATGATCAGCAGCGGGACACCGGGGCTCAGCTCGGCGGCGGTGATCTCGACCGCTGGCAGGCCGGGCCGGGCCAACTTCACCAGTGCCGCGTTGCCGTCGACCGGGTCGAGTGTCGCCGTGACGGTGGCCGCGATTGCCGGTGCCGCAGTGTTACCAGAGATCGCCGGGTCCGGCTGGCCGACCAGGGCGTGTTCGGGCGCGCTGCGGCGGCTCCGACCGGTAAAGACGGACGAGTCGAGGAGCCCGCCGACGTAGCCGTCCAGTTCCTCGGCTGCGAGGTCGTTCTGCCGCACCAGCTCCCGACCGTGCCGGTAAAGCGCGTTGACCAGCAGGACCTCCTCGCTCGGCTGGATGCACACGGTGGTGGTCACCGCGTGGCCTTCGGGACTCACCACGACGCCGCTGCACCTGCGGGTCACCACCACCGGATCCCGGCTGATCAGCCTGCCCGCCGGGTCACGGAGGTAGCCGGTGTACGTCGCCTCCAGATAGACCGCAGCGGGTGCCGCCACCGCGATGGCCGGCTCGTGCCGAACGTAGGTGGGGGCCGCCACCGCCGGGACGCCGGTCACGGCGACCACCGCGAGTACGCCGAGCAGCACGGCGGGCCTACCACAGGCCATGTCGATCTCCAGCGAAACGATGGGTGACGCGGTCAGAAGATGAGCGTGTCGCGAAGGTGGTTGGCCACCCGCCGCAGCCGGCCGGCACCGTCGATCGGCGACGTCATCCGCAGCACGAGCTGATGGTCGATTCGCCCACTTTCTCCGCCGCGCCAGTACGCCACAACGGCGAGACCGTACCGGCGTTCACCGTCGATCTCCAAACGGCTGGAGTCGGCGTAAGCGGCGAACACACCACCCCGCATCCACTGCAGGCCCCAGGCCTCCTCGGCCTGCCGCATGGCGGCCTGGGTCTCCTCGTCACACGGCACCGCGCAGTCCCGCACGATCAACTCGCCGCCCAGCTGCGGCTTCCCCGGCTCCGCGGCCCCACAGTTGTACTTGACGTAGCCTTCCGCCCGGCCGCCGAGGGAACAGTCCCACTCGGCCGGCAGCTTCACCGCGAAGCCGAGCCCTTCCAAGTTGGGCAGGGTACGCACGTGGTCCCCGGGGGCGAATTTCGGCCACTCGGTCGGCCACTCACCCGCCTGAGGTGGCTCGATGCCGGGCGACTGCGGCGCGAAGGTCGGGGCCGGCGGCAGCGGCGAACTGGGACCGGCGACCGGGGTGGACGGCTCGTCCTCGTCGGCCCCCGCCCAGACGACCACCGCACCCACGCCGACGAGCAGCACCACCACCAGGGCGGCGATCGCCGCCCAGCGGCCCGTCGGCCGCCGCCGCGGCGTTGACGGCGTTATGCGGCGCACCGGAGAGGAGAACGGGTCGCTGCCCCCGGCCGGCTGCTCGGCGGGCGGATATGCCGCGCCTGGCGACGTCCCGGACGTCGGATGCGGCGCACCGGACACCGGCGGCATCCCCGAGACCGGCGCACCGGACACCGGCGGCATCCCCGAGACCGGCGCACCGGAGACCGGCGGAATCCCCGAGACCGGAGACCCGGACACCGGCGTTCCCGACACTGGTGCTCCGGACACCGGCGGGGCGGAGGAGGGCACGGGCTGGTAGGCGACGCCGAGAGCGCGAAAGAGGTTCTCCGCCGCCGGCCCGGCCTCGGCGGAGTATGCCACCCAGGGCGCCGCGGCTGCGAAGTCCGCGTAGATGAAGGGTACGCCGCCAGGGGTCTGGGCCAGGTTGTCGGCGATCGCGGCGAAGGCCTCGCGCCAGCCCGGCGTGGCCGCGACGTGGGTGTCCAGGACGGCCACGGTCACCAGCCGGCCGTGCTCGTCGATAGCTGCCCATGCTTTGCCGACCGGCGACCCGCCCAGCAGGTGGGTGTACCGGTAGGGGCCGTCCGGCTGCATGCACAACTCCTCTGCTCGACCGCCGTGCGGATCCTACCGAGGCGGCGTATGTCACCCGGCCCACCGACCCCCGCACTCCCGGTAATCACCGCGAAGTCGCAGCTCACCGGCATTCCATTGTGGATTCTTGCGACGTCTTGCCTGGTGAAAGTTTTTATGCATAGAGTCAGGGCGTGAATGAAGGAGCTGCCATGGCACCGACCGAGCGGGTCGTCGGCCTGTTCGACGGGGTGCGGCTCACCCCGACCCAACGCCGCATCGCGCACTGCCTGGTGCAGCACGCTCCCGCCATCGGCTACCTCTCCGCCGCCGAGGTCGCCGAGTTGGCCGGGGTCAGCCAGCCGTCGGTCACCCGGTTCGCGGTGGCCCTGGGCCACGACGGCTACCCCGCGCTGCGCCGCCGGCTGCGCGAGCTGACCGCCGCCGCGCCCGGCCCGGCCCCCGCCGGCAACGAAGTCCAGCAGGCGGTACGCGCCGAGATCGGCAACCTGGATCGGCTGGCCGAGCAGCTCGCCGACCGGGAGCGCATCGCCGAGACCGGGCGACTGCTCGCCGCCAGCCGCCCGCTGCCGGTGCTCGGCCTGCGCGCCGCCGCGCCGCTGGCCGCGTACTTCGCCTACTTCGCCGCCAAGGTGCACCCGGACGTGCGGGTGCTCGACGACGGGGGCAGCCTGCTCGCCGACCGCCTCGAACAGGCCGCCGAGGCCGGGGCGCGGGCACTGCTCGCCTTCGTGCTGCCGCGCTACCCCCGGGAGACCCTGGACGCGCTCTGCGAGGCCCGCACCGCCGGGCTGACCGTGGTCGCGATCACCGACTCGCCGGTCAGCCCGGCGGCCGAGCACGCCGACGTGGTGCTGCCCGCCGCAGTCGGCGCGCAACTGGTCTTCGACCTGCACACCGCCCCGATGACCCTGGCCATGGTGCTGCTCCAGGCGATCTGCGACGCCGCCCCGGCCGAAACCCAGCGCCGGTTGGAGGCGTTCGAAGCCTCAGCCGCCCGTCGTCAGTTGTTCCTCGGTTAGGAGGAGACCCGCAATGACGCAATCCATCCAGGCCGCGCCCGGCCCCGTCCGTGCCGCGCGGGGCACCAGACGCACCGCGCGCGGCTGGCCGCAGGAGGCCGCCCTGCGGATGCTGATGAACAACCTCGACCCGGAGGTCGCCGAGCGCCCCGACGACCTGGTCGTCTACGGCGGCACCGGCAAGGCCGCCCGGGACTGGCCGTCGTACCACGCCCTGGTGCGTACGCTCACCGACCTGCGCGACGACGAGACCATGCTTGTGCAGTCCGGCCGCCCGGTCGGGGTGCTACGCACCCACGAGTGGGCGCCCCGGGTGCTGCTGGCCAACTCCAACCTGGTCGGCGACTGGGCCAGCTGGCCGGAGTTCCGCCGCCTGGAGCAGCTCGGCCTGACCATGTACGGCCAGATGACCGCCGGCTCGTGGATCTACATCGGCACCCAGGGCATCCTCCAGGGCACCTACGAGACCTTCGCCGCCGTCGCGGAGAAGCGCTTCGGCGGCACCTTGGCCGGCACGTTGACGCTCACCGGCGGCTGCGGTGGGATGGGTGGCGCGCAGCCCCTCGCGGTGACCATGAACGGCGGCGTCTGCCTGATCGTGGACGTGGACCGCGGCCGGCTGGAACGCCGGGTGCACGACCGGTACCTCGACGAGATCGCCGACTCGCTCGACGACGCGGTGCAGCGGACCCTCGCCGCGAAGCGGGATCGCCGGGCGCTCAGCGTCGGCGTGGTGGGCAACGCCGCCACCGTCTTCCCCGAACTGCTGCGTCGGGGCGTACCTGTCGACGTGGTCACCGACCAGACCAGCGCCCACGACCCGCTGTCGTACCTGCCCGAGGGGGTGGAGCTGGCCGACGCCCGCCAGTACGCCACCGCCAAGCCGGCCGAGTTCACCGACCGGGCCCGGGCGTCGATGGCCCGGCAGGTCGAGGCGATGGTGGGCTTCCTCGACGCGGGTGCCGAGGTCTTCGACTACGGCAACTCGATCCGGGGCGAGGCCAGACTCGGCGGGTACCAGCGGGCCTTCGACTTCCCCGGCTTCGTGCCGGCGTACATCCGGCCGTTGTTCTGCGAGGGCAAGGGGCCGTTCCGGTGGGCGGCGCTCTCCGGCGACCCGGCCGACATCGCCGCCACCGACCGGGCCATCCTCGACCTGTTCCCGGAGAACGAGTCCCTGGCGCGGTGGATCCGGCTGGCCGGCGAGCGGGTCGCCTTCCAGGGCCTGCCGGCCCGGATCTGCTGGCTGGGCTACGGCGAGCGCGACCGGGCGGGCGTCCGGTTCAACGAGATGGTCGCCGCCGGTGAGCTGAGCGCGCCCGTGGTGATCGGCCGGGACCACCTCGACTGCGGCAGCGTGGCCAGCCCCTACCGGGAGACCGAGGCGATGGCCGACGGCTCCGACGCGATCGCCGACTGGCCGCTGCTCAACGCGCTGGTCAACACCGCCAGTGGCGCATCCTGGGTGTCCCTGCACCACGGCGGCGGGGTCGGCATCGGCCGCTCCATCCACGCCGGGCAGGTCTGCGTGGCCGACGGGAGCGCGCTGGCCGGGCAGAAGATCGAACGGGTACTCACCAACGACCCGGCGATGGGGGTGATCCGGCACGTCGATGCCGGATACGACGCGGCGAGCACGGTCGCCGAGCGCACCGGCGTGCGCGTGCCCATGACCGAAGGAAGGGCCCCTTGCTAACGCCTACGGTAGAGGAAGGGCCCCTTGTTAACAGGTTCCGCCAGCTCTGGGACGAGATCGCGCCGATCGGCCGCGACGAGCACAGCGGCGGATACCTGCGGTACGCGCTCACCGAGCCGGAACTGCGGCTGCGGGAGTGGTTCCGGGAGCAGGCCGACACCCGGGGCATGCCGGTCACCGAGGACGGCAACGGCAACCTGTTCGCCTGGTGGGGCGACCCGGAAGCCGGAAACGCGGTGCTCACCGGCAGCCACTTCGACTCGGTGCCGCACGGCGGGGCGTACGACGGGCCGCTGGGCATCGTCAGCGCCTGGCTCGCCGTCGACGAGCTGCGCGCGGCCGGGGTGACGCCGACCCGTCCCCTGGTCGTCGGCGCGTTCGTCGAGGAGGAAGGGGCCCGGTTCGGCGTACCGTGCCTGGGGTCGCGGCTGCTCACCGGGCAACTCTGCGCCGACCGCGCGGCGGCGCTGCGCGACGCGGCCGGGGTCAGCTTCGCCGAGGCCCTTGGCGGCCGGCCGGCGGGGCCCGACCCGGCGCTGCTCGGTCGGCTCGCCGCCTTCGTGGAACTGCACGTCGAGCAGGGCCGGGCGCTTGTCGACCAGGGCGCGCCGGTCGCGGTGGCAAGCGCGATCTGGCCGCACGGACGCTGGCGCTTCGACTTCACCGGCGAGGGCAACCATGCCGGTACGACCCGGATGGTCGACCGCCGCGACCCCATGCTGACGTACGCCTTCACGGTGCTCGCCGCCAACAAGGAGGCCCGGCTGCGCGATGCCCACGCCACCGTGGGTCGGGTGGCCGTGGAGCCGAACGCGACGAACGCCATCCCGTCGAGGGTGACCGGCTGGCTGGACGCCCGGGCCGCCGAACCGGAGACGCTCGCCAAACTGGTCGAGGCGGTACGCGCCAAGGTCGCCGAACGGGCCCGCCGGGACGGCACCCGGGTCACGCTTACCGAGGAGTCGGCGACACCGCTTGTGGCGTTCGACCACGGGCTGGCCGACCGGCTGGCGGAACTGCTGGCGGCGCCGGTGCTGCCCACCGGGGCCGGACACGACGCGGGAGTGCTCGCGGCACACGTACCCACGGCGATGCTCTTCGTCCGCAACCCGACCGGGGTGTCGCACTCCCCGGCCGAGTCGGCCGCCGACGCCGACTGCGCCGCCGGGGTGACCGCCCTGGCCCGAGTGCTTGCGGAACTCGTCCGATGACCGCCGATCGTTGGCTTGCCGAGTACGCCTGGCTGCCCGGGCAGGCCGCACCGACCCCGGATGTGCTGATCGAGACGGTCGACGGTCGGATCGCCGAGGTCACCCCGTTGACGCCGGCCGGCCGCCCGGCCGCCGGGGTGGACGTCTTCGCCGACGTGGTCCGGTTGCCGGGGCTGACCCTGCCCGGCCTGGCCAACGCCCATTCGCACGCCTTCCACCGGGCGCTGCGCGGGCGCACCCACGACGGGCGCGGCGACTTCTGGACCTGGCGCGACCAGATGTACGCCGTCACCGACCGCCTCGACCCGGAGTCCTACCTGGCGCTGGCCCGGGCGGTCTACGCCGAGATGGCCCTGGCCGGGATCACCTGCGTCGGCGAGTTCCACTACCTGCACCATGGCCCGGGTGGCACCGCGTACGACGACCCGAACGCGATGAGCGCGGCGCTTGTCGAGGCGGCGGCGCACGCCGGGATCCGGCTGACTCTGCTGGACGCCTGTTACCTGACCGCTGCGGTGGACGGCCAGCCGCTGACCGGAGCGCAGCGGCGTTTCGGTGACGGCGACGCGCTGCGCTGGGCGGACCGGGTCAACGGGTTCACTCCCGACGGCGAACACGCCCGGCTCGGTGCGGCGATCCACTCGGTGCGCGCGGTACCGGCCGAGCAACTCGCCACGGTCGCCGGCTGGGCGCAAGGCCGCAACGCCCCACTGCACGTGCACCTCTCCGAGCAGCCCGCCGAGAACGACGCCTGCCGGGCGGTGCACGGTCACACCCCGACCCGGCTGCTCGCCGACCACGGCGCGCTGGGCCCGTCCACCACTGCGGTGCACGCCACCCACCCGACAAGCGGCGACGTGAGCCTGCTCGGGGAGAGCCGGACCGGGGTCTGCCTCTGCCCGACCACGGAACGGGACCTCGCCGACGGGATCGGTCCGGCGCGCCGGCTGGCCGACGCCGGCATCCCGCTCAGCCTGGGCAGCGACAGCCACGCCGTGATCGACCCGTTCGAGGAGGCCCGCGCGGTGGAGCTGGACGAGCGACTGCGGACCCGCAAGCGGGGTCACTTCACCTCCGCCGAGCTGTTGACGGCCGCCAGCACCGCCGGGCACGCCGCGCTGGGCTGGACCGACGCCGGGCAGATCGCGGTCGGTGACCGCGCCGACCTGGTCACGGTGCGGCTGGACAGCGTACGCACCGCCGGGGTGGACCCGGCCGGCGTCTGGTTCGCGGCGAGCGCGGCCGACGTCAGCCAGGTCGTGGTGGACGGCCGGGTGCTGGTGCGCGACGGCGAGCACCTGACCGTCGACGTACCGGCGGAACTGGCCGCCGCGATCGCGGCGGTGAGCGCGTGAGCGCGAGGAGTGAGCTGGCGAGCCCCGCAGTCGCCACCAAGAGGGGGCAGCGTGCCTAGTCTGCTCGTGGACAACATCGGTGAGCTGGTCACCAACGAGGCCGGCCGGGGCGAGGGCGGGCCGCTGGGCATCCGGCGACGGGCCGCGCTGCTGGTCGAGGAGGGCGAGGTGGCCTGGGTCGGCCCGGCCGCCGACGCGCCGGCCGCCGACCGGCGGATCGACGCCGCCGGTGCCGCCGTACTGCCGGGCTTCGTGGACAGCCACGCCCACCTGGTCTTCGCCGGAGACCGGGCCGCAGAGTTCGCCGCCCGGATGGCCGGGCAGCCGTACACCGGCGGCGGCATCCGGACCACCGTCGGCGCCACCCGCGCCGCCGCCGACAGCGAGCTGCGCGCCACCGTGCGCCGGCTGCGCGCCGAGGCGTTGCGCCAGGGCAGCACCACGATCGAGATCAAGAGTGGGTACGGCCTCACCGTCACCGACGAGGCCCGCTCGCTGCGGATCGCCGCCGAGGTCAGCGCGGAGACCACCTTCCTCGGCGCGCACGTGGTGCCGGCCGAGTACGCCGACCGCCCCGACGACTACGTCGGGCTGGTGTGCGGGCCGATGCTGGCCGCCGCCGCACCACACGCCCGCTGGATCGACGTGTTCTGCGAGCGGGGCGCCTTCGACGCCGACCACACCCGGGCGATCCTGGCCTGCGGGCAGGCCGTGGGACTGGGCGTACGGGTGCACGCCAACCAGCTCGGCCCCGGCCCGGGCGTGCGGCTCGGGGTGGAGTTGGGCGCGGCAAGCGTGGACCACTGCACCCACCTGACCGACGCCGACGTCGACGCGCTGGCGTCGACCGCGACGGACGACGGCCAGACCGCCACCGTCGCCACCCTGCTGCCCGGCGCCGAGTTCTCCACCCGGTCGCCCTACCCGGACGCCCGCCGGCTGCTCGACGCCGGAGTCACCGTGGCGCTGGCCACCGACTGCAACCCCGGCTCGTCGTACACCTCGTCGATGCCGTTCTGCATCGCGCTTGCCGTACGCGAGATGCGGATGACCCCGGCGGAGGCGGTATGGGCCGCGACCGCCGGAGGCGCGCGGGCGCTGCGCCGGACCGACGTCGGGGTGCTGCGGCCCGGCGCCCGGGCCGACCTGATCATCCTCGACGCCCCCTCCCATCTGCACCTGGCCTACCGGCCGGGGGTACCGCTGATCCGCCAGGTCCTGCACAACGGAGTTCCGCTATGACCGTCACCATCCAGCCCACCGGGATCTCCCCCGCCGACGTGCTCGCCGTGGCCCGGGGCACCGGGCAGGTCGTCCTCGACCCGGCCACCGTGGCCGCCATGGCGACCAGCCGGTCCATCGTGGACGGCATCGAGGCGGCCGGTCGGCCGGTCTACGGCGTCTCCACCGGTTTCGGTGCCCTCGCCAACACCTTCGTCGCCGCCGAGCGTCGGGCCGAGTTGCAGCACGCGCTGATCCGCTCGCACGCCGCCGGGGTGGGCGCCCCGATGCCCCGGGAGGTGGTGCGGGCGATGATGCTGCTGCGGGTCCGCTCGCTCGCGCTTGGCCGGTCCGGGGTACGCCCACTTGTCGCCGCCGCGCTTGTGGACCTGCTCAACCACGACGTCACCCCGTGGGTGCCGGAGCACGGCTCACTTGGTGCCTCCGGCGACCTGGCACCGCTGGCGCACTGCGCGCTGGTGCTGCTCGGCGAGGGCTGGGTGCTCGGCCCGGACGGTACCCGGCTGCCCGCCGCCGACGCGCTGCACGACGCCGGTCTCGCCCCGATCGAGCTGGCCGCAAAGGAGGGGCTGGCGCTGATCAACGGCACCGACGGCATGCTCGGCATGCTGCTGCTGGCGATCCACGACGCGGCGCACCTGTTCACCATGGCCGACGTGACCGCCGCGCTGGCCATCGAGGCGATGCTCGGCTCGGAGCGGCCGTTCCTGCCGGAGCTGCACGCCATCCGCCCGCACCCCGGGCAGGGCGTCTCGGCGGCGAACATCCACCGACTGTTGCAGGACTCCCGGGTGATGGACTCGCACCGCGACGACCTGGCGCACGCGGTGCAGGACGCGTACTCGATGCGCTGCGCACCCCAGGTGGCCGGCGCGGCCCGGGACACCCTGGACTTCGTCCGCACGGTGGCCGGCCGCGAGCTGCGCTCGGTGGTGGACAACCCGGTGGTGCTGCCCGACGGTCGGGTCGAGTCGACAGGCAACTTCCACGGCGCGCCGCTTGGCTTCGCCGCCGACTTCCTGGCCATCGCCGCCGCCGAGGTGGGCGCGATCTCCGAACGCCGGGTCGACCGGCTGCTCGACGTGACCCGTTCCCGGGAGCTGCCGGCCTTCCTCTCGCCCGACGCGGGAGTCAACTCCGGGCTGATGATCGCTCAGTACACGGCGGCCGGCATCGTCGCGGAGAACCGCCGGCTGGCCGGGCCCGCCTCGGTGGACTCGCTGCCGACAAGCGGCATGCAGGAGGACCACGTCTCGATGGGCTGGGCCGCCACCAAGAAACTGCGCACCGTCCTGGACAACCTGACCAGCCTGCTCGCGGTGGAGCTGCTGGCCGCCGTACGCGGACTTCAGCTCCGGGCCCCGCTGGCCCCGTCGCCGGCCGGCCGGGCCGCGATCGCCGCGCTCGGCGAGGTCGCCGGCGAGCCGGGCCCGGACGTCTTCCTCGCCCCCCTGATGGAGGCCGCCCGCACTGCGGTGAGCGCCCCCGACCTACGGCTCGCCATCGAGCGCGAAATAGGCGAACTCGACTGACGGACCCTGGTACGCGGGCGTCCCCTGCCGTACCAGGCTGCTCAGAGCACCTTGGCGACCAGGGCGGCCAGTTCGCGCAGGGCCTTGCCACGGTGGCTGATGGCGTCCTTCTCCTCGGGGGTCAACTCGGCGTTTGTGCGGTCCTGACCGTCGCCGAGGAAGATCGGGTCGTAGCCGAAGCCGCCGTCGCCGCGCGGGGCACGCAGCAGCCGCCCCGCCTGCCTGCCGTCGACCAGGTGCTCCTTGCCGCCGGGCAGCACCAGCACGACGGTGCAGACGAAGGAGGCGCCCCGGTGCTCGTCCGGCACATCGGCGACCTGGTCGAGCACCAGCTGGAGATTGGCCTGGTCGTCGCCGTGCCGCCCGGCCCAGCGGGCGCTGAACACCCCGGGCATCCCGTTGAGCGCCTCCACGGCCAGCCCGGAGTCGTCGGCGATCGTCGGCAGCCCGGTACGCCGGCAGCCCTCCCGCGCCTTGATCAGCGCGTTCTCGCCGAAGGTCAACCCGGTCTCCGGCAGCTCCGGGTACGCCTCGACGTCGTCCAGCCCGATCAGGGCGATCCGATGTGCGCCGATGGCACCGTCGAGGATGCGTTGCAGCTCGATGAGCTTCTTGCGGTTCCGGGTGGCGAGCAGCACCTTGTTCATTCTGAGCTACCTTTCGTTCGCGACTGCGGGGCTCGCAAGCTCACTCCTCGCGCTCACAGTGCTACCTTTCGCTCCCGCGACTGCGGGGCTCGCAAGCTCACTCCTCGCGCTCACAGTGCTACCTTTCGTTCGCGACTGCGGGGCTCGCAAGCTCACTCCTCGCGCTCACAGGGAGAGAGCCTTCCGCTGGGCTTCGGCCAGGTCCAGGCAACCGAGGACGGCCAGATCGAGCAGTGCGTCCAACTGGTCGCGGGCGAACACAGCGGCCTCGCCGGTGCCCTGCACCTCGACGAAGTCACCGGTGCCGGTGCAGACCACGTTCATGTCGACCTCGGCGGCCACGTCCTCGTCGTAGCACAGGTCCAGCCGCGGCTCACCGGCGATCACGCCGACGCTTACCGCCGCCACCGACCGGTGCATCACGTTCTCCGGCTTACCGGCCAGGGCCCGGCGCGTGGCGAGCCAGCTCACCGCGTCGTGCAGGGCCACGTACGCGCCGGTGATCGCCGCGGTCCGGGTGCCGCCGTCGGCCTGGAGCACGTCGCAGTCGAGCACGATCGAGTTCTCGCCGAGCGCCTTGAGGTCGATCGCGGCCCGCAGGCTCCGGCCGATCAACCGGGAGATCTCGTGGGTCCGTCCACCCACCCGACCTTTGACGCTCTCCCGGTCGGAGCGGGTGTTTGTGGCCCGGGGCAGCATCGCGTACTCGGCGGTGACCCAGCCCAGCCCCGAGCCCCGGCGCCAGCGGGGCACGCCCTCGGTGACGCTCGCCGTGCAGAGCACCCGGGTGTGGCCGAACTCCACAAGCACCGAACCCTCCGGGTGCGTGCTCCAGCCACGGGTCAGGGTCACCGGTCGGAGTTGGTCGGGCCCTCGCCCGTCAGGTCGCGCCATGCCCTGCACCCTATGTGGTGGTCCGGTCGGCGGGTCCGGTCGGGCGGGTCAGATCTCGTAGCTGGCGCCCGGACGAACCACTTCCAGCGGGCCGGCGTACGCGGCGGTGGCGGCGGCAACGGTCTGCGCCTCGCTGCCCCAGGCGTCCACCAAATGGGTCAACAGCAGCCGCCCGACGCCGGCCTTGGCCGCTGCCTCGCCGGCCTCCCGGCCGGTCAGATGCAGGTCCGGCGGGTTCTCCACCCCGTCGAGGTAGCTGGCCTCGCAGAGAAAGGCGTCGGCGTTCTGGGCCAGCCGCACCAGCGCCTCGCAGGGGGCGGTGTCCGAGGAGTAGCAGAGCACCCGGCCGCCGTGCTCCAGCCGGACGCCGTACGTCTCGACCGGGTGCAGCACCCGGTCGACGGTGACGGTGAACGGGCCGATCGGGAAGGTGCCGGGTTGCAGCGCGTAGAACTGATAGACGTCCTCGACGGTGCTGTCCTCCTGTCCGTAAACTGCGGCGAGCCGGTCCGGTGCGCCGGCCGGCGCGTAGACCGGCAGCGGCGGATAGGGCCCGTCCGGGGCGTACCGCCGCACCACGACGTACGACGCGGCGTCGAGAATGTGGTCGCAGTGCAGGTGGGTCAGGAGGATCGCGTCCGGCGCGTGCAGCCCGGCGTAGCGCTGGAGGGTGGAGAGCGAGCCCACGCCGAAGTCGACCAGAAGCCGGAAGTTCTCGGCCTCGACCAGATACGCGGAGCAGGGGGACTCGGGTCCGGGGAAGCTGCCCGCACAGCCCAGGACGGTCAGTCGCATCGAGTTGTCTCGCTGTCACGGTAGGTAGTGGTCCAGCCGGCCGCCGCTCCGGCGATGATCACTACCGACGCGTACGCCACGCTGGGAAGCCTACGCCCGCCTGCACAGGGGCAAGAATGATCTGCTGGAAGTTGTCACCAACGTGACACCCGCTTCGCCCGTCCGATCGACACGTCGTTGACTGAGTGGCTGATCAGGACGACCCGACGTGACGAGGCCACCGGCGATTCGCCGGTGGCCCGCGTGACCGTCACTCTGCCCAGGTCAGGCCCAGAGTTGCCCCTCCAGGGCCTCCTCCGCGTCGGCGAGCGTGCCGCCGTACGCCCCGGTGCTGAGGTATTTCCAGCCGCCGTCGCTGACCACGAAGGCCACGTCGGCGCGGCGGCCGTCGCGGACCGCCTCGTGCGCCACGGCCAGCGCCGCGTGCAGCACCGCCCCGGTGGAGAAGCCGACGAAGAGGCCCTCCACCTCCACCAACTGCCGGGTGCGCAGCACCGCGTCCCGGGTGCCCACGGAGAACCGTCGGGTCAGCACGGTGGCGTCGTACAGCTCCGGGACGTATCCCTCGTCGATGTTGCGCAGGCCGTAGACCAGCTCGCCGTACCGCGGCTCGGCGGCGACGATCTGGATGCCCTCGACCTTCTCCCGCAGGTAGCGCCCGGTGCCCATGAGCGTGCCGGTGGTGCCAAGCCCGGCCACGAAATGGGTGATCGTGGGCAGGTCGTGCAGCAGCTCCGGGCCGGTCGTCTCGTAGTGCGCCCGGGCGTTCGCCTCGTTGCCGTACTGGAAGAGCATCACCCAGTCCGGATGCTCGGCGGCGATCTGCTTGGCGGTGGCGACCGCCTGGTTGGAGCCGCCTGCCGCCGGCGAAAAAATGATCTCCGCGCCGTACATCCGGAGCAGTTGCACCCGCTCGGCCGAGACGTTCTCCGGCATCACGCAGACCAGCCGGTAGCCGCGCAGCTTGGCCACCATGGCCAGGGAGATGCCGGTGTTACCGCTTGTCGGCTCCAGGATCGTGTCGCCCGGCCGGAGCTTGCCGGCCGCCTCGGCGGCCCGGACCATGAACATGGCCGCCCGGTCCTTGATGCTGCCGGTCGGGTTGCGGTCCTCGAGCTTCGCCCACAGCCGCACCGGCGGTGCCCCGTCGGGCACCGTCGGCGACAGTCGGGGCAACCCCACCAGGGGCGTCCCGCCACAGGCGTCCAGCAGGCTGTCGTACCGCGCCATCGCGGCCGCCTCAGCCGGCGGTGACGGGCGTCCGGCGCCCCGCGGCGAGGTGCTGAGCGATCGCCGCGGCGGCGGCGAAGCCGAATGCGCCGCCGGCCACCGCGGGCAGGATGGTGACGCTGTCACCGTCGTTCAGCTTGGCGTCCAGCGCGCCGAGGAAGCGGACGTCCTCGTCGTTGACGTAGACGTTGACGAAGCGGTGCAGCGCGCCGGCCTCGGTGACCAGCCGCGCACGCAGCCCGGAGTGCCGGGAGTCAAGGTCGGTGAGCAGGTCGTTCAGCGTGTCACCGCTGCCCTCGACGACCTTCGCGCCGCCGGTGTAGCTGCGCAGGATGGTGGGGATACGAACCTCGATGGCCATGGTGTCCTATTCCTTGATCGGCTGTGCTCGGTGACGGGGAAGGGTGCAACGGGGCTGAACGGGACTCAGCGCTCCGAACACTCGTAGTCGACCGTCGCCGGGCTCTGCCCGAACATGTAGGACTGCACGGCGTGCGGATCCACCCCGGCGTCGAGGATCCGCACCGGCTCCTCGGTCACCACTCCATCCACGATGCGGAAGGAGCGAATCTCTTCCGTGTCGGGCTCTCGGGTGGAGACGAGCAGGTAGTGCGCGCCCGGTTCACCGGCGAAGGCGACGTCCGTGCGCGACGGGTATGCCTCCGTGGCGGTGTGCGAGTGGTAGATGACGACGGGTTCCTCGTCCCGGTCGTCCATCTCGCGCCACACCCGCAACTGCTCCATCGAGTCGAACTCGTAGAACGTCATCGAGCGGGCGGCATTGTCCATCGGGATGTGCCGGGTCGGCTTGTCGCTGCCGACCGGACCGGCGACCACCCCGCAGGCCTCGTCGGGGTGGTCCCGACGAGCGTGGGCGACGATCGCGTCGACGATCGACCGGTCAATGCTCAGCACGCCGCCAAGCCTAGCGTCCAGTACCGGCCAACCGCGAGGCGGTGCTGGTCACAGTCACTCGATCAAGGCGTTGAGCAGGGACTCCTGGAGATAACCCAGGTACGCGTAGACCGAAAGCTGGAACACCCGGCTGGAGGTGGGGTCCGCGGCCACCGCGTCGTCGAGCTCGGCACCGAGGTCCGTCCCGTCCTTGATCTCCAGCCGTACGCCCATCGCCAGCCGGGCGTCGTTGAGCGCCCGCAGCCACGCCTCGGCCGCCTCGGCGTCCAGGCGTACCTCCCCGCTACCGTCGTCCGGCAGCGCGGCCAGGATCGCCCCGGCCTGGTCGATCTTCGCGGTCTTGAGATCACCCTCGGTGTACCGGCGGAACTCCGCGGTGCCGGCCGCGTCGTCCGGGTATGCCTCGGGAAAGAGCCGGCACACCACCGGATCGGTGTGGTCGAAGCCGTCGGTGAGTAGACCGACGACCTCGGAGGCGACCTTGCGCAGCACGCGCACCTCGTCGACGGCGAAGTTGGCGACATACCGGTCACCCCGGCGGCGGAACATGCTCACGACCGGTCCACCGTCGCCCATAGTCCGTAGGCGTGCAACTGCGAGGCGTCATGCTCCATCCGCTCCCGGGCTCCGCTGGAGACCACCGCCTTGCCCTTGTGGTGCACGTCCAGCATGAGCTGCTCGGCCTTCTCCCGGCTGTAGCCGAAAAGCTTCTGGAACACCCAAGTCACGTACGTCATGAGGTTGACCGGGTCATCCCACACGATCGTCACCCACGGCCGGTCGGGATCCGGCACCTCATCGGTGTCCGGGGTCTCGACCGGTGCAACCTGCGGAGCCGCCATGCCCCCCATCGTGCCACCGGATCGGCGGAACCGAGGAACCGGAACGCCGGACCAGCCCGGATCGCCACCGCCACCCGGCAGCGAGCGGTCAGGCGAGCAGGGTGCCATGGTCGGCGGCATCGGTGAGCACCGTGCGCAGCGCGCGACGGATGACCTCGAACCGGCGGGCCACCTCCCGGGACAACCCCAGCTCGATTTCCCGCAGCGCCCGCTGGGCCCAGGCCCGGGCATCGTTCGGGTCGTTGCGGCCCGGGGTACGCCAGTGCTGCCAGCAGCCGCCGGAAAGCGCCACCGCCACCGGCGGAAGCACGTCGGTACGCGCCGATGCGGGATACGCGGCGAGTGCGCCGACGGCGGCGGCTCCGGTCATCCCCGTCACGCCCGCACCGCTGGTGACCAGCAGCGCCCGCTCCAACTCCGGCCCGCTCGGGTGGTGGACCAGGCTCCACCGGACCGCCTCGGTGATGCGCCGGTGGACGGCCTCGGGCAGGGGCGCGCCGAACAGTTGCCCGGCGACGTCCTCGACGATCGCCCGGACGCTGTACGCACACTGCGCGGTGGCCAGCAGCGACATCGCCTCCAGTTCCTGGTCGAGAAAGCGGGGCAGGCCGGCACAGCCGACCCCGAAGATGATCTGCTGCACCGTGCGCCGGTGCAGGTCGGCCAGGTCCAGTGCCAGATGTTGGCGGATCCGCTGAGCTGCGACCCGGATCTGTCGGTCGAGCCGCTCGGACCATTCGCCCGGCGTCGCCAGCACCGGCACCCGGACGCCGCGACCGCCGGGCACCTCCGGCGGCTGGGAACTGGCCCGGCGCAGCCCCTCGTCGGACGCCCAGTCGACAAGCGCCTGCCGCAGGTGGTCCCCGTTGCCGTCGATGATCGGGAACCACCGGGCGTCGGCCAGCCCCGGCACCGCGGCGAGCAGCGCAGCCCGGTGCGCCGCGACGGTGACCGCTACCGCGTCCACCGCCGGGCCACCGGACTCCCCCGAGTCCTGCGCTGCCGCCGAGTCCTCCGAAACCGCCCAACCGCCGGCACCCGCCGTCACCGCGAAGAAGACCCGCACCGCCGTCCCGGCGACCTCGGCGAGCAGGTTCAACTCGGCACCGCTCAACGACCGGTCCGCCGCGACCACGAACAGCAACGCGCCGGCCCGACCCACCGCGTCGCGCAGGACCCCGGCACCGGCTCGCCCGAGCATTCCGATGTCCGGCGTGTCGACCAGGTCGAACCGCTTCAACAGCGGTCGGGACAGGCTCAACTCGACCCGGCGCGGCGGCCGGGCCAACGCCGGCCCGACGCCGGGCTGGTCCGGGCGGTACGAGTGCGGCGTCCGGTAACCGGGCACATGCGCGACCCGGGCGTCCGCTGCGGCGTGGCGTACCAGCAGCCAACTGCCGGTCGGCACGCTGAGCAGCTCGACATCGAGTTCCAGCAGCGCGGCGAGCACGCCGGCCCGGCCGGCGCCGGCCGGGCCGGCGGCGAGCACCGCGAGCGGCTCGTGCGGGCCGGTGGCTGCCACCCCGAGCCGGTACGGAAAAATCCTGGCACCGGGCGGCCGGGCAGCATCGTCGGGCGGACCGAGGTCGTGCAGCGGACCCGGCTTCATCAGACGGCGTCCTCCGAGGCAGGGCGGCCGGCGCAGCCGGCCGCGATGAACATCCGGTTACCGCATCCGGATGCCGGAAGGGTACGGCGATTTGACGCTGAGAAAGGGGGATTCCTGATACTCAGCAGTAAGTCTCGGGTTACTCAACTTAGCTCGCGGGGCTACCAGCCGCGCAACACTTCCGTCGATATGCTGCGGTAATGGGTCGGTGGAGCTTCGTGGGCCGGCGGGCGGAACTCGACCGTCTGCATCGGGCGGTGACCGGCGACCTCGGGCGCGGCATCTTCTTCACCGGCAGCGCAGGCATCGGCAAGAGCCGGCTGCTCCGGGAGGGTGTGGACACTCTCCCCGGCGACCAGTACGCGGTCGGCTGGATCGCGGCCAGCGCCACCACGGCGGCGATGCCCTTCGGCGGCCTGGTCCAGGTGCTGCCGGTCGAGCAGCCGCAGGGACTGTCCCCGGCGGGCATCCTGCGGTGGGCCGTCGACCTGTTGCAGCAGCAGGCCGCCGGGCGGCGGATCGTGCTCGCCGTGGACGACGCGCACCTGCTGGATCCACCCACGGCCGCCCTCGTGCACCTGGTGGCCCGCGCCGAGAACGCCTGCGTGGTCGGTACGCTGCGCGACGGCGAGCAGCTTCCGCTGCCGATCCGGGCACTGTGGACCGACGACCTGGTCGAGCACGCCGAGTTGAGCCCGCTGCCGCCCACCGAGACCGCCGGCCTGCTCGCCGCCATCCTGGATGGACCTGTCGACGGCCGCACGGCGGACCGGCTGGGCCAGCTGAGCGCCGGCAACCCGTTGCTGCTGCGCGAGTTGGTGCACGCCGTCCAGGGCAGCCGGGAACTGACCGAGCGGTACGGCCTCTGGACCTGGACCGGTCGGCTGGAGCTGGCACCGAACCTGACCGAGCTGATCGACATCCGGATCGGCCAGCTCAGTTCCGGCGTACGGGCGGTGGTCGAGCTGGTCGCCTTCGGTGAGCCGCTGGGCCTGCGGCTGCTCAACACCGTCGCCGAGGACACCGACGTGGAGACCGCCGAGGAACGCGGGCTGATCACGATGGTCCAATCCGACCGGCGGCTGAACGTCCGACTGGGTCATCCGCTCTACGGCGAGGTGGTCCGCCGGCAGTGCCCGGTCAGCCGGACTCGCCGGTTGCAGGCGCACCTGGCCGAACTGCTGGAAAGTGTGGGCAAGCGGCGGCGGGAGGACCTGCTACGGGTGGCGGTGTGGCGACTGGACTCCGGCACCGCGCAGGACGCCTCGATGCTCATCGCCGCGGCCGGGCAGGCGTTCGCGCGCTACGACGTACCGCTGGCGACCCGGCTGGCCCGGGCGGCGCTCGACGCCGGCGGCGGGTTCGACGCCGCCGAACTGCTGGCCACCATCCTGATGTTCGCCGACCGGCCGGCCGAGGCACTCGGCGTGCTCGACGCGGTCGCCACCGACACGGACGACGAGGAACGGCTCAGCCGCTGGCTGACGGCCCGGGGCATGGTCAGCTACTGGGGGTTGAGCCAGAGGTCCACGGTGGAGGAGATCGCCCGGCGCGGTGCCGAGCTGACCGACCTCGCCGCGCAGGCCCGGATCCGCGCCTTCGAGGCGATCATGCGGCTGCACCGGCTGGACGCACCGACCGCGCTCCGGCTCGCCCAGGGCGTGCTGGACCGGCCAGCGGCCAGCGTGGCCGCCCGCGAGCTGGCCCGCTGCACCATCGCCCACCTACAGGCCGTGCAGGGACAGCTGCGCCGCAGCGCCACGGCGGTGGACCTGGTACAGGCGAAGGCGGCCAGTTGGCGGGCGGACATGCCGTACCTGCAACTGGCCGTGGAACTGGCCCGGGGCACCCGGCTGGCCCTCTCCGGCGACCTGGCCGGCATCGACACCCTGGTCGCCGACGAGTTCGCCGACCTGGCCGACGCGGGAGACTTCCGGCTCGGCAGCGGCTACCTGACCATCCTGCGGGCGTACGCGGCGCGGCTGCGCGGGCGCAGCGACACCGCGATGCAGGCTGCGCTCGGCGCCTGCGCGATCCTGGCGACCAGCCGGGTCTACGCCGGGCTGGCCCAGGCGGAGCGGGCCCAGGCCGCGGCGCTGCGCGGTGACGCCCGGCAGGCGGCCGAGGCGATGGCCGAGGCCGACCAGAGCCAGGCGTCGAGCATGGCCGTGCTGTACCCGTGGCTGGAGCAGGCCCGGGCGGCCACGCTCGCCGCCAACGGCGACCTGCCCGGCGCGGTGGCACACCTGCACGAGCTGGTCCGGCGGCTGCGCGCCGACGGCTTCGCCGGGCACGAGACGCTTGCCCTGCACGATCTGGTACGCCTGGGCCAGGCCGCCGCGTTCACCGGGCCGACCTGCTCCGACGGCAGCCGCCGTACGGTCGCCCAGCGGTTGACGGAGTTGTCGGAACAGGTCGACGGCGAACTGCCCCCGCTGCTGGCCCGGCACGCCCGGGCGGCGGCCGACGGCGCACCCGAGCAACTGCTCGCCGCCGCCGACAACTTCATGGCACTCGGGCTGGCGCTGCCCGCCGCGGAAGCTGCCGCCGCCGCCGTACACCTGCTGCGCCGCAACCGCTCCCCGGAGATCGCCGCGGCCAGCGAGCGGCTCGCGGGCCTGCTCGGCTGCTGTGACATCGTGCACACCCCGGCCCTGCGAGCGGCCACGCCGACGCTCAGCGACCGGGAGTGGCAGGTGGCCCGACTCGCGGCGGAGGGCGAGACCAGCCGGGCCATCGCTGAGCAGCTCTTTCTCTCCACCCGGACGGTGGAGAACCACCTGCAACGGATCTACAGCAAGCTCGGGGTGACCGGGCGGGCGGAGCTGCGGGCGGCGCTGCGGACGATCCCGGGCCATGACGACACGACGGCGACGTGAACCCTAGGCTGAGGGTGTGCACAGCCTTCGTCCCGCGCTGCTGACCGATCACTACGAGCTGACCATGGTCAGTGCCGCCCTGCGGGACGGCACCGCGGATCGGCCCTGCGTGTTCGAGGTGTTCACCCGAAGGCTGCCGGCCGGCCGCCGCTACGGCGTGGTCGCCGGCACCGCCCGGCTGATCGACCTGATCCGCGACTTCCGCTTCGACCCGGCCGACATCGACTTCCTGCGCCGCACCGGCGTGGTCGACGAGCAGGCCGCCGCCTGGCTGGCCGACTACCGGTTCACCGGCGACATCGACGGGTACGCCGAGGGCGAGCTGTTCTTCCCCGGCTCACCGATCCTGACCGTGACCGGCACCTTCGCCGAGTGTGTGGTGTTGGAGACGCTTGTGCTCTCGGTGCTCAACCACGACTGCGCGGTGGCCGCCGCCGCGGCCCGGATGGTGACCGCGGCCCGGGGTCGAGCCCTGATCGAGATGGGGTCGCGCCGGGCGCACGAGGAGGCGGCCGTCGCCGCGGCCCGCTCGGCCTACCTGGCCGGCTTCCGCTACACCTCAAACCTGGCCGCCGGGCAGCGGTACGGCATCCCCACGGCGGGCACCGCCGCGCACGCGTTCACCCTGCTGCACGACGACGAGCGGACGGCATTCGCCTCGCAGGTCGCCACGCTGGGCAAGGAGACCACGCTGCTTGTCGACACGTACGACATCAGCCAGGGCATCCGCAACGCGATCGAGGTGGCCGGGCCGGAGCTGCGGGCCGTCCGGATCGACTCCGGCGACCTGGCCGTCATCGCCCAGCAGTCCCGCCAGTTGCTGGACTCGCTCGGGGCCACCGAAACGAAGATCATCGTCTCCGGTGACCTCGACGAGTACGCGATCGCCGCGCTGGCCGCCGAACCCGTGGACATGTACGGCGCGGGCACCGCCGTGGTCACCGGCTCCGGGGCACCGACGGCGGGCCTGGTCTACAAGCTGGTCGAGGTGGCGGGCCGCCCGGTGGTCAAGCGCTCCGAGCAGAAGGCCACCATCGGCGGACGCAAGGTGGCCGTCCGGCGGCACAAGCCGACCGGCACCGCCACCGAGGAGATAATCGTCCCGCAGGGCGTACCCGACCGGCATCCCAACGACCGGCTGCTGCAACGCTCGTACGTGGTGGGCGGCGAGCCGGTGCCGCTGCCGACGCTGGACGAGGCGCGGGAGCATCTGCGGCAGTGCCTCATCTCCATTCCCTGGGAGGGCCTGAAACTCTCCGCCGGCGACCCGGCGGTTCCGGTCACCGTGGTACCCGCCGATTGAGAGGAGCGAGTCGGTGCCCAACGCGCTGATCATCGTGGACGTGCAGAAGGACTTCTGCGAGGGCGGCTCCCTGGCCGTGGCGGGAGGCGCGGGCGTGGCCGCCGGCATCTCCCGGTTGCTGGCCAGCGAGCCGGACCGCTGGGCGCACGTGGTGGCGACCAAGGACTATCACGTCGATCCCGGCTCGCACTTCGGCGATCCGCCCGACTACGTGAGCACCTGGCCCCGGCACTGTGTGGTCGGCACCCCCGGTTCGGAGTTCCACCCCGAACTGGCCACCGACCGGATCGAGGCGATCTTTCACAAGGGCGAGTACGCCGCCGCGTACTCCGGTTTCGAGGGGCACGCCGAGGACGGCGAGGGTCTGGCCGACTGGCTGCGCCGGCACGGGGTGGATCGGGTCGACGTGGTCGGCATCGCCACCGACCACTGCGTCCGGGCCACCGCCCTGGACGCGGCCCGGGAGGGCTTCGCCACCACCGTACTGCTGGACCTGACCGCGGCCGTCGCGCCGGACACCACCGACGTCGCGTTGCGCGCCTTCGACGGTGCCGGGATCACCATGCACGGCGAGCCTGTGATCAGGGCCGCATGATCCGGTAATTCGTTGGCGGGATGCCTACCTCCGGCCGAGGATGTCCGGCGGAGGTACGGACCGACGTGAACATGAAGCCTTACCGGGCGGCGCTTGCCCTGCCCGGTTTGCGGTCGTTGCTGCTGGTGGCGATTCTGGCCCGGGTCCCGCTGACCGCGACCGGTGTGACGCTGACGTTCTACGTCGTGCAGGATCTCGGGCGCGGTTACGGGGCGGCCGGCCTGGTCGGTGGCGCGATCACCGTCGGCGCGGCGATCGGCGGTCCGCTGCTCGGTCGGCTGGTGGACCGGCGCGGCCTGCGTCCGGTGCTGGTCCTCACCACAGTGGCCGAAGCGATCTTCTGGTCCATCGCGCCACAGCTCTCCTATTCGCTGCTGCTGCCGGCCGCCTTCGTGGCCGGTCTGCTGGCATTGCCGATCTTCTCGGTGATCCGGCAGTCCATCGCCGCGCTGGTGCCGCTGGAGAGGCGCCGCCCGGCGTACGCGCTGGACTCGATGTCGGTCGAACTGTCGTTCATGATCGGCCCGGCGCTCGCCACGGTCGGTGTCACCACCATCTCGGCCCGACTCACGCTCTACCTGGTCGGCGCCGGCATCGTGGTCGCCGGTGTCGCGTTGTGGCTGCTCAACCCCCCGGTACGCAACGCCACCGAGCAGGCGGCCGGACCGCAGCCGAGGATCGCCCGCCGCCAGTGGCTCACCTCGCGGATGGTCGCCATCTTCGCGGTGAGCACCGCGGCCACCCTGGTACTCGGCGGCACCGACGTGGCGGTCATCGCCGTGCTGCGGGAGAACGGCGACGCCGCGTTCACCGGCGCGGTGCTCTCCGTCTGGGCGGTCGCGTCGCTTGTCGGCGGCTTCGCCTACGGCGCGGTCCACCGCCCGTTCTCCCCGGTCGCGCTGATCGGCGGGCTGAGCCTGGCCACCATCCCCGTCGGGCTGGGCGGATCACACTGGTGGCTGCTCGGCCTGGCGCTGCTCCCCGCCGGCCTGCTCTGCGCGCCCACCATCGCGGCCACCTCGGACGCGGTCAGCCGGCTCGCCCCGGCAAGTGTCCGTGGTGAGGCGATGGGGATGCACGGCTCCGCGGTCACCGTCGGCATGGCCATCGGCGCCCCGCTGGCCGGCGCGGTGATCGACGCCTCGGCACCACTCTGGGGCTTCGCCGTCACCGGCGCTATCGGCGCTGTGGTCGCCCTCGCCGTGCTGCCGATCGAACTCCGTCACCGCCGATCCGACGCCCGCGCAGCCTCTGCCACCGCTGCAGCCTGTGCCACCGCCAAAGGCGCCGCCAACCCCCCCACCCTCACCAAGACCACCTAAGTCCCCCACCTCCCCAGGGACCTTCCTGCCCCACACCCCTCCCCGCGTCACCCACACCCTCCTCGCGTCACCCACACCCCTCCCGCGTCGCCCACACCCCCGCCGCGTCGATCTTGCGCTTTCGGTCGCTCCATAAGGGTCTAAAAGGCCACAAATAGGCGACCCAAACTGCAAGATCGCGGGAGCTGGTGGGGGTGGGGGTGGGGTGGGGGTGGGGGTGGGGGTGGGGATAGGGACGGGCGCCGGCCCCTGGGGGGACGGCGCCCGGCGGGTGGTTCGGGGTGGGTCAGCGGCGGTCGACGTCGCTGGAGGTGTCCTCCTGGTAGCTGGCGCCGCCGTCGGACTCGCTGGTCAGCGGCTTGGAACCACCCTCGGGTGGACCGGCCAGGCTCTGGTTGCCGGCGGCCAGCTCCGGGAACTTCGCGTCGAAGGCCGGCCGCTCGGAGCGGATCCGGGGCATCCGGTCGAAGTTGCGCAGCGGCGGCGGCGAGCTGGTCGCCCACTCGAGCGAGTTGCCGTGACCCCACGGGTCGTCGACCTCGACCACCGGTCCGGCCTTGTACGACTTCCAGCAGTTGTAGATGAACGGCAGCGTCGAGATGCCGGTGATGAAGGCACCGATCGTGGAGACCATGTTCAGCGTGGTGAAGCCGTCACCGGGCAGGTAGTCGGCGTACCTCCGGGGCATGCCCTCGTTGCCCAGCCAGTGCTGCACCAGGAAGGTCATGTGGAAGCCGATCATGGTCAACCAGAAGTGGATCTTCCCCAGCCGCTCGTCGAGCATCCGGCCGAACATCTTCGGGAACCAGAAGTAGATACCGGCGAAGACCGCGAAGACGATGGTGCCGAAGAGCACGTAGTGGAAGTGCGCCACCACGAAGTACGAGTCGTGCAGGTGGAAGTCGAGCGGCGGGGCGGCCAGCAGCACGCCGGTCAGACCACCGAGCAGGAAGGTGACCAGGAAGCCGATGGAGAACAGCATCGGGGTCTCGAAGCTGATCTGCCCCCGCCACATGGTGCCGATCCAGTTGAAGAACTTCATACCGGTGGGCACGGCGATCAGGTAGCTCAGGAAGCTGAAGAACGGCAGCAGCACCTGGCCGGTGGCGAACATGTGGTGCGCCCAGACGCTCATCGACAGGCCGGCGATGGCGATGGTGGCGGCGACCAGACCCTTGTAGCCGAAGATCGGCTTGCGGGAGAAGACCGGAATGATCTCGCTGATGATGCCGAAGAACGGCAGCGCGATGATGTAGACCTCGGGGTGGCCGAAGAACCAGAACAGGTGCTGCCAGAGCATCGGCCCACCGGTCTCCGGGCTGTACACGTGCGCGCCGAGCATCCGATCCGCCGCGAGGGCGAACAGCGCGGCGGCCAGCAGCGGGAAGACCAGGATCGCCAGGAGGCTGGTGACCAGCATGTTCCAGGTGAAGATCGGCATCCGGAACATGGTCATGCCGGGGGCGCGCAGGGTCAGGATCGTGGTGATCAGGTTGACCGCGCCGAGGATGGTGCCGAGACCGGAGATGGCCAGGCCGACGACCCACATGTTGGCGCCCACGCCCGGCGCATGCTCGGTGGTGCTCAGCGGGGTGTACGCGGTCCAGCCGAAGTCCGCCGCGCCGCCGGGGGTGAGGAAGCCGGCGGTGGCCATGGTGCCACCGAACAGGTAGAGCCAGTACGCGAAGCTGTTCAGCCGGGGGAACGACACGTCGGGCGCGCCGATCTGGATCGGCACGACGTAGTTGCCGAACGCGAACACGATTGGCGTCGCGAAGAACAGCAGCATGATCGTGCCGTGCATGGTGAACAGCTGGTTGTACTGCTCAGCCGACAGGAACTGCAGCCCGGGCCGGGCCAGTTCGGCCCGCATGATCAGGGCCATCACGCCACCGATCATGAAGAACACGAACGCGGTGACCATGTACATGATCCCGATTTGCTTCGCGTCCGTGGTTCGCAACAGCCGTGCGATGGCCGACCCCTTGACCGGCTCGTGGACCGGCCAGGGCCGGGTCACGACCGGCTTGGGTGCGACGGTGGTCACGAGTGGCCTCCGGTTCTGGGTTGTCCCGCTCGGCACGCGTTGTCTCTGCGGGCCGTCATCCGCAAGGAGGATAGTCCCCGGCAGGTGAGAGCGCCGCGTGGGGTCACCAGGCGTGGATCACAGCGGGCCGAGAAGCAACCGGTAGTGCTCGCCGAAGATCCGCCCGCCCCGCCCACGCAACAGCGGATCACGTAGCGCCGGGGGCACGTCCCGGGTGCGGTCGCGGTCCCGGGTCCGGTCCCGCACCCATCGGGTACGCGGCCGGCGGCGACTCTCGTACGCGGTAAGCGCCGCCTCCACGCTGCTCGCGGCGCTCAGCGACTCGGCGAGCACCACCGCGTCCTCCAGTGCCATCGCGGCACCCTGGGCCAGCGTCGGCGCGGTGGCGTGTGCGGCGTCACCGACCAGCAGCACCCGGCCCCGGTACCAGCGGCCGAGTTCGACCTCGTCGGTCGTGGTGACGTGCACCGCGTCGAGCGCGTCGAGCACCTCCGGCACCGGCCCGCCGTAGTCGCCGAACAGCTCGCGCAGCCGGGCCCGCGGATCGGTCGGCGGCTCGGTGCCCGCCTCGTCCGCGTAGTAGTGCAGCCGGCCAGCGCCGATCGGCACCACGAGAAAGCCGCTGCGCAGCCCGAGCAGCGCGGTCCACTCGTCGACCACCGGGCCGTGCCGCACGACACCGCGGTAGACCACCTGACCGGCGGGGCGGGGTGGACCGCCGAGTGCGGCCAGCGCCCGGATCGACGACCGTGGCCCGTCGGCACCGATGACCAGGTCGTACTCCGTCTGGGTGCCGTCGACGAAGGTGACGCCGACGGCGGCCGGCAGCAGGTCGATGGTGCGCACCTCGGCCCCGTGCCGGACCGCCCCGCCGGCCCCGCTGAGCAGTACCCGGTGCAGGTCGGAGCGGGCCAACGCCCGGCATTCACCGACGCCGGCCCAGAGCACGTCGAGGTCGACCTCGCAGAGCGGCGCACCGGCCGCGTCCAGGAAGCGCTGCGTGTGGATGACCTGCCCGTACGGGCGGACCGGACCGTCGAGATCCAGCCGGCGCAGCGCTCGGGCCGCGTTGCCAGGTAGGTAGAGGCCGGCGTCGGTGAACTCGCCGGGCGGGGCCTTGTCGGTGACGTCCGGGCGGAAGCCCGCCAGACGCAGGGCCCGGGCCACGGCCAGGCCGGCGATGCCCGCGCCGACGACGAGAATGCGCAGGGGGGAGCCACGCATGGGGGTGTACGCCTCCGGAGGGGGATTCGGCACGCGTTGAAGGCAAGACACTACTCGGCGCAATCGGCGCACGCCAGAGGCAACCGGAGCGCGGCAGAGCGCTTTTTTCCCCGCATTTCTCCTCGCCGGTTGCGATCGTTGTTTCATACATGTAAATGTGACGATGAGCATGGGAGCGCTCCCGGACCCCCACCCCGGCAAACGAGCGTTTCCGACCGCTCCGTCCGCAACCCGTCCCGGCGTCGAGGTGACGCCGCAGCGCAAGGAGCATCATGAGACGTACCCTGCGAGCCTTAGCGGCCGCCGGCCTCCTCGCCGCCGGTTCGATCGTCGCGGTGGCCGTCGGCGGCACCGCCTCCGCCGACACCCAGATCTGCGAGCAGTACGGCAGCACCGTGATCCAGAACCGGTACGTGGTGCAGAACAACCGCTGGGGCACCACCGCCCAGCAGTGCATCAACGTCACCAGCAGCGGCTTCGAGATCACCACCCAGAACGGCAGCAGCCCGACCAACGGTGCGCCCACGGCTTACCCGTCGGTCTTCCTCGGCTGCCACTACACCAACTGCTCGCCCGGCACCAACCTGCCGATCCAGGTGAGCCAGATCAGCAGCGCGACCAGCAGCATCAACTACCGGTACGTCAGCGGGGCCACCTACAACGCCTCGTACGACATCTGGCTCGACCCGTCACCGAAGCGGGACGGGGTGAACCAGATGGAGATCATGATCTGGCTCAACCGGCAGGGCTCGATCCAGCCCATCGGCTCACCTGTCGGCAACGCCAACATCGACGGGCGCAACTGGGAGGTCTGGCGGGGCAGCAACGGCTCCAACAACGTCATCTCGTACCTGGCCCCGTCGGCGATCAGCAGCGCCAACCTCAACCTGCTGGCCTTCATCAACGACACCCGCAACCGTGGCGCGATCACCAACTCCTGGTACCTGACAAGCATCCAGGCCGGGTTCGAGCCCTGGCAGGGCGGCGTCGGTCTGGCCGTGACGAACTTCTCGGCCTCGGTCAACGGCGGCGGCAACAACCCGCCACCGACGACCGGCAACCCCACCACGCCCCCGCCGTCGGGCAACAGCGCGTGCGCGGTGCGGTACACCGCCAACTCCTGGAACAACGGCTTCACCGCCGACGTGCAGATCACCAACACCGGGTCGAGCACCATCAACGGCTGGACCCTGGCGTACTCGCTGCCGTCCGGGCAGCAGGTGACCAACTCGTGGAACGCGACGGTGAGCCAGAGCGGTTCCTCGGTGACCGCCCGCAACGTCGGCCACAACGGCACGATCGCCCCCGGCGGCACCGCAAGCTTCGGCTACCAGGGCACCCTGAACGGCAGCTACTCCTCCCCCACCAGCTTCACCCTCAACGGCACCACCTGTAGGTGAAAGGAAGGGCCCCTTCCTAACGCCTCGCGTATAGGAAGGGGCCCCTCTTAACATCTGTCGGAGGGCAGTCCGCCTGCCGACAGCCGCTCAGCCCCTGCCGAGGGCGTCGATGTCGCGGATCTCCTCGGCGGTCAGCGAGAAGCCGAAGACGTCGGCGTTGGCCCGGATCCGCTCGGGCGTGACCGACTTGGGAATGACCACGATCTCGTGGTCGATGTGCCAGCGCAGCACCACCTGGGCGGGCGAGACGTTGTGTGCGGCGGCGATCCGGGTCAGCACCGGATCGGACAGGTCGGCGGCCTTGAACGGGCTGTAGCCCTCCAGCACCACCCCACGGTCCCGGTGCTCGGCGTGCCGCTGCCGGTCGTACAGCTGCGGGCTCCATTTGATCTGGTTGACCGCCGGGTTCTCCTCGGTCGACTGGATCAGCTCGTCGATCTGGGCGGTGCTGAAGTTGCTCACCCCCACCGCCCTGGCCAGGCCCGCCTCGCGGATGGCGAGCATCTCCCGCCAGGCCGGGATCAGGTCACCGGGGTCGGCCGGCGGCCAGTGGATCAGCCACAGGTCGACGTGATCGACGCCGAGGGCGCGCAGGCTCTGCTCGATCGTCTCCCGTTCCCGGCCGACCCGCTCCGGCGGCAGCTTGGTGGTGATGAAGATGTCCTCCCGGCGCACCCCGCTCTCGCGTACCGCCTGGCCGATCTCCTCCTCGTTGCCGTACATCGTGGCAGTGTCGATGTGCCGGTAGCCCGCGTCGAGCGCGGCCAGCACGGCCTTGAAACCGGCCTCGCCGGTGGCCTGCCAGGTGCCGAAGCCGAGCAGCGGAATCCGGACGTCGCCGGAGAGAAGGGCGACGGGGTGGTCAGCGTGGTCCATACCGACCGTTCTACCCCCGATCTCCGCCGGCATGCCCGCACCGGGGGACGAGCTGCCGCCACGCCGCGCCCCAGCGCGCCGGCCGGGCCGAGCGGCGCGCCGGCCGGGCCGAGCGGCGCGCCGGCCCAATTTGTCGGACAATGCGGGGTGTGGCTGACCGGCTGACGGAGTACCGGCGCAAGCGGGATGCGGCGCGTACCCCGGAGCCGGTACCGCCCGAACGCCCTCGCCGACGCACCGGCGGTCGGGCCCGGTTCGTCATCCAGCAGCACCACGCCCGCAGCCTGCACTGGGACCTGCGGCTGGAGCGCGACGGCGTACTCGCCTCCTGGGCGGTGCCACGCGGGTTGCCCCGGGAGCCCGGGCGCAACCACCTCGCCGTGCACACCGAGGACCATCCGATGGAGTATCTCGACTTTGCCGGCGAGATCCCGGCTGGCGAATACGGCGGCGGGCGGATGACCATCCACGACCGGGGCACCTACCACTGCGAGAAGTGGCAGGACCGCGAGGTGGTCGTGCAGTTGCACGGCGACCGGACCGCCGGACGGTACGTGCTGTTCGCCACCGGCGGCCGGGGCGACCGGGACTGGATGGTACGGCGTACCGATCCGGCGCCACCGGGCTGGACCAGCATGCCGGAGCTGGTCGCGCCGATGCACTCCACCCGGGCCGCCCGGCTGCCCGCCGACCCGTCGCAGTGGGGCTTCGAGCTGCGCTGGGACGGCATCCGGGCGGTGGCGTACGTGTCGGGTGGCCGGCTGCGGCTGCTCGCCGAGACGGGCGAGGAGATCACCGGGGAGTACCCGTGGCTGCGGGCGATGGCCGAGGCGCTGGCCCCGACCGAGGCGGTGCTTGACGGCGTCCTGGTCCGCATCGACCAGGCCGGCCGGGTCCGCCCGCCGCGCGCCGGCCGCCCGGACCCGGGCCACCCGGCGAGCGGCCAGCCGGACCACGGCGGAGGCGACCGGGCGGGCCGCAGCGGACGAGGCCGACCGGGCCACGGCGGGCGGGGCGCCACCGACACCCAGTACCTGCTGGTCGACCTGCTCTGGCTGGAGGGGGTGACCAGCACCGGGCTGGCGTACCCGCAGCGCCGGCAGCTGCTCGATGGGCTGGCCCTGGCCGGGCCGCGCTGGCAGACTCCGCCGTGGTTTGCCGGTGCCGGTGCCGAGACCCTGGCGGCGGCCCGCGAGCAGGGGCTGCCCGGGGTGTTGGCGAAGCGGCTGGACTCGGGGTACGAGCCGGGGCGGCGCAGCCCGGCGTGGCGCAGCGTCGACGCGAGCTGAGACGGCGAGGAGCAGCGTGTACCTGACCCACCTTGAGTGCCCGCGCTGCGCACGGGAGCACGACGCCGGCATACCGCAGAACCTCTGTGGGTGTGGCTCCCCGCTGCTGGCCCGCTACGACCTCGCGACGGTGGCCGGACGGGTCGAGCCGGAGCGGTTCGGGCTGCGTCCGGCCGACCTGTGGCGCTACCGGGAGCTGCTGCCGGTGACCGACCCGGCCTGCGTCACCACCCTCGGCGAGGGCTGGACCCCGATATTGCGGGCACCGAGGTACGGCACCCAGATCGGCGTCGACGACCTGCTGGTCAAGGACGAGGGGCTGACGCCGACCGGCTCGTTCAAGGCGCGCGGCGCGGCGGTGGGCGTCAGCCGCGCCCGGGAACTGGGCATCCGGCGGATCGCCATGCCGACAAACGGCAACGCGGGCGCCGCCTGGGCCACCTACGCGGCCCGCGCCGGGATGGGCGCGACCATCGCGATGCCGCTCTCCGCGCCGGCCATCTGCCGGCGGGAGTGCGTGGCCGCCGGCGCCGACCTGCGCCTGGTCGACGGGTTGATCGGCGACGCCGGGCGCCAGGTCGCCGCGCTCGTCGCGGCGTCGGCGGGCACCATCTTCGACGCCGGTACGCTGCGCGAGCCGTACCGGCTCGAAGGCAAGAAGACGATGGGGTACGAGTTGATCGAGCAACTGCGGTGGCAGGTGCCCGACGTGATCGTCTACCCGACCGGCGGCGGGGTGGGGCTGATCGGCATCCACAAGGCCCTCGGCGAACTTCGGGAACTGGGCTGGATCGAGCAGAAGCTGCCCCGGCTGGTGGCGGTGCAGTCCACCGGCTGCGCGCCGATCGTGCGGGCGTTCGCCGCTGGCGAGGATCGCGCCCGGCCCTGGGCGGACGCGCACACCGTGGCGTTCGGCATCACGGTGCCGGCACCCCTCGGCGACGAGTTGATCCTGGCCGCGTTGCGGGCCACCGCCGGCACCGCGATCGCGGTGGACGACGACGAGATCCTCGCCGACCTGCGCGACTTCGCCGCCTGGGAGGGGCTGCTGCTCTGCCCCGAGGGGGCGGCCTGCCTGACCGCCGCCCGGAAGTTGCGAGCCGGCGGCTGGATCCGGGCCGGCGAGCGGGTGGTGGTGCTGAACACCGGTGCGGGCGTGAAGTATCCGGAGACGGTGGACGTCTCCGGCGTACCGGTGCTGCCCCGCTGACCACGACGCCCCGGGGCCTGGGGCGCCCGGGGCATCGGCAATCTTGCGGGATCAGCCGTACGGATCAGCGGTAGGTGCTGTCGGGCGACGAGTAGATGCAGTTCACCTTGGTCGAGGTGGCGGCGATGTTGTCCATCACCACGTGCCGCTGGTACGAGGTGGAGCAGAGATAAGGACGGATCCTAGTCAGCTGTGGGATCGGTCAGCCGCCAGGCGGCGTTGATCAGGCCGATGTGCGACAACGCCTGCGGGGTGTTGCCCAGATGTGCCCCGGTGCTCGGGTCGATCTGCTCGCTGAGCAGCCCGACATCGTTGACGTGCCCGGCCACCTCCGCGAACAGCCGCTCGGCCCGCTCCCGTTCACCGGCCAGCACCAGGCACTCCACCAGCCAGAACGAGCAGAGCAGGAAGCCCGCCGGGTCGTCGGCCCAGCGGCGGATCAGCCCGCCACCCGCGCCCAGCTCCCGCTCGATCGCCTCGATCGTCGCCCGCATCCGCGGGTCGTTCGCCGGCAGGAAACCCACCACCGGCAGGTACAGCGCCGCGGCGTCCAGCTCGGCCGAACCGAAGGCGCCGGTGTACGCGCCACGGCGCTCGTCGTACCCCTCACGTAGCACGGTGGCCCGGATCTCGTCCCGGATGCCCGCCCACCGTCGGGCGTCCGCCCGCTCGCCCAGGCGTGGGGCCAGCCGCACCGCCCGGTCCATCGCCACCCAGCAGAGCACCTTGGAGGACAGGTACTGCCGTTCGCTGTCCCGGGGTTCCCAGATGCCCCGGTCCGGCAGCTGCCAGGTGGCGGCCACCTGCTCGGTGAGCCCGAGGACCATCTCCCCCAACTCCGCGCCGAACTGGTCGCCGAGATAGTCGCGCAGCCGCCAGATCGCCGAGACGACCTCGCCGGGCACGTCCAGCTGCCGCTGCTGCCAGGCGTCGTTGCCGATGCGTACCGGCCGGCTGTTGGCGTAGCCGGCCAGGTTGGCGCAGAGGTGCTCGGAGATGTCCCGCTCCCCCTCCAGCCCGAACAGCACCGGCACCGGCTGATCGCCGATCCGGCCCGTCGAGTAGGCCGCCCAGGCGAACAGCCGGGACGCCTCGTCCGGACAGGCCGCCACCCAGAGCGCCCGCATGGTCATGGCGAAGTCGCGCAGCCAGGAGAAGCGGTAGTCGTAGTTGCGGTCACCGCCGAGCTTCTCCGGCAGGGACGTGGTCGGTGCCGCGGCGACCGCACCGCTGCGGGCGTACGTCAGCCCGGTGAGTACGGTCGCGCTCTGCCGGACCACCTCGGCGTACCGGCCGTCGTAGTGGTGACTCTCGCGGAACGCCTGCCAGGCCCGTACGGTGTCGCCGACGCTCGCCACCGGGTCCATCCGGACCGGCGGATCACCGTAGGCGGCACCGTACGCGAGGTCGAAGCCGACCACCTCTCCGGCGGCCACCTCGAAGCTGTGCCGGACCCGGTCCTCGGCGGCGCGCAACCGCAGCCCGGCGCAGCGCAGCACCAGCACGACCGGGCCGGCACTGGCCAGCACGGAACCGTCGTCCTGTTCCCGCAGGTACGGGGTGAGCAGGCCGTACTCCGGTCGGGGCCGGAAATCCACGGCCATCCGCACCCGGCCGGACAGACCCTCCACCACCCGCAGCAGTACGGCCGGCGAGTGCATGCCGAGTTGGTGTGCGCGGGCACCCTGTTCGGCGGCGAGCGCGTCGGTCACCGCGACGCTGCCCTCCGGGGTGTGGTGCACCGTACGCAACACGAGCGTGTCGGGCTGGTACGACCGCTGCACCCGGTGCCCGGTGCCGACCGGCGCGAGCCGCCAGTGGCCACCGTCCGGGTCGAGCAGCCGAGCGAAGACCGAGGGCGAGTCGAAGCGGTCCGGGCACCACCAGTCGATCGAGCCGTTCCGGCCGACCAGGGCGGCGGAGCGGCAGTCGGAGAGAAATCCGTAGTCGGAGATGGCCGGCTGCTCCATCCGCTCCGGGTACCCCGATCCCCGCCCTGACCCCCGTCGATCTTGCACTTTGTGTCGCCGCATACGTCGCAGAAGCGGCACAATCACGACCAAAAGTGCAAGATCGACGGGGGTCAGGGCGGGGTGCAGGTCAGGAGGTGGGGGGTTCGTCTTGGCCGGCGGCTTCGGCTGCGTCGGCCTCCTCCTTGGTTCGGTGCACCGCCTGGTCGGCGTGCTCCGGCGGGCCGTAGACCGTGTAGAGCACAAGCGGATTCGGGCCGGTGTTCACGAAGTTGTGCTTGGTACCGGCGGGTACGACAACCAGATCCCCCTGCACGACCTCGCGCTTCTCACCGGCGACCCGGGCCTCACCGGTGCCGCTGACGAAGGTGAGGATCTGGTCGATGCCCTCGTGCACCTCCTCGCCGATCTCACCCCCGGGCGGAATGGTCATGATCACGAGTTGGGTGTTCTGCCCGGTCCACAGCACGCGCCGGAAGTCCGGGCTCTTCTCGGCGACAGTCGCGATAGTGAAGTGCTCCATGCCCCGCACATACCCCGTCACGGGCCGACCCACGCCAGGACTCGCAAATGGTGGAATCAGCGCCGGTTCGAGGGTTTGTCCCCGGCTCGAACGGGGATCGACAGGACCGGCCGGCACCGCCGGCCATACCAGGTCCCCGCTGACGTACCGCCGTACGGCTGCGGCGGTGGGAGACGGTCGAGCGCGGCGACGTTCCGGCTGGAACGGCGCCGCGCGCTCGTGCCCGGCCCCCGGGAGCACGGGGACCTCCCCGGCACGCGGCACCATCAGCACGCGGCACGGCCGCGCGGTCAGTCGTCGTCGGGCTCCAGCACCGGGACCCCGCCCACGCACCGCACCGACAGCTCGTAGCTGCCACTCGGGCCGACGAACTTCACCTCGGCGTCGTCGTCGGGCCCCCGGTCGACGTCGTCGACCCGGTAGCCCTGCCGTGGCGACCAGAACTCCAGCCACACCCCGCCCGGCACGCACACCGCGATCGCGCTGCCGCCCGGGGTGCTGAAGCTGCGCCGGTTCGCCGCCTCGGCGCTCGGGCTCGTCGGCGGCGGCGTCGGGCTCTGCCCACCCGGCTCCGGTGGGCCGCCCGACCCGGTCGGCAGCGGGGCGCCGGTCGGCGGGGTGGTCGGCACGGTCGCCGGTGGCTCGGCCAACGCCCGGGCGACCTCCTCCTGGCTGCGTACGCCGCCCGGAGTCCCGGTGAGGCTCTCCCCCACCACCTGGATCGCGGCGAGCCCGATCAGGGTGGCGACGAGCGCGGTGGCCAGCCACCCGGCGACGGCGAGGAAGGTACGGCGACCCATCACCCGACTATGCCCGATCCATGGTTAAGGCGACCTTCGGGCAACGTTAAAGCAGCACCGGCGGGCCGGCGGTGGGTCGAGGTCGGCACCGGGCAGAGCTACCCTGCCTGCTGTGGCCCGCCTGCTGCTGATCGAGGACGACCTCACCATCCGTACGCCGCTGGTGCGGGCGCTGCGCGAACGCGGGCACGCCGTGGCGGCGGCGTCCACCGCGATGACCGGACTACGCGACGCGCTCGACGACCGGCCCGACCTGGTCGTGCTCGACCTCGGCCTGCCCGACCTGGACGGCCGCGAACTGCTGCGGATGCTGCGGGCGGTAAGCGCGGTGCCGGTGATCGTCGCCACCGCCCGGGACGACGAGACGGAGATCGTCCGGGTGCTCGACGCCGGGGCCGACGACTACGTGGTCAAGCCGTTCACCGCCGCCCAACTGGACGCCCGGATCCGGGCGGTGCTGCGGCGCGGGCCCGGCGGGGCGGCCGACGAGGACCCCACCATCATGATCGGCGGGCTGCGGATCGACCCCCGGTCGCGCCAGGTCAGCCTCGACGGCGAACCGGTCGAGCTGACCCCCCGCGAGTTCGACCTGCTGCGGCACCTGGCCAGCCGCACCGGTGAGGTGGTGACGAAGCGGGAACTGCTGACCGAGGTGTGGCAGATCCCGTACGGCGGCGCGGACAAGACCGTCGACGTGCACCTGTCCTGGCTGCGCCGCAAGCTCGGCGAGAGCGCCCAGCAGCCGCGTTACCTGCACACCGTACGCGGGGTCGGGGTGCGCCTGGTCGCCCCGGAGGCCACCGGATGAGGGCCCGCCTGACCCTGCTGGTCGCCGCGGTCAGCGTACTCATCGTGATCGCCTTCCTGGTCCCGCTGGCCCTGCTGCTGCGTACCACCGCGGCGGACCGGGCGACCGTACGCGCCACCGCGGACGCGCAGAGCCTCGCCCCGGTGGTCGGCACCGCCGACGCGGACACCGTCCGGCTCGCCGTCGAGCAGCGGGCCGCCGAATCCGGCCGGCCGGTCAGCGTCTTCCTGCCCGACGGCACGGTGCTCGGTTCACCCAGCTCCCGTACGCCCACCGTCGAACTGGCCGGGCGCGGGGAGAGCCTCACCGCGGAGTCCGCCGAGGGTCGGGAGGTGGTGATCGCGGTACAGGGCCGTCCCGAGGGCACGGCGGTGATCCGCACGGTCGTGCCGTACGCCGAGATGACCGCCGGGGTGGACCGGGCCTGGCTGGTGCTGGCCCTGCTCGGGGTGTTGCTTGTGCTTATCGGTCTGGTCGTGGCCGACCGGCTGGCCCGCACCCTGGTCCGCCCGATCAGCGAACTGTCGGCGGTGTCGCACCGGCTGGCAAACGCCGAGTTGGACGCCCGGGTGAGCCCGACCGGCCCGGCGGAGCTACGGGAGGTGGGCGGTGCCCTCAACCACCTCGCTGGTCGGATCCAGGAACTGCTGGTGCAGGAGCGGGAGCAGGTGGCCGACCTGTCGCACCGGCTGCGCACCCCGCTGACCGCGCTGCGGCTGGAGGCGGAGTCGCTGCGTGATCCGCAGGACGCCACCCGGGTCACCGACGCCGTGGACCGGCTGGAGCGGGCCGTCACCGGCCTGATCCAGCAGGCCCGCTGGCGTACCCCCGCCACCGGCGCGGTGGCCACCGACGCGGCGGCGACGGTGGCCGAGCGGGTGGCGTTCTGGTCGGTGCTGGCCGAGGAGACCGGCCGCTCGGTCGAGTTGGACCTGGCACCGGGGCCGTTGCCGGTGGCGGTGCCGGCCGACGAGTTGGCGGCGGCGGTGGACGCCCTGCTGGGCAACGTCTTCGCGCACACGCCGGACGGCACCGCCTTCGCCGTACGACTCACCCCCACCGACGAGCATGTCACGGTGACCGTCGCCGACGAGGGCCCCGGCATAGCGGCCGAATCGGTGCGTCGGGGCGCCAGCCAGGCCGGCTCCACCGGTCTCGGGTTGGACATCGCCCGCCGGGCGGCCCAGGCCAGCGGCGGCCGACTGGAACTGGGCGAGCGGCCCGGCGGCGGTGCCGAGGTGATTCTCCGGCTCGGCCGGGCAACCGCCGCCGGCCGGTGAGCCGCCTCGACCCGGCTCGTGGTGGACGCGGCGGACCTTAACCGGGCATTAGGGTTCGGACAGCGCGCCGCTATCCCGCCGACACCGATCCTCGATGCAACAACCGAGGAAAGGTGGAAGACGATGAGGCGCAACCCTCTGCTCCTGGCATCGGTCGGCGGTGCGGCAGCGGTGCTCGCGGCGGCCGGGGTGTTCCTGGGCGTGACGGCGGCCGACAACGACCGGGCCCAGCAGACGACGCTTACCGCCGCGACCAGCGCGCCGACGACCGAGGGCGTCCCGGTCACCCCGGCCACGCCGGACGACAGCAGCACCCCGGCCACGCCGGCCGACCCGACCGGCACGGCCACCCCGCCCGGCACCGGCGCGCCGGCCAGCGGAACCGACGCGGTGAGTCTGGAGCGGGCCGGCGAGATCGCGCTGGCGCACGTCGGCGGCGGTCAGATCACCGAGGTCGACCGCGACCGGGAGAACGGCCGGCCGGTGTGGGAGGTCGAGATCGTCCGGGGCGACACCGAGCACGAGGTCGACATCGACCGGGAGAACGGCTCGGTGGTCAAGGCCGAGCAGGAGCCGGTCGACGATGACGACGATGACGATGACGACGACGACGACCGGGACGACGACTGACCGGGTCAACGGTCGCGGTGCAGCCAGGCGAGCAGGTCCGGTTGCGCCAGCGCGGCGACCCGGGTCCGGTGACGGGCCCGGGTCGCGTCGTCTAGCAGGGCGTTGCCCTGACCGGATCGGCCGGTACGGAAGAAGGCCCGCCGATCCTTGAGCACACGGAAAAAGGCCCGCCGATCCTTGAGCACACCGACCGGATCCGGCACCAGGTGCTCCGCGCGGGCCCGCATCCGGTCGGCCGACGCCCGTCCGGGTTGTTTCCGCGACCTGCCCTGTGAGTCGGGTGATGAGCTGGCTACTCTGAATTATGATGCCTGGCTGCGGGGGCCGGGCGGCGGACGTGCACTACCGCCCCATCCTCGCCGCGCGACGGGGCGAGCTGGAGGCGCTCGGCCACCTCGACGCCGCCCTCGCCCCGACAATCGCCCCGATCCTGCAACTGTCCGTTGTAGATCGATCCACCGTGGACGCCATCGGTCGGCTGCCGGCTGGGCTCGTACCGGCAATCGACGTCGGCGGTGGAGCCGACCTGGCGGAGATCGAACCGGCCCGGTGGGGCGTACCGATGCTGCCGGTGATCGGGTTGGCGGACGGTGACCGGCGGCTGGCGGCGCACGGCGCCACCGCCCGGGCCGGTACCGGACGGGCCGTCGTGCGGCTGCGGATCGCCCAGGACCGGGCCGGCCCCGACGCGAACACCGCATCGGTGGAGCGGATCTGGCGGTACGCCCGACTGGCACCCGAGCAGTGCGACCTGCTGGTCGACTGCGGTGACGTGTGCTGCCCGGCGGACGTACGGGCGACCGAACCCCGGGCCCGGCGGGTGCTGGACTGGGCCCGCCGGCACGCGTGGCACTCGGTGAGTGTGGTGGCCGGCGGGATGCCGCCGACGCTGTACCGGCTGCCCACCGACGAGCCGGTCCGGCTGGACCGCTGGGACTGGCTGCTCTGGCTGCGGCTGGCCGACCTGGGCGTGGGCTTCGGCGACTACGGCGTGAGCCCGGCGACGCCCGGCGTGGACCCGGGTGGCGACCGGCTGCCCACCGTCCCGTACACCGCCGACGGCGCCTGGTGGGTCTACCGCTGGTCCCGCCGGGGCGGGCGGGGTGACGAGCGGGTGACCGACCTGTGTCGCACCCTCGTGTCCGCGCCGCACTGGCCGCCGGCCGGGGCGGGTCTCTCCTGGGGCGACCACGAGATCCTGCGCCGGGCCCGGCGGGTGGCCGGAGCCGGTTCGACGACCAACTGGATCGCCTGGAGCACCTCGCACCATCTGGCCCACGTGCTCGACGCATTGCGCCGGCCGCCCCGCGACTCGGCCCGGCCGCCCGTGCCGGCTCCGCCGCGCCATGGCCGTACGCCGCGGCGACGGGTCACCGGCTGAGGCGGCGGCACCCACGCTTCCGGTGACGGTCACTGCTTTTCGGTGGCGGTCGGTCACTGCCGCTCCGGTGGCCGGTCGGTCACTGCTTTTCGGTGAACCCGAACTGCACGATGCCCTCGTCGTCCACGGTGGCGTCGACCGCGGCGTCGCCGAGCAGGTCGGCGGCGTCGGAGTCGAGGAAGATCCGGGCACCCTGGTTGTCGACCACCTGGTCGCCCTCGGTCGGCGCGGCGACCAACTCGACGGTGAGCGACCCGGCCACCGTGTCCGCAGCGATGCGTACGCCGCCGTCCTCGGCAACGTCCTGCTGTGCGGCGAGGTCACGGATCACCAGAACGGCGTTGTCGGTCATCGTGAGCATGGTGGGGACTCCTCGTGGATTAGGTCGGCTCCGGGTACGTACGCCCGGGTCGCGGTCTCCTGGGACCGGGATCGGCCCACCCAGAAGGCGGTGGACCACCGTCAGATCGGGGCGCCTCCGCGCCCCCGCACTGCCCACGGTGCCCCCTACCAGGGCGTTCGTCAAATAGACAGCAGTCAATTCAATTCGCCGGAATAACCGCGCCGGAACCGGGTACGCCAGCAGATTTCGGTGACTTCAGTCGGTCGACTGGGCCCGCGCCGCCGCCCGCCGGCTCGGGTCGTAATCCGGCGGGACCCCGTCGAAAATGATCGCGGAGCCGCTGATGTGCCGGGTACGCAACGGCAGGATCTCCTGGTAGGCGGGTGACTCGTACCAGGCAAGCGCCTGGTCGCGGTCGGGAAACTCAAGGATGACCAGGCTGCCGGGCCAGTCACCCTCCAGCACCGTCACCTCCGGCCCGTGCGCCAGGAACCGCCCTCCGAACGGTTCCAAGGTGGCCTGGATCCGCCCCAGGTAGCGCAGGATGTCCTCGTTGACCTGTGGATTGTGCAGATGGGCCAGCGCGAAGGCGGGCATTCGTCCTCCCCGTGTCGTCGCACCGCCCGGCGGCGAGCGCGGACGGTCCTGGCAGTCTGCCCCAGTCCCCCGACACCGGCCACCCCGCTGGCGCCGCAACAGGCCGCCCACCCAGGCGGAGCAGCAGGTCAGACCCGCTCCAACAGGACCACGGGAATCTCCCGGTCCGTCTTGGCCTGATAGTCGTCGTACGCCGGCCAGATGCCGGCCATGGTGCGCCACAGCCGGCCGCGCTCCTGCCCGGTGGCGGTCCGCGCCCGCGCGGTGAACCGGTCGGCACCGACCTGCACCTGCACCTCGGGTTCGGTCAGCAGGTTGAGGTACCAGGCCGGGTGCCGGGGGTCGCCGCCCTGGGAGGCGACGATCACGTACGCGTCGCCGTCCCGGCCGTAGATCAGCGCGGTCCGCCGTAGCTGGCCGCTGCGCCGGCCACGGGTGGTCAACAGCAGCGTGAACACGCCGGGTTGCCATTCGTGCCCGTCGGCGCCGTCGGTCTCCACGTACCTGTTGATGTGTTCGGCGACCCAGCCTGCGGGGCTGTCCACCACCTGTTCGCCCGTGCTCATCGGCCCTCCTGGATCATGGTTACGTTCCCACCACGCTACCGGCCGTTCGAGTGTTGAAAGGGGGCCCTTGCTCTACCCGAGGCGTTAATAAGGTGCCCTTCCTTTCACCTCAGGGTGAGGGCTTGGAGGGCCACGTTGCCGCAGTGCGGGGTGAAGGTCTCCTCGACGGTCCAGGTGAGCAGCAGGCGGGTTCCGGCCGGCGCCTGGAAGCCGACGGTGACCGCGGTGGACTGGGTGGTGTGGCGTTCCTCCAGGCGCAGGGTGCGGCTGGGGCCGCCGTCGGAGAGCGCGACGTCCAGGCGGCCCCGGGCCATCCAGACGCCGAGGTAGACAGTGGCGGTACGCGGCCTACCGTCGGCGACCACGGCGAGCGCGAAGCCGTTGCCCACGCCGCAGGTGAAGACGCCGTCGGGCGTGGGATCGGTGGACTCGACCGGCGCGCCGTCGCGCCACCCGAAGAGTTCCTGATTGCCGTCCCAGCCGCTCCGCTCGCCCGGACCGCCCAGGTCGCGGATCTCGGCGGAACCGTCGCGTTTGCGCACCGTCGTTCCGGCGCCGCCAAACCCCCAGTGCACCCAGTCGCGCCCGCCCAGTTCGGTCAGGTCCACAGTGGCCGGGATGTCCGCCCGGCGCACGGTGAGCGTCACCGGGGCGATCGGCGCGACGGGTGCCATCGGCGCGGTACTTGGCGTCGAACTGCTCGGACTGGGACTCGGCGACCGGTCGCGGGGCCGCAGCCCGGGCACGGCCGGCGCGGTGGGAACCGCACTCGGCAGGCTCGGCCGCCCGACCACCGCCGGCAGACCGTCGGACTCCGCCGGACCGTCCGGGGCCGACTCCGACCACCAGTTCACGAATCCGACCAGGGCCAGCAGGCCGGTGAAGGCGGCGACCGCCTCGACCGCGTACCGGCGACGCCGACGGGCCCGGACCAGCCGGCGGGTGTCGGCCCGACTCTCGCCCGGCGCCCCGGGCGGTCGCCGGTGGGTGGCCACCCGGCGGTGCAGGCGGCCCCGCAGGCCACCGAGGCCCTTCGAACGGTGCCGGGCGGATCCACCGTGGCGGGCGGCCCGGGTGGGGCGGGACGGTGAGCCACCGCTCGGCGCAGGATGTTCCTCGGCCACCGACTCTCCACTTCTGCCGGACCGGACTCGCACCGGCACACCTCGACCCGGATGCGGGGGCGACTCACATTCGCATCAAGGGTGCCCTCCGCGCCAGTGGGCGGGGACGGCCTTCGCACTGGCGAGAGCTCAGTCCCGGATGTCGAAGCCGAGTGCCCGGGCCAGCGTCCCGGCCTGAAAAACATCGATGACCGTACCGGTCCGTTGTATCGCCGTCGGATCCAGCCCGGTCAGGTCGCTGCCGCGAAGGTCCGCACGGGACAGCTGGGCGCCCCGCCACTGCACGTCGAACAGGTCGGTGCCACGCACCGCCGCCCCGGTCAGGTCCGCGCCGCTGAGGTCGGCCTCCCGCATGCGTACGTCGGTGAACCGCACCCCGCGCAGGTCGGCTCCGGCAAGCGTGACGAAGGACCAGTCGCCGCCGGTGACCGTCAGCGGGCGCAGGTCGCACCGGTCGAAGGTGCTGCCGATGACCTTGCACCCGGTGAACTCCGCCTCGAACAGGTTGCACCGGATGAAGGTGCAGCGGGTGAAGGCCGAGTCGGTGTGCCGGGAGACGTTGAACCGCACGTCGCCGAAGGTGCAGCCGGTGAAGATCGCGCCTCGGCTGGTCGCCTCGGTCAGGTCGACCCGGTGGAAGGCGCAGCCGACGTAGTGCCGGTCGGCCAGCTCCTCGGCGTACCAGTCCTCGTCGTGGAAGGTGACGTCCTCGATCGGCTCCGGCATGACCGCAGGCTAACCGTCGACACTGACACCGGATGTCTTCCCGGCACGGGTACCGGCCGGTAGGTTCGCTCGGGTGAGCACGATACGCAGCACCGACGCGGCACAGCTCGGCTTCGACCCGGCCCGACTGGCCCGGATCGACGAGCACTTCGGCAGGTACGTCGACGACGGCCGGCTGGCCGGCTGGCAGCTCGTCGTCACCCGGCGCGGTGAGATCGCGCACGCCTCGACGTACGGGCTGCGCGACCGGGAGGCCGCTGCGCCGGTGGCCGACGACACCCTCTGGCGGATCTACTCGATGACCAAGCCGATCACCTCGGTGGCGGCGATGATCCTCTGGGAGGAGGGTCGGTTCGAGCTGACCGACGAGATCGGCCGCTGGCTGCCCGAGTTCGCCGACATGCGGGTCTACTCGAAGGGGTCGACGCTCAAGCCGTACACCGTGCCCGCGATCGAGCCGATCCGGGTCTGGCACCTGCTCACCCACACCGCCGGGCTTACCTACGGCTGGATGCAGACCTCCGTGGTCGACGGCCTCTACCGGGCCGCCGGCTACGACCTCTACCCACCGGCGGACGTGGACCTGGCCGAGGCCAGCCGGGCCTTCGGCACCCTGCCGTTGCTGTTCCAGCCCGGCACCGCCTGGGGATACTCGGTCGCCACCGACGTGCTCGGCCGGCTGATCGAGGTGGTCTCCGGGCAGAGCCTGGACACCTTCCTCACCGACCGTGTGCTGCGTCCGCTCGGCATGGACGACACCCGCTGGTACGTCGACGGCGCCGACACCGCCCGGCTCGCCGCGCTCTACGTGCCGGATCCGGCGACCGGTCGCGCGGTACGCCACGACGCGATCGGCGACCTGGCGTACGAGAAGCCGACGCTGCTCTCCGGCGGCGGCGGGTTGATCTCCTCGGCGGCCGACTACCACCGGTTCACCCAGGCGCTGTTGCGCGGCGGCGAACTGGACGGGGTACGCCTGCTCGCCCCCCGCACGGTGCGTCTGATGGCCCGCAACCACCTGCCCGGGGGTCAGGACCTGGGGACCCTGTCGACCGGCGGGTTCGCCGAGACGACCCTGGACGGGATCGGGTTCGGCCTCGGCTTCGCGGTGGTGGACGACCCGATCCCGGCCCGGCTGCCGAGCAGCGTCGGCGAGTACTACTGGGGCGGGGTGGCCAGCACCGCCTTCTGGGTCGACCCGGTCGAGGAGATCACCGCCCTGTTCTTCACCCAGCTGATGCCGTCGAGCACCTGGCCGATCCGGCCGCAACTGCGGCAGCTGGTCTACTCCGCGCTGCTCGACTGAGGACCCGGCCCGGTGAGGACCGCAGTTCACGCTTGTCGACCGAAACGTCGCGGGATCGCCGTTCCGCCGACGGCCGACCGCTGCGGTCCATAGCCTGGGACCGTGAGCGACATCGTCGTGTTCGGAGCGGGTGGCACCGCCGGATCGCGGATTGCCGTCGAGGCGTTCAACCGGGGGCACCGGGTCGTTGCCGCGGTACGCCGGCCGGAGGCCACGTCGTACCTGCCGGCCGGTATCCGGGTGGTCACCGGGGACGCCACAAGCGAGCGCAGCGTACGGGAATTGGCACCGGCGGCGGACGCGCTTGTGGTGGCGATCGGCGGCGGTGACCACTCGCTCTGGTCCGACGCCGTCCGGGCGCTGCTCGGCGCGCTGCGCGACATGCCGGCCGCGCCCCGGGTCATCCACGTCGGCGGCGGGGCCACCCTGCTCACGCCGGCCGGCACGCGGCTGCTGGACGAGCCGGACTTTCCCGCCCAGTACCGTGACGCGGCGCTGGGCCAGGCGGCTGCCCTGGATCTCTACCGCTCCTCGGCCGACGGGGTGAGCTGGACGTACCTCTCTCCCCCGCCGTTGGAGTTCCATCCGGGCGAACGCACCGGCCGGTACCGCACCGGCACCGACCATCCGGTGGTCGACGCCGAGGGTCGCAGCGTCCTCAGTTACGAGGACCTCGCCGTCGCGGTGGTCGATGAGATCGAGCGGCCACGCCACCAGAACATGCGCTTCACCGCAGGCTACTGACGCCGCGATCTTGAGAAGCAGCAGCTCGCGAGTTAGATTCGAGCGGCTGTGACCCGGGCGACACACCCCTGAACGCCGGGTCCGATCTCGACTCAGGAGGCGCCGTCTTGTCTTCACTCGACGACACCGTGACACCCTCGCACGATTCCTCCCCCTCCATCGGCTCCAGCTTCCTCAACCGGCGACGGATGCTCACCGTCGCCCTCGGCGGGGCCGCCACCGTGGCGCTGCCCGCGCCGGCCTGGGCCGCCAACGACCAGCGCCCGGGGGCACACAAGCCGCCGAGGCTCACGTCGGACGACCGGAAGGTCATCGCCCAGCTGTCGAGCCGACGGGCGCTGGAGCACCTGAAGGTGCTCTCCGAGGACATCGGTCCGCGGATCGGCGGCACCGAGTCCGAGCGGCGGGCCGCCAACTACATCGCCGGCCAACTCGACCACTACGGCTACCAGACCACCTTGCAGCCGTTCGCGGTGGCCGACAAGTTCCTCGCGCAGCTCAGCTCGCCGGCCGGCCTGCCCACCGACCTGAACTGGCAGGTCGGCGCGAGCGCCCACGCGGCGCTCGACACAAGCGTCACCGCCTCGGTGATCGACGTCGGTGCGGGCGCCGCGAGCGACTTCACCGCCGAGGTCAGCGGCAAGATCGCCCTGGTGGACTACGTCGCCGGCCAGCGCGAGCAGGTGGCGGCGCGGGCGGTGGCCGCCGGCGCGGTCGGGCTGGTCTTCCTCCCGGCCGACCTGGTGGAGCCCCGCCGGGCGCAGGCGTTCTCCCCCACCCTGCCCGGTTCGGCCAACTCGCCGCTGCCGATCCCGGTGGTCGGGGTCGCCCAGGCGCAGAAGCACCGGCTCCGGGCGCTGCTCGCCGCCCGGCCGCTGACGCTCACCATCGCCACCACCGCGCACCGGGGGCTTACCTCGTACAACGTGCTGGCCGAGCGGCAGGGACGGTCGGGCCCGAACGGCCCGGTGGTGATGGTCAGCGCCCACTACGACTCGGTGATCGGTGCGCCGGGCGCCAACGACGACGGCTCCGGCACCGTGCTCTGCCTGGAGCTGGCCCGGGTGCTGAAGGCGATCCCGGTCAACGCCACCGTGCGGTTCGGCCTGTGGGGCTCGGAGGAGCAGGGCCTGATCGGGTCGCGCTACTACGTCCGCGAGCTGCCGCAGGTCGAGCGCGACCGGATCCTCGCCGTCTACCAGAACGACATGGTCGCCACCAGCTGGGACCCGGCGACGCGGTACTGGCAGCTGTCGTTCACCGGCCAGAGCAACCGGGCCACCGACGAGGTCACCGCCGCCGCGCAGCGGCTCGGTTACGAGCCGCAGATCTCCCCGGTCACCCAGCGCGGGGCCAGCGACCACCAGTCGTTCCAGGAGGTCGGTATCGCAAGCGCCAACTTCTCCTGGCGGGGTGAGGAGTCGCCGGCGCTGCTGGAGCCTCCGTACCACAGCCCGGAGGACACCATCGCCAAGAACATCAGCCTGGAGCGGCTTCAGGTGTCGATGGAACTGATCGGCTGCGCCACGTACGCGACAGCACGGGCCTGACCGATCGGGCGGGGTATGGCAGATCGCCGCACCCCGCCCTTCTTGCCAGAGCCGACCGGCCCAGCCGACCAGCCGGAGCCGGACCCCGGTCCAGCCGACCTGCCGGACCCGGACCAGTCGGGCAGCCGGAGTCGGTTCCAGCCGACCTGCCGGACCCCGGACCGGACCAGTCGGGCAGCCGGAGCCGGTTCAGTCGGCCAGCCGGGCCGGGAAGCCGCCCGTGGCGACCGGCCCCCACCCGGTGATGGTGACCCGGATCAGCGACTTGCCCTGCCGTACCATCGCCGCCCGGTACTCGTCCCAGTCCGGATGCTCGCCGGAGATGCTGCGGAAGTACTCCACAAGCGGTTCCAGGGCGTCGGGCAGGTCGAGCAGATCGGCGGTGCCGTCGATCTGCACCCAGGGCCCGTTCCAGTCGTCGGAGAGCACGCAGGCCGAGACCCGCGGGTCGCGCCGGATGTTGGTGACCTTCGCGCGTTCCGGATAGGTGGAGATCACCAGACGGCCGTCGGCGTCCACCCCGGCGGTGACCGGCGAGGACTGCGGACGGCCGTCGGCGCGGGTGGTCATCAGCACCACTCGGTGCCGTGGACGGAGAAACTCGAGGAGTTCGTCCCGGTCGACCCGGGAGTTGGTGGCGATTGTGCGCGGCATCGTTCGTTTCTACCAGCAGTTACCGCTCAGCCGGACCGTCCGGCGGACGCCTGGCTGGGCACCCGGGGGCGGGCCGGTGGTCGCCACGCCCGGCCGTTCGCGTAGATCACCCGGAAGCCGAGGTACGAGGCGAGCGGCGCCCAGTGTGCCGATCCCATCCGCAGCTCGGCGGCGTTGTGTCGCTGACCGTTGGCGAGCACGTCGAGCAACACCGTCTCGAACGCGGCCGACTCGACCCAGTCCACCTCGCGGGTGAAGCCACAGATCAGCGCGGCACCGGTGACGTCGAGGAAGTCGCGCAGCACCGACTCGGGGGCGCGCAGCACGGAACAGCTGCCGAAGTAGAGCCGCCGCCCCTCGCAGCGCCCGGCCATCCGCTCGGCCACCTCGGTGAGCTCCACCGAGTGCCAGTCGGTCAGGCACAACCGGTTCGGCTCACCGTGCATCGCGAAGAAGCCGAGCCGGTGGTCCGCGTACTGCTTGAGCAGCCAGCGGTCGATGAAGTAGAACAGCTCGTCGCGGGTGGCCGCGTCCTTGTGGATGAACCGGACCCGGTTCAGTCGTTCAAGCAGTTCGAGGGTGGGCAGCACCGACCCTCGCTCGTTCAGATCCCGGTGCCACTGGCCCTCGACGCAGAAAATTCCACCGCGCGCCACGCCCGCCTCCCCGTCGTCGCCCGGGCTGACGTTACCGGGCCACGCTGATCGGGCAACATCACCCTCGGTACGACCGGATACGACTTTCCGCACAGTAATTGTCGCGTCAGTGCCCGCTGCGACCACACGGCGACGAATGTCCGATTCACAAATGCCGGCATTTCTCAGCCAACACTCAGGCATGGCCAATTGCGAGGACAATTCTTGTTAATCGCCGCGAATCGGCTTGCCCGGTGCGAGGGTGGATTCACGGGACGGCTCGGTCGAAGTCCCGGAGGTCACCCCATTCGCTCTCCTATCGGGAGGACTACCTGTGCGCGTACACACCTTGAAGCGGGCCGTCGTGGCCCTCGCGCTGGCGCTTCCGGGCGCCGCGATCGCCTCGGTGGTCGCCGCGCCAGCCGCCCACGCCGACGGCTGTTACACCTGGAAACGCACCCTCTACCAGGGTGCCTCCGGCGGCGACGTGCGCGAACTGCAACTGCGGGTGGCCGGTTGGGCCGGCCGCCGCGACATCGTGGAACTGGACGGCAGGTACGGCCCGAAGACCGCCGCCGCGATCCGCCGGTTCCAGGCCGCGTACGGGCTCGGCGTCGACGGGATCGCCGGGCCGCAGACCTTCGCGAAGCTGTACCAACTCCAGGACAACGACTGCACGCCCCGGCACTTCATCTATCCGGAGCTGGACAACGGCTGCGGCCGGGGCGGCTGGACGGGCGGCCCGCTGACGGCCGACCAGACCCGCAGCAACGCCCTGCGCACCATGTGGAAGCTGGAGGCGCTGCGCCGCAGCCTCGGCGACCAGCCGCTGATCGTCACCAGCGGCTACCGCGACCGCAGCTGCAACAGCCGGGTGGGCGGCGCGACCAACAGCCAGCACCTCTACGGCAACGCCGCCGACATCATCTCGAACCACCGATCGCTGTGCCAGATCGCCCGCCGGGCCCGCGATCACGGCTTCAGCGGGATCGTCGGTCCCGGCGTGAGCGGGCACAACAACCATGTGCACGTCGACTCCCGGCGGGAGAACAACCGGGACGGCATCACCAACCGCACGTACTGGTCCGCACCCGATTGCGGAATCTGAGCGGGACGGTCGCACGCGAGGTCGCGACGCCGGTCCGGGCGCGGGCGGGGGGACCGAACGCGCGCTCCGGACCGGCGTCGTACCGCCAGCGGGCGAGTCCCTCTCAGCTCGCCCGCGGCCAGCGCGGCGCAGTGGCGGGGGTGCCACCGGCCGGCCGGTGCCGGGAGTGCGGGCGCCGGTCCGCGCCGCAGGAGCCGCCACCCGCGGGACCGGGCCCCGCGCCGGATAGCCGGCGGCACGGTCCGGTCGCGCCGGATAACCAGGCGTACGCTCCGGCCGCGCCGGATAACCTGCGGCGCGATCGCCCCGCGGCGGGTAGCCGGGCGTCCGGTCGCCCCGGGCCGGATAGCCGGCGGTGCCCTGCGGGCGGGCACCCGGGGCACGACCCGGGTTCGGCCCGTTCACCAGGAACGGGAACGGCACGTGCACGAACGGGTTGCCGTGCCGGATGAGGGCGTCGAGCTGTCGCTCGTTCAACCCGTGGGCCAGCAGGATTCGCCGGCCCCACCGGTGCAACCGGCAGGGGAACCGGGCACCGTCGTTGCGGCACAGCGCCCCCGTGGGCCATTCCTCGGCCGCATGCACGACCACCGCCCGGACCGCCAGCCGGACGTCCTCGGGGGTCAGCGATGTCGGGACCGGCAACTCGCCCAGAATTTGATCGATGGGATCCGTCGACTGCTCATCAACTCGCACGGCAGGCCTCCCGAAGCTCCGGTAGCGGTGCGCTTGAGCACCGCACCTCGCGCATTGGTACGGCTGGCGGGGCGGGATAGTTCAACGGGGTTTTTGCGCCTGTTCGGCGATCCGGTCAGACCAGCCCGGCATCGTGCACGAGCAGCGCGATCTGCACCCGGTTGTTCAGCCCGAGCCGGGTCAGCAGTCGCGACACGTACGCCTTGACGGTCGCCACGCTCATGAACAGCTCACCGGCGATCTCGGCGTTGGTGCGGCCCCGACCGACGGCGACCGCGACCGCGCGTTCCCGCTCGGCGAGCCCGGCCAACAGCCCGAGGGCCCGCTCCCGGCGCGGGTCCGCCACCGTCGGCACGGTGACGTGCTCGATGAGGGTCCGGACCACCGTCGGGGAGAGCGTCGCCTCGCCGGCCGCCACCCGGCGCACCGCCCGCACGATCTCGGCCGGCGGGGTGTCCTTGAGCAGGAAACCGCTGGCCCCGGCCCGCAACGCGCGCAACACGTACTCGTCGGCGTCGAAGGTGGTCAGCACGAGCACCTCGGGCGGCCGGGGCGACGCGCGCAGCGCCTCCGTCGCGGCCAGCCCGTCGACCCGGGGCATCCGGATGTCCATCAGCACCACGTCCGGCCGGCACGCGGCGACCGCGCCTGCGACCTCGCTGCCGTCCGCCGCCTCGCCGACCACGTGCAGGTCGGGTGCGCCGCCGAGGATCATCGACAGCCCGGCCCGAACCAGCGCGTCGTCGTCCACGATCAGGATCCGCACCGGCCGCCCAGCGTCCGCCGCCGGGCTCCCGGTCCCGGCCGCCGAGGTGGGGCCGGTCACGACGCCGGCCAGGGCAGCCAGGCGGCCAGCCGGAAGTCGCCGGTGCCGTCACGACCATGAGCCAACCGGCCACCGGCGAGGTGCACCCGCTCGGCCACACCGACCAGGCCGGTACCGGTGCCGGGGATCTGTTCGGTCACCTCACCCACCGGCCACCGGTTACGGATCTCCACACTCAGCCCGTCCGACGGCGCCCCACGGAGCCCGACCGTGACCGCGGCACCGGTGGCGTGCTTGCGGGCGTTGGTCAACCCCTCCTGCACGATGCGGTAGACGGTCCGGCCGAGCGCGGGGGGCAGCCGATCGGCGCCGGACACCTCGTCGCGCAGGTCGACCCGGACCCCGGCGGCCCGGGACTCGGCGACCAGCGCGGGCAGATCCGCGATGGTGGGCTGCGGCGGCTCCGGCTCCTCGGTGAGGGAGCCCTCGGCCCGCAGCACCCCGATCACCTCGCGCAGGTCCTGAAGGGCGGCGTGGGCGCTGCCCCGGATCACTCCGGCCGCCCGCGCCACCTCCTGCGGGGCCGCGTCGGGGCGGAACTCCAGCGCCCCGGCGTGCAGGCTGAGCAGCGAGATCCGGTGGGCCAGCACGTCGTGCATCTCCCGGGCGATCCGGGTGCGCTCCAACTGCCGGGCCTGGGCCACCCGCAACTGCTGCTCGGACTCGGCCCGCTCGGCCCGCTCACGCAGCGACAGCACCAACTGCCGGCGGGCCCGCACGAACATCCCCCAGGCCAGCACCAGCAGGGTGATGACCACGCCCCAGGCGGCGGTCGCCCAGTGGGTGAGGTGCGGATCCGGTCGCAGGATGGCGAGGAGGGTGTTGGTGAACAGGCCGGCCGCGGTGACCGCGAGCACCACCGCCGTGCGTCGGTGCACCACGAGCGTGAAGAAGATGATCAGCAGCGGGATCGCGGCGGCCATCGAGAACGCCGCGACCGGGAGCGTGACCAGCGCCAGCCCGAGCGGCCAGCGACGGCGTACCCAGAGCACCGCCGAGCAGGCCAGGCCGAACAGCGCGTCCGCGACGATCATCCAGTGGTACGGCAGCCGTTCGGCGAACGACGGATTCGGCGAGGCGGCGTCGAGCGTGGCCACCAGCACCCACCCGACCGAGACCAGGAAGCAGAGGCTGTCGACCAGCCAGTCGCGCGTGGTCCGGCGACTGCGGGCCGGGCCGAGCGAGCCGGGCAGCAGTCCCGGATGTTCGACGACGGCGCTGCTCACAGCCGCAATGGTAGGCAGCCCGCGGAGGCCGGACCAGCTACCAAAGTCGAGACCTGGACGTCGACCTTGGTCTACCGGCGCACGACCGTCGGCCGCTGTGCGCAGCCGGGTGGCTCCAGCAGCCTCGCAGCATGATCGAGGTAGCTCAACTCACCAAACGGTACGGGCGGCACACCGCCGTCGAGGACGTGTCGTTCCGCTGCGAACCGGGCACGGTCACCGGTTTCCTCGGCCCCAACGGTGCCGGCAAGTCCACCACCATGCGGATGATCTGCGGACTCACCCCACCGACCGCCGGCACCGCCACCGTCGCCGGACGGCCCTACCGGCAACTGCCCAACCCGGGCCGGATGGTCGGAGTGTTGCTGGACGCCGCCGCCCAACACGCCGGGCGCACCGGCCGGGAGGTACTTACCGTGGCCGCCGCGACCATGGGCGTGGACCGCCGGGTGGTGGGTGAGGCGCTGGACCAGGTCGGGCTGAACGCGGTCGCGGCGAAGCGCCGGGTCCGGGCGTACTCGCTGGGGATGCGTCAGCGGCTCGGCCTGGCGCACGCGCTGCTCGGCGACCCCCGGGTGCTGATCCTGGACGAGCCGGCGAACGGCCTGGACCCGGAGGGCATCTTCTGGATGCGCGGCCTGCTGCGCAACTTCGCCGACCGGGGTGGCACCGTGCTGCTCTCCTCCCACCTGCTGCGCGAGGTGGAGGCGGTCGCGGACCGGCTGGTGGTCATCGGGGGCGGCCGGATCGTGGCCCAGGGCGACAAGGACGAGTTGCTGGCCAACGGCGGCACGCTGGTGCGGGCCCGGGACCGGGCGGCACTGCGCGCCGCGCTGGAGCGCGCCGGCCTGCCGGTGAGCGAGGGCACCGAGGGGCTGCTGGTCCGCGCCGACAGCGAGGCGGTCGGGTTGGCCGCCACAGCGGCCGGGGTCGCCCTGACCGAGCTGCGGCCGGCCGGCGCCGGTGGCCTGGAACAACTCTTCCTCACCCTGACCGCCGAGCCGACCGAGGAGCCCGTTCGATGACGACCATCACCACCAGCACCAGCACGCCCGAGGTCAGCCGGGCGGCGGAGCACCGGCCGTCGCTGGCCCGGCTGACCGTCGTGGAGGCGCGCAAGCTCGTCGACACCCGGGCCGGCCGCTGGCTGCTGATCACCATCGGGCTGGTCACCGCCGCCGTCGTCGCGCTCCAACTGGCGTACGCGCCCGACGCCGAGCAGACCTTCGTCAACTTCTACCTGCCGTCGCTGCTCCCGGTCGGGCTGCTGCTGCCGGTGCTGGGCATCCTCTCGATCACCAGCGAGTGGTCGCAGCGCACCGCCTTGGCCACCTTCGCGCTGGTGCCCCGGCGGGAGCGGGTGATCGCCGCCAAACTCATCGCGCTGGTCGCGGCGGCACTCGCGGCGCTGCTGGCGAGCCTCGCCGTCGCCGCCGTCGGCACGCTGATCGCCGGGGCGACCGGCGGCGCGGGTACCTGGCGGATCGAGGGCATGCTCCTGCTGCACACGGCCGTGTTCCAGGTGGCCAACGTGTTGCTGGGTGCCGGGTTCGGCCTGCTCCTGCTGCACACCCCGCTGGCGATCGTGACCTACCTGGTGCTGCCGAACGCCTGGGCGATCGTCGGCGAGTTGGTCCGGCCCCTGCGCCGGGCGGCCGAGTGGCTGGACGCCGGACGCACAATGGAGCCACTGTTCACCGCCGAGATGACCGCCGGGCAGTGGGGGCGGCTCGGGGTGTCGCTGCTGGTGTGGCTGGTCGTGCCGCTGCTCGCGGGGCTGGTCCGGACGATGCGTCGGGAGGTGGCGTGACGGCGTACGGTACGCCGAGCGTGGTCAGCGGCGGGGCCGGCGAGCTGCTGGTGCTCTGGGCCGGTATCCCGTTCGCCGGTGGCCTGGCGGGTGGGCTGCTGGCGGCCGGTGCCGGCTGGGTGGCCGGCCTGCCCTGGGCACCGGCGCAGGGGCTGTTCCGCTGGGTCGACGGGCTGCCCGACCCGTACGCGCTTGGCGGCGGGGCGGCGGTCGGCCTGCTGGCCGGGCTGGTGATCGGCGCGATCGGCACCGCCGAGCGGGTGCGGGTCACCGTGGACGGCACTCGGCTGCGGCTGCGCTGCGGCAGCACCGAGCGGGAGGTCGGCCGGTCGGCGACCCGGGTGGTCTTCGTCGACGGCAAGGACCTGGTGCTGCTCGACGCGGACGACGGCGAGCTGGTCCGGCAGCCCTCCGACCTGCCGACCGACCGGCTGTCCAGGGCGTTCCGGGACCACGGCTGGCCGTGGGCGGAGGCGGACCCGCACCGGGACGCGTACCGACGCTGGGTGCCGGGGCTGCCCGGCCTGCCGGACGGCGCGGACGCGCTGTTGCGGGCCCGGCAGGAGGCGCTGGAGAAGGACCGGGACGACGAGGCCCGCGAGTTGCGTACCGAACTGGGCCGCTACGGCGTGGTGCTGCGCGACGACGGCGAACGCCAGTACTGGCGGCTGACCCGCTCGGCCTTCCCGCCCGGCTGACCCGCTCGGCCTTCCCGCCTGGCTGAACCGCTCGGCCCTTCCCGCCTGGCTGAACCGCTCGACCCTCCCCGCCTGGCTGGCCCGCTCGACCCTCCCCGCCCAGCTGGCCCGCTCGGCCTTTTTGCTCAGCTGAGCCGGCGGGCCGGGCCCCGAGGTGGGGCCCGGCCCGGTTCAGCGCGGCGCCTGGATCACCTCCAGTGCTTGTGGCCGTGCTTGTGGCCGTGCGGCTTGCCCTTGCCTTTGCCCTTGCCCTTGCCGGGCGCCTTGCCCGGTACGCCGTTCACGGCCGAGGTGTCGTACGCGAACGTGAGCACCGCGGTGGCGACGGCGTCGGCGTTGACATCGAGCGCGAAGACGTTGACGTTGCCCTTGAGCTTGTACTTCTTCCCCAGCGCCCGGTACAGCTCGGCGTCGGCACCGTCGGCGACCGGCGTACGGCTGTCACAGGCCTGGTGGTAGCAGGGGTCGTACGCCTCGCCCGCCAGGCCGCCGAAGAGGGCCGCCTCCTCGGCCGTCTTGAGGCCCTCGGCTCCGGTGAAGAGGCCACCGGCCGGAATGCCGACGTCGATGAACGCCTTGTAGTCCGAGCGTGCGGTGAAGTCCGACGGCACGGTGGGCAGCTTCCGGGAGGCGAAGAACTTCTCGAACACCTGCTCGATCTGCGCCGAGCCCGCCGGCCCCGGGCCGGCACCCTCCTGCGCGGAGTCGTCGCCGTCGTAGACCCCGAACACGTAGTTCGGCGAGCCGATCATGTCGAAGTTCAGGTAGAGGGCGATGTCGGCGACCTGCTTCTCGGTGAGCGAGTCCATGTAGTACTGGCTGCCGATCAGGCCGGCCTCCTCCGCACCCCACCAGGCGAAGCGCACCGCGTTGTACGGCTTCACCTTGGCCATCTGAAGTGCGACCTCAAGCAGCGCGGCGCTGCCGGTGCCGTTGTCGTTGTAGCCCGGCCCGGCCGGGTCCGAGTCCAGGTGCGCCCCGGCCACCACCACGTTGTCGGTGCGGCCCTGCTTGGTCTGCGCGAAGAGGTTCTCGGTGCTGCGGATCTCCGAGGTGGTGTCGGCCTCGATCCGGAGCGTCAGACCCGACGTGGCAGCGAACTGCGTCCCGGTGTCGTACGACACGGCCACCGTCGGAATGCCGACCGGCGCGCTCAGCGTGCCGGCGAACAGATCGTAGCGGTCCGGGTTGGCTTCCGGAGTGCCGTTGCCCTGGTTCATGATGATCGCGCCCGCCGCGCCGGCGGCCTCGGCGTTTGCCACCTTCTCCCCGAAGCCGCAGGTGCCACGCTGCATCAGGGCGATCTTGCCGGTCACGTCCACGCCGGCGAAGTCACTGGCCTCGCAGCCGGACGTCGAGTCGCGTGGCGGCGTGAGGGCGAGGTCGATCGGCACCACGGTACCTTCGGCCACCCCGGCGCCCGAATAGGACATCAGCGCGTAGTCGACACCGGCGGCGTACGTGGTCGGGCTCGGTCCCACCTGCGCGAACGAGGAGCCGAACTCCTCGTAGTAAGCGAAGTCAAACTGCTGCCTGGTCACCTGGTAGCCGGCCTTCTTGAGCAGTCCGGCCACGTAGTCGACGCTGGCGTCGTAGCCGGGCGTGCCGGAGGCGCGCGTACCGTCGTTGGCGTTGGCGATGGCCTGGAACTTGTCGAGGTGCTTGAAGACTCCCTCGACGGTCACCGCCTTGGTCAGCTTCTTAACGGTGTTGTTGTTCGGGCTCGCCGACGCCGGGCTTACCAACGCCACCGTGCCCAGAAGCGTGCCAGCCGCGATACCGGCGAGCACCCTTCTACCGGAGAAAGGCACCACGATGTGCCACGTCCTTCCTCTGCGGGTATCCGGCTCCCCTACCCCCGTGTGCCGGATGTTCGTGCCATCCTCATCCACATCGGAGCCAAAGCAAAGGGTCTGTTCGTCTGAGGACGCTCTGCCTCTGACCTGCTAAAGGCTGCCGGTGGTAGCTGAGTCGCGGCTCAGCAGTGTTAAGAAGGGGCCCTTCACCTACACGAGGCGTTAACAAGGGGCCCTTCCTTGCAGTCGGCTACCGTTCCCGGTCTGGGGAGGTATGTCGATGTACGTCGTGTCAGTGATCAATTACAAGGGCGGGGTCGGCAAGACCACGGTGACCGCCAACCTCGGTGCCGAGCTGGCCAACCGGGGGATGAAAGTGCTGCTCATCGACCTCGACCCGCAGGCCAGCCTGACGTTCGGCTTCTACGACCCGGACGACTGGCGGGAACGGTTGCGGGACAGCCGGACCGTGAAACGCTGGTACGACGGCCTACGCGAGGGCAACCCGTCGGTCACCCTTGGTGAGCTGGTGGTGTCGCCCGGTCCGGCGAACTCCCGGCTCTCCGGTGCCGGCCGGCTCGACCTGATCGCCTCGCACCTGCAACTGGTCGACATCGACCTGGCGTTGGCCCGCAGCGTCGCAGGTGGCGAGGAGTACGACGCCGAGCTGTTCCGGGTGCGCGGCTCGCTCGCCGACGGGCTGCTCGCCGACGGGCTGGACCCGTACGACATGGTGCTCATCGACTGCCCGCCGAACTTCAACGTGGTCACCCAGTCGGCCATCATCGCCAGCGACCACCTGGTCATTCCGGCGCGGGCCGACTATCTGTCCACGCTTGGCATCGACTATCTGCACGGCAACGTGCGGGAACTGGTCGACCAGTACAACGCCGACGCCCGCCGGTTCGCCACCGTACGCCGGCACCAGAAGGTCGCCCCCGGCGTGGCCGGCGTGGTCTTCACGATGATCCAGCTGCTGTCGCGGCAGCCCATCGCCACCCATCAGAGCTACATGGACCAGGTCCGCAACCTGGGCCTGCCGGTCTTTCCGACCGCGCTGCGGGAGAACGTCACCCTCTACGCCACGAACACCCCGCGCGGCGTACCGGTGGTGCTGCGCGACCGGGTCACCGTGCCCGCCGTCCGCGACGAGCTACGCCAGCTCACCACCGAGTTCCTCGACCACCTCCAGCCGGTGGGACGGCCCGCGTGACCGGCCCGGACCACGCCGGGCAGCCGCCCGCCGCCACCGGGCCGGTCATCGAGCCGGCCGACGCCGCCGCGCGCCTGGCCGCCCTGACCAGCCGGGCCGACGGTACGGCCTACCTGTCGGGCTGGTCGGTGCGCCAGTTGCGGGAACTGGCGGCGAGTCTGGGGCTGCGCGGCGTCGGCGGGCTGCGCAAGGCGGAGCTGGTCGACCGGATCGTGAACCACACAATCGGTTACCGGCTCGCCTCCACCGCCCTGCGGCAGCGCTGACCGACGTGGGCGTGAAAAGCCCCTCGTCAGCGGGTATGCGGCCAGAATGGCAGGCATGATTCCGGACATTGCGTTGAACGACGGCACCACCATCCCGCAACTGGGCTTCGGGGTGTTCCAGATCGACCCGGCGGACACCACCGAGGCGGTACGCGGCGCGCTTGGCGTCGGCTACCGGCACATCGACACCGCCCAGGGATACGGCAACGAGGCCGAGGTCGGGCAGGGCGTACGCACAGCGGGGTTGGCCCGCGAGGACGTCTACATCACGAGCAAGCTGGCCAACCACTCCCATCGTCCCGACGATGCGCGGGCCGCGTTCCAGGCGTCGCTGGACGCGCTGCGCACCGACTACCTCGACCTGTTCCTCATCCACTGGCCGATGCCGACCCGCTACGACGGCGACTTCGTCACCACCTGGAAGGTGCTTGAGGAGTTCAGGGCCGACGGCCGGGCCCGCTCGATCGGGGTGTCCAACTTCCAGGTGCCGCATCTGGAGCGGCTGGCCGCCGAGACGGATGTGGTGCCCGCGGTCAACCAGATCGAGGCGCACCCGTACTTCACGAACGACGAGGTGCGCGCGTACGGCGCGAAGAACGGCATCGTCACCGAGGCGTGGTCGCCGATCGCGCAGGGCGCCGTGCTCGACGACCCGACCATCACCGACATCGCCGAGCAGTTCGGCCGTACGCCGGCCCAGGTGGTGCTGCGCTGGCACGTGCAGCGCGGCGACATCGTCTTCCCGAAGTCGATCACGCCGAAGCGGATCGAGGAGAACTTCCAGATCTTCGACTTCGAGCTGGACGAGGCGACGATGGAGCGGATCACCCTGCTGGACAGGGGCGAGGACGGTCGCACCGGTCCCCACCCGGACACCTTCGGCTGACCGAGAGCGATCTGTCGAAGCGCTTGACCTCGAGTGCGCTCGAAGACGCAGGCTGGTGCCGCGTCCAACGGCGCACGAGAGGAGTTCCCCATGCGGTACCGCACCATCGGCACCGACCCGCGTACCCGACGCGAGGTAAGTGTGCTCAGCCTCGGCGCGATGCTCTTCGGCACCAAGACCGACGAGGCCACCTCGTACGCCATCCTGGACCGGTTCGTCGAGGCGGGCGGCACCTTCATCGACACGTCGAACAACTACGCGTTCTTCATCACCGGTGGCCAGGGCGGTGACAGCGAGGAGTTGCTGGGCCGGTGGCGGCGCAGCCGAGGGGTGGGCGACGAGATCGTCATCGCCACCAAGCTCGGCGCGCGGCCACTGGCCCCCGGCACCAGCTACCTCGACAACCCGGAGGGGCTGTCGGCGAAGGTGATCCGGGAGTCCGCCGAGCGCAGCCGGGAGCGGCTCGGGGTGGCGAAGCTGGACCTGCTCTACGCCCACATCGAGGATCACCGGGTGCCGGTGCAGGAGACCGTGGAGGGCTTCGCCGAGCTGGTCGCCGAGGGCACGGTGGGGCTGCTGGGTGCGAGCAACCACCGGGCCTGGCGGGTGGAGCGGGCCCGCGCGGTGGCCGCCGCGGCCGGTTTGCCCGGGTACGAGGTGCTCCAGTACCACCGCAGTTTCCTGCCGAGCCGGCTGGACGGGCCGACCGACCTCGACCCGGACGGCAACGTGGGTGCCGTCGGCGGCGACCTGATCAGCTATCTGCGGGCCGAGCCCGACCTGACCCTGGTGTCGTACGGGTCGCTGTTGTGGGGTGCGTACACCCGCCCGGACAAGCCACTGGGCCCGGAGTACGACCTGCCGAGCGCGCCGGTCCGGCTGGCCGCGCTGCGGGAGGTGGCGAAGCAGACCGGCGCGACGGTCAACCAGGTGGTGCTGGCCTGGCTGATCGATGCGGAGGTACCCACGATTCCGCTGGTCGGGGCCTCTTCCGTGGCCCAGTTGGAGGAGAGTCTCGGCGCCGTCGACCTGGAACTGACGCCCGAGCAGCGGCACCGGCTCGACACCGCCTGGTAACGGGGATCGGCAGCGGCCAGCCGGCCACTGTCGGACGGTGGTGCGGGCCAGCGTGCCTTCCGGCAGCCGCCGCTAGATCGGATCTAGCGGCGGCTGCTCGCTGTCTCGCGCCTGGTCAGGGAAGCTGGCTACAACCACCGCCGGCCACCGTCGTTGAAGCAGGCGGCCGGCCACGTGTCGAGATTTGTGTCGTACGCGTGCGGTGGGCTGGGGCAGCATGTGGCCCGGTGCCTTCCGGGCCGCAGGCGCCACCACACGGAAGGACGTATCAGAATCATGAGTAGACGCACCACCGGCCTCGCCATCGAGGCCGAGGGTTTGACCCGGTCGTTCGGCGATACGCACGCGCTCGCCGGCCTCGACCTACAGGTGCCGGCCGGCGCCGTGTACGGGGTGCTCGGCCCGAACGGGGCCGGCAAGACCACTGCGGTACGGATCCTGGCGACGTTGCTGCGTCCGGACGGCGGACGGGCCCGGGTGTTCGGCCACGACGTGGTCACCGAGGCCGACGCGGTCCGCGCCCGGGTCAGCCTGACCGGTCAGTACGCCTCGGTGGACGAGGACCTGACCGGCACGGAGAACCTGGTCCTGCTGGGCCGGCTGCTCGGGCTGGGCCGGCCGGCCGCCCGGCAACGGGCGGAACAGTTGCTTGCCGCGTTCGGCCTGACCGAGGCGGCCGGCCGGCAGGTGAAGAAATACTCGGGCGGCATGCGGCGGCGCATCGACATCGCGGCGAGCATCCTCAACACACCCGACCTGTTGTTCCTCGACGAGCCGACGACCGGGCTCGATCCGCGCAGCCGTAACCAGGTGTGGGAGATCATCCGGGCGGTGGTGGCACACGGCACCACCGTGCTGCTCACCACGCAGTACCTCGACGAGGCCGACAAGCTGGCCAGCCGGATCGCGGTGATCGACCATGGCCGGGTGATCGCGGAGGGCACCCCGGGCGAGTTGAAGTCGTCGGTCGGCTCCGGCACGGTCCACCTGCGGCTGCGCGACGCGGCAGCGCGGCCGGAGGCGGAGCGACTGCTGCGCACGGTGCTGGGCGTACCTGTGCAGTTGGAGGCAGACCCGGTGGCGATCACCGCCCGGGTCGGCGGAGCCGGCGGCGACCTGGATGCCAGCGCCCAGGCCGCACGGGCGCTCGGCGAGCTGTCCAGTGCCGGGATCGTGGTGGACGACTTCTCGCTCGGCCAGCCGAGCCTGGACGAGGTCTTCCTGGCCCTGACCGACCACCCTGCCGTCCCGGTCGAGGACGAGCGGGACGAGGCGCTGGAGGCAGCCCGATGAGCAGTGACACCACCACCTCGACCGACCGCGCGCCGAACGTCTACGTCCCGTCGACCGAGGCGTTGGGCACGATCCTCGCGCCGGGCGAGCGACCGCCTCGACCGAGCCCGCTGGCGGCGTCGCTCGCCTTCAGCTGGCGGGCCCTGCTGAAGATCAAGCACGTGCCGGAGCAGCTGTTCGACGTGACGGCGTTCCCGATCATCATGGTGCTGATGTTCACGTACCTGTTCGGCGGTGCGCTCGCCGACAGCCCTCGTGACTACCTTCAGTTCTTCCTACCGGGCATCATGGTGACAAGCGTGGCGATGATCACCATGTACACGGGTGTCGGCCTGAACAGCGACATCGAGAAGGGCGTCTTCGACCGGTTCCGGACGCTGCCGGTGTGGCGGCCCGCCGCCCTGGTCGGCATGATCGTCGGTGACGTGCTGCGCTACGTGCTGGCGGCGCTGGTGATCCTCGCCGTCGGGCTGGTGCTCGGTTTCCGCCCGGACGGTGGCGTGCTCGGTGTACTCGCCGGGATCGGCTTGCTTGTGGTCTTCTCGTTCGCGTTCTCCTGGGTCTGGACGTTCTTCGGGCTCATCCTGCGCAGCGAGAAGTCCGTGATGGGGGTCAGCATGATGGTGCTGTTCCCGCTGACCTTCCTCAGCAACGTCTTCGTCGACCCGTCCACCATGCCCGGCTGGCTCCAGGCGTTCGTCAAGGCCAACCCGATCTCCCACCTGGTCTCCTCGGTACGCGCCGCGATGGCCGGCACCACCGACGGCACGGCCATGACCTGGATGTTCCTCTGGAGCGCCTCCTTCCTGGTGGTCTTCGGCACCCTCACCATGCACCGCTACAACCGCCGATAGCCCATCGATCCCGGTACGGGAGCGCCCTCGGCAAGGGGCGCTCCCGCACCAACAGCTGTCACAGCTGCCAGGGGACGGGAGCCGGGGGAAGATATCGGCAGGAGGAGCCGGTCGAGACGGTGTGCCGCAGGTGGGCGCCGAGCGGCGGATGGCGCTTGTCGAGGCGACGCAGGGTGTCCCGGATGCGGGCGGTGACCGTCTTACGGGCCCGTTCCGCCTCGTCGCCGAGGCGACGGCTCCGGCCCGCCAGCCCGGCGGCCGAGCGCAGCTCAGCGATGAGTGCCTGACGTTCGGCGTCGAGCGCGGCCAGCTTCGCCCGGTTGCCGCGCCCGGCTGCCCGGTCGATCTCGTCGTCGAGCCGCGCCAGATGACGCCGGTAGCGGTGCTTCGCCTCGTCGTCGAGCATCTGGTCACCACCCATCCGCCGGGCGGCGACGAGTTCCGGCCCCGCGCTCGGGTCGAGCAACTCGACCACCGGCACGTCGACTCCCGGGCGACCGAGCAGCAGCCGCAGGTCGTGCAGCCCCTTGGCGTCCGGCAGGTGCACGGTGCGTCCCTCGTACGTGAGCCGCCAGACCGCACCGTCCCGGCGGAACTCGTACGCCACCTCCCGGCCCGGCGCGGACCGCTGCCCCGCCGACCACGCCCCGGACGCGACAGCCGGCGACGGCTCGGACGCGGTGAGCCGGGCGAGTACCTGCGGCATGTCCAGGACGCGGGCCTCGCGTTCCACCTCTTCGCGTAGCCGGTCGGCGGTCGCCACGTCGCCCGGGCGGCCCCGGGCGGCGAGGGCGTCGACAAGCGCCGCGCGGGCGATCAGCGACCAGGGGCGGGCACCCATCCGATCGGCATTGTCGCGGGCGGCGGAGAAGCCGGCGACGGCCTCGTCCCAGCGTTGCTCGGCGACGTCGATCACGGCCAGCCAGTGGTCGACCGGACCGCCGATGTCGCAGCCGAAGAGGGCGACCAGCCAGCGACCGCGATGCGCCGCCAGCGCCTGCCGCGCCGCCGCGCAGCGGCTCGGGTCGCCGAGGGTGGCCTGGGCGCACAGCCGCAACCACAGCGGCGAGACCACCCCCGGTATCCGGGGCCGACCTCCAGTTCCGCGGTGAGCCGGGCGGCGGTGTGCTGGTCACCGCGTTCGGCGGCGGTGATCGCCCGGAGCAGGTCCAGGTACGGGTGCTCGGTCGCGCGGAGCCCGTCGAGCAGCGCCTGGGCCTCCGCGAGCCGGCCCCGCAGCAGCAGGAACGACCAGCGCATCTGGTGCCAGAGGAAGCCGTCCTCGTCGTACTCCCAGCCGCCCGGTCCGCTCAGCTCGGCCAAGCAGGTCTCGGCGTCGGCGAAGTCGCCCCGGAAGGCGTTGACGATGGCGTGGTCGGTGAGGGCGGCCATCCGGTGCCGGGACCGCTCGGTCCGCCGCGCGGCGGTCACGAAGGCGGTGAGTTCGTCCAGGTAGCGCGGGTCGCCGAGTTCCAGCAACGCCACCCAGCGCAGCGCGGTGGACCACAACTCGGCCTCCTGGTCGCCGCTGCGGCGGGCCAGGTCGCGCAGCTCGACGGTGAGGGCGGCCCGGTCGGCCGCCGTGCCGAGCCCCCAGGTGGCGTCGTGTCGGGCCCAGAGGCTGAAGCTGAGCGCCTCGTCGTCCTGACCTTGCCGGGCGAGGGCCTCGGTGGCGTTGATCAGGCCGGCTTCGAGCGTGTCGACCGTCGTGTCGACCCCGGGCTCGCCGAGGAGCCGCCGGTACGCCTCCCGCACCAGCGTCGCGCTGTCGATGGCGATCAGCGGGTTGACCTGGCAGCGTCGATGGACGGTGAGCGCGAAGCACGCCAGCAGAACCGGCTCGTCGATCGCCAGGACCGCCACCGTGGTGTCGATGAGCAGTTGCGCCGCCGTTGCCCGGTCGCCCGTGTGGAAGAGCCGGTCGGCCAGCTCCATCATGACCTTCACCCGCTGCACGTCGTCGGAGACCAGGATCAGCGCACGCCGCAGGTGCAGGGTCGACTCCTCCAACGCCAGCCGGCAGTTGGCCTCCCGGGCCGCGGCGAACAGCAGCTCGACGGCACGGTACGGGTCGAGGCGGTCACCGGCCAGCCAGGCGTGCCGGGCCAGGTCGGCGGGGATCAGCCACTCGGCGAGCGGGGCGTGTTCGTCGACCGCGCGGACCACGGCCCGGTGGTGCTCCCGGCGGTCGTCGTCGGCGAGGCCGTCGTAGAGCGTCTCGCGGACCAGATCGTGGGCGAAGGCGTACCGGCCGTCGCCGAGGGCGAGCATCAGCCGCGCGCTCATCGCCACGTCGAGCGCCTGGTCGAGCCGGGCCGGTGGCAGGCCGGCGCTGGCCGCGAGCACCTGCCGGTGGAACTCCCGCCCCAGCACGGAGGCGATCGTGAGCACGTCGATCACCCGAGCGGGAAGCTGGTCCAGCCGCTGGCGCACCACCTGCCGGACGCCCGGGGCGATGGCGCTCACCACACCGCCGCTGTGCCACAGCCGGGCGGTCTGCTCCACGAAGAACGGGTTGCCGCCGGTGCGGCGGTAGACGTCGTCGACGCAGTCCGGAGTTGGTTCCCGGCCGGCGGTACGCGCCATCAGCGCGCCCACCTCGTCACGTCCGAGGCCGGTCAGGGTGATCGTGGTGGCCTTGGCCACCAGCGACATCAGCAGCGAACGCAGCGGATGGTGCTCACCCGACTCGACCTCCGCGTCCCGGTACGTGCCGACGAAGATCAGCCGCTCGAACCAGGTGTGCTGGGCGGCGAACTGCAACAGCCGCATCGAGGCCGGGTCGGCCCAGTGCAGGTCGTCCAGGACCACCACGACCGGCCGCCGCTGGGAGACCGCGACCAGGGCGGTGGTGACCGCGTCGTAGAGGACGAACGCCTCCTGCTCGGCGGTGTCCGGGGAGTGTGCGGTCACCTCGCCGAGCAGCAACGCGAGCGCCGGCTCGGCGGACTCCCGGGCCACCGCCCAGTCGTCGGGCGATCGACGCAGCCCGCGCAGCACCTGCACCCAGGGCCAGTAGCCGGGGGCGCTGGCCGAATCCCAGCAGGCGGCGCCGAGCACCAGCGCTCCCGCCTGGCGGGCCTCGTCGGCGGCGGCGGTGACCAGGGTCGTCTTGCCGATGCCGGGCTCGCCGGTGACCAGCACGAGGCCGCCGTGACTGGCCGCGGCCCGGTCGACCTCGGCCCGCAGCAGGCCGGCGGGATGCTCCCGCCCGATCATCGATTCGCCGGGCCGCGCCTTCATGACCACCGACGGTAGCCGAACCCGCCGACATCACGGGCCGCCCCGGCGACCGCCCCGTCGGCGCGACCACGTCCGACGGGTCGACGGAGCTTGGGTGCGAACAGCTACCCGCGCACCACCGGGTCGCCGGTGTGGCCGGGCAGCACCGGATCGGGACCGGGAGTCTCGGCGGCCGGCGGCGCGGAGCTGGTCAACGCGAGCAGCGCGCAGCCGGCCGCCAGCAGGTACGCCCAGGCCGTCAGCCAGGGCACGACGGTCATCGCGCTGCCCACGCCCTGCCCGGCGAGCAGTACGGTGCCGATCAGCTGGAACGCGGCGGCGGCGAACAGCAGCACGACCACGAAACCGTGGTACGCGTGCCGCAGCCCCGCCGCCAACGCACCGGCGGCGGCCAGCAGCAGCACCGCAAGTACGGCGGTCAGCAGGGCGTACCCCCGGTAGCGCTGCACCTCGTACGGCTGCCAGTAGTCCTCGACGCTGGTCAGCAGCCCGACCGCCGCCGCACCGGTCAACGCGGCGGCCAGCACGACCACCGCCACCGCCACGAACCGCGCCCACCGCCGCCGGACCGCGACGGTGAAGGCGAGCAGCACCCCGAGGTACGCCGGCAGCGGCGCCACCTCCAGGAAGTACTCGATAAGTGGGTGCGGCGCACCGGGCAGCTCCGGTTTCACGTAGACCAGGTCCACGCCGACGATCACCTGACCGTTGGCGCCGGAGAACCAGGCCATGGTGAAGGTCGCGAAGGCGACCAGGGCAAAAACCACCAGGCCGATCCGGCCCACGCGGCTGAAGGTCGATCCCGTCACCGGCCCGACCCTAGTGGACTCGGCCGGGCCGGGCTGTCCCTCGGCGGTCGTGCGCGAGTGGGCTGCCCACTCAACGTCGGCGGACCGTCCGATCGGCCAGGTGGCTGAGGATCGCCTGGTTGGCCTCCCAGCCGTCGGGAAACCTCACCGGCACGTCCAGCTGCGGCGCCTCCGTCGACGGATGCGCGTCCAGCAGCTCGCCGATGCCGGCCCGGGCCACCACGATGCAGGCCTGCCGGTGCCGGGAGGCGAGCACGCAGAGCCGTCCCGACTCCAGGTGGAACGCGGTCGCGTCGCGTCGGCCGGAGAGCGGGTGCAGCACGATCGTCACGTCGTACTCCCGGCCCTGGAGCCGGTTGGCGGTGTCGACGGTGACGTCCGCACCGGCCGCGCCCAGGTGGGCCCGGATGGCCGCGACCTGGTCGCGGTGCGCGGCTCCGACGGCGATCCGGTCCGCGCTCACCGGCGCGCCGTCGGGTGCCTGCTCGCAGCGCGCGACCGCGCCGCGCGCCAGCACCCGCAGCGCGAGCGCGGCGCACGCGGCGGCGGCCTCGGCGTCGGTACGCAGGGTGTGCCGGGCCGGCAGCTGGTAGAGCGCCCAGCCGGTCTGCACCGCCAGCTCCACCGCCCGGTCAACGGCGTCATCCGCACCCGCCCCGGTGAGCCGTAGGACCCGCTCGGCGGGAGCGGTGCCGGCGCGGAAGCCGGTGAACGGGTAGAACGCCCGAGACACCACAGGTGCCGCCGAGGCGGGCAGCCGCCAGGAGACCGGCAGCCGGTGCACCGGCAGCTGCGGGTTGTGCCGCAGCAGCACGGCCACCGCCGACTGCATCGGATCCCAGCTCAGCCCGGCCCACCGACCGACGTCCACTGTGGAGAAGGGGTCGAGCTGCCCAGGATCACCCACGAAGAGCGCCCGGTCGAACCTGCCGGCCACGCGCAGCAGGGCGTCCGAGCGCATCTGGTACGCCTCGTCCACGATCGCCCACGGCCAGCGCCCTTCGGTGACCGTGGCCCACTTGGCGGCCGTACCGATGACGACCGCCGAGGCGGCGAGGTCGGTGACCTTCGCGGCGACCCGCACCTGCCCGTGTGCCCGCACCCGCGACGACGGCCGGTAGTCGCTCGCGGAGAGCCGCCCCACCCGCAGCTCGGGCGCCTTCCGGGCGAGCCGGTCGATCAGGTCGTCGACCTGCTCGTTGGTCTGCCCGATGATCATGAGCGGCTCGCCGGTGCCGGCCAGCTCGATGGCGGCCCGTACCACAAGTGTGGATTTGCCCGCCCCCGGCGGGGAGTCGACCACCACGCCCCGGTGCGCACCGGAGCGCAGGTCAGCCAGGACCGCCGTGATCACCTGCTCCGCCGCAACGCCCGGCGGCACGTCCAGCTCGGTCTGCATCTCGCCCACCTCCCTCACCGCGGTCCCCGCACCCTACTCAGCGCCGAGACCGCGCCCGGGACGAACCCGAACACATTGATAGAGGCGCATGGAAGCTCTAGCATGCGCACCATGCGTGTGCGTCGCGTCACTCTCGTCGCCGTCCTCGCCACCGCGCTCGGGCTCTCCGGCGCCGCCGTCGCCCACGCGGCCGACGATCCGGTCCTGACCGCCCCTGGCGCACCGGTCGTGGTGGCCAACGAACCGCACCGGCTCACCCTGACCTGGGCACCGTCGACCTGGGTCGGTGAGCCGGGCGGCACGCCCATCCGACACGAGGTCCGGGCGTGGCTCGGCACCAACACCTACCGCAGCCTCGGCACCACCACCGGCACCGACCTCACGCTTACCGACCTGGCGCCGGGCACCGAGTACCGGCTCACCGTCTGGGCCTACACCGACGCCGGATATTCCCTCGACTCGCCGGTGACCCCGGTGCGCACCGCGTACGGGAAGGCGCGGGTGAGTTACCGCAACCTGAACTGGTCACCGACCGACAACCAGATCCAACATGTCCTTCAGATCATCAACACCGGCACCACGCCGCTGGATCTGGCCTACGTGCGGGTGCGCTACCACGTGACGTTCGAGGGCGGAAACACCTCGCTTGTCACCCACTGCGACTGGGCCGCGATCGGTTGCGCCAAGGTCCGGCACCATCTCCAGTTCTTCCCGCCGCCCCTACCGCCGGCCCCGCCGCAGACCCCGACTCCGACGCCGACGGTCTTCCCGCCGCCCGGTACGCCGATCCCCGGCTGGATCGAGCTGACCTTCGCCAGCGGGACGCTTGACCCCGGCGCGTCGACCGGGCCGATCCAGCTACGCCATCACCGATCGAACTGGACGGCGATCGACGAGCGCGACGACCGCAGTTGGCAGCAGGCCACCGGCGGGTGGGTCGAGAACAGCCGGATCACCCTCGACGTCGACGGCGTCCGCGAGTACGGCGACACCAACGCATGAGCCGCACCACCACCGGTGCCGCCGCTTCCCCGTCCGGCCGCTCAGGACGGCAGTGATCCCCCGGCGGACGCGACCGGCCGGGCGTCCTGGAGCAGCTGGGAGAGGGTGGTCATGGCGGCGTGGAAGTCCTGCCGGTCCGCCGCGTGGAACCGCCGGAAGAACCAGTCGGGTACGCGCGACTGCCGTTGCCGGCTGCGGAAGATCAGATCCTGGATCTGCCGGGCCAGGGTGAGCAGTTCGGCCGAGGCGTCCTCGCCGGGCCGCTGAAGCGTGCCAGCGATCCGCGACTGCATGACGCCGAGCGCCCGCTCCCGCTCGGCCGCCACGTCCCGCTGGCTGCGATAGATCTCCAGGCCGAGCAGGAGCGCGCCGAGCGACGGGACGTACCACTGGAGCAGCAGCTGCGCGACGGTCAGCTCGGCGGTCACGCCGAACACCACCCCGAGCACCGCCCAGACCGCCGTCCCGCCGAGCACCACGTAGGCGTAGCGGCGACGGACCCGGGCGCCCCAGCCGAGGTTCTGCTGCTGGCAGGCGAGCACGTCGTACGGTGCCCGCAGCAGCGGCACCTCGTAGTAGTCGCGCAGGTACCGCTCGTCGCCCCGGTACGCCCGGTGCAGTCGGCTGACCTCGGCCGCACCCACCTCCTCACCTGCGGCCACGGTGTTCCACGGCAGACCGAAGAGCCGGACGTCGAACATCTCCTGGAGCACCGCCGCCCGGCTGAGCTGGCCGCGTGACCAGGTGCCCAACCCGACCGCGTTGGCCAGCGCCCAGAGCGCCCCGACGGCGATGACCACGGTGGACGACACGCCGGTGAGCGCCACCGCCGCGCCGGCCACGCCGAGCAGGACGGAGAGGACCATCCGCAGGTTGTCGAGTCGTTGCGCCCGCGAGTGGCAGACCGACATGGCCCGCAACAGGGCCATCATCTCGGGCTCGGTCTGGCGGCTGAGCAGGGACTTAGCGGGATCGGTCACGCTGGCCTCCCGGGTCCGGTAACCGATTCTAAATCCAGATCGCTAGATGTCACCGCCGCCTCACCGAGAGCACCAAAAGCGGCAGGAGATCTTGTCGTTCAGTAGGGTTTGCGACTGTTCGCGTTAAATACCCTGAGTGTCCCGACAGTTCGGCTACCTTGAGTCGTCACGCAGCCATGCGTACCGCCCTGTGGACGGGGCACCCCCCGCGACGCGCTCCCCCTCTGAAAGGTCAAACGACCGACGTGGCCAACGGATTCGACGACACCACCCAGGGGCTCCCCGATCCCCGCCTCGCCCAGGCTCTGGAGGATTTCGCAGCTGGTCAGGCCGGCCGGATCGAGCTGGTGGCGGGCTTCCAGCACGCCCCGCACTACACCGACGCGGTGTTGCTCTGCATCGCGTTGACCCGGCCGGGCGGCAACGGGCGGAGCAGGAGCCAGAAGCTGTTCCTCAAGGTGTTGCCCCCGGTCGCCCGGGAGCCCGCCCGCCATGAGCTGGCCCGGCAGTCCAACGCGGACTTCGCCGAGCGGCACATGGTGCGGCAGCCGTTTCCGCGGTTCCCGGTCGGCGACGGCCGGCACCTGATGTTCCAGGAGATGGCAAACGGCGGCGACCGGGTGCGGACCCTGCACGACCTGCGCGGTCGCCACCTGGTGACCGCCGTCGACACGATCACCCACGCCCTGCTGTTCGACTGGAACAGGGTTGAGGGCAACGGCGTGTCGACCGATACCACCACCATCAGCGAATACGTTCGGCGGGAACTGGCGAAGTCGGCAGGCGTCCAGTCGGTCAGCTGGGCGGCGCGCCGCCTCGGCCTGCCTGACGTCGCCACCACCTGGTTCCCCTTCGACGGCAAACCGCGGCTGAACCCGCTGCATCTGCTCGACTCCGAGTCGGCGCCGGCCACGCACGAGATGCGCTATGTCGCCGGCTACACGCACGGCGACGCACACGGGGGAAACCTGCTCGTGCCCTGCGATCCGGCCGATCAGCCCCGCCCGAAGCAATTCCAACTGGTCGACCTGGACGGTTTCGAGGACCACGCCCCGCTTACCCGGGACCTGGTGGACCTGGTGCTCGACACGGTGCTGCGCGCGGTGGCTCCCCCGGTCACCGCCGGTCGCACCGGCCACGGGCTACCGCCGGACCAGGCCGACGCGCTGCGCGACCACCTCATCAACCCCGACGCCGACCGTCCCGAGAGCGTGCCACCCGCCTTCGCAGAGGTGGTCGAGGTCGCATACCGCAACGGCACCTCGTACGTTTGGAAGGCAGGCTGGGGACAGGAGTGGCGGGCCCAGTACCTCCTCTCGCTGGTCAGTCGGGCGCTGGTCTGCCTCACCTTCGACAACATCTCCGACACCGGCCGGCAGTGGTGCCTGCGGCTGGCGGTGGAGGCACTGGAGGCGTGCCGCCAGGAACTGGCACTATCCTCGCCGCGCCTGGCGCCGTCGGCGCCCCTCGGGTCGCCGGCCCCGGCGCCCAGGTCGGCGGAGAGCGCCCGGATCGACCAGCGCTGGTTCCCCGACAACTCGCGGCAACCCCGCTACCAACCGTGGCGGGAGCTGCCGACGCCGCGTGAGCCCACGAACTTCCGCCTCCGGCCCGCCATCGAAACCAGGCACGACGATTCACCCCGGCGGCGAGAAGGGTTCCTCCGGCGATTCCTCGTCGTCGCAACGGTCGGGATCGGAGCGGCAACCTTGCACGCCACGGCAGGCGACGGACTCAGCGACACCAGTGCCTTACCCGAGCTGACCGTCACGGTGACGCCCACCCGGGAAGAGGCATCCGCCCCCACCCGGCACGGCGGACCGCGCAGCCCGTCCCCCGAGCGCCGGTTCGAGAACCTCGCGCAGGAGGTGGCGGCACTGCGGGAGGAGCCGCTGGCGGGGCGCTATTCCTTCACCTGCTACCGGACCTGGGCGCGGGACACCACCGGCAGCGATGACGTCAGCCGCCTTGAGTACCGGCTCTGGTTCACGACTCGACTCTCCGGCCTGCGGGAGATCACGAACCTGGACGCGGCCGGGCCGGCGCGACCCCGACGCTTCTCGTACCAGGCGGGAGACCTGGCGGAGGTGCTCCCGCTGCCGCCGGACGACCCGGGCGAGTTGCGCGACCAGCTACGGGAGCGGTGGGAGAGCCAACCACCTGAGTTGCAGGACGCCGTCGGGATGCTGCGGCTGGTCGCCGAACTGCACCGCTACCACCCGCTCACTCCGAAGCAGCGGGCCGCGCTCTTCCAGGAACTGGCCAAGTTCCCCGAGATCGAGTACGGCGAGGGTTACCACGACCGGGCGCACCGGCCGGGCACCGCCTTCCAGGCCGAGAACCGGGAGGGATGGCGGGACACGCTGCTCTTCGGTGACGACGGCCGGCTGCTCAGCCACGAACTGCTCGATGCCAAGGGCACCGTCCTCAGCTATCACCTCTACCTGCGCAACACCCGCACCGACACCACCGACACCCGCTGCCGATGAACCGCCCGAAACCGATCACGGGCAGTACCGGTAGACGTGGGTGGCCCAGTTGCGGTGGGGGGTGGCGTCGCTGCGTACCCGGTTGACCGTGCTCACCCGGAACAGCTCCTGGCTCTGCTGGTAGTGAAAGGCGACGTATCCGCTGTCCAGGTTGTAGTGCGCCGACTCCACCCGGAACTGCCAACTCCAGTTGGCCAGGTTCTGCCAGCCACAGGAGGAGAGCTTGCCGCGCGGGTAGCCGAAGTTCGGCAGGTCGTAGAAGCAGAACCAGCCGTACGGGCAGTCCGCTGCGGCATAGCTGCCGACCGGGGCGTCCAGGGTGACGACCAGGGCACCCCCGAGGTAGCTGATCTCGTTGTCGTTGAGCACCGTCCCACCGGGATGCGCGGCAAGATATCGCGCCAGCTCCGCCGCCCGCCCGGACGGTGCGGCCTGCGCCGTCGCGGGCACCGTCGGGACCAGAACCAGCACGGCGACAATCGCCACGAATAGCGTACGAAAATGTAGGACGACCGACATCAGGAAACTCCCCGAAAGACAGCGTTCGACGCCGGACCACAATCCGGCCCGACGGGGACGACTCCCTTGCCCGAGGGCGTCGACACCCCGAATAAGCCTAGGAAAATCCCAGCTCAGATCACCAGACGCTGGCGCAAGTACAGCTAATCACCATTCTCGAAATGCCTCAATTGCAGTCATGCAAGCAATTGCTCAATGCAATTTCTCAGTTGCCGTTGGAGCGCGCCGCCAGCACCCCGGCGACTGGGACCCGATCGTGGATCCGACGCGGCTCGGTCACCGCGGACCTTCGGATCAACTTCCGAAACAATCGCCCGGCCGCAGCTTCCTGGCGGCCACCCGAAGGCCGTCCGGCCGGGCCCACGCGCCAACCGATCGGCCGACCGGGACCGCAGACGCCTGACGGCAGGGCCAAACGAGCCAGCGCACCAATTCACCCCAAATTCGGACAACCAACCAGGACGCCGCGAGATTCACGTCACCGTCCGCGCCAACAAAAGGGCCCACCCCAGGCGCTCGCACCACCCCGCCACCACCCCTTACGGACAGTGCCCGGGTCGCGACCGAGTTGACCAAACTCCGCTGGTGTCGTTCGATTCTGCGGGGAATCAGGGGCGGCTAAGGGGACCGGGCACATAATGGCGGCTACCATCATCGTGGCAATATCGATAGTCCTCTTCGTCTTCGCGGTCGTGACACTGTGGTGGACAATGCACGCGTGGCGGACACCGGAGACTCTCGCCGGCACCCGTTTCTCGGCGCACGACGGCACACACTCGCTCTCGTTCTCGCTGCTCCTGCCGGCCCGGCACGAGCAGCAGGTGCTTGAGCACACCGTGCAGCGGCTGATGGAGTCCACCCACACCAGATTCGAGATCATCATCATCGTCGGGCACGACGACCCGGAGACGACCGCAGTCGCCGAGCGCCTGGCCAGCACACACCCGTACCACGTCCGAGTGGTCACCGACACCAACCCGGTCAAGAACAAGCCCCGCGCGCTCAACACCGCGCTGCCCTACTGCCGGGGCGCGGTCGTCGGGGTCTTCGACGCCGAGGACCAGGTGCACCCACACCTGCTGGAGCACGTGGACCACGCGTTCCGGGTCACCAAAGCCGACGTGGTCCAGGGCGGCGTCCAACTGATCAATTACCACTCCAGCTGGTACAGCCTGCACAACTGCCTGGAGTACTACTTCTGGTTCCGCAGCCGGCTGCACCTGCATGCGCAGCGCGGCTTCATCCCACTGGGTGGCAACACCGTCTTCGTCCGTACCGCCGCGCTGCGCGCCGTCGGCGCCTGGGACGGCGACTGCCTCGCCGAGGACTGCGACCTCGGCGTACGGCTCTCCAGCCGGGGCGCGAAGGTCGTCGTCGCGTACGACTCGACCCTGGTCACCCGGGAGGAAACGCCCGCCACCCTGGGCGCCCTGATCCGCCAGCGCACCCGGTGGAACCAGGGCTTCCTCCAGGTGCTGTTCAAGGGCGAGTGGCGCCGCCTGCCGACGGCCTGGCAACGGATGCTGGCCCGCTACACCCTCATCGGCCCGTTCATCCAGGCCTTCTCCGGAGTGGCCGTGCCGCTGGGCGTCTTCATCGCGCTCTTCTTCGACGTCGGCACCCTCGCCGCCCTGGTGAGCTTCCTGCCGCTCGCCCCGATGATCGCCTCCCTGATGTTCCAGGTCGTCGGACTGCGTGACTTCGGCCGGCAGTACCAGCTGCGGATCGGGCCGGTGCACTACGCCCGGCTGATCCTCGGCGCGTTCCCGTACATGCTGGTGTTGGCCGTCGCCGCGCTCCGGGCGGTCTGGCGCTTCCTGCGTAAGCGCAACAACTGGGAACTGACCAGCCACGTCGGCGCGCACCTGGCCGTCGGCCAGGCCGAGTCGGCAACTGCCGCGAGGAGCCAGGCATGACCAGCGTCGCCGGGCGTCCGGCCTCCCCCGCCTCCGGCGCATCGCCGGCACCCGCCCCTGACCAGGCGGACGCCGCGAAGACCCTCTTCATCCCGAAGATGCGCAGCGGACCGGCCGACAACAGCGCGGACGCCGCGAAGACCGTCCTCATCCCGAAGATGGGCAGCGGACCGGTCGGTGACAGCGACGCCACCGAGTTGCTTCCCCGGATCCTCGGCCACGGCCCAAAGGCACAGGCGAATCCCGACCGTGGACTGCGCCGGCTGCGGCCGGACTTTCTCATCGTCGGCCTGCTGGTGCTGGTCGTGACGACCGTGCAGGCGTGGAACATCGGCGGCTTCCCGAACCTCACCGACGACGAGGGGACCTACCTGGCCCAGGCGTGGGCGGTCCGGGAGGGCGTGGGCCTCGCCCACTACACCTACTGGTACGACCACCCGCCGGTGGGCTGGATTCAACTCGCCGCGCTCTCCTGGCTGCCCGCCCTGCTGATGCCGGACCAACTCGCGGTGGTCACCGGCCGGGTGGCGATGCTGCCGATCGTCGCGGCCGGGGTGGTCCTGGTCTATGTGCTCTGCCGCCGCCTCAGCATGGCCCGGTGGGCCGCCGCGCTCGCGGTGCTCGCCTACGGGCTCTCGCCGCTCTCGGTGACGATGCTGCGTCAGATCTACCTGGACAGCTTCGCGGTGACCTGGATGCTCGCCGCCTTCGTCCTGGCGCTCTCGCCGCGCCGCCACCTCTGGCACCATGTGGCCGCCGGCGCCGCCGCCGGGATCGCGGTGCTCTCCAAGGAGACCATCCTGGTGGTGCTCCCGGCGCTTGTGGTGGCGCTCTGGCACGGCACCCAGCGCAACGGGGTGCGGTCCTTCTCGTTCGCCGGCTTCTTCTCCGGGTTGGTCTTCGTCGGGATCACCTATCCGCTCTACGCGTTGCTCAAGGGCGAACTCTTCCCCGGCGACGGACACGTGTCGTTGATCGGCGCGATGCAGTTCCAACTCCAGGACCGGGCCGGTTCGGGCAGCGTCTTCACCGCCGGCACCGGCGCCCGCGAGGTCTTCGACTCCTGGCTCTTCTACGACCCGGTGCTGATCTACGCCGGGATCGCCTGCGGGCTGCTCGCCCTCGCGGTACGCCGGCTCCGCCCGGTCGCGGTCGCGGTGGCGCTGCTGCTGGTGGTGGCGCTGCGGCCCGGCGGCTACCTGCCGGCGATGTACGTCATCCAGGCCCTGCCCTTCCTGGCCGTCGCGGTCGCCGGGATCATCGAGGTCGGCGCCAAGCGGATAATGGCGACGCGTCCGACGGACCCGGCCCCGATGGCGGACCGCCACCAGCCCGCCACCGTGGTGCGGGCTGGTGTCGTCGCGGTCTGCGCGACGGTCGCCCTGGTCCTGGTCGTTCCCGGCTGGTACGACGGCAACCGCCGGGCGATGTCCGCCGACGACAACGTCCGCTACGTGGCGGCCATGCAGTGGCTCAGCAACGAGGTACCGGACCGCGCGGCCACCACAGTGGTCACCGACGACGTGCTCTGGCTGGACCTGGTCGACGCCGGCTACCGCCCGGAGCGGGTGATCTGGTTCTACAAGCTCGACCTGGACGTCGAGGTCGCCAAGCGGTTGGAAAACGGCTGGCGCGACGTGGATCTGATCATCTCGACGCCGGCGATGCGCGGAGACGACAACACCCTGCCGACGGTGGACCTGCTGTTGGCCAACTCCGAGCCGGTGATGACCTTCGGCGACGGCCCGGATCGCATCGAGATCCGACAGGTCGCCAAGGAGACCGGATGACCAACTCCTGACCGTGATCGACCGGGCCATCTTCGTCCCCTGCCGCCGACCCCCTCGGAGAAATCGTGCACATCGCCACATGGACACCTGAGCGCCGACGCCTCAGCCAGTGGACGCTCCTCGTCCTGCTGGCCAGCGTGGCGCTGATCGCCACACCGGCGCAGGCCGCCCCCACCAACCTGATTCGCAACCCCAGCATGGAGACGCTCAGCAACGGCTTCCCGACCTGCTGGGAGCGGTCCGGCTGGGGCGACCAGAACTACACCTTCGACGTGTCGAACCAGGCGCGTACCGGCAGTCACGCCATGGAAATCACCATCGAGTCGACGAGCGGCGCGGGCGACCGCAAGGCGATGATGCTGGAGAGCCCGGCGTGCGCGCCGCAGGTCACCCCGGGCCACCAGTACGACCTGTCGGTCTGGTACCGCTCCACCACCCCGTCGACCGCGGTCACCGTGTTCCGCCACGACACCACCGCCGGATGGCAGTACTGGACCGATCTGGCGACCCTGCCGGTGGCCGGGGCGTACACCCAGGCCACCGTGCGTACGCCGCCGGTGCCGGCCGACACCGACCAGATCACCTGGGGAGTCAGCATCCACGGCGTGGGCACGCTGCTCACCGACGACTACTCGATGGTCGACGTCACCGTGCCCACCCCCGACCCGGTGTGCACCTTCGGCGAGGAATGCGTCAAGGGCAAGTGGGAGGTGATGCCGTTCGAGTCGCCGGTGCGCGGCATCCACTCGGTGGTGCTGCACAACGGCAAGGTGCTGCTCATCGCCGGCTCCGGCAACGACCCCGACATGTTCGCCGCCGGCACCTTCAAAACCGCCGTGTACGACCCGGCCAACGGCAGCTTCACCAACGTGGAAACCCCGGAGGACCTGTTCTGCGCCGGTCACGTGCAGCTCGCCGACGGGCGGGTGCTGGTGATGGGCGGCAACAAGGACTACCCGACGGCCGACGGCACGGTCGGCTACAAGGGACTGCGGGACTCGTTCCTGTTCGACCCCGCCACCAACAGCTACACCCGCACCAACGACATGTCCGGCGGGCACTGGTACCCGTCGGCGACGATCCTCGGCAACGGTGACGTGATCTCCCTCGGCGGGCTCGGTGAGGACTCGCACGGCACCGTCGCCACCGAGTACTGGGACGCCGACCAGGAGCGCTGGCTGGCACTCTGGGAAGCCAACCAGACCTGGTCGTTCTGGGGCCTCTACCCGGCGATGGTGTTGATGCAGGACGGTCGGCTGTTCTACACCGGCAGCCACACCTTCGGCAACGGACTGCCCGGCACCGGCGCCTCGATCTACGACTACCATGCCGGCACCATCGTCGACGTGCCCGGCCTGCGGAAGAAGGACGAGCGCGACCAGTCGGCAAGCGTGCTGCTGCCGCCGGCCCAGGACCAGCGGGTGCTGACCCTCGGCGGCGGCAACGTGGACTCCAACCCGGAGGCCAACCGGCTGGTCGACATCATCGACCTGAAGGAGGCGGACCCGAGGTACCGGCCCGGCCCGGACATCCCGCTCGGCACCCTCACCGGCGGCGTGCCGCAGACCGGCGACCAGGGCAAAATGTACGTCTCCGCGGTGATCCTGCCCGACGGTACCGTCTTCGAGACCGGTGGCGCGATGCACAACCGCTCCGACCCGGTGTACGAGGCGTCCATCTTCGACCCGCAGACGGACACCTTCACCCCGGGAATGGCGACCGACCCGGTGCCGCGCGGCTACCACTCGTCGTCGTTCCTGCTCCCCGACGGTCGGGTGATGTCGGTAGGCGACAACCCCGGTGACGGCTCCTTCGACATGCGAATCTCGGTCTACTCGCCGCCGTACCTGTTCCAGGGCGTCCGGCCGGAGATCGTGACCGTGGCGAAGACCGAATGGAGCTACGGCGCGACGGAGCAGATCACCGTCGACTCCGAGGTGACCCGGGCCTCGCTGATCCGGCCGGCGGCCGTCACCCACTCCTCGGACCCGAACCAGCGCTTCGTGGAGCTGCCGATGACCGTCGACGGCAACACCATCGGGCTGAACGTCACAAGCAACCCGAACATCGCCCCGCCCGGCTGGTACATGCTCTTCGTACACAACGCCCAGGGCGTACCGTCGGTGGCAAAGTGGATCAAGCTCGGATGATCGCCGCGCTCCGCGCGATCCCCCGGCGGCGGCTGCTGGTCGCCGCCGGGGCGGTTGCCCTGATCCTGCTGGCCGGTGCCGGGATCGGCTGGTCCCAGCTACGCGGGGACGACACCGCCCCCGGCTGGTCGGCTGGATCACCCGGCCCGGACCCGGCTGCTGCTTCCGGCCCGACCGAATCCGACCCGACACCGTCGGGGTCGGCCGAGTCTCGCCCGAAGCCGCCGTCGGGCGGTTCCGCCACGGGCACACCGGCACCTCGGATCCACCCGTTCGCCAACGAGTTGAGCGGCGCCACCCGCACCGCAGCCCCCTCCCCGACCGCCCGGCTCAAGATGGCCGAAGGGCTCGACGGCTGCGACCACGGGTACGGCGAACGGGGTGTCTGCGTACCCTGGACCCTGCCGGCGGGGGTGACCGACGCCTGCGCCTGGCTGCGGGAACGCGACTACCCGCCACTGCCGGTGAACAACCCCCGCGACCGGCACAACCTGGACCGCAACAAAGACGGCGTCGCCTGCGGCCCCGGCGACTGATCTCGGAGCAGATCCGTGGCCGCGGCCACCCGGTCAAGCTGCCCGTCAGTCGTCCTAGCTCTGTCGCGGTTGAACTTCGGCTTCAGAGCCTCACCGCCACATCCCCACCCAGCGAGGTGCCGTGCCTTTCCAACCCCCACCACCCCACCTGCGGCGATCATGCACTTTCCGTCGAGACAAACGTGGCAATCAGGCCATCTCGCCGACCGAGAGTGCAAGATCGGCGCGTTGAGGGTGGGTCTTGCGCTGGTAGTCGGCGTAGTCCGGGTACGCCTCGACCGCCCGGCGCCACCAGACGGCCTTCTCGTCCCCGAACACCTCCCGGGCCTGATACTTCCCGGTCACCGTCCCGTCCTGAAGCTCGATGATCGGCTCGGCCACCAGGCTGGCGTACCACTGCGGATTCTTCGGCGCGCCGCCCATCGACGCGACAGCGGCATAATGCCCCTCGTGCTCGACCCGCATGACCGGCGTCTTGCGTAGCTTCCCGGTCTTGGCACCCCGGTAGGTCATCAGCACGATGGGCCGATCATTGATCGTGACACCGTCAGTCGTTCCGGTACGCATGATCCGCTCGACCTGCTCGCGGACCCATTCCAACGCGCTCGGTTCATAATCACCGCTCGATCCCATGCCCCCCAACCTACGCGACTGACCGCGAATGGCACGGGCGTGCGGGCGTGCGGGAGTCGCCGCACGCCGGGGGTCCGTCGCACGAGATGCCGCACCTCGTGCGCTCCGACGACCGGGATGCCGCGAGATACCGCAACTCGTGTCCACGGATCACCCGAGCGGCTGATCCTCGGTGGCTGCGCAGGGCCCGTCGTGGTCGTCGCGGCGCCGGCAGCGGCCGGCAGCGTCGCCCCGGGCGTCACACCACACTCGGGTACGCAGAAACTGCTTGTCCTCCTCGCTGAGCGTGGTCTCACCGAAGTCGATGGCGGTGACGTGGCCGAGCGAGTCACGCAACGCGACCGCAAGCTCGATCGCCTCGTCGAGACTGGTGAGCGTGGTGGGCAGGTGAATGACCCAGTGCGGCGACTCCGTCATCTCGACCACCGATTGTTCGGTGCGCCAAACCTGCCAGGACCACGGCGGGTCTGCCGGGACTGCCACTGTCGCAACGCCTGCCGGATCCGCTCGGCCTCGGTGTTCGCGGTGATCAACTCCCGCTGAAGCCGGTCCAACTCGTCCGCGACCAGAGCCAGGTAACCATGCACCTGAGCGGGGTCGAGCCCGCGCCAACGGGTGTCGAAGACGACCGCCCGAACATTCCGCGGACGAAGATGCTCCCGACTCACATAGATCATCGCTGCCGCACCTCCCGCTCGGTCACGTACGGCGGCAACGACACCTCGCCGCACGCCTGGTCGATCGCGTCCATGTCCCTCCCTGGCTCGATCTTGCGGCTCCGAGACGGGCGGGGACGGCAGTACGTCTCACCGGTCGACGCCCCGCCGGAGCCCAGCACCCGCCCCGGGCCTCGCCCAAAGCCTCGTCGCGGCACCGACCAGGGACCACAGCGTTCACGGAGCCGCCATGACGCAGGAATGACGCATCTGCGTACTCACTCGATCGACGGACCGTTACTAAAGTGGCAGCCAGCGCTCAGGGAGGTCGATTGTGGCGCTCAAACGGCACCGACTCTGTCAGCGGCGAAAGGCCCTCGGCTACAGCCAGGAACGGCTGTCCGAACTCCTCGGCGTGGAGCGATCGACGGTTGTGCGCTGGGAAAATGCCGAGACGGATCCGCAGCCATGGCATCGAACCCGAATCGCTTCCGCTCTCGGCGTTACCCTCGAAGCACTCGATGGCATGTTCGCCGACGTGTCAGTGGCTAAGTATCGAGGACAGGCCATGCGAGATGACCGCGATGACCGGGCGTCCGGCGCCGCCCGACCCGAACTACTCACCGGCCTCCGGACCTTCCTGACCGGCTACCTGACCCCATACGCTCCGTCAGCGCTGTCAGCCACCGAGATCCGGCGGGCTGTGGGCAAGGTCCATAACCACTATCAGCGCGCGAGCTACACGTCCGCCGCGCGGCTGCTGCCAGATGTACTCGGTCAGGCATCAGCCTTCGCCGAGGCCGCCACAGGAATGCACCGTACGAGGGCCTTCCGGCTGTTGGCCGCCGCCTACCTCGCCGCATCAAAGCTGGCCGCCAAGGTCGGCGATGGAGACACTGCACTCCTCAGCGCCGATCGGGCTTCCACCGCTGCCCGGATCGCGAACGACCAAGCGCTGATGGCGGTCGCCGCCTACCAGGTGGCCTGCGGGTTGATACGCATGCCGGCACGGGCAGACGAAGCCGAACAGATCGTTCGAGCCAGCACTGACCGCCTGGCCTCAGCCGGACCCGTAATCGACCCTGATCTGCTCTCCGCGCACGGTTCCCTGCTGCTCCTGGCTGCGATCATCACCTCCGGACAAGGGCAGCCGAAGGAGACGGCCAACTTTCTGGCGCGGGCCGAAGCGCTGGCAAGCGCACTCGGGTCGGATCGGAACCGGCTCTGGACCGGCTTCGGCCCGACGAACGTCGCCATTCACGCGGTCTCTGCCGCAGTCCGGGCCGGCAACACAGACCGCGCCCTGAAAATCGGAGCACGGCTCGACACGTCCCGCCTGCCGACAGTGCTGGTCGGCCGAAGGGCCCAGGTCCACATCGACATGGCGGAGGCGCTGATGCGATCAGCCGGAGACCGGGCGACCTCGGTGTTACATCTACTCGAAGCGGAACGGGTCGCCGCCGAATGCGTCCACACGAACGCTCAAGCCCGGATGCTGCTGATCGACCTGTTGACGATGGATCGACGGGCAGCGACACCCGGACTGCGGTCTCTGGCCGAACGAGCCGGACTGCTGGCGTGACCCGACGCGGCGTGCTGGCCCTGGTCGTCTGCGCGGCCCCACCGGTGCTGCGGATCGGAGAGCTGATCAAGCTGCTGCAAGATGACGGTTGGACGGTCTGCCTGACCGCCACACCGACCGCCGCCACCTGGATCGATCGAAACGCACTCGCACAGCAGACCGGCTATCCGGTGCGGGTGGAGTGGCGCAAGCCCGGCGAGCCGGAGCCGCACCTGCCGGCCACCGCCGTCGCGGTGGTGCCAGCGACGTTCAACATCATCAACAAGTGGGCGCAGGGCATCAACGACACCCTCGCGCTGGGCATCCTCAACGAGGCACTCGGCACCGACCTCCCGGTCTACGCCTTCCCGAACGTCAAGGAGCAACTGGCCGCCCATCCAAGCTACGACCGACACCTGCGGATGCTCCAGACCGCCAACGTAGTCGTTACACCGCTGCCCGCAGAGTTGGACTGGCGCATAGTCACCGATCAGCTGCACCGCTGGGCGTAAACGCGGCCTGGTCAGGCGGCGTCCGCCCTCCGCGTGAACTTCACATCCAGCCTTCGATCAAGGGCTCGCGCTAGCCGTTCGAGGACAGCAAGGGTCGGCACGGTGCCCCCAGCTTCGAAGCGGGCAACCGCAGACTGAGTCATGCCGGCAGCCCGTGCGAGTTGACTCTGACTCCAACCGTTTCGCTCCCGAAGCTCTCGCACCTCCCGACCGAGCTCAAAGGCGAGCCGTGCCGCCTCGTACGCCTCAGCTGCACCCGGTTCGGCCATCCGGCGTTCCCGCAGTTCATTCCAATCGACGCGATCACTCATTACTCTGCCCCCTCGATCACGGTATGCCGTTCAGCCGCGCAGCGCTCAAGCGTCCGGCGAGCCCGCTCGACCTCTCGGTCCTCCCGCATCCGCGTCTTCGAAAGACTGTCAACAGGATGATCCTGCGGCGGGAGGCTATCCAGTACGTCATACGCACCGCGTCGCGGTCCAGGTAAAAGCGCAGCTCGCGCAGCTTGCCATCGAGCTGCCTCCGAGGAGCCTGCGGGCAGGGCATGCGCCGCCGGCGTCGTGAGCTCGGTGATTCGCGTGATCCGACTCGCCCGAGCCCAGCAGCCGCCGGGCCTCCGCCTCCAACGCCGCGAACTCCTCGGCTGCCTCCCGGTCTGCCTCAGCGAGTTCACGGGCTCGGCGTTGATCGTCAAAGGCATCGAAGCGTTCGTGAGCGATTCGCTGCATGTCGGCCTGCGAGACCCGTCCGGCGTTGTTGAGCACTTGGCGCTCATTGAAGTCGAGAAACCGGTCAGTCTGGGCTACCCACTCCGCCATCCGGATCTGCTGGCGCCGCCGCGTCCGGTCCTCCGCGTAGTCGAGGAACATGGTGGTCAGGCGGTTCAGCTCGTCGATCTCTTCGGCGTTCAGATAGTTCTTCGAGATGGTCACATCACTTTTACGCAGACGCGACCCAGCCCAGTTGGTGAGGCCCATGTTCGGCGCTTCCGCGTCGGCTCGCATGACGATCAGCTCGGCTGCGGTGCGGCCGTGACCGCGTAGACCAGCTTGTTCTGGATGGTCGCGAAGAACCTCCGCGCCATCTCGCTGCTGCCGTCGTAGTCGACGCTGGTTTGGGCAAACACGTCCCGCACCTTCTGGTAGAACCGCTTCTCCGAAGCCCGGATGTCGCGGATGCGCGCAAGCAGCTCATCGAAATAGTCATGGCCCCCGGGCTCCTTGAGCCGCTCGTCGTTGAGCGCGAACCCCTTGACCAGGTATTCACGCAGCACAGTCGTCGCCCACTGGCGGAACTGGGCGGCACGCGGCGATCGGACCCGGTAACCGATGGCCAGGATCATGTCGAGGTTGTAGACCTGGACTGTCCGCCGCACCTGGCGAGAGCCTTCCTGGCGAACTATTTCCTGAGAGGAAATAGTCCGTTCATCCTGCTCGCCCTCAGCCAGCACGGCCGAAATGTGCTTGTTGATATTGGGAACCTGGGTGTCGAAGAGCATCGCGATCCCTGCTTGGGTCAGCCAGACCGTTCCGTCCACCGCTCGCAGTTTGATCTGGGTACGGCCGTCACCGGTTCGGTAGAGGATCATCTCGCTGGTCCGGCCTTCTAGGTCTTCGATGGGTTCCACCACGATGGGCATGCTACAAGTCCCAGTTTTTCCCAGCAATCCCCCGCATCTGGGATCGTTCGATAGAAAAAGCACTACTTTCGGTCACACGCGAACGGGAACCCACTGGGTCGCTACCACTACCCACTCGACGAGGATTTCGACCGGTTGGCCGCAGGTAGCTTGTCCGGTTAGGTAGTTGATCCCAACAGCTCCGACAAGGCTGAAGGAACTGTCCGGCTTGCGACAGAGCAGCGCCTCCATCGCCGAGTATTAACCTCGGCCCTTCGTTAAGGGCTGTCCAAGGAGTGGACCGGAAACGAAGAAGTGCCTTCTGATCAGGGAAAATAGGGCTTGTCGAGAGTCCTGTTAACCCGTCACGGAAGGCACTTGCTGGGTGAAGACTACCCGAACACGTCCGAAGATCATGGTCACGGGGGACGGGCGAGGCGTGGTCGGTCACGCCGGCGCCCGTCTGCTCGCCGATCTCGCGGATACGACCGGTTTGACCAGCGCATTCAGCCAGGCACTGGCAGGACTGCGGCAGCGGCAGGGCGGGCACGACCCGGGCCGGATCGCGGTCGATCTCGCCGTGATGCTCGCCGACGGCGGCGAGGCCATCGCTGACCTGGCAGTACTGCGAAACCAGCCATCCCTGTTCGGAACGGTCGCGTCCGACCCGACCGCGTGGCGACTGTTGTCGCAGCTCGACGAAACGATGCTGGCCGAACTGCGGGCCGCCCGGGCACACGCCCGCGAGGTCGCCTGGGCCCAGCACGCCGAGGTCCGCGGCGACCTGCCGCAACCGATGGTGGCCGGTCAGCGGGTGGACGGCCTGGTCCTGGACATCGACGCGACCATCGTGATCTGCCATTCCGAGAAGGAGTCCGCGACCCGCACCTGGAAGAAGACCTTCGGGTTCCACCCACTGCTGTGCTTTCTGGACAACACCGGCGAGGCCCTCGCCGGTCTGCTGCGCGAAGGCCGGGCCGGCTCGAACACCACCACCGACCACATCACCGTCCTGGACCAGGCTCTCGCCCAGATCCCCGACATCCACCGGCACGGGACCCCGATCCTGCTGCGCTCGGATTCGGCCGGATCCAGTCACGGTTTCCTCGCCCACATCCGGTCCTGGCGCGAACGTCACCTCGACATCCGCTTCAGTGTCGGCGCCGCGATCACCGAACCGGTCAGGGAAGCGATCCGGGCCGCGACCGGCTGGGTCCCCGCTGTCGACACCGGCGGTGACCTGCGCGAACATGCCGAGGTCTGCGAGATCACCGGCCTGTTCGAGGCGGCCGGCTGGCCCGAGGGCACCCGGTTCCTGGTCCGCCGGGAACGCCCGCACCCCGGCGCCCAACTGTCGTTGTTCGACACCATCGAAGGCTGGCGGCACCAGGTCGTGGCCACCGACACCCCGCCCGGCACGGGCAGCATCCAGTTCCTGGAAGCCCGGCATCGGGCTCACGCCAGGGTGGAGGACAAGATCCGCACCGGCAAGACCACCGGCTTCGGCCGGTTCCCGTCCCGCGTCTTCGCGATCAACCAGGCCTGGCTCCAACTCGCCCTGACCGGCATCGACCTGCTCGCCTGGACCCAGACCATTCTCCTGGACGGCGACCTCGCCAAAGCCGAACCCAAGAAGCTTCGCTACCGGCTGCTGCACGTCGCGGCCCGGATCACCCGCACCGCCCGCAGGACCCGCCTCGCCATCGCCGCCGACTGGCCTTGGGCCGATGCCCTGAACAGCGCATTCACCAACCTCACGGCACTACCCCGCCCCACCGGCTGACCCCGCGACTCACGCCCCGACCAGCAACACAGAGGAACCCGGCCCCGCGCCGGGCCTTTAGCATGCCACCAAAACAGCAACAAACACCCGAATCACATTCATCGAATGATGGCTATGGGTCGACGCTTAAGCGAAAGACCGAGGTTAACGGGTGCTGCATCCCAGGAGGTGTGGCTGACTGCCGAGCGGATGCCGCTTCCTGACTTGCTGACCGGGTACGGCTTCCCACCTGACTACCCCTTAGGACAGATGTGAGACTCCAGCCGGTAGCCGCCGAGAAGCCCTCGCTGACTCCGGGGCGAGCCACCCTACTGCGGGCCATCGACGGATACCTGCAACGGGCACAAGCCCTCGAACCCCGCGACGGTGTCACCCTCCTGGAGATTCAGAAAATCGCCTATTTCCTCCAGGTCCTTGGGCAGCCGCTACGCCTGGAGTTCGGTCGCGGCCGATACGGCCCGTACGCCGAAAACCTCAACCACGTCCTCGACCGGTTGGAGGGGCACTACCTCACCGGCTTCGGTGACCGGTCGGCACGGGTCGAGGAACTCCAACCGATCCGGCTCACCGCCGACGCCGCCGAAGCGGTTGCAAGGTGGTGGGCGGCTCAGGGCTCGACGCCGCCGGACGCCTTGGATCAGCTTTCCCGACTAGTTGACGGCTTCGAGTCCCCCTACAGCCTTGAGTTGCTGGCCACCGTGCACTACGCAGCCACGCTGCAACCGCCGACCAGCGACCTCGCCGAGTTGACGGAGCGGGTTCGTCGCTGGAGTGGCCGCAAGGCACGGCTGTTCACTCCCCCGCACATCAAGCTGGCCTACGACCGGCTCCAGTACGCCGGCCTACTACCTGCGCTGAATCCCGCGTGATCGCCTGCGGTGTCGACCTGCCCGCCGGTGCGCTGAGGATCAGCAGGAACGACGAAAAGTGGTTGGGGTTTCTAGGTGACTGATCTCGATCGGGGTGTCTATGACCACCTGGTCACGCACGACCTGGCCAACCGCCTTCAGCGCGTCGACTCCACGCTGATCCAGCACACGAACCTCGACTCCGCTGACGCTCCGGATGCCCTCGCCCGGCATATCGCTACCCTGGCCCACCGTGCGCTGCGCGCTGTCGGAGGCGGTGACGACCGACTTCACCGCCAGATCGAGCTGGCGAACCGCGTCGCGGAAGCAATCGCCACCCTCAGCCCGCAGGCAGCAACCGAGCAGGATCAGGTTGCCGATGCCGAGCGTCTGCTGCACGCCATTGCCGCCCCGCCTATCCCGCCCGCGCAGCCCGCCTTCCCACCCCGCCCCAGCACTCCGCTCTCCACCGGCGCACTGCTGGTCAACGGTCGGCACCAGCCCAGGATCGGGCACGAGGTCGCCTACGAAATGGCGTCGGCGGACTCCGTCGATTTGCTCTGTGCGTTCGTCAAGTGGGGTGGGCTGCTTCAGGTGCAGGGACCCATCCGGGAGCTGATCGAGCGGGGCGGGCGGTTGCGGGTGATCACCACGACGTACCTCGGTGCGACCGATCAGCGGGCGCTCGACCGGCTCGCCGCGTTGGGCGCCGAGATCAAGGTCTCCTACGAGACCCGGACCACCCGGCTGCACGCCAAGGCGTGGCTGTTCCGCCGCCGCACCGGCACCACCACCGCTTACGTCGGATCGTCGAACCTGTCGAAGGCGGCGATGCTCGACGGCCTGGAGTGGAACGTGCGGATCTCCAACCTGGAGCAGCCGTACGTCATCGACACGTTCGCCGCCACGTTCGAGGACTACTGGAACGATCCGGCGTTCGAGGAGTACGACCCGACCCGGGACTCCGATCGGCTCAGATCCGCGCTGCGCGGGGAGCGCCGCGACGGCGATGCGCCGATCGAGATCGCCAACCTGGATGTGCGGCCGTACCCGTACCAGGCCGAGGTCCTGGCCGACCTGGACGCCGAGCGGCAGGTGCACGGCCGACACCGGAACCTCGTAGTGATGGCGACCGGCACCGGCAAGACGATCGTGGCGGCGCTGGACTACCGCCGGCTGAACCGTCGCGGACAGGTCGACTCGCTGCTCTTCGTCGCGCACCAGGAACAGATCCTGCGGCAGAGTTTGGCGACGTTCCGGCAGGTCATGGGAGACGGTAGCTTCGGCGAGACGCTTGTCGGCGGCCAGGAGCCGCAGCACTGGCGGCACGTCTTCGCCAGCATCCAGTCGCTGCACCGGCGGGAGATCGACCCCGAGGCGTACGACATGGTGATTGTCGACGAGTTCCACCACGCCGAAGCGCCCACGTACGCCCGACTGCTCGACCGGCTGAGGCCCCGCGTACTCCTGGGATTGACCGCGACTCCTGACCGCAGCGACGGCGGCGACGTGCGGCGGTGGTTCGCTGGCCGCGCCGCCGTTGAGCTGCACCTCTGGGATGCGTTGGAGCGGCAGTTGCTGGCGCCGTTCCAGTATTTCGGCCTGCACGACGATGTTGACCTGTCGCAGCTGCGGTGGAAGCGCGGTCAGGGGTACGACCCGACCGAGCTGGACGGCGTCTACACCGGCAATGATGCTCGGGCGCGGATGGTGCTGCGGGCGGTAGGCGACACGGTCGACGTGCAGCGGATGCGGGCGCTCGGATTCTGCGTGAGCATCGGGCACGCCGAGTTCATGGCGGAGTGGTTCAGCAAGCATGGGGTGCCGTCGGCCGCGGTGACCAGCCGTACCGTCGATCGGCAGGCAGCGCTCAGGGACTTCAAGAACGGCACGCTGCGGGTACTTTTCACCGTCGACCTGTTCAACGAGGGCGTCGACCTGCCGATGGTCGACACGATCCTGATGCTGCGGCCCACCGAAAGCGCCACGATCTTCCTTCAACAACTCGGCCGTGGCCTGCGCCTGGCCGACGACAAAGCCTGCCTGACCGTCCTCGACTTCATTGGCGGACAGCACGCCAACTTCCGCTTCGACCTACGCTGGCGCGCTCTGACCGGGGTCAGCCGCCGCGCGATTACCGAAGCGGTACGCGACGACTTCCCGTCCCTGCCCAGCGGCTGCCACATCCAGCTCGACCGGGTGGCCAAGAAAATCGTGCTGGACAACCTGAAGTCTGCGATGCCGACCTCGAAAAAGGGTCTGACAAAAGAGCTACGGCTGCTCGGGGACGTCCGCCTGGGTGAGTTCCTACACGAGGCGGGCGTGGAGATCGAGGACGTCTACCGGTCGGCGAGCATCGGCGGGTGGACCGGGCTGCGGCGGCTCGCCGGGCTGGAAGACTCGGTGCCCGGTCCGCACGATCGCGGGTTGGGCCGGGCCATCGGGCGGATGCTGCACCTGGACGACCCGGACCGGCTCGACCTGCTGGCCCGGGTGGCGGCCGGCGAGCGGCCACAGGCCGGCCGGCTCTGGAACATGCTGCACTTCGACCTCTGGGGCCCGGACGCGCCGCTCACCGAACAGGAAGATCGCCTGGCGTGGCTGCTCGCCGAGCCGGCGCGCTGCCGGGAACTTCAGCAGGTGGTGGAGGTGCTGCGCGACCGCATCCACCGGGTCACCGCGCCGGCCGACGGGCTACCGCTGCGGGTGCACGCCCGGTACAGCCGCAACGAGGCGTGCGCCGCCTTCGGCATGTCGAAGCCGGGCTCGCTACGTGAGGGCGTCAAGTGGCTGGAGTCCGAGCGGGCCGACATATTCTTCGTCACCCTGGTCAAATCGGAACAGCACTACTCCCCCACCACCATGTACGCCGACCGGGCGATCACCGAGACGCTGTTCCAGTGGGAGTCGCAGAGCGCCACCTCGTCGGCATCACCGACCGGGCAGCGCTACATCCACCACGTCGAGCAGGGCTCGACGGTGCACCTCTTCGTCCGGGAGACCCGAATTCCCGACCGCGACCTGGGCGCACCGGCTTACCTGTACGCCGGCCCGATGACCTACCAGGAGCACAGTGGCGACCGTCCGATGCGCATCGTCTGGCGGCTGCACCACCCACTTCCCGCCGACATGTACGCCGCCGCCCGCGCCATCGCCGCCTGACGACGGCTGACGAATGACGCTCGTGCCAGGCTCAGCCGACCGGCGATAAAGCCCAGTCACGGATGCGCGGTGATGAAGGTGGTGATGTCGTTGGCGAGCTGTTCGGGGTGTTCGCCGTTGACGGCGTGTGACGCATCCGGGTAGGTGCGGACGGTGCCGCGCGGCAGGGCACGTTCGGCGGTCTCGGCGGCCTTGCGGGAGTCGTGCATGACCGAGTTGCCGGCGATGATGGCCAGGACCGGCAGGTCGAGCCGGCCGAGTTGCTCCTCGCTGATCCGGCCGGGTTGCGGCAGGCGCAGCCGATAGTGCTGCATGCCGGCTTCGATCATGTCGGCGACCGGCTCGTCTTCGACCGGGGCGCCGCCGGCGGTGTAGGAGTTGAAGCTGTCCCGCCACGAGCGTGGCAGCCAGGGCAGCGCGGCGGGAAGTGAGCGTACGACCGTGCCGAGCGGTATGTCGGCGAATACCTGGACCGGGTCGATGACGGTGATGGTGGCGATGTGGTCGGGCCGGTGCAGGCCGAGGTTGATGGCGGTCCAGCCGCCGATCGACAGGCCGACGAGGTGGAATTTCTCCGAAGGTAGCGCCCGGAGGGTCTGGTGCAGCCATTCGGCCTGGTCGGCGTCGCTGTCGATGGGTCGGTCCTGCACGCTCATGCCCGGCTCACCGAGCAGGTCGATGGTGTAGACGTCGCCGATTCGCAGCAGCAGGGGCAGGTTGTCGGCCCAGACCGGGGAGGCCGAGGCGCGTCCGGGCAGCAGCATCAGCGGTGTGTCGGTGTCGCCGCTGCCGGCGAAGCGGTAGACGCGCACGATGCCGTAGTCGGTGCGTACGTCTCGGGACTCGGTCGGGGTCGGCAGTTCGGCGAAGGCGGCGGCGTAGGCGCGCCGGAAGCGGTCCTGCCCGTCGGCGCTGTCCCAGTGGCCGACCGGTGCGGGGGTACGCAGCGCGAAGGCGACAACCAACGCGATCAGCGCTACTCCGGCAAGGGTGATCCGGAGCCAGCGGGACCTGGGACGGAACCGCTTCAGGGTGTTGCTCAGCGAGTCGCGCATGACTCTCCTAACCGAGCGGTCGATTTTTCTACCGTACGGTAGAATTTTGGGTGTGACAACGAGACGAGGCGAGCTGACTCTGATCGAGCGGGTCCGCCGGGCCCAACTGATCGAGGTCACCATCGAGCTGGTCGCCGATCGGGGCTACGCCGGAGCGTCGCTGGCCGCCATCGCCGAGCGCGCCGGGCTCACCAAGGCCGCGGTGCTCTACCACTTCCCCACCAAGGCCGCGGTGGTGCGGGCCGCCCACGAGCACGCCCTCTCCGCCCTGGTCGGCGAGGTCGCCGCAGCGGTCGAGGCGGCCGACGCGGCGGCCGGGCCGGCCGCGTACATCCGCTCGATGGTCGGCCATCTACGCCGGCACCCCCGGCACACCCGCATGATCATCGAAGCGATGGTGCACGACGGTGGCGACCACGATCCCGCCGAACGGTGGCGCCCGCTGGCCGAGATCATCGCCAGGGCCCGGGACGCACGAAGTCGTGGCAACGACAGCGACCCGCGCACCACGGCGATAATCGTCGGCGGGGCCATCGACGCGATCGTCAGCGAACAGCTGCACGACCCGGAGTACGACACCGCGCAGGCCGCCGAACAGCTCATCGAAATGCTCGACCGGAGCCTGGCCTGAGCTGGAGGGCCGATCGTCAGTCGCGCCGGCCGTTGACGCCGCGCAGCGCCCGTAGCAGTTCCACCGCCGATCGCGTCCGCTCGTACCTGACCTCGTGCCCCTCCCGCCGCGACACGACGAGCCCGGCCCGGCGCAGCCGACCCAGGTGGTACGAGACGGTCGCCGGGCTGATCCCGTGCCGCGCCGCCAGCTCCGTGGTGGTCAGCGGCGTACCGAGGTCGGTCAGGAGCGCCGCCCGCCGGGCACCGAGCACACCGGTCTCCTCGCCGACCGGCGGGGGCAGCGACCACACCTGGCCCCGCCCGCGCGCCGGATAGCCGACCATGATCAGGCCGGGTGCGCCCAGGTACACCGCAGGGCGGGGCAGGAACGCCGACGGGGCCAGGATGAGCCCCTGCGCCGCGTCGAGGGAGAGCTCGGCGGGCGAGTCGAGGGTGACCCGGCTGCCGTCCCAGGTGAGCCTCGGGTCGAGGGTGCGGACGATGTCGGCGAGCCCGGTCCGGGTGGCCACCGTGGCGCGGTGGCGGATGTCCTCGTCGAGCACCCGGTGCAGGGTCGGCCACAGGTCGGCCTGGGTGAGCCGCCAGAACCGGGCGAGCTGGTCGACGACGCGGGTGAGCAGCGCCGCCTCGCCACGCCGGGCGAGGAGTTCGGCGACCGTGGCCGGCAGCGGTGGCCGGGGGTCGCGTCCGGTCGGGCTGCGCGCCAGCAGGTCCGGCGGGGGCGGGCCGATCCGGAACGCGGTCCGCAGCTGCCGGTGGACCTCCTCGGCGGTGGTCGCCGCCACGGCGGCGAGTTCCTCGTCGAGCGTCGGCTGGTAGCTGCCGGGCACCGGGGACAGGAAGTCGGGAATGTACGCGGTGGCGGCGTTGACAAGCGCGAACAGCACGTCGACCGAGCCGGGGTCGAGGGCTCGCCGGGTGTCGGTCACCCAGCTGTGCGCGTACGGTGCCCGCTCGGGGTGGGCGAGCACCTCCAGGGCGTTGGTGACCTCCGTCAGCCGCGACAGCGCGAACCGGGACCGGACGAGCCGGTCCGCGTCGACGTGCAGGGTCAGCACAACCTCAACATTAGAAGCCTGTCGAATGCTTGGCATCCGCCCTCGACCCGCTGATCTCCTGACTGGGCCAGCCCGCGCAAAGGCCAGCCGTACACCAGCCGTACCCAGGCCGGGCCAGCCGCACACCGGCCGGCCCGACCGGCCCGCGAAGGCCGGCGTACCCCGTCTAGGTAAGGAGATCTCCATGTCGTACCCGCAAGGATCGGTGAGCCGGCGGACGCTGCTGTTGGGCGCGGCGGCCGTGGGCGGCGGAGTCCTCGCCGCCGGTGGCGCGGCCCGCCCCGCACCCGCGAAACCGCCGGCCGTCCGCTCGGTGGGCTGCGTCGATGTGCTCGCGTTGCGCGACGCCGCCGGTCCGTTCTTCCTCGACTATGACGACGCCTTCTCCGGGGCGTCGGGCTGGGAGTGGACGGTGGCGCGGCGCATCGACCCGGCCGCGTTCGGGCCGGACCGGACGTGGCACCTGGAGTTTCGCTGCTACGCCATCCGCCGTCCCGGCGACCGGTACACGCTTGTCGACACCGGTGTCGGGCCGGAGGGCAGCCCGGCCTCGGCGTGGGCACCGGTGCCGGGCGTCCTGCCGCAGGTGCTCGCCGGCAACGGGATCGACGTGCGGCAGGTGGACACGGTGGTGCTGACGCACCTGCACGAGGACCATGCCGGCTGGGCGGTCACCGCCGAGGGCAGGCCGATGTTCCCCAACGCCCGGTACGTGGTGCAGCAGCGCGAACTCGACGCGCTGGAAGCCGGCGGCAGCGAGCTGCTGGGGTACGTGGTGCGACCGCTGCGGGCGGCGGGGCAGCTGCACCCGGTGGACGGTGCGGTGGTGCTCAGCGGCGACTCGGCGGGAGGCGGCAAACGTACCCCGGCGGGCCGGCGTGGTGACCGCGTCCGGGTGGTGCCCACGCCCGGCCACACCCCGGGGCACCAGTCGGTGCTTGTGGAGGGCGGTCGCCACGACCAGGTGGTGGTCACCGGCGACGTGCTCGTGCACGCCGTCCAGCTCGCCAACCCGGACGTCGGCTACCGGTACGAGGCGGACCCGGTGCTGGCCCGGCTGACCCGCCGTTCGCTGCTCGGCACCGCCCGCCGCGAGCACGCGGTGCTGGCCACCGCGCACCTCGGCCGCCCCTTCGTCGAGCTCGACTGAGCCGGACCGTGGCTACCCCCGCCTCGCCAAGCCCGCCGGCCGGCGGGGTGGCTCAGCCGTTCAGGTAGGCGATGACGGCGAGCACCCTTCGGTTGTCGTCGTCCGATGGTGGCATGCCGAGCTTGCTGAAGATGTTGTTTATGTGCTTGCTTACCGCCTTCTCGGTGACGAAGAGGCGGCCGGCGATCGCCGCGTTCGAGCGGCCCTCGGCCATCAGGCCGAGCACCTCCCGCTCCCGTGCCGTCAGCCCACCCAGCCGGTCGCCGCCGTCGTTGCGGGCCAGCAGTTGGGACACCACCTCGGGGTCCATCACCATGCCGCCCGCGGCGACCCGTTCCACCGCGTCGATGAACTGGCCGACGTTCGACACCCGGTCCTTGAGCAGGTAGCCGACTCCACCGTTGCGGTCGGCGAGCAGTTCGCGGGCGTACAGCTGCTCGACGTGCTGGGAGAGCACCAGGATGGGCAGGCCGGGCAGGGCGGTCCGGGCGGCGAGCGCGGCTTGCAGGCCCTCGTCGGTGAAGGTGGGCGGCAGGCGTACGTCGAGCACCGCCACGTCGGGCTTGTGGCGGGTGAGGGCCGGCAGCACGCTCGGCCCGTCCGCGACCGCCTCGACCACTTGGTAGTCGTACGCGTCGAGGATGCGGATCAGGCCGTCCCGGAGGAGGGCGAGATCCTCCGCGATGACAACTCGCACGGCAGCTCCATGGTCACGATTGTGGGTCCGCCCGGCGGACTCGTCACGGTCATCGTGCCATCGAAGGCGGCCAGCCGGCGGCGCACTCCCGCCAGGCCGCTGCCCGCCTCCGGTGTGGCGCCGCCGCACCCGTCGTCACCGACAAGCATGCGCAGCGCACCGTCGCGGTAGGAGAGGTTGACCCAGGCCCGTTCGGCTCCACTGTGCTTGGCCATGTTGGTGAGCAGTTCGGCCACCGCGAAGTAGGCCGCGGACTCGACCGCTGCGGGCGGGCTGCCGGGCAGGTCCAGGTCGAGGTCCACGGGCGTGGTGATGGTGAGGGCGAGGGCCCGTACCGCGCCGTCCAGGCCGCGTTCGGCGAGCACCGGTGGATAGATTCCGCGTACGAGATCACGCAGCTCGACAAGTGCCTGGCCGCTGGCTTCCTGGGCCTCGCTGAGCAGCCGCGCCGCCTTGGCCGGGTTCCGGGTGAGCAGTTCCTCGGCGAGTCCGATGCTCATCCGCAGCGCGACCAGCCGGGCCTGCGCGCCGTCGTGCAGGTCGCGTTCGATACGGCGCAGCTCGGCGGCCTGGGTGTCGATGGTGTCGGCGCGGGTGGCGGCGAGATGGCGGACCTGGAGCGTCAGCTGCTGGGCCCGGGTGGGGGCGAGGAAAAGGCCGGCGAAGCGGAGGTGCAGCCAGATCACCCAGGGGGCGGCGGCCAGCCCGCCGCCGAGGATCAGCCAGCCCTGGAGCATGGAGAGGTACGCCTTGACGAAGCTGTCCATCGGCCAGAAGACGCCGTAGCCGTACCAGTCGGCGACGAAGTAGAGCACCAGCGGCACCAGCAGGACGCCTTCCAGGCCGTAGAACGGCAGCACGAGCGCCAGCAGGCAGAGCGCGCCGGTGATCGCGCCGGGCAGCAGCCAGGCGAAGTCCCGCCAGGTGGCCGGGTCCGTCACGGTCCAGCGGAACCGCTTCCAGACGCCCAGCCGGGCGCCGGCCGGGCGAGGTCGGTACGGCGACGGGATCGCTGCCCCGCTCCACCGGCTCAGCCGGCGTTGCAGCGTCAGCGCCCGGCGCACCAGCGCGGTCACCGCCGGGAAGCCGACCAGCCCGATGCCGAGTGCCGGGATCAGCGCGAGCGACACCACCGACAGCACGAAGAGCACCAGGTTGATGGGTAGGCAGAGCAGCGCCAGCGCCAGGCCCTGCCCGGCGGCGATCACGCCGGGCCGCGCCCAGCGCCACACCACGGCAGGTACGGAGCCGTCCACGCAATCATTCTGCGTCATCGGCGGACCAGGCATCGGTGGTGCTAACACCACCCTCGAACACGCCCTGACACTCCTGTCCGGCATGCGCCAGGCGCGAAGGATCAAAGCATGACCGTGACCGTGGAAAGCAGGCTCGTCAGCCGCCGGGGCAAGTACCTGGTGCTGATCTTCTGGCTCGCCCTGATCTCGGCGGCCGGGCCGCTCGCGCTCAAGGTGACCGAGGTACAGGACAACAACTCTCTCGGAGCGCTGCCGGCAAGCGCCGAGACCACTCGGGCGGTGCAGCGCGCGGAGGCGGCGTTCCCCGACTCGCAGGGGGCGCTCGCCGTGGCCGTCGCCGTCTACGCCCGCGAGAATGGGCTGACCGACGCCGACCGCGCCCGGGTCGAGGCGGACCGGGCGGTCTTCGGCCGCTACGTGGACGGTGGCCAGGTGCCGCCAGCCGTGCCCAGCGAGGACGGGCAGGCCCTGCTGCTCTCCTTCCCGGTCGCCGGTGACTCCGACCAGCGGACCGAGTCGGTCGTGAAGATCAAGGAGCGGCTGACCGGTGATGCGCCGGACGGGTTGCAGACCGCGCTGACCGGGCCGGCCGCCGCCGACGACGATCTCCTTGAGGCGTTCGACGGAATGGACGCCACGCTGCTGCTGGCGACCGCGGGCACCGTCGCACTGCTGCTGCTCATCACGTACCGCAGCCCGGTGCTCTGGTTGATCCCGCTGGTCACGGTGGCGATCGCCAGCCAGCTCGCCAACGCGGTGGTGTACCTGTTGGGCAAGCACGCCGGGCTGGCGGTGGACCTCCAGGGCCAGAGCATCCTGACCGTGCTGGTCTTCGGCGTCGGTGTGGACTACGCGCTGCTGCTGATCTCCCGGTACCGGGAGGAGCTACGCCGGCACGCCGACCGACACGCGGCGATGGCGATCGCGGTGCGCCGCTCGTACGGTGCGATCGCCGCCTCGGCCGCGACCGTCTCGCTCGGCCTGCTCTGCCTGCTCGCCGCGGACCTGCCGTCCACCCGGAGTCTCGGCCCGGTCGGTGCGGTAGGCATCGTCGCGGCGTTCCTCGCCATGACCACGCTGCTGCCGGCGGTGCTTGTGATCTTCGGGCGGTGGCTGTTCTGGCCGTTCGTGCCGAAGTTCTCGCCGGAGGCGGCCGAGTCGGAGGTGGCCACCCAGCACGGGGTGTGGCACCGGATCGCCAACTTCGTCGGGCGGCGACCGCGCGGGGTGTGGCTGGGCACGGCAGCCGCGCTTGTCGCGCTCACCTTCGGCATCGGCAACCTGAGCATCGGCCTGCCCAGCGACGAGACCTTCACCACCGAGGTCGGTTCGATCACCGGCCAGCGGATGATCGAGGCGCACTACCCGAGCGGCACCGTCGCGCCCGCCGAGATCCTGGCCGCGGCCGGCTCGGCCGACCAGGTGGTCGCCGCCGCGCGTACCGTGCCGGGGGTGGCCGAGGTCGGTACGCCGGAAACCTCGCCGGACGGCCGGTGGGTACGTGTCGAGGCGGTGATGGCCCACGCGCCGGACAGTGACGCGGCGCAGGCCACCGTGGCGAAGCTGCGCGAGGCGGTGCACGCGGTGCCCGGTGCGCAGGCGCTTGTCGGTGGGGACAGCGCGCACCTGCTCGACGAGGACCGGACGATCAGCCGGGACAACAAGCTGGTGGCTCCGCTGGTGCTGGCGGTGGTCTTCTTCGTCCTGGTGCTGCTGCTGCGGGCGCTTGTCGCGCCGCTGCTCCTACTGGCCAGCGTGGTGTTGTCCTACCTGGCCGCGTTGGGTGCGGCCGGGCTGATCCTCGACGCGATGGGCTACCCGAAGCTGTTCGTCGGGCTTCCGTTGCAGACATTCCTGTTCCTGGTCGCCCTCGGCGTGGACTACACCATCTTCCTCGTCACCCGGGCCCGGGAAGAGGCGGCGCGGCTCGGGCACCGGCAGGGCGTGCTGCACGCACTGAGCGCCACCGGCGGGGTGATCACCAGCGCGGGCATCGTGCTGGCCGCCACCTTCGGCGCGCTGAGCGTACTGCCGCTGGTCCCGTCGGTGCAGACGGCGATCATCATCAGCGTCGGCGTCCTGCTCGACACCTTCCTGGTCCGCAGCCTGCTCGTCCCGGCGCTGGCCCTGGACGTCGGTCCGCGCACCTGGTGGCCGGGCGTCCTGGCGCGGCAGAGCAGCAAGCCGTTAGTCACCCCGCCGGCGGAGCGGGTGACGGTGGGATAGCGGTAGTCGCAATCGCCGCAGCGGGCGCGGGTCTCACCTTCTCGGGGGGTGCGGCCCGCGCCCGTCACGTCGGTTAGGACATTCGATCACCTTCGAATTGTGCAAGCACGCGGCAGGGTGCATTCGGAGTGCGCGTACCTCTTGCCTGATCGATGTGTCCGTGCACAGGATACGGAGACGCTCGATCAGCGCGCGTAGATCGGTCGGCACCGGTTTGTCCCGGAGGTCGGCCGGGTCTTCCATCGACGAGGAGGTTCCATGGCACGTCGCCGCATTGCGGGGATTGCAGCCAGCGCCATTGTCCTACCGTTGCTTTCCGTCGTCGCCCAACCGGCCACGGCGTCGGCCGCTCCGAGCGCGGCGGCGGCGAAGCCCGCTCCCGCGCCGGCCACCGGGCTCGCCAACGATGTCCGCGAGCTCACCCGGAAAGACTTCACCTTCAACGGCAAGCCCATCGAGACGGTCACCCAGTATCAGCCCCGCACCCAGGCACGCTCCCAGGCGAAGGCCGCTGCGGAGACGCCGCCGGTCGGGACCGTACGCCAGTGGATGGCGCTCGACGACTACCAGGGCGTCGTCTACCTGAAGGATTTCACGCTGCGTGGCGTGGGCGACAACATCGAGGTGTGGGTCGCCAACGACACCGAGTTCCCGGCGGGCGACTGCCGCCAGCAGATCCCGAACTCCACGACTATCACCGATCAGCAGGTCGCGGATCTGGTCCACGAGTTCGACACGAACATGTACCCGAAGTCGGTGGCCGCCTTCAGCACCCCGCCGGACCGGGACGGCAGCAATGCGATCCTCCCCGGTGACTTCACCGGCGCCGGCAACCGCACGGTGACGCTTGTCGACAACGTACGCGACGACAACTTCTACGACTTCCCGACGTTCCCGAGCTACATCGCCGGGTTCCACTTCTCGTACTTCAACGAGATGCTCGACCGCAACATCATGACGATCGACGCGTTCGACTGGGCGCACCGCACCGGACTGAACCCGCCGAACGAGCCGACCGACGACCTGTGCACCAGCCGCCCGGCGCGCCCGAGCCTGTACGAGGGCACGTTCATCCACGAGTGGCAGCACCTGGCGCACTACTACGCCGACCCGTTCGAGACCACCTGGCTGAACGAAGGTCTCTCCGACTTCGCCCAGACGCTCGCCGGCTACGTCGACGCGCGGGCCCGGGTCGACCAGCCCGGCGCGGACGGCCACATCTACTGCTTCCAGGGTTTCGGCACCGTGCAGACGGACTACAACACCAATCCACGCGACTGTGGTGGTCCGGAGAACTCGATAAACCTCTGGAACGAGGGCAGCAATGCCAGCGGCATCCTGGCCGACTACGGCAACGTCTACTCGTTCGTACTCTTCCTCTACGACCGGTACGGCCTGGACTTCATCTCCCGGCTGCACCGCGACGGCGACCTCCAGGGGTTGGCCAGCCTTGAGGCGGCGCTGAAGGCCGAGGGCGTCAAGGACATGTACGACGTGATCCACGACTACCAGACGATGAACCTGGTCGACCGGGTCGTCGGCAACTCCAAGCTCGGCATCATGCTCGGCAAGGACAAGCGCAAGGTCACCACGGCCAGCCTGAACGCCACCGTCAACCTGGACAACCCGGCCTCGTACGCGACCCCGGGCGCGGCCCCGAACGGCGCCGACTACGTCCAGTTGCGCAAGGCGAACGGCAAGCCGCTGGGCCGGGGCGACCTGCGCTCGATCAAGTTCCAGGGCGCCAAGACGCTGCCGTCGATCCCGCTGGCCTGGACGACGGTGAACAACGACCCGGATCGTCCGGGCAACTCGGTGCTCTGGTCCGGCAACGCCAGCAGCACCGACGCCGCCGCGGTCACCTCGGTGACGGTACCGGCCAGCGACCCGACGCTCACCTTCCTCGCGAAGTACGGCGCCGAGGCCGGCTACGACTACGGCTACGTCAGCGTCTCCACCGACGGCGGCAAGAGCTACACGCCGATCGCCGGTGACAAGACGGTCACCGGTCCGCTCGGCCCGGCGTTGAACGGCACCACCAACGGCTTCGAGCCGCACTCGTTCGACCTGTCCGCGTACGCCGGTCAGCAGATCCTGCTCAGCTTCCGGTACGTGAGCGACGGTGGCGTCAACGAGGGTGGTCTGCGGATCGACGACATCGCGGCGGGCGGCACGCTGGTAAGTGACGGGTCGAGCCTGGCGCCGTTCGACTCGCCGTCGGAGATCTCCCCGGTCCCGGTGGCGAACTGGAACGTCCGGTTCGTCGGCCTCGACGAGAAGAACAAGATCGCCTACCAGTACGAGGTCGACGGCAAGTCGAGCTTCACCCTCGGCGCGGCCCCGACGCTGGCGCTGCTGGCCTTCCCGAAGGTGGTCGCCATCGTCGCCTACGACGAGCCGACCGAGCAGCAGGCGCTGTACGCCCCGTACACCCTGAAGGTCAACAACGTCCTCCAGCCCGGCGGCGCTCCGCTGAGCTGACCGACGCCCGACCAGGACTCCCGGTACCGCACACCCGCGGTGCCGGGAGTTCCGGTCTGCGGTGCCTCTCTTGCGGGTGGTCGACCAGGTCGAGTCGTACAACCCAAAACACAACCTCCCCCCACCCCCCATTAGCCGCGTTGATCATGAGGTTAGCGGCAGTAGTTGATCTTCAAACTGCCGCTAACCTCATGATCAACGCGGCTGGGCCAGGGGCGTGGACTTCGTGCGATGATCAGTTACGGCTGATCATCGGAATCGAGGAACCGGCATGGAGTTGCGTAGCGGTCGAGGATCCCTGTCCCCTGGCGTCGTGTTCTTCGCTGTCGGCGCGTTTGCCCTGATCTACCTTGTTCCACCGTCGACCGGGAAGTGGATTATCGGCGGCGTATGGCTGTTGGCGGCCGGTGCGTTCGTCGGGTACCAACGCAGGTCGTTCAAGTTTCACATCGGAGCCGACGGGCTGACCCTGCGGGTCGCGGGGCTCAACCGGCTGGTCCCGTGGGCCGAGATCGACACCCTCATCCTCGACCGGAGCCAGCAGTCCACAATCCTGTTGTTGGTGCCGGCTGTCGCATCGACAATCGACCGGCCGCTCACCGCCCGCAGCCCGATCGACGGGCGGGAGGCCCTGCTGCTACTCGACCTCGACCGCGTTCGACAGCCCGCAGACGAGGTGGCAGCCGCCCTGGCCCGCTTCGGGGGCAACCGTTTCGTCGATCTCCGGCAGCAGCCGCCGGAACACCCCGACGGCGAGGCGGATTTCGACCACACCGATGTCCTGGCGGACCTGAACCGGTACGCCGACCTGCTACGGCGGGGTCAGCGGGCGCTCGAATCGGGCCAGGCAGCCCAGCGTCGAGTGGTCAAGGCAGAGGTCGACGCGGAGCGCGCCACGCTTGCCACGTTGCCGGCGGGACATCCGCAGGCGCGAATGAAGAAGCTGCTGGACGAGCTGTCGGCCACCCTGGGCGAGGAGGACGGCGGTGCGCCGTCCACGCACGGCCCGCAGCGCCTCGGGGCGGAGTTCGAGGTGGCCTTCACCACCGCACTGCGCGGTTACGAGAAGCGTCACGTGGATCAGCTTGTCGAACTGGGCCAGAACGCGCTCGCCGCCGGCTCGCCGGCTCGCCGCAGCGCGGTCAAGTTGGAGATCGACGCGGCTCGGGCAGCGCTACCTGTAGCTCTGCGCGGATATGACAGCGCCCAGGTCGACGCCTATCTGGAGCGGCTGTCAGCAGCACTGGCCAGCGAGAAGCCGGCCTGAGTCAGCACTGGCGGGCCAGGTAGCGAAAGGCCAACGTGAGTCAGCGCTGTCAGCAGCACTGGCCAGCGAGAAGCCGGCCTGAGTCAGCGCTGGCGGGCCAGGGTGAGCACGACGAGCAGCGACCCGGCCGCCGCGCCGACCACCACCACGGCCATCGGCAGCGCGCTGCCCTCCCCACCGAGGCCGACCAGCGGTGCGGCGCCGGCCGCGACCACGGCCTGGATGCCGCCGAGCAGCGCCGCTGCGGTGCCGGCGTGGGCGGCGTGCCGGTCCAGGGCCAGGGCGGTGCCGTTCGGCATCACCAGGCCGAGCGAGCCGAGGAAGACGAAGAGCGCGCCGATGACCAGGGGCAGGGCGTCCAGCAGCGCCCCGGCGAGCAGGCCGAATGCGGCGAGCAGGCCGATGCCGAGACCGGCGATGAGCAGCGGGCGGGGGTCGTGCCGGTCGAGCAGCCGGGCGTTGAGCTGGCCGACGGCGACGAAGGCGAGGGCGTTGACCCCGAAAACGAGGCTGAACGCCCCGACGGACAGACCGAAGACGTCCTGGAGGACGAACGAGGAGCCGGAGAGGTAGCCGAACAGTCCCGCGAAGGCGAGGCCCTGGGTCAGCGCGTACCCGAGATAGACGCGGTCGGTGAGCAGGGCGCGGCCGGCGCGGGCGGTGGCGGCCAGGCCACCTGTGTTGCGTCGCGCGGCGGGCAGGGTCTCCGGCAGCCGCCAGGCGACGGCGGTGGCGAGCAGGGCACCGATGACGGTGAGGGCGACGAAGATGCCGCGCCAGTTGCCGAATCCGAGCAGCAGGCTGCCGAAGGCGGGGGCGGCCATCGGGGCGAGGCCGAAGACAAGTACGAGCCGGGAGAAGTATTTCGCGGCGGCCCGGCCGGCGTAGAGGTCACGGACGACGGCGCGGGCCACGACGGTGCCCATGCCACCGGCGAAGCCCTGGAAGAAGCGCGCCGCGGCGAACGTCTCGGCGGACGGCGCAAGCGTGCAGACCAGCGACAACAGGGTGTACGCGGCGACGCCGACCAGGACCGGTCGCCGCCGTCCCCAGCGGTCGCTGAGCGGGCCGGTGACGAGTTGCCCGAGGGCCATGCCGATCAGGCAGGTGGTCAGGGAAAGCTGGATCTGTGCCTGGCTGGTGGCCAGGTCGCGGGTCATCTCGGGCAGCGCCGGCAGGTACGTGTCCAGCGACAGCGGCCCGATCGCGGTGAGGCTGCCGAGCAGCACCAGCAACCCGAGGGCGGCCCGGCCGGTGGGTGCGGTGACCCGCTCCGGCGTGGCGGCGGCGGGCATGGCGGTCTGCGGCATCCGGTTACGATAGCTCTGCCTACAGAGGCATTCAGCCGGAGAGGGTCACACTGTGACGGATGAGACGCTCGGCGAACTCAGCACCGCCCTGGGCGACCTGCACCGGGTGCTGCGCCGTACGGCCAGCCAGCGAGCGGGACGGGTCGCTCTGCCGGACGCCCAAGCGGAGGTGCTGCGGCTGGTGCAGCGGCAGCCCGGGATCAGCGTCCGGGAGGCCGCCGAACGCCTGGGCACGGCGGCGAACACGGTGAGCACCCTGGTCGGCGAGCTGACCACGGCCGGTCTGCTGAGCCGGGAGCGGGATCCGGCCGACCGGCGTACCGTCCGACTGGGGCTGACCGAGGCGGCGCGGGAGCGGATCGCCGCGTACGGGCGGCATCGGCGGGACCTGCTCGCCACGGCGTTGGCCGAGTTGGACGCCGCGGACCGGGAGCGGCTGCTCGCCGCCGTACCGGCGCTCTCCCGCCTGGCCGCGCACGCCGCCACCCAACGCTGAGGCGCGGCCACCCAACGCGGATGAGCACCGCCACCCGCCAACGCTGAGGCACCGCCACCCAACGCTGAGGCACCGCCACCCAACGCGGATGAGCACCGCCATCCGCCGACGCTGATGAGCGTCGCCGTGCAGCTGCACGGCGACGCTCATCCGGGGCGTCGCGGCAGGCCCTAACCGGCCACGTCCTCCCATTCGGTGACCCGACGGACGTCCACCTCCACGTCGATGCCGGCCTCGACGAAGACGTCCACGAAGCGCTGCGCCCAGTGCATCGCCTCCGCCTTGTCCCGGACCTGCACCAGCGCGAACCCGGCGATCAGTTCCTTGGTCTCGGCGTACGGTCCGTCGGTCACCGTGGTCCTGCCACCGGCGACGGTGATCCGGCCGGCGTCCACGCTGCTCGGCCGCAGCCCCTCACCGGCGAGCAGCACCCCCGCCTGGTTCGCCTCCGCCATGAAGGCGCCCATCCGGGCGATGAAGGCCGGGTCGGGCTGCCACAGCTCGGGGCGGTGCTCGTCCAGCTTGTGCATGATCATGAAGCGCATCGATCGTCCTCTCCCAATCCGTGCCGCGTCCTGCCGGCCGGTGTCTGGTCTGTCGGGCCGGCCCGTCGCACCGGCTCTCGCTGACGCGTCGAGCGACCCGACCGGGATACGACATAGCGGCCGGATTTTTCTCCGCGAGCTTGCTCAGCGGCTCGGCGGCATCCCCGCCGCGCAGTCGGCGGCCCGGTCCCGCAGCAGCGTCCGTTCCCGCAGGTTGCCGGTCAACTCGGCGGCGCGGGTGAACTCGGCGGCGGCCTCGGCGTAGCGGCCCAACCTGGCCAGCAGGTCGCCGAGCACGGCAGGCAGCAGGTGGTAACGGGCCAGCGCCGGCTCGTCGGCCAGCGGGCGGGCCAGGGTCAGGCCGGCGGCCGGGCCCTCGGCGAAGGAGACGGCCACCGCCCGGTTCAGCTCCACCACCGGCGACGGCGCGACCCGGGCCAGCTGCGCGTAGTTGGCCGCGATCCGCGCCCAGTCCGTCTCCTCGGGGGTGTGCGCCCGCGCGTGGCAGGCCGCGATCTCCGCCTGGAGGGTGTACGGGCCGGCCTGCCCAGCCGCCGCGCGGGCCCGGTCCAGCGCGGCCAGGCCCCGGCGGATGAGCAGTTGGTCCCAGCGCCGCCGGTCCTGTTCCATCAGCAGCACCGGCTCACCGTCGGCGTCGACACGCGCCCCGGTCCGGGATGCCTGGATCTCCAGCAGCGCGGCCAACCCGTGCACCTCGGCTTCGTCCGGCATCAGGCCCTGAAGGATCCGGACCAGCCGCAGCGCGTCCTCGCAGAGCGCCGGGCGCAGCCAATCGTCCCCGGCGGTCGCCGCGTACCCCTCGTTGAAGATGAGGTAGCTGACTTCCAGCACGCTGGCCAGCCGATTCTCTCGCTCGGCCGCGTCGGGTACCTCGAACGGCACCCTCGCCTCGGTGAGCGTCCGCTTGGCTCGGGTGATCCGTTGCGCCATTGTGGCTTCCGGTACCAGGAACGCGCGGGCGATCTCCTCGGTCTTCAGCCCACCGACCATCCGCAGCGTCAGGGCCGCCCGGGCCTGCGGGGTCAGCACCGGATGGCAGGCGGTGAAGATCAATCGGAGCAGGTCGTCCTCGATCCGTTCCTCGAAGGCCGCGTCGAAGTCCGGCGTGAAGGTCTCCGCACCCAGGTTGCGGCCGAGTTCGGCGACCTTGCGCTGCTGCACCTGCCGACGGCGGAGCGCGTCGATCGCCCGGCGCTTACCCACCGTGGTCAACCAGGCACCCGGGTTTGCCGGTACGCCGACCCGGGGCCACTGCTCCAGCGCGGCGACCAGCGCGTCCTGCGCCAGTTCCTCGGCCCAGCCGACATCGCGTACCAGCCCGGCCAGGGCGGCGATCACCCGCCCGGACTCGATTCGCCACACCGCGTCGATGGTGCGGTTGACCTCGACGACTCCCATGACCGCCCATCAGACCAGGCCCGACCGGCCCCGGCAACGACCTGCCGGGTGACGTGCGTACCGCCGGTTCTGTCAGACCCCGGCGCTAGCGTCGGGGCCCGTACCGGTTCGTTCACCCGCCCTTGACGGAGCCACCAGATGCTCGATCATCTCGGCATTCAGGTCCGCGACCTCGACGCCAGCCTCGCCTTCTACGACGCCGTCCTCGCCACGCTTGGCGCCCGACGGCTGCGGCAATACCCCGAGGCCGTCGGTTACGGCGACAGCAGACCCGACTTCTGGCTCAGCCCGGGCGGCGCGGCCGAGCGGGAGAGCCACATCGCGTTCACCGCTGCCGACCGGGCAGCGGTGCGGGCCTTCCATGACGCGGCGGTGGCAGCGGGCGCCCAGGTGCTGCACGCACCACGGGTCTGGCCGGAATACCACGCCAGCTACTTCGGCGCGTTCGTTCGGGATCCGGACGGCAACAACGTCGAGGCGGTCTGCCACGCACCCGAGTGAGCGCGCCCACCGCGTGAGCCCCGCAGCCGTGTGAGTCCGGCGACCGCACCAACGGGAGGGCAGCCGGGTGGCCGAGCCGGGAGGGCAGCCGGGTGGCCGAGCCGGGAGGGCAGCCGGGTGGCCGAGCCGGGAGACCCGGGCCAGGTCTGCCGGCGGTCAGGCCAGTAGGGTGCGGCGTACCCCGCCGTGCTGGCCGCAGGCCCGGGGGCTGCCGCCGGCGAGGCTGACCTTGCCGTTCGCGCACTCCACCAGGTAGCCCCGCCCCTCCCAGAAGCCGGGTACGCAGTCGAAGTGGTCGCACACCTCGCGGGCCGGCTCACGAATCTTCTCGCCCGCGCAGAAGCCGTAGCCGAACGGGTTGGCGGGCGCGCCACAGTGGGGTTCGGCTTTCGAGCCAACCGGCTGCGGCGTGGACCCGCCGGTGACGCCGGGCGCCTCCGGCCTGCCCGCTGCCGATGTCTTCGAGCTGCCCAGGGTCGGGGTGCGCTCCGCCGGTTGCTTCGACGTGCTCGTGGCCGGCGCCTTGGCGGCGGTGGTCGCGGCGGGCGGGGGGATGGCGGCGACCGCGGTCTCCCGGCCGGTCGGGTCCGCCGGACCGACGTTGGCGAGCACCAGCGGCACCGTCACGGCCAGCCCGGCGGCGACCACCGCGGTGCGCCGGCCACCGGGAATCAGGGCCGACAACCGGGCCTGGCCGGGCGTGGCGATGCCGGGCCGCGACGGGCGGGCATCGGCGTGCTCGGCGGCCAGCTCGTCGAGCTGCGCGATGACGACGTGCCGCTGCTCGATCGCGTCGGCGAAGGCCAGCGTGAGCACGAACCGGAACTCGGACGCCGCGTCGATGGGCAGCAGCACCCCCGAGGTATGCCGCCGATCCAGCACCTGGATCAGCGTGACCGGCGTCTGCGGGTCGTGGGCCAGGCCGGTCATCCGACCGTACGCCCAGTCCCGCCGCCCCCGGCCGCCGAGCAGGACCAGCCGCCGGTTGGTGATCACCGCCATCCCGGCGTCGGTGACCCGGACCCCGTCGGGTAGGCGGTGCCGCAGCCGGTTGTTCGACGGGCCCACGGTCAGATCGGGGGCGGGCAGCACGGCGGTGTGCCGTACCTCGACCAGTTGGGCGGCCGGCACCACCCGCAGCACGCTCTCGTCGGGGGCCAGTTCCAGCGGCAGACCGGCTCCGGCGGCGACCGACCCGTGACAACGCTCGGCGAGCGTACGCAACCGGCGTAGTTCTTCGTCGCGTCGCCGCCAGGCTTCCTCGTCGCTGCGGAACAGCCGCAGCCGCCGCTCGTTCTGCCGGCGCGCCCACCGGTACCGCCATGTCGAACCCGTCGAATCAGTCCTTGCCACGCCGACTCCTTCGCCGCGCATGCCACCAACCGCAGGCCACCAGATGGGGTGTCACAGTGTTAACGGCGTCGAGCACCGCGATGGCACGGCCGACTAGGGATGAATTACCCGATCGGTGGACCAAAAAGGACGAGATGGTGGTTTTGCCTCATGCACGAGATGAGCAAACCCCGGACGGTTCCGGAGGCGGCGGCGCCGGCTGGCTCAGGGCGACTCGACCGCGCTGATCCGGAACTTGTGCACCTCGGCGCCGACAAGCGCCACCTGCTGCTCGGGCTCCGGACCGGAGCCACGGAAGTCAAGCAACTGCTCCTCGGACTCCCACCGCTCGTAGACGTTGATCCGGCCCGGTTCGACCAGGTCCGGGCTGATGGCGAAGTCGACGCAGCCGGGCGCCTCGCGTGCCTGGCCGACGATGTCGGCGCAGGTGGCCAGGTAGTCGTCCCGCTCGGCGGGGTCGACGTAGAGCGTGCCGGCGACGATCAACACAGCGGACCTCCGGAGATCAGTAAGGCGTACCCGCCAGTCATACTCTCCCGCTCCGACATTCCCGATTCCGTGATTTGCGGTACGGGGTGGACCGCTCGGGCCACCCCGTACCGTCGTCACGCCCGGTTGATCGCGTTGGCGTGGATCGCCTCGTGCAGGTACCTGCCCAGCCCCGGCGCCAACGCCTCGTAGTGCGCCAGGAACCGCTCGTCGGCCAGGTACATGTCGGCCAGCCCGGTGTGGATCTCGTACGAGCACTCGTAGAACCACCGGCTGATGTGCTGCCGGTGCTCCTCGGCCAGTTCCATCGCCGCCGGACCGTCGGCCGGCTCGCCCGAGGCCATCAGGGCGACGATCCGCCGCCCCCAGTCCTCGGTCTCGTCCTTCATTCGCTGCCAGTCCTGCTTGGTGTAGCTCGACGTGCGCCGGTTCGACTCCCGGTACGCGTCGGTGCCGCCCCAGCGCTGCTCCGCCTCCTCGGCGTGCGCCTCCGGATCGAAGTCACCGAAGACCTCGAACCGCTCCTGCGGGGTCAGTCGGATGTTCACCTTTCTCGCCTCCATTGCGAACTCGATCGCCGTGACCATCTCCTGCAACCGCTTGATCCGTACCGTCAGCAGTTCGTGCTGGCGGCGCAGGTGCGCGTCCTGGTCACTCGCCGGGTCGTCGAGGATCTCGGCGATCTGCTCCAACGGGAACCCCAGCTCCCGGTAGTACCGGATCAGCTGCAAGCGCTCCAGGTCCGCCTCGTCGTAGCGGCGGTAGCCCGCGGCGGTACGCCCGCTCGGTGACAACAGCCCGATCCCGTCGTAGTGGTGCAACGTCCGGACCGTCACGCCGGCCAACTGCGCCACCTGACCCACCGTGTACGCCATGGTTCCCTCCCTTCCGGAAACCACGGTCCCGCCTGCCGTTAGGTGAGGGTCAACCCCGATTCTGCGACGTCGGTCACCCCGGGCGGGCGGCGTTTGGCCAGTACGGTACGCAACTCACCCAGCCCGGCGGGCCGCCCGTACCGGTAGCCCTGCCCCTGCACGCACCCGATGGCGGCCACCGCCTCGTGCTGCCGGTCGGTCTCCACCCCCTCGGCCACCACGGCCAGGTCGAACGCCCCGGCCAGCCGGGTCACCATCTCCACCGTGGCATAGGCCCGGGTGTCCTCGGGAATCCGGGCCACGAACGACCGGTCGATCTTCAGCTCGGTCGCCGGGATCCGGTGCAGGTAGCTCAGCGACGAGTATCCGGTGCCGAAGTCGTCGATGGCGATCCGGATGCCCAGCTCCCGCAGCTGGCTCAACCGGTCGAGCACCGCGTCGCTCCCCTCGATCAGCGCCGACTCGGTCAGCTCCAGGGTCAACGCCCGCGGTGCCAGCCCCGCACCGGCGGTGGCCTCGGTGACCGTGGCGATCAGATCCGGCCGACGCAGGTGCGACGCGGCGATGTTCACCGCCACCGTCGCCGCCGGGATGCGGTCCTGCCAGGTGGCCGCCGCCCGGCACGCCTCGTGGATCACCCACCGGTCGATCGGCAGGATCAGCCCGGTCTCCTCGGCCAGCGGCAGGAACCGGGCCGGGCTGAGCATGCCCAGCTGCGGATGCCGCCAGCGGACCAGCGCCTCCGCGCTGCGTACCGCCCCGGTGGCCAGGTCCACGATCGGCTGGAACTCCAGGTGCAACTGCCCCTCGTCGACCGCTCGGCGCAGGTCGGCGATCAGCTCCGCCCGGCCCACCGCCGACTCGCGCAGCAGCGGCGTGCACCGTCGGTACGCCGACTTGCCGGCCGCCTTCGCCGCGTACATCGCGATATCCGCGTCGCGCAGCAGGTCGGTGTAGGAGATGTGCTGCGGCCCGTACTCGGCGATGCCGATGCTCGCCGACGGATGCACCCCGACGACCTCCTCGCCGGCCGACGGGTGCAGCGCCGCCAGCAGCCGTTCCGCCAGCCGCTCCGGCACCGCCGGTCGATCGCCGGTGACAAGTACCGCGAACTCGTCGCCGCCGATCCGGGCGATCATGCCGTCGTCGGCCACGGCCCGGCGCATCCGGCGGGACAGCCCGGTCAGCAGGGTGTCGCCGGTGGTGTGCCCGAAACGGTCGTTCACCTGCTTGAACCCGTCCAGGTCGAGCAGCAGCACGGCGACCGGTTTCGCCCCGCGCAGGGCCGATCGCAGCCGACGGGTGAACGCCAACCGATTGGGCAGTCCGGTGAGTTGGTCGACGTAGGCGAGCTGTCGCAGCCGGGCCACCAGGCGCAGGTTCTCGTTGGCCGCCAGGCTCTGCCGCAACGCCAGCGCCGCCAGCAGCGTCATCATCGTCAGGAACACCGGCAGCGGGGTGTGCCCGCCGGGTTCACGGGACAACAGGGTCGCCACGATCGCCCCGCCCACCGGCAGGTACGGCAACGCCACCCGCCACCACGGCGGCAGCGGCAGCTCGCCGGACTCGTCCGGGCGGTCGAAGTGCGCCGGTGCGGGCAGCCGGGTCGCCACGCCGATCAGCAGGTAGCTCACCGGCCAGAGCACGTCCACAAGCGTGCCGGGCTGGTAGGTGCCGGCGGCCACCCAGGAGACGTAGATGGTGTCGGCCACCGCCCGGATCGAGAGGCTCGCGGCCAGCAGCGTCAACCCGTGCCACACCGGCCGACCGGGACCGATCACCACGACCAGGATGGTCAGCTGCATCAGGTCGAACATCGGGTAGAGCAGCCCGGCGGTACGCAGCGGCTCGTCAAGGTCCGCCAGGGAGACGGTCCTGAAGATCAACACCCAGCCGACCGGGACCAGCGCCAGCCCGACGATCACCCCGTCGAGCAGGGTCCGGGCCCGCCCCACCCCGGTTCGCGGCGCGGTGACCGAGCAGAGGATGGCCGCGGTGCCGGCGACCAGGCTGGCCGCGAAGAGCAGCCCGACCGGCAGCGTGTGCGGCAGGTCGTTGCCGAGCAGCCGCTGCACCGTCCACAGTGCTCGCCCGGCCGCCGCGAGTACCAGGGTGGCCGCGAGCAGCCACCAGAATCGGCGCAGCGGTGCCGGATGCCGGCGGGACGCCCCGACACAGGCCATCCCGGCCCAGGCCGCCACCGTGACCGAGCTGAGGTCGCTGACCAGCGCCGGCTCGGGCAGGTCCAAGGCCAGCCAGAGCGCCTCGCCGGCAACGACCGCGCCAGCCCCGAGCAGCCCCGCCCGACCGGCCCGTTTCGGCTCGGACGACCGCACGGCAGCCTGCTCGACGTCCTCTCGCGACACCGCGATCGCTCCGGCTCTCTCTCGTACCGCATCCTCGACGGTGCGGCCCGGTCCTGGCAAACTTCGAAAGCCTAGCCACGGGTACACCCGTTCTACCAGGGCCGTCCGGTCCAAGTCCACAATCCGACGGACCATTCGTCGATCCACATGCATCGACGGTCCGGCTACGCCCACTCCTCGCCGGACAGCTCGTCGCGACCGGAGGTGTGGTCGGCGGATGCCGCTGCGGGAGGGCCGCCGTGGGTCCACGGGGTCTCCTCCACCGCCGGGAACGTCCCACCCGGCACGTACGCCTCGCTCAGCGAGGTGTAGCAGAGCCGCTGCCCCACCTCGGGCACGCTGCCGGGGGTGGCGGTCAAGCCCCGGCCCATCCCGCCGGAGAGCTCCAGCACCACCTCGGTCTTCCCGTCCCCGGCCGGGGTCACGAAGACCACCCGCGCCTTCTGCCCCGGCCGGGCCGGGCTGAACAGGCTCGCTCCCACCGGCACCAGCACCGCATCGGTGGTCAGCAGTTGGATGCGCGGGCGCAGCACCGGTCGCCGGCCGCTGTCGTCGACGCGCGTCGGATCGGCCAACACCACCTCGCCGACGAACGCCTCACCGGTCAGCCGGTACTCCGCCATCACCAGCGGATCGTCGTAGGCGCGCTGAACGGCGTAGCTCGTTGCGGCCCGTTCCAGGCGATGCAGCCGGGCGGCGGCGCCGACCGCACCGTCGCGGCGGGGCTGCGGCGCGCCACCGCCGTCGACGTGCTCGGCGTGCGCGGTGAAGGCGTCCCGGTCACCGTCCCAGCGGCTGGCCACCCGGGCACCGGGCGGCAGGGCCCGCAGCAACCCGACGCCGCGCCACATCAGCTCCCAGGTGGGCGTCAGCTGATCCCGCAGCAGCCGCTCCAACTCCGCGTACGCCTCGACCCGGGCCCCCGCGTCGTCCCCGGCGGCGGCGTACGCCTCGATCGCCGGTGCGAGCAACCGGTTGTCGAACTCGGGATCGGTGGCCGGTCCGGCCGGCGGGCAGATCGTCGGGTCCTCGGCGCGGGCGGCGGCTTCGGCCCCGGTCAGCCCGGCCGGCGGCGCGATCCAGCCGAGCAGCGCCGGCAGGTGCAGGTCCTCCACCGCGCTCTGCCCGGTCGCCCAGTGCAGCGTCAACGCCTGCGTCATCGCCACCAGGGTCGAGGAGCCGGGATGCTCGGCCCGCTCGGCGAGGAAGGTCAGCCACCGGCCCAGCAGCGGCACCGTCGGCGGCACCGGGTGTTCCCCGTCGACCCGGCGGAACCGGGTGGCGCGACCCAGCAGCCGCAGGAACGTCACCCCGGCCGGATTCGGCACCAGCACCTGTGGTGCGTCCAGGTAACGCAGCCGCACGTCCCGTCCCCGGTCCACGGAAACCGCCTCGGTGGCGGTGCGGTGACCCTGGACGTACGGCAGCACGACCTCGGCCAGCTCGGCGACGAATGCGAGCCGCTGGTCCCGGTTGCGTGGCTGCGGCACGATCAGCAGCCGTCCCTCGCCCGGTGCCGAACCGACAATCGCCGCCAGTGGGGCGTTCACCTCGCCGGCCAGCGCCAACGGCACCAGCACCAGCGGTCGCGTCGACAGGTGCAGGTGCCGCACGGTGGCCACCGGCTGGGCCACCCCGGCGGCCACCGCCTGCGCTGCGGCGAGCGCCCGCAGCGTACTCATGCCAGCACCCGGTTGCGCTGCGGGCCGTCCTGCGGCACCAGCACACCGAGCCGGATGATTCGCGCGCTCATGCCTTGAGGGCGTCGGCGCGGAGGCGGGCGGCGGTGCGGAGCAGCGCGGCGGCCTCCGCGCGTTCCGGGTCGGCCGCGCGTTCCCCGCCGGCCAGCGCCAGGACCTCGTCGACCTCGGCGATCCCGCCGAGCGCCTCGCGGACCGGGCGGCCGAGTGTGCCGGTCTGCCCCCGCGCCTCGTGCCGGCAGAAGTACGCCAGCTCGCAGCTGGCCAGGCAGTCCGGCGTGTAGCGGGCCGGCACCCGGCTCAGCGAATCGACAAGGGTCGGCGCGTCGACCGTCGGGGCCGCGGTGAAGTCGGCCGGCACGGCGGCCAGCAGCGCGTCGACCCGGTCCATCCGGTCCAGCTGTCGGCGTACCACAAGCAGTTGCTTGCGCACGTCGAGCAGGTGCGCCACCGGTTGGTTTGTGAAGTTCTCCGGACAGACCAGCACCACCTCGTGCGACACCAGCCGGGGATCGCGACCGTGCGCCGCGAGCAGTTCCCGCAGGGCCAGCACGTAGACGGCGGACTGCACCGCCGCGGCGGCCAGCTTGGCCGGGTCGGCCTGCCCGTCGACCACGGCGAACGACTTGATCTCCACCACGTGGAACCGCCCGCCCAGCCGGGCCGCGACCAGGTCCGGTTCGAGGTACACCCGTCGCCCGGCCACGTCCAGCCCGAGCAGCGGATGGTCGAAGAGCGCCGCGTCGGCATCGAGCTGCCGATCCCGGCCGGCGCGCACCGCCGACCCGGTGTCGTCGGCGCCCAGGGCGGCGGCCAGCAGGGTGGCCGAGCGCCGCTGCCGGCCGGCGATGTCCTCGCCGCCGCCGAGGTCCGTCCAGCTCGCGGTCGCCGGCACCGGTACGCCGAGCCGTTCGGCGACCAGCCGCAGCAGCTCGGCCCCGCCGTCGGCCTTCACCTGCGCCTCGAACGCGTTGCCCCGGGTGATGGCGAACCGGGACTGCCCGAACCGGGCCGGGAAGCCGATCCGCTCGGCCAGCAGTGGCTTGTCCACTCCGGCGCCGTCCAGGATCGCCCGGCGGTTGCAGCCCGGGTTCCCGGTCAGCGCCGCTATCGTGCGGGCGTTGTGCCGTCGTGGCGGTACGCCGCCCCGGATCGTGGCCAGTCGCTCTTCGCTGCTCGTCACGACTGGCCACGATAGCCGCGCCGGAGCAGCACGGCAGTGGACGCCACGGCGAGGGTGGCGACTGCCGCCATCGACCACAGCACGGTACGCAGCCCGTCGGTGAACCCCGGATCGGCGAGCCGGCCGGCGGTCGTACTGGCCAGCACCGCCCCGACCACCGCGATGGCGATCGTCTCGCTGGCCAGCCGGGACGTGTTGATCATCCCGGCGCCGGTGGCCGCCCGGTGCGGCGCGACACTGCCGATGGCCAGGGCGTCGAGCAGACCGATCGACAGCCCGACCCCGACGCCGATACTCAGCAGCGGCCCGGCCAGCGTGGCGGTGCCGACCTGTGGACCGAGCACGGTGGCCCAGGCGGCGCCGCCGGCCACCACCGCCACCGACACGACGATCACCAGGGTCGCCGGCACCGCCCGGGTCAGCGCGCCGCCGAGCAGCGGCAGCACCACGGTGGGGGCGGTGAGCAGCAGCAGCGTGGCACCGGCCGCGCCGGGCGTCAGCCCGAGCACCGTGGTGAGGTAGGACGGCAGGTAGACCAGCAACGGCACCAGCACGGCGACGATTGTGGCTGCCGCCAGGCAGATGCCGACGAACTGGGGGTTCGCCAGCAGGCTCAGGTCGAACATCGGGTCGGCGCGGCGACGCTGCACCCGGACGAAGATCACCAGCAGCACCGGTACGGCCACGAACGCGCCGACGATCCGCGGGTCGGCCCAGCCGAACTCGGGTCCCTGCACGAAACCGAAGATGAGCAGCAGCAGGGCGGCCGTGAACGACACGGTGCCGGGCCAGTCGACCCGTCCGGCGCCGGACGGACGGGACTCGGGCAGCAACGGCACCAGGGCCAGCACCAGCAGCGCGGCGATCGCCGGCACGGCGAACACCGCCCGCCAGTCGAACAGCTCGATCAGCAGCCCCGAGATCGACGGACCGAAGGCCAGACCGGCGCCGATCGTCGTACCGAAGGCACTGAACGCGCGGGTGCGCGCCGCGCCGTGGAAGGTTCCGGCGAGGATCGCAGCGGCGCTGGTCGCCGCGGCGGCGGCACCGACACCGGCAACCGCGCGGAGCGCGTTGAACAGCAGGATGTCGTCGGCGACCACGGCGAACAGACCGCCCCCGGCGAAGATGGCCAGGCCGATGGCGAAGACCCGACGTCGGCCGAACAGATCGGCAAGCGCGCCGGCCGCGAGCATGAAACTGGCGAAGGTGGCGTTGTAGCCGTTGATCACCCACTGCACGGCGGCCAGCCCGGCGTCGAGTTCCCGGCCGATGTCCGGTAGGGCGACCGCCGCGCCGGTCAGCGACACCGGCAGGGCAAGAGTGGACAGCAGGACGGCGACCAGCACGATCGCCGGGTGGTTGCGCAAGAAATCTCCCCGTTCCGACAGCCGTCCCAGCGTAGTGTGCGCTGCTGACGCCGCCAGCCCAGGTCAGTGCTCGGATCAGCGCCGGCCGGAGCGGTTCCAGGGCGCGCGGGGCAGCGCGCTACCGGCGGCCGGTCTGCGGCGTCGGCGCTGCCGGCGTCGCCCGGGCGTGCACGGCGGCCGGGGCACGCTGTGCACCGGCGGCGTCGGCTGGCGGCCGATCAACCAGCGGATGAATTCGGCCATCAGGGAAGCCCGACCCGAGACGTCGCCGGCCCGCAGAGGAGAAGCATCGCCCGCCATTACCCCGCGGACATCCGGTTGAACCACGACGGCGGGACCGGAGCACGGTCATCGGGTGACCGCACCCCGACCCGCCATCGGGTAGGGCTCAGCTGGCCGCGGGCGTCTCCGCCGGCAGCCAGATCGGCTGCCAGTCCGGGACCTCGTGGAAGCGGCGCAGCTCGGCCAGCCCGGAGAGCCACCCGCCCCAGGCCGCGTACGGCGGGTTCTGCTCGTCGAAGCCGCTCTGCACGAAGGTCAGCCTGGTCCTCCCCTGCGACTCGGCCAGCTCCCAGCTGACGACTCCGGGCGGCCCCCAGTCGACGGAGATCCTGCGACCGGGGTCCAGGTCGACCACCTGGGCGACGTAGCCGCTCTCGAAGTCGCCCATCGCGTACCGGCCGCCGACCCAGGGCTCGATCCCGACCGGGTGGCCGAACCAGGCGCTGGCCTGCTCGGAGTCGGTGAGGGACGCCCAGACCTTGTCGGCCGGGGTGGCGATCTCCAGCTCGCCCCGCAGGTCGGTGCTGGTGAAGTCCACCTTCGGCAGCAGCGGCTTGCCGGCCAGATGCGCTTCCAGGTTGGCGGTGGTCAGGTACCAGTAGGTCTGGAGGACACCCCGGATGCTGGTGCCGTTCACCACGTCGTTGAAGTCGAAGTGGGTCTGCGACAGCCGCAACACGGTGGCGTCCGGCCCGTCAGCGTGCAGGGTGAACTCGGTGGTGGTCTGCACGCCGTCCAGCAGCCAGGCGAAGCTCAGCCCGTTGTCGTCGGCGCGCAGCAGCCGCTGATGTGGCGCGTCGCCCTCGGGCGTGTAGCGACCCCAGAACTCGTACCGTTTCGGCAGGTCGACCTCGACGTGTTCGGCCAGCCAGATGCGCAGCTCGGCCGGATCGGTCAGGGCCTGGCGCACCCGCGCGACCGGCGCGGCGAGGCGGGTCAGGATGATCATGGGCTCAGGCACGGTTGATCCCTTTCGGGTAGCAGGCCACGGCGAGCTTGAAGGCGTCACCTTCGGCACCGCCGTAGCGGGTGAACAGCTCCTGTAGCGCGGACTGAAGGTCGTGCAGGAATTCCTGGCGACGCTCGGCCGGCACGCGGATCTCGCCGGAGACGCCGATCGAGGGCAGCTCCGGTGCGGTGCGGTCCAGGGCGGCGACATCGGCCTGGACCTCCTCCATCAGGTCCAACAGGTAGCCCAGGCTCAGCTCGTCGCGGGCCCGGCGCAGGCCGATCCGCCCGACCAGGCGGGGCGAGAGCCAGTACGACCGGGCGGCGGCCTGGTAGATCCCCTCGGTGATGCCACGGACCTTGCGCTTGTCGACCTGCTCGACCAGCCCGGCCGCGACGAGTTGCTTGACGTGGTAGTAGACGCGCTGCGGCGTCTGCTCCAGACGGGTGGCCACCTCGGTGCAGGTTCGCGGCTCGGCCAGCTGGCGAAGAATCTCCACGCGCTGCGGCTTGAGCAGCACCTCGGCCTGCTCGATCTGCTCCAGGTACAGGACGTCTCTCATGGCAAAAACAAGTTTGTACGTACAAAAATTATTTGTCAATGGGGACGACGAAGGCCGCGCCGGCGAACCCGGCGCGGCCCAGGTCAGCTCAGCAGGTCAGGGCAGCCAGTCCGGGCGCAGCGGGTAACCACTCACCCCTTGCGGACCGTTGCGGGTCGCCAGAACCTGGTGCAGCTGGATGCCGTTACGCTCGAACGCCAGCCGCGAACCGGCCATGTAGAGCCCCCACACCCGGGCGGTGCCGGTGCCCACCTCCGAGACGCAGAAGTCCCAGTGCCGCACGAGATTGCGGCACCAGCCGGCCAGCGTCAGCGCGTAGTGCTGGCGCAGGTTCTCCTCGTGGTGCACCTCCAGCCCGGCATCGTGGATCTCGCTGACCACCCGCCCCGGCCCGGCCAGTTCCCCGTCCGGGAAGACGTAGCGGTCGATGAACGCCCCGGAGCGGTGCGGTGCCCGGTTGTCCGCCCGGGTGATGCAGTGGTTGAGCAGCCGCCCCTCGGGGCGCAGCCGGTCCCGCAGGAAGCCGAAGTAGGCCGGGTAGTTGCGCACTCCGATGTGCTCGGTCAGCCCGATCGAGGAGACCGCGTCGAACTGATCCCGGGGCGCGTCGCGGTAGTCCATGTGCCGCACCTCGGCCAGCCCGGTCAGCCCCTCGCGCTCGATCGCCGCCTGCGCCCACTGCGCCTGCGACCGGGACAGCGTCACCCCGAGCGCCTTGACGCCGTACTCGCGGGCCGCATGCCGGACCATGCCGCCCCAACCACAGCCCACGTCGAGCAGCCGCATCCCCGGCCGCAGCGCGAGCTTGCCGGCGACCAGCTCGTACTTGGCCGCCTGGGCCTGCTCCAGGGTGTCGTCCGGGCTGCGGAACAGCGCGCAGGTGTACGTCATCGACGGCCCGAGCACCTTCTCGTAGAAGGCGTTCGACACGTCGTAGTGGTGCGAGATGGCGCTGCTGTCGCGCAACCGCGAGTGCCGCAACCCACCCATTACCCGCTTCCAACGGGGCAGTGCCTCCTGCGGCGGGGCCGGTGGCGGGAGCAGCCGCTCCCAGCCCAGCCCACGCACCAGCGCCAGCCCCTCGGCCAGCGCCGGTGGGCGGACCCGTAACCCGCTGAGCACCCGCAGCGCCTCGTACGGGTCGCCCGGGTGCACACCCTCCAGGGCCAGGTCCCCGCTGACGTACGCCCGCGCCATGCCCAGGTCACCCAAGGCGGTGAGCAGGTACGACAGTCCTCGCTCGGAACGGATGACCAGGCCGATCGCGGCGTCGGCCGGGCCGATGCTGCTGCCGTCGTACCCGGTGACGCGTACCGGCAGGGGACCCGAGGTGACCGCCCGGACGACGTCCGCCACGGTCGGTCCACGCCGCCGGCCCCCCGGCGGTGGCGTGGCGGGAGCACCGGCCGCTCCCTGGTTTCGATCGGTCAGGCTCATGCGCGCGCTACCGCCTTCTCGTACAGTCCGGTGAGCCGATGCTCCGGGTCGTACCGGTCCCGCACGGCGCGCCATGTCTCGCCGCCGTAGAGCCGGTCGAACGATTCCCGGTCGTAGTACGCGTCGGAGTAGAGCGACTTGTGCCCGCCCGCCTCCGACACCGCGTGCTCGATCGCCCGGTTGACGTCGCCGTCGGCGGCGCCCTCGGCGATCGGCACGCTCCCCCAGAACCCGATGTTGACGTAGTCCTGCCCCGGCCGGAGCGGGTACAGCGGCCAGGACCGGGCCGATCCCTCGCCCGCCGGCTCGCGCAGCCGCAGCGGGCACAACCACACCGGCGTCATCCCCACCCGCCGGGCGAACCAGTGCAGGAAATCCGCCGTGCGCTCCAGCGGGACCTCCACGTCCTGCACGACCCGCTCCCGGGCCGGCTGGCCGCGCCACCTGTCGATCCGGGCCGCCACCTGGTGCCGGTGCTCCAACCGCACGATCCGGTGGTAGACGTCGCTGCGCCGCCACCGCGCCGGCCACAACCGCCGCACCACCGGGTGCTGTACGCCGAACGCGGCCGAACACCAGAACCAGTCGGTGTCCCAGCGCCACAGGTAGTCGTACGTCCGCAGCGCGTCCTGCCCTCGGCGGCGCAGCGAGCGGTAGTAGATGTCCTGGCCGGTGTAGTCGGAGACCGCATCCGCGTCGTCGGTGAAGGTCCCGAGCACGAGGTACGCCTCGTCGGGGCTGAACATCACCCCGTCCATCGCGTCGACGACCTGCCCGGCCCAGGACCGGGTGGCGGTGATCTCGCCGATCGCGGCGGTCAACTCGGTCAGGCTGCTGAACCGCACGTTGCGCAGCGCCACGTGCCGCCGGACCGGTTGCAACTCGATGCGCAGCCGGGTGGCGTAGCCGAGGCTGCCGAGCGAATTCGGAAAGGCGGCGAAGAGGTCTGCGTGCTCACCCTCGGGGCGGGCGGTGACCACCTCACCGGCACCGGTGAGCACGTCCAACTCGACCACCGACTCGTGGGGCAGGCCGTTGCGGAACGAGGTCGACTCGATGCCCAACCCGGTCACCGCCCCGCCGAGGGTGATGGTGCGCAGCTGCGGCACCACCAGCGGCATCAGGCCGTGCGTGAGGGTCGCGTCCACCAGCCGTTCGTAGGTGCACATGCCCTGGACGTCGGCGGTGCGGGCGACCGGGTCGACGGCGAGCACCTCACCGAGCCCACTCACGTCGAGCCCGGGGGCACGCGGCGCGCTGCGCGGGCGGAACAGGTTGGAGGTGCGCTTGGCCAACCGCACCGGCTGGTCCGACGGCACCGCCGCGTACGACCGTCGCAGCTGAGAAACTGCCAGCTCATGATCACGCAGGGCGCGCATGCGCTCACTTTACGCGCCACCGCCGACCATTGTGGGACACCCAACGAAGACCTTTCGCGTTTCGTCTCCGGTCCCCTCACCAGGGGGCGGCTGGCCGAGGCCAGCCGCGATGAGCCAGGATGCGGGCATGTCGGAAACCGATGGGTCAGGCACCGTCTACGGCACCCGCCGTCGCGGGCTGCCCCGGGACCCGCTGCTGCGGGGAGCACTGGCGGTCGGGCTGATCGGCATCCTGGCCGGCGGACTCTTCGCCACCGGCGTACTGAGCGGCGGCGATCCCGCGTCGACACCGACCCCGAGCGCGGCGGCCGGCAGCCCGTCACCGGTCGAGCCGAGCCCGACCGCGGACGAGCCCCTGCCCACCACGTCGGAGCCCGAACCGTCCCCGACCCCCAGCCCCACCCCCGACCCGCTGACCGGCCCCAAGGTGCTCAACGGAGTCGGCTCGGGGCTCTGCCTCGGCCTCGACGGCGGCGGCGAGGGGGCCGGCGCCGAACTCGCCGCCTGCAACGGCGGGCCAGAGCAACAGTGGGTGGTGAACCCGTTCGGCCCGGACACGGTGACCCTTACCAACTCCGCGTACAACCAGTGCCTCGACGTCGAGGGCATCAGCACCGACGACGGCGCCCGGTTGCAGCAGTTCCGCTGCCACGGCGAGGGCAACCAGCAGTGGCGCCTCCAGGCCGTCGACGACGGCACGATGCTGCTGGTGGCCGTACACAGTGGCAAGTGCGCGCAGGTCCGCGACGGCGGCACCGGCCCCGGCGACGACATAGTCCAAGCCCCCTGCGACGGCAATCCCGCCCAACGCTGGAAGCTCTAGGCAGGTAAGGAAGGGCCCCCTATTAACGCCTCGGGTAGAGGAAGGGCCCCTTCTTAACAAGGAACAAGCGTGCTCAGCCGCGGTAGCTCCAGGCCCTCGGTGCGGCGACGACCGGTGCCGGCTCGACGAAGCGGGTGCCGCGCCGTCGCAGCAGCATCAGCGACAGCACGGCCGCTCCCACCGACAGCGCCCCTGCCGCGTACCAAGCCAGGTGGTAGGTGCCGAGTTGGTCGCGGACCAGGCCCGCACCGGTCGCCGCCACCGCCGCGCCGAACTGGTGCGCGGCGAACACCCAGCCGAAGACCACCGCGCCAGAGGTGCCGAAGTACTCCCGGCACAGCGCCACCGTCGGCGGCACGGTGGCCACCCAGTCCAGGCCGTAGAAGATGACGAAAACCAGCATGCTCGGCTCGGTGCTGGCCGCGAAGAGACCGGGCAGCAGCAACAGCGATCCGCCGCGCAGCGCGTAGTACGCGCCGAGCAGCAGTCGGGGGTCGAACCGGTCGGTGAGCCAGCCCGAGGCGATGGTGCCGACGATGTCGAAGAGGCCGACCAGCGCGAGCAGGCTGGCCGCCGTGGTCTGCGGCATCCCGTGGTCGTGCGCGGCCGGCACGAAGTGCGTGCCGACCAGGCCGTTCGTGGTCGCGCCGCAGATCGCGAAGCCGGCGGCGAGCAGCCAGAACGGCCGGGTGCGGGCGGCGGCGGTCAGCGACCGCACCGCCCGGGTGGCGGCCCCGCCGGCCGGCTTCGACGGTACGAGGATCTCGTCCCCGCCGTACGGGGGCAGCCCGAGATCCGCCGGGTACTCGCGCAACAGCCGCAGCACCAGGGGTACGACCAGCAGTGCCGCTCCGGCGACGACAAGTGCCGCCGCCCGCCAGCCGTACGCGCCGACAAGCATCGCCAGCAGCGGCAGGAAGACCAGTTGGCCGGCCGCCCCACCGGCGGTCAGCACGCCGGTGACCAGCCCCCGGCGCCGGACGAACCAGCGCCCGGTCACCGTCGCCACGAAGGCCAGCGCCATCGAGCCGGTGCCCAGCCCGACCAGCACGCCCCAGCAGGCGATGAGTTGCCAGCTCGCCGTCATGAACACGGTCAGCCCGCTGCCGGCGGCGACCAGCAGCAGGGCGGCACCGACCACCCGGCGAATGCCGAACCGGTCCATCAGTGCCGCGGCGAACGGTGCGGTCAACCCGTAGAGCAGCAGGTTCACCGATACGGCCGCGGAGATGGTGGCCAGCGGCCAGCGAAACTCGGCGTGCAGCGGGTGCAGCAGCACCGCAGGGGTGGCCCGGAAACCGGCGGCGCCGACCAGCGCAACGAACGCGACCACGGCGACGATCCACGCCGGGTGCCAGCGGACAACTCTGTTCACCAGATGAGTCTGGGACCGACCAACCGGGTACGGCGAGTGGCCCGGAGGCCATCGTTCGCAATAATCGGGCCATGACTCCGCACCGCGTCGCCGTCCTCGCCGTCGATCAGGTGGTCGGCCTCGATCTGGGCACCCCGTCCCAGGTCTTCCGCACCGCCCGGGACGCCGACGACCGGCACTTCTACACCGTCGACACCTGCACCCCCGGCGGCCGACCGGTACGCAGCACCGCCGGCTTCCAGGTGCTGCCCGATCACGGGCTGGAGCTGCTGGTCGGGGCGGACACGATCATCGTTCCCGGGGTGAACGGCGCGGCGACACAGCGCCACGACGCAATCGAGCCCGACGTGATCGAGGCGCTGCGTGCCGCGTACCACCGGGGTGTGCGGATCATGTCCATCTGCACCGGGGCGTTCGTGCTGGCCGCCGCCGGGCTGCTGGACGGCCGCCGGGCCACCACCCACTGGGCGTACACGGACCGCTTCCGCCGGTTGTATCCGGACGTCGATCTCGACCCTGAGGTGCTCTTCGTCGCCGACGGCCAACTGCTCACCTCCGCCGGGGTCGCCGCCGGGATCGACCTGTGCCTGCACGTGGTCCGCACCGACCACGGCAGCCAGATCGCCAACCAGGCCGCCCGCCGGTGCGTGATGCCGCCGTGGCGGGACGGTGGTCAGGCCCAGTACATCGAACGGCCGGTGCCGCAGGCGCCCGACACCAGCACCGCCGTCGCCCGGGAGTGGGCCCGCCAACGGCTGCACGAGCCGGTCAGCCTGCGTGACCTCGCCGGACAGGCGCGGATGAGCGTCCGCACGTTCACCAGGCGGTTCCGTGCCGAGACCGGGCTCAGCCCGGCCCAGTGGCTGCTGCGCGAGCGCACCGAACATGCCCGCCTGCTGCTGGAGAGCACCGAGCTGAGCATCGACCAGATCGCCCGCCGCAGCGGCTTCGGTGGCGCCGCGGCGCTCCGGCAGCAACTGCATCAGCGCGTCGGCGTGGCACCCTCCGCCTACCGACGGACCTTCAAAGGAAGGGCCCCTTATTAACGCCTGCGGTAGAGGAAGGGCCCCTTATTAACACTCACACCCCGCTCACGCCCGCGCCGCGACCCTCACGCGCGGCGTAGTGCCCGTAGTTCAGCGTGGTGGCGGGGCAGATGCACGCGAGTGTGCAGATCGATGGTGCGCCCCCAGGGCAGCGGCTCGTCGACCAGCAGCTCGAAGCCTTCGCGCAGATGCGTCTCGACCGGGGTGTCGGCCGCCGGCCCGAGCCGCGCCACCAGGGCGATCAGCCGGCCGCTGCTGGCCCGCAGCCGGTCGGCCAGCCCGGCCAGCCCGCCGCTGGCGGCGACCAGTTCGTCCAGCTCCGGCCGATGAACCTCGGCCAGGTCGTAGAAGGCGTACGGCGATCCGGCGAGCACCGCCTCGGTGGCCTCGCTCATCAGCTCGTCGCCAGCGATCAGGTGCGCCACGATCTGTTCGGCGCTGTACCGCTGCGGTGGCGGCGGCCCGAAACCGCCCGCGTCGACCTCGGCAAGCACCGCGTCGTACGCCCGTCGCAGCCCGTCGACCTCCACCGGCCGAGCCTATCGGCGGCCCCGGCGCGCCCGCAGGTAGTCGCTCACCACGTACTCGCCGAGGTCTTCGGTGTCCGGCGTGAAGACCCGGCCCCGGCTGCGGCGGGCCACCGCGTCGACGAACCGGCGCAACCCGGGGTCCTCGCCGAGCATGAACAGGTTCAGGGTCGCCCCGTACCGCCTGAGCCGGTCCACCTCGCGGATCGTCGCCTCGATCGTCGCCGGCAGCGGCGGCCAGCTGAACAGCGCCTCGCCGTCGTCGGGATCCAGGTGTGCGGTCGGCTCCCCGTCGGTCACCACCAGCACCACCGGCTCGGCGTCCGGATGGCGGCGCAGGTGCCGCCCGGCCAGCCGCAGCGCGTGTTGCAGGTTGGTGCCCTGCGTCATGTCCGGCTCGACGGCGGCCAGTTCCTGCTGACTCAACGTCGCCGCCGTCCGGCCGAAGCCGATGATCTGGAGGGCGTCCTGCGGGAACCGGGTCGCCATCAGGTGGGCCAGGGCCAGCGCCGTCTGCTTCATCGGCCCCCAGCGGTCCTGCGAGATCATCGAGTACGACAGGTCGACGCAGAGCGCCACCGCCGCCGAGGCCCGCCGCTCGGTCTCGACCACCTCGAAGTCGGCGACGGCGAGTCGTACCGGCACTCCCGGGCCGGCCCGGCGGATCGCCCGGGTGAGCGTACGCACCACGTCCAGGGGCTGCTCGTCGCCGTACTCCCAGGGCCGGGACGCCCCGCTCACCTCGCCGGCCGCGCCCGCCGAACGCAGGTCGTGCTGACCGCGTGGTCCGGCCGTCAACTCGGCGAAGACCCGCCGCAGCGCGGTGCCGCCGAGCCGGCGCAGCGCCTTCGGGCTCAGCGTCAGCCCCTCCGCGTCGCGGGTCACCCAGCCCTGCCGGCGCAGTTCCCGCTCCAGCTCCCGCAGCCGGCGTACGTCGTCGGCGGCGTCGCGGCCAAGCGTCCGGGCCACCGCGTCGACGTCGATGTCGTCAAGCGTGGCCCCGGGATGCGCCTGACCGAGTTGGTCGAGCAGGTCGTCCAGTTCGGCCACCTCGTCGAGCACCCCGGTCGCCTCGCCGTAGCCGAGCGACTGGCCGCCCTGCGTCCGCTCGCCCCGGCCCCAACGCAGGTCGGGGCGGAGTGCGCGCAGGTTGCTCTCCAACGCGGAGAGTTCACCGGCGAGCCGGTCGCCGAGCGACTGGCGCATCAGGCCGGCCAACTCCTCGCGTTGCCGCTGGGAGAGCGAGTTCATCAGCCGCCGCCCGGCCGCCGAGCGGCGGGCCAGCACGTCCACCAGTTCGTCGACGTCGGCCGGCTGCTCCGGGAAGAAGTCGCCGTGCCGGCGCATGAACTCGGCGAAGGCGTCGGTGGTGTCCTCCGCGCGGGCGTGCCGGGCCAGCAGGGCGTTCAGGTCCCGCATCATCTCGGCCAGCCGATCCTGCATCGCCGGGTCGGCGGCGAGTTGGGCCGATTCGCGCAGCCCGGCGAAGCGCTGGCCGAGTACGTCGTTGCGCAGCCCGTCGAGGATCTGCTGGTAGGTCTGCCGGGCCTCGTCGCTGGCCCACCGGTAGCCGGAGAGTTCCCGCACCGCCTGGGCGGTGGATCGGGGCAGGTTGTCCAGCACCGCCTCGGCGAACCGGGCCGCCTCGTCCGGGCGGCCGGCCAACTCGTCCCGCTCGGCCGCGAGGGCCTGGTCCAGCAGGGCGCGGGCCCGGGTCACCGCGCCGTCCAGGTCGCCCCGGCGCAGCGCCTCCCGGCGCAGTCGGCGGGCCCGGGCGGTCAGCTCGTCCAGCCCGCCGCGTCCCTGCGGGCCCCGGCGCAGCAGGTCCCGCAGCGCCTGGCGCAGGCTGCCGCCGGCCAGCACCTCGGTGCCGACCTGGTCTACGGCGGCCTGCACGTCGTACGGCGGGGCCAGTGGGTCGGGGCCGCCGCGCCACTGGCCGTACCGGAAGCGGTTGCCGGCCATGCTCAGTCCCGGCTGCCGTAGCGGGTGCGTCCCGAGTCGGTGATGTCCTTGCCCAGCCGGCGGCTCAGGTGCAGCCCTTCCAGCACGAACTCGACGGCCGCCGCGGCCTGCCCGGGGCTGGGCGCGTCGCCGATGCCGAGCCGGTCGAGCACCTTGGCCAGCCCCGGCACCGTGCCCACCTGGCGCAGCAGCTCGGTCGCCGAGACCAGTTCCCCGGTGTCGATCGTCCGGTCGTCCTGCACAAGCGCGGTGAAACCGGAGAGGTCCAGCCCGGCCAGCCGGGCCCGGAACGTCTCGGCGGTGGCGGTACGCAGCAGGTGACCGAGGACCTCGATCTCCCGCCCCTCCTCGCCGCTCTCGAACTCCACCTTGCCGCGCAACGTCGAGGTGACCGAGACCGCGTCGCCGATGCGCGCCACGGCGGGCTCGGCGGGCTCGGCGGCGAGCAGGCTGTCCCGGCGCAGCGCGGCGGCGGCGACCGTCTCGGCGGCGGCGATGGCGAACCGGGCGGAGACCCCGGAGCGTTGGTCCACCGAGGGCGAGTCGCGCACCGCGCGGGCGAACCGGGCCAGCACCTCCAGTACGTGTTCCGGCACCTCGGCGACCAACTCGGCCTCCTGCCGGATCAACGCCAGTTCCAGCTCCAGCCCGATCGGGTAGTGGGTGCGGATCTCGGCACCGAACCGGTCCTTGAGCGGGGTGATGATCCGGCCCCGGTTGGTGTAGTCCTCCGGGTTGGCGCTGGCCACCAGGAGCAGGTCCAGCGGCAGTCGCAGCTGGTAGCCGCGTACCTGGATGTCCCGCTCCTCAAGCACGTTGAGCAGCGCCACCTGGATCCGCTCGGCCAGGTCCGGCAGTTCGTTCACCGCGAAGATGCCCCGGTTGGTACGCGGCACCAACCCGAAGTGGATCGTCTCCGGGTCGCCGAGCGTACGGCCCTGCGCCAGCCGGACCGGGTCGACGTCGCCGATCAGGTCGCCGACGCTGGTGTCCGGGGTGGCCAGCTTCTCGCCGTAGCGCATCGACCGGTGCAGCCAGCCGATCGGAAGACGGTCGCCGGCCTCGGCGACCAGCGCCTGGGACGCCGGGGTGACCGGGCGCATCGGGTGTTCGTTGAGCACCGAACCGTCGATCACCGGCGTCCACTCGTCCAGCAACGTCGCCAGGGCCCGGATCAGCCGGGTCTTGCCCTGGCCACGCTCGCCGAGCAGAACCATGTCGTGTCCGGCGAGCAACGCCCGCTCCACCTCGGGCAGTACGGTGTCGTCGTACCCGACGATGCCGGTGAAGCGCGGCTCGCCGGCGCGCAGCCTGGCCAGCAGGTTGTCGCGCAGTTCCTGCTTGACGGTGCGGTACCGGTGCCCGGCGGCACGCAGCGCCCCGAGTGTGTCGGGCAGGTCGCTCGGCGGAACCGGAAAGTCTGTCACCTGCCCAACGCTAGCTCACCCTTTCGTACGGCCACCGGACTCGCCGTCCTCGCCGATCCGGGCGAGGGCGGCGTCGATGGCGACCTGTTGGGCCTCGGCGGGGTACGTGGTGGGATCGACGGCGGCGAGCGCGTTGAGTCCTTCGACCAGGGCGACCAGGCTTATCGCGCTGGCCGCACAGTGGGCCGGGGACCAGTCCGGACGGGCGGCGGCGACCAGGCCCCGGACCCGGTCGACGAACCGCCGGTTGTAGGCGCGGTGCTGCTCGGCCAGGACGGGGTCGGCAAGCGCGGCGGCGAGAAAGCCGACCCACACCCGGGCCTCCTCACGCTTCGTGTCGGTCGGCGAGGCGGCCTGGAGCAGCACGGCCCGCAGCGCCGCGCGGGGCGTGTCGGCTTCGGCCTGGGCGGCGTCGGCGCGCTTACCGGTACGCCGATGCAGCAGCTCACGGGCGTGCACCAGCAGGGCCTGCTTGTCGGCGAAGGTGTGCAGCACCATGCCGGTGGTGCAGCCGGCCCGTTCGGCGACCGCGCGCAGGGTGAGCCCGGGCAGGCCGCGTTCCGCAAGCACCGACCAGGTGGCTGCGGAGAGCCGTCGCTGCTGGTCGGCGAGATCACGTCGTCTGGCCATCCGCGCCCCTTCCCGACCGCCGACCTGAACCGTAGCGTACGTTACGGTAACGCTTGTTACGGAAAGGGTGATGGGATGCTCTCCGTCCGGCAGGAACCATGGGAGTCGACCGACGGTGTCCGGCTACGCGCCGCGCAACGCACCGAACTCGATGCCCGTTACGGCAGCGACGACCACGAACCGGGGTCGCCGCCCACCGCCGAGTCGGTGACCGTCTTCCTGATCGCCCGGGACGGCACCGGCACCGCCGTGGGCTGCGGCGGCCTGCGCCTGCTCGGCCCCGATTCCGCCGAGATCAAACGGATGTACGTCATCCCGTCCGCCCGCGGCACCGGCGTGGCGACCACCATCCTGCGCGCCCTGGAGCACGCCGCCCGCGACGCCGGTGTGCGCACCCTGCTGCTGGAGACCGGCACCGCCCAACCCGAGGCGATCCGCTTCTACGAACGCGAGGGCTACCACCGCATCGACAACTTCGGCCCGTACCGGGGCGAGGCCCTCTCCGTCTGCTACGCCCGCCAGCTGCCCTGATCCGCAAGTGGAACCGGCGGCGACCCGAGGGCCGACCGCCGGTCCGACGAAGCTGGCCGCCCGACCCGCCCCCGATCGATCCGATCCGGGCCGGGCCCACCAGTGGCCGCCCCGCACCTGAGGAACAGCGTCGCAGGGCGTCCTGCCCTTCAGCCTCGACCGGCGCCGGGCCGGAAACCTCCCGCCGGACGGGGAACCCCCTCCCCCACGCGGGGGAACCCTCACCGACCGGCGGGAATCACGAACCCCGACTCGTACGCGGCGATGACCGCCTGGGTACGGTCACGCACCCCGAGCTTGGTCAGCACGTTCCCCACATGTGTCTTCACCGTCTCCACGCCCACCACCAACTGGGCGGCGATCTCCGGATTGGACAGTCCGGCGGCCATCAGCCGGAGCACCTCCGCCTCCCGGTCGGTGAGCCGGGCGGCCCGCAACCCGTCGGTGTTCCGCCGCCCGTACGCCCCGACGAGCTGGCGGATCGCGGTCGGGAAGAGCAGCGACTCGCCCCCGGCCACCACCCGTACCGCCGTCACCACCTCGGCCGGTCGGGCCCGCTTGAGCAGGAAGCCGGTGGCGCCGGCACGCAGCGCGTCGTATACGTACTCGTCGTTGGCGAAGGTGGTGACGACAAGCACCCGGGGCGGGTCGGCGGCGGCCAGCAGAAGCCGGGTGGCCTGGATGCCGTCGATGCCGGGCATCCGCACGTCCATCAGCACCACCTGTGGCCGGTGCCGGGCGACCAACGACGGCACCTCGACGCCGTCGGCCGCCTCGGCGACCACCCGTAGATCCGGCTGCGCGTCGATGATCGCCCGCAGCCCGATCCGGACGAGTTCGTCGTCGTCGACGATCAACACCTCGATGCTCATCCGGCCGCTCCGATCGGCAGGCGCACCCGCACCCGCCACCGCTTCCCCTCCGGTGCGGCGGTCATCTCGCCACCGAGCAGCAGCACCCGCTCCCGCATGCCGACCAGCCCCCGCCCGCCGCCCGGTTCCGCCGTACCGGCGCCCGGCTCGGGCAGCGCGTTCACCAACTCGATCTCCAGTTCGCCGGCCGGTACGTCGACCCGCAGCGTCACCGGTCCGCGACCGTGCCGGGCGGCGTTTGTCAACGCCTCCTGGACGATGCGGTAGCCCTCCCGCGAGACCACAGGTGGCACGCTCGCCAGCGTCCCGCGCACCGTGCTCCGGACCGGCTGACCGGCCGCCCGGGTGTCGTCGACAAGCCGGGACAGGTCGGCAAGGGTCCGCTGGGGCGCGACGCCGGCCGCACCGGTCTCGCGCAACAGCCCGAGCACGTGGTCGAGGTCGTCGATCGCACGCCGGCTGGTCTCCTCGATGGCGATAAGCGCCCGACGCACGAACGCCGGATCGCGGTCGAGCATCTCCCGGGCGGCACCGGCCTGAAGGGTGGCCACGGTCAGCGCGTGACCGACCGAGTCGTGCAGTTCCCGGGCCAACCGGTTGCGTTCCGCCAGCCGGGTGGCCCGCCGCTCCAGCATCGCGATCCGCTCGGCCGGCGCAGGGCCGAGCAACGCCGGCGCCATCGACGCGGCCAGCGCGCCCAGCCCGGCGACGGCGTAGCCGAGTCCCACCAGGACGAGCAGGCCACCGAGCGTCAGCCAGCCGGTGTCCCCGCCGTCGAACGGGCCGAACCCGTCCATGCCGCTGACCGCGGTGTATACGCCGGCCTGGGCGACGATGAACGCCAACGCCATCGGCAGCGCGGTGAACAGGGCGGCCACCACGAACGCGCCGCTGACCAGATGCATCCCGATCCAGAGGCCGGCCCGCAACCGGGTCTCCCGGTCGAGTCGGTGACCCGGTACCGGCTCCGGCAGGTCCACCCCGAGCAGCCCCCGGACGGCCGCGATCTGCAACGACCGGCTGCCGCCCAGGAAGATCGGCACGACCGCGATGACCACAGCCAGCACGATCAGCACGAGCACCAGGGGCCAGGGCGTACCGGGATTGCCGAACAGCCGGGCGAAGGCCACCACGAGCAGCGCGTACGGCAGCGCGAGCACCCCACCGAGCAGCAGGAACACTCCTCGCCGCCAGGTGGTGCCGGCGGTCAACGGCCGCAGCGCCCAGCGAGGGTCCATCGCCATATGATGCCGCCGCCGCAGCCGCCGGCGACTCCCCCGCAGTGGGGAGAATCCGGGGAACTGTCCGGATGCGACAGTTCAGCGGGCTGCCACGCCTTGTTCCCACACCTATACTCGCGGTGAAGCTCCCGCCGTCACGGCCAGCGCCATCCGGCCCGCCCCGGCGACTGCCACGACCCCAGCCATCCCATGGCCAGAGTCCCAGGCGCGGAGGTGCGGTGCTGTACTTCTTCCTCAGCTATGCGAGGGGCGACGAGGATGCCCTCGTCCAACGCTTCTACGAAGATCTCAGCGCAGACGTACGCCTGATCGCCGGGCTGCCCCGCGACAAGCAGGTGGGTTTCGTGGACCGGACGATGCTTGTCGGCGAGCGGTGGCCACAACGGCTGGTCGACGCGCTGGGCAGCTGCCGGTCCTTTCTCGCCCTGATGACCCCCCGCTACTTCCAGAGCAGGGTGTGCGGCCAGGAGTGGCAACTCTTCGCCGATCGCACCGCCCGCTTCGAGCAGCAGCGCCGGGTGGACGCCTCACTGCTCAAGCCGCTGATGTGGATTCCGGCCCAGCCCGGCCGGATTCACCCGGTGGCTCAACCTTTGCAGTACACCTCGGACAGCATGGGCGAGCTGTACCAGCGCCTCGGCATCCGGCAGCTGATGCGCCTGCAACGCCACAGCGACGACTACCGCACCTTCGTGTTCGAACTGGCAAACCAGATCGTGGCGAGCGTGGAGACCCATTCGCTGCCGGAGGAGCGTCGCCAGATCGACCTCCAGGCCGTGCGGAACGCCTTCGAGGATGCTCCGGCACCGACTCCCGGCACACCGGACCAGGCCACCGGCGCCACAAGCGCGATGCTTGTCCACTTCATCGTGGCGGCCACCAACCGGGAGGAGATGCGCGGCATCCGGCAGGACGTCACGGTCTACGGCGACGACCCCTTGCAGTGGGCGCCGTACCGGCCCCCGATGCCCGAACCGCTTGTCGACTACGCCCGGGAAATCGCCGCCGATCACAGCTACCGCTCCACCGTGCTCGATGTGGACCGCCTGGAGCACGGCGTCGACCTGGCCGCCCGCTACAACCAGATCCTGGTGTTGATCGTCGACGCCTGGCTCACCCGCCTGCCGGACCGCCGGCAGGCCCTGATCGAGCACGCCTCGGCGGCGCTTGGCAACCAGCGCGCCGCCACCGCGGTCCTGATCCCCAGCAGCCGGGACGACCCGGAGACCCGGGAGCACTGGCAGTCGCTCTCCCGGGGCTGCCGGGAGATCTTCGACGATTTCGCCTCGGACGACGAGCTGTACCGATCAAACATCATCACCCACCGCGCCTTCGAGGAGATGCTGCCGGAGGTGTTGGAGGTGGCCCGGAACCGGGTGTTCAGCCGAGGGACGGTACGCCGCCCGCCCGACCGGTGGACCGACACCGCACCACCCCGGCTCGACGGCCCGTGGGCCGGCGTAGGCGACGAGCCCGCATCGGAAGGACCGCCGTGACGATCACTGACCTGCGCGAGGCGAACACCGGCGGCCAGGGCCGGATCATCACGTTCTACTCGTACAAGGGCGGGACCGGGCGCACCATGGCGCTGGCGAACGTGGCCTGGATCCTCGCCGCGAACGGTTACCGGGTGCTCGCCGTGGACTGGGACCTGGAATCCCCGGGCCTGCACAAGTACTTTCACCCGTTCCTGCTCGACAAGGACCTGCGCACCTCGCGCGGGGTGATCGACATGGCCCGGGACTTCGCCGAGGCGGCGGTACGCCCGGTCGACCAGACCGAGGACCCGGACTGGATCGCCACCGCCGCAGACGTGCTGCGACATGCGGTCTCACTGGAGTGGCGCTTCCCGCTGCCCACCCGGGACGTGACCGGTGGCGCCCGGCCGCTGCGGCCCGGCTATCTGGACCTGCTGCCGGCCGGTCGCCAGGACCCGGCGTACACGAAGGCGGTGAGCACCTTCGACTGGCAGGCGTTCTTCGAGAAGCTCGGCGGCAACAGCTTCCTGGACGCGCTTGCCGCCAGCATGCGGGACAACTACGACTACGTGCTGATCGACAGCCGTACCGGGGTCAGCGACGGCGCCGGCATCTGCACGGTACGGCTGCCCGACACGGTCGTCACCTCCTTCACCCTCAACGAGCAGAGCATCGACGGCGCCGCTGCGGTGGCCCGGTCGATCGTCCGGCAGCGCGGCGACCGGCCGGTGCGGATCCTGCCGGTCCCGATGCGGATCGACAACGCCGAGCAGCGCAAGCTGGAGGCCGGGCGGGACCAGGCGCGGCGCCGGTTCACCCCACTGCTGCCCCGGCTCTCTGCCGAGGAGAGCGACCGGTACTGGGGCGAGATCGAGATCCCCTACCAGGCCTACTACGCCTACGAGGAGATCCTCGCCACCTTCGGCGAGCGAGCCCACCAGGAGGCCACGCTGCTGGCCGCGTACGAGCGGCTGACCCGCGCCATCACCGACGGCGCCGTCGAGGAACTGCCACCGATGGACGATCGGCTCCGCCGCAAGTGGCAGGCCAAGTTCGAACGGCAGCGGCTCGCCGACAGCGCGCCGGACGTCTTCGTCAGTTACGCGGCGCTGGACCGCGTCTGGGCGGAGTGGATCTGCGAGGAACTGGACGCGATCGGGCTTCAGACGATCATGCGGGAGGTGGACTTTCCCGCTCACCCGGCCGCCAGCGACCCGGCCACCGTCGGTTTCAAGGACGCCGCCCGGCTCATCGTGCTGCTCTCCCAGGAGTACATGCAGTCGCCGAACGCGGTCGAGTTGTGGACCCAGGCCACCACCCACGACCCCAGCACCGGCACCAGCTACCTGGTGCCGGTCCGGCTGGACCACTCCCGCGCCCCCGGCCTGTTCCTGGAACGCATCCCGGTCGATCTGGCGGGAGTCAACGAGCAGGAGGCGACGGACCGGCTGCTGGAGGCCCTGGGGCACCCCGCCCGGCCGGCGACCGAGCTACCGGACCGGCACCGACGCCGCCGGTTCCCGGGCAACGAGCCGCCGCTCTGGCGGGTGCCGCTGCCGCGCAACATCCAGTTCGTCGGGCGCAGTCAGTTGCTGGAGGAGATGCGCGACTGGCTCTCCAGCGCCGAGGCGGGGCACGGGCCGCTGGCGCTGCACGGCCTCGGCGGCGTCGGCAAGAGCCAGATCGCGCTGGAGTACGCCTACCGGTTCCGCCCCGAGTACGACATCGTCTGGTGGATCTCGGCGCAGCAACCGAGCGTCCTGCGCCTGGCCCTGGGCGCGCTCGCCGACCGGCTGGCGGCGGAACTGGACGCGCCACTGAGCGGCAGCGTCAGCGATCGGGTCCAGTGGGTGCTCGACGTGCTGCGCCGCGGCGTACCGTACCGGCGCTGGCTGCTCATTCTCGACAACGCCGACGAGCCGACGGAGCTGACGGAGCTGCTCCCGCAGGGGCCCGGGCACGTGCTGATCACCACCCGCAACCACGCCTGGACGCGGTACGCCCGCACGTTCGAGGTGGCCGCCTTCCAACGCGCGGAGAGCCTCGCCCTGCTCGGCCGCCGGGCCCGGCATCTGGCCGACGAGGACGCCGAACTGATCGCCCGCCGGCTGGGTGACCTGCCGCTCGCCATCGAACAGGCGGGCACCTGGCTGGCCACCACCGGCGAGTCGCCCGAGCAGTACCTCACCCGGGTCCGGCGGTACCTGCCGGAGATGCTGGCCGAGGAGCTTCCCGCCGACTACCAGCAGACCGGTGCCGAGTCCTGGCTGGTCTCGTTGGACAGTCTGCGTGAGCGCAACCCGGCGGCGGCGAAGCTGCTGGAGGTCTGCGCCTTCTTCGCCAGCGAACCGATCCCGATGTCGCTGATCAACGGGGACCGGTTCATCAACGCCCTGCTCCCCTACGACCCGTCGCTGCGCGACCCGCTGCTGATGGGGCGGGCACTGCGCGACGTCGGCCGGTACGCGCTGGCCCGCATCGACAGCGTCCGGGGTGGCGGCCGGGGCCGGGGGCGGGGGCCGGAACGCTCCGACGAGGCCGGCCAGACCAGCCTGCGGATGCACCCGCTGGTGCAGGAGCTGATCCGGGAGTCGCTTTCCGACGAGGAGAAAGACGAGAACCGCCGGCACGTGCACGCCATTCTGGCGGGGGCCAATCCAAAGGATCCCGACCAGCCCGAGAACTGGCCGGTCTACGCGGAACTGTGGCCGCATCTGCTGCCGTCGCGGACCCTCAACTCCGACCAGCCCGAGGTACGGCAACTGCTGCTCGACGTGGCCCGCTACATGTGGATCCGGGTCGACTACGCCACCTGCGCCGAGCTGGCCGAGCAGGCCATCGAGCTGTGGCAGATGCGGCACGGCCCGGACGACCCGCAGGCGCTGATGATGCGCTTCCACCTGGCGAACGCGCTGCGGCTGGAGGCCCGCTACCAGGCCGCGCACGACATCGACCGGGACGTCTACGACCGGCTCGCCCGCACCCTCGGGCACGACCACGAGTACACCGTGATCGTGGCCGGCAGCCTCGCCGCCGACCTGCGTGCGCTCGGGTTCTTCGAGCGTGCCCGGGAGTTGGACACCCGGACCGAGGCGCTGGCCCGGGACGTCTTCGGCGAGGACCATCCCCGGGCCCTGATCGCGACGCACAACCTGGCCATCTCGCTACGCCTGGTCGGCGACCTGCGGGGTGCGCTGCTCCGCGACGCGCGCACCCTGGACCGGCGCCGGGAGACACTCGGGCCGATGCATCCCTTCACCCTCTTCTCCGCCGGCGAGTACGGTCGCGACCTGCGCGACACCGGCGATCTCGTCAAGTCGCGCCAGGTGCTGGAGACGGCGGTGGATGCGCATCGGCGGGTGCTCGGCGAGGAGGACGGCGAAACCCTTCGGGCGCTGAAGAACTACGCGGTGACCCTGCGCAAGCTCGGCGAGTTGGAGCGGGCGCACACGTTGAGCACGGACGTGCTGTTGCGCTCCCGCCGACGGTACGGCCAGGATCATCCCGACGTGCAGGCCAGCGCGATGAACCTGGCCTGCGACGAGTCGGCCCTCGGTGACGACGCGGCGGCGCTGCGTCGGGCCCGGCCGGTTTACCAGTGGTACCGGGACCACATGGGCGAGGACCACCTGTTCACCCTCGCCTACGCCAACAACGTGGCGATCTTCCTGCGCAAGGTGGGCAAGACGGAGGCCGCCTTCGAGCTCTCCGACCAGGTGGTCGCCCGGTTCACCGAGCGGGTCGGCGCGGACCATCCGTACACCCTGGCGGCCAACATCAACCTGGCGAACTGCTGGTTCGGCCGCGGCGAGTTCGCCGCCGCCCTGACCAGCGACCAGGAGGCGTACGAGCGCAGCCGACGCATCCTCGGGCCGGCTCACCCGGACACCCTGGCGGTGGCGAACAACCTGGCCACCAGCCTCAGCGTCACCGGGGACCACCGGGGTGCCCGCGCGCTACGGGACCAGGTCATGCCGCTGTTCCGTCGGGTGCTCGGTGAGGAGCATCCGAACACCATCGCCCTCGTCGAGGCGAACCGGCTCAACTGCGATCTGGAACCGCCACCTACCTGATCCCCGCCGGCCGGACCGTCACCTCCGGATCCGCCCGCCCAGGTGCCGCCTGCGGCTGGCCGGGGTCCGGCCCGTCGACGCAGACGCAGGTGACCGGGGCCAGCCAGCGGGACAGGTCGAGCGGATCCGCCGCCGCGCCGGCCTCGGCCAGCGCCCGCAGGACCGCTCGGCACAACTCCGGATCGGCCCGCACCGCCGCCTCGGCGGTCGGCAGCCGCCCGTCGGCGAGGGCCAGCCCGACCCAGGCCGCCACCTGGTCCGGTTCATGCCGCAGCCGCCGCTGGTACCAGGACCGGGCGGCCAGGTTGTCACCGGCGGCCAGGGCCAGATCACCGGCGGAGGCCGCCGGAAGCACGTCGGCGAGACGTTCGGCGCCGGTACGCAGCCGGTCGAACCGCTCCGGGTCGGCCAGCCGCAGCCGGACCAGGTCCAGCCGGGGACTGCGACTCAGCCACCGCCCGTCGGCCGGCCGTACCCGCACCGGAACGCTGATCGCCGGACAGCTGGCACCGGCGCGCCATGCCTCGACGAGCCGGGTCACCAGCCGTGGTTCCGGCCGCCGGTTGCGCAACCGCCACACCGTCCAGTGGTCCTCGGCGGCCTCGCGGGCAAGCGCTGCTGCCTCCGGCGGCACCGGGTCACCGCGCCAGCCGTCGATCACCGTCCGCAGCCCCGCGACGAACCGCCGACCGGCCGGGGTGAGCCGTCCGTGTGACTCGACGTCGGCGCAGGTTCGTCCGACCCGGTCCCGCCAGCGGGCGAATTCCACCTCGGCGAGTCGGGCCCGGCCGGCCGCGACCGCCGTCCGCCGGGTACGCCAGAACTCGGTCACCGCGATGAAGGCGTACACCCCTTGCAGGGCGGCGCCGAGCGGCCGGGGGTCGTCCCGCCAGGGCGCGTAGTAGTAGCGCTTGTCGTCGGGGTGGTAGAAGGGCTCGATGTCGATGGCGGCGCCGAGCTTCGCGTGCTGGAACTCGTGCAGCAGGCCGAGGGCGAGCGCCTGGCCGTCCGCCGGTGGGGTCATCGAGACCGCACCGAAGGCGTCCATGCTTGTCACGTTCACTCCGGCGCTTGCCGAGTCGGCCTGGAGCGGCACGATCGTCCGCAGCCCTTCGGCGATCGCCTCGGCATGCCGCCGGTGGTGGCGTACCAGGATCGGCCATGCCTCGTCGAGCATCCGTTGCCACCGACCGACCTGTGCCGGGTCCAGCCGGCCGGTGGCGCAGAGCCGATGACAGTCCCGGTACGGGTCGAGGTCGTCGAGGCAGAGCCGGAGGGTGAGGCCCTCGGCCCGGCTGCGCAGCCGGTGCAGCCCGACCCAGCCCGGCGACTCACCTGCCACGCCGGCCAACTCGCCGCCGATCGGCGGCACCGCCGAGGCGATGGGCGGCAGCTCGACCTGACCCACTCGGGTCCGGTCCCCGGAGCGGGACACCGTGACCGGGCCGGGCCCGCCGACCCGGGCCCGACCGAGCGAGGGCAGGAAGACCTCGCCGTCGTGCGCCGGCACGGTCAGCTCGAACTCCAGGCCGGCGCGGATCGCTGCCGCCGCGGCCAGCGCGCCGAGGTAACCCGGATCGGCCATGACCGCTGCGGACCGCCCCGCCAGGCCCGCCGTGGTCCGGCCGGATGCTCCGGCCGGTCCGGGCTCCGGACCAGCAGTGGTCCTTTCCGATGGTGCGGCCGATCCGCGCTCCGGACCCGCCGTGGTGCTCTCCGACGGGGCGGCCGGTGCGGGCACCTGGTGCGCCGTGGTGCCTTCGGCTGGCGTGGCCTGCCGCAGCCGGCGCAGCGTGACGGTCAGCCAGGCGCCGGTGTGCGGCAGGGCCAGCATCGCCGGACCGATCGCCGGAGCTCGCCGCACCGCTGCGGTGAGCAGCGCGAAGCACGGGCCGGTCTCGGCCGGATCGGTCAGGTCCAGCACGGCCCGTAGCTGGAGCATCCGCTTGCTGAGCTGCCCGGCGCGCAGTGTCCGGACGAGTCCGGCACCCCCCGCTCCGGCGGCGAGCAGGTCGACCTCGGCCGGGCTCAGTCGGTGGTAGCGGCTCACCGCCCGCCGCTCCGCAGCCCGACCAGATCGGCCCGGAGACGGCCCGCCACATGCTCGATGAGCAGCCGAAGGTCGGGACAGTAGACGGACGGATTGCGGAAGCTGCCGGCCCGATAGCGGTGCGGATAGTTGCCGCCCCCGCAGACCCGGTGCACCGGGCAGGCCCGGCAACTCGGGGCCAGCGCCGCCACGCCGGCCTGCCGGACGGCCACGGCCGGGTGGCGCAGCACGTCGTCGAAGGAGTGCGCGAAGACCGTCAGGTCGGTGTCGACCGCGCCCGGATAGCTGGAGCGTAGGGTGTCGACCTGTTCGTAGCCGCCGTCGGTGTTGACCACCACGGCGGCGACCGGGCTCAACCCCACCGACTCGGTCCGGCTCTGCCCGCCGAGCAACAGGTTGAGCACTTCCTCGAAGAGGCGGACCCGGGTCGCCCGCACGGGCGCGTCGTACCACGCATCGAAGGCGTCGGAGAGCCACCTGCCGTACCCGCCCCGGCGCGGTGGCGTGTCCCAGTTCGCGTGCGGAAGCAGGAAATCCACAATCGGTGGGCGGTGCGCCAACAGTGCCTGGTACGTCCGCCGCGGATCGGCGTCGACGTCGACCACACAGAGGATGCCCGCGTACGCCTCGGGTCGCCCGGCCAGCAGCCGCAGCGCCCGGTCGACGGCGTCGAAGCTGCCGCGCCCGGAGGCGTACTTCCGGTGCCGGTCGTTGGTGCTCCGGTCGCCGTCCAGGCTGACCCCGATCAGCACGCCCGCCTCGGCCAGTACGGTCAGGGCACGCTCGGTCAGCAGGGTGCCGTTGGTCTGGACGCTGATCCGGGCTGCGGTGGGACTGACGGCGGCCCGCAGCCGCTTGGCCATCCGGGCCAGTGCCGGCGCACCGGCCAGCAACGGTTCACCACCGTGCAGCACGATCCGTACGGCAGCCAAATCGTGCCCGTGGACGTGCTCGGCCAGGCGGCGACAGACGTGGTCGAAGATGTCGGGCGACATCAGCGGCGGGTCGGTGCGGGCACTGCGGTCGGCCAGTTCGTACATGTAGCAGTAGTCGCAGGACAGGTTGCACCTGCTGTGCACCTTGAGGATGAACTCGGAGAAGGGCACCGGCCGCGCCGGGGCCGGTCGGTGCGCCACCGCCTGCCCACGCCCGTCGCCCGGCACGGTCACATCGCCGAGTTCCACCCGGCGACCGCGTCCTGCGGGCGGTCGATCTCCTCAAGAACCCGGCGCAGCGAGAAGGCAAATGCCGACTGGTCAAGCTCCGGCAGATCGGCCAGGCTCACGTCGCTGAGGTCCGCGAGAACCCCCAGTGAGCCGTCTTCGGTCGTATCCATAGTGATCCGTCCACCCGCGAGGAAAACTCGCGCCCGAATGAGAAATGACTTGTGCGAGAGCCGCCGGACCGGGGCCCGCCCCTACCGCCGAGCCCACCGACGAACCGGGCCATCGTATCGGCATAACGCCCCCGCGCGGGAACCCGGGAGGTCATCCGGTTCAACGCTTCCGGCGCCGCCGTGGACATCGTCCGTCGCCTCTCCGACACCGGCAATCCGGCGTCCGGCCGAGTCGGTCCGGCCCGCGAGGTCATCGCCCGGTGCGGGCCCGGATCAGCTTCGGCACCGCGGCCAGCCCGGTGACCGGGCGGACCGCCCGCGCCGCGTTCACCAGCGCGGCGTACTCGTCCTCGGTCAGGTCGATCTCTGCGGCGGCGGCGTTCCGCTCCATCTGCTCAACGCTTGACGCACCCGGAATGGCCACCACGTTCGGGTGGTGCAGCACGTACGCCAGGGCGATCTGGCTCGGCGTGGCATCGTGTGCGGCGGCCACCTGGCGCAGCGTCTCGATCAGTGCGGCGCCCCGGGCCAGGTTCTCCGGCAGGAAGTACGGGTTGGCCCGGCGGATCGCGCCCGTCGGCGGGTGGTGCGCGTCGTACCGCCCGGAGAGGAAGCCCTGGGCCAGCGGGCTGTACGCGATGACCAACCGGCCAGCCTGCTCCGCGTACGGCAGCAGGTCCTCCTCCGGCTTACGGTCGAGCAGGCTGTAGCGGACCTGGTTGCTCAGCACCCGCCGGCCCAGCGCAGCCTCGGCGACCTGCCAGCGACGCAGGCTGTAGTTGCTGACCCCGACCTCACCGACCAGGCCGATGTCCTGCAACACGCGCATCCCGCGCATCGTGGTGCTGTCGGCGACAAGCGGATTGTGCTGGTGCAGCTGATAGAGGTCGATGCTGGTGACGCCGAGCCGGGCCGCCGAGGCGACCGCCCGCTGCTGCACCACCGCCGCGACCGGCAGCACCGGAAGGATCTTCGTGGCGACGACCACCTTGTCCCGGTGCGGTGCCAGCGCGGCGCCCAGGATCCGCTCGCTGCGGCCGAGGCCGTAGATCTCGGCGGTGTCGAACACGGTGACGCCCAGCTCGACGGCGCGCCGGACGATGTCCGTCGCCAACCGTTCGTAATCCTGGCCGTAACCCCACTCGCGCGAGCCGAACTGCCAGGTGCCGAGGCCGATCTTGGACATTGGCTTCGGAGTGTCGAGCCGCACGTAACGCATGACACCGACGCTACCTCTCGCCGCGCTCGACCGCTGCGCTGTCGCCCGTTACCAGGTACGGGGGTTGGCCCGGTGGTTGCGTACCGTGCAGGGTCGGCCGGGCGGTGGCCCGCTGCGGGACCCGCGTAGCCACCTGCCGACCAGCATCATCAGCAGTACGCCGAGTGCGCCGCCGGCGTACAGCGGCCAGCGCCGGCCGTCCAGGGCGGTCACCGAGGCCACCGGCACGTTGCTCGCCACCCCTGCCGCCACCTCGACGCCGGTCGCCGCGTCACCGCCCGCCGCTGCCTCGCCGCCCCCCGATGCCTCGCCGCCCGGTGCTACCTGGTCGTCCTCGGGCTGACTGGCCGGCGGCGCCACGTCGGCCGGTTCCTCGATCGTCTCGCCCGGGGAGAGCACGTTCACGTCGGAGCAGGAATAGTAGGTGTCGGCGCTGTCGGAGGTCTGCCAGATCGTGTAGATGACGTGCCGGCCGGTCCGGTCGGCCGGCAACCGCCCGGACATCTGGTACGCCCCGTCACGGATCGGTGGGTCGGTGACCCGCAGGAACGGCACGGTCTCCAGGTCCGCCCAGGTCAGTTTGCTGTTCGGGGTGTAGCCGGCGCGAGTGACGTAGAGCCGGAAGGTGCCCTTGTGCGGGATCGTGGTCCGGTAGCGGACCGCCAACTCGGCACCCGCCGTCAGCCGCGTGGTGGGCCAGTCGGTACGCGGCAGATCCAGCCCCCGGTACGCGGAGAGGCCACCGCTGCACAGCTCGTCGTCCGGGATCCGCTCCCGATCCCGGCCGTTGACCCCGTACACCCGGATGTTGTCCCACTCGCGCAGCGCGGCACCCGCGCTGAGCGCGGCCCGGCAGGCCGGCGTGTCCACGTGCTCGCCATCCGGCGCACAGGCCGCCGACCGGCTGACGGGGTACGTGGGTGCACCGTGCGCGAAGGCGGGCAGCGCGCCGGTCGTCGTCGCGCCGGCAGCGGCCAGCAGGACGAGAAGGACTCGACGTACGGTCATGATTGTGGCGACCTCCCGCGCAGCAGTACGGACGACAACGGCAAACAGTTCGATGTGGGGGGTCGAGTCGCCAGCCATCGGGTGACGGGCCGATGGACCCTGGCCGGGTCCACCGAATCATTCGTACGGTGACAGTGGAGGTGCACGATGCGCGTGTCAGTGTTCAGCACCAAGCCGTACGACCGGAGCTTCCTCACTGCTGCCAACGAGTCGGGCGAGCATGATCTGGTCTTCCTGGAGCCCCGGCTCACGCCGCAGACCGCGCGACTGGCGGAGGGAAGCGACGCGGTCTGCGCCTTCGTCAACGACGATCTGAGCGCACCGGTGCTCGACCAGCTCGCCGAGGTCGGCGTCAAGGTGGTCGCACTGCGCGCCGCCGGCTTCAACAACGTCGACGTGGCCGCTGCCCGGCGGCTCAACCTGACCGTGGTACGCGTGCCGGAGTATTCGCCGCACGCCGTCGCCGAACACACCGTCGGCTTGATCCTCGCCCTCAATCGCCGGATCCACCGCGCCTACAACCGGGTACGCGAACACAACTTCGCCCTGACCGGCCTGCTCGGTTTCGACCTGCACGGCCGGACCGTCGGCATCGTCGGCACCGGGCGGATCGGCGTCTGCGTCGCCCAGATCATGCGCGGCTTCGGTTGCCGGGTGCTCGCCAGCGACCCGCAGCACAACGACGCGGCGACCGCGGCCGGGGCCGAGTACGTCCCACTGGAGCGCCTGCTCGCCGAGTCGGACATCGTCACCCTGCACTGCCCGCTCACTCCGGACACCCGCCACCTGATCGACAACGACCGGATCAAACTGCTCCGCGAGGGCGTGATGCTGATCAACACCGGCCGGGGTTCGCTTGTGGACACCCGGGCCGTGATCGACGGGCTGAAGAGCGGCCAGATCGGCTACCTCGGCCTCGACGTGTACGAGGAGGAGACCGACCTGTTCTTCGAGGACCTGTCCGACCGGGTCCTCGGTGACGACGAGTTCGCCCGACTCACCACGTTCCCCAACGTGCTGATCACCGGGCATCAGGCGTTCTTCACCTCGGACGGGCTGCACAGCATCGCCACCACCACGGTCGCCAACCTGGCCGCCGTCGAGCGGGCCGGCCCCGACGGCGTCACCGGCCCGAACCGGGTCTGCTGACCAGCCCCTGAGCCCAGCCGAGGATCCTGGGGTTCGCTGGTCCCGCCGGACCACGGGATTCACCGGTCGTCCGGCCGCACCCGGCGTACCGGCGGCGGTCGACTTGTCGACCCGGGCCGGCGCCGGGGCGGCGACCGCGCTCAGGATCGTGTCGGCCAGGGCGGCCAGCGGCCCGGCGACCAGGCGGGTCGCTGCGGTCAGGTGACGATTCATCGCTTCCCTTTCCGAAAGGGACTGGTCCGCAGAGTGCACCAGTTCGGGGCCGGTACCGATGGCTTCTCAGCCGCCGCGCGGACCAAATCGATATGAATCTCAGACCGCTCCGGAGATTCGACCAAATGACCCAGGATGGGGTAGCCGACTTCGCGCCGCCCGATTTCGTCGCCAAGCGACGCCCAGTTCGGTCACCCATGGAGACCAGGGCACCAACACCCGTTCACCATCAACCCTGCGACCAACAATTCGTGGGCCGGATATCCCGAAGGCAAGCGGGTGCGCTCCGGAGAATGGAGTTGCGACAAGACCTTGCTCGGTGACTCATCCTGCGACGATTGACAGTGTCGGGCCATGCGGCGCTGACCCCGGTTCAGTATCCGCTCACGCACTGCGGCCTGGATCTCGCGACGCAACTGAACGAAGATCACCGTCCGCATGGCCAACGCGCCGAGGTGACAGTCGACAATGATGGAATGCCGCAGGCGTACCGAACACCAGGTCGACGCAGCAGCGCGACACCGGTGATTGGCCCCGGCCGAGCAGCCGAACCGTTCGCCACTCGCCAGCGACCAGGGTCAGCAGGTAGGGCGCACGACCACTGCGGCACCGCACCGTCGTGCTCGCCGCCAGCCAGGGTGCTCGTGCCCTTCTGCACCCCGGAAGTTGACGTGCCTCAATCCGCGGGCGAACAGGGTCGGCCCGCCGATCATCGGCAGCCCAGGGCGCGGGAGACGTCCCGGCTGGGCGGTCAGGTGTACGCCAGACTCGGCATCGCCGGATCCGGATGATAGCAGCACCGACACAATGATCAGAAGTCTAATTCTGGAACCACCGTAGACGGCCGTCTACGACCTTCTGCGCAGTTACCCATAGCCCCGCCGGCAACCCCTGGGAAGAGACTTTACTTCCCGTTGCGCTCACCGCATTATGACTTTGGAGGCGAGGCTCGCGATTTCGCGCCCGCCTGCGGGCCACCCCCGTCGACCCTTTTGGAGATCGCGTGGCGGATTCATTGACAGGATTGATCGTGACTGCCGACGGTCGGTACCGGCGCACCCATTCAGCGCATCCGCCTCTCAGGTTGGCCGGGCCAGCGTACTGACCTCCCGGTATGTGTGACTCGTCCTGCACCTGCGCAGCCAGAAGGGAGCGGGAAGCCGCTCCGCATGTTGATCTACACGGGGACGGAGAACCTGTGATCCAGAAAGGCACAAAGACGATCCCATCCGACCATGAGATGACCATCAAGCCGGACCCGACCGAAGTACGTTCAAGCACAGGTGCACCGATAACCGTGGTGATCGTGGACGAGCAGGGGCTGTTTCGGGAAGGACTGGCCAACCTGCTGGAGACAGAGCCCGACATACGGGTGCTCGCCAAGGCGGCCGTGGGAAATGAGGCCGTGGGAATAGTGCGGCACTACAGACCCGACGTGCTCCTCGTGGGCACCGACGCGGCGAGTCCGACCGCCGTCGAGGATCTCCGCGCTCTCCTCAACGCCGCGCCGTTGTCGAAAATAGTCATACTCGCCACCCGCGACGATCCTCGCCGAGTCAAGCACCTATTATCATCGGGCGCGGACGCCTACATACTCAAAAGCACCACCCTAGAGGAACTGGTGACCACAATAAGAGTGATAGACCGAAATCGCGACAGAATTGTCCTGTCAGTTTCACGGCAAACCATGAACCGTTTGAGGGCAGGCAGCGATCCGATGCTCTCTGACCGCGAGATCGAAGTCCTGACCCTCGTCTCCGACGGATTACGCAACTCGGAGATAGCCAGCAAGCTGTTCATCGCCGAGGGCACCGTCAAGCGCCATTTGACCAACATATACGCCAAGTTGGGTGCCACCTCGCGCACGGATGCGGTCCGCCGCGCCGCCAAGGCCGGCCTCGCCTGACATCCGGGGCCACCACTGAGCTCGTCGATCCGAGTTGACAGAACGAGGTGCAGGATACGCATGGCAGATACGCTGATATCGCGGATGTTCCACCAGATCGACCAAGCCGACTGGACGGAACTGGCCACGTGCTTCCATCCGGAGGTGATCTACGAACGGCCGGGTTATGAGCCATTGGTCGGCCTGGACCGGCTCATGCGGTTCTACCGTGACGAACGCGCCATCGTTGAGTCCCACCACACACTCGACGAGGTTCTGCGGGTAGCGGAAAGCGGCGCGGCGTGGGGTCAGGTGGTCGGTAGGCTCGTCACTGGAGTCGCGTTCGACCTCCAGTTCGCCGAGATCTACCGCTTCACCGACGGGCTAGTCGCGGTTCGCCGCTCATATTTCTTCACGCCTGCGGTCTGAGTTCCACAAAGGCGGTACGCGACATCGGGTTGCACGTCTACAAGATCGCCTGTGGACAGGTCTCCTGGATCAGCGTTCGCGGGCCGACAGTTCACAGATCAGGCTGGCGACCATAGGGAGGTTGGCGGGCGCGAGGAGGTTGTAGTGTCCGCCGGGAATCGCCACCACGGTCGGGTCCACTTCCAACAACCTACGCCAGCCGAGCACCACATCCTCGCGCAGAGCGCCACGGATGATAAGACTGGGCGTGGCGATCGGCGTCGCCGGAGCGTAGCTGACCAAGGCCCGCCGGTGGCGCCGATAGGTGTTGAGCCGGCTCAGCAGAAATTCCTTCTCCAACGCCTCGCCAGCGCTTCGCAACGCCTCCGCCAACACCCGCATCGCCGCCTCGTCATCGCCATCGAGCCGCTGCGGAGCGCGATCGACCGGCAGTCCGAGGGAAGACCACAGCATCCCGACGAACTCGAGATTCATGCGCGCCCGGTCGGGCATCGTGCCGCTGGTGCCGGGCGGTGGGGTGTCCAACAGCACCAACGGTGGCGGCGGGCGGCGGGCGGCGGCCAGGAGTCGTGCTACCTGAAACGCGACCAGGCCGCCAAGTGACCATCCGCCGAGGAGGTCAGGCAGGTACGAGCGGCCAAGTAGCTCGCGGAGGTAGGTGCCGGCCAACCACTCGACCGAATCGCCCTGGCCCGTGTCGTCGGAGGCCGTGACGGTCCACCCCTGTGGTAGTGCAGCGGCCAAGCCCTGATAGGCAACGATGCCACCGCCACCCGGGTGCACCAGGTGCAGATGAGGTGAGCCGCCGGATCGCAGGACGTGCAGGCCACCGATCCCGTTCAGCGAGTGTCCGTACATGCCTCCCGCTCTCACCACGACTAAACGCGCAGGCTCTTCGGACGGAGATCGGTCCAGATCCGTCTGATCTCCGCCAGACACTCGCCACGGCTGCCGGCCGTTCCAATGTCCCGCCAGCCGACCGCTGGTTCCTTGTGGAGTGGCCAGAGCGAGAGCTGCTCCTCGTCGTTGACGACGATGCGGTAGTACGGCTCATCGATGCTCATCGCTCATTGCGCCTTTCATCATCTGCTGTGGAAACGGTCGACGGCACGCCAGTCAAGCTCGCCGCCTCACGCTCGGCCCCGGCCGTATCCACGGTCGGGCTGACCGTCTCCCCGGTGCCGGGCTCCGAGGCGGCGGCGCCCCCGTCCGGGGCGCCAGGGGCGGCAACGTTGTGGTCGGGCACGAGAATCTCCAGATCGCGAACACTCCGCGCGAAGATGCCGTAGAGAGCTGCGGCGATGCCGAGTAGCCCGGACAGCAGGAATACCAGCTTCATTCCCGCCCCGGGGCCCGCGCCCACCACCGGCTCGAACAGCTCGGCGAGCCCGCGCCCCTCCCGAGCCTGCGGTTCGAAGATGCGGTCGATCAACGCGCCGGTCACCGAGAAGCCGATGAGCAACGCGAGTTGGCTGATGAATTGCATGGCCGCGAAGACCCGCCCCTGAACCGCGGGCGGAATCTTCTGCTGCCAGATCGTGAGCGAGTACGCCTCGATGAACGGCACGCTCAGCCAGGACACGAACCAGGCGATCGCCCAGAGCACGAGGCCGTCGCCGAACCCCATGAGCACCCTGCCGAACAGGCTGAAGACGATGCTCGCACCCAGGATCCACCAGATCTTGCGTGACGGTGACTTGAGTACGCTGACCAGTAACGCACCCAACGCACCGCCCACCGCGCCGACCGAATTGATGGCACCGAGAAGTGCCTCGTTGTTGTCCGTTTTGATGAGGACCAGAGGTGTCAACACGATGAAACCCATCGCGGACACCAGGCCCACCACGAAAAGGACCGCTTGCATACCGAGGAAGCCAGCGCGGCGGTACAGGTAGCGGAAGCCGAGCATCGAATCCGCCCAGAACCTGGCCCGGCCCGGATCAGCGTCGCTCTTTGGACGCTTCGGCAGCGCGATCAGCAGGACCGTCAGGATCGCGACCCCGAAGGACACCAGGGCCACCAACAACACGCTCCAGATGCCGGAGTATGCAATGAGCAGCCCGGCGATGCCGGGAGCGAAGATCGCGGGAACCGAACGCACAAGCGAGAGCATCCCGTTGGCGCGGGTGTACTGCTCCTTGGCCAGCAGCAGCGTGATGAGCTTGGAGTAGGCGGGGTACTGGAATGCCAGGAACCCTCCGCTGATCGTGTTTACCGCGACGAGCGGCCAGAACGAGGCGGTGTCGGTCGCGAACAGAGCCAGCGCCACCACGGTCGTGAGCACCGAGCCCACGTCGCTCACGATGATTGACGTCCGCTGGCCGACGCGGTCGACCAGGCTGCCCACCATCGGGCTGACCAACACGGTGGCAGCGAACGCCATCAGCGTGAGCACGGCGAGGTCGGAGGCGCGTCCGGTCTGTTGCCAGACCCAGATGGCCAGCGCAAAGTTGATCATTCTCGTGCCGGCGGCCGACAACAGCTGACCCAGCCAGATGACGACGAACGCCCTCATTCCCCTTGGCCGCTCGACCCTGATCATCGGGGCACCCGACCCTTCAACAATTGCATCGGTCGATCAGGGTTGGCGAGCGCGGCCTCCAGATGCTCTCGCATCTCGTCAAGCAGCCCACGGACGTACTCCCGATCAAACACCGACCGCCGGTACTCGATGGAACACTTGAGCTCGTCCGCCAGGAACACAAAGCCCACAGCCAGATCGAACTTGGCCGTGCCACTGTGCCCGTGGGTGATCGACACCTCCAGCCCGGGGAGGCGAAGGAGTTCCGTCTCCCGGTCCTGGACGATGAAGGAGACCTCGAACAGGGGATTGCGGCCGCTCGTACGCGGCACCCCGAGCGACTCGACGATGGTCTCGAACGGGACTTCCTGATGTGTCTGAGCGCGCAGCGTCACCGACCGCACTTTCCGCAGCGACTCGCGCAGACTCTCCCCGCCGGATGGCCGTAGCCGCAGCGGGAGCGTGTTGACGAAGAAACCGACAAGCCCTTCGACCTCAAGCCTGGTCCGGTTTGCCACCGGTGTGCCCACGATGAAATCGTCGGCCCCGGTCCGCCGACGTAGCAGATCGGCAAATACTGCCAGCATCGTGATAAACGGTGTCACGCCCTCGGCCCGGCTGACGGCCTCCACCGATCTGGCAAGAGAAGCAGGCCAGAACGCCAACTCCAGCTCACCAACGGACGGGCCCGTCGCCGACGGTGGCGGCCGGTCCGGAAACGTCAGCGCTGCCGGCGGATCGGCCAACTCGCCCTGCCAGTACTGCAAGTGTCGCTGATATCTCTCGCCAGCGGCATCGGTGGCCTGCCAACGGGCGAAGTCGACGTACCGGACGGGCAGCGGATCGAGATCCGGTTCTCTCCCCTCAATCGCGGCGGTGTAACCCTCCTCGATCTCGCGGAAGATGATGCCCATGCTCCAGCCGTCACAGATGATGTGATGCATGGTCAGCAGCAACAGGTGCCGGTCGCCCTGGTCACCGCTTGTCAGTATCGTGGCGGAAAGCAGCGAGCCGCGGGTGAGGTCGAAGGTGCGCCTTGCCTCGGCGTCGAGGAGGCGCTCCACCAGGTCGCGCCGGGCCGCGTCCTGCGGCCGCCAGTGCCGCACCGCCAGGCGGAATTCGCTGTCCGGAAGCACCGTCTGGTAAGGCACCCCGTCGACGTCGAAGAACGCTGTGCGTAGGGCGTCATGCCGCCGGACCAACCCGAGCAGCGCCTCGCTGAGGGCACCGATGTCTAGCCGCCCCACGATCCAGAACGCGTACGGCACGGTGTAGAGCGGCAGGTCACGATAGACCTGGTGGAGAAACCACATCCGTTGCTGCGCCGAGGAGAGTGGGAAGACATTGAGCTGCTCTCCTCGCGTGTCCAGCGTGGTGCGTAACGCGCGGCGCTGCTCCGGCGTCATCGCGTCGATCCGCTTGACGAAGTCCCGCATCGGCTGACCGCTCAGCTTCCAGGATTGAGCAGGCGATCCACGTCGCCCTCGGAGAGCCGCTCGATCTCGTTGAGCAGGGAGTCGATGGTGTCCTCTGAACCGGTGGCCGTAGGACTGATCGCCGTCGATGCGGTCGACTCCGGCCCTTCGGCCAGCACTACCGCCAAGGCCGCGGCGAAGGTGTTCACGGTCGGATTCTCGAACAGCAGGCTGACCGGCACGTCCCGGCCGAAGACCGTCCGTACCCGAGACACCACCCGGGTGACCTTCAGCGAGTGCCCGCCGTTGTTGAAAAAGTTGTCGTCCGGCCCGAGGGTGGGTACCTCAAGTACCTCGCGCCAGATGTCCAGCAACTGCTGCCGATCGTTTCCCGTGACCTCGTCCGACGGCGGCGTCGATGGGTCGTGCGTTGCCTCCGGCGGAGGCCCTGCGGGCAGCATCCGATCGATCTCGGCGGCCAGGGCAGCCACGGTCCGATGATCGAAGACTGCCCGGTAGGGCAGCTCGATGACGAACTCGGCCCTGACCCGTTCGATGAACCGGGCCAGGGCAAGTGAATCGCCCCCCGCCGCGAACATGTCGGCGGAGACCGCGATCGGCTCTCCCTGCACCTGTTGCCACAGCTTCAGCAAGCGCGCTTCGGTGGGCGTCGGTGTCTCGGCCGTGCCACCCGTCGCCTCGTTGAGCTGGATACGCTTCAGCGCCGCGATGTCCAACTTGCCGTTCGCGTTGAGCGGAAACGCAGGGAGCGTGACGAACGCACCCGGAACCATGTAGATCGGAAGCCGGGCGCGGACCTGTTCCCGTAGTTGCTCGGTGTCGACCTCGGTGCCCATGGGCGTCACGTACGCCACGAGCACCTCGTCACCACTGCGGTCGACGCCGACCTGGACCGACGTCTCGCGCACCAGGCCGGTGCCGAGCAGACAGTTTTCGATCTCGGCAGGCTCGACCCGGAAACCGCGGATCTTGACTTGGCGGTCCATCCGACCGAGAAAGTCGATCATCCCGTTGTCGCGGTAACGCGCCAGGTCGCCGGTGCGGTAGAGGCGGGCACCTGGTTGATCGCTGAACGGGTCGGCGATGAACTTGTCGGCGGTGAGATCGCTCTGGCCGATATACCCGCGAGCTACGCCGTCACCACCGACGAACAGTTCTCCCACGACGCCGACGGGCACCGGCTGGAGGTACTCGTCGAGCACGTAACTTGTGGTGTTACCAATCGGGTAGCCGATGGGCACGTACGTCTCGGTGTCGGGCATGTCGTTGCACCGGTAGACGATGGCGAAGACGGTGGTCTCGGTTGGTCCGTACGGGTTGATCAAGTTCTCCGGCGGACCGTGCCGCAGCATCCGGCGAATCGTGTGCAGATCCGCCTGCTCGCCACCGGAGAAGAAGTATCGCAGCGAACCGAAGGTGTCCGGCTTCTCGCTGACGATGTGCTTCATCAGCGCGGCGGGCAGGAAGAAGATCGTGATCTGGTGCGCCAGCAACTGCGCCTTGAGGCGGTCCGGATCCAGCACGTCCTCCTTGCGCAGGCCGACCAGACGCGCGCCGTTGAGCAGCGCGCCCCACACCTCGAAGGTGGCCGCGTCGAAGGAGATGTTGGAGGCCTGCCCCACCGTGTCGGTCGGCCGGAAATCCACGTACGGTGTTTCACATACGGTTCGAACGACATTGCGGTGGGTGACCCCGATCGCCTTGGCGCGACCGGTCGATCCGGACGTGAACATGATGTAGGCGAGATTGTCCGGGCTCACCTCGACCTTCGGTGGACGGCTGGGTTCGCCTGCCACCACGGCCTCGGCAGTGTCCAGGAAGACCCGCTTCGCCGCCGGGAAGTCCAGCCCGTCCTGCTCGTCACTGTGCAGCAGAAGCACCTTGACGTCCGCGTCCTCGCACATCGCGGTGAGCCGGTCGCTCGGGTATGTCGGATCGAGGGGTACGTAGAGGCCGCCGGCCTTCAGCGTGGCCAGCGCGCCGATCACCCAGGACGCGGTGTGCCCGAAGTAGAGACCCACCCGGGTTTCCACCCCAACCCCCAGGCCGCGCAGGTGGTGCGCCAGTTGGTTCGCGCGGATCTCCAGTTCGGCGTAGGTCAGGTCGACGTTCGGCCAGTGCAGGGCGGGCGCGTCCGGCGTCCGCTCCGCCCAGGCATCGAAAAGTGACTGGATAGTGCTGTCGGAAGGGAATTCGGTCCGAGTCTGGTTCCAGTCCTGGACGATCACCGCCCGTTCCTCGCTGGTCAGCAGAGACAGGTTCGACAGGTGGGTGTCCGGCTCCTCGGTCAACTGTTTCAACTGCCCCGTGTAATGGTGCAGAATCTGCTCAGCATCCGCACGGCGGAACAGTTCGCGCGACACCTTGAGCAAACCGCCCTCGGTGTCGATACGTAGTTCGATGTCGTAGGGCATCTGCTCGCCGTGGTCGGCATCGATGTCGAAGATCACCTCATCGACGCAATGCCGGCCGGCAGCGGGGGCCGGGGCGACCATGATCTGGAACACCGGGTGCAGGTTGAGGTGACGCTCCGGACGGACCGCCTGCACCAACTGCTGGAAGGTCACGTCCGGATGCGCCTCCACCGCCGCCAGTTCGTCGCGGACCCGCCGCACCGCTTCGCGCCAGGTCGGGTCCGGCGGCAGGCCGATCCGCAGAACTGCGAGATCGGCGAACGCACCGATCACTTCCGTCGCACCCGGAACCGAACGACCCAGCCGCACCGTGCCCAGGACGATGTCCCGGCTCTGGGTGTACCGGTGCAGGAGCACCACGAACGCGGTAAGCATGACCACGTACGGAGTGGTGTTCTCCTGGTCGGCGAGTTGCCGCACGCCGCCCATGACCCGATCGCTCGTCCGGAACGGCAGCGCCTCCGCGTCGAAACGGAGCTCGGTGCCGCGGGCCTGGGTGAACGGCAACTCCAGCGGATCAGGCAGGTCGGCCAGCACCTGACGCCAGTAAGCGAGATCCGCGCCCGGGCCACGCCCGGCCACCTGGTGAGCGAGATCGATGAAACGGAACGGTAACGCGGGAAGTTCGGGCCGGCGGCGCTTCGCGAAGCTCCGGTAACAATCGAACAGATCGCGGGTGAAGATGCCGAGCGATGCCTCGTCCATGACGATCCGGTGCACCACCAGGAACAGCTGGTACCTGTCCAGATCCAAGATAACCAGGACGAATCGAATCAGCGGCCCATCCGCCAGGTCGAATGGCCTACGCAGGTGATCGGCTCGGACATTCGCCAGCCGCCGATCCTGCTCGTCGGGGCTGACCGACTCCAGGTCACAGATCGTGAAGTGCGGATTGTCAGCCAGGATCTCCTGAACGAGAGTTCCCTCGGACCGTCGGAAAACGGCCCGGAGCGCATCATGCCGCGTGACCACCGCCTGCAATGCTCGGCGCAACGCGTCGATCTCGAGTGGGCCGGCAATGTCCACCGCCAGGGAGAGATGGTTCACCGTGGCATCTGGTGCCAGTTGCTGCAACAGCCAGAGCTGCTCCTGCGCGGACGTGGCGGGCACGGGTACGTCCGCAACATGCGGCGGGATCGGAGGCTGTCGTGATGACGACACGGAGTTGCTGATCATCAAATCCCCCATGGGCGGGCGTGGAGCACCGACGTCAACGCCCCGGCCATCCGCAGCCCTTATGGATACGCGCCAGGGACAAAAAGTCCGTTACCAGGGCGGCTCGCCCGATGCTAGCCACCTCGCTAGCATTTAGACAAGCTCCACTCGCTAAAAGCAGCTTTAAGGATCGCTTCATGCTCGACGTCCGTCGTTTGAGGATTCTTTGCGAAGTCGCCCGCCACGGATCTTTTACCGGCGCCGCACGTGCGCTGGCCTACACCCCTTCGGCGGTCTCCCAGCAGGTCGCCATACTCGAACGCGAGGTGAATACGACGCTGGTGGAGCGAGGAGCGCGGGGCGCCACCCTGACCGAGCCGGGCCGACTGCTGGTTCGGGAGTCGGAGGAGATCCTGACCCGGATGGCGATCGCCGAGGCGGCACTGGAGTCATTGGCCGCGCTCGACTCCGGCCTGCTGCGGATCGGCTGGTTCGCCACCGCCGGGGCGTATCTCGTGCCGCAGGCGATCGCCGAGTTCCGGCGACGCCATCCGGGGGTTCGACTGGAGCTTTTCCAGGGCGACCCGGACGAGTGCATCCCCAAGCTGCTCACCCGGGAGATCGAGCTGGCCCTGGTCTACGAGTTCGAGCCAAACCAGCCCGAACGCCATGACCTGCACCAGGTCGACCTCATCGACGATCCGCTCCACATCGGCCTACCAGAGAGCCACCCGCTGGCCAAGCACCCCCGGGTGCGCCTGGCCGACCTCGCTGAGGCACGGTGGATCCAGGGCGTGTGGCATGGCGCGACACTTGACGTCCTACCCCGGGCGTGCCGGCTGGCCGGCTTCGAACCCGCCGTCGTGCTGCGCACCGACGATCGGATGACGCTCGAGGGCCTGGTCGCCGCCGGCGTGGGGGTGGCCCTCGTACCACGACTCACGCTACCGGCGGTACGACGTGGCATCGCCGTACGACCACTGGATGCCTCCGGGTTGTTCCGTCGGGTACGAGCGGCGATACCGGCGGCCGGGTACCGCTCGCCGGCAGCGCTGGCAATGATCGAGATTCTCCGGATCGTCTGCGCAGATCTGATCAAGGTTGCCGACCAGAGACTTCAGCATGACCTGCCGGCAGTCATCTGATTGACTGACCGCCGGACTCCGCACGAACATTCTTGACATTGATCTCCCACCGCCGCTATGTTCCTGTTGAAACAGTCGTTTCAACGAGATCATTAATCGACCAGACCTCGGCGTTCGCCGCCAACCCGAGGAGCTAGATGTCCGATCTCATGTTCGGCACCTTGGTCACTGGACTTCCCCTCGTCCCCGCAGTGCTGGGCATTTACCTTGTGTTCCGGCTGCGGGCAGATTTCGATTTGACGATCGACGTGAGTTTCACCATTGGCGCCACCGTGCTTACCGGTCTCGTGCTGCGAGATCTCTCGGCTCCGGTGGGCCTGCTGGTCGCCACGATGACGGCAGGCTGCCTCGGCCTGATCACCACCGCGCTACACCTGGCACTACGAATACCGGTCATTCTGGCCGGCCTGATCATGTCGATCGGCTTTTACAGCGTGGCACTACGCGGCCTGGAACGACCATCGGTCAGCCTGGTCGGTGCGCCGAACATCCTCGCTGCGTCCGACGTCGCGGATCCGGTGACAAGCGATCTCATCAAGGTCGCCATCTTAGGCACTGTCGTCCTGTTCGTGCTGGCCGCCGTCGGCCTCCTGCTCCGCACCCGGATCGGGCTCGCACTACGAGCCACCGGGGTTAATGCCCGAATGGCCCGCAGTTGCGGAGTCAACGACCGCGCGATGCTCGCCCTGTCATTGTTCCTCGCCAATGCGCTTGCCGGCCTCAGCGGCGCCCTGGTGGTCCAAGGTCAGAACTTCGCAGACGTCAACATGGGTGCTGGCACCCTGATCGCGGGGATCGGCGCGGTGCTGCTTGGCGATCTAATCGTGCGACCGGCCGGATCCAAGGTCCTGCGCGTCGTGATCGCCGTGCTGGTCGGCGCGCTGACCTACCGTTTCATCCTGATTCTGGCGCTCCAGCTCGGTGTGCCAGCCACCGATCTGAAGGGCGTCACAGCGATCATCCTGGTTGCCGCTCTCGCGGCCGAGCGTGGCCTGCGCACGGTGCTGCCCCCGGGATCGACCTCGTCCATCCGCCACTGGAGCGGACTCACCCGACGCAGTCGGACCAAGGAGACAGCCCGTGCTGGAACTCATTGACGTCTCACTGTCGTACAACCGGGGCACGGCGAGCGAGACGACCGCCCTCGACGATCTGTCGCTGCGCATGCCGGACGGGCAGTTCATCACCGTGGTCGGCTCGAACGGTGCGGGTAAGAGCTCGCTGGTCGGTGTGGTATCCGGGGAGATCCGCCCGACCGGAGGTCGCGTCCTCATCGATGGTGTGGACGTCACCGGGTTGCCGGACTACCGGCGTAGCGGTCGGATAGCACGGGTCTTCGACAACCCGCACGCCGGCACCATGGCGGAACTGAGCATCGAGGACAACATGGCGTTGGCTATGGACCGGGGCCGGCGCCGAAGCCTCCAGTGGGCCGTGACGAACCGGCGTCGGGTCACGATGCGTGATCGGTTGGCACAGGTACAACTCGGGCTTGAGAACCGGTTGCGTGACCCGGTGGGGCTGCTCTCCGCCGGCCAGCGACAGAGCCTGACCCTGGTGATGGCCAGCCTCTGCGATCCACAGATCCTCCTGCTGGACGAGCACCTCTCGGCCCTCGACCCGGTGACCCAGGAACGAGTGCTCCAACTGACGGTGCAACTCATCGCGACGATGGGATGCACATCCATCATGGTGACGCACAACATGGCGCACGCCATCTCCCTCGGTGACCGGCTGATCGTCATGTCGGGTGGGCGCATCGTCTGCGATTACGCGGGCTCCGCCAAGGCCGACCTCACCGTGCAGTCCCTGATCGCGGACATCGCCGCCAAGGGGGCGGTGCTCTCCGATCGATCGACGCTCGCCGTCCGGGAGCAGGGCTGAGCCGCCGACCGTCCGGCGGCCGGACCGGCCTGTTGCGTCCGTACCGCGAGCCACGCCGGCAGACCGCTGGGACCGGCCCGCCAACCCGAAGCCACTCGACCATGAACGTCGCTGAACCACCCGCTGAAGGAGTCTCGTCATGCACAGACGCCGTAGCCCCCGCCTCCGCATATCAACCGTCGTTGCCGTCGTCGTACTGCTGACGGTGGCCGGCTGTGCCTCCGACGCCGATTCGACAGACGGCCAGGGCCAGCCGCCCCTCAAGGTCGGCCTGTTCCAGCTCAGTCAGGCCGAACTGCTCGATGAGATCATTGATGGGTTCAAGACCCAGTTGACGGACGAACTCGCCCCCCGGGAGATCGTTTTCGATCTCAAGAACGCGCAGGGCGACCACGGCCTCGTCCAGAGCATCGCCCAGCAGTTCGCATCCTCCGACAACGACCTGTTCGCGGTTGCCGGCACCCCGGGCATCATCGCACTGGCCCAGATGGAGACGAGAAAACCGATCATTGGCCTGGCCATGACCGATCCGGTCAAGGCCAAGGTCGCCAAGAGTCTCGATGCCTCGCAGAGCAATGTCACCGGCAGCCTGGGCTTCATCGAACCACCCGAGATCCTCGCGCAACTGGTTCAGATCACTCCGATGCCACGCCGGATCGGGACGATCTACGATCCCAGCAACGAGGCTTCTCGAATCTGGACGGAGAGCTTCCGGCAAGCGCTTAGCAGCAGGCCCGACATCACCCTGGTAGAGGCCACGATCGCCTCATCCGGCGACATCACAGCGGCGGCTCGTTCGTTGGTGGGGCGAAGCGACCTGTGGATCATCCCGCCCGACACCACGGTGATCGCCGGTATGCCCGCAGTCGGTGGCACCGCGATGCCCGCGAAGGTGCCGCTGATCATTACCGCCGGTGATGCGTCCACGGCCGGTGTGCTGGCCTCTGTCGGACCCGACTACGCGCAACTCGGTCGCCTCGCCGCCGGAACCGCGGCCCGCGCCGTACGGGGTGAGGACCCGGCAACGATCCCCTTCGTCCGCCCCACCGGCGCAACGTGGGAGGTGAACCAGACCACCCTGTCGGCGCTCTCCATCACCCTGCCGTCCGTCGCCTTCGAGCAGCAGAGCGGCACACCGGCCGGATCCGCCGAGCCGACCCCGAGTTCCTCTCGGTAGCCGGTCCCGGCCCGGCCAACGTCATCGTGGGTGCCATCAGCAATGTGCGGAGGAAGTGATGTCAGGACAGGCCATGCCGGAGGGTCGCCCGGTGCTCGACGCAACCGGTCTCGACGAGGTCATCGGGATCTGTCGAAACCTACTACGAATGGACACCTCCAATCCGGGCCGGGTGGAGCGTCCAGCCGCCGAGTACGTGGCCGACCTGCTTACCGAGGTCGGTTGGCCGGTGACCGTGATCGCGGCGGAGACGGGACGCACAAACGTGGTGGTACGCATCCCAGGTCGGCGGCCCGAGCTCGACCCGCTGCTGGTGCACTGCCACCTCGACGTGGTTCCGGTGGACGAGCGGCGATGGACAGTTGACCCGTTCGGCGGCGAGGAGCGCGACGGCTGCCTCTGGGGTCGCGGTGCGGTCGACATGAAGGACATGGCCGCGATGATGGTGGCCTCCGCCCGGTATTACGGCCGCACCGGGGACTCCCCGGCCCGGGACGTGGTCATGGCGTTCCTGGCCGACGAGGAGACGGGCGGCAATCTCGGCGCCGGCCACCTGGTGCGGTCACACCCGTCGATCATCGGCGGCTGCCGGGTCGCCATCGGTGAGGTGGGCGGTTTCAGCGTCCGGGTCGGCGACGATCGCCGGATCTACCTGGTGGAGACGGCGGAAAAGGGGGTGGCATGGATTCGGCTGACCGCAGCCGGCGCGGGCGGGCACGCCAGCATGATCCATGGGGACAATCCGATCACGCGGATCGCCCACGCGATCCGCAGGCTCGAGGATGGCGGCCGGTTCCAGCTGACCACCGGCACGGAACGCTTCCTGCACATGATCGCCGAGGCCCGGGAAACTCCCACCGACATCCGCGACGCCGAGGCCGTGCGCCAGCTGCTGGATTCTCTCGGGCCGGTGTCCCGAATGCTGCACGCCTCGCTGCGGCACACCTACAACGCCACAATCGTCAACGCCGGCTACAAGGAGAACGTCGTACCCTCCACCGCCGATGCACTGATCGACGCACGCTTCCTACCCGGCTTGGAGCAGGACTTCCGGCAGGAGGTGGAACGGCTACTCGACGGCAGTGGCGTCCAGTGGGAATTTGAGCGATGGCTGCCGGCAGTGGCCACGACGAATGCCGATCTACCGCACACCGATCCCGTGTTCACCGCGATCGAGCGGGCGTTGCGCACCGAGGATTCCACGGCTGTGGCCGCGCCGTACACCCTCTCTGCGGGCAGCGATGCCAAGTCCTTCGCCAAGCTGGGCATGGCCTGCTACGGCTTCACACCCCTGCGGCTGCCCCCGGACTTCGACTTCAGCGCACAGTTCCACGCCGACGACGAACGGGTGCCGGTCGATGCGCTGCGGTTCGGCGCACGTGTGCTGAGAGCCTTTCTCGACGCCTACTGACCTGATCTCCGCGGTTGGCCTGACCGGAGACAGGAAGAGGATCAGGCCGGCTCCTCCGGCTCGGTCCGGAGCAGTCGGATCAGGCTCTCAAAAGCTCCCTCGATCCGTTCCTGGTCGCGGGTGGCCAACAGATCGAGCAGGAGGCCCCGGATCGCGGCCAGCACCAGCGTCGGCGCGTAGGGAGTGTTGCCGGCAGCTCCGGTGCGAGTCACCAGCTGGCGCATCGGCGCCAGCCACTCCTGGACGCTCGCCGAGCCGAAGTCACGCCAGGCGCCGTCCTGGTCGTGCAGCGAGCGGACACACCCTTCAAAAAACAGCTTCTCGATCTCTATTTGCCCAGGATCCGTCAGCCAGCGCCACAGCGTCTCGATCGGATTGCCGCCGGAGTTGGCGGCCTGCTCGACAATCTCGAGCTGCCGGGCCCGGGATCGGGCCAGAACCTCACGAATCAGGCCCTCCTTGGATCCGAAATAGTAAAGAAGGACTCGTGGGCTCGAACCCACGGCCGTGGCCAGCGGCCGTAGCGACATGTCGGACAACCCGTGGGTCGCCGAGTATTCCAGGACCCGGATGATGAGTTCTTCGCGCCGCTCGTTGTCGGCGCCCGGAGTCACGCCCCAGTCGCTGCCTTCGATACCCGAATCCACAATGTCAGTTTGCCACCCGCCGCCGCTAAGATAGTCCACGGCGCAGGACGCACCGCCCGTGGTCGCCGGCAGTGACCCGCCCGGCGCGAGAGGAAGTTCATGGGAACGGCACTTCGCCCCGGCCTCGCCGGGACTGGACAGCTGAAGATCGTCGACGGCCTCACCGTGCCCTCCGTGCACCGTGCGCTCGACGCGTTCGCCGACATGCCCCGGGTGTTCGCGACGGCATATCTGGTCGCGTTTGTCGAGGCGACCTGCATCGAGACGATCGCACCCGCCCTTTCGGCCGGCCAGCACAGCGTTGGCACCCACGTCGACCTGAGCCATGTCGCCGCCACGCCGGTCGGTATGACCGTCTCGGCCGAGGTTGAGCTCATCGAGGTCACCGGTAGGCGGCTACGCTTCCGAGTCACCTGCCACGACGACACCGATCTGATCTGTCGCGGCCATCACGAGCGCCACGTCATTGACCTGGCGAAGTTCAACGACCGGGTCACAACGAAGGCAGCAGCGTCGGGCCAGGCCGGATCAAGCTGACTCTTGGCGCGACACCAGATCCACCCCGGGCCACCTCCGACGCGCAGGGGCGATCCTGGTACATGTCGCGGCACCACCCCTCAAGGCCGCAAGCATGACCGACTCAGCGCGCTGCTGGCGTCGTCAGCATTCGGCGGAGGGCGGCGGGCGGATGCCCGCACTCGGCGCGGACGGTCCGGGTCATGTGGGCGTGATCAGCGAAGCCGAGCTCGACCGCGATCCTGGCCAGCCCCTGCTCGCCGGCTTCGATCCGATCGAGCAGGCGACAGACCCGGATGCGGTTCCGGAAACGGGTGAGTGACATACCCACGTTGCGGTGGAACACCCTGCTCAGATAGGGCGGAGACGAGTTCAGCTCACGCGCCAGCTCCCGCAGGCTGAGCGAGACCGGGTCATCGGTCAACAGTTCCCGTGCGCCGTCCGCCAGCCGACGGGCGGTGAGCGTACTCGGCACCGTCGCTGGCGAACTCGACTCCCGGGACGAATCCAGCATCGCGTAAAGCAACTGAGACACCCGCTCGTGCAGCTCGAACTCGTCCGTGCCTGCCCGCGCCGCGGCGACCAGCAGCCGGTGCAGCAGGTCGATACGGCCGGTGGTGACCATCGGCCGAGTGGTACCCAGCCCATCCGTGCCGACGACATCGCGGAGCAACGGTGCGGAGAAGGTGATGCTGGTGCACGTGTCGGTGGCATCGACCCGGTGCGCTATCTGCTGCTGGTCGCCGGGGCGCGCGAGGTAAGCCAGCATGGGATCGGCCACGAGGTCCCAGTCGCCCACACGCAGCCGGAACAGACCGCTACGGATGAATACCAGCCGATACTCCGTGTGCACCTCGGGCGGAAACCATGCCTTATGATCGGCACGGATCCGAACATCGTCCACACTGAATTCGCCGCAGTTGACCAAGCGCGTCACAGACCGCATCCGGCCATCATATCCCTGATCAACGCCGGGGGAGGCCCGACATCACGCGTCGGCCAACAGGGTCCGAGCCATGACGAGCCGCTGGATCTCATTCGAGCCCTCATATATCTGAGTCACCTTCGCGTCGCGCATCATCCGCTCGACGGGGTGCGCTCGCGTGTACCCGTTGCCGCCGAGAAGCTGCACGGCGCTGATGGTGACCTCCATCGCGACGTCCGAGGCGAAACACTTCGCCGCCGCCGCGTAGAAGCGCAGGTCCTCGGCACCTGCCGCGCACCTGGCCGCCGCCGCGTAGGTGAGTTCACGGGCCGCCGCCAGCTTCATCGCCATGTTGGCGATGGTGAACTTGACTCCCTGGAACTCGGCGATGGCCCGACCGAACTGCCGCCGTCCCTCGATGTACCGGACCGCATAGTCCAGCGCCCCCTGCGCGACACCGACCGCCTGCGCACCGATCGTGATCCGGCTGTGGTCCAATGCGGCCAGGGCCAACCGCAGCCCCTCCCCTTCGCGGCCGACCAACCGGTCTGCCGGAATTCGTGTGTCTTCGAAGTACAACGGGCAGGTCGGTGACGCGCGCACGCCGAGCTTGTCCTCGGCCGCACCGACCCGCACCCCCGGATCATCCGCATGCACCATGAAGCACGAAGCTGGTCCGGGGTCCGTGGCCGCCACCACGAGGTGGAAATCGGCCACGTTGCCGTTCGTGATCCAACGCTTGGCACCGTTCAGCACGTAGGAGTCGCCGTCACGGACGGCGCGCGTCGAGATCGCCGAGACGTCGCTGCCGGCATCAGCCTCGGAGAGAGCGAACGAGAGGATCGCACCGTCCCGGGTCACCGCTGGCAGGTAACGCTCCCGGACCTGTTCGTTGCCCGCTGCCAGCAGCACCAGGCTGACCAGCCGGGTCACGTTGGGGGTCAGCGACGACGAGGCACACGCCCGCGCCACCTCCTCGATGATCAGGCACGAGGTGAGCGCGTCGGCGTCACGGCCGCCGTAGGCGGCGGGAAGATGTGGGGCATAGAGCCCGGCATCCACAAGCGCCCGATGGGCCGCCCAGGGGTACTCGCCACTGCGGTCCAGCTCCGCGGCCTGCGGTGCGACCACCTCGTCCACGATCGTCCGGACCTCTGCACGAACCTGCTCATGGGCCGGCAGGAGTGCCGACCAGGTTCCTTCACTCATCGGTCCCCACCGGTGCCCGTGGACTGGGCGGGCAGGTACGCAGCACGGCCTTACCCGCGATCTGACGGGCCCGCAGGCGGCTGAGGATGGACGCCGCGTCGGTCCAGTCGGCGACGGCGGCCACATCCGTCACCAGTTCGCCGTCGGCGCTGAGCTTGAGCAGATACTCCAGGTCAGCGGCCGGGGCTTCCCGCACGATGTCGTACAGCAGGTAGAAGCCCCGGATGATTGCCTGTTTGGAATAGAAGTCGGCGATCGACAGGGTGGTCTCCGCCTGGGAGGAGCTGCCGAAACAGACCATCAGGCCACCGGGGGCCAGCAGATCGATGCTCTGGCACAGGATGCTGCCGCCGACCGATTCGAGGATCAGGTCGTACCTCCGGCGCAGCCCTTGAAGGCCGTGCACCACCTCGTGAGCCCCGAGTTGCTGGACACCACGGGCGCGTTCGGGGCTGCCCACCACGGCGCTCACGTGGGCACCGGCACGCCGCGCGAGCTGCACCGCGAATCGCCCGACGCCGCCCGCCGCCCCGTGCACCAGCACCGATTGCCCGGCCAGGTCGCCACGGAGGCGCAGCACCCGGAGAGCGGTCAGCCCCGCCACGGGCAGGGCCGCCGCCGCCTCAGTGCTCACGTTGTCCGGGATCCGGGCGATCTGCCCGGTGGGCACCGTCAACTGTTCCGCCCAACTCCCCTCGACGACCAACCCGCAGACTCGGCTGCCCGCCGGCACCGTGCCTCCAGGCGCACGCACCACGACGCCGGCGAAATCCCACCCCGGCTGCCAGCCAAAGTGGGACGACGACATCAGCCGGTGCAGTTCCCCCCGGTTGACCGAGACCGCCTCGACCCGCACGATCGCGTCGCCCTGTTCGGCGAAGGGGGGCCGTACCTCACGCAACTCCACCAGGTTTGGTGGGCCGACACACACAAGCGCTTTCATAGTCGGCCCGGTCATCGCTGGGTGATGGGCCAGCGGAACGATCCGCTGGGCGCCTCCGGCAACGAGTCCCAGTCGTCACGCGGCGGGCTGAAACACTCCACGAAGACCGCACCGTCCACCCCCGCCGTGACTTCGTGCGGGGTTCCACCCGGCAGCCGGTAGGTGCCTCCGACGTGTAACTCGTACGACTCCGTGTCGGTCACGAATCGGGCCGATCCCTGGATCACCGCACCGATCTGCTCGTTGTCGTGCCGATGCCTGGGCACATGGACGTTCGGTCCGAGTTCCGCGATCGCCATTGTCATGCGTTCCCCGGAGAGAAAGCGCACGGTAACTCCGTCCCATGCCTGCATCGGAGTTAGCGCGCCTGACGCGTACAGGTCGGGCATTGGATTCCTCCCTCTCGTGGTCGTCACACAGGTCATCGGAGTACCTTCAGATCGACCACGAGGGCACCGTCGCCCAGACGGATCCGCTCGCCGGTCTCCGGCGGCGTCTCGGTCCGGTCAATCTGAGCTATCAGGACGTCCCGGCGCAGCGCCGCCTCATGGGCGCGCAACGCCGAGTCGATTTCCTTGTGCGGGTCATCCTCGATACGCAGTGCGAGTCGCACCCGGTCAGTGATGTGCAGATCACGTCGTTTGCGCAGCTCGTTGAGCATCCGCACCAGATCCCGAGCGAGCCATTCCAGCCTCAGCTCCGTGGTGATCGCCCGGTCGATCGCGATGCTGTATCCACCCTCGGTCGAGATCTGCCAACCGGTCACCGGCTCCTCGAGAACCTGCACAGCCTCGGCGGCGACGGAGACCACCTCATCGTTGACGTGTACGTCGAATCGTCCGTGCGCACGCAGGTTGGCCACCGCGGTGTCGACGTCGGCCTGTTGGATCGCTGCGACCACCGCAGGGGTACGCGCACCGAACAGCGGTCCCAGAACCCGGAAGTTCGGTTTGATCGTGTACTTCACCATCTCGGCGGACTCGCTCGTCGCGAGCGTCACCTGTTTGAGGTTCAGTTCGGCGGCGATGATGTCCCGCATCGGTTCCAGTCGGTCACGTTCGTCGGCCGGCACCGTCACCACGGCCCGCTGCAACGGACAGCGCACCGGCACCCCGACCCCCACCCGGGCATCGCGGCCCAGCGCGACCATCCGCCGGGTCAGTGCCATCGCCCTACGCAGCTCCGGGTCTGCGGTACCGGGCTGCGCCTGCGGGAACCGGCTCAGGTGGATCGAATCCGGCGCCTCGGGGTCGAATCGACGTACCAGGTTCTCGTACAGCTCGTCGGCGAGGAAGGGTGTCAGCGGTGCCAGCATTCCGGCCAGTGAAGTCAGGCACGTGTAGAGCGTGGAGAAGGCCGAGTTGGCGTCATCGGAAAGCTCCGATTCGCTGGCGTCCCAGAACCGGTCCCGGTTACGGCGCAGGTACCAGTTCGACAGATCATCGACGAAGCTGGCCACCCGACGCCCGGCTCGGGTGATGTCGTACTCGGCGAAAGCCCGGTCGACCTCGGTCACCGCGTCGGCGACCTCGGCGAGCCCATAGCGGTCCATCACCGGCACCGGCCCGGTGACCGGCCGAGCCGTCCGGGGGTTCCAGCCAGCAAGCTCCGCGTGGGTCACGAAGAAGTAGTAGGTGTTCCAGATGGTCAGCAACAGCTTGCGGGTTACCTGCCGGACGCTCTCGTCACCGACCCGGCGGGGCTGCCACGGGTTACCCTCCACCAGCATCAACCAACGCAGGCCGTCGGCACCGTGGCTGTCGATCAGACTCCACGGATCAAGCACGTTTCCCAACGATTTGGACATCTTGCGTCCATTGACGTCGACGATATGGCCAAGACACAGGGCACGCCGGTAACTGTTCTGGTCGAACAGGATGGTCGAGATCGCGTGCAGCGAGTACCACCAGCCGCGCGTCTGGTCGATGGCCTCGGCCGTGTAGTCACCCGGGAAGAGCCGCTCGAAACTCTCGCGGCTTCCGGGCTTGTGCGGATATCCGAACTGCGCGAACGGCATCGCGCCCGAGTCGTACCAGGCATCGATCACCTCCGGTACGCGGCGCATCTCGCCGTCCGGGCAGGCGGCACAGGCGAAGGTGACGTCATCGACGAACGGCCGATGCGGGTCCATGACCGACATGTCACTGCTGGTCAGCTCACCAAGCTCGGCCAGGGAGCCGACCGCCTTGGTGTGCCGGCAGGTCTGGCAGCGCCAGAGCGGCAACGGCGTGCCCCAGTATCGTTCCCTGGACAGCGCCCAGTCGACGTTGTTGACGAGCCAGTCACCGTAGCGGCCTGAGCGGATGTGCTCGGGGCGCCAGTCGACGGTGGCATTCTCTTCCAGCAGCCGGTCGCGGTACCGGGTGGTGGCGATGTACCAGGACGGCTTGGCGTAGTAGAGCAGAGGCGTGGAGCAGCGCCAGCAGAACGGGAACGTGTGCGAGTAGAGCTCACTGAAGAGCAGATAGCCGGCCGCCTCCATGTCCTGGACCACCTGGACGTTTACATCCCGCACGTACATGCCGGCGTAAGGCCCGACCCGCTGGTCGAAGCAGCCGGCGGTGTCGACGTAGTTGACCACCGGCAGGTGGTTCTCCTTGGCGACCCGCATGTCGTCCTCGCCGTACGCGGGAGCCGTGCTCACAATCCCGGTGCCCTGGCCCGTGGTGACGAAGTCACCGGCCACCACGAACCGTGTCGAGGCCGGATCGCCGTCGGGATCGTCCGGCGACCCGGGTCCGACGTACTCGAACGGGGCGCGGTAGCGGGCGCCGAGCAGCTCGTCGTTGTCGACCTCGCGCACCACCTCCGCGTCTGCTCCCAGCACCGCCTCCACCAGGTCGGCGGCGAGCACGACCAGGCGGTCGCCGGCCCGGCCGCCGCGGGCGAGCACGTACCGGATGTCGTTGCCGATCACCGCGAGTGTGCTGAACACGACGGTCCACGGCAGCGTGGTCCAGGCCAGCAGCGAGGCGCCCGCCGGGTCGCCGCCCACGCCGGAGCCGCCTGGTGCTAGTGGCCCGGTCAGCAGGGGCAGCACGAAGTAGATGCTGAGATCCTCAGTCTGTGCGTAGCCCTGTGCCACCTCGTGATCGGAGAGCGTGGTGCCGCAGCGCGGGCAGTACGGCACCACGCGGAAGTCCTCGTAGAGCAGACCGCGGTCGTACATATTCTTGATCGACCACCAGACGCTCTCCACATAGGACGATGACATCGTCCAGTACGCGTCCTCCATGTCGCACCAGTAGGCGATGCGCTCGGTCAGCTTTTTCCAGTCCTCCACGTAGCGGGTGACCGATTCCCGGCACCTGGCGTTGAACTCAGCGACGCCGTACTGCTCGATCTGGGGTTTGCCGGTGAAGCCAAGCTGCTTCTCCACCTCAAGCTCGACCGGGATGCCATGGCAGTCCCATCCCGCCCGGCGCGGCACGTGGTAGCCCTTCATGGTGAAGTACCGCGGCATGACGTCCTTGAAGACGCGGGCCTCGACGTGGTGCACACCCGGCCGGCCGTTCGCGGTGGGTGGCCCGTCGTAGCAACTCAGCAGTGGCGCACCCGGCTTCTCCCGCATCGAGGCGCGGACGACGTCACGTTCCCGCCAGCGCTCGATGATGCGACGCTCCAACGCGGGGAAGTCCGGTTGCTTGTCCACGGCGTCGTACTGCACAGTGTTCTTCCTCCATTTAGCGTGAGACTGCCGTTCGTGATTCTTCGTCCGGCCGGTCGTCGAGCATCGGTGGCCGGGCCGCCGTGGCGGAGCGGGCGGGTTCGTGCGGGGCACTGCGGAATACCGGCCGGGTCAAGCGGCGCAACCGATCCGGTGGGGTGATCGCGATTGCGCTGCCGAGCAGGATCAGTGCGCCTCCGCACAGGGCCTGTAGCGTCCAGACGTAGTTCTCCAGCAGCGTGGACCAGACGAGGGCGACGATCGGGAACAGGACGGTGATGTAACCGGCCCGGGCCGCGCCCCCGCGGCCGAGGAGAGTGAGGTAGAAAGCAAAGCCGATAATCGAACCGAAGATCACGAGATAGGCCAGCGAGATGATGTACGAGGGTTCGAGGGAGACCCGAAAACCGCCGGTGACCAGGACGACAGGAACCAGAATCAGCGCGCCGTAGAGCAACCCGAAGGCCTCGCTCTGCACCACTGGAACACCCGCTTCCTGGCTGCTCACCGAGACCATGTTACCCAGTGAGAAACACATCGTACCGGCCAACGCCATACCCACACCCAAGAGGCTTTCCGCATTGGCGCGCATGCCTACAAGATCGTCCCAGAACATGATCGCGGCACCAGCGATACCCAGCAAGGTGGCGACCAGAACGATCGGGCTGATCCGTTTTCGCAGGAAGATGGAGGAGTTTATGACATTGAGCGGCAACGTCATGGAGAACAGGAGCGCCACCAGACCCGAAGCGATCTTCTCCTCGGCCGTGTAGAGGAAGAGATAGTTCCCCGAGAACATGAGCGTCCCGATCAGCGCCATCTGCACATGCTGCCGGAACCCGAACCGCAGGGGCGTTCTGCGCACGAGCAGGTAGCCGAACAGCAGCAGGGCCGCCGCGGCCGACCGGTAGCAGACGGACGCGGCGATGGGCACGTCACCCACCTGGTACGCGATGGCAACCCAGGTACTCCCCCAGATGACGACCACCGCAACATAGAGCAGGACAACCATGCTGCGCCCCCATCCCCCGATAGGCCGCGCCGAGAAGGAGCCCCCTCACCGGAATCGGCCGGGACGAGCGTATGGCGCCCGGCTTCGGGCCCGCTTGAACTTTCTTGTCCTGATTCCGAATCTCAGCGGTGGCGACCCGGGCTACGACCCCAGTTCCGAGTGGTCACCCAGCAGCAGTCCGAGACGCGCTCGGGTCTCCGGCGTCACCTGTGCCGGGTCGGTGAGCACGGCACCGGTCAGGGCGTGCCGGCAGTCGCAGTCGGCGGCCACATCGACGATCGCCAGCGCCTCGCGCAGCACCCGGCCGGCGGCCTCCACGTTGCGTCGCATGGTGTCGGCCACCAGTTCGGCGGTGACGCTGTCGGCACTGTCGTGCCAGCAGTCGTAGTCGGTGACCAGGCAGAGGTTGGCGTAGCAGAGCGACGCCTCACGGGCCAGGCCAGCCTCGGGAACCGCAGTCATGCCGATGATGCCCATGCCCCACGAGCGGTACAGTTCCGACTCTGCACGGGTGGAGAAGCGCGGTCCTTCGATGCAGCAGTAGGTGCCGCCGTCGGCGACATTCACCCGACCCACCACCGTCGCGGCGGCCAGCAGGTCACCCCGCAGCCGGGCGCAGAACGGATCGGCCATCGCCACGTGCGCCACCAGGCCGGAGCCGAAGAACGAGGTCGGACGCTTTCCCCGAGTACGGTCGACGATCTGGTCGGGCACGACGAGATCACCGGGCGCGTACTTCTCCGACAGGCTGCCGACCGCGCTCACCGCGAAGACCTGCCGCACTCCGAGCGCACGCAGCGCGTACAGGTTGGCCAGTACCGGAATTTCCGACGGCATCAGCCGGTGACCGACGCCGTGGCGAGGCAGGAACGCGACCCGGCGCCCCGCCAGGACGCCGACCGTGATCGGACCACTCGGCTCTCCGAAGGGAGTAGTCGGCATGGTCAGCTCCGGATCGTCGAGCATGTCCAGTTGGTAGAGGCCACTTCCTCCGATAATGCCGATCTCCGCCGTTGGATTCTGTGACGCGGCCACGCTTATTCTCCATTCTTGGAGGAAGATACCGACGCGAACGCAATATCCCGAAACACTAACCTCTCCGCACGTCTGAACCGATAATCGAAGCGGGTATCCGGCGCTACACCTTCCGGCCACGGGCACTACGATGTGGGTCGCATAATTCGCTTCACCGAGTGATTCTCCTAGGCCGCGCCACGCCACATCGCCTAACGTGTGGTTGCCCCCAACTGTTCGTTGCTGCCGAGTTTTTCGGGAGAGCCGATGCCATTCGATGACTTCAAGGTTGCCGACATCTCCCTGGCCGAGTTCGGCCGCAAGGAGATCCGCCTCGCCGAACACGAGATGCCCGGTCTGATGGCGCTTCGATCCGAGTTCGCCGACGCCGCTCCGCTACGGGGGGCGCGAATCACCGGTTCACTACACATGACGGTGCAGACCGCAGTACTCATCGAGACGCTGACCGCGCTGGGCGCCCAGGTCCGCTGGGCGAGTTGCAATGTCTTCTCGACTCAGGACCACGCGGCTGCGGCGATCGCCGTCGGCCCGGACGGTACCGTCGAGGACCCGAAGGGCGTGCCGGTGTTCGCCTGGAAGGGCGAGACCCTGCCGGAATACTGGCAGTGCACCGAGCGTGCGCTCGTCTGGCCCGATGGCGAAGGGCCCAACATGATCCTCGACGACGGCGGGGACGCGACGCTGCTGGTGCATCGCGGCGCGGAGTTCGAACGGGCCGGCGCCGTGCCCGTCACCACCGAACTGGACAGCGAGGAGGAGGCGGTCATTCTCGACCTGCTCCGCGCGTCGTTGGCCAGTGAGCCGCAGCGGTGGAGCCGGATCAGCAGTGGAATCCGCGGTGTCACCGAGGAGACCACCACCGGTGTGCACCGGCTGTACGAGATGCAGCAACGTGGTTCGCTGCTGTTCCCCGCGATCAACGTCAACGACTCGGTGACGAAGAGCAAGTTCGACAACAAGTACGGCTGTCGCCACTCGCTGATCGACGGCATCAACCGGGCGACCGATGTCCTGATCGGCGGCAAGGTCGCCGTCGTCAACGGGTACGGCGACGTGGGCAAGGGCTGTGCGGAGTCACTACGGGGTCAGGGCGCTCGGGTGATCGTCACCGAGGTCGACCCGATCTGTGCCCTCCAGGCTGCGATGGACGGCTACCAGGTCAGCACCCTCGACGAGGTCGTCGAGATCGCCGACATCTTCGTCACCGCGACCGGCTGCCTGGGGGTCATCACCGCCGCCCAGATGGCGCGGATGAAGCATCAGGCCATCGTGGGCAACATCGGCCACTTCGACAACGAGATCGACATGGCCGGTCTGGCCAAGGTGCCCGGAATTCAGCGGATCAACATCAAACCGCAGGTTGACGAGTGGGTCTTCCCCGACGGGCACTCGATCATCGTGCTGTCCGAGGGTCGCCTGCTCAATCTCGGCAACGCCACCGGCCACCCGTCCTTCGTGATGTCCAACTCCTTCACGAACCAGGTGATCGCGCAGATCGAACTGTTCACCAAGACCGAGCAGTACCCGGTCGATGTCTACCGCCTGTCCAAGCAGCTGGACGAGAAGGTGGCCCGGCTGCACCTGGACGCTCTCGGCATCCACCTGACCACGTTGACCAAGGCGCAGGCCGAGTATCTCGGGGTGCCGCAGGAGGGGCCGTACAAGCCGGAGCACTACCGCTACTGATCCAGCGGGCGGAGACACGGATGTCCAACCAGCCACCATTTCGCCACGCCCTACAGCTGGCGCTCGACCGGAGGGACAACATGACGGGCGCGGAACCGGCACGGGATCGCGATCCCGCCGCAGAGGTGCCCGGACCCACCGCCGAACGAAGCGGCGCAGCCCGCGACGACCGGACCGCCGACACTGTGCCGGCCGGTCGTCGCGGGCTGCGCCACCGGGTGCGGGCCGGCGAAAAGCTCCTTGGCACGTTCAGTGTGATTCCCTCCACCGAGGTCGTTGAGCTCATCGCTCTCGCTGGTTTCGACTTCGTCATTCTGGACATGGAGCACGGGCCCTACACGCTGGACCTGGTGCACCAAGCGCTGCTGGCCGCCGCCGCACACCAACTCCCGGCCGTCGTCCGCGTCCCCGACAACAGCGCCGTAGCCATCGGATCGGTACTCGACCTGGGCGCGGACGGCGTACTGGTGCCGCAGGTGGGCTCCGCCGCGACCACCAGAGCGGTGGTCGCGGCGGCGCGGTTCGCGCCGCATGGTAGCCGCGGCAGCAACCCGTGGGTTCGCGCCGCACGGTTCACGGGCGATCCCGAGTGGCTCGCCCGCAGCAACGAGGAGACCCTGGTCATGGTGATGGTCGAAGGAGTCGAGGCCATCCGCAGCATCGACGACATCATGGTCGTCGACGGACTGGACGCCATCTTCCTCGGCCCGGTCGACACCTCACACGCGCTCGGCCTTCCTGGCCAGCCGGACCATCCCCTGGTCCTGGAGACACTGACCGCCGTAGCGGCCACCGCCAGATCCGTGGGGATGGCCACCGCGGTGTTCGCACCAGCGCCACCGCGGGCCCGCGACTGGTGGAACCGAGGTCTGGGGTTGGTCGCCTGCGCGGTCGACAGCAGGATGATCCTGGACGGGCTGAGCGAGGTACGACGCGCAGCACACCCCTGAGGCACGCGACGTCGCGCTGCGGGAGGGGCCGCCGGCACCGCTCGGCGGTCCGGCACTACTGCGCGAGATATCCGCCGTCCACCGGCAGCACCGTGCCGGTGATGAAGGCGGCCTCGTCGGAGGCCAGGAAGAGCATCGCGTCGGCCACCTCGTCGGGTTCACCGAAGCGACCCATCGGGTGCATCTGCGCGATGGACTCCAGGTACTCCGGTCCGCCCGGCTCGTCGGCCAACGCCTGAACCCGGTCGGTGCGGATCGTACCCGGAGCGACTCCGTTGACCCGGATGCCAGCGGCGGCCCATTCCACTGCCAGATGCATGACCAGACCAGTGGCGACGAACTTCGCCGGGCCGTACGCCGCCTGGCCCTTCTGACCGGCCAGTCCCGAGATCGACGACACGCAGACGATGGTGCCTCCGCCGGCACCGCTCATCTGTTCGATGGCGTACTTGCAGGTCAGGAACATTCCCCTGCCGTCGACCGCCATCACGTCGTCCCAATCCTTGACCGAGGTGTCCAGGATTCCCGCCAACGGGATGATCCCGGCGTTCGCGATCACCACATCGAGTCCGCCGTACCTGCGTACCGCCGCCTCGACCATGGACCGGGCACCATCCGGGTCGGACACGTCGGCGGTGACCAGTTCGATCTCCGCCGCCGGCACCGCAGCGGGCAGTTGCCGCAGTGCCGCACCGTCGATGTCACCCGCGACGATCCGGGCACCCTCCCGGGCGAACCCCGCCACAGCGGCGCGACCGATACCCTTCGCCGCGCCGGTGACCAGCACTGACTGGCCGGCGAACCGGCCCGCCGCAGAACGTTTTCCAGACACCACCATCAGCTCCGTCCCATTGCTGTCAGCAGAGGGTCACGGCCAGCCCTGGCTGGCCGAAGGACTCGACTTGGAAGACGTCACCGGCCCTGACCCGCAGCGATCGGCCCAGCGAACCGGACAACACGATGTCCCCCGCGGCCAGCCCCACGCCGTAGGAGCCGAGCTTGTTCACCAACCACGCCACGGATCGGGCCGGATGCCCGAGGGCCGCGGCGCCCACCGCCTCGATCGTTGGTTCTCCGTTGTGGTGGACGACCATGCCGAGCGTGCCGAGGTCGGCATGGCGCAGGGCGCGCTGCCACGGTCCCACCGTCATGCCTCCGTACGAGGCGTTGTCGGTGATGGTGTCCGCCAGCTTGATCTTCCAGTCCGTGATCCGGCTGTCGATGATCTCGACTGAGACCGCCACGGCCTCGGTGGCGGCGAGCACCTCGATCGGCGTCACCTCAGTACCAGAGAGCGGGCGGCCGATCAGGAATGCCAGTTCAGCCTCGGCCAATGGTTGGATGAACACGTCCGCTGGCATCTCGGCCCGGCCATTGCGCGCCGGGTAGAACCGCGATGACCAGACGCTGCCGTAGTCGGGCTCGGAGACCCCCATCTGCTCCTGCATCGCCCGGCTGGTCAGACCGATCTTGCGACCGATGATCTGGTCGCCCTGCTCGACCCGCAGCTCACTCCACCGGGCCTGGATCGCGTACGCGGTCTCTGCCGAGGTGAGTCCCTCGCTCTCGCTCAGCGGTGCGATCGTGGTGCCGCTGAGCCACGCCTGATCCAACCGACGCGCGACCGCGTCGATGTCGAGCGGCACGACGCCGTCGAGGGCGTCGTCGGTGCCGAGAGTGACGGCACCCGGGGCCAGTTCGCTCATGGGGTGATCCTCACGATCAGGGTCGCCGCGTCGGGGCCCGCTGCCGTCCACATGCCGGGTGCGGCCGGAAGGCGGTCGCCGGATTCGCGGGGAACTGGGAAGAGGAGCTGTCCGGCGTGCAGTCCACCGGCCGTCGCGGCGAGCCACTGCAGCTGAACGATCAGGTCGGCGTGTTGCGCGGGAAGCAGGATCGATCGTGAGGTGCCGTACCACAGTGACACGGGGTCCTCGGCCTCCGGTTCCAGCAGCCGATCGCCGAGCAGTACACCGGTGGCAGCGTCCCGATCGTTCACCACCACGATGGCGACGCAGCGGCCGGCGATCGCGAGGGCAACGGCACCGGGACCGGCACCGGGCCGAATATCGTCAGCCAGCACCGCGGCGAGTTGGGGCCGCAGATACCGCCCGTGCAGGGGGGCCACCGCGAGCGGACCCACCAGATGGTCGGCGCGACGGATCGACCGGAAGCCGATCGGTTTCGCCGCGCCGGCCGGTCTGCCGGCGATCATCTGGTAGCCGAGGGATGATCGTGGTTCGACCGCGAGACCGGCGGACTTCACGATGCCGGCTTCCGGCCAAGGATGATCAGGCCACCCGGCATCCCGTCACGCAACACCTCGGCCACCTCGAACCCTCCGTCGGTCAACGCCTCGCTCCACTGCTGCGCCGGGTAGAGAATCTGGGACATGACGGCGTGCACGTAGGCGAATTCGGGGGTGAACCACTGCCGGGACGAAACGCCACCGTCCGGCGGCTCGACCTCGGCGACGAGTAGGTGCGCGCCAGGGGGAAGCCGGTCGGACAGCTCACGCAGGTACCCGACCAACGCCTCGCGGCCCTTGCCGAGGACCTCGTGCAGCAGGAAGAACGTGACGACCAGGTCGGTCTCGTCGAGTCCCGGGATGCGATCGAGATCCTCGGCGTCGCCCAGGACGATCTGCACCCGCTCCCGCATCCCGGCCCGGTCCACCGCCTCCTCGGCGAGTTGGCAAGCCTCAGGGCTCAGATCGACACCGACCCCGGAGGCACCGAACTGCTGGCAGGCGAGCAGCAGGAACCGGGCGTTACCGCAGCCGATGTCCACCATCCGGGTGAAGTTGATCCCCTTGAGCAGGTCCACCGCGTAGGGCACGACATCAGCTCGGCCGAGCATGGCGGCACCACCGGCCACCCACTCGCCGTTGCGGGTGTAGTCGATGCCGTACCGGGCGGCACCGGTGACGAACTTGTCGAGCTTGGACAGTGGTCCGCCGTAGCCGCCGACCAACCACACCAGGTAACCCTTGTCCGCGCAGATCTCCCGGCCGTACTCGGTGAGGGAGTACCCGCTCGCACCTACCCGCACCACGCCCCGGTCCACCAGGTACCGCAGGCTGGCGCCCAGCAGGTTGGCGGCCTCGGGCGGACGATCAAGCACCATCTCCTCGGAGAGGCCGTCCCGCTCCAGGGTGCCGAGCAGACCGCCGATCTCCAGCCCGGCGAGCACGCTGCTGAGCGCGTAACCCTCGAACAGGTCGAAGGCCGGTCGCCGATGGGTCAACGGTGACGCGGATGGCGCGGGTACATGCTGCGTCGACACGGTCTCCTCCAGGAATGTCCGAATCCGGGTCGTGCCCAGCCAGCTGAATGGTGACGGCTGAGCATCGTCGTCAGTGACACGGCGCCTGCGGTCCGGCGGCCCGGTCCCGCCCAATTTTGCGGCAATGCCGTCGGCCCGGTGAACCTCCAAAGGAAACAGTCCGATACGAGGAACGTGTCACCGCGTCTGCTACTTCCCTCCGATGCTCCGAATCGAGGCGAAGAGGAACCTTGTCGACAGGTCTCGCATCCGAGATCCCGTCCGTGACGGGCAGCGCCCCAGCGCGATACCGGCATCGCCGCGGCGCCTCTGTGACATTTCGTGGAGGTCTATTGTGCCTTACCGTCTGTTTACCTCGGAATCGGTTACAGAAGGGCACCCGGACAAAATCGCCGACCAGATCAGCGATGCGCTTCTCGACGCCTTTCTCCTCGGTGATCCGCACAGCCGCGTGGCCGTGGAGACACTGATCACGACCGGGCAGATCCACATCGCGGGCGAGGTCGCCTCACACGCCGCTGTCAATGCCGCGGAGGTGGCGCGGGCACAGGTTCTGCGAATCGGGTACGACTCGTCGACAAAGGGCTTTGACGCCCGTACCTGCGGTGTCAACGTCGCGATCGGACGGCAGTCGCCGGACATCGCCCAAGGCGTGGCCCGGGCGTACGAGTCCCGCAGCGGCGATGATCCCGCCGGCGTGGCCCAGCAGGGCGCCGGTGACCAGGGCATGATGTTCGGATACGCGTGCACCGACACCCCCGAGTTGATGCCGCTGCCGATCACACTGGCGCACCGCCTCGCCCGCCGCCTGTCCACCGTGCGGCGCGAGGGTGCCATGCCTTATCTCCGTCCGGACGGCAAAACCCAGGTCACCATCGCCTACGACGGGGTACGCCCGGTCGCGGTGGAGACCATCGTCGTCTCCAGCCAGCACGCGGCCGACATCGACGTCGAGCGGCTGCTGACCGAGGACATCCGCAAGCACGTGGTGGAGCCGATCCTCGCCGAGCTGGCACTGCGCACGGACGAGTACCAGCTACTGGTCAACCCCACCGGTCGGTTCGAGATCGGGGGGCCGATGGGCGACACGGGTCTGACCGGACGCAAGATCATCATCGACACGTACGGTGGCATCGCGCGGCATGGCGGAGGGGCGTTCTCCGGCAAGGACCCGTCGAAGGTGGACCGCTCCGCGGCATATGCCATGCGTTGGCTCGCCAAGCACGTGGTCGCCGCCGAAATGGCGACACACTGCGAGATCCAGGTTGCGTACGCCATCGGTAAGGCGGAGCCGGTGGGTCTGTTCGTGGAGTGCTTCGGCACCGAAAAGATCCCCGTCGACCGTATCCACGCCGCGCTGACCAGCGTCTTCGACCTGCGCCCCGCAGCGATCATCCGCGATCTCGAACTACTACGACCGATCTACGTACACACGGCCGCGTACGGCCATTTCGGTCGTACCGAGGACACCTTCACGTGGGAGCGGACCGACCGGGTACCGGCGCTACGGGCTGCGGCCAACCTGTGAACGATAGGGAGTTGTCGTGACCATCATCGTCACCGGGTCGATCGCCGTCGACCACCTCACCTCCTTCCGAGGCCGCTTCGTCGACCAGTTCGTACCGGACTCCCTCGACCGGGTGTCGCTGTCGTTCCTGGTCGATTCGCTCGACGTACGCCGGGGTGGGGTAGCGGCCAACATCGGCCTCGGCCTGGCGCGACTGGGCCTACGGCCGGTGATCGTCGCCGCCGCCGGCGTCGACTTCGCCGACTACCGGTCGTGGCTGGAACGCAATGGCCTGGACGTGTCGTTCATCGCCGTGTCGGACGAGCTGCACACCGCCCGCTTTCTCTGCACCACCGACCAGGACGGCAATCAGATCGCGTCGTTCTATCCGGGTGCGATGTCCGAGGCGCAGAAGCTGGAGCTGCGCCCCGCCGTCGAGCAACTTGGCGGCACGGAGTTGGTGGTCATCAGCCCAAACGATCCAACGGCGATGCTGCGGCACACCGACGAGTGCCGGGCCAACGACTACCCGTTCGCCGCCGACCCCTCCCAGCAGCTGGCCTTCATGCGCCCGACGGACATCCGTCGCCTCATCGACGGGGCCCGCTATTTGTTCACAAACGAGTACGAACACGCTCTGGTGCTGCAAAAGACGGGGTGGACCGAACGGGAGGTGCTCACCCGCGTCGACACCTGGGTGACCACCCTCGCCGCCAAGGGAGCTCGGATCGAGAGCCTGAACCACCCCACGGAAGAGGTCTCCGCCGTGGCGGTCGACGCCGAGATTGACCCGACCGGCGTGGGCGACGCGTTCCGGGCCGGTTTCCTCGCCGGCGTGAGCTGGGGCCTGCCGGATGCCAGGGCCGCCCAGCTCGGCTGCGCGCTGGCCGCACTGGTGCTGCGGACGGTCGGTCCGCAGGAGTACGACATCCATCCGACGGCATTCGCTAACGGCCTCGCCAGCACCTACGGTCGGACCGCGGCCGCCGAAATCGGGGAGCGGTTGCCGTGGGCCAGGTGACCCACTGACGCACGACCGACGTCGGGTGCCGTCGAAAAGGACGGCACCCGACGTGTGTGTGCAGAGGTGACGCCGGACGACGCGGCATCCTCCCCGGGGAGTGGTCTCAGCTCGACCCGTCCGGGCCCAGGGCCGACATGGTGCCCGTGACCGCGCCATGCGTCGCGGACGAGACCAGTGCTCGGTACTTCGCCAGCACTCCGTTCGGGTAGCGAGCCGCGGGCTCCTTCCACCCGGCCAACCGGGCGGTCAACTCCGCGTCGTCGACGTGCAGGGTGATGGTGCGGGCAGGCACGTCGAGCGTCACCAGATCGCCGTCGCGAACGGCCGCGATGGGACCGCCGACCGCAGCCTCAGGTGCCACATGCCCAGCCATCAATCCACGGGTCGCACCGGAGAACCGACCGTCGGTCACCAACGCAACGCTCGCACCGAGGTCGCGGCCGACGAGCGCGGCGGTGACCCCCAACATCTCACGCATCCCCGGCCCACCGCGCGGTCCCTCGTACCTGATCACCACCACGTCACCCGCCACCACCTCACCCTGCTGCACGGCCGCCATCGCCTGCTCCTCGGTCTCGAAGACCCGGGCCGGGCCGGTGTGTTCCGCGGCCTGGTGACCGGTGACCTTGACCACGCAACCGTCGGGGGCGAGGTTGCCGTACAGGACCACGAGTCCGCCCGTCGGTTGCAGCGGTTCCGTCACCGTCGTCACGACTACCTGTCCGGGTGTCTCCTCGGCGAGTCCGGCCTCGTCGCCGAGACGACGACCGGTGGCGGTCAGCGCGTCGCCGTCAAGCAGGCCGGCCCGCAGCAACCGGTCGGCCACCAGCCTGCTGCCGCCGGCCGCATCGAGATCCACTGCCGTGTATCGCCCGTACGGCTTCAGGTCGGTGATCACCGGAACCTGCCCGCTGATCCGGTCGAAATCGGCGAGACTCAGCGGCACGCCCGCTTCTCGAGCTATCGCCAGCAGGTGCAGGACGAGATTGGTGGAACCGGCAGTGGCGGCGCCGACCACGATCGCGTTGGCGAAGGCAGCCGGCGTCAGGATTCGGCTCGGCGTCAGCCCGTCCGACAGGGCCCGCAGGACGAGTTTTCCGGCGTCGTAGCAGACCTCCGCCCGCCGGTCACTCAGCGCCGGCGGCCCGGCAGAGCCCAGCGGCGACAATCCGAGGAACTCCATCATCATGGCCATCGTGTTGGCCGTGTACTGCCCCCCGCACGAGCCCGCGCCGGGGCAGGCGACGGACTCCAACTCGGCCAGGTCGGCGTCGCTCATGCGGCCGGAGGCTGCCGCACCGACCGCCTCGAAGACGTCCGCGATGGTCACCGGCGTGCCACGGAACCGCCCCGGTTGAATGGACCCCGAGTAGACGATCACACTGGGTATGTCAAGTCGAGCGTGCGCCATGGCCGCGGCCGGGATGGTCTTGTCGCACCCGACGATCGAGACGATCGCGTCGAACATGTGACCACGGGCGACCAGTTCGATCGAGTCGGCGATGACCTCGCGGCTGACCAGCGAGGTCTTCATCCCCTCCGTACCCATCGTGATCACGTCGGAGATCGCGATCGTGTTCACCTCGACCGGCGTACCCCCGGCGGCGCGCACCCCACGCATGACGTGCCCGGCCAGCTCGCGGTGGGTGAAGTTGCACGGCATGGTGCCGATCCACGAGTGCACCACCGCGACCATCGGCCGACGGAGATCATCTTCGGTGTAGCCGATCGACCTGGCGAAGGCCCGCATGGGCGCGCGGTCGCGCCCCTCGAACAGGGAGTACGCGGGTGGACGGTTCGACATGGTTGACCTCCATGGTGAGAGTGTCGGTACGCCGATCGACCGGTGGCCGCCGCCGGATCACCTGGCCAGGTGCACACTCGGCGCGTCGGCTGGCTTCAGGTCCCGCTCCTCGTCGCGGAGGGCCGACAACCGGCGTTCCAGCCAGAAGCCGGCCATCAGGGAGGTCAGCACCGAGAGCAACACCATCGAGGTGAAGAAGGACTCGTTGACCACCCCGGCGCTCAGGGTCACCGTGGCCAGCACGATCCCTGGACCACCACGGGCGTTGAGCGCCACCGAAAGGTCAATGGAGCGCCCCATCGGCTGCCCGGCCAGCAGGGCACCGACGAGCACGCTGACGGCCTTCAACAGGCAGCACACCAGGAAGAACCAGGTGAAGAAAATCAGGTCGAGGTTCCGGGCAAGGTCCAGGTTGAGCCCGACCGTGAAGAAGTAGATCGGAATGAAGAAGGCTGTCGAGAACTGGCGGAGCACATCCCAGGACCGGCGACCATCGTCGATCCGCTGCCGGACCGCGGCCGGCAGCTCACCCGCGGCGCCCTCGGCCGACCGCGCCAACGCCTGCTCGTCGGCTCGACGCGCGCACAACCCGGTCAGCAGCGCGCCGAAGATCGCGTTGATACCCAACAAGATGCAGGCCAGGACCGCGACCAGCAACAACACCAGCCGATAGGCCGCCGAGCCGCGACGCGACACGATGCCGATCGGACCATGGAGCAGCCAGCGGAACAGCGGCGTTCCCCACATCAGAAATGCGCTGAGGAAGAGGACCGTGACCGTGACGTGGTACCCGACCGACCAGGCGGTGTCCTCGATGCCGGTCAGCGCCCAGAGCCCGAACTCGCTGGAGGGCGAATTCGCCAGACTGAGCACCACCGCGAGCACGATGTACAGCACGACGTCCTCGATCGCCGCGACACTCAGCACGATCCGGGCGAAGGACTCCCGCAGCAGGCCCAGATCGAGCATGATGCGGGAAATCACCGGAATGCTGGTGACCGCGACGGCGATGGCGAAAACCAGGGCCGTCGTCAGCCGCGAGCCGGCCGGGCCGGTGAGGTCCTGGTGGTCGATGGCCATGACGATGGCCAGCCCGAAGACGAAGGGCAGCACCAGCCCGCTTGTCGAAACCAGACCGATCGTACGCCGGTCCCGCGGTCTGGAGTGGACCCGGATCTCGCTGCCGGTCACGAACATCAACAGCAGCAGGCCGAGCTGCCCCAGGCCGGCAAGGATCGCCGCGACGGCGCCGCTCTGCGGGAACAGCGCCTGCTTCACCTCAGGTGCCAGCAGACCGAGAACGGTGGGACCGCACACCAGTCCGGCAAGGATCTCGCCGATGACCGCCGGCTGCCGGAACCGGGCGAAGAGGTTGCCGACAGCCTGCGCGGTGAAGACGACGATCGCGATGGTCGCCATCAGCATCGCGACTTCGAACGTGGTGAGCGTCATCTGCCCCCCTCAGGGTGCGGGGCGTGGTCGCCAGCGTCGCGCCGACGACCACGCCCGGTGAATTCGCCGGACCTGCTCAGGCCTTCCGCACGGAGACCGCCATGCCGGCCTTGAAGTTGTAGGGGTACGCCAGCGACGCGGCGTTGCGCGCCAACGAGAGGTAACCCCGGCTGTTGATGTAGATGACCGGGTCGCCCACCGAACCGGCGTCGGCGAAGGTCGGCGAGAGCGGCAGGTCGAAGGTGAGCGTGTTGTCCAGCAGCACCTTGAGCTGGGTCGAGTAACGGATGCCGGCCTTCTCCAGGTCGGTACGGTGGATGTTGGTCCAGACGTTTCCGAACGGGTGGTCGATCGCGGTCACCTCGCCACTGAGCACACCATCCGACTCGGTGCTCGGGCGCGGCCGGGAGAATCGGACGATCTCGTGGTCAGCCAACGGCCGACCAACCTCGTTGAGCGGGAACCCAGCGGCCAGGTGCGCCGCCGGAATCGCCACCATCTCGCGGCTGTAGAAGGTCGGCTCCGGGTTGGCGGGAATGACCTTGGTGTTGCTTACCTCGTACGCCTCGAGGTACCCGTGCTCGTCGATCACGGTGGTGAGCAGGCCGTTGTTGGGCGCGATGTAGATGTAGGAGCCCTCGGCCCGGACGAAGCCCTCGCCCGACCCGGCCCACTGGCCCCGCGCGCCGCCCCGGGCTGCCTGCTTGATGCGGATCGCCACCGACCGGGTGGTGGTACCGGTGGCCGGGTACGTCGTCGTGGCGAAGACGGTGCCCTCAGGGAAGAAGCGCGGCAGGTCGACGATGTAGCGGGCGCCTTCTTCGACATCCCACGGAGTCATCGAGTGACACACGTCGACGACGGTCACGCTCGGGCAGATGCTCAGCATGAGCCCCTTGCACTGTGCGACAGAATCGTCGGTCGTGCCGAGGTCGCTCATAAAAGCGATAATTGGCCTACCGTTTGTGGACATGGACCTGATTCCTTCCGTTGCGTTAATCCCAGGATTCGGGTGCGGCCATTCCGGCGACCGTGGAACGAGGCTAACCACGACGTGCTTCAGCAAACAAGGGCGTATATCGGGCGCTGTTCGCGGCATCGCAAAAGGGTGTAGCGGTGACACCACCATCGGCGCATTATCACTACCCCCGTAAGCCGATTTCAGATTGCCGGAGAATACCGACAATGAACCACGGAGGGCCGCCTAGGTCACGCGCCTACACACGACGGAGGCTGAACTGATGATCGTGCTCTTCTTTGGCGACATCGTGGGCGAGGAAGCGAACGCCCACCTGGCGAAACGACTGCCCGAGCTGCGCGCCGAACACCGCGCCGACCTAGTGATCGCCAACGCGGAGAACTGCGCACCCAACGGCCTCGGGATGGCCACCAAGCAGGTGGAGTTGCTGTTCGCCAGCGGCGTCGACGTCGTCACCGGCGGCAATCACTCCTGGGACAGCGACGAGTCGGTCGACCTGCTCGAACACCCGAGGGTCATCCGCCCCTTCAACGTCGGCACCGCGGTGCCCGGCCGGGGGGTCATCCATCTGAAGGTGGCCGGCGAGGAGGTGACCGTGCTCAACCTCGCCGACCATTGCGCCATGCGATCGGTGGCCGCCACTGCCGGCCAGTTCGAGCCCGCGTACCACGGGGGTTGGCTGAAGGCGCCACGGATCGGAACGGTCATCGTGGACTATCACGGCGACCACGTGATCGAGAAGAAAATCTTCGCTCGCGCCGTCGACGGCGAAGCCGCCGCGGTACTGGGCACCCACACGCACGAGCCGACCCTGCCCCTGCACATCCTGCCCGGCGGCACCGCGCTCGTCACCGACGTCGGCATGAACGGACCGGAGGGCGGCGTTCAGGGCTTCGCCTATGACAGCTTCGTGACCGGGCTCAAGACCGCCGGGAACCCGATGGCACTGCCCCTGCCGTCGCCGCTGTCCGGTCAGCCGATCGCGTTGGCTGGCGTGGTGCTGGAGATCGAGAATGGCCGCACCCGCAAGCTGGCAAGGCTGTCGTGAGCACGCTGCCGCAGCGGGCCCCACTCGCACCGATCGGCCTACAGAACTGGGCCGTCGTGGATCTGACCCTGCCGATCGCCGAGGATCTGCCGTGCCACTGGGCGACCCATCAACCGTTCCAGGTGAAGACCTGGAACTGGTTCACCGACCACCGGCATCCGGCCGCGACGGCGCTGTCGCGAAACGGACCGTACGCGACCCGCTGGATGGCCATCGACGAACACACCGGCACCCACCTGGACGCACCGTGCCACTTCATCCCGCCTGAGGGATCAGGGTTGCCCGACGCCGGTCCGGCGGGATCGATCTCTGTCGAACAAGTCGCGCTACGTCAGCTCATGGGCGGATGTGCGGTGATCGAGGCCGGGGTAACCGCGTCGGAAACGGACGGCACCCGGGCGGGTACGAGTCCTCTGATCATGCCCGAGGTGATCGAGGAGTGGGAGGGCCGGCACGGCCGGTTACGCCCCGGGGAGATCGTCCTGCTGCACACCGGCTGGGACCGGCACTACGTCCGCGGCGAAGAGGGAAAGCGCTATGTGCACGACGTGGTCGTCACCGGCCGGCAGCCGGGCTGGCCAGCGCCCTCGGTCGCCGCAATTGAGCTGCTCCTGGAGCGGGGTATCCGCTGCGTCGGCACCGACGCCCCGTCGATGGGTCCGGCCCACGACGGACGACCGACCCACGTGGCCGCCTTGCGTACCGGTGCGGTGTTCGTGGAGTGCCTCACCGGCCTGTCGAAGTTGCCGGCCCGCGGTGCCTGGTTCTGTTTCCTGCCGCTGAACATCGAGGGCGGCACCGGTGCCCCCGGGCGGGCGGTGGGTTTCCTGCCACCAGCGAACTGACCCGCGTCATCGGCCCGCCGGCACCAGGTCCGTCGCCCGCTCGGACCGCCATCTGTCCACTGAATCACCGCGTCCGACATCGGAGGTTGTCATGACATCACACGCGCAGGTCGAGTCGTCGGAGGTCCCCGGTACCTCACTCGCTGAGCAGTTGGCGGGGGTGATCCGGGTATTTCCCGACTTTCCCAGTGCCGGCGTGCTGTTTCAGGATCTCGCCGGGGTGTACGCCGACCCACAGCTGATGCGGGCCACCGGCGCAGCTTTGGCCGGGGCCTTCGCCGGGGAGGTTGACGCGATTCTCGCGGTCGAGGCCCGCGGTTTTGTCGTGGGAACCGCGGTGGCGCTGGCCGCCGACCGTCCCCTGCTGCTGGCACGCAAGGCGGGGAAGCTACCGGGTCCGACCCACGAGGCCGACTATCAGCTGGAGTACGGCCTCGCCACGTTGCAGATCCAGCGTGGCGCGCTCGCGCGAGGTCAGCGCATCCTGATCGTCGACGACGTCCTGGCCACCGGGGGCACCCTGACCGCGGCGGCCTCCCTGGTGGAGCACGTCGGTGCCCAGGTCGCTGGCTTTGCGGTCGTGCTCGAACTGGCGATGCTCGGCGGACGGTCACGACTGGCGCCGAAACGCCTGGTGAGCGGCCTCACCTTGGGGACGGTGGCTCCGGCCGTCGACGCCTGACCTGCGTTGCCGGGCGCGCGGCGTCTCCGACCTGGTTGCCGTGCCCAGCCACCCGGCGTCGAGAGAGCTCGCGCATCCGCGCCTGCCAAGCCTCGTTGAGCGGCTCGGGCCACTCGCCCCGCAGCGCGACGCACCGGTAGTGGGTGTCCTCCCCGGCCACGTGCAGCGTGACGTGGACCGGGAGGGTCAGCGGATAACCGGCGGCGACCACCGGCACGTCGGTCAGATCGGGCAGCCCGTCCAAGTCTCGAACGAGATTGATCGCGTCGACCAACAGGCCCCGTAGTGTTTCGTCCGACTCCGGAGATCCGGTGCAGGCGGCGACAGCCAGCCTGATGGTGCGGTGGACAAGATGCGTCTGCCGCAACCTTCGCCAACGACCGACGTCGCCGTCGCCGATCTCAGAGATCGTGGCCACAGCATTCTTGAGGCGCTCGCCGGTGGCACGATCCGCATGCCGCAAGCTTTCCCGCGCGGCGAGAATCGCAATGAGCGGACCGGTTCGATCGCAGTTTTCGAGTCGCAGTCCGACCAGCCACGGCACGAGCCCGATCAGATTCAGCCGGCGCTCGTCGCTGGTCGCGTCGTTGACCATCCGGGCCAGGGCGACCAGGGCCTGATCCACGTGTGCCGGATAGGCCGTCCACATGCCGCCGGGCAGAGTGGTGGAGAGTTCGACAAGACATCCACCCTTGGCCGGATGGATATTACTTCCGCGCATCAGTACCGGAACATGGTAAACGGTGCCGGCCATAGTAGCACCTCAATTCATGCTGCGGGTCGACACTTCGCCTCTTCACCCACTGTATGTCGCCCCCAGTGAGGTGTCCACCACGGTTAGAAAATAGGCAAACGACGATTTCAGATAAAGAATCGCCACCCAGCCAACGAGAAATATCATCGCGGAAACCGGCGTCCTCCACCGGAGCTGCCCGCCCCCGCGTGACCGACGCGCTCGCCGGGCTCGCCGAGCGCCGTGCCAGGTTCGGGCGAGGTCACCGCCGGGTGGAGCAACTGCTGGCACCCGCGCCGGATGGGCAATGACAGTAAGCCCACACCAGTCTACGACTGGTGTGGGCTTACTTGCAGAAACGCAAGTGGAGCCGAGGGGACTCGAACCCCTGACCCCCACACTGCCAGTATGGTAACAATTCCGTCACGCCATGCCGCAGGATGCCGACAGGTGCCTTGAGCAGGAAATACCCCTCCCAGGTAACTGACGTCTCCTGCCGCTGGATATGGCGATGATGGTCATTTAATCTTGGACGGTGACCACCGATGTGACCACGATCAGTGTGGGAGGCTCCGTGCTGCCCCATCCAGGCCGTTGCCGAACGGCCGTTGGCAATAGACCGGCTTCGCGATTGCCAACGGCAGCGAGCAGTTCACCGCGCTCGCCAGTTACGGCGATCCGACCAGCTGGCTCAGCAGGACCGGCGTGACCGCCGCAGAACTAAGTTCAACTATCGACCTGGCAATCTCCTCGACGGAGTGCCCGCTCGACCATGCCGAACCGGATGCGTTCCTGCTCCAGACGTAGCGCCGGGGCGTACCGTCCGGTAAGCAGGTCGGCGTAGAGATCGGCCTCGTCCGGGTGTAGATGGGGCAGCTCAGCCCGGATCGGACTCGGCTCCCGGCCCCAGTGGTCGCGATGGGCGAGCAGCGTCGCCCGGTCCATCAGGATCGACCGGGCGTGCGGAAAGTTCTGGCGGAGCCGGTCCAGGATGGCGAAGCCGTGCGTGTCCATGTCGCCCCAGTAGATAAGCTCACGGGATTTTAGCCAGTTCAGCGGCGCTAGCCCGGACAGCGCGTACCCGCCGCCAAGGACCGCGACGGCATCGTCCACCTGTGGCAGCGCCAGATAGGTGATCTCATTTTCCACCACGATGACCCGCGACGCCTCGGCCGGAGTCGCCGCCAGCTCCTCCACCCGTACCGTCACCTCCCGGTACGGCCCGGGCGTCGGCGGCCTTCGTCCCAGCGCCCGCAGCCGGACGTACATCGGCTTCGTTCGGAAGCGGTATCGCTGCGCGAACCGGCTCGGCGTGTGTGCCTGGTCGATCCGGCTCGGCTCAAGCTGACAGTCGAGCAGTCCGGCGAGCACTCCACGGTGCTGCTCGATGAACTTGGTGTCGACGCCCGGCACATCGATGTGACGCAGATACGTCTCCGGCTGCCCGTGGCGGTAGATCCAGAGCACTGTGTCGACCAGCCTGCTCCAGCGCTCCGCCTGCCCGAGCACCTGCATGGGATGGGCCACCACCCAGTTCAGTAATGCCGGTGCGCTCGCCTGAGTGACCTCCAGCAGTCGTTCATACGTCGCCACCTGTGCACCGACGCGCAGCAGTGCCCAGAGTTGCGGTGCAGTGTCGATCACCGCTCGGGCGGGCACACGGTTGGTCCCGATCACTCGGCCGCCGACCGTACGGTACTCAAGCCGTACGAGATCCCCGTTGGCCTCTTTCCATTGCCCGATCCAGTCCTGAGCCGGACCGAACTGGCCCGCGATTTCGGCTGCGGTCGGAGCGCGCAGCGGCACCACGATCGGCTCCCACGGCGTGCCCCGTCCCAGCGCGGTGAGAAACTCCCCCGCCTCCCACCGACGACGCAGCCGCTCGACCAGATCGTCGGGCCCGGTCCACCGTGGAATCCGCCCGGCAGTGCCCATGTCAGACCTCCGACGCGGGCGACGCGTTCGATTCGTGTGCCTGCCGCCGCTCGTGGTACTCCTCGATGGTCAGGCTCTGCAGCCGCGAGTAGTTGCCGTTCGGGTTGTCCACGAATCCGACTGCCGCCACGTACGGCTCGATGACGTGGATCTTCTGCAGCGGGGTCACGATCAGCAGTTGCAGGCCGATGCGCTGGAACAGGGCGAGCGCGAATCGGGTCGACGTCTCGGAGCCGCGCCCGAACGCCTCGTCGATCACCACGAACCGGAACGTGTTCGCGTCACTGGCCAGAGAGTCGAGCTTGAACTGGTAGGCCAGTGACGCGGCCAGGATGGTGTAGGCCAGCTTCTCTTTCTGCCCGCCGGACTTGCCGCCCGAGTCGGTGTACGTCTCGTGTTCGGCGTCGTCCTCCCGCCACCGCTCGGAAGCGGAGAAGACGAACCAGTTACGCACGTCGGTGACCCGCCGTGCCCAGGTCCGGTCGACGTCGGTGAAGCCTTCCCGGCCCTGGAACCGCTCGATGATCCGCTTGACCTGGAGAAACTTCTGTTCCGAGTACTGGTCCGAATCGTCGCCGCCGAGTGAGTTGTCGGTGCAGGCCCGTAGGTCGCCGATGAAGTCTCGAATCTCCACGTTCGGCGACGGATTGCCGTCCAGCCGAATGTACCGGCCCGGGTTGTAGTCGATGCCGACCAGCGACTGGTTGATCGTCGCGATCCGCTCTCGGATCAGCGCCGTCTGCTTGTTCAGCTGCGAGTGGAAGCTCGCGATGTCCCGGATCGTGTTCGTGTTCAGGTAGTTCTTGAACTCCGCCTCGAACCGGGGCAGGTCATCGCGGATCAGTCGGTCCCGCATCACCCGGTACTCCCCCGCGGACTGGATGGAGTTGTCCAGCTCGGCGGCCTCCAACGGGTAACGGCGCCGAAAGTCCGCCATCCGGCCGACCGCTCGGTTACTCGCCGCGGCCTGCCGGCGGGCAGCCTCGTCCCGCTCCAACCGGAGTTGGGCCTCGATCTCGTCGCGGAGCCGGTCGTAGCCGGCCGGCTCCGCAGGCACCGTGTCACCTGCGCGCTTGCCCAACGTGTCAAAACACTCCAGCGCCGCGCCGTACCCAGGCTCGTCCAGCAGCCGCCGCGTGTCCCGCAACCCCTGCTCGGCCCGGTCGACCTGTCCCCGCACCTGGCCGATCCGGCTCTGCCTGGTGTCCCGCTCGTCGCCGAGTTCAGTGAGCTCCACAGTGACCCGTTCCAGCTCGGCGGTGAGCCGGGCGAGTTCCCCCGAGGACGCCTCCAGCTGCCGCTTCTCCGAGCGCAGCCGTTCGATGCGTTGCACTGCCGCTGCCCAGTCCAGCTCGGTGAAGTCGGTGAACTCGACAAGTTTGCTCAGCGTGCCGTGGCGTCCGGTCAGCCGATTCAGCTGTTTGATGAGCCCATCCCGGTCAGCGGTGGCCCGAATCTGCCGTTCGGCAAGTAGCTGTGCCTTTGCCAGCAGAGCGTCGATCTTCTGTTCGACGCTCCAGCCGAGCACGTAGCCGCTGCGGTCGTCGATGCGGGACCGGTCATCTTTCTCGTGCCGGCCACCGACATCCTTGACCTGGCCAGTCCGGGTCAGCGCCCGGTCGACCCGGCGGAATTCGGCGAGCGAGTCTACGCACTGGTAGCGGGCACGTCGGCGTAATTCCCGTTCCAGCCAGGGCCGCAGCGGTGACTCAGGATGCAGCTCCAGTTTGGCGAAGAGGGTCTGTCGCTCGTCGTAGCTGGGTTCGGGCTGGCGGGGCAGGGTCGCGGGCACCCGGTAGTAGACCAGCCGTCCGCCGAGGTGCCGCCGGTCCACCCAGTCCGCGACGGCCGAGTAGTGCGCGTCTGGCACCAGCAGGGACAGCGCAAATCCACGCAGTACCCGTTCGGCGGCTCCCTCCCAGTCAGATTCCTCGGGACGTACCTGGATCAACTCACCGGCGAACGGCAGCGTGACCTCGGGCAGGTTCAGCTCGGCGCAGATCCGGGCCCGGAGTTCGAGACTGCGACGGGGGATGTTGCTCCGCCGTTCCCGCAGGCTGCGCAGCTCGGCATTGATCTCCTGCTCCTGACCCGCGAGCTCCCGCACCGCGACTGCGGCCTCGGTCAGCTCGTTCTGCCGGTCGGCGCGGTCCTGGCCGCATCGGGCCAGCTCGTCGGCGACTTCCCCCCGGCGGTCGGTGAACTGCGGCAGCGCCTCGACGGGTGCCAGTCCCGCCTCGGCGAGCAACCCAGCGTACCGATCAAAACGCCGCCGCCGCTCCTCCCGCGCTGTCTCGGTCTCGCTGACCTGTCGCTCCAACTCGGCGACCCGGTCACCGCCATGCCCCGCGCGCTCCAATGTCAGCCGGTCCCGTCGCTGCCCCAGCTCAGCAATCCGCCCTTTCACGCCCGCCAACGCGGCCTGCTCTGCCGCCAACGCCGAGCTGTGTGTGGTGACCTCGGCCCGAAACAGTTCCGCCTTACCCCGCGCGCAGAAGTACGGCAAAGCCGAGCGCTGGGCGTCCAAGGACGCGATCTGGGCCGCATGGCCGTCGTACGCGTCGCACGCATCCAGGAGGGGTTGCAGCTCAGCGAGCTGCTCGCGGGCCTTCACCACAGCCTCGTGTGCACGGGTCAGGTCGTCGAAGTGCGCGACCAGCCGGCGAATCCAGTCCGCAGCGTCGAACGGCTCCAGCATGTGGTTACGGACGAAGTCGTTGAGATCGCCGACCGCCTTTATCGACACCGTCTGGTGGAACAGGTCCATCGCCTGGTCCGAGGCGATACCGAGACGCCGCCGGAAGTCCTTGCCGTACTCCGGGAAGTGGTCGTAGATCTTGGCACCGGACTGTCTCAGCCGCTTCCTGAGCTGGGCGACCTCACTGCCGAAATCGACGAAGTCGGTGCCGACCGTGAGCTCCTCGCCGGCGGTCACGAAGAACCGCTCCGGCTGCCCGGAGTTGCCGTCCCGGGTCCAAAAGACCTGTCCGAGCGTGACGGTGGCGCCGGTCGCCGCGTTGCCGAAAACCCCGAGCAGCACCGAGTAGCTGCTGCCGCCACGCAACCCGACCGGCCTGGACGTCCCGGTCGCCTCGTTCCGCTCCGACTTGTAGTAACCCAGCACGTATGAGCGCAGCGACCGTTCCCGAGTTTCGGCACCGGCAGCCCGGTTGTAAGAGATTTTGTGGGCTGGGAGCAGCAGCGTGGTGATGGCATCAACCACTGTCGACTTTCCGGAACCTATGTCGCCGGTCAGTAGCGCGGTGGCGCCGTCCAGCCGAAAGGTCCAGACCCGGCCGTCGAAGGTACCCCAGTTGCGAAGTTCCAGCCGCAGCAGCCGGAATCCCGGCGCTGTCGCGACGGCACCGGTCTGGCCATGATCGGTCACTGTGGCCCCGCCGTGGTTCCGGACAGCTCGGCTGCATACTCGGCGAGCCGGGTGTCCAAGTCAGCCAACCATTGCCCGTCGACGAAGGCCTTGATGATCCGCCGCACCTCGTAGCTCGCTTCCCCGTCGTCGAGCCGGCGGAGGAACCCCAGCTCGACCACCTTGTGGAGATGGGTGTCGATCTGGTCGACCAGCCGGGCTTCGCCGATCGTCGTCGGCATGAAGGTCGTGAGCAGGTCGATCACCTGCTGGCGGGTAAGCACCAGCCGGGTGTCACTGTTGTTCGCGTCGAACTCGGCGAGTTTCTTGCGCAGGAGCGCCAGCAGCAGGCTGACGTGGAACGACAGCGACCGACGCGGGATCAGCCGGGGCACGGCGGGCCCGTCCAGGTCGGAATCGTCCGGTCGAGAGCGCAAAAAGGCATATCCCTCAGCCTCATCGATCGCCACGGTCAGCCCCATCACCGCGACGTAGTCGCGTACCTGTGTCTGCAGCTGCGTCAGGTGCAGCCACGGAACCGGGTGGGCGTCCCGGTAGACAACGCCCTTCATCAGGTGCGTGACGGCGATCGAGAGGTTGGGCTCGGCAGGCCGGGACGTTCGAGACACTTTATTCGCCTCCGGGGAGGGATCTGCGCACGAAAGCCACCGCAGGCAGGATCGCTTCCCGCTGCCGGCCGTCTGCGTCGTGCCAGCGTACGTGCTCCTGCCGCCGCTCATCGAAGACCAACTCGAACGTCAGGTCCTTGTCCAGCGACAGATAGGTGACAAGTTCCGCCAGCCCCTGCTCCAGGGGATGCTCGGCCAGCAGCTCGGGCAACGAAACCTGCGTGCCGCCGCTGAGCGCTGCCCGGACGGCCTCCCGCAGCCGCGTTGGATCGACGTGTACCTGCTCGAAAAGGGCCGAGACATCGACCTCCGGCGGGGCCGCGTCGGCGTCGGAACCGCTGTCCAGCACCTGCTTCGCCCTGATCTGGTACAGCGGTCGCTCCATCGGCAGGACGACATGGGGAGCCACGCCGTCGATCTCGTACCGCAGGTCACCCGTCGTGTGGTCGCGCAGCGCAAGGGCATGAATCTCCACGCTACGCAGGATGTCCATCACCCGTCGGTTCTCCAGCCAGACCTGGTCGTCGAGAAACCGTCGTAGCTGTTCGGAGAGCAGCCGGACGGTGGCCTGGGTACGCTCCGCCGCGTCCAGCCAGTCGTAGTGGATGCCCCGCATCCGCGGGTCCGGTTCACCGATCGCCGCCAACGACTGCACCCGAGCCAACAGGTCGCTGAACTCCTGCTGACGCCGGGGTGACAGGAGGAAATCGTAGAAGGCGTGGAAACTTCGGCCCTGGTCGGACTCCGCGATGTCGTTACGGTTCCCCACCACCTCGTCCAGGAGCTCACCCTTCGACCCGTCCCAGGTGGCGATCCGCTCCCGCAGTTCCCGATCGAGGGTGCGAAAGTTCGCCTCCACCTCCCGGAAGTCGCCAAGCAGCCCTCGGGCGGTCGCCACGAACTGCTGGTACCGGTCGCGTTGCGCCGACGGATCGAGCAGGTCGACCTCGCCAGCGGAGACCCGGGCGATCTCGGCGTCCAACTCCGCGCGTCGTTGCCGCAGCTCCGCCAGCCGGACCTCCGGATCGGTCTCGGCACCGAACGCCATCTGCCGCAGCAACTCCAGCGCGATGTTCAGCCGCGATTCGGTGCCTACGAAGGAGCGAGCGCGCAGCGACTGCACCCAAGCAAGCGCGCGCTCCACCGCTGGCGTAGCGTCGAAGTGCACCTGGTCCGATCCGGGCGGGTAGTACTTGCGCAGCCAGCCCACGTCGGGCTGTGCCCACTCGTCCAGGTACGCCTTTGCCGTACGCGGATACGTACCCTCCCCGAACCGCTCGTTGAGCGCGAAGAGCTCGTCCTCCAACCGCCCGGCCAACTCGAATGCGGAGATCGAGCGGATGTTCTCCTCGACGAAAACCCGCCCCAGGAACGACAACACCAGGGCGGCGTGGTCTGCCCGGAGCAGGCGCCAAGCGGGACTGTTTCGACGAAGCCAGTCAAGGCCGTCGAAATCCACTCTGCCCGCCCCTGCCCACTCCGCGCCCAGTGACCGCCCAGATGTTACGGAATTCTGTTACCGAGTGCTATCCACCGACCACGCCAGATCGATCTCCGGTTGGCCGTCGTCAGGACTGTGCTGCGCGATGCGGTTGATGAGCAGCTGGACCGCCGCGGCGGCCCGGTGCACATCGGCTGGTACGTAGTCTTCGAGGCCCTCGGCTGCCGCCGGGTATAGCTCCACCCAGACCGCGGGCACCTGCAGCACCGGCGGCCACGAATGACGTGCGCGTGCCGCGAATATCTGCGCGCACGCTTCCCTTACTGCGGGGAGTTGTTCATCGTCGACGAGTGGTTCCATCAGCAGTAGATCCACCAGGTCACGGGCGCGCGTGTTTACCACACCGGGTGTTAACGGATCGGTGCAAGCGTGGATCTTCTGGGCGATCTGGAAGCGGATTGACAGGCAGGGAACCGGTGCGGCGGGCTCGAACCCGAGGCCGTCAAGCGGCGGCGCACTAACTTCTTCGTACTCGGCCGCCGCGCCTGCTTCAGCGGCGCTGATTTCGACGGGGACGGTGGCGAATGCTTTGCCGCGGAAGCTGAGCTTGACCTCGAAACGGCGGGGCTTGACGGTCAGGCCGGGGATGTCCACCTCGGCACGGCGGGTGACACGACCGGTGAAGCCAGCCCATGGGATCTTGACGGCCTCGTCCGCGAGGGACATGAAGTCATCGAGGTCACCGCGCACGACTGCATCAAGATCCTTGGAGGTACGCGACGCGGACAGCCCGAGACGAAACTCGAGCGCAGTTCCACCTTTGACCAGCAGTGGTGGGCCGCTGATCGGCTGCTCGACCCGAGAGAGCATTTCGGTGACAACCAGGGCGCTGAGCTGTCGCTGAACCCGCCCCACAAGCGTTCCCTGACTCCGGGCAAAGTTGCGTAGTCGGTCTTGCAGGGAGCGCAGGTTGGTCGGTGGTGATGCGGCACGACGAGCTGCGGGGACCGGGCTGCCAACAGGGGTATGACTTTTCACCGGCCGTTTCCTCGGTGCAGCTTTGCGGCCAACTGGCGTCGAAGCTGCCTTGCCTGCGCCACAGTAAGCAGCCCTTCTCGGCGTGCGGTGGCGATTGCCTGGGTCAGCATCTGAGGATCGATCCCGGAGGCAATGCCGTCACCAACGGCCCGCTCGGCAGTGACGACGGGAATGCCGTCAACCGCGGTCACCTCGCCCGGATCGAGCTTACGTCGCCACACTCGGTACAACTCGCCACCGGTTCGCCGGGGCGTGTACGTCGGGGGAACAGTGAGGTGCAGCCGCGATGGGTTGATATCACACAGCTGATGCAGAGCCAGCGCGGAGCCATGCGAAATGATCCCGCGCCCCTCGGCCCACAGGACCGCTTCGGCGTACTCGTCATGCTCGTCCCGAGGAAGGAACGGGACGCGGTACAACCCTCGGCCAACTTTCTCCAAGCGCCCCCGGGCGGCCATCTTGCGCAGGTTGGCGCCATCGATGCCCCGCGCGGTGGCGTCCCGTGTGCGCACGTAACCATGCTGATCGACAGCCACGTCGACGAGCTCTTCCAGCAGCGAGCGAGTCATGCGCACTAGCGTACCGCAGCGGTACGCTAGTGCGCACAGGCTCTGGTCATGTTCATGCGCAGAATCGTACCCATGAGGCACGCTTCTGTGCACAGAGCGACGCGACCGGACACCGGCCCACCCGCAGCGCTCTGAGCGATCACGTCGAGTAGAACCAGTCCCGCCACACCTAGCCCGCGATGGAGCCCATGGCGCTCCTGAGACTGGGCCCGACAGCAGCAGACCAGCCAATTCCGCGGACGCGTAGCGCTTCGTCCCGCTATGGGATGTCTGATCCGAATCGGCCACCGCCGAGATCCTCACCCATCTGGGCGTCAGCGTGGGCCGTGCAGCAACGCGCCGTGCAGAACGGCGGAGGGGTCGGCGCCGAGGTCGAGTCGGTCGGGTGTGATGTCGGCGCGGATGAGGAGGTCGCCGGTGGCGGCGATCATGGCGCCGTTGTCGGTGCAGAGGTGTGGTGACGGTACGCGCAGCCGCACTCCGGCGGCGGCACAGCGACGTTCGGCGAGGTGCCGTACCCGGCTGTTTGCGGCGACGCCGCCGACGAGCAGCAGGGTGTCGGCCTGGTGGTCGCGGCACGCCGCCAGCGCCTTGCGGGTGACGGTGTCCGCCACCGCCTCCTGGAACGACGCGGCAACATCGGCCACCGACACGGCCTGGTCTCCGTGTTTCTCGATCCAGCGGGCGACGGCGGTTTTGAGGCCGGAGAAGGAGGACTGGTAGGGCGGGTCGTGGGGGCCGGTCATCGGTCGAGGAAAGGCGATGGCGGTGGGGTTGCCGTCACCGGCGATGTGGTCGATCGCGGGTCCGCCGGGGTAGGGCAGGCCGAGGAGGCGGGCGACTTTGTCGAAGGCTTCTCCGGCGGCGTCGTCGACGGTGTCGCCGAGGTGGACGACGGGGTCTCGGGCGAGGTCGCCGATGAGGAGGAGTGAGGTGTGTCCGCCGGAGACGATGAGGGCGACGCAGCGGTCAGGGAGTGGGCCGTGTTCGAGGGTGTTGACGGCGGCGTGGCCGGCGAGGTGGTGCACGCCGTAGAGGGGTACGCCGAGGCTGAGGGCGTAGGCCTTGCCGGCGGCGAGGCCGACCTGGACTGCGGTGGCGAGGCCGGGCCCGGCGGTGGTGGCGACGGCCTCGATGTCGGCGAAGCCGATTCCGGCGCGGTCGAGGGCGTGGCGGACCATGGGGGTGATGGCGTGTAGGTGGGCGCGGGCCGCGATCTCGGGGACGACGCCGCCGAAGCGGGCGTGTTCGTCCATGCTGGTGGCGAGGGCGTCGCCGAGCAGGACACCGTCGGCGACGATGCCGTCGACAGTTTCTGTTGCAAGATAGTGGCAAGAGCATCAACATGGCAGCAACACCCTGAGGAGTTCTGATGGCGGTCTACACCCTGCCCGACATGCCCTACGACTACGGCGCTCTGGAGCCGGTGATGTCCGGCCAGATTCTGGAGTTGCATCACAGCAAGCACCACGCCGCGTACGTCAAGGGCGCCAACGATGGTCTGGAGCAGCTCGCCGAGGCCCGCGCCAAGGGTGATTTCTCGACCCTGGTCGGCCTGGAGAAGACGTACGCGTTCAACCTCTCCGGTCACGTGCTGCACACGATCTTCTGGGGCAACCTATCCCCGGACGGTGGTGACCGTCCCGATGGCGAGCTGGCCGCCGCGATCGACGAGCACTTCGGCTCGTTCGACGCGTTCGCCGGGCAACTCTCCGCCGCGACCAAGGGCGTGCAGGGCTCCGGCTGGGGCGTGCTGGCCTGGGAGCCGCTGGGGCAGCGGCTGATCGTGGAGCAGGTGTACGACCACCACGGCAACGTGGGGCAGGGCTCCACCCCGCTGCTGGTCTTCGACGCCTGGGAGCACGCCTACTACCTGCAGTACAAGAACGTCCGGCCGGACTACGTCGACAAGCTGTGGAACCTGGTCAACTGGTCGGACGTGATCGGCCGCTTCGACGCCGCCCGCGCCGCCACGCCAAAGATCTGATCGGCGTGACCGGACCCACCCCGGCAGGGGCGGAACTGGTCCAACGCGCCGCCGGGGTCATCGCGGCCAAGCATCGCGGTGACCTCTGCGGCGCCGAGGAACTCCTCGCCGCGTTCGGCTCCGAACAGGCCAAGACCCTCGGCTTCTACCTCCTGGCCGACCTGAGCCTCGGACTGCTCCGCGCGCAGAGCGGCCAGTCCATGGACGACCTCGTACGGGAACTGTCCCTACTCGTCGCCGCCACCGCCACACCGCCCGACAGCTGACGGCGGTGGTCATCCGGTCGGTGCCGTCGGCACCAGCAGACATGCCGGCGGCACCGACCGGAACACGAGCCCCCAGACCCCAGTCAGCTGTATGCCGTCATGGGTGGGTACCGGCCGGTGAGGAGGAAGGTGCCGAGTTCCCGGGCCTTGTATGCGACGGGGTCGTGCAGGGTGAGCGTGCGGGCGTCGCGCCAGAACCGGTCGAGGCCGGTCGTACGGGCCGTTGCACGGGCGCCGGTGAACTCGAAGATCCGGCTGGTCGCCTCGGTCGCCAGCCGGCTGGACACGACCTTCGCGGCAGAGACGGTCAGCGCCGCCCGGCCACGTTCGGTCGGGGTCAGGGCGAGACCCCGGGTGTCGGCCTCGGCGAGGGCGCGGGTCGCGTCGTCGGCCAGAAGGCGGGCCGCGTCCAGTGTCGCGGCGAGTTCCCCGTAACCTGCGAGCACGTGCGGGTCGTCGACGGCCCGCTCCAGCCCGCTCGCGGGCCAGGGGCGCGAATGCGTCCGCGTGTACCTGGCGGCCTCGTCGAGCGCGCCGTTCGCGACGCCGACGAGGACCTGCGTGAGTACCGCCTGGAAGGCCAGCGATACGAGGGACAGGCGTAGGCGGCCCGGGTTGGATGCCTCTTCGTCGGCCGGGAACGTGCCCAGCACGTCGCCTCGGGTGACCCGGACGTTGTCGAAGGCGATGCTTCCGCTCGCCGTCGAGCGTTGGCCCAGGTTGTCCCAGTCTGGTGGGTGCGAGATTCCGCCGCCGGTACCAGGCGTGACGACGACCAGGCGTGCCGTGTGGTCGTCGCGGATCGCGCTGACGAGCAGGCGGTCCGCGACCGCGCAGCCGGTGGCGAACGCGCCCCGACCGGACACGGTGACCGCGTCGCCGGTCAGGGCGGCCGTGATGGTGTCGCGCTGGTTGCTGACGGCGGCCACGAATACCCGGCCGGTGGCGGCCTCCTGGCGCAGCGAGGTCGCCAGCTCGGCGTTGTCGTAGAGCGAGGCTCGCCACAGATGGAGGTAGTGATAGCCGAGGAGGTGACCGATCGAGGCGTCGGTCGCCGCCACGATCCGGGTGACGGCGTGGGTGGTCGGGTGGTCGTCGGGGTCGAGGGCGAGCAGGCCGCTGTCGCGGAGCAGCTCGATCTCGGCCTGCGGCGGTCGGTTGGCGTGGTCCCGCTCCACGGCGTCCGCGCGGAGCCTCTCGGCGATAGCATGGGCGGTGGTGATCGCGTCTGCCGGGTTCATGACACACCTGCCGGTTCGAGTGTGGGGCGACGGAGCATGCGGTCTGCGAGGAGCACGATCGGCGGCAGGAGCAGGCATTGCGCGGCGATGGCCAGCCAGAATCCGGGAAGGTTTCCAATGGACTCGAACAGGTGGTAGAGGCCACCGCCCGCGAGACCGCTGAGGAACGCGCCGGCGCCTTCGGCGAGCCGCTGCTGGCCGAAGACGACCGTGGGAGATCGCTGCGTACGGGCGAGCGCTTCAAGGACGTTCTTGAGGAAGATCACCGAGTTGCCCGCGCCGATAGCGAGGATTCCGGCGGCGATCGCGATCTCGTTCCCGACGGTGAAGGCGAGCATGCCGACGGCCTGGCCGCCGAAGCCGAGGGCCATCGCGTGCGGGTATCGCATCCGCTCGACCCATGTGGAGATCAGCGGCTGGATCACGGCCAGGATCAGCGAATAGGCCATCATGGCCGACCCGTAGAACACGGCCGGCACCCGGCCCTGCGCGTACGACGACAGGTACTGGTAGAAGTGCATGTGCAGGTAGAGGGTCAGGGCGGTCACGGCGAACGGCAGCACCGCCGTGCCGTTCAACGCTCGGCGCAGCGGCTCGACCGCCTCCTGCTTGTCGCCCCGCTCCGTGGGCAGGTAGGCGTGCCCGATCGTCATTGCCACGTGCAGCGCGGTGGCGACGGCGAACATCGCGGCCGGGTCGTGGATGAACAGCGCGCCCGCCACCGGCCCGAGCGCGATGCCGACGTTGCCCGTGGCGTAGCTCGCCGACACCAGCCGTGGCCGCTCGTCCGGGGTCGCGCCGAGCACCGTATAGCCTCGAACGCTGGGCGAGTAGACCGCCGAGGCCGCCGATCGCAGGAACAGCGCGGCGATCGTCAGCGCTGGCCAGGCGCCGCCGACGAGAAAGCCCAGCGAGCCGAGTGTTTGCAGCACCATCGCGACCAGCAGGCACCGTTGCAGGCCGAGTCGCTCGGCGAGGGCCGCGCCCGGCAGCCCGCCGGCGAACTGAAGGAACGTCGCGAGCCCCAGGATGAGACCCACCTGGTCCATGCCCAGACTCATCCGGTCGCGGAGCAGAACCGCCAGGTACGGGTACACCGAAAAGTTGATCAGGTTGACGAAAAACCCGCTTCCGAGCAGCGCGAGTTGCACCCGGGTGAACCAGCGAATGCCTGTCACGCCTTGGTTCCCCGGACGATCAGTCGGGTGGCTGCGCCGTCGTACGGTCCGCCGTCGAAGTTGCCGAAGCACTGGACCTTCTCGAACCCGGCCTGGATGAACATGTCTTTCAGTTCGGCGGCGCTGTAGACCCAGCAGGTGAGCGAGGTGTGCTCGGCGTTGTTCCCGCGGACCAGCGTCCAGTCGGTGCGATAGCGGGTCCAGTCGTCGAGGATCGTGTCGCGCATGACCACCATGCCGCCGGGCACGTCGACGATCTTCGGTGGCCCGACCCAGGAGGCGTAGATCTCCTTGCTCAACAGATCCACGATCAACACCCCACCGGACACCAGGGAGCGGTACGCGTTGCGCAAGACCTGGACGTTGTCGTCGTGCTCGTCGAAATACCCGAACGACGTGTACATGTTCACCACGACGTCGAACGCGTCCGGTGACACGTACTCACGCACGTCCGCGCGCACGAACGACGCCTCGGCCTCGGCCTCGGCTCGTTCGAATAGCTCACGATGGATGTCGACGCCGGTCACTCGGTAGCCCTGGCGGGCCAGCGGTGCCGAGAAGAAGCCGACACCGCAGCACTGGTCGAGTACGCGGCTTCTCGGCGGGAATGCCAGCAGCGGCGAGGTGGCCACCAGGTCGGCGGCCTGTCGCGCCCGCTCGGCGGAGAAGAGCACGTCCGAGAAGCCGGACCACAGGGACAGATCCTCGTACCAGCTCACCGTGACCTCCCGTCCTGCGGTGTCCCGCGTCCTGTCAACATGTCGCATCGATGACCGGGAAAGTTCCTCAGGACGGCACGACGCCCAGACCGGGTGCGTCGCCGAGGACGATCCGGCCGTCCTGGAGACCGAGGCCCTGGAACGGCGGCTCCCGCAGGTACAGGTGGCCGTCGAGGTCGATGTGGTCGGCCAGCGGTGCGAGCTGCGCGGCCTGGCTGATGGCGAGTTCCGATTCGCACATACAGCTGATCATGGTTCCGAGGCCGGCCCGTCGACCGGCCTCCATGACCCGCCGTGCGCTGCGGATCCCGCCGGCCTTGCACAGCTTCACGACGAAGCCGTCGGCGTACGACCGGGCGGCCAGCACGCTCGCCTCGTCGGTGCAGCCCTCGTCGAGGAAGACCGGCAGCCGGTCGGGCACCTCCCGGTAGCGGTGGTAGTCGTCGATCGCGGTCACCGGGAACGGCTGCTCGATCAACTGGATGCCGAGCCGCCGTAGCCGAGGAGTGAGTGCGCGGGCGGTCGCAAGGTCCCACGCCTCGTTGGCGTCGATCCGGACCGGCAGCGTGGTCACCGCCCGGATCGCTTCGAGGGTCTCGATGTCGCCGGGGCCGCCGACCTTCACCTTGAAGGCGCCCACTCCCGGTGCGTTCCGGACCGCGCTCGCCGCCTCCTCAGGTCCGGCCATCGAGATCGTGTAGACGGTCGGCCCGAGCGTCCGGGCCGCCCCGGACAGCTTCCAGGTCGGCTGCCCGGCGGCCTTGCCGATCCAGTCGTGCACGGCGCCGTCGAGTGCCATCCGGGCGCCCGCCGGTGCGTCCCACCGACTGATCCGGTCGAGGACGGCCGCCGGGTCCCGCAGATCCCGTCCGAGCGCCGCCGCTCCTCCGACGTCGATCGCCGCCACGACGTCGTCCGCGGTGACGCCGTCGTACCCGGTCGGTGTGCCTTCGCCGTAGGCGGTGATCCCGTCGTGCGTCAGGGTGACCATGCAGGTTGCGACGGAGTCGATTTCGCCACGCGAGCTTCGCACCACCTCGACGAGCCGCAGCGTCTCGCGACGGACGGACAGTTCCATGGGCGGATCCTCCCGATGTGCGGCCTGCCGGAACCAGACCGGGCCCGGCCGCGACTGTTAGACACGACGGACATCAACGGCGGCGGATGGAGCAGTGAATGGAGTGGTTCGAGGATGAGGCGCTGTGGACCGGGTTCACCGAGGTGATGTTCTCCGCCGAGCGTGCCGCCGAAGCCGAGGCGCGGGTGGCCGCGTCTCCGTTGCTGCGCCTGCCGGCCGGGGCCGCCGTATTGGATCTGGGGTGCGGGCCGGGGACGTACACGATTCCGCTGGCCCGCCGGGGCGCCACGGTCACCGGCGTGGACCTCAGCGCGGCGCTGCTCGACCGGGCCGCGACGGCCGCGTCCGCCTCCGGTGTCGACGTCCGGCTCGTCCGGGCGGACATGCGTGAGTTCGTCGAGCCGGACCGGTATGACCTCGCGATCAGCATGTACACGTCGTTCGGGTTGTTCGCCGACCACGCGCAGAACATGCGTGTTCTGCGCAATGTGCTGGCCAGTCTCAAGCCTGGCGGTCGGATGCTCGTCGACATGTACGGCAAGGAGATCGCGGCCCGCGACGGCCACGAACCGAAGATCATCGACGTCGACGGCGGAACGCTGCTCGTGCGCGGCACGGTCCTGGACGACTGGACCCGGTTCCGGGACGACTTCCTCCTGGTCCGGGAGGGCCAGACGCGTACGGCCGTCGTCGAGCATGCCCTCTACAGCGCCGCTGAGCTCAAGGCGATGCTTCGCGCGGCGGGTTTCGCCGAGGTCGACTGCTTCGGCGGCTTCGATGCGGAGCCGTTCGACAACCATGCCCGGCGGCTGATTGTGCGCGGCCGACGTGTCTAGCACGACGGCCGGGTGCGGACGTGGACGGCGCCCGCCGCGGCGACGGCACGGTGCGTGGCGATCTCTGCGGTCGGGCCCTCGGCGAGCACGATGCCCGCGTAGCCGCGCCCGTCGGTGACGTGCGCGACCTGTGTGCCGATCGCCTTGGTCGGATACCATCGCGGCTGCCCCGGATAGCGGTCGAGGTCGTCGATTCCGTTCACGGCAACGAGTTCACCGGCCTGATCCGGGTAGGCCAGGACGAACGCCACCGCCGGGCCGCCGGGCAGGGCCGCGTCGAGCAGGCGGGGGCGGTGGCCGAGCGCGAGGTCGACGAGGGCGGCGTAGACGTTGACCCCGAGTGCGCGGCACATCGACTCGCCGACAAGCGCACCGCCGATGCGGGGGTTCACCTCGATCAGCTGGGGTCCGTGGGTGGTCATGGCGATTTCGATGTGGGCGAACCGGTCGGTGTACCCGAGGACCGCCAGCACCTCCCCGAGCCACACCTCGATTTCGCGGAGTTCGGCGGGTGGCAGCGCCACGGGGAATGCCGTCACGTCCTCCCGGAACCAGGGCTGGGCCGACATGAGGCGGCTCGACAGCCCCAGCAGCCGGGTCTGCCCGGCCCAGGTCAGGGTCTCGGCGCTGTAGACGGGCCCGGCCAGGAACGGCTCGGCGAACAGGCTCCCGAACAGCGCTGCGTCCGCGGCCTCGCGGCGGAGCCGGGCGAGGTCGTCGGCGTCCCGGACAAGCCACACGTTCGCGCTGCTCGTGCCGGCCGTGTCCTTGACGACGGCGGGCAGCCCGACGGCCGACGCGAGCCGGTCGAGGCTCACCGTGGCCGGATCGTCCACCCCGAAGGGCGCCACCGGGCTCAGGCTCTTCTGGTTCAGCAGATCGCGGACGCGGGCCTTGTCGCGCACCAGCCGGATCACCGCCGGATCGATGCCGGGCAGGCCGAACTCGGCGGCGAGCTCGGCGCCGATCACTCCCCAGGTGTCCGTCGAGCTGATCAGGCCCCGCAGGTCACCGATCGCGTGCAGGGATTCGGTGACCGCCTGGCGGTCGTGCGTGTCGACCGGTACGACGTCGATCGTGCCGGGCGGCAGCGTGGCCAGCTCGTGGAGGTAGAGCGACTCGACACCGGTCAGCAGCGCCAGCCGTTCGCCCGAAGAGTGGGCGGCCCTGGCGAGATGGGCAAGGCCGAAGGAGAGCATCTCGAGGCACGCAATGGTCACGTTGAATATGTCGGGCGGGCAGACCAAAGAGTTCCGATCGACTGCCGTCCATTGTGGGCAAGTCACCGTGATCCAGTCCGCAGGTCGCGGAGCACGCCGGGCACCTTCGCCCGCTGAGCTGGTCGGCCGCATACCGCGCCTGGTTCCCGCAACATTCGGTTGATTCGTCCTCGGCGACGACCCCCGGCGCCGGAACTAACGCAGTCGTGCGCGCGACCTACCCGGGGGGACCAGAAAATCGACGGAGATAACTGGTCTCGCACACTTGCCGCCCTGCCGCCCTGCCCCGGCGGCACGACACGAGGGACGACCGCCCATGCCGTTCATGGTCCCGCCCGATGTCTCCGCGACCGTCCACGGTCATGTCACCGATGCCGTCAGAGCGCCCAGCCTCATCCGCCTGTCGGAGAACATGGTGCTCGTCCGGTTCGAGACGCTAAAGATCTACGCCGCTCTCGGCGCCGTCCGGGCACTGCTCGCCGACGGCACCGTACGGCCCGGAGACACCGTCATCGACAGTTCGAGCGGCATCTACGCACTGGCTCTGGCCATGGTCTGTCACCGCTACGATCTCCGCTGCCACATCGTCGCCTCGACCACCGTGACACCGACGATCCGGTCACAGCTGGAGATCCTCGGCGCGACGGTGGACCAGATGCCGGCCGAGTCCGACCTGCGCCTCGATCAGGACCGCAGGGTCGCGCGGATCCGTCAGCTGCTGCGCGCCAACCCCGGCATGCACTGGATGCGTCAGTACCACGACCCCATCCACTACCTCGGGTACGCCGAGCTGGCCGGCCTGGTGCACGTCGCGCTGCCCGACAGGCCCCTGACTGTGGTGGCCAGCGTCGGCACCGGCGCGTCGAGCGCCGGCCTGATCCAGCCGCTACGCCGGCACGATCCGGCGGCCAGACTGGTCGGGGTCCAGCCGTTCGGCAGCGTCAGCTTCGGCAGCGAACGCTTCCAGGACCCCGAGGCAATCATCGCCGGTATCGGCAGCGCCATCCCCTTCGACAACGTCCGCCCCGACCTCTACGACCAAGTGCACTGGCTGACCTTCCACTACGCCATGGCCGGCACGATCGACCTGATGCGTACGCACGCCGTCTTCGCCGGCCTGTCCACCGGAGCGGCCTTCCTGGTAGCGGCGTGGGAGGCACAGCGTCACCCCGGACGCGAGCATCTCGTCATCGGCGCGGACACGGGGCACCGGTACGTGGACAAGGTCTTTACCCGGCACCGGGATGCGCTGGACCGAGCCGCGCTGAAGCCCACCGAGATCGATACCCTCAGAGATCTGACACCGCCGTGGTCGACGATGGACTGGGATCAGCGGCCCTATCCCCCCGTCCAGGAACACATCGGGCACCGGCGCCGCCTATCAACCCGATCGGGCGCTCCGAACCTCCTCGGTTCTGGGGACGAGCCGACGCAGGCGCCGAACCACCGCCACCACCAGCGGCGGAAGCAGGATGCACTGGGCGGCCACGACCAGCCAGAACCCCGACAGCTGACCCGCCCGCTCGAAGAGTCCGTACACGCTGCCGCCGACGACACCGCTGAGGAAGGAACCGACCCCTACGGCCAGCCGCTGCTGACCGAAGACGGCCGTCGCTGACCGCTTCGAGCCCGCCAACGCCATAAGGTCGTTCTTGAGGAAGAGCACCGCGTTGCCGACGCTGATCGCCGCGACTCCGGCCCCGATCGTGAACATGTTTCCACCGGCGAACGCGACCATCCCCGTCGCCAGGAAGCCGAAACCGATCGCCATCGCCGACGGATGGCTCATCCGCTCGACCCGGTGCGCCACGAGGGGCTGCACGAGGACCAGCCCGAGGGAGTAACCCATCATCGCCACGCCGTAGAACAGCGCGGCTACTCGGCCCTCCGCGTAGCTGGAGAGGTACTGGTAGAACTGCATGTAGAGGTAGACCGACAGGGCGGTGACGACGAAGGGCAGCACCACGATGCCGTGCAACATCCGGTGATACGGCTCGACCGGCGGGGCGTCGGGGACCATCCGCTCCCTGGGCAGGAAGAAGTGCCAGACCCCGAGAATGGCGTAGACCACCGTGACGACCGCGAACATGCTGCTCGGACGCTGGATGAGCAGGGCGCCCAGCACCGGCCCGAGGGCGACGCCCAGGTTGCTGGCGGCGTTGCCGGCAGAGACCAGCCGGGGCCGCTGCTGCGGGTCGGCTCCGTGTACCAGGTAGCTGCGGTACGCCGGTGAATACAGCGAACCTCCGCTGGAAATGAGGAACAGTCCCACGACGGTGGACACCGGGCCTGTCGCTCCGAGAAGGAAGGCGCCGCCGCCGAGGCTGTAGAGGACCATGGCACCGCGCAGCGAGCGCTGCAGCCCGATCCGCTCGGCCAGCGCCGCGCTGAGCGGGGCGCTGGCGAACTGCACCAGCGTGGCGGCCCCGAGCACGACCCCGACCTGCGCCATCCCGAGCCCCGTCCGGTCGCGCAGCAGAACCGCCAGGTACGGATAGACCGAGAACGAGCCGACGTTGACCAGGAGACCACCCAGCAGCAACGCGATTTGGGCGCCCGTGAAGGGGTGATCCCGCAACGACAGCAGACGGTTACGCGCGACCGACCCGGTCCGGGACGATGTCGGGGCCGCCATCAGCCGACCGGCGCCCGCGCCGCAGCCAGGGACGCTTCGCCGAAACGACGGCTCCGTGCCGCGTACCAGCTCACCCGTGACCTCCCGGCCCGATCCCGCACCCGAGACCGCCCGATCTGCCTGCTGTCGTCGTGTTGGCGACCAGGCCGGACCCTACCCGTCTTCGGAACGGACCGTCTGTCACGGCAAGTTTTCGGGAACCAGCCGCGTGATGAAGCCGACTACTGATGCGGGAACGTCCCCCGGCCATCCGCCGTGCCCTGACCTGCCAACCCCACCAGGAGAGTCCGTGCCGCGATCACGTTCCCTCGTCACCGCCCTCGCCGTGTCGGTCGCGCTCGTCAGCGCGTGTAGCTCCGACTCCGGTGATGCCGGCTCAACCACCGTCCTGCGCATCGGGATGAGCGCGGAGTCGGGTCCGCTGGACCCGCACGCGTTCACCGGCAACTTCCTGCTGCTCGACGCGATCTACGAGCCGCTGGTCAGCTACGGCGAGGACGGGCGGCTGGAGCCGGGCCTCGCCGAGTCGTGGACCGTCGCCGAGGGCGGCAAACAGGTGACCCTCGACCTGCGCGACGGCGTACGCTTCACCGACGGGACACCGCTGGACGCTGCCGCCGTCAAGTGGAACTTCGACCGGTGGGTCGGCAACAAACGCTTCTCGTTCTTCCGGGCGTCGCAGGTCATCTCCGCCGTCGAGGCCCCGGATCCAGACACTGTCCGGCTCACCCTGTCCGAGCCGTACGAACCGTTGCTGCAGGAGTTGTCGATCGTGCGCCCGGTCCGGCTACTCAGCCCGAAGTCGGCCGCCGCTGACGGGACGTTTCAGAACCCGGTCGGCACCGGCGCGTGGAAGCTGGTCTCCAACACGGCGACCGGCGCCACCCTGGAACGCAACGGCGACTACTGGGGGGAGAAACCGCGCCTGGAACGTCTCGAATTCAAGGTCATCCCGGACTCCCAGGCCCGCGTCGACGCCCTCACCAATGGCGAGATCGACCTGATCGGCGGCCCCTACCTGGCCCCGATAACCCCGGTCGAGGCGAAGTCCCTGGACGGCCGCGACGACGTCAAGCTGCTCACCGGCGCCCCGGACGTCTCGATCATGCTCGGGTTCAACCCCGACGGCCCGGCCGGCGACAAGGCCGTACGTCAGGCTGTCGGCAAAGCGATCGACACCGCCGCAATGGCGAAGGCGCTGTTCCTGGACTACGCCGAACCGGCCCGGCGAGTGTTCCCGCCGGGAGTGCCGGACTCCGGCGCCGATTTGCCGGTCGGCTTCGACAAGGCCGCCGCCGGCAGCGTGCTGGACGCGGCCGGCTACGTGCGCGACGGCGACACCCGGGTCAAGGACGGAAAGCGACTCTCGCTGCGGCTGCTGATTCCGGCGACCCCGGCGGAGGGACAACTCGACCCGCGCACCACGGCCTCGGCGATCGCCGCTGCGCTGAAGGAGGTGGGTATCGGGGTCGAGATCGTCCCGGTCGACGCCGCCGTCTACTACGACGAGCGCGCCGAGGGCAGATACGACATCACGTTCTTCGAAACCCTCGGCGCGCCGTACGACCCGTCCAGCTCGATCGTTTCCCTGTTCACCGACGAGGCGCGGGCGCCGCTGTGGGCGACGCCGGCCATCGAGGGTCTCGTCGACAAGGCGCTGTTCGCCGCCGACCCGACCGCCCGGACGGTGGCCTACCAGAATCTCTACGACGCCGTCGCCGCCGACGCCGGGTTCGTGCCGTTGGTCTACCGGCCCCGAATGTGGGCGGTCCGTGACGGGGTGAACGGCTTCGCGGTCTCGCCCAGCGACGTCGACCTCAAACTGACCGCGGTCACCGTCGGGTGAGGACACGACGGCTGCGGTCCGCCGGACGCTACCTCGCGCGGTGGCTCGTCGACACCGTCGGCGTACTCGTGGCGTTGTCCGCCGGCACCTTCGCGCTCGTGCTGCTCGCGCGCGGTGATCCGGCGGCGATGCTGGCCGCGACCCGGGCCGGCCGGCCCGCCACGCCCGAGCAGGTCGAGGCCGTCCGCGCCGAACTCGGTCTGGACGCCCCCGCCCCGCTGCGGTACCTGCGGTGGTTCGCCGACGCGGTAACCGGCGATTTCGGGGTGTCGCTGCGGACGAACACACCCATCGGCCCGGAGATCGCCGACCGGATGGGCGTGACGCTGGGGCTGGTCGCCGGCTCCGCCGTGCTGGCCCTCGTGGTCGGCGTGGCAGTCGGCGTCGCCGGGGCGGTGTTCGAACGCGGCCTGGCGCGCGGAGCCCTGCGCACCGCAGCGCTGCTGGCCACGTCGGTGCCGGCGTTCTGGCTGAGCTATCTGCTGGTGCTGGTGCTGGCGTTGCGGCTGAGACTGGTGCCGACCTCGGGGATGGCGGGGTCCACGACCTGGGTGATGCCGTTGGCGGTGCTCGGGCTGCCGGCTGCCGGTGCGCTGAGCCGGGTGGTGGCCGTGACGCTGCGCGAGGCGCTCGACCGGCCGTACGTGCTCGCCGCCCTGGCCCGTGGCAGCCGACCGACGTCGATCGTGCTCCGCGACGGCCTGCCCAACGCCGCCGGGCCGATCCTGTCCGTCGCCGGATTCACCGTCGGCACCCTGCTGGTGGGAACCATCGTCGTGGAGCAGATCTTCGGCTGGCCCGGCCTCGGCGCCTACTTCGTCAAGGCCGCCGCAGCCCGGGACGTGCCAGCGCTACAGGCCAGCGCGCTCGTCCTCGGCGGCGGATTCATCCTCGCCAACCGCCTCGCCGACGTCGCACAGGCCCTCATCGACCCCCGATCCCGCCGCGACGCCGAAACACACCACCGCCCGCCCCGCCAGCGATGGCGCCAACCGGTGCGCAGTGGCACCGGCGAGACCACGGCACGCCCTCGGACGGAGACGACATGAACGTCCGACACCGCCGCCGAGCCATCCCACCGTCCGTGCGCACCACGCTGGTCGCCCTGCCGCTGCTCGCGTTCGCGATCGTGGGGCTGCTGGCGCCGCTGCTCGCCCCGGCCGACCCGACCGCCACCGACCTGGCGGCCAGCCTGCTGCCGCCGTCGGCGGAACACCCCCTCGGCACCGACCAACTCGGCCGCGACCAGCTCAGCCGAATCCTGCACGGCGCCCAGATCTCCCTCGCGGTCACGGCAGCGGTCCTGACGATCTCGCTGACCGTCGGCGGCGTCACCGGCACCGTCGCCGGCTACCTCGGCGGCCCGGTCGACCGGATCATCTCCCGGATCATCGACATGGCCGTCTCCCTACCCGGCATGCTCGTCGCCCTGGCCGTCATCGGCGTACGCGGTCCCGGTGCGGAGAACCTCATCCTCGCGATGTCGCTGTGGGCCTGGGCCCCGTACGCCCGCATCGCCCGCGCCCGCGTCGCCGGCCTGCGCGGCAGTCCGCACCTGGACGCCCTACGGCTGCTCGGCGCCGGACCCGCCCGCATCGTCGGCCGGCACCTGCTCCCACCGGCCCTCGCCCCGTGCCTGGTCTACGCCAGCACCGACGTCGGCGCGATCGTGCTCGGCGTCGCCACGCTCAGCTTCCTCGGCCTCGGCATCCCCCCACCGCACGCCGAGTGGGGCCAGATGCTCATCGAGGGCCGCCCCCACCTCGCCTCCGCCTGGTGGCTTGCCTACCCGCCCGGCATCGCGATCACCGCCGTCGTGTTCGCCAGCAACCTCCTCGGCGAGCGTCTCGCCACAGGCGACGAACGGCCCTCGATCCTGCGCTGGGTACTCCCGACGCGTCTTCGCGCCCCGTCCGCCCGCCGGGCCACCACCGTGCCACTGGCAGCGGCCCTTCCGACCGTCGCCCCGGCCATGTCCGACGAGAACGGCACCCTGCTGCGGGTACGGGACCTCTCGGTCAGCTATCCGCACGACGGCCGGCGCCGCCAGGTCGTCGCCGACGTCGCCTACCAGGTACCCCGGGGACACGTCCTGGCCATCGTCGGCGAGACCGGCAGCGGCAAGACCACCTCCGCGATGGCGCCGTTCGGGCTACTCGACCCCAGCGCGGTCGTCACCGGGTCGGCAACCCTGGCAGCCGGCACCCAGGCACGCCAACTCGTCGACCTTCCACAGCGGGAGCGACGCCAGATCAATGGCCGCCGTGTGGGCGTAGTCTTCCAGGACAGCCTCGCCACGCTCAACCCGTTGCGGACCATCGGCGCGCACGTCGACGAGGCCGTCCGCAACACCGGACGCGGCGGCCGGCGCGCCGCCACCCGCCGGGCCACCGAAGAGCTGCTACACCTTGTCGAGCTGCCCGACCCGGCCGGTATCGCCGGCAAGTTCCCCCACCAGATCTCCGGCGGGATGCGGCAGCGGGTACAGATCGCCATCGCCCTCGCCGGCAAGCCGGAACTGCTGGTCGCCGACGAACCGACCTCCGCCCTCGACGTCACCGTCCAGGCGCAACTGCTCGACCTGCTGGCCCGGCTCCGCGACGAACTGGGCATGGCCATGATCATCGTCAGCCACGACCTGGCAGTGGTCACCCGGCTCGCGGACACGGTCGCCGTCATGTACGCCGGCCGGATCGTAGAATCCGGACCGCTCGCCACCGTGCTCGCGAACCCGGCCCACCCCTACACCCGCGGCCTGCTCGACGCCGTACCGCATCCCGGCGCGCCACCCGGCACGCGGTTCCGCACCATGCCCGGACACTCCGGCGCCGGCCCGGACGAAACCGACGGTTGCGCGTTCGCCCCCCGCTGCCCCATCGCCGTCACCGCGTGCACCCATGACCAGCCGGCGCTGCTGACGCTCGGCCCGGCACACCATGCGACCTGCCCCCAGCAGTCCGGCGAGGACACTCTGGTGGGCGGGGCTACCCTCGAGCGGGACAGGGCCTGACCGGTGCTGGACATCGCGCAGGTCACCGCCGGCTACCCCCACCACCACGACCGCGGCCGGGCGAACGTGATCGAGAACGTCACCCTGCGCGTCGAGCCGGGCGAGATCGTCGGGCTCGTCGGCGAGTCCGGCTGCGGCAAGACCACCCTCGCCCGCGTTGTCACCGGACTCCACCGGCCCAGCACCGGCGTGGTCCGATTCTCCGGCGTCGACGTCCACAGCCTGCGCGGCCGAGCACTGCGGGCACACCGGCGGCACGTCCAGATGGTGTTCCAGGACCCGTACCTCACCCTCAGCCCGCGCCAGACGGTACGACAAGCCCTCGTCGAGCCGCTGCGCATCCACCGGATCGGCGACTCTCGAGCACAGTCCACGCGGATCGACGAACTGCTCGACCTCGTCGGCCTCGACCGTCAGGTCGGCACGCGCCGGCCCCGCCAGTTGTCCGGCGGACAACAGCAGCGCGTCGCGATAGCCCGCGCCCTGGCTCTCGGACCACGACTGCTCGTCTGCGACGAACCAGTCACCGCACTCGATGTGTCAGTCCAGGCGAAGATCCTCAACCTACTACTCGATCTACGAGACCAGCTCGGCCTGGCCTGCTTGTTCATCTCCCACGACCTCGCCGTCGTCCGACAACTCGCCGACCGGATCGCGGTCATGCGCGACGGCCGAATCATCGAGCAGGGCCCGACCCTGGAGATCACCACCATCCCTTGCCACCCATACACGCAGGCCCTACTCGCAGCGACCCCCACGATCGATCTCCAAGTCCCCTGAGGCTGCGACTGGACGGACACGGCCTCAGTCCTTCCGGAGCCGCTCGACCGCGGCCCGGCGGCTGAATCCTCGCAGGCGAGCGCCGAGCGCCGTTTGGCACGGAACCCCCGTCGATCGGAAACACGAAATTGAACGTAGCGACACGGGCCGGCACCGCCGTACTACACGGTTTTGCGCCCCACATTTCGGCCAGGTATGCGTGAACAGCCGGGGCCCCGTAATAATCCCTGGTCAGAGGCGACTTCTTCGGGAGTTTCAACACTGGTCGCCGAGGCGAAGTGTGGGGCGCTGTGTGACCACGGCGGTGACCACAAGATCACAAGCAATCGACGTCAGTTGATAACTGACGTCGATTGACCTGCACAAACACAAGGTGGAGCCGAGGGGACTCGAACCCCTGACCCCCACACTGCCAGTGTGGTGCGCTACCAGCTGCGCCACGGCCCCTTGCTGTCGCACCCGGTCGCCCGGGCACTGGGAGAACTATACACACGCCCGCCGGCATGGTCATCTCGCGGGTCCCCGCCCGGCGCGGCCGGGTCAGTTCAGCGCCACGTCCGGCGGAAAGTGCGCCACCGCGGCCATCATGCCGCCCTGCCGACGCAGCACCATCGGCCACAGGTCGTCGGGCCGGTCGACGAAGGCGTCACCGGGCAGCGCGTCCAGCACGAACCAGGAGCCGTCCTCGATCTCCTGCTCCAACTGCCCCGCTCCCCAGCCCGCGTACCCGGCGAAGACCCGGATGCTCTGGACGTTCTCGCGCAGCCGGTGCGGATCGACGGACAGGTCCAGCGTGCCGACCGCGCCGGAGACCTGGTGGAAACCCTTGAGGCGGCGGACCGGCTGACGCATCCGGGCCAGGCAGATCGCCGAGTCGGGCTGCACCGGGCCGCCCTCGAAGAGCACCGCCGGGTGCCGGGCCAGATCGCCCCAGTCGCGCAGCACGTCCGCTACCGGTACCTCGGTGGCCCGGTTGAGCACCACGCCGAGCGCGCCACCCGGTTCGTGCGCGACCAACAGCACGACCGTACGGTCGAAGTTCGGGTCTTTCAGCGCCGGTGTCGCCACCAACAACTTCCCGGTCATCGACTCGGTTGCCCGCCCGCCGATCGCCTGCCCCTCTCCCTGCATCACGCGCGCCCGTCAGTCATGCACCGGAAGGCGGAACCGGCCACGCCCCGGGACGGCCCGCCGCGCCGGTGCCATCCGCGCTGTCATTGCCATGTCTGGCACCATAGCCTGCGTCCACGGCCCTGGCGATGGCCTGACCACCGGTGATCGGCAGCCGCGGCCGGAGGCGCAGGTCACCCGGCGACCAGGCGGATGCGGGCGGTGGGAGCGATTCCGCGAGCCGGGAAAGCGAGCAAAGCTGAAAAGCCCTATAGACCCGACTCGCCCGGTTAGATTCAGGGGCGATGGCAACGGTCCGCGACATTACCTACGACCTGCTCCGCTCCCTGGGCATGACCACCGTGTTCGGCAACCCCGGTTCGACCGAGGAGCCGTTCCTGCATGCGTTCCCCGACGATTTCTCGTATGTGCTCGCGCTGCACGAGGCATCGGCGGTCGGCATCGCCGACGGGTACGCCCAGGCCACCGGGCGGCCCGCACATGTCAACCTGCACACCGCGCCGGGCACCGGCAACGCCATGGGCAACATCGTCACCGCCTGGCACAACCGCACCCCGCTGATCGTCACCGCCGGCCAGCAGACCCGCGAGATGCTGCTGCTGGAACCCCGGCTCACCGCCCGCCAGCCCACCGAACTGCCCCAGCCGTACGTCAAGTGGGCGTACGAACCGGTCCGGGCGCAGGACGTCCCGGCGGCGCTGATGCGGGCGTACGCCACCGCGGTGCAACCACCGGCCGGGCCGGTCTTCCTCTCCCTGCCCCTGGACGACTGGGCGCAGCCCGCCGATCCGCCACCATCAGCCCGCACGGTGGCCACCCGGTTCGCGCCCGATCCGGAGCGGCTGCGCCAGTTCGCCGCCACGCTGGCGGCCAGCCGGGCACCGGTCCTGGTGCTCGGTGCCGCAGTGGACCGCGCCGGCGCCTGGGCGGCAGCGGTCGCCCTGGCCGAACGACTCGTCGCGCCGGTCTGGTCAGCACCCGCGCCCGAACGCACCACCTTCCCCGAGGACCATCCACACTTCCAGGGCGTACTGCCCTTCGCACGCGGCCCGCTTGCCGAACGGCTGCGGGGACACGACACGGTGCTGGTGATCGGCGCCCCGGTGTTCCGCTACTACCCGCACGTGCCGGGCGACACCCTTCCCGACGGCGCGCGGCTGCTGCACGTGACCGACGACCCCGACGAGGCGGCTCGCGCCCCGGTCGGCGACAGCCTGCTCGGTGACGCCGGACTGGCCCTCGCCGCACTGGCCGACCTGGTGCCACCGGCGGACCGGCCACCACCACCGCCCCGCCCCGGTCCGGCACCCGTGGAGGATTCCGTCCCGCTCAGCGCCGACGCGCTCTTCGCCGCGCTGGGCCGGCACTGGCCCGAGGACGGGGTGCTGGTGCAGGAGTCACCGTCAAACCTCTCCGCGCTCCGCCGTCACCTGCGATTCACCCGGCCCGGGTCGTACTTCACCATGGCCAGCGGCGGGCTCGGCTACGGCCTGCCGGCGGCCGTCGGCGTCGCACTTGCCCAACGCGACACCGGCCAGCATCGGCCGGTGGTGGCGGTGATCGGCGACGGCTCCTTCCACTACTCCGTGCAGGCCCTCTGGACCGCCGCCCAGTTGCGACTGCCGCTGCCCGTCGTGGTCCCGGTCAACCGGCAGTACGCGATCCTCAAGGCGTTCGCCGAGCTGAAGCAGACGCCCGGCGTACCCGGCCTGGACCTGCCCGGCCTCGACATCACCGCGATCGCCCGCGGCTACGGCTGCGCCGCCACCGTCGTCGACACGCCCGACCAGCTCGGCGCGGCCCTCGCCGCCGCGCTGCACGCCGACCGTCCCACCGTGCTCCCCGTCCCCATCCGCCCCGACATCCCCCCAATCCTGTGAAAGGAAGGGCCCCCTGTTAACGCCTGGTGTATAGGAAGGGCCCCTTATTAACGCCCCGCCGATCAACGCGCCCCGCCGATCAACGCGCCCCGCCGATCAACGCGCCTCGCCGATCAACGCCCCGCCGGTCAGCGCCCCGCCGACGCGGCTGCGGCATGCGCCCGCCGGCTCGGCGCGGGACGGATCAGCCGGAGGTGAGGTGTAGCGGCGCGCCGGTGAGCGCGTCGAGGACCGGGCGGGCGCCCAGCGGCGCCGACAGCGTCACCTCGACCGGCTGGAGTCTGAGCGCCTCGTCGCACACGCCGGTGGGCCGGATCACCGTGCCGCCGACGACCACCACGTGGTCATGCTCCTGCACCAGCGCGGTGACAGCCGTGTCGCAGCTGCCCACGCCGAGCCGGTAGGTCAGGTTCGTGCCATCGACGGCCTCGATGTCCTGGGCGCTGACCAGGTTGTCGGGCACGGGCCCGGACGGCGCCACCGGTGTGGGCACGTCGCCGACCGCACCCGGCGCGACCGCGACCTGGGCCACCACGGCGCCGATCTGCTCGACGGTGAAGAGCCAGGCCGGCACCTGGGCCTCGCCTCGGCTGGTGCGTACCGGCGCGGTACCCAGTTCGACCTCGGTGACGGTGAGCACGACGCACTCGCCCTGTGGCCGGCCGATCACCGGCTCGTCCGGCCCACCACCGCCCGGGGCCGCCGGCGGCGGCGTGGCGGGGACCTTCGGCCCCACCTGGCACGGGGGTGCCGGGTTGCCCTGGCTCAATTGACGGTACGCCTCGACGGCGCTGATCAGCGGCACGCGCAGCTCTCCGTCCGGGAAGCGGATCGTGCCGTCCGCCGGTCGAGCGGTGGGCAGGTCGACCTGGTCCCGGTACCAACCGGCGAGAAATGCGGTCTTGGCCGCCGGGGTGAAGTCGGCCTCGCCGATGAGCACCGTCGGCGCCTGCAACGGCAGATAGCCGCTGCTCCACTCTGGACCGGGCCGCCACGACTCGGCCACCGCGGTCGCCCGCTGGTCGAAACCCTCGCGTGCGTCGCTCGGCGCGCCGGGGGTCGGGTCCGGGGCCGCCGGGGCGCAACCAGCCACGACCATCATCAGGAACAGGCCCAGCAGGGCGGTACGGCGCATGCTGATTCTGACGGGCCGGCAGGTCATCAGGTTCCCGCCAGGCGGAAAGGGGCGTTCCGCAACGGGTTCCGGCCGGACGGGTAGGGGCGTTCCGTATCGGGTTTCGGCCGGACGGGTAGGGGCGTTCCGTATCGGGTTCCCGCCGGACGGGAAGCCGGGGCCGGGCCGGTCGCAGAGACGACTGCGCGCCCCGGTCGGGTTGACCGGGGCGCGCAGTCCAGGTGGTGGAGGTGCCGGGAATCGAACCCGGGTCCTTCGCCGCCTTGTCAGGGCTTCTCCGAGCGCAGCTCGCTGTGCCTCTACTCGGCCCCTCCGATCACGCGAGCGAGTCGGTGTGACGGGCCCAGTCGCTGATTGATCTCGCCGCACGGACCCCGCGACCGGGTCCGATTGGCCAGCCTTCTAGCTGATGCCGGCTAACTGGGTCGAAGGCGCTCCCAGGCCGACAGACTTGCTACTCGCCTCAGGCGGCGAGAGCGAAGTCAGCGCGATTGTGCTTGGCGCTTATTGGTTTCCGACGAACGATTCTCGAGACGACGTCGGCTTCCTCGGCTCGCTTCCCCTGCCGCAACGTACGAAGTCGAAACCAGTCACCCCCTCGACAGGCCGCCGGATCTCGACGGCACCGACAAGCCTAACGCCTGCCGCAACCGGATTCATCCCGAGCCTGGGCCGGTACCCGAGCCGCGACCCGACCGCCGACCAACAACCGGACAAAACGCGCGAATTACTCGCGCATACCCTTGCCGCGCCGGCCCACCACCCGGGCGATTTCCCGGTCGGCGTCCCGTTTGGCAAGATCCTGGCGCTTGTCGTACGCCTTCTTGCCCTTGGCCAGACCGAGCTCCACCTTGGCCCAGCCGTCGGAGAAGTAGACCTGCAACGGCACCAGGGTCAGCCCACCCTCCCGGGTCTTGCCGATCAGCCGATCGATCTCCAGCCGCTTGAGCAACAGCTTGCGGGTACGCCGGGGCTCATGGTTGGTCCAGGTGCCCTGGGTGTACTCCGGGATGTGCATGCCGTGCAGGTACAGCTCACCGTTGCGTTCCTGAGCGAACGCATCGACAAGCGACGCCCGTCCCGCCCGCAGCGACTTCACCTCGGTGCCGGTCAACGCCATGCCAGCCTCGTACGTGTCGAGGATGGCGTAGTCGTGACGGGCCTTCTTGTTGGAGGCGACGACCTTGCGCCCCTTTTCCCGTGGCATCGCCGCGCCACCCCCTTCCGTCAATGCTCCGCACCGGCAGCCACCGGCCGGAACGTGAGCGCCCTCGACCGGCGGTGACCGGCCGAAGAGCGGAGATCATGCTACCCGAACGACAAGGGCCCTTCCGCGCCGATTATTCCGGCGTGGAAGGGCCCTGCCGCAGCGCAAGCGACGACTCAGCCGGGTACCGAAGCTAGACCCGCAGGTAGAAACGGAGCGTGACCCAGGCGGTGACCGCGCTGATCAGACCACCGACGCCGGCCATCACCGGGAAGGTCAGGAACACCTCGCCCCAGCTCACCGGGGCGAACAGCCCCTGTAGCGCACTGAGCGCGTCGTCGAAGAGGAACTTCTTCAGCGCGACCAGGGCACCGAGGCCGAGTACCGAACCGATCAGGCCGGCGACCACCGCTTCCAGCACGAACGGTGCCTGGATGAACCAGTTCGACGCACCGACCAGTTTCATGACCGCGACCTCACGCCGCTTGCTGTACGCGGCGACCTGGATCGTGTTGGCGACCAGCAGCAGTGCGGCGATGGCCATCGCGACCGCAGCGGCAAGCGCGACGTTCTGGCCGGCGGTGAAGAGGTTGAAGATCTTGTCGAGTACCTGACTCTGGTCGACCACCTGGTCGACCCCCGCGACCGAGGCGTACTGGTCGGAGATGACCTTGTACTCCTCCGGGTTCACCAGCTTGAGCCGGTACGACTCGGGCAGCTGGTCGGCCTTGACCGCGCTCAGCAGGTCCGGCGAGTCCCGGAACATCTCCTGGAAGCGCTGGAACGCCTCCTCCTTGTTGACGTAGGTGACCTCCGAGACGAGCGGGTCGGCCTCCAGCCGGTTGGCGAGGTCGGTGCGCTGCTCTTCGGTGACGTCGGTGGTCAGGAAGACCGATACCTCGATGTTCTCGAAGTACAGCTCCTTCATGTCGGCGACCTTGGTGTAGATCAGGCCGCTGGCACCGAGCATGGTCAGCGAGACGCCCATCGTGATGATCATCGCGATGGTCATGGTCACGTTGCGCCACAGTCCGACCAGTACCTCGGACAGGACGTATTTCATCCGCATCGGGATTTTCCTCCGGCTCTCCGGCGTGAGGTGTTGTCGTCAGATCGGGGTGGGGTGGTCCGCCCTCGTCACCCGTAGACGCCGCGGGCCTGGTCGCGAACGATGCGGCCGCTCTCGATCTCGATGACCCGGCGCCGCATCTGGTTCACGATGTTGGAGTCGTGCGTGACCATCACGACGGTCGTGCCGGTGCGGTTGATCCGGTCCAGCAGGCGCATGATCTCGATGGAGGTGTCCGGGTCCAGGTTTCCGGTCGGCTCGTCGGCCAGCAGGATCAGCGGACGGTTCACGAACGCCCGGGCCACCGCCACTCGCTGCTGCTCACCACCGGAGAGCTCGTGCGGGTAGCGATGCTCCTTGCCACCGAGACCGACCAGCTCCAGCACCTCCGGTACGACCCGGCGGGCCACCGCCTTGGTCTTGCCGATCACCTCGAGAGCGAAGGCGACGTTCTCGTAGGCGGTGCGGTTGGGCAGCAGCCGGAAGTCCTGGAAGACGCAGCCGATCGACCGGCGGAAGTGCGGGCGCTTCCAGGATCGCATCGAGGTCACGTCCTTGCCGTTCACGACGACCCGACCCTTGTTCGGGGTCACCTCGTGCAACAGCATCTTGATGATCGTGGACTTGCCGGAGCCGGATGGACCGATGAAGAAGACGAACTCGCCCTTGTCGATCGACACGGACACGTTGTCGAGCGAAGGCCGCGACGCCTTCGGGTACGTCTTCGTCACTTGCTCAAGCTGAATCACGGGTGGAGAGTCTACGCCGTGTAACTGCCGTGCCAAGTCCTACGCCCCGCCGATGCGGGCCAAGTCATCGAATCAGCACGTCACGTAGAGATCGATGACGCACTCCGCCCACGATCGGTCACGCACGGTCGCCAGCGAGTTGCTGCTGCTTACGCCAGCGGATGCCCGCCTCGATGAAAGCGTCCAGGTCACCGTCGAAGACCGAGGTCGGATTACCAGTCTCCTGCTCCGTACGCAAATCCTTCACCATCTGATAAGGATGGAGGACGTACGACCGCATCTGGTCGCCCCACGAGCCTGCCGCGTCGGTCTTGAGGCCCTGAAGCTTGGCCTGTTCCTCCTGGCGCTTGCGCTCCAGCAGCCGGGCCTGGAGCACGCGCAGCGCGGAGGCCTTGTTCTGGAGCTGCGACTTCTCGTTCTGGCAGGTCACCACGATGCCGGTCGGAATGTGCGTGATCCGCACCGCCGAGTCGGTGGTGTTGACGCTCTGCCCGCCCGGCCCCGAGGAGCGGTAGACGTCCACCCGCATCTCGTTCTCGGGGATGTCGATGTGATCGGTCTGCTCCACCACCGGCAGCACCTCGACGCCGGCGAAGCTCGTCTGCCGCCGTCCCTGGTTGTCGAAGGGGCTGATCCGGACCAGCCGGTGGGTGCCGGACTCCACGCTCAGCGTGCCGTAGGCGTACGGGACCTTGACCGTGAAGGTGGCCGACTTCAGGCCCGCCTCCTCGGCGTACGAGGTCTCGTAGACCTCGGTCGGGTAGCCGTGCCGCTCGGCCCAGCGCAGGTACATCCGCAGCAGCATCTCCGCGAAGTCGGCCGCGTCCACACCACCCGCGCCGGCCCGGATGGCCACCAGCGCCTCCCGGGAGTCGTACTCGCCGGAGAGCAGGGTGCGGACCTCCATCTCCTGGATGGCCTTGGTCAGCCCGGTGATCTCCGACTCGACCTCGGTGAGCACCCCGGAATCGGCCTCCGCCTCGGCCAGTTCCAGCAGCACATGCGCGTCATCGAGCCGCGAGCGCAGGCTGCCGAGCTTGTCGATCTCGCCATTGACGTACGACAGCTGCGAGGTGACCTGCTGGGCGCGGGCCTGGTCGTCCCAGAGATCCGGGGCGGACGCCTCCTGCTCCAGCCGGGCCTTCTCCTCGCGCAGGCGGTCAACATCGAGCACCGCCTCGATGTTGCGCAGGGTGGCGTCGAGTTCTTTGAGCTGTTCGGCGTAGTCGGCAGCGGTCACGACAGACAAGCGTACTGCTCGGATGCGCAGTGGGCTTGCCAGCCCCGCGTTCGGCGGCGAAAACGCCAGGGATCGGCCGCCTCAGCCCGGTACGGGCGACGGCGGAAACCGACATGGCGGGGCCGCGCGGGCACGGGTCCGCGCGACGGAGAAGCACCGGCGGCGGTCAGCCGACCGGGGCGCTCTTCAGCCAGGACAGGGCGGCCTTGTGGTACGCCACGGCGAACTCCAGCGCGCTCGCGTCGTACGTGTCGCCTTCCTTCTTGGCGTTCTTGACCTGCTCACGGACCCGGGCCAGGGCTTCGGTGTGGTACTCGTTGGCTGCGGCCTGAAGGTTCTTCAGCTGGTTCGGGGAGTGCAGCTGCCCGAAGGCGAAGCGCAGGGCGATCGGGTTGCGGATGGTGTCGCGCCCCGGGTCCTCGGCCAGCCAGCGGGAGAATGTCCGTTTCCCGGCGGCCGTGATCGCGTACGGCTGACTCATCCGCGGCCCGGGCTTACCCAGCCGGACGAAACCACGCTCGGCAAGCACCGGCAACTCCCGGTAGACCTGACTGCGGGTCATCGACCAGTACGGCGCCAGTCGGCGCTCGGCGGCGGCCATCAACTGGCCACCTGTCATGGGGCCCTCGTGCAGCAGCCCGAGCAGGGCCGCCGCGGTGGGGTTGACTCCGGATTCCGCCATGCCCCTCACGCTGCCACTTTGCTGGGCTGGCGTCCAGGATTTCACGGTTTCGCCACCCATTGGGGTTTCCTATGTGCACTGTCGGCGCGCGACGGTCGGCCTCCGCGCCCGCGCCCACCGAACCACCGCGCCGGCTCCCCGGCGGGTGCGCGTTGTTAACAAGGGGCCCTTCCTATACACGAGGCGTTAACAAGGGCCCCCTCCTTACTTCTCACCCCATGTGGGGGTAGGTGTGGTCGGTGGGCGGGACGAAGGTTTCCTTGATCGTCCGTGGCGACATCCAGCGGACCAGGTTGTGCCAGGAGCCCGCCTTGTCGTTGGTGCCGCTGGCCCGGGCACCGCCGAACGGCTGCTGACCGACCACCGCCCCGGTGGGCTTGTCGTTGATGTAGAAGTTTCCGGCGGCGTACCGCATCTGCTCGGCCACCGCGTCGACCACCCGGCGGTCGGTGGCGAAGATCGAGCCGGTCAGCGCGTACGGAGCGATCGACTCGGCCTGGGCGACCACCTCGTCGAAGCGGGCGTCGTCGAAGACGTATACGCCGAGGATCGGACCGAAGTACTCGGTGGTGAAGGTCTCGTGCGCCGGGTCGCCGCACTCGAAGATCGTCGGCCGGACGAACCAGCCGACCGAGTCGTCGGCGGTGCCGCCGGCGATGATCCGGCAGCTGTCGTCGGCGGAGATCAGCTCCAGCGCCGCGGTGTGCCGGGAGAACGCCTTGTCGTCGATGACCGCGCCGCCGAAGTTACGGAAGTCGGTGACGTCGCCGTAGGTCAGCCCGTCGGCGGTGGCGGCCAGCCGGTCGCGCAGGCCGCCGTCCCAGATCGACCGCGGAACGTACGCCCGGGACGCCGCCGAGCACTTCTGGCCCTGGTATTCGAAGGCACCCCGGATCAGGGCGGTGTGCAGGGCGTCGACATCGGCGCTGGCGTGGGCGACCACGAAGTCCTTGCCGCCGGTCTCGCCGACCAGCCGGGGGTAGCCCCGGTAGCTGGCGATGTTCTCCCCCACCGTGCGCCACAGGTGCTGGAAGACCTTGGTGGAGCCGGTGAAGTGGATGCCGGCCAGGTCGGGGTCGGCCAGTACCACGTCGGAGACCTGCTCACCCCGACCGGTGACCATGTTGATCACGCCGGGCGGCAGGCCGGCCGCCTCGAACAGCCGCATGGTGAAGTGCGCCGCGAACTGCTGGGTCGGGCCCGGCTTCCAGACCACGGTGTTGCCCAGCAGCGCCGGGGCCGAGGGCAGGTTGCCGGCGATCGCGGTGAAGTTGAACGGGGTGATCGCGTAGACGAAGCCCTCCAGTGGCCGGTGGTCGAACCGGTTCCACACCCCGGGCGACGACATCGGCTGCTCGGCGAGGAGCTTGCGGGCGAAGTACACGTTGAACCGGAGGAAGTCGATGAACTCGCAGGCGGAGTCGATCTCGGCCTGCACGGCGGTCTTCGACTGGCCGAGCATGGTGGCCGCGTTGAGGGTGTCCCGCCAGGGGCCGGCGAGCAGCTCGGCGGCGCGCAGGAAGATCGCCGCCCGCTCCTCGAAGGGCAGGGCCCGCCAGCCCGGCGCGGCGTCCTTGGCGGCCTTGACCGCAGCGCGTGCGTCGTCGTGGGTGGCGTGCCCGGTGACCCCGAGCACGTGCGCGTGCCGGTGCGGCTGCACCACCCGAATCGGCTCGCCGCCGGCCATCCGCTGCTCGCCCGCGATGGTCATCGGCAGGTCGATCCGCTCGGCCGCCAACTCGGCGAGCCGCCGCTGAAGCCGTTCGGCGTCGGCGCTGCCCGGCTCGTAGGCGCGTACCGGCTCGTTACGCGGATCGGGTACGGAGAACACGGCGTCCATCAGGGCTCCTGGCTGATCTCGACGACGGTGGCGAAACCGGTCCCACGGGTGACGGGACCCGGTCAATCCTCCCACGCCAAGCGTGGTCGATCACCACCCCGGGCGCACAGTCACCGTCGATCACGAAGTTGTCGGCCAAAGTCATCGTTGATTCTTCTCCGAGAAGGCGACAAACGCCGAAGAAAGGCAGGGCCACCGCGCGCCGCACGGGCATCGGACCCCCACCCAGGCGAAGCGCGTACGCTGGGTTGCCGGTGAGGTACCCGAGCCAGGCCGTCGCGCCCGGCGGCGAAAGGCAGACGATGAGCAACCAGCCCGGCGGACCGACCGCCGCGCAGCCCGACCGGCCGCAGCCCGTCGACCCGGCGGGCGATCGGCCATCCACCGACTCTGCCGCGTCGAACGGGCAGCCGGCAGCGGCTCCCGGCGCGCTGGTGCTGGCACTGCTGGCGGCCGGCTGGCTGGCGGCGATGCTCTGGTCGACCCGCGAGGCGATCAACTCGACCACCGCCGGGGTGACCGCGGTGAGCCTGTCGGCCTTCGCGCTGCCTGGCGTGATCTCGGCCGCGCTGGTGGCCGGTGCCGCGGTCGGGCTGGCCGCCGGTGAGCTGGTGACCCGCCGCCGGACCGGGGTGACCCTGCGCTTCGGGGCTGCGGTCGCGGCCGGCCTGCTGGTCGGGCTCGCCGCGGCGCTCGCGATCGATCTCACCTACGCCGGCAACACGACCACCCGCACCATCGCCGGCACCACCGCCGCCGCCGCGATCATCGGCGGCGCACTGGCCGGGGCCCGCAGCGGCGCGGTGGTCGGCGCGGTGGCCAGCTCGACCCTTGGCACGCTGCTCTTCGTGGTGGCCTTCAGCGTGGCCCGGGACCCCCTGTTCAACCTCTTCGGTGCCGGCGACAGCCAGCAGTCCCTGGTCACCGCAGCCGCCTGGGTGTCCCGCACCGAGTCGCTGCTCGCCGGCCTCATCGCCGGTGCACTGGCCTTCGGCTACCTCAGCTGGGCCCGGCGGCGGGCCGGCGGAGCCGGGCCGCGCTGGCCGGGTTACCTGGTTGCCGGCGCCGGGCCGGGGCTGCTGCTCCTGCTCGCCGAAGTGATCATCCGGGTCGGTGGGCGTTCCCTGCTCGACCTGGCTGCGGCCCTCAGCGACGCGGACGCGGTGGCGCAGACCTCGCTCGGCACCTCACGAGTGGACAACGGCATCTGGGTGCTCTTCGTCGGCGCGCTTACCGCGTTGATCGCCTTCGGCCGCACCCTCGGCCCGGCTCCCGACAACGAGTCCAGCGTCGTTACCGCCGACGAGCCGGCCAGCGCCGACAAGACCGACAGCGCCGACAAGACCCGCAGCGCCGACAAGACCGGCGGTACCGACAAGACCGACAGCGCCGACGAGGCCGGTAGCGCCGACAAGACCGGCAGCGCCGACGAGACGGAAAGCGTCGTTCGCTGAGTGCGCGCCGGTCACTCCTGACCGGTGGTGGCGCGCAGCAGCAGCTCCAGTTCGCTGGGGTCGTACCACTCCAACTCGTGGTCCTCGGCGGCGTCGACGGTGAACTGGGCGTCCGGATCGCCGGCCAGCGCCTCCACGACCACGTCTGCGGCAGCGGTGACGTCCGGCACGGCGTCCGCGCCGTCCACGTGGATGGCCGCCACGGCGGCGACCGGCACCATCCCGCGCAGTCCCACCACGCTGGAACCCAGCTCGGCATCACCCCGATCGAGGGCGCTGGCGGGCAGATCCGCCGAGACCACCACCCGGCGACGCGGCGCGGCCGGGTCGTGGCGGATCAGCTGTAGGGCGTCCTGCGCGGCCCGGGTGAAGGCAACGTACTCCAGTTCCTCCTCGTCGCCCTCGGCGTACCACTCGCGCAGCGCCGGGGTCACCGCGTGCGCCTGCGCCGCGTCGAGGCCGTGCTGGGGCAGCCTGGTCAGCATCGGCACGGTTGCCGGCAGGTACACCCGGACAAGCTCGTCGGTCACGTCGTCTCCCCGATCTGCTCCGCTCGCCAGCGGTTCCGCCGGCCGAGCGTACGGCCCCGCCGCACGCCCTGACCGTCATACACTCCGCACCCGCCCGCAGGAAAATCGCGGCTGGGCGCGGACGCCTTCGGTGATGGCAAACTGAGGCAAACGACGTCAACCCGGGGAGTTCTCGTGGAGCCGAGATTCCTGCTGCTGTCCGACGTGGCCACCGAGCTGAACGTGTCGGACTCGCAGGTGTACCACATGGTACGCAGCGGCGAACTACCCGCGATCAAGATCGGCGGCCGGGGCCAGTGGCGCGTGGAGCGCGCCCGGCTGGAGGAGTACATCCAACGCAAGTACGCGGAGACCGCCGAGTGGGTACGCGGCAACCCGCTTGCCGAGCGCGACCCGGAGTAGCCGCACCACCTCGCACAGCCATTGACCGATGGCTCTGCCGGCCGGAGAATGGGCACTGGACGGAGGCAAACGAAGGCAAACGCAAGGAAACGGCGAAAGGTGAGGGCCAGCAGATGAACGACCGTCGACGACTCGGGCCGAGCCGACCACCCGTGCTGCTACGGCCGGCACCCGCGCTCGACCCGCCCTTCACGGACGAGAGCAACGGTGCCTGGCCCACGCCGGGCGATCATCAGCTCGCCCTCGACTTCTTCGCCGCCGGACAGTTGCTCGCGCCGGGCGATCCCGGCCGGCCAGCCACCCGGCGCGGCACCGCCCGTCCGATGCCGCTGCGCCCCGGCCGCGATCCGTCCCGGCAGCTACCACCGGGCGCGCTGGCCACCGCGACCCCGGCGGCGACCCGGGTCGCGCACCGCTTCGTCGCCAGCTGCCTGGAGGTGTTCAACGGTTTCCGGTCGCCGGTGCAGCTGCGGCGTCAACTCGATCCGACCCGCTCCGCCCAGCTGCTGCCCGAGTTGGCCCGCGCCACCACCCGTGGCGCCCCGGCGCGCCGCCGCTCGCCCCGGCCCAGTCTTCGGCTGCGCCGGCTGCGGGTCTGCGAGCCCCGACCGACCGCCATCGAGGCCGCCGCAGTGCTCAGCGGTGCCGCCAGCAGCAGTTGGGCGATGGCGCTGCGGCTGGAACACCGGCGGGGCGACTGGCTCTGCACCGACCTGCGCGTCCTCTGAGCCCCGTGACCGCTGAGCTGCGTGTCCGCTGAGCTGCGTGTCCGCCGACCTGCGTGACCGCTGAGCTGCGCGTCCGCCGACCTGCGCGTCCTCTGAGCCCCGTGACCGCCGACCTGCGTGACCGCTGAGCCTGGTCGCCGAGGGCTTGCCCGGTGGGGTGGCCGCACGCACGACGGAGCCGTGGTCACGTGGACCACGGCTCCGTCGAACTGTCGAACGCCACCGCTGCGGCACGCGCGGTGCCCCTAGGGCCTGGTCGAAGTCCTCGGTCGAGCCGAGGCGGAGTCCAGGCGGCGGTCCGGCAAGGCGGGAATTGGTCCGGATACAACACCGGTATCCGGACCAATTCCCAACACGGCCGGTCGTCGCTTGGGCCGCCGCAGGCCAGCCAGGGGCTTCGACGCAGGCCCTAGCCGGGCCTCAGCTGGCCGAGGTGCCTCCCGGGGCACCGTGGCAACGCTTGTACTTGCGACCCGAGCCGCAGGGGCACGGTGCGTTGCGGGACGGTCCGTTGCTGGCGGACGCCTGGCCCGACGACGCCGTTGCCTGCCGAGCCGTGCTGGCGGCGACCCCCGGGCCACGCAGAGCGCTGGCCGGGCGCTGCGGTGCCGCCGGAGCGGTCCGTCCCGGCGCGGCCGGAGCGTCCGGCTCCGGGCTGCCGATGCCGAGTGCGGGTGCCCGCTGATCGTCGCGCTGCACGGCGACCCCGCCGGCACCGGCCTCGCCGTCGATGGTCGGAGCGGAATACTGCAACCCCTGCTGCGGCGCGCGGCGCAGGCCCTTGGCCTTGATCTCCACCGGCTTCTCCAGCAGCTGGACCTCCTCGGCCTCGGGCTCCGGCTCGTTCACCTGCACCTCGAGGTTGTAGAGGAAGCCGACCGTCTCCTCCTTGATGCCGTCCATCATGGTGGTGAACATGGCGAAGCCCTCGCGCTGGTATTCCACCACCGGGTCACGCTGGGCGTACGCCCGCAGCGTGATGCCCTCCTGGAGGTAGTCCATCTCGTAGAGGTGTTCCCGCCACTTGCGGTCGATCACCTGGAGCAGCACCATCCGCTCCAGCTGGCGGGTGCCCTCGGCACCGAGCTGCTCCTCGCGGCGGTCGTACGCGGCGTGCGCGTCCTCCTTGAGCCGGGAGACCAGGAAGTCCGCGTCGATGGCGCTGCGCGAACCGCCGGCCTCCTCCTCCAACTCCTCGACGGTGACGCTCACCGGGTAGAGCTGCTTGAGGCTGGTCCAGAGCTGATCGAGATCCCAGTCCTCGGCGTACCCCTCGGAGGTGGCCCCCCGCACGTACGCCTCGATCACATCGTCGATCATGTTGCGGACCTGGTCGGAGAGGTCCTCGCCGTTGAGTACGCGCAGCCGCTCGGCGTAGATCACCTGGCGCTGCTTGTTCATGACCTCGTCGTACTTGAGGACGTTCTTGCGGATCTCGGCGTTCTGGCCCTCGATCTGGGCCTGCGCGCTCTTGATCTGGCGGGTGACCATCTTCGACTCGATGGGCACGTCCTCCGGGATGTTGAAGCGGTCCATCACCGCCTCGACGGCGCCGGAGCGGAACCGCTTCATCAGCTCGTCCTGGAGGGAGAGGTAGAACCGCGACTCACCGGGGTCGCCCTGCCGGCCGGAGCGACCGCGCAGCTGGTTGTCGATCCGCCGGGACTCGTGCCGCTCGGTGCCCAGCACGTAGAGCCCGCCGGCGGCGGCCACCTCCTCGGCCTCGGCGTCGCAGGCCTGCTTCCACTTCGGCAGGACCTCTTCCATGGCCTTGTCGTACTCCTCGGCGTTCTCCGCCGGGTCGAGGCCACGCTGGCGCAACTCGCTCGCGGCGAGGAACTCGGGGTTGCCGCCGAGCAGGATGTCGGTGCCTCGGCCGGCCATGTTGGTGGCCACCGTGACCGCGCCCTTGCGACCGGCCTGGGCGACGATCTCCGCCTCCCGGGCGTGGAACTTCGCGTTCAGCACCGAGTGCGGAATGCCCCGGCGGCGCAGCAACTGGGACAGGATCTCGGAGTTCTCCACCGATACGGTGCCGACCAGCACCGGCTGCCCGGCGTGGTGCCGCTCGGCGATGTCCTCGATCACCGCGTTGAACTTGGCCTTCTCGGTCTTGTAGATGACGTCGGCCCGGTCCTGGCGGACCATCGGCCGGTGGGTCGGGATGGTCACCACGCCGACCTTGTAGACCTTGTTGAACTCGCCCGCCTCGGTCTGGGCGGTACCGGTCATGCCGGAGAGCTTGTCGTAGAGGCGGAAGTAGTTCTGGAGGGTGATGGTGGCCAGGGTCTGGTTCTCCTGCTTGATCTCCACCCCCTCCTTGGCCTCGATCGCCTGGTGCATGCCCTCGTTGTACCGGCGGCCGTGCAGGATGCGGCCGGTGAACTCATCGACGATCAGGACCTCACCGTCGCTGACGATGTAGTCCTTGTCGCGCTTGTAGAGCTCCTTGGCCTTGATGGCGTTGTTCAGGTAGCCGACCAGCGGAGTGTTCACCGACTCGTAGAGGTTGTCGATGCCGAGCCGGTCCTCGACCTTTGCCACGCCCCGCTCGGTGACTGCGATCGTGCGCTTGGAGTAGTCGACCTCGTAGTCGCCCTCGCCGTCCTTGCCGGATTGCAACCGGGCCACGACGGCGGCGAACTCGCCGTACCAACGGGCGGAGTGCTCGGCCGGGCCGGAGATGATCAGCGGGGTTCGGGCCTCGTCGATCAGGATCGAGTCGACCTCGTCGACCACGGCGAAGTTGTGGCCGCGCTGGACCAGTTCCTCCTTCGACCAGGCCATGTTGTCGCGCAGGTAGTCGAAGCCGAACTCGTTGTTCGTGCCGTAGGTGATGTCGCACTCGTACGCCGCGCGGTGCTCGGCGGCCGGCCGGTTGGGCAGCACCACGCCGACGGTCAGGCCGAGGAACTCGTGCACCCGACCCATCCAGGCGGCGTCCCGCTGGGCCAGGTAGTCGTTCACCGTGACCACGTGCACGCCCTTGCCGGAGAGCGCGTTGAGGTAGACCGGCATCACCGAGGTCAGGGTCTTGCCCTCACCGGTCTTCATCTCGGCGATGTTGCCGAAGTGCAGCGCCGCGCCACCCATCACCTGCACGTCGTACGGCCGTTGGCCGAGCACCCGCGCCGCTGCCTCCCGGCAGACCGCGAATGCTTCGGGCAGAAGGTCGTCCAGGGTCTCGCCATCGGCGAGCCGTTCCCTGAACTGCTCGGTCATGCCGCGCAGCTCGTCGTCCGTGAGGTTGACGTAGTCGTCCTCGATCGAGTTGACGGCGGCGGCAATCGCCTTGAGCCGGCGCACCATGCGCCCCTCGCCCGCGCGGAGGACCTTTTCCAGAATCGACACGGATCAACGCTCCCCTAGACAGTCTCGAACCATCGTAGGCGTTCCATCGGGCAGATGGTCACTGGTGGCAGGGGTCGGTCATCGCGAAACCGACATAACGCGTCGCAGCCTCGCCTGCGCCCCGGTTTTTCGGTTACGCCGTGGGCGAACGATCCGGCACGATGGGTCGGATGGAGCCCGTGGAGATCAACGAGGCCGGTCTGGTGTTACGACCGTGGCACGCCGAGGACGCCGACGCCCTGCACCGCGCCTTCCAGGACCCGGACATCCAGCGCTGGACCAGCATGCCGCTTCCGTACCTGCCGGAACACGCACGAACATTCGTCGCCAAGCGGGCACGGCAGTGGCAGGAGGGCACCGGAGCACCCTTCCTGGTCTGCGACGCGGCCACCGGCGAAATGCTCGGCGGCTGTGGACTGAACACGATCGACCGCACCCACGAACTCAGCGAGATCGGCTATTGGACCGCACCGTGGGCACGTGGGCGCGGCGTCGCGGTACGCGCCGTGCGGGCCGTGGCCCGCTGGTCGTTCACCGAGTTGAAGCTGCGGCGGCTGGCCTGGGGCGCCCAGGTGGGCAACCACGCCTCCCGGCTGGTCGCGCTCCGGGCCGGATTCCGGATCGAGGGACGACTGCGCTCCGCCGACCCGGCTGGCGGCAGCTACGAGTGGTTCGGCTCGTTGCTGCCCGGCGATGTGCCGGCGCCCGGCGAGGTCGGCCCGGCCGGGCCGGGCACGCTGGAGGCCCGCCGCGCAGCCGTCTTCGGCCGGCCGCAGCCCACCCTCTTCGCCACCGCCGGCGAGCACGAGCTGCGCCTGCGCCCGCTGGAGGAGCGCGACCTCGACGCGGTGATCAGCACCTGCCAGGATCCGGAGACACTGCGCTGGACCACCGTCCCCGAGCGGTACGACCGGTCGGCGGCCGAATCCTTCCGCACCCACTGCCGGGACAACTGGGCCAGTGGCACCGCCGCCAGCTACGTGATCGCCGACGGGCGGGACCACTACGCCGGGTCGATCGACCTGCGCCTGTCACCCACCGACCCGTTGCTGGCCGACGTCGGCTTCATGGCCGCGCCGCGCGTCCGTGGCCGGGGCTACCTGCCGGCCGCGCTCGCGGCGTTGACCACCTGGGGTTTCACCACGCTCGGGTTGGCCCGCGTCGAATGGCGCAGCCACGTCGGCAACGTCGCCTCCCGCCGAGTCGCCGAGAAGGCCGGTTTCACGATCGAGGGCACCGCCCGGGGCGCCCTCAACCACCGGGGCCAGCGGGTCGACGCCTGGGTCGGCGCGTTGCTCGCCGAGGACCTGACCCGGCAGGTGACGGCGTGAGCGCCACCCTGATCCAGGGCGAGGGCCTCCGGTTGCGGCCGTTTCGGCTCGCCGACATCGCCGACATCACCGCCGGCTGTGCCGACCCGCTCACCCAACGCTTCCTCGACGGCCTGCCCTATCCGTACACCGAGGCCGACGCCCGGTGGTGGGTCACCGAGGGCGCCCCGGCGGCCTTCGCCGGCGGCGGTGCCGCGTACGCCGTCGCCGACCCGGAGACCGACCGGCTGCTCGGCACCGTTGGCCTGAGCAACCCGGTGGCGCAGCGGGGCCAGGCCGAGATCGGTTACTGGGTGGCACCGTGGGCGCGCGGCCGGGGCCTGGCCACGGCCGCCACCCGGGCATTGGCCGGGCACGCCTTCGCCACCGGCATCGTCCGGCTGGAGCTGCTCACCAGCGTCGAGAACGTGGCCAGCCAGCGGGTCGCGCTGGCCGCCGGATTCCACCCCGAGGGCGTACGCCGATCCGCCAGTGCGGTACGCGGCGGCGGCCGGCGGGACCTGACGGTGTGGGTACGCCTCGCCGACGACCCGCCCGGACCGGTCCCGCGTCCGTTGCCGGACCTGCCCGGCGGTCGGCTGACCGACGGCGTGGTCGCGCTGCGCGCCCTCGGGCCGGATGACGTCGACGCGATGTACCGGCTGCACACCGGCGCGGAGGTGGTGGCCAGCCGGGTGCCGCCGGAGCCACCCACCCGCGAGACGATGGAGCAGCACTGCCGGAACGCGCCGAACCAGTGGCTGGTCGCCAGGAGCGCAACCATGGTCATCCTGGACGCGGCGTCGGGAACCGTCGCGGGCAACTGCATGCTGCTCCTCGACCAGCCGGCCAACCAGGGGATGATCGGCTACAGCCTGTTTCCGCAGTGGCGCGGACGAGGACTGGCCACCCGCACCGTACGACTGCTCGTCGGATGGGGTTTCCGACACGTCGGCCTGGCCCGGCTGTGGGCGGGCACCCTGCCGGAGAACGTCGCTTCGCAGCGGGTGCTGGAGCGGGCCGGTTTCCGGCGTGAGGGTCTGCTGCGCGGACGGCTGCCCGGCGGCGCCGGGGTGCGCGCCGACTCCACAGTTTTCGGCCTGCTACCTGGCGATCTGGCGGGCTGAGACGGAGTCGCCGGCTCGGGTCGGTCAGTTCCCCCGAGCCGGCGCCGCAGCCTCAGATGTCCAGCGAGATGATCCCGTAGTCGTAGGCGTGTCGCCGGTAGACCACGCTCGGTCGGCCGGATTCCTTGTCCTGGAACAGGTAGAAGTCATGGCCGACGAGTTCCATCTGGAACAGCGCGTCGTCCACGGTCATCGGCTCGGCCGGGTGGACCTTCTCCCGCGCGATGTGCCACGGCTGGTCGTCGTACTCGTCGTGTTCCTCTTCGGTCCGCTCGGCGACCGCGGTGGCGGCACCGGCGGGCGCGGCCAGCGCGGGCAGGTCGGTCACCGGCAGGCCGGCGGTGGCGGCGGCGACCGACAGCGGCGCGTGCCGGCCACGGTGGATACGCCGCCGGTCGGCGGCGCGGCGCAGCCGGGCGTCGAGCTTGGCGATCGCCGCGTCCAACGCGCTGTAGAAGTCGTTGGTGCAGGCTTCCGCCCGGATCACCGGGCCCCGCGAGTAGCAGGTGATCTCCACCCGCTGGCAGTGGTCGGACTGGCGCGGATTGCGCTCGTGGAACAGTTCGACATCGGCACGGATTAGCTTGTGGTCGTAGCGTTCGATCTTTGCCAGCTTGTCTGCTACGTGCACCCGGAAATGGTCCGGCACTTCGACGTTACGGCCCTTGACCACGATGTCCACGTGACCTCCCTCGTTCGGACGGTCTTCTGATCCGAGAAACCCGGTCGTACGTCCGTCGGAGGTCCCGCTCGGCGTCGACCGGTGGTAACGGCTACGCCTCCTCTCACCGCCGGGGGTGGGTGGTTGGTTGGCCTTCCTACCCCTGACAAGCAAACGCTAACTCCTGTTTGCCCGGCCGTCACCCCTGGTCGCCAATACCGCCGAGTAATTTCCACAGCTCATACACGATGGGGTGAAACGGAAACACAATCAGTCACCGTTGGTGCCTTTTCCGGGTCGCGGCCAGCACCGCGGCCGACGACGGAGCGAGCCCCTGCGCGGTCAGCACCCGACTGATCGCGGCGAGGGTGGCCCCGGTGGTGACGATGTCGTCCAGCAGCACCACGGTCGAGCCCGGCGGTGCCGCAGCGCTGCCCGGCCGAACGCGGAACGCGGCCTCGGCCGCCACCGCCCGGCCGGCGCTGTCCAGCCCGACCGAGTCCGGGCGGGGTGCGGCCCGCACCGGACGACGCACCAGGACCGGCCACCCCGCGGCCCGTAGCCGCCGGGCGCAGTGCCGGGTCATCCGCTCGAGGTGGTCGCCGAAGCGGGCACGCGCCGCCGCCGGAGTGTCCGGCACCGGCACCAGCAGCACCGGCCGGACCGCACCGACCGCCGCCGCCACGACTTCGGCGAGCAACTCCCCCAACGGCCGGGCCAGCGCGTGCCGGCCGTGGTCCTTGTACGCCAGCAGGGTCTCCCGCAGCGGCCCGCCGTACGCCCCGAGGGCGTGGCAGGGCGGCAACCCGGCTGGGGCCGGCACCGGTCGCACCGGGCCGGGACGCAGTGCCCGCAGCGCACGCACGCACACCGGGCAGATGCCGCGGCGCAGCCCCGGCCGTTGTTCCCGGCATCCGGCGCACTCGGCGGGCAGCACCAGATCGGCCAGATCCGCCCACAGCCCGCCCAGCACGGCTGTCGCTCAGTAGAGGAAGAAGGGAGCGGTGGGGTAGCCCGCACGTACTCCGGCCGGGGGCGGGGTGACGTTCTGGACGTGTTCCCGCTCCAGCCGTTGGAAGGGGTTGCTGCGGTAGGCGACCCGGTTGGCCTCGTACATGAACGAGCCGGCGGGCGGGGCGAGCTGGGCGGGTACGGCGCTCAACTGGGTGGCCGCCGCGCCGGTGTCCTCCCGCAGCCGGGTCTCCAGGGCACCGTCGACGCTGACGTCGTAGATCGCCGGGCGACCGGCCGATCCCGCCACCACGAGCCGGTTCTCCCCCGCCCAGTCCACCGCCGTCGGGTTGACCAGGGAGACGACCAGCCGTCGGACCGGGCCGACCGTGGGCACACCGCCCTCCCAACCGATCGCGGCGACGTGCAGCACACCGCCGATGATCACGGCGATCCGGTGCCCGTCCAGGGCGGCCGCCACCGCGCTGACCCGACCGGGTACGCCGATCGACACCGGCCGCAGCACCGCCTGGTCGTCGAAGCGGTAGAGGCCGCCGTCGACGACCACCAGCCCCGAGGGTCGACCGTCGGTACGGATCCAGACCGGCCGGCCGATCGCGGCGTGCGCGGACTCGCTTGTGGCGAAGTTCTGCACCGTGCCCTGGCCACGACCGACGGCGAGTCGCTGTCGACCGCTCTCCCCGGCGATCACCAGCGCGGCCAGCACCTCCCCACCAGCACGGCGCAGCCCTGCGGAGACCACGTCACGGTTCACCTCGGCGGCCACCGGAACCATGCCGGGCAGCTCATTTGCCACCGCGAGCGCGTGGATCGCCCCCTCGTAGACGCAGAACCGCTGGGCGCCTTCCTCGAAGCGGTACAGCTGGTTGTTCGACCGCTGCTCACCGAGGTCGACCAGCTTGCGAGGCTGGTTCAGGATCTTGATCTCCAGCGTGCCGTCCAGATCCAGGTCGCGCAGCGACCAGGCCAGCTGGGTGGCGAGTTGCTCCAGGCGCTGGTCGTCGACGCCGGGCATGTCGAGGTTGACCTCCCAGCGCCCATCCGAACCGGTCGCGTTGTTGATCATCTCGGTCCGGTCGGGCAGGCCGGAGACGCCGATCCGCAGCCATTCGGAGGGGCCCCCGGTCAGCCATCGGACCACCTCGCTCACCCGACGCTCCGCCGGCACCGCCGAGGAGAGATAGCGCTGGTCCGGCACCAGCCGGGTGCGATCGGAATTCCAAAAGTAGATCGACTTGGCCTCGTAGAAGCGGCGCAGCGCCTCGTCGCTGAGCAGCAGCAGGTTGGGCGGGTCGCTGACGTAGAAGCCGATGTCGTCCTGGCCCGCCGGACCGGCGTTGACCAGCCGGAACTCGTACGTCGTCTCGGTGGCCAGCGGTGGGGTCAGGACGCCGTTGGCCCGCAGCAACCCGACCTGTTGCACCGTGATGGTGACCTTCATGCTGTCCACGTCCGGCTCGATCACCGGATCGTCGGTGAGGCGTACCACCGACAGCGCCACCTCGCTGCCCGGCTTGTCCTGCAACCCCTCCCGGTCGGTCGGCGCGATGAACTGCTTGACCCGGTCGTACGCCCGATCCGGCTCGCCGGCCGCCGCGGCCAGGAAGTTGCGCACGAACGCCTCGGCGTCGCTGCCACTGGCCGTGCGGGTGGGCGGTTCGGTGCCCCGCCCCGACGACCAGCTGGTCTCGGCGGCCGGTCCACGCTGCTCGATCTGGACGTCGGTGTTCTCGGGGATGCCGCAGCCGCCCAGGCCCGCCAGCATCAGCGTGCCGGCGAGCACGCCACTGAGCAGGCGACGGCTCACGAACCCACCTCCGCGGGCCGCTCGGGGCCGCTGGTCGGGGTGTCACTCGACGCGGGCTGCCGGACGATCGGGAGCGCACCACCCGGGCCGGGACCGATGGCCAACAGGCCGTTGCCGGTCGCTGCGCCGAACGGCGGGGTCGCGTCCGCCGGCACCAGGCGCAGGGGCGAGGTGGTGAGCCGGTCACCGGCCCGCGCTGGCAGCGTGAGCCGGAACTGGGCACCCTGGCCGGGTGCGCCCCACGCCTCAAGCCAGCCGCCGTGCAACCGGGCGTCCTCCAGGCTGATCGACAGCCCCAGCCCGGTTCCGCCGGTCTGCCGGGCCCGCGACGGGTCGGCCCGCCAGAACCGGTTGAAGACCAGCTTCTCCTCGCCCGGCTTGAGCCCCACACCGTGGTCGCGGACGGTGATCGCGACGGCCGTCTCGTCCATCCCCAGGGCGATCCGCACCGGCCGGCCTTCGCCGTGCTCGACGGCGTTGCCGACCAGGTTGCGCAGCACCCGCTCGACCCGGCGCGGGTCGATCTCGGCGATCACCGGGGCGGCGGGGACATCCAACTCCACCTGCACACCGACCCGCTCGGCCAGCCCGGCGAGCCGGTCCACCACCCGATGCACCACCGGCACCAGGTCGGTCGGCTCGGCGTCGAGCACCGCGAAACCCGCGTCGAACCGGCTGATCTCCAGCAGGTCGGTAAGCAGCTCCTCGAACCGGTCCAGCTCGGCCTGGAGCAGCTCGGCGCTGCGGGCCACCGCCGGCTCGAACCCGTCCCGCTCGGCGAAGATCAGGTCGGCCGCCATCCGTACCGTGGTCAGCGGGGTCCGCAGCTCGTGCGAGACGTCGGAGGTGAACCGGCGCTGCAACCGTGACATCTCCTCCAGGCGGAGGATCTGCCGTTGCAGGTTGGTGGCCATCTGGTTGAACGACGCGGCGAGCAGGGCCAGGTCGTCCTCGCCGTTGACCGCCATCCGCTGGTCGAGCAGCCCGGCCGAGAGCCGCTGGGCGGTCCGGGCGGCCACCCGCACCGGGGTCACCACGAGCCGGGTGACCAACGCGGCGAGCACGCCGAGCAGCAGCACCAGGGCCACCCCGGTGGCCACCACGGTGGCCCGCGCCTGACCGGCCGTGGTGTCCTGCAACGTCAGCGGTACGAAGTAGTAGAGCTCCACCTGCCCGAATCGGGTCGGCACCGGCGAGCCGTAGACGAGGTACTTCGTCGCGCTCCCGTCGTCGCCGAGCCGTCCGGTACGGATCTGGTTGGCCACGTTGCCGCCGGACACCGCGGCGCGCAGTTCCGGGCTGATCAGCGGTTGGAAGTTCACCGCCGGCGAGCTGCGCGGCTCGATCATCTCGCCGGAGGCGTCGGCGGTGAGGGCCACCACCAGGCCGCTGGTCTGCTGCTGACCGCCGCCGGCCAGATAGTTGACCGTGCCGTCGATGGTTTCCTGGAGCTGCGCCTCCTGCGGCTGGCTGTAGAGGCTGAACTGCTTGGCCGCGTACTCCGCGCCGCTGGTCAGCCGCAGCTGGACGTCCGTCTTGGCGTTGTCCAGCAGGATGTTGGTGATCTTGTCGGCGATCAGGTACGCGAAACCGCCCACCAGCAGACTCGACACCACAAGTGTGATGGTCACCACACGCAGCTGCAACGAGCGCCGCCAGGTCTGGTGCAGGCCGGCGACCAGCCGGGCACCCCGACCGCTGAGCCCACGCCACAGCTCCCAGCCGGCGCCGCGCCGGCGGGAGGTCTTGTCAAGATCCGGAATCGGGGAGGTGGTCACAGTGCGACCAAGGCTATCCGGTACCCGCCTTGTAGCCCACGCCCCGCACGGTGAGGATGATTTCCGGCCGCTCCGGATCTGGCTCGATCTTGGCGCGCAGCCGCTGCACGTGCACGTTCACCAGCCGGGTGTCCGCCGCGTGCCGGTATCCCCAGACCTGCTCCAGCAGCACCTCCCGGGTGAAGACCTGACGCGGCTTGCGAGCCAGCGCGACCAGCAGGTCGAACTCAAGCGGAGTCAGCTTCACCTCCTCGCCGTTGCGGCTGACGGTGTGCGCCGGCACGTCGATGGCGATCTGGTTGCCGGGCGGGCCGATGGTGAGCAACTCCGGCGCCGCGTCCTCGCCCCGCCGCAGCCGGGCCCGCATCCGGGCCACCAACTCCTTGGGCTTGAACGGCTTCACCACGTAGTCGTCGGCCCCCGACTCCAGGCCCAGCACGACGTCGACCGTGTCGCTCTTGGCGGTCAGCATGACGATCGGCACCCCAGACTCGGCCCGGATCGCCCGCGCCACGTCGATGCCGCTCATCCCGGGCAGCATGAGATCGAGGAGGACGATGTCGGGCCGGTTGTCGCGGAACGCGGCCAGGGCCCGTTCCCCGTCCGCCACGAAGGACGGCATGAAACCTTCGCTGCGCAGCACGATGCCGAGCATCTCGGCGAGCGCGGGGTCGTCGTCGACCACCAGTACCCGGGCTCTCATGGGGTTTATGTTTCCATCCCGTCAAGTTCGGTGGGTTCGGCGGCACCGGCACGCTACCGGCGCCACGGGCACTGCGCCCCGGCACCGGTCTGGTGACACCGCCGCGCGAGCCCGCCCACCGGGCGGGACTGCACCCGGTCGGATCGCGCGTGTCACCATGATTCCTGGCCGCGCCGTCGCGCGCCACCGCTCCGCCGCCAGGAGTACGCGTGCCCGCAGCAGGCCGGATCTGATTTCTCTGGGCGGCCCAGCCGATCGGCGTCGGCTGCGGCAAGCACGCCTGTTCGACGATGCGCTCTGGGACGCAGAATTGCGGCGACGGTGCCGGCGGCCGGCGCCGAGACACCCGAGGAGGCTGTGATGAGGGGTTTCGGACCGTGGCTGGCCGTACTTGCAGTGGTGGTGCTGCTCAGCGCGCTGCGGCTACGCACCCTGGCAGCGCTGGTCTCCGTCACCTGGCTGGTCTGGTGCGTCTGGACCTGGATCCGCCCACCCCGCCCCCACCATCCCCCGACCCCACCATCCCCCCGACCCGCCCCGTTGATCATGAGGTTGACGGCAGCTTGAAGATCGAAGACTGCCGCCAACCTCATGATCAACCGTGAAAATGGGGGTGGGGGTGGGGGTGGGGGTGGGGTTAGTAGCGGTAGTGGTCTGGCTTGAAGGGGCCTTCTACGGGGATGCCGAGGTAGGCGGCCTGCTCCTTGGTCAGCGTGGAGAGCTTGGCGCCGAGCGCCTCCAGGTGCAGCCGGGCGACCTTCTCGTCCAGGTGCTTGGGGAGCACGTACACGCCGATCGGATACTCGGCGGTCTTGGTGTACAGCTCGATCTGGGCGATCGTCTGGTTGGCGAACGAGTTGGACATCACGAAGCTCGGGTGGCCGGTGGCGTTGCCCAGGTTCAGCAGGCGGCCCTCGGAGAGCACGATGATGGCGTGGCCGTCGTCGAACTTCCAGAGGTCGACCTGCGGCTTGATGTTCTCCCGGGTGACGTCCGAGCGCTTGGCCAGGCCGGCCATGTCGATCTCGTTGTCGAAGTGACCGATGTTGCCGACGATCGCCTGGTGCTTCATCCGGGCCATGTGCTCGTTGGTGATCACGTCGAAGCAACCGGTCGCGGTGATGAAGATGTCGGCGATCTCGACCACGTCGTCAAGCGTGGCGACCTGGTAACCGTCCATTGCCGCCTGCAACGCGCAGATCGGGTCCACCTCGGTCACCACGACCCGGGCGCCCTGGCCGCGCAGCGACTCGGCGCAGCCCTTGCCCACGTCGCCGTAGCCGAGCACGACCGCCATCTTGCCGCCGATCAGCACGTCGGTGGCCCGGTTGATGCCGTCGATGAGCGAGTGACGGCAGCCGTACTTGTTGTCGAACTTGCTCTTGGTCACCGAGTCGTTGACGTTGATCGCCGGGAAGAGCAGGGTGCCGGCGCGGTGCATCTCGTAGAGACGGTGCACACCGGTGGTGGTCTCCTCGGTGACGCCCCTGATGTTGGCGGCGATCCGGGTCCAGCGCTGGTTGTCGCTGGCCAGCGAGCGGTGCAGCAGGCCGAGCACGACCGCGAACTCCTCCGATTCGGCGGACTCGACCGGCGGCACGGAGCCGGCCTTCTCGAACTCGGCACCCTTGTGGACGAGCAGGGTGGCGTCGCCGCCGTCATCGAGGATCATGTTGGGGCCCTGTCCGTCGGGCCAGTCGAGCACCTGCTCGGTGCACCACCAGTACTCCTCCAGGGTCTCGCCCTTCCAGGCGTAGACCGGCACGCCGGACGGGGCATCAGGGGTACCGTCCGGGCCGACGACGATCGCGGCAGCGGCGTGGTCCTGGGTGGAGAAGATGTTGCAGGAGGCCCAGCGGACCTGCGCGCCGAGCGAGACGAGGGTCTCGATCAGCACGGCGGTCTGGATGGTCATGTGCAGCGAGCCGGTGATCCGCGCACCCGCAAGGGGCTGCGCGTCGGCGAACTCACGGCGGATCGCCATCAGTCCGGGCATCTCGTGCTCGGCAAGCCGGATTTCCTTGCGCCCGAACTCGGCGAGCGACAGATCCGCCACCTTGTAGTCGCCCTCGGCGAGGGTGCGCGGCCGGGCCTCGGACGACGTGCCGCTGGCGGACGCCGGGAGGGTGCTGGTCATAAATGCTCCTGTCGGACGACGATGCTGCGCAGCCATCCACCTTACGCGCGCCACCCATGAGCGCGCGGGGCAAGTTGCGCGCAGCGCACGGGGCGGCCGGTAATGGACGTGTGCCGTCCATCGCCGTCCGCCCCGCGCATCCCCCCGGTTTGGTTCCCCCGCGCGTTCCCGGACGATTCGTCGCGACAACGCTGCGCACTTGTAGAGTCACACAGAGCAAGAACTGAGTCAAGCTATTCCGGGAAAGTCGGACATGTCGGCGAGTCACGGCGGGTTGGCCTTCCGGAAATCCGAAGACCTCAGCTCAGGCCGGTCGTGGCGACGTACGCCGTGCCGGCACCCGCCACCACCAACGGCCCGACGTCGGCCGCGCCGACCGCGGCCCGCCCCGTGGTGAGCGTCACCGACCCGGCAGCGTCGGCCACGGTGACCCCGCCGGACGTGCAGAGCACCACCCGGGGCCCCGGCATCGTCAGCGTCACCTCGGGCCGGTCGGCCGCCACCGTCACCCGATACAGCGCGAAGTCCGGCACCGGCACCGGCCACGTCACCACCCCGTCGGTCACCGGCCGGGGCGACACCACCGGCTGGTCGAGCTGATCGAAGCGCAGCACCCGGAGCAGTTCGGGCACGTCCACGTGTTTCGGGGTCAGACCGCCGCGCAACACGTTGTCGCTGGCCGCCATCACCTCGACGCCGGTACCCCGCAGGTACGCGTGCAGGTTCCCGGCCGGCATCCAGATCGCCTCGCCGGGGGCCAACCGGACCCGGTTGAGCAGCAACGCGACGAGCACCCCCGGGTCGGCTGGATACGCCTCGGCCAGCAACGCCACCAACTTCGCGTCCGGCCCGGCGACCGCCGCCGCCCGTACCGCCGCGACCAGCCCGGCACGCTCCGCCACCGGCCAGGTCAGCAGCAGGCGTACGGCTTCGGCAAGCCCCGCCGGCCCGGCACCAAGCGCGTCGAGCACCGGCCGCAGCTCCGGTACGCCCAGCCCGGCGAGCACCGCCGCCGAGCTGGCCGGATCCCGGAACCCGCAGAGCGCCTCCATCGGCCCGAGCGCCACAAGCAGTTCCGGCTTGTGGAACGGGTCGACGTAGTTGCGGCGGCCCCCGGTGGCACGGGCCTGATCCGCCGCGTACCCGGCCCGGGCCTGCTCGGCGTCCGGATGGGCTTGCAGGCTCAACGGGGCCTCCGCAGCCAGCACCTTGAGCAGGAACGGCAACCGGGGACCGAACCGGTCGAGCACCGGTCGGCCGAGCCAGCCGTCCGGGTCGGCCGCGATCGCCTCGGTCAACGCGATCCGCGCCCCGTCGCGGTCGACCTCGGCCGGCGCGCCCGGATGCGCGCCCAGCCAGAGTTCGGCCTCCGGTCCGTCGCTCGGCACCGGGCGGCCCTGCAACTCGGCGATCGCCGAACGGGACCCCCAGGCGTAGTCCTTGATCGGCCCGTACAGCGGTTCCACGGTCAGCTCTCCCGTCAGCCGGACGCCTCCGTCGGCCCGGCTTCGGCATGGTAGATGTCCGGCTCCAGATAGATCACGCGGGCGACCGGCACGGCGGCCCGGATCCGGGCCTCGACCGCGTCGATGCCCCGGGCCACGTCCTCGGCGCTCTCGAAGCGCGGCACCGCGATCTTCGCGGCCACCATCAACTCCTCCGGGCCAAGGTAGAGCGTCTTCATGTGGATGATCCGCTCGACCTCGGGGCCGGCGATGACCGCCCGCTCGATGGCCGCCACATCCACCGGCTCGGCTCCCTCGCCGAGCAGCAGGCTCTTCGTCTCCACCGCGAGCACGATCGCGATCGTCACCAGCAGCAGACCGATCATCGCGGTGCCCGCCGCGTCCCACCGACCGTTGCCGGTGGCCAGGGTCATCCCCACTCCGAACAACGCGAAGACCAGACCAACCAGGGCGCCGAAGTCCTCCAGCAGCACCACCGGCAGCTCCGGGGCCTTGGACCGACGGATGAACCGGTTCCAGGTCTCCCGGCCCCGGACCAGGTTGGACTCCTTGATCGCGGTACGGAAGGAGAAGGACTCCAGCACGATCGCCACCAGCAGCACAGTCACCGGCACCCACTGCCAGCTGGTGATCCCGTGCGGCTCGGACCACTTGTGCCACGCCTCGTAGAGCGCGAAGAGCCCGCCCAGGGTGAACAGCACGATCGCCACGATGAACGCGTAGACGTACCGTTCCCGGCCGTAGCCGAAGGGGTGCTGCGCAGTGGCCGCCCGCTTGGCCCGCCTGCCGCCGAGCAGCAGGGCCTGGTTGCCCGTGTCGGCGACCGAGTGGATCGACTCGGCAAGCATCGACGACGAACTCGTCAACAGGTACGCGACGAACTTCGTCACGGCGATGCCGAGGTTGGCCAGCAACGCGGCGACGATCGCCTTCGTGCCGCCCTGGCTGCTCACTGGTTGGACAGCTCCTTCATCTCCGTGATCGCCGGCACCGCCATCGGATCCAGGCCGTGCGCCAACGCCAGGTAGATCGACGCGAAGTCCGGTACCGCCACCAGCGAGGCCAGCCGTTCCAACGCCGAACCGCCCTCGGCGGTCACCACGTCGCACCGTACGCCACGCCGCTCGGCGAGCGTCTGCACCGCATCGGCCCGGCGCTCCTCGACCGCGAGGGGCTCGTCGGCGTCGTCCTCGGCATTGAGGCCGCCGTCGCGCAGCAGCACCAGCCGCAGCCGGGTCTCCTCGCCCGAGGATTCGTCCGGGTCGGCGAAGATGTCCCGCTCCCCTTCGGCGAGACCACCGAAGACGCCGTCCAGCAGACCGACCCGTCCCCGACCGGCCTCACCGAGTGCCCCGGTGACCACCGGATACCGGGCGTTTGCCGACAGGGTGTCGCCGAAGCGGCGGGCGGCGACCGAGGCCAGCGGCGACGAACCCCACACGATCGGGATCGACCCGGCCAGGCCCAACGCGAGAGACTTCGCCGGATTGACGAACGACTCGGCGGTCGGGCGGCAGCGGTCGGCGTCGGCGTCCAGCCGGGCCGCCGTCTCCGCGAGGTCCGCCTCGTTCACCTTCACCAGCCCCAGCGCCCGGGCGGCCAGCAGAACCGGCACCGTCAGCCCCCAGAGGCTGGCCCGGGCCGGGGCCCGCCGGGGCACCGGGATGAACGGGGCACGGGCCCGCTCGGCCACCGACTGCAATTGCGAATCCGGCGGGGCCACCGCGACCAGCCGGGCACCCCGCCGGTGGGCGGCCTCGGCGGCGCCGAGCGCCTCGGGGCTGCGGCCGGAGGCGCTCACCGCGATCACCACGTCGGCCGCGCCGACCCAGCCGGGCACGCCCGCGCTGCGGTGCGCGATGACCGGCACCGGGCAGCGCGGCCCGGCGACGGTGGCGAGCACGTCACCGGTACGCCCGGCGGTGCCGATGCCGGCGATGACGACCGCCCGGGGGCGTCCGTCGTCGGCGAGTACGGCGAGGTTCGCCTCGGCAGCCAGCGCCGCCGACTCGCGGACCTGGGCACCGGCCGAGGCGGTGTGCCGCAACATGCCACCCGGGTCCCGCTCGGCCAACGCCTGCGGGTCGTCGAGCAGCCGGTCGTCGGCGTGGCGGTGGCCGCTGACGCCGGCCGTCCCGTCGATCACGACGACTCCGCGCGACCGCGCGCCTCGTCCAGCAGCAGCACCGGCACGTCGTCCCGGACCTCGAAGATCCGGCCACACTCGGTGCAGGTGAGCGTCTGGGCCTGCGCGTCGTAGTTCAGCGGCGCATGGTGTGTGTCCGGGCAGGCGAGGATTTCCAGCAACTGCGGGTCGAGGGCCACTGCGCGGCTCCTTCCACGTATGCGGATTGACCGATCGACGGTGCCGATCGGCGCGAGCGATCTTATCGGCGAACCCGGTCGAGCACCTCGTCCCGAAGCGACGTCATCCGCTCGATGGTGGGTGCCTCGACGTTGAGCCGCAACAGCGGCTCGGTGTTCGATGCGCGCAGGTTGAACCACGCGCCGTCGGGGAAGCGCAAAGTGAGCCCGTCCAGCTCGTCGACCTCGGCGTCCGGGTACGCGGCCCGCACCTCGGCCAGCTTGGCCACCTGGTCCGCCACGGTCGAGTTGATCTCTCCCGAGGCGGCGTACCGCTCGTACTCGGCGGCCAGGGTGGACAGCGGCAACGACTGCTCGCCCAGCGCCGCCAGGGTGTGCATCGCGGCCAGCATGCCGGTGTCGGCGAACCAGAAGTCCCGGAAGTAGTAGTGCGCGGAGTGCTCACCACCGAAAATCGCGTTGGTACGCGCCATCTCCGCCTTGATGAACGAGTGGCCCACCCGGGCCACCACCGGCTGACCACCGTGTTCCCGGATGATCTCCGGCACCGCGTTCGACGTGATCAGGTTGTGGATGACCGTCGAGCCGGGGTGTTTCGCCAGCTCACGGGTCGCCACCAGGGCGGTGATCGCCGACGGCGAGACCGGTTCACCGCGCTCGTCGACCACGAAGCAGCGGTCGGCGTCGCCGTCGAACGCCAGCCCGATGTCGGCGCCGTGCGCGACCACCGCGCGTTGCAGGTCAACCAGGTTGGCCGGGTCCAACGGATTCGCCTCGTGGTTGGGGAACGTGCCGTCCAACTCGAAGTACAGCGGCACGATCCGCAGCGGCAGGGCCGGCAGCACGGCGTCACCGAGCACGCTGGGCACGGTGTGCCCACCCATGCCGTTGCCCGCGTCGACCACCACCGTCAGCGGCCGGATGCCGGTGAGGTCCACAAGCGTGCGCAGGTGTGCCGCGTAGTCGGCGAGCAGGTCCCGCCGCTGCGCCGGCGCGTTCGGTTCACCGAGCGGCTCGTCCTTGTCCAGCAGGGCCTGTGCCCGGTCGCGGACCTCGGCCAGGCCACTGTCCTGGCCGACCGGGCGGGCACCCGCGTGGCACATCTTGATGCCGTTGTACTGCGCCGGGTTGTGGCTGGCGGTGAACATCGCGCCGGGCAGCCCGAGCGCACCGGAGGCGTAGTAGACCATGTCGGTCGAGGCGAGCCCGATCTCGATCACCGGGCGGCCCTCGGCACGGACGCCGGCCGCGAAGGCCGCCGCCAGGCCCGGCCCGGACGCCCGCATGTCGTGCCCGATCAGCACCGCCGCACCCGGCTCACCGGCACCGTCGAGCATCTGGGCGAAGGCGCTGCCAAGCGCGCCGGCCACCCGCTCATCCCACTGGTCCGGCACCGTCCCACGGACGTCGTACGCCTTCACGATCTGGGACAGATCAGACACCAGTTCCACTCCTCGGCCGCAGGACGCCAACGAAGCTGAGCGTATCGGAGGGGGCGCTCCCGCCCCGGCTCAGCCGGGGAGGTCGCGTACAGGATTCGGATCCTCGTCCGCGCCGCCGGTCGCCGATGGGTCCGGCGGTCCGGCGGGGTCCGGCGGTCCGGCCGGCGCATCCGGCCGCGCGGGTGGCCCGGCGGGCGCTTCCGGTGGCATCGCCGGAGTGCGCTCGCCGGAGTCGGCCGGCCGCGCCCCGTACACGCTGCCCGGCTGGCGGGGCGCGGACGGAGCGCCGTAGACGCGGGGCGTGCCGGGCCGGCTCGACCCGTACACCTGGCCGGGTGGCGGTGGTGGCACGACGCCGGACCCTCGGGGCACCGGCGGACCGGTACCCGGACCCGGCAGGACCGGCGCGGCGCCCGCGCCCTGCCCGGACCGGTAGGTGGTGCCGCCCGGGTTACGCGGCAATGGAACCTCGGGCAGCTCGTGGCGCTGCCGCCGGTCCTTGCGGGCACGGTGGATCAGTAGCCCGATGAGCAGCGCGCCGGCCGCGACCATGGCGATGCCGAAGTACATCACCGGTGAGCCGCCCGAGGACTCGCCGGCCGTCTGCGCCAGGTCGCCCGGGCCGTCCGCGGCGAGCGCCACCGTCGGCACCACCTCAGCCGGCGTCTCCTCCACGGGATCCTCGTCCGGCGTCGGCGACGGGGTGGGTGACGGCGAGGGCGAGGGCGCGACCCGTCCACCGACCACCCGGGAGGCCACCGCGGCCCGGCCCAGCACGGCACCCCCGGCGGTGACCGCCTCACCGGTCACGATCAACCGGCCGTCGGGTGCGTCCGACCCGAAGGCCACCCGGTACCGCATCGACGCGCGCTTGCCCCGGCAGAGCTCGTCGCGGCCCGGGGCGATCGCGGCGGTGGTGAGCAATCCGTCGTCACCGGAGACGCTCACCGGCACCCAGCGACCCTGCACGTTGGCCTGCACAGCGATCTGGTCGGCCCGTACGCCGGGCAGGCTCAGCCCAAGCGCGCTGCGCACCCGGACGCACCCTTCGGTGCGCTTGCGTACCTCGACCGACACCCCCTCAGCGGAGCGGCCAGCGGTGAACTTGCCGGCGGCCCGGACCCGCACCTGGTCCTCGTCGGCATGCGCGGGCACGCCGCCGAGCAGCACAAGGCCCCCCAGCAGTACGCAGACCGTCGCGAGCCGCGCCGCGTGCCGACGTACCGACATGATCAACCACCGTTCCTCCCCCGGGCGGGGAATCGCGGTCAGGCTACTACCGGGGGCTGACCTGGGGTGGCCGTCGAGCATCCCGGCTGTGTGCCGCGCCACCCTCTGCCCGCCGGTGATCGTCCGGCTGCTCGGCCGACTGGCAGAGGTCGGGTCGGGCCCGAGGCCGAGACGAGCCCTAGGCCGAGACGAGCCCTAGGCCGAGACGAGCCCTAGGCCGAGACGAACCTAGGCCGAGACGAGCCCTAGGCCGAGACGAACCTAGGCCGAGACGGGCAGCGCGCCGAGGGCACGCCCGGCCTCCCGGGCGGCGTGCAGGGCTTCGACATGCATCTGCGCGGCCTGGTCAGCGAAGGAGTCGAGCGCGGGGTTGACGCCGACGAGGGTGAACTCACGTTCCACCACGGTCAGATCGGCACCCCAGCAGTCGGCGATGATCCGACGCAGGTACGGCGTGGAGTGGTCCCACCCCTCGCGCGGAGTGCCGGTCCCGTAGGCGCCGCCGCGGGCCGTGGCGAGCACGACCGGCTTGCCGGCGAGGAAGTTCTTGCCGGTCGCGCGCGGGTCGGCGAGAACCAGGTCCACGTACATCTTGAAGTGCGCGGAGACGCCGTAGTTGTAGAGCGGCACGGCGAACAGAATCGCGTCGGCGGCGACCAGTTCGTCCATCAGCGTCGCGGCCAGGGCAAGGCCCGCACGCTGCTCGGCGGTACGCTCCTCGGCCGGAGTCATCCCGCCGGCCACCGCTGCCGCCCACCGGTCCGGTGGCAGTACGTCGACCCCGATGTGACGACGCTCGACCACGTCGCCGGGGTGCCTGTCGAGCCACTCCGCCTCGACGATGTCGGCAATCTCGCGACTCGCCGAGCCGTGGGTGCGGATGCTGGCATCCAGCCGGAACAAGGTCATTACTACTCCCGACATCGATAGCTTCAATCTTGAAGTCGAGCATAGAGCAGCAGCTTCAATCTTGAACCTTGATTGAGACGGGCGTCACTTCACGGCTGAAACAGAATGTGGCACCCGGAGAGGACCCCCGCTGCCCGGCTTCGTGCGCTTGCCGCACCGCGGTGGCCGCGAGATACCCGAGCCGTCGCCGAGGACCGTCAGCCCACCCGGCTTCGCGGTCGCCGCGCTCGGCCCTCTCGGGCGGCCGGCCTCCGCGACCTACTCGGGGCCGCCGAGCAGGTGCACTCGATTGAGGTACGGCTCCCCGTAGCCGTGATGCTCCTTGGCTGATGGATAACCCGGCAGGTCCGGTCGTCGGCTGTACAAGCCCCGCTGCAACCCGGTCAGCGGCATCGGCCGGGCGGTGCCGTCGAGCACCAACACGTCCGCATCGAGCGCATTGAAGGGGTACGCGGCACCATGATGCCGATACAGCGGACGGTCACTGACCAACCCGATCTGCGGGTCGACGTAGAGCACGGTGCCGTTCTGGTTCAGCGCCACCCAGATGTGCGAACCGCCCCGCTCCAGATGGTTCACGACGAAGGCGAAGCTGCCGTGGCCACCAAGCAGAAGCTGGTCGTGCAGGTTGCGGTAGCCCGCGTCCAGTGCTTGCTGCCGGCCGGCGTCCGTGGTGGCGGTACCGTCGCAGAGCCGCTGGAAACGCCCGCCCGTGACGTCCTCGACCCGGGCGGTGCCGTCCTGCTCACCGTTGAGCGGCCGGGTGACGTCGCCGGACTGGTACGCATCGAAGGTGCGCGGCGCCGAAACCCGTGGACGGCCGTGCACCCAGGTGTCGAAGAGCGAGAGCGTGCAGTCCAGACAGTTGATGCCTCGGGTCGGGTCGGCCTGCGGCCCACCGTCGTTGACCAGCCCGAACCAGTCGCCCACCCGGGGATCTGCGGTACGCAGCACGTTGCCGGCCCGGTCCCGGGGCATCTGCCGCTCCACGTCCAACTGGTGCAGGGCAAGCGGTGGGCGCAGCCCACCAGGCTGGCCGTACCGGCGGGACCGGTCGATCGGCGGCGGATGATCGTCACCGGAAAGTGCCGAGCGGTCGCTGGTCTCGATCGCTCCCGCAGCAAGATCACCTACGTCGTCGTTGATCCGGCGAAAGTCCTCCGGCCGGTCGACCGCCACCATCTCCGGCACAACGGAACCGGCCAGCACCTCGTCCGCCAGATCCAGACACTCACCGTACGCACGAGTCTCCTCGTTCGCCGCACGTTGCCAGTCATCTGAGAGTTGCCGCTGGCCCGAGCGGTGAAGTTGGCGGGCGTAGGCGGCGTATTCAGCCGCCCTACGGTAGTGCTCTGCCGCGTTACCCCTCAGCCGCGCCGCGTCACGCGAGCGGCGCGTGTCCTCATAACGTGCCCGCTGCGACTCGTAGTGGCCCTGGTAGCGGCGTCGTTCAAGGGATTCCCGCTCGGCGGTCCAATTACCGTCGTGGCGATCCGGCGGCCGGAACGGCGAGGTCGGAGCGGGGGCGCTTTCCGGGCGGTGCACAGCATGAGAGGTCGGGGCGAGCGCTTCGACCAATGCCGACCGTGGCGGAGCAGGGGGCGGTTCCGGTCGCGGTGATGAGACCACGGACGGGATGCCCTCTGTTGGTCTTGCTGGCGGCGGGTACACCGTCGGTTGGGCCGCCGCTGGCCCGCCCACGATAGATGGCCCGCCGGTACCGGTCGCCGTCCCACCCATCGTGCCCGTGCCGGTCATATCCACGGCGGTGACGACACCCGGCCCCGGTGTGAGCGACGGCGGGGCAACCGTGGAGAGCGTCGGGCCCGGCGGATTGACCGGGCCGCCCGTCGGGACCGTCGTCGACTGACTCACGGCGGAAGGTGCGCTGGTTGCCTCGCCCGGGCGTGGCACCTCAATCGTCGGAACGTCGCGGATCGGCTGGTCCGGCTCCGGCCGCTGGCCCGCCTCGGTCTGACGGTCCGGTGTCCGGCCCGGGTCGTGGCCGGCGGGCTGCGTCGCCTGCGCAGCTTGCGGCGACTCAGCGGAAGGCACCGGGACGACGCTGCCCTCCTGAGCCGGCGAGGGCCCGGCGGGCAGCGGGGAAGCAGCGGACGGCCCGGCGGACAGCGGCTCGACCGGGCTCCGCTGGGTAGGGATCGACACTTCTCCCGTCGAACCCTGCCCAGCGGCATACGCCGGTGCTGCGGAGTCGAGCAATAGCTCGGGAGAAGCTGGACCGGGCAGTATCAGCGGTGGAAGGGACGGATCGGACAGGGCGCTGAGCTGGCCGTTGAGCCGAGCTTGCAGGGCGTGATCGGTCTGGGCGGTGGCCGAACCACGGGCACCAGACGCTGCCGCCCGCACGGCGTCTTCCAGGGATGTCAGTCCCTGCCCGGTGGCGAGGCTCGCCGCCTGGTCGGCGATCACCTCGCCGGTCATCTCCCGGCCGACATGCTCCGCCATCCGGGCTGCCCGGCCGGTGGCGTGCCGGCCGAGGCCGGCCAGCGGCGCCGCAGCACCGCCGGCCAGGCCGCCGATCGCGTTGGTTCCCAGGTCGGTGACGTCGACACCCTGTCGGCGACCCGTCGAGTTCTGGTACGCCTGGGTGGCCAGGTTCACTCCCGCTTCCTCGGCCGCCTCCTCCAGCCCTTCCCGGGCGGCGCGGCGCGTCAGGCCCTTCGCCCCACCCTTGGTCACCTGCTTCGCTGCCCGTTCCCCGGCCTCCTTGAGGCCCTGTTTGAGGGTCTTACGGGCCAGTTGGGCCAGCAGCCGCCGAAAAATCTGCTGCACCAGGAACCGGGTCGCGGCAATCGCCCCGGCGGCGGCAGGTGAGGCGGCCCCGGCGGTGAGCACCGCCGCCACTGCCAGCGCCAGCAGTTCGATCACCAGAATGCCCAGCTCGATCCAGACTTCGAGCTTGGCGCCTTCGATGTCGCAGCCGCACTCCTCCACCACCCGGCCCAGGTCCTGGCTGACGGCGAGCAGTACCGGCAGTGGCGCCTCCTCGCCATCGGCCACCCGCTGCCACGCGATGTCGAACGCGGCTGCCACCGCCCCGACCGCGCCGTACCCCTGGCGAACCTCGGTGGCAGCGATGTTCGCGTCCGTCTGCGGGCCGGCGAGGACCCCGGCGACCGCGTACCACTGGTCGGCCAGATCCCAGACGGCGCGTTCGTCGCCCTCCGGCCATTCCACGCCGATCACCCAGTCGAGCGCCTCGTAGATCCAGCCGGGCAGGTCCCAGGGCGAGTAGTCCAAAGGGTGCGGGATCGGGCTCGGCAGCACCGTCATCGACGTCCTCCCGGTCCGGGAATCAGCGCTCTGGCCCGGTCTCGGCCACCCGGTTCAGCCGGCTGGCGTTGGCCGCGTCCGTCTCCAGGTTGGCCTCCACGGAACGGACCACGTCCGAACCCAGCTCCGCCAACCTGCGGCCCACTCCCGCCCAGACCCGCAGCGCCATCTCCTCGTAGCCGCGGTACTGCTGCTCGAACGCGGCGCCGATATCGTCGCGCCCCCACGGCCGCCGGGCGCTCGCCGCCGCTATCGCGGCACCATCCTCTGCGCGACGCCCCGTCACCGCCTCACCGACGCGGGTCAGGTCCGCCCCGGCGCGCCGGGCTCGCACCGGATCTAGCCAGAGCTGCCCGGCCATCACTCGCCCCGGCGCAGCACTGTGTCGGCCCGGCCGAGCAGGGCACCAAAGTCGCCGGTACGCAGGAAGTCGGCGGTGCCGGAGCCGGCCGGCAGGTAGCCCGCCACGAGTTCCTGGGTGGCCGCTGTCGCGGCGGCGCTGGCCCGCCGTACCGTGGCGGTGATCTTCGTGCTCAGCGCCCTGGGATCGCGGTCCCGGTAGATCGCGGAAGCCAGTTCCACCGACACCAGTTCGCCCCGGGCGTTGACGGTTGCGGTGACCTGCCCGTCCTCGGAACGTTCGGTCACCCGCAGCTCGGCGAGCCGGGCCTGTAGCTCGTCCAAACCGGACCGAAGCTGCTGATATTGCCCGAACACCTCGTCGAACCGGGCCCGCAGGGCGCGATTGGCTGCACGGTCCACGTTGTCGGTCAACGCAACACCTCTCGTCACCGTCGGTAAAGCGAACCATACCGGCTGCCACGAATTCATGTTGTCCGGTAGGTTCGCCGTTGTGATTGACCGCGAGCAGGCCGAGCAGATTGCGGCGGTATGGGCGCGCCGCGACTCACTGCGCCTGGGGCACGAATGCCATCCGGTCGTGACGGAGTTCGATCTCGGCTACGTCATCACGTCGACGGTGTCCACGCAGGCCAGAGCCCTCCCCGGTGACCTACCGACCACGGTGGTCGACAAGGAGACCGGCGAGGTGAGCACCTGGCCCCGGGTCCCGCCCGACGTGGTCGAGCAGCTCTTCCGTCGCAGTCGCCCGACCGGGCCCCCGGTTCCACGCACCGTGGACCCGGCCAGCCAGCTGCTGCGGGAGATCCGTCGAGCCGCCACCCCCACCACTGCGGCGCACCTGACCATCGAAGGGCGGATCTTCACCGCGCACGGCGTCAAGGGAGACGTGGAACTCAATCATCATCCGTTGGTCCGCGCATACCTCGACGAACTGCCCCCAGGGCATCTGGTCCGTGGCGGCGACCGACACGCCGAGTTCGTCGTCGTATCCGATGTCCTACACCAGTACGACCAGCGCCGAGCCGCCGAAGGCATCGCCCCGATGGACGCCGGCGACGCGGCAGCCCTGCTCGGCGAAGCCCGTTTCGACTGCTACCTCGTGCGGGAGGCCGGCGACCCGGCCGGCGGGCGCGCCGAACGACCTTGCGATTCCTGCATCAACTTTCTCGTCCACTTCAACGTCCTGCCCTGGTCTGACCGTGGCTGGACGGCACCGTGGTATCCCGAGCCGGCAGCCGACCCGGAGCCCGGCAGGTTTTCGTCCGAAGTGACAAATGCACTCGTCGCGGCCGGCTGGCGTCCCCACTTCGGCGACCAGGTCATGGCCGCCGCAGGAGTCCGAGATGTCGTCGCCGTTACCGGGAGGAGTCACTCGCACCAAGCATTTCCGGCCGCATTACGAACCCTTACCGCCTTCCCGAGCCTGGTCGGCGCCCGACTCGGTCCCGGTGAGCAGGTCTGGATTTCCCGTTTTGACATCCGGCCGCACACCATCGCGCACACCGCTGACACGCTTGCCGATTTCGCGGCGGTACTCGGGGTCCGGCTGTTTCCGATCGGCACCGAGCACCAGCACAGCATCATCGCTGTGGACGAGCAGGGCCGGATCTTCGCGCTGGATCAGGCCGGCGAGTGGTTCCTCGGCGCGGACATCGACGAGGCGCTCACCACGCTGCTACTCGGCCGCGCCCCGGCCCGGGTACGCGACGACGGCACCTGGTGAACCGCCGCCGGTTGTTAATAAGGGGCCCTTCCTCTACCCGAGGCGTTAATAAGGGGCCCTTCCTTACAGCTCTACGCCGGTGAGGACGGTTACTCGGGGGTCGGTGTAGTCGTCCATGGCGCTACGCAGGCCCTCGCGGCCGACGCCACTGCCCTTCACGCCGCCGTACGGCATCTGGTCGGCGCGGTAGGACGGTACGTCACCGACGATGACGCCGCCCACCTCCAGGGTCCGGGCCGCCGTGAAGGCGACGTCGAGGCGGTGGGTGAAGACGCCGGCCTGGAGGCCGTACGCCGAGTCGTTGACGGCGGCGAAGCCGGCGCTGTCGTTCTCCACCCGGTCCACGACGAGCACCGGGCCGAACACCTCCTCGGTGCTGACCTTGGCGTCCTTCGGCACTGCGCTCAGGACGGTCGGCGGATAGGTGGCGCCGTCCCGGAGACCGCCGGTCTCGATTGTGGCGCCGGCCGCCACCGCCTCGTCCACCCATGCCTCGACCCGGCGCGCGGCGTCGGTGGAGACAAGCGGGCCGACATCGGTCAGCGGGTCGGTCGGGTCGCCGGTACGCAGTTCCCGCACGGCCGCGACCAGCCGGGGCAGGAACCCGTCGTAGAGCCATTCGTGCACGTAGACCCGCTGCACGGCGATGCAGGACTGCCCGGCCTGGTAGTTGGCGAAGGTGGCGATTCGCTGTGCCGCGAAGGTGAGGTCCTCGTTGCCCGACCAGTCCTCGCAGATCAGCGCCGCCGCGTTGCCGCCCAGTTCCAGGGTCACGTGTTTTTCCGGCGCGGCGCGCCGGATGGCCGCGCCGACCGGCCCGGAACCGGTGAACGAGACCACCGGCAGTCGGGGGTCGGCGACCAGTTCGGCGGCGCGCTCGTTGGGCAGCGGCAGCACCGAGAACATTCCCTCGGGCAGTTCCGTCTCGGCCAGGATCTCGCCAAGCAGCAGCGCCGACAGTGGGGTGGCCGGTGCCGGCTTGACCACGATGGGCGCACCGACCGCGAGGGCCGGAGCGACCTTGTGCGCCACCAGGTTGAGCGGGAAGTTGAATGGCGTGATGCCCAGCACCGGTCCCTTGGGCACCCGCCGGACCAGGGCGATACGGCCGGTCGCGGCGGGGTCGGTGTCGAGGCGTTGCAGTTCGCCGGAGAAGCGCCGGGTCTCCTCGGCCGCCCAGCGGAAGGTCGAGATCGCCCGGCTCACCTCGGCGCGGGCCCACTTGATCGGTTTGCCGTTCTCGGCGGTGATCAGGGCGGCCACCTCGTCGGCCCGCTCGGCGAGTCGGCGCGAGACATGGTCCAGGGCCGCCGCGCGGGCGTGGGCGGGCAGGCCGGCGGCCGTCGTCGCCACCCCGGCCGCCGCCGCCACGGCCGCCTCGACCTGGTCGGCGGTGGCGAGGGTGGTACGACCGACCGGGCGCTCGTCGTACGGGTGACGGACGGTCACCTCGTCGGCACCGTGGGCGGGGCGACCGGCGACGAAGAACGGTGTGGCTTCCACGCAGGCAGCGTAGTCCAGCGTGCGCTCCACGGAAACGGTCGCCTTAGCCCTTGTCTGCCGCGAATTCAGTAGCGAAGATGGCACCAAGATTGCGATAACCGCCGCAGCGTGACCCCCGGACCCCTCGGAGTGATCCAGTCATGAGTGACAAGCAGAAGCTGCGCAACTTCGTCAACGGCGAGTACGTCGAGCCGGTCGACGGTGGCTACGCCGATCTGATCGACCCGTGTACCGGCGACGTGTTCGCCCAGGCCCCGGTCTCCGGTGCCGCAGACGTCGATGCGGCGATGCGGGCCGCCGCCACCGCCTTCGAGGGCTGGCGCGACAGCACCCCGGCCGAGCGGCAGAAGGCGCTGCTCAAGCTCGCCGACGCGGTGGAGGCGCGGGCCGCCGACCTGGTCGACGCGGAGGTACGCAACACCGGCAAGCCCCGGCAGCTCACCGCCGAGGAGGAGCTGCCGCCGGCCGTGGACGAGTTCCGGTTCTTCGCCGGTGCGGCCCGGCTGCTGGAGGGCCGCTCGGCCGGCGAGTACCTGGCCGGGCACACCTCCTATGTGCGGCGCGAACCGATCGGGGTCTGCGCCCAGGTGACGCCCTGGAACTACCCGCTGATGATGGCGGTCTGGAAGATCGCGCCCGCGCTCGCGGCCGGCAACACGGTGGTGCTGAAGCCCTCGGACACCACGCCGGTGTCGACGCTGCTGCTGGCCGAGATCGCCGCCGAGTACCTGCCGCCGGGCGTGTTCAACGTGGTCTGCGGTGACCGGGACACCGGGCGGGCGCTGGTGGCGCACCCCACCCCGCAGTTGGTGTCGATCACCGGCTCCACCCGGGCCGGCATGGAGGTCGCCGCCGCTGCCGCGCCCGATCTGAAGCGGACCCACCTGGAGTTGGGCGGCAAGGCGCCAGTGGTGATCTTCGACGACGCGGACGTCGCGGCGGCGGCCGAGGCGATCGCGATGGGGGGCTACTTCAACGCCGGCCAGGACTGCACCGCCGCGACCCGGGTCCTGACCGCGCCGGGCATCCACGCCGACTTCGTCGCCGCCCTGACCGAGCAGGCCCGTAACACCAGGACCGGCGCGCCGGACGACGAGGACGTCCTCTACGGCCCGCTGAACAACGCCAACCAGCTGGCCCGGGTACGCGGCTTCCTCGACCGGCTGCCCGACCACGCCTCGGTGCAGACCGGCGGCGCGCAGGTCGGCGAGCGCGGCTACTTCTACGCGCCCACCGTCGTCTCCGGTGTCCGGCAGGACGACGAGATCATCCAGGACGAGGTCTTCGGGCCAGTGATCACCGTGCAGCGGTTCTCCGACGAGGACGAGGCGGTGCGCTGGGCCAACGGGGTCGACTACGGCCTTTCCGCCTCGGTCTGGACCCGCGACCACGGGCGGGCGATGCGGATGACCCGGCGGCTCGACTTCGGCTGCGTCTGGGTGAACACCCACATCCCGTTCATCTCCGAGATGCCGCACGGCGGCTTCAAGCACTCCGGCCACGGCAAGGACCTCTCCGTCTACAGCCTGGAGGACTACACCCGGATCAAGCACGTCATGCACAACATCGAGAGCTGACCACCGATGACATCTTCGGCGGAGTTGCACAAGCGGCGGGGTGCCGCCGTGGCCCGGGGCGTGGGCAGCGTCATCGGGTCGTACGTGGCCACCGCCACCGGCGGCACCATCACCGACGTGGACGGCCGCGAGTGGATCGACTTCGCCGCCGGCATCGCGGTCACCAACGTGGGCAACTCCGCGCCGAGGGTGGTCGAGGCGGTACGCGCGCAGGTGGAGCGCTTCACGCACACCTGCTTCATGGTCGCGCCGTACGAGTCGTACGTGGCGGTCTGCGAGCGGCTCAACGCGCTTGCCCCTGGCGGTTTCGAGAAGCGCTCGGCGTTGTTCAACTCCGGTGCCGAGGCGGTGGAGAACGCCGTGAAGATCGCCCGGCACGCCACCGGGCGGCCGGCGGTGGTGGTCTTCGACCACGCGTACCACGGCCGGACCAACCTGACCATGGCGTTGACCGCGAAGAACATGCCGTACAAGCACCGGTTCGGGCCGTTCGCCGGTGAGGTCTACCGGGTGCCGATGTCGTACCCGCTGCGCGACGGTGGCCTCGACGGCGCCACCGCCGCCGCCCGCGCCATCGAGCTGGTCGAGAAGCAGGTCGGCGCGGAGAACGTGGCCGCGCTGCTGATCGAGCCGATCCAGGGCGAGGGTGGTTTCGTCGTACCGGCGCAGGGGTTTCTACCGGCGTTGCGTACCTGGGCGACGGCGGCCGGGGTGGTCTTCGTCGCCGACGAGATCCAGACCGGCTTCTGCCGCACCGGGGACTGGTTCGCCTGCCAGCACGAGGGGGTCGAACCTGACCTGATCACCCTGGCCAAGGGCATTGCCGGCGGGCTACCGCTGGCCGCCGTGACCGGCCGGGCCGAGCTGATGGACGCGGTGCACGTCGGCGGGCTCGGCGGCACGTACGGTGGCAATCCGATCGCCTGCGCCGCCGCGCTGGCGGCCATCGAGACCATGCACGAGCTGGATCTGGTCGCCGCCGCCCGGCGGATCGAGGCGGTGCTGGCCGCGCGTCTGCGGGCCATCGCCGAACGCGACCCACGCATTGCCGAGGTACGCGGTCGCGGCGCGATGCTCGCCGTGGAGTTGGTGCAGCCGGGCACCCTCACCCCGGACCCGGCCGCCGCGTCGGCGGTCTCGGCGGCCTGTCACGCCGCCGGTCTGCTGACCCTCACCTGCGGCACCTACGGCAACGTGCTGCGTTTCCTGCCTCCGCTCGTCATCTCCGCCGACGAGCTGGCCCGCAGCCTGGACATCCTCGACGCCGCCTTCGGCTGACAGACCGGCCGGGTGGGTGTCGCGTCCGCACCGCGCGACACCCACCCGACCTCTTCGCCCGGCGCAGCGGCTTGACCGTGTTGTTGCCGGCAAGCAGTGGGGTGCCGACCGGGAATTGGTCGCCAGTGCCGGCCGGCGCGCCACTCCCGTACCTCGCTGGAGCTGGTACGGGCGGGTACGCCGGGTCGGCTCACACCGGGCCGTAGCGGGTGCGTGGGGCCCCGGTGAGCAACGCCCAGTACCGTTCGCCGTAGGACCAGTGCCACCATTCGGTCGGGTAGTTCACCAGGCCCGCCCCGGCCAGCGCGGTCACCAGGATCCGCCGGTTGCGCCGGGCGGTTGCACCGATCGACGTCGCGGTCGTGAAGCAGGCATTGTGGCTGGCCTCGGGGGTGGCGTCCACGACGGTGCCCATGTCCAGTTCGACGCCGTCGTCGGTGCAGAGCGTCAGGTCCACCGCTCCGCCGGTGCTGTGCGGGGCCACCTCGACCGGCGAGACGAACTTGGTGGTCTCCTGGTGGACGCGCTCCGGCGACCAGTCCGGGTGATTGCGGTGCAGCTCGTCCCGGTAGCCGGTGAAGATGTCCAGCTGCGCCTGGTACGGCCGGTATCCCTCGATGACCAACAGGCGCAGGCCGTCGGGGAGGGCACGCTGCGCGGCCAGCAGACGGTCCACCACCCCCCGACGCAACCGGGCGTACGCACCGGCCGGGTCGGCGGCCCGCTCGTCCAACCGCAGCTCGGGCCGCTCACGCAGGTCCACAAGTGCTTCCCCGTCGTCGGCGCCGGGTACCGCCGCGACGCGCGGGTCACAGAGCAGGATCATCGCTGCTCTCCCCTGCCGCCGGGCCGGTCCGCGTGCCGGGCGAAGGCGAGCGCGACCAGCCGGTCCACGATCTCGCGGTAGCCGACGCCGGCCGCCGCCCACACCTTCGGGTACATCGAGTGTGCGGTGAAGCCCGGCATGGTGTTCAGCTCGTTGACGTACAGCTCGTTCGCCGTCTCGTCGTACAGGAAGTCGACCCGGGCCAGTCCCCAGCCGCCGATGGCCACGAACGCGCGTACCGACAGCTCCCGGATCCGCTCGGTCACCTCGTCGGGCAGCGCGGCCGGCACGGTCATCGGGTCGCTGTCAGCGAGGTACTTCTGCTGATAGTCGAACCAGCCGCCGCTGACCCGGACCTCACCCACCGTCGACGCCTCCGGTCGGCCGCCGCCGAGCACCCCGCACTCCAACTCCCGGCCGGTCACCCCCTGCTCCACCACGACCAGGCTGTCGTGCCGCAGCGCCTCGTCGATCGCCGCCGCCAGGTCGTCACCGTCGGCCACCCGGCTGATGCCGATCGAGGAGCCCATCCGGGCCGGTTTCACGAACAACGGCCGGCGCAGCCCCACCACCAGCTTCTCCGGGTCCTCACTGGCCCGGTAGGTCGGCCCGTCGAACCAGACGTACGGCGTGATGGGCACCCCCTCGCCGCGCAGCGCCCGCTTCGTCGCCACCTTGTCCATGCCGACGGCCGAGGCGAGGATGCCGCATCCGACGTACGGCACGCCGAGCGATTCGAGCAGTCCCTGCACCACACCGTCCTCGCCGTGCGGGCCGTGCAGCACCGGGAAGACCACGTCCAGTTCGGCGTGCACCGTGCCGGGCGCGTCCACGGCGGTCACCAGCGCGGTCGACGGGTGCCGGCCGGACCGCAGCTCCACGGCCGGGCCGGTCACCGTCAGCCGATCGTCGATGGCCCGCTGCGCCGTGGTGTCGCCGTCGAGCAGGCCGGTCAGCACCGCGTCCGGAACGAGGCGCAGCAGGCCGGTACGGGTGACGCCGATGGCCACCACCCGGTATCCACCGCCGGTCAGCGCCCGGGCGACGCCGAGCGCCGAAGCGCAGGAGACCTCGTGCTCCGCCGACGGTCCGCCGAACAGCACGCCCACCCGCACCGGGGTACCCCCGCCACCACCGTCCCGGGCCGCCGATCCGCTCGCCTGTCGCCCGTTCACGCTGCCACCTCTTCGCTGATCCCGGCGGTGGTCAATCGGGCGACCAGTTCCGCCTCCACGTTGCCCCCGGTCAGCACCACACCGACGGTCCGCCGCCGACGCGCGCCGCCGACCTGCCGCGACGATCGACCGCCAGCCGCGAGGCGGGACGGGCCGCCGGTACGCGGACCGGCCCGACCGGGTGCGGTCAACCGCAGTGCGCCGGCCAGGCCAGCCGCCCCGGACGGCTCGGCCAGTACCTTCAGCTCCATCAGGAGCAGCCGGAACGCCTCGGCGATCTCGTCCTCGTCCACCTGGATCGCGCCTTGCAGCCGGTCCCGCAGGATGGCGAAGGGCAGCTCGCCCACGCAGGCCGGCCGCAGGCCGTCGGCGATTGTCGGTGCCGGCCGGACCGGGGTGGGTCGACCGGCGGCCAGACTCCGGGCCAGCGAGTCGCAGCCGACCGGTTCCACCCCGTACACCTCGATCGGCCGACCGGCGGCGGCCAGGCAGGCACCGGCCACGCCGCCGCCCCCGCCGACCGGCAACACCAGCAGGTCCAGCGGGGTGCCGGCGCGCTCCGCCTCCTCGATCAGCTCAAGACTGGCGCTGCCCTGTCCGGCGACCACGTCCGGGTGGTCGTACGCGTCGACAAGCGGATGGCCGCTCTCGTCGCTGACCCGGCGGGCCACCGCCAGCCGCTCGGCGACCGTGGTGCCGGCGAGGATCACCCGGGCCCCCGCCGCCCGAGCTTTGGCGATCTTGGTCGGTGCCGCGTCGACCGGCAGCACCACGGCCGCGGCCAGGTGGTGGTGCCGGGCCGCCAGTGCCACCGCCACCGCGTGGTTGCCGGTGCTCTGCGCCACCACCCCCCGGTGTCCGGCCGCCGCGAGCCGACCGACCGCGTAGAGCCCGCCGCGCATCTTGTAGGAGCCGCCGGTTTGCAGGTTCTCCGCCTTCAACAGCACCCGGGCGCCGGCCAACCTGTCGATCGCGGGGCAACGCAGCAGCGGCGTACGCAGCACCCGGCCGTCGAGCCAGCGCGCCGCTTCCGCCACATCGATTTCTGCACTGGTCAAACCAGCTGGATCTGCGTCGAACATGTGGTCTCCTTCGTCGAATCGTGCGGTGGTGCGCCGGTCGGGCGGCTGGCGATACGTCCCTTGGGCAGGTCGAACAGCCACCCGGCCCGGACCGCCAGCAGCGCCCGGTGCACGGCCAGGCTGAGCGCCAGCACCAGGACGGTGAGCGAGAACGGAAAGCCGAAGGCCAGCGCCAACCGGGCGGAGTCGCCCAGGTTGGCGATCGGCTCGGCGATCAGCCGGTGCAGCAGTGCGAGCACCGGCATGTGGATCACGTAGATCGGCAGCGTCTGACGGCCGAGGGCGGCGAGCGGCTGGGCGATCGAGGGCCAGTGCACGAGCCGGACCGCGACGGCGATCCCGAACGCCACCGCGACCGCCGACAGCAGCAACGCCACGCCGGGCAGCCGGCCGGCGTCGGTCGCCGTCACGATCGCCAGCAGCACGGCGTACGCCGTCGCCGTGCCCACCAGGCGCCGGCCGGTCACCGCGCCCGCCCAGCGTCGGACGTACCGCCGCAGGTGCAGGCCGGCGAGGAAGAACACCAGATTCTGGTAGAGCCCGGCCCGGTTGCCGGGAGCGTCGAGCAGCCCGGCCGACACCACGGCGTTGAGCGCCCCCGCCGCGACCAGCAACAGCGCCGGGTGGACCCGACGCAGCGCCTTGGCCAGGACGAAGTAGAGCGCCAGCGCGTACAGGTACCAGAGGTTGGACGGGGTGATGGTCAGCTGGAGCAGCAACTCTCCCGGGCTGGTGGCCCGGTCGGTCGGGAAGCCCGGGGCGAGGGCCAGCAGGGCGGTGTGGATCAGGAGCCAGACGGCGTACAGGTAGAGGAAGCGGACGATCCGGGGCCGGCCGACCGCCCGCCACGGCCGCTGCACGGCGGACGCCGCGAACAGCCCGGAGAGGGTGAAGAAGAGCGGCATCCGCATCGGCAGCAGCAGTTCGCCGAGCGTCCCCCAGGCGCCCGCCACCGGCACGTCGAGCCGCCAGTCGAGCTGGAGGTAGTCCTTCGTGATCACATGCCAGAGCAGGACCAGCACGATGCAGCCGCCCTTGGCGACGTCCGCCCACTCCTGCCGGTCGCGGGTTGTCACACTGCTCTCCTGTTCACCGACGTTCGTCGGGCACGCCGAGGGCCGGGTCGCCGCGTTCGCGGCCCCGTTTCGGGCTGATCAGTCGTGGGTTGTGGCCGGGGTCAGGGTGCGGCGGGTAGCTGGACGTCCACTCGCAGCCCGCCGTACTCGGCGGGTCGGGCGGCGATCAGCCCGTCGTGCGCCTGGGTGATCGAGCGCGCGATGGCCAGGCCGAGGCCGGCTCCGCCGCTCTGGTTGGTCCGGTCCCGGGTCAGCCGGCGGAACGGTTCGAAGAGCCCGGCCACCGCCTCGGCCGGCACCGGCTGGCCGGTGTTGACCACGGTCAGCGCCGGGTTGTGGCCGACCGTGACGGTGAGGGTGCCACCGGCCCGGTTGTACTTGATCGCGTTCTCCACCAGGTTGGTCACCAGGCGCTCCAGCAGCACCCGCTCGCCCATCACCATTCGGGGAGCCAGGTGGCTCTCGATGGTCACCCCGGCCGCCGTGGCCCGATCCTGGTGGGCGGCGAGCACGGTGCCGACGATCTCGTCGAGCCGGTGCGGCAGGCGCGACCGCAGTCCCTGGTCGCTCTCGCTGAGCGCGAGCAGCCCCTCGATCAACCGCTCGTTGCGCTCGTTCGTCGCCAGCAGCTGGCTGGTGAGCAGGTCGAGCTGGGCACTGTCTAGCGACTGGGCCATGCCGACCTCGATCAGCGTGCGTTGCACCGCCAGTGGCGTACGCAGTTCATGCGAGGCGTTTGCGGCGAACCGCCGCTGTCCCTCGTAGCCGGCGGCGATCCGCTCCATCATCTGGTCGATCGACCGGGCCAGTTGGGCCAGTTCGTCGTCGCCGCGCGGCCGGATCCGGTAGCCGAGGTTCTGCGGTCCGACGTGCGCGACCGGTCCGGCGAGATCCCGGACCGGACGTAGGCACCAGAGTGCGGCGGCCCAGATGCCGGCCACGGCGATCCCGAGCGCGGCGAGCGGGGCGAAGGCGAGGCCAACACCGGCGAGTTCGGCCGCTCGCCGGCAGATCGGGTCGACGGCGGACAGCCCACAGAGACCCTGACCCCACATCCAGAGCCGGCCGAGAACCCAGATGGTCAACGTCGGCAGGACGTAGCCGGCCAGCAGGGCGAGCGTACCGACAAGCACGATGCGTCGGCGCGGCGTCACTGGGCAGCGCCGATCCGGTAGCCGGCCCGGGGCACGGTGTGGATGAGCTGCGGCTGCCCGAGCTTCTTGCGAAGCGTCATCACGGTCACCCGGACCACGTTGGTGAACGGGTCGGCGAACTCGTCCCACGCCTGTTCGAGCAGTTCCTCCGCGCTGACCACCCGGCCTTCGGCGCGCATCAGCACGTGCAGCACGGCGAATTCCTTCGGGCTCAGGTGGACCGACCGCCCGTCCCGCCCGACGGTGTGCCGGGCCACGTCCAGCGTGACGCCGTGCTGCGCCAGCACCGGCGGCAGCGCCGGGGCGGAACGCCGGCCCAGCGCCTGCACCCGGGCGACCAGTTCGGCGAAGGCGAAGGGCTTGGTCAGGTAGTCGTCGGCGCCCAGCCCGAGGCCCTCCACCCGGTCCCGGATGCCGGCGGCGGCGGTGAGCAGCAGCACCCGGGTGCCGGTGCCGGAGTCGGTGAGGCTGCGGCACACCTCGTCGCCGGTGTGCCCGGGCATGTCCCGGTCGAGCACCGCCACGTCGTAGCGGTTCACCCCGATCCGTTCCAGCGCGCCGTCGCCGTCGTAGCAGACGTCGACGGCCATGGAGAGGCGGCGCAACCCCTCGGCGACCGTGTCCGCAAGCAACCGCTCGTCGTCCGCCACCAGTACCCGCACGTGTCCGCTCCCCGTGGTCCGTCGTCGTCCGGCATACGTTCGCAGGCAGGGGTTAAGGATTCCGTAAGCGCCCGCCGCCGCAATCCTCCACGTCCCCGCCCCAGGGACAAACACGGGCAAGTGCACCGGACAACGCGACCGAACGAATGGGGGATAACTCCCTTTTCTGGCCTTTTGTTCGCCACACCTCAACCTCGGGCTCCGCAGAGCCCACTGTTTCTAGGCGATCTGACGAAGGTCGTTCCCGTAGTCGAAGATGATCCGGAGCCTGGCCCCGAGGGCATTGGCGTAGCGACTCAAGGTCGCAACCTCGTTCACATCGAGGTCGCCGTTCTCGATTTGACTGATCCGTCCCGGGGTGACCCCCATCAGCTCGGCTACCTCCCGCTGCGTGAGCCCGAGGCGCTTGCGTTCCTCCGCGAGGTGATAGGCGCTCACCCACGCCTCGGTGCGCGCCCGCTCCTCTTCGTAGGCTGCCTCGTCACTTCCAAGCTCTGCACGCACCTCATCCCAATCGTGGAACTCGGTCACCGCTCCCCCCTCCGCTCGTACTCACTGGCAAGTCCACGACCAGAACCATGGACGAACTATAGCCCGAGCTAAACCTGACGGTCCTCCATTGCCCAGGGGGAGCCGTAGTCGGTGAGCAGGTCGAGGAAGGGCCTCGGGGGCAGGGCCTCCGGGCCGAGCACGCCGGTGCCCGACCATGCGCCACTGGCGAGCAGTTCCAGGGCGACGACCGGGTTCACCGCGGTCTGCCAGACCACCGCCTGGTGGCCGTACTCGCGCATCGACCACTCGTTGTCGACCACGTGGTAGAGGTAGACCGATCGCGGTCGGCCGTCGGTGCCCACCCCGGTCACGAGCGTGCCGGCGCAGGTCTTGCCGCGCATCCGGTCGCCGAGGGTGGCCGGGTCGGGCAGGCAGGCGGCCACCACGTCGCGCGGAGACACCTGGACGCCCTTGACCGTCACCGGCACGGTCGAGTCCAGGCCGAGTTTGTGCAGCGTCCTGAGCACCTCGATGAACTCGTCGCCGAGGCCGTACTTGAAGGTGACCCGTTTGGCCGGTATCCAGCGCGGGATCAGCAGCACCTCCTCGTGCTCGACGTTTACGCACTCGACCGGCCCGATTCCCGCCGGAAAGTGGAACACCTCCGGCTCGCTGAACGGCTCGGTGGTGAACCAGCCCCGCCCGGCCTCCCAGATCACCGGCGGGTTCAGACACTCCTCGATCGTGGTCCAGATCGAGAACGACGGGGCGAAGTCGTAGCCGTCCACGGTCAGGTTCGCCCCGTCGCGTACGCCGATCTCGTCGATCTCCCGGAACAGTTCGTCGGCGGCGTACCGGGCGAAGACGTCGGAGAGGCCGGGCTCGACGCCGATGCCGCAGAGCGCCAGTCGGCCAGCGGCGGCCCACCGGTCGGCCGCCGCGAACTGCTCGTCGCCGAGCTTGACGCCGGTCTCCCGGTAGGGCCGGGTCGGGTGCGGCCGGGAGAGCGACATCGCCATGTCCAGGTAGTCCGCGCCGGCCGCGTACGCGCCATCGAAGATCGGCATGACGAACCGTGGGTCGACCGCGTTGAGCACGTGGGTGATCCGGTGTTCCCGGCACAGGGCGGCGACCGCCGCCGCCGAGGAGGCGTCGACCTGGGCGGCCACGAAGCGTCCGTCCCGGCCGGCGACCGCCCGCGCCGCACGGTCGACGTCGTAGTCGGCGATCACAATGGACTCGAAGAAGGTACGCCGGGCCGCGATGGCGACGGCGGCGGACCCGACGCCACCGGCACCGACGAGCAGGACACGCATCACGAGTCGAACCCCACGCCAAGACGATCGAGCGTACGCAGCCAGAGGTTGCGCCGTCCCTGCCGGGCGTCGGCACGCGCCAGGGACGAGCGGGTGAGCCCGATCCCGACCGCGCGGGCCGGCTCGGGCGGGAACGGCAGCGGCTTGCTCCGCACCAGATCGAGCCGGGTCAGCGGGGTGTCCGCGCCGTCGAGCAGGTCGAGCATCACCCGGGCGCCGAACCGGGTCGCCCCGACACCGAGCCCGGTGTAGCCGGCCGCGTACGCCAGCCGCCCGTCGTACGCGGTGCCGAAAAACGCGCAGAACCGGGTGCAGGTGTCGATGATCCCGCCCCAGCGGTGACTGAACCGCACCCCGTGGAGCTGCGGAAACGTGGTGAAGAAGTGGCTGGCGAGGGCGGCGAAGGTGGCCTGTCGTTGGGCCAGTTCGGGCGCCACCCGGTTGCCGTAGTGGTAGACCGCGTCGTACCCGCCGAACAGGATCCGCCCGTCGGCGGTGATCCGGTAGTAGTGGAACTGGTTGGCGGTGTCCGCCAGCCCTTGCCGGTTACGCCAGCCGATCGCGTCCCGCTGGGCGGGCGTCAGCGGCTCGGTCATCAGGGCGTAGTCGTACACCGGCACGATCCAGGACCGCAGCCGGCGCAGCAGCGGCGGGAACGCGTTCGTCGCGAGCACCACCCGGCCGGCGCGCACCACGCCCGGCACGTCCCCGGCACCGACGGTCCGGGCGCGCAGCGCCGCGCCGTCGCGGGCCAGGCCGGTGACCCGGGTGTGCTCGTGGATCCGGACGCCCGACTCCAGGGCGGCGCGGCGCAGCCCCCAGGCCAGCCGCGCCGGGTCGAGCATCGCCACCCGGTCCCGGTCCCAGAGCCCACCGAGGTAGGTCGGCGAGTCCACCTCGGCGCGCACCTCGTCGGCGTCGAGCAGGGTCACGTCGTGGCCGTACCGGCGGGCCAGTTCCGCGTCCTCGGCCAGGCCGGCGAGCTGGTACGGCTCGACGGCCACCGACAGTTCGCCGGTGCGCTCGAAGTCGCAGTCGATGCCGTACGCCTCGACGGTCGCCGCGATCGCGTCCAGGTTCTCCCGGCCGAGCCGCTCCAACTCGGCGATCTCCCCGGGAAAGCGCGCGGACCCGTGGGCCAGCCCGTGGGTGAGCGAGGCGGCACAGAACCCGCCGTTGCGCCCGGAGGCCGCCCAGCCGCAGGTGCCCGCCTCGACCAGCAGCACGTCCCGCCCGGGGTTCTGCTGCTTGGCGAGCAGCGCGGCCCAGAGCCCGGAGTAGCCCCCGCCGACGACGAGCAGGTCGGTGCTGGTGCTACCGACCAGCGGCGGCAGCGCATCGGGGCGCTCCGGACGGTCGAGCCAGTACGGCACGGGCGCCGCGTCGGCGAGGGCGTCCCGTCCGGCTCGCGGCACCGCCCCGTGCGGGCGCCCGGAGCCGGTACGGGAGCCGGTCATGACCGGCCACCCGCCTGCCCGGTGACCACCGGTGCGGCGAGCGCCGCCCGCCGGGCCCGCCGGCCGCGTAGCGTGCTGGCCAGCACCAGCAGCAGCGCGATCAGGAACATGGCCGTGCCGATCACGTTCACCTGCGGCGGGATGCCCCGCTGGGCAGCGCCCCAGACGTACATCGGGAACGTGACGGTGGTGCCGGAGTTGAAGTTCGTGATGATGAAGTCGTCGAAGCTGAGCGAGAAAGCCAGCAGGGCGGCGGCCACGATGCCGGGCAGCACCAGCGGCAGGGTGATCCGCCGGAAGGTCTGCCACTCGCTGGCGTACAGGTCCATCGCGGCCTCCTCCAGCCGCCGGTCCATTCCGGCCAGCCGCGCCTTCACCGTCACCACCACGAAGGAGAGGCAGAACATCACGTGTGCGATGACGATGGTCCAGAAGCCCAGCGGCACCGCACCGGCGACGAAGAGGGCGAGCAGCGAGGTGCCCAGCACCAGTTCCGGCGTCGCCATCGGCAGGAAGATCAGCACGTTGAGCCCGGACCGGCCGCGGAACCGGTGCCGGGCCAGCGCGAACGCCATCAGGGTGCCGAGCACGGTGGCGGCCACGGTGGCGATGAACCCGATCTGCACGCTGCGCACCACCGCGTCGCACATGTCGGAGGTGGCGCACGGGTTGCGCCAGTTGTCCAGGGTGAACTCGTTGAAGTCGTACGACAGCCGGTTGGAAGGCCGGTTGAACGACAACGCGGCGACCACGGCGACCGGCAGGAACAGGTAGCCGAGCACCAGCAGGGCCACCCCCATCACCCAGTGCTGGGCAAACCAGCGCGAGACCCTCATCGGTGCCGCCTTTCGTTCGCGACTGCGGGGCTCCGCTGCGCTGCACTCCTCGCGCTCACAGGATTTCCTTCGTGCCGGCGCGGCGCAGGTAGACGAAGACCACCGCGAGGATCGTCGACATCAGCAGGAACGACAGTGCCGCGCCCTGCGGGTAGTCCAGCCGGACCAGGAACGCCGAGTCGATGACGTTGCCGATCATGTATTCGTTCGGCGTGCCGAGCAGTTCGGCGTTGATGTAGTCGCCGGTCGCCGGGATGAAGAAGAGCAGGGTGCCGGCGATCAGGCCGGGCATGGACAGCGGCAGGGTGACCCGGCGGAACGTGTGCCACGCGCTCGCGTACAGGTCACTGGCCGCCTCCAGCAGCCGGTGGTCGAGCCGCTCCAGGCTCGCGTAGAGCGGCAGCACCAAAAACGGCAGGAAGTTGTACGTCAGGCCGAGCACCACCGCGACCGGGGTGGCCAGCAGCCGGCCGTCCGGACCGAGCAGGTGCACGTCGCGCAGCAGCCCGACCAGCCAGCCGTTGTCCGACAGGATGGTCTTCCAGGCCAGGGTGCGCACCAGGAAGCTGGTGAACATCGGCGCCACCACGCAGACCAGCAGCAGGTTCTTCCATCGGCCGGCCTTGCACGCGATCGCGTACGCCAGCGGGTAGCCCATCAGCAGCGCCAGCACCAGCGCGATGCCGGCGTACAGGAATGACCTGCCGAACTGCGGCCAGTACGCCTGCAATGCCGTCGGATAGTTCCCGAAGGCCCAGGTCATCGCGTACCCGGTGGAGAGCGTGCCGTTCGGGTCGTAGAGGCTGGCCGAGGCGAGTTGCAGCAGCGGCACGGCGAAGAAGAGCAAGAGCCAGGCCGCGCCGGGCAGCAGGAGCAGGTACGGCAGGAACCGCTGTCGCCCCGAGCGGGCAGCCGGCGGCGGCGACGCCGGCTGCCCGGAACCGGTGGGTACGTGGGCAACGAACGCGCTCATGAGGAGGCGCCCACCGGCTCGTCCAGGACGGGCGTGGTCCGGTCGTCCTCGTCGGCGCGGCGGCCGAGCAGGAAGGCGTGCCGGGGATCCCAGTACGCCACGGCCCGCTCGCCGACGGCGAAGCGCTGCTGCGCGCCGCTGTTGGCGACGAAGACGCTCAGCTCGGTCCCCCACCCGGTACGCAGCAGATACTGGGTGCTCACCCCGACGTACGAGGCGTCGGTGATCGTGCCGTCCAGGTGTTGGCTGCCGGCGGGCACCTGCACGGCGGCGCTGGCCAGGTGCAGCTTCTCCGGACGGATGCCCAGGTGGACCGGGCCCTGGTCGGCGCGGGCCCGGGCCGACGGCACCGAGAACCGGGCGCCGTGCGCGGTGATCAGGAGGTCGTCGCCGTTGCTGCCGGAAACCTCACCGGCGATCAGGTTGGACTGACCGAGGAAGTTGGCGACGAACGCGGTGGCCGGGAACTCGTAGATCTCGGCCGGTGCGCCGAGTTGCTCGATCCGCCCGGCGTTCATCACCGCGACCGTGTCGGCCATCGTCATGGCCTCCTCCTGGTCGTGCGTGACGTGCACGAAGGTGATGCCGACCTCGGTCTGGATCCGCTTCAGCTCGATCTGCATCTGGCGGCGCAGTTTGAGATCCAGCGCGCCGAGCGGCTCGTCGAGCAGCAGCACCTGCGGGTGGTTGATCAGGGCTCGGGCCAGCGCGACCCGCTGCTGCTGGCCGCCGGAGAGCTGCGCGGGGCGGCGCCGCTCGTAGCCGGTGAGTTGCACAAGCGACAGCATCTGCCGGACCTGCTCGTCGACCGAGCGGATGCCGCGTCGGCGTAGCCCGAACGCGACGTTCTCGAAGATGTCCAGGTGGGGAAAGAGCGCGTAGCTCTGGAAGACGGTGTTGACCGGCCGCTTGTACGGGCGCAGCCGGGCGATGTCCCGGTCGCCGAGCAGCACCTGCCCGCTGGTCGGCTCTTCCAGGCCGGCGACCATCCGCAGGGTGGTGGTCTTGCCGCAGCCGGAGGCACCGAGCAGGGCGAAGAACGAGCCCTGTGGCACGGTCAGGCTCAGGTCGTCGACGGCGGTGAACGGGCCGAACGTCTTGGTGAGGTTGGCCAGCCGCAGATCGCCGGCCGGGGTGTCCCGCGCCATCGTCACGCTCCGATTACCTGCTGGAACTTGGTCTCGTACTCCCGCTCCTGCTGCTCGTCCAGGGCCATGAAGACCCGGGCCTTGGAGAGGATGGCGTCGTCCGGGAAGATCAGCGGGTTGGCGGCCAGCTCCGGGTCGATCTTCTCCATCTCCTCCTGCGCACCCTGCACCGGGCAAATGTAGTTAACGTACGCGGCGAGCTGGGCGGCGATGGCCGGGTCGTAGTAGTGGTTGATAAGCGCTTCGGCGTTTGCCTTGTGGGTCGCCCGGTTCGGCACCAGCATGTTGTCCGACCAGAGCATCACGCCGGAGTCGGGCACCACGAACTTGATCCGATCGTCGTCGAAGCCGAGCTGGATGATGTCACCGGACCAGCCGATGCAGGCCGCGATGTCGCCCTTGGCCAGGTCGGGTGCGTAGTCGTTGCCGGTGAACCGGCGGATCTGCCCGGAGTCGACCGCCTTGCGCAGCTTGTTCAGCGCGTCGTCGAACTGGTTGCCGGTGAAGTCGGCCGGGTTGTGCCCGTTCGACATCAGCAGCAGCCCGATGGTGTCCCGCATCTCGGTCAACGCGGTCACCTTGCCCTTGAGGTCGGGGCGGGTAAGCAACTCGTCGATGGTACGGATCTCCCCGGTGACCCGGCCGTTGTAGGCGAGCCCGGCCAGACCGGACTGCCACGGCACGGCGAGGTGGTTGTCCACGTCGAAGGGGCGGTTGCGCAGCGACGGCAGCAGATTGGCCTCGACGTTCGGCAGGTTCGCCTTGTCCAGCTTCTGGATCCAGCCCAGCCGGATCATCCGGGCCGCCATCCAGTCGGTGAGCACCATGATGTCCCGCCCGGTGCTCTGACAGGCGGCGAGTTGGTTCTGCACCTTGCCGAAGAACTCGTTGTTGTCGTTGACGTCCTCGGTGTAGGTCACCTGGATGCCGCTGGAGCTGACGAAACTGTCCAGGGAGGGGCGCTTCGACTCGTCTTTCTCGTCGACATCCATGTACTGCGGCCAGTTGGAGAAGGCGAGCTTCTTCTCCGTACTGGAGATGTCCTCGCTGACGCAGCCGGCCTCGGTCTGCTGTGCGGCGGGGGTGCCGCAGCCGGCGAGGGTGCCACCCGTGGCGAGCAGCGCGGCCGAGCCGATGGTGCCAGTGAGCAGACGACGCCGGGTGACGGGCCGGAGGGCACTACGCATGTGACGACTCCTAGGGGATCATCGGCGGCGGGACGGGGGGTGCGCACGCCGGTGGAGGGTCAATGGCGATGGACGACTGATCCTGACATGAGGGAAGTTCTCTTACAAGGGATTCCGTTGCCGGGATAGCCATCTACGACGAATTTCGCCGGGACAGCCGATGGCTTAGGCTCAGCCGGATGACGGACATGGGGAGCGGTCGATGACGAACCGGCAGCACGACAACGGCAACGGCGGACGCCGGGTCAGCGTGCGCGAGGGCGCGAGCCACGTCCTGCTCGATGACGTGGCCAAGCAGATCATCGAGCAGTTGCAGGAAGACGGACGCCGGCCGTACGCCACCATCGGCAAGGCCGTGGGACTCTCCGAGGCAGCGGTACGCCAGCGGGTGCAGCGCCTGCTCGATGCCGGCGTGATGCAGATCGTCGCGGTCACCGACCCGCTGCAACTCGGTTTCCCCCGCCAGGCGATGATCGGCCTACGTACCGACGGCGACCTGGAGAGCGTGGCCGACCGCATCGCCGAGCTCGACGAGGTCGACTACGTGGTGATCACGGCCGGCTCCTTCGACCTGCTCGCCGAGGTGGTCTGCCGCAACGACGCGCACCTGCTGGACATCCTGCAACGGCTGCGCGCGGTCTCCGGCGTGGTCTCCACCGAGGCGTTCGTCTACCTGAAGCTGCGCAAGCAGACCTACAGCTGGGGCACCGCCTGACCCACCCTGCTTGATCAACTCCGTTACGGCGTAATGGCGGGGTCGACGCCGCCCTGATACCGCCGTTACGGCGAAACGGAGTCGATCAGCCAGCCCGGTACGGCGAACCGCGACAGTCAGCGGCCGGCTTGGCGTGGGGTGCCCGCGACGAAGGTGCGCCAGGCGTCGGGGGTGAAGGTCAACAGGCCGCCGGCCCGGTCCTTGCTGTCGCGTACCAGGATCCGGCCGGGCAGGTTGTCCGCCACCTCGACACAGTTGCCGCCGTTGTTGCTGCTGCGGGTGGCGGTGCGCCAGCGGGCGCCGGTCATCTCCATGTCGTCGCCACTTCCCTGATCAGCTCGATGGACTGGCGACGGGGCAGCGCCTCACCGGTGACGCTCTCCCATCTAGCGCCCAGGCTAGCAAGGTCGGCACGCTCGGTCACCACCTGACCGCGCAGCTGATTGTCCAGATAGGCCGCCTCGCCGCCATCCGGCGTCCGGGCCAGCACGAATGGCCCGGCCAGGCCGGTGTGCCACGGGTTCGCCGCCGGAATCACCCGCACCTGCACGTGTTCCCGCTCGCCCGCCTCGGCCAGGTGGGCAAGCTGCTCCGCCATCACCGCCCGATCGCGGCCCACCTGCCGGCGCAGCACCACCTCGTCGATCACCGCGACCAGTTGGAGCGGATTCTCCCGCTCCAGGACCCGCTGCCGCGCCAACCGCCCGGCGACGATCTCCTCGACCTCCGTCGGCGGCAACAGGCCGCCGGTGGCCAGCACCCCCCGGGCGTACGCCTCGGTCTGGAGCAGCCCCGGCACCAACAGCGGCTCATATGACCGCAGTGAGCTGGCCTTCTGCTCCAGTTCCGCCCACTCCCGGAACCAGGGCAGATCGCGACGGCGAAACGGCCCGGGCCAGAGTTCCTCGGCCTGACGCCCGAGCACGGTGGCGACGGCGACCCTGGTCCGAGGATGCGGAGTACGCCCGTCGGCGACCCACCGACCCGCCGTCTTCGGGTCGACGCCGACCTTCCCGGCCAACGACTCAGCGGTCTCGCCCTTGTTCGCCATCGCCAGCCTCAGCGCCTCGTTCATCTCCCGACCTCCGCCCGAGCGTCACGTTGCGCTGCACGCTAGCCACCCTGAGTGAGACTGTCCGCCCGCTCCCGGCGTGTTCCGCAGGACTGTTTCGGCGCATCTCACGCATCCCCGAAACGTCCCCCAAACGCCCCAGAAGAGTCCCGCCGACCACCTCCCGCCACACCCAACCCCCTGCCAACCCGCACCCCGCACCCACCCGGGGCGATCACCGGTTCCGACCTCGGTCCGGTCGGGGCACGGCACGGGTCCCGACCGCTGTCGCCAGGGCCGGGGTGTGGCGAAGCGGAGATGCGGATTCCGTTGCTCATGTCACTCCGTCTCGCTGAATTCGTTGCTACAGGCCGCCTGGTCAACCGATTGCACTTGCCTTTGGGCGCGAGGCTGTGGGATAACCGTGGGCAGAGCGGCCGGTGACCCCTGACCGGCCCGAGACCGATGGGGCTGACATGGCCAACGCCACCGACCACCTCTGGATGCACTTCACCCGGATGGCGAGCTACTCCGCAAGCGAGGTGCCGACCATCGTCCGCGGCGAGGGTGCCTACGTCTGGGACGCGCAGGGCCGCCGTTACCTGGACGGGCTCGCTGGGCTCTTCGTCGTCAACGCCGGCCACGGTCGCACCGAGCTGGCCGAGGCGGCGGCCAAGCAGGCCGGCGAGCTGGCCTACTTCCCGCTCTGGTCGTACGCCCACCCGACCGCCGTCGAGCTGGCCGAACGGATCTCCGCGCTGACTCCCGGCGACCTCAACCGGGTCTTCTTCACCACCGGCGGGTCGGAGGCCGTCGAGGCGGCCTGGAAGCTGGCCCGGGCGTACTTCAAGCGGACCGGCAAGCCGACCAAGCACAAGGTGGTGAGCCGGTACATCGCCTACCACGGCACCTCGATGGGTGCCCTGTCGATCACCGGGCTGCCCGGCATCAAGACCGACTTCGAGCCGCTGGTACCCGGCGGCATCAAGGTGCCTAACACGAACTTCTACCGGGCCCCGGAGCACGGCGACGATCCGGTGGCGTTCGGCCGGTGGGCCGCCGAGGAGATCGGCCGCGCCATCGAGCGGGAGGGGCCGGACACGGTCGCGGCGGTCTTCCTGGAGCCGGTGCAGAACTCGGGCGGCTGTTTCCCGCCGCCGCCCGGCTACTTCGAGCGGGTCCGCGAGATCTGCGACACGTACGACGTGCTGCTGGTCAGCGACGAGGTGATCTGCTCGTGGGGCCGGCTCGGCGAGTACTTCGGCGCGGTCCGCTACGGCTACCAGCCCGACATCATCACCACCGCCAAGGGCATCACCTCCGGCTACGCGCCGCTCGGCGCCATGATCGCCAGTGACCGGCTGATGGAGCCGTTCCTGACCGAGACCGGCATGTTCGCCCACGGGGTGACCTTCGGTGGACACCCGGTCTCCTGCGCGGTGGCCCTGGCCAACCTGGAGGTCTTCGCCCGCGAGGATCTCGTCGGGCACGTACGGGCCAACGAGGCCGCGTTCCGCGCCACCCTGGAGAAGCTGACCGACCTGCCGATCGTCGGCGACGTCCGCGGCGACGGCTACTTCTACGGCATTGAGCTGGTCAAGGACAAGTCGACCCGGGAGACCTTCGACGAGGCCGAGTCCGAGCGGCTGCTGCGGGGCTTCCTCTCCAGCGCGCTCTTCTCCGCCGGGCTCTACTGCCGGGCCGACGACCGGGGCGACCCGGTGGTGCAGCTCGCCCCGCCACTGATCGCCGGGCAGCAGCAGTTCGACGAGATCGAACAGATCCTGCGCGGTGTACTCACCGAGGCCTGGTCCCGCCTCTAGGAGCAGCCATGCGCTACCAGGACCTGTCGTACTGGCTGTCCAGTGTGGACGAGCCGTTGACCCCGCGCCCGGCGCTGCCCGGCGACGACGTAGCGGACGTGGTGATCGTCGGCGCCGGCTACACCGGCCTCTGGACGGCGTACTACCTGTCGCAGGCCGACCCGGCGCTGCGCATCACCGTCCTGGAGCGCCAGGTGGCCGGCTTCGGCGCGTCCGGTCGCAACGGTGGCTGGTGCTCGGCGCTGCTGCCGACGTCGCTGACCGGGCTGGCCCGCCGGCACGGCCGCGACGCCGCGATCGCCATGCAGCGCGCGATGCACGACACCGTGCGCGAGGTCGGCCGGGTGGTCGCCGCCGAGGGCATCGACTGCCACTTGTCGTACGGCGGCACGGTGGTGCTGGCCCGCAGCGCCCCGCAGGTGGCGCGGGCCGAGGCGGCCGTGGCGGAGGCCCGCGAGTTCGGCTTCGGCCCGGCCGACCTCACCCTGCTCGGCCGGGACGAGGCCGCGAGCCGGTGCGCCGCCGAGGGGGTACGCGCCGCCACCTACACGCCGCACTGCGCGGCGGTGCACCCGGCCCGGCTGGTACGCGGCCTGGCCCGAGCGGTCGAGCGCCGGGGGGTGACCATCCACGAGCGGACCCCGGTGACCGAGATCCGCCCGGGTGCGGCGGTCACCCCGCACGGGACCATCTGCGCCCCGGTGGTGGTGCGGGCGACCGAGGGATACACCCCTGGGCTGCGGGGGCAGCGGCGGGCCATCGCGCCGGTCTACTCGCTGATGGTCGCCACCGCGCCGCTGCCGGCGTCCACCTGGGCGCAGATCGGCCTCGCCGAGCGGGAAACGTTCTCCGACCACCGACACATGATCATCTACGGCCAGCGGACCGCCGACGGCCGGCTCGCCTTCGGCGGGCGGGGTGCGCCGTACCACTTCGGCTCGCGGACCCTGCCGGGCTACGACCGGGAGCCACGGGTCTTCGCCGCGTTGCGCCGTACCCTCGGCGAACTCTTCCCGGTGCTCGGCCCGGAAGTGCCGGTGACCCACACCTGGGGCGGGCCGCTGGGGGTCGCCCGGGACTGGGCCGCCTCGGTCGGGTTCCACCGGGCTGACGGGCTGGCCTGGGCCGGCGGTTACGTCGGCGACGGCGTGGGCACCAGCAACCTGGCCGGGCGCACGCTTGCCGACCTGATCCGGGGCGAGCAGACCGAGTTGACCCGGCTACCCTGGGTCAACCACCGCTCTCCCAACTGGGAGCCGGAACCCCTGCGCTGGCTGGCGGTCAACGCCGGCCTGAGGATCATGCACTCCGCCGACGAGGCCGAGTCCCGCACCAACCGCCCCTCCCGCCGCGCCGCCACCCTCTCCCGCCTCCTAAACCACTAACCCCACCCACCCCACCCCACCCACCCTGGCCCCACCCCCACCCACCCCATCCTTGCCCCGTTGATCATGAGGTTGGCGGCAGTAGTTGATCTTCAAAGTGCCGCCAACCTCATGATCAACCACGAAAAGGGGGGCCGGGGATCAGTGGGGTGGGGGGATTACGCGGAGGTGGCCGCGGCGGGACGAGGTAGTGGTGGGGGTGTTCGGGGTGTGGTTCTGGTCGTCCTGGGGTGGGCGGGGGGCCGGGCGGGCCGCCTCACGCACGGCCTCGGCCAGCGCGACCAGGTCGTCGGTGGTGGGCGGCGGCGGCTCGAACTCGCCCTCGTGCCGGACCACTTCCCAGCCCCGGGGTGCGGTGAGGCTGCGGGCGTGCGGCTCACAGAGGTCGTACGTGTGTGGCTCGGCGAAGGCGGCCAGCGGACCCACCACGGCCGTTGACTCGTTGTAGACATAGGTCAGCGTGGCGACCGCTTGCCGGGGGCAGCCATTACGGGAGCAGCGCCGTGGTGACCTCACGGGCGCAGGGTATCTCCATTACCGGGTCCGGCGCACCGCTTCGCGTTGCGACACGCCCATCTGGGTGATCACATTTCTCCCGTACCGACGCGGCTCGCCACGGTGGCGGCGCTGATACGGTCCGGTCATCTCCGGAAGCTACCCTTTGCCCATGACGAGCCCGGAGAACCGCCGCCCCGGCGCCAGCCGGCGGGCCCACCGCGACCGGCACGGTCGGGGCCTGCGCGGGCGGCTGGTGCCGGCCACCGTGCCGCTGGCGCGGACCAAGGCGGAGATCTTCGACGACCTGGTGCTGGACACCGTCGAGACGCTCGAACGCCGGTTCGCCAAGGAGTTGGCCGGGGTGGAGTTCGCCGTCGAGGATGTGCCGCCCGAGCTGAACGTCTACGACTCCGACGTGCTGGAGGACGGCGAGGTGCCGTTGGCCCGGTTGCTCCCGGGCCGACCCGGCCGCCAGGAGTTGCCGCCCCGGATCGTGCTCTACCGACGGCCCCTGGAGTTCCGGGCGATGGATCGGGAGGATCTCGCCGACCTGGTGCACGACGTGATCATCGAGCAGGTGGCGAATCTGCTCGGCGTCGACCCGGACGAGCTGGCCTGAGCACGAGCCGACGGGCAACCCACCACAGAAACCGAGCTCCACTGCGGAGACTCTAGCTCCACCGCAGAAACCCGAACTCCACTGCGGGGACTTCTAGCTCCACCGAAGAAACCCGAACTCCACTGCCGGGGAACCGGAACTCCACTGCCGGGGAACCGGAGCTCCACTGCGGAACCCTAGCTCCGCTCGGCCGGGCAGGGCGGTCCCCCAACCGCCCCGGCCCGACGAGTCAGGCCGCCCGCCGCTTCAGCTTGCGCCGTTCCCGCTCGGAGAGCCCACCCCAGATGCCGAACCGCTCATCGTGGCCGAGAGCGTACTCGAGACATTCCGCCTTGACCTCACACCGCGTACAGATTCGCTTCGCTTCTCGGGTAGAGCCGCCCTTCTCGGGGAAGAACGCCTCCGGGTCGGTCTGCGAGCACAACGCCCGCTCCTGCCACTCCGGCGCGTTCCCGAGCAGGTCGGCCGCCTCGAGCTGGCCGTCCATCAATTGCCTCCTTGTCGCGCACCGGCGTCATCGCCGCTGCAACCCCCCACGCGAAAGGCGTGTTTGTCCGTCCGGACCCGTTTTGCTGCGTTCCGCGCGAACAACCCCATTCAAATTACACGCGTGTAATGCGTGCGCCGTCAAGCCAAACTTGATATTGGAGTCGCCCTCCCGACACGCGCCCGGACGGCAGTCCGGACCACCCCCGTCCTCGCCTTGCCCTATCGATTCAGACCCCGGCCGAGTAACGCCCTCCCCGGCGAGTTGCCGGAGTTTTCTCCCGTGGCGCACCACGCCCCGGCCGGACGATCGAGCCCGGCAGGAACCCCGGGAAGGCCACCCCTCAAGATTCGTTGATCTTGAGGGGCAAGGTTAACGCGCCTCCGCCCGTCCTGCCCGTCGAGCGGGTGAACAACGACCGCGTCCCGCCCACATTGTGGACGGGACGCGGTCGTCAGAGTGCCTCGCGGGTCAGTCGGAAGTCGGAGATGTGCTGGTAGGCCAGACGAACTCAGCGACGAATCCACCCGCGACGGTGACCGTTCCGGCGGGCGTGTCATCGTCCCACCAGACGGTATAGCGGCCAGCGGGAAGATCCGGATAGACCGCGCTGTGGAAGGTGCCGTCCCGGACCTGCCGTTCCCGCACCGCAGCATGCGTACGCGACTGGTCCTCCTGATCGGCCCGGCTCACCTCGATCTCCCGGCCGAGCAGTTGTCGTCCGGTATGGATGATCAAGGCACCGGTGTCGCCGCCCAGGTTGAGCAGCACCGCCCCGCTACCCGTCGGCCCGTACACGTGTGAGTGTCCGCTCATGTTCCCTCCCTGGTTCAGGCCGATACCGGCGGATTGTTGAACCCGTCGTACGGCGTACCGAGGAACGGGAAGTTCCGCAGGAAGGGCGCGGTCACGTCCGCCTCGGTCAGCCCCGGGGTCACCGCCGCCGCCGCATCGTCCGGGGTGAACTTCTTGTCGACAAGCGGCACGGTCAACCCGGCCACCGCCCGCAGCGCGATGGTCACCACGTCGTCGGTGACCCGACGGCCGTTCGGCCAGCCGGCCAGATCGCCACCGAGCACCCCCAGCCGGTTCGGACGGCGGGCCGGCGGGATGGCCGTGTTGAGCCGCAGCATGTCGGCCTGGACGTCGCCGGTGGCGTTGCTGAAGCCGTTGATCAGTCCTTCCGGGATGCCGGTGAGCAGGATGGCGACCAGGTCGGCGCGAGCCTTCTTCGACTTGTTCAACTTGGCGAGGTTGTCGAAGACGCCCGGGTAGAGCACCGGCAGCAGGGCGGCCAGTTCCGGCTGCTCGACGAACTTCGCGAACCGCTTGTCCTCCGACGGCGGCAGGGTGTTCCAGAGGTCCTTCTGTGCCATCGGCACGATCACCTCATTGAACAGCGGATTGCCCAACCGGGACACCTGGGTGAAGGGCCCGGCATCGGTGTCGCCTGCGGACCGGTCACCGAGCACCTTGACCTGCCGGCGCGACGCCGAGGTCCATACCCCGATCACCGAGGCCGGCTCCTGCCAGTGGTAGCGGTCGGCCCGCCGCCGCAACTTGTCCAGCGGCACCTGGATGGCCAGGCTGTGCACGTTCATCCGGTCGAGGGCGTTGACCGGCTCGCCGGCCTCCCGGAACAGTTTCTTGCCGGCCACGTGCAACTGCTGGAACGGCCGCAGCGTACCGAGGTCGAAGATCGCGCCGAGATCCACGTAGAAGCCATCCGCGCGCTGCCCGGCGAAGACCTTCTCCCCGGTGGAGAGCGCGAAGGTCGCCTGGCGGACCAGGTCCTCGTACCGGGGGATGGAGAGCGGGCCGACGTTGCTCGGCGGGCAGGGCAGCTTGCGGGCCAGCAGTTGCTTGCGGCCGTCGGCGATCCGGGTCAGGCTGTAGAACTGCCGCCGGTTCCAGTTCTCGCTCTCCAGCGACTCGATCGGGCCGGTGTTGTAGAGAAAGCTGTTCGGATTGGTGATCTCGGTGGTGAACTCGAAGCGGTAGGTGACCTCCGGTTCGCCGTCCCCGTTGTTGTCGATGTGGATCTCGTATCGCACGTCGTCGCCGAACTCGAAAAAGTTCGGGCCGCCGGAGGGAAGCTGCAACGGCACGTAGTTGGCGATCAGCGTCACCGTGTCCGGCTTGTTCGGGGTGACGAAAGCGTACAGGTCCGACGAATCGGCGACCGGATCCTTGGCGATCTCCGGTGCCTCGCGGTGTGAAGACATGGCGAACCCACCTCACTGGGCAGAATGGTGAATCGGATGGCCGGCCGGGCGCCGAGAGCCCGCGCCGGGCCGAAGAAAGACGGCCGAGAAGAGCCGGACCGAAGCGGGATCAGCGCCGCGCGGCGGCCTTGCGCAGCCGGTCCGCCAGGCCCTTGTCCCGCACCTCGAGGCGGGACTCGCCGACGAACACGTCCATCGTGCCGTTTCGGGCGTCGCGCAGATGCACGATGATCGTCTCGTCCGGACCGGCCGCGCCCTTGTCGCCGTCGCCGGCCGCCGAGAGACCCGGCACCGCGAGAGCGGCGGCACCGAGGGTGGCGCTGGCCGCAGCCGTCAACGTCTGTCGGCGGGTCAGCTTCGGCCAGCGCCGCTTACGGGACTCAGTTCTCATGGGCAACCTTTCCAGCGGCGGCGCGCACGCGCCCGCGATGGCGGACGGGGGTCGCGACGCCTGCCGCGCCGGCCCCCGCGAGGGGCACCGGCGGCGGTCCTCGCCGCTACCGCCGCCGGCATCGACAGGTACGGCTGCCGCCGGGCGAAGGTTCGACGCTACGCGCAGATGTGACCGTACGCGGTGGTACGCCTACGCACCGGCCGGCCCGCCGCCGCCGCGATCGACCGAAGCTGCTCCTCGGTACGCGCCGACCCGTTGCCCGAACCGGCCATCCGCGAGATCGTCTCCTCCATCAGCGTGCCGCCCAGATCGTTGCAGCCGCTGCGGAGCATCTCGACGGTGCCCGCGTCGCCAAGCTTGACCCAGGAGCACTGGATGTTGTCGATCCGACCGTGCAGCAGCACCCGGGCCATCGCGTGCACCACCCGGTTCTCCCGCCAGGTCGGGCCGGGCCGGGCGATGCCGGCGAGATAGATCGGGGCGTTGGTGTGCACGAACGGCAACGCCACGAACTCGGTGAACCCGCCGGTGCGGTCCTGCACCCCGGCCAGCACCCGGAAGTGCGCCAGCCACTGCCCCGGATGGTCCACGTGGCCGTACATCATCGTGGAGCTGGACCGGATGCCCAGCTCGTGGGCCGTGCTGACGGTCTCGACCCAGGCGGCGGTCGGCAGCTTGCCCTTGGTCAGCACCCACCGCACCTCGTCGTCGAGGATCTCCGCCGCGGTGCCCGGGATGGTGTCCAGCCCCGCGTCGCGCAGTCCGGTCAGCCAGTCCCGCACCGACACCCCGGCCTTGGCCGCCGCGGTGACGATCTCCATCGGCGAGAAGGCGTGCACGTGCATCTGCGGCACCCGCGCCTTGATCGCCCGGACCAGGTCGGCGTAGATGGTCACCGGCAGCTTCGGGTCGATGCCGCCCTGGATGCAGACCTCGCCGGCACCGGCCGCCCACGCCTCCTCGGCCCGGTCGGCCACCTGCTCCACCGACAGCCGGTACGCGTCGGCGTCACGTTCCCGCTGCGCGAAGGCACAGAACCGGCACCCCACGTAGCAGACGTTGCTGAAGTTGATATTGCGGTTCACCACGTAGGTGACGTCGTCGCCAACGGCGTCCCGGCGCAACTCGTCCGCCGTGCGGCACAGTTCGTCAAGCGCCGGACCGTCCGCAGCGAAGAGGGCCAGCGCGGCGTCGGCGTGCCGGGGTTCGAGCAGCGCCGCCGGATCGTCGGCGGCCAGCCGCAGACCGGCGCGCAGGTCAGCGTCCCCGCTCCGTCGGTGGCCCGCCGGCCCGCCCCGGCCCGCTGCGCGCCGTCCGTCGCCGGGTCGTCACCGGCGCCCGCCCGCGCCGGTGGCACGCCGACCTTGGCCGCCACCTCCGACCAGTCGCCGTAGACGTGGTCGAAATCGCCCCGCCGGTCCTCGGTACGCCCGGTGGTGTCGATTGTGGCGTGCAGGTCGGTCCGTCCGCCGTACGTCTCGTCGGGCTCCTGCCACGGCCGACCGACCGGCCGGGCCGACTCCACCGCCAGCCCGGTCGCCGGCTCGGCCAGCGCGCCGACGTGCGGCAGCAGGCGCGGGTCCAGCCAGGGCTCGCCGGCCCGGACGTACTCCGGGTAGATGGTCAGCCGCTCGCGCAGGGTGAACCCGGCGGCGGCGGTACGCGCCGCCAACTCGTCGAGCTGCGGCCACGGGCGCTCCGGATTGACGTGGTCCGGCGTCACCGGCGAGACCCCGCCCCAGTCATCGATGCCGGCCCGCAGCAGCAGGTCGTACTCGCCGGCGATCAAGTTCGGTGGCGCCTGGATGCGGGCCTTCGGGCCGAGCAGCACCCGGGCCACAGCCACGGTGGCGGCGAGATCGTGCAGCTCCGCGTCGGGCATCCCGCGCATCGCGGTGTCCGGCTTGGCGCGGAAGTTCTGCACGATCACCTCCTGGAGGTGGCCGTACTCCCGCATGGCCCGCCGGATCGCGAAGATCGCGTCCACCCGTTCGGCGTGGGTCTCGCCGATGCCGATCAGGATGCCGGTGGTGAACGGAACACCGACCCGGCCGGCGTCGTCGAGCACCCGCAACCGCACCGCCGGTTCCTTGTCCGGCGAGCCGTAATGCGGGCCGCCCGGAGAGGACCAGAGCCGGGTCGCTGTGGTCTCCAGCATCATCCCCATGCTCGGCGCGACCGGCTTGAGCCGGTGCAGCTCCGACCAGGAGAGCACCCCCGGGTTCAGGTGCGGCAGCAGACCGGTCTCCTCCAGCACCGCCACCGCGCAGGCGCGCAGGTAGTCCAGGGTGGACTCGTAGCCCCGCTCGTCCAGCCACCGCCGGGCCGCCGGCCAGCGTTCCTCGGGCCGGTCACCGAGGGTGAACAGCGCTTCCTTGCAGCCCTGCGCCGCACCGGCGCGGGCGATGGCGAGCACCTCGTCGCGGTCGAGGAAGGCCGCCGGCAACCGGTGCGGCACGGTGGCGAACGTGCAGTAGTGGCATCGGTCCCGACAGAGCCGGGTCAGCGGGATGAAGACCTTCTTGGAGTACGTCACCACGCCCGGCCGACCGGCGTCACGCAGGCCGGCGTCGCGGATCGCGCCAGCGATGTCAAACAGCTGTTCCAGCGCCGCACCCCGGGCGGTGAGCAGCGTCGACGCCTCGGCGACGTCGATCGCCCGCCCGGTGGCGGCCCGGTGCAACGCTCGCCGTACGCCCGCCTCGTTCGGCGTCGGCTCGCTCCGATCAACCATTCGCCCAGCCTATGCGCTGCCGTGCCGGCCCACGGTCGGCCGGGCCCGACCGCCCGATCCGGGGTGCCGGGCGGTCAGCGCGGGTCGATGCGCTGGGTCGGATCGGCGTCGCGTTGGGTCGGATCGGCGTCGGCGTCGGGGCGCGGTACCGGCTGGATCGGTTCGGCATCCTGGCGGCCGATGACCTGGGTCGGGTCGGCCGAAGCCGGCTGCCCGAACGGTGGCGCGGCCGGCGCCCCAGCGGCCGGCGCGGACGGTGCCGGCGCAGCGGGTGCCGGCGCAGCAGGTGCCGGTGCGGACGGTGCCGGCGCAGCGGGTGCGGGCGACTGCGGGGACACCGCCGGCTGACCGTGCGGCGGCCAGGTGTGCGGCGACGACGGCTCGCCGGCCGACGGCGGCTGACCGGCCACCGGCCAGCCCGGCTGACCGCCACCCGGGTAGCCACCGGACTGGCCGCCACCGGCGTGGGCCTCAGACTGGCCGCCACCGGCGTGGGCCTCGGGCTGACCGCCACCGAAGTAACCACCGGACTGAGCGCCACCGGAGTAGGCGTCAGGCTGACCGCCACCGGAATACCCGCCGGGTTGACCGGACCAGGCGCCGGGCTGGTCGCTGCCCGGCCACCCGCCCGACTGACCGGGCGCCGCCCAGCCGCCACCGGCCTGGCCGGAACCGCCGGGCTGGGCCGGTGCACCCGGGTAGGGCCAGCCCGGCTGCTGCGGGGTGCCGTACAGTCCGGGCTCCGGCTTGGGCCGAGGCACGTGGTAGAGCCGCTGCCACACGCTCCAGACCAGGTAGGCGGCGACCGCGAACAACGCCAGCCAGGCAGCCCGGGTGAGCGTGCCCGTCAGGGCCTCGAACAGCTGCCCCTCGGCCAGCCGACCGACCAACCAGACCAGCAGGGTCAGCCCGCCGAGCACCGCACTGAACGCGTACTGGCCGAGCGCCACCTGAGTGATCAGTTTTGCCCTCGGCACGACCGGAGCCAGGTGGGTGGCGAGCAGCACGGCCAGCACCGGCAGGACGATCGCCTCCAACCCGATGAAGACGGCGGACGCGCCGCCGGCCCGCCCGGTCACCGTGCTGTAGGTGCCCTGCGGGGTGAGCAGCCGGATCAGCCCGACGAAGAGGAAGATCGCGTTCGCGCCCAGCAGCACGAAGGCGGTCAGTTCCCGCAACGGCCGGGTCGCCTGGCTGGCCGGGGTCGGATCGGTGGGCGAGGGCTCGGCGGGGCTGGTCACGAACTCTCCCTGAGGGCGAAAGCGGACAGGTGCCGACGTGAGCCTAGTCTCCCCGCGCGACGCGCCGACGAAGGCCTCACGTAGGCGAGGATGGGCGGATGCGGATCGTGGTTCTGACCGGGGGCATCGGCGGTGCCCGGTTCCTGCTTGGCGTCCGGGCGTACGCCCGGGAACGGGACGCCGAGGTGACCGCGGTGGTCAACGTCGGTGACGACCTGCGCCTGCACGGGCTCCGGGTCTGCCCCGACCTGGACAGCGTCATGTACACCCTGGGCGGCGGCGCCGACCCGGAGCGGGGCTGGGGACGGGTCGACGAGAGCTGGACCGTCAAGGCCGAACTGGCCGCGTACGGTGCCGAGCCGAGCTGGTTCGGGCTGGGCGACCGGGACCTCGCCACCCACCTGGTCCGCACCACGATGCTTGACGCGGGCTATCCACTGCACCAGGTCACCGAGGCGCTGGCGACGCGCTGGCAGCCCGGCGTACGCCTGCTGCCGGCGACCGACGACCGCCTGGAGACGCACGCGATCGTGAGCATGGCAAGTGAGCCTGCCGGCCCCGCAGTCACGAACAACGCCGACACCACGGACATCGACGGCGCGCGGCGGGCGATCCACTTCCAGGAGTGGTGGGTGCGGCACCGCGCCCAACTGCCGACCCACCAGTTCGTCTTCGTCGGTGCGGACACGGCGAAGCCGGCACCCGGCGTCACGGCGGCGATCGGCGCGGCCGACCTGGTGCTGATCGCGCCGAGCAACCCGGTGGTCAGCATCGCGCCGATCCTGGCCGTGCCGGGCCTGCGGGAGGCGGTGACCGACGGGCCGGCTCCGGTGGTCGGGGTCTCGCCGATCATCGGCGGCGCGCCGGTGCGCGGCATGGCCGACCGGTGCCTGGCGGTGGTCGGGGCCGAGTGCAGCGCCGCCGGTGTCGGTGGGCTCTACGGTGCCCGGGCCACCGGTGGCCTGCTCGACGGCTGGCTGGTCGCCGAGGAGGACGCGGATACCCTGGTGCCGGACGTGACCGTGCGCGCGGTACCGCTGCGGATGACCGACGAGGCGGCGACGGCGGCGATGGTCCGCGCCGCAGTGGAGCTGATGTGAGACTGGAGATCCTGCCGGTGCCCGGCATCGGCCACGTGACCGAGGGCGACGACCTGGCAGCGCTGATCGGCGGTGCCGCGCCCTGGCTACGCGACGGCGACGTGCTGGTGGTGACCAGCAAAATCGTCTCCAAGGCGGAGGGACGTCTGGTGGACGTCCCGGCCGACGGACCGGAGCGGCAGACCGCCCGCGACGAGGTGCTGGCGGCGGAGACCGTCCGGGTGGTGGCGGCCCGGGGCGCGACCCGGATCGTGCAGACCCGGCACGGCTTCGTGATGGCCGCAGCCGGGATCGACGCCTCCAACGTCGACAAGACCCGGCTGGTGCTGCTCCCGGTGGACCCGGACGCCTCGGCCCGGGCGCTGCGGGCCGGGCTGCGGCAGCGGTACGGCGTGGACGTGGCGGTGATCGTCAGCGACACCATGGGCCGGCCCTGGCGCAACGGACTCACCGACGTGGCCCTCGGCGTCGCCGGCATGGCGGCCATCCGCGACCATCGGGGCGAGGTCGACCCGTACGGCAACGAGCTGGTGCTGACCCAGATGGCGGTGATCGACGAATTGGCCGCCGCAGGCGAACTGATCAAAGGCAAGTGCGACCAGATGCCGGTGGCGGTGATCCGGGGCTACCTGACCGCGCCGCTGGCCGGGGACGGCGAAGGAGCGAAGGTCCTCGTCCGGGACGCCGCGATGGACCTGTTCTCGCTCGGCACCGCCGAGGCGACGGTCGCCGGGCTCGCCGCCGCCGCCACCCTGCCGGACCAGCCGGGCAGCACCCCACCCGACCCGGAGACGGTACGCCAGGCGATCGCCTCGGTCGCCGACGTGGTGGCGCCCGGCACAGTCTTCACCCCGATCACCGAAGACGGCGTACGCGCCGGACTGGTCAGCACGGTGCCCGGCTGGCCGGCGCAGGCCACCGCGCTGGTGCTCTGTTCCCCGCCCACCCCGGCCGGACAGGTCCAGTTGGTCCGGTTCGGCACCGACGTACAGCGCCTGCGCACCGCCCTCGCGGCCCGCGACGTCCCCTCTCAACTCCTCCCCCCACCCGCCGCCACCACCGCCGCCGCCGCCCTCGCGCTGTGATGAAAGGAAGGGCCCCTTGTTAACGCCTCGTGTATTAAAAGGGTCCCCTCCTAACATCAGCACCGGCGACGGCTGGGCGCTGCTGCACGCCGACGCGGTGGCGGTGCTCAGCGGTTGGCAGCCCACCGGCGCGGAGGCGGCGACCGCCCTGGAACGTACCCTCGATCTGCTGGCCGCCGGGCCGGCGGCGATGCGTCGCGAGCACCGGGCCGGCCACGTCACCGCCAGCGCGCTGGTGTTCGACGCGACCGGCTCCCGGGTGCTGCTCTGCCTGCACGGCAAGTTCCACCGGTGGGTGCAGCTCGGCGGGCACTGCGAGCCGGGCGACCGGACGCTCGCCGAGGCGGCGCTGCGCGAGGCCACCGAGGAGTCGGGCATCGCCGGCCTGCGCATCGATCCGGTGCCCATCGACGTGGACGTACACCCGGTGCGTTGCCAGGGCGGCTCGCTGCACCACGACGTGCGTTACGCGGTCGTCGCACCACCGGGTGCGGTGGAGCGGGTCAGCGCGGAGTCGGAGGCGCTGGGCTGGTTCCCGCCCGACCGGCTGCCGGACCCGCTGGCCGGCGGGACCGCCCGGCTCGTCGCGCCCGGGCTGGCCGCCTTCAGACGAGCTTCTCCTCCCCCCGCGCCTTGAGCTCGTCGACGATCGTCTTGACGTCCTGAGCGCGGTCGCGGGGGCAGACCAGCAACGCGTCCGGCGTGTCGACCACGATCAGGTCCCGTACGCCGACGCCGGCCACCAGCCGCCCGGACTGCGGTACGACCACCACGCCGCTGCTGTCGCGCAACAGCACCTCGGCCTCGCTGTCCGCCCCGAGCACCACGTTGCCGTCGGCGTCGGCCGGCAGCACCTCGCCGAGGGTGTGGAAGTCACCCACGTCGTTCCACCGGAAGTCGCCCGGCACGGTCGCGACCCGCCCGGCGCTTGCCGCGCCCTCCATCACCGCGTAGTCGACCGAGATCTTGGGCAGCGTCGGCCAGACCGCGCCGAGCACGTCGTCCTGCTCCGGGGTACCCCAGGCCGCGGCGATCGCGGTGACGCCGGTGTGCAGGGCGGGCTGCTGACGGGCCAGTTCGGCGAGGAAGGCCGACACCCGCCAGACGAACATGCCGGCGTTCCAGAGGTACCGGCCGGAACGCAGGTACGCCTCGGCCACCTCGGCGCTCGGCTTCTCCTTGAACTCGACGACCGGGCGCATCGGCCCGTCGCCGACCGGTTCACCGGTCTGTAGGTATCCGTACCCCGTCTCCGGCCGGGTCGGGGTGATCCCCACGGTCATCAGCAGTCCCTGCTCGGCCCCGCGGACCGCCTCGGAGACCGTGGCCACCCAGCGCTGCGGGTCACCGATCAGATGGTCGGCGGCGAACGAACCCATTACCGCGTCCGGATCCCGTACGGCGATCACCGCCGCGGCCAGCGCGATGGCGGCGCAGGAGTCCCGTGGCGAGGGCTCGACCAGGATGTTCTCCTCCGGTACCCCGGTCAGTTGACGGGCCACGGCCGCGGCATGGGCCGCGCCGGTGACCACCATTGTGTGTTCCGGAGTGGTAAGCGGTGCCGCCCGTTGCACCGTCGCCTGGAGCAGCGAGGCGGACGTGCCGGTGAACGGATGGAGAAACTTGGGATGGCCGGCGCGGGAGAGCGGCCACAGCCTTGTGCCGCTGCCACCCGCCGGGATGACGACATAGATCACCAGGACATCATGCCCGACCCACCCGGACCGGTCGCCCGGTTGGCACTGTCAGGATCGCGCTCGTGACCAGGCAGCGATGTGCACCTCGGCGCTGGACTCCCAGGTGAACTCCTTGGCCCGATCGAAGCCGGCCTTGGCCAGCGACAACCGGCGCGGCTCGTCGTCGAGCAGCGCGGCCAGGTCGGTGGCGATCTGGTCCGGGTCCTCGCTGGTGTACGCGACCGCGTCGCCGCCCACCTCCGGCAGCGACAGCCGGGGGGTGGTGAGCACCGGGGCCGCGCACGCCATCGCCTCCAGGATCGGCAGGCCGAAGCCCTCACCGTACGACGGGTAGGCCGCGACGAGTGCACCGCCGAGGAAACCGGGCAGGTCGGCGTAGCGCAGGTAACCGGGGCGCAGCAGCCGCAGGTGCGGCGGCACCTCGGCCACCGCCCGGTCGATGTCGTCGTCGTGTCCCTGGCCGCCGGCGACGACCAACGCGGGCGGGTCCTGCCGGTCGGCCACCGCCCGGGCCCAGCCCCGGATCAGGTTCGGTACGTTCTTGCGCGGCTCCTTGGCACCGAGGAACGCCACGTAGCTGCCGTTGCCGAGGCCGAGGCGGGCGCGTACCCGGGCCTTCTCCTCGTCGCCGGGGGCGTGGAAGGCGGTGTGGTCGACACCGTGGTAGGCGACGTCGATCCGGGTCGGGTCGGCGTCGAGTAGCCGGATCAGCTCGTCCCGGGTCGCCTTGCTCGGCACGATCACCCGATCGGCGCGGCGCAGCGAGGTCTTGATGGCGCTGCGGAAGAACGTCCGGCGGGACTTGTCGTAGTGCTCCGGCTCGGTGAAGAAGGTCGCGTCGTGCACGGTCACCGTGACCGGGCAGCCGGCCCGCAACGGGCAGGTGTAGAAGGGCGAGTGCAGCACCTCCGCGCCGACCTGCTGGGCCAGCAGCGGCAGGCCGGTCTGCTCCCAGGCCAGCCGGGCCGGTCGGTGCGCGACGGCGGCGGGCGCGGGAACGATCTCCGCGCCGGGCAGCATCCGCCGGTAGCGCTCCAGATCGGTGCGGAGGCTGACGACGACCAGGTCCACCGCCGACCCGCACACCTTGCCCAGGGCACCGAGCAGGCCGTCGACGTATCTACCGACGCCGCCACGATCGGCGGGGACACTCGTGGCGTCGATGAGTACGCGGGGCGGGCGACCGGCGGTCACTGGGCGACTCCTTGCGATGGCGGGACTGTGGGGAACAACACTCCGGCAAGCCTACGCCGGAGCCGGGTACGGGCGCTGACTGCGACCCGACGGTACGCCGACTTGTCGTTGTCATTGAATACGTTCCCCGGCCGCGTATCGTTCGCGCCGATGGCCGACAACCTTGCCCGGGTCCTCGCCGACGCGATCGCGACCGACCCCACCCGCCCCCTGCTGACCTGGTACGACGACGCCACCGGCGAGCGCACCGAACTGTCCGGCGCGACGCTGGCGAACTGGGTGGCCAAGACCGCCAACCTGCTCGTCGACGAGTTGTCCCTCGGTCCGGGCGACACCGCCGGCGTGTTGCTCCCACCGCACTGGCAGACCGCTGCGGTGCTGCTCGGCTGCTGGTCGGCCGGGCTCACGGTGACCGACCAGCCGGGCGACGTGGACGTACTCTTCGCCGCCGCGGACCGGATCGCCGAGGCGGAAACCTGGACGGCCGGCGACCGGTACGCCCTGGCGCTGCACCCGTTCGCGCTGCCGTTGCGGGAGGTGCCGGCCGGCTTCGCCGACTACGTGACCGAGGTCCGCGCCCACGGCGACCACTTCGGGGCGTACCCGCCGGCCGGCCCGGCCCAGGTGGAGCTGCGGGCCCGGGCCGTCGCCCGCGCGGCGGAACTGGGCATCACGCCGGGCGACCGCGTCCTGATCGACGTGGACCGCTATCCCGATCCCCTCAGCTGGCTGCTGGCCCCCCTGACCGCCCGCGCCACCCTGGTCCTGACCGCCCACCCCACCCCCACCACCCTCGCCACCCACCAGACCACCGAAAAAACCACCCACACCTCCCTAACCCCCACCCCTACCCCCACCCCCTACCCCCACCCACCCACCCTCGCCCAGCTCCGTTGATCATGAGGTTAGCGGCACTTTGAAGATCAACTACTGCCGTCAACCTCATGATCAACGGAGCTATGGGGGTGGGGGTGGGGTGGGTGGGGTGGGGGTTAGGTCGGGGGTGCGGTGGTGGGCGAGGGCGGCGAAGGCGGTTAGGGAGTCGGGGTTGGCCAGGGCGCCTTTGGCGGCGGCCTGGTCGACGGGGGTGCCGGTGAGGATCTTCTTGACCGGGACCTCCAGCTTCTTCGCGCTCAGGGTGCGGGGTACGGCGCGGACCTCGTGGATCTCGTCGGGGACGTGCCGGGGCGACAGGGCGGTACGCAGCTCGCGGCAGATCTTCCTGCGCAGCTCGTCGTCGAGGGCCAGCCCCTCGGCGAGCACCACGAACAGCAGCAGCTCCCCGGCGCCACCCTCGTCGTCCTCCAGGTGCACCACCACCGAGTCGACGACCTCGTCCAGCCCCTCCACCACCGAGTAGAACTCGGCGGTGCCCAGCCGTACGCCGCCCCGGTTGAGGGTGGCGTCGGAGCGGCCGGCGATCACACAGCCACCCCGGGAGTTGATGGTGATCCAGTCGCCGTGCCGCCACACCCCGGGATAGACGTCGAAGTACGCCTCCCGATAGCGGACACCCTCCGGGTCGTTCCAGAAACCGACCGGCATGCTCGGCATCGGTTCGGTGATGACCAGTTCGCCCAGCTCGCCGACGACCGGAGTGCCGTCCGCCGAGCGGGCCTCCACCTTGGCGCCCAGCGCCCGGCAGGTGATCTCACCGGCGTGCACCGGCAACAGCGGCACCCCGCCGACGAATCCGGTGCACACGTCGGTACCGCCGGACAGCGACTGGAGTTGCAGGTCAGCGCCGACTGCGTCGTACACCCAGGTGAAGCCCTCGGCGGGGAGCGGCGCACCGGTGGAACCGAGCCCGCGCAGCGCGGACAGGTCGGCGATTTCCCTCGGCACCAGGCCCGCCTTGCGGCAGGCCAGCAGGTACGGCGCCGAGGTACCGAAGTAGGTGGTGCCGGTCTGCTCCGCCAGCCGCCACAGCCCGCCCAGGTCGGGGTGGCCCGGGTTGCCGTCGAAGAGCACGATCGCCGCACCCACCGCCGGCCCGGAGACCAGGAAGTTCCACATCATCCAGCCGGTGGTGGTGAACCAGAAGAACCGGTCGGCCGGCCCGAGGTCGTGGTGCAGGGCGAGCATCTTCAGATGCTCCAGCAGGATGCCGCCGTGACCGTGCACGATCGGCTTGGGCAGCCCGGTGGTGCCCGAGGAGTAGAGCACGTAGAGCGGGTGGTCGAACGGCACCGGCGCGAAGGTCAGTGGCTCGTCGGTTTCCGCCGCCAACTCCGCCCAGGCCAGCGCCCCGTCTGGCGCCGGATCCGCCGGGTCGAGGTAGCCGATGCCGACGGTGTGCCGCAGCGAGGGCAGCGCGGCCCGGATCGCGGCCACCTCGGCCCGCCGGTCCACCGACTTGTCGCCGTAGCGGTAGCCGTCCACGGCGACCAGTACCGTCGGCTCGATCTGCTGCCACCGGTCGGTGACGCTGCGGGTGCCGAACTCGGGCGCGCAGGAGGAGAAGATCGCGCCGAGGCTGGCGGTGGCGAGCAGCAACACGTACGTCTCGGGGATGTTCGGCGCGTACGCGGCCACCCGGTCCCCGGCGCCGACGCCGAGCCGGCGCAGCCCGGCGGCCACCCGACGGACCTGCTCGCGCAGCTGCGCGGCGGTGAGTACCACCGGATCGCGGGTCTGCCCGTGCGCGATCACCATCGGGTCGTCGTCGGCCCGACCGGGCATCCGCAGCACGTTCTCGGCATAGTTGAGCATGGCGCCGGGGAACCATCGGGCACCCGGCAGGCCCCGGTCGGTGAGCGTGGCGGTCGGCGGGGTGTGCGCGATGACCTCGAAGTGATCCCAGATCGAGCGCCAGAAGGCGTCCAGGTCGGTGACCGACCACTGCCACAGCGCGTCGTAGTCGGCGAACTCCAGTCCCCGGTGCTCGGCCAACCAGCCCAGGTACGCCCCGATCCGCGAGCGCTGGAGCACGTCCGCCGGTGGCGTCCACAGCACGTCAGTCACTGGTCCACTCCTCCCCTGGCCCGGCACGGCGCTGTGCGGTGGGCCGTGGCGCCATCTTGCCCTACCTTGAAGCGCCATTCTCCGCAGCCAACCCCGACCAGCGCATGTGCCCGCCCCACATGAAATGCAAGGAAGGGCCCCTTGTTAACGCCTGGAGTAGTAAAAGGGGCCCCCGCTTAACGGCCGGATCGTGGCCGGCTCAGCCAGCGCGGTGGGCCTGGATGGCGCGGCGACGGGCCAGCCGGTGCGCCCGGCGGATCTCCGCCTCCCGCCAGCGGCGTTCGTCCTCCGGCGTCTCCGGCAGCACCGGGCGCACCGGCCGCGGCGCGCCGCCCACCTCCACACCGACGAAGACGAGGTACGCGGTGGCCACCCGGACCGGCTCCTCCTCGGCCGAGTCCCAGCGCTCGGCCATCACCCGTACGCCGACCTCCATCGAGGTCTGCCCGGTCCAGTTCACCTGGGCGTACGCGTGCACCAGGTCACCCACCCGGACCGCCTCGGAGAAGACGATCTCGTCGATCGCGGCGGTGACCGCCGTACCTCCGCTGTGCCGGGCCGCCGCCGCTCCGGCGACGTCGTCGACGAACTTCATCAGCACGCCGCCGTGCACCGTTCCGTAGAGGTTCACGTCGATTGCGGTCATGATCCGACTGAGCGTGACCCTGGAGTACGACGTCGGTTTGCCTGGCATGGCGGTGGGGTGCTCGGTCATGCCGGAAACGGTACGGTGCGCCAATGCGACATCTGTGGAGCTTCCTCGCCGGGCTGGTGGTGGCACCGGTCACGTGGGTGCTGGTCACTCTCGGTCAGGACGGGTCGGCCGGCACCGTCGACCGGTGGGTGGAGATCGGCACATCCAACACGGCCAACCTCATCGAACCGGCCGTCTATCTCGCTGTCGGCGGCATCGTGCTGGGCCTGCTCGGCACGCTGCGCATCTCACCGCTCGGTCCGCTGGTGGCCGGGCTACTGCTGATCACCCCGTACGTCGGGCTGTTCGTCACGCCGTTCCGGGTCCGTGCGCGCATCCCGGACGACTGGGAGTTCCTCGGCGATCCGTTGCCGCTGCGGCTGCCGGTGGAGAACGGCACTCTCTTCCTGATCGGCGTGCTGCTGCTGATGGCGACGTTCAGCGGGCAGCGGTGGCGGCGTTGGCCCGCGCCGGTCGCCGCACCCGCGCCGGCCGAGGCAGCACCGACCCAGGAACCGACCCTGACCGACTGGCCGCCCGTCTCGTCGGCGGAACGGGACGCCGCTCCGCTGAGCCTGGGCTATCCGGACCCGGACCCGACGCCGACGGAGCCGCTGCCCCGTCGCACCGGCGGCGCGTCACCCTGGTCCGCCCCGCCGGGCAACCTGCCCCGGCGCGACGACGCCGTCAACTGACCCCACCACCCCGCCAACCCCGCCCGGCGCCGACCGCCGGGCGGGGCGGTGGTAGTGGTAGCGGTCAGCCCTTGAGCAGCTGGCGGGCCATCACGATGCGCTGCACCTGGTTGGTGCCCTCGTAGATCTGAGTGATCTTGGCGTCGCGCATCATCCGCTCGACCGGGTAGTCCCGGGTGTAGCCGTAGCCACCGAGCAACTGCACCGCGTCGGTGGTGATCTCCATGGCGGCGTCCGAGGCGAAGCACTTGGCCGCCGCGCCGAAGTAGGTCAGGTCGGCGTCACCGCGCTCGGACTTGCCGGCGGCGGCGTACGTCAACTGCCGGGCCGCCTCCAGCTTCATGCCCATGTCGGCGAGCATGAACTGGACGCCCTGGAACTCCGCGACCGCCTTGCCGAACTGCTTGCGCTCGGCGACGTACCCCTTGGCGTAGTCGAGCGCGCCCTGCGCGATGCCGAGGGCCTGCGCGGCGATGGTGACCCGGGTGTGGTCCAGGGTCTTCATCGCGGTGGCGAAGCCGGTGCCCTCGGCGCCGATCATCCGGTCCGCCGGGATCCGGACGCTGTCGAGGTAGACCTCGCGGGTCGGGGAGCCCTTGATGCCGAGCTTCTTCTCCGGCGCGCCGAAGCTGACGCCCGGGTCGGACTTCTCGACCACGAAGGCGGAGATCCCTCGGGACCGCGCACTCGGGTCGGTGACCGCGAAGACGGTGTAGAACTCGGAGACCCCGGCGTTGGTGATCCACCGCTTCACGCCGTTGAGCACCCAGTGGTCGCCGTCGCGGACCGCCCGGGTGGTCATCGACGCCGCGTCGCTGCCGGCCTCCGGCTCGGAGAGGCAGTACGAGAACATCGCCTCACCGGCGGCGACCGGGGCCAGGTAGCGGCGCTTGAGGTCGTCGGAGGCGGCCAGCAGCAGCGGCATGGTGCCGAGCTTGTTCACCGCCGGGATGAGCGAGGACGAGGCACAGGCTCGGGCGACCTCCTCGATCACGATCGCGGTGGCCAGCGCGTCGGCCCCGGCACCGCCGTACTCCACCGGGATGTGCGGCGCGTGGAAGTCGGCGGCGCGCAGCGCGTCGTACGACGCCTTCGGGAACTCACTTGTCTCATCCGCCTCGGCCGCGTGCGGAGCCACTTTCGCCGCACAGACCTCACGTACTGCATCCCGAATCGCCTCGTGCTCCTCGGGCAACCGGTACACGTCGAACGACTGCTCTGCGGCCATGTCGGCCCCTCCCCTTCACGGCTATCATGCGCAGTCGGTAGCGTCGTTTGGACGCCCACCGCGCAGACTGAAGGATAACGGCCACAGCTCAGGTGATGTTACCGGCGCGTAGGCTGGGTCCTGACGGAGCACCGGCGCCGCTCGGCGATGATGGGAACTACAGACATAGACCACCAATGCGGCGCCCCACTGGGCGCCGGGGCGGAACGCGACGCGACCACGCGGCGCCAGTGCGAGCGGAGATGAAGGCGTGACCATCCCGTACCCGAACACCCAGCCGATGCCCGCCATCGCCGCGGTGACACCCCCGTCGGGTGCCTCCCGCCCTCGGGTGACCTTCCTCGGTACCGGCTACCTTGGCGCGACCTACGCCATCTGCTACGCAGAACTCGGTTACGAGGTGCTCGGCTACGACGTCGACGCCGACAAGATCGCGAAGCTGAACGCCGGCGAGGTGCCGATCCACGAGCCCGGTCTGGACGAGTTGCTCCGGCGCAACCTGGCCGCCGGGCGACTGCGGTTCAGCACCGACATCGCCGAGACCGCCGAGCACGGTGACGTGCACTTCATCTGCGTCGGCACCCCCCAGCGCGCCGACGGGATGGGCGCCGACCTGTCGTACGTCGAGGCGTCGGTCACCAGCCTGGCCCAGCACCTGACCCGCAAGGCGTTGATCGTCGGCAAGTCCACCGTCCCGGTCGGCACCGCCGAGTGGGTCGAGCAGTTGGTCGGCAAGCACACCCCGGTCGACCTCGGCGTCGAGGTGGCGTGGAGCCCCGAGTTCCTCCAGGAGGGCTTCGCCGTCGACGACGTCCTGCGGCCCAACCGGATCGTGGTCGGCGTCAAGAGCGAGTGGGCCAACGGCATGCTGTACGCCGCGCACAAGGGGGTGTTCGACCTGGCCGCCACCGAGGACCGCGAGGTACCCCTGGTGGTCACCGACTTCGCCACCGCCGAGCTGGTCAAGGTCGCCGCGAACGCCTTCCTGGCCACCAAGATCTCGTTCATCAACGCGATGGCAGAGGTCTGTGAGGCGGCCGGCGGCGACGTCACCCAGCTCGCCCGGGCCATCGGTTACGACCCTCGGATCGGCAATCGATTCCTCCAGGCCGGGCTCGGCTTCGGCGGCGCGTGCCTGCCCAAGGACATCCGCGCCTTCCAGGCCCGCGCCCAGGAACTCGGCGCCGGTGAGGCGCTGCGTTTCCTGCACGAGGTCGACCTGATCAACCTGCGCCGCCGCACCCGGGTGCTCCACCTCGCCGCCGAACTGCTCGGCCGCCGCTCCGGCCCGGCCGGACCGGACCTCTCCGGCACCCGCATCGCCGTGCTCGGCGCGACCTTCAAACCCAACACCGACGACGTACGCGACGCTCCCGCCCTCGCCGTCGCCGCCCTGCTCCACAAGGCCGGCGCCGACGTACACGTCTACGACCCCCAGGGCATCGACAACGCCCGCCGGGCGGTGCCGGAGCTGACCTACGAGGCCGGTATCACCGAGGCGGTCGCCGACGCCGACCTGGTCTGCGTCCTCACCGAGTGGGCCGACTTCCGCAACGCCGACCCGGATGTGCTCGGCGACCTCGTCGCCGGCCGCCGGGTGGTGGACGCCCGCAACTGCCTCGACTCGGCACTGTGGACCCAGGCCGGCTGGGAGTACCGGGGACTCGGCCGGCCGTGAACTCGCGGGTCGGGATCTCCGGGGAGCCCACCCACCGAGCGGCCAGGGCCTGACCTCGGCGGGGGCCGGCTCTTCGGAAACCCTGACTTCCCCGGCCACCGCGCTCGCCCTTGACGTCGAGGTCGGCTGATTCACAGTGTGCGGTACTGCCTCCTGGGGCCTGACCCGCCGATAATTGTCGAATTCCGGGCGCGCATTGGGCATGCTGCGACAGTGGGAATCCACACTGCGGGTGGAGGGGTGTCGTGGCGAGCTTTCAGTGCTCCTCGTGCGGCCGGGAGATCAAGCCGGCGGTCCGTTGCCCGCGCTGCGGTGCGCACCAGCCACAATGGGCCGAGCACCTGGCGGACATCGAGCGGTCCATCGCGGAGATGAAGGCCCGCGAGGCCGCCATCGCCAGCGAGCAACGCCAACTCGCCGCCAAGATGCAGGCCGCGCTCTTTCAACGCGACATCCTCTCGCACGCCGGCAACTCCGGTGAGGAACGCCTCAAACAGGCGACCCGCCCCCGCCGGGTCATGCGCCGCCGCCCGCCGCGCAAGACACCGGGCAACGGCACGGTGCCACCACCGCGGACCCACCCGACCGACGGCAGCACCCCGCCACCGAGGGTGCCCCGACAGGAGGCCGCCTTCGGCGCGGAGGAGCCGCCGCCACCGGTGGACGCCGTCTGGCTGACGGCCGACGACCCCGAGCATCCGCCGGAGGCGTCCTCGCGCGAGGTCCAGAACATCCCCCTCGGCCTGGGCGCGCTGCTGCTCGGCGTGGCCGCGGTGGTCTTCGCCGTGGTCGCGACCAGCTCGATGGACGCGCTGGCCCGGCTCGGCATCCTCCTGCTCGCGACCGTACTCATGCTGCTCGCCCCGCCGGTCCTGGTCCGGCGGGGGTTGACCTCCACCGCCGAGACCATCGCCGCGGTCGGCCTGCTGTTGATGCCGCTCGCCGGGTACGCCCTCTGGGCGGTGGACCTGATCGGCAATGGTGGTGCCTCCGGGGCGGTCTTCGCCGGGGTGATCTTCGCGGTCACCGCCGCCGTCTCCGTCGGGTACGCCGGCTGGACCCGGCTGCGCGCTCCCCGATTCGCCACCGTGCTGGCCGCCCAGCCGGTCCTGCCACTGCTGGCGTACGAGCGGGTCAGCGGCCCGGCGGGCTGGGCCCTGGTGCTGACCGTGGTGGCCGTCCTCGACCTCTGGCTGGCCCGCTCTCCGGTCACCATCGAGCGCTCACCGGTCGGCGAACCTGCTTCCGTCCCGCCCGACCGCGCGGTCCCGCCCCGCCAGCGGCAGACCGAGGGGCGGCCGGAGGGCGCGCCGGAGGAGGCCGGCGAACTACTCGACCCGACCGCCGGTGTCCCGGCGACCGCGCCGACCCGACCGGTGCCGGGGCTGCGGGAGTTGACCTGGGCGCTGCACGGCGTCGCGGTGGTGCTCGCCCTCGCGTACGCGGTGACCGCCCTGCTCCAGACCAGCACCGTGGCCGGTGCGACCGGTGCCGGCGTGGTGCTGCTGCTGGCCGCCGCGGTCTGCCTCGCCGGCACGCTGACCCTGCGGCGTCCACCGCTGCCCGACATCGGCGCCGGTGTGTTCACCCTCGCCGTCATCGGCGCCCTGGGCCGGATCGCCTCGGTGGCGCTGCCCGGCCGCTCGCTGCTGCTGATCGCGGCCGTCATCACGATCACCGGCCTGGCGGTACGGGCGGTACCGGAGTCCGCCCGTCGCGGGCCGCAGTTGGCCGCCGCCGTGGCGCTGACCGTCAGCGGGGCGGTGGTCGCCGGCAGCGCCCTGCGGGCCGGACTCGCCCCGATCCAGGCGGCGTTGCCGGCCTGGAACGCCGACCTCGACCGCTATCCGGCCGAGTTGGCCGCCGCGGTCGGGCCGGCCGCCTGGCAACTCGCCGCCAGCGCCTTCCTGCTGACCGTGGCCGCGGTGCTGGCCCTGCCGCCGGAGATCCGCCGCGAGTTCGCGGTCACCGGTGCCGCCCTTACCGCTCTCGCCGTACCCGCCTCCTTCGGTCTGTCCTGGGCGATGGCGCCGTGGCCGATGGTGCTGACCGCGATCGGGATCGGCGCGATCGGCCTCTCCGCCCGTACGCTCCGAGCGGCCCTGGCGCACGCGGTGGCCGCCGCCGGCATCGGGCTGGCCGGTGCCGGAGCCGCCCTGGCCCGGCCCGCGCTGACCGCGGCGGTGCTGCTCACCCTCGTCGTGGCCGGTGCCCTGATCGCCGCCGCTCCCCGGATCCGGCTCGCCCCCGCCGCGGCGGACACCGTTTCGGCCTGGGCCGCCGGTGGCGCGGCCTTCGCGCTGCCCGGCGCGGTGGCCGCGTTCGTCACCGCCATGCTGCCGGTCGACAGCACGCCGACTCCGGCCAGCCTGCGTGAGGCGACCGTGCCGGTGCTCGCCGCGAGCTTCCTCGCCGTCTGCGTCACGCTCGGCTACGCCGCCGTCGTCCAGGTGTCCCAGCGGCACATCCCGTTACCCCTGTCGGTGGGCACCGGCCTCGGCGCGCTTGTGGTCGCCGCCGCTGGATTCGGCGCACCGGGCGCCACCGTGGCCGACGCATGGGTCGCCGCGTTGTTGCTGGTGTCCGCCGTACTCCTCTTCCTCGCTCCGTCGATCGACGCCGGGCGGCGCTCCGACGTGACCTTCGACGGCTCCGACCTGGCGGCCGCCGCGGTGACCGCTGCGCTGGTCGCCACCCTGCTGCGGATCGGCACGGTGCTGGCGCCGGGCGGCCAGCTCGCGGTCGCCGCCGCGCTGGTCCTGGTGGTCGCGGTGGCCGCCCGGGCGATGCCCGAGGAGTGGCGCCGCGGACCGGTGCTCGGGCTGGTGATCGGCGGTGTCCTGATCGGGCTGCTCGCCGGCTGGATGGCGCTGCGCGGCGGGGTAGGCGTCCTGGCCACCCCCGGCCCGATCTGGCACGGCGACCTGAGCGGCTGGCCGGCCGCGCCGACCGGCGGCACCACCTGGCAGGGCCCGATCGCGCTGCTGCTGCTCGGGCTGGCCGCCGGCGTCCTGCTGCCGCCGCCCTGGCGTTACGACGTGTCCGGCGCGGCGGTCCTGCTGGCCACCATCGGCGCGCCGGCCGCCTTCGACCTGTCGTGGTGGTCACCGGTCCTGATCGGTGCGATGGTCGCCGCCATCTTCGGGATGGCGGCGGTCGCCTCCATCGATCCTCGGGCCGCGCTGTCCCGGGTGACGGTCGCCGGGGTGCTCGCGTTGCACGCGGCCGGCGCCGGCCTGGTCCGTCCCTGGACCACCGCGCTGGCCCTGAGCAGCATCGTGCTGATCGGCGCGGTGGTGGCGGCACTGGCTCGCGTCACGGCCGAGCCGCTGGTGGACGACATCCAGGTGGAGGGGATGCCACCGCACCTGGCGCAGATCGGCGGCGCGGGCCTGGCTGCCGCCCTGCTGGCGCTGCCCGGCACCACCGCCGCCGTGGCCGCCGAGTTCGGCCATCCGCCGCAGGTGGTGCTGACCGCCGGTCTGGCCGCCGCCAGCCTCGGCCTGGCCGTGGTGGCCGCGTTCCGCCGACAGATCCCGCAGTACCTGCCCTGGGCGAGCGCCGGGGTGGTGGGCGGCGCGACCATCACCGCGCTGGCCGCCGTACCCAGTCACCTGCCGGTCGGCGTGTACGCCGCCGCCGCAGCCCTGCTCGGGGTGCTCGCCGAACTGGTCCGGGGCGCGACCGAACCGCCGGCCGGCGCGGCGCAGCCGGTCCGCCGCTGGACCGTACTGCTGGACGGCGCGCTCCGCCGGTTGCCTGACGACGGCACGCCGCGCCGGTGGCGGGTGAGCCCGGCGGCGGGCGCGCTGGCCGCCGCCGCCATACCTACCGTGCTGGCGCTGGTCTCCATCGCGCCGGCATTGCTGGCCGCGCTGGTCGAGCCGTACCAGGCGCTGGGCCGGATCTGGCAGGGGCCGCCGCCGGAACTGCTCAGCCCGCCGCCGGCCGCGGTCAACCCGACGCACGTGCTCACCGCGCTGCTGCTCACCGTGACGGCGGCCCTGGCGGCCACCGGATTCAGCGGTGGCCGGCGGTCCCGGGCCGTGCCGGTGATCCTGCCCGGTGCCGCGGTCACCCTGTTGATCGCGCCGATCGCGCTCGGTCGTGGCTGGCCGGCGAGCAGCCTCGCGGCGCTTGCCGTCTTCGTCATCTCGATGCTGGGGCTGGCGCTGACCCCGCCGCCCCCCATCGAGGAGCCGGCCCGCTCGTTGCGGCTGGCCCGGGTACTGGTCTTCGTGATCGGCCTCGCCGCCGGTGGCGCCGGCCTGGCCGGCAACCTCGCCACCCGGGAGCTGACCCTGTTCACCCTCGGTGGCGGGGTCGGCGTCGGTGTGGTCGCGGCGCTCTTCGGCACCACCTCCCGGGCGCGCATCCTCGGCTGGCTCTTCGCGTCGCTGAAGGCACAACTCTTCGTGCTCACCGCTGGCCTGGTGGCCGGGCTCGCTCCGGTCTGGTCCGCGTTCGGGGTGCTCGCGGTCGGTGCGGCGCTCCAGGTCTTCGCCGCCACGCTGCCCTGGTTGCGCCGCCCGGAGGCGCGCCGCGAGGCGGCGACGGTGGAGTGGAGCGGGTACGCCGCCGCGCTGATCGCCCTGGCGCTGGCCTTCGACTCGCCACGGCACATCGCCGCCCTGCTGGCCGCCTGGGGCGCCGTCCTCGGACTCGCGGCGACCCGACCCGGTCGCCGGCCGATGGAGCGGCGGATCCTGTTCTGGGCGGTGGTGGCCTGCGAGATCATCGCCTGGTGGATCCTGATGCGGGTCGCCGACGTGGCGCTGCCTGAGGCGTACACGCTGCCGTTCGCCGCGCTGGCCCTGCTGGTCGGCATCCTGGAACTGCGCCAGCGCTCCGACATGAGCAGCTGGGTGGCGTACGGGCCGGCGCTGGTGGCCGCCTTCGTGCCCACCCTGGCCATCGTGCTGGCCACCGATTCGAGCACGTTGCGCCAGGTGTTGCTGCTGCTCGGCGCGGTCGCCGTGCTGGTCTTCGGATCGATGAGTCAGCAGCAGGCACCGGTGATCATCGGCGCGGCGGTCACCGCCATCGCGGCGGTGCACGCGTTGTTCAGCCTCGGGCCGTGGCTGGCGTTGATCCCGGTCGGCTTCCTGCTGCTGATCCTGGGCGCGAGCAACGAACGCCGCCGCCGCGCCCAGGAACGCCTCCAAACCGCCCTACGAGGCATGCGCTGACCCCCTCCCCCCTCCCCCCGCGATCTTGCACTTTTGGTCGCCGCATAAGCCGCTATTCGGGGTGTATCGGGGACCAGAAGTGCAAGATCGGCGCAGGTCTCGCTCTTGCTCAGATCAGGGAGGCGCGGAGGGCGGCGTCCTTTTCGGCTACCAGTTGTTCGAGGTCGGCCTGGTAGGCGGACATGCGGTCGAGCAGGGCCGAATCCGAGGCACCAAGGATGCGCACGGCGAGCAGCCCGGCGTTGCGCGCGTTGCCGATCGACACGGTGGCCACCGGCACACCGGCCGGCATCTGCACGATGGAGAGCAGCGAGTCCATCCCGTCGAGGTGCTTCAGCGGCACCGGAACACCGATCACCGGCAGCGGGGTGACCGAGGCGATCATGCCGGGTAGGGCAGCCGCACCGCCCGCACCGGCGATGATCACCTTGAGGCCCCGCCCGGCGGCGGCCCGACCGTAGTCGATCATTTTGACCGGGGTGCGGTGCGCCGACACCACCTCGACCTCGTACGGCACCTCGAACTCGGTGAGCACCTCGGCGGCGGCCTTCATCGTCGGCCAGTCCGAGTCGCTACCCATGATGATGCCAACGGTGCTCACGCCGATCTTCCCTTCGTTCACGACTGCCAGGTCCGCAAGGTCGACCGTCGAGTCGTCCCCGGCCGCGGCCACGGCCCGCCCCACCCCCGGCGGGGACGCGGTCGCCAGCTCGCGCGGATCAGTCACCGGTGCCCTCACGCAGCCAACGGGCGGCCCGCGCGGCCCGGGCGCGTACCTCGTCCAGGTCGGTACCGAGCAGCGTGACGTGCCCGATCTTGCGACCGGGGCGTACCTGCTTGCCGTACAGGTGCACCCGAGCGGTCGGTTCGGCGGCGAAGAGGTGGTGCAGCCGCTCGTCGACCGGCATGCCGCCGGGTGCACCGCCGAGCACGTTCGCCATCACCACGACCGGCGCGGTCAGCGAGGTGTCACCCATCGGGTAGTCCAGTACCGCCCGCAGGTGCTGCTCGAACTGCGAGGTACGGGCGCCCTCGATGGTCCAGTGTCCGGAGTTGTGCGGTCGCATCGCCAGCTCGTTGACCACGATCCGGCTGCCGCCCGGCACTGTCGGGTCGGCCACCTCGAACAACTCCACCGCCAGCAGACCCACCACCCCGAGCGCGGTGGCCAGGTCGATGGCGAGCTGCTGGGCGGCGACCGCCAACTCCTCCGGCAGGCCGGGGGCGGGTGCCAGCACCTCGACGCAGATCCCGTCCCGCTGCACCGTCTCCACCACCGGATAGACGGCGACCTGCCCGAACGGGGAACGGGCCACCTGCACCGCCAGCTCCCGGCGCAGCGCCACCCGTTCCTCGACGATGAGCTTGGTGCCACCGGCGAGCAGGGTCTCGGCGAGTTCGGCGGCGGCCACGGCGTCGGTCACCGGCCAGACTCCCCGGCCGTCGTATCCGCCGCGCGCCGCCTTGAGCATCACCGGCCAGCCCACCTCGTCGCCGAAGGCCACCAGGTCGCTCGGCGACTCGACCGGCCGCCAGGCGGGGTTCGGCGCGCCCAGCGGGCCGAGCCGCTCCCGCATCACCCGCTTGTCCTGGGCATGCACCAGCGCGTCGGCCGGCGGGAAGAGCTGCACTCCCTCGCCGGCCAAAGTGCGGATGTGCTCGGTCGGGACGTGCTCGTGGTCGAAGGTGACGACGTCGCAGCCCTTGACGAAGGTACGCAGCGCGGCCAGGTCGGTGTGGTCGCCGTACTGGACGTCGGCGGCGACCAGGGCCGCCCCGTCGTCCGGCGTGAGCGCGAGCACGCGCAGCGACTGGCCGAGGGAGATCGCGGCCTGGTGGGTCATCCGGGCCAGTTGGCCGCCGCCCACCATGCCGACAACCGGCAGACCGGTACGGGAATCCATAGCGGCGCCAGCCTAACCGGCCCGGCCGGGGCATCGTCCGGCGGCTCAGCCCAGCTGCGCCACCAGGTCCTCGACCGTGCCGACCGGCCGCTGGCAGACGAAGCCCCGACAGACGTACGCGGCGGACCGGCCGTCGAGCAGCGGACGGTCGGCGAGCAGCGGCACGCCGGGCTGGTCCGGGTGACCCGCCACGATCACCGCACCCGGCGGGGCGTGCCGGTACGCCGCCGCGACCAGCGGGTCACCGGCCGGATCGGTGGTGGCCACGGCGATCTCGTACGGCCCGGAGAGCAACGCCTCGCCCACGGTCGCCGCGTACCCGGTGAACCGGGCGTGCCGCCCGACGATCGGCGCGACTGTCGACAGCGCCGCCTCGGCGGCCTCCCGGTAACGGTTCTCCCCGGTCAGCGCCGCGTACGCGACCAGGGCGGCACAGATCGCGGACCGGCCGGACGGGGTGGCGTTGTCGGTCGGGTCGGCCGGCCGGGTCACCAGTTGCTCCGCGTCGTCGGCGGTGTCGTAGAACGCACCACCCGGCGCGGCGAAGTGCGCCAGGGCGGCGTCGAGGAGTTGCCCGGCCAGCTCCAGCCAGCGCGCCTCGCCGGTGAGCTGGTGCATGGCGCAGAACGCCTCGGCCACGCAGCCGTAGTCCTCAAGTACCCCGGCCGGCTCGCCGACCCGGCCGTCCCGGGAAGCGCGGCGCAGCCGCCCGTCGACGACATGCACCTGGGCCAGGTGCTCGGCGGTGTCCCGCAGCGCGCCGTCGGCGACGATCACCACCCCTTCCAGCAGGTTGGCCTCCCCTTCGTCGCCGATCCGGCCGGCGGTCTCGACCAGCCGGACGAACTCGACGAGCGCGGTGACGGCCAGGCCGTTCCAGGCGGCCACCACCTTGTCGTCGCGGGCCGGCTGGGGACGGGCGTCGCGGGCGGCGAGCAGCCGGCGGACCACGTCCTGCCACCGGCCGCGTACCTCCGCATCGGCGTCGTCGACGTCGCGGGCCAGCCGCAGCACGCTCATGCCGTCTTCGAAGGTGCCGGCCTCGGTGACGCCGAACAGGTCGGCGGCCCACCGGCCGTCCTGTTCGCCGAGCGCCTCGATCAGCTGGGCCGGCGTCCAGGCGTAGGTGAGCCCCTCGACGCCTGCGGTGTCCGCGTCAAGCGCCGAGGCGAAGCCCTGGCCGGGCCGGTGCAGCTCGTCGGCGAGGAACCGGGCGATGTCCCGGGCCACCCGCAGCGCCAGCGCGTCGCCGGTCAGCCGCCAGAGCTGGGTGTAGACCCGCAGCAGCAGGGCGTTGTCGTAGAGCATCTTCTCGAAGTGCGGCACCGTCCAGTGCGCGTCCACCGAGTAGCGGGCGAAGCCGCCGGCGAGTTGGTCGTGGATGCCGCCGCGCGCCATCGCCTCGCAGGTGTGCCGGACGATCTCCAGGCTGCGCGCCGAGCCGGTGCGCTGGTGGTGCCGCAGCAGGAAGAGCAGGTTGAGGTGCGGCGGGAACTTGGGTGCGCCGCCGAAGCCGCCGTTGGTCTCGTCGTACTCACGTGCCAGTTGGTCGGCGGCGGCGTCGAGCAGGTCGGCGGTGAGCGGGGCGGTGGGACCACCGACGGCCTGGGCGCCGCCGATCGCCTCGACCACCGCGGCGCCCTGGCGCAGCACGGCGTCGCGCTGCTCGCGCCACGCGGTGCTCACCGATTCGAGCAGCCGGAGGAAGTTCGGGCGGGGAAAGTACGTCCCGCAGAAGAACGGGGTGCCGTCCGGGGTCGCGAAGACGGTCATCGGCCAGCCGCCCTGGCCGGTCATCGCCTGGGTGGCGGTCATGTAGACGGCGTCGACGTCCGGCCGCTCCTCACGATCCACCTTGATCGACACGAAGCCCTCGTTCAGCAGCTTTCCGACGGTCTCGTCCTCGAACGACTCGTGCGCCATCACGTGACACCAGTGGCAGGCCGAGTAGCCGACCGAGATCAGCACCGGCACGTCCCGCCGTCTGGCCTCGGCGAACGCCTCGTCGCACCAGGGCCACCAGTCCACCGGGTTGTCGGCGTGCTGGAGCAGGTAGGGGCTTGTGGCGTCCGCGAGTCGGTTCACCCGACGACCATATCCAGCCCGGGAACAGGCCGCCGGTCGTACGCCGTGCGCCGGCCGGCCTTCCCTCGTTCACGTCGATCAATTTAGATCTGTGCATGCCTCCGGCGATCTCCGCCGGCTCGGCGACGAGGAGGTATCTCCATGCGCAGACTCAGGCTCCTGTCCGTCCTCACCGCCGGTGTGCTGCTGGCCACACTCGCCCCGCCGGTCCCGGCCAGCGCCGCGGTCGAACCCGACACCCGGATCTCGGCCAGCACCGGCGTCGGCACCCACAACGCGTACGAGAAGGCCACGTACACCTATCTCGCGCAGTCGCTGGACGCCCGGCCCGGCCTGATCGAGCTGGACGTCTGGCCGGACATTCTGACCCGACAGTGGCGGGTCAGCCACTCCAACCCGCTCGGCAACGACAACAACTGCGTGGCCGCCAGCAGCGCCGCCCAGCTCTACACCGGCACCCGTAACCGGAACCTGGAGCACTGCCTGGACAACATCCGGCTCTGGCTGACCGCGCACCCGGACGCCGGACCGCTACTGCTCAAGATCGAACTGAAGACCGGGTTCAGTGCCCGCACCGGGCAGGGGCCGACTCAGCTCGACGCGGTGCTCGCCGCCCGGCTCGGCGACCGGCTGTTCACCCCGGCCGAGTTGCGCGGCGGACACGCCAGCCTGGACGCCGCCGCCCGCGCGGACGCCTGGCCGACCCGCCGGCAACTCGCCGGGAAGGTGATCGTCTACCTGATCCCGGGCACGGTCGAGCACGGCAACCCGACCGACACGCTCCGCACCGACGTGGAGTACGCCCGGCACCTGGTGGCGCTGGACGCCGCCGGCAACCTCGGCACCGCGAAGGCGTTCCCGGCCGTGCACCGGGCCCGCGCCGGTGACCCCCGCAGTCAGTACGCCGAGACCAACCTGCGCCCCTGGTTCGTCATCTTCGACGGCGACGCCAGCGCGTACGTCACCGGCAGCATCGACACCGCCTGGTACTCGACAAACCACTACCTGCTGATCATGACGGATGCGCAGAACGTCCCGCCCGCCGTCGGCAACACCAACCCGGACGCCGCCCAGGCCCGCCTCGCCGAGTTGGCCGCCCGACACGCCACGATCGCCTCCGCCGACTGGGCCGCCCTCCCCCAGGTCATCTCCCAAACCCTCCCCCGCGCCTGACCCCCCGCCCCAGGCAAGGTTGATCAAGAAGTGTTGGTCACCGGAGCGCGCTCCGGCAGACGCGAACTTCTTGATCAACCGGGCCGGAAGGGCGGGACGCGCCGAGAGGGCGGGGGGTCAGGAGGCGTCGTCGGCGCGCAGGGGGCGGACGTTGTGCGGGGTCTGGCGGGTCAGGGAGTTCAGCACGGCGGCGATCTTGTCGGCCGGCATCGGCTTGAAGAAGTGGTAGCCCTGGGCGGCGGTGCAACCCAGCTCGACCAGGGCCGACCGCTGCGCGGCGGTTTCCACGCCCTCGGCCACCACCCGTAGCCCCAGCTCGTGGGCCATCCCGACGGTGTGGCGCACGATCGCCGCCGCCTCGGGCGAGTCGGCCATCTGAAGGACGAACGAGCGGTCGACCTTCAGCTCGTCCACGGTGATCCGGGTCAGGAAGGCCAGCGAGGAGAAGCCGGTGCCGAAGTCGTCCACCGCCAGTTGGACGCCCATCGACCGCAGCGCGCCGAGCACCTGGTCGATGACCTCCAGCTCGCTCATCACCACCGTCTCGGTGATCTCCAGGACCAGCCGGTCGGCCGGCACCTGGTGCCGGCGCAGCGCGTCGGCGATCTCGCCGGGCAGTCGATGGTCCAGCAGGCTACGGGCGGAGAGGTTCACCGAGATCGGAATGTTGAGGCCCTCCCGGGCCCAACCGGCGGCGACCCCGAGCGCCTTGTCCAGCACGTACCGGGTGAAGGTGCCCAGCTGGTCGCTGTTCTCCACCGGGCGGATGAAGTCGGCCGGCCCGAGCCAGCCCCGGCGCGGATGCCGCCAGCGGATCAGCGCCTCGACGCCGGTCGGCGCCCCGGTGGCCAGGTCGACGGCGGGTTGCAGGACCAGCACCAGCTGATCGTCGGCCTGCAACGCCTCGCGCAGCTCCGCGAGCAGGGCCAGCTGGTCGGTACTTGCCGCGTCCCGGGCGCTGTCGTACGCGGCCACGCTGCCGCCGCCCGCCTTGGCCTGGTACATGGCGATGTCCGCCCGGCGCAACAGCTCGGTCAGGTCGGCGGTACCGGCCGCAGCCACCACCACGCCGACGGAGACCTCGACCGACATGCGTACGCCGGCCACCTCGGCCGGTGCGGCCAGCCGGTCGGCGATGTCCCGAGCCTGGCGCAGCGCGTACGCCATCGGAGCGGCCCGGTCCGCGACCACCGGGACCGAGGTCAGCAGCAGGGCGAACTCGTCGCCGCCGAGGCGGGCCAGTAGGTCACCGGGGCGGGCGAGCCCGTCGAGCCGGTTGGCGGTCAGTCGCAGCAGCTGGTCGCCGGCCGCATGCCCGAGCGTGTCGTTCACCTCTTTGAACTGGTCGACGTCGAGCAGCAGCAGCGCCACGGGCTGGCCGTGGGCCAGCTGCCGCAACGCCTGGTCACCCTGGCTGAGCAGGGCCGCCCGGTTGGCCAGTCCGGTGAGCGGATCATGCACGGCCTCATACGACGACCGAGCGGCGACCAACCGCAGTTCCCGGTTGGTCGCCGCGTCGTGCAGGGCGGCGGCGAGGGCGTCGGCGAAGGCGGCGAAGACGTCCCGCTCCCGGCCGCTTGGTGGTGCCGTGCCGGGATATCGCACCCGCAGTCGCCCCACCCGGGTCTCACCCACCGACAGGTCGCGGACCAGTTCCTCCGGGGCGGGCTCACCGTCGGCCGGCGGCTCGATCTCCCGATCGGTCACCTGCCCGCCCGCGTCACCCCGGTAACGGCGCCACCGTCCGTCGCCGCGGACCACCTCCACGTCCACCCGCTCCGGCTCGAACAGCGCCAGGCCACCGGCGACCGCCGCGCTGGCCACGCCGCGCTCGTCCAGTTGGTTGAGCGCGGCCGTCGTCTCGGCGAACGACCGCCAGGTACGCCGCTCGCGGTCGACGTGCAGCCGCTGCCGGTAGGTCTGTTGCAGCAGCCACAGCGGGGCGGGTAGCAGTAGCAGCCACCGGGGGTCGATCTCGATAAGCGCGACCACAAGCACGCCGGTCAACACGTTGCCGACGAACATCAGGAGCTTGCCGCGCAACGCGGCAAGCAGCGGGCGCCCGATCGGCATCCCGTGCCGCAGCGCCAGCATGACCCCGCCCAGCCAGGCGCTGGCGAGCAGGTAGGCGACGGCACCGGCGGCGACCGCGAGCACGAGCGTCGGCGTCGGAGCGGCAAGCAACGGCTGGCCCAGGGCGGTGGTGACCGCGACCGCGAGGGCGACCGCGGCGGTCTGTGTGCCGGCGATCCGCACGATGTCCCAGGTCGTCCGGCCGTCGTCCACCACCGACAGGGCCGTCCAGGCGAGCGCGACGCCGATCAGCGCCGCCGCCGGCAACCAACCGGGTGGTACCAGATAGAGGCAGACGACCAGTGCGGCCTCGGCCCAGGTGATGCTGACCACCCCTGCTGCCGCCCGGAACCGCAGCCTGACCAGCTGCGACAGGGCGAACAGGGCGACCGCGATGCCGAACCGGGGCAGCCCGCCAATCGGGTCGTCGGACGGCAGCCGTACCGGCAGGTTCAGCCCCACCACGGCGGCGACCAGCGCGGTACCCGCTACCGCGGCCGTGAGCAGGTGGAGCCCGATTTGGGTACCACGGCCGGCGGGCCGGTCGAGGGAAGGACCGGCCCTGCCGGAGGTCACCGACCCCCTCCCGCCGGCCAGGAACGCGACGGGCGACGGGCGGACAGGACTGCGATGGTCATCGGCGCCCCCTCCCGCGCACAGCTTGGGGACTTCTGGTCCCCCCGGCGGAAGGCTAAGCCAAACCCGATGGCCGCAACAGGGGGCGACCATCCGGTTCGGCGTGAATCATGCCCCGATCAGGCGTCGCGACGCTGCTGGCGCCCGTTGGCGGCGTCTGCGGATGAATCCGCCGTGACGGTCCCATCTGTCGGATCACCGACCGTCTGGTCCGTCGCGGACGAATCACCAGCGGCGTTCTCCGCGGGGAAACGATCGGGCAGCCGGCGCAGCCGGGCGTTCATGTTGCGGATCAACAGCACGGTGACGGTGCCCAGCACCAGGATGAGGAAGAGGCCCATCGGGCCGGCCAGGCCACCCGTGCGGGTGTCCCCGAAATTGTTCTGGGCGAGCACCTGGGCAACGGTCAGCATGGGAATCCTCCGAACAGCGGCGTGCGACCAGGGTAGCCCGCCGCCGGATCAGCGGGCATGCGCCGTCTCCCGAACCCCGGCGAACAGGTCGGACTCGGGCAGTGGGCTGTCGACGAGCGACCGGACCAGCTGGAAATCCTCGGTCGGCCAGGCGCGCTGCTGCAACTCCATCGGCACCTGGAACCAGAAGCCGTCCGGGTCGACCTGGGTGGCGTGGGCACGCAGCGCGTCGTCGCGGACCGGGAAGTAGTCGGCGCACTCGACCCGGGTGGTGATCCGGGGCCCCTTGTCCGGCCGGTCCTCCCAGCGGGTCAGCCACTCCGCGTACGGCGATTCCACGCCGGCGGCCAGGATCGCCTCGTGCAGCGCCAGGATCTTGCCCTTGGAGAAACCGATGTCGTAGTAGAGCTTCAGTGGCTGCCACGGCTCACCCAGCTCCGGGTAACGCTCCGCGTCGCCAGCGGCCTCGAAGGCCGCCACGCTGATCTTGTGGCACATGATGTGGTCCGGGTGCGGGTAGCCGCCCTCCTCGTCGTACGTGGTGACGACGTGTGGCCGGAACTGCCGCATCAGGCGCACCAGCGGGCCGGCGGCCACGTCGACGTCCTGAAGGGCGAAACAGCCCTCCGGCAGCGGCGGCAGCGGGTCGCCCTCGGGCAGGCCCGAGTCGACGAAGCCGAGCCACGCCTGCTCGATGCCGAGGATCGCCCGGGCCGCGTCCATCTCGGCCCGACGGATCTCGGCGATGTTGGCCCACACGTCGGGCCGGTCGAGCTTCGGGTTGAGCACGCTGCCGCGCTCCCCACCGGTGCACGTCACGACAAGCACGTCCACCCCCTCGGCCACGTACTTCGCCGTGGTCGCGGCGCCCTTGCTCGACTCGTCGTCGGGATGCGCGTGGACGGCCATGAGTCGAAGTTGCTCTGCCAACGTCGGCGCTCCTCGTCTCTGCCCACCGGCGGACCCACCCCGGGCCAACCGTTGACCTGCCGGATTACTCCCCCGTCGCGGTGCCGGCCCGCACTGGCTGTCATATTTGACAGCAGCAGTTCTGCACCGAGCCGGGCAGGAATGACGGATCTCCGCCATTCTTGCCGATGCCGCCGACAACAACGCCAGGGAGATACCCGCCGGTGACCGAGACGCACGCCACACTTCCGCCGGGCGCGCCGGTGTTCCCGCCGGGCCGGTACGGCCACCGACGGGCCCCCCGCCGCCGCCGGCCGGTGCTGACCGCGCTGCTGGTGGTCGCCGCGCTCGCGGTGCTCACCGTGATCTCGGCCCGGCTCTACCGGCAGTACGGCGATCCCACGTACGACGCCCAGGTGATCACCTACTCGGACATCACCGACAACCAGGTCGTGGTCGACTTCCGGGTGCACCTGCCCGAGGGTGGGTCCGCGGTGTGCGTACTACGGGCCCGGGACCACGCCGGTGCCGAACTGGCCCGCGAAGAGGTGCCGGTCTCCGCCGCCGAGGGGCAGCGCCAGGTCACCGTCCGGCACCGCCTCACCACCACCGCCCGGCCCTTCATCGGTGAGGTGGTCCGCTGCCGGCCGCCCGCCTGAGGCCGCGCCCCGCGTCCCCCGGAGACCACCGGTCGCCCGCCTGAGGCCGCGCCCGGGTTCCCGGTTTCGGTGTGCCGGTGCCCACCGACGCACCGGACGTGATCGCCGACACTCCTTGTCGTGGGGCACTGGTAACTTGGAGGTTCACCTGTCAGCCAGCACGCACAACTGAGGAGGACCGCCTGTGTCCAATGGCAACGAGGCGCCCGCCACCTGGCTGTCCCAGGACGCGTACGACCGCCTGAAGGCCGAGCTCGACGAGTTGATCGCCAACCGGCCGATCATCGCCGCCGAGATCAACGCCCGGCGTGAGGAAGGCGACCTGCGCGAGAACGGCGGATACCACGCCGCGCGCGAGGAGCAGGGCAAGGCCGAGGGGCGCATCCTCTACCTCAAGGAGCTGCTCCGCACCGCCCAGGTCGGCGAGGCGCCGACCGTCGACGCCGTGGCGCCCGGGATGGTCGTGACGATCTACTTCGACGACGACGCCGACGACACAGAGACGTTCCTGCTCGGCTCCCGCGAGATCGCCTCGACCACCGACCTCACCGTCTACAGCCCGGAGTCGGCGCTCGGCCAGGCGATCCTGGGCGGCAAGGCCGGGCAGACCTGCACCTACACCGCGCCCAGCGGCGCGGACATCAAGGTGACGGTGGTCAGCTTCGAGCCGTTCTCCGGCTGACCCGCCGGTCCGGCCGCACGACCGGCTGACCCACCGGTCCGGCCGCACGACCGGCTGACCCACCGGTCCGGCCGAGCGACCGAAGGTATGCGGCGCGCGACACGCAGAGGCGTGGCACCCCGTGCGGGTGTCACGCCTCTGGCGCGATCGTCACCTGGTAGCCGCTGGCCCGCAGCGCAGTGATCAGCGTCTCCGAGTGCTCGACCCCCCGGGTCTCCACCGACAACGCCACCTCCACCTCGCCGAGGCGCAGGTGCGGGTGGGCCCGCTGGTGCTCCACGTCCACCACGTTGGCGCGCTGGTCGGCGATCTCGCGCAGCAGCGAGGCGAGTTGTCCCGGCTGGTCGGGGCAACGGACGGTGACCCGCAGGTAGCGACCGGCCGCCGCCAGACCGTGCTCGATCACCCGAAGCATCAGCAGCGGGTCGATGTTGCCGCCGCTCAACACGGCCACCACCGGTGTCGTCACGTCGACCGCGCCGGCCAGCAACGCCGCCACGCCCGCGGCCCCGGCCGGCTCCACCACCTGCTTGCCGCGTTCCAGCAGCATGAGCAGGGCCCGGGAGATGTCCTCCTCGGTAACGGTGACGATCTCGTCGACCAGCTTGCGGACGTGCGCGAACGTGACCTCGCCCGGCCGGCCGACCGCGATGCCGTCGGCGATGGTGGCGAAGGTGTCCAGGCGCACCGGCTCGCCGGCCAGCAGCGAGGGCGGGAACGCCGCCGCCTCCGCCGCCTGTACGCCGATCACCCGGACATCCGGGCGCAGCGCCTTGGCCGCCACCGCCATCCCGGAGACCAGCCCGCCGCCACCGACCCCGGTGACGATCGTCTGCACCTCGGGGCACTGCTCCAGGATCTCCATCGCCACCGTGCCCTGCCCGGCGATCACGTCGGGATGGTCGAACGGATGGATCAGCACCGCGCCGGTGCGTTCGGCGAACGCCTGCGCCGCGACCAGTGCCTCGTCCACAGTGGCCCCGAAGAGCTCCACCTGGGCGCCGTACCGCTTGGTGGCCGCCACCTTCGGCAACGTCGCGTTCACCGGCATGAAGACGGTGGCCCGGGTACCGACCAGCCCGGCGGCGAGGGCCACCCCCTGGGCGTGGTTGCCGGCGCTCGCCGCGACCACTCCCCGGGCCCGCTCCCGCTCCGACAGCCGCGCGATCCGCACGTAGGCACCACGCACCTTGTACGAGCCTGCCCGTTGCAGGTTCTCGCACTTGAGCCACGCCGGTCCGCCGAGCACGTCGGTGAGCGGGCGGGAGGGCTCCAGCGGGGTGGTGCGGGTGACACCGGTGAGCAGTGCCCGCGCGGCCCGCACCTCGTCGAGGCTGACCAGTTCCGTCATGCCCCGATCGTGCCACCCGCCCCGCCGGGCCCGACCGGCGGAGCTGTGGCGATCAGGTGCCGGCGGATCCTCCCGTGCCGACCCGGGGATAACCGGGGGCGTGCCGCGGCCACGGGGCGGCCATCTCGAACTGGCCGGCGACGCCGAGCAGCAGCAGCTCCGAGCCGGGCGGGCCGACCAGCTGCACGGCCAGCGGCAACCCGTCCGGGCGGCGCCCCACCGGGACCACCAGGGCGGGCAGGCCGGCGATGTTCCAGGGCGCCGCGTACGGGGCGTACCGGATGTTGGCCAGCATGTTCGCTCGCCAGGAGCGGGCCGACCAGCTGGTGGCCGGCGGAGGCGTGGCGGCCAGCGCCGGGGTGAGCAGCAGGTCCACCGAGTGGTCGGCGAAGAACCCGATCGACCGTTCCCGCCAGGCGAGCCGGTCGGCCTCCCGGACGTACCCGCGCCGCGTCGCCCACTCGCCGAACCGGACGTGCCGGCGGCTGCGGGGTTGCAGGGTGCGCCGGTCGATCCCGGCGGCCTGGACATCCGCCGCGGCGGCGGCGAACCAGGTGGCGACGCCCTTCAGCCCGAGGGCGGTCGGGTAGACCGGGTCCGCCGGCACGGTGTCGTGCCCGGCTCCGGCGAGCAACCGGCCGGCGGCGGCGACCGCGTCCCGGTTCGGCGCGTCGGGCGCGACGCCGCGCACCGGAGACCGCAACGACACCCCGACCCGCAGCCGCTGCGGTGGAACGAGCTTCTCCTGGGCGCGGCCGGCGAGCACCCGGAAGCCGACCGCCGCGTCGGCCACCGTGGTGCTGAGGATCCCGTGTTCGGTCAGCCCGAACCAGTCCTCGGCACCGAGTTGGCAGGGCACCACACCGCGGCCAGGCTTCAGGCCGATCAGGCCGCAGCAGGCCGCCGGGATACGGATCGAGCCGAGTCCGTCGTTGCCGTGCGCGATCGGCACCAGCCCGGCCGCCACCGCCGCCGCCGCGCCACCGGACGAGCCACCGGGAGTCCGGTCCAGGTCCCACGGGTTGCGGGTGACCGCGGTGTCGTCGTCGGTGACCGCCCAGAGGCCAAGCTCGGGCATCCGGGTGACCCCGAGGATCACCGCACCGGCGCCGCGTAGCCGGCGGACCACCTCGTGGTCGGCCTCCGCCACCGGGGTACGCACCGCAGCCGAACCGTTCCAGGTGGGCATGCCGGCCACCGGGGTGTTCTCCTTGACCGCTACCGGCACCCCGGCCAGCGGAAGGTTGGCCAGGTCCTCCTGCTCGTCCACCTTCTCCGCCTCGGTCACCGCCTCCCCACCGCGTACCACGCGGAAGGCGGCGAGGTCGGCGTCGGCCTTGGCCACGTGGTCGAGGTGGTCGGCCAGGACCTGGGTGGCGGAGACGTCTCCCCGGCGTACGCCCCGGGCGATCTGTTTGGCGGTCGCCCCCACCCAGGTCGGCATGATGTCCTGCACGGCCACCCTCCCCAGCCAGCGGTCAGCCCAGTGCCTGCTCCAGATCGGCGAGCAGGTCTTCGACCGTCTCGATGCCGACAGACAGTCGCACGAGATCGCCGGGAACTTCAAGCGGCGAGCCGGCAGCGCTCGCGTGTGTCATCCGGCCCGGGTGCTCGATCAGGGATTCCACCCCGCCGAGCGACTCGGCGAGCACGAAAAGCTTGGCCCGGTTGCAGATCTCGACAGCGTGCTCCTCGCCGCCGGCCGCCCGAAACGAGATCATCCCGCCGAACCGGCGCATCTGCTTGGCCGCCACCTCGTGCCCGGGATGCGCGGCGAGCCCCGGGTAGAGCACCTCGCTGACCTTGGCGTGCCCGTCCAGGTAGGTGGCGATCCGCTCGGCGTTGTCACAGTGCCGGTCCATCCGTACGCCGAGGGTCTTGATGCCGCGCAGGGTGAGCCAGGCGTCGAACGGGCCGTTTACCGCGCCCATCGCGTTCTGGTGGTAGCGCAACTCCTCGCCGAGCGCGGCGTCCGCCGCCACCAGTGCCCCGCCCACCACGTCCGAGTGCCCGCCGAGGTACTTCGTGGTGGAGTGCACCACCACGTCCGCGCCGAGGGTGATCGGCTGTTGCAGGTACGGCGAGGCGAAGGTGTTGTCGACCACCAGCAGCGCACCGGCGTCGTGTGCGACGGCGGCGAGGGTGGCGATGTCGGCGATGCCGAGCAGCGGGTTTGTCGGCGTCTCCAGCCAGACGACCTTGGTGCTGCCGGGCCGGATCGCGGCCCGCACGGCCTCCGGGTCGGAGATCTTCGCCGGGGTGTACGCCAGCCCCCACCGCTGCGCCACCTTGGCGAAGAGCCGGTACGTGCCGCCGTACGCATCATCGGGGATGACCACGTGGTCACCCGGTGCGCAGACGGTACGCAGCAGCGCGTCCTCGGCGGCCAGCCCGCTGGCGAAGGCCAGCCCGACCGGCCCACCCTCAAGCGCGGCCAGGCACTCCTGGAGCGCGTCCCGGGTCGGGTTGCCGGACCGGCTGTACTCGTACCCGAGCCGGGGCGAGCCGACGGCATCCTGGGCGTACGTGCTGGTCTGGTAGATCGGTGGGATCACCGCGCCGGTGCGGGCCTCCGGGTCCTGGCCGGCGTGGATCGCGAGCGTATCGAAACCGTGGTTCATGACGCAGACGTTAGTCCTCCGGGCCGCCCCACCGACCGGCCATGGCACCCGCCGGTCGACAGCGGCGCCCGCGATCGCCTGCGCGGGGCTGAACGGTCGCGGGGGTACGGTCGGCCAGTGGCGAGTTGTGTGTTCTGCGGGATCGTGGCGGGTGAGGTGCCGGCGTTCCGGGTGGTCGACGAGCCGGACGGGGTGGCGTTCCTGGACACCCGGCCGGTGTTCAAGGGGCACCTGCTGGTGGTGCCCCGCAGCCACGTGGTCACCCTCGCCGACCTGCCGCCGGATTCCCTCGCCGGTTACTTCGGGCTGGTCCGGCGGCTCGCCGTCGCGGTCGAGGCCGGGTTGGCGGCTGGTGGCACCTTCGTGGCAATGAACAACAAGGTGTCCCAGTCCGTGCCGCACCTGCACACGCATGTGGTGCCCCGGACCAAGGGCGACGGCCTGCGCGGCTTCTTCTGGCCGCGTACCCGCTACGCCGACGACGCCGATGCCGCCACGTACGCCGACCGCATCCGCACCGCCCTCTCCACCGATCCGGCCTGACGAGCTTGTACCCGAAATTGTTCGTTCAGATTTCTTCCCCGCTGCCGAACAAATTCGGTCCGCTCGGACCTGAGGGCGGCGGGGGCGGGCCTGACCGGTGGCGGGGCGGGTAAGGAAGTGGGGTCCGCCGGTGTTGCACGCGGGGAAGGGTACGAAAGGAGTTCCACCGTGTTCCTCCGCCGCCTGAAGGCCGAGATGATTTCCCCTGACCGGGCCCTGCCCGGCCGCCCGATCGCGATGCCGGTCGCCGACCGGCACGAGGTGCTCGGCACCCCGCTGAAGGGCCCGTTCCCCGAGGGCACGCAGGTCGCGGTCTTCGGAATGGGGTGTTTCTGGGGGGCCGAGCGGCTGTTCTGGACCCTGCCCGGCGTCTTCACCACTTCGGCCGGCTACGCGGGTGGCTACACCCCGAACCCCACCTACGAGGAGGTGTGCTCCGGCGAGACCGGGCACGCCGAGGTGGTGCAGGTGGTGTACGACCCCACCAGGATCAGCTATGAGGACCTGCTCAAGGTCTTCTGGGAGAACCACGACCCGACCCAGGGCATGCGCCAGGGCAACGACGTGGGCACCCAGTACCGCTCCACGATCTACGCCACCACCGACGATCAGCTCGCCACCGCGCAGGCGTCCCGGGACGCGTTCGCGCCGATCGTGGCCCGGGCCGGCAAGGGCGAGATCACCACCGAGATCGGCCGGCTGGGCGACTATTTCCTGGCCGAGGACTACCACCAGCAGTATCTGGCACCCACGAAGAACCCGAACGGCTACTGCAACCACGGCCCGAACGGACTGAGCTGCCCGGTCGGGGTGGCCCGTACCGCCGGCTGAGGTCGTCGCGCGGGGTCGGCGCAGTGGTCGTCGACCCCGTACGGATGACTTGTGCGGTTCTTGTCACACCTGTGCGGCTCGCGTAAGCCTCGCAGCCGGGCCGCGATGGGCGGAAATGGCGTCTGAGGGCTTCCCATGTCACGGCAATTGCTCGCGGGGCGCGGATTCTAGCAAGGCTGTTACACGACCGTCATGGTCTCAACAGGCGAATCGCAACATCCTCTGGCAGCATTTGCTGGCATGTGCGGACTGGCAGGGGAGTTCCGGCGGGACGGGTCACGCGCCGACGTCGCTGCGGTGGAGTCGATGGCGGCCACCATGAGCGATCGTGGGCCCGACGACAGCGGGGTCTGGTCCCAGGGCGCGACCGCGCTCGGCCACCGCCGGCTGAAGATCATTGACTTGTCCGCCGCCAGCGGCCAGCCCATCGTCGACTCCGCGGCCGGCCTGACCGGCGTCTTCAACGGCTGCATCTACAACTACCGGGAGTTGCGCGCCGAACTGGCGGCCAAGGGCCACCGGTTCTTCTCCAACGGCGACAGCGAGGTCGTGATCAAGGCGTACGCCGAGTGGGGGCTCGACTTCGTCGACCACCTGGTCGGCATGTTCGCCGTGGCGATCAGCGAGCGGGACACCGGGCGCCTGGTGCTCGCCCGGGACCGGCTCGGCATCAAGCCGCTCTACCTCGCCGAGTCGCCCGGCGTGGTGCGCTTCGCCAGCACCCTGCCCGCCCTGCTGGCCGGCGGTAGCGTGGACACCACGATCGACCCGGTGGCGCTGGCCCACTACCTCAGCTTCCACAGCATCGTGCCGCCGCCGCGCACCATCCTGCGCGGGGTGAGCAAGCTGCCCCCGGCCACCGTCCGGGTCTACGAGGCCGACGGGCGCAGCCACGAGCGGGTCTACTGGGACCCGCCGTTCCTGCGCCGCAGCGAGCACGCCGGCTGGTCGGAGAAGGACTGGCAGGACGCGCTGCTCGAATCCCTGACCACCGCCGTACGCCGACGGATGGTCGCCGACGTGCCGGTCGGCGTACTGCTCTCCGGTGGCCTGGACTCCAGCCTGGTGGTGGCCCTGCTCGCCGGGGAGGGACAGCGCGGGCTCTCCACCTTCTCCATCGGCTTCGACGCGGTCGGCGGCCGGGAGGGCGACGAGTTCCGCTACTCCGACGTGGTGGCCAAGACCTTCGACACCGACCATCACCAGATCCGGGTCGCCGCCGGGGATCTGGTGCCCCCGCTGGAGGCCGCCGTCGCGGCCATGAGCGAGCCCATGGTCAGCCACGACTGCGTGGCGTTCTACCTGCTCAGCCGGGAGGTCTCCCGGCACGTGAAGGTGGTGCAGTCCGGCCAGGGCGCCGACGAGATCCTGGGCGGCTACCACTGGTACCCGCCGCTGCACCGGGTCGACCGCGAGCAGGCCCTGGACACGTACGCCCGGGCCTTCTTCGACCGCGACGCCGCCGGCCTGGCCCGGGTGCTCAACCCGGACTGGCTCGCGGCGGGAGACCCGGCCCGGGAGTTCGTCGCCGCACACCTGGGCCGCCCCGGTGCGCAGACCGCCGTCGACGCCGGCCTGCGCATCGACACCCAGATCATGCTGACCGACGACCCGGTGAAGCGGGTCGACAACATGACCATGGCGCACGGGCTGGAGGCCCGGGTGCCGTTCCTGGATCACGAGTTCGTGGAACTGGCCGCCGCCTGCCCGCCCGAGCTGAAGCTCGCCCAGGGCGGCAAGGGCGTACTCAAGGAGATCGGCCGCCGGGTGCTGCCGCACGAGGTGATCGACCGGCCGAAGGGTTACTTCCCGGTGCCGGGCCTCACCCACCTGGAGGGCAAGCTCCTCGACCGGGTACGCGACGCGCTGCACGCGCCCGAGGCCCGCCGCCGCGACCTGTACCGCACCGATTACGTCAACGCCCTGCTCGACGCTCCCAACGCCGAACTGACCCCGTTGAACGGAAACAAGCTGTGGCAACTCGGACTCCTGGAAATGTGGCTCCAGAGCCACGGAATCGACTGAGCATGACCGGCACCCTGGCCACCGGGGTGGCCCGGACCGACCGCGGTCGAGGCGCGGGACGACGGTACGAGCGGATCGGGCCGGGGGGTGATCCGATCGCCGCCGGCGGCACCGAGACGGACACCGAGCGCCCACCCGGCGACGAAGGTGTGGTGCTCGACTGCGGCTGGGGCCGGCTGGTCTTCGGGCAGACCTTCCCCGATCAGGCCGCCGTGGCCGACGTGCTGCGTTCCGAGGCGGCCGGTGCCCGGGACATCTGCATCTACCTGCGCGACCCGCACGTCCTGGTCTCCCGGCTGCCCGACGAGCTGTTCATCGACCCGTCGCTCACCTACCGGCTGCCGCTCGGTGGTGCCCGCCGACGCGCCGGTGGGACCAGCGAGGAGGCCGGCACCGCCGACACCCCGGCGCCCGTCGACAGCGGGCCGGAGCTGCCCGGAGTACGCATCCGCCGGCTGCGCGACGCCGCCGACGCGGACGCGGTCAACCGGATCTACGCGGCCAACGGCATGGTCACCGCACCGGTCGACACGCTTGTCGACAACGCCGCCACCGATCGCTTCCTGCACCTGGTGGCGGAGGCGACGACCGGTGAGATCGTCGGCACCATCACCGGCATCGACCACGTGGCGGTCTTCGACGACCCGGACAACGGCGCCAGTCTCTGGTGCCTGACTGTCGACTTCAACCAGGCACCGCCCGGCACCGGCCAGGCGCTCATCACCGAACTGGCCACCCGCCTGGTCGCCCGGGGCCGGGCGTACGTGGACCTGTCGGTGCTGGCCGAGAACGCCGGGGCGATCCGGCTCTACGAGCGGCTCGGCTTCTACCGCACCGCCACGCTCTGCGTGAAGCGGAAGAATCCGATCAACGAGCGGCTGTTCCTGCCCGCCATGCCGGCCGGCTACGACCAGCTCAACCCGTACGCGAAGATCGTCGCCGACGAGGCGATGCGGCGGGGCATCCGGGTGGAGGTGACCGACCCGGAATGGGGTGAGCTGCGGCTGACCAGTGGTGGCCGGACGATCCTCACCCGCGAGTCGCTCTCCGAGCTGACCTCGGCGGTGGCGATGAGCCGCTGCGACGACAAGCGGGTCACCCGCCGGATCCTGACCGAAGCCGGCCTCTCGGTGCCGCGCGGGCGCACCGCCACCGGAGACGCCGCCGACGCCGAGTTCCTGGCCGAAGTGGGTCAGCTGGTGGTCAAGCCGGCCCGGGGCGAGCAGGGCAACGGCATCACGGTGGGCGTACGCACCCCCGAGGCGCTGGCCGCCGCCGTCGAGCTGGCCGCCCGGTTCTGCCCCGAGGTGCTGCTGGAGGAGCTCTGCACCGGTGAAGACCTGCGGGTTGTGATGATCGACCACGAGGTGGTGGCCGCGGCGGTACGCCGACCGGCCGCGATCACCGGCGACGGCGTGCACGACATCGCCGAGCTGATCGAGCGACAGAGCCGCCGCCGCGCCGCCGCCACCGGTGGGGAGTCCCGCATCCCGCTTGACGACATGACCCGGGAGGTGGTCGCCGAGGCCGGCTACGAGTTCCACGACGTGCTGCCGGAAGGGGAGATGCTTGTGGTGCGCCGGACCGCCAACCTGCACACCGGCGGCACCATCCACGACGTCACCGGCGAGCTGCATCCGGTGATCGCCGAGGCGTGCGTGGCCGCCAGCCGGGCGCTGGACATCCCGGTGACCGGCCTCGACCTGCTGGTGCCCGCTCCCGACCAGCCCGAACACGTCTTCATCGAGGCCAACGAGCGGCCCGGGTTGGCCAACCACGAACCGCAGCCCACCGCCGAACGCTTCGTGGACCTGCTCTTTCCCGGGACTCGGGCACCGCAACGGCTGTGGACCCCGGCGGGTGCGGCAACATCACAGGCATGACCGTACGCAAGATCCTCCCGCTGCCGATCGACCTGGACTACCTGCGTCAGGTGCTGCTCGAGCTGCTGGACATTCCCAGCCCCTCCGGGCGTACCGACCACGTGCAGCAGTACGTGGGTGAGCGGCTCTCGGCGCTCGGCATCCCGTCCACGCTTACCCGCCGGGGCGCGCTGAGCGCCTGCCTGCCCGGTCCCCGGCAGACCGGCGCGGACCGGGCGATCGTGGTGCACACCGACACCATCGGCGGGATGGTCAAGCGGCTGAAGGAGAACGGTCGGCTGGAGTTGAAGCAGATCGGTACGCACAGCGCCCGGTTCGCCGAGGGTGCGCACGTACGGATCTTCACCGACGACCTGGAGCGGGTGATCACCGGTCAGGTCCTGCCGCTCAAGGCCAGCGGGCACCGCTACAACGACGCCGTCGACGAGCAGGGCATCGGCTGGGAGCAGGTCGAGGTACGCGTCGACGAGCCGGTGGAGGACATCGCCGGCCTGCGTGCGCTCGGCATCGACGCGGGCGACTTCGTGGCGTTCCTGCCCAACCCGACGATCACCCCCAGCGGGTTCGTCAAGTCCCGGCACCTGGACGACAAGGCCGGGGTGGCTGCCGTGCTCACCGCGATCAAGGCCCTGGTCGACGCCCGGGTGACGCCGGCGGTCAGCGCGCACCTGCTGATCACCGTGACCGAGGAGATCGGCCACGGCGCGTCGCACGGCCTCGACCCGGACGTCGCCGAGATCGTCTCGGTGGACGCGGCGGTGGTCGCGCCGGGGCAGCAGTCCCGGGAGGACGCCGCCACCCTGGCGATGGGCGACGGGGTGGGTCCCTTCGACTACCACCTCACCCGCAACCTGGCCGCGATCGCCCGGGATCACGACGTGGACCTGGTCCGGGACGTCTTCGACTACTACCGCTCGGACGTGGCGGCGGCGGTGGAGGCGGGTGCCCACGCCCGGGTGGCCCTGGTCGGCTTCGGTGTCGACGCCACCCACGGCCACGAACGGACCCACCTGGAAGGGCTCCGCCACCTGACCCAACTGCTCTGCCTCTATCTGCAAAGCGACCTGGTCTTCCCGGAATGGGACGCCGAACCCGAGGGCGACCTGGCCGACTTCCCGTCCCTGTCGGTGCAGCCGGCCAGCGAGGACGGCCCCCGGGAGGGCCCGATCGGCATCGCCCCCACCTCCTGAGGCGCCTCCCGCCGTCGGCGACCGGGTCGGGCCGCCGCCAGATGTGATCGAAATCCGTTGCCGCCGGGGTCGACGCTGGATAGCGTGGCGGTACACGGGAAAGGAGGTGGTCCAGACTTGTATAGCAATCGGACTCGTGAGGTGGCTGTCCGCTAGCCGCTGTCCTCGACAGTGCGTCCACCCCTGTGGGTGGGCACGGTAAGAGTCGTCGAGACCGTGTGGCAGCGGTGCGGCGAATCCACGACAAGCCACCCGACCCCCGGGGTGCCGGCCCAGTCCAGCCGGCCCGCGTCAACGCGGAAGCCCCGGGGGTCGCTTCATGCCCGGGGTCGCTAAATGCCCAGGGGTCGCTGCACGCTCCGGGGTCGCTCAATGCCCAGGGTCGCGGCACGCTCCCGGGTCGCTCAATGCCCAGGGTCGCGGCATGCTCCCGGGTCGCTCAATGCCCAGGGTCGCGGCATGCTCCCGGGTCGCTCAATGCCCCGGCTCGGTCGGGCCAGCGTGGGAGGTCGACGTGTCAATGCGCGAGCTGGTGGTGCTCGGTACGGCCAGCCAGGCCCCGACCCGGGCCCGCAACCACAACGGGTACGTGCTGCGCTGGGACGACGAGGTGATCCTCTTCGACCCGGGCGAGGGCAGCCAGCGGCAGTTGCTGCACACCGGCGTCACCGCCACCGACCTGACCCGGATCTGCGTCACCCACTTCCACGGCGACCACTGCCTCGGGCTACCCGGCACCATCCAGCGGCTCTCCCTGGACCGGGTACCGCATCCGGTGGCGGTGCACTTCCCGGCCGAGGGCACCGAATACTTCGCCCGGCTGCGGCACGCCAGCTCCTTCCACGAGACCGCCGAACTGGCCGTGGCGCCGATCGAGACCGACGGGCAACGGATCGCGTTGCGCTGCGGCACCCTGGAGGCGCGCCGGCTGCGCCACCCGATCGACACGTACGGCTATCGGCTGATCGAGCCCGACGGGTACCGGATGGTGCCGGAGCGGCTGGCCGCGTACGGCATCGGCGGGCCGGCGGTCGGCGAGTTGCAGCGCGTCGGTCACCTCGACCACGACGGGCGCCGCGTCACCCGAGCGGAGGTGAGCGTGCCCCGGCCCGGGCAGCGGTTCGCCTTCGTGATGGACACCGGCCTCTGCGACGCCGTGTACGCGCTGGCCGAGCAGGCCGACCTGCTGGTGATCGAGGCGACCTTCCTGGCCTCCGAGACCGCGCTCGCCGCCGAGGTCGGGCACCTCACCGCCGGCCAGGCCGCGCGGGTGGCGGCCGAGTCGGGGGTACGCCGCCTGGTGCTCACCCACTTCTCCCAGCGGTACGCCGACCCGGCCCGCTTCGCAGACGAGGCCCGCGCCCACTTCGACGGCGACCTGGTGATCGCCGAGGATCTGACCACGATTCAGGTTCCACCCCGACGGGTACCCTCGGGAGAGTGATCGTCACCCTCCGTCCGGCGACCGCCGGTGACCTGATGGCGGTGGGTGCCCTGCACCAGCGGTCCCGGATCGCCGCGTACTCCGCCTTCCTGCCGCCCGCCGCGCTGGTCCACCCCACACCCGAGGCCATGGGCAGCTACTGGGTGACCCGATGGGAGCACGAGCAGACCGACCACCGGATGACCGTCGCCGAGCGGGCCGGCACCCTCGTCGGCTTCAGCTACCTCGGCCCCGACGACGAGGGCGACCCGGTCACCGGACTGCTCAACGCCATACATCTGGAGCCGACCGAACGCGGCCGGGGCATCGGCCGCGCCCTGATGATCGACGCGCTGTCCGCCATGCAGGCGCGCGGCTGGCACCACGCCGCGCTCTGGGTGCTGCGCGACAACACCCACGCCCGCCGCTTCTACGAGCGCGGCGGCTGGCAGCCGACCGGGGCGGAGCGGGCGGAGATGATCGGCAACGCCCCCACCCCCCAACTCCGCTACACCCGCACTTTGGGGTAAGGAAGGGCCCCCTTTTAACGCCTGCGGTAGAGGAAGGGCCCCCTATTAACACTCGATCTGCTGATTTCGCGGCCGGGCGTTAAAAGGGGGCCCCTGCTATGCACGAGGCGTTAAAAGGGGGCCCTTCCTTACCGCTCAGCGGGCGCCGAGGTGGGCGAGCAGGTCCTGGCGGGTGAGGACGCCCTTGGGCTTCCCGTCGATCAGCACCAGCGCGGCATCGGACTTCTCCAGCAGGTTGACCGCCTCGCTTACCGGCTGACCGCCACCGATCATCGGCAGCGGCGGTGCCATGTGCCGCTCGATCGTGTCGTGCAGGTGGGCCTGACCGGTGAAGAGCGCGTCGAGCAGGTCCTTCTCCGCGATCGAGCCGGCCACCTCGCCGGTCACCACCGGCGGCTCGGCCTTGAGCACGGGCAACTGCGAGACGCCGTACTCGCGCATGTAGTCGACCGCGTCGCGGACCGTCTCGGTCGGGTGTACGTGCACCAGCTCGGGCAGCCCGCCCGGCTTGCCAACCAGCGCCTCCGCCACGGTCGGCTCGGAGCCGGAGTTGTTGAGGAAGCCGTACCGGGCCATCCAGGCGTCGTTGAAGATCTTGGAGAGGTAGCCTCGGCCGCCGTCGGGCAGCAGCACCACGACCAGGTCGTCCGGTCCGGCACTGCGGGCCACCTCCAGCGCGGCCACGGCCGCCATGCCGCAGGAACCGCCGACCAGCAGCCCTTCCTCGCGGGCCAGCCGCCGGGTCATCTCGAAGGACTGCTTGTCCGACACCTCGATGATCTCGTCGGCCACCTCCCGGTCGTACGTTTCCGGCCAGAAGTCCTCACCGACTCCCTCGACCAGGTACGGCCGGCCGGTGCCGCCGGAGTAGACCGAGCCCTCCGGATCCGCCCCGATGATCTTGACCGTGCCGCCGGACGCCTCCTTGAGGTACCGCCCGATGCCGGAGATCGTGCCACCGGTGCCCACCCCCGCGACGAAGTGGGTGATCCGCCCGTCGGTCTGCTTCCACAGCTCGGGGCCGGTGGTCTCGTAGTGCGAACGGGGGTTCGCCGGGTTGGCGTACTGGTTGGGCTTCCAGGCGCCGGGAATCTCCCGGGCCAGCCGGTCGGAGACGTTGTAGTACGAGCGGGGGTCCTCCGGCGCGACGGCGGTCGGGCAGACCACCACCTCCGCGCCGTACGCCCGCAGTACGTCCTGCTTGTCCTGGCTGACCTTGTCCGGGCAGACGAAGACGCAGCGGTAGCCGCGCAGCTGCGCCACCAGGGCCAGCCCCACGCCGGTGTTACCGCTGGTCGGCTCGACGATGGTGCCGCCCGGCCGGAGGATGCCGGCGGCCTCGGCATCCTCCACCATGCGTAGCGCGATCCGGTCCTTCACGGAGCCACCCGGGTTGAGGTACTCCACCTTCGCCAGCACGGTCGCCTGGATGCCCTCGGCGACGTTGCGCAGCCGTACCAGCGGGGTGTTGCCGATCATCTCGACGACGTTGTCGTAGTACTGCACCTCGTTGTGCCCTTCTCCTCCGGCGCCGGCGCCGCAGGCCGGGCGGGTTGCTCTCGGTGATCCCGCGCCCAGGGTACGTCGGGTCAGGGCACCGCGTGCCCGGGGATTACCGAGCTGCGACGAGCCTCCCACTCCAGGAACCGCTCGGTCTCGGCGAGCACCGCGCCGGCCAGCCAGGTGACCATCACCGCGTCGTCGATCAGCCCGAACACCGTGAGGAACATTTCGGGCACCGCGTCGATCGGGGAGACAATGTACGCCGTCGCCGCCGTCATCATGGCCAGCCGCAGGCCGCCGTCGTACTGGCCACGGGCGGTGGCCGCGATCATCCTGGGCAGCGCACCGATCCGCGCGCCGAGCGACGGACCGCCCCGGGCACCGGCGGTCAGCGCCCGGCCCAGCGCCACGAACGCCGCACCCCGCTTCAACGTCTTAGCCATCGTCGTGCTCCTCTCCACGTGCAGCGTGACGACCCGGCGCAACTCTCGATATTCAAGTACCCAATGCAGTCGTTTTCCAGGCACCGGGGACGCCATCGTGACGACAGCGGACCGTCGTACCGGCGCGCTAGTGTCGCGGTGTGGGGGTCGACAAGTACGCCGTACCGAATCGCCCGCGCTGGTCGCGCGCCTGGCGAGTGGCCCGCCTGGCAGCGATCGGCACGACCGCCACGGTAGCGGCTGCGGGGGCGACCACCGGCCTGCTCTTCGGCCAGGCCCGCCAGGCCCGGCGCACCATCCCGATGGCCGAGGCCCCGCCACCGCGTTGCGACGGCGTCTACGGCGCGAAGTTTCCCGGTCCGGCGGTCACCATGGTCATCCTCGGCGACTCCACGGCTGCCGGTTACGGCGTGCACCGCCGACGGGAGACGCCGGGCGCGCTGCTGGCGACCGGGTTGTCCCGCCGGCTTCAACGGCCGGTGCGGCTGCACCGCTTCGCCGTGGTAGGTGCCATCTCGGCGGCGCTCAGGTTCCAGGTCGAGGCCGCCCTGGAGTGCCGACCCGACGTCGCGGTGATCCTGATCGGCGGCAACGACGTGACCAACCGGACGCCGCCCGCCCTGGCCGTGCGCTACCTCGTCGAGGGGGTTCGCGCGCTGCGTGCCGTCGGCGCCGAGGTGGTCGTCGGCACCTGCCCCGACCTGGGCGCGATCCGCCCCATTCAGCCGCCGCTGCGTTGGTTGGCCCGCCGGTGGAGTCGGCAGCTCGCTGCCGCCCAGACGGTCGCCGTCGTCTCGGCCGGCGGCTGGACGGTTTCCCTCGGCGATCTGCTGGGGCCACGCTTCAACGCCGAGCCGGGGCGGATGTTCGCCTGGGACCGCTTCCACCCGTCCGCCGAGGGATATGCCGCAGCCGCCGCCGCGCTGCTACCCACGGTGCTCGCCGCGTTGGGTGCCGGTCCGGAACGGAGACCTTCGCCGATCCGGCTCGAAGGCGTACGGTCATTGCCGAAGGCGGCTCAGGAGGCGGCCCGGCATCCCGGGACGGAGGTCAGCGGGACGCAGCTTCTCGGCAGCAATGTCGGGCCGGCTGGCCGCTGGGCTCGACTGCGCCGCCGGGGGTTCTTCGGTGCCGGCACGGCGTCGCAGCCGACTCCCACCCCCGAATCACAGGCAGTGGAGGGACGCACATGATCGAGCGGATCAGGCGCCCGTACGGCGCCGGCACCCCTGGGACGGCCAGATGAGCAACCTGTCTCCCGGCGCGCAGCTGGCCCGTGCCGCCGGCGTCTCGCTGCTCGCCGGTGCGCTCGGCGGCGCCGCCGTGCTCGCCGGTCAGGCCGTGGTGGCCCGCAACCGCCGCTACGCCCAGCCCGAGCTGGGTCTGGCGCTCCGGGCGACGGTCGGCCGCACCGGCGCCCCGCCGCTGCGGCTGGTGCTGCTCGGCGATTCCTCCGCCCTCGGTGTCGGCGTCGACCGCCTCGGCGACACCATCGGCGGGCAACTGGCCGAGCTGCTCGCCGAGGGGCCGGCCGGGCGGTTGGTGCACCTCTCCAGCGTCGGCGTCTCCGGCTCGCGCTCCACCGACCTGGCCACCCAGGTGGCCCGGGCGCTGCTCGGTGAGCGGCCGGACGTGGCGGTCGTCCTGGTCGGCGCGAACGACGCCACCGACCTGCGTCGTCCGGTCGAGGCCGCCGCCTACCTCGGCGCGGCGGTGCACCGGCTGCGCCAGGCCGGAGTCGAGGTGGTGGTCGGCACCTGCCCGGATCTCGGCGCGGTACGGGCCATCGCGCCACCGCTGCGTCAGGTCGTCGGCTGGGTGGGCCGCCGGGTCGGCCGGGCCCAGACGAGCGCGGTACTCGACGCGGGCGGAACAGTGGTCGACCTGGCCGCCGAGACCGGGCCGGTGTTCCGGGCCGACGCCAACACCTTCTGTCCGGACGGCTACCACCCCTCCGCCGACGGGTACCGGGTCTGGGCACACGCCCTGCTGCCGGCGGTGGCCGCAGCCGCGGCCGTCGCCCAGCGCCGCTGACATCTCCCCACGGCGCTCGCCCAGCGCCGCTGACATCTCCCCCGCAGCGCTCGCCCAGCGCCGCTGACGTCTGTCGCCCAGCGCCGCTGAACATCTTCCCCGGCGCCGGGTTGCTTCCGCGGCATGTTACTCCCGCGTTAACGTTGCGGCATGCCGATTGAGTCGCCCCGCGATGCCGTGATCGTCGCCACCGCCCGCTCCCCCATCGGCCGGGCCCACAAGGGGTCCCTCCGTGACCTCCGCCCGGACGACCTCGCCGCCACCATCGTGCGGTCCGCGCTGGACAAGGTCCCCCAGCTCGATCCACGAGACATCGACGACCTCTACCTCGGCTGCGGCCTGCCCGGTGGCGAGCAGGGCTTCAACATGGCCCGCGTGGTCGCCGTACTGATGGGTCTCGACGGCCTACCCGGTGCCACCCTCACCCGCTACTGTGCGTCCTCGTTGCAGACCACCCGGATGGCGATGCACGCCATCCGGGCCGGCGAGGGCGACGTGTTCGTCTCCGCCGGTGTGGAGGCCGTCTCCCGCTACGCTCGGGGCAACTCCGACCGGCTGCCGTCCGAGGCGCAGTCCCTGATCGGCCGCTGGGAGAACCCACGCTTCGCCGAGGCACAGGCGCGCTCCGAGGCCCGCGCCGAAGCAGACGCCCCGGTCTGGACCGACCCGCGCGAGCAGGACGCGCTGCCCGACGTCTATCTGTCCATGGGACAAACGGCAGAAAACCTGGCCCAGGCGTACGACGTGTCCCGCGCCGACATGGACGCGTTCGGCGTACGCAGCCAGAACCTCGCCGAGCAGGCGATCGCGAAAGGCTTCTGGGCCCGCGAGATCACCCCGGTCAGCACGCCTGACGGCACGGTGGTGAGCACCGACGACGGCCCACGCGCGGGAGTCACCCTGGAGGCGGTCTCCGCCCTCAAACCGGTCTTCCGCCCGGACGGCCGGATCACCGCCGGCAACTGCTGCCCGCTCAACGACGGGGCCGCCGCCGTGGTCGTGATGAGCGCCCAGCGGGCCGAGGAACTGGGCATCACCCCGCTGGCCCGGATCGTCTCCACCGGTGTCACCGCACTGTCCCCGGAGATCATGGGGCTGGGCCCGGTCGAGGCGAGCCGGCAGGCACTCAAGCGCGCCGGCATGACCATCGACGACGTCGACCTGGTCGAGATCAACGAGGCGTTCGCCGCGCAGGTGATCCCGTCGTACCGCCAACTCGGCATCCCCGAGGAGAAGGTGAATGTGATGGGCGGCGCCATCGCCGTCGGTCACCCGTTCGGCATGACCGGCGCCCGGATCACCGGCACGCTGCTCAACGCCCTTCAGTGGCACGACAAGACCATCGGTCTGGAGACCATGTGCGTCGGCGGCGGTCAGGGCATGGCGATGGTCCTCGAACGCCTCAACTGACGGCGAACTGGCCCAGCCGGGCAGCTGCCCAGCACGACGGCAGCCTGGCCGGCACGACGGCGAACTGGCCCGGCCCGGCGGCAGCCTGGCCGGCGGGACGGCTGGCTGGGCCGGCGCGCGGCGACAGCGGGCTAGAGCGCGGTCCGGGTGGCGGCCACCTGGGCCGCCGCTCGGGCCAGGACGTCGTCGGGCGGGCCGGCGGCGAGCAGGTCGGCCGCCACCACCCGAAGCTGGTCGGGCAGGGCCAGGTCGTTGTCGAGCCGGGGTACGTTCCGCCGGGGCTGCCCCTCCGCGTCGGCGGCGAGGTCGGCGATCTCCTGTACCAGCCGATGCACCAGGTTCGCCCGGGGCAGGTTGCCGGCCGAGGCAACGGCCGACCAGCGTGGCTGTTGCCAGTGCCCCACCTGCCGCACCAGCAACTCGACTCCCCGCCCCAGTTCCGTCTCCCCACCCCCAACTCTACGCACCCACCCACCCACCCCCACCCGCCCGCCGCCACCGCCGCCGCCCCCACCCGCTGCCGCTGCCGCTGCCGCTGCCGCTGCCGCTGCTGATCATGCACTTGATGTCGCCAATTCATCCCTTTCGAGGCTTATTCCGCGACCAAAAGTGCAAGATCGACGCTGGCTGGGGGCGCGGCGACGGGCTAGGGAATGACGACGGCGCCCGTTCCCAGGTGGGAGCGGACGCCGGTCGGTCGTCGGGGCGGCGCTGTCAGTCGTCGCCCTGGAAGTAGCTCAGCAGACGCAGCAGCTCGATGTAGAGCCAGATCAGGCTGACCAGGATGCCGAACGCGGCAACCCAGGAGTAGCGCTGCGGCAGCCCCATCCGGACGCCGTCCTCGACCTCCTTGAAGCTGAGCACGAAGCTCAGCGCGGCGACCACGATGCAGACCAGGCTGAACCCGATGGCCAGCGGGCTACCGTCGCGCAGACCGGTGTTGACGCCGAACATCGCCAGCACCAGGTTGATCAGCATGACGGCGAAGAGACCCGCCATCACCGCGATCAGGCCCTTGGTGAACTTCGGCGTGGCCCGGATGACCCGCGCCCGGTAGAGCATGGCCATCACGAAGAAGACGCCGAAGGTGGCGGTCACCGCCTGGAGCACGATGCCGTCGTACATCGACTCGAAGAACTTGCTGATTGCGCCGACCAGAACACCCTCGACGACGGCGTACGCGACGACCAGCGCCGGGTTCGCCATCCGCGAGAACGAAATGATCATGCCGAGCACCAGGCCCACCACGGCCGCGCCGATCCACGCGACGCCAAGCAGTGCGTCCGGGATCAGCACCCAGGCTGCCGCGGCGGCGACACCGACGATGGCCAGGAGCGTGACCGTCTTGACCACCACGTCGTCGATCGACATCGGGGTGACCGCAGGCGGAGCGGACGGGAAGCCCGGCGCGCCGGGGTAACCGGCCTGCGGCGGGTACTGCTGGGGGTATCCGGGCTGTCCGTACGGCCCGGTCGGGGCGTACCCGGCGGCCCGCTCCCGCTCGGCCGCTTGGCCGAGCCGCGCGAGTACCGGGTTCGAAGTCTTCACTGTCAGGCCTCCCTAGGGCGGTCGTGGCGCGTCAACGCGCGCTATAAGAGTAAACGTCCGGGCCAGCCCGTTGGTCATCGGAAAGCTGAGGGAACGCTGAGAGTGCCCGGGTGAGCGGCTCCGCGACCCGGCCCAACGTCGCGACGCGGCCAGCCAGCGTCCCGAGGACGGTCGAAATCCGGACACCCCGCCTGGCCCTGCCGCCCGGGTCGGCAATTGACGGCCATCCCCATCCCGGCCGCCTCTCTGCTTACGCTGAACCAGCCTTCCGATACGAGAGGTGCCGATGACCGAGATCCCGCAGGACCTGCCGATCTTCGAACGCGACGCGGTCCGCATCGTGCTCCGCGACGTGGCCGATCGGATCCTGCTCTTCCACACTCACGAAATCACCGCACCGGAGCTGGGCCAATGGTGGGAGCTTCCCGGTGGCGGGATCGACGAGGGCGAGACGTACCTGGAGGCGGCCCTGCGGGAACTTCGCGAGGAAACCGGAATCTCGATCTCGCCCGAACAGGTCGGCCCGCCAACATGGCGACGAACCTCGTCCTTCCGGCATCGGACCCGTCGACACCTGCAACACGAGGTCGTGGTCGCCGTACCCCTTGATTACAAAGGCGAGGCGATCGACGAAGCCGGGCGTTTCGACTATGAGCGCGAGGATTACTTCGACTACCGATGGTGGCCGATCGCCGAGGTGGTGGCCAGCGCCGAGCAGTTCTACCCGCGACGGCTCCCACAGTTGTTGACCAGGTTCCTGGCCGGCCAGGAGATCGACGAGCCCTTTGAGCTCTGGTCGTGACCATTCACCGCGTTATGTCCAGGCAGACCTCCACGTCATAGATGAGCCGGACGGGCTCGCCATTGGTGATGCCGACGAAGACTGGTTCGGCGGCGGGGGTACGGCCACGGCGCCAGACCTCGTCACGGGCGGCGTTCCGGGACTCGTGGTGGATCTTCCCCGCCCGGTGGAGCTGGAGCACCCGCCGAGCGGTGTTCCTGTCGCTGTCGAGTTGTATCCGCAGCAGAGGCATGAGGCGATCTCCTCGAACAGCGTACAGGTGACTTAACGACGTTAATTTTCCTGAACACCGTAATACGATGGGAAGCGTGAGCGCGAGTGAATTCCGGCAACCGACGACGTCCGGGCGGAGCAGCCAACGAGCCGGCAGCGTCTGGCTCCGTACGCAAGAACGCCCGCCCCGGCGGGACAGACTGACCCGCGAACGCATTGTCGAGGCGGCCGTGGCGCTGCTCGACGAAGACGGCGTCGGTGGCCTGACGATGCGGCGTCTGGCAGATCGCCTCGCGGTCACCCCGACCGCGCTCTACTGGCACGTCGCGACAAAGGACGACGTGCTGGACCTGGCCGTCGATGAGATCTTCGCCGATGTGCCACTGCCGCCGGCAGCAGGAGAGTGGCAGGACGACGTACGGGCGTTGACGCGCCAATGGCGTACGGTCATGCTTCGACACCCCTGGGCACCCGGCCTCATCGGCCGTCCGATGCTCGGCCCCAACGTGCTGGCGCGTACCGAATTCCTGCAATCGGCGCTGGTCCGTGGTGACTTCACCGGCACCCGGTTGGCCGTCACCGTTCGCCTGATCGCCAACTACGTGATCGGTGCCGCGCTCACCGAAGCCACCTGGCGGCAGAGCGCCGCATCCGAGGCGCGGGCACAGGCCCGCCACCAGATCGCAGCGAACGCCGCCGCCTATCCCACCCTCGTCGCGTCCGGATATCTCGGCGACGCAGAGTGCACTGACGACGAACTGTTCGAACGCGGCATCGAGGCGATCCTCGCAACGTCCTCGGACTCGGGCGTACGACGGACCCAGTAGGTCTCGCCGGCGGCGCTACGGCGGCGGGCCCTGCGGCGAAGCTACGGTGGCCCTGCGGCGGCGAGTTCTGCGGCGAAGCTACGGCGGTGGCGCTACGGCGGCCGGCCTGGGTGCCCGGGGCGGGGGTCGAACCCGCATGCCTTACGGCAGCCGCTTTTAAGGCGGCCGTGTCTACCGTTCCACCACCCGGGCGGGTGAACCCGACGCGCCGAGACGCGCGGTGCAGTGCCACGGTAGCGGTTTCGCAGCCGACGCGGCGTCCCGCGCGGCTACCCCCGGTGGCCAGAGGTGTTAAGAAGGGGCCCTTCCTCTACCTGAGGCGTTAAGAAGGGGCCCTTCCTTACACGCCTACTTGCGGGAGGCTTCGGCGAACTCCTCGCGGGGGTCGTGCAGCTGGCCGAGGGCGACCACCTCACGCTTGAGGACGAACGCCAGGGTCCAGTCGACCACCACCCGGACCTTGCGGTTGAACGACGGGATCCGGCTCATGTGGTACGTCCGGTGCATGAACCACGCCGGCCAACCGGTCATCTTGATGCCGTAGACCTGGGCCACGCCCTTGTGCAGGCCGAGACTGGCCACGCTGCCGGCGTGCTTGTGCTTGTAGTCGACCGGCTCCCGGCCACGGATCACGGCGACGATGTTGTCGGCCATCCGCTGCGCCTGGCGTACCGCGTGCTGGGCGCTCGGCGAGCAGTAGTTGCCCGGTGCCTTGGTCAGGTCCGGTACGGCGGCGCAGTCGCCGGCACTCCAGGCACCGTCGATCACCCGGTCACCGTCGACCACCTGGAGGGTGGGCAGGCAGGTGACCCGACGCCGGTCGTCGCGAGGGAAGTCGGTCGCGTCAAGCATCGGCGACGGCTTCACCCCGGCGGTCCAGACGATCGTGTTCGTGGGGAAAGTGTCCCCGTCGGAGAGCTTGACCTCCCCGTCGACGCAGGACTCCAGCCGGGTGTCCAACCGGATGTCCATGTCCCGCTTCAGCAGCTGCTGCACCGTGTAGGCACCCATGTCCCGGTCGACCTCGGGCAGTACCCGCTGGGTGGCTTCGACAAGTACCCACCGCATGTCCGACGCGTTCAGCTCCGGGTAGTACCGCAGCGCGTCCCGGGCCATGTCCTCCATCTCGGCGAGGGCCTCGATGCCGGCGTATCCGCCGCCGACGAAGACGAAGGTCAGCGCCCGGCGGCGCACCTCGGGGTCGGTCGTCGCGGCGGCCACGTCCAACTGCTCCAACACGTGGTTGCGCAGGTAGATGGCTTCACCGATGGTCTTGAACCCGATGCCCTGCTCGTGCAGGCCAGGAATCGGCAGGGTCCGGGACACCGAGCCGGGGGCGACCACGATGTGGTCGTACCTGATCTCCCGGGTCGGGCCGACGATCGGCTGGACGGTGGCGGTCTTGCGGTCGTGCTCGATCCGGGTCACCGCGCCGGCCATCACCGTGCACCGGCGCAACTCGCGACGCAGCGGCACCACGGCGTGCCGTGGGGAGATGTTTCCCCCGGACGCCTCGGGCAGGAACGGCTGGTACGTCATGTGCGGCTGGGGGTCGACGACGATGACCTCAGCCTCACGGGAGCTGAGCTTCTTCGACAGGCGCAGCGCCGCGTAGAGACCGACGTGCCCGGCGCCCACCACAAGGATCCGCTTCGGATTCACGTCTACCATCTTTCCCCCACCGGCGACGCTAATCCCGATCCCGGTCCCCTTCTGTGACCGAGCACAACCTCACTGTGACCCGGACAACTCCGGCTGCTTGCGACACTCCGACCACCTGCGTACCGGGCTTCACACCGGCCCCGGCGATCTCGTTCTCACCTGCCGCGCAGCGGCCGGGCCAGCAGTTTCACCGGCGGCGGAGCAGCCAGGCGAGGAGGGCGGTCACCGCGACCGCGATCAGCAGACCGGCGACGGTGACGGCCTGCCAACCGTTCTCGCGCCCACCCAGGCGGGCCAGTTCGAGCAGCAGGATCCCGAGCACCGACGTGGCGAGCAACACGCCCGCCGCGCGGGTGAGCCAACGCACGATCAGGTCCGGGTCCACGACCGCGTCGTACGGCAGCAGCGCGGCAAGCGCGCAGAGGGTGTGCGTCAGGTAGAGCGCCACCGCCACGGCCATCAGTCGCCACAGCGCGATCGGCCGGTCGTACCCGTCGGTGGCGAGCAGCCATCCGGCGACGGTGACAAGCGCCGCGAAGGTCGGCCAGAACCGGCGTGGCGCCACCGCAGGGAGCACCGCGACCAGGACCAGGGCGCCGAGTGCCTGTTCCGCAAGCACCTCGGCGGGGTACGCCAGCAGCAGGCCGATCAGCGTGCTGAGGAAGATGCCGAAGCGGATCAGTACCGGGATCAGGGTGATCCGTTTCGCCGCCGTGCCCAGCGTCCGGACCCGGCCGGTCAACGAGGCGATCATCGGGCTCGCCCTCCGTCCGGAAACGCGGTGCTCCGCCGCGCCGCGTCGGGCGCGCTCACCGGTTGCCCACCCGGGGTGCGGTGGCCATCCGGGCCACGTCACGCAACACCTGGTCAAGGCTGCCCGCGCCGACCCATGGCACCACTGGCACCCCGTGCTCGCGCAGCTGCATGATCATCGTGTCCCGGTCCAGCCGCCACAGCCGGTAGGCCACCTCGGCCCACCCCTGCCCCTTTGGTGGCGGCAGGTCGGCCGGCAGGGTGTCCACGGCCACCACGAACCTGCCCGAGCGGGCCAACCGGGCCAGCATCTGTGCCGACCGCTCCTGGAGCAGCGGCGTGAGCACCACCACAAGCGCGTCGGCGGAGAGCAACTGGGGGCCGAACGCGAGGTCGTCCACCGCCTGCGGGGAAGGTTGCGCCTTCACCTCCAACAGCCATTCCAGGGCGGTCAGATACTGTCGCCGCCCGGTGGCCGGCCGCAGCCGGCGGGCGCTCGGGCCGTACTCCAGCAGCGACACCCGGTCGCCCCGGTGCAGGTAGTGCTCGGCGATGGCGGCAGCGGCCCGGACCGTGGTGTCCAGTACCGATGCCGTTCCGGCGATCCCGCCAGAGCGGCCCGCCTCGGCCAGCACGTCGAGCAGCACCACCACCTCGGCGTCCCGGTCACTGAGGGTGGCCGCCACGTGCAGCTGCCGGGTCCGCAGCGACACCCGCCAGTCGATCCGGCGCAGCCGGTCACCGGGCGCGAACACCCGGACCCCGGCCAGTTCGCCGCCCTCGCCGGGACGGCGCGAGCGGTGCGCGCCAACCAGCCCGGCGGCCCGGGGCATCGCCTCGACCGCCTCGAACGGCTCGGTCTTCGGGTACACCTTCGCGCGGACCGGCTCGGCGAGCACCGCCCGCGAGATCAACAGCCCCTGTGCTGCGGCCACCCGGGCACCGGCCGGGCCGAGCAGGTGCCGTCCCCACCGCAGCGCGGTGCCGCTCAGCTCCAGGTCGACCGCGGTCTCCGGGGCGACCGAGGTGACGAACGGGCAGTCCGCCACCGTCGTGCTGCCACCGGCCCGACTCCGCCCGGCGACCGTGCCACCGGCGAGCGTCGCCCGGTCGACCCGCAGCCAGGGCGAGACCCGGGTACGCAGCACCGCCACGTCGTACGGCACCGGGTCGGGGTTGCCGACGCTTACCGTGCCGGTCAACTCGCCACCCTCCACCAGGTGCCCGCCGCCGTCGTTGATCAGCACCTGGGGCAGTTCGGCGGGCCGGCGGTGCAACGCGTACGCGGTGCCCAGCGCGAACGGTGCGGCAAGCACGACCAGGTCCACCCGGCCCAGCAGCACCCCGGCGATCAGGAGCAGGCCGGTGAGCAGCACCGCCCGGCCGAGCGCCGGGGTGGGCGTCCAGCGTTCCGGCGTCGATCGATCCTGCTCGGTCGCGGCGGCTCGGCTGCCCCGGCCGTCCGGCGGCGCGGCGGGGCGCAGCACGACCTGGCCGGTCCTGCTGCTGGCCGGTGCCGATCGGTCCTGACTGATCACCACGCGTTCAGTGCCCCTGGTGCCCGCCGGCGTAGCTGGGCAGCGCACCGCTGGCCGGTGCCGGTGTCGCGTCGAGGACCTCGCCGACCACGAAGGACGGGTCGACCCGGCGCAGCCACATTTCCGGCCGCAGCGTGATCCGGTGCGCCAGTGCCGGCGTCGCCACGTCCTTCACATCCTCCGGCACCACGTAGTCGCGGCCGGAGAGCACGGCCCGGACCCGGGCCAGCAGCAACAGCGCCAACGAGCCCCGCGGCGAGGCGCCGACCAGCACCGAGGGGTGTTCCCGGGTGGCTGCGGTCAGCGCCACGATGTAGCGCCCGACCGAGTCCTCCACCACGACGTCCTCCAGCGCCGCCTGCATGGCGCGCAGCGTGGCGGCGTCGACGACCGGCTTGATCTCGGCCTCCTCGCGGCGGCGGGCCATCCGCCGACGCAGCACCTCCCACTCCTCCTCCTGCTCGGGGTAGCCGAACGACACCCGCAGCAGGAATCGGTCCAGTTGCGCCTCCGGCAGCGGGTAGGTGCCCTCGTACTCGATCGGGTTGGCGGTGGCGAGCACGTGGAACGGCTCGTCCAGCCGGTAGGTCACGCCCTCCACCGAAACCTGCTTCTCCTGCATCGCCTCCAGCAGGGCCGACTGGGTCTTCGGCGGGGTCCGGTTGATTTCGTCGGCGAGCAGCAGGTTGGTGAAGACCGGCCCGGCCCGGAACGCGAAATCGCCGCTGCGCTGGTCGTACAGGAACGAGCCGGTGACATCGGCGGGCAACAGGTCCGGAGTGAACTGGAGACGACGGAAGTCCAGCCCGAGGGCCTGGGCGAAGGACCGGGCGGTAAGCGTTTTACCCAGGCCCGGCAGGTCCTCCAACAGCACGTGCCCGCCGGCCAGGATGCCGGCCAGGACCAGTTCCAGGGCGTCCCGCTTGCCGACCACGACCTGGCCCACCGCGTCCAGTACCGCCCGGGCGAGGTGACCGACCTCGGTGGGAGGCATGGTCCGGCCGACGTCGTTCATCAGATCTTCTCCAGTTCGGCGACGATCGCCGCGAGGTCGCGCGGCGAGGGGGTGCGGCGGGGCGGGGTCTCCAGGAACTTCCACAGTCGGTCGCCCAGCAGCACCCGAGCCCGGCCCGGATCCGACTCACGGGTCACGCCGTGCTTCAGGCGCAGCCGCTCGTCGGCCAGCTCGGCGAGGCGGGGCAGGACCCTCCCGGTGAACCGGTCGGGTTTGGTCTTCGACCACTCCAGCGGGGTTGCCCAACCGTTGACTGCGGCACGCAACGCGTCCTGGGACGCCCAGTTGTACATGCCGTCCTCCTCTCTGCCTCGGGACGCTTCCGCGAGGCGGGGGGACTTCGGCGGCGGTGCGAGCACGGCCACGATCCGGCGTACCACAAGCAGCGTGAGCACCGCGGCGACCAGCACCACCAGCGACACCCGCAGCCCGATCACCCGCAGGCCGGCAACGAGCACGACCGTCGCGGCTGCGGTGACGCCGAGGACGCCGGCCAGGGCGCGCAGCCGCCCGCCCTCGCGCCGTTCGGTCCGGACCGGCCGCTCCTCCTCGAAGCTGAGCAGGTCGTCGATGCTGGCTCGACTCACGACGTCACCTCGGCACCGGCCGGCGCGCCGGGCCGCCGGTGCGTTCGTTTCCGGGCGTTCACGTCGTCACCTGCTCGACCGTGGCGGTGAGTTCGCCGCGCAACCGGCGCAGCGCCGCGCGTGCCTGGTCACGGGTTCGTTCGTCGACCGGCCGGGTGGCGTACCGGGCCTCGCGGTAGACGTGCGCGAACTCGGCCAGCACGTCGGCGCTGACGATCGCCGGCACGCCAGCGGCCGGGTCGCCGCGCAGCAGCCGGGTGACCAGGTCGGTCGGGGTGTCGCCGGTGAGCCGGGGCACGCCGGCGGCCGAGGCGGCCTCTTCGAGCCGGACCCAGCAGGCGATCACCGCGGTCCGCGGGTCGGTGGACCGGTCGTCCAGGTCGACCAGGCCGGCGTCGACGGCGGCGACCACCTCACGCGCCGTGCCCTCGGCGCTGCGCCGGGCCGGGCGCGCCGGCAGCCGGCGGGTGACCCGGCGAGCCGCCGTCCGCACCAGCGTCCAGAGCAGGTAGCCGAAGGCGGCGAGCATCGCCGCACCGAGCACCGCCAAGGCGGCCGTACCGAGCCACGACGGGATCTGGGTGCGGGTCTGCTCGGCGGCCTCCCGCGGCTCGACCGGGATCGACGGGCGGGGGTCCTCCGTCGGGTACTCCAGGACGAACGGGGCGTCCTGGGCAGCGGGCGGGACCCGGCTCGCGCCGATCGACGAGTTCGCGGCCGCCAGGGTGACTGCCGCGAGCAGGCCGACCACCATCGCGAGCGGCCACCACCTGCGCAGGACCTCCATCCGGCTACCTCCGGGCCACCGAGGCGTACGGTCGAGCATCGCGCTCACAGTCCGTCGTCGCCATTGCCACCGCCCCGCAGCCTCAGTCCACTCCGGCCAATCGTTTCGCCCGGGCGAACACGTCGTCCAGCATCCCTGGTGTCAGCCGTCCGGTGAAAGTGTTCTGCTGGCTGACGTGATAACAACCGAGCAATTCCGGTACGGCCGTGCCGGACCAGTGTGCCCCATGGCCGAACGACGGTCGCGGGCTGGGCGGACGGAAGCCGTACACCTGACGCAACGCCGGCCACCAGGCAGCCCAGGCGAAGGCACCAAGCGCGACCACGACCCGTAGGGTCGGCTGCACCAGCGCGACCTCCCGGTGCAGCCAGGGCGCGCAGGTGTCCCGCTCGGCCGGGGTGGGCTTGTTGTCCGGCGGTGCGCAGCGCACCGCAGCGAAGATCCGCGTCTCCCGCAGCGCCAGCCCGTCGTCGGCGGCGACACTTGTCGGCTGGTTGGCCAGCCCGGCGCGGTGCAGCGCGGCAAAGAGCACGTCGCCCGAGCGGTCACCGGTGAAGATCCGACCCGTGCGGTTGCCGCCGTGCGCGGCCGGGGCCAGGCCGAGGATGGCGATCCGGGCGGCCGGATCACCGAAGCCGGGCACCGGCCGGCCCCAGTACTCCTGGTCGCGGAAGGCGGCGCGGCGGGTGCGGGCCACCTCCTCCCGCCAGTCCACCAGCCGTGGACAGGCGAAACAATCGCTGATCGCCGCGTCAAGGTCGGCCAGGTCGGTCGCCCGCGTCGCGCGGACGACCACCTCGGCGGGGGTACGCGGCTCAGCCAAGCTTGGCCCGGAAGAGTTCGAGGGTACGGGCCCAGGCGCTGGTGGCGGCGCGCTGGTCGAATTTCTCCGGCCGGTCCTCGTTGAAGAAGGCGTGCTCGGTGCCCGGGTAGTCGTGCAGCTGGCAGCTGCCGCCCGCGTTCTCGATGGCCCGGCGCACGGCCTGCACGCCCGGCTCACTTGACGTACCGTCGGCCTCGGAGCAGTGGATGAGGGCCGCCTTGCCCGCGTAGTCCGGCCACTCGGCGCGCATGCCCTCCCAGGGCAGCCGAGGGTAGAACGCGGCGGTGGCGACGATCCGCTCGGTCTGACTCGCCGCCCACAACGCCAGGCTGGCACCCGCGCAGAAGCCGGCACAGCCGGCCTTGCCGGTGACCTCACCACGGCCGGCGAGGTAGTCGGCGGCGGCGGCGATGTCGGCGGCGGCCTCGTCCATCTGCGTGCTGTTCAGCATCAGCCGCGGCTCGCTCGGCTTGCTCGCCGGCCCACCGTGCCGGAAGTCGGGCGCCAGGGCGACGAAGCCCGCCTCGGCGAAGCGGTCCACCACGGACCGGACGTGGGGCGCCAGACCCCACCAGTCCTGGATGACGATGATCGCGGGGCTGGCCGCACCGGTCGAGGGTATCGCGAGGTATCCCGCTCCGTTCCCTCCGTTGACACGGTAGGTAACCATCTCACCCATCGGCCCGTCCTCCTAGCGGTCAGTCATCGTTGGCTGGTCGCCCAGTGGTGATACGTGCGGGTAGCCTGCCACGCCGTGACCGCCCCGGGAAGACGGCAGGAGAGTGGCATTCACCTCCCGGACACGTCCCGCCCGGTGGCCGGCAAACGCCGACGGCGGCGCGGTGTCCGCCGCGCCGCCGTCGACCGTGGTGGGATGGTGCCGAGGTCCGCTCAGGCCCGCTTGGTCAGGCAGAGCAGGTAGCCGGTGCTTCCCGGCTTGATGGAGTAGAAGACGTAGCCGTCGTCGGTCTCGCTGAAGTACTGGTTGCACGCCTCGCCGGAGCTGGCCTGCGCCTCGGTCTGCCCGTCGACCCGACCGACGACGTTGTACGCCGCCTTGCTGTCGGTGCAGTCGACCACCTTCGCCCCGTCGACCTCGGTCTCCTGCTCACCGAGGTTGCTCGCGGACAGTTCGGCGATGCAGTCGCCGACCTTCGCCTCGGCCGCCTCGTCCCGGTTGAGCAGGTTGCCCAGGCCGAACTTCAGCCCTGCGACGACCGCGAAGGCGACGACCGCGCCGACGATGCCGAGCAGCTTCTTCTTGCCACCGCCGGAACGCTGCTCCGGCTCGGTCGGTGCGGGTGGCTGCATGCCCGCCGCGGGCGGTGCCGGCGCGCCCGGCGGGATCTGCTGGGCGTCCGAAGTGGACGGCGGGGCTGCCTGCTCTGACACGGGTTTTCCTTCCGAGGGATGAATGAGCAGACGACACCGTAGCGATCATCGACGGCGTCCGCTGTCCCGCGGACCTCATCCGTTCAGCCATTTCCCAGCTTCCCGGCAGCGTCAGGCTGCCGGCGCGAGGCTCCAGGCGATGCCGTCGAGGATGTCGTGCTCCGAGGCGACCACCGAGTCCGCGCCGGCCCGTTCCATGCTCACCTGAAGCACGAGCGCCCCGGCACCGATCACGTCGGCCCGGCCGGGGTGCATCACCGGTACCGCCAGGCGCTGGTCGCGGCTCATCGCCAGCAGGTCCGCGGTCACCTCCGCCACCCGGTCGTACGACACCCGGGCGTGGTGGATGCGGGTCGGGTCGTACCCGGTGAGCCCCACCGCGATCGCCACCACGGTGGTGACCGACCCGGCGAGCCCGACCAGGGTGGCCGCCTCGCGGCCCGGTACGGCCGCCAGCGCCCGGTCCACCGCCACCGTGATGTCGGCCCGCGCGGCGGCGATCTCGTCCAGGCCGGGCGGGTCGCCGTGCAGGTGCCGTTCGGTCATCCGGACACAGCCGATGTCCATCGAGATCGCCGCGTGCACACCGCGCTCCCGGTCGCCGACCACGAACTCGGTCGAGCCGCCACCGATGTCGAGCACCAGATAGGGCGATTCGGCGTCGGCGGGCAGCCCCCGCACCGCACCGGTGAAGGAGAGGCGGGCCTCCTCGTCGCCGCTCACCACCTCGGGCGCGACACCCAGGGTCTGTTCCACCATGGCCCGGAAGTCGGCCGCGTTCTGGGCGTCGCGGCTGGCCGAGGTGGCGCACATCCGCACCCGCTCGGCACCCGACTTCTCGATGTCGACGGCGTACTCGGCCAGCGCCACCCGGGTCCGCTCGATGGCCTCCGGGGCCAGCCGTCCGGTCTGGTCCACCCCCTGCCCCAGCCGGACGATCTCCATCCGTCGCCGCACGTCGACCAGGGGCGCGGACGGCCCGGCCGACGGATCGGGCAGGTCGGCGATCAGCAGCCGGATCGAGTTGGTGCCGCAGTCGATGGCGGCCACGCGCGTCGTCACGCGGGCCACCCTACCGGCGCCGGTCAAAGCCGCAGCAGCATTCGGGTGTTGCCCAGGGTGTTCGGCTTGACCCGTTCCAGGTCGAGAAACTCGGCGACGCCCTCGTCGTACGAGCGCAGCAGCTGCTCGTAGACCGGATGCGGCACCGGAGCGCCGTCGATCTCGGTGAAGCCGAACGAACCGAAGAACCGGGTCTCGAAGGTCAGCACGAAGATTCGCGCCACCCCCACCTCCCGCGCCGCCTCGATCAGCTCGGCGACGATCCGGTGCCCGATCCGCTGCCCCCGGCAGGCTGGGTCGACCGCGACGGTACGGATCTCCGCCAGGTCCTCCCACATCACGTGCAACGCACCGCAGCCCACCACCGCACCGTCGGCGATCCGGCTGGCCACCCGGAACTCCTGCACGTCCTCGTAGAGCGTCACGGTCGCCTTGCTGAGCAGTCGACGGTCGTCGGTGTACGTGTCGACCAGGCGCCGGATCGCCCGCACGTCCGCGGTCCGGGCCCGCCGGATCACGAAGTCGTCCGGCACCACCGCGACCGGAGCCGAGCCGGCGAACGAAGCCTCCTCGGCGCTCGGAGCCGGGCCCGAAGGGTCCTCGGCGCTCGGCGCCGGGCCGGTCGACGAGACGTCCTCGGCGGGCGCGGCCGGGCCGCCGGTCGTGTCGGCGGTCACTCGGCCTCCGGCACGTCGACGCAACGGCCCCCGGCCCACCAGGGCTCGACAAACGCCAGCGTCTCGTCGCCGAACGGGTTCACCCCCGGCCCGGCGGCGAGCGCGTGGCCGAGCTGGACGTGCAGGCACTTGACCCGGCCAGGCATGCCGCCGGCCGAGATGCCGGCGATCTCGGGGACCTCGGCGATCGCCTCCCGCCGGGTCAGGTAGTCCTCGTGTGCGGCGCGGTATTCGGCGGCCAGCTCCGGATCGGTGGCCAGCCGGTCCGCCATCTCGCGCATCAGCCCGGCCGACTCCAGGCGGCTGCACGCCGCGGTGGCCCGGGGACAGGTCAGATAGAACAGCGTCGGAAACGGTGTGCCGTCGGCCAGCCGGGGCGTCGTCTCCACCACGTCGGGCAGGCCGCACGGGCACCGGTGGGCCACCGCACGGGTCCCCCGGGGCGGGCGGCCGAGCTGCGCGGCCACCGCGGCCAGGTCGGCCTCGGTGGCCGGTTCCCGCTTCGGTGGGGGTACGGAAGCCGCCGCCGGCTCCTGCGGGGGTACGACGGTCACGGTGCGCTGTCCTCGTTCACTCGTCGGACTGGTTGGCGTCGGCGGCCCGTACGCTCGACCAGAGGGTGTCGTACCACGCATCAGGTGGGGCGGCCGTCGCCGACTCGTCGGGGTCGCTGGCGTCGGCGGTGTCCGCCGGCGGCAGCAGGATCACCATCTTCTCGCCGGGCCGGCGCATGAAGAACCGTTCCCGGGCCTTTGTCTCGATGTACGCGTCGTCCTGCCACTTCTCGGCCTCGGTGGTCAGCTCGGCGATCAGCTTGCGCTGAGCCTCCTGCGCGGCCTCCATCCGTTCGATGTCGGCCTGCTGGTCGAGGTAGACCCGGACGGGATAGGTGTAGGCGAGGGCGAGCGCGATCAGCACCGCGAACAGCACGGTGGCCCGCCCGGTGAGACCTCGGGAGGGGGACGCGGTGCGCCGGATGGCCCCGCCGCCGGCCGTCGTACGCCGGGCAGCGGCGGGCCGCTTGGCGGAACGTACCGCCTCGGCACCGCGCGCGGCCGGGGCGTCCGGCCGGCGGCGGCGCGCGGCGTGGCGCGGACGCCGCCGTCGCGGACGGTGCCCCGACCCACGCCCGATCGACCGGGCTGACCCGGCCGGCGGGCCGGGCGCTGACCGCCCGGCGTACGGCGCTGCTGCATCACACCCCTCCCCCGAGGTCTCGCACCCGTCAGGCGGAACGGTAGCGCGGGAAAGCGCCCGCCCCGGCATACCGCGCCGCGTCGGCCAGCTCCTCCTCGATCCGCAGCAGCTGGTTGTACTTCGCGACCCGGTCCGACCGGGCCGGGGCACCGGTCTTGATCTGACCGCACCCGGTGGCCACCGCCAGGTCGGCGATGGTGGTGTCCTCGGTCTCGCCGGAGCGGTGGCTCATCATGCACTTGAAGCCGGCCCGGTGGGCCAGGTCCACCGCGTCCAGGGTCTCGGTGAGCGAACCGATCTGGTTGACCTTCACCAGTACGGAGTTGGCCGCCTGCTCGGCGATGCCCCGGGCGATGCGCTGCGGGTTGGTGACGAACAGGTCGTCGCCGACGATCTGGATCCGGTTGCCGATCGCGGCGGTGAGCGTCTGCCAGCCGGTCCAGTCGTCCTCGGCCAGCGGGTCCTCGATCGACACGATCGGGTACGCGTCGGCGAGCTTGGTGTAGTACTCGCTCATCTCCTCGGCGGTCTTGGCGACCCCCTCGAAGGTGTACCGGCCGTCGGCGAAGAACTCGGTGGCCGCCACGTCGAGCGCGAAGACGATGTCGCTGCCGAGCCGGTAGCCGGCCTTCTCCACCGCCTCGGCGATCAGGTCCAGGGCGGCGGCGTTTGTCGGCAGGTTCGGCGCGAAGCCGCCCTCGTCGCCCAGCCCGGTCGACAGGTCCTTCTTCTTCAGCACCGACTTCAGCGCGTGGTACACCTCGGCGCCCGAGCGCAGCGCCTCCCGGAAGCTCGGCGCGCCGATCGGCGCGATCATGAATTCCTGGATGTCGACGTTGCTGTCGGCGTGCGCCCCACCGTTGAGAATGTTCATCATCGGCACCGGCAGCAGGTGCGCGTTCGGCCCGCCCAGGTAGCGGAAGAGGCTCAGGCCGGCGCTGCCGGCCGCGGCCTTGGCCACCGCCAACGAGACCCCGAGGATGGCGTTCGCGCCCAGCTCGGCCTTGTTGTCGGTGCCGTCGATGTCGAGCATCTTCTGGTCGATCACCCGCTGCTCGCTGGCCTCGTAGCCGATCAGCTGGTCGACGATCCGGTCCTCGATGTTGGCGACCGCCTGCTCCACGCCCTTGCCCAGGTAGCGGCCCTTGTCGCCGTCGCGCAGCTCGATTGCCTCGAAGGCGCCGGTGGAGGCGCCGGAGGGCACCGCTGCCCGGGAGATGGTGCCGTCGTCGAGACCAACCTCGACCTCGACGGTCGGGTTGCCCCGCGAGTCCAGGATCTCCCGAGCCTCGATTACCTCGATGGTTGCCACTGAGTCGCTCCTCGTTCGTATGCTCTCGTCCGGTTTGGCCGCGACTGTGCGGCTGAGGCAGGTGTTGAACGCAGCGTATCGGTCCCCGCCCCTACGCACGGCGACCGGGCTGGTCGACCGCTCACTCTCCGACTACCGCCAGGTCGGACATTCCCGGATTCTCGTGCGTCAACCGGCAACGAGTTTGCACGAGGGGGATCCGATCGATCAGGCTGGTCGCCATGCCCGCCGCCTCGACCACTCTCCGTACACTCGCCGCGTCGGCCGCCGTGTTGCTCACCGTCACTGGCTGTCAAGCCCTCGACGACGCCGGGCGCGCGATGGGACGGGCCGACATCGTCAACGACCTCGCCGCCCGGATGGACCGAGCACTGGAGTCGACCTACTCGGCGGAGTACCAGCTCCCCGGCGGGCAGACCGCGACGATCAGCCAGGCGCAGGATCCGGCCCGGTCCTCGTACGCGTGGCCGGGCGGCAAGCTCACGGTCACCGACGAGGCCACCACCCGCTGCGGGGTGCAGGACCGACGCACCGTCTGCACCCTCGAAGCGCCGCCCGCCCCGAACAGCAAGCCCTCGGTCGTCGTCTTCGCCGCGGCCGAACAGGAAGGGCTGGTCACCCCGCCGATGGTGATGGGGTTGCTGACCACGGCGGCGCTGGATCCGGGCGCGGTGATCACCCAGAGCGAAACCACGGTCGCCGGGCTCCACGCCACCTGCGTCGACATCCGCCAGAGCGCCGACAGCTTCTCCGCCTGCGTGACCGGGGAGGGGACGCTTGGCAGCTTCACCGGTCAGCTCGACGGCGAGCCGGTGGAACTGGCGCTGAGCCGCTACCAGGAGCAGGTCGACGGTTCGGCCTTCGAGCTGCCGCCGGGTGCCGACGTGGTGGACCGCCGCCCCGCCGGCAGCTGAGCCGCCGGCACCGGCCACCGGCGCAGCGCTAGCAGCCGAGCAGGGTACGCAGGTGCCGTGGTGGTGGGCAGTCGTGGGCGAGCATCTCGTCGTGCCAGTCGCGTACCGGCACCTCGGCTGGTCGGGCTGCGGCAATCTCGGCGACCTCCTGGTAACCGACGAAGTACGTCGAGAGCTGGGTGGAGGTGAGCAGGGCGCGCCGCCATTTGCCGGACGCCTCCCCCTCCTCCTGGAAACCTCGCCCGGTCAGCAGCGCCATCGCCTCGTCCTCGGACAGTTCCTCGGCGTGCACGAGTTGATCCAGCAGGGCGTTGAGGGTCATCCGCAGCTGCATCTTGAGCTGTTGCAGGCGCACCGGCAGGCCGCCGAAGCCGTACCTGGTCATCAGTTCCTCGGCGTAGACCGCCCAACCCTCGACGAACGGACCGGAGCGGGTCAGTGCCCGGACCCGGGTGGAGCCCGCGTAGCGGCGGGCGTGCGCGAGCTGGAGGAAGTGACCGGGCATCGCCTCGTGCACGGTCAGGTTGCGGATCATGTGGTCGTTGTACTCGCGGTAGAACGAGTCCACCCGCCGCGCCGGCCAGTCGGCCGGGGTCGGTGCGATGCAGTAGAACGTCGGCAGGTCGGCGGTCTCCAACGCGCCGGGCGCATCGCAGTAGGCCACCGCCACACCGCGGGCGAACTCCGGCATCACCTGGATCACGCACGGGTCGTTCGGCACGGTGACCAGGTCGTGCGCCCGCACGAAGTCGCTCGCCTCGTCGAGGGTGACGGCGGCCAGGTCGACGATTGTGTGGTCGTCGGGATGCTCGGCGGCGAGCAGGTCCAGGGCCCGGCGTACGGTCTCGTCGTCGGCCGGGCCGCCGACCAGCTCGACCGCTGCCGCACGGATCTCCTCGGTGACCCGGTCGAGGTTCGCCCACGCCCGGCGTTGGATCTCCGCGGCGCCCAGCTCGGTGTCGAGCGCGTACCAGAGTCGGGCCTCCCAACGGCGGCGGCCCAGCCGTGGGTCGCGGCCCGGCCCGGCCTCGGCCGCCAGGCCGGTGCGCAGCCAGGCGACGAACTCCTCAAGCGCGGCGATCGCGCTGGTGGCGGCCGGCTCGACCCGGTCCAGCAGTGCGGGTGCCTGCGCGAGCAGGGCCGGCACCTCGTCGCGGATCAGCGCCGCCGCGCCGGTGAACTGCCCGACGGCGGTCTCGGCATGGATGCGGGGCATGTCGCGCAACGCCGCGCGTGCGGTCGCCAGCGCATCCGGTACGGCGGCGAGCCGGCCGGCGAGGGCGGTCAACCGTTCCTCGGCCGGCGCGTACGGGCGAGCGACCAGGGCATGCAGCAGCGGCCCGGGGTTGTGCACCAACGGATCCCACTCGTGCGCCCGGATCTCGGTCAGCTCGAACAGGTAGCGGTCGACCAGGGTGGCAAGCAGCGCGTGGTCGACGGATTCCGCGGTGTCCAGCACATCCGCATCGAGTTCGCAGAGCACGCTTGCCGCGTCCGCCAGCATCGCCCGGTCGCGGTCCACCGCGTCGGCCGAGAAATCCGGCAACCGATCGTCGTATCGATGGTCGCCCACCGAGGTCGCCAGCCCCGGTCGCGCCGCCAGCACCGCCTCGACGATCCGTTCCCCCACCACCCGGAACTCTTCCACCCCCCGACCCTAACCACCCCACCCCGCACCCGCCTCCCAACGCCGGCTCCGCAATCGCCCGGTTGATCAAGAAGTTCGCATCTCCGTCGGAGCCGATTCCCGACCCGAACGTCTTGTCACTGGTCGGAGTGGGTGGATGGGGGTTCGGTGGCGCGGATCAGGTCTGCGTGGGCCAGGGTGGCGTGGCGCAGGGCGGACTCGGCGTCCAGGCCCGCGTCGCGGGCCTGGGCGACGGTGGCCAGCAGCGTCGCGCCCAGGATGCCTTCGGGATCCGGCTGGGCCTGGGGCGACGGGAGCGGCACAGACAGGCCGACCCGCTCGGTGCGCTCCAGGATCTTCGCGGCCAGGGCCAGGGCGGGCTGGCTGAGCGCGATGCCGTCCAGCACCGAGTCGCGGGACTTCTCGGCCTGCTTGATCCGCTCCCAGCTGGCGGTGATCTCCTCCAGCGAGCCCGCCTCCGCACCCGCGAAGACGTGCGGGTTGCGCCGGACCATCTTCTCCACCAGCCCGCCGGCCACGTCGTCCACCGTCCACCGCCGGTCCTCGGGCAACTCCTCGGCGAGCCGCGCGTGCAGCACCACCTGGAGCAGCACGTCACCCAACTCCTCGCGCAGCGCGTCGGTGTCCCCGGCGATGATCGCGTCGTACGCCTCGTAGCACTCTTCGAGAAGGAACCCGGCCAGGCTGCGATGGGTTTGCGCCCGCTTCCACGGATCACCACCGGGCGAGAGCAGCCGGTCCAGCACGGCCACCGCGTCGAGCAGCCGGGCACCCGGCGGATCCCACGAGCCGTACATCAGCTCAAGTTCCGCCAGACCCGGTTCGCGGGCCAACCGCAGGCCCAGCTCGCGGGCGAGCGTCTCGTCACCGGCGGGGCCGGCCAGCCAGACCACCGTGCCGTGCGTTGCGGCCGAGTCCAGCAATGCGGGCACCGCCGGGCCGTCGAGCACCCGCACCTGGGCGCCGGACGCCCGGATCGCCGTGGTCAGCTCACTCTCCGCCGCCGCCAGCACCGGTGCCGCGCGTACGACGTCCCAGGCAGCTGCCGTCAGCAGCCCCGCCGGCAACCGGGGCGAGGTGACCAGCAGGACGATCCGGGGCATGCTCAGCCGTCGGTCGGGCCGGCCGTCGGCTTCGGCTTCGGGGTGGAGATGTCGGAGACCGCGCCCGAGCCCGGCTCACCCAGCGGCACGCCCACCGCGACGATCGGCGTCTCCGCGCTGAAGCTCAGCACCGGGAAGATCAGCGGCCGATAGCGGGGATTGACGGTCACGTCGTAGGCGTCGACCGCCTGGGCCAGCGAGTTGCGGTTGGCCAGCGCGAAGCGAAGCTGCTCGCCGTCGAGCTGGGCGGCGGCCTGCTCGACGGTCACCTCGGCCGGCACCGCGCCGGCCCGCTTGCCGGCGGCCACCAGGTCGGCCAACTCCTGCTCGGTCGGGGCCACCGGCTCACCTACCGGAATGCCGGACAGACAGCCGTACAGCTCGGCGGTCTGGCGTACGTAATCGGTTTCGGGGCTCAGGCCGACGCCCTGGGCGATCTGGGCCGGGTCGACCTCGCGCTGCGGCCGGTAACCCTCGGCGGCGGAGACCCGGTCACAGACCTCGCTGAGCACCAGGACGCTCACCACCTCGCTGCGCCCCGGCAGCCGAGGTGCCGCTCCGGCCGGGACCTCGGCCGGCTCGGAGGTCTCGGTCGGCGCCGGGTTCTTCGCCCGCGCGTCGTCGATGACCTCGGTGACCGCGTCCTCGGTGATCCGGTGGTCACCGACGTACGCGGCGACACCGGGCTCGGAACGGCAACCGGCGAGAGCGACCAGGCCGACCGCCACGCTGGCGACGGCGACAAGACGGCGAGCACGCATGCCCGTCACTCTCTCATGCCCACTTCCCACCCTGGCTGGGAGGGTTCGCCGAAGCCGGCACGCGCTCAGCTCGCGGCGGCGACCGGTCGGGCCGGGGTCAGGTGGGGTCGCCGAAGCCGGCGCGGAGCTCAGCTCGCGGCGACCGCGACCGGCCGGGCCGGGCTGGGTTCGCCGAGCACGTCGGAGAGGAGCTGGGCGCACCACTCCAGCAGCGCCTGGTCGCGCAACGGCTCGCCACCGATCCGGCGAGTGGTCGGGCGGGGCACACTCACCTGGTCGAGCGCGGCCTTGTAGACCGAGTCGGGGTGGTAGCGCTTGAGCCGCAGCTGCTTGGAGTCCGGCAGCGGCAGCGGCCCGAACCGGAGGTGCTTGCCCTGCATGCTGACGTCGGTCAGGCCGTAGCGTCGGGCCAGCAACCGGAACCGGGCCACCGCGATCAGGTTCTGCACCGGGGCGGGCGGCTCGCCGTACCGGTCGGTCATCTCGGCGGCCACCTCGCGCAGCCGCTCGGAGTCGCGGGCCTCGGCGAGCTTGCGGTACATCTCCAGGCGCAGCCGCTCCACGCCGACGTAGTCGTGCGGCAGGTGCGCGTCCACCGGAAGGTCGATCTTGACGTCGGTCTCCTCCTCGGGACGCTCGCCCTTGAACGCCTGCACCGCCTCGCCGACCATCCGCACGTAGAGGTCGAACCCGACGCCCTCGATGTGCCCGGACTGCTCGCCGCCGAGCAGGTTGCCGGCGCCCCGGATCTCCAGGTCCTTCATCGCCACGTACATGCCGGCACCCAGCTCGGTGTGCTGGGCGATGGTGGCCAGCCGCTCATGGGCGTGCTCGGTGAGCGGCTTGTCCGGCGGGTAGAGGAAGTACGCGTACGCCCGCTCCCGGCCCCGGCCGACCCGGCCCCGGATCTGGTGCAGCTGAGCCAGGCCGAGCAAATCGGCCCGCTCCACGATCAGGGTGTTGGCGTTCGGGATGTCGATGCCGGACTCCACGATCGTGGTGCAGACCAGGACGTCGTACTCCTTCTCCCAGAAGCCGACCATGACCCGCTCCAGGGCGTCCTCGCCCAGCTGGCCGTGGGCCACCGCGACCCGGGCCTCCGGCACCAGCTCGCGCAGCCGCCGGGCGGTCCGCTCGATCGACTCGACCCGGTTGTGCAGGTAGAAGACCTGGCCGTCGCGGAGCAGCTCGCGGTGGATCGCGGCGGCCACCTGCCGCTCGTCGTACGCCCCGACGGCGGTGAGCACCGGGTGCCGCTCCTCGGGCGGAGTGGCGATCGTGGACATCTCCCGGATCCCGGTGATCGCCATCTCCAGGGTCCGCGGAATCGGGGTGGCCGACATGCTCAGCACGTCGACCGCGGCCCGCATCGACTTCAGGTGCTCCTTGTGCTCGACGCCGAAACGCTGTTCCTCGTCGACGATGACCAGCCCCAGCGACTTGAACCGGGTGGCCGCCTGAAGCAGCCGGTGGGTGCCGATGACGATGTCGGCGGTGCCGTTGGCCACCATCTCCAGCGTCTGCTCGGCCTCCTTCGGCGTCTGGAACCGGGACAGCTGCCGGATCGTGATCGGGAACTGGCTCATCCGCTCGGCGAAAGTGTTGTAGTGCTGCTGCACCAGCAGGGTGGTGGGCACCAGCACGGCCACCTGCTTGCCGTCCTGCACCGCCTTGAAGGCCGCCCGTACCGCGATCTCGGTCTTGCCGTAGCCCACGTCTCCGCAGATCAGCCGGTCCATCGGGACGCTCTGCTCCATGTCCCGCTTGACCTCCTCGATGGCGGAGAGCTGGTCGGGCGTCTCCTGCCAGGGGAAGGCGTCCTCCAGCTCCCGCTGCCACGGGGTGTCCGGCCCGAAGTTGTGCCCCTTGGACGCCTTGCGGGCGGCGTAGAGCTGGATCAGCTGGGCGGCGATCTCGCGGACCGCCTTGCGGGCCCGGGCCTTGGACTTCTGCCAGTCCGAGCCGCCCATCTTGTGCAGGGTCGGCTGCTCACCGCCGACGTAGCGGCTCAACTGGTCGAGCTGGTCGGTGGGGACGAAGAGCCGGTCGCCCGGCTGATTGCGCTTGCTCGGGGCGTACTCGATGACCAGGTACTCCCGGGAGGCACCGTTGACCGTACGCTGCACCAGCTCCACGTACCGGCCGATGCCGTGCTGCTCGTGCACCACGTGGTCACCGGCGCGCAACTCGAGCGGGTCGATGGTGTTGCGCCGCCGGCTCGGCAGCTTGCGCATGTCCCGGGTGGAGACGCCCCGACCACCGGTGACGTCGTTGCCGGTGAGCAGCACGAACCGGGCCGCCTCGTCGACGAAGCCACCGGTCAGGCTGCCGCAGGTGACAAGCAGTTCGCCCGGGGCGGGCGCGGCCGGCACCTCCTCGGTCAGCCGGGCGCCGAGGCCGCCGTCGCGGAGCACCTCGACTGCCCGCTGGGCGGGACCGTGCCCCTCGAAGACCAGCGCGATCGACCAGCCCTCACCGGCCCACCGCTTGAGGTCGTCGACCACTCGGGCGGTCTCGCCGTGGTAGAGCGGCGCGGGCTGGGCGGTCAGGGCCACCGCGATCGCGTCGTCGGGGGTGACGTCGACCGGCTCCGGCTCGTCCTCCCACGGCTGCCGGGTCGCCGCCGCGCCGGCCGGCTCGGCCAGTCCGAACGGCGAGAGCGTCCACCAGGGCTGGCGCAGGTCAGCGGCCCGCGTGCGGACGTCGGCCAGGGTGCGGAAGGCGGCGGCGCCGAGGTCGACCGGGGCCTGGCCACCGACGGCGGCCGCGGCCCAGCTGGCCGCGAGGAACTCCGCCGAGGTACGCACCAGGTCGTGCGCCCGGGTGCGGATCCGCTCCGGGTCGCAGAGCAACACGTGGGTGCCCGCCGGCATGCAGTCCAGCAGCAGCTCCATCGAGTCACCGCCGATCAGCGCCGGGGCGAGCGACTCCATCCCCTCGACCGGTACGCCACCGGCCAGCTTGTCCAGGATCTCGGCCAGCTCCGGATGCTGCTGCGCCAGCGTGGCGGCCCGCTCGCGGACCGCCGGGGTGAGCAGCAACTCCCGGCAGGGCGGCGCCCAGAGCTGGGCGACCTGCTCGATGGTGCGCTGGTCGGCGACGGCGAAGGTGCGGATCTCCTCCACCTCGTCGCCCCAGAACTCGACCCGGGAAGGATGCTCGTCGGTGGGCGGGAAGACGTCGAGAATGCCACCGCGTACGGCGAACTCGCCCCGCTTGGTGACCAGGTCGACCCGCGCGTACGCCATGTCGGTCAGCTGTCGCGCGACCTGCTCCAGGTCGGCCTCCTCGCCGGCCGACAGCCGCACCGGCTCCAGGTCGCCGAGCCCCTTGAGCTGCGGTTGCAGCACCGACCGGACCGGCGCCACGACCACCCGCAGCGGCCCGGTGCGTCCGTGCGCGTCGGCCGAGTCCGGGTGGGCGAGCCGGCGCAGCACCGCCAGCCGGCGACCGACGGTGTCGGAGCGCGGCGAGAGCCGCTCGTGCGGCAGCGTCTCCCAACTCGGGAAGATCGCCACCTGCTCGGCCGGGAGGAGACTGCCAAGCGCGGCGACGAGATCCTCGGCCTCGCGGGTGGTGGCGGTGACCGCCAGCACCGGCCGCCCGGCTCCCCCGCTGTCCGGCCCGCCTGCCAGCCCGCCTCCCGGGGTGCCTCCCGGGGCGCCTGCCGCTCCGCCTCCCGGGGTGCCTGCCGCTCCGCCTCTCCGGGTGCCTGCTGGGGTGCCTGCCGGGGCGCCTGCCGCTCGGCCTCCCGGGGCGCCTGCCGGGGCGGCAGCGCCGTTGGCCGGGCCAGCGGGGTCCGCCGCCACGGCGGCGACCGCGAACGGACGCAGCGCCGGCGGGGCGGTCAGGTCGAGGCCGTCGACCTGGGCCGCACCGGAGCGCGCCAGGTCACGGACCCGGGCCAGGCCCGGGTCGGCCAGAGCGGCGGCGAACAGTCCGGTGAGCGCAGTCATGATCACTTCCGAGGCGAGGGCACGACGATCACCCCGCGTCCGGCCGGACGGGGGGTTACACCGGTCGACACTATCGCCCCGGACCGACGATCCACCGCCGTCCACGGCAGCCGACCTCCCCGCTCCGTCGGTACGGGCCACCGACGGAGGTGGGAGAGATCTTGACGGCCGGTTGACGGTTGTGGTCGGCTGCCGAGGATGGACGGGGATTTTCGGGCACAGTTCGACGCAGCGGTCACCTTCGCCAACGGGGGCAGCCTGCGTACCGAGGGGTTCCGGCTGGACATTCCGGGCCGCGACGTCACCGACGAGGAGTTGGCCACGCTGTTCGTCCGGCATCTCGGGTTGTTGATGGTGGCCGAGGTGCGGATCACGAACAAGACGATCATCGAGGAAGCGCACAGGGGCGGTCGCGGTGTGGCGACCCCCGGCGAGGGGGCGGGCCGCCGCCTGGTCGAGCTGAGCCACGTGATCACCGATGGGATGGTCACCCTGCCGCACTGGCCGGCACCCCGGATCACCGACTGGCTGACCTTCGAGGGGTCCCGGGAACGCTACGCCCCGGGCGTCGAGTTCCAGGTCGCCCGGATCGACATGATCGCCAACACCGGCACCTACCTGGACGCCCCCGCCCACCGCTACGCCGATGGCGCCGACCTGGCCGGCGTACCGCTGGACCGGCTCGTCGACCTGCCGGGGATCGTGGTCCGGGTTCCCGGTGACGTCCGGGCGATCGACCGCCTGCTGTTGGCCCCGTACGACGTCGCCGGTAAAGCGGTGTTGTTGCACACCGGCTGGGACACCCACTTCGGCACCGAGCGGTACGCCGCGTCGGAGGCGCCCTACCTGACCGGCGACGGCGCGCAGGCCCTGGTCGACGCGGGTGCGACCCTGATCGGCATCGACTCCATAAACATCGACGACATGTCTGCGGCGGCGGGCGGTGAGCGCCCCGCGCACAGCATCCTGCTGGCCGCCGGCCTCTCGATCGTGGAACACCTGACCGGGCTCGCCGCCCTGCCGCCCGACGGTTTCCGATTCACCGCCGCCCCGCCCCGGGTCGCCGGCATGGCCACCTTCCCCGTCCGCGCGTACGCCGTGGTGGAACCCGCGACGTGATCGTTTGCGGGAAGTGACCCGACACCGGCCCCAGGTGCCGACCCCACCGCCTAACCGTCCGCACCGTCCGCGCGGGCGTGTTCCAGCGGTGGGGATTCTTGGTCCGAAAGTGCCCCCATGAGGGCGGTTTCGGACCAAGATCCACATCAGGAGCGGGACGTGGGCTTGATCACCGCGAGGGCGGTGGTACGGCCGGCGCGCCGCCGCCAGTAGGGGCGGCACCGAACGCCTGAGCAGCACTGGAAGGTGCGGACAGCTGATGCGTGAGCGGTCAAGCTGTTAGGAGGGGGCCCCTCCTATACAAAAGGCGTTAACAAGGGGCCCTTCCTTTCATCGGGGTTGAGCTGGATACGATCGGGGGAGTCGGACAGCGCTGTCCCTCGTACTCATGTGAGGAGCGCATGGTGACCGACCAGCACGATCATGATGGCCCGGACGCCGCCCTGCGCGCCGACATCCGTCGCCTCGGCACGCTGCTCGGGCAGACGTTGGCCCGCCAGGAGGGCCGCCCCCTGCTCGACCTCGTCGAGGAGATCCGCGCCCAGGTCCGTACCGACCCACCGGCGGCGGCCAGCCGGCTCGGTGGCCTGGACGTGACCACCGGCACCAAGCTGGCCCGCGCCTTCTCCACCTACTTCCACCTGGCCAACATCACCGAGCAGGTGCACCGGGCCCGCGACCTGCGTCGCCGCCGGGCGATCCACGGTGGCTGGCTGGACCAGGCGGCCAAAATGATCTCCGAGCGGGGCGTGCCGGCGGAGGAGATCGCCTCGGTGGCCCGCCGGTTGGCCGTGCGCCCGGTCTTCACCGCCCACCCGACCGAGGCGGCCCGCAGGTCGATCCTGTCCAAGCTGCGCGCGATCGCCGACGAGCTGGACACCGAGACGGCCAACGCGATCCTCTACGGCGCCAGCGACGAGGGCCCGGCGAACCGGCGGCTGGCCGAGCTGCTGGACCTGATGTGGCAGACCGACGAGCTGCGGCTGGACCGGCCGGATCCGACCGACGAGGCCCGCAACGCCATCTACTACCTGCGCGACCTGTACGCCGAGGCCGCCCCGCAGGTGCTCGACGACCTGGCCGAGACGCTGCGCACCCTCGGCGTGGAGACCTCGCCGACGGCCCGCCCGCTCACCTTCGGCACCTGGATCGGCGGGGACCGCGACGGCAACCCCTTCGTCACCCCGACGGTGACCCGCGAGGTGCTGGCCATCCAGCACGAGCACGGGCTCTCCGCCACCGAGGCGGCGATGGAGGAACTGATCAACGAGGTGTCGGTCTCCCGCCGGCTGCGCGGGGTGTCGCTGGACCTCTCCGCCAGCCTCGCCGCCGACCTCGACGCGCTGCCCGAGGTGGCGCCCCGGTTCCGGCGGGTCAACGCGGAGGAGCCGTACCGCCTCAAGGCCCGCTGCGTACGGGCCAAGCTGGCCAACACCCGCGCCCGGCTGCGGCAGGGCACGCCGCACGTGCCGGGGCGGGACTATCGCGGCTCCGCCGAGCTGATCGCCGACCTGGAGCTGCTGCGCGCCTCGCTGGCCCGCAACTCCGGCCAGCTCACCGCCGTCGGCCGGCTCGCCTCGACCATCCGTACCGTCTCCGCGTTCGGCCTGCACCTGGCGACCATGGACGTCCGGGAGCACGCCGAGAAGCACCACGAGGTGCTCACCCAGTTCTACCAGGCGGTTGGCGAGGTCGACGACTACCCGGCGCTGACCCGGCTGGAGCGCACCAAGCTGCTCGCCGACGAGTTGACCGGGCGTCGGCCGCTCTCCACTGCGGACACCCCGTTGAGCGAGTCGGCCCGCAAGACGTTCGACGTGTTCGGCACCATCCGCGAGGCGCAGGACCGGTTCGGCAGCGAGGTCATCGAGTCGTACATCATCTCGATGACCCTCGGCGTGGACGACGTACTCGCCGCGGTGCTACTGGCCCGCGAGGCCGGGTTGGTGGACGTGCACAGCGGGCGGGCCCGGATCGGTTTCGTGCCGCTGCTGGAGACTCCCGCCGAGCTGAACGCCGGTGGTGAACTGCTCGACGAACTGCTGTCGTTGCCCGCGTACCGGGCGCTGGTGGCGGCCCGGGGTGACGTGCAGGAGGTGATGCTCGGCTACTCCGACTCCAACAAGGAGGCCGGCATCACCACCAGCCAGTGGTCGATTCACCGGGCCCAGCGGGCGCTGCGGGACGTGGCCGCCCGGCACGGTGTGCACCTGCGGCTCTTCCACGGCCGGGGCGGCACGGTGGGTCGCGGCGGCGGGCCGACGCACGACGCGATCCTGGCCCAGCCGTACGGCACGCTGGACGGCGCGATCAAGGTGACCGAGCAGGGTGAGGTCATCTCCGACAAGTACACGCTGCCCGCGCTGGCCCGGGAGAACCTGGAACTGACCGTGGCCGCGGTGCTCCAGGCCACCCTGCTGCACACCGCGCCCCGGCAGCCCGCCGAGATGCTGGAACGCTGGGACGCGGCGATGGACGTGGTGTCCTCCTCGGCGTACCGGTCGTACCGGTCGCTGGTGGAGGACCCGGACCTGCCGGCGTACTTCTGGGCGTCCACGCCCACCGAGTTGCTCGGCGCACTGAACATCGGCTCCCGGCCGGCGAAGCGCCCCAACACCGGTGCCGGCCTGTCCGGGCTGCGGGCCATTCCGTGGGTGTTCGGCTGGACCCAGACCCGGCAGATCGTGCCCGGCTGGTTCGGGGTGGGCTCCGGCCTGGCCGCCGCCCGGGAGGCCGGCCTGGCCGACGTGCTCGCCGAGATGCACCGCAACTGGCACTTCTTCCGCACGTTCCTGTCGAACGTGGAGATGATGCTTACCAAGACCGACCTCGGCATCGCCCGCCGGTACGTGGAGACCCTGGTCCCGAAGAGGCTGCACCCGATCTTCGCCAAGATCGAGGAGGAGTACGAGCTGACCCGGCGCGAGGTGCTGGCCGTCACCGACTCGCCCGACCTGCTGGAGAACTCTCCGGTGCTCCAGCGCACCCTGGCGGTCCGCGACACCTACCTGGAGCCGCTGCACCATCTCCAGGTGGCGCTGCTGCGGCAGTACCGCGACTCGGGTGCCGCCGGACGGGCGATGGTCACCGCGCCGGGCGGGCGGCGCGCACCCAGCGACGGCACGGCGTTGGAGCGGGCGTTGCTCACCACGGTCAACGGCATCGCCGCCGGCATGCGCAACACCGGCTGAGGAGTAAGGAAGGGGCCCTTGTTAACGCCTGCGGTATAGGAAGGGCCCCTTCTTAACAGCTGCCGATCGGTCGGGCGTCAGATGTCGAAGCCGCCACCGAAATCACCACCGCCGAAGTCGCCGCCACCGAAATCGCCGCCGAAGTCACCGGCGCCGGGGTCGCCGCCGCCGAAATCACCACCGCCGAAGTCGCCGCCGGTGTCGCCCATGCCGGCGGCGGCGTCGTAGCCGGGGTCGCCGAACGACGGCGAGAAGAGCGCGTCGGCGATCAGCATGCCGCCGATGACGCCAGCACCGGCACCCAGCGCGGTCTTCCACCAGGGCGTGGAGTACCAGCCCGCCGGCACCGGCCGGCCCTGCATCCGGCCGCCCGGGTAGTAGTACGGGGTGTCCCGGCCCGGCTGCGGGCCCGCCTTGAACGTCTGACCCTGCACATCCACCTGGCGCGGCACGGTCAGCTGCCCGGCACCGCTCGCGGCGGCCAACGGCGGCAGGTCCGGCCCCGGATCGATGCCGAGCGCCACCCGGGCGGCCCGGATGTAGGTCAGGCCCTCGATCGCGGTCTCCCGGGCCAGCCGGTACTGGGTGGCGCTGCGCGCCTGCTCCAGCTGCGAACCGGCCGCGTGGTAACGCTCCGCGGCGTCGGCAAGCGCCTGGCGCACCGCCGGTTCCTCGCCGCTGAGGTTCATCACCTGTCCGCCGAGGCGCTCGTACCAGCGGCGCGCGTCGGCCTGCACGTCGGCGAGGTCACGCGCCGCACGCTGCCGCTGCCACCGCGCCACGCCGACGCCGAGGACCACCAAGAGGACTACGACCAGCAGAAGTTCCACAACTCAAACGTACCCACCCGGTGCCACGGACCCACCTGCTGCGCCCACCGACCGCATCACATGGCCGACCGGGCAGCCGGCCGCCCGGCGCGCTAGGGCGTGTGTCGAAGTCGGTGGCAGGGCTTGAGCTGCCGGCTTGAGGATCTTCGTGTGTCGGTGTTCGAGATGTAGCGAGGTCTCCGGTATCTGGTTCAGCGACCAAGCAGAACCCGAACACCGGAGACCTCGTGGATACCCTAGCGGTGGCGAGGCGGCACGACTTGACCGACGCACAGTGGGTGGCGCTGGAGCCGCTGCTGCCTGTGGGGCGTAGGCCAGGTCGGCCGTCGGTATGGACGAAACGGCAGCTCATTGATGGGATTCGGTGGCGGATTCGGGTCGGTGCCCCGTGGCGGGACGTGCCGCAGTGTTATGGGTCCTGGGCTGCGGTGTACGGGCTGTTTCGGCGTTGGCAGCGTGATGGGACCTGGGCGAGGATCCTGACGGTGTTGCAGGCGGTGGCTGATGCGTCCGGACGCGTCGTCTGGGACGTGTCGGTGGACTCGACGGTTGCCCGGGCTCATCAGCACGCCGCCGGGGCGCGTAAAGGGGATCTGCAGGCCGAGCCGCCGGGCGGGGTCATGGTCGAGCCGACCGATCACGCGCTTGGGCGGTCGCGGGGTGGGCTGACCACGAAACTGCATCTGGCCTGCGAGCAAGGGCGCAAGCCGTTGTCGATCGTGTTGACCGCTGGGCAGCGTGGGGACAGCCCGCAGTTTGTGGCGGTGCTCGACGGGATCAGGGTGCCCCGCCTCGGCGGCGGCCGGCCCCGAACCCGCCCGGACCGAGTCTTGGCCGACAAGGCGTACACGTCCCGAGCTAACCGCCGCTACCTGCGCCGACGCGGCATCGCCGCGACGATCCCGTCAAAGGCCGACCAAGACGCCAACCGGCGCAAGAAGGGGTCCAAGGGCGGCCGGCCACCGGCCTTCGATCCCGAGCGGTACAAGCAGCGTCACGCCGTGGAATGCGGCATCAACCAGCTCAAACGCTATCGAGCCGTAGCGACTCGTTTCGACAAACTCGCCGTCCGCTACGAAGCTACCGTTCACATCGCCGCGATCAACGAGTGGCTGTGACCGACTTCGACACAGGCCCTAGCGGCCGAAAGCCTGCACGCATGATCGAAAGCCTCCGAGCTACCGGGGGAACCTCAGACGCTCCGGCCGAAAGGCCGCAAGCGGGAGCGGCACCGCTGACGCTCCGGCCGAAAGGCCGCACGCATGAGCGGCACGGATGATGCTCCGGCCGAAAGGCCGCACGCGTGAGCGGCGCCGGTAGGCGTTGTTTGGCAAGCTCGTGGCGTGGAGTTCACGACCTTGGTGGTTGTCGTCGTCTGTCTCGGTGCCGGTGGCGCGGTGGGCTGGTTCGCCGGCCGGGCCCGGGCGGCGACCGAGATCGCCCGGTTGGACGCCACCCTGCGCGCCACCCGAGACGGCGAGGGACGGCTGGAGCAGTCGATGCGGGCGTTGAGCTACGAGGCGACGGCCCAGTCGCAGGAGGCGGTCGCCCGGGCGGTGGCGCCGCTGCACGACACCCTGCGCCGCTACGAGCAGCGAGTGGCCGAACTGGAGCGGGACCGGGTCGACGCGTACGCCGAGCTGCGCGAGCAGGTGCGCTCGATGAGCGCCGTCTCCGGCGAGCTGCGTACCGAGACGAAACAGCTGGTCGCGGCGCTGCGCGCCCCGCAGGTACGCGGCCGGTGGGGCGAGCATCAGCTGCGCCGGATCGTCGAGGCCGCCGGCATGCTGGAGCACTGCGACTTCTCCGAGCAGGTCACCGCCGCCACCGACCACCAGACGGTACGCCCCGACCTGGTGGTTCGACTGCACGGCGGGCGGACCGTGGTGGTGGACGCCAAGGCACCGTTCGACGCGTACCTCACCGCGATGGAGGCGCGCGACGAACGCGGCCGGGACGCGCATCTCGACGCACACGCGAAGCACCTGCGGGCCCACGTGGACGCGCTGGCCGCCAAGTCGTACTGGGCGGCGTTCCCGTCCACTCCCGAGTTCGTGGTGCTCTTCGTACCGGCCGATCCGTTCCTGGACGTGGCGTTGCAGCGCGACCCGACGCTGTTGGAACACGCCTTCGCCCGCAACGTCGTGCTGGCCACTCCGGCCACCCTGGTCGCGATGTTGCGTACGGTGGCCTGGTCCTGGCGGCAGGAACAGCTGGCCCGCAACGCGGTCGCGGTGCATTCGCTGGCCCGGGAACTGTATGGACGGCTCTCCACGCTCGGTGACCACGTGGGCAAGCTCGGCTCCTCGCTCGGTGCCGCGGTGACCGCGTACAACCGGGCGGTGGGATCGCTGGAGGCGCGGGTGTTGGTCAGCGCACGCAAGCTGGCCGAGCTGGGAGTGTCCGACCAGGAAATACCCACGCCGGGCCAGGTGGAGCTGGCTCCCCGGCAACCGCAGGCACCCGAACTTGTCGATGATTCCACACCGGATGATCGAATCCGGTCAACCAAATCGGTGCCCTGACTGGCAACTTTGTGACAGCGGGAAATACTCATATCACGAGATGGTCACAACGTACCGGGCGGTAGTGACATCGACGGTCGGCACCGCGAAGGATTCGCTCACGCGTGCCCTGCATCTGAGGGCGCCTGAGTTCTCTGGAGGAAAGAGAACGTGAGTAAACCCCGAAACCTGAGCCGGCGTACCTCCGCCGCGCTCTTCGCCTCGGTCATGGCGGCCGGCGCCGTGACCGTGGCGGGCGGTGCCGCCACCGCAAGCGCCGCTCCCGCCGGCCTCGACCCCGCGCAGGTCACCCCCGCCGAGGCGCTGGGCCAGCACGACGCCAAGCTGCTCGCCGAGGCGGAGGCGAAGAAGGCACCCACGGTCACGATGATCGTCGCCACCGAGAAGGGCAAGGCGAAGGAGGTCGAAGGCGACCTCAAGGAGCTCGGTGCCGCGGTCAACGAACGCTACGACACCATCGGCTACGTGCTGGCCAAGGTGCCGACCAGCAAGGCGTTGAAGGCCGCCACCCTGCCTGGCGTCGCCGCCGTCGACCTGGACCAGGAAATCCAGCTGCCCGACCCGAAGCCGGAGGCCGTCCAGGGCGGCAAGAAGGCCGAGAAGCAGGGCAGCACGCTCAGCGGCCCGGGCGCCAACACGCCCGCCGACAACGCCTACATGCCGACGGGCGAGATCGGTGCGGTCAAGTTCGTCAAGCAGAACCCGAAGTGGGACGGGCGCGGCGTCACCATCGGCATCATGGACTCCGGTGTGGACCTGGAGCACCCGGCGTTGCAGAAGACCACCACCGGCGAGCGGAAGATCGTCGACTGGGTCACCGCCACGGATCCGTTCGAGGACTCCACCTGGCGACCGATGATCACCCAGGTGACCGGTCCGTCCTTCACCGTGGCGGGACGCACCTGGACGGCACCGGCGGGCACCTACCGGTTCAACCTGTTCAGCGAGTCGATCACCGAGCGGAGCGACCCCGCCGGTGACGTCAACCGCGACGGCGACAAGACCGACCAGTGGGGCATCCTCTTCGACCCGACGACAAACAACGTCTGGGTCGACACCGACCAGGACGGCGACTTCACCGACGAGGCCGTGATGCGGCCCTACAAGGAGAAGTTCGACGTCGGCTACTTCGGCACCGACAACCCGGCGACGCCCGCAGCGGAGCGGATGTCGTTCGTGGTCGAGTACCGCAAGAACGTCGACACCACCCCGCTGGGCGGCCCGGGCCTGGTCGACTACGTAAACATCGGCATCATCGAGAGCGCGCACGGCACGCACGTCGCCGGCATCACCGCCGCCAACAGCATGCTGGGCAACAAGGCGTTCAACGGTGCCGCCCCCGGCGCCAAGCTGGTTTCCTCCCGTGCCTGCTCGTGGGGCGGCGGCTGCACGTACGCCGCGCTCACCACCGGCATGGCCGACCTGGTGATCAACCGTGGGGTCGACGTCATCAACATGTCGATCGGTGGCCTGCCGGCGCTCAACGACGGCAACAACGCCCGCGCCACCCTCTACAACAACCTGATCACCACCTACGGGGTGCAGATGTTCATCTCGGCCGGCAACTCCGGTCCGGGCGTGAACACCATCGGCGACCCGTCCGCCTCCAGCAACGTGGTGAGCGTGGCGGCGAGCGTCAGCAAGGACACCTGGCTGGCCAACTACGGCTCGGTGGTCAAGAAGAAGAACGCCCTGTTCAACTTCTCCTCGCGCGGCCCGCGTGAGGACGGCGGCGCCAAGCCGAACATCGCCGCACCGGGCTCGGCCATCTCCACCACCCCGGTCTGGCAGGCCGGCAGCCCGGTCGCCGAGGCCGGCTACGCCCTCCCGCCGGGCTACGGCATGTTCAACGGCACCTCGATGGCCTCTCCGCAGGCCGCCGGTGGCGCCGCGCTGCTGCTGTCCGCCGCCAAGGCGACCGACCAGGGGGTCACGCCGGCCGCGCTGCGCCGGGCCATCTTCAGCTCGGCCAAGCCGATCGCCGACACCCCGACGTACGCCCAGGGCTACGGCATGCTCGACGTGCCGGGCGCCTGGAAGCTGCTGCGCAAGAGCGTGGAGCCGAACGAGTACGTGGCCGACGCCCCGGTCTGCACGGCGCTCTCCGGTCAGCTGGCCACCCCGAACCGGGGCAGCGGCGTCTACAACCGCTGCGGCTCCGCCGAGGGCGGTCACAAGGTGAACCAGTCGAAGTCGTACCAGGTCACGCTGACCCGGACCACCGGCCCGACCGGCAACATCAAGCACAAGGTTGGTCTGCGCGGCAACAACGGCACGTTCTCGGCGCCGAAGAACGTCACGCTGCCGCTGAACAAGGCCGTCACCATCACGGTCACCGCCAAGCCCAAGACGGCGGGAGCGCACAGCACGCTCGTGACCATCGACGACCCGGCCACCAACACGATCGACTTCGAGTTCTCCGCAGTGGTGGTGGCCTCGAACGACGTCAGCAAGCCCAACTTCGCGTACTCGGCGCGCGATTCGGTGGACCGGAACAGCACCACGTCGTACTTCGTGACGGTCCCGCCGGGTGCCGGTGCCCTCCAGGTGAACCTCGCCGGCATCGCCACCGGGTCGCAGACCCGCTTCATCGCCATCAACCCGTGGGGCGTCCCGGTGGAGAGCACCTCCAGCCTGGCCTGCTTCACGAACTTCATCAGCACGGTCGTCTGTGACTCGTTCGAGCGGGACTACGCCAACCCGATGCCCGGGGTCTGGGAGATCGAGGTGGAGTCCCGGCGGACCTCGCCGGCGCTGAACAACCCGTACCAGCTCCAGGCTCGGGTTCAGGGCGTCGCGGTCGACCCGGCCGTGGTCGAGCTGCCGGCGGTCACCGCCGGTGCCCCGACCTCGGTGAGCTGGTCGCTGAAGAACACCTTCGGCCCGGTCTCGGTGACCGGGCGCGGCGGCCCGCTCTCCAGCGCGCACGCCGAGCGGCCGACCATCGTGGAGCTGGCTCAGCAGGAGTTCATCGTCGAGGTGCCGGCGGGGGCGACCACCTTCACCGCCCGCATCGGTAACCCGTCGAACGCCGGTGCCGACCTCGACCTGTTCATCTACCGGGGCACCACCCTGGTCGGGCAGCAGGCCGACGGTGACTCGGAGGAGGCGGTGACCCTGACCAACCCGGTCGCGGGCACCTACCGGGTCGTCGTGGACGCGTACGCGGTGGACGGTGCCGGTGGCAGCACCGAGTACGACTACCAGGACTCGTACTCGTCTCCGGCGCTCGGCACCCTGGCGGCGTCGAGCGGCACGCTCACCCTGGCGCACGGGGCCACCGGCACCCTCTCGGGTACGGTGACCGCCCAGTCCGCCCCGGCCGCGGGCCGGAAGCTCTCCGGTGAGCTGGCCGTGGTGACCAGCGAGGGCGCGGTCGTCGGTCGCGGCACCGTCTCCATCGGCGCGGTGAACTGACCACCACCCGCAGCACAGGGAGCCCGTCCCCGGATCTCCGGGGGCGGGCTCCCGTCTGTCACCCGGCGGCGCAATCCGCTGCCGCTACCCGACGCCCTGCCCCACCCGCCGGATGAGCCGCTCGCTCAGCCACCGGCCGGCGCTGCTGCTTCGCCCGCCGGCCGGGTCCGTGCCGGGCCGCCACCGCTGAGGCCGACCACGAGCAGCAGGTAACCGGCCAGTTCGGCGACGATGGTCAGGGCCGGCACTGTGGCCAGGGTGAAGGCGTCGGTGGAGCCGGTGACGACGAACGCGTCGGTGAACAGCACACCCCGGCTCGCCGAATACGGCAGCGAGGTGTGTGCGGCGAGGGCCACGTCGAGGTGGAGCAGGGCGGCCACGGCCAGCAGTCCGGCGCCACCGGCGGCCAGTCGACGTCCTCGCGCGATCAGCATCGCGGCCAGCACGAGTACGCCGAGCACGAGCGCCAGCGGCGGCAGGATGGCCACGGCAGCCACCAGGGTGCTGTCGGACTGCCAGCCGTGGTCGTCGGGTCGCCAGGCAGCCACGTCCGACGCGGCGCGGCGCACCTCGACCAGCCCGAGTACCGCGTACCCGGTCACCGTCACGGCGACCAGCGCCAGACCGACCAGGATCGGCCGGCTCGGCCGCCGACCAGGCCACCGCGCCACCATCAGCAGCAACAGCAACACGGCGACCAGGGCTGCCCAGGTCGGTTGAAGTCCCGTGCGTAGCCCCACGGTCACGTCGGGCGGTGCCGTGGACCAGAACATCTGCCAGCGACGGCCGTCGGCGGGATCGGCGGGCATCGTCCGGGACGCGTCGACAACCAGCACGGCGAGCGCCGCCGGCAGCGCCCAGCGTGGCGACAGTCGCCCGGCGAGCAGCGCGTACGCCAGGAGCAGCAACAACGCCGCCACCTCGGCCTGGCGCAGAATCGGCTCGTTGGTGAGTACGCCCACCACATGGACCACGGACAGGACGCCCGCTGCACAGAGGAGCAACGATCGGGAACGCATCGACGCATCCTGCCAGCCGGCCCCGACACCTCCTCAGTCGACCATGAGGTTAGCGGCACTTTGAATATCGACAAGTGCCGCTAACCTCATGATCAAACCGGGTGGGGGTGCGGTCAGGCGCGTTTGGCGGATGCCACCTGGAAGGGGGTGCCCTGTTGGCAGGTGGTCATCAGGCCCGGCGCGGGTTTACCGGTCACCGTCACGGTGGCACCGGCGGTCAGCACCTCGCGAGGGCCGCCGAGCAGCAGGTACCCGTCGAGCAGGAGGCAACCGGGCTCGACACCGGCCTCGATCCGGCCGGTCAGGGTCAGCTCAGTTGTCGCGGTCGGCCGGGGCGGAGTGACCGCGCCCTTGCCGGGGTGGCCGGGCTGCGCGGGAGGGTTCACCGGGTCGGTGGGCTGCGGGAGGGGGCCGGTCGGATCCGGGGTGGGCAGCTCGGTCACGGGTGATGCCTCCGTCGGGGTCGGGGCGGCGGAGCCGCCTCCGGCGTCCTGACCGGCGCAGGCGGTGAGCGCCGTGCAGACGATCAGCGCGGCGGCGGCGATCCGAATGGTCCTCATGCCTGCTCTGACGTGGTGGGCGGGCCGATCGTTCCCAGCGGGCGGTACGGATCAGGCGCGGCCCGCCGCAGCGGCCTTCATGTCGCGCTTGAGTTCCTGCGGCAGCGAGAAGGTGAGCCGCTCGTTGGCGGTCACCACCTCCTCCACGTCGGTGAAGCCACGCTCGGCGAGGTGCGTCAGCACCTCCTGGACCAGTTCCTCGGGCACACTCGCACCCGAGGTCAGACCCACCGTCTGCGCGTCGGTCAGCCAGGCGTCGTCGATCTCGTGGGCGAAGTCGACCAGGTGCCCGGCGCGGGCCCCGGCGTCCAGCGCCACCTCGACCAGCCGTACCGAGTTGGAGGAGTTGCGCGAGCCGACGACGATCACCACGTCACACTCCGCCGCGATCTCCTTGACCACGTGCTGCCGGTTGCTGGTGGCGTAACAGATGTCGTCGCTGGGCGGCGACTGGAGCATCGGCAGCCGCTTCTTCAGCCGGGCCACCGTCTCCATCGTCTCGTCCACCGAGAGCGTCGTCTGCGACAGCCAGACGACCTTGTTCGGGTCCCGCACGGTGATCCGGTCGGCGTCCTCCGGGCCATCCACCAGCTGGATGTGCTCCGGCGCCTCGCCCGAGGTGCCGATGACCTCCTCGTGGCCCTCATGACCGATGAGCAGGATGTCGTAGTCCTCGGCGGCGAACCGCTTCGCCTCGTGATGCACCTTCGTCACCAGCGGGCAGGTCGCGTCGATCGCCTTCAGCGACCGCTGCTTCGCCTGCTCGTAGACCTCGGGCGCCACGCCGTGCGCGGAGAAGATCACCGTGGCGCCCTCGGGCACCTCCTCGTTCTCCTCCACGAAGATCGCACCCTTGGCCTCCAGCGTCCGCACCACGTGCTTGTTGTGCACGATCTGCTTGCGTACGTAGATGGGCGCGCCATAGAGCCTGAGCGCCTCCTCGACGGTTTGCACCGCTCGGTCGACGCCCGCGCAGTAGCCGCGGGGCTTGGCCAGGAGCACGCGCTTGCCGGTCCGGGAAGTCGTCTCAGCCTCAGTCACCCCCTCATCGTACGCGGACCCACCGCCCGCGCCTCCCGAGCGACCGGCGCAGGCCCACCGCCCGCGCCTGCCGAGCGACCGGCGCAGGCCCACCGCCCATGCGTGCCGGGCGGCCTTAGGGTTAGCGGATGAGCGCGGACGGGTCAGCACCAGGCACGGGTACGGCGCCGAGCAGCTCGGAGGAGCCCTGGCCGGTGCGGGTGGTCAGCCAGAAGATCGGCGCCTGGGTGGCGCGGCTGGGCTGGGTCTGGGTCGACGGACAGGTGGCGCAGATCAGCCGCCGACCCGGCGCGAACACGGTCTTCCTCACCCTGCGTGATCCGTCGGCCGATCTCAGCCTCACTGTCACCACCAACCGGGACGTACTCGATTCAGGTGCCCCCGAGCTGCGCGAGGGTGCCCGCGTCGTGCTGCACGCCAAGCCCGAGTTCTACGCCGCTCGGGGCACGCTCAGCCTCCGCGCCGACGAGATCCGCCAGGTCGGACTCGGCGAGCTGCTGGCCCGGTTGGAGAAGCTGAAGAAGCTGCTCGCCGCCGAAGGGCTGTTCGACCGGGCGCGCAAGCGTCGGCCACCGTTCCTGCCGGGGCGGATCGGGTTGATCACCGGCCGGGCCAGCGCCGCCGAACGCGACGTGTTGACAAACGCCCGCCGCCGCTGGCCGGCCGTGGACTTCCGGACCGTGAACGTGGCCGTCCAGGGGCCTGCCGCCGTACCGCAGATCGTGGACGCACTCCGGGTCCTCGATGCCGACCCGAGCATCGACGTGATCATCCTGGCCCGGGGCGGGGGCGGCATCGAGGACCTGCTGCCCTTCTCCGACGAGGCGCTGTGCCGGGCCGTGTACGCCTGCCGTACGCCGGTGATCAGCGCGATCGGCCACGAGACCGACGCGCCGCTTGTCGACTACGTGGCCGACGTCCGGGCGTCGACGCCCACCGACGCCGCCAAGCGGGTGGTGCCGGACCTGGCCGAGGAGCTGCGCCTGATCAACCAGGCCCGACACCGGCTGCACCGGGCGGTGCAGAACCTGGTCGACCGCGAGACGCACCGGATCGACGCGCTGCGCTCGCGGCCGGTGCTGGCCCGCCCGGCGGTGATGATCGAGCAACGGGCCACCGAGCTGGCCGCTTTGCGCCAGCGTGCCGAACGCTGCCTGGCCCACCGCCTCACCGCCGCCGATGACGACCTACGGCACACGCTGGCCCGGCTCCGCGCGCTCTCCCCCGCCGCCACCCTCGACCGGGGGTACGCCATCGTGCAGCGCACCGACGGCCACGTCGTCCGCACTCCCACCGACGCCACCCCCGGCACCCCGTTGCGCCTACGCCTGGCCAAGGGCGACCTCTCCGCCACCGTCACCCCCTAACACCCCACGCCCACGCCCACGCCCACGCCCACGCCCACGCCCACGCGATCTTGCAGTTTCTGTCCCCGCAAAAAGGGCAAAAGCCGCCTATCGCCGACCGAAAGTGCAAGATCGGCGGTGCGGGGTGGGGGTGGGGGTGGGGTGGGTGGGGTGGGTGCGGGGGTGGTTGTGGTGGGATGGGTGGGATGGGTGGGATGAGTGATGAGCAGACCAGTGGCGCCGACGGACAGCTCAGCTATGAACAGGCGCGGGCCGAGCTCGCGTCGGTGGTCGAACGGCTGGAGGCCGGCGGCACGTCGCTGGAAGAGTCGCTGGCGCTCTGGGAGCGCGGCGAAGCACTGGCCGTGATCTGCCAGCGCTGGCTCGACGGCGCCCGCGCCCGCATCGATGCAGCCCGGTCCACCCCGAGCAGCTGACCGGAATCGGGCGCGATCCAGCGATCGGTACGACGAAGCGGCGGGGACGATGCGCCCCCGCCGCACTTCGCCAACCTCGTCGCGTGCCTGCGATCTCGGTCGAGTCTCAGTCGAAGAGGTTGTACAGCTCCGGCGGCGCCTCGACGACCTGGTCGGCCGGGGGCTTCTGCGCGGCGGTCGCGTTGCCGTAGTCGCTGTACGTGACCCGGATCTCCTGAGCCTGCACCTGGCCGGCGGCGGGGATCTGGAGGACCAGCTCGGTGAGCCGCCCCTGCGCATCGGTCGTCGCGGTGAACGGCACCGAGTTCGCCTGCGCGCCGAGCGCGGTGATCAGACCCTGGTCGAGCGATCCGGCCTCGGTGGCCTTCGAGACGTCGATGGTGCCGGCGTACGCGCCCTCGCCGGTACGGCGTACCTCGGTGACGGCCTGGGTGAGCACCTCGCTGCCGGCCGGGTCGACCTGGTCGAAGTCGAAGCCGAGATTACGGTTGCCCTTGATCCGGCTCTGGTCGAGGTGCTGGTACTTGCCGAGGCTGAGCCGGTCGCGCCCGGGCACGCTGGCCGCTGCGGCACCGCTGAGGTCCAGCTTGACCCAGCTGTCCGGCGTGGCGTGGATGAGGTCGAGGGTCATCGCCAGGTCGTCGCCCGCCTCGCCGATGCTCATCCGCAGCTCCGCGCTCTGGCTCGGCTGGTGCACCTGCCCCTCGGCGGTCGATCCGGCACCGGACATCCGGAACCGGAAGTTGCCGTTGCCGATCTCCCGCGTCGAGTCCAGCAACGCCTGCTTGGCCGCCGCGTCCCCCTCCGGCGCGGCGGCGGTGCCGGTGACCGTGGCGGAGGGTGTGGCAGTGGGCCCGGCCGTACCGTCGCCGGTGGTGGCACAGGCGGCAACTCCGGGCGTGAGCAGCGCGGCGGCCATGAGACCGGCGCTCAGTCGTCGTACGCTCATCGATGTCTCCCAGCAGGGTTGGCCGACGCGGCACGCGCCGGAGGCTCACCTGCCTTGTTCCCTGCTGGCGGCTCGCGCAATCACCCGGAGCCCCGACGGCACATCGACGCCACGCCAAGCCCGGTCGGGCCGCCGGCATGCCACGGCACCACGGACGCGAAACGGGGGCGAGCCGAGCCCGCCCCCGTCCGGTACTGCCGTACGGCCTACTTGAACATGTCGTAGATCTGCTCGTTGGCCTCGATGACCTGGTCCGCCGACGGCTTCTGCACGGTGGGTGCGGCACCGTAGTCGGCGTAGTTGATCTTGATGTCCTGCGCCTTGATCTCGCCGGCCGCAGGCACGGAGATGACCAGCTCGGTCAGCCGACCCTCGGAGTCCAGCTTCGCGGTGAAGGGGATCGCCTTGGCCTGGTCACCCAGCGCCTTGAGCATGTCCTCGTCGGCGGCGACCGAGTCCTTCACCGCAGTGAGGTCGACCTTGCCGCTGTACGCGCCCTCGCCGGTCTTCTGCACCTCGGTGACACCCTGGAACATCGCCGCCGCGTCGGCCGGGTCGGTGCCGTCGCTCAGCAGGTCGAGGTTCTTGTTCTGGCCGGCCTTGGCGGCGTCGAGGTGCTGGTACTTGTCCTTCATCGCCTCCATGCCGGGCACCCCGGCGAACAGCTCGCCCAGGTCGACCTTGAGCCAGGTGTCCGGCTGGATCTGGATGAGCTCGAAGTCGAAGCTGATGCCCTCGACGTCCATGTTCATCGCCATCTGGGCGCTGTTGCTTGGCTTGTGGAAGACACCCTTGCCGCTCATCGAGTCGGCGGTGATGTTGAAGGTGTAGTTGCCCTCCGCCAGGCCCTTGGTGGAGGCGACAAGCGCCTCCTTCGGGTCGGCTGGGACGGCCGGCGCGGACGAGCCGGCAGCCGGCGTCTCGGTGGTGCCGGAGTTGCAGGCGGCTACGCCGGGAACGAGCAGCGTGGCGGCGATGACGCCCACGCTCCAGCGTCGAATGTTCACAGATTGTCTCTCTTCAACCGGAAAAAACGGCCCGGCCAACGCCGGCCGGGCATCGAACCCGGGGAGCGTAACGGATCGGCCGGACATCCGGGGGGCACTCAGTCGACGGCCGTGGCCATCTCCCGAAGCTCGTTGTCCCGGGCATCCCCGACCACGATCACGGTGCGATCCGGCTGAAGCAGAACCAGCGCCTGCTCGTTGCCACGGGCGGTGTACCGCTGCCAGGTGCTCGTCCCGAGGTCGGTCTGCCCCTGCGGCTGCCCCTCGTTGGTCAACTCGGTGGGCAGCAGCTGCTCCGCCGGCACGTCACTCTGCACCACCTGAAGGCCCCGCCCCTCCGGTGTGACGTACCCCACGCGCAGGATCGCGCCGCCCTCCGCCATGCGGTAGGTGGCCCTTACGGTCCGCCACCCCTCGCCCAGCCCGGTCGGTTCGCTCACCGGGAACGCCCCGGCCGACCGCGCCTGCTCGAAGGCCGGCGTCGGATCGACGGTGGTCGGCTCGTCCCCACCGAGGAATCCCCGGTAGAAGGCGAGCAGCAGAACGATCGGAACCAGCAGCACCAGCAGGGAGATGGCCATGTCCCGGGGCGATCGCTCGGACTTCGCGGCGGGCTCGGCCGGTGCCGGCACGGCGCTCGCCGCCGGGTGCGGTCGTTCCTCGGGTACGTCCGTCCGGTCGACGGTCGGCTGGTCGCTTGTCGGCCGGTCCACGGGTGCTCGGTCAGCGGGCTGCGCGGGTTCCACCCCGCCATTCTCGCAGCTGGCCCGACCGGCGGTATCCGGCCCATCACCGCCCCGCCCTGCTCCCGGATCCGCCATCGTGTGAGGATCAGGAACACCGCCGGCGAACGACCCATGCCCAGATCAGCCGGCCCGGTCAACCCCGCACCGTCGCGAGGAGGAGCCGTTCAATGACGACCACCAGGACGCGTACCCCACAGGATCTCGACCGCAACCTCGCCCTCGACCTGGTTCGGGTCACCGAGGCGGCGGCGATGGCCGCCGGCCGGTGGGTCGGCCGAGGCGACAAGGAGGGCGGCGACGGCGCCGCCGTCGACGCGATGCGCAAGCTGATCAACTCGATCCCCATGCGGGGTGTGGTGGTGATCGGCGAGGGCGAGAAGGACAACGCCCCGATGCTCTTCAACGGCGAGGAGGTCGGCGACGGCACCGGCCCGGAGGTGGACGTCGCGGTCGACCCGATCGACGGCACCACCCTGATGAGCAAGGGGATGCCGAACGCCCTGGCGGTGCTGGCGGTCGCCGAGCGGGGCGCGATGTTCGACCCGAGCGCCGTCTTCTACATGGAGAAGCTCGCCGTCGGGCCGATCTACGCCGACGTCGTGGACATCAACGCCGGGGTCGCCGAGAACCTGCGCCGGATCGCCAAGGTCAAGGGCACCGACGTGTCCGAGGTGACCGTCTGCGTACTTGACCGGAGCCGGCACGACGAGCTGATCGACCAGATCCGCCGGGCCGGCGCGGGAATCCGGTTCATCTCCGACGGGGACATCGCCGGTGCCATCGCCGCCGCCCGCGGCGAGTCCGACGTCGACGTGCTGATGGGCATCGGCGGTACGCCGGAGGGCATCACCGCCGCCTGCGCCCTCAAGTGCATGGGCGGGATGATGCAGGCCAAGCTCTGGCCGCGCGACGACGCGGAACGGGAGAAGGCCCTGGCCGCCGGGCACGACCTGGACCGGGTGCTCACCACCGACGACCTGGTCACCGGCGACAACTGCTTCTTCGTGGCCACCGGCGTCACCTCCGGCGACCTGCTGCGCGGCGTGCGGTACCGCTCCGGTGGCGCGTACACCCAGTCGATCGTGATGCGCTCCAAGAGCGGCACCATCCGCGTGATCGACTCGTACCACCGGTTGGAGAAGCTGGCGCTCTACTCCGCCGTGGACTTTGACGGCCGACCCCTGGCCGAGCAGTCGTGATGGTGTGAGTACGGCTGGAACGGTGACCGCGCCGACGGTGTCGGCGCGTCGCCGGGCCGGCGCGGTGGGGTTGGCGATGGTCGGCGGGGTCGCCGTCGCCAGCCAGTCACGGATCAACGGCGAACTGGGCGCCCACCTGGGCGACGGCATAGCCGCAGCGGTCGTCTCGTTCGGGTTGGGCCTGCTGCTCCTGGCGGTGCTGGCACCCGCCAGCCGGCACGGGCGACGCGGGCTGCGCGCCCTGCGCGACGCGCTCACCAACGGCACGCTACGTCCCTGGCAGTGTCTCGGTGGCGCGTGCGGAGCATTCCTGGTGGCCACCCAGGGGGCCACGGTCGGCAGCCTCGGTGTGGCCGTGTTCACCGTGGCGGTGGTCGCCGGCCAGTCGGGCAGCAGTCTGGCCGTCGACCGGGCCGGCATCGGTCCGGCCGGCCGGCAACCGGTGACCGCCGCCCGCCTGGGCGGAGCGGTCCTGACCGTGGCCGCGGTACTGCTGGCGGTGGGCGACCGGCTCGGCGATCCGGCGATTCTCGGGCTGGCCGTGCTCCCCCTGTTGGCCGGCGTCGGGGTGGCCTGGCAACAGGCGGTGAACGGCTGGGTCCGGGTGGTCAGCGGCAGCAGCCTGACCGCCGCGTTCGTCAATTTCGCAGTCGGCACGACCGTGCTGCTGCTCGCGTTCGTTGTCAGCCTCGCCGTACGCGGTCGGCCGCCCGGGAGCCTGCCCAGCGAACCCTGGCTCTACCTGGGCGGACCGATCGGTATCGCGTTCATCGTGGTCGCCGCGGCGGTGGTCCAGCTCACCGGCGTACTCCTGCTCGGCCTGGCCACCATCGCCGGCCAGGTGATCGGCGCCGTACTGCTGGATGTGCTGCTGCCCACGGCGGCCTCGCGCCCGGATCCGACCACCCTACTCGGGGCCCTGCTCACCCTTGTCGCCGTCGCGCTCGCCGCTGGCGGCGGCCGGCGCGCGGGACCGGGCGACCGCCGGCGCGCGGGACGGACCTGACCGGATCACGTCGGCCCGGCCGGCGGTGGCGGCGACCCGGCGATGGGCGCGGCGTCGGCCGGCGGGCGAGCTGCGCTCAGGGCATGGTCATCGGCGACTCGGACCGGTAGGGCCCGTCGAGATCGGGCCGACGACGGCGGAAGATGATCGCCGCCACGATGCCGCCCAGCAGCCCGAACAGGTGCCCCTGCCAGGAGATCCGCTCGTCGGTCGGCAGGACGCCGACCAGCTGGCCGCCGTAGAGGAGCCCGACCAGCAGGAAGACGGCGAAGTTCCACCAGCTCCGCTCGAAGATGCCCCGGGTCAGCAGGATGCCGAGGTAGCCGAAGATCACCCCGCTGGCCCCCACCACGATCGTGCTGGGTGACCCGGTGAACCACACGCCCAGCCCGCTCACCAGCACGATCACCAGGGTGGACCAGAGGAACCGGCGGGCGCCCGCGGCCAGCACGAAGGTGCCGAGCAGGATCAGCGGAATGCTGTTGCTGTAGAGGTGGTCGAAGCCGTGGTGCAGGAACGGCGAGAAGAAGACGCCGTCCAGGCCGTCGATGCGCTGCGGGATGATGCCGGCGGCGGCGTCGAACCCGGCACCGAGCCACTGGTCGAGGCCCTCGATCAGGAACAGCACCGGCACCACCGCGCACATGGCGACGAAGGCCCGGCCGATGGACGCGTAGAAGGCCGCGGTGCCGAACTGGTGCGGGTCGCCATTTCCCGGTTGCAGGGTCACCTGACAACAGCTATCAGCAAACGCCGGCAGCCGCCACTTTTCGTCCCGCCCGGGACGGCCCACCGCCCGTCCGGGGCATTCCTAACCGGTCGCGTCCCGGCCCGGCCCCGTCCGGTTGCGCCATCCGCCGGTACGACCGGGGCATGCTCGGGGCCAGGCAGAACGACGGGCGGGGAACCGGGTCGCCCCGGAGCCCCCGCCCGTCGTCGCGGTCAGGTCAGTACCAGCCCTTGTTCTGCGAGTGCGTCCACGCGCTGCACGGGGTGTTGTAGCGACCCTCGATGTAGCCGAGACCCCACTTGATCTGGGTCACCGGGTTGGTCTGCCAGTCGTCGCCGACCGAGGCCATTTTGTTGCCCGGTAGCGCCTGCGGAATCCCGTACGCCCCGGAAGACCGGTTGTGGGCCTTCGGGTTCCAGCCGCTCTCCTTGTTCCAGAGCTTGTCCAGACAGGGGAACTGGTCGATCTTGAAGCCTGCGTCGATCATCAGGGCGCAGCCGGTCTTCCGGTGGCCGCTGTACTCCTTGCAGGAGGCCGGCACCGGGCCGTCGTACGGCTTGAGGGCCTTTGCGGCGGCCTCAGCGGCCTCCTTGGCCGCCTTCTCCTCCGCGGCCTTCTTACGCGCCGCCTCCTCGGCCTTCCGGGCCTTCTCGGCGGCGGCACGGGCCCGCTGCCGGGCCTCGGTCGCCTGCTGTCGAACCGCCCGTACCTGACGGGAGACCTGCTGCTCCTGCCGGTAATCGACGTCGATCTGGGTTACTGTGCCGGCCACCTGCGCCCCGGGACCCGGGCGCTGCGACTGGCGGTCCTCGGTGAGGTAAAAACCGCCGGCCACGCCTACGGAGAGCAGCGCGACTGCTGCGCCACGGGCGGCGAACCGGCTCCAGGGCCGACTCACGAAGTGATCCCTTCGTCGGGGTCAGGGACGCGGCGTGACCACGGCCCACACCGGGCCGAAGCGCGCCACGAGCGCCCGCGACCGGCGATGCCGGTCACCGTCGACGCACCGATCCGCCTACCGGCGAGCCGTCCGCCCCGGGTGGGGTGGACGATCACCAGCGGTACGCATGGTGCGTGGGCGCCCGTGGGACACAATCGCGCACAGTGAGGCTGATGGGAAACGGTCACGATCAATTGTGACGTGGGTCACTCAAATAATCGGCACAAAAGGCCCTAATTCGGGCATCATCATGGGATGTCTTCGAGTAGATCCGTCACCATCGCGGCGATCGGCGACCGCTCCGAACGGCTCAACGTGACGTGCGCGAAGAGCTGATGGCCCTTCAGCGCTTCGATCACCGCGGTCACGCCGTCGTGCCGACCGACCCGCAGATTGTCCCGTTGCGCGACGTCGTGGGTCAGCACCACCCGGGAGCCCTGGCCGATCCGGGAGAGCACGGTCAGCAGCACCCCACGCTCCAACGACTGTGCCTCGTCGACGATGACGAAGGCGTCGTGCAGGCTCCGCCCACGGATGTGGGTCAGCGGCAGCACCTCGAGCAGCCCTCGCGACACGACCTCCTCGATCACGTTCTCGTGCGCCACGGCACCGAGGGTGTCGAAGACCGCCTGGGCCCAGGGCGACATCTTCTCCGACTCCGAGCCGGGCAGGTAGCCCAGCTCCTGGCCGCCGACGGCGTACAGCGGGCGGAAGACGATCACCTTCTTGTGCCGGCGGCGCTCCATCACCGCCTCCAGGCCGGCGCAGAGCGCCAGGGCGGACTTTCCGGTGCCGGCCCGGCCGCCGAGCGAGACGATGCCGATCGACTCGTCGAGCAGCAGGTCGAGGGCGATCCGCTGCTCGGCGGAACGCCCGTGCACGCCGAACGCCTCACGGTCGCCGCGTACCAGCCGCACGGTCTTGTCCGGTAGCACCCGGCCCAGCGCCGAGCCCCGGGACGAGTGCAACACCAGGCCGGTGTGGCAGGGCAGGCCCGCCGCAGCGTCCACGTCGATGGTCTCGCCGCCGTAGAGCTTGGCGATCGCCTCCTCGCTCAACTCCAACTCGGCCATGCCGGTCCAGGTCGGGTCGCTGGCCTGACCGTGCCGGTACTCGTCCGCGCACAACCCGACCGAGGCGGCCTTGACCCGCAGCGGCATGTCCTTGCTGACCAGAGTCACCGTCCGGCCCTCGGCAGCGAGGTTCAGCGCGACGGAAAGAATCCGGGCGTCGTTCGACTCGTTGCGGAACCCCGGCGGCAGCACGCCGTCGTCTGTGTGGTTGAGCTCCACCCGCAGCGTGCCGCCCTCGTCGTTGGCCGGCACCGGCCGGTCCAGCCGGCCGTGGCGGACCCGCAACTCGTCCAACATGCGCAGGGACTGCCGGGCGAACCAGCCCAGCTCGGGGTGATGGCGTTTGCCCTCCAGTTCGGAGATGACCACCAGGGGAAGCACCACCTCGTGCTCGGCGAAGCGGTGGAACGCCGCTGGATCGCTGAGCAGCACGGAGGTGTCCAGGACGAAGGATTGGCCCGCTGGTCGGGGCTCCCTGGGGTCGGCCGGCCCGGTGGCCGCGGTGCGGCGGCTCCGGGTGGTGCGGCGGGTCGTGGCAGTCGCGGCCGGCCCCTGTTCGGCACCGGCGGTCGTACGGCGAGTCGTCACAGGCCTGCTCCGGCGGATGGGCACCCGGCCACCCGCGGTCCGCCTCCTCCGGTGCCCGACGGACACGGGGTCGGATGCGGGCCCCGTGCGCGAGGTCGCAGGCCGGGCGGGCCGGCTGGCTCGGGACAATCCCGCGCCATGCCTAGACGCTAGCTGCCCGCAACCCGTCCGGCTAGTGGCCGAGTGAACCGGCCGGGATGCATGCCCCCTGCGCGCATCCCGGCCGGTGGGGCCACTGTCACCGCTCTGACCGTGACCCCGACGGCGACCGTCCGCCTGGACGGTGCGCCGCGGCTTGCCCCGGGCCGTGGCCCGGCGACCGGTCTCAGCCGGTCCGTCGAACGAGGGTGCCGGTCGGGTGCCGTCCGGTGACCGAGGCGGCCGGCTCCGCGAACGACGATCCGGTGTACGTGGTGCCCGCGCCCGCCCGGACCACCGTGGCGGAGACCCGGGTGGCGGGAGGCGCGCTTACCGCGAGCGCGGACGCGATGGCGGCCTGTGCCTCCCGGCGACGCCGGTTCCACGCCCCACGGTCACCGTCGAAGTAGCCCTGTCGGTAGCCGAAGCGGTAACCGATGCGGTAGCTGAGCTGCCCGTGCAGCCGCCCGGCGGCGTAGCTGGTGGCGGCGAGCACGAGAACCAGGAAGATCGCGAGGAGGGGACTCATCCGGCGGCTCCCATCCCCCGCGCCCCGCTCATCGTTCCTCCGGCTCGATCGTGGTGGGGTCGGCGACCAGCAACCGGTCGAGGTCGTCGGTGCCGATCTCCTCCACCAACTCGACGCTGATCCGGCAGCCGTCCAGGACCACTTCGGCCACCGAGGAGCGGCGGATCTCCCCACCGGCGTCGTAGACCCGGACGCTGAGTTCCGGGCAGCCGAGGTGGGTCCGCCAGGCGTTCCATTCGGCCCGGTCGCCGACGCACAGCGACAGGTAGCGACAGCCCCGAGCGAGGTAGAGGCGCCAGGGTGCGCTCAACCCGGCCGCGACGCCCGCTGCGACCAGGCTGAACGCCTGGGCGCGGGTGGCGAGTTCGGTCACCGCACCCCCCTCGAACCGGGCGCGTGACGCTGGCAACGAGCGCTCGTCTCATGCACGTGACACACCGTAGGTTGTCCCATGCACGTGACAGTATCAGCTTTCTTCGCTGTTTGCCCCCACCTCCACGCACATCTATTCTGCCCAGGTGGGACCCCTCAAAGACAGTGCTACATCAGTAACCCGACAGCCACCGATGACGTCACGCAAGCGTGACAGAGGCGTGCCGGGCCCCTCCGGTTGGGCCGCCCGGCCGTACGGTCACGGGGTGACCGAGACGGCCAACGCACGGAAGATCGCCTTCGCCACCTTCGTCCGACAGGCCCTCGCCGAGGCCCGCGCGACCCGGGCCTGGAGCGGCACCGAGGTGTCCCGGCGCACCGGCGTCTCACGCCAGACGATCAACCGCTGGGTACGCGGCGACTGGGCCAGCGACCCGGCGGCCGAACGGGTGGTCGCGTTCTGCCAGGGCCTTGGGCTCGACCCCGCGACCGCCTTCGCGGCGCTGGGCTGGGACAGCAACGCCGCCCGCCGCGACGCCCCACCGCCGCCGCCGATGGACCCCGACGTCGAGGCGCTGCTGCGCCGGCTGGTCGATCCCGGCGTATCGGATGCGGAGAAGTTCCACATCAGAGAAACCATTCGTTACCTCGCATATCGCCCGACTCTCCCGACTGGTGTCCGAAAACGAGGGGACGCGGCCGGCTAGTTCCTCAGATGGCGAAAGAACGGCAGGTCAGGATCATTCGTTTCGCTACGGGGCCGGAACGGGCGCGCTAGCGTCCGTATTCGTACTGCTTGGGCTCGTCGTCGGCGGGGGGACGGGACAAGGCCGAACCCAGCCCTGCGGGACAGAAGGGGGTCTCTCATGACCCTGAAATGGATGGCAGTCGTGGTCACGACGGTCTCGTTGACGCTCTGCGTCACCGGAAACGCGGTGACCCTGGCCCTGAACGGCGGGCAGTTACCCCTGCTCGTCAACCTCTTCACGCTGGTCACCGCCGGCACCTCGATCGTCCTGGCCGTGGTCGCCGAGCTGCACGACCGACTCAACGACCGGCTCACCGCCCTCACCGAGTTCCTGGTGGAGCGGCTGCGGGAAATCGAGACACACACCGGGGACCGGAACGCCGGATTCGTCGAGGGTTACCTGCTCAACCACGGTCAGGAGGCGGCCGTGGTGCCGTTCGGACGACGGGGACGCGGAGCCGCCGAACGCTGATCCCGCCCGCTTTTGCAAGCAGGTTCACGCCGGGATTGACCGGCGGAACCCGGGGTACGCTGTCGCCCGTGCCGCCGTTGAATCTGGGCAATCCCCAGCCGAAGATCCCGCTGAACGCCGACCTGGCCTGGCGAACCACCGCCGACCGGGCGGCCGAGACCGTTCTCTTCTTCGACTTCGACGGCACACTCGCGCCGGTCGCCGACGATCCGACACAGGTACAGCCCGCGCCGAAGGTGCTGGCCGCCATCGAGGCACTCGCCCCGGTGGTACGCCGGATCGCGATCGTCTCCGCCCGGCCGGTGGAGTTCCTCCGGGCACACTTCGGCGGGCTGACCGGCGTCGACCTCTACGGGCTCTACGGGCTGGAGCACAGCCACTCCGGCGGTGCCACCGTCACCGAGCCGGCTGCCCTGCCGTGGGTACCCACCATGGCCGAACTCGCCGAACTGGCCCGCGCCGAACTGCCAGCCGGTGCCCTGGTGGAGTACAAGCGACTCTCCGTGGCCCTGCACTGGCGTACCGCACCGCAGCTCGCCGCCACCGTCGAGGAGTGGGGCAACGCCCAGGCCGAACGCCTCGGCCTGCGGGTTCAGGTCGGGCGGATGGTGCTGGAGGTCAAGCCGCCGGTCGACCGGGACAAGGGCATGGTGATCGACGAGCTGGTGCAGGGGGCGAGCGGAGCCTGGTATTTCGGCGATGACGTCTCCGACATCAAGGCGTTCGCCGCGCTGCGCGCCCGCGCCGCCGCCGATGCGAACTTCCTGGGCGTCTGCGTTGCCGTCGCCAACCCGGAGACCGGGCACGAGGTCGCCGAGGCCGCTGACCTGACCATCGACTCACCGGCCGCGCTCGGCGACTTCCTCACCTCCGCCGCGCACCAGCTCAGCTGAGGCGCGGGCGGCCTGGGGACGGCCCAGAGCTGCCCGGACGGCTCAGACGCCGTAGCGGCGCGGCTGGGACGGCCCAGACGCCGGAGCGGCGCTGCCCGGACGGCTCAGACACCGTAGCGGCGCTGCCGGGTGGCGTACGAGCGCAGTGCGCGGAGGAAGTCGACGCGGCGGAAATCCGGCCAGTTGAGTTCGCAGAAGTAGAACTCCGAGTGTGCCGACTGCCAGAGCATGAAGCCGGACAGGCGCTGCTCCCCGCTGGTCCGGATGATCAGATCCGGATCCGGCAGGCCGCGGGTGTAGAGGTGCTCCGAGATGTCGTCGACGTCGAGCGACCCGGCCAGTTCCTCAAGCGTGCCGCCGTTCGCGGCGTGTTCGAGCAGTAGCGAGCGCACCGCGTCGGCGATCTCCCGCCGGCCGCCGTACCCGACCGCGATGTTGACCTGGGCGCTGCCGGAGCGTTCCCGGGTCCGCTCCTCGGCGGCCTTGAGGGCCGTCGCGAGGCCCGTGGGCAGGACGTCGAGCGCGCCCACCATCCGCAGCCGCCAGGGATTGCCCTCCTCGGCCAGCTCGGTGGTCAGATCCTCAATGATCTTGAGTAGCGGATCCAGCTCCGCCGCCGGCCGGGAGAGGTTGTCCGTGGAGAGCAGCCAGAGCGTCACGTGGCCCACGCCGGCGGCATCGCACCAGCGCAGCAGTTCCTTGATCCGCTCGGCACCCATCCGGTGCCCGTCGTTCGGATCGACGAAGCCCATCTCCCGGGCCCACCTGCGGTTGCCGTCGCACATCACGCCCACGTGGCGGGGCACCGGACGGCCCGCGAGCTTGGCCGTCAGCCGCCGCTCGTAGACGGAGTAGAGAAGTTTCCGCAGAGTCATCACTTGCAGGGTAGCGAGCCCCCGCGCCGATCAGCGCCCCGGTGGCCGACGGCGCGCCGAGAGGCCGAGCGCGATCAGGGCGAGCGTACGAGCGTCCAGCAGTCCGTCGCCCAGGCCCAGTTCGACCACCGTGCCGAAGACCCGCTCGTCCCGGCGGGCCGCCTGCACCGCCGCATCGACGATTCGGTCGTGCCGGGCCAACCAGGCCGCCACCGAACTGTGCCGCAGATGGCTGCCGAGCCGGCGCCGCAGCGCCCGCGCGTACCACCGGGCGGCCTGCTCGGGCGCGCTTGTCGCCGCCGCGCCGGCCAGGGCACCTGAGCGCAGCGCGTAGAAGATCCCCTCACCGGTGAACGGGTTGATCAACGACAGCGCGTCCCCGGCGAGCAGTACCCGACCGCTGCCGGGTACCGGCCGGAACGTCGACAGCGGCAGGTGATGGGCCCGCAACCCGGTCACCGCCGCCGGTTCGAGGTCGGGCAGCAGGGCGGCGAGCCGGTCGAGCAGGTGCGCCCGGCTCAGCGCCTCGCCCCGCAGCACCTCCCCGTAGCCCACGTTCGCGCGGCCGTCGCCGATCGGAAACGACCAGGCGTACGCCGGCCAACGCGCGGCCGAGGTGACGATGAGTTGTACCGGCGGACCGGCGGGTGCGGGTGCGTAGCCCCGGATCGCCAGCGCCAGGTGCCGGTCGGGATTGGCCCGCTCGCCCAACGCCCGGCGCACGACGGACCCGGCACCGTCCGCGCCGACAAGCACCCGCGCGGAGATCTCGCCGTCGAGCACCACCCGCTCGGGCCGCAGTTCGACCCGGCGTACCGCCCGGCGACGCAGCAGCGCACCGGCACCCACCGCCGCCGTCACCAGCCGGGCGTCGAAGACCTGACGCGGCACCGTGTACGCGGGCCTCGGCAGCGCCCGGGCCACCGCGGCACCCCCGGGCGCGACCAGCCGCAGCGCCGGCACCGGCGGGTAACCGGCCACGGCGTCGGACACCCCCAGTTCGGCGAGTACGTCCAGCGCGTGCGCGGCGATGCCGTCACCGCACGCCTTGTCGCGGGGAAAGTCGGCGCGGTCCAGCAACAGCACCTCACCTCCCGCCCGACGGGCGGCCAGCGCGGCAGCCGCTCCGGCCGGCCCCGCCCCGACCACCACCACGTCGAACTCGTCGCGCACGGCCCCTCCTCCCGTACCCCCCGATGGCCCCTTGCTCTGCGTCAACCCACGCACCGCAATGGTCGCGAATTTGGCGCGCCGGTTGAAGCAGAGCAAAGCGTGTTGCGGTGGCAGGTGGCGGCCGGAGGGGGTGGTCAGCGCGGCGCGGCTTCGTCGGTCACGCGGGCGGCCCGGCGTACGCCGTAGACGGCGAGACCGGCGGCGGCGACAAGCGGTGCGCCGTCGCGGACCAGGCCGTCGACACCGAGCAGCCACCAGCACAGGGGCAGGTCGACGGCGAGCACGCCGACGGTGATCACCACCAGCAGGGTGCCGGCCCAGCGTCGGCCACGCAGCAGGAAGGCGGTGCAGAACAGCACCAGGTAGCTGGTCGCGATGCCGGCGCCCAGCCAGAACAGCACCGCGGGGACGGCGAACAGTCGGCCGTCCAGGATCGCCGCCCCGGCGACCAGGGCCGGTACCAGCATCAGCGGGCTGTACGTGAACGCCGCCACCCGACTGGTCAGCAGCCAGGCGCTGGCTTCCGGCCGGCGGGGCGGCAGTTCCCGCCAGGAGATGCCGGACCGGTCGATGACCAGCCGGGCGCGGTGCCGCACCAGGTGCCCGGCCACGGCCGAGGACCGGTACAGCAGCCAGACCACGGCGACGCAGAGCGCGGTGAGCAGGGCGAAGCCCAGCAGTCCCGGCAGCGGTGGCACGCCGTGCCGGGGCACGATCAGCCGGCCGACGGCGAACACGGTGGTGATGGCGAGGATCAGGCCCAGCGGGCGGGCCACCGTACGCCCCCGGCGGACATGCCCGATCAACAGCAGGAAGCCGAACGAACGCAGCATCGCCCAGCCGGTGCGTACCGCGAGACCGAAGCCCTGTTCCGGCGCGTACCACCAGTTGAGTACCTCGACCACGACGGTGGCCGCGGCGGTGACCGCGAGCAGGGTGGTGAGCGCCCGGACGGCGGACGGCCGCCGGACCTCGGTCTCGGCGGCCGTCCTCATGGGATCCGATGATGCCCGCAGCGGGCGAGGATCACACCTACCGCTGCGGCTGCTCCGCGTCGAGCCGGGCGCGCAGGGCGTCCAACTCGGCCCAGAGGACGCCGGGCAGCTTGTCGCCGAACTTCTCGAACCACTCGGTGACCAGCGGCAGCTCGTCCCGCCACTCGTTCGGGTCGACCTTGAGGGCGATCCGCACGTCTTCCGTGGTCATGTCGAGCCCCTCGACGTCGAGGGCGTCCACCGTGGGGACCATCCCGATCGGCGTCTCCACGGCCTCCGCCCGGCCCTCGATCCGCTCGATGATCCACTTGAGCACCCGGGAGTTCTCGCCGAAGCCCGGCCAGAGGAAGTTGCCCTCCGGGTCCTTGCGGAACCAGTTGACGTAGTAGACCTTCGGCAGCTTCGCCTCGTCGCCGTCGGCCCCCTTGCCCATCTCGATCCAGTGCCGGAAGTAGTCACCGGCGTGGTAGCCGATGAACGGCAGCATCGCCATCGGGTCGCGGCGGACCACGCCGACCGCGCCGGAGGCGGCGGCGGTGGTCTCCGAGGAGAGCGTGGCACCCAGGTAGACGCCGTGCACCCAGTCCCGGGCCTCGGTGACCAGCGGTACGGTGTCCCGCCGCCGGCCGCCGAAGAGGATCGCGTCGATCGGCACCCCGTTCGGGTCGTAGTAGTCCTCGGCGAGGATCGGACACTGGGTGATCGGGGTACAGAACCGGCTGTTCGCGTGCGAGGAGAGGTTCTCGCTCTCCGGCGTCCAGTCGTTGCCCTTCCAGTCGATCAGGTGGGCCGGCGGCTCACCCATGCCCTCCCACCAGATGTCCCCGTCGTCGGTGAGCGCCACGTTCGTGAAGATGGAGTTGCCCCGGTCCAGCGTCCGCATGGCGTTGGCGTTGGTCTTCCAGTCGGTACCGGGAGCGACGCCGAAGAGGCCGTACTCCGGGTTGACCGCGTAGAGCCGGCCGTCCGGGCCGAACCGCATCCAGGCGATGTCGTCACCGATCGTCTCGACCTTCCAGCCCGGGATTGTCGGTTCGAGCATGGCCAGGTTGGTCTTGCCGCAGGCCGACGGGAAGGCGCCGGCGATGTGGTAGACCCGCCCCTCCGGCGAAGTGATCTTGAGGATCAGCATGTGCTCGGCGAGCCAGCCCTCGTCCCGCCCCATCACGCTGGCGATCCGCAGCGCGTAGCACTTCTTGCCGAGCAGCGAGTTGCCGCCGTAGCCGGAGCCGAAGGACCAGATCTCCCGGGTCTCCGGGAAGTGCGAGATGTACTTGGTCTCGTTGCACGGCCAGGCGACGTCCTGCTGACCCGGGGCCAGCGGCGCACCGATCGAGTGCAGCGCGTGCACGAAGTCCGCGTCGTCGCCCATCGCTTCGAGGATCTTGGCGCCCATCCGGGTCATGATCCGCATCGACGCCACCACGTAGGGGCTGTCCGTGATCTCCACACCGAACATCGGGCTCTCGGCCTCGACCGGACCCATCACGAACGGGATGACGTACATCGTCCGCCCGCGCATCGAGCCGCGGTACAACTCCGTCATCGTCCGCTTCATCTCGGCGGGCGCCATCCAGTTATTCGTGGGTCCGGCGTCCGCTTCGTCGACGGAGCAGATGAACGTCCGCTCCTCGACCCGTGCCACGTCCGTCGGGTCCGTCCGCGCGTAGAACGAGTTTGGCTTCTTCTCGGGGTTCAGCCGGATGAGGGTGCCGGACTCGACCAGTTCGTCGGTGAGCCGACGCCATTCCTGGTCGGAGCCGTCCACCCAGACAACCTGGTCAGGGGTGGTCAGTTCAGCGACCTCACGGACCCAGGCGAGCAGTTTGGGGTGGGACGTCGGGGCCTGATCGATCCCCCGAACGGTGGCCGGAGCAACCATGACACATCTCCTTGTGGTCGACGCTGACCGGTCTATGGAGTGCACGAGTATTGGCGCCGCATCGCGTCGCCTCGTGGAAACCTGGGATTGGGCTCAGCGTAAACCGGTGGACCTCGTCAGTCAGTGGGACCGGTTGTGAAGAACTGCACAAGGCACGGTCACGCTGCGGCTTCACGAGCCTTTACCCGCTTTTACGCGCAGTTTCACGCAAATCCTGCGGCGGACCTTCGGCGGGCGTACCGGTGAGGCTGCCGGGTCGACCCGCTGCGACCGGCATCACGGGAAGGGCAACCCAACGCCACATTCCACCGGCGGCGGTTACGCTCCGTCCGTGCCCGTTCGTCTCGCCGTACCGCTGGACCTCGGTGGTCGTTGCTACCCGTCTGGGTGGCTGTCAACCGGTACGCTCGCACGGTGGCCGCCACGATGACCGGGGAGTCCGACTCCCCGCCGACCCGCTCGGGTCTGGTGCATACCCTGGTCGACCGGTTCGGTCACCTGGTGCGGGAGTTGAGCAAGTTCGCGACCGTGGGTGGGGTCGCCTTCCTCGTCGACTTCGCGCTCTTCAACTACCTGATCGGCCCGCAGGGCATCGAGCAGATCACCGCGAAGACCATCTCCACGGTGATCGCCGCCACCTTCGCCTTCCTGGGCAACCGCTTCTGGACCTGGCGGCACCGGAAGCGCTCCAACCCGGCCCGCGAGTACGCGCTCTTCTTCGTCTTCAACGCGGTCGGTCTGGGCATCGCGGTCGCCTGCCTGGCCATCAGCCGCTACGGGCTCGGCAGCATCTGGCCGGAGGTCTTCCAGAACCGCCTCGCCGACAACATCGCCAGCTACGTCGTGGGCACCGGGCTCGGGACGTTGTTCCGCTTCTGGTCATACCGGCGGTTCGTCTTCGTCGAAGCGGGAACTCCAGACGTCGCGGAAGTGAACCGGGATCTCCGGGCGTGACCCGGCGCCCACTCACCCGGACGAACCAGCCGACCCCAGCCCACTGCCCTAAGGTGTTTCGCATGCCTCTCGCCCGCCTGCTGCCCGAGCGCTGGCACAAGTTCCTCCACGAGGCGTTCAAATTCGGCTTGGTCGGTGGCATCAACACGGTCATTAATTACGCCGTGTTCAATGCACTCGCACTCACCGTTTTCGTAGACGGTCAACTCAAGGCCGCAGTGGTCGCCACAGTGGTGGCGACGATCACGTCGTATCTGATGAATCGGCACTGGACGTACCGGGATCGTCCGAAATCGGCGATGCGTCGGGAATATGCCCTGTTCTTCTTTTTCAACGGAGTGGGCCTACTCATCGAACTCGGCGTACTCGCCGCCGCCAAGTACGGGCTCGGCGTGACCGGCCTGCTGGCGTTGAACATCGCCAAGACCGGCGGCGTGGTGCTCGCCACCCTGTTCCGTTTCTGGTCGTACCGCACCTTCGTCTTCCAGCCCGCAGCGCCCGCCGAGGCCCCCCAGACGTGGCAGGGCCTGCCGCGCGACGAGTGGGACACGATGGCCGAGATGGACCCGGTGGCCGAACTCGCCGAGTCGATCACGGAACTGGAGGAAGAGGAGCCACCGGCGCGGCAGCCGGGCGACGGCCACCGCCCCATCCAGCCACGAACCGGTGCGCTGAGCGCCGAGGCCGAACTCAGCGCGGCGCTGGACCGGGAACTGGAAGCCGAACTGGCCGAACTCCAGGCCGCTCCCGCGCCACGCCGCTTCCGCCGCCGCTGACCTTCGCGACCGGTTCCGCCGGTGACCTCGAACCCGTTGCGCAGGTGACCGCGAAACCCTCCCACCGGAGACCATCGTGACCGGTCCCCGTCGTGGGCCGGGAGTGGTGATTCCGGGCCCACGACGTTGCGGCGGGCGGTCAGGTGCCGGCGCTCTTGTCCCGCTCGGCGAGAATCTCGCGCAGCTCACCATCGCCGAGCGAGTGCTTGTCGTGGAACGCCTCGACCAGTTCGTAGAGCTTCGTCTGGACCCGGTCGACCTTCGGCACGTCGGGTAGCACGGACTGACCGCGCTCCCCGGCCGACTCGATGGTGAGGGTGCCGTAGCCGAACAGACGCCCCATCAGGTGCTGGTTCATCGAGTGGTCGTTGACCCGGCTGAGCGGGATGTCCCGCCGCTCCCGGGAGAAGATGCCGTGCTGGAGCACCACCCGCTCGTTCGTGAACAGGTAGTGCGTGGCTCGCCAGGAGATGTAGGGCCAGACGGTCAGGCAGAGCACCGCCAGCACGCCGAGACCGCCGATCACGGCGAGCGTCATCGAGCCGCCACCACCGGAGGGCAGGAACAGCACGCCGGCCGCCACCGCGGCGATGGCGAGCACCAGCACCACCACCGGCCGGACCAGGGCCTTCCAGTGCGGATGCAGATGCAGCACGACGTGCTCGTCCTCGGTGAGCACGTCTTCGGGGAACGCCACGGATACCTCCTCGCAGAACCGGACGCCCAGACGCTAACCCCCCGCCCCCACTCCCCCACATCCACCACCCGGCCACGCCCACCCACCCCCTCCGCGATCTTGCACTTCCCGTCGCCGTTGTGCACCTTAAAGACCCATTTGTCCCGACCAAAACTGCAAGATCGCGGGGCGGGACGGGGGCGGGGGTGGGGGTGGGGGTGGGGTGGGGTGGCAGGGGTCAGCGGAGGTGGAGGAGGTCGGCGGCGGGGAGGAGTGGGTGGTGGTGGGGAGGGGATGCGGGGTGGGGAGGGGATGCGGGGTGGGGAGGGGATGCGGGGTGGGGGTGGTTAGGAGGAGGTGGCCGTCCTGGTCGACGGTGGTGGCGGTGCCGGTGAGGGTGGTGCCGTCGGGAAGCAGGGCGCGGACCTCACGGCCCACGGTGTCGCACACCTTCAGGTACGCCTCCCGCAGGCCGCTGGCCGTCGCGTCACCACCGGCGTCCCGCCAGCGGGCGTACCAGTCGGCGAGTGACCGGAGCAGGGCACGCAGCAGGGGATCCCGGTCGGTGGCCGCCGCGCCGGCCAGTTGCAGCGAGGTCGCCGGCAGGCCGGTCGGATGTTCCGGCAGCTCGTCGGCGCGGAGTGTGACGTTCAGCCCGATGCCGAGCACCACGGCCGGAGGTTCACCCGAAACAGGGCCGGGCACCGCCTCGGCAAGGATCCCGGCGCACTTGGCCCCGTCGATGAGCAGGTCGTTCGGCCACTTCAGGGTGGCGTCCAGCTCGGCCAGCCGGGTCACCGCCTCGACCAGCGCCACGCCGGCCAGCAGCGGCAGCCAGCCGTACCCCGACGGTGGTGCGGCCAGCCAGTCCCGGTCCGGCACGGCCTGTCCGGGCCGGAGCAGCACGCTTGTCGCGATGCCGGCCCGGGGCGGTGACTGCCAGACCCGCCCGCGCCGCCCACGTCCGGCGGTCTGCCGCTCGGCGACCACGACCAGGCCCTCCGGCTCGCCACCCTGCGCCGCCTCGGCGACGTCAGCGTTCGTGGAACCGGTTTCGGTCCGCAGTTCCAGCCGCGACCACGGGCCGTAGGGCGCGACCAGCGCCCGGCGCAACCGGGCCGCCGACAGCGGCGGGCGATCCAGATCGGTGTACGGCGAACCCGGCATCCCGCCAGCCTACGGCCGCGCGTCCGGGGGCGGACTGCACACCGTGGGTGACCTGAACCATCGTTATATTCCCTGGGTGACTACCGAGACCGGGACCAACATCCACAGCACCGCCGGCAAGCTGGCGGACCTGGAACGTCGGGTCGACGAGGCGGTCCACGCCGGCTCGGCCCGCGCCGTGGAGAAGCAGCACGCCAGGGGCAAGAAGACCGCTCGGGAGCGGATCGCGATGCTCCTCGACGAGGGCTCCTTCGTCGAGCTGGACGAGTTCGCCCGGCACCGCTCCACAAACTTCGGCTTGGACCGCACCCGCCCGTACGGCGACGGCGTGATCACCGGTTACGGCACGGTGGACGGCCGCCAGGTCTGCGTCTTCGCCCAGGACTTCACCGTCTTCGGCGGCTCCCTGGGCGAGGTCTTCGGCGAGAAGATCGTCAAGGTGATGGAACTGGCCATGAAGATCGGCTGCCCGGTCATCGGCATCAACGACTCCGGCGGCGCCCGGATCCAGGAGGGCGTGGTCTCGCTCGGCCTCTACGGCGAGATCTTCTTCCGCAACGTACGGGCCAGCGGCGTGATCCCGCAGATCTCGCTCATCATGGGCCCGTGCGCGGGCGGCGCGGTCTACTCCCCGGCGGTCACCGACTTCACCGTGATGGTCGACCAGACCTCGCACATGTTCATCACCGGCCCAGACGTGATCAAGACGGTGACCGGCGAGGACGTGGGCATGGAGGAGCTGGGCGGGGCGCATACCCACAACACCCGCAGCGGCAACGCGCACTATCTCGCCACGGACGAGGAAGATGCGGTCGACTACGTCAGGGCGCTCCTGTCCCACCTGCCGTCGAACAACCTGGACGAGCCGCCGGTCTACCCGGTCGACGCGGACCTGGCCGTCACCGACGCCGACCGGGAACTGGACGCGCTGATCCCGGACTCGGCCAACCAGCCGTACGACATGCGCCGGGTGATCGAGCACGTGCTTGACGACGGGGAGTTCCTGGAGGTCCAGCCGCTCTACGCGCAGAACATGGTGATCGGCTTCGGCCGGGTCGAGGGGCGTCCGGTAGGCGTGGTGGCCAACCAGCCGATGCACTTCGCCGGCACGCTTGACATCGCCGCGAGCGAAAAGGCGGCCCGCTTCGTGCGTACCTGCGATGCGTTCAACATCCCGGTGCTGACCTTCGTGGACGTTCCCGGGTTCCTCCCCGGCACCGGCCAGGAGTGGGACGGCATCATCCGCCGGGGCGCCAAGCTGATCTACGCGTACGCCGAAGCCACCGTGCCGAAGGTCACCGTCATCACCCGCAAGGCGTACGGCGGAGCGTACGACGTGATGGGCTCCAAGCATCTCGGCGCCGACCTGAACTTCGCCTGGCCGACCGCGCAGATCGCGGTGATGGGTGCGCAGGGCGCGGTGAACATCCTCTACCGCCAGGAGCTGGCCGCCGCCGAGGATCCGGCCGCCCTCCGCGCCGAGAAGATCGCCGAGTACGAGGACACCCTGGCCAACCCGTACATCGCCGCCGAGCGGGGCTACGTGGACGCGGTGATCCAGCCGCACGAGACGCGCACCCAGCTCGTCCGCGCGCTGCGGGTGCTGCGCACCAAGCGCGAGACCCTCCCCCCGAAAAAGCACGGCAACATCCCGCTATAGGCGCGTGTGTATGTAAGGAAGGGGCCCTTGTTAACGCCTCGTGCATAGAAAGGGCCCCTTCTTAACGCCCCCGAGCGGGCAGTCCAGCGTCAACAGGCCACGTTGGCCGCCACGCAGAGGCGGTCGGCCGCGACGGCGGCAACCTGCCGCAACTCCGGCTCGGTGCCGTCGCGGCCGACCGTCAGCACCGTGATCAGGTCGCCGACCCGCACCACGGCGCGGCTCTCGGGCCGTCCCCCCTTCCGGGTCTCACCAGTCTCCAGGTTGCGTGCCCCCATGACGGTGTGCCGGATCAGCATCGCCTCGTCCCCCGCGAAGTCACGCTCCGTCACTTCCCACCGATGGTCCGCCTCGGCTCGCGCGATCCGGTCTCCCCACTGGACCTCGCCCTTCAATCGCCAGGACGCACACGGTGCGAGCAGTGCGTCGAGTCGGGTGAAGAAGCCGGCGGCGGCCTCAGGTGCGATCCGGTAAACCTCCTGGCTGACCACCACGTCGGCCGGCCTTGGCTCAGACCCCGCAGACTCCCGCAGCAGGGTCTGCGAACGCGAGTACCGCGACGTCTCCCAATATGTTGTCCGGCCCTGCGCCTCAAGGCACAACAACAGCATATGGTCGATCCGCACCGGCTCACCGAGCCCGCTCTGGCCCAGCGGCGGAGCGGTCTTCGTGACAAGATCTTCCGGCTGGACCAACGCCTCGTGCGGAATGCCGGCGGAGAGCGACGGCGACGTTTGCGGTGCGGAGGTCGGCGGCGACGTTTGCGGCGCGGAGGGCGAGGGCGCCACGAGACCCATCGCCGCGATCGCGGGCCCAGCCGCCAGGACCAGTACGGCGCTCGCCGCGCCCAACACGGCTCGGCGCCGACGGCGGCGGGCCCGCTCACGCAGCACCGCCGGTTCCGGCCAGCGGACATCCCGCAGGTCCTGGTGCAGTCGCTCGGCGAACGTCATCTCGTCACGCACCGGTTGCCTCCTCCAGGTCAGAGACGGCGAGTAGCCCGACGAGCGCGGCACGCCCCCGGGAGAGACGGGCCTTGACCGTGCCGACGGGGGCGGAAGTCTGCCGCGCCACCTCGGCGACCGGCAGGCCGACCAGGTAGTACAGGGCGATCGCGATCCGCTGTTCCTCGGGCAGGCGGCGCAACGCGGCGACTACCTCGACGGTTTCCGTGCCCGGGGCGGGGACGCTTTCCACGGCACCGTGCCGCAGGTACGCCCGTGCCCGGCTACGCATACTGCGCCAACGACTCACCGCGAGCCGGCTGGCCACCACCCGTACCCATGCCTCGGGTTCGTCGTAGCCGCCCACCGTGGACCACCGCTGCCAGGCCCGTACGTACGCCTCCTGAACGGCGTCCTGGGCTTCGGCGAGGTCACCGGTAAGCACGTAGACGAAGCCGAGCAACCGTTGTCGGCTCCCCCGGTAGAACTCGTCGAACCCGTCGGCGTCCGGCACCTGCTACCTCCCTGCGAGTCTCAATGGACACGCACGAGGGGGTGGGCGCGGTTGCCGAATCGCCCGAGCCGCGTGCCCCGATAGCCGGGTCGCGATATCGGATCTTGGTACGAGAGCGCCCCCAGAGGGGCGTTTTCGCACCAAGATTCACATCAGGGGCGGGTTCACGATCTGGTGGTACTGCAACTCGTACATGTGCCCGGCCTTCACCATGACCGTCGCCTCGATCGGGCGGCGGCCCTCCGCGTAGACGACACGGAACGTTCGCATGATCGAGATGTCGGGCGGTAACTCCAGGACGACGAACTCCTCGGAGGTCGGCGGGCGCGTCGACACCTGATCGACGAACTCTTTGGGCGCGAACCCCAGGTCGCTGAGGGCGCGCGGCGTACCGCCCTTGATACGCCGCTTCTCGGCAAGCGGTGTTCCCCGCGCGATGTCGACCGGATAGTAGGAGTGCACCAGTTCGGCGGGTTCGTCGTCGAGTTGCATGACCTGCTTGCGCAGCACAGCCACGTCGCCGTGCGCGAGACCGAACGCGAGTCGGACCTGAGCGGGAGGGATCACCTCAGCGACGTGCAGCAGGTCAGCCGAGCCCTTCAACCCACGCCGTTCGGCCTCGCTGAGCCAGGGATACGGCTGGCCGGCCGATGGCGGGGTCATGAAAGCTGCCGGCGCGACGATGTGCTGTGGGCGTTCACGGACGAACACGCCCTTGCCCGGCGCACTGTCGGCGTAGCCCTCGCGCTTGAGAACAGCGACGGCGTTCTGCACGGTCTGGTTGGGGACGCCGTACTCCTGCTGCAACTGGGCGGTGCTCGGCAGTTTGCTACCCGGCGGCAGATCCTTGGAGAGGATCATCGCCCGCAGGTCAGCCGCCACCTGCTGGTGGCGAGCACGCGGGTCCTTCTGCGGTCGAGGCATGATCACGCCTTGGTCTGGTAGCGGAGGTGACGGCCGGCGGCAGTCATCGTCATGACGCTGTACTCGAACGGAGTGCCGTCGGCGGCGAACGTGAGCCGAGTGAGGACGATCACCGGGTCTCGCTCGGTGATGTGGAGTTCATCCTGCTCCCTGAGGGTGGACAGACGCGCAGTGATGTCGTCTACCGCGCGGGCGGGGGTATATCCGAGGTTGGCGAGCAGGGTGACGGAACCGCCGGGGATTTTGGCGCGGTCGGCCAGCGGTGTTCCGATGGCGATGCTGCTCGGGTAGTAGGAGTCGGTGAGTTCCACGGCGTGACCGTCGAGCAGCATTACCCGCTGTCGGAGCACGACACGCGCGTTCGGCGCTAGACGCAGGGCGTCGGCGACCTCTGGAGGCGCGGAAATCTCCTCCGCTGCGGTAATGCGCTGCGTTCCTTGCCTACCCGTCGAGGCTGCTTCGTCGGCCCACGCGTCACCGCCACCGGGGGTCACGTAGCGGTCTGACGTGCTGTTTTGTTCGTAACGACTCACGGGGAACTCTCCCTCCTCATGCGAGAACGACTCTACTGCCTTACTCGGCAACCCGACTCTCCGCATCATTGCGCTTTACTAGGTAGGGCAGTACGGTTGCTTTCTGCACGGCTGACCGCGAGAGAGGGAGGCGCATGAAACGGATCATGGAGACTCCCGTCGAGCCGGACCGCAGGCGTAACCGGGTGATCCACTCGCCGGAACTCCCGCTGCCGGGCAGGCATCGGACGGGGTGTTGGTCGTGACGGCGCGGCGTACGCCTCACCTGATCAAGCACTCCTGGTACGTCCTCGAATACCACCGACACCACCGCTGCGAGCGCTGCACGGACAGCGGCTGGTGCCCGGAGGCTCACATCGCGCGTACCCGGATCACGGCATGGCACCGATTCCGTCGGAGGTAGTTGGACAAGAGCGGCGACGCGATCGTCCGACGAGAGGTCTTCGTCCAGCACGCCGGACTCCGAAGACTCAGTCCACCCGCTCCCGCTCCCCGGCGAGGCGGTAATCAACGTGCCGACCGACCGCAGCAGCCCAGGTCAGCCACCACGAATGCGCGGCGGACTCGCCAGCCAACCCCACATCCCGACCGGAGGTAGAGCATCATGTCGAAGCCAATTCCGCAGGCGAACCCTCTCGACCGGCAGCCCGACCAAGGACGCGATGACGCACCCCTGGCCTGGGTCGGCGACCTGGTCCACGACGAGGATGCGGACCGACCGGGCATCGTCACCGACATCCTCAGCGAGGCGATCTGGGTGCTGCGACCGGAGTCCGGCTCCGGACAGTGGATCTGCATGAGCCCCGAGCGGCTGACTATCGTCACCCGCCGCGCAGAGCGGGTCGGCAAGCCGGCGCCACTTGGTCATGAAGCAGACTCGGGAGAGTCGATGGAGGTGCGCTGAACGGAGGTCGGGGTCACGACTTGGTGGTACTGCCGTGACCGGTCAGCCGGAAGCGACCAGGCCGGCCTCGGCGAGCAGGGGGCCGGCAAGCATCAGGCCGCCGGCCACCAGCACGGCGAGGTTGACCAGGCCGAAGAGGACCACCCAGAAGAACGCCGGCAGCGGGGTGATCCCCGCCAGCTGGTCGGCGTCGGAGGCCGGCATGCCCCGTTGCGTACGCAGCCGTTGCAACTCCACGACCGGGCGTACGCCGCCGAGCAGCAGGAACCACACGCCGGTCCAGGCGAAGGCGGCCTGCACCTGCGGGCTGGCGTACCAGGAGATGGCGAGCACCGCACCGCCGGTGACCACCAGGGTGAGCGCACCGTAGACGTTGCGGATCATGATCAGCATGGCCAGCAGCAGGATCACGGCGATCCAGAGCAGCAGGGTGATCCGGTTGCCGGCGAGCAGCCAGGCCCCGCCCAGACCGACAAGGGGTGGGGCGATGTACCCGGCGAGCAGGGTCAGCACCATGCCCGGACCGGTAGGACGGCCGGCGGAGAGGGTGAGCCCGGAGGTGTCCGAGTGCAGCCGGATGCCCTGCAGTTTGCGCCCGGTGAGCACGGCGACCAGCGCGTGACCGCCCTCGTGAGCGATGGTGATCACGTTGCGGGCGATCCGCCACGGCAGCCGGGTGGCGACCACGAGCAGCGCGACCAGGCCGGTAAGCACCACCAGCAGCGGAGGCGGGTCGGGCTGCGCACCGAGCAGGCGGTCCCAGAACGCGGTCATGCCCTCGATCGACACCATGGGGCGCGAGCCTACCGGCCGCGTGCCAGCCCGGTCCTCCGGCGGGTGAGGCGTTCGGGTGTCGATCCCGGGCCAACCGCCCGTATGGTGTGAGACTGACCGGGTGACGAATCGGATCGGGAGGTGAACGCCGGTGAGCGCGGAGCCCCTGGAGTCGCACATGGGCCTCTGGACGGAGGCCGAATACCTCGCGCTGGGCGAGACCAACAGCCGAATCGAACTGCTCGACGGGAGCCTGATCTTGAGCCCTGCCCCGAGCAAGCGCCACCAGTTGGTGTCTTGGAGTCTCGTCGCCTCACTGCGGCCGGCGGCCCACCCTGGCGGGTTCCTGGTCTTCGAGGCGGTCAACGTTCGGCTCGGATCCAACCGGATCGCGATACCGGATGTTGTCGTGGCGGACACCGACGACGAGGGCGACGTGATCGAGGCGAGCGAGGTGGCGTTGGTCTGCGAGATCGTGTCGCCGGGCAACGCCGCCGCCGACCGGGTAGTAAAGATGCAGCTCTACGCGATCGCCCGGATCCCCTGGTACCTGCTGGTCGAGCAGGACGGTGACGCTCCCTCGCTGCGGCTGTACCGGCTCGACGGCGGGCACTACGTCGAGGACCAGGTGGCCAAGGCCGGTGAGACGCTCACGCTCGCTGAGCCGTTCCGCTGGCAGGTCGACCCGGCGGCGCTGCGCTGAGCGCCAGGTGTGCCCGCACCACACTCCGCGCGGTTTAAGTTTTCCTCATCTCCATTGATCTGCCGGACACCACCCTCCAAAGATGACTGTCAATCGACACCCGTCTCAGGAGGACGTCATGGGTCGTACCAGATCATCGTTGCGCCGGCTGACCGCTGCCGCGCTCACCGTGCTCGCGGCCGCCGCGGCCGGGCTCGTCGCCACCGCGACCCCGGCCGCCGCGGCCACCGTGCCCGGCATCGACGTTTCGCGCTACCAGGGCACCATCAACTGGACGAGCGTCCGCAACGCCGGCATCCAGTTCGCCTTCATCAAGGCCACCGAGGGTACGAGCTACAAGGACCCGAACTTCAACGCGAACTACGTGAACGCGTACAACGCCGGGGTGATCCGGGGTGCGTACCACTTCGCCCGGCCCAACATCTCCTCCGGCGCGGTGCAGGCGAACTTCCTCGCCTCCAACGGCGGCGCCTGGTCGGCCGACAGCCGTACCCTCCCGGCAGCGCTCGACCTGGAGGCGAACCCGTACAGCGGCGGCTACTGCTACGGCCTGAGCACCACCGCGATGCGCAACTGGGTGCAGGATTTCCTGAACACCTACCGCTCGCGCACCGGCCGCTACGCGGTCATCTACACCACCACAAGCTTCTGGAACCAGTGCACCGGTAGCTGGAGCGGCCCCTGGGCCAACCACCCGCTCTGGGTTGCCCGCTGGTCCTCCTCGGTCGGCACCCTGCCGGCCGGCGCGCCATTCTGGAGCTTCTGGCAGTACACCGATTCTGGCAGCGTCGCCGGCATCAGCGGCGGGGTCGACCGTAACTACTGGAACGGCGACCGCAGCCGGCTGATCGCACTGGCCAACAACACCTGACGTACGGCTGCGGCGGTGGGTCGGCGTCCCTGCGCGAAGCAGACACCGACCCACCGCCGCGTCCGTTCCACAGCCCCTGCCGGCGTGCCCACCCTCAGCCCTACCGCCGGCGCGGCGCCCCTCGTGTTCCTGTGTCGGACGGCGACTCAGGTCCACCGTCCCGGACAGTGCCGCTCAGGCTCGCCGTCGGGCAGCCAGCGCGACCGGTACGGTCATGCCGCCACGGCGGGTGATGGTGCCCCGGCGGGTAACGTTCCAGCCGACGAACGCGGCTCCGGCCAGCGTCAGGATGCTGACCAGCGTGGCCAGCACGGCGACACCGACGGCGGCGACCAGCAGTGCGACGTTGCCGAGCGCCACGAGCGTCCACAGTGCCAGACGGGGCTGGGCATCCCTTACTCGGTAACCCATTTCGGGCCTCCCTTCCGTCTTCGGAGATCAGATACCCCGAACGACGGAAGACCATGCCTCGGCGTCAGTCCTGACGGTCCGGCACGAACTCCCGAAAGATCATCTCGAAGTTTTCGAGCTGCGCGTCCCAGTCCTGGTTCGGCACCTCCCAGCGCAGGGCGAAGCCCCGGTTGCTGGCGGTCACGAATCCCCGGTTACGGACCCGGATCTCGACCCCGTTGCGGGTCTGCAACCAGTCCCAGTCGGCGCAGGTACGCCACTTGCAGTCGAGCGGGGAGATGTCGATCAGCCGATAGTTCTGCACGCCACGGACGTTCTTCCGACCCGGCTCGATGCGCCGCCAGTCGGCCGCCGCGTCCTTCTTCGGCGTGTCGGTGCGGTCGATGGTCAGCTCGCTGACCCCGTTCGGATCCCGGTACTTGACCCAGGTGCTGCCGGAGCTGCGCTGCCAGCCGTCCGGCACCGCCACCTTGAAGCCCACCGGGTCGGTGCGCAGCGTCCATCCGTCCGGCACGCCACCGGCGGCGGTCTCGGATGGGCTCGGCGAGGCGGACGGGCTGGGGCTGGGCGGAGCCGCGCTGGTGGGTGGCGGCGGCGCGGGTGCCTCGGAGGCCGGCGACGCGGACGCCTCGGTGCTGCCGGCGGTGTCCTGCGGGGTCTCCCCTCCGCCACTGTCGCGGCTGGTGAGCAGCGGTACGACCACCACCAGGCCGACCAGCAGCAGGGCGACCAGGGCACCGACGAGCACGGCGCGCCGGGTCCGCTCCGACCGCAGTTGACCGGCGGTGAAAATGGAGCCGCGGGCCGCTGCCGGGCTCACCGGTGCCGACGACAGTTGTGGGGTACCACCCGCTACCACCCGAGTCGCGTCCGCCACCGGTGCCTGCGAATCCACCCGGGTCGCCGAGACCTCCGACGTCGACCGGTCCGGGCCGGCCGTCGGCGTCACCGTCGAGGCAGCGCCCGCCGCAGCGGCCTGCGTACCGGACGCCGCATCGCCCGCCGTGGCCGCGCCGCCCTCGACCGCAGTCCTTTCCTCGGCAGCGTCCTCGCCGCCAGCGCCGGAATCGTCGCTTCTCGCAGGGTCCCCGGTGCCGGCGGTGTCCCCGGCGTCGGTGGCGTCCTTGCTGCCGGCGGAGTCCTTGTCGGCGGCGGACGGCGCGCCCGACCCGCTCGCCGGGCCAGCCGGATCAGGGGCGTCCACCTTCGCCGTGGGCGCGGCATCAGAGACGCCGCCGGAGGAGGCGTCCACCCTGGTCGTCGGGGCGGCCTCCGGGCCCGAGGCGGCACCGTCCACCTTCGCCGTCGGGGCCGCGTCCGAGCCGACCTTCGCCGTGGGTGCGGCGTCCGATCCGGGCGGGGTGGTGGTCGACTGGTCCCGCGCGGAGCCGGCGGCAGCAGCGCCAGCGGCGAGCCCGGCGAGCGGCGGGGTACGCGGCGCAGGCGGCGTGACCGGGGCGGACGGCGTCGCCGGGCGTTCCCCGGACGGGCGTGGCCCCGGCACCAGCGGCGGACGCGGCTCGCGCGGACCGTTCGGCCCCGGCCGGCGTACGCCATCAAGCAGCGAGATGCCGCGAGCCCGCCGCCCACTGGCCTTGCGCAGCATGCGCTCAGCCGACTCGGCGGTGATGCGCTCCTGTGGATCCTTACGCAGCAGCCCGGCGAGCACCTGCTTGAGCGGACCGGCGTTGCGTGCCGGCGGCACCGGTTCGGTGGCGAGCGCGGCCAGCGTGGCGATCGCCGACGGTCGCGCGTACGGCGACTTGCCCTCGACCGCCGCGTAGAGCGTGGCGCCCAGCGACCACAGGTCCGCCTCCGGCCCGAACGTGCCGTCCCGGGCGCGCTCCGGTGCGATGTACGCCGGTGAGCCAAGCACCATGCCGGTGCGGGTGACGTTCGGGTCGCCCGGAATCGTCGCCAGGCCGAAGTCGGTGAGCACCACCCGACCGTCGTTGCCGAGCAGCACGTTTCCGGGCTTCACGTCACGGTGCATGATGCCGGCCTTGTGCGCGGCCTTCAGCGCGTTCAGCACGCCCAGCCCGATCTCCACCGCCCGGGCCGGCGACACCGGCCCGTCGGCCGCGAGCGCATCCTGCAACGAGCGGGACGCCACGTACTCCATGACGATCCAGGGGTCGCCGTCGGTGCGGAGCACGTCGAAGATGCGTACGACATTGATGTTGTTGAGGCGGGCGATCGCGCGGGCCTCGCGGAGCGAACGCTCCCGCATCTCGCGGCGCTCGTCGTTGGTCAGACCCGGCGGCGGTACCAGTTCCTTGATCGCGACGTCGCGGTGCAACACCTCGTCGCGGGCCTTCCATACCCGACCCATGCCGCCCTGACCGAGCGGCGAGATGAGCCGGTACCGGTCGGCGACGAGTTGGGGGGAGGAAGCTTCAGACATCGCTGAGACGGTACCCGGCAGCGCTGACGGTCACACCGCCGGCACGCCACTGTGCGACGAAGATCAAAACTCACCCGGCGTACGCTGGCGGACATGTCTGGGGATGAGCCGCTGTTCCGGATCGTGCGCGGCACGCCGACGGCCGAAGAGGTGGCCGCGCTGGTCGGCGCGCTCGTCGCCCGTTCCCGCCCGGCAGCCGTACCGGCGCCGGCTCCCGGCTCGGCCTGGGCCCGCAGCGGCCACCCCTCGGGCGTACGCCCGCTGCCCGGTCCCGGCGCCTGGCGGGCCTCCGGACTTCCGCGCTGACCTTCGGATATCCGACACGCCACCGGACGCGGCCGGACATCGGCGCGGCGGCAGGGGCTCCCGAGGGCGGCGGCCAGCTACTAACCTCACTCAGTGAAACGAAGCCGTGACAGATTGGGAGGGGCCGATGATCCCCGAGGACGATCGACAAGCGTCCTGGTTACGCGGTTACGGCGGCATCGAGGCAGACATCCGGCAGATGCGGGAGTTCGCCGATCGGCTCCGCGCCGAGGTGGAGAAGAACTACGCCACCCACCTGCCGTACATCGCCAATGACATGCTCGCCAAGGTGCCCAATCCGGCGGACGCGTTCATCGAGCTGGTGCAGTTCATGCGGGCACACTGGGAAACCCAGCAAGCCGCCGCCAACGCCGTCTGGGGTCTCGGCCACAGCACCGGCCACCTGGCCGCCGCCGCAGGTCAGGTGGCCGACCGGTACGGCGCAGCCGACGCCTTCTCGGCAGCCCAGGTCGCCGACGTTCAGGCGGCGCTCAACCGCACCGGCCTCGCGTCCGGGCAGTCCGCCGCGTCGCCGTCGCTCACCGACCCCACCGGCCCCGACAGCGCCGGCCCGGTGGTGCTGCCATGAGAGAACCCGGCGTCGGCCGCAGCGGTGGCCTCACCGACTGGTACCTCATGAACGTCGGCGACATGTGGGCCTGCCTGCAAGACCACCAGACCGATCAGCACTGGCGGCACGTCGCCGGTTGGCGCAAGGTCTGCGACCTGGCCAGCGAGCACCTCACCCGGCTCCGGACCTACCGAAACGGTCTGGCAAAAGCCTGGCCACCCGAAACCAACGCCGCGGCCCGCGTCTACCTCGCCGAGCTGGACGATCTGATCGAGCAGGTACAACAGACCCACGACGCCGCCGCCGCCAACCAGAGCGCGCTGTCCGCCGCAACCCAGGCGCTCGCCAGCACCCGCACCGAACTCAAGAAAATCTACGAGGAGTACGCCGGCAAGCTCCAACAGAAGCGCGCATGGGACGAGACCGTAGCCGACCCCAAGGCCGCCGCCGGCAGCAGAACGAGCCAGCCTCCGGTCGCCGACGCCGATCTCGAACGGCTGAACGTTCAGGCCCGCGGCATCATGTATGGACTCAGCGGCGAACTCCAACAAGCCCAAGTAATGCTCCGCCAACCCCCACCAGCACAGCCCATAACCAGGCAGCCCTCAGATCCCGATGTATACGGCGGATCGGCAGGAGCACCACCAATCATCCCCCCGATTGTTCCTGTAGCCCTACGAGCCACTGCGACGAACATAAGCAAAGGCTTTACGTCCCCAATGCGGCCAGTGCCTGGCCCGAAGGCTCCTCAAATTGGACCAGTGCTGGGTGGGGCGACACCTCCCTTAGGGTCAACCCCAGCCAATTTAGGACCACCCGGCACAGAGACGCCTGCCAGTCCAAAGGTCCCATTGCCTGGGATCGGCCTCCCATCAGTGCCACCGTTGACAACGCCACGGAATCCTCTAGAGAGCATGCCTGGACAGACTCGACCGGGCCAGACCAGCCGCCCGATTACCGGAGGCGGCGCCTTCCCCCTCCATCCAAAATCGCCAAACGCGCCTCACGCCATGCCACCAGGTGGCGTAATTGGCGGAATACCCGGAATCGGCCCCAACCAACCAGGTGCGGGCAGTGCACAGCCTCGGCGGACCAACCCGATCGGTGGGGTCATCGGTGGCGGGGCGGCAGGCACTACCCCAAGTGGTGCCGCCGGTTCTCGCCCGAGAGGCGGAAGAGGCATTGGCGGGATACACCCACATACCATCTCCGAGTCGACTCTCAGGTCAGGGATCCCCGGAATTGCAGGAACAACAGGATCCTTAGGGCGTACAGACCGGGACGACGAGCAACGCCAGTGGGACCCAGACAACCCATGGGAAATGGACCAAGGGGTCAGTCCAATCGTTCGCTCCCCTGACGAGGAAGGACCGATTGACCCTGGCCCAGCCATTGGCATCAATCGGTGAAGACTTGGGCCAGTCTCGCGGCTGCAATCTCACTGAACCCGCTGTTCATACCCACGGCTCCCCTTGCGCACCCAGCCAACACCGCATCCCCATCTCCCGATGGCGCAAACCGCGTCCGAGGCGACCAGTGGCATTTGGACTATCTAAACGTCGAAGAGGCTCACCAAATTAGCCGAGGCGCAGGTGTTGTTGTCGCCGTAACCGACACAGGAGTTTATCCCCACACAGATCTTCATGAGAACGTTCTCGATGGAATAGATCTCCTGTCCGAGACGGGCGGCAATGGCCACGAGGACCACAACGGACACGGGACAGGGATGGCCGGACTCATCGCTGCCCACGGACGCCGAGACGGCACAGGCGCTCTCGGAATCGCCCCACAGGCGAAAATCTTGCCAATCAGGTCCTTCAAATCTAACAGCGAAGGAGACACGGACCGACTAGCAGAGTCTATCGAAAAGTCGATCTCAGCCGGGGCTGACATTATTAGCATTTCGGCAGGAGGCAACGGCGTAAATTCCCGCCTTCTGCGCGCCATCGATGCCGCACGCGCCGCTAACATACTCGTCGTCGCCTCAGCAGGCAACCGGCCGAATGACGCACACGTCATTTGGCCTGCCGCTTTGAAAGGCGTAATTTCCGTAGGCGGAGTCGACCGTCGAGGAGTTCACGCCGAAGTATCGGTGGTTGGACCTGAGATCGACATAGTCGCGCCAGCTGTGGAAATCTACAGCACAAGCTACGATGACTTGTACTTGAAGGGTACGGGTACGTCGAGCGCTGCGGCGATTGTGGCGGGGGCGGCGGCGTTGATTCGGGCCAAGTATCCGTACCTTCCGGCGGACGAGGTGGCGCATCGGTTGACTGCCACTGCGATCGACAAGGGGCCGCCTGGCCGGGACGACCAGTACGGGTACGGCGTCATCGATCTGGTGGCGGCGCTGACGGCAGACGTACCGCCTAGGGGTTTTGAGTCGGTGCCGACAAGCGCGCCGGACGACGGCGGCCCGACCACGGCGGCGGATGGGCCATGGTCCAATGAGGAGGGTGCTGCGACCGTGCGCGGCCTGGTCACCCTCGGTGTGCTGCTGGCGGCTGGCGGCGCTTGGGCCTTGTTCGTGCGGCACCGGCGGCGATCCGACGATCCGCCGCCCAGAATCACTCGCTGATGCAACGCCGCTATCCGCCGGAGGCTGCCTTGATGATCGTTGGCGTTGGAGCTACCTGAAACGCCGGGGAATGGCTAGCTGAGCCGTCAGCGATCGGGCCCGCGAGATGGCGAGGACGACCTTTGGGCGTACGACTGCTGAGCCTGGGCGAGCCGGAGGCCGAGCGGCCGGGGCGGCGCGCCGCGTGGCGAACGGAGCTAGCCGGTAACGTCGGCGGGGTGTCTGATGCCTTGCCGCTACGTCTGGTGCTCGCCTCGGCGAGTCCTGCCCGCCGAAAGTCCCTACAGGCCGCCGGCATCGAGCCGGAGGTGCTGGTCAGCGGGGTCGACGAATCGCTCGTGGTGACCGAGCGGGCCGAAGAACTCTGCCTGGAGTTGGCCCGGCTCAAGGCGCAGGCGGTGCTGACCCGGCTGCGGCCCACCGACGACCAGCGCACGCTCGTATTGGGCTGCGACTCGGTGCTCGCCTTCGACGGGGAGATTCTCGGCAAGCCCGAGGACGCCGCCGACGCTGTCCGGCGCTGGGAGCGGATGCGCGGTCGCAGCGGGGTGCTGCACAGCGGCCACTGTCTCATCGACATGGTGGGCGGGCGTCGGGCCGAGGCGGTGGCCTCGACGGTGGTGCACTTCGCCGACATCAGCGACCATGAGATCGCCACGTACGTCGGTACGGGTGAGCCGCTCGCGGTGGCTGGCGCGTTCACGATCGACGGTCTCGGCGGACCGTTCGTGGAGCGGATCGAAGGCGACCCGGGGACGGTTGTCGGGCTTTCCCTACCACTGTTGCGGCGCCTGCTCGCCGACTTGGGGCTGCGGATCACCGATCTGTGGACGAAGGTCGCGCCCGGCAACCAGTTGGTCGAGCCGCTCGGCTAGCGTCCGAGCATGACGCTCAAGTCGATTCCGCTCACCGACGAGTTGCACACCTACCTCGTCTCGCACGGTATCCCGCCGGACGAGGTCGTCCGCGATCTGGCCGAGGAGACGCTTGCCATCCTGCCCGCGCAGGCTTCCATGCAGGTCGCGCCGGAGCAGGCCGCCTTCCTGACGTTCCTGACCCGGCTGCTCGGCGCCCGCCAGGCGGTGGAGGTCGGCACCTTCACCGGCCTCTCCTCGCTGGCGATCGCCCGTGGGATCGCCGATGGGGGCCGACTGACCTGCTTCGACATCTCCGAGGAGTACACCAGCGTGGCGCGCCGTTACTGGAGGCGGGCCGGTGTGGACGACCGGATCGAGTTGCGCATCGGTCCGGCCGGTGAGCGGCTGCGGGAACTGCCCGACGAGCGTTACCTGGACTTCGCCTTCATCGACGCCGACAAGACCGGTTATCCGGTCTACTGGGACGAACTGGTGCCGCGAATGCGCCCCGGTGGGGTGATCGCCGTCGACAACGTGTTGCGGCACGGCCGGGTGATCGCGCCGCAGAGTGCCGACGATCGGGCGATCGCCGCGTTCAACGACCAGGTGCTGGCCGACGTACGGGTCGAGGCGGTGATGTTGCCGATCGCGGACGGCCTGACCCTCGCGCGGGTGCATTGACCGGTCGCATGCTGGCGCCGTGCACGCGCACCGGCTGTTAATAAGGGGCCCTTCCTATACCGCAGGCGTTAATAAGGGGCCCTTCCTTACACCACAGCCGGTCATCTGACGCTGCGGGCGAACTGGCGGGCGGCCCAGAGGACACCGGCGGCGGCGAGCACCGTGATGATGGCCAGCCCCTGCCAGACCCGGTCGTTGCCGATGTCCCCGTTGAAGAGGGCCCGGGTGCCGTCTACCGCCCAGGAGAAGGGGTTCCACCTGGCGACGCCCTGCAACCAGCCGGGCGCGAAGGCGAGCGGCAGCAGGATGCCGGAGAGCAGCAGCACGGGCTGGGCCACCGTGTTCATCAGGGGGGCGAGGGCGTCCTCGCTCTTCACCTTGAGCGCGACGCCGTAGGAGACCGCCGAGGTCATCAGCGCGATCAGGGCGAGCATCAGATACGCCAGCAGCAGGTCACCGATGAAGACGCGCAGGTCGAACAGGAGCGCGAGCAGGGTGATGATGACCGCCTGGGCCAGCAGCGACACCACGTCGCGCAGGGAGCGGCCGAGCAGCAGGGCGAGGCGGCTGACCGGGGTGACCCGGGAGCGTTCGATGACCCCGGCGCGCAGCTCGGCGATCAGGCCGAAGCCCTGGAACAGGCCGCCGAAGATGGCCAGCAGCACCAGCAGGCCGGGCACGAAGACCTTGTACGCCTCGGCCTGGGTGGGTGCGTTAAGCGCCGGCTTGAGCAGCGGGGCGAAGAGCAGCAGGTACATCACCGGCTGGAAGACGCCGACGAAGACCCACACGGGGTTGCGCAGCAGCAGAAGCAGCTGCCGTTGGAAGATCAGCCAGGTGTCGCGGGCGAGCTTCATGAGATCTCCTGGTCTGCGGTCAGGACTCGCGCAGCGAGCGGCCGGTCTTGGTGAGGAAGACGTCGTCGAGGCTCGGGCGGTGCAGCTCGATCGACCTGAGGTCGATGCCGGCACCATCGATGCGACGCAGGATCTGGGGAATGGCGGTGGCACCGTCGTCGACGAAGAGACGCAGGCCGCCCTCGTCGAGGGTTTCCAACTGGTTGACGTACTCCTCGCCGTCGAGCAGCTTCTCGACGTTGCCGGTGGCGGCGGCGTCGAGGCCGACCTGCACCACGTCGCCGGAGATCTCCCGCTTCAGCTCAGCCGGCGTACCCTCGGCGACCAGCTCGCCATGATCCATGATCGCGATCCGGTCACAGAGCGCGTCCGCCTCGTCCAGGTAGTGCGTGGTGATGAAGACTGTCATGCCGTCGGTACGCAGCCGCCGGATCTCGTCCCACATGTGGGCCCGGCTCTGCGGGTCGAGCCCGGTGGTGGGCTCGTCCAGGAAGACGATCTTCGGCTCGTGGATGATGCCCAGCGCGATCTCCACCCGGCGTCGCTGCCCACCGGAGTACGTCTTGCACTTGCGGTCGGCGAACTCGGTGAGCTGGAACGCCTCCAGCGCCCGGACGGCCCGCCGCTGCGCCTCGGCCTTGCTGATGCCGTACAGCCGCGCCTGGAGGACCAGTTCCTCCCGGGCGGTGGACTCGTCCCAGGTGCTGCCGCCCTGCGCCACGTAGCCGATCCGGCGGCGTACCTCACCGGGGTCCTTGAGCAGGTCTGCACCGGCGATGGTGGCCTGACCGCCGTCCGGCTCGATAAGCGTCGCCAGCATCCGCAGGGTGGTGGTCTTGCCAGCGCCGTTCGGGCCGAGGAACCCGAAGATCTCCCCCGCTGAGACGTCCAGGTCGACGCCGCGTACGGCCTCCACGGTCTTGGTCTCCCGACCGGCACGGCTGGGATACGACTTGCGCAGCCCTCTGGTCTCGATCATCCGCACTCCCCGTTCGAAGCCGTCGTCGGCCATCGTTCGTCACCGCCACCTGAGCGATCGTTAGGGCCACCCGGGTGAGCTATAAACTCCCGGTCAGTAACCGCTGGGAGGAGCCAAGGTGCGCAAGGTACTCATCGCCAACCGGGGCGAGATCGCCGTCCGCGTCATCCGCGCCTGCCAGGACGCCGGCCTGGGGAGCGTCGCGGTGTACGCGGACTCCGACCGGGAGGCCCTGCACGCCATGCTCGCCGACGAAGCGTACGCCCTGAGCGGTGACACTGCTGCGAATACCTATCTACGCATTGACAAGCTGATCGACGTCGCCGCCCGGTCCGGTGCCGACGCGGTGCATCCCGGCTACGGATTCCTCGCCGAGAACGCCGACTTCGCCCAGGCCGTCATCGATGCCGGTCTGACCTGGATCGGTCCCACCCCGCAGGCGATCCGGGATCTCGGTGACAAGGTCACCGCCCGGCACATCGCGCAGCGGGCGGGTGCCCCGCTGGTGCCCGGCACCGCCGACCCGGTGGGCAGCCCGGACGAGGTGCTGGCCTTCGCCGTCGACCACGGCCTGCCGGTGGCGATCAAGGCGGCGTTCGGCGGCGGCGGGCGCGGGCTGAAGGTGGCCCGCACCATGGCGGAGATTCCGCAGCTGTTCGAGTCGGCCACCCGGGAGGCGGTGGCCGCCTTCGGCCGGGGTGAGTGCTTCGTCGAGCGGTACCTCGACCGGCCGCGTCACGTCGAGGCGCAGGTGCTTGCCGACAAACACGGCAACGTGATCGTGGTGGGCACCCGGGACTGCTCGTTGCAGCGCCGGCACCAGAAACTGGTCGAGGAGGCACCGGCACCGTTCCTCACCGCCGAGCAACGGGCCCAGATCCACGACAGCGCCAAGGCGATCTGCCGGGAGGCCGGCTACCACGGCGCCGGCACGGTCGAGTACCTGGTCGGCGTCGACGGGACCATCTCCTTCCTGGAGGTCAACACCCGGCTCCAGGTGGAACACCCGGTCACCGAGGAGACCGCCGGCATCGACCTGGTACGCGAGCAGTTCCGCATCGCCGACGGCGAGAAGCTGCGGTTCGTCGAGGACCCGAAGCCGCGCGGGCACTCCATCGAGTTCCGGATCAACGGTGAGGACCCGGGTCGCAACTTCCTGCCCGCCCCCGGCACGGTCACCGCGCTGCGGCTGCCCACCGGTCCCGGCGTACGGGTGGACACCGGCATCTCGGCCGGCGACGTGATCGGCGACAACTTCGACTCCCTGCTGGCCAAGGTGATCGTCACCGGGGAGACCCGCACCGAGGCACTGGAGCGGGCCCGCCGGGCGCTGGACGAGATGGTGGTCGAGGGGATGGCCACCGCACTGCCGTTCCACCGCCTGGTGGTCCGTGATCCGGCCTTCACCGCCGAGCCGTTCGCCGTGCACACCCGCTGGATCGAGACCGAGTTCGACAACACCGTGCCGCCGTTCACGGCCGTCGCCGGCACCGCCGCCGAGCCGGCCGAGCGGGAGACCGTGGTGGTCGAGGTGGGCGGCAAGCGGCTGGAGGTCAGCCTGCCCGCCGGGTTTGGCGCGGGTGCCGGCTCCGCCGCGCCCGCCGGGAAGCGACCCACCCGCCGGGGCGGTGGGTCGACCGCCACCGCGGCGGCCGGCGGCGACTCGCTGACTTCCCCGATGCAGGGCACCATCGTCAAGATCGCGGTCGCCGACGGGGACACCGTCGCCGAGGGTGACCTGGTCGTGGTGCTGGAGGCGATGAAGATGGAGCAGCCCCTGCACGCCCACAAGGCGGGTACGGTCAGCGGCCTCTCGGCCGAGGTCGGTGCCGTGATCACGGCCGGTGCCGCGATCTGCCGCATCGAGTGAGCGTTAGGAAGGGGCCCTTCCTATACACCAGGCGTTAGGAAGGGCCCCTTCCTTACATTTATGCGGCGACCGGGCGCAGCGTTTCGGCGGCGACTGCGCAGACGGCGGCGGTGAGTGCGGTGAGCAGCCGTGAGTCGAGGTGCCAGTGCTGCCAGTAGAGCGGCACGTCGACCACCCGGCCGGGTGCGAGGTCCACGCAGTTGCCGGCGGCCACGTCGGCCTCGGCGATCTGCTCCGGCACCAGCCCCCAGCCGAGACCGAGCCGGATCGCCGCGCTGAACGCGGGCACCGACGGCACGTAGTGCCCGGGCGGGTCGAGGTCGCGGCCGGTCACCGTACGCAGGAAGCGGTGTTGCAGGCGGTCCTTGCGGTCGAAGATCACCACCGGCGCGGCGGCGAGTGTCGCCGGGGTGAGCCCGTCGGCGAAGTACCGGTCCACCACCGGCGGCGCGGCCAGCGCCCGGTAACGCATCGCGCCGAGCGGTCGGACCCGGCCGCCCTGCACCGGGTCGCGTTCCGCGGTCACCGCAGCCATCACCGTGCCGGCGCGCAGCAGTTCCGCGCTGTGGTCCTGGTCGTCCTGGCGGAGGTCGAAGCAGAGTTCGGGTTCGGCCGGCAGCCGGGCCAGCACCGCGGGGAACCAGGTCGCGAGCGAGTCCGCGTTGACCACCACAGCGATCCGGGTACGACCTGGCTCGCCGCCGAGTGCGCCACGCGCCTCGGTGAGCGCCTCCCGTTCGAGCAGGGCGAGCTGACCGGCGAGGCGCAGCAGCGGACGGCCGGCCTCGGTGGCCTCGCAGGGCCGCTGCCGCCGGACGAGCACCTGCCCGACGCTCTCCTCAAGCGCTTTGATCCGCTGGCTGACTGCCGATGGGGTGACGTGCAACCGTCGCGCGGCTGCCTCGAAACTGCCCTCGGCGACGACAGTCACGAGCGTACGGAGTTGGGTGGAGTCCAGGCCGCTCATGAAGCTGAGCTTAACCATCCGAAGAATCTTTAGCTGGACCGAAACAAGTCGCCCGCTTACCGTCGATCCCGTGCTCACCTCAGCCATTGCCGGCTTCTCCCTCTCCATCGCCCTGATCGTCGCCATCGGCGCGCAGAACGCCTTCGTGCTCCGCCAGGGCCTGCGCCGGGAACATGTGGTGCCGGTCGTGTTGACCTGTGCGGTCTCGGACGCGCTGCTGATCAGCCTCGGCATCGCCGGAGTGGGTTCGGTGGTGGCCGGTCGTCCCGACCTGCTCACCGCGATCCGGTGGGGCGGTGCGGCGTTCCTGCTCGGGTACGCCGCCCTGGCCGCCCGCCGCGCGCTGCGGCCCGGCACGCTGACTCCCGCCGACCGACCCCCGGCCCGGCTCGGCGCGACGCTTGCCGCCTGTCTCGCCTTCACCTATCTCAACCCGCACGTCTACCTGGACACCGTGCTGCTCGTCGGCGGCCTCGCCCAGCAGCACCAGCACCGCTGGGTGTTCGGGCTCGGCGCGGCGGTGGCCAGCGTGGTCTGGTTCACCGCGTTGGGCGTCGGTGCGTACCGGCTCGCCCCGCTGCTCGCCCGGGCCCGGGTCTGGCGGGTCCTCGACGGGGTGATCGCGGTGGTCATGGTGGCGGTGGCGACCGCACTGCTGCTGGGCTGAGCGCGGCTGGGGGTGTTTTCGCTTACCACGGGGAGCGCCGGTGACCGCCGGCAGGAATGATGGCCAGGTGAGGTTCCTCAATGGCGCTACCCCGGCGTACGACCTGACCTACAACGACGTCTTCATGGCCCCGGCCCGTTCCGAGGTCGGCTCGCGGTTGGACGTCGACCTCGCCACCGGCGACGGCACGGGCACCACGATCCCGCTTGTGGTGGCGAACATGACGGCGGTCGCCGGGCGGCGGATGGCGGAGACCGTGGCGCGGCGCGGCGGCATCGCGGTCATCCCCCAGGACATCCCGATCGAGGTCGTGGCCGAGGTCGTGGCCTGGGTCAAGGAGCGACACCTGGTGCACGACACCGCCATCGCGCTCGGCCCCACCGACACCGTCGGCGACGCGATCCACCTGCTGCCGAAGCGGGCGTACGGTGCGGTGATCGTGGTCGACGACGCCGGCCGCCCGATGGGCGTGGTGACCGAGGCGGACACGGTCGGGGTGGACCGCTTCGCCCAACTGCACGACGTGATGTCCGCCGACCTGCACACCGTGCCGGCGGACGCGGACCCGCGTACCGGATTCGACCGGCTCTCCGCGGGTCGGCGGCGGCTGGCCCCGGTGGTGGACGGACAGGGCCGGCTGGTCGGCGTACTCACCCGGCAGGGCGCCCTGCGCGCCACGCTCTACCGGCCCGCCCTGGACGGCCAGGGTCGGCTCCGGATCGCGGCGGCGGTGGGCATCAACGGCGACGTGGCGGGCAAGGCGGCGGCACTGCTGGAGGCCGGGGTGGACACCCTGGTCGTGGACACCGCGCACGGCCACCAGGAACGGATGATCTCGGCGTTGCGGACCGTGCGCGGGCTCGACCCGGGCGTGCCGGTGGCGGCCGGCAACGTGGTCACCGCCGACGGCGTACGCGACCTGGTCGAGGCGGGCGCGGACATCATCAAGGTGGGCGTCGGTCCAGGTGCGATGTGCACCACCCGGATGATGACCGGCGTGGGCCGGCCGCAGTTCTCGGCGGTGCTCGACTGCGCGGCGGCGGCCCGGCGGCTGGGCCGCCACGTCTGGGCCGACGGTGGGGTGCGGCACCCGCGCGACGTGGCGCTGGCGCTGGCCGCCGGGGCGTCGAACGTGATGATCGGTTCCTGGTTCGCCGGCACCTACGAGTCGCCCGGCGATCTCTACACCGACGAGGAGGGCCGGCGCTACAAGGAGAGCTTCGGCATGGCCTCGGCACGGGCGGTAAGCGCGCGGACCGCCGAGGACAGCCCGTACGACCGGGCCCGGAAGGCCATCTTCGAGGAGGGCATCTCCACCGCCCGGATGTATCTGGATCCGACCCGGCCGGGGGTGGAGGATCTGATCGACGAGATCATCTCCGGCGTACGCAGCGCGTTCACCTATGCCGGGGCGCGCAGCCTGCCGGAGTTCCACGAGCGGGTGCTTGTCGGTGTGCAGAGCACCGCCGGCTACACCGAAGGGATGCCGTTGCCGACCAGTTGGTGAGCCGGATCGGAAATGGTCCCGACCTGGCCCGCATCCGTCAACCCTGGGGCGCTCGCCGCCGTGACCAGCTGCCCTCCGGAAAATAGTTTGGCCCCTGACTATCAGGTGGCTAATCTCCAGCCATGAGTCTGATGCAGCTGGCAGAGGTGCCGCTGGGCCGCCTGCTTGTGGTCGCCGGCCACCTGGTGAGCCAGCGGTGGAACCGCTACCTGGCCGAGGAGCACGGCCTGACCCAGGCCGGGATGGTCACCCTGATGGCCCTCGCCGAACACGGCGAACTGCCGCACCGGGCGGTGGCCGAGCTGTGCTTCGTCCGCCCCGCCACGCTCACCGGCATCGTCGACACCCTCGAACGCGAGGGCCTGGTGCAACGGCAGCGCGACGGCACCGACCGCCGCAGCGTCAAACTGACGCTGACCACGGCCGGGCAGGACCGGGTGGACACCCTCACCACCGCCGTCCGATCCGGCCGGCCGCTCACCTCGGTCGACGCCGACCCGGCCAAGGCGGCCGTCATCCGGCAGTTCCTGCTGGAGATCATCGGCAGCGACGAGGCAGCCCACGGACCGGCGGGAGGCCAGACGTGTTGATCACGTTGCTCCGCAGGCACCTACGGCCGTATCAACGGCTGCTGGCGGCCGTGGTGCTGCTCCAGTTCGTCGGCACCATGGCCTCGCTCTACCTGCCCAGCCTCAACGCCGACATCATCGACCTCGGCGTCGCCCTGGGCGACACCGACTACATCATCCGGACCGGCGGGTGGATGCTCGCGGTCAGCGTGGTGCAGATCGTCTGCGCCGTCGCGGCGGTCTACCTCGGCGCCCGGATCGCCATGGGCTTCGGCCGGGACGTACGGGCTGCGGTCTTCGGCCACGTGAACGCCTTCTCGGCCCGGGAGGTCGCCCGCTTCGGCGCGCCGTCCCTGATCACCCGGAACACCAATGACGTGCAACAGGTGCAGATGCTCGTGTTGATGAGCTGCACCATGCTGGTCGCCGCGCCGATCATGAGTGTCGGTGGCGTGGTGATGGCGCTCCGGGAGGACGTCGGTCTCTCCTGGCTGATGCTGGTCTGCGTACCGGTGCTGGCGATCGTGCTGGGCCTGGTCATCCGGCGGATGGTGCCCGGCTTCCGGCTCATGCAGACCCGCATCGACGTGATCAACCGGATACTGCGGGAGCAGATCACCGGGATCCGGGTGGTCCGGGCGTTCGTGCGGGAGCCGTACGAGGTGCGGCGCTTCGCCGCCGCGAACACCGACCTGACCGCGACCGCCCTGCGCACCGGCCGGCTGATGGCGTTGATCTTTCCCGTGGTGATGCTGGTGCTCAACGTCTCAAGCGTGGCGGTGCTCTGGTTCGGCGCGGAACGGGTGGACGCCGGGGCGATCCAGGTCGGCGCGCTCACGGCCTTCCTGCAATACCTGATGCAGATCCTGATGGCCGTCATGATGGCCACCTTCATGCTGATGATGGTGCCGCGCGCGGCGGTCTGCGCCGAGCGGATCGTGGAGGTGCTCGACACCGAATCCTCGGTGGCGCCCGCCACCGCCCCGGTCACCGAGGTGCCCACCCGGGCCGAGTTGGAGCTGCGGCACGTGCAGTTCCAGTACCCGGGTGCCGCCGAACCGGTGCTGCGGGACGTCTCGTTCCGGGTCACCCCGGGCACCACCACGGCGATCGTCGGCAGCACCGGCGCGGGCAAGACGACCCTGCTCAGCCTGATCCCCCGGCTGGTCGACGTCACCGCCGGCCAGGTGCTCGTCGACGGTGTCGACGTGCGGGAACTCGCACCGGACGAGTTGTGGTGCCGGATCGGGCTGGTGCCGCAGCGGCCGTACCTGTTCACCGGCACCGTGGCGAGCAACCTGCGCTACGGCAATCCGGACGCCACCGACGAGCAGCTGTGGACGGCGTTGGAGATCGCCCAGGCCCGAGACTTCGTCGAGGCCATGCCCGAAGGGCTGGACACAGCCGTCAGCCAGGGTGGCACGAACGTCTCCGGCGGCCAACGGCAGCGGCTGGCCATCGCCCGGGCCCTGGTCCGCCGGCCGGAGATCTACCTGTTCGACGACTCGTTCTCCGCGCTCGACCTCGGCACCGACGCACGGCTGCGCGCGGCCCTGCGGCCGGTCACCGCCACCGCAGCGGTGGTGATCGTCGCCCAGCGGATCTCCACCATCGTCGATGCCGACCAGATCATCGTGCTGGAGAACGGCGGCGTGGTCGGGATGGGCCGGCACGAGGAGTTGCTGACCACCTGCCCGACCTACGCGGAGATCGTGGCGTCGCAGCAGACCACGGAGGTGCCGGCATGACCGAGCGAAACCGGATGCCGGCGCAACGGTCGGCTGCGCCGGGGCCTACGCCGAAACGGCTGCCGCCCGGCGGCCAGCGCGGTGGACCGCCGTGGATGGGCGCCGGGATGCCCGCGGAACGGTCCCTGAACTTCGGGCCCACCGCCCGCCGGTTGCTGAGTCGGCTGCGTCCGCAACGCCTGCACGTGGCGGCGATCGTCGCGCTCGCGGTGGTGAGCGTCGGGCTCACCGTGATCGGACCCAAGGTGCTCGGGTACGCCACCGACCTGATCTTCACGGGGGTGATCGGCCAGCAGCTGCCGCCGGGCAGCAGCGCCGACGAGGCCGTCGCCGCGGCCCGGGCGGCCGGCAACGACAACTTCGCCGACATGCTCGCCCGGATGGACGTGGTGCCCGGTGCCGGGATCGACTTCCCGGCCCTGGGTCGGGTGCTGCTGCTGGCGCTGGGCCTCTACCTGGCCGCCAGCCTGCTGATGTGGTGGCAGGGCTGGCTGCTCACCGGGGTGGTCCAACGGACCGTGTTCCAGCTGCGGGCAGAGGTGGAGGAGAAGCTCAACCGCCTGCCGCTGCCCTACTTCGACCGGCAGCCGCGCGGCGAGCTGCTCAGCCGGGTCACCAACGACATCGACAACGTCTCGCAGAGCCTCCAGCAGACGTTGAGCCAACTGCTCACCTCGCTGCTGACCGTCGTCGGCGTACTCGGCATGATGTTCTGGATCTCGCCGCTGCTCGCCGTGGTCGCGTTGGTCGCGGTGCCGCTGTCGGTCGTGGTGACCGGGCAGATCGCCAGGCGGTCGCAGCGGAAGTTCATCGCGCAGTGGACCCATACCGGGGAGCTGAACGCGCAGATCGAGGAGGCGTTCACCGGCCACGATCTGATCAAGGTCTTCGGTCGGCGGCGCGAAGTGGAGGAAGCCTTCCACGCCAAGAACGAGCAGCTGTTCCAGGCCAGCTTCGGCGCGCAGTTCATCTCCGGGATCATCATGCCGGCGATGCTCTTCATCGGGAACCTCAGCTATGTGGCGATCGCGGTGGTCGGCGGGCTCCGGGTCGCCTCCGGCGCGATGAGTCTCGGCGACGTGCAGGCGTTCATCCAGTACTCCCGGCAGTTCACCCAGCCGCTCACTCAGGTCGCCTCGATGGCCAACCTGCTCCAGTCCGGGGTGGCCTCGGCGGAGCGGGTCTTCGCGGTGCTGGACGCCGACGAGCAGCTTCCCGACCCGACCACCCCGGTACACGTGACCGACCCGCACGGCCGGGTCGAGTTCGAACGCGTCTCGTTCCGGTACGCCCCGGACGAGCCGCTGATCGAGGAGCTGTCCCTGGTGGCCGAGCCGGGGCACACGGTGGCCATCGTCGGGCCGACCGGCGCCGGCAAGACCACCCTGGTCAACCTGATCATGCGCTTCTACGAGCTGGAGGCCGGCCGGATCACGCTCGACGGGGTGGACATCACCACGCTGCGCCGCGACGAGCTACGCGGCCGGATCGGCATGGTGCTCCAGGACACCTGGCTGTTCGGTGGCACCATCCGGGACAACATCGCCTACGGCCGCCCCGACGCGACGGAGGAGGAGATCCTCGCCGCCGCCCAGGCCACCTTCGTGGACCGGTTCGTCCGCAGCCTGCCGGACGGCTACGACACGGTGATCGACGAGGAGGGCAGCAATGTCAGCGCCGGTGAGAAGCAGCTCATCACCATCGCCCGGGCGTTCCTCGCCGAACCCGCGCTGTTGATTCTCGACGAGGCGACCAGCTCGGTGGACACCCGTACCGAGGTGCTGCTCCAGCGGGCGATGGCGGCGCTGCGCTCGGAACGGACCAGTTTCGTCATCGCGCACCGGCTCTCCACCATCCGCGACGCCGACCTGATCCTGATGATGGAGCACGGCCGCATCGTCGAGCAGGGCACCCACGAGCAGCTACTGGCCGCGAAGGGCCCCTATCACCGGCTCTACCAGTCCCAGTTTCGCCAGGCGGTCGGGGACGGTGACGATCCGGCGAGCATCCCGGCGGCCTCCGCCACGGGCTGATCCCGCGGTTGCCGGCCACCCTCCCCGCGTCATCGGGTGCCCGGCTTGCGACGAGGGCCGGGCCGCTGGCACGGGACCTGCCAGCGGCCCGGCGGCGGCCCGGGCGTCAGGAACGGGGGACCCGACGCTCACCGGGCCGCGCGCCGACAACGGTACGCCGCCGAACGAGATTTCGGCGACCGCACCTCGTGGTGAATCCCCTTCGATATCCCGTGGTTGGGCGGTTGTGCCCTGGCTACGTGGGTTGACCGTCGGATGAGGTGTCCCTGGTCACGGTCACGGCGGCCGGTTGGCGGTGACCCTGGGCACCGGGTCGGCCCCGATGCGTCCGGCACCGAGAAAAAGTTCTCACCTACGGCCACCCGGGGGGAAACGCCGGAGGTTGATCGGGGTGCTCCCCGGGTCGGATTTCGGTGCTCGTCCCGGATCCATCTGAGGGCGTACCGGCGACAGGCTGAGGCATGCCTGGAATCCGCAACAGCGGCGTACCGGCGCTCGGCGGAATCGCCCTCGCGGCGGTGCTCGCCGTCATCGGTCATGCCGGCGTCAGCGATCTGGACCCGGTGAGCCTGACCGTCAGCGACTACGCCGTCTCCGACTCCGGCGGGATCATCCACGTGGCCATGCTGCTGCTCGGCGCCGCCTCCGCCACGCTCGTCCCGGCCCTGGCTCGACTCGGCCGCCCCTGTTCCGGCACACCTGCGGGTGCGGCCACCACGGCCGGTCGCCGTGGTCGGGCAGCCGAGTGGCTGCTTTCGATCTGGGCGGGCGGTCTGCTGGTGTCGGGGCTGGTGCCGACCAACCCGCCCGGCACCGACATGGGCACCGCGGCCTACGTGCACCGGTACGCCTCGGTGATCGCCTTCCTCGCCCTGCCGCTCGCCGGCTGGCTGCTCGCCGACCGGCTGTCCGCCGACGCCCGCGCCGCCCGCTGGCTGCGCGCCCTGACCCTGGTCAGCCTGCTGCTGGTGGCGACGATGGTCTGGTCCGCCTACCCCGGCGACCGCGCCCTCTACGGCCTGATCGAACGCGCCCTCATCCTCACCGAGGTGGCCCTCCTGACCCTCCTCGCCGCCCTCGCCACCTGGGGTTATTCCAGCTCGTGGAGCATCAGTTGGCGGGCGGCCTCGGTGACCGAGCCGGAGAGGCTGGGATAGATGGTGATGGTCTGGGCCAACTCGTTGACGGTGAGGTTGTTCTCCACCGCCATGGTGATCGGCAGGATCAGCTCGCTGGCCTTCGGCGCGACGACGACGCCGCCGATCACCTGGCCGCTGGCCGGCCGGCAGAACAGCTTGACGAAACCGTCGGCCACCTCGTCCATCTTCGCCCGGGCGTTGCCGGCCAGCGGCAGCATCACCTGCCGGGCCGGGATCCGGCCGGCGTCCACCTCGTCCTGGGAGACGCCCACGGTGGCCAGCTCCGGGTCGGTGAAGACGTTCGCCGCGACCGTCCGCAGCCGCAGCGGCCGGACCGCTTCGCCCAGCGCGTGCCACATGGCGATCCGGCCCTGCATGGCGGCGACGCTGGCCAGCGGCAGTACCCCGGTGCAGTCGCCGGCCGCGTAGATGCCGGGCACGTTGGTGCGGGACACCCGGTCCACCGTGACGTAGCCGCCCCGGGCCAGTTCGACGCCGTACTCGGCCAGTCCCAGCTCGGCGGTGTTCGGGATGGAACCGACCGCGATCAGCGCGTGCGACCCGGACACCTTGCGGCCGTCGCTCAGCTCGACCTCGACGCCGTCGGCGGTGCGGCGCACGCCCTCGGCGCGGGAGTTGTTCAGGATGCTCATCCCCCGGGAGCGGAAGACCCGCTCGATCGCCTGCGCGGCGTCGGCGTCCTCGTGCGGCATCACCCGGTCCCGGCTGGAGACCAGGGTCACCTTGATTCCCATCGCCAGGTACGCGCTGGCGAACTCGGCACCGGTCACGCCGGAACCGACCACGATCAGGTGCTCCGGCAGCTCGGGCAGGTCGTAGACCTGCCGCCAGGTCAGGATGCGCTCGCCGTCGGGCAGCGCGGTGGGCAGCTGGCGGGGGGTGGCGCCGGTGGCGATCAGCACCGTCGAGGCGTCGATCGCGTACGCGGCCTCCTCGCCGTGCGGCGTGACGATCACGCGGTGGGTGTGGCCGAGCGTGTCCTCGCCCAGCCGGGCCCGACCGGAGACGAAGGTGACCCCGGCCTTGACCAGCTTGGCGTGGATGTCCGCGGACTGGGCCAGGGCGAGTCGCTTGACCCGCTCGTGGACCAACCGGGCGTCCACGGTGACCGCCTCCAGGCCGTCGGAGTGCACCCCGAACACCTCGGTGTCGCGGTACCCGGTGACCACCTCGGAACTGGCGATGAAGGTCTTCGACGGTACGCAGTCGGAGAGTACGCAGGCACCGCCCGCGCCGTCCGCCTCGACCACGGTGACGTCGGCGTCCAACTGGGCGGCGACAAGTGCCGCCTCGTAGCCCGCCGGTCCACCGCCGATGATCACGATCCGGCTCACCACGACCGCCCCTCGTCCATGCTCACTGTGACTTTCTTCGTCTCGACACGGGCGACACGCGCCGCCCGTATTCTCCCCCGCCCGTCGGCCGGGCTATCGTCATCGCCGTGCGTCATTACGCCGCCTACGGCTCGAACCTGGACCCCGCCCGGATGCGGGCATACTGCCCGCACTCGCCCATGGTGGGCGTCGGCTGGCTGGAGGGCTGGCGGCTCACCTTCGCCGGTGAGGACGTCATCGGCTGGGAGGGCGCGGTCAGCACCGTAGTCGAGTCGCCCGGCGACCGGGTGTTCGTCGCGCTCTACGACATCCACCCGTACGACGCGGCCCAGCTCGACGAGATCGAAGGCGTCACCTCCGGCACGTACCGGAAGCTGACCGTCCGCGTGTCGACGCTTGACGGCGACGTGACGGCCTGGGTCTACGTCTTCGACGGCTACGAGGGTGGGTTGCCCACCTCGTGGTACCTGTCGGAGATCGCGAACGCCGCCGAGAAGGCGGGCGCGCCGGACGACTATGTCCTCGAGCTGCGGTCCCGCCCCACCGGCACCGCGTCGGCGTAGCGCGTTTCGCACGCCCCCAGTCTGCTACCGGCCGTCCGCGGGCCGGGCGGCGACCCCGGAGCCCGGGTGATTCGTCCCGGTCTCGGCGGTTCGTCAGCCCTGGGCGTGTGCCCGCATCCCGGCCAGCAGCTCCACCAGCTCGGCGCCGTCGCCGGGGCCGAGTGCCGCGAACGCGGGTGCGACGAGCCGGTCGGTCACCGCCTCGGCCCAGAGCCGCCGCCGCACCAGCGGGCCGACCGGCGGGTACGGCGGCGGCCAGCCGCAGGCGACCGCGCCGCTCTCGCCCTCCGGGCCGGCCAGCACCGCCTCCAGCGGACTCATCCCGCTGGCCCGGACCGCGAGCAGGTGCGCGCCGGTGAAATGCTCGCGGAGCAGACGCAGCCCGGTGGCGGCCCGGGCAGCCGTGTGCTGCGCGGGCGACGGCATGGCCCGCCACGCCGCGAAGAGCGGCATCCCACTGGCGTCGGCAGCCGCGACCGCCCGTTCGACAAGCGTGGCGAGCCGGTCGACGCCGGGCACCGTGGCCAGGTTCTCCTCGCCCCAGCGGCAGCACTCGGCCAGGCTGGCGGCGGCCACCTCGACCGGCCGTACCGTGCGGGCGGCGGCATCCCAACCGTCGGCCACCGCGTCGGGAGCGATGAAGCCGAGCGCGGCGGCTGCCGTCTCGGCCCGGACGTCACCAAGCGCGCCGGCCCGACCGGTGATGTAGAAGGCCCAGCCCGAGATGCCGAGCAGCCGGGCCCGGCGCAGGGTGGTGGGACACCTGTTGTAGGCCTCGCCGAGCACCAGCACCGCCGGTTTGCTCGCGGCGGCCACCTGTTCCGGGGTCATCCCGCTCCGCCCACGGGTGCCGGCACGCGGGCTGCGCCCGAAGCGGTGTGGGCGACGGTGTTCCACGCCGACTGCTGCACCGCGGCGATGGGTCCGTCCATGAAGGATCCAGCCGTAGGTCCGTCCACGAAGAATCAGTCTGCCGCCTCGTCGCCGTCGGCGGCATCCCCCTCCTCGGCCGCCAACGCCTCCATCGCGGCCTCGACCTCACCGGTACGGCGTCGGGCGCCGCTGGCCGCCCGCTCGGCGGCGCGCCGGGCCAACCGGGCCCGGCTCAGTTCCTGCTCGGCCACGGCTCGCCGACGCTCCAACTCGGCCAACTCCGTCTCGACCGCGTCCAGCGCGGCGGCACCGTCCCGCTCGGTCGCCACCGCGCCGGCCAGCTCCGCCTCGGCCCGTTCCTGATCGGTACGCGCCCGCGCCAACTCCTTCTCCAGTGCCGTGCGGCGGCGGGTCAGCTCCGCCCGGGCGGCCCGCCGCGCCTGCTCGGCCCGCAGCGCACCCCGGTCCGGCCCGCGTTGCCGGGCCGGTGGCGCGGCGGGCGGCTCCTCGCCACCGGTCACCAGGCGCAGTTGTGGCCGGGGCACCTCACCGAACCCGGCGTAGTGCACCGACCGCAACAGCCGGCCGGAGCGCACCTGCTCGGCCAGTTCGGCGTCGGCGAGCGCGGCGTTAAGCGTCGACTCGACCTCGGCCAACGGCAGTTTCCCGGCCGAGGGCGCCCCCTGCGCCCCGGCGGCGAGCCGGCGTACCTCGGCGACGAGCGCGCCCACCGCGGCCCGCCGCTGCGCCGACAGCTCCCGCAGGCGCGGGCCACGCAGCTCGCGTTGCGCCTCCCGCAGGGCGTCGGCCAACTGCACCAGGTCGGCCACCAGCTCCGGACGTTCGAGGGCGAGCAGGTTGACCAGCCAGGCGGCCACCGTCGGCCGGCGCAGGCGGGCGATCTCCCGAGCGAGTTTCGGGTCGCCGTCGCGGCGCGCCTGCGCGGCAGCGGCGTCCCGGGCCGCGACGAAGCGCTCCGGCGGCGTTCGGTAGAGCCGCTCGACGACGTCGCGCGGGGGGCCGGCCACGGTTCAGCCGTCGATCCGGGTGCCCGGCTCCAGCCGCTGGTACTCGCTGCCGGACAGGGCGGTGTACTGCCGGTCGAGCACCGCGTACCCGTTGGCGTTGAGCAGCGCGTCGTGCAGGGCGAAGACCCGACGCGGCGCGACCGCGCGGATGAAGTCGACCACCTCGGAGAACTTCGACCAGGGCGCGTGGATCGGCGCGAAGAGGGTGTCGACCTGGACGTCGTCCGGGACGAAAAGGGCATCGCCGGGGTGGTAGACGACGTCGTCGATCAGGTAGCCGAGGTTGTCCACCACCGGGATGTCGGGGTGGATCACCGCGTGCCGGCCGCCGTAGGCCCGGATCGGGACCCCGGCGGCGGTGAACGACTCCCCGGGTACGACCGGACGCAGCACCTCGGCCGCGTCCTTGAGGGTGCCGGCGAGCGCGGCCGGGGCGTGAATGACGAACGGGCGCCGCGCCAACTGCCGGTTGACCGCCTCGACGTCGACGTGGTCGGGATGCTCGTGGGTGATCAGCACCGCGTCGGCCCCGTCCAGCGCCACCGCCGGATCGCTGAACATGCCGGGATCGACGACAAGCACTCCCCCGTCGTGCTCGACCCGCAGGCACGAGTGGGCGTACTTGGTGAGCCGCATCGTGATGGCCTCCATATCGAATCGTGACGTCCTCAGCGCAGTCTGCCGGAACCCGTCGGGTGGCGCGGGGCGTCCGAGCTATCACGCGACTGGGAAAAGTGAGAGGGGAACGGGGATGAGCGTGAGAAGGGTCCGCAGGTCGCCGACCGCGGTGGTGGCGGCGGTTGTCGCCCTGCTGCTGCTCGCCGGATGCAGCAGCGACAGCGGCGGCGACGACTCGGCGGTGTCCGACGCGGGGGCCGCCGCCGGCCCGGCGCACGAGGGAGGCGACGCCGGCACGGCGGAGAAGCCGGCCAGCGGCGGCGCGGCGACGGACACCCGGATCGATAATCGTTCGATCATCTACACCGGATCGCTGCGGGTGAGAGTGGACGACGTGGAGGCCGCCGCGCGCTCGGCCGTTGCCGTGGCCACCCGGGCCGGTGGCTTCGTCGGCGGCGACCAGCGGCACAGCGCCGACGCCGACGCGTTTGCCGAGTTGCAGCTGCGGGTGCCGGCGGACCGCTTCTACGCGGCGGTGGAGGAACTGGCCGGCCTGGGCCGTCAGGAACGTCGGGAGATCGGCACCCAGGATGTCACCGAGGAGACCGTCGATCTCGACGCGCGGATCGCCACCCAGCGGGCCCGGGTGGAGAACGCGCGGCGGCTGCTCGGGCAGGCCAAGTCGATCGCCGACCTGATCAACCTGGAGAACGAACTCGCCCGCCGGGAGGCCGACCTGGCCTCGTTGGAGGCGAAGAAGCGGCGGCTGAGCGACCTGACCGCACTGTCCACGATCACCGTCACCCTGGTCGGACGGGACGCGAGCACCGCCGAGGAGGAGGACGAGAAGCAGATCGGCTTCCTGGTCGGGCTCAGCGGCGGCTGGAAGGTCTTCCTGAACTCGATGACCGTCCTGCTCACCGTGCTCGGTGCGCTCCTGCCGTGGCTGCTGGTGTTCGGCGTACCGCTCGGGGCGGTGTGGTGGCTCAACCGCCGACGCCGCCGCAACCGGCCCCCGGAGCCGGCGCTCGTCGCGCCGGTCGGCGCGCCACCACCGCCGGGCGTCAGCGCACCGCCTCCGGGCGGCACGCCGTCGCAGGTCAGCGCACCGCCGCCAGTGCCTGGAGCGCGGTCTGCACCATGAGTCGTACGCCCACCGGGATCGCCCGTTCGTCCACGTCGAACGACGCCCGGTGCAGGTCCACGTTCGGCCCGGAGCGGCCGACCCCGAGGCGGGCCAACGCGCCGGGGACGTACTCCAGATACCAGGAGAAGTCCTCGCCGCCCATGCTCTGCGGGGTCTCCACGACCGCATCCGGGCCGAGCGCGGCGAGGGTTGCGCCGCTCAGCACCTTGATGGCCTGTGCGTCGTTGCAGACCGGCGGACGGCCGCGCAGGTATTCCAGGTCGACCGTGGCCCCGGTCGGCGCGATGACGTCCCGGACCACCTGGGAGACGATCTTCGGGGCCGTCTCCCAGGCGTCCCGGTCCATCACCCGCAGCGTGCCGGAGGCGGACGCCTCGGAGGGGATGACGTTGTACCGGGTGCCCGCGGTGGCGTGCCCGAAGACCAGCAGCAGCCCGCTGTTTGCCGGCACCCGCCGGCTGACCAGGGCCGGCACCTCGGTGATCAACCGGCCGAGCGCGTCGACCAGGTCGACGGTCAGGTGCGGGCGGGCGGTGTGGCCGCCCGGCCCGGTGAGCCGGACGGTGACGTTGTCCGCGGCGGCGGTGATCGGGCCCACCCGTAGGCCGACCTTGCCGACCGGCTGGCTCGGGTCGCAGTGCAGCGCGAAGATCTGCACCACGTCGTCGAGGCCACCGGCCTCGATCACCTCCAGCGAGCCGCAGGGCAGGATCTCCTCGGCGGGCTGGAAGATCAACCGGACCCGGCCCGGCAGCTCGCCGGAGTCCGCGAGCTGGGCGAGCAGCATGCCGACGCCGAGCAGGACGGTGGTGTGCACGTCATGGCCGCAGGCGTGGCAGACGCCCTCCACGGTGGAGCGGTAGGGCACGTCCTTGACGTCGGTGAGCGGCAGCGCGTCGATGTCGGCGCGCAGCGCGATCACCGGACCGTCCGGCCGCCCGTCGATGTCGCAGATGACGCCGTTGCCCTTCGGCAGCAGCCGAGGGCTGAGCCCGGCCAGGGCGAGTTCCCGGGCGATCAACGCGGCGGTCTCGAACTCCGCACCGGAGAGCTCCGGATGCGAGTGGATGTGACGGCGGGTAGCGATCAGGCCCGGTACCCGGAGGGCGAGCAGGTGGTCCAGCTCGAAGGGCAGGGGCTCAGCACCGGCCGGCGGCGCCTCCGGCCAGGACGGCGCCAGCTGGTCGCCGGTCGGCATCGTCAACGCACTCGTCACGTCGAAATCTCGATCACTAGAGATGGATGGATCATTGGGAACAGCAGACAGCGTAGACCCCCGAAGGTAACTCTGCGCAACCTCGTTCCGGTGATGGTCAGACCGCACAGCGTCACGAATGCCCTGCTCGGAGCCTTCACGCGCGTACGAGACAGCAGGTAGATCGCGGTCAGCCGCCGTCACCCGACCCCCACCTCCTACAACGCGTAACCGAGCCCGGCCCGCCAGGAACTTCGTGAATTCCTGGACCGGCGTTCCGAATTGTCGCATTAGTCAGACGAATTAACTGACCGTATGACGACTACCCGACCACCCCCGGCGACCGGCACCGTGGACGTTCACACGTTCGGGCCTCCCCCGACCGCACACCATGTGCGTCCTGGAGATCACCTGAATGGGAGTACCCGGCGAGCGCGCTTCCGACACGCTCCGCACCGGCCAGGCCCGCTGCACGAGCCGAGCCGGGCGGCCGACCGGGCGGAGTGGCGGGCGCGTCCGGTGGGGGCCGCAGCGCGCCGGGTGAAGTGGCCGGTGCCGGGTGAAGGGCCGGGAAACCGGGTGGAGTGGCCGGGCCGTGGTGGGCCCGGCCGGGCCGATCAGAAGCGGTCGGTCGGGCGGTACTTGCCCCACACCTCGCGCAGCGCCCCGCAGACCTCGCCAACGGTCGCCCGCTCGCGCAGCGCCGCCTTCATCGGATGGAGCACGTTACCGGTGCCGGAGGCGGTCGCCCGCAGCTCGGCCAGGGCCCGCGTCACGGCGTCGCCGTCACGCTCGGCGCGCAGCTTGGCCAGCCGTTCGGCCTGCGCCGCCTCGATCGCCGGATCGACCCGCAGCGGCTCGTACGGCTCCTCCTCGTCGATGGCGAACCGGTTCAGCCCGACCACCACCCGCTCACCCGAGTCGATCTCCTGCGCCACCCGGTACGCCGACTGCTCGATCTCCCGCTTCTGGAAGCCCGCCTCGATGGCATCCACCGCCGAACCGTGCTCGAAGACCCGGGCCATCAGCGCGTCGACCGCCGTCTCGATCTCGGCGGTCATCGCCTCCACCACGTACGAGCCGGCGAACGGGTCGACGGTGGCGGTGAGGTCCGTCTCGTACGCGAGCACCTGCTGGGTACGCAACGCCAGCCGGGCCGCCTTCTCGGTGGGCAGCGCGATCGCCTCGTCGAAGCTGTTGGTGTGCAGCGACTGGGTGCCGCCGAGCACCGCACCGAGCCCCTGCACCGCCACCCGGACCAGGTTCACCTCGGGCTGCTGGGCGGTCAGCTGCACGCCGGCCGTCTGGGTGTGGAAGCGCAGCATCATCGACTTCGGATTCTTCGCCCCGAACTCGTCGCGCATCAGCCGGGCCCAGATCCGCCGGGCGGCCCGGAACTTCGCCACCTCCTCCAGCAGGGTGGTGCGGGCGACGAAGAAGAACGACAGCCGGGGGGCGAAGTCGTCCACGGCCAGCCCGGCGGCGATCGCGGCCCGCACGTACTCGACGCCGTTGGCAAGCGTGAAGGCGATCTCCTGCACGGGAGAGGCACCGGCCTCGGCCATGTGATAGCCCGAGATGGAGATGGTGTTCCACTTCGGCACCTCGGCCCGGCAGTAGCCGAACGTGTCGGCGACCAGCCGCAGCGAGGGCTTCGGCGGGAAGATGTACGTCCCCCGAGCGATGTACTCCTTGAGGATGTCGTTCTGGATGGTGCCGTTCAGCGCCGAGCCGGGCACCCCGTTCTCCTCGGCCACGAGCTGGTAGAGCAGGAGCAGCACCGAACCGGGGGCGTTGATCGTCATCGAGGTGGAGACCTTGTCCAGCGGGATGCCGTCGAAGAGCAGCCGCATGTCCTCGATGGAGTCGATGGCGACCCCGACCTTGCCCACCTCGCCGTGCGCGATCGGGTCGTCGGAGTCGTAGCCCATCTGGGTGGGCAGGTCGAAGGCGACCGAGAGACCCATCGTGCCGGCCCGCAACAACTGGTGGTAGCGCGCGTTGGATTCGGTGGCGGTGCCAAAACCGGCATACTGGCGCATGGTCCACGGACGGGAGGTGTACATGGTCGGGTAGACGCCGCGGGTGTACGGGAACTCGCCCGGCCCGCCCAGCCGGGAGTCCAGGTCGTCGGGAAGGTCGGCCGCCGCGTACACACCCTTGATCGGGAAACCGGACTCGCTCAACCGCCGTTCGCTCATCACCGGATGGTAGGCCGGAGAAGCCGGACAGCCGAGTGAGGGGTAGCACACACTACGCATCGAACAGTCGTCACCGAACGCGAGAACGCGAGTGCGTACCGTGCAGTAACGGAAACGGTCCCCGTGCCGGCTTTCGCATCGGGCGTCTGAACCAGCAAGATAGGGAGGTTGTGTCCCAGCCCCCCTCGATTCCCCCGGTGGCTTTTCTGTGACTCAGATCCCGACGTGGAGCGGCGGACCAGTCAGCACCCCTACCAACGGACGCGCGACACCCGGCACCGTCATCGGTGACCGGTACTCGCTGCGTTCCACGGTGGGCAACGGTGGCATGGGCACGGTTTGGCGGGCCACAGACACACTCTTGCGCCGCGACGTGGCGGTCAAGGAGGTCGTCCTCCCACCGGGGCTGGCCCCGAGCGACCGCGACGCGATGTACGAACGCACCCTGCGCGAGGCCCGCGCCGCCGCCGCCATCGCCCACCCCGCCGTGGTGCAGGTCTACGACGTGGTCACCGAGGGTGGCCGGCCGTGGATCGTGATGGAGCTGCTCGACGCCCGCAGCCTTGCCGACATGGTGATCGAGGACGGGCCGGTCACCCAGCGGGTGGTCGCCAAGATCGGCATTGCCCTGCTCGGCGCGCTGGAGGTGGCCCACGCGATCGGCGTGCTGCACCGCGACGTCAAGCCCGCCAACGTGCTGATCTGCTCGGACGGGCGCTGCGTACTCACCGACTTCGGCGTGGCCCGGATGCCCACCGACGTGCAGCTCACCACGCCGGGCATGGTGCTCGGCTCGCCGCACTTCATCTCGCCCGAGCGGGCCATGGGGCAGGAGTTCGGCCCGCCCAGCGACCTCTTCTCGCTCGGCGTGACGCTCTACACGGCGGTGGAGGGGCGTCCGCCCTTCGACCGGGGCGACCCGATCGAGACCATGCACGCGGTGGTCGAGGACCCGCCGGCCCCGCCGCAGCGCAGCGGCCCGCTGACCCGGGTGCTGATGGGCCTGCTGGAGAAGGATCCGGCCCGCCGGCTCGACGTGCACACCGCCCGCGCCATGCTGCGCGAACTGCTCGCCGGACCGCTGAGCAGCAACGCCGCCGCGGTCAACTCGATGACCGACCCGTACTCGGTGATGCAGATGCCGCAGCCCGCACCGGTCACCGCTCCGGCGGCGGCGAAGAAGCCGGAGCCGAGCGGGCAGATCGGCGGCCCGGCGATGCTCGCGCCCGGTGAGTCGCTTACCGACCGGCTCGCCGCGCTGCGTCGGGGTGAGCGTCCCGGTGTGGCCACCGCAGCCAGCGCCAGCGCCATGGCGGACACCAGCGCCGACGCGCTGGCCCGGCCGGCGCAGCAGAGCGCCGCGATGTCCGCACCGCCCACCGGTCGCACCTACGGCGCCGGAGCAGAGGCCACTCAGCGCATCGGTGGGGCCGAGGCCACTCAGCGCATCGGTGGGGCCGAGGCCACCCAGCACATCGGCGGTGCCGAGGCGACCCAGCGGTTCGGGGCCGAGAGCACCCAGCGGATCGGCACCGACGCCACCCAGCGCGTCGGGCCCGCGGTGTTCGGCTACGGCGGCGGGCAGCCCGACGCCACCCAGCAACTCGGCGGCTACCGCGCCGGCCAGCAGCTCAGCGGCGGCGGTTACGGCGCCGGCCAGTGGCCGGCCGCGCCCAGCCACCAGTACGGCGCACCGCCACCCGCCGCTGCTGCCGGCACCAGCCCGCTCGACCGGGCGAAGGCCATCGGTGCCCGGCTGGTCGCCACCGTGCAGGGCTGGCCGCGCAAAATGCAGTTGGCGGCGGCCGGCGGCCTCGCCCTGCTGCTGCTGATCACCGTCGTGGCCCTCACCGGCGGCGACGACTCCCCGCCCACCACCCCGCTCGCCGAGCCGTCCAACAGCGCCGAGGAGGGCCCCGGCGTCGAGATGCAGGAGCACTCGGGGCGCGGGGTGCAGATGCTGGTGCCGAAGGGCTGGAAAAAGGCCGCACCCAAGGGCGCCGTCTATGTGGACTACACCGACCCGGAGGACAGTGGCCGCCGGGTCCGCATCCTCAACGAGGAGTGGCGCGGCACCTCGGCCCGCTGGGCGGAGGTCGCCGAGAACGGTCTGCGCACCAGGTCGACCTCCTGCGCCAAGCCGTACAACCAGGTCTCGAAGGAGACCAGGGAACTCGCCGGCAAGCCGTCGGTCGAGTTCGAGTACACCTGCGGCGAGGGTGACAGCATGCGGCACGGGGTGTGGCACGGCGTCGCCCACGACGGACGGATCTACTCGTTCTACCTCACCTCGAACGACGCCCGCTTCGCCGAGAGCAAGCCGATCTACGACGAGATGCTGAAGTCGTTCCAGCTCACCGCCGCCGGCTGAGCCGGGGCGCGCGTCCGTGGTGATCCGCCGCCGTGCTATCAAGAGGCCATGGCGGCGGACACCACTGATCTCGACACACTCCGCGAGCGGGCCGAACGTTGGCTCGCCGACGACCCCGACCCGGCCGACCGGGCGGAGCTGCGGGCGGTGCTCGATCGCCTCCCGGCCAGCGCCCCCGAGTTGGCCGACCGGTTCGCCGGGCCGCTGACCTTCGGCACCGCCGGGCTGCGCGGGCCGCTGCGCGCCGGCCCCAACGGGATGAACCTCGCCGTGGTCACCCAGGCCGCCGCCGGGCTGGTCGCCTGGCTCGCGGCCCAGGGTGGCACCGGCCCGCTGGTGATCGGGTACGACGCTCGGCGCGGCTCCCGCGAATTCGCCGCCCGGACCGCCCAGGTCGCCACCGGGGCGGGTCGCCCGGCGCTGCTGCTCCCCCGACCACTGCCCACCCCGGTGCTGGCCTACGCGGTGCGGCAGTTGGGGGCCGTCGCCGGAGTGATGGTCACCGCGAGCCACAACCCGCCACAGGACAACGGCTACAAGGTCTACCTCGGTGCCGAACTCGGCGGCGTGCTGGGTGCCGGGGCGCAGATCGTGCCGCCCGCCGACGCCGGCATCGAGGCCGCCATCCGCGCGGTCGGCCCGCTTGCCGAGGTGCCGCTCGGTGCCGCCGGGCAGGTGCTCGGCGACGAGATCGTCGCCGGGTACGTGGCACGGGCGGTGCAGGTGCTACCCGCCGGTGGTCCCCGGAACCTGAACGTGGCGTACACCCCGCTGCACGGTGTCGGGGCGACCGTCCTCACCGCCGCCTTCGCCGCCGCCGGCTTCCCCGTGCCCGGGGTGGTCCCGGACCAGGCCGAACCCGATCCACGCTTCCCCACCGTGCACTTTCCCAACCCCGAGGAGCCGGGCGCGGTGGACCGCCTGGTCGCGCTCGCCGACGCCACCGGCGCCGACCTCGCCATCGCCAACGACCCCGACGCCGACCGCTGCGCGGTCGCGGTCCGCGATCCCGCAAGCGGGAGCGGGGGGTCGGGCTGGCGGATGCTGCGCGGGGACGAGGTGGGCGTACTGCTCGCCGACCATCTGATGCGGCGCGGGGTGACCGGCCTGTACGCCACCACCATCGTCTCGTCGTCGCTGCTGCGGGCGATGTGCGCCGCCCGGGGCCTGCCGTACGACGAGACGCTCACCGGGTTCAAGTGGATCGTCCGGGCCGGCGGTGGCACCGAGCCGCTGGTCTTCGGCTACGAGGAGGCGCTCGGCTACTGCGTCGCCCCGGAACACGTCCGGGACAAGGACGGCATCACCGCCGCACTTACCGTCGCCGAACTGGCCGCCGGCCTCAAGGCGCAGGGGCGTACGCTCACCGACCGGCTTGACGAGTTGGCCGCCGAGTTCGGCGTGCACCACACCGACCAACTCTCGGTACGCGTCGACGACCTGCGGCTGATCTCCGACGCGATGGCCCGCATCCGCGCCACCACCCCCGGCACGCTGCTCGACCAGCCGGTCATCGAGACCCGGGACCTGCTCCCGGAGGCGGACGTGGTGATCTTGCGTACCGACACCGCCCGAGTGGTGATCCGCCCCTCCGGCACCGAGCCGAAACTCAAGGCGTACCTCGAAGTGGTGCAACCGGTCGCGGCCGGCGACGTCGCCGCGGCACGCTCCCGCGCGACGAGCGCCGTCGCAACGTTACGCACCGAAATCGCCCACGCCCTGGGCGTGTAAGGAAGGGCCCCTTATTAACGCATCGTGCATAGGAAGGGCCCCCTTTTAACAGTCGCCGCGCACCAGCCCGCTGCGCTGGGTAACCGTCGGACAAGCGGCACAACATCACCATCCGGGTGCTGCCGCTGGCGGCCGGAACGGGTCAGCGGCGGGGGCCGAGGGCGGCCTCGACGGCGCGCCCCAGGGCGGCCACCACCAGACCGACCGAGGGACGGACCACCGAATCCGCAAGGCTCACCTCGCCGGAGAAGCCGGCACCGCTGGCGATCTCCGCCAGTCGGCGGCGGGCGCGGTCGGCGGCCTCGCCGGTGACGCCGAGCGCGGACTCCATCCGCAGTACGGCGACCAGGGTGGCCAGCGCGGCGGTCCGCTCGTCCGGGGCGGCGCCGGTCAACGCGGCGGCGAGCCGCTGGCGGGAGTCCGCCTCCACCGAGCGGTCCAGCACCGGATAACGGTGTACGTGGATGAAGCCCAACTCGGTCTCGTCCACGTCCCGGACGACGCCGTGGTCGCAGAGGTCACCGAGGATCTTGTCGCGCAGGCCGTGCCGCAGCCGCTGCACCCAGGACGACGGGCTGTGTGGCGTGTCGGCGGCGATCCGGGCCAGCACGTCGTCGGTGATCGGCTCGCCGGTCGGCGTCGGGTCGACCACCGTCAGGGTGCCGTCGGCGTACGCGATCCGCTCGGCGAGCGCCAGCTCGATCAGGACCGCCGCAGCCATCCCGAGGTCGAGGCTGATCCGTGGCATCGTCGACTTGCCGGTCTCGTCGTCGTACGCGAGCAGGAGCAACTCCTCGGCGAGCGGCACACCAGTCATGTTCCGAGACGCTAGTCCCTGCACCCCACTCGTCGCGGGTCAAATCCACCCCGCCACACGGCGCGGCCCGGTCCGAACCGGAAGCGATGAACGTACGGTGTCCGGGTGCAGGCGATCATGGCGACCCTCGGCTATCTGCTCACCCCGGACCGGCGTCAGGTGCTGCTGGTGCACCGTGATCGGCGCCCCGACGACCTGCACCTGGGCTACTGCAACGGGCTCGGCGGCAAGTTGGAGCCGGGCGAGGACGCCGCCGCCGGGATGGCCCGGGAGATCCGGGAGGAGTCCGGGCTGGACTGCCACGAGTTGGAGTTGGCCGGCACCATCTCCTGGCCCGGGTTCGGTCGGGCCGGGGAGAACTGGTTCGCCTTCGTCTTCCGGGTCACCGGGTGGTCCGGTCAGCCGTACCGGGAGTGCCCGGAGGGCACCCTGGCCTGGCACCCGGTGGCGGACCTGCTCACCGGCCGGGTGCCGGTACGCCCCAGCGACGCCAACTTCCTGCCGCTGGTCTTCGCCGAGCCGCCTCGGCTCTTCCACGGCGTGCAGCCGTTCTCCGGTGGCGTACCGCAGAGCTGGTCGCACACCCTGACCGGCTGAGTCAGAACCGGGGCATGCCGCCGAACTGCCGGTCACCGGCGTCGCCGAGACCCGGCACGATGAACTTGCTGTCGTTGAGGCCATCGTCGATGGCGGCGGTGACCAGGCGCAACGGTAGGCCGGAGCGCTCCAGCCGCGCGATGCCCGCCGGGGCCGCGAGCACGCAGAGCACGGTGATCTCGGTACAGCCGCGTTCGGCCAGCAGCCGGCAGCAGTGCTCCAGCGACCCTCCGGTGGCCAGCATCGGGTCGAGGACCAGCACCGGCAGGCCGCTCAGGTCCCGGGGCAGGGATTCCATGTAGGCACGCGGCGCGAACGTCTCCTCGTCGCGGGCCAGCCCGACGAAGCCCATCGAGGACTCGGGCAGCAGCCCCAGCGCGGCGTCGGCCATGCCGAGACCGGCCCGCAGCACCGGCACCAGCAGCGGCGGGTTGGCCAGCCGGGTGCCGTCGGTGTCGGTGACGGGGGTACGCACCGGGTACTTCTCGACCGGGAAGTAGCGGGCTGCCTCGTACACCAGCATGGTGGTGAGTTCGTGCAGCGCGGCCCGGAACGAGGCGGAGTCGGTCCGTTCGTCCCGCATGGCGGTCAGCCGGGACTGGGCGAGCGGATGGTCAATGACGAGTACGTCCACGATCGCTCAACCTACCTGCCCGGGCGGCTGCCGCGACCGGCCCGGCCCGGACCAGCGACGTCGCTCACCCTTGCGCGCCCAGCAGCTGCCGTGATCAAGATCACTCCAGGTCGACCTGCGTAGACTTCGAGCCATGACGGCGACAGCGACGTCGGCCCGGTCGGACCTCACCGAACTGGGACGATCCGAGACCGCTCTGCGGACCTTCCTGCACGGCCTACCGGGCGTGGACCAGGTCGGCGCGGAGCAGCGGGCAGCCCAACTCGGCACCCGATCCATCAAGACCACCGCCAAGGCCCAGGCGATCGATCTCGCCATCCGGATGGTCGACCTGACGACGCTTGAGGGCGCGGACACCCCGGGCAAGGTGCGGGCGCTCGCCGCCAAGGCACTGCGCCCGGACCCGGCCGACCCGTCCTGCCCGCACGTCGGCGCGGTCTGCGTCTACCCGTCGATGGTCCCGCACGTGGCCGAGGTGCTGCGCGGCAGCAAGGTCCACCTGGCCAGCGTGGCGACCGCCTTCCCGTCCGGTCAGGCACCGCTGGAGGTCAAGCTCGCCGACACCCGTGCGGCCGTCGGGGCGGGCGCGGACGAGATCGACATGGTGATCAACCGGGGTGCCTTCCTGGCCGGCCGCTACGCCGAGGTGTACGACGAGATCGTGGCGACCAAGCAAGCCTGCGGCGACGCGCACCTCAAGGTGATCCTGGAGACCGGCGAGCTGGCCACGTACGACAACGTGCGCCGTGCCTCCTGGCTGGCGATGCTTGCCGGCGGCGACTTCATCAAGACCTCCACCGGCAAGGTCCCGGTCGCGGCCACCCTGCCGGTGACTCTGGTGATGCTGGAGGCGGTCCGCGACTTCCGGGCCGCCACCGGGCGGCAGGTCGGTGTGAAGCCGGCCGGCGGCATCAAGAACACCAAGGACGCCATCAAGTACCTGGTCATGGTCAACGAGACCGTCGGGCCGGACTGGCTGGACCCGGACTGGTTCCGCTTCGGCGCGTCCAGCCTCCTCAACGACCTGCTGATGCAGCGCACCAAGCTGAAGACCGGCGTCTACGCCGGTCCCGACTACTTCACCCTGGACTGACCGCGATGTTCGAATATGCTCCCGCCCCCGAGTCGCGCTCGGTGGTGGACCTCAAACCGTCCTACGGCCTGTTCATCGACGGCAAGTTCGTCGACCCGGCCGACGGCGGCAGCTTCAAGTCGGTGAACCCGGCCTCCGAGGAGGTGCTGGCCGAGATCGCCGAGGGTGGCGCGCAGGATGTGGACCGCGCGGTCCGTGCCGCTCGGCAGGCGTACGAGAAGGTCTGGGGTCCGATGCCGGGCCGGGACCGGGCCAAGTACCTGTACCGGATCGCCCGGATCATCCAGGAGCGTTCCCGCGAGCTGGCCGTGCTGGAGTCGCTTGACAACGGCAAGCCGATCAGGGAGTCCCGCGACGTCGACCTGCCGCTGGTCGCCGCGCACTTCTTCTACTACGCGGGCTGGGCCGACAAGCTTCCGCACGCTGGCTTCGGGGCGAACCCGCAGCCGCTCGGCGTGGCCGCGCAGGTCATCCCGTGGAACTTTCCGCTGCTGATGCTGGCCTGGAAGATCGCCCCCGCGCTGGCGGCGGGCAACACGGTGGTGCTGAAGCCGGCCGAGACCACCCCGCTGACCGCGCTGCTCTTCGCCGACATCTGCCAGCAGGCCGACCTGCCGCCCGGCGTGGTCAACATCGTCACCGGTGCCGGCGACACCGGCCGGGCGCTGGTGGAGCACGACGGCGTGGACAAGGTCGCCTTCACCGGTTCCACCGACGTCGGCCGGGCCATCGCCCGCGCGGTCGCCGGTACGCGCAAGAAGCTCACCCTGGAGCTGGGCGGTAAGGCCGCGAACATCGTCTTCGACGATGCTCCGATCGACCAGGCGGTCGAGGGAATCGTCAACGGCATCTTCTTCAACCAGGGCCACGTCTGCTGCGCCGGTTCCCGGCTGCTGGTTCAGGAGTCGGTCGCCGAGCAGGTGCTGGAGTCGCTCAAGCGCCGGATGGCCCAGTTGCGCGTCGGCGACCCGCTGGACAAGAACACCGACATCGGGGCGATCAACTCGGCCGCCCAGCTGGCCCGGATCAAGGAACTCTCCGAGGCCGGTGCCGCCGAGGGCGCGCAGCGCTGGTCGCCGCCGTGCGAGCTGCCCGAGCGCGGCTTCTGGTTCGCGCCGACCATCTTCACCGGGGTCACCCAGGCGCACCGGATCGCCCGCGAGGAGATCTTCGGCCCGGTGCTCTCCGTGCTCACCTTCCGCACCCCGGCCGAGGCGGTGGAGAAGGCGAACAACACGCCGTACGGGCTGTCGGCCGGGATCTGGACCGACAAGGGCTCCCGGATTCTCTGGCTGGCCGACCGGCTGCGGGCCGGCGTGGTCTGGGCCAACACGTTCAACAAGTTCGACCCGACCTCGCCGTTCGGCGGCTACAAGGAGTCGGGCTACGGCCGCGAGGGTGGCCGGCACGGGCTGGAGGCGTACCTCAATGTCTGAGCGGGTCGCGGTACGCAAGACGTACAAGCTCTTCATCGGCGGGAAGTTCCCGCGTAGCGAGTCGGGACGGTCGTATCTCGTGCAGGACTCCAACGTGTCGCTGGCCTCCCGCAAGGACGCCCGGGACGCCGTGGTCGCCGCCCGCGCCGCCGGCAAGGGGTGGGCCGGGGCTACCGCGTACAACCGGGGTCAGATTCTCTACCGGGTGGCCGAGATGCTGGAAGGTCGGCGCGAGCAGTTCGTCGCCCTCGGCGTACCCGGCGACGAGGTGGACGCGGCGACCGACCGCTGGGTCTGGTACGCGGGCTGGTCGGACAAGCTGCCGCAGGTCTACGGCGGTGCCAACCCGGTGGCCGGGCCGTACTTCAACCTCTCCGCGCCGGAACCGACCGGCGTGGTGGCGGTGGTGGCTCCCGAGGCACCGGCGCTGCTCGGCCTGGTCAGCGTGATCGCCCCGGCGATCGTGACCGGGAACACCGTGGTGGTGGCCGCCTCGCCGGCCGCCCCGCTGGCCGCGGTGACCCTGGCCGAGGTGCTGGCCACCTCCGACCTGCCCGGCGGTGTGGTCAACATCCTCACCGGCCGGCTGCCGGAGACCGTGCCGACGCTTGCCGCGCACATGGACGTCAACGCGATCGACCTGACCGGCGTGGCCGACCCGGAGTTGGCGGCCGATCTGGAGGTCAAGGCGGCGGAGAACCTCAAGCGGGTGCTCCGGCCGGTGCCCGCCGATCACGACTGGTCGGCGGATCCGGGCCTGAGCCGGATGACCGCGTTGCTGGAGACGAAGACGGTCTGGCACCCGAAGGGGGTCTGAGTTCCCGGTTCGCGCTGTGGAGGGTTTCCGGGGAGCCCCGCCCGCTCCGGGCGGTCAGGCTTGATCCCTGCGCGGGCGGGGCTCCCCGGAAACCTGACCTGGGCGCGGTCCGAGCTTGGGTTACGGCTTCAGGGGTGCTGCCCCAGGGGCGGGGACTACTACGGGGGGTAGGATTGCGGCGTGACTCGGCTCGGTGACCTCGAACGCGCGGTGATGGATGTGCTGTGGGACGGCGCCCCCGGCGCGTCGCACGGCGTCACGGTGCGGGAGGTGGCCGAGGCGCTGGACGGGCGCGAGCTGGCGTACACGACGGTGATGACGGTGCTGGATCGGCTCGCCGGCAAGGGCATGGTCGAGCGCGAGCGCGAGGGTCGGGCCTGGCGGTACCGGGCCGCGGCCAGCCGCGAGGCGTACATCGCCCAGCTCATGCTTGAGGCGTTGGACCTGGGCGGCAGCCGGGACGCGGCGCTCGTCCGGTTCGCCCGCTCGGTCACCGGCACCGAGGCCGACGTGCTGCGCGCCGCCCTCTCCGCCGAGGCCGGGATGGCGTCGAGCCCGGCGGACGGCGGGCCGCTCACCGATCGGGTCGAGGCACCTGCGGCCGATCCGGCGTCCCGGCCGGGTCGGGCCGGCGAGACGGCCGAACGGTAGGGGCGACGCCGTGGCCCACACCCTGCACTTCGCCGCCTCGATGGTGGCGTGTTGGCTGATCGCTCAGGTGTTGGCTCGGTCCACCTGGACGTGGCGCAGCCCCCGGGTGGCGATCCTCTGCTGGCAGGCGGTCGGCCTGGGCGCCGGCCTGAGCGCGGTGGGCCTGCCGATATCGCTCGGGCTGACCCCTTACCAGCGGGGCACCGGCAGCGCCCTGCTCGCGCTCGCCGGCGACCTGTGGCACAACACCCTGCCGGCCGAGCTGGGCGTCGTGCACCTGGGGCTGGTCGGCGTCGGTCTCGGCATCGGGGCGGTGCTGCTCACCACGACGGTACGCAGCATCCACGGCACGGTACGCGCCCAGCGCCGGCACCGGGAGTTGCTCACCCTGGTGGCCCGGCGGGATCCCACCGTGCCCGGGGCGCTGGTGCTGGATCACCCTGGCGCGGCCGCGTACTGCCTGCCGGGGATGCGGCCCCGGGTGGTGGTCAGCGCCGGCACGCTGAACCTGCTCGACCGGGCCGAGTTGGCGGCGGTGCTCGCCCACGAGCGAGCACACGCACAGGAGCGGCACGACCTGGTGTTGCTGCCGTTCACCGCGCTGTGCCGGGCGCTGCCCTGGGTGCGCTGGGTCCGGCAGGCACACGAGCGGGTCGGCCTGCTGGTCGAGATGCGGGCCGACGACAAGGCGCGGGAGTTGCACGCCGAGGCGCCGCTGGCCGGGGCGCTGCGGCGCTTCGCCGCCGCCGAGAACCGGATCACCCCGACCGGCGCGCTCGGCCTGGGCGACCGGGACCTGGACGTACGCGTGCAGCGGCTGCTGGTCACCGAGCGCCCGCCCCGGCTGCTCGGTGCCGTCGCGCTGGCGGTGACCACCACCGCCGCCTATCTGCCGATCTCGCTCTTCCTGAGCTGACCACCTGACCACCTGACCACCCTGAATTGACCCTGATCATGCGGGCTCCGGTCGTCGCGCGGCGCAATAGGTAGCGTCTCTACGTGTAGGCTCCCTATCTCACTTGATCCCCTCAGGAGAGCCGGTCATGGACACCCTGCTCCTCGCCCGCCTACAGTTCGCCGCGACCGCGTCGGTGCACTTCCTCTTCGTGGCCGTCACCCTCGGCCTGGTCACCCTCCTCGTCGGGTTGCAGACCGCCTGGCTGGTCACCGGCAACCACCGCTGGGAGCGGCTGACCCGGTTCTGGGGACAGCTCTACGTGATCAATTACGTGCTCGGCATCGCCACCGGCATCGTGATGGAGTTCCAGTTCGGGCTGAACTGGAGTGGGCTGTCGCGCTACGTCGGCAACGTCTTCGGCGCTCCGCTTGCCATCGAGACGCTCGTCGCCTTCTTCCTGGAGTCGACCTTCCTCGGCATGTGGATCTTCGGCTGGCACCGGCTGCGCCGGGGCGTACACCTCGCGCTGCTGTACGGCGTCGCGCTCACCGCGTACGCCTCGGCGTTCTGGATCATGGTGGCCAATTCCTGGTTGCAGAACCCGGTCGGCTACGAGGTACGCGACGGCGTCGCCCACCTGACCGACTTCTCCGCGCTGCTGACCAACCCGGCGCTGGGGATGGCGCTCGGCCACGTGGTGTCGGCCGCCCTGCTCACCGGCGGGCTGCTGATGGCCGGGATCAGCGCCTGGCACCTGCTCCGGCGCACCACCGATTACGACCTGTTCCGCACCTCGCTGCGGATCGGTGTGGTCACCGCCACGCTGTCGATCGGCCTCGTGCAGGGCTTCGGCTTCGCCCAGTTCGGGTCGGTGAACGTGGTGCAGCCGACCAAGTTCGGCGGCGAGACCCCCGAGGCCGAGGCGCTGATCGCCGACTGGACCGCCCGGTTCGGGCCGGGCGACTACCTGCCGCCGGTACTGGCCAACGTCGGGCTCGGGTTCATGATCCTGATCGGCTTCGGTCTCGGCCTGCTCTGGCTGCTGCTGCCGCTGCTCTGGCGGGACTGGATCATCCGGCTCCGGGTTCCGCTCTGGCTGCTCGTGCTCGCCGTGCCGGTGCCGTTCGTGGCACTGATCCTGGGCTGGCTCGCCCGCGAGATCGGCCGCCAGCCCTGGGTGGCGTACGGGCTGCTGCCGGTGGACCAGGCCGTCTCCCCGATCAGCGGATGGCTGATGGCCGCCTCACTTACCGGCTTCACGCTGCTGCTCGGCACCCTCGCCGTCACCAACTGGGTGCTGCTGGCCCGACACGCCGCCCGAGGCGCCGCCGATCCCGCTCTCGGCCGTCCGCCGGCCCATCCGGCCACCGACGACGCCCACCCCGAGCCCACCTTCGTCTGAGGGAGAACTGCGATGGAACTCGCCTGGTACGCCCTGCTCGGCCTCTTCTTCGCCAGCTACCTGGTGCTCGGCGGCTACGACTACGGCGTCGGGCTGCTGCTGGCGCGGGGCGCGGACCCGACCCGGCGGCGGGCCGCCCTCAACGCGGTCGGGCCGTTCTTCCTCGGCAACGAGGTCTGGCTGGTGGCCGCCGTGGGCATCCTGTTCGGCGCGTTTCCGGTGCTGGAGGGGGAACTGCTCGCCGGCAGCTACCCGGCCGTGGTCGCCGCCCTGGCCGGGGTGATCCTGGTGACCGCCGGGGTGCAACTGCGCAGCCGACCGGCGGGCCGGTCGGCCCGCGCCGGCTGGGACCGGGTGATCGTGGTGGGCAGCCTGCTCGCCGCGCTCGGTTGGGGCGTCGTGCTCGCCGGGCTGCTCCAGGGCGTACCCCGGCACGCCGACGGGCACGTGGTCGGGGTGGCGCACCTGTTCACTCCGTTCGCCGCCGCCAGCGCGCTCGCCCTGCTCGCCCTGGTCGCGGCGCACGGTGCGACCTTCCTCACGTTGCGGCTGCCGGCCGCCGAGGGCGCCCGACTCCGCCCGCTGGCCCGCCGGCTCGTCGTCGCCGCGATCATCGCGGTCACCGCAGCCGCCGTCCTCGGCCTGCTCTCCGACCGGGTACGCGCCGCCGCGCAACGCCCCGCGATCGGCGTACTGCTCGGGCTGGCGCTGGTCGCGGCCCTGCTTGTGGCGCGGGCGGCGCTGGGCCGGCGGCGGTCCGGCGTGGCCTTCGCCGCCACCGCCACCGCCCTCGCGCTGCCGGTGCTGCTGGTCGGGGCGACCCTGTGGCCGTACGCGCTGGTGTCGACGGTCGATCCCGGTGCCTCCCTGACCGTGGCCGACGCGGCAGCCAGCGCCCCGACGCTGCGCCTGCTGGGCTGGCTGGCGCTGCCGCTGCTACCGGCCCTACTAGGCTTCCAGGCGATGAGCTGGTGGATTTTCCGGGGACGAACCGACGGCAGAGCACCGGTGTACTGGTGAACCGCCGCCCCTTCGACCCGCGGCTGCTGCGCCGGGTCCCCGCGGCCCGACGTGACCTCGCCCTGCTCGCGCTGCTCGGCGTGCTCGCCGCCGGGCTGGTCGTGGCGCAGGCGACCTTCCTGGCCACGCTGCTGGCCACCGCCTTCACCGGGCGGCTGGACCGGACCGCGCTGGCCGGCCTGGTCGCCGCCGTGGCGGCCCGGTCGGTGCTGGTCTGGGCGCAGGGAGCGGTGTCGGCGCGGGTGGCCGCCACGGTCAAGGCCACGCTCCGGGCCGACCTGCTCGGTGCGGTCGCCCGGCACGGGCCCGGCTGGGTCGCCGGCCAGCGGGCCGGGCAACTGGCCACCCTCGCCGGTCGCGGACTGGACGCCCTGGACGCGTACTTCACCGGGTACCTGCCGCAGCTCGTGCTGAGCGTCACCGTGCCGGTCGCCGTACTGGGTCGGGTCTTTTTCGCCGACTGGAGTTCAGCGGTGATCATCGCGCTCACCCTGCCGCTCATCCCGATCTTCGGAGCGCTGCTCGGCTGGCAGGCCCAGGCCGCCACCGAACGCCAGTGGCGGCGGCTGTCCCGGCTCGGCGGGCACTTCCTGGACATGGTGGCCGGGCTGCCCACGCTGCGCGCCTTCGGCCGCGCCCGGTCGCAGACCGAGGCGGTCCGCCGGATGGCCGACGGGCACCGGGTGGCCACCATGAAGACCCTGCGCATCGCCTTCCTCTCCGCCCTGGTGCTGGAACTCGTCGCCACCCTGTCGGTGGCGCTGGTCGCGGTGCCGGTGGGCATCCGACTGCTCGGCGGTGGGCTGACCCTGCAAACCGCGCTGCTGGTGCTGCTGCTCACCCCGGAGGCGTACCTGCCACTGCGGGCGGCCGGCAGCCGGTTCCACGCCAGCATGGAGGGGCTCACCGCGCTGGACGAGGCGCTCACGCTCTCCGGTTCCGCGCCGGCACCGGCCGCCCACACCGGGGCGTTGCCGGACGGGCGCGGCGAGATCCGGTTCGAGTCGGTGACCGTCGCGTACGAGCGCACCACGGCGCTGCGGGACGTCACGCTCACCATCCGGCCGGGTGAACGGATCGCGGTGATCGGCCCGAGCGGTGCCGGCAAGACCACCCTGCTGAACCTGCTGCTCGGCTTCGTCGCACCGACCACCGGCCGGGTGACCGTCGGCGGGGTCGACCTCGCCGACGCCGACCTCGACGGCTGGCGCCGACAGGTGGCCTGGGTGCCGCAGCGCGCCCACCTCTTCGCCACCTCGCTTGCGGAGAACATCCGCCTCGGCACCCCCGACGCCCCGGCGGCCCGGGTCGCCGCCGCGGTCCGGGCCGCCTCCTCGACGACGTGGTCGCCGCGCTGCCCGCCGGGCTGGACACCCGGCTGGGCGAGCGCGGGCACGGCCTGTCCAGCGGACAACGGCAACGGGTCGCCCTGGCCCGGGCGTTCCTGCGGGACGCGCCAGTGGTCCTGCTCGACGAACCGACCGCACGCCTCGACGCCGCCGCCGAGGCCGCGGTGCTGTCGGCCACCCACCGGCTGGTCGAGGACCGCACCGCGCTGCTCGTCGCGCACCGGCCCGCGCTGCTCACCGGCGTCGACCGCGTGCTGCGGGTCGCCGAGGGTCGGGTCACCGAACTCACCCCGACCCCGGCCGGGGAGGCCCGATGACCAGCGGCTCCGCCGAGCTGGCCGTGCTCCGCCTGGCCCGGCCGTACCTGCGCCGGCTGATCGGCGCCGGGCTGCTCGCCGCAGCCACCGAGTTCGCCGGACTGGCCCTGATGGCCACCGCGACCTGGCTGCTGATGACCGCCGCCGGCCAGCCGCCGCTGGACCGGCTCACCGTGGCGATCGTCGCGGTCCGGGCACTCGCCGTCGGCCGGGGCGTACTGCGCTACACCGAACGGCTCGCCGGCCACGACGCGGTGCTCCGCCTCGTCACGGACGTCCGGACCCGGGCCTTCGCCACGCTGGCCGCCCGACGCGACGCCTCACCACGCACCGGTGACGCGCTGAGCCGGCTGGTCTCCGACGTGGACGCGGTACAGGATCTGCTGCTCCGGGTACTCGTCCCGGGCGCGGCGGCCGGGCTGGTGAGCGTACTGGCGGTCGGGCTGACCGCGCTCGTCTCGCCGCCGGCCGCGCTCGTGCTGGCCGGTGGGTTGCTGCTGGCCGGAGTGGTCCTGCCGGCGCTGGCCACCGCCCTGACCCGGCGAGCCAGCGCCGAGGTGGCGCCGCTGCGTGGCGCGCTCGCCGCCGACGCGATCGACCTGACCCACGGCGCCGCCGACCTGGCCGCCTTCGGGGCCACCGGCGACGCGCTCGGCGCGGCCGAGCGGCGGGCCCGACGGCTGGCCCGGCTGGAACGCCGGCTCGCCGCGCTCGGCTTCGCGGTCGACGCCGCCGGGGTGCTGGTGGCCGGGCTGACCGCTGGCGCGGTGGTGCTCGTCGCCCTCCGCGCCGGGGTGGACGGGGTACTGATCGGCGTCCTGGCGGTCGGCACGCTGGCCGCGGTGGAGATCGCCCTCGCCCTGGTCGGCGCCGCCCGGCAGTGGACCGGGCTGCGCACCGGCCTGACCCGGATCGCCAGCCTCGTCACCCCCACCCCGGCCGAGGACCGGGCCACCGGCCCGGCGGCCGACGAGCAGCCAGCGGCCGGCGCGCCGGAGGCGCCGGCCACGACCGGGCGCGCCGCGCCGGACGTGCGGTTCGCGGGGGTCACCGTCCGGTACCGGGCCGATGCTCCCGCCGCGCTGGACGGGTTCGACCTCGACCTGCCGCCGGGTCGCCGGGTGGCGGTCGTCGGGCCGAGTGGCGCGGGCAAGAGCAGCCTGGCCGCCGTGCTGACCGGCGCGGTACGCCCCGACAGCGGCCGGGTCACCCTGGACGGACGGGACGTGTCGAGCTACCCGCCCGACGAACTGCCACAGCTGGTCGGCGGACTGCTCGCCGAGGCGTACGTCTTCCACGCCTCGGTCCGCGACAACCTGCTGCTCGGTCGGGCCGACGCGGACGAGGCGGCGCTCACCGGCGCAGTCGAGGCGGCCGGGCTGGCGGACTGGGTCCGGGAGCAGCCGCAGGGCTGGGACACGGTGGTCGGCGAGCAGGGTGGACAGCTCTCCGGCGGGCAGCGACAGCGGCTCGCGCTGGCCCGGGCGCTGCTCGCCGCGCCGGCCGTGCTGGTGCTGGACGAGCCGACCGAGGGCCTGGATCCGGTCGCCGCCGACGAGGTGCTCGCCTCGGCCCTCGCCGCTCTCCCGGCCGGGCACTCGGTGTTGCTGATCTCCCATCGGCTCAGCGGTCTCGCCGGGCTGGACGAGATCGTGGTGCTGGACGCCGGTCGGATCGTCCAACGCGGCCGGCACGCCGATCTGGTCACGGCTGCCGGCTGGTACCGGGACCAGTGGCTGCTCCAACAAGCCGCCGAACACGGCTATCTGGCCCTCGCCACCCGCACCGCCTAGCGTGCGACGACGCTCTCGCCCCCGGTCGGCCCCTGGTTGATCGACTCGGGGTTTTCCCGGACGCCAGAGGTTGCGCTGCGTGGCAGGGTGGACGCATGCCGGTCGGGGATGACGTGTTGATCGACGAACACCTGCGGCGGCTGGCCGGTCGGCTTCGCGGCCCGCGCCGGTTGCGGGCGGACCTGCTCACCGAGGCGCGGCACGGGCTGCTGGACGCGGTCGAGGCGTACCGGGACGGGGGGCTGTCCGCCCACGAGGCGGCCCGGCGGGCGGTCACCGACTTCGGTACGCCGGAGCAGCTCGCCCCCGCGTACCAGGCCGAGCTGGCGGTGGCGGCGCTGCGCGGATTGTCGCTGCGGATCCTCGCCTTCGCCGCAGCCGCCGCGCTCGCCGGTGATCTGACCTGGCGCGGGTCGAGCTGGAGCGACGGACCTCCACCGCCCGCCGGCTACCTGCTGCTGTCGCAGTCCGTGGACTGGATCTGGGCGGCGGCGTTCCTGCTCGGCGCCGCCGGCCTGGCGCTCGTGACGGCGACCGCCCGCTCGTCCCGCCCGGTGTTCACCGCGGTCGCCCACGCGGTGGGTGCGCTGTTGACGGTCGCCGCCGTGCTGGGCGCGTTCACCGGCGTGGCGTTGTTCGGCTGGTCGATCGTGCTCTGGGACGCGGCCCTCAGCTGGCCGCCGATGATCGTCGGGATGCTCGCCGGCGGAGCCGCCCATGTCTGGCTGGGCCGGGCGGCGCGCACCTGGCTGCTCGCCACCCGCTGAGCCCGCCATCGAACGGCGGCCGGGGCGCTGCGCCCGCCGTCCAGCGGCGGCCGGGCCGGTTGCCGTCGAGCGGCGGCCGGGCCGGTTGCCTTCCAGCGGCTGCCGGGCCGGTTGCCTTCCAGCGGCTGCCGGGCCGGTTGCCGTCGAGCGGCGGCCGGGCCGGTCAGCCCGCCGTCGCGGACGACGGGCCTGGATCGAGGAAGCGACTGACCGTGGCGCTGAACTGCCGCCATCCCGATCGCTGGTCGGCCAGCGCGCGTCGGCCCGCGTCGGTCAGCTCGTAGGTGCGCCGCTCCCGGCCGTTCACGGTGCTCCACGCACTCGCCACGTGACCCGCCCGCTCCAACCGCCGCAACGCCGGGTAGACCGTGCCGGTGGGTAGGTCGAGCCGGCCGTCACTACGGGTCCGCAACGCCTCGATGATTGCGTAACCGTGCAGGGCGCCCCGCTCCAGCACGGCGAGCAGCAAGGCGTCGAGATGTCCGTGCAGCGCCTGGGCGTTCATAGGTAGACAAGCTACCTGTCGGAGGTGGACGCCGCCACCGGGGCCGGCACCCGTTACCCAGAGCAGCCAACTAGGGTATGTGCCCAGAGTCACCCGTCGGCACCGCGCCGATGAGTGGGCAGCCCGACGCACCCGGAGGTCACCGTGGCCCGCCAGTCGCCTGAACGGCCCGACGCCGAGCCCGAGCTCGATGACACGACCGGCCCGGCCGAGTCCGCGCTCGATGACGCGACCGGTCCCGCCGAGCCGGACGCCGCCGCGTCCGCCGACGCGGCCCGGGCGCTCTGGGAGGACCTGCGAATCGACCCGGTGGAGATCGCCCTGCCCGCCGGCACCGGCTACACCCTGCGGGCGTACCGGCCGGCCCGCGAGGTGAACCCCACCGATGTGGCCGAGCGCGACGCCGACGACCCCTTCCTGGCCCGCCGCCAGGTGGTGGAGGAGGTCGAGGACGACGAGGACGGCGACGTCGTGATCCTCGACGAGGACCTCGCCCGGGAGTTCGCCGAGAGCGACGACGAGGAGAAGCAGGCCAAGGCCGGCGCGGGCAAGGACGACAAGGACGACACCGAGCCGGACGACACCGACGAGAAGGCGGCCGACGAGACCGGCGACGAGGAGGTGCCGGTATTCCTCAGCCACCGGGGACGACTGCTGCTGTTCAAGACCCCCGAGTCGCTTGTGAGTTTCGTCCGTTCCGGTGCGCCAAACGATCTGTCTCAGCTGGACAGTTGGAATGAATTGTCCGAACGGGTGGAACCGGCCGACATCGCGCCGCGCGACGAGGACATCTACGAGCTCGATCTCGTGGTGGAAAACCTTCGCGGCGGGCACGACACCTGGGATCCGACGCTGCTCATCGAGGCTGGCGAGGTGGCCCGGGATGTGGCCTACGCGCTGCGTTTGCCCGCCGTGCTCGACATGCTCTCCAGCGGCTCCAGTCTCGACGATCTGGACGAGGCGCTACGGGCCTCCGTCAATGGCGGCATCAGCGGTTTCATGGGTCGACGTCGGTTGAAGAAAATCGGGGCACAGACCGCAAGTCTGGGCTGGCGCACCATTGTCGGAAAGATCTCTGCGGTCGTGGACTGGCGCGACTGACCCGCACCAGGGAGCATCAGTCTCTGGCAGAGAGAAAGCCCTGTGTTCCGGGAGGAGGACGACGCCGTGGCGCTCGTGCGCATGTACTGCGGTCTGACCTCGGCGGATCCGGCCGACCGATCGGCCCCGGCCGGTTCGACGCTGACGTCCGCTGTGGTCGACGACGCAGGCCGTCTGCTGCATGTCTGCGAGATCGGCGACGACCCGGCGGGCTACGCCCGGTTGGTCACGCTGCTCGTGGAACGCTCCGGCGGGCCGAGCGGCGCGGCGATCGCCGCCGACAGCGACGACCACACCGTCACCTCGTTGCTCAGTGCCGCCGGCCGCCCGTTGGCGATCGCCGACGACGACTCGGTGGACGACTTCGCCGAGCGGTTCGCCGACGACGACTCGGTCGAGGAAATGCAGTCCCCACCGGCCGTACGGCGGGCGGTGGGCCTGGCCCGCGCCCTCCAGGCGGGTGCGCTCTCGGCGGTGACCCTACCGGCCCCCCGGGAACTCGTCGGCTACAAGCAGGTGCTCGCCGCACACGCGGCCCTGGCCAGCGGACGCCACTCCGCCGCGGTCGCGCTTCGTGAGGTGCTCCGCGAGCTCTACCCGGCCGCGCTGCGCGCCTACCCCGACCCCGCCGACCTGATCCCGCTGGCCGTGCTGGACGCCCTGCCCGAGCCGGGCATGCTCACCGACGCCGCCGGCCGGGGCCGCGACGCCGCGGTCACCGCCGACGCGGTCGCCGCCCAGCTCGCGGCCGAAGGGCTGGGCGACGCCGAAGCGATCGACGAGGCCGTCACCGCGCTGCGGGTGGCCATCGCCGAGACCCCCCGCCGGTCCACGGTCAACCGGGCCCTCATCTCCGCCGCCGCCGAAACGATCCGGCAGGCGGTCGCCTCCGTACGCGCCTGCGACGCGGGCTGTCAGGCGCTTGTCGGCGCGCTACGCGCCCGCACCGCCGCGCCGGTGCAGTTGCCCGGTCGGCGGTCCGTCGAGCGGCGCGCCGAGTCCTCGGCCGGTGACCTGTCGCCCGCCGGTTCCGGAGCCGGCCTGCGTGCCGTGCGTCCCACCGGTCCCGAACCAGCCGTCGGACGCCGCAGCCGGCCCGAGCCGGTGCCGGGCAGCGCCACGCCACCGTCGCCCCGACCGCTGGGCCCGCCGCCGGTGGCGCCCGCCCCGGTCACCCCACCGCCCGTCGCACCCGCTCCGGTGGCACCGGCCGCGGTAGCCGGCCCGCCCGTCTCGGCGCCGCCCACGCGGCCCGAGCCGACTCCGTCGAGGATCGACGGTCCGACCAACCGGCCGATCTCCACGCCGCCACCGCCGCCGCCCGGGATCACCCCGATCGCACCGGCGCAGCGCGGCTCGGTGCCGCCCGCCGAGGCGGGCGAGCCGTTCCGGCCGACACTCACCGCCGCAGCCATCAACAACGCGCGGGCCGAACGGCAACGCACCGTCATCCCGCCACGGCCGAAGACCAACGGAGAACCGCCGGCACCGGCTGGCGGCTTCAGCGCGACCGACCTGAGCATTCCGATCCCGGCGACCCGTCCCGGCCAGGAGCCGCCCGCACCTGGTTCCCGGGCGAACTGGCCGCTTGTCAACAACCCGGAGACTCCGGCCGACAGTCCGGCCCGTAATCCGGTGGCCGGCTCCTACGAGGGCAACCGGCGGGCAGCGGCAGACACCCCGGCCGATGGTCCCGCCGAGCTCGGTGCCGAGCGTCGGGTGACCCCGCCCTGGCTCGCCGACGACCTGCCCCCGGAGCCGCCGGTGCTGCGGCTGGTCGAGCCCCCGCCGCTGGCCGACCGGGCGCTGCGCCCCGGAGCGGAACCGCCGCTGGACACGCCACCGCTGCGCCTAGTCGAGCGGGAAGGTGCACCGCGCGGCGAGCGGCCGGCCGAACGCCTGGACGTCACGCTGCCGGCCCGCCGGCCGGAGCCGCCGGTCGAGCGCCGCCCGCCACCCATCTCCGACGAGGGCGACGGCGACCTGCTGATCTTCGCGCAGGCCAAGTCGGCCTGGTTCGTCGGGCACGGCGAGGACTCGGATCTCGACTGGTCGTCCCTGGCCGACAGTGGCTGGCAGGCCGCCGAGCAGGCCGCCCGCCCGGCGGTGGGCGACGAGACGAACGCCGGGCTGCCCAAGCGCGTACCGCAGGCGAACCTCGTACCCGGTTCACCGTTGCGCGAGGAGCGTCCACTGCGCATCGTGCGCGACGCGGCCAGCCTGGCCGAGAACACCACCGGTTACTTCCGTGGTTGGCGCCGAGGGCAGGAGATTGGCGGCTTCGCGGTCGGTGGCCGGCCGGGGCGGGAATCGGCGGGCGGCTGGGACTTCAGTCGGGACACCGGTGACCGCGACGACGATCGGGAATACGAGTACCGCTCTGCCGGCTACCGCTCCTGACGCCGCCCGCCCCTCCTGACGCCGCCCGCGCCCCGCTCACCCGCGTCCTTTTTGACGCCGGTCGGCGGGGCCGGGCGTTGACCCGCCGAACAGCCGGCGATTCAGGGCGTACCGGCGGCACCCGGGTGCTGCGTACCGCCGGGGGTGTCACATCGGCCCGCACCGGTACGGCTGCCCCCGAGCGCCAGCAACGGCGTCACGCGGGCCGCTGAGAAGGCCCTGACGGCTCGAACGGACGGTGTGGCGGCCAGGGGGGGGTGTCCCTATGGGTTTCGTCAAGCGGGGACGGGGCTGGTCGGGCGGGGTTGGTAGGGGATCTTGTCGCGGAGCATGGCGTATAGGACGTCGCAGCGGCGTCGGGCGAGGCAGATGAGGGCGGCGTTGTGGCGTTTACCTTCGGCGCGTTTGCGGTCGTAGTAGGCGCGGCTGACGGGGTCTGCGAGGGATGCGAACGCGGCGAGGAAGAACGCGCGTTTGAGGTTCTTGTTGCCGCCTCGGGGTGGGTGCTCGCCGCGGATGCTGGTGCCGGAGCGTCGGGTGACGGGGGCGAGGCCGGCGTAGGCGGCGAGGTGGCCGGGGTGGCGAAGGCGGTGCCGTCGCCGACTTCGAGCAGGATCGGGCGGCGGTCCTGACGCCGATGCCGGGCATCGATGTCAGGACCGGGGCAAGAGGGTGTGCATCAAGCATCCTCTCGACCTGGTCGGCGACTTGGTCGCGTTGGTGTAGGACGTCGCGGAGGCTGTCGGCGAGACGGGGCAGGATCGTCTCGGCTGCTTGGGTGCCGGGGACGGTGACGGTCTGTTCGTCGAGGGCTGCCATGAGCTGTTCGATGAGCCGTTCACCCATGCGGGGTGCGTGGACGGCGGCGATCGAGAGTAGTTTGCGGCGACCGGCTTTGCGGAGTCCGGCCGGTCCGCCGCAGCGCGACAGCAACTCCAGCACGGCCTTGTGGTGCACCTTCGGGCCGAGAACCCGTTCCAGGGCGGGATGAATCTGGGTGAGTAGTCCCCGGATACGGTTCGACACGCGCGTGGCCTCGCCAGCGAGGTCGTCGTCGAAGCCGACGAGGACCTCCAACTCGGCCAGAGCCTCATCTCCGACGTCGACCCGCCGCAGCGTGTGCGGCAGGGTGCGGGCGGCATCAGCGATGACATAGGCGTCGCGGGCGTCGGTCTTCGCGCTTCCGGGGTGCAGATCGGCGATCCGGCGCATCGCCAGGCCGGGCAGGTAGGCCACCTGATGACCGCATGCCCGAGCCACCGCGACCGGCAGGGCGCCGATCGAGGCGGGCTGGTCGACCACCACCAGCACCCGACCGTGGCCGGCGAGTTTGTCGAACAACTGCCTCAGCCGAGCCTCGGTGTTCGGCAACGGTGCGTCGTGCAGCCGCTTGCCGTCCGGCGCCAACCCGACCGCGTGATGATCACCCTTACCGACATCCAACCCGAGGTAGACGCCGTATCCGCCGTGCACCACACCCGCCTCCACGCATCGTCCGTGGCCTCGGCCACAGGTCCAGGCGTCGGACTGCCGGCACCCACGTTACGAAGAGACCAACCCCAAACAGGGCGGCCGTGTCCCTATCAGCGGTCCGCCGACGCCACCCGACCCGGCGACAACACCCCCCGGATCATGCCTACGACAGGGGCAGGAAGTCATACCGGGCCGGGCGACCGAGGAGTCCCCGGCTGGGGACGATCAAAAAGGTAACGGGACACCGAACTCCGGCCGCGCGGCAGAGGCGCGGACAGCACTCAGCGCCCGGTGTCGACAGAGGCCGTCACCGGGCGCTGGAACGACCCTCAGGCCGGCGCGACGGCCCGCGAGCGACGCATGGTGAGCACGTACTCGACCAGCGAGATCAGCACGTGCTTCGTCGACTCCCGGTTTCGGGCGTCACAGGCCACCACCGGCACGTCACTGGAGATCGCGAGCGCCTCCCGGACATCCTGCGGGTCGTGGTACTGCATGCCGTCGAAGCAGTTGATGGCCACCAGGTACGGCAGCCGCCGATGCTCGAAGAAGTCGATCGCCGCGAAGCAGTCGGCCAGCCGACGGGTGTCCACCAGCACCACCGCGCCGATCGCACCCCGGACCAGTTCATCCCACATGAACCAGAACCGGGTCTGACCCGGCGTACCGAACAGGTACAGGATCAGGTCACGATCGATCGAGATGCGGCCGAAGTCCATGGCCACCGTGGTCGTCGTCTTCCCCGGCACCTGCCGGGTGTCATCGACGCCGACGCCGGCGGAGGTCATGATGGCCTCGGTCGTCAGCGGCGTGATCTCAGAAACCGAGCCGACCAGAGTCGTCTTGCCGACGCCGAATCCACCGGCAATAACGATCTTCGCCGACGTCACGCGCCCGCTCGGGGTCGGCGGGCGGTGCGACATGTCAGAGCCTGCGAAGTCCACTCAGCACCCTCTCCAGCAATTCAGTGCCCACCGCGTCGTCCGAGTCGTCCAGGATGGTCGGCTCGTGGACCGCGACCAGGCCGTCCGTCGCCATGTCGGCGATGAGCACCCGGGCCACGCCGAGCGGAAGTTGCATCCGCGCCGCAATCTCGGCGAGCGACTGCACGCGTCCGTCACACAGCGCGGCGATGTACTGGTGCTCACGGCCTTGACCACCGTTGCCAGTGGCAACGGCCCGACCGCGCACCGTTGTCTCGACGAGCGCCTCCAGGGCGATGTCGAGGCGGGGACGGGTACGTCCTCGGGTCACGGCGTATGGACGGACCAACGCGCCGGTTGGCTCGTCACGATCAGCCATGTCGCCGCTCACCTCCTTCGTACCCCGCACCGGATCGCACCGGTGCTACCCGTCGTATGCAATGTTCGCGCCCCGCCTGCCCCACCGGACGGCGCGACGATCAGCCCATCATCCCGACAGCCGTACGCGGCGCCGGAGTCAGGGCGTCACCCACCCGGTCAACGAGCAGGGCCATCTCATAACCGACCTGCCCGACGTCGCAGCTACGCGCGGCGAGCACCGCGAACGACGAGCCGTCCGAAATCGACATCAGGAACAGGAAGCCATTGTCCATCTCGACCACGGTCTGGAGCACCGCGCCTCCTTCGAAGCAGCGGGCCGCGCCCTGGGTCAGGCTGACCAGACCCGAGGCGATCGCCGCCAGCTGGTCTGCCCGGTCTCGCGGAAGGTCTCGTGACGACGCCAGGAGCAGACCGTCCGCGGAGACGGCGACCGCGTGTGCGACACCGGGCACCCGATCGGCGAAGTTGGCCAGCAGCCAACCGAGATCCTGCGTAGTAGTCATCCTTCTTGCTCCTTCTGCCCGCTCTGCCCGCCCGAAGTTTCCTCCGGGCCGGTCGGGTTGCTGTCCGAGGGTTGGCTGCTACGCCCTCGCTGCACGCCCCGGTGGTAGGCGGAGAGCAGACCGCGTACCGACTCCGGGTTACGTCGCTGCACCGAGGCGCTCGGCTTCTCCACCGCTCCCGGAACGAGCTGCGCCATCGGCGTACGCTTCGGCAACCCGGTCTGGGTGGTTCCGGCAGCTGGCGCCTGGCTGGCTGCGGTGGCCGCCCGCCAACCGTCGTCGGCGGCAGTCTGCCACACGTTCTCCTGCGGCGTGGACCGGTACGAGGGCCTGCTCTCGGCGGCGCCCGGGCGGGTTCCGCCGCTCGGCGCGCCGTACCCGCCGGACGCGCCTGCGGCCGTCGGAGTCTCTGCCATCGGTTCGTTACCTGTCGTCCCGGTCGGGTTCTGCGGTACCGGTCGATCGGCGGTGTCGACCGTGGAGAACTGCTGGGTCACGGCACCATTCGCCGCCGGCTGCCGCGTCCCCGCCGATTCCTCCGGGCCCGGGCGGCGGGTGCGGAACCACGCCGACTCCAACTCCCGGAAGATTGGCAGCTCCATCGTCTCATCCGCGTACCGCTGCCGGTTCTGCGCCTGCGGAGTGGGCGTGGTCGGCCGGGCGGGCGGGGCCGGGCGCTGCACCCGCGGCAGCTCGGTGGTCATGTCCAGGGCGGCGGCCAGCCGCTCGGGCACCGGCGGCGCGGCCGGCTCGCCGGCGACCGGCGGCCAGGCCGGCGGTGCCGGGCTGCTCGCCGGGCCGGCGGTGGGTGCCGCTGAGACGGGCCGCTGCGGCAGCGGGCTGCCGGGCGGCGTCGAGACCGGCGATCCCGACATCGGCGCCGCCGAGATCGGCGCCGACGACACGGGCTGACCGGAGACCGGAGCCGCCGAGACCGGCGGGGCGGAGTAGGGCGTGCCCGAGACCGGCGGCGCGGACGACACCGGTGGGACCGGCGGTGCCGACACCGCCGGCGGCGCGTACGGCCCGGACTCGGGGCTGCTGGGCAGCTGACGCGGGATGGTCGGCGGCTGGTCGGTGACGGTCGGCTCGTCGCCGGCCCGGCGCTGCGGCAGCGGATCCACCGACTGGCCGTTCGAGCTGCGCGGGGCGAAGCCACTGCCGCCGCCGACACCGCTGGCACCGGTCAGGTCCGACCAGGCGGGCAGGTTCCCCGAGGCTGCGCCGGACACCTGGGCCGGCGTGCCGGCGCCGTTGCGGCTGGCCGGGTCGAAGGGTCGGCCACCAAGGGTCACCTGGTTACCCGAGCCGCCTGGACGCTGGGCGGGTGCCGGCGGGGTGGTCGCCCCACCGCCGAGCGCCGGCAGCGCGCCGAACGTCGGACTCGGCCCGGACGCGGGACCGGGCGTGGCGGGCAACGCGGCGGGCTGCTGGCCTCGACCGGAGAGCGCCCGAGGCACCAGCACGGTGGGCGGCAACGCGACCTCGGCGACGGTGCCCCGGTCGCTGCTGCCCGAGCGCAGCTCGACCTTGACGCCGTGCCGGGACGCCAGCCGGGCGACCACGACCAGGCCCATCATCCGGGACACCGCGACGTCCACCTGCGGCGGCGTGGCCAGCCGCTCGTTGAGGTCGGCCAACTGCTCGGGGCTGATGCCGATGCCCCGGTCCTCGACGTACAGCGAGGCGCGGTCACCGACCCGCCGGGCCTCGACCAGCACCTGCGAGTCCGGCGGCGAGAAGGCGGTGGCGTTGTCGAACAGCTCGGCGACGAGGTGCACCAGGTCGTTTACCGCGTGCGCGGCGACCTCGATGTCCCGGTCGATCACCCCGAACTCGATCCGGGTGTAGTGCTCGACCTCGGACTGGGCGGCACGCAGCACGTCGATCAGCGCGGCCGGCTCCCGCTGCACCCGGGTCGAGTCGGCACCGGCGAGCACCAGGAGGTTCTCGTCGTTGCGGCGCATCCGGGTGGCGAGGTGGTCCAGCTGGAACAGCTCGGCCAGCCGGTCCGGGTCCTCCTCACCGCGCTCCAGCCGGTCGAGGTGCCCGATCAGCCGGTCGACCAGGATCTGGGAGCGGCGGGCCAGGTTGACGAACATGGTCGCGACGGACGCGCGCAGCGCGGCCTGCTCGGCGGCGGTGCGGACGGCCTCCAGGTGGACCGCGTTGAACGCCTCGGTCACCTGACCGAACTCGTCCTTGCTGCGCACCGGCAGCGGCTCGGCGATCTGGTTGGCCAGCTGCACCGGGGAGAGCTGCCCGGTCACCTGCGGGTCACGCAGCCGGGCCACCGCCTGGGGCAGCCCGTACTGGGCGATGGAGAGCGCGCCCTGGCGGAGCTCGCGCAGCGAACGGGCCATCGAGCGGGCGACCAGGTAGGCCAGGAAGATGGCCAGCAGCAGCATGGTCAGCAGCAGGCCGGTCTCCAGGAACACCTGCCGCTGCACGTCGGAGCGGAGCTCACCGGCCTGCGCCACCACGTCCGAGTCGAACTTCGACTCGACCGTGCGGATCAGCTTGCCGTTCGCCACAAGTGCCGCGTCCCACTGCTCGGGGGAGAAGGAGATGCCGGAGAGGTTCTCGGAGGTGTCGGCGTTCACCTGGCTGATGTAGATGGTCGCCTGCCGGCGGTCACCGCCGCCGATGGTCTGGGCGTGGAACTCCGACTCGGCCTCGGTGGCCACCGCGTTGAAGCTCTGCTGTGCCTGCTGCTGGCCGGTCTCGCTGGAGATGTAGTCGGTCCGCAGGGTCGAACTCATGCCACCGAGGATCAGGGCGCGGTGCACCACCACTCGGCGGACGGAGAGCCACTCCTTCTCCCGGGCGACGGCGGCAGCGGCCCGCATCCGGTCGCTGAGGTCGTTGTCACCGGCCAGCTGGCTGGCCGAGTCCCGGACGGCGAGCAGCTGGTTGATCAGCTCGTCGTACGACTGCAATGCGTCAGTGATCTTGAACTTGCCGTTCAGCACCTGACTCCGGGTGCCCGGCAGATCGCCGAGGCGCTCGTTGATCTGGTCGAGCAGGAGCTCCAGGCTGACGGGCAGGTCGGTCAGGTCACCCCGCTGCTGCGCGTACGGGCGGGCGCCTTCGTCCACCCGGGACGAAACCTCGCTGTAGAGGGCGGAATAGCGCTTCTTCGCCTCCGACTCGGCCTGGCCCGCCGGCTGCGGCGGCACACCGAGCAGCAGCACCGCCGCGGTCCGCTCGTCCTGGAGACCGTCCACCAGTTCACCGGAGTGCCCGATGAGTTCGGCGAGGTCACCGGCGCGGTTCGCGTCGCTGAGCGAATCCAGGTGGTCAACCAGGCCGCTGGTACCCACGACGACCGTGGCGATGGTCGGCACGATCATGATGAGACCGAGCTTGGACCAGATCGGCATGTCGCGAAGCCGACCAGCCGGCCGGCGCAGACGCGACAGGAAGGAGCCTGCCGTCTTCGGCCGTTTGCTCACGTCACCGCCCTCGTGATTGCAGCGTCCGCGTTGCCCCGGGCAACGCCCAGCGGCCGACCCGGCGGGTCGGACCATCCGAGATTCCATCACGCCGTCCCGGAAAGAGAAAGCCCAGGTTGTCCCGAACCAGAGGTGTGATGAGATGTTGATGCAAATTGCTCGCGGTCCGTCTGTCCGGAGTCACCTAAAGTAATGAAAATCCCGCGTCGAGTCGTCCTGCTTGCCGGCCCATCCGGCTCCGGAAAGTCGTATATAGCCAGACAAACGGGGCTACCCGTGCTCTGCTTAGACGATTTCTACAAGGACGGCGATGACCCAACGTTACCGCGACGGAACGGTCAGATCGACTGGGAGTCGCCCGGGGCGTGGGATGCCACCAGCGCGGTCGAGGTCATTACCCGACTGGTCCGGCACGGCCGGGCAGAAGTGCCGGTCTATGCGATCAGCGAGGACCGCCGGGTGGCCACCCGGCCATTCGAGCTGGCTGATTCGCCACTCTTTGTAGCTGAAGGGATATTTGCGGCTGAGATTGTCGCGGAATGCCGCCGCCGGGGCCTGCTCGCCGGGGCGTACGCCCTGCGGCGACCGCGCGGCGCGACCTTCCTCCGCCGACTGACCCGCGACCTCGCCGAGCAACGCAAGGGGCCGGCAATGCTGATCCGTCGCGGCGTGACCCTGCTGCGCACGGAGCCGGCGGTGCTGCGTCGGCAGACCGGGCTGGGCGCGGAGGCGGCCCGTGGCCGGGACGTGCTGCGCCGGGTGGCGGGCCTGCTCGCCGCCGGGCACCCCGGCACCGGCTGAACTCACCGGCGGGGTTCGACCCGCCCCGGCACACCACCGGCCGCGCTCACCCCGCAGTGGCGCTCACCCCAGCAGCTTCGCGTACGCCGGTTTGATCACCTCGTCGATGATCCGCAGCCGCTGGTCGAACGGGATGAACGCGCTCTTCATCGCGTTGATGGTGAACCACTGCACCTCGCGCCAGCCGTAGCCGAACGCCTCGCAGAGCAGCGCCATCTCCCGGGACACCGACGTGCCGCTCATCAGCCGGTTGTCGGTGTTGACGGTGACCCGGAACCGCAGGTCGCGCAGCAGCCCGATGGGATGCTCGGCGATCGACGCGGCGGCACCGGTCTGCACGTTTGAGGACGGGCAGAGCTCCAGCGGGATGCGCTTGTCCCGCACGTACGCGGCCAGTCGCCCGAGCGCCGGCTCGGCAGCACCGACGGTGATGTCGTCGACGATGCGTACGCCGTGCCCGAGGCGGTCGGCCCCGCACCACTGGATCGCCTGCCAGATGGAGGGCAGTCCGAACGCCTCACCGGCATGGATGGTGAAGTGGAAGTTCTCCCGCTGGAGATACTCGAAGGCGTCCAGGTGCCGGGTGGGCGGGAAGCCCGCCTCCGCACCAGCGATGTCGAAGCCCACCACGCCCTGGTCGCGATGGCGCACTGCCAACTCGGCGATCTCCTGGGACCGGGCCGCGTGCCGCATCGCGGTGAGCAACGTGCCGACCCGGATCGGGGTACCCGCCTCGGCGGCGAGCGCGCTGCCCTCGACGAAACCGGCAAGCACCGCCTCGACCACGCCGTCCAGGGTGAGGTTCCGTTCCAGGTGCTGCTCCGGGGCGAACCGGACCTCGGCGTAGACCACCCCGTCGGCGGCCAGGTCCAGGGCGCACTCGCGGGCCACCCGGCGCAGCGCCGACGCGGTCTGCATCACGGCTACCGTGTGCGCGAACGTCTCCAGGTAGCGCTCCAGCGAGCCGGAGTCGGCCGCCGCCACGAACCAGCGGCCCAACGCCACCGGATCGGTGGTGGGCAGTTCGTGACCGACCTCGGCGGCGAGCTCGACGATCGTCGCGGGCCGCAGGCCGCCGTCCAGGTGATCGTGCAGCAGCGCCTTGGGCGCCTTGACGATGTCCTCATATCGGATACTCGCGACCATGACCAGACCCTAGTCCGCGCCGACGTACTCGGTACGCTCGGGCACGTGGAACCGGCCTGCGACCTGCTGCGGTGATGGATCGTCAAGTCGTCGACCGGCTGCGCTGCCCGGTCTGCGCCGAGCCCCTGGCCGAGGTCGCTGCCGGGGCGACCCGCGCGCTGCGCTGCCCCCGTCGGCACAGCTTCGACATCGCCCGGCAGGGCTACGTCAATCTGCTCGCCGGTCGCGCCCCGCACGGCGGGGACAGCGCCGAAATGGTCGCTGCCCGGGCGGACTTCCTGGCTGCCGGCCACTACGACACCATCTCCACCGCCCTCGCCACCGCTGCCCGCGCCGCCCTGCCCGCCGAGGTGACGGAGGCAGCCCACCGGTCCCTCCCACCCGCCCTTTGCTCTGCGTCAACCCACGCAACGGAAACCGGGCGAAACTGTTGCGCCGAGGTAAGCAGAGCAAAGGGCGCGGGCGGTGGGGTGGCGGGCGGCAGCCGGAGGCACGGCGACGGCGCTGGGGCGTACCCCCTGGTGGTGGAGACCGGGGCGGGGACCGGTCGGCACCTCGCCGCGGTGCTGGCGGCGCTGCCGGGCGCGGCCGGTCTCGCCCTGGACGTCTCCAAGCCGGCGTTGCGGCGGGCCGCGCGGATCCATCCGCGCGTCACCGCGGCGCTTGCCGACACCTGGCAGCGGTTGCCGCTGGCGGACGCCGCCGCGACGCTGCTGCTGAACGTCTTCGCCCCCCGCAACGGCGCCGAGTTCCGCCGGGTCCTGGACCCGGCCGGCCGGCTGCTGGTGGTGACCCCGGCCGCCGACCACCTCACCGAACTTGTCGACGCCCTCGGCCTGCTCCGGGTCGACCCAACCAAGGCCGACCGGGTCGCGGCCAGCCTCGGCGGGCACTTCGTCGAGGAGTCGGCAACCGTGCACCGCCGGATGCTGACGCTCTGCGCTGCGGAGGTGGCCACGCTTGTCGGCATGGGCCCGAGCGCCTGGCACGCCGACCCGGCGGGACTGGCCGACCGGATCGCCGAGCTGGGCGAGCCGGTCCAGGTGACCATGGCGGTACGCCTCGGTGTGCACCGCCCGAGCCACTGACCCGCCACCAGAGCACCGTCGGTGAACGGCCGCCACCGCTAGGTGGAGAGGTCCACCTCTTCCCAACCGGGCGGCTCGTCGTGGTACGGCCCACGCAGGATGACCGCCCACTCCAGCGCCCACCGGCGCTGCCCGATCGCATTCGCGTCCACCAGTCCCGGCAGCGCCCGGCCGGACCGGTCCACCTCCAGGTACGCCCAGTCCAGGCAGTAGTGCAGGTCGAGCAGGGCGGCGGCATCCGCCGGATGCTGCGGCGCGGCCAGGATCCGCGAGCGCCACTGCTGGAACGTCTCCCCCTCGACGATGTGCGGCAGCCGCTCGATCAGCCGCTCGTCCACCGGCAGGCTGGGATCGAGCTGCTTGGTCAGGCCGAGGACCCAGGCCAGCGAGAAGAGCGCGTCATGGTGCAGCACGAAGGAGCGGTGATCGCCCTTGGCGCCGGTGACGAACTGGAACTCCGGCGGGGTGACCATTTCCACCAGATGCGAGGCGAGCAGCCAGCTCATCGCGGCCTGCGGCGGCATGCCGAAGCAGCGGGCCAGGATCAGGTGCAGCACCGCGATCCGCGCCTCGATCTCCGCGGTGGGCCGCAGCTCGATCCGGTCGCCGGGCTCCCAGACCAGCGGGAACTGGGCCGGCGGCAACGGCAACCGCAGCCGGGACAGCTCCTCCAGGCTCGCTTCACGCACTTCCCGGGGATCGGGGGCGGGAACGATCACGGCAACATCCCTGTCTGCTCACACCGGCGTGGCGCCGACTGTCCCCCTGGCCTGCGAGAGTAGTCGCCCCATCGGTTCGACACCATGGGTCCGACCAGGGTTTCGTTACTCGACGCGATCGATCACCAACGGCACCGGCGCCGGCGGGCGCTCCGCCAGGGTGACCGCCCGAGCCGCCTCCGCCAACGCCGCCGGAATCCGCTCCGGCTGATCGGCGCGCAGTTCGTAGAGCGGCTCGCCGGCCTTGACCGGCTCACCGGGACGCTTGTGCAGCACCACACCGGCCGGCACGCTCACCGGATCCTCCTTGCGCGCCCGGCCCGCGCCGAGTCGCCACGCGGCCACCCCCATCGCGTACGCGTCGACCGCCGCGACGTAGCCGTCGGCCTCGGCGCGTACCACCTCGACCTCGTTCGCCTCGGGCATCGGCGCGTCCGGGTCGCCGCCCTGGGCCCGGATCATCGACCGCCACACGTCCATCGCCCGCCCGTCCCGCAGCGCGGCGGCCGGATCGGCGTCGGGCAGCCCGGCCGCGTCGAGCATCTCCCGGGCCAGCGCCAGGGTCAGCTCCACCACGTCGGCGGGGCCACCCCCGGCGAGCACCTCCACCGACTCGGTGACCTCGACCCCGTTGCCGATGGTCCGGCCGAGCGGGGTCGACATGTCGGTCAGCAGGGCGACTGTCTTCACCCCGTGCGCGCCGCCCAACTCGACCATGGTCCGAGCCAGCTCACGGGCGTCGTCGACCGACTTCATGAAGGCGCCGGAGCCGACCTTCACGTCCAGCACCAGCGCGCCCGTACCCTCGGCGATCTTCTTGCTCATGATCGAGCTGGCGATCAGCGGGATCGCCTCGACGGTGCCGGTGACGTCCCGCAGCGCGTACAGCTTGCGGTCGGCCGGCGCGAGTCCCGACCCGGCCGCGCAGATCACCGCGCCGATGTCGCGCAGTTGGGCGGTGAACTCCGCGTTGCTCAGCGCGGCCCGCCAACCCGGGATCGACTCCAGCTTGTCCAGCGTGCCGCCGGTGTGCCCGAGCCCGCGCCCGGACAGCTGCGGCACCGCCGCGCCGCAGGCCGCCACCAGCGGCGTGAGCGGCAGGGTGATCTTGTCGCCGACGCCGCCGGTCGAGTGCTTGTCGACGGTCGGCCGGGCCACGGACGACAGGTCCAGCCGCTCGCCGCTGGCGATCATCGCCGCCGTCCACCTGGCGATCTCCGGCGCCGTCATCCCGTTCAGCAGGATCGCCATGGCCAGCGCCGACATCTGCTCGTCGGCGACGGCGCCCCGGGTGTACGCGTCCACCACCCAGTCGATCTGCGCGTCGGAGAGCACTCCCCCGTCCCGCTTGGCCCGAATCACATCAACCGCAGCAAAACCACTCATCAGATCGATCTTTCCTAGTCGAATGGCGATACCGGTTCCCCCAGCCCGTCGCCCAAGCTCAACCCCAGCGAACCGGTATCTCCGCAGGCGGCTCCCCCTCGCCGGCCCAGAAGATCGTGCCGGACTCGTCCACCACCACCACCCGAGGCGTACGCGCCAGCCCCCAGGTGATCGCCTCCGCCGGGTCGTCCCAGCTCGGCCCCTCCTCCAGGACCCCGGTCTCGGCGCCCGCGTCGTCGCCGGCCGAGCGTTCCCAGTAGGCCGTCCAGACCTGCCGCCCCGCCGACAGGTCCGGGTGCACGAAGACGGTGCCGCGCCCGCGCCAGGCGGCCAGCCGGTCGGGCACCACCGGCACCGGTTGCTCGCTGGTGACCGCGTCGAGGTCGGTCACGTCGAAGGCGTGCGGCAGCAGCTCGGCCATCCGCAGCGGGCCGTTCCTGGCCTCGATCAGGCACTCCGGCCCACCCTGTTCCCAGAGCAACTGCCGGCAACGCCCGCACGGCATCAGCGGTTCACCGGTGGCGTCGACGCAGGACAATGCCACGATCCGGCCGCCGCCGGTGGCGTGCAACGAGGAGACCACGCCACACTCGGCGCAGAGCACCACGCCGTACGCGGCGTTCTCCACGTTGCAGCCGACCACCACCCGGCCGTCGTCGACGAGCGCCGCCGCCCCCACCGGGAACTTCGAGTACGGCACGTACGCGTGCCGCATCACCTCGGTTGCGGCGGCCCGCAGCCGTTCCCAGTCGATCTCCATGGTCCGCCCCCTGGATCAGCCCTTGATGTACGGCTTGCCGTCGGCCGCCGGTGCCCGGACCCGGCCGACCAGCCCGGCCACCGCCAGGATCGTCGCCAGGTACGGCAGCATGGCCAGGAACTGACCGGGAATGATGCTGTTGATCGCGCCCAGGTAGGTGGCCAGCTGGTCGGCGAAGCCGAAGAAGAGTGCGGCGAGCAGGGCCCCGGTCGGGCTCCACCGGCCGAAGATCAGTGCGGCCAGGGCGATGAAGCCCTTACCCCCGATCATGTTCTTGGTGAACGAGAAGAGCGCCAGGGTGTACGACGCACCGCCGATGCCGGCGATCGCCCCGGCCATGATCACGTTGCGGTAGCGCAGCCCGAGCACCTTCACGCCGAGGGTGTCCGCCGCCGTCGGGTGCTCGCCGACCGAGCGGGTCCGCAGCCCCCACCGAGTCCGGAACAGCCCGATGTGGATCACGAGCACCAGCAGCAGGGCCAGGTAGAGGAAGAGGTTGCCCCGGAACAGCGCCGGACCCAGCACCGGAATGTCCGACAGCAGCGGGATCTCCCAGTTGCTGAAGCGCGGGGCGCTGTTGTAGCGGGCCGCGTTGGTCTGCATCAGCCGCTCGTACAGGAAGCCGGTGATGCCGAGCGCCAACAGGTTCAGCACGATGCCCATGACCACCTGGTCGACCAGGTAGCGGATGGAGAAGACGGCAAGCAGCAGGGAGATGAACGAGCCGCCGATCGCGGCGGCGATCAGGCCCACCCAGACGCTGCCGGAGATGCTGCCGAAGAGCGCACCGCTGAAGGCACCCATCAGCAGCTGCCCCTCGATGGCCACGTTCACCACGCCGGAACGCTCACAGAGCACCCCGGCCAGCGCACCGAAGATCAGTGGCAGGGCGAGCAGGAACGTACCCCGCACGATGTTGACAAGCGGCATGAAGTTCTGCCCGGTCGGGGCGTCCGACACCTGCCAGCAGAGGAAGGACAGCACGAAGCCGACCAGGCCCACGGCGAGCAGCGGGATGAACCAGCGCTTCGGCAGCCTGGCCAGCATCGCGCCACCGGCGGCGAGGGTGAGCAGGCCGAAGATGATCGCGCCGACCGTGCCGTTGACCTCCAGCGCCGCCCCGGCGGCGTCCTCGCTGAGCGTGAACCGGGCCTGCTCGTCGGTGGCCAGCGCGCCGAACACCACCGTGGCCAGCAGACCAAGTGCCAGCAGCACCAGGCCAACCTTGCGGGTCCGGGTCCAGAAGCCCTCGTCGACGGGTGCGACCGCGACGTCGGGAACAGCCATGGTGGACATGCCTCACCAGCCCTTCGCGAGGCTCGTCTGGAGCCGGGCGGCCCGCGCCGCCCGGAGCTGGAAGATCGCCTTCACCAGGGCCGGCGCGGCGATGAAGATGACGATCAGCGCCTGGAGCACGGTGACCAGCTCCAGCGAGATGCCCGAGTACGACTGCATCCGGTTGCCGCCGGCCTGCAACGCGCCGAACAGCAGCGCGGCAAGCGCCACGCCCCACGGTTTCACCCGGCCGAGCAGGGCGACCAGGATGCCGTCGAACCCGATCTGGGCGACCACCAGCGGGGTCAGCGCGGCGGCGGTGGTGCCCAGCACCATCTGCGAGCCGCCGAGCCCGGCCAGCGCACCGGCGAACACCATGATCAGGATGTACGTCCGGGTGACGCTCATGCCCGCGGTCCGGGCGGCGTCCGGGTTGGCGCCCACCGCCCGCAGCTCGAAGCCGAGCGTGGACCGGTTGAGCAGCCAGGCGACCGCCCAGGTGGCCAGCACGGCCAGCAGGATGCCGGCGTGCGCCCGCAGCCCGTCGCCGAACAGGCGCGGCAGTTGGGCGGAGGCGTCCACGGGTCGGCTGATCGCGTCGGTCCGGTTCGGGTCCTGCACGCCGTTCTGCACGATCAGCCAGGTCAGGAAGTAGACCGCGATGTAGTTGAGCATGATCGTGTTGATCACCTCGTGCGCGCCGGTGCGCGCCTTGAGGATGCCCGGGATGAAGCCCCAGAGGGCCCCGCCCAGCGCGCCGGCCAGCACCGCGACCAGCAGGTGCAGCCCGGGCGGCAGCGGCAGCAGGAAGCCGGCCAGGGCGGCCAGGATGACGCCCATGATGGCCTGCCCCTGGGCGCCGATGTTGAACAGGCCGCCCCGGAAGGCGAGCGCCACCGACAGACCGGTGAAGACCAGCGGCGCGGTGTAGGTGAGCGTCTCCGAGATCGGGCTCAGTGCCGCGTTCAGGGTGTTTGCGGCCGGGTCGAAGACGGACCCCTTGAACAGGTTCGCGTACGCCTCGCTGACAAGCGTCCAGCTGGCGCTGAGCGCGTCGGTGGGGCGGGCCGTGAAGTAGGTGTAGGTGGCCAGCACGTCCGGATCCGAGACGATCATCAGAACCGCGCCGACGATCATGGCGAGGAGCAGCGACAGCAGGGTCACCGTGAACGTGTTGGCGGCCCACAGGTTCTCCAGGAAGAGCCGCCCCAGCGTGGGACGCGGCTGCGGCCCGGCGGTGGGCCGGCCGGCCGGCTCCGCGCGTTCGGTGTTGTCGAGCGCGGTCTCCACGGCCTGCTCCTGGCTCGCCGGTTCCTTGTCCGGGGAGCCCGACTGGGGGTTCTCGGTCATGCCTTCTCGTCCTCGCTGCCTGGACCGGTCGCGGCCGGTCCGCCCTCGGCGGCCGGCGAGCCGCCCGTCGCGCCGGGGGTGATGCCCGCCATCAGCAGGCCGATCTCCTCGCGTGGGGTGTCCGGGCCGACGATGCCGATGATCCGGCCCCGGTACATCACCGCGATCCGGTCCGCCAGCCCGATCACCTCGTCGAGTTCGCTGGAGACCACGAGCACGGCGGTGCCGATGTCCCGCTCCCGGATGACCCGGCTGTGGATGAACTCGATCGAGCCGACGTCCACCCCTCGGGTGGGCTGGGCGGCGATGAAGAGCTTCAGCGGCCGGGACAGCTCCCGGGCCACGATCACCTTCTGTTGGTTACCGCCGGAGAGGGTGCCCACCGGCGCCTGCGCCGAGGAGGTGCGTACGTCGAACTGCTCGATCCGCTCGGCCGCCGATTTGCTTATCGCGTCCGGCCGCAGCGACAGGCCACGGCCGAACGGCGGCCGGTCGTAGATGTCCAGGACCAGGTTCTCCGCGACGGAGAACTCCTTGACCAGGCCGTCCACGCTGCGGTCCTCCGGCACGTAGCCGACGCCCGCCCGGAGCACCTTCTTGGTCGACCAGCCGTCGATCCGCCGACCTTCGAGGGTGATGGTGCCGGCGAGCAGCGGACGCAGCCCCATGATCGCTTCGATCAGCTCGGTCTGCCCGTTGCCCTGCACGCCAGCGATGCCGAGTACCTCGCCCGCGCGTACGGTCAGGTCGACGCCGTCCACCGCGCGGCACTGCCGTTCGTCGTCGACGACCAGGCCGGCGACCTCCAGCACCGGCTCGCCCGGGGTGGCCGGGGTCTTCTCCACGGTGAGCCGGACGGTACGGCCCACCATCAGCGCGGCCAACTCGTCGCGGCTGGCCTCCGGTGAGGCCGTGCCCACCGTCTTGCCGCGCCGGATCACGGTGATCCGGTCGGCGATCGCCTTGACCTCGCCGAGCTTGTGGGTGATGAAGACGATCGACTTGCCGGCGGCCTTGAGCGACCGCATCACGGCGAGCAGTTCCTCGGTCTCCTGCGGGGTGAGCACCGCCGTCGGCTCGTCCAGGATGAGCAGGTCGACGTCGCGGGTGAGTGCCTTGACGATCTCCACCCGCTGCTGGACACCGACCGGCAGGTCCTCGATCACCGCGTCCGGGTCGACCTGGAGGTTGTACCGCTCGGAGACCTCGGCCACCTCGCGCCGGGCCCGGCGCCGGTCCAGGAAACCGGCGATACCGCCGCGCACCTGCTCGGCACCGAGCATGATGTTTTCGGTCACCGTGAAGACCGGTACCAGCATGAAGTGCTGGTGCACCATGCCGATGCCGGCCGCGATCGCGTCGGAGGGCCCGCGCAGCTTCAACGGCTCCCCGTCGACCAGGATCTCGCCCTCGTCGGGCTGGTAGAGCCCGTAGAGCACGTTCATCAGGGTCGACTTGCCGGCGCCGTTCTCGCCGAGCAGGGCATGGATCTCTCCAGGCTCCACCGTGAGGTCGATGTGGTCGTTGGCGACCAGATCACCGAACCGCTTGGTGATGCCGCGCAGTTCGAGTCTCAGCGCAACCTCCCGGGGTGCGAAGCGATGGTGCAGCGTAGCTGCTGGCGAGCTGGTCGCGGCGGGGCCCCGACCGGTGACACGGATCGGCCGCTCCGGCACGGCGGGTCTCCCCGCGCCGGAGCGGCCGGATCATGGAATGCGTGGCGCGCCGGCCGCCTGCGGTGATCGTCGCACCGCCGACGGCCGGCGACGGGTCACTTCGGCTGGGCGGCCGAGGTGACCTTGACGGTGCCCGCGGCGATGTCCGCCTTCAGCTTGTCGACCTCGGCCTTGAGCTCGGCCGGGACCTTGCTGTCGAACTCGTGGTACGGGGCGATCGAGACGCCGTCGTTGGCAAGCGTGCCCACGAAGCCCTGCTCGGCGTTGAGCTTCTCGCCACCGGCGGCCTTGAGCACGGCCTCCTTGACGGCACCCGGGATGTTCTTCACCACGGTGGTGATGATCGCCGAGCAGTCCGGCGTGCTCTCGCAGCCGTCGACGTCCACCCAGATGGTGTTGTACTTGCCACCGGAGGCCTTGGCCGCACCGGTGGTGCCGAGGCCGGCGCCACCGGCGACTGGCATGATGATGTCCGCGCCCTGCGCGACCAGCGCGTCGCTGACCTTCTTGCCTTCGTCCTGCTTGACGAAGTCGTTGGTGAAGGAGCCGTTCTGGGTCGCCTTGTTCCACCCGAGGGTCTGGACGTTTGCGCTCTTGGCCTGGTTGTAGTGCGCCACGCCGTCGACGAAGCCGTCCATGAAGATGGTCACCGGCGGGATCTTCATGCCGCCGTAGGTGGCCACCTTGCCGCTCTGGCTCATTCCGGCGGCGACGTAACCGGCCAGGAAGCCGGCCTGGGCGGTGTCGAACTCCATCGGGTAGACGTTTGCCACGCCCGGGTTGGCGTCGACGATGCCGAACTGCTGGTCCGGGTTCGCCTCGGCGATCTTCTGGGTGGAGTCCTGCATCAGGCCACCGACGGCCAGGATGAAGTTGCAGTCCTGGTTGACGTACTGGGTGAGGTTCGGCTCGTAGTCCGCCTCGGCCTTGGACGCGACGTACTTGATGTTGATGTTGCTGTTCTCGGCCTTGGCCTCCTCCAGGCCCTTCCAGGCCGAGGCGTTGAACGACTTGTCGTCGATGCCGCCGACGTCGGTGACCATGCAGGCGGTGTACGCCTCGCCGCCCGAACCGGCGTTGTTGTCCTCATCCGGGGCCTCGCCACAGGCGGCGGCGCTCAGTACGAGCCCACCCGCCGCGATGATCGAGGCGATCCGCATCCCACGCACCGAGCGCAAGACAGCTCCCTTCCCATTGCACACCGCGTGGTTGCGGTGGCAGTCCTTGAACCGGCTTGCGCTGTGCCGCCGGCGTCCCACGTTACGGACGCAGAGCGTACGCCCGCGCCCACCTGCCGACCGACAATCGTGCAGGACTGTTGGAGGCCTGTTACCCCTACGTAATGCTTGGGTGGGGCAAATCACTCAAGGTGCCGGCAGGCGGGCGAAGGAGTGTCCGGAAAGTCCTTTTTCCGGAGTTCGGCGGGCGACCGACGGTCACCGCCAGAAGACCGCCACCGCCGCGTTGACCAGGGTCAATCCGACGATGGCCAGGAAGTGGCCGCGGTTGACCTCGGACCGCTTCCGGGAGAAGAACACCATGACGAAGATGAGCAGGGCGAGCACCAACTTCGTCACAAGTTTCGCCGGTGCCGGCTCGTCGCCGTCGCGCAGCGGCGCGGAGAGGCCGATGCCGGTCAGCAGTTGGATCACCGCGCCCCAGAGCATGGCGGCGTTGATCCGGAACTTGCCGCTGAGGTATTGGGCGATCGCGCCACCGAGCAGCAGCGCGAACCCGATCAGATGGACGTAGAGAAGGATGAGTCGAAGTGCTTCCACCGGACCCATCCTGCCCTATCAACGACGTTTTGTAGTAGAGCCACCCGGTCAGCCCTTGGTGCCACCTGCGGTCAGACCGGACACCAGGTGCTTCTGGGCGACGAAGAAAACCAGCCCGGCCGGGACTGTGACCAGGACCGCAGCGGCGGTCAGGTACTCCCACTGCGGGTTGAACTGCGGCACGAACTGCTGGAGCCCGTACGCCAGGGTGAACTTGTTGTCGGTCTGGATGAAGGCCGACGCGTACGCCACCTCGCCCCAGGCGGTGAGGAAGGTGTAGAAGGCGGTGACCGCCACCGCCGGCCGGGCCAACGGCAGCACCACCTTCCAGAAGATGGCGAACGGCCCACAGCCGTCAAGCGCCGCCGCCTCGTCAAGCGAGGTCGGAATCGAGTCGAAGTAGCCCTTCAACATCCAGGCACAGAACGGCACCGCGATGGTCAGGTACGCCACGATCAACGCCGGCATGGTGTTGATCAGCCCGAGCCGGGCCAGGATCGTGTAGATCGGCACGATCAGGATGGCCACCGGGAACATCTGGGTGACCAGGAAGACCATCATCAGCGGTCGGCGACCCGGGAAATTGAACCGGGACACCGCGTAGCCGGTGGTGGCCGCCAGGAAGATGCCGATGGTCATGGTGAACGCCGCGACGATCACCGAGTTGAGGAACCAGCGCGGGAAGTTCGTCTCGGTCAACACGTAGCTGTAGTTGGCCAGGGTGGTGTCCCGGAACAGGGTCAGCTCACTGCTCTGGATCGCGTACCCGGGCTTGAGCGAGGAGAGCAGCACCCAGGCGATCGGCCCGATGGCGATCAGCGAGGCCAGGATCAGCGTGCCGTGCAGCAGCACCGACATCGCGGGACTGCGCCGGCTGCGCACCGGACGGACCACCTTGCTCATCACCACACCTCGCCTTGCTTGCGCAGCGCCCGCCGGTAGAACACCGAGAACACCAGCAGGATCGACAGGATCAGTACGCCGTACGTCGAGGCCAGCGAGTAGTTGCGGATGCCTTCGAAGGCGGCCCGGTAGGCACCGGTCACCAGGATCTCGCTCTGCCCGGCCGGCTGCCCCTCGGTCACCAGGAAGATGATCGGGAACATGTTGAAGGTCCAGATGGTGCCGAGCAGCACCACGGTCATGCTGACCGGACGCAGGCCGGGCAGCGTGATGTTGCGGAACCGCTGCCACGCCGAGGCACCGTCGATCTCGGCCGCCTCGTAGAGCTCGGACGGGATGGTCTGCATGCCGCCGAGCAGCGCCACCATCATGAACGGCACGCCCAGCCAGACGTTTGTGACGATGGCGGTGAAGAGCGCCGTCCACCGGTCGGCGAACCACGAGACCTGGTCGATACCGAGGGCACCGAGCAGCGCGTTTGCCAGGCCGAAGCGCTCGTTGAAGATGAACTTCCAGGCGAACGCGCTGACGAAGGCCGGCACCGCCCACGGCAGGACCAGCAGCACCCGGTACAGGCCACGGGCCCGCATCGGGCGGTTGAGCATGCTGGCCAGGCCGAGACCGAGCCCGAAGTGGCAGATCACGCAGACGAACGTCCAGATCAGCGTGACGCCGGTCCACTGCCAGAACTCACCGACCTCGCCGGTGAGCACCCGCACGTAGTTGTCGAGGCCGACGAACTCCCACTTGTTGGGGTTGTCGGCGCAGACCTCGCCGCCGGTGATCGACCGGGTGCAGATCTCGGCGACCTGGTTGGCCTCGGTGAGGTTGGTGAAGGAGAGCCAGATCCCGCGGAACAGCGGGTAGAAGATCAGAACCGCCAGGACGATGACGACGGGCAGGACCATCGCCCAGGCGTACCAGTGCTTCTCCCAGCTGCGGCGCAGCCGGGAAGGACGAGCGGATCGGCCGGGCGGCGTCGACGCCGGCGCCGGATCGGCTGTCACGGTGGTCATCAGCTGCGCTCCACTGCTCAAGGTCCGGCAGGGCCGCGCGACGGCACAGTCACGCGACCCTGTCGGTGCCGATAGGTCACCGGCGAACGCCGGCGTCGACGATCAGGTCAGAGCCCGTAGCCGGGGACGACCTCGGCCTTGTACTTCTTGGCGACGGCGTCCAGCGCGGCCTTCGGGTCCTTGTTCTGGATCAGGACCTCGGTGGCCATCTGGTCGAGCGGGCCGAAGAACTGACCGGCCTCGGGGATCCACGGACGACCCACGGCGGCCTCGTTCACCGCCTGGAACGCGGCGACCACTGCGTTGTTCTTGACCGAGTCGACCTGGTACGCGGAGGTACGGGTGGGCAGCAGGCCGAGCTTGTCCGAGAGGAACGCCTGCGACTCGGCGCTGCTCATGAACTTGACGAACGCGACGGCGGCGTCGACCTTCTCCTGCGGCATGCCGGACCAGATCACGTAGTTGTGCCCGCCGACCGGGCCACCGGCCTTGGCCGAGCCGGCCGGCACCGGGGCGATGCCCAGGTTCTCCAGGCCGCCGAAGGCCGGCGCCGACTTGACGTTGTTGACCTCCCACGGCCCGTTGATGATCATGGCGACCTTCTGCTCCTTGAACAGGGTCATCATGGTGCCGTAGGCGTCGTTGGCGGAGGGCTTGGCAGCCGCACCGCTGTCGATCAGATCCTTGGCGATCTGCAACCCGGCCGCGTTCTCTGCCGAGTTGATGACGATCTTCTTGCCCTCGGTGTCGACCAGGTCACCACCCTCGCCGTACATGAAGGGCAGCATGAAGTAGCCGGCCGGGTTGAGGTAGACCCCCTCGGCGTCGGTCTTCTCCTTGACGGTCTGCGCCACGGTCTTCAGCTCGGCCCAGGTCTTCGGCGGCTCGCTGATGCCGGCCTTGGTCAGCAGTTCCTTGTTGTACATCAGCGCGAGGCTGTCGGTGACCTGTGGGACGCCGTAGGTCTTGCCGTCGTACTTGTTGGAGGCGAGCGGGGTCTCCAGGTAGTCGTCGGCGTCGCTGAGCAACTCGGAGCCGTCCAGCGCGTAGAGGTAACCCAGCGAGGCGAACTCGGGCACCCAGGCCACCTCGGCCCGCAGGATGTCCGGAGCGCCGGTCTTGGCCTGTGCGGCGGTCTTGAACTTGTTCTGCGCCTCACCGAACGGGACCGACTGATAGTTGATCTTCACGTTCGGGTAGGTCTGGTTGAACTTGGCGATCAGTTCCTTGAACGCCGGACCCTCGTTCTGCGGGTCAGAAGTGTCCCACCAGGTCAGTTCTGCGGTGAGAGAGGCGGGGTCGACCTTGGGCTGCTCCTCGGCCGCCTGGTCCTCGCCGCCGCACGCAGCGACGGAGAGGGCGAGGGTGGCGGAGGCGAGTACGGCGATCCCCCTGGCTGTGCGACTCATGTTCGCTCCTAAGTTGCCTGCCGGGTAACGGCGGGACAGTAGCAAGAAGTTTCGTAACTAGAAACCCCTTGCGAACTCCCTTGCAACAACCGTGGCCCATCCGCAACATCAACCCTCGACAACTGCCGCCAACTGGGCATTTCCCGCGCCACGGAGGCCGAGAAGCAGCCATGACAGCCACCTTGCGACCACCAGTCGATCACTTTCGGTAACCGATTCGGACGGTCCGCGTGGTGCTGGAGAACGCTTCCCCGACGCGCTCTGCTCGATTCTGCAAGTTCTTGCTGCCCACTGCGCAAGAACTTGTCAGTGAGCTACAGTGCCGCCATGCGCGCTCGCCTGTCCGACATCGCCCAGCAGGCCGACGTCAGTGAAGCCACCGTGTCCCGGGTGCTCAACGACCGTCCCGGCGTGGCACCCGAGACCCGGCAGGCCGTCCTGACCGCCCTAGACGTGCTCGGTTACGAGCGCCCCGCCCGGCTGCGTAAGCGCAGTGCCGGGCTGGTGGGTCTGGTGGTGCCGGAGCTGGACAACCCGATCTTTCCCGCCTTCGCCCAGATCATCGAGTCGGCCCTGGCACCCACCGGCTACACCCCGGTGCTCTGCACCCAGACTCCCGGTGGCGTACGCGAGGACGAGTACGTCGAGATGCTGCTCGACCGTCAGGTCTCCGGCATCGTCTTCGTCTCCGGCCTGCACGCCGACACCGCCGCCGACCACGACCGGTACCGGACGCTGATCGCCCGCCCGCTGCCGATCGTCATGATCAACGGGTACGCGCCCGGCATCCCGGCGCCCTTCGTCTCGTGCGACGACCGGGAGGCGGCCGAGTTGGCCGTGGCCCACCTGGTGGCCCTGGGCCACCGGCGGATCGGCCTGATCACCGGACCGGACCGGTTCGTGCCGGTGCAGCGCAAGGTCAACGGCTACAAGGCGGCGATGGAGCGCCTCGCCGGGGTGAGCGACGAGGAGCTGACCGAGTTGACCGAGCTCTCCCTGTTCGGGGTGGAGGGCGGCGAGGCGGCGGCCGGCCGGCTGATCGAGCGCGGCGCGACCGGCATCGTCTGCGGCTCCGACCTGATGGCGCTCGGCGCGATCCGGGCCGCCCGGCAGCGCGGTCTCTCCGTCCCCGAGGACCTCTCGGTGGTCGGCTACGACGACTCGCCACTGATGGCCTTCACCGATCCGCCGCTGACCACCATGCGCCAGCCGGTGGCCGCGATGGCGGTGGCCGCGGTCCGGGCCCTGGTCGACGAGATCAACGGTCACGGCGCACCGCACTCGGAGTACCTGTTCCGGCCGGAGCTGGTGGTCCGCGGCTCGACCGCCATCTCCCGCACCCCTCCGCCACCGCTGAACCCCCGCGATCATGCACTTTCCGTCGCGCCGTAAGCCGCGAAAGCGCGCAGAGAGCCGACCTGAACTGCACGTTGGCGGAGCCGGAGCTGGCTGCGACGACGGCCGCAGCGATGGTTCTTGCGCAAGGAATGCTTGACTCTTGCAAGGGTGGGACGGCATCCTGCTGGAACACCCTGAGCGTCCACCGTCACCGCCGGTGCCGCCGTCCCGCGCCACAGAACGGGGAACACCCGATGACCGTCAGCACCCCTTCGCCGCTGACCTCCGACGCCGACTGGTGGCGGTCCGCCGTCGTCTACCAGGTCTACGTCCGCAGCTTCGCCGACTCCAACGGCGACGGCATCGGTGACCTGAACGGCATCCGCGAGCGCCTGCCCTACCTGCGTGACCTCGGCGTGGACGCGCTCTGGCTGACCCCGTTCTACACCTCGCCGATGGTCGACGGCGGCTACGACGTCGCCGACTACCGCGACGTCGACCCGATGTTCGGCACCCTCGGCGACTTCGAAGCGATGATCACCGACGCCCACGCGCTCGGCCTGCGGATCATCGTGGACATCGTGCCCAACCACACCTCCGACCAGCACCCCTGGTTCCAGGCCGCCCTGGCCGCCGCGCCCGGTTCGGCCGAGCGGGCGCGCTACCTCTTCGCCGACGGCACGGGCGAGCACGGCGAGCAGCCGCCCAACGACTGGGAGAGCATCTTCGGCGGCCCGGCCTGGACGCGGTTGGCTGACGGCCAGTGGTACCTGCACCTGTTCGACCCCGCCCAGCCCGACCTGAACTGGCGGCACCCCGAGGTACGCGCCGAGTTCGAGGACGTCCTGCGGTTCTGGCTCGACCGCGGCGTCGACGGCTTCCGGATCGACGTGGCGCACGGCATGATCAAGGCCGAAGGGCTGCCGGACGTCGGCTTCAGCTCGATGACCACCGGGCGACGCCAGTCGGAACTGCTCGGCAAGGGCCGGCTGCCCTACTTCGACCAGGACGAGGTGCACGACATCTACCGCGCCTGGCGGCCCATCCTGGACAGCTACCCCGGCGGCCGGATGGCAGTGGCCGAGGCCTGGGCCGAGACCCCGCAGCGGCTGGCCCGCTACATCGGCCCGGACGAGCTGCACCAGGCGTTCAGCTTCGACTTCCTCGACGCCACCTGGTCGGCCGACTCCTTCCGCAAGGTGATCGACACCGCGCTGGCCGAAGCGACAATCGTCGGCGCCCCGACCACCTGGGTGCTCTCCAACCACGACCGGCAGCGGCACGTCACCCGCTACGGCGACGGGGAGGTCGGGCTGCGCCGGGCCCGCGCCGCCGCGCTGCTGATGCTCGCCCTGCCCGGCTGCGCCTACCTCTACCAGGGTGAGGAGTTGGGCCTGCCCGAGGTGCTCGACCTGCCGGACGAGCTGCGGCAGGACCCGGCCTTCCTGCGTACCGGCGAGAGCCGCGACGGCTGCCGGGTGCCCATCCCGTGGAGCGGCGAACTGGCTCCGTACGGCTTCGGGCCGGCCGGCAGCACGCTGAGCTGGCTGCCGGCCCCGGCGACCTGGCGGGCCCTCTCGGTGGCCGCCCAGACCGGCGCGCCCGACTCGACGCTGGAGCTGTACCGGACGGCGCTGCGGATCCGTGGCACGCACCCCGCGCTGGCCGGCCTCGGCGACATCACCTGGCTGGAGACCGCCCCGGGCGTGCTCGCCTTCCGCCGCACCGCCGACGACACCGAGCTGACCTGCGTGGTCAACCTCGGCGACACCCCGGTCCTGATCGAGGGATACGGCGACCCCATCGCCACCAGCACCCCCCTCACCGAACAGCCCACCGCCCACCACCTCCTCCCGGTCGACGCCGCCGCCTGGTTCCACCGCCCCATCTAGCGTTGATCATGAGGTTGACGGCATAAGTTGATCTTCAAACTGCCGTCAACCTCATGATCAACGGGGAAGTGCCCAGGGTGGGTCAGGTGGTTAGGCGGGCGGCTATGCGGGCGAAGGCGGCGCGTAGGTCGGCTGGGTCCGGAGCTGGGAGGGGGGCGGTTTCGGCGGGGCGCTCGGTCGCCAGCTCCTCCTCCTCGTCGATGGTGTCCTCGAGGTCGCCGTAGAGGTCGGCCTGGTCGACCCGGACCGTCTCGTCCTCGGCGGCCAGCTGCGCGGCGGCGATCTCGCCCCGGATCTGCTCCACCGAGACCGCCGGCACCAGCGGCTCCACCACCGCCATCAGCTGCTCGTCCGCGACCACCGCCTCGGCCAGCGCCAACGCGTGCGGTCGCTCGTACGGGCCGCAGACCACCGGCTCCCATTCGTCGGCGTCGCCGAGCGGGCCGAAGGTGATGACCCACGGCAGATCCAGCATCGGCGAGTCGCTCGGCAGGTCCAGCGTCACGAGTGCCCCCACCGGCCCATCATCGTCGCTGCCCGCCCGGTGCGGGGCGGGTTCGCGCAACGCGCTCCGGTCAGCCGGCGCCGCCCGGGGTGCCCGGATCGGTGCCCTCGTCGAGGTCGGCCGGCCCGCGCGGGCCCGCCAGGTCCACCACCCGACCGCGCCGGCTGGTTGCCAGCAGCGCCGCGCCGAAGAGCACCAACTGGTTGAGCAGGTAGAGGTAGACCAAGAGGCCCACGGCGGTGGCCACCACCGTGTACGCCGGGTTGTGCTCGATCCGTCCCACCCAGAACCGGCCGACGGTGTTGAGCAGGGTGATGCCGACCGCGACGAACAGCACCACCGGCCGCAGCCGGGCCCGGCTCATCCGCAGCCGGGGCACCGCGACCAGGAGCAGGGTGGCCAGCACCGAGTTGACCAGGACGCTGAGCACGGCGCTGACGGTGGTGAGCGCGACCGAGCCGGTGCTGCGCAGCAGGAACCGCAGCAGTGACTCCAGCGCGTCCACCGCCGCCACCGAGGCTCCGAGCAGCACGAAGACCACCAGCAGCACGCCGAGGTCGACCAGCCGGCGTACGACCAGGTTGCCGGGATGCTGGTCGAGGCCGTGGATCAGCCGCTGCGAGGAGCGGATGGCCTCCACCCAGCCGATCCCGGTCAGGATCAGGATGAGCAGGCCGACGACGCCGACGGTGCCGCTGCTCTCGGCGACCTGACCCGGGTCGAGGAAGGGCAGGTTCTCCTGGAGGAAGTCCTCCGCCGCCGCCCGGGCCTCGTCGTTCTCGTCCAGGAGCGCACCGAAGATCGCGTACCCGACCAGCGCCAGGGCGAAGACGGCGAAGAATCCGTAATAGGCGATCGCGGCGGCCAACCGGCCGCCCTGTAGATCGGTGTAGAGCACCCCGGCCCGCCACAGGTGACCGAAGGCCGGGGACCGGCGGCGGGCAGCGCTCAACCCGCGATCGATGGCGGCCTCGGTCCGGCCCAGAACGTTCACGTCGTCATCCTCGCCGATGCCCCTTCGGCACGCCCGTACCGGCACCGGGCCAGTCGGCCGATCAGCCGCCCAGCCGGAAGTCCCGGCGCGGCTGCCACCGCGTCTGCCCGCTGTGCGAGAAGAGGGTGAAGCACTCCACCTCGAACATCGCGGAGAAGTCGGCCAGATCCTCGTACGCCTTGTCCAGCGCCTCCGGCGCGACGTCCTGCGCCACCGTCACGTGTGGATGGTAGGGAAAGCGCAGCTCCCGACGGAGCTGGGGCGCGGCGTTGATCGCGGCGGCCAGCAGTTCGCACTCGCTGATCCCGGCGGCCACCGCGACGAACACCACCTGGGTCACCGGCCGGAAGGTGCCGGTGCCCCGCAGGTGCAGGGTGAACGGCAGGTGGGCGGCGGCGACCCGGGCGAGGTGCCGCTCCACCGCAGGCAGCACGGCCACCGGGATCTCGGTCGGCCCGAGCAGCGTGACGTGGGCCGGCACCGTGTTCGGGTCGCCGGCCGCCAGCCGCCGTCGGGTCAGCAGGCTGCCCCACGGCTCGGGGATGTCGACCGCGATGCCGATCTGGACGGTGTCGCCGGACTCCGCCGGTACCCCGTTCCCCTGACCCACGCCTCGCGCCACCCCTTCGGCCGCCGACTCGTCCCCACCGCCCGCGCGGACGGCTACTCGCCGCGCACCGGCGGGAAGAAACCCACCCGCTCGTACGTCTTGAGCAGCGTCGGCACCGCCACCCGGCGGGCCTTCTCGGCACCGGCGGCGAGCAGCTTGTCCAGCTGGGCGGGGTCGTCGAGATAGGCGCGGGTGCGTTCCTGGATCGGCGTCACGAACTCCCGGACCACCTCGGCGAGATCCTTCTTCAGGTCGCCGTAGCCCTTGCCGTCGTACGCGGCGACCAGATCGTCGATGCCGCGCCCGCTCAACGCCGAGTAGATGGTGAGCAGGTTGGAGATGCCGGGCTTGGTCTGCTCGTCGAAGACGATCTCTCGGCCGGTGTCGGTCACCGCCGAGCGGATCTTCTTGGCCGAGCGGGCCGGATCCTCAAGCAGGTCCACGATGCCGGCCGGCGACGAGGAGGACTTCGACATCTTCGCCGTCGGGTCCTGGAGGTCGGTGATCTTCGCGGTCTCCTTGACGATGTGCGGCGCGGGGACCGTGAAGGTCGGCCCGAAGTTCGTGTTGAACCGCTGCGCCAGGTCGCGGGAGAGCTCCAGGTGCTGGCGCTGGTCCTCGCCGACCGGCACCGCGTTGGCCTGGTAGAGCAGGATGTCGGCGGCCTGGAGGATCGGGTACGTGAACAGGCCCACGCTGGCCCGCTCGTTGCCCTGCTTCTGCGACTTGTCCTTGAACTGGGTCATCCGGCTGGCCTCACCGAACCCGGTGATGCAGCCCAGCACCCAGGCCAGCTGGGTGTGCTCGGGCACCTGCGACTGCACGAAAAGCGTGCAGCGGTCCGGGTCCACCCCGACGGCCAGCAGCTGCGCGGCGGCCACCCGGGACCGCTGGTGCAGCACCTTCGGGTCGTGCCCGGCGGTGATGGCGTGCAGATCGACCACGCAGTAGAAGGCGTCGTGCGAATCCTGCAACGCCACCCAGTGCCGCACCGCGCCGAGATAGTTGCCGAGGTGGAACGAGTCGGCCGTCGGCTGGATGCCGGAGAAGACGCGCGGGCGGGCGGGAACGTCGGACATGCCGGCAATTCTGTCAGCAACACCCGACCCACGTCATGACGGGCCGGCGGGTCGGGCCCGGTCGGCGCCGCTGGCCACGTCCCGCCGCTGTTCGGGCAGGCGAGCGGCGGTGACCGCGAGCCGGGCCACCCGCCGTCCCTCCAGGGTCAGCACCCGCAGCAGCACCCCGCCCGAGCGTCCGGCGGGCTCGCCGGGCACCGCGACCTCGTCGCCCGGCGCAGGCAACCGACCCAGCCCGGCCATCACGAAACCACCCACCGTCTCGTACGGCCCGTCGGGCAGTGGCACACCGGTGCGCTCGGCGAAATCGGCGAGGTTGAGCCGGCCGTCCACCACCGCCGGGAGACCGGTGAGCGCGGGCTCCGGTACCTCGGCGTACTCGTCGTGGATCTCCCCGACCAGCTCCTCGATCAGGTCCTCGCAGGTGACGATGCCGGCGGTGCCGCCGTACTCGTCGACCACCACGGCCAGGTGGTGCCCCTCCCGGCGCATCTCGGTGAGCGCGGCGAGCACCCGCTTGCTGGCCGGCAGCCGTTTCACCTCGCGGGCCAGCTGGCCGACCCGGGTGCCCGGATCGCGCTCCGGCCGCAGCAGCACGTCCCGCAGGTGCACGACGCCGACCACGTCGTCGTGGGTGCCGTCGGTCACCGGGTACCGGGTGTGCGTCCCCTCCCGGACCAGCGGTTCGGCCTCGGCGAGGGTCAGCGTCGCGGAGAGGAAGACCACCTCGGTGCGGGGCATCATCACCTCACGGATCAACCGCGCCCCGGCCACCAGCACCTCGTCGATGATGCGGCGGCCCACCGGGTCGAGCACCGTGTTCGCGGCGACCAGATCCCGCAGTTCCGCCTCGCTGATCCGCTCCCGGCCAGCCGCCGTCCCGGTGCCAAGCAGGTCGGTGACCAGCCGCAACGCGCCGTCAGCCGCCCGGACCACCACCCCGGCCACGGCGCGGGCCAGCGGCCCAGGTTCGCGGCGGGGTCGGTCCGACTCCCGCCGCCGGGATCCGCGCCGACGCGCTGCCCGCATGACAGTGATGGTAGCCAGCGTCCTCACCGTAGGGTGAGAACCACCACAAGCCACGGCCGAACGGGTCGGGCGGGAGGAGACGGCGTGAAACTGCTCGTCACCGGCGGCGCGGGCTTCATCGGCAGCGTGGTGACCCGGATGCTTCTCGATGCCGGCCACGAGGTGGTCGTCCTGGACGACCTGCGTACCGGCCACCGGGAGGCGCTCGCCCCCGACGCCACCCACGTGGCGGTCGGCCTGCACGACGCGGCCCGGGTCCTCACCCCGCGCTCCGGCTTCGACGGCGTGCTGCACTTCGCCGCGCTGATCGCCGCCGGGGAGTCCATGGTCGCCCCCGAGCGGTACTGGCACAACAACACCGTCGGCTCGTTGGCGCTGCTCGACGCGGTCCGCGCCGCCGGCGTGCCCCGGCTGGTCTTCTCCTCCACCGCCGCCGTCTACGGCAACCCCAGCGAGCTGCCCATCCCGGAGACCGCACACAAGGCTCCGACCAGCACCTACGGCGCGACCAAACTCGCCGTCGACCTGGCGCTCACCTCCGAGGCGATCGGTCACGGCCTGGCCGCAGTCTCGCTGCGCTACTTCAACGTCGCCGGGGCGTACCTGGACGGCGACACCGCCCTCGGCGAACGGCACGACCCGGAGACCCACCTCGTCCCGATCGCCCTGGAGGTGGCCGCCGGCCAGCGGGAGAAGCTGCAACTCTTCGGCGACGACTACCCCACCGCCGACGGCACTTGCGTGCGCGACTACATCCACGTCGCCGACCTGGCCCGGGCCCACCTGCTCGCCCTCGACGCAGCCACCGCCGGTCAGCACCGCGTCTACAACCTCGGCAACGGCAACGGCTTCACCAACCGGCAGGTGATCGAGGTGGTCCGCGAGGTCACCGGTCACCCGGTGCCGGTCGAGGTGGCACCCCGCCGGGAGGGCGACCCGGCCGTGCTCGTCGCCTCCGCCACGCTGGCCCGCACCGAGTTGGGCTGGGAACCGGGCAAGCCGACCCTGCACGACATGGTCACCGACGCCTGGGCCTTCTACCGCACCCACCGGCTGGGTCAGCCGTGACCGGCCGCGCCCGCGAGGTCGCCGACCGCGCCGCCGCCGGCTTCCGGCAGGTGTACGCCGAACCGCCCGCCGGCCGCTGGGCGGCTCCCGGCCGGGTCAACCTGATCGGCGAGCACACCGACTACAACGACGGCTTCGTGCTGCCGTTCGCGCTGCCGCAGCGGACCGTCGTCGCCGCGACGCCCCGGCCCACCGACGACTGGACGGTCTGGTCCGAGCTGACCGGCGAGACGGTCGACTTCGGCGTCGCCGAGGTGGCCGCCCCCGGCCGGGTCACCGGCTGGGCGGCGTACGTGGCCGGGGTGGTGTGGGCGCTACGCGACGCGGGTCACCCCGTGCCGGGCGCCCACCTGGCCATCGCCTCCGACGTACCGCTCGGTGCCGGGCTCTCCTCCTCGGCGGCACTGGAGGCCGCCGTGCTGGCCGCGCTTGTCGACCTCGGCGGGCTCGACCTGCCCGCCGAGCACCAGCCCCGGCTGGCCCAGCGGGCCGAGAACCGCTACGTCGGCGCACCCACCGGGATCATGGACCAGTCGGCGGCGATTCGGTGCCGGGCCGGGCACGCCCTCTTCCTCGACTGCCGCACCGAGCAGGTGACGCACATTCCGTTCGACCTGGACCCGGCCGGGCTGGCCGTGCTGGTGATCGACAGTCGTGCCCCGCACCGCCACGCCGACGGCGAGTACGCGGCCCGCCGCGCCTCCTGCGAGCAGGCCGCGGCGTCGCTCGGCGTGCGGGCACTGCGGGACGTGCCGGCGGAGAAACTCGACGACGCGCTCGCCCAACTCACCGACGACGAGACCCGCCGCCGGGTCCGGCACGTGGTCACCGAGAACCAGCGGGTGCTGGACACCGTCGACCTGCTCCGCGCCGGACAGCCCCGGCGGATCGGTGCACTGCTCACCGCCTCGCACGCCTCCATGCGGGACGACTTCGCCATCACCGTGCCCGAGGTGGACACCGCGGTCGAGGCCGCACTCGCCGCCGGGGCGCTCGGTGCCCGGATGACCGGCGGCGGCTTCGGCGGCTGCGTACTGGCCCTGATCGAGGCGGATCAGGCCGACCAGGTGGCCGCCGCCGTCACCGCCGCGTACGCCGAACGCGCCTTCACCGCCCCCACCCACACCACCGTGACCCCGCCCCCGGCACCACCCGCCTCGACTAACCCCACCCGCCCCCGCGCCTCCCCGCGCTCCCCGCCACCCCAGCCCTCGCGATCTTGCAGTTTCTGTCGGGACAAATGCCCGCAGAGGCGGCAAAAAGGCGACCCAAAGGGCAAGATCGCGGAGAAGGAGAAGAGAGGTCCGGTCAGGCGGCTTCGACGATCATTCCGGCGGCTACGGTGCGGTTGGTGGCCTCGTCGATGATGACGAAGCCGCCGGTGGTGCGGTTACGGCGGTACTCGTCGGCCAGCAGCGGGACGGTGGTGCGGAGCCGGACCCGGCCGATCTCGTTGAGCCGCAACTCGGTCGCGGAGTCGTCGCGGTGCAGCGAGTTGATGTCGAGGCGGTAGTGCAGGCTGCGGACGATCGCCCGGGCCACCCGGGTGGTGTGCTTGATCGCGTACTTGCCGCCGACCTGCAACGGGCGGGTCTCGTCCATCCAGCAGACCATCGCCTCGACGTCCTGGGCGACCGTCGGCGCGTTGTTCGGCCGGCAGATCATGTCGCCCCGGGAGATGTCGATCTCGTCGGTCAGGCGTACCGTGACCGACATCGGCGGGAACGCCTCCGCGACCGGCCCGTCGGCGGTCTCCACCGCCTTGATCCGGCTGGTGAAGCCCGACGGCAGCACCATCACCTCGTCGCCCGGCTTGAGTACCCCGGAGGCCACCTGGCCGGCGTAACCCCGGTAGTCGGTGACCGTGGTCGACTGCGGGCGGATCACGTACTGCACCGGGAAGCGGACGTCGACCAGGTTGCGGTCGCTCGCGATGTGTACGCGCTCCAGGTGATGCAGCAGCGCCGGCCCTTCGTACCAGGGCATGTTCGGCGAACGGGTGACGATGTTGTCCCCCCGCAACGCGGAGATCGGCACCACGGTCAGGTCCGGCACGTCCAGCTTCGCGGCGAACGCGGTGAACTCGTCGGCGATCCGCTCGAAGACCTCCTGCGAGAAGTCGACGAGATCCATCTTGTTGACGCAGAGCACCAGGTGCGGCACCCGCAACAGGGAGCAGAGGAAGGCGTGCCGGCGGGACTGCTCGACCAGGCCCTTGCGCGCGTCCACCAGGATCAGCGCCAGGTCGGCGGTGGAGGCACCGGTGACCATGTTCCGGGTGTACTGGATGTGCCCGGGGGTGTCGGCGATGATGAACTTGCGCCGGGGCGTGGCGAAGTAGCGGTAGGCCACGTCGATGGTGATGCCCTGCTCCCGCTCCGCCCGCAGGCCGTCGGTGAGCAGCGCCAGGTTGGTGTACTCGTCGCCCCGGGCCGCGCTGACCGCCTCCACGGCGGCCAACTGGTCGGTGAAGAGCGACTTCGTGTCGTACAGCAGCCGACCGATCAGGGTCGACTTGCCGTCGTCCACGCTGCCCGCGGTCGCGAAGCGCAGCAGGTCCATCGGCCGAGCGGCCGGCTCGGCACCGGCCGGCGCAAACGTCTCGGTCGTCATCAGAAGTAGCCCTCCCGCTTGCGGTCCTCCATGGCGGCCTCGCTGACCCGGTCGTCGCCGCGGGTCGCCCCGCGCTCGGTGATCCGGGTCGCGGCGACCTCCTCGATGACCTTCTCCACCGTGTCGGCGTCGGAGCGGACCGCCGCCGTGCAGGAGGCGTCGCCCACCGTGCGATACCGCACCCGGGCCTTGAACCGCTCCTCACCGACGCGGGCCGGCAGGAACTCGTTTACCGCGTAGAGCATCCCGTCCCGCTCGACCACCTCACGCTCGTGTGCGAAGTAGATCGACGGCAGGTCGATCCGCTCCCGGGCGATGTAGTGCCAGACGTCCAACTCGGTCCAGTTCGACAGCGGAAAGACCCGGATCGACTCGCCCGGGTGGTGCCGGCCGTTGTAGAGCGACCACAGCTCCGGCCGCTGGTTCTTCGGATCCCACTGGCCGAACTCGTCCCGGAAACTGAACACCCGCTCCTTGGCGCGGGCCTTCTCCTCGTCCCGGCGGGCACCGCCGAAGAGCGCGTCGAACCGGTGCTTCTCCACCGCGTCGAGCAGCACCGGCGTCTGGATTCGGTTGCGCATCCCGTCCGCCGACTCCCGGACCAACCCGCTGGCCAGTGCCGCTGGCACGCTGGCCACCACCAGTTGCAGGCCCAGCTCGGCCACCCGGCGATCCCGATAGTCGAGCACTTCGGGGAAGTTGTGCCCGGTGTCCACGTGCATCACCGGGAAGGGAATCTGGGCCGGCGCGAACGCCTTCTGGGCCAGCCGGAGCATGACGATCGAGTCCTTGCCGCCGGAGAAGAGCAGCACCGGCCGCTCCATCTCAGCGACCACCTCGCGCATCACGAAGATGCTCTCCGCCTCCAACGCGTCGAGGTGCGTGACCTGGTAGGCGGGGGTAACAGTCATGACAGCGACTCGATTCGCTCGCTCATCCGGTTCCAGACCTTTCCGGTCGGACATGTCAGGAAGTAGCGCCAGGCTACCCGCAATGCCGGTGCAGCGCTGCAAGTAACCGGCTAGCGAGATCCTTGCGGCACACCAGCAGGTCAGGCAGGCGCGGGTCCGCCTGGTTGTATTCCAGCGCAGAACCGTCAATTCGGGAAGCATGCAAACCGGTGGCCGTCGCCACAGCCACCGGCGCAGCCGAGTCCCACTCGTACTGGCCACCCGCGTGGATGTAGGCGTCCACCTCGCCGGTGATCACCGCGGCGATCTTCGCCCCGGCCGAGCCCATCGGCACCAACTGCGCACCGACATCCTCGGCGAGATCGGTGAGGAACACCGGCGGCCGACTCCGGCTGGCCGCCAACCGGAGCCGCTGGGCACCGTCGACAGGCTCCGCCGCCGACCGCATCGGCGGGTACGCCGGCGGCTGGTCCGTGGCCAGCACCCGGTGCCGCACCGGCAACCCGACCGCGCCCGCGACCAGACCGTGCGACGTCGGCGCGTTACGCGCCCAGAGCGCGACGTGCACCGCCCAGTCCGCACGCCCCTCCTCGCCGAACTCCCGGGTGCCGTCCAACGGATCGATGATCCACACCCGGTCGGCGGTCAACCGGGAAACCGTCGTGCTGCTCACCTCGGCCGCCCACGCCAGCCGGGAACCCTCATCCTCCTCCGAGAGCACCGCGTCGCCCGGACGCCACCTCGCCAACTCGGTCCGGATCAGGTCGTGCGAGACCTTGTCCCCCGCCGACTTCAGCGCACCCGCGTCGGCGAACCCCAACTCCGCCCGCAGACCCACCAACGCCTGACCGGCCCGGTCCGCCAACCACCGCGCGAAGGCACCGTCGGCCATCGGTGGACTGCCCATGCTCTGCGCTCCCGTCGCCTCGCCACGATCCGCGTACGCCGAGCAGCCGGCCCGCCCGGCCGCCGAACCCGCAGACTACCGGCCCGGCCGGCGCAACCCGACCATCACCCGCCGTGATAGAGGTTCTGCGTCGGCTCCACACCCCGGGTGACCACGGACTCCACCACGTCCGCCGCCCGATCCACCAGAAAATCCAACTCCTTGCGCTCCACCGCGCCGAAGTCCGACAGCACATAGTCGGCGGGATCCTGCCGCCCCGGTGGCCGGCCGATCCCGAACCGCACCCGCACGTAGTCCTTGGTACCCAGCGACTTCGACATCGACCGCAGGCCGTTGTGCCCGCCCTCGCCCCCGCCGCACTTCACCCGCACCTGGCCGTACGCGATGTCCAGCTCGTCGTGCACCGCGATCACCTGTGCCGGCGGCACCTGGAAGAACTGGGCCAGGCTCGCCACCGGCCCGCCGGAAAGGTTCATGTACGTCAGCGGCTTGAGCAGCACCAGCTTCGGGCCACCGAACCCGAGCCGCCCCTCGGCGACATCCGCCATCGCCCGCTTGAACCGGCCGAACTTCGCGCCCAGCCGATCGGCCAGCAGGTCGGCCACCATGAACCCGACGTTGTGCCGGTTGCCGGCGTACTCCCGACCCGGATTACCCAGGCCGACCACCAACCACGGCCCGGTCTCGTCCGTCACCCTTCGTCCCTCCGCTACCGAGATCCTGCTCCGATACGCCGACAGGCGCCCCCGGCAACCGGGGACGCCTGTCGCACAGTCTCTGGACCGCTCAGGACTCGGTCCGCGCCTCGGCGGTCTCCTCGCCACCCGCGGCGGCCGGCTCACCGGCCTCGGCACCCTCGGCGGACTCCGCGGTTCCCTCGCCGACGCCGGCCTCGGTCTCCTCGTCGGCCGTCTCGACCTCGGGCAGCGTCGCCTCAAGCTGCTCGGCGGTCGGCGCGGCGGTGACCGTGGCGACCGCCAGCTCCGGGTCGGCGGCCAGCTCGACGCCGGCCGGCAGCGTCACGTCACCGGCGGTCACCTGAACACCCGCCTCGGCGCCCTCGACCGACGCCTCCAGGTGGTCCGGCACCTTGGTCGCGTCGGCGGTCACCGACAGGGTGTCGTGGTCGTGCACGATAAGCGTGTCCTTCGCCGCCTCGCCGGTCAGCTGGACCGGCACGTCGACGGTGACCTTCTCGCCCCGACGCACCAGCAGCAGGTCGACGTGCTCGAAGGTGTCCTTGATCGGGTCACGCTGAATCGCCTTCGGCAGCGCCAGCGCCTGAGTGCCGTCGCTCACCTCGATCGCGAAGAGCTGGTTGGCACCGCCCTTGCGGATGGCCGCCGCGAACTCGCGGGCCGGCAGGGCGATGTGCTTGGGCTTCTCGCCATGGCCGTACAGCACGGCGGGCACCTTGCCGGCCCGGCGGGTACGACGGGCACCACCCTTGCCGAACTCAGTGCGGGGCTCGGCGCTGATCTTTACCTCGGACACGGGGAAACTCCTGATGCTTCGCTGCGGCAGCTTGTCGTCTGGCGGTGCTGGGCGGGGGGCTCGCAGGGGCTCATGCGTCAGCAGACTGCCCGGAGCACCGCGTCGATCACGGTGCCTCCGTGCGGCGCTTTTCAGCGGCCCGCAGGGCACCCTCGCCGTGGCAACCGCACCAGTCTACCCGAGCAACTTCCCGGCTTTCCGGCAGTCCCCGCACATGCCCGTCCGGACGCCCCGGGCGGGGCCGACCACGCACCTCGGCCCGCCCGGGTGCCGCAACCTCAGGTCAGCTCAGCCCACCGAAGAGGGTGGTCACCGAACCGTCGTCGAACACCTCTCGGATCGCCCGGGCCAGCAGCGGCGCAATGGAGAGCACGGTGAGCTTGTCGAGCTGCTTCTCCACCGGCAGCGGGAGGGTGTTCGTCACCACCACCTCGCTGACCGGGCTGTTCTTCAACCGCTCCGTAGCCGGGTCGGAGAGCAGGGCGTGGGTGGACGCCACGATCACGTCCGCCGCACCGGACTCCTTCAGGATGTCCGCCGCCTTGCAGATCGTGCCACCCGTGTCGATCATGTCGTCGACGATCAGGCAGACCCGACCCTCCACCTCGCCGACCACGCGATTCGCCACCACCTGGTTCGGCTTGAGCGGATCCCGCGTCTTGTGGATGAACGCCAGCGGGCAGCCGCCCAGCCGGTCGGTCCACCGCTCGGCCACCCGCACCCGACCCGAATCCGGGGCCACCACGGTCATCGGCCGGCCCGCGTACCTGCGCTCCACGTACTCGGCCAGGATGTCCATCGCGAAGAGGTGGTCCACCGGGCCGTCGAAGAAGCCCTGGATCTGCGCGGTGTGCAGGTCCACGGTGAGGATGCGGTTCGCCCCTGCGGTCTTCAACAGGTCCGCGATCAGCCGGGCCGAGATCGGCTCCCGGCCACGGTGCTTCTTGTCCTGCCGAGAGTACGGATAGAACGGCAACACGACCGTGATCCGCTTGGCCGAACCACGCTTCAGCGCGTCGACCATGATCAGGGTCTCCATGACCCATGTGTTCACCCCGTGCGTGACGGACTGCACCACGAAGGCGTCCGAACCACGTACCGAGTCCTTGAATCGTACGAAGATCTCGCCGTTTGCGAACTCGTACGCGTCGGCCGGCGTCGGCGCGACGCCGAGCACCTCGCCGATCTCCCTCGCCAGCTCCGGAAAACCACGTCCGGAGAAGAGCATCAGGCTCTTGCGGTTTTCGGCGACGATGCTGCCCATGGGCCCGTCTGCTCCCGTTTTGGTCGGTGGTACCCGGCCTACGGTGGTGGTCGGCCGGGGACTATTCGGTTGCAGTATCTCCCGCCTCGGCCGCCGGGCCCACTGGCTCGGCGGCGCCGTGGATTGCCTCACCTTCCCTTGCGGCAGGGCCCTCGGTCGACGCACTCTGCGCCGCCCGCTCGGCCGCCTCGGCCGAGCGCGTGCCCGGTCGACGCTGCGCCACCCAGCCCTCGATGTTGCGCTGCGGCGCCCGGGTCACCCCGAGCGCGCCCGGCGGCACGTCCTTGGCGATCGCGCTGCCCGCCGCCACGTACGCCCCGGCACCCACCTCGACCGGCGCGATCAGGCTCGTGTCACAGCCCACGAAGGCAGCCTCACCGACCACGGTGCGGTGCTTGTTCACCCCGTCGTAGTTCACGAAGATCGTCGCCGCGCCGATGTTCGCCCGCGCCCCGATCGTCGCGTCACCGACGTACGACAGGTGCGGCACCTTGGCTCCCGCACCCACCTCGGAGTTCTTCACCTCGACGAACGTGCCGACCTTCGACTTCTCCGCCAGCCGCGCGTCCGGCCGCAGGTACGCGTACGGTCCAACGCTCGCACCCGGACCGACCTCGGCACCCACCGCATGGCTACGCAGCACTGTCGCACCGGCGTGCACCACCGTGTCGATCAACGTCACGTCCGGCCCCACCACCGCGCCGCTGCCGACCACCGAGCCACCGCGCAGTTGGGTGTTCTGGTCCACCACCGCGTCCCGGTCGAGCGCCACCGTCACGTCGATCCAGGTCGTCTCCGGATCCAACAGGCTCACCCCGGCGCGCATCCAACGCTCGTTGACCCGGTCCCGCAGCAGGCGCCGCAGCGCGGCCAACTCCACCCGGTCGTTGCAGCCGAGCGTCTCGGTGTGGTCGTCCGCCAGGTGCACCGCCACCGGCTCACCGGCGGAGACCAGCAGCCCGAACACGTCGGTCAGGTACTCCTCGCCCTGGTCGTTGTCCGTGGAGAGCTTGCCCAACACGTCCCGCAACCGGGCCGCGTCGAATGCGTAGATGCCCGCGTTGATCTCCCGGATCGCCAACTGCTCAGGGCTGGCGTCGCGCTGCTCGACGATCTGCCGCAGCCGGCCGTCGGCATCCCGCACGATGCGACCGAGCCCGGTCGGGTCCGGGACCTGCGCGGCCAGCACGGTCGCCGCCGCGCCCTCGCCCTCGTGCGCCGCGACCAACGCGGTGACCGTCTCCGGCCGCAACAACGGCACGTCGCCGTTGAGCACCACCACGGTGCCGGTCGCCTCGGGCGCCGCCTCCAGCGCGATCCGCACCGCGTGCCCGGTGCCGAGCTGCTCGGCCTGGAACACCGCGGTGGCCTGCGGAGCGACCTCGGCCAGATGCGCCCGGACCTGGTCCGCGCCATGGCCCACCACCACCATCGTGTGCTGCGCGGCCAGCGGCTCCGCCGCGCCCAGCACGTGGCCGAGCAGCGTCCGGCCGAGCAGCGGATGCAGCACCTTGGGCAGCGAGGACTTCATCCGCTTGCCCTCACCGGCGGCGAGCACGACGACGGTGCGGGGGTGGGGCTCGGACACGACGTGGCTCCCGTCGAAACACGGACACTCTCGCGGCCATGCTAACCAGACATCAGCCGCCGATCAGCGGAAGCTCCCGGGAGAGGACTCGAACCCCTACAATCAGGACCAAAACCTGACGTCCTGCCATTAGACGACCCGGGATGGTCTAAAACGGGCAGAAAGCTAGTAGCTAGCCGACCCCTACACCTTAGCGTCCCGCGTCCGCGACACCATCACTCATACCCTTCATGATCCCCTCGATCTTCCAATACAGCCGCCGCGACCGTGGCACCTCGACGCTCAGGCAGCCCCGATACGTCTCGCCGGTGTTGTGTCGGACACTTGTGGGGCGGTGCCGCTTCAGCGTCGTGGCGCCTCGGCGCGCAGGTCGTCCTTGGCGTTGGGGCGCCGGGTCCGCTCCGGCGCCGGGACGCCGCGCAGCAACTGCTGGACCCGGTTGCGTCCGAGCCCGGTGCGGGCCTGAATCTCGCGGATCGAGAGCTGCTCCGCGGTGCGCAGCCGACGCACCTCGGTGGCGTCGAAGTCGGTCATGCGGCGCGGCTTAAGAGCAGGGTACGACGTGGCTGGCATAGCTTCTGGTCGCTGTCTGATGCGATCTACCGGACCCTTAAGTTACGGTGACGTAGCCGTAGATTCACGTTCTACCGTCCCCTGCGAGGTGACATGTCCACCGCTCTCATCGACTCGCATCCGACCGGTCCGAAACCCCTCACCGAGGGCACCCAGTCCCGCGGCATCCTGATCGCCTTGTGGGCCTTTGTGGTGATCCCGTTTCTCGCGCTGATCGCCGCCGTGCCGGTTGCCTGGGGTGGCTGGTTGAGCTGGGTCGACGTGGGCATCGCCGCCTTCTGGTACGTACTGGCGGGCCTGGGCATCACCGTCGGCTACCACCGCTACTTCACCCACGGCTCGTTCAAGGCGAAGCGGTGGCTGCGCATCGCGCTTGCCGTCTCCGGCTCGGTCGCCGTGCAGGGTGACATCATCCAGTGGGTCGCCGACCACCGCCGCCACCACGCCTTCTCGGATCTGGAGGGCGACCCGCACTCGCCGTGGCGCTTCGGCACCACCCTGCGCGGGCTGATCAAGGGACTGTTCCACGCGCACGTCGGCTGGCTGTTCGGCCGCGAGTTGTCGAATCGGGAACGCTTCGCCCCGGACCTGCTGGCCGACCCGGACATCCGGCGGATCCAACGGCTCTTCCCCCTGCTGGTGGTCGCCTCGGTGCTCGGCCCGGCGCTGATGGGCGGGCTGCTGACCTGGTCCTGGCAGGGTGCGTTGACCGCGCTCTTCTGGGCCGGGCTGGTCCGCATCTCGCTGCTGCACCACGTGACCTGGTCGATCAATTCGGTCTGCCACGTGTACGGTGAGCGGCCGTTCATGATGCGTCATGGCGACCGGGCCTCGAACTTCTGGCCGTTGGCCCTGATCTCCTTCGGGGAGAGCTGGCACAACCTGCACCATGCCGACCCGACCAGCGCCCGGCACGGGGTGCTGCGCGGCCAGATCGACATCTCCGCCCGGGTGATCTGGCTGTTCGAGAAGGTCGGCGCGGCCTGGGACGTCCGCTGGCCGAAGCCGGAGCGGATCGCGGCGAAGTTGGCGAAGCCGGCGGGCCAGGCGGCAGCGTGACGACGAGCGGACCGCTCGCCGGCAAGTTACCTGGCAGTATGTTCGGGTGACCGGGCAGAACACAGGCAGGATCCCCCAACCGGGCGTCACCGAGCGCCAGCGAGGTGACCAGGTGGCCGAGAATCCCAGCGGTGCGGGCGACAAGGCCGTCCGACGTGCGGTCCCCGCCGCCGCGGCGGCCAAGCCGACCAACCGGGTACGCATGTCGGCCGCCCAACGCCGTGAGCAACTGATCTCGATCGGTCGGCAGATCTTCGCCGAGCGGGGCTTCGACGCCACCTCCATCGAGGAGGTGGCGTCCCGGGCCAAGGTGTCGAAGCCGGTGGTCTACGAGCACTTCGGCGGCAAGGAGGGGCTCTACGCGGTGGTGGTGGACCGGGAGGTCCGGTCCCTGCTGGACCGGATCACCACGGCGCTTACCGCGGGCCATCCTCGTGAGTTGCTGGAGCAGGCGGCGTTGGCCCTGCTCAGTTACATCGAGGAGGAGACGAGCGGCTTCCGGGTGTTGGTACGGGAGTCGCCCGTGCTCTCCGCCAGCGGCAACTTCAGCAGCGTGATGAACGACGTCGCGCATCAGGTGGAGCACATCCTGGGCGCGGAGTTCTCCAGCCGGGGGTACGAGCCGAAGCTTGCCGAGTTGTATGCGCAGGCGCTGGTGGGCATGGTCGCGCTGACCGGCCGCTGGTGGCTGGAGGTCCGCAAGCCGCGCAAGGAGACGGTGGCGGCGCACCTGGTGAACCTCTCCTGGAACGGGTTGTCGCACCTGGAGGCGAAGCCGGGGCTGATCACCAGAGGTCGCTGACCGGCCGACCCGGCGGGCTGGTCAGCGTCGGCGGTGGATCTCGGCCACCGGGTGGGCGCGGCGGTTGCGTTCGGCCTCCGCGTGCTCTTCCGGGCCGACCTTGTCGTACACCCCGGTGCCGAGCAGGATCAGGCCGAAGAGCATCGAGACGATCACCGTGGACATGGAGAAGTTCAGGAAGTTGGCGCTGGTCTGTAGCACCGACATCATCAGGATGCTGGTGACCAGGAAGACGACTCCGGCGGTCAGGTTCATGTAATGGCCGAGGTTGCCGCGCCGGGATGCGCCGATGATGAGCACGATTCCGAAGAGCACGGAGACCAGCGAGAAGGCCAGGTTGGTCCGGAGCCCGAGGGCCCAGCTGCCGTCCCGGGCGAACAGCGGGTCACCCCAGCTCAGTACGGTGCCCCAGACGCCGAAGACGAGGATGTAGAGCCCGATCAGACCGGCGAGTGCCCGGTAGATGGGGCGCGCGGGGTGGTTCACCGGGAAGTGCGGCATGGCTCCTCCACGCGACAGGAACAATCACCACAATTGTCCCGCACGGTGCGGTGCCACGACGGGTTTTCGCCGGAGCGGGTCGGGCTCCGGCGAAAACCCAAACCGGAGCAGACCCTTCAGAGGACGAGCCGAGCCTTCTTCCACGCCTCGTGCTCGTCGTCGCTGCCGACCTTGCCGTACATGCCGGCCAGCAGCAGCACCAGGCTGGCCACCATCAGCACGATGACCGTGGCGACGCTGAGGTTGAAGATGTTGGCCTCGGTCCGGATGAAGGCGAGCCCGGCCAGACTGACCACCATGATCAGGTACGCCGTCCACTGGTTGATCAGCACGTCGAGGTTGCGGCCGATCACCGTGCCGGCCAGCACGATGGCGCCCAGGACGACGCTCAACAGCGAGAAGCCGAGGTTCGTGCCCTGGCCCAGGACCTGGGTGTCGCCCCGGCCGAGGAAGGACTCGCCGCTGCTGGCGAAGAAACCGAGCACACCGAAGACCACCAGGTACAGACCGGTCAGCCCGCCGATCGCCCGGTAGATCGGCTGCGCGGGGTGGTTGACGGGGGTATGCATGTCTGTGTCTCCAACGCCGTTGGGTGAGGGTCGACGCCGATTCTCCCGTACCCCGCGATATGACGCCGCACACGGGTCCCGGGCGCCCGCAGGTCGTGGCGTCGCGGGCCGGCCCCGGGCCGCAGTCAGGCAGGAATCTCCTCGGCCAGTTCCAGCCACGCCTGTTCGATCTGTTCCCGTTCGGCGCGCACCTGGCTGAGCTGGGCGTCCAGCTCGGCGACCCGGTTGTAGTCGGTGGCGTGCGTGGCGAGTTGGTCGAGCAGCGCCGCCTCCTTCTGCTCCAGCTTGCCGACCTGCCGCTCCAGCTTGGCCAGCTCCTTGCGGGCCTGCCGGGCCTCGGCGGCACTCATCCCGGTGTCGCCCGCCGCGCTGCTGGCGGTGCCGGTCACCGGTGCGGCGCTACCGGCCGGACCGGGAAGGCCGGCGGCGCGGGCCAGGTACTCGTCGATGCCGCCGGGCAGATGCACCAGCCGGCCGTCTCCGAACAGCCCGTACGTCGAGTCGGCCACCCGCTCGATGAGATAGCGGTCGTGGCTGGCCACCACGATGGTGCCGGGCCAGGAGTCGAGCAGGTCCTCCAGGGCGGCGAGGGTGTCGGTGTCGAGGTCGTTGGTGGGCTCGTCGAGCAGCAGCACGTTCGGCTCACCGGCGAGCAGGCGCAGCATCTGGAGCCGGCGGCGCTCACCGCCGGACAGATCACCCACGGGGGTCCAGAGCCGCCGGTCGTCGAAGCCGAACACCTCGGCGAGCTGGGCGGCGGAGATTTCCCGGTCGCCGAGGCGGACCCGTCGGGCCACCTCCTCGACGGCTTCCAGGACGCGCAGTTCGCTTGGCAGTTCGGCGAGTTCCTGGGAGAGGAAGGCCGGCCGCACGGTGGAGCCGGTGACCAGGCGCCCGCCGTCCGGGCGGGTGATCCCGGCGAGCATCCGCAGCAGCGTGGTCTTGCCCGCGCCGTTGGCACCGAGGACGGCGATCCGGTCGCCGGGGCCCACCTGCCAGCTGACGTCGTCGAGGATGGTCTTGGGGCCGGCGTGCAGGCGGACCTGTTCGAGGTCGTACACCTGCTTGCCGAGCCGGGCGGTGGCGAGCCGTTGCAGCGACATGGTGTCGCGCGGCGGCGGCACGTCGGCGATCAGCGCGTTGGCCGCGTCGATGCGGAACTTCGGCTTCGAGGTGCGGGCGGGCGGGCCCCGGCGCAGCCAGGCGATCTCCTTGCGGAGCAGGTTCTGGCGGCGGGCCTCGGTGGCTGCGGCGATCCGCTCGCGTTCGGCGCGGGCGAGCACCCACGCGGCGTAGCCGCCCTCGTAGGCCCGTACGGTCTGGTCGGCGACCTCCCAGGTGGTGGTGCAGACGGCGTCCAGGAACCACCGGTCGTGGGTGACCACCACCAGGGCGCCCTTGCGGCCGAGCAGGTACCGGGCCAGCCAGTCGACGCCGCCGACGTCCAGATGGTTTGTGGGCTCGTCGAGGATGAGCAGGTCGGCGTCGCGGACCAGCAGGGCGGCCAGCGCCACCCGTCGGCGCTCGCCGCCGGACATCGGCCCGACCGGCGCGTCGAGACCGAGGTGGGGCATGCCGAGCCCGTCGAGGATGGCCCGGACACCGGCGTCGCCGGCCCACTCGTGCTCGGCACCCATGCCTTCGGCGAGCCACGCGGTGCCGAGGACCACGTCGCGGACGGTCGCTTCCGGGCTGAGGGTGAGGTTCTGCGGCAGCCAGGCGACCCGTAGGTCGCGGCGGTGCGTGACCCGTCCGTCGTCGGGTTCCTCGGTGCGGGTGAGCAGTCGCAGCAGGGTCGACTTGCCGGCACCGTTGAGCCCGACCACACCGATCCGGTCGGCGTCGTCGAGGCCGAGCGAGACGTCGGTGAGCAGCGGCCCGGCCGCGCCATAGCCCTTGGACACCCGGTCCAGGTTGACGATGTTGGCCATGCCCCACCTTCCATGATCAAGGCGTCCCGGTGCCGACGGGCACCTGGGGACGCCTGGACCTCCAGCGTACGCGGAGCGCCGGGCGCGCCCGAAGGCGTCCGTGCCGGGACCCGGTCGGCCGTCGGTCAGGTGATCCGGGCGCCGGGCACCGGGCCGTGGGCGGTACGGGCCTGCCGGCACACCTCGGCGGCTTCCAGTTCGGCGGCGACGCGTACGGCGTCGGCGGCATCGGCGGTGAGGAAGACGCAGGTCGGTCCGGAGCCGGAGACGATGCCGGCGAGTGCCCCGGCCGCCTCGCCGGCCTTGAGGGTGGCCGCCAGCGCGGGACGCATGGCCAGCGCGGCGTCCTGTAGATCGTTGCCGAGGGTGGGGGCGAGTACCCGGGGATCGCGCTGCCGCAGGGCGGCGAGCAGGGCGTCGGTGCTGCCCAGCGCCGGTCCGGCGGCGCCGGTCTCGCGCAGCCGATCCAGTTCGCGGTAAGCCTGTGGGGTGGACAGGCCGCCGTCGGCGATGGCGACCACCCAGTGCCAGGAGGTGGGGCGGGCCAGGACCGGGCTGACCGCCTCGCCCCGGCCGGTGCCCAGGGCGGTGCCGCCATGGATCAGGAAGGGCACGTCCGAGCCGAGGTCGGCGGCGATGACGGCCAACTCGTCCCGGGACAGTCCGGTGCCCCAGAGCGCGTCGCAGGCGACCAGGGCGGCGGCGGCGTCGGCGCTACCACCGGCGAGCCCACCGGCGAGCGGGATCTGCTTACGCAGGTGCAGCCGGGCGTGCGGCATCACGCCGGCGTATCCGGCGAGGGCGTGGGCGGCCCGGATGACCAGATTGGAGTCGTCCAGGGCGAGTTCTCCGGTGCCCTCGCCCTCCATGGTGAGGGTGAGCGTGTCGCCCCGCCGCGCGGTCAGCTCGTCGTAGATCGAGATCGCGTGATAGACGGTGTTCAGCTCGTGATAGCCGTCCCGGCGCAACGGGCCGACCCCCAGGTGCAGGTTGACCTTGGCGGGTACCTTCACGCGCACCGGTCCGCTGGCCCCACGCGGCTCGTCGTCCTCCGGTCGCCATGCCTCGGTCACGGGGTGATGTCCCAGACGCGCAGCCGGACGTCAAACGGCTTGGTCACGATCAGCTCCTCGGCGGGGGTCGGCGACCGGCTCGCTCCGGCCGTCGACGAGGTCGTACGCGTACAGGTGCGCGGGTTTCTGCCCGCACGGCGTCAGCCTACTGCGCGGCGACGGTCGCGCCCGGAGCCGACGCGGCGACGGCGGCGAACTGCTCCACGGTGAGTGACTCGCCGCGTGCGCCGGGGTCGATGCCGGCGGCGGTGAGCGCCGTGGCGGCCCGGTCGGCACCGCCGGCCCAACCGGCCAGGGCGGCGCGCAGCGTCTTGCGGCGCTGCGCAAAGGCGGCGTCCACCACGGCGAACACCTGTTTCCGGGACACGTCCGTGCGGGGCGGGTCGCGGCGGGTGAAGGCGACCAGACCAGAGTCGACGTTGGGCACCGGCCAGAACACGTTAGGTGGCACCTTGCCGGCGGCGCGGGCATGCGAGTACCAGGCAAGCTTGACCGACGGTACGCCGTACACCTTGGAGCCGGGGCCGGCGACGAGCCGGTCGGCGACCTCCTTCTGCACCATCACCAGCCCGTGCCGGAGGCTGGGCAGCTCGGCGAGCAGGTGCAGCACCACCGGCACGGCGACGTTGTAGGGCAGGTTCGCGACCAGCGCGGTGGGCGCCGGGTCGGCCAGCTCGGCGGCGGTGATCCGCAGCGCGTCGGCGTGGTGCACGGTGAGCCGGGCGGCGGCCGGGCCGGCGCGCCGGGCGGCGGTGTCGGGCAGCGCGCCGGCCAGCGCCGCATCGATCTCCACGGCGTGCACGTGGGCGGCGGCCGACAACAGCCCGAGGGTGAGCGAGCCGAGCCCGGGTCCCACCTCCAGCGCCACGTCGTCGCCGGAGAGCCCGGCGGTGGCGACGATCCGGCGCACGGTGTTCGGATCGTGCACGAAATTCTGGCCGAGCTTCTTGGTGGGGGCGACACCGAGCCGGGCGGCGAGGTCCCGGATCTCCGCCGGCCCGAGCAGATCAACGGCCATCCCGACAGCCTACGGCTAAAGGAAGGGCCCCCTATTAACGCCTCCGGCAGAGGAAGGGCCCCTTATTAACACTCCGCTGCGCCGGGCGGTTCCGCGCCCGGGAACGGAAGGAACGCTGCGCCGGGCGGCTCCGCGGCAGGGAACGGAAGGAACGCTGCGCCGGGCGGGTTCAGCGCCAGGGGCCGAAGGCGCGTTCGCCGGTGGCGGAGATGGCCGCGCAGAGTTCGTCGAGGTCGGCACCGGTGGTGGCGGCCAGGGCCCGGACGGTGAGCGGAATGAGATAGGACGCGTTCGGCCGCCCCCGGTGTGGCATCGGGGTGAGGTACGGCGCGTCGGTTTCCACCAGGATCTGGTCGAGCGGCGTCAGCGCGGCGGCCTCGCGCAGTGCCCCGGCGCTGGCGAAGGTGACCGTGCCGGCGAAGCTGAGCAGGTAGCCCCGGCGGACGCACTCGGCGGCGAACTCGGCGTCGCCGGAGAAGCAGTGCAGCACCACGGTCTCCGGTGCGCCCTCGTCGTCCAGGATGCGCAGCACGTCCGCGTGCGCGTCCCGGTCGTGGATGACCAGGGTCTTGCCGTACCGCTTGGCGATGGCGATGTGTGCCCGGAAGCTCTCCTCCTGCGCGGCGCGACCGTCGTCGCGGGTGCGGTAGAAGTCCATGCCGGTCTCGCCGATGCCGCGTACCCGGTCCCGGGCGGCCAGCGCCTCGATCTGGCGCAGGGCGGCGTCGAGGTCGGGCAGCCGGGGTGCCTCGTTGGGATGCAGCGCCACGGTGGCCAGCACCGCGGCATGCCGGTCGGCCAGTTCGGCGCCCCACCGGGAGGAGTCGACGTCGACGCCGACCTGCACCAGCCGGTCGACGCCGACCATGGCAGCCACGTCGATCGCCGCCGCGACCGGATCGGTGGCGGCGCTGCCCGCCGGTACGCCCGCCTCGCTGACGGTGATGTCCAGGTGGGTGTGGCTGTCCAGCACCGGCTGCGGCAGCGGCTCGGGTGCGGGTGGGAACTCACCGGCGCGGCGTGCCGCGCGCTGGCTGCGGGACTCGGTCGGCTCGCTCATCTCCCCGACAGCATCACACACGGGCCGAATCCACCCGGCCGCCACCCGGTGTTCACCCCGTCCACGCCGGCCGGCCCTACCGTCGCTCCGGGGGATGCGAGGGATGGGGTGAGGGCATGAGTGAGATCGGAATGCAGCCGTGAGCGTTCGGCGCGGCGGCCCGACCGCGTGAACGTCACCGGTCAGGCCGAGAGCACCGCGCAGCGTACGGGTCTGCGGGTGGCGTACGCAGGTGCCGTCTATCCAGCCGAGGAGATCGCCCGAGGCGCGGCGTACGAGTTGTTCAGCGCGACCGAGGCACCCGGTTTCGAGTGGGCGCCCCGGCCCGCCTCGGCGCTCGGATGGCGACGGTTCGTGCACGTCACCGAGGTCACCGCCGTGCACGGCGCGACCCGGTCGGCCGAGCCGGCGGAGGCACCGCTGCTGGTGCCGCTGCACCGGGAGCGCGGCTGGTCGGCGGTGCACCGGCTCGCTCAGCAGCCCGGGGCGGCGGATGATCCGCTGATCGCCACGGTCCGCGCCTCGGCGACCGTACGGCGCGGCACGCGGATGGTGAAGGTGCTCTCCGCCCGGCAACTCGCCGGTTATGTACGGGGTTGGTTGCCGCACGGATTCTGTTACCGGGAACATGACGTGGCGCATCTGCGTACCCCGGCGGCCACCACTGTGCTGCGTACGGACGGCGGCGGCCGGGATGGCGCGGATGTCACGTACGCGCTGCGGTGGCGGGCCGCCGACCCCGGTGACTACGACATGCCGGCCGGGTCGGCGTACCGGGGGCTGACCGCGCTGGGTCCGCGGGACCGGGTGGGGCCGGCGGTGCTGGGTACCGGGTTCACGCCGAGCAGCAATCACCTGATTCCCGAGTTCGTCACCCGCGACTTCGCCGATCTGCCCATGCCAGCGAACGCCACCCTGCTCGCCTATCCGGCGGAAGGGGTGGAGGTGGTGCTCTACGTCTACCAGGCCGAGCAACGCGGCTGGCTGCGGATGGTCGGCCCGCAGTGGCGGCATCTGCTCGCCGCAGTGCCCGGCCTGTCGCCGGAGCAGGAGTACGTGCCGACCGGTCAGGCGCCCTGCGCCACCCGTCTGGTCGGCAGGTACGCGGGCGACGAGTACGAGGCGGTGGCGGACCCGCCCGACGGGTTCCGGGTGCTGGCGCTGACCCGGGCCGCCCAGTACCCGGTCGACGGGGTGAGTCGGCGGCTGCGGCTGGCGGCCTGGCGCGGCGTGCCCTGCCTGGTGTTGCGGGAGGAGTCGGGCTGGCTGCGGCTGCGGCTGCGCCGGCCGGACCCGGACGCGGTGGCCGCTACCGGGGCACAGTGCCACGAACGGGGCGTCTACGAGACCTGGGCGCCCGGCGGCGAGGTGGTCGACGACCAGATCGTGGATCAGCCGTACGAGCTCGACGGCGGGCCGGTGCCGACGCTCCACGGCCGGAGCGGTGACGAATAACGGGCGCCTGCCGGGGAAGGCTCGGTCTCCCACCTTGGACAGGAGGACGTAATGCCCTTCATCACCGTCGGCACGGAGAACTCTGCGCCCATCGACCTGTACTACGAGGATCACGGCTCCGGCCAGCCGATCGTGTTGATCCACGGCTTCCCTTTCAACGGGGCGACGTGGGAGAAGATCTCGGGTCCGCTGCTGGCGGCCGGGTACCGGGTCATCACGTACGACCGGCGCGGTTTCGGCAATTCGGCGCAGCCGGCGTTGGGGTACGACTACGACACCTTCGCGGCCGACCTCGACGTGTTGATGACGGAGTTGGACCTGCGTAACGCGATCCTGGTCGGCCACTCGATGGGCACCGGCGAGGTGACCCGCTACCTGGGCGCGTACGGCTCGGACCGGGTGGACCGGGCGGTGCTGCTGGCGCCGCTGGCGCCGTACCTGAAGCAGGCTCCGGACAACCCGGAGGGCGTGGAGGCGAACCTTTTCGAAGGGTTCAAGCAGGCGATTCTCGCCGACCGCTTCGCCTACCTGACCCAGTTCTGCAACTCCTTCTTCAACTACGACGAGAACAAGGGCAAGCTGGTCAGCGAGGAGGCGTACCGGGCGCACTGGGAGATCGGCGCGCGTGCCTCGGGGAAGGCCACCCACGACTGCGTGGACGCTTGGGGCGAGGACTTCCGGGGCGACGTGTCGCGGATCGACGTGCCGGTGCTGATCGTGCAGGGCGACAAGGACATGGTGCTGCCGTACCCGAAGACCGGTCAGCGGCTCCAGCCGATGCTCTCCGACGGCCGACTGGTCACCCTCAAGGGCGCTCCGCACGGCACCCCGTGGACCAACGCCGACGAGGTGAACCGGGCGATCATGGAGTTCATCGGGTCGCCGGCGATGGCCCGGGCCTGACCGGACACGGCCGGCAGCCGTACCGCTGACGGATCGTCCCGCTGAGACGGGCGACGGGCGCGACCTCCGCCGGGGTCGCGCCCGTCGGGCCGGTGCGGGATCAGCCGCCGAGCCGGGCCAACTCCTCGTCGACGATCGAGGGGTCGAGCTTGCGGAACACCGGCTTGGGCGCCGCGAGCGCCCGACCCACCACCAGGGGTACGGACTCCCACCGCGCGCCCTGGGTGTAGTCCCCGGTCAGCACCGGATAGCCCGGCCCGACGTCGAGGTCGGTGACCTCCTCGATCACCGGCATCGGCGCGTGTACGCCGGTGCCGCCGAGCAGCTCGTGCACCTTCTGGGCGGAGTGCGGCAGGAACGGGGTGAGCAGCGTGTTGGCGTCGCTGACCACCTGGAGGGCGACGTGCAGGATGGTGCCCATCCGGGGCTTGTCCGCCTCGCCCTTGAGCTTCCACGGTGCCTGGTCGGAGAGGTACTTGTTGGCCTCGGCGACCACCTTCATGGCCTCGCCGATGGCCTGCTTCTGCCGGTGGTTGGCGATCAGGTCACCGACCGTGGTGAAGCCGGCGCGGGCCACGGCCAGCAGCGCCTGGTCGGCCTCGGTCAGCCCGTCGGGGCCGATCGGCGGGATCTCGCCGAAGTTCTTCGCCGCCATGGAGATCGACCGGTTGACCAGGTTGCCCCAGCCGGCGACCAGCTCGTCGTTGTTGCGCCGGAGGAATTCCGCCCAGGTGAAGTCGGTGTCGTTGCTTTCCGGGCCGGCCACCGCGATGAAGTAGCGCAGGGCGTCGGCGTCGTAGCGCTCAAGGAAGTCCCGGACGTAGATGACCACCCGGCGGGAGGAGGAGAACTTGCGCCCTTCCATGGTCAGGAACTCGCTGGAGACCACCTCGGTCGGCAGGTTGAGCCGCCCGAGCTGGCCCGGCTCCCCGTCCCGGCTGCCCTCGCCGGAGTAGCCGGCCAGCAGCGCCGGCCAGATCACCGAGTGGAAGACGATGTTGTCCTTGCCCATGAAGTAGTAGGACTGGGCGTCCTTGCCCGCGCCGTCGGTGGACCACCACTTGCGCCAGGCTTCCGGGTCGCCGGAGCGGCGGGCCCACTCGATGGACGCGGAGAGGTAGCCGATCACCGCGTCGAACCACACGTAGATCCGCTTGTCGGTGCGCTCGCGCCAGCCGTCGAGCGGGATCGGCACACCCCACTCCAGGTCCCGGGTGATGGCCCGGGGGTGCAGGTCGTCAAGCAGGTTCCGGGAGAACCGCAGCACGTTCGGGCGCCAACCCTCCCGGGTGCCCAGCCACTGTCGCAGGACGTCGGCCAGGGCGGGCAGGTCGAGGAAGAAGTGCTCGGTCTCCACGAACTCCGGCGTCTCGCCGTTGATCTTCGACCGTGGGTTGATCAGGTCGATCGGGTCGAGCTGGTTGCCGCAGTTGTCGCACTGGTCGCCCCGGGCGCTGTCGTAGCCGCAGATCGGGCAGGTGCCCTCGATGTACCGGTCGGGCAGGGTCCGGCCGGTGGACGGCGAGATGGCGCCCATGGTGGTCTTCGGCACGATGTAGCCGTTGCGGTACATCCCCTCGAACAGTTCCTGCACCACCGCGTAGTGGTTGCGCGTGGTGGTGCGGGTGAACAGGTCGTAGGAGAGGCCGAGGCCGTGCAGGTCCTCCACGATCACCCGGTTGTACCGGTCGGCCAGTTCACGCGGCTTGAGCCCCTCGGCGTCGGCCTGCACCTGGATCGGGGTGCCGTGCTCGTCGGTGCCGGAGACCATGAGCACGTCGTGGCCGGCCATCCGCATGTACCGAGCGAAGACGTCGGAGGGAACGCCGAAACCGGAGACGTGGCCGATGTGGCGCGGGCCGTTGGCGTACGGCCAGGCGACCGCCGCGAGAACGTGACTCATGACCAGCAAGCCTAATGACCCGCCTCGGGTGGCTGCGAACCAATACGGGTGGCGGGTCGACCTGGTGGTCGCGCCACCCGACCCGCTGGTCCGATTTGTCGCCGACACGCTGCCTGAGCTGCCCGGTCAGGCATTCTCGCCGGTGTCCAATGAACCGCGTGACTGGCAGCAGAGCCGCCCGCGGCCCAGAGGACGGCCTTCCCACCGAGGCCCGGCCGGAGTCGGCCGCGTCTGCGCGTACCCATCCGGTGACGCCGCCGCACCCCCGGGCCGGGCCCGGCGGCGAGGTGCCGGGCGGGCCGGACCACGCCGCGGTCGAACTGGAACCGACCACCGGCGCGCCGGTCGACGCGCTGCCCCGCCGGGTCCCGGTCCGACCGCCCGGCGGTCGTTGCGCCCCCGACGACGGTACGCCGGACGACGACGCGTTCTGGGCGCCCATCGAGGAGGTGCACTGGGACGGTACGCCGGTGCGGCCGGAGGCGACCGGCGACACCGGCGGTTGGTGGCGCCGCGTGCGGCGGGCGCGTCGTCGTCGTGCGGTGCGCAACCACCCGCCGGATCCGCTGCCGGGGCTCGCCTCGCTTATCGGGTTGAGCCTGGCGGCGGCTTTCTTCGCCTGGGTGAGCGCCAGCCCGTTCTGGGTCGCGGTCGGACACGCCGCCCCGGGCACGGCGGTGGTGACGGAGTGCTCCGGCGGCGGCCTGACCCAACGGTGCCGAGGCATCTTCACCGCGACGGACGGCACGTTCCGCAGTCACGGGGTACGGGTCAGCGGGGTGCCCGCGCACCGGAGCACGGCCGGTGCGAACCTGCCGGCCCGGATGACCGGCCCGAGCGGCGGCACCGCGTACGCCGATCGGGGGTTCGGTCTGCACCTGCGCTGGCTGCTCGGCCTGCTGGCGGTGCTCGGCTGCGGCGCGGGCATCGCGCACTGGACCGGCGCGACCCGGCTGCCCGAGCCACGGGACCGGCGCTGGGCGGTCGCCGCCTCGCTCGCCGGCCCGCTCGTGATCGCGCTCGGCTTCCTGGCAGCCGCCTGGTAGCCGCAGCCCGACACCCGATGGCCTGGTAGCCGCAGCCCGGCGCCCAGTGGCGTTAGGAAGGGGCCCTTCCTATACACCAGGCGTTAACAAGGGGCCCTTCCTTACACCTGGTGCACGACGGCGTAGACGTCGCGGCGACGTAGGCCGAAGGCGGTCGCGACGTCGGTGATCGCGTCGCGGCGGCTCAGGCCCGCGGCCTCGCGCTCGGCCACTGCGGCGCGCAGCGCGTCGTCGTCGGGGCGGGTCGCGGGGGTGGCGGGGGCGCCGGCCACCACGAGGGTGATCTCGCCGCGCGGGTTGCCCTCGGCGGCCCACCTGGCCAGTTCACCGAGGGGACGACGCAGCACCTCCTCGTACGTCTTGGTCAGTTCGCGGCAGAGCGCGGCGGGTCGGTCCGCGCCGAACGTGTCGGCCAGGTCGGCGAGCGCGGCGGCGACCCGGTGCGGTGCCTCGAAGAGGACCAGGGTCCGTTCCTCGGTGGCCAGCGTCCGTAGCCGGGCCCGGCGGGCGCCCGGGGCGCGCGGCAGGAACCCTTCGAAGCAGAACCGGTCGCAGGGCAGCCCGGACAGGGCCAGGGCGGTGGTGACGGCACTGGGCCCGGGGGCGGTGGTGACCGGAACACCGGCGTCCAGGGCGGCCCGGACCAGCCGGTAGCCGGGGTCGGAGACGCTCGGCATCCCACCGTCGGTGACCAGAGCGACGAGGTACCCGGCGGCGAGCACGTCGACCAGTTCCGGCGTACGCCGCTCCTCGTTGCCCTCGAAGTAGCTGACGATCCGGCCGGGGATCGTCACGTCGAGGTCGCGGGCGAGCCGGCTCAACCGCCGGGTGTCCTCGGCGGCGACCACGTCGGCGGTGGCGAGCACGTCGCGCAGCCGGGTGGAGGCGTCAGCGGGATTGCCGAGCGGCGCACCGAGGAGCACCAGACGCCCCATTTCGGTCATTTCTCCCACAGGTCCGCTACTCCTTCATCGACGCTCGTACCGGATTTAAGGACGACCCACGCCATTGGCCCCCTCCGCAGCCTACGATCGCCGGGTGACGAGTGCGTCGACAGCACAGAGCGCCAGCGCGGACCGGCCGGATCCGGCGTCCGCGGCAGCCACTGCCGGCTCCACCGATCCGACGCCACGCGGCGTACCGGAGATAGTCCGGCGCCGGCTGGCCACCGTCGAGGGTCGGCTGGACGGACACTCCTGGCTGGCCACGATGCTTGTGGTGGCGATCGCGGCGATTGTCCGCTTCGCCAACCTCAGCCATCCGCCGGGCAAGATCTTCGATGAGATCTACTACGCCCGCGACGCCTGGGCCCTGATCGACAAGCACGTGGAGTGGAACTACAAGGACGGCGGCCCGTCGTACGTGGTCCACCCGCCACTTGGCAAGTGGTTGATCGGTCTCGGCGAGTGGGCCTTCGGCTACTCCGACGCCGAACACGGCATCTCGGTGCCCGGCCAGCTCTGGACCACCTCGCCGGAGTTCGGCTGGCGCTTCTCGGCAGCCCTGATCGGCACCCTCTCGGTGCTGCTGCTGATCCGGACCGGGCGCCGGATGTTCGGCTCCACGCTGCTCGGCTGCGCCGCTGGTCTGCTGCTCGCGCTCGACGGCTTCCACCTGGTGCTGTCCCGCACCGCACTGCTCGACATCTTCCTGCTGTTCTTCGTGCTGGCCGCGTTCGCCACGCTGGTGCTCGACCGGGACGCGACCCGGCGGCGCTGGGCCCGCGCCCTGGCGGCCGGGCTGGATCCCACCGCGCCGGGGCGCGCCGGCCGCCCGCCGGGCGGGTGGCGGAACTGGCCCTGGTGGCGGCTGGCGACCGGGGTACTGCTCGGTTGCGCCTTCGCGGTGAAGTGGAGCGCGCTGTTCTTCGTTCCGGCCTTCGCGCTGCTGATGCTGCTCTGGGACGTCGGTGCCCGCCGGTCCGCCGGGGTGCCCCGGCCGTGGCGGGCGACGATGCTCGACGGGTTCCCGCAGATGGTGCTCGCCGGGGTGCTGATGGCGGTCACCTACGTGGCGACCTGGTGGGGCTGGCTGCTCAGCCAGGACGGTTACTACCGGCTCGCCGAGCGGTACCCGGGCGCGGGCCTCAGCGACACGCCGGTGATCGGCGCGCTGTGGAACCTGGTCAAGTACCACCAGGCCGCGCTGGGCTTCCACAACCAGCTCGACGACGCGCACAAGTACCAGTCGCTGCCGTGGCAGTGGCTGTTGCTGGGCCGCCCAGTGGCCTTCTACTGGTCCGGCGACGGTAACTGCGGCCAGGCGAGCTGTGCCGCCGAGGTGTTGCTGCTCGGCACGCCGCTGCTGTGGTGGTCGTTCCTGCCCGCGCTGGCGGCGCTGATCTGGCTCGGCCTCGCCCGGCGGGACTGGCGGGCCGGCGCGATCCTGCTGTTCGTGGGCGCGGGGTTGCTGCCCTGGTTCTGGTTCGCCGCCGACGGCCGGACGATGTTCTCCTTCTACGCCGCGCCCGCGGTGCCGTTCCTCGTGCTGGCGGTGGTCTACGTACTGGGTGCGATCGCCACACCCGCCGGCCCCGGCGGTGGTCAGCCCGTCGGCGCTACCGACGACGAGGCCAGCCAGGATCGTCGGCTGGTCGGCGGGGTGATCGTCGGGGCGTACCTGGCGCTCGTCGTGCTCTGCTTCGCCTACTTCTATCCGATCTTCGTCGGCCAGGTCCTGCCGTACGCCGAATGGTCGGCACGGATGTGGTTGGACGGTCGCTGGATCTGAGCACGGCATCGGCCCCGGGCCCACCGCCCGGGGCCGGGCCTCGGCTCCGCCTATGCGAAGAGCCCATCCGCTGCGGCGGATGGGCTCTTTCGTACGTCAGGTGGGCCCTGCTGAGCACAAAAGGGCGCGCCCCGATCGCCTGCCACGGGGGAAGCGGGCGATTGGGGCGCGCATGAAAAGCTTAACCACCCATGACCAGCGGCACAACGGGGCGGCAAGGGTCAGATTTCCGACGATCGACTTTTACCGCCGGGATTGACGTCGGCGACCACCGCTGCGTGACCGATCACGGACGCTGCGCTCAACCCTTTTTCGGCCGAGGAGGAAGCTCGGCTCTTCTCGACCGCGGCGGAAGCCAGCCGAAGAACCGCTCCTGCAACGTGCCGGATCCGAGCGCCCGCAGGTCCTCGGCGGCGGCGGCCAGGCATGCCCCGAGGTAGACGCTGAGCATCGCCCGGTCGACCCCGTACTCACGCAGGAGTAGCTCGCGTTTGGCCGCGCACGGCCAGTCCGCACCACAGGAACCGCAGGTCCAGCCAGGTGCTACCGGGGTGTGTTGACCCGGTGTCGCCGGGATGTTGCCGTCCCCCTGGGGCACTGTCGCACCCGAGCGATCCGCGCCACTGGTCATCGCGTTCCCTTCCGCCTCCAACCTGGACGGCGGACGAGCAGCCGCCGTCGATCACACATCACCCCCACACACACCAAACCCAGCAGCGCCCGGAGCTGCCTCGGCGTTACATCATCGCGGCGGGCTGGTCAACCGTGGCCACCGAGCCGCCCATCCATCGCCGCCGATCGACCCTACGTGGCCGGACCGCCGGAAGCACATCTGCCGAGCCGGCGATTCCTGACCCGCCGCGGCGACCCGGTGTTGCCGCTACGCGGTAGCGTCAGGCGGTTCGCGTCCCCAGCAGGTGCCCGAGGAGTACGGTGAGTCACCCCCAGCCCCCAGACGGGCCACACGACCCCTACCAGCCGAATCCGCAGCAGCCGGGCGACCCGTGGGCAGCCCCGTCGGCCCAGCCCACGCCGGGGGCCGCACCGGACGTGAACTGGCCCGCTTCGCCGCAACCCGGAACCGACAACCCGTGGAGCGCGCCGCAACCCGGAACCGACAACCCGTGGAGCGCGCCGCAACCCGGAACCGACAACCCGTGGAGCGCGCCGCAACCGGGCGAGGCGCAGGCGCCCAGCTCGGGTACGCCGTACCCGCCGGGCGATCCCTACCAGGCGGGCGGCCCGTACCCGCCCGGCGGCGCTTACCCGCCGCCCGGTGGCCCGTACCCGCCCGGCGGCGGCTACCCGCCGAGCGGCCCGTACCCGCCAGGCGGCCCCGGTGTTCCGTACGGCCCGCCGCAGCCGACCGGCGGCCGTGGCGGCCGGACGGTCCTGATCGTGGTGATCGTGGTGGCGGTCGTGGCGCTGCTCTGCTGCGTCGGTGGCATCGCCGCGCTCATCGCCGGCGCGAGGCAGACCGCCGACCAGGTGTCCGAGGCGCTGCCCACCCCGACGGTCAGCTACGCCCCGTTGCCCACCCCGGCGACCAGCGCGCCCGCCCGGAGCACGCCGACCAGGCCGGCCCCCACCGGCGAGACCTTCAACATGAAGGCCGGCGACACCCTGGTCATCACCGACAACGACGGCACCGTCGAGATCACCGTGGCGAAGTTCCGCACGGTCTCGGAGGCATGTCAGACGTACGCGCCCAAACCACAGAAGGGCCGGTACCTGATCGCCGAGGTGACGGCCACCGTGACCAAGGGCACCGGTTCGATCAACCCGTTCTATTTCGAGTGGGTGGCCGACGACGGCACCACGGTCAACGGGCTGGTCGGCGCGCTGGCCGGCTGCGGGGATCCGCTCGGCGCCGGCAACAACCTGCGGACCGGCAGCAAGCGTTCGGGCACGGTGGTCTTCGACGTCGCCGACACCAATGGCGCGCTGGAGTACCAGCACCTCTTCGAGACCGCCGGCTCCTGGAAGCCGTGACACCTCACCGGGTGACCGGCGTCTCTGTCCTGAATGGACGTCGCTACACTCCGCCCGGTGATCAACAAGAGATGGTCGTCAGCCGTCCTGCTCGGACTGCTGGCGGCGACCACGCTGGCCGGCCCGGTGCCGGCATTCGCCGACGACGACAGGGCAGAACCCGTGGCCGAGCCGCCGCGCGTCCAGCTGGTGCTGGACGTGAGCGGCTCGATGCGGGCCACCGACATCGACGGACGCAGCCGGATCTCGGTGGCACAGCAGGCGTTCGGCGAGGTGGTGGACGCCCTGCCCGACGAAACCCAGCTGGGCATCCGGGTGCTCGGTGCCACCTACCGGGGCAAGGACAAAGAGCAGGGCTGCCTGGACACCCAGCAGATCGTGCCGGTCGGCCCGGTGGACCGGACAGCGGCCAAGGCGGCCGTGGCGTCGCTGCGCCCGACCGGATTCACGCCGGTCGGGCTCGCCCTGCGTGAGGCCGCCAAGGACCTCGGCACCGGCAGCACCGCCCGGCGGATCGTGCTGATCACCGACGGCGAGGACACCTGCGCTCCACCGGACCCGTGTCAGGTGGCCCGGGAGCTGGCGGCCCAGGGCACCACGCTTGTGGTGGACACCCTCGGCCTGGCCCCGGACGAGAAGGTACGCAAGCAGCTGCTCTGCATCGCCGCCGCCACCGGCGGCACGTACACCGCGGCGACAAGCGCCGACGACCTCACCGACCGGCTCAAGCAACTTGTCGACCGGGCCCGCGACACGTACGCGACCACGCCGGCCAAGGTCGACGGGGCGGACGTCTGCCAGGGTGCGCCGCTGCTCGCCCCCGGCGTCTACACCGACCGGGAGACCTTCTCCGAGCACCGCTGGTACCGGGTGCCGGTCCAGGTGGGGCAGGAACTGCGCGCCTCGGTCAGCGTGGCGATGGACCGGCCGGTCAACCCCGACTACGGCGTACTGCTGCGGGCCACCGCGTCCGACGGCCGGGAACTGGTCCGTGGCGTGGACGCCGGCAGCGGACGTACCGACGTGGTCTCGGCCGGGCTGCGCTGGTCGGCCAACGAGGACGGTGACGACGCCGAGCGCGACGAGGATGCGCCCACGCCGACGGCCAGCGCGACGCCCACCGTCACCACCGTCTGCCTGGTGGTCAGCAACATGTTCTCGCCCCGGTCGGGCACCGAGAAGGACCCCGGCATGCCGGTCGAACTGACCATCGACGTGGTCGCCGCCTCCCCCGCCCCCGACGGGCCGGACCTGGGCCGGGGCTGGGTGCTGTTGCTCCTGCTGACCGTGGCGGGGCTGCTCACCGGGCTCGTCGCCGGCCTGCTCACCCGCTGGTGGGTGGCCACCTGGAGGGAGAACTGAGGATGCGTACCCACCTGGCTACCGTGACCGCACTGCTGGCTGCGGGTCTCGTCCTGGCCCCGGCCACGGCGCTGGCCGCACCCACCCCGACCCCCTCGCCCGGCGCCGCCACCGTGACCAAGGCCGGCACCTCGTTCCTGAGCGCCACCCCGGTCGCCGCCGGCCAGCCGGTACGCGTCGGTGCCTCGACCGGCGAGTACCTCTACTGGTCGTTCTCGGCCGCCGCGGGTGAGACCCACGAGATCAGCGCGACCGTCGCGCTCGCCCAGAACCGCACCGGCAGGTCGACCTGGACCGTCGAGGTCTTCGACGGGCTGCGTCGCCGCCAGGCGTGCACGGCCGGTGCGCAGACGCCGACCGCCGACGCCTCGGCGAGCACCGTGGCCATCGGCTGCACCCTGCGGCGGGTCCGCCCCTGGGCCGAGCCGTGGTCCGCCGACCCGCTGCCCGGCACGTACTACGTGCGGCTCACCGTGGTCGACGTGCCCGAGCCCGACCTCGGCCGGCCGATCGACGTGGACCTGTTGATCTCCGCCACCGGCGACGCCGGCTCCGCTGCGGAGGACGGCAAACTGGAGGCCCCGCTGGTCCCACCGACAAACGCCGGCAGCGTGCTGGACGCGGAACCGACGGCTGCCCCCGCCGACGAGGACGAGGACGGCTGGAACCTCAACCTGACCGGTTGGCTGCCCGAGGCCGGCTCCCGCTGGATCTGGACCACGGCCGGCGGCATGCTCGCCGCGGTGGCCGGCGTCGTCGGCTTCGCCCTCACCCGCCGCCCTTCCGCCAGGCGGGTTCGCGCGTGAGTCCACCCACTCGGTAAGCCCCGCCGGCAGGTCACACCCTGGTGCCCGGGCGTGACCTGCCGGCGGCCCAGACCGGCGCTATCTCGGGCGACGTCTCGCCGTGGCTGGGCGACAATGGGCCGCATGCCGAGCCGCCTTGCCGCCATCGCCATCGACGCACTCCGACCGCGGGTGATCGCCGACTTCTGGTGCGCCGTCCTCGGCTGGCAGGTGGTCGATGAGGACGCCGAGGTGATCACCATCGCGGTCGCGGACCGATCATGGCCGATGATCGACGTGGCGGCCGTGCCGGAGGGCAAGGTGGTCAAGAACCGGTTGCATTTCGACCTGCGGGCCGACGGCGTGTCCACTGCGGCGGAGCTTGACCGGTTGCTCACCCTCGGCGCACGGCGCGTCGACGTGGGACAGGCCGCCAACGCCAGCTGGGTCGTGCTCGCCGATCCGGAAGGCAACGAGTTCTGCCTGCTGTCCCGCCCGGTGCAGGAACTTTAGCGAGACCGGCGAGCTTCGTCGCGGCTAGCCGGGCTTGATCTGCCGGGTGATCGACGGGTCGGTGATCTCGGCGTCCCGGGCCAGCAGCATCGCCTTGCTGAGGATGACGGCGAGCATGCCGTCCCCCTCGAACGGTAGGAACTGCTGCTCGCCCAGCCGGCCCGCGCCACGGTCCGGCACGATGCAGAGATACTCGTCGTTCGGGCTCATCAGGATGTTGCCCGACCCCAGGTGGATCCGGTACGTGCGCAGCTCACCGTCGACCACGAGGAACCGGCCGTCGATCCGGGCCCGCCGCCCCACCGCCAGCCGGGGCAGCAGCCGGGCCAGCAGGTCCCGCCGGGTCTCGGCGGTCGCCGACAGCTCCCCGAAGCTGTACGACGACCAGTAGTCCCGGAACCGACCCTGCGGGCCGCCGTCGGACCAGGTCGGATCGTTGCCGACGCTGGCCACCCCGACGAACAGGTCCACGTCCCGCATGATCTCGCTGAACACCAGCGGCGGGATCTGGTCGAGCGGCAGCGGGTCAACCGGGCGGGCGTCGGTCCACCGGGCGCCCGCGTAGCCGCCACCGGAGGCGTGCGACCAGTTCTGCGCGGCGGCGATCGGGTAGAAGCGCACCTGGTCGGTGACCAGCCGCAGGTACGACCCGCTCTCGGTGGTGTCGGTGCCGTAGTCGTCGCCGACACCCTCCACCCAGTACTCGGCGCGCAGCCCCCAGCCCGGCAGTTCGCGCAGCGTGGGCGGGTACGAGTCGTCGACCATCAACCGGAGCCGGTCGGACCAGCCCCGGATCGCGGCCAGCGCGTGGTATTGGTGCTGGCGCAGGATGTGCCCGGCGAACCGGTTGGAGTACGTGCCGGTGGCCTCCTCGGCGGGGGTGAGCAGATAGACCTCCCGGTGCGCCTGCTTGAACGGCTGGACGATCAGGTGCCGCTCCAGCCACTCCCGCCAGGCGACGACCTCCGGCACCGGCCGCCCGATCGGGTGCCAGATCCGCACCTCGGCATCGTCGGCGGCGGTGACCGCAGTGTCGTCCACCGTGCGCAGCGCACCGTCGGCCCAACCGCAGGGCACCCCGTCGACCAGCCAGAGCAGCCGGCGGGCCAGCACGCCGACAAGCGGATGGTCCAGATAGCGCTGCCGCCAGACGGCAAGGGGCCAGCTGCGCTGGGCCAGGAAGAGCCGGTCCAGCCGGGCCGCCTGGGCGGCCAGCATCCCGGTGACCTCCTTGGCCAGGCCCTTCAGCTCGGCCAGTGCCGGGACGTGGTCGCGGCGTACCGTCGCCGGCGGGCTCTTCACCTGCCGGCCGGCCTGGTTGTGCCAGACCAGGGTCGCGCCCGTGGCAACGATCAGCAGTTCGGCCCGGCACCCGCCGAGGACCACCTCGTGCCGGCCCACCTCGGTCAGGCCGTAGTCCGGGACGGCCAGTTCCTCGATCTCGTCCCGGCCGATGCCGAGCGCCGCGGCGCGGACGTCGAGCGCCTTGTCGATCTCGTTGCGGGTGCCCTTGTAGGTGACCCGGGCCGACAGCCGGGCCAGCTGCGCCAGCGCCGCCTCGCCGTCGAGCCGTCCGAGCACCCCGACCGCCGCGTTTGCCACCTTCGGGCAGGCCGGCCCGATCCCGGGCAGCCGGCGCAGCATCGCCTCGACCAGGCCACCGATCCGGCGTACCTGCTCGGGGGCGGGCGCGGACCGCTCGGCCAGCCAGAGCAGACCGCGCAGCAGGTCCGCGTTGGCCGAGGTGGGCTGCGACTGTGGGGTACGCGATGCGGCGGCCAGCCACCCGTCGAGCACCCGCATGGTCTCAGCCGGATCGATCTCGGCGAGCAGCCGGGACGCCTCGGCCGACCAGCCGGCCGTGGGGCGGGCGGTGATCGCGGTGCTGGCATGGGCGATCAGCCGCTGCCAGGCCGGGTCGAGGGTAGACAGCTCGGTGCCGATCTGCTCGGCCCACGGGTCGCTCGGGTCGAGGTACGGCCCGCCCAGCTCGGCCACCAGCAGGCGCAATCGTTGGCTCTCCCCGGACCGGTCGGTCATCACCTTCGCCAGGTCGGCCGGGAGCGGGCCGGTCGCGGCCAGCCCGCGGGCCACGATCTCCAGCGCGCTGGGCGGCAGCCCATGCCACATCTGGACGGCGTACGCGGTGAGATCCTTGAGCTGCTCGGCGGTCAGCTCGGTGGGGAGCCGCCGGGCCACCTGGTTGATCATGTCTCGCGCGGCCCAGGAACGCACCGGGTTCTTCAGCGCGATGCGGACCATGCCGTGCACCAACCGGGCCACATCCGGGCGGGACAGCGGGCGCAGGGACTCGCGTACCGCCGTGTGGTGCCGGCAGACCACGGCCTGCGCGTAGAGGTGGTCGGCCAGTGCGGTCAGGTCGTTCGCGGCGACCAGGTCCCGGGTGCGAGTGACGTACCAGACGGTGGCGGTGGCGGTGGTCATCAGCCACCCACCAGCGGGACGAGCTTGAGGAAGGTGACCTCGGTGTCGCGGCGCAGGTCGAGCTCGTCGTCCAACTCCTCGACCTGGCGGTCGCCGACCAGCACCACGAAACCGTTGCGGCCGAACGCCTCCTCGGCCAGGGCCACCTGCCGCGCCGGGTCGACCCGGCGCGGCGACCGCTCGGCGGGATCGCCGTTCAACGCCTGCTCGGTCCGGGTGGGCTGCACGAGCAGCCGGCGCGGTGCCGGGGTGGCGGCGTGGTATTCGGCCACCTCCTGGTGGATCCGCCGCCGGATCAGCTCACGCAGCGTCAGCCGCTCCTCGAAGATCCGCAAGGCCCACGCGGGGGTACGCGCACCGGCCGTGCTCTCGTCCACAAAGGTCACCGTCGCCATGTCGCGGGAGTCTAGGCACCCCCACCGACACGTTCGGCTACTCCAGGGCGAAGGTGGCGGACGCCCGCCCGGCCGCGTCCGCAACGGCTTCGAGATACAGCAGTCCGTCCCGGTGCCGGACGTACTGGCCGGGGAAGTTCACCGACTCCAGGGACACCTTGGCGGGGTCGGCCAGGCCGGGCCGGCGGAGGAACGTCGCGTCCTGCCGGAACAGGCTGGTGCCGTCGTTGCGCTCGACCCAGAGCTGGTGGTTGCGGTGCCGCAGGTAGTAGCCGGGATAGTTTGTCGACTCCAGCGAGATCGCCGCCGGGTCCGCCAGCCCAGCGACGATCCGGAACTGAGAGTCGGCGAGGTTTGTGACGTTCGGCTCCAGGCGCGCCCGGAACTCCCAGTGCCGCAGGTAGCGGTCCGGCAGGTCGTGTGCCCGCAGCCGGACCGGAGTCACGCCGTCCGGCACCGGTACGCCGAAGTTCGGCGTACCGTCGGCGTTCCAGTAGACCCGCTGGATGCGGGTCCGCCGGTTCGGATCGTTGAGTGGGTCGTAGCCGTTGCCGAGGTACCGCTCGTAGTTGCGGGAGTGGTAGACGATCACGTCGCTGCCGTCCTCGGCGACGGTGAAGGAGTTGTGTCCCGGTCCCCACTGGCCGGTCCGGCTGTCGCTGGCCAGCACCGGCGTGGCCCGCTTCGACCAGGAGGCCGCGTTCAGCAGGTTGCTGCCCGCCGAGGCGGTGAGCAGCCCGACGGCGTAGCTGGCGTCGGTGGCGCTCGCCGAGTAGGTCATGAACACCCGGCCGTTGCGGATCAGCACCGCCGGTCCCTCGTTCACCCGGTACCCCCGGGTCTCCCAGGCGTACGTGGGGGTGGCGATCAACGTCGGGGTGCCCGCGTACGTCCACGGGTTGACCGCGCGGGCGAGGTAGATGTTGGAGTTGCTGCCGGCGTACTCCGCCCAGGCCAGGTAGCGCTGGCCGTTGTGCACGAAGGTGGTCGCGTCGAGCGAGAAGCTGCTCCGGGCCGGCTGGAGTTGGCCACGCTCGGCCCACGGCCCGTCGAGCGGGTTCGCGGCGCTGCTCTCCAGCACGTACGGCCGGATGGCCCAGACGTCCTCGGTGCGACCGGCGGCGAAGTAGACGTACCACCGGCCGTCGATGAAGTGGATCTCAGGTGCCCAGATGTGCGCGCCCATCTCGCCGCTGCTGTGCCGGCGCCAGATCACCCGCTCGCTGGCGGTGGCGAGTCCCTGGAGCGTGGTGGCGCGGCGGAGCACGATCCGGTCGTACTCGGGCACGGTCGCGGTGAAGTAGTAGTAGCCGTCGGTGTGCCGGTAGATGTGCGGGTCCGCGCGCTGTTCGGCGAGCGGATTGGTGAAGGTCACGGCGGCCGCCCGCACCGGGGCAGCGGGCCCCACGACGGCGACGGTGGCCGCCGTGACCAGCGTGGTGAGAGTGGCCGCCAGCAACCTGCCACAAAGCTTCAGTCGCATGTCTCGTCGCCTCTCGTCACCACGCTTTCACACCCACCAACTGATTGATAACGTTCACATCCCGACATCGTCAAGGGATCGACGCCCATCGGTAAATGTGGGCGCTCCTGGCACCCGATGCCGGGACATGTTCGGAATCACCAGGGGATCACGCCGTCGTCGTTGAAGAACGAGCCGGTCGGGCCGCCGTCGGGCAGAGTGGCCAGCCGGATCGGGGTCGCCGCCGCCTCCTGGGGTGGCCGGCCATGGAAGCCGGTGAAATCCGTCGCGATCAGGCCCGGACAGGCGGCGTTGATGAGGATGCCCGTGCCGGCGAACTGCCGCGCGTAATGCACCGTGATGGCGTTGAGGAACGACTTCGTCGGCGAGTAGGCCGCCATGACCGGGCCGACTTCGATGTTCGGGTCCGTCTGCCAGGTCAACGATCCGACGCTGCTGGAGATGTTGACGATGCGCGGGGAGACCGAGCGCCGCAACATCGGCAGCATCGCGTTGGTCACCCGGATCACGCCGTAGACGTTGGTGTCCACGACCGTGCGGACCACGTCGAGGTCGAGCGTGGTCGGATCCTGCACCCATCCCGGCCCGCTCTCTCCCGAGATGCCGGCGTTGTTGACCAGGACGTCGAGGCGGTCGATCAGTTCGGCCGCCTCGGCGACGCTCCGGTCGCTTGTCACGTCCAGCGGGACCGGGAACGCGTCCACCCCGGCGGCGATCAGCTTCTGCACGGCCGCCTCGCCCCGCCCACGGTCGCGGGCCCCCACCGCCACCCGGTAGCCTCGCGCGCCCAGCCCGGCCGCGATCTCGTAGCCGAGTCCCTTGTTCGCGCCGGTGACCAGCGCGGTCTTCGTGTCACTCATGACGCCGATGGTGGCTCGGCAACGAGTGCCGCCGTTACACCGGTTGGGTGCGCTGTCATACCCGGCCGGTATCACCGCAGTATCGTCGCTGTCGTGGACACTCTGGAGACCCGCGAACTCAGGTACTTCGTCACGGTCGCCGAGGAACTGCACTTCAGCCGGGCGGCCGAGCGCCTCGGCATCGCCCAGCCACCGCTGTCCCGGGCGATACAGCAGCTGGAACGGCGCCTCGGCGTCACCCTGCTCGACCGCAACCGCCGGGGCGTCACCCTCACCGGCGCAGGTCAGGTGCTGCTCGACGAGGCTCGCACCATCCTCGACGCCACCGCCGCAGCCGCCCGCCGTACCCGCCGGGCCGCGTCCGCCCCGAACCACCTGACGCTTGCCACGAAGGCCGGGGCGAATCACGAGCTGTTGCGGAAGCTGCTCGACGCCCACGCCGCCGAACCTGGCGCGGTCGAGGTCGACGTGCTGCTCTGCCGCATGGGCGAACAGGCGCGGATGCTGCGCGACGGCCGCGCCGACGTCGCCCTCATGCAGCGCCCCTTCGACGACCTCGCCAGCCTCGACACCGAGGACCTGCTTACCGAACACCAGGTCGCCATCGTGCCCGCCGGGCATCCCCTCGCCGCGCGTACGTCCCTGAGCATGGCCGAGATCAGCGACGTACCGGAGCTGCCGGTCGCCCGCTGGCCCCGGCAGGACGGCACGTACGAGCCCGGCCCGGGCCCCGAGATCCACGACCAGTCGCAACTGGCGCAGCTGATCGCCCTCGGACGCACCATGGCCGTCCTCTGCGCCTCGTCCCGATCGTGGCTGTGGAACGCGCACACCGCCGTCCCGCTCACCGACGCACCGCACGTCACCACCGTGCTCGCCTGGCCGCCGCACAGCCGCTCCCGGGCCGTCGCCGGGCTCGTCCGCACCGCCACCCAGCTGCGACAGGAGCCTACGACCTGACCGGCCGACGCGACGTTCAGGCCGTCGCGCCTCCAGGCCGAGCGACGTTCAGGCTGACGCGCGTTGAGGCCGACGCGACGTTCAGGCCGTCGCGCCGCCGTCGACGGCGATCGACGCGCCGGTGATGTGCCGTCCGCCGTCCCCCACCAGGTGACTCACCGTGGCTGCCACGTCGGCCGGTGACGCGTACCGGCCGAGGGCGATGTGCGACCGCTGCGCGTCGGCGCCGGCACTGTCCGCCGGGTTCATGTCGGTGTCGGTCGAGCCGGGCAGGATCAGGTTGACGGTGATCCCGCGCGGGCCGAGTTCGCGGGCGAGTGCCCGGGTCAGCCCGTTGACCGCGCTCTTGGTCATCGCGTACGCGCTCACCCCGGGAGCCGGCACTCGGCTGGCGAAGCTGCTGCCGATGTTGACGATCCGGCCGCCCGCGCCCATGTGGCGTACCGCCGCCTGGGTGGCCAGGTAGACCCCGCGTACGTTCACCGCGACGGCCCGGTCGAGGTCGTCGAAGCTGACCGACTCGATCGGCCCACCCGCGAACACCCCGGCGTTGTTGACCAGGATGTCCAGCCGCCCCAACTCGGCAACGGTCCGCTCGACGGCACCGACCACCGCCGCCGGATCGGCGCTGTCCGCACTGATCGACAGGCCGCTACGCCCGTACGCCTCGATGTCGGCAAGCACGGCCTTCGCGCTCGCCTCCGCGGCGCGGTAGGTGAACGCGACGTGGATGCCGTCCTCGGCCAGCCGTCGCGCGACGGCGGCGCCGATCCCGCGGCTGCCACCTGTGACCAGCGCAACCCGGCCGGCGAATTGAACCGTCATACCGCAATCCTGACAGTCGACTCAGGACATGGATCATGCGGGTCGGTCGGCGTACCCGAAGCCGGCGGGCTAGCCTGCTGTCATGACCGAAGGACCGGCTCGGTTCGGCGGACGGCACGACGTCGTCCTCGCGGTGGTCCTGGACTGTGCCGACCTCGATCGTGCGGGGACGTTCTGGTCCCAGGTGCTCGGATACGTGGCCGGACCCCTCTCGCCCGGGCGCTACCGGCGCCTGCTGCCAGCCGACGGCAACGGCGTCGAGCTGCTGTTGCAGCGAGTCCCCGAGCCGAAGGCACAGAAGAACAGAATGCACCTGGATCTGCGCGTGCCCGACCTGGAAGCAGAGGTGACCAGGCTGATGTCGCTGGGCGCGCGGCGCATTACCGAAACCTGCATCGAAGAAGACGGCTGGGCCTGGCACGTGCTCGCCGACCACGACGGCAACGAGTTCTGTGTACTGCGGCCACCGGCGGCACGCGTAGAAAATTGATCCACCGCACCGGTGCGATTCACGTGCCCCGGCCTGGCCCGCGCGCTACCAGCGGTTGCGCGCCTCCTCGGCCCAGCCGACCAGCCCGTCCAGGTCGATCCGCTCGCCGTCGTCGGTCGTCGCCCAACCGGTGAAGTGCCCGAAGCACTGATGCGTCTCGTTGGCGAGCACACCGAGATTGGTCCGGGCGACCTTCTCGTGAAAGGGATGGAACCGCACGGCCACCCGTGCACCGCTGATCCGCCACGGCCGCAGCCAGTCGGCGCGGTCGTACTCCCAGCGCAGGTCATCGCCGATCTTGTGCAGCCGGCCGTCGACGAAGAGGCCGTTCTCGGTGGAGCCGGTGCGGTCGGTCCACCGTCCGCCGAGTTGGATGGCCCGGCCCGGGCCGCTGCCGGCAGCCCAGTTCCAGCGGATCGCGTACGGCCACCGGCCGCGCCCGTGGTCGAGGACGGCAAACGAGTCGGCCTCGGCGATCACGTGGTCCTCCCCGTTGACCCGCAGCTTGCCGCGTACCGGGCGACCGACGTCCTTGACCGTGTACTGGAAGCGGCGGGTGCTCCAGGGCACCACCACGCTGAGCGACTCGTTCCCCTCCGGCAGCGCCACCACCAGATCGACCTCGATGTCCGGGGCAGCGGCGCGGATCGTGGTCCCGGTCACCGCCTGGTCGATGTCGATCGAGATCCCGCCGCCACGGGCCCGCACCACACCCACCCCGCTTACCGGCGGGAAAACGGTGCCCCGAGCGAAGGGAACCACCACGCTCCGGTCGGTCTCGACATTCGTCGTACGGTCGAGCACGTAGAGGCTGTGCACCCCGGCGTAGTCCAGCGACGAGGCGACCAGGCCGACGATGTGGCGCGGCGTGACGATTCCCCAGTACTCCCAGCGTTTGTTGCGGCCCCAGCCGCGCAGGTTCGCCCGGTGTACGGGACGCCGGCTCCAACCCACCGCGGCGGGACGCAGCCGCCCGTTGGCCAGGCACAGGTCGATCGGCTCAGTGATCTCCTTCTCGTGCGTCACGACCGCGAGCGTATCCACTTCTCGCCGAGCGGCTCGTCATCGTACTGGTCATTCCGGCCACCGCTTGACCGGCCGCCAGCACCCCGCCCGCCCGGTCGGCCTGAGAGTCCTCTCCTGTGCGGCGGGAGGGGGATTCTCGTCCGGGGCAGCGAACGGGCCGACACCCGTCGGGGTGTAGGCACGCGGGATGCCGGGTACCTCGCGCCCAACCTCATACCCCTGCCCTGGAGGACCCCATGACCGTCGTACTCGCTGTCGTCTGTAGCGACGGGGTGGTGATCGGCGCGGACTCCCAGATCACCGAGAGCGACCGCGGTCTGAGCTTCCCCGCCCAGAAGCTGCACCCGCTGGGCTCCTGCGCCGCCTGGGGCGGCAGCGGCGCGCGAGGCGTACTCAACGACCTGCGCCCGCTCCTCCAGGACTCGGCCACCGCAATCCTCGAAGCACCCGACATCGGCGACGAGTTGCAGGAGCGCGTCCTGCCCGTCTTCAAGAAGCACTACGAGAAATACATCCCGGAGGTGCCCGGCGAGGACGGCGGCGGCGGAGTGTCGGCGTACCTGCTCGCGGCCGGCTACAGCCAGGGCGGACCGTGGATCGTGGAGATCAACCCCAACGGGCTCATCGGCCGCTACGAAGACGTGGGCTTCCACGCCATCGGCTCCGGCGCGCCCATGGCCCAGCAGGCCGGCGCGCTGCTGTCCCACTTCCGGATGACCACCCGCACCGTCGAGTACGGCGTGGTGGGCGTGGTACGGGTACTGGAGTCGCTGGAACGGACCTCGCCTTCGGTCGGCGGGCCGTTCAGCGTCGCGTGCATCCGCGAGGAGGGCGCCCACCATCTTGAGGAGAAGGAGATCGCCAAGGCACTGAAGGACGCCCAGCGCTGGCGCGACCTCGAACAGGAAGCGCTCGACCGGCTGTTCGACTGACGCCGGCGTACCCGTCGGGGTCAACTGGAGTGTCCTGGTCATCTTCGCGTTGATCGCCTGGGCACTGGCCGCCTGACAGTTCCCGGACGGCTACCCCGACGAGCCGACCTGGGCGTACGCGCTCTCCGGGTTGGCCGCCGCGGGACAAGTCCGAAAAAGGCCGTCTCCGACTTGCGGAAACGGCCTCTGAACTGGGTGGAGCTGAGGGGATTTGAACCCCTGACCCCCTCGATGCGAACGAGGTGCGCTACCGGTCTGCGCCACAGCCCCTCCGCCGGCGGACCGGCGTCGGTCCCACCCGGCTTACACCGGGCGGGCCGGCGACAAGGCTAACAGGTCGACCGTCCCGGCCGCGAACCGCCCCGCCCACCGGTGTTGGCACCGTGTTGGCACCACCGGGCGGGCCGGCACGATCATCGTGTGCCGCTCCCCACGTGCCGCTCGGGCGGCGGCCCGCCCGCAGTGTTGACTCCCGCAAGCGCGGCGCCCACCGGCAGTGTTAATAAGGGGCCCTTCCTCTACCGCAGGCGTTAAAAGGGGGCCCTTCCTTACATGCCGCCTTACATGCCGCGGCCGGTTTCGTAGGGGCGACCGCGGAGGCCGCCGGTGCGGCGGTAGGAGACGGAGCCGCCGTTGGCCGCCGCCGGGAGGTCGGCGGGGCGGTCCAGGCCCATGGCGGTACGCCGGACGGCCTCCCGCTGGGCGGCCAGGCGACGTTGCGCCTCGCGGCGGGCGGCGGCGCGACGGGCCTGTTCCCGGCGTACCTCGGCCTGGCGGGCGGCCAGCCAGGCGGCCTCGCGGGCGCGGGCGCGACGGCGGCGGCGCTCGGCGACCGCGCGGGCGCGCAGGTGGGCGACGTACACGATCAGGAGGGTGCCGGTGACCGCGAAACTGATCCAGAAGCCGGGACCGACCACCAGCACGCCTACCAGTTCGACGGCGTTGAGCAGGACCAGCGCGGCGAGCACCCGGCGACGGCGGTAGACGGCGGGGGTGTGCTGGCGACGCCGGTCCGGGCGGCGGCGGGATCGGCCGCTGACCGACGGTACGGCGCGCAGCCGGCTCGGCCGACCGGAACGCCGCCCGCCGCCGGGCTCGCCACCTGAGCGGCGGGCGGCGGGCGGGCCGGAGACCGGGGCGGCGAGCGCGCCCGAGCTGGCATCCTCACTGAGGGTGACGACCAGGGTGCGGGGCGCGTTGACCGGGCGCCGGCCCGGGACAGTGCGACGTCGTCGACGGCGCTCGAGCACCCGCGCCGTCGACTGCGCCCGCTCCGCCACCAGCCGCTCGGCGGCGTCGTACCGGCGGACCAACGCCGGAGCGAGGGCGAGCAGACCGGCGGCGGCGAGGACGGCGAGGAGCACCGAGGTCGGCACCCTCACCCCTCCCGTCACCGAATTCGGAGCAACCACCGCCCGGCCGCAGGATCTTCCACCGACCGGTGCCGGCGGCGTGAATCGTGCAGGTCGGGCAGCGCTTGCCGCAGCTTGCAGTTACCTGAGGTTACGGGTCACCGCCCTCGGAACAACTGCGCCGCGCCGATCCCGGACGTGGGACGGCTCACCAGGTACCGGCGCGCAGCCGGTGCCAACGGGCCAACAGGCCGCCCTCGGCGGCGACTTCCTCACTGGTCATCGCGTACCCGATGTGATCGCGCCAGGCACCGTCGATGTGCATGTAGCGCGCGTGGTACGCCTCCTCGCGGAAGCCGAGCTTCTCCACCACGCGGCGGGACGGCAGATTCTCCGGCCGGATGTTCACCTCCACCCGGTGCAGGCCACCGGGGCCGAAGGCGTGGTCGACGGCGAGGGCGAGCGCGGTGGGGATCACGCCACGGCCGGCCACCCGGCGGTCCACCCAGTATCCGACGTAGCCGGAGCAGAAAGCGCGCCGGACGATGTTGCCCACGTTGAGGTGGCCGACGAACCGCTCTTCGCCGTCTTCGTGGAGGCAGACCGCGAACGGCATCCCCTCGCCGGTACGCGCCGAGCGTCGCTGGTCGCGGTAGACCCAGCGGAAGGTGGCCGGCGAGTTCAGCTCGGCCCAGTCACCGGCCAGCGAGGACTCCCAGGGGGCCAGCCAGTCGCGGTTTGCGCGGCGCACCTCCGACCAGGGCGTCGCGTCCGAACGCCGGTACGGCCGCAGCAGTACCGGGCCGTCGGCGAGCACCACCGGCCAGCCGGGTGCCCGTCTGAACCGCACCGATCCTCCAAACCCGAGCGTCAGCGGCGATTCACCGTCGGCGGTCCAGCAGCAGCACGTCCACGGTGGAGCCGGCGGCGGCTGCGGTCACCCGCTCGCCAAGAACGAGAAGGCCGTTCGCCTCTGCCAGGCCGGAGAGGGTGAACGGGCCGCCGTTGAGCGGTTGGACAGTGTATCCCCCGCCACGCCGTTCGGCGACGTGGGCGGGCCGGAACTCGCGCAGCCCGGCCGGCGACGAGACGGTCTCCAGCAGGTGTGCCCGCACACTGGGCCGGAACACCGGCTCGGCGCCGGCGAGCAGGTTGATCGCCGGGCGCGCCAGCACCTCGAAGCCGATCATCGCGGCACCCGGGTCGCCGGGCAGGCAGACCACCGGCACCTCCTCGGCGCCGACGGTGCCGAAGCCGAGCGCGGTGCCCGGATAGAGCGCCACGTCGGTGAAGGTGACCGGGCCGGCCCGGCCGCCGTCTCGGCGGGACAGGATGCGTCGGACCATGTCACCCGGGCCGGTGCCGGTCCCGCCGGTCGTGATGATCAGGTCGGCGCGCAGGGTCTGGTCCTCCAGCAGCCCGCGCAGCCCCTCCGGGTCGTCGTCACAGATGCCCACCCGGTACGCCAACGCGCCCGCCTCCGCCGCCGCAGCGGTCAACGCGTGCGAGTTGGCGTCCACCACCTGGCCGGGCTGGCTGCCCCGGCCCACGTCGACCAGTTCGTCGCCGGTGGCCACGATGACCACCCGTGGGCTGGGTCGGACCACCACGTGCCCGATCCCGGTGGCGGCCAGCACCGCGACCAGGGCGGGTGAGACGTACGTGCCGGAGGGGGCGAGCACGGCACCGGCCGCCACCTCCTCGCCGGCCCGGCGTACTCCGTACCCTCGCTTCGGGGCGCGGAAGATCTCCACCGCCGCCATGCCCTGGTCGGTCCATTCCACCGGCACCACCACGTCTGCGGCGATCGGCAACGGCGCACCTGCGGCGACCGAGAAACACGAGCCCGGGGTGAGCCGGACCGGCCGCCAACTGGCCGCGCCGAGATCACCGACCACGTTGAGCCGTACCGTGCGGCCTCCCGGCCCACCGGACTGGGCCGGGACGTAGCCGGCACCCCGGGCCCCGCCCGCGATGTCCTCCCAGCGCGCGGCGTAACCGTCGACCGCTGCCTGGTCGAAGGCCGGGAAGGCGTGCGGCGCGACGACGTCCTCGGCGAGGACATTGCCGTACGCCTGGGTGAGGTCGAGGTCGAGCGGAGGCAGCGCGCGTAACCTGCGCAGCACGCTGCCCAGGTAGTCGGCGAGCCGCGTCAACCCGTTTTCGGCCGCCTCGGCGTCGGCCGGCGCGGTCATGTATTCGGACCGCCCGACGCGTCGGAGTTGACGAATTCGGCCAGCCACTTGCGGAACTCGCTGCCCAGGTCCTCGCGTTCGGCGGCGATCTGGACCACGGTCTGGAGATAGCCCAGCGGCATCCCGGTGTCGTAGCGGGTGCCCCGGTAGACGATCGCGTGCACCGGTGTGCCCTCGGTACGCAGCAGTTCCATCGCGTCGGTCAGCTGGATCTCGCCGCCGCTGCCGGGCGGGGTCCGTCGGATGGCGTCGAAGATCTTGCCGGGCAGCACGTAGCGACCGAGCACGGCGAGGTTGCTCGGCGCCTCCTCCGGCTTCGGCTTCTCGACCATGCCGGTCACCCTCACGACCTCGCCGATGTCGGTCAACTCGGCCTCGGCGGGCTCGACCGAGGCGATGCCGTACCGCTTGGTCTCGGCCGGATCGACCTCGAAGAAGGCGAGCACCACGCCACCCGTGCGGGCCTGAAGTTCCAGCATGGCCGGCAGCAGCGGCTCGGAGAGCTTGACGAACTCGTCGCCGAGCAGCACCGCGAAGGGCTGGTCGCCGACGTGCGACTCGGCGTACCCGACCGCGTGGCCGAGGCCGAGCTGCTCCGGCTGCCGGCAGGTGTAGATGGCGGCGATCTCCTCGGTCCGCTTGACGGCGGCGAGCAGGTCGGGCTTTTCCGCGAGCCGCTCTTCCAGGTCGGGGCGGCGGTCGAAGTGGTCGACCATCGACGTCTTGCCCCGGCCGGTGATCAGCAACACGTCGCCGATGCCGGCCTGGGCCGCCTCCTCGACGATGTACTGCAACACCGGACGGTCGACAACCGGCAGCAGTTCCTTGGGAACCGCCTTGGTGGCCGGCAGGAACCGGGTCGCCAGGCCCGCGGCCGGAATGACGGCTTTGACGGCTCGGGGGCGACCGGTGGCGGCGGCCGCTGAGGGGTTCGCTGAGTGCTCCGACATGTCGCGAGACTATCGGCCATGGCGGTAACTCGGCGGGTGAGGACCGGAAGACGCGCCGCCCGCCTGACCGGTTCTGCCGGTGCCGACGGCACCCGCCCCGGCCGGTTCGCCGCCCGGACGGGTGGGTGCGGCCCGCCAGGTGTCCCGACCGGAGGCCTTGGCCGCGTAGAGCGCCTCGTCCGCCGCCTCCAGCACCCGTGGTCCGGTGTCGGCATGATCGGGATAGACGGCGATGCCGATGGAGACGGTGACCGGGATCGACTCCGGCACCCCGGCATGCCCCACCACCGCCACCGGGGTGGTGCGGATGGCCGCGCCGAGCCGCTCGGCGACGATCGCCGCGCCTCGGGCGTCGGTCTCCGGCAACAGCACCACGAACTCCTCCCCACCCTGCCGGAAGGCGAGGTCCACCTCCCGGATCTCGCCGCGTACCCGGCGGGCGAACTCGACAAGCACGTGGTCGCCGGCCGCGTGGCCATAAGTGTCGTTCACCAACTTGAACCGGTCCAGGTCGAGCGCGAGGACGCTCACCATCCGCCCGAACCGGTTGGCCCGTTCCACCTCCCGACGCAGCGACTCGCGCAGGTAGCGGTAGTTCCACAGCCCGGTCAGCGGGTCGGTGAGCGACAGCCGCTGGGTCTCCTCGTGGACGCGTACGTTGTGCACCGCCACTGCCGCGTGTGCGGCGAAGGTGCGCAGGGTGGCCAGATCCTCGTCGTCGAACTCGTCGCCGCCGAGCCGGTCGTAGAGGGCGAGTACGCCAAGCGTGGCGGCGGTCCCGGCCCCGTTGGCAACGGTCCCGGTGACGGGCACCGCCGCCTCGGCGGGTCGAGTCTCCCCTGCCGTCCCGGGCCCGGCCAGCGGCACCGCGACGTACGTCCGGCAACGCGGCTCACCGGGCGGCCCGGCGTCGGTCGGCAACCGGCCCCGGCAGGGCTGCCCGGTCACCGCGACGGCACCGATCGCGCCGGTGGCCAACGGCACCCGGGGTGGCTCGGTGCCGGGCCGCCACCCCTCGAACCCTTCGGTGCACTGCGCGACGAGCCCGTCGCCCGGCCCGGTGAGCAGCACCGCCCCGGCTCGGGCACCGGTCGCCGCCAGCGCGCTGTGCAGGGTCACCCGCAGGATCCGTTGCAGGTCGTGGGTGCTGGCCAGGGTGTCGCCGAGCACGGCGAGCTGCCCGCGCAACTGGTCCCGGCTGCTGGCCAGCGCCGCCAGGTAACCACCGGTCTCACGGGTCAGCCGGTTGACGGCATCGGCCAGCCGGCCGATCTCGTCACCACCACGGACCGGCACCCGGGCGGTCAGGTCACCGGCGACCACCCGGTCCACCGCACCGGCCAGTTCCACCAGCGGCCGGGTGCTCACCCGGGCCAGCCGCCAGGCGGCGGCCACGCCCAGCAGGGCAGCCGCCAGCACCACCGCGACCAGGACCGCGTACAGGCCGGGCGGTTGGTCGCTGGGTACCGAGAGCACCAATGGCAGCGGCTGCCCGGCGGTCGGGCCGGCCCGGCGCAGGTAGCGGCCGTCGGTGGTGCTGGTGACCCGATCGTCGTGCAGGGACGCGGCAGCGGCGAGCACGGCGTCCCGGCCGCCGGCGGACTCGGTGGTGTGGGCCACCTGCATCGGCGGGGCGGCACCGTCGAGCAGCGTCACCGCGACCCCGGTCACCGCCGCCAACCGCGCCACCAGCGCCGGGTCGACCGGCTGCGCGGCGGCGACCGTACCCAGCGCCGCACCGGTGGTGTCGCGCAGTTCCACCTGGGCCACCAGCGCCCCCGCCGGTCCGCCGAGCGGTGTCGAGGCGGTGCAGTCCCGCCAGGGTGCCGGCGGGAGGTTCGGGGTGGCGTAGCTGACCCGGCCGGTCACGTCGGTCACCTGTACGGCGGCGGCGAGTCCCCGGTCGACCACCTGGGCGGCTGCCCCGGCGTGGTCGGCGGTGAGGGCGACCGCGTCGGCTGCGGCGCGCAGTTGCTGGCAGAGTGCGTCTATCGAGGTACGCACGGCCGTGGCGGCCACCGCCAACCGCTCCGTGGCGCGGCTACGATCCACCGCCGCCACGGTGGAGGCGACGAAGACCGCACCGAGCAGGACCGGGCCGAACGCCACAGCCAGGAAGGCTGCGGTCAACCGCCCGCGTAGCGTCAACACTTCCCCCCGGAAGTTGCGACCGTCGCTTGCGATGCTGACACAGAGCGACCGCGATACAGGCGTTGCGTGAGGAGTGTTGCGTGCCGGAATTTGCGCAGGACGCGGAAGTGACACGTGAGGCGAAGCGGGCGCGGCGCGGCGCGCTGCTCGCCGGCCGCCGAGCCCTGTCCGAGGCCGCCCGCCGGGACGCGGCGGAACGGGTTCAGACCGAGTTGGTCGCCCTGGTACGCCGCCTGCGGCCGGGGCGGATGGCCGCGTACGCGCCGGTCGGCACCGAGCCCGGCGGACCGGACCTGCCAGCGGTGCTCGCCGCGGCGCTGCCCGCCGGGGCGCAGTTGATCCTGCCGGTTCTCCGCGACGACCTGGATCTGGACTGGGCCACCTGGGCCGGCCCGGCGGCGATGGTGGCCGCCGGTCGAGGCATCCGCGAACCGGCCACGCCCCGCCTCGGGGTGGTCGCGATCGCCGCCGCCGAACTGGTCGTCGTGCCCGCGCTGGCGGTGGACCGTCGGGGCGTACGCCTCGGTCGGGGTGGCGGCTCCTACGACCGCGCCCTGGCCCGATTGCCCGCCACCGCCTACACGGTGGTGCCGTTGCACGACGGCGAACTGCTGGACGCGCTGCCCGCCGAACCACACGACCGACCGGTGCGCGCGGCGATCACCCCCGGCGGCCGGTACGCGCTGCCGGCACCCCCGGGTGTCGTGCCCCACACTTCCGCTGGACGAACCGGGGGCCAATGACGCACCATTGGCACTCGAATACGTCGAGTGCCAACCGGCCGTGTCAGATCCGGAGGAGAACGTGCCCACGTACCAGTACGCCTGCACCGCGTGCGGTCACCAGCTCGAGGCGGTGCAGTCCTTCTCTGACGAGCCGCTGACCGACTGCCCGGCATGCGAGGGGCGGCTGCGAAAGCTGTTCAACTCCGTCGGCATCGTCTTCAAGGGCTCCGGCTTCTACCGCACCGACTCCCGCAGCTCCGGCTCGGACACCTCGTCGAGTGCAACCAGCGGCAAGTCCGAGAAGTCCGACTCGTCGTCCGCCGGCTCGACGACCTCGACCTCCTCGTCGAGCACCCCGTCGTCCGGATCCACCAGTGGCTCGTCGACCGGCTCCTCCGGCGGCGCGAGCAAGTCCCCGGCAGCCACCGCCACCAGCTGACGCAAGGAAGGGCCCCTTATTAACGCCTGGTGCGGTAAAGGGGCCCCTTCTTAACACCCCACCGCCCCAACCGCATCGATCGCACCGCCGCGCGAAGCGAGTGAGCGGGTGAGTGCGGGGCGCCGCCGCGCGGAGCAGGTGAGCGGGTGAGTGCGGGGCACCGCCGCGCGGAGCAGGTGAGCGGGTGAGTGCGGGGCACCGCCGCGCGGAGCAGGTGAGCGGGTGAGTGCGGGGCGCCGCCGCGCGGAGCAGGTGAGCGGGTGAGTGCGGGGCGCCGCCGCGCGGAGCAGGTGAGCGGGTGAGTGCGGGGCACCGCCGCGCGGAGCAGGTGAGCGGGTGAGTGGGTGACGCCGCCGGGCGAAGCGGGGTGGTGGGCGGGTCAGTCCCAGTGCGGTGGGCGCTCGGCGAGCAGGCGCTCGTCGTTGCCGCCCGCCGACTCTCCCCAACCGCGGTCGGTGTCGTCGGCGGTCTGCTCGGGCAGCACCACCATGTCGTCGCTCAGGTCGACCGTACGGTCGTCGTCGCCCCGCCTGCCGGGATCCCGCGTACTCACGAGCGGCAAGGGTAACGCAGCGCGGCGCGGCCTGGCCGACGGGCGGCGCGGCGGTTGGTAGCGTCGGAGGCCGTGACGACCCCCCGATCCGGCCCGGCGTCCGACGACCAGTGGCGCCGGCCCGAACCCGGCGCCGGGTCACCGCCCAGCGCACCGGCGGACCGCCCGGCCCAGGCCGGCGGCACCGGGCAACCGCCGATACCACCGACCTCCGCGCCACCCGCCTACGGTGGGCCGCCGCCCACCGTCGCGCCACCGGCCGGCTGGCGGCCCGAGGTGCAGCTGCGGGCGAACCCACCACGGCAACTGCCGGCCCAGGACATGGCCGCCCTGGACGCCCAGGAGCAGCGTGCGCAGCGGGTGACCTGGACGCTGGGGGTGGTCGCCGCCGTCGTCCTGTTCCTGCTGGTCTGTCTGCTCTGCACCCGGGCCCTACGGTGAGCCGGCGGCGCTAGTCGAAGGTGTTGCCCCAGACCATCTCGGCACCCGAGTGGCCGGTCAGCCAGACGTAGACGATGGCGACCACACCCAGCGCCACCACCACGATCGACAACACTGGCGACACCCAGCGCGGCAGCTTCGCCACCCGAGGGTGCCGGCTGGTCACCACGAGCAGCGCGATGACCGCCACGGCGAGACCCAGTGTGTACCGGAACAGCAGTCCGCCGTACTCGGCATGGTCGTTGATCTTCTCCAGGATCTCGCCGGAGAAGCCCCGCGCGATCTGCCGCTCCTGAAGCGCCTCCCCGGATTCCTCGGCGACCCAGGCGGTGACCGGCGCGACCACCGCCAGGATCCACAACGCCCAGTCCAGCCGTGCCCGGAACCGGGGCAACGCGATGTACGCGACGGCGAGCAGCACCAGCAGCGGAACGAAGACCACGACCGCGTGTACGACCAGCACGTGCGCGGGCAGACCCAGCACCTTTTCGAACATCGGACCTCCGGCGATAGGTGATCGTGGAGAGTCAGGGTACGGCGGTGTCGTCCGCCCGCCCAGAGCTCTCCTGGTGCACACGCGCGATCGATCGGCTCGGTTCAGCCGGCCCGGTGCCGGCGGAGTGCGGGGCGGCCGGGCCGGCAGGCAGAACACCCCGGTTGTCGCGTCACCAGGGCCGTGCTGTCATTGACGCATGTCCAGGGGTGAGGAGCTGCTCCGGTCGCGTGGGCTGCGGGTCACCCGGCCGCGTCTCGCCGTGCTCGACGTCCTGGCCGGCGGCGGCCACCTGGAGGTCGACGAGATCACCCGACGGGTACGCGAGCGCCTCGACTCCGTCTCCACCCAGGCGATCTACGACGTGCTGGGCGCGCTGTCCCGAGCCGGCCTGTCCCGCCGGATCGAGCCGGCCGGCAGTCCCGCTCGCTACGAGGCCCGGGTCGGCGACAACCATCATCATGTGGTGTGCCGCAGCTGCGGCGAGATCGCCGACGTCGACTGCGCGGTCGGCAGCGCCCCGTGCCTCGACCCGGGACCTGCCCAGGGTTTCCAGGTGGACGAGGCGGAAGTGACCTTCTGGGGGTTATGTCCCGCCTGCCAGGCCCGCCGCGACGCCGACGACTGAGCTACCCGGCCGGGCGCGACGCCCACGAATGAGCTACCCGGCCCGCCGCGACGCCGACGACTGAGCTACCCGGCCCGCCGCGACGCCCACGACTGAGCTACCCGGCCGGGCGTGGCACGCTTGGTTGGTGGAAGCCCCTGACGTCGGCCTGTTCGGTCCCGATTCGGTCACCTGGAAGCTGCACGCCGAGCCGATCCTGTTCGTCGCCGGCCTGCGGTCGCTCTATCTTCAGGCCCTGCACCCGAGGGCGATGGCCGGAGTGGCGCAGAACAGCAACTACCGCCGGGACGCCTGGGGCCGGCTGATCCGCACCGCCGACTACGTGGGTAGCACGATCTTCGGCACCACTGCCGAGGCGGAGGAGGCGGGGCGGCGGCTCCGCCGGCTGCACGCCAGGCTGACGGCGGTGGACCCGGCCACCGGCGAACGGTTCCGGGTCGACGAGCCGGACCTGCTGCGTTGGGTGCACGTCGCCGAGGTGGAATCGTTCCTCGACACCGCGCGCCGGGCCGGCGTACCGCTGGACGCGGCCGAGGTGGACCGGTATTACACCGAGCAGCGCCGCTCCGCCGCACTGGTCGGGCTGGACCCGGAGACGGTCCCCGGCACGGCCGCCGAGGTGGCCGAGTACTACCAGCGCGTCCGGCCCCAGCTGCGGATGACCCGGGAGGCCGCCGAGACCGCCCTGTTCCTGACCGCGCCGCCGCTGCCCTGGCGGCTCAGCCTGCCCGCCCGGCTCGGGCTCAACCTGGGGCCACCCCGCTGGGCCTACCTGGGCATCGCCGGCACCGCGCTCGCGCTCTTGCCGGCCTGGGCCCGGCGACTGTACGGCGGACTGGGCCTGCCCACCACCGCTCTCTCGGCCGACGTCTCGGTACGCGCGCTGCGCCTCGCCCTCACCGCGCTGCCACGCGACTGGCGGGAGGGCCCGATGCAGCGTGCGGCCAAGGAACGCGTCGCCCGACTGGCCGACCGCCCGGCAAGCGTCACACCATGACCCGAGTCGCTTAGCAGGCCGGCACCGGCAAGCGTCACACCATGACCCGAGTCGCTTAGCAGGCCGGCACCGGCAAGCGTCACACCATGCATGACCCGAGTCGCCCCGCTGGCCGACGGCCCGACAGGCGTCACGCCCTGATCCGGACCGGCCGTCAGCGCTGCTCCGGGGGGCGGTCCACGGCGGCCCACGGCTCCTTCTCCGGGGCTGCCGCACCGGCCGGGCAGCTGCGCCGGTAGTCGCACCAGGCGCAGCGCGGCCCGGGCGTGGTCGGGAAAGCCTCGTCCGGGTCGCCGCCGTCGGCGATGGTCCGCTCGGCCGCCATGATGTCGCGGGCGGTCTCCTCGGCCCGGGTCACCTGCCGCGCCAGCGACTCGACGGTGTGCTCGTGTGCCGCGACCGTGCCGCTGGGCAGGTGGTGCAGTTCGACCCGGCGACACGGCCGGCGGAACACCCGCTCGGCCGCGTACGCGTAGAGCGCCAGGGCCTGCGAGCCCCGCGCGTCGTCGGCGTCCAGTCCGGCCCGGCCGGTCTTGTAATCGACGATCGCCAACTCGGGGCCGGCGTCACCGGCCCGCGAGTCGATCCGGTCGGCCCGGCCGTTGAACGCCAGCACCCCGGTCTTCACCGCGACCACCCGCTCCACTCCAACCGGTTCGTCGGCCGGATCGAGCCCCTCGACGTACGCCTCCAGCCAGCCCAGTGCCCGCCGGTAGACCTCGCGTTCCTGCTCGTCGTCGCGGTAGCCGTCGCGTACCCAGGTGCCCTTGAGCAGGGTGGGCAGCACTTCGGGGCGACGCCGATCGGCTGGCAGGGCGTACCAGTTCTTCAGGGCGGTGTGCACGCTGGCGCCCAGCGAGTTGTGCGCCCACGGCGGCCCCTTCGGCGGGGCGGGACGGTCGACGTAGGAGTAGCGGTAGCGCCGTGGACAGTCGGCGTACGCGCCCAGTTTGCTCGGGGTGCAGACAAAAAGCCGCTCCGGCATGCCCTCGAAGCCGAGCTGCTCGGGCGGCGCGTTGCGGGGCCGGGGCGCGCGACCGCCGGCAGGTCGTCCGGTCGGGGAGGCTCGTCGCACGCCTGTGATCCTGCCATCCACCCCCGACACTCCCGCCGGCCCGGTCGACCCGCCCGCCGCGCAGGCAGCCCGACCAGCCCGAGCCGGGGCAGCGCGCAGCCAGCCCCGTGCTCGGACAGCCCGGCCCGAGCCACGACAGCCCGGCCCGAGCCACGACAGCCAGGCCCGAGCCATCGCAGCCAACCCCGAGCCACGGAGCAGCCAGGCCCGAGCCACGGAGCAGCCCCCGGCCCGGGCGGCCGGGTCGGTCAGCCCGGCCTGTGGGGTGCCGCCGGTCAGCCCGCCCCGGTGAAGTCGGCCACGAAGGCGAAGATCGCGTCCGCGATGAGCTGTACGGCGATCGCGGCCAGCAGCAGGCCGGCGATCCGGGTGAGCACCTCGATACCGCCCGGGCGCAGGATCTTGACGATCCCGCCGGAGAACCGCAGCACGATCCAGACGGTAAGCATCACCGCGACGATCGCGGTGGCGACGGCGATGTAGTCCGCCGCCGCCTCGGCCTGCTGGACGAAGAGCATGGTGGCCACGATCGCGCCGGGTCCGGCCAGTAGCGGGGTGCCCAGCGGCACCAGGGCGATGTTCGAGGTGGCCTGCTTGGTCGGGTCGTCGGCCTTGCCGGTCAGCAGTTCCAGGGCGACCAGGATCAGCAGCAGCCCGCCGGCCGCCTGCAACGCCGGCAGGTCGACGTGCAGGTAGGCGAGCAGGGTCTGCCCGGCAACCGCGAAGATCACGATGACGCCGAGCGCCAGTGCGACCGCCTGCCAGGCCGCCCGGTTGCGCTCCCGCGCCGACAGCGGCCCGGTCAGCGCGAGGAAGATCGGCATCATGCCCGGCGGGTCGACGATGACCAGCAGGGTCACGAAGACCTCGCCGAAGAGCTTGAGATCCACCCGGTCACCGTAGCGTCGGGTGCCGGCGTCGAAATCGCAGGTCAGCCCGAAGCAACCTCGATCACCCCGGACGAGGCGGCGACGATCTGCTCGTACGCCTCGGGGGCGGTGGTGAAGGCGCCCAGCCGGACGGTCTTGTGGCTGCCGTGGAAGTCCGACGAGCCGGTCACCAGCAGGCCCAGCTCGGCGGCGAGCCCGCGTACGTGTGCCTGCTCGGCGGGCGAATGGTCCTCGTGATCGGCTTCCAGTCCGACCAGGCCGACCGCTGCCAGCTCGGCGAACAGCTCGTCCGGGGCGACCCGGCCGCGCCGGCTGGCCTTCGGATGGGCGAAGACCGGCACGCCACCCGCCGCGCGGATCAACCGTACGGCCTGAAAGACGTCGATGTCTTCCTTGGGCAGCCGGTACCGTTCCCCAAGCCAGTCCGGCCCGAACGCCTCGACGGTGGTGGTGACCAGGCCGGCCCGGATCAACGCCTGGGCGATGTGCGGCCGGCCGACCGTCCCGCCGCCCGCGCCGGTCAGGATCTCCGACCAGCTGACCTCGATGCCGTCGGCCCGCAGCAGCGCCACGATCCGCTCGCCCCGTTCCGCGCGGGCGGTCCGCACCCGGGCCAACTCGGCCACCAGCTCCGGATGATCCGGATCGAAGAGGTACGCCAGCAGGTGCAGCGGCAGCGGTGGCTGCTCACCGAACCAGCGGCAGGACAGCTCAGCGCCACGGACCAGCCGCAGTCCGGGGGGCAGCGCTCGCAGCGCCGACTGCCAGCCGGCGGTGGTGTCGTGGTCGGTGATCGCCACGACGTCCAGCCCGGTCTCGGCGGCGGCCCGGACCAGCTCGGCCGGGCTGAGCGTGCCGTCACTGGCGGTGGAATGGGTGTGCAGGTCGATCCGGGCGATCATCGCCCGAGGTTACCGGGGACGGCCGCTCAGCCTGCGCTCACCACCACCGGGCGAACCTCGGCGGGAAGGCCGGCAAGGGCGACCGGATCCGCTGGGCGGCCGGCGGTCACCCGGTCGACGTCGATGCGGATCAGCCGGCCGGCGGCATCGGTGTAGTAGGCGGTGCTGGCCGTGCTCCAGACCGCGGCACCGGTCGCGGCCGGCCCGGCCGGCACCGGTTCGGTGGACCGGTCGAGTCGGCGCAGGTCGACGAGGACCGTCCGGTCCTGCCCTCCGGACCGCCCGCTGACAAGTAGCCAGCGCCCGTCCGGCGACACTGCGCCCGGTCCGTCGCCGCTCACCTCGGGCCCGCAGTCGGCACCAGCCGGGGCGAGGCCCGCCGGGTCGAGCAAGGTCAGACAGCTGCGCTTCGCCGCCCCGCGGGTGATCTCGCCGACGATGCGTCCGTCGGGCAACGCGCCGAAGATCCGACGGCTGGCCCGGTCGGTGCCGGGGTCGAGCGGGCCGGGTTGCAGGCGCCACAGCGCATGCCCGGGGCGGCCGGGATCGAGCCGCAGCAGGACGGAGCCGCCGACGAACCGCAGCGGCACGGCCTCGGCCGGCACCTCGGCGCGTGCGGTGGCGACCAAATCGCCGTTGACGATCTTGGCGGCGGCCAGCGCGGTGCCCTGCTTCCAGGCGACCTGCTGACCCTTCGCGTCCAACACGATCTCGTCGGCACCGGCCAGCAGCGCCTGAACGGCACCGTCCGGTGCCACCGACCACAGGAAGCGGCCGGCCAGGCTTGGCGGCCCGACGGCCAGCCAACCGCGACCGTCGGCCCGCCGGTGCGCACGCTCGATCCGGACGGTGTCGAGGAGGGTGATCCGCCGCCCCTGTGCGGTGGCGATCGCCCCGCCCAGCACCAGGTCGACGTCGGCGAGCGGGGTCTGGGTGTCGGGGCCGGTCGGCAGGCTGGTCGGGGTCCAGGTCACCGCCGGTCCCAGATCCGGCTCGCCGATCACGACGGTGCCCCCGACCGGCGGCTGTTGCCCGCCCAGCTGCATTGCCGTGGCGGTGGCGAGCACGACCGCCACCGCGGCCAGCCCGGTCCCGGCGAAGGTGCGCCGACGTCGGATGCGGTTCGCCCGCCGGATCACCGCCGCGGCCGAATCGCTGGCGGGGGTACGCGACACCGCCGCCTGCCGGGAGAACGCCTCCCGGACGGCCTGTTCCAGTTCGTCCTGCCCCACGCTCAAGGAACGACCCGGAGGCCCGCTCGGGTTGTCACGGCCTCCGGAACCAGCGCTCACCGACGCTCTCCGGCCAGCGCACCACGCGGCTGCGCGGCGACCGGAGGCGGATGTTCGACGGGTGGCGGCGCGACCGGTGGCGTTGGCGCCGTGGGCCGGCCAGGCAGATCGCCGGCCGGCACCGGCGATGGCTGCCCGAACCGGCCAGCCGTGGCGGGCGTACCGGAGGAGCGGTTGGCCGTGGCGGGCGTACCGGAACGGTTGGCCGTGGCGGGCGTACCGGAGGAGCGGTTGGCCGTCGTCCGCGCGCCGGACCGGCCGGTCGTCGCCCGCACGGCGGTGGGCGGCGGTGCGGCGGACGGCGCCTCGGAGCCGGGCAGCACGAGCGCCTCCTCCGTGCCGATCCGCCGACGCAGGGTGGCCAGTGCCCGGGAGGTCTGGCTCTTGACGGTGCCCGGCGAGATGTTCAGCAGAGCCGCGGTCTGCGCTTCCGACATGTCCTCGTAGAAACGCAGCACCAGCACCGCACGCTGGCGGGCGGGCAGCGCACGCAGGTGCCGCCAGAGCACGTCCCGGTCGAGCTGCTGCTCGATCACGTCGGCGGCGGCCCGCTCGGGCAGCACCGCGGTCGGCCGTTCGCCGTGCCAGCGGCGTCGCCACCAACTGGTCGAGGTGTTGACCATGACCCGGCGGGCGTACGGTTCGATCGCCTCGATCCCGCCGAGCCGCTTCCAGGCCAGGTACGTCTTGGTCAACGCCGTCTGGAGCAGGTCCTCCGCGGTGCCCCAGTCCCCGGTCAACAGGTACGCGCTCCGCAGCAGCGCGCCGGAGCGGGCCGTGACGAAATCACGGAACTCCTCCTCCAGCGGGTCGCTGTCGGCCACGCGCCACCTCCGTTCCTGATCCCGCCAGGCAGCCTGCCACGGCCGGACAAGGTGGGTCGAGAGTGAAAGGTTCCGCGACAGCTCCGATGTTCGGTCGATAGCCCTCAGGCGCCGTCGTCGGCCTTGGCCTCGTCCTGCTCCTTGCCCAGCCGGGCCTCGACCGCCTGCGGCTCGTACATCTCCTCGACCACACGCAGGTAGAGCTCGTTGGGGTTGGGCAGGTTCTTCACCTCGCGCAGTGCCTGTTCCTGGCCGGCGGACTCCAGCACGAAGGTGCCGTAATTGAGTGCGCGACCGGCTGGCGACTGCTCGTACTTCATGTCGGTGACCCGGGTCAGCGGCATCATCGCGACCCGCCGGGTGATGATGCCGTTGACCACCATGACCCGCTTGTTGGTCAGGATGAATCGGTCGTACCACCAGTCGGCCACCCGCCAGGCCACCCAGCCCATCACGGCGAACCAGAGCAGGACCGCGATGGTGGTGAGGGCACCGACGTCCTGCCCGGCGAGGAAGCCGGAGAGGTAGCCGAGCACGAAGGTGGCGGCGATGCCGACGATGAGCGGGGTGGCGAGGTGGATCCAGTGTCGCTTCCACTCGCCCCGGTAGCGCTCGGTCGGGAAGAGGTAGCGCGCCACAAGCGAGCTGGGCTCGTCCTCAAGTGGCAGGACCCGGCGCGGGGTCATCCCACTGGCATCGGCCCGGAGCCCCGCCAACTCCTCCTCGGAGATCTGCGGCGGCTGGTAGCCAGCCTCCGGGTCGCGCACCCAGGCGCGTCCCGACCGGGGGTCGCCGCCGTAGCCCGGACCGTCGCCGTAACCGGCATCGTCCGAAAAGATCGGGCCGTCGCTACGGCGGGTTTCGGAGCCGTACGGACCGTCGTCGGGGTCGATCCGGGGAATCGGCTCGGTGTCGCGCTCCCGGCGGGCCCGGTCTGGGTCGTCGGGATCGAACGGCGGACCGGAGGGGCTGCCCATCGGTAGCTAGGCGACCAGGCTGGTGAAGAAGTCGCCGAAGCCCTGGGCGATGTCCATGATCCCGCCGCCCAGTGACTTGAACACGTCTGCGGCGGAATTTGGCCGGTAGGCGACGAAGAAGATCAAGAATGCGATTCCGGCCCAGGTGAGGACCTTCTTGACCATGGCGGGCCATCCTCTCGCGCGGCGCCGGGTCCCATTACCGCAGCGGCACCCAGAGTATCAGCGTGGTGTCGTACCGTGAATATCTGCGTCCGTTCTCCGACATTCCGGGGGGCTTGTCAAGCCTTCCCGTGCAGGTACGGAGATGGTGCGCCGTACACGAGCTCGGATGGTGTCCACTCGACCAGGTCGTGCAGCAGCACGTCCTCGGCGAGCAGATGTCCCGCGCTCGCCGGCCAGGCTATCGCATACAGCCACAATCCCCGAGCCTCGCCGACGTACGCGCTTCGATCTGTCCGGGAATTAACCAACCACAGTGGAGTTGGGTGGCCGGCCGCCCGGACCGCTGCCCGCCCGACATGACCGGGATGCCCCGGGCCAGGTTCGGTCAACGCCTCGGCCAATTCCGGGCCGGCGTCCGGGCCGGGTACGCCCGCGTACCGCGCGCCGAGTCCCACTCCCGGCTCCTCGGCCACGAAAACCAGGTCGGCGGGGCCCGCACCGAGCGGCGCGGGGCCGGCGCAGGCGACCGCGGTGGCGCGTACTCCGAGCCGGTCGTCGCCCGCCCACGCCACGCCGGTCGTGGTCCAGCCCGGCGGCAACGGCCAGGGGCACCAGAGCGGCACCGCCGGCCGCCCAGGCTCCTCCTGTGCCTGGATGCGCTCCACGACGCTGGCCACGATCTCGGCCCCGATGTGCTCCGGGACGTGCAGCGGTGCGACCGGCCCGCAGTCGAGGCAGCGGGACTCGGCGTGCATCAGATCCGGTGGCCGCACGGATCCACCGCATCTGGGGCAACTCACCGCAACACTCACCACACCACCGTCACCCGGCAGCGGCGAGCCGTCAAGCGGAGCGACCCGATTGCCCGCGACGATCGGCCGTCTTCCGGTCCCGGCCGTCGCTCAGTCCGGCGGGGGTCCGGCGTACGCGCGGATCCAGGCGTGCATCGCGATCCCGCTCGCCACGCCGGCGTTTATGGATCGGGTCGAGCCGTACTGGGCGATGGAAAAGAGCTGGTCGCAGGCGTCCCGCGCGGCGTCCGACAGGCCCGGACCCTCCTGGCCGAAGAGCAGGACACACCGCCGGGGCAGGGTGGTGGTCTCCAGCGGACGGGAACCGGGCAGGTTGTCGATGCCGACCAGCGGCAGCGCCTCCCGGGTGGCCCAGGCGGCAAACTGCTCGATCGTCTCGTGGTGCCGTACGTGCTGGTAGCGGTCGGTCACCATGGCGCCCCGCCGGTTCCATCGGCGCCGGCCGACGATGTGCACCTCGGCGGCGAGGAACGCGTTCGCGTTGCGGACCACCGTGCCGATGTTGAGGTCGTGCTGCCAGTTCTCGATCGCCACGTGGAAGTCGTGCCGTCGGCGGTCCAGATCGGCGACCACGGCCTCCCGCCGCCAGTACCGGTAACGATCGACGACGTTGCGCCGGTCGCCTTCGGCGAGCAGTTCCGGGTCGTACCGAGGGTCGTCGGGCGGATCCCCGAGCCAGGGTCCCACACCGATGTCAAGCTGCTCGCCGGTCACGGTCACGCAGGTTACGCTCCCGCAGCCGAGGTCGTGCCGGCCGCCGGTCGCCCCCGCCAGTCGCCCCCGCCAGTCGGTCCCGCCGGTCGGTCCCGCAGGGTAGAACGGCCGGTCGGGCGCGCCGATCGGCAGCACCGGTCGGGCGCGCAGGCCGGTCCCGCCGGTCGGGCGCGCCGATCAGCCCCGCCGGTCGGGCGCGCAGGCCGGTCCCGCCGGTCGGGCGCGCCGATCAGCCCCGCCGGTCGGGCGCGCAGGCCGGTCCCGGCGGGCAGACCGGCGCGGGTGGCGGTGGCAGCGTCGGCGGGCGGTCGTCTAACGGAGTCCGAGCGCGACACCGAGCCGGTCGAGAAGGCGACGTTCGGCGGGGGCCAGCGTGCCGGGCGGGAGCGCCCCGGATGCCGTGCCGCAGACCCGGGCCGCGACCGACTGGACCCATTGCCGGTACGCCGCCGAGTCGGCCGGATCGGCGCGCCGGTCGAGCACCCGGACCGCTCTGCGGCAGTCGGCGAGCACGTCCACCAGCTCGGTGAGCGCGGCGGGAAGCGACGCGCCGTCGTGCCGGGCGTAGATCTCGGCCACCACCGCCCGGACCAGGTCGCTGTCGAAGGCCCGGCCGGCGGCCACCGCGTCCAGCCCGGCGATGCCGGCGGTCACCCCTCGGGGCGGCCGGCCCGGACCGGGCTGGGCGGCGATCACGATCACCCGGCCCGGCAGGCTGGTGAGCAGTTCCCACTCGGTCGTCGAATAGGGCCCTGCCCGGGTACGCGCGACGCGGCGCTCGGGGGCGGGCGGTTCGTCGGCGACCGAGCGGCTCATGCCGGCGCTCCGCCCTGCGGTGTGCTGCGTTGGCTCAGCTCGTTGCCCCGCTCGGCCGCGTGCGGCAACACCGCACCGAGCCCGATTTCTCGCTCGCAGCGCTCGCTCATGGCGGGACCTCCGCAGCCAGCATATGCGCCCGACCGGGACCTCGAACCCGCTCCGCCGGCTCCACCAAGGTTGATCATGAGGTTGGCGGCAGTTTGAAGATCAACCACTGCCGTCAACTTCATGATCAACGGAAGGGGCCGGGGGTCCGGACGCAATGAGCGGCGGGGCCCTCCCCGGCACCCGCCGCCCACGCTCTGATGTCTCAAGATTCTGCCGTACGCCTGTCCGGTCGCACAGAGACCGAGGTCACATTTATCTTTTTGTTACATTACGGAGCGTGATTGATCATCTGCCCTCAAGCGATCTCCGCAGGTCGAATCGGTGCTCGTCAGCGCCGAATTTACCTGGTCGCAGAGCGATCGGCGATCGATCTCATTGGAAACGCTCCCATCACGGCTGGTTACGCAATTGCGACATGCATTTGCGTCCTGCGGAACGCCCGGCGGACCGACGGTGATCGATGCGGACAAAGCCCCCACCGGGGCCGGGCAACCGGGTTTCGGGGAGAGCCGGGCGGGAATGCGATAGGTCGCTGCCGGGTTCCACCAGACGTAACTTGTTCCGGGTGATCGGAGAGACTCATATGGCAACCGTCGAGCTGACCACGGCTAACTTCGACCAGGTGACCGAGAGCGATGGCATCGTTCTGGTCGACTTCTGGGCCGAGTGGTGCGGCCCCTGTAAGCGGTTCGCTCCGGTCTACGAGCGCTCGTCGGACAAGCACTCCGACATCACCTTCGGCAAGGTGGACACCGAGGCGCAGCAGGAACTCGCCGCCAAGTTCGACATCCGGTCGATCCCCACGATCATGGCCATCCGCGACGGCGTGATCGTCTTCGCCCAGCCGGGCGCCCTGCCGGAGTCGGCGCTGGAGAACCTCATCGAGCAGGTCCGCGCGCTCGACATGGACGACGTACGCAAGAAGCTCGCCGAGCACAAGCACTGACCTTCGCGTACCACCAGGTGGCCGGGCCCGATTCGGGCCCGGCCACCGCCATTTCACGGCCGGCCAGCCCGCTCCGCCCCTCGTCACAGCTCGGATACGGCCCACCACACCAGCCACGCCGGCGAACGTGGGTGCCGTATCTTCTGCATCCGATGGATACCTTGACGAGCCGTGGTCGGGCGATCCGGGTGGGCGTCACCGTGCTCGCCCTGGCCGTCCTGCTGGCCGGCACGATCTGGGGCGAGGACGACCACTTCCCGTTCGGCCCCTTCCGGATGTACTCCACCTCGGATCCGCCGAACGCGGACGCACCGGACACCCGGGTCGAGGGGGTGGACCGCACCGGCAGCCTGGTCGATCTCGGCGAGGGCGCGACAGGCATCCGCCGGGCCGAGATCGAGGGCCAGCAGGCGCGCTACTCCGCCGATCCCAGCCTGCTGCGGCAGGTGGCCGAGGCGTACGCCCGGCGGCATCCAGACGCCCCGGAGCTGACCGAGGTCCGCATCGTGATCCGTTGGCACGACATCACCGACCGCCGGCCCACCGGCCGGTGGTACGACGAGACCGTGGTCAGCTGGCAGGTCACGTCGTGAGCCGCTGGTTGACCGAGCCGGTGCCGCGCGCCCGCGTCGCCGCCTTCCGCACCCTGGTCTACCTCTTCGTCGCCGGTGACCTGCTGATCTTCACTCCCTGGGTACGCGCCCGGGTCGACGTCTCGGCCGACCTGTACCAGCCGCTCTTCGTCGGGCGCGTCCTGCCGCTGCCGACCCCCACCGCGGCGCTGGTCAGCGCGATCTTCTGGGCGTTGCTGCTGCTCGCCCTGCTCGCCGCCACCGGCCGTGCGCCCCGGTTGCTCGGCTGGGCCGTCTTCGCGCTCTACCTCCAGTGGATGATCATCGCGATGAGCTACGGGAAGGTGGACCACGACCGGTTCGCCCTGCTCGTCGCGCTGGCCGTGCTGCCGACCGTGGGCCGAGCCCGGCACGGGGATCCGACCAGGACCGAGGCGGGCGGCTGGGCGTTACGGGTCACCCAGCTCGCGGTGATCTGCACCTACTTCCTCGCCGCCTGGGCGAAGTTCCGCTTCGGCGGCCTGGACTGGGCAACCGGTTCGGTGCTGGCCAAGGCGATCATCCGGCGCGGCACCGAGCTGGCCGATCTGATCGCCCAGGTCCCCCACCTGTTGCTCGTCGCCCAGTTCGGCATCCTCGCCTTCGAACTACTCAGCCCGTTGATCTTCGTACTGCCCGAGCGCTGGCGGCTCGCCACGGTCGGTTTCTTCTACTCGTTCCACCTGGTCACCATCGCGACCATCACCATCTCGTTCGCCCCGCACCTGGTCGCCATGACCAGCTTCCTGCCGCTGGAGAAAGTCCGTCCGGTGGTCGCACTGCGCTGGCTGCTGGCCCGCCGGCCCGGTCAGGGTGGCCGAGACCCGGCCATACCCGCACCACCGGTCACCGCCGACTCGGCATCGCCGGCCGGCTGACGCACCGCCGGCCACCTCAGCACCGCCGACCGGCGGAACGCACCGCCATCCGGCGCGCAGCGCAGCCTGCCGGCGGGACGCTCAGCTGCTCGGCGGGCCGTAGAGCCGCTCGCGGGTCGCCTGCGGCAGGGAGCAGGCGGCCGTACCGCCGGGCATCCGGTGCCGGTTGCGGGCCACCCAGCGGTACGCGGGCCAGGCGGCGGCGCGTACCGGCGCGAAGCGGAGCCCTGCCCCGGCGATCCGCCACACTCGGCCGCTGCTACCCAGCAGGGCGGCGATGGCGTCCGGGCCGGCGGCGCGGCTGCCGTCGAGCCCCACCCACTGCACCGCCTCTTCACACTCCGCCTCGGTCAGACCGAGGCGGTCGAGATCGGCGAACTGCCAGGGCACCACGCGGGCGCCGGTCGGGATGCGGCGCTCGATGAACTCGGCACAGCTCGTGCAGAACGCGCAGTCCCCGTCGTAGACGAAGGTGGGCCTCTCCATGCCTCCATCTTCTATCGTGGCGGACCCGATCGGCCGTTGATGTCCGCCGGATCACTTGCGACCAACTCGTACGTGTGTTCGAATGATGGCCATGCGCTGGGAGAACCTGACCGCTCCCCCGGTCGGGGAAGATCCCGGGCGGGCAGCGCCAGCGACTCCACCCCTGCCGCTGGCGCTGCCCGGTGCGACCGTCCGCACCTTCGACACCCCGGCCTTCGCCGGCATGACCTTCTACGAGGTGCGGGCCAAATCGATCCTGAACAAGGTCCCCGGCACGTCTCGCGTCCCCTTCGAGTGGACGATCAACCCGTACCGGGGTTGCAGCCATGCCTGTTTATACTGTTTTGCTCGAAACACCCATACTTATCTCGATTTCGACGCGGGGGCGGACTTCGACCGGCAGGTGGTCGTCAAGGTCAACGCGGGCGAGTTGCTGCGCCGGGAGTTGGCCGCGCCGCGCTGGCGGGGCGCGCACGTGGCGATGGGCACCAACGTCGACTGCTACCAGCGGGCCGAGGGGCGTTACCGGCTCATGCCGCCGATCATCGAGGCGCTGCGTGACTTCGCGAACCCGTTCTCGATCCTGACCAAGGGCACCCTGATCCTGCGGGACCTGCCGTTGCTGCGGCAGGCGGCCCGGGTCACCCGGGTCGGCGTGTCGTTCTCGGTGGGCTTCGTCGACGGCGGGCTGTGGCGGTCGGTCGAGCCGGGCACTCCGAGCCCGCAGCGGCGGCTCGACGCCGTACGCCAGTTCGCCGACGCCGGTTTCGAGGTGGGGGTGCTGATGGCACCGATCCTGCCCGGCCTCAGCGACTCCGAGGAGTCCATCGACCACACGGTGGCGGCGATCGCCGCCGCCGGGGCCGCCAGCGTGACGCCGCTGCCGCTGCACCTACGCCCCGGCGCCCGCGAGTGGTACGCGCGCTGGCTCGGCCGGGAACACCCGCACCTGGTTCCCCGCTACCGGGAGCTGTACCGGGCGGGTGCCTACACCCCACAGCCGTATCAGCGGGAGCTGTCCGCGCGGGTACGCATCGCCGCGCGCCGTCATGGCCTGCACCGGCCCGACCAGAGCGACCACCGCCAGGCGTCGCCACCGGACGCACCAGAGCCGGTCCAACTCAGTCTGCTCTGACCGCCAGCCGGCTCTACCGTCACCGGGGCGGATCGCACCCGGCAGCCAGCGGCGCCCGGCAGCCAGCGACACGCGGATGGCACGCGACACGCGGATGGCGGCGGGACGCGGATACGGCATGCGGCGGCACGCGGATGGCGGGCGGGAGCGGCTCGGCGGGGCTACAGTCGGCGGGTGCGTTCCGCTGAGCAGATCCTCGCCGAATCCGCCGTGATCGCCGTGGTCGGCGCCTCGCGCGACCCGAGCAAGGCCGCGCACCGCGTACCGGCCGAGATGCAGCGGTACGGATGGCGGATCATCCCGGTCAACCCGACCGCCGACGAACTGTTCGGTGAGCCGGTGTACCGGTCGCTTGCCGACATCCCGCACCCGGTCGACCTGGTCGACGTGTTCCGCCCCGCCGAGGATGCGGTCGACGTCGTCCGCCAGGCCGTGGCGATCGGCGCGCCTGCGGTCTGGTTGCAGTTGGGGATCGTCTCGCCCCGGGCCCGTCAGATCGCCGAGGAGGCCGGCCTCGACTATGTCGAGAACCGCTGCCTGATCGTCGAGCGGGCCGCCGCGAATCTCACCCGCCTGGGCTGACCTGCGGGTAGCGTCCGGCAGTGTGAGCCAGCCGCCAGAACCGGAGCAGCCACCGTCGCCCTTCGAGCCGCCGCCAGGTGGGCAGCCGTACGGGCAGCCGCCTGGTGATCAGCCGCCGCATCACGACCAGCCGGCCTACGGGCAGCCGTCGTACGAGCACCCGGGGCAGCCGCCACACGGCCAGCAGTGGGGGCAGCAACCGCCGTACGCCCCCCAGGTGCCCTACGGTCAGTACGGCCCACCGTCACCGCCGGGCGGTGGTGGTGGCAGTGGCGGCACCAATGTGCTCGCCATCCTGTCGCTGGTCTTCGCGTTCGTCTTCGCCCCGGCCGGCATCGCCCTCGGCCACCTGGCCAAGCGCCAGCTCCGCACCAGCGGTGAGCAAGGCGATCAGCTGGCCACCTGGGGCCTGGTGCTCAGCTACATCTTCACCGGGCTCTACCTGCTGTTCTGCTGCGGTTGGCTCGCCCTGGTGATCTGGGCCGGCGCGGACGGCACCCGCACCTGACCAACCGAAACGCCGGGCACTGGCCGGACGCCGGGCAGCAGCGAGACGCCGGGCAGCAGCCGGGCACTGGTCAGCGGAACTGGGCCTCCCGCACGCTGTTGCCACCGTCGACCACAAGCATCTGGCCGGTGATGTAGGACGCTGCCGGCGAGCAGAGGAAGGTGATCGCCGCAGCCACCTCGTCCGGGGTGCCGGGACGACCGACCGGGGTACCCAGGCCCTGCTTGATCTCGGCCATTGTCGAGGCGGCGGTGTAGATGGTGCCGGGCGCCACCGCGTTCACCGTCACCCCGTCGGCGATCATCTCCATCGCCAGCGCCCGGGTCAGCCCCACCACGCCCGCCTTGGCCGCCGCGTACGCCGCCTCGGTGGGCAGCGCGTTTACCGGACCGGCGGTCGCCGAAAGGTTCACGATCCGGCCCCAGCCGCGCTCGGCCATCCCGCCGATGAACGCCCGGCTGCACAGGAACGCCGTGGTCAGGTTCCGATCGATCTCGCCACGCCACTCGTCGTAGCTGAGCTGGGCGACCGGCCGAAGCACCTCCGGGCTGGCCCGACTGGCCAGGCCGGCATTGTTGACCAGTACCTCCACGTCACCGAGCTGTTCGGCGACCGCGTCCGCCAGCGCGCCGACCTCCGACTCGTCGGTCAGGTCGGCGACGAATCCGGTCACGCCGAGTTCGCCCGCCCGGTCGTGAATGCGCCGGGTGGTGGAGACGATTGCCACTCGGGCGCCCAGGTCGGACAGTCGCCGCGCGGTGGCGTACCCGATGCCGTCCGGGCTGCCCGCGCCCGTCACCAGGGCGACCTTGCCGTCCAGCCGCATGGTCACCGGATCGGGCAGCGGGGCCGGTGCGCCCTGGTCCTCGGGCCCCGACCCTGCGGCGGGGCGGGAGCGTCGAGCCACGCCGGGCCGGCTGACATCCCGTCTCGTCCTGCCGCCGGACCGGTCTGCCGCACGCGCGTCAATCGCCATGCCGAGATCCTGCCTCCTGCCGGGGCGCCGAGCAACGCGGCACCCGCTGCCGGGCGCGTCGAAGGGTTGCCGGAAGGTGGCTACCCTGACTGCGCCCGAGCATCGCGACGGAAGTGAGCCCGATGACACAGCCCCCGCCGTCCGGCGGCTGGCCCGACCCCGCGTCGACCGGCCAGCCCTCCAGCCCGCCGGCCGATCCGACCCTGCCGGTGAGCCCGCAGCAACCCATACCGCAGCAGCCCGCCGGGTACGACCCGTACCAGCCGGTCACCCCCTACCCGAGCACCGATCCGTACGCCGGCGCGAAGGTGGACCCGGGCAGCACGGCGTACGGGCCCGTCGGCTACCCGCCGCCGCAGCCCGGCTACCCGCCGCCGCAGCCCGGCTACGGCTACCCGCAGCGGCAAACGAACTCGATGGCCATCGTCGCCCTGGTGCTCTCCCTGATCGGGATCGGCTCCTGCATCACCGCGCCGATCGGCGCGATCATGGGGCACGTGGCCATGCGCCAGATCCGGGAGACCGGCGAGAGCGGCGAAGGCATGGCGAAGGCGGCCATCATCGTCGGCTGGATCCTCACCGGCCTGCTCGCGCTGGTGATCATCGGCTACGTTGTCGCAATCGGGATCGCCATCGCCAGCTCATCCAGCAGTTGAGATCAGCGACCTGCCCGCCCGCCCCGGTTCCGGTCGGGGCGGCGGGCGGTCCGGTTTGGTCACTCCGGCGGCGTGAAGGTCGAGGTACGCGTCATCCCGGCGGCCCGCCCCTTGGCCGCGATCACCAGTGCCATCTTGCGGGACGCCTCGTCGATCATCTCGTCGCCGAGCATCACCGCGCCGCGCTTGCCGCCCGCCTCCGAGGTGCAGTGCTCGTACGCGTCGAGAATCAACTCGGCGTGGTCGTAGTCGGCCTGGGTCGGCGAGTAGACCTCGTTCGCGGCATCGATCTGCCCGGGGTGCAGCACCCACTTGCCGTCGAAGCCCAGCGCCGCCGACCGCTTCGCCACCGCACGGAACGCAGCCACGTCCCGGATCTGTAGGAACGGGCCGTCGATGGCCTGCTTGTCGTGCATCCGGGCGGCCATCAGGATCCGCATGAGGATGTAGTGGTACGGGTCGCCGGGGTAGTCCGGGTTCAGCCCACCGACCGCCAGCGACCTCATGTTGATCGAAGCCATGAAGTCCGCCGGGCCGAAGACGATCGTCTCGATCCGCGGTGAGGCGGCGGCGATGGCGTCGACGTTGACCAGGCCGGCGGCGTTTTCGATCTGCACCTCGATGCCGATCCCGCCCACCGCCAGGCCGAGCGTCTTCTCCAGTTGGGTCAGGGTCAGGTCCAACCACTGCACCTGGGCCGCGTCCTGCACCTTGGGCAGCAGCACGCAGTCCAGATTGGCGCCCGCCCCCTCCACGACGTCGATCACGTCCCGGTAGGTCCACGGCGTGGTCAGATCGTTGACCCGGACCACCCGGGTCTTCCCCGCCCAGTCGCCCTCGTTCAACGCGGCCACCACGTTCTTCCGGGCCGCCGGCTTGGCCAGCGGCGCGACCGCGTCCTCCAGATCCAGGAAGACCTGGTCGGCGGGGAGGCCCTGCGCCTTGCCGAGCATCTTCAGACTGGACCCGGGCACGGCGAGGCAGGATCGGCGGGGACGTCCAACAACGGCCATCGGCGCTGCTCCTTCCGGGTGCGGCCGGCCCGTCGCAAACGACTGCGAGGACACGTGTGCCGTCACGCTAGCCCCTCATGACCACGGCGAACGAACCTACCCAGCCACCCCCGGTGCCTTTGCTCTGCTTCCACCGACGCAACGGTTTCGACCGGTAACCGGTACGCGGAGTGAAGCAGAGCAAAGGGCGCAGGTGGCGGGTCGGAGGGGCGGCGAGGAGGGCGGCAAGAAGGTCACGGGGTCGCGTGGGATCCAGGGCGTTGGGATACTCCGGCGTGTGACGATCATGGGGAACGAGAGCCTGCGGGTAATCGGCAAGGACGAGGACCTGGCCGCCCGGCTGGACGCCGAGCTGACCGCCTTCAACAAGCAGGCGACCGGCGCCGACGACGAGGCCGATCTTTCGGTACGGGTCACCGGGTCCGACGGTGCGCTGGTGGCCGGGTTGACCGGGTGGACCTGGGGCGGCTGCGCTGGGATCAACATGGTCTGGGTCCGCGCCGACCGGCGCGGCGAGGGCTGGGGCGGTCGGCTGCTGGCGGCGGCCGAGGAGGAGGCCCGGCGGAGAGGTTGCACGGAGATCTCGGTCGCCTCGTTCTCGTTCCAGGCCCCGGACTTCTACCGCCACCACGGCTATCTCGACACCGGCCGCCGGGAGGGCATCCCGGGCGGTCATGTGGATCATCAATTCTGGAAGTCGCTGGTCACCGACTCGGCTGCCGCGGTGCGCCTGGTCGCCCTGGTGGAGTATCCGGCCGCCGCAGTCGAGGCCGGCCAGCGGTACGAGGACACCGTGCTCGCCCTGCTCCCCCGGCACGGCGGCCGGGTCGAGCGGCGACTGCGCACCGGCGACGGGCACAACGAGGTGCACGTCATCCGGTTCGACACCCGGGCCGGCTACACGGCGTTCCTGGCCGACCCGGAACGCGCCGCGCTGCGGACCGCGCTGGGCGAGGCCGCGCCGAACACCCGGGTGCTGGAGGTGCAGGAAATCTGAGGCGGCCGGCGCTCAGTCGCGTACCGGTGCCGCGTCGGCGGGGACGGCGGTGGTGACCGGCGCCGCGCGCCGGGCGGTCCGGGCGCTGGAGAGCACCACCAGAGCGACGCCGGCCAGCAGCAGCGCCAGGCCGGGCAGGGTCGCCGGGGCGGGCAGTTGGCCCAGCCAGGCCCAGCCGATCAGCGCCGCGCCGGGAACCTCCAGCAGGATCAGTACGCTGACCGTGGTGGCCGAGACCCGCCGCAGCGCGTAGCTGAACATCGAGTGGCCGAGCAGTTGGGCCCCGACGACCAAGGCCAGCACGGCCAGCCACGTCCCGGTGTCGAAGCCGCCCAGCGGCACCCGGCCGACCAGGCAGACCACCAGCAGGGCCAGGGCGCACACGCCGTAGCAGATGGTGGTGTAGGTAGCGGTGCTCACCGTGACCCGGGCCTGCTCGCCAAGCGCGACGTAGACGGCCGCGAACATGCCACCGACCAGGGCCAGCAAATCACCGGCGAAGGCCGTGCCGGAGACCGTGAAGTCGGCGCCGGTGGCCAACACCGCACCGGCGACGGAGACGCCGATCCCGGCCCACATGCCCAGCGGCAGGTGCCGGCCCTGCGCTCGGGCGATCAGCCCCTGCCAGACCGGTTGGGTGGCGACCAGGGCCGTCGCCGCCGCGACCGAGGTCATCTTCGCGCTCGGCATCCAGGTGGCGAAGTGGGCCGCCAGCGCCACCCCGGACAGTACGCAGAACATGCCCTCGCGCCGACCGGAGCCGGTGAGCAGCCGCCGGAACTCGGCCCGTCGACGGGCCACCGCGAACGGACTCAGCGCGGCCACCGCGAGCACGTTGCGCCAGAACGCCACGGCCAGGGCCGGGGCGGCGGCGAACGCGATAAGCGGCGCGGAGGAGGAGACCGCGACGACAGCGAGCGCCAGGGCTCCGGTGGTGAGCAGGTTCAGCGGCGGGCGGTCCGGTAGCGGCGGCACGAGGTGAAATCCTCACACGCGGGCGGCGGGTACGTGGCGTCAGGGCACGGTTACACCAGACCGCTGCGGGCGGCCTACCGGTGTGTTCAGCGCCGCCGGACCCGGTGCAGCCGGAACGGCCGGCGGGTCGGGCGGACCACCGGCGCCGGCCGGGGTGGCTCCGCGAGCGAGCCGTCCGGCAACTCCGCGCCGTGTAGCGGCGCCCCGGCGGGAGCCAGCCGGAGCAGGGCGCACCCGTCGGCCGCCCAGCGGGCCAGCAGATCCGCGGTGGGGCCGGGCGCGTTCAGTCGCTTGGCACCCACAAGTGGGGCCAACGTCTCCCACTCCTCGGTCCCCGGCACCACCCGGCTGACCCGGGCCGGCCAGGTCACGATCCGGCCGCCGTGGTCACCACGGAGCGTCACCTGCGCCTCGTCGGCGTCGGCCAACCCCGGCGCGGCCTGCTCGCCCGGACCGGTGACCACGAACAGCGCGTTCTCCAGTGGCACGCACCACAGCGCGAACGACGGGCCACCGGCCACCGCGACCCAGGCCACGGAAGCCTTCTTCATCGCCTCGTCGACAAGCGGGGTGCGGTCGGGCTCGTCGGTCACCACGGCATCCTCTCGTACGGCGTCGGCCGGGTCAGCCGACGAACGGCGGTACCAGGATCTCTCCCCGCGCCACCGCCATCACCTGGCCGGCGACGGTGGCGCCCACCACCGCGCCGCCCTCCGCGGTGACGGTGCAGGCCAGCGAGGACGGCCGCCCCATCTCGACACCCTGCGCGACGGCGTACGACGATCGTCCCTCAGCCGGCAGCAGGCCGCTGGCGACCAGCCACACCCCGAGGCCGAGCGCGGCCGATCCGGTCGCCGGATCCTCGGGTACGCCGAGTCCGGGCACGAAGACGCGGGCGTGCGCGGTTTGCGCGTCGGCGTTCCAGGAGAAGACGCTCACATGCTCGATCCCGTACCGTCGTGCCGCCACCGGGTTGACCTGGGCGCGGGCCAGGGCGTCGGGGCGTACCGGCAGGAACGGGAACTCCAGTCCGCAGCCGGCCACCCGGGGCGGCGGCCCGAGGTGGTCCTCGGCGGCCAGTCCGGCCACCTCCAGCAGCGGCTCCGGATCCAGTTCGGGGCCGAGGGTGGGGCTGCCGCCGGTCAGGGTCGCACCCGTCTCGGCCACCTCGATCGGCAGCACGCCGGCCTGGCACTCCTGAGTGACCTGTCCCACCGGGAACAGTCCGCGCCGGCTGGCGGTGACCGCCGCGCCGACGCTGGGGTGACCGGCGAACGGCAACTCCTCGGTCGGCGTGAAGATCCGGGCCCGGTAGGTTGCGCCGACCTGTGTGGCGGGCAGCACGAAGACCGTCTCCGACAGGTTGAACTCCCGGGCCAGCTGCTGCATCTGCTCGGTGGCCAGCCCTTCGGCGCCGAAGACCACCGCGAGCGGGTTCCCGGCGTACGGACGGTCGGTGAAGACGTCCACGATCTCGTAAGCCAAGGTCGACATGTTGATAAACCCTAGGCCCTTAGGCTGGTGCGCGTGAGCACGCCGACCCGGGTGTACATCGCCCGACTTGCCGGAGTGGCCGTCTTCGATCCCAACGGCGACCAGGTGGGCCGGGTCCGCGACGCGGTGGCCCGCCTGCGTCCGGCCCAACGGCCACCCGAGGTGGTGGGTCTGGTCGCCGAGATGCCGATGCGCCGGCAGATCTTCCTCTCCATCAACCGGATCACCTCCATCGACGCCGACGCGATCGTGCTGGGCAGCGGCACCCTGAACCTGCGCCGCTTCGAGAAGCGCCCGAACGAGCTGCTGGTGCTCCAGGAACTGCTGGACCGCCGGGTGCAGATCGAGCCGGAGCATCGGGCGGCGACGGTGGTGGACGTGGCGATGGAGTGCAGCCGGGGCGGCGAGTGGTCGCTCACCCGGGTGGCCGTACGCGAGCACACCGGCCGGCTCACCCGCCGGGGCAACCTGCACCAGGTCGAGTGGGACAAGGTAGGCGGACTCAGTGGCGTCGCCGACGCCCGCGGCACCGCGAACCTGTTGGCCGTACTTGAGGATCTGCGCCCGGCCGACCTGGCGAACGCGTTGCAGGACCTACCCGCCGCCCGACGGATCGAGGTCGCCGCGGCCCTGAACGACCAGCGGCTCGCCGACGTGCTGAGCGAGTTGCCCGAGCACGACCAGGTCGAGATCCTCGCCGCGCTGGGTCGCGAGCGGGCCGCCGACGTCCTGGAGGAGATGGATCCGGACGACGCCGCCGACCTGCTCGGCGAGTTGCCCCCGCCGGAGCAGGACGTGCTGCTCGACCTGATGGAGCCGGACGAGGCCAACCCGGTGCGGCAGCTGCTGAAGTACACCCCGGGCACGGCCGGCAGCGTGATGACCTCCGAACCGGTGATCCTGCCGCCGGACGCCACGGTCGCCGAGGCGCTGGCGCGGATCCGGGAGCCGCAGCTCTCCCCGGCGGTGGCCGCCCAGGTGTTCGTGGCCCGTACGCCGATGACCACCCCGACCGGCCGCTACCTGGGCATGGTGCACTTCCAGCGGCTGCTTCGGGAGCCTCCCGCCGACCTGCTCGGCGGCGTGGTGGTCAACGACATCGACCCGCTGCGGCCGGCCACCCCGCTGCCGGAGATCACCCGCCGGATGGCCACCTACGACCTGGTGGCCATGCCGGTGATCGACCGGAACAACCGGTTGGTGGGTGCCGTCACCGTCGATGACGTGCTGGATCATTCGCTGCCCCGGGACTGGCGGGATCGTGACGCCGTGACCGGCCCTGCCACGGAGGCGACCACGAGCCCGACCGTCGCCGACAACCCCATGGAGCGCCGTCATGGCTGATCAGCGACGAGCCGAGCGGCTGGACCTGCCCCGGGAGCCACGCGGGGTGCGGCTGCCCCGGGTCGATCAGGAGACCTTCGGCCGCTGGGCCGAGGGCATCGCGCGCGGCATGGGCACGGCGCTCTTCATCGTGTACATGACCCTGGTCCTGGTGCTCTGGTTCGTCTGGAACACCCTCGCACCGGAGGGCATCCGGTTCGACCCGTACACCTTCACCTTCCTCACGCTGATCCTCTCCATCCAGGCGTCGTACGCGGCACCGCTGATCCTGTTGGCGCAGAACCGCCAGTCGGACCGCGACCGGGTGGCGCTGGAGGAGGATCGACGCCGGGCCACCATGCAGAAGGCCGACACCGAGTACCTGGCCCGGGAGATCGCCGCGCTGCGGATCGCGCTGGGTGAGGTGGCCACCCGCGACTTCGTCCGCTCGGAGCTGTCCCGGCTGGCCGAGGAGTTGGACGAGGCGGCGCAGCGCCGGCAGCGACTGGAGCGCCGGCTGCGGGCGGAGGCCGACGCGCGTACCGGCGACGGGCTCGACGAGCCCCGCGACGAACTCGACGACGATCATCGCGGGGACGGCACTCGCGGGGCCGGGGCGAGCCGCCCACCGGAGAGCTGATCGTCTCGCTCACACCGGGTGCCGCTGGCACCGGGAGCCGATCCCGACCGACGTAGCATTGCGGGCATGTCAGCTCCCGTCAGCACCGTCAACGACGCCGTTCAGGCCGCCCTGGCCACCGTCAACGACCCGGAGATCCGCCGGCCGATCACCGAACTCGGCATGGTCCGCTCCGCCGAGATCGGCGAGGACGGTGTGGTCCGGGTCGAGCTGCTGCTCACGGTGGCCGGTTGCCCGTTGAAGGACAAGCTGCGCGCGGACATCACCGCTGCGGTGGGCGCGGTGAGCGGGGTCACCGGCGTCGAGATCGAGTTCGGCGTGATGAGCCCCGAGCAGCGCCAGGCGCTCCAGACCAAGCTGCGCGGCGGTGGCGCGACCGAGGAGCCGGTCATCCCCTTCGCCCAGCCCGGCTCGCGTACCCGGGTGTACGCGGTGGCCAGCGGTAAGGGTGGTGTGGGCAAGTCCAGCGTGACGGTGAACCTGGCCGCCGCCCTGGCCGCCCGGGGCCTATCCGTCGGTGTGGTGGATGCGGACATCTACGGGCATTCGGTGCCCCGGATGCTCGGCGCGGACGGCCGCCCCACCCGCGTCGAAGACATGATCATGCCGCCGCAGTCGCACGGCGTGAAGGTCATCTCGATCGGCATGTTCACCGCCGGCAACGCCGCCGTGGTCTGGCGCGGCCCGATGCTGCACCGCGCTCTCCAGCAGTTCCTGGCCGACGTCTACTGGGGCGACCTCGACGTGCTCCTGCTCGACCTGCCGCCGGGCACCGGTGACGTGGCCATCTCGCTGGCCCAGCTGCTGCCCAACGCCGAGATCCTGGTGGTCACCACGCCGCAGGCCGCCGCCGCCGAGGTGGCCGAGCGGGCCGGCGCGATCGCCCTGCAAACCCACCAGCGGGTGGTCGGTGTGATCGAGAACATGTCCTGGCTGGAGCTGCCGGACGGTTCCCGGATGGAGATCTTCGGGGCCGGCGGCGGCCAGACCGTCGCCGACTCGCTCACCCAGACCATCGGGGCGCAGGTGCCGCTGCTCGGTCAGGTGCCGCTGGACACCCGGGTCCGGGAGGCGGGCGACGAGGGCAACCCGATCGTGCTCGCCGAGCCGGATTCGCCGGCGGCGAAGGCGCTGAACCAGGTCGCCGACCGGCTCGCGCTGCGGCGTGAGTCGCTGCTCGGCAAGCCGCTGGGCCTCAAGCCGGCCGGCCGCTGACCGCTCGCCTGGTCAGGTGACCTCGTCGTAGCTGGCCGCGCGGGGGGCCGGTGCCGGGGTCGCGCCGCCAGCCGGCGCGGACCCGGACGACGACGGTACGGAGCTGGCGGGCGTACGGGGATCCGCCGCGGTGGCCACCTCCTTGAGGTCGTTGTGCACGGTCGTGACGTCCGCGCGGAGATCGTCGTAGATGCCCTGCAACGGCTTCCGAATCGCCTGCTCGTCCTCCTCGGTGAGCAGGTGCTTGCGGATGAACGCCTTGGGGTGCAGGTCCTCAAGCTGGATGTCGGTGCCGAGTTCCTTGCTCAGGTCGGTGGTCGCGTTGCGGGCCATGTTGCGCAGGTTGCGCACCATGCGCAGCCCGTCGGCGATCACCGCCGGCAGCCGGTCGCCGAAGATCAGCAGCGCCAGCAGCAGCAGCGCACCGACCTCCCACACGTTCAGGTTCTCGAACACGCTGGGCCTCCTCCCCGGCTACCGCAGCCAGACTACGCACGTCGGCAGCCGGGCCAGAAGAGGGCGAGCGGTCACTTCACGTCCGCAGCGAGGGTCACCGAAGCGTTCTGCCGGGTGGAGCCCCGGCGGTACTCCACGGTCACCACCGAGCCGGGTGCGTACTTGCGGACCAGGGCGATCAGGTCGGTCGGCTCGCTCATCGGACGACCATTGAGCTTCAGGATCACGTCGCCGGCCTGGAGGCCGGCACCGGCCGCCGGCCCGGACGGCTCGACCGCCGCGAGGCGTACGCCGGCACCGCCGTTGCCCGAACCGGGGCCGCCGACCTGCGCCCCGATCACCGTACGGCGGGCCTTGCCGGTGCCGATGATGTCCTGGGTGATCCGTTTGGCCTGGTTGATCGGGATGGCGAAGGCGAGACCGATGTTGCCCGCCTCCTGGCCGTCCGACACCAGGGACTTGATCGTGGAGTTCACCCCGATCACCCGCCCGGCCGCGTCGACCAGCGGGCCACCCGAGTTGCCGTGGTTTACCGCGGCGTCGGTCTGGATGGCCGCGTAGTAGCGCGTCGGCCCACCGGGCTCGCCGGCCTGCATCGTCCGGTCCAGGGCGCTCACGATGCCGGCGGTGACCGTGTTGGCCAGCGACAGCGGCGAACCGATGGCCAGCACCGGGTCGCCGACCGCGAGCGCGTCGGAGTCGCCGAACTCGACCGGACGCAGTCCGTTCCGGGAGACCTTGATCACTGCGATGTCGGACTCCGGGTCCTGCCCCACCACGGTCGCCGAGGCGGTACTGCCGTCGTTGAAGATCACTGACGCCTGGCCGGTGCCGCCCGCGACCACGTGGTCGTTGGTGATCACGTGTCCGTCCACGCTGGCGATGAAGCCGGAGCCCTCACTGGTGCCGGCCACCCCGGCCACCCGTACGGTCACCACGCTGGGCAGGACCCGTTCGGCGACCCCGGCCAGCGACTCCGGTGCCCGCTGCGCGAGCGTGGGTGCCGAGCCCGCAGGGGCACCGAGCACCGGCGCACCGGCCCCGCCACGGACCGCGAAGGCGTACCCGAGGGCACCACCGAGCATGCCGGCGAGCAGGGCGCTCACCAGCGGAATGAGCAGCAGATGACGAAGCCTCGGCCGCCCGGGGGCGTCCGGGTCGGTGACCGGTTCCGGCTCGGTGCCCGGAGCAGGTGCCGCCGGTAGCACCACCGCCGCCCGGGCGTGCGGATCTCGCCACGGATCGGCGAGCGCGTCGGACCACCATGGCGATGCCGCCGGGTGGCCGCCATGCTGCGCTGACGCGGCCGGCTGGCCGCTCGGCAGCGGTGTCGCCGGCGAGCCCACCGACGGGTGTCCGGGCCCCGGCTGTCCCGCCGGTACGCCGCTCCCGCCGGGCTGGCGCCAGTCCCAGCCGTCGGTCACTCGGTGCCTCCCACTCCGTCCCCGGTATCCACGCTCCGCGATCGGGCGTCGCCCGTGAGCGGTCGACGGGACACCGCTTCCAGGATTGCACGGATACGCCCCAGGGGTCAGCGGTTGTCACCGTGGGTGGACGCCCGGCTGCGTCCCTGGCGGACCGCCTCTAGAGTCACAATGCCCACCCGCCCCACCCATCATGCTCGCCGCCCGGAGGTGCCCCATCGCCACGGTCGCCGGTTCCGGCAGTTCGACGAACCCGGCTCTGAGTTTCGCCGAGTCGTACGTAACCGAGGATCTAGTCCTGCGCACCGCGCGTAGTCTCGCCCGCGAGGTCGGCCTCGACGCGGTCACCCCCGGTGCGGGTGCCGCGTTGCGCCTGCTCGCCGCCGCCGGCAACGCCCGCGCGGTGGTGGAGATCGGCACCGGCACCGGCGTCAGCGGCGTGTGGCTGCTGCGCGGTATGCGGACCGACGGGGTGCTCACCACCATCGACGTCGAGGTGGAGCACCAGCGGATCGCCCGACGCATCTTCGCCGAGGCCGGCTTCGCCGCCGGCCGTACCCGGATCATCACCGGCCGGGCGCTCGACGTCCTTCCCCGGCTCGCCGACGGCGCGTACGACCTGGTCTTCGTCGACGCCGAGGCGACCGGCTTCACCGCCTGCGTGGACGCCGCCCTGCGGTTGCTGCGGCCGGGCGGTGTGCTGGTGCTCAACGGCGCGCTGGCCGGGGGCCGGATCGGCGATCCGGCGGCGCGCGACGCGGAGACGGTGACGGTACGCGAGACGGTGAAGGCCATCCGCGAGTCGGAGCACTGGGTCCCGGCGGTGCTGCCGGTGGGCAGCGGGTTGCTCGCCGCCGTCAGGTGCTGAGCCACCCCGCTCAGGCGAGGGTGCCCAGCCAGCGCAGCAGCCCGCGGACGCCCCAGCCGGTCGCGCCCCGGGTCAGCTCCGCGTCGTCCCGATCCGACCAGGAGGGGGCGGACATGTCCACGTGCAGCCACCGGTCCCGCAGTTCGCCGGTGAACTCCCGCAGGTAGAGCGCGGCGAGCACGGATCCGGCCCCCTGGGTGGGCGCGCTGTACAGGTCGGCCAGGTCGCTGCCGAGGTGCTCGACGTAGTCGGCGGGCAGCGGCATCCGCCAGGCCGACTCGCCGGCCGCGTCGATGGCGGCCAACAGGTCCCTGGCGAGCTGGTCGTTGTCGCTGTAGAGGGCGCCGGTGCGGGTGCCGAGCGCGACCGCGTTCGCCCCGGTGAGGGTGGCCAGGTCGATCAGCAGGTCCGGCTTCAGCTCCTGCACGGCGTACGCCAGTGCGTCGGCGAGGACCAGCCGCCCCTCGGCGTCGGAGTTTGTCGTCTCGCTGGTCAGACCGCCGTAGTGCCGGACGATGTCGCCGGGGCGGAAGGCACCGCCGCTGACCATGTTCTCGGCCAGCGGGGCGAGGGTGGTGACCCGGACCGGCAGCCGCAGCGCCGCCGCGCCGAGGGTGGCCGCGACGACCGCAGCCGCCCCGGCCATGTCCTTGCGCATCAGCTTCATCGCCGGTACCGGCTTGATCGAGATGCCACCGGTGTCGAAGGTGATGCCCTTGCCGACCAGCACCACGTGGGTCCGGGCGTCGGCTGGTTGCCAGTCCAGCTCCACCAGGCGTGGGCCGCTGGCCGAGCCGCCGCCGACCGTGAGGATCCCGCCGAATCCCTCGGCGGCCAGTTGCTCCGGCTCGCGGACCCGCAGGCGTAGCCCGGGCAGGTCGGCGGCGGCCTCGGCGACCTGGTCGGCGAACCACTGCGGGTCCTTGACCGAGGACGGGGTGTTGGTGAGGTCACGGGCCAGCCGGGTCATCCGGGCGGTGGTCCGGGCCGTCTGCACCGCCTGCTCGTGGGCCTCGGGGTCGGTGACCGCCAGGTCGACGCCGACAAGCGTGGGAGCGTCGGTGTCGGCGCCGAGCCGGAACCGGTACGAACCCAGCAGCAGCCCCTCGACGAGTCCACGAACCGCCTCCGACGACACGCCGGCCGACAACCCGAATGTGACATGCGTCTCATCCTTGGCGGCCCGAACCAACGCCGCCCCGGCCGCGCGCCAGGCGGCCTCGTCGCCCGCGCCGATCCCCACCAGCAGCAGCCGGGCAGGCCCACCTGCGGGTCGAAGTTGGGTCCGGACCTCACCGGCCCGGCCGGTCAGCCGCGCCAGCGGGGCCAGCGCAGCGGCCTCGTCGGCCACCCCGGCGGGCAGCGCCACGCCGGTCGGGGCCGGGGCGGCCGGCGCGTCGTCGGCACCGCCCGGTCGGATGGGCAGGGCCACGGTGTCGAGCCGGTCCGGCTCGGCGGTCAGACGGATGGCGAGCACGCGGAGCCGTACCTCCTGAAGAAGGTCGCGGACCGGAACGCCCGCGAAATGATGTGAAGGCCCTGAGCCACCGGCCGTAACCGGTGGCTCAGGGCTAGACGAAACCGTCCGCGGCGGCGAGCGTCGCTGACGGACCGGCCATTCAGCCGGCGGCCGCCTTCAGCGCGTCACCGAGCGCCGTCGCCTCGTCGGGAGTCATCTCGACGACGAGCCGGCCACCGCCCTCCAGCGGAACGCGCATGACGATGCCCCGGCCCTCCTTGGTGACTTCCAGCGGACCATCGCCCGTCCGCGGCTTCATCGCCGCCATGTTGTCTCCCCTCAGACCTACACCAGGGTCGGTGGGTTGCCCCACAGCCACTTAGCCATGACCTCCCGCAACCTGCACGGGGGGTTGTCGACCAACGATTTTCCCTGATGAACACCGCCGGACCCAAACCGAAGCAGCATTGATGTAACAGCATCTAGCTTATCCCGAGATGGCCTGTCACAATGTGCGGTCATGCAGGCACGGTCGGCTCTCTTCGACCTGTACGGCGACCACCTCCGGCCACGGGGTGGCCGCGCACCGGTTGCCGCCCTGGTCAAGCTCCTGGCACCGCTCGGGATCGCACCACCGGCCGTCCGGACGGCGGTCTCCCGAATGGTCCGTCAGGGCTGGCTCGAACCGCTGAAGCTGGCCTCCGGACCAGGCTATTCGATCACTCCGAAAGCCGCCCGGCGGCTGGACGAGGCCGCCTCCCGGATCTACCGCACCGGCCGGGTCACCTGGGATGGCCGGTTCGATCTGCTGGTGCTCGACGCACCCACCGCGCGCCGGGACCGCCAGCGGCTCGCCGCCAACCTGCGCTACCTCGGCTACGGCACGCTCGACGAGCAGACCTGGGTCGCCACCCGGCCCGCCGAGGACATCGACCTGCTGCTCAGCGAGGCCGGGGTACGTTTCGAGCGGTTCAGCGCCGCGCACGCCGCCGGCACCCCCGGCGCGATGGGCCTGGTCCGCCGGGCCTGGGACCTGGCCGAGATCGGCCGGGCCTACGAGCGCTTCGTCGCCGAGCAGCGGGCGGCCCTGGCCGGGATCACCGTCCGCAGCGGCGACGAGGACGCGTACGCGGCCCGGTTCCGGTTGGTGCACGCGTGGCGTACCTTCCTCTTCCGGGACCCGCAGCTGCCCCCGGCGCTGCTGCCCGAACGCTGGCCCGGCATTGCCGCGGCCGGCTTCTTCGACCGCCACGCGGCCCGGCTCCGGCCAGCCGCCGACCGGTACGTCGAGCAGTGCCTCGACGGTGGTAACCGGTTGGCCCGACAGAAGGATCGCCAGACGTGACCGACCCGCTGCTCGTCGACCGCACCGACGCCGTCGCCACCCTCACGCTGAATCGCCCGACCGCGATGAACGCGCTCGACGTGGCACTGAAGGAGGCATTGCGGGACGTTCTCGCCGAACTGGAGGCCGACCGGAGCTGCCGGGCGGTGGTGCTCGCCGGGTCCGGCGGGTCGTTCTGCGCCGGCCAGGACCTACGCGAGCACGTGAGCACCCTGGAATCGGGGAACGGCGGCAACCCGCTGGACACCGTCCAGGCCCACTACAACCCGATCGCCGCCCGGCTGGCCAACCTGCCCAAGCCGGTGGTGGCCGCGGTCCGTGGGATGGCCGCCGGGGCCGGTGCCTCGCTGGCGTTCCTGGCCGACATCCGCATCGGCGGGCCGTCGACCAGCTTCCTGATGGCCTTCGCCAGGGTCGGGCTCGCCGCCGACACCGGCGCGTCCTGGACGCTGCCCCGGCTGGTCGGCCACGCCAAGGCCGTCGAGCTGCTGATGCTTGCCGAACCGGTACGCGCCGAAGAGGCCAGCCGGCTGGGCCTGCTCAACCGGCTGGTGGACGACGACGAAGGCGTGCTGCCGGCCGCCCAGGAACTCGCCGCCCGACTGGCCGCCGGACCGACTGTGGCGTACGCGGCGATCAAGCGGCAGCTCTCCGTGGCCGATGCCGGCACCCTGGCCGACGCACTGGCCGCCGAGGCGCAGGCCCAGGCGATCTGCGGCGGCACCAAGGACCACCGGACGGCCACCATGGCTTTCGTCACCAAGCAGAAGCCGGTCTTCGAGGGCCGCTGAGCCGCTCGCTGGCGCTGCCGCACCCCGGCCCCGCCACCGGAGCTGGCGCTGCCGCTGGCTGGCCCGCAGCGAGCCGCTGGCCGCGCCGGACCGGGCCCTCCGGGTCAGGCCGGCGTCAGTCGTCCTCTTCCGGGTCCTGGTTCGCCTCCGCGCCGAGCACGAACGCCTGCATGGCCAGCTCGTCGCCGGACGGCGAGACGAAGGCGGGCAGCTCGCGCGGGCCCAACTCCTGCACGTACGCCCAGAACAGGCGGACCGCCTCGGCCGGCGAGTCGGCCTCGATCGGCAGGTCCAGGCTGACCAGCCAGGAGCGCCGCTGCGGGGGCGGGCCGAGCCGGTCGACCAGCTCACGGAAGGTGCCCGGGTCGAGGGCGGTCACCGGACCGCCGAGCACCAGCGCGTCGGCCGGCACCGGCTGGTCGAAGGCCCGTCGGGTGTACGCCACCACCAGCGGCTGCGACACCCGGTCGGACTGCGGATCGTCCGGGTCCTCGGGACGCTGGGCCGTCGGCGCGCTGACCCGACCCACCGCCACCAGCCGCAACGGCTCGTCGGCAAGCACCGCGACCTGGTCACCGGGGCGGGGCAGGCCGGCGTCCGCCAGCTCGGTCAACTCCAGCGTGTCGTGGTGGACGAGCCGCTCGGCGTCGTACCGCCCGGCGGGCAACAGGACCGCCCAGGTGCCCGTGCCCTCCGGGTGGCTCGCCCCGTTCACCCGGTGTGCGGTGTCGGTCGTCATGGTGCTATCCCATCACGCCCGCAGCGGACGGCACGACGTGGCAGCCCGTGAGGTGGTCGTCGACCATCCCGGTCGCCTGCATCAGCGCGTACGCCGTGGTCGGGCCGACGAACCGGAACCCGCGCTTCTTGAGCGCCTTGGCCATCGCGGTGGAAGCCTCGGTAAGCGCCGGCACCTCGGCGGGGCTGGTGGGCCGGGCCCGGCCGGTCGGCGCGAAGGACCAGAGCAGCGCGGAGAGCCCCTCGGGCAGTTCCAGCGCGGCCCGCGCGTTGGCGATGGTCGCCTCGATCTTGGCGCGGTTGCGGACGATGCCCGCGTCGGCGAGCAGCCGGGCCACCTCCGCCTCGCCGTAACCGGCCACGGTGGCGATCCGGAAGTCGTCGAAGGCCCGCCGGAACGCCGGCCGCTTGCGCAGGATGGTCAGCCAGGACAGCCCGGACTGGAACGCCTCCAGCGTGATCCGCTCGTAGAGTTCGTCGTCACCGTGCAGCGGGCGGCCCCACTCGGTGTCGTGGTAGATCGCGTAGTCGGGGGTGCTCGCTCCCCAGGCGCAGCGGGCCAGCCCGTCGGCGCCGATCACCAGATCAGTCACGGCACCCAGGCTAGTCAGGCCCCCCGACGACCAGCCGCTGCGCGATCCGTCACGGCTCGCTGGTCAGGGCAGGCGGCCCTGCTCGACCTGGCGGGCGAAGCGTCGCAGCGCCTGGGTGAGGCTGAACTTCGAGCCCGGCCAGAGCACCGGCCAGGCCACCCGGCCGGCGCGCCCGCCGGGCACGTGGAACCACTCGTGCCAGACCACCTGGCTGCGCCCGCCCGCCAACTGGGTGCAGCGCAGCACACCGGGGCCGCGCAGCAGCGTCCCGCAGTGCACCACGCCGATCTCGTACGGCGCGTCGATGCGGACCACCCGCATCTCGTCCCGCAGCACCGCCGGGCCGAGCGTGGTGACCGCCTCGATGAGGCTGCCCTCGCCACCGTCGCCCTCGACCACCCGCACCTTGGTGAACGGGATCCAGTCGGACTGCCGTTCCCAGGCCAGCAACGCCGCGAAGACCTGCTCCGCCGGAGCGTTGACGATCACGGTGGCGGTCACCTCGCCGGCACCGGGCTGCGCCGCCTCGCGAAGATCGTCGGGAGTCTCCGGATCGCTCACTTCGACTCCGAGCGGACCGCGGCAGCGTCCGGCTCGTCCTTCGTCTCGGCCGTCCGGCCCGCCTGCGGTGCGCCGAACTCGGTACCGCTCTCCGGCGTGGGATCCACGGCCGCCGCGGTCCCGGCCGGCTCGCCGGCTGCGCTGGCGGTGGCCGACCCGGACGCCGAGCCCGACTCCGGCGCGGTGCCCGACTCCGGCGCGGTGGCCGACTCAGACGCGGTGGCCGACTCGGAGGTGGCGGCGGAATCGGTGCGCACGGTGACCTCGATGACCGGCTCGTTGGTGGCGGCTGGCTCGGGCGGCGCGGTGGCCCGACCGGCCGACTGCTCGCGGGCCTGCCGCAGCGCGTCGGCGTCGGCCGTCCGCCCCTGCCGCAGCGCCGCCACCTCGGCCTCCAGGACCCCGATCAGCTCGGTCTTGTAACCGATGTCGTACGCGGCCCGACGCAACGCCTGGTCGACCTGGGCCATCCGATAGCCGCGCAACGCGGTATCGAAGCGCACCTCGCCCACGTCCGTCTCGCGCAGCGGGCGGTCGCCGGGCAGCGGCACCGCGCGCCCGTCCGCCTCCGCCGGAACCAGGCCGGGATCCCGGCCACCGATCAGTACCGTCACTCCGAACACCACCGCCGCGACGGCGACCGCCACGACCAGCACGAGCAGAAGCTGACCCATGCACTGATCGTGGCACGCCGAAGGGAGCAGAGCGACCCCACCCGGCGCGGCGGATCGGACGGGACCGGGAACCGGCGGTGGCGACCGGCTAGCGTCACCGGTGCCCGGCAGCGACGTCGGCCGGGCGTACGGCGGTGAAGGAGGCGACGTGGCCGGGGTGCTTCGGCTCGGTGGACGGACGTTCGGCCCCGACGATCTGGTGGTGATGGCGATCGTCAATCGCACCCCGGACTCGTTCTTCGACCGGGGCGCGACGTTCGCCGCCGACAGCGCACTACGAGCGGTGGAGCGGGCGGTGGACGAGGGCGCGGAGATCGTCGACATCGGCGGGGTGAAGGCCGGACCGGGCTCCGAGGTCGACGTCGCCGAGGAGATCCGTCGCACCGTCGACACCATCGCCGCCGTCCGGGCCGCCTTCCCCGAACTGGTCATCTCGATCGACACCTGGCGCGCCGAGGTCGCGGTCGAGGCGGTGGCGGCCGGCGCGGACCTGCTCAACGACACCTGGTCGGGGGCGGATCCGGCGCTGGCCCGGGTCGCCGCGCAGACCGGGGCGGGGCTGGTCTGCTCGCACGCCGGCGGGCTCAGCCCGCGTACCCGGCCGCACCGCGCCGCCTTCGACGACGTGGTGGCCGACGTGATTCGGACGGTGACCGGCCTCGCCGACCGCGCGGTCTCGCTCGGGGTACGGGCAGACGGAATCCTCGTCGACCCGGCACACGACTTCGGCAAGAACACCAGACACTCGCTGGAGATCACCAGGCGGCTCGGCGAGCTTGCCGACACCGGGTGGCCGCTGCTGGTCGCGCTGTCGAACAAGGACTTCATCGGCGAAACGCTGGACCTGCCGGTGAGCGAGCGGCTGGAGGGCACGCTGGCCGCCACCGCGATCTCCGCCTGGCTGGGTGCCCGGGTGTTCCGCGCCCACCAGGTCCGGCCGACCCGCCGCGTCCTCGACATGGTCGCCGCCGTCGCGGGCACCCGCCCACCCGTGCTCACCCGCCGCGGCCTCGCCTGACGGGACCGGTCAGGTCAGGTCCAGGTGAGAATCCGGCGACGCCAGGCGTAGAGCAGGCCGAGGGCGAGGACGGCCACGAAGACCGCCATCTCGGCCACGGTGACCAGCCCGAAGCCGGCCCGGTCGAAGACCAGGGCCCACGGGAAGAGGAACACCGCCTCGACGGCGAACACCACGTAGAGGTACGCGTACACGTAGTAGCGGATCTGCATCTGCGCCCAGTCGCCCTCGACCGGGTCGAGGCCGCACTCGTAGCTGGTGCGCTTGCCGGGCGGGTCGGCTGGCCGGGCGGGACGCAGCACCCGGTTGGCCGCGAAGGCGACGACCAGGAACAGCACGCCGACGAGCAGCAACAGCCCGAGCGTCGCGTACGAGCCCAGGTAACCGGTCACGGTCGGTCAGCCTACCGTCCGGATCAATTTGCTGCGGCGTTGCGAAGTTGTTTTCACCGGGGACTAGTGTCCCCAGGCAACTTCTGACCACCATGGCAGCACCACCACCCACCAGTACGGAGGCCCGATGGCTCGGCCACCCGGACGATCCGCCCAGCGGCGGGCCGACCGACGGCGCGTACGGCCGTTGCTGGCCTGCGCCCTGGCCCTCGGCCTGGCCACCGGCGTCGCCGTGGGGCCCGGCTGGGCGGCGGTCGCCGCGCCGGTGAACCGCACCGACGGGACGGGGCCGAACCGCACCGGCGAGACCGGGCCGGACAACCCGCCGACCGAGCCGACGGACGACCCGACGGCACCCAGCACGCCGCCGACCACCGGGGAGCCGCCGAGCGCGACCAGCACGCCACAGTCGCCGGCGCCGTCGACACCCACGCCGAGCGGCACCAGCCGCGCACCGACACCGAGCAGCGGGCCGCCCAGGTCGACAAGCACGCCACGGCCCACCGCCGCACCGCCGAGCGCCCAGCCGACGCTGACGCCGACGCCGACCGGGGCACCATCCCGGTCGGCCGGGGTGCAGGTCGACAGCGGCGGCATCACCCTGCGGGCCAACGAGGTAGCCATCGACGCCGACGGCGGCAGCGCCGGACTCACCGTCTCGCTGGGCAACCGCGGCCGGGTCGAGGCGCGGGGGCGGGTCGAGGTGGAACTGCCCGCCGGCATCACGGTGCCGGCACCACCGGCGCGCTGTGTCGCCGCGACGGCCACCCGTACCCGCTGCGACCTGGGGTCGGTGCCGGCGGGGCGGACGGCCCAGCTGCGCCTGCCGATCGCGGCGGCACCGCAGGTCCGCCGGGCCGAGCCGCTCGCGGGTGTGGTGATCGGCCACCTCGACCAGCGCGACGGTCCCAGCCGGCGGGTGCAACTCAGCTTCCAGATCACGGCGGTGCTGCCGGAGGGACCGGCCGTGGTGCCGCCACCGGTCGCCGCGCCGAGCGCGCTACCGGCCGGGGCGACGGCGCGGGGCGACGGGATGACCTCGACGACCCGGACGGCGGTGTCGCTGATCGCGCTGCCGGTGCTGCTCGCCCTCGGCCTGGTCACCATGTCGCTACGCCGCCGGACGGCGGTGCCCGGCGCCGACCCGCCGGCGGCCCAGCGGGCCGCATCGGGCCCACCTCCCGGTACCGGGTCGGCACCGGAGACCGAGGGCGGCATCTGGTTCCGGGCGCAACGACCGGCTCGGCGCCGGGGCGGTGATCTGGATTACGGCGCGCCGGACGAAAGCCCACAAGATCCCACATAAACCCCCATGATCCGGTCCCAGTCGGCGGACCGGTGGGCAAGAGGTGACCCCGATTCGACGTAGGCTCTCAGGTGAGGAACGACAGCGGGCCGGTCGGTCACCGGGCGGCCGGGTGCAGCGGCGCGTCAAGGAGGTCTTCGTGGCCGGGCAAGACGGGGTAACCAGCCAGTTCAGCCGGCCGCAGCGCGGCACGCAACGAAGCGAGGTGCGGCCGTGAGCAAGCAGATCCGCCAACTCGACCGGGTGGTCATCCGGTTCGCTGGCGACTCCGGCGACGGCATGCAACTCACCGGCGACCGGTTCACCTCGGAGACCGCGCAGTTGGGCAACGACATCTCCACGCTGCCCAACTTCCCGGCCGAGATCCGGGCTCCCGCCGGCACCCTGCCGGGCGTGTCCAGCTTCCAGGTGCACTTCGCCGACTACGACATCCTCACCCCGGGTGACGCACCGAACGTGCTGGTGGCGATGAACCCGGCGGCGCTCAAGGCGAACCTCGCCGACCTGCCCCGGGGTGCCGACATCATCGTCAACACCGACGAGTTCACCAAGCGCAACCTGGCCAAGGTCGGCTATGCGAGCAACCCGCTCGACGACGACACGCTCGACGGCTACGCGGTCCACCCGGTGGCGCTGACCTCGATGACCATCGGCGCCCTGGCCGAGCAGGAAGTGTCCAAGAAGGACGCCGAGCGGGCCAAGAACATGTTCGCCCTCGGCCTGCTCAGCTGGATGTACTCCCGGCCGTACGAGTCGACCCTGCGGTTTTTGGAGCGCAAGTTCGCCAAGCGGCCCGAGTTGGTCGCGGCCAATGTGGCCGCCTTCAAGGCCGGCTGGAACTTCGGCGAGACCACCGAGGACTTCTCCGTCCGGTACGAGGTCAAGCCGGCCCGGATGCCGGCGGGCACGTACCGCAACATCACCGGCAACGCGGCGCTGTCGCTTGGCATCGTCGCCGCCGGGGTCCGCTCCGGCCTGCCGGTCTTCCTCGGCGCGTACCCGATCACCCCGGCCTCGGACATCCTGCACGAGTTGAGCAAGCACAAGCGGTTCGGCGTCACCACCATGCAGGCCGAGGACGAGATCGCCGCGATCGGCGCCGCGCTGGGTGCCTCGTACGGCGGCGCCCTGGGCGTCACCACGACAAGCGGCCCGGGGGTGGCCCTGAAGAGCGAGACGATCTCGCTGGCCGTGGCGCTGGAACTGCCGCTGCTCATCGTCGACGTGCAGCGCGCCGGCCCGTCCACCGGCATGCCGACCAAGACCGAGCAGGCTGACCTGAACATGGCGCTGTTCGGCCGGCACGGTGAGGCACCCGTGGCGGTGATCGCCCCGAAGTCGCCGTCCGACTGCTTCCACGCCGCGCTGGAGGCGGCGCGGATCGCGCTTACCTACCGCACCCCGGTGATCCTGCTGTCGGACAACTACGTCGCCAACGGCTCCGAGCCGTGGCTGTTGCCGGACGTGGCGTCCCTGCCGGACCTGCGGGTCGAGTTCGCCACCGCGCCCAACGGCGAGGACGGCAGCACCTTCTTGCCGTACCTGCGCGACCCGCAGACCCTGGCCCGGCCGTGGGCGATTCCCGGCACCCCGGGCCTGGAACACCGCATCGGCGGGCTGGAGAAGGCCGACAAGACCGGCGACATCTCGTACGACCCGGCCAACCACGACTTCATGGTGCGTACCCGGGCCGCCCGGATCGAGGCGATTCCGGTGCCGGACGTCGAGGTGGAGGACCCGGACGGGGACGCCCGGGTGCTGGTGCTCGGCTGGGGCTCGACGTACGGCCCGATCGGTGCCGCCTGCCGCACCCTGCGTCAGCGCGGGTTGTCGGTGGCGCAGGCGCACCTGCGGCACCTCGCACCGATGCCGGCCAACCTGGGCGCGGTGCTGCGCTCCTACGACCGGGTGGTCATCCCCGAGATGAACCTCGGCCAGCTCGCCCACGTGATCCGGGCCCGCTACCTGGTCGACGCGATCGGCTACAACCAGGTCCGCGGCCTGCCGTTCACCGCCGCCGAGCTGGAGACGATGCTGGAAGAGGTCCTGAAGAATGTCTGAGCCCGTCGCCCTCAAGCTCACCGCGAAGGATTTCAAGTCCGACCAGGAGGTGCGTTGGTGCCCCGGCTGCGGTGACTACGCGATCCTGGCGGCCGTCCAGCAGTTCATGCCGGAGCTGAACATCCCTCGGGAGAACATCGTCTTCGTCTCGGGCATCGGCTGCTCGTCGCGCTTCCCGTACTACATGAACACCTACGGGATGCACTCGATCCACGGCCGGGCCCCGGCGATCGCCACCGGGCTGTCGGTCTCCCGTCCCGACCTGTCGGTCTGGGTGGTCACCGGCGACGGCGACGCGCTCTCCATCGGCGGCAACCACCTGATCCACGCGCTGCGCCGCAACGTCAACCTCAAGATCCTGCTGTTCAACAACCGGATCTACGGCCTGACGAAGGGGCAGTACAGCCCCACCTCCGAGGTCGGCAAGATCACCAAGTCGACGCCTGTCGGTTCGGCGGACGCACCCTTCAATCCGCTCTCGCTGGCGTTGGGCGCGGAGGCGACCTTCGTCGGTCGGACCATCGACTCCGACCGCAAGCACCTCCAGTCGGTGCTGCGTGCCGCGGCCGAGCACGAGGGTTCGGCGTTCGTGGAGATCTACCAGAACTGCAACATCTTCAACGACGGTGCGTTCGACGCGCTCAAGGACCCGGGTATCCGGGACGACCACCTGATCCGGCTGGAGCACGGCCAGCCGATCACCTTCGGCAAGGACGGGCAGTTCTGCGTCGTACACCCGCCGGGTGGTTTCGGCCTGGAGGTACGCGAGACCGCCGCCACGCCCGCCGAGGAGATCGTCGTGCACGACGCGGGCGTCACCGACCCGGCGTACGCCTTCGCGCTGTCCCGGCTGCCCGGCTTCGACCTGCGGAACACCCCGATCGGCGTGTTCCGCTCGGTGCGCCGGCCGTCCTACGACAGCGTGGTGCAGGAGCAGTTGGCCGATGCCCGGGCCCAGGTGACCGAGACCCCCGAGCAGCAGCTCGCCGGCCTGCTGGCCAGCGGCGACACCTGGACGATCAACTGATCTTCGCCGCGTCCGGTCAGGGCAGGGCGTTCGCGGTGGGCCGGTCGTCGCGTACGTGCACCAGCAGGTCGCCGGTCTCCACCACCGCGCCCGCCTGGTCCGCCAGGGTGACCACCTTGCCCCGGCGGACCAGCGCGATAACCAGCGCGTCCAGGTCCCGGGGGCTCCGCCCGACCTCGTGGCGCTCGGCCGACCGCATCGCCAGCGCCATGCCCTGACCGGGGGTGAGCAGGTCCTCCACCACGTCGATCAGCGGCGGTGCCGAGGTCGACAGGCCGAGCAGCCGGCCGGCGGTGGCCGAGGAGACGATCACGTGGTGGGCACCGCTCTGCTTGAGCAGCGGGGCGTTCTCCGCCTCCCGAGCGGCGGCGATGATCCGGACCTGGCCGGCGGTGAGCTGGCGTACGGTCAGCGCCACCAGGACCGACGCGTCGTCGCTGTCGGTCGCGATGATCACCGCCTTGGCGGTACGCACATGCGCCTGGTTGAGCACCGAGGAGCGGGTCGCCGATCCTTCGATGGCGACCAGCCCGTTCGAGGTGGCCTGCCGCAACGCCGCGCCGCTGCGCTCCACCACCACGATCCGGGACTTGTCCAGCCCGTTCTCCATAAGCGCGGAGATGGCGCTGCGCCCCTTGGTGCCGTAGCCGCAGATGATGACGTGGTCCTTCAATTTTCTCTCCCACCGGTGCAGGCGACGGCCGGTCCGGTACTGCTCGGTCAGGACCTCAAGCGTGGTGCCGACCAGGATGATCAGGAACAGCACCCGGGCCGGGGTGATGAACAGGACGTTCACCAGCCGGGCCGCCTGGGTGGCCGGCACGATGTCGCCGTACCCCGTGGTCGACAGCGAGACCACCGCGTAGTAGAAGCAGTCCAGCAGGGTCAGGCCGTCACCGTTGACGTCACGGTACTGGTCGCGCTCCAGGTAGACGACCGCGACCACGGCGAGCACCAGCCCGACGGCGGCGGCCAACCGTAGGCTCAGCGCGCTGAGCGGGCCGCGCCGCTGAGCGGGAAAATGGATCACCGGGGAACCTGCCCCGCCTCCGTCGCCTGCACGCCCACAACATAGCCCCTGAGGTGGATTCCGCACGCCGGGGCGGGCGACATGGTCCACCGCGGGCGGGCATGATGGGTGGGTCAGCGCAGGACCGGCGGAAGCGAGGCCCGGCATGTCGTTGCTGCGACAGGTGATCGGTGCGGTGCTGCGCCGCGAACGCCAGCGTCAGGGGCTCACCCTGCGCGAGCTCGCCCAGGCCGCCGGGGTCTCCGTGCCGTACCTCTCCGAGGTCGAACGGGGGCGCAAGGAGGCCTCCTCCGAGGTGCTCGGGGCGATCTGCCGCGCACTCGGCCTCTACCTTTCCGACCTGCTCGAAGAGGTTCGCGACGAGCTGCGCCGGGTCGAACGACGGCGGCCGATCGCACCTCGGGCCCGCTACCTACCGGCCGCGTCCCAGGCGGGACACGTGTCGGCCGGACGCCGGACCGCTCCGTTCGGATTCGGTACGGACGGCTCCACCCATCCCGTGGCCCGGCTGCACGACTTCGACATCCCGTCGGTCACCGGTCGGTGGCTCGGCGGGCACGGGCCGACCGGCGACCTGGGCGGCAGCCTGACCGGTGGGATCCGGATCATCGTCTTTGCCGACCGGGACGCTGCGTCAGGTGCGATCGCCCGGGGCCGGTCACCGCTGCGGCTGCCGGCCGCCAACCGCTCGCGTCCGCAGTGCCGCCGCCAGCCCGGCCACGCGTTCTGCCGTGGGCGGATCTGCCGCCGGCAGAACCACTGGAAAGCGACCGCACGCGCCGCGCAGGCTGGTTGAGCCGGCACCCGGGCGAGGAGATGTCGCACGCCGGCGGGTGGAGGGGTGACGACATGACCACGATGCTTGACGACGGCCAGCGGACCTTCGGCGACCAGGTGTTCGAGCGGCTGCTGCGGGAACGGATCGTCTATCTCGGCAGCGAGGTGACCGACGAGATCGCCAACCGGATCTGCGGTCAGATCCTGCTGCTCTCCGCCGAGGATCCGGAGCGGGACATCCACCTCTACATCAACTCGCCGGGCGGCTCGGTGACCGCCGGCATGGCCGTCTACGACACCATGCGCTTCGTCCGCAACGACGTGGCGACCCTGGCGCTGGGCCTGGCCGGTTCGATGGGTCAGTTCCTGCTCACCGCGGGCACCGCCGGCAAGCGGTACGCGCTGCCCCACACCCGGATCCTGATGCACCAGCCCTCCGGCGGCTTCGGCGGCACCGTCGCCGACATCACCATCCAGGCAGAGAACATGCTGAGCGTGAAGCGGACCATGATGGAGCTGATCGCCCAGCACAGCGGACGCTCCGTCGCCGAGATCCAGCAGGACTGGGACCGGGACCGCTGGTTCACCGCCGAACAGGCCCGTGAGTACGGCCTGATCGACCAGGTCGTCACCGTCGCCACCCAGGTTTCTCCCGGCTGAACGCCGGTGGCCCGTGACCGGGAGAAGCGTCACGGGCCACCGGCGGGATGCGGGCGAGGCTTCGGCTGACCGTTCTACGGCCGAATCGTCACTTGCGGCCACCCCCACCCGCGCTGCGTCCACCCCGCTGCTGACGCTCGGCCGGTGGAGCGGGCAGGTTGCTCTGTCCGTAGGTCGACTGGCGTCGCTGCGGCAACGGCGCCGGACCGCGGATCTCGGCGCCCGAACTGTAAGGGTTGACCCGCCCCTGGGAGCCGACCGGCGGACCGGAGGGCGCGGGGGGTGGAGCGTAGGGGCCGGCCGACGGACCGAAGGGTGCGGGCGGCGGAGCGTAGGGGCGGGCCGACGGACCGAAGGGTGCGGGCGGCGGAGGATAGGGGCCAGCCGACGGACCGTAGTTGGCCGGCCCCCCGTAGCTCATCGCGGATGGGGCGTAAGCGGAGTTCGGGGCGTACTGAGCGGGCGGAGCATAGGAGGTGGGCTGGGTCGAAGGCCCGGGCGGATAAGGGCCGAGCTGCATCGGTGGGGCATAAGGGGTGGGCGGGGGGTAGGAACTGCCGCTGGATCTGTGCACAGAAGCCGCGCTGGCAATGTTCGTGTTGGGCAGGTTGTACATTGGCAGCTCCGTCCGCTGCTGCGGCGGCGGTGAGGCCCAATTCATTGACCTAGCGGCCAGCGCCGGTACACCGACGCCGTGGATCATCGCACCGTAGTCACGGGCCTTGTCGCCGCCCACGCCCCCAGTGCCCAGCCCCCAGGCGAACGCGCCAGCAGCTGTGACCGCGCCGAACGCGGCGCTGTACACGTCGTGGTTCTTGCCACGCACCGCATTCACCATGTGTTTGGTGAACACGTAGGCAGCCGGAGCGCCGGCCATCGCCACCCCGGCACTGACCGTACCGAGGCTGCTGGTCTGCCCCCCGATGGCCTGCATCAGCGGCGACCCGAGCCCCGCGATCAACGTGGCGATCTTCTCGTCGTGCAACCACACCCAGTTGCCCGCCTGCTTCGCTAAGGTCAACAGGCGGTTGTTGCGGTCGAACTGGTGCCGGCTGACCTGGCCGTCGCCCCATTCGAGGTCGATGAGCTCCCCCGGGCCGGGGCTGCTCCGGTCGGATGCCGAATTGCTGCCCCGGTCGGATGACGGATAGGCGCCCACAATGTTGCGGTAGTCATTGGCGCTTGGCGCTCCGGGCAGCGCCGAGCTGGCCGTGCTGCTGCTGGCCCGCCGTGGGTTGTCGTAGTCGCTGCTGGAGGTTTCGCTGCCCCGGCGCGGGTCGCCCCCACCGAAGGCCTGGCTGTAGCGACTCGACGAGGTCGGGGCATCGTCCCCGCTGCTGCCCGAGCTACCGCTCGGTCTCCCCGGCCGTCGGTACGACTGGGAAGCTCTGTTCGAAGAGGAATACCTGTCCCATTCTCGATCGCGATCCACCTGCGCTCCTTAGGTCCGATTGGACGGCTGGTACGCGCTCTACGTACGGCAGCCGAGCCTGGTTCGACGGCGTACCGCTTTTTCTCCTCGCCGAAGAGCGGTGGTGCCGGCCGACCAGGTCTCAGCGGTTCGCGCGCTCGATGCCGCGCCGGACCAGGCCACGGATGCCGGGCAGGGTGATCGCCCGGATGGCCAGGTCGTTCATCCGGATGTGGAATCGGCTGGGTGGTGCGTACTGGAGCATTCCCCGGCGGGCGAGCGCCTGGCGTTTCACGGCTTCCGGGCGTAGCGCGTTCTCCCACTCGATAAGCGCCGCCGGGATGTCGTCGTGCCGTTGCAGGGCGGCGCCGAGTTGGTCGGCCCCGGCGAGCGCGAGGGCGGCGCCGTGCCCGGCGAAGAGCGTCACGCACCAGGCCGCGTCGCCGAGCAGCACCACTCGGCCGCTGCTCCAGCGGGGCAGCACGATTTGGCTGACCGCGTCGAAGTAGGCGCCGGACGGGTCCTTGCCGAGGTGGCGAAGCGCCTCGGGCACCCCGCCGCCCAGATCACCGAACGCCGCGCCGAGCGCGTCCACCGGGCCGCGCTCCACCTCAGCCGCCGGGTCCGCGCATCGGTAGGTGAAGAACGCCGATGACCCGTGTGGCCCCAGGTTGACGAGCGCCGCGGTACGTCCCGGGCCGATGAACGTGGTGGCGGACGACTCGGGAACGCCGGCCACCGAGCCGGCCAGGGGAAAGGCACCGACGACGTACGGCAGGTCGACCCGGAAGCCGGTGCCGAACACCTCGGCACGCGTGGCGGAGTGCACCCCGTCGGCCCCGACGAGCAGGTCGGCCTCCTCGGTGCTGCCGTCGCTGAGCGCCACCCGTACCCGGTCGGGGTCCTGGTCGATGCCGGTGACGGTGGTGCCGAAGCGGATCTCGGTGCGGTCGCACACCGCTTCGTAGAGCGTGGCCTCCAACGCGCCACGGAACACGGTTATGGTCCGTGCGCCGAGGGTGGCCTCGGCGATGGCCCGGGGCACGGTGAACTTGGGCCGTCCGTCGGCGTGGACCAGCACGGTGGTGAACAGCCCCAGTTCGTGCGCGCGGAGCGCGGGCAGCAGACCGAGCCGCTCGGCGGCGGCGTAGCCCGATCCGAGCAGGTTCACCAGGTAACCGCTGCTGCGCCGGGCGGGGGCGCGTTCCACCACCAGGGTGTGCCACCCGTCCCGACCGAGCCGCAGGGCGGTGGCCAGGCCGGCAATGCCGGCACCCACGATCACCGCACGTCTCATCCATCCTCCTCAAACCAGCTATGAGCATTCGCTCAAACACAGTATGAGCAGATGTTCATTCTCGCCGCAAGGCCGGCCGACCCAACGCCTACACTCGGGCCATGCCACGCGGAGTCGCCATCACGGAACCCCGGCAGCAGCTCTTCGCCGCGCTCGAAGCCGTCGTCACCGAAGCCGGGCCGGCCCGGCTCACCAGCCGCGCCGTGACCCAGCAGGCCGGTGTCGCCACCGGTCTGCTGTACGCACACTTCGCGAACTTCGACGACTTCCTGGTCGGGTACGCGGTCGACCGGACCTTCCAGATCGCCGGCACGGTGGCCGGGCTGCCCAGCCGGGCCGGCACCGGCACGGTCGCCGACAACCTGAGCGATGCCCTGCTGGCCACACCGCTGGACACGCTGCTCACCCTGACCCGGCTGCTGGCCTTCCGACCCGACCTGGCGGCCGGCGTCCAGGCGGTACTCGGCGACGAGGCCGGCGCACTTGCGGCGATCGAGCGGGCGATCGCCGGCTATCTGACCGCCGAACGGAAACTCGGCCGAGTGCCCGCCGGGGCCGACCCGGCGGCGCTGGCCCTGGCCATGGTCGCGGTGCTGCACCACGTCGTACTCACCGCGACCGGTGCGGCGGCGGCACGAACCCGGATCCGCCGCACCATCGCCGAGCTGACCAGGGCTCTCTACTCGGATACCTCCCGGCGGGCCGGGCCGGCGATCGAGTAGGCGATCAGCCCGCCGAGGGCGAGTGCCACCGCCGTCAGCATCGCGGCCTTGTCGTCGGGTGCCTGGCTCTGCCAGGTCACCGCCGCTTTCCAGCCGCCGTCCTGGGGATACGTGACCGCGATTGCGGTCCAGCCCAGCGGCAGGAACCAGGACCGTTCCGCGCCGACCACCGTCGCGCACAGGGCGGTCAACCCGAGCAGGCCGGCGGCGTCGCGGGCGACCAGGGCGGCCGGTCCGAACCGGGCTCCGGTGTACATGGTGGCGAACTGGACCACCAGGATCACCGCCAGGGCGGCGAGCAGGTGCGCCGCACGCAGCCAGGGCCAGCGCATCGAGGCGGTCCGGTCCAGATTCTCGTCCGGACCGGCAAGGGTGGCCGAGAGCACCGCGGCCATCAGCAGGACCGTCATGGCGACCACCGGCAGGGCGATGTCCCGATCCGCGGCGAAGGCCAGCCACAGCGCCCAGACCACTGCCGCGCCGCCGAGGGCCACGGCCAGCGCCAGGGGTACCCGCCGTGAACGCAGATACAGCAGCGTCCAGGTCACCGGGCGCTCCCGGGCAGCAGACCGGTGACGTCCGCGCAGGCCAGGAGGGCGTCGCGGACCGCCGTGACGCGGGCCAGCGCCTCGTCGTCGGGAAGCTCACGCAGCCCCTGCCACAGCCTGACGGCCTCTGCGTTGATCTGCGGGTCTTCGAAGATCATCCCGGGAACTATCCCGACGTCCGACTGCGGCTCGCGGCCCATCAGCCAGTAGGCCGCCGCGCGTTCGACCACCTCATCGCCGTTCTGGCAGGTCCCGTCGTACCCCACGCCCAACCGCTTGACGAGCATGGGAACCACGGCGGCCGGGTGGGCAAGCCCACCACGTTCGTCGGTCCGGATCTCGATCGTGACAACGTCATCCCCCACCGGCCTGACGTCACCTGACACGTACGCGTTGGTGTCCTCGTGCACGGCGGTCGGTGCGTCCGGCAGTTTCGACAGGATGGTCAGCCCTTCCCGGGCCAACGGAGTCAGCGCTTCGAGCAGGTTGCCGTGCACCCGGCTGACGCACACCGTCGGGGTGTCCTCGGTGCACACCAGTTCCCGCGCGACTGGGTCGATCGGCCAGTTCAGCACGTCCTCATCCCGAGGAACGACCGCGATCGCCGTGGTGAGCCCGAGCACCAGCGGCACCAGCGCCGCCGTACGGCCGCGCCAGCCACCGGCCACGAACAGCAGCAGGCCGGTGACGGCGAGCGCGGCCATCGAGATCGCCAGCGAGCCGCTTACCCGGTTGTCGATCGTCTGGTAGGCGTGGAACGGGCTCGAACCGTGGACCGGGGTGAGCGCCGCAGCCAGCCAGTCGTCCAGCCGGACGGCGCTGAAGAAGACGAGCAGGACGCCAGCCACCCCCAGTGCCGGGGCGGTCACCAGGGCGGGGAGCATCCGCCCGACACCCAGTCCGAGCCACGCGGCAGCGACCAGGGACAACGCACCGACGCCGGTGACCACGGCGAAGTTCAGCAGGGGCAGGTGCTGGGCGGTAGTGATGATCCACGCGATGCCGGCCCCGGTCACCAGCAGGTAGGCGATCGCGAGGGTGAGGGCCATCGCACCGAGCACCGGCAGCATCCGCTGAGCGCGGGGCCGGGCGGTGGTGGTGAAGAGTTCGCCGACTTTCGCCCGGTGTTCCCGGCGGCCCTGCCAGGCACCGGCGGCCAGCGCCAACGGCCACAACAGGAGCAGGTACTCCCGGATGGTCATGGCCAGCGCCATCCAGCCGACCGACCAGCGGCCGGTGGCGACATAGAGCGCGCCGACCCCGATCACCACCGTGATCAGTGCGGCACCGAGCGCGGCGGAACGGCGCAGTTCGAGACCCAGAATTCTCATGCCGGCACTCCGCTCCGCTGCGTGCCGTCATCAGGCACGACCGCACTGAACTCGATGATTCGCTCGCCACGTTCGCTCATCGGGCGGCCTCCGCGCGGTGCCGGCGGAGGATCGCGGAGTAACCCCGTTCGGCCGGGCTGTCGCCGGCGTGCCCCTGATCGCCCTGCGCGGTCAGCAGCTCGGGGGTGCCCTGCCACACCAGGCGCCCCTCATTGACCAGGACGACGTCGGTGCACGCCGCCGCCACATCCTCGACCAGGTGGGTGGAGACCAGCACGCAGCTGTCGGTGCCGAGGTCACGCAGCAGCTCGCGGAAGTCGAGCCGCTGTTCCGGGTCCAGCCCGACGGTCGGCTCGTCGAGCAGCAGGATCCGTGGGTCGTTCACGATGGCCTGCGCGATGCCGGCCCGGCGCAGCATGCCGCCGGAGAGCGTCTTCATCCGGGCGTCGGCCTTGGCGGTCAGCCCGACCCGGTCGATGGCGCGCTGCACCGCCGCCGGGATGGCGTCCTTGGGCATCTCCTTCAGCCAGGCCATGTACCCGACGAACTCGCGTACGGTGAACCGCGGGTAGAAGCCGAAATGCTGCGGCAGGTAGCCCAGCGTGCGCCGCACCGGTCGCAGCTCGGCGCGTCCGTCGACCGAGTGCCCGAGCAGCGTCAGTCGCCCGCCGGCCGGAGTCAGCACGGTCGCCAGGGCGCGCATCAGCGTGGTCTTTCCGGCGCCGTTCGGGCCCAGCAGTCCGTGCACACCGGTGCTCAGGGCCAGATCCAGGCCGTCGACGGCCATGAACCGGCCGGCCCGGACCTTCAGGCCCTCCGCGTGGATCGCCCAGGGATGGGTGGTGACGGCCGTTTCGACCGCGCTCACGGCACGCATCGTCATCATCTCCTTCATCTATCGCCAGCGAGGCTGCATGGCGGTGTTTCGGCATGGTGGTACTGCGCTGCGGCCGGCTGGCCGTTGTCGCGAGGCCAGTTGGTCGCGGTGGGACGGTCCTAGTCGCGGTGGGACGGTCCTAGTCGTGGTGGGACAGGCGCCGGAATCCGTTGGCCCGGAGGAGGACCATGACGGTCAGCAGGGCCGTGACCAGCGCCCAACTGCGGGCGCTCTCCGCCGCCAGCACCACCGGCATCCGGGCGGCGAGGAGGCTGGGTGCGATCACCGCGAGCGTCCAGATCGCGATCAGTCCGATCGCGGCCCGGCGTACCCCGACGAGGGTTCCCAGCAGCAGGGTGGCCGCGGTGAACGCCAGGCAGGGCAGCAGCATCAGGGCCAACGACGCCCCGGTACCGGCGCCCGCCAGGACGAGCGCGGGAATGACGAAGACCAACACCGCCGCCGTACGCCGCAGCAGCGTCGTCAGACCGGCGGCGGGAGTGGCCGCGATGAGTTCCCAGGCCGGGTCGGCACGACGATGCCAGGCGACCGCCACGCCGGGCAACGGGGCCAGGGGCGCGATCAGCAGCACCAGCGAGGGCAGCCCGCCCCACAGCACCCCGAGCACGGCAGCGCAGGCAAGCACCGTGGCGGTCATGGCCAGCCACGGCAGCAGCGTGCCGACGAACCAGCGGTGCCGCAGCACCGACCAGGACCAGCGCGGGCCGGCGGCCACCGGCGTCGCCGCGATCTCGCGATCCAGACGCATCGCGACCTGCTCGATCACCGCCCTGGTGTGCACTGTGGTGCTACCGGCCAGCCGGGCCCGACAATCCGGGCACTCCTCAAGGTGCACCTCGATCGCCCACACACTGGGCTCGTCGAGACCGGGGTCCCCGGCCGCGTACCGGTCGATCTGGGCGAGGGTGGGATGGGTGGTCATGACAGCGCCTCCCGCAGGGCGATCCGGGCTCGGCGTACGCGGGACTTGACGGTGTTCTCCGGCACGCCCAGCAGCACTGACGCCTCCCGGGTGGAGAGCCCGTCGAGGACCGTGGCCCGCAAGGCGGCCCGCACCTCGGGCGGCAGGACCAGCAGGGCCTGCTCCAGTTCCTGGCCGACCCGGGCGGCCATCACCTCGTCCTCGGCTGCGGGTGCCGTGCTCGGCATCAACTCCACCTGCGGCACCCGGGCCTTCCGCGCCCGGCGGCGGAACGCATCGACCAGCCGGTGCGCGGCGATCGTCCACAACCAGCCCACCGCGCTGCCCTTTCCCCCGCCGCTGCTCTTGGTCTGGACACCGGCGAAGCTGCCCGCCGCCCGCCAAACCGTCAGGTACGTGTCCTGGAGCACCTCGGCGACCACGTCCGGGTCGGCGCAGCGGCAGCGCAGGCGTACCTCCAGCCACGGCGCGGTACGCCGATAAAGCTCGTCGAACGCCCGCCGATCTCCACGGGCGACGCGGCGGACGAGTTCGCCCTCGTCAGCCGCGTCCATGCCTCTTCTCACGCCTGGTAAGACGACCGGCCGGTCCGACCAGGGTCCCGATCGAATGTGATCGGCGTCACATGCTTCTCGCACCGACGGCGAGCGCGGTCACCCAGAGCACGACGGCGGCACCGAGCCCGGCGATGACCGCCGCAGGCTCCGGCATTCCCATGAGGTACGACCCGAGGGACGCGGCGGCCACCAGGGCGAGCGCGAGCGCCGTTCCCGCGTACTCACGTTGCCGGAAAATCGCGACGAGCGGCACGAAGTGCGCCGCGACCACGAACAGGACGAGAGTGGGGATGAGCCTCGGCTGCCCGGCCGGCACGGCGACCAGGCAGACGCCCCCGATCAGCAGTCCCTGCACGGCGCCGACCAGATTGAATCGGCGCAGCCAGGACGCCGACAGGTGGCGGTTACCCGAGGGCCGGCGCCGGGCCAGCCGCAGGACCAGGACGATCGCGGTGATCACACACGCGGCGACGACCAGGGGGATGCGCGCGGCGGCGGGGGCCAGGGCCGCTCCGGACATCGCCCAGAGCAGAGCGAAACCGGCGAGCACGATGGTCCCGGTGCGGGCCAGTGCCGACTCGGACACGACGACATCGTCGGCCGGGGTACGCGTTCGCGTGGAGGTGGTCGTGAACATGGCCGCCGCTCGCTCGGGTCCGGGTGAACTAACAGTCAGCATAGTGAACGTTTATGCACCCGTCGAACGGTACGCCTCGCGCCCCTCAGCCCTCGGCCGGGGCAGGCGCCCGGATCGCCGTACCGGAATAGAGCCGGTCGATGGTGTCCCACCAGCGTCGCAGGCCGTCACGACCCATCGGATCAGCGCCGAGCACGTCGGCGATGCGATCACGCAGCAGGATTATCGATAGCTCGTGGGCCAGCAGCACCACCGCGAGTTGCGCCCGGTCCACGTCCTGGGCGACCGCGCCGGCCTCGGCCATCCGGCCCATCAGCGAGTCGGCGAAACCCTGCAACAACCGGTACGCCTCAACCGAGCGCGACGTGTTCCCGACGAGAAGGTGCGCGAGATACCGGCTGGCCGCCGGGGCGGAGAGGGCGTCGGCCGAGGCGAGGAAACGCTCGGGCGGGCTGGCCCCCGTCGGGTCGGCGAGCGCCTCCAACGCGTTACCCAACACGCCCAGCACATGGGCGTCGACCGCAGCGATCAGGCCGTCGCGCGACCCGTAATGCTTGATGATGAGCGACTGCGAGACGCCGGCGCGCTCCGCCACCTGCTTGAGTGACGCCGCCGTCGGCCACTGCTCGCCGAAGAGTTCCAGGGCGGCGTCCCGAATGATCGCCTTCGCGGTGCGATCCTCGGGTGCATACATGTTCACCACCCTAGCCCGCAGCGCCGCGATAACCGGACCGGGCCGCTCCCGACCAGCGCGCCACATCGCGTACGGCCGAGTTGACCTCAACCTCGGTTGAAGTCATAACGTCAAATGATCAATCCCACCCGACGCTCGGAAGGACCATTGTGGCCACCGAACTCTTCCTCATCCTCGACCCACATGCCACCGCCGGCGGCGAGCGCGAGCCCCTCACGGACACCTCCGATGTGGTGTGGGTGCCCGATCCCGCCACCGCCGCGACCATCGCCGCCGACGGCGCCCGCTCCGAGGTGCGACTCATCGAGCTGTACGGCGGGTTCGGCTTCGCCGGTGCCCGACAGGTGATCCACGCGGTCGACGGTCTCGCGCCGGTCGGCGTGGCCGGGCACCTGGCACCACCGCGCGGGTCGTTCGCCATCCTGATCGAGGACGACACCGCCGACCCCACCACCGATCGCCTCGTCCGTCGGCACCCGGACGGCACTCGTACCAGCATCATCCGGGTGCCGCGCGCAGCCATGGCCGAACTCGCCGCAGCCGAACTCGCCGACGGCGCGGTACGCGTCGAGTTGTGCGGCGGCACCGACCTGGTGACCGCCGCCGACGTCGCCGACCGGGTCGGCCTTGACGCCGACATCGCGCTGGTCACCTGGCCGTTCGAGTCGCTGAGCGGAGCCGCCGCCTACGCGGCCTCGTTCGCGTGAACAGCTTGACGCGTGCCGAAGTATGCGATCGACAATCGCATCACACGGGCCGGCATGGGAAGGGATGCTGACCGTGGGAGGATGCGCCCTGTGTCCATCGCTGCTGGCCGCAGGAGACGGGGGGACCGGTTCGCCACCCGGGCTTGTGGTCCGGCGAGTAGGCCGGGGCTGCCGGTGCGCCGGTGTTCACGCGTGTCCCGGGGCCAGCCGTGCGGCTCGTGACCCGGCCGCCGGCGTGGCAACGACGAGGTGACCGGTTTCGGCACCCGGCGCAGATGATCGCCGTGGGTTTCGCCACGGCGATCACGATCGGCACCGGGCTGCTTTCCCTACCGTGGGCGACCCGGTCCGGGCACCGCACGGAGCTGCTGGACGCGCTCTTCACCGCCACATCGGCGGTGTGCGTCACCGGGCTGATCACGGTCGACACCGGCACGTACTGGTCCGGCTTCGGGCAGGCGGTCATCCTGCTGCTCATCCAGGTCGGCGGCCTCGGCATCATGACCCTGGCCACGCTGTTCACCGTGCTGCTGTCGCGCCGGCTCGGACTGCGGGCCCGGTTCCTCGCTCAGGCGGAGACCAAGAGCCTCAACCTGAGCGATGTACGCGGGGTGGTGCGTCGGATCGTGCTGTTCAGCCTGGTCAGCGAGGTGGTGGTGGCCGTGCTGCTCACCATCCGGTTCGCCACCGCGTACCAACGGCCGTTCGGTACCGCGCTCTACGAGGGCGTCTTTCACGCGATCTCCGCGTTCAACAACGCCGGTTTCTCCACGCACAGTGACAGCCTGATGGGTTACGTCGCCGACCCCTGGATAACGCTCACGGTCGCGGCTGCGGTCATCCTCGGCGGGCTGGGGTTTCCGGTGGTCTTCGAACTGGCACGTACCTGGCGACGCCCCTCGTTCTGGTCGGTGACCACTCGAATCACGGTGGTGCTCACCGCCGCTCTGCTGCTGCTCGGCACCCTCGTGTTCACCATCGCCGAGTACTCGAACCCGAAGACGTTCGGCACGCTGGAGGGTCCGCAGAAGCTGCTCGCCGCGTTCTTCGCGTCCGCGATGACCCGGACCGCCGGATTCAACAGCGTCGACATCGGCGCGATGCGCCCAGAGAGCCTGCTCGCCAGCGACGTGTTGATGTTCATCGGTGGCGGCAGCGCCGGCACGGCCGGTGGCATCAAGGTCACCACGTTCGGTCTGCTTGCCTTCGTACTGTGGTCGGAAATGCGCGGAGAGACCCACGTCAACGTCGGCCACCGCCGAATTCCCGCCAGCAACCAGCGTCAGGCCCTCGCGGTCGTGCTGCTCAGTGCCGGCGCGGTGGCCGCGGCCACCTTCACCCTGCTGGCCATCACCCCGTACCGTCTCGACGCGGTGCTGTTCGAGGTCGTGTCGGCCTTCGGCACCGTCGGCCTGTCCACCGGCATCACAGGTGATCTGCCTCCACAGGCCGACGTGCTACTCGTCATGCTGATGTTCGCCGGCCGAATTGGGCCCCTCACCCTGGCCTCGGCACTGGCGCTACGGGACCGGAACCGGCGTTACGAGCTTCCCGAGGAAAGGACAATCGTTGGCTGACATCCGCAGCGAGCCGGTGGTGGTGATCGGCCTGGGCCGCTTCGGCAGCGCTCTGGCCCTGGAACTGGTCAAGCGGGGCACCGAGGTCCTCGGCATCGACCACCGCCCAAAGGTCGTGCAGAGTCTCGTGGGGCAGATCCCGCACGTGATCACCGCAGACTCGACCGACATCGAGGCCCTGCGCCAACTGGGCGTCGGAGACTTCGACCGGGCCGTCGTGGCGATCGGGACCGACATCCAGGCCAGCATCCTCACCACGTCCCTGCTGTCCGAGCTCGGCATCTCCGATATCTGGGCGAAGGCCGTCAGCGGGCAGCACCGCAACATCCTCACCCGCGTCGGCGCCCATCACGTCATCGCGCCCGAACACGACATGGGCGAACGCACCGCCCACCTGCTCACCGGCCGAATCCTCGACTACGTCGAGGTCGACGCAGACTTCGCCGTCATCAAGACCAAACCGCCACACGACGTGGTCGGCATGCCGCTGCGTGAGTCCCGGCTGCGCAGCCGGTGGGGGGTGACCGTGGTGGCGGTGAAACCGGAGGCCAGCGTCGGCGGCCGACGAACCGGCTTCACCCACGCGACCCCCGACACCGTCCTAAGCTACGGCGATCTGATCCTGGTGGTCGGCCAGGTCGACAACGTCGAGCGATTCGCCGCCGCGGAGTAACCCGCCGAATTCAGCGAGACACAGCAGTAGGACTGGCCAGCTGTATCGAGACCACGGCCCGTTCCCCACAGTCGGAGCACTCCTGGACCGGCTCGTCACCGCCGTCGTTCCATGAAGCCATAGCCAGCTTGTTGCTGCTCAAGGCATAACGTTGGTGCCCCCGGCAGGATTCGAACCTGCGACACACGGTTTAGGAACGGTATAGCGCTTGGCCTCGGGCTGCGCTATTTACTAGGCCGAACGGCAAACCTCACGCCAAACGCAGCCTTGATCATTCCGTACCTGTTCCGGATCTTGCGGTAGCGGCTGACCCGATCATCATGCGTGCGCCCACCCTGGCCGTACCCGTCCTGCGAGGACCGGGCACTGATCGTCGTCCTACCGCAGCCAGGGTTCCACCTACGCCCAGCATCGCAACGGCGATTGGTACCCACAGCGCGTGGACGCCACTCTCGCCCCTCCTCCCTGCCCTAATGGCGAGGTGTTGACCCCAAGCCAGCCGCTTCAGCCAGCCGGTTCCGCAGATAGGTTCTGGACCGAGGTGGCCTTTCGCAACTCTGCAACCTCGGCAGCCGTCAACTCAAAGATTTCGTAGAACCAAAAGTCGACGGCATCCCGGATCTGCTTGATGTCGTCCTCAAGCCCCGTAAGCCTCGGGGCGTACTTTTGAAACAGCGCAAGCAACTGCTCAGACTGCTCGAAGGACACCTTGACCTTCAAAGACTTTACGAACTCGGGAAAATCGAGCCGCCACCAGCTTCCGAGCCGGGTCGGCAGTTTCGAGGCTTGAAGGCCAACAGTCAGCAGCGTTCTCACGCGGTCGTTCGTTTCGTTTAGCGCCTGGTACAGCTCCTGGAGCCTCCTTGCCGCGTCGACAAATCGAGCTTGCTCGTCAAGGGTAATCCGCTTTATGGGAGTGTTTCTCAAGTTAGGGGCAGAATAGAGAAGATATCCGCCAGCCATCCTCAGGCCATCGAATAGGCATTCGAACACATAATTGTACAGAGTCGAGTTCAGCCAACAGAGGATGTACTCAGGCGCGAAATCGTCCGCAAACGAGTGAATGCAGTTAGTGTCAATTGAGGCGTAGTCACCGCCGGAATCGTAGAACGCTTCGCACGTAAGGCCGATCTTCGAAACGATGATCTTTGGGGATCTGTAGAGGTCCATGCGGCCCTGACCGAGCAAAGCGGCGTCGGCCGGCAACCGCGGCTTGAGGAACTGCTTGCCCTGCTTCTTAAAAGGTCGCAACCCCCAGTGGTTAGAAAATGGGTCGATGGTTCCAGTGTTGATCAGTTTAAACCCGGTAACTTCACCGATGAGTGCCGCGAAGTCGTCAGCCTCCGCAGCCGTCGAGGTGGCATTGATCTTACCTGCGATGGTTAGCGGAACGCACGCATTGAAGACCTTTTCAGTGAGCGGCAGCTTGTCGTTGAGCAGGAATCCGAGGATGGTGTCATTAAGCAGGCTTAGCTTGGAGGACTCCATCTCGTAGAGCTCAGGCAGTTTCGTCTCCTCATCAATCTTTCCCGACCTGACGACATAATGAGAGTCAGGCCGCACAGCGTCGATGAAGGCGATGACGGGGTACGTGCTGGCGTCCTCGAATACCCGCTTGTCCGAGTAATCGATTAGCTGGCTGATTTTAAAAGTAGAGACCAGCCATTCGCGCAAGGCTCTGCCGTAGGACGCCGAGAGAAAACGGTTGGGAGAGATGTAGGCCATCTTTCCGCCGTCCTTGATGACTGTGAGCGCCTTCTCGAAGAAGTAGATATAGAGATCAACCGTACCGACGGAGGTTCGGTAGTTCTTCTTGAGATACTTCTTCTCTTCACTCGACAGATGCCTACTCAGTTCCAGTGCGCTCACATAGGGCGGGTTACCCACCACCACATCAAACCCGCCGCTCTTAAAGGCATCCGGAAACTCCGCTTCCCAATCGAACGCCTTCCGTCCTGCGAGCGCAGGGTCAGCGATGAGGCTGTTTCCGCACCGAATGTTTTCATCGAGAGATGTGAGCTGTTGGCCTCGTCGGGCTGTCTTTAGCCACAGACTAAGCTTGGTGATCTCGACGGATTCATCGTTCAAGTCGACGCCGAACAAGTTATTGCGGAGAATGAACCTCACATAGTCTTCCGTCCCAAGAAGGTCGCCTCCGAGAATGGCGTCCACTCTCCTATTCTCCGCCAAGAGATAGTCAAAGGCGTAAACAAGAAACGCGCCAGATCCGCAAGCAGGGTCAAGAATGCGGATTTTTTGTAGAACGCTCTGATACTCAAGATACGCCTGCCGCTCACGGCGAGCATATGTCGCCTCTTGGATCGACCCCTTAAGTCCATGCTTCTCCTTGAGGCGCTCCTCGGCCTCCCTCAAGTAGAGACCAACAGTGTTGTCCACGATATACCGAACAATGTATTCCGGCGTATAGTAGATCCCGCCGCCCTTGCGTGCGCTGTCTCGCTGGAGGTCGACTAGCGCTTCGCCGGTGGCGGCCTGGGAAACCTTCGATCGAATCTCTTCGAGATCTGAAATCGACTGCTCGAAGATGTGCCCGAGAATGTTGACGCTCAGATGTTCACTGAAGTCATAGCGGCTCAGTCTTGTAACACGCCGCATTGTTTCATCCGAGATTCGCAGCGCGTTTAGGACCTTGTCGGCGGCAAAGAGACCGCCGTTATACCCTTGGGGAATACCAAGCCTCGGGCTGCCTACGTCAACAGCGTCGAAGAACCGCGTGAAGGCGCTCCACAGCGTCTCGTCAAATGCAGACTGGTCGGCATGCGTGACGACGCGCTCGATGATGTTGTCGGGGAGGAGTCCGGCGTCCTCTGCGAAGCAAGCGAAGACGATCCGGTCCAGGATCTTCTGCCCTTTCTCAATGCCTATGCCGAAGTTGGCGCGGACCGGAGGATTGTTCCGATAGATGTCTCGCAGGAGTTCGAGACGAGTTGTTCGGTATTCTTCGAAAAACTGCTTCCCGATGTTCTCCTGCTCGACGCGAATGTCGATCAGGAGATCTTCTGTTTTAGAGGGCCCCTGCCTAGACGTGAGATTGTTGGCGTGGAGCAGAGTGTAGAATGACTTGAAATTCAGGTAGTCGTTGGCCGGTTCAAGTAGGTCATCGAGCGTCCAAAGCTCGAAGTCCAACTGATTGTCGTTGTACAGTCGAAGCTCATAGAAGTTGCTTACAATTACAAACGGGCACCGCCTGTACTGAGTCTTGTATTTGAAGCCTTGCTGGACCGGGCTCATGTTGCCCTCGCGCCGCTGCGGGCGGTCGAGTGCAACGGAAGCACCCTTGAGTTCCAGGACGGCTGCAATGTTCTCAGTCTGCGTTGAAGCATCCGTGTATCCGAGAACAGCATCGGGGAGCTGGTGCTTGAGGGTAGTAGCCTTGGGTTCGAATGTGTAGGGCGTGGCTGGCTTCTCCCGGTATCCCAAGATACGCATGAAGAAGTCCTGGTTGTAGGCCTGCTCGCGGCTCGTTTCCTTGTCCTTTTTCAGGCTGCCACGGTGATAGTCATCGCGCCAAGTCCTCACAATCGCCAGGTGTTCCTGGATTTGCTCGTTGCTAATGAGCTTCGCTGCGTCACGCAGCCTGTTACGACTGAAGAGGCTCGCCACGGGCCGAGTGTACTCGGAAGACCAACAAAAGCTCTGCCCTGAGACGCTCGGCCCGTCGTCCCATTCGCTCTAGTTATCCGGATCCGCCGCACCTCAGCCAACTATGGAGAGTGCCATCCCGTCTGCCGTCGACCCGCCCTCCTGGGGAGCGGGCCGCCGCCCGGCCCGCCACGTCAAGCGGACCTTGACGGCTCGTACGGACGCTGGCGGGTCGGGCGGTGGTCTGCTCGGCTCGCCCGGGTCGATGGCAGACGGGATGGCTCCCACCGCAACCACCCACGGACCGCGACCCGCCGACGGACCCCGGCCATCCTGGAGCCGGAGCGCCCCCGCCGGAGGCGCAGTAGCCGCAACCCCGCGACCGCCGCCAGCTCGCCGACGCGGCCGGCGTCCGCTTTCCTGCGCCGTGCGGGCTCGTGGCCGCGCGGCCCGGCCGGCTGCCGGCCCACCACCACCCGGTCAATGCTGCTGTCGTCATGCGGCGGCCCACCGGGCTACCCGCCCTTCGCGCCAGCCGCCGGGCGTGTTGCGTGGCCGGAGTCGGAGCGCCAGCGGAGCGACGGACGCGCGCCCAGGCGGCGGCGCGTGCGGCCCGTTCAGGGCCGCCTTGAAGACGTACAGAAAGTTTGAACCACTTTGCCGGCAGCCGGCAGCCGGCCGGCAACTGCTGATCAGGAACGGCCGAACTCGGCGTAGCGTGGCTGTCCCTCCGTGAGGGCGTGAAGCGCCGATCCGACCCGACGTGCCATCGATGGGCGCAGCTGCCCCACCGCTTCCTCATAAGTGAGGAAGCGGAGACCGGTTAGTTCGTCGTCGGTCGGTTTGAGGGCCTCGGCCTGGTCGTCGTCGAGCTGGCCGCCGTCGAAGATGAACATCAACCCATCAGGCCAGATGCCGTGGGTGGGCATCCAGTCGACTACTAGTAGTCGGCTAATCGGCAGGTCCAGTCCGATCTCTTCCCGGACCTCTCGACGGCAGGCGGCCAAAGGCGACTCGTCAGCATCCGCGATCCCGCCTGGGATGTCGAGGAAGGGCTTGTAGCCGGGCACGACGAACAGGATGCGTCCGGCTCGGTCGCGGATGAGTGCTCCACCGGCTACCCGCTTGCGCGGAAGTCGCTGAGCGATGCCAGGGTTGAACTCGCGTTCTGGTTCGCCCTCGGCAGAAAGGTCGTCAGCCAGCGTCACAGCCTCACCGTACTGAATCGTGCTGACGGGGATGGCAGGCACCTCAGCTTGCCAGGAGGAAGTCAGCACGCTGCTCAAACTCCTTGACGGACGCATGACGGGCGTGGGGAACGAATCTCTGCCGCAGCTGCTTCAGCTGCTCCTGCGAACGGTGGGATGTGAGACCGCCGGCTGATTCAAGAGCCGTCGCGCCAAGGGCGGTCGCCTCCTCGATGTCGCCATCGAGGAGCGCCACGCGGGCAAGCTGAGAAGCCGCATAGACCCGCCGCCGCGCCTGGTCCTTGCCGCTTTCCCAGACAGACTGCATGAGCGGCCGAGCCTCCTTCGGCTGTCCCAGATCGATCCAGCAGGTGGCGGCATGACTGGCAAAGAGGACAGTGCCCCAATGCTTCGCCCAGTCGGGGCCATCCTGAGGCACGATTTGATGGAAGCTCTCCTCTGCCCTGATGAGAGCCCTTCTACACCCCGTTTCGTCGCCCTGGGCTGCATGGGCTCGTGCTTCGAAGATGGATGCTTCCGTGATCACAACCGGCACACCGGCTCGAAGGCTCGCGTCTCGTGCCACTTGGGCAAGCCGCAGCGCCTGGTCTGGTCGCCCCAGATACAACGCCTGGTCCGCCATGCTCGTCAGTACATAGGCAGCGTAGGCCCGGTCGCCAGCAGCCTCCGCAAAGCGCAACGCTTGGGTGAAGTAGCGCTGAGCAAGCGAGTGACGCGAGGTGTCGTAGGCCATCCAACCGATCAATTCGCACAGAACTGCTGTAGCGTTGAAGATTTCCCTTCCAACCTTCTCCGGCTTTGGCGCTCGCACCTGCGGCAAGACTCGATTCCGTAGGTAACGTACCGCCATCGTCCGGCAATGTTCTCCACCGAATTTTCGGTCGAGCCCGTCGAAGGTGCTTGTCATTGCTCGAATTTCGTCCACATCGTGTGGCGTTACGGCTTTTCCTTCGCCCGGAAGGTCCATGGTTGCGTTACCAAAAAGCCAATCGAGACACGCCGCATTTAACGCGTCTGGCATGTACCTGCCAAGGGTCACCGCCGTGTGTTTCATCTCATCGAAGCGCGATAGGTCGCCGAGGGTAGATGCCGCTTGGCTAAGCGAGACGCTGTAGGCGAGCCCGATGTCCGAGCGGGCTCGATCGGTGCCGCCGCTGAGCCCCAGCTGGTCTGCGCTCTGTCCGTACGCCTCGCACAACAGCGAATGGTACGGGTCGGAGGCGTCTCGTTCGCCGCTCTCCCAGGCGGAGATCATTCGCAGCAAACTCGTCCGTGTCGCAAGGGCGTGCCTGCCCTGCGCGCGGCGTTCCAACTCATGCGCGAGCCGAGCCTTCGACCAGCCGCGCAACTGCCGAGCTTGCCGTAGTGGCGTCATGCTCATCCCCGATTCGGTGCTCAGCCTACAGTCTGCCCGCTTCACCATGCCCCATTCTTCGCACTCAATGCAAGGGGTGCGTCATCCCTCGTCACCCCCTGCCATGTTCAGTCCTTCCCGTCATATGTCGTCACCCTGCCGGGAGCCGAGGATGCGCGGTTTGATGGATCCACGGGTGATGGACACCCGGGGCGAAAGCCCTCTCCCTTCAGGAGCAGAAATGAAGCTGTACGTGGACACCAAGGCGAAGCAGGTGACGGTGTCGAAGGACCCGGAGCCGAAGAACGACCAGAACGGCAATCAGCGGTCGGAGAAGGGAACGGGCCGGCTCATGTGGTCGACTCAGGTCTTCGTTCTCGACGAGAACGGCGGTGAGGTCATCACCATCACCACGGCGGGTGAGAAGCCGGGTGTGATGGTGGGGCAGCTCATCGAGGTCGAGCAGTTGGAGGCCATCCCGTGGGCGACCAACGGGCGTAACGGCGTGGCGTTCCGTGCGATCTCGCTGAAGCCGAAGGCTGGTACCTCGGCCAAGTAGGTTCCTCGCACAGCGTGCTGTGTGACGCCTGCGGTGTCTTCCTCGCGCCTCCGCGCGTAGCGGCCTGAGGTCCGCTAATTCAAGAAGTGAACGGTCCGGGAGTGGTTCCGACTCCTACGCTCCCGGCCCGGTCACCACCTGTGGTGGTGGCATCCCGTGTGAGCTGGCGCGGGGTCGGTCGACTCCTACATCTGCCGACCCCGTGCCCTCCAACTCATCCGACCCAACTCGTACTTGGGAGGACTCGTCGTGTCCAAGTCTAGCCCTCGCCGTCCGTTCGGCGGGAAGTCAACCGGAACGGTGACGGTCATCGAGGCCCGTGTTCACCGTTCCTGGGCCCGCAACGCCCGGATGGCGTTCGTCCTGACGGCGGTCATCGTCGGCCTGCTGGCGGCCGTGGTGGCCGCTTCCTACATGCACCCGATCCTTGCCCTGTTCGTCGGCGTGTTCGTCGGCGTGCCGCTGGGCGGCATCGTGTGGGTGCTGGTCCGTATCTGGCCGGTGATCCGGCTGCTGTGGTGGTGGACCCCGGAAATCATGCTCGCCGGCCTGCTGCTGACCGGCTGGGTCCAGCTCGCCGCGAACACTCCGGCCCTGGTGACGCTGTTGGTTGTCGCCCTGGTCGTCGGTGTTCCGGCCGCTGTCCCGCCGATCCGCCGTCAGGTGGTGGCGTGGGCGTGGTGCCTCGTGGTGAGGCATCGCCTGCGGGTGTGCTTCGCGCAGTTCATCATCGCCAACCAGTCCGGCAGTCTGCCGCTGATCCTGTGGGCCACTCCGACCCCGGTCGGCGAGCGGGTGTGGGTGTACCTGCGCCCTGGCCTGTCGGTCAAGGACCTCGAATCACGGTTGGACAAGATCGCCGTGACCTGCCACGCCTCCACCGTGCTCATCGAACGGGCATCGGAGGGCAACTCCGCCTTCGTGCGGTTCGACATCAAGCGCCGCGAAGTCCTCACGGCGAACGTCGGTTCACCGCTGGTCGACGTGATCGACCCGGACACCCCCACCGTCGAGCAGGCACCTGCACCTGCGGTGGTGCCGACCGCTCTGGACCTGCCCGACGTGCAGGCCCCGACCATCACCCTGCCCCAGCAAGGCACCAGTGAGCGCAAGCCGGCCAAGCCGGCCACCGCTGCGGCCAACGGCAGCAAGCCCGCGGCTTCGACGTCGGCGGATGCCGACGACGTCTCCGACTGGATTTAACCCTCACCCGACCCGGACGCGAGGAGCCGTACGGCTCGTTCGTGTGGCTTCTCGCGCCCACCAACGCCCAAGGAGGGCAGCTTCCATGTCCGTTGTTACGGAACCGGCTCCGGTGCCGGTGGGTCCTGGCCTGTCGATGTTCGACCCGATCTTCATCGGCATCGACGAGTTCGGCCAGCCCGTCTACATCACCCTCGCCTACCGCAACCTCCTCGCCGGTGGTGAACCCGGCGGAGGCAAGTCCGGCTTGCTCAACTGCATCGCCGCTCACGCCGCCCTCTGCGTCGACTCCCGCCTCGTGCTCTTGGACGGCAAGCTCGTTGAGCTTGGCCAGTGGGAAGACTGCGCTGACGCGTTCATCGGCCCCGACATCACCGCCGCCCTCGACGTCCTGCGTCGCCTCCAGCTGGTGATGAACAACCGCTACGCCTGGCTGCGCGCCCACAACCGGCGCAAGGTCACCGCCGCCGACGGCCTGTCCGTCATCACGGTCCTGGTCGACGAGATTGCCTTCTACTCCGCCACCGTCGGTGCCAAGCAGGAACAGGAAGAGTTCGTCGCTCTCCTGCGCGACCTGGTCGCCCGGGGACGCGCCGCCGGTATCCCGGTGGTCGCCGCTACCCAGCGGCCGTCGTTCGACATCATTCCCACCTCGCTGCGGGACCTGTTCGGCTACCGCGCCGCGTTCCGCTGCACCACCCCCAACAGCTCCAACATCGTCCTCGGTCACGGCTGGGCCGAACAGGGCTACTCCGCTACCGATATCGCCCCCACCAACCAGGGCGCCGCATACCTGATCGCCGAAGGCGGTGTCCCGCGCCGCATCAAAGTCGCCTACCTGACCGACGCCCAAATCTCCGGCATCGCGGATTACGCCGCGTGGATCCGCCGGCCCGGCACCATCACCACCCCGCCCGGCTCCCCCGCTGACTGGGGAATGGCGGCATGACCACCCGCGAACGCGCTCACGCCAAAGCCAACAACCAGCGCTTCAACCAATTCACCGAGATTTGGATCGTCGGCACCCCGGAGGACCTGGCCGTGATGATCCACGCCGCCCGCGCCACGGGTCGGCTCGTCTTCGTCTCCGCCCCACACGCCATGGGCGGCGACGACACCCGCCACCGCCGCTACCTGCGGCTCCGCACCCACTAGCAGTCGACGGAACCGGCACCAGCCGTGGAAAGCAGTCCGGTTCCGCCGACCTCCACCAACAGCCCTTACCGGAAGGACGTGGCTGCCATGAAGGCTACCCACAACCCACCCACCGACCTACAGGTCACACCTGCTGACCTGCTGCGGATGGCTGCCCGCTACCTCGAACTGCGCGGTTGGACCCAGGGCAACCCCTACGAGTCGGGCGAACACCCCGCCTTCCCGCCGGCCTGCACCCTCGGTGCCATCACGTTGGCCGTCTACGGCACCGCCACCAGCATCGAAACCCAGCAATGCGGCGACCCGACAGCCGCCATCCTGCGAGACAACACGGTCCGCTGCCTGGCCGACTTCCTCTGGCACGACGGCCGTACCCCTGACTTCGACTCCACCAGCGGCTCCTGGACCTCCACCACGGAAATCGTCGCCGAGTGGAACGACGAGCCCACCCAAACCCTGACCGACGTTCTCGGCATCCTCCACGCCGCCGCCGACGAGTGGGACCGCCTCCACACCACCGGGGGTGAGAACCGGTGAACACCGTCAAGCGCACCTTGACGCCTCACGTCCCGGTTCAGAAGCGGCGGGACGTCGTCGAGAACACCGAGTTCGCCGCGTTCGCCCGGCGCATCATCCGCGCCCACGGCCGCCGCGTCGCCACCGGTGACGTCGAAGCCCTCCGTGACCTCGTCGCCCTGTCCACCGCCATCGACGAAGCGATTACCGCTGCCGTAATCGGTCTGCGTGCCTTCGGCTACTCCTGGGCCGAGATCGGCTCACGCCTCGGCATCTCCCGCCAGGCCGCCCAACAACGCTGGGGCGGTGACCAGCCGTGACCGACTTCGCCGACCACATCGGCCTCAAGGTCCGCTTCTACGACCCGCTCGGCACCCGCTACGGGTTCCCTACCTTTCCCTACCGGATGGCCCCCACCGGCCTGGCCACCCGCCGGCAACTCCGCGCCGCCGGCCTCCGTCCCGGTGGTCATGACCCGGTCGCGCAGATCCTCTGGCGACGCGGTGAGCGGGTCGCCTACCTCTACCGCCTCGACTGGGCCAAACCCAAGCGCACCGCCACTCCGGCTCAACGCGCAGCGATCGGCAAAGCGCTGCTTGCTCGGCGGACCTGCCGCTACTGCGGCCAGGTCAAGCCCTACTACATCCCCCGCCGCTACGGCGAATGCCTCGACTGCCACGAAGGGAGCACCCCGTGACTACCTCGGACACCACTGCCGCCATCACTGTGATTGGCCCGTACGGCCCGGCCATCTACACCTTCCTGCCGGTGTCGGACTGGCAGCCGACGCTTCTCGATCCCGCCAGCGACTGGCTGAGCTTCACCGACCCGCTGCTCGGCATCAGCGTCACCATCCTCATCGCCCAGCCACAAGGTCCCGAACCGCTGGCGTTCCGCTGCCTGGCCCCCGACCCCACCCGCTGCCCGCTGTGCCACGACAAGGGCACCATCACCGTCCGGCTGGACGGAACCGACTATGCGCGCCGTATGCCGTATGACCCGTTCATCGACCTGGTCAAGCCCTGCCCGGCATGCACGCCCGGCGCATTTCACCTCGCTCTCGCCGACGACGAGAAGTGGAGCGAGTGATGGGCTTCCTCAACGACTCCTGCCCTTTGTGCATCGAACAGAACACCCCCGCCGGGGTTCACAACATCCTCGGCCCAGTCTTCGTACCCTGCCCGGCCTGTCTCGGTCGCTGCCTGCTGTGTGAGGGCGAGGGCCTGTTCCCGGCCGACTTCGTCTGCCTGCCCTGCTTCCGCCAGCAACTGGCTCTGCTCGGCCTGGTGCCGATCATGTGCGCCCACTGCTCCGGCGTGGTCGACCTCATCCCCACCGATCGTCTCCCGGAGGTGATTCCTCATGGCGACCACTAACCCGCCCGCCTCGTGGGCGGCACGCATGGAGGGCGTCGTCCTGGTCCTCATCGTCATCTTCGTCGGCCTCGCCGCCGGAGCGGCCTCCTTCACCCACGTCCACGACTGGACCATGGCCAACAGCCCCGACAACACGCCGGGTTGGTTCGGCTGGGCCAACGCCGTCATCTCTGAACTCGTCCCCGTCGCCTGCCTACTCATCATCCGCCGCCGCAAGCGCCACGGCGGACCCATCGGCTACCCCCTCGTACTCCTGGTGGCCTTCGCCGGCTTCTCCCTCGCCGCACAACTCGGCGTCGCCGTCGGCAAAGTCGGCCCCACCGGCTGGTTCCTCTCCGCCGTACCCGCCCTGGCCTTCATGGCCCTGGTCAAACTCGTCCTCGCCCCCGTCAAAGACGACAACCCGCCGGTAGCCACGCCGGTCGACCCGATCCGAGTCGACACCGCCGAACACGTCACGGCCACCACTGAGCCGGTACCGCCGGCCGCTATCACCGCACCCGAACCAACCCCGGCCGTCGAGCCCGAGCCGGCCCCTGCGCCGGCTGTCGAACCGGAGCCCATGACCGTGCCGGCCGCCGAGCCGGTCGACGTCCCCACCCACCTACTGCCCATGGCCCGCTTCTCCGCCGTGCAACACGAACAGACCACCGGACGGGCCATCACCGCCGCCGAGCTGGCCGACCGACTCGACGTTACCCCGGCTGTCGCCGGGCAACTCCTCACCACCGTGACCGGCGGTGCCCGATGACCATCGTTCTCGTCGACGTCGAACACCTCACCCACACCTGCCCGGCACACCCGGAACCGCACCCGTTCGAGACCCGCCGCACCGTCGTCGACGTCATCCCCGGCGGTCCCTGCCGGACGCCGGTCACCATCCGCTGCGGCAACACCACCGCTGTCATCCCCTGTCACCGGCATGAGCCGGCCAAGCGCCAATGCGGCGCCTGCCGCATCATCGTGCGCGAACGCACCATCACCACCCGCCCCCTCGGGGTGGCGGCTTGATGGCGTCGACGCTGGACCTCACACCCCGGACCGCTCTGGCCCGGGGTGTGGGCTCGAACGCCGACACCACCCCACCCGTCTACGACTACACCACCGCCGGCTCCGCCTACCTGCGCGCCACCCAACCCGACTACTACGGCTGGCTGGAGCACGTCCGCGCCGCCGCCGGCTGCACCCGCCCGATCCGCCTCGCCGGCCAGCTCCTCCACGTCGAGCCGTCCACGGGCCGCGTGCTGGATGCCCGGCACACCGATGCCATGCCCGACGCCGCGATCTACACCGCCTGCGGCAACCGCCGCGCCACCGTCTGCCCCTCCTGCGCGCACACCTACCAACGCGACGCCTACCAACTCCTGCGCGCCGGCCTCGTCGGCGGCAAAGGCGTCCCGGCAACCGTCGCCGCGCACCCGGCCGTGTTCGCCACCTTCACCGCACCATCCTTCGGCACCGTCCACACCCGCACCGTCAAACGCCACACCTGCGCCAACCGCCGCCGCCGCTGCGACTGCCGGGCCGAACCATGCCACGCCCGCCGCGCCACCGACCCCACCGCCGGCCTCTGCCCCCACGGCCAACCCTCCGTGTGCTGGGCCAGACACGAACCCGGTGATGCCATCCTCGGTCGGCCGCTGTGCCTGGACTGCTACGACCACGGCCACCAGGTCGTGTGGAATCTGTTCTCCGGGGAGTTGTGGCACCGCACCAAACAAGCCGCGGAACGCTGGCTGGCCAAACTCGCCCGCCGTCGCGCCATTCCCCGCGTCGAGGTCGTCACCGCCTCCGGCAACATCCGCAAGGTCCCTCCGGTGCGGCTCTCGCCCGGCAAGGTCGCGGAGTTGCAGGCGCGGGGAGCGGTGCACTTCCACGCCATCGCCCGCCTCGACGGCGTCCACCCCACCGACCCCACCGCCGTCGTCCCACCCCCGGCCGGCTTCACCGTCGACGACCTCGTGGGCGCGCTCCGGCACGCCGCCGCGCAGATCACCTTCCACACCCCGGAGCACCCCGACCGGCCCGGCGGGTGGCCGATCGCCTGGGGCGAGCAGGTCGACCTACGGCCGATCGACACCACCACCGGGCACGGTGAAGTCACTGACGGCATGGTCGCCGGCTACCTTGCCAAGTACGCCACGAAAAGCACTGAGGCCACCGGGCACACCTCCACCCGCCTGACCGCCGATTCGATCGGGGACTACGCCGACCCCGACGGCGACCACACCGCCCGCCTCATCGACGCCTGCTGGCGCATCGGCCGACCCACCCACACACCCGTGCCGCTATCCCAGCGGCCCCGCGACCCCCGGCCCCGGCCCGGCTTCACCCAGCCGTGGGAGTGCCCCGACTGCGGCACCCACACCCGCTACGCCGCCTGCCCCGTCTGCGTCGCCGAACGTCAAGCCGCCCTTGACACCGAACCGACGAAACCCGCCACCGGCAACCCCTACGCTCGGCTACGCCGATGGGCTCACATGCTCGGCTTCGGCGGCCACTTCCTCACCAAAGGCCGCCGCTACTCGGTCACCTTCCAACTGCTGCGCGACACCCGCGTCAGCTTCCGGCGACACGAGCATCATGACCAGGCCGACGAGCACCCCGGCACGCTCCGCGCTGTCGACCACCACGACGACACCACAACCCTCATCGTCGGCACCCTCACCTTCGCCGGCGTCGGCTGGCACACCACCGGAGACGCTCTGCTCGCCGCCACCGCCGCCGCCATGGCCAGAGAGCGACGAAGCGCCGGCCGCGAAGAACTCGCCCACGAACTCAGCACCACCCCGACCGGCAGTGCACCGGCTGCCGCGTGACCCGACAGGAGGGAAGGACTCTGACCTTGGACGACGAACTGATGACCGTTCCGGAGGTGCTTGCCACGCTCAACAACGTCTCGCGCCGGACGTTCTACCGCTGGCGGGAACTCGGCATCGCTCCGGCCTGCATCCGGCTCCCCAATGGGGAACTGCGGATATCAAAGAAAGATCTCCGGATCTGGCTAGAGCAGCGGCGCGAGGTGGCAGCGTGAAGTCTCGCCGCGTCCGTATCTGGGCGATCAAGACCAACACCAACGCTGCGGAAGGTGGTCGGAAGAAGGGGAAGCGGTCGTACACGGTTCGTTGGGTGATCGCCGGCCGCGAGAAGTCCCGGACGTTCACCACGCGGGCGCTGGCTGACAGCTTCCGATCCGACCTGATGCAGGCCGCCAACCAGGGCGAGGCATTCGATGTCGGCACCGGGCTCCCAGACTCGATGACCGAAGCTCCGACGGCAGTAACGTGGTTAGATTTCACCACGAAGTACGTCGACATGAAGTGGCCCGGCGCAGCGGCGAAGTCGCGCGGCAGCATGACCGAAGCGCTTGCCACCGTTACAGCGGCGCTCGTCAAGGACGCCGATGGACGGCCGCCGGTCGAGCTCCTTCGTCGGGCACTGCTAGACCATGTGTTGCCACCGCCGGCCCGTGGTCTGGACATGCCACCGGACATTGCCGACGCAGTGCGCTGGTTACGTCAGTTCTCGCTGCCATTGTCTGACCTGCGGGAAGCAGGGACCGTTCGGCGGGTGCTCGACGTCCTGGCGGTGAAGCTCGACGGCAAGCCGGCCGCCGCGACCACCGTGCGTCGGAAGCGGTCGGTGTTCTACAACGCCCTTCAGTACGCGGTCGAGCTGGAGGAGTTGGAGTTCAACCCGATCGACAAGCTCCGCGTGCGTTCGCAGCGCAAGAAGGTCGCCGAGGTCGTCGACCGGCGGGTGGTCGTCAATCAGCACCAGGCGTTGGAACTGCTGATCGCCCTCACGTACGTCGGTCAACGTGGAACGGCCAAACGCGGTGAGCGCCTGGTCGGCTTCTTCGCGTGCCTGTACTTCGCCGCGCTCCGTCCCGGTGAGGCGCTGGGGCTCCGGGAGCAGGACTGCGACCTTCCCGCGAAGGGATGGGGTCGACTGACGCTGGCGAAGAGTCGCCCACAGGCCGGTAAGCGGTGGACCGACAGCGGCCAGGTTCACGACGATCGCGGACTGAAACACCGTGCCGAAGATGAGCCACGCAGCGTTCCGATCCCGCCGGCTCTGGTGACAATCCTGCGAGAGCACATCGAACGGTATGGGGTCGCCTCGGATGGGCGCCTGTTCCGTAGCGACCGGGGCAACGTCGTCGCCTCCTCGACGTACTCCCGGGTATGGGAAGCGGCGCGACGTCTGGCGCTGACTCCACGTCAGGTTGCTTCCCCGCTCGCTGGCCGACCGTACGACCTGCGGCACGCTGCCGTGTCGTTGTGGCTCAACGCTGGCGTACCGGCAACCGAGGTCGCCGAACGGGCCGGCCACTCCGTCGACGTGCTGCTCAAGGTCTACGCCAAGTGCATCGATGGCGAAGAGGCCACCGTCAACAGCCGGATTGACAAGGCCCTGACCGGCCTAGCCTGGCCCGTATGATGCCCTCGTTCGGATCCTGCCTCGGGCGTGCTTCCTCAACTGGGCAAACCTTCCCAAGGTCATTCCGCGAATATTCCGCGACCCACGACAATCAGCCGCTTCCAGTGGCCTACAGCTGCACACGCCTACCGATCGATCATCGTGCGTATGGCCAGCTCACGGGACGTTTTCCCTGATCTTTGAGGTGCCCCCGGCAGGATTCGAACCTGCGACACACGGTTGTCGACCAGCGCCCGCTCGGACTTGTCGTTGATCGTCAAGAACCAGGGTTGACCTGCCCGAACGAGGCCAGCCGCCGATCAACGATCGTCGCTAGTAGTCAACATTTAGCGGGGGTTTTCGGGGGGTAAACGGGGGGCGCTTTCCCGATCCCTGGCGGGGGCCCGGGTGCGGAATGATGGCGCAGGTTGGTGCCCTGCCCTGGAAATCGCCATGCACCTTGGTGATGTACAGGCAGGTCAAGTGACGTACGGTCGCGCGTTTGAGGGCGTGGGTCGGCTCTCCGTCAGGGGCACCAACCTGCGCCCCTCGTCGTACTCGGGCGAGTCCGTCTCTTGCCTTGGCTCCGAATACTGACTGGAAGTCTTCGCCCCTCCAGACCACGATTGACATCGACTAGCTCACCGGACCGCCTGTGCTCGGCGGCCCGCCGAAGACCACCCAGCGGTAGGCACCCGCAAGGCAGAGGGGAAAGCGAGGCTTCGTGACTATCCAGGAAACCCATGATGGAGAGGTCGAAGGACCGAGCGCCGGCAACCGTGTCGCCACCATCATTCGTTTCGCCCTGCGAGGCATATGGGTCGAACCCGGTGCCCTTGGCAGCCGATACACGTGGGAGACCGATGGCTATCACGTCACCCTCACCCTGCCCCGCCACCCCAACGACCTCCTCAGAGACGACGAGCCCGAGGTGGAGCCAGTTCCTGCCATCAGCCGTGCGCCCGTCTTCTCCGGCAGCGGCAGCTACCCGGCAGCCGTCGTGCATCTCGTCGAGGTCCGCGTCGCCTTCAACGGGCCTCTCTGGCTCACCGACCGGGAGCACTGGCTGAAGGAAAGGGAACAGGGAACCGCCGACACCGCTGCCTCGCGCCGTGAGTACGAGAGCAAGGCCGAGCACCTCTGGACCCGTGGCCGGGACGTCGCCGAACGACTGACCCATGCCTGGCTGGCCCACGTTCGCACCATCGCGGGACAGCCCTGGCTAGCCTCGGTCTTTCGCTTAAGCGTCGACCCATAGCCATCATTCGATGAATGTGATTCGGGTGTTTGTTGCTGTTTTGGTGGCATGCTAAAGGCCCGGCGCGGGGCCGGGTTCCTCTGTGTTGCTGGTCGGGGCGTGAGTCGCGGGGTCAGCCGGTGGGGCGGGGTAGTGCCGTGAGGTTGGTGAATGCGCTGTTCAGGGCATCGGCCCAAGGCCAGTCGGCGGCGATGGCGAGGCGGGTCCTGCGGGCGGTGCGGGTGATCCGGGCCGCGACGTGCAGCAGCCGGTAGCGAAGCTTCTTGGGTTCGGCTTTGGCGAGGTCGCCGTCCAGGAGAATGGTCTGGGTCCAGGCGAGCAGGTCGATGCCGGTCAGGGCGAGTTGGAGCCAGGCCTGGTTGATCGCGAAGACGCGGGACGGGAACCGGCCGAAGCCGGTGGTCTTGCCGGTGCGGATCTTGTCCTCCACCCTGGCGTGAGCCCGATGCCGGGCTTCCAGGAACTGGATGCTGCCCGTGCCGGGCGGGGTGTCGGTGGCCACGACCTGGTGCCGCCAGCCTTCGATGGTGTCGAACAACGACAGTTGGGCGCCGGGGTGCGGGCGTTCCCGGCGGACCAGGAACCGGGTGCCCTCGGGCCAGCCGGCCGCCTCGAACAGGCCGGTGATCTCGCAGACCTCGGCATGTTCGCGCAGGTCACCGCCGGTGTCGACAGCGGGGACCCAGCCGGTCGCGGCCCGGATCGCTTCCCTGACCGGTTCGGTGATCGCGGCGCCGACACTGAAGCGGATGTCGAGGTGACGTTCGCGCCAGGACCGGATGTGGGCGAGGAAACCGTGACTGGATCCGGCCGAATCCGAGCGCAGCAGGATCGGGGTCCCGTGCCGGTGGATGTCGGGGATCTGGGCGAGAGCCTGGTCCAGGACGGTGATGTGGTCGGTGGTGGTGTTCGAGCCGGCCCGGCCTTCGCGCAGCAGACCGGCGAGGGCCTCGCCGGTGTTGTCCAGAAAGCACAGCAGTGGGTGGAACCCGAAGGTCTTCTTCCAGGTGCGGGTCGCGGACTCCTTCTCGGAATGGCAGATCACGATGGTCGCGTCGATGTCCAGGACCAGGCCGTCCACCCGCTGACCGGCCACCATCGGTTGCGGCAGGTCGCCGCGGACCTCGGCGTGCTGGGCCCAGGCGACCTCGCGGGCGTGTGCCCGGGCGGCCCGCAGTTCGGCCAGCATCGTTTCGTCGAGCTGCGACAACAGTCGCCACGCGGTCGGGTCGGACGCGACCGTTCCGAACAGGGATGGCTGGTTTCGCAGTACTGCCAGGTCAGCGATGGCCTCGCCGCCGTCGGCGAGCATCACGGCGAGATCGACCGCGATCCGGCCCGGGTCGTGCCCGCCCTGCCGCTGCCGCAGTCCTGCCAGTGCCTGGCTGAATGCGCTGGTCAAACCGGTCGTATCCGCGAGATCGGCGAGCAGACGGGCGCCGGCGTGACCGACCACGCCTCGCCCGTCCCCCGTGACCATGATCTTCGGACGTGTTCGGGTAGTCTTCACCCAGCAAGTGCCTTCCGTGACGGGTTAACAGGACTCTCGACAAGCCCTATTTTCCCTGATCAGAAGGCACTTCTTCGTTTCCGGTCCACTCCTTGGACAGCCCTTAACGAAGGGCCGAGGCTAGGCATCACCGCCGAGATCCCACAGCAATATGGCCGAAGCCGGCTGGTCGACGAAGCCACCGGAGTCGGCTTCCTGGCGTTCGGCCCCAAACAATCCCTAACTCTGCGCCACGGCGGGCTCGCGCTCTCTGTCGACCAGCTAAATCGCGCACGCGAATTGGTGCCCACCGGCGAACCGCCCGCAGCCGAAGCTCTGCTCGCCGACGCGCGTTTCCTCGCTGGCGGAGCCGACACCGTCGACGCGCAACGCGCTGTCCTAATGGCTGCCATCGCTTGCGAGGTCAAGGCAAAGCGGGTCGTGATCGAGCGGGCCAATCCTGAGCGCCGCCAAGGGCTTGGCGGGGTGTCTAACCTCGATGAGATCACCGACCGGTTCTATCAACAAGCCTTCGGGGTGTCCCTCAGGCTGTCGAACCAAGCGCTTTTCATCAAGGCCAAACGGCTCAGGACGCTACGTAACAAGATCGCCCACGAGGGCGAAGCGGTGGACCGTGACGAATGCGATCAGCTCGTGCTCGCCGCGACCCAGATCTTCGCCTGGCTGAACGCGATCCAACCCACGCCGTAGGAATCTCCTGTCGTCCTTCCGCGCGTCGCCCGGCGCCTCTGGTCGATGCTTCCTCATAGCGCGCCTGGAGAAATTTCCACACGAGCAGCGCGGCCTCTGGGCTAGCGGTTATGCACGACTCGGCGCACCCGTGCCAGATTAACGTTTTGATCCCCTGATCGGGAGCCATTCCGGACGCCTGCGGCAACTAAGTTTAGGGGAGTCGCCAGAGCCGGCCGACTTTATCTGTCAAATTTCCATGACCTGCGCATATCCGCTTTGCGTCAAATCGTAGAGAACGACTTTTGGTCTGAGGTCGGCGGCTTTGAGGCTTCGGCCGAGTGTGACTGCAGCGGATACCGGCAGGGCGCCGAATACATGGAGGCGCTGGAGCGGTTTGTTAGTTGCTTCGAGGTTGGAAAAGAACCGCCGTATTGCCTTTTCCAGGAACCTCAGCGCCTGAGGTGTGGCGATGATGTCTTCATGGGCGGCGTCTCCGTCGACCCGCAGGCAGAAGGCAGGGCACGTGGTAAGAGCGGGTGGGAGATTTTTCAGGTGAGTGGTGCCGGAAAGGTTGGTGATGAGAATTGCGTCGGTGGCTTCGGCGTGTTCGTCGCGGATGGGTTCGATGGTGAATTGGGTGTCTTGGCCGCCCGTGGGCCATAGCCAGTCGTCGGATCTGCGGTGGCGTTGGTAGACGTCAGTGGGTACGCCGTCGTCCAGTGCCCATCCGAGGTATACGAGAAGTGGGAGGCGGGCGATCGCGAAGACGCTGAGGTGGTGGACCTGATTGGTGCGGATGCCTTCGTAGAGCCGGTCCTTCACGCCGGAGTCGATTCTGGCGCGGCCTGCGGCGTAGTACGCGGGTGTGCCGTCTTCTTCGCCAGGTAGGTGGCGCAGGTCGATCTCGATGCCGTGCTGGTCGAAGGCCGGCATGAAGAGGGGGAAGCGGTCGCTGGCGCGAATCACGGCGAGGGCGGCAGTGTCCTTGCTGAGTTCCATCGCGGCACCGCGTACCCAGCCTTGGACTCGCAGGACGGTGGTGCGCCGGTCGGTGGTCAGCCCGGTTTGGTGCCGGATCTGATTCTCGTGCTGGAGTTTGCGGCGGGTCAGTTCGTCGATGGTCAGCAGTCCAGTGACCTGCTGTTTGTCGATCTCTGTATGGCAGGACGCGCAGGCCAGCAGGATGTTCTCTGCTCTGTCACGGTCGTCGGCTCCGAGGTCGGAGCCCATACCGCGGGGTGATCCGGGGGTGGCTTGCTGTCCGACGATGTGGGCGCCTTCTCCGAGCGGTACTTCCTTGGCGGTCAGGTTGCCTTCCAGCAGGTATGCCTTGCACAGGGTGCAACGTCCGCCTGCCTTGACCCACAGCTTGCGCCGTTCGGGTTCGGTCAATGCCATCGGGTTACTCGGCTTCCGTGGCAGGGATGAAGTGATGGTGCGGGCCGCTTCCCGGCGCGTGTGCGACGGCAGCCAGGTGGGTTCCGGACATGGTGGTGTTCAGGTGCTGGGCGAGCAGACTCACGAGGGACGCGGCGACGGCGGCGACGTCGGCTGCGGATCCGTGGAAGGTCGGGACCGAGCATCCTCGGGCCGGCACCATTTCATCTCCTTCGGCGGGCTCTTGCCACAGGCCGTGGAAGCGTTCCAGCGTGCCGTCGGCGAGGACTCGCGGCCCGGCCTGCTGGTCGATGTGAGCCGGTCCGGTCGGATACCCGGAGGCGGAAACGGTCAGCAGGCCCAGGGTTGCGGTGCGAAGATCGGTTGCGGCCATGGCGAGCACCGGCCGGGCGGTGTCGCGTGTCCGGTGGGCCGCCTTATCGAGATAGATGCCGGCACCGTTGTTGATCGTCGCGTCGATGATGAGATCGCAGTCGGGGAGCTTGTGGCAGGTAGGGAATCCTGCGGGATGGCTTTCGACGATCAGATCGTCGCTGATCTGCCGTAGCCGTTGGGCGAGCTGGTCTGCCTTGTTGCCGCCGATGTCGGTCTCGACGTAGTTCTGCCGGACGAGCAAGCCGCCCTGGACCTCGCCGGGGTCGCGCAGGACTATGCGTGCTGCTCCGGCGCGGGCGATGAACTCGGCGATCCAGGAGCCGAGGCCCCCGCATCCCCACACCTCGACGGTTGTGCCGGCGAATCGAGACACGGGACGCGACGCGTCGCGGCGGGAGGCAATCTCGGGTCGTTCGTCGGACACGTGACACCACTCCATCGGGATGCTGGCCGGGATCGCCCGGCTGTTGATCGTCGCCAGTGAACTGCCTTTCCGCATGACCGCGCGCAGGACATCGGCGGCGGGAGCGGGCAACCGGGCGGCCACGAGGTGGTGGCCACCGGCGGAGGCGTGGTGCGGCGAGGCGATGATCAGGTAGAGCGCGGTGCCGTTCGCGTTACGTGTGGCGGTGCGGGCCAGCAGCGTGGCGAGTTGGTCCGCACCGACGTGCCCGGTGCTAGCGACGTGAGCCAGAACCTCAGGCAGGGTGAGACCTGCGCCATAGGGTAGCGCTTCGGGCAGGACGATGACCTGCGCCACGTCGCCCGCGGCTGCGGACGTGGCCCAGCGGTCCAGGTCGAGCCGAGCCGGGGTTCGGGTGTTCAGCGTGGCGCGGAAGAATGCTCTGCCCTGGTCGTGCAGGGGTTTACGCACGACGATCGTCGGCGTTCCGGGCGTGCGGTGCGGCACCCCGCCGACCGGGTGGAACAGGGCGGTGGCCGGGTCGAACCTGGCTGCCGCCGCGTCGGCGAACCAGTTCCACAGCCGGTCGAGGAAGCCTCGCATGCCCAGGTCGGGGTGCCACTCGCGGCTCGTGTCGAGGTAGATGCAGAGCGCACGTCCTAGCAAGACGTGCGCATACCCGGCGAAGCGGGTGTGAGTGACCCATGGCTGCGGTGGTATCCATGGGAAGTCCCGGGGGACGCCGATGACGACGTCCTCGCCCTCTGCGGCCAAGGGCAGGCCGCCCTCGGCTACCGTGAAACTCCCCGTGGCGAGGCGCACCGTCACCACGAGGAGTCCTTGCTCGCGGAGAACCGGTTCGCCGACCAACGTGATCAGGCCGGTGTGGGCGGCGATGATCTCGCGCAGTTCGGCGACTGCCTGCTGCTGACCGAGCGTGGGCCGCAGCTGCGGCTTCCCGGCGGTCTTCTTGCGGGTCACCCGGCCCGGCCGGACCGGACCGGCACCGCAGGAGCGGCCGGGGTAAACGGTCCCGATGCCTGCTTCGGCGCAGGAGCCTTGAAGCCGTCGCCGAACAGGTCCTGCCAGAGCGCGATACTGCTGGTCTTGTCGGTTTCCTCGTACGCCTTGTCGATCGCGGCGGCGTATCTGCTCATCTTGTCGCGGAAGTTGGCGTAGGTGACGTCGTCCCAACGGTGGTCGAACGTGGTGCCGCACTGCGACGGGTCCTCGACGCTCGGTTTGCTGTCGTTCGCCTGAAGCCAGGTGTCAAGGTCGCGGGTGATGTTGCGCAGCGTCGTGGGCACGTCAGCGTAGTAGCCCGGATTCCAGACCGTCTTGTTCGCGTCCACCACGTTGCCGACCAGCGTGGTCAGGATGATCGACCGGACGCCCTGGAAGGTGCCCTTGTGGTCGCGTAGGAACTTCAGCAGGCGGATCACCTTGCGCAGGTTGCCGTCGGTGATGTCGTCCTGGGTGCGCATCCACCTGGTGAAACCGGTTGGGTTGGTGTCCTCCCACTCACCGAGGTCGCGGTTGACGATCACCTCCCGGCCGTCAGGCAGGATCAGGTAGGGCACGATGTCGACGTGGCACAGGTTGGCGTAGGTCAACCTGACGCATCGGCACTTCCTCGATCGCGGCATGTCGCTGTGGGCGCTGCTGCGGCCAAGCGCGGCATACACCTCACCGATGTATCGGCCCTTGTCCTGCGACCACTCCGGGTTCTCATCCAGTTGCAACAGGAAGTCGGCGTCGTACTCCTTTTCCGGCTGAGGCTGGATGATCGTGCGGTGCGCCCAGGAGCCCTGCGCGATCTTGGACCGCACGTACGGGCCGAGGACCGCGTCGTTCTTCAGCGCCCGGTAGATAGCGTCGACCCGGTCATCGAGACGGTCGAGCTTGTACCTGCTCAGGTTGACCGTGTCGGTGAGCAACGTGTCGAAGTACCCGACAAGCTTCATGAGGAGGGGGCCTCCTTGACCCCGCCGAACACATCAATCCCCGAAGGGGTCCGCCGGCCGCCGGCCCGGCCGCTTCACGTTGTCGCCCAGGCACTCAGCGGATGCGTCACCACCTTCGGGGGGACACGAGACTGCAGCCCACGCAGAAGGGAGGCAACCGGGTCTTGACCGAGCTAGCCTGGATCTGAAGCAGATCATACGACGTGTACCTCAGGAGGTACAAATATGAGTTGATCTATTCGTGTCGGGTCACCCAACATGACTGCCGAGGCGGTCGTTACGGTGAGCCTCAACTTCGCGCGGAAGGAGGACGGGTGAGCGAGCCAGTAGACATCGACCAACTCAAGACTCTCGTGGCTGGCGAACGCAAACGGCGCGGGCTTAGCCTGCGCGCTGCGGCTGAACAAGCCGATGTCCCGTTCAACACTCTCGCCCGAGTTGAAAAGGGTCATTTGCCCGACCTTGCCAACTTCCGCCGCATTGTCGAATGGCTGGGCCTCGCGCCCGAGCGGTTCTTCCAGCCAGCCCAGGTCCGCGCGGTGGACACACCTGAGGTGATCGCACACCACCTTGCCCGCGACCCGAATCTGTCCGACGCCGCCGCCGAGAGGATCGCCGGACTGGTACGCGAGCTTTACACCAGCCTCGCCGTGACCAACCGACCCGTCAAAGTTCACCTCCGCGCCGCCAGCACCTTCACCCCCGACGCATCCCGCATGCTCGGCGAGCTGCTCGGCGACATTCAGCACGCACTGACCAACAAACACGACCGCACGCGCCACGACGCTGCGAACGGATAGCGCCATGCGCCGAGGATTCAAGGCCGAAGCCGAAAGGCTCGCCGACCGAACCCGCACCCAACTCGGTCTCCAGCCGTACGCGCCACTGCCGATCCGCAACCTCGCCGAACAGCTCAAAGTCGAGATCTACGCCGCCGACGACCTCATCGACCGCAGCAGAATCGAGCAACTCAACGCCGAACAGCCCGGTGCATTCTCCGCCGCGACCTTCCACCTACCCGACGGCCGCACTGTCGTCGTATACAACCCATGCAGCGACGCCTGCCGCACCAACAGCGACCTAGCACACGAACTAGCCCACCTACTCCTCGCCCACGACGTACGAGAGCTGCAGCAGATCGCCGGCCACACCTTCTTCACCTGCGACCGAGACCAGGAAGACGAAGCAAACTGGCTAGCAGGATGCCTCCTACTACCCCGCGCCCTCCTCCTCAAAGAAATCTACGCCGGAGCGGACGCCGCAGCCGTCGCACAGAAGCACAACGTGAGCCTCCCTATGGCGCGCTTCCGCATCAACACCAGTGGTGTCCTTCTGCAAGCTCGGCGAAGCCGCACCCCCGGAACACGCTAAGCCGAGCCCCGGACGCAACCACGTACCCCCAGCGGGAAATCCCGCGTCCGGCGCTGGTCGCCAACGGGGGACGCGCGGTCGTGCAGGCGGCCCGGGATCACGGCCTGTCGTGGCTGGTGGTCGTCGTCGTGCTCGCCGTGCATGCCGCTGCGGTGCTGCCCGTCCAGCCGCAGCCTGTCGAGGTGTTGGGCATCGATGAGATCCGCCGGGGCTGGCCTACTCACACGTCGGTCTGCTGGTCAATCGCTGCTTCGTAGAAGGCGTCCGCGAGCGCCATGATGACGGCGTTGATGCCTGGACCGTCGCTGAAGAAGTAGTCGGCCATGGTGTTGTGGGCGTCCTGGTTGTCGACGACCGCCTCGGTGACCGCCGCTTGGAAGTCCTGCGACTCCATGAACTGCCGCTTCGAGTTCACCTTGGCCTGGTTGACCAGGCCCGGGTAGGCGAGCAGCCGCTGTACGAGTCCCTGTACGAACTCACGGACCTGGGACGCGGAGAACGACTCGGCCCCGAAGAGGTCGTTCATCTTGTCGATGACGACCTGTAGTGCGACGTACTTCGGCTCCTTCCGGGTGCCGGTGCCCGCAGCGCCGATGCCCTTGAGCTTGCCGTCACCGGTCAGCGAGATGTCGACCGCAGTCGCCTTAGTGTGCTTCACGCCGACCAGGACCACGTCGGAGAGATCGACCTCCGCGGCCCAGGAGGAGTCTGTAATGACCTTCTCCAGGAGCCGAAGGAAGATCGAGAGCATCTCCAGGTACGGGTCGCCGTAGTCGACAATCTGGCTCATGAAGTCGTAGAGCCGGACGTAGGTGGAGACGTCCTTGCGGAACAGGTCGAGGGTGTTGAGGGTGACCTTGTCGTCGGCCTCGATCGCAGCCGCGTAGCGGCGGGCGAAGTCGTTCTTGGCCGGGCTGATCGCGGCCGAGAGCGCGTTGTTGCCCTTGCGGGTGACCCACAACTCGGCTACCTCGCGTACCTGCTCTGGCGTATAGATCCCGGCCTGGGCGAGCTTGTTGGAGAGGTGCACGACGATGTACGGGTCGGTCTCGGTCTCCAGGGTGGCGTTGGTGAAGTACGGCTCGAACGCAGTCCGGATGTCCTCGGGCTTGTTCACAAAGTCGATGACGAACGTCTTGCGTTTCTGCTCCCCGCCCCCCGTGCGGTGGGTGCGGTTGAGCCGAGACAGCGTCTGCACGGCGGTGACCCCGGAGAGCTTCTTGTCGACGTACATCGCCGAGAGAAGCGGCTGGTCGAACCCTGTCTGGAACTTGTTGGCGACCAGCATGATCTTGTACGTCGCGCCCTTGAAGGCGGCGGCCAGGTCCGCGCCGGCGCCGGGGTTCAGCTTGGCCTCGGTGAACTCGTCGTCCTTGCTCGGCTGCGGCCCCCAGTCCGAAGCCCACTCCTCGTCCTCGGCCATCGTCACCGAGTTGGAGAAGGCAACCAGGGTGCGGTAGTTGTACGAGGCGTCCTTGGCAGCCCGCTTGGCGATATAGGCGTCAATCGCCTTCTTGTACTTCACCGCGGCCTTGCGCGAGTCAGTCACGACCATCGCCTTCGCCTTGCCCTCCAGCAAGTGGGCCACGTTGGCGTGGAAGTGCTCGACGATGATCTGCACTTTCTGGCTGATGTTGGTCGGGTGCAGCTTCACCCACCGCATCAGCCCCTTACGCGCCGCGGCCTCCTCCACCACCTCGCCGCCGTCGCCGCTGTCGGCCCGACCGGCGATCTTCAGCGCGGTGTCGTAGGACTGGTAGCCCCTGAGCACGTCGAGGATGTAGCCCTCCTCGATCGCCTGCCGCATCGAGTAGAGATGGAACTCAACCGACGTGCCGTCAGCACCCTTGCGGCCGAACAGCTCCAGAGTCTTGGGCTTCGGCGTCGCCGTGAACGCAAAGTAGGAGATGCGCTCCGACTCGGCTCGCTCGGTCATCTCCGCGGCAAGGATCGCCTCGACGTCGACCTCACCACCCTCCTCGATCTCCTTGACCTCCTCCGCGGTCAACACAGCCCTGAGCTTGCGGGAGATCTGCCCGGACTGCGACGAGTGCGCCTCATCGGCGATCACCGCGAACCGCCGGCCTTTCAACGACGAGTCGGCCCGGATCTCGTCGAGCGCGAACGGGAACGTCTGCACCGTCACCGCGATGATCAGCTCCCCGTTCTTCAACGCGGTCGCCAGCAGCCCGGATTTCGACTTCGCCCCCGCCTTACGCACGTCCTCCGGGCTGATCGTGGCTACGATCTTCCCCGACCCGTCGATCTGCCGAATCGCCTCCTGGAGCTGCCCGTCGAGCACGGTGCGGTCCACGACCACGATCACCGAGTCGAAAACCTTCTCGTCGTTGACGTGCAGCCGCGCCAGCCGGTGCGCGGTCCAGGCGATGGTGTTCGTCTTCCCCGACCCTGCCGAGTGCTCGATCAGGTAGCGATGCCCCACTCCCTCCTCGCGCACTGCGGCCACGATGTTCGTCACGGCCTCCCACTGGTGGAACCGTGGGAACAGCATGCTCGTCCGCCGCACCGACGTCCCGGTGGCGACATCCCACTCCTCCTTGGTCTCCACGATCATCAGCCGGCCGATGATCGTGAGCCAGGCGTCCTTCTCCCAGACCCGCTCCCACAGGTACACCGTCGCCGACCGCCCGCCATCACCCGGCGGATTCCCCGCGCCACTCTCGTGACCCATGTTGAACGGCAGGAAGTGCGTCTTCTCGCCCTCCAACTTGGTGGTCATCGCGGCCAGATCGTTGGAGACCGCGAAGTGCACCAGCGCCCGATGCCCGAACGACAACAGCGGCTCCGGCCGCCCGTTGGTCAGCGGATGCCGGTTCTTGCGGTACTGGTTGATCGCCTCATCGAGAGACTGGGTGAAGTCGGTCTTCAACTCAACGGTGGCCACCGGGAGCCCGTTGACGAAGAAGACCAGGTCGATACTGCGCCGGTCGGCGGTGGAGAAGTGCACCTGCCGCATAACCCGCACCCGCATCGCCGCGTACTGCTCATTGGTGGTCGCGTTCAAGCTGGTCTCGGGCCGAAACTGCGCCATCTTCAACCGACCACCGCCGATGTACTGCACCCCGCTGCGCAGGATGTTCAGCGTCCCGCCCCCATGGTCAAGAGGCTTGTTGAGCGCCGTGGTCAGCACATCGAGGAACTTCGCCTGTGACCCCGCCGCCTTCAACGCCTTCTCGTACGCCGCTTGCTGGGTCTCCTCCAGCCAGGTAAACAGATCCTCGGGGAAGAGCGCCCGCTCCCGGTCGTAGCCAGTGTCGTTTGCCGAGTAGAGCCACCCCTGGGACTCCAGGTACGCGCAGATCTCGGACTCAAAGACGACCTCGTTGTGATCGCCCATCACGCCACTTCCCGTACGTCGATCTGCCCCGTCACCGCCGCGGTGATCAACGCCGCCCGCCGCTCGCGAGCGAGCTCGACGAATCGCCCACTTTCTTCGATGAGCATGTCGATCTTCGCGGTCTGTTCATCTAGGTATGCAGCAATGCGCCTCTGCTCGTCTGCTGGCGGTAGTGCGAACCGAAGATTGTGGAGCGTCGCCGAGGTCAACTGGTTGATCGTCGCCGTCGAGAAGAGACCAGTCTGCGATCGGAATATTTGAGAGTTCAGCACCCAACGTAGATAACCGTTGATCGGCGACCGAAGAACGACCATGAACGCGCCCCAAGTCTGCCCGACAACGGCTTCCGTAGCAACGGCATTCTTTCCGATCAACTTTGGGCTGCCGTTCCGGGCGCAGATTACGATGTCTCCTAACCTTAGGCGAAGGTCAGTAGGGACCTTCCCGTTCACGTAGACGTTGTCGCCCAGGGCCAGTCGTCCGTTTTGGATGTTCCCGGCTCTCAGAACGAGAGTTCCGCCTTCTCCCTCGTCAACAACATCCTCCGGCGCGTAGGTAAGGCCGATCAGGGCACGGCCGACGTTCTTGATACGCACGATCTGCCAATGCTGCGGCACATGGTCCAACGTGGCGACACCAGCGTCGGTCGTTGGAATCCCCGGCTTGAGTCCTCGGGTCACGGTGCGAGTGATGACCGACTCCCGGCGTTCGCGAAGCATCTCGATTAGCCGCTGCTGCTCCTCGATAAGGGTGTCAATGCGGGCGGTCTCGCGGTCGAGGTAGTCGGCGATGGCGCGCTGCTCCTCGAGGGGCGGCATCGGGACCGGAATCGAGCGAAGGGCATCGCGGGAGAGCGACGGAAGCGTGGCAGTCCGGTTGTTGGCCTCGATGTATCCACTAGCCAAACACGCCTTCAAGCAGTAGAGGAGGAAGCCGGGGGCAACGGGACCCCTGCCTCGGAGGCGAGCAACGTGGTTCTGAAAGCCCCAACCGGGAAGATCGTCCCTGAGCAAATAGCTGCGTCCGTAACCCGCGCCGCCCTCGACCACAACGACGTCGTGCTTGCGCAGCGCGTACTGAACGAGTTCCTCCCTGGAGAATGCCATCGTCTTCGTCTCATCGAGGATCAGATGCTCCGGCTGGATAGAGCCGGCGGCAAGGTAGGGGGCAGAGTTGCCGTCACCGGGGTCCTTGCTCGCGTTGAGCATCTTTCCGAGCGCCACGTCGAAGTAATAGCCAAGCGGTGCGGACAACCACCCATCGGGCGGCACGCCGAACCATTCGTCGCGTGTCACTGCTCGACCTCCCGCAGTAGCTCAAGGATCTTGGCGACCTGCTTCTCTAGGTCGGCGTCGATCTCGGCGAGGGGGCGGGGAGGGACATACTTATAGAAATGGCGGGTAAAGGGGATCTCGTAGCCGGTCTTGACTTTGCTCCAGTCGATCCAGGCGTCGGAGACGTGCGGCTTCACCTCGGCGTCGAAGTACGCCCGGATGACCTCGACCTTGCCAGCCACACCGGTGGTCGAGCCGCCGTAGGTGAATGGGACGTTCTCAGTGTCGCGCTTCTTGGTGTCCGGCTTGGGCTTGCCCTTGCGGTCGACGACGGGGTTGCCGGACTCGTCGAGGAGAGGCCGTTCCACGGTGACGGTCCAGTAGCCGAACTCGTCAGTGCGCAGCACCTTGGAGTAATCCGGGTCAGCATCGGTGAAGTCGGAGTACAACTCCACCGCCCTGGCTCGATCTGCATCGCTGATCTCGCGGCCCTTGGAGCCGAGGCTCTTGCGCATCTTGGTCCAGAACGACGTGCCGTCGATGAGCTGGACCAAGCCCTTGCGGTCGGGGTGCTTGGTGTTGTCGAGAATCCAGATGTAGGTCGCGATGCCGGTGTTAAAGAACATGTTGGTCGGAAGCGCGACGATGGCATCGACCAGGTCATTCTCCAGTAGCCATTTGCGGATGTTAGAGGGGCCGGACTCGGCGGCGCCGTTGAAGAGCGGCGAGCCGTTCATCACGATCCCGGCCCGGCCGCCGCCGTCCTCCGGTGCCCGCATCTTATGAACCAGGTGAAGCAGGAAGAGCATCTGCCCGTCCGAGGTCGCCGGGAGGCCGGGGGCGAACCGGCCGTAGGGGCCCGCTTCGTCGCGCTCCTTCGTGACCGCCTTGGCGTACTGCTTCCAGTCGACGCCGTAGGGCGGGTTCGACATGCAGAAGTCGAACTGACGGCCCTTGAAGGTATCATCGGTCAGCGTGTTACCGAAGGCGATGTTGGTCGCATCGTGGCCCTTGGCCAGCAGGTCGGACTTGCAGATCGCGTACGACTGCGGGTTGTACTCCTGGCCGTACAGGCGCAGCTTCGCGCCGGGGTTCTGTGCAAGCAGGTGCTCTTCGGCCAGGGCGAGCATACCCCCAGTGCCCGCAGTGGGGTCGTACAGCGAGCGGACGATGTCGGCCTCGGTCAGGTCGGCGTCCTTCTCGGCAAAGAGAAGGTCGACCAGCAGCCGGATCGCGTCCCGCGGGGTGTAGTGGTCGCCGGAGGTCTCGTTTGCGGCCTCGTTGAACTTGCGGATGATGTACTCGAACGCATCGCCCATGTCGGCGTTGGAGACGACGTCCGGATGCAGGTTAACGGCTCTGAAGGACGTGATGACCTCGCGCAAGAGCCCCGCCTTCTCTAGGGCGAGGATCTCCTTCTTGAAGTCGAAGTACTGGAACACGTCGACATCAGGCGAGAAGCGGTCGATGTAGTCGGCCAGGTTGTCCGCCAGCCCATCGGCGTCAGCCAGCAGGTTGGCGAAGGAGTAGTTCGAGATGTTGTAGAACGGCCTGCCGGTCGCCTTCTTGACCTCGATCTTGAGCCGGTTGGGGTTGTCGTACTTCGCCGCCAGCGCACGTACCGTCTCCCGGTCTGGCTCAAGGATGCAGTCGAGGCGTCGCAGGATTGTGAGCGGGAGGATCACGTTGCCGTACTGGTTGGGGCGGTAGGGGCCCCGAAGCTGGTCCGCGATCGACCAGATGAAACTACCGAGCGCGCTCACAAGGCTCCTTACGAGAATCACTCAACGACAGATGCTGAACGCCCAGCGCAAGCCCATGCGTGCCGTCCGAGCAGGCGGCGGCGCACAGCCTGCAGCTGATGCCTCACGGATGTCTTCTACCAGTCAATCAGCGTCCGATCGGCGAACAGACCGCCCGTCGGTCCGTCTGGCGGCAGAGTGGCGAGCCACACGGGGGTGTCGGCCCCTTCCGCTGGCGTTCGATCGGTCTCGCCGTACGCCATTCGGGTGTTCATGCGTCCCGGTGAGCATGCGTTGACCAGGATGCCGGTGCCGGCCAACTCTGCCGCGAGAACCCGGGTCAGCGCATTCAGAGCCGCCTTGGACACCCGGTAGGAGACGTTGGTGTCGCCCATCGTGGCCAGCGAGGCGAGGTGGCTGCTGATGTTGACGATGCGGCCGTAACCGTTCTTCCTCATCTCCGGTACGGCGGCAGCGCAGCAACGCCAGGCACCCAGCAGGTTGGTGTCCAGTGCGCTGCGGATCCGCTCGAAGTCAGGGCTCGCCGCTAGCTGACCTCGGTCGATCGCGATGCCGGCGTTGTTCACCAGCACATCCAGCCGGCCGTGTCGCTTAGCGGTGTCGGCGAAGGCGCGCGCCACACTCGCCGGGTCGTTGACATCGAGCTGGTGGCTGCTGGCGGCTAGTCCGTCCTTCAATAGTTCGGACACCACGCGGTCGACGGAATACTCGTTCCGACCAGCCACCACCACGTGCAAGCCTTGCTCGGCCAGCTTCCGGGCGATGGCTGCGCCGAGCCCACGGTTGGCGCCCGTCACCACAGCGACCTTGATGCTGTCGTCAGCCATGATCAGGCCCCCAGGGTAGCGAGCTGGTCGTCGAGTTCGCGAGCGCGCGGGTCGGTCTTGGCAAACGGGAGCCGTTGCCGTGCTCGAACAACGCGGCGCATATTCCGTTCCGATGGTGCCTCACGGATCAGCGGTATCGCCTCCGCGACGAGCGACGTGGCTTGGTCGGCGTCCCCGAGCTGCGCCTGCGCGGACGCGCGACGGATCAGGTACGTGGCACGATCCCGCACCTTGGTGGCTGGGACCAGCCGCAGCGTACGACTGAGGTACGCATCGGCTTCTCTCGGTCGGCCCAGATCCAGGTAGCAGGTCCCGACCTGGGCATTGAACTCGGACTCATCGAAGTACCCGAGAAACGCGGGTTCCGTGTCGGTCGACGCTACGCGACCGAACTCGACGTCGGCCTGCTGAAGGAGGCGTTCGCAGGCTGCGCCGTCCCCGATCGCTGCGTGAGCCCTGGCCTCCCGTAGCGCCAGCATCGCGGCGGCGCGCGGGGTGGCCCCTTTGGCACCCTCGTGGGCGCTCTGCGCCAGGTTCAACGCCTCTAGGGGGCGGCCGAAGTCGTAGCACTGCAGGCTCATCGATTTAAGGATGTTCGCTCCCAGCAGGCGGTCATCGGCGGCATGTGCGGCGTGTAGCGCGGCAAGCCAGTAACGCTGCGCCGCCGCATGCAGGCCAGCATCGAACGACGCCCAGCCCGCCATCCGGCCAAGTTCTGCCGCCAAGGCGTACAGTCGCTGACCCACTGCGGCCGTGTAGGCGGATCGGTCGAGGACATCCACCACCATGCCGAGTTCGGCGTGGATGAGGATTCGGGCTCGGTCACCGCCTCGGGTTGCTTCCAGGAACCGCAGTCGCGGAAGGCCCTCCTCCATCCGTTCGATCAGGTCGGCGGTGACCTGACCGCCTCGCAGGACGGCGACGAGCTCTCGGGGTTCGATGGTCAGCCACGCTTCGGCGATGCCGGCCAGCGGCACGCCTGTGATCTTCATGAAGGCACGGCGGTCCACGTGCGCGTACTCCAATGCGTTGACGAGTGCCTGTAGTCCACCCGGCTGAGTCCATCCAAACGAGGTCGGAATCGCGTCACCGTCGGGGAGCCACTGCGGCCATGGTGCCTCGCGTACCCGATCTTGCGAAACGTCGAGTTCGGCGGCGAGGGCGAGCTGGCTTTCGATGTCGGGGACCACACCCCAGTGCTCCCACCGCCATGCCTTCTCCCGTCGAGCGGCCATGTTCCGGCTGCGCTTCGCGATCACGCCAACCACATCCTGGTACGTCCAACCTCTCGCAGCGCGCACAACGCTGAGCGGGTGGATGAGCCGGTCCCGATCGGATGCCGGTAACTGCGACGCCATCGCTGACCTCCTCGATGCGTAAGCACTGTAATGCGCGCCCGCGCGTCCGTTGAAGATCAACGACGGAGGTCCGGCGAGAGACAACAGCGAGACTACGCCCCGGACCTGTTCAACCGCGTCATTGCCCGGTTGGCTGTGGTTGCCGGATCGCGTAACGGAGAGATCACCGAAAGTGCGGGAGGCAAGGGTGCTTTACGGAGCCAAGGTCAGCCTTCCCAACTCGATCGGCGGCTCAAACGTCGTACGCATGGTGCCGACAAAGCCGTGCCGGCCGATTCACCAGGGAGGACATCCTATGGCCCCGGCGACTGCTGGATACCGGACGGAGGCGCCCGTGGTGGGCCTGGGAGATTCGCGCCTGGCCAACCTCGCTGCCGTCGTCTACCGAGCGCACCCTGCGACCTCGCAGGGTTGTGGGTGCGGCCGGTCGGCATGCCGTTCCCGGTTGCACGCCTTGAAGATCCTTGCCGCGATGGTAGGGGGCAGGAACACGCCTAGCCACCTCTACCCGTTGTGGGGTCGGTTGGTGTGCAACGGCTGTGATCTGCCGCTATGTCCGCTCGAATCTGTTGACCGGCGACGCTGCTATCGCTCGGCGTGCGGATGCCGGATGCAGCTGGTCGACGCGGCGACGGTCGAGCGATTGACGTACGAGGCACTGGAACGGCGCGGCCTCGCTCCTGCTGAAGGTGTAACCGAGCCGGCGTGGGGTGCGCTTTTCGCGCACACCCTAGCCTCCGTCGGAATCGGCGCTACGCCGGAGGACTTGCAGTTCGTCTGGCGCGTCTGAGGCCCCTGCCCGTCGTCGCTGCCGGGGAGGGCGTGGCGGCGGGCAGGACAAACAAACGTAAGGAGTCGCATCTCCATGCGCACCACCGCGCACGTCAGCGTGCGGCATGCCGCCCTTGCCGACGCGCCGCCTCTCACCAGCACGCTCGTCAGCGCGCTGGTCAACACACCGGACACGGCATGGTTCATCCCAGACGACGACGCCCGCCGTGCCGTTTTCGCCGAGCTCTGCGCCGGGCTGATCGACTACGTCCTCGGCAATGGCGGCGGCATGGTCTACACCGTCGAGGACCGAAGCGCTGCCGGCATCTGGTATCCGAGTACCAGCACTCTACCGAGCCTGGTCACCTTCCTCAGCCGCGCTCACGCCCACAGCCCTGCTGGCGAACGCATCCGCCAAGCCGAGGCCGTGCTCGCCGCGCACAGCCCCGCCATCCGACATCACCGCCTCGGCTACCTGGGCGTCACACCTGACCGTCAACGCAGCGGCCTGGGTACCGCCTTGCTGCGCCATCGACACGCCACGTTCGACTCCGCAGGCATTTCCTCGTATCTCGTGGCAACGAGTCCCGGCAGCCGGGATCTCTTCGCACGTCACGGCTACCGACTCATGCACCGTGCGCCGATCCGGCTGCCGCACGATGGCCCAACCTTCTGGCCGATGTGGCGCCAGCCCCGCTCGGGCCATGCGCACCCTCGGAACCCGAGGTGACCGGCTCTTCCATATGACCAACGGTTTCCGCACGAGGAAGGGCGTGAATTTCACCTGACCACAGCGGCGGCAACAAACTTCAAACTCCCGAACCCCTTCAGCTTTGGAGCGCCATGACGAGTTCTGCGGCCAGCGATATTCGTGCACGCTACAGCGACGGTTGGCCCATACGGTGGATCGCTGCCGAGATGGGTCGTTCCTATGGCTACGTGCGCGGGCAATTACGCGAAGCTGGAGTTTCGTTGCGTCCGCGCGGCGGCACGCCACGACTCCGGAAGGACGATCCTGGGAACAGCCCATTCTCCCGGTTCGACGATTTCCAGCTCGTGGCACTTGTACGTAAGCTGCTCCGGCCCGGATTCCGACCTCTGATATTTGATTCGGAGGCACGGCGCATCCAGGCGTGGTTCGGTACGGGTTTGGGCCGATTGACCAAGTCGACAGTGCCTGCTGGAGCGAACCTGCGCAGGATTCTCGCCTCGGCGCTCGGTGCAGATCCGCTGATGCTGATGGTCAACCAGGAAGGCGGGCGGTTCAACGGGCTGGACTGGCCGGACGTGACGCTACTGCCCGGAGCGATGGCCCTGGGTGCGTCCGGCGACCCTGAGCTCGCACGGGAAGTCGCTGTCGCTGTCGCTGAGCAGTTACGCGCTCTGGGGGTCGCCTGGAATCTGGCGCCGGTGTGTGACCTCTATGGCCCTGACGGCAACCCGGCGCTCGGTACCCGCTCGTTCGGCAGTGACCCGGAACGGGTAGCCGCACTCGTCGCTGCCTGGGTGAAGGGCACGCAAGCGGCGGGAGTCGCCGCGACCGCGAAGCATTTCCCCGGCCTGGGTGGCGGCGTCGATCCACACACCGGCATCTCAGCCGTCAAGAGTCTGCCGGGCGGTGCCCTGCTGCCCTTTCAGGAGGCCATCTCGGCCCAGGTCGGCGCGGTGATGGTCGGCAGCCAGTCCGTTGCCGACATCGACCCCGGCGTTCCCGCCCTGTTCTCCCCAAAGGTCGTCGAAGATCTCCTCCGGGACCGGTTGGGTTTCACCGGGGTAGTCGTGACGGAAAACCTGTCGATCCCGGCGGTGATCCGTCATGCGGGCGGCATCGGCGAGGCAGCGGTACGAGCCATCGAAGCGGGCGCTGACCTGCTGCTTCTCGACTCGGAGATCGGTCGCCGCAAGCCAGAGCATGCGGTCCGGGAATCCAACACCGTCCTTGCGATCCGCCGAGAGGCAGTCGTCGCCGCGGTGATGCGAGCCGTCGAGACGGGCCGGCTCACCCGTGAGCGGTTGGCTGCCTCTGTCCGCCGAGTGGACGCGCTCACGGCACGGTTCGCGATAAGCGATCCGGGAGAGCTTCTGGACGAACAGACGTGGCAGGACGCCGACCGTCGCGCGGCAGCTGCTGCTCTTCGTGTCGCCCGATCGGCCGTGACCGTGGTCCGCGCCGATGCGGACGCTCTGCCGCTGCGGCTGTCCCCGAGCGGGGTGGTGGGCGTGGTTCGCATCCCGCCCGCGTCGAAACTCCGCGCCGACACCTCTTGGCGAGCCCCATTCACCTTGCCGAACGCGCTTCAAGAACACCACGCCCGAGTGCAGTTCGTGGACGTGCCGGAGCCCGGGGATGCACTACCTGCCGCCACAAGCATCAATCGGTGGGAGGCAGCGGTGGTGGTGACCCACAACGGTTGCCACAGCAGCGCAGACCATCTCGCGGTGGCTCGCAAGCTGTCCGCAAAGCCGTTCCCGATCATCCATCTGGCGACCGGCGACCCGGTCGACCTCGCAGAGTCCCCAGCGCAGGTCACCATCGCCAGCTACAGCCCAGACCCGGCCAGCATCCGCAGCGTCGCGCACGTGCTCTTCGGTGCCCGAGCCACGGGCATACTGCCTTTCCGTTCTCCGGTCTGGGACAAATCATGACCCCCGACCATGCGCCAGCCGACGGCAGGGAGCGCTGGCCTACGCGGCGGGTCCCGGTCGACCGGTTGGTCGAGTATGTGACCGCCTGCTACCTGCAGGTTGGAGTGCCGGCTCGCGCGGCGCGTACGGTGGCGCGGTCGCAGGTTGACACCGACCGACGCGGGGTGGTGTCGCACGGCACCCGGCTCACCGGTGGGTACCTAGCGAAGCTGGCCGACGGTCGGCTAAATCCCCGGCCCCGGATTCGGCTGATCAACCGCAACGGGGTGTGTGCGCGGATGGATGCAGACCTGGCGGTCGGGCCGTGGGCGGCAGCCATCGCGGTTCGGTACGCGGTCACCATCGCCACCCGTGGCGGGGCAGCGGTAGTCGCCCTCGCCGGTTGCGGACACATCGGAGCTGCCGGCTCACCGGCCCTGCACGGCGCCCTCGCCGGGGTGCTCACCATCGTGGTGGGACAGACGGGCAAGGCAAGCGTGGTCCCGTTCGGGGCCACTGAGGCAGTGTTGGGCAACACTCCGCTGGCCGTCGCCGTACCGAACGGAGGCCGGCCCCCGATCCTGGTCGACCTTGCCTGCGGTACGGCCTCGTGGGGCGCAGTGTCCGCGCATGCCACTGCTGGGCGCCTCCTACCTCCCGGCTGGGCGTACGCCGTAGACGGTCAACCCACCCGCGACCCGCACCGCGCAGCGGTCCTGCGGGCGTTCGGCGGCGCGAAAGGCTCCGCGTTGGCGGTGACCGCCGAGATCCTCGCCGGCGCGTTCACCGGCTCCACCGCCCTGCCATCTGGCGAGCGCCGCGGTCTGTTAGCCATCACGATCTCGCCCGATGCGCTCGGAGTCGCCGACAAGCTCGGCATCAACCTCGACCAGCTCGCGCGGGCGGTCCGCAGCGCACGCCCATCTTCGACGGAATCGGCCCCTCGAATGCCCGGGGACCGGGCCTGGCAGACCGTCGCCGACGCCGATTGGCACGGCATCCCGCTCGGCGATGAGCACCTGGCCTCATTGATCGAGGCCGGTCACGCACACGGCGTGGATCCAACTTCCCTGACCGAGTCCCTCACCGGAATGCCGTAACCGCATCTGCCGGTCGTCCCGCAACGAACCCCTCTGGAGGAACGATGCCCAACAACACACGGCCAATCCCCGCTTCCGGCCTACACAGCCCGGCCACACGAGCGTCCCTCATCGGCCGGCTCACCGACCGGCGTCCGCTGACCGACCCCTACCTGGCCGTCGAGACCGCCCGACTCGCCCATGTCACTGACCAGCCTGCCAGCAACGCCCTGGACGCCGCGCTCACCACCGTGACCGCCGACCGGATGATGCACGAGCCCCCCGGACGCCGAGTACCGTTCCTCGCTGCCCCGGCCCGAATCATCCGCCCGTTGACGGAACGCTACGGCCTCGACCAGGCCGACTGCGACGCGTTGCGATTCGCGGTCAACCTGTCCTTCGAGTACCCGGGCATTGTCGGCAGCGCGGGTGCGCCGCTGGCACTCAAAGCCGAGCCTGACCCCGGGTACCAGCCAGTGATGCCCGCTTCCGAGATCCTGGCGCTACAACGCACGGCCGGTGCCGACGGGTTGAACACCTCCTACCTGGTGTCGCAGATGAAGGGTGGGATGAGCGTCGACATGGGCATCGGCTGCCCGCTGATGTGCGCCTACTGCTACCGGCGCGAGGGCGACACCGTCAGCGGCTACCTCGGCTCCTGGACGCCGGTCGAGTTCATCACCGCCGATGAGGCAATCAACCGGCTGCTGGCTCATCCATGGTTCACCCCGCACGTGACCCCGGTCGGTCTGCACATGTCCACCTCGGAGGCGTTCATTCCGCAACTCTGGCCCCGCACCCTCCAGGCGCTACGTCGGATGGATGAGCTGGGCTTGACCAATCGGGTCAGCTGCATCACCAAGTACGGCCTCAACGACGAGCAAATCGCCGAGCTGGAGGGCCTGCGCAACGTAGACCTGGACATCAACGTCTGCTACGCGGCCATGCCAGAAAGTGTCGAGCCACCCAACCGGACCAAACGCCTCGACTTCCTGCGTCGTGCTCTGCAGTCACGCCTCAACGTGCTGGCCTACTACCGGCCCATCGCCGAAGGGCTCAACACGACCGACGCACACATCCGCTCCGTATGGGAGACCTTCAAAGATGCCGGCGCCCGGGTCGTCGTCCTCGGCGGGCTCAAGTTCTCCGACGATCACGTCAACTCGTTCATGTCCTACGGCCTTCCTCTGCCAGCAGGCAGCTTCACCGCCGGAAAGAAACTCCTCACCGCCGACACGGAACGGCGGATCATGACGATCTTCGACCAGGTGTACGCAGACGTGCCGGAGCCGGATCGACCCGCCGTACTGAAGCGCTCCTCCTGCGGACGCGTCGTGGTGCGCGGCAGCTACCTGCCCGACTACAACGCCCACCACGACCAGCCGGAGGTCAACTGCCGACTACGGTGCCCGCTTACCCAACACGCCGTCTGCGCCACCGCGACAACACCGACACCCGACGAGGTCCGCCAGCTCATCGTCCGCATCGGCCGGCCGCACACGCCATTCACCATCACAGGCGGCTCCGTGGTGATCCACGGCGAGCTCAACCCGTTCGAGCGTACGTTCCTGCGCCAGAACCTCCTCTATCCGGTCGACACCGAAGCCCAAGCCGCCACCAAGATCACCCGCGTGCTCCAGGTGGCGCGATGAGCCCGACCTCGACCACCGTCAGCCCGCTGTTCACCCGGGCCGCCCCGACTGACGACTACCGCACCCTCGCCACGGTCCTGGCCCAACAGTGCACCGACATCAGCGCGCTACGTTCCTTGCTCACGGTCACCGAGCCGGAGACGGCAGAGCAGGTTGTCCACGCTCTCGACGTCCGCACGGACCTGCCCATCAGGATTCTCACCGCATTGGTCGCAGCCCGCCCCGACCTGCGTGCCAGCACAGGCCGGCTGCGCGCCCTGCTGTTCCCCACCACGACCGGCTGCCACCGATTCGCCCGCACGATCGCGGCGCTCGAACACCGACCAGACATGATCGATGCCGAATTCGTCGCCACCTCATCCTTCGCCCGACACGCCGGCGAGGCGGACCCCGAGGCGCTGATGCAGGCCCTCGCGGGAACCTTCAAGTGTCGTCCGCTCACGCCGGACCGACTGCCCACCATGCAGGCCCTCCTATCCGCGCGCCAACAGACCGCACCCGACCCGTTCACCGACCGCGCGGCAGCGCTGGTGGCCCGAACCGTGCACACCACGCTCGTCCAACCCCTTGCCACGGCGCGAGACGGGTTCATTGCCTGGTGCGCCGCCGGTAACGGTGGCCTCACGCGGGTCGCCGAGACCCTCCTCGACGGCCTGGAATCCTCCGCGGGTACCCCTTGGGGCGTCGCCGCCGCCATGGCCATCGTCACGACCTTTCAGCGGCAATCACCCGTACCGGACGGGCACGCGCCGGCCCTGGTCGAGGAGTGGGAGGCGGCTTGGCAGGCCAACGTCACCACGCCGGATGGGGCGGTATGGGAACCTCACCAGCGGGTGCTCGTCACCGCATACCAACTGCTCACCGAGCACGCCCGGACCCACGCCGGAACCCCCATCACCTGCTGGGCGATCGATACGGCCGGGAGAACCTTGCTGCATGCCGTCGCCGACCGGCTCACCGGCTATCAGGGGCTACGCCCCCTCGACCACTTCACCGACGACGCGGTCCTGCTCGCTTTCGCCCGCGGCCTGAGCAAGCTCCGACGTGACCGGATACCCGACGACCTACACCTCGCCGGGTTCATGGCCGCCGTCAAAGCCGCCCGATCCAAGAATTCCTTCATCGATACCGAGCAGCCCATCCACATCGGCATCGTCGTTCCCACGCGCGGCGAGAGCGCGCGATTGGAGTCCCCTACCCCGAGCAACCCGCACGGCCAGGACGCCGCCCGGGTCAAGCTCGCCCAGCTTGCCTGGCTCACCGACACCACACCCGACGCCAAGGTCGGACTGCTCTTCGTCGATGAGGACCCGACCGGCGAGTCAGCTCAACGTCTCCGGCAGCTCCTCGCCAGCAACCCGCCCACCCCCAGGATCTCCATCACCATTGCCCGCTACCCGTACGGCACGTCTACGACCACCAGTGAGGGCAACGTCGAGCCTGCGATCCAGCCCGCCAGCAGCCCGGACAACACTGCGAAGGGCGGCGCGGTGCTGTGGGGACTGACCCAACTCGCCGGTGTCGGATACCCCGCCATCTTCTACACCGACCTCGACCTCACCTATCCGCTCGACCAGGCCGGCCTACTCCTCCGCTCACTCGCCACCGATCCCAACGTGGGCGCGGCAATAGGCTCTCGCCGCACCCCAGACGCCTACGGTTACTACCCGGCCAGCGGTCCAAACCGCACCAGCCAGCTCTACCAACAGGCCGTCGCGGAACTCCTCGACCTGGATCACGTGACCGACCCGCAAGCCGGATTCAAAGCCTTCCCCGCCGACCTACTCCGCGAGATCCTGCCCGCCACCCGCGACCGCCACCTCAGCTTCGACACCGAGTTGCTCCTGCTGACTCGACTCGCCGGACGACGCATCGCCGAAACCGGCGTCGGCGCCCTGCACCGATACGTCGACGGCATGGTCGGCACACCCCGCGACTACGACACCATGCTCGCGCGAGTCCGCCAGCAAGCCCACGACCACCACCTCGACCCCGAACGCCGGCCCACCCCAACCTTGAACCACATCACCAGCTCCGGCGGCATCACCCCGGCATCCCAGATCTCCGCAGACACCGCCACCCGCCTCACCATCCGACCGGCCGCACCTCGCCAACGGCCACGAACCTGACAGACGCGGCCCTGTACGTCACCACGCCGCCCACGGCGATCCCCTGACGCACCGGCGGGCGACGGTGCAAGCCGCGCCCACCAATTGCGCTGGTTCAAAGCGTCCCGACGACAACCAACCCCGATCCGTCATACATGGACACCCGCTACCCACCCCTTGCGTACACTGGCGATCTACGCAGCCAGAAATCGCGAAGGGGAAGACCAACCCGTGGTAACGAAAGCCATCATCGCCGTTGCTGGATTCGGCAGCAGAATGCTTCCCGTCGCGAAAACCATCAACAAATGCATGCTACCCATCCTCAACAAACCTGTCGTGCAATATGCCGTCGAAGACTGCGTACGCGCCAACATCAGCCAAATCGCCATCGTCACCGCGCCCGGCCAAGCCGGTTCGCAGGTACGCCACTACTTCACCGCCGATCCCGACACCGAGGCGTACTTCCACCAACGCGGCTGGGACGACAAGTGGACGCCCGCAGCCCACCTCCAAGACCTCGCCGACTTCGCCTTCATCGAGCAGCCCCGCGATGACCGATACGGCACCGCCGTACCCGCGATGATCGCCCGAGACTTCATCGGCGACGACGACTTCCTGCTCCTGACCGGCGACGACCTTCTCCTGCGGCACGACGGCGGCAGCGACCTCGCCGATCTCGTTGCCCGCCGCCAGCAGGCCGGCACACCAGCCGCACTCGCCGCAGCCACCGTCGACGGCAGCCAAGCCCACCGATACGGCGTCCTGTCCACCCGCAACCACGACGCCGACACGCACATCCTCACCGGCATGATCGAGAAACCCCAGGACTGGCAGAAGCCCGTCTGCTACATCAACATCAGCCGCTACCTACTACCCGGCGAAATCACCAGCTACTTCGACCAACTCGCGCCGAACCCCGTCAACGGCGAATACCAGACGACCGACGCCATCGAGGCGTACGCCACCGAACACGAAGTCCTCGTCTCACCCACCACCGGCAGCTACTACGACTGCGGCAACGTCACCGGTTGGCTCGCGGCGAACAATGCCGCCGCTAAGCTATAGAAGCACCCACAACGCCGCCACAGAATGACTTTTACTCGACCATTATTCCAGCTCGCGAATCTCGACAGCATGTAAGCAGGACGCGGGGAGGTAGTGGGTTGTCCTTGATCGCCGATGTCGTCGCGCGGCTCAACGCGGTCCGCGTCGACTTGAGCAAGCAACGGAAGCGCACCCTGAGCCTTGCCGACCAAGTCGATCAGGCCACTCATCGTCTGACCGCAGTGATCGGCGCCTCCACCAACCCGTACGCCCGAGCGGCCCTCGCCCGCCTCGCCGCCGGGACACAGCGGCTACGTGAGGGGGCGCAACTTGCCCACGATGCCGAGGAAGCCGTCGCGTCTTACGTCGACATCATCACCGGGACCAAAGCCGCTGTCGCCAGCGACGAAGCCGCCAACTCGGTCGCACCCGCTGTGGCCCCGACCCGGCCACAGAAGGCGGCAGTCGACGAGATCCGACCCCACGTCGGACGCGATGTCGCCACAGGACGGTTGTACGACGCCGACGGGCGGCCGTTGACGCCATTGGTCGGGCCTGGGGACACCGGAGCCGGCACCGGACTCACCGCTCCCCTACCGTCACTTCGGTTCATCACGCATATCGAGTCCAACGCCACCGCGCACATGCGTCGACACCGCATCCGGCACGCTGTCCTCTACACGAACATGCGCCCCTGCCTCGGCGAGGACGGCTGCACCCAGAACATCAAGGCCACCCTGCCGGCAGGCTATAGGTTGACCGTGTACCAGGTTCGCCCCAACGGGGGCGTACGCGCTTGGCTGTTCGATGGAACCGGGGAAGGAATCACCGATGATCCAGGCTGACGAGCACCCCGTACAGGGCGATGAAGCCGCCGTGGCGGACCTGCACGAGCGGGCCCACAGCCTCGACACCGCCGCACTGACCGCATACGCCCTGACGCTGGGAATCCGCCCTCCCGATACGCGGCCCGGCTGGCTCATCGTGCTCGAATACAATGAGAATGGTGCCGAGCGGGGTCTGTTCTGGGTTGGGCCGGACGATCAATAGGCAGCATTCGGTTCCGCTGGATGACTACGTGCCGTCAGTCCAGCACGGTTGCCGTGAGCCTGCTGAGCGCAGCGGCGGAGGACCGAGCAATGCTCGCCGCCCCCAGCGCGGACGCTCTCGTGAAGAGGCCAGCCTCGCGGCGTCAACTAAGACCTCCGCTTTCCGTGAGTGATCGACAGGTGACGTGAATGTGATCCTCATGTTTGACTATGTCGATGGGTGCGGTGGGAGTCCGGCTGTCGATTGACTGCGGTAGTGCCAGCACCGTGGCGGTGTTGACGTGGGCCGACGGTCGTGCGTCGGTGCTGTCGTTCGACGGTATGCCGTTTCTGCCGAGCGCCGTATATGTGGCGGGCGATGGGCGGGTGTGGACGGGACAGCAGGCTTGGCAGGCCGCCGAGGAGCAGCCGGGCAGGTTGGTGCCGAGTCCGCGTCGTTCCGCTGACGGGGATCTGGTGGTCGACAGGACGCGGGTGGAGGCGGTGGAGCTTGCTGCGGCGCCGCTGCGTCGGGCGGCTGCGGAAGCCGAACGGGTCGCTGGTGAGCCGGTGCGGGATGTGCAGTTGGTGGTGCCGGCGGGGTGGGGGCCGCGTCGGCGTACCTGGATAAGGCAGGTCGCCCATCGGGCAGGTCTTGCGCAGCCGCGTCTGGTGGAGGCTCCGGTGGCGGTGGCCGAACACTTGGCGGCGACTGGTGTGCGGCTGCCGGTGGGGTCGTCCGTTGTCGTGTGTGACGTGGGCGCAGGAGCTGAGGTAACGGTCCTGCGTCGGCGGTCGGCAGGTTTCGAGGTGCTCGCGACTCTGGCTGACCAGGCGGCCGGCGGCACCAGCGTCGACTCGACGCTGACAGCGGCGCTGACAAACGGCCGGGACATGGCTGCGAGCGGCACGGCACCCTGGGCGACGGCGGAGAGCGTACGCGTGGCGAAAGAGGCTTTGATCTCTTACCCGGCGGTCACGGTACCGCTGGCTGGTCAGACTCCGGTGATCGCGAACCGCGCCATGCTCGACGAGGCTGTCCGACCCGTGGTGCGACGCGTCGCGGACCTGACGCAGCAGACTATCGCCGCCGCTGAACTGGCTCCCAGCGACTTGGCGGGGATTTACTGCGTGGGAGGCAGCGCTCGTCTACCGCACCTGGGCGAGGCGATCGCCGAGCGCACCGGGATCACGCCGACTGTTGTGGTTGAGCCGCAGCTTGTCGCGGCGCTCGGCGCTGCGGAGGTTGGCTCCGCGAACGTCGGCGCGGCGGCTGCGGTGGACGTGCCGGTGCCGCCGGTGCGCAGAGCTGTTGGGATCGCGGTGCCAGGTTTTGCGTCTCTGGCGCTGTTCTGGCAGTGCATCGTGACCGCCGAGCGCAACGGTGCCTTGAGCGTGCACTACTGGGTCGATTTCAACTGGGGTGGGCTGGCGATGGCGGCCGTGTTCGCCCTGCTGGCATGCCTCGCTGCGGGAACCGTCCTCGGCTCCCTGATTGCTGCGCGCAGTCCGACACCGGACGTGCGAACCGAGGGCGGGAAGGTCAGTATCGGCATTCTCGCGGCCGTCTCCCTCGGGGCCGCCATCGCGGGCCTGTACGCGGTGGTCACCAGCCAATACTTCACCCTGCCGGTGGGTGGCTTCCTGCGTTGGGCGTTGTGGCCGATCGTCCCCATCGCGGTGTTGGCGATGGGAATGGCGGTAGTTGCCGCCCGGCAGTGGCGTACGCCGCACGGCGGCTGGTCGGCGCTGTTGTCGGCACCGACCGGCTCCGTGGTCGCTGCTGCCCTGGGCATGGTGTTGATCCAATATTCGCTGACGGCTCCCCGATGGCCGCACGTGATGATGTGGGTCGACCTCGCCGGTCGGGTCGGCGGGCTGCTCCTAGGTGCCGGGATCGTCATGGCACTCGTCACGCCGCTGATGTTCCGCATCATCCTGGCCGCACCGATCGCCGTGATCAGCGCCGCGATCGTCAACTCGCAGTCCACCGGCATCCTCGCCGTCTGCTACGCCGTGGCCGTCGCGGTGTGGTGGGCGGCCCGAGTGTGGACACGCATCGTCCACCCCACGACCGCCACCGCGGCATCCGCCCTCCCTCCGGCGGGAGGTGGATAAGGTGCGCTGGCCACGGCAGCTGATGGCGCTGCTGTTCGTACTCGTGCTGTTGGCTGGCCCGCCGCTGCTGTTGCTGACCCTGGTCGGGCCACCCATCAGCGGCTTGCCCAGCACGGCGCAGGTGCGGGCATGGGTGCAGCAGCCGTTGACCGAGCAGACACTCACCGCCGCGCTGACGATCGCGGCATGGCTGGTCTGGTTGATGCTCGCCTACACCGTCGCCGTCCGGATACTGATCCGCCTTCGCGAGACCTCGGCATGGCTGCGGCGGCTGCCACTGCCGACGCCGTTGCAGGCGACGGCCAGCGGAATGGCCGGCGCGGCTGTCTTCGGCGTCACCACCAACGCCCTCCCCACCACCCCACCGCAACCACCACACCTGGCGTCGGGCGCGGTCGCGCTTCAGGACGGGGCCAGTCCTGACGAGCACGGCGATGCCATACACGATGACGGGATCGTTGTGTCCGGTGGCTGGCTGCCCCGTGATGTCGCCGAGCAGGTCGTTGCCGCCGCAGCCCTGGTTTGGCTACGCCGCCGCCGCGACTACCAACCCAGTTCCGCCAGCCGCGACGATGCAGACCTCGCCCCGCTGCCTCCCACCGTCGCCGCCGTGCAGGCCGCACTCGCTGACGTCCCCACCCCACCGGCCGCACCCATGCCGTCGAGCGGGATGTCTGCCCTCGTCGAAGTCCTGCCGGCCAGTGGCGTGGGCTTCACCGGACCAGGTGCGCTGCCCGTCGGTCGAGGACTGCTGGTCACCGCCCTCCTCGCCGGGCATCATCAATCCGCGAGATCCCTGATCACCACCAAGGCAGCCCTCGCCAGTCTCCTCGGACCAGCCGCAGAAGCACTCGGCCCGCGTCTACCGCTGACGATCGTCGACAACATCGACGAAGCAGCGCAGCTCGTCTACGAAGCTGATGCGCACGCCAGCAAGCAGCGTCCAGACGCCCCGTCCAGTGCGGCAGGCCAGCGGCGGATCGTGCTCCTCGGTGAACACGACGGCGACGAACCTCAGTTGAAGCGTCTTGTCGAAGCGAGCGTCGCCACCGCTACCGTGGTGGTTGCGTTGGGGCAGTGGCGGGCCGGCGCGACCTGGCATGCCGACTCGGCGGGCCACCTGCACGACCCACATCACCCCGAGGTGACCGGACCACGGCTGTGCGTCTTGGACCAGGTTGCGGCCACCGACCTGCTCGCCATCATCGCCCTGCCCGACCCGGCACCACCCGACCCGGCCATTTCGGGCTCTCTCCTGCCCCATGCAGGGTCACCGGACCTGCGGCTGCCACGACAGGCCACCGGACACGAACCCCGCCTCCAGTGCCCCACGTCCCGCCAGCGGCTACACCTGCGCGTCCTCGGCGATCCCCAACTGCTCGTCGACGGTGAACCCCTCGCCATCCGCCGCACCGCCGCCCTCCAAATCCTCGTCTACCTCGCCACCCACCCCGCCGGTGCCGACACCGCACAACTCACCGATGCCATCTGGCCAGGTCTGCCCCGCCGATCCCTCACCGGACGGCTCTACACCGCCCTCAGCGACCTACGCGGCACCATCCGGGCAGCCTCCGGCCTGCACGCCATCGACCACGTCGATAATCGCTACCGCCTCAATGCCGCCCACGTCGACGTCGACCTATGGCACCTGAACGCCGCCATTCACCACGCTGCCACCAGCACGCTCACCAACACCCACCCTGCTTGGCAGGCCGTCCTCGACGCGTACCCCGCCGACCTCGCCGAAGCGCGGACCTGGCCGTGGCTCGACCCCATCCGCGAAGCAACCCGCCGGCAGATCATCGACCTCTGCGTCTCCCTCGCCACCGCGGCACCTGAGTCTCGCCACGCCTTCCAACTGCTGCAGGCCGGAATCCGTATCGACCCCTACAACGCCGATCTGCACAAGCACGCCAGCCGCGCCCTCACCGCCCTCGGCGACCACGAGGCCGCCACCGAACTACATGACCGCTACCGGCAAACCCTCATGCGCGCGGGCATCAATGACACCGCCTCCCGCCATCTCTCGTCCACCACCATCCGGCAGTAGCCCGTCCGCTCCCGCCGTGACGCTCGCGGACTTCCCTGCCACCCGGGACCGAGAAACGCGGGATCACCGAGCAACGCGCGGCTCGCTCCCGCGCACGACCGAATCTCATGTCGGCCTCCCCGATACCCGCTCCGCTGAAGTTGCCCCGCGTGCCTCGCAACGCTGTGACCTGCGGTTGTGAGGTCGTGTGAGGAAGTGTGAGGTGCTGTCAGGTCCTTCACCCACCGAGACGGCGCATAACGCTCCTACGGTCTGACTCACCAACCGCCGCGACACCGGAGGGAGACAGGCCATGGCGAAACGCGCCTCGACAGCAGTCGTACACACCGCCACCGCTGTCCTCGCGCTGGCACCACCAGCGCTGCTCTACCAGGCCGGCTGGCTCACCACCACCGACCTATCCACAGACCAACTCCAGGCGTGGGTGCGCCAGCCACTAACGGCCGGCTTCGTCACCCTGCTGGCGTGCACCGGTGCATGGCTGCTGTGGGTACTGCTCATGACCGCCGTCACCGATCATGCCCACCGGTACCTCGCCGCCCGCCTGCGGTGGCGTCTCACCCTGCGCCTACCCGGCCCGCTGCAAGCGCTCGCGGCGACGCTGCTCGGCACCACGGCCGTCACCACCGCCGCCCTTCCCGCCGCCGCGCACGGCCACACCACAACCGATACCGAATCCCCTGCCGTGACACCACCACCAGTCGACGGCACCCCGATCCACGATGCCCCACCTCACACACCGCCGACCTGCTCCGCACCCTCCCGACCAGGACTCACCGTCACCTCGCCCACGACAACCACCGGCGTACTGATTCCAGAAACCCTGGACAGCGAGACGCGCTCCGTCCGCCCTGCCTCACCGCCCGCCCTCGTCCGTGACCGCGCCGACGCTCGTGACGCGGCCTGGGACCCCGGGGAGACCATTCGGGTCGTCGCCGGAGACACCCTGTGGGACCTCGCGGCCACCCACCTCGATGACGCGCCCCGGTGGCGGGAGATATACACCCTCAACGAGGGACGCCCTCAGGCCAACGGCTATGCCCTCACCGACCCCGACGAGATCCACGTCGGCTGGGTCCTTGCTCTGCCCGCCCGCCAGGCCACCCCGACGCCCGACTCCGAAGCCCCTGCCGCCGGCAGCCCCGACGCCAGCTCACCGGAGGCCACCGAGTCTGCCCCACCGACAATGCCGCCCAGCGCCACGCAGGCCCCCAGCAGTGCAGAACCGAGCCCGCTACCGTCGAGCACCACCGTGCCGAGCGCGCCCGACGACCAATCCGATGAGCCCACGCCCGTTCCGGACACCGATACGTCCCCGGACGAGACTGATAAAGAAGCCGGGATCGCTCTGCCTGCGCAGGGCTGGATCAGCCTCGGCTTGGCCACCGCCATCGCCGCCGTCGCCGCACTGCTACGCCTGCAACGACGCCGCCATGCCCGACTCACCGTCCCGGCGTCCCCCGGCATCGCGCCACGCTCCTCCCCGATGTCGCCGACCCTGGCCGGAGTCGACATCATCGGAACCGCCAGCCGCGAGCACCGGCCCGCCACACCGCCGGTGCCCGCACCAGTTGGTGTCGACGCCGACGCGACCGAGGTGAGCCTGTTCCACCTGCCCGGCCCCGGTATCGCCCTGCACGGTCCCGGAGCCATCCCGGCAGCCCGCGCCATCCTCGCCGCCGTCCTCACCACCAACGCGACCGAGACCGCCGTCCTGCGGCCCGTGGTCGTCACCACCGCCGACCTACTCGCCCAGCTTCTGCCCGAGGATGCCCCGGCGGTTGGACTGGACCCCGACGGCACCGCCTACGACGGAGAACGACTCGTCGTGCTCGCCGACACCGCCGCCGCCATCACCCACGCCGAGGAGGAAATGATCAGCCGCCGCCGGCTGCTGGACACCTTCGACGCCGAGACGATCACCGACCTCAACGCCCGCACCGACCACGCCGAAACCCAGCCCCCGTACGTCCTGCTCATCGACTCCAGCCCACGGCACGCCGCCCGCCTCCGAGCCGTCGCCACCCACCGCGCCGCCCTGAACCTGCACCCCGTCATCCTCGGCCCGCACGACGGCATCCCCACCATCGAGATCAGCGCCGAGGGCACCGTAACCGGCAATCAACCGCATTCGGTGGGACGGCTGTCCGCCCTCGGCGCGGATGACCTCGCCGCCATTCTCTCCATGCTCACCGACGCGATAGCCCGTCCCGAGGCCGGTATCGACGTTGACGACCCGCCCGCCGAGATCGCGCCGGCCGCGGTGACCGTCGAGCCGAACGAGGCCGTGCCGGTGCAGGCCGACGATGCGGCGGCCCTGGTCCGCCTCCGGGTCCTCGGCCCGGTCACCGTCGCCACCGACGCCGGTCCGATCGCCACCGGAATGCGCAGCGGCTCCTACACCGCGCTCGCCGTCCTCGCCGCTCACCCCGCCGGCCGCACCCTCGACCAACTCGCCGCCGACCTGCACCCCAACGCCGACCCGGCCGCCGCCGTCAAACGCGTGCGCACCGACATCACCTCCGCCCGGCGGGTGCTACGCGCCGCCACCGGCCACGAGGAGCCCATGTTCATCGTCTACGACCCCGCCACCGGCCGATACCAGTTGGACCCCCATACCGTCACCGTGGACCTCTGGCAGATGCACACCGCCATCGACCAAGCCACCCGCACCAACGACGAGACAACGATCCTCGCCGCGCTACGCCGGGCCACGGAGCTGTACGCAGGTGACTTCGCCGAAGGCCACGACCACCCCTGGGCCACCGACTACGCCACCAGCTACCGCCACCAGATCCTCACCACCTACGCCCGCATCGCCGAGATCCTCGAACCCGACCACCCCGACCAAGCGGTTGCCGCCCTCGAACACGCCGCCGACCTCGACCCCGTCAACGAAGAGCTGTACCAGCGAATCATGCGCATCCACGGCCGACAGCAACGCCCCGACGCCGTGCGACGCACCCTGCGCCGGCTGGAGGAACGTCTCGCGGACCTCGGCGACGCCGAACCGTCCCAGGCCACCCGCCGCGTCGCCGAACGCCAACTCCGACCCGCCGGCACCGCTCCCGGAGGACGGCCATGACCGACAAGCGGCTCCGGCGGATGCAGTGGGCCGTGCGGGCAACCCTGGCCCTCGGCGTGGCCGCCTCGGTCACCGCGAACATCCTGCACGCCCAACCGAACCCGATCTCCCAAGCCATCGCGGCATGGCCACCCCTCGCGTTGCTGATCACCGTCGAGCTGGTCACCCGCGTACCCGTTCACCGGCGTGCACTCGGCGTCATCCGAGTCGTCGCCGCTTCGGCCATCGCCGCCATCGCGGCGTGGATCAGCTATCACCACATGGTCGGCGTCGTCGCCCGATACGGCGAGACCGGCACCGTGCCCTACCTTCTGCCGCTCTCGGTGGACGGGTTGATCATCGTCGCGTCGGTATCGCTCGTGGAACTCGCCGCCCGCCGCCGCGAAGCCGAACGCGAACCGCGCGCCGCGCCGGCCGAGGCACCACCGGCACCGTCACCGGCCGAGCGGGCCGCTGCGGCACCTGCCAAGCCGTCGCCCGGCACCGGCAGATTTCCGCCACCCGATCGGAGACCGCTAACCGAGCGCCCTCCCGTCAACATCGACGTCGATGTGGATGTCGGCAAGTCGGGCCTTGATGAGGCTGCTGACACCGCTGAACGCCCGGAGGGCGACCACGAATCAGACGCCGATGAGGCTGGACATGACCTCGACACGGAATCTCACAATGACGACTCGTCCGACGACACAGACGAGGCCGATGTGAACCTCGCCCCAGACCTCGTACCGCTGCTACCCGCCGCCCGCGCCGCCCGTGACGAGCTAATCCGCGAAGGCCAGACCGTCAGCCGAGACGCCCTCGCACGCCGCATACGCCAGAACGGCCACTCGATCCGCAACAGTGCCGTGTCGAAACTACTCGCCACGCTGCGCCAGGAGGGGCGTTCGCTCGACGGCTCTCGCCCCACCACATCGGTATAACGTGCATTCGACCGCTCACCACACACGATCAGACGCGTGAGGAGGCCGCACGTGAGCGAGCCCGCCCGAGCGGCCAGCGCCACCCGCCCACCCCACCCGCAGCACTGCCCACCCTGGTGTATCGACTGCCGCCACGACGACGCCGATCCCTTCTCACCCCGGGCGCTCCTGCACCAAGGTGTGACGGACACCGTGCACCTCAACAACCAGGCGTGCCTCCTGGTTGAGGCACACGTGCGGGTCGCGTTCTGGGACAAGGCCCCGAGCTGGATCGGCAGCGACCCCGCCGACCTGAAACACCCCTCCGTCGAGTTCAGCGTCCCAACCGAGGACGGCCTACAACTAAGCCTCAACCCGGAGCACGCTCGCGGCCTCGCCGCCGCCCTGCTCCGCGCCGCCGACACCGCCGACGCGGCCATTCGAGGTGGCGCCCCTCGATGACGCACACCGAACGCGAACGACGACGCTCCGCCCTCGAACAGAGGCGTCAGCCGTAACCCGGTCTGGGGCCAGCGGCGGTCTTGATCGCGCCGTCGAGGTCAGCGTGGATAGGCACGGCTGCCCGAAACGGGCCACCACGCCGAACGCTGCCAGAAGGGACCACACATGACCGACACCATGCCCGGCCTCCACACGATCGAGGTCGCTGACGACGTGTACGAGGTGCTGAAGCGCACCGCCGACAGCCGAGGTACGGACATCAACGGCGCGCTGCGCTATCTGATCGAGGTTCCGACGCCTCGGACTGCTGCTGAGGACGACGACGAAGACTGACCAGCTTGCAAGACAGGTGCCGCCGAGGTCGGGCTGATCCGACTCGGCGGCACCTGTCGTACTCAGGCCGTTTGCCCGGCAGAGGTACCGCTCTCCGTGCCTGCGGCGGCAAGCAGTCGTTGCGCCGTGCGTTGAGTGATGCCGAGCTGCTGAGCGAGCGCGACGCCGAGGCCGCGCCGGTCGCGTCCGGTGCGGTCGGCCCCGGCCAGGAGCGCGATGGCGGCGGGAAGCCGAGGGTCGTCGGCGTAGGGGTGCGGTTTGCGGGCACCGGTGGTGCCGGGGGTGCGGCCGGTGGACTGGCGGCCCGTGCGGGCGTCGGCGACGGCCCACACGGTGCGCCGGAACCACAGGCGGCGCAGCCGCCCGTCCGGCAGCATCTCGACTCGGTCGGGGTGGTCGTACAGGGTGTCGGGCAGGTTGCGGTACGAGCCGTAACCGAGGACTCTCGCCGCCGCGCCTGAGCCGATGAGGTCTTCGGGGTCGCCGCGGCGGTCGACCTTGGTCAGCTCGGCGCGCTTTGCGGCCTGGTGCGCGAGGTGGAACGCCTCGATGTCGTCGAGCCAGAACCACTCCTTGCCGTCGTGCGCGAAGCCGTGTGGGAAGCCGAAGCGGGCGCGGTGGCGGTGCCAGTGGTTGACGGTGGTGTAGGCCGCGCCGGTGTGCGCGGCGACTCCGGCCCGGTCGAGTGCGGTCCGCCCGTTGATGACCTGTCGTGCCACGTGTTCATCCTCCCCTCCGGATAGCTGGTCAGGTCCGCGTGGTCGAGGTGAGTGTGACTCGGGCCGTAGGATCGCCCTACGCCTGGCTCGGGTAGGAGCGGCCGTGTGGTCCGCAGGTGACCCGGGTGGGCGAGGTGGCCGGTCGGGGTTGCGCGCACCCTCGGGTGTGCCCGCCGGCCACCGCCCACCTCGTTACTCCTGTGGGCGCAGTACCTTCCATGCCACTTGCGCCATGTGGTCGATGCGCAGCGCGGCCAGTTTCGCGCGGGTGGCGGGTTTCAGCGCGTCGTACACGGTCAGGATCGCGGCGGCGGTGGTCGCGTCCACCAGCACCCCGTCGATCTTGCGGCAGTTGCCACGCTTCGCCTCCCGCAGCAACTCGATCACCCGTGGGTCACCCGCTGTCGCGTCGTCGGGAAGCGCGTCGATGTCGGCCAGCCCTTCGCAGTCGGGGCAGGTCACGAGGTGCGGGTCCTCGGTGACACGGCTCAACGGCACGCCATCTGTGCCGCACACCGGCCCCATCCGGCGGCGGGCCTTCACGTGAGTGAAGGCGGGCCACCCGTGCCGCCCCGTGTTGTCGGTCATGGCGCTTCTCCCGTCGGGTGGGTCCAGATGCCGAGTGGGTGGCCGGGGGCGATGCGGCCTCGGCCGGGGGCGAGGGTGTCGAACACGTCGGAGTACCGTTCGTGGAGTTGGCCCCGGGTGCGCATCAGGTGTTTGCCTCGGGTGAGCTTCGCGGGCATGGCGTCGGCTACCCGGCCGATCAGCCCATACAGGTCCCGGTCCTCGATGAGGTGAGCGCAGCCCTCGCAGGCCGACCACCGTTCGCCCCATGCCTGGGTGAAGGCGTGCTCGGTGTCGGTGCGGCGTACCCGTGCCGCGTGGTACCGCGCCTGGTAGTCGCCCACGGCGACCACCCGTGCGGTGACGCGACGCGCGTCGGTGACCTGGTTAGCGCACCGGTAGATCCAGGCGGCGTCGGGTGCGGAGCAGAAGTCGCACTCGATGATCGGGTCCGGGATCTCGGTGACCGGTGCGGGCTCGGGGCGGTGGTCGCTGCGCTGGCCGCGCTGCTCGGCCGCGTGCAGGTACTCGACGATCATGCCCAGGTCGTTGAGGCGGATGTTGAGTGCTCGACGGCAGCGGCGGCAGTAGAACGGCTCCGGGACCGGCGCCCTGCTCGCGTCCAGGGCTGCCGCCTCGGTGGGTTGGGCGGAGTCCTCGGGGCGCGGGAAGTGCGGTGGCATTACTTGTCGCCTCCGTTCTGGTTGCGGGTGCGCTGCGGCCAGGCGGGGTTGGCGGGGTCGAGGGTCAGCCCGAGGCGCAGACTCGCGAGGTCGACCAGCCGCCGCAGCAGGCTCGCGGTTCCGCTGCTGAGGTCGGCGTCGTAGTCGTGGGCGATGCGGCAGGCGAAGCGCAACGCCACGCACGCGGCGGTGAGCGCGGCCTCCATCGCGGCGCGGTCGTCGGCCCGGGTGACTCGCTTGACCTTCGCGGCCGGGTAGGTGCGCTCGGCCCCGTTGGGGAACCGGAGGGTGTAGCTGCGGGCATAGGTGGTGTGCGGGGTGGAATAGTCGACGTCGGTGACGGTGCCGAGGCGGTACTCGACCGGGTCGGTCGGCTTGATCACCCGGGCGGTGTCGCCGTACTCCAGGGATCGGTACATCACAACTCCGTTCAAGGGTGAGGGCTAGCTGGTGCGGTGGTCGATCTCGCCGCCGCCGTTGACCTCGAAGGCGATGAGGCGGTCGTCGGTCTCGGTGGTGTCGGCGTGCAGGTAGAGGTCACCGGCGCGGCGTTTCACACCGATGGAGACGCCGTGCACGTCGAGCACCACGTACGCGGTGCGGTCCCCGGGCTCGCCGGGGTAGACACGCAGGTTGAGCCGGCCGATCACCTCGGCGCAGACGGGGTCGACCGAGCCGAGCAGGGCCAGCGCGTCCGCGAGTTGCGGGCCGCTGAGGATGCGTTGTCCGTCGCCGAGTCCGTCGATGTTCTCCGATGGGGCGACCCCGGGCGTCATGCCGGCCTCCCCTCGTCGGTCGCGGGCTCGTCGGTTGCGGGCTCGTCGCCGGGCGGGGTGGGTGGGAAGGCGGGGAGGATGCTGGCGAGGGTGCTGCCACTCGGGTCGTCGGTGATGGCGGCGCAGGCGATGAGCGCGACTCCGGCAGCGGCGGCTTGCGCCGGGGTGTACCGCACGCGCACGGTGCGGGTGCCGTCCGAGGTGGTGGCGCGGACCTCGACGCGGCCTCCCTGCCAGGTCGCGACCGGCAGCCGCTCGTCCGGCACCGCGTTGACGGTGCCGCGCAGCGCCTCGCGGAGTGCGACGCGCAGGTGCTCGCGGCGGCGGGCGGCGGTGGCCTCCCACTTCGACGCCGCGTTCTCGTGGGCCGCGCGGGTATCGCCGGTCGCGACCGCCGCGCGGGCGTGGAAACGCTCGGCGTTGCCGGTGGCGTGAGCGAACTCGGCGGCAAGGTCGAACAGTCGGTCTGGATTCATGCGGGTACTCCGTCAGCGAGTCGAGGGGTTGTCGCCTGCGGGTGCCGCGCGGCCCGGGGTAGGACCGTGGGGCCGCGCGGTACCCGTTGCGGCGGTCAGGGATGGTCGGCCGGTGGCCCGGCGGCACCGTCAGGGGTGGCCGGTGGCCATGCCGTTCCCCCGTCAGTGGGGAACGGTGGGGCGGCCTTCACGTGGGGCAGGCCGGGGTCGAGTTTCTGGCCGCTGCGGTCGAGGCTGATCGCCCCGTACGCGGTCAGGTGCGCGCCCACGGCGAGGGCCTGCGCGCCGGTGAGCAGCACGACGAGGCGACGGGCCTGCCTGTCGTGGACGTGCAGCTCGACGTGGCCGTTGTTCAGTGGCCGCACCGGCAGGAACCGCTCGACCTGCGCGCCTTCGGGTGCCGTCGCCCAGATCGCCGAGGAGAGTTCGTTCCACTGCTCATTGACGAGGGCTTCCCACTGCTCGGCGCGAGTCGTGTGGGCGGCGTGTTCGGCGTGGGTCGCGGAGTGTTCGGCCATCGCGCGGGCGACCTCGGCCGCCGCGAAGTGAGCACACACTCGGTTGGCCAGCGCGATCATCGAGGTGGCCGTCGGCGCCGGAGCGTGCAGAGGCGTAGCGGGCTCCGGTTCCGGTGGAACCGGAGCGGCGGGCTCGGTAGGGACAGATGCGGTACCGGTGGCGGGGTTTCCGCCGGTACCGGAGTCGGGCGCGGTGGCCCGGCCCCAATGCCGGCCCACCTCAGACCGCCAGCAACTCGAACGCGCGGGCCTTCAGGTCCGCACCGGCACCGGTCAGCGCCCGCGTCGCCCGCACTCGGTCGGTCTTGGCGGGGGCGAAGTGGTCGACGTACTCGGTGATGGCCTGGTAGCCGGCCCACCGGGTGCCCTTGATCGCCTTCTGCGTGTCCGCGTCCCGGATGAGATACCGCAACGTGTTCGTGCGCTGCTTCGCGTTGTTCTTCGCGACGTCGGAGGCGTCGTCGGCGAGCGGCCACACCTGGGCGACGATCTTCTCGAACTCACCCATGGTCAACGACTCGTTGATCATCTTCTCGGCGTCGGCCTCGAAGTCGGCGAACGCCTTCCACATCAGGCCGAGGGCCTGCCGCGCCTCGGCGATCTTGCTGGTCACGTTCGAGGTGTGCCGGAACGTGTACGAGCTACGCGACCGCTGGTAGGCGAGGGCCTGCGTGTTCGCGCACACGATCCGCACCGGGGTCGCGTCGAGGCGAAGAGCTGCCGTGCCGTCGTGGCTGGTGGTGGCCGCGAGGTACAGGTCCATGTCGTCCACCCCGGCGATCCGCATAGCCTGCGGCAGCTTCATGGTCACGAACACCGACCGGCCCTTGCGCATCGAGCCGGCGGTCTCGAAGTGCGCGCCGGACGCGTCGACCAGGAGGTTGAGAGTCTCGGCGACCTGCTCGTTCTGCACCACCGAGTAGTCCTCGCCGACCACGCCGAGGTACTCGGTCTCACCCGTGACGGGGTTGGTCCGCACGGTCATGTACTTGTCGGGGCAGTCGACCTTCGTCACCCCCCGCTCGGTGACCTCGATGCCCTGAAGGGCGATCTTGCGGACCTCCCAGCCGCCGAGCCACGCCTTGCTCATGACCTCCTGCGCGGTCATGCACGAGTCGGTGACCGTGCCGAGCTGATGCCAGGCGGTCAGCCGCGCGGAGGCGAACGCCGTCTGACCGTTCGCCAGGGTTTCGAGTTCGTGTGCCACGGTGGCACCCCTTCCCAGTTGTGGTGTTCAGGTGGGCGGCGGGCCGGGGGTTGCGACCCCGGGCCGCGCCGCCAACAACAATGTTTCCTACCTCTACGCGTCGATCAAGGCGATCGGGTGGAGTCGATGGAGGTTTCTGCGGCGAATCTGACGCCCGCCGTGCGGCGTGGCCTACCGGGTATCGGTCGCCGGGCGTAGCCGCCCGTCCGGGCCGTACACGTACGCGCGGACGGTTTTGAACGGGGCTGGCAGATAGATGGTGAATCCGTGTTCGGGGATGAACCGGGTCCGATAGTCGCGGGTGATGCCCAACAGGTACCGGTCGGGTTTGTCGCCGTGCGACCCCGGCGGGATCATGCCCGCCCCGGGCCGGTCGGCACGGGCTCGGCGGTGCCGACCGAGCGCAAGATGCGGACACAGCGACACGGCGGCGGCCATGCACTCGGGGTGCCCCGGCGGGTCCGAGTAGCGCATCAACTCAGCCGCGCGCGGTCCGCCGAGGAACGCCACCCAATACCCCATCGGCTCACCACACAACGAACACCGCCGTTCGACAGCGAGGCGGGTCGAGACGGTGGTATTGATCGTGGTGAAGTCCACATGCGACCCGCCGCCGGTCGAGTCGGGGTGGATGTTGACCGGCGGGATGGGTAGGCCGCGCCGCGCGTCGTGGGGACGCGCGGCCAGCGACGCGGGGAGGTCGGGCCGGTCAGTGGCCGGGCCGGTGGGCGAGGTGCCGGTCACGACGCACCGGCCGCACGATCGGTCCGGGCGTCGATCACGGTGACGTACGGAAATTCCGACCGTAATACCGCGTGTGCCTGTTCCCATTGCGCCTCGGTCAGGCACAGGGTCACCGGTTCGAGGTTCGCGCCGGTCATCGTCGCGGCCATGACGTCCGCCTCGTCCGCCGAGTCGCACACGGCCACCCGGTCGCCACCGGCAACCATGTGCACGCGCGCCTCGTCGGCGGGCCGCGACAGCGGGGCGGTACGGCGGTGCTCGGCCAGCCATCGGCCGACCACCTCCGCCGGGTCGCCGGTCAGCGTGCTGGTGTCGTACGCCTCGTCATCGAGCCATGCGAGGTGATCGGCGACCGTCCAATCGGGGTGGATGAGCCAGGACTGCCGGACGGCCTGCCACATGGTCAGCCGTGCCAGTGGGCCGATCGGTTCGGCCGGTTGTGAGCCGTGGGGGCCGGGCACCGGGCATAGCGGGGTGCCGTCGTGGTGGGACGTGGCCGGGCGCGAGGCGAATCCGTCGAGGGGCCAGCGGCGCGGCGGCACGGGCCGGGCGGGTTCGCCGCATTCGGGGCAGCGCAGCGACCCCGGCGCAACCGCCGGGCCGTGGGCGTGATGGTCATGGTCGTGGGGGGTGGTCATGGTCCGTTCCTTCCGTGGCGCTTGTGGGTGGGCGTGCGGGTGCCGGGGCCGGGCATGGGTGCCCGACCCCGGCGGGGGCGGTAGGTCAGGCCGGGACCGGCGCGGCGGTGGCCTCGTCGGTGCCGGCCTCGTCGGCGCTGCTCTCGTCACCGGCTGGCAGGGTGGTGTCGGTCTGCGGCGGGGCCATGAACGCGCGAACCTCGGCGGTCGGGGCGGGCGGGTTGTCGGCGAGGGCGTAGGTTTCCGGGGCCTCACGGGTCAGGACCAGCACCCCGAACCCGGTCAGCTTCTCCATGCCGTTGCGGACCGCCCCGGGGCTACGTCCGCCGATCTCACGGGCGACGGTGCCGGGGGTCACGTCGTGGCCGGGGCCGAGGTCACGCATGAACGCCTCGACCCGGTTACGCAACTCGTTCTTGCCCAACTTGGCGGAACCGTCGCTGTTGATCTCACCCGTGGTGCGACCGGTGCCGTTGGTACGGCGGGCCGAGGGACGGCGGATCTTGCGGGTGTGACCGCACGTCGGGCACGTCGAGTGCGTCGGCGCGTTCGCCGGGTCCACCGTGGCGAGGTCACCGTCCCCGATGACCCACAGTTCGTCACCATCCTCGGTGACCGGCAGGCGACGGGCGGCACCGGCAACCTCCATCGCGGCGAGGATCGTGTCACCCATCGCCACCGACAGGCCGCTCTCGCCGATCGCCGCGTCGGCCGTGATGCCGTCCGGGTGCCCACCCAACACCCCAGCCATGATCAACACCTTCAGGTCGGGCTGGCGCGGCCCGACCGGTGCCCCCGACACCGGCACGCCGGACACAGGCGCACCGGACACCGGGGCCTCCGGCAGCGTCGACTCGTCCGCCTCATCGGCCCCGTTCGCGTCGTCGGCGGAAGTCGGCTCGCTGGCCGGGTCCGGCGTGGCGTCAGTGGTGGCCGGGGCGTCGTCGGCGGGCGTCGGCTCGCTGGCCGGGTCCGGCGTCGCGTCGGTCGTGGTGGCGAGTTCGAACGTGTCGGCGCTCTTGCGGTTGCCCTTGGTCGGGTCGGGGGTGCGGGTGGCGGTCCCGGCGGTTTCCATGGCAGTGAGCGCCTCGGTGACGACCGGTAGCGGCAGGTTCGCCGTTCCGGCCAGCTTGCGGGCGGTGACGCCGGGGTGGTCGCGCAGCGCCTCGGCGACGGCGGACCGGGCCTCGTCGGTGCCGGGGGTCAGAACGATGTTCGCGGTCATGGCAATACACCTCCGAAGAAGGGATGGACAAATAGCGATTCCGCGTACGCGCAATGCGTATTGTTTGCGGTTTCGCCGGGGCGGTTTTTGTTGCCCACGTCCATGGACGCTCGATGCCCGATGGTTGTCAACCCCGCCGTCCAAGACTCTTTAACGGGGGCGACACCGCGCCGCTTTTATCCTCCCATCGGGGAACCCCTATCGCCGCACGACGCGTCATTAAACGGCCCCTATTCGACGGTGCGCCACGTTCGGCGCACCTCCCTACCCTGCATAGGGCCGGCAGGGTGCGACCCGTATGCGCCGCCTTACGGGGTGCCGGTTTTCGGGATGTCAACGATGACGCCGTGCGTCCGGTAGGCCAGACGCGCGGCGGTCACCGCACTCCACGGAAAGCTCGTTCATATTGTGCGGGAAATCACTTCACGACTTTACAGCGCTACGCCTCTTTGGCGCATGAACGGCACCGGGTCGACCGCATTGTTGCCGCCTTCGTGGATCTCGTAGTGCAAATGGGGGCCGGAGGAGTTTCCGGAGCTTCCGACGTGGCTTATCGGTTGTCCGGCGATCACGGTTTGCCCGACCGTTACGGTCGGTTGCCGGACCATGTGGCAGTAGCGCGAAATGGTGTCGCCGGAGTGCCGGATGTCGGCGTACCAGCCGCACCCGCCGAGGCCGGGGTATCCGTCGCTGTCGCACGGCAACGGCGCGCCGGTGGGTTCCCACGACTCACCGCCGACGTTGCACCGTACGCGCACCACCACGCCACCGGACGCGGCACGGATGACAGTGCCTTTCGGAGCCATGATGTCGACTCCGTCGTGGCCGGGCCGGTCGCTGGTACGGAAACCGGAGCCCGCCGTGCCCACCACCGGGCGGGTCCACCCGGCGGCACTGATCGGCGCACCGTCGCAGACCGGCAGCGTCCCGCCGGTGTACGCCGTCACGATCTCGGTTGCCCGCGTCTCGTGTTTGGCGTAGGCGTCCGGGTACGCCGACCGTTGCACCTTCTGTGCCGCATCGGTGAGCGGTAGCCGTTCCCACCCGGGCACCCGCAACAACGCCTCGTAGAACGTCGCGGCGGCGTACTCGGGGTTCATGATCTGTTGCGGGGTGCCCCATCCTTGCGACGGTCGCTGTTGGAACAGCCCCAACGAGTCATGATCGTTGGCCGGGCCGAGGTCACCGTGGTTGATCAACGAGGATTCCTGGAAGGCGGTCGCAACGGCGATCACCCACCCGCGCACCGGTACCCGCGTCCGCTCACCCACGGTCACGATCACCGAGGCGTTACGGGCCTGCTCAGCCGACAACCCCGCCGGGATCGCGCCCGGCGCGGTGACCGCCCCGACGCAGCTACCCCCACCTCCGCCGCCACCGAAAACGGACGAGACGACACCGGCGGTAGCCGAGGTGAGCAGCAGCAGCCCCACGGCTACCCCGGTCGCGACCCACAGGGCTACCCGTCCCACGACGCACCGCCCCCGGTCGGCGTAGATAGGTCAGCCAGACGCACCCGGTCGGGGTGCCCCAGAATGCGCCAGACCGGCCCCGCCGGGCCGCCAGACGCGGCGGCGTGGTCGGCGGCGGCGGTGGCCACGGTCAGCCCGTCCGGCACCCCGGCCCGCCGGAGGTGGTTGTGCAGGTTGGCCTCACGGGCGACCGTAGGCAACCAGAACAGCACCGGATACGCCCGGCGGGGCGGTAGCGCGGCGTAGCCGGTCAGCTTGCCCACCACCCGGCCCAGGGTTTCGGTGCCGAGGTCGGCCTCGACCCAGAACGGCACCGCCGGGCCGTTGTCGGCCCACACGCCGTGTCCGTCCGGGCGGACCAGGTTGCCGCACGCCTCCCGGCAGCGTGCCTCGTTCCACCACCGCACCAACCGCGCACCAGGGTGCGTGCGGGCGTGGCCGGTGAGTGCGACGAAGAACCCGTTCACCGTGAGCAGGTGGGAAAGGGTCGGGGACATGGCGAGCCGGGCCGTAGCGTCACGTACGGCCGCCGGACGGGGCAGCGTCTCGCCTCGTCCGGCCGCCAGCAGTGCCGCGCCGACCGGTCCGAGGGTCCACCTCCACGCTTGCGACCCGGGCCGCTGGTAGTGCCGGAACCGGTCGAGGATGTCCCTGCTGTAAAGGGTGTTGAGGCGGTTGCGGGCACGACCGACCGACCCGAAGGCCAGGTCGACGAGCTGATCGGTGGTAAAGGTTCGGTGCTGGTCGAGCAGGTCCAGCAGGAGCCGGTCTCGGGGCGTGAGTCGGCCGAGTTCGGCGGCCACGACGGACGCCGTCAGGCGGAGACTGCCGGTGGCAGGTGTGCGGGTAGGAGGGATATCTCTTATCAGTCGGTTCCGGTCCACGGGTCCTCCTCACCGCCGTCCACGTGCGCGTATGGCGTGTTCAAGGGGGCGTGTTCACCCGGCTGTTCGTGGTCGTTGCGTTCCTCGTTGGATCGCTCGTTAGAACTCTCGTTAGAGCCCTCGCCCTGAACAGCGAAAGTGTTGCGACCCACCAGGTCACTGACCGCAGCGTCGACAGGGACGGAAGAGTCGGCGGTGGCCGTGGCGGTAGCGGCTTCGCTGAGCAGCCGCCGGCGCTGCTTCACTGGCAGGCCGGTGTGCTCTCGGGCCGCGCGGCGCAGCTCGCCGGCACGCCCCGCGACGGCCGGCGGTGGCGGCTCGGTGTCGGCGGTGACCGGTAGGACGACCCGGCCACCGGCAACAGGGCGGAGGACGACTTCGTAGCCGCCGAGACGGATCAGGTCCCCGTCATCGAGATACGGCCGCAGATGCCGGGCTTGGTCGATGGCATCGCGGGGGGCGAGGGCGAAGTACACCTTGTTGCGGGCGTTGGCGTCGATCGCCTCCACCATGTCCCCGGACAACTGACCAAGGTACTGATGGGCGAGGACGAACGAGGTGTGCAAGCCGCGGGCCTCGGCGAGAGCGTCATCGATCCCGATCGGCAGGTGCAGGAAGTTGTGGCACTCGTCCAACACGATCATCGCGTCGGGACGCTCATCTTCGGGGATGCGGGCGCGGGCGGTGGTGGCCTGCCACAACCCCGCCAGCAGCAGGGAGCCGACCAGGCGGGTGCCGTCCTCACCGAGCACACCCTTAGGCAGCCGCGCGAGCAGGACGCCGCCGTCGAGGATGTCCGCGAAGGAGAACGTGGTGGCCGGCACCCCAAACAGACTGTTCGCCATCGGGTGCGCCAGCACCAGGCGCAGCCGGGACAACAGCGGGGCCACGAGGCCGGAGCGCTGCGCGGTGGGCAGCTCGTTGAACCCTTCCCAGAATTCGCCGAGGGTGTTGCCTTCCCAGGCGTTCAGCTTGCTGGTGGCGGTAGCGATCCGTTCGGCTCGCCATTTGGAGTCGGACAGCAGCCGCGGTAGTTGGGCGAGGGTGGCGCCTTCGACGTGGGCGAGGGTGAGCAGGCCGTGGTAGCAGATGTCGGCGGTCCGGTGACCCCACCACCGCGACCACACCTTCGCCATCACCGCCGTGAGGTTCGCGGCCACGTCGTGCGCGCTGCCGCCGTGCACGGCCGGGTCAAGCAGGTTGATCGCCGGGGGCGCGGTCCGCTCGTCCGGATCGATCAGGACCAGCCGGTCACCGCACGACGTGGGCAGCCGGGCCAGCAGGTCACGGATCAGGTCACCCTTGGCCGGATCGAACGCGGCCACGCCGCGCCCGGCCTCCACGTCGTCCAGGATCATCCGCATCAGCAAGGTCGTCTTGCCCGTGCCGGTCGGCCCGAGAGCGTGGACGTGGTACCGGCAATCGGTCAAGGAGATCCCGACCCGCATCGGCGGCCCGGCGTTGGCAACACCGATAACCTTGCCGCCCAGGCCGTGCCGCTGGTCGAGCGGCACCAGGTTCAGCCTGCGGCTCTCCGGACGGGACTTCGACACGGCAGCCCTGGCTTCGATCTTGTTCAAGGTGTGCTCCAGACGGTCGGCGGCTCGCCGTGCTCGTCGCGCCGATGCGACGGCGCTGGTGGGTCGGCGAGCGGGCGCTGGCGCGGGGCAGGGACGGCGCGGAAGATGTCGCGGGTGGCAGGCCGACGCCGGGACGCCGCACCGGGTAGGCCGTAGGCGGCCGGTTCGGCGGGCAGCCCTGCGAAGGCGGCGGCTTCCGCGACGGAGACGAGGCTCATCCGGGCCTGCGGCACCCACCGGTCGGCCGCCGCGACCGCGCCACGGCGGAGCCGGCGGCGGGTGAAGTGCGCCGACAGCAGCCCGAACCCGGAGCTGACATCAGCCACAGCCGCGACGGCGGCGGCCTTGGTCGGGCCGGTGGCGACGGTGTGCACGGCGACGAGCAGGTGGGGTGCGTCGGCGTGCTTCGCCCGCGCCTGCCGGGCCAGCTCGGCGGTGTACGGGTCGGTCGGGCTGACGCGCCGCCTCGTGCTCGACGGTCCGGGGGTGACGATGTTCAGAACGCCGAGGAACAGCGCTCGGAGCCCATCGGCGAGCAGCCCGGCGGCGCGGGCAGTCCCTCGGGGGCAGCGGGCGCGTGGCGGGTTGGTCATCGCGCGGCGCAGCAGCCGCAGGCGGTGGGCGGGTGCCCGGCCGAGGTGGACTTGCAGGAGCCCACCGCCGGTGCGCCCGGCTGAGGCGAGCCCGCCGTAGACCGCGCGAAGCCGGTCCTCTTCGGGGGCGCCCGCGTCCATGCCTCGGCGCGGGGCCGGTGTGGTGTTCTCGACCAGGGGCAGCCAGTCCGGCCGGGTGGGCCAGACGGCGAGGGCAGCCACGGCCCCGGTCGTCGGGACGGCCGGTGGGCAGGTCTGTTCGGCGCGGACGCCGGGCCAGCCGCGTTGCAGCAGCCGCACCACGGCGGTGGGGTTGACCCCGGGTGGCAGCCACAGTCCGCAGTGCATCCCGTCGGGGTCGGCGGTGACCTCCCAGACGAGGCGGGCTGGGCGCAGCGCCCACCGGCGCGGCGCGGGCAGCGCGGTGGCGAGCAGCCGCCACAGGCCGATCGTCGCGGCCGGCGTGGCGGTCACCGGCGGGGTGATCTGCAGCCATCGCGCTCCGGTGGCGTGCCGCCGCCAGACGCGCCGCCGCCACAGCGCCCAGAGGACTCGGATGGTGATGAGCGCCGCCAGGGCGGCGAGGAGCAGCGGCCACCGGTCACGGACGAGATGCCACACGGCGTCGGTGGCGTCGTCGCCCCAGGAGCCGCACAGCAGCTCGCCCGCAACGGAGTCGGGCACGCCGCCCTGACCAGGCACACACCCGGCAGGCTCCAGAGGCGGCGAGGGCGGGGATGGAGACAGGACAGGGATGGGAACCATCGGGGACTCCGATCAGCGGACGGAAGAGGCTCAGCGGCGGCGGGCCGGTGCGCCGGTGACCGGGCCAGTTACCGGACTTGTCTGAAGTTCCTTGGGTCGCGCGGTGTGGTGTTGGGGCCTTTGGTGAGCTCGTGGGTGGGGGTTTGGTTGCCGGGGTCTTGTTGACTTGGCGTCGGGATTCATGAACGATCTCCGATGTTCGTGGTGGTTGGTCGAGTTCTCGGATCCGAGGTGCTCATGGGGCTCGCGGCAGTGCGGTCGTTGCATGGGCCGCGGCGCCTTGCGACGGAGCAGGACGCGGAAGACTTCGAGCAGGAGTTGGTGGATCAGTTCCTGCTGTGCGGCGTCGCTGCCGGTTCGTGCGACAGCACGGTGTCGGCGGACCGGTATGCGTTGTTCGAGTTCATCCGTTTCCTGGGTCGTCCGGTGTGGACGGCGCAGGCGAGTGATGCCGACAGGTTCCTGGCGCAGCAGCGGTCGCTGGGGCGGGCCCGGCTGACGGTGGAGCACAAGGCCAGCTCGATCGGCAGGTTCTTCGACTTCGTCATCGAGCGGTATCAGGGCGACATCGTGGCGTTGACCGGCGTGGTCGTGGCGCAGGTGATCGATGAGTTCAACAGGCCGGGCCGCTCGGACTACGGCGCTGCCCGGGTGCCGCCCAGCGAAGACGAAATCGATGAGCTTTTCGGTGCGTGGCGCGATTGGTTGCCGAGCGCCCGCAAGTATTTGCCGGCGGCGCGGTGTTATCTGGCGGCGTCGTTGTGGCGGCGGGTGGGTTTACGGATCCAGGAAACGCGGATGCTCGACCTTCGGGACTGGCGTAGAGATCTGGGTGAGTTCGGGTCTGTGCATGTGCGGTTCGGTAAGGGCAGCCGTGGTCGGGGCCCGAAGACGCGGTTGATACCGGCGATCAACTCAGCCGGGGCGCTGCTGGATTGGTGGGTAGCCGATGTCCGGCATCAATTTGGTGATGACTACCAGCGCCTTGATGCGCCGCTGCTGCCGACCGAGCGTCAGCCGGACCCTGTGACCGGGCTGTGCCGCCGGGCTGGGGATCAGGTGTTGCGTGACGGGCTTGCCGAGGCGGTGGCGCGATGGCTGCCGCAATGGAAGGGCCGGCTGACACCGCACGTGTTACGGCATTTCTGCGCGTCGTCGTTGTATCGCCAGGGCGTCGATCTGAAAGCGATCCAGGAACTGTTGGGCCATTCCTGGCTGTCGACGACGACGCATTATGTGCATGTGCCCGCGCAACACGTGGAACGGGCGTGGGTCGCGGCGAACGAGCGGACCGCAGCGCGGCTCGCGGGGTTGGGAGGCTGAAACGATGCGGTGGAATCTGCGGCTGCGCGCCGCCGAAAGGGCATTTGGAAGTCCACCGAGATGCGTCGGCTCCTGGCCGAAGCCGGTCTGGAGATCAGCTCGGGAAAGATGTCCGGGCTCTGGACCGGAACGCCGACAACCATCCGGCTCGATGACCTTGACGTGATTTGCGCGGTCCTCGACTGCAGCCCGGCCGAGTTGCTGATCCGCGAGCCGGATAAGGTCGCGGCGCGACGGCCGCGCCGCGAGCAGGCGGTCGGTGACCAGGCACCCGCCCCGGTGGTGCGGCTGGGCCGGCAACGCAGCACACCGCCGGCATGACGCGACGTCCGAAGCCGTGCACGGTCTGCCGGGTCCGGCCGCCGGCGATGCGAGAGGTGCCGTTCTGCTTCCAGTGCTGGCCCGGCGGCCCGGTCTGTCCGCCGCCCTGCCGCAGATGTGGCTCGGCCGAGGACTACTACACCAGCGGGTTGTGCGCCCGCTGCCATCGGCACGCCCCGGCCAGCGGTCGCCAGTCTGGCGAGAAGCCGGCCCGCTGGCCAGCACTCCGGTGATCATTGACTCCTGCCCATACTGCTTCGGGTGGGGTGTCACTCGAACCTACGGCTGGCAGTGCGCGGCCTGCCGCAGTTGGGCGGAGAAGTTCCCGCAACTCGGGGACTGCCCGACCTGCCGGCGGCGCGCCCACCTGGGCGAAGCCGGACACTGCCGGCTCTGCTTCCGGCAACGCAGCATGATCGCCCGTCTGCACGGCGAGCGTCCCGACCGGGTGAGCATGGCCGACGCCAACCGCCACGGCCAGCAACTGTTCTTCGCCGGCATGTGGACCGGTTCCGGGCCCCGCAAGCCCTACGTCAAGACGACCGTCGCGGCCGACATGAGCCTGCTGCGTCCGGTCGGGCATCGCCAGCTGGTCTTCTTCGACGCCCACCGTGATCTCGCCGCCCATCCCGGCCTGCAGCTGCTACCACCGCCGCTCCCTGGTTTGGAAGCGGCCCTGATGCAGTTCGTCGGTGATCACGCCCACCGCCACGGCTGGCCCCGCACCAAGGCCGACCGCACCCGCCGCGCCGTGCGGATCATGCTCGCGATCCAGGACACCCCCGGCGCGCCGATCCTTCGCAGCGACGTCGCACTGCTGAGCCGGATCAAACACTCCGCCCAGGTCGTCGCGGACGTCCTGCACGAGGCAGGCATGCTCGAGGAAGACCGCACCCCCGCGATCGAGCGATGGTTCCTGGCCGCCACCGGCGACCTGCCTGCACCCATGCGCGATGAACTCGGCATCTGGTTCGACGTCATGCGGCACGGCTCGGTCACCGCCCCGCGACGGCGCCCTCGGCACGACGGCACCACCGGCACCCAGCTGCGGTGGGCGTTGCCCGCCATCCGCCACTGGGCCACCGACCACCAGTCCCTGCGCGAGATTGACGCCAAGCACGTCCACGCGGTCCTGCCCACCGGCGGCACACCACGCGCCACCATGCTGCAAGGCCTCCGGTCGATCTTCCGGATCCTCAAGGCCCGCAAGGCCGTCTTCGTCAACCCCACCGCCCGGATCCGGAACCCGTCCAACATCAGGACCGCGCCGATCGCCATCGACCTCGCCCAGGTCCGCGCGAACCTCGTCGACGGGCGTCCCGCGACCGAAGCCCTCACCGCCTTGCTCGCCTTCCATGCCGTTCGCATCTACCAGCTCGCCGAGCTGAAACTCACCGACCTGCACGACGGCCGGCTGCACATCAACGACCGCGTCATCCTGCTCGCCGAACCCGCCCGAGAACGCCTCAACACCTACCTCGAGCACCGACACAACACCTGGCCGACCAGCGTCAACCCGCACATGTTCATCCACGCCCGCAACTGGACCAACGCCCGGCCCTGCACCAACTGGTGGATCCGCAAACAACTCGGCACCTCCGGTGACCGCATCCGCCAAGACCGCATCCTCGACGAAGCCCACGCCAACGGCGGCGACATGCGCGCCCTCTGCGACCTATTCGGCCTGTCGATCGCCAGCGCTGCCCGCTACGCCAGCACCGTCAACCAGGTCACCGATCACGACGCACCCTTGACTTCCTCGAACTGACCCTCCACGACCCAACCACCACTCGAACATCCCGGAGTTCCCTCACAAATTTCCTTGAGAATCGGCGAACTCCAGGCCAGTGACGATCAACTCGTGCTCGGTGGCCGAGGCGTGGCTGTGGAAGGCCACCCGCGCCGACCCCGCCGCGAGCAGGGCGTCTCCGCGTTGGCAGGACAGCAGGAATGCCCGCTCGCCGTCGGTGAGTCCGAACGCCTCGGCCACGGCGTCGATCGCTTGCGGTGCCTGCCGCAGCAACACCTGCGTGGCGGCGTTGGAAACGACGGCGCGGCCGGTCTTGGTGGCGAGCACGTCAGCGGCGTCCTGAGTCACGACGGTCAGGCCCACGCCGTACTTGCGGGCGGACTTGGCCAGGGTCTCCAGGAACACGCCGCCGCGCCCGCCGGAGAGCAGCTTCCACGCCTCGTCCACCAGCACCATCCGCAGCACCTCGGGACGAGCGCCCGAGGCTGTTGCGCCGCGTACGGTGCGCCAGATCGTGTCCAGGGTGAGCAGCGTCCCGACCGGGTGAAGCTGTTCGGGAAGGTCCTTGATGGCGAACACCACGAGGTGCCCCTGCGGGGCGGTGGTGGTTGGCCCGTCGAACAGGCCCTTCATGCTCCCGGCCACGTAGGGGTGCAGGCGGGCGGCGACTCGGCGGCCGGCGTCGTCGGTGTCCTCCAGCGCGGCCATCACGTCACCGAGGAGCGGTGCCGGCCTCCTCCAGGTGCGCGGGTCGGTGGTGATGCCCTTGCGCCTGTAGGCGGCCAGTACCGCCACGTCGAGGGAGCGGGCTTCGTCGCCGGGCAGCGGGGCGCTGACGGCGGTGTCTCCGCTGCCCATGACTGTGACAAGGGTGTGCAGGAACCGTGCCCGGTCGTTGAGGGCGTCATCGTCACCGGACGGCAGGTCGAGAGGGTTGATCTTCACCCCTGGCGCGCCGGGACGGATGACGGTGCCGCCGACCGCGTCGGCCAGCCGCAGGTATTCGTCCTCGGGGTCGATGACGAACGCCTCCACCCCGAGGCACAGGTTGCGCAGCAGGTCGAGCTTGGCCAGGTATGACTTGCCTTCCCCGGAGCGGGCGAGGATGACGGCGTTGTAGTTGGACTGCGCCCACCTGTCCCAGACGACGACTCCGGCCGAGTGCAGGTTGAGCCCGAACAGCACGCCCATGCCGCTGTCGCCTGCGGTGTCGGGAAGGTCGGGGCTGGTGAACGGAAAGGCTGCGGCGAGGGCGTCGGTGTCGAAGACCCGTTTCATCCCGAGCGCGTCGAAGGTGAGGGGTAGGCCGCTGATCCAGCCCTGCAACTGCCGCCACGTCACCGGCGCGGTGTCCAGCAGCAACGAGGAGGCCAGGGACCGCACCTCGGCCACCCGATCGGCGAGGTCATCCGGGTCGGTGCCGTGGATGGTCAGGTACAGGCCGAGGCGGAAGAGTCGGGCTTCGCCTCGGGCGACACGGGCGGCCAGCTCGGCGGCGTCGCCTGCGGCGGCGTCGAGTTCTGGATCGTCGAGGCGGCCCTTGGCCGCGTCCTGCCGACGGGAGGACTCGAACCGGCCGCGCTGCTTGCGCAGCCGCTCAGCGGCCACCGCCGGCGCGACGGGCTCGATGTGGAAGGCGGCGTCGACCAGGCCCGGGTAGGACAAGAGCGGCTCGGCCCATCCCGGGCCGACCTCGGCCGGGTAGCCGACGACGGCCAGGGTGGCGGTGTAGCCGTTCCCGACCCGCACGAATCGGCCGTCGACCTCAACGGCATCCGGGGAGCCGGGCAGGATCGCCGTCGCCTCGGGCACGGCACGCCGCCGCCTCGGCAGCAGTGCGGAGAACAGGCTCACCGGTCGTCACCTCCGACAGATGGGGTGTAGGACACGAGAGGTGGGGCGGTGGGGTCGAGGCTGGCCGCGAGCCGCACCGCCGCGTCCGGTCCATCGAGGACCCGGGCGGGCACCTCGCAGCCGGCGAGGGCACGCACCGCATCGGCCGCTGTGTGGGCGGTGTGGTGCGCGCCGCGTCGGCTCCGCACGGCGACGGTGACCTGCCGGTGCAGCAGCTCCCGCCGCGCGGCCAGGTCATCGAGGAACGCCACGTGAGCGCGGGCGGCCTCTTCCAACGCGGGATGCGGCAGCCCGGGGGCGGCGGCGAGAAACCGATCGGCGAGGTAGGTCAGGTCGACCCGCTGCGCCCGCACCACGATCTGCGCCGGCCCGTCGAGGCTGTGTAGCCACCGCGCGAACCCGGCCACCAGGCCGTTCTGCTCCCCGGGGGTGCGCAATCCGAACGCCACCGTCGAGGCGGCGACCAGGCCGGTGGTGCCGTCCGCCCCGAGATCGATCAGACCCTCCGGCGTGATGCCCTTCGCGGGCAGCCGCAGCGGCCCGGGCAGCGGGAGCCGGTCACCCAGCCCAGCGGTAGTGGAAACCCACGCCGGAGCCGGGATGACCGGCCCGTCGGCCGGCACGAGCCGACGCGGACTGCGGCGGTGCCGCAGTGCCGCGAGGACCCAGGCGTCGAGACTGATGCCGTCCCTGCGGCCGACCGCGAGCAGGAACGCCCCAGCGGCGGGCGGCATCGCCCCCGCGAGGAACACCAACGGATGCACGAGAGTCGCCACCGCCGTCCACGCCGCGTACAGCAGCAGACCCGCCACGGCGAGGATCACCAACTGCCGTCCCGACATGCCGAACGCGATCCGATCAGAGCGCTCGATGTCGGCGGGCACCCGAGCCCGCATCGGGGCCTCTTCGCTGCGGCTCATCGCTGATCACCCCTCGGTTTCGGGGACGGGCGCCGCACCGGAGCGGACGACCGAGCCGGCGGCGGGGACGACGGGAACCCTCCGGGACGGACGGCGGTCGGACCCACCGAGGTCGCACCGGCCACCGGGGACGGCCTCGCCGCCGGGGACGGGGACGGGCGTGGCGACGGAGTTGCCGACCGCCGCCCTTCCGGGGACGGCGGTACGGACGGGGCTCGCGCGTTCGCGGCGGCGTGCCCACTCGGGGTGGCGCGCCGCGCCGCTGTGGGCCGCGTCGCCGGGGTCGAGGCACGTCGTGGCCCGCCGGCCGTTGATGCCACCGGAGCTGCGGAGAACACCGGCGTGACCGGCGCAGGTGGCCGACGCGGCGCGCTCTGCCGCGCTGGTGCCGCCGAGAATGTCACCGCCCGTGCCGCGCCACGGGGTGCGGTTTTCGGCGTCGTGGTGGTGGCGTCGCTGAAGGCGACTCGCGCCGGTGGTGCGGCCGGGGAGGGCGGACTCGGCTGGGCCGGGTCCGGGTAAGAGAACTGCACGGCCGGGGCACTACGGGACGGCGCAGGCGGCGGCGTGGACGGGGCCGCCCGGTGGCTGAAGGTCGGGGCGGCGTTCGTCCCGGACGGCGCGGGCAGCGGCGTGTGGCTGGCCGGGGCGTGGCTGAAGGCCACCGGTCCCGGCGGGGACGGCGGGACGGGAGCCGTCCCCGGACGGGGCGGGCGCGGTGGACGGGGCGGACGGGGTCCACCCGGTGACGGACGGGGACCGGGCGGACGGCGACCGGGCGGACGAGGAGCCGTCCGTCCAGCCGTCCGCGCCGCGCTCGCGCCGCCCAGGACTCCGGCCGCCGCACCAAGCGTTTTGATCATGATGAAGGCGTGGACGAGTTGACCGATCAGTCCTCGGCCGTTGCGCTGCCCGAGCGGTCCGAGGACGAACTGTCGCATCCAGCCCGGCAGTTTGATCAGCAGCCACAGCATTGTCAGGCAGACCACGATGCCGAGGAGCCCGTGCCCGGTCGCGGGTATGCCCATGACGGTCGGTCCGGCGGGGGTGAGGAACACCTTGACGGCGGCCATGACGACGATGGCCTGGCCGAGTTGCAGGCCGAGGCAGGCCAGGAAGCAGCGCCACCACAGGTGGGCTACTCCCTCGGTGAGCGGGCTGGCGTGGCAGATCAGCGCCGCCGGGGCGACCCCGAGCAGGATGACCAGCGCCGCCAGACGCAGGACGAACGTGAACTCCAGGACCAGGCACATCACGATCACCGCGATGGCCAGCAACGCCATCAAGAACCCGCCGCCTCGCAGGGCGTCGTCCACGACCTGCCGGATCGCGGTCGCGGCACTCGGGCCGTCGATCGTGTTGCCGGCGATGGCCACGGTCAGCGCATTGGTCAGCTCGACGGCCTTCTGCCCGATGATCAGGCTGCAATTGGCCAGGACCACGCCCACGGCGATGCGGGGTAGCACCTGCTTGAGGCCGTAGGAGGTTTGCAGGGTCTCCCTCGCGGTGACCAGGAACCCTCCGGCCACGATGAACAGCACAATGATGCCGTTGGCGACGATCAGGCTGGTCGTCCAGATCGCCTTCACGTGCTCGTTGTTGGTGAGGTCCGGCGTGGACAGCCACGACGCGCCAAGGGCTTCCATCACCGGCTGGAGAGCCTGCTCAGCGGCCCACACGACCAGGTCCACCACGGCCTTGCGGATCTGGCCCCCGATGTCGTACCAGGCTGGATCGTTATCGACTCCCTGTGACGGCTGTCCGGGAGCCGGGGTCGGGCCGGGCGCGGGCGCCGGGGTGGAGGGAGATGGTTCCGCGCCGGGCGGGCGGACGCCCGGGTCAGGCACGCCAGGCGCGGTGGCGGGCGGCCCAGGTGCGGGACCCGGCTGGGCGTGCACTGGCCCGGCCCAGGCGAAGGTCAGACCAGCGAAGATCACCATGCCGAGCAGCAGCCATGCCACCAGCCGCATCACACGGCGGGGTCGGATCGCGAAGATGGACATCAGGCCACCCATGCGTCGACGATGGTCACGAACAGCGGCGCGAGCAGCGCGAGGGCGTAGCCGATCGCGGCGGACCGCAACGCGAGCTTGGCCTTCTCCACCTCGCCGGGGTCACCGTTGGCGGCCAAATACCGCAGGCCGCCGACGGTCAGGAACAGCGTGGCGACGGCGACGAGGATGCCGACGAGCCAGGCACGGATGTTGTTGGCGACCTCCTCAATAGACTCGACGGCCAGCACCACCGAAGCGGGCCCGGCCGCGTAGGCCGCATGCGGCGCGACGACGAGGGCGACCGTCACCGCGGCGACACCGAGCAGCCTCAGCGAAGCGGGGGCCGTACGAGAAAGGTCTCGGCGGGGACGGCGGACGAACTGCCGTCGCCGCCCGGCGATCCCGAGGCGACGGCGAGCCGCCGCCTCGGGACGCGCAGAGAGGTTGGGATTCATGGGATGGGGCACCTCCGGTGCGCACGCCCAGGCAGCCCGCAGCGGGGCGTGGGTGCGCGAGTGGCTGGCGAAGGCGGGACCGGACGATGCGCTTGATGAGGTGACCTCGAATGCCGACCGGCGCGGCCGTCCTCCTCACCAGAAGCGGCGGGTGGGCCGGGGACCGTGCGGGGTGTCAGCGCCGTCAGCGGGTCCGGTCGGGGAGGGTCACCTGCGCGGAAGAGTCCCGCACTAGGGGATTACAAATCCGGGCCTCGGATTGGAAAGCCGCAGCTCAGGCAGGCTGCTCACGGACGCTTGCGGGCGGTCGGGGCGTCGAGGACCAGGGTCGAGGTGGCCTCGGTGACCACATCGGCGTACGGGTCGGACAGGACACCGGACTCGATCGCAGCCTTCAACCGGGCGATAGCGGCGGTGCGCCGCTTGTAGAGGTTCCAGCGGGCCTGGCCGGTACGTTCGGCGTAGGCGATGAGGCTGACCTCTTCCAGGTACGTCGCGCCGATCAACTCAGCCTCCTCGACGGTGATGGCCCCGGCGGTCACCGCGCGGGCCAGGACGAGATCCGGATGGCCGTACGGGGCCGGCGGCAACACCGCACCCGGAGCGTGGTTCGGTGCCCCGGCCGACGCCGGCTCCAGATCCCGCAGCTCCGTACGGGCTTTGGAGAACGCGGCGGACAGCAGGTTTCCCACCACGCCCGGCTTGGCCACGTCGACCGTGCCGAGTGCCCGAAGGAAGTGCTCGACGATGGCGGCCTGCACGTCACCGGTGAACAGCTTGGCCAGCAGGTACGCCTTGAACCGCAGACCCGGCAACGCGACACCAACGGCACCGGCACGCCATGCCGGGTCGCCGCTACGGGCGTGCTGCACGAGCAGTCGCCACGCCGCATCCCGGGCCGTGTAGCCGCAGGACGGGTGCATCAGGATCGCCGACAGCTCGGGCAGGGCGATGGCCCGGCGGGGCAGGCCGTGACCGAGGCTGCGGCCGTCCACCGACAACGGGCTCGGTCCCTGCCCCATCAGCCGGAACCGGTACTCGATGTCATTGAGCAGCGTCTCACCCCGCCGTGCGGCGGCCGGCTCGGCGGTAGGGGTACGACAGTCCATGGTGGTGCTCCCTCGTGATGACCGTGAGCCGTCCGGCGGGAGTGCCGGTCGGCGCTGTGCCACCACGCCACCAGAGCCTTTGAACAGATCATGAACACTGCTGATCTTGTTCAAGGCGTCTCGACGCGTGTTCAACCCGGCCGTTGCCGATGTCCGTCGATTCGCCTCGGCGGCAACCAGCCGACGCTCCGAGTCGGGGTGTCCAACCCGTGGTCAGGCTGTTCAATGCCCTCCGCGCCGGCCGTAGCCGCTTCGAGGCAGCCGGTTTGAACACGCCCGCAGCAGATCCACCCGTACCGATGTAGCCGGAGGGCCAGGAGAGGCCACGGAACGCACCCGGCGCGGGCGTGTTCAAGCCTTAAGGCGGTGAGCCAGGTCGCGTTCAAGCAGACGAGGATCTTGTTCAACCGGTCACGGCTCCGTCGCCGGCCCCCTACCGGTCAGGTGATGTGAACGGTGGGCTTCTCGGCGGCCTTGACCTGCGTGTTCAACCTGTCGATGATCTTGCTCAAGCCCTCGGTGTCGGGCAGCGTGTCGAGGTCGGCGCGCGGCGGGGCTTCCAATCCGGGGCTCGGATTTGTAATCCCCTAGTGTCAGCGCTCGTCGGCGGACGTGGCCCACACGCCCATGCCGAAGCCCAGTTCCACCGCCCCCGGTGACCGGCCTCAGCCGGCACCGGTCGGCCTGCTCCTCGCCCGTACCCGCGTCCCACGCACGCCCCGCCGGGGTGTGCCGGACTGGCACGGACTGTCCCCGAACCACCTCGCCTACCTCATCCGCCGCTACACCCACGTCGGTGACGTGGTACTCGACCTCGACGCGCACCCCGCCGCCATCGCCGCGAGCGCCTACCTGGACCGGGTACCGGCCCGGCTGTTCACCGGTCGCCACGGTCTGCACGTGCGACTCCTGCCGCCCACTCCCGACCGCCGGAAGCGCCGCGCCATGCGCCATCCCGGTCCACGTGTCGACCTGATGCTGGCGACCGTGCCGAAGGGCGCACAGGGCCTCGGCCGGGACGACGCGGCCACGGCGATGAGCACCTGGCGGCCTCTGCTACGCCCCGGCGGCTTCCTGCTTATCGGACTCACCAGCCGACAGTCTCAGCCGGGCGAGGTCAGCCAGCGCGCCACGGTCATCGCCGCCGCCCGCACCGCCGGATTCTTCTACCACCAGCACATCCCCGCCGTCCTCGTCCCGCTGCCCGAACACGAACCGCGCACCGCCCCGGAACACCCCGACGAGGCCGACGACGACCGCCGCCTGCTCGCCGGCCGTCACCTGCCGACGTTCCGGGACCTGCTCGCGTTCGGCACCACCGCCACCGGTGAGGAGAACGCCCGTGCCTGAGCCCCGTCCTCCGCTTTACATCGGCGACTCCCACGGCCTCGAATCGCCGCACCCCGACGCGTCCGGCTTGGCCGCCGTGCTCGCCGAGGGCTACCTCGGTGCGGTCTGGCTTACCGGTCAAACCGCATCGCGCGACCTGCGGCGCGGCCGGTACACCCCGGAGTCGTTGACGCATCCCGGCAAGATGCTGCCGACCATTCCCCGGTACGCCATCCGCACCTACACCAACCCCGGCGACGTGGTGCTCGACCCGATGGCCGGCATCGGCACGACCGTCATCGAGGCCATGCACCTCGGCCGTCACGGCGTCGGGGTCGAGTACGAAGCCGAATGGGTCGCCAAAGCAGCCGACAACATCCGCCACACCGTCCAAGCTGGTGCAACGGGCCGGGGCGAGATCTACCACGGCGACTCGACCACGCTGCCGTCCCTGCTGCCGGCAACTCTGCACGGGCAGGTCTCGCTGGTCATCACCTCACCGCCGTACGGGCCGTCCACCCACGGCCATGTCCGCACGCCCGGCCCGATACGCGGCAAGGTCCGCAAGATCAACCACAAGTACGGCGATGGGGACAACCTCGCGTACCGCAGTCACGGCGAGCTGGCTGACGGGTTCACCGCGATCCTCGCCGGCTGCCGGGCTCTGCTGCGTCCCGGCGGGCACGTCGTGGTCACCGCGCGGCCCTATCGCCGCCATGGCGAACTCATCGACATCCCCGGCATGGTCGTCGCCGCCGGCATCAACGCCGGCCTCGAACTGGTCGAGGAGTGCATCGCCCTCATCTGCGGCGTCCGCGACGGCGTGACCATCCCCCGCGCCTCGTTCTTCCAGCAGAAGAACACCCGAGACGCCATCGCCACCGGCGACCCGCAATGGCTCGTCCAGCATGAAGATGTGGTGGTCCTGAGAGCCCCGACGAGTTCCGTCCCACACGACGCCGAGAGCCGGTCAGCGCGCACCACAGCGAACGCCGACCGGCTTGATGCCTTCACCCCCCACCGCGTGGATCGACGTGCACAGGCGATGCCCCCCGGAAACGCCAATACCGGCGGCAGCGCCATCGATCCCCGGTCCCACCCGGACCGGGACGGTGAAAGGACATCCGATCCGTGCCCGCCCTATCCGCACCCCACGCCAGGGGACGTACGGCCCGACCCCACCGCCCACCGGCGGTCCGGCGACCCCCACGGGCCACGCCCACAACTCGGTCCACCTACTACTCGGGGCCGGCAATGAGCACCCCGACGGCAGCCGAGTGGCGACCCGACCCCCTCCTGACCATCGATGACGTAGCGACCTGGCTGGGCAAGCCGAAAAACACCCTCTACGCCTGGCACAGCCGAGGCAAGGGACCACGCGCCATCCGGGTCGGCAACACCCTGCGCTACCGGCGCAGCGAGGTCGAACACTGGCTCGACGCCCACACCGACCCGGAGCGCTGAGCCATGGCCCGACCTCCACTACCCATCGGCACCTGGGGCAACATCCGCACCGAAAAGCTCGGCCCCAACCGGTACTGCGCCCGAGCCCGATTCCGCGACTACGACGGCAGCACCCGCGACGTCGAGGCCACCGACACCACCGGCCCCGCCGCCATCCGGGCACTCAAGGTCAAACTTCGCGACCGCGCCGCTCCCAACGACGACGAGATCACCCGGGAGACCCACATCAGCAAACTCGCCAGCCTGTGGCTCGACGAGATCACCGCAGAGGAGCGTCTCGCGCCGCAAACCATCAGCCAGTACGAAGTCAGCGTGCGCGTCTCGGTCGTGCCCGCCCTGGGCAACCTTCGTATCCGGGAGGCCACCGTCGGCCGCATCGACAAGTTCCTACGCAAGGTCGCCGAGGACCGCCCGACAGCCGCCAGGCTCGCGAAGGTCGTCCTCACGCAGATGCTCGCCCTGGCCGTACGCCGTGGCGCACTAACGACCAACCCCGTCCGCGACACCGGCCGACTACGCAACCCGCGCCGCAAGGTAGTCGCCTTGGAGACGGAGCAGTTGGAGGGCGTCCGTGCGGCGATCCAGCGGTGGCAGCAGGCCACCCCCGGTAAACCCGGGCCTCGGCACACCGGCGATCTGGGCGACATCGTCGACCTCATGCTCGCCACCGGCGCCCGCATCGGCGAGATCCTGGCAACCCGTTGGGAAGACCTCGACCTTGCCGCCGAACGCCCGACACTGACTATCTGCGGCACGATCGTCTACCTCAAGGGCAAGGGCTTCTTCCGGCAGGACTGGACGAAATCCGACGCCGGCTTCCGAACCGTTGTCCTTCCTCGCTTCGCAGTCGGAATGCTGATGGCCCGAAAGCTCAACGCCGCCGACAACCCCCACGATGCGATCTTCGCCTCCCGGCGCGGCACCTGGCTGTCTCCGCAGAACGTGCGCCGCCAGTGGCGTCAAGCCCGCGCCGACGCTGGCCTCGAATGGGTCACGCCACACACCTTCCGCAAAACGGTCGCCACCCTGATCGACAAGGAGGCCGATGCCAAGCACGCCGCAGCCCAGCTCGGACACGCCACCGAACAGGTCACCAACAAGCACTACATCGTCAAACCCGCCCTCGCCCCAGACAGCTCCGACATCCTCGAACAACTCGGCGTTGGCCGGGCAGTGACCAGTTCCGAGCGCGGCCACAATCCACCTCGAACGGGCGGGTCGTAGTTTCCAGCGCCATCCAACGCCAAGCCCGACTGATCACTGCCGGCGGCGCAGGACACGCTTCGCTCCCTGCTCGCCGGTCAGGAACGGCCTTCTGGGCCGGTCGGCATCCGCCGACCGGCCCAGAGGGTTGCGGTCACGCGGTCTAGCGGCTGACCACTTAGGCTCGTTTCCCAGGCCGACTCAACGCCATCGTCAGCGACATGACCGCCTAGCTAGCGGGCGCCTCCCTGCGAAGAGTCCGCGATCTGGATTCCCTGAGACGGATGAAGGAAGCTGGGGGGCCAGTATGAGTTTCCGCCTCAACCGTCCAGGATGGTAAGCGGGCTGGGAGAGGAGCTGCTGTGGAACATGTCGACACCATGATCGTGTCCTACGCCTGGAAGGGTGTATCCGGGTACGCGATCGACGGCAGGACTTTAAGCTCCGTTGCGGCACAGGAGTTCCTCCTAGTTCATACCAAGGACCTTAAGACGCCTCGTTATTACATGCCACGGCCCCCTCACTTGAGGTCTCAGGGGCCCAGCCTGCTGAGGGTCGGCGAGAAGGGCTTGTCCGGTCCGCAGCAGCACGCCCGCCGAAGGAAGTACACCGACCGGTTGTTCATCGATTTCGCCAGCGACCACCCAACAATCTTCGAATATGGTCACAATAGGCTAGCCGGCGCGATCAACGGTGGAGAGATCCAATACTACGAAACTTGTATACGCGATCTCGACAGGCAACTTCGGCGGGATTTGCTTGGTCGCTTCACGTTCCTGGTGCATAACCGCGTGAAATGCGTGGCGCTCACCCCTAAGACAGTTGAGAGCATGTTTCCGCTGCTAAACGAGTTCTCGCGGACCAACAATCCGAAGAAGAATTTCCGCAACACGATTAACGACATGCTGGTTCTCTCGACAGCACTAGAAGGGCGGGCAAGCCTTTTTTCCAAGGATGAGGCCCTGAACCGCTTCGCAGCGGACTTCTATCGAGCCCCGTTCAAGAGAGTCGCATCTCACGCCTTATGCATAGACTTCGACGGAGGCGCCTCCAACCGTCGGCAGCCGATCGAAAGCAAAGGATACGTCAACCGGAGCTGGCAGGTTATTGAGCGGCGAGGATAGGAAGCGGGCTGCAGTTTCTCCCGATCGAAACGGGGCGTGGCACTAGGCCACGCCCCGATTAATTACTGATTGACCAGCCCCTTTGGTTACTAACAGCTGTCATCTTCCGGCTGGCTCGTCCCGCGCCGACACGCCATGAAACTGGCGAGTGCTCGTCCAAGCTGTCGTGGGCGTAGCCTTCCCCTGGTGCAGGAGGCCGATCGTGATGGGCTCAAGGCCGATTCGCATAGAAAGCGAGTGTAAGCCCTCCCGAATGAACGGCATTACCACGAAGAAGGCCACTTGATCCATAAAGGCACTTAAAAGCTCCTTGTCGGGTTTCTCTTGATTCGCAAGCGTGAACGACGCGACGATCACCACCTGCACACTCGCAACCCTCTCGCCACCGCCCCGGGAAACCAATGGCGCGTCTACACTGAACCGGGTGTCGAAGCCCTCATCACTCAATCTGAAGGCACTCGCAACCTTCAGATCAAGTTCGCCGACTTCTGCGGGAGTATCAGACAGAAGCTCTGCATGCCACTTCGTCACGCGAATGTCAGTAAGATCAGCTTGAGCGACCAAGGCTTTGAGGGCATCATCCCGGTCGCCTGCCTGGCCACCGCTCTTGGCCCCCCTACCAGCCTCAACCGTATCGCTCACGCTAGTTCCTCAACCTGGGCAGCTTCCGGAGATACCTCGATGTATCCATCTGGGGCTTGCTGGTGACCATAACGCGCAACCCAGGACGATGATCCCTCGACCATGTATAGCGCTAAAGCCATGTGTCGTTTAGCGCTAGCGGTGAGGATCTTCCCTGTGAGTTCCGCCAGTAGTTCATGCAGGTCGTCCCTATTTTCGGCTGGCGGTCGAACCCGCCGTTCGAATGAGGAAACCGTCTCCCACGCATTGTCAATTGGATGTTTGATACGCAACAAACACCCGTTCAACTCGGCGACCTGCTCGGGGGTCAGGTGACGTTCTTTTTCGCCGATGCCGTAGTGCTGCCGAACCCAGCGGTGAACCTGCGCCCATTGCCAGATCTTTGACTTCCCGCCGCCAACCGTGCCCATTGGGAGCGGAAAGTTCCCTGGCCCGCGCCGGCCCTCCACCCAAAGCCTGACGGCCTCACGAGAGACGCCAAGGCGGAAGGCGATGTCCGAAATGGAAACTACTTCTGGGTCAACCTCAATAACTTTGGCGTCCGGGAGAACGTGGCAAATTCGCCGAGCGGCCTCTAGAGCTGTGGCTACAGGATCTTTGGCCGCTGTGTATAGCGTTGCTATAACAGCACCGTCAAATTCGGACCATGCCAAGTCGGAGAGATGCTCACCCAGCACCTCAAGGGTGACGTCGTCGTCAAGGTCCACACCGCTGACACGAAGGGGGATGCGGATCATCGGCCTCTCCCGCCATACGTCATCTGAGACTCCAGCATAGTGGTAGTGTTGGCACTTGCCAACACTCTAGGTCAACCAACCGCTCCGGTGTGTCACCTTTGGGGCAAACGGGACCGAAGCGACTTAATCTTTATACGTGCGTGACGTACCCGAGCTTTGAGGTTTCGAACATCCGGGGATGGCTCCTCTTCGATGAGGACAGCCCTGACCTGACTGCTGGCCTCTTCCGCGACGTCCAAGACCTGCCCTGGATCACGAAGATCGGTACCTGCCAGAGCCAGCGCCCGTTCGGCCTCATCGCCGGCAGCTCGGGCCTCCATCTCTCGATCTATGGCCGACTGCAGCAGGTCGTCGACCACACCAGTACCCTCTCCAGCCTCGTCGAGCAGTTGCTCTGCTTGGTCGAAGAAGCTCGCGGAGCCCTGGTCGTAGTCGTGCTGATCAAGGAGGGCTTCGGCACCGCTGCAAAGCAGGTCGACCTTGTCCATGTGGACTGACGCCGCGGCCAGAGGGCCGGCCTCAGCCTTCTCGTGGGGGCAGCGGCGTATTAGCCGCTCAAACTCCATCGCGGCCGTCTCGCCGGCCTTGCCCGTCGAGTAGATCGGGAACTTGCAGGCTCCCACTCGTTTCTCAGGCCCCTGACAGTAGGCAGTGCCGTGGATGTGACTGGCGTTGGCTCCCTTCCGGTACCACCACCCAGCCGTGCGGGCCTTGTTGAGGGCGCTGCGGAACCATGGGTAAGGGTGCTGAGGCCAGTTGTCGGTAGGTGCATACCAGTTCGGCCCGCTTCCTGCCATGCGTCCCCCTTGCGGGCCCAAAGAACCGTGCCGTTACAGAGCCGCCACCCTAGGTGATTTTGCCATACGGGCACGACTCGCCAAAGTTTTGCGGCTGGCCTTCGTGGTGCCTCTTTGCCGTAGCGGTCGAGTTCTAGTGGTTCGCGCATATTTACCGAATTATCCACTACTCACCCTCAAGCGCGACGGCCGAGAGCAGTCGCCTGGGCTGATTTAGGTCAGCACTTGAATGGGAGAATGCGACCTGGGCGGGCCACACCCGCCCCGGCCCGAGCCATCGCAGGATTTCTATCTTGCCAGCCGAGACTTGTTGCAGCACGAGCAGGGCCCCCTGGCAGACACAGTCAGTCAGGCACGGCGGTATAGCCCGTGGCCGAATCGCCCATGCAACAGCTCGATAAGCCTCCACGGCTGTGCGCGCCGTGTCGTGATGACGCAGCCACTGATGTCCTGCAACGACACCTGCCGCAACCTGATCGCCCACACGCGTTACCGAGGGGTTTTCGGGGGACGATTCAAAATAACACCGATGGGCATCAATGAACTTGCCGTGTTTTGGCTGCTCAAAGCATAACGTTGGTGCCCCCGGCAGGATTCGAACCTGCGACACACGGTTTAGGAAACCGATGCTCTATCCCCTGAGCTACGAGGGCGCGAGGGCCCAGTCTAGCGACCTGGGGTTCCTCTGGGGTGGCAGGGAGTGGCCCACGTTCACCCACGTTCCCCGGACCGCTGTTGTCGCAGCCCAGGGAGTCTCTACGCGAGTTCGCGCAGCGCCACCTCTGCTGATCTTGGTTGTTTGGGCTGGTAGGGGGTCTTGTCGCGGATGCAGGCCCAGAGGACGTTGAGGCGTTGTCTGGACAGGGCGGCGGTGGCTTGGCGGTGGGTCTTACCCTCAGCTCTCTTCTTGTCGTAGTAGGCGCGGGATCGTGGGCAGTGGGTCAGGGCGGTGAAGCTGGACATGCTGAACACCCGGCGTAGCCCGCGGTGGTAGCGGTGGGGCCGGACCTGGTGACCCTGCCTGCGGCCGGAGTCGCGGGAGATCGGCGCGAGCCCGGCGTGCGCGGCGAGTGCGGCGGCGCTCGGGTAGGTGGTGAGGGTGCCTGCGTGGGCGAGGAACTCGGCGGCGAGGGTGGTGCCGATGCCGGGCAGGCTGGTGACGATCTCTCCCAGCTCGTGCTCGGCGACAATCACGGCGATGGTTTCTTCGATGGCGGTGATGCGGTCGTTGACCGCTTCCAGGTCGGTGGCCATCTGCGCCACGATCCCGGCCACGGTGGCCTCTCCGGCGACGGCGATGGTCTGCGTCCGTGCGGCGGTGAGAACCTTGGCGGTGAGTGCCCTGGCGGCCCGGACGCCGTGCTGGCGCAGGTAGTCCAGGATGCGGGCTTCACCGGCGCGGCGCAGTCCGGCGGGTGTCTGCCACTGCGCGAGGAGCCGCAGCGCGCCCTTGCTGCGCAGGTTCAGCGTCTTCTCGAGCGCTGGGCTGATCATGGCCAGCAGGTCCTGGATGCGGGCGGTAAGGCGGACCCGGTCGGCGACCAGGTCGAGGCGGCGGGAGACGAGCAGCTTCAACTGCTGCTGCAACCCCGTCGGCGAGGGTGAGGGTCGGTAGGTCGCCGCGCATGCGCAGGGTCTGGGCGATGACGTAGGCGTCGTGGGCGTCGGTCTTGCGTTCGCCGTGGAACGCCTCCGCCATCCGTGAGGTGACCGTGCCGCTGACGTAGCGCACGTCCGCATTCCGGTCGAACAGGACCGCCAACAGCAGCGCCGCTGGTCCGCCGCGCAGGTCGACGGCCCAGCGGATCGGCTTGCGGCGTTTGCCGAGCCGCCCGGCGATGCCGGAGATGGCCTGCTGGTCGTTCGGAATCTTCTCGGACACCACCACGGTGCCGTCGTCGTCAATGACGCACACGTGGTGGTGGGTCTTGCCGACGTCGACGCCGGCCCACAGGCTGCCCATCGGGCATCACCCTCTTCGGTTGTCTGGTCAAGGGGCGTGGACCCGCCGCGGTTCAGTAGCCACAACTTCGGAAAGGGCGATCGGTCGCAAGTCTCCATCCAGTGCTGATACAGCGGTCGTCAGCGAGGGTCGGGGCGTCCTACTCCTAGCTGGCCATGACATCGGCAGCACACACCCAGACAGTCACCCGACCCTCCGGGTCCACCCCGCCAAACGACACGGTTCTATGTCCGGTTGCAGGTCCCGACGGACACCCGGAGCCCAAGCCGCCCCTGTCAGGGACGTCGCGCCGGGGACGCCGAGCGGCCTACGATCTTGCGCGCCTCGGTGATGGTCACCGGGTGGCGAACCATGCGTCAGGTGTCGAGGCCTGCGAGGTTGAGGCGTTCGAGCAGGCTGGGCTTGCGGGCGTGCACTGCCCGTAGCTCGGTCAGCCGCTGTTGGAACAGCCCGCTGTCTCCGTCGCGTTCGGCGAGGTCGCGCAGGTCGACGAGGAGTTGAACGGCGCTGTCGTACTCGCGGGGTCTCTTCGTGGCGATGAGTTCGTCGACCCGCTGCCAGGCGGCGGGTTGGTCGACTGCGAGGGTGTCGAGGTGCCGTTGCCGGGCGGTTGCGGCGGACCGTTCCCGGCGAATCCGGTCGCGTTCGCGCTGCTCGGCGTCCCGTCGTTCCCTTTCGGCGCGCAGGTCCGCAGCGGTGGCGAGCAGGTTCCCGGCGGTGCGGAGGGCTGCCGGTGCCGGGGTATCGGTGAGGTGTGCGTCGCGGTAGCGGCGCAGCAGTCGGTTGCGTAGGTGGCTGTCTCCGCTGGTGATCAGGTCGGTCAGGATGGTGTCCTTGTCCCTTGCGGGCAGTCCGATGACCCAGGTGCGTAGTTGCGCGGCGGTCGGTTCGCCGGAGGCGTCCGGCGTCGACCCGGCCGCTGCGGCCGCGATCAGGTCGGGGTCGATGCGCAGGAATTCGGCGGCGGCGGTGAGCGGCGCGTCGAGGGCGCCCAGTCCGGCCGGGACGGGTGGTTCGGGCTCGTCGTCGGCGATGTCCTCGGACTGTACGCAGCGCAGCCAGGCCAGGTAGAGCAGGCGCAGGTCGCCCGCGGCGAGGCTGGCCCGGACCGGGATGATGGAGGTGAGCAGACCGTGGCCGTCGAGCTCCCACTCGTCGAAGCCGTCCTCGTCCTCGTCATGCAGGTCGATGATGACGTGCGTGCCAGCGGTCCACATGGCCGCGCTGTCACCCTGGCAGTACCGGGCCACCGTGGCGGGGTCGAGCACGTGTTTCGGTAGCCGCAGCATGAGCTGGCGGGTGCCCCAGTTCGCCAGGTACAGGTGCGCGTCGAAGTACCGTTCCATCAGCTTTCGCGGGTCGCCCTTGAAGTCGCCCCACTCGTAGGTGTTGACGAAGCTGGTGGCGGTGATGTCGGCCCGGGTCGACAGCGACCGCAACTCGGCCCGCTCCCGGCCGGTGAGAGGCCGGTCGACGGCGGTGAACTCGTAGTGCTGGTACTCGCTCATCGTGGCCTACCTTCCGGCCCAGTGCCGGTAAGCGTCGATCCATCCGGCGCCGTCGGGTGGCGGGGTGGGGAGCGGCAGGTCGAGTAGGCCGATCCGCTGCCGGTGGTGGCCTCGGGCGCAGAGCGCGACGATGGTGTTCGCGGTCAGGTCGATCGTCCGCACGGTGACCTCGACGCCGAGGACGGTGGTGGTGAACGGCACCGCGAGATGTTCCTCGATCATGGTGAACAGGCCGGTGAGCTGTTCGTCGTCGCCGTACGCGTCGACGGTGGCTTCCTCGATCATCGCCTCCAGCGCGGCGGTCCCCTTCGATGCCATCGGCGGAGGATAGCGGACCGGTGTCGCGGCCTTTGAAGCCCGATGCGCGAGGATGGTCGCATGGGTTCGGTGGCGGAGTTCGTCGATCTTCGGCGGGAGGTGGAGCGGTTACGGGCGGAGAACGCCCGGCTGGCGCGTCTGCTGCAGCTGCGCGGTGCGGACACGTCTGCGGCGCCGGAGCAGTTGTCCGCGCCGGTGGAGCCGCCGGGGCTGGTCACCATGGCCTCGCCGACCCGGGACAAGCTGGCGTTGTTCGCCGACCGGTTCCGGGCCCGGGCTGACGTGTACGCCGTGCGGTGGGAGAACGCCCGTACCGGCGCTGCCGGGTGGATGCCCGCGGTCGCCGGGGGTTGGCGTAAGGGTATGGACCGGCGGGGTGCCACCCACCTGCCACGCACGGCGGAGGTCGTCGCGGCGCATCTGGTCGGCGACGTGTTCATGGGCCTGTACCCGCTGATGCCCGGCAACACCTGCCACTTCCTCGTGGCCGACTTCGACGGGCCGACGGCGATGCTCGACGCCCTCGCGTACGTGAAGGGCACGAGTCAACGCGGTGCCGGCCGCGTTGGAGATCTCCCAGTCAGGCCGCGGCGCCCACGTGTGGATCTTCTTCACCGGCGCCGTTTTCGCAGCCACCGCGCGGGCCGTGGGCACGGTCCTGCTGCGTGAGGCGATGGTGCTACGCGGATCGATGGACCTGCGCTCGTACGACCGATTGTTCCCCAACCAGGACGTGCTGCCCGAGGGCGGCTTCGGCAACCTCATCGCCGCACCCCTGCAGGGACGCCGCCGCAAGGACGGACTGACCACCTTCCTCGACCTCGGCACCCTCGAGCCGTACGCCGACCAGTGGGCATTCCTGTCGACGCTGGACCGCCTCAGCCCCGGCGACGCCGATCACGTCGCCCGGCAGGCCAAACAAGCAGTCACCGGTGCCGACATCGCCACGATGAACCGGTCCGCCGCGACCCAGGTCCATCCTCCGCTCCCTCCGGTGGTCCACGCGCAGGCCGGTGCCGGGCTGAGCATCGACGCCAGACAACTCACCCCCGCCGCACTGGGAGGACGCCTTCCCCGAACTCGCCGCGACCCGCAGCAACGCGACGTAGCGGTGGGCCCCTTCCACGAACCGCCCCGTTCGCCTGGCCCGCAGATCGAACATCAAATGACCGCGTATCGAACGATTCGGGTGCCGCAAATCGAAAGCAAGGGGCCTCGCAGATCGGAAATGCGGCGGTTATGATGACGCCGTGCCCACACCGCATCTAGTCCCCCGCCACGCTGCCGCGCAGGTCAACGCTGCTCTGGCGGACACCCGCGTCGTCTTGATCAGCGGGGCACGCCAGGCGGGCAAGAGCACCCTGGTCCGCCTCGTTGCCGGCGATCGTCTGGCCGAGCGCCGCGATCTTGATCGGGCTCAGGACCGGGCAGCGGCGATCGCCGATCCGGTCGGGTTCGTGGACTCCTCCGAACTCCTGGTCATCGACGAGATCCAGCGCGCTCCGGAGCTCCTGTTGGCCATCAAGGCTGCCGTCGACGAGGATCCCCGTCCTGGCCGGTACCTGCTCACCGGATCGTCTCGGCTGTTCGGCATGGTGGCTGCGCCGGACGCGCTGCCCGGTCGGATGGAAACCGTCGAGCTCTGGCCATTTTCCCAAGGCGAACTCGACGGAGCCCTGGACGGATTCATCGACGCCGTCTTCGCGCTCGGCCCGAACCTGCGACACGAGTCGGACGTGACCCGCGCCGACTACGCGGCCAGGATCGTGCGAGGCGGCCTACCCGAGGCCACCGCCCGCACCGACCCGCGCCGCCGCCAACGGTTCCTCGACGCCTATGTCCAGGCGCTCATCGACCGCGACGTCCGGCAGCTGTCCGACATCCAGCACAAGGGCGAGCTACGCAGGCTGGTACGCCTCCTCGCGGCCAGGTCCGCGACCATCATCGCCGCGAACTCCCTCGAATCCGCCCTCGGACTGAGCCGGCCGACGATCGTCCGCTACCTCCAAGCCCTGGAAGAGATCTTCCTGATCAAACGGATTCCCGGCTGGTCCCGCAACCTCGGCACCCGTGCCACCGCCGCGCCAAAGCTGATCTTCGTCGACTCGGGCATCGCCGCCAACGAAATCGCGACCGACGCCCGGGCACTGCTCCGGCCGGGCGCACCGTTCGGGCCGCTGCTCGAGTCATTTGTGCTGTCCGAGCTGTCCCGGCAGCTCACCTGGTCCGAGCAGTTCGTCGACCTGTCTCACTACCGCGACCAGAGCAGGTACGAAGTCGACGCGGTGCTCGAGAACCGAGCTGGTCAGGTGGTCGGGATCGAGGTCAAAGCAGCCAGCACCGTCGGACCCGACGACTTCCGCGGCCTACGCCGACTCGCCGACCGCCTCGGCGACGACTTCATCGTCGGCATCGTCCTCTATACCGGAACCTCCACGCTGCCGTTCGGCGACAGACTCCGCGCCATGCCGGTCAGCGCCCTATGGCAGGTTTCCGCCTCGACAGCAGACTGACCTCGCTCGCAAGCCGCTCCCCAGCCGCCATGAGAGTGGGCATGCCCTCAGCCGGGCGGGGGCGGTGGTGTGGCGGCCACGAGCAGGGCGAGTTCCCGCACCAGGTCGTCCAGGGACTGACCGGTCTGCGCGCGGACCAGTCCGAGGGCGAGGTCGGCGAGAAGGTAGAAGCCGAGCGTGCGGGCCTGGTCGGTGTCGAACGAGGCCAGCAGCGCCTCCGCACCGGCGAGGTCACCGCGGTGGCAGGCTGCGATGACCCCGGCCGCGCGCTGCACGAGGTCGGCGGCGACCGGAACCGGGCCGGTCACGCCGGTCAGAGCTTCGGCGCGGCGGCGCGGGCGGCGTCGAAGCGGGCGGTCACGTCGGCCCAGTCGACGAGATTCCACAACCAGTCGACGTAGTCCGGGCGTACGTTGCGGTACTGCAGTTAGTAGGCGTGCTCCCAGGCGTCGAAGACCAGCAGCGGGGTGGAGCCCTGCCCGACGTTGCCGTGGTGGTCGTAGACCTGCTCCACGATCAGCCGCTGCCCCAGCGGCTCCCAGCCGAGGCCGCCCCAGCCGGAGCCCTGCACGCTCTTCGTCGCCACCGACAGCTGCCCGGCGAAGCCGTCGAAGGAACCGAAGTGCTCGTCGATCGCGGCAGCCAGCTCACCGTCGGGGCGGTCGCCGCCGTGCGGGGACAGGTTGTTCCATCGAGTGCAGCACGTGCCCGGAGAGGTTGAACGCGAACGTCTTCTCCAACCCGACCAGCCCCGCGAAGTCACCCTTGTCCCGGGCCTCGGGGCAGCACGTCGCAGGAGACCGCCACAGCGGTCGATGGAAAAGTAGAGCTGACCAGCACTTACGCACTTCGCTGAGCTTCCGCAGGCGATCACAGCGGCGCGCGTGCGACCGGCGCAGAACCCCTGGAAAGAGAAAAGCCGCAGGTCATCAGCCTGCGGACACAAATGGAGCGGCGGGTTAGGAAACCGATGCTCTATCCCCTGAGCTACGAGGGCGCGAGGGCCCAGTCTAGCGACCTGTGCGTTGCCCGGGGTGGCAGGGAGTGGCCCGCGTTGGCCTGCGCCGTCCCGGCCGGCCGGGGCGGCCGAGGCCCGAATCGATCCAGGAGGAGGACACGGGGGCAATGCTGGGCTGGCTCCACACCGAGATGGCTGGCCTTCTGCCGATCGGACGAGTTTGCGATGTCGTGGTGAGCGCATGAGACGCCGAAGGGCGGCCCGCTGAACCAGTCGGGCCGCCGTTCACAGCATGTGGATCAGAGCGGGCGGATGTTCTCCGCCTGCGGGCCCTTCTGGCCCTGGGTGATGTCGAACTCCACCTTCTGGTTCTCGTCGAGGCTGCGGAAGCCGCTCGCCGAGATCGCGGAGAAGTGGGCGAAGACGTCGGCGCCGCCGTCGTCCGGGCTGATGAAGCCGAAGCCCTTGTCGGCGTTGAACCACTTCACGGTACCTGTAGTCATGTCTGCTCCTTCGCAGGCTGTTAGAGACCGCACTGTGCGGACCCTTACGCCGCCGCGTTGATTACCCGCGTCGAAACGACACGAAAAACGAAAAGCGCCTGAATGGGTTTCAGATGCCCCATCAGGCGCCGGAAGACGTCTACGGAAATCAAAACTGCAACCCGGCTACCGTAGCACATGATCCGTCGTCGGTCCTGGGCACGCCGGCCGGCGTAAGACCGCGACGCCGCGGACCGGCAGCCACGCACAGCGTCCCGGTCGTCGGTCGGGATGGGAAGAGGTGCGAGGGGTGGGGCTGGTCGGTCCTGTCGCCGCGGCCCTCGCTACTGCTTCTCGTTCTGCCGGAGGGCTTCCTCGAGTTGGTCTTCCAGCACGATGATCCGGCAGGCGGCCTCCAGGGCGGTGCCGTCGTCGACCATTTGGCGGGCCCGGGCGGCCAGGCGCAGCTGGTAGCGGGAGTAGCGGCGGTGCCCGCCGCTGGAGCGGTGCGGGTTGATCAATTTCGCCTCGTCCAGGCGGCGCAGGAAGTCCTGCGTGGTGTTGAGCATCTCCGCGGCCTGGCCAATGGTGTAGGCCGGGTAGTTCTCATCGCCGAACATGTCGTCGGGGTTTTGCCCCATGTCACCTCCACGTCGAGGGCCCCGGCGCGTAAGCGCCGGGGCCCAGGGTTACGGGTCAGAACACCATCTACCGACAGGAACGTCGGCTTGTCGTATCCGCACCAGCCGTCATTGACGGCTTCGGGTGCGAGGATCGCATATGCGTGACCGGAGACCACCTCTCGTTCGATGGAAACTGCGGTGTCCGCCCGGCCTGACATGACGGCCGACGGCGGGCGATCCAACGGTGTACGGCCCTCCCTTTCCCTCTGCTACTTCTTTCCCTTGCGGTCGTACGGTCCGCCGGTGCCGGAACCCACGCGACTTCACAGCCCCGACACGTGCGGCGAACATCAGCTGGAGCCCTGAAAGAGCCTTGGCCCCACCTGCACCCGGCGTGTGTCACGCCGGAACTGACGTGCTCTTACTGCCTCTCGGGAGGAACGGTGAAGCATGTTCCTCTCCTCGCCGCCCGTCATGTCCTCACGGCCGGACGGCCCGTCTGCGTCTTGACGGTCCTTTCCTCTCGACTCGAAGAAGACTATGCCATGCCGCAGAAGATGTCTAGCCGTTCCAACCTAGATTTCCTGGCCGCCGGTCATCGGGGTTGTCGACGCTGCGGTGACGGTGGTGGTGCTCGGCGGTGACCGGCCGGGTCTCGTAGGCTCCGACAGTGGAGAGCAGTCGGGGCCAGACAATGGCTGACATGTTGGGTGCGGCGGAGAACGCCTCGCCGGTCGAGGCGGTCGAGGCGGTCACCCGGGAACTCGGTGCGGCGCTGAGGGCACGTGCCGTCGCGTTCCTGATCGCGGACCTCAGCGGCCGGGCGCTGGTCCGGTTGGCCCACCTGCCGCTCCACGGTGCCGATGAGGGACGCCGGAACGGTGACGAGGTCGCCACGGTGCTGCCGTTCGACGGCGGCCCCGCCGAACAGGCGCTGCGCACCCAGACGGTGCAGGTCGTCGCGCAGCCCGACGGGTGGACGGTGTGGGCGCCGGTGACCGGCCGCGATGAGGCGATCGGCCTGTTGGAGATGGTCCTGCCGGGCGAGCCGGATGCCCGTGATCTGGAGGAGATTTCCCGCACGGCGCACGTGTTGGCGTTCGTGGTGATCGCCAACCGGCGGCACACCGACCTGTTCGAGTGGGGGCAGCGCACGACCCCGTTCACCCTGTCCGGGGAAATCCAGCGGCGCCTGCTGCCGGGTTCGTTCACGTGTGAGGCGAGCGCGTTCACGCTGTCCGGCTGGTTGGAGCCCGCCGCGAGCGTCGGCGGGGACACCTTCGACTACAGCCTCGCCCGGGACGTGCTGCACTTCAGCGTCACCGACGCGATGGGCCACGGGGTGGCCAGCGCGCTGACGGCCACCCTGGGTGTGGGCAGCTTGCGCAACAACCGCCGCCGCGCGGTGGGCCTGGTGGCGCAGGCCGAGGCCGCGAACGCCGACGTGGCCGCACACAGCACGGTGCGTGGCAGTTTCATCACCGCGGTGCTGGGCCGGCTCGATCTGCGTAGCGGGGTGTGCGCGCTGCTCAACGCCGGGCACGTGCCGCCGATGCTGGTACGCGACGGGGACACCCGGGCGCTGCCCCTGCCGGGCAATCTCCCCCTGGGCATGTTCGCCGAGTCCGGTTTCCGCGCCGGTGAGGTCACGCTGCGACCCGGCGACCGCCTGGTGGTCGTCACCGACGGCGTGCGGGAACGCAACGCCGCCAGTCTGGATCTGCCGGCCATGCTGCGGTCGATCGCTGGCCTGCACCCGCGCGAGGCGGTCCGGGCGCTGGCCGACGCCGTGCTCGAGGTCAGCGGACCGACACTGGCCGACGACGCCACCCTGTTCATCGTCGACTGGCACGGCAGGCACAGCGAGGACCGGAGTACCAGCGCCGGCGCAGACCAGACGCGCGCCAGCGCCGCGCTGCCCGGCTGACTAGCTGGCTGTCGCGTCCCTCGACGACATGTCCGCTTCGGCCGCCTGCACGCTGCCATAGACGTCAATCACCTGGTCCACCGACGTGACCATCAGGACGCTGTGCACGGCAGGCTGCACCGCGGCCAGGCACAACCGCCCCCCGGCCTCGCGCAACGCCTTGAACATCACCACCAGCGCGCCCAGCCCGCTGGAGTCCATGAATCCCACCCCGGCCAGATCCACCACCACCCGGCGGTCACCGGCGTCGGCCACCCGTTGCAGACCCTCGCGCAACTGCGGGGACGTCGCCATGTCCAGCTCACCGTGCACCTCGAGAACGGTGCAACCACGGCCCGGCCGGACCGACAACTGCAGATCCACCACAACCTCCCGACGCCGATGATCCCCGCTTATCCTATTTTGCCGGCCAGCGAACCACCGCCGGCCGGCAAACCACCGCCGGCCGGTGCCCGCCCAGCCGCTCCCAAACCGTTTCACCTCAGCGACCGCGGGTAGCGCTAATCAGAACCGGAGCATCCCGCCTCAGGGTGTCAGCGGTGGTCCGGCGGGCCAGGTACGGGTCGGGAGGAGTCGCGCGGTGCGGGTGAGCATGACGCTGTCCCTCCCACGCCAACCGTCCTCGGTGACCCGTGCCCGCCATGTCCTGGCCACCCTGCTGAGCCTCACCGACGCCCACGAGGACATCGGGGGCCACCTCGCCGTGCTGATGAGCGAGGCCTGCGCCAACGCGGTGATACACGCCGACGCCGACAGCGACGTCGACATCACCATCAGCATCGACGACGACGTCTGCCTGCTCGAGGTCGGCAACCACGGCCGCACCCCCGACGGCGCTGGCCTCGACGCCGACCTGCCCGCCCCGCTCACCATCGGTGGTCGTGGACTGCCCTTGATCACCGCACTCGCCGACACGGCCACCTTCGTCACCGGGCCACCGGGCCAGGTGCTGCTACGCATCACCAAACACCTCGCCGACGAACGAACACCACCGACCCGCTGACCGGACATGCCACGCCGGCTTCCAGTCATCCGCACCACGGCGAGGTAAGCGGGGCCACTCCACGCTGCCGCCGTGCGGTGGCACGGGTTCACCCCGCAGACCGCGCGGGACGGTGGCGTAGGGACCGCCAGGTGGGCAGCGCGCTGGCCAGCACCGCCAGCAGCAGGCAGAGCCCCACGACCCCGCCGACCACGGACCATGGCAGCACCAGGTCGACCGGTACGCCAGCCTGCTCGGCGAGGCCGGCACGGATACTCAGCAGACCGACGAACGCGACAGCCCCTCCGAGCAGTGCGCCGATCAGCACGACCAGGGCGGACTCGGCCGTGACCAGCCAGATGACCTGCCTGCGGGTCGCACCGGCCAGCCGGATCAGCCGCAGGTCGGCCACCCGGCCGGCGGCGGCCATCAGCAACGTGTTCGCCACCGCGACAGCCCCGTAGCCGGCCGAGACTCCGATCAGCAGCAGCGTGGTGAGCCAGACAAGGCGATCCTCGGCGCGGTCCGCCTCGGCCGCCCACCCGGATACGTCAACGATCCGCGCTCCGGTTGGCGGATCGATCCGGTCGGAGACGTACACCGCGGAGGTGAGCGCCGAGGGGTCGTGCGCCCGCACCACCGATCGGGGCAGGAGCAGGTCGCCGGGGATCGAGTCGTCGGTGACGACCGCGACGACGCGCAGCGACACCACCTCACCGTCAGCGAAGACAAGCGCGTACGGTTCGGTCGGTTGTCTGTTCGCCGAGGCGGGCAGGACCACCGTGTCGTCGCCGCGCAACTCGTCGAGCGAGCCGGCGACGACGGTGAGCGCCCGGTTCGCGGCGGCGAAGCCCGCCGGATCCACGCCGAGCGCGGTGAGTGGCCGGTTCTCCGGCGAGGAGTCCGGGTCGCCTTCGAAGACCGTCGTCGGCAGCAGGGCGGTGCCCCCGGTCGCCGCGACGGCCTGGTCCGACAGGCCCGGTGCGCGGTCGGGTACGACGACCCAGCCGGCGTTTACGTTGTCGGCCCGGGCCGCCGCGTAGGCAGCCGTGGTCGTGCGTACCATCCCGGAGATCAGCACCGCGAACGCGACAGTGAGCAGCACCGGTGCGGCGATCGAAGCCGTCCGCCGGGTCGCGGTCGACGCCCCGGCCCGGACCAGCATCCCGATCGCGCCGCCCTTTCGACGCACCGGCCACCGCAGCAGCCGCAGCAGCGGGCCGATGGCCGTCGGAGCCAGCACGGTGGCACCGGCCACCAGCGCCATCACCGCGTAGAGGGCGAACGTGGCGGCGTCGCGGGCCTCGTCGGACGTCGCGGTGCCGAGGCTGAGAGCGACCCCAGCCGCGACGAGGAGCACCCCGGTGGCGATCCTCAGCCGTCCGATCGGCCGCTGCTCCACCGCCGCCTCGCGCAACGCCTCAAGCGGGCGGACGCGTGCCGCCCGGCGCGACGCCGACCAGACGGCCAGCAGCGCGATCACCGGGCCGGTGATGAAGGAGACCGCGACCGGCCAGGGTTCGTACCGGACGTGGAAGGTCGCCGGCTCAAAGCCGACGTCGACAAGCAGCCGACCCAGGCCCGGGGCGAGCGCCGCGCCGGCCAGGACGCCGACCAGCCCGGCCGTGGCGCCGACGACGAGCGCCTCGGCGTGGACCATGCGGCGGACCTGACGGCCGGTGGCGCCGACAGCGCGCAGCAGTCCCAGCTCGCGACGGCGCTGCGCGACGGTGAACGCGAAGGTGGAGGCGACCACGAAGACCGTGACGAAGCCGGCGAGAGCCGCCGTGGCGGTGAGTACCTGCATGCCGATCCAGCGGGTTCGGGCGTCACCCCGAGGCTCCAACGCGCCGCGGCCGTCACCGGTAAGCGTCTGTCCGTCGCCGCCGACGACACCGCGAGCTGTCTCGGCGACTTCCTCGACGTCAGCGCCCGACGCGAGAAGCAGACCGATGGCCCGGACGCCGGGTGCGAGCGCGGCGGCAACCTCGTCCGCGACGTAGACGCCGGGCGCGTCGACCAGACCGGTGACAAGGTACGGCTGCGGGCCCGCCGCCGTGAGCAGGGTGACCACCCCGCCGGGACGCAGCCCGAGCGTACGGTCGACGACCACCTCGCCGGCCTGCCGGGGCGGCTCTCCGGCCGTGAGACGGAATCCACCCAACCGGGCGCTGGACCAGCCGTGTCCCTGCTGGGCCTCCTCCCGCTGCGCACCGGTGCCCGCAGGGCGGCCGTTGACGAGCGCCTGGGCGTAGAAGGTGCGGTCCGGCACCGCCGCCGTGACACCCGGCAGCTCGGCCAGCCTGCTGGTGAGTTCCGCAGTCCTGGCGGCGGACCAGGGCCGGGTCGGCGCGAACGTGTCGGCCGGCGCACCGGCCTCGGGGCTCTGCACCACGACTGCCGCGTACGCCAGCCGGTTGGGCACCTGCGGACGGCCGGAGGCGAGCAGCAGGGTAGCCGCCGTGACAAGCGTGACGCCGACGGCGACGGCCACGAACGCGCCGGCCGACCGCCGGAGGCTCAGCACGACGGCTCCACGGCGCTTCCCGCCGGGACCGTCTCCCGGTCGGCGATCCGCGCGGCGACGACCGCGGCGGTGATCCCACCGGTCAGCTCGTCCACCACGCGACCGTCGGCGAGCAGCAGGACCCGATCGGCGTACGCGGCGGCGGCCGGATCGTGGGTCACCATCACGACCGTCTGCCGGTGGTCGTCGACGAGTGCCCGGAGCAGCCGGAGGACCTGCCGGGATGCCGCGCTGTCCAAGGCCCCGGTCGGTTCGTCGGCGAAGACCACCGCCGGGCGGGTGATCAACGCTCGGGCCACGGCGACGCGTTGCTGCTCACCGCCGGACAGTTCGCTCGGTCGGTGCCCGGCCCGGTCTGCCAGTCCCACCGCGTCGAGCGCGGCGGCGACGTCCCGGGCCGGGGGACGACGCCCTGCCAGGCGCAGCGGCAACTCGACGTTCTGCGCCGCGGTCAGCGTGGACACCAGGTTGAACGCCTGGAAGACGAAGCCGATCCGCTCGCGGCGCAGCCGGGTCAGCTGGTCCTCGTTCAGGTCGTCGAGGCGTCTGCCGTCGATCGTGACGGTCCCCTCGACCGGCCGGTCCAGCCCGGCCGCGCAGTGCAGCAGGGTGGACTTTCCCGAGCCCGACGGGCCCATCACCGCCGTGAACGTGCCGCTCGCGAAGCTGGTCGTCACGCCGTCGAGCGCCGTCAACTGCCGTGCTCCGGTGCCGTACACCGCCCGCAGCCCGGTCAGGGCCACCGTCTGGGTAGTCATGACCGCCAGGGTGCCGGTTCCGGCAGGTGCGGCGCGTCGTGCCGGTGTGGACATTTGCCGGCCCGACTCTGGGCGGATCCCGGGGCCGGATCGCTGCGGACGTCATGCCCGAGGATGACCGCCCGCAGGTGGACGCGGTCGGCCCGGCCGGCCGATACGCTTCGACAGGTGACCGCCCTTCTGCTGACTCGGCGGCTGCGGCCAGCGGAGCTGGCCATCGTGGACGCCGTGCTCTCGGTGGCGGTCGGCGGGCTGCTCGGCCCGTACGCGGCACTGGAATCGCCGCTGCATGGTGGCGTACGCGAGCCGCTCTGGGTGTCGGTGCTCGTCGGGATGGCCCTCGGGCTGCCGTTGGCTGTCCGGCGGCGGTGGCCGATCACCGTCGCGGTCGTGATCAGCTGCGTCGCCACCGTCGCCCTGATCACCGGCGTGATTCCCAACTATGCCGCCGCCGCGCCCGGGCTCGCCATCGGCCTGTCCGTCTACACGGTGGCGGTGTCGACGGCGATGCGCCGGTCACTGCTCTGCGGCGCCGGTTGTCTCGCTCTGGTGAGCGTCGCCCTGGTGTTCACCGAGAGTGATCTCTGGTCGGGGACCGGCGCGGTCGGCTACGCCGCCGTCATGATCGCGCCGGCCTGGATGATCGGCTGGTTGGTCCGCGAGCGCCGCGCCCTCGCCGCCCGTCAGAGCGAGCACCTGGTCCACCAGGCCGCCGCCGAGGAGCGGTTACGGGTGGCGCGGGAACTGCACGACGTCGTCGCGCACACGCTGAGCCTCATCGTGGTCAAAGCGGCCGTCGCCAACCACGTCGCCGAGGCCGACCCGCGTCAGGCGGGGGACGCCCTACGGGTGATCGAGCGGACTGGCCGCACCGCGCTCACCGACATCCGCCGGGTGCTCGGCGCACTGCGCGAGGACACTCCGTACGCCCCGACGCCCGGGCTGGACGAGCTGCCCGTGCTCGCCCGACAGGCGGCGATCGGCGGTGTCGACATCCGGTTGGACGTGCGGCGGGAGGAACCGGCCGCAGCGGTGCCGGAGTCGGTGGGCCAGGCGGTCTACCGGATCGTGCAGGAAGCGGTGACGAACGTGGTGAAGCACGCGGCGCCGGCCGCCTGCGAGACGACGGTGACCGTCACGCCGTACGAGGTCAGGGTCGAGGTGACCGACGATGGCCGCCGTCCGGTCCTGACCGGCGGGCAGGGGCATGGGCTGATCGGCATGCGGGAGCGGGTGGCGTTGCACGGGGGCGAGTTCCACGCCGGGCCACGCTCCGGTGGCGGCTTCGCGGTGACCGCCAGCCTGCCCTACCGGGTGGCCGCGTGATCCGGGTGTTGATCGCTGACGACCAGGCGCTGCTGCGCGGCAGTTTCCGGCTGCTTGTCGATTCGGCCGAAGATCTCACCACGGTCGGTGAGGCGGGCACCGGCGTGCAGGCCGTCGCGCTTACCGCGCAGCACCGGCCGGACGTGGTGCTGATGGACGTGCGGATGCCGGAGATGGACGGCATCGAGGCGACCCGACAGATTTGCGCCGCCCCGGCCACAACCCGCACCCGGGTCGTCATCCTGACCACGTTCGACCTGGACGAATACGTTTACGGGGCACTGCGCGCCGGAGCCAGCGGATTCCTGCTCAAGGACACCCCGCCAGCGGACCTGCTGACCGGCATCCGGGTGGTGGCCGCCGGAGAGGGGTTGCTCGCGCCGACGGTGACCCGCCGGCTGATCGACGAGTTCGCGCGTCGGCCCGCGCCGGCCCGGCCGCTGCCGCGACGGCTGGCGGGGGTGACCGAGCGGGAACGGGAGGTGCTCACGCTCATCGGCCGCGGCCTGTCCAACGCGGAACTGGCCGAGCACCTCGGTCTCAGCCTTGCCACCGTGAAGACGCACGTCGGGCGGTTGCTGACCAAGCTGGCGGTACGGGATCGGGCGCAGCTGGTGATCGTCGCCTACGAAACCGGCCTGGTCGGGCCGGGCAGCCTGGGCTGAGCCGCCGCCGCAGACCGAACACCCGGGTCGGTACCGACCGGCGTCAGGCGCGGATGGTCGAGGTGCGCGGCGGGTTCTGGCGCCTTACGGGTTCGGCCGGGTGGTACGCCAGGCGGCGGTGAGTGCCGCCACGTCGGGGTATCGGTCGGCGGGTGTCGTGGCGGTGGCGCGTACGGCGACCTGGTGTTGGTGGCGGGAGCCGCGCCAGCCGAGTGGGGAGTCCAAAAGGTGGTGAATGATGCGGCCGAGGGTGTAGACGGTGGTGCGCTTGTCGATGACCGCGCCGCGGACGAACTCCTCGGGGGCCATGTAGCGGCGGGATCCGGGGAGGCGGTCGGTGTCGAGGGTGAACGGGCCGGGACGGTACTCGTCGAGGTCGATCAGGCGCAGCTGGCGGGCCCGGAAGTCGTAGAGGAAGCAGCCGTCGTAGAGGTCGACCGCCACGTAGCCGGCAGCGGTGACAGTCAGGTGAGCGTCGAGGATGGTGTCGATGGCCAGGTCGACCTCAGGCAACGGCAGTTGCTGAAACCGAGCCAGTGCGCTGCGGTCCGAGCCGTGGACGGTGGCGTGGTTCAACACCTTGCCGGCATGCCACGGGTAGACGAGCGTCGGCCCGTCGAGGACGTGCTCGGGGCGCACGATGGCCGGATGCCGGACCACGGCGTGGAACGTCGCGGCCCGCAGCAATGAACGGCGGCCGGGCTCGGTGGTTGCTGTCTTGACGAACCAGCGACGCCCGGCCGCCTCGACGCCGTATGAGACGCATCCGGAGTCCTGGGCGTCGAAGACCACGAACGCGGATTCCAGGCGTAGTTCCACCCGGGCAGAGTAGGCCGCGAAGGCACGGCAGGGGCGTCGGGTCAGCTGTTCCGGCGGGTGCCGCGCAACGCATAACCGGCAGCGCCGGTGGCCGCGCAGGCGATGGCGGTGGTCAGGGCCGCAACGCTTTCCGCCGGTTGACCGGCCCAGGTACGCCGTCAGCGCTGTAGACCCCACCCCCAGTTGCGGCAGTCGGCGTCGCAGTGGGCGATGCCGATCGTGGAGACCTCGGTCGCCGACAGCTCGCGACTCGGGCGGTCGGCGTCGGGTGCAGCGGCGTTCGTCCGCTCGTAGCGCAGGGTGTGGACGTAGCCGAGCCGACTGTTCGGCGCTGGTTGGTGGACCACCACGAACTGCCCGTTCGCGCCGTCCTGGGCCGCCTCGAGGATCAGTCGTCGGAGCAGCTCCACCCCGTCCTCGTCGGCGCGGAGCCGCTCGACCCCGGCTTGCTGATCCGAGGTCAGGGTGAAGTTCCGTTCGATAAGCGAGGTCAGGTCACCGTCGAGCAGGTCACCGCGCTCCGGATGGGCGGCCTGAACAGCGAGATCGTTCAGTTCCACCACGAGTGCGCTGGGGCCGAAGCGGCGTTGGTTCTTCGTCATGTCTCTCCTCCGGAAAAAGTTGTCGTCCTACCGGCCGAACACCAGGGCGCAGTTGATGCCGCCGAGTCCGATCGCGTTCGACATCGCGACCTCGGTCTTCTTTTCACGCGCCCGGTGTGGAACACCGTCGATGTCGCAGCGCGGATCGGGCGATTCAAGGTTGATCGTCGGGGTGATCCAGCCGGTGGCGACGGTGAGCACCGCCACCGCAGCCGCCAGCGCACCGGCGGCCCCCAACAGGTGCCCGGTCATGGACTTGGTCGACGAGACAGGTGGCGGAGCGCCGCCGAACAACGTCCGGATCGCGTGGACCTCGGCCACGTCCCCGACCGGGGTCGAGGCGGCGTGCGCGTTGACGTAGCCGATCTCGGCCGGGGTGACTCCGGCGGCCCGCACCGCCCGTTGCATGGCCCGCAGAATCCCCGCTCCCTGCGGGTGGGGCGCCACCGGGCTGTAGGCGTCCCCGGCCTCCCCGTGGCCGAGGACCTCGGCAAGCACCGGTGCACCACGGGCCCGCGCGAACTCGTACTCCTCAAGCACCAGGACCACCGCCCCTTCGCTGAAGACGAAACCATCCCGGTCACGGTCGAACGGCCGGGACGCCGCCGCCGGGTCGTCGTTGCGGCGGGAGAGCGCCCGGGCGGCGCAGAACGACGCCATGAACAACGGGGACAGGGCGGCGTCGGTGCCGCCGGCCACCACGACGTCGGCTGCATCGAGCCGGATCAGGTCGAGACCGCGTGCCACCGCCTGGGCACCAGTGGCGCAGGCACCGGCCGGGCACTCGACCGGGCCGGTGAAACCGAACGCCATCGACACCAGGGCAGCGGCGGCGCTGAGGGAACCGGAGCTGCTCAGGTGGGGCAGTACGGCACCGGCGCCACGGGTCCGCAGGGCCACCGCATCGGTCTCTACCCGGCTCAGACCTCCGTACGCGCTACCGAGGACGACGGCGGCGCGGTCGCCGTCCACGTCGGCCGGGGCGAGCCGGGCGTCGGCGAGCGCCAACCGGGCCGCCTCGTGGGCGAGCAGGCTGAACCGCTCGGCTCGGCGGGCCGGCGGGTGGACGGCGGCAGGTGACGCCTGGTCCACCTGCCCGGCGATCCGGGAGGAAAGCACCGACGGGTCGAACCGGGTGATCGGCCCGATGCCCGCCCGGCCGGCGACGAGCGACGCCCAGAAGTCCCGACGGCCGGTACCGACCGGGGTCACCGGGCCGATGCCGGTCACGACGGCCCGCCGGGTCACGGCGTCAGCTTGCCGGCGACCACGTCGACCGCGCCCTGGACGGTCGCCATGTGGCCGATCTCCTCGTCCAGGACGGTGATGCCCAGCCGTTCCTCCAGAATGGCGATCAGGGTGAGCAGGTCGAGCGACTCGAGACCCAGGTCGTCGAAGACGTGTGCGCCAGGTACGACGCTCTCGGCAGGTACGGCGAGTTCCTCGGCGAGGATCTCCACGATGTGGCCCAGGATCTCCTCCTGAGCACAGGTCGGGCGGGTCATTCCAGGTGACTCCTTGTCTGGTGCGGCTCGGTGTGGCGAGGGATGCCGGGGTGGTAGGGGCGACCGGCCGGCGCGTCGGCGTCCGCGGCGACCGCCGCCAACCGGGGCATCGGTAGCGCCGGCAGGTCGACCCGGCAGGTCTCAGCCAGCAGGCCGAGCAACGCTGGCGGCGAGTCGGTGCCCACCTCCAGGACCCGCCGATAGCCGTCGGCGAGGGCCCTCGTCACGGCCTGTCGGAACCGCACCGGCTCGGTCACCGCGCGAACCAGCAGCCGGCGTAGCTCGTCCGGGTCGTCGACCGGTGCTCCGGTCACGGTGGAGTAGTACGGCACCGCTGGCCGGTGGAGCCGGACTCGTGTCACCACCTCGGCCACCCGCTCCCGTACCCCGGCCATGGCCGGGGAGTGGGCGGCGAACGGCACCGGCAGCAACCGGGTTCGTCGTGCCCCGCGACGCCGGCACTCGCCGGCCACCTCGCTCAGCAGTCGACGCTCGCCGGTGAGCACGGTCTGGGTGGGGCTGTTGTGGGCGGCGACGGTCAGCAGTCGTGGATCCGAGGCCCGGGCCTCGCACACCTCCCGGACGGCCGCCTCGGCCAGCCCGATCACGGCGAGCATCCCGCCGGTGCCGTCGGCGGCGTCGGCCATCGCCTGCCCCCGGGCCACGGCCACCCGGACCGCGTCGCGGAACGACCAGGCCCCGGCTGCGACGAGTGCCGGGTACTCGCCGAAGCTGTGGCCGAGGACGCCGCCCGGCGTGCCGCCCTGCCGCCGGCAGGCGGCGACCGTGGCGACCGCGGCGGCCAGCATGGCGGGCTGGTCGAACGCCGGATAGGGGCCGGTGGCGACTCGGCTGGCGGCTTCCGCAAACGTCCGGGCCTGCGCCATCAGGGCCGGCAAGGCGGCGAGGCCGGTTCCGCCCCGCCGCGCCCGGACGCCGTGCCCGGCGAAGAGCCAGAGCGCGTCGTTCCGGCTCCGCCCGGTCTCGCGACGGTCCGGCCGTAAGCTGACCTGCCCGGTTGCGCCTACCCCCATGACCGCCATCCGTCACGTGTCGCCTTTGTCCCTTTAGTCGAGTTTACTGCCGGACGTGGCCGGCGGACCGGAAGGCTCGAAATGATCTTTCAGCTCGTCCACGATGACGTCGGTCAGGGCCTGCCGGTGCAGGCGGCAGGTGAGCGTCTCGGTGGCCCGGAAGGTGCCATGTTCGGTGAACCGGTTGGACTGGAACGCCGCGCCGCAGACCGGAAAGTAGCTGCACTCTTCCCGGCAGCGGCTCCGTCCCACCGCGATGTCGCGGTGCAGTCGCTGGAACGCGACGCCGCGCGCCACCTGAGCGGGCGTGTCGGTCAGGACGTTGCCCAGCACGAACGACTCGTACTCCCGGCTCGGCGTGGCGGCCAGTTCGGGCGAGAAGGTGCCGACGGCGCCGTCGCGGCGGATGGTGAGGATCCGGAAGGGTACGGTCTCCGCTGGCTCGCGGACGAAGGCCGCGTCCTGGCGCAGCCGCTCAAGGCAGCCCAGCAACTGGTGGAACTCGCGGATCTCGATGCTGCACCCACCGGTCCACCATCTTTGCCAGATCCGTTTCATGAACGCCACGTAGGACTGACGGATCTCACCGAGGCCCGCCCGGAGCAGTTCCGAGCGGAGGTACACGCCCTCGGACTCCTCGACGTTGAAGCCGACCGACGCGAAGCCGGCCTCGACGAAGAAGTCGTAGATCCGGTCCGGGAACTCGAACGATCCGCGCCGTAGGACGCAGATCGCCCCCGGCGAGATCCCGTGATCCCGCAAGCGGCGGTAACCCGCCATCACCCGGGCGTGCGTGCCGCGGCCCGACCGGGTGCGTCGGCTCCGGTCGTGCAGATCGGCGGGCCCGTCGAGGCTGAGCCCGACCTGGACCCCGTACTCGGCAAGCAGTTCGCACCAGCGGCGGGTGAGCAGCGTGCCATTGGTCTGGATGACGTGCCGGAGCCGCACGTCCGGCGGGGCGCGTTCGGCGAGCACGGCGAACGCGCGCTGGTAGAACGCCAGACCGGCGGCCAGCGGCTCGCCCGCGTGCCAGTGGAACTCGATCTCACCGGGCGGAAGGTCACATCCGAAGATGAAGTCGGCGCTCGCGTCGAGCACCTCGGCGGTCATCACGGCCCGGTCGCGGCGGTCCGGTACGTAGCAGTAGGCGCAGTCCAGATTGCAGCGGGCGGTCGGCTGGACGACCACGGTCCGGGGCTGCACCTTCGGCACGGCGAGACTCATCGGCGCCCTAGCTGTCGCCCACGCCGGTGGTCAGCTGCACGCCGCCCGACCGGAGCCGGCGGCTCTCCGATGCCAGCTCGCCGACCACGACGTCGGCCAGCGTCTGCCGGTGGAGCCGGCAGGTCAGGGTCTCCGTGGCGTGCAGGCTGCCGTGCTCGGTGAACCGATTCGACTGAAACCCGCCGCCACACAGCGCGTAATACTGGCAGCCGCTTCGGCAACGGTCCTGCCCGATCGCCACGTCCCGGCGCAGTCGCCCGAACGCCGCGCTCCGCGCCACCTCGGCAGGTGTGTCGACGAGCACGTTGCCCACGATGAAGTCGCCGTACTCCCCGCTCGGCGTCGATGCCAGTTCCGGCGAGAAGGTGCTCAGCCGCCCGTCGCGGCGGATCGTGAGGATCGAGAACGGCACTGCTTCCAGCGGTTCCCGGACTCGCGCGGCTTCCTGCCGCGTCCGCACGATGCCGCCAAGCATCTCGTGGAACTCCCGGATGATCATCTTCGAGCCGTCGGCCCGCCAGCGCTGCCACATCCGCCGCATGAACGAGTCATAGGACGCCCGGAGCTGATCCGGGCCGATGTCCCGCAGTCGCGAGTGGTGGTAGACGCCCTCGGATTCCTCCACGTTGAAGCCGACGGATCCGAATCCCGCGTCCCGGAAGAACTCGTACATCCGGTCGGGCCAGCTCAGCGACTCGGGCGTCAGGACGCACAGCGCCCCGGGTGACAGCCCGTTGCGGCGGAGCAGGTGGTAACTCCGCATCACCTTGGCGTGGGTCGCCCGACCGGACCAGGTTCGCCGGTTCGCATCGTGGATCTCCGCCGGGCCGTCCACACTCAGGCCCGTGTCCACCTGGTACCTGACGAAGAGGTCACACCAGGACTGGTTCAGCAGGGTGCCGTTCATCTGGAGGATGTGCCGCACCCGCAACCCCACCGGGGCACGCTTGGCGATCAGGGCGAAGGCCCGCTCGTAGAAAGCCGGTCCGGCGGCAAGCGGTTCGCCGGCATGCCACAGAAACTCGATCCCGTCGTCGGGGAGGTCGCACGCGAACACGAACGAGACCGCCGCGTCCAGCACCTCGTCGCTCATCAGCGCCCGGTCCTGCCGATCGGGGAGGTAGCAGTAGGTGCAGTTCAGGTTGCATCGGGCGGTCGGCTGAAGGATCACCAACGCGGGCCTGACGGACGGCGCGCCGAGCATCGTGCGGATGCTTTCGTTCACGGGTCGCCGTCGCCCTACTTCGGCGGGGGAGACTGGCCCCAGGTGTTGGTCCAGGTGCCGGTGTCGCGGAAGGCGTTGTTCCAACTCGACTGGTTCCAGCGCGCCAGATTCGCGAGGTCCGAGCCGGGTATCGACGTCTCGGCGTACGCGGCGGAGAGCGCCCGCGCCGAGTCCGGATTGCCGCTGGCCACCACCACCAGTAGTTCAGGGTCGATTTCCGCAAGCCGCTCCCGCAGGTTTCTGCCGACGGCGCTTCCGATGTCCCGCACCCGGCTCAACGGCGCTTCTTCGCTCTCCTGCGCGGTCACTTCTCCTCCAGTGGCACTTCCGGACACCGCCGCGACGCGGAAGTACGCCTGAGGCCGGGTGTCGAGCGATGTGATGAGCGCTCCTCCGGAGCCATCGTGGGCCCCTCCGAAGTCAACTCATGCTACCGAGGAAAGGAACATTTACCTGCAAAAGCGGCGATCGGATCACCGCCTCGGTTCGCCGCGTCGCGTCCACCGCCTCGGTTCACCGGGTCGGTTCACCGCGTCGCGTTCACCGGGTGGGTTCGGCGGGGGCCGGGAGGCGGTGCCGGCGGATCAGCCGCTGCCCGATGAAGGTCCGCCAGACCCGGTCGGCGACCGCCGGCTCGACGATCCAGAGCCGGCGCTGTGCCTCGGCCAGGGTGAGCGGGGCGGTGAAGAGATCCAGGAACAGCCGGCTGCTGCGGTTCAGCGCGAACACCTGCCCGTCGGCGCGGCGGAACAGATGCCGGCCCGCCGGCAGGTCGCCGGGGACGCCGTCCTGGTCGTCCGACCGCAGCCGCCGGTACGCCTCCCAGACCTGTTCGTCGCCGCAGTCCACGAAGGTGCCGTTGGCGAGGAACTGGGTCTGGTCATCGGTGTCGTGCCGGACCCGGTCGTGGGCGAGTACGCCGCGCACCGCCGTGCCGTAGCGGTCGTGGTAGAAGAACGTGTGCGGGGTGTCGGTGCTGCCCAGCCACGGCCGGTGGAAGTGCCCGGGGTTGAGGCCGGCCTTGGCCTGGGCGACCTCGGCCTGCGCCGCCTCGGTCACCGGCTCGTCGTACCGGAGCACCCGGACGATGTCCGAGCCCGCCACCGGCCGCACGTTGCTGATGCCGAACCGCTCCGGCTCCTTGGCGACGATGGCGCCCGGGGTCAGCATGAATTCGCCGAGCCCGCCGAGGGTCCACAGGTCCGGGTTGTCGCGCAGGAACGTGATGCTGTCCAGCGCCTCGTCGCGGGTCTCGGTGGGAAAGCCGGTGAAGCCCATCATCTGCACACCGATGTTGGCCTTGGTCATCGCGGTCATGGTGCGCCGTACCTGCGCCGGCTTGGTGCCCTTGTCGATCAGGTCGAGAATGCGCTGGTTGCCGGACTCGAAGCCGACCGAGACGGCCACGCAGCCGCTGCGCCGCAACAGCTCGCAGCGCTCGTCCGACCAGTACTTCTCCAGCCGGATCTCGGCGCCCCAGCGGATGTCGAGCCCTCGTTCGACGACCTGCTCGGCGAAGCGCAGGATGGTCGCGGGAGCGAGCACGTCCACCGAGAAGTAGATGAACTTGGCGAACTTCGACAGCTCGGTGACGTCTGCGATCATCGTGTCCACCGGGTCCTGCCGCCACGGGCTGGTGGGACCGTCGGTGTTCAGGCCGTAGTCGCAGAACGTGCACTTGTTCCAGTAGCAGCCCCGGGTCGGCGAATAGTAGACGAACCGCTCCGGGCTGAGGTAGAGATCCCAGGGCAGGCCGGAAAAGTCCGGGACCGGCACCTGCGCCAGGCGCTCGTAGCGCAGGGGCAGTTGGCGCTGGCGGCCGTACTTCGGGTGCAGCCGCACGTTTGGGTGCCCGGCCGGCAGCGTGCCGGTTGCCACCGCGTCCAGGATCTCGGTGTACGCGCTCTCCCCCTCCCCCACCACGATCGCGTCGAAGTCGGCGAGCACCTGGAAGACGTACTCGGGCCGGCTGGCACACTTCCAGACGTCGGAGATCTCCGTGCCACCCGCGATGAGGAAGACGTCCGGGCAGGCCCGCCGGACGAGTCGGGCGATCCAGAGCGCGAACGGCAGCTGCCACTGATAGGTGGCGCTGATCCCGATCACCTGGTGCCCGCCCGCGACCAGCCGCGGGATCAGCACGTCCTCGTAGTACGGCTGGAACGGTCGGTTGAGCCGGCCGAGCACCGTTTCGTCGGTCAACGCGGCCACCGAGCCGATCGAGATCATCGGCGGCGGCTGGAGCCGGAAGCCGGCCCGGAACTGTCCGGGGAAGCCGATCGTGCCGAGCGCGTCCATCCAGGAGATCACGCCCTCGACGGCGTCCTGGTAGTGCCGGTAGTCGTAGAACAGGACCGGATCCTGCAAGGTCCCGATCGACCGACGCAGCCGCTCCGGATCGGGGTCGGGCAGGCCGAGTTGATTCGCCCGGGCCATCAGCGCGTCCGGGCCGCCGAGGTCGTCGACCGAGAGCCGGGACAGTTCCCGCCGCAGCCACTCGTACGCCGACGGGGTGTACGAGTGATGGAACGCCTCGATGTTGGCGTCGATGATCTCCGCCGGCCGGTGCCCCTGCGCCCGGGCGTACGAGTCGAGGTAGTTCAGGGAGTGGTATCCCGAGGTGGGATCGGTAAGCGGGGGATAGATCAGCGCCGCCTGCACCGTATCGCTCATCGACTCCTCCTCAGCCGACCCGGGCCACTGCACCGGCCAGGGTTTCCTCCTGCGTACGCGCCAGCGCCACCGCCGGCAGCTGCGGGGTGCCGAACGCCTTGACGTATGCCACAAACGGTTCGGCGGCGTACCGGAACGCCGCCAGGTCGACGAAGCCCCGGTCCCACGCCGCCGCCTCCAGCTCGTCGGCGGCACAACCCCACAGCCGGGCGAAGCACCGGTCGACGACCTCCGTGCGGAAGTGCAGCCGACCGCCCGGGCGGCGGAGCCCGGTGGTACGCGGAACGAGCGTCTCGTTCAGCGCCGCCGCGGTCGCCGCGACCTGTCGCGCCGCAACGAGCATCGCGGGCGTACGCAGTGGCGCCGCGACCATCCACAGCGCCAGGCTGCGGTACGGCGTGGTGCCGAACGCCCGCACCAGCACCCGCAGCACCGCCTCGTGATCGGCGAGACCGCGTTCCCGGTCCGTCAGCCAGTCCCACCCGCTCGGCGGCGTACCGGTGAGCCCTCGTTCGCGGGCGACCTCGACGGCGCGCTCCTCGACCGTCGGGTCGGCGAGGTCGACGCCGGCCAGCCCGGCCAGCACTGCCCGCCGGTGCCAGGCCGGCGCCTCGGGGTGCAGCAGCATCAGCGCGGCGGCGGTCTCCCGGTCGCTGACCCGGTGCCCGCCTACCGTTTCCCCGGCGAACCGCGATCGCCAGCTGTCGAGGAAGCGGGTGTGCAGGTTGTCGATCGGCTGGTCGGCGGCGTGCGCCGGACACAGCTCGGGCGAGTTGTCCGCCGCCATCGACAGCAGCAGCCGGGCATCGGCGCCCTTGGCGTCCCAGGGGTCCCGCCGGTACCAGGTCAGGAACCGGTCCACAATGGCTGCCGCCTCGGGTGGCGCGGTGCGTTCCAGTGCGCGGTACGACCGCCGCCGGAAGGGCAGCTCCCGGCCGATCTCCAGCAGCAGCGCGGCCTCGGCGGCGGTGAGTACGCCGGCGGCGACCGCGCGGCGCAGCGCGAGCCGGATGTTCACAAGCGGCTCGCTGAACGTGCGGTGACCTTCCTCGGCGGACCCGTGCACCACCGCCACTTCGTCGTCGCCGGTGATCACGCCGTCGCGGTAGAGCTGGAACACCTCGCCCACGCCACGCATCCCGAACGGCCACAGCTCGGTGGCGCGCAGGGCGCCCATGCTGGCGGCGCCGGCCACGGTCACCCCCCGGTCGAGCAGGTCGAGGATCTCCCGGTGGCGGACCGGCGGGTGTTGCAGGAAGAACCCGTCGATGACGAGGACCCGATCGCCGGGGCCGACGTCCAGGCGGAGCAGGTCACCGTGCGCGACGGGCGGCAGCACCTCCGCGTCGGGCAGCAGCCGACCGACCTCGCCGGCCGGCAGGCTCGGACCGATGAAGACGACGTCAGTCACGGGGCACTCCTGGTCGGGTACTCAGCGCCCGCTCGTCGAACATCCGCAGGCCGGGGGCGAACACCTTGCTCACCGGGATACCGATGTCGTCGTGCGTCAGGTCGACGCTCAACGGTTCGACGCCGGTGATCCGCTGCACCCGCGCCGCCAACTCGCGCAGCACCTGGCTCACGTCCCCGGTGGGCGGGCGGTCCCGGCGTACCGGATGGACGGGCCGGTCGACGGTGGGCGGCGGCACCGGCGGTGCGCCGACGTCGTGGTACGCGGTGGCGTCGATGTCGTCCCGGGCACCGGAGACCATCACCAGCCGCGACTGGGCGGCCTCCGCCATGGCTCGACCGACGGCGATCTCCGGGTCCACGTGGCAGCCGAAGCCACCGAAGGTGACCGGCAGATCCGCCGACCAGATCGAGGCGGCATAGCAGGGTACGCCCACCGCGTTTGTGATGTCGCAGACCTCCACCCAGCAACCGGCCTGCCGCAACGCCTCGTACACGGTGCGGGTCATCGCGTTGGTGGCGGTGCCCGGGTCGGTGTAGGTGCGCTCGGCCAATGCAGAGGTGCAGTACGGGGCGATGCAGTCGCGTTCGACGACCTCCAGCAGGGCGTGCAGGCTGGCCTCGGCGAAGGTGTTCCCGGTGGCCAGTCCGTTGCTGCTGGGGCTGAAGAGGGCCCGCTCCCAGCCCCGCCGGACGGTGAAGTCGAGTTCGATCGTGGCGCGGGGCACCAGGCAAGGCGTGCCGGTCACCAACCCACGGCCGGCCACCCAGTCGAGTACGACGGCAGGAGTCAGCGGCGACCGCTCCGCCAGGTGCAACCAGCGGACGTCGTACGGCAGGTCGAGTGCCTCGGCCGGGGACCGGACGACGGTCCCCGGCCGGAGGTTCTCGGCATGCCAGGACTCGATGCTCTCCATCACCGCGCTGACCCGCGACTGCGTCGCCGTAGCGCCGGTGCCGACGCTCACCGCCATGGTGGCTCCGACCGGCCGGTAGGCGACGTGCACCGGTAGGCCGATCTCGTCGAGGCGGGTGATGTCGGCGACCCGCGTGATCCGGAACCGGTCGAGCATGCCACCGACCCGCTGCCAGGTCTGCTCCACGGTGGCCGTCCGGTAGGTGCCGGATCGGAATGCGATGGTCTCGGTCGTGTCAGTCATCGAGGCTCCCGGCGTGGTGGGGGGAACTCAGATGATCAGGACGGCGATGATGTTCACGTTGTTGTCGGCCGCCGGGGGCACGCCACCGGCGATCGTCTCCAACTCCGCCTCGCTCAGCTCGTTGAGGTCGACCAGGGGAACCTCGGGCACGTGCAGTACGTGCCGGCCGGGAGTGCCGGACCAGTCGGCGACGATCTGGTCCTTTGTGTAGAGCGTGGCGGGCTGGGCGCGGTCGACCTCGACCACGGCTCCGGGGTCCACCGGCAGGCCGGCCGCTGTCGCGTAGCCGGTCGGGTCCGCGAGGAGCCGTTCCAGTTCCTCGTCACTGCGCCACACTGCGGTGACCAGCTCCGAGTACTTGGCCACGAACCTCGCGCCATATTCCTGCTCGTCGTTGCTCATCGTTCGGGTCCTTTCGTCGGTGGATCAGCGCGGGACGTACGACGAATTGCTGTGCCGAGAACGCTAGGAAGATAGGTGTTCGACAATCAACGATTTCGGCTGACTGCCACCAGAATCTGCCGCGCCGGCCGATCCACGGCAGACATCGGTGTCAGGTGCAGCAGCACGGACAGCAGCAGGCGCAGCTGGAGTCCAGGCCGGCGACGACGCTGTCCAGCTCGTCCTCGGCCAGCTCCGCCTCGCTCACCGGCTGCAACGACGGCACGAAGAGCACGAAGACGCCGGTGCTCGCCGCCGACTCCCACGACTCGACCTGAACCTCCAGGTCAGGTTCGGTGTCACCGGCGTCCCGAACCACCCGGACCTGCACCTGCTCGGGCAGCCGAAGCCCGTACCCGGCCAGGAACCCGCGCGGGTCCCGGTCGAGCGCCTGCTCCTTCACCGGGTCGGCCCAGACGTCGGCGACCAGCCGGCTGTACGCGGCCACGAAGACCGCTCGATCGACAGGTGTCATACTCCCGCTCCCTTCGATGGTCAGCCGCCGGTGACGACACCAGGGCGGCGACCGGCGGTGCGTTGGGTTTACCGAGCGCCGGCCTCGCCTCATCGTGGGTCACCGGCCGACCCGATCCGCGCGCCGAGTGGGAATTTCATTGAATGTGGCCGCGAAAAGGTCGCGCTGCGGCGAAAGCCGGGTAATTGGGAATCAGCGACCAACGGCGGATTGCGGATTCTAATGATTGCCACCACTGGAGACAAGTAGTAGTTCCTCGTCTGTCCTTGGCCCGTGGCCCGCCCATACGCTGCAATCGGCGGATCGCTACCCCGACAGCGGTTCGACGGGGTGCCGTGTGCCGTGACCGAGTTGCCGGAGGCCACCGTGACCATCGACGAGGCCAGGACGGCCGTGGGAACGACTCCTGGTGGCGCGGCCGGATACACCGTGGAGCAGCTCGCCCGCAAGGTTGGCATGTCCGCCCGCAACATCCGGGCCCATCAGGCTCGACGGCTGCTGCCCCCGCCGGTGCGACACGGTCGGGCCGCGTTCTACGACGACTCCCACGTACGCCGGCTGGACGCGATCCTCGCCCTGCAACGGCAGGGCTTCAACCTCGTCTCCATCGAGGCGATGCTCGGCGTCCGCGCCGGTGACGAGGCACCCGACGGGCTGACCGCGATGCTGCACCGGCTGGCGGCCGACCATCCCGCGTTGGCGCACGCGTTGACCCGCCATGGCGTGATCGGGCGGGCCACCGACGGCACCGTCCGCACCGTCCGGCCCCGTCCGCTGCGCGCCGCACTGGACCTGCATCGGGTCCGGATGGGCACGGTGCCCGCCCTTCAGACCCTCAGCGAGGTACTGGACAGCCTGCGCCCGGTCGCCGACGAGCTGGTCGCCGCCGTCACCGCGCGGATGTTGGCCCTCGCGCCGGAGCTGGTGCGCGGCGGCGCCCAGTCGTCCTGGGCCGACCTCGACCGGGAGACGCTGTTGCTGACCCGGGGGGTGGTCAACCTGCTCACCGAGGCGTTCCGGCTGGCCGTGGAGAACCAGGCCGAGGCGCATGTCGCGGAGCTGATGGAGAACCACCTCGACGCGGACGTGTGCCTGGAGGACAGCTCGGTGATCGACAACGGCTGACGGGCCATCAGCCCGTCGCGGGTTGCCCGTCGGGCTGCCGGCCCGCCGGCATCGCGTCGGAGCCCTCCGATTCGACGAGCAGTTGCCGTCGCGCCAACCGGTGGAACAGCCCTTCGGGTTGGTCCATCAACTCGTCGTAGCTGCCCCGCTGGACGATCCGTCCCGCTTCGAGGACCACGATGGTGTCCGCGGCGCGGACCGTGGACAGCCGGTGGGCGATGATCACACGGGTCGCGGCCAGCGCTGCGGTGCTCCTGGTCACCATCTCCTGGGTCCGGTTGTCCAGCGCGCTCGTCGCCTCGTCGAAGAAGATGATCCGGGGCCGGGGAGCCAGCGCGCGGGCGATCAGCACCCGCTGGCGCTGCCCGACGGAGAGCGTCCCGCCGCCGAACGGCACCATCGTGCTCATGCCCATCGGCAGCGCCTCCAGGTCGCTGGCCAGGCCGGCCATCCGCGCCGCCTCCCAGACCTGGTCCAGGGTGAAGCTGCCGGCACCGCAGATGTTGTCCCGTACCGAGCCGGCGAAGAGCTGGCCGTCCTGGAGCACCACGCCGCACTGCCGACGGACCGCATGCACGTCGAGTTCGGAGAGGTCCTGGCCGTCGTAGAGCACCGCGCCCTGCTGTTGGCGTTCGAAGCCGAGCAGCAGCCGGAGCAGCGTGGACTTCCCGCAGCCACTCGGTCCGACGATGGCGACGAACTCGCCCGGACGCACGTGCAGGTCGATGTCGACGAGCACCGGCGGCTCGTCCGGTTGGTAGGCGAAGGTGAGCCGGTGCAGCGCGATCTCGCCCCGCAACTCACCGGGGTCGACCCGGTCCGGGCGGGCCTCCGGTTCGGCACGCAGGATCTCCCGCAGGTTGCCCAGGCGGGGCACTGCCGCGATCACCTCGACCCCGGCGGCCACCAGCACCAGCAGCGCCCCGAGCAGCATGGCGAAGCCGACGTTGAGGATGAAGAAGTCGGCCGGCGGTACCCGGCCGGCGAGCGGCCCCATCAGCACCGCGAACAGGATCAGTTGACCGGCGACCGGCAGCACGGTGGCGAAGGCGACCAGGCCCGCCTGGCTCTGCCGGACCCGTTGCAGCGCCGCCCTGGCCACCGCGGCCAACTCCGACCAGCGCGCATGGGCCCGCGCCTCGGCGGCCGCCAGCTTGATCTTGACGATGCCGCCGAGCAACTGGTTGGTCATCGCCGCCGCCCGGTGCTCGGCCGGCAGCGCGGACCGTTGCTGGCGGACGATAAGGACGGCGAACGTGCCGAAGACGAGCGCGGTGACGGCGACGATGCCGACTCCCCACAATCCGAGCACCGGCTCGACCAGCAGGAGCATGCCGAGCGTCACTACGACGGTCGCCGCCGCCGAGACGATCTGCGGCAGTAGCGCGCTCAGCGCCTCACCGACGAACGAGATCCCCAACATCGAGTTGGCGATCTCACCGCTGCTGCGGCTGGTGAAGAAGCGGGCCGGCAACCGCATCAGCCGGTCCCAGATCGCCAGCTGCGCGCCGGACTGCAACCGGCCGTCCAGGCGCAGCAGCCGCAGGTTCTGCACCACCCCGACCAGCCCGGCGACCACTGCGGCACAGAGCATCAGCCCGACGAAGCCGAGCAGGCCGTCGACCTTGCCCTGCCGGGCCAACTGGCCGAGCACCTCGCCGGTGGCCAGCGGCACGCCCAGGCCCAGTAGCGCCACGCAGGCGGCGGCGAACAGCAGACCCCGCACGTCGCGGGCGGCCCCGAACAGCCCGGCCCGCAGCAGGTGACGCATCCGGGCGGCCAGCGGCAACGGCGCCTGCACCTGGGTCGCCTCGGCGGCGATCCCGGCGGCGAACCCCGCGTCGACCGGACCGTGCGCCCGGGTGTCCGGATCGACGTGGTGGTAGCGACCGCGATGAAACAGCAGCGGCACCGCGACGGCGGGCTGAGCGTCGTCGCCGACCCGCCACCCCACAAGCGGCCCCAGATCCTGCCGCCACCAGTGGGCCGGAAGCTGCACCTCGCGCAGGAACAGGCTCGACGCCCGGCACACCGCGTGTACCGCCACCCGATCGTCCAACGGGGTGCGGCTGCGGTCGGTCGGCTCGTGGACCGGGCTACCCATTCCCTCGGTGACCACCCGGATCACCGAGACCGCTCGCCCGTACCGGTCGAAGTCGGGTGCACTGGCCGGAACCGGCACCGCCTCGCCCGCGCCGATCACCCCGATCGACCGACGGGCCGCCGCAGCGACCACTGCGGCGTCGGCGTCCCGGCGGCGTGCCACCGTCCGCAGCAGGGCCGCGTCGGCCTCCTCGATCCGGGTCTCCACCATCCGCAGCAGCCGGGCCACATGCTGGTCGACCGCCGACCGGAGCTGACCGGTGACCAGCAGGTCCCAACTGCCGAGGCTCTCCACCGCGCACGGCGACTCGGCCACCACCCAATCGCGGCCGACGATCAGCAGCAGCTCCTGCTCCCCCGACATCTCCGCCGGACCGCCACCGTTGCGCCGCAGCTGACCACCGGCACTGCGCAGCCACCAGGCGCCGCTGACTGAGGTCAGGGCGCTCCCCTCGGCCAGCGACACGATCTCGCGGCCGTGCAGGGTGGACGCCTCCCGGGGCGCCTGGCCGCGACGCATCGCGTCGGCGATGCTGACCAGCACCAGGTCCACCGCCGCGACCAGTTCCGTGGCGGCCGTCCGCGCCCGCAGCGCTGCCCCCTCCGCCGGGGCATGGTCGAGCCGGACGTGCCGCTCCAGCAGGGACAGGTGCCGCCGGGACAGTCCGCGCAGCTCCGTACCGGGCAGCGGCACCAGGATCAACTGCCACGCGCCGAGCGCGGTGGACGTCGGCACCAGGCCGCCCGCGGGCAGCCGGGCCACGTGGTGGCGACGCGAGGGGCTCAACCCGGCCCGACGCACCGCGAACAGGTCGGCCTCGCCACCGGTCACCAGCCATCCGGCCACCGGGCCGTCCAGGCGACAGACCTGGCGTACGCCGTCGCCGCAGAAGCCGATCAGGCCACCGGCCGGGGGCTCCTCCACCGCGCCGCTCATCAGCGTCTCCTCCGATCGCCGTGGTCAGTGGTCCTGGATCAGGCGCGCGTACGCCCCGTCCCGCGCAACCAATTGCTCGTGGGTGCCACGCTCCACCTCCCGACCGCCATCCAGCACGACGATCAGGTCGCAGTCGCGGACCGTGGACAGGCGGTGGGCCACGATCAGGCAGGTCGCCCCGCGTCGGCGCAGGTGCAGGTCGATGCGGCGTTCGGTCTCGGCGTCCAGGGCGCTGGTGGCCTCGTCCAGCACCAGCACCCGGGGGTTGCGGACGAGCGCGCGGGCGATCTCGAGCCGTTGCCGTTGCCCGCCGGAGAAGTTCCCGCCGTTCTCCCGTACCCGGCTGGCCAGGCCGCCCGGGCGGGCCGCGACCTCGCCGTAGAGGCAGGCGTCCGTCAGCGCGGTGACGACGTCCTCGTCGCCAACCGTGAGGTCCCACATGGTGACGTTGTCCCGGACCGTCCCCTCGAACAGCCGCTGGTCCTGATCCACCATGGCGACGGTGGCCGCCCAGAGGCCGTCGTCGACCTCCGCTCGTTCAGCCCCGTCCACCGTGACGCGGCCGGTCCACGGACGGTAGAGCCCGGCGACCAGCCGGCCCACCGTCGACTTGCCACTGCCCGACCGCCCGACGAGCGCCACCCGGGCACCCGGCGGCAGGTCCAGGCTGAAGTTCTCAAGCAGTGGCCGGCCCAGCGGGTTGTAGCCGAAGGTGACCTCCTCGATGCGCAGGTGCCCCTCCATCGGTGTCATCGGCCGAACTGGGCGGTCCTCGGCCGACGGCAGTGGATACCGCTCCACGTCGCGTAGCCGGTTGAGGTCGGCGCTCACGTCCTGCAACCGCGAGCCCAGCGCGGTCAGATTGCCCAACGGCCGGTTCATCGCCACGGCCAGGCTCTGCATGCCGACAAGTACGCCGACGGTCATCGCCTCCGCCACCACCTGACGGCTGCCCAGCCCCAACAGCACCGCGGTGGTCGCCGAGGCGAGGAACACCGGCAGGACGGAGAGCACCGCGGTGGGCACCCCCAGCCGCTGTTGCCGGGAGGCGACTGTCGCGTGACGTGCCGCGAACCGGGCCACCGCCCGCTCCTCCTCACCGCCGGCCTTCACCGTCTCGATCATCTGGACGGTGGTGTAGACGGTGGTCACCAGTTTGCTGCGATCCGCCTGGAGTCCGACCACGGCCGTCGACCGGGTCGAGGCGACGTAGCGCAGCACACTCACGTTCAGCCCGGCCAGCACCACCGCACAGAGTCCGAGCAGCAGGTCGTACTGGCAGAGCAGGGCCCCGTACGCCAGCACCAGGGCGGTGTCCACCACGGTGGTGGCCGCCCGGCGGGTGAGCACCTCCGCGACCGCGTCGTTGCTGCGCACCCGCTGGCCGAGGTCGGCGGCCTGCCGCTGGTCGAAGAAGGTCGGCGGCAGTCGCAACAGATGTCGGAAGAACCGGGTGGCGCTGGCCAGGGCGAGCGCGGTCTCCGCGCGTACGGTCAGGCGTTGCTGAAGCAGGCTGGCCAGGAAGGTCAGCACGGCGGCGACGGCCACCGCCGCCACCAGGCCGGCGAACGCCGCCCGGTCCTCCTGCAACAGCACCCGGTCGACGAAGACCTGGGCCATCACCGGGATGGTCAGACCGACCACGGCGATCAGCAGACCGAGCAGCAGCATCTGCGCGATGGCCGACCCGGGGCCACGCCACCGCTCGGCCAGCGCCCGGACCATCCGGTAACGGGTGCCGCCCCGCTGGAACTCGGGGCCGGGCTGCATGGTGAGCACGATGCCGGTGAAGGCGCCGTCGAACTCCGCCCAGTCCACCGCGCGGGGGCCGGTGGCCGGGTCGTTTATGAAGACCTTGCGGCCGAGCCCTTCGAGCACCACGAAGTGCTCGAACCGCCAGAACAGCACCGCCGGCAGCGCCACGCTGGCCAGGCCGGCCAGGTCCATCTGGAAGCCCTTGGCCACCATCCCGTACCGGCGGGCGCCCTTGAGCACGGTGGCCGCGGTGGAGCCGTCGCGGCTCACCCCGCACACCCGGCGCAACTCCTCCAGCGGTACGTGCCGACCGTGGTGGCCGAGCAGGATCCCGAGGGCGGCGGCACCGCACTCCACCGCTTCCATCTGGATCAGGGTGGGGGTGCGGACCCGGCGACGCCGGATTCGGGGAATCTCCGGCGAATCTCCGGCGGCGGTCGTCGGCGCGCTCATCGCCGCAGCAACCAGTCGATGGGGTGCTCCCGGTCCACAGTGAACCAGGCGGTCACCTCGCTTGCCGAGTTGAGCTGGAACGGCGGCGGGGACCTGGTCCACCGTAGGCCGCCCGGAGCGGCCGGGTCGGGCTCCAGGGCGACCGTCACCCGGACGACGCTGCCCCGGGCGAGCAGCCGCCGGACGTCCGGGCCGGTGCCCAGGAAGGCGCGCAGCGACGCCTCGGTCTCCGGGAAGGCACCGACCGTGGTCACCTGGCCGGCCAGGGTGCCGAACACGTTGCGCGGCGCCGCTGCGGCAGCCACCTCCACGGGTATGCCGGGTTGCAGCAGCGGCGCGGCGACGGCGGGGGCGTAGACGACTGCTTGCAGCGCGTCCCCGGCGGTGTCCAGCCGCTCCAGATCGGCAAGGTGGGTGCCGGGGGTGACGATCTCACCTTCGGAGACCAACCAGGCGACCACGTTGGCGTCACCCGGCGCCGTCTCCACCCGGACCTTGCCGTCCACCGTGCGCAGGCTGTAGAGCGGGGTGCCCTTGGGCACCCGCTGGTGCGGTGCCGCCCACACCTTGGTGATCTGACCGCTGTCGAGCGCGTCGAGTGCGGAGATCCCGTTGGAGTGGATCAGCACCCCGGCCGCCTCGACGGTCCGCGGCACCACCGCGCGTACCGACCAGACAGCCGCGGCGACCACGACGATGACCAGAGCGGCGGTGGCCAGCCAGCTCGGCACGGTGGTCAGCCGGACCGCCCGGTCCAGTTGCTCAGGCGCCTCCAACTGGCGCAGCGCCTGCCGCCGGAACTTCATGGCCGGCCTCCCGCTCCGGCCGGGTCGGCGGTGCGGCGCGAGCCGAGAAGGAAGTCCGCCACGCTCGGTTCGACGAGCGGGTCCAGCCCGGACAGCTCGGCGAAGGCGTGTGAGTCGCCGGCACCGAGCGCACACGGTGCCAACCCCATGGCGGTGGCCACGAGATACATCTGATGGGTCAGCACACCCGCGTCCTTGAGAATCATGGCGTAGCTCATCCCTTCGTACTTCCACATCAGCCGCTGGACCCGGGCGGTGACCACCAGGACCGTCTGGGGCGGCCGGGGCATGGCACCGGCCGCCCTGGCGTACGCCAACAGCCGGTCGGCGGCCGACCCCCAGCCGGCGACCGGCTCCAGCCGGTGCCCGACCGCGTCGTAGTGGTAGAGCCCCGCATCGAGCCCGGCGCAGCGCGCGACAAGCGGATAGATCTCCAGCTCGTAGACCGCGCCACCACCCGGATAGGGCCGGTGACCGACCTCCTGTCCGCCTGCCTCGCCGACCACGGTGGTGTGCTGCGAACGGTGCAGGAATTCCGCCAGCCGGTCCAGGGACAGCGGTGCGTCGTCGTCGTGCTCGCGCACGGTGCGCCGGTCCGCGACGACCTGGCTGAACGCGGGATCCGCCTTGGCGATCGTGGTCAGGTCCGGCAGCGGCAACTCGACCGCCCGACCCCCGCCGTACGGGCGGCGCAGCGGTTGCGGCGCGAAGCGCTCCCGCATCCGGTAGGTGCCGCCCACCGGCAGCGCGTGCCGGCCGGCCCGGGAACGATTGTGCAGTCGCAGTTCCTCCGGCGACCAGTAGGCCAGCGGCACGGCATCGCGTTCCGCCTCGAACTCGGCGTCGGTGACCAGGATCCGGGCGGTGACCAGTTCGTCGAGCACCCGACCGGCGGCCTGCGGCGACACACCGAGCAGGCGGGTCACGGTCTCGAATTCGACGCCCGGCACGGCGGCGGCCAGTAGCCCGCCGAGGGCGGCGTCGGCGCAGCCGACCGTGAGCAGGCTCAGCGACGACGCGGCCACGAGCATGTCCCGGTCGTGCTGGAGGGTGGCGAAGCGGGACAGCCGGTAGCGGACCCCTGGCGTGTGCGGGCGGCTCTCCGGCAGACTGCCCCGACCCAGGCCGGTGGGCATCAGGTCGAGCAACGCCCGATCGTCGACCTGGACGCGGCGGTCCAGCCAGGAGTGGGCGAGCAGCCGACGCAGCAGCAACTGCGCCGGCAACACGCGACTCTCCCCCTCCAGGCCGCTGACCAACCGGCCCACCTCGACATCGCTCACCCAGTCGTCGGCGAGCCGCAGCAGCAGCCCGCGCCGGCCCATGCCGGGTTGCTCCAGGGTGAGCTGGAAGCGGGTCTGCCGCAGGATCAGCGAGCCGTCCGCGCCGAGCCGCAGCTCCGCGTCGCGACGCAGCCGGTACGACTCCTGGATCGGCGGACCGCCGACGGGGGCGTTCACCACGACCGCCGGCCGACCGGGTCCACCATGGTGGCCATCTGCACGTCCCTTCCACGTTCCCGGCGGACCGGGAGCACCGGTCAGCTAGAAGAAGACGTTCAGCGGATTTGCTGACGTCTCGTCGGTGGCCAGCGGGTCCCGGCCGAGGCGGGCCGGGACGTCCCACAGTCGGCCAGGGCCGAGCCGGCGCCAGAAGTGCCGCAGTCCCGGCACGACGACCTTCACCACCGCCAGGTCGATATCCGGACGGGACTGGTCGACGACGATCACTTCCAGCCCGGCCTGCTCCGCCAGGCGTACGCAGCGGCGCACATCGTCCCCGACGTCACCGGTGGTGAGCGCTTCGTGGTCTGCGGCGGTGCGCGGCGGCCGGGTCGGGTCCGGCCGGAGCCAGGGCTGGTCGGCCACCCGCACGGTGCCGAACCAACGTGCGGTGTCCGGATCGTCGGCGCCGTACCGGTTGCCCGCCGAGTTGGGCTCGCCGACGGCGGGCAGGAACTGGTTGACCTCGGTGAGCGCCCGGGTCAGCGCGACCCGCGCGTCCAGGTGTGCACCGAACCCGACCAGGACGTCCTCCGGCCCACCGTCGACCCGTCGGGACACCGCGGCGAACGCGGGTACGCCGAGGTCGGCGGTCAGGTCGAGGGCCCACAGCTCGCGGCCCAGGGCGGTGGCGTGATGGTCGACGCAGGCGGCGGTCCACGGGTCGGCGAACGAGGCGAGGTCCACCCCCGGCAGCCGGGAGCGGTGGTACCACCACAGCGCCACGCTGTCCCGCTCCACCAGTTCGCAGAAGCCCTGGACAATCGCCTCCGACCGGTTGCCGCCGGCCGCGCAGCCGTTCGAGTCGGCCGAGCACACCCCCAGCTCGGTCAGCTCCGGATGCCCGTACCAGCAGTGCACGGCGGGCAGCTCGCGCGGTGTCTGCCGGGTCAACGACCAGCCCGTGGTCCAGTCCAGCTCCACCTGGTCGCTCAGGGGGTACGGAATCCGGTGCAGGTGGCCCAGGTCGCGGTTGAGCCGGCTCCGGTCGGCGTACTGGCGTTCGGAGAACAGCAGCAGTTCCCGCAGGTGCACCGCGCGGTCCGGGCCGAGTTGCCGGTACGTCGCCCGGTGCACCGGGCGGTCGGCACGCCACACCCCGCAGTAGCGCTCCACTGCCTCCCCGATCGCGCTCATCCGGGCCTGGAGGTCGGTCCGGCCCTTGCCACCGCTCTGCCCACGCAGGTTGCGACGCAGGGCGGCGAGTTGCCGGGGCTGGGCGAAATTGTGGCCGGCGGAGTAGGTGTGCGTGACGCCGTTGTCGGTCTTCTCCAGTGCGGTCAGCCGGCTCACCACACCCAGGTACCGGCTGACGTGGTGGGCGAGTGCGGCGTACGCCTCGGCGGGTGCCCGGGTGCGGGATTCCCCGGCCCGGCTGGGTTGGGTGCCGCTCGGTGGCAGGTCGATCCGGGGCTCGGCCTTGCGGACGAGGTCCGGGTCGCCGCAGGCGGGGCACTGCGGCTGGCGTACCAGTTGGTGGCCCTCCAGGCTCAGGTCCCGGGTGTCGAGCGCGACCATCCGGCCGGTGAGCCGGGGCGACGTGCCCCGCACGGCGAGCACGGCGAGTTCGGTGGCGAGCAGCCCGGCAGCCATGGTGGCCAGTCCGGGCAGGACCGCCCGACCGGGCTGCGGCAACGGACCGGCCAGGCCCTGTCCGCCGAGATAGGCGTTCACCTGCTCGTTCTCTTGCCAGCGTTGCCGCAGGCAGGCCCAGCAGCCGGTGCGGCCGGGCACCAGGTGCGGCCCGAGGAAGACGACGTTGCCGTGCGGCCGGGCGAGTGTCCATGCGCGGCCGGCGGCCAGGTGCCGGTCGTTGATCTGGGCCAGCCGGGGATCCAGCATCGACCCCGGCAGCACCAGCACCTGGGCGTCGTCCGGGCCGGGGTCGGGCGCGTCCGGGCCGACCACCGTCGCGGCGATCCCGAGGGCGCGCAGCGCGTCGGCGGTCTCGGCCACCCGAGGCGCCCCGAGGTCCACGATTGTCACCTCACCACCGGCCATCCACCGCTGCCCGACGTCGGGCGGCACCCCCCGGGCGTCCCAGCCGGCCGCCTCGGCCGGCGAGGTGTGCGCCGGACCGGACACCAGCAGACCGTGGTCGCGCAGTCGGGCGAGCGCGGCGGCGACGGCGGTGACCGGATGCCGGACGGCCAGCCGGGCCACCACGTCGGCCAGCGGCGCGGCACCGTCGAGGTGGTCGGCCAACTCGGCGGCGACCGGGTCGTCCACGAGCAGGCTGCGGGTCTCGCCCAGCACGACGAGCGGACCGTCGGGCAGCCGCACCGGCAGGTAGTCCGATCGGAAGCGCGGACGCCACATGGTTTCTCCGATCCTGGTGGCCGGAGCGCGGCACCGCCGGCCCTGCCCTGATCAGGGCTGCCACCATCGTCGCGGTCCAGCGGGTCCGATCCCGAGAGATGCCATCGGTTTCTGCCGTCAGCGGCCCCACCGGCCGTCGACGGCCTCGCGGGCCGTAAGCGACCCCACCGGCCGTCGGTGGCCTCGCGGGCCGTAAGCGGGCTTGGGTCAGCTTGCGGTGACGGTAAGCGCGGTGTCGTTGAGCCCCAACACGCTGGTGCCGACGGTCTGCGCCGGTACCAGCAACAGGAACGTCTCCACCCGGGTGACCCGGATGGTCTTGCCGCGCACGGCCGTGCGATGGCCGGTGGCGATCAGGTCCGGTCTCTGCGGCACCATCCGGACCGTCGCCGGGCCGCCGGGTGCCGGCCGCAGCGTGTCGGTGGCGTGAATCGTCAGGAAGGTAAGCGTGCCGGTCGGCAGCGTGACCGCGCAGTCCGACCACTCGGCCCGGTCCAGCGTCCGCTGCACCTGCGCGCCGACTTCGGCGAGTTGTTGCCCGTAGACCTCCCAACCGCCGGCGAACTGGCCGTCGAGCAGCGGGCTCGACTCGACCACGGAGCGGTTGCCGGTCGTCGAGCCGATGCTGCGGGCGAACACCTCGGCGGCGACGGCTTTGCGGCTGGTCTCGTCCAGGGCGGCACCGCCGGACGTGGTGGGTTGGCTGCCGATGCTCCGGGCCGTCACCAGGGCCGGCTGGATGATCTGGACGTTGTGGCTGAGCTTCCACTGGCCGTCGGTGTCGAGCACGAACTGACTGACGTCGGTGGGGGCCAGCTCCGACCCGGCCAGCCGCAGGGTGGCCGTGGCGAGGAAGCAGGTCGCTTCGCCGGCCGGCACCGCGAAGACCGGGTTGATGTGCTGGAACGACGGTTGTGGACGCTTGTGGTAGGCGGCCCGGCGGACCGCGGCGATGCTGAGGTCGAGCGCGGGTGGGATCTCCTGGGTACGCAGCGCCTCGACGTCACCGGCGACGGAGGCTGCCGAGTCGGCCTGGTCGAAGGCGGTGAGCACCAGCGCGGCACGGTCCGGCCCGAAGGCGGCGGACTCGACCGGCGCCGGGGCAGCCGCGTCCACCGGCTCGCCACCGCAGCCGGCCAGGAGGAGCAACGCCACCACGGCGGCGAACGGCGTCGCCGGTACCGGACCGGCGACGGCGCGCGGGCTCCTGACAGCTCTTCTGCCCAGCATCTCGTCCTCCATCCACCACCGCGCACGGGCCTCGCACCCGGTGGATTCGAGTATGTGAGCGCCGGTCGGACCGCGCCGGTGACGGTGCGGCCTCGTGCTGCCCGGCCCGGCGGCGTTGCACCTAACGACGTCAACCGGCCCGGGTCGTTTTCATCGATCGGTGTCATCGAGCCGGGAAACCCAGGCGACCAGAGCCGATCGGGAGGCGACGCCGGCTTTGCGGTAGATCCGGGTCAGGTGGGCCTCCACGGTGCGGGGGCTGATGTTCAGCTGCCGCCCGATCAGCCGGCTGGTGTCCCCGGTCGCCGCGAGCCGCGCGATGTGCCACTCCCGGTCGGTCAGGGCGGCGGCCTCGCGCGGGCCGACCGGACGGGCCAGCCGCAGCGCGACCCGTTCCGTCCCGCACCATTCGGCCAGCTCCAGCGCCCGCCGGCGGGCCCGCTCCGCCGGGCCGCTCCGGTCCGCGGCTTCGGCCGCCCTCGCCAGGGCGGCCAGCGCCAGGCTGCGCCGCAACACCATTCCGCCGGTGCGGAACAGGTCGGCCGCGGTCTCCAGGTGGACCAACGCCGCCGCGACCTCACCGCGGGCGAGCAGCACTTCGCCGTACGCCGACTCGGCGCAGCCCCGCTGCCCGGGAAGGCCGATCTGGTCCGCGTCGGCCATGGCCAGCCGCGCCTGCCGTTCCGCGTCGGCCACCTCGCCCGAGGCGAGCGCGGCGGCGCAGAGCAGCCCGTACCACATTGGCCGGAGGGTGCTCTGGAGGCGGCTCAGCCGGCTGTCGCCGCCGGCTGAGCGCAGCAGTTCGGCACAGGTCTGTGGATCACCGGCCAGCAGCGCGGTGGTGGCAAGTGCGGTCGCGGCGGTACGACCGCACCAGGTGGCGAGGTCGGTGGCGATCTCGACGGCGCTGCGGGCCAGCGCCACCGCCCGGGCGTCGTCCCGGGGGCGACCGCGCCAGGCCGTCGCCTCCGCCTCGAACGCCAGGGCGAAGCTCAGCAGATCGGGACTGCCGATGCGCCGGGCGACGATGCCCGCCTCGGTGGCCAGGTCGATGGCTGTGGTCAGCTGACCGTGGTGGTAGGCCACCTGACTGCGGCTGAGCAGCAGCTGACACAGCCCGTCGTCGCGGTGCGCGGCCCGGACGAGGGCGAGTCCCCGGTCGAGGTGCCGAACCGCGTCGGTCTGCCGCTCCAGATACAGCTCGGTCAAGCCGAGCGCGGTCAGGCAGTCGGGGTGGTCTCGCACGTCCCGGTCCGGCAGCGAGTCGACGATCCGGACGCCGGCAGCGAGCAGGTGCCGGGCGTCGTCGAGCGCGCCGTCGGTCACGGCGGCCAGGCTGCGGACGGCAAGGAGGCCGGCGCGGTCCACGCCGGAGCCGCCGAGGTCGGTGCTGAGCACGTCCGGCAGGCCGACCATGGGACGGCCGGCGAGGATGCCGGCGGCGCCGATCTCGGTGGCCAGTTGGTAGCCGCCGGGACCGGCCGGGACGGCGGCCAGCTCGCGCCGACTGATCGCCGCCGCCTCCGCGTAGTTGCCGAGCAGGCGTTCCACCCGCGCCCAGAGAGCCACCGCCCGGGCACGCCGCCCGTCCGGATCGGCGGTGAGCAGCGGCACGATGTCCTGGAGCAGGGCTCTGCTCTCGGCCAGGTCACCCGTTTCCCCGGTGATCTGGGCCAGTGCGAACGACACGTCCAGACGACGCTGCGTCGGCCCGGTGGTGGACCGGAGCGCCCGCAACGCCAGCCGCAACCAGCGGATGGCCAGTTCCGGTGTTTCCCGGCGGGCTTCCTGCGCGGCCCGGCAGAGCACGTCGACGCCGCGTTCGACCCAGCGGCCGTCCGGCAGGGCGAGCAGGCGTTCCGCGTGGCGGGCCCGGACCGCGGGTGGAGCGCCCTGCTCGACCAGCGCGGTGAGCGCCCTCGGATAGGCCGTCATCCGCCACGCCGGGTCGGTGTCCTGGGTGACCGCCATCCGCAGCACCGGGTGCCGGAAGGTGAACCGTCCCGTGCCCGGGACCCGACGGAACAGGTCACGCCGGGCCAACCGCCAGCCGGCCTCGACCGCCGATGTCGTCGGCACCTGTGCGATCTCGGCGAGCAGGTCGGCGGTGAAGGGCGCGTCGACGATCGCACCGGCTCGCAGGCAGGCAACGTCAACGGGTGGCAGGTCTGTCCACTCGCGTCGGAGCACGGCCACCACCGCGTCGGAGAGCCGGGCGGCCTGTGGTTCGCGGATCGCCGCGCCACCGCACAGCAGCGGGCTGTCTGGCAGTGCCGCCAGGTAGCCGGGATTGCCGCCGGTCAGGTCGTACCGGGCGCGCAGTTCTGCCTCGGTGGCGCAGGGGCCCAGTAGCGCGGCCTCGTCGAGGCTCAGCGGACGGAGTTCGATCCGATCATGCGCCCTCGGCTGCGCAGCGGCACCTTCGTCGGGATCCGGTGGACCGAACGGCATCGGCGTCGCGGTCTGCCGGGGACGGTAGACGAGTACGAGCAGCAGCGGAGCCGGCACCGGATACCGCAACAGGTGGGCGATCAATCCGGTGGAGGAGGAATCCGCCCAGTGCAGATCGTCGAGGACCAGCACCAGGCCGTCCCGGGCGGCCAGACCGATAAGCCGGCGGGCCAGTTGGTAGGTGCGGAACCGTCGGGCGTCCGACGCCCGGCCCGTCGGCGGTGGGGCGCTGGCGGACTCCGCCCAGATCTCGGCGGCCGTCCCGCCGGATCGCTCGGCAAGTTCGCATCGGGGTGGCCGCCCCCCGGCGAAGGCGTGCCGGAAGACGTGGAAGGGGACTCCTCGCTCGTCCGGCGTACAGGTCCCGACGGCCCAGGGGACGGTGGAAAGGCCCTGTGCCAGGGCTTCCCGGACGAACCGGGTCTTGCCGATGCCCGGCTCCCCGACCACCTCGCAGACCATCTGCCTGCCGTGGCTCAGCACGGCCGCCCGGGCTCTACCGATTCGCGCCAACTGTGCTCGCCGCCCGACAAAGCGCAGGCCCGTTGACGCATTTTCCAGCCCAGGGGTCATGAACAGATCAGCCGCTTTCCGGCACAACTGAGGGGGATTGATCGCACTATACCTAAGCATCGTCGAGTGTCAAAGGGCCCGTCACGACCAGCTCCCATTTTGGGCAGGCCAAGTAGCAAGGTCTAGTTTTCACCTCCCAGCACAACCCGCAGAAAGGGACCGGTCAGCAAAGGACGGAACGATATCCCTGAAACTCGGTAAATCACCCTCGGTCGCAAGCTAAGGAACATTGACCAGGTCGCGACGGCTGGGGATGCCGCCGGACAGGCGTCGGGCCCATCGTGATGACCCTTCGACGCGCGAATCCTGGACAGTCGGGCGATGGCCGCGCCCACCCCGATCTCAGTAGGCTCAGGAAGGTCTGTGCCCAATTAACCGAGGCGGCCATATCGCCGGCTCGCCTTCGCCATGGCAAGCTTTCGCCGACGCCCAATAAACGAGCACATCGGCATTCCCAGTGCGACCAGCAGATCGCCCCGAATAGGAAAGCCTCAGGTCGCCGACTTATGCAAACGCCGCCGGCCGGTCCGCAGGTCAGGGCTTGCGAGCGATCCCGCAGTAGCCGTCCACGCTGGCCGTCGGCCGGTGCTCCGGACGCCATTGGCCCAGTGGTACGACACCCGGCTCGACCAGGTCGAGGCCGGCGAAGAACGCGGTGAAGTCGGCGACCTCACGCAGGTGGTACGGCAGGGCACCGCTCTGGTTGTACTGCCGATGCGACTCGATCGCCCGCTCGCTTGTCGCCGTACCGTCGGACATCGCCAGGTAGCTGCCGGATGGCAGCGCCGAGACCAGGGCCTCGACCAGGTCTCGTGCCTCGGCCGGGTGCTCGACATGGCCCATCACGCCCAACAACATCAACCCGATCGGCTCGCGGAAGTCAAGCGTCTCGCGAGCACCCTGGATGATCTTCTCCGAGTCGCGCAGGTCGGCGTCGATGTACTGGGTGGCGCCCTGCTCGCTGCTGGTGAGCAGCACCCGGGCATGCGCGAGAACCATCGGATCGTTGTCCACGTAGACGACCCGTGCCTGCGGCACGATCCGCTGGGCGACCTCGTGGGTGTTGTCCGCCGTGGGCAGGCCGGTGCCGACGTCGAGAAACTGGCGGATTCCCACCTCTGCGGCCAGATACGTCACCGCTCGACCGAGGAACGCCCGCGAGTATCGTGCCGCCTCGACGATTTCCGGGAAGACCGCTCGTACCTGGTCACCCGCTGCCCGGTCCGGGGCGAAGTTGTCCTTACCGCCGAGCCAGTAGTTCCATACCCGCGCCGAGTGCGGCACTGTCGTGTCCAGCCTGGAGAACCGATCCTCCACTGGCTCTTCACGTCGAACCTGCGCCATGTCCGCCTCCCCCGACGAGCTGTGCGGCGTCGAGGCCGTAGCCTAGCGGCGCGGCGGCACGCACGTGGTACCGCAGGCGGCGTAACCGTGGTGCGACGCCGGTGCGTAGGTCGCGCCACCGCGGGTACGCAGCGCGCATGGCGCAGTACACAAATCCCGAGCTGCGGGAAAAGCTCAAGGCAGAAATCATGGCCTCCGACCGGGGCGGGCGGCCGGGACAGTGGTCGGCGCGCAAGTCACAGCTGCTCACGAAGGAATACCAGAAGCGCGGCGGCGGCTATCAGGGCCCAAAGGACGAGCGCCAGAAATCCCTGCAACGCTGGGGTGGGCAGAAATGGCAGAACAGGCAGGGCACCACCCGGGCTCGGCACGACGGCGAAACCGATCGGTACCTCCCCGAGCAAGCCTGGCACCAGCTTTCCCCCGAGCAACAACGCGCGACCGACGCCAAGAAGCGCAAGGAGTCGAAGTCCGGCAAGCAGTACGTCGCAAACACCGAGCCGGCCCGACGCGCACGCCGCAACGCCGCAGCCGTGCCGCTCACGGAGCTGCCGGTCGCCGAGGCCACCCGACACGTCCGCGACCTCGACACCGGTCAGCTGAGAGCGGCGCTACGCGCCGAACGCGCCGGTAAGGGCCGCAAGACACTCATCCAACGGTTGCAGTCGGCACTCGACGGCCGCTGACCGGCCACCGTCGTCGCCGGGCCACCAGTCGTCCGGCGATCGACCGAGGTTCCCGCCGACCATGGCCGGTTCTGTGGGCTGGCCGTCGTTGCCGTGGCCGAGGCGCCAAAAAATAATCGCTGCATGAGTGCTGAGGCTCCTTGTGACGGCCCTCGGGAGGTGGTCATTGCCGCCGCCGATGGCGCGGTGCTGCTGGACGTCGCCGGGCCGTTGCAGGTCTTCGCGCTCGCGGCAAAGTGCGGCGGCTCCTACCGGGTCCGACTGGCGTCACCCGACGGCCGTCCGGTGCACACCCGGGAGGGGGTGCAACTCGGCGTCGACACCGCCCTGGACGCGGTGACCGGCCCGGTGCACCTGTTGCTGGTCGCCGGGTGCGACCCGGCACCGACAGGCACCGCGTTGGTGCCGCTCGCCCAGGCCGTACGCCGGATACGCGAGCGGTGCACGGTGCTGGCATCGGTGTGCATCGGCGCGTTCGTGCTGGCCGAGGCCGGTTTGCTCGACGGTCGGCGGGCGACCACCCACTGGGCCTTCTGCCGGGAGCTGGCCAGGCGGTACCCGCAGATCACCGTCGAGTCCGACGGGATGTACGTGCGCGACGGCGACCTCTACACCGCCGCCGGAGTCACCGCTGGCATCGACCTCGCCCTGGCCCTGGTGGAGCGCGACCATGACGGCGCGCTCGCCCGGCAGGTCGCCAAGTGGCTGGTGGTCTTCCTGCAACGGCCGGCCGGCCAGTCGCAGCTGTCGGTACGCGGGCGGGCCCGGTCGACCCGTCAGGCGGCACTGCGGATGGTCCTCGACACGGTCGCCGAGCAACCGCACGCGGATCATTCGCTGGCGGCGATGGCCGCCCGCGCGGCGGTGAGTCCACGTCACCTGTCCCGCTTGTTCAGCGACGTGCTCGGCACCACGCCCGGCCAGTACGTCCAACGGATCCGCGTCGAGGCCGCCCAGCAGCTCCTCGAAGCCGGCGACGACCCCGTCGAGGTGGTGGCCAAGCGGTGCGGCTTCCACAGCGTCGAAACCATGCGGCAGGCGTTTCATCGGGTCATCGGGATGGCCCCGACCACCTATCGCGACCAGTTCCAGAAAGGGACGTTCCATGCCTGACAACAACCCGAACCGACGGCAGCTGCTGACCATCGGGGCGGCGCTCGCCGCGTCCGGATTCGCCGTGGGCAGCGCCAGCCCCGCCTCGGCCCACCGCCCGGCACCGGCGGGTGGTGAACAGCCGCTCGACATCGCGTTCCTGGTCTTCAACGGGCTCGTGCCACTCGACCTGGTCGGCCCGTTAGGTGTCCTCGGTGCCACCCAACGGGCGGGCGGCCCGCCGGCCCGGCTGCACTTCGTCGGCCCGGACCTCACGCCGATACCCGGTGGCGAAGGAATGCAGTGGGTACCGACCGCCACCTACGCCACGCTCCCCCGGCCCGACGTGCTCGTCGTGCCGGGACCGGGGCTGCCGAGCGTCCTGATGCAGGATCGACCGATCCTGGACTACATCCGGACGGCACATCGACACACCCGCATCACGTTCGGCATCTGCACCGGCGTACTGCTGATGGCCGCCGCCGGCATCCTGCGGGGTCGCTCGGCCACCACCTACTGGGCGTTCGCCGACGAGTTGCCCCTGTCCGGAGCGCGCTTCAAGCGGCGGCGCTGGGTGGTCGACGGGCGGATCATCACCAGCGCCGGTGTCAGCGCCGGAATGGACGCCGCGCTGGTGGTGGCCGCGCGCCTGTGGGGTGAACGGGCCGCCGGCCGGGGGCAGGCATTCCTGGAGTACGACCCCGAACCGCCGTTCGACTACGGTCAGGTCGAGAATCTGCCGGACGCGGACCAGGAGCAGCTCTGGAAGCTGTTCCAGGCGGAGCGCGATCGGGTCCGCGAGGTGCTCACCTGAGAACCAGCCCGGGCGCTGCTGATGCCGAACCGCCTGGCCCGGTTGCCTCAGGATCCGGGCCGGGCGGGTCAGCGCCTGGTTAGCCTGCCTGGTCATGGAGGCATCCGACCGGCTCGAACTGGCCGTCGACCCGAGCCGGCCCACCGGGCGTACGCTCCTGGCCGGCGGCGTAGAGCAGTCCTACGTGGACCTTGCCGACCCCAGGTACCTGCACTTCGAGTACGTCCGCCGGATGGCCGCCGTGGTCGACCTCGCCGCACCGACCGGCGACCCGCTGGACGTGCTGCATCTCGGCGGCGGCGCGCTGACGCTACCGCGCTACGTCGCCGCGACCCGGCCCGGCTCGACGCAGCTTGTCGTCGAGCGGGATCCGGCCGTGGTGGCACTTGTGGCGCGCGAACTGCCGGCCCTGCCGGCCGGGGTCGAGGTGCAGGTCACCGACGCACGGGAGGCCGTTGCCGACGCCCCCGCCGACACGTACGACCTGGTGCTCGCCGACATCTACCGGGCGGCTCGGATGCCGCCGCACGTGGCCACCGTGTCGTTTGCCGCCGAGGTCGCCCGGGTGCTCCGGCCCGACGGCATCTACCTGGTCAACGTCACCGACCTGCCGCCCCTGGTGGTCACCCGGGTGCAGGTGGCCACCCTGCGGGCGGTCTTCGCCGACGTGTGTGTCGTCGCCGACCGGCGGATGCTGCGCGGCCGGCGGTACGGCAATGTGGTGCTCGCCGCCGCGCTATGCCCGGATCGGCTGCCGGTGGCGCGGCTGGCTGCGCGGGCCCGACGCGATCCGCTGCCCGGCGGGGTGCTGCACGGGGCGGCGCTCGACACGTTCGTCGCCGGGGCTCAACCACGCATCGAAACCGACCGTTGACACGGCAGGCGCCACTGGACCCGCAGATGCGCTTCATCGGCCTGTCACTCGGCCCCGGCGAGACGATCACCCTCGACGCCCACGCCACCGCGGTCCTCTCCTACTGAGGCCATCGGTCGTCGTACGGGTCGGGGCCTGGCTCGGGTCCCGGCCCGTCAGGTCGGCGTGAGCAGCCCGCGTGCGGCGCGTACCTGGTCGACCGAGCGGCGCAGCGATTGCACCACCCGCTCTTCGAGTTGCCCGTCGAGTCGGGCGACCGGTATCGAGAGACTTATCGCGTCCACCGCCGGTGCGTGCAGTGGTACCGCCACCGCGAAACACACGATGCCCTCGGTGTTCTCCTCGTGGTCGACGGCGTACCCCCGTTCGCGGCTGGCCGCGAGATCGGCGTGCAGGGCCGCGAGGTCGGTGATGGTGTGCCGGGTCAGTGCCGTGGGCAGCGCCCCCACCAACTCGTCGACCACCTCGTCGGCGCGTTCGGCGAGCAGGGCCTTGCCCAGCGCGGTGGCGTGTGCCGGCAGGCGTCGGCCGATGGCGCTGTACAGCCGGAGCGGATGCCTGGACTCCCGCTTGGCGGTGTAGACCACGTGCGCCCCGTCCAGCCGGCCGAGGTGAACGGTCTCGCCGAACTGCCGGGACAGGTCGTCGAGTACGCCGGTCAGCAGCCCGACCGCGTCGTCGGTGTCCAGGTACGCGGCGCCGACCTGAAGGGCCCGTACCCCCAGCCCGAACCGGGTGCCGGTGTCGTCGGCCTCCACCCAGCCGCGCTGGATCATCGTGCGCAGGATGCCGTGCAGGCTGCTCTTCGGGATGCCAAGGGTGCGGGCCAGGTCGCCGAGGGAACGCCGGCCACCGGAGGCGGCGAGCATCTCCAGCACCTCCAGCGTGCGCCCGGCCGACTTGACCGGCTGGAACCCCTCGGCGGATGTCATGGCGTCACTGTAGCGGGATTGACATCGCCGGAATCAGCAGTAGGGTCACATATGTGACTGCCGTTCATCCTTCTGAACAGCCCGCTGGCGTCTCGGAGACCCTGCCCGCGGGGCGGATCCTTCCGGTCGTCGTGCTCGACGACGCCCGCGCCGCCGCTCCCCTCGCCGCCGCGCTGACCGCAGGTGGCCTGCGCAGCGTCGAGGTGACCTTCCGCACCGACGCCGCCGCCGACGCCATCCGCGCCATGTCCGAAGACCCCGACCTGCTCGTCGGGGCCGGCACCGTGCTGACCCCGGGCCAGGTGGACGAGGCCGTCGCGGCCGGTGCCCGGTTCATCGTCTGCCCCGGCTTCAGCCCGCTCGTGGTGGCCCACTGCCAGCAGGTGGGCATCCCCGTCTTTCCGGGTGCCGCCACCGCCACGGAGATCCAGATGGCCGTCGACGCGGGCCTCGACACCGTCAAGTTCTTCCCTGCCGAGCAACTCGGCGGAGCCACGATGATCAAGGCGTTGGCCGCGCCCTTCCGGTCCGTCCGGTTCATCCCCACCGGTGGCGTCAACACCGGCAACCTGCGCGACTACCTGGCCCTGCCCGCCGTCCTCGCCGTCGGCGGGACGTGGATGGTCGCTCCTGACCTGCTCACCGAGGGCCGGTGGGACGACGTGACCAGACTGACCGCCGCCGCCGTGACCGCCGCCCGGGAGAGCTGATCCGCGATGCCACTTCTCGACCTGCGCCCCGCCGACCAGTGCCGGTACGACCTCGTCTCGCTCGGTGAGGTGATGCTCCGGCTCGACCCGGGCGAAGGGCGGGTACGCACCGCCCGTAACTTCCGCGCCTGGGAAGGCGGCGGGGAATACAACGTCGCCCGCGGCCTGCGCCGCTGCTTCGGGCTGCGTACCGCCATCGTCACCGCGTTCGCCGACAACGAGGTAGGGCGGCTGCTGGAGGACCTGATCCTCCAGGGTGGGGTGGACACTTCCTTCATCAGCTGGCTGCCCTACGACGGCATCGGGCGCAGCGTCCGCAACGGCCTGAACTTCACCGAGCGCGGATTCGGCGTACGCGGCGCCGTCGGCACCTCGGACCGGGGCCACACCGCCGCCAGCCAGCTCCGCGCCGGTGACGTCGACTGGGATCACCTCTTCGGCGACCTCGGGGTGCGCTGGCTGCACACCGGCGGCATCTACGCCGCGCTCTCGGAGACCACGCCGGAGACCATCGAGGCCGCCATGATCGCGGCCCGCCGGCACGGCACGGTCATCTCGTACGACCTCAACTACCGGCCCAGCCTCTGGAAGGCGGTCGGTGGGCAGGCTCGCGCCCAGGAGGTCAACCGGCGCCTAGCCCGGTACGTCGATGTCATGATCGGCAACGAGGAGGACTTCACCGCCTGCCTCGGCTTCGAGGTGCCGGACACCGACGCCAGCCTCGCCGAACTGGAGGTGACGAACTTCCGGCGCATGATCGAGGAGGTCACCCGGGAGTTCCAGAACTTCCGGGTGGTGGCCACCACGCTGCGCACGGTACGCACCGCCACCGTCAACGACTGGGGTGCCATCGCCTGGGGCGGCGGCGAGTTCGTCGAGGCGACCCACCGCCCCGGCCTGGAGATCATGGACCGGGTGGGCGGTGGGGACAGCTTCGCCTCCGGCCTGGTCTACGGCCTGCTGGAAAAGGGCGACCTGGCCGTCGCCGTCGAGTACGGTGCCGCCCACGGCGCGCTGGCCATGACCACCCCCGGCGACACCTCGATGGCCGACCGCAGGGAGGTCGAGGCCCTGATGCGTGGCGCCGGAGCACGGGTGCAACGCTGACCGGCCACCACCGGCGGCACTGCGACGGTCAGCCGCCGAGCGTGGCCAGTTCCGAGACGACGACGTTGGTCAGGGCCCGGCCGTCCCGGCGGACCTGACGCAGATACCACTTCTGGATCGGCGCGTGCGTCGACTTCGCGAACTGCCACGGCCCGCGTGGGCTGTTGAGCTGCCCGAGCCCGCCGATCGCGGTGTTGATCGCCTCCGGGCTCGGGTTGGTGCCGGCGGCGGCGATCGCCCGGTCCAGCACGGCCGCCGCGTCGTACGACGCCATCACCACCGAGGTGGGCACCCGGCCCGGGTACGCCGCGTTCCAGGCGGCCACGAACTCCCGGTTCGCCGCGTTGTCGAGGTCGGGCGAGTAGTTCAGGCCGTTGTAGATGCCCTCCGCCGCGTCGCCCTGCTCGGGCAGGCTCGCCGGTTCGGTCACGAAGCCCGCCGCATAGAGCGGCAGGTGGGACACCTCCGACGCGGCGTACTGCTTGACGAAGGTGATGGCGTTCTGGGCGTCGAAGAAGCAGTAGATCGCGTCCGCACCGGACTCGGCGATCTCCTTCAGGTACGGGCCGAAGTCCTCGGTGACCGGGAACGGGCTGAAGACGGCGTCACCGGTCGGGTTGGCCAGCCGGCCACCCAACTCGGTGAAGGTCTCCACGAACCCGCGCAGTTCGTCCCGACCGCTCTGGAAATCCGGTCCGATGGCGTACACCTTGCCCCGCTTGACCTGCTGCTTCACGAAGGGTGCCATGGCCACGCCCGGCTCGACGGAGATCAGGTTGGTGTGCCAGACGTACGTGACGTCGGTAAGCGCCGGTCGCCCCAGCCCGCCGATGAACGGCACCTTGTGCTCGTTGATGAGCGGCTGGATCGCGGCGACGCTGCCGCCGTTGATGATGCCGGTGATCGCCGACACCTTCTCCTGTTCCAGCAGCTTCGTGGCGGACTCGACGGCCACCTTGGGGTCGTATCCCTCGTCGCCGACGACCATCTCGGCCGGGTGTCCGCCGAGCCGGCCGCCGTGCATGTCCAGGTAGAGCTGGAATCCGTCGCGCAGCTCGGAGCCGGGCGCTTGGAGGGAGCCCTCCAGCACGGTGAGCATCCCGATCCGGATCGTCTGAAGCTCCGCCGCCGAATCGCCGTCGCAGCCGGCGACACCGAACGCCAGCACCCCGGCAAGGGAGGCGGCGACCAGCCGCCGCGCGACGGAGCCGGCACGTCGGGCCGGGCGGGCGGCGGTCACAGCATCCCCAGCAGGTGGGAGCGCACCGCCGGGGTGAGCGCCTCACCCATCCGGTTCGCCAGGTCGGTCATCTCGTACGAGACCTGACCCACGTCGCAGGCGGGTGAGGCCAGCACGAGCAGCGATGCGCCGTCGCTGAACGCCATGCAGAACATGAATCCCCCCTCCATCTGGGTCACGTTTGAGATCACCGAGCCGGCTTGGAAGAACCGGGCGGCTCCGATCAGCAGCGCGATCAGGCCGCTACCGGTGGCAGCGAGCTGGTCCGCCCGGTCCCGGGGCAGGCTGTGGTTGTGCGCCAGGACCAGTCCGTCGGTTGAGATGGCGAGGGCGTGGCTGACCTCGGGAGTACGGGCGACGAAGTTCTGCAGCAGCCAGCTCAGGTCGTTCGGGCTTGTCACGGCGTTGCTCCAGGGTGAGGGGGAGTCAGGGGTGGGGTGAGGTGGGGTGAGGTGAGGTGAGGTGGGTGATCGTCAGGAGGCGGCGGGGGCTCGCCGGCCGGCAACGCCCTTGGCGTATGCCGACATGGCCGCCGCGACAGCGGCCGGATCGAGCTTGCGCGGGACGTTGGCATCCGGCTGCCGGGCGTCCGGGATCAGGTGCGACTGCGGTACCCGACGCGGCAGTCCGCCCTGGGTGGGCAGCGACGACCCGGCCTGCGGCGGCGACGATCCGGCCTGCGGCGGCGGCGATCCGGCCTGCGGGGGCGGCAGCTCCGCCTGCGGGGACGGCGGTCCGGCCTGCGGGTAGGCCAGCTCCACCTGGGGCGACGAGGGTCCGGCCTGCGGTGCCGAGGGCCCGGCCTGGGGCGGGAACGGTCCGGTCTGAATGGGCAGGGCCATCGTGGCGGCCGCCCACCGCTCACCGGGATCGGTCGGCCAGGTGACCGCCACCGAGTCGCCATCCATCGTGGTCTTGAACCACCCGTTCACCGTGCGGCGATCCGACGCTGCCGTACTGGTCACGGTTGCCGGCTGGAACAGCGGTGCCGGTGCCGGGCGTGCGGGAGCGGCCGGCGCGGAGCGGGCCGCAGTGGTGCCCGCTGGTGCCGCCATCCGTCCGGCGGCGAGTGCGGAGCTGGCGGGACGGGCGCCAGCAATGGGCGCCGGTGCCGGCGCGGCACTCACCAGCTCCGGCTGCTGGACCGGTCGGCGCACGACGATCGACGCCGGCATGACGATCTCGGCCACCGTGCCGCCGGTCGGTCCGGGACGCAGCTCGACCGAGACACCGTGCCGGCTGGCGAGCCGGGCGACCACGGTGAGACCCATCGCGCGTACGCCCGCCACCTCGATCGAGGCCGGGTTGGCCAGCCCGGCGTTGAGCTGTTGGTACCGCTGGGCGGAGAGCCCGACGCCCTGGTCCACCACCTGCACGATGGCCCGGTCGGAGAGCGCGTGCCCGGTGACCAGCACCTCGGTCTCCGGCGGAGAGTATCCGGTCGCGTTGTCCAACAGCTCGGCGAGCAGGTGCACGATCTCGTCCACAGCGGGACCGGCGATGCACAGCTCCCGGTCCACAGTGCCCATCCGGACCCGGGTGTAGTGCTCGATCTGGGACAGCGCCGCCTGGGTCACGTGGTCCAGCGGCACCGGCTCCTGGCGTACCCGGGAGATGCCGGAACCGCCGAGCACCAGCAGGCTCTGGTTGATCCGGGCCATCCGGGTGGCGAGGTGGTCCAGCTGGTACAGCTGCTGGAGCCGCTCCGGGTCGGCCTCGTCGCGCTCGACCAGGTCGACCTGGGCGAGCATCGCGTCGACCAGGCGCTGCTCGCGCCGGGACAGGTGGACGAAGATCTCGGCGATGTTGGCCCGCATCACCGCCTGCTCACCGGCGATCCGGACCGCCTCCCGGTGCAGCGCCCGGGTCGCGGTCGCCACCTCGGCGATCTCGTCGGCGCCGGTGATCCGGAACTCGGCCACGGAGCGGTCGGCCACCTCGTCCGGCCGCACGCTGCCGGGCGGAGCCGCGTTGAGATCACGGACCACGGCGGGCAGTCGGTCGTACGCCACCTTGGTCACCGTGTTGCGCAGGGATCGCAGCCGGCGGGTGATCCGCCGGGCCACCACACCGGTGAGTACGGCGGTGATCGCCAGTACGACGAGGATGCCGACGCTTTGCAGCACCGCGTTGCGGAGCAGCTGGGCCCGCTCGGCCGCCACCCGGTCGGCGACTGCGGCGTCCACCTCGCCCTGGATCTGGAACATCCGGCCGATCCAGCCGTCGGTGGCCTCGACCCAGGCGTTCGCATCGACCACAAGCCGTTCGCCGGGCAGCGTCCGACCCACCTGGTCCTGGAGCCGCTGCGCGGCGACCACCTGCTGGTCGGTACCGATCTGCTCCCAGCCCGCCACCCAACCCGGCTCGGCGAGGGCCAGGAACGCGTTGCTGGCCTCGGCGAACCGGGCCTGGGCGCCGACACTCTCCTGCTGCCCGGCCGGGGTCACCTCACCGCCGGCCAGGCTGCGCAGCACGATGACCTGGAGCTGCCCGATCGCCTCGCCCGCCTCCGACACCGCCACCGCGGCCCGGACGTCGTCGGCGATCCGGTTCGAGGTGTCGGTGGCCACGGACGCCCGGAAGGTGAGCAGGTCGGCGATGAGGATGCGGTAGCTGAAGGCGATCGCGGAGAGCGTGGCACGGGGGCTGGAGCGCACCTGTTCCCGTACCGTGCTCAGCGCGGTCAGCCCGGCGTCGATCCGCTGTAGGGCGGGGACCGAGGTCTCCACCTCCGCCCGCCGCCGCTCGAACTCGGCGATCTCGGCGTCCGTGCGTGCCACCTGCTCGTCGAAGGTGGCGCTGGCGGTCTGGCTCTGCGTGGTCAGCTCGACCGCAGCGGTCACCCGCTCGGCCTGAAGAGCCCGGGCCAGCGCGCCGGCCTGGGTGGAGAGCGTGACCATGTCGTGTACGGTGCCCGCGTTCAGCACCTGCCGGACCGTGCCCTGCAAGGCCAGGCCGGCGAATCCGACGACGGCGATCAGTGGCACCGTGACCAGCAATCGCAGCAGACGGACAATGCTGCCCCGGGCCAGCCAACCCTGACGCGCTTCGCCATGTTTGCGCACCGCACCCGCCGCTACCGCACGTTTCACCGGCCTGCTCCGCCCCCTTGCGTCATCGACGTTGATCGCGGCAGGACCCGACGGGCGTGTCGGGTACATGGTGGAGTGTGGGTAAACCGCCCCCACGTCGAAGCGCATTCCTACCATGAGGGGGATGCCGAGCGCAGGATCATGATCCGGCTTCCGGAAGGTGATTGGCGGATCGGACGAGACTTGAGTGCACGATCGCGACACTCGGACCGTCGATTGTCATATATAAAAGTCCGGACAGTCGATGCCAGATGCGCTCCCGTCCGCTATGGCCGGCTGATTCCCCGAATCCGGTCGCGGACCGCCCCAAGGCGGATGCCTAGCCAGCAGAGATCTACCGCCACCCGATACCCCCACCGGGTATATGGTGAGGGACGGAGGGGGTGCTGAGATGCATGGCGGGCACGAGGGGCATGGCGGCTCGGCTGCGCACCGGGGGCATGACAAGCATGCCGGACATGACCCGCAGGCGTTCCGTCGTAAGTTCTGGCTGAGCCTCGCGCTTACCGTACCGATCGTGGTCACCAGCCACATGGTGATGGACTGGTTCGGCTACCGGCTGGACTTTCCCGGGATCGAACTGGTCGGTCCGGTGCTGGGCACGGTGGTGTTCGCGTACGGCGGGTGGCCCTTCCTCCAGGGCGCGGCGCGCGAGATCGCCGACCGCGCGCCGGGCATGATGCTGCTGATCGCGATGGCGATCACCGTCGCCTACGTGGCCTCACTGGCCACCGCGCTCGGCGCGTTCGACCTGGATTTCTGGTGGGAACTGGCCGCCCTGGTCACGATCATGCTGCTCGGGCACTGGCAGGAGATGAAGGCGATCGGGCAGGCCCAGGGTGCCCTGTCGGCGCTGGCCGCGCTCCTGCCCGACGACGCGGAACGACTCGACCCGGACGGCCAGCCGCAGCGGGTGCCGGTGACCCAGTTGCACATCGGCGACCTGGTCCTGGTGCGACCCGGTGGACGGGTGCCGGCGGACGGGCAGATCGTCCACGGCCGGGCCGAGTTGGACGAGTCAATGATCACGGGCGAGTCGAGGCCGGTGTCCCGGTCGACCGGCGACCGGGTGGTGGCCGGCACGGTGGCCACGGACGCGGCACTGCGGGTACGCGTCGACGCGGTGGGCGACGACACCGCACTGGCCGGCATCCAGCGGCTGGTGGCGCAGGCGCAGCAGTCCAGTGGCCGGGCCCAGGTGCTGGCCGACCGCTTCGCGGCCTGGTTGTTCTACATCGCCACCGCCACCGCGCTTGTCACACTCGCCGTGTGGAGTGTGCTCGGCACCCTGGGCGAGGCGGTAGTCCGCACGGTGACGGTGTTGGTCATCGCCTGCCCGCACGCGCTCGGCCTGGCCATTCCGCTGGTGATCGCACTCTCCACGGCGGTGGCCGCCAAGGGCGGCATCCTGGTCAAGGACCGGCTGGCCCTGGAGCGGATGCGCACAGTGGACACCGTGCTGTTCGACAAGACCGGCACGCTGACCCGGGGCGAACACGTCGTCACCGGCGTCGCCGCGACCGGCAGCGGCGCGGCGAACACCGCCGCCGGCAGCGCAACGACGAGCGACGCGGACCTCACCGCCGGCAACGGCGAGGCGGACGTACTCGCACTCGCCGCAGCGGTGGAGGCGGACAGCGAGCATCCGCTGGCCCGGGCGATCGTCGCCGCCGCAGCGGCGCGGGGTGGCCGGCCGACCGCGACGGGTTTCCAGTCGCTTACCGGCCGTGGCGTGCGCGCCGAGGTCGACGGGACCGGCTACGCCGTCGGCGGCCCGGCGCTGCTGCGGGAGCTCGACGTCACCGTCCCGGCAGACCTCGCCGGCCGACGGGACGACTGGTCCCGCCGGGGAGCCGCGGTGCTGTACCTGCTGCGGCTCGACGACGACCGGGCCCGGGTGCTCGGCGCGCTCGCCTTAGAGGACGAGGTGCGGCCGGAGGCCCGCCAGGCCATCGCCGACCTGCGCGAGCAGGGCGTCCGGAAGATCGTCATGATCACCGGGGACGCCCGTCCGGTCGCCCAGGCGGTCGCCGCCGACCTGGGATTCCGCCCCGGCGAGGACGAAGTCTTCGCGGAGGTGCTGCCGGCGGAGAAGGACGACGCGGTGGCGGACCTGCAACGCCGGGGACTGCGGGTGGCGATGGTGGGCGACGGGGTCAACGACGCTCCCGCCCTGGCTCGGGCGAACGTCGGCATCGCCATCGGGGCGGGCACCGACGTGGCAATCGAGTCCGCCGGGGTGGTGCTCGCCTCCTCCGACCCACGCGGCGTGACCGGGGTGATCCGGCTGTCCCGGGCCGCGTACCGGAAAATGCTCCAGAACCTGGCCTGGGCCGCCGGTTACAACGTGGTCGCGCTGCCGCTGGCCGCCGGTGTCCTGGCCTGGGCCGGGGTGACGCTCAGCCCGGCCGTCGGCGCGGTGCTGATGTCCGCCTCCACGATCGTCGTCGCGCTCAACGCCCAGTTGCTACGCCGGGTCCACCTGCGCCCACCGGGCTGACGTCAGGTCCGGGAAGCCCCGACGGGAGATCAGGTACTGGTGCGGCGCGGGTCAGGCGGCGGGATAGGCGCGGGTCTCGGCGGCCTTCACCGCGGCCCAGACCCGCTGCCCGGGAACAAGCCGCAGTTGGGCGGCGGCGGCCGGGGTGACGTCGGCCGCCACCTCGATCGGACCGGTGAGCTGGATGCGCAGGTTGTCGCCGTGCCGCTGCACCCCGGCGATGGTGGCCGGCCAGGTGTTGCGGGGACTGCCGTCGGGCTGGCGCGGGTGCAGGGCCACGGCCGAGGGCGGGAAGGCCACGAAGACCTCGCCGTCGTGCCGATCGCCGGTGGTCAGCCCGAAGTCGTCGGCGAGCCGGACCCGTTGCCCGCTGGCCCGGCCCCGATAGAGGTTGAGCCCGACCAGCCGGGCCACGTAGTCGGTGCGGGGCTGGGCGGTGATGGTGGCGGCGTTGCCCGCCTGGACCACCTGACCGTCCTCCACGATGACCAGCCGGTCGGCGAGGACCAGGGCGTCGAGCGGGTCGTGGGTGACCAGCAGGGTGGCTCCCGGATGGGCGGCGAGGTGCTGGTGCAGTTGGGCTCGGGTGTCCAGCCGGGTACGCGCGTCGAGGGCGGCCAGCGGCTCGTCGAGCAGCAGCAGCGCCGGCTCGACGGCGAGGGCGCGGGCGAGCGCCACCCGCTGGGCCTGCCCACCGGAGAGCTGCCGGGGCTTGCGGCGGGCGTGCTCGGTCAGCCCCATCCGGGCCAGCCAGTCGGCCGCCTGGTGCCGGGCCTGCTGCCGGCCCAGACCCTGCCGACGCGGGCCGAAGGCCACATTGTCAAGTGCGTTGAGGTGCGGGAAGAGCAGGTAGTCCTGGAATACCACGCCGATCGGCCGCCGCTCGGTGGGAAGCCACGTCCGACTGGCGGGATGGTCCAGCTCCCGCCCGGCCAGGGTGAGGTGCCCGGCCGAGAGCGGGAGCAGGCCGGCGAGGGCACGCAGGGCGGTGGTCTTGCCGGCACCGTTGGGCCCGAGCAACGCGACTACCTCGCCCGAGTCGATGGTCAGCGGCAGGTCCAGCCGGAAGCCGCCCCGCTCCACCACCAGACGGGCGTCGAGCAGAGGCCGGCCCGCCACCGCCGGCGGATCGGCCGCAACCGGCGGATCGGCCGCAACCGGCGGGCTGGCCGCAACCGGCGGGCTGGCCGCTGCCGGCGGATCGGCGCGGCGGGTCATCCGCTGACCCAGCGATCGCGCAGGCTTACGAGAATCACCACGGAGACGGTGAGCAGGATCAGGCTGAGCACGATCGCGGCCTCCAGGTCGGTCTCCAGGGCGAGATAGACGGCCACCGGCATGGTCTGCGTACGGCCCGGATAGTTGCCGGCGAAGGTGATGGTGGCGCCGAACTCGCCGAGGGCGCGGGCCCAGCAGAGTACGGCTCCGGCGGCCACCCCGGGCGCGACGAGCGGCAGCGTGACGTGGGTGAAGGTGGTCCAGCGACCGGCACCGAGGGTGGCTGCGGCCTCCTCGTATCGGGTGTCGGCGCCACGCAGCGCCCCCTCCACGGCGATGATCAGGAATGGCATGGCGACGAACGCCTCGGCGAGCACGACCGCGGTGGTGGTGAACGGCAGCGTGATGCCGAACGTCGCGTCCAGCCAGGAGCCGACCAGCCCGCGTCGGCCGAAGACCAGCAGCAGCGCCACGCCGCCGACCACCGGCGGCAGCACCAGCGGGACGGTGACCAGGGCGCGTACCAGCCGGCGACCGGGAAACTCGACGCGGGCCAGCAGCCAGGCCAGGGGTACGCCGAGAGCCAGGCAGAGCAGGGTGGCGAGGGTGGCGCTCTGGATGGACAGCCGCAGCGCGGTGAGCACGGCCGGTTCGGTGAGCCGCTGCGGCAGCGTGCTCCACGGGGCGCGGGCGAGCAGCCCGACCAGCGGCAGCACGAGGAAGAGCAGCCCGAGCGCGGCGGGCAGCAGCAGTGCCACCGGGATCCGGCTGGTACGCCGAGCCGGTGCCGCGACCGTGATCGGTCGTGACGGCACGCCATCGAGACGGGACACCGGTTACGGCACCTGGAACCCGGCCGTGGTGAGTACGCCGCGACCGGCGTCGGCACGGACGTACTCGACGAACGCCCGGGCGGTCGTCTTGTTTGTCGACTCCCGCAGCACGACGATCGGATAGTCGTTGGTCACCCCGGCCGACTCGGGGAACTCCACCCCGTCGAGTTCGTCGGCGGCGGCCCGGGCGTCGGTGCGGTAGACCAGCGCCGCGTCGACCTCGCCCAGCCGTACCTTGGCCAGTGCCGCCTTGACGTCCTGTTCCAGCGTGACCGGGGTGAGCGAGACGTCAGCGGCGGCCAGCGCCAGGCGCGCCGCCGCACCGCACGGCACCTGTTCGGCGCAGAGTGCGACCTTCGTGCCGGGCCTGGTGAGATCGCTCAGGCCGGTCACCTGATCCGGGTTGCCCCTGGGCACGGCGATGACGAGTTGGTTGCGGGCGAAGGTGACCGGGTCACCGTCGCCGTTGCCCGCCTCGGTGACGGCGGTCATGTTGGCCGGGGCGGCGGAGGCGAAGACGTCGGCCGGTGCGCCCTCGTTGATCTGGTTGGCCAGGGCGGAGCTGCCGGCGAAGTTGAGGACCACCTTCACCCCCCGGTGAGCCGCCTCGAAGTCCTGACCGAGCCGGGTGAACGACTCGGTAAGCGAGGCAGCCGCGAACACGGTGAGTTCGCCGCCGATCCCGTCGCCACCGGCGGGCGGGTCGCTGGCGTCACCGCCGCACCCGCTCACTGCCACCACCGCGAGCGCGGTGGCCGTGGCCAGGACCGTACGCAGGCGTACGCCTCTCATCAGGTGGTCCTTCCCCGGCTCGCCGCCGGTGCCGCAGGTTTCTCCACCACGACGGTGGTCGATTTGATCACCGCGACCGCCACCGAGCCGACCTCCAGGCCGAGGTGGTCGACCGCCTCCCGGCTCATCAACGACACCAGCCGGAACGGGCCGGCCTGGATGTCCACCTGCGCCATCACCGCGTCCTTGACCACGGCGGTGACGATGCCGCGCAGCCGGTTGCGCGCCGAGGACTCCTGCGCACGCCCCTCCGGCCCGCCGGCCTGGCCCCGGACGAACGAGGCCAGGTCAACGCCGTCGATCACCCGGTGCCCGTGCTCGTCACGCCTGGCGGCGAGCCGCCCTCCGTCCACCCAGCGACGCACCGTGTCCACGCTCACCCCGAGCAGATCCGCCGCCTCACCCATCCGAAACCCCGCCACCCCCGCACCCTAACCCCGCATCTGCAACCCCAAACCCCCCAACCCCCGCACCCCCACCCCCACCCCTCACCCCCGTCCCCCACCCCACCCCCACCCCCGCCCCGTCGATCTTGCACTTTTGGTCGCCGTTATGCCCGCTTAGTTAGCCTTTGCGGGGTCAGAAAGTGCAAGATCGCGCGGGGAGGAGGGTGGGGGCAGAGGTGGGAACTTTCGACGGGGGTGGGGCGACCAACCTGACGACATCGATCTTCGAGGGGAAGTCCATGCCCAGCACGTCGTCCGGCCGGCTCGCCCGCCCGACCGCCCTGTTCGCCGCGGCCGCTCTCGCCGCGTTCGTCGCTGGCTGCGGGGCGTCCGACGACGTCTCGACCAGTACGCCCGACCCGACCGGCACCGCCACCGCAACCGCCACCCCGGGCGCCGAGGCCGGGGTGCTCACCGTCCGCGATCCGTGGGTGAAGGCGGCCGACGAGGGCATGACGGGCGCGTTCGCCACGCTTGTGAACGAGAGCGACAGCGACGTCACCCTCACCGGCGCGGCCACCGAGATCTCGCCGGTCGAGGTGCACGAGATGGCCATGCAGGACGGGAAAATGGTCATGCAGGCCAAGGCGGGCGGCGTGGTGATCAAGGCCCGCAGCGAGCAGAAGCTGGAGCCCGGTGGCGACCACCTGATGCTGATGAACCTCGCCCAGCCGGTCAAGGCCGGTGACGAGGTGACCTTCACCCTCACCTTCGGCGACGGCCGGACGCAGACCTTCACTGCGGTGGCCAAGCCGTTCACCGGCGCCCAGGAGAGCTACGCCCCCGGCCACGGCGAGCCGACGCACGACCTGCCGGCCAGCCACAGCCCCGCGCCGTGACCCGGGTCAGCCGGCGTGGCCTGCTCACCGGCGGGGCCGTGGCCGCCGGGGGCACCCTGATCGGGGCCGCCTCGGTCGCCGCCGTCCGTCCCGAGCAGGTACGCACACCCCAGCCGGTGCCGGTCGCCGCGAACGTGGGCGGGGCGGTCGAGCCGTTCCACGGCGAACGGCAGTCCGGGATCGACACCGAGCCCCAGGCGCACGCGGCGTTCGTGGCGTTCACCCTGCGTACCGGCACCGACCGGGCCGCCCTCGGCCGGATGCTGCGACTGCTCTCCGACGACGCCGCCCGCCTCACCCAGGGTCAGCCGGCCCTGGCCGACACCGAACCCGAGCTGGGACTGCTACCGGCCCGGCTCACCGTCACCTTCGGCTTCGGCCCCGGCCTGTTCACCGCCGCCGGGCTTGACGACCGCCGCCCGCCCTCGGTGGTCGACCTGCCTGCGTTCCCGATCGACCGGCTGCAACCGCGCTGGTCCGGCGGGGACCTGCTGGTGCAGATCTGCGCCGACGACCCGGTCACCGTCGCCCACGCCCAACGGGTGCTGGTGAAGGACAGCCGCCCGTTCGCCACCGTCCGCTGGGTGCAGCAGGGCTTCCGGCGGGCCGCCGGTGCCGAACCCGGCCGCACCCAGCGCAACCTGTTCGGCCAGCTCGACGGCACGGCAAACCCGAAGCCGGGCGTACCCCTGGCGACCGCCGTCTGGATCACCGACGGACCGGGCTGGCTGCGCAACGGCACCACCCTTGTGGTCCGGCGGATCAGGATGGACCTGGAAACCTGGGACCTGCTTGGCCGCACCGACCGGGAGCTGAGCGTCGGGCGACGCCTGGACACCGGTGCCCCGCTGACCGGCACGGCCGAACACGACGAACCGGACTTCGCCGCGCTGGGCCCGGACGGGCTGACGGTGATTCCGGACTTTTCCCACCTCACCCGGGCGCACGTCAGCGACGACCGGTTCCGGATCCTGCGGCGCCCCTACAACTACGATGGAATGCCCGGTGCCGACGGCACCGCCGACAGCGGGCTGATCTTCGCGTCGTACCAGGCGGACATCGCCAAGCAGTTCCTGCCCATCCAGCGTCGGCTCGCCGAACGGGACCTGCTCAACGAGTGGACCACCCCGATCGGCTCCGCCGTCTTCGCTGTCCCGCCCGGCTGCCCGGAGGGCGGCTGGATCGGCCAGCAGTTGCTCGACTGACGAGGAGAATGGACCCATGTTTCGCCACCTCCGCCGCCCGTTCGTCGCCGGCCTGGCCGCCACGCTGGCCGTCGCGGCCCTGCTGGTCGCACCCGCCTCGCCCGCGTACGCGCACAACGTCCTGCGCAAGGCGACCCCCGCCCAGGACGCCGAGCTCGACACCGCCCCGAAGAAGGTGACGCTGGAGTTCATGCAGAAGCTGAACCCGAAGTTCACCACCATCACGCTCAGTGACGCCGACAAGCAGCCGGTGGCCACCAGCGAGCCGGAGGTCTCCGGCACCAAGGGCACGATCACCATCGACGGGACGCTGGACAACGGCGTCTACACGGTCGCCTATCGGGTGGTCTCCCTCGACGGGCACCCGGTGCAGGGGTCGTACACGTTCACCGTCGCCGATCCGACCGCCACCGCCGCGCCCTCCCCGAGCGCGAGCCCGCAGCCGAGCGAGCCGGCGGAGACGACGCCGGCAGCCCCGACCACCGCGCCCACCTCCGCCGCTGCCGCCAGCCCCGCCGCGGGCGAGTCGTCCGGCGGCTCCGGCCTGCTGGTCGCGCTGCTCGCCGGTGGCCTGGTGCTGGTCGCCCTGGCGGTCGGCGCGATCTTCCTGCGCCGACGAGGCAGCGCTGGTTCGCCCTCCTGACCGAGTGGGTCGGGCACCTCAGCGCAGCAGCACCGGCCCGGCGTCGATCCGGGTGCGGAACAGCGCGTACGGCTTGCGGCGCAGGTCCCGGCCACGCTGGTAGTTGGCCTGCCGGTGCAACTGGTTGGCGGTCAGGTAGAGATACCCGTCGGTGGCCACGAACATGGTGTCGGGCCAGAGCAGTCGAGGATCGTGCACCACGGTCTCGTATTCGCCGTCCGGGCGGCGGCGCAGCACCGCGTTCTGCTCGTACGAGGTGAGATAGATGCGCCCGGCGTCGTCGGTCTCCAACCCGTCCGACCCGCCGCCCTTGTCCCCCTCGGGCAGCACCGTCGCGGCGACCTCGTCCTCGCTGAGCGAGGCGTCGGCGAGGGCGTCGGTGGCCACGCTGTACCAGCGGCGGGAGGCCAACGCACAGTAGTAGAGCCGGGTGCCGTCGGCGGAGATGGCGATGCCGTCGGAGCCGATCGTCACCGGTTCCGGGGGTCCGTCCGCCGGCCGTTGCAGGAACGGGCGGCCCTCCACCACCGGCCGGAAGTCCGACAGCGGCTCCGCCTTGGTGGACGGGTGGTCATGCAGCCGCCGCCAGGACGCACCGGTGGCCAGGTCGACCACGATGATCCCGTTCGGCCCGGCGATCGCCGAGTCGGTGATGTACGCGATCCCGGCCTCCCCGCGCCGCAGGTCGAACCGCACGTCGTTGAGGTACGTGGTGGGCAGCGCCACGTCCGGCGGGAAGGTGATCACCTGGGCGACGGTGTTGCCGTCCAGGTCGACCCGGACCAGCTTGGGGCCGCCCGGCCGGGTGGGCTGGAACATCGGGCTGCCGGTGTCGAGCACCCAGAGCCGGTCGACGGGATCGACCACGATGTTCTGCACCGAGACGAACGCCCCGGCGTCGTCGTCGCCGCTCGGCTGGTTCCATGCCTCGTCCGGAAACGGCACCTCCCGGCCGTCGCGCAGCTCGACCACCGTGGCCGGCACCTCGTCGCCCCAGCGTGGAAAGTTGACGAAGATCCTTCCGGTGTGCGAGACGCTCACCCCGGTCGGCATCGGGCCGGTGAAGGCATGTACGAGTTCCAACTCGCCGACGGGCTCCGACACCGGCTCGTTCATCCGCTGCTCCTGACTCTCCGGGTTCGCTCCCGGTTCCCGCCCTCGAACGGCCCAAACGTGCACTCGGTTCGCCGCTTGCATCCGGTACCCAGGTACGGACTTACCGTGCAGACATGACGACGGACGATCGCCTGGACCGCTGGCCGGAACGAGCCCGGGCTCACCCGCTCGACGCGATCGGCGGCGCTATACCGTGCACTGACAGGGAGGTGGAGTGGTGCAGCCTGAGCGACCGCCGATCGATCCGGATGTCGACCTCGGCATTGCCCGCCAACGCGCGGAGCTGCGGGTCGGCAGCACCAGCCTGCTCGCCGCGATCGCCGTCGGCGGTGCGGTCGGCGCGCTGGCCCGGCACGGGCTGGCGGTGGCCCTTCCGCACCCGCCCGCTGGTTTCCCGTGGGCCACCTTCGCCGTAAACGTCTCGGGCTGCCTGCTCATCGGCGTGCTGATGGTTCTGATCACGGAGCTCTGGCGGGCGCCACGACTGGTCCGGCCCTTCCTCGGCGTCGGCGTCCTCGGCGGCTACACCACCTTCTCCACCTACGCCGTCGAGGTGCAGCAGGCGGTGGCTGCCGGCGCGGCGCGGACCGCACTGCTGTATCTCGCCGGCACCCTCGTCGCCGCGCTCGTCGCGGTCCGGCTGGGCCTGACGCTTACCCGCCTGGCCACCGGCACCGGGCGACGCTGGAGCCGCGGATGACTGTCATCCTGGTGGCGCTCGGTGCCGCGCTCGGGGCGCCGCTGCGCTATCTGGTCGACCGGGCCATGCAGGCCCGGTGCGGTCCCGCGTTTCCCTGGGGCACCCTCAGCGTCAACGTCGTGGGCTCGCTCGTCCTCGGCGTGCTCATCGGTGGCGCCGCCGTCGGCGCGGTACCCGGTTCCCTGGTCGCCCTGCTCGGCACCGGCCTGTGCGGGGCGCTGACCACCTACTCGACCTTCGGCTACGAAACCGTCCGGCTTTTCGAGGACGGCGCCCACCGCTACGCGCTGATCAACGCCGGTGTCAGCGTCGGCGCCGCGCTCGGTGCCGCCTTCGTCGGGGTCACCGTCGCCGAGGCCATGTGGTCCTGACCCGCTTCACCGGCCCAACGGTTCAGCCCCCGGGCCTGCTGGGTAGGTGTGCATCATCCGGCCCACCAAGATCGGCTGATCGGCGCGGCCGACCAGATCCGACTACCCGGCGACGGCGGCGAAACTGGCGGAGGTGATCGCATGACCGTGGCGTTGCAGCAGCTCGTCGACCGCAACGACCTCGACCTGATCCGCCAGTGGCTGGATACCCACCCACCGCACGAGATCGCCGACGCGCTCGCCCGGCTCGACGGCGTGGCCGCCGGAGTGCCGTTCCGGCTGCTCGACAAGGACCGCGCCCTGCTGGTGTTCGAGGAACTGGCGCCCGTCGACCAGCAGGTCATCCTGCTCGGCCTGCGCGACCAGGCATTCCGGGACCTGGTCGAGGCGATGGCCCCAGACGACCGGGCCCGGATGCTCACCGAGGCGCCGGCCAAGGTCGCCGGGCGGGTGCTCGCCGGGCTGTCGCCGCGCGAGCGGCAGATGACCGCCGAGCTGCTGGGCTACCCGCCGGGCTCGGTCGGCCAGATCATGACCCCGGAGACGGTCGCGCTGCCCCGCCAGGTCACCGCGGCCGAGGCCCTCGACGTGATACGCCGGAAGGGCACCGACGCCGAGACGGTGTACGTGCTGCCGGTGGTCGACCCGGGCCGCTGCCTGGTCGGCGTGGTGGAGCTGCGAGACCTCGTGTTGAGCTCGGCGAACGCGGCAGTGGCCGACCTGGTCGACACCGAGGTGCCCCGGGTCCGGGCCACCGACCCGGCCGAGGACGCCGCCCGGTTGATGCGGGAGACCAACCTCCTCGCGCTCCCCGTCATCGACAGCGAGGACCGCCTGGTCGGCCTGCTCACCATCGACGACGCGATGGAGATCATCGAGGCTGCGGACACCGAGGACGTGGCCCGCCAGGCCGGCACCGCGCCCTGGCCGGGGCACTACATGGCGGTAAGCGTGTGGCGGCTGGCCCGCTCCCGCGCCCCCTGGCTCCTGCTGCTCATCGTCGCCTCGGTGCTCACGGTCAACGTCCTCCAGGTCTTCGAGACCACCCTGGCACAGGTCACCGCGCTGGCCCTGTTCATCCCGCTGCTCGTCGGCACCGGCGGCAACGCCGGGGCCCAGGCCACCACCTCGGCCGTACGCGCTCTCGCCCTCGGCGAGCTGCGCGGCTCGGACCTGCCGAGGCTGATCTGGCGGGAGGCCCGGGTCGGTCTGCTGCTGGGCTCCCTGCTGGCGCTGGTCGGCCTGGTCGTCGGCGCGGTCGTGGTCGATGCCCAGATCGCCCTGGTGGTCGGGATCTCGCTGGTGCTGATCTGCGCCTGGGCAGCCGCTGTCGGGGCCACCATGCCGCTGCTGGCCAAGCGTCTGCGCATCGACCCGGCCGTGGTCTCCGCACCGATGGTCACCACGCTTGTCGACGCGACCGGGCTGATCATCTACTTCACCGTCGCGTACCTGGTGCTCGCGCTGTGACCTGGTTCGCCGACCGGCTACGAGCGCAGATCACCACGCAGCCGCTTGTCCACGGCCACCACGACGGCGACGATCGCCCCGACCGCCAGGATGCGGAGCCAGACCGCCGGCCCGATCGGTGCGGTGCCGAAGATCGTGTTCATCGGCGGCAGATATGTGATGGCGAGTTGGCTGGCGGCCTGGGCGACCACCCCGAGCAGCAACCACCGGTTGGCGAAGAACCCGATCCGCCATGCCGAGCGGGTCAGCGACCGGCAGCTGAACAGATAGAACATCTCGACCACCACGAAGAGGTTCAGCGCGGCGGTACGCGCCTGCGCGAGATCCGCGCCGATCGACTGCTCCCACTGGAACACCCACCACGCGCCTGCCACCAGCAGGCCGGCCACCAGCAGGATCCGGATCGTCAACGCACCCGTCAGCAGGGATCGGCCCGGGTCGCGGGGCGGGCGTTTCATGATGCCGCGCTCCTTCGGCTCGAACGCCAGCATCAGGCCGAGCAGGACGGCGGTGGTCATGTTGATCCACAGAATCTGGGTGGGCAGCAATGGCAGTGTGGTACCCAGCACGATCGCGACCAGCACGACCAGCCCTTCGCCCAGGTTCGTCGGCAGGGTCCAGACGATGAACTTGGTGATGTTGTCGAAGACCCCGCGCCCCTCCTCCACCGCGGCCTCGATGGTGGCGAAGTCGTCGTCGGTGAGGACCATGTCGGCGGCCTCCTTGGCCACCTCGGTGCCGGAGCGCGCCATGGCGATGCCGATGTTCGCCTGCCGCAGCGCCGGGGCGTCGTTGACCCCGTCGCCGGTCACCGCGACGACGTGACCGCGCTGCTGGAGCGTCTCGACCAGGCGGAGTTTCTGTTCCGGGGAGACCCGGGCGAAGACGACGGCCCGGTCCACCGCGTCGGCGAAGCCCTCGGCGGGCAGCCCGTCGAGGTCCGCGCCGGTGACCACCCGGGCCGGCCGGTCCTCGTCGAGCAGGCCGAGCTGGCGGGCGATGGCACCGGCCGTCGCCGCATGGTCGCCCGTGATCATCTTGACTCCGATGCCTACGGTGTGGCACGCCCGCACCGCCGGAGCGGCGGCCCTCCTGGGTGGGTCGAGCATCGCCTGCAAGCCGGTGAGGACCAGCGTGCCGGGCAGGGCGACCTCGTCGAAACCGTCCTGCGGACCATCCGGTGGGCGTACGGCGGTGGCGAGCACCCGTAGTCCTCGGCCGGCCAGTTCCTCGGCCGCGCGCAGGGCGGCGTCGGCGCACAGCGGGCGGAGTTCCCCGTCGGCCCCCATCTCGGCGCGGCACATCGACACGATCCGCTCGACACCACCCTTGGCCAGGACCACCGTGCGTCCTGCCGGTCGCTCGTCGTGCAACGTCGCCATGTACTGCCGCTTGGAGTCAAAAGGGATCGCGTCCCGGCGCGGATAGTCGGCGGACAGCTGATCGTGGTCGACGCCCGCCTTGGTCGCGACCACCTGCATCGCGCCCTCGGTCGGGTCACCGGTCAGCGTCCACTCACCGTCCTGCTCACGCACCCGGGCGTCATTGCACCCCGCTCCCGCCAGCAGGGTCCAGCGCAGCGCCGCATTGTCCGCCACGCCGGCCCGGCCGTCGTCGCGAATCTCTCCCTCCGGCCGGTAACCCGAGCCGGTCACCTCGTAGCCGCCGTCGGGGGTCCACAGCGCTCGCACCGTCATCTGGTTCTCGGTGAGGGTGCCGGTCTTGTCCGAACACACGACCGTCGTACTGCCCAGCGTCTCGATCGCCGGCAGGCGGCGGATCACCGCCCGTCGACGGGCCATCCGGGTCACGCCGATGGCCAGGGTGATGGTGACCGCCGCCGGCAATCCCTCGGGTATCGCACCGACGGCGAGCGCCACGGCGGCGGTGAACGTTTCGACCGCGTCCTGGCCACGCAAAAGGCCCACCGCGAAGGTCACCGCCGCCAGCAACAGGATGACCACGGTCAGCACCTTGCTGAACCGGGCCAGCTTGTGGGTCAGCGGGGTGGCCAACGTCTCCGCCGCGCCGACCAGGCGGTGGATCTTTCCCAGCTCGGTTCCGGCACCGGTGGCCACCGCGATCCCGGCTCCGTTGCCGGCCGTGACGAGGGTGCCCGACCAGACCATGTTGCGTCGGTCGGCCACCGGGGTACCGACCGGCAGTTCCACCTCCAGCTTGTCCACCGGGACCGACTCACCCGTCAACGCCGACTCGTCGACGCGCAGCTCGACCAGCCGAACCAGGCGTAGATCCACCGGGACCTTGTCGCCCGCCTCCAACGCCACCAGGTCGCCGGGGACCAACTCGTCGGAGGAGACCGTCCGCGGTTCGCCGTCCCGGAACACCCGAGCCTCGGTACGCGCCATCGACCGTAGGCTGTCCAACGCCGCCTCGGCCCGGGACTCCTGGGCGTAGCCGATACCCGCGTTGATCAGCACCACCGCGAGGATCACCATGGAGTCGACGTACTCCGCGAGAGCCGCGGTGACCACAGCGGCGGCGATCAGCACGTAGATCAGCGGATTGTGGAACTGCCGCAGGATCCGGCGCAGCAGGCTGCCGCCACCAGCGGCGGGCAGCACGTTGGGGCCGTACCGGTCCAGCCGCCGAGCGGCCTCCGCACTGCTCAGACCGCGCTGCGGATCCGTCTCCAGCAGCAGCACCACCTCGTGGAGCGACATGCCGTGGTGCTCCTCGCCACCCGATGTCGCAGCTGACTGTTCGAGCGTCACCGTCACCTCGCCGACGATTCAGAAATCGGAATCAGGGCCGCCGCCCGGTCGACGCCCGAGCCGGGACGGCCGGACGTTGCGTCTATCCATCTTCCGGAACAAAGCACCCTTATCAGGTCGAAACCACCGACGATATCGCCGGGTGGGATTGCGGCGTCGGGTGGCTCGGGACGGGTGGAGCAGGCGGTGAAGCGTGCCGAGGTGCTGCTACCCGCCGGCAGCCGCGCGGCGGACGAGTCGGCGGGCCTCGTTGCCGGGTAGGCCGGTGGCCCGCAGCATGTCGTTGGCGATGGTCCGCAGCTGGGACACCACGATGGTGCCGGAGAAGCCGATCTGCTGCCGGCACGCCGCACCCGCCTCCTGGACCGCCCACAGCACCCGCTCCCGGGTCCGCAGCGGCTCGCACATCTGGAGGAACTCCTGGTGCAGCAGGCGCACCCCCTGGCCGTAGTGCTCGACGGCGGCGGGGAGATCGGCCGGCACCGGCTCACCGTCCCGCAGTGCCGTGGAGATCCGCCGGACCAGGGTCCGGCTGTTGCGGAACGCCCTTTCCAGGTGCTCCGCCCCGGCCCGGTACGCGGCCAACGCCCGCCGTCGGCGCCAGCGCAGCGGCGCGAACCGGACCACCTCCCCGGCTGCGGTCACCACCTCCCGGATCTGTCGCAGTTCCGCCTCGGAGGCGCGCATGTCGTCGAGGACCTGCTCGACCTTGCGGGCGTCCCCCTTGGCCAGTCCTTCGGCAGCGGCGGTCATCTGCCGGGCGAAGGTGTCCAGCGCGGGGCCGGCGACGCGACGCACGCTGCGGGTCGGGTTCATCGGCGCGATCAGCAACACCACCGCCAGCCCGGTCACGCCGCCGACCAGCGCGTTGACCGTCCGGGGCAGGTTGATGTCCGGTGCGTTCGGGGTGAGCGTGGCGATTAGCACCGCCGTACCGCCGGCCTGCGTCACCAGAGCGCCGGTGCCCCGGACGGCCACCGCCACCAGCAGCGCAACGAACACGATCACAAAGGTCTGCCAGGCGCCGCTGCCGATCGTCTCGACCAGCAGGTCACCGATCAGGATGCCGAGCACCACACCGATGATCAGTTCGATGGTACGCATCGCACGCCGGCCGATCGACGCGGCGATCACACCGACCGCGGCGGCCGGTGCAAAGGTCGGTTCCGGGTTACCGAGCACTTGGCCGGCGACCACCCAGGCCAGCGACGCGGCCAGCCCGCCCTGCACGGCCAGCAGCAGATACTGCTGCAACCGTCGGTACGTCTGCCAACTCATGGCCCGGGCGCGGCCACGTAGGCCCTCCGCCGAGATCCGCATGGCCGGGGGTACCCGGTCGGCTGGGCCCTAGTCGGCGGGATAGGCCATCAACCCGGTGAGTGCCACCGTGTCCGGCAGCCGGGTGTCCTGGCGCAGGAACTGCACCACCACCGGCACCGGGGAACGCACCAGACAACCGTACGGGCGGTCGAGGCGGATCGCCTCCGGATCGATCAGGTCGTTGATCCGTACGTGCCGGATCCGCCGGGCATCGACGACCAGCCGGTACGGCCCGACCGGGTCGGTGTCCTCGTAGTAGAAGTCCAGCGACAGCTCCGCCGTGCGGTCGGTGGTGTTCAGCACGCAGAGCTGGTCGAAGCTGGTGAACTCCGGCTCGGCAGCGGTGCCGCCACTGAGCTCTCGCTCGGCAGCGGTGTCGCTGAAGGGGATGCGACCACCGGGCACCAGCCACACCCGCGCGCCGAGTTCTGCCATCACGACTCCCCGAGCAGCCGGGCCAGGTAGGGGGTGAGGAACACGCCGTCCGGGTCGAGCCGGCGCCGCACGGCCTGGAAGTCGTCCCAGCGGGGCAGCAGGGGACGCAGCTCGCGGGCGGTCAGCCAGTGCTTCTTGCCCCAGTGCGGCCGGCCGCCGTAGTGCCGGAAGACGGATTCCATGTCGCGGAAGTAGTCCTCGTACGGCAGCGAGGTGTTCTGTAGGCAGGCGATGGTGGTGGTGAGCCGGCCGTACGCGTTGCTCAGCCAGATGTCGTCCGCGGCGATGGTGCGCACCAGCACCCGCCAGGCCACCGTGCGGCGATGCCGGCGCAGGATCCGCCGCCGCACCTCGGCGAAGCAGGCCGGGAACGCCTCCGAGGGGATCATGTACTCGATTTCCTCGAAGCGCAGTTCCCGGTTCTGCGGAATGGTCCGGTGAGTGGGTCCGATCTCCAGCTCCCGGACTTCGGCCGAGGGATCGGCCTCCAGCACCTGGCGGGCCGTCCACTGCTCTCCCTCGGCCACCTCGTCGGCCCGGTTCATGGTCCGAATCTGGGCCAGGTCGCTGCGTGGGTACCAGTAGAAGTCCATGTTGCGGTTGGTGTGTTGCAGCTCGGCGAGGTGGTCCAGGGTCCACTCGATCGGCGCGCACCAGGACCGCCGGCGCAGCTCGTAGCGCGGCTGCACGTCGAGGGTCAGCTGGGTGACCACGCCCAGGACGCCGAGCGAGAGCCGGGCGGCGGGCAGCAGGTCGGCGTTGTGCTCCGCCGAGATCTCCAGCACCTCGCCGGTCCCGGTGACCAGCCGCACCCCGGTCACCTGCGTGGAGAGGTTGCCGAAGCCGAGGCCGGTGCCATGGGTACCGGTCGCGGTGGCCCCCGCAATCGACTGGTAGTCGACGTCACCGAGGTTGTCCATCGCCAGTCCGGCCTCGTAGAGGCCCTCGCCGAGCGCTTTGAGCCGGGTACCGGCCCAGGCGGTCGCGCACTCATCGACCTGATCGATCACCCCCGCCAGCCGGTCGAGGCTGACCAGGGTGCCGTCGTCGGTACGCACCAGCGGGCTGGACGAGTGTCCGGAGCCGATCGGGCGCAGGGTGGTGCCCGACTCGCGGGCCCGCAGCACCAGCTCCCGCACCTCCTCCTCGGTGGTCGGCTCGGCGTAGCCGGCGGGGGTGAAGGCGAGGCTGCCGGACCAGTTCACGAACGGGCGCACCACCCGGCACCTCCCCTCCACCAGCGCTGCCGGGGCTTACCCCCGGGCTGGCGGGGTAGTCGTAGGCATGTCCGGACACTCGCCGCACCGCCGGCAAACCGCTGGCGGGACCGACGACGGGAGAAAAGGGATGCCGGCGTACGGTTTCCACGCCTCGCACGAACAGTTCCGACCGAGCGAGCTGCTGCGGTTGGTGACGGCGGCGCAGGACGCCGGTTTCGACCGGGCGATGTGTTCGGACCATTTCGCCCCGTTCGGCCCCGAGCAGGGCGAGTCGGGTTTTGCCTGGTCCTGGCTGGGCGCCGCGCTGGCCCGTACCGAGCTGCCCTTCGGGGTGGTCAACGCGCCCGGGCAGCGGTACCACCCGGCGATCGTCGCGCAGGCCGCCGCGACCCTGGCGGAGATGTTCCCCGGCCGGTTCTGGCTGGCCGTCGGCAGCGGCCAGGCACTCAACGAGCACATCACCGGCGAGCGCTGGCCGAGCAAGCCGGAACGCAACGCCCGGCTGCGCGAGTGCGTCGAGGTGATCCGGGCCCTCTTCGCCGGTGAGTGCGTCAGCCACCGCGGGCTGGTCACGGTGGACCGGGCCGTGCTGTGGTCCCGGCCGGCCGAACCACCGCCGCTGTACGCGGCGGCCGTCACCCCGGCCACCGCCGGCTGGGCCGCGTCCTGGGCCGACGGCCTGATCACCATCAACCAGCCACTGCCCGAGGTACGAAAGGTGGTCGAGGCGTACCGGGGCGGTGGCGGTCGGGGGCCGGTGCTGTTGCAGGTGCACCTCTCCTGGGCCACCGACGAGCAGAGCGCGCTGCGACAGGCGCACGAGCAGTGGCGTACCGCGATCCTGGGCAGCGACGCCGGCTGGGATCTCGCCCTGCCGGAGGACCTGGCGGAGGCCACCGCCTACGTCCGCGCCGAGGACATGCGCGAGCACGTCCTGATCTCCAGCGAACCGGCCCGGTACGCCCAGTGGCTGCACGAGTACGCCGAACTGGGCGTCGACGAGTGCTACCTGCACCACGTCGGGCGGGACCAGGACGCCTTCCTCGACGCCTTCGCCAACCACATCCTTCCGGAGCTGCGATGAACTATCCCCCTATCGACTCGTACGCCTTCCTCTCCGACACGCACACCGCCGCGCTGGTCGCCGCCGACGGCGCGGTCGAGTGGTTCTGCGTACCGCATTTCGCCGGGGACGCGGTCCTCGCCCGCCTGCTGGACCGGCGCAGCGGCGGCGGGCTCGAACTGTCCGTGGCGGGCTGCGCCGAACCGAGCCGGCGGTACCTGCCGGACACCCTGGTGTTGGAGAACCGGTGGACGACTCCGGACGGGTCGGCGGTCGGCCACGACTTCCTGGCGGTGGCGCCCGGGGACGGGCCCCAGCCGCTGCGCGCGGACAAGGTGCTGGTCCGCCGGGTGCGGGTCGAGCAGGGCCGCATCCGGCTGGCGGTCCGGGTGACGCCCCGGCCGGGGTACGGCGTCCGGGAGGCGACCTGGGAGCAGGTCGGCGGGCGCTGGCGGGTTGCCGACACTCCGCTCTGGGTCGGTTCGGACCTGCCCTGCGAGGTTACCGACGGAGTGCTGCGGATCGAGGCGGAGCTGACCGCCGGCCAGACGGCGGTCGTGCTGGTCGGCTACGACGACGACGTCACCGACGAGATCGACCCGGACGAGTTGCTGGCGCGTACCTGTCAAACCTGGCAGACCTGGTCGGCGCGCAGCGACTACACCGGCTTCGGCGCGGACGCCGTGCGGCACAGCGCGCTGGTGCTGCGCGGGCTCTCCTTCGACGAGACCGGCGCGCTGATCGCCGCGCCCACCACCAGCCTGCCCGAGGAGATCGGCGGGGTACGCAACTGGGACTACCGGTACACCTGGCACCGGGACGCGGCACTGCTGCTGCTCGCGCTCTTCCGCCTCGGACACGCCGAGGAGGGCCGGCGTTACCTGCACTTCCTGATCTCGATCTGCACCGGTGAACTGCTGTCCCCGCTGATCGGCATCCACGGCAGCACCGATACCGAACGCGAGCTGCCGCACCTGGAGGGGTACGCCGGCTCGCGGCCGGTGCGGATCGGCAACGAGGCCGCCGAACAGGTGCAGTTCGACACGTACGGGCACATCCTGGACGCCGCGTTGGCGTACCACGAGCTGACCGGCGACCTGACCGACGAGCAGTGGGCGCTGCTGCGCCGGCACATCGACATGCTGGCGCAGCGGTGGCGCGAGCCGGACCACGGCATCTGGGAGATCCGCGGCCCCCGTCAGCACTACGTCAACGCGAAGGTGATGATCTGGGTCTGCCTGGACCGGGGCATCCGCCTGGCGGAACTGCTCGACGACCGGAGCGCGGACGTGGACCGGTGGCGCGACGCACGCGACGCGGTGCACGCCGAGGTGCTGGAGCGCGGCTTCAACCGGCAGGTGAACAGCTTCGTGATGACGTACGGCTCGACCGAGCTGGACGCCTCGCTGCTGCGGATCCCGCTTGTCGGTTTCCTGCCCGGCGACGACCCCCGGGTGCTGGCCACCATCGACCGGCTGCGCCAGGAGTTGGAGATCGGCCCCGGCCTGCTGCTGCGCTACCGGGCCGACGACGGTCTGCCCGGCGAGGAGGGCGCCTTCCTGCTCTGCTCGTTCGAGCTGGTCTCGGCGCTGGTGCTGGCCGGCCGGCGGGACGAGGCCGCGAAGGTCTTCGACCAGCTCAGCCAGTACGCCGGCCCACTCGGCCTGTACGCCGAGCAACTCGCCGCCGACGGGACGGCGCTGGGCAACTACCCGCAGGCGTTCACCCACCTGGCGCTGATCGAGGCGGCCCTCAACCTGGACGGGGCGGGCGACCGGGAGGCGCTGCACGCCTGGGCGGCCCGCGGCGGCTCCTGACCAGGTTCGGCACCGACAGCGCAGGCACCCGGCGGGAACCACTTCGGGCCGTGGAGCGACTACCCATACATGGCGTGTGAGCAGTGGCGGGAAATCCTGTCGGCGCAGTTGGACGGTGAGGCCACGGCGGAGGAGCAACACACGGCCGCCGGGCACCTGGAGACCTGCGCCGGCTGCCGTGGCTGGCTGGACGCGGCGGCGACGGTGACCCGGCGGGCGCGTACCCAGGTGGTGACCGACCTGCCGGATCTGAGCGAGGAGATCCTCGCCGCCGCGCCGCCGCCGCGTACCCGGCGGTGGCGCCGGCCGCTCGTCGCCCGCGCGCCGCACCTGGTGCGCCGGCTCGCGCCGCTCGCCGAACGGGTCACCGGGCTGCGCGTCGCGCTGGGCCTGCTCGGTGCGGTCCAACTGGTGCTGGGGCTGGCCCAGATCGGGCGGTCCGAGATGGCCGGGCACCTGCACGCCAGCGGCCAGCATCTGTGGCACGAGTCCGCCGCCTGGAACGTCGCGGTCGGTGCCGGGTTCCTCTTCGTCGCGCTGCGCCGGACCTCGCCGTCGGGGCTGCTGCCGATGCTCAGCGCCTTCGTGGCCACCCTGGTGCTGCTGTCGGTGAACGATCTCGTCGCCTCGCAGGTAGCGGTGGAGCGGCTGGTCAGCCACGGCTTCCTGGTGGTCGGTTATCTGATCACCGTGCTGCTGGCCGGCGGCTCGCGGCAGCCTGGTGACCCCAGCGACCGGAGTCGGCCTGAGCGGTCCCGCTGGCGGCTCCGGCTCGACGAGACCGAGGAGCCGACTCCCCTGCGTCTGTTGCCGCCCTACTCGGCCCAGGCCCGCCACGGCGCCCACGCCCCGGAGCACGGCCGCCGTCACGCGGCCTGACGCCGTCGGGCGTGCCGGCCTCGACCGGGTCGGCGCTCGGCGCGGATCAGCCGGTCGCGCCGGGGCGGTCCCGCCGGTGCTGGCCGGGGGCGGCCGGCCGCATCGCCGCGACCAGGTCCTCCCGGGCCCGGGCCACCCGCGACCGGATGGTGCCGACCGGCACCTCGCAGACCTGCGCCGCCTCGGCGTACGACAGGCCCAGCAACTGGGTGCTCACGAACGCCTCCCGACGTTCGGGGGCGAGGCCGTCGAGTAGGCCGTGCAGCACCACCCGCTCGTCCACCCCGGCGCACACTCCGGCCGGCGTCGCCTCGGCGGCGGCCTGCCAGTCGGTCAGGTTCGCTGTGCGGGGACGGCAGGTGGCCGCCCGCACCTGGTCCACCGCGACCCGCCGCGCGATGGCGAGCAGCCAGGTCCGTGCGGTGGATCGGCCGGCGAACGACGGCAGGGCCCGCCAGGCGCGCAGATACGTCTCCTGGACCAGGTCGTCGACCTCCCGCACCCCGGGCAGATGCGCCAGGAATCGGCGCACGTCGTGCTGGGTCGCACGGACGAGCGCCGCCGCCGCGGCGTGGTCGCCCTGGCCCGCCGCGAGGGCGTACCCGGTGATGTCGTCGGTCACGGCTGTCATTGCCGTATTGGTCGGCCGGCGACCCGGTTTGGTTCCCGGCCGGAACGGAAACTCGAAAGATCGGCTGGCCAGCCACGACCGGCCAACGGCATAGACTGCGGCGGTGGAGCAGGCAAGGTGACCGACACAGGGTGGTTTCCGGCCCGCTCGACCCGACCCGGGGCCGGCCTGACCCGACGCGCCGCCCGGCTTGAGCTGCCGGCCCGGTGGGTAGCGGTGATCCGGTGAGAATCGGGCCCGCCGCCGGCCGCACCGGCTACCACCACGAAGCCCTGTGCTACGGCTCCGACGAGGAGTTGCTGGCGGTCGTGGTGCCGTTCCTGCTCGGCGGGGTCGAAGCGGGTGAGCCCACCTTCGTGGCGCTCGGCGAGCGCACCGGTGGGCTGGTCCGCCGCGCCCTGCCCGCCGATGCGAAGGTCGAGTTCCTGACCGGCGGGGACATCTACGCCCGGCCCGCCGTCGCCATCCGCACGTACCGCCGGCTCCTCGCCGACCTGACATCGGGCGGGGCGGCCCAGATCCGGATCATCGGGGAGGTTCCCCGGATCGCCCTCGGTCCCACCTGGGACTGGTGGGCCCGCTACGAGGCGGCGATCAACCGGGCGTACGACGACTGGCCACTGTGGAGCATGTGCGCGTACGACACCCGGAGCACGCCGGAGGCGGTGCGGGCCGACGTCTGCGTCACTCACCCGTACCTCGTCACGCCCGACGGCCGGTGCCGGCCCAACGCCGACTACCTGGCGCCCGAGACGTTCCTACGCCAGCAGCGGCCGGTGCCACCCGATCCGATCCAGGCGTCCCCGCCGCTTGTCGACCTGCTCGGCCCGAGCGCCGGCCAGGCCCGGGCGGCGGTGCAGCACGCCAGCCGTGGACTGCTGCCGCAGGACGAGTTCGACGACTTCCTGGTCGCCGTCAGCGAGATCGTGACCAACGGGCTACGGCACGGCCAGCCGCCGGTCCGGTTCCGGCTCTGGGTCGGTACGGACCGCGTGGTGGCCACGGTCAGCGACAGCGGCACCGGGCCGGACGACCCGTACGCCGGGTTGCTCCCGTCCGGTGCCGGCGAGGTGGGCGGGCTGGGTCTCTGGATCACCCACCAGTCGTGCAACCACGTCACCCACTACCGGGACGCCGACGGCTTCACGTTGCGACTCACCGCCGGCCGCCCGCCGGCCGGATAGCGGACCGTCCGGCAACGCGCACGCCGCCCGCCACCGCAGCGGAGTCGGCCAGACACGCGACCGCCGGGCCGGCGGTCGCCGGCCCGGCGGTTGGTCGATCGTCCGATCAGCTCCGGAACGCGTCCTTGATCTTCTCGCCGGCCTGCTTGAGGCTGGAGCGCGACTGGTCGGCACGCCCTTCGGCCTCCAACCGCTCGTTGTCCGTGGCCCGGCCGACGCCCTCCTTGACCTTGCCGGCGGTGTTCTCGGTGGTGTTGTTGAACTTGTCCTCGACACCCATGTCAGCCTCCCGGGATCTGCGTCTCAGCGGTACACCCCCACAGGTACCCCGACCGGCCGCCAATCAATCGCCCACCGCTCAGGTGACCGGACGGAACCGCCGCAGCCGAAGGCTGTTGGCCACCACGAAGACCGAGGAGAAGGCCATCGCCGCACCGGCGATCATCGGATTGAGTAGCCCGGCGGCGGCCAGCGGCAGGGCCGCGACGTTGTACGCGAAGGCCCAGAACAGGTTGCCCTTGATGGTGCCCAGGGTGCGCCGGGCCAGCCGGATGGCGTCCACCGCGGCCAGCAGGTCGTCGCGCACCAGGGTGAGGTCGGACGCCTCGATCGCCACATCCGTACCGGTGCCCATGGCCAGCCCGAGATCGGCCTGGGCGAGCGCGGCGGCGTCGTTCACCCCGTCGCCGACCATCGCCACCGCGCGACCCTCGGCCTGGAGGCGGGTGACCACCTCCACCTTCTCCGCCGGCAGCACCTCCGCGATCACCTCGTCGATGCCGACCTCGGCGGCCACCGTCCGGGCGACCGTGGCGTTGTCGCCGGTGAGCAGCACCGGGGTCAGGCCGAGGGCGCGCAGCCGCCGTACCGCCTCCCGGCTGGTCGGCTTGACCTGGTCGGCCACGGCGAGCACGCCGCGCGCCCGACCGTCCCAACCGACGAGCACCGCCGTGCGTCCCGCGGCCTGCGCGTCGGCCGCCGCCCGGGCGAGATCGTCCGGTACGTCCAGCCTCCGGTCGCGCAGCAGCCGGGGCCGGCCCGCCAGCACCTGGCGGCCCTGCACGGTGCCGGTCACACCGAGCCCCTCGACGTTGGCGAAGCCGGTGACCGGGGGAAGTTGACGAGCGTCGGCGGCACCGGCCACGATCGCCCGCGCCACCGGGTGTTCCGAGCCGGACTCCAGGGCGGCGGCCAACCGCAGCACCTCGGCGGTCGCTTCGCCCGCGCCGGGCGTCACGTCGAGCAGGGTCATCCGGCCGGTGGTGACCGTGCCGGTCTTGTCCAGCACCACGGTGTCCACCCGCTTCGTGGACTCCAACGCGGCCGGCCCCTTGATCAGGATGCCGAACTGGGCGCCACGTCCGGTGCCGACCAGCAGCGCGGTGGGCGTGGCCAGGCCGAGGGCGCACGGGCAGGCGATGATCAGGACGGCCACCGCAGCGGTGAAGGCGGCACCCGGCCCGCCCCCGGTGCCCAGCCACCAGCCCAGGGTGGCGGCGGCCAGCGCGATCACGATCGGTACGAAGATCCCCGAGATGCGGTCGGCGAGCCGCTGCACGGCGGCCTTGCCGGTCTGCGCCTGCTCGACCAGCCGGGCCATCTGCGCCAGCTGGGTGTCGGCACCGACCCGGGTGGCGGTGACCACCAGCCGCCCACCGGCGTTGACGCAGCCGCCGATCACCGGGTCACCCACGCCCACCTCGACCGGCACCGACTCACCGGTCACCAGGCTCGCGTCAACCGCCGAGCTGCCCTCCGCCACCGTCCCGTCGGTGGCGATCTTCTCGCCGGGCCGGACCAGGAAGGTGTCCCCCACCACGAGCTTGTCGACCGGGATCCGGGCCTCCACCCCGTCGCGCAGCACCGAGACGTCCTTGGCGCCGAGTTCCAGCAGCGCCCGCAGCGCCGCCCCGGCGGTCCGCTTCGCGCGGGCCTCGAAGTAGCGCCCGGCGAGGATGAAGGTGGTCACCCCGGCCGCCGCCTCAAGGTAGATGTTGCCGGCACCGTCGGTGCGGCCGATGTCGAGGCTGAACGGGTGGGTCATCCCCGGCGTACCGGCGGTGCCGAGGAACAGCGCCCAGAGCGACCAGCCGAAGGCGGCAAGCGTACCCACCGAGACCAGGGTGTCCATGGTCGCGGCACCGTGTCGCAGGTTGACCAGCGCGGCCCGGTGGAACGGCAGCCCGCCGTAGACCACGACCGGGGCGGCAAGCGTCAGCGACAACCACTGCCAGTAGGTGAACTGCCAGGCCGGCACCATGGCCAGCGCGATCACCGGCACGGTCAACACCGCCGACACCCACAGCCGGGTACGCAGGCTCCGCAGCTCGTCCGCCGGCTCGGCGGCTTCCGGCTCGGCGGCGCCGGGCGGCGGTGGCAGTGTCGCCCGGTAACCGGTCTTCTCCACCGTGGCGATCAGCTCGTCCGGCGTGACCGGCGCGTCGTAGGAGACGGTGGCCTTCTCGGTGGCGTAGTTGACTGTGGCCCGTACGCCGTCCATCCGGTTGAGTTTCTTCTCGATCCGGGCGGCGCAGGAGGCACAGGTCATGCCGCCGATGGCGAGCTCGATCAGGTTCGTCGCCGCCGGCAGCGGTCTGCTCGTGGTCATCGCTGGTCCGATCAGTCGTGCTCGTGTCCGGGTGCGCCGTGCCCGTCGTCGGGCGCGGCGCTCTGCGGTGCGGGCAGGTCGCCCGGGTCGCCGACGTGCACCGTGAACTCGGCGGTGCGTACCACTCCGCCGTGCTGGAAGTCGAGGTAGAGCCGGTACGCCCCGGCCGTGGGGAACTCGGTGGCGAAGCTCACCTGCGGACCGGACGGCGTCCGGCCGTCGCCCGGAGCCCCCTCCGGATGCACGTGCAGATACGCGAGGTCACCCCGGCGCAGGGCCACCAGGTGGCCGTACGCACCCAGATAGGTCTCCAGGTCGCCGACCGGTACGCCGGCACGGCTGACGGTGAACGTCAGCGTCGTACTACGGCCGGGCTGCGGCGTGCCGTCGAGGTCGACGGTGTAGCCGTCGACAGTGGTGCTGCTCGCCGGGGCGGGCAGCGGCACCTCGGCCAGTTCGCCCGGGACGGTGACGTCGACGCCGAGCGTCAGCGGCTGACCACCGGTCGGGGTGAAGTCGGCGAAGGCCCGCCACACCCCTGAGCCACCCAGCGGCGAGGCGACCCGCCAGGTGCCGTCGGGCGACATCTCCGGGTGCACGTGCCGGAAGCCGGAGAGGTCGCGCCGGGCGACGATCAGGTGCATCCGCTTGTCGTGGCTGACGTCGTACCCGGTGACCGGCCGCCCGTCGGGTCCGACGATCTGGAAGGCGAACTCGCCCGTCGGCGCCGCCACCGGTACCAGGGTGTGCCCACGGTCGGCGACGAGCAGCCCACCGGGCAGTCGGTCGCCGGCCGATTCGTGGCCGCCGCCCTCGTCGTGACCGGGCGTGGCGGAGCCGTCGGCGTCGTGCCCGCTGTCGTCCGTCGGATGGTCGGTGGTGGCGACCGGGGTGACGGGGCCGGCCAGCTGACCGGCTCCGTACGCCGCGCCGAAGACCAGCGCGACGCCGAGCGCGAAGCTGCCCAGCTTGGTCGCTGTGTTCATCGGTACGCCTCGGCCTACCGCCGCTGGTCGGCTGCGCCGCCGACCAGTTCGTATCCGGCCTCGTCGACGGCGGCGCGGACCGCGTCGTCGGCCAGCGGCTGCGCGCTGTTGACGGTGACCCGACCGGTGGCGAGGTCGACCTGTACCTCGTTGACCCCGGGCAGCGCACCGACCTCGGCGCTCACCGCGTTGACGCAGTGCCCGCAGGTCATGCCCTGCACCTGGTACGTCGTGGTGACCATGGAACTCTCCTCTCCACGCCCGGCCAGGTAGTGGACCGGACGACCCGTCGAGATACCCGGCGGGGGTATCTGACCTGTCGACCGTAGCATACCCCCGGGGGGTACGTTATGCTTGCCGCATGACCACACCTGCGCCGATCCGCGGCTACACCGCCAGCAAGGACCAGCTGCTCGCCCGGCTGCGTCGCGTCGAGGGTCAGGTCCGTGGCATCGAGAAGATGGTCGACGAGGACCGCTACTGCATCGACGTGCTCACCCAGATCTCCGCCATCCAGGCCGCGCTGGACAAGGTCGCCCTCGGTCTGCTCGACGGGCACGCCCGGCACTGCATGCACGAGGGTGCCGCCGAGGGACGCGCCGACGAGATGGCCACCGAGATGATGGCCGCCGTGGGCCGCCTGATGAAGCGCGGCTGACCAGCGACACCGACAAGCTGCGGCGGCCGGGCCACTGACCCGGCCGCCGCAGCTCACACCGGCCCCGGCGCGCCACGAACCGCCGACAAACCCTCGCGACCTGCGTTCGGATGCCGGGCTGGCTACCATTCGCTCACGATGCCCAGCCGACATCCGTGCCCCGCGGCCCACGCCCGCCCTCGGGCGTCCGCCTCCGCCGCCGCACCGCGGCGGCCGTCGAGAGCCGGCCGACACATCACGGTACGCAGCCGTTCCGCCACGCTCAGACCATCCGCGTCGCGTCGACAAACGGTGGTGCGCAGGCACTGAACCGACCCGGCCGCCGGCACGTACTCCGCCCTGGAATCGTTGGGAGACATTGAATGGGCGCCGACCACACCCGTTCCGCTCCGCCCACCCCGCCCGGGGTGCGGCGGATCCTCGTCGTGACGGTGGTCCCCCTCTTTCTGGTCACCCTGATCGCCGCCCTGGTGCTCTGGCCCACGGACGCCCCCCGGCCGGAGGCGGCCGACGACACCCCCCGTCACCACGGCACGGTCACCCGGGTGGTGACCGAGACCTGTCCGCCCAACCCGGCGGTCCCGGAGGGCACGCCGACGACAGCGGCCGGCCCGTGCGGCACGGTCACCGTCCGGGTGCAGGACGGCCCCGACGCGGGCCAGGAGGTGCAGACGCCCATCCCGGCCGGGCCCGGCGCGCCCCGGGTCAGCACCGGTGACGAGGTCATCCTGGTCGCGCTCTTCGACCCGGAGGATCCGTCGATCAGCACGTACAACATCGCCGAGCACCAGCGGGGCACGCCGCTGATCTGGCTGGCGGTGCTCTTCGCCGCCGCCATCGTCGCCTTCGGCCGGCTGCGCGGCCTGGCCGCGCTGGCCGGCCTGGCCGCCAGCTTCGGCATCCTGTTGACCTTCGTGCTGCCCGGCATCAGCGCCGGCAATCCGCCGCTGCTGGTCGCCATCGTCGGCTCGGCGTTGATCATGTTCGTGGTGCTGTACGTGACCCACGGCATCTCCGCGCAGACCTCGGTGGCCGTGCTGGGCACCCTCGGCAGTCTGGTGCTCACCGGGCTACTCGGCCTGATCGCGACCAGGGCCACCCACCTGACCGGCTTCGGCAGCGAGGACGCCACCACGCTCTCCATGTTCCGGGCCGACGTCGACCTGCACGGCCTGCTGCTGGCCGGCATCATCATCGGATCGCTTGGCGTGCTCGACGACGTCACGGTCACCCAGGCCGCAGCGGTCACCGAGTTGCGGCACGCCAACCCGAACTTCTCTCGCCGTGAGCTGTACCGCGCGGCGACCCGGGTGGGGCGGGCCCACATCGCCTCCGTGGTCAACACCATCATCCTGGCGTACGCCGGCGCGTCGCTGCCGCTGCTGCTCCTGCTCACCGCCGACTCCCGCGCCCTCGGGCAGATCGTGACGAGCGAGTTCCTCGCCCAGGAGATCGTCCGCAGCGTGGTGGCCACGCTCGGGTTGATCGCCGCCGTACCGCTCACCACCGCCCTGGCGGCACTGGTGACCACGGCCGGGCAGCAGCGCGGCAGGGTCGGTGGCGACCCCGCCGGCCCGGACGACGATGACGATTCCAGGGTTTCCCGGCCGGCGACGGACCGGGCCGAGGCGCTGCACGCCCTCAGCACACCGCGTACCCGCAACACGTCCACCGCCACCCCGCCGGGGTGGCCCGACCCGGACAGGAGCACGGACACCACATGGTGACACTCCTCAACGTGACCGCCTCGGCCGGCGAGGCCAGCACGAGTGTCGCTGGTCACTCACCGCGATTACGAAATGACGCATCTGGCCGGGTTCGGGGCGTAGAAGCCCAAGTGGACTCTCGGGTAACCTCACTGCCGGTCACCGCCGAAGGCGTACCCCAGCGCCTGCGGTGCCACCGCCCAATCGCCACCAGGCGAACCGGGAACCCAGGTACGTGGGGTGAATCCGCGACTGCGGTAGGGGCCGCTTCCGTCCCGAACCCGTCAGCTAACCCGGTCGGCGGTCGATGGAAGGGAAAACAGTGACGGCACCCCTACGCCGCTGGTTGACACCCGTGGTGGCCGTGTGCGCCGCGTTCGCCGTGTTCGCGGGGCCGATGCCTGCGACGGCCGCGCCGAAGCCACCCGCACCGGCGGAGCACGACGACGACCCGCCGATGCTCAACGACCTGATCGAGGCGACGAACCGGGACTACACAAAGGCCAAGGCGAAGCTGGAGAAGTCCAAGAAGAAGCAGCTCGAACTCGCGGTGGAGGTCCGCCGCGCCCAGGCTGCCCTGGACGAACTCGCTCCGCAGGTCGCGGAGATCGCGACCCAGTCGTACCGGACCGGTCGGGTGGGCGCGATCGGCATGCTGTTGCAGAGCAACGCCCCCGACTCGTTCATCGACCGGGCCTCCGCGCTCGACGAGTTGAACCTGGTCAACGACAAGAAGCTGGCTGAGGTCAACACGGTGAAGCTGCGCGCCGAGACGGCCAAGCTCGCGCTCGACGCCGAGGTACGCGAGCAGCGGAAGCTGACAAACGACATGGCCCGCAAGAAGACCGAGGCGGAGAAGTCGCTCCGGCTGGTCGGTGGCGAGGGTCTCACCGGCGGCCTGGTGGCCGCCACCTCCCCGGTCGCCCGGATCGCACCGAACCGGGCGGCGGACGGTGGCTGGAAGACCGAGTCGTGCAACCAGAACGACCCGACCACGTCGGGCTGCATCACGCCCCGGACGTTGCACATGTACAAGGAGGTCAAGCGGGCCGGCTTCAACCGGTTCGTCGGCTGCTGGCGCCCCGGTGACAAGTTCGAGCACCCCAAGGGCCGGGCCTGCGACTGGTCGTTGCAGAACAGCGGCTTCTCCCCGTGGCACAACAACGACACCCGGATATACGGCAACAACCTGGCGGCCTTCCTGGTCCGCAACGCTGACCGGCTGGGCATCTACTACGTGATCTGGAACCGGCAGATCTGGTTCGCGGCGACGGAGCGCTGGAGTTCCTACAGCGGCCCGTCCGACCACACCGACCACGTGCACGTGTCATTGCTCTGAGCACCCCGGGCACGACAAATGAGGGCCGTTCCGCCACCTGGCGGAACGGCCCTCGGCGTCGGTCGGCCGGCTCGGAACGGCCCTCGGCGTCGGTCGGCCGGCTCGGGGCGGTTTTCGGCGTCGGTCGGCCGGCTCGGGACGTGTTTTCGGCGTCGGTCGGGCGGCTCGGGGCGGTTTTCGGCGTCGGTCGGGCGGCTCGGGGCGGTTTTCGGCGTCGGTCGGGCGGCTCGGGCCAGCCTTTCGCAGGGCGGTCAGGCGGCTCGGGCCGGCGCGTCGGCCAGCTCGGCGGGCTGCGCGGTGACCGCCCGCACCTCACCGGCGGCCAGCCGGTACGACATGCCCACCACCGCACACCCGCCCGCGGCCACCTCGGCGGCGAGCGTTTCGGAGGACTCCAGCATCGCCTCCACGGTCTGCGCGATGTGGATGTCCACGATCCCGTCCAGCTCGTCGACGCCCGCCTCGCGGGCCCGGCGCAGGCTCGGCACCACCGCGTCCACCACGGCACTCAGGTGACCCGGCGGGGTGGTGCCGGTCGCCACCGACGCACGGGCCGCCTGCACGGCACCGCACGAGTCGTGCCCGAGCACCACCACAAGCGGCGTACGCAGCACGGTCACCGCGTACTCGACGCTGCCCAGCACCTCGGGCCCGACGGTGTGCCCGGCGGTCCGGACCACGAAGAGGTCACCCAGCCCACGGTCGAAGATGATCTCGGCAGCGAGCCGGGAATCGGAGCAGCCGACGATCACCGCGAAGGGGTGCTGCTCGGCCGCGACAGCGGCCCGGTGGCTGGCGTTCTGGTTGGGATGGCGGAGCGTGCCGGTGACGAAGCGGCGGTTGCCCGCGATCAACTCGGCCAGCGCCCGCTTGGGGGCGCCCGGCACGTCCGCGGTGAGGAACTCCCGCTCCGGTGCTCGCTGCTCGCTTATCGATCCGGGTCGACTCATCCGGCGTCACCTCGCCTCTCTCGGTGCAATGCCTGGTCATCCCGGCCGACACTGGTCACGGGCCGCCACCACCGTCACACGCACCGCGAAGCTACGTCAAGATATGCGTGATATGCATTTCAGGTATTCCAGAACGCTTGCCAACGGCGGGAGACAGGGCACAGCGGACCAGACCCGGAGAGACAGTCATACGATGGCCACCATGGCGACCACAGGCGAACGGGAAAGCGCCCGTAACTGGACTTTCCTCACAAATCACGCCCACGTACTGCTCGCCATCGCCCGCAACCCGACCGCCCGGCTGCGCGAGGTGGCGGTCGAGGTGGGAGTCACCGAGCGGGCCGCACAGGCCATCGTCGCCGATCTGGAGGCGGGCGGTTACCTGCGGCGCACCCGGGTCGGCCGCCGCAACGAGTACACCATCAACCCGGCCGGCCGGTTCCGTCACCCGGCCGAGGCCGACCGCCAGGTCGGCGACCTGCTGGCTCTGTTCACGGAGCCGGTGACCGGCGCAACCACCGAGCACCGGTGAGCCCGCCGCAGGCCGAGCCGCCCGACCGTCCACTCCGGACGAAGTGGTGTGCTTCACGATCCGGGCACCGCCTTGGCACTGCGATCTCCGCAACGGAGCGATAGGTTGGAGGCGTGCCGTCTCCCGCGTTCGCCCGTCCGATGTGGCCGGCGACGCTGCGCGCCCTGCGGGAGTTGACCCGCCTGGCGCTGGCGGCCCTCGTGCTCGTCGTCGGTCTCGGCGGGGCCGTCGCGACCGGCCTACCCGGTCAGCCCACCGCCCTCGATCTACCGGCCCGGCCGGTGACCGCCACTGTCGTGGCGCGATCGGCGGTCGAGCCCAGCCAGACGACCGACGAGGCGACCACCCGGCAACAGCGGATCGCGGCGCAGCAGCCGGCGACCGGCCCGGCCCGCGCCGACCTCGCCGACACCCGACCCGCGCCGGCCCCCGCCGTCCCGGCCGACCTCGTCACCGCGCAGGTGGCCGCCGGTGCCGGCGAGCCGACTCGACGCGGTCCGCCCGCCGCCTGACCGACGGCCCCGGACCGCTTCGCCGTCCGCCGCGATCTCACCCGCTCGCTCGCCCCCTGGCGTTCGATCCGCCGTCGCCGGCCGACCCGGCGACGACGAGCGGAACCCGCGATCCTCGGCAGCGGACCAGCCGTCAGACACCCGTCCCGCCCAGTCGACGACCCTCCTTCGACCGCGAGGTGTTGATGATGCCTACCGCTCTTTCCTCCGTACTGCTCGATGTGCCCCGGGCCGCCGCGATCTGGCTGAGCCTGCTGGGCGTACTGACGCTCGCCGTCGGCGGGCTGCTGCTGCGGCCCCGGCGGCTCCGCTTCGACGCCGCCGCCCGGATTCTCGACGCCGCCCTGCCCACCCCCGACGAGCACGCCGACCGGCAGCGCGACCGGGACCGCTGGACCGGGGAGGTGGCCGTCGCCACCGACCGGGCCGAGGCGACGGCACGCCGCCGACGCGACGAGTGGGTCGCCGCGCAGGACGAGGCCGAACGGGCCTGGCAGGCGTACGAGGCGGCGGAGGCGAACGTCCGTCGACTGTCGGACGCCGCCGCGATGCCCCTGCCGCAGACCCCACGCACCCCTGCCGAGTACGCCGACCGGGAGCGTTGGCTGCACCGAGCAGCGCTTGACGCGTACTGGCGGCGGGAGCTGTCGGTGGAACAGCTCAGCGACGTTTTCGCGCACCGTGGTTGGGATCCCCGGCTGCACCCGGTCGAGCAGGAGCTGCTGCTGCGCCGGGCGGTACGCGACCACCTTTTCGCCCGGCAGCGGGCGGCCCGGGAACAGGAGCAGGCAGCCTGGCGGGCCGCGGAGCTTGCCGGCGCGGCAGCGCGCAGCCTCCGCGAGGAGATGATGGCCGCGCTGCTCCCGGCGGCCGAAGAGCGCGAGTCGGTGCTGCCGCTGGTCGGGCTGGGCGACACCGAGCAGACCCGGGACATCCCTACCGTGGTCGTCGGTCGGGCACCGGTGCCCGCCTAGCCGAGGGCCGAACAACCTCGGCGGCGCTGCCGGCGGGCTGCCCGGTGGCGGGCGGCACGAGCCGTTCGCCCAGGGCCAGCAGCAGCGCGATGCCGCCCAGCAGGGCGCCGATCAGCATCGTGCTGCGTACGCCGTAACGCTCCAGGGCGAGGCCACCGACCAGGGCACCAGCCGTGATGCCCACGTTCACCGCGGCGGAGAGGGTGGCTGCGGCCAGGTCGGACCGTCCGGGTGCCACCTGGAGGACGAGACCGCCGAGCGTCGCGGTGAACGCGGCGAACGCCAGCCCGCTCAGCCCGAGCAGGCCGACGGAGGCTGCGGGCCGGTGGCCCACGGCGTACAGCCCGAGCAGTGCCACCGACTGGAGCGCGACGACCGCACCGAGGACGAGCCAGGGGCGGCGGTCCACCACCGCTCCGACGGCGAGGATCCCCAGCACGCTGGCGATGCCGCGGGCCAGCAGGATGGCCCCGACCGACGAGGCGGCGAACCCACTGATCTCGGTGACGAAGACGGCGACATAGGTGTAGCCGGCGATGGCACCGGCGGTGGTCAGGACGGCGATGGCGACCAGCAACCAGAAGCGGCGGGCGTCGGGCGTGGCACCCCGGGCGGCGTGCCCCTGATCGGGCCGGGTCGAGGGCAGCAACGAGGCCACCGTCACCAGCACGACCGCGCCGAGTGCGGCCACCGCCAGGTACGACGTCCGCCAGCCGGCACGCTCACCCAGCCAGGTACCGGCCGGCACGCCCAACAGCAGCGCGATGTTGCCGCCGGCGAACACGATGGCGACCACTCGCCCGCGCAGCCCGGGTCGGAACAGTTCAGCCGCAGCCGGCACCACCACCGCCCAGAACAGGGCGTGGGTCGCCGCCGTCACCAGCCGGGCCGCCAGCACGAGCACGAAGCTGCCGGCGAACGCGGTGACCGCCGTGCTGACGACGAACCCGGCCAGCAGCGCCGACAGGAGTGGGCGACGGGGGATCCTTCTGGCCAGCGCCGTCAACGGGACCGAGGCGACCACGACCACCGCGCCGTACGCGGTGACGAGCAGCCCCACCTGAGCCGGCGAGACGGTGAGGTCGGTAGCCATCGTGAGCAGCAGCCCGACCGGGAGCGCCTCGGCGGTGGTGTAGAGGAATGTGCCGCCGGACAAGCCGATCAACGCTCCGACAGCCCGTCCGCGCATCATCCGACTCCTCGTTACCGGCTAAATGTGTTTCAGCGGCAACATGCTAGCGGGGCCGGTTCGACGCGAGCAACTGGTAAAGTCGGTTTCGATGGAAACAGCTGACGGTGTCACACGGATGCGCCTGGTGGGCGGCAACCTCGCGCTGGACTTCATCAACACCCGCAGCGGTCCACCCGCTGGGCCGCCGGACGACGACGTGCTGACGGGCTATCCCGAGTTGGTCGCCTGGGCGGTGTACGCCGGTGCCCTGACCGACGCGGAGGCGGTGGCGTTGCACGCGCTGTCGGGGGACGACCCGGACGCTGCGCAGGCCGCCTTCGCGCGGGCGCTGCACGCCCGCGACCACCTCGACGAGATCTTCCGGCCGTTGGCCGCCGGCCGCGCCCCGAGCACGTCGGCGCTGGCCCGGTTGCGCGATGACGCGGCGGACTCGCTCGCCCACGCGGAACTCGAAGGCGACGGCGGGTTCGCCTGGACCTGGCGGCACGACCGGACCCTCGCCCGGCCACTGCGGCCGGTGGCGCTCGCCGCCGTTCACCTGCTCACCACCGGGGCGTTGAACCGGATCAAGAGCTGCGCCGGATGCCGCTTCGTCTACCACGATGAGAGCAAGAACCGCAGTCGGCGCTGGTGCAGCATGGACGACTGCGGCACCGCCGAGAAGATGCGGCGCTATGTCGCTGCCCGGCGCACCCGGGCGACGCGATGATGCGGCGCTATGTCGCTGCCCGGCGCACCCGGGCGACGCGATGAGGGCCGGCCGGGTCGATCGGCCCGCATCGGTGTCGGAAGGGCGCAGGACGGGTACCGCCCTCGCCGGACACGAGGAGGACCAACGTGGTCGCAGCGCGTGCCGGGCGGACGCCCGAAGATAGGCCGGACCGGGGTGCCGGACCACGACAGACCTGGGCGGCCCTACCCTGGCTGGTCCGCACCGCGGTGGTGTGGAGCGCCTGCCTGGTGGTGATCTCCGCCGGCTTCTACCTGCTGGCCCAGATCACCATGCTGATCACCCCGTTGGCCATCGCGGTGGCCGCCACCCTGTTCCTCGCCGCGCTGCTGGACCCGGTGCAGCTGGCGCTGCGCCGGCTGCGACTGCCCGCCGCACTGGCCGCTCTGCTCACCGTGCTCCTGTTGCTCGTCATCCTGGGCAGCGTCGGGGTGCTGGTCTGGAACCTGACCGCGAACCAGTTCGGCGAACTGGCCGACGAGCTGCGCCAGGGCCTGGGGCGCACCCGCGACCTGATCACCTCCACGTTGCCGGTCACCGACGAGCAGCTCGACGGGCTGCTCGACCAGCTGCGTCAGGCCGCCACCTCGCAGGAGGTCGACCCGGTCTCCAGCGCCCGTACCGTCGCGGAGGTGTTCGGCTCCGCCCTGCTCGCCTTGGTACTGCTCTTCTTCCTGCTCAAGGACGGCCGGGCGATGTGGCACTGGACGCTGGACCGGATGACCGGGCGGAACCGGGAGATCGCCACCAAGGCCGGTCGGGTCGGCTGGCGGACCCTCGGCTCGTACAGCCGGGGCACCATGCTTATCGCGGCGATCGACGCGATCGGAATCGGCCTGGCCCTGGTCCTGCTCGGCGTACCGCTGGCGTTTCCGCTGGCGTTGATCACCTTCATTGGCGGGTTCGTACCGATCATCGGTGCCACCGTGGCCGGCGCGGTCGCCGTGCTTGTGGCGCTGGCCGCCGACGGCCCGACCACCGCCCTGCTCACCCTGGCCGCGGTGATCGCCGTCCAACAGATGGAGGGCAACCTGCTGGAACCACTTGTCATGAAACGCCAGGTACGACTACATCCGGTGGTGATCCTGGTGGCGGTGACCGCCGGCACCCTGATCGCCGGCATCGCCGGTGCCTTCGTCGCCGTCCCGATCGCCGCCGTCGCCTGGCGCGTCATCGACACCGTCCAACGCGAACGCCAATCCGAACCCCAACCCCCACCCAAACCCAAGCCTCAACCCGAACCCCCACCCACCCCCGCCTAACACCCCCGCACCCCCGCACCCCCGCACCCCCGCACCCCCGCACTACCCACCACCACCCACCACCCGCCACCACCCACCACCCACCACCCGCCACCCCGTCGATCATGCACTTCCGGTCGCCTTTTGGACTGGTTTACCCCTTATGCGAGGACAGAAAGTGCATGATCGACGCGGGTGGGCGGGTGGGCGGGTGGGCGGGTGGGCGGGTGGGTGGGTTAGGGGTGGTGGGTGGTGGCGGGGTGGGTGACGGCGGGCAGGTTGGCCCGGAACCAGCTGCTCGCCTTCTCGGCTACCTGTTCCAGGGTGCCGGGCTCCTCGAAGAGATGAGTCGCGCCGGGAATCACCTGCAACTCGGCCGGCACGGTCAGCTGGCGCAGCGCCTCCTGGTTGAGGGTGATGACCTGCTCGTCGAGTCCGCCGACAAGCAACAGGGTGGGCGCACGTACCTGGCCGAGGGCGGCACCGGCCAGGTCGGGCCGTCCGCCCCGGGACACCACCGCCCGGATCAGGTTCGGCCGCTGCGCCGCCGCGACGAGGGCGGCGGCGGCACCCGTACTGGCGCCGAAGAGGCCGATCGAGTCCGTCCCGCCGGGACGCTCGGTGTCCAGCCAGTCCACGATTCCGGCCAGTCGATCGGCGAGCAGACCGATGTCGAAGCGCAGCTCGGCGGTGACCGCGTCCACCTCGTCCTCGGCCGGGGTGAGCAGGTCGACCAGGACGGTGCCGAAACCACCGGCGTTGAGCGCCTGCGCCACCGCCACGTTGCGGGGACTGTGCCGGGAGCTGCCGCTGCCGTGTGCGAACAGCACCACGCCTGTCGGTTCCGGCGGCATCAGCAGGTCGGCCGGGAGGTCGACCTCCGCTGCCGGGATCGTCACCGTGCTGGCCCGTACGTCCATCTCACCCTCCCCGCCACGTCGGCACCCGTCCTGCCGGATACCCGGGCGGACGCGCCGCACGCCCGCACGATCCTGGCAACCGCACCGCGCCTAGGGCGTGTGTCGAAGTCGGTGGCAGGGCTTGAGCTGCCGGCTTGAGGATCTTCGTGTGTCGGTGTTCGAGATGTAGCGAGGTCTCCGGTATCTGGTTCAGCGACCAAGCAGAACCCGAACACCGGAGACCTCGTGGATACCCTAGCGGTGGCGAGGCGGCACGACTTGACCGACGCACAGTGGGTGGCGCTGGAGCCGCTGCTGCCTGTGGGGCGTAGGCCAGGTCGGCCGTCGGTATGGACGAAACGGCAGCTCATTGATGGGATTCGGTGGCGGATTCGGGTCGGTGCCCCGTGGCGGGACGTGCCGCAGTGTTATGGGTCCTGGGCTGCGGTGTACGGGCTGTTTCGGCGTTGGCAGCGTGATGGGACCTGGGCGAGGATCCTGACGGTGTTGCAGGCGGTGGCTGATGCGTCCGGACGCGTCGTCTGGGACGTGTCGGTGGACTCGACGGTTGCCCGGGCTCATCAGCACGCCGCCGGGGCGCGTAAAGGGGATCTGCAGGCCGAGCCGCCGGGCGGGGTCATGGTCGAGCCGACCGATCACGCGCTTGGGCGGTCGCGGGGTGGGCTGACCACGAAACTGCATCTGGCCTGCGAGCAAGGGCGCAAGCCGTTGTCGATCGTGTTGACCGCTGGGCAGCGTGGGGACAGCCCGCAGTTTGTGGCGGTGCTCGACGGGATCAGGGTGCCCCGCCTCGGCGGCGGCCGGCCCCGAACCCGCCCGGACCGAGTCTTGGCCGACAAGGCGTACACGTCCCGAGCTAACCGCCGCTACCTGCGCCGACGCGGCATCGCCGCGACGATCCCGTCAAAGGCCGACCAAGACGCCAACCGGCGCAAGAAGGGGTCCAAGGGCGGCCGGCCACCGGCCTTCGATCCCGAGCGGTACAAGCAGCGTCACGCCGTGGAATGCGGCATCAACCAGCTCAAACGCTATCGAGCCGTAGCGACTCGTTTCGACAAACTCGCCGTCCGCTACGAAGCTACCGTTCACATCGCCGCGATCAACGAGTGGCTGTGACCGACTTCGACACAGGCCCTAGGAGGTGCGCGGGCGTTTGCGGATGGGTCGGCCGGGTAGCCGACCGGTCGACCGCAGCCGGATCGGCGTCATCGGCGCCGCCGACCAGATCGCGAGGACCGTCATGCCGCATCATGACCGTGAGCCCCGTCCGGAGGCTGCCGAGCGCGAACGGCGCAAGCAGGACACCGAGCGTGGCCAGGACTGGGCGGACGAGGCGGCCCAGGCCCGGTCGGCCGGCGACCCACGGGCCCGGACACCGCACGACGCCACCGGTCGGCCGTCGCAGGGCGAGCCGATCTGACCACCGTGTCGGCGCCGGCACCAGCCCGGACGCTGGCACCGGCCCGGACGCTGGCACCGCAGCGCCGGCACCAGCCCGGACGCTGGCACCGCAGCGCCGGGAGCGGTCGGCCGCGAGCGCCTACCGTCAGGCCGGCTTCTCCGGCAGGCGGAGCAGGGGTGCCCGCCCGGCCGGCTGCTCGACCGGCGGCAGATCCGCCGGTGGCGGCGGGTTCGGCACGGTCACCGGCTCAGCGCAGGTGACCCGCACCGGCTTGCCGTAGTGGCGTAACTCAAGCACCGCGTCCGGATCGGCGTGGTGCAGCGCGTACGTCGTCTGGTGCGGTCGCACGTCGACCCGCAGCCGGATGCCGCACCACTGGAGCGAGAAGGCCAGACGGTTCAGCCGGCTCGACAGGTGCGGCTGGAAGGACGGTACGCCGTCGTGGTCCCGTAGTCCGCCGAACCCGGCGACCAACGCGATCCATGCCCCGGCGAGGGCCGCCATGTGCACCCCGTCGCGAGTGTTCTCGTTCAGGTCGTGCAGGTCCATCAGCGCCGCCTCGCGCAGGTAGCTGTGCGCCAGCTCCGGATAGCCGACCTCCGCAGCCAACACCGCCTGGGTGCAGGCCGACAACGACGAGTCGCGCACCGTGCGCCGCTCGTAGTAGAGGAAGTTGCGCAGCTTCTCCTCGGCGGTGAACGCATCGCCCCGCCAGTGCATGGCCAGCACCAGGTCAGCCTGCTTGATCACCTGTTTGCGGTACAGGTCGAAGTACGGGTAGTGCAGCAGCAGCGGGTACTTGTCCGCCGGGGTGTTGGCGAAGTCCCACTCCTCCAGCCGGGTGAAGCCCTCCACCTGCTGGTGCACGTCAAGTTCCGCGTCGTACGGGATGTGCATGCTCGCGGCGGCGTCCCGCCATGCGGCGGTCTCCTCGTCGGTCACGCCGAGGTGGAACGCCTCGTCCCGGTAGCGCGACGCCGCATCCGCGGCGGCCAGCAGGTTCCGCTGCGCCATCAGGTTCGTGTAGATGTTGTCGTTCTTGACGGCGGTGTATTCGTCCGGGCCGGTGACCCCGTCGATGTGGAACGCGCCGTCGCGGTCGTGGTGCCCGAGGGAGCGCCACAACCGGGCGGTCTCCACAAGCAGGGTCAGCCCGATCTCGCGTTCCAGTTGGCGGTCCCCGGTGACCAGCACGTACCGCCGCAGCGCGTCGGCGATGCCGGCCGCGATGTGGAAGGCGGCGGTGCCCGCCGGCCAGTAGCCCGACGACTCCGGCCCCTCGATCGTGCGCCACGGGAAGGCGGCGCCGCCCAGGTTGAGCGTCCGGGCCCGCTCGTGGGCTTTCTCCAGGGTCGAGTATCGCCAGTAGAGCGAGTCCCGCACCGCGGTGGGATGGGTGTACGTGAGCACCGGAAGCACGAACATCTCGGTGTCCCAGAAGGCGTGCCCGTCGTACCCGGGACCGGTGAGTCCCTTGGCGGAGATCGGCCGACGCTCCGCGCGGGCACCGGACTGGAGCACGTGGAACAGCCCGAACCGGACCGCCTGCTGCACCTCGGGATCGCCCTCCACCTCCACGTCCGCGGCGTCCCAGAACTCGTCGAGGTACTCCCGCTGCTCGCGTACCAACCCGTCCCAGCCGTCCAGCCGGGCGGCGGCCAGCGCGGCACCGACCTGGTCGCGCAGCGCCGGCAGGGAGCGCCGGCTGGACCAGCCGTAGGTCAGGTACTTCACCACGCAGAGCTGCTGACCCGGTTGAAGTACGCACCCGATGGTGGTCCGCACCCAGTCCTCGTACCCTTCGGACTCGATGCTGGTACCCGCCGGGGAGCCCACCTCGTGCTCCATCGCGGCGGCCACCCGCAGCCCGGAGACCTTGGTCCGATGGATCAGCAACCCGCCGTCCGGTGTGGTCAGCTCCTCCTCGGCCTGAAGCGGTGACTCCAGCACGGCGGCGACGCGGGGATCCCGGCTCTGCGGCGGCAGTGTCTCGTTGGCGACCAGCTCCGACTGGATGATCAGCCGCAGTGGCTTGTCGTCCGCGACCTCCACCTCGTAGCGGATCGCGGCGACCGAGCGCTGCCGGAAGGAGACCAGCCGGGTGGTCTTGATCCGGACCTCGCGGCCGGCCGGCGAGCGCCAGTGCAGGGTCCGGTGCAGGGTCCCGGCGCGCAGGTCGAGCACCCGCTCGTGGGCGAGCACCTCGCCGTAGCGCACGTCCAGCGGTTCGTCGTCGACCAGCAGCCGGATCAGCTTGCCGTTTGTCACGTTGACGATGGTCTGGCCGGACTCGGGGAAGCCGAAGCCGGCCTCCGCGTACGGCAGCGGACGCAGCTCGTAGAAGGAGTTGAGGTAGGTGCCCGGCAGGCCGTGCGGTTCGCCCTCGTCCAGGTTGCCGCGCAGCCCGATGTGCCCGTTGGAGAGCGCGAAGACCGACTCGGACTGGGCGAGTACGTCCATGTCGAGCCGGGTCTCTCGGACGTGCCACGGCTCGACCGGGTACGCCCGCTCCCGGATCATTCGGGCCGTCCAGCTTCGAGCAGCTCCGCCAGGTCGGTGACCACCACGTCCGCGCCATGGGCGCGCAGTTCGTCGGCCTGACCGGCGCGATCCACCCCGACCACGTAACCGAAGCCGCCGGCCCGGCCGGCCGCCACCCCGGCGAGCGCGTCCTCGAAGACCACCGCCTGCTTCGGCTCCACGCCGAGCAGCTTCGCCCCGGCGAGAAAGGTGTCCGGGTGCGGCTTGCCGCGCAGCCCTTCGGCGCGGGCGGTCAGCCCGTCCACCCGGGCTTCCAGCAACGGCTCCAGCCCGGCGGCGGCGATCACCTCGCGGCCGTTGGCGCTGGCGGTGACCACCGCCCGGCGCAGCCCCGCCGCGACCACCGCCTTCAGGTAGGTCACCGAACCGGGGTAAACGTCCACCCCGATGCTGCGGATCCGCTCCAGCACCAGGGCGTTCTTCTGGTTGCCGATGCCGTACACGGTCTGTGCGCCCGGCGGATCGTCCGGCGTACCCTCGGGCACCGTGATGTCCCGGGAGGCGAGAAAGTTACGCACCCCGTCGAGCCGGGGACGCCCGTCGACGTAGCGGTGGTAATCCGGACCGGGATCGAACGGCCGGAAGGCGTCGCCGGTGAGGGCGGCGTGCCGGCGCAGGAAATCGTCGAACGTCTCGGTCCACGCGGCGTTGTGCACCCGGGCGGTCTGCGTCAGCACACCGTCCAGATCGAAGAGACAAGCGGTCACGTGAGTGGGCAGGCCGAGCATCCCCCCAATCTAACCATCGGCGGCTGTCGGCAAACCCGCTTCCTCGCATGCAACCAGGAGCACGTCGAATGCCGGCAACGGGGCGTCAGTTACCGGCGGCGGGTGGTCAGTTGCCGGTGGCGGGTAGTCAGTTACCGCCGGGGCGTCAGTTGCCGGTGGCGGGTGGTCAGTTGCCGGTGGGCTCCCGAGCGCCGAGGTGCGCGACGCCGACCCGGGCCAGGCAGCGGACGGGTCGTCAGTTCGGGCGCAGGGTCCAGACCACGGTCATCTCCGAGGTCGGCTTGCCGGCCTCGGTGACGATCTCCACGGCCACCGGAAACTCCGGTCGCTCGCCGGCCGCCAACTCCGCGACCACCTCGGCCGCCGGGCGACCGAGCCGCGCCGTCGCCAGTACCGGCCCCAGGGCGAGCTTGCGGTACGCGATCTCGGCCCGCACCGCCAGCGGCGTGGCCCGGTCGAGCAGGTCACCGAACGCGGCCAGCACCACCGCACCGGAGGCGGTCTCGCCGAGGGTGAACATCGCCCCGGCATGTGGGCCGCCGACATGGTTGTGGGTGGCCGGCGAGTCGGGCAGCCGGACCACGGCCCGGACCCCGCCCTCCGCCTCGGGCGCCACCTCGACGAATTCGATTCCGAGCGTACGGGCGAAGGGCACCGCCGCGAGCATGCCGGCCGCCACCTGCCGCGAGTCGATGGTCATATCAAACGACGCTACCCGCGAGTAATCACTCCGACAAGCAACGCGCTCAGCCGACCCCTGCGGACGCCAGCCGCGTCCCGACACGCGACCGCGTCGCGCTATGCGCCCGGGCGTCGCGGATTGCGCCCGCCGTCAGGGATTGCGCCCGCCGTCGCGGTATGCGGCCGGCGTCGCGGATTGCTCCCGGCGTCGCGGATTGCTCCCGGCGTCGCGGATTGCTCCCGGCGTCGCGGATTGCTCCCGGCGTCGGGGATTCGCCTGGCGTCGCGGATTGCACCCGGCGTCGGGGATTCGCCTGGCGTCGCGGTATGCGGCCGGCGTCGCCGATTGCGGCCGGCGTCGCGGTATGCGGCCGGGCCGTCGCGGTATGCGGCGGCGTCGGCCGGGTGTTAACAAGGGGCCCTTCCTCTACCGCAGGCGTTAATAAGGGGCCCTTCCTTACACCTCAGCGCCAGCCGACGTCGATGCGGTCGCCGCGGTCGTCGAAGAAGTGCAGGGCGTCCATGCGTACCTTGATGGCGAGCGGATGGCCGGCGGAGACGGCCGGGTAGGGCGCGAGGCGGACGGCCAACTCGGCGGGGCGGCGGTGGTGCCGGCCCGGGTCGGCCAGGACGCTTGTCCGGTTGTCGTTCGCCACCGGCCTCGGCGCGGTGCTGGCCCGGCCGGCGAAGCGCTGCATCACCTGACTGAAGCGGCGCAGGCCGCGCTGGCCGAGCGGAGCGTCGCCGTCCGGCGGGGCACCGGCCTCGTCGACCATGATGGCGGTCGCCCCGATGTCGAGGAAGGCAAGCGACTCGTGCCCGTGGTGCTCGAGGTAGCGGATCCGGCCCTGAAGCACGTCACCCGGGGTGTCCGGGGCGACCGGGGTGAGCGCCTCCGCCCGCATCCCGACCACGATCCGCTCGCCGTGGTAGTGCGCCACCGCACGGCTGCGGATGTCGTCCCAGGGCAGGTAGAGGGCCTGCTCGCCGAGGGTGAGGGTGACGTACCGGTCGAGGTGGACGTAGACCGACGCCTCCAGCAGGTTCATCCGAGGGCTGCCCAGGAAGGCGGCCACGTAGAGGGTCGCCGGCCGGTTGTAGACCTGGGTGGGGGTGCCCACGTCCTGGAGGACGCCCTTGCGCATGATGGCGACCCGGTCGGCCATGGTCAGCGCCTCGGCCTGGTCGTGGGTGACGTACATGGTGGTGACACCGAGTTCCCGGGTCAGGCCGGAGATCTCGGCACGCAGTTCGGCCCGCAGGCCACTGTCCAGGTTGGAAAGTGGTTCGTCCATCAGGAACAGACCGGGCCGGCGGACGATCGCCCTCCCCATCGCCACCCGCTGCCGCTGCCCGCCGGAGAGTTGGCTGGGGCGTCGGGCCAGCACATCGCCGATGCCGAGGGCACTGGCCACGTCGGTGACCCGTTCCCCGCGCGGGGCCGGCTCGATGCCGGCCAGCTTCAACGGAAAGGCGATGTTGTCCCCGACGCTCATGTGCGGATAGAGGGCGAAGTCCTGGAAGACCATGGCGATCCGCCGCTCCCTGGGCGGCAGGTCGTTGGCCAGTTCCCCGTTGAGCATCACCGCGCCGGTGGTCGGATCCTCCAGCCCGGCGACCATGCGCAGCACGGTCGACTTGCCGCAGCCGGAGGGCCCGAGCAGCACCATGAACTCGCCATCGTTGACGTCGAGGTTGATGCTGTCCACCGCGACCGTGCCGTCCCGGAAGACCTTTGTGACATCCTTGAGCGCGACGGTGGTCACCGTCTCCTCCCCCACGTCGTCGGCTGAACCCCGAATGACTGTGACCAGGATCATCGCGCCGGCACATCGGGTAAACGTGCCATGTTTAATTCGTGACAGACCTATTACGTTCCCTCGATTGACGTCCGGGGAAGCGGTTCGCCGAAAAAGACCTGGCGGACCACCCGCTCGGCGGCGTGCCCGTCCTCAAGCGCGCAGAACCGCGCCCGGAAGCGGGCCCGGGCCCGGTCGGCGGCGGACGAGTACGGCTCCCCGTCGCGGAACACGTCGAGCAATTCGGCGAAGGTACGCGCCACCGGGCCGGGTGCCTGCGCCACGATGTCGAGATAGACGCCCCTGGTCAGCCGGTACGCATCCCAGTCCGGGGCGTAGAGGACGATCGGCCGGTCCAGGACGGCGTAGTCGAACATCGCCGACGAGTAGTCGGTGACCAGCACATCGGCCGCGAGGTAGAGATCCTCGACCCGGGGATGATCGCTGACGTCCACGATCCGGGCCCGGTCGGTCGAGGAGCGCCCCGGCCGGTCCCGGTCGTGGAAGTAGTGGCTGCGCATCAGCAGCAACCCGGTCGGGCCGAGCGCGTCGAGCAGCCGCGTCGGGTCGAAGGGCGGCCGGTACCCGGGCAGGTGCTCGCGGTGCGTCGGGGCGTAGAGCACCACTTGCTCGCCGAGACCGGCACCGAGTTCGGCCCGCAGCCGCAACACCTCCTCGGCGGTGGCGTTGACCAGCCGGTCGTTGCGCGGATATCCCACCTCCAGGGTGGTGTACGCGGCCGGGTAGGCGCGTTCCCACATCTGGGTGGAGAAGCTGTTCGCGGTCACGCTGAAATCCCACCGGTCCACCCGGCGCAGCAGCCCGGCGAAGTCCATCCCGGTCGCGCCCAGCGGGTACCGCTGCTGGTCCAGCCCCATCACCTTGACCGGCGTGCCGTGGTGGGTCTGCACGTGCACCGAGCCCGGCCGGTGGTCCACCGAATCCGGAAAATTGACGTTGTTGACCAGCCAGCGCGCCCGCGCCAGCATCCGGTGGTACGCGACCGTGCCGGCCACCACGTACTCGACGCCCTCGGGCAGGGTGTGCACCCGGTCGCGGCGTACGATCCACACGCCCCGGATCTGCGGCGCCAGCCGGCGGGCCGCCTCGTAGATCGCCGCCGGGTTACAGGCGTAGCCGCGGTACCAGTAGGCCGCGTACAGGGCGAGGTGCTCGTCGAGCGGGCGGCGCCGCTCCGCCCGCTGGTAGCCGCGCAGCGTCAGGTCCCGGGCCGCCCGCGCGGCGAGCCGGGCCGGCGGGACCATCCGACGCCGGACCCGAACCGCGCTCCGCCGGGCGGCCTGCCCCACCTGGCTGCTGGTACGCAGGGCGCTGAACGTCCGCCATCGACCGGCCGCCACCAGCCGGTGCTTGAGCCCCTCGACGCCGGCCGGGATCCGGTGCCCGCCGGGTGGCCGGAACCGGGCGTGTTCGATCGCCACCCGAGCGAAGAAGGTGGGCCGCAGTTCGGGGGCGATCCGGTCGTCGTTGCCGAGCACGGTCAGGTAGTGCCACATCATCCGCGCGAAGACCGCCGAGCGCAGTTGCTCGGCGCCGAGCCGGTCCACCTCCTGGAAGACCCGGTGCCACTGCTCGAACACCTCGAAGTGCCGCTCGCCCCGGGTCCGGGTGATCGCTCCCGCGCGGCGCTGCCGGTAGTGCACGCAGACCACGTCGAGCACGCCGATCCGGTCGGCGGCCAGCAGCAACGGATAGCTGAACGAGACGTCCTCGTACCAGCCGGGAGCGAAGCGCAGCCCGGTGTCGACCAGGAACTGCCGGCGGATCAGCCGATTCCACGCGGTGTGCAGCAGTTCCAGCGTCTCCGGCCGGTCGACCAGCCGGAACGTGACCGGGCCCGGTGGCACCGGGAAGACCTCGTCCATCGCGCTGCGGGTGACCGTGTCGTCCCAGTGCGCCCGGACGTGGTCGACAAGCAGCACGTCCGGGCGGGTCGGGTGCAGCCGCGCGGCGACCTCGGCGAGACAGTCCGGGGCCAGCCAGTCGTCACCGTCGACGAACCAGACGTACTCGCCGACGGCCTGGTCGAGGCCGGCGTTGCGGGCCGGCCCGAGCCCGACGTTGTGGTCCAGCCGCACGGCCCGTACCCGGTCGTCGCGGGCCGCGTACTCGGCGAGGATGTCGCCGCCAGCGTCGGGCGAGCAGTCGTCGACCCCGATCACCTCGATGTCGGTGACCGGTTGGCCGAGGATCGAATCGAGGCATTCCCGCAGGTAGCCCTGTACCCGGAAGGCCGGGACGACGAAGCTGATAAGCGTCATGGTCCCGGCCCCCCGTCAGCCCGTCGCGCGGTCTCCGGTGCGAGTGGACGCGGTCGGCACCCGCACGACACGGGCCGGTCGGACGAACCAGGCCAGCACGACGCTCGCCACGAAGAGCACCAGGAGATAGGCACCGAGTGTAGCCAGAGCAACACTCACAATTCCGGCAATCGCCGCCAATGCCAGCACCGCCGAACGCACCTCCCAGCCGAGCGTGGCAGCGTGCAGCGGCGGAGCGGGCTGCCGTTTCTCCAGCCTGGCGACCAGGTCGTAGTGGTGCAGCGTGAGCACGAAGAGGTACCCGAAGATCAGCCAGGCCGGCGCGCCGCCGATCACCCCGACCGCGATGGCGAAGAGATACTCCACCGCCCGCAGCGCGGCCGGCACCAGCCAGTCCAGCGAGCCCGCACGCAGCGGCAAACGGGCGGCCAGTGGGCCGTCGTCGCGGTGCAGGGTCGCGTCGACCGTGTCCAGCACCGACACCCGCATCCAGCGGGCCCGCAGCGTACGCAGCGCACCGGTGTACGCGAACGCCAGCACTCCCCAGGTCAGCACCGCGAGCAGGGCGACCCGCTGGTCGAACAGCGCCACGGCCAACGCGATGAGCGCCCACCGTTCCCCGATCGGGAAGACCACCGTCCGCTTCAGCCAGTACGACACCGAGCCGGTGTCGGCCTGTACCCGGGTGGAGGCGGCGTTCAGCCGGTCGCCGATGCCCCCGCCGCCGGTGCCGACCTGCTTCGGCCGCCGGGCCGCCTCGTCGTGCAGGGCGCCGTACCAGGCGTCGGTCATGTGTCGCACGGTCTGCAACGTGATCGCCGCGATCGCCAGCGCCCAGCCGTACCGGACCCCGGCCGCCGTGGCACCCCACCCGAGACCGGCGTAGACCAGGTACTCCTTGGCCCGGTCGGCCATGGTGTCCAACCAGCCGCCCCAGGCGCTGAAGTTGCGGGTGTAGCGGGCCAACTGGCCGTCCACGCAGTCGAGTACGAACCCGAGGTAGAGCAGGATCGCGCCGCTGACCAGCGCCGGTCGGCCGCCGGTGGCGAAGAGTGCCGCCGCGGCGACCGCGAACCCGACCGACAGCATGGTCACCCCGGTCGGGCTCAGCCCGAGCCGGGCCGAGACCTTGGTGACGTACGGCGACCAGGTGCTGACGAAGTACGTGGTGAAGAAGTCGTCCTTCTCCTTCACCGAGAGCCGCAGTTCGGCCCGGTCCTCGTCGACGGCGGCGATCGCCGTCTCCGCCGCGGCCAGCCCGGGCGCATCGTCGACCCGGTGCGCGACCAGCAGGCGTACCCGGTGGGCGGCGACCAGAGTCCCCTGCCCGGCGAGCCCGGCGAAGACCTCGTCCACACCCGAGCCGACCGGCAGGTCGCCGGCACCGCCGGAGCCGGCCGACAGCTCTCCGGCCGCGACGGCGTGGGCGGCGGCGACCAGGGCCGGCAGGTCGGCGGGTCCGACCCGGACCGCGCCACCGAAAACGCCGGTGGCCCCGCCCGTCAGCCGCTCGGCCGGCCCGGCTTCGACCACCTGGCCGCGCTCCTCCCGGACCGCCGTGCGGCCGGCGGCCGGCGGGTCGGTGAGCACCAGCGCCACGGACGCGCCGACCGGGCTGGTCAGCAGGTGCCGCAGTACGGCGGTGTGCGCGACCAGGTCGGCGGCGCTGACCAGCACCGGCCCGTCGGCCGAACCGGCCAGCTCGGCCAGCTCGATCGGGTCGGCGGCGACCCGCACCTCGGCCGCGCCCGCCCGACGCCACTGGTCGACCAGCCGGTCGACGAGCGATTCGCCGCTGCCCGTTCGTAGGCTCGCGGCCGGCGCACCGGCGGCGAGCACGATCGCGAGCGTCACGGGGTGACCGCGTCGTCGTACGCGGCAAGCGCCTCGGCGATCGTGCCGTCGACGCTCAGCCGGCCCGCGTCGAGGTAGAGCCCTCGACGACAGAACCGGGTCAGATCGTTTTCGTTGTGTGAGACCAGCACCAGAGTGCGCCCCTCCCCGAGCAGACGGTCGATGGTCGTGTAGCACTTCGCCCGGAACTCCGCGTCCCCAACCGCCGTCACCTCGTCCATCAGCAGGATCGGGTGTGGCAGATGGGAGATGATCGCAAAACCGAGCCGAACTTTCATGCCCGACGAGTAGTGCCGTACCGAGGTGTCGATGGCCCGCTCGACCTGCTCACCGGCGAACGACACGATCTCGTCGAAGTGTCGCTTAAGGTACGCCGACGACAGCCCGTGCAGACCACCGACCAGGTACAGATTCTCCCGCCCGGTCAGATCGCTGGAGAAACCGGCCGAGAGTTCCAGCAACGGGGCCACGTCACCACGCACCCGGATCCGGCCCTCGTCGGGGATCAGCACCCCGGCGATCAGGCGCAGCAGCGTGCTCTTGCCGGTGCCGTTGCGGCCGACCACCCCGACCGTCTCGCCGGCCGCGATCGAGAAGCTCACCTCGCGCAGCGGCCAGAACTGCCCGTCGGAGCTGCCCCGCCGGCCCCGGTGGATGACCAGTTCGCGCAGCCGCAGCTGCCGGCGGCGGTTGCGCACGAACCGGATGCCGAGGCCGTCCGCCTCGATGATCGCGTCGGCCATCACAGTTCCTTGAGCACGGCGGGTTCGAGCCGGCGGAACGCCCACCAGCCGGTGACCAGCATCAGCAGGCTGATGCCGATGGTGCTGCCGAGCATCCGGGCACCGGGAAACTCATCCGGGTACCACGCGGCGTGATGCAGCTGGAAGATGCCGACCAGCGGGTTGAGTTCGTAGCCCAGCTTGAGCCAGCCGGGCAGCCCGGAGCTGCGGACCAGGCTCAGCGGGTAGATGATCGGCGTGGCGTAGAAGAGCACCCGGACCACCAGCCGCATGAACCGCTCCACGTCCCGCATCAGCACGTTGATCGCCGACAGCAGCAGCGCCACGCCGATCAGCAGGGTGGCCTGCACCAGCACCGCGAGCGGCAGGGCCAGCAGCGACCAGCCCAACTCGATCCGACCGTGCGCCACGTAGAAGATCGCGATGGCGGCCAGGATCGGCAGGCCGGCGGCGTACTCGGCGAAGCGACCGGCGACCCGGCCGATCGGGAACACCTGCCGGGGCACGTTCATCGTGGTGATCAGCCGGGACTGGCCGGTCAACGCGTTTGTCGCCTCGCTCAGCGCCGAACTGGTCCACATCCAGGCGAAGATCCCGGTGATCAGAAAGAGCGGGTACGACCCGGCGGCGTCGCCCAGGTGGCGGTTGGTGTCGCGGGAGTACAGCACGCCGAAGACGAACCAGTAGATGGCCGCCATGCCCAGCGGCTCGATAAGCGACCAGAGGTAGCCAAGCGCCGACTGCTGGTACTTCACCGCGAGATCGCGCCGGACCAGGATGCGCAACGAATTGCGGTGCGACCACAACGCCCCCACGCCAGAGGTCACCGCCGTCTCCCGCCTGCGCAACGGACGACAGGTTAACAGTGCCCACCGCCCCGGCGAGCCGAAAGCGGGGCACTCGATCACGTCGACGGCCCGGCCCACCCCGCTCGCCCGGATGCCGGCGTCAGGCGTCACGCGCAGGCCGCACGGGTAAGCACCTACGGGTCAGGGGAATGGCGTTCCTCCTCGGGACCGAGGGCGGGGCGACCATCCGGTTCTAGCGTTGGTTGTGGAAGCGGCGGACCGCCGCGGAGGGGAAGTGTCACGATGAGCCGCAAACTCGTCCGGCCCCGGCAGGGGCGCATGTTCGCCGGGGTCTGCGCCGGCCTGGCCCAGCGATTCGGCATGTCGGCCGGGATGGTCCGGCTGCTGTTCCTGCTGTCGCTGCTGCTGCCCGGCACCCAGGTGATCATCTACCTGGCGCTCTGGATCATCATGCCCAACGAGGATCGCTACGCCGTCGCCGGCTACTGAGCAGGCCATGTCGACAATGAGGTTGGCGGCAGTCGAGAAGATCAACTCCGCCGCCAACCCTCATGGCCAACCGAGCGGGTGGCACCGCCGCGGCGGTCAGGGGGCGGTGTAGGTGACGGTGACCTTCTCGTAGCCGAGGGAGCCGAGCAGGCCCTCGAGCATCTTGCGGGTGTTCTCCTCGGCCCGCGCGCTCAGCCCGCTCTCCCGGGCGGCGGCGGTGATCCGGTCCTCGGCCAGCCGGTAGACCTGCTGCTGCCGGTTCGGGTCGCCGCCGATCAGGTCGCCGACCCGGTTGAGCAGGCCGCGCTCCTCCGCGAAGACGTAGCTCTTCTCCAGGTCGAGGTTGGTCTCCGCGAGCTGCGGTGCGGGCAGCTTGATCTCGACGGACTTGCCGTCGGCCGACGGCACGATCGCCCCCTCGGCGAGGGTGCCGAAGTCGACGTACGCCTCCACACTGCCCGCGCCGACGAAGAGGGTCCGCTGGTTGACCAGCCAGTCCGGCACGTGACGCCGGTCGTTCTGGAGGTCGACCACCACCTGGAAGTTGCCCTCGGCGGCCACGTAGCGGCTCAGATCCCGCATCGACTCCAACAGCGCGGGCTGGCTGCGGTCGGTCTGTTCCTTGGTGAACGGGTTACGGAACTCCGGCAGGATCCCGGCGGTCTGCACGCCGAGCAACACCACCACCGTCAACGCCGCCGCGCCGAGCACCCAGAGCAGGGCACGCACCGCGCCGCCGCCCGAGGCCGGCGGCGGGCCGTCCGGCTGGTCCGGCTGCTCCGGCTGCCGATCAACCTCGGGGTATTCGCTGGTGGGCTCGTTGATGTCGCCGTCGCGTGCCATCGCCCTCACCGTCCTTGTCAGACGCGTTCTCTGTGATGACGGTAAGCCCCCGGTACGACAGCCGCTCGCCGAGTCGGATGATCGCCAGTTTCCGCAGCTCAGAGCCGATACTGGCTCAGGTGAAGGCGGAGATGCCGGTGAGCTTCTGCCCGATCACCAGCTGATGGATCTCCGAGGTGCCCTCGTAGGTCAGCACGCTCTCCAGGTTGTTCGCGTGCCGCATCACCGGATAGTCGCCGGAGACCCCGTTGGCGCCGAGAATGGTGCGGCACTGGCGGGCGATCGCCAGCGCCTCGCGTACGTTGTTGAGTTTGCCCACGCTCACCTGCTCAGGGCGCAGCTTCCCGGCCTCGGCCAGCCGGCCGAGCTGCATCGCCAGCAGGTAGCCCTTGTTCCACTCGACGGTCAGGTCGGCGAGCTTGGCCTGGGTCAGCTGGAACCCGGCAAGCGGCCGACCGAACTGGGTGCGGGTGGTCGCGTACGTCAGGGTGGTCTCCAGGCAGTCGCGGGCCGCGCCGAGCGCGCCCCAGACGATGCCGTGCCGGGCCTCGGTCAGGCAGCTCAGCGGCGCCTTCAACCCGGTCGCGTCGGGCAGCCGGGCAGCCGCCGGCAGCCGGACGTCGTCAAGCGAGATCTCGCCGGTCACCGAGGCGCGCAGCGACATCTTGCGACCGATCTCGCGGGCCGCCACCCCCGGGGTGTCCATCGGTACGACGAACCCGCGCACGCCTTCGTCGGTGCGGGCCCAGATCACCGCCACGTCGGCGATCGGCGCATTGGTGATCCACATCTTGCCGCCGGAGAGCACCCAGTCGTCGCCGTCGCGGCGGGCCCGGGTGGCCATCGACGCCGGGTCGGAGCCGTGGTCCGGCTCGGTCAGCCCGAAGCAGCCGATCGTCTCGCCGGTGGCCATCGCCGGCAGCCACTGCTGCTTCTGCTCCTCGCTGCCGTAGCGCCAGATGGCGTACATGGCCAGCGAACCCTGCACCGAGACCAGGGACCGGACGCCGGAATCGCCGGCCTCAAGCTCCAGGCAGGCCAGCCCGTACGCGACGGCCGTCGAGCCCGCGCAGCCGTACCCGGACAGGTGCATGCCGAGCAGGCCGAGCCGGCCGAACTCGCGGGCCAACTCCCGGGCCGGCACCTGACCCGCCTCGTACCAGTCGGCGACGTGCGGGCGTACCCGATCGTCGACCAGCCGGCGCACGACGGCGCGGATCCCTCGCTCCTCCTCGGTCAGCGCCGAGTCCAGGTCGAGCAGGTCGACCGGGCTCGACCTCACTCGACCGGCCCGGCCAGCACGAACACCCGGGCGTGGATCTGGTTGCGCTGTTGCAGCGCGGCGCGCAGCGCGCGGTGCAGGCCGTCCTCCAGGTAGAGGCCGCCGTTCCACTGCACCACGTGCGGGAAGAGGTCGCCGTAGAAGGTGGAGTCCTCGGCGAGAAGCTTGTCCAGCGCCAGCTCGCGCTTGGTGGTGATGAGCTGGTCCAGGCGCAGCGGGCGAGGCGGGATCTCCGCCCACTGCTTGAGTGTCAGGTTGTGTTCCGGGTAAGGACGCCCGTCCCGGACCGCTCTGAAGATCACGACGGCACGCTCCTCTCCCCCTGGCCGAAACGAGCCGCGACACCGGGCCGGGTCACGGCACGGTGCCGCGACCCGCAGCACCGATGACCTTGCCAGCGTAGCCGCACGCCGCACCCCTCGTTCTGCTCCCTGATGCCAGTTTCGCTACCGGTCGTCCGGTTCTCAACGGGACGAAACCACCGGTTCGGGTCAGCTCCACCGTCCTCGACGGACGACCTCTTCCACCGGACGGCGCCCCCGGCGCAACGACGGTGACCGGTGGTCGGGCGCACGGTAACCGATCGTGAGTGCGCCGATCGGGTGGTACGCCTCCGGCACGCCAAACGCCGCTCGGTAGGACTCCAGCCGCTGCGGCGGGATGCCGAAGAAGCACGAACCGAGCCCCTCGTCGACCGCGGTCAGCATCATCAGCAGCGCGGCAAAGCCGGTGTCCACGTACCAGTACGGCACCGGCCAGCGCTCCGTCGACCGGTCCGCCCAGCCCTTGTCCGCCTCCGCATAGCGCTCCAGATAGACCGAGCGGTTGGCGTGCGGCACCACGATCAGCGGGGCCCGGCGCATCCCGGTCAGCCACCGCTCCATCCCGCCGCCCTCCGGCGTGCTGGCCGCCCAGAAGCGCTCCCGGTCCGCCTGCTCCTCCAGCACCAGGAACCCCCAGCCCTGGGAGAACCCGGCCGACGGGGCCCGTACCGCGTGCTCCAGCACCCGCTGCACCACCTCCGGCGGGACCGGACGGTCCGGGTCGTAGTTGCGCACCATCCGCCGCCGCCGTACGACCTCCGCGAACTCCACCCGACTCTCCTCAGCGTCCGCTCAGTTCTCCGGCCGGATGCCCCAGCCGCCACGCCAGGTTTCCCCCGGCGCCAGAACGATCACGTCCCGACCCGAACGGAACGCGTCCGGCGGGCAGGTCATCGGCTCCACCGCGACCGACCGGCGGTACCGCTCACCGGTGAGCATGTCGCCGGTGAAGACCTGCCACCAGCCGAACTGCTCGTCGGCCCAGATCCGCAGCCCGCCGTTGCCGTCCGGGTCGGTGAGGGTCACCGCCGACCCGCCGTCGGCGTCCCGGATCACCTCACCGAAAGCGAGGTCCAACGTCGCGTCGCCGATGCGGCGAGGGTCGGTGTAGTCGTACTCGGTGCCGGCGACCTTGGTCACGCCGACCGGCAGCAGCCGGCTGTCCACCACCATCCGGGTCTGCGCCGGGATCCGCAGCAGAATGTCGTCCACCGCCACCCCGGGCAGTTGGAGGTACGGGTGCACGGAGAAGCCGAACGGTGCCGGCTCGACGCCGACGTTCGTCACCTCGTGCTCGCCCCGCAGCCCGTCCGCGGACACGCTCCACCGGGTCCGCAGCCGCAACGGCCACGGGTACCCCGGCTGCGGCAACAGGTCGTAGCCGACCGTGACCTCATCCGGCCGTTGCTCGATCAGCTGCCACGACGCCCAGTTCACCAGGCCGTGCAGGGCCACGAACCGTTCCGGTTCGGTGATGTTGAGCTGGAGCGACCGCTCGTTGAAGGTGTAGGCGCCGTCGCGGATCCGGTTCGGCCAGGGGGCCAGCACCTGGCCGGCCGAGCCGGGACACATCTCGTCGGTGGCGTACCCGTCGAGGTGCTCGACACCATCCTGCCGGTAGACGCGCAGCCCACCGCCCACCTCGACGATTACCGCCTCGTGACCGGCTGCGGAAATGGTCCACTGTGCCCCGGACAGGGGACGCGGCTCGGGGGTTTCCATGTCGCCAGACCCTAGCCGTCAGGCTCGCTCTTCGCTCGACGTGGTAGGCGTCCGGTACCGCGTCAGCACCGGGAACGCCACCGCGAGCAGTACCGCGAGCACCGCCGCCGCCAGGCCGCCACCGACCCAGGCCACCCCGCTGCCGAAACCGGTCGCCATCGCGCCGGCCCGCAGGTCACCCAGGCGCGGCCCACCGGCCACCACCACCGTGTTGATCCCCTGGAGCCGGCCGCGCATCCGGTCCGGCGCGTAGACGATCAGCATCGACTGCCGTACCACCGAGCTGACCAGGTCGGCCGCCCCGGCCAGCACCAGCAACGCGACGACCAGCCAGAGTTGCCGGGCCAGCCCGGCCAGCGCCACCGCGACCCCCCACCCGATGACGGAGAGCACCAGCACCAGCCCCTGCCGACGGACCCGGCCGATCCAGCCGGACACCAGCCCGGCGAGCAGCGAGCCGATCGCGATCGAGCTGTACAGCCAGCCCACCGCCGCACCCCCGCCGAACCGCTCGGCCGCCACCTCGGGGAAGAGCGCCCGGGGAAAGGCGAGCACCATCGCGATCAGGTCGATGGCGAAGGAGAGCAGCAGCACCGGTGCACCGGCCAGATAACGGACGCCGTCGACGATGCTGCGCAGCCCGGCCTGCCGGGGCGTACCGTCCGGGTCCGGCTCGGGCGGCATGGCGGGCAGCCGCAACGCCGCCCAGACCAGGGCGACGAGCAGGGTGGCGTCCAGGGCGTACGCGAGCGGCAGCGCGACCCCGAGGTCGAAGACGGCGAGAATCAAGCCGGCAGCCAGCGGGCCGAGGACCGCGGTGGCCATCGCGGTGGTGAAGTTGAGCGTGGTGGCGGCGGGCACCAACTCGGCGGGCACCAGCCGGCCGACGAGCGCGCCCCGGGCCGGGCCGCCGATCGCGAACGAGACCGAACTCAACGCCACCAGCGCCAGCAGCAGCACCGGGCTGCCGACCCCGAGCACAGACTGGGCCAGCAGGCCCACCAACGAGACCCAGAGCAGCACCGAACTGCCCACCAGCACCCGGCGCCGATCGACGGCGTCGGCCACCGCGCCGCCCCACAATCCGAAGATCAGCAGCGGTACGAAGGCGGCGACGCCGAGCAGCCCCACCCAGAGCGAGTCCTCGGTCAGCGCGTACATCTCCACCGGCACGGCGACGGCCGTGAACTGGAAGCCGAACATCGCGATGCCGTTGCCGACCCACAGCCGCCGGTACGCCGGCACCCGCAGCGGACGCAGGTCGATCGCCCAACGGCGCTGCTCGCGCGGCCGGGAGGTGTCGGTCGCGGTCACGGCGCCAGCCGCTCCACGACCCAGCCACCGCCGGTACGCCGAAAGCGCAGCCGGTCGTGCAGCCGGCTCGCCCGGCCCTGCCAGAACTCGACCGACTCGGGTCGCACCCGCAGCCCGCCCCAGTGCTCCGGGGCGGGGATCGGCTCCACCTCGGCGAACCGCTCCGCCGCCGCGCGGTAGCCCTCGTCCAGCGCGGCCCGGTCCGGCAGCACCGACGACTGGGCACTGGCCCACGCGCCCAGTTGGGAGCCGCGCGGCCGGCCGGCGAAGTACGCCTCGGTCTCCGCCCGGTCGACCGGCTCCACCGACCCGGCGACGACCACCTGCCGGTGCACCGGGAACCACGGGAAGACCAGACTGGCGTGCGGATTGGCGAGCGCCTCGGTGCCCTTGCGGGACCGGTAGTTGGTGAAGAAGACGAAGCCTTCCGGGTCGTACCCCTTGAGCAGCACCGTCCGCGCGCTCGGCCGGCCTTCGGCGTCGGCGGTGCCCAGCACCATGGCGTTCGGCTCTGGCAGCCCGGCGGCCACCGCCTCGGCGAACCAGCGGTCGAACTGGGTGTGCCAGTCACCCGCCAGGTCGGCCTCGACCAGCCCGGACTCGGCGGCGTACTCGTGGCGCATCCCTGCTGGCGGTGGTGTGTCCCCCGTCACGTTCCCTCCCCTGACCATCGGGCCGCTGCCGGCCCGACCAGCCGCTACGGCCCAGTCTGGCCGAACGGCCGGCGGCTTGCGCGACCGGGGATGTCGTGTGCAGCACATCGATCGCGTCTCGCATACCCGGTTACCAGCAGGCAAGATGTCACGAACACATCCGGAGAGGGTCGCCTAAGGCGCTCACCCGGCCGGGGCCGGGGACACCGAGCCCGGGCGGGCGCACCGACCACACACCAGGAGTAGTGAGATGGCCGATTTCAAACCCGGACTTGAGGGTGTCGTAGCGTTCGAAACCGAGATCGCCGAGCCCGACCGCGAGGGCGGCGCGCTGCGCTACCGCGGCGTCGACATCGAAGACCTGATCGGCCAGGTCTCCTTCGGCAACGTCTGGGCCCTGCTGGTCGACGGCCGGTTCGGCCCCGGCCTGCCGCCGGCCGAGCCGTTCCCGGTGCCCGTGCACTCCGGTGACATCCGGGTCGACGTGCAGTCCGCCGTCGCGATGCTCGCCCCGTACTGGGGGTTGCAGCAGCTGCTGGACATCTCCGACGAGCAGACCCGCGAGGATCTCGCCCGGGTGTCGGTCACCGCGCTCTCCTTCGTCGCCCAGTCCGCGCGCGGCCTCGGCCTGCCGGCGGTGCCGCAGAAGGAGATCGACAAGGCTTCCACGGTGGTCGAGCGCTTCATGAAGCGGTGGCGCGGCGAGCCCGACCCACGGCACGTCAAGGCGGTCGACGCCTACTTCATCTCGGCGGCCGAGCACGGCCTGAACGCCTCCACCTTCACCGCCCGGATCGTCGCCTCCACCGGCGCGGACGCCGCCGCCTGCATCTCGTCCGGCATCGGCGCGCTCTCCGGCCCGCTGCACGGCGGCGCGCCGTCGCGGGTACTCAGCATGCTGGAGGCGGTCGAGCGCAGCGGTGACGCCGAAAGCTACGTCAAGGGCGTGCTCGACCGGGGCGAGCGGCTGATGGGCTTCGGCCACCGGGTCTACCGGGCCGAGGACCCGCGCGCCCGGGTGCTCCGCCGCACCGCCAAGGAGCTGGGCGCGCCGCGTTTCGAGGTCGCCGAGGCGCTGGAGAAGGCCGCCCTGGCCGAGTTGCAGGCCCGGCGCCCGGACCGGGTGCTCGCCACAAACGTCGAGTTCTGGTCCGCCGTGGTGCTCGACTTCGCCGAGGTACCGGCGCACATGTTCACCTCCATGTTCACCTGCGCCCGGATGGGCGGCTGGAGCGCGCACATCCTGGAGCAGAAGAAGCTCCAGCGCCTGGTCCGTCCCTCCGCCCGCTACGTCGGCCACAGCCCCCGCAAGCCGCACGAGGTCGACGGCTGGGACGCCGTCCCCCACAACGTCTGAGGTGTAAGGAAGGGCCCCTTATTAACGTCTCGTGTATAGGAAGGGCCCCTTCTTAACAACCACACGTACGAGCTCACGCGACACCCCGCGAAGATCCCGGCCGGCCAGCCCGCCGGGATCTTCGCGGTTTCGTCCTTCATCGGGGCGCGGTAGGCCCCAGGAACGGCGGACGGGCGGCGCAGGGCTTAGGTCAGCGGACGGGCGGCGCAGGGCCCAGGACCAGCAGCCAGCAGCCAGCAGCCGACAGCCAGCAGCCAGCAGCCGACAGCCGGCAGCCGGCAGCCGGCAGCCGGTGCGGCACCGGACCCAGGAACGGCGGACGGGGGCGGAGGGCTTAGGACCAGCGGACAGGCGGCACCGGAACCCAGGACCAGCGGACGGTGGGTGGGGCCGAGCCCAGGACCAGCAGACGGTGTGGCGCAGGACTCAGCACCGATGGTGAGACGAACGGCCGGTCAGGCCCCTGCTGGTGCGAGGATGAGACCGGCAGTGTCGCCGGACCGGGGCCGGATCCCGACCGAGCCGTGCGGCCACGCATGGCGTCCGCAATCCGCACCGGCCGGCGTAAACCAGGCCCGCCCTCGCCCATTCGGAAGGATCTTCAAGATCGTGGCTGACGCACCGACCATCCGGATTCCCGACGAGATCAAGCCCGCCGACGGCCGATTCGGCTGCGGGCCGTCCAAGGTCCGTCCGGCGGCGGTCTCCGCGCTCGCCGAGGTGGCGACCAGCTACCTGGGCACCTCGCACCGGCAGAAGACCGTCCGTGACCAGGTGGCCCGGCTGCGTTCCGGCATCGCCGAGTTCTTCTCCCTCCCCGAGGGCTACGAGGTGATCATCGGCAACGGTGGCACCACCGCGTTCTGGGAGGTCGCCACGTTCGGCCTGATCCGCGAGCGGGCCCAGTTCGCCAGCTTCGGCGAGTTCGGCGCGAAGTTCGCCAAGGCGGTCAAGGACGCCCCGTTCCTCGGTGAGCCCACGATCCGCAAGTCGGACGCGGGCAGCGCGCCGACCCTGGTCGCCGAGGCGGGCGTGGACGTCTACGCCACCCCGCACAACGAGACCTCGACCGGTGTAGCGGTGCCGATCGGCCGGGTGGCCGGGGCCGACTCCGACTCGCTGCTGCTGGTCGACGCCACCTCCGGTGCCGGCGGGCTGGAGGTCAACGTCGGCGAGACCGACGTCTACTACTTCGCCCCGCAGAAGTGCTTCGGCTCCGACGGTGGGCTCTGGCTGGCCCTGATGTCGCCGGCCGCGCTGGAGCGGGCCGCCGCGGTCAAGGCGTCGGGCCGGTACATCCCGGCCTTCCTCGACCTGGTCACCGCGATCGACAACTCGCGGTTGGAGCAGACGTACAACACCCCGGCGCTGGCCACGATCTTCCTCGCCGCCGAGCAGACCGACTGGATGAACTCCCAGGGCGGGTTGGCCTGGGCCGCCAAGCGGACGGCCGAGAGCGCCGCGACCGTGTACGGCTGGGCGGAGCGGTCGGCCGTCGCCACGCCGTTCGTCACCGATCCGGCGTTGCGCTCGAACGTGGTCGCCACCATCGACTTCGTCGACGGGGTGGACGCCACCGCGATCGCCAAGGCGCTGCGGGCCAACGGCATCGTGGACACCGAGCCGTACCGCAAGCTGGGCCGCAACCAGCTGCGGATCGCGCTCTTCCCGGCCGTCGAGCCCGCCGATGTGGAGGCGCTGACGGCCGCCATCGACTACGTCGTCGAGCGGCTGTAACCGGACCATGACGTACCGCCGCGGGCTCGGCCACCCACCGGGGTGTCCGGGCCCGTGGCGCCGGTGCCGGCCGGACCCGGGCTGAGCCGTCCGTCGGGTACGCACTGAGCCGCCAGACAGCGGCGGAGCAGCCCGAATCGGCCCGCTACCCGGGCGTGGCGTCTCCCACCTGAACCGGAATGGGCGTACGGTGGTACGTAACGCCCCGGGTGGCCGGCTCGTGGCGTACGGCCAGCGAAGCGGGACGGAGGCAACGCGATGCGCCCAGTACGCTTCGTCGCCCTCTCCGAGGACGGCCAGGCCCTGGTGCTCGCCGACGAGGTCGGGCGGCTGCTCGCCCTGCCCATCGACGAGCGTATCGCCGGAGCACTGCACGCCGAGCCGGGTGCGCCCACGCTCGCCGTGGCCCCGGCCACTGCCGATCCGGTGCCGTCGCTGTCCCCACGGGACATCCAGGCCCGGATCCGCGCTGGTGAGTCCGCCGAGGACGTGGCCCGCATCGCGGGTGTGCCGGTCGACCGGGTGCTCCGTTACGCCGGGCCGGTGCTTCAGGAGCGGGCGATGCTCGCCCAGCACGCCCGCCGCACCCGGCTCAAGGGTGCGGAGAAGCCGACGCCGCTCGCCGAGGTGGTCAACGGCCGGCTCGCGCAGCACGGGATCGACACCGAGAAGATCTCCTGGGACGCGTGGCGCCGCGACGACGGCACCTGGCGGATCGTCGCCACCTGGCCGTCCGGTAAGGCCACCGCTCAAGCGGTCTGGGATCTGGACAAGACCCGCCAGTCGGTGACCCCGCACGACGACATGGCGCAGTACCTCTGCGCCGAGCGCCCCACGCCCATCCTGGGCCAGGAGCCGGCACCCGAGCGGGGCGGTCACGCCCTGCCCACCCCGTCGCGCGGCGAGCCGAGCCGGGGCGGGCACGGGTTGCCCGCTCCCGCCGAGTCGGGCCGGCCGGGCCGGGATCCGATCCGGGCTGGCCGGGACGCCCTGCTCGCCTCGCTCGACCGGCCACTCGGCTCGACCTCGGGCCGTGGCCTGGAGCCCCGCTCGCCGGCTGCGCTGGCCGGGTCGGACTCGCCCCGGCAGCGGGCGGTCAGCGGTGGTGCCGCCGCACTGCTCGGTGGTGGTCAGGGTTCGGCCTTCGACGACGACTCCGACGCGCCGAAGGAAGTTCCGGCCGTCCCTTCGCTGGCCGTGCTTCGACCCCGCCGTCAGGGTGCGCCCGCGACCGAGTCCGCCGATGCCGCCGGCAAGCCGCGCAAGCGCCTCCCCAGCTGGGACGACGTCCTCTTCGGCAGCGGCCCGGCCGCCCGCGAGTCCTCCTGACAACCCCAGCCCACCCGCCACCGGCAGCAGGTGTCGAGCTTGCGCTCCGGTCGGACATGAGCCTCGAAAGCTGACGATCCAGCGACCAGAAGTCCAAGATCAGCGCAGCGGAGGGCGGTCCGCCCGGGTCCGTGTCCAGTAGCGCAGGACGGGCGGCTGCTGGTTCAGGGCCGGCGAGTGCTGGTTCAGGGCCGGCGAGTGCTGGTTCAGGGCCGGCGAGTGCTGGTTCAGGGCCGGCGAGTGCTGGTTCAGGGCCGGCGAGTGTTGGTTCAGGGCCGGCGAGTGTTGGTTCAGAGCGGCCAGGCGGCGAGCCGGTGATAGCTGGCCGGCGGCCCGGGTCGGCTCTGCACCAGCACCAGTTCGTCGGCGGGCCAGGGCGGGCCGAGGTAGCCGTCGAGCGCGGCAAGGTCGGCTTCGACGTCTGCGTGCGGCATCCGGTCACCGGGGCGGGCGATGGTCAGGTGCGGCCGGAACGGCCGGTCGTCGCCGGGTATCCCGACCGTGGCCAGTGCGGCACGGACGTCGCCGGCCAGCGTCAGCAGGCGGTCGACGTCGCCGCGTACGTCGACCCAGAGCACGGTGCTGCGGCCCCAGCCGAACCGACCGCCGCCGCCCAGCCGCAGCACGGCACGGCGGTCGCCACCCGTCGACCCGACACAGCGGTCGCCACCCGTCGACCCGACACAGCGGTCGCCACCCGTCGACCCGACACAGCGGTCGCCACCCGTCGACCCGACACAGCGGTCGCCACCCGTCGACCCGACACAGCGGTCGCCACCCGTCGACCCGGCACGGCGGTCGCGAGCAGTCGACGCGGTGTCGGCGAGGGCCTGCCGTACGGCGGCCACCCGCGCGGGGTCGACGTCGCCGAGGAAGGCGAGCGTGAGATGGACGCGGGCCGGGTCCACCAGCCGGACGTTCGTTCCGGCGGTCGCGGCTGCGGTCACCCGCAACCCGGCCACCTGGGCGGCCAGGTGCCCGATCGCTTCGGCCGGTGGGTAGATCGCGGTGAAGAGGCGCACCCGATACAGGGTCGCAGTCGAGGGCGGCCGACGGTCGTCAAGGATGCGGCTCGTGTTGCCCGGGACGGGTCGCCGGCAGTCTCAGGCCGGCGGCGTCCAGTTCGCCCTCCACCCGGACCCGTTCGATCTGCCGGTCGACGCCGGCCAGCTCGGTCAGGTGCTCGGTGATGCCGAGCGCCTGGCAGGCCAGCCGGAGCCGGTCGTCGTACGCGTCGAGCACGCTGCTGTGCCACACCGTCGCCCGGCCGCCCCCACCGACCCGCTCCCGACGCAGGCAGCGCAGGTCGGCGGCGACCTGTTCCAGGGGACGCCGATCGGCCCGGTCCAGGGCAGCGAGGTCGATCCGGCTGGTCAGCTGGTCCGCCTCCACCGCCCGGTTCAGCTCGGCGATCAGGCGTCGCTCCTGCCGCCGCTGCCGCCACTCGGCGTATCCACGGGTGAAGCGGTCCACCATCCCGTCCGCACAGACCACGAGCGCGATCAGCACGGGCAGCAGCACCACGGCGACCAGCGCCAGGGTGAGCAACAGCAAGCGTAGGACCTCCACCCACCGAAGTTATGCCGCAGCGCACCGTGACGTAACCGATTTTCCCGAATCCCGACCTGCCGGCCCCGCTTGTGTGCTCAGCGGGGCCGATCAGGGCCGCTGTGCTCAGCGGGGCCGATCAGGGCCGCTGTGCTCAGCGGGGCCGATCGGGGCCGCCTACAGCTGGGTGACGTAGAAGCGGGGCATCGGCAGGACCCGGAACCGCAGCCGGGCACCGTCGCGGCGCAGTTGCCAGGCCAGCGCCATCAACGCGGTGGCCAGGGAGAGCAGGCCACCGGCCCAGATGCTGGTGCCGGCACCGAAGGTCTCCGCGATCCAGCCGATGATCGGCGCGCCGACCGGGTTGGTGCCGAGGAACACCAGCACCCACAGCGCCATCACCCGTCCCCGGAACGCGGCGTCGGTGCCGAGCTGGACCCGCTGGTTGGCTGCCTGCGCGAAGTAGACCATGAAGAAGCCGGTCGGCGGCAGCAGCACCACGACCATCCAGTACGCGGGCGCGAGCCCGACGAGGGTACCGAAGACCGCACAGCCGATCGCGGCGCCGAGCACCAGCCAGACCGAGGGGCGGCTCCGCCGCCCGGTACCGGCCAGCGCACCGACCAGCGCACCGACCGCCAGCGTCGTACTGAACAGGCCGAACGAGGCCGCACCGGTGTGGAACACGGTCTTGGCCAGCGCCGCCAGGGTGAGCTGGAAGTTGAACAGCGACATCCCGATCACCGACATCACCACCATCGGCAGCAGCAGGTCGGGGCGGCGGCCGACGTAGCGCAGCCCGTCCAGCACGGTCGCCGCGGCCCGCTCGCCGAGCGGCGGCAGCGGCTCCCGGTACAGCTCTGCCGGGCGCATCTGGATCACCGTCGCGAGGGGCGCGATCGAGCTGAGCGCGGTGAACAGGAAGACCGGCCCGACGTCGAAGGCGGCGATGGCGAGACCCGCGACCGCCGGGCCGATGATCCGGGCGGAGTTGAACACGGCCGCGTTGAGGGAGAGCGCGTTGGGCAGCAGCCGGGTGCCGACCAACTCGGAGACGAACGCCTGCCGCACCGGCGTTTCCACCGCGTTGGCCACGCCGAGCAGCGCGGCGAAGACGAAGACGTGCCAGAGCCGGACCATGCCGGTGAACACGAGCACGCTCATCGCCAACGACAGCACGGTCCAGAAGGCGTTGGCAGCGAAGAGGAGCATCCGCTTGTCGTACCGGTCGGCGAGTCGGCCGGAGATCAGCGTGAGCAGCAGGACCGGGGTGAACTGAAGGGCGACCACCACGCCGAGCGCGGTGGCCGAGTCGCCGGAGAGCTCGAGAACCAGCCAGTCCTGGGCGATGAACATCATCCAGACACCGAGCAGCTTGATCAACTGTCCGGACGCGAATAGCCGATAATTGCGGACCTGTAGGGACTGGAACATCGTGCTGAGCCGTGCCTGCACTCTCAGTGCGCCTCCTCGCGGTCGTACGCGTCGTCAACGACGGACGGCGCGGCGCGGGGCACACCAGGTGTGCGGCGTCAGGCGCGGGAGATTCGCTGGAGGATCTCCGCTGCGTGGTGCAGGGTCTCCCGGTCGACGTCGTTCAGCTCGGCCAGCCGGCGGGCCAGCCATTCGTCCCGGACCCGCTCGAACTGGTCGAGCACGGCCCGGCCCCCTTCGGTCACCGCGAGGATGACCTGCCGGCCGTCGGTCGGGTGGGGGCTGCGCTGCACGAGGCCGCGTTCCTCCAGCTTCGCGACGATCTTGGTCATCGTCGGTGGCTGCACCCGTTCGACGTCGGCGAGTTCCCGCGGCGTGAGCGCGCCCCCCAGCCGGATGCTGGTGAGCGCGGACAACTGGGTGACCGTCAGGTCACCGACCGGTCGGGCCTGGCGGACCCGCCGGTTCAGCCGGGTTATCGCATCACGCAGCTGATGGGCCAGCTGCGCCGGTGGCATGCTCTGAGCCGTCACCGTCCGCTCCGTCACGATAGTTAGCCTAACTAATTTTGTGGTCCGGTCGCAGCCGATATGACCATGCTCACCCGGCCTCCTGGTCTGCCCGGGGCGGGCGCGCGGAAGCCACTCGACTGGTCCCGCGCGCCCGGCCAGGATCAGAACAGCAACGCCTCCAGCGGACCGCGCAGGAAGTACACCACGAAGAGCCCGGCCACCCCGTACAGCAGCGGATGGATCTCGCGGAATCGGCCCTTGGCCAGCTTGACCACCACGTACACGATCAGACCCGCCCCGATGCCGTTTGAGATCGAGTAGGTGAAGGGCATCAGCACGATGGTGAGGAACGCCGGGATGGCGATCTCGTAGTCGGACCAGTCGATGGCGCGTACCGCGGTCATCATCAGGAAGCCGACCACCACCAGTGCGACGGACGCCGCCTCGAACGGCACGATCACCACCAGCGGCGCCAGGAACATGGCCAGCAGGAACAGCAGGCCGGTGACCAGGTTGGCCACCCCGGTCCGGGCACCCTCCGCGACACCGGCGGCACTCTCGATGTACGACGTGTTGCTGGAGACGCTGGCCGCGCCACCGGCGGCGGCACCGATCGAGTCGACAAGCAGGATCTCCTTCGCCCGGGGCGGAGTGCCCTGCTCATCGAGCATGCCGCCCTCCTGGCCGACGGCCACCATCGTGCCCATCGTGTCGAAGAAGTCGGTGATGAGCAGCGTGAAGATGAACATCAGCACGACCAGCCAGCCGGCCCGTTCCCACGAACCCAACACGTTGAACTTGCCGAGCAGCGACAGGTCCGGCACGTCGAACGGGTTGCTCGGCAGCGTCGGGACGTTCAGCGACCACCCCTTCGGGTTCGGTACGCCGTCGACCACCGACGGGCCGATGTTGCCGACCGCCTCCACAAGCATCGCCAGCACCGTCGAGCCGAGGATGCCGAGCAGGATCGCGCCCTTGACCCGGCGTACCACAAGCACCAGGGTCAGCAGCAGACCCAGCACGAAGACAAGCATCGGCCAGCTGACCAACCGGCCCCCGATGCCCAGGCCGAGCGGGACGGTGGTGTTCGCCTCGTCCGGCAGCCGGCGGACGAAGCCCGCGTCCACCAGGCCGATGATGGTCAGGAAGAGACCGATACCGACGCCGATCGCCGTCTTCAGCTGGGTCGGCACCGAGCGGAACACGGCGGTACGCAGCCCGGTCAGCACCAGGATCGCGATGATCACACCCTCGATGACCACCAGGCCCATCGCGTCGGCCCAGGTCATCTCCGGTGCGATCTCGTACGCCACCAGGGCGTTGATGCCCAGGCCGGCGGCGAGCGCCAGCGGGAACCGGGCGACCGCGCCCATCATGATGGTCATCAGACCGGCGATCAGGGCGGTGGCCGCGGCGATCGCCGGGATCGGCAGGCTGTTGCCCTCGATGTCGACGGCACTGCCGAGGATGAGCGGGTTGAGCACCACGATGTACGCCATCGTGAAGAAGGTGGCCAGGCCACCACGTACCTCCCGGCTCATCGTCGAGCCTCGGGCGGTGACCTCGAAGTACCGGTCGAAGCGGTTGACCGGCCGACTGGGGTCGGGGGATGTGTCGTTTTCGGGCGGCGCTACTGCCATCGGGATCCTCGCAGCGAATGATCAGGTCGTCGGGCGCATCGTCGCAGATGACCGGCGTACAGCAAAGCCGATCGCGTACCCTGGCCGGGTGCCGAAGCAGCCGCCCCGACCTGAGCCGCTCGACCCGCCGATGGTGCCGTTCGCGCTCGCCGGGATGGCCGCCTGGGCGGTCGCCGGTCTGGTGCTGCTGCTCTTTCGCGACCGGTTGGCCGCCAGCGGCCACGAGAACTGGCTCTGGACCTGCCTGGCCGGTTTCCTGTGGGGGTTTCCCGGGCTCGCCGTGATGATGCGCCACGACGCCAACCGCCGGCGGCGCCGCGCCGCCCGCTGAACACCGTCCGTCGCGTCCCGGTCAGCCGTCCGTCGCGTCCCGGTCAGGAGTTGCCGTACGACTCCGTCGGCTCGTCCGTGCCGGGCAGCCGGCTTACCGACATCGGCTCCACCGCGCTGTCGTCGTAGACGGTGGGCATCTCGTCCACCGCCGTCTCGGTCTCGACCAACGTCTCGGAGTGCGCACCGCAGCCATGGTCGGCGCTGACCACCCGACCGTCGTCCGGGGCGTAAAAGTTGCCGCAGACCCCGAAGCACTGCCGCAGCCGGCCGGCGAGCGGCAGATAGAACCCGCAGGTGCCGCAGCGTGCCGCCGCCGGTGCAGCGGTCGAGATGGGCGCCGACGGGCCGTGGTCCCCGTCGTACCAGCGCTGGGCCGCCTCGATCCGCCCGTCCCGCGACATCACGCGGGGCCGGCCGAGCCCCAACTCCCAGGCGATCTCCTCGACCGCCGGATCATCGGAGTGGAGGTAGCCGGGCTGGAGCCGCTCGTCGTCCGGCGGCGTCGGCAGCAGGTCACCCGGGCCGAGGTCGCCCGGCTTGAGCCGCTCCTGCCAGGGCAGCCAGCCCGGGGCGAGCAGCGCGTCCGGCCCGGGCAGCAGCACGGTCTCGCAGATCGTCACGTTACGGCTGCGGGGCACCCGGGTGACCGTGACCGCCCAACGCCAGCCCCGGTAACCGGCCAGCCGGCACTCGAAATAGTGGGTGACCAGCCGGTCACCTTCAGCCACCACCTGAAGGTGATCACCGACATCGTCGGGATCCACCTCGGTGATGGCGGCGCGCGCCGCATCGACGGCGGCGGCGCAGACCTGGTCGAGACGAGCGGCGCGGGCGGAGGCGGGCCTGGTCACCTGACCATTGTTCCCCATCGGTGGCTCCGGCTGCGAGGCACTCCCCGGAGGTGTTCTTGTGGCGGTGACGCGCCATCCGTCCCGCTGATGGGTGAGGATGGGTCCCATGCCGCTGTTCTCCCGCTCCGAGCGGTCCCTTCTCGGGCGGACCGTCGGCACCGGAATCCGCGCCACCCGGCTGCTGCTGCGTGGCTCGCTCAGCAGTGGCCGCTGGGTGACCCGCAGCGCCGCCCGGGCCCGGGCCCGGGGTGCCGGCGGCGAGACCGGCATGGTCCGCCTGTTCGACCTGCACGCGGTCTCCTGCGCCGGGGACACCCTGATCGCCATCGGCCTGGCCGGGACGATCTTCTTCAACGTGCCGCTCGGCGAGGCCCGCAGCAAGGTGGCGCTCTACCTGCTGGTGACCATGGTGCCGTTCGCCATGCTCGCCCCGGTGGTCGGCCCCCTGCTCGACCACTTCCGGCACGGCCGACGGTACGCCCTGGCCACGACCATGCTGGGCCGGGCCTTCCTGGCTTGGATGATCTCCGACTACATCCACGGCTTCGGTCTCTATCCGGCGGCCTTCGGCGTGCTGGCGCTCTCCCGGGCGTACGGCGTGGCCCGCTCCGCGGCCGTGCCCCGACTGTTACCCGAGGGGCTCGGCCTGTCCCAGGTCGGTGCCCGGGCCAGCGTCTACGGCACGGTCGCCGGGGCGCTTGTCGCCCCGATCGGCCTGGCCGCGTTCTGGCTCGGGCCACAGTGGCCGCTGCGGGTCGCCTCGGTCATCTTCCTGGTCGGCATGGTGATCTCCCTGCGGCTGCCGCCGAAGGCCGACTCCGAGCCGCCGGAGCGGGTACCACGGCCACTGCGGGCGCTGCGGCGGAGCACCGGCGACCGCCCGCTGGGCCGAGGACGTCCCGCCGGTCGCCTGGTGATCTCGAACTTGATCGGGGCGGCGACGCTGCGCGCGATCTACGGCTTCCTGCTGCTCTTCCTCGCCTTCACCATCAAGGCGGGTGACCTGACCACCGTGGTGTTCGGGCGCGACCTGAGTGACGAGGGAGCACTGGGCCTGGTCGGCGCGGCGCTGGCCATCGGTACCTTCCTGGCCACCGCGCTCGGCACCCGGCTGCGCATCCACCGGCCGGCCGCACTGGTGTCCAGTGGCATGGTCATCGTGGCCGGCGTGGCGGTCCTCACCGCGCTGAGCTTCTCGCTGCCGATGGTCGCCCTGCTCTGCGTGGTCGCGGCAATGATGAGCGGCATCGCCAAGCTCGCCGTGGACGCGTCGATCCAGGAACGGATCTCGGAGCGGCTGCGGGCCAGTTCCTTCGCCCACTCGGAGACGGTGCTGATGCTCGCCTTCGTGGCCGGCGGCGGGCTCGGACTCGTACCCTTCAACGGTCGGATCGGGATCGCCGTCGCGGCCGGCGTCGGGGCGCTGGCCGCCGCGCGGGGCCTGGTGATGGCCCGCCGGTTGCGGGACGAGCGGCTGCGCGGTCGTCCGCTCACCGACGAGGAACTGGCCACTGCCGAACGGGACGCCGACCCACCGACCACCGACCCACCGACCGACCCACCAACCGACCCGGTACGGGCCGACCCGGAGCAGGTGGCCGATCCCGCACCCGCCTCGCCCGCTCCCGTCCAGGGCGGCTCGACACCCGAGGAACCGCACCTGGCCCCGCCGGGCTTCCACATCTACCGGCCGTCGTCCGCGGCCACCCGGTCCGGTGGCAGCGACGACGAAACCCGGCACAGCTCCTCCGGGCCGCTCACGTGACCGCCCTGCTGGTGGTCACCGCGGTCCCCGCCGAGGCGGAGGCGGTCCAGGCCGGACTCGACGATCCCACGGTGACGGTGGTGCCGGTGGGAGTCGGTCCGGCCGTGGCCGGCGCGGCAACCGCCCGGCTGCTGGCGCTCGCCGAGGCCGCCGGGCGGCCGTACCGGGGCGTGGTCAGCGCGGGGGTGGCCGGCGGTTTCCCGGACCGGGTGCCGGTCGGCGGCACCGTGCTCGGCACCCGGGCCGTCGCCGCCGATCTGGGCGCCGAGTCGCCCGACGGCTTCATTCCCGTCGACGAGCTGGGCATGCCCGCCGAGTTGCTCGGTGGCGGTCCGGCCGTCGCTGCCGACCCGCAGTTGCTGGCCGCGCTGCGCAGCGCGCTGCCGCAGGCCACCGTCGGGCCGGTGCTGACCGTGAGCACCGTCACCGGCACCGCGCCCAGTACCGAGGTGTTGCGCCGACGTCACCCGGACGCGGTGGCCGAGGCCATGGAGGGGTACGGCGTGGCCGTCGCGGCAAGTCATGCCGGGCTGCCCTTCGCGGAACTGCGTACCATCTCGAACCCGATCGGCCCGCGCGACCGGGACGCCTGGCGCCTCCGCGAGGCCCTCACCGCCCTCACCGCTGCCGCCGTCGCCCTGCGCTCACCCCCACCATCGACGTGTTGATCATGAGGTTAGCGGCACCTTGAAGATCAACTACTGCCGCTAACCTCATGATCAACGGGGAGGGGGCGTGGGGGCGGGGTTACCGTGGTGGTGTGGCGCTCTCGCTGGCGATCTCGCCCTGCCCCAACGACACGTTCGTCTTCCACGCCCTGGTGCACGGGCAGGTGCCCGGCGCGCCGCCGGTCGAGGTGACCTACGCCGACGTCGACGTGACAAACACCGCCGCCGAGCGTGGGGCGTACGACCTGGTCAAGGTGAGTTACGCGGCGCTGCCCTGGCTGCTTGAGGACTACCACCTGCTGCCCTGTGGAGGCGCGCTGGGGCGGGGGTGCGGGCCGCTGGTGCTCACCCGGACCGACGACGCGGGCGGGCCGGAGCGCACCGACCTCAGCGGGGCGACCGTCGCGGTGCCGGGCGACCGGACCACCGCGTACCTGCTCTTCCGGCTCTGGGCGACGGGCCGCACGCCGAAGCGGATCGAGGTGGTGCCGTTCCACGAGATCATGCCCGGCGTCGCCGCCGGACGGTACGACGCCGGTCTGGTGATCCACGAGGCGCGGTTCACCTATCCACGGCACGGCCTGACCGCCCTGGTGGACCTGGGCGAATGGTGGGAGGCGGAGACCAGCCTGCCGATCCCGCTCGGCGCCATCCTGGCCCGGCGTGGCGCGGTCGACCCCGAACAGGCCGCCGGGTGGATCCGGGAATCCGTCCAGCGGGCCTGGGCCGACCCGACGGCGAGTCGGGACTACGTGCTGGCGCATGCCCAGGAGATGGAGCCCGACGTGGTGGACCGGCACATCGGCCTCTACGTCAACGAGTACACCGCCGACCTGGGAAAGTCGGGGTTCGCCGCCGTCGAGGCGTTGCTCGGCCGGGCCGCCGACGCCGGGCTCGTGCCTCAGACCTCCAGCTCGCGGGCGACCGCGTGGACCAGCTGAGCGATCTTCTGGGCGGTCTTGCGATCCGGGAAGCGGCCCCGGCGCAGGTCGGGCTGGACCTTCGCCTCCAGCACCTTGATCATGTCTTCCACCAGGCCGTGCAGTTCCTCGGCCGGCCGGCGGCGTAGCTCCGCCACCGACGGGGGCGCCTCCAGCAGCTTCACGCCCATCGCCTGGGTGCCCCGCCGGCTGTCCACCACGCTGAAATCGATCCGCTGGCCGCCCTTGAGGTCGGTGACACCCGCCGGTAGCGCGGCCTTCGGCAGGAACACGTCGCCACCCTCGTCACTGGTGACGAACCCGTATCCCTTGGTCGCGTCGTACCACTTCACTCGACCCGTAGGCACCTGAGAACCTCTGCTTCGTGTTGAGCCGTCTACTGCCTCAAGGCTAGCCGGATCACGCCGTCGAGCGCCGCCGGGAATCCGGTGAGATCTGCCAGCACCACCGCCGCCCCGGCGGACCGCAGCTCCTCGGCCGAACACGGCCCGGTGGCCACCGCGATCCCGGGCACGTCAGCCGCCCGGGCGGCCACCATGTCCGCCACATGATCTCCCACATAGTGGGTAGCGTGATGGGCGCGCAGACCCGTCGCCTTCTCCTCCGCGAACAGGTCTCCGAGCACCTCGTCCACCACCAGCCCCAGGTGGTCCAGGTGCAGCCGGGCCAGCCGGCCGTGCTTCGCGGTGACCACGAGCACCCGCCCGCCGCGCGCCCGCACCGCGTCGATGGCCGCCCGGGCGCCGGGCAGCGGCACCGCTGGCGCGATCGCGTACGCCTGGTAGAGCTCGCGGTAGATCCGGACCGTCTCGTCGACCTGCTCGGGCGGAAACCAGCGGGCGATCTCGACCCGCAGCGGCGGGCCGAGCCGGGACACGGCCGCGTCGGCGTCGATCGGTACGCCCGTCAGCTCGGTCAACGCCCGGAAGGCCGCAGCGATGCCGGGGCGCGTGTCGAGCAGGGTCATGTCGAGATCGAAGCCGACCGTCAATGGAGGCATCCTGGAAAGCTACCCGGCCGCCCGACCCGGCCCGGTCGTCCGATGGGCGGGAGCAGGCCGGTGCGGGCTAGCGTGGAACGACGATGAGCACCTCACTCGCCGACCACCTGCGGTCGCTGCCTGACGAGTCGCTGGCCGCCCTGCTCCAGCAGCGGCCAGACCTCGTCGTACCGGTACCCGCCGACATCGCCGCGCTGGCGATCCGGGCCCAGTCCCGGGTCTCGGTGTCGCGCGCCCTGGACGAGCTGGACCAGTTCACCCTCCAGATCATGGACGCCGCCCGGTTGACCCGTGACCCGGCCGACGGCACCACCTCGGTCGACGGGGTCCTCGCGATGGCCACCGCCGGCCCGCACCCACCCGCACCGACCTCCGTCCGGGCCGCCGTCGACCGGCTGCGCGCCCGCCTCCTGCTCTACGGGCCGGACCACCAGTTGCAGCTGATCGGGGGCATCGACGAGATCGCCCCGTACCCGGCCGGGCTCGGTCGCCCCGCAGCCGAGCTGGACCCGCGTACGGCCGCGCTCTGTGCGGACCCGGCGAAGCTGCGGCGGACGCTGCTGGCCGCGCCCCCGTCGGCGCGGGCCATCCTGGACCGGCTCGCGGCCGGTCCCCCGGTCGGCAGCGTGCCGCCCGGCGCGTTGCAGGCCCCCGCAGCCGGTGCCGAGGACGAGTTGCCCCCGGACGAGACCAACGGCGGGGCGCCGACCGGCTCGCCGATCCGGTGGCTTGTCGACAAGCGGCTGCTGGTCCGGATCGCCGGCGGCAAGGGCGGCACCGCGGGCATGGTCGAGCTGCCCCGGGAGATCGGGCTGCTGCTGCGCCGCGACAGCGGGCCGCTGGGCCCGCTGAACGCCAACCCGCCACCGGTGGCCGCCCCTGGCCGCGAGCCGAAGGCGGTCGACTCCGCCGGGGCCGGGCAGACCATGGAGGTGGTACGCCACACCGAGGCGCTGCTGGACCAGCTGGCCGCCGAGCCGGCACCGGTGCTGCGCTCGGGCGGCCTCGGCGTACGCGACCTGCGCCGGTTGGCCCGCGCCACCGGGCTGGACGAGTCGACGGCCGCGCTGCTGCTGGAGGTGGCGTACGCGGCCGGGCTCACCGGCGAGGTGGAGTTGCCCGGCTCGGCCGCCCGGTACGGCGCCGACCAGCAGGTGCTGCCCACCGGCGGGTACGAGCTGTGGCGGGCCGGTTCGCTTGCCCAACGCTGGGAGCAGCTGGCCCGCGCCTGGTTCACCATGACCCGGCAGGCCGGTCTGGTCGGCCAGCGCGACGATCGGGACCGGCCGATCACGGTGCTCTCCGCCGAGGCGGAGCGGGCCGGCGCGCCGGCCACCCGGCGGGCGGTGCTCGGCGTACTCGCCGAGCTGGAACCGGCGACCGCACCCACCGTCGACGAGGTGCAGGCGCTGTTGGAGTGGCGGGCGCCGCGCCGCAGCCGGGGCCGGGAGGCGGCCCATCGGGAGGCGCTCGCCGAGGCGGCCACGCTGGGCGTGACCGGACTGGGGGCGCTCACCTCGTACGGGCGGCTGCTGCTGACCGAGGCCACCGCGACCGAGGAACGGGACACCGACGACCCACTCGGGCTGCGGGCCGACGACGGCGACGCCGGCACCGCGGTCCGGGCGCTGGACGCGCTGCTGCCCGCCCCGGTGGACCACTTCCTGGTGCAGGCCGACCTGACCGTGGTGGTGCCCGGGCCACCGGAACCGGCGCTCGCCACCGAACTCGACCTGGCCGCCGAGCCCGAGTCAGCCGGTGGGGCGAGCGTGCACCGGGTCACCGCGGGCAGTGTGCGCCGGGCGCTGGATACCGGCTACTCCGCAGACGACCTGCACGAACTCTTCCGGCGCCGGTCGCGTACCCCGGTGCCGCAGGGGTTGACCTACCTGATCGACGACGTGGCTCGCAAGCACGGCGGGCTGCGGGCCGGCTCCGCCGGGGCGTACCTGCGCAGCGATGACGAGGCCCTGCTGGCCGAGGTGCTGGCCGACCGGCGGGTGGCGGAGTTGTCGCTGCGCCGGCTCGCGCCGACGGTGCTGATCACCCCGTACCAGGCCGGGCGGATGCTTAACGTGCTGCGGGAGGCCGGCTACGCGCCGGTGGCGGAGGACACCACCGGTTCCGTGGTGCTCACCCGCCCGAAGGCCCGGCGGGCACCGGCGCGGGTCTCGGTGACCAGCCGGGCGCTCGACCCGCTGGCGACGCCGCGCCTGCCACTGCCGCGCCTGCTCGGCGTGGTCGAGCAGATCCGCCGGGGTGAGGCGGTGGCGCGGGCGGCCCGGCGGGCACCGGCGGCGGTACGCGGCGCGACGCCGACCGGGCCGGCGCCCGCGCACAGTCACAGCGACGCGCTGGCTGTCCTCCAGCAGGCGGTACGCGACAAGGCGCTGGTCTGGGTAGGCTACGTCGACGCGCACGGGGCGACCGCGTCCCGGCTGGTCCGGCCCGTCTCACTCGGCGCGGGTTACCTGCGCGCCGAGGACGAGCGGACGGAGATGTTGCACACCTTCGCACTGCATCGGATCACCGCCGCGGTGCTGGAGAAGTGAGCCGTCAGCCGACCCGGCCGGCGGCCCGGTAAGCGTCCGTTGCGTCGGGCGGGCCGGTCAGCGTCCGTTGCGTCGCACCGAGCCGACGATCGCCACGAGCAGCAGCAGTGCGAACCCGATGCCGGCCACCTCGCCGACCGAGTCCACAAAACCCTTCTGTACCACCAACCAGATGAAGAGGAACCAGCCAGTCAGAAGAACCCCGAAGGCCGTGTATCCGACCACCGTCGCGGTGGAGACGGGTTCTGTCTGCTCTCGTTCGGGGATCACTTCCTGGTCGACGGACATCTACCCTCCCCCGTACGGTCCGGCTCTGCCGTCAAGAGTGTCACCCACGACGGCCACCGGCCAGCACCAGCGCGTACCGATCTTCACGGCTGGTACCCGGCACGGTGCGGCGGCGAAACGGCAGTGCGGGATTCGCCGGCCGGACCGGGCGCGCCGCTCGCCCCCGTTGGCTGATCCGTGATGACGGGAGCGGCCCCCGCGTCTGGCCCGTCTACCACGGTCGAACGCACACGCACCGGTGCCGACCGGCGGGACGATCGCGAGGGCGGCGCGACCGCATGGAGCGCCGCCCTCGATACCTCGCCCCCTTCCAGCTAGACGGCTGAACGCCACCAGTTGGTTGCGCGTGGTGCGCGACTTTCTTGCCACCCGCTGCGGCGTGCAACACTGGATGGTCGCCCTGAGGCAGGTCAGACACCTGCTGTGGCGGTCGGATCAGCCGTACGGAGGAGGAGATTCGGCGTGAGCGGTGGACCCCTGATCGTGCAGTCGGACAAGACGCTGCTGTTGGAGATCGACCACCCGGACGCCCAGGCCTGCCGGATGGCCATCGCGCCCTTCGCCGAGCTGGAGCGCTCCCCCGAGCACGTGCACACGTACCGGCTGACTCCGCTCGGGCTCTGGAACGCCCGCGCCGCCGGTCACGACGCCGAAAGCGTGGTGGACGCGCTGATCAAGTACTCCCGCTACCCGGTGCCGCACGCCCTGCTGGTGGACGTGGCCGAGACCATGGACCGGTACGGCCGGCTTCAGCTCGCCAACGATCCGGCGCACGGCCTGGTGCTGCGGGCCCTGGACCGGGTGGTGCTGGTCGAGGTGGCCAAGAGCAAGAAGCTGGCCGGGATGCTCGGCGCGAAACTGGACGCCGACACGATCGCGGTGCACCCCTCCGAGCGGGGTCGACTCAAGCAGGCCCTGCTGAAGCTGGGCTGGCCGGCGGAGGACCTGGCCGGGTACGTCGACGGCGAGGCGCACCCGATCGAGCTGGCCGAGCAGGGCAAGGACGGCCGCAAGCCGTGGACGCTGCGGTCGTACCAGCGGGAGGCCGTCGAGGCGTTCTGGGCCGGCGGGTCGGGCGTGGTGGTGCTGCCCTGTGGCGCCGGCAAGACGCTCGTCGGTGCGGCGGCGATGGCCGAGGCGAAGGCGACCACGCTGATCCTGGTCACCAACACGGTCGCCGGCCGCCAGTGGAAGCGGGAACTGATCGCCCGCACCTCGCTCACCGAGGAGGAGATCGGCGAATACTCGGGCGAGCGCAAGGAGATCCGGCCGGTCACCATCGCCACGTACCAGGTGCTCACCTCGCGGCGCGGCGGTGCCTTCACCCACCTCGACCTCTTCGGTGCCCGCGACTGGGGCCTGGTCGTCTACGACGAGGTGCACCTGCTGCCCGCGCCGATCTTCCGGTTCACCGCGGACCTTCAGGCCCGCCGCCGGCTGGGCCTGACCGCCACCCTGGTACGCGAGGATGGCCGGGAGGGCGACGTGTTCAGCCTGATCGGCCCGAAGCGGTACGACGCACCCTGGAAGGACATCGAGTCGCAGGGCTGGATCGCCCCGGCCGAGTGCATCGAGGTCAGGGTCACCCTGACCGACGCCGAGCGGATGGCGTACGCGACCGCCGAGGCCGAGGAGCGTTACCGGATGGCGGCCACCGCCCGCACCAAGCTCCCCGTGATCAAGGCGCTTGTCGACCGGCACCCGGACGAGCAGACGCTTGTCATCGGCGCGTACATCGACCAGTTGCACCAGCTCGGCGAATACCTGGACGCGCCGATCGTGCAGGGGTCGACCACGAACAAGGAGCGGGAGCGGTTGTTCGACGCGTTCCGCTCCGGGGAGATCCGGACGTTGGTCATCTCCAAGGTCGGCAACTTCTCCATCGACCTGCCCGAGGCGGCGGTGGCGATCCAGGTGTCCGGCACCTTCGGTTCCCGTCAGGAGGAGGCGCAACGCCTGGGTCGGGTGCTCCGCCCCAAGGCCGACGGCCGGCAGGCGCACTTCTACACGGTCGTCTCCCGGGACACCATCGACACCGAGTACGCCGCGCACCGCCAGCGTTTCCTGGCCGAGCAGGGGTACGCGTACACAATCGTCGACGCCGACGATGTCCTCGGCCCTTCCCTGCCCACTGTCGACTGATCAGGCGAGTGCGCGGCGTCGGTGGGACGTGTGCCGGCGCTGCTAGGAGTTCTGCTCGACCCCGAGCATGCGCTGGAACCGGTGCAGCAGTGGGAACGGCACGGAGCGCTCCACGTAGAAGCCGAGCTGTTCGTTGAAGGTGTACTGCACCGGGTCCTTGAGGCTGAGCGTGGACAGGCCGCGTGCCACCTGCTCAAGGTAGCCGGGGAACTGTGACTGAAGCGCGTAGACGACGCTGTAGTACAGGTTGCGGCCGAGCGAGAAGCACGGGTATCGCGCGTCGTAGTTCTCCAGGGAGTACTTCGGGAAGCAGCCGTCGATGATGCGCTTCGGGCAGAGCCACAGCGGCAGCAGAAGTTTGACATCGCCGATGGGACGGATCGGGAAAGCCGCCGGCTTCAGGCCGCTGGACACCCGGAAGAGGTTCTCGCAGACGATGTCCTCAAGGTTCACTCCGGTGCAGATGTACGAGGTGCCCAGGTCGCGGGCGGCCTTGGAGAGCGCCAGCCGGATCAGCAGCGTGCCGAGGAACTCGAAGTCGTCACCCTGGAACTCCTGCTCGAACCGGTCGATGAGGTCGACCGAGTCGTGCGGGATGTTGAGCAGGCTCTTGACCTCTTCGGCCTCGATGACGCGCAGGTCCAGGCCGTACTTCTCGCACAACGCCTGGGCCCGTGGCACGCCGGCGTCCCAGTCCGGAATGCCCTTCAGGATGACCGGGTGAATCGTCACCTGGTGGTCGGCCAGCTGGCTCAGGCCGTACAGCAGGGCGTTGCTGTCTCCTCCCCCGCTGACTCCGACGACGATGTGCGCCCCGGCGGGCACATGCTGGCGCACGGTGTCGCCCACCCGGTCGGCGATGATCTCCTGACACTCTTCCGGGCTGAGCTTCTTCAGGAAGGACTCCGTGCGGCCGGCTTCGTTGTCCATCCGCTGATAGAAGTATTCCGTCGCCTCGGACTCCGGATTTCCGCTCGGGATGGTGAGGAAATCACCGAGCGAAAAAATGAAGGGATTGACGTTCCGATTGAAATAGAGCAGGACGTCGGAGATCCCCTCGAAATCCGACAGCCGGGTGTCGAGACACGGCGCCAATCGAGGCTCACCGCCGGACTGCGGCACCACGTATACGGCGACGGCGGACCACGGGACATTGTGCCGGTTCAGGATGTCGATAATCCGGTCTTCGGGGTCCCCGGCCAGTTGCTGCCGACCGTGAGACGTCACAACGGAGACCGTCGGAAGGGTGGTGAAGGGGAAAGTCATCGGCGCAACCTGTTTCGTCAGACGGCGTAAGGCACGTGGAAGCGGGTGGGCGGGCAGCCCGACAGGCTGCCCGCCCGGCACATCACTGGGCGCCGGTCTCGCAGCTCGCCCCGGTGATGACCTCGAGCCCGTGCTTCGACGCCGGGACGAAGGCCGCGCCCGTCCGCATGCCCTCGAGCTCGCGAACGGAGACCACGACGTCCGACACCCGGCCAGCGGCCGGGATCAGCGCAACGTGCTCGTTCTTGAGGTTGAAGTTGGTGCTCTGGACAGCGGTCGAAATTGCTTCCCGCATCTGCCCCTCCAATCTCCGTACGGGACTTGTTCCCGCTGGATCAGGCTCACCAATCCGATGTCAGCCTGTCAAGACCGACCCTCATGACATAAGCGTTGACCACTTCGAACCCGCTTCCTAATGGCAGGTCGCGGGCACTTTACCGGGACGACCAAAGCGATCGCGCCAACCGAGGGAATCTGTCTCAGGTGGCACCCGTACAAAATTGTGTCTCAGATGGTTCTTGGCGCAGGCGACACCACGCGCGTCAATGATCATTGATGGTCTGCTCGGAACTCTCGCCCGACCGGGTTCGGCCGTCGTTTTTCTCGACACCGTCGGTAGGGCACCGGCCCCGGCGAGCAGCTCCCGGTGGGCCGTACCAGATCATCGCGGCCGGTGCACCGCGTCGCCGGCTGCTTCGGGCCGACCGCTGGTCGCGGCGACGATCGACGCCCGGTCAGCGGGGCCAGTCGGTCGGAATGATCGGGAAGCGCGGGTGGTCCAACGGCTTGTCCAACTCGAGCCCATGGTTGTCGGTACGGTGATTCGGCGCCCCGGTGTAGCGGGCGTGCGGCGGAAGCCACTGCAAGGCGTACACCCACCGCGGCGTGTCCGTCACGTTCGGCGGCGCGTAGTGGACGATGCCCAGGTCGTGCACTGTCGCGTCACCCGGCTTGAGATGCAGCGGCGGCGAGATCTCGAAGCGCTCCGCCATCTCCGGATGCTCGTCCAGGAGGTTGATCCCATCGGCTCGGTTCAGATACCGACCCAGGGGACCCGACCGGTGCGAGCCACTGAGGAACCGCATCGTGCCCTTCTCCGGCGGGCAGTCGACAAGCGCCATCCACATGGTGAGCGCGCCCTGCCGGTCGAGCGGGTGATGGGGCAGGTCCTGGTGCCACGGGGTTTCCGTGCCCGCCGAGCGCGCCGGCACCTTCACGAAGATGTGGTCGTAGTAGAAGCGCACCGCGCTGTTCATCAGCCGGGCGGCGACCGTGGCGATGGGCGAGGAATGCGAGAAGCTTCTGATCCAGTCGTCATGGTGCGAGCAGCCGTCCCAGCGCTCGTACCAGTTGAAGTCGTTGGGCCGTAGGTCGTTCGGGCGGTCGGTGCTCAGGGTCAGGGGGTTCTCGCCCATCCTCGCCTTCGCTCTGGCGAGAATGCCTTCGACGATCGACATGTCGATCAGTCCTTCGAGCTTGACCCAACCGTTCAGGCGGAAATGTTCGACCTCGTCGTCGGTTACGGGTCGGACGGCTGCCGCGAACTCTGTGACGGACATCGGTACCTCACTCATGTCGGCCGGGCCACTACCGGTCCGGCTTCGGATCGCCGGCGCGTCAGGCGAACGCACCGGCCAGGGGTGTCGCCGGGACACGTGGCCGTGCCCGGATCAGGGTCGGACCTGGCGGATCACCTCCAGTCACGGATGGCCGGCGAGCGCCGCCGAACGCGGCACCACTCGGAAGTCGTGGATCCGGACGGCAAGCGGTGTGGTCGAGCCACACGCAGGCGCCCTGCATGCCGGTCGGTGCCGTGCAGCCTTGCCGGGGCGGTCGCCCCCGCCCACTGGATTTCGCGGTCAGGCGGTGCCGGTCGTCGCCCCGACGGGCAGGAGCCGAGGGTTCGGCGATCGCTCGCCCCGGACCATGGTGACCTCGCCGGCATGCAGGATGGACTCCTCGGTCACCACGATCCTCACGACGTCCTCAAGGGACGGGACGTCGTACATCATCGAGATGAGCGCTTCCTCCAGGATCGACCGGAGGCCACGGGCACCGATTCCGCGCTCGATGGCCCTGGTCGCGACCGCTTCGATGGCTTCCCGGGTGAACTCCAACTCGACGCCGTCCATCTGGAAGAGCAGCCGATAGTGCTTGGTCAGGGCGTTACGCGGCTCCGTGAGCACCTGCACCAGGGCTGCCCGGTCCAACGGCTGCACCGAGGTCACGATCGGCAGGCGGCCGATGAACTCCGGAATCATCCCGAAGGCGATGAGGTCGTCCGGCGTCACCTGGGCGAAGTAGTCGACGTCGTCCTGGACCCGGGAACGGACGGTGCCGCCGAAACCGACGTTTCCCGCGCCCAGGCGCGTGGCGACGATGTCGTCCAGGCCCGCGAAGGCCCCACCGGCGATGAACAGGATGTTCGATGTGTTGATCTTCGTCTGCTCGGCGCGGGAGTATCCGCGCCCGCCGGGGGCGGCGGCCGACTTCGCGGCCGAGCCGAGGGAGACCACGTTGCCCTCCAGCATCTTCAGCAACGCCTGCTGGACACCCTCACCCGAGACGTCCCGCCCACCGGTGGAGCCACCGCGGCCGGCGATCTTGTCGATCTCATCGATGTAGACGATGCCGGTCTCGGCCTTGCCGACGTCGTTGCCCGCCGCCTGAAGCAGCCGGACCAGGATCGAGTCGACGTCCTCGCCGATGTAGCCGGCCTCGGTGAGGGCAGTCGCGTCCACGACCACGAAGGGCACATCGAGATTGCGGGCCAGGCTCTGCGCCAGCAGGGTCTTGCCCGAGCCCGTGGGACCGAGCAGGAGGATGTTGGACTTGCTCATCTCGGCGCCGTGCCGGTCACCGCCGGCGGCGTGGAACTGGACCCGCTTGTAGTGCGTATAGAGGGCGACGGACAGGGCCTTCTTGGCCCGGTCCTGGCCGACCACGTATTGATCGAGAAAGGCCCGGATCTCGTGCGGCCTGGGCAGCGCGCGGAATTCCTGCGTCGCAGCCTGCCCACGCCGCTCCCGGATGACCTCACCGCAGATCGCGACGCAGGCCGCACAGATACGACCGTCGGGTCCTTTGATGAACGGACCGGTGGCTTTTTCTTCTTTGTTGCAGAATGAGCACCGCAATCTTCGACCTGCTCCCCGTTCGCTACCTGCACGAATTGCGACAGTTTCACCGTCGCGCACCACATTGAGATACATGCGTTGGTTAGCGCAGACCATTGTGGCACAGAAGTTGCACTCAGGTCGCCCCCTGCACCTCCCCCGGTGCTGGACAGGCGACGCAGGTCTATCGATCATTGAGCCATGTCGGAGAGGTTCTCGTGGTTGGCGCCGATGTCCGTATGGCCGACGGCCCAGGAGCTGCTGCCGGTGCAGACGGTCCGGCCACAGGGCGGCGGAGCCCGACGTACCGACGACGAGGCGACCTTTGCCGCCATTTCCTTCGTGCTGGTCACGGCGTCCGCGTGGCGTACCCTCCCGCGGGTCTTCGACGTTGCGTGGCAGACCGCTCACCGTCGGTTCGGCGACTGGACCGACGTCGACCTGTGGCCCCGCCTGAGGGCCGCCACCGGGCGAAACGCCTCATCCGACGTGCGGCACTGGGGGGAGGTGCTCGCCCTGGCCGCAGCCGCGCGGGCCACCAGCCGGCGACAGTCCCTGACCGACGGTGCGGCCCTCGACTCGGCGGCCCGGCGGCTGGCGATCCGCCGTCACCTGCCTGCGGACTTCGCTGAACGGATCTTCGGCCCCAGAAAGCGCGCCTAAGGATCACGACCTGACCCCGCCGTCCCGGGCCGCCTATCGGCTCGGCGGATGCGACCTGCCGATTTACCAATCAGCAATCATTTCCGGGACCAACACCGGGGCCTCCACCAGCTCATCGACGGCACGTCCCCGAAGCAGCCGACCGATATGCTCTGCACCGGTCCGTCCCGTACGGATCAGGACGAGCCATATTCGGAGGAGTGAGATGACCGCAATCAGTCGCATCATCGGCCGCCAGATCCTGGACAGTCGGGGCAACCCGACCGTCGAGGTCGACGTGGTACTGGAAGACGGCTCCTTCGGCCGGGCGGCCGTACCGTCCGGGGCGTCGACCGGCGCCAATGAGGCCGTTGAGCTGCGCGACGGCGATGCGGACCGGTTCCACGGCAAGGGCGTCCGCAAGGCGGTCGACGCGGTGAACGGCACGATCGCCGACACCGTGACGGGTCTGCACGCGGAGGACCAGGCCGGTGTGGACGAGGCGATGATCGCCCTGGACGGCACCCCGAACAAGAGCAACCTCGGCGCCAACGCCATCCTCGGGGTTTCCCTGGCCACCGCTCGCGCGGCGGCTGCCGCCCACCGTCAGCCGCTGTACCGGTACGTGGGCGGTGTCGGGGCGCGGCTGCTGCCCACTCCGATGATGAACATCATCAACGGCGGTGCGCACGCCGACAATCCCCTCGACTTCCAGGAGTTCATGATCGCGCCGATCGGCGCGCCGAGCTTCGCCGAGGCCGTGCGGATGGGCTCCGAGGTCTTCCACACCCTGCGCAAGTCCCTGGCCAAGGCGGGACACAACGTGAACGTGGGCGACGAGGGCGGCTTTGCCCCGCGCCTGGCCACCGCCGACGAGGCGCTCCAGTTCGTGGTGCGGGCGATCGAGGAGACCGGCTACGAACCGGGTGAGCAGATCTCGATCTGCCTGGACCCCGCCAGCTCCGAGTTCTACCGGGACGGGGTCTACGACTACGCGGGTGAGGGCCGCAAGCGGACCATGGAGGAGCACGTCGCGTACCTGAACGAGCTCATCGCCCGTTACCCGATCGCCTCCATCGAAGACCCGATGGCCGAGGACGACATCGACGGGTGGAAGCACCTGACGGCGGTCGCCGGGGACCGGGCACAGCTCGTGGGTGACGATGTTTTCTGCACCAACGTGGTCCGGTTGCGCGACGGCATCGAGGGTGGGTACGCCAACTCGATCCTGGTCAAGGTCAACCAGATCGGCACCTTGACCGAAACCCTGACCACCGTGGAGACCGCGCACAAGGCCGGCTACACGGTCGTGATGTCGCACCGGTCCGGAGAGACCGAAGACACCACGATCGCGGACCTGGCGGTCGCCACGGTGTGTGGACAGATCAAGACCGGCTCGCTGTCGCGATCGGACCGGACGGCGAAGTACAACCAGCTCATCCGCATCGAGGAGGAGTTGGGCGACCAGGCCATCTACGCCGGTCGTGCCGCGCTTACCGTCCGGCGCTGATCCTCGACAGTCGTCGTTCCGGGCCTCAGCGGCGCGGCCCGAACGGCGACAGTCCAGCGCCGAGTGTGATTGCCGTCGCACTTACCATTCCACCATGATCGGTCTTGACGGCCGTCGACCGATCTTGCACATCCTCCGGCCATCAGTCTTCAACGGTGGCGTACCCCCTGATCGACCTCTTGACATGGGTTGGCAGCGGCTGATCGAATGGTGCTCTGCGCGCTAACGGGGAGCTGCCGCATGCTTGACCTGGGTTTAACAGGTACATTTAGGATTTGTGTCAAGAATTTCGGGCGGAGCGCATTCGCAGCAGGAAATAATTTCCGCCCACCTTCGGTGATCCGGATTTATTCCGCCAGTCATCTTTATGCCGACGAGGTACGGTCCGCGCCGCCCGACGCGACGCGCAGGACCCGTCGATGAAAGTGGACTTAGACCAATGCCGAAGGGAACTCACCGCTCGTGCGCTGATTCCGTCTGACCGGATCGCGGTCGTGATCGTGGGGTCGGTGGCCCGTGGTTGGGCCAACCGGGGAAGCGACCACGACTTCTACGTCATCACCCGGACACCCTGGCGCCGCCGTGGCGGCGTCACCACCGCGGTCCCGCTCCAGCCCAACCAGGTCGCCCGGGAGGCGCTCCGGGTGAACGGTCGCCGCTGGGAACTCAAATACTGGCTCGACCGCCAGGTGGACCAGATGCTGCAAAAGGTGAGCTGGGCACGGTTCGAGGCGGGTGGTTCCGCGGCCGGCCCCTTGTCGGAGACCGAGGAACTGTTCCTGGAGCGGCTGTTCACCTGCATCCCGGTGGAGGGCGCGGACTGGGTACGGCGGCGCCGGGCCGAGCTCAAGGAGAGCGCCTTCCAGGCCATTCTGGTGACCCGGTCGCTAGCCCTCTCCGACGCCTGCGCCGAGGAGGCACTCGGGCAACTGGCCGACGGGGATCCACCGAGCGCCGTCCTCTCCGCCCGTAAGGCACTCGGCCACTCGGTCGATGCGTTGCTGGAGAGTCGCGGCCACTACGGCAGCCAACTGCCCAAGTGGCGGGCCCGGCGAGTTCGCGAAGCCCGGCTCCCCATGCTGCCGTTCGAACGCTACTGGGATTACGAGACCATGGCCGGCTTCGACAAGGACAACCCACGTCCCTGGATCGACAGCGTGATCCTGTTCTGCAAGCAACTTTCCCTAGAGGTGGAGATCTGATGCCAAACCGCGTCATCGCCCCGCTGACCAGGGTGCCGTCCCGCAGGCTCGACGTCCGGATTCGGCGATTCCGCGGGGCGGTCATGGTCGCCACGGCCAGCCACGCGTTCGAGTTGCACGACGCCGCGGCGTTCCTCCTGATGAGCGTCGACGGGTCGCGTACGGTGGCGGAACTCGCCAGCCGACTGGCGACCGAGTACAACCTGTCACCCGCCGAGGCGGAGGCGGACACCCTCGAACTGCTCGACCAGATGATCGAGCACGAGTTGCTGACGATGGTGCCGTGACCCCGACAGTGACCGGGGTCGGCTGGTCGTCGCTGTTCGCCGACTACGCCGATGAGCCCGGCGCGGCGTTCCTCGGGCCACACGACCTGCTGCCCGACGACAGGTGGGACCGCGGCATCCGGGTCAGCTGTCTGCACGACCTGCTACGGCAGCTCCTGCCGGCGCTCTCATCGGTCCGCCTGGTCACCTCCGCACCGGCCGCCGATCCACAAACCATCATGCAGTTCCACAAGCCGCAGTACGCCAGGTCGCAGGGCCTGCTGGAGCCGGTCGAACCCGACGGGCGGCTGGCGGCGGGGCTGCACGCCGTCGGCACCGTACTGGAGCTGTGCGACCAGGTGTGGGCACGGGAGCTGACAAACGCCTACGCTCTGGTCCGGCCGGCGGGCCACCACTCCGAGCCGAACTCGGCGGGCGGCGGCTGTCTCTTCGCCAACGGCGTCCTGGCCGTGCTCCGGGCGCGCCAGCACGGTGCCGAGCGGGTCCTCGTGGTGGACTGGGACGCCCATCACGGCAACAGCCAGCAGCACGCCTTCTGGGAAGATCCGGCCGTCCTCACCATCTCCGTCCACCAGGATCGAGCCTTTCCGCCAGGCACCGGGGGCACCGACGCACGCGGTGCCGGCCAAGGGTTCGGGAGCAATATCAACGTGCCGGTGCCCATGGGGTCCGGTGGCGGGGTCTACCGCGCGGTCTTCGAGGACGTGATCATTCCGGCCGCCGAGCGCTTCCGCCCCGACCTGGTTCTCGTCGCCAGTGGGCTGGACGCCAGTTACCTCGACCCCTCGGCCCGCCTCGCCCTGCACTCCGGCGACTACGGCTGGATGACGCAGCAGCTGGTCGACGTGGCGGACCGGTACGCGAACGGCCGCCTGCTGATGACCCACGAGGGCGGCTACGCGCTGTCGTACCTGCCACTGTGCTTTTTGCGGATCATCGAGTCGCTCTCCGGCGACCGGACGGAGGTGGCCGACCCGTTCCTGGAACGGTGGGGCACCACCTTCGCGTCAGCGGTCTCCGCCGAGGCGCGGGCAACGATCCGCCACTGTCGGCAGTTGGCCGGGGACGTGCCGCGATGAGCAGCACCGCTTCAGATTCCTGAGTCTCGACCCCTCGGCCGGCGGCAGGTGCCCTGTCCCCGCCCGGAAGCGCGGCGGGACCACAAGCACGAGACGGAGAGTACGCATGACGGCGCGGCTACGACTGATGGCGGTGCATGCCCACCCCGACGACGAGGCGACAAAGGGCGGTGCGACGACCGCTCGGTACGCCGCAGAAGGGGTCGAGGTGTTGGTCGTGACCTGCACCAACGGCGAGCGCGGCGAGGTCCTCAACCCGTTGCTGGATCGGCTCGCGCCCGGTGTGGACATGGCTGCGGTACGGCGCGCCGAGATGGCTGCGGCAAGCCGCGCGCTGGGCGTACGACATGCCTGGCTCGGCTTCGTGGACTCCGGTCTGCCCGAGGGCGATCCTGCCCCCGCCCTGCCGGAGGGCTGTTTCGCCGCGATGGATCCCGAAGTCGCGGCCATGCCTCTGATCAGGCTGATGCGCGAGTTCCGCCCGCACGTCGTGACGACCTACGACGAGGAGGGCGGCTACCCTCACCCGGACCACGTCATGTGCCACACGATCAGCCGCCTGGCCTTCGACACCGCAGGCGACGCGGCTCGGCACGCGGAACTCGGGCCGCCATGGCAGCCCTTGAAGCTCTACTATCACGCCCGCCGGACCAGGGCACGGATGGCCGCCCTCCATGAGGGCATGCTGGAGGCCGGGCTGGAGTCACCGTTCGCCGGGTGGCTACTGGAGAAGGGCCGCCGTTACGACCGGGGCGAGCGGACCACCACCCGGGTGGAGTGCGCGACCTACTTTCCGGCCCGGAACGAGGCGATGCGGGCCCACGCCACCCAGATCGCCCCGGACAGTCTCTGGTGCTGCGCCCCGGTCAAGGTCGAGCAACGTGCCTGGCCGACCGAGGAATTCGAACTCGTCCACTCGCTTGTCGAGACCTCCGTACCGGAATCCGACCTGTTCGCTGGCGTCCGCTGGCAGCTGCATGCGTCGATGGTGGAAGCTACGCCCGCATCGTCCGCCCGGTCGACCGCCGAAGCTCAGGTCGAGCGCTCCGCTGCGACGGCGGGTGCGCCCACGACGGTGCCGGCTGGCATGTCCGGGAGCAAGCCGTAGCGGTGACACTCGTCGATCACCGCTGGGTCCCCGAACGCTTCCAGCTCACGCAGATAGGCGACGGTCTGTCGGGCGGTCCCCGCGGCATGGGCACGGAGGATGTCCGGCGTGTAGATCTCGGCGACCACCTGTTCGGCCTGCTGGCGACTGAGACCGTAGCCGGTCAACTCCGCCGTCATCGCCGCCGTGTCGGGCCGGACGAATGCGTCGATCAGACGTGGCACCAGCAGGGCCGCACGACGGCGCTGCGCCCGGTCCAGCTGGCCCCAGAGATAGCGGAGAAACACCGCGAAGTAGGCGTGGTGGCGGCCCTCGTCGATCGCGTGATCCCGAATCGTGGCGCGCACCGCCGGCTCGACCGAGTCGGCGGCGGGCACGTCGGCCAGGTATGCCGTGATCAGGGTTTCCGAGACGATCACGAAAAGCAGCTCGGCGAGCGGTCTCTCCGCGGGCGCCAGGTCCTCCAGGACCGCAGACAGGCGCTGTAGGAAGAACGGCTGGGCCGGAAGCCGGGGCGCGATGCCGGTACGGTCGGTGACCTGCCGAGCCAGGTCGACCGAGAAGAGCGCGTGGTAGGCCTCGTCGCAGTAAATCTTGTAAGCGTCGAAGCGCATCTCCTCGGGTACGTCGATACCCACGCTGCCGTGCGCGATGCCCAGCACGGTCCGATTGACCACCAGGGTCTCCAACTTCGCAGTGAAGTCAAGGAATCGGTAGAGGTGCTGGACGAGCAGGCTGTCGAACACCTCGGGCGGCAGGGCCTGCACCAGTGGGTGGCGGGTCACCGGCACCAGCTCCGGTGGAAAGAAGAACCGCCCGTCGTCGGCGCCTTCGCTCAGGACCCGACGTTCCGCCTGGCGGACCGTGGCCCGGGTGTCCCAGCTCCGGAACGGGCTGCGGTACTGATCCACGCCGGGCCCGGTCGTCCCGGCGCCGTCGATGTCGGCGGGGTCGGGCAGCGCCAGCTTTCGCGGGCAGAAGGTGAGCGCAGCGCACCCCACGAACATCCCGACGATGCCGCACACAGAAACCCCCGTGGTAGTAACAACGACTAGAACAAGCGCAGCTGCCCCGTCCGCTGTGCCCTGCGCTCACCGAGCTTGAGCAGGAGCGCGGCGAGGGCCACCAGCACGGCACTGATGACCGCCAACTGGATGAGGCTGCCGCCGAGGTCAGCCAAGGTGTTTGCCTGTAGCAACGCGCCCCGGACGACGACCAGGCTGGCGGTCAGCGGCAGCACGGTGCCGACCGCGGCGATCCAACCCGGCAGGAATGCCACCGGGATCCGGGCCCCGCTGACGAACGCCATGGGATCGCTGAACACCGTGAACAGGAAGGCCGAGTCCCGGGAGAAGATCAGCATGCTGTTCAGGAAGGCCCCCCAGGCGATGGCCGGAATCAGCAGGGCGAGAAAGACCACCACGAACATGGCGGGGTGCGCCAGGCGCAGCACGCCGGGGACGAAGACAAGCGCCCCCGCGAAGCACAGGAACAGCCACAGGTTCTGCACGAGCGCGCCGACGCCGTTGGCGATGACCAGGACCAACCGATTCGCCGGCGACAGGAACAGCAGTTCCAGGGTGCCGGTCTGCCGCTCGAACGAGAAGTGCCAGGCCGACTGCACGAGGGCGAAGAAGAAGGCGAACCCGAGCGCGCCGGTGGCCAGGAACGCGAGCAGGCCGCCCGGGGTGGCCGCGAGCGGCCAGCGCTGCTCGCCGCTGTCCGCCACCGGACGGATGGTGAAGTAGATCGTGAAAAGTTCCAGCAACGGCCACAACAGCTGGGAGAAGACCATCGTCTTGTTGCTCGCCATCCGGCGGTGCTGCTTCAGCCCCTCCGCCGCGAAGACCTTCATGCTTGCCCTGATCACGCCCGCACCGCGCCTCTGACCCGGTCGGCCGTGAGCGACAGGATGGCACTCTCCAGGGTCGGTTTCCGGGTCTCCAGCCCACCGATCGTGCCGCCCGCCGCCACGATCGCCATCACCAGCGCACCGACGATGTCGTCGGCATGGGTCAACCTGACCACCAGCGCGCCGGTGTCGTCGGGCTCCGTCACCACCGCCGCGCCGATCCGGTCGGCGAACGCCTGCACCGCGGCGACCACCTGCTCGTCGGCGCGGGGCAACGTGACTGCGGTCAGGTGGTCGGAGCGGGTGAGTGCGGTCAGTTCCCGAGGGCTGCCGGCAGCCAGGTGCCGGCCGTCCGCGATCACGTAGACGTGACCGCAGAGTTCCTCCACCTCGTCGAGGTAGTGCGAGGTGAGCAGGATCCCCTTCCCGTCGTCCACCAGGCGGCCGATCACCTTGCGCAGGTCCCGGGCGATCGGCGCGTCAAGCCCGAGGGTGGGTTCGTCCAGGAGCAGGTAGTCGGGCTCGTTGACCAGCCCGCGCGCGATCGAGAGGCGCTGGGTCATGCCGCGCGAGTACTGCTCGACCAGGGTGTCGGCGGCGTCGCTCAGGCCGACCAGGTCGAGCAGTTCCTCGCTCCGTCGGCGTAGCACCCGGTTCGGCACGCCGTACAGATTGCCGAAGTAGAACAGGTTCTCCCTGCCGGTCATCCGGGCGTAGACCATGCGTTCGCCACCGGCGATCAGGTTGATGCGCCGACGGATCTCCCGGGCGTCGCGCACGACGTCGAGCCCGTCAACTGTCACCTCGCCGGAACTCGGGTGCAGCAGGGTGGAAAGGATCTTGATCGTGGTCGTCTTGCCGGCGCCGTTGAGCCCGAGCAGACCTGTCACGCGACCCCGGGGGATTTCGAGGTCCAGACCGTCTACCGCGACCTTCTCCGTCGCGGCTGCGAACAGCCGACGGCGCACGCGGAAGGTCTTACGCATCCGTCGGGTGACAATTCCCTGTGTCATGGCGGCTTCAGAAGCTCCTCTCGATCGCCCGGCTCTCCGCGCGGGGCAGCAGCCAGAATCCGGCGATCAGGTAGATCACGCTGACGCCGAGTGCCACGGCCAGACGCGGCGTGAGTTCTGCGGCGTCGATCGCGCCGTTGAGCAACGGTCGCGCCACGTCCAGGGCGGCGGTTATCGGCACCAGTTCCGCCAGCCAACGCAGCAGGTCCGGCAGATACGACCGCGGAAAGGTGAACCCACAGATCAAGCCGAGGAGCAGGAAGACGGTGTTCTGGGTGATGTGCGCCTCACCGGCGTACAGCATCACCGCGCTCACCACCAGGGACAGGCTGAACACCGCGATGGTGAGGATCAGCAGGACCAGCGCCAGGTTGAGCAGCGACGGCACGGGTAGCTGCACCCCCAGCAGCAGCGCGAAACCGGACAACGCGGCCACTTCCAGGCCGGTGCTGGCCACTGCGAACAGCGAGAACCCCATGAGGTACGGCAGTCGGTGCGCCGGCGCCACGGCCAGCGCCGCGATCGTCCCTTCCCGTTCCTCCGTGATGAGCGCCTTCGCAGTCCACAGCAGCATCCGGACCATGAAGGCGTAGGCGAGCGCGCCGACCGCCACGTACCCGACGTAATCAGCCGAGCCGGCGCGTTGCGCGAACTCGGCGTTGACGGCAGATCCGCCCACCGCATGGAAGGCCAGGTAGGCAAGCGAAATGGTAAGCGCCCCGGCGAGCACCGTGGAGGTGAAGTAGGTCCACGGGTAGGCGCGACGGTTCATCGTCCAGCTACGCACGAACGTGGCCCACACGACGTTGCCGGCGTAACGGTCTCGCGTGGGACTGCGGCTCATGCGCCGACCAGGTTGACGTCGACCAGTTGGGCCAGCAGCTCCGCGCTGTCGGTGGTCGCCTCCTCGACCGACACGTCGTACGTGGCGGCGACCCGCTCGCCGATCTCACGCAGGCTCGTGGCCCCGTCCACCTGCCCGAAGATGAAGGCTGCCACCTCATCCAACTCCATCGCCTCGGCGTCGACCGCCACAAGCGTCCGGCCCCGGAAGCGGCGGATCCGGGCCTCCAGCCGACGCTGCGGAATCCACTCGAGCGAGGGTGGTACGAATCGATCAGTCATCAGATCTCGACCTTCATGGCGATGTTCTTGCACGTGGTCACGACGTCGGAGACCCACTGCCGCTCCGCGCCCGGGCGTAGGTCGGTCATGGTCTCGATCGCCCAGTAGTCGGTGAAGGAAAGGACTGCGGGGGCGGCGGCCCGGAACCGACGCGCCCGCCACTTCGGTGTGTGCGAGCCGTACTGTCCCAGGCTCTCCAACAGGGCATCGGCCGTGTACGAGAAGGCTTGACGCGCCGAGAGCACAGCGCTTTCGATGTCATCGGCGGCCAGCTGACCGAGGGCGTCCTCGGCGGCGTTGTCCGCCTTCTCCAGCGACCGGGTCACCACGATGGCGCGGAACGCCGTGGCTTCCAGGGCGGCACGCCGCGCGGCAAGCCAGTCACCGCCCGCCAGCGGTACGCAGGTGACCAGCCGCTCCAGGAAGAGTTCCTCGATCTTCGACAGCACCTCACTGGCCGCACCGGTCTGCTCGAACCGTTCCCAGGTGACCTTGTCGAGCATCTGGTCCACCTGGCTGTCGAGCCAGTATTTGACCTCCCAGCGCCGCCCGTCGGCGTGCAGCAGCTCCGTCGTCACGACCGGCGGATCCAGCGGTATGGCAAGTTGTGGGCCGGACCCCGGCCACATCTCGCCGGCACAGATCAGATTGATGTCGTAGTCGCTTGTGCTGTTGTCCCAGCCACGCGCCATCGAGCCGACCAACAGGGCCGCCCGCAGCTCGGCCGGGAGAAGCTGCCGTCGGCCGAGTTCCGGCAGACAACCGGCGAAGCGTTCCTCGATCACGGATCTTCCCTTTCACACTGAAGGTGCAGCAGGACGCCCGGCGCATTGTTGAGCAGGTGGGCGAGGATCGCCGGATAGACCGATCCGGACAGCAGCGTCAAGGCAGCCAGGATGACGGCCGCCACCATCGCCACCGCCAACGATCGGGTCGAGTCACGGCCGTTCGACCCCGGCTGGACATAGTGGATGGCCACGAACGCCAGCCCGGAGAGCAACCCGAGCGGCAGTGCGGCCGGGGACGAGACGACGAGCAGCGGCGCGCGGAACAGCAGTTCCTCGCCCGGCGGTGCCAGGGCCCCGGAGGCTGCCCGGGCCCGGCCGTGCGGTGTCGGCCCCATCAGGAACGCCAGATCACCGTTGCGCAGCTTGCGCAGATCCATTCCGCCAAGCAGCACCAGCCCTGCGCCGCACAGCAGCGCCACCGGATACCACCACCACGCGGGCCAGCCGCCCCACAGGCTCGAATCGACGACGGCGGCGACCAGCAACGCCCCGAGCGGTGCGGACAGACCGACCAGAACCTCCAGCCAGAAGCTGGGTCGACTGCGCCGGTTGCGCGGCAGCCGCCACGGCAGGCAGAGCAGCACCACCTCGATCGCCAACAACACCGCCAGCCAACGCAGCGCCGTCTCCGCGCTGGCCGCCAGCAGCACGGCGTACGCCGCCACGACTGCCGCCGCCGCCAGCCGACGCGGGCTCAGTCGCCAACTCGACCAGTCCCAGGTGGACAGCGGGCCGCTGACGCGCTCAGCCTGCGTCACCATGTCAGGGTCCGACCGACACCGGCTCGGCCGGCTCGGCGACGGCAAGCAGGACCAGACCCAGATCACCTGCCTCGGTGAGCGGATTCAGCACGGTGTCCAGATCGCAGCCCACCTCGGCGAGCAACGATCGCAGCGTCTTCTGCCCGTCCATCGCACTGAGCAGGCCGAGCCACTCCGGCTGCTCGTCGCTGTCGATCACGTACTCGATCGACCCGTCCACGGCCACGTACCAGGTGGACGGGTCGTCCGCCGCGCGAAGCAAGAGGACGTTTTCCGCCACCGTGGGGGTCAGGTCCAGTTCGATCGGACGGGGACGCAGCACCTGGTCCCGGATCGCCGGCGCGTCCGCGTCCCAGTCCCGAATGGTGACGGATTCGCGGACCGGTGCCTTGACCGCGGCCACGTGCCGGGTCGGCGGCTCGGTGACCAACTGTTCGAGGAGGCCGAGATTGAGCACCCGCAGCAGGAACTCGACGTGTCCCCGATCCGGCTGGTGGACGAGGCTGCTCACGGTGGCGCGCACCGCGTCGATGTCGATGAACTCGCGGGCCTGTGGACCGGCGGTGGCCTCCTCCAGCAGCGCCCAGTCGTTCTGCGCGACCATCCGGGCGAAGGTCCGGTAGGTGTGTCGCACCCCGTCGCCGTAGAAGAAGGGCACCTTCGGCCGGTGGATGACCTCCGCGGGCAGCAGGCCCTCCATCGCGCGCCGCAGGATCTGCTTGTCCCAGATGAGCCGGTGATGCAGTGCCGGCGGGATCGACGCCACGATCTCCACGAGGCGGTGGTCGAGGAAGGGCACCCGGGCCTCGATCCCGTTACCGGCCGCCGTCCGGTCCTCGTGCCAGCAGTTGTACTGCTGGACGTCGCGGTACTTCCACCGGAACATCGCTTCGAGCGGAGACAGCTCAAGCCCACCGGGCGGCTCCCCCAGCACGGCGTCCCTGAGCAGCGGCAACTCCGACTGCTCCCACCACTCGCCCAGCAGGGGTCGCCCGTAGCGGAGCTGACGCTGCCGCATCCGGCGCAGGTTGTGCAGCAGGTCGGTCCAGTCTCCGCCGCCCGCCGACTGGACCGAATAGCCGCCGTTGAACTCGTCGCTTCCGCCGCCGAGGAGCATCGCCTTGATCTCCGGGGCGTAGCGTCCGACGTACCGGTACAGCTCGTACTTGTAGTACACCTCGGGACCACACAGCGGCGATTCCAGCAGCCACACGAGCTGCCGCCATTCGGCCACGCTCGGCACGTCCTCGGCGTCGACGAGAAGCTGGTGATTCACCAGGCCCAGGGAGGCCGCGAGGCGGTGCGCGTGCTCGGCGTCACCGTTGGCCAGGGTGCTGCCGTGCAGGACCGTGAAGGTGCGCGGTTTCTCCCGGGCGAGCGCTGCCACCGCGGCCGAGTCGATTCCGCCGCTGAGGAACAGACCGATCTCCACGTCGGCCATACCGCAGTCCGTCACGGCGGAGACGAAGGCGTCCCGGTACGCGCCGACCAGCTCGCTCTCGCCGATGTCGCCGCCGTCGGCGAACCGGGGAAACTCCCAGTACCGGCGACCGCCACGGGCTCCGGTACGCAGATCGATGGTGACGATCGTCCCCGCCGGCACCAGCTCGATCCCCTCGAACCAGGTGTTGATCGGCGCCTCGGAGAATGCCGGGGCGCCACTGACCATCTGGTCGGCCAGGGAGCCGGCCCAGTCCACCCGCCGTGGGCAGCGCGGATCCTCGAAAAGGGCCTTCATCTCCGACCCGAAGACCACTCGCTCGGCGTCCTGGTGGAGGAAGAGGGGCTTGACCCCGAACCGGTCCCGGGCGACGACCAGCCGGTGGCGTGCCCGGTCCCAGAGCACGATGGCGTACATGCCCCGGACGCGGTCCAGGAAGCGCAGACCGTCGCGCTGGTAGAGGTGCAGCAGGACCTCGCAGTCCGACCGCGTCCGGAACCGGGTCCCGGCCGGCAACTCCGCCGCCAACTCGTGGTGGTTGTAGATCTCGCCATTGGCGATCAACACCACGCTGCCGTCCGGGCTGGTCAGTGGCTGCCCGCCGTGCGCGGGATCGACAAGGGAGAGACGCACGAACGCCAGGCCGACGGGACCGTCCCGGAGGATCTCCCGGTCGTCCGGACCGCGATGGGCGACCGCGTCCGCCATCCGGTCGAGCAGGCTGTCGGCGTGCTCCGGAAGGGCGCTGCCGTCCACCCGCGCCACACCCGCCAGACCACACATCTGCGCACCTCATTCGAACGTCGTTCGTTGCCCGCACCGTCGTCGGTCGGTACCTGGGCATGGACCACGGCGAGGCCGGGGCCCTGCTGCGAACAGCACGACCCCGGCCGTGTTTCACGGCGAGACGCCGAGGATGGCGCCGAAGGTCACCTTCTTGGCGACCGGCTTGGTGTACTTACGCATCGTGTCCACCTCCCTCCCGCAGGAATTGGCTTCAGCGGGCTGGCGACTCACGTCGAGAGAGGCACGAAACTGAGACAGCACAGCTCACTGCACTGACCTCGTCATGACATTCCCCCGATTCCGCCCCCGCAGACTGGCTGATCAAGGATTGATCAATCCGTCGTCAGCCAGTGACGCAAGTCAAGCAAAGTTCCACGCCGAACGCAAGAGCTCCTCATGGCGACCACTTGCGATTCAACCGACAACCGGTAACCAGTTTCCGACGCAAATTCTTCGACCCGCTGGAGGGATGCACCAACCGGCGCAGGTCCGCCAATAGATACACGCCATGACCAATATTCGACTTGCTGCTCCCGCCTTTTTGAAGCGTTTCCGAACAGCCGTCATCCCGGCCACGGCCGGCACCGGCGCCAGCTGTGGATTCCCCGGTGCAGGCGGGAAAGCCGGGCCCGTGCGGGCTAGTCAGCGACAAGCGCGTCCGGCTGGCGGACCGCTCGTTGATTCGCCCGCATCATCCACTCGGCGGACGTCGGAGCCGGCATGGTGCCGGTGAAGCCGGGGCGTTCCATCGGCAGGACCTCGGTTGCGATGCGGACGAAGTCCCAGACCAGGTCGGGCTCTGCCGGGTCGACCACCGAGACCAGTTCGTCCCAGGACAGCTTTTCGGCCGCACCACGGGCTGCCCGTAGCCGGTCGAGATCGGCTCCGGCGACGCCCCGTGCGGCCAGCCGCTCAAAGGCCGCCTCGATGTCGAAGTCGCTCGCCGGACAACGCCGCTCAAGCCGGTCGATCTCCGCCTCGGCCAGGTCAGCCAGGTCGTCGTCGAAGTGGTCACGCGCCTGGGTGAGCAGTATGCGCCGGACATCGCGTTCGAACAGGATGCCGATCTCGCGGACCAGATCGGCGGGCTCGTCCGCCACATGGACAAAATTGATCACCTTGTGCGGCGGTGCCAGGACGGTACGCAGATGCTGCTCCTGGCGTTCGGCTACCGCATTGGACCCCTTCAGCTCCGACAGCCGCATCGTGCCCGGCACCACCCCGTCGTACCGGGTGTCGACGAGCAGCAGCAGGAGCGTCGGCGCCGCCGCGTGCATCACCGAGCAGAGCAGCAGGCGCTCCACCGGATACATGTGCCAGTCGTACTGCCAGACGGCCCGCATCGACTGGCGGTTGTGCTGGAACGGCGCCACCCCGACCACCCGGAAACCGTGCGTGTCGAAGAACTCCATCGTGGCGCGCAGGCGACGCCCGGCGACCCCGTCGGCCTTGAACGTGAACATCGCCAATGCGCCGAGCTTCGCATGACGCTCCGCGCCGAACAGGTCGACCACGTCCGCCCAGCTCTCCCTGAAGTGGAGATCCTGGGCGTACGCCTGGCGTTTACGGTCCGACGCGGTGAGCGCGAACCAGTCGGCGGCGTCTGGCAACGGATCGGACCAGGTGGTGGGGTTCACTGTCGCTCCTCGCGGCCCAGGTCGGGTACAAGCACGGGTACGGCGCCGACCGAAGACAGCACGGGCCCGTCCCACGCGAACTGGTCGGGGTTGCCGATGAACTTCGGCTCGCCGGGCTCGTCGGCGACGACGGTGTAGCTGCCCACGACCAGGACGTCCCAGGGATCGACCGGACAGCCCAGGGCGGACAACTCGGCGACCAGCCAGCGCCAGTCGATGCCCGCTCCGGCGGTCGCGGTGCGGACGTGCTCGGCGACCGATGCCGCCCGGGACCGCTTCTCGGCGCTGTCCAGCGGCGTGTCGGCAAGCGCGGCCTCGACCCGGGCCACCGCATCCGGCAGTGCGAAGGGGTCACCTTCGATGGTCGCCTCGTGGGCCAGGGCCGCGTCCAGTCGCGCGCGGTCCCGGCCTGCCAGCCGGCCACTGGCGAGTGCGCCGAGGAGGCGGCGGCGTGTCTCGTCCGGGAAGAGCACGCCCAGCTCACGCAGCAGATCCGCGGGTTCGTCGGCGAAGTGCACCAGACTGAACACCCGGTTGGGTTGCCGCAGGCGGCTACGAAGCGTGTCGTACGCCTGCACGGTGAGGTCGGCCGAGCCCTTCAGCCGGCTCAGCCGCACCGTGCCGGGCAGGGCACCACAAGCGGTGCAGCGCAGCACCAGCACCAGCACGTCCCGGTCGGTGTAGAGCGCATCCTTGATCGCAAGCCGGTCGAGGGTCGCCGCGTTGAGTTGGTGACGCCACAACTCCCGCCACATGTGCCGGGTGAACGTCACCTCCTCGACGGCGACCACCTCGAACCCGTGGTCGGTGACGAAGTCATGGACCATGCCCAGCTTGCCCGACCGCAGCCCGTCGGGCTTCATCATGACCAACGCGCCGTCGTGCACGACGTCGAGCGCCGCGTCGCCGAACAGGTCCGTGGCGTCGACAAGCGCATCCCGGAAGTAGGTCTCCCGCCGGTACGCCTCGGCCTTCCGTGGCATACGGGTGAGCCTCGCCCAATCCATCTGCCCGTTCCCCCGTTCCGATCGTCGTGGCCGTTCCATTGTCCGCGTGGTCGGGCCGCCCAGCAACGTACCAGGAGAAGCGATTCCAGCAGGCCCCTGAACCAGGGTGGCCGAATGTTTCTCCGCCATCTGAGACAACGCATCTCCTCGAACCATCAGAGACAGTTTGGATATCGCACCGACGGCTACCCGACGAGCACAAAAATTAGGCACCTGAGCAGCGGTCATCTCATCGCGGCATCCGCCTGTCACTAATCGGAGTGAACGCGACCTTGACGACGGACAGTTCCACGTCAAGGCTTTCGGAAAGCCGGAACTGCGAACGGGGGTGAACCGGGGGTGGATGCTGTAGTGGCCCCGGCCGGGCCGACCACCAGGCCCCTCCCGGCGGGCCCCCTCGGTGCGGACGGTCTGTCGGTGACCCACTTCCGTACCGACCTGGCCGGCGTCCTCGCCGCAGAAAGCGGCACCGGTCGGCCGCGAGACGTGGTGGTGCTCGCGCTCGACGGCATCGGCTACCGGGTCGCCCGGGACGGCTGGCCGTCGGCACACACCGTGCTGCGCCGCTCGGTCTGGCCGACCACGACCGCGACGAGTTGGCTCAGCCAGACCACCGGCGTCGACGTCGCCACACACGGGGTACCGGGAGTGGTCTTCCGTGCCACGGCCGGCGCCGGTCTGGTAAACGCCTTCAGCTACCCGGGCGAGGATCTCGTCCCGCCCCTGACGACCGTCTTCCACGACGCGACCCGGCTCGGCTACACGCCGGTCGCGGTGCTGGGGGACATGGAGACGTGCCCGGGTCGGTGGCGCGACGCGGTCCTGGCGGGCGCACACCAGCTCACCGGGCACCGCTTCTACACCCCGGCCCCGGGTCCGTACCAGCAGCGGCCACCCCACGAACTCGTCGCGCTCCTCCGGGCGGCGGTGCGCGCCGGGCTGGCCGAGCCGCGACGCCGGCCGCGTCTGCTGTGGTGCTACGTCGAGATCGATCGACACCTCCATCACCACGGCTACGACGCCCACACCCTCGCGGTGCTTACCGGCCTGGAGCGCCTCGCGTGCGACCTGGCCGACGACGGCGCGGTGGTGCTCGCGCACGCCGACCACGGCCTGGTGCCGACCACACCAGATCACGAACTGGCCGAACTGCTGCGCGCCAGCTGCGTCGAGCAGCGCTGTGAGATGGGCGGCGCGGGCCGTACCCGCTGGTTGTATCCCCCGGCTGGCGCCGTCGACCGGGTCGCCGACCGACTCCGGGCGCGACTGCCGACCTCGGTCCGGTTGCACCACGCCGACGAGGTCTTCGCCACCACCGGCACCTCGCGGGCGCGCCACCGGGTCGGCGAACTGGTGCTCACGGCACTTGGCGAACGCTTCATCGTCGATCCGGGCTACCGCTACGAGCACGGGTCGTCGCTTGCCGACGAGGTCGACACCCCCCTGGCCAGTTGGGGGCTGTGACGGATGGAGACACGCATGACAGACATCCGCAGCGAGGCAGCGGACGACCACGTCCTGGACGTCCTGATGGCACGGGCCGGGATCAGCCCGCCCGATGACCGCCGGGCCGGTGTCCTCGCCGGCTTCCGGGAACTCAGCGCCATGGCGGCGATGATGCGCCAGCCCCGGGATGCCTCGGCGGAGCCGGCGATCGTCTTCGATCTGGCCGAGGTGCTCCGTGCGGAGTGACCTGATCGCCCCGGACCGACCGGTGCACGAGTGGACCATCACCGAACTGGGCGCCGCCCTGCGCGAGGGGACGTTGAGCTCCCGGGCGCTCACCGAACACGTCCTGGACCGAATCGCCTCGGTCGACCCGGAGCTGCACACCTTCATCCGGGTGACTCCGGAGCGGGCCCGTGCCGACGCGGCCCGCGCCGACGTCGAACTCGCCGCCGGGGTCGATCGCGGCCCGCTGCACGGCATCCCGTACGGGTTGAAGGACATCATCGATTCGGCCGGCATCCCGACAACCTGCAACTCCCGGCTCCTGCTCGATCACGTGCCGGCCGAGGACGCCACAAGCGAGGCGCTGCTGCGGGCAGGTGGTGCGGTGCTCGTCGGGAAGCTCGCGACCGCCGAGTTCGCGCTCGGCGGTCCCGGCTTCGACCTGCCCTTTCCGCCCGCCCGCAACCCGTGGAAGCCCACCCACTTCACCGGCGGCTCGTCGGCCGGGTCGGCTGCGGCGGTGGCCGCCCGGCTGGTGCCGCTCGCGCTCGGCTCCGACACCGGCGGCTCGATCCGTTCCCCTGCCTTCAACTGCGGCGTCGTCGGGCTGAAACCCACGTACGGGTTGGTGTCCCGGTTCGGTCTGTATCCCCTGTCGTACTCCCTCGACCATTGCGGCACCCTCACCCGCACGGTCGCCGACGCCGCGCTGGCGCTGTCGGTGCTGGCCGGCTTCGACCCGCGAGACCCGAGCAGCACGCCGGTCGCCCCGCAGGACTACACCGGGGAACTCGACGCCGGGGTGGCCGGCATGCGGATCGCCTACGCCCGGAAGATGTTCGCCACGCTGCCGGGCATCCACCCCGAGGTCGTCTCGTCGGTGGACGCCGCAGCGGACCGGCTCGCGCGGCTCGGCGCGGTGGTCGACGAGGTGGAGCTGCCGCCCTTCGACCTGTTCAAGGCGTGTGGGCGGATCATCATGCTGGCCGAGGCGTACGCGATCCACGAAGAGACCCTGCGCACCCGCCCGTACGACTACGGCCGGTACACGTACCAGCGCATCGCGCCAGCCGCGACGTTGAGCGCGGCGGACCTCGTCCAGGCCCTGCGCACCCGCCGCGAGCTCACCGTGGCGCTCAACACCGTGTTCCGGGACCACGACGCGCTGCTCACCAATACCGGCATCGCCCCGGCGGCGCCGTTCCACGACTTCCCCCTCGACTGGCCGCCGCCCAGCCACGCCGTGTCGGTGCAGACTCCCACGTTCAACGTCACGGGAAACCCTGCGCTCGCACTGCCGGTGGGCCTCTCCGAGGCCCGGCTTCCGCTCGGCGTGCAGATCGTGGGTCGGCCCTTCGACGAGCGGACGGTGTTCCGCGTCGCCGCCGCGCTGGAATCGGCGTCGGACTTCCTCAGCCGGTCGCCGGAGCTGACCGCGACCGGCGCCGACAGCGGACGGGACGTGCCATGACCGGTTCCCCCGGGCTCGCCATCGTCGGCGGCGGCCCCTGGTGCACGTACGCCCTGGAACGGCTCTGTGCCGAGCTTCCGCACGTGCCGCTGCCCGATGGTCTGGACGTCACGGTGATCGAGCGGACCGGCCGGTTCGGCTCCGGGGCGGCACACGACGATCAGCAACCCACCACCAACTACCTCAACCGGGTCGCGAGCCAACTGTCGTTCGCCGCGGACGAGTCGAACCGGGAAGCGCGGCACCTGTTGGCGCCGCAGCTACGCCCCACGTTCGTGCAGTGGTGCCGCCGCCGGTTCGCCGAGAGCGGCGACCGCCGCTTCGACCTTGGCCCGCGCGACGTGCCACGCCGGTACCTGCACGGCATCGCGCTGCGCGAGATGTTCGACCGGTACGTCGACCTGTTGCGGTCCGTCGCGGGGGTGCGGGTCCGGTTGCACGCCGGTGAGGTCATCGACATCGAGGACATCCAGGGCCGACTGGTGGTCCGGACCGAGAAGCTGGCCGTCCCGGTTGACCACGTGCTGCTCGTCACCGGCCAGTCGGAGAACCGGCCGGCGCCGGGCTCGCTCGCCGCGAGTCTGCAACGCCACGCCGCCAGGCAACCCCACGCACGGTACGTCCCGAGCCCCTACCCGCTCGGCGATCGGCTGACCACCGAAACGGTGCCGCCGGGCTGCCGGCTCGGCGTCCTCGGTCTCGGGCTTACCTCGATCGACCTGGTACTCCACCTCACCGAGGGACGGGGCGGGTCGTTCGTGCCGGTCGCGGACGGTCCGGTGCCATGGTTGCGATACCAGCCGGCAGGCGCGGAGCCACGGCAGATCGTGGCGGTCAGCCCGAGCGGGTTGCCACCCTGGTGTCGACCGGACAACCAGAAGGCCGACGACGGCACCGGGAACGGCCACGCGGCGCTGGAGCACAAGCCGGCGTTCCTCACCCTGGCGGCCGTCGCGGCACTGCGGGCCTCGGTCGGCCGCCCGACCGTCCTCGACGGGCGTACCGTGCGGCAGCTCGATTTCGAGGCGCACATCTTCCCGCTGGTGGTGCTCGAGATGGCCTACGCGTACCACCGCACGCTGCTCGGCAGCACCGCCGCCACCCAACTGCGGGAACGGGCACGCCCTCGGTATCTCGAGTTCCTCAACGGCGTCGTCCACTGCCCCAGGGACCACGCCGTCGATCACCTCCTGGCCCCCGTGGCCGCCTGGTTCGACGAGGTGAGCGACCGGTTCGCGCGGGGCTGCGCGGACCCGGAGCAGACCGAGTCGTTCCGCCGCTTCGTCTTCGGCGACGGACCCGCCCGTACGTCGCCGTGGGGTCACTCCACCGACCTGCGCGACCACGCCTTCGACTGGCGTACGCTCTTCGACCCGCTGGACAGTGCCGGGCCGGATGACGGGACCGGCTGGCAGCTGCGGGTCATCCGACATCTGCGCCGGGACATCACCGCCGCCGTGCAGGGCAACCTGCGCAACCCGGTGAAGGCGGCCTGCGACGGGGTGTGGCGTGACCTGCGCCAGGTGTTCTCGGCGGTGCTCGATTTCGGCGGACTCACCGCCCGGTCGCACCGGCAGTTCCGCGAGGTGTATCTCCGGCACTACGCCCGGATGTCCAACGGCACCGGGGTGGAGCCGATGCTCAAGCTGCTGGCGCTTGTCGAGAGCGGCGTACTTGACCTCTCGGTCGGCCCGGACCCGGTGGTGGAACCGGTTGCCGGCCGGCCGGCGTTTCGGCTGCGCGACCGCGACGGCCAGGTGTGTCACGAGGTGGACGTCGTGGTGGAGGGCCGAGGCCATCCCTTCGACCCGCACCTGGACCGGGGCCCGCTCTACCGCAATCTCATCCGACGCGGCTTGCTGCGGCAGTGGCGCAACCCGGCTGCCGACCCCGCCGACGACTACCTGCCGGGAGCGATCGACGTCTCCCCCGATTTCCATCCGCGCGACCGCGACGGTTGGGTGGACGAACGCCTCACGGTGCTGGGTGCGCCCGTGGAGGGAATGGTCTTCTTCCAGCTTTCCGCCGCCCGCCCGCACGCCGACAGCAGCGTCATCAACCTCGTGGCCCGGTGGGCCAACAACTTCGTGGACGTTTTGGCGGCCCGTGGCGCGACGCCCCGGGCGCGGGAAGGAGCCCACTCATGACCATGGTCCGTGCCCAGATCGACGACTCGCGGGTGCTGCGACTCGTGGCCGACAACGCGCCGGTGACCATGCTGGACACCGAGGTGGGACCGGACCGCGCCTGGCGGGGGAAGGACATCGGTCCGCAGGACTGGCTGATCCGCCTGCCTGGCGAGGTCCTGGACGAGGTGACCCACCTGGTCACGCAGATGCGGAAGGCACCGCTGCCACTGCTGCTACGCGCCCCGCAGCAGTTCGACCTGCCGCAGAGCAGGGAACTGATGCGCCGGGTCCGGCACACGCTGACCGACGGCATCGGCCTCGCCGTGGTGGACCGGTTGCCGCTTGAGCAACTGAGCCGGGAGGAGGCGACGGCTGCCTACTGGGTGCTCGGGCAGCTCATGAGCAGCCCGGTGGCGACGAAGTGGGACGGAACCATGCTCTACGACGTCCGCGACACCGGGCAGCGGTTCGGTTTCGGTGTGCGTGGCTCCGCCACGAACGTCGAGCTGAGTTTCCACACCGACAACGGGTTCGGCGTGACCCTGCCCCGGTTCGTCGGGCTGCTCTGCCTGCAACAGGCACGCTCCGGCGGCGTGAGCCGGTTTTGCAGCCTCTACACCGTGCACAACGAGCTGCTCAGCCGGGCGCCGGACCTGCTGCGCCGGCTGTACCAGCCGATGTACTTCGACCGGCAGGCCGAGTTCGCGCCCGGCGCGCCCGCCGTGTTGTGGGCGCCGATGTTCCGGTATGAGGACGGGCAGCTCTCGGTACGCCTTGTCCGCAACCTGGTCCGTCGGGGATACACCCTGATGGAAGAGGAGATGGACGCTCCGCTGGTGGCTGCGCTCGACCTGCTGGACTCCGTGCTCGCCGACGAGTCCTTGCAGGTGGAGTTCACCATCGAGCCCGGCCAGCTGCAATACCTCAACAACCTGGAGTGCGGGCACTACCGCAGCACCTTCGAAGACTTCGACGAGCCGGAACGCAAGCGGCATCTCATCCGGGTCTGGTACCGCGACCACGGCGCACCCACGTACGACGGCTACCCGGTGGACTGACCGTGGGGCCGGACCCGATCGTCAACCACTACCTCGCCGAGGTCGCGGTCGACGAGACTCTCTCCTGTGTCGAGCGGCTGGCCGGCCTCGACCGCTACCAGGCGTCCACCGGGCTGACCAGGGCCGCCGATGTCGTGGCCGACGCCGCCGATCGGGCTGGGCTCACCGAGGTGCAGATCCGTCAGTATCCCGCCGACGGCGCCGCGCACTGGTGGTCGTTCCGGGCCCCCGTGAGCTGGACCCCCCGAGAGGCCCTCCTCCGGCTCAGCGGTCCCGGCGGTGCCGCCGTCGAACTCGACCACCACCGCAGCCCGTTCGCCGTCGCCACGTACTCCTCGGCCACACCGGCCGGCGGCACGACCGCGCCTCTGGTCGAGTTGCACGGTGCCACCCCCCTGGGCGGTGCGCTCGTCGTGGTGGACCGGCCCGACTACCTGGACGGTTCCCTGCTGCCCCGGCTGGTGGCGGCCGGCGCCATCGGTTTCGTCACCGACGGGCCGGCCCGGGACGACGGCGGAACCACCTGGCGCGGACGGATCGAACTACCGCCCGACACCAGCCTGCTGGCGTTCAGCCTGACCCCGCCCGAGTTCCGCGTCGCCGCTGAGCTGGCCCGGGCCGGGGGGCAGGCGACGGTCCGGATCGTCGTCGACCGTACGGCGAGGATGCCGGTGGTGTCGGGCCTGCTGCCAGGCATGGATCCGCAGGCCGACGAGATCTGGGTGACCGCCCACCTGTGTCACCCGCGTCCCAGCGCCAACGACAACGCCTCCGGGGTGGCGGCGGCTCTGGGTGCCGCCGCCGCCATCGGTCGTGCCGGCCGGTCGGGCCGTCCGGATCGACCCGCCCGAGGGATCCGCTGGTTCTGGGGGCCGGAGTTCCTCGGCGTAGCCGCCGTGCTGCACGAGCACCGCGACGGGCGGCTACCCGCTGCCGTGCTCAACCTCGACATGGTCGGCGAGGACCAGGCCAGGTGTGGTTCCCCGTTCGTCGTCGAGCGACCGCCGGATCTGCGGCCCTCGCTGGTGCCGGCGCTTGCGGAACATGTGGTCGACGCGGTGTTCGCGGGCACGTCGACCGGGACGGGCGACACCTGGACGGCCGTGGAGTTCGACGGTTTCTCCGATCACGCCCTCTTCGCCGACCCCTCGATCCAGCGACCCGCCGTGCAGTTCTGCCATCCGGCTGACCGGTTCAACCACTCCGCCGCCGATACGCCGGACAAGGTCTCACCGTTGGAGATGCGTCGTTCGACCGCCGCCGCAGCGGCCTTCGTCCACCTGGCGGCGGGTCCCGGTGAGCCGGGCTCGGCCCGGCCCGGCGCGGTGCGGCGGTGGTGCGCAGCGCAGCAGGAGGCGGCGGCGCGGATCGCCGCCCGGCACGGCGACCCGTGGGGGTACGGACTTCGCGACCACGTGGCGCGTTACACGGCCGGCGTCGGCGCACTGCTTTACGGCGCACCCGTAGCTGCCCCGGACCGGCGGGACCTCGGCGGGCTCACCGCAGCTTGGGAAGGGCCGCTGAATCTACGGGCCATGCAACAGGCCCTGCCGGGCGGGACCCGCGCGGCGGTGGCCGGGGCGATCGCGACGGACAAGTCCTGGCTGTCCGTGCTCTTCAACCTCGCCATCCGGGCCGACGGCAGCACCGACCGCCACGGTCTGGTGGCCACCACCTCGTACGCCCTGCGCCGGCCGCTGGCCGGACCGGTCGTCGACCTGCTTGTGGACGCGCTGCTGGAGTCCGGCTGGGTCACGGAAGGAGCAACGCAATGCCCCTCGCCAACGACTCGTACCGCGGGCTGACCTCCCTGGCTGACGACGGTGACCTGCTGAACCTGGCCTGGACGGTGGACGAGCGCGAGTTCCTCGCGGTCGACCTGGCTGCTCTGCTCACCGGTGAGCTGGCCGACGAGATCGCCACCGGGTTGCCCACGATCGGCAGTTATCTGGTGCAGGATCCGTACGGGGAGGCGTTCCTGGGCCCGACCGTTGCGGCACTCAACCCGACGGCCGCCGGCCGACTCCACGTCACCGCCGCCGCCGGGGTGATTCCGCTGTTGCACGCGCTCGCCGGTCTGGCCGGGCGCGAGTCGGCCTACATCCTGGGTGACGTGTATCCCGACCTGCCGCACTGGGTGCGGATGGCCGGCGGGCGGTGCGTCTCGCGGTTCGACTTCGCAACTGCGGACCACGTCCGGAACATCGTGCGTGGCGGGGCACGGCTCGTCCTGCTCGACCGGCCGGCACTGGCCGGGGTGTCCATGGCGCATGACGAGCTGCGGGAGTTGTGCAGCCGGCTGCCCGAGCAGGTGACCGTCGTCGTGGACGAGGCGTACGCGAACTATCTCCCGCCCGAGGACAGCGTGGTGCCGCTGGTCGACGAGGTGCCCAACCTGGTGGTCGTCCGGAGCGTGTCCAAGGGATACGGCATGGGCGGCCTCAGGGTGGGCTTCGCGGTGTCCTCGCCCGAGGTGACCCCCCGGTTACGGGAGTTGCTCCCGCCGATGTTGCCGTCCTCGCTCTCCCTACGCCTGGCCCGGGCGATCCTCGCGGCCGGTGACGTCTTCGGGCCGTTGCGCAGCCGGGTCGCTCAGGCCCGTAGCGAGACGCTGGCCGTCTTCGACGACGCTGGCGTGCACGGCGCACGTCCGGCAGCCCGGCACGTGCCATTTCTCTTCTTCGCCGACGAGGATGATCCCGGGCCGGTCCGGCTACGGTCGCTCGGGATCCTCGGCAAGCGGCACACGTACTGGAGCGAACGGCAGCGGAGCACGGCCTACCGGTACCGGCTCAGCGTGCCGCTGCGCAGCGACCGGATGGCGCTGTTGCGGGCGAAGTTGGGCGGGCTCACGGCGTAGGTCAGGCCAGCCGGCCGAGCCGCCGCAGGGCCTCGTCGAGCACCGGCCAGGACGTACCCACGTTCATCCGCGCGAAGCCGGCATGGTCGCCGCCGAAGCGAGCGCCGGCCACGAGCCGCAGGCCGCAGCGTTCTTCGAGGTACGCCGAGAGGTCGTCGGGTGCCGACGCCGGCACGACCCGGCGCAGGTCCAACCAGAGCAGGTAGCCGGCCTCCGGTGCGGCGCATCCGATCGACGGCGCATCCCGGGCCAGCACCCGCCGCGCGTGCTGGACGAGGCGCTGCACCAACGCCGTTCGCTCGGCCAGCCAGTCGTCGCCGTGCCGCAGGCAGGCGTCCATCACCTGGTCGCCCAGCAGGCTGCCCTGGTGGTGTCCCCAGGACTTCAGCGCCCGCAGCAGCGGAGCCCGCTCGGCCGGTCGGCCGCAGATCAGCCAGCTTCCGGCGATCCCCGAGACGTTGAAAGCCTTACCCAGCGAACTGGCCACCGCCCATCGGTCGTGGCGCGCCACCAGCGGCCAGGGATGATGCCGCCGCCCGGGATGGGTCAGCGGACTGTGCACCTCGTCGCTGACCACCAAGAGATCAAGTTCCTCGGCGAGACCGGCGAGCGACCGCAGTTCGTCGATCGACCAGACCCGGCCGAGGGGGTTGTGCGGGTTGCACAGCAGCAGGGTCCGGGCTCCCGTGGCGAGGATCCTCGCCCGCAGGAGTTCGATGTCGAGTCCGTACGCCAGGTCAGGGCCGCGGGTCAGCGGCACCTCCACCAGCCCACACGTGGCGTCGCGGCCTACCCGACGCAGCCCGTCGTAACAGGGCGTGAGCACGACGACGGGGTGGTTCCGGTCGGCAAGCGTCTCCAGCAGCAACCGGATGGCGGTCTTCAGACCGAACGGCAACACGGCCATGGCGTCGGGGTCAGGCTTCCACCCGGTGTGTCGGACGTACCACTGCGACACCTGTTCGGGCAGCGTCGGCAGCAGGCGATGGTAGCCCAGGATCGGATGCCGCAGCCGGTCCTCGATCGCCTGCAACGCCATCGGCGGAGAGGGTAGGTCCATGTCGGCCACGCCGAGGGCGAGGTGATCCGGCCCGACGGCGTGCCACCGTTTGCTCTGCCCGGCTCGGCGGGCGCGGGCCAGTTCGGTGGGTGTGAGGGCGGGCCAGTCGTGCGGTGCGACAACGAGATCGGACGGTGCTGCCGGGTGGTCCGGCCAGGAGTGTTCCGTGACGGTCATCGGGCGTTCACCGTCACGTACGCCGCGCTGAGGTCGCAGCCGTAAACGGTGAAGGCCCCGTCGGCGATGCCCAGGTCGACTCCGATGACGACGTGGTCGCCGCGCAGGTGGTCGGTAAGCGCGGTGCGGTGGGGCGCAGCGACGCCGCCGGGGTGGACGGGCACCCCACCGAAGGACAGCCGAACCCGGTCGGCGTGGATGTCCGTGTCGTCGACGCAGGTGCCGATGGCCGCCAGCACCCGGCCGCTGTTCGGATCACCGCCATGGACGGCGGTCTTGACCCGTGGCGAGTTGATGATCGCCTTACCGACCCTCGTCGCCTGGGCGGTGTCCCGCGCCCCGCCCACCCGCGCCTCGATGAGTTTGGTCGCCCCCTCGCCGTCGCGGGCGATCATCCGGGTGAGGGCCAGGGCCGCGTCGTGCAGCACGCTTGTGAACTCCGCTTCGTCGACCGGGCCGGCCAGTCCGTTTGCGAACACGGCGGCGGTGTCGCTCGGCGAGGTGTCGGAGTCGACGCTCACCGCGTTGAACGTGGAGCTGACCACCTGCCGGAAGATCCTGTCGAGGGCGTCCGCCGGCAGCAGGGCGTCGGTCGCGAAGAAGGCGAGCATCGTCGCCATGTCCGGCTCGATCATGCCGATGCCCTTGGCGAAGCCGACGATGGAAGCCGAGCCGCAGCGACGGTGGACGATCTTGGGTCGGGTGTCCTTGGTGAGGATCGCCCGGGAGATCCGGTGGAAGTCGGCCGGCGGAAAGGAGCTGGGCAGCGCCGCGAGCCGCTTGCGCATCGTCGGCATCGGGTACTGGCGCGCGATCGACCCGGTCGAGGCGATGAGCAGCTCCTCGGCGGGAATGCCGAGTGCGTCGGCCACCAGGTCGCGGGTCTCCCGGGCGTTCGCCAGGCCCTCCTGGCCGGTGGCCACGTTCGCGTTGCCGGAGGCCACGATCACCCCCTGCGGGGCGGCGGCCCGCAGCGCCGACCGACTGAGCTCGACACTCGGCCCGGCCAGCCGGGACCGGGTGAAGACTGCGGCACAGGTGGCCGGGGCGGCCGAGACGAGGACCGCGAAGTCATCACCATCGGCGCGCAGCCCGGCATTGGTCACGACCGATCGAAAGCCCCGTGGGTCGCTCATCGTCCTGATTCCCCCGTCATGGACAACGCTCGACATCAGTATGGCAGTCGTCGATCACCCCCGTTGTCCCGCTGGAGAGCGGTACGCGGTGGCGGATGCGCCGGCCCCGCCCTGTCCTCAGCGCTCGGCAGCCTCCGCCACGAAGACGCCGCGACCCGGGCGACCGACAAGCACACCCTGCTTCCGCAGCGTGGCGACCGCGCGGCTGATTGTGGACTGCGAGACGTCGTACTCGGCTGCCAGCTTGCGTCCGGAGGGCAGCTGAGAGCCGGGCGGGTAGGTCCCGTCCTTGATCTTGCCAAGGAGAGCATCGAGCAGCTCGTCCATGGTGGGCGGAATTGGCACAGGGTCCCCTGCGGTCGATTGGCGGACCCAGTATCAGTCAGCGATCGAGACGCAGGCAACACATGTAGCGCTGATGACATAGGTAGGTAGCTGACTCAGAGACATCCTTGACATAGGTGGTTCAGTGGCAATACTGTGACTCTCGGTGATGCGGGCTGTTGCGGTCGGTTGGCGCCTCTCGTACCAGATTTCGTGTCGCCGCTGGTAGACCCCCACTCCCGCGCGCTTCCCCCGCGCGGCCCTGCTGTCGTACCGCCGATCGAGGCTGCGGCGGTAGGGCAGGGGCGGCCTCCGCCGCCGGCACCGTGGCGGAGGCCGCCCTTCCACTTCACGTGATCCGAGGAAGGGCGGCAACCCGTGCAGCACGAATCGACACCACGCGGAGATCAACTTTCCATCGACGACGAGCGGCCACCGGTGGGTGAACGGTGGGTCATCCATCTGCCGGTCAGTGCGCCCGATCTGGCTCGGGCGCGGATGTTCGCCCGTACCGTCGCTCGGTTGCTGGCCCGGCTCAGCGCCCGCGTCGAGCCGGGCGGGGCGACCGTCTCGGCCGAGGACCAGCAGTGCGTACGCCATTGGGTCTTCTGTGACCAGCGGATGCCCGGCGGCGGGCGGTGCGTGCTTGCGGTGGATCACAGCCCGCCCTGTTCCGCGCGCCCGGCGCGGCTCGACCGCCGGACGACGCGCCGGTTCAGAGGATGCGGGTGACCTGCTCGGCGGTGGCGACGGTGTCCCGGTGGGCCGGGTCCAGGTTGGTGCAGAGCACCACCGAAGCGCCGGCCGCCAGCGGCGCGAGCAGCCACTTCAACGGATGGTCGTGCTCGGCGACATCGACCAGCAGCCGGTCACCGGCCCGCAGGTCGAGTTGCTCGGCGACGGCCTGGGCGAGCTGGCCCCATTCGGCATAGCTGGTGCCGTCCGGGGTGGCCGAGTCGGTGGCGTGCAACAGTGGCCGGTCGGCCGGGAAGCCGCCATGCCGCAGCAGCTCAGAAGACCAGTCGAGCCAGCCGGCCGGCACCTCGGTCAGCGGCTCCGGCCCGGTGCCGACCAGGTAGCGGTGCACGCCGTCGGGCACGTCCTCCAGCCAGTCGTCGAGCCGCTCCGGGGTGACCAGCACGGCGTCGTACGGTCGCTCGCCGCCCGGCTCAAGCACCGGCAGCCCGGCGGTGGCGCGCGGCCGGAACGACACCTCCAGCCCCACCGACCAGGCCCCGAGCAAAACCGCAGCGGTACGCGGATGCGGCGGCAGCAGCACCGCCACCCGGCTGCCCGGGATCAGCCCGCACCCGTCCCGCAGCAGGCCAGCGGCTCGCGCCGACCAATCGCCCAGCTCAGCGGCGGTCAACTGCTGGCGCTGCCCGGTCCGCTGGTCGAGGTAGGCGAGCAGCGGCTGCTCCCGCTCGGCGAGGCCGACGACGGAGAGCACGGGCAGGGCAGCAGACATAGCTACGTCCTACTATCTGCTGCCCGACCTGTCGAGCCCGTCCCGTCAGTTCCGGGACTTGAAGTACGCCGGGCGGTCCGGGAGGCGATTGGCCAGGACGACGGCGCCTGGGCGCGGGCGCGCGGCTGGGCGCTGTGGAAGGCGCTGCTGTTGGTGCGACAGCACCTCGACACCGCACCCGAGTTGGCCGCCGCCAACCAGCACGTGATCGCCGAGGTCCTCGACGCCCACGATCGCCTCGGCTGATGGTGCCGGTGGACAGCCGATCCCTGGCGACCGCGCGTTAACCGGTCCGTGGCGACCGCGCGTTAATAGGGGGCCCTTCCTATGCACGAGGCGTTAATAGGGGGCCCTTCCTTCGCAGAGGGGCGAACAGGTCGCCGTACTCTTCGACTCGTTCCAGGACTTCGGCGGCGGTGAACCGGCGGACGGCCGGCCGCTTTCCGCGCGTGCCGGCCTCCACCTCCTCCCAGGTCAGCGGCGTCGACACCGACGGGACGGCCTGGGCGCGCAGCGAGTACGGCGCGACCGTGGTCTTCGCCGCGTTGTTCTGACTCCAGTCGATGAACACCTTTCCGGGACGCAGTTTCTTCGCCATTTTCGACACGATCAGTTTCGGGTGTTCGCGTTCCAGGTCCTGGGCGATCCGCCGGGCGTAAGCCGACACGTCGTCGGCGGACTGGGTGCCGGCGATCGGGCAGCAGAGCTGCATGCCCTTCTTGCCGGAGGTCTTCGGGTACGAGTCGACACCCTCGTCGGCGAGCCGGTCCCGCATCAGGATCGCCACCGTGCAGCATTCCTCCAGCCCGGCGGGCGGGCCCGGGTCGAGGTCGACGACCATCAGGTCCGGGTGCGCGCCGACCTTCCACTGCGGGGTGTGCAGTTCCAGCGCGGCGAGGTTGGCCAGCCAGACCAGGGTGGGCAGGTCGTCGGCGACCACGTAGTCGATGGTTTCCCGGCCCTTGCTCGACCCGGGAGCGGGCAGGTTCTCGGTGCGGACCCAGGCCGGGGTGGCGGCCGGCGCGTTCTTCTCGAAGAACGAGTTGCCCTCCACCCCGTTCGGGTAGCGGATCCGGGTCAGTGCGCGGTCGGCCAGGTGCGGCAGGAGCACGGGCGCGATCCGGGTGTAGTAGTCGATCACCTCACCCTTGGTGAAGCCGACCTGCGGGTAGAGCACCTTGTCCAGGTTGGACAGCTCAAGGGTGTGGCCCTCGACTTCCACCCGGAGTCGTTCAGCTGCCATCGGAGACCTCCACCCGGAGCCGTTCAGCTGCCATCCGAGACCTCCTCGGCCGGTTTGTCCGGCCGCAGCCGCAGCACCCGGGGAAACCGGAGCCGCCCGTCCGGCGTGCGCTGGCCGTACTTGACCTCCACCACCACCTGAGGGGTTACCCAGATCGCGCCCCGGGCATCCTCCCGGGGCACGTCACCGGTGAACGGCGAGGCGGTGGTGCGTAGCGGCTCCAACTCGCGCAGCAGTTGCCGTTCCAGCGCCGCGCCGATGCCGCCGCCGACCCGACCCCGGTAGACGAGCCGCCCGCCGGCACCGGGCACCCCGACCAGCAGGCCGCCGATCCGCCGCGCACCGGGCCGCCAGCCACCGACCACGAAGTCGCCGGTCACCTCCAGTTTGACCTTGAGCCAGTCGGGCGAGCGGACCCCGGGCCGGTAGGCCGAGTCGAGCCGCTTGGCCATCACCCCCTCCAGGCCGTGTTCACCGGCGGCCTCGTAGGTGGCCGGGCCGTCGGCGAAGACCGGGGGCACGGCCCAGCGCGCCGCACCCAGTCCCAGCTCGTCGAGCGCCTCCCGGCGTCGGGCGTACGACCAGCCGGTCAGGTCCGCGCCACGCAGCCGCAACAGGTCGAAGATCATGTAAGTGACGGGCACGCTCGCCGCCAGCCGGGCCGCCTTGACCGGATTCCGTACGTGCATCCGCTCGGCCAGTGCGGTGAACGAGGGTCGTCCGGCCTCGTCGAAGAGGACCACCTCCCCGTCGAGCAGGGCGTCGTCCACCTGCTCGGCGAGCGGGATCAGTTCGGGGTACGCAGTGGTGATCTCCGCGCCGGAGCGGGCGTAGAGGCGCTGCCGCCCGGCACCGATGTCGGCAAGCGCGCGTACGCCGTCCCACTTGAACTCGTACGCCCAGCCGTCGCCGGCCGGGAGTTGCCCGGTCATCGCGAGCATCGGCTTGAGCGGCGCGCCGGGCACGTTCCGACTGTAGTACCAGGCAGAACGCCTCGCGCCCGGTTCCATCTGGTGCGAGCATGGTCGATACCGGGGAAGGGGGCGCAGGATGCGGGCCATCTGGAAGGGAGCGGTGTCGTTCGGGCTGGTCTCGATCGGGGTCAAGCTCTACTCGGCGACCGAGGAAAAGGACATCCGGTTCCACCAGGTGCACCGGGAGGATGGCGGGCGAATCCGCTACAAGCGCACCTGCCAGGTCTGCGGCGAGGAGGTCAGCTACGACGACATCGCCAAGGGCTACGACATCGGCGGCGGGGAGATGGTGATCCTCACCGACTCCGACTTCGCCGACCTGCCGTTGAGCACCTCGCACGCGATCGACGTGCTGGAGTTCGTACCGGCCGAGCAGGTCGACCCGATCCTCTACAACAAGGCGTACTTCCTGGAGCCGGAGGGCACCGCGACCAAGCCGTACCTGCTGTTGCGGGACGCGCTCACCGACTCCGAGCGGGTGGCCATCGTCAAGGTGGCGCTGCGCCAGCGGGAGCAGTTGGCGACCCTGCGGGTCCGCGACGGCGTGCTGCTGTTGAACACCATGCTCTGGCCCGACGAGATCCGGAAGCCGGACTTCGGCTTTCTCGACGAGGACCTGAAGGTCCGGCCGCCGGAGCTGGCCATGGCCACCTCGCTCATCGACTCGATGGCCGGCGACTTCCAGCCGGACGAGTTCACCGACGACTACCGGACCGCGTTGCAGGAGGTCATCGACGCGAAGGTGGAGGGACGCGAGGTGGTCCAGCCGGAGGAGGCCGAGGAGGCTCCGCCGGCTGCCGTCGACCTGATGGCCGCCCTCAAGGCGTCGGTCGAGCGGGCTCGCGCGGCGCGCGGCGAGGCGGGCGCGGCAACCGGCGGCGGCGGTGGCGGTGGTGGTGGCGGCGGTCGTGCCGGCGGTGGCGGTGGTGGCGGTGGCGGTGGCGGTCGTGCCGCCGGCGGTGGCGCTGGCGAGCCGACCCCGATCACGTCAGCGCGCTCCGCCCAGCAGAAGGCGGCGAAGAAGGCGCCGGCGAAGAAGACCACCGAGAAGAAGGCCACGACGGCGAAAAAGGCCACCGGGGAGAAGAAGACGCCGGCCAAGAAGGCCCAGCCGGGCAAGAAGGCCGCTGAGAAGAAGACGACGAGGACAGCGAAGAAGGCCGCCCCGCGCAAGACCGCCTGATCCTGACCGTTAGTCATTGACCAGGTAAATCGTGAATCCTTACGCTCCCGGGCAACCCCCATGGAGAGGATTCACATGCGATTTCCTCGCTCGCGTGGTGCCGCGCTGGCCACCGCCGGCCTGTTGGCCGCCGGTGCGCTGGCGGCACCGGGCACGGCTGGCGCGGCACCCGGCAACCCCGGCGCTCCCCGCTTCTCGCCCGGCGCGCCGAGCGTCGGCGACCCGTACTTCCCCGACCAGGGCAACGGCGGGTACGACGTCCAGCACTACGATCTGAACTTCTCCTACGACCCGGCGACCCGCTTCATGGCCGCCACCGCGACGATCACCGCCCGAGCCACCCAGGATCTCGATCAGTTCAACCTGGACTTCCGGGGGCCGGAGATCTCCTCGCTGACCGTGAACGGGAAGAAGAACGACTTCACCCGGGACGGCCAGGAACTGATCGTCACCCCACGCCCGAAGCCGAAGACCGGGCAGATGTTCACCGTGGTGGTCACGTACGCCGGGGTGCCCGGCCCGGTGACCGATCCGGACGGTTCGATCGAGGGCTGGATCCCGACCGACGACGGTGCCTTCGTCGTCGGCGAGCCGCAGGGCACGCCCGCCTGGTTGCCGAGCAACGACACCCCGACCGACAAGGCGACGTTCCGCTTCACCGCGAAGGTGCCGGAGGGGTTGACCGCCGTCGGTAACGGCCAACTCCTCTCCCAGCAGACCCGCGACGGCTGGACCACGTACGTCTGGGACAACACCGAGCCGATGGCGACCTACCTGGCGACGATCACCATCGGCCGGTTCGTGGTCACCGAGTCGGTCACGCCCAGCGGCATCCCGTCGTACGTGGCGATCGACCCCCGCCTGGTCGCCGGATCGGCAAACGCGGTGTCCCAGATCCCGAAGATGATGGAGTTCTTCACCGAGCTGTTCGGGCCGTACCCGTTCGCCTCGACCGGGGCGATCGTCGACTACGCCCCGCAGGTGGGTTACGCCCTGGAGACCCAGACCAAGCCGATCTTCTCGAACACGGCGAGCGTCGGCACCATGGCCCACGAGATCGCGCACCAGTGGTACGGCAACAGCGTCTCGCCGGAACGCTGGAAGGACATCTGGCTCAACGAGGGCTTCGCCACCTACGGCCAGTGGATGTACACCGAGCACAACGGCGGTGCGACGGTCAACCAGACCTTCAACAGCAGCAGCAACTACGGGCGGGCCGCCTCCTCGTCGTTCTGGCAGGTGGTCCTGGCCGACCCCGGCCCGATGGACATGTTCAGCAGCATTCCGTACAACCGGGGCGCGATGACCCTGCACGCGCTGCGCGGCAAGGTCGGTGAGGAGGCGTTCCTGCGGATCCTGCGGCAGTGGGCGGAGATCTACAAGTACAGCCACGCCGCCACGGCCGACTTCATCGGGCTGGCCGAGCGGGAGTCCGGGCAGGATCTGACCGCCTTCTTCGACGTGTGGTTGTTCCAGAAGGGCAAGCCGACCTCCTGGTGAACCGCCCTGTCCTCAGCAGGTGGCGGCCGATCGGCGTCGGCATCGATGCGGGGCCCGGAATCCTTTCCGGGCCCCGCACATCTGTCCCAATCGACGCAGGAATCCCACCGGTCACGATCGACCGTCGGAAGTACGCCGGCCACCAGGTACCGTGTGTCGGCGACGGCGTCCGTGGCCGGACGCATCCATCTCTCATCAGGGAGCCGAGGACGTGAGCGAGCACGCGGGCGGGCAGGAGAGCAAGGCACGGCGGCGACTGGCCGAACAGTTGGCCGAGCAGAAGGCGGCCGAGGCCAAGCGCCGCCGGCAGGCCTGGGCCGGGGCCTTCGCCGCCGTCGCCGTGGTCGGCGTACTGATCACCGTGTTCGTGATCATCGGACAGCGCGGTGGGGACGACTCTCCCGAGCAGGCGGCGGGCACCGCGTCGGCGTCGCCGAGCGACGTGGACCCGGCGGCCCCGGGTGCGCCACCGGCGCCGCAGCTGCCGGAGGGTGCCGACCCGGCGCTGGGCAGCAAGCCGAACGTCACGGCCGGCGAGGGCAAGCTGACCGAGCTTTCCGTCACCCCGCTGATCGAGGGCACCGGTCCGAAGGTCACGGCCGGCCAGACGATCACCACCAACTACGTGGGCGTGTTCTACGAGAACGGTGAGCAGTTCGACTCCTCGTGGGACCGGGGCGAGCCGGCCACCTTCCCGATCGGCGTCGGCCAGGTCATCGAGGGCTGGGACAAGGGCCTGGTCGGGGTGACCGTGGGCAGCCGGGTGCAGCTCGACATCCCGGCCGAACTGGCGTACGGCGACGGCGCGGGCGGACGCCCCGGCGGCCCGCTGCGCTTCGTGGTGGACGTGCTCGCCGCTCAGTAGGGGGTCGTGGTGACGGCGGTGGACGAACCCGGGCGGCTCGCCCGGTTGATGTGGACCTACTACGAGCCGGTGCACGCCGTCACCTACTTCCATCCGCGCGCCCGCGCCGCCTACGAGGCGGTCGGGCTGCGCGGATTCTGGCGCGGTTACTTCGCGGGCCGGGCCGCCCCGCTCGGGCCGATCGGACCCGCGCCGGTGATCGCCACCTTCTTCACCTTCGCCCCGCACATGGTGACCCGGGCCCTGCCCGCCGTGTGGCAGCTGGCCACGCCGGAGGAGGCGCTGCGGGCCCGGCTCACCGGGGCGGTGCAGGCGCTCGCCGAGCTGACGTACGAGCTGCCGGAGCGGCACCTGGCGGAGACCGCCGAGCTGCTGGAGGCCGCCGCCGAGGCGGTCGGTACCGCGCCCGGCCGGGTGCTCGGCGCGGCCAACGCCGCCCTGCCGCGCGGCGATTATCCGCTGGCCCGGCTCTGGCAGGCCACCACGACACTGCGCGAGCACCGCGGGGACGGGCACGTGGCGGCGCTGGTCGCCGCCGACCTCGACCCGGTGGAGACGCTGGCCTGGCGGATCGCGACCGGCATGGCCGCGCAGCCCCTGCTCCGCCGGGGCTGGTCGGAGCAAGAGTGGGTCCAGGCCCGCGAGCGGCTGGCCGCCCGTGGCTGGCTCACCCCGGCCGGCGAACCGACCGAGCGCGGCCGGGCCGGCTTCCAGGCCGTCGAGGACGCCACCGACGCCAGCGCCGCCCGCCCCTGGCAGGCCCTCGATCCCGACGCCCTGGACCGCCTGCGTGCCCTGCTGGCGCCCCTGGCCAATGCCGCGTACCGCGTCATCCCCTCGGACAACCCGATCGGTCTTCCCGAACCCGGATGTTAATAAGGGGCCCTTCCTCTACCTGAGGCGTTAAAAAGGGGCCCTTCCTTGCCTGGAAGGATGGCGGGATGACGGTGGATGCGGTGGTGTTCGATCTTGACGGCGTGATCGTGGACTCCGAGCCGGTCTAGGAGGAGGTCCGGCGGGCGTACGTGGCGGAGCACGGCGGCACCTGGCAGGACGACACCCAGCGCCGGCTGATGGGGATGAGCACCGGGGAGTGGGCCCGCTACCTCAGCGGCGAGTTGGGCGTACGGCGTACCGCCGAGCAGGTCGCCGCCGAAGTGGTCGAGGAGATGGCCCGGCGGTACGCGGTGCGGGTACCGCTCATCGACGGGGCGGACCAGGTGGTGCGCCGGCTGGCCGCGCGGTGGCCGCTCGGCCTGGCCAGTTCCTCGCCGACCCGGTTGATCGCGGCGGCGCTGGCCGCCACCGAGCTGACCGACACGTTCCGCACCACGCTCTCGACCGAGCAGACCGAGCGCGGCAAGCCGGCGCCGGATGTCTACCTGACCGTGGCACAGCGGCTCGGCGTCGACCCGACCCGCTGCGTGGCGGTGGAGGACTCCGCAAACGGCGTACGGTCGGCCGCCGCGGCCGGGATGCGGGTGGTGGCGGTGCCGCACGGGGCGTACCCGCTCGATCCGGACGCGCAGCGGTTGGCGTCGACCGTGCTGGACTCGATCGACGAGCTGACCCCGGAGGTCGTGGCCCAGCTCGGCTGAACCCCTACCGGCCGCTCCCCGACCCGCCTACGGTCGGTGGTGGATCAGCATCTCGACCGGGGCGGTAAACGGGAGGAGACGGGGATGAAGGCGATCGTTTACGAGCGCACGGGCGACCCTTCGGTGCTCGAACTGGTCGACCGGCCGGTGCCCGAGCCGGGCCGGGGCGAGGTGCTCGTGCGCATCGCGTACGCCGGGGTGAATCCGACCGACTGGAAGGCCCGCCGGAGCTTTCCGCTGCCGGCCGGCTGGCAGATCCCCGGGCAGGACGGTGCCGGGGTGGTCGAGGCGGTCGGCGAGGGCGTCGACCAGGACCTGATCGGCGAGCGGGTGTGGCTCTGGGAGGCGGCCTGGCAGCGCCCCTGGGGCACGGCCACCGAGTACACGGTGGTGCCGGTGCGCCAGGCGGTCCGCCTCGGTGACGCCTCCTTCGAGTTGGGTGCCTGCCTGGGCATCCCGTTCCTGACCGCGCACCGGTGCCTGACCGCCGGTGAGTACCTGCCGGACAGCCTGGGCCCGGGCGCGTTGAGCGACCACACGGTGCTGGTGCAGGGCGGGGCTGGCGCGGTGGGCAACGCGGCGATCCAGCTCGCGGCCTGGGCCGATGCCTGCGTGATCGCCACGGTGAGCAGCGCCGAGAAGGCACAACTGGCTGCGGCGGCGGGTGCCTCGGTGGTGATCAACTATCGGGACCAGGACGTGGTCGAGGAGGTCCGCAAGGTCGCGCCCGACGGGGTCCACACGATCGTCGAGGTCTCCGCCGCCCGCAACGCCGCCACCGACGCCCAACTGCTCCACCACGGCGGGGTGGTCTGCGTCTACGCCGACGACGGCGGCGACGAGGTGACCCTGCCGATCCGACCGCTCATGGTGCCGAACGCCCGTTGGCAGTTCGTGCTGGTCTACACCCTGCCGAAGGCGGCCAAGGCACAGGCGGTGGTGGACGTGGCGGCGGCTGCCGCACAGGGCGGCATCCGGGTGGGCGAGGAGGCCGGCCTGCCGCTGCACCGGTACCCGTTGTCGGCGACGGCCGCCGCGCATCAGGCGGTGGAGGACGCCGTGGTGGGCAAGGTGCTGGTCAGCGCAAGCGAGTAACGGGCGGTAGTGGGTTGATTTCCCCATCGCCGGGACACAGGCGAACAAGTTTCGCAATACTGACAGTGCGGGTCGCCCGCAAAAAGGGCGGCCCCGGCGCGGTGCGAACGCCGGGGCCGCCCACCGGGAGAGAGGTCTGTGCGAGGCCGCTGTCCCTAATGGCGATGATGCGCTCAAAAACGTTACGCCGGGCCTGTTTTCGCAGATCCGGGCCGTCGTACGCGGGCCGCCGCCGTAAATTTGTCCGGGTGAGCATCTCCTGGGCTGATTCGTACGTCGGGCAGCTACGCGCGCTGGCCGGCGACCGGACGCTGATGTTCGTCGGCGCCCGTGCCGTGGTCCGCGACAACGCGGCCCGGATCTTGTTGATCCGTCGCTCCGACAACGGGCAGTGGGCGATGCCCGCCGGGGCCATGGAACTCGGCGAGTCGATCGCCGACTGCGCCGTGCGGGAGGTACGCGAGGAGACCGGCCTGCGCGCCCTGCGGGTCAGCGCCTTCGCGCTCTACACCGGCCCGGACCGCACCCACACCAACATGTACGGCCACACGTACCAGATCTTCACCACGGCGTTCCGGGTGGAGGAGTGGGACGGTCAGTTGGCCCGGGTCACCGACGAGACAAGCGACGCCGGGTTCTTCCACCGCGAAGCGATGCCGTACCCGCTCTCCGCCAGCGTCTCGGAGACCCTCGCCGACCTGGACGTCTTCGAGCAGACCAACCGCCTGATCCTGAAGTAGGGCCGGCGCGGAGCATCGTCGCAGAGAGACGCCTCCCGAAACCGGACGCGACCCTCGCCCGTGCGGGCGAGGGTCGCGAGCCCCACGATCGAAGGCGTCCGGCGGTCAGTGTCGACCCTCGGCGAACTCCTCGACGATCTTGGCGCAGAAGGCCGGCAGGTCGTCCGGGTTGCGGCTGCTGACCAGCCCGTTGTCGGTCACGACCTGCTCGTCGACCCACTCGGCACCGGCGTTGACCAGGTCGGTACGCAAGCTCGGCCAGCTCGTCAGGCGCCGACCGCGCACCACATCCGCCTCGACAAGCGTCCACGGGCCATGGCAGATCACCCCGACCGGCTTGCCCGCGTCGAAGAACGACCGCACGAACCGTACGGCGTCCGGGTCGGCGCGCAGGAAGTCCGGGTTGGCCACCCCGCCCGGCAGCACGAGCGCGTCGTACCGCTCGGGGTCCGCGTCGGCGACGGTCACATCCACCTCGTACGCCGTCGACTGGTCCAGATGCTCGAAAGAGGTGATCTTGCCGGTCTTGATCGACACCAGTTCGGCGGCGGCACCGGCCTGCTCGACCGCCTTGCGCGGCTGCACGTACTCGACCTCCTCCACACCATCGGTGGCCAGGAAGGCGACTCGTTTGCCCTGCAACGTGGCTGTCATGCTGTTTCTCCTCTCCGAGGTTCAGCAGAAACGGTTCCCGCCCTGGAACGCCCGAAACGGCCTCCTGGCGTGGTCCGCGTCGCTTGCCGGCGGCAGGTTTGACCCCGCCGGCCCGGGGGATCCGCCGGCATGGCACGAGCAGCAGCGGACCATCTCCGACTCGCCGACGTCGTGCAGAGCTGGCGTGGGCGCCCGGTGCTGGTGATCGGTGACGCCATGCTCGATGAATGGCGGTTCGCCGACTCGGACCGGCTGTGTCGGGAGGCCCCGGCACCGGTGCTCACTCTGCGCCGCCGCATCTCCGCTGCGGGCGGAGCCGCCAACACCGCCGTCAACATCGCCACGCTTGGCGGGCGGTCGGCGCTGGTGGCACCCGTCGGGGCGGATGCCGCCGGTGACGAGCTGCACGACTGTCTGGACCGGGCGGGAGTCTGGGACCGTACGGTCAGCCAGCCCGGCCGTCCCACGCCGGTCAAGCGCCGGATGCTGGCCGGCGACCAGATCCTGTTGCGGGAGGACTCCGGCGAACCGGACGATCCGCTGAACGATCTCGGGGTGGACTGCCTGCTCACCGCGCTCGAATGTGCGACCGAGGAGTTGCAGGCCGCCGCCGGTGGTGCCGCCCCGGCCCTGGTGATCTGCGACTACGGCCTGGGTGCGCTGCCCGCGCCGGTGCGCGCCTGGCTGGTCGCCGAACGGACCCGGTACGCCACTGTCGCGCTTGACGCGCATGACCTCGCCGACTGGCGTGGCCTGGCCCCGACCGTGGTCACTCCGAGCTTCGCGGAGGCGAGCCGGCTGCTCGCCCGCGCCGGCACCGTCGCCCTGGCCGCCGCCAACCCCCCGCCCGCCGTCGCCCCGGGAGCCGTAGCCCCGGAAGTTGTAGCCCCGGGAGCCGTAGCCCCGGGAGTTGTAGCCCCGGCCGCGGGCGGTAGCCGCAGCGCCGCCCCGAACGACGAGCCTGTCCCCGGTGGTGACCAGAACGGTGATCACCGGGGCAGCCTCCACCAGGAGGGCGACCGCGATGGCGGTGGCCGCCGGCTGCGTCTGGAGCATCCGGAGGTCGACCTGGCCGACGGTCCGTCCGAGTTGACCGTCGGCGCCGCACCCGGCGGTGCCGGACTGCGGCGTACCGACGGGCCGACCGGCGAGCCCACCCCGGCCGAGGGGCGGGTGGCGATGACCCGGGACGGGCTCAGCGTGACCGGCACCGGTGTGACCGTGAACGCCGACGCCGGTGCCGGCGTGGACCGGGCGGTGCTGGCCGAGTCCCGACTGGCCGAGCTACGCGCGCACACCGGCGCGGACGTCGTCGCGGTGACCCTGGACACCGACGGCGCGGTGGTCGGCGGGGCCGATGGCCGGCCGGCCCGCAGCCACAGCACCCCGGTGCCGGCCAGCCACGCCGTCGGCGCCGGGGACGCGTACCTGGCGGCCATGACGCTCGCGCTGGCTGCCGACGCGCCGCTGTCGACCGCCGCCGAGTTGGCGCAGCTCGCCGCGACGAGCACCGTCGCCAGCACCGGCACCTGCGTCTGCCACCAGGAGGACCTGCTGGCGGCGCTGGGCCGGCCGACGCCGGCAGGCAATGGCCGGGAGGTGCTGGTCGGCGCCGAAGGACTGACCACGATCATCGCCGAGCAGCGTCGGGCGGGCCGCTCCGTCGTCTTCACCAACGGCTGCTTCGACGTGCTGCACCGGGGCCACGTGCGCTACCTGGAACAGGCCCGCGCCCTCGGCGACCTGCTGGTGGTGGCGGTCAACTCCGACGACAGCGTACGGCGGCTCAAGGGGCCGGACCGACCGGTCAACCCGGTCGAGGACCGCACCGCCCTGCTCGCCGCTCTGTCCTGTGTGGACCATGTGGTGATCTTCGAGGAGGACTCACCGGCCGAGCTGATCGAGGCCATCCGTCCGGACGTGTACGTCAAGGGTGGCGACTACCCGCCGGACCTGGTGCCGGAGGCACCGCTGGTGCAGCGGCTGGGCGGCCAGGTACGCACCCTCGGATACGTGCCGGACCGTTCCACCTCAGCGATCATCGAGCGAATCCGGGCGTACGGTCAGCAGGGCGCGGCAGAGGTCGGTGCCGGCAGCCCGACGCCGCCGCCCGCCACGGCCGACGCCGTCGCGCCGTCACTTGAGTCCACCACGCCGCCGGGTGAGCCCACCGCGCCACTTGAGTCCGCGCCGCCACCGCTTGCGGCGACCACGCCGCCGGGTGAGGCCACCACGCCACCGCTTGAGTCCACGCCACCGCTCGCGGCGACCACGCCGCCGCCTGACGCGACCGCGCCGCCGGGCGGTACGGCCACGCCGCCGCTTGCGGCGATCGCGCCGCCGCCTGACGCGACCGCGCCGCCGGGCGGTACGGCCACGCCGCCGCTCACCGGCAAGGCGCCGTGAACCGACCGCTGGACGGCGGCACGCACCGCGACTTCCGGGCCGACCGCCTGCTCGACGTGCTGGTGCCGACCCGCGACCGGCCCGCCGAACTGGCCGTCACGCTCGCCGGGCTGGCCGCGCAGGAGGGGGTGCCAGGCTTCGGGGTGGTGGTCAGCGACCAGTCCGACGGCGAACCCGGGTACGCCCACCCGGCCACCGCCACCATGGTCCGGGTCCTGCGGCATCGGGGCCATCCGGTGCTGCTGACCCGCCGGCTGCCCCGGCGCGGCCTGGCCGAACACCGGGCCGCCCTGCTTGCCGCGTCCGCCGCCCGGTACGTGCTCTGCCTCGACGACGACGTCTGGCTGGAACCGGGGACGCTGCGCCGACTGGTCACCGCGATCGAGGAACTGGGCTGCGGCTTCGTCGGCAACGCGGTGCACGGGCTGTCCTACCTGGACGACGTACGGCCCCAGACGCACCGGCACTACCAGGAGTGGACCGGTCGGCCCGAGCCGGAGCGGATCCGACCGGGCACCCCCGAGTGGGACCGGTCGCAGATCCATTCCGCGGCGAACCTGCTGCACGTCACCGAGGCGTTGGCGCTGCCACCGGATAGTTGGCGGGCGTACAAGGTCTCCTGGATCGGCGGATGCGTGCTGTACGACCGTGCCAAGCTTGTCGACTCCGGTGGCTTCGAATTCTGGCGCCGGGTGCCGGCGGCGCACCAGGGCGAGGACGTTGCCGCCCAGCTCGCCGTGTTGGCGCGCCACGGCGGCGCCGGTGTCCTGCCCAGCGGCGCCTACCACCTGGAGTCGCCGACCACGGTCACCGAACGTGACGTGGAGGCATGGGAGGTCGTACTCAGCGACGGTCCGGTCGGGCGTGAGGCCGGGTGTTAACAGGGGGCCCGTGCTCTACCTGAGGCGTTAATAAGGTGCCCTTCCTTACGTGAAGAGGAGTTCGCGGGCGGCTTCGAGCACTTCGGCTACCGGCACGTCCGTCACGAACGAATCGCGGTGCGGGCACTCACCGTCACCGGGCCGGTGCGGGTAGATGCCGGGTGTGCAGTCCACACCGCAGACCGGGCAGTGCACCGTCCAGGAGATGATCGGCCGGTGCCGGCCCCGCAGCGCGGTGGCCGTGGTGATCAGGTTGCCGACCCAGAAGATGCCGACAGTGGGGGCACCCACGGCGGCGGCGAGGTGCAGCGGACCGGTGTCGTTGGAGATCACCAGGGCGCAGTCGGCATAGCAGGCCGCCAGCCCGCCCAGGCTGAGCGTGCCCACCAGCGGCCGGATCGGCACCCCGGCCGCCGCGACCACCTCGTCGACCACGTCCTGCTCGGCGGGGGTGCCGGTGACCAGCACCTGGTACCCGTCGGCGTGCAGCACTCGGGCCACCCCGGCGAACCGGTCGGTGGGCCAGCGCCGCCGGGTGTCGGTCGCCCCCGGGTGCAGCGCCACCCGGGGACGCTCCGGCGCACCGAGCACGCGCCGCGCCTCGGCGCGGTCCGGGTCGGTCACCGCCAAGGTCGGGATGATCGTGGTGGCCGGGGCACCCACAAGCGCCGCCACCTCCAGGTAGCGGATCACCTCGGGCTGGTAGTAGACGTAGCGCAGCCAGCGGTCCAGCGGCGGGGCGTCCTCCGCCCGCAGCCCCGCGGTGACCCGGGCACCGAGCGCGGCGACAAGCGGATTCGAGTTCGCGCCGCCGCCATGCAACTGGAGCGCCAGGTCGAAGTGCTCCGCGCGGACGTCGGCCAGGAAGTCGACAATGCCGGCCGTCGCCTCGCCGTCGGTCGCCGCGCGGATCCCGGGCGCGGGCGGCACCACAAGCACCCGGTCCACCGGGCCCGGCCGGTCACGCCAGAGCGCCGCGTGCCACGGCGCGCCGAGCAACACGATCTCCGCCGCCGGGTACGCCGCGCGCAGCGCCTCCAGCGCCGGTAGGACGAAGATGAAGTCGCCGAGCGCGTTGGCGCGCAACACGGCGATCCGGGCCACGTCGGGCACCCGTCCGACGGCCGGAGTGAGCAGGCCCGGGGGACCCACGGGCCGGCCGTTACCGGCCGGACTCGCCGACGGCGACATCCGGCTGGTGCAGCTCCCGATCCGCCGCCGGGTCGACGCTGACCGGCGTACCGCCGGAGAAGCCGGCGCGGTGCGGCCCGGTGCGGCCGACGGTGATGGTGCGCGGCGTGGGCCGGTTGGCCCGGGGCAGCCGCACCCGGAGCAGACCGTGATCCATCACGGCGTCGATCGAGTCCGCGTCCACCCGCGCCGGCAGCGGCACCCGATACTCGAAGCCCCGGGTCTCGAAGCCGCCGGGAATCCCGTGGTCGGCGTTGACCTCGGCCTCCGTCCGGGCGCGTACGCACAACTCGCGGTCGTCCACCTCCACCGCGACCTCCTCGGGGGCCACCCCGGGCAGCCGGACGACCACCTCCCAGCCGTCGGCGGTCTCGCCCAGTTCCACCTCGGGCGGGCCTGGCCGGCCACCGACCAGCCGACTCAGCTCGGCCCGCAGCGACTGCAACTCGCCCAGCGGGTCCCAGCCCTGCTGCCCGCCCCGCCAGCCACGTCCCGGTCCGCTCATCGCACGTCTCCTATCCGTTGGCTCGCCGGGCTCGACCGCAACGAGCTTGGCGCGTCCAGGTTGGCGTCCGAGTCGACGCCCACGCCGAGCCGGTCCACCAGTTCGCCGCCGAGCCAGGCGCTCACGCCGAGGATGCCGAGCGCCACCACCTCGATGGCGATCAGCGCCCCACCGGCACCCCGCGAATCGGCGTTGAGCCGCACCACCCAGACCGCGGCGAAGAGCAGGATCACCGCGACGTTCGCGGCGGCGTGGGTGAGCGCCACCCGCTTGGCCCGGGTGCCGGCGGGGATGGCCAACAGGTCGAACAGTCCGGCCGCCGCAGCCAGCAGGCCGCCGATCAGGCCCACGGTGAGATTCCAGTACGCCACCTCGCCGAGAAAGTCCGGCCCACCGACGGTGTCGATGATGTCGAAGAGCACGGCCGTGGTCAGCAGGGCGACCGGGAACATCACAAGCATCGGGTGGACGGGGTGACCCAGGATCTTGAGTCGACTCTCCATCTCCGGGCCTCCACTGCTTCCTGCGTTCTGCTTGTCACTGCGGCGTCATGGCGGCGTCTTTCGCGCAGTGGAGCCGTACCCCGGCCCGCACCGGACAAACCTCGCGGTAGACGCGACCACACCGAACGTGGCGGTCCCGCCCGGGTGCCGTCACCATGGTCAACGCCACGGGAAGGCAGAACGTGACGGTGGAGATCACGTCGGCGGCGAAGTCGCGCGACCTGCTCGGCACCCGCGCCCGCACCCTGGAACGCGTCAGGTGTCGTCAGGTGCCCGCCGTGACGGCGACCATCCACACGTGGCCGTCTGGATCGGCGAAGGTGCCCGCGTACCCCCAGGGCTGCTGGCCGGGCTCGGTAACCACCTCGGCGCCGGCGTTCCGGGCCCGCTTGATCAGGTCGTCGACCTCATCCGGCCCGGTCGCGCTCAGCCCGAGGACGCATTCGCTGTGCCGAGCGTCGGCCACCTCCCGCCCACCGAGCACCCAGCCGAAGCCCCCGGTCGGCACCAGCATCAGCCGCAGACCGTCGTTCACCTCGAACTGCAACGGCTCGGGCAGCCCGTCCTCGGCGGGTTCCCCGATGCCGACCAGACCGAGCGCGTCCCGGTAGAAGTCGTGGGCGACCCGTCGATCGGCGATCGGCAGGCTGACGATGACCGGCGCATGCTGCACAGCAACCTCCAAAGTCGAGCGGGATCTCGTCATTGTGCAGGAGACGCCGGACATCCCGGTGAGTGATTGCATCATCACGCTCGCCGCCACGCGGGGGCGACGCCGGCTGCGGGCTGTCCGGCTCGCCCGGACCGTTACCGGCTCGCTCAGACCGGTGCCGGCTCGCTCAGACCGTCACCGGCTCGCTCAGACGGGTGCCGGCGAGCGGAAGCGCCGCCAGATCCGACCAACCTTGAGTACGCCGTCGGCGACGGCGACGTGCGCGACGGCCGGGACGAGCACGGTAACCGCAGCGCCGAGGCACGACCACAACATCACGTCGAGCGAATCCCCGGTTGTCAGGGCTACGACGGCCATGTAGATCGCGGCCAGCACCATCGCAGCAGCGCTCGTGATCAGCATCTTCACGAGGAATCGTCCGCTCCTCGCGGCTGCGTCCCCGATCAAGCCGGCCGGTACGAAGAGCAGCGGCACCAGGATGGCCCCCACGATGCCCGCGAGCAGCACCAGGAACGGCCCGCCGAGCGGTCCACCCAGATCCGCGTTGGTCACTCCCGCGTACGCGAACAGTCCGAGATAGACGAGGGCTGTCTGCACGACGAACACGAACCAGGCGGCAGCCGCACCAGCGAGGTGCCGAGCGAGCCTTCCGACCATGATGCCTCCCCGTAAGACACTCACCCGATCGCATTCAGCTATGTCTACGGATCGTAGGCCACCGGCCGGTTTGCAGAGCCGCCGGTCTTCAGGAGCGCGACCCCGCCGCCGGGCCGTTCACCGCATAGTGCCCCGCTTGACCCCGGCCGCACGCTTCGTTCCACCCCGGCCGCGCGCTTCGTTCCACCCCGGCCGCGCGCTTCGTTCCACCCCGGCCGCGCGCTTCGTTTGACCCCGGCCGCACGCTTCGTTTGACCTTGACACGGTGACAAGGTCTTTCCTTGGGGTCAGGAGGTGATCCCGATGGGCGGGCCGGAACAGGACATTCGACTTCTCCAGGGGCTGAAGCACAGTAATTCGTCTATGCGGCTGCGGGCCGCGTTGGCCGTCGGCACGACCCCGGACGCACAGTTCATCGACCCGCTTATCGAACGATGCGCGATCGAGCCCGACTTCTCCGTACGCGAGATGCTCACCTGGGCACTCATCCGCCACCCAGCCTCGATGACGGTCCCGAAACTCACGGCGGAACTGCGTTCGGCGCGTACGCAGGCACGAAGTCAGGCGTTGCACACGCTGTCCAAGATCGGTGATCGGCGCGCCTGGCCGGCGATCACGCAGGCACTGCTGACCGACGCCGACGACGAGGTGGCGCGGAGCGCCTGGCGGGCAGCGGTCGCGCTCGTACCCGAAAATGAGAAACCGGAGTTGGCCCGGGTGTTGGCCACCCAGCTCGGGCGCGGCGGGCGTGAGCTGCAACTGAGTCTCAGCCGGGCGCTGATCGCGCTCGGTGAGATGATCGTGGCGACCCTGCGCGCCGCGACCACCGACCCCGACCCTCGGGTACGCCACCACGCGATCGCCACGCAACGGCTGCTGCACGACCCGGATGCCGGTTTCGAGTATGCGATCGAGGAAGCGAAACGAATCGTGGCCCTCGGTGGGAGCGGCCAGGAAGGGTGACCGGCAGTGTTGATCGGTGAGGTGGCCCGACGGTCCGGCGTCAGCGCCCGCATGCTCCGGCATTACGACTCGCTCGGCCTGCTGCGGCCCACGGGTCGCACCGGTTCGGGCTATCGCGAGTATTCGAGCGAGGACATCCGGCGGATCTTCCACATCGAGAGCCTGCGGTCGCTGGGGCTGTCGCTGCGTGAAGTCGGGCGTGCGCTCGACGACCCCAACTTCGCCCCCGCCGCGCTTGTCGACAACTTGATCCGGCAGACCCGGGCACGCATCGCGGCGGAGACGGAGTTGCTCAACCGACTGCGTCGGATCGGTGCCGCAGAACCCGCCGGCTGGGAGGACGTCCTCCAGATCGTCGCCCTGCTGCATGCGCTGGGATCGGAGAGCGCCGGGAAGCGTCAGCGCGCGGCCCTCTCCTCGGTCTCTTCGGTCGGCGAGGCTCCGGTGCCGGTGGAGGCGCTTGTCGAGGCGGTGTTGAGCGAGTCGGACCCGAACGTCGCCGGGGCCCTACGCTGGGCTCTGGCCCAGTCGGGCGAGCGTGCATTGGCCCTGCTGGCGGAGGGCATCGACGCACCGGAAGCCGAGGTACGCAAACGTGCCGTCCAGTCCATCGCCGAGATCCCGGACGACGCGGCGACCGCACTGCTGCGTAACGCGCTCGCCAACTCCGACGTCGTGGTCCGCAGGTACGCCGCCCTGGCCCTCGGCACCCGCGGCGTGGCCGACGCCGTCCCGACCCTCATCGAGATGATCGTCGAGGAGGCGAACGACGTCGATGCGGCCGACGCGCTGAGCGGACTGGCGGATGATCTCGCAATGGCGGATCAGATCGCCGCCAGCCTCGTCGGCCGCCTCGCACCCGGCACCGTTGATCCGTCGGCCCGGCGACGGCTGGCCCAGGCGCTCGCGGGCATTCCGGGGACCGTCGCGTCTCGCGCCCTCGCCGAGTTGTCGACCGACGAGGATCGCGGCGTCGCGCTCACCGCCGCCTACATCCGCACCCTGCGCAACGCACACTAACCCCTGACCAGTACGTCTGGCCCGCCCGGACCGACCGCCCGCTGGCGATCCAGCAGCCGGTGGGCCGCCAGCAGTCGCCGCAGGCGGCGCGGCCCAGGGTGGCGCGCCGGAAGTACGCTCCGGCGCATGAAGGCGCCCCTGGTTCGGCTACTTGCCTGTCTGGCGGTCGTACCGCTGCTGGCCGGGTGCATCGCGGAGGTCTCCCACGCACCGGCAGCCTCGCGACTGGAATACAGCTGCTGCGAGACCGCAGACCTCGAAAAGCTCTACCAACCCGGGCAGACGTTCACCCTGCACTGGATCGTCGGCGTACGCGACGCCGCCGCGACCACCCCGGTCCGGGTCGAGCTTCAGGCTAGCCTGACCGGCCCGTACGCGACCGAGGCACAGCTCAAGGACGCGGAGACAGGTACCGTCACCGTCCCCGGACTGGCCACCTACACCGCCGAGCCGGTGCGACCCACCGGTACGCCCGACGAGCAGCCGGTAAGCGTCATCCCAATCGCCCCCGAGGCCAAGCCCGGCTACTACAAGCTGGTCAGCTCGATGATCGACGACGACGCCACAGCCACCGGGACCAGCATCATCCAGATCGTTCCCCGAATCTGACCGCCGGTCACAAACGGGGCAACCTTTTGCGTGAGCGACGGGTAGCATCTCCACGTTTTTGCTTGCCACGGGGAGGAAGACCCAAATGCGATGGAAGTTACCGGCTGGCGTCCTGATGGCGCTGGCCTTCCTGCTTCCGGCGGTGCCGGCGATGGCGCAGACCGAACCGCCTGTGCTGAACGATGCCTGCCAAACGGTCGAGCGCAAGGTGTACAAGGACATCCGCCAGCTGGTCACCATCGACCTGGACACCGCCACCAATGTAGAGCTGCGCGTGTTGGCCAACCAGATCCTGGCCGCAGCGAAGGCCGACGCGTTGACCGTCCTGCCTGGGGCGCTACAGAAGCGGCTGGACGGCACCCCGGATGATCTGCGGGCATTCCTCAAGACGGACGTGCAGAAAGCCTGGACAACGGACCTACGGATCGCGGTGGCCCGGACGTTGGTGAGCGCTGGCGCCAACGTGCAGGCGGCGGCGCAGAAGGCGCTCGATGAGGGGACCGTCGATGCCTCCCTGGCTTACCTGAACAACGACCTGTACGCCGCACGTGAACTCGACTGCGCGTCGCAGCCCACCCCGACGCCGAGCGCCACGCCCAGCACCACGCCCAGCACCACGCCGAGCGTCACGCCCAGCGCCACGGCGACCGTTGCACCGGTTCCTTCTCCCTCCGCCAGCCTGGGCGCTCCCGGCGACGGCGAGGGCGGTGGGCTGCCCGTCACCGGTGCCGACACCGCGACCGTGGCCAGCATCGGCGGTGCGCTTCTGCTCCTCGGCGGTGCCGGCTACCTGATCGGACGCCGACGCCGTTCCCGCTTCGTGGCGTAGCCCGCGATCCGGTCCCCGGGCCGCAACGGGCGGTGCTCTCCCGGACCGGGATGGTTGCACGCGTCGCGCGCCCGATGAAAATAAGGCCCTGACCAGCGCTGATGCTGGTCAGGGCCTTTCATTGAGCCGCCTGACGGAATCGAACCGTCGACCTACGCATTACGAGTGCGTCGCTCTAGCCGACTGAGCTAAGGCGGCAACGGTGGTCAAGTGTACGGCACGCGCCGACCCCGGTTGGAGCGGGATTGCCGAGTCGCGAACCGGACGCCGGGGCGGTTTCGGCGCAGCGCGCTCACCCGGTCGGCACTAGGCTGCGGCGGGTGACCGAGGATCCCACCCCCCGCGACGAACCGGTCGGCACTCCCGACGACGGTCCGCGCCCCGAGCCCGCCAACCCAACGCCATACGCCGAGGAGGCGGCCGGCGGGCGGGCGGCCCGACGGCCGCGTAGCACCGATCCGCTGGAGTTGGGCTTCACGCCGCGCAAGCCGGTGCCGTGGCTCGCGCCGCTGCTGCTGATCAGCACCGGCCTGCGTACGCTGCTGGCGCTGCTCTTCGGCGCGTACCTGGACAAACGGGAGTTGCAGAAGGCCCTCGATGCGGAGGTCGCCAAGCAGGTCGGGCCGGACGGCGGGCTCTGGTTGGACTACGTGGCCGACCTGGGCGACGGTTTCAACGCCACGTACTCGGTGGCCTATCTGCTCGCCCAGCCGGAGATCACCGTGGACGGGCACCGGCTGCCCCGGGCGCAGACCCTGGTGATGGGCGGCGACCAGGTCTACCCGTCGGCCGAGTACGCGGCCTACGAGGATCGCTGCAAGGGGCCCTACCAGGCGGCGTTGCCGGGCACCCCACCCGAGCAGCCGACGGTCTTCGCGGTCCCCGGCAACCACGACTGGTACGACGGGCTGACCGCGTTCCTGCGGCTCTTCGTCCGCACCCGGGACCGGCACTTCGGCGGCTGGCGTACCGGCCAGTCCCGCTCCTACTTCGCCATCGAACTGCCCGCCGACTGGTGGCTGCTCGGCCTCGACGACCAGTCCGGCTCGTACGTCGACGATCCGCAGTTGACCTATTTTGACGCGGTGGCGAAGCGGCTCGGGCCACAGAGCAAGGTGATCCTGGCCGTGCCGGCGCCCGCGTGGGTCAAGGCCGTCGACCACCCCACGGCGTACGACTCGATCGACTACTTCATCCGGAGCATCGTCGCGCCCACCGGCGCCCGGGTCCGGTTGCTGATCTCCGGCGACCTGCACCACTATTCCCGGTACACCGGGCCGGACGACCGACAGTTGGTCACCTCCGGCAGCGGCGGCGCCTACCTGTACCCCACCCACAAGCTGCCCGAGCGGATCGAGGTGCCGCCCCGGGACACCATGGCCCGCCGGTCCAGCCCCTCCCAGACGTACGAGCTGGCCGGCCGCTACCCGGACGCGGCCCGCTCCCGACGGTACGGCTGGGGGATCTTCGGCCGGTTGCCCCGCCGCAATCCGGGCTTCGCCACCCTGCTCGGCATCCTGCACACCCTGCTGATGTTCTCCATGGCCGGGGTGACCGACTTCCGCTCGCAGGCCTCCGAACTGCGCCTGTTCAGCGTGCCGCTGGTGGTGATGGTGCTGGTCACGATCCTCGCGGCGGCCCTGTTCGCCAAGCCGCCCAGTTCGAGCGGGAAACGACACGTACGGCACTGGCTGCTCGGCATCGCGCACGGTATCGCCCACGTCGGGTTGGCCGCCATCGGCACCTGGGCCTGGCTGGCGGTGCCCCTGCACGACTGGACCTGGCCGTTGCCGGCGGTCGCCGCGGTGACCATCTACCTGCCGGTGATCGGTCTGGTGGCCAGTCAGTTGGTGGCCGCGTACCTGCTTGTCGCCAGCTGGTTCGGGGTGAACGTGAACGAACTCTTCGCCGGCCAGGGCATCGAGGACGCGAAGGGCTTCGTACGCCTGCGCATCGACCCCGACGGCACCCTGACGCTCTATCCCATCGCGATCGACCGGGTCGGCCGCAACTGGCAGGTCAACCCCGACCAGTCCGCCGAAGCCTCCTGGCTCACCCCCACCACCCCACTCCGCCCCCGCCTAGCCGAACCCCCACCACCCTCACCTAACAACCCCCACCCCCACCCCCACCCCACCCACCCCACCCCCAACCCCAACCCCCAACCCCGCCCCGCCCCACCCCGCCCTCGCCCCCGCCCCCGCCCCAGCCCAGCCCGCCGATCTTGCACTTTTGGTCGCCACTCCGTCCTGTTTTGCGGCTTTTGCGGCGACAGAAAGTGCAAGATCGGCGGAGAGGGAGGGGCGGCGGGGAGGAGGAGGGGGTGGGGGTGGGGGTGGGTTAGTGCGGTGTTTTTTCGGGGTCTTCGTAGGCGCGACGGGAGCCGCAGACGTCGGCTCGAGAACACATGGAACGCGAACCGTCGGCGTCCATCCGGACGGTCACCGCGTCCCTCGGGACGCTGTGGCCGACCACCCGGCCGTCGCCTTTCGGCGTACTCACCCGGGAACCGATCGCCGGGGCGGACTCCTGGAACTTCTGGTACAGCGGGTGCTCGTATTTGAGGCAGCACATCAGCCGACCGCAGGCACCGGAGATGCGCAGCGGGTTGAGCGGCAGATCCTGGTCCTTGGCCATCCGGATGGTGACCGGCTCGAAGTCGTTGAGGAAGGTGGCGCAGCACAGGTCACGCCCGCAGGAGCCGATGCCGCCCTGCACCCGCGCCGAGTCCCGCGCCGAGAGCTGACGCAGCTCCACCCGGCAGTGCAGGGTGGCCCCCAGGTCGCGTACCAGGGAGCGGAAGTCCACCCGGTGCGGGGCGGTGAAGTAGATGGTGCTCCGCTCGCCGCCGCCCTCACCGCCGCCGAGCACGTGGTCGACCGCCACCACCCGCATCGGCAGGCCGTGCTCCCGGATCAGCTGCTTGGCCGCGACCTTCGCCTCGGCCTTGCGCCGGCGCAGGTTCTCGTCGCGGCGCAGATCCTCCTCCTGGGCCAGCCCGGCCAGCCGGGGAAAGCCGTCGGTCTCCTCGGTGACCCACTGCGCGGCCCAGACGCACTCCGCCACCTCGGGGCCGTCGTCGGTGGGGACCAGCACCTTGTCACCCACCTGCGGGCGAAGCTCGCCCGGATCGAGGTAGTAGAGGCGCCCGTACCGCTGGAAGCTGACCGCACAGAGCATGCCCATGCCTTCACCCTACGACGCCATGCCGCACTTCCGCCGGGTCGGCGTGACGCGCGACTACACCGTGCAGCCATTCATGACTGTCGACTCGACCGACCCCGCTCCCGGCTACCGGTACGAGATGGCCGCCCGGACGGCTGATTCCTGCTCGCCGGGCGGGACAAAGCGGGGTCGACGGCGTTGAGTGAAGAACAGACCTGCGGGGGGTGCAGGAAAGGTCACGACGTCGCCGGCGGGACCGCCCCGACCGGGTGCCCGCGGGCGGCGTCGTACCCTGCCCACGGCACGTCGCACCGCCTGCCGTAGCGGCGGCCGGCTACCAGCCGACGCGGGTCGTCCGGGTGCCGGGTGCGGTGCCACCGCCGTCCGGTCGCAGCCGGTTGCCGGCGGGCCGCCAGGCAGATTCGGCCAGACTCGGCCCCCACTGGCGCAGCAGGGTCTCCGCCCCGTCGTACGCCACGCAGAGCACAGCCAGCACCCGGACGGCGACCTCGGCGGCACCGGCGGTGCCGGGTGAGGACGGCCCGGAGTGGGACGGCTCCCGGGTCGGCGAGGTGGCCGCGACGACCGCCACCGCCTCGGCCGAGCCGATCACGTCGGCCAGGGCTCGCGCCACCGCGAGCCGGCTGCCCTCCACCCAGTCAGCCAGCGCGTCGGCGTAACCGGCGGTCGCCTCCAGCCGCCCGACCAGGCTCTCCGGGCCCTCGTCGAAGTGGCGCAGCAGCATCGCCCGGGACTGGCCGTAGGCCGCGGCGGCCGATCCGGACCAGAGCAGCGGGTCGGTCAACACGGCGCAGGCGTGGTCGTACCCGTGGACGTGCCGGCGCACCGCGTGCCCGGCACCGGCCAGCGGCGCGGGACGCAGGTCGAGGAAGCCGCGCAGCGCGTCGCCGGGCAGCACCTGCATCCGCCGCAGCAGTGGCCAGACCCGGTGCCCCTCGGGCGCGCCGGCCGCGAGCAGGGTGTCGACCCGACGCAGCAGGTCGAGGCCGGGCTCGGCGAGCCGGTCCAGGGCGTCCATCACGCCTCCCCGACCATTCGGCGGGCGGCGACCGAATCGGTGTCGGCGTAGCGGGCAGCGGCCTGGCGCAGCGCGTCTGCGGTGGCGGACAGCTGTGCGGCGGCGACGTGCGCCTCCCGGGCTCGATCGCCCGTGGCCGCCATCCACTGCCGGTGCAGCGCCCGCCCGATCTCGCCGGGCCGCCCGGGAGCATCGACGCCGAACGCCGCCTGTGCCGGGTCGGCAGCGATGATCGATCGGGAGAGGGCGGTCAGGGTCGCGCTCGCCTCGTCGAGCCGGGCGGCCAGGGCACGAAGGCTCTCCATCTCACGCCCCCGTCAGCGGCCGGTAGGCGGTGAAGGTCTCGTTGTGCAACTTCTCCCGGGCCCACTGCGCGGCGTCGGCGGCAGCCGCCACCGCGGCCCGCACCGACCCGGCCACATCGCGCGGTGCCCGGTTGTGCAGCGGACCGAGGAACCGCACGTCGGTGATCCGGCCGCTGGCGGTCACCACCACCTCCACCAGGCCGTCCGGTGACCGTACGGTCACCTCGACCGTTGCCACGGCCCGGTCGAACTCGGCCTGGAGGGATTCGATCCGGCGGTAACGCCGGACCGCCTCCTCGATCCACGCCTCATCGATCTCACCCCGCGACATCGGCGGACTCCTCCCCCAGCGTGCTCACTGTGCGTGCCACCACCGTCACCAGGGCACATTGGACCGTACCGCACGCGAATTGCGCCTGTCGATGGCTGTGGATAACGGTCCGGCCAGCGATGGACCACGCTCCGACACCCCGTGCACCGCCGAAGTCAGCCCAGCCGGGCGATGCCGGAGTCAGCCCGGGCGGGTGCCGCCGGAGTCAGCCCTTCCAGAGGGCGAGCATCATCGCCTCCACCGCGATCCGGGGCTTGACGTTGGTTTCGATCGCGGTACGGCAGGCCAGCACTGCCTCCAGCCGCCGCAGCGCCCCCTCCGCCTGCCAGCTGCGGGCTCCCGCGCCGGCCAGCTCGGCGGTGTCGGTGTGCACCGGTGCCACCGGTGCGCCAAGTGCCACCGTCAACGCGTCCCGGTAGAACGCGGCCAGGTCGACCAGGGCCCGGTCCAGGGCGTCCCGTTGCGCCCGGGTGGCCCGCGACTTCTGCCGCCGTTCCAGGTCCTTCAACTGTCCGGCGGCACCCCGCGCGGCGCTGGCCGCACCCCGGCCCGTACCACCCGCTCCGAGGGCGGTTTCCAGTGCCGCACGCTCCGCCGCGTCGATCTCCGTCACCGACGCCTCGGCCTCCGCCTCGGCCGCCTCGATCAGCGCGGATGCCGCGTCGAAGGCGGCACCGACGCTGGTCAGCCGACGTGGCACCGCGAGCACCGCCTCGCGCCGGGAGCGGGCCTGCGGGTCACCGGCCAGGCGCCGGGCCCGCCCCACGTGACCCTGGGTGGCCGCCGCCGCCCACCGCGCCACGTCGGGCGCGATCCCGTCGCGCCGCACCAGCACCTCGGCCACCGCGTCGACCGGCGGCTGCCGCAGCGGTACGACCCGGCAGCGCGACCGGATGGTCACCGAAATGTCGTCCGGGTGGGTGGAGGGCGCACAGAGCAGGAAAACGGTCCGTGGCGGCGGCTCTTCCACCGCCTTGAGCAGCGCGTTTCCGGCTGCCTCGGTCAGCCGGTCGGCATCCTCGATGATCACGATCTGCCAGCGCCCGCCGGACGGGGTGCTTGCCGCCCGGAGCACCAGGGCCCGCATCTCGTTGACGCCGATGGAGAGCCCATCGGGCACCACAAGCCGTACGTCGGCGTGGGTGCCGGCCAGGGTGGTGTGGCACCCGGGACACTGCCCGCACCCGGTGCCGTGCCCACACTGCAACGCGGCGGCGAAGGCTCGTGCCGCGACCGACCGTCCCGAACCGGGCGGGCCGGTGAAGATCCAGGCGTGGGTCATCCCGGCACCCGGCTCGGGACCCGCCTCCGACCCGGCCTCCAGGTCCGGGTCCGCCCCGGGCAGCACGTCCGGGTCCAGCCCGGTCGCCGGCTCCGGCTCCGTCGGCCCGTTGGCGGTGCGCAGCACGGCGGCGGCGGAGGCGGCAGCCTGCCGCAGCATCAGTACCGCCTCGTCCTGCCCGACCAGGTCGGCGAAGGCGTCCGCCATCAACTTCACCCCGCCCCGTCAGTTCCGCTCGGTCGTCAAGTCCGCTCCGTCGTCAAGTCCGCTCGGTCGTCACCAGCTCCGAAGGGGATAACTGGGGCTGCACCGAGGTGTCCGGGCCGTTCGCCGGCCCCGGGTGGTTGATGCCACCTGGCGCACCGAGCAGTTCGGCCACCCGGCGGGCGACCCGCTCGGCGATCTCCTCCACCGGGCGGGCGGCGTCGAGCACCAGGTACCGCTTGGGGTCGGCGGCGGCGAGGTCGAGGAAGGCGTACCGAACCCGCTCATGGAACGCTACCGACTCGGCCTCCAACCGGTCGGCGGCCTCGCTGCGCGCGGCGACCCGGGACAAGCCGGTACGCGGGTCCACGTCCAGGAGCACCACCAGGTCGGGCTTGAGCCCACCGGTGGCCCAGGAGGAGAGCCAGGAGACCTCGTCGACCGGGAGCGTACGGCCGGCGCCCTGGTACGCCAGGGACGAGTCGACGTACCTGTCGCTGATCACGACGGCACCCTCGACCAGGGCGGGCCGGACCACCGTGGCCACGTGGTGCGCCCGGTCGGCGGCGTAGAGCAGTGCCTCCGCGCGCGGCGAGGGCGCCTCGGCGGCGTCGGTGTTGAGCACCAGTGCGCGGATCCGCTCGCCTATCCCGGTCGCGCCCGGCTCCCGGGTGACCACCACGTCCCGCCCCTCGTCCCGCAGCCGCTCGGCCAGCACGGCGAGCTGGGTCGACTTGCCCGCGCCCTCGCCGCCCTCGAAGACCACGAAGAGCCCGGCCGAGACGAACGGTTCGGCCGGCATCAGCGGACGGCCACGGATCGAGCCCCAGAGGTCGGCCAGGACCGGGACGCCCTTCTTGTCGTCCATCTGACCGAACGCGCTGACTCCGGCGAAGATCCCGGCCGCACCGGCGGCGAGCAGCAGCAGGCGGGTGGCGGAGATCGAGATGCCCAGGTCGGCGATCTCCAGGGTCCGCGATCCGCCGACCCCGGCGAGCAGGCTGCCCAGCGCGATCGCCAGGATCAGCACCAGCCGGGTGCCGATCTGCACCACGGCGAAGACCCGGCCGCGTACCTCGTCGGCGACCTCGCCGCCGAGCAGGGTGGTGCCGGAGAGGAACGCCATGCCGGCGCCGGCACCGACCAGGATCGCGCCGACAAGCGCCATGGAGAGGTGGAAGGCGAAGGAGAGGGCCATCACCGAGGCGCTGGCCAGCACGATGCTCATGCCGAACCAGCGCCGCCGGGACATGTCCCGCACGATTGTCGGGCCGAGCCCGATGCCGATCGCCAGACCCACGAAGATCGCGCCGAAGAGCAGGAAGAAGGCGGCGTCACCGGCGCCGAGCGAGGCGGCGAAGAACCGGGCCGTGCCGATCACGATGCCGCCACCGGCGAAGGCACCGAAGATGCCCAGCACCAGGCCCCGGACCAGCGGAGTCTGCCCGATGAACCGCCAGCCCTCGGTGAACTGGCGCAGCATGCTCTGCTCGGTGCGCTCTCCCTCGGCGGTCTGCCCCTGACTGATCTCCTTGATGCCGAACGCCACCACCACGGCGGTGGCGAGCCGGGACAGCGCGTTGAACCAGAGCGCGAGTTGCGCGGGCTGGGCCCAGTCCGGCATCTCGCCGCCGGTGGCACCCCGGATGATGCCGTCCAGCGAGGAGAGCACGATCGCGGCGAAAACCGGAGTCAGGCCGTACGTGGTGATCAGGGTGAGCTGGTTCGCCGTCTCCAGGCGGGCGCGCGGGATGAGATTCGGTACCGCCGCTTCCTTGGCCGGGATCCAGAGCAGGGTGACCGTCTCGATCAGGAAGGTGGCGATCGCCGCCCAGCTGACCACCCGCGCGCCGCTGGCGCCGGTCAGCGCGTAGAGCGGGATGGAGGCGAACAGCACGAACCGCAGCAGGTCACAGATGACCATCGTCCAGCGCCGGTCGAAGCGGTCGGCGAGCACTCCGGCGACCGGGCCGAGCAGCAGCGCCGGCAGCAGCCGGATGGCGATCACGCCACCGAAGGCCGCTCCCTTGGCGGTGCTCCCCTCCACCTGCGAGGCGGCGAACACGCTTGTCGCCAGCAGGCCGAGCCAGTCGCCGAAGGAGGCCGCGCCGAGCACGATCCAGAGCCGGCGGAACGGCCGGATGCGCAGCACCGAGCGGATCGCCGAATAGCCGTTGAGATCGGCCTGAGCAGCCGGCGCGCCGGACGGATTGCCGGCGGACGGGCTGGCGGCGGCGTTGCCGGGACGGTCGGCTGTGCCGGCGGGCTGGTCCGCAGACGGCGACACGCCGGACGACTCGCCGTTGAATTGGCTTTCGATGGCCGTACCTCCACGTGCCGGCCCATCGCTGGGCACCCCCGGTGGAACACTCTAGTCCCGACGGGGCATCTCTCCCCGTCCCGCATCACCTGCTCGTCGCAGCCTAGGCCGCCGTGGCCAGCCTGCTCGGCGCAGACAGATGCGAGGGTATTTCGCATTCACCGTTTCACAGTTAGCGTGCACACGTGGCCACCGACAGCGAGAACCTGCGCCACCGGCTGGACCGGGCGACCGCGCATCTCGACCCGCCGTACGCGGTGGTCGACCTCACCGCCTTCGACGCCAACGCCGCCGCGCTCGCCGCCCGGTCCGGCGGCAAGCCGTTGCGGATCGCCAGCAAGTCGTTACGCAGCCGTGATCTGATCACCCGTGCACTGGCCCGGCCGGGCTGGCGCGGCGTGATGGCGTTCACGCTGCCCGAGGCGATCTGGCTGGCCCGCACCGGAGTCGCCACCGACGTGCTGATGGCGTACCCCACGGTCGACCGGCAGGCGCTTGCCGAACTGGCGGCCGATCCGGACCTCGCGGCGGCCATCACCCTGATGGTCGACGATCCGAAACAGCTCGACTTCTGTGACGCGGTGTGCCCGCCGGGCCGCCGCACCGAGTTGCGGGTCTGCCTGGATCTGGACGCATCCTGGCGGCCCCTGGGCGGACGGGTGCACATCGGGGTACGCCGGTCACCGGTGCACACCGCGCGGGCGGCCGGTCGGCTGGCCGCCACCGTGGCCGCCCGGCCGGGCTTCCGGCTGGTCGGGCTGATGTCGTACGAGGCGCAGATCGCCGGCCTGGGCGACGCGCCGCCCGGGCAGGCGGTGCTCGGCGCCGCGATCCGGCTGGCCCAACGCGGCTCGTACCGCGAGTTGCTGGCCCGCCGTGGCGCGGCGGCGGCTGCGGTACGCGAGCACGCCGACCTGGAGTTCGTGAACGGCGGTGGCACCGGCAGCGTGGCCGCGACCAGCGCCGATCCCGCGATCACCGAGGTCACCGCGGGATCGGGCCTGTACGGGCCGACGCTCTTCGACGGGTATCGCAGCTGGCGTCCCACCCCGGCGGCCTTCTTCGCCTGCGCGGTGGTACGCCGGCCGGCACCGAATCTGGCCACCGTGCTCGGCGGCGGCTGGATCGCCTCCGGCCCGGCGGCCGACAGTCGGCAGCCGCGACCGTGGTTGCCGGCCGGGCTCCAACTGATCGGCGCGGAAGGGGCCGGTGAGGTGCAGACCCCGCTGAGCGGGGCACCGGCCGCCACCCTGTGCCTCGGCGACCGCGTCTGGTTCCGCCACGCCAAGTCGGGGGAACTGTGCGAACGGGTAAACGAGTTGCACCTGGTGGCAGGCGATGAGGTGGTGGCCACGGTGCCGACCTACCGGGGCGAGGGCCGGGCCTTCCTCTGAACCCGCCCGGCTGGGGGCAGAGCCGGGCGGAGGGTCAGGCGGACTGGGTCGCCGGTGCGGAATCGACGATCTGGTCGTCGGCCGGCTTCGCGGGCTGCACGACCGGTCGCTGGCCGGTCTCGCCCCGGGCATCCACCTGGCGGTACAGGTACTCGCGGATCAACGCCTTGGCCTCGATCAGCACCCGGTCGTCGCCGTCCGGCGTACGGCGGCGGAACGCGAGCTTGATCAGCGCGTCGGCCACCTCCACCGCGATCTCCAGATGAAAACGCAGGTCGGGAACGTCGGACAGGCCGAACCGCTCGGTGAGCACCCGGGCCAACTGGTCCGCGATCACCCCGTTGTTGTCTCGCTGCTCATCGAGCAGATGCAGGTCGACCACGTCGCCGAAGTGCAGGGTACGGAAACCGGGGACGGTGCGGTGCATCGTGATGTATTCGTCGATGCCCGCGTCGACCCCGTCCCACCAGTGGGTCAGGTCGTCCGAGGCGAAGCGTTCGTCGAGCCGCTGGAGGTAGGACTCCATCGTGCGCAGAGTCAGCGCCTGCACGATCGCTCGCTTGTCCGGGAAGAACTGATAGACCGACCCGATCGCCACCTCGGCCCGCTCGGCGAGCAGGGTGGTGGTCAGTCCCTCGTACCCCACCTCGTCGACGAGTTCGGCGCAGGCGTCCAGCATCCGCTGGACGCGCGCGACACTACGACCTTGCACTGGTACCCGACGCAGCGGTCCGGTCGTGGCGGCTGAAGTGGACACTCGCCACCCCCTCTCGACGGATGAACATATCTCCAAGTCACGACTTCGTGACTACCGGTACAACGAGCGGACCTCTATTGCGGTGTTTACCAGGGACAACGTTCCTGATATGAATTCGGTTCATATTCACTTCGAGGAGTGCCGATGGCCGCAACCGCACCCGCCGATGCCGCCGCCTGGTCCAACTGGGCCGGCAATCAACACAGCCGGGCGACCGCAGTGCTGCGGCCCGCCTCGATCGCCGAGGTCGCCGAACAGGTCCGCTCGGCCGCCGAGACCGGTGAGCGGATCCGCCCGGTCGGCACTGGCCACTCCTTCACCCCCGTCGCGGTCAGCGACGGGCGGCGGATGGAGTTGACTCGGCTCGCCACCGACGTACGCGTAGACATCGATCGGCGCCTCGTCACCGTACCGTCCGGAATGACCCTGCGGCAGCTCAATGTCCTACTCGCCAGTCACCGCCTGGCGCTGCCTAACCTCGGCGACATCGACGCGCAGACGGTGGCCGGTGCGATCTCCACCGGCACCCACGGCACCGGCGCGGCCTACGGCAACCTGGCCACCTTCGTCGAGGCGCTGACCCTGGTCACCGGGGCCGGCGAGGTACTGCGCTGCTCCGCCGAGGAACGCCCCGACGTCTTCGACGCGGCCCGGGTCTCCCTCGGCGCACTCGGCGTACTGGTCGAGGTGACGCTGCGCTGCGTGGACGCCTTCGTGCTGCGGGCCCACGAGCGCCCGGCGGCGCTGGACGCCGCGCTGGCCGACTTGCCCGGCCTGGTCGACGAGCACGACCACGTGGAATTCTTCTGGTTCCCCTACACCGAACGGGTGCAGCTCAAGGTCAACGACCGGGTCCCCGTCGACGACCGCCCACTGTCCCGCTGGCGCGGCTGGCTGGACGACGACTTCCTGGCCAACACCGTCTTCGCCGGAGCCTGCCGACTCGGCCGCGCGGCACCGGCCCTCGCGCCGGGAATCAGCGCCCTCTCCGCGCGGGCGCTCAGCGAACGTGTCTACACGGGCCGCTCCGACGCGGTATTTTGCAGCCCGCGCCGGGTCCGCTTCCTGGAGATGGAGTACGCGCTACCGCGCGAGACCCTGCCCGAAGCGCTCGACGCGCTGCGCCGGATCGTCGACCGGCTGCCGTTCAAGGTGCTATTCCCGGCCGAGGTGCGATTCACTGCGGCCGATGAGATCTGGCTGTCCCACTCGTACGGGCGCGACTCGGCGTACGTCGCCCTGCACCAGTACGTCGGCATGCCCTACGAGCCGTACTTCCGGGCCTTCGAGGAGGTGGCGACCGGGCTGGGCGGTCGCCCGCACTGGGGCAAGCTGCACTGGCGGGACGCCGCCTCTCTGGCGCCCGCCTACCCCCACTGGCCCGACTTCCAACTTCTCCGCACCCGCCTGGACCCTTACCACGTCCTCGCCACCCCCCACCTCACCCACCTCCTCGGCTGACCCGCCCAGATCTTGGTCAGAACCTGCCCCCAGAGGGGCGGTTTCGGACCAAGATCTCTTGGCTGTCCACAGGGGCAGCGGGCGGAGAGCTGCGGGCGGCAGGGTGGGGGTGTGCGGAGTCGGGGGCGGGGTGGCGGCGTCGGGGGCGGGGGCTCGTCGGGGCGGGTGCGGGAGTTGGTATCCCGGCCGGGGTGGGAGACTGCCCTGCCGGCGGCTGACGCGGACGAGTTGACCTGGGTGTTGTTCCACCAGGAGCAGGTGCTCAGCCTCGACCAGGCCCGCCGACACCTGTCGCCGAAGGCGATCCGGCACCGCGTCGAGTCGGGCCGCTGGCGTCAGGTGCACCGGACGGTCTACGTGACGCACAACGGGCCGGTGACGACCGCGCAGCTGCCGTGGATCGCCGTCCTGTCCGTCGGGCCGACCGCGGTGCTGGGCGGGTTGAGTGCGGCCCGAGCCTGGGGCCTACGCAGGCACGACGACGGGCTCGTGCACCTGCTCGTGCCGGCGAGTCACCGGCCCCGTTCGATACCGCCCGAGGTCCGGATACACCGCACCACCATCCTGGCCGACGAGGACATCCTCGACGTGGGGCAGCCGCGTCGGACGATGCCCGCCCGGTCGATCGTGGACGCGGCGCAGTGGGCGGCCAGTGACCATGAGGCGTGTGCCATCATCGCGGCCGGCTTCCAGCAGCGCCTGGTGGGCGGTGACGGCGTGCAGCGCGTACTCGATCGCCTGCCACGCGCACGTCGGCGCAGCCTGATCCGACGGACCGCAACCGACGCGGCGGGTGGCGCGCACTCCCTGCCGGAGCTGGATTTCCTCGCGCTCCTCCGGCGCGCCGGGCTGCCCGAGCCGACCCGGCAGGCGGTCCGCCGGGACGCCGCCGGGAGGCGGCGCTACCTGGATGCGCTGTTCGAGCAGTGGCGGGTGCACGTGGAGATCGACGGCGGCCAGCATCTCGACCCCGCCACGGCGTGGGCGGACATGCGCCGGCAGAACGACCTGTGGCAGAGCGGTGACCGGGTACTCCGCTTCCCCGCCTGGGCCATCCGCCACGCTCCCACTGAGGTGATCAGCCAACTCCGCTCGGCCCTGTCGGCGGCTGGCTGGCGGCCCTGACGCCGCAGATCTTGGTCAGTACCTGCCCCCAGAGGGGCGGTTTCGGACCAAGATCTGGTTAGGTCAGGTGGACTTTGCGGCCTTTGCCGGGGTCGCCTTGGTGGCGGTGGCCTTTGCGGCCTTGGTGGCCTTAGCGGCCTTGGTGGCGGTGGACTTGGTGGCCTTGGTGGCGGTGGACTTGGTGGCCTTGGTGGCCTTGGCGGGGGTCTTCTTGGTGGCGGCCTTCTTGGTGGCCTTCTTCTTGGGAGCCGGCCCCTTCGCCCGCTTCTCGGCGAGCATCTCGGAGGCCTCCTCCAGGGTCAGCGCCTCCGGGGTCTGGCCGCGCCGCAGCGATGCGTTGGTCTCCCCGTCGGTGACGTACGGGCCAAACCGGCCGTCCTTGATGACCAGCGGCTTCTCGGTAAGCGGGTCGGCACCCATCTCCCGCAGCGGCGGGGCGGCGGCCCGGCGCTGGCGGGTCTTCGGGGCGGCCAGCAGGGCCAGCGCCTCGTCAAGCGTGACGGTGAACAGCTTCTCTTCCGAGTCCAGCGAGCGGAACTCGTCACCACGCTTGACGTACGGGCCGTAGCGGCCGTTGTTGGCGACCACCTCGGCGCCGTCCGGACCCACCCCGACCAGGCGGGGCAGGCTGAGCAGCTTGAGCGCCTCGTCGAAGGTGAGCGAGTCCGGCGACTGCGAGCGCAGCAGCGAGGACTTGCGCTCGCCGCTTGCCACGTACGGGCCGAACCGGCCGGACTTGAGCAGGATCGGTTCCCCGGTCGCCGGGTCGTCGCCGAGCTTGCGCTCGCCCCCGCCGCCGAGGAACAGCTCGTGCACCTTCTCCGGGGTCAGCTCGTCCGGCGCCAGGCCCTCGGGGATCGGTGCCCGGTCACCCGGGGTGCCGCCCTCCTCGCCCTCACCGGCGGGCGCCGGCTCCTCGCCGGGCACCCGGCGCTGGAGGTACGGCCCGTACCGGCCGACCCGCACCACCACCTCGCGCCCCTCGTCGTCGGTGAACAGCGGGATCGAGTTGACGCTGCGCGCGTCGATGTCGCTGAGGTTCTCGGTGACCAGCTTCTTCAGCCCGCCGGAGCGGGCGATGTCCTGGTCGCCGGCGCCGTTCGTGGTGCCGAAGTAGAACGCGGTCAGGAAGTCCACCGCCGCGTGGTCGCCCCCGGCGATCTCGTCCAGCTCGTTCTCCATGCTGGCGGTGAAGTCGTAGTCGATCAGGCGCGGGTAGTGCCGCTCCAGCAGCCCGATCACCGCGAACGCCAGGAACGACGGGATCATCGCCTGGCCACGCTTGACCACGTACCCCCGGTCCTGGATGGTCTGCATGATCGAGGCGTACGTGGAGGGGCGGCCGATGCCCAGCTCCTCAAGCGCCTTGACCAGCGACGCCTCGGTGTAGCGGGCGGGCGGCTGGGTGTGGTGGCCCTGCGCGGTCAGCTCGTCGGCGGTGAGCGGCTGGTCCTTGACCAGGTTGGGCAGCCGCCGCTCGGCATCCTCGGCCTCGGCGTTCTCGTCGTCGCTGGACTCGACGTACGCGCGCAGGAAGCCCGGGTCGGTGATGGTCTTGCCGGTGGCGCCGAAGTCCGCCTCCTCGCCACCAGAGGTGGTGGCTCGGATCCGCACCGAGACGCTGGAGCCGACCGCGTCGGTCATCTGCGAGGCGATGGTACGCCGCCAGATCAGCTCGTAGAGCTTGAACTCCTCGCCGGACAGTTCCTTGGCCACGTCGCCCGGGGTGCGGAAGTTGTCCCCCGCCGGGCGGATCGCCTCGTGCGCCTCCTGCGCGTTCTTCACCTTGCCGGTGTAGCGGCGCGGCTCCGGCGGGACGCTGCGCTCGCCGTACAGCTCGACGATCTGCCGGCGGGCCGCCGCGATGGCGGTTTCCGACAGGTTCACCGAGTCGGTACGCATGTAGGTGATGTAGCCGTTCTCGTAGAGGCGCTGCGCGGTGCGCATCGTCTGCTGCGACGAGAACCGCAGCTTGCGGGCCGCCTCCTGCTGAAGGGTGGAGGTGATGAACGGCGCGTACGGGCGGCGGCGGTAGGGCTTCTCCTCGACCCGGGTGACGGCGAACGGCCGCCCTTCGAGCCGGGCGGCGAGCCCTCGGGCCCCGCCGGAGTCGAGGTGCACCACGCCCGCTCCGGCGCGCACCTTGCCGGTGGTCGGTTCGAAGTCCTTGCCGGTGGCGATCCGGTCGCCGTTCAGGGCGACCAGGGTGGCGTTGAAGGTGCGCGGCCCCTCGCCCGGCTTCGCCACCGCCAGGGTGGCCAGGATGTCCCAGTACTCGGCGGTGCGGAACGCCATCCGCTGCCGCTCGCGCTCGACCACGATCCGGGTCGCCACGGACTGCACCCGGCCCGCCGAGAGCTTCGGCATGACCTTCTTCCACAGCACCGGGGAGACCTCGTAGCCGTACAGCCGGTCCAGGATGCGCCGGGCCTCCTGGGCATCGACCAGGTCCCGGTCGATGTCGCGCGGGTTGGCCACCGCCGCCTGGATGGCCGGCTTGGTGATCTCGTGGAAGACCATCCGCCGGACCGGCACCTTCGGCTTGAGCGTCTCCACCAGGTGCCAGGCGATCGCCTCGCCCTCGCGGTCCTCGTCCGTGGCGAGGAGGATCTCGTCGACCTCCTTGGCCAGCTTGGTCAGCTTGCTGATCTGCTGCTTGCGGTCGGCGGAGACGACGTAGAGGGCGTGGAAGCCGTTGTCGACGTCGACGCCGAGCCGGGCCCAGGGCTCGCCCTTGTAGCGGGCCGGGACGTCGGCGGCGTTGCGCGGCAGGTCGCGGACGTGCCCGAAGCTGGCCTCCACGACGTACCCCGGGCCGAGGTAGCCCGAGATCGTCTTGGCCTTCGCCGGGGACTCGACGATGACCAGGCGGGTGGTTCCAGCGTTGCTTGGCACGTCTGTTTCGACCTCTTTCCTGCTCGCGGTCACATCCGACCCGGGTTCGGGGCGCACTCGACCCACCGGTACCCAGCGGTCCGGATGTCCAACGTAACGCGCCGTCCGTGTTTCGGGTTTCGCGAACGGCGATCCGTGCGGAACGATCTGTGCTCGCGCCGGACGGCGTCACCGTACACCGTGGGTAGGGCATCCAGCGGACGACTGTGACCCTGGCAGCCCGTCGGTGGAGGTAGAACCTGGCCGATTCTCGCTGTGTTCCCCGACACGCGGCTGTCTCGCATCGGACAGCTGACGCTCTTCCCGCCCCGATCAGTCGCGGGTCGGCCAGGCCGCCGGTGGCGCGGCGGACGGCCGGTCGCCGACCAGCTCGGCCAGCCGCTGGGTGCCGCGCCGACCGGTGATCCGGTACGCCGGACCACCCGCGTCGGGCTCGACCAGTTCCCCGATCAATCCGGCCGCGATCAGGGCGCCACCGACCACCGTCCAGCGCACCGGGTCGGTGCCGCCGAGATACAGCAGGAAGTCCGGCGGGTCGGCCACCCCGGCCGCGGCCAGCCAGAGCCGCAGCCGTCGGCCGTCCAGGTGCAGGCCGGCGGGCGGATGCTGCGTCGCACCACGCAACCAGGCCGCCGCGAGCGGCACGAGCGTCCGGGCGTACGCGGTCCGCACGGCGTACCGGTTGTCCTCGGTGGGCGCCCAGGTCACCCGTACGCCCCGCTGGGCCAACTCGGCGACCAGCACGTGCACCCGCCACCCGGCATCCACCACCACCGACAGCCGGGCCGTGCCTCCCATCCGATGCACCTCGCCCGGCCCGGCGAGCAGCCCGGCGAGGTCGGTGACGGCGGGCTCACCGGTCTCCGCCCCGAAGAAGACGAGTTGCCGGTCGTCCACCGCCACCCGCTCGACGTCGGGACCGCGTCGGCGGGGCATCGGCAGGGCCGGGTCGGGCACCGGGAACGACACCGGCAGCGGTTGCGCCGCCGGTGGCTCACCGGAACCGCTCAACGGCATTCGGGTACCTCGTCGAAGGCGCGCTTCAGTTCCTCGGAGTTCAGCTCGCTGGTGTCCAGCGTGCTGGCGTCGTACTCCTGCTTGAGGGTCTCCACCGCGGCCTGCACCCCGTCGTAGAACACCGTCGCCTCGCCGGTGCTCAGGCCGTCGATGGTGGTCCGGGCCCGGCCGTAGGCGTCGCGCATCGAGGCCAGCGAGGCCCGGAAGCTGGCCGAGATCTCCTCGCCCCGCTCGACCTTCGGCACCCCCGCCTGCTCGACCTTGCGCCGGGCATCCTCGCTGGCCTGCTCGGCCCCGCCGAAGAGGCGGACCAAGTTCTCCTTGGCCTGCGCGGGAGTGGTCTGCGCGGTCATCTGCTCGTTCGTGCTGCTGGTCAGCTTGCTGATCTCGGACCGCCACGGGGTCAGCGCCGAGCACACCGACGCCGCCCAGGCCTGCGGGCTGGGGCCGCTGGACCCGCAGCCGGCCAGCACGGTCAGCGTGACCAGGACCACAGTGAGCTTTCCGGCCGCCGCCCGGCACGTACGCATGCGTTGCAGCGTACGTGCTCCGTCACGCGCCGGCACCGGTCAGGCGGACCACCTCGACCGGCACGACGGTCCCCGGCCGACGCTGCCGCCGACCGGGGACCGTGGGACGTGACCGGAGGATCAGGCCTTGATCGCCTCCGGGCGCGGGTCCGCAGTGCCGGAACCGTTGCCGGAGTCGTCCTCGCCCATCACGACGCTCTTGCGCTTGCTGAACACCACCGCCGCGACGACGATCAGCGTGGCCACCACCGCGATGGTGACCCGCAGGCCGACATTGCGGTCGTCGCCGATGCTCCAGGCCACCACGGCCGGGGCGATCAGCAACGACACCAGGTTCATCACCTTGAGCAGCGGGTTGATCGCCGGGCCGGCGGTGTCCTTGAACGGGTCACCGACGGTGTCGCCGATGACGGTCGCGGCGTGCGCCTCGGAGCCCTTGCCGCCGTACGCGCCGTCCTCGACCATCTTCTTGCTGTTGTCCCAGGCGCCACCGGAGTTGGCCAGGAAGACCGCCATCAGCGTGCCGGCACCGATCGCACCGGCCAGATACGACGCCAGCGCACCGGGCCCGAGGCCGAAGCCGACCGCGATCGGCGCCAGGATCGCCAGCAGGCCGGGGGTCAGCAGTTCACGCTGCGCGTCCCGGGTGCAGATGTCGACGACCTTGCCGTACTCCGGGCGCTGGGTGCCGTCCATGATCCCGGGCAGCTCACGGAACTGCCGGCGAACCTCCATCACCACGGCACCGGCCGAGCGGGAGACCGCGTTGATGGCCAGACCGGAGAAGAGGAACACCACCGCCGCACCGATGATCAGACCGACCAGGTTCTGCGGGTTGGCCACGTTCAGCGCGTTGAGGATCTCGGCGCTGACGTCGGTGACCCCGGCGTCGGCGTACGCGATGCGCAGCGTGTCGGTGTACGAGCCGAAGAGCGCGGTCGCCGCCAGCACCGCGGTCGCGATCGCGATGCCCTTGGTGATCGCCTTGGTGGTGTTGCCGACCGCGTCCAGCTCGGTAAGCGTCCGCGCGCCGTGCTCGTCGATGTCACCGGACATCTCGGCCACGCCCTGGGCGTTGTCGGAGATCGGCCCGAAGGTGTCCATCGCGACGATCACACCGACGGTGGTGAGCAGACCGGTACCGGCCAGCGCCACCGCGAACAGCGAGAGGGTGATCGAGCCGCCGCCGAGCAGGAAGGCACCGAAGACACCTGCGGCGATCAGCAGCGCCGAGTAGACCGCCGACTCCAGGCCGACGCTGATGCCGGCGAGGATGACGGTGGCCGGGCCGGTCTGCGAGCTCTTGCCGATGTCCTGCACCGGGCGCCGGTTGGTCTCGGTGAAGTAGCCGGTCAGCGCCTGGATCGCGGCGGCCAGCACGATGCCGATGACGACTGCGCCGATGACCACTCCGCGCGGGCCGAACGGCGGGTCGCCGCCGTCCACACCCAGGCTCTCCCGCCAGCCGTCGCCGAGCTGCGCGGCCCAGGAGGGCTGGAGGTAGGCGAACGAGGCCACCGCGACCAGCACCGCCGAGATCAACGCGGAGAGGTAGAAGGCCCGGTTGATCGCGGTCAGGCCGTTGCGGTCCGAGGCGCGCAGCCTGGTGATGAAGACACCGATGATGGCGACCACCACACCGATCGTGGAGATGATCAGCGGGAGCACCAGGCCGTCGGTGCCGAACGCGGCCCGGCCCAGGATCAGCGCGGCGACCAGGGTGACCGCGTACGACTCGAACAGGTCGGCGGCCATGCCGGCGCAGTCACCGACGTTGTCGCCCACGTTGTCGGCGATGGTGGCGGCGTTGCGCGGGTCGTCCTCGGGGATGCCCTGCTCGACCTTGCCGACCAGGTCGGCGCCGACGTCGGCGGCCTTGGTGAAGATGCCGCCGCCGACCCGCATGAACATGGCCAGCAGCGCGGCGCCGAAACCGAAGCCCTCCAGCACGGTCGGCGCGTCGCCCCGGAAGATCAGCACGACCAGCGCGGCGCCGAAGAGACCGAGCCCGACGGTGAGGAAGCCGACCACACCACCGGTCCGGAAGGCGATCTTCATGGCCGCCTCCCGGCCGCCTTCACGCTCCCGGGCGGCGGCGGCCACCCGCAGGTTGGCCCGGGTCGCCAGCCACATGCCGGCGCCGCCGATGAAGGCGCTGAACAGGGCACCGACCACGAAGAAGAGCGAACGACCGAGCTTCACCGCGGTCTCGCTGCCGGCGGTTTCGTGCACCGGTAGCAGGAACAGCAGGACCACGGCGATCACCACGAAGATCGCCAGGGTCCGGAACTGCCGGAGCAGGTAGGCCGAGGCGCCCTCCTGGACGGCCCCGGAGATCTCCTGCATGTTTGTGGTGCCCTTACCGGCCGCCAGCACGGCCTTCGTCAACGCAGCGGCGAAGGCGAGCGCGACCAACGCGATCACCGCGGCGATGACGACGTACGTGACGTTTGCTCCGGTCAGGGAGATCGCGCCGCCGCCCTCGGCGGCCAAGCTGTCGGACATCTGTGTCCTCCTGTGCCGAACAACGCGCCGGCCGGTGGAGACGCACCGACCGGCGCCTGGATGCGAGTTCGCAAGTGCGCGCCGGACCACCCGGCGGGCCAGCGATGGCCGCCCATCTGCGCTGGCAGCCCGATGGATCACTTGCTGACAACCCGCGTACTCTAGCCGTCCCGCGTGTTCGAGGTCACACGGAGGTGGCACCGTGTCTCGATGATCTTCATCGCTGTGTTATGAACCGAAATCTGATATAGGAGCGCATGCATGACGATGCCGCCGCACCCCGACGGGGAACGGCGGCATGATGAGCGATATTCAGCGGTTCAGCGGCCACACCATTCGGACCTCGGTGCCGACGCCCTCGTCGACCGGCCGTACCTGAAGGTCGTCGACGAAGCCGGCGAGCAGCGCGAATCCGACGCCGGTGGTGAGATCGTCCTCGTTCAGCGACTCGTTGGCCAGCTGGTCGGCGTCGAGCGCGGCGAGACCGATGCCCGCCTCGATCGGCGCCCGGTCCACCACCCGCACCGCGTACGCGCCCGAGTCGGACATCTCGACCAGCACCGGTTCGGTCAGGCCGTACTGGCGATGCAGGGCGACCGCACGGGTGCACGCCTCACCGATGGCCAGGCGTACCTCGTCGAGCAGTTCCTCGCGAACCCCGGCCCGCCGGGCGACCGCCACCCCGACCAGGCGGGCGGTACGCACGTGCACCGGAGCCGGCGAGAAGGAGAGCCGGACCGTGGCCATCACGCGCCAGCACCGGTCGCCGCTTCGACCGTGGGATGTAGTGGGAACACCTGGTCCAACGCGGTGATTCGGAAGATCTTGAGCAGCGGCTCCTTGTCGCAGACCAGGGCGAAGGTGCCGCCGGCGGTACGCAGCCGCTTGAGCGCGCCGACCAGCACACCCAGGCCGGTGGAGTCGAGGAAGTCGACCCGGCCGAGATCCACCACCACATGCCGGGCCCCGCCGTCGATCAGCTCCAGCAGCCGCTCGCGCAGCCGAGGGGCGGTGTAGACGTCCACCTCACCGCCGACCTCGAGCACCGTGTGCTCTCCCACGGTGCGGGTCGCCAGTGACAGCTCCATCGGTCCCTCCTTGCGCAGCGGTAAGCTTCTTGGGCATCTAACCACTACCCGTGACTCCGGCCGACGACTCACCGGGGCGGGCCCGATCTCATCCGGCCCGCCGATTTCCGATTTCCGAACACCAGTGCGAGAGTGCAGGACGTGACCTCGGCAGCCAGCGTATCCGCCGGCCGTGGCGCCGAACGGCCACCGGGCTCGGCACCGGTCGCGGCTCCGGCCGTCCCGCCGGAAGTGCTGCTGCGCCGGCTGCGGCAACGGCACGCCACCGACCCGGTCACCCACGTCGAGCGGGTGCCACCCCGGGCCGGGGTGCCGGCACCCTGGCCACGGTGGGCTCCGGCGGAGCTGCGTGACGCGTACGCCCGGCGGGGGGTCACCATGCCGTGGCGGCACCAGGCCGAGGCGGCCAGCCTCGCGTACGACGGCCAGCACGTGGTCGTCGCCACCGGCACCGCGTCCGGCAAGTCCCTGGCGTACCAGTTGCCCGCGCTCGCCACCCTGCTCGCCGACCCCCGCGCCACCGTGCTCTACCTGGCACCGACCAAGGCACTCGCCGCCGACCAACTGCGCGCCGTCGCCGCACTGGACCTCGACGGCGTACGTCCGGCCTGCTACGACGGCGACACTCCGCGCGCCGAGCGGGAGTGGATCCGGCGGCACTCCCGGTTCGTGCTGACCAACCCCGACATGCTGCACCACGGCATCCTCCCCGGGCACGCGCAGTGGTCCGGCTTCCTGCGTCGGCTGACCCACGTGGTGATCGACGAGTGCCACATCTACCGGGGTGTGTTCGGATCACACGTCGCCCACGTGCTGCGCCGGCTGCGCCGCCAGTGCGCCCGCTACGGGCGGGCCGCCGGTCCGACGTTCGTGCTGGCCTCCGCCACCTCGGGGGACCCGGCTGCGGCGGCCGGGCGACTGATCGGGTTGCCGGTGGCGGCGGTCACCGAGGACACCTCGCCCCGGGCCGGGGTCACCTTCGCGCTCTGGGAGCCGCCACTGCTGCCCAGCGAGCCCTCCGGGGCCGGCGGTCGTCCGAGCAGGGTGTCGGGGTCCGGGGCCGGCGGTCCGGGCAAGGGGTCCGGGGCCGGCGGTCCGGGCAAGGGGTCCGGGGCCGGCGGTCCGGGCAGGGTGTCGGGGTCCGGGGCCGGCGGTTCGGTAGAGGTCGCGGATCTCACCCAGGTCCGCCGGTCGGCGTTGCGGGAGACCGCCGACCTGCTCGCGGACACCGTCGCCGCCGGGGTACGCACGCTGGCCTTCGTCCGCTCCCGGCGAGGTGCCGAGGTGGTGGCGACAAGTGCCCGGCGCAGCCTGGACGAGGCGGTTCCCGGGCTCGGCGAACGGGTCGCCGCGTACCGGGCCGGGTACCTGCGCGAGGAGCGGCGCGAGCTGGAGCGGGCGCTGCTGCACGGCGACCTGCTCGGGCTGGCCTCGACCAACGCACTGGAACTGGGCGTCGACCTGATCGGGCTGGACGCGGTGCTGATCTGTGGGTACCCGGGCACCCGGGCCTCGCTGTGGCAGCAGGCCGGCCGGGCCGGACGCTCCGGCCAGGAGGCCCTCGCGGTGCTGGTGGCCCGGGACGATCCACTCGACACCTATCTGGTGCACCATCCGGAGGCGGTGTTCGGCGCACCGGTGGAAGCCACCGTGCTCGACCCGGCCAACCCGTACGTGCTCGGCCCCCAGTTGGCCTGCGCGGCGGCCGAGGCCCCGCTGACCTCGGCCGACCTGGAACTCTTCGGCGACGGCACGAAGGAGGCGGTCGAGGCGCTGGTCGAGGCGGGCGCGCTGCGGCAGCGGCCGACCGGCTGGTACTGGCGACACCGGGAGCGCCCCGGGGTGGACCTACGGGGCGAGGGCGGTGCCCCGGTCTGCGTGGTGGAGGCGGCCACCGGTCGGCTGCTCGGCACCGTCGACGGCGGTTCCTCGCACGTCCAACTCCATCCCGGCGCGGTCTACCTGCACCAGGGCGTGTCGTACGTGGTGGACGCGCTCGACCTGGACGACGGCTGCGCGCTGGTGCACCCCGAGGAGCCGGACTGGTCCACCCACGCCCGGGACGTCACCTCGCTGTCGGTGGTGTCGGTGCGCTCGTACGTCGACGCCGGGCCGGTCGGGCTCTTCCTGGGCGAGGTGGACGTGACAAATCAGGTGGTGTCGTACCAGCGCCGCCGGATCGCCACCGGCGAGGTGATCGACACCCGTCCGCTGGACCTGCCGGCGCGGGAGTTGCGTACCGTCGCGGTCTGGTTCACCCTCTCCCCCGAGTCGCTGGCTTCGGCCGGTGTGGAACCGGCCCTGGTGCCGGGGGCGTTGCACGCCGCCGAGCACGCTGCGATCGGGCTGCTGCCGCTGGTGGCCACCTGCGACCGGTGGGACATCGGTGGGCTCTCCACGGCGCTGCACCCGGACACCGAGGCACCTACCGTCTTCGTCTACGACGGCCACTCCGGCGGGGCGGGCTTCGCCGAGCGGGCGTACGGCATGGCCGCCGCCTGGCTGCGGGCCACCCGCGACGCGATAAGCGAGTGCGGCTGCGAGGCGGGTTGCCCGTCCTGCGTGCAGTCGCCGAAGTGCGGCAACGGCAACAATCCGCTCTCCAAGCCGGACGCGGTCCGGGTGCTCGACGTGGTGCTGACGAACCTGCCCCGCTGACCGGCATGAAACGCGAGCCGGTCGGGCAGAATTGATGGGAGCGCTTCCATCGATGCCTGTTCGTTCTGCCCACATACCTGTGAGGAGGGGCCGTGGCCGACACCATTGCCGAGACCGTCGACCTGCTCTACAACATCGACCAGGAGAAACTCAGCACCGACCAGCAGATCGCGCTGGGCGCGGCGCTCGCCACCCTGGCCCAGGCCGAGCGGCTGGATCAGATCAACGAACGGCTCCGCACCATCCAGCAACTGCTCACCAACTGGACACACCGGTCAACGGTCGACGGCATCCGCTGACGGGGTTGGTTGGCTGGTCGACCGTCCCGGGCGCTGGTGCTTGCCGGGCTGTGCGACACTCCGGCGCACCCACGGTTGAGGAGACTTCATGCAGCTCGATAACTTGCAGGCCCAGCACCAGTTCCACATCCGCCAGCGGATCCGGTTCATGGTCAACCAGTACGAGGTACACAGCGTCGCATCGGACGGTTCCGAGGGCGGGCTGCTGGCGTTCGCCCAGCAGAAGCGGCTCGCCTTCAAGGAACAGGTGACGATCTACACGGACGACTCGAAGCAGCAGCCGTTGCTCGGCTTCAAGGCTCGGCAGCGGCTCGACCTCGCCGCCACGTACGACGTCACCGACCACGCCGGCAACCCGATCGGCCTGTTCCGCAAGGACTTCGCGCAGTCGCTGCTCCGCTCGACGTGGCACGTCGAGCAGGCCGGGCTGCCCGCCGTCACCGGCCAGGAGCGCAGCATGCCGGTGGCCCTGCTGCGTCGCTTCGTCGACTCGCTGTCCTGGCTGCCGTACCACTTCGACTTCGTCGCGGGCGGCCAGCCGGTCTTCTCGGTGATCAAGAAGTGGGGTCTGCGGGACCGGTACGTCGTCGAGATCCAGCACCCGCAGATCGACCGCCGCCTGGTGATCGCCATGGCAATCGCCTTGGATGCCCTCCAGGGCCGCTGACCCGGGGTCCGGGGCGGCCCGCCCGTCACGGCTCGCGCATCGCGGCTCGCCCGTCACGGCGGGCGAGCCGCCCCCGCTCATCGCGGCTCGCTCGTCACGTGGCCGCACGCGCTGCCTTCGAGCTATCCCGGTGGCGGAAAGGCGCAACATGCCGCAACTGGCGAGCTCAGCCGCGCAGCGGACCGGCACGGGAGGTTGCCGTGGCGACCCGCCGCAGCCCCGGCAACGGCTCGACGGTCAGCTCTGCCGTGACCAGGACGTCGAGTCCGTCGAGCTGACACCGGATCAGCCGGGCACCGTTCGCGGCGACGATCTCGGCGGCCTGGTTGCACACCGCCGACTCGTCCTGAAGGGCGCGGGCGGCACCGGCCAGGGCACCGAAGTCGGCGGCTACCCGGGCCTGCTGGCGGGCCATCCGAGCCGCGCCAACACCCGCGCCGAAGAGTCCACTCAGCACGAACACCAGCCCTACTGCCAGCAGGCAGATGGTGGCTCCGCCACGCTCCCGGTCCGGGCCCCGCTGCCGTCCTTCCCGCTGCCGTCCTTCCCGCTGCCGGCTGGCGGGCCGCTGCCGGCTGGCCGGTCGCTGCCGGCTGGCCGGCCGAGGCCGGCTGGCCGGCCGAGGCCGGCTGGCGGGTCGCCGCGTCCACAAGGAGGTGGGGCCGGCGGCCCCGTCTTGGATGGCGCTCATGGCTGCGGCTCCGGTGCGCCCGGCTCGGCCACCGCCACGGCCACGCCAGTCACGGTGACCGCCGGCAGGTCACCGCCGAGCACGCGTACCGGTGCCCGCACCGTGGCCCGGACCCGTTCGCCCGCCAGCACGACGACCACCTCCGCGTTCGACGGTGCGTGCTGGCTGCCGGCAAGCGTGCCGTCTCCACCCCGGGAGGCGGCGAGCGCCGCCTCCCGTGCCGCGTCCAGGCAGGCCGCCTTGGTGCTGACCGCGTTGACGGCGGTCAGACCGGCGAGCAGGAGCAACAGCAGCGCCGGCAGGCCGGCCGCCATCTCGGCGGTGAACGAGCCCCGGTCGAACGAGGTGGCCGACTTCCCCGACCGGCTCACCCAGCTGCCCGCCCGGCTCACCCGGCGACCGGCCAGCCGGCGCCTGGTCAACTCAGCGCCCGGTCGATGACGGCGGCCAGGGCCGACTGCACGCTGTCGGAGGTCAGCACCTTGAGCAGGATGCCGCCGAAGGCGACGGCCGCAAGCGTCCCGACAGCGTATTCAGCGGTGTTCATTCCGGCGTCCCCGCGAAGGCGGGCGAGAATTCTGCGCACGTGTTCGTCCTTTCTCGATGGGTTCACAGCACGTCGCCGAGGACGGCGACGATCACCGGCACCAGACCGGCGAGAATGAAGGCCGGCAGAAAACACAGGCCCAGCGGCAGCACGATCAACACCCCGGCCCGGCGGGCCGCCGCCTCGACCGCGATGGCCCGGTCCGCACGAAGGTCGTCGGCGAGCCGGGTCAGGGCACCCGCCAGGGCCGCGCCGCTGCTGGCCGACCGCACGGCGGCGGTGCCGATGCGCTGCCCGCCCGGCACCGTGGCCAGGTGCTCCCATGCCTCCTGCGGTACGCCGCCGAGTTGCAGCGTCCGGCCGACCCGGTTGAGCTGCTCGGCCAGTGGACCGCCGAGCGCGTCGGCCACCGCGAGCACCGAACGCTCCACCGGCGCACCTGCTCGCAGCGCCGCCGCCAGCAGGTCGGCGGCGAGCGGAAGGTCTGCGGTGGCCCGCAGTCGCCGGGTACGCACAGCCGGGTGTTCGATCCGACGGAGCAACCGGTCCAGCAGCACCACGGTGGGCAGCGCCGCCACCAGGCCGGCCCAGCCCTCGATCAGTACGGCCACGGCCACCCCAACCAGTCCGGCGGCCAGCCGGATGGTGTCCACTCGACGGCGTACCGAACTGCCCGACGGCTCGTTACCGGCAGCTACCGAACCGTCCGCAGCTACCGAACCGTCCGCAGCTACCGAACCGCCCGCAGTCACCGCGCTGGCCGCAGCCTTCACGCCGGCCGATTGATCGCCGCCGGCACCGAACCGGCCAGGTCGACGGGTTGCGCCGCTGCGGCGGCCGGGCCGGAGAGCGGTGGCGGGGTCGCCGCGCGCCAGCCGGCGTAGCCGGCGCTGCGGACGATGCCGGCTGACCGCCAGCACGATGAGCAGCACGGCACCGGCGACGCAGCCGATGGCCAGGGTCAGGCCGGACATCAGCCCACTCCGGCGGGTACGGCACCGAGGCGATCCGCCCAGAGCAGCCCGACCACCTGAAGGGCGACGGCGACGATTGCGCATCCGCCCCCGATCGGCGTGTGCAGCAGGACATCGAGCGGGTCCACGCCGATGCCGTAGCCGAGGCCGATACCACCCAGGGGCAGGGCGGCCAGCAGCCAGGCGGTGGCCCGTGCCCCGGCCGCCTGAGCCGCCGCCGCAGCCAGTCCCCGGTCCGTCGACCTGGCGTCCGCCTCGATCCGCTCGACCAACTCTGCCAGCGGTGCGCCGGTCCGGTCGGCGAGGCGCACCGCAGCCTGGGCCAACCGCCCGGGACGGTCCGGCAGCGCCTCAGTATCGGAAGGTATTCCGGTCTCGGTGCCCGCACCCCGCCCCGAGGCAGCTCGGCTGGGCTCGGCGACCGAATCGGTGCCGGTGCGCCGGTGAGAGTCGTCCGGCCCGTCCGGTCCCGGTGCGGGCTCGTGCGGCCGAGCCTCGGCGGGCTCGGCGGGAATCGACGCCATCGGACCGCTGAGTCCGAGTCGTTCGGCGGCCACCGGGACCGGCAGCCCAGCCCGGAGGTCTGCGGCGAGGGCGCACAGCTGATCCAACCGGTCGCGGCGGTCCTGCGTCGCCCGAGCCGCCGCGCCGTGCCGCAGCAGCGCCCGTGCTCCCAGCGCGCCGTATCCACCGAGCGCGACCGCCGCCACCGTGCCGGCGAGCACCCCACCGAGCCCCGCGCCGAGCAACACGGTAAGCAACAGGGTGCGTCGGGGCCGAACCGCCCAAGCTGGCGGTGACGTTGGCACCGACGGATTTCCACGCTGCGCCGACGTGTGCCGATCGGCCACCGGCCTGCCGAGTAGTGCGGCGGATGCGGCGGAGGACGTGCCAACAACGAGGGCTGAGCTGCCCGACCCGAGGGCTGAGCTGCCCGAGCTGACGGTTGCAATGCCCAGCGTGCGGGCTGGTGTGCGCGGACCGGAGGGTGCCGCGCCGAAGGCGGGGACCGGTGGGCGGCGGCTACCTCGCCAACCCGGCGGACGGGAGGCGGCCGGCGGGCCGGAATCGATCACCGGCGTACGCAGGCCGGATCGGCCTTGGGCGACGCAGGCAACCGATAGGTGGGGTTCGGGTGTCTCCGCCGGATCCTCGGCTGCGCGCAACGCCACGACCCAGTCGACGAGCGGGTCCTCGGCGCCGAGCCGACCGGATCTCGCCACCAGCCAACGGCGGATCGGCCACGCCGCGATGGCCACCAGCCCCAGCAACGCCAGTGTCCACCCGTACCCGCCGCTCATGACCGGCGCTCCGATTCGGGCCACGGTTCGCAGAGGATCGGTGGCACCGGCACGTCACGGCTTCGGATCAGAGTGCCCAGCGCCCGTGCCGCCAGGCCGATCCCACCACCTCGGATCCAGGCGGGGACCGTCGTGACCAGTCGTTCCGGACCTTCCGGCAGCAGCAGGCAGATCGACTCCAGCATCCGCCCCTGCGGCGTACGACGAATGTGGAACACCACCTGGAGGGCCGAGGCCAGTTGGGCGTGCAACGCCGGACGCGGCAACCCACCGAGCATGCCGAGCGCCTCCAGTCGGGCCGGTACGTCCGACGGCGCATTGGCGTGCAGCGTCCCGGCACCACCGTCATGCCCCGTGTTGAGCGCCGCGAGAAGATCCACCACCTCCCCGCCTCGGCACTCGCCCACCACCAGCCGGTCCGGACGCATCCGCAACGCCTGCCGAACCAGCTCGCTCAGGCCGACCGCGCCGGAACCCTCGACGTTCACCGTGCGGGCCTGCAATCCGACCACGTGCGGATGCACCGGACCCAGTTCGGCGGCGTCCTCGACCAGCACGATCCGTTCGGTGGCCGGCACCAACCCGAGCAGCGTGTTCAGCAGCGTCGTCTTGCCGGAACCGGTGCCGCCGATCACCAGGTACGCGAGCCGGGCCGCCACCACCGCAGCGAGCACCGGTGCGACCGGCCGGGCCACCGCACCCTGCGCGACCAACTCGTCCAGGGTGAAGGGACGTTGCCGGAAGGTACGCAACGACAGGTACGGCCCGTCGGTCGCCACCGGCGGCAGTACGGCGTGCAGGCGCGTACCGTCGGCGAGTCGCGCGTCCGCGTACGGTGATCCGTCGTCCAGACGGCGACCGGCACCGGCGGTGAGTCGTTGCGCGAGCCGGCGGACGTCGTCCACGGTGCCCACCGGTACCGGGACCTGGTGCAGCCCCTGCCCACGATCGACCCACACCCGGTTGCCGTTTACCAGCACGTCGGTCACCTCTGGATCCGCGAGCAGGGGGGCGAGCGGGCCGGCACCCACCAGGTCGTCGCGTACCTGGTCGGCCATGCGCAGCAGGGCGGTGTCGCCGAGGACGGCGGCTTCGGACTCCGCGCGTACCGCGGAAACGATCGCGGCCGGGGTGACCGGCGTCGCGGCGGCGGCGATGCGCTGCCGCACCCGGGCGGCGAGCGTCTCCCCGGTCATGCCGCACCGACCGAAGCCTGGCCGGTCAGGTCGGCGACGATCCGCTGGCAGAGCTCGGCGAGCGGGCCCCGCCCGCTGGCAGCCGGCGCCTCGCCCCGCTCCAGCCCACGACAGAGCGCCGGCTCCGGGCGCAGGGTGCCGGCCACCGGCAGGCCGAGTGCCCGGCCCACCTCGGCCGCGCGCAGCCGCCCAGGTGCCGGGCCTCGGACGATGACCGAGAGGTCCTGACAGTGGGGTGCGGCGACCGCGACCACCCGGGCCGCCGCAGCGGTCGCCCGCAGCTCGGCCGGCACCATCACGAAGACCCGGTCGGCCGCCTGGAGCGCGGTGACGGCCGCGTCGTCGAGCTGCCGGGGCAGGTCGACCACCACGAACTCCCGGCCACGTCGGGCCGCGTCCAGGGTGGCCGCCATCGCCTCGGCCGGTACCGCGAGCAGGTCGCCCCGGTCCCAGGAGAGGACCACCAGGTCGCCTCGGCTGGGCAGCGCCCGGACCAGGGCCGGGGCGTCCACCCGCCCGTCGGCACCGGTCAGGGCCGGCCACCGCAGCCCCTCCAACTGCTCCCAGCCGAGCACCAGGTCGAGACCGCCACCGAGCGGGTCGGCGTCGAGCAGGAGGGTACGCAGCCGGGCCCGAGCGGCGGTGACGGCGAGTCCGCCGGCCAGGATGCTCGCCCCGGCACCGCCTCGGCCGCCCAGCACGGCGACGACCCGAGCCGTTGCCGCGCCGTCGACCACGCATTCGGCGAACTGGTCGACCAGCCACGGCTCGGCGGCCGGCAGAATGGCGACGTGTTCGGCGCCGAGCAGGTCCGCGACCTGCCATCCGGGCTCCATGTCGCTGGCCCGCCCGACCAGCACCAGTCGGGACCGTCGGGGCAGCCGCGCCCGTAGGCAGGGCTGCGCCTGGTCGCTGCCGACGAGCACCAGCGGGGCCGGCTGCCAACGGGTACGGGCGGCTGCCGGATCGGCGGCAACCTCCACCTCGACACCGCCGGCGGCGGCGAGCCGGAGCAGGTCGTCGAGCAGGTCACCATCGGCCGTGACGACCAGTGGTGGTCGCCGGTGCGGCGGGACGGAGGTACGGGATGGCATCGCGGCCTCCAACGGTCGGCGGGGGTTCGCTGAGCCGAACCCTGCCTCCGCCGTCACCCCTGACGCCGCCCCGCACCGCTGATCTGTGGATAACCGAGGCTGCTGTGGATAACGCCCGCAGTACCTGTTGATCTGATATGGACGGTCTTCGCCCAACGGGGTAGATTTCGGCCCTCACCAGCCATGGCGCAATGTGACACGCAACACGCATAATCGACGTCCTGTGCCGTCGGCGGAACGGCAACCCTCGCCGGATCGAGGTCATGAAGCACTCACCCGAGCACGAGCCCGAGCACCCCGACGCCCGCACCGAGCCCCGGCTCCGGATCGGTCCGTGGCTGTCCAGCCCGCACGCCACCACGCCGCCACCACGACCAGCGCTGCCGATGCCGCCGACACCACAAGCGCTACCGGCGGCTCCGGTCGTGGGCGCGAGCCAGCCGCAGGCATCCTCCTCCGCCGTACGCCCATCTTCGGTCGCCGCCGTCGAGCCGGTCCGGCGCGGCGACGGCCGTACCTCACACCGGTTGATGCTGGCCGGCGTCGCCGCCGCCGTACTCGGTCTCCTGCTCACCACGCTCTGGCCGGCGACGGAACCGCCGCCGGTCGTCGGCGCGGACGGCCCGGCCGGCTGGTTGGGCCCCTCGCCCGTCGGGCTGACCCCAGGGTCCGCGACCTCCACGTCGCCGTCCGCCACGTCGTCGGTCGGCGGCGTCTCCTCCTCCCGCCCGGAGCGACCAGGGCACATCTCCGCGCCGGCGCGTTCCCCGTCCGCCGCCCCCTCCCGGACCACCCCCGCACCCAAACCGAGTACGCCCAGCGCCCACCCGACGCCGCCACCGTCGAAGCCGGTCAAGTCACCCCCGACCACCCGCCCCGCCCAGCCGCCGCAGTTGGCACCGCTGCCACCCCGGCGCGAGCACCACCTACGCTCGGTCGGCGGTGGCGCGGAGACCAGCATCGAGTTCGTGAACCTCAGGTCCCGCCCGGTGATCCTCTACTGGCTCGACTACCAGGGCCGGCGCCGGCAGTACGCGGTCATCCAGCCGTCGCAGACCCACCGGCAGCACACGTACGTCGGGCACCCCTGGGTGGTGACCGATGGTCGAGGCTGGGCACTGGCCTGCTTCGAACCGACCCGCACCCCCGCCCGCGCCGAGATCCGCTGACCGCGCGCCCGACGAGGGTGGCGGCGGCCGGTGACTTGCGTCGGAGCGTTTCCCTGGGAAAGGGACGACCCCGTCGGGGGTAAGTGGCCTGCCGTAGCAGCGAGTGTGATCGAATGCCGTGCCGCGTGGTCAGCCGCATCGGTCATGCCGTCGAGCATGGTCGAGTCGGGGTACGCGGTGCGGCGTTCGCTGACGATCCGCTGACTCCTGCCCTTCGCCGACTCGTCGACCCGCCAGCGATCAAGCGTGACGCGACCTGATGGCCGCCCGGCGCCGCTCTCGCCGAAGTAGCCAGTCCGGCTTCAATCCCCCATGCCTGCCTATGTGCTCGCACGGCTCGCGTTGTCGGTAGCCACCAGGAACGCTGCGTCCAACGGCGTCCCAAAACGCCTTGGCATCGCCCAGGTGCCCGCTACCGGTGTACCAGTGCAGTCCTGGAATCTCCTCACGGAGCGCCCACAGGGCCACCGAAGCAAGGCCCTGACGCTGGTACTCCTCGACGGTGTATGGCTTATCGACCCAGGCTGTTCGGCAGTGCGGGCACACGATGTACTCGACGGCAAATGCGAACTCCCCGTCGAGGTTCGCCTGCCGGCACCGCCAGCCGAAGTACCTGCCTGACGAGGTGTCCTGCCAGGGCGTGTCAAGGGTCGGGAGCTGGGCGACCGAGTAACGTCGGCGCCGGATCGCCTGGTCAGCGGCGGTGTGATCCTGTTGACCGCCTGGACACCGGCTACTGGCACGTGGCTGGCACGGCGGCGCGGCTGTCCGGTGGCGTATGGCTTACCGCCTCCGGCCTCTCGGGCCGGGGGCGGCTTGCCGTGCCGTCGGCTCTCCGCGCGTCTGAGTGCGGGTGGTGTCGGTGCTGACCGTGCGACAATGAGTAGCGGTGTGTGGTGGAGGAGGTGAGTCGTGATGTCGAGCAATGCGGAGCGGATGCCCGAGTGGCCGACCGCTGAGCATGTGCCGGTGGAGGAGTTGGCCCGTCGTCAGGGTGTGCGGCCGGTCGCCTCCGTCGACGACCTGGCCCGGCCGGACCTGTTCGAGTCGGACGAAGAGTTGGACGACTTCCTCGCCGACCTGTACGCCTCTCGGCGGGCCAGCGCCGCGTGAGCCTGGTCGTCCTGGACACCGACGTGGCGTCGGCGATCCTGCGGGGTCGCCTGCATGACCGGCTTCGTGCCCGGCTGGCGGGTAAGACACTGTGCATCACATTCGTCACGCTCGGCGAGCTGACCAAGTGGACCGTGCTGCGGAGCTGGGGGCCACGCAAGCTGGCTGACCTCGCGCAGTGGCGGTCTGGTGTGGTGCTGCTGCCCTTCGACGAGGCGGTGGCGACCACCTGGGGCCAACTCCAGGCGCGGGCGCAGCATCGGGGGCGTCCCCGCCCGACGAACGACTCCTGGATCGCGGCCTGCTGCCTGGTCGACCGGCTGCCGCTGGCGACCTTCAACGGCAAGGACTACGCCGACTTCGCCGAGTACGACGGCCTACGCCTGTTCGACGTCTCGTAGCTCCACCGACCCCGGCCCGACGCGGCCGAACTGCGCTGACTGGTCCTGGCCGTCAGCCAGCATCGTGCGCAAACCGGACCGCAGGGCCAACGCGGGACGTTGGACGGAACCTGAGCAACGAAAGATCGGGTCCGGCTGACGTTCGCTGACTTTCAGCGCTTCGCCCGGCCTGGCCAATCCGGAGGAGACAACCGGTGACTTGCGTCGGAGCGTTTCCATGGGAAAGGGACGACCCCCGTCGGGGGGATGCGGTCTCAAGCTGTCGGCCGCTGCCATCTGGTAGCGGCCCGCGTCGACGAGCAGGTGCCGGGCATCGTCGGTTCTCGTTCGGGGTCGGCCCGCGTCGATGTTCCTGCTGCCTCTTTGCTGCCTCGCTGCCTGATGAGGATCCACACCTTGCTGGATCCGTTGGTCGATCGAGGCATGCGCGCCTCCTTCATAGCGACCTGGCTCACCAGATACCTTGTATCAAGGTCACATCCCTCGCAAGGATGGGACTTGCGCAGACCTTGTGTCCACCACCCTGCGCCAGCCAGACGAAGGGACCGAGTTCATGAGCCGGGGACCGCAACCAGGTCGCGACGTGGTCTCTCTGTTCTCAGGAGCGGGCGGGCTCGATCTTGGGCTTGAGTGGGCAGGCTGGAACATCGTCGCCCAGGTCGAGATGGACGCTGACTGCGTGGGCACCCTCCAGAGGCAGGCAAAGAACCGTGAGCTGCCGACATTGGTTCTTGATCGCCGACTCGAAGACATCGACCCCGTCCAGCTCCGTAACGATCTCGGCTTCAAGCTGGGAGAGCTTCCTCTCCTAGCAGGCGGTCCCCCATGCCAGCCCTTCACCACGTCCGGCCGTCGGCAGGGACTGTCCGACGCGCGAGCAACCACTCTTTTCCCCGCCTACCTCACTTGGGTTGATGCCTTCGATCCGCAGTTCCTCTTGATCGAGAACGTTGACGGCATGCTGTCAGCGGCACTCCAGCACCGCCCTTTGGTTGAGCGGGGGCCGCGGTGGCCGATGGACGCGCCACTGGAGGAGCGGAAGGGCTCCTTCCTCAAGTGGCTGCTCGACCAACTTCGACTTCGCGGCTATGCCCTGAGCTGGGGAGTCGCCGAGGCAGCTGACTACGGCGTTCCGCAGATGCGCCAACGGTGCGTCCTAATCGCAGCCAAGGGCACCGTCCCGTGCTGGCTGCCCCGGCCGACCTTCGGCACCCCGGAACAGCCGTTCAAGTCTCTCCGGGAGGCGCTCCAAGGGATCGATGATCTCGGGCCCGTCATGCCAATCAGCGAGCGGAAGAAGGCCGTCTACCGTCACATCCCCCCAGGAGGCAACTGGCGAAGTCTCCCTGATGCTCTCCAGCGCGAGACGATGGGACGCGCGTACCACGCCACCGGCGGCAAGAGCGGGTGGTGGCGGCGGCTGTCGTGGGATTCACCTGCGCCAACAATCCTCGGGATGCCAGACCACTCAAGCACCGCCCTGATCCATCCCGACGAGCTTCGGTGCCTGTCAGTCAACGAATGCGCCGCCGCTCAAAGCTTCCCGGCAGGTACCGAGTTCGTCGGTGGCTTCCGCAGTCAGTACCAGCAGGTTGGCAACGCCGTACCACCGCTGCTCGGCAAAGCACTTGGGGCGCAGCTCCTTCGGTTCGCTTCCGGGGAGCGGGAGGATGAACCACCGGTTCCGGCTTGGCGCCAAAGTTCGGCCAACCGCAGACCTGGCACGCATGGCTGGACGCTGGCCAACGGCTACCATCTTCACGTTCCGATTCGCCCGGACCACGTGTGGGCCGCGTACGACGTGGAGACGCCTGTTGACGCAAGAGCAAAGGTCGACGATACCGCCTGAGTCGGCTGAAATTGTCGCTGCTGTACGAGAGCTTGCCGGCGTTCCTACGGGCACCGGTCCCGATGACGCTCACCTTGTCGCTGGAGTAAGAGGGTTCGCAGAGGCGTTCCACTACTGGTACACCCGCGTCATCCGTGAGTCGGTGCCCGACTACAGGAACCTCATCATCAAACGGATTAACCCGTTCATCCGGAGGATCCAACTGGACGGGCTGGCCGCGCCCGATGCCGCGCGACGGCTGGTGGAGGACTACGACAGCCGCAACTTCGTCACTGCTGGAGGTTGGGCACTGGAGGCGTTGGCCAGCGACGGAAGTCCCGATGCCCAGAAGTCGGCTGCGGAGGGCATCGACCTCCAGAGGTTCGACCCTCTTACCGGGGACCACCACCTGTACGTCCTCAAGAGCGGGCTAGTCACACGAAACAGCGACATCGTAAAGGCCCTCAAGCGGAACTCACGGCAAGCTGAGAAGCTGCTGCGCCAGGGACGAAGCACCGGGGCGGTGCACGCTAACTGGGCCGTAGTGGCGGGCAAGACGTCTAGCACCTACGAAGACGGCGTGAATCGGCCGTCGTCTGCGGAATTCTGGGGTGAAGTCTTCGGCTTGGACGAGGTCCAGGCGGTAGACCTGGCGTTGGCGATGGCTGCGGTAGCTGGTCAAATGATCAAGAACGACGCGAGCCAACACCTGCAAGCTCTCCAGTTGCTCGTCGGAGACTACATCGCCGACCGAAGCGAGAACCTCATTGTGGATTGGGAGTTCCTTGCCCGCCGCAACATGCAGACGCCGGACAACTGGAGGGCGGAGGACAAGGCGAGACACGTCCGTGCTCTTAAACGACTGGCAGCTACCGGCTATGTTCTTACACCTAAGATCCCCCGGACGAGGACAGGATCGTCGGATAATGACTGATGTGTGGTGGGCCGGCGCTCGGGAGCACCAAGCCGCGTAGAGCATCGAGGCGCTGCAAAATCGGCATGCCCCAACCTGGCGACATCTCACTGCTGCCGTAGCTCTAGGTCCGCGATTCTCCCGCTTTCGCTGCTGCTGCGATGCTCAAGGGGCATCATGCCGATATTCTTTCCCGTATCCGAGCCACTAACCGAAAGCACGGCGAGGTTCATCGCTGTGGCAAATGTCCTTGCAGGCGTCGAACAGTACGCGAACAGTTGCCGCGAACCAGGATTCACGCTACTGGAGAGCGAGGCCCGTCGGGTTGCGGCCACACCTGTTCGTGGAGGCCGAGAACTTACATCGAGGGTAATGACTCGACTTCGTATCGCGTGGCAGACAGAATTGGCGGCACGAGCAGGCGACGCCTTAGATGACCCTGTGTTGCGGCGTGTCGCAGCGCAGACCCTTCCCGTACAGGCTTACTATGCCGTCTTCAATGCCGCGAGGGCCATGACTCTCGTCGCAGGCGCTCCTGTCGACACGCACGCCGCCGTGCAAAGAGACTTCGAATCTCAGCGGGCTCGCCGAGCCGCTGGGCCTTGGCGTTTGACTCTGAGCGGCGACCCGAAGGCTGCTAGCACGTGCTCACTTGAACCTGCCGTGTGCACGGTCACAGGGTTCAACCTGCTGGAGTCCGGTCACGAGGCGGCAGAGTACGTCGCTGCAGGGTTAAGAATGACACGTAAATGGAAGCTCGAAGCTGCGCGGGATGAATGGCTCAAGCGAAGTCGCAAAAAAGACGGTAGCCGCTATCAAAATCTATCTCCAGCGGGCCGAGCGGAGATACTCAGCGGCTTGCGCCGGACGACCTTAATCGACTTCCTATACGAGATGCGACGCCGCACTAACTACGAATCTGTGGACGAATACGGATCCGACGCTACGGATGCCGAAGTTCATCGCTTCCACGAAGGCCTCCTCTATGTCACCAAGAGTGGGCTACTGCTTTATGAAACACAAATCGCCCAGTACGCCGGAATAAAGGCGTTGACAGATGCGGCGGCAGAGTGGTCTCGGTCCGTGAAAAGGGCAGGCAGGTGGGCGACCGAAGCCGTAGACGAGAGACTCAACGCAATAGGGCAAGCCGTTCGATAAGGCAGAGCGACAGCTGACCGGGTTTAGCCATCCCGTTCGCCGTCGACCCGCCCACCGTGGGAGCGGGCCTCCGCCCGGCCCGCCACGTCAAGCGGGCCTTGACGCACGTTCGGACGCTGGCGGGCCGGGCGGTGGTCTGCTCGGCTTGCCCGGGTCGATGGCGGGCGGGATGGCCGCGCAACCACCCACGGACCGCAAGACGCGGACAAAGCCCCGGCCATCCTGGAGCCGGAGCGCCCCCGCCGGAGGCGCAGTAGCCGCGACCCGTATCCGCCGCCAGGTTCGCCAACGCAGCCGGCGTCGCTCGCCTGCGCCGCGCGGGCTCGTGGCCGCGCGGCCCGGCCGGCTGCCGGCCCACCACCTCACCGGTCAACGGTCTGTCGTTTCTGCGGCGGCCCTCCGGGATTCCCGCTCTCCGCGCCAGCCGCCGGGCATCAGGCGTGACGGCCGCAGAGCGACAGCGGCAGCGGCCGGCGCGCGCCCAGGCGGCGGCGCGTGCGGCCCGTTCAGGGCCGCCTTGAAGACGTACAGAAAGTTTGAACCACATCGCCGGTAGCCGGTAGCCGGCTGGCCTCGTGCCGTCGCCCAGCGGACACAGGATGGTGCGGACCTCGCGCGCTCCGTACCCTGGCGGCATGGCCGACCTCGTCGACACCGCTCGGGAAGTTGCGCGGCATCTGCTGGAGATTCCGCTACCTCGTCGGTGGAGTCACGTCCAAGCGGTGGCCGCCAAGGCGGACCGGGTCAGCACTGCCGTACCGGTCGAGGATCGTGCGGTGCTCGTGGCCTCGGCGTGGCTGCATGACGTGGGTTACAGCCCGGATCTGGTCGACACCGGCTTTCACTCGCTCGACGGGGGCCGCTGGCTGCGGCGGGAGCGGTTCAACGAGCGGATTGCTGCCCTGGTGGCTCACCACTCCTGCGCCTGGCTGGAAGCGGAGGAGCGTGGACTCGGTGAGATCCTGGCCGCCGAGTTCCCTCGGGAGGAAACCGCGGTAACAGACGCGCTCTGCTTCTCAGACATGACGACCGGGCCGGACGGGCAGGACTTCGAGGTGTTGGAGCGGCTGGCCGAGATTCGGTCGCGGTACGGGCCGGAGCACCTGGTTACCCGGTTCATCGGCCGGGCGGAACCGGAGATGGTCGCCGCTGTGCAGCGGACTCAACAACGGCTTGTTGGCAGCGTCTCTCAGCCTATGTAGGGCTCGGCGCGGTCCTCGTAGCCGTGGCTGATGCGGAGCAGGGTCGACGGGTGGATGTCGAGCGCATCCAGCTCGTCGCGGGCCACCCATCGAACGTCGCTTGACTCGTCACTCGGGGTCGGGGTGCCGCCGACGGGGACGGCTCGGAAGCAGAGCGAGAACTGCTGTCGTACCTCGCCGTCTGAGTAGGCAACGACGTGGCCTGGGTCGGAGTAGACGCCCACTAGGCCGGTCACCTCGACGCTGATGCCGGTCTCTTCGCGGGTCTCTCGGGCCGCTGTCTCGGCGACCGATTCGCCGATCTCCTGGCCGCCGCCAGGCAGTGACCACAGGCCGTTGTCGGTGCGTTGGATGAGCAGCACCCGGCCTTGCTCGTCGCGGACGAAGACGGAGACGGCCACGACGATGCTGTTGGCCTTCGGCGCGTTCGGGTCGTGGTAGTGCTCGGTTCTCGCCATGGCTCTAGGCTGCCACCTCACCGACTGGCAGCGGCTTCGAGGCGGACAGGACGCGGTCGAAGCTGTCGGCGTATGTGCCGAACAGGTCGCCACCGTTGAGCCGGCGGAGGTGCATCACTGGCGCGTGTGGGGCCGGGAAGCCGTAGACGTGCGTGTTGACCAGCATCTCATCGTCGAACCGGTAGATCGAGTTGTACAGCGTCGTCTCGTGGTAGAGCACCGTCACTCCGGGTGCGCCGTCAAGGTGCTTGTACGACTGCTGCACCTGACGAATCTTCGCGGCCATCACGCCGGGCGCACCCTCCTCGATGCTTCTCCGCTCGATTGCGGCGCTGTCCGGGTTCCCGAGCAGGATCGTCACTGCGACACCACCGGCGCCTTTTTGACGCAGGACGTCAACGAGCCTCGGGTCTTGCTCCAACAGGAAAAGGCCGGCGTAGGCCAGCACATCAATCCGGGTTTCGGCCCGTTCGATCAGTCGCCGCCATAGGTCGTACGGCACGGAGGATCGCCGGGAGTAGAGCTGGACCATCTCACTCTGACCGATCTTCGACGCCTTCTCCGGACTCACCGCGTCGGGCCACAGGTACGGCACATCCTCACGCACCATCGCCGCGATCGCGTGCCGGTGGCGGGGGTACGGCGTCCGGTCCTGCGTGATCCACCGTTCCACGGTCTTCGGGTCGACTCCGATCCGCTCGGCCACGACGACGGGAGTCAGGCCGTTGCGCAGGATGGCATCGCGTAGCCGGTCGTTCGGCATCCGACCCTCCTCAAGGGACGACTAGGGACAACTAGACGATAGCCAAGACGTCCCATAGTCGTCCAGCCCATCGGATGGGCTGTCCCCCGCTTTCCGGGAGCCTTATCCGCAGGAGGCCAAGAGCAAGAGTCCACCGGGGACAAGCTCAATATCTGGCCCGAGACACAGGAGGTCTGTTGTGAAGCTGTACGTGGACACCCAGAGCAAGCAGGTTCAGGTGACGAAGGACCCCGAGCCGAAGAACGACCAGAACGGCAATCAGCGGTCGGAGAAGAACACCGGCCGGCTCATGTGGTCCACCCAGGTCTTCGTACTCGACGAGACCGGCGGCGAGATCATCACCATCACCACGGCGGGAGAGAAGCCGGGCGTGACGGTGGGACAGCTCGTCGCTGTCGAGCAGTTGGAGGCCATTCCGTGGGCGACCAACGGGCGTAACGGCGTCGCGTTCCGCGCCATCTCGCTGAAGCCGAAGGCTGGTAACTCGGCGGCTAAGTAGTCCTTCGCTCACCGCGCTGTGTGAGCCTCTGGTGTCTGATGCACGAAGCGGCCTGATGGTCCGCTGATCTGATCCATCTTCGGTCCGGGAGCGTTTCTGGCTCCTATTCTCCCGGCCCTGGCAACCCGTGGTTGCCCTATCCAATTGGCGCGGGGTCGGTACTGGTTTCTACACCTGCCGACCCCGCCTGCCCAGTTCAGTACGGGTCGCTACGCGGCCTGAGTGATTTCGAGCCCGGGGCCGGTACTGGCTCCTACACCTGCCGACCCCGTGCTCTCCAACCCATCCAGCCCAATTGCTTGGGAGGACGTGTCGTGTCCAAGTCTAGCCCTCGCCGCTCGTTCGGCCGGAAGTCAACCGGAACGGTGACAGTAATCGAGGCCAAGGTTCACCGGTCCTCGGCCCGCAACGCCCGAATGGCGTTCATCCTCACTGCGGTCATCCTCGGCGTACTCGGTGCCGTGGTGGCCGCCTCCTACGTACACCCCATCATCGCGCTGTTCATCGGCGCGGCCATCGGCGTCCCGTGCGGCGCGCTGGCCTGGCTCCTGGTCCGCATCTGGCCGGTCCTGCGGCTGCTGTGGTGGTGGACCCCCGAAATCATCCTTGCCGTCGCTCTGCTGACGGCGTGGGTGCAGCTCGCCACCCACACCCCGACCATCGTCACCCTGGCCGTCGTCGCGGTCGTCCTCGGCGTTCCGGCCACCATCCCCACCGTTCGACGCCAGGTCGTCGCCTGGGTGTGGTGCCTGATCGTGCGCCACCGGCTGCGCGTCTGCTTCGCGCAGTTCATCATCGCCAACCAGTCTGGCTCCCTCCCGCTGATTCTGTGGGCCAAGCCGACCCCGGTCGGCGAACGGGTCTGGGTCTACCTGCGACCCGGCCTGTCCCTGGCGGACCTGGAAGGCCGACTCGACAAGATCGCCGTCACCTGCCACGCCTCGTCCGTCCTGGTCGAGCGCGCCTCCGACGGGAACGCCGCGTACCTGCGGTTCGACGTCAAGCGCCGCGAGGTGCTCACCGCAACCGTCACGTCCCCGCTGGCCGACGTCATCACTCCCGACGCTCCGGCCACCGACCGACCGACGCCGGTCATCCCCACCGCCCTGGACCTGCCCGACGTTCAGGCACCCACGGTCACCCTGCCCATCCAGACCAAGAAGCAGGCCGCCCCGTCGGCCAACGGCAGCAAGCCATCCGCAGCGTCGTCGGACGTCGACGACGTCTCCGACTGGATCTGATCCCGCAACCCATCCCGGACGCGGGGAGCCCTACGGGCTCCTTCGTGTGGCTCTCCGCGCCCATCAACGCCCAAGGAGGGCACCCATGACTACGGCACCCGCCCCGACCGCCGGCATTCCGGTGGGGCCTGGCCTGTCGATGTTCGACCCGATCTTCGTCGGCATCGACGAGTTCGGCCAGCCTGTCTACATCACCCTGGCCTATCGCAACCTGCTCGCCGGCGGTGAACCCGGCGGCGGTAAGTCCGGCCTACTCAACACCATCGCGGCCCACGCCGCTCTCTCGGCTGACTCCCGCCTCGTCCTGCTCGACGGCAAGCTCGTCGAACTCGGCCAGTGGGAAGACTGCGCCGACGCCTTCATCGGCCCCGACATCACCGCCGCGCTCGACGTCCTCCGACGCCTACAGCAGGTGATGAACAACCGGTACGCGTGGCTGCGCGCCCACGGGCGTCGCAAGGTCACCGCTCTCGACGGCCTCTCCGTCATCACCGTCCTGGTCGACGAGATCGCCTTCTACTCCGCCACCATCGGCGGCAAGCAGGAACAGGAAGAGTTCGTCGCTCTCCTACGGGACCTGGTCGCCCGAGGCCGTGCCGCCGGCATCCCCGTCGTCGCCGCCACCCAGCGACCGTCGTTCGACATCATCCCCACCAGCCTGCGGGACCTGTTCGGCTACCGCGCCGCGTTCCGCTGCACCACCCCCAACAGCTCCAACATCGTCCTCGGCCACGGATGGGCCGAGCAGGGCTACACCGCCACCGACATCGCCCCCACCAACCAGGGCGCCGCGTACCTCATCGCCGAAGGCGGCACTCCCCGCCGCATCAAGGTCGCCTACCTGACCGACGCCCAGATTGCCGGCATCGCCGACTACGCCGCCTGGACTCGTCGTCCCACCCGCTCATCCGACCCGACCGGATCTCGACTCGATTGGGGAACCGCCGCATGAAACTGCGAGAGCTGATCCGCGCCCGTCGCACCCCGCCACCGGCCACCGGGTACACCGACCGACACGTCATCGGTACGGCCGAGGAGATCGCCACGCTCATGGAGCTGGCCACCGAACGCGGGCTCCTCGTCTTCGCCTCAGCACCCGTACAGGTGCCCGGCGATCCCACCCGATTCCGCCGCTACCTGCGGCTACGCGCCAACTGATCGGCCGACGGAACCGGCTCAAGCCCTGGAAAGCAGACCGGTTCCGCCGACCTCCCACCAAGCCCTTCTGAAAGGACGTGGCTGCCATGAAGGCTACCCAGAACCCACCTACCACCGGAACGGTCACCACTGCTGCCCTGCTCCGGATGGCTGCCCTCTACCTGCGCCGGCACGGCTGGCACCAGGGCACCTACTACCGCCCCACCACCGACACCCCGACCCCGCCGGCCTGCGTCGCCGGGGCCATCGGCATCGCCGCCGCCGGCCACCGCGTGCAGCACTTCTCCCAACTCGCCCCCGATGCCCTGGGTGACTACCTCGCCGCGCTCGACGCATTTGTCGACTACCTCGACACCACCGCGCCGGTCTTCCTCGTCGACGAGGACGGCTTCGTCATCGACGAACGCACCTCCCCGTACTCGTGGAACGACGACCCGGCGCGTACCGCCGAGCAGGTCATCACCGCCCTGGAGACGGCCGCCGACGAGTGGGATGACCTCCACACCACCGGGGGTGAGAACCGGTGAGCACTGTCAAGAAGTCCTTGACGCCTCGCATCCCCGTACAGAAGCGGCGGGAGGTCGTCGAGAACACCGAGTTCGCCGCGTTCGCCCGGCGCATCATTCGCGCCCACGGTCGCCGCGTCGCCACCGGGGACGTCGAAGCCCTTCGCGACCTGGTCGCCCTCTCCGCCGTCATCGACGAGGCAATCACCGACGCCGTCGTCGGGCTCCGCTCCTTCGGCTACTCCTGGGCCGAGATCGGGCAGCGCCTCGGCATCTCCCGCCAAGCCGCCCAGCAACGCTGGGGAGACCGGCCGTGACCACTTACTACGACCCGACCGGCACCCGCTTCGGGTTCCCCACCTACCCCTACCGGATGGCACCCAACGGGCTCGCCACCCTGCGGCAGCTTCGCGCTGCCGGTCTGCGTCCCGGCGGGAATGACCCCGTCGCCCAGATCCTCTGGCGGCGCGGTAAGCGCGTCGCCTACCTCTACCGCCTCGACCTGGCCAAGCCCAAGCGCACCGCTACCCCCGCGCAACGAGAGGCGATCGGCAAGGCACTGCGTGCCCGCCGTACCTGCGCCGTCTGTGGCCTGGTCCAGCCCTACTACATCCCGCACCGCTACGGCTGCTGCCTCGACTGCCACGAAGGAGACTCCTGATGGGCGTCCTGATCACCTTCGGCGTCATCCTGCTCATCGGCATCGCCATGGCCTACATGGGCGGTGTCCGATGAACCGTCAACCCACCACCGGCACCCGAATCGAGGGTGTCGTCCTGGTCCTCATCCTGTTCGTCGTCGCCGGCTTCGCCGGTGCCGCCTCTTTCACCCACGTCAAGGACTGGACTCTCGACAACTCCCCGGCCGGAACCGGGGAATGGTTCGGCTGGGCCAACGCCGTCATCTCCGAACTCGTCCCCATCGCCTGCCTGCTGACCATCCGGCGTCGTCGCCGGATCGGTGCTCCCATCGGCTACCCCCTGTTCCTGCTCATCGCCGCCGCCGGTCTCTCCCTCGCCGCGCAACTCGCGGTCGCCAAGCCGGGCATCTCCGGCTGGCTGCTCTCGGCCGTACCCGCCCTGGCCTTCATGGCCCTGGTCAAACTCGTCCTCGCACCCGTCAAGGGCGACAATCCCACCGCGCCGGCTGTCGAGCCAACCGAGCCGATCCGGGCTGAGGTGGCCGAGCAGGTCACCACTGAACCGGCACCGCCGGCTGCTCTCACCATCGACCCGCAACCCCGTCCGGCTATCCAGCCCACCATGCCGGCCACCGAGCCGGAGCCGGTCGAGGTGCCGACTCACCTCCTGCCCATGGCCCGGTTCGCCGCCGTACAGCACGAGCAGAACACCGGGTCACCGATCACTGCCGTCGAGCTGGCCGATCGGCTCGACATCGCCCCGGCCGTCGCCGGGCAACTCCTCGTCACCCTGACCGGTGATGCCCGATGACCATCTACCTCGTCGACATCGAACAGGTCGTCCACACCTGCCCCGTCCACCCCGACGGGCACCCCTACGACATCCGACGGACCGTCGTCGACGTCATCCCCGGCGGACCCTGCCGGGCACCGGTCACCGTCCGCTGCGGCGGACAGACCGTCCAGATCCCGTGCCACCGGCACGAGCCGGCCAAACGCCAGTGCGGCGCCTGCCGGGTCATCGTCACCGAACGCACCATCACCACCCGCACCCCGAACGGGACTGCGGCTTGATGGCCTCGACGCTGGACCTCACACCCCGCGCTTCGGCCCGGGGTGTGGGCTCGAACGCCGACACCATCGTCTACGACTACACCGCCGCCGGGGCCGCCTTCACCCGTGCCACCCGACCGGACTACTTCGGCTGGATCGAGCATGTCCGCGCCGCCGCTGGTTGTACCCGCCCGATCCGGCTCGCCGGCCAGCTCCTCACCGTCGAACCGGCCACCGGACGCGTCGTCGAGCAGCGACACACCGACGCCATGCCCGACGCGGTCATCTACACCGCCTGCGGCAACCGGCGCGCCACCGTCTGCCCATCCTGCGCCCACACCTACCAACGCGACGCGTACCAGCTCCTACGCGCCGGCCTCGTCGGCGGCAAGGGCGTCCCCGACACCGTCACCCAACACCCGGCCGTGTTCCCCACCTTCACCGCCCCATCCTTCGGGCCGGTCCACGTCCGCGCGGTCCGCAAGCACACCTGCCGGGACCGCAAGCGCTGCGACTGCCGCCCCGACCCCTGCCACGCCCGCCGCGCCGACGACCCCACCGCCGGCCACTGCCCACACGGCCGCCCCGCCGTCTGCTGGGCACGACACGAGCCCGGTGACAGCGTCCTCGGTCAGCCGCTGTGCCTGGACTGCTACGACCATGACCACCAGGTCGTCTGGAACCTGTACTCCGGCGAGCTGTGGCACCGCACCAAACAAGCCGCGGAACGGCACCTGGCCAAGCTCGCCCGTCGCCGCGGCATCCCGCGCGTCCAGGTCACCACCGCCTCAGGCAACATCCGGACGGTCCCACCGGTCCGGCTGTCGCACGGCAAAGCGGCAGAGTTCCAAGCACGCGGCGCGGTCCACTTCCACGCCCTCGTCCGCCTGGACGGCGTCGACCCCGACGATCCCGCCGCCGTCGTCCCACCACCGGCCGCGTTCACCGTCGACGACCTCGTTGACGCGCTCCGGCACGCCGCCGCACAGGTCGCCTTCACCACCCCCGACCACCCCGACCAGCCCGCCGGCTGGCCAATCGCCTGGGGCGAGCAGCTCGACATCCGACCCATCACCCTCACCGGCCAAGGTGAGGTCACCGACAGCATGGTCGCCGGCTACCTTGCCAAGTACGCCACCAAGAGCACCGAGGTAACCGGGCACCGCTCCACCCGCCTCACCGCCGACACCATCGGGGACCACGCCGACCCCGACGGCGACCACACCGCCCGCCTCATCGATGCCTGCTGGCGACTCGGCCGGCCCACCGGCACCCCCGTGCCACTGTCCCAGCGGCCCCGCGACCACCGACCCCGCCCCGGCTTCGTCCCGCGCTGGGAGTGCCCCGACTGCGGTACCCACACCCGATACGCCGCCTGCCCGGTCTGCGTCGCCCAACGTCAAGCCGCCCTTGACACCGAATCGACGAAACCGGCCAACACCAACCCGTACGCCCGGCTACGCCGCTGGGCGCACATGCTCGGCTTCGGCGGCCACTTCCTCACCAAAGCCCGGCGGTACTCCGTCACCTTCCAACTCCTGCGCGACACTCGCCGCGCCCACCGGCAGCACGAGGAACACGGGCACCCGACAGACGGCCGCCAGCTCGGCGACGAGAACACCACCCTCATCGTCGGCACCCTCACCTTCGCCGGTGTCGGCTGGCACACCACCGGTGACGCCCTCCTCGCCAACACCGTCGCCGCCATGGCCAGAGAGCGACAAGCCGCCGGCCGCGAGGAACTCGCCCACGAACTCGGCACCACCCCGGCCGGCACCGCGCCGGCTGCTGCCTGACCCGAGAGACCTGAGGAGGTCACCGTCATGAGCACCACCGCCCGCCCGGCTCCCGTCGTTCGGCTCGTCCCTCGTACCGGGACAACCGTCGTCGAGCCGGTCACCTACACCGTGCGTGAGGTCGCCAAGCTGCTGGGGATCTCGCTCGGCAGCACGTACGCCCTCGTCCGTGACGGCACGATTCCGGCGACCCGTCTCGGTGGTCGCTGGCTGATCCCCCGTGTCCGGTTCCATGCCTGGCTTGACGGCATCGCAGAGGAACCCACCGCCACCGGCACCGAGCATGGTCGGGGGCGCTGATGGGCTTCGTACGCAAGACTCCGGCCGGGACCTTCCGCGCCTGCTGGCGTGACCCTGCCGGTCAGCAGAAGTCGAAGAGCTTCCGCACGAAGCGGGAGGCCAATGCCTATCTGGTGGAGGTTGAAGGCAGCCTGAACCGGGGCACCTACGTCAACCCGCACGCCGGCCGCACCCGCTTCGGTGATTTCGCCCAACAGTGGCTCGCTACCCGCTCGGTCGAAGCGCGCACCACCGAGCGAACCGTGTCCCTGCTCCGGGCTCATGTCCTGCCCAAGTGGGGTGACTGGCCACTCGGGAAGGTCGACTTCATGTCGGTGCAGGAGTGGGTGACCGGGCTTGCCCGCGAACTTGCTCCCGCCACTGTGGCCAAGTGCTACCAACTGCTCTCGATGATCCTCCGTACGGCTGTTCAGGCGCGGCTGATCGCGGTCGACCCCGCCGAGGGCGTCAAGCTGCCCCGTGACCGGTCCCGCGACGTCAAGCCGGTCACGATCAGTCGAGAGGACTTCTTCGGCAAGCTGCTCCCGGCGGTACCGCCTCGCCATCGTGCGATCGTCTGCGCCGCTGCCGGGGCTGGGCTCCGCTGGGGCGAGTGTGCGGGCCTCACCTGGTCGTCTGTCGACCTCGACCGGGCATCGCTGCGCGTCGTCCAGGTCGCCGAGGAGACGCACGGCGGGATCGTGCTGCGCCCGTACCCGAAGAGTCGCGCCGGAGTGCGGACCGTGCCGCTGCCCGGCTTCCTCGTCGACGCGCTGCGCCAGCTGCACGCCGCCGCCGACAACCCGGACCCGCGCACGCTGGTCTTCCGCGACCGGGTCGGGCGCCCACTGCGCCGGTCGAACTTCCGCCGCCGGGTCTGGCTGCCCTCGCTGGTCCGCGCCGGCCTGCTCGGCCAGGTCGTCGACGCCGGCCCACATCGGTACCGTGCGCTCTGGCCCGACCGGGAAGGCGTCGAGTGGTCGGCGGAGTTCACCACCGAGCGGGAAGCGGTCGCCTGCGTCGCGAGCAAGGCTGTCGGTGGGATGCGCTTTCATGACCTGCGGCACGCCTACGCCACCTGGCTGGTCACCGACGGCGTTCCGATCAACCTGGTGCAGCGGGTCATGGGCCACGAGCAGGCTTCCACCACGCTCAACCGCTACACCCACACGCCGGACGACTACGCCGCCCGCGTCCTGGCCGCGTTCAACGCCTCTGCTGCCTCTCTGCTGCCTCCGACCTCGGAAACGCCGCAGAATGAGGCCGCCGACGAGATCGGAGACGACCTGTGACCAGCACCGGGACACTCACGGCGCAAAGGGACGACCCCCGTCGGGGGGAGACGGGGGTCGTCGGGGGTTCGGCTCCGGGGGGGTCGAGCCGAACCCGCTCAGCGGTCACGGGGGGTGCAACCGCCGAGGGCCTGCGGTGTTGTCCGAGTAATGAGTGCTCGTCTTAGTGACAAGTCTGCCTGAGCGAACCTGTGTACGTCGAGTGGTGTAGCCTCCACTCCCTGCGAATTCCGGTTCGGAGAGTGTGACCGCAGTCACTCTTCGCAGGCGCAATACGGGCCGGCCCGCAGGTCCAAGCGGTCTTCGGCCCCCGGGCACCCGCCGACGATAGACCATCGGGCTAGACTTTCGCGCCGTGGGCCGAAGTGCCGCTTTCTTCGATCTGGACAAGACCGTCATCGCCAAGTCGAGCGCCTTGGCGTTCGGTAGGCCGTTCTACCGGGACGGCCTGATCACCCGGCGTGACGTGGTCAAGTCGGCGTACGCGCAGCTGATGTTCCGGCTGGGCGGCACCGACGAGCAGACCATGGCCCGGACGCGGGACTACCTTGCCACGCTCTGTAAGGGGTGGCAGGTGGAGCAGGTTCGTCAGATCGTCGCGGAGACGCTGCACGAGCTGATCAACCCTTACGTGTACGCCGAGGCCGCCGCCCTGATCGAGGAGCACCAGGCGGCCGGCCGGGACGTCGTGCTGGTCTCCGCCTCGGGCGAGGAGATGGTGCGGCCGATCGGCGCCCTGCTCGGCATCACCGACGTGATCGCCACCCGGATGGGTGTGCTGGACGGCCGGTACAACGGCGAGGTCGAGTTCTACGCGGCCGGGCCGAGCAAGGTCGAGGCGGTAAGCGAACTCGCCGCCGAGCGCGGGTACGACCTGGCCGACTCGTACGCGTACTCCGACTCGTACAGTGATCGGCCGTTGCTGGAGTGCGTGGGGCATCCGACGGTGGTCAACCCGGACCGGCAGCTGCGCAGGTTGGCCGTGGAAAACGCCTGGCCGGTGCTGGAGTTCCGGCACCCGATCCCGCTGGGCCGGCGGCTGCGGGAACGACCTGCCGTCCCGGTCGCCGCAGCGGCGCTCGGTGTGGGCGTCGGCGTGGCGATCGGCATCGCCTGGTACGGCCGGCACCGCCGCCAGGTCCGCGCCAGCGCCACCCCGGCCTGAGCCCTCCCCGCCAGCCACCCGGTGGCCCGAGCCTGCGCCACCCCCGACGGCCCGAGCCTGTGCCACCCGAGCGGCCTGAGCCGCGCAACCGGGCTGGCCCGTCGGCCGTCGCCGCAGTCCGTCAGGTGGCGGCCAGCACCTCGTCGCCGATTTCCCGGAGCTGGTCGGCGCCCACCTCGATGGCGGCCATGTAGTGGCGTAGCCAGGAGCGCAGCCCGTCGGGGGTGCCGGTGGCGAAGGCGCCGGCCGCACCGACGTACTCCGGTTCCCGCTCGCGGTGGCCGACGTCGACGGCGAGCAACCCACGCGGGTCGAACCCGCTGGAGAGCAGGACCAGGCGGGCCGCGCCCCGGGCCACCACGCCGGAGGGGCCGGCGAACGGGCGCAGGTTCAGCAACTCCCCGTGTACGACGGCGGCCAGCACCAGCGGGGCGACCTTCGTGCCGCCGGCCGCCAGCTGGGCCAGGCCGTCCAGCCGGGCGGCGACCACCGGATCGTCGATCGGCCGGCCCAGCTCGGCCTCGGCGACCAGGTCCCGGGCGGCGAGTACGTGCAGTTTCGCAAGCGCCTGCCGGGGGGCCTTGGGCCAGAGGTCGCTCAGGCCGGGCAGCGCCCCGGCGACCCGCAGCGCGCCCTGGAGCACGGGTTCGGTGACGGTGCCGGCGCGTACCGCCTCCCGCTCGTGCACCCGGCCTTCGAGGGCGGCGCTGGCCACCGCGGACCGCAGGCTCACCTCGGCGGCGACCTGGCCGCCGTGCCGGCGCAGCGCCCGGTGGCCGAGGGCCTGGTCGAAGCGGGCGCGGGCCTGCTCGACGGCGTCGGCGACGTCGGCGAGCGCGAGCAGCGGCGCGAGCGGGTCGGTCGTCACCCCGTCACGTTATCGACCGCAGCGTCCGGCCCGCGCCGCAGTCACCGGCGACGCGACGCGCGCCACCGGCAGCGAGGTGTTAATAGGGGGCCCTTCCTCTACACCAGGCGTTAATAAGGTGCCCTTCCTTACATCTCGGCGCTTGGGAGGGGCCGTTGGGCGACGGGGGCGGGAGGGTTCGGTCGCCTCGGTCGTTCGCCCCGGCTAACCTGCCCGGAGGAGACGCAGGTCACCCCCCGAGCGACGAGGAGATCACGGCATGAGTGAGGCATTGGCCAATCTGCTGAACGAGACGCGCCAGTTCCCGCCGCCGGCCGAACTCGCCGCTGCCGCCAACGTCACCGCCGAGGCGTACGCCGAGGCCGAGACCGACCGGCTGGCCTTCTGGGAGCAGCAGGCCGGGCGACTGAGCTGGGCGAAGCAGTGGGACCAGGTGCTGGACTGGTCGAATCCGCCGTTCGCGAAGTGGTTCGTCGGTGGGCAGCTGAACGTGGCGTACAACTGTCTCGACCGGCATGTCGAGGCCGGCCGGGGCGACAAGGTGGCGATCCACTGGGAGGGCGAGCCGGGCGACACCCGCACCATCACGTACGCCGAACTGCACCAGCTCACCTGCCAGGCGGCGAACGCGCTCACCGACCTCGGGGTGGTCGCCGGTGACCGGGTGGCGATCTACCTGCCGATGATTCCGGAGGCGGCGGTCGCGATGCTGGCCTGCGCCCGGATCGGCGCCACCCACAGCGTGGTCTTCGGCGGTTTCTCGGCCGAGTCGCTTACCAACCGGATCCAGGACGCCTCGGCCAAGGTGGTGATCACCGCCGACGGTGGTTACCGGCGCGGCAAGCCGTCCGCGCTGAAGCCGACGGTGGACGAGGCGGTGGCAAACTGCCCGTCGATCGAGCACGTCCTGGTGGTCCGCCGCACCGGCGAGGAGGTCGCCTGGTCGGCGAAGGACCACTGGTGGCACGAGACGGTGGAGCCGGCGTCGACCGAGCACACCGCCGAGGCGTTCGACGCCGAGCACCCGCTCTTCATCCTCTACACCAGCGGCACCACGGCCCGCCCGAAGGGCATCCTGCACACCACCGGCGGCTACCTGACCCAGGCGGCGTACACGTCCTACGCGGTCTTCGACCTGAAGCCGGAGACGGACGTCTACTGGTGCACCGCGGACATCGGCTGGGTGACCGGCCACTCCTACATCGTCTACGGTCCGCTCGCCAACGGCGCGACCCAGGTGATGTACGAGGGCACCCCGGACACCCCGCACAAGGGACGCTTCTGGGAGATCGTCGACAAGTACCGGGTCACCATCCTCTACACCGCCCCGACCCTGATCCGGACCATGATGAAGTGGGGCGAGGACATTCCCGCCGGCTTCGATCTCTCCTCGTTGCGGCTGCTCGGCAGCGTCGGTGAGCCGATCAACCCCGAGGCGTGGATGTGGTACCGGCAGCACGTCGGGCGGGGCGAACTGCCGATCGTGGACACCTGGTGGCAGACCGAGACCGGCAGCATGATGATCTCGCCGTTGCCGGGGGTGACCGCCGCCAAGCCCGGTTCGGCGATGACCCCGCTGCCCGGCATCGTCGCCGACGTGGTCGACGACCAGGGCCAGTCGGTGCCGAACGGTGGCGGCGGCTACCTGGTCCTGCGCGAGCCGTGGCCGTCGATGCTGCGCACCATCTGGGGTGACGACAACCGGTTCATCGAGACGTACTGGTCCCGGTTCGGTGCGGGTGCGAGCGGAAACGCCGACGACCCGTGGATCTACTTCGCCGGTGACGGGGCGAAGAAGGACGACGACGGGCACGTCTGGCTGCTCGGCCGGGTGGACGACGTGATGCTGGTGTCGGGGCACAACATTTCCACCACCGAGGTCGAGTCGGCGCTTGTCTCGCACCCGTCGGTGGCCGAGGCGGCGGTGGTCGGCGCCACCGACCCGACCACCGGCCAGGCGATCGTCGCGTTCGCCATTCCGCGCGGCACCACGGACATCTCCGGCGCGGCAGGTGAGCAACTCATCGCCGACCTGCGCAACCACGTGGCGAAGACGCTCGGACCGATCGCCAAGCCCCGGCAGATCATGCTGGTGCCGGAGCTGCCGAAGACCCGGTCCGGCAAGATCATGCGCCGGCTGCTGCGGGACGTGGCGGAGAACCGTTCCCTTGGTGACGTGACCACGTTGCAGGATTCGTCCGTGATGGAGCTGATCGCCTCCGGCATGGGTGGCGGCAAGTCCGACGAGGACTGACGGCAGGCGTACGACCCGACGGGTGGCGGTCCGCACGGACCGCCACCCGTCGGCGTGTCGGTAGGTGCGTCGGGCGGCAGGGTGGCCGGGGCGGTGGGCGCCGCGAAGTCGGCGGGTCGACGACGGTCGCTGGGAAACAAACAAGCACCAAATCGATGCAGACCCCTTCCCACCAGTCCCAGTAGTGCCTAAGTTCACCAGTGGCCCCAGTTTGCGGAGGCCATTTCACCGGCCCACAACCCCCGATGGGCCGGTTCCCTCGATCCGGAGGTACCACGTGCGGAAAGTCGCAGTGGGTCTGCTCGGGCTCTCGTTGACGGCGACAGGTCTGACGGTCGGCGCATCCGCCGCCGCCGCACCGGTGGCGCAGCCACCAGCTGCCGCCCCGTCGGTCGCCGAGCCCGCCCACGCCGAACACGACCTGCCGAACCCGCTTGAGGAGAAGCGTCGCGCGCTGCGTCAGGAGGGCCTGAGCGAGGTGCTCTCGGGCCGCGCCAAGCCAGAACGGATCAACGGCAGCACGGTGGTCAAGGTCGGTGACCGGGCCGTCCGTGGCGGCAAGGCCGGTCGCAACGCCAAGACCACCAAGGGCGGCAAGGGTCCCACCGAGAGGCAGTACGTCGAGCTGTCCCGGGAACGGACCGACCAGATCTTCGTCATCCTCGCCGAGTTCGGCGACGAACGGCACCCGAACTACCCCGACCAGGACACCGACCCGGACGTTCCCGGCCCGGCCCGGTTCGACGGGCCACGGCACAACGAGATCCCGGAGCCGGACCGGCGGGTGGACAACTCCACCGTCTGGCAGCCGGACTACGACGCCGACCACTACCGCAAGCTCTACTTCGGCACCGGGCCGGGCGACGAGTCGGTGAAGCAGTACTACGAGGCCCAGTCCTCGGGCCGCTACAGCGTCGACGGCGTGGTCACCAACTGGGTGAAGGTCGACTACAACCAGGCCCGGTACGGCCGTTCCAACGGCTACCCGTGCGGGGACATCGTCTGCTCCAACGTCTGGGCGCTGGTGCGGGACGCGGCAAACCAGTGGGTCGCCGACCAGAAGGCCGCCGGCCGCAGCGACGCGGAGATCGCCGCCGACGTGCGGGCGATGGACCAGTGGGACCGGTACGACCACGACGGCGACGGTGACTTCAACGAGCCGGACGGCTACATCGACCACTTCCAGATCGTGCACGCCGGTGGTGACATGGCCGACGGTGACCCGATCTACGGCGAGGACGCCATCTGGAGCCACCGCTGGTATGCGTACGCCTCCGACCAGGGGCGTACCGGCCCGCCGAACTTCCCGGCCGGCGGCACCCAGATCGGTGACACCGGCATCTGGATCGGCGACTACACCATCCAGCCGGAGAACGGCGGCCGTAGCGTCTTCTACCACGAGTACGCCCACGACCTCGGTCTGCCGGACGACTACAACGTGATCAGTGGCGGCGACAACAACAACGAGCACTGGACCCTGATGGCCCAGAGCCGGCTCGGCGCCAAGAACGACGGCGGCATCGGCGAGCGCGGTGGCGACCTGGGCGCATGGAACAAGCTCCAGCTCGGCTGGCTCGACTACGAGGTGATCGTGGCCGGGCAGAAGCGCACCCTGGTCCTCGGCCCGCAGGAATACAACACCAAGGAGGCCCAGGCCGCCGTGGTGGTGCTGCCCGAGCGGGAGTACACCTTCGACAACGGCGCGCCGTTCGAGGGCAGCAAGCAGTTCTTCTCCGGCAACGCCGACGACCTGAACAGCACCCTGACCCGGACGTTCGACCTGGCCGGGAAGTCGTCGGCGACGCTGTCGCTCAAGGGTCGCTACAGCATCGAGGAGGAGTACGACTATCTCTTCTTCGAGACCTCGATCGACGGTGGGCAGACCTGGACGCCGCAACCCGGCACGGTCGACGGTGAGCCGTTGAAGGAGATCTCGCCCGGCCGGTTCGCGCTGGACGGCAGCTCCGACGACGAGTGGGTGGACATCGAGATTCCGCTGGACGCGGTGGTCGGCAACCAGGTCGGCTTCCGGCTGCGCTACCAGACCGACGGCGCGGTCTCCGAGGGCGGCTTCTTCGGTGACGCCATCACCCTGACCGCCGACGGCGAGACCGTCTTCACCGACGGTGCCGAGGACGGCGGGACGGGTTGGACGCTGGCCGGCGGCTTCGAGGTGGTCGAGGAGAGCTACACCCGCAGCTTCGCGAACTACTACATCGCGGGCACCCGGCAGTACATCTCGTACGACAAGTACCTCAAGACCGGCCCGTACTTCTTCGGGTACGCCAACACCAAGCCGGACTACGTGGACCACTACCCGTACCAGGAGGGTCTGCTGATCTCGTACTGGAACACCCGGTGGGCGGACAACGACACGTTCGCGCACCCGGGCGAGGGCCGGAACCTGATCATCGACTCCCGTCCCCGGCCGATCTACAACCTGACCGGCCAGCCCTGGCGGGCCCGGATCCAGGTCTACGACGCGCCGTTCAGCCTGAAGAAGGCGGATTCGTTCACGCTGCACCTGAACAGCCAGCCGCAGTACATCCGTGGGCAGGCCGCGCAGCCGCTCTTCGACGACACCAAGCAGTACTGGTTCCCGGAGCTGCCGAACCACGGCGTCAAGCTGCCGGCCACCGGCACCAAGATCAAGGTGCTCGAACAGAACGGCATCTACACCAAGGTCCGGTTCTCCTGAGCCGCTGAGCGACAAACGATGCCCCGGGCAGGGTCACCTGCCCGGGGCATCGCGCGCCGGGCGAGCGGCACCGGGGTCATAGGCTGTCGGGCATGACCGAGCAGCGCGGCGGTGCCGTCGACGAGTCCTGTGTCCTCACCGAGGGGCCGTGGACGCACCGGTTCGTCGGCGCCAACGGCAGCCGGTTCCACGTCGTCGAGGCCGGAACCGGGCCGATGGTGCTCTTCCTGCACGGCTTTCCCGAGCACTGGTGGGCCTGGCACCAGATGCTTCCGGCGGTCGCCGACGCCGGCTTCCGCGCCGTCGCCGTCGACCTGCGCGGCTACGGGGCCAGCGACAAACCACCCCGGGGGTACGACGGTTACACCCTCGCCGCCGACGTGGCCGGGATGATCCGGGCCCTCGGTGAGCGTTCGGCGACCGTGGTCGGCACCGGCGCGGGCGGCATGATCGCCTGGACCGTGGCGTCGTTCCATCCCACGCTGGTACGCCGGCTGGTGGTGCTCGGCGCGCCGCATCCGCTGCGGCTGCGCGCGGCGATCTTCGCCGATCCGCGCGGTCAGTTCACCGCCTCCACGCCCACGTTGAAGTTCCAGCTGCCCCGCTACGAGCACGTGCTCACCCGGGACGAGGGCCGGGCGGTGGAGGAGATCCTGCGCCGCTGGGGTGGCCCCCGCTGGGTCACCGGCCCGGATTTCGCCGGGTACGCGCAGCGCTACCGGGAGGCCATCCGGATCCCGCAGGCGGCCTTCTGCGCGCTGGAGGGCTACCGGTGGGCGTTCCGGTCGGTGCTGCGGCTACACGGCTACCGGTTCGTCAAGTTGATGCAGCGACCGCTTGTCACGCCCACCCTGCAACTGCACGGCGCGCTGGACGAGGCGTCCTTGCCGCGTACCGCCCAGGGCTCGGGTCGCTACGTCAGCGCCGCGTACGAGTGGCGGCTGCTCAACGAGATCGCACACTTCCCGCATCTGGAGGCACCGGAGCTGGTGCTGGGCGAGGTGCTGCGCTGGGCGAAGTCGTGAACCCGGCCGGCCACCCGCGGTGCCGCCGGAACTCGTCCCCGCCGTTTCGCGCAGACGGCTCTCAGACCCGCTGTTCACGCAGGTCGGTGACCTCGGTGACGGGCGCCCATCCCTGGTATACGCCGAAGTCGAAGGACTCCAGGCGCATCGCCTGGGCGACCGGCCAGCGGCCACCGGTGTACTCGACCCGGAGCCAGCCCTCGTGCTCGCCGAGCACAATGAACGGCTGGCCCTGCCAGGTGCAGGTCGTCCGCACGTACGCCAGTTCCTCGATCTCGCTGGTCGGGACGACCCGTACGTACCGGCCGGGCCGCACCTCGACGAACCCGTCACCCGGCTCCGACCGGTAGAGCCGGGTTTCACCGCCGGCCGGGCTCGCCGGGTACTCCCGGCCCTGCCAGCGGGCCACGTAGCCGTCGCGCATCACTGCTCACCGACCCGTTGCCAGGAGAGGGTGTCCGCGTCGAGGACGGCCACCAGGCGTTCGGTGCCGTCCGCGCCGAGGCGCAGCAGCTGTGCCCCGTGCGGCAGCCGGACGCTGTCCACCTTGAACTCGGCCAGGACATCGCTGCTCTCGCCCGGGGCGAAGCCGTTGCCCCGGAACGGCGGGCGTTCGATGACCCAGCCCTCCATGGCCCGCATGGCGGCCTCGTTCTGCCCGCCGTACGGGATCCGGTAGAGGCTCGGTCGGTATGCCGGCCAGCGCAGCACGTAGATCTCGTCGGCGCCCGGGTCGAACGGTGACTCCGGGTGGTGCAGGCCGAGCGCACGGTACAGCTGGGCCGGAGTGGTGAGGTGAGCCAACTCGGTCGCCCGGTGCACGAAACCGGAGACCCGGTCGTAGCCGCGTTCCAGGTAGTAGCCGAGTTGGCTCGGCGCGATCGCCTTCTGCATCACGATCGGCCGCGCGGGGTCGGCGGCGGTGGTGGCTTTTCGTTGCCCGATGGACGGCGCGGGCGGCTCGGCGCTCGGCTCGGGCTCGTTCTCGGGGTCGTCGCCCAGGCCCAACTCGGTCGCCCAGTTGGCCAGCCCGACGATCTGCTCACCGGGCAGCTTCGCGCCGACCGGCGTACCAGGATTGACCGCGAACGACCACGACGGGTCGGGCCATTGACGGATCAACTGGACGAAGCGAACCTGGATCGTGTCGGCCGCCGGGTCGGTGTGGTCGGCGAAACGCTGCGGCGAGGTGTAGCCGAGGACGAAGGTCTGGCCGTCCAGTTGCACGGCCGGCCAGACGAAGCCCGGCTCGCCGGGCCGGCTGCCCGGCGCGGAGTCAGCGGCCACCGGCATCAGGACCCGGGCCAGCAGCAGGGTGGACAGGAACGTGTCGGTGTTGCCGGCGTCCGCCGCGCTGAGCAGTTCCTCTTCCACCCCGTTGGCCGGCTGGAACTCGGCAACGACAACCGTGGGCTCCGCCGCCACCGGCTGAGTCGACACCGTCGGCTCCGCCGCCACCGGCTGAGTCGGCACCGTCGACTCAGCCTGCCCGGCGGCGACCGGCTCCGGCGCGACCGGCACCGTCGGCTCCGCTCGCGCACCGGCCAGCGGCTCGGCTGCCACCGGGAAGATCGGCTCGGTCGGCTCCGCCGCCACCGGCTGAGTTGGCACCTGGGAGATCGGCTCGGTCGGCTCCGCCGCCACCGGCTGAGTTGGCACCTGGGAGATCGGCGCGGTCGGCTCGGCTGCCACCGGGGAAATCCGCGCGGTCGGCTCGGCTGCCACCGGGAAGATCGGTGCGGTCGGCTCGGCTGCCACCGGGAAGATCGGTGCGGTCGGCTCGGCTGCCACCGGGAAGATCGGTGCGGTCGGCTCGGCTGCCACCGGGAAGATCGGTGCGGTCGGCTCGGCTGCCACCGGGAAGATCGGTGCGGTCGGCTCCGCCTGCGCATCGGCCGTCGGCTCCGGCGTAAGCGGCACCGTCGGCTCCGGCTCGACCCTCGGGCCCGGCATGGTCCGCTCGGCCTCGGGTCGGGCCGTCGGGCTTTCTCCGGCGGACGGGTGGCTGCGCTCCTCAGTGCTCGGTGCCGTGCTCAGGTCCCGGGCCTCGATGATGGTGCCCTCGATGACGATCGGCGTGAAACCGCGCCGCGTTGCGGGCGGGCCGGAGACCGGCTCCGCGATCGACGGCGGCGCTTGCGCCGCGTCCTCCGTTGGTCGGCGGCGGGGCAGCGCCTGGGTGGCCTCCGTGTCGGCACGGTCCATACCAGGCGGGGCCATCCGGCCGGCCAGTCCCAGCGGGCGGGTCGGATCCGACGACGAGGCATCCTGCGATGGCAGCGGCTGAGTCGCCTCCCCGCCCGAGCCCGGCCGCGCCGCGCCCGCCGAACGGTCATCGACCGGCCGGTCGTCGTCGGTGAAGACGAAGGCTCGCGGGTCACCCGCGCCGGCCGGTTTGGCAGCCGGGCCACGCCGGGGAAACGGCTGCCCGCCCCGGCCGAATCGGGACGGCGGGGTGGCTCGATCAGCCAGCCGGTCGCTACGGGAGGCCGGCCGCTCGGCCGCCGGTTCGAAGAACGACCGCCGGCTCGGCTGATCGACGCCGGGTTCGGTGGGACGGCCGTTGGTCGCCGGTCCGGGCCTTTCGGGAGCCGCCGGCCAGCCCCGCTCCGGAGCGCCGACCTCCTCGGTACGGAACGGCATCGGTCGACGCGGCGGTACCTTGCCGGGGCCGTCCGGCCGGACACCGCCGAGCGATGGGCCCAGGCCGGCAGGTCGAGCCGGTGCCGCGGCCTCCGGCCGTTCGCCACCGAACGCAGCCGGTCGGCTGCCGCCAGTCGGTCGCGGACCATCCGGCGCGATCCGGTTGCCGTCCGGGTGCTCCGGTGCCGAGCCGGCGGGGCGCCCCCGGTGGGGAACGCCGAGCGTGCTCGGCGTTACCGGCACCTCGGGCAGGTGAAAGGCCGCAGGGACCACCGGCGGCGGGGCGGGACTCGGGCCGACGTCGGCCGGTCGTCGGGCCGGCGGCGGGGTCGGGGCGGCCGGGGTGGGGGTGGCCGGGGCGACGCTGGCCGCCGGACCGGCCTCACGCGAGCGGTTCAGCGCCTCGACGCGTTCCAGCCGGGCTCGGGCACCCACCGTCCGGCCGGGCAGCCGGACGTCGCCACGGGACAGTTGGGAGACGTACCAGGCAGGTAGGTAGCCCTCGATCGGCAGGCCGGGATTTACCGCCAACCACCATTCGTGATTCGGCCAGTTCGTCGCCAACTCCGGGTAGCCGATGCGACGGTTGGGCACGGCGTGCTCACCGAGGCAGGCCCGGATCGCCTCGATGGAGGTGAAGGCCAGTACGTGGGTGCGACCACCGGTGGTCCAGGTGCCCCAACCCGCCGGTGCGTGACCGGCCGTCGCCTGGGTCGAGATCGGCAACAGCAACTCGACGCGGGACAGGATGCGGAAGTAAAGCTGCTGGTCGTTGCTGCGCAGCGCGTCCCGCATTGCCGCCTCGGCCTCGGTGGCCGGCTCCCAGTCGGTCACGGCCACCCCTCCTCCCGGGCACAGGCCATAGGTATCGGTTACAACCTACAAGGTGACTTCAAGATCACGATGTCACCCCGGCTGCGGCACGCCAGGTGAACCGGGAGGAGATAACATTCCGTTCCGGTGTCGCCACGATACGGAGGTGGTCGATGTCCCGGTGCAGCGCTCGCCTGCTTCTCGTGGGTCTGGCCGCCGCCCTACTCGCCGGCCCGACAACCAGCGGGCCGATTCAGCTCAGCGGGTCGATCCAGCTGGCCGGTATGCAGAGCAGCCCGCACTGCGCGTCGTCACCACCCGCCCCGGTCCGGCCGGTCGCCGCCGTCCCATGGCCCCAGCAGCGGTACGCCCCGGAGCGGCTGGCCCCCCTGGCGACCGGAGCGGGAGTGACCGTGGCGGTGGTCGACTCTGGCGTGGACCGGCGGCACCCACAGCTCGCCGGGCGCGTGTTGACCGGCACCGACCTGCTCGACCCGGGCGGCGACGGGACCCTGGACTGTGTCGGCCACGGCACCGGGGTGGCGAGCATCATCGCCGCCGTACCGCGCGACGGCATCGCCTTCCGTGGACTGGCCCCGGATGCCCGGATCCTGCCGGTGCGCGTCAGTGAGCAACAGGTCGTGGACGGCCGGGGTTCGGGGCGTACGGTCGGCCCGGACGACCTCGCCCAGGCGATCCGCTGGGCGGTGGAGAACGGCGCCGACGTGCTCAACCTTTCCGTCGTGCTGTACGCCGATCATCCCGCGGTACGGGCGGCGGTCGCCGACGCGGTCGCGCGGGACGTGGTGGTGGTCGCCGCCGCCGGCAACCTGCACGGCAACGGGGATCCGCGCCCCTATCCGGCCGCGTACGACGGGGTGCTCGGGGTCGGTGCGGTGGGCGCGGACGGGATGCGGGCGGCCTTCTCCCAGGCCGGCTCCTATCTCGACCTGGTCGCCCCCGGCACCGACGTGCTGATCGCGGCTCCGGGGCGGGGCCACCACCAGGCCGAGGGAACCAGCTACGCCGCGCCCTTCGTCGCCGCGACCGCGGCACTGCTGCGTCAGTACCGTCCGGAGCTGACCGCCACGGAGGTGGCCGCCCGGATCGTCGCGACCACCGACCCGGCACCGGACGGCGGGTACGGCGCGGGCGTACTGAATCCGTACCGGGCGGTCACCGAGGCCAGCGGCGTGCCGAAGCCGGCCGGACCGGTGACCGTACTCGCCGACGACCGGGCCGATCCGGCGCTGCTCGCGCAGCAGGCCCGGCGGGTCGACGCCCGGCAGCGCGCGGTCTGGCTGGCCGTCGCCGGTGTGCTGGTGGCGGCCGGTATCGCGCTGGCGGCCGTGGTGGTGCCCGCCGGTGCCCGCCGCCGCTGGCGCCCCGCCGACCCACGCTGAGCAGACCGGCACCGCGCAGACCGACCAGGGTGACCGGCTCGATGGGGCGGTGGACTGACGCCGGCCGGGGGCGGCCGGCGTCAGCTCACTGGAACAGGCCGACGTTCTTCTTCTCGGTGTCGAGGTAGTCGGCTGCGGACTCGTCCACCGCCAGCTTGATGTCGCGCAACATCACCTGGAGATCCTGCGAGGCGTTACGCCAACGGGCCTGCCGCTGCTCGTACGCCTGCTGCGCCTCGCCGGACCAGGAGGCCACCAGCGGAGCGGCATCCCGTTCCAACTGGCCAAGCTGCGAGTCGAGCGTGTTCAACGCCCGCTGAATGTCCGCGCTGGCCTGCTGCAACGCGGCGAAGTTGACGACCAGCACACCGTGCTCCATCGGAGGTCTCCCCCTCAATCGTGGTCTAGAGCGGCAGCTGGATGCCGCCGCGGTTGGTGGCGGACACCCGGGTGGCCGCCTCGCTGTCGGACGCGTCGTAGTGGGCGCCAGCGGTCCGGATCGCGCCAGCGGTCTCCCGCAGCGCCTGCTGAAGGCTGGTCTGGTCCTGTGCCCACTGCTGTTTGACCTGCTCGAACGATCGGCCGCCCGCTCCGCGCCAGGCCTGCTGGAGGACCTCCAGCTGGGCCAACAATCCGCTGAGCATCGACTGCAACGACTGGTCCGTCTGCTCGAACTTCACCGCGGTCTGCTGCATCACCGCAGCTTCTGCCTGGGTCTGGGACACCCCGACGTCACCTCGTCTCCTCGGTCGTGGCTGGCCCTGCGGTGGGGGATGCACCACCCACGACGCCGGAGGACAAGCGCGCGACGTGGGGACGGGCCAACGAGAAACTCGTCGCTGACGGTAGCGGCGCAATCGCGTTTCTGCTACCCCTCCGTGTTCCCCTGTGGACAACGCACCCCCGGATCCGACCGCTACCATGTGCGGCAGCACAGTCGCGGCGGGTGATCGGGGCGAGGAGGAGCGGTGACGACGACCGACACTGCGACCCGCCCGGCACCCGCCCCGGCCACGCCACCGCACGACTCGCCCCCGGTGCCGCAGCGTCGCATCCGGGCAACCCAGTGGCGGCCGGACGATCGGTGGCCGACCCGTCGGCCGAGGGCCGGGCAGGTCGCGACCGCCCAGGTGGCGGTGGCCGTGCTCGTCGCCGCACTCGGCCGGGGTGCGCTGCCGATGGTGGCGGCGGTGCTGTTGGCGGCGGCGCTGCTCGTCCTGGCCTGGTACCGGGTTCGGCAGCGCTGGCTCTACGAGTGGCTCGGCATCGGCCTGGGTTACCTGGCCCGTCGTCGCGCGATCGCTGCGGCTGCCGGCGGGACGGCGCTGCTCGATCTGGTGCACCCGGGCAGCACGCTGCGTCCGGTCGAGTTGGCCGGGACCCCGGCGGTGCTGTTGGACGACCCGGATGGCCTGGTCGCCCTGCTGGAGATCGGCGACCCGGCCGACCTGCTCGGCGACGGCGCGAAACAGCTACCGGCCCCGGCATCCCTGTTGCCGGCGAGCACCGAGCCGGTGCCGGTGGTACGAATCCAGTTGGTGCTGGCCGGTGCGGCGGCCCCGGCGGTCGGTCTCGGCGGTGGCCCGGCGGCCACCTCGTACCGGCAGCTCACCGACGGGCGCCTGGCCGGCTGGGAACAGGCGGTGCTGGCCGTACGCGTGTCCCGGGCGGAGGGCTGGCCGGACGAGGCGCTGCGACAGGTCCTCACCGGCACGGTGCGCCGGCTCGTCCGGCGGCTGGCGCCGGTGGCCGTCCGGCCCCTGGGCGGGGAGCCGGCGCTGCGGATCCTCGCCGAGCTGGCCCACCACGACGGGCGGGAAGTGCGCGAATCCTGGCAGGCCGTCCGATCCGGCGGGCTGTTGCAGAGCACCTTCCGGCTGCTCAGGTGGCCGGCGGCGGAAGCCGCACCCCGGCTGGTGCCCCAGTTGCTGACCTTGCCGGCAACCGTGACCACTGTGTCGCTGCACGCCGAGGCCGGTCGGTCGGCGGCGACCGGGCTGGCCGTACGCCTCAGCGCGGTCACCGCCGCGGAGCTGTCCGCTGCCGCTCAGGCGTTGCGCCGCGTGGTCGCGGCCGGCGGCGGTGCGGTGGAGCGACTCGACGGCGCCCAGTTGGCCGGTCTCGCGGCCACCCTGCCGCTGGCCGCGCCCGGGGCGAGTCCGATCGCCGGCCCGGCCGAGCTGATGCTGCCGTACGGCTCGGCCGGGCTCATGGTGGGTGCCAACCGACACGGCGACGCGGTGACCCTCCGGCTGTTCCGGCCGACCGGCACGCGGGTGATGCTCGTCGGCGGGCTACCCGCCGCTCAGCTGCTCGCCATGCGCGCGTTGGCACTCGGCGCCCGGGTGGTCGTGCAGACCATCCGGCCGCGCGCCTGGGAACCGTTCGTGCGTGCGGTGAGTCTGCCGGGCACGGCGATCCCGCTGGTCCCGCCGGGTCGGCCGGTGCCGGGTGAGCCGGCGACGCCGCTGGCTCCGGTGCTCGTGGTGCTGGACGCGCCGCCACCCAGCGGCCCGCGACCGGGCGTGGCGTGGCAGACCACGTTGCTGGTACGCGACGAGCTCACCCCGACCGACGCGGACGCGCTGGGCCGGGCCGACCTGGCGGTACTCCAGCCGTTGAGTCAGGCGGAGGCGGCCGTCGCCGGTGCCGCGCTGGGCCTCGGCGAGTCCGCGCAGTGGCTGACCCGAATCCGGCACGACATGGTGGCCGTGGTGAATCGGCGCGCCCTGCGCTGGGCGGTGCTCGCCGGCACGCCCATCGAGGCCCAGTTGGTCGGCCGCCCGTCCCGGGCCTGACCTCGTTTATCTCGCGGGTTCCGCCCGCCGGTCGGCCATGGCACCATGCCCGCCATGGGTTTCATGAAAGGTCTATTGATCCGGATCGGTGCCACGGCGGTCGCCTTCTGGCTGGCCACACTTGTCATTCCCGGCATCTCGCTGGATACCGAGTCGGTAAGCGAGACGGTGCTGACGCTGGTCCTCGTCGCGATCATCTTCGGCGTGGTCAACGGAGTGCTCCAGCCGATCATCAAGACCGTCGGCTGCGGTTTCTACCTGCTCACCCTGGGCCTGATCGCGCTTGTGGTCAACGGCCTGCTCTTCCTGCTCACCGGCTGGATCGCCGACCAGGTGGGGCTGCCGTTCGACGTGGACGGCTTCTGGCCGGCCGCCGTGCTGGGCGCGCTCTTCGTCGGCATCGTCACCTGGATCCTCGGCGCCATCCTCGACCGCGACTGACCCCCCACCCCCACCCCCTCACCCCGTCGATCTTGCACTTTTCGTCGCGGCAAAAGCTGTCAAAAGGTATATATCGACGACCAAAAGTGCATGATCGCGGGGGTGGGGGTGGGTGGGGTGGGTGGGGCGCGGGGGCGGGCGCGGGGGTGAGGGTGGGGGTGGGTGGGAGGGGTTAGGGTCAGCGGCGTGTTCACTGCGCGGCGCGACGACGGGTACACGATCAGCACCGACCCGGAGCTGCTCGACCTGGACCTGGTGCACACCTGGCTGGCCACCGACTCGTACTGGGCCGCAGGGCGGGACCGCGAGACGGTGGTGCGCTCGTTCGCCGGCTCGATCGGCTTCGGCGTCTACCGCCCCGGCGACGGACGGCAGGTCGCCGTCGCCCGGATGATCACCGACGGCGTCACCTTCGGCTACCTCTGCGACGTCTACGTCGACCGGGCCGAGCGCGGTCGCGGGCTGGGCACCTGGCTGGCCGGCGCGGTCCGCGACCATCTGGCCGAGTTGGGCGTACGCCGGCTGCTGCTGGCCACCGTCGACGCGCACGGGGTGTACGAGAAGATCGGCTTCGGGCCGGTACGACCCGAGCACTGGATGGAGCTTGACCGGCGCATTCCGGCCGTGAGTCAGCTCACCGGCAAGGATCGGCCGGCGGACAGGCCCCTTACCGTGGAGCCGTGACACCGCTCCGCCTCGGATACCTCTACGGCCTCGCTGCGTACCTGCTGTGGGGGTTCTTCCCGCTCTACTTCAAGCTGCTGCGCCCGGCCGGTCCGCTGGAGATCCTGGCGCACCGGGTGGTCTGGTCCGTGGTGTTCGTGGCGCTGCTGCTCGGGGCGATGCGCAACATCGGTTTCCTGCGGGCGCTGGGGCGCCGGCCGCGGGCGCTGGCCGGGATCGGCACCGCCGCCGCCCTGATCGGAATCAACTGGTTCACCTACATCCACGGCGTCAACTCCGACCGGGTGGTGGAGACCGCCCTCGGGTACTTCATCAATCCACTGGTGGTGGTCCTGCTCGGGGTGCTGGTGCTACGCGAGCGACTGCGTGCGGCGCAGTGGGTCGCGCTGGGCATCGGCGCACTTGCGGTGGCCGTGCTGACCATCGACTACGGCCGGCTGCCGTACCTCGCGCTGACCCTGGCGTTCAGCTTCGGTGGCTACAGCCTGGTGAAGAAGCAGCTCGGGTTGCCCGCCGCAGAGGGCCTGTTCGTCGAGTCGGCCGTACTGGCCCTGCCCGCGCTGGCGTACCTGGGCTGGCTCTCGACCACCGGCGCGGCGGCCTTCGGAAGCGTGTCCGCCGGGCACACCGCGCTGCTGGTGCTGGCCGGCGCGTTGACCGCCATCCCGCTGCTGCTCTTTGCCGGTGCCGCCAACCGGCTGCCGCTGAGTGCCCTGGGCATGCTCCAGTACGTCGCACCGATCCTCCAGCTCGGCTGCGGAGTGTTGATCTTCCACGAGCCGATGCCACCGACCCGCCTGGCCGGTTTCGCCCTGGTCTGGATGGCTCTGATCGTCTTCACCACCGACGCCATGCGGCAGGCCCGGCGTACCCGGCGCAGCCAGCGCGCCCACCTGGCCGCCACCGTGGTCACCTCTCCGGACGCGCTGCCCAGCCCGCGCTGATCGGGCGGCCCCAGTCGGGCTCGACGAAAGCGACGGCCGAGGTGCGCGCTGCGGCCGGACCGGAACCGCAGCTCAGGGCACGTCGTAGGCGAGGACGGGGGTGCCGTCGGCGCGGATCAGTTCCAGGCGCACCAGCTCGGCGTTGGTGAACTGGGTCGCCCCGGTGATCCGCAGGTCGTCACCGGGAGCGGCCCGCCACGAGCCGATCTGCTCCGTCCTGCCGTCCGCGGCGTGCGCCACCAGTCGGAAGGCGTGCGCCTTGCCGTAGCCGGCCCGCTCGTCGTACCCGCAGTGCATGGTGACCTCGGTGCCCCAGTCGGTGCCCCGGAAGCCGACCTCGGCGTGCACCGGCACCGTACCGGCCACCGGCGCCATCTCCACCATCCGTGGTTGGGCCACCGACGGCGGGGGAGCTGGCTGTTCGCCGGGCAGCACCGTCGCCACGCCGAAGCCGACGATCAGGGCGAACGCGGCCGCCGCCAGGCCGGTGACCGCGTACCGCAGGCGGTTGGCCTGCCGCTCGCGGCGTCGGCGCTCCCGGGCGGCGCTGAGCAGTTCGGGCACCCGGGGGTTCTCCGGCGGCGGAAGGAACTGCTCCAGGCTCGCCGGATCCAGCCGGCCGAGCAGGCCGGGCAGCACCGCGATCTCGGAAACCGACTGCTGGCAGGCCGGGCAGTCGACCAGATGCCGTTCGTAGGCCGCCCGGTCGGCCGGCGACAGGGCGCCCAGCACGTACGCCCCATCGTCGTACGCGAAGTCGCAGCGGCTCATCCGGTCACCCCCATCTCGGCCAGCACCAACCGTAGTGAGCGCAGGGCGTAGTGCGTCCGGGACTTCACCGTGCCCGGTGGCACGCCGAGCCGGGAAGCCGCCTCGGCCACCGATCGCCCCTGGTAGAAGCACTCGACCAGGACATCCCGATGGGACGGGCTGAGTCGGTTCAGCGCCTCCGCCACGGTCCACGCCTCGACGGCGCGTTCGGTCTCGTCGACCACCTCCGGCGGCTCGGGCAGTTCGTCGGTGTAGACCTCGCCGACCCGGGTCGAGCGCCGGCGCCAGGCGTCGATGGCCAGGTTACGGGCGGTGGTGAAGAGCCAGGCGCGCACCGAGCCACGACGCGGGTCGAGCGACTCCGGATGTCGCCAGGCCCGCAGCAGCGTCTCCTGGACGAGGTCCTCGGCCCGCTGCCGGTCGCCGTTGACCAGCCGCAGGGCGTGCGTGTACAGCGCCTCGCCATGCTCGTCGTGCAGGGCGCGCAGCAGGTGGGCGTCGTGGTCGCTGATGGTCCTCTCCTCGCTCTCGTCACGAGCGGGCGCGGCGTTACGACCGGAGATACGTGCGGTCACGCCGATCGGTTCAGCCCCAGCTCAAGATGGGATTCCCAGCGCGGAGTTCATCGCCGGTTCAGGTCGAGGCTGACCCGCGCTCACCACGCCCTCCTAGCGTCCGGCGGGTACCCGCCGGTGAGCTGCGCCGGCGCGCCCAACCCCAGGAGGCTCCGCCGATGAGCGACCGTCCCCGACTGCTGCCGTTGCTGGCCACCCCGCGCCACGGCAGCCGCGACGCCATGACCTGCCTATACCGCTGCGGCAACGCCTGTGACCATCCGGTCCCCAACACCTCCGACAACGCGTACCTCGGTGACCTGGTGAACGCCGAGGTCTCCCGCCGGGGTGTGGTCCGCGCCGGTGCGGTCGGCGCCCTGGTGCTCGGTCTCGGCGGTGCGGCCGGCGCGGCGGCCGGTGCGGGTGCCGCCGTCGCGGCACCGAACTCGCCGACCCCGCCGGCCGGTGCCGGCAACGGCAGCGGCGGAAAGGGCATCGGCAGCGGCGCGCTGACCTTCAAGCCCATCCCGCCGAACACTCTGGACAGCCTCGTGGTGCCGAACGGGTACGACCACGCCGTGGTGATCCGCTGGGGCGACCCGGTGGTGCCCGGCGCGCCACGGTTCGACCTGCGCCGGCAGACCGCGGCGGCGCAGGCCAAGCAGTTCGGCTACAACAACGACTTCGTCGGCGTGCTGCCACTGGACAAGGGCGGCAAGCGGGCGTTGCTCGTGGTCAACCACGAGTACACGAACGAGGACCTGATGTTCCCCGGCTTCACCAGCCAGGAGGCGCTCACCGTCGAGCAGGTGCGGGTGGCGATGGCCGCGCACGGCATGTCCGTGGTGGAGATCGAGCGGGTGGCCGACACCGGTCAGTGGCGGCCGGTCACCTCGGGCCGCCGCCCGTACAACCGCCGGGTCGACGCGCTGAGCAGCCCGTTCGAGCTGACCGGTCCGGCGGCCGGCTCGGCCTTCGTGAAGACGGCCGCCGACCCGAAGGGCCGTACCGTCATCGGCACGCTCAACAACTGCGCCGGTGGGGTCACGCCGTGGGGCACCGTGCTCTCCGGCGAGGAGAACTTCAACCAGTACTTCGTCGGCGGCGACGCCGTGCCCGAGGCGGAGAAGGCCCGGCTGGCCCGCTACGGCATCAACACCACCGTCCGCTACCCCAGCGGCAGCCGCCGGTGGGACCGCGCCGCCGACCGCTTCGACCTGGCGAAGCACCCGAACGAGGCGAACCGGCACGGCTGGATCGTGGAAATCGATCCGCACGCCCCGCAGAGCCGCCCGCGCAAGCACACCGCGCTGGGCCGGTTCAAGCACGAGGGCGCGAACGTCATCGTGGCCCGCAGCGGGCACGTGGTCGCGTACCTGGGCGACGACGAGCGCTTCGACTACCTCTACAAGTTCGTCTCCGACAAGAAGTTCATGCCTGGCAACTCCCCGGTCGCCCGCCGGCACAACCTGACCCTGCTCGAATCCGGCACGCTCTACGTCGCCAAGCTGGAGCAGACAAGCGCCGACGAGATCGACGGTTCCGGTCGGCTGCCACGCGACGGTGCGTTCAATGGCCGGGGTCGCTGGATCAAGCTGGTCAGCGGCAACCGGTCGTTCGTGCCCGGGATGAGCGCGGCCGAGGTGCTCACCTTCACCCGGTTCGCCGGGGACAAGGTCGGCGCGACCAAGATGGACCGGCCGGAGGACGTCGAGCCGAACCTGCTCACCGGCAAGGTGTACGTGGCGTTGACGAACAACACCAACCGGGGGGTCGGCAGCAACCCGAAGCCGGACGAGGCCAACCCGCGTACCGGCAACCGGCACGGGCAGCTCCTCGAACTGGTCGAGGAACGGGGCGACCACACCGCCGAGACCTTCGCCTGGTCGCTGCCGATCGTCTGCGGTGACCCGGCCGACGAGTCGACCTACTTCGCCGGGTACGACAAGAGCAAGGTCTCGCCGATCTCCTGCCCGGACAACGTGGCCTTCGACGCCACCGGCAACCTCTGGATCTCCACCGACGGCAACGCGCTGGGCAGTAACGACGGTCTCTTCGCCACCGCACTGGAGGGGCCCGAGCGGGGCCACCTGAAGCAGTTCCTGACCGTGCCGTACGGCGCGGAGACCTGCGGGCCGTTCATCACCGGCGACAACCGTTCGGTCTTCGTGGCCGTGCAGCACCCCGGCGAGATCACCGGTGCGACGGTCGAGAACCCGGCCTCCACCTGGCCCGACGGCGATTACGCCAAGCCGGGCGTGGTGGTCACCTGGCGGCTGGACGGCGGCCCCATCGGCAGCTGACCCGGCGGCTCGGCGGCGGACCGGGTACGACCCCGCCCGGCGTCCGCCGCTGGCCGACGGCCCTCTCCCCACCAGGGAGAGGGCCGTTGCGGTCAACCCGGCCGGCGGGGCAGCCCAGCGTCGAGAATCGGGGCCCGGCAGCCAGCCTCGGGGATCGGGGCCCGGCAGCCAGCCTCGGGTTCAGATTTCGGCGGCGAGGCAGTCGGCGAGCGTGCGGGCGGCAGCGAGCAGCTTCGTCCGGACCACGCGGGCGGAGGTCATCATCTCGCTGGCCGGCAGCGCGCAGGCCAGCACCGTGCGCCGCTCCATGTCCTTGTCCGGGCTGATCAGCACCGCCGCACAGGCCACCCCCTGCCGGTACTGGCCCATCTCCAACTGCATGCCGCGCCGTTCCCCGGCGGCCAGATCGGCTTCGAACGCCTCGGGAGTGGTGAGCGTGGCGCTGGTGAACGGGCGCATGCCGTACTCACGCAGGTAGCGGTGACGTTGCTCGGCGGTGAGCGTGGCGAGCAGCGCCTTGCCCAGCGCGGTCGCGTGCGCCCCCTCGTCGAAGCCCGGGATGAGCTCCTCCAGGTGCGGCGAGCGATTTCCCTCCGCCACTGCGGTGATCGCCACCTGGCCGCCCACGAACCGGCCGAGGTAGTGACTCCAACCGGTCTCCAGGGCGGTCCGGCGCAGGTTCTCCCCGACCGCAGGCGAACCGCGGAACGCGGCGACCAACTCGCGGTAGCGGTCGGCGACCTCCAGCCCCACGATGTACGTGCCGTCCTCCCGGCGGATCACGTAGCCCTCGTACGCGAGGGTGCGGACGAGGTGGTAGGTGGTCGCCACGGTCAGCTCGCATCGTCGGGCGATCTGCTTCACGGTCAGCCCGCGCGGGGCACGACCGACCGACTCGAGCACTCGCAGTGCGCGGGAGACGCTCCGGATCAGGTCCGAAGGTTCCGCCAGGGGGTCACGCACAACCACCTCCGCCACCGGGGACTTACACCATATGAAAAAGTGCTCCATCGCGAAATGCCTGATCGGGTGGAGCATCCAAGATCATCACATACGCGAGGTGATTTCGGCCGCACTTTCCGTTGCCCAGCGGCGACTGGCATAGGTTGGCCTCACCATGACCCGCACCGCCCCGATCCGCACCGAACCGCCCGTCACCCACCCCGTACGCGCCAGCGGCGTCGCCGTCGCCGTCACCATCGTCTGCGTACTGCCGGTCTTCCTGGTCGGTGGGCTCGCCGTCCAGATGCGCGAGGAACTGGGCTTCTCCCCCGCCGGGCTCGGCGTCGTCGTGGCGGTCTACTTCGGCGTCGGCGCGCTCGCCTCGGTACCCTCCGGCGCGCTTGTCGAGCGCTGGGGTGGCGACGTGGTGGCCCGCGCCGGCATCCTGGTGGCGGCCGGCTCCCTGCTCGCCGTGGCCGCCCTCGCCCGGTCCTACCCGGTGCTTGTCGGCCTACTGGCAGTGGCCGGCACCGCCAACGCGCTCGGTCAACTCGCAAGCAATGCGCTGCTGGCTCGCCAGGTCCCGGCGCGGCGGCAGGGTCTGTCGTTCGGCGTCAAGCAGGCCGCCGTCCCGGCCGCCACCCTGCTGGCCGGTGCGGCCGTGCCCGGCCTCGCGCTCACCGTGGGCTGGCGGTGGGCGTTCGTGGCCGCCGCCGTCGCCGCGCTGGCCACCCTGCCCGCAGTGCCCGCGCAGGGACGTACGCCGCACCGGCGGCCGGACCGCCGGGCCGGCCGGGCCACGCCGGGCCTGGTCGTCCTCGGGGTGGCCGCGACGCTCGCCGCAGGAGCGGCGAACGCACTCGGCACCTTCGTGGTGGACGCCTCGGTCGACCGGGGTCTCGGACCGGCGCTGGCCGGGCTCACCCTGACCCTCGGCAGCGCGGTCTGCGTCGCCGCCCGGGTCGGCGTCGGCTGGCTGGCCGACCGTCGCTCCGGTGGGCAGGTGTCGGTGATCGCCGGCATGCTTGTCGTCGGTGCCGTGGGCCTGGGCCTGCTCGCGCTTGCCGGCCCCGGGGCACTTGTGGTGGGCGTACTGCTCGGCTTCGGTCTGGGCTGGTCCTGGCCGGGGCTGATGAACTTCGCCGTGGTCCGGCTGCATCCGCAGGCCCCGGCCGCTGCCACCTCGATCACCCAGACCGGGGTGTACGCGGGCGGCTGCCTCGGCCCACTCACCCTGGGCCCGCTGGCCGCCACCACCGGCTATTCCGCCATGTGGCTCACGGCGGCCGGGGCCATGCTCCTGGCCGCTGCCCTGATGCTCACCGCCACCCGCCTTCTGCCCGCCCCCACCCGGGGCTGATCAAGAAGTTCGCGTCGAGCAGCGCGGCGCCCGGCGACCGGACGCTCTCGATCAACGCCGGTCTGCGGTGGGGATCAGTTGGTGCGGTCGGCGATGTGGTTGCAGAGGGATTCGAGCGCACGCCGGGCCGGAGTGTCCGGCAGGGGGGCGAGTTGGGCGCGGGCGTCCTCGGCGTAGCTGCGCACGGTTTCGCGGGCCCGCTTGAGCGCCGGGCTCTCCCGGAGCAGGCCGAGCGCCTCGGCGTGCAGGGCGTCGTCGGTAAGCGGGCCGGTGGCCAGGATCTCCCGCAGCCGCACGGACGCGGCGTCCGCGTCGTCCGATCCGAGGGCGTAGAGCACCGGAAGAGTCGGCACCCCCTCGCGCAGATCGGTGCCGGGGGTCTTGCCGGACTCCGCCGACTCACTGGCGATGTCGAGCAGGTCGTCGGAGAGCTGGAACGCCACCCCGATGGTCTCGCCGTAGCCGGCAAGCGCCGCCACGTGCTCCGGCGCGGCCCCGCTGAACAGACCGCCGAAGTGTGCGCTGGTGGCGATAAGCGAACCGGTCTTCTCCGCGATCACCCGCAGGTAGTGCGCCACCGGGTCGTCGTCGCGCGGACCGACGGTCTCGGCGATCTGACCGTGCACCAGCCGGGCGAAGGTACGCGCCTGGAGGCGTACCGCCTCGGGGCCCAGCTCGGCGGCGACGTCTGCGGCGCGGGCGAAGAGGTAGTCACCGACCAGGATGGCGACCGAGTTGGTCCAGCGGGAGTTTGCGCTCGGCGCGCCCCGGCGCACCGACGCCTCGTCCATCACGTCGTCGTGGTAGAGCGTGGCGAGGTGGGTCAGCTCCACCACCACGGCGGCCGAGACGACCTGCGCGCGGACCGGATCGCCGAACTGGGCGCCCAGCGCCACCAGCAGCGGCCGGAACCGCTTGCCGCCGGCCTCCACCAGGTGACGGGCCGCCTCGGTCACGAACGGGTCGGCACTGGCCACGGTCTCCCGCAGCTCCGCCTCCACGGCCTCCAGCAGCCCCAGCACGGACTCCTCGCTGCGGGCGTCGGCGAGATGCAGGCCGAGCGCGCCGAACTGACCCGCGCCGAGCCTGTCCCGGCGACCGCCGGAACCGGTGGCACCTGAACGCTCGTCACCCCGAATCACCACGTCTCCACCATGCCACACGGGCTCTACCTGCACCGGACCGGGGATACGCGGCGAGGGCCAGCCCACAGGCGTGGACCGGCCCTCGCTGAAATCAGTCCTGAACGGCTACCGGACGAAGTCAGCAGCGCCGCTGGCCAGCTCAAGCAGCGGCCCCGGCACCACGCCGAGCACCAGGGTAGCGATCACCCCGATCACCAACGCCGCCGAGGTCAGCCCGCCGGGAACGGTGACGGTCGGAGTCGTCTCACCCGGCTCGGAGAGCCACATCATCACCACGACCCGCAGGTACGGGAAGGCAAGCACCATGCTGGTCAGCACACCGACGATCACCAGCCAGGCGTGCCCACCGTCCAGGGCCGGCGCGAACACCGCGAACTTGCTGATGAAGCCGCTGGTGAGCGGGATGCCAGCGAAGGCGAGCAGGATGAAGGTGAAGACCGAGGCGTAGAGCGGCGAGCGCCGGCCGAGCCCAGCCCAACGGGACAGGTGGGTGGCCTCCCCGTCGGCGTCGCGTACCAGGGTCACCACGGCGAACGCGGCCAGCACGGTGAAGCCGTACGCGACCAGGTAGAACATCGTGCCGGAGAGCCCCTCCCGGCCCGGCGCGAGCACCCCGACCAGCAGGTACCCGGCGTTCGCGATGGAGGAGTACGCCAGCAGCCGCTTGATGTCGGTCTGGGTGACCGCGAGCACCGAGCCGACAAGCATGGTGAGCACCGCCACCGCACCGATCACCGGGGTGAAGTCCCAGCGTGCGCCCTCGAAGGCGACGTGGAACACCCGCAGCAGGGCACCGAACGCGGCGACCTTGGTGCAGGCCGCCATGAAACCGGTGATCGGCGTCGGCGCACCCTGGTAGACGTCCGGCGTCCAGACGTGGAACGGCGCGGCAGCCGCCTTGAACAGCAGACCGATCGCGACAAGCGCCATGCCGGCGAAGAGCAGCACCGGGCTCTGCGTCGAGTTGGCCACCGCCGCGTGGATGGTGGCGAAGTCGACACCCGCCTGGCGGTCGCCCAGGCCAGCGGTGAAGCCGTAGAGCAGCGCCAGCCCGAACAGGAAGAAGGCCGAGGCGTACGCGCCGAGCAGGAAGTACTTCATCGCCGCTTCCTGGCTCAGCAGCCGCCGGCGACGGGCCAGCGCGCAGAGCAGGTAGAGCGGCAGCGAGAAGACCTCAAGTGCGATGAACATGGTCAGCAGGTCGTTCGCCGATACGAAGATCAGCATGCCGCCGACGGCGAAGGTGAGCAGCGGGTAGACCTCGCCCGCCCCGCTGGCCTGCGCGGCCTGCCGCCGGTCGTCCGGCGAGTCGGCGGTGATCGCCGCCTGGGCGACGAACGCGCCACCCCGCTCGATCGCCCGCTCACCGACCAGCAGCAGGGCCAGCGCCGAGAGGACCAGGATCGCGCCCTGGAGGAACAGCGTGGGACCGTCGATGGCGATCACCCCGATGGTGATCACGCGCTTGTCGGCGTTGAACACCACCATGGTGAGCGCGGCGAGCACCGCCAACAGCGCCAGCGGCAGCTGGATCGGGTGCCGCAGCCGCCGGGGCACGAACGCCTCGACCAGCACCCCGAGCACCGCCGCGCCCATCATGATCAGAATTGGTGCGAGTGCCACGTAGTCGATCGGTGGCAGTTCGAACTCGGTCACTGTGCCAACCTTTCGTTCGCGACTGCGGGGCTCGCAAGCTCACTCCTCGCGCTCACCGAGCCAACCTTCCGTCTCGCGACTGCGGGGCTCGCAAGCTCACTCCTCGCACTCACCGGCTTGCCTCCTGGACGCTGTCTACCGACGGGGCCGGGTCGGTGCGGCCGACGTCCTCCATGGTCGCCTGGATGGCGGGGTTGATCACGTCCGTCACCGGCTTCGGGTAGAAGCCGAGCAGCACGATCAGCGCGATCAGCGGGGCGACCACGACCTTCTCCCGCAGATTGAGGTCACGCTTCATGCCCTCGATCTCGGTAAGCGCCGGGTTCAGGGTGCCCTGCGTGGTGCGCTGCACCATCCACAGCACGTACGCCGCGGCCAGGATGATGCCGAGCGTGGCGATCACCGCGACCGGCTTGTTCACCGTGAAGGTGCCGATCAGCACCAGGAACTCGGAGACGAACGGCGCGGTACCGGGCAGCGCCAGCGAGGCGAGACCGGCGAAGAAGAGCACCCCGGCCAGCACCGGAACCAGCTTGCCGGCGCCGCCGAAGTCGCTCACCAGCGCCGAGCCCCGACGGGCGATCAGCATGCCCACCACCAGGAAGAGCAGCCCGGTGGCCAGGCCGTGGTTGACCATGTAGAGCACCGCGCCGGTGCCGGCCTGGGTGGTGAAGGCGAAGATGCCCACGCCGATGAAGCCGAAGTGGGCGATCGACGTGTACGACACGAGCCGCTTGAGGTCGTTCTGCCCGACGGCCAACAGTGCGGCGTAGATGATGCCGATCACCGCGAGGGCCAGCGCCCACGGCGCGAACCACTGGGCCGCGTCCGGGAAGAGCGGCAGGCAGTAGCGCAGGATGCCGAACGTACCGACCTTGTCCAGCACGCCGACCAGCAGCGCGGCGGCACCGGCCGGGGCCGCGCCACCGGCGTCCGGCAGCCAGGTGTGGAACGGGAAGAACGGCGCCTTGATGGCGAAGGCGACGAAGAAGCCGAGGAACAGCCAGCGCTCCGCACCGGTGGAGATGTCCACCTGGGACAGCGCCACCCAGTCGAAGGTCTTTCCGCCGACCACCCAGAGGCCGATCACCGCAGCCAGCATGAACAGGCCGCCGACCAGGGAGTAGAGGAAGAACTTCACCGCCGCGTACTGCCGCTGGTGGCCGCCGTAGCTGCCGATGAGGAAGTACATCGGCACCAGCATGACCTCGAAGAACACGTAGAACAGGAAGACGTCGGCGGCGGCGAAGACGCCGAGCATCGTGCATTCGAGGACGAGCAGCAGCGCGAAGTAGGCCGGCACCGACCGCTTCGAGGACTCGGCGTCGTGCCAGGACGCCAGGATCACCAGCGGCACCAGCACCGCGATCAGCATCAGCATGACCAGCGCGATGCCGTCGGCGGCGAAGGTGAAGTTGACGCCCCAGTTGGGGATCCACGGGTACGACTCGCGGAACTGGAAGCGCTGGCCGTCCACCTGCCAGGTGACCCACATGGCCACCGACAGCGCCAGCACCAGCAGCGACCAGCCGAGCGCGACCTGCTTGGCCAGCGTCGGCCGACTGCGCGGCAGGAGGGCGACCACCACTGCGCCGACCAGCGGCGCCGCGGTGAGCACCGAGAGGAACGGGAAGTCGGACATTATGCGGCCTTACCTCCGTCGTCGATGCGCGGTCCGCCGGCGACGGCCGCCTGGGAGAGTGTCGGGAAAGCCGCGCGGTTTCCCGACCCCGGAAGGGCGATCACGCCAACCACCCCGCCTGTACCGCCAGGAACGCGGCCACCACCAGCAGCGCGCCGGTCAGGATCGAGGTGGCGTACGACCGGACGAAGCCGGTCTGGAGTCGCCGCAGCCGACCCGAGCCACCGCCGACCCCGGCGGCCAGGCCGTTGACCAGCCCGTCGATGCCCCGGTTGTCCAGGTAGACAAGCGCCCGGGTGAGGAAGATGCCCGGCTTCTCGAAGACCGCCTCGTTCACCGTGTCGGTGTAGAGGTTCTTGCGGGCCGCGGTGACCAGCACCCCGGCCGGCTGCGGCGTGATCGCCGTGCCGTTGCGGAACAGGAACCAGCCGAGCACCGCGCCGAGCACCGTGACGCCCAGCGACAACACCACGATCGCCCAGTGCGGCAGCACCGCCTCGTGGTGCGCCTCCGCCGCGCTGAGGCCGCCGGTGGCGGTCAGCCAGTCGGGAACCGAGGTGGCCAGCAGCCAACCGGCACCGAGCGAGCCGATGCCGAGCAGGATCAGCGGGATCGTCATCAGCGGCGGGGACTCGTGCGGGTGCTCGATGTCCGTGGTCCAGCGCTTCGGCCCGTGGAAGGTGAGCACGAAGAGCCGGGTCATGTAGAAGGCGGTGAGCCCGGCACCGAGCACCGCCGCCCCGCCGAACAGCCAGGCCGTCCAGTCGTCCCGCTCGAAGGCGGCGGCGATGATCGGCTCCTTGGAGAAGTAGCCGGAGAACGGGAACATGCCGATGATGGCCAGCCAGCCGGCACCGAAGGTCAACCAGGTGATCTTCATGTACTTCGACAGGCCGCCGAACCGGCGGATGTCCACCTGGTCCTTCATCCCGTGCATGACCGAGCCGGCGCCGAGGAACATGTTGGCCTTGAAGAAGCCGTGCGCCAGCAGGTGCACGATGGCCAGCGCGTACGCCGCGCCGCCGAGCCCGACACCGAGGAACATGTAACCGATCTGGCTCACCGTCGACCAGGCCAGCACCCGCTTGATGTCGTCCTTGGCGCAGCCGATGATCGCGCCGAGCAGCAGGGTCAGCGCACCGACGCTTACCACCACCAGTTGCAGCGTGCTGTTGGCCGAGAAGACCGGGTTGGAGCGGGCGATCAGGTAGACGCCCGCGGTCACCATCGTCGCGGCGTGGATGAGCGCCGACACCGGGGTCGGGCCCTCCATCGCGTCCGGCAACCACGCCTGGAGCGGGAACTGACCGGACTTGCCGGCCGCGCCGAGCAGCAGCAGCAGGCCGAGCACCAGCACGGTGCCGCCGGTAAGCGCGCCGACGTTGTTGAACACCTCGGCGTACTGGGTGGTGCCCAGGGTGGCGAACATGATGAAGATGGCGATCGCCAGGCCGGCGTCGCCGACCCGGTTCATCAGGAACGCCTTCTTACCGGCGGTGGCCGCGGCCGGCTTGGTGTACCAGAAGGAGATCAGCAGGTACGACGCCAGGCCGACGCCCTCCCAGCCGAAGTAGAGCATCACGTAGTTGTTGCCGAGCACCAGCAACAGCATCGCCGCGATGAAGAGGTTGAAGTAGGCGAAGAACCGCCGCCGGCCCGGGTCGTGCGCCATGTACTCGACCGCGTACAGGTGGATCAGGAAGCCCACGCCGGTGATCAGCAGGACAAAGACCCCGGCCAGCGGGTCGAAGAGCAGACCGAAGTCGACGTGCAGGCCGCCGACCACGATGAAGTCCCAGAGACTCAGCTCGACCGACTTGTTCTCCAGGCCGCGCAGCCCGAGGAAGTAGCTCAGCCCGAGCACGAACGCGGCACCGACGGCGGCCACCCCGAGCCAGTGCCCCCAACGGTCGGCCCGCCGCCCGAGCAGCAGCAGCACCGCCGCGCTGACCAGCGGGATCGCCACCAGCAGCCAGACGCTGCTCAGCAGGCCGTCGGCCGTCGCGTACGAGACCGTCTCGGCCGGAGCAGCCTGGGCGTACGTCAAGATTTCGTCCACCGGTGGGCCCCTCTAGTACTTCAACAGGTTGGCGTCGTCGACGCTTGCGGAGCGCCGGGAGCGGAAGATCGCCATGATGATGGCCAGCCCGACCACGACCTCGGCCGCCGCCACCACCATCACGAAGAACGCCATGATCTGGCCGTTCAGGTCACCGTTCATCCGGCTGAACGTGACAAGCGCCAGGTTGGCCGCGTTGAGCATCAGCTCCACGCACATGAACAGCACGATCGCGTTACGCCGAACCAGCACCCCGGCGGCCCCGATGGTGAACAGCGCCGCCGCGAGAACCAGGTAGTAGTTCGGCTCGACCGAGAAGAAGTCGCTCACTTTTCAGTGCCCTTCAACGTGGTCTCCTCGGCGGTCAGCTCGCGGACCGGCAGGATGTCCGGCGTACTCCGGTCGCTGAGTCGGCCGTCCGGCAGGCGGGCCGGGGTGGCGACCGACGAGGAGGTGGCGAAGACGCCCGGACCGGGCTTCGGACCGGGGTAGTTGCCGGGCGCGAAGCGGGCCTTCATGGTGGCGACCTGGTCGCGCTTGTCCTCCTTGCGCCGCTCGACGTGCGCCAGGATCATGCCGCCGATGGTCGCGGTGATCAGGAGCGCCGCGGTGAGCTCGAACGCGAAGATGTAGTCGGTGAAGAGCAGCCGGGCGATGCCCTGCACGTTGCCGGCCGCGTTGGCCTGCTCCAGCCCGACCGGCGTGCTGCCCTCGGTGGCCCGGTAGATCCCGCTGCCGAGTAGGGCGGCGAAGCCGATCCCCAGGCCGATCGCGGCGATCCGCTGCCCGCGCAACACCTCGATCAACGAGTCCGAGGCGTCCCGGCCGACAAGCATCAGCACGAACAGGAAGAGCATCATGATCGCGCCGGTGTAGACGATGATCTGCACCATGCCGATGAACGGTCCCGCCTGGAGCACGTAGAACACGCCCAGGCTGAGCATGGTCAGCACCAGCCAGAGCGCCGAGTGCACGGCGTTGCGGGCGGCGACCATGCCGATCCCGCCGGCCAGCGCCAGTGGGGCGAGGATCCAGAAGGTCACCGCCTCGCCGCCGGAGACCGCCCCCGCGGCGGCGAGCACCGTCGACGTGGTCATGCCGTCTCCCCCTTTTCCGCTGCGGCTCGCGCAGCGGCCTGCTCGGCACCGGGGAAGGTGACGCCCGGGTGCTCGTCCACCTGGTAGCGGCCCGGCCCCATCGGCGAGCGCTCGGCCCCCGCCGAGGTGCCCGGGTTGGTCAGGCTGCCGACGTAGTAGTCCTTCTCGCTGTCGCCCAGACGCATCGGGTGCGGCGGCTGCTCCATCCCGGGCAGCAGCGGCGCGAGCAGCTGCTCCTTGGTGAAGATCAGGTCCTGCCGGTTGTCCCGGGCCAGCTCGTACTCGTTGCTCATCGTCAACGAGCGGGTCGGGCAGGCCTCGATGCAGAGCCCGCAGAAGATGCAGCGGGCGTAGTTGATCTGGTAGACGCTGGCGTACCGCTCACCCGGCGAGAACCGCTGCTCGTCGGTGTTGTCGCCACCCTCGACGTAGATCGCGTCCGCCGGGCAGGCCCAGGCGCACAGCTCACAGCCGATGCACTTCTCCAGGCCGTCCGGGTGCCGGTTGAGGATGTGCCGCCCGTGGTAACGGGGGGCCGGCGTCGGCGGCTTGAACGGGTAGTCGGTCGTGACGACCTTCCTGAACATGTGCGAGAAGGTGACCCCGAAGCCCTTGAACGTTCCGGTGATCGCGCCCACGTCACACCTCCTCAGAGTCCTGGCCGGCGGGAACGTTTGCCGGCTCCCGCTCGGCGACCATGCGCCGGGTGCGCGGGCTCGGTGGTACCTGGAGATCCATCGGGGGCAGCGGGAAGCTGCCCGGCGGCCGGTTCTCGACCTGCTCGGCGAGGGTCGGCTGCGGCTGCGGCTTGCGGGTCGGCCAGAGCAGCGCGGCGAGCAGCAGCAGGCCGGCCGGAATGCCGATGGCCAGCAGCCGGCTGCGGGTCTCCCAGTCGTCGATGGTGCGCAGCCAGGCCAGGGCCACGACCCAGACCAGGCTGATCGGGATCAGCACCTTCCAGCCGAGGCGCATGAGCTGGTCGTACCGCAGCCGGGGCAGCGTGGCCCGCAGCCAGACGAAGACGAAGACCAGCAGGATGACCTTGCCGAAGAACCAGAGCATCGGCCACCAGCCGGAGTTGGCCCCCGACCAGAGGGTGAGCGGCCACGGTGCGTGCCAGCCACCCAGGAAGAGCGTGACCGTGAACGCCGACATGGTCACCATCGCGACGTACTCGCTGAGCATGATCAGCGCGAACTTCAGCGAGCTGTACTCGGTCATGAAGCCGGCCACCAGCTCCGACTCCGCCTCCGGCAGGTCGAACGGCGGCCGGTTGGTCTCGCCGACGATGGAGATGAAGAAGACGACGAAGCTCGGGAAGAGCAGCAGCGCGTACCAGCCCGGACCCGGGACGTCGAAGCCGAACAGGTTCAGCGTGACGCCGTTGCCCTGAGCGGCCACGATCTCGCTAGTCGACATCGTGCCGGCGAGCATGAACACCGCCACGATGGACAGCCCCAGCGCCACCTCGTACGAGATCAGCTGGGCGGTGGAGCGCAGCCCACCGAGCAGCGGGTAGGTCGAGCCGGAGGCCCAGCCGGCGAGCACGATGCCGTACACCGCCATCGACGAGAGCGCCAGCACCACCAGCACCGCCACCGGCACGTCGGTGACCTGCAACGGCGTCTGGTGACCGAAGATGCTCACCATCGGGCCGAAGGGGATCACCGACAGCGCGGTGACCGCGCAGATCACCGAGATGGCCGGGGCGAAGAAGTAGATGACCTTGTCCGCCGACTTCGGGAGGATGTCCTCCTTGAAGGCCATCTTCAGACCGTCGGCGAGTGTCTGGAGCAGACCGAACGGACCGAGCTGGTTCGGGCCCGGCCGCACCGCCATGAAGCCGACGACCCGCCGCTCGAACCAGACGCCGAGCAGCGTGCCGAGCAGCGCGACCACGAAGGCAAAGACGATCTTGCCGAGGACCAGCCACCACGGATCGTGGCCGAAGTCGGTCAACGACGGGGCCTGAGCGAGCGGGTTCATGCGACACCCCCGGCGGAGTTGAGGAGCGGGCCCGGACGGCCTGCCGCGTCGGCGGCGACCGACTCGGTCGTGCCGGGCGCGGAGATTCGCACCACCGCGCCGGAGGTCGCGCCCAGGCTGCGCCGCACGGTCGCGCCGGGCGAGTTGGTGGGCAGCCAGACCACGCCGTCCGGCATCTCGGTGATCGCCGCCGGCAGGGTGAGCGCCCCCCGGTCGGTACCCACCGTCACCGGGTCACCGTCGGCGACGCCGAGCGCCTCCGCGGTGCCCTTGCCCAGCCGGACCACCGGCGGGCGGGCGGTGCCGCCCAGGTGCTCGTCACCGTCGGTGAGGCTGCCCAGGTCGATCAGCTGGTGCCAGGTCGACAGGACCGCCTCGCCGGCCGCCGGCTGCGGCACCGGAGCCGGTGCGACGGCCGGGGTGGCCGGGCGCTGGGTCCGGGTTGCCGGCAGGCCGCCCAGCTCACGGCGGACGCTCAGCACGTCCCCGGTGCCCAGGATCACGTCAAGTTGGGCGGCGAGCGCGTCGAGCACCCGACCGTCGGTCATCGCAGCCGTGTCCAGCACCGCGTCGAAGGGACGCAGCCGGCCTTCCCAGTCCAGGAAGCTGCCGGCCTTCTCCACCACCGGCGCGACCGGCAGGACCACGTCCGCCCGGCGGGTCACCGCGCTGGCCCGCAGCTCCAGGCTGACCAGGAACGGCACCGCGTCCAGGGCCTGCTCGGCCAGGCGCGGGTCGGCCAGGTCGGCCGGGTCCACCCCGGCCACCAGCAGCGCACCGAGCTGACCGGCGGCGGCGGCCGTGAGAATCGCGTCGGTGTCCCGGCCGGCCTGGCTCGGGATGACGCCGGCCGGGAGGTCCCAGGCCTCGCCCAGCTCGGCGCGGGCGGCCGGCTCGGTGACCAGACGCCCGCCGGGCAGCAGGTTGGGCAGGCAGCCGGTGTCGACCGCGCCCCGGTCCCCCGCGCGCCGTGGCACCCAGGCCAGCTTGGCCCCGGTCCGCTCGGCCACCTCGGCCGCGGCGGAGAGCCCACCCGGCACGGTGGCCAGCCGCTCACCGACGAAGAGGATCGCGCCCTCGGTGCTGAGCGCCTCGGCGACCGTCGCGTGCTCGGCGAGCACCCCGGCCTCCTCGCCCGGTACCACCCGGGCCAGCTTGGCACCGAGCTTCTCCAGGCCGCGGGTGGCGAACGGGGCGATCGCGTACACCTTGAGCTTGTTCTTCAGGTACGCCTTGCGCAGCCGCAGGAAGAGGATCGGGCACTCCTCCTCCGGCTCCAGGCCCACCAGCACCACCGCCGGCGCGTTCTCCACGTCGGCGTAGGTGACGTCGGTGCGGCCGGCGACCGTGCTGGCCAGGAAGTCGGCCTCCTCGCGGGAGACCGGACGGGCCCGGAAGTCGATGTCGTTCGTGTGCAGTGCGACCCGGGCGAACTTGGCGTACGCGTAGGCGTCCTCGACGGTCAACCGACCGCCGGTGAGCACCCCGACGCCCTGGCCGCCGTCCCGGGCGGCGCGCAGCCCCTCGGCGGCGACGCTGAGCGCCTCGCTCCAGGACGCCGCGCGCAGCTCACCGGTGCGCTGGTCGCGGACCAGCGGGGTGGTGAGCCGGTCGGCGGCGCGGGTGTACTGGAAGGCCCAGCGGCCCTTGTCGCAGTTCCACTCCTCGTTGACCGCCGGATCGTCGCCGGCCAGCCGACGCAGCACCTTGCCCCGCCGCCAGTCGGTGCGCTGGGCGCAGCCGGCCGAGCAGTGCTCGCAGACGCTCGGGCTGGAGACCAGGTCGAACGGGCGGGCCCGGAACCGGTACTGGGTGCCGGTCAGCGCGCCCACCGGGCAGATCTGCACGGTGTTGCCGGAGAAGTACGAGTTGAACGGGACATCTCCCGCCTCGCCCTCCGCGCCGTACTCCTCGTCCCGGTAGATGTTGATTTCCTCGGCCGAGGAGCGGTTCATCAGGTCGATGAACTTGTCCCCGGCGATCTCCTCGGAGAACCGGGTGCAGCGCTGGCAGAGCACGCAGCGCTCGCGGTCGAGCAGCACCTGGGTGCTGATCGGCAGTGGCTTCGGGTACTCCCGCTTGTGCTCGTGGAACCGGGAGTCGGTGCGCCCGGTCGACATGGCCTGGTTCTGGAGCGGGCACTCCCCGCCCTTGTCACACATCGGGCAGTCGAGGGGATGGTTCACCAGCAGCAGCTCCATGATCCCCTCCTGCGCCTTCTTGGCGACCGGAGAGGTGAGCTGGGTACGGACCACCATGCCCTCGGCCACCGTCTGGGTGCAGGAGGCGACGGGCTTGCGCTGCCCCTCCACCTCCACCAGGCACTGCCGGCAGGCACCGGCCGGGGCCAGCAACGGGTGGTCGCAGAACCGGGGGATCTCGGTGCCGATCTGCTCGGCGACGCGGATCAGCAGCGCCCCCTTGGGCGCGGTGACCTCGACGCCGTCGATGGTGAGCGTGACCGTCTCGGTCGACTTGGCAACGTCCGTCACAGTGCTTGCCTTTCGCTCGCGGCTGCGGGGCTCGCTCCGCTCACTCCACGCACTCGCATCAGTGGGCTCCCACGAGCTGCTTGTCGGACAACTTCGGCGCGGTCCGTCCCTCGATGTAGTCGAGGTAGTCCTGCTTGAAGTACTTCAGCGACGAGGTCACCGGGCTGGTGGCGCCGTCACCAAGGCCGCAGAACGAACGGCCGAGGATGTTGTCGCAGGTGTCGAGGAGGGTGTCCAGGTCAGCCTGGGTGCCCTGGCCGGCGAGGATGCGCCGGTAGACCCGAACCATCCAGTAGTTGCCCTCCCGGCACGGGGTGCACTTGCCGCACGACTCGTGGTGGTAGAACTCCAGCCACCGGTAGGTCGCGTAGACCGGGCAGTCCTGATCGGAGAAGATCTGGGTGGCGGTGGTGCCGAGGATCGAGCCGGCGGCGGCCACCCCCTCGAAGTCCAGCGGCACGTCCAGGTGCTCGGCGGTGAGCAGCGGGGTCGACGATCCGCCCGGGGTCCAGAACTTCAGGTTGTGGCCCGGCTGCATGCCGCCGGCCAGCTCGATCAGTTCCCGCAGCGTGATGCCCAGGCCGCACTCGTACTGGCCGGGGTTGGCGATCCGACCGGAGAGCGAGTAGATCATCGGCCCGGCGGACTTCTCCGTGCCCATGGACTTCCACCAGTCCGCGCCGCCGAGCACGATGTACGGCACGCTGGCGATGGTGCCGACGTTGTTGACCACGGTCGGGCTGGCGTACAGGCCGTGCGTGGCCGGGAACGGCGGACGCAGTCGGGGCTGCCCCCGGAAGCCCTCCAGCGAGTCGAGCAGCGCCGTCTCCTCGCCGCAGATGTACGCCCCGGCGCCCGAGTGCACCACCAGGTCCAGGTCGAACCCGGAACCGAGGATGTTGCGCCCGAGGTAGCCCTTGGCGTACGCCTCGTTCACCGCGTTGCGCAGCCGCCGGGCGGCGTGCACCGCCTCGCCCCGGATGTAGATGTAGGCCCGGTTGGCCCGGATCGCGTACGACGCGATGATCACGCCCTCGACCAGCGAGTGCGGGTCGTGGGTCATCAGCGGCAGGTCCTTGCAGGTACCCGGCTCGCCCTCGTCGGCGTTGACCACCAGGTAGTGCGGCTTGCCGTCGCCCTGTGGGATGAACCCCCACTTGAGACCGGTCGGGAAGCCGGCGCCTCCGCGACCGCGCAGCCCGGAGTCCTTGACCAACTGGATCAGGTCGTCCGGGTGCGCCTTGAGCGCCTTGCGCAGCGCCGCGTAGCCGTCCAGCTTCTCGTAGGTGCCGATCCGCCAGGCGTCGGGCGACAGCCAGCGCTTGGTGAGCACCGGCGTCAGCTTGGCCAGGGTTTCCGGCCGAGGCATGGTCACTGCTGACCCCCCTTGTCGTTGGCGGAGCCGGTGGTGCTCGACTCCGCTTCCCTGAGGTTGCGCTCCTGCGCCTCGGCGTCGTCGCCGGCAGGTTTGGCGTCACCGGCGGGCACGTTCGCCGCCGTCCCGGCGGCCTCGGCGGCCTGCGCGTCGCGCGGCACCGGTGGCGCACCGTCGACCGGTGCCTTGGTGCCGGGCGCGTCCGGCACGGCGGTCTTCGCGTCCGGCTGCCGGGTCTCGGCCGTACGCACCTGCGGCGACTTGCGGTCCGGGGCCGGCACGTCCGGCGCGGTGCTGCCGGTCGGTGCCGCCTTCGCCGGGGTGGCCGGGGCCGGCTTGTCGCCGGCCTGACCGCTGCGGATCGGGGTGTTCGGGTCGAAGCCCGGCGCCGAGATGTTGTGCTGCTGGGCCAGCCGCAGCCCGCGCAGGCTGGGCTCGCCCGGTACGCCGTCGGCGACCGCGCCCTCGCGCTCGTCGGCGAAGCCGGCGAGCTGGACGGCCATCTCCTTGAGCGTGCAGAGGCGGGCGCCCCGGCTCGGGGTCGGCCGGTTACCGGCCCGCAACTCGTCGACCAGGCCGACCGCGGTCTGCGGGTCGACGCCGTCGAAGAAGTCGTAGTTGACGGTCATGACCGGCCCGTAGTCGCAGGCCGCCAGGCACTCGGCGTGCTCCAGGGTGATCTTCCCGTCGGCGGTGGTCTCGTCGTGCCCGACGCCGAGGTGCTCGGTGAGGGCGTCGTAGACCTCCTGCCCGCCGAGCACGTTGCACATGGTGTTGGTGCAGACGCTCACCAGCCAGTCGCCGGTGGGCCGACGCTTGTACATGGTGTAGAAGCTGGCCACCGCGCCGACCTGGGCCTTGTTCAGGCCGAGCACCTCGGCGCAGAACGCCACGCCGGCCGGGGAGACGTAACCCTCCTCGGACTGCACGAGATGCAGCAGGGGCAGCAGCGCCGACCGGGACCGGTCGGCCGGGTAGCGGGCGATGATCTCCCGTGCCCGGGCCCGCGTCTCGTCGGTAAAGACAGTCACCGGTCACAACCTCCCATTACCGGGTCCAGCGAGGCGCCGCCGGCGATCACGTCGGCGATCAGGCCACCCTCGGCCATTGCCGGCAGGGCCTGGAGGTTGACGAAGCTCGGCTCCCGGTAGTGCACCCGGTACGGTCGGGTGCCACCGTCGGAGACCGCGTGCACACCCAGCTCGCCCCGGGGCGACTCGACGGCCACGTAGACCTGGCCCGGCGGTACCCGGAAGCCCTCCGTCACCAGCTTGAAGTGGTGGATCAGGGACTCCATCGACTGCCCCATGATCTTGGCGACATGCTCGAGCGAGTTGCCCATGCCGTCCACGCCGATGGCCAGCTGCGCCGGCCAGGCGATCTTCTTGTCGGCCACCATCACCGGGCCGGGCTTGAGCCGGTCGACCGCCTGCTCAACGATCTTGAGCGACTCCCGCATCTCGGCCATCCGGACCAGGTAGCGGCCCCAGACGTCGCCGTCGGTGTGCGTCGGCACGTCGAACTCGTACGTCTCGTAGCCGCAGTACGGCATCGTCTTGCGCAGGTCCCAGGCCAGGCCCGCCGAGCGCAGCACCGGCCCGGTGACGCCGAGCGCCACACAGCCGGTCACGTCGAGCACCGCGACGTTGCGCGTCCGCTCCAGCCAGATCGGCTGGCCGGAGAGCAGGTCCTCGTACTCCTTGAGCCGCTTCGGCAGGAGCTTGAGGAACTCGCGGATCTTGACGATCGCCTCGTCCGGTACGTCCTGGGCGACCCCGCCCGGCCGGACGTACGCGTGGTTCATCCGCAGGCCGGTGATCAGCTCGAAGATCTCCAGGATGTACTCGCGCTCCCGGAAGCCGTAGAGCATCATGTTGATCGCGCCCAGCTCCATCGCCGTGGTGGCCACCCAGACCAGGTGCGAGGAGATCCGGTTCAGCTCCATCATGAGCACCCGGATGGTGTTGGCCCGCTCGGTCACCTCGTCGGTGATGCCGAGCAGCTTCTCCACCGCAAGCGAGTACGCCGTCTCGTTGAACAGCGGCGAGAGGTAGTCCATCCGGGTCACGAATGTCGAACCCTGGACCCAGTTGCGGTACTCCAGGTTCTTCTCGATGCCGGTGTGCAGGTAGCCGACGACCGAGCGGGCCTCCCGGACCGTCTCGCCCTCCAGCTCGAGCACCAGCCGCAGCACCCCGTGCGTGGACGGGTGCTGCGGACCCATGTTGACGACGATCCGACCCTCGTTGATCGGGTCGACGCCCGACACCACGTCGTCCCAGTCACCGCCGGTGACGGTGAAGACCCGTCCCTCGGTGGTTTCGCGTTCGGTGGCATAGTTCGACGAAGTCACTGGTAAGACCTCCGCTTGTCGGGCGGCGGGATCTCGGCGCCCTTGTACTCCACGGGCACGCCGCCGAGGGGGTAGTCCTTGCGCTGCGGGTGACCCTCCCAGTCGTCGGGCATGAGGATCCGGGTCAGCGCCGGGTGGCCGTCGAAGATGACGCCGAACATGTCGTACGTCTCCCGCTCCTGCCAGTCGGCGGTCGGGTAGACGGAGGTGACGCTGGGCAGGTGCGGCTCCTCGGCGGTGACCGCGGCCTCCAGCCGTACCCGCCGCCGGTAGGTCATCGAGGTGAGCTGGTAGACCACGTGCAGCCGGCGCTCGTCCGCGCCCAGGTAGTCCACGCCGGACACCGAGGAGCAGAGCTCGAAACGCAGCGCCGGGTCGTCCCGCATCACCTGGCAGACCTCGGCGATCCGCTCCGGGCGGATGTGCAGGGTCAGCTCGCCGCGGTCGACCACCACGTGCTCGATGGCCTCGCCGAAGGCCGGGTACGCCTCCTCCAGCGCGTCGCGGACCTCGTCGAAGTAGCCGCCGTACGGCCGGGGCGAGTCCGTGATCGGCTCGCGCTGGCGGACCAGACCGCCGAAGCCGGAGACGTCACCGGTGCCCTGGTTGCCGAACATGCCCCGGCCCGCCGGGCTGGACGGCGGCAGCTCGGCGGGAGCGCCGCTGGTGGCCCCGGCCGGCGTCACCGGTACCGGTACGCCACCGGTGCTGGGCTTGGAGTCAGTCACTTGATCCCCCGGTACGGCTGGAGGTGGTTCTGGGCCTTCATCCAGTTCTCGATCCGCAGCTGCTCCTCGCGGCCCTCGCGGACGGCCTTGGTCCACTCGGCGCGACGGGCCTTGTCGCTGCGGTACGACGACGGCATCGAGCCGTACGGCACCACCGGCACGTCACCACGCGCCTCGCGGGCGGCGAGCATCTTGCGACCGTTCGGCCCGAGCGGCTCGTGGCCGATCTTCTCGCGCAGCTTGAGGATCGCGTCGATGAGCATCTCCGGCCGGGGCGGGCAGCCGGGGAGGTACATGTCGACAGGTACGACGTGATCGACGCCCTGCACGATTGCGTAGTTGTTGAACATGCCACCGCTGCTGGCGCAGACGCCCATGGAGAGCACCCAGCGGGGCTCGGCCATCTGGTCGTAGATCTGGCGCAGCACCGGGGCCATCTTCTGGCTCACCCGGCCGGCGACGATCATCAGGTCGGCCTGCCGGGGCGAGGCACGGAAGACCTCCATGCCCCACCGGCCCATGTCGTAGTGCGGGCCACCGGCGGCCATCATCTCGATCGCGCAGCAGGCCAGGCCGAAGGTGGCACCCCAGACCGACGACTTGCGTGACCAGTTGACCAGCTTCTCCACCGAGGTGAGCAGGACACCGGCCGGAAGTTTCTCCTCGATACCCATTGCGGTTCCTCCCTCAGTCCCAGTCCAGGCCGCCGCGACGCCACTCGTAGGCGTACGCGACGAAGACCGCACCGATGAACACCAACATGGCCACGAATCCGAACACCGGCAGGATGTCGAAGGAGACCGCCCACGGGTAAAGGAAGATCATTTCCACGTCGAAGACGATGAAGAGCATCGCCGTCAGATAGAACTTGACCGGGAACCGGTTTCCACCGATCGGTTCCGGACTAGGCTCGATCCCACACTCGTAGGCTTCGAGCTTGGCCCGGTTGTAGCGACGCGGGCCGGTGAACCGGGCGGCGGCTATCGAGAACAGCGCGAAGGCCGCGGCGAGGGCGAACAGCCCGATGATGGGTACGTAAGGCGAGAGCGACATCTTCTTCTCCTGCTCGTCCTTCCCTGCCCTCGTTCGTTGGCGAAATTCACACTATTCACATCCCACCCGGCGACCTTCGGCGGGGGTCGAACTTGCGTCTCAGACCGCTGGCGCGACCCGGGTCATCGCATTGATCACCCGGTCCATCGCGTCACCGCCCCGGGGGTCGGTGAGGTTGGCCAGGAGCTTGAGCACGAAGCGCATAAGCGTCGGGTGGGGCATGCCGTGCTTCGTCGCGACGCGCATGATCTCCGGCCGGCCGATCAGCTTCACGAAGATCCCGCCCAGCCGGTAGTAGCCGCCGAACCGGGTCTTCAACTCCTGCGGGTACGCCATCAGCGCCCGCTCCCGCTCGGCTCCGGCCGGCCGCGCGAGGGCCTGCACCGCGACCTCCGCAGCCAGTTCGCCGGACTCCATCGCGTACGCGATGCCTTCGCCGTTGAACGGGTTGACCATCCCGCCGGAGTCGCCGACCAGCAGCACTCCCCGGGTGTAGTGCGGCACCCGGTTGAAGCCCATCGGCAGCGCCGCGCCGAGAATCGAGCCCTCGGCGTTCGTCTCGTCGGCCATCCCCCACTCCGGCGGGGTGTTGGCCAGCCAGTCGGTGAGCAGCCGCCGGTAGTTGGTCTTGCCGAAGGCCGACGACGAGTTGAGGATGCCGAGCCCGACGTTGACCCGGCCGTCACCGAGACCGAAGATCCAGCCGTACCCGGGCAGCAGTTCGTTTGTGCCCTTGGCCCGCAGTTCCAGCCACGACTCCAGGTAGTCGTCGTTGTGCCGGACCTCGGAGCGGTAGTAGCGGCGCACCGCCACACCGATCGGCCGGTCCTCGCGCTTGGCCAGCCCGAGGGCGAGCGGGAACCGACCGGAGACGCCGTCGGCGGCGACCACAAGCGGCGCGTGGAAGGTGGCCGGCGTCTTGTCCGGACCCTCCTCGGCCTGCACCCCGATCACCCGGCCGCCGTCGTCGAGCACCGGCCCGATGACGTTGACACTTGTCCGCAGCGTGGCGCCGGCACCCACCGCCTGCCGGGCGAGCAGGTCGTCGAAGTCCAGTCGGGTACGCACCAGGCCGTAGTTCGGGAAGCTGGCCAGGTCGGGCCAGTCCAGCTCCAGCCGGACCCCGCCGCCGATCACCCGCAGCCCACGGTTGTGCAGCCAGCCGGCCTCGGGCGAGGTGTCCACACCCATCCGGATCAGCTGCCGCACGGCACGCGGGGTCAGCCCGTCGCCGCAGACCTTCTCCCGGGGAAACTCGGTCTTCTCCAGCAGCAGCACGCGTACGCCGTGCCGCGCCAGGTGGTACGCCGTCGCCGAGCCACCGGGACCGGCGCCGACAACGATCACGTCGGCGTCGTTCTCCACCGCGGTCATTTAGCGCCTCCTCCCCGCCGTGCTCGTGAAATGCTTCACAAGCCAGCCGGGACGAGTCTATGACCGACGCCCTACGCTCGCCTTGTTAGGGCACCCTAACCCCCACCCCACCGCTCTCCGGTCGCGTCGACCAAGCGCTTTGCGTCTGAATCCGTGACGTTCCTGACGCAAAACCTTGATCAACAATGATGGATGGGTGGGGTCGGTGGGTGGGTTCAGGTGAGGGTGGGGGTGACGGTGTCCAGGCCGGCGCGGATGGTTTCCGGGAGGTGCTCGCGCAGCGTGCCCCCGGCGGCGCGGTCCAGCGCCGCGAGCACCTCGGAGACCACCTGGCGCACGTCGGCGGGATCCGCGCCGGCCAACTCGCGGAGCTGGTCGACCAGCTCCGCGGCATCGCCGGTGGCCGCGTCCTTCGGATCCGTCATGCCGGCCAGCCTACGCGCCACTATCCGCCAAATCAGGACATTGCTATAAATATCGTGACTACTTCCTGATTGCCCGGTGGAGTGCCACCACCCCGCCGGTCAGGTTGCGCCACGCCACCCGCCGCCAACCGGCCGCACCCACCCGGGCCGCCAGCGCCGGCTGGTCCGGCCAGGCCCGGATCGACTCGGCGAGATAGACGTACGCGTCGGGGTTGCTGGCCACGGCCCGCGCCACCGCCGGCAGCGAACGCATCAGGTACGACAGGTAGACGGTGCGGAAGGCCGGGTTGACCGGGGTGCTGAACTCGCAGATCACCAGGCGTCCGCCGGGCCGGGTGACCCGGGCCAACTCGCGCAGCGCCGCGTCGGTGTCGTTGACGTTGCGCAACGCGAAGGAGATGGTCACCGCGTCGAAGCTGGCGTCGGCGAAGGGCAGCCGCAGGGCGTCCCCGGCCAGCAACGGCACCTGGGGCCGGGTCCGCTTGCCGGCGTGCAGCATGCCGAGGGAGAGGTCGGCGCCGACCGCGTACGCCCCGGAGTGGGCCAACTCCTCGGTGGAGACGCCGGTGCCCGCGCCCACGTCGAGCACCCGGTCACCGGGGCGTAGTTCGAGCGCGGCCCGGGTGGCCCGCCGCCAGAACCGGTCCTGCCCGAAGGAGAGCACGGTGTTGGTCAGGTCGTAGCGGGCCGCCACGCCGTCGAACATCGCGGCGACCTCGTGCGGCTGCTTGTCCAGGCTGGCGCGCTGGCCCTGAGGGTTACGACTCACTCCACCACTCTGCCAGCCCGCCCGTGCGCCCTGCGCGCCCAGGGTCGGCGGTGCCGACCCACGACACAGTGCGGGCGGGATGGTCACCCATCCCGCCCGCACTGCCCTGCGTTATGTGAACGGCTCTCGCGAGCCGATAGAGGACGAACCTCAGTCGGTCGTCTTCTCGTCGCCCGGGGTCACCATGACCACCCGACGGCGGCGGGCGACCAGGAACATCGCCGCGCCGGCGAGCACCACGCCCGCGCCGACCGCACCGATCAGACCCGCCTGCACACCGGTGACCGGCAGGCCACCGCCGCCACCGCCGCCGCCCTCGGAGGCGGCGACGACCACGGCGAAGTCGTCGGAGTTGTCCGACGGGTCGAGGTCGGCGAACTCCGACTCCTCGGCGCTGCGCACCTCGGCCTTTGCAAAGGCCGGCTTGGCCTTCTTCTGCTTGCTGACCCGAGCCTCGGCCGGCAGCTCACCGAAGGCGGTGGCCGCCAGCGAGCCGTCCTTGAGCGTGACCGGCGCCTCGACCTTCTCGCTCACCTCGATCGCCAGCGGGAGGAACAGGATGGTGTTCGGCTCGAACGGGAAGCTCTTGTCCTCACAGACCAGGGTGCGCTGGTTGGCGCTCAGGTCGCAGCCGTCGATCGGGAGGAAGGTGGCCCCCTTCGGCAGCTGGTAGGTGAGCTTGACGCCCTTGGCGATCCGGTCGCCCTGGTTGATGACCTCGCTCCAGAGGATGCCGAAGTCACCGGGGCGCAGCGGGCCCTCTTCCTCGAAGGTGTCGAGGTCGATGCGGGTCTTCACGTCCGGCACGATCACGCCCAGGTCGACGCCGCTCTCCGCGGTCAGCTCGACGTCGACGTCGACGCTGTTGTTGCTGTCGTCGGTGTCGTCCGCAGACTCGATGCTGATCGTCACCGGGGCGCTGTACGGCCCGGTGACCTGCTCGGTGGCCTTGAACAGGACAAGCGGCACCTCGGTGGTCTCGCCCGGCCCGGGGATCGCGGTGAGCTCGCAGGTGAACAGCCCGGGCTTGGGGTCGCCCGTCGGGCGGCACAGGTCACCCTCGCCGGTGTACGCCTCCAGCACGAGCTTGGTGGCGTCCACCTTTGACGTGTCGACCTTGAAAAGCACCTTGCCCGGCGTGCCCTCGCCCTGATTGGCGATCTTGGCCCAGCCGACCTTGCCCTCGACACCGGCGGCGACCCGGGTGCCGGCAGCGGTGACCGCAAGGTCGGTCTCGGTGCCGGCGGCGTGGGCCGGCGCGCCGAGGGCGGTGAAGGCGCCCGAGGCGAGCAGCGCGGCAGCAGCCATACTCACGGCGCGGCGGGTACGGAAGGTCATGGAGATGGTCTCCCCCGTGGAGTGGATGGAAACGTACGGGCGGGGACGTTAGCGCTCCACGATCACTCTCGCTACCCCGGTTCACAACCGTTACAAGCTGCTCAGCTAAGGGCTACTTAAGATTGTCCGGATTGATGGGTCTTGTTGCCCTGTCCCGCCCGCAGCGGGCGGCGAGGCGGCCCAACGCTTCGAACCGGATGGATGATTCGGCTGGCCGTTCGGCTGATCGCAGCCGGAGCCGCACCGCTGACGCGGTGTCGGATCAGTGATGACGGTAAGTGATCAGCCGCGGCGGGTCAGTTCGCCTCGACCAGTGGCAGCGACCGGGCCGCCCCACCGCCGGGTAGCGCGATCGAGGAGAAGTGCGAGACCACCCGGTCGTCGGTCGGGTCGTCCTCGGGCGTGTGATGCACGGCCAACCGGTGGTAGAGGGTGTCCCGCTGGGCGGGGATCCGGTCGGCGGAGCGGATCATCCCGATCAGCTCGTGCAGGTTCGACCGGTGCCGCGCGCCGGCCGAGGAGATCACGTTCTCCTCCAGCATGATCGAGCCGAGGTCGTCGACCCCCAGGTGCAGCGCGAGTTGGCCGACATCCTTGCCAGTGGTCAGCCAGGACGCTTGCAGGTGCGGCACCGTCTCGAAGAAGAGCCGGGCCACCGCCACCAGGCGCAGGTATTCCAGCGTGGTCGCCTGGGTCCGACCCTTGAGGTGGTTGTTCTCCGGCTGGTACGTCCACGGGATGAAGGCCCGGAAGCCGCGGGTGCGGTCCTGCACGTCACGGATCATCCGCAGGTGCTCGATCCGCTCGGCGGCGGTCTCACCGGTGCCCATCATCATCGTCGCGGTCGACTCGATGCCCTGCCGGTGCGCCAGCTCCATGACCTCCAGCCAGCGCTCGCCCGACTCCTTCAGCGGCGCGATCGCCTTGCGCGGGCGCTCCGGCAGCATCTCCGCGCCGGCACCGGCGATCGAGTCCAGCCCGGCGGCCTTGATCCGGGCAATGGCCTCGTCCAGGCTCACCCCGGACACCTTGGCCATGTGCAGGATCTCGCTCGGCCCGATCGAGTGGATGGCCAACTGCGGGTACGCCTGCTTGACCGAGGAGAACAGCTCCTCGTAGTACTCCACACCGTAGTCCGGGTGGTGGCCGCCCTGGAGCATCACCTGGGTGGCGCCCAGCTCGACCGCCTCGCCGCAGCGGCGCAGAATCTCCTCGGTGGGGTGGGTCCACCCCTCCTTGTGCTTCGGTGCGCGGTAGAAGGCGCAGAACTTGCACGCCGTCACGCAGACGTTCGTGTAGTTGATGTTGCGGTCGATCAGGTACGTGACGATGTTGTCCGGGTAACGGCGACGCCGTACCGCGTCAGCCGCCTCGCCGAGGGCGTGGAAGGGCGCCTCGGTGTAGAGCAGCAGCGCCTCCTCGGGCGTGATCCGCCCGCCGTCCGCGCCGCGCTGCAGGATGTCCTCGATCTCCCGGCTCACCATCACGCCCCCGAGCGTACGCCGGGCCACCCCTTGGGCCGCCAGGAGCACGCTGAGCTGTGATCCACTCCCCTAACTTGGCTGCCACCTGAGAGAGCCGGAGAAAGACAGCTTGGCGACAACCTGTCTTTCTCCGCGCCGCCTGGCACCACACCGACCCAGACCAAAGCAGGTCCGCTACCGGGTTGTGGCCCCCTAATGCTCTGCTTCAATCCACGCAATGGGTTCGACGGCAAACCATTGCGTGGATTGAAGCAGAGCAAAGGGGCAGTGGAGAGGGATGGGTGGAGGGCCTGGGGGGTGAGGAACCGATCCCGGGAGACACGGTCACACCCGGGGTGGCCGCCCGAGGGCGATCACGAAAGACGACCAGGCTTGGCGTTCGAAAGCCAGCACCGGGCCGGCGGCGTCCTTGGAATCGCGTACGGCGACAGCCCGGGGAAGCTTGGCCACCTCGACGCAGTTGGCGTTGGTGCCGCTGCGGCTGGACTTGCGCCAGGTCGCGCGGGTCAGGTCAGGGATGATCATTGACGGCTCACTCCCGTTCGTGCTCCGTTGCGATCTGTGCAACGAGCCGCACCGATTCGGCGGGGCTCAGCGCCACGCCGGCAAGCCTATCCGCCTCGCCCCGGAAGTGGGCCACCTGCGGCGCCTCTTCGAGGAAGAGCCCGGTCAATTTGTGGTCGAGGTAGACCACGGATCGGTTGCGGGGAAAGTCGAGCAGCGCGAACGAGCCGTCCAGCCCGGTGTGCGCGCCGACAGTCAATGGCACCACTTGCAGCGTGACGTTCGGCCGCTCGGCGGCGTCGACCAGGTGCCGCAGTTGGCGGGCCATCACCGCCGGGCCGCCGAGCGCCCGGCGCAACACCGTCTCGTCGATCAGCGCGTGCAGGGCCGGCGGGCTGGGCCGGCTCAGGATCGCCTGCCGGCCGAGCCGAGCGGCCACCCGGGACTGCGCCTCGGCCTCCGGCACCCCGCCACCACTCATCAGTGCGTGGGTGTAGTCGGGGATCTGCAACAGGCCCGGCACCAGCAGCGGTTCCCAGTTCACGATGGCGGTGGCGTCGGCCTCCAGCCGGATCAGCGTCCGGGACTCGTCGGAGAGCCCACCGATCATCTCCCACCAGCCCGACTCGGCGGAGCGCTCGGCCATGCCGAGCAGCCGCTTGCGCTCGTCGCCCGTGACGCCGTAGATCACCAGCAGGGAGGCGACGTCGGCGGCCGGGATGCCCTGAATGCCGGCCTCCATCCGGGACAGCTTCGACGGCTGCCAACCGAGCCGGATCGCCACCTGGCGTTGGGGCAGCTTGCGGGCCTGCCGCAACTCCCGCAGCTCGCCGCCGAGACCACGGCCCACCACGGTCGGCTGGTTCGCCCTGGACATCGTCACCTCCAATATCCACCGGCCGTCACTCAGACACACCGATTCGTCGCGCTCAGTATTGACTTGATCTCACTGAGGCGCAACCATCGGCAGCAATGTTGCTAACAGCCGTTGACGGGAGGTTCCGTGGAGCCGCAGATCCGAAAGCCGTTCCAGCCAACCTGGCTTCAGCCGTACGATTCGGCAGACTCGCCGGGGCCGATCCCGTCGGTCATCGAACACTTCCGGCGGCGGTATGAGGTGGAGGAGCCGCAACCTTCGGAGGCGGAGGTCGAGGCAGCCCGATACACGGTGGTGCTGGTGTCACCGGAGGCAGCGGAGGCGTTCGGCGACGATCGGGGCGAGGCTGGGCTGCACCTGTTCCGCGACCGCGACTGGGATCACTACCCGGCCCACCTGGACGACGCGGTCAAGGTGATCGAGGAAGCCTGCGGCGAGCGGGTGACGCTTGTCGAGCATCGTTCCGACCTGACCTACTGGACCGCCCGCGTCAGGTACGGCAGCTGACCGCCGTCCGTCAGAACAGCGGTTCCTCCTCGCTCGTCGTGCCTGTCTTTGACCGCCGACGGCGGCCGCCTCTGGTCGACAGCTTCGGCCCGGGCCCGTAAGTGACCGAGGGACCACGGCGGGACTCAGAGATCCGCACCAACACGCCTTCGTCAACCAGGCCACCGAGCAGGCGCGATGTGGCTTGGGCGTCCAGGTCGAGAGCAACGCGTACCATCCGGGCATTTACCTGCCCGGCGGCCTGGAGCAGCTCGATAACCTTGCGCTCGGCGTCGTCCCGATGCCCACGGTGGTAGCGAACCGCCGGACCTAGTGCGCTTAATGCAGCACTGCGAAGCCGGTAGTTGGGGTGTCTACGGCGCACGGTCTCCCGAGTGGGCTCAAGCATCGCCACGGGTTCGGTACCCAGCCGAAGCAAAACCTCCTGCGTCTCGACAATGTCCTTCTGCAGCAGGGGAGCCGCGTCTACGGCGGAGAGAACTCGATGGGTCAGCAGGTGATAGAGGATCAGCAGAGTGTCCGCATCGTCCTGCTCGGCCTCCGGCAAGGCCGCGACGTAGCGCGCGAGGTGGCGGTTCGGCGCTCCACCCAACAGCGTGACGGTCACCCGGTCCGCCTCTTCCAGATAACGAGGTGGCTGATGGCCCACCCGGACCATCTCCCGATACATCCGGTCCACGCCTACACCCGCTTCTTCGGCAAGCCCCAACATCCGTACCGCGCTAGCAAGGAGCGGATTTCGCGGTCTTGATGTCGTGGTCAGGATGTTCTCCACGGTCACCCCGAAGACCAACGGCCCGGGAGATGCCACCACCAGACGGGTCGGCGCGTGCTCGATCCGCACCGGGCCGCCCAGCCGATAGTCACGATGCACCAGTGCGTTAACTACCGCTTCCCGTACGGCAGCCTCAGGCAGGTCGGCCAGTTGCACCTGCTGTCCGCCTGGAAGGTTGACCGGGGTCTTGTCCACCCTCGCGTCAATGAGCTCGAGGACCCGCACCAGCGCCGGCAGGAGCGGCCCGTCGATGCGCTGCACCACGGTCGGCTCACCCGCCGGGGTTTTGCGGAACTGATAGACCACATGATCTGGGCCGGTTCCGGGCCCACCATGCCGCTCGGCGAAGAGCAATGACCCGGCTCGCTTGAGCCGGCCGGCGTCGTTCACCACGCCCAAGATCCTGAGTAGATCGCTGTCGCTCTCCGTTGCGTACCGCCGCCGAGTCGGGTCGGGGCTGCGCCGCAGTAGCGTCCGGGCGATGTCCAGAGCGATCGGGGACACCTCCGCGCGGACCAGGTCGGTGTCCTCGGCAGACCAGTCATCGTTCCGGCGGTCGGCCAGTGCGGATGCGATCTGTGCTGCGCTCATTGGAAGGCATGAGGTGCCTACCCGATGCGTGGCTCGTTGATCGACCTGATGAATGTCGGGACTCCGGGGCACGGTGATAAGAAGCAGTCGCGCACCAGCGAATTCGATCGCGTCGCTGGACACCGTCAACGCCGGTTGGGTCAGTTCATAGATCCGCTGCACGACACGAATCGGGTCCAGGTCGGTGCCGGCGAGGGCTTCGGCACCAGAGACGTTGTCGGACACCCCGACCACCAGGGTTCCGCCAACCCCGTTTGCGAAACACGCTGCCGCTGCGGCCAGATCGCGGAGCGTGTCATCGCGAGACCGCCCCTGACGCTTGAAATCGAGGGTTCTGGTTCCAAGGCTGCGGCCGTCGCCCCGGCGAGGATGCGAGTCAACGCATCCTCGTGCTCGTGCCTGGTCATCTCAGTTTCCGATCAGTTTTTCTCACCCCTCCCGTGAAGGGTAACGCAAAACTCTGGAAAAACTGTACGTGGGCGTCAGGCGTCGTAGTCGACGGTGAGGGTGTCGGTGAGTGGGCTGGACTGGCAGGTCAGCACGTAGCCGGCGGCCACCTCGTCCGGCTCCAGGGCGTAGTTGCGGGCCATCGTCACCTCACCGGCGACCACCTTGGCCCGGCAGGTCGAGCAGACCCCGCCCTTGCAGGCGTACGGCAACTCGCTGCGGACCTTCAGCGCCGCGTCCAGCACCCGCTCGTCGCGGCGCATGGTGAAGCTCGACGAACGGCCGTCGAGCATGATCGTCACGTCCGTGCCGCCGGCCGAGGAGTCCGGACGGTGGACCGGCTCCGGTGGCGCGTCGACGTGGAACAACTCGGTGTGCACCGCCGACTCCGCCACGCCCCGCGCGGAAAGCACCTCGCGCGCCGCCAGCACCAGCCCGTACGGGCCGCAGAGGAACCACTCCTCGATCGCCTCGCCGGGCACGATGGTGTCCAGCAGCCGGGCCAGCCGCTCGGCGTCGATCCGTCCGGAGAGCAGGGGCGACTCGCCCTGTTCCCGGGAGAGCACGTGCACCAGGTGCAGTCGGGTCGGGTAGCGGTCCTTCAGGTCGGCAAGTTCCTCGGCGAACATCACGCTGCCCGCCGTGCGGTTGCCGTACACCAGGGTGAAGGTGCTGGCCGGCTCGACGGCCAGGGCGGTGGCGACAAGCGACAGCACCGGGGTGATGCCGGAGCCGGCGACTACCGCGCCGTAGCGGCGGACCCGGTCCGGCGCGTACGCCGTGGTGAAGTGCCCCAACGGCGGCAGCACCTCGACGCTGTCGCCGCTGCGCAGTGCCCCGCACGCGTAGCTGGAGAAGGCCCCGCCGGGGATCTCCCGCACCCCGATCCGCAACCGGCCGTGCCGCGCCAACTCCTGCGGGGTGGAGCAGATCGAGTACGACCGGCGCACGTCCCCGCCGTCCGTACCCTCCGCGCTGGGCAGGCGCACCGTCAGGTGCTGGCCGGCGCGGAACGCGAAGGTCTCGCGCAGCTCCTCGGGCACCGCGAAGGTGATCGCGACGGCGTCGGCGGTGAGCCGGTCCACGGCGGTGACCGGCAACGGATGGAACACCGGCCGGCGACGGACCGGGCGGGTGATGGTGACAGTCACAGCGCCTTCACATGGTCGAAGGGTTCGGAGCAGGCGCGGCAGCGCCAGAGAGCCTTGCAGGCGGTGGAGCCGAATCGGCTCAGCTGCTCAGTCTCCGGCGAGCCGCATCGCGGGCAACGGACGGCCAGGGTCAACGGTACGACTCCGGCGCGCCGGACCGGCGGGGCGATGCCGGCGGCGGCCAGCTTGGCCCGCCCGGCGTCGGTGATCCAGTCGGTGCTCCAGGCCGGGCTGTGCACCGTGCGTACCTCGACGTCCGGATGCCCGGCCGTGGTGACCGCGCGCCGGATGTCGGCGCGGATGACGTCCATCGCCGGGCAACCGGTGTAGGTGGGCGTGATGGTCACCACCACCCGGCCGGTGCCCGGATCCTCCTCGACGCTGCGCAGGATGCCGAGGTCGGCGATGGTGACCACCCGGATCTCCGGATCCACCACCGCCGCCACGGCGTCGCGGGCGCTGGTCACCGGAGTCGCCTTCGGTGCGCGACTGCAGGGCTCGCGAGCGCGTTCCGCGTGCTCACCAGCGGGCCCCGGGGTGGGCGCGGTGCAGCACCTGCATCTCCGCGAGCAGGTACGACAGGTGTTCGGTGTGCAGCCCGTCGCGTCCGCCGGCCGGCGCCCAGCCCGACTCCGGCAGGGTAAGCGTCGCCTCGGCGAGCACCGCCGAGACGGTCGCGTCGAATTCGGCCCGGAGGGTGGCCGGGTCGACCGGTGCCTCCGGCTGGGCGGCGAACAGCTCGTGGGCGTACGGCCAGATCTGGTCGATGCCGGCCTGCATCCGCCGGTGCGACTCCTCGGTCCCGTCACCCAGCCGCTTCACCCAGAGTGCGGCGTGGTCGAGGTGGTACGCGGACTCCTTGCGCGCCTTGCCACCGATCGCGGCCAACCGTTCGTCCGCGCAGCCGGCCAGCGCGGTGTAGAGCGGAAGCTGGTACGCCGCCAAGACGAGCAGCTTCGCCATGGTCACCGCGAAGTCGCCGTTGGGCAGCTCGACCAGGAGGCAGTTGCGGAACTCGCGATCGTCCCGGAGGAAGGCCAGCGCGTCCTCGTCCCGGCCGGCACCCTCCAGCTCGCCCGCGTACGACAGCAGCAGCCGCGCCGCGCCGAGCTGGTCCAGGGCGATGTTGGCAAGCGCGATGTCCTCCTCCATCTCCGGCGCACGGGTGGTCCACTCGGCCAGCCGCTGCGCCGCGATCAGCGCGTCGTCGCCGAGACCGAGGGTGAAGGCGAAGGGGCCGTTCACCGGACCATCTCCGTTCGCGACTGCGGGGCTCGCAAACCCGGCTCACTCCTCGCGCTCACAGGTGGGCCGCCCCTTCTGGCACCTCGTAGAAGGTGGGGTGGCGGTAGACCTTGTCAGCTGCCGGGTCGAAGAAGGCGTCCTTCTCGTCCGGGCTGGAGGCGGTGATCGCGCTCGCCGGCACCACCCAGATCGACACCCCTTCCTGACGGCGGGTGTAGAGGTCCCGGGCGTTACGCAGGGCCAGCTCGGCGTCGGGGGCGTGCAGGCTGCCGACGTGGCTGTGCGCCAGCCCGCGCCGGGCCCGGACGAAGACCTCCCAGAGCGGAGCGGATTCCCTACTGCTCATGCCGCGACCTTCTCCCTGCTTGCCTGCTTCGCCGCGTACGCCGCGGCGGCCTCGCGTACCCAGGCGCCCTCGGTGTGGGCGCGACGGCGGTGCGCCATCCGTTGGCGGTTGCACGGCCCGTCACCGGAGATGACCCGCATCAGCTCGTCGTAGTCGGGCTGGGTGAAGTCGTACGCGCCCCGCTCGGCGTTCCAGCGCAGCTCCGGGTCGGGGAGGGTCAGCCCGAGCACCTCGGCCTGCCCGACGCACATGTCCACGAAACGCTGGCGCAGTTCGTCGTTGGAGAAGCGCTTGATCTTCCAGGCCATCGACCGGGCGGAGTGGGTGGAGTCGCCGTCCGGCGGGCCGAACATGGCAAGCGAGGGATACCACCAGCGGTCCACCGCGTCCTGCGCCATCGCCCGCTGCGCGGGGGTGCCGTGGGCCAGGGTGTGCAGGATCTCGTAGCCCTGCCGTTGGTGGAACGACTCCTCCTTGCAGACCCGGATCATGGCGCGGGCGTACGGGCCGTAGGAGCAGCGGCAGAGCGGCACCTGGTTGACGATCGCCGCGCCGTCCACCAGCCACCCGATGGCGCCGACGTCGGCCCAGGTGAGAGTGGGGTAGTTGAAGATCGAGCTGTACTTCTGCCGACCGTCCAGCAGCAGCTCGACCAGTTCGTCGCGGCTGATGCCCAGGGTCTCGGCAGCGGCGTAGAGGTAGAGCCCGTGGCCCGCCTCGTCCTGCACCTTCGCCAGCAGGATCGCCTTGCGCTTGAGCGATGGGGCGCGGCTGATCCAGTTCCCCTCCGGCTGCATGCCGATGATCTCCGAGTGGGCATGCTGGGCGATCTGCCGGATCAGCGTGCGGCGATACGGCTCCGGCATCCAGTCACGCGGCTCGATCTTCTGGTCGGCGGCGATGATCTCCGTGAAGTAGGCGGCCAGGTCCGCACCCGGACCGGCCACACCGCGCTCCCGCTCCGCGGCGCTGCGCAGCGCCGCCTCGGCGGCCTCGACCTCACCGAGCAGACCACCGGGCCCGCCCTCGCCCGGGAAATCATTGCCATACATGCCCTCAGTGTTACAGCTGGGATTGAAATTGGCCAGAGGAGTGTCATAGAAATGCGAAACAGCCGATCGTCACCAGCTCAGTGCCGGCAGTAACCTCACCGGGCTATGACTTAGGTCACCAGCAGCGGGCAAATCCTCGCAACGGTCGCATAGCGGCTGGTTATCCCGTCTTCACGGCGAGTTGCCCGGTGTCGAATCATGGCGAATCACCAATCCGCACGTAGACTTCCCACGTCACACCGATCGGCTAGGAACGATTGCTGGTGAAACAGGCCGCTTCCCCCGGCCCCGAAGCAATCCGCACCGGTCACTCCTGGCAACAGCCGGTCCCCCCGGCCTGACATCTGGAGCTCACCCGCTCATGCGATCTCGCGTGATCATGGTGTTCGCCGTCACGACGGTGCTGCTCGGCGGCGCCATGCTGGTGCCGGCGGCGTACGCCCGGCTCTCCAGCGGCGAGGCGAAACCCGGACAGGAGAGCGTCGCGGCGCCCACCCCGGAACCTCCGCCGCCACCGACCCTCGCGGCCGGCAAGGTGTCGGTGAACTTCAAGGGCGAGTACTTCTCGTGGGCGTTGATGGACCGCGAGTCGGGCGAGATCTCCGGCTCCAAGAACCTGGCCGCCACCAGTTCCACCGAATCGATGCTCAAGGCCTGGATCGTCGCCGACTACCTACGGCAACTCGGCGACGAGCAGCCACCGGCGGCCGTCAAGAAGGCCGCCAGCCTGGCCATCCGGGACAGCGACGACGACGCGGCGAACCTTGTCTACCGCCACGCCGGCGGCTCGTACGCGGTACCGGCCGGCGGCCAGCCCGGACCGGTGATCAAGCGGGCAATCAGCATCTGCAAGCTCACCGACACCAAGCGGGGCAACGTCCCCGGCTACGAGGGCTGGTGGAGCTTCACCCGGATGTCCCCGCGCGACGCCGTACGGCTCGGCGACTGCATCGCCGACGGCCGGGCCGCCGGCCCGAAATGGACCGAGTGGCTGCTCACCGAGATGAGCAAGGTACGCGGCAGCACCGCGGCCAAGGACCAGAAGCCCCGCTCCGGCGGTGGCAAGTGGGGCATCATCGACGGCCTGCCCGAATCGATCATCAGCCAGGGGCCGGTCAGCATCAAGAACGGTTGGACGCCCCTCAACTACGACGGCAACTGGCACGTCAACTGTCTTGCCGTGACCGAGAAGTGGAGTCTCGCGGTGATGCTGCGTTACCCGCAGAGCAGCGGGCTCGATTACGGATCCGACGTCTGCGCCAGTGTCGCGGCCCAGCTCGTGACGCCGCAGCCGGGCGCCGCCCTCAAGGTGCCCCAGCAGCCGATCGGGAAGCTCTGATGGCCGCCCGCCGCCGGGGTGGCCGCAAGGGCGAGACCTCCCCGTTACGTCTCATCGCCATCGCCGCCGTACTGATCGGACTGGTTCTGGTCTCGTTGCGCCTGCTGCCCGGTTCGCCGTTCGAGTCCACCGCCGCCGCTCAGTGGGGGCGGGGCGAGTCGCCGAGCGACCGGAACGGCACCCTCACCGACCGCAGCACCCGCCCCACGCCGTCACCGAGCCCGTCGCCCGAGCCCGAGCCGCTGCCGTTCGAGGCGACACAGCTCGACCTGGACATCGACGGCTGGTACGGCTGGAGCGTGCTGGACCGGCGCTCGGGTGAGATCATCGGCTCGGACAACATGGACGAGACGAGCACCACCGCATCGCTGATCAAGTCCTGGATCGTGGCGGACTACCTGCGCCGTACCGCCGACGCCGGCCAGACCCCGAGCGATGCCAAGCTCGACGACCTCACCCGGATCATTCGGGACAGCGACAACGAGCGCACCGAGCGGCTCTACACCGAGATCGGCCGGTCCGCCTCGATCAAGCGGCTGCTGTCCACCTGCGACCTGACCGACAGCAAGGTTTCCAGTGATCTCGGCTGGAGCCGTACCGAGCTGTCGCCTCGGGACACCGCCCGGCTCGGCAAGTGCATCGCCGACGGCACCGCCGCCGGGCCCAAGTGGACCAAGTGGCTGCTCAACGAGATGCGCCTGGTACGCGGAGCCGGTGACTTCGGCATCCGCAAGGCGTTCCCGGCCGCCGAGGCCAAGAAGATCGCGATCAAGAACGGTTGGGTCGACCGCACCCGCGAGCAGGAGATCCACGTCAACTGCCTCGCCATCGGCGACACCTGGACGATGGGCGTGATGCTCCGCTACCCCATCAACAAGGGCTACGAGTACGGCATGAAGAACTGCCAAACCATCACCGAGGCCCTCCTGACCACCCCCTAACCCACACCCCCACCCCCGCTACACCCCACCCCCGCCGCGCCGCCCCCGCCGCGCCGCCCCCGCCGCGCCGCCCCCGCCGCGTCGCCCACCGCCGCGTCGCCCCCGCCGCGTCGATCTTGCACTTTTCGTCGCCGCATTTCCGGCATAAGCCGCTTTTAACGACCAAAAGTGCAAGATCGACGCGGCGGGGCGGGGCGGGGCAGGGGCGGGCAGGGGCGGGGCGGGGGCGGGGACGGGGGTGGGGTCAGTGGGGAAGAGGGTGGGGCCGGGGGTGGGGAGGGTGGGGGTTTCGCCCAGGGCGGCGGTTCGGCTGGCGAACTCGCGGAGGCCGGCGATCTGCCGGTCGCCGAGGGAGAAGTCCAGCGCCCGGAAGTACGAGGCCAGGGTGGCCGCGTCGAAGGATTCCCAGCGGGCCGCCGACTCGGCGACCTGGTCGAGTTCGGCCAGGCACAGGTCACGCGAGCGCAGGAACGCCTCGTGCACCTCCTTGACCAGGCCGGGATGGGCGGCGGCGAAGTCGCGGCGGACCGCCCAGACGGCGAAGACCATCGGCAGTCCGGTCCACTCCCGCCAGGCCTGCCCCAGGTCGGTCACGGCGAGCCCTCGGCGGGGCGCCTCGTAGAGGGCGCGCAGGGCCACGTCGCCGATGAGCACCCCGGCGTCCGCCTCCAGCAACATCTGGGTCAGATCCGGCGGGCAGCGGAAGTAGTCCGGGCGTACGCCGTACCGCTCGCGGAGCAACAGCTGGGCGAGGAGCACTCCGGTCCGTGAGGTGGAGCCGAGGGCCACCCGGGCACCGTCGAGCTCGGCTGGCGGTCGGGTGCTTACCAGGTTGACCGAGAGCACCGGGCCGTCGCTGCCCACCGCCAGGTCGGGCAGGAGCAGCAGCTCGTCGGCGTGGCGCAGATACTCGACCAGGGAGATCGGACCGATGTCCAGGTCACCGGCGACAAGCGCGGCGTTCAGCCGGTCCGGCGAGTCCTTGTGCAGGTCGACGTCGATAAGCGCGCCGGAGCGCATCAGCCCCCAGTAGATCGGCAGGCAGTTGAGGAACTGGATGTGCCCGACCCGGGGGCGGGCGACGCGCTCGACCATGCCCCGACCGTATCCCCGCCATCGCTTACCTGCTCAGTGGGACGGCGCGGAAGTGGCAAACCCCGCACCCGCCGGCCCCACACCCGTCGGTCCCGCACCCGTCGGCCCCACACCCGTCGGTCCCGCACCCGTCGGTCCGGCACCTGCCGGCCGCTCGGGCAGGGACATCGCGGCGACGCGGGACCGCTCGGCCCGGATCGCTCGCCGGACCGGTCGGACGAAGCCGAGCAGCACCAGCAAGCCGGCCACCCCGCAGCCGACGATCAGCGGCCGGGGCTCGCTCACCTCCAGCAACAGCCCGCCGATGAGATAGCCGACCATCGCCGCGCCCTGCACGGCCGCACCGATCGCGGCGAAGGCCCGCCCGCGTACGGCCTCCGGCACCCGCCGGGCCACCACCATGTTGTGCAGGACGTTGTCGCCGCCGTTGCACACGCCGCCGAGCAGCCAGATCGGCACCAACAGCAACGCCACCGGCACCGTCACCGAGGCCAGCACCATCAGGCAGCAACCGCCCAGCAGGAGCAGACCGCCCTGGATCAGCGCGGCGTCGTCGGTGAACCGCCGGGCCAGCCGAGCGAAGATCCAGGCACCGCAGAGCATGCCCAGCGTCCAGGACCCGCTCACCAGGCCGTAGACCACGGCGGAGGCGCCGAGGGTCTCCCGGATGTAGAAGACCTCGATCACGTTGATCGCCCCGACCGCCGCGATCACTCCGGCCAGGGTGGCCACCATCGCCACCAGCAGCGGATCGCGGCGTAGGCGCCAGTTCGCCGCGCTCGCCCCAGCGCTGGCCGGCGATGCGGTGCCCGCAAGCACCGAAGACGGCGCAGACCGGGTGCCGCCGCGACGGGTGCGGATGAGCAGCCCGGCGACCACGAGCGCGAGGTAGCTCGCCGCGCCCACCAACAGCGGCACCCGGCTGCCGAACCACCCCACCAGGAAGCCGGCCAGGGCCGGACCGGCGAGTACGCCAAGCATGCCGGCGGTCTGGTTGAGCGCGGTCGCCCGAGGCAGGTCGGCTTGGCGAACCATCGCGGGGATCAGCGCGGAGAGCACCGGCTGGGTGACCGCCAGACCGGTGGCGAGCAGCGCGACCAGGGAGACGATCAACAGCGGGTGCCGGGCGTACGCCAGATTGAGGCAGATCACCGACTGGGCCAGCCCGGCGCCGATCAGCAGGGTCCGGCTGTCCACCCGGTCGGCCAGCCGCCCGGTCAACGGGGCGAGCAGCACCAGCGGGAGGGTGGCGGCCAGCAGCACCCCGGCCACGGCCGTGCCACCGGCACCGGACGACTGGAGGGTAAGCGTCAGCGTGGTGGCGGCGAGGAAGTCGCCGCCGGTGGCGATGCCCCGGGCGGCGGTGGCGAGGCCGACGTCCGGCCAGCGGGACCCACCAGACGTGAAAGACATACTTCGAAAGTAATGCTTCACATCTGGCTCAGGCAAGCCCCTCAATCCAGCGGCAGCGCCTTGTACTGGATCGCCACTCGGCGGGCCCCGGACGGCGGATCGGTCCGGCCCCGCTTGCGGTACGGCCGCAGCACCTCATGCACCGCGCGGTTCACCTCGGCCAACTCCTCGGCCGTGAGCAGCAGCAACGACTCGCTGAGCATCGCGTTGCGATACCACTCCTCCGGCTCGTCGGGTGCCCGTCGCAACCAGTCGCGACCGCGCTCCAACTCCCGGGCCAGAAAGACCTCGACGAGGCTCTGCTCGGCCTCGCGCGTCGACGGGTCGGCAGCCCGGCCGGCGTCGATCGTCCAGGACTGCACAGTGCTACGCCACAACCGTTCCCGGGCGTCTCCCCGGCTCGGTGCCGCCTCCACCAGCCCGAACCGGGCCAGTGCCCGCAGGTGGTAGCTGGTCGCGCTCGGGGACAGCCCCGCCACCTCGGCACACTCGGTGGCGGTCACCGCGCCCTCGGTCGTCGCGAGATGTTCCATGATCGCGAGCCGGGCCGGGTGGGCGAGCGCCCGCAGCGTCTGCGGGTCGCTTATCGTCACCCGGGGCAGCTCGGAATGGGCCTCCGTCATTCCGTCATGATCCCCGACCGCGACGAGAATGCGGTTGCCGGCGCTACCACGCCGAGTAGGATTTCCGTTCGCTTGACGGCCGCGGTGAGCACGCACCGCAGCGGACGTCCCCGCGCCGGGTGCCGGCCATCCGCCCCGGACACGCGAGCGAGCAACCGGAAGCTCCGTGAGGAATCGATCGTGCCCGCACCAGACCTCGACGCCGACCTCAAGGCCGAACGCGCACACCTGGACATCTCCCGCACCGCGTTACGCCGGATGCGGGAACGCGCCGAAGCGCTCTTCGTCACCGGTGACAAGGTCGCCGGAGACGCGTACACCGCGGAGCAGCTCGGCCGACACCTCGCCCGGCGGGTGGCCGAACTGGCCGACGATCCGCGTACCCCGCTCTTCTTCGGCCGGCTCGACTTCGGCGAGGCGGACGCCGACCACGCCGGCCGGCGGTACCACGTCGGTCGCCGGCACGTCACCGACGAGCAGGGCGAACCGCTGGTGCTGGACTGGCGGGCGCCGGTCTCCCGGTCGTTCTACCGGGCCAGCGCCCGCGACCCGCAGGGCCTCGCGGTACGCCGCCGGTTCGGCTTCAGCGACGGGATGCTCACCAGCTTCGAGGACGAGCGACTGGACCGGGGCGAGGAACTCGGCACGGCCAGCCGGATCCTCACCGCCGAGATCGAGCGGCCCCGGGTCGGGCCGATGCGGGACATCGTCGCGACCATCCAGCCCGAGCAGGACGAGTTGGTCCGCGCCGACCTGGCCGCCTCGATCTGCGTACAGGGCGCGCCCGGCACCGGGAAGACCGCGGTGGGGCTGCACCGTGCCGCGTACCTGCTCTATCTGCACCGGGAACGGCTACGCCGGTCGAAGGTGCTGGTCGTCGGCCCGAACCGGGCCTTCCTGGCGTACATCGCGGCGGTGCTGCCCGCCCTCGGCGAGGTGGAGGTCGCGCAGGCCACCGTCGAGGACCTGGTCGACCGGGTGCCGGTACGCGGGGTGGACCCACCGCCGGTGGCCGCGCTCAAGCACGACGCCCGGATGGCCGAGGTGCTGCGGCGGGCGGTCGACGGGTACGTCGGCGAGCCGACCGAGGCGATCACCGTCTCCGACGGCTCGTTCCGCTGGCGGATCGGGTTGGAGCCGCTGCACCGGCTGGTGCAGCAGACCCGCGCCGAGCAGCTGCCGTACGCGGTCGGCCGGGAACGGGTCCGGGCCCGGGTGGTAGGTCTGCTGCAACGGCAGGCCGAGGCGCGGCGGGCGGAGTCACCGAGCGACGCCTGGCTGCGCCGGATGGGCCGGTCGAAGCAGGTCACCACCTTCCTGGACGCCGTCTGGCCGGCACTGAGCCCGGACGGCCTGGTGCACGCGCTGCTCACCGACCCCGCCCGGCTCGCCGCAGCCGCCGACGGCCTGCTCTCCCCGGCGGAACAGGACCTGCTCACCGGCGCCAGGCTGGGGCGCACGCCGAAGGCGACCCGCTGGACCGCCGCCGACGCCGTCCTGATCGACGAGGCGTCCGGGCTGCTCGAACGCCCCACCGGTTACGGGCACGTGGTGGTGGACGAGGCCCAGGATCTCTCGCCGATGCAGTGCCGGGTGATCGCCCGACGCAGCGAACACGGTTCGCTCACGCTCCTCGGTGACCTGGCCCAGGGCACCGCGGCGTGGGCCGCCACCGACTGGCGGGAGACCCTGCGCCACCTGGGCAAGCCGGACGCTGCCGTGGTGCCGTTGACGGTCGGCTTCCGGGTGCCCGCAGCCGTGCTCGCCTTCGCCAACCGGCTGCTGCCGGCGCTCGCCGTGGACGTACCGCCGGCCGAGTCGCTGCGCCGCGACGGCGCGCTCGATCTGCGTACCGTCATCGATCTCGCGGCGGCGACGGTGGCCGAGGTCCGGGCGGCGCTGGCGCACGAGGGTTCGATCGGGGTGATCGCCGAGGACGGCGCGGTGGCCGGGCTGCGGGCGGCCCTGGCGGCGGCGGGCGTCGAAACCGCGACCCCCGACGACCCACAGCCCGCGACGCGGGTCGCCGTGCTGCCGGCCACTCTGGTCAAGGGTCTGGAGTACGACCAGGTCATCGTCGTCGAGCCGGCGGCTATCGTGGCGGCCGAGCCGCGCGGGCTGCACCGGCTGTACGTGGTCCTCACCCGGGCCGTGTCCCGGCTGTCGGTGCTGCACGCCGAGCCGCTGCCCGAGCCGCTGTCGTGACCGCTCCCGCTTGCGCTCACCAGGTAGACCGGTAACCGAGCACCTGGAAGGAGCCGTCCGTGACCCTCGCCCGAGCTGACCGGGTCAGCCGCCGCTACGCCAGTACCCTCGCGCTGGACCAGGTCGACCTCGACGTCCGCGCGGGCGAGCTGGTCGGCCTGCTGGGGCCGAACGGCGCCGGCAAGAGCACCCTGATCAACCTGCTGGTCGGGCTGCGCCGCCCGACGTCCGGTCGGGTGGAACTCTTCGGCGGCGACCCGCGTGACCCGGCGAGCCGACGCCAGCTCGGCGTCACCCCGCAGGAGACCGGGCTACCGGCCACGCTGCGGGTCGGCGAGGTGGTCGACTTCGTCTCCGCCCACTACCCCGAGCCGATCCCGCGCGGCGAACTGCTCGACCGGTTCGGCCTCGCCGAGCTGGTCCGGCGGCAGACGGGTGGGCTCTCCGGCGGGCAGAAGCGCCGGCTCGCGGTGGCGCTCGCCTTCGTCGGCCGGCCCCGGCTGGTCGTGCTCGACGAGCCGACCACCGGCCTGGACGTGGCGGCCCGGCACACCCTGTGGGAGGCGATCCGGACGTTCCACGCCGACGGCGGCACGGTGCTGCTGAGCAGCCACTACCTGGAGGAGGTGGAGGCGCTGGCCCAGCGGGTGGTGGTGATCGGCCACGGTCGGGTGCTTGCCGACGACAGCGTGGACGCGATCCGGGCGGTCGTCGGCGTACGCCGGGTCAGCCTGACCATCGACGACCTGCCGCCGCTGCCGGGCGTGGCCCGCACCGAGCGGGTCGACGGTCGTACCCACCTCTTCACCCCCGACGCCGACCAGCTGGTCCGGGACCTGGTCGCCAGCGGGGTCGAGTTCCGCGACCTGGAGGTCCGACCCACCTCGCTGGAGGAGGCGTTCCTCGCCATCACCACCGCCGACGTCGCCGCCGAGCCGACAGCCGCCTGAGGAGACGCACCGTGCCACTCGCCCTGACTCACGCGCGCTACCAACTGCTGGAGACGATCCGCATCCCCATTGCGATCTTCGGCAGCGCGTTCTTCCCGGCCGCCGCGATGCTCTTCTTCGTGGTGCCGTTCGCCGGCAAGGATCCGGTGGGCGCGACCTTCGCCACCGCGTCGATGGTCACCTTCTCGGTGATGAGCTCCAACATCTTCCAGTACGGCGTCGGCGTCGCCGAGGATCGGGCACAGCCCTGGGATCCGTTCACCCGTACGCTGCCCGTCGGGTCGGCACCGCGCTTCCTGGGCCGGATCGCGGCCGGCCTGGTCATCACCTATCTGTCGCTGATCCCGGTGGTGCTCATCGCGGCGACGCTTACCGAGGCCCGGATCACCCCGACGGCGTTCCTGCTGGCGCTGCCCACCGTGGGGATCATCTCGGTGCCGTTCACGCTGATGGGACTGAGCATCGGGTACGCGCTGCCGAGCAAGGCGGCCGTCGTGGTGGCCCAGCTGATCTTCTTTCCACTCGCCTTCGGCGGCGGGCTGCTCTCCGCGCCGGATCAGGCACCCGGCTTCATCCAGGCGATCGCGCCGTACCTGCCCACCCGGGGCGCGGTGGAGCTGATGTGGGCGGCGGTCGGTGATTACTCGGTGAACCTGTTGTCGCTGGTCATGCTCGGTGTCTGGCTGGTGCTGCTGGCCATGCTCGCCGGTTGGGCGTACCGCCGGGACGAGGGTCGCCGGTTCAGCTGACGATCGCCCGGTTGCCCCACGGTCGGCCGGCCCACGATGCCACGATGCCGGAAGGGGTGGCCGGCCGGTGGCCGCCCGCGGGTCGGAAGGGGTGGCTGTGGCGAGCGTCCCGTCGGGCACACCCTGCTGGGCCGACCTGGCCACGCCCGGTCTGGAGGCGGCCCGGCGGTTCTACCCCGAGCTGTTCGGCTGGACCGCCCGGGTGGAGCCCGAACCGGAGGCGGGCGGCTACACCATTTTCCGGTTGGCCGGCCGGGCCGTCGCCGGAGTCGGCCCGCCGGCCGTTCCGGAGCAGGTGCCGATCTGGTCCACCTACATCGCCACCGACGACGCCGACCTGGTCGCCGGTCGGGTGGCGCGGGCGGGCGGACAGGTGGTGGTGCCGCCGTTCGAGGTCTTCGACCGGGGCCGGATGGCCGTCTTCTCCGACCCGGCCGGGGCCGCGTTCAGCGTCTGGCAGCCGATGACCTTCACCGGTGCCGAGGTCTTCGACGTACCGGGAGCGATGAGCTGGACCGAGCTGGTCACCCCCGATCCGCAGGGGGCGCGGGCCTTCTACGAGCTGGTCTTCGGGTGGCAGCCCGAGGAGGAGCCGATGGGGCAGGTCGCCTACACCGGATGGCGGCTCGGCGACCGGATGGTGGCCGGGATGATGCCGCCGCTGGGCGAGGAGTTCCCGGCCGACTCACCTGCCTACTGGACCGTCTACTTCTCCGTCGCCGACGTCGACGCCACCGCCGCCCGCGCCGCCGAGCTGGGCGGCACCATCCTGGTTCCGCCGCGCGACATCCCCGCCGGCCGCACCACCGCGCTGCGCGACCCGGACGGCGCCCTCTTCTCCGCCATCGCCCTGGCCCCCTCCTGAGCCCCGTCGATCTTGCACTTTTAGTCGGATTTATGCCACGAATCACGGCTTTTGTCGCGACACAAAGTGCAAGATCGCGGGGGTTAGCGGCGGGGTGGGCGGGTGGGGAGGATGACTGGGCCGTGCGGGGTGGAGATGACCTTGACGTGGGCGCGGTAGTGGTGGGACAGAAGGTCCTCGGTGAGCACCTCGCTCGGCGTACCGGTGGCGGCCACCCGACCCTCGGCGAGCAGCACCATGCGGTCGGCGTACTCACCGGCGATCGAGAGGTCGTGCATGGTGGCCAGCACGGTCAGGCCATCCGCACCGCGCAACTGGTCGACCAGTTCGAGGACCTCCTGTTGATGGCCGATGTCCAACGCGCTGGTCGGCTCGTCGAGCAGCAGCAGGGTGGCGCCCTGCGCGAGCGCCCGCGCCAGGAAGACCCGCTGCCGTTCCCCGCCGGAGAGGGTGGCCAACTCGCGGGTGCGGAAAGCGCTCAGGTCCAGCCGGTCCAGCACCTCGTCCACCACCGCCAGGTCGGCGGCGGATTCCCGGCCGAGCGGCGGAATGTACGGGTTCCGGCCGAGCAGCACGTAGTCCAGCACCGCCATGCCGGGCGGCACCACCGGGGACTGGGCAACCGTCGCCACCACCCGGGCCCGCTCCCGGCGACGCAGGTCACCCAGGGGCGTACCGAAGAGTCGGACGGCGTCCGGCGCCGGCAGCAACCCGCCGACGGCGCGCAACAGGGTCGACTTGCCGGCGCCGTTGGGCCCGATCACGGTGACCCACTCGCCGGCCGCCACGGTCAGGTCCACACCGGTGAGAATCGGTACGCCGTCCAGCCGCACGTGCAGGTCACGCACCTGCACCGCAGGCGGCGGGCCGGCGGCGGCGCGAGAGGTCGGGGTCATGTCAGCACCCGCCGGGCGGTACGCAGCACCAGGACGAAGAACGGGCCGCCGAGCAGTGCCGTGACCACCCCGATGGGAATCTCCTGCGGGGCGGCGGCGGTCCTGGCCACCACGTCGGTCAGGGCGAGAAAGGCCCCCCCGAACAGCAGCGACAGCGGGAGGATCACCCGGTAGCTCGAACCGGCGAGCAGTCGGACGGTGTGCGGCACGATGATGCCGACGAAGCCGATCAGACCGGAGGCCGAGACTGCGGCGGCGGTACCCAGCGAGGCGGCGGCGATCAGCAGGTACCGCGACCGCTGCGGATGCAGGCCCAGGCTGACCGCCTCGTCGTCGCCGACCGAGAGCACGTCCAGCTCGCGCCGGAACGCCAGCACGACCAGGGCGGTGAGCAGGAAGTACGGCAGGACCAGCCGGACGTCCTGCCAACCGGCGGTGGCCAGCCGCCCGAGCAGCCAGGAGTACACCGCCTGGATGCTCTCCGCGTGCCGTTGCAGCAGGTACGTCTGCCCGGCGGAGAGGAACGCGGAGACGGCCACCCCGGCCAGGATCAACGTGGCCGGGGAACGGCTGCGCCCGCCGGCCGCCCCCAGCAGGTAGGTCATCACCACCGCGCCGAGGGAGCCGACGAAGGCGGCAAGCGGAACGGTCACCGGCAGGCCACTCATCGCCCCGCCCGCCCCCACCCCGAGGGTCAGTACGACGGTGACCGCCAGCCCGGCACCGGCGGCCACCCCGAGCAGGTACGGGTCGGCCAGCGGGTTGCGGAACACCCCCTGGTACGCGGCACCGGCCAGGGCGAGCAGCCCACCGACCAGCAGACCCAGCACCACCCGGGGCAGCCGCAACTCGCTGACGATGGCGATCTCCCGCTCGGTCAAACCGCTGTCCAGACGTACCCCGGGCAGCAGGTTGAGCAGCTCGATCGCGACGCTGCCCGGCGGCAGGCTGACCGGGCCGAGCGAGACGCCGGCGACAAGCGCGACGAGCACGGCGAACACGCCCGCGGCGAGCCACCTCACCCGCAGCCCCGCCGGCCGCACCGTCCCGGCCGGCGGGAAGGAAGGGCCCCTTCTTAACGCCTGGTGCATAGAAAGGGCCCCTTGTTAACAGCTGGCATCCGGCACACGACCGCTGGCATCCGGCACACGACCGCTGGCATCCGGCACACGACCGCTGGCATCCGGCGCACGGTGATCGCGGTTTGTCACTCGGCTGCCTTGCTGGTGGCGTCCACGATGGCCCGCAGCAGGTCCACCACGCGCGGCCCCCAGCGGGAGGCGATGTCGTCGTCGAGCTCGACGACCTGATCGTTGCGGACCGCGTTGATGCCGGACCAACCGCTGCGCGCCTTGACCGTCGCGGCGCTCTGCTGGCAGCACTTGACATCGGAGAGGAACACGAAGTCCGGGTTGGCCTTCACGATCACTTCCTGGGAGAGCTGCGGGTAACCGCCGCTCTTGCCGCCGGGGTCGGCCGCATCGGCGATGTTCTCCAGCCCGGCCAGGGCGTAGATCGAACCGACGAAGGTCTTGCTTGTCGCGGTGTACAGCTCCGGGCCCAGCTCGTGGAAGTAGGTGGGCGCCTGGACCCGCTGCGGCACCTCGGCCACGAGCTTGGCGATGTCGTCCTTCATCCGCTGCACGACGTCCGCCGCCTCGGTGGCGTTGCCGGTGAGGATGCCCAGCTCGGTGAGCTGCCGGTACGTGTCGTCCAGGTTCTGCGCCGCCGCGGTCACGTAGACCGGGATCTTCAGCGCGGCGAGCTGGTCGACGATCTTGTTGCGGTCGTCGCTGAGCACCACCAGGTCGGGATCCTTCGCGGCGACCGCCTCGGCGTTCGGCTGGTATCCGGAGAGATCGCTGCGCGGCGCGTCGGCCGGGAAGTTGGACTGATCGTCGACGGCGGTGACCTGCGGGCCGGCGCCGATCGCGAAGAGCATCTCGGTGGCCGTCGGCGCCAACGAGACGATCTTCTCGGGGCGCTGCTCCATGGTCAGCGACCCGACGGTGACCGGGAAGGCGGCGCTGGTCGGGCTGCCGCTGGCGGCAGGCGTTTCGGTGGTCCGCTCGGCGCAGGCACCGAGGGCGAGCGCGGCCACCGCGAGGGTGGCGGCGAAGATCCGGGGGGTACGTCTGGACATCGGTCCTCCTGTCGGTCGAGGAGTGCGGTGCTTCGCCGACAGGGAGCCTGGGCGCCCGTCCGCGAGGCGCCCTTCCTCGAGAGCGCGGTTCGCGACCACGCCTCAGGCGACCTGGCTCGTCCCCGTTGCGGGGCATCACAGTTGCGGGACAGCGCCGGTTTCGCACCGGCTTCGCTGCGGCGGGTCGGTAAGACCGTAGCGCACGCCGAAACCGTGGCTCGGCGAGCAGGCCACGGTCGAGGTCGGTACGCCACGGGAGAACGGACGGGAGTCGCCCGTTAGCGGACGGATCGCCCCGGAAGCGGACGGACCGCCACCGGGGGACTGCCGAGGAGGTGCGCTCTGTCTCCTGGACGGGGCCCCGCGCGAGGGGGTGTGACGGGGCCCCGTCGGCTCAGGAGGCGGTGATCGTGACGTTGTCCACAGCCGCTTCGACCAGGCTGGCGGTCGAGGCGTCGGCGGCTTCCACCAGGATCCGAACGGACTGTCCGGCGTACGGGGTGAGGTTGAGGTTCGAGATCGTCCACGCGCCGTTGCGGTTGCTGGCCGCACCGGCCTGGGTGAGCAGGATGGTGGTGCCGCCGTTGTGCACCACGCTGACCCGAAGGTAGTCGGCCGAGGACGAGTTCGAGCCGTGCGCCAGGTACCAGGCCAGCGACAACGTCAACGTCCCACTCGACGGCAGCGTGATCGCCGGGGACCGGGCGCTGGTCACGCCACCGTCCACGTCGTAGTCACCCGCCGCGCTGCCGGCGAGCCGGCCGGTCACCAGGTCGTTGCTGCCGGCGTACGGGGTCAGTTGCTTGGCGCCGCTGGAGTTGGTGGCCTGGGCGGCACCCCGCTCCCACTGGCCCGAGGTCGCGGTGTCGGTGCCGTTGGGGTTGATCGTCCAGCCGGTCGCGGTCTCGAAGGTGTCCGACCAGACCGTGGTCCCACCGCCGGTGCCGCAGTACTGTGCCTGCTTGCCGATCGCCCGGTACGGGCAGTCGGCGTACTCGGCGAGGATGAGCACCGCCTCGCGGTTGCGCGAGGTCTGCTGTGGAATCACCTCGTCGGGCGGGTAGAAGCCGCCGCCGGAGGCCGACCGCGGATACAACTCGAAGGTGTACGCCCAGATGCCGTGCGTGGCCCACATCCAGTCGATGCTGCTGCCGTCGGTGATGTAGAGGTCACTGGACTGCTGCGGGGTGAAGCCGTTGGTGGCCGCCATCTGCTGGCCGATGGTGGCGAAGGTGTTGTACTGGTCGGCGTTCATCCCGGTGGCGGTGTTGCTGGTCGTGTAGCCGTACGGCCAGAGCACCAGCTCGGAGTAGGTGTGGAAGTCGATGTTGGCCTTGATCTGCTGCACGCCGCCGACCACCCGGCTGTTGACGAAGTTGCGCAGCGCCTGCGTCTCCGGTGCGGAGAACGCCGACGGTCCCCGGTAGGTTTCCGAGGAGGTGGAGCCGGACGAGCCGCCGCAGCACCCGAAGTTGTAGCTCCAGTTGCGGTTCAGGTCCGTGCCGACGTACGACGATCCGCTGTTGGGTTGGCGGTTCTTGCGCCAGGACCGGTACGAGCCGGTGGCGATGTCGTACTCGCTGCCGTCCGGGTTGACCGACGGCACGATCCAGATCTCCCGGTTGTTGACCAGGCTGGTGATCCGGGAGTCGGAGCCGTAGTTGTCGGTGAAGAGGTTGAGCAGGTAGATCGCCATCTCGACGGTCAGGTGCTCGCGGGCGTGCTGCTGCGAGTTGAAGAGGATCTCCGGTTCGTTCTCGTCGGTGGCGACGTTGTCGGAGATCTTCACCGCCACCAGGTCCCGGCCCTCGTACGAGCTGCCGATGCTGATCTTGCGGGCGATCGACGGATGGTCCGCGACCACCTGGTTGACCACGGCGACCATCTCGGCGTAGTCGTGGTAGTTCGCGTCGGCCGGCGGGAACGCCAACGTGCCGATGTCCCCGTGCGCATGGCCGCGATCGGTCGGCAGCGGGGCGACCTCTTCCAGCCGGAACCCGAGCCGGGTGATGGCGGCGGCCTCGGCACGGGTGGCCGAGACGTGCAGCACCCCGTGCTCGGAATAGTCGATCGCAGCGCCCGTACGGGCGACCGCGTTCCGGTCGGCGAGTGTCCTCGGACCGAGCACCCGGTAGGGCGCGGCGGCCGGCTGCTCGTCCCGATCGGGTGCGGGGCGGGCGGAGACCGGTGGTGCGGAAACGGCGAGCAGGCCGAGCCCGGCGGCGACGATGAGCGCCAGCGATCGGCGGACGGGGATGGTGCGGAAGGCCATGGACAACCTCCTGGAGGCGCGGGGATCCCCCGCTCGATGGTGGACAGCCCACCACCGGTCACATGGTCATATCAATATCGATCGTTGCCGGGACCATCCCAGTCGGATCGTCCCGTCGGCGACATGTTTCCCGCTACGCGCTCCGACCAGGCCAGCTGCGGTCACCCGACGACGAGGACACCGGGGGCGGCCACGTCGCCGACGAGGCGGGCTGCGCGCCGGGCAGCCACGTCGCCGCCCAGGCAGCGGGTGCCCGGCGGCTCACGCCGAGGAGCCGCGCTCCCGCTCGGCGGAGCTGCCGGGCTGGTCGGCCTCCGCGCCGGGCGTGCCGGCGGGCTGGTCGGCCTCTGCGCCGGGCGTGCCGGCGGCCTGGTCGTCACCGGCCAGGGCGGCCCGTAGCCGCTCCTTCTCCGAGCGGCGCCGCTCGGCACCGGCCGCCATGTCCTCGGCCATCTCGTCACGCCAGCGCCTGAGCAGGAAGAACGAGAGCGCGGCGGAGAACAGCAAGGCCACCATCAGCTTCAGGAAGATGTTCATCTCGACCGGCCAGAGAGCGGCCACCACGATCACGAACAGCCCGATCCGGCCCAGCGTGTACTTGACCGCCGCGCTCATGCTGTCGCCTCGCTCACGTCGTCACTCCGTTCTGCGCCGTCCCGACGACGGCCTTTCCATCCTGCCGTGCCAGCCCACCGGGCTCGGCCCGTCCGGTGGACCCGGCCCGCCTCAGCCCGTCCGGCTGACCAGCCAGCGGACCCCGGGAAACCAGATCATCGCGTATACCACCGTGAACGTCGTCGCCGCCACCCCGCCGGACAACAGCGGCGGCAGCCCGTTGGTCACGCCGGCCAGCAACAGCCCGGAGACCACCGCCACCGCGAGGGCGACCAGCCCGGCCACCAGGCGGGCGGCGCCGAACTCCCAGGCACGGAACTCTTCCAGGAACAGCCAGGCGGGCAGGATCACCGCAAGCCAGCCGTTGGCCTGACCGAAGTCACCGGCGCCGAACGACGCGAAGGCCCCGTCGAAGAGCACCAGCACCAGCAGCCCGATGACCACCCCGGCCAGCCCGACGCCGAGCAGGTCGCCAAGGGCCCTGATGCGGCCGTCGTCGTCCCGGCGGGGAAAGGTGCTCTGCTGCTCGCTCATCCCTGACGAGGGTACGCGAACCGCCGCCAGCACCACTTCGCTGGCCAGGTCACCTCGGTCACCCCGACGGCAGTTCCCGCCGCCGCGCCACCGCCCGCAGCGCCGCACCGGCGCCGACAAACGCCGCGCCGGCAGCCACCATGGCCCCGATGGCGACCCCGGTACGCGGCAGCCCGCCGCCGGGCGCCGGCACCGGTGGTGGTGAACCGGTGGCGGTGACCGACGGCGCGGCGGTCGGCGACGGCGCGGCGGTGGCCGTCGGTGAGGTGGTCGGCGACGGCGCGGCGGTGGCCGTCGGTGAGGTGGTCGGCCCGGCCGAGCCGGAGGGGGCCGGGGTGGGTGCGATCGAGACGGATATCCGTAGCGATCCGCCCGGGTTCGGCGGTGCCGCGTCCGACGGTGCCGAGGACGCCATCGCGGCCAGCGGGGTACCGACCGCGCTCGACGGCTGCTCGGTCGCCGCCTGAGCGCCGGCCGCCCAGAGCAGGGCCAGCGCCGCGGCCACCGGGACGGCCACCGCCACGCGAAGGCGGTTTCGCGTCCTGCTCACCACGAACCTTCTCTCCTGCGGGGTCACGGACCACGGCGGGAGATCAGAAGCAGCCGCGACCAGGACCCGGGAAGATCAACGGGTCCTCACCGTACCGTCGATCTTCAGACCGCACAGTGGGCGGAGCGGACCGAATCCCTCGCCTGGCGGTCCGCTGACCTGGCCGTCAGGCCGGGCAAGATCCAGCCGGGTGGTCGGCGACGCTCAGGCCCAGACCTGCTGCGGCTCGGCGCGGCGCTCCGCCAGGCTCGGCGCGGCGTCGTACTCGCGAACCACCTCGTAGCGGGTGTTCCGCTCGACCGGACGGAAGCCGGCGTCCCAGATCAGGTGCAGCAGGTCGTCCCGGTGCATGGTGTTCGGCGTGCCGTACGAGTCGGCGTCGTGGGTGATCTTGTATTCCACCACCGAGCCGTCCAGATCGTCCACGCCGAAGTTGAGCGACAACTGGGCCACCGAGAGCCCGTGCATCACCCAGAAGCACTTGACGTGCGGCACGTTGTCGAACAGCAGCCGGGAGACGGCGAAGGTCTTCAACGACTCGGCCGGCGAGGCCATCGTCGTGCGGGCCTGGATCCGGTTGCGGATCTTGCCGTCCGCCGAGTCGACGAAGTCGTGCTGGTAACGCAGCGGGATGAAGACCACGAAGCCGCCGGTCTCGTCCTGCAACTCACGCAGCCGCAGTACGTGGTCGACCCGGTGCCGGGGTTCCTCGATGTGGCCGTAGAGCATTGTCGACGGGGTCTTCATGCCCTTGTTGTGCGCCAGCCGGTGAATGCGCGACCAGTCCTCCCAGTGGCAGGCGTGGTCGACGATGTGCTGCCGGATCTCCCAGTCGAAGATCTCCGCCCCGCCACCGGTAAGCGACTCCAGGCCGGCGTCCATCAACTCGTCGAGAATCTCGTCGGCGCCGAGTCCGCTGATCTTCTCGAACCACTGCACCTCGGTCGCGGTGAACGCCTTGAGCTTGACCTTCGGCAGCGCCGCCTTCAGCTCGCGCAGCACCTTGGGGTAGTACCGCCAGGGCAGCGTGGGGTGCAGGCCGTTGACGATGTGCAGCTCGGTGAGCTGCTCGTCCTCCATCTCCTTGGCCTTGCGGACCGCCTCGTCGATGCGCATCGTGTACGCGTCCTTCTCGCCCGGCTTGCGTTGGAACGAGCAGTACGCGCAGCTCGCGCTGCACACGTTGGTCAGGTTGAGGTGCCGGTTGACGTTGAACATGACCCGGTCACCGTTGAGCTCGGTACGCCTGTGGTGGGCCAGCCGGCCCAGCCAGGTCAGGTCATCGCTGTCGTAGAGGGCGATCCCGTCCTCACGGGTCAGCCGCTCCCCCGCGTACACCTTCGCTTCGAGCTCGCGCTTGAGTCCGGCGTCCATCCGAAAGCCCCGTCCCTTCCCACTGCGGTCGCGACCGGAGCGCGGTCGCCACCCGAGCCTACGTCGGCCCCAGCGGCAGCTCACAGCGCGGTCCGTAGCCGATGGGCCGAGTCAGATCATCGGTACGCGTGGCTCAGTCAACTCTCAGCTGCTGTTGCCCCTCCGGACATCGACACCGTGGGGGCGGGTGCGGTAAACAGAGTGGGGCACGACACTCTCGGGGCCCGAACAGCCGCGTTCACCATGACGCGGTGCAACTCGCCGGACGGGGAGCGGAATGGTCGACAGCGGACACGGGCGACGACGGCGAAGGACTCCGGTGATCTCACCGGTGCTCCGCCCGATGCTGTGGTCCGCCCTGGTCAGCGCCGTCGCCAGCGCCATCCTCGCCGCCCCGGCGTACGCCGAGCCGGGCGTGCCCGTCACGGTCCCCGACACCGGCTCCCGCCCGGTCCTGACCGGCCCCCTCCAGTTGCCCGGAGGCGCACCCGCCGACGCCACCCCAGGCACGGTGACCCTGCCGACCACCTCCGGCGCCAGCGCCCTCGAAACCCAGATCCTCGCCGCCGAGGCCCGGGTCGGCGAGTTGGGCACCCGCCTGCTTGAGCTGGAGCAGCAACGCATCGAGGCGGAGGGCCAACTCCGCACCGCCGAACGTGACCTGGAATTCGCCCGGGCCGCGCTCACCCAGGCCCAGCAGCGCGCCGACCAGGCCGCCGCCGAGGCGATCAAGGTCGACGCCGCGCTGCCGCCCGGCGGCTTCGCCGCTGACCTGCGCCATCTGGATCTGCTGCGGCGGGCCAACCTGGGTGAGCGGGTCGAGGGCGCCACCGGCCCGGCGGCCGGAGAGCTGGTCCGGGCCCGCACCGACGAGCAGGTGGCGACCGAGGCGCACACGGCGGCCGAGTCCCGGCTGCGGGGCGTCCAGGAGCAGTACGCCGCCACCCAGAAGGCGCTGCGCGACGAAGAGGCGAAGCTGCTCAAGCTGCGCGAGGAGAACTCCACGCAGCTGGTCGAGTTGGCCCGCCAACAGGAGCGCGCCGAGCAGCAGATCGGCGCCGGATATCTTGACCAGTCGACGACGGACGGGCTGGCCGCGCATCCGACCGCGCTGGCTGCGGTCGCATACGCCCGGAAACAGCTCGGCGACCCGTACGTCTGGGGAGCCGAGGGGCCCAACTCGTTCGACTGCTCGGGGCTGATGTTGGCGGCGTACCGCTCGGCGGGCTATTACCAGCTGCCGCGCGTCTCCCGCGACCAGTACCGGGCGACCCGCTCGCGGGCGGTGCCCCGGACCGCCCTGCTCCCCGGTGACCTGCTCTTCTTCGCCTCGGGTAGCAGTTGGACGAGCATCCACCACGTCGGCATGTACATCGGCGGCGGCAAGATGATCCACGCTCCGACCAGCGGCGACGTGGTCAAGATCTCCACTCCCAGCTGGTCCCGGCTCTACGCTGCGACCCGAGTGGTCGGTGCGGTGCCCGCCCCGTCGGTCTCGCCCACCCCGTCGCAGTCCCCGACGGCCAAGCCGACTCCGAAGCCCACCACCAAACCGAAGCCGACTTCGACTCCGAAGCCCCGGCCGACGACGCCCACCCCGAGCCCGACCCGCACCACCACGCCCACCCCGAGCCCGACCCGCACCACCCCGCCGCCGAGCCCGTCGGACAGCCCGCCGCCCAGCCCGTCGGACAGCCCGCCGCCGAGCGTCGAGGTGAGTAGCGCCGCCCCCACCACGGCGGCGAGCAGCCGCACTCCCGAGGAGAGCGGGCCGGCCGCCCCGTCCACTGTCGGCGATTCCTGACCGGCCACGACGCTTACGGTCCGCGTCCCCGGCCGATCGGTTACCGACCGACGCCGACGGGATACACCCGGGGACACTGTGGGCACTCCGGGTGTGCGACACCATCGGAATGTGGCACGGTGTCACACAGGCACTCCCGGTCCGGCGGTACGGGTCCGGGTGCGAATGTGGCGCGGAGGCGAGGATGACCGAGCACGAGACTCCGGCGGGCGACCCTGGATCGGCTCCCGCCCCGACTTCCGGCGTGGCCGGGACGCGCTACCGGGCCGCCGCCCCGGTTGTTCCGCCCGCACCCGCCCCGGCGGTTCCGCCCACGCACAGCCCGGTTGTTCCGCCAGTCCACGCCCCGGTTGTTCCGCCCGCGCACGGGCCGGAGCGCAGCTTTCCGGCGACCGCACGCGCCCAGGTCCGCCCGCCGGGCATCGGGTCGGCCACGGTGCCGGGCACCGATGGCGCGGCCGGGCTGCCCGGACAGCGGGACCATGTCCCGGCGCAGGCGGTTCGAGCCAGCGTCCGGGTGCCCGGGATGAGTCGGGTGAGTGCCGACGAGGCGCAGGCCGCCGGGGCCGGCGGTAAGCCGGCAGGCGTCTACCGGTCGGCCCCGGTCGGTCCGGAACCGCCGGAGCCCACCCCGCCACCGGAGCCCACCGAGCCACCTACGCCAGTCACCCCCGAACCGGAGCCCACCCCCACGCCGCCCCCACCCGGCCCCGGACCGACGCCACCCCCACCGATCCCGACGCCACCGGTACCCGCACCGACGCCACCGGCACCCGAGCCGTACCCGCCAGGTCCGGTACCCGCGCCGCCGCCCGGTCCGCGTCCCACGCCACCCGTACCGGGTCCGCCGACGCCGCCGCCGGGGCCACCCCTGCCGTCGCCGCCGCCACCGCCCGGACCGATGCCGGCGCCGCCCTTCCCACCGCCACCCGCAAGCGCGCCGACTCCGCCACCCGCTGGCGCGGTACCCGGCGGATCGGCGCCGCCCCGCGCCAGCGCTACCGTCACACCGGTTCCCGCTCCGGGCAGCGCGCCGCCGGTCGCACCGATCTCCCCGCCCGCCAGCGCGCCGCCGGTCGCACCGATCTCCCCGCCGCCCAGCGCGCCGCCGGTCGCACCGATCTCCCCGCCGCCCAGCGCGCCGCCGGTCGTACCGGCTCCCGCCCTGCCGGTCTGGCCGCCACCGACCAGTTCCGCCGAGCGGCGCGACCAGACGGCAGCCAGCTCATCGGGAGCGGCGCCGCGACAGTCGTCCCGCCCGGGACTGCTGCCGCCGACGGGTGCGCCGGTCACCGCCGGGCCCGGCTCGCCCGGCGGCGACGTGCCGCCGACCGCACCCGTGCCGACCCCGGAACCGGGTGCCCGGCGGCAGCCGCCGGGGGACCGACCCGCACCGGAGACATCCCGTCCCGGCGGGTCCGACCTGAGCGCGTACTACGACGACGTGGCGGGCTCCGCCACCGTGGCCTTCCCGGCCGGCGAGGAGAACTCAGGGTCACTTACCGGTCACATTCTGGCGCAGGGCTGGGCGGAGACCGCGAGCGACCGCTCCACCAGCACGCTCCGCGTGCTGATCGTGATGGCCATCGCACTCGGCCTGTTGGTGACCATCAGCGTGCTTGTCGTACTGCTCGCGAAGGACGCGCTGAGCAGCGTCGCCATCGGTCTGCCCGGATGACTGCGGATGCCCCCGGCGGGGTGAATCCGCCCACTACCCCCGGGCGACCCGAGTGGGCGCGCGGAGATCGCCGTACACTAGTCGGTGATCACTGACCCGGCGCGCGACCCGTGCGCCCATGGGCGATCTTGCGGAAGATCCGACGGCGTCGTGCCGTGGCGGGACATCGCGAAGATGCGCCCCGCTTGAAAGGCATTTGTTGACCACCTTCGCTGACTCCAGCATGCCCTCGTTCCTCCTCGACGTTCCCGCCGACCCGCAGCCGGCCGGCAGCAGCACCGACTCCACCCCCGCCGACCCGATCAGCTTCGAGGCGCTCGGGCTTCCCGGGCCGCTGGTCCGCGCCCTCGCCCGGCAGGGCATCACCACCCCGTTCGAGATCCAGCGGGCCACCGTGCCGGACGCCCTCGCGGGGCGGGACGTGCTGGGTCGTGGGCAGACCGGCTCCGGCAAGACGCTGGCCTTCGGGCTGCCGATGCTGGCCCGGGTCGCCAACGGTGAGCGCGCCCGGCCGCTGCATCCGCGGGCTCTCGTCCTGGTGCCCACCCGGGAACTCGCCATGCAGGTCAACGACGCGCTGCTGCCGCTGGGCAAGGCCGTCGGCGTGTTCCTGAAGACCGCGGTCGGCGGGGTGCCGTACGACCGTCAGATCGATGCGCTGCGCCGCGGCGTGGAGATCGTGGTGGCGACGCCGGGCCGGCTCGCCGACCTGATCAATCGTGGCGTGTGCCGCCTCGACGACGTCGAGATCACCGTGCTCGACGAGGCGGACCAGATGGCCGACATGGGCTTCCTCCCCGAGGTCACCGAACTGCTGGCCAAGACCCCGGCGGACACCCAGCGGCTGCTCTTCTCGGCCACTCTCGACACCGATGTGGACGCGCTGGTCCAGCGGTTCATGACCGACCCGGTCACCCACTCGACCGCCCCGCCGACCGCTGCGGTGTCCACGATGGATCACCACCTGCTGCTCATCCCGCCGCACGACAAGTTCCCGGTGACCGCGTCGATCGCCGCACGCGCCGGCCGGACCATCGTCTTCGCTCGTACCCAGCTCGGTGTCGACCGGCTCGTCGCGCAGCTCGCGGCGGTCGGCGTACGCGCCGGTGGGCTGCACGGCGGCAAGACCCAGCGGATGCGTACCCGCACCCTGGCCGAGTTCCGCGAGGGACGGACAAATGTCCTGATCGCCACCGACGTGGCGGCCCGGGGCATCCACGTCGACGGGGTCTCGCTTGTGCTGCACGTCGACCCGCCGAAGGACCCGAAGGACTACCTGCACCGGGCGGGCCGGACCGCACGCGCCGGTGAGACAGGTGCGGTGGCGACGCTGGTGTTGCCGAAGCAGCGCCGCACCACCCTGGCCATGCTGGAGAAGGCCGGCGTGCAGCCGGCGGAGGCTCGGGTACGGGCCGGCGACCCGGCGCTGGCCGAGCTGATCGGGGCGCGGGAGCCGAGCGGCGTCCCTGTCCGCGAGGAGCCCGAGGCGCCTCGCCGCTCCGGCCGACCGGCTGGCCCACGCCGCTTCGGTGACCGGCCCAGCGGTGACCGGCCCAGCGGCGAACGACGCTACGGCGACCAACCGCGCGGCGAACGACGCTACGGTGACCAGCCGCGCAGCGAACGCCGGTACGGTGACCAGCCGCGCGGCGATCGACGCTTCGGGGAGCACACCCGCAGCGACCGGTACGCGGACGCCCGCGGTGACCGGCGGTACGGAGAGCGGGTCGAGCGCTCGGACGCTCGGCCGCAGGACCGGTCGCGCGAGGACTGGCGCAGTTCCGGCGCACGGCCGCGTACCCGCACCCACTGACACCCGTTTGCGGGGCGGCCTTGCTCGCATGCCCTGTCCGCCCCGCCCGGGTGGCGTAACGTCCGGCTCATGCCGAAGTCGTTGCTGTGGACCCGGATCGACACCGCTGGCGCCGAACACGCCCTGGTCGACGATGGCCAGGGGCTGATCGCGCAGGGCACCCAGGTGGCCGCCGATCCGGTTCCCTACACCTGCCGCTACCAACTGGCGACCGACCCCCAGTGGGTGAGCGCCCGGTTGGAGGTCGAGGTCGAGGGAGCCGGGTGGCGGCGCAGCGTACGCCTGGAACGGGCGACGCAACGGTGGCGGGTGACCGCCGCCGAGCAGGGCGACCTGGACGCCGCCCTGGTCGCGGCCGGGCACGCCCCGGCCGGGTTGCCCGGCGTCGAGGACCCGGACCGGCTGGCCGACGCTCTCGACCTGGACCTCGGCGGCTCACCGCTGTTCAACACGCTGCCGCTGCGCCGGCTCGGCCTGACCACTGCGCCGGCCGACACCAGCCACCGGCTCGACGTGGCCTGGGTGCTGGTGCCGAGCCTGACCGTGCTCCCCGTCGAGCAGACCTACACCGGGCTGGGTCCGCACCGGTTCCGGTACGCCAGCGGCGGCTTCACCGCCGACATCGACGTGGACCAGGATGGTTACGTGCTCCACTATCCCGGCCTGGCGGAGCGACCGGCAGCACGAGGGCGCTAGCCCGGCCAGCGACAGCCAACCAGCGGGCCAACCAGCGGGCCAGCCAGCGGCAGCCAGCCGGCAACCAGCGGGCCAGCCAGCGGCAGCCAGCCGGCAACCAGCGGGCCAGCCAGCCGGCAACAGCGGGCCAGCCAGCGACGGCAGCGGGCCAGCCAGCGACGGCAGCGGGAGCGGCCGATGCCGACGGCCAGCCGGCGGGGCCAGCGGGCCGGCGGGTGACAGGCGGCCCGGGTCAGAGCGGCCAACTGCCGTCGGCCAGGAACCGTTCGATGGTGGCCAGGTACGGGTCGAGGTCGAGCCCCTGCGCGGCCACCCACTCGTCGGCGTAGTACGTGTCGCTGTACCGGTCGCCGGCATCGCAGATCAACGTGACCACCGAGCCGGTACGGCCGGCGGCCAGCAACTCGGCGATCATCCCGAATGCGCCCCACAGGTTGGTGCCGGTCGATCCGCCCACCCGCCGGCCCAGCACCACCGAGCCGGCCCGCATCGCGGCCAGCGAGGCGGCGTCCGGCACCTGCACCATCCGGTCCACCACGGAGGGCAGGAAGGACGCCTCGACCCCCGGCCGGCCGATCCCCTCGATCCGGGAGCCCTGTCCGGTGCGCACCGACCAGTCCGCCGCCTGCCAGGCGGGGTAGAACGCCGAGTTCTCCGGATCGACCACGCAGAGTTTGGTGGGTAGCCGCCGGTAGCGGACGTACCGGCCGAGGGTGGCGCTGGTGCCACCGGTGCCGGCGCCGACCACCACCCAGGCCGGTACGGGATGGCGCTCCAGCGCGAGCTGCGCGTAGATCGACTCGGCGATGTTGTTGTTGCCCCGCCAGTCGGTGGCTCGCTCCGCGTAGGTGAACTGGTCCATGAAGTGCCCACCGGTGTCCTCGGCCAGCCAGCGGGCCTCGACCACCACCTTCGCCGGATCCTGCACCAGGTGGCACCGGCCGCCCTGGAACTCGATCTGGGTGATCTTCTCGGGTGAGGTGGAGGCGGGCATCACCGCGATGAAGGGCAGCCCCAGCATCCGGGCGAAGTACGCCTCGGAGACCGCGGTGGAGCCCGAGGACGCCTCGATGATCGTGGTGTCCGGCCCGATCCAGCCGTTGCAGAGCCCGTACAGGAACAGCGACCGGGCCAACCGGTGTTTCAGCGAGCCGGTGGGGTGGACCGACTCGTCCTTGAGATAGAGGTCGATCCCCCACCGTCGGGGCAGCGGGAAGGGCAGCAGGTGGGTGTCGGCCGACCGGTTCGCGTCCGCCTCGACGGCCGCGATGGCCTCGGTCACCCACCGTCGGCTGTTCTCGTCACACCGGTCAAGCTGAGTCACGCTCAGGAAGGTAGCAGCAGCTCAGGAGGATGGCGGCGCCACCGGCTGTGGGCGGTTCTCCCACTTGGTGGACAGGGCGATGCTGGTCCGGGTGGAGGCGACGCCGGGCGTGCGGTTGACCCGTACGATCAGCCGCTCCAACTCGGCGATTGTGCGTACCCGGACCTTGATCAGGAACGACTCGACGCCGGCCATGAAGTAGCACGACTCGATCTCCGGGATCGTGCGGAACGCCTCCAGCACGTCGTCGGTGTCCGCGCCGGAGTCCTCCACGACGCTGATCAGGGCGGTCACGTTCAGCCCGATCGTCTCCGGCTCGACCTCCGCCCGGTAGGCGCGGATCACGCCGCTGGCTTCCAGCTTGCCGACCCGCTCGTGCACCGCCGGCGCGGAGAGGCCGACCTGGCGGGCCAGTTCGGCGTACGACAGGCGGGCGTTGCCACGGAGCAGGTCCACGAGGCTGAGGTCGATGGCGTCCACGGACTGTAGACCCTAGTCGGCGCCGCGTAACACCCGGACTCCGGCATCCGTTGAACATGGCAGCGGGTGACAGTTCGCATACCCGGGGTCGAGAGGTCGGAGCGCCGGTAGCATTTACTAACTTCCCACTCAGTGCGTTTTTCGCGTTTGGCGGACAGGCCAGTGCGCTGGTGCTGTAATTGCCATACGTCCCTCATGACGGCTCTGGGCTCGCACCGGCCGGGGGCAGTGTGTTCAGCCGGGGGCTTCGTCGACGCGAGGAGGGGGCTGTGGACACTGGAGATCGCCTGCTGACACCGGGTGAGGTCGCCGCGCTGTTTCGGGTAGACCCGAAAACTGTGACGCGCTGGGCGGCGGCGGGCCGGATCGGCAGCATCCGGACTCCAGGAGGGCATCGCCGGTTTCGGGAATCCGAGGTGCGGGCCCTGCTCGAGGGGGAGGGCATGCTGGAAGAGGCGGACGAGATGGGCCGGCCGCGAAACGCGGGTCCGACCGCTTCGACCGGCCCGGGTCCGGCAAACGCCGGCATGTACTGAGTGGTGCGGAGGGAACGCGGACCGGTCGTCAGGTCCGGTCCGCGTTCAACGTCCCGGTCCAGCGGTGGAACAGGGTGTGTGGCACGCCGAGCGCGTCGAGCACCTTGCCGGCCACGAAGTCCACGAGTTGCGGCGCGCTGGCGGCGGCTCCCGCGCCGTAGAAGCCGGGGCTGGCCGGTAGCACCACCGCACCGGCGTCGTGCAACGCGATCAGGTGCTCCAGGTGGCTGCGGGTCACGGGCGTCTCGCGGGGCACCACGACCACCCGTCGGCGTTCCTTGAGGTTCACCTCGGCGGCCCGCTGGAGCAGGTCCTTGGACAGGCCGATCGCGATGCCGGCGCAGGCCGCCGTGCTGGCCGGTACCACCGCCATGCCGCGTACCGGATAGGAGCCGCTGCTCGGGCCGGCGGCCAGGTCACCGGCGGGCCAGTGGCGTACGTCCGCACCGGCGAGGTCGCGGTCGAGCCAGGCGGCCAGGTCCTCGGCCCAGTGCGCGTCGCGGAACGGTCGTCCGGTCTCGTCGAGCACGGTCAACCGGGCGGCCCGGGAGACAACGAGGTCGACGGCCTCACCGGCGTCGAGCAGCCCTCGGACGACCGCCGCCGCGTACGGCGTGCCGGAGGCCCCGGACACCCCGACCACCCATGGTTCACGCATGTCCTCAGTCCGCCACTACGCTCGCAGGCCGAGCCGGACGGTCAGGTCGAGCAGGGCGAAGAGGAACAGCGCGATGCCGACGAAGCCGTTCGCGGTGAAGAACGCCCGGTTGACCCGGCTCAGGTCGGTCGGCGTGACCACCAGGTGCTGGTAGCCGAAGGCGACCGCGGTCAGCGCCAGGCCGATCCACCAGAGCCAGCCGAAACCGACCAGGGCACCGAACCAGAGGAACAGCGCGAAGGTCACCACGTGCGCGGCGGTGGAGGCGTGCAGCGCGAACCGCAGCCCGTACCGGGCCGGCACGCTGTGCACACCGATCTTCCGATCCACCTCGGCGTCCTGGCAGGCGTAGATCAGGTCGAAGCCGCCGATCCACAGCCCGACGGCGGCACCGAGCAGCCAGGCCGGCCCGGAGCCGGCGAACGTGCCGGTGACCGCGAGCCAGGCGCCGATCGGACCCACCATCTGGGCGATCCCCAGGATGGCGTGCGGCCAGTTGGTGAACCGCTTGCCGTACGGGTAAACGATCAGCGGCACCACGGCCAGCGGCGCGAGCGCCAGGCAGAGCGGGTTGAGCAGGGCGGCGGCGGCCAGGAAGACGGCCAGGGCGACGCCCGCGCCGGTCCAGGCCGTGCGCAGGCTCACCGCCCCGGTCACCAACTCGCGGTTGGCCGTACGCGGGTTCGCGGCATCGATCCGCCGGTCCAGAATCCGGTTGGCGGCCATCGCGAAGGTCCGCGCCCCCACCATCGCCACGGTGATCAGCAGCAGGTCCCACCACCGCACCCGCCCGCCGTTCACCTGCATGGCCGTCAACGCCGACAGGTAGGCGAACGGCAACGCAAACACCGAATGCTCGATCGCGACGAGCTTGAGGAAGGCACCCACCCGCCCCCGCGATCGTGCACCTTCCGTCGGGACAGAGCCGGACGAAGGCGACGAATCGGCGACCGAAAGCGCGTGATCGCGGGGGTTGTTGGCGGTGGTCGCCATTAGAGGCCGTACTCCTTCCAGCGCTTGTCGACAAGCGAGACGACCTCGGGGGCCATGGTCATCTCCTCCGGCCAGCCACGGGTGTAGCCCTCGCTGGGCAGTTTGCGGGTGGCGTCGATGCCGGCCTTGCCGCCCCAGAACTGCTGGTACGACGAGTGGTCGAGGTGGTCCACCGGGCCCTCGGTGAGCAGCAGGTCGCGGGCGTAGTCGACGTTACCGAAGGCGCGGAAGGCGACCTCGCGGTAATCGTGCACGTCGCAGTCCTCGTCGACGATCACGATCAGCTTGGTCAGCGACATCATGTGCGCGCCCCAGATCGCGTTCATCACCTTCTGCGCGTGCTTCGGGTAGCGCTTGCGGATCGAGACGATCGCGCAGTTGTGGAAGACCCCGGCGGCCGGCAGGTCGTAGTCGACGATGTCCGGAATGAGGAACCGCAGCAGCGGCGCGAAGATCCGCTCGGTGGCCTTGCCGAGGCCATGGTCCTCCTGCGGCGGCTTCGAGGTGACGATCGAGTGGTACACCGGGTCGCGCTGCATGGTCATCGCCTCGACGTGCAGCACCGGGAACGGCTCGACCGGAGTGTAGAAGCCGGTGTGATCGCCGAACGGCCCCTCCGGCAGCCGCTCGCCCGGCTCCAGGTAGCCCTCAAGCACCACCTGGGCGTGCGCCGGCACCTGCAACGGCACGGTCAGGCAGTCGACCATCTCCACCCGCTCGCCGCGCAGGAACCCGGCGAACAGGTATTCGTCGATGTCGGCGGGAAGCGGCGCGCTGGACGAGTAGCTGACCACCGGGTCGCAGCCGATGGCGATGGCCACCGGCAGCCGCTGGCCGAGCCGCTCGGCAACGGCGTGGTGCGCGGTGGAGTTCTTGTGGATCTGCCAGTGCATGCCGAGGGTGTTGTGGCTGTGCTGCTGGAGCCGGTACAGCCCCAGGTTCCGCTTACCGGTCTCCGGGTGCTTGGTGTGGGTCAGCCCGAAGTTGTGGAAGATCCCACCGTCGCCCGGCCACACCTGGAGCCCGGGCAGCCGGTTCAGGTCGACGTCGTCACCCCGGTAGACCACCTGCTGGCAGGGCGCGGTCTTGACCTTCTTGGGCGGCATCGACTTGAGCTGCATCACCTTGCCGAGACCACCCATCATGCCGGCGAACCCCACCGGCAACTCCGGCTTGAGCATCTCGCCGATCCGGTTGCCGATCTCGTCAAGCGACTCGACGCCGAGCGCCATCGCGGTGCGCTTCTCGGTGCCGAAGAGGTTGATCGCCACCGGCATCTCGCCCCGGGTGGGCCGCTCGAAAAGCAGCGCCGGACCATCAGCCCGGACCGTCCGGGTGACGATCTCGCTGATCTCCAGCGTCGGGTCGACCGGCACGCCGACGCGGCGTAGTTCGCCCTCGCGCTCAAGCGCTGCCAGGAAGTCCTTCAGGTCGGTGTACGGGAACCCACGAGCCGCCATACCAGCAAGTCTCCCCCACGCCCCACCACCCCGCCCACGCCGGGTGCTGTGACGTGGAAGGAAGGGCCCCCTGTTAACGCCTGGTGTATAGCAAGGGCCCCTTTTTAACAATCGTCACGCCGCCGGCCGCCACGCGTACGGGCCGGCTCCCCGGCCAGGTGCCAGGCTGATGGCATGTCGGACGCGTACATGGTCGGCGACCCGGACGGCCTGTCGCCGCTACAGGTCGAGTTGCGGGATGCCATCGCCCGGGAACTGCATGCCCAACTGGCGTTGCGGTCGGAGCGGATCGAGCTGGCCGATGTGCCGGAGGTCGCCTACCAGGTCACCCTGCGGGTGAGCGAGACGCTACGGCGAGACCGAGCCCGGTGACGCTGCGTCAGAGGCCGGCGTAGGAGTGCAGGCCCTCGAAGAAGATGTTCACGCCGAAGAGGTTCATCAGCACCGTCGCGAAGCCGAGGATGGCCAACCAGGTGGCCACGTTCCGCTTCACGCTCGGCGTGGCTCGGGCGTGCAGGTAGCCCGCGTAGATCACCCAGGAGATGAACGACCAGGTCTCCTTCGGGTCCCAGCCCCAGGGCCGACCCCAGGCCGCCTCGGCCCAGATCGCCCCGGCGATCACCGCGAAGGTGAAGATCGGGAACGAGAAGGCGTGCAGCACGAAGGTGAGCCGCTCCAGGCTGGCCGCCGCCGGCAACCGCTTCGCCAGCGTGTACGGGAAGCTGCGCTTGCCCTGCTCGTACCCGGCCCGCATCAGGTACGCCACCGCCGGCACCGCGCCGAGCAGGAACAGCCCGGAGGCGAAGACGACTGTCGACACGTGCACGACGAACCAGTACGAGTTGAGCGCCGGCACCAGCGGCACGATCGGCGTGTAGAGCACCAGCTCGGCGGTGGCCACCAGCAGCACCATGACCAGGGTCAGGAAGAGCCCCAGGCGGCGCAGCGAGGGCACCTTCACCAGCACCACCAACCAGGCGGCGACCCCGATGAACGAGACCGTGAGCACGAACTCGTACATGTTGCCCCACGGCATCCGGTCCGCAGCGATACCACGGGTGACCAGCCCGATCAGGTGCAGCACGGCACCGAGGGCGGTCAGCCCGACCGCGACCCGGCCGGCCAGTTCGGCCCGGCTCGTCGTACGCCCGTTCTGGCCAGCCGCCCCGCCAACGGCCGAGAGCCTCTCCCCAGCCGCAACCCCGTCGCCGGTCGGAGTCACCGAAGCGCTGCCGCCGACCGCCGCGCCCACCAGTTCGCGGGCGGGTGCCGCCACCGTCCTGGCCTGCGCGTTGCCCAGGGCGTACTCGACCGCGTGGCTGATCATGGCCAGCAGGTACACCAGGGTGGCGATCGACACCATCTGGTCGGATAGTGCGGACATCAGTTGGCTCCTCCTCGCGCCCCGGTGCCGGGGCTGGCCGATGCCTCGTCGGCCCCGGTCCCGGCAGCGGCCCGCCGATCGCCGCGGACCGCAGCCACCAGCTGAGCGAACTCGTCGGCGAACCCAGGATGTTCGGTACGCGGCAGGCCAGCCACCTCGACCAAAGTACTACCGTCCGTCGGAGATCCATTGGCGGGGTCGACGGTACGGTCACCCGAATCGGCCGGCAGCATCCGGACGAAGACCCGGCGACGCCGGACGAAGAGCGAGCCCATCAGCCCGAGCACCAGTCCGAGCGAGCTGACCAGAAGCAGCATCGTGCCCGGATCGTGCCGTACGGACAGCACGATGTACGGCTCGGTGCCCAGGAACTCGACCGTGGTGCCGTCGTCAAGCGTCCAGCTCTCCCCCACCCGCAGTTGCTTAGCGCCGATCTCGGTGAGCCGGCCGTTGCGTACCTGCTGCTGGTCAAGCTGGTAGATCGAGCTGGGACGCCCGCCGTCCAGACCCAGGTAGCCCCGATAGGCCACCAGGTCGAGCAACGGATTCTGCTCGGCCGGATGCTCCGACCTGGTGAACGGGGCCTGCTGCGGTGCGGTCGGCAGGTAGAGGCCGGAGAACGCCACCTGAAGGTTCAGGTCCCGTTCGCCGCTCTCCGGATCGACGTTGGCGTCGGGGAAGGCGGCCAGCCCCTCACTGGTCAGCCCGATGTCGCCGTTGTTCAGGAAGGGCACCGCGCTGCTCTGGCTGATGCCGAAGCGGTCGGTGTAGCGGATCACCGGGGCGTACCCGTGCCCGAGCAGGTAGACGTTCGCGCCGTCGAGCCGCAGCGGCGAGTTGACCGAGAACTCCGCCGGCCGCGGTGCCTCGCCGTCCTCGTCCACCGTCACCTTGGCGTTGTAGGAGGACGGTTGGCCGGTCGGCAGGAACCGGGCGTCGAACTCGTCCAGCCGGATGCAGAACCGGGGCAGGTCGTCGCCGACGCGCGGGCCGAAGGACGCCTCGGCGTACTGCTGACCGGTGTTGCAGAAGACGTGGTCGGCGCCGGCGACGAGCAGCCGGTTGCCGTGCCAGCCGTACCAGGAGCCGAGGGCGACCCCGACCAGCACCAGCACCATCGAGCTGTGGAAGATCAGGTTCCCGGTCTCCTTGAGGTAGCCCTTCTCGGCGGAGACCTCGTCGCCCCGGACCACCACCCGCCAGCGTCGACGCCGCAACGTCTCGGCGACCGCCGAGACGCCGCCGTCCGGCGCGGGCACCACCGCGTGTTGCGGCAGCCGCTCCAGTCGCCTCGGTACGGCCGGCGGCTTGGCGCGCAGCGCCCGGACGTGGTCGCGCAGCCGGGGCGTGATGCACCCGATCAGGGAGGTGAAGAGCAGCAGATAGATCGCGGAGAACCAGACCGAACTGAACGCCTCGAACGCGCCGACCCGGTCAAGCACCGGCGCCAGATCCGGGTACGCGGTGAAGAAGTCCCGGACGTCCTCCGGGTTGACCCCGCGCTGCGGCAGCACCGAGCCGGGAATGGCGGCGACCGCGAGCAGGAAGAGCAACACCAGGGCGGTACGCATGCTGGTCAGCTGCCGCCACGAGTTACGCAGCAGGGCCAGCAGCGGGTTCGGGCGGCGGCGGGGCGCTTTGGCCGGCGCGGTGGGCCGGTCGTCGACCGCGGTCATCAGATGCTCACCTCGCCGGTGCCGAAGGTGGTCTGCAACCAGATCACCACGTTCGTCCAGCCGCCCGTCATCAGGGCGAGGCCGATCGTGATCAGCAGGAGGCCACCGATCCGGGTGACCCAGCGGCTGTGCCGGCGTACCGTCTTGAAGACGCCGAGCAGGCGCTCGAAGCCCAGCCCGAAGACGATGAACGGGATTCCCAGCCCGAGGCAGTACGCCACGGCCAGCACCACCGCCCGGTCCAACTGGCCGCTGGTGGTGGCCATGCCGAGCACGGCGGCCAGGGTGGGCCCGGTGCACGGGATCCAACTCAGTGCGAAGACCGCGCCCAGCACGGGAGCGCCGGCCAGCCCGGCCGCGGGCAACCGGTTGATCCGGAGTTCGCGCTGAAACCCGGGCAGTACGCCGAGGTAGCCCAGCCCGAGCACCACGACGAGACCGCCGATGACAATCTCCAGCGCCCGCTCGTAGTCGAAGAAAACCCGGCCGATGCTGCTGAACAGGATCGCGGTGGCGGTGAAGACGACGGTGAAGCCGGCGATGAAGAGCAGCGTCCCGGCGAGCACCCGGCCTTTCACCGCCCGACGGGCGCGGGTCCGCTCGCGTACCGCCGTGCCGACGCCGGCACCGACCACGGCGCCTCCGTCTGCTGTGCTGGCTGCGTCGGCGACGGGGTCGGCCGTGTTAGCGGTGTTAAGAGGGGGCCCTTCCTCTACCGCAGGCGTTAACAGGGGGCCCTTCCTTGCACTTCGGCCTTCCAGGTCGGCGCCGGCCAGGCCGGTTACGTAGGAGAGGTAGCCGGGCATCAGCGGCAGGACGCACGGGGAGAGGAAGCTCACCAGGCCGGCCAGGGCCGCCGCGCCCACTGCCAGGAGCAGTGGGCCCGAGGTGGCGAGCTGGTTGAAGGTCTCACCCATCAGCGTGGGCCGGACGGCGCGGGCGACTCCGCAGCGATCCGCTCGACGATTGGTTGCAGGCCCTCCTGCCGGACCGCGGCCCGGATCACGGTGGCGATCCGGCCCTCCCGGTCGAGGACGACGGTGGCCGGGACGGTGTTCGGCGGGATGTCCATGTCGAGGGCGAGCCGGCTGCCGGGGTCGAAGATGCTCGGGTAGCTGACCCGGCCCTCCTCGAAGGCGATCGCCTTGTCCCGGCTGTCCTGCACGTTGATGCCGAGGAAGGTCACCCCGGAGTCCTTGGTGGCCTGGTAGGTGTTCTCCAGGTCGTCGGCCTCGGCCCGGCAGGGCGCGCACCACGAACCCCAGAAGTTGACCACGACCACCTGGCCACGCTGGTCGGCCACGTCGTACGCGCCGCCCTTGAGCAGCTCACCGCTGATCTTGGGAGCGGCGGAGCGTTGGTCCGGGGCGCACTGCACGATGCCGCCCTCGCTGTCGCACTCCGGCTTACCGCCGCCGGGCAGGCAGCCGGTCAGCAGGGCGGTCACGGTCGCAGCGGCGGCCAGACCGGCGGCCAGTTTCCGGGGCACCATTCAAGCCCCCTTGGCCGTCCGGGCGGTGGGTGACATCGCCACCAGATGCGCGGCCGGTTCGGAGTAGCCGATGCCGACGACCTTGGCGCCGTCGAAGTGGAAGGTGGTGAGCGAGGCCAGCCCGCACTGCCGGCGACGCGGGTCGTGCCAGAGCCGCTTGCGCTCGACGTGCCGACGCAGCGTCCAGATCGGCAACTGGTGCGAGACGAGCACCGCCTCGCGGCCCTCGGCGGCGACCCGGGCGGCGTGCAGGGCGGCGAACATCCGCTCGGCGATCACCCGGTACGCCTCACCCCAGGAGGGGGTGACCGGGTCGCGGAGCACCCACCAGTTGCGCGGGTCGCGGAAGGAGCCGTCGCCGGGCGAGACCTTCTTGCCTTCGAACCAGTTGGCGCTCTCGATCAGTCGCTCGTCCACCCCGACGGGCAGCCCGAACTGGGCGGCGATGGGTTCGGCGGTCTGCTGGGCGCGCTCCAGGGGACTGGCCACCACGTGCACGACCTCGCGGTCGGCGAGCCCCTGCGCGGCGGCCTTGGCCATCTGGACACCCAACTCGCTGAGGCGGAACCCGGGCAACCGGCCGTAGAGAATGCCGTCCGGGTTGTGCACCTCGCCGTGCCGAAGCACGTGGACCACCGTCTTGCTCACCGCAGTGTCCCCTTTGTTCGCGACTGCGGGGCTCGCAGACCCGGCTCACTCCTCGCGCTCACCGCAGTGTCCCCTTCGTTCGCGACTGCGGGGCTCGCAGACCCGGCTCACTCCTCGCGCTCACCGCTACCCCCCTGTACTTGCTGCTGCCGCCGCCTCGGCCGCCGCCGGCAGGGCGGCGGCGATCTGTTCCAGGGCAGCGTCGTCGATCGCTGCCGACACGAACCAGGACTCGAACGCGCTCGGCGGGAGGTACACCCCGGCGGCGAGCATCGCGTGGAAGAACGCCTTGAACGCGGGCACCTGCTGGGTGCGGGCGCTGTCGTAGTCGACCACGTCGGCGTCGGTGAAGAAGATCGAGAACATGCTGCCCGCGTACGACAGCCGGTGCGGGACACCGGCGGCGGTCAGCGCGTCGGTGGCGAGCTTGCCCACGACGGTGGCCGTCTCGTCCAGCCGGCGGTAGAGCGCGTCGTCGGCCAGTCGCAGCGTGGTCAGGCCGGCCGCGCAGGCCAGCGGGTTTCCGGAGAGCGTGCCGGCCTGGTAGACCGGGCCGGCGGGGGCCAGCCGCGACATGATCTCCGCTCGCCCGCCGAAGGCCGCGGCGGGCAGCCCGCCACCCATCACCTTGCCGTACGTCCACAGGTCCGCGTCGACCGGATCGAGGCCCTGCCAGCCCGAGCGGGACACCCGGAAGCCGGTCATCACCTCGTCGACGATGAGCAGCGCACCGTGCGCGTGGGCGATCCGGGCCAGCTCGCCGTTGAATCCGTTGCGGGGAGCCACCACGCCCATGTTGCCCGGCGCCGCCTCGGTGATCACCGCGGCGATGTGCCGGCCCTCGGCGGCGAACGCCTCCTCGACGGCCACGAGGTCGTTGTACGGCAGCACGATGGTCTCGCTGGCCGCCGCCCCGGTCACACCCGGCGAGTCCGGCAGGCCGAGGGTGGCCACGCCGGAGCCGGCGGAGGCGAGCAGCGCGTCCACGTGGCCGTGGTAGCAGCCGGCGAACTTGATGATCTTCGAACGGCCGGTGTACCCCCGGGCCAGCCGGATCGCCGACATGGTCGCCTCGGTGCCGGAGTTGACCAGCCGAACCTGCTCCACCGGCGTGCGTTCGACGATCTCGGCGGCCAACTCGACCTCGCCGGGCGTGGGCGTACCGAAGCTGGTGCCCCGCGCGGCGGCGTCCTGCACGGCCGCGACCACCTCGGGGTGCGCGTGGCCGAGAATCAGCGGACCCCAGGAGCAGACCAGGTCGACGTAGCGCCGCCCGTCGGCGTCGTGGAGCCAGGCACCCTCGCCCCGGACCATGAAGCGTGGTGTGCCGCCGACCGCCTGGAAGGCGCGGACAGGGGAATTCACCCCGCCCGGCACGATGGCGCGAGCGCGGTCGAACAGGGCCGCTGAGGCCGGCGCGTCGACCGGGTAACGGTCGGATCCGGCGGAAAACACCTCGGTCACGATGTCGCCATTGTGTCAGCGCCTGCCGGCGGATCAGCAGGCACCCCGGATCAGGGTTACCGGGCTCACCTCGGCGCACCGGCGGACGACGGCCTGCCTCAACAGGCCAGGCGTGCGAGATCGCGATAGGCTGGCCGGGTGGATCGTGCCGAACTGTCCATCACCGTACACCGGACGGGCGACGAAGCAGTACTGCGCCTCGCCGGTGAGATCGACATGCTCACGGCCGCCCAGCTGTCGACAGTTGTCAATGAAGTACTCGCCGAGGCGCCGCCCCGGATCGTGCTCGATCTCGGCGGGGTCACCTTCTGCGACTCGCAGGGGCTCGGCACGCTTGTGGTCCTCAGCCGCAAGGCCAGCCACGCGCAGAGCCTGCTTCTGCTGACCAACGTCGGCGATTTCCTGCTGCGGGTCCTGGACATCACCGGTCTGCGCAGCGCCCTGATGATCCGCAACGACGCCCCCGCCTCCTGACCACGGTCAGGAGGTCGTGCCCCAGCGGGCCTGTTCGAGGAGATTCAGCGCGCGGGTGACGGCGTCCGGGGTTTCCTCGGCGGTACGCAGCACGGTGGTGGCCTCGTCGACGGCGTCGGTGAGCAACCGCCACTGGGCGTCGCGTTCCCGCACCATCTCCGACTGGGCCGCCAACTGACGGGTCTTGGTCCACAGCTCGACGAAGACGGACACCTTGGCCCGCAGCACCCAGGGGTCGAACGGCTTGGTCAGATAGTCCACCGCGCCGACCGCGTAGCCCCGCAGGGCGAGCTGGGCGTCCCGGTCCGCAGCGGTCAGGAAGATGATCGGTACGTGCCGGGTACGCTCCCGCCGCTTGATGTGACTGGCCGTCTCGAAGCCGTCCATGTCCGGCATCTGGGCGTCCAGCAGGATCACCGCGAAGTCGTCGACAAGCAACTGCTTCAGCGCGGCTTCGCCGCTCTCCACCGCGACCGACTGCACCGGCAACCCTTGCAGGATCGCCTCCAGCGCCATCAGGTTCTCCCGGCGGTCATCCACCAGCAGCGCCTTCGCCACCTGCGTCACGAGCCCTCCTCGGTGCGGCCGCCGCTGATCCAGGAGCCCATCAACTCGATCAGCTCGTCCAGGTCGACCGGTTTGGTGATGTAGTCGCTGGCCCCGGCCGCTATCGCAGATTCCCGGTCACCGGGCATCGCCTTGGCGGTCAGGAAGACGATCGGCAACTCCGCGAACCGGTGGTTGCGCCGGATCTGCCGGGTCGTCTCGTACCCGTCCTGGTCGGGCATCATGGCGTCCATCAGGACGATGTCCACCTCCGGGTGCTCGGCCAGCAGACGCACCCCGTCGCTGCCGTTGTCCGCGTAGAGCACGGTCATCCCATGCAGTTCCAGCGCGCTGGTCAGGGCGAAGACGTTACGCACGTCGTCGTCCACGATCAAAACGGTGGTCCCGTCCAGCTGCTGGGTCTTCGGTGCCGCCGGCCGTTCCGGCAGCAGTTCCATCGGCGGCATCAGCAGCGACGACGGCAGGCCCGCCCGCTGCGGCGACGGCGGTGCCGGCGCGACCACCGCGTCCGGCGCCAGTACGTTGGGCAGGTAGAGCGTGAAGGTCGAACCCTGGCCGGGCGCCGAACTGACGGTGATCGTGCCGCCGATCAGCCGGGCCAGATCCCGGCTGATCGACAGGCCCAGCCCGGTGCCGCCGTAGCGGCGGCTGGTGGTGCCGTCGGCCTGCTGGAACGCCTCGAAGATCAGTGACAACTTGTCGTCGGAGATGCCGATCCCGGTGTCGATCACGGTGAACGCGATCACCTGCCGGGCGTTGGTCAGCGCCGGTACGTCGAAGACCGCGTGCTCCGGCGCCGGGGCGATACGCAGCGTGACCGCGCCGTTGTCGGTGAACTTGACCGCGTTCGACAGCAGGTTGCGCAGGATCTGCTGGAGGCGCTGGGCATCGGTGACCACCGCCAGCGGCAGGTCCTTGCTGATGCGTACCTGGAAGTCCAGGCCCTTCTCGTCGGCCTGCGGGGCGAACGCCTGTTCCACGTAGCTGCGGATCTCCGCGAACCGGACCTCGGTCGGCTCCACGTCCATCCGGCCCGCCTCGATCTTGGACAGGTCCAGGATGTCGTCGATCAGCGAGAGCAGGTCGGAGCCGGCGCTGTGGATCGTCCGGGCGAACTCGATCTGCTTCGGGCTCAGGTTGCGCTCCGAGTTCTCGGCGAGCAGCCGGGCCAGCAGCAGCAGCGAGTTCAGCGGCGTACGCAGCTCGTGGCTCATGTTCGCCAGGAACTCGGACTTGTACGCCGAGGCTCGGGTGAGCTGCTGGGCCTTGTCCTCCAGGCCGAGCCGGGCCAGTTCGATCTCCCGGTTCTGGGTCTCGATGTTCGCCTTCTGCTCGGAGAGCAGCTTGGCCTTCTCCTCCAACTCGGCGTTTGTGCGCTGCAACTCCGCCGACTGCTCCTGCAACTCGTGCGCCAGCCGCTGGGACTGGGAGAGCAGTTCCTCGGTACGCCGGTTGGCCTGGATGGTGTTGACCGCGATGCCGATGGTGGCCACCAGCCGCTCCAGGAAGGAGAGGTGCAGCTCGGAGAAGGGGGTGACGCTTGCGAACTCGATCACCCCGAGCAGCTCGCCCTCGAAGAGGACGGGCAGCACGACCAGGTCCTGTGGCGGGGTGTCGGCCAGTCCGGAGCGCAGCGTGATCCGACTGTCCGGCACGGCGGCGAGCCGGATGGTGCGCCGGGAGAGTGCGGTCTGCCCGACCAGCCCCTCGCCCGGTCCGAAGGTGACGTCGTGCCCCCGGGACACGTAGCCGTACGAGGCGGTCAACCGCAGCCGCATCACCCCCTCGGAGTTGTCCGCCAGGAAGAACGCGCCGAGCTGCGCGTCGACAAGCGGCGTCACCTCCATCATGATCATGCGGCAGACCTCGCCGAGATCGCGCTGGCCCTGGAGCAGACCGCCGATGCGGGCCAGGTTGGAGTCGAGCCAGCCCTGCTCCGCGTTCTTGTGGGTGGTCTCCCGCAGCGTGACGATCATCTGGTTGATGTTGTCCTTCAGCTCGGCGACCTCGCCCTGCGCCTTCACCGCGATCCGCTGGGTGAGGTCGCCCCGGGTCACCGACGTCGAGACCCGGGCGATCGCGCGCAGCTGGGTGGTCAGGGTGTACGCGAGCTGGTTGACGTTCTCGGTCAGGTCCCGCCAGGTGCCGGAGACCCCCTTGACCTGCGCCTGACCGCCGAGCTTGCCCTCGGTGCCCACCTCCCGGGCCACCCGGGTCACCTCGTCGGCAAACGACGACAACTGGTCCACCATCGTGTTTACGGTGTTCTTCAGCTCCAGGATCTCGCCCTGCGCGTCCACCGTGATCTTCTGCGACAGGTCGCCGTTCGCGACCGCGGTGGTGACCGAGGCGATGTTCCGCACCTGGCTGGTCAGGTTCGACGCCATCGAGTTCACGTTGTCGGTCAGGTCCCGCCAGGTGCCGGAGACCCCCTTGACCTGCGCCTGACCGCCGAGCTTGCCCTCGGTACCCACCTCCCGGGCCACCCGGGTCACCTCGTCGGCAAACGACGACAGCTGATCCACCATCGTGTTCACCGTCGACTTCAGCTCCAGGATCTCACCCCGAGCATCCACCGTGATCTTCTGCGACAGATCACCCTTCGCCACCGCCGTGGAGACCTGGGCGATGTTGCGGACCTGGGCGGTGAGGTTGGAGGCCATCGAGTTGACGTTGTCGGTGAGGTCCCGCCAGGTCCCCGCCACCCCGCGGACCTGGGCCTGACCGCCCAGCTTGCCCTCGGTACCCACCTCCCGGGCCACCCGGGTCACCTCGTCGGCAAACGACGACAGCTGATCCACCATCGTGTTCACCGTCGACTTCAGCTCCAGGATCTCACCCCGAGCATCCACCGTGATCTTCTGCGACAGATCACCCTTCGCCACGGCGGTGGTGACCGAGGCGATGTTCCGCACCTGGCTGGTCAGGTTCGACGCCATCGAGTTCACGTTGTCAGTCAGATCCCGCCAGGTCCCGGAGACCCCGGTCACCTGGGCCTGACCGCCCAGCTTGCCCTCGGTGCCCACCTCCCGGGCCACCCGGGTCACCTCGTCGGCAAACGACGACAACTGGTCCACCATCGTGTTGACGGTGCTCTTCAGCTCCAGCATCTCGCCCCGGGCGTCCACGGTGATCTTCTGGCTCAGGTCGCCCTTCGCGACCGCCGTGGAGACCTGGGAAATGTTGCGGACCTGGCTGGTCAGGTTTCCGGCGAGCTGGTTCACGTTCTCGGTCAGGTCCCGCCAGGTCCCGGAGACCCCGCGGACCTGGGCCTGGCCGCCGAGCTTGCCTTCGGTGCCCACCTCCCGGGCCACCCGGGTCACCTCGTCGGCAAACGACGACAACTGGTCCACCATCGTGTTGACGGTGTCCTTGAGTTCGAGGATCTCGCCCTGCGCGGCCACGGTTATCTTCTGCGACAGGTCGCCCCGGGCCACCGCCGTGGACACCTGGGCGATGTTGCGCACCTGGGCGGTCAGGTTCGACGCCATCGAGTTGACGCTGTCGGTCAGGTCCTTCCAGGTGCCGGCCACGTTGGGCACCTCGGCCTGACCGCCGAGCTTGCCCTCGGTGCCCACCTCCCGGGCCACCCGGGTCACCTGCTCGGCGAAGAGCCGCAGCGTGTCGGTGAGCGAGTTCATGGTGTCGGCCAGCTCGGCCACCTCACCCCGGGCGCTCACCGTGATCTTCTGACTCAGGTCGCCCTTGGCCACCGCCGTGGCCACCTGTGAGATGGACCGCACCTGGCCGGTGAGGTTCGACGCCATGGTGTTCACCGAGTCGGTGAGGTCCTTCCAGGTGCCGGCGACGCCGCGTACGTCGGCCTGGCCGCCGAGCTTGCCCTCGGTGCCCACCTCCCGCGCGACCCGGGTCACCTCGTTGGAGAAGGACGAGAGCTGGTCGACCATGGTGTTGACCGTGCGCCCGATGCGCAGGTACTCGCCGCGCAGCGGACGGCCGTCCATCTCCAGCGCCATGTGCTGGGAAAGGTCGCCGTCCGCGACCGCGACGATGACCCGGGCGATCTCCGTGGTGGGCCGGCCCAGGTCGTCGATCAGCGAGTTGACCGCCCGTTGGCCCTCCGCCCAGGAGCCGTCCAGCCCCTCCTCGTCCAGCCGCTCGGTCAACCGGCCGTCGCGACCGACGATCCGGCTGATCCGGCGCAGGTCCAGATGCTGCCGCTCCTGGAGCGACACCACGTCGTTGAAGGCGTCCGCCACCTCACCGGCCGCACCCGACCGTCGCGGCAGCCTGACCTTGAGGTCGCCGCGCCGGACCTGCCGCAGCGCCTCCGCCAGCTCGGTGAGGACCGCCTCGTGGTCGGCGGCGGAGGTCTCCGCCAGCCCCGACTGTTTCGCCGTGGTCATCATTCCTCGCTCACCTCAGGGTCCACCGGCTCGCGCCGGTCACCCCATCATTGTCCCCGTGAGCTGGAAACCGCCACGCCGCACCGCCGTTCGCGATGCCGACCCGACAGGTGATCGGCTTGGCACCGGGCGGGTGTCGGTGGAGGATACGAGGGTGTCGGCGGAGACGGGGCCCGCCGTGACCAAGGGCCCAGACGAGCACGTACGGCGCGTCCGGCTGCCCGCCGACCGCCGTACGCCTGCCGCTGCGCGGGCGGTCGTCCGCTCCGTGCTCACCGAGGCGCACCTGGATGAGCTGGTCAACGAGGCGTTGCTGCTGACCACGGAACTCTCCACCAACGCCGTCGAGCACGCCGGCACCGAACTGGACATCGAGGTCACCGCCGACCCGGCCGGGTTGACCGTGACCGTCTCGGACTTCGCCGCCGGCCCGGTCGACGAGCTGACCGTCGGCGTACGCAACGTGGCGACCGACATCGTCGAGGTGGCCGAACGCGGGCGCGGCCTGCTGCTGGTCGACCACTTCGCCAGTCGCTGGGGCACGACCTACCTGCCCAACGGCAAGGGGGTGTGGTTCCGGCTGGACCGCCGGCACCGCGACGGGCAGCGCGACGACGTCGGGCCGCACGGGGACGACTCCGACCCGCCCGGCGACGATTTCAGGCCACCAATCGGTGATCCGGACAACAGCGGACACACCGCTGGTCCCAGCGCAGGTGCGATGAGTGCGCTGTTGCAGACCACTCCCGATCCGTATGTCGACGATCCGCTGCCCGACTTCGCCACCAGTCTGCTCACGCAGGTGGCGGAGATGGTCGGCGCCGCCGGGGGCGTGATCCGGCTGGACCGTGGGGACGGGCAGGGCACCCAACTGCTCGCCCGGTACGGTCGGCAGCCCCGGGCCGGCAACGACCTGATCCGGGTTCCGCTGGCCGTACACCGCCCGTACGCCGGGGAACTGGAGTTGGACGCCGCACCCACCGCGTACGCCCGGCCACTGGCGGTGCTGGCGGCCGAGCGGCTCTCGCTGCACCTGGAGAACGATCGGCTGCGCCGCGCCGACGTCCGTCGGCAGGCCTGGCTGACCTTCCTCGCCGAGGCCAGTGAGCTGCTCGCCCAGTCGCTCGACGTGGAGCTGACCATGGCGCTCATCCCGCAACTGGTGGTGCCCCGCCTCGGCCAGTGGTGCGCGGTGCACACCACCGACGAGTGGGGCCGGCTCCGCCTCGCCGCGGCCAGTCACGCGGACGAGTCGATGCTGCCCCAGCTGCACGCCACCCTGCGGCAGACCGGCCCCGACTCGATCCAGTCCCGGCTGCGCGAAGCAAGCCGCAACGGCACCCAGACGCCGCTGGGCGGGCCGATGGAGGGCTTCGCCGTGCCGCTGATCGCCCGGGGGCAACGCCTCGGCACGCTCGCGGTCGGGCGGCACCTGCGGCACCGGCACGACCCCGACGAGATCGCGGTGCTGGAGGATGTGGCCCGGCGGGCCGCGCTGGCGATCGAGAACGCCCGGATCCACGCCGAGCGACGGCGGGTGGCGCAGACCCTGCAACAGTCGCTGCTCCCACCGGTGCTGCCGGTCGTGGAGGGCATCGGTTTCGCCGCCGAGTACGTGCCGACCGGCGGGGACGCCGACGTCGGCGGCGACTTCTACGACGTGATGCCGCTGCCGGACGGCCGCTGGCTGGTGGTGATCGGCGACGTCTCGGGCAAGGGGGTACAGGCGGCTGCGGTCACCGGGCTGGTGCGGGACGTGATCCGGGTGCTGGCCGGGGACGGCAAGCCGCTGCCCGAGGTGCTGGCCCGGCTCAACGAGACGCTTGTCGAGCGGGGGTCCGGCCGCTACTGCACGCTGGCGCTGGCCGCCGTCCGGCCCGGCGAGGGCGACCAGCTCGACGTCGAGCTGCACCTGGCCGGGCACGACCGGCCGGTGCTGCTGCGCTCCTGCGGCGGACGGGCCGACTTCGTCGGCACCGGCGGGACCGCGCTCGGCCTGCTCGACGCCATCGCCGCACCCACTGCGGGCATCGTGCTCGACCCGGGCGACTGCCTGGTCTTCTACACCGACGGGGTGACCGAGCGCCGACGGGGCCGGGAGCTGTTCGGCACCGGCCGGCTGCGCGACGCCACCGCGCCGTTGGCCGGTTACCCGGCCGACGTGGTAGCGGCCCGGCTCCGGGCCACCGCGATCAACTTCTCGGTGGAGGAGCCCCGCGACGACATCGCCATCCTCGTCCTGCGCAACGACACCGTCTAGCCCCTCCCCACCCCGTTACCCGCCCCACCCTCTCCTCCCCGTCCCCGCGCCCACCCGCTTTCCGCGTCGATCTTGCACTTTCTGCCCCCGCATATGCCAGATAAGGGGCACTTCGGCGACCGAAAGTGCAAGATCGGCGAGACGTGCGGGGTGGGGGTGGGGGTGGGGGCGGGGGTGGGGGTGGGGGTGGGGGTGGGGGTGGGGGTGGGGGTGGGGGTGGGTGGGCTAGAGGCCGCCGGGGAGGCGGCCGGGGGCCAGGCGGTGGGTGGGGTCGAGGTGCTGTTTGGCGGCGCGCAGCTGGGGTCGGACCGCCAGGTCGCCCCAGAGGTCGACGGCCCGGCGGACCGGCGGTGGGGCGGCGAGCACCCGGCACCGACCCCGTCGGGCGAGCAGGACGCCGCGCACTGCGGCCAGAATCGACGCCACCCGATCGGGCGGAAGCGTGCCGGGCAGCGCGGCGTGTGCCACGCCGAGACCGGCCGAGCCACGCACCGGCACCGGCGCGCCGGCCGCGTCGCGCAGCGCGTAGACGGCCGCGTGCAGGTCGGTGATCGGCACCTCCAGCCGCAACGCCGTGTCGCCGGGGGCGAACGGGTAGCTGCGCCACCACTGCGGGGCCGACCCGGCCACCGTCGCCTGACTGCCGAACAACGACACCAGCAGGTCGGCGCGCTCGGCCACCTCGGCCGGCCCGCCTTCGAGGAGCACCACAAGCGAACCGGCACCCGCCGGGCCGGGCGACGGGCGTCCCGTCATCGACGGATGACGCGCCATCGCCTCGGCCCGGCGGTCCCGCCGTGGCCGGGGTCCCGTGCCGGCCGGCAGGTCGAGTTCGATCGCGGCGGGTTCGAGACGGGCGGCGAGCACCGCCCGGACCAGGTCGTGCACCTCCAGCGGAGTCCACACCGGCCGGGTCACCCAGATCCGGCTGGCCGGCAGCGCCTGCACCCGCAGCATCGCGCTGATCAGCACGCCGAGCGCCCCTTCGGAACCACACAGCAGTCGGGCCTGGGCCAGCCCGGCCGCCCCGCCGCCGGCCTCGGTCAGCTCGCCGTCGGCGGCCAGGTAGCGCAGGCCGACGAGCTGGTCACAGGCGGTGCCGTGCCGGTGCCGCAACGGGCCGGCCTCGTCGGCGGCGAGCACGCCGCCGATGGTGGCACCGGGCGACGGCGCGTCCACCGCGAGCCGCTGGCCGGTGCGCTCCAGGGTGGCCTGCACCGCGCGCAGCGGCGTGCCGGCGCCGACCTCGGCAATGCCCTGGTCGGGTGGGCGGTGACCGATGCCGGCGAGCCGGCCGGTGTCAAGCATGATGTCGACCCGCGCGGGCGGCGCGCCCCAGTCGATCTTGGTGCCGGCACCGCGCGGCACCACCGTCAGGTCGTGTTCGGCGGCCAGCCGCAGCACCCGCGCCGCCGCGTGCGCACCGCCCGGCACCGCCACCCAGCGCGCCGGACGGCCGGCCACCTCATCGGCCGCCCCGGCGAACCGGGCGAAGCGCGGACCGCAGATCTCGGTCAACCGGCGGGCGATGTCGAGGGCACCGGCCGAGCCGGTGGAACGCGCTGGCACCATGCCTGGATCGTACATGTGTTCGAACCATCCGGGAGGGATTTGCTCCGCCCGCAAGGTGGAGGCGGCCGGTAACGTGGCGCCGTGACCACCGAGACCACCGCACCCGTAGCCAGGCGGCTACCGACCGAACGCGTCCACCACGGCGACACCGTCATCGACGAATACGCCTGGCTGGCCACCAAGGACGACCCGGAAACCGTCAACTACCTCAACGCCGAGAACGCGTGGACCGAGGCGCGGACGGCACACCTGTCCGGGCTGCGGACGGAGTTGTTCGAGGAGATCCGGCGGCGGACCCAGGAGACCGACCTCTCGGTGCCGACCCGCAAGGGCGGGCACTGGTACTACACCCGCACCGTGGCGGGCCAGCAGTACGGGGTGCACTGCCGCCGGGCCGTACGCGACGGCGAGACCACCCCGCCGATCAGCGCCGACGGCGGCCCCCTCGACGGCGAGCAGATCCTGCTCGACGGCAACCGGCTCGCCGAGGGCCACGACTTCTTCTCGCTTGGCGCCTTCGACGTCAGCCCGGACGGGCGCTACCTGGCCTACTCCACGGACTTCTCCGGCGACGAGCGGTTCACCCTGCGGATCAGGGACCTCGACACCGGCGAGCTGCTGCCCGACGAGATCCCCGGAACCTTCTACGGCACCGCCTGGTCCGCCGACGCCTCGGTGCTGTTCTACGTCACCGTCGACGAGGCGTGGCGCCCGCACCGGGTCTGGCGGCACGTGCTCGGCACGGCCGCCGCGGACGACGTGGTGGTGCACTCCGAGGACGACGAGCGGTTCTGGGTCGGGGTCGAGCTGACCCGGTCGGAGCGGTTCATCCTGATCGACATCGCCAGCAAGGTGACGAGCGAGGCACGGGTCATTCCCGCCGGCAACCCGACCGGCGAGCCGGCGGTGATCGCACCACGACGACAGGGCATCGAGTACTCGGTGGAGCACCACGGGCACCGGTTCCTGATCCTGCACAACGACGGCGCGGAGGACTTCGCGCTGGCGTACACCTCGGCGGACGCGCCCGGCGACTGGGTGCCGCTGATCGAGCACTCCCCCGGCACCCGGCTGGAGGCGGTGGACGCCTTCGCCGACCACCTGATCCTCAGCGTACGCAGCAACGGCCTGACCGGGCTGCGGGTGCTGCCGGTCGGTGGTGGCGGCGCCCACGACATCGATTTTCCCGAGGCGCTGCACACCGTCGGCCTGGACGCCAACCCCGAGTACCGGACCGGACGGTTGCGGTTGCGCTACACCTCGCTTGTCACCCCGGATTCGGTGTACGACTACGACCTGGTGACCCGCGAGCTGACCCTGCTACGTCGCCGGCCGGTGCTGCCCGGGCCGGACGGGCGGGCCTACCGGCCGGAGGAGTACGAGCAGCACCGGGAATGGGCCCTGGCCGACGACGGCACCCGGGTGCCCATCTCGCTGGTCTGCCGCCGCGACACGCCCCGCGACGGCTCCGCGCCCTGCGTCATCTACGGCTACGGCTCGTACGAGGCGAGCATGGATCCGTGGTTCTCGGTGGGTCGACTGTCCCTACTGGACCGTGGGGTGGTCTTCGCGGTGGCCCATGTGCGCGGCGGCGGTGAGTTGGGCCGCCGCTGGTACGAACAGGGCAAGCTGCTGGCCAAGAAGAACACCTTCACCGACTTCGTCGCCTGCGCCCGGCACCTGGCGAGCGCCGGCTGGACCGCGCCGGACCGGCTGGTCGCCCGGGGCGGGTCGGCCGGCGGGCTGTTGATGGGCGCGGTGGCAAACCTCGCGCCGGACGCCTTCACCGGCATCGTCGCGCAGGTCCCGTTCGTGGATGCGCTCAGCACGATCCTCGACCCGTCGCTGCCGCTGACCGTCACCGAGTGGGAGGAGTGGGGCAACCCGCTTGCCGATCCGGAGGTGTACGCGTACATGAAGTCGTACACCCCGTACGAGAACGTCGCCGCCCTGGAATATCCGGCGATCCTCGCCATGACCAGCCTCAACGACACCCGGGTGCTCTATCACGAGCCGGCGAAGTGGATCGCGCGGCTGCGCGCGGTCGCGCCGCAGGGCGAGTACCTGCTCAAGACCGAGATGGAGGCCGGGCACGGCGGGCCGAGCGGGCGTTACGACGCCTGGCGGGAGGAGGCGTTCGTCAACGCCTGGATCCTGGACCGCCTCGACCGCGCCTGACCATCCGCCGGGACCGGCGCGGATCCGTCCGCGCCGGCCCGCCCGGCTCCGGCACGGCGGGTGCGCCCGGGGAGAGGTGGACGCCGAGGAGGACCGTCCAGAGCAGGAACGGGCCGACCACCACCCGCTCCATCCCACCGACGCCGAAACCGAGGTCCACCTGCGCGAAGAAGAGCAGCGTGGCGAGCAGCCCGATCAGGCCCAGCCCGAGGCTCAACCCGCGCACCGGCGCGAGCAGCGCGGAGCGTCGCGCCAACGCCGCCAGCAGCAACGCCACGTTGCCCGCCCCGAACACCAGCAACGCGGCGAGCAAGTGCCGGTTCTCGTCGACGTCCGCCGGGTACGCACCGGCCAGGACATATCCGGCACCACCGGTAAGCGCCGCCAACTGGGTGGCCCGTACGGCCATTCCTTGGCCGAGCACCGACCAGGTGAGCAGCAGGCCGACGACGATCAGCACACCGGTGGCGATCATCGCGCCGTTCATCAGCGGATGCCAGGGCGAACAGACCAGCCGTGGCCGGCTGGTGTCCCAGCCGCCGCAGGTGACGTTCCCCAGGTCACTGATGTTGTGCGTACGCCAGTCGAACGGCGGCTGCCGCCAGCCGAGGGCGGTCACCGCGTTCCCGGCGACGAACAGCGGTGCGGCGGACAGCAGGGCATAGGAACCGAGACGGTACGCAGGCATGCCTCCACTCCAGCCGATGCCACCCGGCCGGCGCACTACCGCTGGCAACCCGAAAAAGTAGGGCTGGGCATACCCGGAAAGGGTGTCCAGCCGGCTGGGGTCGGCCCCGTCGCGTCACTAGCGTCGGCGACATGACCTCGGCCGCACCGACCCATCTCGCCCAGGCCCTGCGCCGGCCCCGGTACCCGCTGACCGGCTGGTCGTGGCGGGCACTGGCATACCTGCTGACAAGCGTGCCGCTGGCCGGCGTGCTCTCGTTCGGGCTGCTCGTCGTGCTGGCGCCGCTGGGCGCCGCAGTGAACACGGTCCGCCAGGGCCAACCCGTGCACGGGGTGCTCCAGGTGTTCCTGGCCCTCGGCGCGCTTACCGTGCTGGCGCTGGCACCGCTGCTCAGCGTGCCGGTATCGGCCTTCGAGCGGTACCGGCTCGGGCTGGTCGACGACCGGCCGCTGCCCCCGGCGCCCTGGCGTGGGTTCGCCGCCCGGTACACCACGGGCGCGGCGTGGCGGGAGGCCGCGTACCTGTTCTTCCTCGCTGGCGTGGTACCCGCCGTCTACTGGCTGTTCACCATGCTCGTGCTGCTGGATCTCCTGCTGATCGCCAGTCCGTTCCTGGTCGGCTCCGGCGAGCAGGTGGTGCTGCTCTGGGCCACTGCGGAGACACCCGGGCAGGCCGTGCCGTACGCGATCGTCAGCGCACTGCTGCTGCCGGTGCTGTGGTACGCGGTCGGTGTGCTCGCCGCCGCCCAGGCCGCCGTCACCCGGTGGCTGCTCAGTCCGGAGGAGGGCGCGCTGCGTGAGGTGGCCCGGTCCCGTGCCCGGTTGGTCGACGCGTACGAGGCCGAGCGCCGACGCATCGAGCGGGACCTGCACGACGCCGCCCAACCCCGGCTGACGAACCTCGGCCTCCAGATCGGCCTGGCCCGGCTGGACGTGCCCGACGACTCCCCGGCCGCCCGCCCGCTGGATCTGGCGCACGAGCAGGCCAAGGGCCTGATGGTGCTGCTCCGGCAGATCGTCCGGGGCATCCGCCCGCAGAGCCTTGTCGATCTGGGGCTGGCCGGGGCGGTCCGGGAACTCGCCGACGAGTCGCCCGTCCCGGTCGAGGTGCACGCCGACCTGCCGCGAGCGCTGCCGGAGGCGGCCGAGACGACGGCGTACTTCGTGGTGTCGGAGGCGCTCGGCAACGTTGCCCGGCATGCGGCGGCGGGCCGCGCCCAGGTCCGGCTCACCGACACCGGCACCGGGTTGACCGTCGAGGTCATCGACGACGGCCGGGGTGGCGCGGACCCGGCGCGCGGCAGCGGGCTGACCGGGCTCGCCGACCGGGTCGCCGCCGCCGACGGTCGCCTGTTGTTGTCAAGCCCACCGGGTGGCCCGACGGTGCTGCGGGTGGAACTACCGTGGTCGGCGTGATCCGGGTCGTGCTCGCCGAGGACGAGGTGCTGCTGCGGGAGGGGCTGACCGCTCTGCTCGCCCGGTTCGGTTTCGAGGTGCTCGACGCCGTCGGCACCGCCCCGGCGCTGCGTGCCGCCGTCCGGCAACACCGGCCCGACCTGGTGGTGACCGACATCCGGATGCCGCCCGGGCATCGTGACGACGGGTTGCGCGCGGTGGTGGAGTTGCGCGCCGAGCAGCCCGGCCTGGCCGTGGTCGTGTTGAGTCAGCACGTGCAGCCCGAGTACGCCTCCGCGCTGCTGGACAGCGCCGACGGCCGCCGGGTCGGCTACCTGCTCAAGGACCGGGTCGCCGAGGTCACCGCGTTCGTCGACAACCTGCGTACCGTGCTGGCCGGCGGCACGGTGGTCGACCCGGACGTGGTCCGCCGGCTGCTGCACCGCCCGCGCGATCCGCTCGCCGCGCTCTCCGCCCGCGAGCGGGAGGTGCTGGTCCTGGTCGCCGAGGGACGGTCCAACGCGGCGATCGCCGCCCGGCTGCATGTCACCGAGGCTGCGGTGGGCAAGCACGTCGGCAACATCCTGGCCAAGCTCGGCCTGCCGCCGGACGACGACACCAACCGCCGGGTGCTGGCCGCGCTGACCTACCTGCGGGCCAATCCCGCCTGATCGCGGCGGCTCAGCTGGTCCGTAGCTCCTCGACTGTCGTGTTCGCCCGCAGAAAGAGCACCCCGAGCCCGACCGTGAGCAGGGTCGCGGCCACCGCGCCGGCTCCCAGCATCGCCAGCTGGTCCAGCGGTACGCCCGGCGAGTGGGTCACGCCACCGGTAAGCACCAGTTCGGTGTGGCGGTCGCGAGTGGCCGGATCGGCACACCGCTCGGTCGTCGCCCGACACACCGATCTCCACTGACCACCCACCACGATGCCGGGGTTGAGCACCCGGCCGACGGCGTAGCCGGCACCGATCGCGAGCAGCACGGCCGGCACCATCGGGGTCAGCACCTGCCAGAGGATCGAGACCCCGATGGTGGCCCGGGGCACCCCGCCCGCCACGAGTGCCGCGTACGTCCGGCGGCGCGCGGTGATCCCCTCGATCAGCATGACCAGCAGCCCGACGGCGGCGATCGCCACCGACACCGCGACCGCCAGGTCGATCAGGTCGACGGTGCGCAGGTAGAACTCGTTGCGCGCGTCGCCGAAATCGCCGAAGCCGGACTGCCGGTTCTGCGCACGGTCGAGGTCGTCGTCGAGCTGGAACCGGGCCCGGAACGCCGCCGCACCGGCACCGAAGACCAGCGCCGCCAGCAGGGCGGCGAAGATCCGGCTGCCGGCCCACGGGTCCTCGGTCAGCCGGCGGGCCGCCAGCAGCTGGGCCGGGCTGCGGGCGGAGCGGTGCAGCAGCCGCCCGGCCAGGTGCGAGATCCAGCCGGCCCCCAGGACCACGCCGAGCACCGCCGCGAACACACCGGCGAGCAGCAGCAGGAACACCGATACGTGCAGCCGGTCGCCGGACGCCTTCCGGATCGGCTCGAACAGGGCCGCACCCAGCACGCCGAGCGCGATCAGCAGCGCCGGCCAGGGCCGGGGTGGCCCGACCCGATGCACCCGCCGGACCACGCCGAGTGGCGTGGCGGCCACCCGACGCAGCAGCAGGGCGGTGGCCGCCGCGGCGACCACCGGCAGGGCCAGCACCACAAGCGCCAGCGCCGGCCCGCTCGGCAGCACGTCGGTGGGCAGGGCGAGCTGGCCGTTGGCGTCCGGGCGGTGCAGAAGCGCCCGCCCGACGAGGTACGTGACCAGCCCGGCGAGCGTGCCGAGCAGGCTGGCCAGGCCGGTCTCCAGCATCGCCACCCAGGTCACCTGACCGGGGGTGGCACCGGCCAGCCGGAACGCGGCGAGCCGGCGATCCCGGGCCGGGGCACCGAGCCGGGCGCACTGACCGGCCAGGGCCAGCACCGGAATGGTCAGCAACAGCATCGCGAACGCGGTGCCGCCACGCAGCCCCGGCTCCCGCAGCAGGTTGTTTGTGTACTGCTCCGACTCCTGTCCCGAGGCGCCGGGCGGCTGCTGAATGGCCAGGACGCTCAGTGCGGCCAGCACGACGAGCGCGGCCATCAGGGCACTCAGCGCGGTCAGGGCCACTCGGGCCGCGTCGGTGCGGTTGCCGGCCAGCGCGAGCCGGACCAGGGTGCCGGGTCTCACCGGGAGCCGCCGGCGAGCGGAGCGGCGTCCAGTCCCAGGCCGGTGTGGTCGATGGTGCCGTCGCGCAACACGATCTCCCGATCGGCGTACGCGGCGATCCTGGGCTCGTGGGTGATCAGGATCACCGCCGTACGCTGCTCCCGGGCGAGCCGGACCAGTTGGGTGAGCACCTGCTCGCCGGTGAGCGTGTCCAGCGAACCGGTCGGCTCGTCGGCGAAGAGCACCCGTGGCTCGGTGACCAGAGCCCGAGCGGTGGCGCAGCGCTGCTGCTGACCGCCGGACATCTCGCCCGGCCGGACGTCGGCGAGTTCCGCCACGCCGAAGCGGTCCAGCCAGGTGAGCGCCGCCGTCCGTGCCGCCCGCCGCCCCGTGCCGGCCAGCAACAACGGAAGGGCGACGTTCTCCGCCGCGGTCAGCTCGGCGACGAGCTGACCGAACTGGAACAACACCCCGAACTCGGTGCGCCGCAACCGGGACCGGGCCGCCTCCGACCAGGTGTCGAGCCGGTGGCCACGCCAGGTCACCTCACCGGCGTCCGGGCACAGGATGCCCGCCAGACAGTGCAGCAGGGTGGACTTGCCGCAGCCGCTGGGCCCGGTCACCGCGACGATCTCGCCCTCCGCGACGTCCATTGTCACGCCGCGCAGGGCGGGCGTCGGCCCGTACGACTTCACCAGGCCACGAGCCTGTAGTTGCGTCATGAGTGCACCTCCCGGTGCCAGTCGGCGACCCGGTCCAGGGTGGTGTGCAACCAGCGCAGGTCGGCGTCGAGGTGGGCGATGGCGTAGTCGGCCGCGACCACGTCGTCGACGGTGGCCGACGGGGCCGTCTTGACTGCGGTCAGCTCGCGCAGCCGGTCGGTGTGCGCCCGGCGCTGGGCGACCAGATAGGACCGGGCCTGATCCACGTCGGCGACCAGCAGCGCCACCATCACCTTGGCGAAGAGCGTGCTGTTGACGTGGGGCATTGGCGGTTCCACCGTGCCGAGCCACCGGTCCAGCGCGGCCCGACCCTCCTCGGTCAGCGCGTAGGCCGTCCGGTCGGGACCGGCCTGACGTTCCTGCCCGGCCGGCGCCACCAGGCCGTCCCGCTGTAGCCGCCCCAGCGTCGCGTAGACCTGCCCGTACGCCAGCGGGCGGGCCTGCGGCAGCCGTTCGTCATGGGCACGCTTCAGCTCGTACCCGTGCTTGGTGCCGCTGGCGAGCAACCCCAGCAGGACGTGCGGTGTGGACACCCGACCACTATTCACTCAGTGAATAGCAGCCGTCAACCCCTCGCCCCCGCCACCCCGACCTCCGATCAGGACGTTTCCGGCCAGCCCGGGTCACGGCCGGTGAGGGCGAGCAGCCGGGGCAGGTCCGGCAGGGCGGCATCGACCGCCACCGGCTCGGCGAAGACGCCCATCTGCCGGGCCTGCGGACCGAGCTGACCGGTCAGTTCGTGCAGTGCCGGCAGCACCTCCGGCGCCGGCTCGTACTGCTGACCGGTGGCCACCGCCAGGTCCCAGCCGTGCACGGTGAGATCGAGCAGCGCCATCCCGCCCACCACCGACTGGGGCAGGCCCATTCCGGGCGAGACACCCTCCTCACTGGCCGGATCCGACCACGCCTCGACCAGTTGGCGGGCCTGGACCCCGAACCGGTCCCGCCAGCCCTCGGCCAGATAATCGGGCTTGTCGGCCCAGTTCACCGGCTTGCGAGCGGCCAGCGCCTGGAAGTTGACCACCACCGCGTACAGGTGGTTGAGCAGGTCGCGGACGGCGTACTCCCGGCAGGGGGTGGGCAGGTCGAGCTGGTCGTCGGTGATCGCCTGGACCACCGACACGGTTCGCGGCGTGGCCGCCGCCAGCAGATCACTAGTCTGGGTAGCCATAGGGCCAGCGTATGAAGGTGGTCTTGAAGAAATGCGACAGCCGCGCGGGGACAGCCGGGGCATCCTCGATCCGGCCCGGCTGATGCGTCGGGTCCGATTCCGGCGGCACCTGCCCGCCGCCCCACTGCAACGCTGGGTCGAGCACTACTGGCTGATCGACTGGGCGCTGACCGAGCCGTTCGAGCAGCGCGTCGTACCGCATCCCGCAGTGAACGTGGTCTTTCAACGCGACGGCGACGAGCCGGAGCGGGCCGAGGTGGCCGGGGTGGGCCTGGCGGTCTTCTCGACCGTGCTCACCGGCACCGGCCGGGTCTGCGGCGTACAGTTCCGGCCCGGCGGCTTCCACCCCTTCTGGCGCGCATCGGTGGCCGAGCTGACCGGCCGGCACCGGAACTTCGCCGAACTGGCCAACCGCTGGCCGCCGGCCGCCGCGCCAGCACCGGCGATCTGCACCGGTACGGACGCCGCGCGCTGCCGTGCCCTGGACGACCTGCTCACCGGCTGGGCACCCCGCCCCGACCCGGCCACCGACGAGGCGATGCGGCTGGTCGAGACCATCCGGACCGACCGGAGCGTACGGCGGGTCGACGAGTTCGCCCGCGACCACGGACTCTCGGTACGCCGGCTGCAACGCCTCTTCCTCACCCGGATCGGCGTCGGCCCGAAGTGGGTGATCCGCCGCTACCGCCTGCACGAGGCGCTCGAACGGGCCACCGACGGCCCGCCCGACTGGGCCACGCTCGCCGCCGAACTCGGCTACAGCGACCAGGCCCACCTGGTCCGCGACTTCACCACCGGCACCGGCCTCACCCCCGGCGGGTACGCCGCCGCCCGCCGGCGCTGACGGCTCCCGCGCTGCGGCGCGTGGAAGATCGTGCTCGTTCCCGGAACGAGTGGCTTCCGAAGCGTCCTGAGGCCACTCGTTCCGGGAACGAGCGTGATCAAGGGCGGTTCGGGATCGTCAGCTCGATCAGTCCGCCGTCGTGGTGGGACGCTGCCGGAGTAGGACCGGGAGCGCGGCGAGGGTGGCGGCGATCGTGCCGAGGCCGGCGACCAGGACGCTGGTCGCGCCGCCGAGCAGGACGACCGCTGGTCCGCCGAGCGCCGTACCGGAGAGGTTCGCGCCGTTGAGCACCGCCGACGAGGAGGCGAAGGCCCGGCCACGGACCTCGGCGGGCACCTCGGCATGGATGAGGTTGCGGATCGCAAGAACCTGCATGGCGTTGGCGACGCCGGTGAGCGTGAAGCCGACCAGCGCCACCGCGAGGACCGGGATCGTGGCGATCACCGTCAACGCCAGCCCCATGAGCAGCCCGGCGCCCGCGAGTGCACGCGGCTGGGCGGCCACCGGCACGCGCGGCGCGAGAAGGATCGACGCCGCCACCATGCCGACGGCGTGGGCGGTCACCACCAGGCCGTACCCGATGTTCGTGGTACCCAGATCCTCGCGGACGAAGAAGACCCGGGCGACGCTCATGGTGGCGGTGAAGACGACAGCGGCGGTCAACGCGGAGATCGCCGTGGCCAGCAGCCGGTTGCCAGCGAGTACGGCGACACCCTCGCGGACCTGCCGCGACCAGCGGGGGCGGGCGGCGCTTACCGGTTCCCGGCGGGCCGCGACGGCGGTCAGCGCCCCGGCCAGCAGCAGGAATGTGGCCGCGTCCACGAGCAACGCCGTCCGGCTGCCGGACGCCGCCACGAGTATCCCGGCCAGAGCCGGCCCGACGGCGTTGCCGACGGACCGGAAAGCTTCCAGGCGGCCGTAGCCATGCGTGACGCGTTCCTGGCCGACGAGCGCGGGGACCAGCAGCAACAAGGCCGGCGAGACGATGGCGAGACCTGCGCCCAGCAGCACTACCAGCAGCAGGGTGATGCCGACGTGATCGGTGACCGCGATGAGCACCGCGACGGTGGCCTGGCCCAGCGAGACGAGCATGATCAGGCGCCGGCTCTCCATCCGGTCGACAAGCGGCGCGGCGAGCGGGCCGATCACCACGATCGGCAGCACTCCCGCCACGACCAGCGCGCTCAACAGGACACCGGAGGCACCCTGCTCGTAGAAGCGCAGGGTCAACGCCACCAGCGCGACCTGATCGCCCATCGACGAGATCGCGTACGCGAGCGCGACGGCGGTCAGTGCCGAGCGGTTGTTAATAGGGGGCCCTTCCTATACACGAGGCGTTAAAAGGGGGCCCTTCCTTGCATCAGTGGCGGCGGAGGGCGACCACGGCGACGTCGTCCTGGATCTCGGCGGGAGCCAGCTCGACGAGGAGCCGCTCGCAGAACCGGTCGAGGTTCGCGTCGACCTGCGCGGCGGACGCCGCAAGCGCCTTCAGGCCCTCGTCGATGCTGCTGTCCCGCCGTTCGATCAAGCCGTCGGTGTAGAAGACGATCGTCGCCCCGGCGGGCAGCACGAACTCCAGGTCGGCCGGGCGCGGCGCACGCACCCCGAGCAGCGGGGCGGGGTGCTGGACGAACTCGGTCTTGCCGTCCAGGCTGATCAACGGGGGCAGGTGGCCGGCGCTGGCCAGCCGGACCTTTCCGGTCGCCGGTTCCAGCAGCAGTACGCAGGTGGTCGCCAACTCGTTGGGGAGCAGCGTACGCATCAGCTCGTTGACCCGGTGCAGGATCTCGCCCGGCTGGTGGCCTTCGACCGCGTACGCCCGCAGCGCGTGCCGCAGTTCGGCCATGACCGTGGCGGCGTGCAGGGAGTGGCCCGCCACGTCACCGATCGCCAGCAGCAGGTGGCCGTCGAGCATCACCAGTTCGTAGAAGTCGCCGCCCACCTCGGTCTGCATGCTGGCCGGCTCGTAACGCACCGCGAGGTCGAGCCCGGCGATCTCCGGGATGCGGCGCGGCAACAGGCTGCGCTGTAGCGTCACGGCGATCCGGTGTTCCTCGTCGAAGGAGCGCTGTGCCTCCACCGCCGAGGCCACCGCCTGCGCCAACTGTCGCAGCACCGGCCTGCCGGCGGTCTGGGTGGCAGTGGGCACCACCACGTAGAGCGGGGCCCGATCGTCCCGTAGCCGGGCGGCGGCCACCGTGACCGTGTCGTCGGCCGGCCAGTCGACAAGTGCCCACTCGGTCGGCGCCTGCACCCGCACCGTGGCCCCGGTCGGCACTGCGCCGTCGTCGACGGACCACGACACGACGCTGGCCGCCGCGCCCGGACCGGCGCAGACCCCGGCCAGGCAGTGCCCGTCGAACGTCTCCGCGACCACCGCCGCGGGACTCTTGAAGATCTCCGCGGCGCCGCTGGCCGCCCGTTCGAGCAGCCGGGCGAAGTTCGGCGCGGCGTGCACCGCCACTGTGGTGTCCGCCAGCCCGGTGAGCCGCTCGGCGAGCAACTCGGCGCGCTGGCGGGCCTGGTAGTAGCGCAGCACCGCGTGTGCGGTGGCGACCAGTTCCTCCGGCTCGATCGGCTCGGTGAGGTACGCGTCCGCGCCCCGGGTGAGCCCCTGCGTCCGATCTCCTACGTCGACCGCGTGCGCGGACACGTGGATCACCGGCAACGCGGGATGCGTCGACTTGATCCGTTCACACACCTCGAAGCCGCTCAGGTCCGGCAACCGGACGTCGAGCACCACCAGGTCGATCGGATCGCTGCCGACCCGACTCAGCGCCTCGCCTCCGGTCTCCGCCTCCAGCACGGTGAATCCGGCCCGGGCCAGCCAGTTCACCAGGAGGTAGCGCTTGGTCCGACTGTCGTCGACCACCAGCACGGTTGCCGCGCCCTCCACGTCACGTCCCGTCTGCGGGCAGCGAGACGGTGAAGGTGCTGCCCCGGCCGGGCTCGCTGGCCAGGTCGAGGGTGCCGCCGAGCAGGGTCACCAGTCGCCGGGCGTACGGCAGGCCGAGGCCGGTGCCGCCGACCCGGGTCGGGCCCGGCACCTGGTAGAACTCCTCGAACACCCGCTCGTGCAGGTCCTTCGGGAGGCCCGGGCCGGTGTCCGACACCGAGAGCCGCCAATGGTCCGCGCTGCGTTCGGCGCGCAGCCGGACCTCTCCCTTGGTGGTGAACTTCAGGCCGTTGTGCAGCAGATTTCGCAGTACCTGGGCGAGGAGCACCTCGTCGGTGCGTAACGTGGCCGGCGGGTCGGGATCCTCCACCACCAGCTCGACCTCCGGGCCGGTACGCAGTGCCCGGAGCGTGCCGCGCAGCTGGCCGAAGACGATCCGCAGGTCCACCTCGGCCCACTCCGGTTCGATCCGGCCCGATTCCGCCTTGGCCAGGTCGAGCAGCTCGTTGACCAGGGCGAGCAGGTCCGAGGCCGAGGAGCGGATCAGGTCGACCTGACGCTCCTGCTCTTCGGTGAGCGGGTCGGACGCGGAGTCGCCAAGCAGCCGGGCCAGTCCGATGATCGCGGTGACCGGTGCCCGCAGCTCGTGGCTGACGTTCGCCAGGAACCGCGTCTTCGACTCGCTCGCCGAGCGTAGCTGTGCCGACTTCTCGTCCAGCTCGGCGTAGAGGGCCACCACGCCCCGGTTGGTTTCCTCCAGCTCGTCGGTGAGCTGGTGGTAGAGCGCCAGCACGCCACGATTGGTCTGCTCCAGCTCCTCGTTGAGCCGGGCCAGTTCGTCACGCTGGGTGCGTACCTCGTCCAGGGCGGCGATGAGTTGGGAGTTCTGGGTGGCGAGTTCCTCCTCGACGGTGCCCGGTGAGCTGCTGCCGAGCTGGGCGCGCAGCTCCGCCAGGCGTTCGGAGGTGAACGCCTGGGCGGTGACCGGAACACGTCGCGACATCCTCACGACCGTATCCCTCTCGACCGTCACCACGTCCAACATGTCCACCAGGCGCGCCACCGCACCGGATTGCGGCTCGTACCGTCCGCCGGGCAGTGGGCTGACCGGGGCGAGGTCGATCCACAGGTGACGCTGACCGTCCGGAGTGCTGGTGACGGCGAACACGACATCCGCGCCGCCGACGCTGAGCAGCAGGTCCCGGGCGACCTCGCTCAGTGCGGTGGCGAGCCGGACCTGGTCCTGGTGCTCCAACCCGACCACGGCGGCGACTTCCCGGCCGCGCTGTCGGAGCACGAAGATGTCGCGCTCCACCCGCAGCGGCATCTGTAGCAGCGGTGCCGTCCTCATGACCAGGACCTCGCCACCAACACCCCGGCGTCGTCGCGCCGGACACCGGCGTCGCGAAGCAGCGTGGCCGCCACCACCAGCGGCGACCGGCCGGCCAGACCGGGGTAGTCGGTGAGCTGCCAGCGGTCGACCACGCCGTCGGTGTGCATGACCAGCAGGCTGCCGGGTTCGAACGGGTAGTCGTACTCCCGGATCGCGGGACGCTGATGGCCCGCGATGCCGGGCAGCGACACCAGGCCCCGCCGCCGGCCGTCCCCGCTGACCACGTTGCCGCCGATGTTGCCCAGCCCCGCGTAGCGCAGCACCCCGGCCGCCGGATCCGGCTCGGCCACGGCGAGCGCGGCGCCCCGGGTGTGGGACAACGACTTGTGCAGGTGTCGGACCACCTCGGCCGGGCCGGCGGCCGGTGCACCCCGGAAGGCGGCGAGCGCGGCATCGCTGGCGGCGGCGGCCAGCGGCCCGTGCCCGAGGCCGTCGCTTACCAGCACCTGCCGGCGGTCGTCGACGATCCGCCAGGCCTGACCGTCTCCGCTCACCGACTCCCCGGTCAGCGGCCGGGTGAGCCCACCGACCCAGGGACGCTCGGTGTCCTCGGCGGCGAAGACCCGCACGGCGATGACCGTGCCCCGGCCCGGCCGGGAGTACGCGTCGAACCAGCTCGCCTGGCGGAGGATCGCCCCCAGCCCGATACCGAGGGTGCCGGTGGTGGAGTGGCCGTCGCGGGCCGAATCGGTGAGATCGGCCATGCCCGGTCCGGCGTCGATCGCGACCAGCTCGACACCGGCATCCAGTTCGCGACGCACCGGGCGGAGCAGCAGCATGCCCTCGTCGGCATGCTTGATCAGATTGCTGGTCAGCTCGGCGGCGACGATGGCCAGATCGGCGATCCGGCCGGCCGGCAGCCCCAGCCGGTCACCCAGGCGCTCGGCTGCCCGGCGTACCCCGCTGCCGGTGTTGCCGGTCTCCAACCGGAACCACGCGCCCCGGTCGGAGACCGGCTCGGCGGTCACCGGGACCACTTGACGATCGTGATCCGGGTGCCCTGGCCCGGCACGGTCTGGATGTCGAACTCGTCCACCAGCCGCCGCGCGCCGCTGAGGCCGAGACCGAGGCCACCGCCGGTGGTGTAACCGTCGGTCAGGGCGAGGTCCAGGTCGGCGATGCCGGGACCGGAGTCGGCGAAGAGGATCTGGATGCCGTGCCGGCGGCCGTTGTCGACGGCGCTCACCTCGACGGTGCCACCACCGCCGTAGACCAGGGTGTTCCGGGCCAGTTCGCTGGCTGCGGTGACCACTTTGGTCTGGTCGACCAGGGAGAGCTTGGCCGCCACCGCCACCGTACGGACCAGTTGCCGGACGCGTACCACGTCCTCGTCGCTGCCCACCGTCTGCGTCTGCGGGCGGCCCAGGTCCACCCCGCTGGTCACGGCGACGCCCTCGGCTCGGGATCCGGTCCGTCGTCGAACTCGTCCTCGTCATCGTCGGCGCGCTCGGCCGCGATCAGTTCCATGCCCCGCTCGACGTTCAGCGCGGTACGGATGCCGTTGAGCGAGAGGCCCAACTCGACAAGCGTGATGGCGACCGCCGGCCGCATCCCGACGACCACCGTCTCCGCGTCCAGCACCCGGGAGATCGAGGCGATGGTGGAGAGCATCCGCCCGACGAAGGAGTCGACGATGTCCAGCGCGGTGATGTCGATGATCACGCCGTGGCAGCCGGTGGCCACGATCCGCTCGGCCAGGTCCTCCTGGAGCGCGACGGCCGTCTGGTCCGACATGTCGACCTGGATGGAGACCAGCAGGATGTCGCCGATCTTGAGGATCGGCACCCGCTCCATCACGCCTCCCGGCGTGACGAGCGGCGGCTGGTCTCGACCCCGTTGAGCCGGAGCACGTGGCGCAACGCATCCGCGAGGCTGGCCTTTGTCGCGATGTCACCGAACTCGATGCCGAGCGCGACGATGGTCTGGGCGATCTGCGGCCGGATGCCGGAGATGATGCAGTCGGCACCCATCAGCCGGGCGGCCACCACCGTCTTCAGGATGTGCTGGGCGACCTGGGTGTCCACCGCCGGTACGCCGGTGATGTCGATGATCGCGTACGGCGAGCCGGTGTCGACCAGGGTCTGCAGCAGCCGCTCCATCACCACCTGGGCGCGAGCCGAGTCGAGGGTGCCGACCAGCGGCACCGCCACCACACCCTCCCAGAGCTTGACCACCGGGGTGGAGAGCTCCAGCAGCTGCTCGGCCTGGTCGGCGATCAGGCTCTCCCGGGTCCGCACGTAGGTCTCGAAGGTGAACAGGCCCATCTGGTCGACCAGCGCGGAGAAGGCGACATAGTCCCGCAGGGAGCCGTTCTCGGCGGTCTCCATCACGGCAAGCAGGGCGTCCTTGAGCGCGAACACGCCGCTGGCGGTCTCGGTGGCGGAGAAACCCTGCCGCGCCTGCCCCCGGGACAGCTCGGCGAGCACCGCCCGCAGCTCGCTGGCCTCCTCAACGGTCAGATCGGCTGCGCCCTTGCCGAGCGCGTCGAGCAGGGCGCGATGCAGTTCCTGCACCTGCCGGATCAGTTCGGCCTGGCTGAGCCGGCCGCGTAGCTGAGCGGCAACCACCTCGGCCCACCGCTTCGTGATCTGGTCGACATGCCCGGACAGCAGATCGGCCAGTCGGCCGCTCTCGTCAGCGCTCAGCGCCATCGCAAAACCCCCTCGACCTGGACCGGCCGGACTCTATCACCGCAGAGCCGCAAACTACTTGCCGCAGAGCAACCGAATGATGGTGGACACCCATTGCGCTCCCGTTCTGCGCGCGAGGACTCGGGTGGGATACCGTTCCAGAGATAAACAGGAGGTCTGGCGAATGTCCTTGACGGTGCACACGGAACAGCACGGTGACGTCGTCGTCGTGTCGGTCGCGGGCGAACTGGACATGGCCACCGCACCGCAGTTGCAGGACCAGATCACCGACCTGCTCGACAAGGGGCGCAGTCGCCTTGTCTTCGACCTGTCGGACGTCTCGTTCTGCGACTCCACCGGGCTGTCGGTGTTCGTCCGTGCCAAGAACAGCTGCGACGAGGCCGGCGGCGTGGTGCGCTTGGCCGCCCCGCAGCGTGGAGTGCTGCGCATTCTGGAGGTGAGCGGTCTGGTCGAGGTGTTGCACACGTATCCGACCGTCGAGCAGGCGGTCGCTGGCGACACGACGCCCGCCTCGCCCTGACGCCCGCCCGCCCCGTCCTGCCAACTCAGCGCTCGTCCTCGATGTACCGGGGGCGGGCGATCAGCATGCCCGCACCGGTCTGCACCGCGAGGGCGACCAGCAGGAAGCCGACCGGTGCCAGCCATCCGCCGGTGGTCTCGTAGAGGACCCCGACCAGCAGCGGCCCCAACGCCGCGATGACGTACCCGGTGCTCTGCGCGAAGGCCGACAGCGCCACCGTTCCGTCGGCGGTGCGGGCGCGCAGCCCGATGGTGGTCAGGATGAGCGGGAACGCACCCTGACCGAACGCCAGCAGCACCACCCAGAGCACCGCGCCGTCGCGCGGCGCGAACGCCAGCCCCAGGTACGCCAGGCTGGAGGCCGCGGTCAACGCGAAGATCAGCGGACGCAGGGTGCCCAACCGGCCGGCCAGCGCCGGCATCAGCAGCGCGATCGGCACCCCGAGCGCGGTGACTCCGGCGAGCAGCAGCCCGGCGTCCTGCGGGCGGAAACCCGCGTCCCGGAACAACTGGGCCAGCCAGCCCATGATCGCGTACCCGCTGAGCGACTGCGCCCCGAAGTACACCGCCATCGCCCAGCCGAGCCGGGTGCGCCCCGGTCGGATCACCAGGCGGGCCCCGGTCGCCGCACCCCGGGTAGCCCGCCGGGCCGCAGCCCGGCTGCGCAGCGCCGCCGGCAGCCACGGGAGTACGGCCACCGCCGCCAGCCCCGCCCAGACGCCCAACCCCGCCCGCCACGAACCGAAGGCGTGCGCCACCGGCACCGCGGCGGCGGCAGCCACCGTCGTACCCACCGTCAACGCCATCGTGTACGCCCCGGTGACCAGCCCGGTGCGGTGCGGGAAGTGCTGCTTGACCAGCATCGGCAGCAGGATGTTCGCCACCGCGATGCCGGCCAGCGCGAGCGCGCTGGTGAGCAGGAACACCACGGCTGAGCCGGTGACCGCCCGCAGCAACTGACCGGTGGCGAGGGCGAGCATCCCGAACACCAGCAGCCGGGCCGGGGAGAACCGGCGGACCAGCCACGGGGTGGCCGCCCCGAGCCCGGCGAAGGCGATTGTGGGCAGGGTGGTGATGAAGCCGGCCATCGTGCCGGAGAGCGCGAGCCCGACGCGCACCTCGTCGAGCAGCGCGCCGAGGCTGGTCACGGCGGCGCGCAGGTTCAGCGCCACCAGCAGCATCCCGGCCAGCACCAACAGCCCGCCGGTGGCACCGGAGGTGCCGCTCCGGACCGTCGTGCCGAGGGCGGCGGCCGGGTCGGGCGCGACCGGTCCGGGTTCGTCGGTGGCGGCCGGGGTCACCGCGGGTGACGGCCCGCCGACGGTGGTTGTCGGGGACGCGGAGGTGCCGGCGGGTGACGGGGGCATGACCTCGAACCTACAATCATGGGATGAATTCGTGCGAGAGGTTGTAACCAGTGCCACCGCCGATTGATTCCGCTGCCGTCCCGCCCCGGGGTCAACGGATACGAGAGACGATCGCGCAGCTGCGGCAGCGGATCATGGCTGGTGAATGGCCCGTGGGCAGCCGGATCCCGACCGAGCCGCAACTGGTCGAGGCGCTCGGCGTCGGACGCAACACGGTGCGCGAGGCGGTACGGGCCCTCGCGCACGCTGGTGTGCTGGAGTGCCGGCAGGGCTCCGGCACCTACGTCGTCTCCACCGACGAGTTGGCCCCGGTGGTGGCCCGCCGGCTCAGCGAGGACCGGACGGCCGAGGTGGTCGAGGTGCGCCACGCCTTCGAGGTGGCGGCGGCACGGCTGGCCGCGCGGCGGCGTACGGATGAGGATCTGGCGGCGCTCGACGAGGCGCTCGCCGCCCGCGAGGCGGCCTGGCGCGGCGGCCGGGTCGCCGAGTTCGTGGCCGCCGACGCGGCACTGCACAGCGCGGTGGTCGCGGCGGCACACAACAGCATGCTCGCCGAGCTGTACGCCTCGATCGGCGCCGCGGTCCGCAGCACCGTCGCCGAGGCGATGGGCGACGCGCTGACCCCGGAGCGGCACGTCGACCACGCTCGGCTGGTGGCGGCGATCCGGGCCGGCGATGCCGAGCGGGCCGCCCGGGAGGCCGGCGCTTTTCTGGAGTCCGCGCCCGAGGCATAGGTTGTCCGCGACGGAAACCCGGAGACCTCAGGAGTACGGATGCTCAAGGGCTTCAAAGACTTCATCATGCGCGGCAACGTCGTCGACCTGGCGGTCGGCATCGTCATCGGTGCCGCCTTCACCGGCCTGGTCACCTCCTTCACCAGCTCGTTCCTTCAGCCGATCATCAACCTGATCGGTCAGGGCCCCGCCGGTGACGGAGCCCAGTTCTCGCTGGGGACCAACAACCCGGTCACCTGGGGAGCGTTCCTCAACGCGCTGATCACGTTCCTGCTCACCGCCGCCGCGCTCTACTTCCTGGTGGTGTACCCGATGAACAAGCTCGCCGAGCGGCGTCGGCGGGGTGAGGAGCCGCCGCCGGCCGCGCCGAGCGAGGAGATCAAACTGCTCACCGAGATCCGGGACGCGCTCGTCGCCGCCGGCCGGACCACCCCCGGGCAGCAGCGCGGCGCGCTGGACGAGGTGCTCGGCCGCCGGGAGGAACCGCCCACCCAGCGCTGAACCGGGACACCTGCACACCGGCCCCTGCGGGAATCCCGCAGGGGCCGCACAAAGTCGAACACCTGTTCGATAGAGTCCCGCCATGGAGCAGCGAAAGCACTGGTGGAACGGGAAATGGGGGCGCCTGGCCCGACGCGACGTCTTCCTCCGCGTGGACGCCGACCGGTGGTACGTCGAGCAACGCGCCGGCGGTGCCGAGGGCGCCTCCCGGTTCTACGAGTACGACACCCTCGACGAGGCCGAGGAGACCATCCGCGCCCTGCTCCACCCCGCCGATCCCTGGCGCGAACTCTCCCCCCGCCCGCCATCCCCCTGACCCATCCCCGCCCTGCCCCCTCCGGGGTGAGGGCGGGTGCGGGTGGGTGAGGTTTGGGGGGAGGTGGGAGGGGGAACCGCGCGGGAATGGAACAGCAGGGCATCGATCAGCGAGCGGTCGTATCGAAGGTCACCACCGGGATGCGGGTGGTGGACTCCGCCGGCATCGACGTGGGCACGGTGGACCTCGTCCAGCGCGGCGACCCCAACGCGGTGACCGTGCAGGCACCGACCGCCGACCCCGGCAGCAGCCTGGACGAGCTGATCGAGTCCGCGGCCACCGAGGAGCCGGACGTGCCGGCGGACCTGGCCGCCCGACTGCTGCGTACCGGCTATCTCAAGGTCTCCACCGAGTTGGTCCCCACCGGCGCCGTCTACGTGCCGGCCGACCAGATCGCCACCGTCACCGACGGCGAGGTCCTCCTCGACGCCCTGACCACCGATCTACCCGCCGAGATCTGACCCCCACTGGTCATCGCAAACTGCTCATCGCAAGCACGCTTGTCCCCCGTACGAGCTACCCGCAAGTGTCCACCGCACGGTGACGATTCCCGGCCCGCGAATCCATAGCGTTCCAGGTGATCACGGCGCTCCTGCCGGTCACCTCTCGAAGGAATCCTCATGCGTGTGTTGAAGCAGATCCTGGCCGTCGCGGTGGTCAGCCTCGTCGGCAACCGGGCCGTCGTGGCGGTGCAGGGCGACCCCTGGCTCACCCTGGCCATCGGGATGGCGACCGCCGTGGCCGCGGTCCTCGCGTACGAGTGGGTGGTGCGCCGCACCGAAGGGCGTGCGGTCACCGAGTTGGCCCGGGACGGGGCCGGTGCCCGGATCGTCCGGGGGACGGTGATCGGATTCGCCATGTTCGCCGCCGTCATCGTCAACATCGCCTTCATGGGCGGCTACCACGTACACGGTTCGGGCTCGATGTCCGGCATGGCGGGGCTGTTCGGGTTCATGGCCGCCGCAGCCGTGACCGAGGAGTTGCTCTACCGGGGCCTGCTGTTCCGCCTCGTCGAGGAACGCCTCGGGACCTGGCTCGCGCTGCTGCTGTCCGGCACGCTGTTCGGCCTGATGCACCTGCTCAACCCGGACGCCAGCCTGTGGGGCGCGACCGCCATCGCGATCCAGGCGGGCTTCATGCTCGCCGCCTGCTACGCCGCCACCCGCAACCTGTGGGTGCCGATCGGGCTGCACTTCGGCTGGAACTTCGCCGCCGCCGGCATCTTCGGCGTCGTGGTCTCCGGCAACGGCGAGTCGAAGGGGCTGCTGGACGCCACGACGTCGGGCCCGACGCTGCTCAGCGGCGGTGACTTCGGGCCGGAGGGCAGCCTGTACGCGGTGGCGGCGGGCCTGGTGCTGACCGTGGTGTTCCTGTGGCAGGCCCACCGTCGCGGTCGCATCGTGCCGCGTCGCCGCGTGGTCGACGCCCCGGCGGCGAGCGTTACCGTCTCCTGATGGTCAACCTGCGGACGTTCCCGGACTTGTGGCGGCGCTGGCCCGTCACGGTCCGGGATCTCCCGTTGGCGCTGCTGATCGCCCTCGCCTCCGCGGTGCCGGCGTTGCAGGACCGCGGTACGCAGCTCGGCGACCTGCCCGGCCGTCCGTTCGACGCGCTGGCCGTGGTGGCGATCACCCTGGAGTGCCTCCCGCTCGCCATCCGCCGGCGCTGGCCGGCGATCTCCCTCGCCCTGGTGTCGCTCGGCTTCACCATCGACCAGTTGCGCGCCTACCACACGGTCGCGGGCGCCGCGCTTGCCGTCGCGCTGCTGAGCGCCGGCGCCTACCTGGAACGTGGCCGGCGCACCACCATGGTCGTGGGCTCCGCCGCGTACGTGGCGCTGGCCGTCGCCCTCGACCGGCAGGGCTCGACCGAGGGCGTGAGCGGTTTCCTCACGTTCTACCTGGCGTTGGCCCTCGCCTGGGGTGCCGGGGCCTGGCTGCGGCAGAGCCGGATCGCCGAGGCCGAGCGTCGCCACCGGGTCGCCGCGACCGCCCGCGCCGCCGAACGCTCCCGCATCGCCGGTGAGCTGCACGACGTCGTGACCCACCACGTGACGGCGATGGTCGTGCAGGCCGAGGCGGCGCGCTACCTGACCGCCGCCCCGGACCGCCTCGACACCACCCTCACCGCCATCACCGACACCGGCCGGCGGGCCATCGCCGACCTGCGGATCCTGCTGGACCTGCTCAACCCCGACCACAGCGCCGAGCCGCGTACGCCCGCCGTCGGCGAGTTGCCCGCCCTGGTCGAGCAGACCCGGCAGGCCGGGCAGCCGGTGGAGTTCAGCCAGGAGGGCAGCCCGGCGGAGATGACCGGCGGCGCTGAGGTCGCCGCCTACCGGGTCGTGCAGGAGGCGCTGACGAACGCCCTGAAGTATGCCCACGGCAGCCGCACCGCCGTGCACGTGCGGCACGGGGAAAGTGAGATCACGGTGGAGATCAGCACCGACGGCTCGGACGCATCCGCTTCGAGCCCGGGCGGGAGCGGACGCGGCCTGGCCGGGCTGCGCGAACGCGTCACCGTGCTCGGCGGCGAGTTCAGCGCGGAACGCCGGGAGGGTGCCGGATTCGTCGTGCGGGCCCGCATCCCCACCGGCAGCGTGTCGTGACCGCGCCGATCCGGGTGCTGGTCTGCGACGACCAGCCGCTGATCCGTACCGGCTTCGCGACGATCATCGGCGCGCAGCCCGACCTGGAGGTGGTGGGCGAGTGCGGGGACGGGCGCGCGGCGGTCGACCTCGCCGGCCGGCTGCGCCCGGACGTGGTGGTGATGGACGTACGGATGCCGGTGCTCGACGGCATCAAGGCGACCCGCCTGCTCGCCGGGGTCGGGGTGGAGCAGCCGGTCAAGGTGCTCGTGGTGACGACGTTCAACCTCGACGAGTACGTCTACGAGGCGCTGCGCGCCGGGGCGAGCGGGTTCCTGCTCAAGGACGCCCCACCGGCGCAACTGCTGCACGGCATCCGCACCGTCGCCAGCGGTGCCGCGCTGCTGGCGCCCGAGGTGACCCGGCAACTCGTCGGCAGGTACGCGGCCCGCATCCGGCCCGCCGAGGGCACGCCCGACGAGGTGGGACTGACCCCGCGCGAGTTGGAGGTGCTGCGCCTGATCGCCGACGGCCTCTCCAACGCCGAGATCGCGGCCCGGCTGGTGATCAGTCAGGAGACCGTCAAGACGTACGTGTCGCGCATCCTCACCAAGCTCGACCTGCGCGACCGCGTGCAGGCGGTGGTGTACGCGTACCGCTCCGGCCTGGTGACGTGAGTGCCGGTGCTACCTTCGGGCCTCTTCTTCGCGCGGGGTGGGCACGGTGGCCGGGGTGTCGGCTGGACGCCTGCTGCGGGAGCGGAAGAGCAGGAGCATCAGGCAGCCGGCGATCAGGCCCCAGAAGGCACCGCCGATGCCGACAAGCGAGACGCCGGAGGCGGTGACCACCAGGGTGACCACCGCGGCCTCCCGGGCCTCGGGTTCGGCCAGCGCCGAGGTCAGCGCGGTGGCCAGCGCGCCGAGCAGGGCGAGGCCGGCGACCGCCTCGATCAGCACCGGCGGCGCCCAGCCGACCAGGGTGGTCACCGCACCGGCGCCCAGCCCGAGCAGCGCCAGCCCCGCCCCGGCGGTGACCGAGGCGATCCAGCGGCGGTCCGGATCGGGGTGCGCGTCCGGCCCGGCGGCCAGCGCGGCACTGATCGCGGCCAGGTTGACCGCGTGTCCGCCGGCCGGAGCGGTGGCCAGGGTGGCCAGCCCGGTGGTCCGCAGCACCGAGCCGAGCGGCGGCCGGTAGCCGTAGCCGACCAGCAGGGCGGTACCGGGCACGTTCTGCGCGGCCATGGTCACCAGGAACAGCGGTAGCGCCAGGCCGACCAGGGCCGAGAGACTCCACTGCGGCGCGGTCACCTCGACCACCGGGCGGAGTCCGCCGGTGCCGCCCGCCGGGGCGGTCAGCGCGATCGCCACCACCGCCACCACCAGCGCACCGGGCACCGCCCACCGCCGGGCGAAGCGGTGCAGCAGCAGCCAGGAGAGCACCACCGGCGCGGCCAGCGCAGGCACCTCGACGAGCGCGCGGACCGGCGCGGTACAGAGCGGCAGCAGCACTCCGGCGAGCATCGCGCCGGCGACCGGTTTGGGGATCGCCGCGACCGCCCGCCCCAGCGCCGGAAAGAGCCCGGCGGCCACGATGAGCGCTCCCGAGACGAGGAACGCCCCGACCGCGACCGGCCAACCACCGGGAACCGGCCCGGTGGCGACCAGCAGCGCCGCGCCCGGCGTGGACCAGGCCACGCTCAACGGCAGCCGGTGCCGCAGCCCCAGCCAGGCGGCACAGAGCCCGGAGGCGACGCAGAGCACGAGCAGCCCGGAGGCGGCCTGACGCTCGGTGGCCCCGACCGCCCGCAGTCCGGCCAGCACCACGGTGAACGAGCTGGCGAACCCGACAAGCGCGGTCACCACCCCGGCCAGCACCGGTTGTACCCGTCCCGCCATCTCCCACCCCGATCGTTCCGTTTACGGAACAGCAGCATGTAGCACCATAGCGGGGTGTCCCAACCACCAGCAGACCCCGACCCCACGGCGGTCGGTCGACGGGTCCGTGCCCTGCGCGAGGCGCGAGGCATCTCGCTCTCCGCGTTGGCCCGACAGGCCCAGGTGGGCAAGGCGACCCTCTCCGGGTTGGAGAACGGCAGCCGCAACCCCACCCTGGAGACCCTGTACGCGGTCACCGCGCAGCTCGGCGTACCGCTGACCGCCGTGCTCTCCGGGCCGACGGCCGAACCGACCGTCCGCGGCGCGGCGGTCAGCGCCACCCTGCTTGAGGTCTTCGACGACGCGGACGCCACCTACGAGCTGTACCGGATGCGGGTCGCACCCGGCCCCGGCCAGCTCTCCCCCGCCCACCAGGCCGGCGTCACCGAGCACGTGACGGTCTTCGCCGGGGTGCTGCGGGCCGGACCGGCCGACGCACCGCTGACCGCCGCCGCCGGTGGACACCTCCGCTGGACCTCCGACGTGCCCCACGTGTACGCCGCCGTCGGCGACGAAGAGGTAGCCGCCAGCCTCCTCCTCCGCTACCCAAGGCAGGGATGAAAGGAAGGGCCCCCTATTAACGCCTGGTGTATAGGAAGGGCCCCTTGTTAACAGCGCGAGGCAGGAAGAGCCGGCCGTGCCGGTTACGCCTCCGGCTCCTCGGCGAGGTGCGGACGGTTCCGCCTGATCCATTCCTCGACGTCCGCGATCCGCCAGACGGCACCCATGCCCAGCACGTCGTATGGCTCCGGGAAGTCCGCACGGTCGATGATCTCGCCCGCACGCTGCCTGCTGACGCCTAGGCGTCGGGCGATCTCACCGCGCCCGTACAGGTGCGTTGGCATGCGCGCAGGGTAGCCACACCAGGCCCGGCCGGCGATTGGGCGGGCAGTGCTTATGCATCAGCGGGCTTCGGCTAGTCGCCGCCTTCGCTGTCCGTGAGGTCGCTCCGATGCTCGGCAATCCACCGCTCGACGTCTTCGGCCAGCCACACGCGGCCCTGTTCGAGTTCGGCGGCCGGCTCGGGGAACGAGCGACGCATGGTCAACTCGTAGACACGCTGCCGGCTGATGCCACCGAGCCGCACCCGAATCTCATGCGTACCCATCAGTCGGAGCTTTGCCACGTTCTGACGTTAGGCACGCGGGTACCAGTCGCGCGTCAAGCCTGACGCGAGACAACCCGTCATGAGTACTTGACGCGCGACCGGAACAAGGCGAGGCTAAGGAGGGCGATCGGGAAGGCTCGAGTCCCCGAGGACGCCGCCAAGTCCCGCGTAGACGGAGGTCGGCCCATGCCTGAGCAGAGACCCGTGAACGCAGCACCCCGTACCCGATGGCACCCCCGAACGCCGGGACAGACCTGCGGCCCGCGTGCCGACGGCACGCCTCGGGTCGAGTCTGGCGTGTATCTGCTGACCCGGAGGGCGTCGGTCCAGTTCCGCCAATCGATCACTGTCCGCGTGATCCGCGAGCGTACGGAGCGGCGCACGTACCACGGATGGACGTGGGTCGACTGTTACGTGCTCGACGCGCGGGGCGACGCCATCGCCCGCCGCGAGCTGTTCGTGATGCCGGCCGGGCTGCAACCCGTCGTAGACCGGGCCAGCCGCCGCACGAAGGTCCCCCGCAACGCCGCGCGGGCTGCGCGGTGACCCGCCGACCGCACGTTCGGGACCATGTCGCGGTCCGCCCGACGTGGCGCTGTTCGGCGTGTGGCGCGTCGTGGCCGTGCTCTCCCGCGAAGTTGCTGCTACTGGCGCAGTACCACGGCAACATGCCGGGGCTGCTGGTCTATCTGGTGACGTTGCGCGAGGAGGCCGCCGAGCAACTCGCCGAGCTGGGCTCGGGCACGCCGCTGGCTAGTCTGCACAAACGGTTCACGGACTGGGTGCCGGTCCGCCGCTCGACGTAGCCACCTGACGCCGGCTGGCCGGCGCTGGTCAGTGGTCGGCGGGGGTGGGTGCCGCGCGGCGCTGCCGGACCGCCCAGAGCGCCACCTCGGTACGCGAGGCCGAGCCGGTCTTGCGTAGCAGGTTGGACACGTGCACGGTGACGGTACGCACCGAGATGCCGAGGGCCCGGGCCACCTGCTTGTTGGACATCCCGGCGACCAGGCAGTCGAGCACCTCGACCTCCCGGCCGGTCAACTCGGCCCACCCGCCGCCCGCCGAAAGCGAGGGATCGGGCGAAGACGAGCGGACGGCCGGCGGCAAGGACGGGGACGAAGACAAGGGCGCGGACGAGGACGACGGCAAGGGCGACGACGAAGAGGAGGGCAGCGGCGGCGGGGCGAGCAGCGCCTCCGGGGGCTGGCCGGCGTGCGCGGCGAGCAGTTCGGTGAGCGCGTACGGGTTGCCGCCGGTGTGCTGCCAGACCCGGTGCACCAGGCGGGCGCAGGGCGCTGGGTCGGCGTACACCTGGGTCAGCACCTCGGCGACCTCGGCCTGGCGCAGCGGGCCGAGATGCTGGCGCACGGCGCCGCGTACCCCGCAGAGGCGGGCCAGGGTGCGGCCGGTGAGTTCCGGCGCGACCGCGTGCGCCGCCGGCCGGGTCGCCACCATCAGCAGGGCCGAGAGCCCGGCGGCGGTGGCCAGCTCGCCGACCAGGTTGAGGCTGGCCGGGTCGAGCGCGTGCAGATCCTCCACCACAAGCACCGCCGGGCCCGCACCCACAAGCATCCGGACGGTACGCACGGCCAGCCGGAGCAGCGTGCCGGGTGCGTAGCGCTCGCGCGGCGCGGTGGGGTGCTGGGCCAGCCAGGCCAATGCGTCCGCCGGCAGATCGAGCCGGCCGGTGTCGCGTCCGCTCAACACGGCGGCCAACCAGTCGTACGGCGCGGGGCTGTGTAGTCGGGCGGCCCCGCTGAGTATCACCTCGGGGCGCGGGGTGAAGCCGTCCAGCGCGGCGGCGACCAGCAGGCTCTTGCCCACGCCGACGCCTCCGGTGACCACGGCGACAGCCGGCGACCGGCGGCGATTACCGACCACGGTGGACCAGGCCCGGTCCAGCTCGGCCAGCTCACCGGCGCGCCCGACCATGGACACCGGCAACATTCCCCCACCCTACGTAGTAGTGCGTAGAGACGCGGCGAGGGTCTTCTTGGCAAGCTTGTCCCATGACGCTGATCCTCCGCTCGGCCATCCTCAACGACATCGGCCTGGTTCGCACCAACAACGAGGACTCGGCGCTTGCCGGCGACCGTCTCGTCGCGGTGGCCGACGGCATGGGTGGGCTGCCCGCCGGAGAGGTGGCCAGCGAGATCGTCATCCGGATCCTCGACGAGTTGATCCCGCCGACGGACCCGGACGCCGCCGCCGACGCGCTGCGTGCCGTGGTGAGCACGGCCAACCAGCGCATCCACGCCGCGATAGCGGCCGACCCGGCCCGCGACGGCATGGGTACGACGCTGACCGCGGCGCTGCTCGCCGGGGACAAGCTGATCCTCACCCAGGTTGGCGACTCCCGCTGCTACCTGCTCCGCGAGGGCCGGCTGCGCCAGTTGACCCGGGACGACACCTTCGTGCAGGCGCTTGTCGACCAGGGGGCGCTCACCCCGGAACAGGCCCGGCACCATCCGCAGCGCTCGTTGGTGACCCGAGCGGTGCAGGGCAACGACGCGCCGCCGACGATGGGAGTGGTCACCGTGGCGGTCGGGGACCGGCTGCTGCTGTGCAGCGACGGGCTTTCCGACTACGTGCCGGATGACGCCATCGCCGCCACGCTGAGCCTGCACGGCGACCGTCAGCAGTGTGGCGAGCAGTTGGTGAAGCTGGCTCATCAGGCCGGCGCACCGGACAACGTCACCGTCGTGATCTCCGACGTCGTGGCCGGCTGAGCCGGCTCGGCGGGGCCAGCTGAGCCGCTCGGCCGGGGCGGGAGCCGCTCGGCCGGGGCGGGAGCCGCTCGGCCGGGGCTGAGAGCGATTCGAGCCGGATTTTGAGGAGCTGCCGACCCAACTAGGTAGTTGTGCCATCTAGATAGCGCCGCTAGGGTTCGGCGGGTGGATTCCGACCGTCGCGGGCAGTGGCTGCGTGGAGTGCTCGACCTCTGCGTACTCGGGCTGCTGCACGAGGGTGAGTCCTACGGCTACCAGCTGGCCCAGTCGCTCGAAGCCGCAGGCGTCGGGCCGATCCAGGGCGGCACGCTCTACCCGGTGCTGTTGCGACTGCAACGCACCGGCCTGGTCACCGCGCAGTGGCGGGCCGGCGGGTCGGGTCCGGCCCGCAAGTACTACCAGCTCACCGACGACGGGCGGGCGGCACTGCGACACGGCGGCAACGCCTGGTTGGCGTTCGTGGCGCCGGTGACCGGCATCGTCACGAAGGGGGTCGACGGGTGAACGCCGACGAGTGGCTACGGGCCTTCGGGGCCGAGCTGTACCAGCGCCGGGTGGCGGCCGACGCCGCCCGACATGTGGTCGCCGAGGCCGCCACGCACCTGCGTGAGGGCGGGGGCGACCCGTGGCTGGTCTTCGGCCCGCCGCAGGCGTACGCCGCCGCGATCGTGGAGAGCATCGGCACCGCGCCCGGCCCGCGCCCCGGCCCGGTCCGGCTGCACGCCAAGGGCATCACCAAGCGGTACGGCCGACGCACGGTGCTCCGGGACGCGACGCTTACCGTACGTGCCGGGCAGATCGCCGCCGTGGTCGGCGCCAACGGCTGCGGCAAGAGCACCTTCCTGCGCATCTGTGCCGGGTTGATCTCACCCGACGCCGGTGCGGTGACCGTCTCGGGTCGGCTCGGTTACTGCCCGCAGCAGGGCGGCACCGTCGACTTTCTGCTGCCCGACGAACACTTCGTGCTGGTCGGTGCCGGGCAGGGGATGGCGCGGGGACCGGCCCGACGCGCGGGTCGGGCGGCGGCCCAGCAACTTGGCTGGGAGCCCGATCGGGACGTACTCGCCCGGCACCTCTCCGGCGGTACGCGGCAGAAGCTGAACCTGACCATGTCCACCCTCGCCGCGCCGGACGTGCTGCTGCTGGACGAGCCGTACCAGGGCTTCGACCAGGGCAGCTACGTCAACCTCTGGGATCAGTTGATCCGGTTGCGCGACGAGGGTCGGGCCATCGTGGTGGTGACCCACCTGCTCAACCAGCTCGACCGGGTCGACGTGGTGCTCGACCTGACCCCCGCCCAGTCGGGCGGTCGCACTTCCGCCCAGCATGGAGGCCGTTCATGAACCGGCTGGTCACCGTGGCCGAGATGACGCTGCGGGAGCTGGCGCGCCGTCGGGGCGTACTGCTGCTTCTGCTCTTGATGCCGTTGGTCTTCTGGCTGATTCGGCGGGACTCCTACGTCGGGCAGTCGGTTCGTGCGCTGTTGCTCGGCATCAGCTGGGCGGTGAGCACCGCCGCGCTCTTCGCCACCAGCGCCGCTCGCGAGTTGGAACCCCGGCTGCGGCTCGCCGGTTACCGCCCGCACCACCTCTACCTCGGGCGGATGCTCGGCCTGTGGGCGCTCGGGCTGGCCGTCTCGGTGCCGTTCTTCCTGCTCACCGTCTTCGACGCGGCCAACCTGCGGTACGGCGGGATCGCCGTGGCGATGCTCTGCTGCGTGGCGGTGGCCGCGCCGTTCGGCATGCTGATCGGCACCCTGCTTCCCCGCGAGTTGGAGGGGACCCTGCTGCTGCTCACCGTGGTCGCCATGCAGATGCTGCTCGACCCGGCCAGCTCCGGGGCGAGGCTGACGCCGTTCTGGTCCAGCCGGGAGATCGCCACCTGGGCGGTGGACCACACCGACGGCGGTTACCTGAGTCGGGGCATCCTGCACGCGGTGGTGGTCACCGCGCTGATGATCGTGACGGTCGCCGGGGTGTTCGGCGTCCGGCTGCGCCGCCGCCGGCACCTGCACCACGCCCCTCTCGTCTGACCAGCGATGGTGCTCGCTCCGGCGGCGAATGGCTTCTAGCATCACGGGGTGCGTCTGAGATCCGTCATCACCCTCGGTGTCGCCGTCACCGTGCTGGCCGGCTGCGGCGGCCCCTCGGTGCCCCGCGCCGACCCGCGCAGCGGCCAGGCGCCGTACGTCAGTGGCACCGAGGCACCGCTCGCGGAGGGCGAGCAGCCGCCGACCGCAGCGCCGCAGGGCGAGCTGCCGCAGAGCGGCGCCGCCACCCCGTCGGGCCGAAGCGGTCTCGGCAGCGCGCCGAGCAGCGCCAGCCCGGGGCGACCAGCGGCGTCGGCCGGTGCAGCGGGCGGCAACTCGGCCGGTAGAGCCGCCGTGCCGGCTGCGGCGCGGGCGGTCGACACCTCGAAGCCGACCCGCACCGTCGGCACCGGCACGCCGGCCAGTTGCACCTCGGCGGCGGTGGTCCGGGCGGTGGCGGCCGGCGGGATCATCACCTTCGACTGCGGCCCCGACCCGGTGACCATCGAGATGGCGGCGACCGCCAAGGTACGCAACGCCAACGGTCCGCGGGTGGTGCTCGACGGCGGCGGCAAGGTCACCCTCAGCGGGCAGGGCCGCCGGCGCATCCTCTACATGAACACCTGTGACCCGCTCCAGGGGTGGACCACCTCGCACTGCAACAACCAGGACCATCCGCAACTGACCGTGCAGAATCTCGGCTTCGCCAACGGTGACGCCACCGGCCAGCGGACCGACGGCGGCGGCGGTGGCGCGATCTTCGTCCGGGGCGGCCGGCTCAAGGTGGTCAACTCGCACTTCGCCGACAACCGCTGCGACCGCACCGGCCCGGACCTCGGCGGTGCGGCCATCCGGGTGCTCGACCAGCACGACAACCAGCCGGTGTACGTGGTGAACAGCACCTTCACCGGCGGTTCGTGCGCCAACGGTGGCGCGCTGAGCAGCATCGGCGTCTCCTGGGAGGTGCTCAACAGCGCGTTCCGGGGCAACGCGGCGGTCGGCAACGGCGCCAATCCGGCCAAGCCCGGCACCCCGGGTGGCGGCAGCGGCGGCGCGATCTACTGCGACGGCAACGAGTTCTCGGTACGCATCGCCGGCACGACCATCGAGGGCAACGACGCGAAGGAGGGCGGCGGGGCGATCTTCTTCGTCAGCAACAACCGCACCGGCACCCTGCGCATCGAAGGGTCGACGGTGCGCCGCAACCCCAGCCACGGCTTCGAGACCGACGGTTTCCCCGGCATCTTCTTCCTCGGCGCCGGTAAGCCGGTCGTCACCGGCAGCACGCTCCGCTGAGGAGTCAGTAGGGGTTGCCCTGGCCGGCCGGGCGGGCCTTGAGCAGGGCGGCGGGGCGGCCGGGGAGGGTGGGCGTCGTCGAGAGCGGCGGGCTGGGGGTGCCGGCGCGGTCGGCCATGCCGGCCAGGAGTTCCTTCAGGGCGGTGGTCGCGTCGACGCTCGGCTGCCAGCCCAGCTCGGTCGCGGCCCGCTCGCTGGACATCAGCGGCACGTTCAGCGCCAGCTCCACCCAGCCGCCGTCGACCGGCTGCAACCGGGCCCGCCAGGTCAACGCAGCGGCCGCGCGCAGCACCGGGGCGGCCACCGGCACCGTCCAGCCGTGGAAGTGCCGGGCCACCAGCTCCGGGGTCAGCACCGGGTCCGCGGCGACGTTGAAGGCGCCGCGGGCGTCACCAAGCACCGCCCGGGCGTACGCATCAGCGACGTCGTCCGCGTGCACCGCCTGCATCCGCAGTCGCCGGTTCGCGGGCACCAGCGGCAGCCGACCGAAGCGCAGCAGGCGCACCGGCACCAGCGGCCCGAGGAAGTAACGGCTGATCTCGGTGCCGGCCTCCCGTTGGAAGATCAGCCCGGGGCGCAGCCGCACCACCCGCAGCGCCGGGTGGGTCCGCTCGATCCCGTCGAGCATCTCCTCCACCGCCGCCTTGTCCCGGCTGTACGACGAGGCGGCCACCCCGGTCGCCGGCCAGCGCTCGCTGATCGGCAGGTTCTTCGGGCCGGGCGCGTACGTGCCGACCGACGAGGCGTACACCAGGGCCGGTACCCGGGCGCGCAGTACCGCGTCGACCACCGCCCGGCTGCCGCCCACGTTTGTCCGGTGCAGCTGGCGCTGGTCGTGGCTGGGCTGGATCTGCCAGGCCAGGTGCACCACCGCGTCGGCACCGGCGAAGACCCCGGTGAGTTCGTCCGCCGCACCCGGCGACCCGATGTCGCAGGAGTGCCAGCGCAGCCCGTCGTAAGGCGCACCGGACCCCGCGTGCGGCAGCCGGCGCGCCACGCCGACGACCTGGACGTCGCGCTCCCGCCGCAACCGGCGAAGCAGCGCGGTGCCGACGTTCCCGCTCGCCCCCACCACCACGATCCGCATGACCGGTCCGTACCCGGTCAGCCGCGCTCCAAGCATGCCGGCGTGCCGCAGCCGGGGACGCGGCGGTGCCCGCTCAGGCCCGTCACACCGGTGGTCAGTGGGTGAGCAGGGCGCCGATCAGGCAGCCGAAGGCGGCGACCGAGCTGAGCGTACGGACCAGGTTCCAGCGCACCCAGGTGTCCTCGAAGCCCCGCCGGACGGCCGCCAGGTCGGTGATCTGGTCGACCGGACCGGCGGCGTCCAGCTGGTTGTTCAGCGGTACGTTGCATCGGCCGGTCACGCCAAGCGTGACCAGGTGGCAGAGCAGCCCGGCGAGGAGCCACCAGAACACCGCGCCGGCACCGGCGTACCCGATGACGGCCACCGCGACCAGCAGCGGCCCACCCAGGAACACCGACAGGAACCAACCGTTGATGATCTTCCGGTTGATCGACTGCATGGTGCCGACAAGCGTCCGGTCGTCGGTCGCGGCCAGCCCCGGCATGACCGAGCAGGCGTACGCGAAGAAGAGCCCGGCCACCAGCCCGGTGGTGAGAGTGGCTCCGGTCAGAACGGCGATGCGGATCGGTTCCGGCACGCTGCACCTCCCCCTGTGGCGTTGCCGAATGCTCCGATCCTGCCATCCGCCGTCACTCGAACGGGTAGCGGACGCCGAGGGCGGCGCGGGCCTGGTCGATCACCTCCAGGGTGGCGACGCTGTCGTCGAGGGGCAGCAGGGGGCTCTCGATCAGGCCCTCGGCGACGCAGCGGGCCACCTCGTCCACCTCGAACTGGAAACCGTTGCGAGCGGTGCCGTCGAAGGTGTGCACCTTTCCGGCCCGCGTCTCGAGGCGGAGGATCGTCGGACGCAGGAACGGGCCGTCGAAGGTGATCCGGCCGTCGGTGCCCAGGATCTGCGCGCTGATCGCGCTCAGCCCCCACAGTGACGTGTGCACACTCGACTGTGCCCGCTCGCCGTGGCGCATCGCCAGGGTGACCTGGCCGTCGACGCCGGTAGTGGTGAGCGTGCCGACGGCGGCGAGCTGGGCGGGTCGACCGAGCAGATCCTGGACCAGCGCCAGCGGGTAGACCCCCAGGTCGAGCAGGGCACCGCCGGCCAGTTCCGGGTTGTAGAGGCGGTGGGCCGGGTCGAGGGGAAAGTGCTGGGAGTGTTCGGCGTGCACGTGGACCAGCTCGCCGATGTCACCCGCAGCGACAAGCGAGCGCAGTTCGATCATGTGCGGCAGGAAGCGCGTCCACATCGCCTCCATCGCGAAGACGCCCGCCTCCGAGGCGGCCTTCGCCAGGGTCCGCGCCTGCTCGGCGTTGACCGCGATCGGCTTCTCGATCAGCACCGGCTTGCCGGCCTCGATGGCGAGCAGCGCGTGTGCCAGGTGGTGCACGTGCGGCGTGGCGACGTACACCGCCTGCACCCGGGGGTCCTCGACCAGTTCCCGGTAGCTGCCGTGGGCGGCGGGAATGCCCTGCTGCGTCGCGAAGGCGGTGGCCTTCTCCAGGTTGCGGGAGCCGACCGCGACGACCTCGGAGCTGGTGTGCTTGGTGACGGCGTTTACGAATTTGCCGGCGATGAAGCCGGCACCGATGATGCCCCAGCCGAGTCCGGGTGCGGTGGTCATCGTGCCTCCAGGGGTTCAGTTGTTGAGCGACAGCCCGCCGTCGACGGTGACGATCTCCCCCGTAACGTAGTCGGCCTCGATCAGTGCGAGCACCATGGCGGCCACGTCGGCGGGGGTGCCGATCCGAGCCAGCGGGGCCAGTTCCAGGACCTCCCGGGTCCGGTCCGACCAGCCGCGCGTCCAGGGGGTGTCGATCAGACCGGGCGCGACCGCGTTCACCCGGATGTCCGGGCCGAGCGCCTTTGCCAGGGTGCGGGTGAGCTGGTTGAGGGCTGCTTTCGAGACCGAGTACGGCAGGCTGCTGCCGGTGACCCGGATGCCGGCCATCGAGGAGATGTTCACCACCGCCCCGATCGGTGACGCGCGCAGGTAGGGCGCGGCGGCCTTCACCGTGTTCCAGGCACCGATCACGTTGACGCCGAGGATCCGGTTCCAGTCCTCCACGGTGATCCCGTCGAGGTCGTGGTGCGGGACGTTCTTGGTGGCACCGGCGCTGTTGACCACGATGTCGAGGCGACCGTAGCGTTCGGCGATCGTCGCGATCATCGCGGTCACGGCGGACTCGTCGGCCACGTCGCCGGCCAGGTGCAGGGCGGGCTCGACCGGCTCGGCCGGCACCGTACGGGAGTTGACGACGACCTGCGCGCCCGCTGCCGCGAGCCGCTCGGCGATGCCCTGACCGATGCCGGACATCGCACCGGTGACCAGGGCGACCGCGCCCGCCAGCCGGCTCACCGCTGTTCTCCCGTCCGGCCGCCGGAGCGGTCTCCAGGCGGGCCGCCGGAGCGATCCCCGAGCGGGCCGGCGGAGCGGTCTCCAGGCGGGCCGGCGGAGCGGTCCCCGGCAAGGGTGAAGGAGCGGCGCAGCTTGCCGGCGGAGTTGCGCGGCAGCGCGTCGGTGACCACGAAGCGGGCCGGGCGCTTGTACCTGGCGAGCCGGGTGGCGCAGAGGTCGGCGAGTTCGTCGGCGAGTCGCGGCTCGGCATCGGCCTCGACGTACGCGACCAGGCTCTGGCCCAGCCGGTCGCTGTGTGCGCCGCGCACCACCACCTCCCGCACCGCCGGGTGCTCGCGCAGGACGAGTTCCACCTCGACCGGGTAGACGTTCTGCCCGCCGACCACGATCATGTCGTCGGCCCGCCCGGCCAGGATCAGGCAGCCGTCGGCGTCGATCCGGCCGAGATCGCCGGAGGACTCCCAGGCGGAGGCGTTCGACTCGTACGCGGAGACGCCCCCGCCCAGCGGGATGGCGTACGGCCGGCCACTCTTCTGCACCCGGCCGATCTGGCCGTCCGGCACCGGTCGGCCGTCCGCATCGACGATCCGCACCGCAGCACCAAGCGTCGGCAGGCCGACCAGCCCTTCGCGCGGGTCGCCGGGGCGGTGCTCCAGCCAGGTCACCCAGCCCAGCTCGGTGGAGCCGTAGTACTCGATGAGCCGTGCGCCGCCGCCGGTCAGGACCCGCTCGCGCAGTCCGACCTCAAGCGGCGCGCCCGCGCAGACCAGCAGGCCGAGTGCGGAAAGTGACGCCTCCTGCCGGTACAGGTCGTGCACCATCGTCGGCACCACCGCCGTCCAGGTCGGGGTGCCGCCGCTGAGCCATGCCACGGCCGCAGCCGGGTCGTACCGCTCGATCAGCGCCACCGTCCCGCCGGACGCGAGTTGGCCGACGGCGTGGCTGAAGCCGATGCCGTGCGCGATCGGCGAGAGGGAGACGTGGACCGGGTACGCCGACCAACCCCACTCGTAGGCGTTGAGCAGCGAGTTGGTGAGCAGTCGCTCGTGCGAGACGGCGAAGAGTCGGGGGGTGCCGGTGCTGCCACCGGTGGTGGAGACCCAGCAGGTCGAGTCGGCCCTCGGCGGCACCGGGTCGGCCGGCAGGCGCACCGGGTCGGCCGGCAGGCGCACCGGGTCGGCCGGCAGGCGCGCGTCGGCACTGCGCATCCGGTCGGTGGGCGGCGGGGCGAGTTGGAAGCGGCGCCCGGTGGCCTCGGTCAGCCGGGCCGCGCGCTCGGCGCCGACCGCAGGAGTCACCACGCAGGCGGCGGCGTCGGCCTTGTCCACCAGGGCGGCGACCTCGGCGTCGGTGAGCGCCGGACTGAGCGGCATCAGGGCGGCGCCCAACCACCCGGCGGCGACCAGGTACTCGAAGACCACCGTCTCGTTGAAGCAGACGATCGCCACGATGCCGCCGCCGGTCACACCCAGGTCGACAAGCTCGTCGATCCGGCCGGTGCCCCGGTCGTGCAGCTCGGCGAAGGTGACCGGATCGCGGCCGAGCAGCGCGGGCCGGTGCGTGGTACGCGCGGACGACGCGAGGGCGGCGACGACGCCGGGAATAGTGATCATGAGCCGGCCTCCGACGGATGGGCGACGAAGCGCGTCACGCAGTCCGCGACGCAGCACGGTTTCTCCGACCCCTCGGCGCGCATGGTGACCCGGGTGGTGACCATGGTGAAGCCGGTCTCCGGGCGTACCTGCCGGACCTCGGCCGTCGCGGACAGCAGCGAACCGCTGGTGACCGCCGCTGGGAAGCGGACCCGTTCCAGGCCGTAGTTGATCGCCAGCGCGGCGTCATCGACGGCCAGCAGCTCGCCGAAGAAGTGGGAGAGCAGCGACAGAGTGAGAAAACCGTGACCGATGGTGGTGCCGAACGGGCCGACGGCGGCCCGTACCGGGTCGACATGGATCCACTGGTCGTCAAGCGTGCAGTGGGCGAACCTGTCGATCCGGTCCTGGTCGACCAGGACCGGCGCGGTGGGTCCGAGTTGCCGCCCCACCAGGGTCGGCAACTCGGCCATCGGCACCCGCGTGGTCACTTGAAGTACCCGTTCACGGTCCAGCCGCCGTCCACCACGATCGCCTGGCCGGTCGTGTAACCGGCCTGGTCGGAGAGGAGGAAGAGCACCGCGCCCACCACGTCGGCGGGTTGCCCGAACCGGCCCAGCGGCGCCCGAGCCGCGATGGCGTCGACGTCGAGCACGCCGCGCTCGATCAGGTCGCCGGTGAGGTCGGTACGGATGTAGCCGGGCGCGACCGCGTTCACCCGGATGCCGAGCGGACCCCAGTCGTTGGCCAGCGCCCGGGTCAGGCCGAGCACCGCCGACTTGGAGGCGATGTACGCCGCCCGTTGCGGCTGGCCGGTGAAGGAGGTCATCGAGGCGATCGACACGATGCTGCCGCCGCCCTGCTTCGCCATCACCCGGGCAGCCGCCTGCGAGCAGGCGAACAGACCTGTCACGTTGACGTCGAGGATGCGGGCGAAGTCGGCCAGGTCGTACTCAAGTGTCGGGCCCACCTTGCTGATCCCGGCGTTGTTGACCAGGCCGTCGATCCGGCCCCACGCGGCGACCACCCGGTCGAAGGCGGCGGCGACGGTCGCCGGCTCGGCCAGGTCCACCGGTACGCCGAGCGTCTGCTCGCCGTCACCCGGGTCAGGGTCCCGGGCCAGCACGCAGACCCGGGCCCCGACGTCGAGCAGTCCCTGTGCGATGGCCGCGCCGATGCCCCGGGTCCCCCCGGTGACGACGTACACCCGGCCGGCGAGCGAGGACGGCGCGGTCATCTAGAAGATCCTGCCGTTGAGGAAGGCACCGTCCGGGTCGATCTCACGGATCGCCGTCAGTTCCGCCTCGGTCGGCTCGGTCGTGGTGGGCACCTCGTCCGGCCAGATCAGCTCGAAGCCGGTCTCCTCGACGAGCTGCTCCCTGGTCACGCCGGGGTGCAGGGAGACCACGCGCATCAGCTTCGACTCCGGGTGGAAGTCGAGGACCGCCAGGTCGGTGAAGACCTTGGCCGGGCCGCCGCCGATCAGACCCAGCCGCTCCCGGTGCCCCGGGCCGTCGCCGTAGCCGAAGGCCGACCGGTAGTCGACCTTCTCCACGAAGGTACGCCGGGCGTGCGGCAGGATGATGATCGTACGCTTGGCGTTTGCCGCGTGGTCCGGCTGCGCGATGCCGCCGACCAGCCGTACCTTCGGCTTCCGGTAGTCGCCGATCGCCACGCTGTTCAGGTTGCCGTACTTGTCGATCTGCGCGCCGGAGATGAAGCCGACGCTCATCTTGCCGCGCTTGAACCCGTCCAGGCAGGTCTCCACCGGCAGGTTCGCCGACGCCGGCCAGGTGAGCAGGTTGCGGTCCTCGAAGCAGCGCGGCGCGTTCTCGATGTCCGGCTCCAGGGCCACGCCGTACTGGGCGATGAAGTCGATGCCGCGCCGGTGCGCCAGGGCGACCGCGACCGAGGGGATGCCGACCGCGAAGGCGAAGGACCGCCCGCCGGTGCCGAGGCCGATGAAGCCGAGCCCGCCGTCCTCCAGTTCGGCCGAGACCCGGGCGCTGAGCAGCTCCTCGATGGTGCAGTTCATGCGCGCTCAGCTCCCTTGACGTTCGAGGTGCGGGTGGCGGTGGTGAGCAGGCCGGCCACGCCGACCTTGTCGAGGTACTCCCAGTGGTCGCCGACCGAGGTGACCCGGTCCTCCAGGTACGCCTCGAAGGTCTCGGCGGACCGGGACGCCTCGTAGTAGCGGCGCAGCTCGTCCTGGTCGTACCCGTACCGGGCGTCGCAGCAGCAGGGGTGCGCGCCGAACGGGGCGTGCACCACCGCGGTCACGTACTCGCGCGGCAGGAACGTCCGGCGCGGGTTGGACCGGATGTGGTCGGTGCTGACGATCTCCTCGACCGAGACGATTACCTGCTTGGCGGCCCGGCCGATGAAGGGGTCGACCGTGTTGTCGCCCCAGTTGGCCTCGTCCAGCTGGACGTTGCCGTGCACGTCGGCGGCGTGCGCGTGCAGGATCGCGAAGTCCGGCTCCACACCGCGCACCGCCGCGTACGTCTGACCGGTGAACGGCGAGGTGATCTCGACCAGCCCGTCGTTGTAGGTCATCAGGTCGGTGCCGAGCGGGGTGCGGTTGGGCAGGAAGTCGACGCCGAGCGCGGTGGCCCGGAACATGTCGATCGCCGTGGTCTCGGAGTGGTCGATCGTCTCGACCGCGCCGGACTCGACGCCCCGGCGCAGGTTGCGCGCCAGGCCGAGCGGGCCCATGCCGACGTAGGACGTCTCGATCACCCGGGCCACCCCGGCACCGATCAGCATGTCGAAGTCGATGCCGTTGTTCCAGCCGAGCAGGTGCAGGTTGCGCTTGCGCTGGCGGATGAGCTCCCGGACCAGGGCCATCGGGTGGCGGCGCAGGGTGTGGCCGCCGATCGCGACGGTCGCGCCGTCGGGAATGCCGGAAACCGCCTCTTGCACACTGATGAGGCGCTCCGGGATGCGTGATCCGGGCACGGATCCTCCTTCTCGGGTACGGGTCACAGGTAGACGCCGTCGGGGTCGATGCGGGTACGTAGGATGTCGAGTTCGTCCGCGGTGGGCGCGACGGTTTCGTGCAGGTCGGGAGAGACGGTCAGCTCGAAGGCGGTGGCCGCGCGGACGTCGTCAAGCGAGACACCGGGATGCACCGACTCGACGACCATCTCGCAGGTCTGCGGGTCGAAGCCGAACACGCACAGGTCGGTGACGACGCCGATCGGGCCGCCGCCGGGCAGTCCGGCCCGCTCGCGGGCACCGGGGCCGGTCAGGTACCCGGGGGTGGTGAGGTAGTCGACGGTCTCCACGAAGGTGCGGCGGTTGTGCCGGGTGACGATCAGGTGCTGTCGGGCACAGCTGGCGATGTCGTTGGCGCCGCCGCTGCCCGGCAGCCGGGTGGACGGCTTCTGGTACGACCCGATCGCGGTGGTGTTGATGTTGCCGAACCGGTCGACCTGGGCGCAGCCGAGCACCCCCAGGTCGACCCGGCCGCCGTGCAGCATCAGCAGGCTGTCCAGCATGCCGCTGACCCGGCGGGCGGTGGAGACGAGCCGTGGGTCGCCGACCGCCTTGGCGATGCTGCGCGGTCGCGGGTCCAGCACGCCGGACTCGAACATCAGCGCCACGTTCGGCGCGTGCGTCGCCTTGGCCAGGTACGCGGCCACCATCGGCAGCCCGGTACCGATGAAGACGGTGTCGCCGTCGGCGATGTAGCGGCCGGTGGCCACCGTCATGATCTCGTCCTTGGAGCAGGTCACTTCGTCCCCCTGGCGATCTTCAGGGCCGGGTCGACGCGCAGGCTGAACAGGCGTCGGCTGCCGAGCGCGTTCAGGTACGACGCATGGTCGGCGTGGCCGAACAGGTGCTCGGCGAAGTAGTCCACAAGCGCCTGGCGGGAGCGGGACGCCTCGTAGTAGGTGGACATCGCGGCCGAATCCTCGTCGTACTCGTCGTACATGCCGCCCGGATGCGCGCCGTACGGCGTGTGCACCACCGCGTCCACGAAGATGCCGGGCACGGTGACCACCTGGTTCGCCGCGGTGATCTCGTCGGCCGAGACGATCCGCTCGGCGGTGACCACCACCTTGCGGGCGGCCCGCACCTGGGCGTCGATCACCGAGATGGCACCGGACACGATGCCGTTGCCCTGCTCGTCGGCCTGGTTGACGTGGATCACGGCGACGTCTGGACGCAGGGCCGCCACCGCACCGACCTCGTTGTCGGTGAACGGTGAGCGGACCTGCGCGTACTTGGGGGCCACGCCGGTCTGCACGGCGACCAGGTCGCTGCCGGCCATCGACCGCACCGGCAGGAACGGCACGTTCCAGGCACCGGCCAGCAGCCGCAGGGAGAGCGCCAGGTGGCTGTGGTCGTCGACCGCCACCTCGCCCTCCTCGACCGCGCGGCTGATCGCCCGGCACCGGCCGAGGCCCTCGAACATCAGGTTGGACAGGTTGATCCGGGACACCCGGCCGTTGGCCACCAGAAACTCCGCCGGCCAGCACTCCGCGATGGCGTGCAGGGTGAGGTCGTCGGTGCCCTGGCGGATCAGCTCCCGGACGAAGGCCAGCGGGTGCCCGGCATGACCGAAGCCGCTGAAGCTCAGACTCGAACCGGGCTGGACGAGCCGGACCGCCTCGGTGAGGGTGGTCAGCTTGCTTGTCGCTCTCATCGCTCGCCTTTCACTGTCGCTGGGGCCGGTTTCACTGCGCCGTCAGGCCGCCGTCGACCGGCAGGTCGACACCGGTGATGAAGCTCGCCTCGTCGGAGAGGAGGAAGCGGACCGCGTACGCGATGTCCTCGGGCTGACCGAGCCGCCCGACGGGCACCTGCGCGACCAGCCGGGCCTCCAACGCCGCGATGCCGCTCGCGTCCGCCTTCGGGCCGACCACCTGCGTCATCCGGTTGCGCATCGGTCCGGGGTGCACGCTGTTGACCCGGATGCCCTGGGCGGCGAACTCGGTGGCCGCCGACTTGCTGAGCAGCCGCATGCCGCCCTTGGACGCCTGGTACGCGGTGCCGCCGCCCCGGCCGACCAGCCCGTCGACCGAGCCGACGTTGACGATCGAGCCGCCACCGGCCGCGCGCATCGCCGGCACGGCCGCCTTCACGCCCAGCCAGGCACCGGTCAGGTTGATCCGCAGGGTGCGTTCCCAGACCTCCAGTGCGGTGGTCTCGGCACCGGCCCGGCTCAGCACCGCCGCGTAGTTGGCCAGCCCGGTCAGCCGGCCGTACTCGGCGACGGTGCGGTCGACCAGCTGCTGCCAGGACTCCTCGTCGGCGATGTCGGTCGGCACCGCGAGGGCGCTGCCACCAGCTCCGGTGATCTCGTCGGCCACCTCGGCCAGGGCGTCGGCGGAAAGATCGGCCAGGACCACTGCCGCACCGGAGGCGGCGAACAGCCGGGCGGCCACCCGGCCCTGCGCCCCGGCGGCACCCGCCACGATCACCACTTTTCCCGTGAGTGTCATCGCTGGCTCACCGTGACCTCTCCCTCGTCGCAGGCACGCCGGATGGCGTCCAGCGTCAACGCGTTGTCCAGGGCGTCCGTCGGCGTGATCCGCTGCGGTACGCCGTCGAGCACCACTGCGGCGAAGTGGTCGATCTCCGCCTCGTACTGGTCCACGAAGGGCGTGGACTCACTGGTCCAGGTGCCGTCCGGGAGCTGCCGCTCGATGTCGAAGGGCGCCTGTGCGGCGCGGATGCGGAATGCGTTCGACATCCGGATCCGTCCGCCGGTGCCGAGGATCTCGACCTGGCCGCCGCCCGGGACGTCAAGCGCGGCGTAGAACTGGCCGGTCACCCCGTTGTCGAAGGTCACCTGACCGGAGACGGTGGTCTCGACCGCCCGCCCCGGCGCGGAACTGCACCAGCTGCGGACCGACACCGCCCGGCCGCCCGCGTAGGTGCGCAGCCCGCTCACGCAGTACGCCCCGAGGTCGCTGATCACCCCGCCGCCGAGGTCGGGGTTGAGGCGCAGGTCCTCGTCCACCGATCCGCTGCGCACGTCACCGGCGGCGGCCAGGTCGAACGTGTACGTGGCCCGGACCAGCCGAAGCTCACCGAGGGCGCCGTCGGCGAGCATGGCGAGCACCTTCTCCACCCGTGGGTGGAAGCGCCACATGAACGCCTCCATCAGCACCCGGTCCGCCCGGCTCGCGGCGGTGTTCATCCGGCGTACGTCGTCGGCGCTCATCGCCATCGGCTTCTCGCACAGCACGTGCTTGCCGGCCTCCAGCGCGGCGATCGCCCAGTCGACGTGCAGGGCGTTCGGCACCGCCACGTAGACGGCGTCGACCTCGGGGTCGGCCAGCACCTGCGGGTAGGAGTCGTAGGCGACCGGGGCGTCCAGGGCAGCGGCAAGCTTCTCGGCCGCGTCCAGGCGCCGGCTGGCCACCGCCCGCACCGTGTTGCGGGGCGAGCGCAGCATCGCCGGCCCCATCTCGGCTTCGACGATCTTGGCTGCGCCGAGGATGCCCCAGCGGAGGACGTCGCTCATCGGTAGTGCTCCCTCAACTCGATCGCGCAGCCGTGGGCTGCGGCGGGATGCAGGTAGGCGACCCAGCCGTGCGGGCTGCGCCACGGTTCGGCGTCCACCATCCGGACTCCCCGGTCGGTGAGCCGGCGTACGGCGCCGTGGATGTCGGCCAGCTCGTAGCAGACGTGGTGCAGGCCCTCGCCGCGCTTGTCCAGGAAGCGCGACAGCGGCCCGGTGTCGGTGGTGGGCGCGAGCAGCTCGACCTTGCCGGTGCCGGCTTGCAGGAACTGCACGGCGGTGTCCCGGCCCTCGAGTTCGACCCGGTCGCCCTCGACGGTCATGCCCAGTTCCTCGACGTAGAACTGCACGGCGGCGTCCAGCGAGCGGACCACCAGGCCGACGTGGTCGATGCCGCGCACGGTGGCGCCTTCGGGTGGCATGGCGATTCCCTTCTCAGTGGACGCCGGCGTTGGCCAGGCGGAGCATGTAGCGCTGGGAGAAGCCGAACATCAGCAGCATCGGCAGGGCGCCGACGATGGAGGCGGCGGCCATCGGGCCGACCAGCGAGAGGTAGTCCTGCTGGAAGGTGGTGACGTAGACCGGGAAGGTCATCGTCGCCGGGCCGGCCAGGGTCGCCACCACGATGTAGTCGACGAAGATCAGCAGTGCGGCGAGGATGCCGGTGGCCGCGATGCCCGGACGGGCGATCGGCAGCACCACCGAGAAGAAGGTACGCAGCACCCCGGCGCCGTCCACCCCGGCCGCCTCCTCCACCTGCACCGGTACGGCGTCGAAGAAGACCCGCATGGTCCAGATGCAGTACGGCAGGGCCAGCGGCACCAGCGCGATGATCACACCGGTCATGGTGTTGAGCAGCTCGGCCTTGCTGAAGATGACGTAGTAGGGCATCACCAGCGCCACCGGCGGCACGCCGCGCAGGACGAAGGACATCATGTAGAGGCCCCGCCCCATCCGCTTGTGTTGCAGGTGGGACAGCCCGTACGCGGCCGGCACCGCGAAGATCAGTGCCAGGACGGTCGACGCCACCGTGATCACCACGCTGTTGATCAGCGACGGCCAGATCATGTTCGCGCCGCTCAGCACCGACATGAAGTTCGTGCTGGTAAGCGTGTCCGGAATGGAGAAGCCGTCAAGCGTGCTGCCGTTCGGGGTGAACGCCACGGCGAACAGGAAGTACAGCGGCAGCAGTACCCAGGCCAGGATGATCGTCAGCAGGATGCCCTTGACGATCGTGGCCGGCTGGATCGCCCGTACCCGGTTCACGACAGTGCCCCCTTGTCCTGCGTACGCTGCCAGTAGAGGACCGCGCCGATGGAGAGCGCCGAGGAGATCATCAGCATCACGATCGCCAGCGCGGAGCCGAAGCCGTAGTTGAGGAACTTGAACGCCTGCTCGTAGATGTAGGTGCTCATCAGGTGGGTGCTGTTCTGCGGACCGCCCTGGGTCATCACCCAGACGAACGGGAACGACAGGAACGAGTCGACCGCCTTGAAGCTCAGCGTCACGAAGATGATCGGGCGCATCAGCGGCAGGATGATGTGCCACAGCCGCTGCCAGTAGCCGGCGCCGTCCACCTGGGAGGCTTCGAGCGCGCTGCGGTCCAGGTAGTCCAGGCCGCCGGAGAGCAGCAGGAAGACCCAGGGCGACCAGGCCCAGATGACGGTGATGATGATCGCCCAGAGGGCCAGGTTCGGGTTGCCGAGCGGCGGGTCGATCAGGCCGTCCAGGTTCAGCGAGCGGAGGAACTGCTCGTTCGGCGGCGCCCACATGGTGGTCCGCCAGAACACCGCCGCGCCGGTCGGGATGAGCAGGATCGGCAGCATGAAGATCATCCGGAAGACCTTCGCCGTACGCGGCTTCATCTCGAACAGCAGCAGCGCCTGCGTCATGCCGAGCACGAAGTCGACGGCGATGACCACGAAGACGTAGAGCAGCGTACGGAGCAGCGACTTGATGAACTCCGGGTCGCCACCGGAGAAGATGTTGGCGTAGTTGGCCAGTCCGATGAACTCGTCCATGCCGCGGGCCAGGTCGTAGTGCCGGAGGCTGAGGTAGAACGTGTACGCCAGCGGCAGGACGATGAGCAGCAGGATCGCGATGCCCGACGGAAGCAGGAACCAGTAGTACCGGCGGTCCCGCTGACGGGCCTGCGTGCTGCCCCGGCGCTTGGGCCGGTCGGCAACGGCAGCAGGTGTGCCGGACGAGGGCGCCTCTGCATCGACGGTGGTGCTGTTACCGGCCATGGCGTCCACCTCCTCCTCGGTGAGATGTGGTCGGTACGGGTGAGAGCGGGCGGTGCCGACGGGCCAGGGACAGGCCCGCCGGCACCGGCGGGTCCGTTACTGGACCAGACCCGAGTCCACGGCTTCCTTCTGGATGGCCTCGCCGCTCTGCTTCGCGTACTCCTCGGGCGTCAGGTTGCCCTGGTAGAGCCGGTCGACGAGCGGGATGTTGATCTTCTGGCGCATCCGGCCGGTGGCCGTGGTGACCTTGTACGGCTTGTTGTTCGACACCGCGTCGGCGACGCCCTGCGGGACCACGCCCTGCTCCACCGACCAGGCCAGCAGGTTCTGGTCGGTCGGCACGTACACGCCCTGGCCCTTGGTCAGTGCGAGCTTCTGGTTCTCCTCGGACATCACCCACTGCATGAAGGTCCAGGAGGCGTCCTTGTTCTTGCTGCACTCGGGGATGCCGCGACCCCAGTAGAAGGTGATGCCGCCCGCGCCCTCGACGAAGCTCGGCGGCTCGAAGGAACCGGTCTTACCGATCTTGGAGACCACCTCCTGCGCGGAGAACTGCGCCCACGGCAGGTAGATGTGGTCGTAGATCATGGCCGCGTTGCCGGCCGTGTAGAACGAGGTCGCCTCACCGGTGGCCATCGAGGTGACCTCGCGGGGCGCGTACCCCTTGTTGATCAGATCGATCAGCCAGCGCGCCGACTCGACCACCTTCGCCTGGTTGGCGGTGTTCGACGGGCCCCAGAGGGCGTTGTCGTCGTCCGCCTGGTAGCCGTTGACGCCGTGCCGGAAGATCACGTCGGCAAGCGTGGTCTCGCCCGAGTCGCCCTGGCCGGAGAAGACGATGCCGTACTTGGTGCCCCGGTTGGTGAAGAACTCCGCCAGGTCGACGATCTGGTCCGGCGTGGTCGGCGGGGTGGGGATGTCGTAGCCGTACTTGGCCCGGAAGTCGGCCTTGTTCTTGTCGTCGGTGAACAGGTCCTCGCGGTAGGCGACGCCCTTGGCCCCGGAGTAGAACGGGTAGTAGGCGACCTTGCCGTCGAACTCCATGGCGCCCTTGGTCCAGCCGACCTGGGCACCGAACAGCTCCTCGGCGCTGGAGCCGCTCTTGGTCAGGTACGGCGCCAGGTCAGCCATCTTCGGAGCCGCACCGGCCAGGGCGCCGTCGAGCAGCTCGACGTTGTCGTAGGTGCAGGCGCCGACGGTGACATCCCGCTGGAAGGCGCCCTCGATGTCGGTGGTCGCGACCTGGTCCAGCTGGACCGTGATGCCGGTCTCGGCCGTGAACTCAGGCAGCTTGTCCCAGACCGGGTTGAACTGCTGGTGGCCGGAGCTGACCAGGACCTTGATGGTGGTGCCGTCGCCGTCGGACTGGCCGGCACCGGAGGTGGAACAGGCCGCTAGCGGTAGTGCCACGACCAGCGATGCCGCGAGGGCGGCACCGCGGAACAGGACGCGCTGAGTCATGGTGGAGCCTTTCGACTGCCCCAGAGCCGCGGGGGAAGTTGCGGGTTCAAATAGGGGGATATGCCGTTACCTGTGCATCTCGACCCAGACCGACAACTCGGGCTGGGACCAGGTCCGCGCGAACTCGACCGGATGGTTGGCGACGTCGCGGGACAGCCGCTCGCTGGCGAGCAGTGGTGTAGCGAAGGGCACCCCGAGCAGCTCGGCATGCCACTTCCCGGCCGCGACGGCGAAGAGGCGCTGTTCCGCTCGGTCGAGCGTCACGCCGGCGTCGGCGAGGTACTGGTAGAGCGATCGGTCGGTCAGGTCGTCCCGAGCCAGCGCCGGGGCGAACTTGATGGGGATGAAGACCTGCTGTAGTGACGCGGGCGTTCCGTCCACCGTCCGGACCCGGAGCAGCTCGACGACCCGGCCGTGCCACGACATGGCCAGTGCCTCGGCCACGTCCCGGTCCGGCTGGACCTCGCACTGCCTGATGACCTGCCCGCGGACGATCGCACCGCCCAGCTCCTCGCTGAAGCTCTGCAACCGTGTCGCGGAGCGGGCCATCGGCCGCGTACGGACGACGAATGTTCCCGACCCACGCCGGCGCACCACCAGCCCGTCCCGGACGAGTCCGTCGATGGCGTGCCGCACGGTCATGTGCGCCACCCCGAAGCGTTCGACGAGTTCCCGCTCGGTGGGCATCCGGTCGCCCGGAGCCAGAGCCCCGCGCTCCAACTCCTGGCGCAATGCGTGGCGGATTCGTTGGTAGCTCGGGAGCGCAACGTCAGCCATGCATCGCGACCTATACTCTAGTTATCTAGATAACTTGCAAGGAACCTAAGACCTGGTGAACGGCGTGTCAAGAGGTTGTTTCAAGCCCGTCTCACCAGCGGTGGAGCATCCTGTGAAGGCGTTCACGATTGTTCTAGACAACTAGGCGACAGGGGTTAAGCTGACCCCACTCGCCGGCAGCCGCGACTCCCCCGCGCCAACGCTGACCGGTCCCCGCTGAGCATCCGCGAGCAGCTGCGGCCCGCGCACCGGCCCGGCCTCGTCCCGCATTCCCCTCAACCGGAAGAGAGTCGACGTGACCAGCAAGAAGACCGGCGGCCAGGTAGTGGTCGAGATGCTGCGATCCCTCGGCGTCGAGTACGTCTTCGGCGTCGTGGGCGGGCAGACCCTGGCGATCACCGACGCCATCATCGACACCGACGGGATCGAGTTCGTGCACACCCGCCACGAGGGCGCCGCCGCCGTCATGGCCGACGCCTACGGGCGACTCACCGGCCAGCCCGCGGCCTGCATCGCCACCACCGGGCCGGGCGCGACAAACCTCATCACCGGCGTCGGCGGCGCCTTCCGGGACTCCAGCCCGGCGTTCATCCTCACCTGCAACAACAACGGCGAGAACATCCACAAGGACGACGCCCAGAACGCCGACCACGTCGAGCTGTTCAAGTCGTTGACCAAGTACAGCCGGCTCGTCGCGCACGCCAACGGCATCAAGCAGGCGATGGAGGAGGCGTACGTCAACGCCGTCACCGGCAACCCGGGCCCGGTCCACCTGGACTTCGCCCGCGACACCATCGAAGGTCTGATCGACAACCCGCCGGTCGTCCCGGGTACGCACCCGGCCCGCAAGTGGACCGGCGAGCGGCCCAGCCCCAACCCGCTGGCCGTGGCCCGCGCCGCCGAACGCCTGCTGGCCGCCGAACGGCCGGTCATCTGGCTCGGCAACGGCGGCAACCGTTCCCGCGCCAGCGAGGACGTGCTGGCCCTCGCCGACGCGCTGAACATCCCGGTCGTCACCACGTTCAACGGCATCGGCGCGGTGCGCACCAACCACCCGCTGGTCTTCGGTGCGGTCAGCCGGATGGGCACAAACCTCTCCACCCGGGTGTTGACCGACGCCGACCTGGTGCTGGCGCTCGGCAACAGCCTCAACGCCGTCTCCACCACCCGCTGGCGTCGCCAACTGCCCGAGGTGATCCAGGTCGACGTGGACCCGGCGATGATCGGCCGCTACTACGGCGAGATCACCGACGGCATCGTCGGCGACCTCGGCGCGTTCGCCCGGGACCTGCTCGTCGCCGTAGGCGACCGGGCCGCCGGGGCCAGGGCGTCCCGGGCCGAATGGGTCGCCGGGCTACAGGCCGCCGAAGCCGAGTGGTGGGCGGACGCCGAGGTCAAGGACGCCTCGCCGAAGGGCGTGCTCTCCCCCGCCGACATCGTCCGGGCGCTGCGGTCGGTGGCCCCGGAGAACACCCTGCTCATCCCGGACGCCGGCAACCCGGGCGTGTGGTCCTTCCTCTGGGAGATCACCCAGCCGAACACGTACATCAAGCCGGTCGGCTTCGGCAACATGGGCTTCGCGCTGCCGTCGGCCATCGCCGCCACCCTGATCGACCCGGATCGTCCGGTGCTGGCGCTGATCGGCGACGGCTCGCTGGGCATGAGTCTGGGGGAGCTGGAGACGTTGGCCCGGGTCGGTGGCAAGGTGTGTGTGGTGGTGCTCAACGACTCGAGTTACGGCAACATCCGCCAAGAGCAGGTGCTGCACTTCAACGGCCGCACCATCGGCGTCGACTTCAACACCGTCGACTTCGGCACGGTGGCCCGGGGCATGGGCGTCGACGGCGAGGTGATCACCAACCTGGACGCGCTCTGCCAGCGGGTGCGCAAGGTGTTCGAGGGCAACACCCCGGCCGTACTCGACGTGCCGATCGACCGGGACGTCAACGCCTGGACCTTCCCGTCCTTCGCCCCGTACCAGGCCGGGAAGTGACAAGCGCCGTACTCGCCGTCGACGTCGGCTCCTCGGCGATCCGAGCGGCCGTCGTCGACGGGTCCGGCGTGGTCCGCGCCGAGCACCGCACCGAACGGCAGGACGCCGGCTCGGGACTGACCTTCGACGCCGAGCTGCTCTGGCAGCAGGTCGTGCGGACCATCGGCGCGGTCACCGGCGGGCACGCCGACGACATCCGGGGCATCGGCATCGCCGGGCACATCGGCACCGTCCTGATCGACCGGTCGCTCGCGCCGGTCGGCCCGGCGCACGGCTGGGCGGACAGCGCCGGGCTCGCCGAGCTGCGGAACCGGCTCGGCGAGCGGACGGCCGACCTGCTGCGCGACAGCGGCCGGCCGACGGTCACCGGCGGTGCCCTGGCCGCCCTGCTCCACCTGCGGACGACCGACCCGCAGGCGTACGCGCGGGTGGCGTACGCCCTGCACCCGAAGGACTTCCTGATCGCCCGGATGACCGGGGTGGTCGCCACCGACCACACAAGCGCCGCGTACTTCGGGGCCAGCGCCGTGCGGAAGCGGGACTGGTCGGTCGCGGCCATCGAGGCGGTCGGCGTACGCCCGGAGCTGTTCCCGCCGCAGCAAGCCGCCACCGACGTGATCGGCGGTACGACCGCCAGCGTCGGCCGGCTGCTCGGCCTGCCCCGGGAGGTGCCGGTGGTCGGTGGTGGGCCGGACGGGACGGTCGGCGCCACCCTCGTCGCCGGCACCCGCACCGACGCGATAGCCGACATCGCCGGCACCACCGACGTGCTGGTCCGGGTGCTCGACCAGCCGACCGATCCGCCACCGGGGGCGACCCTCAACCCGTACACCGCCGGTGGACGCTGGACGATCGGCGGCGCGACCGGGATGACCGGCGGGGCCGCCGCCTGGTGGGCCCGGCTGCTCGGGCATCCCGGACCGGCCGTGGCGATCGACCGGCTCGGCGCGGAGATGGACCGGATCGGGCCCGGTGCCGGCGGGGTGCTCGCCGACCCGAATCTCTCCGGAAGCCGGTTCCCACGCTGGCAGCCCGCCACCCGGGGCTCGCTGGCCGGGCTGCACGCCGACCACGGCCCGGCGCACGTCTTCCTGGCCGTGCTGGAGGCCGTCGCCTACGGCGTCCGGGAGGGAGTCGACCGGCTCACCGGCGACGATCCCCGGCTGTCCATCGTGCTGGCTGGCGGCACCGCCCGCTCGGAGCGGCTGGCCCGGCTCCGCGCCGACGTGCTCGGCCGCGAGGTCGCGGTCTGCACCGAGCCGGACGTCAGCCTCAAGGGCGCCGCGCTGCTCGCGCTCACCGGCACCGGCGGCCTGCCCCTGGACGAGCAGGCCCGGCTGCTGCGCGGCCCGCTGCACACCTACGCACCCGACCCGGCCCGGGTCGAGCGGTACGCCGACCTCTACCGCCGCTGGCGGACGGCCACCGAAGGAGAATCATGACCAGCATCATCGCCAGCCCGGCCGACCTGTTGGCCCGACTGTTGCCGGCCCATCCCGGCGGTGGGCTGAGGGTCACCGACCCGGCCACCGGCCAGGTCGTCGCCACGGTGCTCGACGGTGGCACCGCCGACGCCACCGCCGCGGTCGACGCCGCCGCGCGGGCCTTCCCGGCCTGGGCAGCCACGCCGGCACGGCACCGCTCCGACGTGCTGCTCCGGGCGTACCAGCTGATGACCGAGCGCAGTGCCGACCTGGCGGAGCTGATCTGCCTGGAGAACGGCAAGTCGCGGGCGGACGCGCTCGCCGAGGTCGGGTACGCGGCCGACTTCTTCCGCTGGTCCGCCGAGGAGGCGGTACGCAGCGACGGCGATTTCACCCCGACCCCGACGGGCGGCGCGCGGGCGATCGTGACGACCCGACCGGTGGGCGTGTCGGCCCTGGTCACGCCCTGGAACTTCCCGGCGGCCATGATCACCCGCAAGGCCGGTCCAGCGCTGGCGGCCGGCTGCACGGTGGTCATCAAGCCGGCCTCGGAGACCCCGCTGACCGCGTACGCGCTGGCCCGGATCCTCACCGAGGCCGGGCTGCCGCCGGAGGCCGTGACGGTCGTGCCGACCAGCTCGGCCGCCACGGTCGTGGGCGCCTGGCTGCGCGACGCGCGGGTCCGCAAGCTCTCCTTCACCGGCTCCACGCCGGTCGGCCGGCGGCTGCTCGCCCAGGCCGCAGAGCGGGTCGTGAACACCTCGATGGAACTCGGTGGCAACGCGCCATTCGTGGTGGCCGCCGACGCCGACCTGGACGCCGCGGTGGCCGGCGCGATGATCGCGAAGTTCCGCAACGGCGGGCAGGCGTGCACCGCGGCCAACCGGTTCTACGTGCACGCCGAGGTGATCGGGGAGTTCACCGAGCGGTTCGGGGCGGCCACCGCCGCGCTCACGGTCGGCCCGGCCGCCTCCGGGGCCCAGATCGGGCCGCTGATCAGCGCTCGCGCCGTCGAAGGGGTGGACGCGCTGGTGCAGGACGCGCTGGCCCGGGGGGCCCGGATCAGCCACCGGGCACCGGCACCGGAGGGCGACTGCTACTACCCGCCCACCGTGCTGCGGGACGTGCCGCCCGACGCCGACGTGGTCACCGAGGAGATCTTCGGGCCGGTCGCACCGATCGTCGCCTGGCAGACCGAGGACGAGTTGCTGATCATGCTCAACGGGACCGAGTTGGGGCTGGCCGCGTACGTCTTCTCGGCCGACCTGCGGTGGGCGCTGAAGCTGGCCGAGGCGACCGAGGCCGGCATGGTCGGGGTCAACCGGGGCGTGGTCTCCGACGCCGCGTACCCGTTCGGCGGGGTCAAGCAGAGCGGCATCGGGCGGGAGGGCGGCCGGGACGGGCTGCGCGCGTACCAGGAGACGCAGTACCTCAGCGTCGACTGGAGGTAGCTGCCGGTTTCGCCCGGCTCAGCTCGCCTCGATCCGCTGGGCCAGCGGGAAACCCTTGCGGGTCCAGCTCTTCACGAACTCGATCGGCACGTTCCGCTTCGAGTACGTCGTACGACGGATCGTCAACAATGGGCTGCCGGCCTTCTCGTCGAGGAGGCCGGCCAGCTTCTTGGTGGCCAGCGTCGCCGAGATGATCTGGTTGGCCCAGCCGAGTTCCACGCCGTACCGCTCGGTCAGCGTCCGGTAGAGCGAGCCCTCCACCAACTCCTCGCGGGCCAGCCCCGGCGCCACCGTGAACGGGATCCAGGCTTCCTGGTACGTGGCCGGGACACCGTCGACCAGCCGGACCCGGGCCAGCCGCACGAACCGGGTGGCCCGGGCGCTGGCCAGTTCCTCGGTCACCTCGGTGGGCGCGGAGGAGGTGCTCTCCTGGGCCACGATGCGGCTCTCCACCACGGCACCGTCGGTGCCGATCTCAGCCGCGAACGACCGCAGGCCGTTCATGCCACGCAGATGCCCCGGCGCGTCCCGGACGTAGCTGCCGCTGCCCTGGTGTCGGACAATGACTTTGGCATTCTCCAGCTGGTCCATCGCCTGGCGGACGGTCATCCGGCTCACGCCGTAGCGCGCCGCCATCTCGGCCTCACTGGGCAACTGACTGGAGACCGGCAGCGCACCGCTGGTGATCTGGGCCAGCAGATCGTCCGCGATGACGCGATAGATCGGCACGCGAGCCATGGCCCCCACCCTGTCCTTCGGCAGACCTAGTTGTCTAGAACACCTACAGCATACTGTCCGGTTTGAATCAGCGTTACCCCCACTCCTCGGCGCTCGGCCCCGCGAGCCGGAGCGACGCGCGCTGAGTTCCGGCGTTCGGGTAACGTGATGACCCACGGGCCGTTAGCTCAATGGCAGAGCTGAGGACTTTTAATCCTTAGGTTCTGGGTTCGAGTCCCAGGCGGCCCACCGACGCACCATTGTGCGAAGCGGTGGTTGTTCATCTGAGTGCCCCCGTCCGGGTTGGGCGGGGGCATCGTCGTGTCGGTGGCGATCTTGAAGACGGGTACGACGCCCTGGTCGGTGATCCGGACTTCGGCGATGAGGGTCTCGATGGCGGCCTTGCGTTCGGTGGTCGTGCCGCTGGCCATGATGGTGGTGAGGTGCTCGCGGATCCGGGTGATGGTGGCGGGCGACGGTGGCGTCGTCCTGTCGCCGAGAATCTGTTGCTCGCTGAGGGGCTGGCGGGTCGGGCTTGACGCGCCGCCGAGGTCCGTGGTGTACCAGCCAGTGGAGTCGTGGATCGCCCGAAGAGGCCGGGTCGCGACCGGGTTCAGATTGGCCATAATTCCAACCGGTCGCTAAAATGGCTACCATGGAGACCATTCCGATCACCGAAGCCAAGGCCCGGATCGCCGAGCTTGCCGACCGGGTCGCTCGGGAGCACGACCACTTCACGATCACCCGCAACGGACGCGCCGACGTAATGCTGATCTCGGTCGCCGAGTACGAGTCGATGCGGGAGACGCTCGACCTGCTCTCCGACGACGAGGCCCTCGCGGATCTACGCCAGTCGCGGGAGGATTTCGCGGCCGGTGACACGTTCTCGATGGACGAGGTTCGCGCTGAGCTGGAACGGCGTCGCGGTAGGGCGGCCTGATGCCTCCGCAGAGCGGGCGACGGGACGACACGCACGAGGCGACCAGCCCGTACACGGTGTTGTTCTCTCGGCAGGCCCGCCGCAACCTGCACGAGGACCTGCCGCTGGAAGTCGCGGTCGCGGCGACGGAGACCATCCAGCACGCGATTGCGGTGAATCCCTATCGGGCCGGCAAACCACTCGACGAGCCCTTCGACGGCTTTCACTCCGCCCGCCGCGGCACGTACCGAATCATCTACCGGATCAACGAAGCCAAGCGCGTCGTGGAGATCCACTCGATCCGCCACCGGCGCGACGCCTATCGCTTCTAGGCCACGGTTGGAATCGCGCTTCATTGGGCTGGCCTGCCCATTCGCAGCGGTAGCGGGGCACCGGCGATAGTCACCGACTGGTTCGCAGATGATGCCTCCGGCCCACCGAAACGGATACCCAACCGGAGGGTGAAGGTCGCAGAAGCGCAGGCCGCAACCCTGGTTGCAATGGCGGGCGGCGGTCGGGACTTTGCCACCAGGGTGGTGGGTTCGTGGGCCAGTTCTGGCCGGGGCTTGCTACAGGTGGTCCCGCGTCCTTGGCGCATTCGAGCAGCCGCCGGTCGTAGGTGACGAAGGCGGTCAGTGCCGTGCCGGACTCGTTGGTCAACACCTGGGCGGTGGCTAGGTGGATGGCGTCGAGGCTGCGGAGGGTCGGCTCGGCGAACGCGGCTCCGGTCGCACGGATCGTGCCGTCGATCTCCAGTCGGACCAGCCGTCCGACGGTGGCCGACACTCCGATCAACGCTTGCGGAGCTGATCGGCGCAACGCTGTGGGCACTTCCACCTCGACGAGGGCGGAGGAGACCAGCGGCACGTCATCGTACTGGTTGAGCCAGGAGACAAGGTCGACACTGCACGCCCCTGCCGAACCAGCTTGACGACGGCAGCTGAATCGAGATAGATCACCAGGCTCCTCGTCACGCATCGCGGCGAGCGAGGCGGCCACGTCCACATTTTCGTCACCGAGCTTCGGTGGAAGTGGCACAGAGCCGCCGCTGGTGGGGGCGACGGCTCGCCCTGCCGCTACCAACTTGGCCAGTATCGAACTGTCGTCGCCTACCGGAACAAGTCGGGCGATCGGGTGTCCGCGGTCGGTGATCTCGACGGTCTCGCCGCCGCTCACCCGAGCCAACACCTGGCTCGTGTTCTGGTTCAACTCCCGGACACCGATGCGTTCCATGGACACGAGGTAGAACTAAATGTTCTACCTTCCCAGCTCCTGGCGCCATCCGGGCCGCCCGTTCGCTGACTGAAGGCTCGACGAGGTCCGCGAGGTCGGCGAACAGCATGCGAACCGCCGGGTGAGCCACGTCGTGAACGTCGGTTTCGTCCAGGCATGGCCAATGGGCACGTGCGTGAAGTCTGGAATCGCGGCGGGCTGGAGTTCAGTTCGACGAGCGGCTCTTCTTGCAGCGCTCAGTATTCAGCGTTGCTATCTACTGGTACCTAGTGGTACTTTCTACCAGTAGTCAGCGTCACTTGGTAGCGAGGGGATGGCGACGTGGGCAACCAGATGACCGAGATGCTCAAGGGCACGCTCGAAGGCATTGTCCTGGCGATCCTGGCCCGCAGGTCCGCGTACGGCTACGAGATCACCGCGTGGCTGCGCGACCGCGGATTCTCGGACATCGCGGAAGGCACGATCTACGCGCTGCTCGTCCGCGTCGAGCAACGCGGCTTCGTGGACGTGGAGAAGGTTCCCTCCGAGAAGGGACCCCCGCGGAAGGTGTACACGCTCAACGCGAAGGGGCGGCAGCAGCTCGCCGAGTTCTGGGGGACGTGGAGCGTCCTCACGGAGCGCATCGCGCACCTTCGCGACACCGACGACCAGCACGACGAAGGAGCATGAGCATGACCGCGAAGTGGATCGAGACGCTCGTCGGGTCACTCGACCAGAAGAAGCAGTACAAGCAGCACATGGCCCGCATGAAGGCCCTGCCGGAGCCGTATCACGGCGCGGCCAAGGCCAATTATCGGTACTTCATGTACCAGGGCGGGATCGAGGACGGAAACACGCTCATCACGATGCTCGGCGACTTCGTCGACCTCTGGGAGCGTGCGGCCGCCGGCGGAACCCCGGTCCGCGCCATCGTCGGCGACGACCCGGTCGAGTTCGCCGAGACGTTCCTGCGCGCGTACTCCGGCAAGCAGTGGATCGATAAGGAACGCGAACGCCTCCGAACGGCGATCGACGCCGCCGACCACGACGCCAGCGGGGAGACGAGAGCATGACCACCACGACGCGCGAACCCGCGATCAGGATGCGGGGAATCACCAAGTCCTACCGGGACCTGCACGTGCTGCGGGGCGTCGACTTTGAGGTGTCGGCGGGGAGCATCTTCGCCCTGCTCGGCTCGAACGGTGCCGGCAAGACCACGCTGGTACGGATCCTGTCGACGCTACTGAAGGCGGACGGCGGCACCGCGATCGTGCACGGCTTCGACGTCTCCTCGGCACCGCACGAGGTACGCGAGTCGATCAGCCTGACCGGCCAGTTCGCCGCAGTCGACGGCGTGCTCACCGGCCGGGAGAATCTGATCCTGGTCGCGAAGCTGCGCCACCTGAAGAACCCGGGTGCGATCGCCGACGACATGCTCGCCCGTTTCTCGCTCACCGACGCCGGGAACCGCCGGGCGGGAACGTACTCGGGCGGCATGCGCCGACGGCTGGACATCGCGATGAGCCTGGTCGGCAACCCGCCCGTGATATTCCTCGACGAGCCGACCACCGGCCTCGACCCGCAGGCCCGCATCGAGGTCTGGCAGACGGTGCGGCAGCTCGCCAAAGACGGCACCACCATCCTGCTGACCACCCAGTACCTCGACGAAGCCGAGCACCTCGCCGACCGGATCGCGATCCTGCACGAGGGCACGATCATCCAGAACGGCACTCTCGCCGAGCTGAAGCGGCTCCTCCCGGCCGCCACGGTCGAGTACGTCGAGAAGCAGCCGACCCTCGAAGACGTCTTCCTCGCCCTCGTCGGCCACACCAGTGACACCGGCGGCAGGGCGGCCGTGTCCGCAGGAGAGGAATCCCGATGACCGCCCACGTCCTCAGCGACACCGGAACCCTTACCGGCCGCTCCCTGCGTCACATCCTCCGCAGCCCGGACACCATCATCACCACAGCGGTCACCCCGATCGCACTGCTGCTGCTCTTCGTGTACGTGCTCGGCGGCGCCATCAACACCGGAACCGACGAGTCGTACATCAACTACCTGCTCCCGGGCATCCTGCTCATCACGATCGCCTCCGGCATCGCCTACACGGCGTACCGCCTGTTCCTCGACATGCAGGAGGGCATCTTCGAGCGCTTCCAGTCGATGCCCATCCCGCGACCCTCCGTGCTCTGGGCGCACGTCCTGACCTCACTCGTCGCCAACCTGGCCTCGCTCGTGATCGTCACCGGCGTCGCCTTGATCATGGGATTTCGCACTGGTGCACCGGTGGCCGACTGGCTCGCCGTCGCCGGCATCCTGATTCTGTTCACCCTTGCCCTCACCTGGGTAGCCGTGATCGCGGGCCTGTCCGCCAAGACCGTCGACGGCGCGAGCGCCTTCAGCTACCCGCTGATCTTCCTGCCCTTCATCAGCTCGGCGTTCGTCCCCACCGACTCGATGCCCGCCCCAGTCGCATGGTTCGCCGACAACCAACCGGTCACGTCCATCGTCAACACCCTCCGCGCGCTCTTCGCGCAGCAACCCGTCGGCAACGACATCTGGATCGCCCTCGCTTGGTGCGCCGGCATTCTCGTAGCCGCCTACGCAGCCGCGACAGCCATCTACCGCAGAAAGATCAGCTAGCCGTTCGGAACGGGGCAGCGCCGCATCCGCATGGTTGCGGCGCTGCCTCCTGAGCCAGGCTGATCCTGTCGGATAGCCAATCTCTGGCCCTGAAACGGTCTGAGGGGACCCGGTCATCAGCCGAATCAGCTGATGGCTCGGGCTTGGCCGTGCTCGTGTGAGCGGTCCCCGAGCAGCGCTCCCGGACGGTGTCTGGCGCGACGGAATGCGCCACCCGAGCATCGCACGCAGCGAGGATCAGCGCGTCTGGCGGCGGATCGACGCCGAGCACTGCTGTCTGTGTGATTGTCGTTACCTAGTGCAATCACAGTGACGCATGTAACTGTGCCTATGTAGCCGCGCACTGCCGCTCGCAGCGCACGGGGGAGAACCGATCAGAGGGGCGTCACGTATGAGATTTCAGGCAGATGGGACCCGGGTCCGGCGCGGTGGATTGTGGGCCTCGGCCCTCTCCACGTTTACGCTCCTAGCGCTCGTCGCCGGGCTGGCGCTGGTGGGCGGGGCACGCGAGCTCGGGCCGGTGAGTTTGGTCGCCGGCCCGGTCGACATCACCGACCTGCCGGGCACGGTGAGCGACCCGTACAACACCACCGGGGTCGAGGGCATTGACAAGATCATCGATAATACGCCGTACACGAAGTACTTCCGGGCGACCCCGACGCCATGGGTGCGCTTCATCGCCAACAATGCCGCCGTGGTTACCGGCTACAGCGTCACGTCCGCCAACGACTCCGCGGACCGCGACCCGAAGGACTGGGTCTTCGAGGCGTCAACGAACGGCACGACGTGGACCACACTGAACACCCAGACGAATCAGACCTTCGTTGAGCGGTTCGCGAAGAAGACGTACTCGTTCGCCAACGCCGGTTCCTACCGCTACTACCAATTGCGGACCACGGCCAACAACGGCTCCCCGGACTTTCAGATCGCCGAGCTACAGATATTCGGAACCACGACCGGCACGGTGCCGGCGCCCGCCGCGCCCAGCGGGATCGTCGCCACCGCGGTCTCCGACGAGCAGGTCCAGATCACGTGGAGCGACAACACCAGGTACGAAACGGGGTACGGCCTGGAGCGCAGGGTGGGCTCCGGCTCGTGGAGTCTCGTCAAGAACCTGCCGATCGGCACGACCAGGTACTACGACCTGGGCCGCAATGGAAGCACCAGCTACACCTACCGGGTCCGCGCGCTCGGCACGACCAACTCGTCGTACGCGACCAGCAGCGCGGTCACCACACTGAGCTCGACTCCGCCGGCAACGTACACGGAGGCGTACCACGGTTCCGGCGGCCCCAACGAGTTGCTCACGCTCGTGTCTGCCACCAGCGACGTGGTGATCTACCGTGATCCGCAGGTGCCCACCAACCTGAGTTGGGTGGTCACCTACATCCAGGAGATCTACGCTCACGTGCGCGCATCCTATCCCGCGATGCAGGGTCAGCGGCTCTGGGTGACGCTGCACAACGACCCGGGCCCGGGCGGAAGCGCCCAGTTCTTTGCGCACCCGCACACGAATTACCACAGCACGATCGACATGTACGACTCCGACTGGAGCACTTCGACCGCCACCAAGCGTGACGTGATCGCGCACGAGATCGGGCACCTGATCGAGTTCGCCGGCTACGGCATCGTCAACTCCCCGGCGTACCAGATCTGGAGTGACAGCAAGTGGTGCGAAATCTTCCAGTACTGGGCCTACCTGGGGGCCGGCCTCACCGCCGACGCAACCCGCTGGTACAACGACAAGTCGACCGACCCGGTCGACGGGTTCCCGGCGGCGACGACGGACTGGTTCACCCAGTGGTTCTACCCGATCACCGACACCTACAGCGGTGCCACCACACTGAACAACTACTTCCAGCTGTTGTCGCAGCACTATCACCAGTTCAACGGCTTGTACGCGAGGGACATGAACATGGGTGAGTTCGTGCACTTCTGGAGCGGCGCGACCGGCGCCAACCAGCTGTCGCTGGCGCAAACCGCATTCGGGTGGCACTCGACGTGGCAGGCACAGCTCGACCAGGCGAAGATCGACTTCCCTGGCGTCACGTACACGCCGTAGTTGTCGGGACGCCGCTCCCGGGTTGTCCGGGGGCGGCGTCCAGCTCGGATCCCAGACGCAGGGTCGACACCTGCGAGGCGGCAGATCACACCTTGAGGATGTCCACGTCGTACAGCGCTATCGACGCGTCGCGAGAGGCGAGGGTCAGCCCTTCGATGATTGCGGTCGAGCAACTCGGTGCCGAGGGTCGGGTCGCCGGTGATGGCCCAGAGCGCGACGTGAGTGTCCAGCAGCAGTTTCACGCGCCGATGCCGAAGTCGTCGGCGATTTCGGCGTTTGTCTGAGAGGTCCAGTTGGCCGGCGAGTGAGCCGACTGCGGTGCGGTTAGCCCGCCGGACCAGCGGTACGACCGTCGCCACCGGGGTGCCCGCCCGGTCGATGATGATCTCCTCGCCGCGTTCCACCCGCTCGATGATGCGTGACAGATGGGTCTTGGCATCAGGCATGTTGTAGGCGACGCGGTGGGTGGCGGCTATGCGACCGGGGCGCTCATACTCCGCCATCGGATCCGCCAGAGGATGGCGTAGAAAAGCACAGCGGCCCCAAGACCGGACATCCCGCCACTCACCGCGCCGCGCAGGACGGCTATCGAGCGAAGGGCGTCGAGCGGGTTGTCGCCATGCTTCATGACCTGGTAGACGGCCCCGAGCATGCCGGCGACGACAAGTGCCGCGAGGGTGGTCCACCGGACGGCGGGGCGCAGCGTTCCGGACCGTCCCCGCGGTGTGTTGCGCCACCAACGGTGCAGCCACACGGCGAGTGCCAGGGCTCCGACAAGCGTGCTCGCCCACCACAAACCCTCGGTGACGCTTCTGGTGTCCGGCAGCGGCGACCACCAGGCTGCGCCGTTGTCGTGCACGAGCCCATCCCAGGCCAGATGGGTGAGGACGCCCGTCGCCGCGGACACCGCGACCCAGGCGAACTGCTGGGGCCCCGCCCAGTTGAATCGCTCGGCAGCCCCCGTCAGACGGGCTGCGGCGGCCGGTGGCAGCAGGGCGATCAACGGGCGTTTGAGCAGGTGGTGAAAGAGGGCGACCAGGAGGACCGCCGTGATCGTACCGGCGAGCATCCCGGTGCCGAGTTGGTGTGTGTACGTCAGGTTGTAGTTGCTGTACCAGCCCCAGTCGGCCGAGGTGGCCTGCGGAAGGACGTACGGCAGATCCGGTGCCACGGACCCGGCGGCCAGGGCCGAGACGACGAGCGGTCCACGGCGCAGGGGCAGGACCACGGCAAGGTGGCTCAGGGTGAACGGCATCGGAACTCACTCCAGCTCAGGCAGCACCCAGCGGCTCGTGGCTGGTCGACGCGCCATGGTACAGCCGCCCTCCCGCAGCCCGGGCCAGCACTTCCTCGGCGGTCAGCGGGCTACGCGGATGGTGGGTCAGCGACAGCGGTGTCCTGATCTTCTGCGGTGCAGCGCCTTCGGCGGCGAGGTAGAACTCGCCGGTGGTCAGCCGGGAGATGTCCGGTACGTCGCCGCCCTTGGCTCGGGCCATATCGCGTGCCGCCTCGATCTGGATCGGGCTGTTCATCAGGCCGTAGAGCTGCGTCGCCGCGTTGCCGGGGATCCGGTTGTGCAGCCCCTTCGGCGCCTGCGTGGCGAAGATCAATCCGAGGCCGTACTTGCGGGCCTGGGCGGCCAGCGCCAGCGTGCTCTGCGTACAGGCCGTCATCGCTCCGGACGGGGCGAACGTCTGCGCCTCGTCCATCACAAGCAGGCCAAGTAGCGGGCGGTCACCGGCGGGGTTCTTCTTGATCCAGGCAAAGAGCGCCAACTGAAGCTGGTTGACGAAGCTCTGGCGTACGTCGTCGGAGGGCAGGCCGATGAGGCTGATGACCGAGACCCGGGCCCGCTTGCCCGGCTCGGGGGTGAGCAGCACTCCGGGATCCATCGGCGTGCCCTCGCCACCGAAGAGCGGGTCGTTCACCATGGCGGCGGTCAACGTCTGCGCGAGCCCGAGACCGATCTTGTCGGCGTCATCGAGGTCGATGATTCCGTCCGGCAGGTCGGCCAGCGTGTCGATCAGGCCCTGCAACCGCGAGCCGCCGCGGCGACCGTAGTGCTCGACGGCCTTGCGCAGCACCGCCAGCCCCAGATGCGCCCGGCTGGCCCGGCCGGTGACCATGGCCCGTGGCGCGAGGGAGGCGACGGCCGCCTCCACCGCCTCGGCGAACTCGTCCGGGTCGTCACGCACGCCGGTGAAATCGGGCAGTGGCTGGAAACTCAGCGGGCGGCCCGCCGTACGCCGAGGCGTCCAGACCATGACGTCGGTGTGGGCCAGATAGTCCTGTGCCTTCGCGGGGTCACCCGGTCGCCACTGCGCGGGCGGGGTGGGCCAGCTCTCGCCGAGGCGGGCCAGGTCGTTGTTGGGGTCGAGGACGATGGCGGAGACACCTTGCAGGGCGCATTCCTCCACGATCCGGCGGATGAGCACGGTCTTGCCGGAACCTGAGCCAGCGAAGATCGTGGCGTGCTTCCGGAGCGTCTCGAGCGCCAACGCTGCCGGCTTCTCGTCGTCGTGCCCGTACCCGATGACAAACGCCGGCTCGGCCGACGGCGGCGCCATCCCCACGGCCGTCGGGGATGGGCTACCGGCCGTCGGGGGTGGGCTACCGGCCGTCGGCGCGGCCTGCCAGCCGTCGATGTCGGCAAGTGCATGCTGGAGGAACTTGAGGTCCCGGGTCGGCCGGCGCTCAACCAACCAGCCCTGGAGGTCCATCGTGGCCTCGGCGAGCATGACCCGCAGCGCGGAGAGAATGCGCAGATCCTCGTCGTCGAGGCCGATGGTCTGCCCACCGGCCTCGGTGAACGTGGCGACGGCCCGCTGGGTGGCCGCGCTGCTGGACCATTCGCGGTTGCGCAGCAGAAACAACTTGCGTCTGGTCAGGCCGGCGGGGAGCGCGGCGGCGACACACGCCTTGCGGAGCCGAGCCAGCGCCGCGTTGCCGTGGTGGTCGTCGCTGATCGCCCGGAAACACCAGTGCACCTGGTCCTCGGTGCGTTCGTCGAGCGTGAGGCGTAGCCGGGCGTGCAGCGGCGGGTCGGTGCTCGGGGGCGAATCGACGCTGAACGCCTCCCCGGCGTCGCCGCGCTCCAGAATCCAGGCGGTGAGCCCGGCGGCGAGCAGTGCCGGCATCTCCTGGTCCTCCGACACCCGCCTGCGTGGGGTGATGGTGTCGGCGGCGTCGCGCAGTTCGGCGAAGCGGGCGTCGTAGCGGTCCAGTTCCGCGCCGACCGCAGGGATCGGGGTGGGTCGGGGCGCCCGCGGCTCTGCGGCCGGCGGCTCGCCGAGACTCATCAACTCCCGGACCTCGTTGTCGGCGATGCAGGCGCGGATGTGCCGGTCGATCTCGATAAGCAACTGACGCGGCGTGAAATCCCCCGCCCCGGCGAAGGCGCGCGGGGAAACCGGCCACGACGGGTACGGCGGGATGAACCCGACCTCCTGGTAGCGGAGCGTGAACCGCTTCTCGATCATCGCCCGGCCCAGGTCGGCGTCGTCGATCCGACGCAGCGTCGGCGTCTCGCGGAACCGGTCGGCCACCGTGTCGGTGGCGGTGGACTTGATGATGGTCCACGAGTTCGGGATGCAGGCCAGGACGGTAAGTGTCCGTCGCGTGCTCTGCCGCAGCGACATCAGCCCGTCCGCCATCCGGGCCAGCATCAGCGCCTGTTCGGGGCTCATCGCGGCGGCGCCGACCAGGGCGGGATCGCTCTGGATCGCCAACTGGGCGATCAGCGTGTCGATCTGGTCGATCGCCACGACCGACGGACCGGTGAGCGCCAGCAGCCAGGAGAGGTCCTGCACGATCTGCTGGGCCGAACGTGGTGCGCGCCGCATGCCCCACGCCGCCCGTTCACCGGGAACCACCTCCGCCCCGGAGAGGAAGTAGTTCTCCGCGAGGTCACGATGCGCGATGTCCTCGGAGGCGCTCAGCGCCAGCGCTCGCGCGGTCTCCTGGCACATCCGGGCCGCGTGCCGATCGAAGTCACCGAGCCCGGTCAGGAAGGCGTCGAGTGCCGCCCGGGTCAGCTCGGTGTCACCCATGACCGCCCGGCGTGCCGTCCGGGGCGCTCCCACCAGGGCCGACAGGCGCTGCAACAGAAGTTTGAGCTGGGTCTGCGGACCACCGGGCACCGGCCGAGCCAGGCCGTCCAGCAGCGCGGCCAGCACGCTGTCCCAGAAGCTGCCGGTGTCGAGCAGGCTCACCAGGAAGAAGTAGCCGCCCTGCTGCTGCACCTGCTGCCGGACCCAGCCCAGCAGGTGGGTCTTGCCGGACCCACGCTGACCCTGGACCACCAGGCCGAGCGGGCTGCCGTCGGTGCTCGCCCCGGCCTCGTCCACGCCGGCGAGCACCTCCCGGAGCACCGGGGCATGCAGGCCGTCGATGTGGAACGGCAGTGGTCGCCACACGTCGTCGGGTACCGGTGCCCAGTTGAACCGCAGTGCCGCGAGGGCGGCGCGTTCCGCCTCCTTCATCACACGCCGATCGCCAGCAGATGGTTCTCCTGTCCACCGAGGCGCAGGGCGGCCTTGATGTCCGCCTCGGTGAGCGTCTTCTGATTCGACTCCGGGGTGAGGTGCACGCCGTTGGAGCGGCTGAGCTGCCGCAGGGCGTCGTCCAACTCCTCGCGGGGCAGGTCGGCGAAGAACGGGCGCAGCCGGCGCAGGCTCACCCAGGCCCCGGGTTCGGCCGCGAGCGCGTGGTACGCACTGACCACGCGCGCCGGCAGCGATCCGGGCGGCGCCGGGACGGCGGGCGCGGCGGGCGCGCGTACGTCGCTCAACGCGAAGAGTTCGGTGAGGGTGGCGCAGCCGCTCCGGGCCAGGACCCGCTCGCGCAGGCTGTTCTGTAGGGCGGTCAACGCCGCGCCGAGCGCCGCCGCGCCGCGGAGCGTGAAATCAAAGTCGTGCTGCACCCGTACCCAGCCCTTGTCGTCCAGTTGGAGGGCGTACGTGGATCCGCTCTTGCGGGCCGCCACATAGTGCAGGCGGGTGAGCTTGTCGCGCTGGGGCTTGCGTACGTCCAGGCCGTACCGGTCGCGCAGCTCGGTGTTCAGCACCTCCCGCGCCTCGGCCATCAGCACGACGAGGATCGCACTCTCCGATGCAGTCAGGTCATCGCCAGCCATGAAGGCGTCCTTCCGCTATGTCCCGGCGGCGGTTTCGCAGACAGGCACCGATCTGCTGAACCACGGCACCGACGTCGTGAGTTACCCGGGCGTTGGTGAAGCGCAGGACGACGTATCCGTCCAGTTGCAGTTGGACGTCGCGCTGCCGGTCGGCCTCGAAGCGGTCCGGGCGACAGTGTTCGGGCCCGTCAATTTCCACCACGCACCGTTCGTCCGGCCACAGTAGATCGAGCCGCACCGGTGCCACCAGGGGATGAGACTGGTAGCTCTGGTTCCACCTCCGCCCAGCCGACCAACTCACGGCGGCGAGCGCCGCCTCCAGCCGCTGTTCGGCGGTGCTGGCCGGATGCGGCTTGCCGATCACCACCTGCTCCCCGTAGGGCGGGGATGGTGCGCGTGGCACCTCGATCCGGCCCCTCGCAAGCCCATCCAGCTGCGCCGCACCGGGTCCGGTCAACCAGACTGCCGGGCCGCCATGGTGTACGAGCCACGCGGCTCCCGCTGCGACCACAGCACCATCGGTGTGGGTCGGTTCGACGAGCAGCACCACCTTCCGTCGGCCGAACGCCGCTGCGACGAGGCGGGCCAGTGCAGCCGCCCGGATGCGCAACGGAAGGGTGGCGGTGGCGGCCCGTCGTGCGGTCACCGCGAAGGTGGCCAGGTCGGGCAGGAAGGAGCCCGGGTAGTGGTCGCGGCGTGCCCGTGCGGCGGCGGCGACCCGGATCGCGGCGAGGCCCGCCGTGTCGGGACGAACTTCTTCTGCCGCTTCCGGCAGCCACGCCGGCAGGAGTTCGACCGCGACCTGTTCGAGTCGGTTCACCGCGGCGTGCGCGAACTCCGCCGGCGTCGCATGCCGTACGGCCGATTGGTGCACCACGGCGGCAAGGTCCGCCTGTTCGCGGGCGACCAGCATGGCCAGTGCGTCGGTCTGCAAATCGGGCAGGGCGACGACCCGATCGGCCGGAACATCGGCGAGTTTCCGGCTCATACGGACGCGACACCCCTCCCCCATCGGGCGTGGACGTTTCCGCCGGCCCGTTCGGGACCCCTGACCGACGATGATCAACCAGCGTTGAACGGTTCTGACGGACTGGTTGATTACCAACAGGAAGTCGCCGGGCACCAGTGGAAAGTCGCGTTTCGGACCGTACGCGAATTCTTCTCCGCGTCTGCTGGCCCCGCCAGCCGCCGTGCTCAGCGAGGAGGACGGCCCGCCACCGCATCGGCTCGCACCCGGTTGTGCTTCGAGGGCTTGAACCGCTCGGCGGCATGGTGCGTTAGGAGGGCATGCCGGAGCTGAAGTGGGAACTGCCGCCTGACATCTCCAACAGCACCATGCGTCGCGTCCAACGCGCGCTGGACAGAGATTTCCGCGTCGCCATCGACAACAATCGCGCGGATCGTCAGGCCGGGCGCGGGCTGGCCGGCGGTCTGAAGGCACCGAACACCAGGGGTACGACCAGGCAACTCCGCGCCGACACGGCCAGCCTGGTCAACGACCGCCTGAGGCAGAGTTGGCCCGGGTCGGCACGGGTGGCGTTCAACTGGTTGCTGCGCCAGTTCCGCCGGAGGCAGGGCCAAGGGACGGCATCGGCGCCCGAAGGCCGGGGCGACTACGCGGCCGGAGAGCCCGTGCAGCCCTCGATGTCCACGCCCTATGGCCGGGGCGACTACCGGGCGGCCGGAGAGCACCAGGGACCGGCGCTGTCGGCGCCCTACGGCCGCGGCGATCATCCGACGGCCGCAGAGCGCCAGCGGCCTCCGCTCACCCAGGAGCAGGTGGACAGGTGGACGCGGGTGCTGCGCACCCGGCAACTGGACGAACCCGAGCAACGCTCGCTCAGAAGCGCAATCGTCGCCGCGTACTTCGTCGACCACAACCCAGACCTGCATCAGCTCTATCGGAAAGATCCAAGGGAGATGCAGAACCTGGCGGCGATCATCGCCGCAGCCGACCGGATCGCCGACCGGTACGAACCACAAGCCGCCAGCCGGTACGAGCCGCAACCCGCCGAGCGGTACCAGCCGCATGCCGCCGAGCGATACGAGCAGCATGCCGCCGAGCAATATGAGCCGCATGCCGCCGAGCGATACGAGCCGTATCCCGCCGACCAGCGAGTCCTTCCGCCACCGCAGCAGACTTTCGACTTCGGGTTCGAGCAGCCCGTGCCCAGTGCTCCGCCGACGCCGATTGGGGAGCGGTCCGGCGCACAGTTCTCGCACGGCTCTGATTTCCAGGCCGAGCCAGCCCGGTACCCGCCGCCGCCTTCCTCGCCCGCCATGACGCAGGTGTCCACGGAGACATCGCAGACACCGCAGCCCAGCGCAAGCCACTACACGGAGGCGGAGCTGAATGCGATGCTCCCACGCCAGCGTGACGAGTTGGCCGGCCACGACCCTGCGACGGACCGGGCGTACTACGCCAGGCTGCGGACACTCTCCAGCATCTCTCGACAGTCACCATCGAGCCTGGGTCAGCACCAGCATCCTCAGCAGCTCTCTCCCGGGCTGTCCGGCCAGTCCCGCAGTCAACGCGCCAACCGCGGTCGCAAGTGAGCGCGCAGAAAGGCGAGGATCTCGCGACGCGCGGGCCGGGCAGCCGGGACCAGGCAGGGCGTGCTGAGAAAGGTGTGGGTCGCCCTCGGATAGCAGCTCAAATGGGCAGCACTGCCAGCCTCGCGGAGCCGCTCGACGTACCGGCGCCCGTGGTCTGCCACCGGATCCAGCGCGGCGGTGACGACAAGCGCCGAGGGCAGGTCGGCCAGATTCTTGAACTTCACCGGAGACACGGTGTACGGGTCGAGCGTCGACGGCGTGCTGAGGATGCGGGCTGCGCGCAGTCGCGAGAGCGGGAGGGTGGGGTTGTCGGCGTTGGCTGCCATTGAGGGATAGTCGAACATCGACTCGGTCCAGTCCGTGGTCGGATAGTTCAGAACCTGGGCGCGGAGCGGCCGTCCGTCCGTGCGGGTACGCGCTGCGACGAGCGCGGCGATCATGCCGCCCACGCTTTCGCCAATGACCGCGATGTTCGCGGGATCGATGCCCCACCTGAGCGGCTCGTCGGCTATCCGAACGAGCGTGTCGTATCCGTCCTCGATCGGTCGAGGCAGCTTGTGCTCCGGGGCGAGGCGGTACTCCACCGCGACGACCACGGCCGGGCAGCGGGCTGCCAGGTGACTGTTGAGCCAGTCGTTCTGGGCGGCGGTGCCCCCGATGAAGCCTCCACCGTGGAACGAGACAATCAGCGGCAGCGGGTGTTCCGCCTCTTTCGGGCGGTGCACTCGCAGGGTGAGCCGACGGTCAGGAAGGTCGATCGTGGTGTCCTCGATGCGGGCGCGACGGTCCGGCAGACCCGTCACGATCCGCCCGGCACGAGACGAGGCCGCGCGGTTGGCCTTGTCCCGCGCGACGACCACCTGATCGTCGGTCATTGCTTCCCAGTCCAAGGAGTCCCGAAGAATACGGGTGCCCAGGGGTGCTTTGCCTCTCATGGCTGCCAGGATCGCGGGCGCAGGGCCCGGTCGTCTTGGAGAAATGTTCCGCTCTCGTGGTGGAGAACAGCAGCCTCCGCTCAAGTCACCCCCGCAGCGCCTGCTCCTGGGCCGACCACGCGAGGTCGTCGACCACGAGCCACGGCGCAACCGCCACAGCCGTCGGGGTCATCCCGGCAAAGGCCAGGACATCCCGGCTCAGGTGGGACTGGTCGACATAGCCGTGCTCTGCCGCCACCCGGGCGGCGCTGTGCCCTGCGGCCAGACGGTGCGCCACCTGATCGAACCGGATCAGCATCGCGGCGCGTTTGGGCGTGAGACCGACCTGGGATCGGAACCGGGACCACAGCCGACGGCGGCTCCAGCCCACCTCGGTCGCCAACCGGTCGACCCGTACCCGACCCATGCTCCTCAGCATTTCGCCCCAGACGAAGGCGATCTCTGGATCCACCGCCCGGCCGGTACCCTGCCGTCGCGCCAGGGCTGCCGCCATGACCGCGAACCGGTCGTCCCACGACTTGGCGGCGTGTAGTTGCTCCCGGGTCCGTTCGGCGTCGCGTCCCCAGAGATCTTCGAGACCGACCACGGTCGTCGCCGACTCAGCGTGGGCACCCAGCACCGCGTGCGCGACCACCGGCGAGAGCCGTACCTGCACAAGGTCGATATCGCGCCCGCCCCCTCGCACACGTCCCGGGGTCATGCCGACGACGATGCTGCCCCGCTTCCGCGCACCGCTGGCGTCGTCCACCAGCTCGGCGTCACCGAGATCGATGAACACCGTGCACGCCGGGTACGGGACCACCTGGAGACTGAGGAAATCCTCCGCTCGGCCGCGGAACCCGGCCATGCTGACGCCCGCCATGCGCCTCGACGCTGGCGGGACCGCGACGTCCAGGATGGTCCCGGCGACCCGGGCCATGCCTACCGTGGGCACGCCGTCATGTTACGAGCCGCCAGCACGGGCGACGTCCGCACACCAACGGCAGGCCGGGTGGTCAGGGACCGACGCGGATGCGGTCAGCGGCGTACACCTCGCGGGAGCCGTCAGCACGGAAGATCACAATGACCGGAATACCCTCGCCCGTCTCCAACTCGCGCCGCTCAGCGGGGGTGGGCATCCGAGCGGTGGCGGTGTCGCCTTTGCGGAGGCGCACCGTTTCGGTCGGCTCGACGGCACGGACGAACGTGCCGCGCGGCGGTTTCACGATCACGAGCCCTTCCGACCGAAGTAGCGCTATCGCCTGTCGGACACTCGTTCGACTCAGCCCGTACTCCTGAGCCAACCGCAACTCGCTGGGCAACGACGCCCCGGGTGCCAGATCACCGGCCGCGATCCGGTCTCGCAGCAGGTCTGCGAGCTGCCGGAACACGGCGCGATCCGCACTGGGGTCGATCACAAACGTGACGCTACGTGTCCTACAGTTCTACGACCTATTGTATCTACAGTCCTACGTCGTTATGGTGACGGCAGCTGTGACATCGGGCGGGACCGACCTCAACGCGCCTATATCCGTCACCTAGTCCCATACCGGGGAGAGCCGTGCATCGCCTCTGGCACGAGGAGTTCTTGACGGTGATCATCCGAACACGCCTGTTTCCGCTGGTGCGGTGGTTGTTCCGGTGGCCTGAGCCGGTGCCGCCGCCGGGGATCGGGCAGCGGTATCAGGAGGTGGAGCAGGCGGCGGCGGTGCAGCGGCTGCTTGATCATGCGGTCCGGTTGCCGGAGTCGCCACGTGCTGGCGCGGCGCTCCGGGATGTCACGGCGACGGGAGATCAGCGCGGCACGGGCGAAACGGGGAGCTTGCAGTGAGCCGGCCGGCAAATAGCGGGCGGTCGATTGGGCAGCGTCCCAGTGGTGAGTTGCCGGTGGGCCGGCGGGTGGCGTACTGGCGGGTGCGGCGGCGGATGTCGCAGCAGGTGTTCGCCGATCGGTTGGGCAAGTCGAAGAGTTGGGTCGACAAGGTCGAGCGGGGTGTCCGGGCGTTGGACAAGGTGTCCACCCTTGCCGACATCGCTGCGGTGTTGCGGATCGATCAGGCGGTGCTACTCGGTCGTGATGTGCGGCCGGTCGAGGTGTGCGCGCGGGTCACCGGTGTGGAGCGGATCCGGGTGGCGTTGTCGACCTACGACGTCGCGGTGGGGCGGCGGGGCCGGGACGTGCCTCTGGTGGCTGAGGTGGCCCGCGTGGTCCAGCATGCGTGGACCACCTTTCAGCATGCGCGGTATCCGCAGGTGATCGGTGGGTTGCCGGAGATGGTGCTCGCTGCGCAACGCAGTTTCGACCGCGAGTCGGGAGCGGGGCGGGTGCCGTTGGTGGAGGCGTACCGGGTGAGCGCGGCACTGCTGGTGAAACTGGGTGCGGGTGAGTTGGCGTGGCTGGCCGCTGATCGGGCGATGAGCGTGGCCACCGGTGATGCGGTGTTGGTGGCTGCGGCGGCGGTGCAGTTGGGTCAGGTGCTTCGCGCCACCGGCCGGAGCGGCTGCGCGCTGCCGATGCTGCGGGCTGCGGCGTACCGAATCGCCCGTCTGGGCCTCGACGGCGGTCCGGCCGAGCGTCAGTCGCTGTGTGGGGCGTTGCTGGTGCAGGCCGCGCTCGCGGCGGCCAGCCACGGTGATGCGCGCACCGCCGCCGATCTGCTGAACGAGGCCGGCGAGTTGGCGAGCCGGGTGGGCGACGGGCACGACCACTACCGGACCGGGTTCGGGCCTGCCGCCGTGGCGGACGCGCGCACGCTGGCGGCGGTGGAGGTGGGCGACGCGGCAGTGGCGCTGGCCTGGCATCAACGGACCATTGGCGAGCCCGGCTGGGGGTGGTTGCCCGCCGAGCATCGCGCCGCACATCTGATCGACACCGCCCGCGCTCACCTTCAGGCCGACGACCCCGTCAACGCTGCCCGAAGGTTGCTGGGAGCCGAACGTATCGCGCCTGGTGAGGTACGGCACCGGCGGCCGCCCACGACCTGCTCGCCCAGGTCACACGCAGTCCGGACGCCCCGGCCACGATCACCCAACTCGCCGCTGCCTGCGGGGTATCGGGAGCATGACCGCGCCGCGGCTGTCCCTGGCCCAGATCCTCAACCGGCTCGCGCTGACCGCCCGCCGGACCCTGCGTGACCACGAACCCGGCCCCGACGGCACCTGCTCGATCTGCCGAGTGGCGGAATGCGCGGTGACCGCTGCCGCCCGCAACGTCCTCGACGCCATCGAACGGATGCGCTAGATCATCCGTCGACTGTCGTTGATACCTTCAGCTTAGTTTCCATTTTGGATCTGCTGGCGGCTGTCCGGGTTCGGACGGCCGTATCGAGAAACGGGGAAAACATGACACGTAGGGCGCTGCGCATGCTGAGCGCAGCAGCGGTTGCCACGTTGCTGGCAATCACGGGTCTGACCGGGCCCAGCCAGGCGGCTGGCTCCGCCGGCCTGGACGGCACGGTGGTCGACAAGCTGACCGGCGCGCCGGTCGCGGGTGCCGGAATCGTCATCCAGCAGGAGGACGGCTCCGGCTGGAACTTCACAAACAGCGATGCGGAGGGGCGGTTCGCCTTCCCGGATGCGGACGCCGGCCAGTACCTCGTGCAGGTCATGGCCAACGGGTACGTCGAGCAGTGGCTCAACGGCCACGAAAACCGGTGGGAGGCGGACCTCATCACGGTCCCGGCCACCTTGCAGATCCCGCTCATGCCCATCCAGTACGGCGATGTCGCGGGGCGGGTCGTCACCAGCAAGGGCGCCGGGATCTCCGGCGTCAACGTCCAGTTGCGACGCGCCGGCAACTGGGTGGCCGACACCGGCACGGACAGCAAGGGACGCTACCGCTTCGACCGGGTGGAGACCGGCACCACCTACACGGTGCAGTTCACCTTCCCCAGCGGCCAGGTTCTCTACCACGGCGGGGTCGAGTCGGAGTACGACGTCACCCCGCTGACCGTGGCCGCCGACGCGACGACGCAGGCGAACCTCACCCGACCGCCGGTCGGCAATCTGACGGTCCGGGCGCTCGATTCGGTCACCCGCCGACCGGTCGCCGACTACTGCTGGTACCCGCAGGACGGTCCGCTCAGATTCCACACCACCTGCACCGACCACACCGGACGGGCCCGGTTGCGGGACCTGCCGGTCGGCACCTACTCCGGTGGTGGCTTCGACCAGAAGGAGGTCTACTCGAACGGGTTGTTCGGCCCGACCGAGGTGGTCGAGGACAAGACGGTGACCACCACCGTCCTGCTGGTCAAGTCGGTGCACCTGCGGGTCGATTTCGTGGACGCGGTGACCGGCGACCCGGTCGAGGGTGCCTGTGTCACGCTGGCCCACCCGGTCCGCACCGACGTCGGCCAGAACGGCCAGTGCGGTTCGTACGTCGAGTACGACAACCTCTTCGCCGAGGAGGAGTTCCGGCTCTTCGTCGCACCGTACGACGGCGTGCACGGGGCGCAGTGGGTGTCCACGACCGGTGCCGGGACCGGTGACCCGGCTGCGGCCCGGGTGTTCCGGCCGGCAGCCGGCGAGCACGTCCAGGTGACCGTCCGGCTGGACGCCGGGGGCACGGTCACCGGTGTGGTCAAGGACGCCACGACCGGCGCCGGCCTGCGGAACGTCTGCCCGACGGCGACCGGTCCATCGTCCTCGTACAGCACGGGTGTGAACTCGTACTGCACCTATGGCGACGACGGCGGGTACCACATCAACATGCTGGGCCCGTACGAGTGGAAGCTGGCCTTCCCGGCGTACGACGGCCAGCACGCCTGGGCCTGGTCGGGTGACGCCGCCAACCGGGCCGCCGCCACACCGGTCCAGGTCGTGGCCGGGCAGACGACCACCCTCGACGTCGCGCTGCCCGCCACCGGCACCATCAGCGGCACGGTCACCGTGCCCGCCGGTGTCTGCCTCACCTGCGTGACCATCCAGGCGATGGACGCCGCGACCGGCGACTACGCGGGGGTTTCCCCACGGGTGCGGGCCGACGGGACCTTCACCATCACCGGTCTCAACTCGCAGGACGTCCAGCTCTACTACAGCGTCGGGGACGACCTCGTGGCGTACCCGACCCAGCTGCGTACCCGGGCCGGCGAGGCCGTGACCGGCGTCGCCATCACCGTTCCGGCAGCCTGACCGCGACGGAGCCACGGGCCCGCCCTCCGCACCGGGGAGGGCGGGCCCTCAGTCCACCTGCCGGCGCTGCGACGCCGTCGGCTGCGGCGTGGCTGCGGGGCGCGCGACGAGCCAGGTCAGGCCGAGCACCGCGGCGAGCAGCAGCATGTTGTGGCTGAGCTTCGCGGCCAGGGCCACCCCTTGCGCCGGTGGGGCCGGCTGGCACGACGGTCAGGCCGTCGTCAACCGTGCCGTGGCCAGCTCGTCCAGGCAGGCCAGGGCCCGTGCCGTACCGGCCGGCGTGGCGGGCAGCAGCGGTGGGCGGACGTACGGCGTCGGGATGCGTCCCTGGGCGTGCAGCACCGCCTTGATGATGGCCGGGTTGGGCTCGGCGAAGAGCGCGGCGGACAGGGTGGCGAGCCGATGGCCGAGCGGCCGGGCGCGGGCCACGTCCCCGACCCGCCAGGCCGCCACCAGCGCGGCGTAGTCGGCCGTGGCGACGTGCGCGGAGGCGAGGATGCCGCCGGTCGCGCCGAGCGCCAGCAGCGCCGAGACGTACGCGTCCTCGCCGCCGAGCACCGCGAAGCCGGGCGGTACGTCGGCGAGGAGCGCGACGGTGTCCGCGTCGATGCCACCGACCGCGTGCTTGATCCCGACCAGGCCGGGCAGCCCGGCCAGCCGGCGCAGCATCTCGGCGGGAAGCTGCTGCCCGGTGCGGTACGGCACGTGGTAGGCGACCAGCGGCACCGGGGACGCCTCGGTCAGCCGGGCGTAGTGTGCCAGCACCGCCTCCGCGCCGGGCCGCAGGAACGGCGGCACCAGGCAGAGTGCCGCGGTGACCTCGGGCCATCCGGCGAGGGCACGCAGTTCCTCCTCGGTGTGCGCGCCGACCAGCAGGCCCGCCTGGTGCTCGCGGCACGCTGCGGCGGCCACGTCGACCACACCGCGCCGTTCGGCGTCGGTGAGCGCGTGCGGTTCGCCGGTGGTGCCCAGGGCAACCAGTCCGGCGGCCCCGGCGGCGAGGAGTTCGTGGGCCAACCCGGTCAGCGCGTCGAGGGCGAGGGCACCGCGCTCGTCGAAGGGCGTGATCAGGGGCACGTACAGGCCGGTCGGTGTCATGCCCTCAGCCTGCGGCGACCGGCCGTGAAGAACCAGTTCAGGTTGCTCAACGAATACGTAAGCTGAGCTGATGCTTGACGTCCGCCGCCTGCGGTTGCTGCGGGATCTGGCCCGCCTCGGCACCATCGCCGCCGTCGCCGACGCGCACACCTACACGCCGTCCGCCGTGTCCCAGCAGCTCGCCGCGCTGCAACGGGAGGCGGGCGTCGCGCTGTTGGAACGCGCCGGACGGCGGCTCACCCTCACCCCCACCGGGGAGGCGCTGGTCCGGCACACCGAGGTGGTGCTCGCCGCCCTGGAAGCGGCCGACGCCACGCTGGCCGCCGCGCGGGGCGGGCTCTCCGGCACGGTACGCATCGGCGCGTACCCAAGTGCCGTGCGTACCGTGCTGCTGCCCGCCCTGGTCACGCTGGCCCGTGACCACCCCGCGCTGGACCTGATGGTCACCGAGTTGGACCCGGTCCACGTGCCGGCGGCGCTGCGCGAACGCCGCCTCGATGTGGCTCTGGTGCACGATTACGACATCGTGCCGGTGGAGCCGGACCCGGCGCTGGACTCGACGCCGCTGCTGGACGAGACGGTCTTCCTCGCGCTGCCCGCCACGGACGAACCGCAGGGCGACCCGCTGCGGTCGGTACGCGACGCGGACTGGATCGTGGGCAGTCAGGGCACGCTCTGCCACTCGCTCGCCCTGCACGCCTGTGAACTGGCCGGATTCCGCCCGACCGTGCGCCACCACGCGGACGACTTCACCGCGATGCTCGCCCTGGTCGCCGCCGGTCAGGGCGTCGGGTTGGTGCCCCGGCTCGCCGTCGAGCAGCCGCCCGTCGGGGTCCGCCTCGCACCGCTGGGCATTCGCCGCCGTACCCGGATCGCCTATCGGCGCGGCGCGGGCGACCATCCCGCGGTGAACGCCTGCGTCATGGCGCTGCGGTCCGCGCTTCCGGCAGTGCCGTGAGGTGGTATTCCCACCCCTCGCGCCAACCGAAGTCAGCGGCCATGAGTTCCTCGATCGGTACGCCGTCGAGGAAATGGTCCATCGCCCAGCGGGTGGCCACATGACCGATGACCAGGACCCGGCAACCGTCCCATCGGGTCGGCAGGTCGGCGAGGAAACGGGCGGCCCGGTGTACGGCCTGCCGCCAGCTCTCGCCACCGGGATAAGGCTTGTCGAGATAGCCTTTCCGACCCCGGTGCAACTCGATGGCGGGGATACCGGTCAGGGCACCGTAGTCGCACTCCCGCAGCCGCCAATCGTGCAAGATGGGAATCCCGGTGCCGGCGAAGGCGAGTTCCGCCGTCTCCACCGAGCGGCGCAGGTCGGAGGTGAAGACGGCAGCGATGCCGTCGCCACGACGACGCTCGCCGAGCTGCGCCGCCAACTCCCTTCCCCGCTCCGCCAATCGGCCGGGCGACCAGCCGGTCGCGACGCCGCGCTCATTGTCCTCGCTCCAGGAATGGGTCTCGAAAACGATCGCGGTCGACACCGGAACAGGTTAGCCGAATGCCAATGCCGCCGGACCCCTCGCCCGCGTCCCGGGTTTTCGCCAATCTCAAGACGATGCCCTTGACAGGCCGGCGAAGTTAATTCGGCGGCGTCAATCACGAGCCCGTTCCAGGCCGTCGAAGAGCAGGTCGAGAGTGAACTCGAACTCGACCTGACTGTCGCACCAGCCGAGCGTGGGGTCCGCCGCGTCGTGGGCTTCGGCGGCGACCATGGCGGTCAGGTGCGGCAGCGCCTCGGCCATCGCGGCCAACTCCGCCTCGGCGACCGCCACGTCGGTCGCGCCACCCGCCGCCGCCGGGCGGAAGACCTCCTGGGCGAAGCCGAGCGCGAGGCTGCCGAAGGCGTGCACCGCCCGGTGGGCGATGCGGTAGGAGAACCCGCCGTCGAGCAGCGTGGCGATGATCCGGTCGTAGTAGGTGTAGACCCCGGCGGGGATGTTCGGACGGGCACTGAGCAGGGCAGGCGCCCACGGATGCCGCAGCATCACCGCTCGTGCGGCGAGGAAGCGGCCCCGCAATCGGGTACGCCAGTCGCTGCCGGCCGCCGTCGCGTCGGCCTGGGCGGCGGCCACCTCGATCTCGCTGATGACGGCCTCGATCAGGCCGTCGAGCAGGCCCTCCTTGCCAGGCAGGTGGTAGTAGAGCGACATCGCCTCGACGCCGAGTCCGGCGGCGAGCCGGCGCATCGTCAGCGCCGGCAACCCCTCCGCGTCCACAAGCGCGATCGCCGCCGCCAGGGCGCGCTCGCGACTCAGCGGCTCCCGAGGTTTTCTCGCCCCCATCGACCTCCCCCTCTTCCCTTTACCTTACGTCGTATGGTTGCCTTACAACGTAAGGCTCCGTCGTCGCGGCGGAGCCGGCCGGCGCCGACCCGCAACCCGAGGAGCCCACCATGCACCCCCTGACCCGTACCGCCCGGGTGACCGGGTTGTGCTACCTCAGCCTCGCCATCAGCGGCGCGCTCGGCTTCCTGATCACCCGGCCACAGCTCTTCGTCGCCGGCAACGCCGAAGCGACCCTCGCCAACCTCGTCGAACACGAGTCCCTGGCCCGCATCGCGATCGCCCTCGAACTGCTCGTCGTACTGACGCAGGCGGGCACCGCCGTCGGGTTCTACCGGCTGTTCCGTACCGTCGACGGCACCGCCGCCGGCAGCATCGCGGCCTTCGGCATGGTCAACGCCATCGCGATCCTGGGCAGCGCCGCACTGCTCGCCACCGCGACCGAGGTGGCGAGCACGCCGGTCGGTGACGCCGCCGACACCGTCCAGCTGCTGTACCTGGTCAGCGGCAATCTCTGGACCGTCGGTGGACTCTTCTTCGGGCTCTGGCTCGTGCCGATGGGCTGGTGCGTACTCCGGTCGGGATGGCTGCCCCGAATCCTCGGCTGGATCCTCGTGGTCGGTGGCACCGGCTACCTGCTCCACACCTTCGTCGCGTACCTCGCCCCCGGCGCGGAAGCCGTCGCGGATCTCCTCGTGGTCCCCGCCACCGTTGGCGAGTTCTGGATCCTCGGTTACCTGATCATCCGGGGCGTACGGCAGCAGGCGCTGCCGCCGGTGGCCGTTCCCCCGGTCCACCCGGCCACCACCGCGTGACTGCGGTGCGTCAATCCTCGGCGACCAGCGCGAGCACGTGCCGCAGCCCGGGACGCCCGTCGACCGTGGCCGCGCCGACCGGGACGAATCCGGTACGCCGGAGCACCGCAAGCGAGGCTGGATTGTCAAGCGTGGTGCGGGCGGTCAGTCGGCGCAGCCCGTACTCCTGCCGGGCGAGCGCGGCGACGCGGCGTACGCCGTCGGTGGCCACCCCACGCCCGGCGACCCGCCGCGCCACCCGGTAGCCCAACTCGGCCTCGCCGTCGGCGACGTCGACCAGGTTGAACCGCCCCAGCACCACCGCGCCCTCGACCAGGAGGTGGAAGTGACAGCGGCCGGTGGCCTGCTCGGCGAGGAGCGCACCGTGCCGGTCGGCGAACCGGGCGAAGTAGTCGTCGCCCCGGTCCGGCACCGCACGCGCGAACCACTCGCGGTTCTCCAGCTCGAACGCGAGCAAGGCGTCGGCATGCTCGGCGGCGAGCCGTTCCAGTTCGGCAGGCACCCGGGCACCCTAGCCGGGACCGTCGCCGGGAGCCGCACTGTCGACCGGAGCCGAACTGTTAATAGGGGGCCCTTCCTCTACCGCAGGCGTTAACAAGGGGCCCTTCCTTAAGTCCTCGGCGCGCAGGGGGCAGGGCCCCAGTCGGGCACCGGAGGCATCGGCCGAGATACCGGTGCCCCGCCCGCCACCCGCACCCGCTCACCGTGGTGCCACAGGTCGATGGCGGTGCCGGGATCGGCGTCGGGCAGCTCGTAGCGGGCCTCGTCGGCGGTCAGGGTGACAAGTAGGCGCTGGCCGTGCCAGCAGAGGCTGAACGCCAGCCGGTCGATCCGGTCGGGCAGCCGGGGGTCGAACGACAGCAGCTCCCGGTCGTCCCGCAGTCCGCCGAAGCCCTGCACCAGCGCCAGCCACGCCCCGGCCAGCGCGGCCAGGTGCAGCCCGTCGCCGGTCTTGTCGCCGAGATCCGCCAGATCCTGCATCACCGTCTCGACGAACAGGTCGTACGCCAGGTCGAGGTGGCCCAGCTCGGCGGCGAGCACCGCCTGCGGCCCGGCCGACAGCGAGGAGTCCCGGACGGTACGCGCCTCGTAGTAGGCGAAGTTGGCCGCCTTCTCCGCCTCGGTGAACTCGTTCGGGCAGCGCAGCATGGCCAACACCAGGTCCGCCTGCTTGACCACCTGGTGGCGGTACAGCTCCAGATAGGGGAAGTGCAGCAGCAGCGGGTACTCGTCTTCGCCGGTGTTCGCAAAGTCCCACTCCGGCTGGTCGGTGAAGCCGGCGGCCTGCTGGTGCACCTCGCGCTTCGGGTCGTACGGCTTGGCCATCGCGTCCGCCGCGGCCCGCCAGCCCGCCACCTCGGCGGGGTCGACATCCAGCCGAGCCGCCGCTTCCGGGTACCGCTGCACGGCGTCGGCCGCGCCGTAGAGGTTCCGCCGGGCCATCAGGTTGGTGAAGAGGTTGTCGTCGACAAGTGCCGCGTACTCGTCGGGGCCGGTGACGCCGAAGATGTGGAAGGTGCCGTCGTCGGTGAAGTGCCCGAAGCGGTGCCACAGTCGGGCGGTCTGCACCAGCAGGTCGAGTCCGGGTCCGGCGAGGAAGTCGTCGTCGCCGGTGGCCGTGACGTAGCGCAGCACCGCGTCGGCGATGTCGGCGTTGACGTGCAGGCCGGCGGTGCTCGCCGGCCAGTAGCCGGAGCACTCCTCGCCACCGATGGTCCGCCACGGGAAGGTCGCCCCGGCCAGCCGCAGCTCCGCCGCCCGTTCGATCGCCTGTGCCAGGTGGGCGTGCCGCCAGGCCAACGCCGACCGGGCCACGTCGGGAGCGAGGTACGTCAGCACCGGCAACACGTACCCCTCGGTGTCCCAGAGCACGTGCCCGTCGTAGCCGTTGCCGGTCAGCCCCTTGGCGGGGATGGTCCGGTCACCGTCCGACCGGCCCGCCTGGATCAGGTGGAACAGCGCGAACCGGGTGGCGCGCTGCAACTCCTCGTCGCCGTCGAGCAGCACGTCGGCGGTGTGCCAGGCGACGTCCAGGGCGGCGCGCTGCGCGGCGAGCAGAGCGGTGAAGCCGTCCGATCGGGCAGCCTGGGCCTCGGCCAGGACCTCGTCGGCCAGGTCGGCCGGGCAGACCGCGTCGACAGGCGTCCACTCGTACGCGGCGAACTTGGTGAGCCGGGCCTGCTCGCCCGCCCCGAGCTCACCGGTGAGGGTGAGCCGGATCCGGTCCGGCGTGGCGTCGACGGTGGTGGCGAAGTGATCCGGGGCCGAGGGCCGGTGGGCGACCGCGACGGCGACCCGCTGTGCGCTGTGTTCGGTGCGGTGCACCAGCACCCCGTCGAGGCCGTCGGCGTGGTGCCGCTCGGCGGCCAGCGGTTCGTTGATCACCGAGGCGGCCCGGGGGTCGTCGCGTTCCGGGATCCGTTCGTTGGCCAGCAGGTCGGCGCAGATTCGCAGCTCGACCGGCCCGTCCAGGGGCTCCACCGTCCAGTCGACGGCGGCCACCCGGCGACGGGGCAGCGACACCAGGCGGGTACTGCGTATCCGCACCCCGTGCCCGGCCGGCGAGACCCATTCGGTGCACCGTTCGAGCACGCCGGCCCGCAGGTCGAGCACCTGCTCGTGGCTGCGCAGCGTCCCGGTCCGCAGGTCCAGCGGCTCGTCGCCGATCCACGCTCGGATGAGCGTGGCGTTCGGCGGACTGATCACGGTGTCGCTGAACTGCGGAAAGGCGTACCCCTCCTCGGGGTGGTTCAGTTCCCGCCGTTCGTGGAACCCGTTGAGGTAGCTGCCCGGCATGCCGTACGGCCGCCCCTCGTCGAGGGTGCCGCGCCAGCCCAGCCAGCCGTTGCTCAACGCGAAGATCGACTCGGTCTCACCGAGCCGGTCCAGGTCGTCGGCCGTACGCCGGATCCGCCAGCGCTCATCCGGTAACGGTCGATCGGGGGTACCGTGCACAGCGCCTCCAGGGATTCCACCAGCCCACCGGAGACTCATTTCCCCGCCGGCCGACCCGGCACACCCGGCGCAGTGACGGCTCACCCCGGCAACCTCGGCAGCTCACCAGACCAGCAGGAGTGCGCCGAGGGTGCCGAGCACCAGGTACGGCCCGAACGGCAGGTGGCTGGACCAGGCGGCTCGGCGGGTGACCAGCAGCCCCAGGGCCACCAGGCCGGAGAGCGTCAGCGCGAGCAGCAGCCCGAGCAGCGGAAGGGTCCAGCCGTACCAGCCGAGCAGCGCGCCCGCGCCGAGGGCGAGCTTTGCGTCGCCGATGCCGAAGCCCCGCGCGCCGAGCAGCAGCGTGGTGGTGGCGAAGAAGAGCGCCAGGCCGAGCGCGGCGGCGGTGGCGCGCAGCCACGGTGTCGCGCCGGCACCGGCCAGCGCGGCCAGCCCGAGCAGCAGCCAGGTGCCGGCGGCGGCCGGCAGGGTGAGCCGGTCGGGCAGCCGGTGCACCGCGAAGTCCACGAAGATCAGCGGCACCGCGAAGGCCAGCCACCAGGCTGCGGCGACCAGTTCCCCGGCGGGCGGTCGGGCCAGCAGCAGCACCACGACGGCAGCGGCGATGGCCAGCTCGACGGTGGCCGGCGGGGCACCGACTCGGGCAGCGCACCCACCGCACCTCGCCCGGGGGCCGAGCGCCGGCCACGGGCGGCTCAGGCTGATCGGGGTGCCGCAGGCGGCACAGCCGGTCCGGCGCGCGGTTCCCGGCGGTACGGCGTGCCGGGCGACGGCGTACCGCAGCAATGGGGTGAACGCCAGGACGGCGAGCGGCCGAGGTCGGGTGCGTTCCGGTGGCGGGCCGGCGGGCGGGCTCTGGTGGCCGGGCTCGGCGGTGGCCGGCGGCCGGCTCACGCCGCAGACCCGACGACGGCGACCACGCAACGTAGTTTGCCCGCTCGGTTCGGGCGGCGCCCCGAACGTCCCGACCCGGGTCGGACGGGAGCGGACCGGGTCGGGCCGAAACGGGTCGGACGGCAAGATGCAATTCCCATCGAAGGAAATTGACGCCACATTAGCCAGTCGATTCGGGGGGACGGATCGGGCGAGATGCCATTTCCCCTCCCATCCCGACCGACCCGTCGGCGACCCGTCCATCGGGCGGCCGATCCGGGCCGCCGGCCACACCGGCCCGACGCCCGGCCGGTGCACAGCGGTCCCGGCAACCTGGGGGTAACCATCCCGAACCACCACCGTTCGTAACTCACAGTGTTCACATGAATTGCCTCTGTTGCATCGGCCGGCATCAGCCTATGCTCGCCCCTTGGATGTGATGCAACCCCACGTCCATCGGCCACGACCACCCAGGACAAAGCACTTTTTAGGAGATCCGCAAGGGTAAATGCGGCTGCCCATTGGACAGGACCTCTAGCGGCCCTTCCTGCGACGCTGCCGCATGCACACAGACGCCGGCGACGGCGGTCGCCGGGCCGGCACCGAGGAGGCACGACGGTGCGAGCACGGCAGCTGAGCCGCTGGACGGCTGGCCTGGTCGCGGTGGCCGCGGTCGGCACCACCACCGCCTGCGGCGGCCCCCCGCAGGTCACCACCGGCACCGGTGCCGACCGAAACAAGCCCGCCGGCACCGAGCGGGCCGCCGACGAGCGCGCGGCGGAAGAGGCGGCGTTGACGGCCTACGCCGGATACCTGGCGGCGTCCCGCACGGCGAGCCGGCAGAGCGATCCGATGCACCCGGAACTCGGCGAGTTCCTCGCCGACCCGCTGCTGACCCGGGTCCGGTTCAGCCTGCGTCAGGCCCGCGAGCACGGCGCGGTAAGCGCCGGCACGCTGCGCTCCGATCCCACGGTGGTCTCGGTGGACCTGGACGCGCGGCCCCCTACCGTGGAGATCCAGGACTGCCTGGACGCGACCGGCTACCGGATGGTCTACGTCCAGAATCGCAAGACGGTCCCCGGCACCCGCGGCACCCGGCACCTGGCCACCGCGACCGCCACCCGCCACCCCGACGGCCGCTGGCGGATCAGCGCCGGCGCGGCTCACCAGGACCAGCCGTGCTGACCCGGGCCAGGGCGCGGGCCGGCGGGCACACCGACATCCGCGACGTCGCAGGTCGCCGTCGTGGCGCGGGTGGCTGGCGGCGGCCGGCCCTGCTCGGCGGTGCTCTGGCGCTGCTGCTGTCGGTCGGGCCGGGGGTGCCGGCGACCGCAGCCGGCCCCGGCGGCGGTTGTGCGCCCGCGCAACCAAACTGCGACGTCTGGGACGACGACCCGGGCACGCCCGGCGGCGGCAACAACGGCGGCGGTGACAACGGTGGTGGCGGTAACGGCGGCGGAGGCGGCGGCGGTTGTCAGCGGCAGGGCCAGACCGTCCCCTGCTACGACGAGTTGCTGGGCTGGTTCAACAGCAACGACGGCTGCTACTACAAGATCGCCGACTCGCCGCCGCAGGAGCCCCCCGAGGGTTGGCAGTACTACACGAAGACCTGTTACGGCAACGGGATCGGCGACGAGCAACTCGTGTTGCTGGAGGAGCCGCCGCCCGGCTTCGGCGCTCCGCCGGACCCGGAGGAGTTGGCCCGGCGGGCGTTCGCCTCGATCACCCTGCTCGCGCCCCGGGCATCGGTCGCACCCCGCAAGCGGATCGGCCCCGGTCTGGTCGGCCTGCCGGTCTGGATGTGGGCCGAACCAGGGGCCAGCCAGTTCGGCCCACTGAGCGCCTCCGCCTCGGACCGGGGCCTGACCGTCACCATCGAAGCCAAGGTCGAACAGGTGATCTGGGACATGGGCAACGGCGACGAGGTCAGCTGCGACGGCCCGGGTACCCCGTACGACGCCACCGGCCAGCACGCCGGCCGCCCCTCCCCGGACTGCGGCTACGACAACGGCTACCCGCAGGCCGGCACGTACCGGGTCCAGGCCACCACGTACTGGACCGTCGAGTGGAGCAGCAGCAGCGGCGTACAGGGCCAGATTCCGGACGTCACCCGCACCAGCGGCCCGGTCGAGATTCAGATCAACGAGCTTCAGGTGGTGACCCGATGAGCGTGGCGACCCGTAACGGCCCCCCTCCGGTGGACGCGCCGGTCGCGCCACCCCGGGTGGTCCGGCAGCGTCGGGTGCGGCCTGGGCTGCTCGGCCTGGCCGTGCTGCTGATCGCCCTCGGCGGGCTCGGCTCGGCGTTCGCGGTCACCTCCGTCCAGGCCACCGGCAGCTACCTGGCGGTGGCCCGGGCGGTCGAGGTCGGCGGCGTACTCAGCGCCGACGACCTGGTCTCCGTCCAGGTGGCCGGCGGGCAGGGGCTCGCACCGGTGCCGGCCGGGCAACTCGGCGACGTGGTCGGCCTGCGCGCCGCCGTCTCGCTCACCCCGGGAACGTTGCTGACCATGGCGCAGCTCACCGACGAACCGCTGCTCGGCCCCGGTCAGCAGCAACTCGCGCTCGGCCTGCGGGCCGCCCAGGTGCCCGCACCAAGACTGCGCCCCGGCGACGAGGTGCTGCTGGTCAGCACCCCGAGCGAGGAGCGCGGCGGCAGCGGCTCGTCCGCCGGCGCCACCCGGTTCAGTGCGACCGTCATCGACTCGGTCAGCACCGACGGCCGCGACGAGGTGGTGGTCTACCTGGCCCTGGCGGTACGGGACGTACCGGCCGTGGTGGCGCTTGCCGCGCAGGACCGGATCGCACTCGTGCTGACCAAGGCAGCCTGACCATGGCGATCGTCGCGCTGGTCTCGGCCAAGGGCTCGCCCGGGGTCACCACCACCGCGCTGGCCTGCACGTTGAGCTGGCACCGGCGGTTGGTTCTCGCCGAGTGCGACCCGTCCGGCGGCTCGGTGCTCGCCGGCTACCTCGGTGGTGCGCTGGACGGCCCGCGCGGCATCGGCGAACTGGCCGTCGGCGAGCTGCGCGACGGCAGCCTGGAGACGACCTTCTGGTCGCAGCTGGTCGACCTGGACGCGCCACACCGCGACCGGCTGCTGCTGCCCGGGGTCGTCGATCCGGCGCAGGCCGGCAGCGTCGTCCCGCTCTGGCAGCGCTTCGCCGACTTCTTCGTCGGGCTGGAGGAGGGCGACCCGCCGTACGACGTGCTTGTCGACTGTGGCCGGTTGCCGGTGGTCGGTCCGCCGTGGCCGCTGCTGCGCGCCGCGTCGGTGGTGCTGCTGGTGGCCCGGGCCCAGTTGCCCGACCTGTCCGCCGCCCGCGCCACGATCCGCACCATCGTGCGGGACTTCGCCGAGCACCGGGTGCAGCCGGGCACGCTGCGGCTGCTGCTGGTCGGCGGCGGTCACGGCAAGGGCGAGATCAGCAAGGCCCTCGGGGTGCCGGTGATCGCCCGGCTGCCGCACGACCCGCGTACCGCCGAGGTGTTGAGCCTCGGCGGCACCGTCCGGTCCGGACGGCCGTTGCTGCGCGCGGCCCGGGGGTTGGAGGTGCCGGTCGGTGCCCTGCTGGAGCGGCGGCGGGCGCGGTTGGCGTGGCCGGTCACCCAGGGGGTGCCGGATGCGGTTTGAGCCGGTCTCCTCGGATCCCCGGCGACAGCCGCCGGGCGCCACCTCCATCGCCCCACCGCTGCCCCCGGCCAACGGCCGGACGCAGCACCCGGTCCCGGTACCCGTGGTGACGGCACCGCCCGAGGCGCCGCCCCGACCCCGGGCCGACTTCCAGGTGGTCCGTGAACTGCGGCGGGAACTCAGCGAGCGGCTCACCCGGTGGCAGCGCGGCCGGGAGTTCAGCATCGACGAGGAGGACACCGAGCGGGCCCGGCTCGCGGTGGAACTGGTCGCCGAGTACGCCAACTCGGTGCGTCGCGCCGGCACCCCGATGCCCGCCGGCGAGGAGCGACTGCTGCTCGACCAGGTCACCGCCGAGCTGGCCGGGCTCGGCCGGCTACAGACCCTGCTCGTCGACGACACCATCGAGGAGGTGCACATCCTCGGCTGTGACCAGGTACGCATCACCCGGCACGGCGGCGGCGTGGAGTGGGCCGAGCCGATCAGCGACAGCGACGAGGAACTGGTCGAGATCCTTCAGGCGGCGGCCCGCCGCTCCGGTGCGACCGAGCGCTCGCTCTCCACCTCGAAGCCCACGCTCGACCTGCAACTGCCGGACGGCAGCCGGCTCGCGGCGGTGTTCCTGGTCAGCCACCGCCCGTACGCGGTGATCCGGAAACACAACACCCTCGACGTGACCCTGGATGACCTGGCCGGCGCCCGTGGCGACCTGGACGAGATGATCGACCCGCTGCTGCGCGACTTCCTCCGCGCCTCGCTGCGGGCCGGGCTGAACATCATGGTCGCCGGGCTGGCCGGGGCCGGTAAGACCACGGTGATCCGGGCCTTGATGAGCGAGATCCCGCCGGACGAGCCGTACGTGCTGCTGGAGGAGAGTCGCGAGCTGCTGCCGGCCCGACGCACCGATCGGCACCGCGCGGTGATGAGCTTCGAGGCCCGGGAGGGGCACGGCGAACGCGGGCCGGACGGTCGACCGGCCGGCGAGGTGAGCATCGCCGACCTGATCCCGGTCTCGCTGCGGATGGGCGTACTGCGGATCATCGTCGGCGAGGTGCGGTCCCGGGAGATCGTGCCGATGCTCCAGGCGATGACCACCAGCCGGGGCTCGATGTGCACGATCCACGCGCGTACCCCCGGTGGGGTGAGCGAACGGATCATCGAGCTGGCGTTGGCGCACGGCCGGGAGATGACGGTCGACCAGGCCCGCCGGATGGCGGGTAACGCGCTCGACCTCATCGTCTACGTCACGGTCGAGGACGAGACCGGGATCGGCGGCCGTAAGCACCGGTACGTCTCGCACGTCGAGGAGGTACTCGGCGTCAGCGAGGGCAGCCGGATCACCACCACGCAGGTGTTCGGGCCGGGGCCGGACGGCCGGGCGGTGCCGCGACACCTGCCTGAGCGGATCCGGGACCAACTGCTGCGGGTGGGCTACGACGCGCGGTTGCTGAGCCGCTGGATCGAGGCCGGCCAGGGGGCCTGGCGCCGGCCCAAGCAGACCCGACTCGGTCGGCGGTGAGCCGTGCGCAACGACATTGAACTGATCGCGATGGTCTCCGGGGCGGCCTGCGTGACCGGGCTGGTGCTGGTGGTCGTCGCGCTCGTCGGCACCAGCCGCCCGCCCGGCCGGGCACCCGGCGCGGGGCCGGGGATCGAGCGGCTCTGGCGGGGCTCCGGCACCACGCTGCGCGAGCAGCGGGCACACCAGAGCCTGCTGGTCGGTGCGTTGATCGCCGGGGCGTTGGCCTTCCTGCTGACCGGCCTGCCGGTGGTCGGCCTGCTGGTCGCGGTGGCGGTGCCCGGCACGCCGTGGCTCTTCTCCGTGGGCCGGGCCGAGCAGCGGGCCATCGCCCGGATCGAGGCGGTCGGCGAGTGGACCCGCCGGCTCAAGGACGTCTCCGCCACCGGCCAGGGCCTCCAGCAGGCGATCATCGGCACGGTGCCCACCGCCCCGGAGGAGATCCAGGAGGAGGTACGGCTACTCGCCGCCCGGCTCCAGGCCGGCTGGCTGGCCCGGTCCGCGCTGCTGGCCTTCGCCGACGAGATCGGCGACCCGGTCTGCGACCAGGTGGTCGCGGCGCTCATCCTGCACCTGACCGACCGGGGCGAGCGGCTCGGTGACGTGCTCGGCTCGATCGCGGCGGCCGCGGCGGCCGAGGTGGCCACCCGGCGGGAGGTCGAGGCCAAGCGCACCCAACCGCGCTTCGCGGTCCGCTTCCTCACCGGGATGACCCTGGCCACCATCGCGTACGGGCTGCTGAACACCGAGTACGTCCAGCCCTACGGCACGCCGTTCGGTCAGATCGTGATGGCGGTGCTCGGTGCCGCCTTCGTGGGCCTGCTGGCCTGGGTGCGCTCGATGAGCCAGCCGCCCCGGCCGGCCCGCTTCCTGCCGGCCCCCGATCCGGCGGAGGTGGTGGCGTGAACTGGGTGCTGACCGTCGCCGTCACCGGCGGTGCCGCGATCGGGCTGGGCATCTTCCTGGTGGTCCGCGAACTGGTGCCGGCGACGCCCGCCCTCGGTCCGGCGTTGCGCCGGCTGCACCAGCCGGCGGGGGCCCGAATCGACCCCGCCGACCGCCGGCTGGAGTGGCTCACCGGGCTGGCCCGCTGGCTGCGCCCGCCACACCGGCAACTGGCCCTGCTCGGCCGCACCCCCGAGCAGTACGCCCTGTCCCTGCTGCTCTCCGCCCTGATCGGGCTGGCCGGACCGGCCCTGGTCAGCAGCACGCTGTTCGTCGTCGGCGTCGCACTGCCGTTGGCCGTGCCGGTGCTGGGCAGTATCGGTCTGGCGCTGCTCTGCGCGCTGATCGCGCACCGGTCGGTGATCACCCGCGCCGAGGTCGCCCGGGACGAGTTCCGGCAGGCGGTCTGCACCTACCTGGATCTGGTCGCGCTGCAACTCTCCGCCGCGCACGGTCCGGTGCAGTCGCTGGAGCGGGCGGCGGCGATCTGCGAGGGCTGGGTCTTCGACCGGATCTCCGAGGCGTTGCGCATCGCCCAGATGCAGATGCACTCGCCCTGGGACGAGCTGCGTGACCTCGCCGACCGGATCGGCATCCCGGAGCTGGGTGACGTCGGCGCGATCATGCGCTCCTCGGGCCGGGAGGGCGCGCAGGTGCACGAGACCCTGCGCAGCCGGGCCGACTCGCTGCGCGACCAGATCCGCACCGACAACCTGGCCCGGGCCGAGGGGGTGACCAGCCGCCTCGACATTCCCGGCGCGCTGCTGGTCTTCGTCCTGCTCGGCTTCGCCATCTATCCGTTCCTGGCCCGCCTCTGACTTCCCTCTCCTCCCCTCCCGAGCAAAGGAGCACCCCGATGTCCGTCTTCATCTATCTGCACGTCGCGCTGCGCGCGCGGCTGGCCGAGCTGCGCGGCGATCGCGGCGACAGTCCGGTACCCACCGCAGTGATCATCTTTGGCCTGGTGGCCGTCGCGATGGCGGTGACCGGTGCCGCCCTCGCCGCCGCCAACGACTGGATGGACAACATCCCGAAGCATCAAGAACCGAAGTGACCCATGCGTGCTGCCCTCCCCACCGGCCGGTGCCGGATGGTCACGGCCATCCGGCACCGCCGGCTTCCCGGCGACCCCGAACGGGGTGGCAATCCGGTGGAGTTGGCGGTGGCGCTGCCGGCGATCCTGCTGATGCTCTTCGCCTCGATCCAGGTCGCTGCGGTCTTCGTGGCCCGCTCGACCGCGCTCAACGCCGCGCAGAGCGGCGTCAACGCGCAGCGGCTCCACCAGGCCCCGGAGGGTGCCGGTGCGGCGCGGGCGACCAGGTTCCTGAACCAGGCCGGCGACTGGCTGGTCGACTGGGAGGAGCCGGGTCCGAGTTGCGTACGCACCGACACCGACGTGACCTGTACCGTCACCGGCCGGTCCCTCTCGGTCGTACCCGGGGTCAAGTTCTCGGTCCGGCAGAGCGCACACGGGACGGTGGAGCGATGGACGGCACCGTGAGCCGGGGCTCGGTCTCGATCGAGGTCGCCGTCCTGGCACCCGCCTTCGTCGCGCTGATGGTGCTGGCCGGCGTCGCCGGGCGTACCGCCGTGGCCAGCGAGGCCTTGGAGGCCGCCGCGCACGATGCCGCCCGGGCCGCATCGATCTCCCGGGACGCCGCCACCGCCCGCCAGGAGGCACGGGACGCGGCCCGTCGGCAGCTCGACTGGCGGGGGGTCTCCTGCACCGGCGCACCCCGGGTGACCTTCCGCGGCGCGGTCGGCGGCCGATCCACCAGCTTCGACGCGGCGTTCCGCAGCGAGGTCGGGCAGGACGCCTCGGTCACCGTCGAGATCGCCTGCACGGTCTCCTACCAGGACATCAAGCTTCCCGCCCTGACGAAGATGCCGACCGGTAACCGGATCACCGCGTCGTTCACCTCGCCCCTGGACCGCTACCGGAGCCGGGGATGAACACCGGCCGGGGCGAGGCCGGGCGGGTGAGCGTCTTCCTCGCCGTCGCCCTCTTCGGGGTGCTCGCCATCATCGGCATGGCGTTCGACGGCGCGGGTCAGCTCCGTACCCTGCAACGGGCCGAGAACCTGGCCGCCGAGGCGGCCCGCACGGGCGGCCAGGCCATCGACCGGGCCACCGCGATCGAGGGTGGGCCCAAACGGATCAACCAACCCCAGGCCCGCCGGGCCGTGGCGCGGTACCTCTCCGCCGCCGGGGCCAGTGGCCACAACGTCAGCTTTCCGGTGGTCGACGGCGAGACCCTGATCCAGGTACGCGTCACCATCACCTACCAGCGGGCCGTGCTCGGCCTCTTCGGCTTCTCCCACACCGTCACCGTTTCCGGCGAGGCGACCGCACGGGCGCTGACCGGGGCACCCTAGGGAAGGAAAGGTAGCCATGGCTGCATCGGGTGGCACCGCGGTACGGCGAACCGGTCGCGTGCTTACCGGCTTCGGTGCGCTCATCGTGCTTGTCGGACTGCTGGCCGGCGGGCCGATCGCGCTGCTGGCCTTCGCCGGCAACCCGTTACCCGACCACGTACCCACGCTTGCGGAAGTCGGGACCACGCTTACCAGCCGCGACGACGGGCAGCTCTTCCTGCGGGCGCTGGCGCTGGCCGGGTGGTTCGGCTGGGCCACGTTCGCCCTCTCCGTGCTTGTGGAGGTGGGTGCGCAGGCCCTGCGCCGACCGGCGCCCCGGCTGCCCGGAATGAGCCGGCAGCAGCGGGCCGCTGCGGCGCTTGTCGGTTCGGTGGCGTTGATCCTGGTCACCAGCCCGGCCGCCACCGCCGCCAGCACGGCGTACGCGGCCGACGCGTACTCGCCCGCCACGTACGCCGCCGCACCGGCCGCTGTCGCACCGGCCGCCGCCGCACCGGCCGCTGTCTCGCCCGCGATGGCCGCCCCGGCAACGGCGGCCGGACCGGCGGTGACGGCGGCCCGGGACGGGCTCTCGACGGCGTCGGATGCCTCCGTCTACCGGGTGGCCAAGGGGGACTACCTCGGCAAGGTCGCCGAGCGGTACCTCGACGACTTCGACGACTACCGGAGGCTGGCCGCGCTCAACCAGTTGCGGAATCCGGACCGGATCCGACCCGGCCAGCTCATCAAGCTCCCGACCGAGGCACAGGACCAGGGCTCGCGGGCCCACGCCACCGGCCGCCTGGTCGTCCGGGCCACGCCGCCCTCCCCGTCCGGGCCGGCCGCACCCGAGCAGGCCGAGGAGCGGAAACCGTCGCCGGGCGGCACGGTGAAACCGTCGCCGGGCGGCACGGTGGAGCAGCCCGGCGGCACCGGCTCCCTTACGCCGGTGGCACCGGCGCCGCAGGACGCACCGCCGCGCGGCGAGGGCGGCCACCCACCGGTGGTGACGGTGGGCGCGGCCAGCGCCAGCGAGCCCGACCGGGTCAACCGGCCACTGGCCGTCTCCGCGGTGCTCGCCGTGGCAAGCATCATCGGCGCGCAGATCGGTGCGGTGCTGGGCATGCGTCGCCGGGTCGCGGTGGCACGCGCCGGGACCGGACACCGGGTGCCGGTCGCCCCGCCGTCGGAGTTGCCGGCGGGTCGCCACCGCAGGGACTGAGCGGCTGCACCGGCCGGGCGGGCTCAGGGCAGGCGGGTTTCCAGTACGCCGTCGACGATCCGGGTGGGCAGCACCTGCTGGTCGTTCGGGGACGGCCCGTGCACCACCTCGCCGCCGTTGAGCCGGAACGTGCTGCCGTGCCAGGGACACACCACGCACGCGTGCCCGTCGATCTCGCGTACCTCGCCCTCGCCGAGCGGGCCGCTCTGGTGCGGGCACCGTTCGAGCATCACGGTGACGTCGTCGCCGTGCCGGTAGACGATAAGCGACACGTCGTCCACCGCACGGGTGACCAGTTCGCGCTGCGGCAACTCGGCCAACTCGGCGATCGAGTGCCAGCCGTCGCTGATCAGGTGCAGGTCGGAGACGCTCACGTTCACCTGAGCGCCCTGCTTGTACGCGAGGTGCCCACCGATGTAAGCACCCGCGCCGGCCGCGCTCAGCCCGAGCCAGCCGAGCGTACGCCCGAGGTTGTGTCGACCGGACAGCCGCGCGGCCAGCGAGCCGCCGTACAGCGCCAGCGCGACGGTGTTCGACGCGGCGTGCACCAGCCCGACCCGGCGTTGGTCCCGGGCCAGCGCCGCCCAGTCGTTGAGCCCGGCGACGGCCGCCGGCAACGCGCTGAGCGTGCCGACCGCGGTGAGCGTGGTGGCCGCCCGGCGCTGGCCGGGCATCAGGTCCAGCACTGCCGCGCTGACCCAGGACCCGACCGGGACCTGCACCATCGCCGGGTGCAGGGGATGCCCGAGCCACACCCCGTGCAGCAGGTCCCGGACCCGCTGCGGGCGGAGGACGCCCTGCACCACGCCCTGCAACCGGTCACCGAACCGGTCCAGGCCGGAAGCTTGCTCGATTTTCGTCAACAACGCTCGCACGGTTACCGACTTCCCGCCTTTCGCCACCGCAAACCGGTCGTCCCCGTCCCGTTCGGGCCAGCTGGCCGCAATCCCCCACCCCACCCCCACCCCACCCCACCCCACGCCGCCGATCTTGCACTTTTCGTCGGGATAAATGCCACATACAGGGCGAATCAGCGACCAAAAGTGCAAGATCGGCGAGGCGGGGGTGGGGGCGGAGGTGGGGGTGGGGGTCTGGGGTTGTTCAGGTGGTGCTGGAGTTGAGGTCGCGCAACGCCTCGGAGATGGCGCGGTGGAAGGTCGGGTACGCGTAGATCATGTGCCGGAGTTGGGCCAACGGGACCGCCGCGTGCACCGCGACCGCCAGCCCGGAGAGCACCTCGCCGCCGGCCGGACCGGCCGAGGTGGCACCGATCAGCACCCCTTGGTCGGCGTCGGCGACCAGCTTGATGAAACCACCGTCGTCGGTCTTGTGGATCCAGCCCCGGGTGGACGAGGCAAGCTTGGTCACGCCGACCTGCACGTTGATGCCGCGTTCCCGGGCCTGGCGTTCGGTCAGGCCGACCGCACCGATCTCCGGATCGGTGAAGGTGACCCGGGGCAGTGCCCGGTAGTCGGCGCGCGGCACCGACCCGGCCGAGCCGCTCGACCCGGTCGCCGCCAACGAACTGGCCGCGCCGACCGCGCCGCCCACCACGCTGGCCGTGCCGCTGGGGTCCGCGCCGGCCTCGGACCGCCGGACGTGGTCGAGCACGTCGGCGACGACGATGGCCGCCTGGTACATGGCGACGTGGGTGAAGGCGCCCTCACCTGTCACGTCGCCGACCGCCCAGACCCCGTCGGTGACGTGCAGCCGGTCGTCGACCGGGAGGTACCGCCGGTCGGCGTCCACGCCGATCGTGTCCAGCCCCAACTCGTCCAGGTGAGCCCGGCGGCCGGTCGCCACCAGCAACCGCTCGGCGGTGAGCCGCGTACCGTCCGCGCCGTGCAGCGTGAAGCCGGCCGCACCGTGTTCGACCCGGGCCGCCTTGACCTCGGTACGGATCTGCACACCGTCGGCCCGCAACGCGGCGGCGGCCACCTCGGACGCCTCCGGCTCCTCGACGGCGAGCACCCGGTCGGAGGCCTCCACCACGGTGACCCGTACGCCGAAGCGGGCGAACACCTGGGCCAACTCCAACCCGATCGCTCCGCCGCCCAGCACCAGCAGCGACTCCGGTAGTTCCTCGACCTCGATGGCCGCGCGGTTCGTCCAGTACGGCGTCTCCGCCAGCCCGTCGATCGGCGGCACCGACGCCTTGGTGCCGGTGCCGAGCACGATGCCGTGCCGGGCCTGGAAGACCTGGTCGCCGACGCGGACCCGGCCCGGCCCGTCGAGCCGGCCGCTGCCGCGGACGAAGCGCCCTCCCTTGCCGGTGAACCGCTCTACCGCAGCCCGGTCGTTCCAGTTGTCGGTGGCCTCCTCGCGGATCCGCTTCGCCACCGGCGCCCAGTCTGGGCGCACCTGCGCGGTGCCGGCCAGCCCGTCGACCCGGCGGGCCTCGGCGATCGCGTTCGCCGCCCGGATCATCATCTTGCTCGGGACGCAGCCCCAGTAGGGGCACTCCCCGCCGACCAGGTTCCGCTCGATGCCGACCACGGTCAGCCCGGCCTCGGCGAGCCGACCGGCCACCTCCTCGCCGCCGACGCCGAGCCCGAGCACGATCACGTCCACCAGTTCCGGCTGCGCCATGCGTCAAGCATTCCGCACCGCCGCCGCGCCGGCCAGCCGAGCGCGAACCGCATGTCGCCGTACGGATGCCCGGTGCCCGTACGGCCGGCTGGCCGCCGCTGCCCCGACGGTGACCGTCAGGGCACCGGTGGCCCCGTCAGGGCACCGGCAACTCGGGCAGCGTGACTTGTGGGCCCGGCAGCGTGACCGGTGTGCCGGTCGGGGTGAGCAGGGCCCGGCCGGCCACGGAAATCCGCCGCCGCTGCGGCACGGTGGCCCGCCGGACGAACACGTCGTAGTCCTGGGCTGCCACCTCGTCGAGGATCCCCCCGTAGAGCGCGTACGCGGTGCGGATGCAGGCCTGCGAGGCGGCGTCGAGCAGGATCACTCCCGGTGCCGCGGCGGCGTAGTGCGCCTGGGCCCGGCCCACCTCGTACCGGATCAGCTCGCGCACCGGTTCGGTGGACCGGCCGGCGGCCCGGCAGGCCGCCAGCTCCTCCGGGGTGACCCCGAAGGTGGCCAGGTCCTCCTCCGGCAGGTACGTCCGGCCCCGGTCCAGGTCCTCGGCCACGTCCCGGATGAAGTTGGTGAGCTGGAACGCGAAGCCGAGCTGGCGGGCCGGCTCCCGGGCTGCGGCCGGGTCGGAGCTGCCCAGGATGGGCAGCATCATGGTGCCGATGACCGCGGCCGAACCCTCCATGTAGTCCAGCAGTTGGTGGTAGCTGCGGTACGACGTCACGGTCAGGTCCATCGCCATGCTCTTGAGGAACGAGGCGAAGTCCTCCCGGTCCAGGTCGAAGACGGCGATGGTGTGCAGCACCGCAGGCAACAGCGGGTCCTCGACTTGCTCGCCGTGCAGCCCGGCGACGAACCGCCCGCCCCAGTCGTCGAGCTGGGCGGCGCGCTCGGCCGGCGGCAGGGTTTCGGTCTGATCGACGATCTCATCGGCGTACCGAGTGAATCCATACAAAGCGTGCACATGCCGCCGTTTCCATGCGGGCAGCAGTCGAGTGGCGAGATAGTAGGTGCGGCCATGACGCCTGTGCAGCTCACGGCACCTGCGATAGGCGACAGCGAGATCGAGGTCCATGGCACCCTCCTCCAGAATCGACGCATCAATCGACGCAACTAGCAACCTTAGGGTACGCTCAGCCGCATGGCCAACGACGGACCAACGGGTAACCTGCTTCGCGTGGCACCTGAACAACCGATCGATGAGGATGATCCGATTCGGGCTGTTCTGGCCGCTTACACCCGGGACCTCGTCGCGGCGGTCGACCGGACGCTTGCCGAATTCCTGACCGCCGAGGTCGACGCGCTGAGCGAAATCGACGCAGCTATGGGTGAATTCGCCGCCACGGCACGCGACTACGTTCTCGGTGGCGGCAAGCGGGTTCGCTCGACGTTCGCCTACTGGGGTTGGCGCGGGGCCGTCGGTGGTGAACAGCCCCTCGAACCGGTGCTTCCGGCCCTGGCCACGCTGGAGCTGCTGCACACCTTCGCGCTTGTCCACGACGACGTGATGGACGCCTCCGCCACCCGGCGGGGCCGCCCCACCGCGCATGTGGCGGTGGCCGCCCAGCATGCCGCCGACGGTCGGCACGGCGACTCCGACCGGTTCGGCGAGGCGGTCGCGGTGTTGATCGGCGACCTCTGCATGGTCTGGGCCGACCAACTGCTGGCCCGCGCCACGCTGCCCGCGCCCCGGCTGCTCGAGGTCCGGCGCGGCTACGACCGGATGCGGGTGGAGACCGTCGCCGGGCAGTACCTCGACGTCCTCGGCGAGACCGAGCCGGCCAACTGGTCGGTGGACCGGGCACTGCGGGTGGCCCGCTACAAGACCGCCAGCTACACGGTCCTGCGCCCGCTGCTCTTCGGCGCCAGCCTGGCCGGCACGGAAGACACCATGCTGATCGACGCGTACACCCGCTACGGCCGGGCCGTCGGCGAGGCGTTCCAACTCTGCGACGATCTGCTCGGCGTCTATGGTGACCCGGACACGACAGGCAAGCCGGCCGGCGACGACCTGCGCACCGGCAAGCCGACCACGCTGCTCATGCTGGCCCGGCAGCTGGCCACCCCGGCGCAACGCCGGACGCTTGACGGCACCGGCCGCTGCGTCGACGAGCCGGCGATCGCCCGGCTCGCCGAGGTGGTGGTCGACACCGGCGCGGTCGACCGGATCGAACGGATGATCGACGAACGGATCGAGGAGGCCCTGACAGCGCTCGACACCGTCGCCGTCGACGAGACCGCGCGGACCGCGCTCGTCGGCCTCGCCACCACCGCCACCCGCCGGTCGGCATGATGTGGATCCCACGCGCAGAGAGGTGGTCGTCGGTGCGAACCGTTGACGGACGTACGGACCGAGTGGTGGTCGTGGGCGCCGGCCTGGGCGGCCTGGCCTGTGCGCTGCACCTGGCCGGCAGCGGACGGCAGGTGACCGTGCTGGAACGCGAGCCGGTGCCGGGCGGACGGGCCGGTCGGCTCAGCGTCGACGGCTACGAGTTCGACACCGGCCCGACCGTGCTCACCATGCCCGACCTGATCGCCGAGGCGCTCGGTGCGGTCGGTGAGGAGTTGACCGACTGGCTGGACCTGGTCCCTCTCGACCCCGCGTACCGGGCCTACTACCCGGACGGGTCCACCCTCGACGTGCTCACCGACACGACCCGGATGGCTGCGGAGATCTCCCGGGTCTGCGGGCCGCGGGAAGCCGACGGCTACCTCCGGTTCGTGGACTTCGCCCGGAAGCTGTGGCAGCTGGAGCGGGCCGACTTCATCGAGCGCAACCTCGACGCGCCCACCGACCTGCTCACCGCCAACCTGCTCCGGCTGCTCGCCGGTGGCGCCTTCCGGCGACTCCAGACCAAGATCGACCAGTTCTTCCGGGACCCGCGTACCCGGCGGATCTTCTCCTTCCAGGCCATGTACGCCGGGCTCGCACCGCACGACGCGCTGGCCATCTACGCGGTGATCGCGTACCTCGACTCGGTGGCCGGGGTCTACTTCCCGCGCGGCGGCATCCACGCGGTCTCCCGGGGCCTGGCCGGCGCCGCCGAGAAGCACGGCGTGCAGATCCGCTACGGCACCACGGTGACCCAGGTGGTGACCGCGAACGGCCGGGCAACCGGGGTGCTGACCGCCGATGGCGAACTCGTCCCGGCGGACGTGGTGGTACTCAACCCCGACCTCCCCGTGGCCTACCGCGACCTGCTTCCGCCGTCGCGTCCGCGACGGTTGACCTACTCGCCGTCCTGCGTCGTCCTGCACGTCGGCTCGAACCAGGGATACCGCCGCATCGCCCACCACAACATCCACTTCGGGAAAGCCTGGAAGGGCACGTTCGACGAGGTGATCCGGCGCGGTGACCTGATGAGCGACCCGTCCCTGCTGGTCACCAACCCGAGCCGCACGGACCCGGCGGTGGCCCCCGCCGGCCGGCACACCTACTACGTGCTCGCCCCGGTGCCCAACCTCGACCGGGCGCCGTTCGACTGGCGCGGCGACCTCACCGCCCGCTACACCGACCAGCTCGTCGCCACCCTGGAGCAACGCGGCTACGTCGGCTTCGGCGCGGGCGTCGAGGTGCTCCGGGCGGTCACGCCAGCCGAGTGGGCGGAGCAGGGCATGGCCGCCGGCACTCCGTTCGCCGCAGCACACACCCTCTTTCAGACCGGTCCGTTCCGACCGTCTAACCTGCATCGATCATTGCCCAACGTGGTCTTCGTCGGCTCCGGCACCCAGCCCGGTGTCGGCGTCCCGATGGTGCTCATCTCCGGCAAGCTCGCCGCCGGCCGGGTGACCGGAAACGGCCCGTGAGCACCGACAGCCCCAGCACAGCGGAGCACCTAAGTCGCGAACGGAGGACGGCACTGATGCCACCGTCCCGGGAGGGTCACCTGGTCGAGCTGGTCGACGACGGCGGTCGGCCGGTCGGCGAGACCACCGTCGCTGCCGCCCACCGACCACCAGGTCGGCTGCATCGCGCCTTCTCGGTGTTGTTGGTCGCGCCGGACGGCCGGGTGCTGCTCCAGCGCCGTGCTGCGGTCAAGACCCGCTTCCCGCTGCGCTGGGCCAACTCGTGCTGCGGCCACCCCCAGCCGGGTGAGGCCCTGGCCGAGGCCGCCAACCGGCGGCTGGCGGAGGAGTTGGGCGCCGGCCCGGTACCGCTCACCGAGGTCGGGGCCTACGTCTACCGGGCCGAGGACCCGGCCACCGGACGGGTCGAGGTGGAGTACGACCATGTGCTGCGGGGTGAGTTCCGGCCGGACAGCCCGCTGCGCCCCGACCCGGCAGAGGTCGCCGAGCTGCGCTGGGTCGACCCGGCGACGCTGGCCGCCGAGGTGGTCGACGACCCCGACACGTACGCGCCCTGGCTGGGCGGTGTGCTGGATCGGCTGCTGCACCCTTCGCAGCCGGCCGGCGACTCGTCGGAGCGGTCGGGTGGCCGATGAGGCGTTGAGCGCCGGGGCGGTCGCCCGCCGACTGGGCGTGGCCGTGACCACGCTGCGTACCTGGCACCAGCGGTACGGCCTCGGGCCCAGCCAGCACGTCCCGGGACACCATCGGCGCTACACCCCCACCGACCTGGTTCGGCTGGAGATCATGCGTCGGCTCACCGCCGACGGGGTCAGCCCGGCCGAGGCGGCGCGCTGGGCGCGGCGGGCACCCGGCCCGGTGCCCGACAGCGCAACCGTCCTGGCCAGGTCGAGTAGCACCCGCGTCGGCGGTGGCACGACCATCCCGGTCGGCCGCGCCGGCCCGGCGGCGCGCGGTCTGGCCCGCGCCGCGATGCGGATGGACGCGGTGGCGATCAGCGAAACGGTCAGCCGGGCCATCGCGACCGACGGGGTCGTCCACACCTGGGACCGACTGCTCCGCCCGATCCTCGTCGGCATCGGCGAGCGGCACGCCGCCACCGACGCGCTGATCGAGGTCGAGCACCTCTTCTCCCGGTGCGTCTCGGCGGCGTTCGCGGCCGTCGTGGCGGCCCGTCCGGCACTCCCTGGGCCGCCCCGCATCCTGCTCTCCTGCGCCGACGAGGAACAGCACAGCCTGCCGCTGGAGGCGTTGGCCGCCGCCCTCGCCGAGGCCGGCGTCAGCCATCGGATGCTCGGTGCCCGGGTGCCGGTGAGCGCCCTGCTGGACGCGATCGACCGGACCGGACCGGCCGCCGTGGTGGTCTGGTCGCACCTCCGGCTCACCGCCGACGCGAGCCAGCTCACCGCCCTGCTCACCGCACCGCGCCGCCCGCTCCTGGTGCTCGCCGGTGGGCCCGGATGGCAGGCCGACTCCCTGCCCGCCGGGGTGGTCCGCCCGGTCGACCTGGCCGAGGCGCTCTCGCTCGCCGTCGCCATCCGCGACTCGCTGGACCGCGCCGCCGTCTCCTGAACCGGCGGAGTACGGAGGGCGCTCGAACCGGCGGGGTACCCGAGGGCGCTCGAACCGGCGGAGTACGGAGGGCGCTCGAACCGGCGGAGTACGGAGGGCGCTCGAACCGGTGGGGTACGGAGGGCGCTGGCCGGTTGACCCGCCGTCGATGCCCCGAAATCGGGTGAACTAGCGTCGGGGGTCCGCGTACCCCGATCCCCCTCGGGAGCGAACGATGCGTCATCGTGCTCTGCTCGCCTGCGTCACCGGTCTGGTCGTCCTGCTGGTGACCGGCTGCGGCGGCGGAAGCTCGCCCGAAGCCGGCAGCCCGTCGAGCCCGCCACCCTCAGCCGCCCTGCCATCCGCAGCCGCGCCGACCCCGGCCCGCAGCAAACCACCAAAGCCGCCACTGCGGGCGCTGCCGGCCAAGCTGCCGGCCGGTCTGGTCCGTACCTCCGGGGCACCGGAGGTGGCCCTCACCTTCGACGACGGTCCGGACCCGGCGTGGACCCCCAAGGTGCTGGACCGGCTGAAGAAGGCCGATGTCACCGCCACCTTCTGCGTGGTGGGTGTCCAGGTCCGCAAGCACCCCGAACTGGTCCGCCGGATCGTCCGGGAGGGGCACCAGCTCTGCAACCACAGCTGGAACCACGACCTCGACCTGGCCCGGCGGCCGATCGCCGAGATCCGCGCCGATCTGGTTCGCACGAACAAGGAGATCCGGCGGGCGGTGCCTGACGCGGAGGTGCCGTTCTACCGGCAGCCCGGCGGCCGGTGGACCGCGGAGGTGGTGAAGGTCGCCCGGAAGCTCGGCATGCGGTCGCTGCACTGGACGGTCGACCCGAAGGACTGGGCCAAGCCGACCGCCGCCACGATCGAGAAGCGGGTGAAGCGCTCCGCCAAGCCCGGCGGGGTCGTGCTGCTGCACGACGGCGGCGGCGACCGGGCCGCCACGCTCGCCGCCTGTCCCCGGCTGATCGCCGCCCTCAAGCGCGACCACGGCGTGGCGGCCCTCCGCTGACCCCCCTTCTGAGCTGCGGTTTTTCGAGCAGTTGTGGCTGCGGCCATACCGGTTTGGTCGTCCGGTTAGACGTCACGTATGCTTTCCAAGCCTCCGGCGGGGCCGGATGGGAGCAAGTCCGCACAACGTTGCGAGTGTGCAATGATGGCGGGGCCGCCCTCATCGTCTAGCGGCCCAGGACGCCGCCCTTTCAAGGCGGTAGCACGGGTTCGAATCCCGTTGGGGGCACGGTCCGGCTTCGGCCGGATGCAACAAGAGCTAGGTCCTGTGGAGCAGTTGGAGTGCTCGCCGCCCTGTCAAGGCGGAGGTCGCGGGTTCAAGTCCCGTCAGGACCGCAAGCGCTGACGCCGCGCACCATGCGCGGCGTTCCGCGTATCGGGGAATGTGACCGGTGCGGCGGTGATCCCGCCCGCCGGGTAGCATGAGCCGAGCACCACGGCCAGGTAGCTCAGTTGGTACGAGCGTCCGACTGAAAATCGGAAGGTCGGCGGTTCGACCCCGCCCCTGGCCACCTAGCCTTTCGCCGGGCTATAGCAGCGCCGACCAGCGGAAACGCCGGTCGGCGCTAGCTCTTTTTGCCGATTGGACGGGCATCGGCTCAGCTGCGCATCCGGGCATGAGCCGGTATGGTCCGGGCCTATGGGACACGGGATGGCCGATGCGACCGACATCAGGCAGGACCATGACCGGTTCGCGCTCCGCAGCACCCTGCTGGTTCCCAGCTCCGCCGACCGGGCGTACGAGGTGTTCACCGGCAACCTCGCCGACTGGTGGGTGACGGAATACACCTGGTCCGGGCCGGGCGTGCTCGCCGAGCTGGGGATGGAGCCCCGGGCCGGTGGGATGCTCTACGAGATCGGCCCCTACGGATTCCGCAACGACTGGGGTCGGGTACTCACCTGGGACCCGCCCCGCCGGCTCGTCTTCACCTGGCAGATCGGCGCGGACCGCGCGCCGGTGCCCGACCCCGCGCGGGCCAGCGAGGTCGAGGTGCTCTTCACTCCCGAAGGGGATGCCACCCTCATCGAGGTCACGCACCGGCACTTCGACCGGCATGGCGAGGCGGCGGAAGGCTACCGCGAGGCGTTGACCGCCGGCTGGCACGAGCTGTTGTCCCGCTTCGCCACCACGCTGGCCGACCGCCGGGCGTGATCCGACTCACCGTCGGTGCCGGCCACCGGCAAGCTGTGTGGGGCACACCGGGGCGGCACTCAGCTGGCCCGGTGCCGCAGCGTGGCCACGGTCGAACCGGCGAGGGTGAGCAGGCACTCCGGCAACAGGCCGTCCTCCGCCGCCGCACCGAACAGCGCCTGGGCGGTGTCGAGGTCCGAGTTGGCGTACGCGCTGACGAAGCGGGCCACCCACCGGGCGTCGTACCGGGCCTGGTCGATGCCGGGGAAGTCGAGGGCGCAGGCGCCCGGCGGCACCGGATCGCCGACCATCGTCGCGGCCAGGCTCCACGCCACGTCGTACACCCCGGAGAGGCCGTCCCGATGGACCACGTCGCCGAAGGTCCCCGCCACGGCCTCGGAGTCCCCATCGAGCGCCGAGCGCAGGATGGCGGCGGCGTCGTCGTTCGTCTGCTGTGGCGAGTCGGTCACCCACCGCACAGTAGGGGTGCCCGTCAAGAAGCGACCTATGATTACTCTCCGTGCATATCGGAGGCGACCTGCGGATAGCCGGGCCTCCATGGTCCCGTTGACCGGCGCGGCACGCTAGTCTGCGCAGCGGACCTTCGCCCGAGGAAGGACGACGATGCACATGTCACGCGGCTCGCGGACGGCCGCTCTGGTCGCCTGCGCAGCGCTCCTGCTCGCCACCAGCGCCTGCGGGGATGACCAGCCCGAGGAGGCGACCACCCAACAGGTGCGCCTCTACGGCACCGACGGCAACATGTCGAACTCGTACCCGGACGAGCTGGGGGATCGCGCCAGCCTGGTGGACGGCATGAAGGGCACCACTCCCCTCACGCCGCTGCCGGAGGATTTCAAGAAGCGGCTACGGACCGTCGATCCGCAGTTGGACGGTTTCCTGTACGCCGCCGAGGCGTACGACGCGGTGGTGATCAGCGCCCTCGCGGCGGAGGTCGCCGGCACCACCGATCCGGCGGCGATCGCCAAGCAGATCATCGGCGTCACCAACGAGGGCACCCGCTGCGGCACTCCGGCCCAGTGTCTGCGGCTGGCCCGCGACGGCGAGGACATCGAGTACCGCAGCGTCTCGATCACCCGGGCGGGCTTCACCGACGCCGGCGAGCCGGCCACCGCGAGCTACGCGACGCTGCACTTCGACGGCGAGCGGCTCAACGACGCCAAGACGGAGTTCGTCGGCGCGGGCGACGAGTCGGCGGCGAGCGCCAAGGCCCCGCCGCGGGCTGGCGACCCGACCGGCGATGGGGATGCCCCACTCGTCCTCGGCGGGCTGCTACCGAAGACAGGTGACCTGGCGCTTGCCTATCCGCCGTTGGCCGCCGGGGTGGCGCTGGCCATCCAGGAGATCAACAAGGCCGGTGGGGTGCTCGGCGAGGACGTGGTCTGGATCGACGGCGACGACGGGACCAACCCCGAGGTCGCCAAGGCGACCGTGGCCCGTCACCTCGACGGCGGCGTGCACGTGATCATCGGTGCCGGTGGCTCCGGGATCTCCGCCGCCGTGCTGGAGGACGTGGTCAAGGCGGGGCGGATCCTCTTCTCCCCCTCCAACACCGCGGCGACCCTGACCGACGCGGAGGACAACGGCCTCTACTTCCGCACCGCCCCGCCGGACAGCCTCCAGGGCCGGGCGCTTGCCGACGTCATCCTTCGGGACGGGCCGCAGAAGATTGCCATCGTGGCGCGTAAGGACTCCTACGGTGAAGGGCTCCAGGACGTCGTCCGCTCCGAGCTGGAGCGGGCCGGTTTCGGCGGCGACAAGGTACGGCTGCTCAGCTACGAGCCGGGCGAGGGTGCCGACGCCCCGCCGATCGACTTCAGCGACGGCGCCAAGCAGATCAAGGAGTTCGGCGCGGACGCCGTCCTGATCATCGGCTTCGGCGAGTCCGCCGCGGTGGTCCGGGCGCTCGCGGACGCCAACGTACCCCTGGCGGCACTGGCCCGGCGCTGACCTGCTGGACAACTGATCACCGAATACGCGACGGCCGCACCGATTTCGGTGCGGCCGTCGCGCTCTGCGGTCCCCTCAGCGACCGCGCCGCCGCTCGAGGAAATCCGTCATCCGTTGCCGCTTCTCCTCGTCCTCGAAGAGCACCGCCTGGCTGACCAGATCCAGCTGCGGGTGGGCGGCGGGCGGGGCGTCGACCGCGAGCTTGGTCAACCGCAGCGCCAACGCCGAGCCCTTGGCCATCTCGTCGATCAACTCGTGGGCCGCCGGCAGCAGCGCCTCCGGTGTCGCCACCACGCTGTTCACCAGGCCGATCCGCAACGCCTCGGCGGCGTCCACCCGCCGCCCGGTGAAGAGCAACTCCTTGGCGCGGGCCTCGCCGACCAGCGCCGGCAGCCGGTGGGTCGCCCCGGCGCCGGCCAGGATGCCCAGTCGTACCTCCGGCTGCCCGAAAACCGCCCGCTGGGTGCACACCCGCAAGTCACAGGCGTACGCCAGTTCGGCGCCACCACCCAACGCCGGACCGTCGATCGCCGCCACGGTCGGCATCGGCAGTGCCCGGATCCGGGCGAAGGCAGCCAGGTTGATCGCCGCGAGCGCGTCCAGCCGGCCCCGCTCGCGCAGCTGACCGATGTCCGCCCCACCGGCGAAGATCCCGTCGGTGCCCCCGGTCAGCAGCAGCATCCGGGGGCGGGCTTCCAACTCGGCGCAGACCTCGTGCAGCGCGGCGATCAGGTCGGCGTCGATGGCGTTGCGCTTCTCCGGCCGGTCCAGGGTGACCACCAGCCGGTCCGCGCGCTCCTCGACCCGCAGCCCGGCGCTCATCGCGTCGCCGCCGACCCGGGCAGCTCGGTGCCGCCCGAACGGACCCCGTCGGCCCAGTGATAGAAGCCCTGGCCGGACTTCTTGCCCAACCGGCCGGCGGCAACCATCTCCACAAGCAGCGGCGGCGGAGCGAACCGCTCCCCGTACGCGGCCTGGAGGGTACGGGCGATGTCGAGGCGGACGTCCAGGCCGACCAGGTCGGTCAGTTCCAGCGGCCCGACCGGGTGCCGGTAGCCGAGCGCCATCGCCTTGTCGATGTCGGCCGGGCTGGCCACCCCGTCGGCGACCATCCGGATCGCCTCCAGCCCGAGGGTCACCCCGAGCCGCGACGTGGCGAAGCCGGGCAGGTCGCGTACCACGACGGGGTCCTTGCCCAGCCGGCCGGCGAGCGCGACGGCCGCAGTGGTGGTCTCGGCGGCGGTGGCCGGGCCGACCACGATCTCCAGCAGCACCATGGCCCAGACCGGGTTGAAGAAGTGCAGCCCGCAGAAGCGGTCCGGTCGGGCCAATCCCTCGGCAAGTTGGGTGATGGGGATGCTTGAGGTGTTGCTGCCGAGCAGGGCCGGGTGCAGCGCCTCCGCCTCGGCAAGTACCGCGCGTTTCAGGTCGAGCCGCTCCGGCACGGCCTCCACGATCACATCCGGTTCCGCCGCCACCTCGGCGAGCCCCGCCCGCAGGGTGACCCGCTCCCGGTTGGCTGCGGCCTGCTCGGCGGTCAGCTTGCCGCGTTCCACGGCCCGATCCCACAACCGCGCGAGGCGTTCCATCGCCGCGTCGCCGCGCGCCCGGTCCAGCTCCACCAGTTCCACCAGGTGGCCGGCGTCCGCCGCCACGTACCCGATACCGAGGCCCATCGTGCCCGCCCCGACCACCACGAACCGCTCAGTCATCAGAACACCACCGCACAGTGACGATTTCCCGTTCGCTGACGCCGTCGGCACGCGGGGTCGCCGCCACGCCGGAACCAGCCCGTACGCTCCGCTCAGTCATGGTGCGACCCTATGCAGCACCGGTCACGGCCCAGGCGTGGGGGCGGGCGGGGCCGGGTAATGATCGCCGACAACCAAGGGAAGGACGAACAGATGAGCCAGGCACCGGAGACCGCGGGCGGCGCGGGTACCGAGGAGACCGTCGAGACGCGCGGTGACGAGCGCGTCGAACTGCTACGTGCCGACACCAACAACGACGGTCGCACCGACGTGTGGGTGGTGGACACCGACGGCGACGGCAAGGCCGACCTGTTCCAGTTCGACACCGACGGCGACGGCAAGGTGGACGTCACGATGGTCGACATCGACGAGGACGGCCAGCCGGACGAGGTCGTCGACGGCGATGGCGGCCTCCCCCCGGAGCAACTCCCCCCCACCATCTCCGTCTGAGATGTAAGGAAGGGCCCCTTGTTAACGCCTCCGGTATAGCAGGGGGCCCCGCTTAACATCTGCGCCCCGCGCCCACCCGACGGCGGAGGTCAGCCGGGCAGTTGGAGGGTGGCCAGGTAGTACGGGGCGTCCCGGTCGTCCACGTCCACCAGTCGCCAGGCGGAGCCGCGTACCAGGTCGGCCAGTTCGTCGGGCGAGCAGACCAGGTAGTCGAACCAGGGCGTACTCAGCTCGCGATAGCGCAGCCGCAGCCGCAGCTGCCCGCCGAGCCGCCCCCGCCGGCGGTTGTACTCGTGGTAGCCGGTGTGCACCGGGTCGCGGGTGCCGTACGGATTCGTGCCGTGCGCGATCACCTGCGCCCCCGGTCGGGCCATCGCCGCCAGGGCGGCCAGGAAAGCGGGCGCGCGTTCCCGCCCCTCAAGCAGGCCGAGGTTGTTGCCGAGCAGCAGGAAGGTGTCGTAGCGCCGCCCGCTCTCGGCGTGCTCGTCGACCGTGCCCGGCACCAGGTCGCGTACGCCCCGGCGACGACATACCTCAAGCGCCCCGGGTGAGACGTCCAGCCCGGTCACCGGTACGCCGCGCTCCTGTAGCCGCAGCGCGATCCGCCCGGCGCCGACGCCGATGTCCAGCGTGCTGCCGCGTACCCGGTCCACCGCCCGGTGGTCGTGCGGTTGCCAGTCCGGCGGCTCATCGAGGTAGTGCGCGGCCGGCGCACCGTTGATCAACCCGTCGTCCCGCTCGATGATCTCGATGACCGGGCGGGGCAGACGTCCGCCGGCCAGTGGTCGGGGACCGACCCCGGTGGCCACGGCCAACGCGTCGCGCAGCAGTTCCCCGAAGACGTCACCGATCCGTGGTTCTCCCGTCACGATGCCACGCTATCCGGCTGTCCGGTTCACGACTGCGCCCGTATCCTGGGCAGGTGACCACGTTGGACCGCCTCGCAGCGGAGAAATACGTTCTCCTCACGACCTTCCGCAAGGACGGCCGGGCAGTGCCGACCCCGGTCTGGGCGGTGCGCGACGGTGATGCCCTGGCGGTCTGGTCGGCAGCCGACGCGGGCAAGGTGAAGCGGATCCGGCGCAGCGGAGAGGTCACGGTGGCGCCGTGTGACGTACGCGGTCGGCCGCACGGTGCGGCGGTGCCGGCCCGCGCGAGTCTCTACGACCCCGGGGCGACCAACCGGATCCGTGGCCTGATCAAGCAGAAGTACCGGGTGATCGGCCGGCTGACGCTGCTCGGCAGCCGGCTGCGCCGGGGCGAGGGCGGCACGGTGGGGATCCGGATCGAGCTGACCGAACAGGAGGAACGGCCAGCTCTGCGGCGGCCGGAAGCATGACGAAGGGCAGCGGATGGATCCGCCGCCCTTCGTGAAGTCTGCTATGCCGCCAGCCGGTCAGTCGCCCTGGCGCTGCTGCGGGATCTGCCCCTGCAACAACGCCCTGACCTCCGACTCCCGGTAGCGGCGGTGGCCGCCGAGGGTCCGGATGGCGCTGAGCTTGCCAGCCTTCGCCCAACGGGTCACCGTCTTCGGGTCGACACGGAACATCGACGCTACCTCGGCCGGTGTAAGTAGCGGCTCTGGTTCGTGCGTTCGCGATGCCATCGGTCACTCCTCCACATGTATAGACATCGGCCGGGGTCCCGCCGGCCGACGCGTCTCCCATGGTCCGGCTAGTCCCCGATGTCCGACATGGGCCGAACGGCCGAACGTCCCTAGACGGACGGATGAACCATGCCCGATTTATGCGACTTTTACACCCCAGAAACCACCTTATTCGGACTCATGATCACGGTTCGTGATGCGTAAACTACGAGCTTTCCTCGCGTTACGGCCCTGAACAGGGGCAAACGAGGGCCAGTCTCGCGTCCGGCACCGTTTGTCGCGGCCAGCCCCACGACCGGCAAACGGTCATGGCCTGGAGGTGACGCAGCGCCCCGGCCACCTACCCGCCGGACACCCTCCGGGGAGTTGTCCGGCTGCGCTCGCCGGTGCCGCAGCGACTGCGGACCGCCGGCCCTTACCGCGAGCCGGACGCGACCGCTAGTTGCAACGCTCCAGCAGTTGCACCGCCCGCCAGCGGGCGACCAACTTGTCGTACGCGGCGGAGGCTTCCTCCGCCTCGCCCCGGGAAAGGCCGGCCAGCCCTGCCGCGACCAGTTCCGGCGAGTCGTCGGCCGCGAGCGTCTCGTCCGAGAGCAACTCGACCAGCCCGCCGTAGTCCAACTCGACCACGGAACGTGGGTGGAACTCCTCCAGCCACCGGGCGGCCTCCTCGACCGCCTCGGTGATCGGCGCGTCACCGACCGACTTGCGCAACACCGACAACGCCCGGGACGAGCGCCGCCGGGCCTTGGAGATCTCCGTCCGGAACCGCAGCGCACGCCGGTCCGGCGCGGTGACGTGATGCCGCTCCTCCGCCTCGAACAGCACGAACCAACGCAGCGGTACGCCCCAGGTCGCGATCTGCTCGTGCACCCGCGGCACCCCGTGCTCCAGCACCCGGGCTCCGCTGCGCCAGTCCTCCACCACCGCTTTGGCCTGGCCGGCCAGCACCGGCGGAACGAACGCGTCGGCCAGCACCGGAGGAACCCCGTCCCGCGCGCTCAACGCCGCCTCGGCCACCCGGATACGCAGGTTCCACGGACAGACCAGCAGGGTCTCGTCCGTCTCCAGGACGTACGCCTCCTCCGGCAGGTCGGGCAACCGGGTCCAGCCGGCGCCGAGCGCCTCGATCACCGAGCTCAGTTGTCGGCCGGGGCCTTCCACCGGTGCCACTGCCCGCCCCTGCTCGACGTAGCGCCGCCAGTACGACTGACGATCCCGGTCGAAGGCGGTCAGCGGTTCGTACACGCGCAGGTATGAAGCGAAGAGCGACGGCACGGCGCGATCCTCCCACGAACCGCAAGCCGAGCGTTGCTCGGCGTCATCAATGGACGACGGAGGCCGGGCAGGACCGCAGCGCCGACCGGCGACCGGCGCGGCGACCGCAGCGCAGCTGATGCCGACCGGCGACCGGCGACCGCAGCGCAGCCGACGCCGGCCGGCAACCGAGGCGGGCCAACGCTGACCGGGCCGGCGGGCTGCCCGCAGGACGGGACGGTGCTGTCGGCGGAGGCCGAACAGCGGCGACCGATACTAGGCTCGCAACACCGGCAACATCCCCGCCGGCGCAGACCAGGTCCGCGTCCCACAAGGACGCCCGCCGACACCAGGAGCCAGTCATGGGCGTATTCGCCACCACGGACGATCCCGAGGCCATGGGCCACGAGCAGGTCGTGTTCTGCCAGGACAGGCAGACCGGCCTGAAAGCGATCATCGGCATCTACTCCACCGCGCTGGGCCCCGCGCTCGGCGGCACCCGCTTCTACCCGTACGACAGCGAGGAGGCCGCCCTCGCCGACGTACTCGACCTCTCCCGTGGCATGGCGTACAAGAACGCCCTCGCCGGCCTGGACCTGGGCGGCGGCAAGGCGGTGATCTGGGGCGACCCGGAGCAGATCAAGAGCGAGGCGCTGCTGCGGGCGTACGGCCGCTTCGTGCAGTCGTTGGGCGGCCGGTACTACACCGCCTGCGACGTCGGCACCTACGTGTCGGACATGGACGTGATCGCCCGCGAGACCCGGTACGTCACCGGCCGCAGTGTGGAGCACGGTGGGGCGGGAGACTCCTCGGTCCTCACCGCCTGGGGCGTGTTCCAGGGGATGCGGGCGGCGGCCGAGCACGTCTGGGGCGTACCGACCCTGCACGGCAAGCGGGTCGGTCTCGCCGGGCTGGGCAAGGTCGGCAAGTACCTCCTCGGTCACCTGCTCGACGACGGCGCCGAGGTGGTCGCGACCGACGTGAACCCGCGGGCGCTGGAGTGGGCCCGGACCACCCACCCGCAGGTGACCCTCGTCGACGACCCGGCCACGCTGGTGGCTGCCGACATCGACGTGTACGCCCCGTGCGCCCTCGGCGGCGCGTTGAACGACGACACGGTGGCGGTGCTGCGCGCGAAGGTGATCGCCGGGGCGGCAAACAACCAGCTCGCCCACCCGGGTGTCGAGAAGCTGCTCGCCGACCGGGGCATCCTCTACGCGCCGGACTACGTGGTGAACGCCGGTGGCGTGATCCAGGTCGCGGACGAGATCGAGGGCTTCGACTTCGAGCGGGCCAAGCTGCGGGCAACCGGGATCTACGACACCACGCGGGAGATCCTCCGGCTCGCCGACACCGACGGCGTTCCGCCGGCCGTGGCCGCTGACCGGCTGGCCGAGCGCCGGATGGCGGACATTGGCCGGCTGCGCACCATCCACCTGCGCTGACGGTCCACCGGGGCAGCGCGCCAACCCCCGGACCCCGACCAGACCCGCCCGCCCGGCGGGCCAGATCATCGGAATCGCCAGACTCGACATGCGGACCAAGACCCATCATGTGGGTCAGGCCCAGCGTGCGGGCAGACCCGCCAGAGCGCCAGACGGCCGAACCGGTGGGGCAGCCAACTCATCGCGGACGAACCGCCGAGGGCGGACGATTGCTGCCGCCCTCGGCGACCCCGCAGACCTAAGATGAGAATGTGCCGCTTTCGGGTCCTTCGCCCCGGTGTCACGACCGTTCCCGGCATCGCTCCTTACCGGGTACAATCGGTGACGACCGTCCGAGCGCAACGCGCGGCAGCGGTCGACGGTAACCCGAGGTGCCGAACGGTGGCATCCCCATGTACCGTAAGAGCCACGAGAGATGCCTGACGTCATCGGGGCCCGCCTTCGGGCTGCCCCGCATTCTGTGCGAGGGGGTCGAGCCATGGGGCGCGGCCGTGCTAAGGCCAAGCAGACAAAGGTGGCCCGGGAGTTGAAGTATCACTCCCCGAACACCGACCTCGCCGCCTTGCAGCGAGAACTCGGCGGCAGCGGCAAGTCGGACCGCAACTTCGACGACGACTACAAAGAGTACGTCGACGATGACGAGGACCATGCCGAGGACGACCCAGACACCTGGGTCCGTCCGACCCGTTGACCCCCGGTCACATCTGAGCACGCGGTAACTCCCCGCGTGCTCACGTATGTGCCCGCTCTGCGGCGGCGTACCACCCGACGACCCGAGGGCCTGCCACGCCCGGTGCGATGCTCCGGACGCGTGGCAGGCTCCTGGTTCCGGCCGGCGTCAACGGGGCCGGTTGTTCCAGTTGTAGAACGTCGGGATGTTCTCGAAGTGGTTCCAGGCGCAGACCGCGCTGGCGCCGTCGCCACCCGCCACCTCCGCTCGTAACTGGCGGGCGACCTCGGCCTCCTGGAGTAGGGCGGTGAGCCCGGTGGCGGCCGCACGGACCCGGTCGGCGACCCGGTCGGGTCCGCCCTCCGTTCCGCACTCAGGCTCCCGGTGACTGGTGGTCTCGGGCATGCTCCAACACTCCCTCCAATAAGCGGATCTTGCTGTTACGGCAATGCTCGGTCTCCGTACCGTCAAAACGCCCCAGCTCGAAGTAGCGGTTGGCCGCGTGGCCGCCACCGCAGAAGCCGAAGTACGGGCAGGACGATCGGCACGCCTCCACCCCGGTCACGAACTCGCCGACCCACGGCGTACCCGCCGCCGCGTCGGCGAGGATCGTGTGCAACGGGGTGGTGAGCACGTTCCCGCTGGTGAAGTCGCCGTAGCGGGGATCGGAGAAGCCGGCCAACTCGGGCGACAGCACCACGACCGAGCCGTCGTACGCCACGGTCGGGATCGGGTCGAGCTGACCGGGCAGCAGTTGGTCAGCGGTGCCGTCCAGCACCGCTGCGGCGTACCGCAGTGACCACTCGACCTCCCGCAGGTGGATCCGGGGGTCACGCCGCCAGGCCGCGACCAGTTCGGCCCAGAAGCCGGTCACCGCGGCGGCATCGTGGGAATTGTCACGTACGTTGACGCCCTCGGTCTCCTCGATGTTCACGCCGAGCACCTCGCAGCCGAGGTCGAGGCAGTACTCGTAGAGTTCCCGCGCCCGGCCGGGTGCCGGGTCGTTCACCACCGCGAGCGCCGAGAACGGCACCCCGTGCCGGCGCAGCGCCGCCACACCACGGACGATCCGGTCGTACGCGGGCCGGCCGGACCGGCTCACCCGGTCGCCGTTGCGCTCCCGAGGACCGTCCACGCTCACGCTGACCCGCATCCGGTGGGCCACGAAGAACTCGCACCACGCGTCGTCGATCAGCGTCGCGTTGGTCTGGACGTGATGCTCCAACCCGGGGCCGAACGGTGCCATCAGCGCTGCCAGGTGCTCGCGTCCGGCGGCCAACGGCTCGCCACCGTGCCAGACCACCGAGAACCGCCCCGACGCCGCCCACCGGTTCACCGAGCCCGCCACCGCCTCGGCCACCTCGACCGGCATCCGCCGGTCCACCGCGCGAAACGGCAGGTAGCAGTACGCGCAGTCGAGATTGCAAAGGGTGGTCGGCTGCATTACGACGTACGACGGGACGGTGGCCAGGCCCCGCATCCCGCGCAACGACCGTCCCCGCGCAGCCATCGCCCTCCTCTGTAACGGTTGACGACTGCCGGACACACCCCAGCGCGGGCGCGCCCCACAGCTTTCGAGGGTGCCCTTCAGGCTAGGCCGCGGCGGCCACTCGGGTGAAGCCCTGTTCAGGTGGTCGGACAATCACCGGAGCGTGCTCACCCCCGGGTGTGCTGGCCGACCATCCGCACCTCGCCGGTGCCCTCGATGATCTCGCCGGCCTGCCAGGCGTCCACGCCACGGCCGGTCAACGTCGCCAGGGCGCGGTCGGCGTCCTCGGCCGAGACGATCGCGAACATGCCGACGCCCATGTTGAAGGTCGACTCCATCGCCGGGTCCTCGATCCGGCCCTTGGACTGGATCAGGTCGAAGACCGGCTGCGGCTTCCACGTCGAGCGGTTGACCACCGCGTCCACGTGCTCGGGCAGGATCCGCACCAGGTTGCCCGGAATGCCGCCGCCGGTGACGTGGGCCAGCGCCCGCACCTCGGCCTCGGCGATCAGCTTGAGGCAGTCCTGCGCGTAGATCTTGGTGGGGGTGAGCAGTTCCTCGCCGAGGGTGCGCTGCCGACCGAAGTCATCGATCACGACGTCCAGCCGCATCCGGCCGGCACCGAGCAGCACGTGCCGGACCAGGGAGTAGCCGTTGGAGTGCAGCCCGGACGAGCGCATGGCGATCACCACGTCACCCACCTCGACCCGCTCCGAGCTGAGGATCTCGTTCTCCTCCACCACACCGACACCGGTGGCGGAGATGTCGTACTCGTCCGGACGCAGTACGCCCGGGTGCTCGGCGGTCTCCCCACCGAGCAGCGCACAGCCGGCGTACCGGCAGCCGTCGGCGATGCCGGCGCCGATCTCGGCGACCTTGTCCGGTACGACCTCGCCGGTGGCGATGTAGTCCAACAGGAACAGCGGCTCGGCACCGCAGGCGACGAGGTCGTCCACGACCATCGCGACCAGGTCGATGCCGACCGTGTCGTGGATGTCCATCTGCTGGGCGATCACCAGCTTGGTGCCGACGCCGTCCGTGGAGGAGGCCAGGATCGGGTTCTTGTACTTCGTGGTGTCCAGCCGGAACAGGCCGGCGAAGCCGCCGAGGTCGCCCATCACCTCCGGCCGGCGAGTCTGCTTCACCTTGGACTTCAGCAGCTCGACCGCGCGGTCCCCCGCCTCGATCGACACGCCGGCGTCCGCGTACGAGACCGAGCGTTTGCGAGGTGAGCGGCCGGTGCCGGCCGTCCAGGGCTGACGATCGCCACCAGCGCCCGTCGGGCTGCTTCCTGCGTCGCTGCGCTCGGACACGTGCGTCACGGTTCTCCCCTTTGGTTCTCGGCTGCGAGGTCGAGGTGACCGACACCACAGCCGGACGATGCTACGGGCGGTGTGTGCTCGCCGACATTCTCAGGTCGGAGCGTGGGCTGAAGTCGTCGTCGCCACCCGACGCGGCGACGACCGGAGGGATCATCTGCTCGTCGGCGTCGGTGCCGTCGGCCGCACTGTGCGCTACCCGACGCCCGATCCCTTCGAGCACGTGCTTGCCGATCAGGTTGCCGACGGGCAGCTCGATCGGGTACTCCCCGTCGAAGCAGGCCCGGCACAACCGGCTCTTCGGCTGCTCGGTAGCGGCGATCAGGCCGGGCAGCGAGACGTAGCCGAGCGTGTCCGCGCCGATTGAGCGCCGGATGCCGTCGTTGTCGAGGCCGTTGGCGAGCAGCTCGGCGCGGGTGGCGAAGTCGATGCCGTAGAAACAGGGCCAGGAGACCGGCGGCGAGGAGATGCGTACGTGCACCTCCACCGCACCGGCCTCGCGGAGCATCCGCACGATCGCGCGCTGGGTGTTGCCCCGGACGATGGAGTCGTCGACCACGACCAGCCGCTTGCCCCGCACGTTCTGGCGCAGCGGGTTGAGCTTGAGCCGGATCCCCAGCTGACGCAGGGTCTGCGACGGCTGGATGAAGGTACGCCCGACGTACGGGTTCTTCATCAGACCGGCACCGTAGGTGATGCCGGACTCCTCGGCGTACCCGATCGCGGCCGGGGTGCCCGACTCGGGCACCGGGATGACCATGTCCGCCTCGACCGGGTGCTCCTTGGCCAGCTGGCGGCCGATCTGCACCCGGGCCGCGTGCACGTTGCGGCCGGCGATTGTGGCGTCCGGGCGGGCGATGTAGACGTACTCGAAAAGGCAGCCCTTGGGCTCGGGAGCCGCGAACCGGCTCGACCGCAGCCCGTCGGTGTCGATCGCGATCAACTCGCCGGGCTCGACCTCGCGGACCACACTGGCACCCACGATGTCCAGTGCGGCGGTCTCGCTGGCCACCACCCAGCCGCGTTCCAGCCGGCCGAGCACCAGCGGGCGTACCCCGTGCGCGTCACGCGCGGCGTAGAGGGTGCTCTCGTCCATGAAGACGAAACTGAAGGCGCCCCGCAGCCGCGGCAGCACCTCCAGCGCGGCGGCCTCGACGGAGAGATCCGGCCGGCTGGCCAGCAGCATGGTGACCAGCGAGGTGTCGTTTGTCGAGCCATCCGCGCTCAGCCCCTGCTCGGTCGCCTCCCGCTGGAGTTCGGCGGTGTTGACCAGGTTGCCGTTGTGGGCCAGCGCGATAGTGGTGCCGGAACTTGTGGCGCGGATGGTCGGCTGGGCGTTCTCCCAGGTCGACCCGCCCGTCGTGGAGTAGCGGGTGTGCCCGATCGCGACGTGCCCGCGCAGGCTCGCCAGCGTCGGCTCGTCGAAGACCTGGGCCACCAGGCCGAGATCCTTGTAAACCACCACTCCGGAGCCGTCGCTTACCGCAATGCCGGCGGCCTCCTGACCTCGATGCTGCAACGCGTACAGCCCGAAGTAGGTCAGGTTGGCGACCTCTTCTCCGGGTGCCCAGACGCCGAAGACGCCACACGCGTCCTGGGGGCCGGGTCGTTGAGGATCAAGGTCGTGGCTCAGCCGGCCGTCGCCTCGGGGCACCTGCCGCTCCCTCTTGCTGGTCTGGACTGGCCTGGCGGTAGCACGGGGGCTGCTCAACACCGCTGGGCCGGGACCACACTGTCGTCGCCGAACAGTGTACGCGAATCCACGTCACCACACACAGTCACGATCGCGGCGCTTTCTGTCATCTCGGCCGACTCTCATTTCAGCTCCAGCGGCAGAAACGCGGAGAGGTCCGCTCTCGCCCCGCTCGCCCGCACACGACCCTCCGTAACCGCCTGGGTCCAGTCGAGTCGTCCCGTGGCGAGCGCGAGCCAGGTTTCCGGGTCCATCTCCACCGTGTTCGGTGGCGTACCACGGGTGTGTCGCGGCCCGGGAACGCATTGAACTGCACCGTAAGGTGGGACACGCACCTCCACCGATCGGCCGGGGGTGCGGGCCGCAAGAATGGTCAACAGCACCCTGACCGCCTCACGGAGCACCGGCCGTTCGGGGGTGCGTCCCGCATCGAGCGCCGCCACCGCGGTCGCGACGGCTGCGGACTTAATGTACGGAGAGGACACGACGGGACGATACGGCGTGACCGCGCCGCTTATCACCGTGCCCCTGGGTCGCGCCGATCCGCCCAGACAAGGCATAGTTGCCGACGGCGTATTCGTACCGTGATGTTTCCCCGGCCCGGCAACCGTCGGCGCGAGGGATGGTCAGTCCGGAAGGCGGTGGACGTGTCAACACACCGACGAGCCTGGCAGAAGCGGGCCGGTGTGGTCGTGGCGCTGATTGTTGGTGCCCTGCTCGCCGCCCCCGCCACACCCGCCCACGCCGCCACGGTCAACGTCACGCCAGGCTCGGTGACCGTCAACGCGGGCAGCGACGCCACGGTGAGCGTGCAGGTCACCCCCGGCGAGGGGGACACCACCGCCGAGATCACCCTGACCGGCCTGCCGGCCGGCGTGTCCTGCGCCAGGGGCTGCGGCAGCATTCAGCTGAACGCACCAGTGCCGAGGACGCAGTTGTTGACGCTGCGCGCCAACAACAACGCCCGGAACGCCTCGACCGGCGTCACCGTCCAGGTCCAGCCGGACAATTCCGACCCCGCGACCGCCAACCTTCAGCTCACCGTCCGGGGAGAGCAGGCGCCGCCGCCGCCACCGCCGCCCACCACGCAGGCGCCGCAGACGGTCAAGTCGATCGCCGGCAAGGTCGTGAACCAGGCGGGCGAGGGCGTGGCGGGTGCGATCGTCCTGATCAAGGACAGCGCCGGCAACCAGTACGACACCAACAGCGACTCCAACGGCAACTTCCGCTTCACCGGCAGCCGGGACCGGCCGATCGCCCCGGGCCGGATCGACCTCGGCGCCCGTGCGGAGAACCAGAGCCGGGTCGTGAACTTCACCGCCAACGCGGGCCAGAGTGTCACCGGACAGCGGATCACCCTGGCGATCGGTGCCTCGGCCAGCCCGACCCCCACCCCGACGACGAGCGAGTCGGCGCTGCCCACGGAGGATCCGTTCGAGGACGCGTTCCCCGAGGACGAGGAGACCGCCAGCGAGAGCGCCGTCGCCCAGGCCCCGGCCAGCAACGAGGACTCCGGTGGCTTCGGCAACTGGTTGCTGATCCTGCTGGGCGGGCTCTTCGTGGCCGTCGGCGTCGGCACGATCGTGCTGCTCTGGATGAAGCGCAAGGAGAACGACGAGGCCGAGGCGGACGGTGACGCCCCGGCGGGCGCGCCGGCCGGCGCGGTGCCGGCGGCCCGTGGCTCGTTCGCGGGTGCCGACGACCAGACCCGGGTGGTGAACCGGGTCGGCGCCGCACCGGATCCGACAATGGTCGGCGGTCCCGGGCTGAGCAACGCCCCGACGATGATGCACCAGCCGGTCGTCGACGACGTCCCGCCGGACCCGTACGGTGCGCCTCCGCAGCCGTACGGCGCGCCGAGCGGTCCAGGGCAGGGCGGCTGGTCCGGCGGCGGCTACGGCGAGGAGCCGGGCGGCTACGGCGCAGCCGGCTACGGCAACGCACCGTCCTCCGGTGGTGGCTATGGCAACGCACCGTCCTCCGGTGGCGGTTACGGCAACGGCCCCTCGTCCGGCGACGGTTACGGAAACCGTGACTACGGTGCCGGCAGCGGCGGGGCCGACTACCCGCCGGCGGGCGGTGCAGGCGGCTACGGCGAGCGCTACGACGAGCCGACGGGCCGCTACACCGGTGACCAGACCCGCTACCCGGCCCCTGCGGACCCGTACGCCACCGGGATGTACGAGCCGGAGGCGGGCCAGGGGTACGGCCAGGCCGAACCGGCGGGCGGCTACGGACGCGGTGAGCCCACCGGTGGCTACGGGCGTGGCGGAGCCGGTGGCGGCTACGGCCAGGGTGAGCCGACCGGCGGCTACGGCCAGGGCGACGGAACCCGGGCCTACGGCGCGGGCGAGGCCGGCGGCTACGGGCCGACCGACCAGACCCGCGGCTACGAGCCGGGTGGCTACGGCCAGGGCGAGCCGACCGGCGGCTATGGCCAGAGCGACCCCAACCGTGGTGGCTACAGCCCCGGCGAGCCGGCCGGCGGTGGCTACGGCCAGAGCGAGCCCACCGGCGGCTACGGCGCATCAGGTGGCGGCTACGGCCAGGAGCCCGCGCAGCAGCGTGGCGGCTACGACAACGCCGGCTACGACGAGACGAACCGCTACAACCAGGGCGGCTACGGCCAGGGCGGCGGCTATGGCCAGGAGCCGCCGCAGCAGCGTGCCGGCTATGACGACGCCTACCCGCAGGGTGGCGGCTACGGCCAGGGCGGTTACGGTCAGGAGCCGCCGCAGCAGCGTGCCGGGTACGACAACAACTACTACGGCGACCCGGCTCAAGCCGCCGGCCATGGCCGGCCAGACGGGCCGCCGGCAGAACGCGGCGGCGGTCGCCGACTGGACTGGTTGGACGACTGACTCCCGTCCCGGCCGTCAGCCAGCGTGCGATGCGGGCTGGCTGACGGCGGGCGAGCGGTCAGGCCGAGGCGAAGACGCCGTCGCGGAGCAGCGGCACCACGTCGGAGCTGTCGAGGCGTACGGCGATCTCGACATCCTCGGGGAAGCCGTCCGCGCTTAGTTCACGACCGGAGACGCAGCCCCGGACCGCTGCCGGCACGTCCGGGGTGCTGGCCAGCGCGGCGAGCGCCATGGCCGCCTCCACCGACAGCCCACCCGGCACTGCGGCGAGCGCGTCGAGCACGCTCGCCGCGCCGAGTTGATCCGCCACGCACGGGCGTAGCGAGCCGTCCGGCCATCGCTCTCCGGCCGCGACGACGCCGACCGGGGTGGTGGTTTCGCCGTACCCCTGATTCAGCAGCCAGTGCCCGACGGCACGGGCGTTACGCAGGTTGGCCGCGACCACCGGCAGCCCGGTGGCGCTGGCGGCGGCGCTGATCGCCGAGCCGTTCGGCGACGGCAGCACGAGATCACGCACCACCGGTGCCCGGCTCAGTGCGGCCGGCGACAGCGACCACGGATGGGCCGCGGTGACCTGCCGGCGACCGGTCGCGGCGATCGCGCCTATTCGCCGGGCGTACTCGGCGGCCTGCTCGTCCCAGGGAAACGGATGTACCCGCATTCCCCGCCCGACCGCGATCTCGACGGTGGTGGTGAACGACAGCACGTCCACCACCACCAGTACCGCGCAGACCCGGCCCAGCTCCGCCGCCCCCGCCAGGCCCCAGTCGAACCGGGCCCCGGATCCGGGCTGGGAGTGCAGGGCCGGGGTCACCGCCTCAGCGCTCGTCCGGTGCGGGTGGTGGCTCGGCGACACCGGCCTGCGGAGCCTCGCCGGCTGCCTGGTCGCCCATTGCTGCGGTCGGCTGGTCCGGGTCCGGGTCCGAGCCGGGCTCGGCCGGCTGTCCCGGTGCCGCGTCCGCCGCACTGGCGACCTCCGCCGGGGTGCCGATCTCGACCTCGGCGACGGCCGTACCGGCCTCGGTGTCGGCGGGGTCGGCCTGGGCGTCAGCCTGGCTGGCGGAGTCGGTCGGGGCCGCCGTCGGGTCGCCGCTGGCCGTACCGACGGCGTCCGGGGCGAGCGACTGCACACCGCCAAACAGGCTCGGCAGGGTGCGGCTGTGTGCCTCCCGCAGCTCGTCCAGGCGGATCCGGAACTGGCCGTGCACCTCCAGCGCACCACCGGCCGGGTCGGTCACCCCGATCAGCTCCCACGGCACACCGTGCTCGCCGCAGAGGGCGGTGAACGCCTTCTCGTGGCCCCTCGGTACCGAGACCAGCACGCGGCCGGCGGACTCACTGAACAGGAAGACGAACGGCATCGAGCCGCCCTGGAAACGCTCCGGCACCGCGATCCGCGCGCCGACGCCGTGCCGCAGGCAGGACTCCACCAGGCTCTGGGCGAGCCCGCCGTCGGAGAGGTCGTGCGCGGCGCTGAGGTGGCCCACCCGGGCGGCCTCGGCCAGCAGCCCGGCGAGCTGCTTCTCGCGTCCCAGGTCGACGTGCGGGGGTACGCCACCGAGATGCTGGTGGGTCACCCAGGCCCACTCCGAGCCGGAGAGCTCGACGTGCGTCTCGCCGAGCAGGAAGAGCTGGTCGTGATCGCCACCGGGTCGCGGGGCGAAGCCCATCGCCACCCGGTCGGCCACGTTCTCCAGTACGCCGAGCACACCGACCACCGGCGTCGGGTGGATCGCCGCCGCACCGGTCTGGTTGTAGAAGCTGACGTTGCCGCCGGTCACCGGGATGCCCAGCTCGGCGCAGCCGTCGGCGAGGCCGCGTACCGCCTCGGCGAACTGCCACATCACGCCCGGGTCTTCGGGGGAGCCGAAGTTGAGGCAGTCGGTGACCGCGATCGGCGTCGCGCCGGTCACCGCCACGTTCCGGTACGCCTCGGCAAGCGCCAGCTTGGCCCCGTGGTACGGGTCGAGGCGGGCGTACCGACCGTTGCCGTCGACCGACAGCGCCACGCCCAGCCCGGTCCGCTCGTCGATCCGGATCACACCGGAGTCCTCCGGCTGGGCGAGCACGGTGTTGCCAAGCACGTAGCGGTCGTACTGCTCGGTGACCCAGCTCTTGTCGGCGAGGTTGGGCGAGGCGATCATGCGCAGCACGGTCTCGCGCAGCGCGTCCGGGTCGGCCGGCCGGGGCAGCGTCTCGGCCCGGTCCGCCTGGAGCAGGATCAGGTCGGCCGGCTCGCGCATCGGGCGGGCGTAGACCGGTCCGTCGTCCACGAGCGAACCCGGCGGCACGTCCACCACCAGCTGGTCCCGCCAGGTGATCCGCAGTCGACCCGGCTGTCCGTCCGGCTCCGGCGCGGTGACCTCACCGATCGCGGTGGCGATCACGCCCCACTTCTGGCAGGTCTTGAGCACCGCGTCGAGCTTGGCCGGCTCGACGACCAGGAGCATCCGCTCCTGCGACTCGCTGGCCAGGATCTCGTGCGGCGCCATCGACGCCTCGCGCAGCGGGACCCGCTCCAGCCAGACCCGCATGCCGGTGCCGGCCGCCGCGGCGGTCTCGGTCAACGCGCAGGTCAGCCCGGCACCGCCGAGGTCCTGGATGCCGGCGACCAGCTCGGCGTCGTACAGCTCCAGGCAGGCTTCGATAAGCAGTTTCTCGATGAACGGGTCGCCCACCTGCACCGATGGGCGGCGCTGCTCGCTGCCCTCGTCGAAGGTGGCGCTGGCCAGCACCGACACGCCGCCGATGCCGTCCCGCCCGGTCTTGGCACCCATCAGCACCACGACGTTGCCGGGGCCGACGGCGGCCTTGTTCTGTAGCCGGCTCACCGGCAGCACCCCGAGGCAGAGCGCGTTTACCAGCGGGTTGCCCTGGTAGCACGGGTCGAAGACCACCTCGCCGCCGATGTTGGGCAGGCCGAGGCAGTTGCCGTAGCCGCCGACGCCGGCCACCACGCCGGGCAGCACCCGGGCGGTGTCGGGGTGGTCGGCGGCACCGAAGCGCAGCGGGTCCATCACGGCCACCGGACGGGCACCCATGGCGAGGATGTCGCGGACGATGCCACCCACGCCGGTCGCCGCACCCTGGTACGGCTCGACGAAGCTCGGGTGGTTGTGCGACTCGACCTTGAAGGTCACCGCCAACTCGTCGGAGACCCGCACCACACCCGCGTTCTCACCGATGCCGGCCAGCAGCCGGTCGCTCGGTGGGGCCTTCTCGCCGAACTGACGCAGGTGCACCTTGCTGGACTTGTAGGAGCAGTGCTCACTCCACATGATCGAGTACATCGCCAGCTCGGACTGGGTCGGCCGGCGGCCCAGGATCTGCCGGATGCGGTCGTACTCGTCGTCGCGCAGGCCCAGTTCGGCGTACGGCTGAAGCTCCTGCGGGGTGTCCCCGGCGCGCGGCACGGTGTCCACCCCGTGGGTCCAGCCGGGGTCCGCCGCAGCGGCGGCGTGCCGCGCCGGGGTGACCGGCGAGGCGGCAGCAGCCGGCGGCGCAGCAGCGGCCGGGCTCGGCTGGACCGGCTGTGCCGGCGCGGCCGGGAATGCCTCCGGGCTCTCCCGTACCGGGTCCGGATGCGTGGTCATGACCTCTCCTCGTTGCGCTCGCCGCCCGACGGGCGGATGAGCCGACCGATGATCCCGATGCGGACGGTCACGCCGGGGCCCCCACCAGGTGCTTCAGCACCGACGTGAAGAAGCCCAGGCCGTCGAGGGAGGGGCCGGTGAGCGCCTCCACCGCGTGCTCGGGGTGCGGCATGATGCCCACCACGTTGCCGGCGGGGTTGGTGATCGCGGCGATGTCCCGCTGCGACCCGTTGGGGTTGCCACCGACGTACCGGGCCACCACCCGGCCCTCGGCCTCCAACTCGTCAAGCGTGGCGGTGTCGGCGACGTAGCAACCCTCGCCGTTCTTGACCGGGATCAGCACTTTCTGCCCGGCCTGGAACATGTTCGTCCAGGCGGTGCCGGTCGCCTCGATCCGCAGGAGCTGATCGCGGTTGCGGAAGTGCAGGTGCTGGTTGCGGGTGAGCGCGCCGGGCAGCAGGTGGGCCTCGCAGAGGATCTGGAAGCCGTTGCAGATCCCGAGCACCGGCAGGCCACCGGCGGCGGCGTCCACGATCGTCTCCATCACCGGGGCGAATCGGGCGATGGCGCCGCAGCGCAGGTAGTCACCGTAGGAGAAACCGCCGGGCAGGACGACGGCGTCCACCCCGTGCAACTGCGGGTCGCCGTGCCAGAGCCGGACCGGCTCCGCACCGGCGATCCGTACGGCCCGGGCGGCGTCCCCGTCGTCGAGCGAGCCGGGGAACGTCACCACACCGACCCGCGCGGTCACGAGCGGGCGTCCGCGGGCTCGTCGGTCTCGACCAGGTGGACGGTGAAGTCCTCGATGACCGGGTTGGCGAGCAGCTTGTCGGCGATCTCCCGGGCCCGGTCCAGGTCCGGTTCACCGGTGAAGTCGATCTCGATCCGCCTGCCGATCCGTACCGAGGCGACATCGTTGACGCCGAGCCGGGGCAGCGCGTTTGCGACGGCCTGGCCCTGCGGATCGAGGATCTCGGGCTTGAGCATGACGTCGACGACGACGCGAGGCACTGGGCACTCCTGACTGTGTACGCAGTTGGGTGCCGACCCACAACGGGCGAGCGCAGCCAGCCTACCTGGCAGATACCGCGCCATCCGCACCGGCCGCACGCCGTGCGGGCAGTCCTCGACCTTACCCGCACGGCATGCGGTCGCACCGATACGGGTTCGTTGCTGTCCCGATACGGGTTCGTTGCCGGACACGCCGATGCCCATTCGTCGCCCGACGCGCCGTTCGTCCCGGCATCGGCAGGCCGCCCACCGCCGACCCGGCCCCGCCGGGAAATCCGACTGTTACATCATCTTGTTTCAATGAACCTCTTGTGAAACACCTCACCGGCCCCTACGGTACATCGTCAGACGTCGATTTATCGACGTCGCGGTGGCGGATCACCCCCGTCCGCCACCGCAGGTCGGCCCGGCCAACCCGGGTCCAGCGAAACCCCGAAGGAGCCCCTCCGATGCGCATCCGATCCCTGATCGCGGTCCTCGCCACAGCCATGGCCGGCGTGCTCGGCGCCAGCTCCGGCGCCGTCGCCGCGCCCGTCGGCCCGTACATCATCGGCGGCGGGACGGTCTCCTCCGCGCCGTGGGCCGCAGCCGTCCTCAGCAACGGCTCGTTCACCTGCTCCGGCACGATCATCGCGCCGCAGTGGGTGCTCACCGCCCGGCACTGCCTCGGCGGCACGATGTCCGTCCGGGTGGGCAGCGTCAACCGCACCTCCGGCGGCGTCACCCGCACCGTCAGCGCCACCTACAGCCGCTACGACCTGGCCCTGATGCGGCTGTCCAGCTCGGTGAGCACCAGCTACGTCACCCTGGCCAACAGCAACCCGCCGATCAACTCGACCAACTCGATCTACGGCTGGGGCATGACCTGCTACAGCGGCTGCTCGGCCTCGACCCAGCTCAAGACCGCCTCGGTGCGGGTCACCAGCAACAGCGTCACCGACGCGTACGGCGGGCAGGCGATCCGGAGCACGCGGATCAACGGCAACGCCTGGCGGGGCGACTCGGGTGGCCCGCAGTTCTACAACGGCGCGCAGGTCGGGGTGGCCTCCACCGCCGACGGCCAGAGCATCCAGAACTACGGCAGCGTCGCGTACAACCGGGCCTGGATCACCTCGGTGGCCGGTGTCTGACGGTTAGCGCCGGATGCGGCGCGGATGGTGGGCTGTGCCCCGCCGTCCGCGCCGCGTTGTTTTTCAGCATCCGACCAGGTGAACAAGGCTCACGTTGAGCCTCGACGGGGGCTGCCAGCATCGAAACGTGCTGGTCGTGACGACGGATCAACTTCCCGGCTACGAGATCCGCCAGATCCTCGGCGAAGTGGTCTCCTCGATGGCCAGAACCCGCAACCCGTACCGCGAGGGCGTGAAGAACCTGCGCGGCGGCGCGTACGACCCGATGGCGCCGGACAACCTCACCCGGTGGCGTACCGACTCGGTGGCCCGGCTCGGCGAGGAGGCCCGGCGGCTCGGCGCGAACGCGGTGGTGGGGATGCGGTTCGACAGCCGCGACTGCGGCGAGATGTGGATGGAGATCTGCGCCTACGGCACCGCCGTGATCGCGGTGCCCAAGACTCCCGACGTCATGCCCCCGGATCAGCCGATCGTCGCGGCGGAGACCGCCCAGGAACCGGCCATCGCCGAGGAACCCGGCGGCATCGCCGAGCCCGCCAGCGCGCCCACCCTCCGCACCTCCGCCGAAACCCCCAACCCCTGACCCAGCCGTCCCCCGCCGGCCCCGGGTCTGCGCCTCGGTCCGCCGCCGAAACCCTGACCAGAACTTCTTGATCAACGCGGCCGGCGAGGGGTGGGGGTGGGTCAGAGGATGGGGGGTGGGGTGTAGGTGGTGGCCTGGGGGTGGGACTGGGCGATCTTGGTGATGCGGGCGGTTACCGCCTGGATCTGGGCGGGGGCGGCACCGGTGAAGGCGGCCCGGTCGGCGACCAGCGCGTCGATCTCGGCGCGGCTGAGGTTGAGGCGAGAGTCGGCGGCCAGGCGGTCGAAGAGGTCGTTCTCGGCAGCGGCCCGCTCGCGCATGGCCAGGGCCACCGCTACCGCGTGCTCCTTGATCGCCTCGTGCGCGGTCTCCCGGCCGACGCCCCGGCGCACGGCCGCCACCAGGATCTTCGTGGTGGCCAGGAAGGGCAGGAAGCGTTCCAACTCCCGGTTGATCACCGCAGGGTACGCACCGAACTCGTCAAGCACGGTGAGAAACGTCTGGAACAGCCCGTCGGCGGCGAAGAAGGCGTCCGGCAGGGCCACCCGGCGGACCACCGAGCAGGAGACGTCCCCCTCGTTCCACTGGTCGCCGGCCAGCTCGCCGACCATCGACAGGTACCCCCGGATGATCACGGCGAAGCCGTTCACCCGCTCCGACGAGCGGGTGTTCATCTTGTGCGGCATCGCGCTGGAGCCGACCTGCCCCGGCTTGAAACCCTCGGTGACCAGCTCCTGACCGACCATCAGCCGGATCGTGGTGGCCAGCGACGAAGGCGCGGCGGCGGTCTGCGCCAACGCGGAGAGCACGTCGAAGTCGAGCGAACGCGGGTAGACCTGCCCGACGCTGTCCAGCACCCGGTGGAAGCCGAGGTGCTCGGCCACCCGCCGCTCCAGCTCGGCCACCTTCTCGGCGTCGCCGTCGAAGAGGTCCAGCTGGTCGGCGGCGGTACCCACCGGCCCCTTGATTCCCCGCAGCGGGTAACGCTCGATCAGGTCGGTCAGCCGCTCGTACGCGATGATCAGCTCCTCGGCGGCCGACGCGAAGCGCTTACCCAGCGTGGTCGCCTGCGCCGCGACGTTGTGCGACCGACCGGCCATCACCACGTCCGCGTACTCGTGGGCGTGCCAGGCCAGCCGGACCAGCGTCGCCACCACCCGGTCCCGGATCAGCTCCAGCGACCGGCGCACCTGGAGTTGCTCGACGTTCTCGGTGAGGTCCCGCGAGGTCATCCCCTTGTGCACGTGCTCGTGCCCGGCCAGCGCGCTGAACTCCTCGATCCGCGCCTTCACGTCGTGCCGGGTCACCCGCTCGCGCGCCGCGATCGAGTCAAGATCAACCTCGTGCAGCACCCGCTCGTACGCCTCGACCACCCCGTCGGGCACTGCCACGCCGAGGTCCCGCTGGGCCCGGAGTACGGCGAGCCAGAGCTGCCGCTCCAGCCGGATCTTCTCCTCCGGCGACCAAAGGGCGACCAGTTCGGGCGAGGCGTACCGGTGGGCGAGCACGTTCGGGATCGTCGTCACCCGCCCATTCTCCGGCACCCGCCAGCCAGCACTCGACCGCCCCTCACCGGCAGTGACGGTTCCCGCTCAGGGGTGAGGACGGGTGACGGGGCAGGAGTTCACCGGCCAGCCGCGAGCGGGGTGTAAGTAGGGGCTCTCAGCGTTCGAGGATCGCGGTCACGCCCTGGCCGCCGGCGGCGCAGATGGAGATGAGGCCGCGCCCGCTGCCCTTGGTGGCGAGCAGCTTGGCCAGGGTGGCCACGATCCGGCCGCCGGTGGCGGCGAACGGGTGCCCGGCGGCAAGCGAGGAGCCGTTCACGTTGAGCTTGTCGGTGTCGATGCTGCCCAGCGGGGCGTCCAGGCCGAGCCGGTCCTTGCAGAACTCCGCAGACTCCCAGGCGGCCAGGGTCGCCAGCACCTGCGCGGCGAACGCCTCGTGGATCTCGTAGTAGTCGAAGTCCTGCAAGGTCAGGCCGGCGCGGGCGAGCAGCCGGGGCACCGCGTACGTGGGTGCCATCAGCAGCCCCTCGTCACCGTGCACAAAGTCCACGGCGGCCGTCTCCGACCAGGAGAACCAGGCAAGCACCGGCAGGTTGTGCTCGCGCGCCCACTGCTCGCTGGCCAGCAGCACGGTGGAGGCGCCGTCGGTAAGCGGCGAGGAGTTGCCGGCGGTCATGGTGGCCCGCTCGGCGTCCGGGCCCTTGGCACCGAAGACCGGCCGCAGCGCGCCGAGCTTCTCCAGCGTGGTGTCCGGGCGGAGGTTCGCATCGCGGGTCAGCCCGAGGTAGGGGGTCATCAGGTCGTCGAAGAACCCCTTGTCGTACGCGGCGGCCAGCCGCTGGTGCGAGCGGAGCGCGAACTCGTCCTGCGCCTGCCGGTCGATGTTCCAGCGCAGCGCCGTCTGGGCGGCGTGCTCGCCCATGGAGAGCCCGGTACGTGGCTCGGCGTTGCGCGGGATCTCCGGCTTGAACGGCTGGGCCGGGCGCAGCTTCGCGGCGATCTTGAGCCGCTCGCCGAGGGTGCGGGCGGAGTTGAGCCTGAGCAGGGTGCGGCGCAGATCCTCGTTCACCGCGAGCGGGGCGTCGGAGGTGGTGTCGACGCCACCGGCGATGCCCACCTCGATCTGCCCGAGGGCGATCTTGTTGGCGACCAGGATGGCCGCCTCCAGACCGGTGCCGCAGGCCTGCTGGATGTCGTACGCCGGGGTGCGCGGGTCGAGCTTCGAGCCGAGCACCACCTCGCGGGTGAGGTTGAAGTCCTTCGAGTGCTTGAGCACCGCACCGGCGACCACCTCACCCACCTGCTGTCCGGCCAGGCCGAACCGGGCGATCAACCCGTCCAGGGCGGCGCCGAGCATGTCGGAGTTGGAGGCGCTTGCGTACCGCGAGTTGGAGCGGGCGAAGGGGATCCGGTTGCCGCCGATCACCGCGACCCGTCGAACGTCCTGCACGATTCGCCTCCTCGAAAGTGTTGCCCGCACCTTACTCACCAGTAGGCTACGCCTATGACCGACAGGTACGCGAGCTTCGTCCAGTCGGGCGCCGGTCGGGCGCTCGTCAAGCGCCTCGGGCTGCCCGATCCGCCGCGACTGCGCCGGCACGCGCCCGGCGAGCCGATTCTCCCCGGGCCGGTGCTGCTCGGTGCCGCCACCGGCGGCCGGCTCACCGATCCGGTCGGCAAGATCCTGGCCGCCGCCGGGCTCGCCCTGCGCGATCCGGCCACCGCCGTGCCCGACCCGACAACCGGTCGTACGCCCACCAGCGCCGCCCTCGTCTTCGACGCTACCGGTATCACCGATTCGACCGGTCTGCGTCAGCTCTACGACTTTTTCCACCCGCAGGCCCGCTCGGTGCAGCCCAGCGGGCGGGTGATCGTGCTCGGCACCCCGCCGGCCGAGTGCGACACGCCGCGCGAGGCGACCGCCCAGCGGGCCCTGGAAGGGCTGACCCGCAGCATCGGCAAGGAGTTCGGCCGGGGCGTCACCGCGCAGCTGGTCTACGTCACCCGCAACGCCGACCAGGGCACCTGGACCAGCCTGGAGTCGACCCTGCGGTTCCTGCTCTCCGGCCGGTCCGCGTACGTCTCGGGTCAGGTGATCCGGGTCGGTGCCGGCCGGGCGACCGCGCCGGCCGACTGGGACCGCCCGCTGGACGGGCAGATCGTGCTGGTCACCGGCGCGGCCCGGGGCATCGGCGCGGCGCTGGCCCGGGTGCTGGCCCGGGACGGTGCGACCGTGGTGGCGCTGGACATCCCGGCCGCCGGTGACGAGCTGGCCGCGGTGGCAAACGAGATCGGCGGCAGCGCCGTACAGCTCGACCTGACCGCCGCCGACGCGCCCGACCGGCTCGCCGATTACCTGGTCAGCCGGCACGGCCGGGTGGACGTGGTGGTGCACAACGCCGGCATCACCCGGGACAAGACCCTCGGCCGGATGGACGCGGAGCGCTGGGACCAGGTCATCGACGTCAACCTCTCCAGCCAGGAGCGGATCAACGACCTGCTGCTGGAGCGTGGGCTGATCCCGGCCGGCGGCCGGCTCGTCGGCGTCTCCTCGATCGCCGGGATCGCCGGCAACCGGGGCCAGACCAACTACGCCACCAGCAAGGCCGGTGTGATCGGGCTGGTCGACTCGCTCGCGCCCGCGTTGCGCGACCGCGAGATCAGCGTCAACGCCGTCGCGCCCGGGTTCATCGAGACCCGGCTGACCGCCCGGATTCCGCTGATGCTGCGCGAGGCGGGTCGCCGGATGAACAGCCTCTCCCAGGGCGGGCTTCCGGTGGACGTGGCCGAGACCATCGGTTGGCTGGCCTGGCCGGCCTCCGGCGCGGTCAGCGGCAACGTGGTCCGCGTCTGCGGCCAGAGCCTGCTGGGGGCGTGATGACCCGCAGCGAGCGCGGCGACCAACCGGACGAGGAGCTGTCGGTCGGCGAGCTGATCGACGGCCCGACGGAGATCCTCACGCCGGAGATCCTGTCGTCCGTACGCGGCGAGGACGACCACGCCGAGCGCACGACCGGTGAGCCGGCGACGCGGGAGCGGATCGAGCTGCCGGGGTTGCCGGCGACCGGTCCGCTGTACCGGCGGGCGCTGCTGGGCGCGGTGCCGGGGATCGGCGGCCGGCGTGGCGACGGCGTACCGGCGCTGGAGCTGGCCGTGGGCGGGGTGGCGGTGGACCCGGACCGGCTGGCCGACTACGACCGGGTGTGCGGGTTCCGGCTCACCGATCGGCTGCCCGCGACCTTCCCGCACGTCATGGGCTTTCCGCTGGCGCTGCGGCTGATCACCGCAGCGGAGTTCCCGATTCCGCTGACCGGAGTGGTGCACGTCGCCAACCGGATCACCGTGCACCGGCCGATCAGCATCGCGGACCGGCTGGACTTCACCGCCTGGGCGGAGAACCTGCGCCCGCACGACCGGGGCCGGCAGGTGGACGTCGTACTCGTCGGGGCGGTCGACGGGGTGCAGGTGTGGCGCGGCGTCTCGACGTACCTCGGCCGGCAGCGCAGCTCCGGCGAGGGCGGGCGGCGCGACCCGGGCGAGCGGCCCGCGCCGCCGGCCGCCACCGCCCGCTGGCGGGTCGAGCCCCGGGTCGGTACGGACTACGCGCGGGTCTCCGGTGACCACAACCCGATCCACACGTCGCGGCTGGGTGCGCGACTGCTCGGTTTCCCCCGGCCGATCGCGCACGGCATGTGGAGCAAGGCCCGCTGCCTGGCCGCCCTGGAGAACCGGCTACCCGAGGCGTACACGGTGAACGTCGCGTTCAAGCTGCCGGTGCCGCTGCCCAGCACGGTCGCCTTCAGCGCCACACCGGAGGGTGCCGACTGGGACTTCGCGCTGCACGACGGGCGCGGTCGGCCGCACCTGCTGGGCACCGTCCGCTGAGGACCTGACAACAGGCCCCGGGAGACACCGGAAGGGTCGGGCACTTGCCCGGCCCTTCTTTTCGCGCTAAGTTGTTCTCACCTAGAGATGTTCTCAAAGTGAGAGTGATTGCCGTGAACGAGCAGGACTTCCTCGCCGCGTACGACCCGAGCGCCTTCCCAGCCGTGGCGGTCACCGCCGACGTGGTCGCCCTGACCATCCGGGAGGCCGCGCTGCACCTGCTGCTGATCCGACGCGGCGGCCAGCCGTACGCGGGCCACTGGGCGCTGCCCGGCGGCTTCGTCCGGCCGGACGAGGACCTGGCCGCCGCCGCCCGCCGGGAACTGGCCGAGGAGACCGGGCTCGGCGGTGAACGCCTCAACCGCGTCCACATGGAACAGTTGGCGAGCTACGGCACGCCGGACCGCGATCCGCGGATGCGGGTCGTCTCCGTCGCCCATCTCGCCTTCGCGCCCGACCTACCGGACGCGGCGGCCGGCACCGACGCCGAAGAGGCGGAGTGGGTGCCGGTCACCGAGTTGACCAGTCGACAGCTCGCCTTCGATCACCGCCGGATCGTCGACGACGGGCTGGAGCGGGCCCGCGCCAAGTTGGAGTACACCCCGCTGGCCACCCGCTTCCTCCCGGCCGAGTTCACCATCGGCGACCTGCGCGGGGTCTACGAGACGGTCTGGGGGCACGCGCTGCACGCCGGCAACTTCCACCGCAAAGTGCTCTCCGTGCCGGGATTCGTGGAGAGCACCGGAGCCAGCACCGAGCGCGGCGGCAGCCGGGGCGGTCCGCGCGCCCGGCTCTACCGGGCCGGTGACGCCCGACTGCTGCACCCGGCGCTGCTGCGTCCCGCCCGGGAGGAGACGGCGCGATGAGGACCGACGAAGCGATCCGCCTGGTCCACACCGCCCGCAACGACGACGAGTTGTTCGGCGCCGACGAGCCGGAACGCCGCTACCGGGCGCTGGTCGCGGTGCTGCATCCCGACCGGCTCAACTGGGTCGGGCCGGGTGTCCGCGCCGCGGCCACCGAGGCATTCGTCCAGGTCACCAACCGTTGGCAGGCCCGCCGAGGTACCGTGCTGCGCGGCTACCGATGCGGCCGGCCGGCGTACTCCGGTGACCTCGCCGACCTGTACGACGTCGGCGCCGACCGGCTGCTCAAGCTGCCCCGGGACCCGCGCGACAACGACCTGATGACCCGCGAGGAGGACGCGCTACGCCGGCTCGCCGAGCGAGGCGACCCACGCTGGCTGCCCTACGTCCCCCGGCTTGTCGACAGCTTCACCCACCGGGAGGCCACAAGCGGAGCCGAGCGGCGGATCACCGTGCTCGCCACCGCGCCGAACCTGCACAGCCTGGTCGAGGTGCGGCGCGCGTACCCGGACGGGCTGGACGCCCGCGACGTGGCCTGGATGTGGCGGCGGCTGCTGGTCGCGCTCGGCCTGGCCCACCGGGCCGGCGTGGTGCACGGCGCGGTGCTGCCGCCGCACGTGCTTATCGAGCCGCAGGAGCACGGCGTGGTGCTTGTCGACTGGTGCTTCTCGACCGAACCCGGCGGTGTCGTGCCCGCGCTGGTCCCCGACCACCAGGACTGGTACCCGGCCGAGGTCACCGACCGCCGCCCGTGCGGGCCGGGCACCGACCTGGCGATGGCGGCCCGCTGCATGACCTGGCTGATGGGCCGGCACGCGCCCCGTGAACTCCTCGCCTTCGCCCGGGGCTGCCGGTCGCGTGTCCTGCGCGCCCGCCCCGACGACGCCTGGCGCCTGCTGGGCGAGCTCGACGAGGTGCTGCACCGGCTCTACGGCCCGCGCACCTTCCGACCCTTCACCCTCAACCCGTAAGGAGGCTGCCATGGGCAGTGGAATGTGGTCCACCGACGTGTACGACGCCGCCGACCGGTACCGCCGGGCCACCGGCACCAGCGCGTTCTCCTACAGCGACAGCGGTGCCCGAAAGGTGCACCCGGCACTGGACCCGCGCGAGGCGGTGCGGGAGAGCCGCGACTCGGCCGAACACCCGCAGTCGACCCCCATCGCCGTGCTCTTCGACGTCACCGGCTCGATGGGGCACGTACCCCGTACCCTCCAGGCCAAGCTGCCGCAGCTGCTCGGGCTGCTGCTCCGCCAAGGGTACGCCCGCGACCCGCAGATCATGTTCGGCGCGATCGGCGACGCGACCTGCGACCGGGTGCCGTTGCAGGTGGGACAGTTCGAGTCCGACAACCGGATGGACGACGACCTCGGCCGGATCGTGCTGGAGGGCGGCGGTGGCGGCCAGATGATGGAGTCGTACGAGCTGGCGCTCTACTTCATGGCCCGACACACGGTCACCGACCGCTGGGAGAAGCGGGGCCGCCGTGGCTACCTCTTCATCATCGGCGACGAGCTGGCGTACCCGAAGGTGAAGGCCGCCGAGGTGGCCCGGCTGATCGGCGCCGGCCCGCGCGAGGACCTGCCGCTACGGCAACTCGTCGACGAGGTGACCCGCCGCTGGGACACCTACTATCTGCTCCCCGCCGGCAGCCACTACGCGGGCAACCGCAAGGTGCTCGACTTCTGGCGCGGTCTGCTCGGCCAGCACACCCTGGAGTTGGACGACCTGGACGCGGTCTGCGAAACCATCGCCCTCACCGTCGGGCTCGGCGAGGAGGCGATCGATCTCGACACCGGTCTGCGGGACCTCGACCGGGCCGGGTCGACCGCCACCGACACCGTCTCCAAGGCGCTGGTCCGGCTGAACGGGACCCGGCGGACCGAGGTGGCGGAGCTGCCCACCACCCGGGGCAGCGGCAGCGGAGTGGTCCGGCTGTGACCGACACCCTGACGGGAATGCTGGCAGGTCGCGCGGCGACCCCGACGGCCAGCCGGCCGCTGGTCGCCCCGGCGGCCAGCGGCGGGTCGACCGTGCCGTCGGCCGTGCCGCCCAGGTCGACCGTGCCGACCAGATCGACCATGCCGACCAGATCGACCATGCCGACCAGATCGACCATGCCGACCAGATCGGCCGTGCCGGCCAGGTCGGCCGGCGGGTCGGCCGGCGGGTCGGCCGGCGGGTCGGCCGGCGGGTCGGCCGGCGGGTCGGCCGGCGGGTCGGCCGGCGGCGGGCGCGGGGAGCACGCGATCGTGGTCGACCTCGGGTACGGCGACGCCGGCAAGGGCACCGTCGTGGACTGGCTCTGCGCCAACCGGCCGGTGCACACGGTGGTCCGGTTCAACGGAGGCGCGCAGGCGGCGCACAACGTCGTCCTGCGCGATGGCCGGCACCACACGTTCGCACAGTTCGGCGCCGGCACCTTCCGCCCCGGCGTACGGACACACCTGTCCCGGCACGTGGTGGTGGACCCGCTGGCGTTGGCGACCGAGGCCGATCACCTCGCCACCGTCGGGGTACCCGACGCGCTCGACCGGCTGACCGTGGACGGGGAGGCGTTGCTGGCCACCCCGTACCACCGGGCCGCCAACCGGGCGCGTGAGCTGGCCCGCGGCGCCGACCGGCACGGCTCCTGCGGGCTGGGGGTGGGCGAGACCGTCGCGTACGGTCTCGCCCACCCCGCCGAGGCGCCCCGGGTGGCGGACTGCCACCGCCCGGAACTGCTGCGCCGCCGATTGACCGCCCTGCGGGACCGGCTCACCGCAGAACTCGGCCCGCTGGACGCCCCGCCGGTCGCCGACTGCCTGCCGGCGTACCGGGCCTTCGCGCAGCGGGTGGCGATCGTCGACCGGACCTGGCTGGCCGGGGCGCTGCGGGCCGGTCCGTGCGTCTTCGAGGGCGCGCAGGGGGTGCTACTGGACGAATGGCACGGTTTCCACCCGTACACGACCTGGAGCACCACCACCTTCGCCAACGCGGAGTCCCTGCTCACCGAGGCCGGATTCACCGGAGCGGCAACCCGGATCGGCGTGCTGCGCACCGTCACCACCCGGCACGGGCCAGGCCCGTTGGTCACCGAGGACCCGGCACTGCCGCTGGCCGACCCGCACAATCCGACAAACCCGTGGCAGGGCCGCTTCCGGTTCGGCCACTTCGACGCTGTCGCCCACGCGTACGCCCTGGCCGTCGCCGGTGGGGTGGACGGCCTGGCGCTGACCCACCTGGATCTCGCCGATCGCGGTCTTGACCTGCGCATCTGCCGCCGTTACGACAACCTGGAACGGCTCGATCCGGGCCCGCCCGGCGACCTTGACCGGCAGGCCGCGCTCACCGCCCGCCTGCTGCGCGCCCGCCCGCGCTACGACGACGCCCCACCCACCGACTGGCCACGGACCGTCGCCGAGGCGCTCGACACCCCCGTGCTGCTCACCTCCCACGGCCCCACGGCCGAGGAGAAGGAAGGGCCCCTTATTAACGCCTGGTGTAGAGGAAGGGCCCCTTATTAACGGCTTGTGCCCGGAGCATGGGAGTCATGGAGGCCGCGCTCGAACTGCTCCGGCACACGCTCACCTCACCGTCGGTGTACCTGCTGCTGTTCGGACTCGCCGCCGTCGACGCCTTCTTCCCGCTGGTGCCGGCAGAGGCGGCAGTCATCACCGTCACCGTTCTCGCCACCGGAGGTGAGCCGAACCTGGTGCTGGTGGCGCTGGCAGCCACCAGCGGCGCGCTCAGCGGCGACCACATCTCGTACGCAATCGGCCGCGTCGGCGGGTCGGGTCGGCTGGACCGCGCTCCGGGGGACAGCCGGCGGCGGGCCGGGTCGGAGTGGGCCCGGCGGGCGGTCGACCGGCGCGGCGGCATGATCCTGACCGCCGCCCGTTACGTGCCCGGCGGGCGGACCGCTGTCACCCTGACCATGGGCGCGGTCCGCTACCCGCTGCGCTCCTTCCTCCTCTTCGACCTGATGGGTACGGCCTCCTGGGCGTTGTACTGCATCCTGCTCGGCCTCTTCGGTGGGTTGGCCTTCGAGCGTGATCCGCTGGCCGGGATCCTGGCCGGGGTCGGCCTGTCGATCATGGTCACCCTGCTGCTGGAGCTGGTTCGCTGGCTGCGCCACCGGGCCCATCGCCGGGCCCGGGCTCGTGGGAGGCGTTGACGCGGCCGTCGTCGGCGCACTCGTAAGTGTTGCGCGGCGCACTCGTCAGCGTTGCTCGGCGCACTCGTCGGTGTTGCTCGGCGCGTGTTGCTCGGCGCACTCGTCGGCGTTGCGCGGCGCACTTTGTTAAAAGGGGGCCCTTCCTCTACACCAGGCGTTAAAAAGGGGCCCTTCCTTACACCGCAGGTGGGTTCCAGGTGGTGCCGTGCAGGAGTTGGGCCGCGCCGAGCCAGGCCACGTTCATCATCCGGGTGGCGGTCTTTTCCGGGTCGGCCTCCGGGTGGTCGGCCAGCCAGTCGGCAAGCGATTCGGTCGCACCGACCAGGGCGTACGCGATCACTTCCAGTTCGGTCTCGGCCACCTCGCGGCCCTCGGCGCGCAGCGCGTGGTCGAGCATTCCGGCGACCACCTCGACGATGCTCGCCCGCATCACCGTCAGCTCGTCGGCGAACGCGCGCTCGGCCCGGGCCTGCCGGTACAGCACCGCCCAGCCGTCCCGGTGCGCGCCGACGAAGCCGAAGAACGCCCGCAGGCCGCGCCAGAGTCGTTCGTCGGCGGGCAGGTCGGGGGCGGCTGCCCCGGCGATGGCCTCCATCATCCGGGTGCCTTCGCGGTGCAGGCAGGCGACGAAGAGTTCTTCCTTGGTGCCCAGGTACGCGTAGACCATGGGCTTGGAGATGCCGGCTCGCTCGGCGATCTCGTCCATGCTGGCACCGTGGTAGCCGTGCCGGGAGAAGATTCGGACGGCGGCGTCGAGCATCTGCTGTTCGCGTACGGCCCGGGGGAGGCGTTTGAAGGCGGGCGTGCTGGCCACCTTGCGAGCATACCTACTGGTACGTAAGGTTACGCATGAGTAGCCACTGTCCGAGAGGTGCATCCCACATGACTGACTTCGACCCGGCCAACTTTGCGAACGTCGGCCCGAAGGAGTTCGCCCAGCTCGTCAAGAACACCCCGGATAGCAAGCTGGCCGAGGTGATGTCGGGCGACCTGCGCGGCAAGATTCTCGGCGAGGTCTTCGGCCGGATGCCGCAGCTGTTCCGCGCCGACCGGGCCGGCTCGACCAACGCGGTCATCCACTGGAACATCACCGGCGCTCCCGATGGCGGCACCGACACCTACGAGGTGGTCGTCGCCGACGGCACCTGCACGGTCAACGAGACCCCGCAGCACGACCCGCGGCTGAGCCTGACGCTGGGCCCGGTCGACTTCCTGAAGATCGTCTCCGGTGGCGCCAACCCGGTCATGATGTTCATGACCGGCAAGCTGAAGGCAAAGGGTGACCTGGGCCTGGCCGCCAACATCGCCAACCTCTTCGACATCCCCAAGGCCTGAGATGGCCGAGTTCTCGCTCGACCTGAACGAGGAACAGCGGGATCTACGCGACTGGGTGCACGGCTTCGCCGCCGAGGTCGTGCGCCCGGCCGCCGCCGAATGGGACGCGCGGGAGGAGACCCCGTGGCCGATCATCCAGGAGGCGGCAAAGGTCGGCCTCTACGGCTTCGAGTTCCTCGCCACCTGCTGGGCCGACCCGACCGGGCTGTCGCTGCCGATCGCCAGCGAGGAGCTGTTCTGGGGTGACGCCGGCATCGGCCTGAGCGTCTTCGGCACCTCCCTCGCGGTCGCCGCGATCTTCGGCACCGGCACCCCCGACCAGCTCGCCGAGTGGGTGCCGCAGTGCTTCGGCGACGCCGACTCACCGGCCGTGGCCGCGTTCTGCTCCTCGGAGCCGGAGGCCGGCTCGGACGTCGCCGCGATGCGCACCCGGGCCAGCTACGACGAGGCGACCGACGAGTGGGTGCTGCGCGGGCAGAAGGCGTATGCCACCAACGGCGGGATCGCCGGGGTGCACGTGGTGACCGCCTCGGTCGAGCCGGAACTGGGATCGCGGGGACAGGCCGCATTCGTCGTACCGCCGGGCACGGCCGGGCTGAGCGCCACCCGCAAGCTGCGCAAGCTGGGCCTACGCGCCTCGCACACGGCGGACGTCTTCCTCGACGACGTACGGGTGCCGGGGCGGTGCCTGCTCGGCGGCAAGGAGGCGCTGGACGAGCGGCTGGCCCGCGTCCGGTCCGGGCAGCGCGCCACCGGGCAGGCCGCGATGCGCACCTTCGAGCTGTCCCGGCCCACCGTCGGCGCGCAGGCGCTCGGCGTGGCCCGGGCCGCCTACGAGTACGCCCTGGACTACGCCAAGGAGCGCGTCCAGTTCGGTCGGCCGATCATCACCAACCAGGCGGTCGCCTTCGCGCTTGCCGACATGAAGATGGAGATCGACGCCGCCCGGCTGCTGGTTTGGCGGGCCTCCTGGATGGGCCGCAACAACCGGCCGTTCACCGCGGGCGAGGGTTCGATGTCCAAACTCAAGGCCGGCGAGGTCGCCGTCTCGGTCACCGAGAAGGCGGTCCAACTGCTCGGCGGAGCGGGTTTCCTGCGTGACCACCCGGTCGAGCGGTGGTACCGGGACGCCAAGATCTACACCATCTTCGAAGGCACCTCGGAGATCCAGCGCCTGGTGATCTCGCGCTCGATCTCGGGTATGCAGATTCGCTGATCGTCGGGCGGTCGCCCCGGTGACCGCCCGATGCGCTCGCCGGGTGACAGGCAGTCGCCGGTGTTACCGCCCGCCCGCCCACACCGGCGAAGGAGGTACGCGGGTATGGACCTGCCGTTCATCGTCGCCACGCTGACCCGCCGTGGCCTGCTCACCCCGGGCCGCCCGATCCGCGTCGCGTCCCAGCTCAGCGCGCTACGGAAGTGGGGGTGGAGTCTCGCCGGTGAGCTTCGGCAGGCAGCCGCCCGGGACCCCGACCGGGTCGCCCTCATCGATGAGCAGGACGCCGAGCTGACGTACGCCGAACTGCTGGACCGCTCCGTACGGCTCGCCCGTGCCCTGCGTGCCGGCCTGGGCGTCCAGACCGGCGACCGGATCGGCGTACTGGGTCGCAACCATTCCGGCCTCATCGAGACCGTCGTCGCCGCCACCCTGCTCGGCGCGGATGCCGTACTTGTCAACACCGGTCTCTCCCCGGCGCAGCTGGCGACCGTGGCCGAGGAACAGCAGCTGCGGGTGCTGGTGCACGACGACGAGTTCGCCGAACGGGCCCTCGGGCTGCCGGCCGAGCTGCACCGCCTCAACGAGCGGGCCCGGCATGAGTTGATCCGTACCGCGCTGCCCGGTGAGCTGGATCCGCCCGAGCGGGACGGCCGGATCATCGTGCTCACCTCCGGCACCACCGGGGCACCGAAGGGCGCCCGCCGGCCCACCCCGAGCGGCTTCGGTCCGCTGGTGTCCATCATCGACCGGATCCCGCTGCACGCCCGGGACCGGGTCATGATCGCCGCGCCGGTCTTCCACACCTGGGGGTACGCCGCCCTTCAGGTCTGCTTCGCACTGCGCGCCACCATCGTGCTGCACCGGCGCTTCGATCCGGCTGCCACCCTGGACGCCCTGGTACGGCACCGCTGCCAGGCGCTGTTCGCGGTGCCGGTGATGCTGCAACGGCTGATGGAGGTGCCCGCGCCGGAGCCCCGCCCGCCGCTGAAGGTGGTGGCGGTGAGCGGGTCCGCGCTGCCCGGCGGCCTCCCGTCGGCGTTCATGGACAGCTACGGTGACGTGCTCTACAACCTGTACGGCTCGACCGAGGCATCCTGGGCCTCCATCGCCACCCCCGCCGATCTGCGTACCGCACCCACCACCGCCGGGCGGCCACCGCACGGCACCCGGCTGGCGATTCTGGACGATGCCGGCGAGCCGGTGGCCAGCGGCCGGGTGGGCCGGATCTTCGTCGGCAACGAAATGCTCTTCGAGGGCTACACCTCGGGCTCCGATCGGGAACGCCACGACGGCCTGCTGAACACCGGCGACCTGGGCCGGGTCAACGCCGACGGGCTGCTCTTCGTGGACGGTCGGGCCGACGACATGATCGTCTCCGGCGGGGAGAACGTCTTCCCCTCCGAGGTCGAGCAGCTGCTCGCCCAACTCCCCCAGGTACGCGAGGCCGCCGTCATCGGCGTACCTGACCCGGAGTACGGCCAGCGGCTCGCCGCCTTCCTCGGGCTGCGCCCCGGCGAGACCCTCGACGCCGACGCGGTCCGCGAGTACGTCCGGCACTACCTCGCCCGCTTCTCGGTGCCCCGCGACGTCGTCTTCGTCAAGTATCTGCCGCGCAACGCCACCGGCAAGGTACTTACTCGAGAGCTACGCCGCTACTACGGCTGACCGCGGCTGAGCGGCGCAGACGCGGGCGGGTCAGACCGTGACCGACACGGTGACCGTTCCGATCAGGATCCGGTGGTCCGAGCAGGGGCCGCCGCAGCTGGTGGCGATGGCCAGGGAGTCGCCCTGGTAGCTACCGACGATCTTGTTCTGCCGGACGAAGATCAGGTCGACCTTCTTGACCTGGCCGCACGGCCCGAGGTCGCCGGCCTCCTGAGTCTTCTCGCCGTAGCCGTAGCAGGTCGACTCGGTGTCGTCCAGTTCCCGGTAGGCACCCCGGTTGTTGGTGTTGTTCGGATGGTTCAGGCTGGCCGCGTACCACCCGTCCAGCCGGCCGTAGTTGGGCTGGGCGTTGAAATCCCCAGCGATGACAACCGTCTCACCGTTGCCGTGGAACGTCTCCAGCCGGCTCAACACCTCGCCCAACTGCCGCTCGTTGACCTTCTGGCCGTTGATCACCTCGTTGGAGGGGGTGATGTGGGTCGTGCAGAAGCGCATCCTGGGCCGGGCCTCCAGCGGCGCGCAGAGGAGCTTGCGGGTCTCCCGGCTGCCGTCGGCGGCCAGGGCGTACCGGTTGGCCGAGCCGAGTGGCGCCTTGCTGAAGATGGCCAGCCCGAACGGTTCGCCGCCGCAGGCGGTGTCGTTGTGCGGCTCGAACCGGGAGAAGTTCTCCACGTCCTGCGGCCAGCCGGAGTTGCGCAGGTTGGCCTGCACCGCCTTGTACTGGCTCCAGCACAGCTCGTTGAGTGCGGCAAAGTGCGCGCTGCGGTTGCGGATCGAGTTGGACAAGGCCGGGATCAGGCCGTTCGTGGTCGAGCCCCGATGCATCGTCCAACCCGCCACATTCCAGGTCCAGATGTTGTACGTGGCATCGACGGTGGCCGCCTGGGCCGGCACCGCACCGGCGGCGAGCAGCATCAGCGCGGCGACGCACACCGCGAGCGTCCTTCGGATCAGCACGACGTGTCCCCCGTGTCGCCGGCTGCTGTCTGGGTCGCCGGACACCGGGATTGTTGCACGATGTAGTCCACTCAGGACATACCGAATCGACCCTCGACCCGCCCACCACCAGCGCGGCACGCGGCGGTCGCGGCACGCGGCACGCGGCACGGCACGCGGCGGTCGCGGCACGCGGCACGCGGCACGGCACGCGGCGGTCGCGGCACGCGGCACGCGGCACGGCACGCGGCGGTCGCGGCACGCGGCACGCGGCACGGCACGCGGCGGTCGCGGCACGCGGCACGCGGCACGGCACGCGGCGGTCGCGGCACGCGGCACGCGGCACGGCACGCGGCGGTCGCGGCACGCGGCACGCGGCACGGCACGCGGCGGTCGCGGCACGCGGCACGCGGCACGGCACGCGGCACGCGGCACGCGTTAAAAGGGGGACCCTCCTATACCTGAGGCGTTAATAAGGGGCCCTTCCTTTCACTATGGCGGTGGCCACCGTGCTGACGCGGTCGGCGAGCAGGCCGAGGGCGCCGACGGCCCGGTCCACCGGGTCGTCACCGGTGCCACCGAGCGCCTTGGAGCGCTGGAAGGCGTCCTTCACCTCGGCCCAGCGGCGGGCCTGCTCGGGGGTGAGCCGGCCACGTAGCTCGGCGAGCTTGAGCAGGTTCGCCTCGGCGCCGGAGGCCAGGGTCTGCGCCTCGCCGAGATAGTGGTCGTCGATCACCGCTTCCAGCTCGTCGTCGGTGAGCACCGGGACGATCCGCTCGGCCAGCTTGTTCATGTTCCGGTACGAGCCCTGAAGTTGGAACGGTGGCTCGGTACGGGCGTCGTCGGACTGCGCCGCCGAGGCGATGTACGCCTGGTTGTTCGCCAGCACCACCTGCTGTACCCGGAGCAGTTTGCGCAGCACCGAGACGATCTGCTCCAACTCCACCGGCGGGTACGGGTGGGACAGCTGGTCGGCGCGGACGGAGTCGTCGCCCCGGGCCATCCGGACCAGCAGTTCCAGGTCGGCGCGGTCCCGGCTGGCAAGCGGTGCCAGCACCGGGTTGGCGGTGAGGGCGTTCTCGACGTAGCTGAGCGCGAAGACCTCCTCGCGGCCGGAGAGCACGTCGCCGAGGTTCCACACGTCGGCCCGGTTGGCGAGCATGTCCGGGATCCGGAACCGCCGCCCCGACTCGGTGTACGGGTTGCCGGCCATGCACACCGCGAAGCGCTTGCCGCGCAGGTCGTAGGTGCGGGTGCGACCCGCCCAGACGCCCTCCATCCGGCGCTGCCCGTCGCAGAGCGAGATGAACTTCTGCAACAGCTCGGGGTTGGTGTGCTGGATGTCGTCCAGGTAGAGCAGCACGTTGTTGCCGAGCTCCAGGGCGAAGGAGATCTTCTCCACCTCCTGCCGGGCGGTCGCGTCGGGTGCCTCGGCCGGATCCAGCGAGGTGACCTTCGAACCCAGAGCCGGCCCGTTCACCTTGACGAAGACCAGGCCGAGCCGGCTGGCCACGTACTCCATCAGGGTGGTCTTGCCGTAGCCGGGCGGTGAGATCAGCAGCAGCAGGCCGGACTGGTCGACCCGTTTGCCGTCCCCGGTCGCGCCGAGCTGCCGGGCCAGGTTGTCACCGATGAGCGGCAGGTACACCTCGTCGAGCAGCCGGTTGCGGACGAAGGCGTTCATCACCTTCGGCCGGTACTCCTCCAGCCGCAGCCGGTCCCGCTCGGCGTCCACCAGGGCGTTGCGTCGCCGCTGGTAGTCCCGGTACGCCGGGACCAGCTCGGTGCGGAACGCCCGGGTCCGGGCCAGCGTCTCGTCCAGCCGTACGTCGAGTGTGGAGCCCTCGATGCGCGGGTGCGCGCCGAGCAGCCCGCCGACGGTCTCCGTGATGGTGGCGGCGCTGTCCTCGCGGGGCAGTTCGGTGCCGCACAGCTCGACGGCGATCGCCTCCGGCAGGTCGTACCCGGACAGGCCGCCGTCATCGGTGGCCAGGAAGGCGGTGAGCCACGCTGCCACCAGCTGGTGGCGGCCGGCCAGATCGGCGCCGAGGGCGTGCAGGTCGTCGTCGAATTCCCGGGACGACCGCGACTGCGGGCCGCCGAGCGCCCGGCGGAACCGGTCCAGCATGGTCCGCGCCCCGCCGCCGGTGATGAACCGCACCGGCGGTGCGGACAGTTCCTCGAAGAGGTACTCGCCGGCCAGCCCGGTGCCGCCGGCCGGTGTCGGCAGGCCGGCGTCGTGCAGGAAGCCTTCGATCGCCTCGGCCAGTTGACCGCAGAGCTGGTCGGCGGCGTCCTCGCCGTCCGGGCGACCGAACCGCTTGCGGGCCCGCGCCAACGAGGCGGCCCGGGCGGTCCAGGCCGCGCGGGTCGGTTCGTCGACGCCGTACCGCCAGCAGAGTTGGGCGGCGGCCCGGTCGGCCGGCGGGTAGCGCAGCAGGCCGGCGCCGGCGTGCAGGCGCAGCAGCACCCGCAGGATCTCGGCGGCGTCGTGGTCGTGCACGCCGCGTTCGTACCCCTCGTCGTAGCGGGTTTCGGCGATCCGCCGGACCAGCTCGCGCAGTTCGTCGGCGTCCACCGCTGCGGCGTGCAGCGCGTCCAGGGTGAGCCCGTCGCGGCCTGCCTCGGCGGCGGCCAGGATGGTGGTGGCCAGGTGCTCCGCCCGGTACACCTGTGCCGACTCGGAGACCAGCAACTGGTCCCAGAACCGGCGGGTCTGCTGGAACTCCTCGTCGCGCACCGGGGCGCGGTAGTCGGTGCCGGTCACCGCGACCGCCATCCGGCCGTCGTGCGGCACCACCGCCACGTCGATCGGTTGGGTGTTCACCGCGAAGCGGTGCCGGCCCAGCCGGATCGTCTCGCCGCCGTCGGCGTACAGGTCGAGGCGGTCGCGCAGGCCACGCCCGGCCTCCTGGCGGGCGGCGCGGATTCGGCCGTCCAGCTCCTCGGCCCGGACCGAGTCGCCGAGGGTACGCAGTTCCTCGACCACCGTACGCAGCTTGCCCACCATCGGGTCGGCCGCGAAGTAGGTGTTGATCTCGTCCAGCGAGCCAAGCGTGCCGGTGCGCCGCTGCACGCTGACCAGGATCCGATCGGCCGAGGCGACCAGCCGGTCGGCCCGCCGGGACCGCTCGTCAAGCAGTGCCTGCTTGCGCGACGAGAACGCCTCGTAGATGTCGGTACGCCGGGTGGACAGCTCGGCGAGGAAGTCGTCGAACTCACCGAAGCGGGACTCCAGCTCCTCCACCCGCAGCAGCAGCCGGCCGAGTTGCTCGTCGCAGCGTTCGGCGGTGTCCGCCGCCGCCAGCGCGCCGGTCACCGCCTGGCCGAGCAGGGCGAACTCGGCGGCGAAGCCGGCCCGCCCTTCGGCGGCGGCCAGTTCCCGGCGCCGCCGGTCCAGCACGGCTCGGGCCCGGTTGACCGCGCCCAGCACCTCGCCGACCCGGCCCAGGATGCCGGTACGTACCGTGGCGTCGGCGATGTCCAGCCCACCCACCACGTCGGTGATGGTCTGCAAACCCTCGGTACGCGCGGCCAGCTCGTCGCCGACGGTGCCGGCCTCGGCCACCGTGCCGATCTCGGCGGCCCGCCCGGCGAGCCGCTCCACCTCCTGCTGGTAGCCGGTGAACGCCTCGTCCCGGCGGAGGAACTCCACCGCCCGCCGGCCGGCCACCGCCAGTTCCTCGTCCAGCCGGCCGGCCAGTTCGTCGATCCGGTTCTGGTCGACGTAGCGCAACTCACGCAGCGTCTCCAGGTGCCCGCGTGCCCGGCGCAGGCCACCGAGCTGGGCGACCCAGTCGTCGGCGGTCAGTGGTGCCTCGCCCCGGGCACGGCGGGCCAGCGAGGCGATCTGTTCGGCGCTGGCGTCCACTTCGGCGCTGGCCCGCTCGGTGAGCGTACGAACCTTCTCGTGCTCCTCAAGCACGGCGGTGGCGGTACGCCGCAGCCCGGTCAGCGGGGTGGCCAGGTCACCGAGGTCGTCCTCGCCGAGCCAGTGGTAGTGGTCGGCGATCCGGGCGCAGGCGGCGATCAGCGCCTCGTACACCTCGGCGGTGGCGGTGCCGTCGACCATCCGGGTCACCGAGAGCGCGTCCGAGATGCCGCGTACCAGGTCCGCGTTGCCGACCCGTTCCAGCGGCCCGGTACCTGCCGGCTGGGTGGCCGCGTGCGCGTCGGAGACGTACGGCGTCTGCCAGATCTGCATCGGGTGGACCCGGGTCGGCTCCTCGGAGACCGCCCGGAACACCACAAGCGTCCCGTCGTCGAAGAGCGAGAACCCGTGACCCGGGATCGGAGCGGCCACCTCCTTGCGGATCGCGTTGTACGGCAGCAGCAGCGAGCGGCCGTCGGCGCGGGCGTGGAAGACGTAGAGCACGTCCTCGCCGTTCGGCGACCGCACCACCCGCTCGAACTCCAGGTCGGCGACCTCGGTCTCGAAGGTGCGGGTCACGCCGGTGGCCAGGTGGTAGCCGCCCGGGAAGATGATGCCGTGGTCGTCGGGTAGCCGCTGGCAGGCGACGCCGATGCCGTCGAGCCGGATCACCTCCCGGCTGAGGGTGTTGAAGACCAGGTGTCGCCACTGGTTCTCCTTGTACGGCCGCAGCCGCATCAGGATCAGCGGACCCACCCGGGCCCAGTGCACGTCGGCGTCGGCCAGGCTCTGCAACGGCTCGTCCACCGGCTCGCTGTAGATGCCCTCGCCGACCTCGGTGTTGTTCTCCACCTTGACGGTAAGCGTGCCGCCCACCGTCTCGACGAAGACCTCGCCGTCGATGGAGATGTGCGGATGCCGGCCGAGGACGTGATCCTCGCGGGTGGTCTCGATCCACTCGAAGTCGTGGCTGGGCGGGAAGACGTGATCCCGTTCGCCCCGGCTGTCCAGGTACTCGGGTATCCCGTCGACGCCCACCTGCCAGCGCAGCACCCGGATGTCCTCGGTGCGCGGCCCGGTCTGGAACACCGCCAGCAGCCGGCCGTCGACCCGGCGCAGTTGCAGCAGCCGGGCCTGCCGGTAGTAGCGGTACAGCTCGGCGAAGTCGCGGACGAACTGCGGGTGGCGCAGCAGGCCGGGCAGTTCGTCGTGGCCGGCCTCGTCGAACCGGAACGCCGCCGTGCCGTCCGGCTCGCCGGTTCCGCCGGACTCGCGGACGAACCGGTGCAGCGAGAAGACGTCGTCGACCGTCGTCTCCGGCTTCAGGCCGATGAAGACGTTGTAGCCGAAGAGCATCAGCCCGCCGACCGAGACGATGTCCCGGGGTACGCAGTTGTGCTCGGTGCGGATCCGCTCGGTGCTCAGCAGCCGCAGCTGGGTGCTGCCGAAGACCTCCAGCCGGCGGGCGTTGAGTCGCTCGGCCCGCTGGGCCAGCTCGGCCGCCTGCGTGGCGAGCCGTCGGCGCAGCACCTCGTAGCTGCCGTCGTCCAGCCCCGGCTGGGCACCGTTCGACGTCACCTCCGCGTCGGCCGGGGCCGGTCCGGCGTCGCCGGGCGTACGCCCGACAGCGGCCGGACCGGCGATCGGCTCACTCACCGGCGCGCTGCCGCGAGCCGGTCAGGGCGGCTACCGGGGTCTCCGCCACACCCAGACGCTGCGCGGCCTTCAGCAGCTCCTGGAGTTTGCCCTGGTCGGCACCGCCAGCGCGGATCTGCTGCGCCAGGAACGCCGACAGGGTGAGGTTCTGCACGTCGGCGCTGTTCAACGAGCCGACCATCCGGGCCAGGTCGTCGGTGAAGCTGGCGCTGCCGTCCAGCCACGGCTTGGCCAGGCTCTTCGCCACGTCGGAGTGGGCCACGAAACCGTCCACGCTCTTACCGAACGAGATCGAGCTGAGCAGCCGGTCGAAGAAGACGCTGTCGCCGCCGACGATGTCGATGTTCGCCTTTTCCAGGCCGGTGGCCACCAACGTCGCCTGTGCCTCGGCGACCTGCCGCTGGGTGTCCAGCCCGGCCAGGCGGACCTCCTTCTCCAACTCCAGGCGCAGCCGGTACTCCTCGTGCTCCCGGGTGGCGTCGTCCAACGCGGCCATCGCGGCGGCCTTCTCGGTGAGACCCTCGGCCTCGCCCTTCAGCTTCTCGCGCACCGCCTCGGCGGCGGCCACCGCCTTCTCCCGCTCCACGGCGGCCTCGGCGCGACCCACCTTCTCGATCGCCTCGGCGCTGCGCTCCTGCACCTGCACCTCGGCCAGACCGGCCGCGGCGGTCTCGGCCTGGATGCCCTCGGCCAGTCGGATCTTCGCCCGGGTGTCCAGCTCGGCGGCCTGCTGCCGCGCCTCGGCCAGCACCAGTTCCTCGCGGGCCTTGTGCTTGGCCGCCGCCTCGGCGGCCTCCGCCGCCTTGATGTCCTTGACCAGGTTCTCCTGCGCCTCTGCCTCGGCCTGGATCACCACCGCCTGGCGGGTCCGCTCGGCCTCCTCGACCACCCGCAGCCGCTTGATGTTCTCCTCCTGCTCGGCCACGGTCTTCTCCACCGCGATCCGCTCCCGGATCACTTCGGCGATGGCCCGCTTCTCGGCCTCGACCTCCTTGTTCTTGGAGATCGTGCTCAGCTCGGTCTCCCGCTCCCGACCGATGACCTCCAGCAGGCGGTCCTTCTCGATCCGCTCGGTCTCGATGGCGATGACCCGCTCGCGGTTCTTCTCCGCCACCGCGATCTCCCGGGCCCGGTTCTCGTGCTGGATGCCCAACTGCTCGTCGGTACGGATGTTCGCGGTCTCCGCCCGCAGCCGCTCCTCGGCGCGTACCCGGGTGATTTCGGCCTGCTCGCGGGCCCGCACGGTCTCGACCTCGCGCTGCTGCTTGGCCTCCGCGTCCGCCTGCCGCCGCTCCAGTTCGAGGATCGCCTCCTTGGCGTCGACGTTCTGGCGGGTGATTTCCTTCTCCTCGTTGCGTCGGAACTCGTTGGTCCGGACGTGCTCGATCGCGGTCAGCTCGGTGATCTTCCGGATGCCCTGGGCGTCGAGGATGTTCTTCGGGTCGAGCTGCGCCATCGGCGTCTGCTCCAGGAAGTCGATCGCCGCGTCCTCCAGGCTGTAGCCGTTGAGGTCGGTGCCGATGACGCGGATGATCTGGTCCCGGAACTCGTCCCGCTTGGTGTAGAGGTCGACGAAGTCGAGTTGCTTACCGACCGTCTTCAGCGCCTCGGAGAACTTCGCGTTGAACAGTTCCTGCAACGTCTCCCGGTCGCTGGCCCGCGCGGTGCCGATCGCCTGCGCCACCTTGACGACGTCCTCGATGGTCTTGTTCACCCGGACGAAGAAGGTGATCCGGATGTCGGCGCGGATGTTGTCCCGGCAGATCAGGCCCTCGTTGCCGGTCCGTTCGATGTCGATCGTCTTGACCGAGATGTCCATGATCTCGGCCTTGTGCAGTACGGGCAGCACGACCGCGCCGGTAAAGGTCACATCGACCCGCCGGATCTTGGAGATGATCAGCGCTTTGCCCTGTTCGACCTTGCGGAACAACCGACTGACCATGAACACCACGCCGAGCGCGACGAGCAGGACGACGGCGAGGAGTACACCTATTCCGGTGGTGATGACATCCATGACTGGGCGCGCGGGCGGTGACGGCCGGCGGAGGGGCCAGGCGGAGGCGCCGCGCATCCTCCTTTCGAGGGGTCACAAGGGACAGCAAGGGACAGGCCGGCTATGGGGGTTTGTTCCGGCTGCCCCGCGGGTTGACGTCGGGGTGATCCGCAGGCGGCGCGTTCACCAGGGGCGGCTATTCGGGAGGGTGTCTCAGGGGGTCGAAGGCGGGCCCGGCAGGCATCACCCAGAAGAACTCGCCCTCGGTGTCGTAGTCGTAGATCAAGGCTGAGCTGCCGGCCGGCATCTTCTCCTCGCCCGGCTGCCGGACCTGCACCACCGCCGACGAACCGTCGGCAGCGGTCACCTCGGCCTGACCGAAGTCGGCGGTGACCGTGCCGGTGCGGACCACGCAGAGGCGGCCGACGAAGGCGTTGCGGGTGGCGTCCGACTCGGCCGGGAAAAGCCGGCTCAGCGGCACCGCGACCAGTCGGGTCACCAACCACGCGCAGGCCGCGGCGGCCAGCAGGACACCGATCGAGACGAGAATCCGGGTGCCCGAGCCGAAGCCGAGGCCGTCGAGCAGCGCGGTGCCGGCGAGACTGACGAACCAGGCGACCGCGACGAGCAGGGAGAAGATGACTGCGCTGGGCACACCACCGAGGCCGAGACCGGCCAGGACCGTGCCCGGTACGCCGTCGACGTCCAGGTCGTCACCGAGATCCAGCACGCCGGTCAACACCAGCAGCCAGTAGCCGATGACGACCACCAGCAGGAAACTGAACAGCACGGTGGGAAAGCTCAGCGCCGCGCCGAGAAAATCGGTCACCGCGTCCTCCTCCCCGTGGCCGGCGGCTCGTACCGGCCGCCGGACACGATGATCGTGACACGGGGTGTCAACGCCCGTCGGTGGCCGATCGGCTGATCCCGGCTGGACTGACCAGCCAAGATCGCGTCGAACCCGGGGGCCTGCTCGTCACCGTCGGTCGGGCCCGGCACCGGCGGCACCGGTCGGGCCCGCTTGATGATCCGGCCGCCGATCACCACGACGTCGATCAGGCCGGCAGGACGATCCGGCCCCCGATCCCGGTCAGGCCGGCAGGACGATCCGGCCCTCGATGGCGGCAGCGGCGATGTCCGAGCGGTGGTGCGAACCGGCCAGCTCGATACCGCGTACCAACTCGTAGGCGGCGTCGCGGGCGGCGGCCAGATCCGCGCCGGTTGCCGTACCGCAGAGGACCCGGCCACCGGCGGAGAGCAACGCGCCGTCGGTGGCCCGGCGGGCGGTGCCGGCGTGGACGACCCCCGGACGCTCCGCGCCCGTGATCACATCACCGGTACGCGGCTTGGCGGGGTAACCGTCGGCGGCCACCACCACGGTCACGGCGGCACCGGAGCGCCACCGCAGCGGCGGGTGTTCGGCAAGCGTGCCGGTGGCCGCGGCGTGCAGCAGCCCGGCCAGCGGCGTCTCCAGCAGGGCCAGCACCACCTGGGTCTCCGGGTCGCCGAAGCGGGCGTTGAACTCGATCACCCGGGGACCGGCCGCGGTGATCGCCAGCCCGACGTAGAGCAGGCCGGCGAAGGGGGTGCCCCGGCGGCGCATCTCGGCCAGCGTCGGGTGCACCACATCGCGCATCACCTCGTCGACCAGGCCGGCAGGCGCCCAGGGCAGCGGGGCGTACGCGCCCATGCCGCCGGTGTTCGGCCCGGTGTCGCCATCGCCGACCCGCTTGAAATCCTGTGCCGGCAGCAGCGGCACCGCCGCCTCGCCGTCGGTCACCACGAAGAGCGAGACCTCGGGACCGGCCAGGTACTCCTCGATCACCACCCGGCCGCACTCCCGGGCGTGCGCCGCGGCCCGAGCGCGATCGTCGGTCACCACGACGCCCTTACCGGCGGCGAGTCCGTCGTTCTTCACCACGTACGGCGCACCGAACTCGTCAAGTGCCCTGCCGACGCTCTCGGCGTCCGTGCAGGTGTACGCGCGAGCGGTGGGTACGCCAGCGGCGGTCATCACGTCCTTGGCGAACGCCTTGGAGCCCTCCAACCGGGCCGCCTCGGCGCTCGGCCCGAAGACCGCGATGCCCTTGGCCCGGACCGCGTCGGCCACGCCCGCCACGAGCGGCGCCTCGGGACCCACCACGACCAGGTCCGCCGCGACCTCCACGGCCAGTCCGGCCACGGCGGCCGGATCCGCGAGGTCGACCTGCCGCTGCTGCCGCGCGATCCTGGCGATCCCCGGATTGCCCGGCGCCGCGATCAGCTCCGAAACGGACGCGTCCTCGGCGAGGCCAAGCGCAAGCGCATGCTCCCGCCCGCCACTACCCAACAACAAAACACGCACAGCCCGGCATCCTACCCACCCCCCGATCCGCCCCCGTTGATCAAGAAGCTTGCGTCCATCCGGCCGAGCGCGAGCTTCTTGATCAACGCGGCGAACTGGAGGGCGCAGCGGGGTCAGGGGAGGAGGGGGTGGCGGGTTACGTTCTCTTCGCGGCCGGGACCTACGCCTACCACGCTGACGCGGGTGGCGGTCAGCTCCTCGATGCGGGCGATGTAGCGCCTGGCGTTCTCGGGGAGGTCATCCTCGGTTCTCGCCTTGGTGATGTCCTCCCACCAGCCGTCGTGCTCCTCGTAGATCGGGGTGGCGTGGTGGAAGTCGGTCTGGGTCATCGGCATGTCGTCGACCCGCTTGCCGTTGATCTCGTACCCGACGCAGATCGGCACGGTGGGCAGGCCGGTGAGCACGTCCAACTTGGTGATCACCAGATCCGTGACCCCGTTGAGGCGGCAGGCGTACCGGGCGACCACCGCGTCGAACCAACCGCACCGGCGCTCCCGGCCGGTCGTGGTGCCGTACTCCCGGCCGACCTTGCGCAGGTGCTGGCCGGCGTCGTCGAAGAGCTCGGTGGGGAACGGGCCGGAACCGACCCGGGTGGTGTACGCCTTGCTCACCGCGATCACCTTCGTGATCGCGGTCGGCGGGATGCCCGCGCCCACGCACGCCCCGCCCGCCGTCGGGTTCGACGAGGTGACGAAGGGGTAGGTGCCGTGGTCCATGTCGAGCATGGTGGCCTGGGCGCCCTCCAGCAGCACGATGTCGCCGCGGTCCAGCGCGTCCCAGAGCAACGACCGGGTCTCCGCGATGTACGGCCGCAACCGCTCCGCGTACTCGAGGTACTCCTCGATCGTGGCGTCGACGTCGATCGCCTTGCGGTTGTAGACCTTGAACAGCACCTGGTTCTTCTCGCGCAGCGCGAGTTCCAGCTTCTTGCGCAGGATGCCGGGGTCGAGCAGGTCCTGCACCCGGATTCCCATCCGGGCGACCTTGTCGCCGTACGCCGGGCCGATGCCCCGGCCGGTGGTGCCGATCCGGGCGCTGCCCAGGTACCGCTCGACCACCCGGTCCAGTGCCCGATGGTGCGGCATGATCAGGTGCGCGTCGCCGGAGATCCGCAGCCGGGAGACGTCCACCCCCCGCTCGGCCAGCCCGTCGATCTCGCTGAGCAGCACCTTCGGGTCGACCACCACGCCGTTGCCGATGACGATCACCGCGTTCGGGGAGAGCGCGCCCGACGGCATCAGGTGCAGTGCGTACTTCTGGCCGTCCGGCGTGATCACCGTGTGGCCGGCATTGTTGCCGCCGGAGTAGCGGACCACGTAGTCGACCCGCTCACCCAGCTGGTCGGTAACCTTGCCCTTGCCCTCGTCGCCCCACTGAGCGCCGATGAGCACGATCGCTGGCATCTTCTCGCCTCCAGAAGGCTCGGGTGCCAGATGGCGACCGGTCAGCGAGCCCGGGGTGTCAGGTTAACAAGTAGTGACGACACGACCAGCAGGGGTCGCGTCGAGAGGCAGGAGGAGCCCCACCCGTGTACGACGTGGTACTGCTCACCCTGGGCTCGGAGCGGGACGTTCCGGGGGCCGGGTGCGGCAGCGGCGGAGCCTGCTGCGGTGGTGCGACCGATGCTTCCCGGGGCGGGGAGGAACGCTGTGAGACTCCACGCGTACCCGTGTTGGCCTGTGCGGATGCCCTGACTGCCCGGGGTGCCCGGGTCGACCCGGTAACGGCCCGGTCGGACACCGAGATCGACGAGGTGCTGGCCCGGCTGGACGGCCCACCCCGGCCGGACGGCCTCACCTGGCCGGACCCGGAAACCAAGACCAGGCTCGTGGTCGCGGTCGCTGGTGACGCACAGTTGCGCGCCGTGCTACGCCGGCTGGTCCGGCGGTACGCGCCACCGCCGAGCCGCCGCCCGGCCGACCTGGCCGGCAATCGGACCGTGCCGGACCTGCCGCCGATCGGCGTACTCCCGCTCGATCCGGCGCGGAGCACGACGCACCGCGACCTCGCCGCGCAGCTCGGGCTGCCACGTGACCCGGCGGCGGTGGCCGCCGCGGTCCTCGACGGGTCGGTCCGCCGGCTCGATCTGCTGCGCAACGACGGCGGCTCGGTGACGCTCGACGGCGCGCTGCTCGGTGCCGCTGCCGAGGACGGACGACCGTTGCACTGGCGGGGCCGGGTGGAGGTGGACGACACGGTGCTGTCCCACGGCGACGAGCCGCTGCTGGCCTGCGCCATCGGCAACGCGGGCGGGTACGCCCGGCTCGACGACGTCGCCCTGCTCGCCGAGCCCGACCCGACCGACGGGCTGGTCGAGGTCGCGGTGGCCGTACCGGTGGTCACCCGGTCGAAGCTGGGCCGCCGCCGGGTACGCCTGGAGGTGCGGCGGAGCCGGGGTCGGGCCGTGTCGGTGCTGCCTCGCGACGCGGTCCCACTGCCCTACCTGGACGACGGCGTGGAAGCGGAACTGACCCGCAAGCGGTCCTGGTGGACCGAGCCGGGTGCCTGGGCGGTCTGGACGACCTGAATCGGGTACCCAAGCACTCGGGGGACCAGAGCGGAACCCGGCACCGGCGGCCCGGATCGGCCGGTGGGCCTATCCTCGGCAGGGGGAATGGGGAGGAACCGTGGTGGACGAAAACGGCGACCGGGTGCCCGCGCCCGGCCAGCACGGGGTGCCGGAACGGGACATCGAACCACTCTGGCCACCCGATCAGATCGACAGCTTCGCTGCGCCCACCTGGGGTGCCCCGCCACCGGCACCACCTGCCGTTCCGCCGACGCCCAACCATCCGGCGACCGGCCAACCGGCGGCGGGCCCGGCCGCATCGGCCACGGGCCACCCGGGCGTGCCGCCCTCGCCCGCCGACTATCCCTCGTTGACCGGCGGCGGGCCGGCCAGCACCGGCTGGGAACCATCGCCGGCTGGGCGCCAGCCGCAAGCCGCCCAGGTCGACCTCGACCAGCCGTTCATCCTCGACCAGCCGACCTCGCTCACCGCGAGCCGAGGCGGCACGCCGGCCGAAGCCGCTCCGTCCCCCGCCACTGCTGACGCCGGGTCATCCTTCGCCACTTCCGACGCCGGGCCGCCGCACGCCACGACGAATGTCGGCCCGTCCTCGGCCACGACCAACGCCGGTCCGTTCGCCGCCGGGCCCGACGGCGACCATGGGCCGGCAGTGACCCCCGATACGGGTGGCGCGACGAGCGGCCCGGCCGACTCCGGTCCGACCGACTCCGGCGCAGAGCTTTCCGACCAGGGCGGCAGCATGCCGCCGGCGCCCCGCCCGCAGGCAGAGTCGCCGTGGGCGCAGCCGCCGCAGCGTTCCGCCCCCGAGGTCGCCGCCCCGATCGCCGCCCAGGCGGGCGAGGCAGCCCAGGCTTCCGCACGGCCCACCTGGGCCGCACCGGCCCAGCCGCTCCCGCCGGTGTCGCAGCCCACGCCCGTCCCGTCGCTGTCGCAGCCCATGCCCGGCCCGTCGGTGCCCCAGCCCATGCCCGGCCCGTCGGTACCCCAGCCCATGCCCGGTCCGTCGCTGCCCCAGCAGGCCGGCCCGCCCGGACTTCAGCAGGCCGGCTCGCATTACGCGGTCACTCCGCCGCCGGCCGCGCCGCTGCACGGCACCGCTCCCGTGCCGTACCAGGAGGGTTTCACCGGATCGGCGTCGGTGCCGGTCACTCCGCAGCCCGCAAACCCGGTGCCGCCGCCCACGGAGATCGGGCCACCCGCCCCGCCGTACGCCGGCCCAATGGCCGCATCCCCCGCGCCGTATCCGGCAGCGCCGTCCGAACCGCCGTACCCGGCAGCGCCGTCCGAACCGCCGTATCCGGCAGCATCCCCCGAACCGCCGTATCCGGCAGCGGCGTCCGAACCGTATCCGGCAGCGCCGTCCGAGCCGTATCCGGCAGCGGCGTCCGAACCGTATGCGGCAGCGCCGCCCGGTCCGTTCCCGCCGCAGCCGGCCTGGAATCCGGCGCCCTGGCAGCAGCAGGGCGCACCGCCGCCGGTGGCGCACCCGCTGCCGCATCGGCCGTACCAGCCGGCCGAGACCGCGTCCCGGGTGCCGTCGGCGTACCCGGAGCAGGACTGGAATCCGGACCAGGGCAGCGCACCTACCGCCGAGGACTTCGCCCGGCGGCGGCAGGTACGTCCGGTCGACCCGGTCGCGACGATGGGTGTCCGCGCGGTGGTCAACAAGACCGGCCTGGTGAAACTCCCGCCGGGACGGCACGAACTGGAACTCAAGCGGGACATCGAGATGGTGCGCCGCAACTTCGGTGGGCTGCGGCAGGTGACCGTGGTCAACCCGAAGGGCGGTGCCGGCAAGACCGTCGCCATCCTGCTGCTCGCGATGACCTTCGGCCAGAAACGCGGCGGGTACGTGCTGGCCTGGGACAACAACGAGACCCAGGGCACCCTCGGCATGCGCGCCCAACAGGACTTCCACTCCCGTACGGTGCGGGACCTGCTGCGTGACCTGGGCCAGTTCCACGGTGCGCACGGGCGGGTCGGCGACCTGTCGCAGTACGTCCGCTCGCAGGGCGAGGGCATGTTCGACGTACTCGCCTCCGACGAGTCGGCCACCGGCGGCGAGATGCTCACCGCGGCGGCCTTCGGTGAGATCCGCGAGGTGGTCAGCCGCTTCTACAAGCTGATCTTCGTGGACACCGGGAACAACGTCCGGGCGCAGAACTGGCAGGCCGCGATGGACGCCACCGATCAACTCCTGGTCACCATGTCGGCGCGTAACGACTCGGCGGAGACCGCCGCCCGGATGCTCGACCACCTGGAGCAGAGTGGGCGGCAACGGCTGGTCCGGCAGGCGGTCACCGTGGTCTCCATGCCGCCGTCCCGCAAGGAGATCGACCTGCCCGCGATCCAGGAACACTTCGCCGCGCGGACCCGGGCGGTGTTGCTGGCGCCGTACGAGCGGCTCATCGACACCGGAGAACCGATCCGCTACGCCCAGCTCTCCTCGGCGACCCGGGACGCCTGGCTCAAGATCGCCGCAGCGGTGGCCGAAGGCTTGTAGTCACACCCCCGTCGTCGTCACCTGGCCCGACCGCCGACCCGACACAGTTCGGGCCGGCGGTCACCGGACGTCAGGCGCCCGCCAGCGCGTCACCGACGCCAGTGCGGTCAGCGCGCCAGCGTGGTCAGTGCCGGGCCAGCGGGGTTCAGTACCGGGCCAGCGGGTCAGTGCCGGGTCGGCAGGTTCAGTGCCGGGCCAGCGGGTCAGTGCCGGATCGGCAGGTTCAGTGCCGGATCGGCGGGGTCAGTTGCTGGCGAGTGCGTCGGCGGCGGCCGGATCGCAGTCGCGCAGGAACTGGGCGCAGCGGGCCGCCTCGTCCGCCTCGCCGATCTCGTCGGCGGCGCGGGAGAGCACGTAGAGGCAGCGCAGGAAGCCCCGGTTCGGCTCGTGCGACCACGGCACCGGGCCGTGGCCCTTCCAGCCGGCGCGGCGCAGCTGGTCGAGACCCCGGTGGTAGCCGGTCCGGGCGTACGCGTACGCCGGAACGACCTGGCCCCCGGCGAACGACTTGGCGGCCAGCGCCGCCCAGGCCGCGCTGTGCGTGGGGAACCGGGCCGCCACCTCGGCGAGTGCCGCGTCCCTGCCGTCCTGCTCGGCGGTCGCCAGGGTGGCGTCGGCCTCTTCGTTGGCGGGCAGGAGCGTGGCGGGCGGCTCAGGCAAGAGGTTCTGCATCGCCCCATTCAACCCGCTTCGAAACGGAGCGCGCGAGGGGGTCCGGCAACCTCGCTGGCGGAACGGCCGAGAGGTCGCCTCACGCCTGCGGCCCATCCCGCCACCCGAGGGCTTGCACTACAACAACTGGGAGTCCGGAGCCTCCGCAGGAACCGGATATGCGGGAGCCCGGCCAGGCCGCCGGGCTTGCGTGCAATCTTCGCGTACCGGGCTGTGTCGCCCGGGTTGAAGCGGCCGGGCAGGATGAGTCGATGCCCACCCCACCTCCTGCGGACGTCATCGAGCCGCACACCTGGACCAACGAGATCCAGACCCGGGCCGAGTTCGACAGGCGACTGGCTACCGGGAGCCTGGTCGGCCTGACCCTTCAGGGGCTCCGCCTGGATCTGGATCCCATCCCCGACTTCACCGGCGTCGAGGTGGCCGGAACCCTCTTCGTCGGCTGCCGGTTCGCTTCCCGCCAGGTCGGCGCCGACCTGGTCCGGCGGGGTGCCAACGTGGTCCCGCCGTTCTCCGGGCTGCCGTACCCGACCCAGCCGCCGCACCTCTACACCCCCGAGGAGCTGGCCGCCGGCTTCGCCGAGGGCGGCTTCGAGGCGATGTACGACACCCGGGTGTACGCGCATTTCCGGGCCCACGGCGGGGCGCTGCCCGACGTCCGGGAGGCGCTTGGCCAACGGTTGCACGACCACGGCGTGGACAACGCGCTCGCCGACGCCACCCGCGCCTGGTTGACCACCCACGGGCCGCAGTCGGTGGTCGGGGTGATGGGTGGGCACGCGGTGCCCCGGGGCAGTGCGGCGTACCGGATGGCCGCCGTGCTCGGCCGGGAACTGGCCAGGGCCCACCGCCTGGTGGTCACCGGCGGCGGGCCGGGCGTGATGGAGGCCGCGAACCTGGGTGCGTACCTGTCGACCCGGCCGGTCGAGGAACTCACCGCCGCCATCGACCTGCTCGCCACCGCGCCGGACTTCACCGACCACGACCGCTACACGGCCGCCGCGCTGCGGGTCAGGGAGGAGTTCGGCAGGTCGATCACGCCGCCGGGCGACGACACCGAGGCGGTGACCGCCTACCGGGCGGACTCGGCCGCGTTGACCACCGGTGACCTGGACTGGGCCAGCTGCGGCGGGCTGGCCATCCCCACCTGGCTCTACGGCCACGAGCCGGCCAACCTCTTCGCCGGCCGGATCGCCAAGTACTTCTCGAACGCCATCCGGGAGGACACCATCCTGCGGCTGGCCCGGGGTGGGATCGTCTTCGCTCCCGGCCGGGCCGGCACCGTGCAGGAGGTGTTCCAGGCGGCCACCAAGACCTACTACGGCACCGACGGTGCCAGCGGCGCGTACGTCTTCCTGGACCGCACGTACTGGACGAGGGACCTGCCGGTGGAGTCGCTGCTGCGGCCCCTGCTGGCCACCTCGCCCTTCGGCGACCTGTCGGGCACCGTGCACCTGACCGACGACGCCCACGAGGCCGTCCACCTGCTAACCCGCTGAGGCTTGTAAGGAAGGGCCCCTTATTAACGCCTCGTGTAGAGGAAGGGCCCCTTATTAACACCGCCAGCACCGGCCAGCACCGCCAGCACCGCCCACGCCCACACCGCGAAAACGCGAAAACGCCGAGGCGGCCGGCCCCGGCACACGGGGACCGGCCGCCTCGGGGCGGTCAGTGTCGGTACGTCACTTGGTCATCGTGGTGCCGGTCGAGCGCAGGTGCTCGCAGGCCTCGACCACGCGAGCGGCCATCCCGGCCTCCGCCGCCTTGCCCCACACCCGCGGGTCGTACAGCTTCTTGTTGCCGACCTCGCCGTCGACCTTGAGCACGCCGTCGTAGTTGCGGAACATGTGGTCCGCGACCGGGCGGGAGAAGGTGTACTGGGTGTCGGTGTCGATGTTCATCTTCACCACGCCGTAGTCGAGCGCCTCGCGGATCTCGGACAGCAGCGAGCCGGAACCGCCGTGGAAGACCAGGCTGAGCGGCTTCTCCTTGCCGTACTTGGCGCCGACCGCCTCCTGGATGTGCTTGAGCACCTCGGGGCGCAGCTTGACGTTGCCCGGCTTGTAGACGCCGTGCACGTTGCCGAAGGTCAGCGCCGCCATGTAACGGCCCTTCTCGCCCAGGCCGAGCGCGTCGACCATCGCCAGGCCGTCCTCGACCGTGGTGTAGAGCTTGTCGTTGATGGCGTTTTCGACGCCGTCCTCCTCACCACCGACGACGCCCACCTCGATCTCCAGGACGATCTTGCCCTTGGCCGCTTCGGTGAGCAGCTGCTCGGCAATCTCCAGGTTCTCCGCCACCGGCACGGCCGAGCCGTCCCACATGTGCGACTGGAACAGCGGCTCCTGGCCGTTCTTGACCCGCTCCTGGGAGATGGCCATCAGCGGCCGGACGAACTTGTCCAGCTTGTCCTTCGGGCAGTGGTCGGTGTGCAGGGCAATGTTGACCGGGTACTTCTTGGCCACCTCGTGCGCGTACGCGGCGAAGGCCACCGCACCGGTCACCATGTCCTTCACCGACGGGCCGGAGAGGTACTCCGCGCCACCGGTCGAGACCTGGATGATGCCGTCGCTCTCCGCGTCGGCGAAGCCCTTGAGCGCCGCGTTGAGCGTCTGCGAGGACGTCACGTTGATCGCCGGGTACGCGTACCGGCCGGCCTTGGCGCGGTCCAGCATCTCGGCGTAAGCCTCGGGGGAAGCGATGGGCATGTCGAACGCTCCTTACTTGCCGCTGTCGGCCCTGCGGCCGCTGTTCTCCTTGCGCCGGCCGTACGGCCGCCTGGCTCTTTTCGGACGGCCGCCGTACGGACGCCTGATTTCCCTGGGCGGTCGGCCGTGCGGCCGTCCCGATGTCCACGGGTGCGCCGGACCGCGCTGTCCTCCGCGGGCAGTATCCCGTAGCTGGACCCGCCGAGCACAACCGGGCTGGTTCACCGCCGGTCCGCGGAATCCGGTACCGCCACGCTGATCAGCCAGGTGACCACCGCCATCACGATGGCCCCCCAGAAGGCCGCCCAGAACCCTTCGATGTGGAACGGAAGGTCGAACAACCGGGCGATCCAGTCGGTCAGCAGGAACAGCAGGGCGTTGACCACCAGGGCGAACAGGCCCAGCGTCAGCAGGTAGAAGACACAGCCCACCACCTTGATGAACGGCTTGACCACCGCGTTGACCACTCCGAAGATCAGCGCGACGATGACCAGGGTGAGCGCGCTGTGGTAACCGCTCCGCCCCGTCACCTCGACGCCGGGCACGATCAACGTGGTGATCCACAGGGCGACGGCGGTCGTCGCCAGCCGAATGAGGAAACCCACGGCCCCCATCCTGGCACCGGGGGCAGCCTGCGGAGGGACGATTCGACCTACTCGGCCCCAAGGAAGGCGTACGCTCCCCGGGCCGCTTCCCAGCGATCTGCGTGCGCAGCCCGTACGGTGGGTGAGTACCGTCCACCAGACATCCCGGAGGGACCGCATGGCCCAGCCCGAGGAGGACTTCGCTCCCGGCGATCACCTCAGCCCCGAGGAACGTGATCTGGAGGCCGAGCCGGCCGACGCGGTCGAGCAGGCCCGGGTGGTCAACGTCACCGAGGTCGAGGACGAGCCGCACCGTGGCCTGGAGGTCGACGACTGGGACGCGATGGAGCAGGCCCGGGTGGTCGCGGCCGACGAGGACGACTACCGCTGACCAACACCCGCACCTGAGTGTTAATAAGGGGCCCTTCCTCTACACGAGGCGTTAATAGGGGGCCCTTCCTTGCACCGTGGGCACCGGTAGCCTGGGCCGCCGTGGCAGCGGCCACGACGGACCGGTCGAGCGACTTACGGAGCGGAATCTTCATGGCATTGGGCGAACGGGTAGGTCACGTGGTGCGCGGTGTGGCCATCGGCGTGGCCGAAGCCGTGCCGGGGGTCAGCGGTGGCACCATCGCGCTGGTCACCGGCGTGTACGAGCGGGTCATCGCGTCCGCCGGTCACCTGGTGAGCGCCGTGCGGTACGCGGCAGCCGACGTGCCGCGCCGACGGGGCTGGACCCGCGCCGGGCACCAGCTCCGGCAGGTGCACTGGGAGGTGGTCATCCCACTGCTGATCGGGATGCTGCCCGGCCTGCTCATCGCGGCGAAGACCCTGGAGCCGCTGTTGACCAGCTATCCGGAACAGACCCGGGGGCTCTTCCTCGGGCTGGTGCTCGCCTCGGTGCTGGTGCCGATCTCGATGGTCGGCGCGCCGTGGCGGCGGGTCGAGATCGTCGCGTTGGTGATCGCCGCGGTGGCCGCGTTCTCGCTGACCGGCCTGCCGCAGGCCACTCTCACGCCGCACCCGTTGATCGTGCTGGTGGCGGCGGCCGTGGCGGTCTGCGCCCTGGTGATGCCGGGGGTGTCCGGGTCGTTTCTGCTGCTGACCGTCGGCCTCTACGAGCCGACGATCACCGCGGTCAACGACCGGGACTTCGGCTACCTGGCGATCTTCGCGACCGGCATGGTGATCGGCCTGGCGCTCTTCGTCAAGCTGCTCCAGTGGCTGCTGGAGATGCACCGCAGGATGACTCTCGCGGTGATGTCCGGCGCCCTGCTGGGCAGCCTGCGGGCGCTCTGGCCGTGGCAGTCCGACGAGCGGGACCTGCACGCGCCGGGCGACAACCTCCTGCCCATCGCGGCGCTGTTCCTGCTCGGCGTCGCCGTGGTCTCGGCAATGGTCATCGCCGAGCGTCGCCGACTCCGTCGGGCCGCCCGGGATCTCACCGAGGAGACGTACGAGACGTCCCACCTCCGCTGAAGCCCGTTCCCGCTGGTGGCTGCCGGTCCGGCAGCCACCAGCGGGTCAAGGCTCAGCGAGCCCGCTTGGTGGCTCGCTTGCGCGGCGGGGTGAGCAGGTCGGCGATCGTGGCGATCGCGCTCGGGACCAGTCGGTAGTAGGCCCACACACCGCGCTTCTCCCGCTCCAGCAAGCCGGCCTCGGTGAGGATACGCAGGTGGTGGCTGACGGTCGGCTGAGAAAGGCCAAGCGGCGCGGTCAGGTCACACACGCACGCTTCGCCCTCGGGCGCCGACTGGATCAGGCTGAGTAGCCGCAACCGAGCAGGGTCGGCAAGGGCCTTGAGGACCCCGGCCAGCCGCTCGGCGTCGGCGCGTTCGATCGGCTCGCCGGCAAGCGGCGAGATCTGAGGCATAGTCATTTCGGCCAACGCAGTTCCCACGTATTCCATCCTTCCACCAGCAGCATCGATCCGCCTGCATATCAGCAGGTCCGAATCGGCAGACTTTTACGCCACAAGGCCGAGGTCAGCCAACGTATAGGCCGCCCGATAGGGCAATCCGGCGGCTCGCACCGCGTCGCCGGCGCCACGATCAACGATAACCGCCACCCCCACGACTTCGGCTCCGGCCTCGCGAAGAGCCTCGACGGCGGTCAACACACTTCCGCCGGTGGTGGAGGTGTCCTCCACCGCCAGCACCCGACGACCGGCCACATCCGGACCTTCGATCCGTCGCTGAAGCCCGTGTGCCTTGCCCGCCTTCCGGACCACGAACGCGTCCAACGGACGCCCGGTGGCGTGCAACATCGACAGGGCAATGGGATCGGCGCCCAGGGTCAGGCCACCCACCGCGTCGTACGACCAGTCAGTGGTCAACTCCCGCATTACGCGACCCACCAATGGGGCCGCCTGGTGATGGAGCGTGACGCGGCGCAGATCGACGTACGAGTCGGCCTCCTTACCCGAGGAGAGCACCACCCGGCCACGCACCACAGCCAGGTCAGAGATGAATTTACGCAGGTCGTCGTGGTCCCCCATGGCGATAGAGGGTACTGCGGAAGTCTGTGTGCCGCGTGCGCGGGCCACCTCGGTCAACTCTTCAGGGGACCGATGGGTGGCAATACCTGATTACGCTACGTCGATCATCACATCGGACCGAGTGACATCGAGGCCCACGCAATCGGGCGGGATGACCCGTGGCTGAGTCAGCCGCGGTCGCGACCGATCCGCCCCCGAGTGTCCCGGGCCACCCGGTCGAGCAGTCGGCGCGGGGCGTGCCGCAGGCCCGCCACCGCCAGCTTGTACTTCCATGACGGAACACTCACGAGCTTGCCTTTTCGCAGGTCACGCAAGGCTTCGTCAACCACGGCCGGCGCGCTGAGCCACATCCACTCCGGGGTTTTCGACATGTCGATGCCGGCCCGCTCGTGAAATTCGGTGCGGGTGTAACCGGGGCAGAGCGCCATCACGCGTACGCCGAACGGCCGGGCCGACTGGCCGACCGACTCGCTGAAGTTGGTGACCCACGCCTTGCTTGCCGAGTATGTGGATCCCGGCATGACCGCGCCGAACCCGGCCACGGAAGAGACATTAATCACTGCCCCACTGCGCCGCTCGGTCATCGTACGCAGGGCCGCGAGGGTCAATCGCAGCACCGCGTGCACGTTGAGCCGGAGCAGCCGCATCTCGTCCTCGGCCGCCGAGCGCAGGAACGGGGTGTTCAGGCTGATGCCCGCGTTGTTGACGAGCAACTCGATGGGCGGGGCGTCGGCCAGCCGCCGCTCGATGCGGGCACAACCGTCGTCGGTGGACAGATCGGCCGCGATCAACTCGGTTTCGACGCCGTGCCGGCCGGTCAACTCGGCCGCCTGCGCGGCGAGCCGGTCCGCGTCCCGCGCGACGAGCACCAGGTGCCACCCGTCGGCGGCGAGTCGCCCGGCGAACGCCGCCCCGATGCCCGCGGTCGCTCCCGTGATCAACGCCCAGCGCTGGCCGGCCGGCGGATCGGGCGTCACGGGGTCGGGCGTCACGGGCCTGCTCACCTCGGCGGATAGGGGGGCGATGGCGCGGCCCCGGGCGGTGGATAGGGCTGGTACGGCGGTTGCTGGCCCAGCGGCGGATAGCCGGGCGGTGCCAGCGGGTGCTGGACCGACGGCGGGTAACCAGGTGGTGCCGGCGGTTGGTCACCCGACGTCGATGCCGGATTCCGACGGAACCAGGCGTTTGCCGACGGCATCGCCAGCAGCACGGCTACCACAAGGTAACCGAGCACCTGGGCGACCGAAAGGGTCGCGGTGAGCGGAATCCACCACCCCGGATGGGCATCGGCGATCAGGTTGACCAACTCGGCGGCGGCCCGATCGTCACCAAAGTCGACGGGAGCGGCGCGTTGCAGGGCCTGGGCCACGACCCCGCAACAGCCGAGCAGCAGGCCGAGCCCGGCGACCGCCCAGGTGGCCACCCGCGCAGCGGGCCGGCGGGCGGCCAGACCGAGCGCCAGGCCGGCGAGGAGGAGGCCCGCGCACAGGCTCAGCACCGCCGACACCACGACCGAGCCGCGCAGCAGGGTGACCACCGCGTCGACCTGACCGGCGTCGGCCGAGGTGCCGGCGGCCGCCGCGCGGAACCTGGTCACGGTGCCGCCGACGGTGGTCAGGCCGGCCACGGCGTACCCGAGCGCGCCGAGCGCCATCACCGCCAGCACCGCCACGGCCAGCAGGACCACGGTCGGCCGGCGGGCCGGTGTCTGTTCGGGGTACGACACGACGAGTCCCTCCGGTAGGCGTTTCGGATGCAACCTACTCGGAGGGACCGTCGTAATCGCGGTCAACTCACCGGCGGTCAGCCAGGCCGGTCGGTGGGCGGCGGTTGCCCGCCGGGTTGTTCCGGGCCGCCGGTCGGCGGGTTCTGCCCACCGGGCCCGCCGGGCTGGTCACCGAAGGACGACTGGCCTCCAGTGGGCGGGTAACCCGGCTCCTGCGATGCCGCGCCGGGGTAGCCCGGCTGCTGCGGGGTACCGGGGTAGCCCGGAGCCGGCGGGTAGCCCGGAGTCTGCGGGTAGCCGGGCTGGCTCGGGTAGCTGCCACCAGGCATCGGCGGCTCCCACTGCTGGGTCGGCTTGCGGAAGAACTCGTTGGCCTTCGGCAGCGCCAGCAGGATCAGCGCCGCCAACAACGCGAGCAGGCTGATCACGTTGAGCAGGTTGTTGACCGGGTTGACCCAGGACGGCAGCGTCTCGTCCAACTGCCGCTGGACCTCCGCCTGGCTTGGCGCATCGCCGCTGGTCTCGCCGGGTGTGGCGAGCCCACCGGCCAATCCGCCGAGCACACTGAAGCCGACGCAGCAGAACATGATGCCGCCGACGATCCAGGTGGCAATCCGCGAGCCGTTCTTGCCGCGCAGGTTCATCAGGCCGAGGCCGAACAGCGCGAGCGCCACCACCAGCGTGAAGATGGCGGTGGCGACACCAGCGATCACCACCACGTCGGCGATGTTCTCGACGCCTTCGGCGGTGGAGCCCCGGTACGCCTCCTCCATCACATCCCGAACGGTGCCGATGGTGGCCAGCGCAATGATCACACTGATGAGTTGACAGACTGCGAACAGCAACAAAAGGTACGTGGATATCGTGACCACGCTCGGCCGGGTTCTGGCCGGCGTGCTCTGGGGATCAGCCATCTCTCTCCTTCCCTGGAACGCGCTTCACCGTATCGGCACCAGGCCATCTCGGCACGCCACGACGCTGCCCGGACGGCGCGTCACCGGCCGCCGGGCCGGCCTGGAGTCGACCAACTGCTGATCTACGAGCTGGTGCCGTTGGTGGTGGTCGCGGCGGTGGACGGCCGTCGGCGGCTCAGGATCCTCGATGCTGGGGGTGCACCGCCACGTCGGCGAGATCCAGCCGCTCGCCCCGGGCCGCCGTCCAGCCCGTCTCGCCGTACGCCTCGAAGGTGAGCCGGGCCCCGCCCGGCGCCCGGTAGTCGTGGTAGCGCATGGTGCCGCTCGGCGCGAGCCCGGTCGCGCCGCTGGCGGTGTACCGGGCCTGGCCGGATTCGTGCCAGCTGTACCGGCGGCCGGCGAACTCCACCAGCGGGGCGCCCGGCGTGCCGACGACGCCCGGCTCAGGATGCCAGAGCACCAGTTCGAATTCGGGGCTCTCCGCCACCGAGAGCCGACGCCGGCCGCCCGGGTCGTCGAACAGGTGCTCGGCCCAGCGCCACTCGCCCTCAACCAGTCGGATCGAACCGCACACCGGGTACGCGTCGTCGCCGATCTCGACGATGTCACCGACCGTGATCCGGCGTGGGTCACCCGGCGGCCCGACCAGACCTCGGGTGCCGGCCGTGGGTCGCGGACGGTTGCGCCGCCGCCGGAGCGTTCCGACGACGGCCAGCCCGACCAGGACCAGGGCGACCAGGACCCCGAGCGCGGGCACCAGAGGCATCGCCTCGTCCATCCGGTCACCTCCCGAGTTCTGCCGACGGTCGTCAAACCATGATCTGTGCCCGCCGCACCTCTCGCCAGCCAACCGGTCGGGTCGTCAGGATTCGCCGGACTGGCCGCCACCGTCCGGACCGCTGCTGCCGGCGGATGGAGCGTCCGGCCCGGACGGCCCAGCAGGATGATCGGGCACCGTCGGATACCCGGGCGGCACTGGGTAGCCGGGGTCAGCCGGATAGCCAGGCGCAACTGGATAGCCAGGTGCCACTGGGAAGCCGGGCCCGACGGGATAGCCAGGCCCGACGGGATAGCCAGGCCCGACGGGATAGCCAGGCGCTGCCGGAAGACCGGGCCCAGCCGGATAGCCGGGCACGATCGGATAGCCCGGCGCGGCGGGAGGACCGAACGCAGCGGGATAGCCCGGCGCGGCCGGATAGTTGGCAAGGTACGGGCTGGGGATGCCGGATCCGGGAGCCGGCGGCCGAGGGCCGGTCGGCCCGGTGGCCGGCACGAACCAGCGGTGTGCCGGTGGCAGCGCCAGCAGCAGCACCACCGCCGTGGTGAGCAGCAGCACCGTCACCGCACCGAGGCCGGCAAGTGGAAAGAACACCCCGTCGAACGGGCTCGTTTCTTCGTAGAGCGCTTGCAGGAAGTCCGACTCCTGCCAGAAGTCGTCCTCCGGCGTGGTGTCGTCGAGATAGGGCTCCTCGGCGATGCCCGCCGCGAGCCCGAACGGGAACAGCAGCGTGCCGAAGCAGCAGGGCAGGAGGCAGAGCAGCAGGTGGGCGCCGCCGGCCACGAAGACCACGATCCGGGCGACGTTGCTGCCCTGGCGTACCCGTGGTGCCGTAAGCGCCATGGTGAGGGCGAGCAGCAGTAGCAGTGCGCCGAGGACCGCCGACGTGCCGATGTTGCTCCAGCGCTCCCCGCGTACCTCGTTGGGGTCGGCGTCGGGCACCCGCCGCGCGGCCCGGTCGATCGCCGCATCCCACTGGATGGCCTCGACGACCACCAGGGCGAGGAGTCCGAACAGGACCAGCGCGGCGGCGATCTGTAGCCAGAACGCGACGGTGACGGTCGCCGGGCGCGGCGGTCGGGGTGGGGGCACGGCGGCCGGAGGTTCGGCGGTCGCGGTCATGCCACGGACGGTACGGCGCGCTCACCACCGCCGGCAGCCCCGATCGTCCGGAGTCGATCGGCGAATGGATCAAGCTCCGGCGAGCCGCTCCGCGGCGTACTCACCGACGGTGGTGGTGCCCATGATGCAGCCGGTCATGGTCTGCACCTCCGCCGGATCTCTCCGCAGCGCGACCCAGGCCGCCCGGCCGGCCGCCGGGTCGCACTGCTCCAACAGGGTGGCGGCGTACAGCCGGCCCGCCGCCGTGCCGGCCGAGAGCAGTTGGTCGAGCTGGTCGCGCACCCCGTCGGGCTGGTCGCGGATGGCCGCCGTGACCTGCTGGTACGCCTCGGTCTCCGGGAGCAGCGACCCCGCGAGTCCCACCCCGCCGAACGCGACCGTCTCGGCCTCGGCGAGTCTCTCGATGGCCGCCGCCAACCCGGAGTCCTTCTTCTTTTCCTTCCCGAACATGCCTACATCGTGGCCCGGACCGCCCGGCCGCGCAGCCCGACGCGATCGCGGCTGGTCAGGCGCTGGTCACCGCGAGGCCGTCCTTGCTCTCGGCCAGGTCGACCCGCACCGTGTCACCGTCGCGGATCTGGCCGGCGAGCAGGGCCTTGGCCAGCTGGTCACCGATCGCGGACTGGACCAGCCGGCGCAGCGGCCGGGCGCCGTAGATCGGGTCGTACCCGTGCTCGGCCAGCCAGGTGCGCGCCGCGTCGGTGATGGCCAGGGCCAGCCGACGATCGGCCAGGCGACGGCGCAGCCGCTCCAGCTGGATGTCCACGATGGCCCGCAGGTCCCCGCCCTGAAGGGCGGCGAAGACCACGATGTCGTCGAGCCGGTTGAGGAACTCCGGCTTGAAGTGGCCCCGGACCACCGCGAGGACGCCCTCCCGGCGCTGCTCCTCGGCGAGCGTCAGGTCGCTGATCACCGCCGAGCCGAGGTTCGAGGTGAGGATCAGGATCGCGTTGCGGAAGTCCACCGTGCGGCCCTGGCCGTCGGTGAGCCGCCCGTCGTCGAGCACCTGGAGCAGGAGGTCGAAGACGTCCGGGTGGGCCTTCTCCACCTCGTCCAGCAGGATCACCGAGTACGGCCGGCGGCGCACCGCCTCGGTGAGCTGACCGCCCTCCTCGTACCCGACGTAGCCGGGCGGGGCACCGACCAGGCGGGCCACGGAGTGCTTCTCGCCGTACTCGCTCATGTCGATGCGGACCATCGCCCGCTCGTCGTCGAAGAGGAACTCGGCGAGCGCCTTGGCCAGCTCGGTCTTGCCGACGCCGGTCGGGCCGAGGAAGAGGAAGCTGCCGGTCGGACGGTCCGGGTCGGCCACGCCGGCCCGGGCCCGGCGTACCGCGTCGGAGACCGCGGCGACCGCCTCGGTCTGGCCGACCACGCGCTCGCCAAGCGACTCCTCCATCCGCAGCAGCTTGGCCGTCTCGCCTTCCAGCAGTCGTCCGGCGGGGATGCCGGTCCAGGAGGCGACCACCGCGGCGATGTCGTCCGCGCCGACCTCCTCCTTGAGCATCGCACCGGCGGACTGGAGCCGGGCCAGTTCCTCCTCGGCCTTGGCCAGCTCGGCCTTGAGCGCGGGGATGCGCCCGTAGCGCAGTTCGGCAGCGCGCTCCAGCTCGCCGTCGCGTTCGGCCCGCTCGGCCTCGCCGCCGAGCCGCTCCAGCTCCTCCTTGGCGGTGGAGAGCTTGGTGATGTGGCTCTTCTCCAACTGCCAGCGCTCGGAGAGCGCGGTGAGCTGCTCGCGCTTGTCGGCCAACTCCTTGCGCAGCCGTTCCAGGCGCTCGGCGGAGGCGGCGTCCGGCTCCTTGGCCAACGCCATCTCCTCGATTTCGAGCCGGCGCACCGCCCGCTCGATCTCGTCGACCTCGACCGGCCGAGAGTCGATCTCCATCCGGAGCCGGGACGCGGACTCGTCGACCAGGTCGATCGCCTTGTCCGGCAGGAACCGGTCGGTGATGTAGCGGTCGGAGAGGGCGGCGGCGGCGACCAGGGCGGCATCGGTGATGCGTACGCCGTGGTGCACCTCGTAGCGCTCCTTGAGCCCGCGCAGGATGCCGATGGTGTCCTCGATCGTGGGCTCGCCCACCAGCACCGGCTGGAAGCGTCGCTCCAGCGCCGGGTCCTTCTCGATGTGCTCGCGGTACTCGTCGAGCGTGGTGGCGCCGACCATCCGCAGCTCACCCCGGGCCAGCATCGGCTTGAGCATGTTGCCGGCGTCCATCGAGCCCTCGCCCTTGCCGGCGCCGACCACGGTGTGCAGTTCGTCGAGGAAGGTGATGACCTGGCCGTCGGAGTTCTTGATCTCCTCCAGCACGGACTTGAGCCGCTCCTCGAACTGACCCCGGTACTGGGCGCCGGCCACCATCGCGCCGAGGTCGAGCGAGACCAGCTTCTTGTCGCGCAGCGATTCGGGCACGTCACCGGCGACGATCCGCTGGGCCAGGCCCTCGACGATCGCGGTCTTGCCGACGCCCGGTTCGCCGATCAGCACCGGGTTGTTCTTGGTACGCCGGGACAGCACCTGGATCACCCGGCGGATCTCGGCGTCCCGGCCGATCACCGGATCGATCTTGCCGTCGCGGGCGCTGGCGGTCAGGTCCACGCCGTACTTGGCCAGGGCCTGGTAGGTCTGCTCCGGGTCGGCGGTGGTGACCCGGCGGTCTCCGCCACGCACGGTCGGGAAGGCGGCGACCAGGGTCTCCTCGGTCGCGCCGGCGGCCTTCAGTGCGGCCGAGACGGCCCCACCGACCCGGGCCAGCCCGGCCAGCAGGTGCTCGGTGGAGGTGTACTCGTCGCCGATCGGGCGGGCGATCTGCTCGGCGGCACCGATGGCGTTGACGAACTCCCGGGCCAGGGTCGGCTCGGCGATGCTGGAGCCACGCGCCGCAGGCAGCGCGTCGACGGCGCGCTCGGCGGCCCGGCGCAGCTCGACGGGGTCGGCCCCGGCGGCGCGTAGCAGGCCGGCGGCGGTCGAGCCCTCGGTGTCCAGCAGCGACAGCAGCAGGTGCCACGGCTCCACGGTGGCGTGCCCGCGCTGATTGGCCAGGGCGACGGCAGCGGTGATGGTCTCGCGACTCTTGGTGGTGAGACGTTCGGTGTTCATGGGCTCCCCTGCTTCGGCGTGTCCACTGGTACCGACAGAACCAGACTTGAGTCTATTCCACTCAACCTTACCGCTGTGACCTACACCACTCGGCACCGGTTATTCCGGGTTGATGACGATCTCGACCCAGGTGCGGTCGCCGATGTGACCGGTGCCGAGCAGGATGCGTTCCGGCGTACCGGCGAACAGGGTGCCGTCGGCCAGCAGCCGCAGATGATGTTCGCCGGTCAACGGCCAGGGCAGGTCGACGTACCTGCCGCCGACCAGCGCGCCCGCGCCCCGGGAGCTGACCACCGCCGCAACTCCGGCACCGAGCGGGACAACCTGTCCCGCCTCCGGATGCCCCTCGGCGGACACCGGCTCCCAGGAGCGGCCACCCTGTCGCCACAGCGCCGGGAAGCCGATGCGGTCGGGTCGCTCGCCGATCAGCCACAACTCACCGCCTGCGGACACGACCCAGAGCACGCCCACCGCGCCGTCGGGCGCCGGCACCGGGGTCTCCTGCCAGCTCCGCCCCTCGTCGCGTGAGATCGCCGCGTACGGCCGACCGTCCTCGCCCGCCCCGGCCGCCACCAACGGCCCGCCGAACTCCGTACCGTCCGACGACACACTGACTCCGTCACCCTGGAGCACGGTGTTCAGCGCGGGCAGCGGGGGTTGGGTGGGTAGCGGGCGCAACGTCCTGCCGGTCCACCGGCCGACCTTGCCGGTGCGCTCGATGATCTGGAACCGTCCCTCGGTGGCCCGCCACTGCGCAGGCGGCGTCTCACCCGGGCTGTGTCGGAAGGTCCGGCCGCCATCGGTGGAGGTCCACCAGCCGTGCGGCTCGGTCCACAGGGCCAGCATCCCCGGCGCGGCGAACAACTGCTGGTGGTCGGCGACCGGCTTCGGGTGGCGCAACCGCTGCCAGGAGCGGCCACCGTCGCGGGTGGACCAGAGCAGTGCGCGGCAGTCCGGGCCGGGCGGTTGTCCGTCGCAGGCGGCGAAGAGGGCGTATCCCAGTCGGGCGTCGACGAACTCGACGTGCGGCCGGTCGTACCGTTGCGGGACGGCGAGGCGGCTGCTGCGGATCTCCGCGGCGGGCTCGGTGGCCGGTGGCCGGCCGGGCAGACCGGTCGGCTGGGACGGCTCGACGCTTGTCGGCGCGGGTGCGGGCGGGGTCCGGCGGATGTCCCCGATCGAGCAGCCAGACAAGCCGATCACCAGGGACAAAGTGATCATGGAACGAGCCCGGCGGGAAAACATTCGGCCTCCGTCGCGAGAGTAGCCTGAGCCCGTGCGTGCGCGTGCGGACCAGACGGCCCCACCGGGGCTCGGCGTACGTCCTGACATGATGCCGGAATCCGGCCGCCGGCTGGGCTCCGTCTCCCACCGCTACCGCCCACGCGACCTGGTCCGGTCCGACCTGGACGGCACCGCTGCCGACATCCCGCCCACCGACGACGAGGCAGCGGCACCCGCCGGCATCCTCGGCGCGTCACTGATCTGACCCCCGGTGCACGACTCCACCGACCTGCTCATCCAGGTCGGCGCGCTGCTTTTCCTGCTCGGACTACTCGGTCGGCTCGGCCGTCGGATCGGGCTCTCACCGATCCCCCTGTACCTGCTCGCCGGGCTCGCCCTCGGTCACGGCGGCATCCTGGAACTGCACGCCAGCGAGGAGTTCTTCGCCATCGGCGCGGAGATCGGCGTGATCCTGCTGCTGGTGATGCTCGGCCTCGAATACTCGGCCGACGAGCTGGTCGGCAATCTGCGATCCGCCGCACCGGCCGGACTGATCGACGCACTGCTCAACGCGCTCCCGGGCGCCGCGTTCGCGCTGCTGCTCGGCTGGGGCTGGGTGGCCGCTGTGGTACTCGCCGGCATCACCTGGGTCTCGTCCTCCGGGGTGATCGCCAAGATCCTCGCGGACCTGGGCCGGCTCGGCAACCGGGAGACACCTGTGGTCCTCTCGGTGCTTGTGGTCGAGGACCTGGCCATGGCGTTCTACCTGCCGCTGGCCACCGCCCTGCTGGCCGGGGTCGGGTTGGTACAGGGGGGAGTCGCCCTCGGCATCGCCGTACTGACCGTGGTCACCGTGCTGGTGGTCGCGATCCGCTTCGGCAACCTCATCTCCAAGGCGATGCCCGCCGACAACGCCGAGGCGCTGCTGCTCGGGGTGCTCGGCCTGACCCTGCTGGTGGCTGGGATCGCATCGAAGCTCCAGGTGTCCGCGGCGGTGGGCGCGTTCCTGGTCGGCATCGCGCTCTCCGGGCCGGTCGCCCACCACGCAAGCGAACTGCTGACCCCGGTACGCGACCTGTTCGCCGCCGTCTTCTTCGTCTTCTTCGGGCTGGCCACCGACCCGGGACACATCCCGCCGGTGCTGCTACCGGCGCTGCTGCTGGCGGTGGTGACCATGGCGACCAAGACGTTCACCGGCTACCTGGCGGCCCGTCGGGTGGGCATCGCCGAGCCGGGTCGCTGGCGGGCCGGTCTGACCCTGGTGCCCCGGGGCGAGTTCTCCATCGTCATCGCCGGACTCGCGGTGACCGCCGGCAGCGTCACCCCGAAACTGGCGGCGCTCGCGGCGACGTACGTGTTGATCACGGTGGTGACCGGGCCGATGCTGGCGCGGCTGCCGGACCTCGCCTGGTTCAAGCGATGGCTACGGATGCGCGCGGCGGCGCAGCAGGCCCGGACGGCATCGACCGCCGACCACGCCTGACTGCCGGGCCAGCCACCCAGACGGCGTGGCCTCGCCAACAGATGCCGAATTGCTCCCTGTAGGGGCTACCCGTACTCACCGGTACCGCGTTACCGTGTCGCCCCAGCAGCCGGGGTTCGCGGGGGGCGGACGCCCCGGCGCGTGCGCGAGCGGAAGGTTGGCCGGTGAGCGTGCAGGAGTCAACGTTCCACGGCTTCGCCAACCCCGTCGACCCGAGCCCGGCGGAGTTGCGAGCGTGGGCGTACCACCCTGATTCCGTGCCGTTGACGTCCATGCCACCCGACTGGGACCTGCTGGTCTCCGGCGATCGGCTGGTCATGACGCTGTTCGAGCTGGCCATGGACCCGAGCTGTCCGGCCCGTCGGTTCGCCCTGCACTGTCTCTACATCTACGCCGCCGACGGGATCCGGACCAATTTCCGGGCCCACCCGAAGCGACGCTTCCGCAAACTGGTGGACCAGGCCGAGCGCCACGGTGACGAACTGATGCACACCTGGGCGCACAACAGCCGGGTACTCCTCTCCCGCCCAGAACTCTTCGTCTACCGCGAATGGTGCGAAGGCGGCCTGGTCCGCGAAAACCGCCGCCTCTAACCGCCCCCGCTCCACCCCCATCCCCGGCGATCTTGCAGTTTTCGTCCCCGCATAAGCCACAAAAGCCGCGTAATGGCGACTGAAACTGCAAGATCGGCGCGTCTGGAGGTGGGGTGGACAGCGAACGGGCCGGGACCCCCCGTGGCTCCCGGCCCGTACGTCGGCGGATCGTCAGCGCGATCCGCCCCGCTCTCGGCGATGCTGATCGGTACGCGCCTGACCGACACCATGCCCGTCGCTCCGGTTCCCGCTGGCGTTCCGGCTGCCAACCTTGCCCGAACTGACCTGGTCGGAGAAGCGGCCCTTGGTGATCCGGTCGAATCGCTGCCGGACGTCCTCAGCCAGGTTGTCGAGCCGATGTTCCGCCTCTTCGGCCACCTTTTTCGCCGCTTCCGTCATGGCTCCCCCCGCCAGATCGGATTCCGGATTGAGATGGTTGAACCGGTTAACCGAGGCTAACCAAGACAACCGGCCCCCCGCTCAGGTTTTCCCAACTCACCCCGTTGATCATGAGGTTGGCGGCAGTTTGAAGATCAACTACTGCCGCCAACCTCATGATCAACGGGGTGGGAGGGCGGGGCGCGGGTGGGAGGGCGGGGCGCGGGTGGGAGGGCGGGGCGCGGGTGGGGTGGCTGCGCCCCGCCGCGATCACCGATCACGGCGGGGCAACACCGCGTAGAACCCGGAGGTCAGCGGCCAGGGTTGCGGCGGGGACGCCAGACGACCAGTGCGGTCGAGGTCTGGTTGGTCGGCACCAGGTCGCGACCGGGGAAGCGGGCCAGTGACTCCAACTCGGCCACCCGGCGGTACGCCGCATCCAGCTCGGCCTCCAGCTGGGCGACCCGCTGTTGAGCCTGCTCCAACAGTTGCTCCAGGCCGATGATCCGCTTGATCCCGGCGAGGTTGACCCCGTCATCTTGACTGAGCCGCTGTACCTCGCGCAGCAGCACCACGTCCCGGACGCTGTAGCGCCGCCCACCGCCGGCCGCCCGGCCCGCCTGAACCAGGCCGAGCCGGTCGTACTGACGCAGAGTCTGCGGGTGCATTCCCGCCATCCGCGCCGCTACCGAGATCATCAGCACCTTGGCCTCGTAGGCAGGGTCATCCGAACCGACAAACCCGTCCGCCATGCCACTCACCTCCGCACCGCTTCACCGATCAATCGAATCGACGCACCCGGGCGTCGAGATGTTCCCGCCCGGCTGGCGGGCTCTGCTCGGCGAAGGTCTCCAGGGCCTTTCGAGCCTCGTCGGACACCCGTGCCGGTACCACCACGTCGAGCGTGACGAGCAGGTCACCCGCCTGACCGTCGCGGCGGGTCACGCCCTTGCCGCGGGCCCGCAGGATCCGTCCGCTCGGCGTACCCGGCGGCACCCGGAGGGTGACCGCGCCGTCGAGCGTCGGCACCCGCAGGTCGATGCCGAGCACCGCCTCCGTGAACGTGATCGGAACGGTCAGGGTGAGGTCGTCGCCGGTGCGCCCGAACAGCTCGTCCGGCCGGACCTTGACGTGCACGAACAGGTCGCCCGCCGGGCCGCCGCGCTCGCCCGGTTCACCTCGACCGGCCAGCCGGATCCGCTGCCCGTCGGCCACCCCGGGCGGAAAGCGGACGTTTAGCGTACGGGTCTTGGTGACGCCGCCGGTGCCCTGACATTCCGGGCACTTCTCGTCGACCACCGTGCCGACGCCCTGACAGTTACGGCACGGCTCGGAGAAGCTGAACGCTCCCTGGTTGCGGGTGGTCACCCCGGCACCGTGACAGACCGGGCAGGTTCGCGGCTGGGTGCCCGGCTTGGCGCCGTTGCCGTGGCAGGTGTCGCAGACCCCGGGGGCGCGCAGCGTCAGCGGCACGGTCACTCCCCGGACGGCGTCGTCGAAGTCGAGCGCCACCTCGGTCTCGATGTCGCGGCCACGCGCCGGACCGGGTGCACCGCCGCCACCCGAGCCGCCCGAAAAGATCGAGCTGAACAGGTCGGAAATGTTGCCGCCAGCGAACCGGCCACCGCCACCGGGTGCCCCGCCGCCGAACAGGTCGGAGACATCGAACGGTACGCCGCCGGGCTGGCCCGGCTGGCGGGCGCCGCGCCGGAACGCGCCCGATCCGAACAGCGAACGCATCTCGTCGTACTCGCGGCGCTTCGGGTCGTCGCCGAGCACCGCGTACGCCTCGGAGACCGCCTTGAAGCGCTCCTCGGCCTTGGGGTCACCGGGGTTGTGGTCCGGGTGTGACTCGCGGGCCAGCTTCCGGTACGCCTTCTTGATCTCGTCAGCGGGGGCGGTCTTCGCCACGCCCAGGACCGCGTAGTAGTCCTTCTCGATCCAGTCCTTGGAACTCAACCGTCCACCTCCTCCCCGCCTCCGGGCCGGGGCCGTCCCGCTCGCCGAAGCTCGGCGGGCGGGACGGCCCGGTCACCGTCGTGCACTATTCCGGATCGGCGACCGCGACCATCGCGGGCCGCAGCAGTCGCTCACCAATCTGGTAGCCCCGACGCATCACCTGCACGCAGGTCGGCTCGGTGACGTCGGCCGAGGTCTGGTGGGCCACCGCCTCGTGCCGGGTCGGGTCGAACGGGTCACCCTGCTCACCGAACGAGGTCAGCCCGAACTTGCCCAGCGTGGTGGTCAGCTGCTCGGCCACCGAGCCGAACGGGCCGACCAGGTCGCCGTGTTCCCGGGCCCGGTCCAGATCGTCCAGGATCGGCAGCAGCGCGGCGAGCACCGAGCCGGTCGCCTGCTCGGTGACCAGGCCACGATCGCGCTCGACCCGCTTGCGGTAGTTGGCGTACTCGGCCGACACCCGCTGCACGTCGCGGGTACGTTCCGCCAACTCGGCGCGCAGCGCCTCCAGCTCGGCACCGAGCCCGCCACCGCCGGCCTGCGCCGACTCACCGGCCGGCCGCTCCTCCGCCGGATGCGCGGGGGAGTCCACCACCGGCGGACCGTCCGTGGCCGGTTCGCTAAGCGCGGCGGTCTCCACCTCGATCGCGTCGACCACGACCTCGGCATCCTCGACCAGCCCCTCGGCCGGGGCGTCCGAGCCGGCGTCGGCGGCGGCACCATCCGGCTCCTGGGTCTGGCTGATCTTGCGATTGTTGCGGATGACGACCTGCGGCGCGTCGCCGTGAGCCGACTCGGGCGCCGAGCCACCCGGCGCCGACCCGGTGTCACCCGGGTCAGCGGCTCGTGGCTTCTCCGTCATACGACTACCTCATCCCTTGCCTTGGAGCTCGAGTCCGACCGGACCGTCACTTCTTGTCCTCGTCCACGATCTCCGCGTCGACCACGTCGTCGGCACCGGGCCGGGCACCGCCGGCCTCTGCGCCGCCGGCTGCGCCCGCACCGGCCGCACCGGCACCGGCCGCGCCATCCGGCTGGGCCTGCTCGGCCTGCTGGGCGTAGAGCAGTGAGCCGGCCTCCTGGGAGACCTGTGCCAGCCGCTCGTGCGCCGACTTGATCTTATCGATGTCGCTGCCACCGAGCGCACCACGCAGCTCGCCGAGGGCCTCGTTGAGCTTGTCGCGGTTCTCGGCGGGGAGCTTCTCGCCGTTCTCGGCGAGGAACTTCTCGGTCTGCCACTGGAGGGCCTCGGCCACGTTGCGGGTCTCGGCCTCCTCGCGGCGGCGCTTGTCCTCCTCCGCGTGCTCCTCGGCGTCCCGGCGCATCCGCTCGATGTCATCCTTCGGCAGCGAGGAGCCGCCGGTGATGGTCATCTTTTGCTCCTTGCCGGTGCCCAGGTCCTTGGCGTGGACGTTGACGATGCCGTTGGCGTCGATGTCGAAGGTGACCTCGATCTGCGGCACGCCGCGCGGGGCCGGCGGGAGACCGGTCAGCTCGAAGGTGCCGAGCTTCTTGTTGTACGCGGCGATCTCGCGCTCGCCCTGGAAGACCTGGATGAGCACCGACGGCTGGTTGTCGTCGGCGGTGGTGAACACCTCGGACCGCTTGGTCGGGATTGTGGTGTTGCGCTCGATCAGCTTGGTGAAGATGCCGCCCTTGGTCTCGATGCCCAGGCTCAGCGGGGTCACGTCGAGCAGCAGGACGTCCTTGACCTCACCCTTGAGCACACCGGCCTGGAGCGCGGCACCGACGGCCACCACCTCGTCCGGGTTGACGCCCTTGTTGGGCTCGCGGCCGGTGAGCTGCTTCACCAGGTCGGTCACGGCCGGCATCCGGGTCGAGCCACCGACCAGGATCACGTGCTCGACGTCGGAGACCTTGATCCCGGCGTCCTTGACGGCCTGCTCGAACGGGCCCTTGCAGCGGTCCAGCAGGTCCTGCGTCATCCGCTGGAACTCGGCCCGGCTGAGCGTCACGTCCAGGTGCAGCGGACCGGCCGCGCCAGCCGTGATGTACGGCAGGTTGATGTTGGTGGTGGTGGCGGCGGACAGCTCGATCTTGGCCTTCTCGGCCGCCTCCTTGAGCCGCTGCATCGCCATCTTGTCCTGCGACAGGTCGATGCCGTGCTCGCCACGGAAGGTCTTCACCAGGTGGTCGATGATCCGCTGGTCCCAGTCGTCGCCGCCGAGCAGGTTGTCACCGCTTGTCGACTTGACCTCGATGACGCCCTCGGCCAATTCGAGCAGCGACACGTCGAAGGTGCCGCCACCGAGGTCGAAGACCAGGACGGTCTGCTCCTTGGAGCCCTTGTCCAGCCCGTACGCCAGGGCCGCCGCGGTCGGCTCGTTCACGATCCGCAGCACGTTGAAGCCGGCGATCTCACCGGCCTCCTTGGTGGCCTGGCGCTGGCCGTCGTTGAAGTAGGCCGGGACGGTGATCACCGCGTCGGTGATCTGCTCGCCCAGGTACGCCTCGGCGTCCCGCTTGAGCTTCATCAGCGTCCGGGCCGAGATCTCCTGCGGGGTGTACTTCTTGCCGTCGATGTCGACGGACCAGTTGGTGCCGATCTCCCGCTTGACCGAGCGGATCGTCCGATCCGGGTTCGTCACCGCCTGGCGCTTGGCCACCTCGCCGACGAGCACCTCGCCGTTGCGGGCGAACGCGACGATCGACGGGGTCGTCCGCGAGCCCTCAGCGTTGGCGATGACGGTGGGCTCACCGCCCTCCAGGACGCTGACGCAGGAGTTCGTCGTGCCGAGGTCGATACCGACCGCACGTGCCATCTTCGCTTCCTCGCTTCGTAACGTTGAGCAGGGCCCGGGATCACCCCGTCGCCGCCGCCCGGCGGGCGCCGCCCGCAGCGACCCCACCTCAAGTTGAGTGAACTTGACTCAATAGTGCCACGCCCACCGGAATCGTCAAGTCGAGTTGAGCCTGGTCGACGCAAGTCATCGTTCGCTACCGACTGGTTGTCTTACTTGTGTCGGTCGGGCACGCTTTAGCGGTGACGACGAACGGCGATTCCGCCTTGCCCTCCGGCGCGCCCGCCGTCGCAGCTCGCACCGGCTTCACCGACGCCGGGGAGGACCGGCCCGCGGCCACCGGGGACGATCGCCTGCCCGACGCCCTGACCGGCCTGCGCGCCGCGATCGGGTCAGCCCGGTTTCCGCTGGCGCTGCCCTCGGCCGAACCGGCCGAGCGGACCGGCGCCGCGCTCGCCGACCAACTCGACGACTATCTGCTACCCCGACTTTCCCGCCTCGACGCGCCGCTGCTCGTGGTGGTGGGCGGCTCCACCGGGGCCGGCAAGTCGACCCTGGTCAACAGCCTGGTACAGGCCCGGGTCAGCGCCGTCGGCGTGCTGCGACCCACCACCCGCTCGCCGGTCCTGGTCTGCAATCCGGCCGACTCGGCCTGGTTCCGCCGGGGCGAGCTGCTGCCCGGGCTGACCCGCACCAACCAGCCCAGCACCGACCCCGGCACGCTGCACCTGGTCACCGCCCCGGCGCTACCTCCGGGGCTGGCGTTTCTGGACGCCCCCGACATCGACTCGGTGGTCGACGCCAACCGCGCGTTGGCCGGTCAACTGCTCGCCGCCGCCGACCTCTGGCTCTTCGTCACCACCGCCGCCCGCTACGCCGATGCCGTCCCCTGGGAGCTGCTGCACAGCGCGCGGGCCCGGGGCGCGGTGATCGCCCTGGTGCTCGACCGGGTGCCGGCGGAGGCCACCGACGAGGTCGCCGCCCATCTCGCCGAGATGCTCGCCGAGCAGGAGCTCGGCTCGGCACCGCTGTTCGTCCTGCCGGAGACCTGGATCGACGGGCAGGGCCTGCTGCCCGACCGGGTCACCGCGCCGCTGGCGGACTGGTTCGCCCGGCTCGCCGCCGACGCGGACGCCCGTGCGGCGGTGGTACGGCAGACCCTGGGCGGCGCCCTGGCCGCACTGCAACCGGCGCTGGCGAGCCTGGCCGAGGCCGCCGACGAGCAGGTGGCCGCCGCGGACGCCCTGGACGAGCGGGTACTTGCCGCGTACCGGGCCGCGAACCGGACGGTCGAGCAGGGGCTTCGCGACGGTCGGATGCTCCGTGGCGAGGTGCTCGCCCGCTGGCAGGAATTCATCGGCACCAGCGAGTTCTTCCGCACCCTGGAGGCGCGGATCGGCCGGCTGCGCGACCGGGTGGCGGCCACGTTCAGCCGTCGACCGGCACCGGCGGTGCAGCTTCAGGACGCAATCGAGTCCCAGCTGTCGACCCTGCTGCGGGGGGTGGCGGCCGAGGCGGCCGAGCACGCCTACACCGGCTGGAAGGCCCATCCTGCCGGGGCCGCACTGCTCGAACCGGAACTGGCCCACCACTGCGCCGACCTACCCGAACGGATCGAGCGGCTGATCCGGGACTGGCAGCGGGGCGTACTGGAACTGGTCCGCGCCGAGGGTGGCGACCGGCGCTTCGTGGCCCGCACGGCGGCGTACGCGGTGAACGCCACCGGGCTGGTGGTGATGATCGCGGTCTTCGCCTCGACGGCCTTCATTCCGACCGGGTTGGAGGTCGCCACCGGGGCGGGTACCACCGTCGCCGGGCAGGCGGTGCTCCAGGCCATCTTCGGCGACCAGGCCGTCCGCAAGCTGGCCGACAAGGCCCGGGACGATCTGCTGAAGCGGGTACGCGTCCTGTTGGAGGCGGAGGCCGCCCGCTTCCTGACCCGGACCGAACAGGCACGGCCTGCCGCCCGGACCGCGGCGGAGCTGCGCCGGGCCGCCGAACGGGTCGAGGCGGCCCGGCTGCACAGCGGATTCGCCGCAGCGGCACCCGGCGGGGAGCGATCGTGAGCGGCCTGGGCGGGCGCCTACGCGAGGCGCTACGGGCCGACGGGCGGGTCGACGCCGACCAACTTGTCGCCCGGTTGGAGGCGGTGCACCGCTTCCTCGGCATCGTCGACGGTCACCTGCCGGACACCCCGCTGGTACCGGCACGCACCCTGGTCGAGCGGGCCGGGACCCGGCTGGCACTCTCCCGCGACCACACCGTGGTGGCCCTGGCCGGCGCGACCGGCAGCGGCAAGTCGAGCCTGTTCAACGCGATGGCCCGGATGCAGTTGTCGCCCGTCGGGGTACGCCGCCCCACCACCGGCGTGGCGCACGCCTGCGTATGGGGACCGCTGGACGGGGGCAGCCGGCTGCTCGACTGGCTCGGCGTGCTGCCCCGGCACCGGTTCGTCCGGGAGAGCCTGCTGGACGGCGACGACGAGTCCGCGCTGCACGGACTGATCCTGCTCGACCTGCCGGACTTCGACTCGGTGCAGCACTCGCACCGGCTTGAGGTGGACCGGCTGCTCGGCCTGGTGGACCTCGTGGTCTGGGTGGTCGACCCGCAGAAGTACGCCGACCGGGTGGTGCACCGCAGCTATCTCGGGGAGTTCCACCGGCACCGGGACGTCACACTGGTCGTGCTCAACCAGGCCGACCGGCTACCGCCGGCCGAGGTTCCCCGGGTCCTGGCCGACCTGCGCCGGCTGCTCGACGCGGACGGGCTGGCCGGCGTACCGCTGCTGGCCACCACCGTCGCCGACCCGAACGGCCCAAACGGCCTGCGGGAGGCGTTGGAGCGTACCGTCGCCGAGCGGCAGGCCGCGCTCCGCCGGCTCTCCGGTGACGTGGACGCCGTGGTGGACGCGCTGGACCAGATGGTCGGCGCACCCCGCTCGGCGCTCGCCCCGGACGATCCCGCCGTCGGCCCACTGAACCGGGCGCTGAGTGCGGCAGCGGGGGTACCGGCGGTGGTGACCGCGGTCGAAGACGCCTACCGGCACCGGGCCGCGTCGGCCACCGGTTGGCCGCTGATCCGGTTCTGGCGACGGTTGCGTTCCGACCCGCTGCGCCGGCTGCACCTCTCCGGTCCGCCGGGCGACCCGGCGGAGAGCCTGGTCGCCGCGACCTCCGTGCCCGAACCCAGCGTCGCCGACAAGTCCGCGCTGGCACTGGCCCTGCGTACGGTGGCCGAGCGGGCCGGGTCCGGTCTGCCGAGCGCCTGGCCGGACGCGGTGACCGCGGCGGCCCGTTCCCGGATCGGCGACCTGCCGGACGCCCTGGACCGCGCGGTCGCCGGTGCCGATCTGGGCATGGACCGGCCCCGGTTCTGGTGGCGGCTGGTCGGCGCGGCACAGTGGCTGGTGACCCTCGCCGCCCTGGCCGGGCTGGGGTGGCTGGTCCTCGGTTACGCGCTGCGCGCCCTCGGGCTGCCCGAGCTGCGGCATCCGATGGTCGGCGAGGTGCCGGCACCGACCCTGCTGCTGCTCGGCGGGCTGCTGGCCGGGCTGCTGATGGCCGGGGTGGCCCGGCCGGTCTCCCGGTGGGCTGCCCGGCGGGCCGGGCAGCGGGCGCAGGCGCGGTTGGTCGAGTCGGTGGCCGCCGTGGGTGACGAGTACGTCCTCAACCCGGTGCGCGCCGTGATCGCCGCGCACGCCGACGCGCGGACCGTGCTGGAGGTCGCCCGGCACCGGTGACGCCAGCCGCCCCACCAGGGGCCGGCCGGCGCGCGGTCCGCACCTCGCCCGGGACGCGCACCCGCAAACACGTCGGTGCTCGGCTCGCTGGAGTGCATGAGCGGACGGCGAGCGGCGTAGGGTCGGGTCATGGCCACGCCACAGACCCCCTACGAGGCGGTGCTGCACGCCGCACGCGACGTGACCAAGCTCGACTCGGCGCTCGACGCGGAGATGCTGGGCACGGCACTGCTGGGCAGCGTGTACGAGATCGCCGAGACGGATCGGGAGGCGGCGGTACGGGAGTTCGTCGCCGGCTTCCTCGCGGCCACCACCCGCCGACGGGCCGCTGCGGCGACCACCGTCCGCGCGGTCTTCGCGGCCCTGGTGCCGGATGCGACAGGCGCCGACCGGGTACGCCCCGGTGCCACCGCACCGGCCTGGTCCGGTCAGCTCGGCCGGGTGCACCTCACCGGCAGTTGGGCGTACGGCGACGTCTACGGCGACCAGACCTCCTACCTGGCCACGTTCGCCTACGACGACGACACGGGTGGGCCCGAGCACGCGCTGGTGGCGCTGGTCGACCACAACATCGGCATCACCAAGGACATCTTCGTCGGCGGGCCGGCCGACCTGATCCTGGAGCAGGTCCGGCGGTTGTGTGCCGCCGACGAGCTGACCTGGTTCCGGGAGGAGGACCCGACCCGGGTACGCGGCGAGGTCAGCCGGCATCTGGCGGTCACCGACCAACTGGGACAGCTGCCCGGGGCGAGTTCACTGGCCACGGATCGCGCGCTGGTCGGGGCCCGGTTGGCGGTCCTGCCTGCGGCGGTGGCATCGCCCGCGCCGGCCGACGATCCGCTGCCGGACGCCAAGCGGGCCGAGGAAATCCGGCGGTTCCTGGCCTCGTCGGAGGCGGTCCGGGCCGGATTGGACACCGTCGACGGCGCGGAACTGGCCTCCCTGCACTTCTGCCTGGGCCTGCTGCTGGACCACGCGGTGACCTTTCCCGACGCCGACCCGCTGCGGTGGAGCCCGACGGTGGCCGGGCTGTTCCTGCTCGACTGGGTGCACCGACGCGCCGTGCTGGACATGGACGACGCCGCGATGTTGCCCCGGGTGCTGCGCGCCTGGGCCGGGTACGCCGCCCGTCGGCGCGGGTTGTCCGCCGCCGCGGCGGCGGGGACCGACGCCGCGATCGAGGAGATGGTGCCGGAGTTCGTCCGGCTCTACGCCACCGGTGAGCGGCGCAGCCCGGCGACCGCCGCAGTCGCCCAGTTGATGGCCGAGGGCGTCGATCCGGATGACCCGGCCGCTCTCGACGCCTGGATCGAGGCCAACCGGCACCGCCTCACCGACGACGACTGACAACCGCCAGATCAACCGAGCAGCGTGGGCACGGGTACCTGGCCGGTCGGGTCACCGGGTCCGCCCGACACACCTGGCTCGGCGGACACGCTCGGCTCCGCCGAGGCGCTGGGCTCGGCGGGCGGCTCCGGCTCACCCGGCGGCACGGGCGGCTCCGGCTCCGCCGAGGTACTCGGCTCGACGGAGGCGCTCGGCACCACTGACGCGCTCGGCTCGGCCGACGGCTCGGGGGTGGGCGACGGCGACGGTGACGGGGTCGGTGGTGGCGGACTCGGGTGCGGCGCGGGCGACGGGGCCGGCGTGGGCACGGTCGGGCGCTGCGCGGGCGGGCTCGTCGGTGGCTCGGGACGGCGTACCGGCGGCTCGAACCCGGTGACGATGGGCAGCGGGGTGGGGCCGTTCCGCACCGCCGGATCGACGGGCGTGACGGCTGGGCCGGCCGACGGCACGGCCGATCCGGTGGCCGCCGGGGTGCCGGTGGGCGGTGGCGGGATGACCACCGGACCGATCGACGGCGTCGGGATGAAGCGGGTGCTGCTGTCCGGCAGCGCGGTGCTGCCGACCGTCGCCGAACCGGTGCTGATCGCGGCCAGGACCGGCATCGAGGCCGTGCCGGCGAGCAGCGCCACCGTGAGCAGGTAACCCCGGGTCGCGCCGGCGGTACGGGCGGCCCGGTGCGCACCCACCACCCGGCGGTAACCGCCGGTCGACCGGTGCCGGCGCAGGCTCACCGCCCCGGGCCCCTCACCTGGTTCGGACACCTCGCACTCCTCGTCGTCGCCCCTGGCCGGGACCGTCAGGTGCGGGCCCGGTGGACCGCCGCAGCTGGTTCGGGATCCACTCGAACAGCCTCGATCAGTGACTCTGGGTGGGCCAACCCCGTACCGCGTGTCGCCACGCATATCTGGCCGAATGGCGACGAATCATGACGGTTCGGTCGCGCGTCGTTCGATCAGACACTCCGGCATTTCGGGTAACGAAGCGGGCCCGTGCCGGGATGCGGCGCAGTCAGCCTGCGGGCTGCGGGGCAGGCGGGGTGTGGGACGACTCACCCCTGATGCGAATATGGAGCAACGGCGGCAGCGCAGCCGCGGCCTCCGCGCACCCATGCGGTAGGCGCGACTGTGCACCGGCGCTCCCGAACCGGGTTCGGCCATGAATCCGGCTCACGCCGCGCGGCAACCCCCACCGGGGCTAGGCGCGGTCGCCAGGAACCGATCCCGGCACCAGCCGGGGTGGGCGCACGAGTCGCGCGGCCGGGTGACCCCCCGGTGCCGACGCAGACACGACAGGGAGAGACGGATGGCAAAGGGCGACCCCGGGGCCAGCACCCGCGGCCGGCGAGCCGCACCCCGATCCAAGAAGGCCACGACCGGTGACCCGGAACTGGTACAGCTGCTCACCCCCGCGGGTGAGCGGATCGACAGCGTGATCGGCCCGGACGGCACCGAGTACCGCGTTGACTTCACCGCCGAGGAGTACCGCGGCCTCTACCGTGACCTGGTACTCGTCCGGAAGTTGGACGCCGAGGCCACCGCCCTGCAACGGCAGGGCGAACTGGGCCTGTGGGCCAGCCTGCTGGGCCAGGAGGCCGCGCAGGTCGGTTCCGGCCGGGCGCTGCGCACGCAGGACATGGCCTTCCCGACCTACCGCGAACACGGCGTGCTCTACTGCCGTGGCATCGACCCGATCATGCCGCTGCGCCTGTTCCGCGGCGTCGACCAGGGCGGCTGGAACCCGGACGAGTTCAAGTTCAACATGTACACGATCGTGATCGGGGCACAGACCCTGCACGCGACCGGTTACGCCATGGGTGTCGCCATGGACGGCAAGACCGGCACCGACGACGGCGAGGCGGTGATCGCCTACTTCGGTGACGGTGCCACCAGCCAGGGTGACGTCAACGAGTCGTTCGTCTGGGCCAGCGTGTTCAACGCCCCGCTGGTCTTCTTCTGTCAGAACAACCAGTACGCCATCTCCGAGCCGTTGGAGCGGCAGACCCGGGTGCCGCTGTACCGGCGGGCCGCCGGCTTCGGCTTCCCCGGCATCCGGGTGGACGGCAACGACGTGCTGGCCACCTACGCGGTGACCCGACACGCGCTGGACAACGCCCGGCACGGGCAGGGCCCGACCCTGATCGAGGCTTACACCTACCGGATGGGGGCGCACACCACCTCCGACGACCCGACCCGCTACCGCATCGCCAGCGAGGTCGAGGCGTGGCAGGCCAAGGACCCGATCGCCCGGGTGAAGACGTTCCTGGAGCGGGAGCAGATCGCCGACGCGAGCTTCTTCGCCGAGGTCGACGAGCAGGCCCGCCGGGAGGCGGTCGACCTGCGCGAGCGGGTGCTGGCACTGCCGAACCCGGAACCGAGCACGATGTTCGACCACGTCTACCCCAACGGGTCACCGCTGCTCGACGAGCAGCGTGCGCAGTTCAGCCGGTACCTGGAGTCGTTCGAGGGGAGTGCGCACTGATGGCCACCGAAACGCTCACCCTCGGCAAGGCGCTAAACGTCGGCCTGCGCAAGGCCCTGGAGGGCGACCCGAAGGTCGTCATCATGGGTGAGGACGTCGGCAAGCTCGGCGGCGTCTTCCGGATCACCGACGGCCTACAGAAGGACTTCGGCGACCAGCGGGTGATCGACACCCCGCTGGCCGAGTCCGGCATCATCGGCACCGCGGTCGGCCTGGCCATCCGGGGCTACCGGCCGATCTGCGAGATCCAGTTCGACGGCTTCGTCTACCCGGCGTACGACCAGATCGTGTCGCAGGTGGCGAAGATGCACTACCGCTCCGGCGGCAAGCTGAACATTCCGATGGTCATCCGGATTCCGTTCGGTGGCGGCATCGGCGCGGTGGAACACCACTCCGAGTCGCCCGAGGCGTACTTCGCCCACACCGCCGGGCTGAAGGTCGTCTCCTGCGCCAACCCGCAGGACGCGTACGTCATGATCCAGCAGGCGATCGCCTCGGACGACCCGATCGTGTTCCTTGAGCCCAAGCGGCGCTACTGGGAGAAGGGGCAGGTGGACCTGGACGCCCCGCTGGCCGACGCGTACCCGCTGCACGCCGCCCGGGTCGTGCGGCCCGGCACGGCCGCCACCCTGCTGGCGTACGGTCCGATGGTCCGCACCTGTCTGGACGCCGCGACCGCCGCCGCCGAGGACGGCCGCGACCTGGAGGTCATCGACCTGCGTACGCTCTCCCCGCTGGACCTCGGCGTGGTGTACGAGTCGGTGCGGCGCACGGGCCGCGCGGTGGTGGTGCACGAGGCACCGTCAAACGTCGGCCTCGGCGCGGAGATCGCGGCGCGGATCACCGAGGAGTGCTTCTACTCCCTGGAGTCACCCGTGCTGCGGGTGACCGGCTTCGACACTCCCTACCCGGCCGCCCGGGTGGAGGAGGAGTACCTGCCCGATCTCGACCGGGTGCTCGACGCTGTCGACCGCGCCTTCGGTTGGTGAGCGGGATGTCCCGGATCAAGGAGTTCAACCTGCCCGACCTGGGCGAAGGGCTGACCGAGGGCGAGATCCTCGCCTGGCTGGTCAAGGTCGGTGACACGATCGAGCTGAACCAGCCGATCGTCGAGGTGGAGACCGCCAAGGCGGCCGTGGAGATCCCGGCCAAGTGGGCCGGCCAGGTCCAGGCGATCTTCCACCCCGAGGGCAGCACGGTCGAGGTCGGCACCCCGATCATCGCGATCGACACCGACCCGGGTGCCGGGCCGATCGAGTCCTCGACCACGGACCTGCCGACCCCCTCGGCGGCCTCGCTGGCCGCCGTCGAGATCGCCCCGGCCGAGGGCATGGTCGAGCCGGGGATGATCGGTGGCGCCGCCCCGGGTGGCCGTACCGCCGTCCTGGTCGGCTACGGACCCCGCACCACCCCGGCCAAGCGCCGTCCCCGTAAGAACGGCGTCCCGGCGCAGGCAACCGTTACGCCGGTCGCACCCGCACCTCCGCCGGTCGCACCTCCGCCGGTCGCACCTCCGCCGGTCGTACCCGCGCCGGTGGTCAACGGCAACGGTCGGGCCGGCGGGCCGGTGCTGGCCAAGCCGCCGGTCCGCAAGCTCGCCAAGGACCTCGGCGTCGACCTGCGCACGCTTACCGGGTCCGGACCGCTGGGCTCGATCACCCGCGCGGACGTACAGCGGGCGGCCTCGGCACCGGCGACGGCCGAGCCGCTTACGGTCGCCGCGCCGACCACCTCCGCCGCGAGCTTCGGCGCGGACCGCGAGCAGCGCATCCCGGTCAAGGGCGTACGCAAGCTCACCGCCGAGAACATGGCCCGCTCGGCGTTCACCGCGCCGCACGTCACCGAGTTCCTGACCATCGACGTGACCCGGGCGATGAAGGCTCTGGATCGACTGCGTGCCCAGCGGGAGTGGCGAGACGTACGGGTCTCGCCGCTGCTGCTGGTGGCCAAGGCGGTGCTGCTGGCGGTCAAGCGGCATCCGATGATCAACTCGACCTGGGCCGGCGACGAGATCGTCGTCAAGGAGTACGTGAACCTGGGCATCGCGGCGGCCACCGAGCGCGGCCTGATCGTGCCGAACATCAAGGACGCCGGCCGGTTGACCCTGCGTGAGCTGGCCGACGCGCTTACCGACCTGGTGCAGACGGCCAAGGCCGGCAAGACCTCGCCGGCCGCCATGTCCGGGGGCACCCTGACCATCACCAACGTCGGGGTGTTCGGAGTGGACACCGGTACGCCGATCCTGCCGCCGGGCGAGTCGGCGATCCTGGCCCTCGGCGCGGTCCGTGAGCAGCCCTGGGTACACAAGGGCAAGGTCAAGCCGCGCATGGTCACCACGCTCGCGCTCTCCTTCGACCACCGGATCATCGACGGTGAGCTGGGCTCGAAGTTCCTGCGTGACGTGGGCGACTTCCTCACCGATCCGGAGGCGGCACTGCTCGCCTGGACCTGACGCACCACAAGACAGCGGCCGGTGTGCCACGGGTTGACTCCCCGGCACACCGGCCGCTGCCGTCGGTGACGAATTCTCGATATCGACACCCCTCGCGCCTAAGATTCTTAGGCTAGTGTCCGAGCTCACCTTCAAATCACTGGCGAACACTGCGGTTTCGCGCTTCAATAGACACATCGGCAGGTCGACAACCGAATAGCCAGGAGGAGAGACCAGCATGAGCATGATCGAGCGAATCCGACACCGCCGCGACGCCAACCGCCGCGCCCGCGCCATCGAGCGGGCCCTGCGCTCCGCCAGTTCGCCCGCGGTCCGCGACGAGATCCTCGCCATCGCCCAGCGTCACATGCACTGACGCCCACGACTCTGTTCACCTCCTCCAGATCGACGACCCGCCCGGGTTACCGGGCGGGTCGTCGGCGTCGTGCCGGGCGGCTGACACCGGGATACCGCCCCGCCGCAGCGCCCGGTACGGTGGGGCTCGGTCGTCGTCCACTCTCGGGGACAGGTCGAGACGATAGAAGCATCTCGACACCACCCGGCAACGGACAGTGACGATCGATGCTCTCCGGGAGCCCATCGGTGGCCACCGGGATACGGTGCGGGGAGCCGGCGCTGGCCGGCTTGCCCTACCGAGACCATCGGCGACGGCGGCCGACATGTGATGGAGGAGGCGCACGCATGACGTCCGAGGGCCCGCACCGCCCCGGCCAGGAGCCGGACGAGGTGCCGCCGGGCGGCGGCGGACCGGCGCCGTACGGCGACCGACCGGCTCAGCAGGACAGCGGGTATGGCGCACCAACCGCCCCCGACCTCGGCTGGGCTCCCGCACCGCCCGCACAATCCGACGGCGTGGCCGCATCCGGCTGGGCCGGTCAGCAGGGTGCCCAGTGGGGCGGCGCCCAGGCGACCCGTCAGGCGGAATCCCCGGCGCCCGGCACCTGGGAGCCGGCCGGTGGCAACCAACCATCCTGGGCGCCCCAGGGCGAACAGGCCGGCCCGGGCTGGCCACCCGCCACACCGTCCGCATCGGACCAGCCCGCCTGGGCGTCCGCCGGTCAGGGCAGCCCGACCCACACCGAACCCGGCACCCCCGACCCGGCCCAACCGGCGGAGTGGACGCCGAACCAGGCCGGAGCGGGCTGGGCCGGCAGCCAGTCCCCGTCCGGCCAGGCCACGCCGGCCTGGGCCAGCGACCAGTCCTCATCCGGCCAGAGCGGACCGGGCTGGGCCGGCGACCCGCGGCCGGAGTGGTCCGCCCAGCCGCACGCCGAGCACCAGACCCCGGGCTGGGCCAACGGCACCAGCACCGCTGAGCCGGCCAAGCCCGACTGGGCCCAGACCGACCAGCCCGCCAAGCCCGACTGGGCGTCGGCCGACCCGCCCGCACCGGTCCGCGCAGAGCCGTCGGCCCGGGCCACGGCGCAGGTTCCGCAGCCGAATGCCACCCGGCAGGCTCCGGACGAACCGGCCCGATCCGGCGGGTGGCAGGCCGAGCAGCCGGAACAGCCGGCATGGGCCACCGGGCAGCAGGCGGATTCCGCTGCCGGCCGTTGGGGCGGCGACCAGCCGTCGGCCGAGGGCTGGCAGACCGGCGGCGACCGACCGGCGCAACCCGACTGGGCCAGGCCACAGCCGACGGAGTCGGCCGGCTGGGCGGGTGCCGGCACCGGCACCGACGGGGGCTCGCAATGGTCCGGCGGCAGCACCGGCACCGACGGGGGGCCACAGTGGTCGCCACCGCCGCAGAACCCACCGGCAGCGGCCTGGACGCCCGCTGAGCCGGCCACCGGATCGGCCCGGCCCGGCGATGCCGGGCCACCGCCGTCGTGGAGCCCGTCGCAGGAGCCGCTACCGTCCCGCACCGCCGCCGAACGGCCCTCGCTCGACGTTGAGCCGTGGGCACCCGGTGAGGCGTGGGGCAGTTCCGGCTCGGCGGATCCGGCGACGGCCCGACCCGGCGCCCAGCCCGAATCGGCACGGCCCGAGAACGGCCCGCTCTACCAGCCTGCGCCGGCACCCGGCATCTCGCCCGCCAACATGGTGCCGCTGCCGCCACAGGAGCAGCGGGTACCGGGCGCCAGCCTGGCCGCGACACCGCCCGCCGACTACGTGCCGCCGGCCCCGTACGGCGGGGACCAGGCCGGGCAGGGCCCGCAGCCGGGCACCGAACAGCGGGACAGCGGCATGGGCTGGGGCCAACCCGAGTCGCGGCACGACGAGCCGCAGGCACCCGCCATCCCGGCACCACGTACCTCCCCGGAGTCCACCGGCCGGGCCACCCCGTCGGCGCCCGCCGGTGGCGTCTCGGCGAGCGCGTCGGTGCCGCAGACCAGCCGGGTGACGCCGCCGGCCGACCACTCGGCGCTGCCGGCGAGCACCACCCCGCCCCAGCCCCGGGTGTACGGCCGACCCGCCCAGCCCGAGCAACCGGCGGAGTCCGCTCAGGATCGGCACGAGCAGCCGTCCCGGTTCGACCAGGGCTCGGAGCCACGGTTCGGCGACCACGGCTCGGAGCCACGGTTCGGCGACCACGGCTCGGAGCCACGGTTCGGCGACCACGGCTCGGAGCCACGGTTCGGCGACCGGGGTCCGGACGCGTTCGCGAACGCTCCCGCCGCACCGGCCACCCCGCAGTCCTTCCCACCCGGTCTGCCCACCTTCGCCGACGCGCCGCCGAGCAACCGACCGGTGAACGGGACCAAGCCGCACGCGGAGCCGGAACGGCCGGCCGACCCGTTCGGCCCTCCGCCCGGCGACCGCTTCGGCGGCCCCGGCGGTGACCGCTTCGGCGGTGGCGACCCCTTCGGCGGTCAGAACGGCGGCTCCTTCGGCGCTCCGGCAGGCGACCCCTACGGTGGCCCCGGCGGTGACCGCTTCGGTGGCCAGGGTGGCGACCCCTACGGCGGCCAGGGCGGCGATCCCTTCGGCGGCCCGGGTGGTGGCTCTTTCGGCGGCCCGACCGAGCGGCCGGGCGGGGGTCACAGCCCGACCGACCACACCTCGGCGTTCGCGCCGCAGCAGTCCGGCCAGCCGTGGCGCCCGGAATCGTCCGCGCCCGAGTCGGACCAGGGCCGCTTCGACGCGTTCAAGCCGGTCGCCGAGCCGGCCCCGGACACCCCGGCGCCCAAGGTACGCAACGGCCGGGTGCTCGCTGCGGTGCTGGTGGCGGCGGTGCTCATCCTCGCCATCCCGCTCGGTCTGTTGCTGCTCCTCGGCAAGATCGGCGGCTCCGACGAGGCCGATGCCTTCAACCCGGCCGTTGGCTCCTGCGTCAAGCGCTCCGGCGACAGCGCGGTGGTCGCCGAATGCGGTGAGCCGGAGGCGTTCACCGTGGTGTCGAAGGTCGAGTCGAAGGACAAGTGCCCGGATCCCTCCCTACCCGTGGTGGAACTGCGCGGCAAGGTGGCCGAGCCGGTGCTCTGTCTGAAGGACGCCGCTGGCTGATCCACCAGACGTGCGGCGGGCTCACGGGCAACCGTGCGCCCGCCGTTTCGCGTACGGCCGGGGATTTGGGATCTTGAACCGTCGGCCGTACGGCCGGGGGTTCGGGTGGGACCGGACCGGGCTGGACGGCAGCGACCTGCCGGTCACGCCGGCCGGTGCCCGGCGGTAGGGCACGATGGGGGTCATGAGTGCACGCGTGCGGGCTCCCGAGCTTCGGGGCCGGGCCTGGTTGAACACCGGTGGGCGGCAGCTGACGCTCGCCGACCTCCGCGGCAAGATCGTGATCGCGGATTTCTGGACCTTCTGCTGCATCAACTGCCTGCACGTGCTGGACGAGCTGCGGCCGATCGAGGAGAAGTACGCGGACGTCCTCGTGGTGATCGGCGTACATTCGCCGAAGTTCGAGCACGAGAAGGACCCGGACGCGCTGGCCGCCGCCGTCGAGCGGTACGGCGTGCAGCACCCCGTACTCGACGATCCCGAGCTGGACATGTGGCAGCAGTACGCAGCCCGCGCCTGGCCGACCCTCGCGGTGCTCGACCCGGAGGGTTATGTGGTCGCCACGATGGCCGGTGAGGGGCACGCCGAGGGGCTGGTCCGGCTGATCGACGACCTGGTCGCCACCCACGAGGCCAAGGGCACGCTGCACCGGGGCGACGGCCCGTACGTGCCGCCGGCCGAACCGCAGACCACGCTGCGCTTTCCCGGCAAGGCGGTGGTCCTGCCCGACGGCGGCCTGTTGGTGTCCGACTCGGCCCGGCACCGCCTGGTCGAACTGGCCGACGACGGGGAGACCGTGGTCCGCGCGATCGGCACCGGCAGCCGGGGCCGGGCCGACGGGGCGGCCGACGCGGCCACCTTCGCCGAGCCGCAGGGGCTGTGCCTGCTGCCGCCGCACGTCGCCGAGGTGGCCGGTTACCACCTGGTGGTCGCCGACACCGTCAACCACCTGCTGCGGGGCGTACGACTGGACACCGGTGAGGTGGTCACCGTCGCCGGCACCGGGCGGCAGTGGCGGTCCACGGTCGACGACCACGCGCACGACGCGCTTTCCATCGACCTCTCGTCCCCCTGGGACCTGGCCTGGTACGACGACAAGGTCATCGTCGCCATGGCCGGCATTCACCAGCTCTGGTGGTTCGATCCGATCAAGCGCACCGCCGGGATGTACGCCGGCACCACCGTCGAGGCACTGCGCGACGGGCCGCTGGCGCAGGCGTGGCTGGCTCAGCCGTCCGGGCTCGCCGTCTCCGCCAACGGTGCCCGGCTCTGGGTCGCCGACAGCGAGACCAGCGCCATCCGGTACGTCGAGAACGGTGTCATGGGCACCGTCGTCGGCCAGGGCCTGTTCGACTTCGGTCACGTGGACGGGCCGGCGGCGCAGGCGTTGTTGCAGCATCCGCTCGGGGTCTGCGCGCTGCCGGACGGTTCGGTGCTGATCGCCGACACGTACAACGGGGCGGTGCGCCGCTACGACCCGGCGACCGACCAGGTCTCGACCGTGGCCGCCGGGCTGGGCGAGCCGAGCGATCTGGTGCTCACCGCCGACGGCGCGGTGCTGGTGGTGGAGTCCGCCGCGCACCGGGTCACCCGGCTGGCCCCGGGTGCGCTCTCGGCGGCCGGGGCGGAGACGGTCGACGGCCCTCGGCACCGTACCGAGCGCAAGCCGACCGAGCTGGCCGCCGGCGAGGTGCTGCTGGATGTCGTCTTCACTCCGGCGCCCGGGCAGAAGCTGGACGAGACGTACGGTCCCTCCACCCGCCTGGTGGTTTCCGCGTCACCGCCCGAGCTGCTGGTCGAGGGGGCGGGCACCGGCACCGAGCTGTCCCGCCGTCTGGTGATCGACGCCTCGGTGCCCGACGGTGTGCTCCAGGTGACCGCGCAGGCGGCGACCTGCGACGCCGACGTGGAACACGCGGCCTGCCACCTGACCCGGCAGGACTGGGGCGTACCGGTACGCGTCGCAGCCGACGGCGCGGTGCGCCTTCCGCTGGTCCTGCGCGGCCTGGACGCCGGCTGAGCACCGCCGCTCGAGATGTTAGGAAGGGACCCTTTACCTACACCAGGCGTTAATAAGGGGCCCTTCCTTTCACTCAGGCGGTGAAGGGGGTTGGGGTGATGCCGGCGTCGACCAGGGCGGCGCGGACGAGTTCCGCGGCGGCCACCGCGCCGGGGGTGTCGCCGTGCAGGCAGATGGACTCCACGGCGCAGGGGATGATGCTGCCGTCGATGGCGATCACGCTGCGTTCGGTGGCCATCCGTACCGCCTGGCGGGCCACCTGCTGTGGATCGGTGATCAGGGCGGCGGGCGAGGAGCGGGGCACGAGCTGCCCGCTGGGCAGGTAGTTTCGGTCGGCGAAGCCCTCGGCCACCACCCGCAGCCCGGCGCCCTGGGCGAGCTGGGCCAGCACCGAACCGGGCGGGCAGAGCACCGGCAGCTCCTGGTCGTAGTCGCTGATCGCGGCGACCAGCGCCGCCGCCTGCACCTCGTCGACGGCGGCGGCGTGGTAGAGCGCGCCGTGCGGCTTGAGGTAGCGGACCCGGGTGCGGTACGCCCGGCAGAACGCGTTGAGCGCGCCGAGCTGGTAGAGCGTCTCGTCGCGCAACTCGGCGAAGTCGTACGCGATGTGCCGCCGGCCGAAGCCGGCGAGGTCCCGGTAACCCACCTGGGCACCGACGGCGACCTGCCGCTCGGCGGCGGCGGCGCAGACCCGCCGCATGGTGAGCGGGTCACCGGCGTGGAAGCCGCAGGCGACGTTGGCCGAGGTGATCAGGTCCAGCAGCGCCTGGTCGTCGCCGAGCCGCCAGGCACCGAATCCCTCACCGAGATCAGCGTTCAGGTCCATGAAATCTGACGGTAGTGCCTGGGCGGGCCTGCGCGAGCGGGGTCACGTCGTCAAGCACGGCGATGACGGGATACCCACCGGTGACCGGATGGTCGGCCAGGAAGATCAACGGTTGGCCGTCCGCCGGCACCTGCACCGCGCCGAGGACGAGCCCTTCGCTTGGCAGTTCCCCGGTCACCGCGCGGGGCAGTGGCGCGCCGGTCAGTCGCGCGCCGACCCGGTTGCTCACCGGACTCACCGCGTACGCCGTGCCGAAGAGCAGGTCGAGCGCGGCCGGGGTGAACCAGTCCTGCCGGGGGCCGAGCCGGACGGCGAGGTGCAGTTGCGTCGGGTGCTCGACCGGCACGGTGCTGTCGACCGGTGCGGGCGGACCGGTCGGGGCGCCCAGCGGCAGCAGGTCGCCGTCGCGCAGCGGCGCGGGTCCGAGCCCGGAGAGGGTGTCGGTGGAGCGGCTGCCCAGCACCGGGTCGACGGCGATCCCGCCGGCCACGGCGAGCCAGCAGCGCAGACCCCGTCGGGCGGGACCGATCCGGAGCATCGTCCCGGCCGGCACGGTCAGGGGTCGACCGGGGTCGCCGGGGCGGTCACCCATCCACACGTCGACCTCGGCCCCCACCACGGCCACTGTGGTGGCCCGGGTCGGCCGCAACGCACAGCCGGTCAGGGTGATCTCCAGGCCGGCTGCCGACTCCGGGTTGCCGACCAGGCGGTTGGCCAGCCGCAGCGCTCCCGGGTCGAGCGCGCCGGAGCGGGGTACCCCGAGGTGCGCCCAGCCGGGCCGCCCCAGATCCTGCACGGTGCTCAACGCCCCCGCCCGGAGCACCTCAAGGTGGCCGGTCACGCCGGCACCAGCCGGACCCGGGTGCCGGGTACCAGCCGGGCCGGCGGGTCGGCGCGTACGTCGAAGAGCGTCAGCCCGGTACGCCCGACCAGCAACCAGCCGCCGGGCGAGGCGGTCGGGTAGATCCCGGCGTACGGGCCGGCCAGCGCGACCGAGCCGGCCGGTACCCGGGGACGCGGGGTGGCCAGTCGGGGCACGGCCAGTTCGGCGGGTAGCCCGGTCAGGTAGCCGAAGCCGGGCGCGAAGCCGCAGAAGGCCACCCGGAACTCGGTCTGCCGCAGGCGGCGCAGCACGCCCGGCACGTCCGTCCGCCAGTGTTCGGCGACGCGGGGCAGGTCCTCCCCGTCGTAGCTGACCGGCACCTCAAGCAGGTCGGCACCGGTGGCGGCCGGGTGTGCGGGCAGCACCGGCGGCCAGCGCGCGATCTGCCCGGCGGTGGCCACCGGATCCGGTACGCCGTCCAGCAGCACGGTGGCGGCGGCCGGCACGATCTCGGTGGCGACCAGGTCGCCCCGGTCCCGGCGGTGCCAGAGCTCGGACCGCCACGCCTCCACCGTCGCGGCGACCTCCGCCCCGTGGTCGATGAAGTCGAGCAGCAGGGCGTGTGCGCCGACCGGTCTGATCCGCATGACCGCCATCATCCCGGACCGCTGCCCGCGTCCGCGCTCCACCGATGCGCGGACCGGGTGCCCGCCCGCTTGCCGGCACAAGGGCCCACCGGCCCGTCGAAAGCGTGACCAGCCGCACTACCCGTAAGTAACCTACGCTGTCGTAGCCTAAGGGCCGTGACCACCTCAGCACGCCCCCGGCTCAAGCCGGTCGACATCGGGAAACCCCGGATGCGCGGCTGGCTGCACACGTACGCCTTCTTCGTCGCCCTGATCTGCGGCATCGTGCTCTGTTCGATCGCCGCCGCCCGTCCCGGCTGGACCCCGCTTGTCAGTTGCGCCGTCTACAGCCTCACCGTCTGCGGCCTCTTCGGCACCAGCGCCCTCTACCACCGTCGGGTCTGGTCCACCCGTGGCTACCAAGTGATGCGGCGGATGGACCACTCGATGATTTTCTTGTTCATCGCCGGCACCTACACACCGTTCTGCGTACTGCTGCTGGACACCCGCACCGCGGTGATCATGATGTCGGTGGTCTGGGGTGGGGCCCTGGCGGGAGTGGGTCTCAAACTGGTCTGGCCGCACGCCTCACGCTGGATCTCCGCACCGCTCTACCTGGCCCTCGGCTGGGTGTCGGTGGCCATGCTGCCCGACATCCACCGCCAGGGCGGGGTCACCGCGCTGGTGCTGCTCGCCGTCGGTGGTGCGATCTACACCGTGGGCGCGGTCTTCTACGCGCTACGCCGACCGAACCCGTGGCCCACCGTCTTCGGTCATCACGAGTTCTTCCACGCCTGCACGCTGGTCGCGGCGGTCTGCCACCACATCGCGATCTACTTCGCGATCTTCGCGTGAGCCTCGGCCGCGAGATCTTCGCGTGGGTCTCGGCGGCGATCTGCGGACAGCGGCGGCGGCAGTGGGACGGGGGGCACCGTCCCACTGCCGCCGGAGGGGGAGGTCAGACCGTCGGGCCCGGCCGGCGCACCTCGCGGTACTCCTGCACCACCCGGTCGTTCTGGACCGGTACGGCGCGCTCGGTGACGACCCGCTCGGCAGGGGCCGGGGCGACCACCGCGCGGCGTCGCGAGTTCCAGAAGTAGAGGGTCACCAGCAGGCCGGCCACCCCGGCGAACATGAGCACCCAGCCGACGACGTTCAAATTGAGCCAACCGACGTCCGCCTGCACGGCGAAGGCGAAGATCGCGCCGACCGCGATCAGGAAGATACTGCCACCGATACCCATCTCGTCGTCTCCTCGGCATTCGAAGCTGCAAACCACTCCGCCGCGGCCATGGATGACGGTTGCGGCGCCAAGGGACTTACCCCGGCACGGAGATCGCCAATCGGGCAAGCTGAAGTCATGACGGACATCCCGGTCGCCGGACGCACGCTCGTGCTGTTGCGGCACGCCAAGGCCGAACCACCCACGGCGGACGGTATCGACGTGGCGCGCCCGCTGGCGGCCCGTGGCCGCGCCGACGCCAGGGCCGCGGGTGCCTGGTTGGCCCGGCACGGGTTGCTGCCGGATCTGGTGCTCTGCTCGGCGGCGCTGCGCACCCGGCAGACCTGGCACGAGGTGCAGTTGGGCATGACCGGGATGCCTGCGGAGGGCGGACCAGCCGGTCCGGTGCCGGTCGTCCGCTATGAGACGCAGGCGTACGAGGCACACCCCGACGAACTGTTGACGCTGCTGCGTGGGGTCGAGCCGAGCGCGGGCACCGTCCTGCTGATCGCGCACAACCCGGGCATCTCGCTGCTGTCCGAGTTGCTCGATCCGCCGGGCGCTAGTCCGGACGGGCTGAGCACCACCGACCTGGTGGTGCACCGACCCGCCGGCCGCTGGGTGGAACTGGGCCGGGGCACCGCCCCGATCAGCACACGACACACCGCACGCGGCTGAGTCGGTCCAGCCGGTGCGGTTGTGTTCGGCGCGCCCGTCCACCCTCAGCTCCGCGCGAGAGCGGAAGCGGAGGCGGGCGGCCTCAGCTCGGTGGTGCGGTCGGCGGCGGTGGGTCGGGTGGTGGCGGCATCATGGCCGTCGGATGAGAGAGCCGATTCTCCTCCACGATCAGGGTCCGGGCCCGCTTGCGGCGGTCCTGCCAGTACCAGAGGGTGGTGAGCAGGACGGCCAGTCCGGCCAGGATGAAGACCCAGCCGACCGCGCGCAGGTCCACCCACCAGACGTTGGCCCGGATGGCGAAGGTCAGGATCGCGCCGATCGCGATCAGGAAGATTCCACTACCGATGCCCATGTGCGCGGCACTCCCCCGTGCGGTTGCTCTGGGCGTACATCTGACTGACGGTTGCCCGTCCTGGTCGGTGCCGGTTACCCGTCCGCGGTGGGGTTACCCGCGCCACCGGCCGGCGAACGCCTCGGCATCCGGCGCTCACCTGGTCCGGGCCGGGAATCGGGCAGGAAAGGGCGACCTACGCACGGACCCTGGTTTCGGGTGCTGGACGGCCGAGCGGCCGGCGGGCTGATGCCCGCCGGCCGCCGAAGCGCTGGTCTGCCAGGGTCAGAAGATCTCTTCCGGGAGGTCCATGATGTCCAGGTCGGTGCCCTCGATGATCCGCCGGTCGGCGCCGATGCGGGGCAGCACCTCGCGGGCGAAGAACCGGGCCGCGGCCACCTTGCCGGTGTAGAACGCCTTGTCCGTGGCGGAGACCTCGCCGGCCAGCGCCTTCAGCGCCACGTCGGCCTGCCGCTGCAACAGCCAGCCGACGACCAGGTCACCGATCGCCAGCAGGAAGCGCCGGCTGCTCAGCCCGACCTTGTAGAGCGCACGCGGGTCGCCGCCCTGCGCCTCGCCAAGCCAGCCGGTCAGCACACCCAGGATGGTCTGGACCTCGGCGAGCGCCTTGCCGAGCGCCTGCCGCTCCTCCTTGAGCTGGCCGTTGCCGACCTCGGTGGTGATGAACTCCTGGATGTCGGCGGCCACTGCCATCAGCGCCTTGCCGTTGTCCCGGACGATCTTCCGGAAGATCAGGTCGAGGCTCTGGATCGCCGTGGTGCCCTCGTACAGGGTGTCGATCTTGGCGTCCCGGACGTACTGCTCCAGCGGGTAGTCCTGGAGGAAGCCGGAGCCACCGAAGGTCTGCAACGCCTCGTGCCCGAGCAGTTCGTACGCCCGCTCCGAGCCGACGCCCTTGACCAGCGGGAGCAGCAGGTCGTTGACCCGCTTCGCCAGCTTGGTTACCTTCTCGTCACCGGCCGCCTCGGCGATGGCGACCCGGTCCTGCCAGGAGGCGGTGTAGAGCACAAGCGCCCGCAGACCCTCGGCGTACGACTTCTGGAGCAGCAGCGAACGGCGCACGTCCGGGTGGGCGGTGATGGTGACCCGGGGGGCGGTCTTGTCCGCCATCTGGGTCAGGTCGGCGCCCTGCACCCGGTTCTTGGCGTACTCCAGGGCGTTCAGGTAACCGGTGGAGAGGGTGGCGATCGCCTTGGTGCCGACAAGCATCCGGGCGTACTCGATGATCATGAACATCTGCCGGATGCCGTCGTGCTTGTCGCCCATCAGCCAACCCTTGGCCGGCACGCCGTGCTCGCCGAAGGTCAGCTCGCAGGTGTTGGAGACCTTCAGGCCCATCTTGTGCTCGACGTTCGTGGCGAAGACGCCGTTGCGCTCGCCCAGCGCTCCGGTTTCCTCGTCGAAGTGGTACTTCGGCACGACGAAGAGCGAGAGCCCCTTGGTGCCGGGGCCACCGACGCCCTCCACCCCGACCGGGCGGGCCAGCACGTAGTGGACGATGTTGTCGCTCAGGTCATGCTCGCCCGAGGTGATGAAGCGCTTGACGCCCTCGATGTGCCAGGAGCCGTCCGGCTGCGGGATGGCCCGGGCCCGCCCGGCGCCCACGTCCGAACCGGCGTCCGGCTCGGTGAGCACCATTGTCGAACCCCACTGCTTGTCGACGAAGAGCTTGGCCCACTTCTTCTGCCGCTCGGTGCCCTCGACGTGCAGCACGTGGGCGAAGGACGGGCCGGAGGCGTACATCCAGATCGGGGCGTTCGAGCCGAGCACCAGCTCGGCGAGCGCCCACCAGAGCGCCCGGGGTGCGTTGGTGCCACCCAGCGCCGGGGGCAGGTCCAGGCGCCAGAACTCGGAGTCCATGAACGCCCGGTACGACTTCTTGAACGACTCCGGCAGCGGCGCGGTGTGCGTGGCCGGGTCGAAGACCGGTGGATTCCGGTCGCTGTCGGTGTAGCTGGCGGCCAGATCCTCGCGGGCCAGGCGGTCGACCTCGGCGAGGAAACTCCGCGCGGTGTCGACGTCGAGCTCGGAGTACGGCTCCTGGCCGAACGCCCGGTCCGCTCCGAAAACCTCGAAGAGGTTGAACTCGAGGTCCCGAAGATTGCTCTTGTAGTGGGTCATGTCGCTGGCCCCGCTTCCGGACAGGTGTTACCGATCAGTAACCCAGACTCTATTACTCACGGGTAGACAGCGACAAGCCGCCCGCCGAAGTGACGGCGATTACACAGCCCCCGATCAGCCCTCGGTCGCGCCGACCTCCCAGCTCGGCACCGCCGCGGTCGCCGCGCTCGGCGAGCCCGTGTACTCCATCAGGACCAGCGCGATGTCGTCGTCGAGCCGGCCGTGCACCCACTCGACCAGGGCGGTCTCCAGCGAGGCCAGGCCGTCCGCGACCGTGCCGTGCCCGAGCAGCCGCCACGCCCGGTCGGCGGTGGGGAAGAACTCGCCGTCGCGGCGGGCCTCGCCGAGCCCATCGGTGAAGAGCAGCAGCCGGTCGCCCGGCTCCAGCCGCTCCACCCGGGGCCGCACCACCGGCATGAAGCCCAGCGGCGGGGCCGGTGCCGGCGGCTCCAACGGGATCACCGCGCCCCGACGCAACAGCAACGGCGCCGGATGTCCACAGTTGACGATGGTCAGGGTGCCGCCCCGCTCCTCCACCAGCGCCGCGGTGACGAAGTCCTCGTCGCCGACGTTGCGAGCCACCGCCCGGTCCAGGTCCGCCACCACGGCGCGCAGGTCGGCCCGCTCGTACGCCACGTGCCGGTACGAGCCCAGCACGATGCTGGCCAGCCGGACCGATTCCAGCCCCTTGCCGCGTACGTCACCGATGATCATGCGTACGCCGTACGGGGTGTCGATCGCCTCGTACAGGTCACCGCCGATCTCCGCGGTCGCGGTCGAGGAGATGTAGCGCCCCGCCACCGAGAGCGTGCCCACCTGCGGCCCGAGCGTACGCAGCACCGCCTGCTGGGCGACCGCCGCGAGCTTCGACAGTTCCGCGATCTGCTCGGCCTGCCGCTCGCGTACCGCAGCCACCGCCGCCGCGATGCCGGTACCCAGCGCGATGCCGGCCACGGCGACCGCGGCGGAGACCGAGACCGGCCGCTCGGCCAGCGCGAACACCGCCCCGAGGATGGACGCGGCGGCACCGATGCCGAGCACGATCCGCCAGGACGCCAGCGCGGCGGCCAGGAACGGGGCGGCCACCATCAGGGCGATGTAGTTCGCCCCTCGACCGTCCGCCCACTCCATCGCCGAGACGATCGCGAGCAGGACGAGGGCCGCGCCGAGGCCGGCGCGGGATCCGGGACTCAGCGGGCCGCGGCCCGGCTGGAGGAGTTGCGTGCGTACATCCGACAGCATGCCCGATCTCAGGGACGGAAAGAATGACCCTGACCCGTCGTACGAAAGGGATCTGGCCGCGCGGATCACGGCCAGAACCCGAAAGCCACTCGGCATCGACTCAGCCGAGCACCTCGTACCGGACGGTGATGTGTCCAAGGTCGTGCGAGGCGATCTGGCCGAACGCGGCCCGGGACAGATCCAGGCAACGCCCCTCGATGAACGGGCCCCGGTCGTTGATCCGCACGGTGACCGACTTGCCGTTGGCCGGGTTTGTCACCCGCACCTTGGTGTTGAACGGCAGCGTCTTGTGGGCGGCCGTCAACTCCTCCGGGTTGAACGTCTCGCCGTTGGCGGTCATCTGACCCTGCCAGTAGAACGACGCTCCACAGGAGCCGGTCTCCACCACCGGACGAGCCGTCGTCGTCTTCTTCGCGCTCGGCGTCGGCTTCGGGCTGGGCGTACGCGGCTTGCTGCGCGACGGTGCCTGCGCGGTCCGCGACGGCGTCGGGCTCGCCGTCGCACTGGCACTCGGCGAGCCGGTGGCGCTCGGCGACGCGCTGGCACTCGGCGACGCGCTGTCGGTCACGGGCGGCGACGTCAGCGGATCGGCGCTGGGCGCGAGGTCGACGGCGGGCGGCCGGCTGGGCTGGGCACCAGCGGTCAGGTGTACGGCACCGACGGTGCCGCCGACGGCGAGGGCGACGGCCACCGCGGCGCTGGCCGCGAGACCAGTCGGCGAGGTGATCCTGCGGGTACGGGAGTGCCTACCAACCACCGGCCCGGTCCTTTCATCAATGCATCAAATCGGGTCGGACCATAACGAGAGAAGCACTTCGGAAGTCAACGTGATCATGGTGCTATGACCGTAATTGCGGTGATACGTGCAGCCGATCATCCGATCCGTAGTGGGCCACCCGGTCCGCTGCCCGACGCGCCTGCGAGCCACCCGTGCAGCGACCCGGCGGGCGGCCGGAGCACGATAGGTGGCATGTCGGCCGAGCTGAGGGAACGCCTCGTCGAACTGTTCCGCTGGGTCGATCCCGATCCCGGCGCGACCCACCTGGTCAGCGACATCTCCGGCTGGTGGCGGGACCCGGTGACGCTCGCCGCGCTGGGCCCCGCGCTGGTCGCCCCGTTCCGCTCGGCCCGCCCCACCGTCGTGGTCGCGCCGGCAGTCACCGGCTTCCTGCTCGGACCGCTGGCGGCCACGGCGCTCGGCGTGGGCTTCGTCGCGGCGCACAAACCGGCCGATGGACGCCTCCCCGCCGGCCCGCTGACCTGGGCACAGAGCCCGCCCGACTTCCGTGGCCGGCGGGTCGACCTGGCCATCCGGGACCGGCACCTCGGCCCCGACGACCGGGTACTCGTGGTGGACGACTGGGTGACCACCGGTGCCCAGGTACGCGCCCTCTACGAGATCTGCACCGCCCGTGGCGCCGAGCCACTCGGCACCGCCACCATCGTCGTCGACTGCCCACCCGCCCTGGCCACCGACCTACGCATCCACGCCCTACTCACCACCACCCAACTTGGGTGAAAGGAAGGGCCCCCTATTAACGCCTCGTGTAGAGGAAGGGCCCCTTATTAACAACTCCCCCCGGGCGCCGACGACGCCGAGCGCAGGCGACGAACGCCGAGCGCGGGTAGCGAACGGCGAACGGCGAGCGCGGGTAGCGAACGGCGAACGGCGAGCGCGGGTAGCGAACGGCGAACGGCGAGCGCAGGCGAGGAACGGCGCCGGCTCAGCGGACGAAGTCCTCGACCGCCGTGCAGACCCGGCCGAGTGCCTCGGCGGAGCGGGCCAGCGGCCCGGGAACCATGAGCGCATGGTCGGCCGTCGGGATCTCCAGCACGTACGGGGTGAGCCGGCGGGCGACCGCACCATCCCAGGACGGGTCGGCGGTCCCGCCGACCAGGACGAACGGGGCGGTGGCCCGACGCAGCGCGTCCACCAGCTCGGCGCGGTGCAGCGGCGGGGTAAGCCAGACGGCGGCCAGGCCACGGTCGGCGGCGAGCGGTGCCGCCAGGCTGCCGAGCGACTTGCCGACCAGCAGATGCGTCCGCTCGGTAAGCGTCGCCGCCACCTGGTCGCACACCCACCCACCGCCGGTGTCCAGGCTGAGGTTCTCCGGCACCTGCCAGGAGATCCCGTGCAGCCGGAAACCGGCCCGGCGCAGCGCCTCGCCCAGGTAGACGAAGAGGGGGTATCGGGTGTCGTACCCGCCTCCCGGGATGAGCACCGCACGTCGGTCCGCCATGGACGTCTCCTTCTCGTCGGGCATCGACCGTACCCCTCTGCCGACCACCACGGGGATGACCGGATCGCCACCTCCCGGGCCGGTAACGTCTCGATGATGTGGCCACGAATCGGCGGACTGCGCACGCTCGCCCTCGGCACCCCCGGTGACCTGCGGACCAGACTCAACACCCTGGTGCTGTCCGGAGCCAAGACCGCGACCGCGGGCCTGCTCGACGAGTACGCCGAGGAGGCCGAGGAACTGGAGTACGTCGGCGAACGGCTGGCTCTCGTCGACGACCACGACACCCAGGTCGGTGTCGTCGAGGTGACCGGTGTAGAGGTGACCCGTTTCGCCGAGGTGCCCTGGGAGTTTGCCCGGGCCGAGGGTGAGGGCGACCGCTCGATCGAGGAGTGGCGGGCCGGGCACGCCGCCTACTGGGCCCGCATCGGCACTCCGGTCGGCGACGACACGGAGGTCGTCTGCATCCGCTTCCGCCTGGTCTGAGGACTCAACCACGCAGGCCAGGGGTTGCGCGGCCTCAACCACGCAGGCCAGGGGTTGCGCGGCCTCAGCCACCCAGGCCAGGCAGATGCGCGGCCTCAACCACGCAGGCCAGGCAGATGCGCGGCCTCAGCCACCCAGCCCAGGGGTTGTGCAGGCTCAGCCACGCAGGCCGGGCAGCAGGCGGGTGGCGACATCCGCCAGTACCGCCTCGTCACCGGCGTACCAACTGCTCTCCCGGGGCCAGTGCGTGATCACGTCGGTGAAGCCCAGATCGGCCGCGCGACCGACCTGGTCAGCGAAGAACTGGGCGCTGCTGAGCGAGAAGACGGGCGCACCGTCCAACGAGAGGTAGCGGTCCAGGCTCGCCGGGTCACGTCCGGCGGCGGCCAGCGTCGAGTCCATCCGCTGCGCCAACTCGGCGACCCCGGCCCACCAGCCGTCCAGGTCGTCCAGGTCGTCCAGGTCGTCCACCACGGGACCGTAGGTCACCCACCCCTGCCCGAACCGGACCGCCAGCCGCATCGAGCGCGGGCCGTTGGCCGCCATCACGAACGGCACCCGAGGATCCTGTACGCACCCGGGGTTGTTCCGCGCGTTCACCGTCGCGAACCAGTCGCCCCGCCACGTCGTGCCGTCTTCCCGCAGAATCGTGTCCAGCAACTCGGCGAACTCGGCGAACCGGTCCACCCGCTGCCGGGGCGGCAGCGTTTCGCCGCCGAGCACCGCCGCGTCGAACCCGATGCCGCCCGCGCCGAGGCCGAGCAGCGTACGTCCGCCGGAGATGTCGTCGAGCGCGGTCACCTGCCGGGCGAAGGCGGCCGGATGCCGGAAGTTCGGCGACGCGACAAGCGGGCCGAGCCGGATCCGGTGGGTCACCGTAGCGGCGGCGGTCAGGGTGGCCATGGAATCGAACCACGGCCCGTCCACCAGGTCACGCCAGCCCAAATGGTCGTACGTCCAGGCGTGGTCGAAGCCCCACTCGTCGGCCTGCTGCCAGCGGCGCCGGGCCACCGACCAGCGCTGGTCCGGCAGGATCACGATGCCAATCCGCATGATCACCAGCGTACGACGAACTCGCCGGTGCCACCCTCGGCAGGCCCGGTCGTCAGGACGGGCGACTGGGCTGGGCGTCGTGGACGACGGTGCCGTCGGCCAGCGTCACGTCGGCTCCAGGTCCAGCTGGCCCCGGAGACGAGAAGCAGTCGACGCCCGGAACGTCGTACCGGTGCTGCTGGCCGGTCGGATTCCGCGGCTGGCGTGATCGCCACGATCCGGTCCAGCGTGGCCGCCGCTTGCTGCCGCTGCTCGGTGGTCATCGTGCCGGCGGCGTCGAGGGACCGCAGGGCGGTATCGAGCCGGGCGTTCGTGGAGTCGGAGAGGTAAGATCCGGCTCCAGTTTCCGCACACCCTCTACCTGTCCGGCGACGCCCCTACTGTTTCGTCGGCCGCGAATCTGCGGCGTGCCGGTGTCGACGGGGCACCGCAGGAACTACGCCCTGGTCTCGTCCAGGACCCATTGCAGGTAGGCAGGGTTACCGCCCGTCACCGGCAGGGCGAGGACACAGGGCACCTCGTACGGATGCTCCTGGTTGGCGCGGGCGGTGATGCGCTCGACCAGGCTCGCCCGGGTGTGTAGTGCCACCCGAGCCTCCGGGTCGTCGTGCACACTGCCCTCCCAGCGGTAGATGGACCGGATCGGGGCAAGGTTGTGCCCGCAGGCGGCCAGGCGGTCGTCGACCAGACGGCGGGTGAACGCGGCAAGCCACTCCGCATCCGGGCCGGTGATGATCACTTCGACTACGTCGGTCACTACTCGCCCTCCTCGGCCGTGAGCCTATCGATGATGAAGCCCGCCTCCGGCCCGCGCTACGCCAGGTCACCGAGATTCTCACCGTCGGCCCGTCTGGTCAGGTGGCGTAGACGGCGGTGGCGTCGTCGCTTGTCTTGTTGCGTGGCCACCTCATGCCGGACGGGTCGGCGGTCTCGATGGCGCGGACTCGGTGGATGAGTTCGGTCGGGCCGTGCTGCTCCAGGACGTTGAGCACGTCGGCCCAGTCGAGCAGTCCGAACAGGGCCACCAGGCGGGCGGCTCCGTCCGTCAGCACCGCGACCCGCCGGACGGCGTCCAGCGGGACTTTTCCGGTGATGGCGTGCTGGGCGGCGGACGAATCGGCGGCGGCCACCCAGTAACCGCCGGGCTGGTTGCGGGCGGCCAGTTCGGCGTGTTTCATCCGCAGGAGGGCGGCCTGCTTCTCGGCTGAGCCGAACGGGTAACGGTCGGCCTCGTCGCGTTCGGCGCGGGCGGTCTTGTCCACCCGGTCGTCGGTGATGACCTGGATGCCGTCGGCGGTGTCGATGAGCACGGTGACGTCACCGAGTACCAGATACTCCAACGAGGCGTCCTTGAGCCGCAGCATCGCTGCGGCTGCCGATGGCGTGCCCGGGTGGCTCAGGTCGCAGGTGTCACGGTGCAGGTCGGCGGTGGACCGGATGCCGTACGTCAAGGCATGCACAAGTCCCGAGTCACGGTCGGTGGCCAGGCCGGCGAGGGCCGAACCGAGCTTGGCGGCGTACCAGGCGATGCCGTGCACACAACCGGTGCCCATCCGGGCCGTCGCGCCGTCGAGGACCACGATCAGGTTCTCGCTGGCCAGGGCCCAGTCCTCGTTTGGCGACTTCGGGTTGCCCGCCTCGGAGGCGGTTGCCACCCGCATCAGACCACGCCCTCGCTGCGGTAGACCTGGGTGAGCGCGTCGACCTTCAGCACGGTGCGCTTCGCCGGATCGTAGGTGCAGGCCACCAGCAGGGAGAACCGCCGGTGCTTCACCTCGCGGTACAACTCGTCGAGGTGGTCTTCGAGGTAGTGCGCGGTGCCGAGCGTGCCCATGGCGTGGATGCCCGCAAGGTAGAGAAAACTGCCGCGCCCATCGGGGCGGGGCAGCCGGCCGATGTACCCGTAGTCGACGGACCGACCGCTGTCTGACGGGGACCTGAACTCCTCGCCGGTCTGGTGGTTCACCAGGTACAAGCCGTCGTCGCTCTTGCCGAAGCCCAGATTCGGGTCAGCGCCGAGTACCTGCCCGACGAACGGCAGGATTCGGGGACTGCCCATCACGATCAGGTTGGTCCGGTTCAGGTCGACCATCCCGGGTGGTGGCACCACCTCGTACTCAGTGTTCAGACCGAGCCCTCGGGCGAGGCGGGCCAGCTTCTCGTACGCGGCCAGCATCTCGGCCGAGAGCACCGCGTACGGCTCCTTCTTGCCCGCTTCGAACTTGCCGCCGACGGCAACCGTGAGCGGGCCGGTTCCGAGCATCGCCCGCTCGGGTCGCGGACCGGAGGACAGCAGCTGACCAACCCGGGCACGGGTCATGCCGACCACCTGAGCGATTTGTGCCTGCGTCATGCCCTGGGACACCATCTCGTCCAGCGCCTCGCGCCGCAACCGGGACAGCTCGTTCACCACCGCCTGATGGTCATCAATCGCGCGACCCGCCTTGCGTGCCCGCTCTCCCGGATCCTGGATCTCAGCAAGCGCGTCGGGGCTGATCACCGTGTCCTCCACATCGCTTACGCCGAACACCATCGCACTATCGCATGAGGGATTGACCGGGGCAATGGGGCTTGCCTAGCCTTGTCACCGATCGATGCGCCCCTCCTCGCACGGATATTGGGAGCGCAACGAAAAGGCCCCGACGGGATTGCGGCCCGTCGAGGCCAGACGCATCGCCCCCTGCGAAAGGAAACACGATGCTGGTCCAGCCTACCGTTCCCCCTGCGCCACCCGGTCCCGTCGCTACCGGGGCCACCTGCGCGCCGAGCCTCGACGCCCCGGCCCGACTCGTTGCGCCGGCTGCCACTGGGCAATCGCCCACCAGGTTTCTGCTGGGAGGGCTGTCGAACGGCCAGGTTGCCGTTGCCATCCATGCCGCCGGTCTCCCCGCCAACGCCGCCGCCCTGACGGTCGCCGAGATCGAGGGCATGGCGATTACCGGTCTCTGCCAACTTGGCCTGGCGGAGGCGCGCCGGATCAACGACGAATCACGAAAGGTCAACACCGCATACTGCGCGAAGACCCGCCACAACCGCTTGGTCGATGTCCGCACCGAGATTGCCACAATCAACCGGCTCTGGGGCTCACGGAAGCAGGAACAGCAGGCAGTGGACCTCGCCTACCGACTACTGTGCTCCCTCGCCCGCACCAACGCAGCACGATGAGACCGCACGGCTGACGCAACGGACCACGAGCGTCACCCGGCTGCCGACCCTTGAGCGGCGCTGGCCAACTGTGGCCCCGCGAGGGCAACGGTAAGGCCCCAGCCAGGAACAACTCCTGAGCTGGGGCCCACGCCGGAAGCGGGTGCGGGTCTCGACCCGCGCTGTCAGACTCCGGATCTGAGCGTGCGGATCGCGGCGGTCAGCAGCAGCGTGCGGCTCCGCTGCTGGCGGGCTCCTGCGCTGCGTCGGTCGCCTCGCCGCAGCGGCACTCGTCGCCGTCGCCGCCCATGTTGAGGACGTTGGCGTCGGCCTTGACGGTGTAGACCTCCCACGGCTCGTTGCCGGGGCCGCGTACCCAGACCTTGTCCTGGAGGGCGTAGCAGCACTCGGTGTCGTTCTCCTCAAGCGTGATGAGGCCGGATTCGGTGAGGCGCTTGGTGGCGGCGTTGACGTCGTCGGTGCTGGACACCTCTACGCCCAGATGGTCCATGACGGTGGGCTGGTCGGCCGCTCCCTTCAGCAGTACGAGCTTCAGGGGCGGGTTCTCGACGGCGAAGTTGGCGTAGCCGGGCCGGCGCTTGGCTGGCTCGACGCCGAACAGTTTCGAGTAGAAGGCGACCGAGCCTTCGAGGTCGGACACACGCAGGGCGAGCTGGACACGGGACATGAGATGCCTCCTGCAAGGTAGAAACCCGGGCTTGTCTAGATATTTTTCGAAGCAGATCCACTGTTGCACCCTGTTTCGATGCCTGTCAAGCTAGACGAATGCCGAAGCAGACTGTGCCGGTCGTGGACCTTGAAGCGGTGGCCTGCTGTGCCCCGCTGGCGGTCCGCCCGATGGATGCCGAGCAGGCGGCGGTGGTCGCCCCGATGTTCAAGGCTCTCGGCGACCCGGTCCGACTGCGGTTGATGTCGATGATCGCGTCGGTGCCGGAGATGTGCGTGTGTGACCTGACCCCGGCGTTCGAGCTGTCCGGCCCGACCATCTCCCACCACCTCAAGGTGCTGCGCGAGGCTGGCCTGGTCGACTCCGAACGGCGGGGCACGTGGGTGTGGTACCGGGTCAGGCCGGAGGCGTTCCGTCAACTCGGCGCGCTGCTCGACCTGCCCGCCACGACCGCCACCATTACGTGAAGCTCTCCCTCGCCCGGCGCGCCTTTGCCGAGTTCGCCGGTACGGCACTGCTGGTTGCTGCCGCGGGGAAACGGATCGATGCCCCGCAGACCGGAGGGGCACGATATACCGTGATCGCGAGCCGGGCAGCGCACCTCGGAGGAGCGGAGTGGACGACCACGCCAGGGTGATCGCGGCATTCGAGCGGCTGCACGCGGCCGGATGCCCGCTTCCCATCCCCGCGCAACGCGAGCGGATCGCCACGGTGGCGTTCCGCCGCTGGCGAAGCTTCGAGCGGCGCTCCCGCATCCGTCGCCCTACTCGGGCGGACCGCATCCGGGATCTCGCTCGCGGCATCGTCGATGCCCTGGAACCCGATCCCCGTCTGGTCGGACCCCTGATGCGCGACTACGAATGTCTGGCCGAGACCTTCGCGGCCGTCGTCGATCCGGTGCCCGATGACGCAGCGGCCGGCTCGGGCAGCTGCGGACACGACGAGGCGAGAAACTGACCGGAGCGCATGAAAAAGCCCAGGTCGGGAGGATGTCCTGACCTGGGCTTTGCTCCTGGAGCGGGTGACGGGAATCGAACCCGCACTGTCAGCTTGGGAAGCTGATGTTCTGCCATTGAACTACACCCGCAGGCGGGATCACTCTACCTGAGCGATCCACCCCGGCGCACCCAGGCCCCGACCGCACACCCGGCGGCCACATCGGGCCGCCGTGACCGACGAGCCGACCGGTGGCCGGAAAAAGCGGCGGGTAGGAAGAAGTTGCCGGGACGCAACAGATAGGCATTCTCAAATCTGTCGATGGGTTGTAACGTCTGCCCCACATTTTCCGCACGACGCGACACAACCCCCGGTCGCGTCGCCAGAAAGAGGTGGGCTCATGGGACCACGTCCCGTCCTGCTGCGCCGGCGGATGGCCGGCATCGCATCGACATCGTTGGCGCTGGCGCTCGGCGTCGCCTCGGTCGGCCTGCTGCCGGCCGCCGCCACGACGGCCAGTCCGACGATCGCCGGCCATGCCGCTGCCGCGCATGCCGACGAGGTTTGTGAAGACGGCACGGATGCCCTGGCCAGGGTCCGGGGCGGTGAAGCCAAGCACGACCCGAACGAGCTGACCATGGCCCAGCTTCAGCAGCGGGAGGCCGAGTTCGCCGACCTGTTGCAGGAGCGGGCCAAGCGGGTCGGGCAGCGTACGCTCAGCGCCCAGGCCGCGGCGGCGTCGGTCACCATCCCGGTCGTGGTGCACGTGATCCAGCGGGACTCGACCCGGGCCGGCGGGAACATCCCCGACTCGATGATCAACTCGCAGATCAATGTGCTGAACCAGGCGTTCAGCGGGGCAACCGGTGGTGCCGCCACGGCGTTCGCGTTCCAGCTTCAGCGCATCAACCGGGTCACCAACTCGTCGTGGTACCCGATCCGGCAGGGCTCGACGGCCGAGCGGCAGATGAAGACCCAGTTGCGCCAGGGCACGAAGGGCACGCTCAACATCTACCTTGGTGCGCTGAGCAACAACCTGCTCGGCTGGGCGACGTTCCCGCAGACCACGCTCAACGTGATGGACGGCGTGGTGGTGCTGAGCGAGTCGCTGCCCGGTGGCACCGCCACCAACTACAACCAGGGTGACACCGGCACCCACGAGGTCGGCCACTGGCTGAACCTCTACCACACCTTCCAGGGCGGCTGCTCGGGCAGCGGCGACCAGGTCTCGGACACCCCGGCCGAGGCGTCTCCGGCGAGCGGCTGCCCGACCGGTCGGGACACCTGCTCCGCACCGGGCCTGGACCCGATCACCAACTTCATGGACTACTCGTACGACTCCTGCATGTACCAGTTCACCCCGGGCCAGGCGACCCGGATGATCAACGCCTGGAACACGTACCGCGCGTAGCGCGGCAGTCTGATCCGTACGCCGGTGCCGGCCCCGAGCAGATCGGGGTCGGCACCGGCTGCGTGTCGGCTCAGGCCGCGTGGGCGTGGCGGGCCGAGCGGGCCGGCAGCGGCGCGAGGCGGTTGTCGTCAGTGCCGGCACCGGCCGGGTCGAGCCAGACCTGGACCGCCGGTCGACCCGCCAGGTCGCTCGGCCCGCCGGAGCCGACCTGCTCGCGACGGGCGAGCATCGCCACGTCGACCGTGAACTCGAAGAGTCGCCAGTCGGCGTGCGGGGCGGCCCGCGCCGCGAGGGCCAGTCGGGTCACCGTGGCGCCGTCGGTGACCGGCTTGGCCCGACCCGCGACGTACGCCTCGTCGTCGCTCTCCTCGGGCGGGAACGAGTGCAGCGCGTAGCGCCCGTCACGCTCCAGGTCGCGCCGCTTCGGCGAGTCGATCACGAAGCAGAACAGACCGTCGTCGGTGATCACCGGGGAGACCGGGTGCACCCGGGGCCCGCCGTCGGCGCGGACCGTGGCCAGATAGCCGAAGCCAGGGCCGTACTGCTGCATGAGAAGGCGGATCCCGTCGGCGAGTCGGGGCTCGTCAGCGGCGAATTCGGACCAGGAAGCCATGACCACATCTTATCGAACATACGTTCTAAGCAGGTAGTCCGACACGCAGGTCACCCGTACCGCTATGGTGTGTCGATGCTGCTCTCCGACCGCGACCTGGTCTCCGAGATCAAGGCGGGCGCCCTGGCGTTGGAGCCCTTCGAGCCCACCCTGGTGCAGCCGTCAAGCATCGACGTACGCCTGGACAAGCTGTTCCGGGTCTTCAACAACCATCTCTACACCCACATCGACCCGGCGACCCGGCAGGACGACCTGACCTCGCCGGTCGAGGTGCCCGACGGTGAGCCCTTCGTGCTGCACCCGGGCGAGTTCGTGCTCGCCTCCACACTGGAGGTCATCTCCCTCGGCGACCAGTTGGCCGGGCGACTCGAAGGCAAGTCGAGCCTGGGCCGGCTCGGTCTGCTCACCCACTCCACCGCGGGTTTCATCGACCCCGGCTTCTCCGGCCACGTCACGCTGGAGCTCTCCAACGTGGCCAACCTGCCGATCACCCTCTGGCCGGGCATGAAGATCGGTCAGCTCTGCATCTTCCGGCTCTCGTCGCCAGCCGAGCACCCCTACGGCTCGGCCGTCTACGGCTCGCGCTACCAGGGCCAGCGCGGCCCGACGCCGAGCCGCGCCTGGCAGAACTGGCGCACCTGGCCGGTCCGCTGAGCCCCACCGCAACGATCGCCCGCCAGGCTGGCAGGGTGCGAGCCGCCGTGCACGCAGCTGCCGCCGCCGACCTCGGCCTGACCGGCCGGGCCCGCGCCGTCATGGGCGCGGACCCGACCGCCGTACGCCAGCCGCGTCAGCCGGGCCGGCCGAAGCTGTGGATCGGGCTGTCGTCCATCCGCTTCATCTTGACCGGCTGACCCGCCCGGGACGAGTGCACCACCCAGCCACCGCCGACGTACATGCCGACGTGGTGCAGGTCGCGGTAGTAGAAGACGAGGTCACCCGGGCGCAGGGCAGCGCGGCTGACCGGCTCGGTGGCCTGCCGCTGCCGCGCCGCGTTGTGCGGCAGCGCCACCCCGCCACGCGCCCACGCGGCCAGGGTCAGCCCGGAGCAGTCGTACGCGTCCGGCCCCTCGGCGCCCCACGCGTACGGCTTGCCGATCTGGGCGCAGGCGAAGCTGACCGCCTTCCCGGCCGGGCCGCCCGGGTAACCGGCCGGACAGGGCTTCGGGCGCAGCGGTCCACCACCCCCCTTCCCGTACGCCCGCAGCCGCAGCCGCTGCAACCGGTCGATCTCGGCGTCGATCTGCCGCCGCTTCTGCCCGAGTTCGACCTCGGTGCCGGCCAGCTGGGTGATGCTGCGGTCCAGTGCGCCCTTGGCGGCGGCCAGTTCGTCGCGCAGCTCACGCGCCTGCCGTACGTCCTGCTGCTGGAACTGTGCGTAGCGGTCGAGCAGGCCGAGCTGCTCGACCACCTCGCCGGGCGACCTGCTGCCCAGCAGCGTGTTGACCACGCGGACCTGGCCACCCTTGTAGGCCCGGGCGGCCAGCCGGCCGACCCGCTCCATCGCCTCGTCCACCTGACGTTGCAGTGGGGCGATCCGGGCGGCCAGGGCGTCCGCCTGCCGCCGTTTGGCGGCCAGATCCTGCCGCGTGGCGTTGTGCCGTTCGATCACGGGTTCGAGCCGGTTCCAGTCCTCGTCGATCTGGCGCTCGATGTCGGCGACCGTGGGGTCGGCGTACGCCGCCGTCGCGCCGCCGGTCAGGATGACGGCGGTCGCGGTCAGGGCGGCGAGTGCGGTGGTGCAGCGGTACCAGCGGAAACGCGGCGCAGCCGTCGTCGGACCGGGCAACGCCGGCCGTCGCGACGGTGGCCGCGGGGCATGGTGTGCCACCGGGCTCCGTACTCCTTCTTCCCATACCGCCTACCGGGTTAGCTGACGGGTTCGGGCGGGAAGGGGGCGCCCTACCGCGAGGATCGCGGATTCACCCCGGGTACCTGGGTCCCCGGCTCGCTCGACAGAACGACTCGGCGGTGCCGGACCGTTACCGCCCTCGGTGGGCGGAGCTGTCAGCCGGCCGACGATTGCCCAGCGTAGGGACGATCCGCATCGATACGCAACACACCCACGCCATCACTGTCGGTGCATAAATCCGACAACGGCGAAGGCCCCGGGTCGCTTGACCCGGGGCCTTCGTTCGTTCCTGTGCTACCGCTCAGCGGTGCAGATCAGCCGGGACGGCGGAAGCCGGCGACCGGCATGGTCGTGATCGGCGATACGTTCACCGGCTTGCCGGCGCGGGGCGAGTGCACCATCAGGTTGTTGCCCAGATAGAGCCCGACGTGACTCACGTCGCTACGGAAGAAGACCAGGTCCCCCGGCCGGGCTTCGGCCCGGGAGACGGCCTTGTTCTCGCTCCACTGGGCCCCGGTGAAGTGGGTGAGGTGGATCCCGGCGGCCTTGTAGGCGTACTGGGTCAGCCCGGAGCAGTCGAACGAGTTCGGCCCGGTGGCGCCCCAGACGTACGGCTTGCCGACCTGGGCGCAGGCGACCTGGATGGCGGTCCGTGCTGCCGCGCTGACCACGTCCTTGATGGTCGGGCAGTTCGTCGTCTTGACCACGGTGACCGGCAGCGACTTCTCCAGCCGCTTGATTTCGGCGTCGATCTGCTTCTTCTTCGCCGCCAGCTGCTTCTCCTTGGCCTCCTGATCGGCGATCAAGGCGTCGAGCTTGGCCTTCTGGTCGTCGTACTTCCGCTTGACCTTCATGACGCCCTCCAGCTCACGGCGCTCCTGCGCCGCCAGCCGGTTCAGGAAGGCCATCTGCTCGCCGAGCGTGTCCGGCTTGGCGTTGAGCAGCACCGCGCCGAGCTCGGACGACGGGCCGGTGATGTAGTACCGGGAGGCCATGTCGCCCACCCGGTTCATCGCCAGCTCGGTCTCCAGGGCCAGCGGCTCGATCTTCTTCTGGATCGTCTTCGACTTCTCGCGGTTCACCTTCAGCTGGGACCGCACCTTGTTGTACTGCTCGATTGTGGGTTCCAGCCGCTGCCACTGCTTGTCGATCTCCGCCTCGATCTGCTCGACCGACGGCTCGGCGTACGCGGGGGCGGCGAGCAGGCCAGCGCCGACCGCGGCGGCGGCGACCAGGACGACCAGCCGGCGGGCGGCCCGGTGCAGGCCACCGGGACGGCGAGAGCGTCCGGGCGCGCGACGATGAAGGGGCATGGTTGCCACCGGCACCGACTCCTTTGCAACCGACCACCGGGCGTCCCGCGAGCGGTAAGGGGCGGGACAGACGACCTACGGCGGCCGGTGCCCAAGACTAGGGAAGGCGTGCTGCGGAATCAAGGCGACCAACGGCTTATTCACGTTTGCGCGACCGGTCGAATACAAAGGGTGTCGACCATTCTCGTAACAGTTATCTGGGCCAATACGTAAACGGGGTACGACGGCACCGGTGAAGGTACCCTCGCACCCCGCGTACGGGTCGTGTGTCAGTTGCCGACCGGCTCCTGCGCCGAGGCGGTCGGCTGTTCGGGCTTGACCGACCGGAGCAGGACGCTTGCCACGTCGACCACCTCGACCTGCTCACCGGCACCCTTGCCGTTCACCCCGTCGCTGAGCATCGTCGAGCAGAACGGGCAGCCGACGGCCACCGTCCTCGCCCCGGTGGACATGGCCTCCTCCACCCGGTCGACGTTGATCCGCTTGCCGATCCGCTCCTCCATCCACATCCGGGCGCCACCGGCGCCGCAGCAGAAGGAACGCTCGCTGTTACGCGGCATCTCGACGAGACCGCCGTCCGCAGCGCCGCCGGATCCACCGGCAATGGCGCTGCCCAGCACCTCGCGCGGCGGGGTGAACACCCGGTTGTGTCGACCGAGGTAGCACGGGTCGTGGTAGGTCACCCCGCCGTCGACCGGCTGCACCGGGGTGAGCTTTCCGGTGGCGACCAGGTGGGCCAGCAGCTGGGTGTGGTGCACCACCTCGAACTCGCCGCCGAGCTGGCCGTACTCGTTGCCGAGCGTGTTGAAGCAGTGCGGGCAGGTCGCGACGATCTTGCGCTTGGCCTTCTCGCGCCCCTCGAACGCCTCGTTCAGGGTCTCCACGTTCTGCTGGGCGAGCATCTGGAAGACGAACTCGTTGCCGATCCGTCGAGCGGGGTCACCCGAGCAGGTCTCGCCCTCGCCGAGGATGGCGAACGAGACGCCCGCCTCGTTCAGCAGGGTGGCCACCGCGCGGGTGGTCTTCTTGGCCCGGTCCTCGAAGGCACCGGCGCAACCCACCCAGAACAGGTACTCGAAGTCCTCCACCTCGCCGACCCGGGGAACCTCGAAGTCGAGGCCCTTGGTCCAGTCCTCGCGGGTGTTCTGCGGCGCACCCCAGGGATTGCCCTTGTTCTCCAGGTTGCGCAGCATCACGCCGGCCTCCGAGGGGAAGCTGGACTCGATGAGCACCTGGTATCGGCGCATGTCGACGATGTGGTCGACGTGCTCGATGTCGACCGGGCACTGCTCCACACAGGCACCGCAGGTGGTGCACGACCAGAGCACGTCCGGGTCGATCACACCGCCCGCCTCGGCGTCGCCGATCAGCGGCTTCTCCGCCTCGGCAAGTGCCAGTACGTCGACGTGGGCGAGCTGGGCGGCGGTGGCCTTCTCCTCGCCGGTCAGGTCCTTGCCGCCGCCCGCCAGCAGGTAGGGCGCCTTGGCGTAGGCGTGGTCGCGCAGGCTGAGCACCAGCAGCTTCGGCGACAGCGGCTTGCCGGTGTTCCAGGCCGGGCACTGCGACTGGCACCGGCCACACTCGGTGCAGGTGCTGAAGTCCAGCAGGCCCTTCCAGGTGAACTGCTCGACCTGGGCGACGCCGAACTGGTCCTTTTCCGGGTCGGCCTCTTCGAAGTCCAGCGGCTTGCCGTCGCTCATCATCGGCCGCAGCGCGCCGAGGCCGGAGCCGGTCTTACCCGGGTTGCGCTTGAAGAAGATGTTGGGGAAGGCGAGGAAGCGGTGCCAGGCCACCCCCATGGTGACGTTCAGCGAGATCACGATGAGCCAGGTCATCGAGATGGCGATCTTGATGAGGGCGGCGATGCTGACGCCGGCCTCCCAGCCCGGCAGCGCCGAGCCGACCGCGTGGCTGAGCGGGGTGGCCCAGGTCGGGTACTCGAAGTGGTCGGTGGCGACCTTGAAGCCACGGATCAGGAAACCCATGATCAGGACGGCCAGGACGACCGCTTCGACGAAGTAGCCCTGCCACATGGTGGACCCGGTGAACCGCGACCGGCGGCCGGCCCGGTTCGGCCGGTTGGCCACCCGGATGGCGATCAACACCGCGATGCCGACGATGCCCAGGATGCCGATCCACTCGGTGACCAGGCCATAGATCGTCCAGCTGCCGATCAGCGGCAGCCCGCCGGTCGGCGAGACCACCTCGAAGTACGCTTCGAGCACCAGCAGCGACAGCACGATGAAGCCGACCATCACGAACCAGTGCGCGGCACCCACCACGCTCCAGCGGAGCATCCGGGTGTGCCCGGCGGTCTCCGCGAGCATTGTCTTCGTGCGGCTGACCGGGTCGCCGAAGCGGGACGGGTCGGGCTGACCCAGCCGGATCACCGCCACCATCTTCATGACCGCGCGCACGGCAAGCCACACCGCCACGGCGGTGATGGCGGCCGCGAGGATCGTGGTGACGATCTGGACGCTGCCCATCGAGTTGGCCTCCCGGTCTGCTGCCTGTCGAGCGGGCGTGGCGACCGGGTCGGGCACGAGCGGTAGGCACCACCGCACCGTCAACCGGATCGGTTGCTGACCTCGCTCCGCTCGGTCATGCAGTGCAGCCTACGCGCAAGGTTACCCGAGAGTAACGTGAGTCTTCTCGCACCCAGGGCCACGTCGCCCTGCGCCCACCTTAGGAGGTCACCGGGATTCGCGCCGGGCGGCCCCTGGCTGCACGGCGCGCGGCGCCGGGTGTGTGCCCTGCGGGTGACTCAGCGCCAGCGGGAGAGCAGGATCAACGAGGCGACCATCGCGCCGAAGCCCACCGCGAGGTTCCAGTAACCCAGCTCCATGACCGGGTATTCCTGCTCGGAGAGGTAGTAGACCACCAGCCAGCCGATGCCGAACACGATGAGCGACACCGCCGAGACCGGCAGCCAGAGTGGGCTCGGCTTGCGCGTCGCCGCTGTCGCCGTCGGGCGGACGTCCGTGGGCGGGGTGTACACCTTCTTCTTGCGGACCTGAGACTTGGGCACGACGCTCTCCAGAGGGGTTACGACCTCGTCCGGCCTGCAACCGGGCGCGAGGGCGACGGTCCATGGCCAATAATGTTCGAGAGCTAGCGTAGTCCGGAAGGCTCGTCCAATCCACGAATGGGGCCAGACCGGTACCGGGCAGACCGGAAACGAGCTGCCCGACGGCTCGCTCAAAACCCGCATCGCGCGGGTGCAGCAGGTGGGGACAGGGGGAAACGGTCCGTGGAGTACACATCCGGCGCAGCCTCGTGGCAGAAGGCGCTGCGGCGGCTGGTCGCCGCGTTGCTGCCACGCCGGCCCCGGCAGCGCCGACCAGGCTGGTCCATCGGCGTACCGATGATCGCCGCCGCCGCTGGCCTGCTCTTCACCACCACCGCCAGCACCGCCGGCGGGACCGCGCTGCGCGAGGATCGACGCCCGCAGCTGACCGAGCTGATCGAGGACCGACGCGCCCAGGTGGCCGCCAACGAGGAACGCGCCGCGCGCCTGCGCCGGGAGGTCGAGAGCCGCACGACCGACCTCGCCGACTCGGACGACACGATCAAGGAGCAGCAGCAGCGGGCCGGCGCGAGTCTCGGCGCGGCCGGCTTCACCGCCCTCACCGGCTCCGGGCTGACGGTCGAGCTCAACGACGCGCCGCAGCTCAGCAGCCTGCCCGAGGGGGTCGAGAACGACGACCTGGTCGTCCACCAGGGCGACGTCCAAGCGGTGGTCAACGCGCTCTGGGCCGGCGGCGCCGAAGCCATGTCAATCATGGACGTGCGCGTCCTGAGCACCAGCGCGGTACGCTGCGTGGGTAACACCCTGCTGCTGCACGGCCGGGTGTACTCCCCACCTTTCAAGATCGTAGCAATTGGCGATCCCGCCGCCCTCCGGCAGGCCCTCGCCGCTTCCGAGGGAGTCCGGTGGTTCAGGGACGCAGTCGAGAACTATCAGCTCGGCTACTCCGAGCGGGAGTCGACGGTCACCGTTCCCGCGTTCGAGGATTCCACCACCCTGCGCTCCGCCACGGTGCCGAGGTGAGGCCGGGAATGAGCGAGCGCCAGCAGGCGAATCATCAGGTAGGTGCGTCGGTGCCTCGTGACCGCGCTGAACGTAGCGGAGTGCCGTCATGAGCCAACAACCCGACGGCCGGCACCGCGACCAGGCCGACGAGTCCACCGCCTTCATACCCAAGGTCGAGCGCCCGGAGCCCGCACCGGCCCAGCCGCGGGCGACCCTGCCCTGGCCGGACCCGGTGGCACCGCGTCCCGCGGAGCGCCCCGGCGACCGAGCCCCCCAGGCCCAGCGCCCGACCGACCTCGGCCGCTGGGACGCCCAGCAGCCCCACCGCGAGCAGGCCGCCGCCTCCGGTCGCTGGGACAACCAGCTCAACCGCGAACAGGCCGCCGCCGGTCGCTGGGACGCTCAGCCCAATCGGGAGCAGGCCATCGCACCGGGCCATTGGGACGCTCAGCCGAAGCGGGACCAGGCCGGCGGCGGTTGGGACGCCGCGACCAGTCAATGGGACACCGCGCCGGGCCGGCAGCAGCCGGCAGCGGACCGGTGGAGCGCCACGCCCGGCCAGCGTCCCGACCACAACGGCTGGCAACCGGGCGGGAGCCCGGCCGACAAGCGCAACGGCTCCGCCGCGCCGACCGGTCAGTCCGGCATCCCTGGCGAGCCGACCCCCTGGCGGGACGCCTTCCAGCCGAGCCGTCCCCCCGCCGCGCGGCAACCGGACCTCGGGCCGCCGCCGCCGACTGCCGGGCCGGCCCAGCCGGACGCCGCGCCGCCTCGGCCCACCCCGGCCGGCGCACCGGCGAACGGCACGCCGCCGGTCGGACGGGGCCACGAGCAGCAGCCGTACCCCGGGCAAGAGAATCAGCCCGGCTGGAGGTCCCAGGACACCCAGCCCGCCGAGCAGGTTGGCGGCCAGCAACGACCGGCCACCCCCCAGTCGTACGCCGCACAGCCCACGCCCGGCGGCACCCCGCAGGGGTCGGTTGCGCCCTCGGCGCCCACCACTGCGCAGCACCAGAACCAGCCGCATCCGAACCAGCCGCACCCGAACCAGCAGCCGTGGGCGACGCCGGCCCGGCCGGCGGAGACCACCGGCGCCCACGGTGCCGAGCCCGCCCGGCCCTCCGGCGGCCACAGCGCCGACCAGGGCGGCTGGTCGGCCGAGGGACCGACCACGCTGATGCCGAAAATCGGCGGTGCCGCGACCCCGACCGGGGCGTCGGAGCGGCCCGGCCCGCAAGCGGCTGCCCCGCCGGCAGTCGGGGGCGGTACACCGTCCGGTTTTCCTCGACCGGGTGAGGCGACCCGTCCCGGCCCGAGCAGCGGGCCGCCCCCGGCGAACGCGGCCAGCCTTGCCGACGCACCGACGGCCACCCTGGCCATCACCAACCAACCGATTAGCCCGGGTACGCCGAACCGGCAGCACAGCCCAACCGGCCCGGGTACGCCGAACCGGCAGCACAGCCCGACCGGCCCAGCTGCGTCGAACGAGCCGAGCAGCCCGACCGCGCCGAACCGGCAGAGCGGGCCGGCAACGCCGCAGCGGCCGGTGGATCCGGCGGCCACCGCGCTCATCCCGGCGGTCACCGGGGCCACCGGGCCGGGTAGTCAGCCGGCGCTGGACTCAACCGCGCTGATGGGCGCGGTGCCCCGGCCGCCGAAGAAGGAGGGGGACCCGGCGGACGGTGCCGACGAGCCCGCCGAGCAACCCAAGCCGCGGCGGGGCGACCGGGTGGTTCAGCTGCGCGCCCAGCAGACCGGTGAGGGCTACAAGAGTGTCTACTCGGAGCTGACCCGCCCTTCGATCTGGTCCCGGGTCCGGGCCGGCCTGCGCGTCGGCGGCGAGCTGTTGATCACCTTCGGCCTGGTGGTGCTCCTCTTCGCCGGCTACGAGATCTGGGGCAAGTCGGCGATCGTCGACGCGCACCAGGGCGACCTGAGCGAGCAACTGGCACAGGCGTGGGGCCCGGAAGGCGATCCGACGGTGGCTCCCTCGGCCAGCCCGTCCAGCAAGCCGCGACCGCCGGTGCACGGCAAGCCGATCGCGCTGCTCGCCATTCCGAAGATCGACAAGGAATGGATCGTGGTCGAGGGCGTCACCCAGAAGGACATCCGGTACGCCCCGGGCCACTACCCGGACAGCGCCATGCCGGGTGAGGTCGGGAACTTCTCCGTCGCCGGACACCGGAACCGGGCCACCTTCTGGCGGCTGGACGAGCTGCGCAAGGGCGACCCGATCCTGGTCGAGGGTCGCACCGAGTGGTACGTCTACCAGGTCACCGACAGCCGGATCGTGAAGCCGTCCCAGGTCGAGGTGGTCGCCCCGGTCCCGGGCCGGCCGGGTCAGAAGCCGACCAAGCGGATGCTGACCCTGACCACCTGCAACCCCAAGTTCGACAACTACGAGCGGTTGATCGTGCACGCCGAGTTGACGCGTACCCAGCCGAAGTCCGAGGGACGTCCGGCGGAGCTGGGGGCCTGAGCGTGTACGCCTGGATCTGGCGAAAACTCCCCTTCGGGCTACCCGGCAAGCTCGCCGGCAGCCTGCTGCTCGCCACCACGATTGTGGCGTTGCTCTGGTACGTGGTGTTCCCCTGGGCGGAGCCGCTGCTTCCCTTCACCGGCAGCGATGTGCAGGTCACCGAGGATTCCGGGGTGCCGGGTGCGCCCGGTGACGGGGTGCCCGGCGACGGTCCGGCCGACGACGCGCCACCCGGCGACGAGCACGACCTGCCCTACGACACCGAGCGGAACAACAGCCCGCCACCGGACGAGGACTAGTGAGGCCCATGCGCGTCCTGGTGATCGACAACTACGACTCGTTCGTTTTCAACCTGGTGCAGTATCTCGGGCAACTCGGCGTCGAGTGCGAGGTACGGCGCAACGACGAGATCGAGCTGGCCGAGGTGGGGCAGGTCGGTGCGGCCGGCGTACTGCTCTCACCCGGGCCGGGCAGTCCTGACCGGGCCGGCATCTGCCTGGACCTGATCCGCGCGTACGCGGGCAAGGTGCCGATCTTCGGCGTCTGCCTGGGCCATCAGGCGATCGGCGAGGCGTTCGGGGCCACGGTCACCCGTGCCCCGGAGCTGCTGCACGGCAAGACCTCGCAGGTCCGGCACGACAACACCGGCGTCCTCGCCGGTCTGCCCGACCCGTTCACCGCCACCCGCTACCACTCCCTCGCGGTGCTGCGCGAAACGTTGCCGCCCGAGCTGGAGGTGACCGGGTGGACCGCTGGCGGGATCGTGATGGCGATGCGCCATCGCACCCTGCCGATCGAGGGCGTCCAGTTCCATCCGGAATCGGTGCTCACCGAGGGTGGCCACCTGATGCTTGCCAACTGGCTCGCCAGCTGTGGTCATCCCGAGGCGCTGGAGCGGGCTCCCGAGCTGGCCGCCGAGGTCGACGCCCGCCGACGCGCCGCATTCGCCGCCTGAGGCCGAGCCCGCCCGCCGACGCGCCGCATTCGCCGCCTGAGGCCGAGCCCGCCCGCCACCAACTGACCCGACGCGGCGGTCAGTTGCTTAGCGCGTCGGCGATGCCGGGGTGCGCGGGCGAGTCGACGGCGGCCGGCCGGTGCCGGATCACGTCCCAGGCCGCCTTGCCGCTGGCGAAGTAGTCCCGTACCGCCTTCTCCAGCAGCAGCGCCCGGCCACAGCCCGAGCAGCGGGCGGGCACCCCGTCGGCGTCGATGCCCAGCTGCCGGCAGAGGGTCACCGCCCGGGACAGGTGGTAGGACTGGGTGACGATCAGGGCTCGCTCGATGCCGTACACCTCGCGGGCCCGCAGGCAGCTGTCGTAGGTGTCCAGGCCGTGCGGGTCGGCGACGACCCGGCGCGGATCGACGCCGAGTTGCCCGGTGAGGTGGGCGGTCATCGCCGCCGTCTCGTCGCCCGACAACCCGCCGCCGTCGCCGGAGACCAGCACCACCCGGGCCCGCTGGCGGTGCACGAGTTCGGCGGCGGTCTCCAGTCGGCCGGCCAGCCGGATGCCCGGCTGGTGTCCGTCCTCGGTCACCGCGGTGCCGAGAACGATCACCACATCGGCGTTGGGTGCCTGGTCGGCCGGGTGCAGGTGTCCCCGGGCGGCGACCGTCGTCCAGAGCCAGGGCAGGCTGACGAGCAGCAGCACCGCCAACCCGGCGGCGACCAGCCGGGTCAGCCACCGCCACCGCCTCGCCCGGCCCGGCGGGTCGGGCACCGACGTCTGTTCGGCGCCCTCCCCGGCGGTCACTCGCCGGGCAGGCGGAACGGCGGGACGGTGGGCAGGACCGGACCGCCGCCGCCACTACCACCACCACCGCCGCCGTCGTCATCGCCGTCGGGCGGGGGCGTGGTGGGGGTGGGCGTACCGGTGGGCGGCGTCTGGGTCGGCGGGTCCGGGTCCTCCGGCTCCTCCACCGACACGAAGATGGTCACCTTGCTGCCCTTGGTGCGCTGGGTATTGGCGTTCGGGTTCTGGTCGGTGACCCGGCCGGCCTGAGCGGCGGGCACCTCGGGACCGATCTCCACATTGGCATCGAGGCCGGCGTCCTTCAGCGCCTTCTTCGCGTCGGCCTCGCTGAGGCCCACCACGTTCGGCACCCGGACGACGTTCCCCTTGGAGACGGTCAGGGTGACCACGGTCTCCTCGGCCACCTTCTCGCCCTCGGCCGGGTCGACCGCCAGCACCTGCCCCTTGGCGGCGGCGTCGTCCTTCTCCGCGATCTTGACCTCGAGGTTCAGCTCCTTCAGCCGCTCCTCGGCGGCGGCCTGGGTGCTGCCGACCAGCGACGGGATGGTCACCTCGGGCGCGCCGCCGCAGAGCGAGACGGTCACCGTGCTGTCCGGTGCCACCTGTTCCCCGGCGGGCGGGGTCTGGCTGGCCACCTTGTCCTTCTCGCAGTCCTTGTCGAACACCTCGTCGCCGAGCGCCGGCTGGAAGCCGTCCTGCTGGATTCGGGCGAACGCCTCCTGCTGGGTCATCCCGGTGAGCGTCGGCACCGGCACGTCCGCCGGATCCCGCTGGTTCAACCAGAGGGCGGCGACCAGGGCGATCACCGCGAGCACACCGAGCGCGGCGAAGACGGCGATCAGCCACGACGAGGCGCGGCGCTGGCGCGGATCACCCACCCGGGCCGGGATCTGCCGGGTCTGCGTCGCACCGCCCGCCGGATAGCCCGGGGCCGCCGCGGCCATCGCCACGGTCTCGTCCTCGCGCATCACCGGCGTCGCCATCACCGGCCGGCCGGCCGCCGCGCGGAGCAGATCCGCCCGCATCTCGCCGGCGCTCTGGTAGCGGTTGAGCGGGTTCTTCGACAGCGCCTTGAGCACGATCGCGTCGACCGCCGGGTTGACGTCCGGGTTGAGGTCGCTCGGGGTCGGCGGGGCCTCCCGGACATGCTGGTACGCGACGCTTACCGGGCTGTCGCCGACGAACGGCGGGTGGCCGCAGAGCAGCTCGAACAGCACGCAGCCGGCCGCGTACACGTCGGAGCGGGCATCGACGGCCTCGCCCCGGGCCTGCTCCGGAGAGAGATATTGTGCGGTGCCGATGACCGCGCTGGTCTGCGTCATCGTGGTGGCACCGCTGGCCAGCGCCCGGGCGATGCCGAAGTCCATCACCTTGACCTGGCCGGTCTGGGTGAGCATCACGTTGCCGGGCTTGATGTCCCGGTGGATGATGCCGTGCCGGTGGCTGAACTCCAGCGCCGCGCACATGTCGGCGCAGATCTCCAGCGCCCGCCGGGGCTGTAGCCGGCCCTCGGCGCCGAGCACCTCCTTCAAGGTGCGCCCGTTCACGAACTCCATCACGATGAACGGGAGGGTTTCCCCGGTGGGGGCCTGCTCCTCCCCGGTGTCGTAGACGGCGACGATGGCGGGGTGGTTGAGCGAGGCGGCGTTCTGCGCCTCCCGGCGGAAGCGCATCTGGAAGGTGGCGTCCCGGGCGAGATCAGCCCGAAGCATCTTGATCGCGACATCCCGGCCGAGCCGCAGGTCGCGACCGCGGTGCACCTCGGCCATGCCGCCATACCCGAGCAGCTCGCCGACCTGGTACCTGCCACCGAGCAGGCGGGCCTGGGCTGTCATCGCGTCTGTCGTCCTTCGCTCGTGGTCGTCTCGTCGCCGTCCGGTCGGAGCTGATCCAGTCGACGGTACGCCGTGCCGGCCGGATCGTCTCGCCCGCCCGGCCGCAGCGCCTCGGAGGTCGCCGCCGGCACGGGGGTCCCGCCCGGCATGACATTGAGGCTGTTCCGCAGTTTGTAGGAAACCACGCCGGAGCAGACCACGACCAGTACGCCCAGCACGATGGCCAGGAACACCATGCCGGGACGTGACCGCCTGGGTGCGTTCCGTGACGGGACCGGTTGTGCAGGATAGGCAGAGGGTACGGTTGCCGCGCCGCGCGGATAACCGGTCGCCGCCGGTGCGACCGCTGTCGGGCGGGGCGGCTGCGCCACCGGTGGGCGGTTCGGCGGGGGCGCCATCGGCGGGCGGTTCGGCGCAGGTGCAGCGACCGGCCGGTGCGGTGCCGCCGGCATGTGCGGGCCGGCCAGCGGAGCATGCGGCGCGGCCGGGGCCCGCGACGGCACCTGGGCCCGGCCGGGGCCGGCGACGCCGGCGCGGCCGAGATCGGTGCCGCCTGACCGCCGCCACGCGCCTGCCGGGACAGCGCCGCCTTCAACTGCCGGGCCGCACCGGCGAGGACCGCGGCGCTCGGCCAGCGGTCCTTCGGGTCCTTGGCCATCGCCCGCTCGACAAGCGCGCAGACCTGCGGCGGGATGTCGGACGGCAGCGCCCTCGGGGTCTCCCGGACGTGCCGCATGGCGATGTCGAGGGGGTTGTCGCCCTCGAACGGCCGACGGCCGGCGAGGCACTGGTAGGCGACCACACCGAGCGCGTAGACGTCGGAAGCGGGGGTGGCCACCTGACCGGTGGCCTGCTCCGGCGAGATGTACGAGGCGGTGCCGAGCACCGAGCCGGCCGCGGTGAGCTGGCCGACGAGTTCCGACCGGGCGATGCCGAAGTCGGTGAGCACGAGCGTGCCGTTGGGGCGGACCAACAGGTTTCCGGGCTTCACGTCCCGGTGCACGATGCCCTTGACGTGCGCGGCGTGCAGCGCGTCGGCGGCCTGCGCGACAAGCGCCATCGTCCGGGCTGGAGTGAGCCGGCCGACCCGGCTGAGGGTGGCCGAGAGCGGGTCGCCCTCGACATACTCCATGATCAGGAAGGCGATGTGCTGGTCGTTGCCGAAGTCGTAGACGTCGACCACGCCCGGGTGGTTGATCGTCGCCATGGTCCGGGCCTCGCCCCGGAACCGCTCGGCGAAGCCGGGCTCGTCCAGCAGCGCCGGGAGCAGGCTCTTGACTGCCACCGTACGACCGAGCACCTGGTCGGTGCCGCGCCAGACGTCGCCCATGCCGCCGCTGGCGATCCGCTCGTCGAGGCGGTACCGGTTGCCGAGCTGCACTCCGGGACTGAGCATGTCAGCGCCCTCCGGGCTCGGCGATGGCGGCCCGCATGATCTGCCCCGCGATCCGCGCGGCCTCCGCGCTGCCACCGCTGCCGGCCTCTTCGAGCACCACGCAAACCGCGGAGACCGGGTTACCGCCGGAGTCGAGCGCGAAGCCGATGAACCAGCCGTGGTCCGGCCGGTCCGGCGCGGACTGGGCGGTACCGGTCTTGCCGCCGACGGTGTAGCCGTTGATCCGCGCGTTGCGACCGGTGCCGTTCTCCACCACGCTTACCATCATGTCCCGCAGGTCGGTGGCGACCTGACCGCTGACCGGCCGACGCAGCTCGCGGGGGTTCGCGGTGTCGTAGACGGTGGTGCGGTCCGGGGCGAGTAGCTGCCGTACCAGGTACGGGCGCATCTGGCTGCCGTTGTTGGCGACCGCCGCAGCGATCATGGCCCCCTCCAGCGGGGTCATCCGCACGTCCCGCTGCCCGATCGAGGACTGGGCCAGCGCCGCCGGGTCGGCGCCGCCGTCCGGGTTCTGCATGCTGCCGGTGCGGCTGGCCGCCACGGGGTGCCCGTTCTCGCCGAGCCGGCCGACGGTCAGATCTTCCTGCTCGAAGCCGAACGCCTGAGCCTTCTCCTTGATCGCGTCCGGGCCGAGCTGCACGCCGAGCTTGGCGAAGCCGGTGTTGCAGGAGTCGGTGACCGCCTTCATCAGGGTCACCTGGGACTGCGGACAGATCGACGGCGCGGCGTTGGTGATCGACTGGCCGGAGGTGGGCGGGGTGTAGCTCGGGCCGGCCGAGATGTTGGTGTCCTTGCCGATCCCGTTCTCCAGCGCGGCCGCGGCCACCACGATCTTGAAGGTGGAGCCCGGCGGAAGCACCTCGCCCAGCGCCCGGTTCTGGAGCGGACGGTTACGCTCCTGCTCCAGCTTGTTGTACGCCGTACTCGCCTCGTTGGTGTTGTGGCTGGACAGCGGGTTCGGGTCGAAGCTGGGTATGGAGACCAGCGCCTGCACGGCCCCGGTTCGCGGGTCGAGGGCGATCGCCGCGCCCTTGGCCGCCCCCCGGTTGTTGTTGCGCAGCTCGTCGTACGCAACGTCCTGGGCCCGGCGAGAGAGGGTGAGCAGCACGTTGCCACCGGCGGTCCGGTCACCGGTGACCATGTCCCGCAGCCGGTTGACGATGAGCTGGTCACTGGTGCCGGCGAGGAAGTCGTTCTCGGCCCGTTCCAGGCCGGTGGCGGAGCCGTTCACCGGCTCGTACCCGAGCACGTGCGCGTACTTCGCGCCGCCCGGGTAGGTGCGCAGGTACTTCAGCTCCCCGTCGGTTTCCTTGCTCACCGCCAGGGCGGTCCCGCCCGCCTCGATGTTGCCCCGCTTGCGGTCGTACTTGGCGACCTGCACTCGACCGTTGTAGTCGCTGGTGCGGTATTCGTCGGCCTTGTAGGCCTGGATCCAGTTCAGGTTTGCGAAGAGCAGGCCGAACAGGACGATGACCACGACACCGACCCGGCGCAGGGGTGCGTTCACGGCTTGATCACCTCCGTGGGGGCACCGTGTAGCTGCTCGGGCGGACCGCCGGCCGGCCGGTTCACCTTGCCGCCGACGCCGGTGACCGGGCGCCGGCCGGCGTCGGAGACCCGCAGCAGCACCGCGATGAGCAGCCAGTTGGCCATCAGCGACGAGCCACCGGCGGAGAGGAACGGCGTGGTCTGGCCGGTGAGCGGGATCAGCTTGCTGATCCCGCCGACGATCACGAAGACCTGTAGCGCGAGGGTGAACGCCAGGCCACCGGCGAGCAGCTTGCCGAACGAGTCGCGCACCGCCAGGGCGGCCCGCAGCCCGCGCTCGACGATCAGCAGGTAGATCACCAGCAGCGCGGAGAGACCGAAGAGGCCGATCTCCTCACCGAGACCGGCGAAGATGAAGTCGTTCTGCACCTCGGGCAGCAGCAGCGGCTGACCACCACCCGGCCCCGCCCCGAACAGCCCGCCGGTGCCGAGCGCGAGCAGCCCCTGCACCAACTGGTAGCCCTCGTCGTACGGCTTGGCGAACGGGTCGAGCCAGATCTCCGCGCGCAGGTAGAAGTTCGCGAACGGCCCACCGACCGCCTCACCCAGCACGTACGCGAGATAAGCGCCGCCGAAGAAGAGGACCAGACCGATGAGCAGCCAACTGACCCGTTCGGTGGCGATGTAGACAGTGGCCACGAACATGCCGAAGTAGAGCAGCGAGGTGCCCAGGTCCTTCTCGAAGATCAGGACCAGCAGGCTGATCACCCAGACCACCAGCACCGGGCCGAGGTCCCGCCCGCGCGGGAAGTCGATGCCGAGGAACCGGTGACTGGCCAGCGACAGCACCTCGCGCTTGCGGACCAGGTAGTAGGCGAAGAAGACCAGCAGGGCGAGCTTGGCGAACTCACCGGGCTGGATGGAGAAGCCGCCGATGCGTACCCAGAGCTTGGCGCCGTTGATCTCCGAGATGCTGGCCGGCAGCACCGCCGGCAGCATCACCAGCACGATGCCCGCCAGACCCAGCGTGTACGCGTACCGGGAGATCGACCGGTGGTCACGCATCAGGACGAGCAGCCCGGCGGCCAGGATCACCGAGACCAGCGTCCAGGCCAGTTGCCGGCCACCGGTGCCGGCGAAGGTGGCCAGGTCGACCCGATCCTCGGGAGCCGCCCGGGCCAGGTCCAGCCGGTGCAGGAAGCCGACACCGAGCCCGTTGAGCAGGGCCACCGCCGGCAGCAGCGCCGGATCGGCGAACGGTGCCAGGAAGCGGATCACCAGATGCATGCCGAGGAACACCCCGGTCAGCGCGGCGGCCGGCACCCAGAAGGTGGGCGTGACCGTGTCCAGGACCTTCGCCTCGACCATCGCCCCGTACGCGGCGACCAGGGCCATCGCCAGCAACAACAGCGACAGCTCGGCGTTACGCCGGGAGCGGGCCAGGCGTACGCCGGGGCGCTCGCCCGCGGTGGCGGGCGAGGTTGCCGGGGTGGCCGGTGCGGTCACGATCGTCCTCGGGTCGGTAGCCGGCGCCTATTCGGGCGACCGGCAGGCCGCCGGGTCGACCGTGGGCGTGAAGGTGTCGGCGGGCGGGGCGTCCGGCGTACTCGTCGGCGGCGCCAACGTCGCACCGGGCGACGGTGCGCCGCTGCCCACCGCCGTCGGCGAACCGGCCGGGGCGGTCGGTGCCGGGGAGGGCAGTTGCCCGGTGGGGCTGAGGCTCGGACTCGGCGTCGGGGTCGGGGTCGGCGGGCAGATCGGCTTGAGGTTGACGTTGGTCGGGGTGTCCATCGTCAGTTCCGCCAGCCGGCGTTCCGCGTCCGGCTCACTCTTGGCCGGGATGCCCTGCTTGACCTGCTCCTGCGCGGCGAGGGTGAGGTCGTCCAGGTCGGCGGTGCTCTTGGAGTGGACGGTGGAGAGGTCCATGCCGGCGATCTGGCCCTGGATCCCACGGAACACGGCGACCTGGCCGTCCTCCGTCGCACCGACGTAGTACTGCCGTTGGGTGTAGGTCCAGCCGGCGAAGACGCCACCACCGACGAGGAGCATCAGGGCCGTGGTCATCGCGAGGGCGCGCAGCGGGCGACGGCGGGCCTCCGGCTCGTCGTCGCTCGCCGGCGGCTCCTCCGGGGTGGCCGGGCGGGGCGCGGAGAGCGCCGAGGCCCGGGCAGCCGGCGTGGAGACGTCGGCCGAGGTCGCCATCCCCCGGTCGCGCGCCGCCGCACCTCCGACGATCGGGGCCGCCTCGACGATGTCACGGTCGGTGGCGTCCGCGATGATCACGGTGATGTTGTCCGGGCCACCGCCGCGCAGGGCGAGCTGGACCAGCCGCTCGACGCACTGCTGCGGGTCGGCGTACTCGCGCATGGTCTCGGCGATGGTTTCCGCGCTGACCACGCCGGAGAGGCCGTCGGAACAGATCAGGTATCGGTCGCCGGTCAACACCTGGCGGACCGAGTACTCCGGGTCGATGTCGCGGCCGTCCAGCGCCCGGGTGAGCAGCGAGCGCTGCGGGTGACTGCTCGCCTCCTCCGGGCTGATCCGGCCCTCGTCCACAAGCATCTGGACGTATGTGTCGTCCTTGGTGATCTGCGCGAACTCGCCGTCGCGCAGCAGGTAGGCCCGCGAGTCGCCGATGTGGACCATGCCCAGCTTGCTGCCGGAGAAGAGGGTCGCGGTGAGCGTGGTGCCCATCCCCTCCAGCTGCGGGTTGGCGTCCACGGTCTCGCGGAGCTGCTGATTGGCGGTGCCTACCGCGGAGCGGAGCGCGTCGACCAGGGCGTCACCGGGGACATCCTCGTCCAACGGCGCCATGGCACCGATGACAATGTTGCTGGCGACGTCACCGGCGGCCATGCCGCCCATGCCGTCGGCAACGGCGAGTAGCCGCGGTCCGGCGTAGACGGAATCCTGATTACCGTCTCGGATCAGACCGCGGTCGCTGTGGGCCGCATAGCGCAGGGTCAGAGTCATGGCCGTAATTCGAGAGAGGTGCGGCCGATCCGGATCGGCACGCCGAGGGGAACGGGGGTCGGTCCGGTGACCTTAGCGCGATCCAGGTACGTCCCGTTAGTCGAACCGAGGTCCTCGACGAACCATTGTCCGTCGCGCGGCACGAGCCGGGCGTGTCGCGCCGAGGCATAGTCGTCGGTGATGACGAGCGTGGAGTCCTCGGCCCGACCGATGGTTATCTGAGCCTCACCCAGGGTGATCCGGGTGCCGGCGAGTTGCCCTGCGGTCACCACCAGCTGGTGGGCCGCCCGACCCCGCTTCACTTTCGCCGGCTTCGCCGTCGCCTGGCCGGTCGACGCGCCCACCGCCCGGGGCGCGGCCACCAGCCGACCCGACCGGGCCCCCGCGAAGAGGTCCCGACGGATGACACCGACCACCGTGAACACGAAGATCCACAGCAGGATGAGGAACCCGAACCGGGCGACGGTGATGACGAGCTCCGGCAAGGCGGATCAGCCGTCCACGCGGAAGGTCAGGGTGGTGGTGCCGAGCTGGATCATGTCGCCGGGGTTCAGCGCCACGGCGGAGACCCGCTGACCGTTGACCATCGTGCCGTTTGTCGAACCGAGATCGGTGAGCACCACCTGGCCGCCGTCGAAGTCCAGCCGGGCGTGCCGGCGGGAGATGCCGACATCCGGCAGACGCAGGTTGGCCTGGTCACCTCGACCGATCACGGTCGAGCCCATTTGCAGTGGATAGGTGCGACCGTCGCCGGAAACCAGCCGGATGTTACGTCCGCCACCGTGCCCCGGCGGGGGGCCGTAACCGCCGCCCTGCTCGTAAGCGGGGTAGCCGGGCGGGCCGGCGTCGTAACCGGGCGCCGAGACCGGGGCGACCTCGCCGCCGGTGTAGACCTCGGCGGTGACCCGGAACATGCCGGTGTCCAGCCCTTCGCCGCGCTCGATCTCGACGATCACGTCGCCGTAGACCGTCCAGGCCTGCTCGCCGATGAACTCCGCCTGCGACTGGGCCAGTTCCTGGGCCAGCGCGGCGGCGTACGGCGCCAGCCGACTGTGGTCGTACGGCGAGAGATCGATCACGTAGCGGTTGGGCACCAACGTGCGCCCACCGGCCAGGATGGCCTTGTGCGCCTCGGCCTCCCGCTGCATGGCGTTGAGGATCTCCACGGGGTGCACCACCCCCTTGAAGACCTTGGCGAATGCCCCTTCGACCAGGCCTTCCAGACGCTTCTCGAAGCGTTGCAGCACGCTCACCGGCTCCTCCTCGGGTCCCGAGGACATGATGGTATCCGCCCAGAGCGCACGCAGCTCACACGCCGCTCTGCCGGCAGGCCACTGCCCGTTCGGATGGGTTGGCGATCCTCGTGCTACTCTTTCGTCCGCCACGAACGGTAACCGCTGCCCGCAGCGAATGCCATTCGCGGCGATGACCAGGGCCGCGTAATATGGCCGAGGCCCGCTGGCAACAGCGGATTCGGCACTGGCTACGCTGTCCAGGGTCAAGCCACGGGGAAGTGGCGGAATGGCAGACGCGCACGGTTCAGGTCCGTGTGCCCGAAAGGGCGTGGGGGTTCAACTCCCCCCTTCCCCACCACAGCCGAGGGCTCCGCGACAACGCGGGGCCCTCGCTCCGTATCGGGGCGTTCCGGACGTCACGCTATGCTCCGATGGTTTCTGCCTCCGACGCACCAGGAGTGGCTCGTGAGTGTCGCGTTCGTGACCGGTTCGGGCGGGCTGATCGGCTCCGAGGCGGTCCGGCACTTCGCCGGCCTCGGCCTGGACGTCGTCGGCATCGACAACGACATGCGGCAGGAGTTCTTCGGCGAGGAGGCGTCCACCGCGTGGAACGTCCGCCGGCTGACCGACGAGCTGGGCGGGGCGTACTCGCATCACAGCATCGACATCCGCGACCGGGCCGCGCTCGGCGCGCTGTTCAAGCGGTACGGCCGGGACGTCGCCGTGGTGATCCACACCGCCGCGCAGCCCTCGCACGACTGGGCGGTCCGGGACCCGTTCACCGATTTCGACGTGAACGCCGCCGGCACCCTCAACGTCCTACAGAACGTCCGCGAGCACTGCATCGAGGCAGCGGTCATCCACTGCTCCACAAACAAGGTCTACGGCGACCGGCCGAACAGCCTGCCCCTGGTCGAGCTGGAGACCCGGTGGGAGATCGAGCCGGGCCACCCGTACGAGCAGGGCATCCGCGAGGACATGTCGATCGACGCCTGCCTGCATTCGATCTTCGGCGCCTCCAAGGTCGCCGCCGACGTGATGGTGCAGGAGTACGGTCGGTACTTCGACATGCGGACGGCCTGCTTCCGGGGCGGGACGCTCACCGGGCCGGCGCACTCGGCGACCGAGCTGCACGGCTTCCTCGGTTACGTGATGCGGGCCAACATGGAACGCCGGACGTACAAGATCTTCGGATACCAGGGCAAGCAGGTCCGGGACGCGATCCACAGCTCGGACGTGGTCTCCGCGTTCGAGGCGTTCTTCCGCAACCCGCGCTCGGCGGCGGTCTACAACCTCGGTGGCGGCCGGCACTCGAACACCTCCAACCGGGAGGCGTTCGCACTGGCCGAGCAGATCACCGGGCAGGAGATGGTGACCGAGTACGTGGCCGCCAACCGGATCGGTGACCACAAGTGGTGGATCGGTTCCAACGAGGCGTTCCAGGCCGACTACCCGGACTGGAAGCAGGTCTACGACGTACCAATGATCATGCGTGAGATCTACGAGGCCAACATGGACAAGTGGGTGCCGGCAGCGTGAGAAAGCGGAATGTCCTCGGCGTCCTGGTCGACGCCACCGACTATGCGGAGGCCACCGAGCAGGTGGTGGCCGCCGCGCAGGAGCGCCGGCCGCTGGCGCTGACCGCGCTCGCCGTGCACGGCGTGATGACCGGGGTGCTGGATCGGGCGCACAACGCCCGGCTCAACTCCTTCGACGTGGTCACCCCGGACGGTCAGCCGGTGCGCTGGGCGTTGAACCTGCTGCACGGCGCCGGGCTCAACGATCGGGTCTACGGGCCCACGCTTACCCTGCACGTGCTCTCCCGCTTCGCCGACGAAGGGCTGCCGGTCTACCTGTACGGCTCGACCGAGGAGACCCTGGCCCGGCTGATTCCGGCGCTGGAGCGGATGTTCCCGGCCCTCAAGATCGCCGGGATCGAGCCGTCGAAGTTCCGCGCCGTACGGCCCGGCGAGGATGTCGAGATCGCCGACCGGATCAAGGCCAGCGGTGCCCGGCTCGTCCTGGTCGGGCTGGGCTGCCCCCGCCAGGAGGTCTTCGCGTACGCGATGCGACCGCTGCTGGACATGCCGCTGATGGCGGTCGGTGCCGCCTTCGACTACCACGCCGGGCTGCTGCGCCAGCCGCCACCGTGGATGCAGCGGGCCGGGCTGGAGTGGTTCTGGCGGCTCGGGTTGGAACCCAAGCGGCTGTGGCGGCGCTACGTGATCCTCAACCCGGCGTACCTCGCCCGGTTGTTCGCGCAGAAGACCGGGCTGTGGAAGGCCCGGCCGCCGGTGCCGGCCACCGAGCGGCCGGCGGAGTTCGCGGTCTGACGGGGTCGCGCATGACGATCCGGATGACGCCACGGCCAACGCGCTGATCGACGACGGGCCCCGGGATTTCCCGGGGCCCGTCGCCGTCGCCTACGTCAGAGGGTAAGCGTCCAGGTGTTGAGGTAGCCGGTGTCACCGCTGTAGACGTCGCGCACCTGGAGCCGCCAGGTGCCGTTCGCCGCCTCGCTGGAGAGGTTCACCGTGTAGGTGGCGTTCACGTTGTCCGTGCCGTCGAAGATGCTGCTGTTCTTCAGCCGGTACGACGACCCGTCCGGGGCGAGCAGGTCGATGACCAGGTCACCACGGTAGGTGTGCACGATGTTCACCGCCACCGTCGAACTCGACGAGGCGTTGCGGTTGCAGCCGGAGATGGTGATCGAGCTGGTCACCGCCGAGCCGGCGTCCGGGATCGACACGTCGGTGCCGTTGCTGCCGGAGCAACCACCGCTGCCGCTGCCGGTCACCGTCAGCGAGTAGGTCGCGGTCTTCGTGCCGGAGGCCGCGCTGCCGGTCACCGTCACCGGGTACGTGCCGGCCGGGGTGCTGCCCGAGGTGCTGATGGTAAGCGTCGACGAACCGCCCGAGGTGACCGTGGCCGGGCTGAACGAGGCGGTCGCCCCGGACGGCAGGCCGCTGGCCGAGAGGCTCACCGACTGGGCGGAGCCGTTGGTGGTGGCGGTGGCCACGGTCGCGGTCACCGACCCGCCCGGCGCGGTGGAGCCGGCGGTCGGCGACACCGAGACCGAGAAGTCGTTGGTCGGCGGCGGCGTGTCACCGTTGACCACGTAGAGCAGCCGGTTCGGGGTGCCGGTGCCCACGTTGCTGATCACGTTCGGGGTGGCGTTGTCGACCAGGTAGTTGCGGACCTGTAGCGGGGTCCACGACGGGTTGGCCGAGAGCACCAGCGCCGCCGCACCGGCCACGTGCGGCGAGGCCATCGAGGTGCCGCTGATGCTGTTCGTGGCGGTGTCGTTGGTGTGCCAGGCCGAGGTGATGCTCACCCCCGGCGCGAGGATGTCCACGCAGGTGCCGAAGTTCGAGAAGCTCGCGGCGGCGTCGTTGTTCTGAGTGGCACCGACGGTGATCGCCGGCTCGGCCCGGGCGGGCGAGTAGTTGCAGGCGTTCTGCCGCTGACCGAGCGCGTTGCCGTTGCCGGCGGCCACCGCGTACGTCACCCCGGAGTTGATCGAGTTGATCACCGCGTTGTCGGTGGCCGTGCTCGCCCCGCCGCCGAGGCTCATGTTGGCCACGGCGGGCTTGACCGCGTTCGCGGTGACCCAGTCGATGCCGGCGATGACCCCGGCGTTGGTGCCGCTGCCGGAGCAGTTGAGCACCTTGACCGCGACCAACCGGGTGGCCTTGGCCACGCCGTACGCCGAGCCACCGACCGTGCCGGCGACGTGGGTGCCGTGACCGTTGCAGTCGGTGTTGTTGGAGTCGACCGTGTTGGTGCCCCAGGTCGCCCGGCCGCCGAAGTCCGAGTGGGTGATCCGGATGCCGGTGTCGATGACGTACGACGTCACGTTCGAGGCGGTGTTGGGGTAGGTGTAGGAGCTGTTCAACGGCAGGTTGCGCTGATCGATCCGGTCCAGGCCCCAGGACGGGGGGTTCGTCTGGGTTCCGCTGATCGAGACGGTGTGGTTCTGCTCGACGTACGCCACCGCGGGGTCGGCGGCGATCCGGGCTGCGGCCTTGGCGCTGACCCGCAGTTCGGCACCGCGCACGGCCGCGCTGTACGTCCGGGCAGTGGTGCCGCCGTGCCGACGCAGCAGCCGGTCCACCGAGGACCCCACCGCGCTGCGACCGACCTCGTTCTCCTTGAACACGACGATGTAGCTGCCTTCGACCGCTGTGGCGCCGCCGGCACTGCGGATGGTGCCGACCGGCTCGGCGGCCATCGCCGGTGTCGCCGCCGCCACCATGGCCAGCGCGGCCAACCCGACGAAAACGGACCTGTGTGGAAGAACCATCTTCCTACCTCCCTCCGACCAGCACGGATCGTCCACCTGCTCGTGGCAAGTTGATCGATAAATGCCGATCTACGTGAGGGTAGTTCGGGGTACGGAGGCAGATAAACATGTCGGATTCCCCATCACACTGGCGCGATGATTCCCCTACGGGGACGGGTACGGGGCGAACCGGGGGCGGGCCCGGATTCGCTGACGGGGAATCCGGGAAAGGCTGAGGGACATGCAGAGCCATCTCGCCCTCCTGCTCCCGGTCGCCGCCGTCTGGTGGTTCGCCGGCTACCTCGCCGACGGGTTGCCCCGGCTGACCCACGCCCGCGGGCTCCGCCGGCACGCCGGCTGGCTGCTCGCGCTGACCCTGGCCGGGCTCGGTCTGACGGTGGCTCTGCCGATCGCTGGCCTGGCCACCGCCGGTGCGACCATGGCCGACCGGGCCGCTGGCGGGCTCGCGCTGGCCGCGATCCCGGCGCTTGTGGTGGCGGTCTGCACGGTACGCCGGTTGCGCCGGCTGCGGGCCGGAGCGGGCGCCCTGGCCGTCGCCGCCCGGACACCGGCTCCGCACGGGTTGCGGGCCGCCGCCGCGCACCCACTGATCGGGCTGCCGTTGCAGGTGACCGGGTTGGCCCTGGTCCCGGCCCTGATCACGGCGAGCGGTGCCAGCCAACTCCTCGGACCCGGTGCGACCGGGCCCGCCACCACCATCGCGGCGCTTGGCGTCGCGGCCATCGGCGTACGGCACGCGCTGCGTCACAACCGGCTCGCCGAGCGGGCCATGCCGGAGCGGGCCACGGCCTCAGCGCATTCGGCCAGCGCTCTGCACGTATAGCAGTTCCAGGATCGCCCGGGTCGCCTCGAACCAGCGGTCCAGCCAGCCCGGGGGCGGCACGCTGCCCCTGGGCGGCAACTCCATCATCAGGCCCCGCAACAGCGGGTGGTCCACCAGGGATTCGCTGTCCCCGGTCGACCAGCCGGACGCCGGGAACGACGGTTCGGTGAGCGGGTTGGGATCCAGCGACGGCAGGGTGAGCGGCGCCGCGGCCGGCTCGGTTGCCACCGCGCCGTCCCGCCCGGCCTCGGTTTCTGTCGACACCACCTCGGTCAACACCGTGTCCCGGCGGGCACCGCGGTACTTGCCGCCGAACCGCTCCGGCTTGCCCGGCCCGTTGGTGAGGTTCTCTGACCCGATACTCGTCATCGTCTCGCCTGCCTCGCTCGGTTACCCGCCCTGCTCGGGGGGATGTCGACCAGCGCGTACCGACAGGTACAACGAGACGGACACGTTGTGGCGACGGTAACCGGCGGCTGATGCGTGAGGTCCCCGCCCGGCCACGCCGGACGGGGACCCGTCAGCACTGTCCCGGGGGTGGGTCAGCCCCGGCCGAAGGCGCCGTTCCGAGTGCTGGCGACGAAGGCGTGCCAGTCACCCGGGGCGAAAACGAGAGCGGGACCTGTCTTGTCTTTCGAGTCCCGGACTCCGATCGCCCCGGTCACGTAGGCCACCTCCACGCAGTTGTCACAGTTCGGTCCGCTCTTCGAGCTCTTGAACCAGTGCGCCTGCGTCAGGTCGACCCGGAATCCTTGCGCGGCCATTTCCACAACGGCTCCTCTGCCAGTCTCGCGATGTACCCGACGGACTCCTCCGGACGCATGGCCGCTGCTCGAATGTGATCGAAGATGAAGCTGTACTTCTGTAGTTCGTCGCTCTTCTCCAGGAAGAGCCCACCCGTGGCGTTCTCCGCGTACACGACATCCGGATCACCGGGTTCGGGGAAGCTGAGGATCGTGAAGGTGCCGTCCATGCCGGCGTGCGCCCCCACCTCGAACGGCAGGATCTGGAGCGTCACGTTCGGCAACTGGGCCACCTCCACCAGCCGGCGCAGTTGGTCACGCATGACCGCGTCCCCGCCAACCGGACGGCACATCACCGCCTCATCGAGCACCACCCATAGATCGGCCGGATCATCCTGGGTCAACAACGACTGGCGGCCGATTCGGACACGCACCCGTTGCCGCACCTGGTCGGCGGTGAAATCCGGGCGGGCGGCCCGGATCATCGCGCTGGCGTACTCCTCGGTCTCCAGCAGACCCGGGACGACCTGCTGCTCGTACGCGCGGATCGAGCTGGCCGCCGCCTCCAGGCCCACGTACGCACCGACCAGCACCGTGCTGTAGGGGTGCCACCAACCCTTCTGTCGCGCCTCGCGGGCAATCTGCACCAGCTCGTCGCTCTCGGGACCCACCACGCCGTAGATCCGGAGCATGTCCCGCACGTCGCGCGGGGTCACGCTGGTGTGGCCGGTCTCGATCCGGGAGATCTTCGACGCCGAGCACTCCAGCTGCTCCGCGACTGCCTCGATGGTGATGCCGGCAGCTTCGCGCTGGCGGCGCAGTTCTGCGCCGAGCCGGCGCCGCCGGATGGTCGGGCTGCGCCGCTCGCTCACGGTGTCACCTCTCCCGCCTCGACGCGCCGTTCTCACCACCCCGCCTGGGGCGCGCGACCATCGGGCGGCGGGCGTTCGCGGCATGGGGTGGTTCCGGACCTCGGCCCGGCCGCGACGGGCGAAACCGGCCCTCAGTGTGCCGTCCGGGCGGTAGCACGTTCAAGCGCCGTTTCGCGCGAGCCGCTCACGTATCGGCAAACAGCGACTTGCAACTTGCATGAAGTACGCCCCTGATGCAATCTGTCCTATGACCCGGGTCACGCACCGTCCCGGCTCTGTCTCTCAACGTGATCACCACGACCGAGACGGGGCGGTCGACGCGGTCGAGCACCGGTACGCCACCAGCGGATCCGGGCCGGCCGGGCAGCCGTACCAACCGGTCCGCGAGACACCCACCTCGTCGCCGGCGTCCCCCCGACAACCCTGCCGGCCCCTGCGCCGGCCAACCTCCTCAGGAGCCCATGTGCTTCCCCGCTCCGGTGACGTACTGCACGTGACACGCGCGGCGAGTGTCCAGTTCCGCAGACCCATCCTGTTCCGGGTGATCCGGGTGCTCGACCGGCCGACCTACGACGGCTGGGTCTGGCTCGAAGGCTACGAGTTGAACGCGGCGGGGGACGCGGTCAACCGACGCTCGATCTTCGTTCAGCGGGCCGGGCTGCGGCAGTTGCAAGCCGCCGGGCAGCCACGTCCGCACGCCGTGCGCTCGGCTCGCCGGCCGGCCGGCCGAGGCTCGATCAGGGTGCCCCAAGCATCCTGAACCGCCACCGGCGGGCATACCGGCGCCATAGAATCGGTGTGCCCGCCCCGGCACGTCTTCACCCGCGCATTCCAGGACCTCGAACCTGGGATGGCCATGGTCAATCTGTCCGCACGGTGGCCCCATCGGTCCCGTATCGTCCACTCCTTCGGACTCCTGGCACTGCTCGGTGCCACCATCCTGGTGGTACTGGTCCGCGATCCAGCCCTGTCGTCCACCCGGCTGGCCGAGCCGGTGCCCGCTCCCGAGATCACCGTGGTGGAGAGCGATCCACTCGAACCGGACGGGCGAGGCGGCGCGTGGGACGACTTCGCCCCGGCCCACCAGCCCGGCGACGGCCTGCCCGGCGACGGCCTGCCCGGCGACGGCCTGCCCGGCGACGCCTCGGGATACGGCGACGCCGCCCCACCCGGTGACGAACCGACCGGACGCGGCCACGCGACCGGTACGCACAGCGCCGACGAACTCAGTCGTTCGCTCTTCTGGTCGGGCCTGTTCGGATTGACGATCTCGCTCGCCGGGCTGGGACTCGTCGGCACCAGACGCCGCATGTGGTGAATGGGCCGGGCCGACAACCCGAGGCAGCGGCCGAGGTCAACCGGTGGGGCTCGGCGTGCCGGTCGGTTCGGTGGTCGGCGGACCGGTCGTCGGCGACGGGCTCGGGCTGGTTTGGGCGACCACAAGCGTGACCTCGTCGCCCACCTCGACCAGCTCACCCTCCTCCGGATCGGTGGCGATGACCGTGCCCGCCGGCTGATCCGACCGGCGGTACTCCACCCGATGGTCGAGACCGAGCCGATCCAGCACCGCCCGGGCCGCCGCCTCCGAACTGCCGACCAGCGGCGGCATCGGCAGCTCAACCGGAGTGGGGCTGGCCGTCGGCGAGGGCGACGACGACGGAGTGGGCGAGGCCGACCGGGTGGTCGGCGGGGCGGCTGTGGTCGCTTGCGGTGGCTGCGGCGCTGGCCCATCGTCCTCCACGGCCTGCCGCGCCAGCCACACCCCCACCCCGATCACGCCGAGCAGGAGCAACAGGAGAACCCCCCAGAGGATCGGCAGCCACCAGGGGCGGGCCGGCTCGTCGCCGTACCAGTCACCGCCCGCCGGTTCCCGATCGTCGCCCGGCCGGACCGCCGGCACCTCCGCACGCCCGGACCACGCCGGCTCCGACCGCTGCGCTGGCGGCAACGGCGCGGTCTCCTCGGGCGTACGCCCGAACGGGGCCGTCTGGTCGGGGTCACCGGCAGCCGCCGATGGCATCGGGCGGGTCTGGTCGTCGGGCGGCTCCTGGCGGTCGTCGCTCATCGCACGTCCCCTTCCGCCAGCCCGGGCGGGCATCGAGGCCCTTGACGCCAACCTACTGGTTACCCGCCCCACCGCCGCGCACCATCGCACCACCGTGCGTGTCAGCTGAGCAGAGATGTTTGGACGAAAGTGCCCCCGAAAGGGCACCTTCGCCTCAGGCCCCGGGGGTGCCGCAGGAGATGGCGACGATGTCGTTCCACCGCAGGACGGTGCCGCCAACCGGGTCCTGGGCGGTCACCGTGCCGGATCGCCCGGTCGGGTAGCGAGGCGAGAAACCGTCGTCGACCAGCTCGTCGCCGGCATCCCGGCACTTCTCCCCGAGCAGATCCGGCACCTCGTTCGGCGGTGCCTGCCCGGCCACATTGATCACAACGGTGATACCGCGCTTCACCGGCGTACCCGCCGCCGGGTTGGTGCTCCGCACGCTGGAACTGTCTCCACTGCCGAAGACGAACTGCCAGCCCAGTCCCCGGTCACGCAGTTCCTCCCGGGCCTCCTCGAAGTCCATCCCAACCAGGTCCGGCACGGTGAGCCCGGCCGACCGGGTCGGCGCGGCACTGCTCGGCGGGGCAGCCGAGGTCGGCCGGGCCCGCGGTGGCGACTTGGTCGGCTGAGGGCTGGGGGTGCGGCTGCCGGCCGCATCGGCCGGTACGGCAGTCGTCGGCGGTCGCTGGTCGCCGGCCAACACCCAGCCGCCGGCCGCCCCGATGACCGCGAGCAGCAGAGCCGCGAGGCTGCCGCCGACGATAAGCGTGCGATCCGGGCCGCCGTCACCGCGCCCCGGCCGCCCGTCCATGGTCCCGTCCGTCATCCCGCCCACCGCCCTGTCACCGGCGACCGTACCCGTCGACGCCAAACACTTTCCGTCACCATCCATCGCCTGGTACCGCGTACGACTCGCCGCACCGACCACAGGACGTTACGCTCCCCCGCATGGCCAGAGTGGGCTGGGGAGGATCGATCGCCACGGCGGCCGGCGTGGCCGCCGGTGCCGGGGCGGCGCAACTGGGCTTCGGGTACGGCCTGGGCATCCTCAACTGGGCGCCGGCCGAGACGACCGCCAGCACGGCGGCCTGGGCGGCCAGCCTGATCTGGGCCACCTGGATCGCCGCCACCTCGACCATCTTCGGTGCGGTCTGCGCCCAGCGGTTGCATGATCGCCGCTCGACCGCCACCGAGGATCTCCGCCGCACCGCCACCGTGCCGAGTACGCCGGCGCATCCTGCCGACGATCCACCCGGTGCGGCCGGCCAGCGGGGCAGGGACGGCCTGTGGTGGAGCGCCCTGTCCGGGGCCGCCGCGCTGGGTGCCCTGATCACGGTGCTGCTGGTCGCCGTACCGGCACGGGTTGCGGTGGTGCCGGACACTCCGTCGCCCCGGGACATGGCCGCCGGGTACGCGGCACTCGGCGTACTGATCGGTGCGCTTGTCGCACACTGGGCGTTGCGTTGCCGGGCGGCGGCCACCAACGTCATCGCCACCGCTTGCTGGTTGTGGCTGCTCGCGGTGGTCGCGGTGGTCGACTCGGTGCTCGCCGGTCGTGGACTGACCACCGCGCAGCTCGGCATCTGGCAACTCAGCTCCGGCAGCGACCAGTTCTGGATCCGGGACTACTTCTACTGGCCCGGGGCGGTCCTCTCGCTCGGGTCGGCCCTGCTGATCGGAACGCTGGCCGCCCGGCGGGGGGTCCGCGAGGCGGATCGTCGGGTCGGTGCCACCGCCTCGGGCGCGGCCGGTCCGTTGCTGGTCGCGGTCGCGTACTTCCTGGCCGTGCCAAGGTTGACCGCGATCAGCCCGGAGCAGGTGTCCGCCCACCTCATCGCCCCGTACGCGGTGATCGTCGGCGTCGGCGGTTCCGTCCTGGTCGCGGCGCTCGCGCAGCGGGCGGCCCGGCGGGCGGCCAGTAAACCGACCGGCGGCGGAGCCACCGCTCCGACCGACCCGGTACCCACCGCCACGGCTGACCCGGTACCCACCGCCACGGTGCCTCGGCAGCGGGCTGGCTCCGACGACCTGGCCGGCAGCGCTCCGGGCGGCACGGCAGGCAGCGACCCGACGACGCCCACCGCCCCGACGACCGCCAGCGGCACGAGCGGAGCCAGCGGCACGAGCGGGCGCGGTGGCACGAGCGGGCGCGGTGGCACGAGCGGAGCCAGCGGCACGAGCGGAGCTGGTGGGCCCGGTGGCACGAGCGGAGCCGGCGGCACGAGCGGGCGCGGTGGCACGAGCACCGGCGGCAGGGCGGGTCGGAGCGTCCCAGCATCCCCGCCCACCGGCACCACGCCCGAAGGCCCCGAGGCCGACGTTCCGCCTCACGGCCCCGAGGCCGACGTTCCATCTCACGGCCCCGAGGCCGATGGTCCGTCCGGAGGTGCCGGGGGCGGTACCGGGACCGATGGCGCGGGAACGGGTCGCCGGAGCCGGACTCCACGTAAGCCGCGCTGACGCATCCCTCGCCGGTGGCCAGTCAGTCGATCGGCCAGCTGTGCACCGGCTCGTTGGTGCGCTGCAACTCCGCGTAGCGCTGCAACATGTGGCGCAGTGCCGCGTGGCGGTCCAGATTCCGGTGCCGCTCGGCGGCCCAGACCGTGAGGGTCTGCCAGGCTGCCCCGTTACGGCCGGTACGGCAACGCTGCTCGATGATGCCGAGCAGGCGATCGCGCTCGGCCGGTGCCACCCCGAAGCCGTCGAGCCCGGCCGAGGCGATCGGCAGCAGCACGTCGAGCACCAGCTTGGTCACCGGCACCTCGCCCAGCCGTGGCCAGTGCAGGATGGCATCCATTCCGCGTCGGGCGGCGGCGTGGAAGTTCTCCTCGGCCGAGCTGAAGGTGAGCTGGCTCCAGATCGGTCGGTCGGCCTCGGCCAGCCCTCGCACCAGCCCGAAGTAGAAGGCGGCGTTGGCCAGCATGTCGACAACGGTCGGTCCGGCCGGTAGCACCCGGTTCTCCACCCGCAGGTGCGGGCGGCCGTCCATGATGTCGTAGACCGGTCGGTTCCACCGGTAGACCGTGCCGTTGTGCAGTCGCAGCTCGGCCAACTCCGGTACGCCACCGGCGTGCAGCACCTGCACCGGGTCCTCGGTCTCGCAGATCGGCAGCAGCGGCGGAAAGTAGCGGACGTTCTCCTCGAAGAGGTCGAAGATCGAGGTGATCCAGCGCTCACCGAACCACACCCGGGGGCGTACGCCCTGGGCCTTCAACTCGTCCGGTCGGGTGTCGGTGGCCTGCTCGAACAGGGCGATCCGGGTTTCCGCCCAGAGCTGCCGCCCGTACAGGAAAGGCGAGTTGGCGCCCACCGCCACCTGGGCCGCCGCGATCGCCTGTGAGGCGTTCCAGTAGTCCGCGAAGCTGTCCGGCGCGACCTGGAGGTGGAACTGGAGGCTGGTGCACGCCGCCTCCGGCGCGATCGAGTCGGTGTGCGTACGCAGCCGCTCGACGCCCCGGATGTCGAGTTCGATGTCCTCGCCCCGGGCACCGACGATCTGGTCGTTGAGCACCCGGTACCGCTCGTTGGTGGAGAGGTTCTCCGCCACCAGATGCCGTTCGGTAAGCGTGGGCAGGATGCCGACCAGGACGATCCGGGTGTCCGATTGGGCCGCCCGGTCGTTCGCCCGGCTCAGGCTGCCGCTCAGATCACGCTCGTAGTCGGCGAATCCCTTGCCCTCGATCAGTCGCGGGTTCGCGTTCAACTCCAGGTTGAAGCGTCCCAACTCGGTCTGGAACAGCGGGTCGGCGATGGCCGCGAGAATCTCGTCGTTGCGCATCGCGGGCTCGGCGTTCGGGTCCACCAGGTTGAGCTCGATCTCCAACCCGGTCATCGGCCGGTCGGCGTCGAACCCGAAGTCGTCGAGCATCAACGCGAAAACGTCCAGACAGCGGCGGACCTTCTGCCGGTATCGGACCCGGTCCTCCCGGGAGAAGGCGGCTCGGTCGACGTCCCTGCCCATGTTTCCTCCCGGCGCGCGACGCGACGGAACGGTACCCGCTCCGCAGCGCTTCGTGAACCATACTCGGTGCAGGCGCCCGGCCCGGTCGGGCCAAGATCGGCCCGTTGTCGCAGTCCACCCGCCCGGTGCGGACGGAACCACCGACGTGACCAGGGGTCGGAGCACCTCCGTCGGAATCTCTACCCAGCCGGCAGGGTGGCCAGCGGATCGACCGGCGAACAACCTGTGACAATTCGCATCGCATCGCCAGCCCCGAGCCGGCCGGCAACCGCCGGGAGTACCCGGCGCGGTCGGAGCACAGCCGACCGGCAGGCACCGGCCGGAGCACGATAATGCCGGCTGCGTCGGCCGGAAGCACGATGCCGGCCCGCGCCGGCCGGAAGCACGATAATGCCGGCCGCGTCGGCCGGAAGCACGATGCCGGCCCGAAGCACAGCCGACCGGCCCGCGCGGTGCGAGCGCGGGCCGGTCGGGGCGTACGGAGATCAGGCCTGGCGGATAGCCTCACCCTCGATCTCGATCTTGACCTTCTTGCCCACCAGGACACCGCCCGACTCCAGGGCGACGTTCCAGGTCAGGCCGAACTCCTCGCGATCGATCTCGGTGGACGCGGAAAACCCGAAGATGTCCTGGCCGAACGGGCTGCGCCCGACGCCCTCGAACTCGACCTTCAGGTCGACCGGACGGGTCACGTCCTTGATCGTCAGCTCACCGGCGAGGACGAACTCGTTGCCCTCGTGGGACTTCACCCCGGTGCTGCGGTACTCCAGGGTGGCGAACTTCTCCACGTCGAGGAACTCCGGGCTGCGCAGGTGCGCGTCCCGGTCGGCCTGCGCGGTGTTGATGCTGGCGGCCTGAATGGTGGCCGTGACCGAGGACTCAAGGGGCTCCTCGGCGATGGTGATGGTCGCGCTGGCGTCGGCGAACTCACCGCGTACCTTGCTCACCATCATGTGCCGGGCGACGAACCCGACCCGCTTGTGCGCCGCGTCCAGCAGATAGGTGCCGGCCGCCGGGATGGTGAGGCCGTTCCAGTCGCGGGTAACCGACTCGGTGCTGCTGGTCATGAGAGACTGCCCTCCGGGAGATTGTTTGTTAGCCCAACGGCTGCGTCAGCAACTATAGCTGCGACAATATTCCCCGTGTCAAGTACTGGTAGGATGACCTGGTGAACCCGAATGTGTTCGACGACCCTCGGATCACCGCCGTCGGCCTGCTCTTCGAGGTGCACGCCGGGCTGTCTGCGAGGTTCGCCGCCCAGCTCGACGAGCACGGCCTGTCATCGGTCGAGTTCGAAGTGTTGACCCGCCTCGCCAGATCACCCGGCAACCAACTCCGGATGACCGACCTCGCCGCCCAGACCTCCCTTTCCACAAGCGGTGTCACCCGAGTGGTGGACCGGATGGAACGCGGTGGCCTGATCGTGCGCCGCGCCTGCCCCTCCGACCGGCGCAGTTCGTTCGCGGTCGTCACGCCCTCCGGCCTGACCCGACTCGACGAGTGCCTGCCCGGCCACCTCCAACTCATCGAGGACTGGTTCACCGGCCAGCTCGAACCACCCGCGCTGGAGGCCGTGCTCGACGGCCTACGCCAGGTACGCGACGCGGTGAATCCCTGCGCCACGGCGGGCAGCAACGGTGACACCGACAACACGTCGGACGCCTGCTGAGGCCGCCCGCCGCAGGGGATCGGAGCATTGCCCCGGAGGATTTCCGGCGACCACGCCCGGAACTCTCGGTGTCCGGCCAGCCAGCCGAGCGTGACACCACCGGCAGAAAGACCGGCAGAACCAGCCGACCAATGGTCGATACATCATCAAACCCGACAGTTGGCCTGGTGTCGCCTGGCTAGTCTCGCGTCAGCGGGGGCGCATCGGGGGGTGCCGGCGCGGGCGATGAGCGAGGGGTGGCAACAGGGGGCTTCCTCGCCCGCGCCACCCCCGTCCGCATCACCGGACGACCGGGCCGCTGCTGGCCCGGTCGTCCGCGTTCGGCAGTAGCGTTCGCAGACACCTCGCTCCGGGCCGCGAAGAGCGCGTACAGCAACTCCGCTTCCTGCCGCAACAGCCGGATACCGGTCTCCCGGCAGATCAGGTCCAGCCGGTCGAGCACCGCCGGATCCGAGGTGCTCGCGGCCAGGCCGACCAGCGCCTCCACCACGGTGCGGCGGGTCCGGTCCGCCCCGACCGTCTCCGCTGCGGCGGCGAACCATTCCGCCGCCACCTCCCGATCACCCCGATGCAGGGCGAGGTGCCCCTCGACCAGCGCCCCAGTGGCGCCCAGCGGGCGCAGTTCCACGAGCGCCTGGGCAGCCTCCGCGGCCCGACCGTCCTGGGCGAGTGCCAACCCCAGCGTGCCGAGCACCCGACGCCGATGCCGCGGCACGCCCAGGTCGGCGAGGGCCATCAGCACCCGTCGCGCCTCGTCGGCCGCCTCCGCGTACCGGCCCTCCAGCCGGAACACCTCCGCGACCGTGCCCCGCGCCAACACCCGCAGTCGCTGCTCCCCACACTGCCCGCCGAGGCGGTCCACAATGGCCAGCCGGCGGCGGGCCGCAGCCAGCTCGCCGACGCGGATCTCGTGCCATGCGAGGTGGTGTTGCGCGACCGCCATCTGGCGGACCAGCCCGCCGTCGGTGGCCGCCGCCAGGGCTGCCTCCGCCTGCGCTCGCGCCGGCTCGGGCTGGCCGGTGGCGGCCAGCAGGGCACCCAGCACGATGCGCGCCTCCAGCTCACCGGGCAGATCACCGAGGCGACGAAACGCCTCCAGCGCCACCCGAGCGCTGTGTACCTCCTCGCCGGCCGCACCGTGCTCACCGGCCAGCAGCGCGACGCCGAGCGCCGCCCAGGCCCGCAGTGCTGGATCGGCGTCGGCGGTACGCGGGTCGGCCAGCAACCGCAGCAGCCACTGCCGGCCCGGTACGTCCCGCCCGCGCAGTCGCCACCACCAGGGCAGGCTGGCCGCCAGACGCAACGCGGTGAGCGGATCGTCCACCGCCGCGTACGCGAGCGCGGAGCTGATGTCGGCGGTGACCTCGTCGAGGCGGTGCGCGGCAGCGTTGGCACCGGCACCGGCCAGACCGGGTGCGGTGCGCTCCACCAGTCGAGTGATCACTCGGGCGTGCCGGCGGCGGATCGCGGTCGACTCGCCGGCACCGGAGGCCTGCTCGACGGCGTAGTCGCGGACCGCGTCGACCAGCCGGAAGCGGAACGGCCCGGTGCCGCGTACGCTCAACAGCCCCAGGTCGAGGAAGCGGTTCAGTAACGAAACCGGGTCGGCGGGGTGGTCCGCGTCGGCGAGCATCTCCTCGGCCAGCTCCACCGACCAGCGGTTGCGGAACGCGGCGAGCCGGCGCAGCGCACCCTGTTCCTCGTCGGCGAGCAGCCGGTAGCTGGTGGCCACCGCGTCCCGCAGCGTCTCCGCCACCGCCGTCCGCGCCTCGTCGCCCCGCGCCCGGCCCGTCTGCCAGCCGCTGCGCGGCGCGGCCGAGGTGTCCAGGTCCAGGACCCGATCGCCGTACCGGTCGAGCAGTTCGGTGAGGTCGAGCAGGCGGCCACGCGCCGCCATCAGCTCGATCGCCAACGGCAGCCCGCCCAACCGCCGGACCAGCGCGGCGAGCGCCGGCAGCTCGGCATCCGCGGGCGGCTCGGGCCGGACCTGGGCCAGCCGCGCCCGAAACAACGCCACGGCCGGATAGCCGGCGAGCTTCGCGGGATCGGTGTCACCGGGCGGCGGCACGTCCAGCGGTGACACCGGACGGACCCGCTCACCCGGCAGCCCCACCGGGTGCCGGCCGGTCACCAGCACTCGCAACGACGGCACCGTGTCGATGAGCCGTCGCAACGTCCCGGCCACCGGATCGGGTGCCCGTTCGGCGGCGTCCACAAGCAGCAGTGCCCGCCGGTCACCGAGGCGGGCGGCCAACTCGGTGTCCCGGGCCGCGCCGAACACCGTGAGCGCGGCAGCGAGCACGTCGGCGGCGTCCGACCCGGCACCGACCAGCACCCCGGCGGTGCCGCCAGGATGGGCGTCGGCGACGGCGTGGACCGCGGCCAGCGCGAGTGCCGTCTTACCCACCCCGGCCAGCCCGACCAGGCTCACCAGCCGGGGACCGTGTGGCTCGGTAAGGGTGGTGGCGAGTTCGGTCAGATCCCGTTCCCGGCCGATCAGCTCGGGCGGCGGCGGTATGTGCAGCGGCGTGCCCGGATCGGCGGCTGCCGGCGGCGCACCGGTTCCCCGGGCGGCGGCCAGGAACTCGCCACGCTCCGCCCCGGCCAGTCCGAGCGCACCGGCGAGCAACTCGACGGTGGTGCGCTGCGGTCGTGAGGAGCGCCCCCGTTCCAGGTCACGGACCGTCCGTACGCCGATGCCGGCACGCGCCGCCAGCTCGGCCTGGGTGAGCCCGGCGGCCAGGCGGTGCCCCCGCAGCAGCCCGGCCAGGGTCGAGGACGGATCCGGGTTGGACAGACGATCATGACCCGAAGTCATGGCCTGGGACACTACGGGCCGGCCCCGACAGCCGACACGTCATCGTCGGCCACCCGACCGGATGATGCCGAAACCCGACAGCGAGCGGCTGCCCGGCCCGTTCCCAGCCGGGGCGCGCCCGCCAACGCGGGCCCGGCCTGCCCGGACCGGTTACTACAGGCCCAGGTCGCGAGCGATGATCATGCGCTGCACCTCGGAGGTGCCCTCGCCGATCTCCAGGATCTTGGAGTCCCGCCAGAACCGGGCCACCGGGTACTCGTTCATGAACCCGTACCCGCCGTGGATCTGGGTCGCCTCCCGGGCGTTGTCCACCGCGATGGTGCTGGCGTGCAGCTTGGCGATGGCCGCCTGGCGCTTGAACGGCTCGCCGGCCAGCATCCGGGCCGCCGCGTCGTAGTACGCCAGCCGGGCGGTGTGCGCCTTCATCTCCATGTCCGCGACCTTGAACTGGATCGCCTGGTAGTTCCCGATCGGCTGGCCGAAGGCGTGGCGCTGGCCGGCGTACTTGACGGACTCGTCGACGCAGCCCTGCGCGAGGCCGACGGCCAGCGCGGCGATGGCGATCCGGCCCTCGTCCAGGATGCGCAGGAACTGGGCGAAGCCCCGGCCACGCGCACCGAGCAGGTTCGCCGCCGGCACCCGGCAGTCGTCGAAGGTCAGTTCATGGGTGTCCGAGGCGGTCCAGCCGACCTTGGAGTAGCCGGGCGCGACGGTGAAGCCGGGCGTACCGCTCGGCACGATGATCGTGGACAGTTCCTTCGCCCCGTCCGGCCGGGTGCCGGTGACGGCGGTGACGGTGACCAGCGCGGTGATGTCGGTGCCCGAGTTCGTGATGAACGCCTTCGAACCGTTGATCACCCACTCGTCGCCGTCCAGCACCGCCCTCGTCTCGGTGCCGCCGGCATCCGAACCGAAGCCCGGCTCGGTGAGCCCGAACCCGGCCAGCGCCTCGCCGCTGAGCAGCTTCGGCAACCACCGCGACTTCTGCTCGTCGGTGCCGAACCGGTAGATCGGCATCGCGCCGAGCGAGACCGCCGCCTCCAGCGTGATCGCCACGCTGGAGTCGACCCGGGCCAACTCCTCCAGGGCCAGGCAGAGCGCGAAGTAGTCGCCACCCATGCCGCCGTACTCCTCGGCGAAGGGCAGGCCGAACAGGCCCATCTTGCCCATCTGCCGGATGATCTCGTACGGGAAGGTGTGCCGTTCGTAGTGCTCGGCGATGACCGGCGCGACCATCTCGCGGGCGAAGTCCCGCACGCTGTCGCGCAGCGCCTCGTGCTCCTCGCTGAGCCGGAAGTCCATCGGGTTCCTCCTTGGACGGATGACCGGGCGCTCGTGACGCCGGGACGGTGCCGGTGCTGATCGGGCGGCCGGACCGCCGACGCCGGCCGGACGACGGGTCAGACGGGGGTGACCCCGTGCCGACGGCGGGAGAAGTGCCGTTCCTTGCCACCGGCCGCAGCGAACCGGCGGATCAGTTCGGCGCGCAGGTCATGCGGCTCGACGATCGCGTCGATCACCAGTTCGCTGGCCAGCCGGACGATGTCGATGTCCTGCTCGTACTCGGCGCGCTTGGCGGCGACGAAGGCGGCCCGCTCGTCCGCGTCCTCGATCGCGGCGATCTTGTTCGCGTAGACCGCGTTCACCGCCGCCTCCGCACCCATCACCGCGATCTTCGCGGTGGGCAGGGCGATTGTGGCGTCCGGCTCGAAGCCCGGCCCGGCCATCGCGTAGAGGCCCGCGCCGTACGCCTTGCGGACCACCACGCAGATCTTGGGTACGGTCGCCTCGGAGATCGCGGTGATCATCTTGGCGCCGTGCCGGATGATGCCCTGCTTCTCCACCGCGCTGCCGACCATGAACCCGGGCACGTCGCTCAGGAACAGCAGTGGCACGTTGAACGCGTCGCACAGCTGCACGAACCGGGTCGCCTTGTCGGCCGAGTCGACGAAGAGCACCCCGCCCTTGAACATCGAGTTGTTGCCGACCACGCCGACGACCTCGCCGCCCAGCCGGCCGAAGCCGACGGTCAGCTCCTTGGCCCAGAGCGCCTGGATCTCGAAGAAGGAACCCTCGTCAAGTAGGCCCTTGACGTATCGCCGCATGTCGAACGCCTGCCGTTCGCTCGCCGGCACCAGCGCGGCCAGGTCCGCCTTGCCCGGCGCGTCGACCGCCTCGGCGGCCGGCGGGCGCTGGGTCCAGTTCGCCGGCAGGTACGACAGGTAGCGCTTGACCACGTCGAGCGCCTCGGCCTCGGACTTGCAGAGGAAGTGCCCGACGCCCGACTCGGCGCAGTGCACCTTGGCCCCGCCCATCGCCTCCAGGGTGGTCTTCTCGCCGGTGACCATCTCGACCATCCGGTCGGAGCCCAGATACATGCTGGCGTTGCCGTCGACCATGGCCACCACGTCACAGAACGCCGGAATGTACGCGCCACCTGCGGCGCTCGGCCCGAACAGCGCGCAGACCTGCGGGATCGAACCGGAGGCGCGTACCTGGTTCCAGAAGATCTTCCCGGCGCCGCGCCGGCCGGGGAAGAGCTCGACCTGGTCGGTGATCCGGGCCCCGGCCGAGTCGACCAGGTAGACCATTGGCACACCGGTGTCGTAGGCCCGCTCGATGATCCGGATGATCTTCTCGACCGTACGCGCACCCCAGCTGCCGGCCTTGACCGTGGAATCGTTCGCCATCAGGCAGACCTGGCGGCCGTCGATGGTGGCGGTGCCGGTCACCACACCGTCGGCGGGCAGCCCGTCGGCGAGCGCGTTCGCGTACAGCCCGTCCTCGACGAACGAGCCCTCGTCGACAAGCAGCGCGACCCGCTCCCGCGCGAACAGCTTGCCCTTGGCCGCGTTCGCCGCGTGGTACTTCTCCGCGCCGCCGGCCTTGACCCGCTTGCGCAGCTGCTCCAGCCCCGCACCGTCGTCCGTCACGCCGACCCCCTCGCCACCCCTGCGCGCCGAGCGCCTGAACGATCGTTAGGTTACCCCACCCCGACAGCCTCTCACCACCCTCACCCCACCCTCGTTACCTTTTTGATCGTCCCCAGCCGGGGACTCCTCGGTCGCCCGGCCCGGTATGACTTCCTGCCCCTGTCGTAGGCATGATCCGGGGGGTGTTGTCGCCGGGTCGGGTGGCGTCGGCGGACCGCTGATAGGGACACGGCCGCCCTGTTTGGGGTTGGTCTCTTCGTAACGTGGGTGCCGGCAGTCCGACGCCTGGACCTGTGGCCGAGGCCACGGACGATGCGTGGAGGCGGGTGTGGTGCACGGCGGATACGGCGTCTACCTCGGGTTGGATGTCGGTAAGGGTGATCATCACGCGGTCGGGTTGGCGCCGGACGGCAAGCGGCTGCACGACGCACCGTTGCCGAACACCGAGGCTCGGCTGAGGCAGTTGTTCGACAAACTCGCCGGCCACGGTCGGGTGCTGGTGGTGGTCGACCAGCCCGCCTCGATCGGCGCCCTGCCGGTCGCGGTGGCTCGGGCATGCGGTCATCAGGTGGCCTACCTGCCCGGCCTGGCGATGCGCCGGATCGCCGATCTGCACCCCGGAAGCGCGAAGACCGACGCCCGCGACGCCTATGTCATCGCTGATGCCGCCCGCACCCTGCCGCACACGCTGCGGCGGGTCGACGTCGGAGATGAGGCTCTGGCCGAGTTGGAGGTCCTCGTCGGCTTCGACGACGACCTCGCTGGCGAGGCCACGCGCGTGTCGAACCGTATCCGGGGACTACTCACCCAGATTCATCCCGCCCTGGAACGGGTTCTCGGCCCGAAGGTGCACCACAAGGCCGTGCTGGAGTTGCTGTCGCGCTGCGGCGGACCGGCCGGACTCCGCAAAGCCGGTCGCCGCAAACTACTCTCGATCGCCGCCGTCCACGCACCCCGCATGGGTGAACGGCTCATCGAACAGCTCATGGCAGCCCTCGACGAACAGACCGTCACCGTCCCCGGCACCCAAGCAGCCGAGACGATCCTGCCCCGTCTCGCCGACAGCCTCCGCGACGTCCTACACCAACGCGACCAAGTCGCCGACCAGGTCGAGAGGATGCTTGATGCACACCCTCTTGCCCCGGTCCTGACATCGATGCCCGGCATCGGCGTCAGGACCGCCGCCCGATCCTGCTCGAAGTCGGCGACGGCACCGCCTTCGCCACCCCCGGCCACCTCGCCGCCTACGCCGGCCTCGCCCCCGTCACCCGACGCTCCGGCACCAGCATCCGCGGCGAGCACCCACCCCGAGGCGGCAACAAGAACCTCAAACGCGCGTTCTTCCTCGCCGCGTTCGCATCCCTCGCAGACCCCGTCAGCCGCGCCTACTACGACCGCAAACGCGCCGAAGGTAAACGCCACAACGCCGCCCTCATCTGCCTCGCCCGACGCCGCTGCGACGTCCTATACGCCATGCTCCGCGACAAGATCCCCTACCAACCCCGCCCGACCAGCCCCGTCCCCGCTTGACGAAACCCATAGGGACACCCCCCACCCTCACCGCCGCCCTCCCCGCCGCGCCGATCTTGCACTTTTCGTCCCCGCATATCGGGACAAAAGCCGCGAAAAGGCGACCCAAACTGCAAGATCGCGGGGGCGAGGGGCGAGGGGGTGGGTTGTTAGGGGTTGGGGGGTTCGGCGGGTGCGGGGGCCGGCGCGGAGGATGGCGGAGGGGAGGGGGTGCGGGGTGAGGCGCTCGGCCAGCTCGGCGACCTCGATCAGGGCGTCCAGGTCGATGCCGGTGTCGATGCCCATGTCGTGCAGCATGTGCACCGCCTCCTCGGTGGCCAGGTTCCCACTGGCGCCGGGCGCGTACGGGCAGCCACCGAGACCGCCGACGCTGGCGTCGAACTCGGTCACCCCGAACTCCAGCGCGGTCAACAGGTTCGCCAACGCGGTGCCCCGGGTGTTGTGGAAGTGCAGCAGCACCGGGATGTGCGCGTTGCGGTCGCGTACCGCCGTCAGCAGGTCGCGGACCCGTCGGGGCGTACCCATGCCGGTGGTGTCGCCGAACGCGACGCGGTCGGCGCCGTCGCGGACCACCCGGTCCACGATGGCGGCCACCCGGGCCGGGTCGATGTCCCCCTCGTACGGGCAGCCGAAGCTGGTCGCGATGATCACCTCGGCCCGGGCACCCGCGCCGTGCAGCAGGTCGATCAGCTCGGCGATGTCGTCCAGGGACTCCTCGGTGGAGCGGTTGACATTGCGCCGGTTGTGCGTGTCGCTGGCGGAGACGACCACCTCGACCTCGGTGAATCCGGCGGCCAGGGCGCGCTGCGCGCCTCGGGTGTTCGGCACCAGTGCCGAGTAGCGGACCCCGGGCACCTTCGCCGCCCGCCGCCACACCTCGTCGGCGTCCGCCATCTGCGGGATCGCCTTGGGGTGCACGAACGACACCGCTTCGATCCGCCGTACGCCGGTGCGGGAGAGCGCGTCGAGCAGCTGCACCTTGGCGTCGGTCGGAATCGGCTCCTCGTTCTGCAACCCGTCGCGCGGCCCGACCTCGCGGATCAACACGGACTCCGGCAGTTCACTCATCTCGGCCACCCCACTGTGACACCCGACTGTCGCTGACCTTCCCAGCATCCCACCCCACCCACCAGCTCGGTTGATCAAGAGGTTTGCGTCGGGCCGAGCGCCGATCCCGGACGCAAACTTCTTGATCAACCAGAGCGGGCGGCGGGGTCAGCGCATCCGGGTGATCAGGGTGGTGTCGTAGGCGCCGGAGCGGAACTCCGCGTTGTCGAGGAGTTCGGCGAAGAACGGGAGGTTGTTCTTGGGGCCGGCGAGCTGGAACGCGGCCACCGCCGTCCGGGCCCGCGCCATCGCCTCGGTACGGGTGGGTGCGCTCACGATCAGCTTCGCCATCAGGCTGTCGTAGAACGGGGTGACGGTGTTCCCCTCGACGTATCCGGAGTCGACCCGTACCCCCTCGCCGGTGGGCTCCACCCAGGTCTTGATCACTCCCGGGCCGGGCAGGAAGCGCTTCGGGTCCTCCGCGTTGACCCGCAGCTCGATGGCGTGTCCGCGCGGGCTGAGGGCGTCCGGGTCGAAGGTCGGCGCCAGCCCGGCGGCCACCCGCAGTTGCTGCTCGACCAGATCCAACCCGTAGACCAACTCGGTGACCGGGTGTTCCACCTGGAGCCGGGTGTTCATCTCCAGGAAGAAGAACTCTCCGGACGCCGGGTCCAGCAGGCACTCCACCGTGCCCGCGTTGCGGTAGTTCACCGCCTCGCCCGCGCGTACCGCCGCGGCGAGCAGACGCGCACGCAACTGCGGCGAGACCGCCGGGGATGGCGACTCCTCGACCAGCTTCTGGTTGCGGCGCTGCACCGAACACTCCCGTTCGCCGAGCGCCACCACGCGGCCGTCGGCCAGCCCGAGGATCTGCACCTCGACGTGGCGTACCCGGGGGAAGTACCGCTCGATCAGCACCGAGCCGTCACCGAACATCCGCTCGGCGAACGAGCGCACCTTGTCGTACTCGGCACGCAGCGCGTCGGCGTCGGTGGCCACGCCCATGCCCATGCCGCCACCGCCCGCAGCGGCCTTCACCATCACCGGGTAGCCGATCTCGTCCGCTGCGGCGACCGCCGAGGCCAGATCCGCCGCCGGTGCGGTGGTGCCCGGCGCCACCGGCACCCCGGCCGCCGCCATCAGGTTTCGGGCGTTGATCTTGTCGCCCATCGCGCTTATCGCGTCCGCGTCCGGTCCGACCCAGATCAGGCCGCTGGCCCCGACGGTACGCGCGAAGTCGGCGTTCTCCGACAGGAAGCCGTAGCCGGGGTGGATCGCCTGCGCACCTGTCGACTTGGCGGCGGCGAGGATCGCCTCGCTGTTGCGATAGCTCTGCGCCGGGTTGGCCGGGCCGATGCAGACCGCCTCGTCGGCCTCAGTCACGAACGGCAGGTCGACGTCCACCTCCGAGTGCACCGCGATGGCGCGCACCCCGAGCCGCTTCGCGGTACGGATGATCCGGCGGGCTATTTCGCCCCGGTTCGCGACCAGCAGTGACTCGATCATGGTTCCTCCGAGCGTTCCATTTTGTGGGACGCCCGCTAGGGAACCACGCCGACCCCAGTGAAGGAAGGGCCCCTTGTTAACGCCTGCGGTATAGCACGGGCCCCTTATTAACACGCGCCAGGCAGCGCGGCGGCAGCACGGTGAAGCGCGGCGGCAGCACGGACGCAGCGCGGCGGCAGCACGGACGCAGCGCGGCGGCAGCACGGACGCAGCGCGGCGGCAGCACGGACGCAGCGCGGCGGCAGCGCGGACGCAGCGCGGACGCAGCGCGGCGGCAGCGCGGACGCAGCGCGGCGGCAGCGCGGACGCAGCGCGGACGCAGCGCGGCGGCAGCGCGGACGCAGCGCGGCGGCAGCGCGGACGCAGCGCGGACGCAGCGCGGCGGCAGCGCGGTGAAATTCAGGCGGGTCAGGCGGGTTCGGTGGGGGCGAGGAGCGCGGCGAGGGTGGCGCTGCGCAGCAGCTCGGCACGGCGGCGGCGATCGACCTCACCGCCGAGGAAGGGGGTGGAGTTCATCAGGCCGAACGCGGCGTGCGCCAGCACCCGTGCCTCCCCGTCCGGCAGCCCGGGGTGCAGCGCGGTCAGCACGGCGACCCATTCCTCGACGTAGAGCCGCTGGAGACGGCGGATCCGACGCCGGGGCTCCTCGGGCATCCGGTCCAACTCGTGCAGGTGCAGCGCGATGACGGCCGGATTGGCCAACGCAAAGTCGACATGGAAGTCGATAAGCGACTCCAGGGCACCACGCGGGTCGTCCGGGTGGGCGACGGACCGCTGCCGCCCGCCTTCGAGCAGGCCCTCGCTTACCGGCGTCAGCGCGGCGACAAGCATTGCCTCTTTGCCGGCGAAGTGGTGGTAGAGCGCCGGACCGGTCACGCCGGCAGCCGCACCGATGTCGTCCATCGACACGCCGTGGTAGCCGCGGGAGGCGAACAACCCCACCGCGATCTCCAGGATCTCGTCCTTGCGGGACCGGCGCCGCCCCGCCCCCGTGGCCCCGCCGTTCGCTGCCCGGGCCTGCTGCTCCACCGTCACCGGCCAAGCGTAGACCCAGGGTGGTGACCAAGGGCAGCCTCGGTTACCGGCCAGTCCGCCTACCGGGAACACCACCCCGCGCGGCGTCGACAGCCGGGGTGGTGGCGGGCCGCTGGTGCAGGCCGGAAAGGCGTAGGGCGATCCGGTGGCGGGCCGGCGGCAGCACCCCGACCAGGCGCAGCAGCAGGTCCCGGGCCGGGCGCAGGGCGGGCGGTGCGGTGGCCAGCCGGGTGAGCCGGTCGGCGAAGCCGGCCACGTCGTGGGCGAGCGGGCGACGGCGGGTCGCGTACTCGTCAAGCAGCCGGTCAGGACCGCCGGCCAGTACGTCGGCGAGGGTCGCACCGAGGTCGACCGCGTCGCTGATGCCGAGGTTCATGCCCTGCCCGCCGGCCGGGCTGTGCACGTGACCCGAGTCCCCGGCCAGCAGCACCGGCCCACGTCGGAAGGTCTCGGCGACCCGCCGGTGCAGCCGGAAGCGCGAGGACCAGAGCACCTCGCGGACCCGATCGGGCCGAGTTGCCGGACCGCGCTCGTCGAGCAGCCGTTGCAGGTAGCCGGCATCCGGCTCGGCCGGCGGGTCGGCGACCGCGCCGACCGTGACCCCCGTGCCGACCGTGGCCCCGGCTGCCCCCGTGTCCACCGTGGCCCCGGCTGCCCCCGTGCCGACCGTGGCACCGGCTGCCCCCGCGCCGACCGTGGCCCCGGCTGCCCCCGTGTCCACCGTGGCCCCGGGGATGACCGTGGCGATCGTGGCCGGAGGGGTGACCTGGGCCACCAGTCGTACCCGGCCGTCGGGCAGCGGCGCCCAGACCAGCGGACCGCTGCGGGCGAGGAAGATCGACACACCATCGCGGGGCAGGACGCTGTCCACGCGTACGTCCGCCAGCACGAACGATTCCATGGAGTCCGCCGGGCCGGTGAACCGGATGCCGGCCAACTCGCGCACCGTGCTGTGGATGCCGTCGGCGCCGATCACCCACCGGGCGCGTACGGTCGCTCCGGCGAACCGGGCCACCGCGCCATCGCCATCCTGCTCCAGGCCGGTGAGCTGGTACGGGCGCAGTACCGGCACACCCGCATCGGCCAGCCGCTCGGTCAGCACCTGCTCGGTCACCGACTGGGAGACCAGCAGCGCGTACCGGTGGCGGGTGGGCAGCCGGTCGAAGGGCACGGTGGCCAACAACCGGTCCCGGTCGCGGACGCTGAATCGCGCCGACCGCAGGCCCTGGGCCACCAGGGGCGCGCCCGCGTCGAGCCGGTCCAACAACTCCAGGGTGTACGCGTGCACGACCGCCGCCCGCGAGGTGACCGGCGGTTCTTCCCGCTTGTCGACCAGGGTGACCTCGATCCCTCGGCGGGCCAGGGCGAGTGCGGCGGTCAGTCCGGTCGGGCCGGCCCCGACGACCAGCACGTCCGTTCGTTCGGGCAGCATGACGACCTCCCGAGGCAGATGCCAACAACCGTTGGCCAACACTTGTTGGCAACGCTAGGCGCCCCCGGAAGCGGAAGTCAACAAGTGTTGGCATATCGTCGGTCAGATGACGGAAGGCGTACGCCCGGAAGAAGGCGCGAAGTCGGCGGCCGGCGGACGGCGGCCACGGCGCTCGGACGCCACCCGGGCAGCCATCCTGCGGGCCGCCCGGGACCGGTTCGCGGCGGACGGCTACGACCGGGCGACGATCCGCGCGATCGCCGCCGAAGCGCGGATCGACCCGTCCATGGTGATCCGCTACTACGGCAGCAAAGAGGAGCTGTTCGCCACGGCGGCCGAGTTCGACCTGCGGCTGCCGGACCTGAGCGAGGTACCGCCCGATCAGCTCGGCGCAGCGCTTGTCAGCTACTTCTTCACCCGCTGGGAAGGGGACAGCACGCTGCCGGCGCTGCTGCGTACGGCGAGCACCAACCCGAGCGGGGCCGAACGCGTACGCGAGATCTTCGCCAGCCAGCTCGGCGCGGCCGTGGCCCGCGTGGTCGCCGACCCGGCGGAGGCCCCCCGGCGGGCCGGCCTGGTCGCCAGCCAACTGCTCGGGGTGGCCCTCACCCGCTACGTCCTCCGCCTGCCCCCCATGGTCGACATCGCCCCGGCCGAGCTGATCGCCTGGCTGTCCCCCACCATCCAGCGTTACCTCCGCGCCACCCCCGGCGCGGACTGATCACCTCGGGTCGGGGCCCTTGACGACGGGAGCGCGGACCAGGTTGCCCCACTCGGTCCAGGAGCCGTCGTAGTTGCGCACCCGGGGGTAGCCGAGCAGGTGGCGCAGCACGAACCAGGTGTGGCTGGAGCGTTCGCCGATCCGGCAGTACGCGATCACGTCGTCGTCCGGGCTCAACCCGAGCTGGTCGGCGTAGATGGCGCGCAGCTCGTCGGCCGACTTGAACGTGCCGTCGTCGTTTGCGGCGGACTTCCACGGCTTGCTCACCGCGCCCGGGATGTGCCCGCCACGCAGCGCGCCCTCCTGCGGGTAGTCCGGCATGTGCAGCATCTCGCCGGTGTACTCACCCGGCGAACGCACATCCACAAGCGGCCGGTCGGCGGCGACGTGTGCCGCCACCTCCTCGCGGAACGCCCGCACCGGTGCATCGTCGCGCTGCGGCACCGGGTACTCGGCCCGGGGCCGGGTCGGCTTGTCCCGGGTCAGTTCCCGCCCCTCGGCAATCCACTTCTGCCGGCCGCCGTCGAGCAGCCGCACGTCCGGGTGACCGAAGAGGGTGAAGACCCAGAGGGCGTACGCGGCCCACCAGTTGAAGTTGTCGCCGTAGAAGACCACGGTGTCGTCCCGGCCGATGCCCTTGGCGGCACACAGCTCGGCGAACCGCTCGGCGTCGAGATAGTCCCGGGTCACCTGGTCGTTCAGCTCAAGATGCCAGTCGACCTTGATGGCACCGGGAATGTGACCGGTGTCGTAGAGCAGCACGTCCTCATCGGACTCGACGACGACCAGGCCCTCGTCGCCCAGGTGCTCGGCCAGCCACTCGGTGGTGACCAACCGCTGGGGGTCGGCGTACGACTGGAGTCGGGGATTGGGATCACTCGGCACAGCCATGACCCCCAACCTACGCCGTCTCCCGGCGGGCCATTGATATTCGGGTGCAGCAAATGCCCGGCACCCGACGTGACAGTGGTGACTGCCGCCGAACACCGAGGACCGCCATGACCGCAGGGCACCGTGCCGAGCCACCCGGGGCCAGCCCGCCCACCCTCGACTTCGCCGACTTCTACCAGAGCCACTTCCACCGCCTGGCGGTGCAGCTCTACGCGTACCTCGGCGACCACGCGGAGGCGCAGGACCTCACCCAGGAGGCTTTCTGCCGGCTGCTGGAGCGGTGGGACCGGGTCAGCGGGTACGACGATCCGTACGCCTGGGTACGCCGGGTCGGCTGGAACCTCGCCACCAGTCGACTGCGCCGGGTGCGCACCGCCGTACGCCATCTCGCCCGGCAACGCCCGGAGCACGTGCCCGGCCCGGAACCGGACCGGGTGGCGCTGCTGCGGGCGCTGGCCACCCTGCCCGCCGCCCAGCGTCAGGCAATCGTCCTGCACCACCTGGCCCACCTGCGGGTCGCAGAGATCGCCGAGCAGTTGGGCGTACCGGCGGGGACGGTCCGGTCCTGGCTGTCCCGTGGGCGGGCGGCGTTGGCCACGTACTTCAGCGAGCGGCAGGAGGCCGGCCGTGCGTGAGACCGACCTGGAGCAGATGTTCGCCGAGTTCGAGGCGAGCGCCGCGCCGACGTTCCGGCCACCCGGCCTGCCTGCCGTCCGGCGTCGGGCGCGGGACCGCCGTCGCCGCCGCCGTGGGCTGCTGACCGGCATCGTCGCGCTGCTGCTGACCGGCCCCGCCGGGGCGTACGCGGTGGCCGGGCGGGGCGGCGAGTCCGATCCGCCCACCCCGGACCCGTCGCCGTCGACCGACGAGCGGCTGATCGAACGGCGGGTGCACCCGACCGGCGTGGCCGGGCGGCTGACCGGGCTGCGGTTCGTCAGTTCGCAACACGGTTGGGCGCTCTTCGACACCTGCCAGCCGGTCGACCAGCCGAGTCGGACGGACTGCCGCCGCGACCTGGCGCGGACCGTCGACGGGGGCCAGACCTGGCAGCGCACCCCGCTGCCGGACGCAGCGAACCGTCCCCGGCAGGAGGGAGCGTTCTACCTGCTGGCCGTCGACGAGCGGACCCTCACCGTGGGGATCGGCGGCGGGTACCTGGTCTCCACCGACGGCGGGGCTTCCTTCTCCGAGCACCCTCGGGAAGCTCCGCCCGAGGCGACCCGGCGCGGCGTGGCCACCCGCAGCGGGTATCTGCTCCAGTGCCCGGGCAGCGGCCCGCTGATCAGGTTGGACTGCGCCGAGTTCGAACTCGCCCGGGTCGGTGCGCCGGGGCCACCTACCCAACCCCCGGTGGTCCTGCCAAACGATGCCGAACCGGGGCTGGTCGAGGGCGGCGACGGCCGGCTCTGGGTGACCGGCCCGGAGGGCGGCCGGCTGCGTACCGTGGTCAGCGCCGACGGCGCGGCCAGTTGGCGGCAACTACCCGCGGTGTCCGGTGCCGTCCGGCTGCTGGTCTCCCCGGACGGCCGCGACGCCTGGCTGGTCGGCATGAGCGCCACCGCCTACGACGGAGCAACCCCGAAGCGGGTCTGGCGGCTGATCGACGACCGGTGGCGAGAGCAGACCGAGTTACCACCCGACACCAACTCGGTGGCCGCCGTCAACGACGGCCTGCTCGTCGTGACCAACCCCTGGGGCAACGTGGGCTACTGGACCGGCGAACGGTACATCGACGTCCCCGAGGCCCGTGGACCGCGCTTCGGCAACGGCGAGGACGACCCGACCGTCGAGGTGCTCCCCGACGACACCATCGTCATCACCACCCGGACCGCCACCACCCTGGGTTCCCCCACCCAACCCCGCACCTGGATACGCCTCACCCACTGAAACGGTCGGTTGATCGAGAGGCTGCTGACCGGCACCTCTCGATCGACTCAGTGGGCGGGTGGGAAGGGGGTCAGGGTGGGGCGCTTGGGGGTGACGGTGTCGCCGGAGGAGCGGCCGGTCAGCCGGCGCTTGAGCCAGGGAGCCAGGTGTTGGCCGGCCCACCGCACGTCGGCGGTGCGGGCGGCCAGCCAGGGCGTCGGTTCCGGGTTCGGCGGGACCAGCAGCCACTCCTCGTCACAGCCGACACCGAGGGCGGTGAGCACCTGACCGGCGACCCGGCGGTGCCCGGCCGGTGAGAGGTGCAGCCGGTCGGTGCTCCACAGCATCGGATTCAGGTACGTGTCGTCGGCGTACAGGTCGACCAGGATCGCGCCGTGGCGTTCGGCGGTCTCGCCCACCGCCCGGTTGAGCAGGGCCACCCGAGGCGCGATCAGCCGCTGCCCGGGCAGCCGCGCCATCACGTCGGCGAACCGGAACAGCACCACGTCGGCCCCGTCGGCACGCAACGTCGAGACCACCTGGTCGAAGCGGCCCACCAGCGAGTCCGGGTCGAAGCTGCGACGCAGCACGTCATTGCCGCCCGCCGCGAAGCTGATCAGGTCGGGCTGCATCGCCAACGCGGCCGGCACCTGCTCGGCCACCACGTTCGGGAAGGTACGGCCCCGGATGGCCAGGTTGGCGTACCGGAAATCGGGGCCCGCCTCGACGGCCAGCCGGGTGGCGACCAGATCCGCCCAACCCCGGAAGCTACCGTCCGGGTACGGGTCGTCCAGCCCTTCGGTGAAGCTGTCACCGATCGCGACGTAACTACCCCAGCCCACGCTGCTCCTTCGGAGTAAGGAAGGGCACCTTATTAACGCCTGCGGTAGAGGAAGGGCCCCTTCTTAACATCGGGAAGTCTGGCACCGGGCAGGTTGACCCGGCTGCCCCGTCGGCGCGAAACGTGGCATAGGTCATCCGCTGGGTAGGATCCCCTCCTGATGGACAGCCGCACGATGGTCCCGGTGGCCGCCGGCCAGGTCGCCCTCGCCGACCGGCGTACGCAGCGCCGGTGGTCGGTCCAGTTGGCGCCGTACGAGATCGCGGCACACCCCGTCACCCAGGACGAGTACGCGCAGGTCACCGGCGAGCGACCGAGCGCCTTCAGCGGCGGGAACCTGCCGGTCGAGAGCGTCTCCTGGTGGGCTGCGGTCCGCTTCTGCAACACCCTCTCCGAGCAGGACGGACGCCGCCCCGCGTACCGGCTCGACGACGAGAATGTCGAGTGGGACCGCACGGCCGACGGATACCGGCTGCCGACCGAGGCGGAATGGGAGTACGCCTGCCGAGCCGGCACCACCGGCCCGCGTTACGGTCCGCTGGACGAGATCGCCTGGTACCGCGACAACTCCGGCGAGCGCCCGCACGACGTCGGCAGCCGGCGACCCAACGCCTGGGGGTTGCACGACATGCTGGGCAACGTGTGGAACTGGTGCTGGGACGTCTACGACGCGGAGGTCTACGGCACATACCGGGTGCTGCGCGGCGGCGGTTGGTTCGACGAGCACTGGAGCTGCCGCGCCTCGGTACGCCGCCGCAGCCATCCCACCTTCACCGTCGACGACGTGGGCTTCCGCGTGGCGCGCTCCGCCCCACGCTGAACCGCCCCACGCTGAACCGCCCCACGCTGAACCGCCCACGCTGAACCGCCAGCCCAGCTTCCACGCTGAACCGCTCGCCCAGCTTCATCGCGTACGCCGGAGTCAGCTCGCCGACCAACTCTGCCGCAGCAGGTCCAGCAGTCCGTGGCCGTCCTCGATCCGGGCGTCGGGAGCCAGCTCCGGGTCGACCGGCTCGCGGTCGGTGCGCGGCGAGCGCATCAGCACCGCCGCCGCTGTGCCGGCCCGCCGGGCGCAGGCCACGTCGCGGTGCAGGCTGTCGCCGACGAACCAGCAATCCCCGATCGGTACGCCGATGGCGTCGGCGGCCAGCTGCGCGAAACCCGGGTTGGGCTTCCGTAGCCCGGTCTCGTCGCTGTAGAACTCGGCGACGAAGAGCCCGGACAGCCCGGCCTTGGCGAGGAAGTCCCGATGTGCCGCGCCGCAGAGGGTGTTGCTGACCACCGCCATCGGCACCTGCGCCTCGGCGGCGGCCCGCAGCGCCTCCGGGATGCCGGGACGCACCTCCCATTCGGCGCGCCAGGTCCAGGCGTACGCCAGTGACGTCGCCTCGCGCTCGACGGCGGCCCGCGCCGGTGCCGGCCAGCCGTGGGTGACGAAGTCCGCCCAGACCCGGTTGTGCGGCAACTCGACCGGTTCCGCCGAGGCGCTGATCTCGTCGCGCCAGAGCCCGTACGCCCGCGCACCCGCGCGCAGGTCGGCCGCGATGCGTTCCGTCGGCAGCGCTCCGCCGATCACCTCGCCGAACCGGCGTACCATCGCCGGCTCCGCCGCCCCACCGGCCGGCGCATCCGCCAACACCCCACCGAAATCCAGCAACAACCCACCCGGTGCCCGCATCATTCCCCCATCCTCGCGCAGATGCGGCTTCGAGAGGCAGGCCCGGCCCGGCCGTTTCAGGGGCGGCGGCGGGCGAGGGGCCAGGCGATCAGGCCGGCCACCGCGCCCACGATGACGCCGGTGAAGACGCTGCTGATCGCGGCGAAGAACCGGATGATGATCTCTTGTGTGCCGGGGGCGAGGTCGCTGAGGTTGCCGCCCAGCATCGGCGGCTCGTCGAACGCGGCGTCCCAGAGCAGCTGGTGGGTCAGCGCGAGCAGCACGCCGTAGATCAGGCCGACGACGAGCAGGGTGAGGAACGGGTTGGGCACCTGCCGCACCACCGCGACCATGATCCACACCATTGGCGGTACGACCACGAGCAGCAGGTTGACGAAGGTGCCCTCGTGCACCAGACCCAGATCGTGCAGCACCACCCGGGGCAGCCCGAGCAGGGCGAGCCCGAACAGGGCGAGCATCGGCAGGCCGAGCGCCCGGCGGTTCGGTGCGGGTGGTTGTGCAGCGGTCACGACGGCGACTCCCTCGACGAGTGTTAAGAAGGGGCCCCTGCTCTACCGGAGGCGTTAACAGGGGGCCCTTCCTTTCTAAGCCGGTTGGGCGCGGCGCTGGTACGTCGGTGGGCGACTATCGCAGTCGCCTGCTGACGACTCCGGCGCACCCGGGCAGCGCCGTACGCTGAGTTCGTGGCCGGTCGAGCGAACGAGCACACGTCCCGCCCCTGGGTCGTCGACGTGCTGCTCGGCGTGGGCGTTGCCGCCACCGTCTCGATCGTCATCACCGCCAACGAGGGCGGCCGGCACGGGCCGGAACCCGTCGCGTACCTGTGGGCGGTCGGCCTCGGCGCGCTGATGCTGGCCCGCCGCCGCTACCCGGTGGTGGTGCTCGCCGTGACCGTGCTGGGCCTGTTCGCCTACTACGCCGTCGGCTATCCGGCGGTCGGTCTGGCCGTGCCCGTCGCCGCCGCCCTCTTCTCCGCCGCCGAGTACGGGCGTCTCGCCGCCGCGGTCGCCGCCGCCGCACTGGTCACCGTGGTCTCGGTGGTCTTCCGCCTCGCCGAGGGTCAGGAGTTCTCCTTCGTGGTCGGCTACGAGCTGGCCGGGCACGTGCTGCTGATGGGCGCGGCGATCGCCCTCGGGGACAGCCTCCGGTCACGCCGGGCGGCGCAGGCGGACGCGCGACGGATCGCCGAGCTGACCGAGGCGCGTTACCAGCAGGAGGCGGACACCCGCGTCCAGCACGAGCGGATGGCCATCGCCCGCGACCTGCACGACTCCCTCGGCCACACCACGTCGGTGATCGCCCTGCACGCCGACGTGGCCCGGGAGGCGCTGGGCCGCGACGACGCCGCCGCCCGCTCGGCGTTGGAGTTGATCCGCGCCACGGCCGGCCGGAGCATGGCCGACCTGCGGCGGACGGTGACGTTGCTGCGGAAGCCGGAGGACCGGCCCCGCACGGTCGTCTCGCTGGGCAATCTCGACGCCGTGACCCAGGCGGCGAGCGCCGCCGGCTTCGACGTCGACGTCCGGGTCGACCTCGACGCACCGCTGCCGGCGCCGGTCGAGGCCGCCGCGTTCCGGATCGTCCAGGAGGCGGTCACAAATGTGGTCCGGCACTCCGCCGGCAGCCGGGTCGAGATCCGGGTGTGGCCGGACGGGCCCCAGCTGAACCTGTCGGTCACCGACTCCGGCGCCGACCAGGCGACCGCAGAACCGGCCACCGACTCCGGCGCCGACCAGTCGGTGGTGAAGCCGGCCACCGACTCCGGCGCCGCGCGGGCGGGGATGGCGTCCGGCACCACCGATCGGATCGGCTGGCCGACGACGGGTCCCGGCGGCCACGGCATCGCCGGGATGCGGGAACGGGCCGAGAGCCTGGGCGGCAGGCTCGTCGCCGAACAGCGGGCCGACGGATTCCTGGTACGGGCCGTACTTCCGCTGGCGGAACCCGGATGACAAGCGTGCTCGTGGTCGATGACCAGGATCTCGTCCGGGCCGGCATCCGTACCCTGCTGGCGGCCGATCCGCAGATCACGGTCGTCGGGGAGGCCGCCGACGGGCGTACCGGAGTTCGGCTGGCCCGCCAGTTGCGGCCGGACGTCGTACTCATGGACATCCGCATGCCGGTGCTGGACGGCCTGGCCGCCACCGCCGCGATCCGGGCCGACGGCAACCTGGCCGGCACCCGGGTGCTGATCCTCACCACCTTCGACGACGATGCGGACATCATCGAGGCGGTAAACCTCGGCGCCGCCGGGTACCTGCTGAAGGACACCCCCTCCGACGACCTGCGCCGGGCGGTGCACACGGCGGCGGCCGGCGGGAACCTGCTCTCGCCCGCCGTCACCCGCCGGGTCATGGAGCAACTCGCCGCCGCACCGAGGCCGCCCCGGCCCGATCCCCGGTTGAGCGTGCTCACCGAACGGGAGCGTGCCGTGCTGACCCGGGTCGGGCTGGGCGAGACCAACGACGAGATCGGTCGGGCCCTGTTCATCAGCCCGGCGACCGCGCGCACCTACGTCAGTCGCCTGCTGGCCAAACTGGACGCCCGGGACCGCACCGCGCTTGCGGTAATCGCCCACCGGGCCGGCCTCACCGGGGCCGAGGGTTGAGCTAATCGGATCGCCCTCGCCGAACGCCGGTCGTAGGCTGCGGCAATGCTGCTGCGGATGTCGACCACGCTGCTCCGGACCCTGCGCGAGGATCCGGCCGACGCCGAGGTGCCGAGCCACCGGCTGCTGCTGCGCGCCGGCTACATCCGCCGGGCCGCGCCGGGCGGCTACACCTGGCTGCCGCTGGGCAAGCTGGTGCTGGACCGGGTGACCGAGATCGTCCGGGCCGAACTGGTCGCGATCGGTGACCAGGAGGTGCACTTCCCGGCGCTGCTGCCGGCCGAGCCGTACCGCACCAGCGGGCGGTGGACCGAGTACGGCGACGACATCTTCACCCTGGCCGACCGGCGTGGTGCCGAGCATCTGCTCGCGCCCACCCACGAGGAGTTGGCCGCGCTGCTGGTCAAGGACCTGTTCACCTCGTACCGCGACTTCCCGGTGACGCTGTTCCAGATTCAGACCAAGTTCCGTGACGAGGCCCGGCCGCGCGCCGGACTGCTACGCGGGCGCGAGTTCCTGATGAAGGACGCGTACTCCTTCGACCTGGACGAGTCGGGCCTGCGGGCGGCGTACGACCGGCACCGGGAGGCGTACCGGCGAATCTTCGACCGGTTGGGCCTGGACTACACGGTGGTGCACGCGGTTTCGGGGGCGATGGGCGGCTCCGCGTCGGAGGAGTTCCTGGCGGCCACGCCGGTCGGCGAGGACAGCTACGTCGGCTGTACCGGTTGCGACTACGCGGCCAACACCGAGGCGGTCCGCACACCCGTACCGCCGGCCGGCGACCCGCAGGCGCAACCGGCGACCGAGGTGCACGACACCCCGGAGACGCCTACCATCGCCAGCCTGGTCGAGCTGGCCAACGAGCGTCGGCTCGCCGGACGGGCCGACTGGACCGCCGCCGACACGCTGAAGAACGTCGTGCTTACCGTACGCCGGCCGGGTGCCGAGACGGCCGAGTTGCTTGTCGTCGGGGTGCCCGGCGACCGGGAGGTGGACCTGAAGCGGCTGGCCGCCGCGCTGGCACCGGCCACCGTGGACATCTTCGACGGCTGGGCGGCGCATCCCGAGTTGGTGCGGGGCTACCTCGGCCCGCAGGTCTTCGACAAACTCGACATCCGGTACCTGGTCGACCCGCGCATCGTGCCGGGAACAGCCTGGCTGACCGGTGCGAACGAGCCGGGCCGGCACGCCACAAACGTGGTCTGCGGCCGGGACTTCACCCCCGACGGCACCGTGGAGGCCGCCGAGGTGCGCTCCGGCGACCCGTGCCCGGGATGCGTCACCGGCCGGCTGACCATGCGCCGGGGCATCGAGATCGGGCACATCTTCCAGCTCGGCCGCCGCTACACCGACGCCTTCGCGGTGGACGTGCTCGGTCCGCAGGGCAAGCCGGTCCGCCCCACGATGGGCTGCTACGGGATCGGGGTGTCCCGCGCGGTGGCGGCCATCGCCGAACAGCACCACGACGAGCGGGGACTCGTCTGGCCGGCGGCGGTCGCGCCGTGCGACGTACACCTGGTGGCCGCCGGCAAGGGTGCGCAGCTGACCGCCGCGGTCGACCTCGGCGCGCAGCTGGCCGCGGGCGGCCTGCGGGTGCTCGTCGACGACCGGGCCGGGGTCTCCGCCGGGGTGAAGTTCACCGACGCCGAGCTGATCGGCATCCCGCGCACCGTCGTGGTCGGACGCCGCCTCGCCGAGGGGTACGTCGAGCTGCGTGACCGGGCGACCGGTGAGCGGACCGACGTACCCGTCGAAAGGCTGGCGGAACTGGTGTCGAGCGAGGTACGCAGGAGCGTGGTGTAGCCGTCACAGGACGGGGTACGGCATCCCGATCGATTGACTGTGTCTGGAGGCTCTCATGACCGACTACCGGGTCGCTGACGTGATGACCAGGCAGGTGATCTACCTGCCCGCGGAGACCACCCTGGACGAGGCGGCCAAGGTGATGAAGGAGGCCGACATCGGCGACGTCGTGGTCACCGACGGCGCCAATCTGGCCGGCATCCTCACCGACCGCGACATCGTGGTCCGCGCCGTTGCCGAGAACTCAAACGCGGCAAGCACCACCATCGGTTCGATCACCACCCGGGAGGTCGTGATGATCGAGCAGTTCTGCACGGCCGCCGAGGCCGCGGCGCTGATGCGCGAGCGTGGCATCCGGCGCATCCTGGTCTGCGACAACGAACGCAAGCTGGTCGGCATCGTCTCGCTCGGCGACCTGGCGATGCAGCTCGATCCCACCTCGGCCCTCAGCGAAATCAGCGAACAGTCCCCCACGGTGTGAGGAAGGCGGGAGCCCGGGAAGCTTCGGCGGCGCGGGGCACGTCGGTAGCCTGGCGGAATGCCCGAGATGCCGAGCAAGCTGGCCGAGATCGTCGACGAGTTCGCCGCCGCGCCGCGCGACGTGGTGTTGGAGATGCTGCTGGAGTACTCCGACGCCGTACCGCCGCTGCCGGCGGATCAGGCCGGTCACGAAGGCATGGAGCAGGTGCCGGAGTGCCAGACCCCGTTCTTCCTGCGCGCCGAGGTGACGCCCGAGGGCACCGTACGCACCCTGTTCGACTGCCCGCCGGAGGCGCCGACCACCCGGGCGTTCGCCGGCATCCTCGCCGACGGGCTGGCCGGCGCCAGCCCGGAGCAGGTGCTCGCCGTACCGGATGATCTGTATCAGCGGATGGGCCTGGCGCAGGCGATCAGCCCGCTGCGGGTACGCGGCGGGACGGCCATCCTCGCCCGTCTCAAGCGGCAGATCCGGGAACAGGCCGGCGGCGCGACAGGTTGACCTGGTCATGGAGATCGACATCTACGCCGACGTGGTCTGCCCGTGGTGCTGGATCGGCAGGCGTCGCCTGGAGCAGGCTCTGACCTCGTACGACGGCAAGGTGACCGTGCGGCATCGGCCCTTCCAGCTCGACCCGTCGCCGGTGACCGAGCCGGTGCCGCTGCTCGACGCGCTGGCTGCCAAGTTCGGCGGTCCGGAGCGGGCCCGGCAGATGGCCGCGCAGGTCACCGAGGTCGGCGCGAGCGTCGGGCTCGAACTGAACTTCGAGCGCGCCATCGCGGCCAACACCTTCGACGCGCATCGACTGCTCAACTGGGCCGGTGACCGGGGCCGCGGCGATGCGGCGGTCGAGGCACTGCACCGGGCACACTTCACCGACGGCGTCGACATCGGCTCCCGGGACGCGCTCGCACAGATCGCCGCCGGCATCGGTCTGGACGGCACCGAGGCCCGCCGGTTCCTCGACTCCACCGAGGGGTCGGCGGAGTTGACCGCCGAACTGGCCGCCGCCCGGCAACTCGGGGTGACCAGCGTGCCCACCTTCGTGCTCGCCGGCAAGTACGCGGTGACCGGCGCCCAGGAACCGGAAACCCTGCTCGCCGCCCTCGCCGAGGTCGACGAGCGGGAGTCGTCCGCGGGCTGAGCAACGGCGCTGCCGGCATCGCCGGGGCCGTCGATGTTTCACGTGCAACAACATCGACGTCGATCGACGGTCAGGCTGGCCGGGCCAGGTCCTCCACCACCCGGGCGCCGGGGAGCGCGGCCAGCGCCGCACCGGGTAGCGCGATCTTGCTGTGCCGTACGCCGGAACCGACGATGACGTACGGCATGGCAGCCACCCGCGCGTCGACCAGGATCGGCCACTGCGCGGGCAGGCCGATCGGGGTGATGCCGCCGTACTCCATGCCGGTCGACTCGACCGCGTCGGCCATCGGCGCAAAGCTCGCCTTACGGACGTCCAGCGCCCGCCGGGCCACCCCGTTGACGTCGGCTCTGGTCGTGGCGAGCACCAGGCAGGCCGCGTACCGGAGCACTCCCTCGCGCTTGCCGGCGACCACCACGCAGTTCGCCGACTCGTCCAGGCCCACCTCGTACGCCGCACAGAAGGCGGCGGTGTCGGCGAGCTCGGGGTCGATCGGCGCCACCAGCACCGAGTCGACGTCCACCGGGGCATCGGCGGGCCACTGGGCCAACGCCGTGCTGACCGCCGGGGCCAGCAGGTCAGGCCGGGTACGCGCCGGCTCGGTCTGCAACGATCCCATCACGGGGGTGATCGTCGCATCCGGCACCCGGCCCGGTCACCAGCACCCGCCACCGTCCCACCACGAGCACCGGCGAGTCACCCGAGACGTCGGCGGTCAGCCGTTGGTGAGGAAGCCGTGATCCCGAAGCATCGCCTGGTCCCGGGCCGCGGCCATCTCCTCCGCCCGCTGCGCCTGGACTCGCCGGACCTCGATGTCCTCAAGCGCATGCCGGACGGCGAGCCGGATCACCCCGTAGAGGAAGACGAACCCGCAGACGTACAGGAGGCTGGTCGCGATGAAGGTGAGCATGGGCCGACGGTAGGCCGAGCACGAACGAGAATAATTGTCATCTTGTCCCGGTTCGCCCGTACGTGTCGGTCAGGTAGTCGGCCCACGTCCGCCGGCCCGTCGGTTGCGCGGCGGTGACCAGGCCACCCGAACGCAACTCCCGACCGAGCCGCCCGGGATAGCGCAGCGGCAGCACCGGACGGCGGGAGTTGCGTGCCCGCCGCCACATCCGTACCGCCTCGTCGAAACGCTGCACCTCGGGACCGCCGTACTCGACGATGCCGTTGCGGGGCCCGGCACGCAGCAACTCGATCAGCTTCTCCGCCACCTCGCCCGTGTCGACCGGCTGCGCCACCACCGCTCGGTCCCCGATCACCGGGCCGAACCGACTGGCGGCGTGCAGCAGTTGGTCGATGAACTCCAGGAACTGGGTGGCCCGTAACACCGTCCACGGCACCGCACCAGCCGCCACGACCTGCTCGGCGGCCAACTTGTGCCGGTAGTACGCGTACGGCACCCGGTCCACGCCGACGATCGAGACGAACACCAGGTGCCGTACGCCGGCCGTCGCGGCGGCCTCGACCAGCCGGCGGGTGCCGGCCACGTCGATCTCCCGGCTGCGCCGTCCGGGCGAGGAGGCCAGGTGCAGCACGGCGTCCATCCCGGCCACCGCCTCGGCGACCCCCGCACCGGTGGCCAGGTCCGCGACCATCCACTCGAACCCGGGGGCGGTACGCACCCGCCGGCTGACGCCCCGCACCTCGAATCCCGCCGCAGGCAGCCGGGGCAGCAGCGCCCTGCCCAGCGTTCCGCTCGCTCCGGTGACCAGTACCCGCATGTCGACCTCTTTCGTCGGATAACCGGACGACGGGTCGGGCGGACGACGGCGTGACAATTGTGACCCGACTCACCGGGTCGGTGGCACCACCCGGCCGGCGAGCAGCACACCAACCAGCGCCAGCCCGGCGGCCACCACGAGGGTGCCCGCGTAACTGCCCGGTCCGGGCGCCGCCCCGGCGGCGAGCACCGTGCCGGTCAGCGCCAGCACGGCCGCCGCCGCGAGGGAGTCGCACAGTTGCAGCGAGGAACTGTTGCGGCCCTGCTCGCCGGGGACGGACAGTTCCAGGGTGAGCACCGACAGGGACGGGTAGAGCAGACCCATGCCGAGACCGGCCACCGCCCAGCCGAACACGCCCACCCAGACCGGCACCGCCGGCGCGACGGTGCCGCCCACCACCGCGGTGCCGACGGTGATGCAGCCGAGTCCCACTCTCGGCAGGGTGGCCCGGGACCGGGGTGCCCGGATCCGGCCCTGCACCCAGGAGCCCAACGACCAGCTGAGCGCGCCGGTGGTCAGCACCAGCCCGGCCGCCGTGGGCGAGAAACCGCGCTCCCGGGACAGCATCAACGGGATCACCACCTCGGCGGCGACGAAGGCCCCGGAGGCCAGCCCGCGCAGGCCGACCACGGTGGGCAGGCCCCGCCCGGCGCGCAGGAAACCGGCGGGCAGCAGTCGTGGCGCACAGACCAGCAGCCCGACCAGGGCCAGCCCGACCAGGGCCACGGCGGTAGCGCCACGCTGCTGGCCCCCGATGTGCAACAGTGCGGCGCTCACCCCCGCCCCGCAGGCCCAGCCGATCCGCCCCCACGTGTGCGCCCGCCGCCGGAGGGGCGCATCCGCACTCCGGGCCGGGCCGATCGACCGCAGACCCGGGTGGATCAGCAGCACCGCCGGCACCGCCACCAGCGGCACCGCCAGGAAGACCCAGCGCCAGCCGAAGTGTTCCACCACCAGCCCGGCCACCAGCGGCCCGACCAGCGACGGTACGACCCACGCGGCGGCGAACGCGGCGAAGATCCGGCGGTGCAGGTGTTCCGGATACGCCTGCGCCACGATGACGTAGAGGGCGACCGACAGCAGGCCGGAGCCGAAGCCCTGCACGATCCGGCCGACCACAAGCGCGCCCATCGCAGTCGCCCCGCCGGCCAGCAACAAGCCGGCGACGAACCCGGCCAGCCCGACCCACATCGGGGCGCGCGGCCCCCGCGAGTCACACCAGGCACCGGAGAGCACCATCGCCACCACGCCGGCGGCGAACGGGCCGCCGAAGGCGATCCCGTAGAGGGCCAGCCCGTCCAGGGCGCGTGCGACGGTCGGCATGGCGGTGCCCACCGCAAGCGCCTCGAACGCCAGCAGCGAAACAAGCGCCACGCTGCCCACCGTCATCGCCCGCAGCCGAGGAACGAGCAGCGAACCCGCCGTGATCGGCGGCGGCGGTTCAGCGGTGACGGTCATGCCCCAAGCCTCGGACCTCAACCCACCTTGAGGTCAACTGTGACCGCGCTTACTCCGCCACCCATCCCGGTCCGCCCGGCCCGAGTCCGGCCCGCCCCCGCGCCCGCCCATTCCGAGTCCACCCATTCCGAGTCCACCCATCCCGCGTCCGCCATCCCGGTCCGCCCGGTCGGTGCCGAGCAGGAAACTGCACCGTCCCGACGGGCATAAGGGACGCGCCGGTGGGAAGCCAGGCCGCCGGGTACGAACGGTAGGAGGCGACATGCGGCACGGCAGGAGCAGCGGGCGGCCGGTGGACCACCTGACCCGTCGTACCGGTCGATGACCGCCCTGGGCGACCTCACCCGTCGCCTCCGGCCGCCGGTCGCCGTCCCGCCGCTGGTGCACGACGCCACCCGCGGCGTCGGTGCCGCCGCCGGTCGGCTGGCCCGCACGCTCGGCCTGACCAGCCGGCGGGTCTGGTCCCGCCCGGGCCGCTACCACATCGAGGTGCACGGCGTCTGCCAGGACGGCGGGGACACGCTGGCCCGCCAGGTCGAGGCGGCGTTGGAACGGATGCCGGGCGTCCGCTGGGCCCGGGTCAACGCGCCGTCCGGGCGGGTGGTCGTGGCGGTCGGTACGCCGGAACCGAAGCTGCGCGACCTGATCAGCACCATCGCCCGCACCGAACGCACCTGCCCGCACGAACCGGACCCGGAGATCCCCCCACCGCATCCGCCGGAGGAAGGACCGCGCACCGCTCGTACGCTCGGCGCGCTCGCCTCCGACGCGCTCGGGCTCACCATCTCCGCAGCCACCCGGATCCTGCCCGTCACCCCGGTCCCGGCCGAGGTGGCCGGTCTGCTCGCGGCGGTCGACCTGCACCCGAAGCTGCACGCCCTGGCCGGCCTGGGCATCCGTCGCGACCCCCGCGCCGAGGTGCTCTTTCCGCTCGCCGAAGCGGTGGTGCAGGGCCTCACCGGCGGCTGGGCCGGCATCGTGCTCGACGGGGCACAGCGCGTCGTGCAGTGGGGCGAAGGACTCGCCCAGCAACGCACCTGGACCAAGGCCGAGCCGCAACTCACCGGCGAGCCGGACCGGGCCGTCGCCCGCGCGCCGCTGGACGAACGCCCCTGCCCGAAACCGCACGGCCCGGTCGAGCGGTACCGCAGCCGGATGCTCGCCAGCGGAGCCGCGACCTTCGCCGCAGCGACGCCGGTGGTCGGCCCGAAACGGGCCGCCGCACTGGGCCTCGCCGCGCTGCCGAAGGCACCCGGCAGCGGTCGCGAGGGGTACGCCGCCCAACTCGGCCGCATCCTCGCCAGGCGCGGCGTCATCGCGATGGACCGCGGTGTGCTGCGGGAACTGGACCGGATCGACACCCTCGTCCTGGACGCCCGGGTACTCGGCTCCGACCGGTGCGTACTGGCCGACCTCGCCCCGCTGCCCGGCGCCGACACGTCGCAGGTCGCCGCGCGGGCGTTCGAACTCTTCGAACCGGCGGCCCCGGCCGACGTACGCCACCTGGACGGCTGGCGGCTCGGTCCGCTGGACCGCCTCGGCGCCCGCGACCCCGGCGACACCAACGACAGCCGCCGGCTGCGCGAACGCGGCAGCGACCTGCTCGGCCTCGCCAAGGGCGACGCCCTGGCGGCCCTGCTGCGGGTCGAGCCGGAACCGGCACCGGGCGTCGACGCCCTACCCACCATCGCCCGCCAGGCCGGCTTACGGCTCATCGTGGCCGGCGACGACGCCCAACGGTACGGCGCCGACGCGCTGATCTCCGGCGGCGACCGGCTCACCGAATCGGTACGCGCCCTGCAACGCGCGGGCTCGGTGGTCATGCTGGTCTCCGGAGACCGGTCGGCGCTCGCCGCGTCCGACTGCGGACTGGGCTTCGCCGAGCCGGAGGCGCTTCCGCCGTGGGGCGCACACCTGCTGGTCGGCACCGATCTGCGGAGCGTCGCGCTCATCGTCGAAGCGGCCGGGGTGGCCCGCCGGATGACCGCGCAGAACATGCGGATCGGCCTGGCCGGCACCGGCCTCGGTGCCCTCACCGCGCTCACCACAAGTCCCCTGCACCTGCCGCGCCGCACGCTCGCCTCGGTCAACGGCGCCGCGGCCCTGGCCTTCGCCCACGGCGTGTGGCGGGCCAGCCGAATCTCCGACCGCACCGACTCACCCGCACCCGCGATCACCGCCTGGCACCTGATGCCGGTGCCCACCGTCCTCGACCAACTCGACACCGGACCGGACGGACTCACCGAAGCCGAGGCCGAACGCCGACAGGCCGCCGGCCCCGGCGAGACGCCCGGCCCGGGCGGCCTGCTGCGGGCCTTCGTCGACGAGTTGTCAAACCCGCTCACCCCGGTACTCGCCGCCGGTGCGGCGCTCTCCGCCAGCTTCGGCTCGCTTGTCGACGCCGCCCTCGTCGGCGGGGTGATCGGCGGATCCGCGCTGGTCGGCGCGGTGCACCAGCGCAACACCGAGAAGGCGCTGTCCGAACTGCTGTCCCGCTCGGCGGTCACCGCCCGGGTCCGCCGCGCCGGCACCGAACGGGTGGTACCCGCCGACGATCTGGTGCCCGGCGACGTGATCGTGCTCGACTCCGGCGACGCCGTACCGGCCGACTGCCGGGTGCTGGAGGCGGTCGGGCTGGAGGCCGACGAGTCCTCCCTGACCGGCGAGTCGCTGCCGGTCACCAAGACCGAACAGCCGGTGGTGGCCGCCGCCGTGGCCGAACGCCGCTCGATGCTGTACGAGGGCACCACGATCGCCGCCGGGCACGGCATCGGCGTGGTGGTGGCCACCGGGGCCGACACCGAGGCCGGACGGAGCCTGGCCCTGGCCCAGCAGGCGCCACCCGGCGGAGGAGTCGAAGCACGGCTGGGCCGGCTGACCCGTACCGCCCTTCCGCTGGCCGCCGGGTCGGCCGTGGCGGTGGTCGGCGCCGGGCTGCTGCGCGGCGTACCCCTGGCCCAGACGGCGGCGACCGCGGCGAACCTGGCCGTCGCCTCGGTGCCCGAGGGGCTGCCGTTCCTGGTCAGCGCCGCCCAACTGGCCGCCGCCCGGCGGCTGGCCGAACACCGCGCGCTGGTCCGCAACCCGCGCACCATCGAGGCGCTGGGGCGGGTCGACGTGCTCTGCTTCGACAAGACCGGCACCCTCACCGAGGGCCATCTGATGCTCGCCGCGGTGGGCGACACCGACGGGTACGCGCCGGTGGACCGGCTCGACGAGCGGCTGCGGCGCACCCTCGCGACGGCGCTGCGGGCCACCCCCGCCGCCGCCGACCCGGCGGAACTGTCCATGCAGACCGACCAGGCGGTGCGGCGCGGCGCTACCGCCGCAGGCGTCTGCGAGCAGACCGGCGCACCGGACTGGTCGGCCCGGGGCGGCCTGCCGTTCGAACCGTCCCGCGGCTACCACGCCAGCGTCGGCGAGACGCAGGGACGGACGCTGCTCAGCGTCAAGGGCGCGCCGGAGAAGGTGCTGCCCCGCTGCACCACCCGCCGCAGCGGCGGCCGAGACCTGCCGCTCGACGACGCCGGTCGGGCCGAACTGCACCGGCTGCTCGCCGAGCGGGCCAAGGCCGGTCACCGGATCCTCGCCGTCGCCGAGTCCGTCATCGACGACCCCGCCATCACCGACGACAACGTGCAGGACCTGGTCTTCACCGGCTTCCTGGCGCTCGCCGACGTGGTACGCACCAGCGCCGCGCCGGCCGTCCGCCGGATCCGGCAGGCCGGCGTCCACACCATCATGATCACCGGTGACCACCCGGCGACCGCAGAGGCGATCGCCGCCGCCATCAGCGACGGGGACGCCCAGCGGGTGGTCACCGCGATCGAACTCGACCAGCTCGACGACGACGCCCTGGCCGCCCGGCTCGCCGCCACCGACGTGGTGGCCCGCTGCACCCCGGCACACAAGGTCCGCATCATCCAGGCCCTTCAGAAGTACGGGCGTACCGTCGCGATGACCGGCGACGGCGCCAACGACGCACCCGCCATCCGGCTCGCCGACGTCGGCATCGCCCTCGGTCAACGGGGCACCCCGGCGGCCCGCGCAGCGGCCGACCTGGTGGTCACCGACGACCGGCTGGAGACCATCATCGCCACGCTTGTCGAGGGCCGGGCGATGTGGTCGTCGGTACGGCACGCGCTGAGCATCCTGGTCGGCGGCAACCTCGGTGAGATCGCCTTCAGCGTGCTTACCGCCGCCGCCACCGGTCGGGCCGCGCTCAACGGCCGCCAACTGCTCCTGGTCAACCTGCTCACCGACATGGCTCCCGCGCTGGCGATCGCCGTCCGGCCACCCGGCGACAGCGCACACGCCGACGACCTGCTCCGCGAGGGACCGGACAACTCGCTCGGCGCGACAATGACCCGGGAGATCGGGCTGCGTGCCGCCGCCACCACGCTCGGCGCCACCGCCGGTTGGGCGTTGGCCCGCTACACCGGTACCCGCCGACGCGCCGGCACCGTCGCGCTGGTCTCCCTGGTCGGTACGCAGCTCGGCCAGACGGTGCTGGCCGGCGGCACCAGCCCCGCCGTGCTCGCCTCCACCGCCGCCTCGGTCGGTGCGCTGGTCCTGGTGGTGCAGACCCCCGGGGTGAGCCACTTCTTCGGCTGCACCCCGCTCGGCCCGGTCGGCTGGACCATCGCGACCGGTTCCGCGCTCGGCGCCACCCTGGCCAACGGCGCCCTCACCCGGCTGGTCGCCCGGCTCCCGCAGCCCGACGACGCACCGCCCGGCCCCTCGCCCGAGCAGCACCACGACGTGCAGCACCGCGACGTGCAGCACCGCGACGTGCAGCACCGCGACGTGCAGCACCGCGACGTGCAGCAGGCCGGCGGAACGCCGCACGATGGCGCGAAGCAGCACGGCGAGATCGGGCGGGTGGCCGAGCCGGTGGAGCAGACGTCCTGACCGGCCGGTCCGCCCGATCTAGTGTGGCCGCCAGGTGGCAGCCGCCCGGCGCAGCCGGTCGTTGACCGCCCGCCCGACGCCCGTCTCCGGCACCGGCTCGGCGACGATCTCGCTGATTCCGGTCGCGTCCAACCGGTGCAGCGCCTCGAAGAGTCGCGCCGCCGCCTCGGTCAGGTCACCCGACGCCGAGAGCACCTCCACCGCCGCCCAGTCGCCGGCCGGCCGGTCCCGGAACGCCAGGTAACCCCGCTGGTCTCCGCCCTCAACCGGCGGCGCACCATCGGCCAGCAACCGCAGCGGCGTACCCGGGGCGTAGTGCGCGGCCAGCGCGCCCGGCGCGACCGGCTGACCCGAGTTGCCCAGGCGGATGGACACCGGGCCGGTGACCTTCTCCACCTCCTCGACCGGCAGCGCGCCGAGCCGCAGCACCACCGGACGGTCGCCGCGCGCGTCCACGATCGTGGACTCGATGCCGCAGCGGGTCGGCCCGCCGTCGAGCACCACCTCCACGGCGGCCCCCAGCCCCTGCACCACGTGCTCGGCGCGGGTCGGGCTGAGCTGGCCGAACCGGTTCGCACTCGGCGCGGCCACCGGCACACCCGCAGCGGCGATCAGCCGGCGTGCGTACCCGTTGTCCGGCACCCGGATCGCCATCGTGGCCAGGCCCGAGGTGACGATCGGCGGGATCGCGTCCGGCCGGTCCACGATCAGCGTCAGCGGCCCCGGCCAGAACCGGTCCACCAGCGCTGTCACGCTCGGCGGCACCGGCCCCACCAGCGGCTCCAGATCGGCCGCATCGGCAAGATGGGTGATCAGCGGATCGAAACTCGGCCGCTGCTTCGCCTCGAAGATCCGGGCCGCCGCCCGCGCGTCCAACGCATTCGCGCCCAGGCCGTAGACGGTCTCGGTGGGAAAGGCCACCAACCCGCCCGTACGCAGCACAGCGGCGGCCTCGGCAAGATCACCGTCGGCAGGCAGGACGCGGGGAGATCCGGTACTCACGTCCTCAGACGCTACCGCCCGGCCGATCCCGCTCCCCGGCACACTCAGGCTCATCGCATGACCGGTCAAAACGTGATGACGTTTACCGGAAGCACCGGCAAGATGGCCGGGTGCGGATCCGCGAGGTTCGGCAGGACGAGCTGGCTGCCCTACAGGTCATCGAGCGCGCCGCCGGAGAGTGCTTTCGAGATGTCGGCATGCCGCAGATCGCCGACGACGACCCGCTGCCACTTGACGTACTTGCCCGATACCACGAGGCGGGCCGGGCCTGGGTCGCCACGGACGCCACCGACACACCCACCGGCTACCTGATCGCCGACATGGTCGACGGCAACCACCACGTCGAGCAGGTCTCGGTACATCCCCGGTGGGCCCGGCGCGGGATCGGGCGTCAACTGCTCGCCCACCTCGCCGAGCAGGCAACCGCCACCGGCGTACCCGCACTGACCCTCACCACGTTCGCCAATGTGCCGTGGAACGCCCCGTACTACGTCCGCTGCGGATTTCAGACCCTCGACGACAGCGCCCTCACCCCCGGTCTCCGGGCCATCCGCCGACGCGAGGCCGAACATGGGCTGGACCGCTGGCCCCGGGTCTGCATGCGCCGAGACCTTTGGTCCATGTCGGAAGATCGGCGAAAGGTGCTGGACCATCGCGGTCAACGGGGAGGCAAGGATCATGGACGAGGTCGAGGCCCTGGTGCGGCTGGCGAGGTCAGCTGACTTTTCGGATCGGGCGCATGCCGGCATCGAGCTGAGCAGGTTCGCCGGAACCGTCGATGAGGTGCTGCTGGAACTCCTGCTGGACGACGAGAACGGCTACCCCGTCCAGATGACAGCGGAAGCCCTGATCAAGCGGGGCGATGCAGCAGCACTTCGTCCGTTTGCCGCAGCCTGGCATCGGGCCGGCGCGGCGGACGACAGCCAGATCCTCGACCACCTTTACGGCGCCACCAGCTACGGCCGCTGGCTCGACGCGACCGATTCCCGGCGTACCGGTCTCCAGGCGGTGTTGGCAACCCTCCTCGATGACCGGGACGAAGCGGTGCGCAAGGGTGCCGAGAGTCTGATCGCCGCGTTCAGCAGCCACAGCTAGTGCCCCTGCTGCACGACCTAGAGCTGCGGTAGCGCACCGTCCACCGACGACGCCCCCGCCACCCGGTACACCGCGACCACAGCGTCGCGCGGCAGCGTCGAATACACGTGTGGGAAGGGCTCGCCGTTGGGAGCGTCCTCCCAGCGGACGGACTCACCGAGCATCTCCGTGTCGAGGGCGGCGACCACCAACTCCGGCTCCTGCTCGAACACTCGCAGGGCCGTAGCACCTACCTGCTCGCGCGCGGAGCAGTGGATGAAACCGCTACTGCGGTCCAACGGCGAGCCGTCAAAACGCCCGGTGGCCTCGAACTCAGCCCACTCGCCAGGCAGAAGGATCTTGTAGATCAACATGACCTACGGTGGCAGTCGGAGAGCCGAATCGTCCACAGGGTTTGCCCGTCGCGCGCCGCCCCGCCGCTGCTTGGGTCGCTGCGTGTGCCTCTGTCGCCGATCTCCGCGCCCGCTGAGCTGCGCTAACATCCCACGGCCAGCGACCGTGACGCAGCTTGGAAGCCAGCCGGGCAAGAGGAGATGGTCTTGAACAGGAAGGCCGCAGCGCAGCTTGGCGGCGGGATCGTCGCGTGCGTCCTGGCGCTCGGTTGCAGTCAGGGGGCGACCACGCCCGAGTTGATGCCCACGCCCACGCCGACCCGATCGGTTGCGGCCCTGCCGAAGAAGCCCGCGCCCGTGCCTGCACCACGGGCACTGACCCTGCCGGTCGGGCACAAGATGAACCCCGCCCAGTGGTGCAACACCTACGCCGCGGCATTCCTCGAACTCGACGCCAAGCGCGACAAGATAACCGAGCTGCGCAGGAACAAGTACAAGAACGGGGTCGTCCTCGACAACACCAAGCGCAAGGCGCGGGCCGACGCAATCTGGGCCGAGGTCGCAGCGTTCGATCCTGGGCAGGCAATCGCCGATGCGCTCGCGTCGCTGCCCCACTCCAGCTACGAGGAGGCGGCGCTGGCCGCCCCGGACGGAGCAAACGCCAACCCGGTGAACGTCGACATGTGGCGCGCCTACGACAAGGTCGGGCGGGCCCGCGACTACTACGAGGAGGAGTGGAACAGCACGCTGCTGGGACCGGATGACGCCGACGGAGCCCGCAGTTACGCCTCACGGTCTCTCACTGAAGCCATCGGCACCCCGTCGACCGGAAAGCCCGGCTCGGGCAAGACCGGCCTCTGCTACGTCCAGCAGCCCTGGGAGAAGTCGTCGAATGGCACGGAAACCGGCGGCACCGGAGGCATTCGTGGCGGCGGCAGCAGCGCCGGCTGCGAGTACCACGGTCGCCCCAGAGCAACGTGGAAGGTCTGGCGCTGGGGCGACTGGAGCTGCTGAAAGAGCCTGACTGCACTCGGCAGTGAGCGCAGCCGTGGTGCTGGTGGAGCCCAGGGGACTCGAACCCCTAACCCCTGCCTTGCAAAGATCAAGACTGCTGTCGGCGGGCGTCGGCTACCGCCGCTGGCCTGCTCGCTCCGTCGGCCTGGGTCTGCTGAGGACCGGGCGGGTCGGTTGGCTTGGCTGTACGGATGGCTGTACAGCCTTGCACCCTGCCGCAGGAATCCCCTCTCCGGGATTCCCGCTCTCGCACAGGCGTTCGACCTGAGTTACCCTCGCGTATCTCGTGCGGCAGGGATAGCCCCACACCGCGCCGAACCGGAGGGCTTGAGTGTGAAATCTGGGGTGATAATATCACCGGCATGGCCACCGACGCCGAGCGCGAGTTCATCCTGGCTGCCCTCGCCCCCATCTGTGAGCCCCTGCACGAGGCGCTCACGAAGGGCAGCGAGCGAGCTCTTGCACACTTCAAGCGTCACGACATGAGCGTCAGGGACTTCGCCCCCTTCGTGGCGCACCTGACTCGCGGTCACGTCATCAACATCCTGTGTGACAAGAAGCTGGGTGACTGGCGGGTGGCTCGGCGGCGGCCGAACGGTCAGGCGCTCCTCCACAACGGAGCGATGAACCTCCGGCTTCTCCGCCCGAACCACGAGGGCGCCATCCCCGCCCCGGGGCCGAATCAGGCTCGGATCGACTACTACCGGAACCCGAACCGGACCCTCTTCGGACCTGCTTCGAGCAAGCTGATCGGGATCTGGACCTTCGACGAGGAAGTCGGACAGCCTGAGGTTCGCGTGGTTCGTCCGATTGGAGCCTGGAAGAACGGGCAGAAGGCTAGGCTTGACTTGGACTTCATCCTGCCCGAGGACCCGGACGAGCTGAACAACCTGGAGTTCGTGCCGACCGATGAGGGGTTGACCCTGCCAATTGCGTTCGAGGAAGGGGATGGTGGAGGTGTCTACGGCACTGGCGGGTGAGCGGATCCGCGCTGTTCGTCGCCTGCTCGGCATTTCTCAAATCGAACTTGCCGAGGCGGCCGGTGTCAGCCAATCCCTTATCTCGCAAGTCGAGAACGGCGTAAAGGAGGCAACCGATGACCTCCTTTACGCCGTTGCGTCTGCAACGAACACCCCGAAGTTATTCTTCGACATTCTCCCACCAGAGATTCCCCTTGGTTCACTTCGCTTCAGGAAGGCCGCCAGCGCAAGGGTTGGGGACACTAAGCGCGTAAAGGCACTCTTTGACGAAGCGTATCGGGTGGTTTCCGCACTCTTCGCCGAGACTCACTATCCGTTGCCTGATCTCCCTATCGCCCAGGGGGACATCACCAACGATGACATCGAACGGCTAGCAAACGAAACTCGCGAAGCGCTGCAGATTGGGGACGACGGACCAATCCGCCACCTGACGCGATCCTGTGAGCGCGCAGGCATTGCGATCGTACCGCTGACCCTACCGGGAAGCCACGACGCATCAGACGAAATCGTGGGGCATTTTGGCATCTCGTTTTGGCCCAGCAAAGAAGAGCCTGCGCTAGTTGGGTACTTCAGCAATGGCTCCGGAGACCGACTGCGCTACACATTAGCTCACGAGCTTGGCCATCTCGTTCTCCATACTCGGCGTCGGACGGCGGTGGACCCGGAAGCCGAAGCGAATAGATTCGCCGGGGCGCTGCTGATGCCCCAAGAGAGAGCGAAGACGGTTTTCGAGGCTGATTTAACACTGAAGGAATACGCTCGCCTTAAGGCACATTGGGGAATTTCAATCCAAGCACTGGTCATGCGCGCCGCACATCTCGACCTTATTAGCGAGGAAAGAAAGTCCTCGCTCTTTCGCCAGATCTCGGCCAGGGGTTGGCGAAAGCAAGAGCCCGTCATGGTGCACCCGGAGCAACCAATGCTTGTCAACCATCTCATGGCAATTAAGTACGGCAACTCCGGGACTTATGCCAAGGCTTCCGAAAAGCTCGCGTTGGGAGCGATGGTTTTGCGATCCCTGGCACCGAAAATGGCTGCGTAGCCTGCACCGAACGCGCCGCTCACGCCATAGCTGCCATCCCGTCTGCCGCCGACCCACACCACGGTGGAGCGGGCCAGGGCCAGGGTGACAAGGTGGAGCGCCCTACCGGACGTACGACCTTGTCGCCCTGGCCCTGGTCTGCTCGGCTTGCCTGGGTCGGCGGTGGACGGGATGGCATCCCCCAACCACTACCACCCACGGCCGCAACCGTTCGGCAACTCCATCCCGGAGTCGTCTGGCCCCCGCCGGAGGCACAAGCTTTAACCCCAACCCCTGCTCCACCCCTCCGCCCCTTCCCCACCTTCACCTCTTCCCCACCTCGGACCCGTGAGCGGTCGGCGTGATTCCGTTCGGCAACTCGACTGGCCCGGCCGTCGACCGGTCCGCGGTTCCCGTCGTGAGGCTGAATGTGTGAAGTGAGGTAGGACGTTGTCGCCCTGGTCCCGGTCGACCTCCGGGACTCGTCACCGGTTCCCTTCACGGAACCACGGGTGACGCGCGGGGCGGGGCGTGGGGTTCGGGCCGGCTGACTTACCGCCCCGCCGCCGAAGGCGGGCGGGGCGGCGGCTCCGTCAGGAGCCGGTTACCGCGCCCCGGCCCGCGCCGCGCGGAGCGCGCTTGATCTAGTACAGGCCAATTCGGCAACAGATCACAGAAAGCTCCGAGCCGACCAAGACCAACCACGACACCCACCTACCCGACCGACCGGCACCCATGCACCCGCAACGATCGAGCAACCCGCGACTCGCAACGGCGTCCGTCCGAAACGAGCTGTCTACCCGGAGCCGCGCTCTGCCGTTCCCTGGGATCTCTTCTGCTGAGTCCTCGTGCTCTGCCAGCTCTCTGCCTGGCCCGGCCTACTGCTTCTTCCGCCACCCTCTGCCTGACACCTTCGCCTCATCCGGCGTCGCTCTTGGCTATCGCCGGGCGGGTGTCGTCCAGGACGTGGCGGTGAATGACCTCGGCCGCCGTACGCGGGGACATCTCGGCGGTGTTCAGGAAGAGGTCACGCTCGGCTAGTGGTTCGGTGTCGTCCCATGCGCGGAGACGTGCGGCTGTGTCGCCAGTGTGCCGGGAGATGATCCGCTGCTCGGCAACGTCTCGCGGGCACCAGAGGTAGACGACCAACCACCGGGCATCGGAAACGGCGGCCGTGACCGCAGCGACGGCGGCACGCTGGCCCAGGTGCACGACCGGCACCCCGGCCGAAAGCTGCTCTACCAGCGATGGGCGGTCAACCACGTAACGGGCGCCGTACCGGTGGTTCTCCCAGACGACTTCGCCACGCTGGTGCAGCTGGTCAAGTGTCGCTGCATCGGTGATCCGGTAGCCGGTGGTGCGTCCCGGTCCGACCTTCATGCGCTGGTAGAGGGTGAAGCGGGCATCGAGCTCATGCAGGGCGGTGGTCACGGTGTCCTTACCGGCCGCGGGCGGGCCGTACAGGATCACGCCACGCATCAGGGTGCCTCGTCCGCGAGGATGCCCTTCACCAGTTCCTTGGCCTGTTCCTGCAAGGGCCGGCTCGATGCGCAGTTGTCCACTACGAAGTGCTCGCCTGGCGGACGGAAGTCGAGGTTGATGCCGCTCAGGTACCGGTCCCAATCCGCCAGTTTGAAGGCGTCGCGGGCGGCTCCTCGGCGGCGTACGTAGGTCAGCATCGTGTCGCCGTCGCAGTACACCCAGACCACAGTCGGGATCGCCTTCGCTGCCTCGTAGTAGGCGCGGGTCCGGGCCATCCAGGCGGGGTCGTTGAACTCGCGGATGAACGGCGCGGTGACGATCACGCTGTTGCCGCACTGCACGTTCTCGCTGGCCGCGTCCTGGAGGGCCTCGTACTCCCTCGGCCGGATCGTGTCCAGGTACGTCTGAGACTCCCGATCGTGTGGCGATTGGCCCAGCGTCTCTAGGGCCGCCTCGACCACAGGCCGGGTCAGCGTGTCCTTGTCGAGCATCGGCCAGCCCGTCTCGCGCGCCAGGATGCGGCCCAACTCGGTCTTGCCGCTGCCTGCGTATCCGCCGATCAGGATCACGCGGGGACGCTGCAGACGGACCTCGCTACGGCGCAGTTGGTCAGGAGCGTTCACTACGCGCTTGGACCGGGACTCGTTGATGACGAGCCCCTCCTCAGCCAAGACCTTCATCGCCTCGGTAATGGTGAAGACGCTGACGCCCCACTCCTCAGCGAGCTTCCTGGTTGACGGCAAGGCGGTGCCGTGGACGAGCCGACCTGCCTCGATCTCGTTGCGGATGTTGCGCGCCACCTGCTGATGCCGGGCCTCCGGCCGCTCGGTGGGGCCGTGGGGAGAGGTCATCACGGTGCTCCCTGCTGGTCGGGTTTGCACTGTTCGGGCTGGTCCGGCTGTGAGGGCTGACCTAACCGTTCGGACTGATTGCAGGCTACCAGGGCCTAACAGATGAAAGGTGTTCTGCCTGCTCAGTGACGCTGCGCAAGAACTTCGTACCTAACAGTTGACTGGAATGCATATCAGTTGTTAGCTTCTCTACGTCACATAGACCGGGTTGCCGGTCAAGTCGCAGCAGCGAAGGAGTAGGTCATGGCCCTGAGGGGTGGAACTCGGTTCTCGGTCCCGTTCGCGGCGGTGTTCCCGCACGGCGCGGTGTTCGTGCCGGACTCGATTGCGGAGGCGCAGGACTTCAACGAGGCGACCCGGCAACGGACGCCGTCCAAGGACAAGGTGACGGGTCAGCGGGTGTGGCAGTGCCGGGTGATGGACATGGACCCGGAGTTGGGTGCCCGATCGCGTGAGGTGTCGATCAAGATCCTGGCGGATGTGCAGCCGGTTCCGCCGGTGGGTCCGTTCCAGCCGGTGGAGTTCGAGGGCCTGACCGTGACCCCGTACGTGGGATCGAACGGCCGGTTGGCCTTCTCGTACCGGGCGACCGCGCTGGTCGCGCCGAAGACTCTGGCCGAGACGCGCGGTAAGGCTGCCTGATGTCGGCGGCGAACGTGGCCGTGAGTGTGCACGTCAGGGCCGATATCGCGTTGTCGTTCCGCTCCCACCCGGCAGAGGACCGGGTCGTGGTGCAGCTGGGTGACACCGGCGGTGAGGTGGTGTTGTTCCTGCCTCGTGCGGAGATCGATCGGTTGGCCGGTGTGCTGGCCGCGGCTCGTGAGTCCTTGTCGGTGCCTGCCGTGAAGGCGGCGGCCTGACTGATCGTGGCGCGGGGCGGTCCTGGCCCTAGGAAAGCTTGACCGCCCCGCTGCCCTCCAAAACCTCGCTCGGCCTGGAAGGGCGGTCTCATCATGCCAAGAGAACTGGACTGGACCCGGACCGGCGGTGCCGGTGATCCGGTCCCGTGTGTGTTGTGCGGGAAACCGGCGATCTGCCGGAGCCCGAAAGGTACGCCGGTGCACAAGGTCTGCGCTGAGGCGTGGATCGAGCAGCAGGAGCAGACCCGCAAGGCGGTGGCCTGATGCGGGCTCCGTTGGTGAACTTCCGCCGGTTTCAGATCACCGCCCCGTGGCCGCTGGTCTGGACGGTCACCGGCCTGTTCCTGTTGCTTCGCTCGATCGTCGCCGTGGTGCGTCTGGCCGTGTTCGCGGTGCGGCACTGGCGAGCCTGGCCCCTCGTCGCCCTGGTCCTGCTCGCCATCGACGGCTACCGGTCGCACGGCTGGTGGCCCCACCTCCTGGTCCTGCTCGTCGCCGCTGCCGGTGGTGGCGTGTGGTGGTGGAAGGGCCGGGAGTCGTTTCACCGCCTCGTTGCACTTCGCGCGGTGACGATGTGGCGGCGGTTGTGGGTGTACCGGCGTCAGTGGCACGAGGTCATGTCCCTGTGCGGGCTGGTGAAGAAGTACGACGGCGGCGAGGTAGTGCCGCGGCTGCTATCGGTGCGGTGCTCGTATGCCACCGATGAACTGGTGGTGCGGATGCCGAAGGGTCAGAACCCGGAGGTGTACCACAAGGCGGCGCGGGATCTGGCGTACTCGTTCGGCACCCGCCACTGCCGGGTCTTCTCCGGCCGCCGTCAGGCACCCCCGGCCCGCACTGGCCGGCTGGCGTGGTTGCTGCGGCTGGTGGATCGGGTGCGGTTCCGCGACCGGCCCCGGCATGTGTGGTTGGTGTTCATCCGCCGTGACCCGCTGACCCGCGTCGTCGCACCCCTGCCCGTCCCGGCCCGGCCGGACTTCACCGCCCTGCCGCTGGGGGTGCGGGAAGACCTGGCCGTGTACTGCCTGCGCCTGCTGGCCACGCATGTGCTGATCGGCGGGGCGACCCGGATGGGCAAAGGCTCGGTCATCTGGTCCCTGCTCCGCTCCCTCGCCGCGGATATCCGGTCGGGGTTGGTGCGGGTGTGGGCGATCGACCCGAAAGGCGGCATGGAGCTGTCCATCGGCCGGCCCCTGTTCGCCCGGTACGTCGATGACGACTGGACCCGCATGGCCGATCTCCTCGACGACGCCGTAACCCGCATGCGCGCCCGCCAACAGGCGTTGCGGGGAAAGGTGCGGGTGCACACGCCCACCACCGATGAGCCGCTGATCGTCGTCGTGATCGATGAGATCGCCGCCCTGCTGGCGTTCCTGCCGGACAGCGACATCCGCCAACGCATCACTCAGGCGTTGGGGCTGCTGCTGACCCAGGGTGCCGGGTTGGGGGTGCTGGTCGTCGCCGCGACCCAGGACCCGCGCAAGGAAGTCGTCTCCGTCCGGGACTTCTTCCCCACCCGCATCGCTCTCGGCCTCACCGAACGGGCTCACGTCGACCTTCTCCTTGGCGACGGTGCCCGCGATCGGGGAGCACTCGCCGACCAGATCCCGACCTCGGGCAAGGGTGTCGCCTACGTCCTGCTCGATGGGCAGCCGGAACCGGCGCGGGTGCGGTTCTCCTACCTGCCCGATGACGTGATCCGGGACATGGCCGCGACCTTCCCCGCACCACCGGAAACCCAACCGGAACCCATCGACACCCCCACCCCGGCCAAGCCGGTCCGCAGCAGCGGCAACGGCAACGGCAGGCACGTCTACCGGCCGACCCCACCGAAGCAGGCCGCGCCGCTGCTGCCGCCGTCACTGCTCAACGCCCTGGACCTCAACACCACGAACGGGAGTGACCCGCGATGACTGACCAGCTGCCGGAGTCGACCCCGGTGCGGATGCCCTACGCCGACGAACCCGACGAGCAGACGCCGGAGCCGCGTCGCTTCTACCGGCTGCGTGCCCCGCACGTCGACAAGGCATCCGTGCCAGTCACGGTCCGGGTCACCCCCGACGCCGACCTCTACCTGGCCGTTGGTTCCGGGCGTCGCCGCATGTACCTCACCCCAGCAGAGGCGTGGGCGCTGTGGCGGTGCCTCTCCGAAGCCGTGGCGTCGACCGGCGAACCGCCGGAGTGGATCCGCGTGCACATCAACCCCACCCACCGCTGACCTTCCCGGGAGTTCTCCGATGCGTACCCGACGGCTCACCCGCCGACCCATCCGCCGGACCTGCCTCGACCTCACCCACAACGAACCCGAGCAGCACTGCCCCTACTGCACCCCCGACACCCAGGCCGCCGACATCATCGCCGCCGCCCTGCGCCAGCACTCCGAGATCGCCGCCGAAGACGCCGAAGCCTGGGGATGGGCCGCATGAGCACCCGACGCGCCTGGGACGCCCAGCAGATCACGGTGCTCATCCAAAGCCCCGGCGGACCGCTGCGACTCGTGACCGACCCCGAGGACTGCGGTCTGTGCCACCAGTGGGGAGAGGTCCAGGTCTGGAACCCCACCATCCGCGACAGCGCCACCCACGAACAGACCCCACCCGCCGAACGGATCTGGAAGATCCCCTGCCCCGTCTGCCGAAACCTCGACTTCAACGCCTGGGAGGCACCCCTATGAGCCACCAACTGTGGTCCTGGCTGCTCATGGCCGTTGGCGTCACCGGCCTCTACCTCGCCGGGAAACGCTCTTGGACCGGCTGGGCTGTCGGCCTGGCCGCCCAAGGGCTGTGGCTGGCCTACTCCCTGGTCACCGAGCAGTGGGGCTTCCTCGTCTCCTGCTTCGTCTACGGCGCGATCTACCTGCGCAACCTTCGCGCCTGGCTACGTCCCACGCCCGTCCCGACGCCGGCTGTCTCGGCTGAGCGGGAGGTGACGCCGTGCGTCGGTTCGTAGACGCCGAACGGCTGGAAGGCGTCGCCCTGGTCCTCATCCTCCTGGCCGTCGGCGGCATGGCCGGAGCCGCATCGTTCACCCACGTCAAGGACTGGACCATGGCCCACGCCCCGGCCGGGACCGGTGACTGGTTCGGCTGGTCCAACGCCGTCATCTCCGAACTAATGCCCGCCGCCGCGCTGCTGGTCATCCGCCGTCGTCGCCGCCGCGACCCGCGCGCCTCCGTGGCCTACCCGCTGGTCCTACTCGTCGCCGCGGTGGCGCTGTCGCTGGCCGCGCAGATCGCGGTAGCCAACGACAGCTTCTCGTCACGGCTGCTGTCGTCGGTGCCCGCGCTGGCGTTCCTCGCCCTGTCCAAACTCGTCCTCACCGGCACCCCCAAGCCACCGTCCGCCCCGATGCGCCGTGTCGAGGAGCCTGCCGACGAACCGGCCGAGATGGAACCCGCTGACCTGCCGACTGACCCGACCCCGGCCGCTGTTCCCAACGCCATTCAGTCCGCGCTGGTGTCGTCGGTCGTCCAGACCCCCCGTAACGGCCACGTCTTCACCTCGGAGGTGACCCGATGACCCGCACCCACCTCGCCCGCCAGTCCCACCGCCGTCCCGCCGTGCTGGCCCGCCGCGTCGTCGGGACCCCCGCCGAGGTTGCCGCAACCGTCGCTCTGGTCCGGGACTCCGGACGGCTGCTGTCCATGACCACCCCACAATCCATGTCCGGCAACCCGGACCGGGTGACCGTCACCGTCCGGTTCCTCGACACCCCGACATCGGCCCCGCCGGTGGTACGTCGACTGCGACGTGGGCACATCATCGCCGCCGCCACCATTCCCGCTGTCGCCGCTGTGGTCGGTGTCGGCTACGCCGCTACCCAGCTCGCCACCGCCGTCCGCTCGGCGGCACCGCTGATCGCGGGCGTGGTCCTGGTCCTCGTCGTCCTCGCCGTCCTGCTCCGCTCCCGCAAGTCGACCTGCTTCGGGCTGCACTGCTCCGGCTGCAAGCACTGACCCCCGTGACCGGCTGGCCCACCTACTGCGCCCGCTGCGGTGGGCCAGCCATCGCCCTGATCGAAGCAGGCCACCCCGGCACCGGCCACTACCGCGCCGAAACCACCTGCACCCGTCACCACCCTGCCGCTACCCGCTGGGCCTCCCACATCGGCCCGCCTCGCACCACACCGATCGGTGACCAACCCACCCTGTTCGACCTTCCGGAGGTGACCCGTTGACCGCCCCGACCCTGCCCGGCCTCACCCCCGACACCCCACCCTCAACCGACCTACCCGACACCGTCGCGCCGGCGGCTGGCTCCCGTGCCGCCCGCCTCGCCCTGCCCATGTCCCGACAGGTGCTTACCGAGATGGCCGCCGAGTACGGCGTGTGCCTGCGCCCGGTCACCCTGCGCCGCACCGACTTGCACACCGGTCTGACCGAAGTCATCGACCTGCCCTGCGGCAGCACCAGGGAAGACAAGTGCCAGCCGTGCGCCAAACGTGCCCGCCGTCTGCGGCAGACCCAGATCCGAGAAGGCTGGCACCGCGCCGACGAACCCAACCCCACCGGCCCCAACCCCGCCACCGAGGCGCAACGCGAACTCGTCATGCTCCGCGCTCACCTGGAGTTCGCCCGCGAGGAAGCCCAACGCTCCGGCCAGTTCGACCAGATCCCCGCCATTGACCAGGCCATTGCGGAAGTCGAAGCGGCCACGGCTGCGAAAGGTATGCGCGGGCAGATCGCCCCCGGCCACGACGAAGACGACACCGGCGCCCGGCGCACTCGGTCGACTCGGCGTCGTCAGGACGCGCCGGACCTGCCCCGAAAGAAAGTCGAACCCCGCACCCTCGGCCGTGTCTACGTCGCCCCGGACGGCACCCAGCATCGCCCGTCCATGTGGCTGTCGCTGACGCTCGGCTCCTACGGCCGGGTCCTCCCTGACGGCACACCGGTCGACCCGGCCAGCTATGACTACCGGCGGGCGGCGTGGGATGCGGTGCACTTCGCCCGACTCCTCGACCGGTTCTGGCAGAACCTCCGCCGGTGTGTGGGCTGGAACGTCCAGTACGCCGGATGCGTCGAGCCCCAACGCCGTCTCGCCCCGCACGCGCACTTCGCCATCCGGGGAACCATCCCGCGTGCGGTGCTGCGTCAGGTCGCCGCCGCCACCTACCACCAAGTCTGGTGGCCACCGGCCGACCAACCGCGGTACACCCTCGACCGGCCACCTGTCTGGGACAACGACCAGACAGCGTGGGTCGACCCCGACACCGGGGAAGCGTTGCCGTCGTGGGCTGACGCCCTGGACCTCATCGACACCGACCCCGACGCCCATCCCGCGCACGTCGTCCGCTTCGGCACCCAGATCCACGCCGAAGGCGTCACCCCCGGCACCGTCCACGCCCAGCGGACCATCGGCTACATCACGAAGTACATCACCAAGTCGGCGGCCGACTGCCACAAGACCGAGACGGACCGGCAGCGGGATCACCTCGACCGGCTCTGGCAGGAACTACGGATCACCCCCTGCAACGAGCGGTGCGCCAACTGGCTGCTCTACGGCATCCAACCGAAGAAAGCCCACGGCCGACTCCAAGCAGGCCGGTGTAAGGGCAAGGTGCACCAACGAGCGACCCTCGGCATCGGCGGGCGACGCATCCTCGTCTCCCGCGACTGGTCCGGGAAGACCCTCGCCGACCACCGGGCCGACGCACGGGCCTGGGTCCGCAACCTCCTCGGCGTCACCACCGGCGCCACCGATGCTGAGCCCGTCGACCAGGACGCCGCACCCGCCTACGCCTGGGAACTCGCCCGACCCGATGACGCCGACGTACCACCCCTGCAACACCGGCTGCTGCGCGCTCTGTCCCAACGGGCGCAGTGGAAGGCCGCCCTACTCGCGGCACGCGACAAGGCTGCCCAGGGCGCTTCGCCGCTGACCGTTCCCGGCTCCGTCGATCAGGAAGGACGTGCGTGATGACCACCCTCAACCACCCTCGCTCGGTCGCACCCAGGAGCGTCCGCCCGGCCGAAGCCGCCACCCTGCTCGGCATCTGCCGCGACACCGTGTACGTCCTGATGCGCTCCGGTCAGCTCCGGTCGGTCAAGGCGGGTCGCGCTCGGCTGATTCCGCTGGCAGCCATTGATGAGTTTCTGTCGGCTGGTGAGGAGTTCGCGGCGTGAGCGGGAAGCGGCGTCGATCCCACGGGGAAGGCTCGGTCTACGAGCAGCGGCCGGGCGTCTGGGCTGCGGTAATCGACCTCGGCTGGGTCGCTGGGAAGCGGAAGCGGAAGTACGTCTACGCCAAGAGCGAGGCTGAGGCGGTCCGGAAGCGCGACGAGCTGCGGCGGCAACTACAGCTCGGCGTCGACCTCACCGCGCCGCCCCGGACCGTGGAAGCCTGGTTGACCGAGTGGCTGCGCGATGTGAAAGCGCATGACGGCACTCGTCCCTCAACCCTGGTCCGTTACCGCCTGGCCGTGACGAAGCACCTCGTTCCGGGGCTCGGCCGGGTGAAGCTCGATCGGCTGACGCCTCGGGATGTGCAGCGGTTCCTGACCGGGCTTCGGGGCAAGCTGGCTCCGGCCAGCATCATCAAGGTTCACGCGGTGCTGCGCGTCGCCCTAGCCGACGCTGAGCGGATGGATCTGGTGCCGCGCAACGTCGCCAAAGCGGCCAAGCCGCCGGCCCTCGGTCGCACCGAGCGGCGTGCGCTGACGCCGGAGGAAGCCAAGACGCTGCTGTCGGTGCTGACTGGTGACCGGTTGGAATCGCTGTTCGTGCTGGCGCTGGTGACCGGGCTACGCCGGGCTGAGCTGCTGGGCCTGCGCTGGTCGGATGTCGACCTGCCGGGCAAGGCGTTGTTTGTGCGGCAGACGCTCCAGCGCACCGACCGTGGCTTGGAGTTCGTCCCGCCGAAGACGCACCGGTCAACCCGCCCGCTGCCGCTGTCCTCCCTGGCGGTACGGGCGTTGGAGTCACAGCGGATACGTCAGGCCAAGGAACGGCTCGCGGCTGGCGAGGTGTGGTCGGATCACGGTCTGGTCTTCGCGAGCACGATCGGCACGCCGATGGAACCGCGGAACGTCAACCGACGCTTCGAGCAGCTCCGCGCTACGGCCGGACTGGACTGGTTGCACCTGCACGACCTTCGGCACGCCTTCGCCACGTTCCTGCTCGACCAGGGCGAGGAGTTGCGCACGGTGATGGAACTGCTCGGGCATTCCACGATCCGGATGACGGCCGACACCTACGGCCACGTCCTGCCCGCGCGTGCCCGCCAAGCTACCTCCGCCATCGACCGGCTTCTCGGCGAGAAGGGGACAGCGTGAACGGCTTGGCTGTACGGATGGCTGTACTCGGACCGAGATCAACCAAGGAAAGTGCTGGTGGAGCCCAGGGGACTCGAACCCCTAACCCCTGCCTTGCAAAGGCAGTGCTCTGCCAGTTGAGCTAGGGCCCCGCAGGCGGCCGATGCCGCCGGTGATCAGCGAAGGTCCGGCGAGGTGGTCGCCTCGTGCCAGAGAGCGCGCTCGTCGTTCGCTTCCTTGATCTTCTTGGCCACCACGGCGGCCACGCCGACGACGCTGGCCAGGATCAGCAGCTTCTTGAACATCGGGGCTACCCCTCACGCTCGGCGTGCCGTCAGATCATGTGCGGTGGGGCTAGCTGGAATCGAACCAGCGACCTCAGAGTTATCAGCTCTGCGCTCTAACCGACTGAGCTATAGCCCCGCGTAGCGACGAGCAAGGTTAACCCATCCGCCCAGCAGCCCCCAAATCGGGGGTCCGGGCGGTCAATTGCCCAGCACCGTCGCCATCGAACCTACCCGAGAGGCCGGTTCCCGGCCCACCGATATCGGCTCCCGCAACGACGCGGACGCCGGGCAACCGCGGGATGCGGTCGGCCCGGCGTCCGGGTGTCGAGCAGGCTCAGTCGCGCTCGGCGAGGGTCAGCTCGATGCCGCCCACCAGATCGGCGCAGACGTTGTAGACGAACGCACCGAGGGTGGCCAGCGCGGTGAACAGTACGACGTTGACCAGACCGATCAGCGCCGAACTGAAGATCACGCCCTTCGCGGTGATCTGGAAGCCGCTGGTGCCCTGTCCACCGCTCGCGTTGACCAGGTCACCCAGGCTGTCGTTGACGCTTGTGAACACACCCATCGCGTCCAGCGCCAGGTACAGCACCGAGGTCGCGACGACGATGACGATGAACAGCACGATCGACACGGCGAACGCGAACTTCATCACCGACCAGGGGTCGATCCGCTTGAGGTTCAGCCGGGCCCGGCGCGGTCCGCGTGAGGCGGCCGAGCTGACCGAGGTACGCGCAGCGCGTACCGCGTCACCCACCCGCGCGGCCCCGACGGCGGCCGAACTGACGCCCGGCGGAAGGCCCCCGCCGTTGGCCGGGCGACCCGTCCCGAACGAGCGGGTGGCATCCGGCTTCGCCCCGGCACCGGTGGCTGCCGCCCCGGTAACCCGCGGCTGAGTGCCGGTCGTACCGCTGCCGATCTTGGGCAGGACACCCGTGGCACCCGACGAGGACGGACCCGGGCGGGCACCGATCGGCGAGGGGGTCGATGGCGTGCCGGCGGTGGCGGTCGCCGGTGTCGCGGTGGCACCCCCCGAACTGGCGGACTCGGTGGCGCTCTCCTCCCCGGAGGCGGCCTCCTCGTCGTCGGAGGGCTTGTCGGGCGGCGGTGCCATGCCCGGGGCCCGGGTGAATTTCGGGGCAGGCGCGTCGGCGGGGACCGTGGCCCGGCCCACGGCCGCGCGGCCGGTCGCTGGCGAGCCGCTCTTCGCGGCCTCCTCGTCGACCGGGTTGGCCGAGGTTCCCGCGTTCCCCGACTTCGCCTGTGTCTCCGTCATTCAACTAGTCCTGTTCGTCAGGCTCGTCGGCATTGCGAGCAATCGCCACGATAGTCACGCCGTCCGGAAGGTCCATCAGCTTGACCCCCATTGTGTTCCGGTCACGCGTACGGCGTACAGGCTTCACCGGAGTCCGGATGACACCACCGTTGCTGGTGATAGCAAACAGCTCGTCGTCCGGGTCGATCACGACCGCGCCAACCAGACCACCGCGTCGTTCGGTGATCTTCGCAGTCAGCACACCTTTACCTCCCCGGCCCTGGACCGGGTATTCCTCGATCGGGGTACGTTTCGCGTATCCCCCGTTCGTGGCCACCAGCACGTCCAGGCCCTCCCGGACGACCTCCATGGCCAGCAACTCGTCCTCGTCGCTGAACCGCATCCCGATCACGCCCGAGGTCGCCCGGCCCATCGGCCGCAGCGCCTCGTCGGTGGCGTTGAACCGGATCGCCTGGGCGTTCTTGGAGACCAGCAGCAGGTCGTCCGTCGGGCCGACGAGCGCAGCACCGACCAGCTCGTCCTCATCGCGCAGGTTGATCGCGATGATGCCGCCGGAACGGTTGGAGTCGAACTCCTCAAGCCGCGTCTTCTTCACCAGGCCGTTCTTCGTCGCCAGGACCAGGTATGGCGCCACCTGGTAGTTCGGAATTTCGATGATCTGTGCGATCTGCTCGTCCGGCTGGAAGGCGAGCAGGTTGGCCACGTGCTGACCCTTGGCCACCCTACTGGCCTCCGGAAGCTCGTACGCCTTGGCCCGGTACACCCGCCCCTTGTTGGTGAAGAACAGGATCCAGTCGTGCGTTGAGCAGACGAAGAAGTGGCTGACGATGTCGTCCTGACGCAGCGAGGCGCCACTGACGCCCTTGCCACCACGCCGCTGCGAACGATAGAGGTCGACCTTCGTGCGCTTCGCGTACCCCGTGCGGGTGATCGTGACCACCACGTCCTCCCGCGCGATGAGGTCCTCCATCGAGACCTCGCCGTCGAACGGGACGATCTTAGTACGTCGATCGTCGCCCCACTTCGCGACGATCTCACCCAGCTCCTCCGAGACGATCCTCCGCTGCCGCTCCGGCTTGGCAAGAATGTCCTTGAGGTCGGCGATCTCCAGCTCCAACTTGGCCAGATCGTCGAGGATCCGCTGCCGCTCCAGCGCGGCGAGCCGGCGCAGCTGCATGTCCAGGATCGCGGTCGCCTGGATCTCGTCGATCTCCAGCAGTTGGATCAGGCCCTGCCGGGCGTCCTCGACCGTGGGCGAGCGCCGGATCAGCGCGATCACCTCGTCCAGCGCGTCCAGCGCCTTGGACAGACCGCGCAGGATGTGCGCCCGCTCCTCCGCCTTGCGCAGCCGGAACGCCGTCCGCCGCCGGATCACCTCGATCTGGTGCTCGACGTAGTACCGGATGAACTGCGCCAGGTTCAGCGTGCGCGGCACCCCGTCCACCAGGGCCAGCATGTTCGCGCCGAAGGTCTCCTGGAGCTGGGTGTGCTTGTAGAGGTTGTTCAGCACCACCTTCGCGACCGCGTCGCGCTTGAGCACCAGCACGATCCGCATGCCCGTACGCCCGGAGGACTCGTCCCGGATGTCGGCGATGCCGGCGAGCTTGCCCTCCTTGATCAGCTCGGCGATCCGCTCGGCCAGGTTGTCCGGGTTGACCTGATACGGCAGCTCGCTGACCACAAGCGCCGGCCGACCCCGCTTGTCCTCCTCGACCTCCACCACCGCGCGCATCCGGATCGAACCGCGACCCGTGCGGTACGCGTCCTGGATGCCCGAGTGGCCCACGATCAGACCGTGGGTCGGGAAGTCCGGCCCCTTGACGATCTCCAGCAGCGCCTCGAGCGTGGTGGCCTCGTCGGCCTCCGGGTGCTCCAGGCACCACTGCACCGCCGCGCCGATCTCCCGCAGGTTGTGCGGCGGGATCTTGGTGGCCATGCCGACCGCGATGCCCTCGGAACCGTTGATCAGCAGGTTCGGAATCCGCGACGGCAGGATGGTGGGCTCCTTGGCCCGGCCGTCGTAGTTGTCCTGAAGGTCGACGGTGTCCTCGTCGATGTCCCGCAGCATCTCCATCGCCAGCGGGTCGAGCTTGCACTCGGTGTAGCGCATGGCGGCAGCTGGATCATTACCTGGCGAGCCGAAGTTGCCGTTGCCGTCGACCAGGGGGTAGCGCAGCGACCACTGCTGGGCCATCCGGACCAGCGCGTCGTAGATGGCCGAGTCGCCGTGCGGGTGGAACTGGCCCATCACGTCGCCGACGACCCGGGAGCACTTCACGTAGCCGCGGTCCGGCCGGTAGCCGGAGTCGAACATGGCGTACAGGATCTTGCGGTGGACCGGCTTGAGCCCGTCCCGGACGTCCGGCAGCGCCCGCCCGACGATGACGCTCATCGCGTAGTCGAGGTAGGAGCGCTGCATCTCCACCTCGAGCCCGACCGGCTCGATCCGGTCGTGCGAGACGACGGCGGCCTGCGCCTCGGGGACCTCGGGCTCGTTAGGTGTGGACTCGGGGGATTCGGTCACTGTTAACCCTTATCAGAGTGTGAGTCGTTTTCGCGCTTGTGGATAACCGCTGTGGATAGCGACCAAGCTGTGGATAACTCTGTGGATCGGCGGCCGGACCGGTGCATGTCCGGCCCGGCCGCCGGGCCGTCAGATGTCCAGGAAGCGCACGTCCTTGGCGTTGCGCTGAATGAACGAGCGCCGCGCCTCGACGTCCTCGCCCATCAGTACGCTGAACAGCTCGTCGGCGGTGGCCGCGTCGTCCAGGGTGACCTGACGCAGCGTCCGGGTGGCCGGGTTCATCGTGGTCTCCCACAGCTCCGGGTAGTTCATCTCGCCGAGGCCCTTGAACCGCTGGATGTCGTCCGGCTTGGCGTTCGGCTTCTTCTGCTGGCGCAGCGCAATCAGCCCGTCGCGCTCCCGGTCGGAGTACGCGTACTGCGCGTCGTCGCCCTTCCGGTTCCACTTGATCTTGTAGAGCGGCGGGGCTGCCAGGTAGACGTGCCCCAGCTCGACAAGCGGGCGCATGAAGCGGAACAGCAGGGTGAGCAGCAGCGTCTGGATGTGCTGGCCGTCGACGTCGGCGTCGGCCATCAGCACGATCTTGTGGTAACGCAGCTTCTCGATGTCGAAGTCGTCGTGGATGCCGGTGCCGAGCGCGGTGATCAGCGCCTGCACCTCGTTGTTCTTGAGCACCCGGTCGATTCGGGCCTTCTCCACGTTCAGGATCTTGCCGCGGATCGGCAGGATCGCCTGGGTACGCGGGTCGCGCCCCTGCTTGGCCGAGCCGCCGGCCGAGTCGCCCTCGACGATGAAGACCTCGGACTCGCGCGGGTCGGTGGACTGGCAGTCGGCCAGCTTGCCCGGCATCGAGCCGGATTCCAGCAGCGACTTGCGTCGGGCCAGCTTGCGGGCCTGCTGGGCGGCGATCCGGGCCCGGGCGGCCTGGGACGCCTTGGTGATAATGATCTTTGCTTCGGCGGGGTTGCGGTCCAGCCAGTCGACCAACCGGTCGTTGCAGACCCGCTGGACGAAGCTCTTCACCGGGGTGTTGCCGAGCTTGGTCTTGGTCTGACCCTCGAACTGCGGGTTCGTCAGCTTGACCGAGATGATCGCGGCGAGCCCCTCGCGGATGTCCTCGCCGGAGAGCTTCTCGTCGCTCTTGAGCAGCTTCTTCTCCGCACCGTAGCGGTTGACCACGCTGGTCAGCGCAGCGCGGAAGCCTTCCTCGTGGGTGCCGCCCTCGTGCGTGTTGATGTTGTTGGCGAAGGTGTAGACCGACTCGCCGTACGACTCGTTCCACTGCATGGCGATCTCGAGCGACATGCCCTCTTCCTCGGCACCGAACTCGATCACCGTCTTGTGGATCGGGCTCTTCGAGGCGTTGAGATGCCGGACGAAGTCGGCGATACCGCCGTCGTACTTGAAGGTGACCTCGCGGATCTTGCCCTCCTCACCCTCCGCGACCCGCTCGTCGAGCAGGTGGATGGTGAGGCCGCGGGTGAGGAAGGCCATCTCCTGGAGGCGCCGGTAGATGGTCTGGAAGTCGAAGTCGACGGTCTCGAAGACGTCCGGGTCGGGCCAGAAGGCGACCGCGGAGCCGGTCCGGTCGGTCGGCTCGCCCTTCTCCAGCTCGGTCGGCTTGGAGTGGTGGTACTGCTGCCGCCAGACGAAGCCGTCCTTGTGGATCTCCACCGCCATCTTCGTGGAGAGGGCGTTCACCACGGAGACACCGACGCCGTGCAGACCGCCGGAGACGGCGTACGCCTTGCCGTCGAACTTGCCGCCCGCGTGCAGCACGGTCAGTGCCACCTCGACGCCCGGCTTCTTGAGCTTCGGGTGCAGGTCGACCGGGAAGCCCCGGCCGTTGTCGGTGACCCGGACCCCGCCGTCGGCGAGCAGCACCACGTCGATGGTGTCGCAGTGGCCGGCCAGCGCCTCGTCGACCGCGTTGTCCACGACCTCCCACACCAGGTGGTGCAGGCCGCGCTCGCCGGTCGACCCGATGTACATACCGGGCCGCTTGCGGACCGCCTCCAACCCCTCGAGAACGGTGATCGACTCGGCGCCGTACTGCTGATTGTCCTGCGCTGCCACGCTCGGCCACTTTCTCGCGCCGTCGGCGCCGTCAGGCACGTCGGGCGCGGGTTCGGCGGGACGCAGCGTCGGCACGCGGACCGGCACCGGGGACAATTCCGGGGTACGGGTCGAACGCGCCGGTCGCCGCGGATGCCCGCGGATCGCGATCGGCTCGACCCGAGTCGGACAGTGTTCGCGGGTCCGCTAGCGGCCCGTGACCCATCGCTCCGCACCGGGTCTTCGTCTCACCCCAATCTTACTGTGCGCGGGCGATAGAACCACCAGTCGGCACCCCTTCGCGGCGGCTCAGATTGACGTAGCGGCCCGAACTGCGCTGTCCGCGACTCCCCCTACACGCCACGGCATGTTCGTCGGATCTGCCGCGTGATGGCCATCCCGATCCGGCCGGTCGGCAAATCGGTCGCCACGGCCGGTACCGTGCACGTCGGGCGTTCCCCGACGGTCGGGCTGGCGGGCCAGCCTTGATCTTTCACGGCCGGAACCGGACGATCGACCCGATTGACTCGACCCGTGGCTCGTTGAGAGGTGACACCAGTGGGGCTGGACAACGTCGCGGTCCAGTGGCCGCGTACCGGCCGCTTCTACGACCCGGTCGCACCGGCCGAGTTCGTCGACTTCGGCGACATCGTCGACGTGCCGGGCATCTCGGCACCGACCGCCGCACTCGCCGAGCTGATCGCGAAGACAGGCACCGTCCGGGCGACCGCGTACACGGAGGTGGTGGATCTCATCCTCGGCCTGGACGGTGTGCTCTACGCCACTGAGGCCGCGGCCGAGGACGAGGATCCGGTCATCGACCCCGACGGGTGCTCCTGGATCGCCGGCGGCATCGAGCGGTTCGTCGCGGCGCACCGGCCGCACGGTGAGGCGGTCACCTTCGAGTCGGTCGGTACGGTGCTGCGTTCGTTGCTCGCCGACGGCCGTCTCGCCGAGCAGCAACTGCGCTGGCTGGACAGCCGGCTGGACGCCCTGCGGGACGACAGCGGCGCCGCGCCGCAGTGGACCTTCACCTGCGCGGAGCTGAGCGTGGTGGCGGCGTTCTACCGGCGCTGCGCGGAACGTGGGTTCGCCGTCTACGCCGATTCGGCGGCACCTCGCCGGGCAGCTCAGTCCTAACCCAGGCGAGGTCCGGGACGGCTGGGCACCTGCGGGCGGGTCAGCCGTAGGTGTCGCGGGGGCCGCGACCGCGTACCCGTCGTGGTCCACGCGACCAGGACGGCGCGGCCGGCCCGTGGATGTGCAGCTTCCGGACCACGTTGTGGCCGACCTCCCGACCGATCTGCTGCAACAGCGAACCGGCCAGCAGCCGCAGTTGGGTCGCCCAGGCGGTGGAACGGGCTTCCACTGTCAGTTCGCCGTTCTCCAGCTTCACCGGCCGGCTGTGCTGGGCCACCTCGGGGCCGACGACCCGTTCCCAGGCGCCGAAGACGGTCGCCTCGGCGGCCGGCTGCTGCCAGCCACGCGCCTTCACCAGTCGGTCCAGCACCGCGCCGAGCAGCTGCGGATCGCGTGGGTCCGGTCCCGGGCCCGAGTAGCCGCGTAGCCGCCGCTCGCCGCCGCCGGCACCGGTGGTGCCGCGCCGCCGGGTCCGTCCGGCCGCCTCGCGCCGGGCCTTGGCCGCATCCAGCACCGCTCGGGCCAGCTGCGGCCCGGACACCTCCGAGGTTTCGCCGGCACCGTCGGTCGGTGCGGCGCCGCCGTCCCCGGCCGCACCCTCGTTGGTACGCGCACCCCGGCTGCGGCCCGAGGCGGCGCGCCCCGGCTGCCCGGCCGGGTCGGCGTCGCGCTGCGGCTCATCCGACACGACGCACCGCTCCCTCGGTCACCTCGTAGCGGGCGCCCCGCAGGGCGGCCGGCACATCATCGGCGACCGCACAGGTCACCACCAGTTGACTCGCGCCGCCGACCAACTCGGCCAGCCGGTCCCGCCGCCCGGTGTCCAGTTCGGCGAAGACGTCATCGAGGACCAGCACCGGTTCGATTCCGTCGCTGCGCAGCAGGTCGTAGCCGGCCAGCCGGAGAGCGAGCGCGTACGACCACGACTCGCCGTGGCTGGCGTACCCCTTGGCGGGCAGCGGGCCGAGGGTGAGGGTGAGGTCGTCGCGGTGCGGTCCGACCAGGGTGGTGCCCCGCTCGATCTCTGCGGTGCGGGATTCCGCAAGCGCCGCGGCGAGCAGCTCGGCCAGGGCCGGCCGGTCGGTGGTGGGCTCGACCAGCGCCACCGACGGCCGGTAGGCGATGCCTGCCGCGCCGCGCCCGGCGGCGACCGCGTCGTACGCCTTGGCCACGTGCGGGGTCAGCGCGGCGACCAGTTCCAGCCGGCCGGCGAGCAGTTCGGCGCCGTGTCGGGCCAGGTGGGCGTCCCAGACGGCCAGGGTCGACAGGTCACCGCCGCGGGTCCCGCCGGTCTTGCGGGCCAGGTACGCGGTGCGCAGCAGGGCGTTGCGTTGCCGGACCACCCGGTCGTAGTCGGCTCGCACGCCCGCGTACCGGGGCTGGCGCAGCACCAGTAGGTCGTCGAGGTAGCGGCGGCGTTCGGCCGGATCACCCCGGACCAGTTCGAGATCTTCCGGGGCGAACAGCACCAGCCGCAGCGCGCCGAGCACGTCACGGGCCCGGCGGGCCGGGGATCGACCGATTCGGGCCCGGTTGGCCTTGCCCGGGACGATCTCCAGCTCGACCAGCAGTTCCCGGCCCTCGTGCACCACCGCGCACCGGATCACCGCGGCGGCGGCACCCATCCGGACCAGCGGCGCGTCGGTGGCGACCCGGTGCGAGTCCAGGGTCGCCACGTAGCCCAGCGCCTCGACGAGGTTGGTCTTGCCGACACCGTTGGCACCGATCAGCACGTTCGGCCCCGGTTCGAGGTCGACGCCGACCCGCTGGTAGGAGCGGAAGTCGACAAGTTCGAGCCGGCGGACGTACACGGGTCGGGTGCCGGTCAGCGCTTGCGGACGGCGTGCCCGCCGAACTGCTGACGCAGCGCGGAGACGGCCTTGAGGGCTGGCGACTCGTCCTGTCGGGACGCGAACCGGGCGAACAGCGAGGCGGTGATGACGTTCAGCGGCACGGCGAGGCGGATCGCTTCGTCCACCGTCCAGCGGCCCTCGCCGGTGTCCTCGGTGTAGTCGCTCAGCTGGGTCAGCTCCGGGTCCTCTTCGAGCGCCCGGTCCAGCAGGTCCAGCAGCCAGGAGCGGACCACGGTGCCTTCCCGCCAGGACTTGATCACGCCGGGCACGTTTGTCACCAGTTCGGAGGCGGTCATCAGCTCGTAGCCCTCGGCGTACGCGTGCATCAGGCCGTACTCGATGCCGTTGTGCACCATCTTGGCGTAGTGGCCGGCACCGACCGGACCGGCGTGCACGAAGCCGTACTCGCCCTCGGGCTTGAGCGAGTCGAAGATCGGCATGAGCCGCTCGACGTGCTCCTGGGCGCCGCCGACCATCAGGCCGTAGCCGTTCTGCTGGCCCCACACCCCGCCGGACACCCCCACGTCGAGGTAACCGATGCCCCGCTCGTTGAGCCGCTGCGCACGGGGCGCGTCGTCGCTGAACCGCGAGTTGCCGCCGTCGATGATGATGTCGCCCTCGGTCAGGACCTCGGCCACCTCGTCGATGGTGGCGTCGGTGACGGCGGCGGGCACCATCACCCAGACCGCCCGGGGTGCGTCCAGCTTCTCGGCCAGTTCCGCCACGCTCGCGACGTCGCTGCGTGCCAGGTCGTGGTCCAGGCCCACCACCTCGTGGCCGGCAGCGCGCAGTCGCTCGCGCATGTTGCCGCCCATTCGGCCGAGGCCAATCAGGCCGAGCTGCATCTCGTGGTTACCTTTCGTGGTGCGGATGTGCGCAGCCGGTCAGCGGGATACGCGGATCGGCATGATGAGGTAGCGGTACCCACTGATCGGCTCGCCATCCTCGCCGGCCGGCGAAATCACCGCAGGCTTGAAGGCATCGACGAAGTGCAGGACGGCGAACTGGGCCCCGAGGTTGGCCAGCCCGTCGATGAGGTACTGCGGGTTGAAGCCGATGGTGAGCGGCTCGCCGGTGAAGGTGGCCTCCATGGCCTCGCTGGCCCGTGCCTCCTCGGTGCCGCCGGCTTCGACGACCAGCCCGTCGGCGCTGAAGCTGAGCAGCACCGGGGTGGTCCGCTCGGCGACCAGGGCGACCCGCTTGACGACCTCGATGAGGGTGCTGACCGGCACCCGGGCCTCGGCGTTGTGGCTGGCCGGGAAGAGGGACCGCACGGGCGGGTAGTTGGCGCCGTCGAGCAGGCGGCTGGTGGTCCGCCGGGTGCCACCGGAGAACCCGATCATGCCTTCGCCGGCCGCTCCCTGGGAGAGGGCGAGGGTGACCTGGCCGCCGAGCGGGCCGAGGGTCTTCGCGGTGTCGTTGAGCGTACGGGCCGGCACCAGGGCGTTGATGCTGATCTCCGGGTCGTCCGGCTGCCACTCCATCTCGCGCAGCGCCAGCCGGTAGCGGTCGGTGGCGAGCATGGCCAGGGTGCCACCGGAGAGTTCGATCCGGACGCCGGTCATCATCGGCAGCGTCTCGTCCCGGCTGGCGGCGACGGCGACCTGGGCGACGGCCGAGGCGAAGGCGGCGGCGTCCACGGTGCCGGCGCTCTCCGGCATCTCGGGCAGGGTCGGATAGTCCTCCACCGGCATGGTGGGCAGGGTGAACCGGGCGCTGCCGCAGACCAGTTCGAGGTGTGCCCCGACTGCGGCGATGTCGACCGGCTTGGCCGGCAGTGCCTTGGTGATCTCGGCGAGCAGCCGCCCGGAGACCAGCGCGGCGCCGTCGGCGTCGCCCTGCACCTCCACGGTCACCTGGCTGGAGACCTCGTAGTCAAAGCCGGAAACCTGCAGGCTGCCGTCGGTGACGCGGAGCATCACCCCGGCCAGCACCGGCACCGACGGCCGGTTGGGCAGACTCTTTGCGGTCCAGGCCACGGCCTCGGCGAGCGCGTCGCGCTCCACTCGGAACTTCATCAATGCCTCCGCGTCGACGTCGACGTCGTCAACTCTCTCATGCCGGACGCTGCCCACCGACCCGCCTGGTGTGCGGGTACCCCTCGCACCTTAGGGCGCGAGGGTATCGGCTGTGTGCCCGACCCCATGGATCCTGTCGGTGCTGACGGGTATCTGCGGCAGTACCGAGACGATCCACAGCAAGTCCAACGGTGATGATTGGTTTTTCGTTCTTTTAGAAGAGATAACCCATCGTCTTCGTCGCACCTGTGCAAACTGTGGAGAACTCGCATCGGTGCAGGTCAGACCGGTTACCCACAGGTGGTTTTGCTGTGGAGAACCAGGGGTACAACTTCGCTCGCGGTCCACAGGCGGCCCTCGGGCCCCAGGTTGTCCACCGTCGTCCACCGGTTATCCACCGGTTATCCACCTACTTTCTCCCCAACCCTGTGGATTGGCCGGCGGCCCGAGGGGCCGGTAATCCCCAGAACCTTCAACAGGTTGCCCACAGGTGGACGGCGATCGGTGGACAACGCGAGCGACTGTCCCCAGCCGTCCCCAGGCATCCACAAGGTTGTCCCCAGGGTTTATCCACAACCTGTGGATAACTCGATGTTGACGCTTAGTGGTTATCCACCGACGGTGGATAACGAGCTGTGGACAACGATCGTCAGCCGCGGTGGACACGCCTTCGATGGTGTGGCCTACACCTCGTCGAGGGTCAACCGCCGGGCACGAAGAAGCCCGGCCGGATCACCGGTCGGGCTGTCTCGGGTGGCGTACGGGTCGACTGGTTCAGCGCGGCGCGTCGGACGCCGCGACCTCGAACCGTCGCTCAGGTGTTCTGCTTGATCCGGTTGGTCAGCTCGGCGATCTGGTTGTAGAGCGACCGGCGCTCGGCCATCTGCTGGCGGATCTTGCGGTCGGCGTGCATCACGGTGGTGTGGTCCCGGCCGCCGAACGCCTGGCCGATCCGGGGCAGCGACAGGTCGGTCAGCTCACGACACAGATACATGGCCACCTGGCGGGCGTTGACCAGCACCCGGGAGCGTGAGTGCCCGCGCAGGTCCTCCAGGCTCACCCCGAAATAGTCGGCGGTGGCGACCATAATCTGGTCGGCGTTGATCTCCGGGCCGGCGCCGTCCGGGATGAAGTCCCGCAGCACCTCCTCGGCCAGCGACAGCTCCACGTTCGACCGGGTCAGGCTGGCGAAGGCGGTGACCCGGATCAGCGCCCCCTCAAGTTCCCGGATCGAGTTCGACACCCGGGAGGCGATGAACTCCAGCACGTCCGGCGGGGCGAAGAGCCGTTCCTGGGCGGCCTTCTTTTGCAGGATCGCGATCCGGGTCTCCAGGTCCGGCGGCTGGATGTCGGCGAGCAGGCCCCACTCGAACCGGGTCCGTAACCGGTCCTCCAGGGTGGCCAGCTGCTTCGGCGACCGGTCGGAGGTGATCACGATCTGCTTGTTGGCGTTGTGCAGCGTGTTGAAGGTGTGGAAGAACTCCTCCTGGGTCCGCTCGCGGTTCTCCAGGAACTGGATGTCGTCGATCAGCAGGATGTCGACGTCGCGGTAGCGGCGCTGGAACGCGCTGGTCTTGTCGTCGCGCAGCGAGTTGATGAAGTCGTTGGTGAACTCCTCGGTCGAGACGTATCGGACCGAGCGGGCGTTGCCCAGGGTGGTGGCGTAGTGGCCGATGGCGTGCAGCAGGTGCGTCTTGCCCAGCCCGGAGCTGCCGTAGATGAACAGTGGGTTGTACGCCTTTGCCGGCGACTCGGCCACCGCCACCGAGGCGGCGTGCGCGAACCGGTTTGACGAGCCGATGACGAACGTCTCGAACATGTACTTCGGGTTGAGCCGGTTACCGCCGCTGTCCGCACCCGTGGGCAGTCGCCGGTCGTCCCGTGGCCGGTGATCCGCGCCACTGCGACCGGGCCCACTGTCGGTGCCGCCATCGGTCGGCACCGGCCGGATGACGTGTCGGTCCCGGGGGGAGACACCTGGTGGTTCCTCGCCGAACCGGGCCGCGAAGCCGCGCGCCGCGGTCTCCGGCTGGTCGAGGCGGCCAGCGTTGCGGTCGGTGAAGGCGAGTCGGTCAGCGGGCTGGCGGGCCTCGCCCGAAGGGTCGGGCGACTCGACGAACGCGGTGCCGAAGAGCGGCTCCTGGCCGTCGGCCACCCGCGGGCCGGTGCGGGGGGCGCTCTCGACCGGTGGCGCGTCGGGGGCGTGCCGGTCGAACCGGCCGTCGGGGGCGGGCCGGTCGTAGCGACCCGAGTTCGGCTGCTCGGGGATGAGCGGAAGCTGCTGTCGACCGTCGCCCGTGCCGTCGTCCGGGGCCAGCGCGAAGCCACCCGGATCACCCGCGTGGTCGCCGGGGCCTGCCTCCGGCGCGCTGCGGTAGACGGTGCCCACGGCACGACCGTCGTCCGGTACGCGGACGGTCACCGCGACCTGGATCGGTCGGCCCAGCCGCCGGGTGAGCGCCTCGGTGATGGCTGGCCGTAACCGCGATTCGATCACGTCGCGGGTGAAGGCGTCCGGCACCGACAGCAGGACGGTGTCCTCGACGATGGCCCGCAGCCGGGTCAGCCGCAGGTACGCTCGCTGCTGCGCGGAGATGATCTCGTCGGCGAGTTCTTCCGTGGTCGCCGTCCACACCGCGGCAAGGTCGGTCGTACCGGCCAC